>NZ_AP025018.1:0-5711560 GCF_019977735.1 Calothrix sp. PCC 7716 | reverse complement strand
GCTGTTTCACTTTTTTATCTTGGTTCGGAGGAGCGCCAGTTGCCCACGCACTAGGTGGTAAATTGCCCGAAATTAATCAACCCGCACCCGATTTTACACTGCCGACTAACACAGGTAATGGAAAAATAGCACTAAAAGATTTACGTGGTAAATGGGTAGTACTTTACTTCTATCCAAAAGACTTTACATCAGGATGCACGATTGAAGCGCGTCGGTTTCAAGAAGATTTACCCAAGTACATTCAAAAAAATGCTGAAATTATTGGGGTAAGTGCAGACGACATAGACTCACACGCTGAGTTTTGCGACTCAGAAGGATTAAAATTCCCTTTACTCGCTGATACCACAGGTACAGTAAGTAAAGCTTACGGTTCATGGATGAACTTTTTCTCAATGCGTCACAGTTTTATTATTGACCCCCAAGGAACATTACGCGAAACTTTTGTTAAGGTCAATCCAAGTATTCATAGTAAAGAAGTTCTAGCACGATTAAATGAACTACAACAAACAGCATCGTAAATAAATGGACTTTGAACCCCAAAACACTACGGAAACCCCTACACCCAGTATTGAATTTGCCGAACCCACACCTCGTAAATCTTTAGAGATATTACGAGATGCTGAAGCGTTACTACGTCGTCCAACTGTTGCTGCAATTACTCCAATTTTACCTGCACCCCTTAGCAGGCGCCTCGATGAGGTGAATAACGTAGCAGATAATACATTAAATCAGCTAGCAGAAATAGATGTAGAGCAAATATCAGACTGGGAACTGCGACCAGCAAGGATTCAGGTTGGTTTAGTTTTTGTTGGGTTCAGTGCGTTAATGGTAATGATTTTGTTGCTGTACTTAAATACACTCCATCCAGAATTAAGCCAAATCGAACAAATCGCAAGATATTGGTACCAATATATTTGGTTTGTTAATCTTGGTGTAGCAGGTATGTTTGTACTTGGACGCGAAGCAATGCGTCCAGTGCAAAAACCTAAAAAAAGAAAACGCAAAATATATATAGACAACTCCTAACTCCTAACTCCTAACTCCTAACTCCCCAGCATCTTCAAAAACGTACATTCCCAAACTAAACGTGGTTGAGCGTAGCAAAGTAGATTTTTTCTAGTTTGTTCGAGTAGCTTAATAATATTTGGTTGATGTCGCTGTTGCCAGTACATTTGTTGTAAATAGTCAACCAGCCATAATTGAGCTTCGGTTTCTAATTCTTTGTCGATTTGTTTGGCTAATTCTAAACAGTGGCGAAGGTTTGCTGGCGCCTTAGTAACAGATTTTAATAAGTCAGAATTTATAGCTTGCATTTGTTGGTATGATTCTATAGCTTCTCCAGGACTTCCAGCAGCTATATTGATGATTGCTTGATGCTGCAATATTTCTTGATGTCCTGTCAAAGTTAGTACTTCTGTCATACCTGCTTTGTCTAAGCGATGAAATGGTATGCGTTGGCATCGCGACACAATAGTTGGTAGTATGGCATCTAAGTTAGGCGCCATTAAAATTAATGTTGCTTTTCCTGGTTCTTCAAGAGTTTTGAGTAAAGCATTTGCGGCAGATTCTGCCATTGTTTCGGCTTGTTCTATGACTACGGCACTTCTTGGCGCCAACATTGGAGGACGACTAAGAAATGTTGTAATTTCACGGATTTGTTCTAGCCGAATAACTGGTGGCGCCTTGCGTTTAATTTTTTTTTCTGCTGCTTCTTGTGGAGTATAGCGTTGTCCTTGGTGCTGGTATGTTGGTTGCACCCAAAGTACATCAGGATGATTACCTTGCTGTAAACGTTTAGTCGTCGAGTCACTCGATATATTATTAATAGAGTGTGAAAATAATAATTCAACAAAGCAACGCGCCGCTAAACTTCGCCCAACTCCATCGGCGCCTGCAAATAAGTACGCGTTTGCAATTCTATTTTTTGCTACAGCTTGTTTAAGTAACTCTACTGCCTGTTGTTGTCCAATTAGAGGTGCAAAAAAATCTGTCATTTTATAGATAAGTCACGAAGACGTTGAGTGCAAATTTGCCGAATTTGATGTTGTATAGTATTTTTGTCCTGGTTTGCATTGATTCTAACAATTTTTTCAGGGTACATGGTAGATAGAGTTGTGTATCCTTGTTGTACACGATGGTGAAAGTCAATTAATTCAAGCTCGATTCTATCTGCGGCTTCTCCGCTTTTGCGTTTACGTGCAAGTCCAGTTTCAACGTCAATATCAAACCACAACACTAAATCAGTTTCTAAACCAGCAATAGCAATTGTATTTAATTGGTCAATTAGATTCATATCTAAATTGCGACCATAACCTTGATATGCGATGGTGGAATAAATAAAGCGGTCGCATAATACATATTTTCCTGCTGCCAAATTTGGTTTGAGTTCTTGTTCGACATGTTGGGCGCGGTCAGCAGCATATAATAAAAGTTCAGTGCGGGGATCAATGGCGTTATTATTAGCTTCGAGTAATAATCTTCGCAGATGTATTCCTAAATTAGTCCCCCCAGGTTCGCGTGTGACTATAACTGGCACACCTATACTTTGCAACCATTCACTAGTTAATTGAATTTGGGTAGTTTTGCCACATCCTTCTACCCCTTCAAAAACGATTAATTTGCCATGCATAATTAAATAAGAAACCTGGTTTCTACACAAAATCACTACTTTTATTACATGTTATCAACAAAGAAACCAGGTTTCTAGCTCTTTAATTGAAAATTTTCGTCAAAATCAGCTAATGCTGGGTAAATAATTGGATACGTCTCATCAATACTGACTAATCTTTCCTCATATTCTCTTAAATAACCCTTACGTCGTTCGTCGTTAATTTTAGTGGCGCCAAATACAACAAAAGGAGGTAATACATCAAAACCAACATATCGCAAAATTCCGTGATTGATGGGGTAAAGAATAGTATGAATATCACCGTGTAAACCAATTTCAGTATACATAGGTAATTTTCCACCTGTAGTTAGCGACAACATCGCTTTTTTCCCTTTGAAAACACCATTATCATACCATTTACCACCACCATAAATCTTACCTGCTGCAAACACTTTATCCACCCATCCTTTTAAAATTGCTGGTAAACCAAACCACCACAATGGAAATTGAAAAATAAGTACATCGCACCAAAATAACTTTTCCATTTCGGTTTTGATATCTTCAGAAAAACCATCATTCTCGCTTGCATAATAATCTTCAATTTGCTGCTTAAAATAATCAGAATCTTTTTCTAGAGTAAAGTTACGACGGTCAGACACAGGGTTAAAGTTCATAGCATACAAATCAGAGATAATTACCTCATTACCTGTTTGTTCAAGAACAGCTTTTGCATGTCGAGTTAATCCAGCATTAAAACTTTGTTTTTCGGGATGAGCGTGAACGATAAATACTTTCATTGGCAACATTAAGAATTAAATTAATTAAGTTAACGTAATCAAATCAATTACATCTTGGTGACGACCGAGCAACTCTTTATATTCAATAATTTGTTTTAAAGGCTTAACTTTCAACCTTAACCCTTCATAATAAAAAGTATTAAATACAGACAAATCATCATTTAATTTCACAGGAGTGTCATTGTGATAAATAAACGCTTCCTCAGCTTGATTTATTTCAACATCCACTCCATGAATAACCAAAGTCATCATAAATAAATCAAACTCATCATCAACAATTCGCATTAAATCAATAGCCATATACTCCTTAAACAGTTCAGCAACTAACTCAATATCTTTCCGTGCCACCTCAATATCAATATCATGTAACTCCCAATGTGAACCGTAAAGATTGCCAGCTAACCCACCTGTAATACGATATGTAATATTATGTTCCTCAAAAATCGGAATAATAAACTTTAACGCTTGAATGTGATTCTCAGATACAGCATCATTCATATATATAACCCCTCTTCTTCTTCTCTTCCTTTGCGTCCTTTGCGTCCTTTGCGGTTAATTAAACTAACCCTCACTGTACTCACGAGGTGTATAAACCCAAACTCCCTCAGAATGTTTAACCACACGTGTTTTACTCGACCCCACCAAAACCAAAGTACGCATATCAACTTCCGAAACAGAGAAATCTCCAAGACTTCTAACCAACACCGACTCTCCTACCCTACCAAGATTACGAGCAAGAACCACAGGAGTTTCTGGCAAACGATATTTTAGTAAAATGTCGCGTGCAGAAGTTAACTGCCAAGTGCGTTGTTTCGATGCAGGGTTATAAAAAGCGATAACCATATCAGAACTAGCAGCAGCGATAATACGACGTTCAATAATCGACCAAGGCTTAAGAATATCAGATAAAGAGATAACACAAAAATCATGCCCTATCGGCGCCCCAATTTTAGCAGCAGCAGCTTGTAAAGCCGAAATACCCGGAGCAACCTCAACTTGTACATGCTGCCATTCTGGAACAGCATTTGACTCCAACACCTCAAATATAGCCGCAGCCATTGCGTAAATACCGGGGTCTCCAGAAGAAACAACAGCAACATTACGTCCCTCTGCTGCCAAATCTAAAGCCATCTTTGCCCGCGCTAATTCTTCACGATTATCAGAATCATGGCGCCGTTGTTCTGGACGTAAGGCGCCTGCTAAATCCAAGTAAAAACTATAACCAACTAAATCAGTTGCCTCATTGAGTATACGTTTAACTTCAGGAGACATCCACCCACTAGCACCAGGTCCAGTCCCAACAATAAATAATTTCCCTCTAGGCTTACCAATTGCATCAGCATCAATAATAGAAGAAGACAAAGCTATAGATATGTCAATAGAATCATTTGATACTTGCGTTAACAACTTACCAGATGAACCCGTTGCAGTCAGCGCTAATAACTCAGCCATTTTAGCTTGAGACTGTATATCTTTTCCTTGAACCCCTTGTATACCTTCTAACTTTAATAGCCGAAGCGGTACATCTAAAAAGCGCGCAATTTGATTAATCGATCTTTGAGCAGCATCTTTATTTAAAACAAACACACCTGCTACCGATTTTTCACTAAGTCCAGCATTTACAAGCAATTCCTTAACTAAGGCTACCGCATCTTCTATATCGTTTACATAATTTACACCGTTTACAGTGGCGCCAATAGCCAAGGTCGCAGGATGATAAACTAAACAGTCAGGAGTATAGTCTGTCTTATATTCAGTTACGCGAATCTCCTTTTCTCCATTTGCATCGAAAGGTAGTTTACTGTTGACTAACCAATTTAGGTTTAAGAGCGCATTTCCTTCGAGCTTAACTTTTGCACCAGCGAGCAAATCTGAAATAAAACCCTTTGCAGCTTCAGGATTTTCTAGGTAATATCCTTTTGGGGGAGCGAGTAGTGCAGTGCGGAAGCGAATGTCTCCTGTTGTGGTAATTGCTGGTGGAACTTCAAGCACTGCTGCAATAAGTCTTGCTATATCATTAACAGAATGGAGTCCACCCAACAGAGGTACAACAGCACTACCATCTTCAGCAACAGCTAAAACAGGTGGCTCTTGGCGTTTGTCAGAGATAATAGGAGCAAGCGAACGAATCAAAATTCCTGCAGCACAAACACCGACTATCGGGGTTCCACTAGCGAACAACTCACGTAGCGTATCGCCAAAATTATCAAAACCCCTATCAACTCCTGTAGTGCGCTTTAGTAAACCGTAAACGGTAGCACCAGGTAAAGCACTTGCGATTTGGCGCCCAAGTGCAACACTATTTTGGTTAAGTACAATAATCGCAGCTTTTTGGAGCATTCTTGGTGGTAAATCTCATTCCCTGAACCATATTACCAAGGTAAAAGGCGCCTTTTACATCATTTCACACCGTTGAAGTAGCAACCCTTTACTTTTTCGATAGGCGCCAACCGCACTATATAAGCGATAATGCGGTTGAGTATGATGTTTGGAGTGAGAAACAGTAATGACAATCAAGCGAATAATATTAATTTTATTAACGGTATTGGCAATTTTGACATCAGGGTCAAGACTATATGAAACTTTACAAGAACCTCAGTATCAAAGCCGCTTAGAACTTTACCAAACCGACATAGTTTTAGAAGCAGCAGCTTGGAAACCAGAAAAAGATGACAAAAACTACCAGGGAGCGCAAAATGCTATATTAGGTGCCAACCCTACAGAAAGCGCAGCAGAACAATACTCAGAAGCGCGTCAAAAAGCTAAAACAGCTATAGAAAAAACTAAACAGCGAATTGAGAAACTGCGTCAACCCGTTGCACAGCAGCAAAACGAAGTAAACTTAAAACAAGCTTCTCAAAACCAATTAGACTTAAAAGTTTTATTAAAGTCACTTGACGAACAACAAAAAATACTAACAGAACTCGAACTACGTTTAGGAGTACTGCAAGCAGAACTTTCTAAAACAGATTTAGCACTCGCAACCTGGGAACAAGTCGAGCAACGCAAGCTAACTTTTCCAGACATGAGTCAAACCGCGCGTGTATTATCAGGATTATGGGGTAATACAAAGCAATTACTACCCAATGCTGAAGAATTGATTCAAAGTCAACTCAATGGCTGGTTTAAAATGCACGCACTAACCCAACTATATACACTTCAAGAACGTAGCGAAGCACTCAAAAGTCTCGAAGTATTACAGCAACAACAGGCAGAAAAAGCTTTACTACAGTTAAGCATTGTTGGAGTAGTTCCTAACTTAGCTGGACTAATTGGTTTCGTGATGCTGATTTTCCTTTTGGTTCAACGCTTGTTAAAAGGTAAAGACTCAATATTAGCAACCAACAGTACACTAGCTTGGACGACACCTTGGAATGGTGAGACAATTTTACAAGTTTTCGTCGGTGGCTTCTTCTTAATGGGGCAAATTTTAGTTCCCATAGCTTTTTCTCTATTACCTCTTCCTCGTCCTGCTGGTAATATCCGTTTGCAAGCTGTGTATGTACTAATTAGCTATATTCTTCTTGCTGCGGGTTCAATATCAGTTTTATATTTCTCCATCAAGCCCTTTTTACCACTCAATGACGATTGGTTTCGATTTCGTTTAGGTGGCAAATGGATATTGTGGGGATTAGGTGGTTACTGCGTTGCTATACCTATCGTGCTTTTCGTCTCGTTGGTTAATCAACAAATTTGGCAAGGACAGGGTGGAAGTAATCCTTTGCTGCAACTCGCTCTCGAAGCAAAAGATTCTGCTGCTCTGGGTATATTTTTCACAACTGCTGCTATTGCTGCTCCATTGTTTGAGGAATTTTTGTTTCGTGGTTTTCTACTGCCATCGCTGACTCGTTATATGCCTGTATCGGCATCTATTATGGTTAGCAGTTTTATTTTTGCTGCTGCTCACCTCAGCTTGTCAGAAATTTTACCTCTAACCTCCTTGGGGATCATATTAGGGATAGTCTATACTCGTTCTCGAAATCTACTGGCGCCAATGATGCTGCATAGCCTTTGGAACAGTGGTACACTACTGACTTTATTCGTACTAGGCAGCAGTAACAGCTAAATGTATGTCCTAAGACCCTTGACAAAGGCAAAAACATTTGCATTAATATATTTCAACAAGAAAAAACACAAGTAAATTATGTATGTAAGCGATAACCATTGTTAAGTTAATTACTATTCAATCCCAAAAAATACGTTAAAAATCTAGCCCGAGTTTAGCAAAGCATCTACTATAATAGTAGTGTCGAGCTATTTGCTTCAGAAATACCTGATTGTCTGCTTCACTAAAATTTGGCTGATATTCCGAGCTAGTAAATATAATTGAGCTTCGATTGCAGTATTTGTACTGATAATAAGCGCGTGGTGAAATCGATGTTGATTTTGTTCGGGTTTTCCGAAACAAATTTGATAGCGATAACGTCTAATTATTAGTATTCACGCAAACAAGTTAGAACAGTCCGGAAATAAGCCTTTGGAGTTGTAGAAAGTAATATACAGTAGTAGTTTTGAAGATTCTGCGTCCTGGCTTGTTTTGAGCAAGATTAATCTTGTTCTTATTCTTCATGAACATGCTATAGCTTGATTTATTATCGTTCTTAATTGTAATTACATAAAAACCTGATAGTTGCAAGCTTTAGAGTATGCAGCGTGGTTCCCTATAAATATGTTTAGAGCGTTTTTGTTTATATTCAGGCGCCCTAAATTCGGCTATAAGTTCACGAACATGTGTTTCTACTTACGTTCATATTTATTAGTAGCAGGAATCTGCTCTTATTTGCTGATCAAATAAAACAAATTAAAAATCGACTAAAAATCGACTACATATAGAGCGTAATTTTTAAGCTACGTTCACATAAACTTTATGGTTTATTTTCTAGTCATTTTTAGTCGTAAATCGGCATCGCATTGTCTAGCTTTCGTCAAATTATATATAAACACTAAGGAGCAGTACTTAATTATGGCAAATCTCACCCCTAGCCACGCTACAAAACAACTGTTATCTGGCTACTGCGGTATTATTTTTGGTGGATTGGGTATTCATAAATTTGTTTTGGGTTACTCTGCCGAAGGTTCGATAATGCTAGTTGTTTCTATACTCGGCGCCATTTTTGCTTATGGTATTCCATTTATAGTTATGCAACTCGTTGGATTAGTCGAAGGAATGATTTATCTCAACAAAAGTCATGAAGAGTTTGTTGACACTTATTTCGCAAACAAACAAGGTTGGTTTTAAAGTCAAATTCCCGGCTTCTTGAAACGGTCGGGAATCTTCTTTACTAAAATATTCATTATATATATAGGTAATTTAATATGATGTTACTTAAGAACAAAAAGCTAATATTAGGAATTTTTGTGTTGTGTAGCATGGGTTACTTCGGGACTGTATCAAATTTACAAGTAAATAGTTTTTTGCGGGGTGAGTTCATTTTGATCCCGCTACAAGCTTTAGCTTTGATTTATGTAACTTTTTGGCGGCACCGAGATATAATTAAGGACGGGCAAAATGCCCATCCCACAAGAGTCTAGATAATTTAAAGAAAAGTTAATTAGTTTGACAATATGTCAAAGGGGTGGATATAAATTATCCTCAAATAAGAGATGCTATTAAATAGCGTCAAAATTTGTAGCAAATCCACCCATTTTTCATGCAACTTGTTTCAAAAACTGATTTACCCAACGAAAATACCCAAAACGAACCATTAGAAAAAATAACTCTCGATATTACGGGGATGAAGTGTGCTGGATGTGTTCGTAATGTCGAACGCACACTAACTCAATATCCAGGAGTTGTTACTAGTAGCGTGAACTTGGCAACTTCGGTTGCTGTAGTTGAGTCGAGCGGTGTTGATGCTTTGGCATTAGCTTCGCATTTGACTCAAGCAGGTTTTCCATCTCAACCACGTTACTCACGTGCTGCTCCAAGTAAACAAAACCAAATTCAAGAAGTACGTTCTGCCAACTTAAATTTATTTATAGCTGGGTTATTGCTTCTAGTTTCAAGTTTGGGGCATTTCAGCAATATCTTTGATGCATTTTTACCAGGATTGGATAATATTTGGTTTCACTGTGGATTAGCGACACTGACGCTTCTTGTTCCTGGTCGTTCAATTTTAATCGATGGCTGGTTGGGTGTACGTCGAGGGGCGCCTAACATGAACACTCTCATCAGTTTGGGAAGTGTTACAGCTTATACAGCGAGTTTAATCGCGTTATTATTTCCACAGATGGGATGGGAATGCTTTTTTGACGAACCAGTAATGATGCTGGCGTTTATTTTATTAGGAAGGACTTTAGAACAACGTGCCCGCCATAAAGCTGCTGCTGCTTTTACAAATTTATTAGAACTTCAGCCACAAGTTGCCCGTTTGATTGGAAAACCGAAAGATGAAAATTCGTCGTCTAACTTTGTTGTTTCTAACAATGTAGTAGAAATTCCTGCCGAACAGGTACGAATTGGAGAATGGTTACAAGTTTTGCCAGGAGAGAAGATACCAGTCGATGGTGAAGTGGTACAAGGACAGACGACTGTTGATGAGTCGATGTTAACAGGGGAATCTGTACCAGTAATTAAGCAAGCAGGAGATAACGTTACAGCAGCTACCTTCAACCAATCTGGTGCAATTATAATTTGTGCAACTCGTACTGGCACCGACACTACAATAGCCCAAATTATAGCTTTAGTAGAAGCCGCACAAACTCGTAAAGCTCCCATACAAAAACTCGCTGACACTGTTGCTGGTTATTTTACTTACTTTGTTCTAACTGCCGCACTATTAACTTTCCTATTTTGGTACTTTTTCGGCGCCCACATTTGGCCAGATATTACCCTCATCACAACACCACTCACTCATCACTCACTCATCACTCATCACTCAGCACTCAGCACTCATCACTCAGCACTCAGCACTCAGCACTCTCCCTTACTATTAAGCCTAAAACTTGCGATTGCCGTAATGGTAGTTGCTTGTCCTTGTGCGTTAGGACTTGCAACCCCAACAGCTATTTTAGTCGGTACAGCAATGGGCGCCGAAAAAGGTTTATTGATAAAAGGGGGAGATGTTTTAGAAAAAGTTCACAAGCTTGATACTATAGTTTTTGATAAAACAGGTACGCTAACTAGTGGAAAACCCACGGTAACAGACTGTATTGTATTAGAAGAAATAGAAGTAGAGAATCTTCTGAAATTAGCAGCAGCAGTAGAAAGTGGTACTTGTCATCCTCTTGCAGTAGCAATTCAAACCGCAGCAATAGAAAAACAGTTAACTATTCCTGATGCAGTAGATTTTCGTACCGAACCAGGTTTTGGAATTTCGGCAGTAGTCGAAAATAAAATAGTATTCTTGGGTAACTATGAATGGGTAACATGGCAGGGTATTACAGTTGATGAAAGTACGCAAGACAAAGCACGTGTACTAGCAAATGCAGGGAAAACGGTAGTGTATTTAGCTTACGATAATAAAATAGCTGGAATTATCGCAGTTGCCGATACTCTTAGAACTGAAGCAAAAACCACTGTAGAAAAACTTCGCTCCTTGGGTTTGCGGGTAATGATTTTAAGCGGTGACCGTATTGAAGCTGTTAACACTATAGCTGCCGAACTTGGTATAGGCGCCACCAACATTGTTGCAGGAATACCCCCAGCCAAAAAAGCTGAGGCAATTCAAATGCTACAGCAATCAAACCAAGTCGCGATGGTGGGTGATGGTATTAATGACGCACCAGCTTTATCACAAGCAGATGTTGGAATTGCGCTCCACTCTGGAACAGATGTAGCAGTAGAGACTGCATCAATTGTACTAATGCGTAATTGTTTAACCGATGTGGTAGAATCAATAAAATTAAGTCGTGCCACTTTTAACAAAATTCGCCAAAATTTATTCTGGGCTTTTGCGTATAATACTATAGGGATACCACTTGCTGCGGGTGTTTTACTTCCTAAGCTAGGTTTCGTTTTGAACCCAGCTGGTGCTGCCGCTTTAATGGCTTTCAGTTCTGTTAGTGTTGTGTCAAATTCTCTGTTATTACGACATTCCCGCAGTTAAACGTCTGTAACAATCTGTATTACAAAACGTATTACCTAGTTTGACTAATGTGAGGTTAAACTAGGTTAATGTGCAGTTTTTTGTCTAAATATATACAACAAATTAAGTGCGCTACTTTTATTTGCAATACCCCATAGCAAATAAGTTTTTTAAATACTAAATTATACAGTAGCTAGAAGCAGAGGCATGGCAGTAAATAATACTCAACCAATTTTTAATTATCAAAGTTCAACCGATTTTGGCAACGATTTTTCGATGGCAGCAGAAATAAACGAAAGCCACTTATTAATTATCGAAGATGACCAAGGACGCAAAGAAGTCACACTTGAGCGTCCTGTATATTCGATTGGCAGAGACAGAGATTGCGATATTTGTCTAAACTCTCAATTTGTGTCGCGGCGCCATGCCGTATTGGTAAGATTACCACGCGACGATAATAGTCAAAGTTATTATTATCGAATAGTAGATGGAGACAGCAAAGGCAAACCAAGTGCAAACGGGTTGGTGATAAATGGACGCAAGCTACCTGCACACGACTTGAAAAACGAAGACGAAGTAGTTTTTGGACCCCAGGTGCGAGCAATATACTATCTACTCAAAGATTCAATGCGGACAGGACAAACTGATGCTAGCGAGTACGACATTACTCTCATCAATCCTGGCATGACCGATGACTTTGACGACTAGTGGGTTGAGTGGAGGAACGGAACCCAACATTGTAATTTAATGTTGGGTTCCGCTATTCGCTGCACCCAACCTACAATTTTAGCCAGCAATACTTTCAATTAGATTCCAGTGACGACTAGCCTCGATTTCTTGCTTAATGTATTGAAAAACTTGTTGGCAGTGATTTTCGAGTTGAAGTGGAAGTTCTTCGTTCTTAGCTACCAAATTCATACGAGTTTCCGTTTCGGTGGCAGTAGTCTTATCGATGAGTAGTTCTACCGTGACTAGCTTAGAAAACGGAACACTTCCAGGAAATTCGCGCGCCATAATGTAATCAGCATTGTGATATTGCACATTCAAACCCGTACTTTGTAGAAGGTCTATAAGTGTAGGCAGAAGGTGGTCTACAGAAACAGAAAGAACAAATGAACATGTATA
This sequence comes from Calothrix sp. PCC 7716, assembly GCF_019977735.1. Lineage (GTDB taxonomy): Bacteria > Cyanobacteriota > Cyanobacteriia > Cyanobacteriales > Nostocaceae > Dulcicalothrix. Next base: position 5,699,003 of record NZ_AP025018.1, on the reverse strand, counting down.
GCGAGCCATAATAGCCGCAAACCTCACAACACTCCGTCCTCTTATAATAACCAACACCTGCTCAAAGTAAGTAATTTTTATATCAATTCAAAAAACCTCCTCTAAAATAATGATTTGGTGAGGTTAGGTTGTAAAAATGAAAGTCGCGATTGCTGGAGCAACAGGATTTGTAGGTAGTCGTTTGGTAGAACGACTTACTAAAGAAAATAATAGTGTAGTAGTACTAACCCGGAATGCTACTCATGCTCAAAGAGTGTTTCCTAAGAGTTCATTCCCGAATGTGGAGGTAGTGACGGCAAATTTAACGACATCAGGAGAATGGCAAAATGCTATATCTGGGTGCGATGCAGTTGTGAATTTATCTGGTGAACCAATAGCAGAAGGACGTTGGTCTCCTGCCCGTAAACAAGAAATTCTCAATAGTCGTAAGCTTGGGACTGCAAAAATTGTTGAGGCAATTACAAATGCCAATCCTAAACCAAATGTATTAGTAAATGCTTCGGCAATTGGTTTCTATGGCACTAACGAAACAGCAAGCTTTGATGAGACAAGTTCCCCAGGTAACGATTTTTTAGCATCTGTGTGTCAAGCGTGGGAATCTGAAGCGCAACTTGTCAAAAATGCTGGTGTCAGATTAGTTATTTTACGTTTAGGAATTGTTTTAGGTAACGGCGGCGCCTTGGGTAAAATGATTACACCGTTTAAGTTATTTGCGGGTGGACCACTTGGAAGCGGCAAGCAGTGGTTTTCGTGGATTCACCTTGATGACGTGGTGAATTTAATAATTCAGGCACTGACAAAACCCGAAATGGAAGAAGTATATAATGCTACCGCGCCTAACCCAGTTAGGATGTCACAGTTATGCGAAACAATGGGAAAAGTCATGGGGCGCCCTTCATGGCTACCTGTACCATCTTTTGCACTAGAAGCATTATTAGGAGATGGAGCAATAGTAGTTTTAGAAGGGCAACAGGTAATGCCCAAACGGACATTATCATCTGGCTTCAACTACCAGTATCCAAATCTAGAACCAGCCTTAGTAGAAATACTCAAATAAACCTCTTGTAGAACAGGCATCCCTGCCTGTTTTATTAACTTAAGCCTGTTTTATTAACTTAAGCCTGTTTTATTTGTCCTAACTTTTTTTAACAAAAACATTCTTAGACATCCAACTAATAACCCCACTCAGAATGGCGCCACCCATCAAAATACCAATAGCGGGGTTGAAAACAGGTTGCCAAAGTTGATGCCACAAATCAAGACCCAGTGGAATACCAGTTGCATCACCAATGACGGCAACTGCAAACCAAGCAAATCCAAAAAATACTAGAAAGACATCAGCTACAAGTATAAAATTTAACCCGTTTAAAAATTTTTCTTTCATAAAAGGTTTGTGAGAATCAAGGTTAATAAGGTATAGGGGTAATGGCAATGTAGGCGCCCTTACCCTCTACGCCATTTATCCAAAATATTCTTTACTGCTCAAATATCCAATTTTTAACTTTTATTAAGCTTTTCCAATCAGGCTTTCTAGAAAGACCATCCTTAATACTTTCTTCAAGTTCAGAGCGCCATTCTTCATTGACAAAAATTAGTTGCTGTGCAAACTCGACGTGCTGTCGAAGTCCTTTTTGTCCGGTTTCTAACATAGCCACAGCTAGGTTAACCCTCGCTTGCGGGTCTTGGGGATTAATTTTGACAGCTTTTTGAGCAGCCTTACATGCTTCTTTCCCCTTATCGTCAAGAAGATACAGCCAAGATAAACAAGTCCATGCTGCACTGCTTTTAGGGGAGCGGTCGCATATGTCTTTGAAAACAGGAATTAAAGTAGCTGGACTTTCCCCAGCTTTATAACGTTCGAGTCCTGAATCAAATAGTGATTCTAAAGTTTGAGTCATACAAAATTGATCAAATACTCACAACATGACAGCTATTTGCAATTACTAAAAGTAATTGCAAATTGTTAAATCAATTGGATTATACGCCAAACGACTTACCACAGCCACAGGTTTGTGCGGCGTTGGGGTTCGTGAACTGAAAACCACCACCAATCATGGCATCGCTGTAATCGAGCATTAAGCCGTAAAGATATAATAAGCTTTTACGGTCGCAAACTATTTTGAAGCCCTCATAGTCAAAAACGTCATCATGGGGTGTAATTTGACTTGCATCTTCAAAATCCATCATATAGGACATTCCAGAGCAGCCACCTTGACGTACTCCCACCCTCAAACACAAGTCCTTATCTTGTTTGTCGCGTAAAGATTTGACTTGACGCAGTGCAGCTTCACTTAATTGGATTCCTCGTTGTTGGGATTGGGTTGCTTGTGTCATATGATGATTGAACTCCTTAAATTTAGAAGACTGAGTTTATGGATATTAGCGCTTTAAAGCGTAGTTTTTATCTTTATTCTAGCTTTCTATTGGGTTACAGGCAGCCGAATTGAAAATACTGGTCGTCCATCGTTCGTTATATTTTTATTCTAGAATTGAGAGATTCAGTATGTTCAAAGTCTGGCATTTGAGTTAAATTGCCCTTATAACAGCTTATACTCAGCACTATTACTGACTTTATACAGCTTTGGCTTCTCCATTCCCAAAATTGCTCTCGTTAAAAATCGCTTGTTTTGATTTACGGTTGTTTATGACAAGTTTTAATCGCTCTACCAGTCGTCGGCTGAAGAAATTACCCCAAATTCCTTCTATATGGGAGGGCGATCGTCGTCCATTGTCATCGCACCAAAAGTCCGAGGATGATAAAGGCGACTGTATTCTCTGGGTAGATGGTTCACAAGGAATTGTGCGGGGCATGGATGTGGTAGCATGTGACGCTGGTCCAGAGGCAATCGTTCGGACGCTAATGCGCGCGATGGAAAATCCTCACAGTCCAGCGAAACCATCGCGTCCGTTGCGGATAGTAGTGCGCGACCGAGAAATACAATTTTACCTACGTGGTGTTTTGCAAGATTTAGAAATTGCAATAGATTACACATCTGAACTTCCTTTAATAGATGAGCTATTTCGTGGGTTTTCCGAAATTATTGACAATCAAATTCCTGATTTACCACCGCAGTATGCAGAACTTTTGCACTCAAAAGCTTACGCAATATGGGAAGCTTGCCCGTGGGACTTTCTACAAGAGCAGCAAATTATATCCATTGAAATTAACCAATGGGATATTGGAACTCTATATGCCTCGGTAATGGGCATGTTGGGGATGGAGTATGGAATTTTACTATATAGGTCAAGTGAATCACTTAAACGCTTTCGTGCCGCTGTTTTAAAGGATGACGATACACAAAATTTAGAAGAAGCATTTTTAAAGCAAGATTGTTTATTTTTGACTTTTGAGCGCAACTCTGACTTAGAGGATGAGGATGATGACGACGACGAGTACGAAGACCTTGCGGAGTTACCAATCTCAGAAATCAGCCCGACTTTTGGAAATATTCATCCTTTAGAGGGGTTACGCTCTGTACTTTATGATGAAGAAGCTTTAGTAGTACATGTAGCACTTGAAAGCTTAATTAAGTTTGTTCGTGACCATCGGCGCCAACTTAGCGAAGAGATTTTTCCATCTTTGAGTCGTCGTTACCGAATCGCATTACCAGAGTCAGAAGAAACAAAATCTATAAACGTCAATGTTGCGACAATGCCAGAATTAGCAGCCGAATTGGAAGAAATGGCTGGTTTTGATACAGAAGACGAAGAAGATATATATGACACACCAATGTTTCGTTCGCTTCGCGATGATTTGATACCAGACGATTCGTTTTTAAGTTTAGGGGTCGTATCGTGGGAAATGTTAGATTATCTTCAAAAAGGGGTTAAATACCAGAAAGCAGGTGATATAAAGCCAGTTGGTGATGGTTTACCTGTGATATTAATACAAACCTCACGTCCCAAAGCAAAAACTGTCATCGAGAGTATTGAAGAAGCAGGTGGACTGAAAGCAATTTGTTTTAACCCTGGCGCCGACCCAATGGGAACAGAAGTATACGACCTAGGTTTGCTACAAACCAAGAACGGTGAATTATTTTTGTTTGGAGAATTTGAAGACGACGACCCTACCCATGTCGAAGCTCGTAGAAAGTGGAACCAAAGGTGCAAAAATACTCAAGGCTACTGCGGACTAATAATTGCCAAAGGGCTAACAGGCACCAGTCGCGGCAACCCTCAACTGCGTGACATGATGGCATTGTTTGAAGGTGTATCCCTCTCACCCCAGCAACTAGGCATCGGAACTTTACAATTAATGCCCGAACTTCAATATGAGTGATGAGTGCTGAGTGATGAGTGCTGAGTGCTGAGTGCTGAGTGCTGAGTGCTGAGTGCTAGATAATTACTCCTAACTCCTAACTCCTAACTCCTAACTCCTAACTCCTAACTCCTAACTCCTAACTCCTAACTCTACTCAGCACTCAGCACTCAGCACTCAGCACTTTCCACTATATATAGATATAGTTCAGAGAAATCACTGTTGCAATACGTGTATTAAGTAATATAAATTACTCTTAGCATGGGTAGTATAACTTCTGAATTCAGTTATGTTTAATACAGCATTGGTTTCTGGTTTGCAAGGGGAGAGTAAGCCAGAAGTTTCGCCAGTAATTCATTTAGCCAAAATGTGGGCTAAAAAATATGTCCAACGTTTAGATAAAGTAAATGACATACACGAAGGAGGAAACTTAAGAGAAAATACTGTAGAACTCATGTACAACTTATTACGGCAAACAAGTATTGACGCTTGGTCACAAACAGAGAAGCTAATTGGTAGAGAAGTACATCGTCATGAAATCGACCGCACCTTAATTGACCCGTGGCAAATTTCCCAAGATTCTTTTGTTATATACAATAAGGCTATAGACTCATATGCTAAACAATTACCACCTGAACACTTAGCTACAAAAATAGGTGGATATTTGGGGAAAGTGCGCTCTAATTATACGATGAGTGATGCGCGAGTGATTGGATTTGTATCAATGCAAATACATTACACAGGGCAAATCCTGCTCAGACAAATTCCATATTCAGAACGTCAAGTAGTTAATAGTTACTTTAAGGTAATTGATGATTATCTTTACATGCCTTTACAGAGAGCGTATGAAGCGTCTGCCAAACATGAGCTAAATTCGACAGTTCTGCAAGTCATTCAAAAGCTATTACCAATCAGTACTGACATTGCACGGTCGATATGTGAACGAGTTAACTTGATTTACCCAAGATACCATACGCACAGCGGCTTACTTTCCGACCCAATTGTAAAAATTGCCAGCATCCGTGATGTTGAAATGTTTCAAGTTTATTTATGGGTGTGTGTACTAGAAGACAGTATTGGCTCAATTCAACACGAACTGTTTCCATTGTGTGTAATGCTTTACCCTACACTTAAGGTTCAGTGGGAACTAATACGAACGATGATTCACCTGCTACGTCAAGAAGTTGGCGCCAGATTAGGAGATACAGAGAAAACCCTGTTTAAACCTTACCTTGAAATTTTATGGGAAATGTTCAGCCCAGATATTTTTCCAGATACTTTCTAAATTTTTACTAAATTTTTACTAAATTTTAAATAATTTTTTATACATTCACCGAAAGTTTCGACAAAGCTTTTAACAAGCTGTTGGCGTATTTTGCTAAGTGTTATAGACTTTTTCATAAAACTAGCTTTGACTTGATGCCGTATATTTTTTGACATCCAAGCTTATAAGCTCATAAATTTTGGCTAAAAATACTGATTCATTTGTCACTATCGAACGATTATCATTATACATATGATGCTAAATAACTGCCACTCAAAATTCATAAATCTCTACCCTAAATAGTAACCAAAGATAGTTACTCTTTATTAAGAGAGTTAGTATTATTGTAAAATAATTGTAACAGATATTACATATTATGCATTATGTCTACTGTCAAGAGATATGCTTAAAAATTTAACGAAACAACCATATTCTTTACAAATATTTCATGAAGTAAAACTATCAAAATAGTTTACACAATAAATCAAGATTACTTAAAGAATATAGGTGAATAAGAGACAAGATATACAATTGAATAATCAGGTTAAGAATCATTTTTAGCTTGTAATATCCAGAAATACCAGGGTAATAATGAAAACAATATTGGAAGAGTCAAACGAGCATAGGTTGGGTGTCACTCCTAAAGGTACCACCTCATCTTTAGCATCGCAATGGGCAAAAAAGTATTTGCAAAATCTCGATAACAGTTTGTATCAGCAATCCAAACCTGAGAGAGAAAGCCTAAACAATGTTGTATCTCAAGATGGACGTAAAAGAACAGCGCAGTCGCTACATAGTTCTTTACGGACGGTTAGCCACCAAGCTTGGAACCGTGTTGAGATATTACTCGCAACTGAAGCAAAACGTCATAAGATTGACCCTGAACTCATTAACCCGTGGGAGATAACCGCAGAATCATTTAAGATTTATGAAAAAACCTTGAAAGTTTATACTCAACAGGCGCCGCTACGGCAATTGTCTACGGTAATGCGGTTAGCGCGTACTGGCAAACCTTTATCTGAAAAAACATTGAGTATTTATACCGAACAAGTGGCGCCGAGCCAGTTAGCGACAGTAATAGGTCACAGCGTTGGAGAAATACGAAAAAAGTATACAGACCCAGACCCACGTGTAATTGGGTTTGTGAGTATGCAATTTCACTACACAAGCCAAATGCTGCTAAATACTTTATCACCTTTAGAACGTTCAATAATAAGTGCGTACTTCAAAGTAATTGATGACCATTTATACATGCCACTTCAAAGAGTTTATGAAGCAGCAGCAAAACACGATTACGATTCAAAAGAATTATCAGCTGTGCAAAGCTTATTACCAGTAAGTACTGAAATTGCTAAAAATATATCAAAAAAAATTATTGACATTTATCCCAACTACCGCTGTTCTTCAGGTAGTTTAAGCGACGCAGCAGTGATGATTTCGAGTATACGTGACATTGAAATGTTTCAAGTTTACTTATGGTTATCAACCTTAGAGGGAAGTGTTGCAGCAATCACACAAGAGTTATTTCCTTTATGTGTAATGTTGTATCCCACATTTAATGTCCAATGGGAGTTAATTCGACAAATGTTACACTTATTAGGTCAAGAAATACGTCAGCGCTTAACCACACAACAAGTCGATACACTGATGCCATACTATCAAGTCTTATGGCAAATGTTTTCTCCCGAAGTTTTTGGAGAATTTGATTTTCGTAAGGAAAGCAATGAGTTTAATGAGGATTTTGTAAATTCGTTATTTGCTTAACAGTAACAATATCAATTTAATTTATAAAATTTTGTTCAAGCAGGATTGTTTTATCCTGTTGATAGTTTCCCCTGTGGTAATAGTCAGTGTGCAATATTTTTTTTGTCACAATCAACTACAATGAATCTCAAATTTTATACTTTATTAGGATATGATAAGTATTCTACTAACCCTAAATTTATTTTATTCATGAAACTAGTAATATAAGATGCTCCACTGCACATAAACACATCAACATGATATATTCTTCACTCGCGTGATTACAAACTACAACTGAATTTGGTTCAAAGAAGCATAACAAAAATGACTAATAAGAAATGGGCTGTCAAACGCATAACTGTTAATTTAGCGGCACAGGAAGCAGAAAGACTAGAGCTGTACTGTCAGCAAACTGGTAGACCTGCAACCGATGTCATCCGAGAACTAATTCGAGGCTTACCAATTAACGAGGAAGCGACGAACAACGTCAGCGCGAATCGATAACAAGTCTTGGAACGTTAAAATCTCGTTCTAAATATCTACTAATTTTTGAGTAACTCTAGTTAGCGCCTCCTCACACACTTAAATTTCTAAAATTTTTAAATCTATTTCACCTCCCACACGCACGTACCCAACGATACGAGTGAGAACTTGTAGCGACAAATTGCCATTTCTGACCCCAACCCAAGTTAAAATTTGTAAAGATAACTGGAAAAGGAAGTACGGAATGCGCGTTGCAATCGTAGGTGCTGGTTTAGCTGGACTAGCAACCGCTGTAGATTTAGCTGATGCGGGCTGTGAAGTCCAAATTTTTGAATCGCGTCCATTTGTGGGCGGAAAAGTTGGCAGTTGGGTTGATTCGGATGGCAACCACATTGAGATGGGTTTGCACGTCTTTTTTGGCTGCTACTATCAACTGTTCGATTTAATGCAGAAAGTCGGTGCTTTGGATAATTTTTTACCTAAGCAACATACTCATACCTTTATTAACGAAGGTGGACGTGTTGGCGCGCTTGATTTCCGCTTCTTCACTGGCGCCCCTTTAAATGGATTAAAAGCATTTTTTACAACATCGCAACTTTCGGCATATGACAAATTCCGCAACGCGATGGCATTAGGCACAAGTCCAGTAGTACAGGGGCTAGTAGATTTTGAAGGGGCAATGCGAACTATTCGTGACCTAGACTCTTGCAGTTTTGCTGATTGGTTCCGCAGTCATGGTGGTAACAACAACAGCTTGCGAAAACTCTGGGATCCAATTGCCTTAGCACTAGGATTTATTGATACAGAGAATATTTCCGCACGGTGTATGTTGACAATTTTTCAGCTATTCGCCGTTCGTACAGAAGCCTCAAAACTAAGAATGCTGAAGGGTTCGCCCTACGATTTCATGCACAAGCCAATTTTGAATTATCTAGAAGAGAGAGGCGCCAAAATTTATACTCGTCGGCAAGTAAGAGATATTGTATATACAGAAATAGAAGGACAAACACGCATCACCAAAATCAAAGTAGCAAACGGTGATAGCGAAGAAAGTATTACTGCTGATGCTTATGTAGCAGCTTGTGATGTACCAGGAATTAAGCGATTAATACCCTCTGATTGGCGTAAATGGTCAGAGTTTGATAACATTTATAAGTTAGATGCTGTACCTGTTGCGACTGTACAATTACGGTTTGACGGTTGGGTTACAGAACTAAAAGATGCGAAAGCTAGTACTTCACTTGAGCAAGCAGCCGGAATCGATAATTTATTATATTCTGCCGACGTTGATTTTTCGTGCTTCGCCGACTTAGCGCTAACTAGTCCCGACAGTTTTTATCGTGAGGGGCAAGGTTCATTAATACAGTTAGTATTAACACCGGGTGACCCATTTATAAAACAAAGTAACGAAGAAATAGTTGAACATTCTCTCAACCAAATCCATAAATTATTTCCTTCATCACGGGAATTAAAATTAACCTGGTCAAACGTAGTAAAACTAGCACAATCACTATATCGTGAGGCGCCGGGAATGGATATGTATCGTCCCAACCAAAAAACACCAATTGTTAACTTCTTCTTAGCCGGAAGTTACACACAGCAAGACTATATTGATAGTATGGAGGGCGCCACGCTATCAGGAAGACAAGCAGCCAAAGCAATATTAGAAACAATTAAAAGTTAAGAGGTACGGTGGGCACTGCCCACCCTACAAGGCTATTTCACCCTTCACCCCATAAAAAATCCAATGACAGATTGGTTAGAGCATACCGTACAGGTAGAAGTAGAGGCGCCGATAGATTTCGTATGGGGTCTCTGGTCAGATTTAGAACAAATGCCACGTTGGATGAAATGGATTGATTCAGTAAAAATACCCGAAGACGACCCAGATATATCAATATGGAAACTTAGCTCAAACGGGTTAGAGTTTAGTTGGCGTTCTCGCATTCTCAAAAAAATACCACTACAAATAATCGAATGGCAATCTATTGATGGATTACCAAATCGTGGCGCCATTCGATTTTATGACCGTAAAACCAGTAGTATCGTCAAAATGACGGTTGCTTATGCCATTCCTGGGGTCATCGGTAAAATTATGGATAATTTGTTTTTGGGCAAGGTTGTAGAATCTACTCTTGATGCTGATTTACAACGGTTTAAAGAGTATACGCTTACCAAGTTGGGTCACTAAATAAGTTAATAGTTAATTGTTGATGTCCGGGTGGTACAGATGATATACATGCACGCACAGTTTTTCCGTCTTCGTACTCTACTGTGCAAGCGTGGCATGAACCCATTAAACACCCTGTGGCTATAAATACTCCCGCACGGTCGGCAACATCAAGTAGAGGCTCTCCCACTTCGGCATCAATAGTTATATCATCGGGTAGAAAACGAACACGAATACTCATGGGTTTGTTTGTTTAATCACAAGAATGCTGATAAATCTAAATGCCGTTCAACTTCATTCGCAAGCGAATCTAATAGATTTTCGCGCTGTTCACGGTAATTTGCAACACCTGTAGGTAATGATTTTAAACCACGTTGTTGACGTAAACGGTTTAACCAAGCTCGGCGCCAAGGGCCATTATCAAATATTCCGTGTAAATAAGTTCCCCAGACAGATTGACAACCATCGACTAATCCTAAATTGGGGTCATCAAATAATGCTTGGTACCCTTGGTTATCGTTGGGTGGAATTTCTGTGCGTGAACGTCCCTGGTGAATTTCAAATCCGGTAACAGGTAAACCTAGGTGTGGGAAATTTGAAGTTACTTGACGCTGACGAGCAATTTTTTGCCCAGTAATAACTGTCTTTAATGGTAATAATCCTAACCCTTGAAATCTACCTGCTTGACCCTCAATGCCTTCTGGGTCGGCTATCATTTGTCCTAAAATTTGGTATCCACCGCAAATTCCTAGAACCGTTCCACCAGAAGCCGCGTAGTGTTGGATAGCTTCTGCCATACCGCTTTTTTGCATAATGAGTAAGTCGGCAATAGTCGTTTTTGTGCCAGGTATAATTACTGCATCAGGATGTCCTAAATCTTGCTTTGGACTTAAATATTTTACTGTTACACTTGGCTCTGATTCGAGTGGGTCAAAATCGGTAAAATTAGAAATGCGAGGCAAACGAATTACTGCAATATTAAGGTCGCTGCCATGTTTATGCGGTTTACGTTCGAGTAAGTCCAACGAATCTTCGGCAGGAAATACAAGCTCTAGGTAAGGAATTACACCAATTACTGGAATACCTGTGCGTTCCTCAACCCATTTAATTCCTGATTCAAGTAACGAACGCTGTCCTCGAAACTTATTGATTACAATACCTTTAATTAACGCGCGCTCATCTGGTTCTAATAGTTCTAGAGTACCAATAATATGAGCAAAGGCGCCACCTCTATCGATATCAACAACTAATATAGTGGATGCGTTCAAATGTTTAGCGACTCGCATATTGGTTAAGTCGCGGTGCTTAAGATTAATTTCCGCAGGACTTCCAGCACCTTCGCAAACTAACAAATCGAATTCGGTTTGCAAATGCTGTAAAGATTCTTCAATTGACCGCCAGCCTAAATCAAAATACTGTTCATAATATTCAGTAGCAGTAACTTTACCAACAGGTTTGCCCTTCATTATGACCTGTGAAGTCATATCGCCTTGGGGTTTAAGCAATATAGGATTCATTTCTACCCAAGGAATAACACCAGCAGCCCAAGCTTGAACAGCTTGAGCATAGCCCATTTCACCACCACTGGCTGTTACGTATGCATTTAAAGCCATATTCTGACCTTTAAAAGGCGCCACTCGCCAACCACGTCGCGACAAAATCCGACAAATAGCTGCTGTTAATAGAGATTTTCCTGCGTGGGACGTAGTGCCCACAACCATAATTGCTTTCATAAGTTAATAATCTATTAGTTTTTAGTAGAGGGAGTAGTCGCAAACCATTTGAGTTGCCAATCGTCACAATTAGATAACGAGTGACAACTCAACTATATTAAAGATTTCATGAATGAGATTGACGTTTCCGTACTTATTATTCCCGTGTATCCTTCTTTAATAACTCATATTCCCTTAATTCTAGAAGGGTAATCTCAAGTAGCGAGTCACAGCTTCATAAAAAATATCCAGAAACGTCGGTTGGCGCCAGGGTTTTGTCAAAGATTCCTCAACTAATTGGCGCCCTAAAGGAGTCAAACGAAAACTATCGGTTATACCCTGACCATCAACTTCGCGTCGTAATACACCAACTTGAATTAGCCAAACCAGTTCATTATCCGTAATTAATTCCGATAAAGGGCGTTTAGTATAACCATTCTCAACACCCTTAGTACCAGTAATTTCACTGATTGCCACCCTGTCTTGACGCATCGCATCAAACAAAGAAAACATAAAAGGCGAACAAATCAGCGACCGTAGCGCGCGTTCAAGAGTCCGACCGGTATAAACAAAAGGTTTTTGGTTTTGATAATCAGCAAAAGACATAAGGGTTAAATATTCATCTTAAAAACATTGTAAATTATTGTAAAATTTCAATTGCATAAACAATCAGCAAACAGGGTAGTTTAATTATGGCTTTAGCAGTTGGTACGAATGCACCAGCATTTACCGCCAAAGACACCAACGGTAATACTGTCTCGCTGTCAGATTTCAAAGGTAAAACTGTAGTCTTATATTTCTATCCCAAAGACGATACTCCAGGTTGCACCAAACAAGCTTGCAGTTTCCGCGATGCTCAACCGGACTATCAAAATAAAGATGTAGTTGTATTGGGAGTTAGTGCTGATAATGAAAGTTCGCACCAGGCATTTACTCAAAAGTACAATTTGAATTTTCCTCTGTTGGCAGACACCGACCATTCACTTATCAGCGCTTATGACGTTGATGGTGGTGGATATGCGAAGCGCGTTACCTATGTAATCGATGGTAACGGCAAAATCACTCACGTTGATGCCAGCGTCAACACTTCCACTCACGCTAGTGATGTTTTACAAGCATTAGGTTTGTAATTATGTTCTTGTGGAATGGGCTTCCAGCCCGTCCATGACCACAACTCATAGCTTTCATAATTTTCAGTACTCATTGAAAAATAAATGGGTGGGCAAGGATGCCCACCCATAAGAGAAATGTTTAAAAAGAATGTAAATACTACTTACTGGGTTCTAGTTTGATTATTTGTGAACCTTGCTGTGGTAGTGGTTGTACTATGTTGCGTGTATTTTGTGTATTGCCTTGCATCATTTGTTGTTGCCGCGCACGGAATGCTGCTGCTGCTTCGTCTAATTCTTTGCTTTGTTGATTGAAAAAATCTGGATTGTAATTGTTGATACCGAGTTGCGCGTTATGAATCATTTGGAACATATTGAACGGACTTTGCTCGGTACCACGACTAAATGGGTCGCTAGGTGCGTCGTAGTTTTGTGGGTTGGTTTGGTTGCCAGGGAAAGTTTGTGCGTTGCTTGGTTGTGCTACGCTTGCTAAACCTAGTCCAGCTAAAGACAATAGTGCTAATAATCGAATTTTCATAGAGTTTGCCCCTCAAGTACTATAGATAATGATTGTTTCTATTTTACGAAAGTGTCCGGCGAAGTCGAGGTTGTATGCTCAATAATGCTACAACTGCGAACCCTACTAATACTAGTAAGGCGCCACCAAAGGTAACATCACCCCAAAATGACTGCATTACAACACTATTTAATCCCCAGTTGCTATGAGTGTAGAGGTAACGTATTGGTTCAATAGCGTAGCTAAGAGGGTTAAGGGTCGCAATTGTTTGTAACCATGTAGGCATAAATGATAATGGCGCCAATGCAGTCGAAGCGAATAACATCGGTAGGGTACTAACGAAAATTACGGCAATCAGTTCTATGTGCCCTGGTAAAGTAAATGCTAAACCTAGACTTAAAGCAGTTACACCAAGTGCTAACGCAAACACAATTAGTACTATTGCACTTAAACCGGCTGCATTAGGTAGACCTGCACCTAAAAATGATGCGGCGCCTATGATAACGGCAGTTTGGAGTAAGCTTTGACTAATAATAAAGATTGCTGACGCGAAGACGATGGAAAAGCGTGATGCTAAGGGTGCGACTAGTAAACGATTTAAGAATCCAAATTCACGGTCAAACATTACAGGAAGTCCAGCGTTTAGCGCTCCTGCAAATGCACTAAATACGATAATACCCGCTGCGAGAAATTGACCGTAATTGGTTGTACTGCCAAATATACCTTTTGGTGCATTTTGAAATAAGGCGCCAAATAGTACTAACCACATTACAGGTTGAATGATACCAGCAAATAAAGTACTGGGGCGCCGTTGTAGTTGGATGAATAAGCGTTTTGTTAGCGCTAGAGTTTCTTGGGCTATTTCACCGAAGGTGTTATTTGATGATTTACTAGCGTAGAGTTGCGGTGATGCTACTTGCTGCCAGTTGATATCTGATTTTGGAGGTAGTATGGTGCCACTCATAAGGGTTTTGGGGTGTTAGGATTTTGGATTTTGAATTCAATTGAGTTTTAGCGCATGTTTTGTTTTTTTTCGGCTTTCGGGTCGCGGTTTGCTGCTGCAAGTTCTGCGTCCATAAGCGTGCTTCCTGTTGCGGCAAGGTAAACGTCATCTAGACTAGGACGTGACTGGGCAATACCAAACATGGGTAAACCAGCGTTGTTTAAAGCTTGTTGAATTGTAATTAAGGTATCGTTTTGCGGAGTTACAACTAAATTAAGCGAATTACCTTGTGCGCTATTTATAATTACATTTTGTACAAATGGCAAAGATTTGAGTAAATTTTTTGCTTTTTCTGCTTCTTCCTGCGGAGAGAATTCACGAATACGCAGCGTTATTCTATCTCCTCCTATTTTATCCTTTAACTCAGATGGCGTTCCTTGGGCAATGACCACACCACGGTCTATAATTGCCACTCGGTCAGCTAATGCGTCTATTTCTTCTAAATAATGACTAGTAATTAATACTGTTGTTCCGGCTTCGCGCAGCTTTCGTAAAAATTCCCAAACAATAAACCGACTTTCAATATCGAGTCCTACTGTTGGTTCGTCTAGTACTAGTACATCGGGTGCATGTAGTAACCCTGCTGCTAAGTCTAAACGTTTGCGTATCCCTCCAGAATACGTGCCAGTTTTTTTATCGGCGTATTCTTGTAAACCTAGTAAAGTAAGTACTGTGTCGATTCGCTGTTTCGTTACTGCTGCAGGTAAATGGTAGAGTGCGGCTAGTAGTTCCAGCAGTTCGCGACCTGTTAGCATTTTATCTGGTGCGGCTTCTTGCGCTACATATCCTAAACGTTGTCGTGCAGCTTTTGGGTTCTCTACTACCGAAATTCCAGAGACTTCCACTTTACCAGCATCAGGCGCCGTCAAAGTACACAATATACGTAAAGTAGTGGTTTTACCGGCGCCGTTGGGACCGAGTAAACCAAAAATTTCTCCTGACTGCACCTCTATGGTCACATCCTTGACAGCTTCAGTTGCACCATAGCGCTTTTTTAAATTTTGAATCGAAACTGCGGGAGCCATAATACATTCCTAACTATAAAAACTTAACTATAAAGACCGACTCAAAAAAATCTTAACAAATCGCAACACTATTACTTTTATCTTAGCGTCATGTTTACATATAAACCTGTTTGAAGAAAATGGGAAATTAGTGATTTCCCTAAATGTATCAACCAGTCCTAGAGTATTTACGATGACTAGTATAAATTGATATCTATAATTAACTAATCACTGAGGTCGGCCCTGAATGGACAGAAACCGTCTCCGGGCTTATTTAACATTGATTCGCGAATTGCTACGATGCCCAAATGGAGAAGAGTTAGCTTTGTTACAAGCTAATTTAGAATTAGTTGATACAAATTTGGTTGAACTGATGGAGCGAGTAGCCACCAGGGCAACACAAAGAGGTAATTTCAGCACAGCTAATTTCTTGCTGGACTTAGTACAGCAACTCAAAGAAATGCTGGCACCACAACAAGAGCAATTTGATAACGAAGAGAAAGCGTATTCTGTTTACATGCAGGTCATTGAGGAATTACTCAACTGTCCTAGCGGCGCCGAAACAGAAATTTTGCGTTCGCATCAGGACATCATAGATACAAGATTTATACTGACACTGCGACAGGTTGCAGCGATGTTTACTGACATTGGCGAAAAAAAGGCAGCTGAATTTTTACATACAATAGCAGTACCTTTAACTCAAGCACTCAGTAATGCCAACTCGAATATAAATACAAATTTATTGCCTTCACAGTACATAGATTTTCTTGGTGATGTGTTACGTTTAACAGCAAATAGTAACGGTGATGCACAAGTTATTTATCAGCTGCTAGAAGAAAATTTAGATAAGCTCAACATCAACTTTGCTCAAGCTCTAGATAATTGGGCAACTTCTACATTAATTGCAGTAAACCAAGAAATAGCTTTGAGTATTGTTACAGACATTGTTAATTTTAGTAATTTAGTTCAAGATTTTACTGGTGGAAAACCTGCTTATAATGTAGAAATTGCAATTGCAGGTTATGAAATTGCGCTGCGAGCATATCGTCGTGATAAATATCCCCTAAAATGGGCAGGAGTGCAAAATTACCTTGGCAAAGCATATTTAAAACGTATTTTAGGTGATAAAGCAGTTAATGTAGAAGTTTCTATTGAATGTTATCGCGTTGCCTTAGAAAT
Organism: Calothrix sp. PCC 7716; assembly: GCF_019977735.1. Classification (GTDB taxonomy): domain Bacteria; phylum Cyanobacteriota; class Cyanobacteriia; order Cyanobacteriales; family Nostocaceae; genus Dulcicalothrix. The sequence goes on along the minus strand of NZ_AP025018.1, from coordinate 5,682,561 downwards.
ATATGAACGCGAGCATTTCCCGAAAGAATGGGCAGAAACTCTACGAAATATGGCTACTGCTTACCAACATCGTATTTATGGAAACAGGGAAGATAATTTTAAAGCAGCTTCCGAATATTTCCGTATTGCATCTCAAATATCTTTTGATGATAATGAGTAATAATCACATTAATCATAAAATATTGGCGCCTAGTGTTCACTTCTTAGCTTTTAACCTGCAAGAGAGTGATATTATTAAACTTAAAGCGAATCGGCGCCGTATCAGTAAAGACTGGTTATGGGAGGCTTGTGATAACATAGTTTCTGCACTTATGCAAAACCAGTTTAACATCAAAAATTATTTGAACTTGAATAAAGAACCTAGTAATTTTTATGTAAATATCAGTAACACCAAAAGTTTTGCTCCACATACCAAAAGTAATAAATTTTATATACCAGATGCAATCCCTTTACAAAGTAAAATTTTGTTTAAAAGCAAATTATTAATAATAGAAGGTTTTGCTTATCCAGTCAGGATTAATAATAGTTACGGATTATGGCTTAATATTGGGGTTCCGAATGAAGTAGGTATAGAAAAAGTTGATATAGAGTTTTTACGTAATTTAAATCCTAACAATTGTTTTTTTGCCGCTGATGAAAAAGGATATTCTGGTCAAACTATTATATTAACTAGCTGGTTAGCACCAGAAGATATGCGTAAAAACAATCAACAATTGGAAGAAATAGCATATGAATGTTTAAAAAATTTCTTTCCTGATGATTATAAGATACCTCCCTTAAACCGAGTTGGAGAAATATTCGGTAGTCCAATTTTTCAATATGGCTTAGAAAAAGAATTGCCATCATCAGGTAATATTTTTGTTTGTTTTTTCCGTAGTTACAAAACTCAAAATAGATTTTATCAGTCACACACGTTATTATTAAATTTATTTTTCTATCGCGCGCAAATCATAAAAAATTTTCAAGATGTCAAAAGAAACTCTCGTTCACTAGAAAAAATACATACCAAAATTGTTGGTGAAATTAATAGTTTATTAAAACTCGGTAAAAACAATACTTTGAGTAAAGATGATTTAAACCAATTACAGTTTAAACTGAAAAGATTACCATTTAGAGCGCATCAATACCAAGAGTTTAAAGCAGCTTTGAATATATCTAAAAATCAAATTGACCGCAGCATTGATAAATATAAAATCACTTTAGAAAGGCTGGCAAATCAATTTGAGTATGAAAACCTAAGTTTTTTAGAAACACTTATTAATACAAATTGGCCATTTTATCAAGAGCGTATTGAAGCAAGCATACTATATTTTGAAAATGGTTCTAGATTAATTGACAATGCAGTTTCATCAATTCGGGGTCAAATTGCTATTGAACAAACTGAATTATCAAGTCGGCGCCTCGAAGCTCAAGAAGAAAATGACCGAACTTTACAACAAAGAATTACAGCGTTAGGTTTTGGGTTGAGCGTTGGCGGTATATTATCTCAAATTATCGCTAACGAAAAATTCGCTCCATCATTTATTGTCATCAAAAATGGAGATGGAACAGTAAGCTATCCATACTATTATATAACAGCAACAGTTTTCTGTGTCTTGGTCGGCTTTATTTGTGCATTTATTGTTGACAAAGTAATTCTTTCATTTCCGTGGTTCAAAAAGGGGTAGCTGACCGAACAGCGGGTATGAGCGTAGTTACAGATTGGGCAATTAATATTACATGTACAAATGTAGGTGCAAGACATAAGGTGGGTGGGTGAAGCGTAAGCGTAACCCAACATTAGCAAATTGTTTGTGTTGGGTTCCGTTCCTCCAACGGCACTCGCTTCAACCGGTGGAAAAAGAGGCAACGCGGTTCCTCCCCAACCTACATATCTACTAGGTCGGGAAATACGGACTGTACTGCTGGATGTACTAAACGATGATTTTGGACATTGACTCCTTTAGCTAAAGCAGGATTAGTTTCCAAAGCTTTTAATCCTAAATTAGCTAGCTGTTGTATATAAGGTTGTGTGCTGTTATTGAGTGCTTGGGTTGCTGTCCAAGGTACTGCACCCGGCATGTTCGGTACACCGTAGTGAACAACACCTTCTTCGATATAAACTGGGCTGGTATGAGATGTAGGATGTAAAGTTTCTATACATCCACCTTGGTCAACTGCTACGTCCACAATTACAGAACCCGCACGCATTTGTTTGACAAGTGTACGCGATACTAATGTAGGTGCCCTTTTTCCTAGCACCAATACGGCGCCAATTAGTAAGTCAGCATCTTTAACAGCAGTTTCAATATGAGCAGAGTTACTATATAGTAATTCAACGCGCGAACCGAATATTGTCTCTAAATAACTCAATCTATCGACATTTACATCTAATATCTGAACCGAGGCGCCCATACCAACAGCAATTCTGGCAGCTTCGGTTCCAACAACTCCACCGCCTAAAATCACTACTTTACCTGGTTTAACACCAGGAACTCCACCTAACAGTACTCCTCTACCCCCCTGTTGACGCTCTAAATATCTGGCGCCAAACTGTACAGATAATCTTCCGGCAATAATACTCATTGGGGTTAGCAACGGTAATTTGTTGGCGCCAGATTGTTCTACGGTTTCATATGCTATGGCAGTAACACCACAGTCAATTAAATGCTCAGTTAACTTACGGTCAGCAGCTAAATGTAGATATGTAAATAATATTTGTTCTTTTTGTAAAAATTTATACTCAGCTTCTAGAGGTTCTTTGACCTTGACTACTAACTCACGATTCCATACGGCTTCTTGAGTTTGCACAATTTCGGCGCCAGCGTCTAGATAATCATCATCACTAAATCCAGCACCGACACCTGCTTGTGTTTCAACATAAACGTGATGACCACTTTCTCGCAACACGCGCGCGACTGAAGGACTCAACCCAACTCGAAACTCTTGGTCTTTTGTTTCCTTGGGAATACCAATTTCCATTTACTGCCTCTAATTTAATTTTGCTTTAGTGTAGTTTCTCTTAGACTAAGTTGCCAGTTTGATACGTTAGATACGAATAACTAACCTGTAGGATATTTTATTTTTGTTTACAGTATTTCCAGTCGTCTCTTGACTATTGACGGATTTTCACTAAAATATATAAAGAATAATTACGTTTTGTAACAAAACTAGTTTGCTTTGACAGAAAGCAAAAGTGTCACAAACTGCTATAAACTTAAGTTTGCCTTATTGAGGTACTGTAAATGATGACTCAGCCACAACCTAGCATTACACCCAAGCTCGAAGAACCCAAGTTTGGATTTAATGAATATGCCGAACGTTTGAACGGCAGAGCTGCCATGATTGGATTTCTCCTAATTGTGGTGATTGAATATGTCACTGACAAAGGAGTTTTAACTTGGCTCGGTTTACGATAGACTTGCCGGAAAACATAGTGTATAAGTTGTAGTCTTAGTTGTAACCTTACAGGTAAGGCTTCGTTGCCAGCCGATTATTAAAGTATCGGGCTGGTTTTTAATACATATGAACTTAATAATGACTTAAATACTGTAAAATGCCGTCTATCGCAAGATTGATGCTCACGGTTATAGTAATACCAATGTCGTGGCTCGGTGCTGGTAAAATGTCTTCCCCTGCGATATGTGAATCAAAATTATAATAAATAATGATGGAGTTTCATTATTTGGCGCCAACTACAGATGAAGCATTTTAGGTAAATTTATACAAAAGGCTAAAGAAAAAGCTGTGATGAATATTGCGTTACCTCGTTTATTAAAATCTAGATATCGTCGAGAACCAGTAGTTAGCGGATTAATTACCGTAGGGGTAGTTGATGCTGTGATTGGTGGGTTCGGTGACAGTTGGTCTTTATTCGCTTTTGGTTTAGGAACAGCGGGTTTGACGCTAGCGTTCCGATGGTGGCGCCTATCTAGTCAAAGTCGCCCATTGCCACAAGAAGAAAAACCAGTAAAGCAGCTTTACCTACCTGAGCGCTCTTCAAGTACATCGTTACCAATGTTGAGCGTTGCTAAGAAAAAACCTCCTCATTAGAATAGTGGAAAGTGCTGAGTGCTGAGTGCTGAGGAGCCATCGCCGTGGGCGGCTGCGCCGACTTGAGGCGAATGGCGTTGCTGAGTAAGAATAAAGTAGTACTTTAGTTTTAATATTGTTATTAGGTACGACATGAACCACCCCACCGCTCCGCGCGGATGGGGAATTCCGCGAATACGTTAAACATTAACGCGCTTTCAACGGCAACTTGACAGTAAAGGTTGCACCCTGCCCAACTCCAAGACTTTCAGCATATATGGCGCCACCGTGAAGTTCTACCAAGTGATGAGCGATTGCTAGTCCTAGCCCCAATCCGCCTTTTGAGCTTTGCGATTGACGAAAAGTTTCAAAAACATGAGGTAAAAACTCAGGCTCAATACCAATACCATTGTCACTAACTGAGATTTGGGCTTGAGTAGAGGTGGCGCCAAGATGAACTACAATTCTTCCTCCTTTGGGCGTAAATTTGATAGCGTTTGTAAGTAAATTCAAGACAATTTGTTGTAAACGCTCTGAATCGCCTTCTATTGTTATTGATTTTGGGTCAAGTATAGATTCTAGGCAAATATCTTTGGTTTCCAGCGAATGACATACTGTGGCAATTGCTGCTTCAATGACAGATTGCAGTTCAACTGGCGCCTTATTTAAACTGATTTTACCAGAAGTAATACGTGAGAGGTCGAGTAAATCTTGGACAAGTTTGGCTTGCAAAGTGGCATTACGTTCGATAGTCTCCAAAGATTTTGCTAGCATGGCAGGATTAAACGGGCTGCTACGAAGTAACCGCGTCCAACCGAGAATGGCAACTAGGGGAGCATTAAGTTCGTGAGAGACTTCTGCTAGTAACTTATCCTTCATCAGGTTGGTTGTTTTCTCTTTTTGAAGCGCTTCTAAGCGTAACTGCGCCATTTGGAGGTGGGCATTTACACGCGCTACAAGCTCCGAAGCAGAAAAGGGTTTAATCAAGTAATCATCAGCAAGAGCTTGGAGTCCGTCAACTACAGACTCTTCTCCTGCACGCGCGGAGAGCAAGATAATAGGAATTTCTTTAGTACGCGCGTCGTTACGTAATGCTTTTAACAACTCGAAACCATCTAGCCCAGGCATCATCACATCACTGAGTATCAAATCAGGCACTCGCTCAATTGCCACTGCTAATGCCGTTGCTCCATCTGCAACAGCTTCAACACTAACATGTTCCGAAAGTATCCGCGTCAGATAATCTCGCATATCAGCATTATCATCAACTAAAAGCACGAGTGATGAGTGCTGAGTGCTGAGTGCTGAGTTTTGAGTTTTGAGTGATGAGTTTTGAGTGATGAGTGCTGAGTGCTGAGTGCTGAGTGCTGAGTACTGCTTTTTCTCTTCTTTCTCAGCACTCAGCACTTTCAACTCAGCACTTTGAGAAGATTTGCCTAAAGGAATTGTTACGGTAAAGCAACTTCCCTCTCCGATAGTGCTACTTACGTCTATTTTTCCACCATGCAGTTTTACTAGTTCATGCACAAGGGCTAAACCAATTCCAGAACCTTCATGTGTCCTTGCTTGTGTTCCTCGTACTTGGTAAAATCGTTCAAATAAACGAGGTATTTCTTCACCCTTGATACCGGCGCCTGTATCTTGCACTTGTAGCATTACTTCTTGGTCGTCTTTTTTGTGCAATCTAACAGCTATTTCCCCTTTTAAAGTAAATTTAAAAGCATTGGAGAGCAGGTTGAGAACTATTTTTTCCCACATTTCCCTATCTATATATACAGGTTCTGGTAATGGTGGGCAATCAACAATAAATCGTAGTCCTGCTTGCTCAATTGCAGAACGGAATACAGAAGCTAACTCGGTTGTCAACTGTGCTAGGTCTGTTCCCTCGTATACTGCTTGTATACGACCTGCCGAAGCCTTCATCCATCGTCTCGAACAGCGAACGGTATTTTGCTTCGGATTCACGTAAGGCGGCTTCTGCTTGCCTTTGTTCAATCAGGTCGGCGGCTTGACGGGCGAGTAAATCGAGAAACCGCAGTTCGCGCTCGCTCGGTTGTCGGTGTTGGCGCCAGTGGGTTGAAATCATGCCGATCCGTTTACCCGAACGAGCGATTAGCGGGGTAGATTGAGCGGAAAGATAGCCAGCATCAACGTGCATTTGCATAGAACCATCGGGGTCTTCGCTCTGAGGCATATCAAAATAAACAAACGTTCGTTCGCCAATCGTTAGTGCCCTGCCGCAGGAAGTGTTTGAACTCGCATTGACACGGTAAAAATGATTAGTGAAACTGCGCTCAAAGCCCTGCGTAGCCAGTAGCAGCAGATCTTGCGTCGCTTCGTCGAGAATTTGTACTGTGCCCGCCGAAGCCCGTGTGAGCGTGATTGCCACCGCCATAATTTCTTGATAAAGCGTCTGAATGTCATCCTCAGTGACAAGCCGTGTACTTAGTTCGCGTAGCAGTTGCATATCTTTAAAATCTGCCGCCAAAGTTTCTTCCGCCTGTTTGCGAGCCGAGATGTCGTAAGAAATGGCAAGCACCGCATCAATTTCGCCGTTTTCTGAACTTATGGGTGTTCCGCGCGAGATATATGAGCGACCGTGGGCATTGTGTTCATACTCAAACGACTCCCCCGCTAAACATGAACGGTACAGTGCCTCGTATTTTGGCACTAAGGAAGGTGGCATCGCCTCGGAAATCGTGTGTCCAACCAGGTCTTCGGGTTTGAAACCCGCTTCTGACAAAGCTTCTCCTTCAGCAAAAAGATAGCGCAGATTTTGGTCAACGACAAACACCGCTCCACCTGGCAGATTCTCAATTATTACCCGCAAGCGTTCAGAAGATTCGTGTGCTTGTGCTTCAGAGAGTTTGCGATTGTTAATCTCAATCTCTAATTGGGCATTCTTTGCGATTAATTCCTGCGTTTTAAGCCGATTTGAAAGTAGTGCAGCAGCAAAGTCTGCCAAACTCGTCATCACCCGCACATCTTCGCTGTCAAAATGTCGCTCATCAGAATGCGACATTATCCATATAGTACCGAGCGCATGATTTTCAGATGTTATTGGCAACACTAAGACTTCGACAACGGGTGTTTTTGCTGCCTGATAATAAGTAAAATAAGGTTCGGGATGTGAAAAAAGCTGAGGAGTACCGTGATCTAAACAGATGCTACAGAGGCTAAAGTTACGAGGAGTAATGGCGCCAACGTGCTGTTTTAATATTCCTGCTAATACATTCCAACGAAAAACTTCTTCACCATTAGGCATTACCTCTAATAAACTAACCCCTGCTGTTCCTGCTTGACACAGTTCGAGTGCTATGTCAACTAAACTCTGGAGCATTGTTTGCGGTTGATTTACTAACTGCTGTGCTAACGCGCGTAATGCCTGATTTTCTGCCTGTAAGTTTGAAGCACGAGGAGTTCGACCTTGCAATTCGTCAGTAATTAAAATATCCTCTAAAATTTTTAGCATAGCTTTTTCTGCTAACTCGGTTGTTGCACCGCAATTACTTGATAAAAGGAAGCTTGACGGTAAACGTTGCCCCTCGTCCTACCCCCTCACTTGCTGCTTCAATTGTACCCGAATGCCAATACTGCAAGCGATAGCTAAAAATATCAAAATTCGTAGGTTATCTGTTCCAGATGACCGTATGCACAGGCTTTCTGTCCGGGAGCTACAACGCTCTCGGTGGCGCCAATGCCGATACCTGTATCGCTGACTTGAATAATCGCGTAAGAGTCAACAGTATTAAGTGTAACTTCAATACTTCCCCCTGCAGGAGTAAATTTAATCACATTATTTAGCAAAATATGCGGGCAAGAAGCCTTGTCGGCTCACGGCATCTCGCCTGACCCACTGCACAGCCTGTTGTTATGGCAGTTTGGCAATATTTTTATTCATCAGCAATTGAAACGATTTTAATTTCTGCAACACGGTACATTGGTTTTGTCGTTTTTTCAGTAGTCACAAATTCTTCTGCATCAATAGAAAGTGCAGCAGCAATGTGAAGTGCATCCATTGCTGCTAAACCATAAGTGCAGGCAATACGATTTCCAGTTTGGACAATCTCCTCTAGTTTCGTTGCCCAGAGAGTTACACTACTAAAAAAAGCTTCATAAAACTCTGCTTCTACCTGCTGTTGATTGTAGATTGCTTTGGGTAAGGTTTCTAACTGAATGAACGGACTTGAAGCAAATTCTCGATCACGACCGTTAAGGATTTGAATAGCTGCAAGTGATCGAGTTGTGTTGGCACGAGCCGCTGCAATCAGTACACCAGAATCAATAAAAGTTCGAGTCACCTGATCGACCTCTTAGTAGCCACCACGACGAAGAGCTATTTCCTGTTCAAGTTCTTCATCACTCAACAAAGGAACGCCAGATGCAACAATGCGTTGACGAATTTCCCATAGCTTTTCGCCAAGAGGAGTTTGCGGAACAAACTCTGGCTGAGGCTTAAGAGATTGTGCGAACTGAAGCACTTGCTTTTGAGCTTCGGGGGAAAGTTCGTGCCAGCATTCGAGTAGCTGTTCTTCTTTACTCATATGTTACTTACCCTAAGTTAATTGCTATTTTATTTTACTTTTGAACTGAATTTTTGCGATTATTTAATTGTTTAATAGTAATTTGACGGTAAACGTTGCCCCTTGTTCTACCCCCTCACTCGCTGCTTCAATTGTACCGGAATGCAGTTCTACAAGTTGGCGAGCAATAGCTAATCCTAGCCCTAGTCCCCCTGGCGAATACCTGCTAGGTACTTCCGCCTGACTGAAGCGCTCAAACACATAAGGGAGAAAGTCGGCGCCAATGCCGATACCTGTATCGCTGACTTGAATAACAGCGTAAGAGTCAACAGTGTTGAGTGTAACTTCAATACTTCCTCCTGTAGGAGTAAATTTTATTGCATTATCTAGCAATTTTGAAAAGATTTGTTGCAAACGGTTTGAATCGCCTAAAACGTAAATATCGTGTCGTTGTTGTAGAGACGTTACATGTAACGTCTCTACAATTTTGATTCCCCTAGCCTTGCAAGTTGGTTTAATTGTATGAATTTCTTCCTTAAGAATAGAGGTGAGGTTGACTGGCTGAAAATTGAAGTTCACCTTTCCTGAGAGAATAGTTGAAATATCAAGCAAATCCTCAATCAGCTTTGCCTGATTATTAGCATTGCGCTCAATTGTATCTAAAGCTTTATTCGCAGTAGCCTGTGAAAGCTGGTTTGCACGTAATAAGCGAGTCCAGCCAAGGATAGCAGCCAAAGGAGCGTGAAGTTCATGTGTAACCGTCGCTAAAAACTCATCCTTCATGCGGTTAGAAGATAATTCAATACGCAAACGCGCCATTTGTAAATGAGAATCTACGCGCGCAATTAATTCAGAGGCAGAAAAGGGTTTAATTAAATAATCATCTGCTCCTGCCTGTAAACCTTCAATAGCTTCTTCTCCTGCACGAGCCGAAAGCAGAATAATAGGTATACCTTTTGTAGTTGGGTCAGCACGCAATGCACTCAACAATTGAAAACCATCTAACTGTGGCATCATCACATCAGTAAGTACCAAATCAGGCGCCTGTTCTTTAATCGCAACCAGTGCTTCAGCTCCATTAGCATAAGCTTGTACCTGATATCGCTGCATTAGCAAACGCTTCAAATAATCGCGCATATCAGCATTATCATCAACCAAAAAGATAAGTGATGAGTGCTGAGTGCTGAGTGCTGAGTAGTTATTTTGTTCTATCTCAGCACTCAGCACTTTCAACTCAGCACTCTCTTGCCATTGCAACGCTTCCTCTATGTAAGGTGCAGCACTGATTGACGTTGATGCTAGTGTGTGTTTATTGTTACTAATTTGACTACTTGGTAAGTGCGATGAGCCTGTGGTCAGTGTTACTGTAAATGTTGTTCCCTTATCTAAAACACTCTCTACATTTATAGTACCGCCATGTAAGTGGACGAGTTCTTGCACCAAAGCTAAACCAATTCCCGATCCTTCATGACTCCTTGCCCGCACTCCGCGTATACGGTGAAAACGTTCAAAAATTTTGGGTAACTCTTCTGGGGTAATACCTGTGCCTGTATCGCGTACTTTTAGCTCTACAAAGTCATCTATTTGGTGTAATGAAACGGCAATTTCTCCTGTGAAGGTAAACTTAAAGGCATTGGAAATTAAATTAAGTACAATTTTCTCCCACATTTCCTGGTCTACATACACTAGGTCGCTTAGGGGTGGACAATCTACTATTAATTGCAGTCCTGCTGTTTCAATTGCCGAACGGAACACTGAGGCTAACTCGGCTGTAAATTGGGCTAAATCAGTTGGCTCATAAACTGCTTGTATTCTGCCTGCCTCAATTCGGGAAAAGTCCAGTAAGGTATTAACGAGTTTGTGCAATCTCATGGCGTTTCGCTGAACAATCGCCAGTTGTTCGCGTTGTTCAGGCGCTAGGACACTTTTTGTTTGGGCGATTACTTGCTCAAGTGGATTGAGCATCAACGTTAGCGGCGTGCGAAATTCATGGCTGATGTTGTTGAAGAAGGCTGTTTTGGCAAGGTCTAATTCTGCCAATGCTTCGGCACGAGTACGTTCTTGCTGATAAATCTGAACAGTGGTAATGGAACTTTCAACCTGCTGGGCAACTAATTCTAGGAATGTGCGATATTCAGCATCGAAGTTGAGACGGGGGCTAATGCCAGCAACGAGCAGACATTCGACAATTTCTTTGTTGCTTCCCAATATAGGTAAAATAAACGCTGAATGAGGACTTTCTGGCCAAGGTCCTCCAGGTAGTGACCCGAAGCGCTCGCGCACATCCGTTACAAGCTGGGCTTCACCGCTTTGCAGAATCTTGAAAAGCTGCCATCCGAGACTTTCATCACTTCCCGTGAGCGGAACAGTTGAGGGTGCAGCGGCACATTTAGAGGGGAGTCCGGTTGAGGCAACTAGTTTTGCGATCTGGCCTTGCGGGTCAAGCTGATAGAACAAGGCAAAGGGAATATCGTAAGGATTGAGTGTAGCAGCGGCAGTATGACAAGCGGACTGTAGCGTTTTTGCCCCGTTTCCAGCCGTGCCTAGCTCTCGCAGCATTGTCAAGCGACGTTGACCAATCACTTGCTGAGTCGTCTCAGTCGTGGTTGAAAGGACTCCACTGATCTTGTCCATCTCATCCCGAATGGGGCTATAGCAGTTAGTAAAATAGGTTTCTTCCAGGTAGCCAAAGCGCAAAAGAGGATTGAGCTGATCTTCCGTAAAAACGGCTACACCCGTAGTCCTGACGCTCTCACACAGGGGTTTAAGCTGGTTATCCCAAACTTCTGACCACGTCTCGCGCACGGGTTGTCCCAGCGCCTTGGGGTGATATGCCCCATAAATAGCAATCATGGCATCGTTGTAAAGCTGGATGTCGTCCTCTCCCCAGAGAATGGTGTGGGCAAAGCGAGACGCGAGCATGGTGCTAACGGTGGTACGCAGGCTCCCAGGCCAGTTCTCGACCGAACCTAATGGCGTGTTCGACCAATTCTTGCGTCGCATCAACTCGCCCATCTCACCACCTAGGGCGAACACATCGAAAGCGCTCGCGTCTTTCTTGCCTTCGGTTAAGCTATCCATGTTTACTTCTTACCTTTTAACTCGCCCAGCAAGCTGTGCGACCATTTCTACTAACTTTGTTGGCTCTGCCAATTTATGTAACTGGCATTGAAAACCAGCTTTTATTGCTTCTGCTCGTTCTTCTGTGAGATAAGCAGTTAAGGCGCCAGTAGGAATTTGCCATCCCTTCTCTGCTTCTATTGCCCGTACTTTTTTAATCAAAGCATAGCCATCTTCATCGGGCATTCTAATATCACTTAGTAACACATCAGGACGCGATTGCTCAAGCACCTCTAGCGCCTCAGCAACAGTTGCAACTGCTGTAACAGAAATTCCATGTTGCTCTAGCACTGTTGTAATAAACTCGCGCGCATCGGTTTCATCATCTACAAAAAGTACCCGCAAGCCATCGAGCGAACGAGGAATTTCTACAGCTGCCAGAGGCAGTTGCTGCTGAGTATCTGAGTATTGTACTTGTTCTAACTTTTGCTTGTACTTAGTGATATCACGTATAATAATCCGAAGTGAAAGCAGCGCTCCCTTGGGGTCACGTACAGGTGTTACCGAAAACGAAGTTTCAATTGGTTGACCACCGCGTGGACACATGGATATTTCCCACTCTTCCACAAAATTTATCCGAGGCAAGTTGTTTAATTTAGTACGAAAAACAGAACGCTGTGTCTCAACTATAAAATTAACTAACGGTTTGCCCTGAAGGAACTGCTGGGGAACATTGAATAAATCAGCAGCAGCTTGGTTAGCTTTTAGAATCATTCCTTGAGGATTCGTAACTAAATAAGCATCAGGCGCAAACTTAAATAGGTCAAAATAATCCTGACGTTCTGTAGCCAAATACTCATTCTGACTCAGTAATTCTTCTTGAATTATCGCCATTAATTCTAAGCTAGCCTGCCTTTGTTCATCGAGTAATTGGAGGTTTGCAAGAGAGGCGCCGATTTCCTCCATTGTGTTACTCAATTGTTCTTGTATTGGCGTTGAATCAATATATCCGTACAGCGCCTCTATCTGTTGACGGATAATTTGGATAGTATGCGTAAATTCTTCTTCACTCACAACAGAATCGCTTGTTTCTAAAGATTTATAAAGATACAGTTACCAACGAGAAAATTTAGACTAGAATTTACAGCTATTCAACGCGCAATAACTTATAAATTGCAGTATCAAGAAACTGGTTGACTCAATTCTAACAATAATTACATCTGGTGCCGCTTCATTATCACTAAATACTGCTCGGTTAAGAAAATTCAATAAAACCATAAACCTTGTAGAGACGCGATTAATCGCGTCTCTACGTCCCCGAAATCAACGCAAAAAATCCTTAAACGAGCAGTATTGATATCTCTATTTCATTTTGAGACTTTTATGAACTTTTCGATTCCTACCAAAATATTAAACGTTTATCGTTTACTATGATTTCTTTCCTGAATTATATGAATAATCGATGGTAACAACGAGACCAAATTTCCATACGAACATTGTGTAGCGTTAAACGATATACATTTAATTGAAGTAGCTTTAATATTGTGATAATCATATGCGCGTTACTAGTACGGCGCCGTCAACTCGGAAGTAGAAATAATATGCAAAGATATATTAAGATGATTGGACTATTTTGGAGTGCTGCGATAGCTGCCGAAATGGAATATCGGGTTAATTTTATTTTGGCGAGTTTGAGTAGTGTTGGAAACTTGGCGGGTAGTTTGTTTGGTTTGTTTTTATTTTATCGCAAAGGCTATTCTTTCGCAGGTTGGTCATGGGAAGAGGCTTTATTAGTTCTAGGTGTTTTTACTTTACTCCAAGGCTTTGCAGCAACATTTTTGGCGCCAAACCTGAATAAAATAGTTCGTCATGTTCAAGAGGGTACGCTCGATTTTGTTTTGCTCAAACCAGTTAAAAGCCAGTTTTGGTTATCGTTCCACACTTTATCACCTTGGGGATTACCAGATTTAATTTTTGGTGGAGTGTTGATTGGTTATGCAGGAACTCGGCTTAGTATCGGAATTAATAGTTATTTATTAAGCTTGATACCTATAACTTTTGGGTTAATTGTACTATATAGTATATGGTTTATGCTCGGTGCCACAAGTATTTGGTTTGTAAAGATTTATAACGTGACTGAAGTGTTGCGTGGGTTGTTAGAAGCGGGTAGATATCCAATGGTTGCTTACCCAACAGCGTTTAGGTTTTTCTTTACGTTTATAGTGCCAGTTGCATTTTTAACGACTATTCCAGCAGAAGCGATGCTAGGTAGAAGTCAGGTAGGTTGGTTAATAGGCGCCGGACTGTTAGCATTAGGTTTATTCTTTTTATCATCCTGGTTTTGGCGGTTTGCACTAAGGTTTTATACCAGTGCTTCTAGTTAACGTATCGTTATAAACCAGGTTTTGATAAATGGCGCACAGCACATCTGGGACAGATATGCCACAAGTCACAAGCAAAATTAGGGCGTGACAAATATTTGCGGTAAAATACAGATTCTGTGGACATTGGATAAGGAATAACAAGGGTGGCTTTAACATTAGGGGTGAACATCGACCATATTGCTACGATTCGTCAAGCACGCAGAACGGTAGAACCAGACCCAGTAGCTGCTGCTGCACTTGCGGAGTTAGCCGGTGCTGATGGAATTACTGCACATTTACGGGAAGACAGGCGCCATATTCAAGATAGAGATGTACGGTTATTACGGCAAACAGTACGTACACATTTGAATTTGGAAATGGCTGCTACTGAGGAAATGGTAGCTATAGCACTAGATATTAAGCCAGATTATGTGACTTTAGTACCCGAACGCCGCGAAGAAGTGACTACCGAAGGTGGTTTAGATATCGTTGGGCAAATTGGTAGAATTGGAGAAGTTGTTGATAAACTGCAAAGCGCTAATATTCCTGTTAGCTTGTTTATTGACGCTGAACCTGCACAAATAGAAGCTTCTGCGAAAGTACAGGCAAAGTTTATTGAGTTACATACTGGTAAGTATGCTGAGGCAAAAGACGAAAAGAGTCTTAAGCACGAGTTAGATTTTTTAGCTGCTGGATGCGAACTAGCACTTAAAGCAGGTTTAAGAGTCAACGCTGGTCATGGACTTACTTACTGGAATGTATATCCTGTCGCGTGTCTTCCTGGAATGGAGGAGTTGAATATCGGGCATACTATTATTAGTAGAGCTGCACTAGTTGGTATTGAGCGTGCTGTTCGCGAAATGAAAATGGCAATACGCGGCGAATATTAATTGTGTAGAGATGTCATAGAGGGGTTTTTACTGCGAAATCTCAAGATGTTAAAAACACAAGCCATAACTCTATGACTGCAACAAACGCAAAAGAACCATCAAACGAATCATCCAATAATTTACCGCTTTGGGTACAACATCGTGATACGGTAATTGCATATAGTGCAACTGCCGATGTTGAATGGCGCACTGGCAAAGCTCCTGATTATTCTCGCTCGAACGATAATTTGAAGACAGAAAGTGTATGCAAGCACATCGAAGGTTCGCTCGAAGCTATCGTTCAAAATTTGGTGCGAACTTTTGAAATGGAAGTATCTTTTAAGACTAATCCACAGCAATGGTTGTCAGTCGTTCAAGATAAATTCCGTGTTAGTACTAATGGTGGGCGTGAATTCGATGCTGTAGAACTTGGCGCCAAAGGTACTTATAATGTGTTTATGGCAAATTCCGAACATTACAAATCGTCGGAAGAGTCTTTTGAATCCTCACATCACATTTTTCACACAACCTTTCCCAATGGTTTCCCTTGGGAATTGCTCGAAGTATATTCTGGACCAC
The DNA here is from genome assembly GCF_019977735.1 of Calothrix sp. PCC 7716. Classification (GTDB taxonomy): domain Bacteria; phylum Cyanobacteriota; class Cyanobacteriia; order Cyanobacteriales; family Nostocaceae; genus Dulcicalothrix. The sequence continues at coordinate 5,667,156 of NZ_AP025018.1, read as the reverse complement.
CTAACGTGACTTTCAAGTGGCGCCATTGGGGTCATTTTAGAGGTCAGTACAAAGACTTTGCTCCCACTGGTGAAACTGTGGAGATTATTGGCATGAGCGTAGCAAAAGTAACTTCTGACTTGAAAATAGAATCGATGGAACACTACTTTGATAATTCTCTGTTTCTTACTCAGTTAACAGCGGGAGGCAAGGTAGCATCTGATACTAAGTCGCAAGGGTGTCCGTTTAATCCAGTTTCTTTATTTAAGCGATTCAAAAAGAGTTAATAGCGCTTGGATACAGTCAGTAATCGCTGTATCCTTAAATTATTAATTAGAAGTATAAGGAAGAAAAATGACGACATACTATTACGTTTTAGCAAGTCAGCGTTTTTTACTCGAAGAAGAACCATTTGAAGAGGTTTTGAAAGAACGAACTCGTTATTACCACGAAAACGAAAAAGAAATTGATTTTTGGTTAGTCAAACAGCCTGCGTTTCTTGAGGCGCCTGCGATGCTGAGTATAAAAGCCAAGTGTCCACAACCATCTGTGGCAGTAATTTCAACTAACTCTCAGTTTATCACCTGGTTAAAACTTCGTTTAGAGTACGTCATTACAGGAGAATTTCAGGCGCCAAGCGAGTCAATACCCGATGCTTTGGCATCAATGGTAACAGTGTAAAGTGCTGAGTTATGAGTGCTGAGTTATGAGTATTTTACACTCAGCACTCAACACTCAGCACTCAGCACTCATTATTTGTTTTGGGGAACAAAATCGAAGTACGCGAAATCTTTGAAGAGAAGCAATTTATGTGTTCAACTGTGGTGGAGAGACTTCAGACTTTATCTAGTGCTTTGTTTATTACGATTGCTGGGTTGATGGGCAGCATGAATTCTGTAGGCGCCCAACAGAACATTCCTGTTTGTCGTCCACCTAACGGTGGTGAGTATCTTTTGTTGGTAATTAGTCCTACAACTGATAATCAAAATCAATTGCGTCGCGTCCTGCCTTCAGAAACTAACACTTCTGTCTGTAGATATCTCAATGACATCGTAACCCGCATAGGTGGTTTTGGTAAGCTAGAAGATGCAAATCGCTGGGCGAGATTTATACGCGATTCTGCGGGTCTTTCTGCTATTATCACAACTCGACCTCAAGATGTAGCAGCTAAACCAGTTGTTAGACCAGCTCCTAAACCACAAACGTTGGGTCAGGGTTATGCAGTGTTAGTTGATTACTTTAATAGACCAGAAACAGTGAAACAAGTACAACAAGTAGTCGGAGGCGATATTGGCTTCGTTTCTTACGGTCAGCGTCCTTACTTGTTAGCAGTTTATACAACAAATTCTCGTGAGGCACAAAATACATTACAAACACTTTCTGAACGCGGTTTCTATACCCAAATGGTAGACGCGCGTAGGGTAGTGTTGCTGCGCCCCATCGTCAAATTACAATAATAGTAATGAGTGCTGAGTAATGAGTGCTGAGTGCTGAGTTACTTTTCACTCAGCACTCAGCACTCAGCACTTTTAACTCATAACTTTAATAAGCAGCGCGCGCTAACAAAGAGACTGTAACACCCAAAGCTGAACCAGCTATAACTTGAAACGGAGTATGACCGAGCAATTCTTTCAAGCGGTCTTCGTTAAAGTTAGGGTGTTCACGAAATAATTCGTCTATCATTTGGTTAAGAATGCGCGCTTGTTTGCCAGCAGCTTGACGAACTCCAGCCGCATCGTACATGACAATGATGGCAAAAACCGTTGCAAGTGCAAATTCTGGACTTTGCCACCCAACTGTTTGCCCAACACCTGCTGCTAAAGCTGTAACTAAAGCTGAGTGTGCGCTGGGCATTCCTCCAGTTGTGACTAAGACCTGTACATTCAACTTACGATTTTTGATGATTTCAACAGCTAGTTTGATAGCTTGAGCCATGAAACAAGCTGTGAGGGCAACCAGCAGCACCCGGTTGTTAAAGATGTCGCCTATGTCCTGCATGTTATTTCAGATAAGTTTGTATATGTTAAACACTCTCGTGTCTGAAGTAAAGTATGTGATGCAACCAAGTAATAAAATTAGTGGTTACGGTTTGTAATAAAGTGTGCTAAAGCTATCAACGGCTGGGCTTTTTCTCCGTATGGTTGGAGTTCTGCACATGCGTCTTTAATCAGTTGGTCGGCTTTTTTGCGTGATTCTTCGATTCCCCAGAGACTTGGATAGGTAACTTTTTGTGCTTTTAGGTCTTTGCCTGCGGTTTTACCTAACTGTTCTTGTGTTGCTGTAATATCCAAAATATCGTCGATTATTTGGAATGCTAGCCCAATGTTTTGAGAATACCGCGATAGTCGCTGGACTTCTTCAGTATTGGCGCCTGCTAAAATGCCACCACAAACGACACAAGCTTCTAAAAGCGCTGCGGTTTTATGATTGTGAATGAAGTTGAGGGTTTCTAACGTTGTGTCGGTTTTACCCTCAGATTCTAAATCTACAACTTGACCACCCACTAAACCAGCGGCGCCAACCGCGCGTCCAATGCGAGAAACGACTTTTAAAATAGCATCAGGTGCCACATTTTGAGTATTTTCAACAATGAACTCAAAAGCATAAGCGAGTAAACCATCACCAGCTAATATGGCGATGTCTTCACCATAAACTTTGTGATTTGTCAACTTCCCACGTCGATAATCATCATTATCCATTGCGGGGAGGTCATCATGAATAAGCGACATGGTATGAACCATTTCCAACGCGCACGCGGTAGGCATGGCCATATCAATTGTGCCACCCATCATTTCACAGGTAGCGATGCACAAAATCGGACGTAAGCGCTTACCTCCAGCCAGAAGCGAATAGCGCATTGCTTCGTAAATTTTTTCGGGATACTGCATAGGCAGCGATTTATCGAGCGCGGCTTCACAAATCTGCTGACGTGCTTTAAGGTAATCCTTAAGGTCAAATTTTGTACCAGGCTGGGTGGGTTGTTTAGTTTGAATATTATCCGCTGCTACCATGCTAAGTATCCTTGAGGTTCTGTCATATAGGTTACAATTTTAAGCGAGTAAGTTGATAAAGTTCTAAAATTTAAAATCGACTGAGATAGCTTTTGACAGTATTTTGTAGCAACATCGCAACTGTCATTGGACCAATACCACCGGGAACGGGGGTAATATATTCTGCTACTTTTGCAGCTGACTCAAAGTGAACATCACCGATTAAACGGTCTTTGCCACTAGCATCAACAACGCGATTTATCCCCACATCTACCACAATTGCGCCCGGTTTCAACATTTCACCTGTGACAAGTCCATTTCGTCCAACAGCAGCAATAAGAATATCTGCTGATTGGGTGATTGATTTAATATCGTGAGAACGAGAATGGGCGACGGTGACAGTAGCGTTTGCTTCGAGCAGCATTAAAGCCAAGGGTTTACCTACTAATATGCTGCGTCCCAATACTACAGCTTGTTTACCTTGCACAGGAATTTGATATTCTTCTAAGAGCCGCATTACACCAGCAGGAGTGCAAGAACGTAACCCTTCTTCGCTTCGCACCAGGCGCCCCATATTCACAGGATGTAAACCATCAACATCTTTATCAGGTGCAATTTGGTTTAGAAGTTTTACAGAGTCTAAATGCTCAGGTAAGGGTAATTGTACTAAAATCCCATCGACTTGTGGGTCAATATTAAGTGCCGCAATATTATCTTCAAGTTCCGCCAAACTTGTCTGAGTAGGAAAATGTTTCCCGAACGATGCAATCCCAACTTTTTCACAAGCACGCTCTTTACCACGTACATAGGCCGCAGAAGCAGGATTATCGCCAACCATTAGTACAGCTAAACCAGGAGGGCGCCCGAATTTGGGTTGCAGTTCTTGAATTTGTGCTGACAAAGATTGTTGAATTTTCGCACTTAGCGCTTTACCGTCAAGGATTTTAGCAGTTTGTGTTTCCATTGGGAATGTTTAGATTTTTGAATATGGGTCTAGGGTGGGTACTATTCCCCAGTCCCTATTTTCTCAGAAGAGTTGTATCAGTAGAGAGTATATTTTTTAGATTAAAGGGCATTGTAAGCTGCTGTACTTTTCAGGGGAACTGACTTGATTAAAATGGCGACAAAGCACATACTGATACAAAACTTTCTCCTTACTTGGGGTGCTATGAAGCAGGCACATTTTTTTTACCATCCAATTTCAGTATTTCGTTTTGCTTTGGCAGTGACTGCTTTTGCTGGTTTAGCAAGTTGCTCAAATATAAGCACGAGTATGAATGCCATAGGCGCCAATATCACACCAATTAAACAGCTAACACCACAGCAAAAAGATTCTACAGTCTATATCCAAGGCAAAATTGAAAAATATATACCCTTACTGGGTAAGCACGCATACCAGCTAAATGACTCAACTGGCTCAATCATTGTATTGACAAATCAGAAAGGATTTAAAGTTGGGGAGCAAGCTGTTTTCAAAGGTCAACTTCGCTACAAGAGCATCCCTTTAGCTGGGCAAGAAAAAGGTGAAGTTTATATAGAAGAAAAGTAATAATTTATACTTATAAGTTAAATAGTAAATATTTATGAATATACCAAAACAGGCTGCTATTGCAATTCTTCATCGAGAGAATAAGTATCTAATGCAATTGCGGGATAATATACCTACCATCCGTTTGCCTGGATATTGGGCTTTGTTTGGTGGACATATTGAGCCAGGTGAAACTCCCGAAGTCGCGGTACAACGGGAAATATTAGAAGAAATTGGTTACAAGCTACCCTCTACATTTAGTTTCTTTGGTTGCTATCCTTCGGAAAATGTTATACGTCATGTTTTTAGTGCGACTCTGGAAGTCGAGTTTAACGAGCTAGTTTTAAATGAAGGTTGGGATATGGCACTGCTTTTGCCATCTGATATACATAAGGGTAGTTACTATTCTGATAATGCAAAAGAAGAAAGACTACTGGCGCCTGCTCATCAACAAATCTTAATAAATTTCATGGATAATAACAGTCAGCACTCATAACGCACGATTCATGATGCAAATCAACAAATTTCCCCGGTGGTTAACTATTGGAATTGCTTTTCCCCTAACTGTTTTAAATGGTTGGGTTTTGCTACAAGTGATTAAGTATTTTCAACCATTAGTTAATATATTTATTACTGCTATCTTACTTGCATTTATTCTGGACTACCCTATCGAGTTTTTCCAGCGACAGGGAATTAAGCGTAAGTTGGCAATTGCAGGCGCCTTGTTAATTACTCTGGTGGGGGGTGTTGGCATCACTATCACTCTTGTACCATTAATTTTAGAACAAATATACGAACTAGCAAATATTTTACCAACTTGGATTGATTCAGGAACCGCGCAATTACAAGCATTTCAAGATTGGGCACTTCAGCAACAGGAGTTACCAATTAATTTGAGTGAGATAGTAACCCAAGTTCTTGATAAGCTCTCAAATCAACTACAAACATTTACAGGAAAAATACTGGGTATTGCTGTCGATACCATCGGTACTTTAGTTAATGTACTCTTAACAGTAGTATTAACTATTTATATGGTATTCAATGGTGAGCAGCTTTGGGATGGAATTTTTAAATGGTTTCCAAGTCATATTAGTACCCAAGTTCGTCAATTGTTGCGTGAGGATTTTCAAAATTACTTTCTAGGTCAAACTGTTTTAGGCTCAATTCTTGCAGTCTCGTTGATATTAGCATTTGTACTTCTACAAGTGCCACTCGCTTTATTATTCGGTGTTACTATTGGTATATTTTCGTTATTCCCGTTTGGAACTACCATTGGTATTATTATTGTCTCGTTATTGGTCGGCTTACAAAATTTTTGGTTAGGTGTAGAAATATTTGCTGTTTCTGTAGGACTCGACCAAATCAATTCAAACATTGTGGCGCCTCGTCTACTCGGTAATTTAACTGGTTTAAACCCTATTTGGGTAGTAATTTCTTTATTAATAGGTGGCAAACTAGGAGGAATTATTGGAGTGTTAGTTGCCATACCAATCGCAAGTTTTATTAAAGATGCTGCTGATAGCTGGCAAGCAGGAACATTTAATACAGCAGCATCGGAATTTGCTGATAATAAGCATGAAAATACAATCAAGCTTGAGGAAAACCCAGATGTAAGTATTGGAAGATAGTAGGACAATTAGATATTGTTCATTAAAGTGGGTATGCTAAAGCGCCTCTTTCTGAAAAATTGGAAAAGTTTTCGTTATGCAGAACTACCGCTATACCCACTCACGGTTTTAATAGGTACAAATGCTAGCGGAAAATCAAATCTTGTCGAAGCATTTGAGTTTTTAAGACGAACCGTTGATGGATATGAAATTGAAGCTGCACTAGCAGGAGATAAAATTCTACCTCCCATTCGTGGTGGTGTTAGCTGGGCAGCTCTTAAACCCGAAGTAGAATTTACACTCAAAGCACTTGTACATGGCGAAAGTACACAAGTCGATTATTTGTATGGTATTACTGTAGAAACAAAACGCGATGCCATGATACTCGAAGAAAAAATTAGCTGTCGTGAGTATCAACGCGATAAAAAAACAATGATTTTTGAACGTGATTTTGTTACTAGCTATATAGATTCAAAAGACGAACGCGAAAAAATTCTTAAAATTTCCACGCATTATAAAAACGCGCGTTGGACACTTCCCAATAACGACAAATCAATTTTAACTTACTTTAAAAATACCTACGTCCTCGATAATATTACTGAAGTTAATCATGTAATTGGCAACCTTGAGAAAATTTATGTATTTAATCCAATTCCTGCTAAAATGCGGAACTACTCGCATCTTTCTAAATGCTTAGACAGCGATGCATCAAATCTTGCTGGAGTTATTGCAGGGTTATCGGCACGTAAACAAGATGAAGTCGAAGATACACTATCGGAATACGCGCGTGGTTTACCAGCAGGTAATATTTTAAAAGTCTGGGCAGAACGTGTTGGTAGATATGCTAGCGATGCAACGTTATATTGCGAAGAAGAATGGACAAATGGACAAATTCAAGAAGTTGACGCGCGTAGCATGTCAGATGGGACTTTAAGATTTATAGCCATCATGACAGCTTTATTAACAATACCCGAACGTAGCCAGTTAATTATAGAAGATGTTGATAACGGGTTACATCCCTCGCGCGCGGAATTATTATCACGAATGTTACACGAAATAGGTAGGAAGCGGGAAATAGATATTTTAGTAACTACTCATAACCCTGCTCTACTCGATGCATTTGGAGGTGATATAGTACCTTCGGTAGTGGTAGTACATCGTGATACAGCAACTGGGGAGAGTAAGCTTACTCCTTTGAAGGATATTGAGAATTTGCCTAAATTAATGGTATCAGGCGCCTTGGGTCAGTTGACTACAGAAGGCGCCATTGAAAAAAGTCTCGCACAAGAAAAAGTTGATACTAAAAAGGAAACAAAATCAAAGTAATCTTGAGTTAATCCCCCCTTGCCCCCCTTAATAAGGGAGTTGGGGGATTTTATAATGACATTTATTTTGAATTTGTATACTTAATACTTTTTGATTAAATCTACAAATAAATATTAGTAAATATTGAAATTGCTAATCTAAAAATGATTGGTACAGCCCTATAAATAAAATGGTACAGTAATGGTATCGAAAAAGCTAACCGTACCATTTTTTACCTGATTTCGTACCAAATTTTTATGGTACGACAGCGAAATTGTACCAAAAAAAGAGGGACATCGTACCACAATTTGAGCGCGCGTCAAAGAGAATATCAAGCAAAATGCTTGCACTGTCTTGGTACCGTGGTGTTGTACCAAGTTCAGCACCCAGCCCAGTCAAGGTTATATAAATAATCACTGAAAGGCTTTAATGATAAGGCTTTACAATAAATATGTATATAAATTCATTTTTACAAACGCCACAATTACTAATAATAACCCCAAAAAAGATGATTTTTTAGCCATCTTTATAGTGATTTTGAGTGTCGAATCTGTAAGTGAGGCTGAAAAAAGCACGCCATTTTTGATTATGATTATTGAGAGCAATTATTATTTATTCGGAGCTATTTTGCTTCCGACCCAGATTATGTGGCTTTCACCAATCTTTGAACGTTTTGTCGAAAAAAGTCCTATCACAGTAATCATTAGAGCCATGATGGAAGTTGTGTTGGTGGACAGCGAACTTGATGATTTATTCAATCGAACCGCTCAAACTGGTTACACAAGAGAATTGCTATTTTCAACTTTGGTTAAAATGATGACCGAAGTTGTATGCAGTACCAGCCAAAGTATTGGCTCAGTATATAAGGAGATGGCTACTTCCATTGGTGTATCAAAAACAGCAGTTTACGACAAACTTAATCGTCTTGAGCCAGATGTAAGTCAAGCATTGGTAAGAGATACAGCGTCAAAGTTGGAAGTAATAATAAATACAGTTGGTATTAGTGTCCCAAGTTTATTACCCAATTACAAAACCAAAATTTTAGATGGTAATGCTTTGGGGGCTACGGAACATCGTTTGGGAGTGCTACAAAATACAAGAGCAGGAGCTAACCCTCGCAAATCTATAGCTGTATTATCAGCAGATTTAGGGATAGTTAGTGATGTATTTCCATGTGAAGATGGACATGCTCAAGAGCGTTCTTTATTACCTCAAGTTTTAGAGACTGTTAAAGCTTGGGATTTGTGGATTGGTGATAGAAATTTTTGCACTCAGGAATTTATATTTGGAATTATTTCTAAGAAAGGAAGTTTTATAATTCGTGAACACAAAAATTTACCTTGGCAACCAATAAATGAACTTGTTTATCAGGGGCAAACTGATGGTGGAGAAGTATTTTCCCAGGATGTTCTTTTAGAGTATTCTGGCATCAAGTTGAATTGTCGTCGCATCGTTGTCAAATTAGAAAAACCTACTCGTGACGGAGAAACAGAAATTGCTATATTAACGAATTTACCTGCATCTCATGCCGACTCAATTTTAGTGTCTCAACTGTATCGAAAACGTTGGCGAGTAGAAACTTTATTTCAGGTTGTTACACAGACTTTTCACTGCGAAATTAAAACTTTAGGTTATCCTAGAGCCGCTTTATTTTCTTTTTGTATGGCACTAGTTGCTTATAACTTATTTGCTTGTTTAAAAGTTATTTTATCAAGTGTTCACGGGGTAGATAAATAGAAGGTAAATTATCTTCTTACTATCTCTCAGCAGCAGTAGAAGGTACTTATAAAGGTATGATGATAGCTTTACCAGACGTAGAGTGGGAGAGATTAGGAGAAGTAAGCTTAACAGAATTTTCGCAACTACTACAGGACTGGGCAAGGTTTGTAAACCTATCAGCTTTTACTTCATCCTCAAGAAAACCCAAAGAGAAAAAACCAAAACCACCTTACGACCCTAAACATCCTCATGTTTCAACGGCTCGTCTTCTTGAAGAAAAAAAGAGCAAGAGTAAGAACAAGAGTAAGAAGACTTCGCAGAAATAAAAGTAATCTTGTCAATTCCTCATAGTTATAAAACATAATTACTTTTGTATTTATTTAAATAAAGTTTTTGAAACTATCTAATGCTCAGAAGGATGGTTATAATCATTTGTCTAATTATCTATATTTTCATCATAAAAATATCTCCATAACTTCATTTCTCTGCTAAGTATCTTTTTGCAAATATTTAAGTTAATTTATTCTGAATAAGTTAAAGAAGTTATTGATAATATTATTCCCTTATTGATAATCATCTCCCTCCCCTAACGCCACCTTGACTGGGCTGGTTCAGCACCACTGACTAATTGCAATTTAAAATACTGTTTCAATATACTGTTTTAAAGCTGTTGGTGGTACAAAAATGGTACCAAAAATGGTACCAAAGAAGGTACGAAAGCGCTTTTCGCTTGGTACAGGAAGGGGTTAAAGTTAGTTCCGTTTTTGATTTCAGAGATATTATTAAGCTATTAATAAAGAGTATATTTAAGCTGGTACCAAAATTTATCATGCGGTACCAGATGCTTATAGCTAAAATTAAGTCTATCGCTTTTAATCAGTCATAAAAAGCGGTTATTGTGAGAGTGAATTAGCTCTGTTGCCAATTGCGGCGCCTCACGCATCAAGTCTCACTGCATCCGGCGCCTTGCAGGAATGAAGTTTTTGATTACAGTGGGTTTTGTAATATAACTTTACGGCGCCATCTCTATATAAAAAGCGCCAAAAATTATATCATTGACGATATATATTATGAATGATAATGTATTAGTATGTCTTGGAATGTTGAATTGTATGCTTCTTTTGCACAGGAATTTTTGGAATTTTCCGAGGCGGTGCAGGATGCTTTGTTAGCAGAGGTGGCGATGTTGGAAAAGTATCGACCACTGTTAAATAGACCTCATGTGGACACACTCAATGGTTCTAAGCATACAAATATGAAAGAGCTACGGTTTAAAGCTTCGGACGGTGTGTGGCGAGTTGCATTTGCTTTTGACCTGCAACGTCAAGCAATTCTACTTGAAGAGTGGTGATAAATCTGGGATGAGTGAGAAACAGTTTTATAAGCAACTTATTAAAAAAGCGGATGAACGCTTCGACGACCATTTGACTCAGTTAAAGAAGCAGAAAGAAAAGGAAGAGGAGGAGAACCAATGACTAAAGGGAAAATTTTACAAAGTATATGGGATAATTTGCCAGAAGAGCGCAAGCAACGAATACAGGCTCGTGCTGAAGAATTAGAAGCTGAATATCCCACTTTGCAGGAGTTGCGAAAAGCGGTAGGGTTAACGCAGGCAGAAGTTTCACGAAGTTTGCAAATGCCGCAATCTAATGTGTCACGTCTGGAAAGAGAGTCTGACATGTTGCTGTCTACTTTGAGGAACTACATTGATGCTATAGGAGGTAATTTAACTATTTTGGTTGAGCTTCCAAATAAACCACCTGTTCGCCTGAATACGTTAAGTGACCTTGTAAGCCAGGATTTAGATAGTAAAATATAACGTCTGAACCAACTTATAATAATGTCCAAATCTCAAGTGAGCAGTAAAGTTATGCAAGCAAAATTGAAAGAACAACTTTCTTTTACTGATGCCGAGGTTATCTTGGAACGTCTGCCTAAACGAATTCAAGATGCTTTAATTGCGCGCGCTGCTGAAATTGAGTATCCTGTTGAGGCAATTATTGAGATGGCAATTGCTAGCTTTCTTGATACGGAGGCTTTGGGTTTTGCTGATTGTAAACCAGGACGTGGGCAGTAATATATTTTTCAAGCTATTTTTTGCAGAATGTAAGTGTTGCGTATAGTGGGATAATAGCTAACTATGACGGAAACTAAAACTACTCGTACCGCGCGTCGGGGACGCATTTTTCCTGAGATTCAATGGACATCTGAGCAGTTTGCTAAACGGCGAGCTGAACGTGAAGATTTTTATCGACGTAGTAAAGAGATTTTTGATAGTGTAAAGGCGGAATATATAGATACGCATTACGGCTGGTATATGGTGGTTGAGCCAGATAGTGGCGACTATTTTGTTGACCAAGATGAAGAAGTTGTTATGCAACAAGCGCGCGTTATGCACCCTGGTACTGTACGATTGTTTTTGTTCCGTATTAATGAGACGGGTGTTTCTGGGACTATATGATTAATGGGCGGTTTAGTGATGACGATACGTTGATTTTTGAACTATCTCTAATTACGTCAGATGGGTTAGAGTTACCCACGGATGTCATAGTCGATACTAGTTTTTCTGGGTGGTTAGCGATTGATGAGCAAGATTTAGAGGGTCTTGGTTGGACTTACTTGCGGACAGTTGTGCAACAAACTGCCAGGGGAGTAAGCGATTTTGATATCTATGCGGGTAAGGTACGTCTCGATAGCAGTGAGTTTGATATTTTAGTTCATGTTGGCGAAGGGTTGACGGAAGTTTTGTTTGGTTTGAAGTGGTTGAAAACCCGACGCTTGGTTGTGGATATGGCTTCGGGGGTGTTGACGCTTGGGGATGGTAGGAGTTGATGAGATTTTGTGGCGTTGTCGCTTTATCTTTCTTATCGTCCATCACCACCTTATCTTAACGGGTAAAGCGTGTTTAAAAGGCATAATTTATAGCATAAAAAATAGAATATACTAAGTAATTATGCTGTGTGACACATTAAGGTGCCGAATGTGGGGGTTTAGTTCATGTTGGCGAAGATTAACGAAAGTGTTATTAGGGAGGAGCTAAAAAGTGCCACTTCGGATCTTTATCAGCTATGCACGCGAAGACAATGAATTTGCAGATCGGTTATTTGGAGAACTTAATAGGCATCCAGACATAACACCCTGGATAGATACCCGTAACCTGTTGCCAGGTGCAAATTGGAAAGATAAAATATTGAATGAAATTGAAACTAGTGATTTTATCCTTTTACTTCTGTCTACTAAATCGATAACAAAAGATGGTTTCTTTCAGAGAGAGATGCGAGAAGCAATCGAGAGACTCTCTTTAATAGCTCCTGGCAATAGAGTCCTCATTCCAATTCGGGTTGAAGAATGTGAACCACAACATCGGGAGTTACGCTTACTTAACTATTTAGACCTTTTTCCCGATTGGGAACGTGGTATTATCCGTCTATATGAGGCTTTAGGAGTCCGTAGATACACTCACATCTATACAGTATCTGTAGATGGTGGGTTTCGTGGTTGTGGTACGGTCTATCTTATCCCGATTGAGCAGCAGCCTTTATCTAATCCCAACAACGTAACTTACGTATCACTACTGACCATCCCAAAGTTAGAATGGACAAGAATACCTTCGGAAGGATTACTTCGACAGGGTGGGGGTAACTCATATCTTGCACCTAACGTAAAAACCCGTATAAAGCCAATTAGAGATGGTAAAACTATAACCAAAAGATAATTTTATTACCTAAGTATGAAAGAACATATTTTTGACTACGAGGCACCATATTAATACGTATTTTAAAGCTGAATTTTCATTTGATAATGGCGCCATTGAATTGAAAAATACATACAAATATACTGTTAGCAGTAAGTGATAATGAATTTAATTTGCATTGTGGCGCCAAAACATGAGAAAAAGGGCGTTGAAGTTTATATGAATAAGCAAGAAATATGGTTTCAATTCTTGCCCACGCCCAAAATCTAGTTTACACTTTGCTGTCATTGATGCCTTCTACCTACCAACAAGAAAATCTCGAAGCGATGTTTGGGATGTTTTTAGAGGCACAAGGTTATCCTCTACCTCAACACAGTAAAAGTAAGTCAGCTAGCGCCTTAAGCAGATTTCTCAACGTTTATAATTGGTCAACTAGAGGTGTGATTCGCACTGCCCGTAACCGTATTATTAAGGAGATTTTATCTGAGCGTTCGTTGGGGCGCCAACCATTTTTACAAGTTATTATTGACCTAACAACTTTGGAGAAAGCCGGAAAATTTAAGGGGCTTGAAAGCTTAATCAGCGTTTACCACGGAAAACGAGGTATGCATTTGGTTGTGGTGTACTTAGTTGTTGGTCGGTGGCGAATACCCTGGAGCTTCCGTGTTTGGAGGGGGAAAGGCGCCACTTCCCCAGCAAGATTAGGATTAAAAATGGTTAAATCTTTACCTAAAAAATTAACCAAGCACTTTAAAGAGGTAATGGTTTTAGTAGATACAGGCTTCGGCAGTATCCAATTTATACACGGTGTTCGAGAGAAAAAATTTCACATAATTGCTGGCATAGCTTGTACCCGTAAGTTAGTTGATGGGCGCAGTGTCGCCCAATTACACAAACGAGGACAGCAACTTTACCTTCAGGGTTTAAAATTTCCTGTCTATATATCCTGGTATTATTTTAAGCGTCATGACGGTAAGTATGAGAAACGATTTGTTATTTCAACCAAAGCCCTCAAAGCAAGCACTATTTCTTGGTGGGGTAAACGAAGATGGCAGATAGAGGGTTGGTTTAAAACCGCAAAACACCGTTTTGGATTACATCGCTTTGGACAAGGAACCCTCCTAGGGGTTTATCGCTGGTTAGTGTTGTCCCTGATATCTTATGTTTTGGCACATTGGGCTTATTTATCGACATCGGGCGCCAACGGCGACTTACCTGACTGGGGTGAAGCAGCAGAAATTGCATTCCAAACTATATTTCCCCATTTAGTAGTGTTACTTCTTTTACAACATATCGAACAGATGAGAGACTTGCTACTGAGTCAAGGAATTGACATCCAAATTTCCAGGTGCAAGATATGAGGTAAAGATATTCTAATTGAGCTATGGACTATTGCATCATCTACGTATAAACCTCCTTTTTATATTAAAGAGGAATGGAGAATTCTAGATAAAATTCTATTTACTAGAAGGGATGAGAACAATAAACGCTTGCTTGTAGATGTTTTTACTCGTCAATGGGCTTTCGCACAAGAGCAAAAAGAAACCTACCGTGAAGAAAGCTGGAAAGCACTTTATCTAGATTCAATACTGTAGGTATTGAATCTAGATAATACCATAAAACTGCAAGATGTTCTGAAAACTGCTATAATAATGTTTTGGTTTGAGAATATACTATATAAACGCTCTTTTGTCACTCTCGTAAGAGTATGATCAAGGACAAACCTTGGAAGTAGGGGTAGATATAGCGTTATGACCAGACCCAAAACTTGCCAGGGTCTGGTCATAGATTCAAAGCACAGTAAACTAAAATTACCGAACCTTTTTTGTAGGTAAAGATTTGCTTTATGGGATACAAGAGCAACTTTCTAGATTTGGGTTTGAGACTCCTGCTGTATTTAAGGAGCGCATTCTTAAGAGAATTTAGGAAACGACAGAAGATGTTTGGACGTGGTTAGAAGAGCGACTGCAGTTGCGGGAGTTAATTGCAAGCTAGATGTAGTTGTGTGTCGTGCGGTGTTTTTTTTGTAGAAGGGCGCTTTTTGAGTGTGGATGGGTTGTATGCAATTGTGAGAAAGGCTTGCGCGCGGGGATAAGTAAAAGAATGTCAAATGTCACCTTATAGAACTAGACATAGCGGTATTACCGAAGTGCTTTATTTTACAAAAGTTAATTCCTGCTCTTGTATAGCATCTTAGTAGACATAATGATGCATTTATATGTAAAAAAACGAACCACTTTAAAGTAATATGGCATCCGAAAGCAAAATAATCTAGAAGGATACCACCATTGCCTAAAAAAGCAGCTACTTCAGATTCAGGAAGAATAACGGAAGCGTCCACAAATATTCCGGTGGATTCAACTGACGATCAGTCTCTACCTGAAAAAACTATACTATTTGACGAGACTCATAATGAGTTATTAAAATTACAAAAAATCTCCGATGATTTTGATGACGAAGTTGATACCTGGGATACTTTGGCATCTGCACTCCGCACAGAGTTTAATGGCAAAGTAACTTTTGATACTTTAGAATCGAATAAAAGTAATGAAGGGTTTCTGACTGAGGAAATTCTCCGTTCCTATCAAGTGTTAGCCCTTGTCGCTCCTAGAAAAGCTTTGAGCAATTCGGAAGTAGCGATTATTGCTAATTTTGTTGACAAGGGTGGTTCGCTTTTGATTGCACAGAATTATGAATCCTTATACGATGATAAAACTAATCACAGTATAAACTTACTACTAGCTAAATTTGGACTCCGTACTAAACCATTACTCAATAGTCCGCCAGAAAATATTTTTGCGACACAATTTAAACCACACTATCTAAGTTCCGAAATTAATCAATTGGTTATTAGTGAACCAGCTTATTTAGAAACTCTAAATAGCAGCGAACTACAACCACATGTAGTCGCTAACTTACCCTGTACAGACGAGCCTTTTTTGGTTGCAGTTGAAGTCGGGAATGGTCGTGTAGTTGCTATCGGGGATTTTGTACTATTTGGTGATGAATTTATTAACAAGGCTGATAACAAAACGCTTGTTTTGAATATTTTTCGATGGCTGCTATGCAAAAATTCTTTAGATTGCTTTGATGTTCAATTTAATACTCAAATTAAGTACGGAAATAAGGGTATATTTTCAATTTTGTTAAAAAACCCACAACGCAATCGCTTACAGTATATTAGCTGCTTACTAGAGTCGGATACAGGTGCTTTAATTGACCAACCAGAACAGCGCATTCGTTCGCTACCGAGTAGTGGAAAAGCTCTACTCACATGGACAATTGAGCCGCAAAAGCTTGGGGATCAAATCCTGAGACTAACTATAGATTTCCCAGAAATAGCAGATTACAGTTCCCTATTTTTTGACTCTATAGCACAGTTCCAATGTATTCCAGACGTTGAGATTGACCTAATAAATCTTAACTCTCAGCAAAAAGCACCTGAAATTGTTGAAACAGGTGTTCCTTTTGAGATGGAGGCAATTGTACGATGGAAACATGAAGCGAAACAAATGCCACTGCAATTCCTGCTTGATGCTCCTCTCGAACACATATCAATTGAACCTATGGGGCAAGGTGAAGTTAATCGCTGGCGAATTATTGCTTTTGATGAAGGAGATTGGAAGTTAAGCCTCAAAATATTAGAACTTAACCAATCGATTACTCGTTTAATTCGAGCTTATCCTTCTATTCAAAAACAAATCAACAATATTGAACGCGATATAGTTCTCCCATTAGTTGCAAATGTACATCATCAGGTTTCGCTGCTACGCCAAGAATTAGTTTCTCCAGAAATTGTGAAAATTCCATTTCGTCTACTTACCCCTGAAGAGCAAGTACGTTTAGTTGAAGCACCTTCTTCTCGCGAAGATTTATTAGCAGCCCTTAAAGCAGCCCTCAAAGAAAAAAAACAAAACTTCCCATTAGTGCAATTTATCCTACAACATATTTCCCCTATTTACTCAGTAATTCACGGTTGTTGTATACCTTACGAGCCAAAGTTGGCTGACCATCTAATTGGTATTGTCGAACAACATCCTAGTTACGAAGAGCATATTGCTTATAACTTCATGAGTGTCGATGATGATGAGCGCTTTGGTAGGACTTGGTTACAACAAAATATTGCAGCACTAATATTACATGAAAAATACGGTCATGGTTTTTTTTATAATGCGACCAAATTAGGGAAGCAACTAGAAATTCTTTACCGTCACGGTTTAGTATTTGGTAGCGATAGCGAACAAATGCGATCACCTTACCCGCGATTGCTTTATACTGAATACGAAGAAGCCATTGGATTAATTTATTACAGCACGCTTATAGTCAACGAAGGTTTTGCTACTTGGCTTGAACTGGCAACACTACCCCAAATTTCCGAACTCATCGGACAAGCTGCTTACCGGCGTAGAGATTTTCTATTTAACCGTGATACTAGTATGGTTGAATTAGCACGCGACAGCGAATACTTTCAGAACTTCCCACCACAGCGAGTTTCAAAATATCGTGAAGGATGCGAATATTTGGAACTTATTCAGGGTTATTTTGGAAAGAATTTTGGTCCGAGATGTGCAGTTCAAGCAATGCTCAAAGCTACTGATATTGATTTAGGCATTACAGAGTCAGATGGTAAAGTGCAGTTCGCTTTAGACAACGAGCAAATTAAAAGCGCATTACTCGAAGATGAAAATCATGATGCTCGTGCAGATCAGCGTTTGCGGGCAATTCACGACGTTTTGCGCTCCCATAAAGAAGAAATATGGAGTAAGCAAGAAAAATTACAATGCTATCGTAGTTGTTTACACTGTGAATGTCCCGTTAATGGTATAATTAGCACAAAATTAAGCTGGTGAAGAATAATGGCAAAAGATGAGCGGAACAATTGGGAAGACGAGCGACTTTTAAAACCAAAACGGAAGCCGTCCAAACCAGGCGAGAGTAATCCTGGTGGGCTGCCTAAACCAGGCGAAAACAGACCAACAGATAAACCTGGACGTAAACCTAAGCCAAGGTAAGGTGGTTTTCAGGTGATAACGATTGCACAGCAATCAAAAATGGAACTATTGTTAAGTTGCCTAGTCTTCCGTAGCTTAAGTATAAAAACTTTTGTTATTCATTTAACTAAAGCTAGTTTTGTTTGTGATGTTAATCACATCTTTTTTTAGAGACTCAGGGTAATCTGTCATATTTAGATGCTCTATTCTTATTTGAGGAAATAACATTTGAGTAAACAGAATGAGGAACTGCTTCAAGCCATTTGTAAAACAGAAAAAATTCAAGTAGAAATTAGAAAATCTGGCGATTTAGCTTGGCAAATTGTATTAGTTCCCCCTCAAAAAAACGAAAAAAGCCCAGTATCAACTCAGCCGATTGAAGAAAATTTATCTGTTTTGCAATCGGAAGAAAACGAAAACGTGCTTAATAAGCATGATACTTTTGTGCTTGAACCTCCTACTAAGCCTGTTAGAGTTGCTGCAAATATTAAGTCCAAAACTAAAGGTGGTAGTAGCAACATTACCAATTCAAATTTTGCGGAGCAACCAACTCAATTAGCAAAAATAGAACCCAAAAAATCTAATAGAAAAAATATAGATTTAGAAAAACCAATAAAAGTTTTTATTAGCTACAGCCATGATTCTAACGAACATAGAAAGCATGTAAGGGAATTATCAAATAAATTACGTGACTTTGGAATTGATTGTATGATTGACCAATATATAGAAACAAATCCTCCCACTTTTTGGTCTACTTGGATGCGAAAACAAGTTGAAGAGGCTAAATTTGTTCTGATTATATGCACTCAAAAATATAAAGAAAAAGCTGATAGGGGATTGGGAGGAGTTGGCTGGGAAGGAGCAATTATTGAGGAAAGTTGTTGTAGAAATTACAAAGTAAACAAGTTTATCCCTATAATTTTTCGTTCAGAAGATGAAAGTTCTTCAGAAGATGAAAGTTCTATACCTACTTTTATTGGCACTAATTATTATTTAATTGACGTAAATCAACTAATTAAGCTAAATAGGACAGAAATAATTGGAAGTAAATTTGAGTTGTTTTATCGCCAACTTACAGATCAACCATCTGTCCTTATGGCGAAACCTGGTAAACCTGTTAAACTTTCACCTAAGTAAATTTCAGCTCTACTAAATAGAGTATTTACTCCTAAAAATGACTAAATTTACAATAATAACTGCTAAATAAGAAGCGGGAGCGTGCTTAACTTGTTTAACAATGATGCCCTTCAACCGCTACGTTTAACTACCCAGAGCGTGTGTTCTCTAGATATAGCTTCCTCCGCTTGTGAAACAAAATTTGATAATGATTCATCTGATGTAACATAACGACCTAAACTTTCAATAGACCCTAGTTCTTGAGCAGCAAGCGCATATGATTGACTTAGGTCTTGGTGTCGCTTGACCTGTAACCAGGATAAAAAAGCCGTTGCTAAACCAGCAAAAAAGCCGGTTCCATTTACAGGAAAGTCGGCAAATACAGCGTGTAAAATAGCAGCTATCAATGAAAGCGCCTGGGAAGCTATTATTGCATTAAACCACTTGCTTCTTGCTTTGCGGTTATAGGTAGCTTTTGCTCTGTACCAGTTAAGCTGATCCTGTACCCGATGTTCAAGATAGAAGTTTCGGCGATCACTAACAGGTAGCGCTCTTATCTCTCTCATTTTTTCACTGATTTGCGGGGTGGCGGAAACCTCAGTGTTTAATTCCGAAGCAATGTCTTTCCTTTCTCCCAAAACTTTGTAGACTTCTTTAAGGAACTCTTCATCCAAATTTTGGTCGCTTAAAGAAGAAGGAAACGGATCTGATGCAGCGATATAACGCCATGTAAGGCTTTTCACAGACTCCGCCACCGCACGCGCGTCAAACCAAACTCGTTCTAGCTTGGATGAAGAAAGCTGACCAGTGATAAATATACCCACAGTTGCTAAGATAGCGCTGGGGATGGCTAAAGGATCAGGACCATTTGGACTCCAGGAAGACATTATGGCGCTAGCAACCAGGATAGCTAAATCTGATCTGATCAGAAGTAGATATTTTCCTTGTGCTGACAAAGAAGCTTGGTCTGCCGCGTTAAATAATGAGGGAAAATCTGAGTTGGTGATGCAATTATCTTGAATCATTTTTCAGTCAAAGATTATATATAGACCTAACGAATTAAGCTAAGTAATGATAAAGTATTTGTCAATTTTATACTTAAATTGCGGGCGCCTAAGTGGGAATTATGTGTTGATATTTTCTCCACACAATGTCCCTAGCTTCTTTTGTACCTGGTAAGTCACCATGTTCTTGAATGAAAATTATATTATCTAATGCACTTTTAAGCTGGTCAGGTGTATCCACAACTTCAGCAGCACGCCTATAAAATTTTAGAGCCTCATCACTATTTCCCAGTAGCAATAAAACTTCTGCACGGTTTACAACTCGCCAATAGTCAATACTTTCTAGCGTAACTTCGTTCAGCTGCAACTTAGCTTGCTCAGATAATTTCTTTAATCTCATACGGTCATTTGTGGGATTTTGAGATGCTTCACATTTCAAACAGAGTATTATAAGCATCATCTCATTGACCAAACAATACGTTGAGTCTGAATTTACTTGTAAACCTCTTCTATAACATTCGATTGCTCCCTCAAAGTCCTCAAGTCTTTTGTTTAAACCGCCTAGTATACCCCATGCATCATCATCTTTATTATTAAGATGTGTTGCCTTGAGCATATACTTTTTCGCTTGATGATAATCTTCATCGCTTCCCAATTTTGTAGCACGCCTACGATAGGCTAATCCTAATTCACGGTATGGTTCCGATAAAGGATTTGAGCCTTGCTCATTTAATTCTACGGCTTGCTCTAAAACACGGATTGCATCGTCGTATTTTGCGAGTGAATGAAGCAATTGACCATAAGCAAATACTACACGAAAATTATTAGAAGCTAACTGATATGCTTGATGATAAGACTGTAAACACTTTTCTAAAGCTTGTTTACAAATATTTGATTCTTGACTCAAAAAATCTTGTCCTTGGTCAATTAAAAAAAATGCTTTTTGTTCGTTGTTTATCAGGCATAGTTGTTGTTGTAGTTCTTTGTTTTTTTGTTTAAGAGCATCAACTTCGCTGCGCTGTAGTATCTCTAAGTCAGGCAATGCATCATAAATAGGACTATCTATTTCCCCATTTAAACGAGCTTCCATTAAACTATGAAGCTCATGCCATTTATCTTTTAACTTCCCAGCCTGATAAAAAATTACACGTATATTTTTTAAATCAAATGGTAATTCTATTCCTTCAAGTGCAATTAAAATTGTGGCAAACTTCCGGAGTGCCATCCGAACACCCAACTCGTAATAAACATTTGGGCTAACACTACTAATTTCCGCAATAACTAAATCTGCTCTATACAGTTGCTGGAAAAACTCCTTAGTGATATTAGCTCCTGGATACTCGCGAGAATCTTTAATTATTAAATCCGTGTTAGGGTGTCGCTTCTTATATTCTAAGACAGCTGCTTTAATTTCATAAATCAGCATGTTAAAATCCTGCAATTTAAAGCAGTTATCTTTGGTAAAGTCAGTTAAGAGAGGTTTTTGCTCGTAAGCTGTTATTACGAAGCATTCGTACTTGTTTACATTTTCACTCACCATCTAATTAGCCTCGCACGAAAGCTTTACCTGGATTTTTCGCAAGCCTATACAAAACATACTTTAAACTTTGATAAAAAATCTATAGCTTGAGAATTTCCTTTAAACGTGTGATAATATTGCTAGGCAACTTCCCTGCAGACACTATTCTATCGGCACCCTTCATTGCTGACTCTAAATCCCGTGGTGATGGAGCAGGCACTCGCGCAAGTCCTTTGTTGTATTCCACAATAGCTAATTCCACCTCTCCCAAACCAAGGTAGGCTTCGCCAACCGTAAAATCTACCCAATACGACACTACTTGTTGCTGCTGAAACTGCTTACAAACTACCACTATCTCTTGGAAAATGTGCCTCGCAGAGTTAATATCACCCTTTATTAAAGAAAGTGTTGCTGCATTAATGCCTGGATAGTACTGCGTTTTGTCCGCCTCATAGGCACGGTGATAAGCCTCAATCGCAGCATCCAAGTCTTGCGGTTTTTCACTTAACTTCCATTTTTCTCGATATATTCTACCCTGCAACGACGCAATTTCTGGATTAGAGCGAAGTTCTCCATTCTCTAAGATAATTTCGTTTACAACATCCTCAGCATCCTTAAGGTTGTGGACTTCGGTTAGCGCTAACGCCTTACGGTGAAGTAAAACGATATCTCTATCAAGTACTTTGAGAGCATAATCCACTTCTTCGATAGCAGCTTGAAAATTCCTTTGGTCTAACAAAATTTGACTCAACAGTTCGTGAACAGATGAGACAACCGGGTTAAAAGAATTTCCCAAAGATGCATACATCTGTTGGCGCATAGCGAAAACTTCGTTCGCTCGTCCTGATTGAATTAACTTCTCAAAGCGATCACGCCAAATATTCATTTCTTCTGGACGCACAGCCTTGCGAGGACGATACAGTTTAACAGTATTAATATACGTGTTTAAATCTTCATCGCGAATATTAGGCTTATTCAGACCAGTTTCAATAATTAGCCGCTCACAAACCTCGCGTACTTTATCCTTGCTCTCACCTCGATACAGTTGGTATGAAGAAATAGGGTTTGCTAAGTCGGCTTCTTCCATAGAGTAAATAACAGGAATAATACCACGCTCTTTGCTAATTCCACTAGCAACTCCACATTCCCACATAATCCAAGGGCGACCTGCGCTCATAGGCGTTTGGATTGCTAAAATAAAATCGCTCTCAGCAATTTTCGCGTATAAATTATCACGCCATTCGCCACCAATAGTCATACCACCAGCAGTTTGAGAGTCGCTGGAGTACCAAACTTCGATAGCCCCCATAGACGTAGTTTCAAGAAGCTCTTTCCATGCCTCTGCTAAAGCTCTCTCCTCATGGTAATGGCTGATTAAAACTTTTAAGCGATCTATCATGTATAAAATTTAGTGTATCTATAAGACAGATAGTTTAATTATGTATACTGACGCTCATGGTGTTCACGTATATTAACAAAGTTATAATGTTGTTATCTCGGCAATTGCAAATCCGTGCTTGCGAGCTTCAAGCATAAATGCCTCTGTCATATCAGTTGCACCCTCGTTACGGGGTATACCATCCCAAACAATCACCGCTAGTAGTTTACCCTCAGAAATTTTGTTATTAGCCTTCTGCTCTTTGGCGCTGGAGCAAGCAAATGATAAAGCCTCGTTAATAATTGCTTCGTTTGTAGCTATAAAAGCTGTTTCGTCTTGCTCACTCTTGTTGAGAATTACTAAATCTCCTGCTGCTTGCACTTCGTCATAAATGCGGTCAAACATCACGCCCCAGTCCCCAGGACGGTCTGTGACAGACATTTCACGAAAGCGACCGCGCTCAAAAGGCAAGATAATACGACGGCGTAACCCTAACTTTCCTGCAGCGTCTAAAGCAATGAGGTCAGCACCACAAGCAGCAGAACAAACAAGTGTAGCTGCATTATGCTTCATTAATAAATCACTGATGCACTTGCGAACTTTTTCAGTATTTTCTGATGGGAAACGAGGTTTTTCGGCGTTTGGGGCATCAATCCGACGACCTGCCAATGCGACAACAATCATTAAAATATCCTCTAAAGTATGATTTTTATCAAAGCTCCCACAGCTTTTTGGTTCAGATCAACTACCCAAAGTAATCTCTTTTTCTACCTCTATAGATACTACTGGTAGCCAAGTGATTTGTATACATTATCTAAATAGTAGTAGTTGTCATTATCATACATTTTATAGTTCTCAAGTGCATACTTGATGATGCGTGGTGAGAAGGGAACAAAAATTGCCCCAACATCGCGAATTACTGGTGGGCAAGTTTCTTCTACCATTTGGCGGGCGCCATCTAAATTAACCCCTATAATCGTGCATTTTTTTTCTAATGCTACTTCTGCCTCCCAGCGAACGTACTTATACTTCCAGCGTGTATTCTGTCCTATCAATTGGATAAATTTGCCTGCCATATTAATTCGTTCACGACAGCAACGCTTAATATAGGCTTCATTTTCCGAATTAATTTCCTGTGCAAGCTGACAGTCAGTAAAATTAAAGTCAATGTTAGTGTTATTTTTCCATGCCAGCATTAACCGATAACAATGAATATCGGCGCTGCTGAACCCAACGAATGCTCTTGGTAGTCCCATAATGGCTCTAACTAAATTGAATATTGCACGATAAGTTACTGTGCGCTTCAAACAAACACCACAAATTTCGAGCTTTGCTTTTTAACTGTATCCAGAAAGCCCTAGATGTGCCAGCAGGTTAAAAATTACAGCGAGTAACTTCGTATTGCTGAAACTATAGAACTGGTAGACCAGCTAACCATCGTTAAAGCAACATCGGATACTGCTTTTGGTGTGCGCTCTTGCCCTCGTGGAACAAGTCCAATAATAGGTTTTGAGTAATACTGTGCAATAGTAATCTCAGCCTGTATCCAATAGCTGTAATTTACATACATCCCAGATAAAATAAGTACACAATTAACTGGCTTAATCTGTCCAGTTAATTCAGCCAGGAGTTTTTTACTATCTCCTTCGTCATCCGGGTCAAGAACAGGGTCATGAAGAGGGACACTGTAATTACGAAAGTAAAAATTTGGTGCTTCCTTTAACAGGTCAACTAGGCAATAATAGCTTTGGTTGTACCTCCATGCGTGGCTGATAAAGAGGTCGTATGTTTTCAACAAAGGCATATGGAGAATAAAAAACAACAATCAGTACACTAGCACACTTTAACTAAAGTATCTTTCCATGTTAACTCAAGTTATTAGTTATCCTGACTTTCACGGTAAATCTTCAAACCACGAAAAGCAGTTATATTGTTCTTTATAATCAAGTTCAACAATTTAGTACGTTTGCTGAACAAATTTCATTACTTTCTTTATCCAAGACTTTTCCAGTATCCAGGTTCTCGACTGTAATGCATCACCGCTAAAATAAGAACATCGATGAATGCTTGTGCCACCTCAACCCGTTGCTCTGTGTAATATTTTACACTTTCAGCATATTTTGTGAGAGCTTTGGGATGAAATACATACATCATGGCTCTAGCAACCGTCTGACTTGAGTAAGAGCCTCTTCTCCTGAAATTGGTTGCACAGAACCATCTCGAATTTCCGAACGCCGTTTCTTTGCTTCGGTCATCCAAGCTGCTTGGATTGTTGGTTCGGTATCAAATTCTAAGCTTTCTACTAGTTTTTCGGCTAATAACGCTCTGGATGCGCTAGGTAGTGCTAGGAGTTCTTCTGTTAGTTGCTCAATTGATTTCATCAAATTTCACAGCGCTCTTAGTTATATTGTATAGGATAGCAGTTTCTATTTAAATGCTGTATGCAAGGGCAGCCTGGAAGGCTGCTCCACAAGAAGCTTACTTGATTAATGAATGCTGGAAATAAAATACAGGCGCCCCTCTCCAAAAAAACGGCGCCAATTGTCCCTAACCAGTTATCTTTATGTATAACGGGGCAGGTAAACAAAACTCACATATGAGCCGAATCATCGCAGTCTTTATTGTGCTTACTGGATATCCTTACGCGGAATAGAGGACACCAAAAATACAACTAATGTTAATATTGAAATACCCCGTAGTAACCAGTTTACCCCCTTAGCACTCCAAGCCATGATTGAACGTATTAGTTCAGGAGGACTACCATGAAAGTTATTACCAAAGATAGTCAAATACTCAAATCTGTTAGCCCCGATGTCTTGCAGGTACACTTACAAGCAACAGGTTGGCATGAAACTGGACGTATCTATAATGATGCTGGTGCAATTTGGCGCCTGAAAAAAGATGCTGCGATTGAATATGAAATTTTACTGCCTCTCCAACATAATTTAGGTTATTATGCTGAGAGAATCAGCGATATATTAAAAACATTATCAGTAGTAGAAAATCGTGACCAAGTTGATATATTAAGCTAATTTATTACCAATTATCCTAACTTCACAGTGCAAGGTGTGGTTATGCAAATCGCGACTCCTCAAACCGATAAACTAGGTGGAGAAATTACTTTGCTATGTGCAGTGTTTGATAAATTACAAGAAATTAAAACACACCTTGTAGACCATGATTACATCTTAGCTATTAAAGCCTATCAGGAACGTTTACCAATTAGCTGCACAGGTGATTTAGTCAAAGAAGAGAATCATTTTATCCTAAAAAATCTGAAAAGTTTGAAGATAAACAATATTTAAGAGCCAGATAACGCCTGCAATAAACCGAAGTGAGTTAATTATAGGATTCATTTTTGATTTTTGAACACTACGTAAGGTGGGCAGTGCCCACCATATCTAGGTTTGGGTGGGCACTGCCCACCTTACGGCTACTTAGATTTATTCATAAACAATTTAGAATTCCTATATACTCATTACTATTTTCCAATAACGTTATGCGTGCGTCGGCGCCGGATAATTTAGAATTAGATGCGGTCGGTTGAGTCAAATATCAATGGTGCAAATAAACTTATGACCAAAATAGAACGAGATAAAAATCGAGAAGGTGTTAGTTATGAGGATATTGCAACGGCGGCAACTCGCATCAAAGGTCAAGCACTATTGACTCCGATTTTTACGTCAAAAACAGTCAACGAGCGTACCAAAAGCCAAGTATTTTTCAAGTGTGAGAACTTCCAGCGCACAGGGTCTTTTAAATTCCGAGGAGCATATAACGCTCTAATACAACTATCAGAAGAACAGAAACATCGTGGAGTTATTACCTACTCTTCAGGAAACCATGCCCAGGCTGTAGCACTTGCAGGTAAGTTACTAGGAATCCATACTACGATAGTTATGCCAGAGGATTCTCCTGTAGTGAAGCAGGCTGCAACTAAAAGCTATGGTGCAGAAGTAATTTTTTACAATCGTTACAAAACAACGCGAGAGGAGGTAGCTGGTCGCTTACAGCAAGAGCGTAGTTTGACGATGATACCACCCTACGACCACCCCCATATTATAGCTGGACAGGGTACAGTTGCTCTTGAACTCTTTGAGGAGGTGGGTTCTCTAGATTTACTGCTGGTTTGCTGCGGTGGTGGGGGTTTGCTATCAGGAAGTGCTATTAGTGCTGCTAACCTCTCCCCCAAATGCAAAGTTATTGGTGTTGAGCCAGAAAAGGGGGACGATGCCACCCGCTCTTTCCACAGCAAAACTCTGCAAACGGTTCACAATCCTGATACCATTGCTGACGGCGCCCGCACTACTTCTCTCGGCGCCCTTACTTTTCCTTTAATACTGCATTACGTCCACGATATGGTTACAGTATCTGATGAGGCGTTGCTACGAGCCATGTTTTTTCTCTGGGAACGGCTCAAAATAGTAGTTGAGCCAACAGGAGCGCTTTCCACTGCTGCTTTGCTGGAGGGAATTGTGAGTGCAGCCAACGCGCGTATTGGGGTTATTATTAGCGGTGGTAATGTGGATTTAAAACAGGTTAGCAATTTTGCTCAAATAGATGAAATTCGATAGAATCCGGTGAGATTTTGAATGCTGTGTCTATTTTTTCTTGTACTCCTAACCATTTATAGGAACAGGTAATTACTAACAGCTTTCGATTCTTTTGTACTTGCACAATTTGAAGCGGTGTGATTGAGTAAAAGGGTTCTTCTGAATCCTCTGCGCTATTCAAAACAAAATCTTGAAGTGTGATGTGAATGTCAAAAGAAGATTGCAGCACTTCACATAGCTCCCGATGCTTATTCAAGGCTCGTTCATGGTATGGGGCAAGCAAATCATCATCACTGACACAATAAAACTGTTTTTTTTGCTGCGCTTGGGAAATTAAGGTTTGTGCCTCTTCTAAATGTAGGAGACGATGGCGAAACTCTCCTACTGGCAAGTTATCGAGACAAATATGCCAGAAAGAAACAAAGAGCTGGTTTGCTTCAGATGTCATAATTTTTTATTTGTTGAAGAGCGAATTCGACATTCTCATAGAGATAATCTTTGGTTTTGAGCTAAACGGTAGGCATGGTTCCTCCCGTTATGACATGTTATATATATTTTACTCGTCAATTTACTAGTATTCCAATCCTCGATTCGTTTTATTTTTTGCTTCTGCCGGATGCGGTTGCTCTTTACGGGCGCCTTTGTCATTTATGTAGAAGGACGGACGACACGAATAAGTTTGCCTGTTATGGGACGGGCAGGGATGCCCGTTCCACAATAAATTTTTATGAATTTACTGGCAAAAACGCTTGACTTATAACTGATACTTAATTAATGCGATAGGGGGCAATTTAACTATTTTGGTTGAGCTTCCGAATAAGACACCTGTTCGCCTGAATATGCTAAGTGACCGATGTTTGCCAGGATGTGGACGGTAAAATATAAATTTTCGTGTTGCTGTTATAAAGCAGCTTGAAAAATTTGTTGTGCGGTTAAATTTAATTCTGGGAATGCAATGGAAACAATGCGGTCATCTCCCCTAAATTGAGTGACCTGGTATTCTTCATTGACTAGGTTATAAATTGATAAAGTTGGTTGTTTGGGGTCACCTATATATTTCATACCACCCAATCCCAGATAATCTACAATCCAATATTCAGGTATTTTTATTTCTTCGTATTCACCCTGTTTTTTGTAGTAATCATCGCGCCAGTTTGTACTGACTACTTCAACTACTAAGGGAATAGAAGCACCACGCTCAACTGTGGAATACTTTGCCCAAAGCTCTTCTGATTTTAGAGCGGGTTTATTGAGTACTAATATGTCTGGAGAGTAAGTAGATTGGCTAGTTGCAGATTGTACTAGTGCAGTTTTGGGTATAAAGAAGGGTAGCTTTAGCCGTGTAAATTCTACGACTAATTGAGTGTTTAAAAACCCTGTAACTTCTTCATGCTCCCCTACTGGTTGTGACATCTCTACTATTGCTCCATTGTGTAATTCGTAACGCTTTCCTGAATTTTCTGGTATCCATTCCAAAAAATCTTTTACTGTTATTGGCTTAAATAATGCTTGAGTCATTCGATGATAGCTTCCTTGCTCTTTACAACTTTTAAATCTAACTAGCTGCTTTACAGTAGTACTTTATATAGTATATTCTCGTTGTGAGATATTAACGATGGGCGCCGCGATTACGATATTGTTGAGAATGTCGGCGCTCTAACAGTCGGTATTTCCAATACTTGACGAGTTTGTACGGCAGCAAATTGAACCCAAGCGTAGTATTAGTTGATGAAATTGATCTTAATCTTCATCCACCAGCGGCACAGTTATTAATAAGGCAACTCAATCAACTTTGTTCGACCTGTCAGTTCCGCAGTGACAACTCATACCGATGCTGGAGCGTCGCTGTACCTGTAAATATTTTATACTGCGAGGGTGTTGCAAAGAGTGCTGACGTGCAGGTTCAACTGTTGCATGTTAGAAAGTTAAATATTACGGGAATACTTAAAGCAATCCCTGTATTGACAATATTACTGAGCTTTAATTTAAAATTAAGTAAAAAATTACTATGAAGAAACTAATACCATTACAAAGTTTCACAATTGTGACGCCTGACACAGCAGATGCAGTTCAGAAGCGCTTAAAACAATGTCTACTTTACAGAGGAGACATTTCAGAACAAGGCTTTAAAATCTTTCGCAATTACTATCGCCGCGTCCCAGTTACACTAATTAAAGGACATTTTGAATCACAATCTCATCAAACAAGCGTTCATATAAAAATAAGTCCACACCCTTATTTTATAGTATTATTGGCATTATTAGGGTTAATATTTTGGATATATTATGGAAGCATCGTTCCCAATGCTTTTGAATCGTATACCTATGTAAAACCAGTGAGAACACCTGTATTTTCTCCAGATGATATATCGTCAGATGGGAGCTTTGTTAAAAGTGTCATTGAGTCTACAGCGAATTCAACAGAACGTACTATGCCTGCTCCAAAAGCTCTATTGTACTTAGCATCACCTATAGTAGTGCTGATTATTTTTTGGGCAGCTTTTTGGTCAAACGTAAAAGATACTCGGCGTGATTTAACCCTAATTATTCGTGGAGAAATCTAAAACCTTAAATGTAAACACGTAAAAAAAGTTACGCAATTTACCATTAATAGCTATTTCGCTCTCTAACTAGAGTTGAGCGCTCGCTTGCTTTAATTTATCTCTCCCTGTATCCTCTCCCTGTATTCCGAGTTAAACTTAGAAGCTACCTAATATTGCGACTTTTCTGTTATGATAATAAACATACTTACTTTCTTCGCCATTGCTATATATATCAGTAGTGTTGGTCGTAGTTATGAAGTTATCGCCTTACAAAGTTAAAAATAATCAGGAGAAGACCGTACTATCCAACACCAGAACAAAGTTTAATCTGTGTAATCCTGATTCAAAATGTAACAGCATTATTGTTACCATTACCAGTTAACATACTAAGGTTAGATGAAAGAACAGGAATTATTTACATATTGGCAGGGTAAGAAACTTGAATGGTGATTAGCCTGATTTTATCACAATGAGCAAGTCCCAACTAAAAGCATATTTGCTTGAAAATCGCAATGACACAGAAGCGTTTCATGCTTTAATGGACAAACTTAACGCCGAACTAAATCAAAAGTTCTACACTATAGATGAAGTTGATAAGTTAGAAGAATTAATTAAAGCAAAACGAAGTTCTAAAGATAATCAAGTTGAGAGTTGAGTTTTTAAATATTATCGGACGGGCGGGCAGGGATGCCCGCTCCACAAGATGATTACATTACAAGATATTTGCAAGATATTTACATAAGAGCTACAAATGGCGCCTTCTTCGGTTGCTCAAGATGGAATTGTTGGGGGTTTTTCAAAATAAATAATTCCGGAATATCCGAAAGTGCAGAGTAACTATACTTGGGGTCAATGTGCCAAAACCATTTAGAAGGCGTCTTTTAGCAGTATATTTGATGGTCAGCAAAACAAAAATATAGTTATTTAAAATCAACTATCCGTTACATCCGTTGTATCCGTTGCCAATTGCCTCTGTGCCCTCTGTGGTAAATAAAATTACATGGATGTACAGGCAGGGATGCCTGTTCCACAAGCTTAGATTTTCATAGTTTTCACAGGCAAGGTAAACTTATGAAATTGAATAAGTGCTAAACATAATCCTATGCCTAGTTTTTTATTGGAAGTTGGTACTGAAGAACTACCAGCAAGCTTTGTAAGCAGTGCGATGAAGCAGTGGGAGCAGCGTATCCCAAAGTCTCTTGATGAAAATAGTTTGGGTTGTGAGAGTGTAAAGATATATGGAACTCCGCGACGGTTAGCGGTGTTGATAACTGGTTTACCTGCACAGCAACCTGATAGGGAGGAAGAGATAAAGGGTCCACCAGCGAAAAGTGCTTTTAAAGAAGATGGTACACCTACACCTGCTGCGGTGGGGTTTGCGAAGAAGCAAGGGGTGGATATATCGGCTTTTGAGATACGTCCTACCGATAAGGGTGATTTTATTTTTGTGAAGAAAAGTATTCCTGGGCGCCCGGTTGCGGAGATATTTACTGAGCTTGTTCCACAATGGATTTTTAGTTTGGAAGGTAAACGGTTGATGCGGTGGGGTGATGGAGACGCGCGCTTTTCTCGACCTATTCGTTGGTTAGTAACATTGTTGGATGATGCGGTGTTGCCGATGGAGTTAGATAATGGTTCTGAGAAAGTTTTTAGTGACAGAACTTCGCGCGGTCATCGGGTGTTACATCCTGAAGATGTGAGTATTGCCCATGCGAATGATTATGTTGAAACTTTGCGGTCGGCGTTTGTTGTTGTTGATGCTGCTGAACGTGGTAATACAATTAAGGAACAAGTGTATGCTGCTGCTGGTAGTAAAAACGGCGCCACCGAAATTTACCCTGATTTATTAGAGGAAGTAATAAACTTAGTTGAGTATCCTTCGGCAGTAGTTGGTAACTTTGAATCAGAGTTTTTGGAGTTGCCGACTGAGGTTATTACAACGGTGATGGTGACACACCAGCGTTATTTCCCTGTTTTTGAAGGTGAAGATAAAAGGAAGCTTTTGTCTAACTTTATTACTGTATCGAACGGCGACCCTAAAAAGTCAGATGTAATTGCGGTGGGTAATGCACGAGTTATACGCGCGCGTCTTGCTGATGGTCGTTACTTCTATGATAGAGACGTTGAGAAAAAGTTAGAAAGCTTTTTGCCGAACTTGGAAACTGTAACTTTTCAAGAAGACTTGGGGTCTGTACGACGTAAGGTAGATAGAATTTGCCAAGTTGCTAAGTATATTTCAACACAGCTAAATTTATCTGAGAAAGATAGCGAAGATATTCAAAGGGCAGCATTACTTTGCAAAGCTGATTTAGTTAGCCAGATGGTCTACGAGTTTCCCGAATTGCAAGGTGTAATGGGAGAAAAGTATGCTGCCGTATCTGGAGAAAACGAAGCGGTATCAAAAGCAATTTTTGAACATTATTTACCACGTAATGCTGATGATAGTTTGCCGCAAACTTTAACGGGACAAGTTGTTGGTTTAGCTGACCGTCTCGATACTTTGGTAAGTATATTTGGTTTGGGAATGATACCTACGGGTTCTTCTGACCCGTTTGCATTAAGACGTGCGGCAAATGCAATAGTTAATATAACTTGGGCAGGGGATTTAACAATAAATCTGGTTGAGTTACTTGAACAAGTAGTTAACGATTTTGCGACTGCATATAATAAGGATGCAGCGAAATTGATTCCCATTCTAAAAGATTTCTTCTTGCAGCGAGTCAAGACGTTACTGCAAGAGGAGAAAAATATTGACTACGACTTAGTAAATGCTGTATTAGGGGAAGACCCAGAGTATACAGAAAGAGCATTACAAGATTTACTAGACGTAAGAAACCGCGCGACATTCTTGCAACAAATTCGCAACGATGCTAGGTTAAGCGAAATTTACGAAACCGTTAACCGTTCTACTCGGTTAGCAGCACAAGGTGACTTGGACTTCCAACAGTTAGACCCAACGCAGCTTGTGAGTAAAGAATTATTTCAGAAACCATCCGAAGAAGCATTTTATAACGCACTAGTAAATTTACTGCCGCAAACTCAAGCAGCACAAAAATCACGCGACTATGAAAAGCTTGTAGCAGCGTTACAGCAAATTGCCCCGACAGTAAGTACTTATTTTGACGGTGCCGAAAGTGTCTTAGTAATGGATTCAAATCCAGATATTAAGCGCAACAGGCTAAATACGCTTGGTTTACTCCGAAATCATGCCCGTGTTTTAGCGGACTTTGGATGTATCGTAAAAAGTTAGTAACAATGTAAAAAAAAGCTTTGCAGATGTAACAATTTAACGCTACTATAAAAAGGCTTAACCAGGGAAATAATACAGTCTATGTCCAAAGCCCATGTAATAGGATTGGGAAAGTCCGGTGTCGCTGCGGCAAGATTGTTGAATAGAGTTGGTTGGGAGGTAGAATTAGGTGATTCTAAAACCTCCCCCGACCTACTCAAACAACAAGAACAATTAGCAGCCGAACAAATCACAGTTAAACTGGGTTATACTTTACAACTCGATAACGATTTACCGAAATTAATAGTTGTTAGTCCCGGTGTACCTTGGGATATTCCTGTCTTAGTCAAAGCGCGCTCTATGGGCATAGAAACCATTGGCGAAATGGAACTCGCATGGCGCCATCTCAATACAGTACCGTGGGTTGGTATTACAGGCACCAACGGTAAAACTACTACTACTGCATTAACTGCCGCGATTTTTCAGGCAGCACAATTAAAGGCGCCTGCCTGCGGTAATATTGGCTATGCAGCTACAGAAGTTGCTTTGGAATTTGAAAAAGCAGACAACGAAAATAAATTAGATTGGGTTATTGGTGAAATTAGTAGTTATCAAGTAGAGTCTTCTTCTACCTTTGCTCCACGAATAGGTATTTGGACAACTTTCACACCCGACCACCTTGCGCGTCACAAAACGCTTGAAAATTACTACAACATCAAAGCTAAATTACTACATAACTCTGAATTAAAAGTACTCAATGGTGATGACCCGTACTTACGTAAAGTAGGCGCCAGTGAATGGGCAGATGCTTATTGGACGAGTATTCACGGTAAAGACCAGCTTATTGGTACCCAAGGTTTTTATATTGAAGACGGTTGGGTTATAGAGAAAATTTCTTCTGAACCATTAAAAATAATCGAAGCGTCAGCACTGCGAATGGTAGGTGCCCATAATTTACAAAATTTACTAATGTCTGTAGCTGCCGCGCGGTTAGCAGGTATAGAACCCGAAGCTATTCATAAAGGTGTTAGCGAGTTTCCTGGTGTGCCACATCGCTTGGAATATATATGTACTTGGGAAGGAATTGATTTTATCAACGATAGTAAAGCGACTAATTATGATGCTGCCGAAGTTGGTTTGGCATCAGTAAAAAGTCCTGCGATATTAATTGCTGGTGGAGAAGCAAAAGAAGGTGATGATACTGCATGGCTAGCAAAAATTCAGCAACAAGCAGCCGCAGTTGTTTTAATTGGTAACGCGGCGCCGTTTTTTAGTCAGCGTTTGCAAGAAGTTGGATATACTAACTTTGAAGATGCGGGAACTATAGAGAAAGCAGTGCCAAGAGCCGCAGAGTTAGCCAAGCAACATCAAGCTTCAGTAGTGTTACTATCACCCGCATGTGCAAGCTTTGACCAGTATCCCAACTTTGAAGTGCGTGGCGATGACTTTCGCAAAGTATGCCTAGAATTTGTCAAGCAGTAAAATAATAATCTTGTGGAATGGGCATATAATCTTGTGGAATGGGCATCCTTGCCCGTTCCATACAAACGGCGGGCAGGGATGCCCACCCCACAAGAAAAGTTGCACATTTTTTTAGAAAGTCCCTTATATTAACTGAATATATTGTAATTATTTTCCGAAATCGGCATCAACGCACTTGTAGTACTAATTAAGATAAACAACACTATACTGAACTTATTAATTTAAACATAAGGGGACTTACCCCATAAAAGCCTAGTTATAATAACTGGGCTTTTTGCTTGAGAACATATATGGTATGAACTTTTTGGTAGGTATTTTAGAGCTAAGTCGTTAATTCAGAAGCAACTGGAATTATTTTTAGTAATATAATTGAATTATATGTGAGGAATTTTAGCCATGACAGATAATCAATTACTAGAACGAATAGTTACTAATCAAAATATACTATCAGGAAAACCTGTAATACGTGGAACGCGCTTAAGCGTTGAATACATTCTTAACTTACTTGCACATGGCGCTACTACTGAAGACATACTCGAAGAGTACGAAGGTTTGAGTTCAGAAGACATTCAAGCTTGTTTTTTATTTGCAAGCAAATCACTATTTAATAGTAGATTTATAACGCTGCTAGTAGAGTTTGCATAAATGCGTTTTTTAGTTGATGAATATAGTTTTCTAATTAGCTTTAATAGTGCAAAAAGCGTCTTTATGGAAACTACCTAAAGTAAAGGTTTCCCAACGAGTATTTTCAGAGCCTTGATAATCAACCCATACAGGTAATGCTTCTCCTTTAGGATTTTTTATTAGCCAATCCGTGGATACAGGTAGCTGCTCAATAATACGTAAATCATTAATCAAATCCCGGCTTCAACCTGGTTTTTCCCCCTGCGACTGCAACATGTTTTTCTGTGGCGCCGGGAATAAGCCACTGTGCAATGCGAATATAAGGAAGGAAGTAATCTTGTTTGTCATATAGTCCTGTTTTAGCAAATGGATTTAGGTCTTGATGGTTGTAACGATTAATAGCTTTATAGTCAACCTCCATTGTTTGGTTTTCATCGAACTGAAGCGTACATTTTTTGATTCCTTCTCCACCTACAGAACTTGGATGCTGTAGAAATGTACTGAGAATTCCATTGTGTATGGTGACAGCAGTATCTGTACTAATTTCTCCTAATGCAGGAATTTTGATTAATCCTTGAATTGAATCATGCAACTGATACGTATGATTTAACAACCAAGTTAAAGCTTCGCGGTCTGTACACTTCCAGCGTAGGATTATTGATTCTGGAGTTAAATCCCAGTCAATTACATTTCCTTTGAATGGTTGTAAGTAATTTAAGCTCATGTACAACCCTGCTAAACCCACACGGTGTAAAGGAGTGTTAAAAGGGCGCCATAATGATAATTGAAAAACTCTTTCGGTTGAAGGTTGGGGTGGTTTAGCTTTTGTGACCATAACGCGCTTGCAAAGATTTGTTTAGTTTTGGGTCGTAGGCGCCAATTTCAGGGTGGTAATGTACATCTGTAGTTGGAGCTACTCGGTAGAATTTAAAAGTCTTTTTGTCCCAACTTTTTGTAGTATCTTGAATTGGTACAGAAACTGCCCATTTTTGTGCTTCTAAATATGATTTTTCTGTCGAACTTTGAATTTTTGCTACGTCATCATCAAGTATAACTTGAATTGTGTAACCTGCTTCCATAAGTTCACCTTGCTTTGCTTGCCAAGTTTGTAACCACTCACATTTATCCGGAGAGGGTGCTTGAAGAGATATTTTACTCATTTCTTCTGCTAGTTGGGTTTGGTTGACTATTTGACCTTCTAAAACTTTAATTAAAGCTGTTCCTGTGTCTAAATCTTCTTTTTCATACGGTTTTTGTTTCTCCCAAGGATAGATTAAAGCTTTACAAATTCGATTTGTTTTTAACGTATAACCTTGTTTTGATTTTTCTACCCAACGATTTAGTCTTCCCAGTCGTTGAATTAATGCCCAAATTGGTGCATTAGCAGAGATTAAAAGCGTTGCAGAAATATCTAAGCTCATTTCAGCAATTTGAGTTGTCACCGCAAAAGCTGGTAGCTCACCTCGAAACGCTTTGATTAGCTCTTGATGTTGGTTACACGCATTTTGGTAGCGAAAGCGAGAATGATAAACTAGAGTTTGAACGGGAAAAGATAATGTTTTGAACCTATCTACTGCTTCAGTGTATATTCTTTGAGAATCAGCAACTTGGTTAGTTATCCATAGAACTTTTCCCCCCTGTTCTAACTCTTGAATTATTTCATGCCAAACTAAATCTTCTCTTTCTACAGACTCTAGCTGATATCGAGGTAACTCTTCAATCTCTTTTGGTCCTCTAACTATTTCTGCTTTCTCGTCCGTTTCTGCTAATATACCCTGAATTGCATCGATTTGCTGCTGAGTCATTGAAGCACTCATTAACACGATGTTAGCTTTACTAAAGACTCGAATGAACTGCAACAGCGTGCCAAAAAGCTTAGGTGGATAAGCATGAATTTCATCGAATACAAATGCACCTTGAGCAATACCGGGAAATCCATAGATTCCTTTCCGATGATTTTTGAACAGACCTAATACAGTATGAGCAGTACAGTAAACTAATTTAGAATGCCATAGTTTTAATGCTTCTACCTTAGTTTGAAACTGAGCAACCTCATCATTATCTTTATTTTCTGCTTCGTCACCTTCCTCATCATAGCTATTGAGTATACCTTTAAGTTTAATTTGTTCGTCTACCCAAGAACGACTGTGCATGAGTAAACTATTTTCAATCTTTGTTGGCACTGCGTAGTCGATAAACCCTTGAGAAGTTGTTGCGGTCGTTGGGTAACAGAAAAATACTTTTGCTTTTAGATTTTCTTCTGACGCTAGTCGTTTAAAAAAGCAAAATGGAACTATTGACTTACCAGCACCGCATCCAGCAATGACTATTAAAAGTGTTTTCAACCTTTGACTCTATAGGAGTTGTACACGCGATAGGTGGAAATTACTAATGTTCAACTGCTGGTGTTTTAAACCTTTGACTCCATAGGAGTTGTACACTATTTAAGATAATAAACAGTAATTTAAACGTTTGACTCCACAGGAGTTGCACACAACGGTGACCCGCACAAACCAGAAATAGCGCTAGCGGTGTTTTCAATCTTTGACTCCACAGGAGTTGTACACACTTGATTGCCAGCAAAATTATTTATTGTTCCGCGTGTGTTTTAAACCTTTGACTCTGTAGGAGTTGTACACGAAGGTGAGGGTATAGAATTTTACTCATTTTCTGAATGTTCTAAACTTTTAGCTCCATAGGAGTTGTACACGTAGATAACAACGTTAAAGAAAAAATTCAGTATGCTGTGTTTTAATCCTTTGACTCTGTAAGAGTTGTACTTTTAATTTATCGCTTGCATAATTTGTAGATTTAGGGCAGGCAAGGATGCCTGCTCCACAAGATTAATTATGCATTTTGAAGGATTTTGAGCTAAAAATAGCTTGAAACTTTTACCTTTGATGCCGTTAGGCGTAATGGATACAACTAACCTTACGGGCATTCAAACAATGGAAATTTTAGATAACCTTGAAATTACTAAAGCCGATACGATTCGTGTATCTGCGCTTCATGCTCTTGCTTATTGTCCTCGTCTGTTTTATCTTGAAGAAGTTGAAGAACTTTACGCTTTTCACAAATTTCGACCCAAGCACTTTATCTTTGTGCTGAACAGCGTATTGGTGTGCATTTTATTTCTGGAGGAGGACGTTACTTAGGTAGTATTGATAACCGCCAAGGTAGTATACAACGTCGTATTCGGGGTGAAATAAAACACTTGTATATTATTTGCTACGATATTCGAGAGCAAAAACGTTGGCGCAAAGCTTACAACTTACTCTAAGGATATGGAGAAAGAGTACAATATTCAATTTTTCGTTGCTGGCTTACACAGCGTACACGAGAGAAACTGCGTTGGGAACTCGAAAAAGTATTAGCCACGGAAGATAGTTTACTTTTGATTCGTTTATCGCATCAATGCGTCGCTGGAATAGCTGCTTATAACCGCCCAAACACTTGGTTATGTGAACAAAAGCCTTATCGGATTGTTTAATGTAAGCAAAATATGTCGTGGAGATGGAACAAAAAATAACAATTTATTTGACGATAACTGGTATAGCAGTCCTAAATCATTTGTGAAAATTTAGATTGTAGAATAGACGCGATATATCGCGTCTCTACATTATTTATGCATTAATTTTCTTCAGTTGCCACATGTGGTATTTCAAGTAATAGAAAAAGTAGAAGACCTTGAACGACCAATAAGTTAGTGACAAGGAAGAAAGTCGCTTCTTCGATAGGTAGCCCAAATAATTGGAACCCTGTTGTGTATTTGTCGGAAATGTGCCAAATACCATTAGCAATTGCAATACGGTCAGCAACCCATAAGTATAATGTTGGAACAATGACACCTAACAGCCAAATTCGCTTCATTGCCCATAATGTTGATGTACCAAGAAGCCATTGCAGCGCTAATATCGGAGTAGCCCAAGCTAAAATTAGTCCTAAGTATAACGTGTTATCCCACTGCAACATCAAAAAACCTGTAATAGTTAATGCGGCGCCAAATATAGGCAACAGTACTTTTAGGCTAGACGAAGACTCTTTTTGCACTGCCTCACTTTTACGAGATAGCAAAAAGGACAACCATAGTCCAGTGAGAATAGGTTGAAGTAAGAAAAACAAGTATTCCTCAATCGGCACATAACCAATCGTGCCTACTACTCGACCAATACCGTATCCCCAAATTTCTCGAAAAACTAAATAATTATCCCAAGGTGTAGTGTAAATTAAAGCCATGAGCGCAATGAGAGGAAGCGCAAGCTTTGCCCGATATTCTCCAATGTCCGCAAAAGGTCTTCGTTGAAGCCATGCAAGTACTAAAATTGGTGGAAAGATAAAGATAAAGTGAAATGTAAAGTAACTCATGATAAAGGTATAACTTATGACTTGTTGGCGCCTTTCATAAATCTTGTTTGATGAAAGTTGTGGCACTGCGTGCTGCTTCAAGGATTGTTAATAAGCCGCTACCAGGATGAACCGCACCACCAATCCAGTATAGTTTATGAAGACTATCTGAGCCTGGGGGCGCCCGGAATGGGCCAAGTTGATTCCAGCTATGGGTAAGATTGAAGACGGCGCCTAAGTGGACTTGATAATTATCACGCCATGTTGGAGCAGTATAGCAAGTCTCTGTAACAATATGCT
Source organism: Calothrix sp. PCC 7716 (assembly GCF_019977735.1). GTDB lineage: Bacteria > Cyanobacteriota > Cyanobacteriia > Cyanobacteriales > Nostocaceae > Dulcicalothrix. Next base: position 5,627,252 of record NZ_AP025018.1, on the reverse strand, counting down.
TTTCTAAATTTTCGTACCCTAGTAGAGACATCCGTTTAATAATAAAGTCACGGTATGACTTTTGCTTCGTTGACCAGTCAATGTTATGGAGTGTGTTTGGAATAGGTACTAAAAAAAAGAGTACTATGATAATTGGGCTTTTTGTTTATCTATATATTGACGCATTAGAAAAGTTATACCAATTAACCCAGCACTAACTAGGGTCATGTCGGTTCTGGGTTCTGGTACTGTTTTGGGAATTTGAAATGAGCCTTTTAAAAATGCTCGACCTCTTAAAGGTGCCGTTGGGTCTGTGTTAAGTGGTTCACTTTCGGTAAAGCTGAAAAAACCAGTGGCGCCTGCAAATCTACCTTCACCACCTGTTATTGTCACGGTTCCTGAACCATTTAGTAGACCGTTTGCACTGTCAATAACCGCAGTTGCATTACTCAAACCGACTAACTTGTCACCATTGGCGCCGAAGTACATGTCCATACCAATTGGCAAACCTTGTACACCAAACTGAGCAGCATCCGGAACAAAGGTAAACGTACCTGTTGCAGGATTGAATTGACTATAGTTTGTACTACTAAAATTGGTAAGACCGTAGGGAGCATTTGGATTACTACCTGTGATAGATGCCCTTGTTAGGTCAGATGTGATGGGTTGTAGAATAACCTCTGTGTCATAAAATGTATCGAAGTCAAAGACAGTTTGAGCATCACTTTTTTGCCAAGTCATTCCAACACTTGCGACTGACACAACTGCTGCGACAAGCCATGTATTTACTTTAAAAATAGAGCGCATAAATCTTGTATTCTAAATTTAGAAAACTATGATTGTAACTAATTACACTCGTTAGATTAATGTATTGTTGTAAAATAAGCAATCTTTAACAGCATTTTTATATTACATCTACCTGAAGAGTGAATTATTGTAGAGGCGCACTTAAAATTCAATTATACTTTTATATATAGTTAGAAGTATATTTATTTATGGCTCGTCGTCGTATTTTACAAGAGGGTCAGTCCTATACGTTTCGTTCGTATTTTGAAATGCCGTATGAGGCAGATGAAATCTTGGCAGAATTAGGTTATGCTCTGGTTAGAACACGTCTTGAGTTACCGCGCACTAATCGTCAGTTAGAACGTTTGCAAGAGTTACGGCAGCGTATTAATGATGTATTGCCGCTAGTTAGTTTGAGCAGTGAGACCGCGCGACGTGAAATACTGGTTGGACCTGCATTGCTGGAAGTTGCTCGATACTGTCAATGTCAAGTAAGAATTGAGTATCCGTTGTCAGTAAATGATTGGCTGAAAGGAAATTTGGATTATTTTCTCAAGCGCAATCCAGGATTGTTGGTAGTTGAGGCTAAAAATGATGACTTAACACGAGGATTTACACAGCTTGCAGCAGAGCTAATTGCAATTTCTGAAGTTGAAGAAGGTGATGTCTTTTATGGCGCCGTAACAATTGGTGATGTTTGGCGTTTTGGTCGGTTAGAAAGAACAACACGGCAGATTTTTCAGGATGTTTCATTATATCGGATTCCTGATGATTTAGAAGAATTAATGAAAATTTTGGTTGGAATTGTAGAATTAAGCAATTAAAAATAAACAAAACTTTCCTTGATTATATAACTGCTTTCATATTGTAATAAACCCTTCCAAGTATGTTACTGCTTCTCCCGATACTAAAACCCTCTGATCAAGATTTTTACAGAAGAGCTTTCCCCCTATTTTTGAAAGCTGTAAAGCAGTCATTACTTCCTTATTTAGCTTCTTACTCCAATATGGAATTAAAGAACAATGAGCAGAAGCAGTCACAGGGTCTTCAAAAATGCTAGCCTGTGGTGTGAAAAAACGTGATACAAAATCGACATCCCTTCCTCTGGCAGTGACAACAACACCACCTGGGTCAAGATTAATTTGATTAAGAATGTTTTGATTTGGTTCTATCTGTCGAATCACTTCTTCACTTTCAAACACCAAAACATAATCCCTGGACTTGAGAACTTCAACAGGTTTATATTGGATTGCGTCTAAAATTGCTTGTGGAGCATCACTAACTTCAGGTTTACGCGAAGGTAAATTTAAGGTTAGTAACAGCAAATCAATTGTTACCGTCAGTTCTCCGCTATTCGATTTAAACTGTATTGATGGTTGAGTATAATTCAAATGCCTAAATAAAACGTGTGCTGCTGCTAATGTTGCATGTCCGCATAAATCCATTTCAATTTCTGGTGTAAACCAACGTATTGCAAAACCTTTGTCTAACATTATAAAAAATGCAGTTTCGGCGACTGAGTTTTCCATTGCTATCTGCTGCATAATATCAGTAGGTAGCCAACTTTCAAGCGGGCAAACAACAGCAGGATTACCTAGAAAGACTTTATCCGTAAAAGTATCAATCTGATATGCTGGCAGTTTCATACTGAGCAATGGGTGTATTAAACTACTTTGAGGGAAAATATTTCTACTCTATTTTTAGCAGAAAGCGGCGCCAGTGCTTTGAGATCAAGCTGAGTATTACCAGTTCACATATTATAAATATAATATGAAACAGCCTCTATTCTAACTAGAGGCTGTAACCAACTACCGCTCTAAACGTGCTGGCTGTTAGTAGTAGGCGCCGTTTGTTCTCGTCTATCTATTTCAGCAAGCAATAATTGTTCACGTTCTTCGACCCAAGCTAAATCCTCTAACAGCTTTTGTTTGTGCGCGCGCAATTCTTCTAAACGACGGTGAAAATAGTTTTTGTCAAGGAGATTGTTGACTCGACGTTCTTGTTCTTCCTCTGACATAACACCTGCGGAGGCGTCTTTCTCTAGTTCATATATTTCTTCTTGCCATTTGATTAATTCTTCTCTAGTTTTTACTTTTTTAATTTCCTGTGTCATTGTGTCTTTCCCTTAGTTGAAGCCAAAGTTTCAATTCCTAAGCCTGTATAAATTTGGTCATCGATGTCTATCCGTGTTACTTCTATAATACAGGCTGATTGTAATATTCCTTGAGCATCTTTTACGGCTCTAAAGTCATCACGTCTGCTTAGTAAATCTTCATCAAGTGCTTCCACCTTTGATATACAGTTGAAAAACTTGGTATTTTTCGCGTTTTCTCTATCTCCTTGGTAGTAGAGGTTTAGATACTCCTCAATTTTTCTTATCCATATATTTAATCCCTATTGGACTTCTGTTGTTGCTCCGACTATATATGAAAAAGTGTTCATTGCTGCACCGCAGTTTGCTATTGAAAAACTTATTTTTTATTATTTCCTATTTTGGAATCAAATTCTCAGTTTTCTCGCTTTTTGTATTATCTTCAAATTATTAAATGTATTAGCTGCTTATCTACATAATGGCGCCTTTGAGTTTCGTCAGTATATCTGCTAGCAAATACCTGGTGATACTTAATTAGTAGGGAAGATATTGTGAGTATTTTAATACAGAGTTTATGTTTTAAAGGCTACTAACTCAATTCTTTTATTATATAACTCTTGTGGAACGGGCATCCCTGCCCGTCCTAATCTACAAACTCTAAACATATATTAAAAAACCCGCTATAACTTTACTTTTAAATAAAGGCAAAATCTTTAAGATGCTACCCTACCCTTCGGAGTATCCTACCCTGCGAGAAAACTCCGTTTACGGATAACGCGAAAACTGCGTTCACGTTCGCGACTTATGACAATCTTAGATGCTACCCTGCGGGAAAACTGCGTTAACGTTTCTTAGCATGATAATCTTAGATGCTTCGTTCCTCAGCATGACAATTTTAGATGCTTCGTTCCTCAGCATGACAATTTTAGATGCTTCGTTCCTCAGCATGACAATTTTAGATGCTTCGTTCCTCAGCATGACAATTTTAGATGCTTCGTTCCTCAGCATGACAATTTTAGATGCTTCGTTTTTCAGCATGACAATTTTAGATGCTTCGTTCCTCAGCATGACAATTTTAGATGCTTCGTTCCTCAGCATGACAATCTTAGATGCTTATGTACTAAATTGACCTGTCATTCTTATGTCATTTTTCTTGTTCAGATTAGAATTACCACCGACCGTTGATTATTAAATGTTAATCGTTCATGTGTATTACTGTTCTATGAAAAACAAAGCAAGATTTTGGTATTAAAGGGCAAAAATTGAACATCAATCTTGGTTTTGGTTTATTTATGCTGTAAATAAGCGAAACCTGAAAACCTCTACTCTGTAATTGTTTTGTAAATTCTGCAACTTTACTATGTCACACACACCAGGGATAATTGTGCTGCCTCAAATTACATCAAATATTCCAAACAACCCACGAGAACGATACGATGCTTGGGCGGAAGTATATGATGAGCGTACTGCTAGTTTTAATTGGTCGGCGCCTCAATTTTTACTCGATGCGGTTGTACGCTATGCACCCCCAAAGGGTTTTTTACGGGTACTCGATATAGGTGTTGGAACAGGACAAGCTAGTGTGACCTACCTCGATAGTGGTGCGTTGGTTACTGGTTTGGATATTTCAGCGTCTATGTTACGGCAAGCAAGGGATAAATATCCTCAGTTTCATGCTTTGATTGAACATGATTTTAATCGTCCGCTTGTTGAAGCAGGGTTGAAACCACAGAGTTTTGATGTTGTTTTGAGTTGCGGCGCCGTTCATTTTGCTAAGAATATCGCCCAAACGCTGTCACAATTAAGATGGGTGCTTGCTCCAGGTGGGTTATTGGGCTTTACTTATATACCTTTTCAAGAACGAAGTTTTAGTAGTGCAACACAACCACATTCACCAAAGTTTGTGGAAGCTATGCTTAGAAAACTTGGTTTTGAAGTATTGGAACATGATTCTTTTATTGCTTATTACGATGGTGGTAACTTGAGTGACCCTGTGGGTTATCAAAGAATTATCGCGCGTTGTAAAAAACCAGCAATTTCTTTACCAGCAGCGTTACAGAACATTGACCGCACTGCTTGTGTAGACCGTTCGCGGTTAATGCATGTAGCTAATCAACCTTTGATGAGTGGTTATCAAAATACAGAGTGGACGCAGGATTTACTTAGCGTTCGTATAGATAATTTGCTTTTAGTTGATGTTTTGCGGAAACAGGTTGAGCAGGGTTTAGTGGCGCCAAGATATTTACCACTACCTAAAATAACAGCTTTGGTAAATCAAGGAAATCCTGTTTGTGATGTTTTGGTAATTATGCCACATCCTGATGATGAGTCTATTTATGCAGGTGGAACAATTGCAGCTTTAACTCAAGCTGGTAATAGTGTGCGTTTAGTAGTTGCTACAGATGGTGGTGCTGGACGTGGTGGAAAGTCCCTAAAAGTTAAACGAGCAGAAGAATTACAACGCGCGGTTAAGATTTTGGGTATTGAGTCGGTCGAAAGTTTAGGTTTGGCTGATTTTGGGAAATACCGTGACGGCGCCCGTACTCAACCAGTTACAGCTAGTAATACACTTTCAATTTGGGGGTTAGACAATACATTAGCACTGATTGTTAAACAAATTCGCAGCGTGCGTCCACGAATATTATTAACATTGCATCCAGAGGTTGACCCAAATTACTCGTTGCATGGACACCATTTGGGACTTGGAACTGCTGCGTTAGTAGCGTTTCATCTGGCAGCAGACCCAGGATATATAGTACCATCAGCACCTGAATTGGCGCCTTGGGCAGTGGAAGAACATCATGTTATGATTCCCTCGCATCGTAGTGTTGAGGTAATTGGGAATGATGTAATGCGGATTGAAATAGATACATCACGTAAATTACGCGCTATCGAAGCACATCAAAGTCAATACTATTCAACACAACGGTTAATTGCATCTCTTAAATCAAGTACATGTGAAGCAATTGAAGTTTGTCAAATATTACAAGCGCGTTCTCGTCGAAACTTTGTAACAGCACTTCCTTTAAATAAAAGCATCCAAAATATTAAGCCACAGCGAGATTGGCAATATACATATAATTCATTGCTTTCTCGATGTTATCGGCGCCAAGAATTAGCTAATTTATTAGAACAGCAAGCAGAATACTGGGGAAATTCCCAAGAAGTTTTGGCGAATATCCAAAAACTTCGCGATGATAAAACAGTTGCAGTTGTTACCGGGCAGCAAGTAGGAATACTAGGTGGAGCAGCTTACACACTTTATAAAACATTAGGCGCCATTAAGTTAGCACAGGAATTAGAGTCGCAAGGGATACCAGCAGTTCCAATATTTTGGATGGCAAGTTATGACCATGATATAGAAGAAGTCCAACGAGTGGAAATTTTTTCTAACCAACCTAATACTTTAAATCTTGGTTTACCATCCACTCAAAGTCCAGTTGGTTCAATAGAACTAGGTTTAAGTGTTTATTCCCTGCTCGACGAAATTGAAGAATCTTTCCAAAACCTTACATATAGTAAAGAAGTAATTACAGCTTTAAGAAGTGCATATCAACCAGATGTGACTTTTGCCCAAGCTTTCGCGCGTTTTCTCAGTTACCTAACTTCTCAGTTGGGATTAATTATTTTAGATCCATCAACTCGTGAGTTTGCTTCCTTAGCTCGTAACATTATCGCGCGCGAGCTTTTCGATGGTTCTCAAACTGCACTCCAAGAAACGAGAGAAATATTAGCTTTACAAGGACTTTCTGAAACTATTCCAACAAATCGTGATGTTTTGCAAATGTTTTACACCGATGATAATGGAGTTCGCAGGAGACTACGTAAAGTTGAAGGTGGGTTTGCACTACAACAAACGAACGTTTATTTAACTAATGAAGGCGCCAGAAGTATTTTACATTGCTCCCCAGAAAGATTTACACCAAGTGCTTTAATGCGTCCTTTGATTCAAGATGCGGTTTTACCGACGATTGCTTATGTAGCTGGACCAAGTGAGCAGAAATATTTTACACAGTTACATCGAGTTTATACTTGGGCGAATATTCCTATGCCACAAATAGTTGCTAGACCTTCTTTTACTGTAATAGGCACCGATACTGCAAATATACTTGCATCAGCAGGTGGAACGTTAAAATTACTAAATACTGAGAAACCAGGTTCTTTAATAGGACGCGCGGGTTTACCTAGTACAATCAATTTGGCTTGCGATGAGTTAAGGGTATTACAGCAGCGATGTTTTAATTTATTTGAACAAGCAAAGGCTAATGAATGTGTGGGAGATACGGCGAAGAAATTTCAAGAGGATGTGGAAGAATGGTTGATTAGTACTAATTTAATAATGAGTTCAAGGCGCCTTTGTAAGGTATTTGCTTATGCAATAGAAGAGTTACCTGTACTTGCAGAGAAGGTGTGTTTAGATTTACAGCGTTCGGGAAGTCCTGGTTATCCACCATCTACGCACGCTATTTCTAAATTGGCTCAGAGGTTAATTCGCCTGGAACGCACTATTGTTAGGGAGGGACGAAAGCAGAATGTTGCTGGAGTTGTAGCTTTTAACTCGGTAAGTCCTAATAATGCGTTTCAGGAACGTCATATAAGTGTTGCAGAACTTATTGCTACACATGGTAAATGTTTAATCTCTCATTTGTTGCGAATTTCTCAAGTTGATAATCAGTCGTATTTAGTAACTTTAATCCCCCCAACCCCCCTTAATAAGGGGGGCTAAGAAAAAGCTCAATTTTCACATTTATCAAAAGCTAAAAAAAACCTCTTGTTCCCCCCTTATTAAGCTATCCATTACCCGCATCTTTCTCAACAATACTAAAACTTACTTAACTTAAGCTAAAACTTACTTAACGACAGTTTGGGTAGATTGCTAGGTATAGTTTTGGAGTGAGATAGTAATCAGGGTGATGGATAATGGAAAGATGGGCTTCAGAAGAATTAAAACATGTAGACCTAGGAGATGCACGACGAAATAAACGTCTTGTGCGTATAGTAGAAGACTTGGCTGCACAACCAACCAGTAGTGTTCCTCAAGCTTGTGGAAGTGTAGCCGCAACAACCGCAGCATATGATTTTTGGAGTTCACCGTACTTTAAACCCAACGATATACGAGATGGGCATACCAAAGCGACTTTGGAAAGAATTAAAGAACACAAGATATTGTTGATGATTCAAGACACAACAAATATAGATTTGACAACTCATCCAGCAACAAGAGGAACTGGATATTTAGATAACAGATATTGCTTTGGATTAAAAGTACATTCAACACTTGCAGCAAGCATAGACGGAGTACCTCTAGGAATAGTAAACCAGCTAGTTTGGGCGAGAAATATAGAAGATTTAGGAATAGCGAAACAAAGACATCAACGAAAAACAGAAGAGAAAGAAAGCCAACGTTGGTTAGATGGGTTAGAGCAAACGCAAGAGTTAATACCATCAGAAATAATAGTCGTAACAATGGGAGATTCTGAAGCTGATATATTTGATTTATTTAACAAAAAACGTCCAAATAATTCACATATACTTATACGCGGTACTCACAATAGAAAAGTGAATCATACAGCCGAGTATTTACATGAGGCAATCCGTTCAACGCCAGCTTGTGGGAAAATAGTAGTATCACTCAAACGTAATCCAGAAACGGCTGCTAGAAACGCGGAACTAACAATTAGATACGCAACAATTGAAGTCGATGTACCTCAGAATCATATTGCACGCTCACAATTAAAACCAGTTAAATTACAAGTAGTTTTAGCAGAAGAAAAAAACCCGCCCTCCGGAGTCACCCCGATAAGTTGGTTATTGTTAACAACTTTGGAAGTTAATAGTTTTGAGGATGCAGTACGTTGCGTCAAATGGTACACATTCCGTTGGCTGATAGAACGCTATCACTATACTTTAAAAAGCGGTTGTCGAATTGAAGAATTACAGCTTGAAACCGCAAAGCGAATAGATATGGCCTTAGCTACATATTCGATTGTTGCATGGCGTTTGTTGTGGCTAACTTACGAAGCCAGACATAATCCAGATGTTAGTTGTGAAACTGTTTTAGATACTATTGAATGGCAAGCTTTATGTGCCACGATTACTAAAAATCCTGTCCCGCCTGAAAACCCGCCAACTTTAAGAGAAGCGATACGTATGATTGCCTCGCTCGGTGGTTTTTTAGGACGCAAAGGAGATGGAGAACCAGGTGTTAAAACGATTTGGAGAGGATTGCGGAGATTACACGATATCGCCGCAACCTGGAAATTAGCCCACCAGACGCGATAAAACCTTTTATTGACGCTTGAGAGTACCATAATAATATCTTTCTATTTTTTCTGAGTTACTATTACACTACCTTTATTAACTGTACCCATTTTTAACAGTATCGCTCAAATACTTTTGGGTTAATACATTCAAATACTCGTTTAAATGTACCTTTGGCGTCAAAAATATTTCTGCTTGTTATATTCTTGCGATTTATAAACATCAAACAGCTTTCATTTTTTTAAAACCTGTTTTTGACTGACCTGAACGACCGTCAGGGAGTTCAGCTAGTCAGTCAAGAACAGGTGACGGGTGGGGGTTTGGGGGATGGGCGGCAGCCCTCAATACTGCTCGGTTAAGGGAAAAAGGGGTCAAAGTAAGGGAAATTGTGTTCGCGTGTTAATAACGATAACAATAGTTTATTTTTTCTCTTTAATACTTTCGTATAAGTCCACCCAGTTTTGTCTAAGTGAGTCAATACACGATTGCAGGTAATCAATTTGGATTCTTCTCGCCACAGAAATTACAGCATCAACATGAGCTTGAGTTCCAGCCTTGCCTAGATGTTTGTATTTAGTTAACTTGTTGGGTTGAGTTGTTGGGAAAACAGGAGTTGTAGCGTGTAATTTATAGTACCAATAAGTCCCTCTTTGACCACGTGCTTGGTAGCGCACAACGCAACAACCAGGTGGTGCCACTTCGCCACTCGACTTAATTTGCTGAATTTGCAGTTGTAGGGTCGCAATTCCCTGCTGCAAAAGTTCAGCCCTGTTTATGATGTCATCTTGCTTTGTGGTCATTAACAGATTTTGGCAATTTGTTCTCGTGTTGCTTACGAGAACTAATAGATGTTTAATATTTATTATCTCATAATAAATAATATACCACTCTGGGTGTCATGCCACTAATCAATTTTGACGTACAAAAGTACTGTATTCCTCCTGAGCAACTGCTAGGTGCTTTGGAGACGGTAATTCCAGCTTCGGAAATTGATAAAGCAATTCAAATTACTTCTTCAGAAGAAAGTCGGCAACGAATACTACCAACACATGTAGTGGTAGCTTTAATTATCGCCATGAGTTTTTGGTCAAGAGATTCAATCGTCGATGTTTTTAAAAATTTGACTCATGGTTTGAGTTCGGTACTAATTCCTGAAAAAATACGTTTTAAGGCGCCGACTTCTTCATCAATAAGCGAAGCTCGGCAACGAATTGGTTGTGCAGTAATGACCCGTTTATTTGAAGTAGTTGCTAAACCATTAGCAACAATTTCAACACCAGGCGCCTTTTTAGGTGGTTTAAGAGTAATGGCAATGGATGGAACAGTTTTTGATGTTCCAGATACAGAAGATAACGCAAGAGTCTTTAGTTATCCTGGTTCTAGACCTGGTACGTATCCAGCTTTTCCAAAGGCGAGATTAGTTTTTTTAGTCGAAGCAGGTACACGTTTAATAATAGATGCGTTTTGCTGCCCTTATCGAATTGGAGAAAGGAAGGGAGCTTTAAAACTACTACGTAGTGTCTCTAAAGGGATGCTATTAATGTGGGATAGAGGTTTGCATTCATTCAAGATGTTTAATGCAGCAATAAAACAAGGATGCCACGTTTTAGGTCGTGTGCCGAAGAACGTTAAATTTGAAGTTGTTAAAAATCTTCCTGACGGTTCTTACGTATCATGGATTGTGCCCGATGGAAAATCTAGAAAGAAGGGTGCCACTCGCCAGAAAGTTCGTGTAATTGAATATATTGTTGAAGAAAATGGAGTAGAAAAAGTTTACCGCTTGATAACTGATTTAATGGATATTGTAACTTTTCCAGCGTTACTTTTAGCACGTGAATACCATCAACGTTGGGAAGCAGAGAATACTTTGGATGAATTAAAAGTTCATTTGAATGGTCGTAAAATACCTATACGTTCTAAAAACCCTCGTGAAGTCATTCAGGAAATTTATGGCTGGTTGATAGGACATTACTGTATACGTTCTTTGATGTTTCAAAGTGCTACGGTTGCTAATATCTCTCCTTTACGCTTAAGCTTTACTGGGAGCTTGCGAGTGATTAAACGCGCTGTTCCACAATTCCAACAAATTGATTTAAAATCGTCAGATATAAATGTATATTATAGCTGGTTAATTTGGGAGATTTTAGCTTTAGAAATACCACCACCACAGCAAAGAAGCAATCCAAGAGTTGTGAAAAAAACTCGATGTAAATTTAAGAGTAAAAAACGATGCCATCGAGGTAATGGCACTACTAAACAGCAGTTATCTTTTAAGGTTTTTAAAACTGTTATTACTGCGTCTACGTAGTACCAGAGTGTGGGTAAACTATCCGTACTATAAACAAATTGAAGTTTTTAAGTATTCTCAAAATAATCTATAAATATTACACGGGCGCCTGGGATAATCTATCTGTATGTGCGTGGATTGTCATGCGTTTATATACACTTCAATATATTCTCGTGTTTTACACGAGAACATAATTCTCTTTATTTTACCTTTCATTCTTCCTTAACCGAGCAGTATTGCGGCAGCCCTCCCCCAATCATATGCGTAGTACTAACGCGCTTTGAATTACTTCAAAATTATACGATTAATGAGTTTCTTGATCTCTCGCTTCAAATCTTGCGATTTCTTCAGCACATAAAGTCTATTAATTAATAAATAATTTTGCTTAAAAACATCCGCTCTTTTTATAGGCGCCGCCGTCGGCGCGCCGAGGCAACGAGCCATCCAGTCTGATAATAATTTTGTACTGAATTGACTCAAAATGAACGTGATAATTATTTTTTATTGGATAAATATTATACCGAAAATTAATTTATTTACATCAACAGTTGTCCATGCTTGAAAATAAAGTTCGATTGGGGGCATCCAGTGAAAGGCAGATAGACTTTTCTAGACCAACCATATAGTAGGGTATAAGAGCGCCAGGTAATTATGTTTCTTCCATTCATTGGATGCTCCCAGTTAGATTTATTAACCCGCTTTGTGTGGGTCTAGTAATATATGTTGACGTCGGGCGTAAATTTATGCGTTAGAGAAAAACGTTTATTTTTAGACTAAATTCTGACCGCCTTCGCATCAATACCGAGGCTAAAAACATGCTCGATTGGAGTAATATGCTCCCGTTAGACTTTTCTGTTAAGCACTTATACGCTCTAGGAATTATGAATCCACGCTCTTTTTTAGATACCAGCGCTTCTTTATTCAATTCCACATCTTGCTTTATTTGTCAAGCCTAATTCTCTGCCATAACCCTGAAAAGCCCTAAATGTAGGGCTTTGAGCTATATTAAGAAAGATGCGGGTAATGGATAGCCTTATTAAGGGGGGTTAGGGGGGATTATCTAGTTAAAAATTCAGATAAAACAAACTTTATGCTTACTCATCAATATTCAATTTCACGCTCTGTCACTTCTGATTTAACATCATTGCGAGTTGCAATATTATCTCTTGGGGGTCTTGGAGGTAGTGGTAAGGTTGCTACGGAACTTGCGAGAGAGTTAACAACAGCAGGCGCCTTCGTTATACTTCTTACCAGTCCACAAGCACAATGGGTAAGTAATGATGAATTAGAATATATACCAGTTTCGGCACCAAGAACTCCAACACCCGCAGACTCAACTTGGATAGAACCACTTGCACAAGAAATTATTCAGCATGTTGAAGATAATAATATTGCTGTTTTGAATGTGCATTATGCTGTTGGGTTAGTTGAAGCAGCACTACTCGCGCGTCAAAAGTTAGCAAGTCATGGTTACTCGTTATCTGTTTGTTTGACTTTACACGGAAGTGATGTAAATAAATATGGATGCGACTCTAACTATAATGCTCAATTACGAGATTGTATTTTAGCTTGTAATTGCGTAACTGCTGTATCAAATTCACTGGCTTCACAAGCAATGCAAGTATTTTCTCTACCAAGGCGCCCAATAGTAATTCATAATGCGATTGATTTAGAGTTGTTTCATCCGTTCCGTAAATGGATAGCGGCGCCTTCTGATACTTTAAATTTATGTCATGTTTCTAACTTCCGCGATGTTAAACGTCCTTTGGATGCTATTTCGGTGTTAGCGCATGTGAGAGGTGCAGGTGTACCAGCTAGGTTGTTAATGATTGGTAATAGGCCAAACTATACTAAAGCGCGCGAGTATGCAGAAGAATTAGGAGTAGGGAATGAAGTGATTTTTTTAGGCGCCGTTTCTCCAACGGAAGTTGTGCGTTGGTTAGCTGTTACTGATTTGCAATTAGTTACAAGTGAATCTGAGTCATTCTGTTTAGCAGCACTCGAAGCAATGGCTTGTGAAGTTCCTGTTGTGGGTACATACTGCGGTGGTCTAGAAGAGATTATGGCTATTTTAGATTTTGATATGCCTGCTAAATTATTATCGGCGCCTGGTGATACAACAGCAATGGCAGCAAAAATAGTTCAGTTATTTAATACTCCATCGAATTATCAACAGCTTCGCGACTCTCTAAGAGATAAGATTCAACTTCACTTTTCACGCAAAGCTCAGTTACAAGCTTATAGTAATTTATTAATGGGGGTTAAAGCATGAAATTAGCAAAACGTCAACCTCCAGCATTATTAGTTATTTTGGCATTGTGGTTAATGGTATTAGCTTCTAGCAGCCAAGCGACTATAGTGGCGCCTATTTTGCCACGTATTGGTGAAGCGTTGAATATACCTGAAGCTTGGCAAGGCAGTTTAGTTACTGGTTATTCTGTTGCACTATCATTATTTGCAATTATTGTTGGCCCTGTATCTGACCATTTGGGAAGACGACCTGTGTTGTTAGCTGGCACAAGTTTAATGGCAATGATGTTATTAATGCACGGTTTTGCTAATGATTTTGTATCTTTGTTGACGGTGCGTATTGGCGCCGGAGTTTCTGGAGGTATTTTAACGGGTGTAGCAGTTGCGTATGTTGGAGATTATTTTCCTTATGAAAAACGAGGATGGGCAAACGGATGGGTAATGAGTGGTTTTGCTTTTGGTCAAGTAGTTGCAGTACCCGTTGGGACAATATTAGCTGAAAGGTATGGGTTTAGGGCGCCGTTTTTTCTCTTTGCCCTTATTGCAGCAGTTTCGTTCTTTCTGATTTTTATCATTATTCCTCAACCTCCTATTAAACGTCTTGAAGAAAGGTTGTCTGTTAAAAGTGCATTGAATAATTATTGGGTGTTGTTACAGGAGGCAAAAGTTAGAAGTGCAGCAGGCGCCTATGCGACAATGTTATTTGCCGTTTCTACTTTCGTGGTATTTTTTCCTACATGGTTAGAAAAAGAATTTCAAATGACACCATCAGCAACCGCTACATTATTTATGGTGGGAGGAATAGCAAATATATTAGTTGGACCACAAGCTGGTCGGTGGTCTGACAAGATAGGTCGTAAGCCTATAATTATAGCTTCTTGTGCAACATCTGCTGTTGTGTTTACTGCGGCGCCTTTTATTATTACAGGCACATTATCAGCCTATGCTGTATTTTTCTTAGTCATGATATTACTAGCATTACGTTTAAGTCCTTTGCAAGCGCTTTTAACTACACTTGTCCCTGAACATCAACGTGGTTCTTTAATGAGTTTAGTTGTAGCAGTTGGGCAACTTGGTGGAGGACTAGGTGGTATCGCTGCGGGTGTTGCATACGCACAGTTCGGTTATATGGGGAATGGTTTTTTATCCGCGCTATTTATTGGTTTAACAGGATTAATAGTTTGGCATGGTTTAGAAGAGCCATCTCGATTATTTTCTTGAACCTAACATAAATTCTCCTACAGAAGATTCTTCGTAGTATTCGATACCTGTAATGTCAGCAAATAAATCGGAATTACCTGTTCCCAATGCGGAGGGCGCCAAATTCATTGCAGTTGCTGTTAAGTATAGATTTTGATATAACACACCGACATGTTTTAAAATTAAGGCATATGCTAATGCTTGATACTTCCAAAATAGGCGCCCAAATCTTGCTGTTATTACTAATAATACCTGGGGTGTATCTTGCTGTCCGCTTGAGTACCAAGCATCTTTAAGTAATCTTTCAACCTTTTGATTTGATTCAGAAATATGGTATAATGTATGTTCTAAAGGTTGATAGTGATATAATCCCGAATTTATTCCTTCACAACAGTTAATAGCAGGGTAAATTTCTAATTCGTACATTGCACCACCATTTGGGTACGGGCGCCTACTCAATTTACCCATTTTCGTTTCCATTACTTCTTTTATTCTTGCACAACGATAAAGTAATTCTCCTAATTGTTCGATTGTAATTGGTGCTTCTTGATTGTATTCCCGAATTGATTTTCTCGACTCTAAAGCTGTTGTTAAAGAAATATCTGTTTTTGCTAAATGTTCCAGTTGCGGTTGATATAATTTAAGTATTTTGTCACTCATAGGAGCTTTTGTTAGTGGCATAAGCTCTATTTTGTCGTAAAAACGGAATGTTCCTCCTACTGGATTATTATGTCTACCATTTCGGCTACGGCTATGAAACAGCAAGTCGTGAAATTCCCATTGCATCAAATGAAAATCCTCTGATACTGCTAGCATGTTGGTAATAGAAAGTAAAATAATAAATTGTTGTATTATTTCTTGTGTAATTTCCGGTATGTGTGATGTTTCTAATATTAATTGTGCTAAGGTATGAGGCTTAGATAATTTTGCAATCAAAGCGGCGCCTTGCCAATCATGTACAATTATTTTAGCTTTAGATTGAGGAGATTCTAATAACAGTTCTCCAGCAAAGCAGTGCAAATAAGCAAAGCGAGATAGAGTAAATGATTCTTGTTGCCAATCAATAGTAGATATATTGAATTCGTAATGTTCTGTCATTGGAATTGCTTTAGCAATGGGAAGCGAAAAACAAATCCAGCCTAGATTTATTAGTTTATCTAAATAATTTTCAAATTTATTACCCGCTTCAATTCCATTTCCATTTGTTTCTACTAATTCTCGAAGCTGGGCGACTGTATTATTTGAATTTTTTAGTAAATTTAAAGCCAATTTTAATTCTGAAATTGGATGATGAAAAGTTAGTTTGCGATTAGCAGATTGTAGAATAATATTGTCGTTTTCTTGGATGAGAAGGATTTCTGGTTTAAGAGAAAGTGTTAAGAATGGATAAATCATAAGCTTATAAAAGAGAGTTTTTTAGGTATTATCCCTGTAATAAGGTATTGACCATGAGTGCATTTTTCCCAAGGTGACAGGTATTTTATCGCTGACATCAAGGGTGAAATGATATATTTTGCAAGCACGCTGATTGTTTTCTGTGTCGAAAAACGTTAGCTTAACTTCCCAACAGTCGCTATCTAAACGACATACAGGACTTTTTTCTACTTCAATTTTATCTAGTTCCATGCCACGATTTATTGCCTGAGCAAAGGCAGAAGCAGCTTGAAAGGTGTTGGTTGCTGCAAAATTTAACGCTCGCTCGCGCGATGTCTGGCCTAGATTAACAAAGTCATAGTAAATACGATTGAGAAAGCTTGTAAGGTTAGAACGGATTGTTTGTTGCGTTTCTGTTCCTTCTTCTAGAATGCACTGCAAAACAGCATTAACTAACAAGTTTACTTTCCAAGCATATATACCGCGCTTTGTATCAACTTCAATTACAGGCACTATTTGTCCAGAAAATAACTCAACAGCATAATCTGTTAAGCGTCCGGGTATACTTACTCGTTCAATGTAATCTTCATGGTCTTTTGGTAGTGTTCCCCATGCTAATATTTCTTGAAACATTTTATAAACATCACTACCGAAGGCACCTACTGGTTTAACTGCATAAATAGGTGTTAACTCTTGGTTTAATGTCCAAATCAAGGATTTAGCTTCTAAAGGATTTTGTTTTAAATAATCTGCCATCTGGCATCCGTCATAGGGATTAGGGGGAACTATTGTAGATAATGGCAGTGTTTGCCCTTCTATACTTGGAATATCTACTGTCACTCCAGGCATTTGCTGTTTGAATGTGTCGCGTCTGGCTTCTGTACCAAAGTCGTAACTAAGGCTTGTACCTAATGCATATACTAGATTGGAGCGCACGGCACTGGCTGTAACAGCATTACTTATAATAGTATCTGTAACAACATTAGTAGCTTGTAATAGTTCAATTGATTGTAATACTAGACCTGGTGGTGATGATGAATTTGGGTTTGAATGTTGGTTATTTGTATTTATATTTGTAATTGTATTAAAACTCTTTCTAGATTGACCACTAAACAATAGTTCTAATGCACCAGGGATATTGATTCTACCACGTAAGCAACGCTCTACTTCTTCGACTTCTTCTAGTTTACAGGGTATGGCACTATTAAGAATTGCATTACGCACTGCTTCTGGATTTATGGATTCACCTTTTTGTATTTGCAGGCTCAATAGTAACGCTGCAATACCCGTAATTACTGGTGCGGCGCAACTAGTGCCTTTTTTACGTACAGGAGTATCTGTTCCTGGCTGGGCGCCCAAAATATTTTCACCAGGTGCTAGAATTCCCTGAGATTGGTAGTTGCTTCCCCAGTTGCTAAATTTAAATGGCTGCCCATTATCTTTCATGGCGCCAACGGTCAGAACACCAGGTAACAAAGCGGGAATGCACCAACATTCACCTTTATCATTACCCCCTGGAGCAATAACCAACACGTTATTTTCTTGACACTGCCGTACCGCATATTCTATTAGATGGTCGGAAACTCCAGTTTGAGTGGGATGACAAGCAGCACAGTGTATAATGTTGGCGCCTTTAGATAAAGCAAGGTCAAAGGCACGGGCAAGATTAAGGGGTGAAATAAATTCTCCCTGATCTCCACTCATTTCGATAGGAATATTAATACCCATGCAGTTAGGTGCAATTCCTTCAACTGGTGAACCAGGCTGACCAAAAATTGTACTAGATATATGTGTAGCGTGGAAAGCAAAATGGAGACGCGCGCGGGTATTAGGGTCAGGAATTGCTGCTGCTAATTTTTCAGCTTTAGTCTCGTCATCCAAGTCGCTGTTATTTTCGATTTCTAGAAAAATTGCTAAGTCGTGTGGATGGGTTTTGACTTCTTCTTGCCAGTAAGGAATTATTTTAGTAAGGTTTGCTCCTTGAAAGCAGGCACGTTCTAAATCAACTGAACCATCAAGAACAGCAACGAGAATGTTAGGATTACCTTTTGTAAGCGATTGTAGCTCAGAGAAACCTGGAATTGTAGATAGGTCAGGCATATCAGTTTAAATATTAAGATTGGGTTTAAATAAATAATTTGCGTAATATGTGGAGACGTAATATGTGGAGATGTAATATGTGGAATATGTGGAGACGTAATATGTAGAGACGTAATATGTAGAGACGTAATATGTAGAGACGTAATATATTACGTCTCTACATTTAGATTTTAATCAGCGTCATCGTAAGCAAAAGGTATGCCGGGTATTGTTATTCCGGGATAATAAATTGCCGCTTCAACGTTGCCTTGGCTGCAACTATTTGGAGTTGTGAAATTGATTAGTGTACGTTGTACAGGCGCCGCAATTACTGGTAACAAAGTTTTATTTTTCATTTTACTCATTTCCTACTAAACAATAAGGTGTACAAAAATTTACTCAACACTCAACACTCAGCACTCAGCACTCAGCACTCAGCACTCTCAAAACGGCATTGGTGTGGAATTCATTTGTTCTTCTGTGAGTGGCGCCGACAACCAACCCATTTTTACAGGTACATCGTATAACCGTCCGGCGCCAAACCGCGACCAGAAATGACGTAATCCTGGTACAATGACCTTGACGACACTTAAACCTATATCAGGGCGAGTTTGGTCGAGTACCAAAGTTTCCATACCTGCTTTTTTGGCAATTTCTACACAAGTTAATACGTCGTCATAGATATTGTCGCTCCAACGTTGTTGATAATCTTGGTAAGTTTTGAGTGGAAGTAGAGTATTAGGCGCCAAGTAAGGTTGATTTTTAAGGGTTGAAGAAGCTAGCCATTGTTGTCTTTCACTGTCTGCTTGACTTATATCCCTATCATCGATACTTGCTCCAAATTGATTCACTTCCGTTACTGCCCGTAAAATGGCAATTTTGGGGTCAAAATGGGCGCCGTAACCAGCAATAATTTTTTCTTCTTTACCATCAATACGACGAGAGACAGCAGCAAATACAGGAATGTCTAAATCTGCTGTTAAATCTAGTACCCATAATTCTCGATTGTTGCTTCGATAAAAATCTTGTAACTCTAGTAAATAAGGTTCATCAAAGCTGGCTAAATCTACAGCAGGACGAGTCAGACGATTGTACCACCAAATTCCCACGCTATCCCGTTCGACTAATTCCATAAATCCCTGAAAAATTGCTTCAGAGAGGGTATTGCCTGCGGCATTACCGTTTGAGTCACCAATACAAAAACGATTTTCTTTCTCAAGCGGGTAATCGTAGTAACACAAGGCTGTAGGAAGATATTTATGGGTTTGTTCGGTTAAAGACCAAACGGGAGTCCATTCAATGGCTTGGTTTTCGTCAAAGGGTTCACAAATCCAATCATGGGCAACAGTATTCTTTTCGTTCAATTCTTTACGATTTGCGTATTGATTAGCACTAAAATGCAAATATTGTGCTGGGTGAATTGCCTTATCTCCTAAATCAGATATAGTACATTTTATTTTTGGCTCATCTCCTTGATATATTCCCGAATAACGTTCGATAGCTTCGCACATACCGCTTGCTTTAGCTTGACTATCGCTTTTGCCTTTGCCTGCACTTTTATGACGTAGGAAACGGCGCAAACTATATAGATTATAAGAAGTTCCAAAACTGTGAATTGCGCTGTAGGTATGCAATAAAGGGTTATTGGGGTCAGAAACGCGAATTAGGGCACTAACTACTCCTGTAATTGGACTGATAAGATGTTGGTATTTATTAACAGTCTGTTCAGGAGAAAAAGCACGATGTCCACCATCGCTAGTAAATAGTTTTTTACTCTTATTGAGAATAACAGGTTGAGAAAAGCGTTCGCTAAGTAGATTGGGGTTGCCGCAAGATGGGCATTGAGGGCGCCACTTAAGAATATGAGTTTGTACATCTAGAGTTGTTTGGTCAAAGGTAATAATTTTACCCTCTAAAGTTGGAAAAGTTGTTTCGGCGCCCTCTGAATGCTTATCTTTAACAATCCACTTAGCTATTTCTGTAGTTGTTAAGTTTAAGGCAGTTTGAAAAGAAGAGGAAATAGCGGCGTGAGGAGTTGGGAGACAACCAAGTAAGTTAGAGGAATTTTGGTGTTTTTTTTGTCGTAAAATAGAGGCTTCAACTTCTCTATTTCCCCTTAAACGTTGAGCAAGACATTCCCAGCAACCTGTTTGAGAATTAGTTTTTTGGGGATTAAAAATAGGTCCCAACCATAAAACGGCGCCTACAGGTTTAACAAGTAGCCAAGGTTGCTGATATTTTAGGGCAAATTGATTGATTTCCTTTATATCGGCTTGCAGGTAGTCATCAGTTAGGACTACAAGTAAAGAATTATTTACAGACTGTAGTAAGCTTGCATCCCATTGTCTAGCTTGAATTCCTACCTGTGTAAGAGTCTCGATTAACGGATGGGTAGCAACATTACCAACAGAAACCACAGAAACAGGAGTTTGCTGCAATTTCAGGTTAGCAACTGATGGGTCAATATTTAGTAAACTCCAAAAAGCAGCAGCTTCAGGGGTAAGTTCGCAAACACTTTCGGTAAGATAACCTTTAGCTTGAAGACGACTAAGAGCATAGTCGATCTGGTTAGTGTCTACCTGCCCTCTTAGCTTGCTTATAATTTCATCAATAGTATGGTTGCCATTGAGAAGGGGGGCAAGTTGACAATAAAGTTTCCCTGTAAAAGCGTGCGTTGAATGCTCGCTCAACAAATACACGTTTTTAGGTTCAACAATCTCAACACGAAAATGAGGTTTTATTTGTGGTGTCTTCATTAGTTCTCACCAAGCTTGTAGATATTAATGCTAAAATTAATGCCAAATGCGACCTCTTCGGAAAAACACATTTTGTTTTGGAGCTTGAGACTCATACAATTTGGAGAACAAATATGCATAGTCCTCGATTTTATTAGAATTTAAAAGTCGTTCTTTGGGGTCTAAGCTACAAGCAAGTGGAATTAAAGATTCGCTCCAAACTGCATTGTAAATATTTCCGTTCTTGGCGTTTTGAGTTTTGTCGTAAACTGTATTGCCAGAATTTTCAGACAAAGACCAATAACCAATTAATCCTGGTTCGTTACCAACTAAACGATTGTGCAAATCTTTCTCAATATCAACCTGATAACGAGGTATATTCCAAAGTCTGATTTCGCTAATTTTTCCTTGAAAAGATTGATGTGCTGCACTCGATGGATGTACACCAATATAAATTCCTTTACCAGCACTTAACTTAGAAATTACACCTTGGTTATCATTTTGCTTACCATTGATGTAAAGTTGAGTTTCTCCTGGTTTATTTCCTGATTTTGATACAGCTACATGGTTCCAAGTATTGGGTATGATGCTATCTCTTGCAGAAGAGATAGTTTCTCCACTTGATTTTTTTTGAAACTTTAACTGGTTATCTTCCAAATAAAAAATGTTGTCACCCTCTGCCAAAATTATCCCAGTACCAAAATTAATTGTAGAATAAATCCAAGCTTCGATGGTAAATTTACTTTCTAAGTAAGAGATATCCGAAGGTATGTATAAGTGTGCCTCTGGTTGATTAAACAAAAGCACTGAATGCAAGGTTGTTTTAGTTGTTTTTTCGCCATTGTTAGTGGTGGTAAATGACATTTATAATTTCCCTCAATTGTATATGTACTAATTTTTACGGCGGGAAGACTTAAGATGGTTATAGCTTCTGTATTGATATGCAGGTGGGTCGTTAAAGTTGGCGCCGTGCATCAAATCAAGAAGAATTTTTGCCAAATCTTCTTCTCTGCCGTTGATAATATCAACTACTTCATGGGGAATAAGAAGATCAGGTCTTTTAACTGGGTGTGCTTGTTTTGGAAGTCTCATATTTTGGGTAAAGCTAATAGTGATTGACAAATTAATCAGGTGCAGACCATCGTTTGGGTTCGCCTAATGTCACTGGGGAAATGTCACTGACATCAATAGTATAACGGAATACTTGTCTTGCTCTGTTCCTGTTTTCTGGGTCAAAGAACTTGATTTTTACATCCCAACAATCGCTATCTAAGCGGCAAAATGGGCTTTTCTCGACTCCGATGCTATCTAGTTCCATACCACTTTCAATTGTTCTAGATGCAGATCGAACATTTTGAATTATATTAGTTGCAGCAAAATTCAGCGCACGGTCTTGAGAAGTTGTTCCTAGATTTCGATAATCGTAATAAATACGATTAAGAAAGTTTTCAACAGTATCCCTAATCTTCTGCCGTTTTTCTTCATCTGTTATCGGTAATGCTTCCAAAGCTGCATTAATAATGCCATTAACTTCCCAGCCATTGATTCCTCGTTCATTTTCAGGTTGAATAACGGGAACTACTTGTCCGGAGAAAAGCTTAACTGTTTTGCCTGTTAGTCGTCCAGGTACACTTATCCGTTCTATATAATTGTCGTTGTCTTCTGCTAGCGTCTGTCCGTCTAAAAGTTCTCGCAAAATTGCATAAACATTACTGGCAAACGGTCCGACAGGTTCAATAGCATAAATAGGAGTTAGTTCCAAATTTAAAGTCCAAATTAAAGACTTAGCTTCTGAGGGACTTTGCCGTAAATACTTTACCATCTGACGGGGATCGTAGGGATGAGCGGGAACTACTCTAGGTGTTGGTGGTGCTTGCGGGTCGGCGCCAGGGATATTAACTTCTACTCCCGGCATTAGCTGTTTGAAAGAGTCGCGTCTTGCCTCGCTTCCAAAATCATACCCCAAAACCCCTAAAGCATAGACTAAGCTTGTTCCATTATCATTCGATTGACTAGGAGTAATATAATGTGAAGTTGGGCTAGTTAAGTTTGTGCTAGGCATAACGAAATTTGCTGAATTTGTAGATGAACTATATTGTGGTCTTATCGCTTCCATGTTTACTTTCTGTAGCTGTAAGGGCAAGGTTTCTGGTATTTCTTCCGTAACAGTTTCATCGTTATTGGTTCCACCACAACCACATGCGGCTGCTTCAATTGCTTCTAATTGCTCAGATAATTGCTCAGACATCTTTTCTCCTTGAAGTAGATATGTTGCACCTAAAATATTTAGTTTTCCTGCTAAACAACGATGATTTACGTCTTCGTTGTCACAAGGTAAAGCACTATTTAAAATGGCATCTCTGACTTTATGAGGGTTTGGTTTTTCTCCATGTTGAATTTGTAAACTTAGAAGTAAAGCTGCTACTCCAGAAACGATAGGACTAGCAAAACTAGTACCGCTAGATTTGGTGACACCCCCTCCTGGTTTGGCGCCTGGAATATCTTCTCCGGGAGCAAGAATTCCTTGGGTTTGGTAAGCGTCTCCCCAGTTACTAAATTCCATTGGCTTGCCCAAGTTATCTATTGCACCTACTGCAAGAACCATTGGAAGTGCTGCTGGAACGTGCAAGCATTTACAGCCATCATTACCCGCTGCCGCAATAATCAAGACATTGCTTTGTTCGCATAAATCGACTGCTTTTGAGAGTAAATCTTCTGCTTCACCATAATCGGTAAGTTGCCCCCCACTGATATTTATAATATGGGCGCCATTTAAGACAGCTTTCTCAATAGCACGGGATAAATCGAGTTGAGAAAGTCTACGACCTTCATCAGCAAAAACGGGTATAATTAGACCTCGACATTGAGGTGCAATTCCCCATACAGAAGAACCATGCTGACCAAAGATGACGCTAGTAACATGAGTGCCATGCTTTGACATCATCCCTTCAGGATTTACTTCACCCTGCACTAAAGTTGGCAATTGTGTTAAGTTGGCGCCATCAAAGCAAGAATTAGCTCTATCAACTAACCCATCAAGAACTGCAACGCATATCTGTGAGTCTCCTTGGGTTTTCTGCCATAGTTTTTGAAGTCCTGGAATTTTTGTTACATCTGTCATTCAACTTTGATTAAAGTGTATTGTTTATCACAAGTTAACTCGCAAGTAAATACTTGCGAATTAACTCAAAAAGCTCTAAAAATTTGTGATTGCTGGCTTATCTACTGAAATTTGCTACTCAGCACTATCTCCCGCAAAAGGAGAGCATAAAGCAAGTACACATCCAATAGCTAGACTAGATGGGTTAATACCTCCTTGGCTAGATGCAAAATTTCCCGTAAGTTCTTCTTCAGAGAGTTCATCATCTGGATTTGGGTTTACTCCAAGAGGTAAACGTACTACTGGTTCAGAAATCTTGGGTAAGAAACCGTTGCTTTTATCTTTCATGTCTCTTTCTCCTAGTTATTCTCTACTTAATGACACTATTCAGCGTTATTGCCCGCAAAGGGTTGTAAACAATTCGATTGCTGGAGGCAGAAAATTGATGCGTCAATTCCTGCTTGATAAACACCCCAATTTCCAGTCAATTCTTCTTCAGATAATTCTTCTGAAGAATTGGGATTAGCTCCAGGTGATAAACGCACTACAGGTTCAGAAAGCTTAGGCAGCAAATTTTTATTCTTTTCTTCCATGTTTTTTCTCCTAGCCAAATTAAGGCATTTAACTAATGTTGTCTTTTGACTAATGAATTTGCTTTCTACTTCCGCAGTTGGACTTCTAGAATTTCAATGCATTCTCCAAATAGCGGAAATAGAGAAAACATGAGGGTTAATTGGGAATTTTATTCAGCATCGCTACCTGCAAAGGGAATTCCGCATGGAAGTCCAGTGTCTATACAAATAAAGCTGGGAACTACTCCTTGACCTGCACCTGTTAAAACTTCCTCTGATAGTTCTTCTGACAGGTCTTGGTTGAAGCCTGGAGTTTGACGTTGAACTGGTGCAGGTTGCTTAGGTAGCAAGTTAAATTCTTTTTTGTTCTCTGACATTGTTCTATTCTCCTCAAGAGATAATGCTAAAACTCTGAACTGTTCACCGTATAATGCTTGTAATGATAATTACTTTTGCATTAGTGACGATTGTTGCTCTTTATATGGTTAGCATCATTATTTATAATGAGTTGCTTTGGCATTAGATTTCGATTTCGTGAAAGAACTCGGCAATCTTGAAACTTCTCAACATTAATGACATCAACCACTATCAATGCAAAGAGCAGTTAAATTTAGTTTGCGCTTATGACCAGCAATAAGCAATGGAAGTTTGGTATCTTTAGCAGGAACTTAAGATTTTCAATTTTTTTACACTTGGCTCCAAATAGACAAAAAATTAATAAGTATTTTTTTATACTTCATAATTTATTCTTTATTGTCAGAATTATCATATTTATTTATCTATGCTTCCTTCACGCTCAAAGATACTGAAATCAATGAACTGCAAAGGACGCAAAGAAAGAATAATTTATATGTAATCTTGTAGTGGGAAGGGAGTAATTATATATTTGAGTAGAAATATAATTATCGGTTTTTGGTAATTTGAGTATTAAAATATACTTATTACTCTGACTAAGTGACGGTGTATTTTATTTTCTATATTTTTATATCAGGTATAAACTGCATAAATTAAAATCAGTGGCACCCAGCATGTATTGAGAGATACTTATAAAGTGTACCTGAAAAATTTATTTATACACACTTGTACTATTTTTTAGTTCGAGAGAGGAAAGTTCAACGACTAAGAGTTGAATGGCAAAATCTGAATTAGCGTGAGGTCTGTCAATGAAGGAATTTAAGCAACAGAAACGTCGGCGCGGAGTCATTTTGACGAACCAAGGATTAAAAAGGCTCCAAGCAGCAACATCGAAGTCAGAAATTCAAGATAACAATGGAATTCGCTACACTCTTAATACTTTGAGCGAACGTACTTGTTTAGACCCTCATACTTTAGTGAAGATATACACTTGTAAAGCTAGGGTAGATAAACGAACCCTAAGTACCTGCTTTGAGACTTTTAATATATCTTTGGCGCCAACTGATTATTATCAACCGTCTGATTCTGAGACAGCATGGTGTTCATCAGACGATACTGGGAAACAGCACTCAATGCGAAAACTAGATTGGGGTGAAGTACCAGATGTCTCTGTTTTTTATGGGCGTACATTGGAACTGGTAACTCTGAAGCAATTTATCATAGAAGATAATTGCCGTTTGGTAACGTTGTTAGGTATGGGTGGGATAGGTAAAACTTACCTAAGCGTAAAGTTAGCTCATAAAATTCAAGATAAATTTGAGTTTGTGATTTATAAAAGTTTTGGTAGTGGGTTATCGTTCAAAGATATGTTAACTGAACTGATTCAATTCCTGTCAAATGGACACGAAGCTAGCTTGCCAGAAAATGTAGATGCATTAATTTCCAGATTAATACATTATCTACGAGTTAATCGCTGTTTGCTAGTGTTAGACGATGTAGAAAAAATTCTGCAAAACGCTTCATTTTGCGATGATAGCGGATGCTATTGTGAAGGTTATGAAGCCTATGGTAAACTTTTCAAACGAGTCGGAGAGGCGCCGCATCAAAGCTGCTTGATATTAATTGGTCGTGAAAAACCCAAAGGAATTGGGCAAATGACAGGTGATACTTTACCCGTTCGTTCGTTAATGCTAAAGGGTTTGCAAGTATTGGAGATACAAGAAATGTTTAAAGCAAAGGGTTTCTTTATTGGTTCACCGCACGAGTGGGAAAAACTAGTCAATTTCTATGCAGGTAATCCACTTATGTTAAATATTGCTTCTACTACTATTCAGAAGTTATTTAATGGCTACATTGCAAAGTTTCTCAACCCAAGAACTTTAGTCTTTGGTGAAATTTATGATTTGATAAGAGAACACGTTAACCGCTTATCAAATACAGAGAAGCAAGTTATAGAATGGTTAGCGTCGAATCATCCTGCTTCATTTTCTCAAATACAAAAAAGTATATTGCCAATAGTTACGCCACAAAAATTGCTAGAGGCTTTAGAGTGCTTACAAGAACGATGTTTAATCGATAAAGCCTTACATATATCGATAGAGGAAAAAGATTATCTTTTCACATTACCGCTTGTGGTTAAAGAGTTTGTAACTGAAAAATTAATAAAATATAACGCGGAGAAAAATGGTTCTATAATTTCATACTCAAATCTTGCCTAAAAGGTAATTTGTTTGAAACAGGCTTTTGAATTAAAAAAACCCGACTTTACATTAATTGAAGTCAGGTTTTTTAGTATTTAAGTTAATATTTAAAACAGAATTTATACGTAATTTAAAGCATCACTTTTTAGTTATGCGGTAATAATTATGCATGTACCTAACGCTTCCCATGTCAGAGGACCAACTATTCCATCTACAGAGAATGAAGGGTCTTCGCTTCTGCCTTGGAAGTCTTTGACTGCATCTTCTGTTTTCTTACCGAAGAAGCCATCAACTTTTAATGTACTAAAACCATAATGTTGTAAGCGTTGTTGTAAGAGCTTTACAGCTTCAGAGGGTGATTTTTGTTTATCGTCACGGCGTAAAACTGGCATTCTGTGGCAAGGGGTAAGTTGTTCTTTATCAAGTGTTTGCATATCTATAACTCCTTAAAGTTTTGTGGTTGAATTGACTTATGGTTCTAGATACCGAAGTGTTTTATATAATTCCAGATTTTTATCAAAATTTTTTGGAGATACCTTGACTATAAGGGTTTTTGATGGAGTGGCGCCTCCTAATATAGGTAAAAGCCCAGTCTCTACTTAAGAGACCAGGCGCCTTAAATAGTAACGCTACCCGTCATGACCTGTTGTCCAGTTGGTTGTGTAATTCCAACTTCTGGTTCAATTGTGACTATAACAGAAGTAGTGGTGCCCCAATTCTTTAAAGGAATTGTTTGCGTAACTTTACCATTAGCGTCCGGTATAAATCGAGTGCAATCTACCTTTGCTCCATCAACATATGCCCACATTCGATATACTTTCCCTTGAGGTAAAGGAGGTAAATTTTGTAATGCTAAAAGTGCTGTTTGTTTAGTAGGTACTATTACTAAACTACCACTAGCTGGCATTTGTGGCGCCGTTCCTTTAACTGCAAGAAAGCGGTTAGAAGGTTGATTTAATAAGTTTACAACTTGTTGGTATGGTGATGAATTAGGTTTTGACGCTTGTAATTGTTGTTGTAATGAAGCTATTTCCTGTTCTCGTTGAGATATATTTGTTTCTACGGCTGCTAGTTGCTGAGTTAAACGATAATTTTGCAATCCCAAAGAGGCAACTAATATCGCAGCAATACTTCCAGCTATAACGTACCAAGTTTTTTGTCTTCGATTAAATTGGTTTCGACGCTCTAATTGGGGAAAGGGTAGTACATTAGATGTAGAAGCGGGTTGAGAAATTTGTGCTTCGCTTTCTACTGCGTTGAGAATGCGCGCGCGTAGTGAAGAAGGAGCATTATTTGAGGTTGTCTCGGTTTCGTTCAAAGACAAAGGAAGTAGCGCTAAAGTTGTTTGTAAGCTGCGAACTTCTGCAACTAAATCAGGGTGAAGTATTAAATATTGCCGTACCTGTTCAGCTTCTTCTGGACTTAAATCACCCAATACGTAACCAGCAAGCATTGCTTCTATTTTTTCTCTTTCCATATTTTCCATATTTTCCATAATTACTCTACCAGGTCATTTAAAAGTTTTCTCAATTTTAAAAGTCCTTGACGTGACCGTGTTTTCACTGTACCAAGCGGTATATTTAATTGTTGAGTAATTTGTGATTGGCTAAGTCCATCATAATAAGCCATTTCTAAAATTTGACGTTGTGAATCGGGTAACTCTTTTAATGCTTCAGCTACACGCTGTTGAATTTCGTTGAATGTGGCTTTTTCCATCGTATTATTTACATAATGTTCAGGAGTATTATGTTTGAATCGTTCAGTAAGTTGTTGCTGTGAACGTTTTTGGTTTAAGCGGTTAATCGCGCGCGACCTGCTTATAGTCATTAAAAACACTACCATTGAACCGCGACTTGGGTCATAACTGGCGCCCTTCCAAAAGGCTAAAAAAACTTCTTGTGTTAAGTCTTCTGCTTCAGTTTGATTACCCAACATTCGTAACGCCAAACGATAAACAGCATCTCCATAACGGTCATAAATTACACCTAAAGCTTGCTGGTTTCCCGATTGTAACGCAGTATAAACCTCTGTATCAGTCTGGTTAGATAAATTCATTTGCTCAGAATTAGTTAATAGTTGCCAACCCTGCAATGCTTGTGTTTCGCACTTATATAGTTTCATATCACAAAAACCAACCAATTCCAGTAAACAAGTAATATCCACCAGCTAGGATGAGTGCAACGCTTCCAAATCGCATAATTACATCAGATTTCGTTAATAATGTACGACTTTGTTTAACGAGTCCAGCAAACAAACTAGCGAAGAAAAGTACTGCCGTATAACCTAAACCATAAGCAACCATCGTTACTGTGCTTACAACTTGAGAACCTGTTGCCGCAGCAGCAGCGATAACCGCAAAAAGTACAGGACTAGAACAAGGTGAACTAACCAAAGCAAAGGTTAACCCAACTCCATAGGGACCTTTTACAGGTAAAGAGAAGTTAGTTTGGGGTATAGGTAAATGAAATAATCCAGAGAAACTTAACCCCATCAGTAGAATTATGGCGCCAACAACAACATTTATATGTCCGCGATAGTCTACTAATACAGCAGATGCAAATGATGCAAATAAACCAAGTAAGCTAAATATTGTCACCACACCCAAAACAAACTGACCAGCTTTAAAAGCAGCATCCCGTCGAGAGTTAATATTTAATGTGCCAATATAGCTGAGATTAACAGGAAGCAATGATAAAATACAAGGAGAAATGCTTGCAATTAAGCCACCCAAAAAAGCTAGAGGAATTATAACTGTTGGGTTACTAGTGTTTTGTTGCTCTAACCATTTTTGATAAGGCGCCTCGATTTGAGCAACAACATTTGCTAGACTATCATATATATTGCTAAAATGTGGCGATACAAGTACAAGTAAGATAGTACCAACAAAAAGCGCAGCGTATATTTGAAACTTTGATAAACGTTTTTTAGATGTGGTAACTAAGGCACCTGCTTGTTTGTGATGTGGTTGATTGTTGGAAATCATGGTTGCTTTACCTTATGTGTAGTTATATTGTTAATACAAGGGTGAAGTTAGTTGGTATGGAACGGGCAAGGATGCCCATTCCACGAGAATGAATTTTTTTTCGACACCAGTATTTAGACTTTACTCAAAGAAGCTAATCTAGACTCAACATTTCTTACATAGTTACTATTCGATAAAGTCTCAGCGGGTAATCTACCTGTATCGATAGCAGCTTGTATCAAGTTTGTTGCTCTAACTCGTCCTGAAGCATAAGCGTTTAATAATCCTGCATGTCCTGGAATACCTTGATTACTAAAACGTCCTTGGTACGCTAAATTGACTAAAGCATTAGGTAAAATTTGAAGAGTTGTTGTAGAATTAGATGTAGGTGCTTTCTCAATTTTAGAGGAACTAGTTTCGTTTAAACGCACTTGTGCAGTTGTCGCGAAAGTGGGTTGGGAAGCAGCAATAGCACTTGTAGACATTAAAAATGCACTTAAACCAGCAAATATTAGACCTTTCATGATTATGTCTCCTTAATTTCTCTTTTGGGTTCTATTGTTAATACAAGTCTCAAGTTGAATTGGATTTATTTGAGAAAATTTTTTTGTTTCAAGGCGCCTTCATTAAATTTGAGGTTCTATTATTAATACAAGGCGTTTTTTGAATTAGATTCATTCCAAAAAGAAATTTTTTTGGCTCTTCGGGAATCTTCGATAATACAAATACACTAATATCCCGAAGAACCATATTGAAAAATTAATCGTTATTAGTTGGAAACTTGATTAATAGCCGAATTAACCGCACGAGTATATTCAGCACGGTTAGTATTCTTGGTAAACTGTTCTAACACCTGACCGTTTTCAGGATTAATAAATGCAACCGTCGCATTTCTAGTTCTATTCGCAGTAAAGAAACCATCAAGTCCTAATTCTCTTGCGCGCGCAACAGAAGCTTTAATAGTAGATTGGTTCGTGATATCAAACACAACAAAATTTGCTCTACCATTATATTGTTGTTGCATTTCTTGGATAATTGGAGCAATTGTTCTACAAGCACTACACCAATCTGCATGAATTTTCACAATTACAGGTTTACCTTGTAATTCAGTAGCTAAACGATTACTTGGTTGTGCTTGCGCTATTAATTGGTTTGCACTAGCAGTATAATTACCCTGATTCATGTCCGTAAAGGTTGCAATGGCGCCAGTAGCGAGAGCAATGCTTCCGAGAATTAAACCAAAACGAGTCTTCATAACCGTTATCTCCTTTGTTTTTAGCCTTTCAATCAGATATACAAAGCCAAAAGCAAATTGGATTTATCAAAAATTAAACTGATATCAAGACAAATCAGGTTCAATCAAGGGATTGAAATACTCTCGAATCACAGTAATTCGCCCATCAACAACCTCAAGTACACCGATGTACTGATTCCGATAAGGGTTTTGATTGCTTGCGATACGGAAATCACCCTGTCCTTCGAGAATCACAGCATTGTCAAACTTTGACTGACGAAAAACTATATTCACAAAGCGAATTTGAGAATACTGGCTAAAAATTCGATTGAAAAAAGTATTTACAGCTTGCTTACCTTCCACTCGAATGCCTCCTGGCCGCAGCCGCCTGCGAAAAAATCGGGAACTATGGTTGCGCTTAAGGGCTAAAAACCTTGATATACAATAATTTCTCTCCTTTCCCCCTTTCGCATTGCATAAACCCAAATTCCCAACTGTAATTAAAAATATGAGCGGTTGAGAGGCTGAAAGCTAAACACCAAGCACTCTTCACTGATTCAAACCCCAAAATTTTACAAACTCAAGAACACTATTTAAGAGGTATCACCTGTATGGACACCAAATTTATGCTGGAAATGGCTCAATTCGCAAACTTTGAACCCGGTAAAAAAATTACAATATTAGGAGCAGGAATCGCTGGATTAGTTGCTGCAAGAGAATTAGAGCGCATGGGACACGAAGTGGATATAATGGAAGCAAGTCCACGCATTGGTGGAAGAGTTTGGACACATCGCTTTAGTAACGAGCCTGACGCACCCTATGCAGAGTTGGGAGCAATGCGTATTCCTAGTTCCCACCAGCATACATTACATTATGTTAAAGAAATGGGCTTAAGCGACAAACTATGTAAATTCATGACAGTATTTGAAGAAGAAAACGCTTTTATGAATATGGAAGGGAATCTCTTCCGCATGAAAGATGCCGCTAACTTTTTTAGCACTCGCTACCCAGAAATATTTATATCAAGCTACAGCCAACAAACAAAGCTTTTCGCAGCATGGTTAAAAACCATCGTCAACACCATCTCACCCGGAAGCTTACGTGAAAGTTTAGACTCTGACTTGCGCTCGCACTTAATGGACGAATTGGAACGTTTAGACTTAGCACCATATTTTAACACCAACGGCGAAACTATTGACTTACAAAAATTCGTTCAAGAAAATCCTGGTTTCCGCGCTCGTTGCAGCAAAGCGTTAGATATGTTCCTTGGCGACATCGTAACAGAAACCAGTCACAATTTACTACAAATTAAAGGTGGAACACAACTTTTAATCGACCGCTTGGTAGAATCAATTAAGGCGCCCATCAAATGTAACCAACCAGTAGTAG
The DNA here is from genome assembly GCF_019977735.1 of Calothrix sp. PCC 7716. Lineage (GTDB taxonomy): Bacteria > Cyanobacteriota > Cyanobacteriia > Cyanobacteriales > Nostocaceae > Dulcicalothrix. The sequence continues at coordinate 5,594,397 of NZ_AP025018.1, read as the reverse complement.
CAATTCGTGTTCGCTCTAACTATACAGAAATTGACTATTTAGAAAACGGACAAAAACAAACTCGTCGTTGCGACTACGTACTTTGCACAATTCCCTTCTCTGTAATGAGAAAAATGGAATTAGAAGGATTTGATAGCCGAAAAATCGACTCTATCAATAACACAGTATACTGTCCGGCAACAAAAGTAGCTTTTCATACTAAAGAAAATTTCTGGTCATCTCAAGGAATCAAAGGTGGAGCATCATTCAGCGGCACCGGAGTTCGTCAAACCTACTACCCAAGTGTAAAATTTAACCCAGAGCGCGGTAGTGTAATGTTAGCAAGCTACACAATAGGTGATGATGCAGACCGTTTAGGTAATATGAGCGAACAACAACGTCACAGCTATGTAAAAGAAGTAGTCAGTAACGTACATCCTGAACTCCAACAATCAGGAATGATACTAGAGAGTGCATCAATAGCTTGGGGTAACTACGAGTGGAGCGCAGGTGGTTGTACAGTACATTGGGACGAAGAAAATTATACAGCTAGCTACTTAGAAGCAGCAAGACCACAAAACACCTTATTCTTTGCAGGTGAACATTGCTCAAAATATCCCGCTTGGTTACAAGGTTCTATCGAGTCAGCATTAGAAGCTATTTATGATATCGTATCTCACAGAAGCGCTTCTATTCCTACTACTACAACTTACTCCAACAGCGTACAAACTATTCAAAACCGCGCGTTACAAGTTGCAGCTTAAATCCTATTTTAAATTAATAACTATGTATTAAATTTTAGATGTTTTCTTCTTGAGTTAACGAAAAGGTATCCAAAGTGTTCTGGATGCCTTTTTTATTTGTTTATAAAATTGCAGGTATTTAATTTATCCTCTCTCTGTGTTCTCTGCGTCTCTGTGGTAAAAAATATATCACTGTACAGGCAGGATGCCTGTTTCACAAGAAAATGATAAATGCTGAAATAATTTAACATATATTTGAATGTGGAAATGTTAATATATGCTCGGTTTTAAAGTTATTTATACTAACTGTTTTGATGTGATAAATACGGCTAAAAATTTGCATCATTGATTACAAGTTGACTTTTTAGAAAAATAAGCTTTCACACAACTTTACAAAAATATTTATGAGCAAAATATAAACAAGGAAAAAGCTCAACTATATTTAGGTGCTTCGGAGATAACGCATGGTAGCCCTCACAGAGAACGTTCAACGTCGGCTAACAATACAGACAGTTGAAATTGCCCCAAATATTACAGCGATTCGTTCGCTAGATTGGGACCGCGACCGCTTTGATATTGAGTTCGGTCTGCAAAATGGTACGACTTATAACTCGTATCTAATTAAGGGCGATAAAATTGTCTTGGTTGATACTTCGCATGTTAAATTCCGCGATTTATATTTAGATACGCTGAAGAGTCTTGTTAACCCAAAGGCAATTGACTATATTATCGTCAGCCACACTGAACCTGACCATAGTGGTTTAGTGGAAGACGTTCTCCAGTTGGCGCCGCGCGCTACGGTGCTAGCATCGAAAGTGGCGCTACAATTTTTGGATAATTTAGTTCATGACCCGTTTAGTAAAAGAATCGTTAAATCTGGAGACCGTGTAGATTTAGGTTCGGGACACGAAATTGAGTTCATATCAGCACCTAATTTACATTGGCCCGATACTATCTTCAGCTTTGACCACAAAACCAAAACGCTATTTACCTGTGATGCGTTTGGAATGCACTACTGTAGCGATGATACATTCGATGTAGATTTGGAAGCGATTGAACCTGACTTCCGTTTTTACTATGATTGTTTGATGGGTCCAAACGCGCGCTCATTGTTGAATGCAATGAAAAAAATGAGCGAACTTGGGGAAATCAAGATTATTGCCAATGGACACGGGCCGCTACTTTACCATCACCTCGACTTTTTGAAAGAAAGATATCACAACTGGAGTCAAGTCCAAGCTAAAGCTGACACCACAGTTGGTTTGTTTTTCGTAGGTGGCTATGGCTATAGTGATAAACTCGGTCATGCTATTTCCCACGGTTTGCTTAAAACGGGTGTTGGTGTAGAAGCTCTTGATTTGAATACTGCTGATGTTCAAGAAATTCAAGCACTTGCTGGACGCGCGTCGGGTATAGTAATTGGTATGCCTCCTAGCACGAGTGTTACTGCCCAAGCTGGTATTAGTTCGCTCTTAGCTGTTGCAAAAGAAAAGCAATTTGTTGGTTTCTTTGAATCCTTCGGTGGTGACGATGAACCAATTGATTCGTTACGCAGACAGTTTACTGAACAAGGTATTAAAGAAGCTTTCCCAGCAATTAAAATTAAAGAAACACCAAGTCCTGCTACTTACCAACTTTGTGAAGAAGCTGGTATTGATATTGGGCAAATGCTAGTTCGTGACCGTAACATCAAGCAAGTTAAATCGCTTGATGTCAACATGGAAAAAGCACTTGGTCGTATTAGTAATGGTTTATATATTATTACTAGTCAAAAATACGGTGTTAAAAGTGCAATGCTCGCTTCGTGGGTTGCACAGGCAAGTTTACAACCACTAGGGTTTACCGTTGCTGTTGCCAAAGACCGCGCGATTGAGTCCTTTATGCAAGTGGGTGACAAAATTGTCCTCAACGTATTAGAAGAAGGCAACTACAAAGAATTAAAGAGACATTTCTTGAAGCGCTTACATCCCGGCGCCGATAGATTTGCTGACATTAAAACCCAAACAGCAAAAAACGGGTGTCCTATTCTTGCTGACGCATTAGCATACATAGAATGTGAAATAGCTGACAGCATGGAATGCAGCGACCACTGGATTATGTACTGCTCTGTCAAAGAAGGTCGCGTCGCCAAACAAGAAGGCATCACCGCAGTTCGCCACCGTAAGGTTGGAAATTACTACTAAAAGTTAGGAGTTAGGAGTTAGGAGTTAGGAGTTATAATTCCTCACTCCTCATTCCTCACTCCTCACTCCTCATTCCTCACTCTCTTATCTCATCCCTTAACCTATGAGCGACAATCCTCGTGATGTGCAAGTGTTGCCAATAGCAACAGACACTACAGTATTACGCGCGCGCAGTTGGACACGGCAACGTTTTGAAATTGAATATGCGCTCTCTAGGGGCACAACGGTAAATTCGTATGTAATTCAAGCCGATAAAGTTGCCATTATTGACCCACCTCCTGAAACTTTTACTGAAGTATACAAAGAAGCTATTAAGCGGTGTTTGGAATTAAAGAGCTTTGATTATGTAATCATTGGTCACTTTAGCCCCAACCGTATGGCTACATTGCGGGCATTACTTGAAATTTGCCCTGATTTAACTTTTGTTACATCTGTACCAGGCGCCGCATATCTAAAGACAGCATTTACTAACCCGAATTTAAAAGTATTAGCGATGCGGGGTAAAGAAGACCTTGATTTAGGTAGAGGTCACGTATTAAAATTTATACCAATTCCCAGCCCAAGATGGCCCGAAGGACTTTGCACTTACGACCAACAAACTCAAATTCTTTACACTGACAAACTATTTAGCGCGCACGTTTGCGGTGATGAAATTTTTGATGAAGATTGGGATAAATTTAAGGAAGACCAACGCTATTATTATGATAGTGTGATGGCGCCAAATGCAAGTCATATTAAACCAGCACTAGAGAAAATTTCTGATTACCAAGTTAGGATGCTAGCTTGTGGTCATGGGCCTTTGGTGCGGTACGGCTTGATGGAACTGGTAAAATCTTACGAAGAATGGAGTCGTGCGCTTTCTCATCGTGAGATTAAAGTCGCGTTATTATATGCTTCTGCTTATGGAAACACAGCGACTTTAGCACAAGCAATTGCATTGGGTTTAACTAAGGGTGGTGTAGCAGTCGAGTTGATAAACTGCGAATTTGCCGAACCTGAAGCAATAAAAGATGCGGTGCAAAAATCGGAAGGATTTATTATTGGTTCCCCCACTATTGGTGGTCATGCTCCTACACCTATTCATACAGCCCTTGGTACAGTGTTATCTGTTGGTGATACCAATAAACTTGCGGGTGTTTTTGGTTCCTACGGCTGGAGTGGTGAAGCTTTTGATTTAATTGAAGGTAAACTAAAAGAAGCAGGATTTAAATTTGGGTTTGAAACAATACGCGCAAGATTCAAGCCATCCGATAGAGTACTCAAAGATTGCGAAGAAGCAGCTATTGACTTTACCCAAGCTTTAAAACGTGCGCGTAAAATGCGCTTACCTCAACCTGCTGCTAGTCCAGTGGAACAGGCTGTTGGTCGTATTGTTGGTTCGGTATGCGTTCTCACAGCGAAAGTTGGTGAAGTTTCAACTGCGATGATGGGCGCCTGGGTATCGCAAGCTACATTTAACCCACCAGGTTTGACTGTGGCTATTGCGAAAGAACGCGCGATAGAATCACTATTACATTCAGGAAACAAATTCGTTTTAAATATCTTGGCAGAAAATAACTACCAAGAATATATGAAACACTTCCGTAAAAACTTTGCACCTGGTGAAGAACGCTTTGCTGGTTTTGAAACATCCACTGCTGATAATGGCTGTACAGTATTAGGAGATGCAATAGCATATTTAGAGTGCAGCGTCAATAAACGCATGGAATGTGGCGACCACTGGGTAATATACGCAACCGTTGATAACGGCGCCGTTATGCAGCAAAATGCAGTTACCGCAGTTCATCACCGCAAATCAGGAAGTCATTATTAATTTGATTGATTTGTGGCACAGCCTTCCCAGGCTGTGCAGTAATATATTTTTTTTAACCACAGAGACCACAAGAGATTTTGAATCCCGGCGCCTGTAGGTTATCTGGCACAGGCGAAGAAGGCCTATACTAAGGAATTACGATTTATCTTTATTAACAATAGTTGCTATTTATATTTCAATAACTAATATTTGACCACATCTTTACACACTCCATTATCTAGAATGATGGTATATCGGTATTATTTTGTTTGAATTATTGATAGGCGCCATCTAAAAAGATTGGCGCCTTCCTTTAAATTTAGGATTTGTTTGTTTTAATATTATGTAGGGAACGCTCCGCCACCAAAAAACTCTCAACAAAACGGACAATTTAGCATCCTCATGCACTTAAGCACAACACTACGCTAGAATTTAGATGATTTATATAAGATGAGCGTGTGCGCTGTATGAAAGGAATAGAAGCACTTCAATCGGTGCAGTTTGTTACTGTTAAAGGAAAACGATTAGCAGTAGTAGATGCTGATAGCTGGGAAGCTCTAATAGAGTGGCTAGAAACTCTAGAAGATATGCAAATTGCTAGAAAAGAACTGGTAAAATTAAAAAATGTAGGAAATAACCCTGAGCAAGCAGGTTATCTAAAATGGGATGACGTGGAGCATGAATTAGAGTGAGCAGTTACAGTGTATATATCAATCCAGAAGCATTTGATAGTCTTAAGGAACTCCCTGGCAACATGCGCCAACGTATTCGGCGTTCCATAAAGGAATTAGACGAAAATCCTTACCCATCAGGGAGCAAAATGCTTGATTTACCAGAATTTGAGGCATCTGTATGGCGCCTGCGGGTAGACAGTTGGCGAATAATATACACTATTGATGAATCAGAGAAACTTGTTAGTGTCTTGGCTATTCGTAAACGTCCACCATACGACTATGGAGATTTGCAGCAGTTGTTAGAAAGTTGAAAATGACAAGAACACTTACTGAAACTAATTGAGTTATTGGCGCCTCGTTAGTAGTAAAATTATATTACACGGATGTTGTTAACGGTCTTTAAGATATTTGTACATTTAGATTTAACTTAGAAAAATGTGACTTAGTATACCATTTGTGGGATAGACACAACGCCTGAAACCTTGATTCTCTCGTTCTATCCCACAAATCACTGTCTGTGTATACGTTTGGCGCCTGTACTTCACAAGTTTATTGCTAAGAATTATCAATTATTTGGTGAAAATTTACTATCCCACAAAAAACTGCTGTATAATAACCACAGGACAAGGTTTTCAAAGCCTACCCTTTAAACTTCTTTTGAAGTTGAACTAATGGAAACTTTCGACGGTTCCCATAGAGCCGCCGCTTTCCAAAGCCTTTAAACTTCTTTTGAAGTTGAACTAATGGAAACACGCTTTCAGCTTCCTCATCGCGTGAGTCAACTCGGCTTTAAACTTCTTTTGAAGTTGAACTAATGGAAACAAGTTGTGTTGATGACTTTTTGAGTAGATGCGAATCTTTAAACTTCTTTTGAAGTTGAACTAATGGAAACATTCTGCTTGCTCCAATATCATAATCACGAATCTGACAATGCTTTAAACTTCTTTTGAAGTTGAACTAATGGAAACCCTCTTCTTTTCCCACTGTGGATATTTGGCTGTATTGATCTTTAAACTTCTTTTGAAGTTGAACTAATGGAAACACAATGCCCGTTGGCTTGTGCTTCCCTTGAGCGAAGAAATCCTTTAAACTTCTTTTGAAGTTGAACTAATGGAAACCAAATAGTATCACCTACAACACTTGTGCTTTGTGGGCTTTAAACTTCTTTTGAAGTTGAACTAATGGAAACTTGCGTACCTTTACCAACGGAAGAGAAGATTCCATCAGCTTTGCTTTAAACTTCTTTTGAAGTTGAACTAATGGAAACAGAATAAATTGCAGATCAAAATGTGAGTTGGTTCGATTTCAATACTGCTCGCTTAAGCTCAAAAATTAAAAAAATCGTAGGTTGGGTTGAGGAACGTTCACGTAGCTGACATCTTGCACCTTGGGCTTATTGAGAATTAAATAGCTTGTAATACTTATTCCTGGGTAGGGTGGGCAGTGCCCACCTTACCCTTGTTGAGAAGGTGCAAGATGTGAGGTAGTGTGCCGAAGGCAAGACCCAACAAAAAAACTACAAAAACCAAAACCTACGTAGTATTGAGATGCTTCGTTCCTCAGCATGACAAAAGTTAGGGCAATAAGCAGGCGCCTATATTTGAAATTTAATTTGTAATCCCTTGACAAATCCAAGCACCCCAATAAAATGGGTGTTGAAGTGGTTTATAGTCGTCTGGACTATCAATTATAGTTTCTGGTGATAATTCTGAGATACTTAATAATTCTTTTAATGTTTCTATTCCAGGCGCCGATTTTCGTAGTTCTTCGACTGTTATATTACGAATGTAGTCTTGAGCGTTACGTAATGCTTGGTTGTAGTCCATTTGTGATTCTAAGTTATCAAAGAATCGCTCCATTAATAAAGCTGTAGCTCTATCGGGTACTTTCCATAAACTCATTATTAGTATTTTAGTTCCTGCCACTGCAAACGCGCGTCGTAAACCGAATACACCTTCACCAATTTTTATGTCTCCTCTTGCTGTTTCACACGCTGACAAGACGGTTATTTCGTTGCCCCATAAATTTAAACCTGCTATATCTTGAGCAAAAAGGATTCCTTTACCAGCATATTCTGGTAAGTTACCTCCTGCTAACCAAGTGTTGGCGCCTGCAAATGCTAAAGCAGAGCGTAACATTGGGTTGGTCAGTTTTATATGTGTAGAGGGTTGATATTCTGAGTCAGGAATAAATAATCCGTGGGTGGCTATAAGCATAACACGCGGACAATCGTTTACTGTTAAACGGGTTTCTAGTGCTTCGGTATCTGTATATATTCTTGCATCTGGTAACTTTTTGGCTATGCTTTCTCCTAGTAATTTAGTTCCTATTTCGCGTTCTAGATGGATTTTTCCTAGTCTGGCGCCAAATTCATTCGGTTGATTATATGTACTATTTGTTATGTTGGCTAAGTCAAAGTCGGGGTCGGCAAGTATTAATGGTGGAGTAATATTTGTTTTGATTGTTTTAAGTGTCTGCGCGCGTGTAATATCTCGTCCTACGGTTAAATAACTGATGGTGTGTTTGTCAATTAAAAAGTTTGTACCCGTATCATTGCTGGGTAATATTTGGAATGGAAGCAAGTTTAAATCGCTGTCGGGAGCAATAATTAAATGATGGTAGTTTTGAACTAAAGTTTGGATAGGGCGCCAAAGTGTTTGATATAGTTTAATTCCTATTGTGCGGTCATATGGTTTTGTTGGTAGTTCTATTTCTTCTTCGTCTGTATCCCATCCTAGGGTAGCTGTACCTATACTAGAGTCGGAAGCTATAGTGCGGAATTGAGCAATTAATTCGTTAATTATTGATGCTTCTCCTAAATCTACCATTTGTAGAGCATCGGGTTGATTTGCTGGTAATATAAATGCTATGTAGCGCGCGCTTTGCCATTGAAGTTCTCTGTTTGCTCGAATTGCTTGAAAATCAAAGTTGTCAAATCGCACAAATTCGATGAGGACTGAGTTGTTAGGTAGGGTGGATGCGACTGTGTGGGAGTTGCTAGGAGACTGGGATAGTTGAATTTCTGGAACTTGCGCTGATAACTGTTTTTGTAAGATGTTATATTGTGCTTGCAGTTGTGTGAGGTTCTGTTGGTGTGCGACAAAGTTACCTGATTGAGGTAATGTAAAAGTTAGATGGATGATTTGGGAGCTTAAGTTGCTGAGTTGATGGAATTTTTCTGTAAGCTGTCGATAGCGCGCGTTTGCTAGTGCTTGGTTTTGAGCAGCAAGTGCTGATAGGGTCAATGCTTTGCGTTTGAGTACAAAATCGAATACTGCTTGTTTTGCGTTTGGGGAATGAGCAAGATGGATATTTACTAAAGAAAGGAATAAGTCAAATTTAACTCTGATTTTTTCAATTAAGGCAAGACGGTCATTTTCTGAACTAAAGGCAAATATATTGTTAATTAATTTATCATGGATTTGGCTGGCTTGGATGCGACATGATAAAGCTTCGACAGGACGTTGAGTTGCAGCGAGTAAAGTGGCAAGGTTATTTAAACTAAATGCTACATCTGGATGATTGTCTCCTAATAATCTTACTCTCATGGATAAAGCTGCTCTATAACATTCCTCAGTTTCTGGATATCTCCCTTGTGAAAAGTATATATCAGCAAGATTATTTAAAGTGTTGGCTGTATCTGGATGTGAGTCTCCCAATAATTCTTTTCGGATGTCTAATGCTTGTAGATGTATTGTTTCTGCTTCTGAGTAACGATGCATGTCACAATATAAAGCAGCTAAATTACTCATTGCATTAGCTACTTGTGGATGTTTGTTACCAAATTGACTTCTGGTAATTAGTAAGGCTTCTATTAATAACGGTTCTGCTTGTGTATATTGATATTGATTAATGTATAATACTGCTAAGTTGTTCAGAATGGCGCCAATAGTTGGATGTATATCTCCCAGCAGCTTTTTACTCAAGTTGTAAGCTTCAATATATAATGCTTCGGCTTCTTGGTAACGTCCTTGTAACCGATAAACATCTGCTATTTTATGAAAACTATCTACAATGTCCGGATGTTCGGATATTTCACTATATATATGTCTCCGAATTGCCAATGCTTTTAAGTACTTTTGTTCTGCATCGGAGAAAAGTCCTTGCTCTTGATAAATGTTTCCCAGATGGTTTATATTATCTGCGACATCAGGATGATTTTTGCCTAGTAGTTTTTCATATATAGATAATGCATGTAGAAACTTTTGTTCAGCGTCTTTATATTTTCCCTGATATGCATCAAGCACTGCAAAGTTATGTAAAGATAAAGCAACATCAATATGCTCGGCGCCTAGTAAGTCTTCTCTGATAATATAAGCTTGGTTATATACTTGCTCTGCTTTTTGGTAACGTCCTTGTTGCAGGTAAATATCTCCTAAACTGCTAAGACTTTGTGCGACTTCTATATGTGAGTCTCCAAATATAGCTTTTCGTAACTCTAAAGCAGAAACTTGTGTTTTCTCTGCATCAGCGTAACGTCCCAGGTTTTTGTAGGTATTCGCCAGATTATTTAATGTTATCGCAACATAAGGATGTTCGGCGCCTAGGGAGTCTCTACATATCTGTAACGCTTTTAAATAGTTTGCTTCCGCATCATAAAAGCGTCCTTGTGAATTATACAGCGCAGCAAGATTATTAAAACTTGTGGCAATATCTGGATGTTTATCATCATCAAAGCAACTTTCCCGCATTCTCAACGCATCTAAGTGCATTTGTTCTGCTTGAGAATATTTAGCTTGGTTCTCGTAAGCTATACCAAGGTTATCTAGACTTTGGGCAATGCTTGGATGTAAGTTATTAAAAAGGCGCCTACGCATTGCCAAAGCTTGTAAGTGTATTCGTTCAGCATCGGTATATTGGGCTTGTTCGCGGTAAGCTTCAGCGATATTATTTAGGCTAGTGGCAATTTCTTCGTGTTCATCACCGAGATGAAGTTTCCAAATATCCAAAGCTGTGAAAAATAACTTTAGAGCTTCTGAGTATAATCCTTGGTTAACGTAAATTACTGCAAGATTATTCAAAGACTGTGCAATATCGGGATGGTCGTCTTCTAATAACCTTTTTCTCATATCCAAAACTTCGCTACATAAAGGTTTTGCCTTTACGTAGCTTCCTTGCATTTGATATAGCACTGCAAGGTTATTTAAACTATCTGCTAAAACCTTGTGTTCGCTAAGATGTTCTCGTGCTAATTTTACAGACTCTTGGGCAACGAGTACAGCATCTTCTAAGGCGCCATCCTGTACTAGTGTGTATACTGTTCGATTAAGCTGGTTGATTTTATTTATTATACGTGAGATATCTTTCATAATACGTAGCATAGGCGTTCATAATACGTAGCATAGGCATCTTGCCTGTGCAGTGAGGTTTATTATTTTTACCACAGAGGTACAGAGGACACTGAGAAAGAAGTATTTGATGTGAAAATCCCCCCAACCCCCCTTAATAAGGGGGGCTAAAACCTTTTCTTTTCCCCCTTATCAAGGGGGTAAGGGGGGATTAAACCAATAATCACGTATTAAATATAACTTAGAAAACATCCTCTTAAATCTCTTTTACTCCTAACTCTGTGTACTCTGCGTCTCTGTGGTAAATAGATATATAAATGAATGGCGCCTGTGATAAGGTGCGTGAAAGCTCTCTTCCTTTGTGTCCTACCCTACGGGAAAACCTCCGGTTTACGTGCCTTTGTGGTTAATTCCTTCTATCCGCCACTACATTTACTCTACAACACTATATTCGGTATATAAAACTTTACAGTCTGGACGTTGATTAATGTAGTCTAGCAACTGTGAGAGATGGTTTTCATCTAATGATAAAGGATTGTTATCAACTGAGGGTAGCCATTCTAATGATGGTACATCTGGAGTTATAACTGCGAGTATATGCTCCTTTCCTGGTTTACCCGTGATTTTTAATGAAGTCTTTGGTGAACCTTTTTGTGGAAGAGTTGTTATTCCTGTTTCTAGTTTTGGTTGTTGTGCAAAACGTGAAGGACAAAAACAGCTAGCTTCTCCTGATGAACCTTTTTGCAGTAATAGCAAGTAACCCGGAGTTTCAAAGTTAGCTTTTACTTGAATGCGACTACCAATAGGTACTCTTGTTTCATATTCAGTATCTTCCCAGTCCCAAGTGAGGGTGTTTTGTTTGGCAAAAACTACTCCCATTTTTGTTGTAAAAGAACCCAGTGCGATAATTTCCTGCCAAAGCTGTTCAAATGGTGACAGTTCTGGTGTATTATCCTCTTCTGTATATGGTTCTGCTATATCTTCCCAGTCTAAATCAAGAAATCTGCAAATTTCTATAAATGTTTTGCGGTCAACAGGTTTTTTGGTAAAAAAACGACTTATTGTTGAAGCAGCAAGATATACTTGTTCGCTAAAAATTTGTCTGTTCATAGCTCGCTTATTCAACGCGCGCTGTGCTAAATTTATACCTGCTTCTGATGCAACTAGTGAACGAGGTGACATAAGCAAGGTGGAAATTAAGGGTGATGATTTACATTATTATCTAAAGTCGAACGCATCTGTCAACAACTCATGTCTGAACTCATATGTTGACCTGCAAAAATTAGATTAGATAGATATTTCACCAACTTTCACCAACTTCTATGCTCACCATAGAGAATCTTCTTGCTGCATGGTTTCAAGTCCGTGCAGGTAGTCGTAATGCTGGAGTAGATGGAGTTACGCTCGATTTATTTGCGGAATCGGCAAATTCGCAGTTGGATTCCATTCTATATCAATTATTACATGAATGTTATCGCGCGAGTCCTGCGAAGGGGTTTTATGTAGCCAAAAAAAATGGTGGTAAAAGATTGATTGGTATTCCGACTGTGCGGGATAGAATTGTGCAACGTTTATTACTAGAGGAACTGTATTTTCCATTAGAAGATACATTTCTTGATTGTAGTTACGCTTATCGTCCCGGAAGGAATATTCAGCAAGCAGTGCAGCATTTATATGGATACTACCAGGTACAACCTAAGTGGGTTATTAAAGCAGACATTGCCGATTTTTTTGACAATCTTTGTTTTGCTTTACTGTTCAACATGTTGGAGGAATTAAAGCTTGAACCAATTGTACTAAGACTGCTGGAAGCGCAAGTAAAATCAGGTATTGTGATTGCTGGGGAACGTATTTATCCAGGTAAGGGAATACTACAAGGTGGTGTACTTTCCGGCGCCTTAGCTAATTTATACTTGACAGAGTTTGATAGAAAATGTTTGAAACACGGCATTAATTTAGTGCGGTACGGGGATGATTTTGCGATTGCTTGTAGCAGTTTTGATGAGGCAAATCGAGTATTGGACAAAGTTAATACTTGGTTGGGGGAGGTTTATTTACAGTTACAACCAGAGAAAACACAAATTTATGCACCTGACGATGAATTTGTTTTTCTAGGATATCGGTTTGCCAAAGGTCATGTGTACGCACCACCACCTCCTCCACCTGTACGTGCGGGGGAATGGGTAACAAATCAATCGGGTCATCAATACTTTCGTCCCAAAGAACGTAAACTCAAGCTTGAATCTCGTCCTCCCAAGGTTTGCTCTCCATTAAAACCCAGTAATTTACCACAAGCACCAATTTCACATCTTTGGCAAGATTCTATGTCTACTTTATACGTAACTGATCAAGGCGCCTATCTAAGTGTTAGAAGTCAACAATTCCAAGTGTACTATCAGGGACAACTACGAATAAAAGTACCAGCGAGTCGGGTGAGTAATATAGTTTTATTTGGCTGTTGTAATGTATCACATGGCGCCGTTTCTTTTGCATTACGCGCGCGGGTTCCAATATTGTATCTATCACAGAAAGGTAGATATTTTGGATACACAGGAACACAAGGAGATGCAAAAGTAGAATATTTGATGCAACAAGTAAAATGCTGTGAAAATGCAGTATTTACCCGTCAACAAGCAGAAGCAATAGTTACAGCTAAACTACATAATTCCCGCATATTGCTAATGCGATTAAACCGTCGTCGGGAAACAGAACTTGCCACCCAAGCAATAGATTTAATAGAGGTACTAATCGACAGTTTACCCCAAGCCGAAAGTATGGACGCACTACGAGGATATGAAGGAAAAGCAGCGACCATCTACTTTCAAGCACTAGGTTCATTATTCACAGGATTCTTTGCATTTGACAAACGAACCAAACGTCCACCCACCGACCCAATCAATAGTTTAATGAGTTTGGGTTATACGTTATTAAGTCAGCAAGTATTTTCCTTTGTGCAAGCAGCAGGACTACACACTCATTTTGGAAACTTACACGTACCACGCGATAATCATCCAGCATTAGTATCCGACTTAATGGAGGAATTCCGCGCGCAAATAGTAGATTCGTTTGTTGCCTATTTAGTCAACAAGAAAATCCTCGACCCAGAAGACTTTACTCCCCCAGATGAGCGTGGAGGAGTATATCTACAAGCAACTGCGCTGAAAAAATATCTCAAACACTGGGAAGAAAAATTACAAACCGAAACAACACATCCACACACAGGTCATAAAGTAGCATATCGTCGCTGTATAGAATTACAAGTGCGCGAATATATCGCTTGTTTGACAGGTCAAGTTGCAATATATCGTCCAATGACATGGAAACTGTAGCCTAGTATACCATTTGTGGGATAGACACAACGCCTGAAACCTTGATTCTCTCGTTCTATCCCACAAATCACTGTCTGTATATACGTTTGGCGCCTGTCCTTCACGAGTTTATTGCTAAGAATTATCAATTATTTGAGGACAATTTCGCATCCCACAAAAAAGTGCTGTAGAATCATCTCAGGGCAAGACTTTCAAAGCCTAGCCTTTAAACTTCTTTTGAAGTTGAACTAATGGAAACATCATGTGATTGTTGCCAGTGACAGATTTTATGGTCTTTAAACTTCTTTTGAAGTTGAACTAATGGAAACTCTTCGGTTTCTGGCTCGCCTTCCCACCAAATTAAAAGAGCTTTAAACTTCTTTTGAAGTTGAACTAATGGAAACAAACTGGCTTTTGATAATCTTCTAACGCCTTATTATCCTTTAAACTTCTTTTGAAGTTGAACTAATGGAAACTATCGGAGTTGGCTCGGGTATGTAATCATCTTCATCTTTAAACTTCTTTTGAAGTTGAACTAATGGAAACTCTGCAAGAGCAGAAGAATTAGAAAATAAACCCAAACTTTAAACTTCTTTTGAAGTTGAACTAATGGAAACAAATGCCTGGTGTGATGGGTTCTTTACCCGCATCCGCTTTAAACTTCTTTTGAAGTTGAACTAATGGAAACAGGAAAATGAGAAATATTGTTAATGAGCCAAAGAAAGGGCTTTAAACTTCTTTTGAAGTTGAACTAATGGAAACATTTGGATGCGTCCCCAAGAGCATTTATTCACGCTCCCTTTAAACTTCTTTTGAAGTTGAACTAATGGAAACTCTACATACCCGAGGGGGTTATAGAGTTCGTTAGTGTTACTTCACCCCTTATTTTGCACAGGGTGGAAGCATTAACTTGCACTACTTATACATAAAAGTTATTATAAATACACAAAGCTGTATTCTCTACGTATTTATATCAAAATAAGCGCTATTTTATAGGATTAATATATAGAAACAAGTTTTTTTTATACATGTTTGTACATCGTTTAGTATATCGTGGCACTGCTATAAGTGGAAGCAGTTCGTGGCAGTAAGTGGCTATACTTTACTTAAGTTTCACAGGTTTCTTTTATAGGTCGAATTTCTGTATAGCTTCTACCCATATTAGGAAAGCTAACTAATTGTTCACAGCGACGATCAAATTGGCGGAAAAATTTTTCTCCAGCTTCAACACTCGTCGCTGTGTAATAATTTGCTATTTCTTTGAGGTCTTGGGTCGCAAGAACGTTAATTAGATATATATTACTCATCCTTGCCTTTCTCTTGCTTATTGAAACTGTTCAATAATTTGGTTTACAAAAGTTTTCCCATCGATGGGTGGTGTGTGTTCACTTACTGTAACTGCAGCATCTATTTTTTCGCGTACAGAATTTATCCAATCAGAGTCTGCTTGCTCATATTCATCAAGTAACCTGAAAGCAAACTCCAGTATTTCCTGAGCAGTGCGATATTTACCTGTTTCCAATTTAGTCTGGATAAATTGCTCTTGCTCTTCTGTAAGTGTTATGTTCATGGCGCCTATTTATAATGTTTTGTCTGTATTATAACAAGTATGGGCAAGCTAAATTTAAGAAAAACTTGTATTTGTAACTTTTTTGACCGTTAATTTTAATATGTAATTCTGGCTTTAATCCTGCAACTTCTTTAACAAGGGGGTTAAAATGCCTCTTTTTCTCTCTTTCTCAAATGGGTTTAAGGAGAATTATATTTCTAACCGAGCAGTATTGATATTAGTCCTCTTTTAGAGGACTTTAGCTATGAGACAATGGTTTACAACCGTTGGCTCAGAGTTATAATGTGAACATGATTTGCCTCATTAATATAATTTTTCAAAATTTCTACAAAGTCACACGAAACTGCTATCAACTCATATCTGTTCTAATATATGACAATGCCAAAATGTAATTAAGGCAAGAGGAAAGGGCACTACCCAAGCAATTTAACTGTTGCCTTAACTCATTTACTGTTGAATTAATTTAACTTATGACTACATTTTACTTGACTCAAGAGAATGTGGAAATCGAAGTTACGCGCGATTCTTTCAAAGCGTCTCTTCAAAATCAACAAGTGTTTCGTTCTCGAATTAGCAATGTTAGCCAATTCATCATCTTTGGTAATATACGTTTACCAAAGGAAGTGATTAAAGCTATATATTCCTACAAAATTCCTACCTTGTATTTATCAACTCAGGGTTATGGATATGTAGGACGGTTGGAAAACCCATCTAATTCGCGACCCAAGTATTTAACTCAGCAACGCAAGCGCGCGCGTGATGTTAAATTTATTCTTGCCACTGTTGAAAGTATGATTTGGGCAAAGCTCCATAATCAACATACCTTTCTTCAAGGTTGGACTCAATATCATTTCAACTACGCAATCGAACGCGCGTTAGAATACTTAACATTGCTGATGGATAATTTATCGTTAGCAAGTTCTGTTGAGGAGCTACGGGAGTATAGCGAGGAAGCTGATAATGTTTACCGTTACGCTTTTGCTTCCTTACTTGAATTTTACAAGCCATGTGAGCGCGCGGTAAAAGAAGTTAGCACACTCTTAAACTTGGGTACTCGACTGTTACATCAATATATATACACCATTCTCAACACTGTTGAACTTCACCCTGACTATGGAGTGTTGCACCACGATATTCATCATGAACTTCCTTTAGCTTGGGATTTTACCGCAGAATTTCAGGCGCCTATCGTTGATGACTTGGTGTTAAACTTTGTTCGTAACCTTGCCAGTTCAAATGGCAATGGTAATGGTAAAAAGCGTTCATTAACTCTGTTGCAAAACTTCCTTTACCATTGGGAAGCGAAACTGCGAACTTCTGTACTGCACCCTTACGCTGGGGAAGTCAGTTACCGTCAGTGTATAGATTTACAGGTGCGGGAATATCTTGCGTGTCTATTGGGGGATATTACATATTACCGTCCCTTAGCATTGAAACTACATCCTAATCATTCTCAACTTGCCAATATCGTCGAACCTCAGAAAGCAGCTTTAACCCTGGTGAAGCAATGATGTTTTATTTGGTTTGCTATGACATCGTTAGCGATACCCGTCGTAATAAAGTTGCCAAAATTTTAGAAGTTTACGGGTTTCGTGTGCAAAAGTCAGTTTTCGAGTGCATATTGGATGAGAAGCAATACGAAAGCGTATCCAAATACTTAATGCGACTCGTTAACCGACGCGAAGACCAAGTTAGATTTTATCCTATGTCAGCACATAACCGTTGTAAAGTCGCTGTCGTAGGTACGCAACCCGAATTTGATATCGATGATGCTGCATTTATTGTGTAGAGATGAGTGATGAGTGCTGAGTGCTGAGTGGGAGTCAGTAATGGGATGAATATTAATAAAGCGCGCGCTCCACCTACCCGAAGCGGATATTTGGTTCGCTTTCGGTCGAGGTAACATATTTGGTAATTGAATGCAGGTTCAAATTGTCAAATTACGCTTGATTTTTGCTGCCAAAGTTCAAAAACAACTTGATGACTTATCTCCAAAAGACCGCAAGCAATACGACAAAGCATTTGAGATTTTTGCGAATAATGGGCCTGCTTACCCTAGCTTGAGAACTCATCGATATCGCTGTAAAAGTGAGGATATTTGGAGTTCTTCTGCATCGATGGCGAAACGGTTTTACTGGTGTTATGTAGAACATGAAAGTATTCTAGTAACACGTATAGATTCGCATTAATCAATTTTTAGCAACGGATAAAACGGATGTAACGGATAAGCGATTTTAAATAACTAAATCTTGTTTATGAGAAGCCCACAGAATAATTAATCCAATGTTGTCATGCTGAGGAACGAAGCATCTTAAAGCAGAACTTGCGTACTTAAAGGGATTCTTCACTTCGTTCAGAATGACATTGGGCATTTTTTTTCGTGGAGTTGTCTATGTGAATAACTCATCCGTTACATCCGCTCATCATCCGTTGCCAAGTTTACTTGATTGAGGTGTAACAATGCCGAAACCAAAGCCTTTAGGTACACGTGAATTGGATTTAATTACAATGTACAGTAATTGGAATTTTGCCATGACACCAAGGGATTTTTACAATAAATGGCAGGTTAGCTATGACCAAATCGCTTTAATATGTTACCGCTCTGATTCTACTGTACGTGGTTGGTTTAAGCAAGGAAAAAATTCGCGCCAGCCAAATCGTAATGATATGTTAAATTTGGCTTTAATGGATTTCGTGTTAGAGCATTTTGAGAAGATTCCTGAACATTTACGGCGCCTGTTGTATATTGATGATTTGTAGATATTGGCGAAACATATAGTCAAATATTTGTCAATACCAAGTAGACCTGTTTGATGCATATCTCCTGAATTAACCTAAATGTAAGCAATTCAAAAGCTACTTATTCACAGAAATTGCATTACTTGTAGGAGGTTAATATGACCTATTTTGAGCAATTGCATCCTTGGTGTATTATTCGTACCCTACCCAGCAAGGAGTGTATATTGGTAGCAAGATTTAGGAAGAGGGATGAAGCTTTTGCTTACCTACAAGTATTGCAAAGTCGAGTGAATAACATTGAGTGCGTAGTGAAATTTAATCCCCCCTAACCCCCCTTAATAAGGGGGGAAAAGAGTGGGTTTTAGCTTCCTAAATTATTGGGGAGTTGGAGGGATTTTTTTCTTAATCGAGTAGTATTGAATTCAGCAATAAAATAACTATTTGCCATTCTTAGCATTATTTGTGTAGATATATTCCTCCCGTGTATCTATACTATGGGGTCTGATAATGCTATTTTTGCCAATAGAGTATTTTACTAATATATAGGCGCCTATTTTTGGAATTTAGGCGCCTATTTTCAACAGGAATATCCTAATTTTCAATAATCATGTCATGCTGAGGAACGTTAACGCAGTTTTCCCGAAGGGTAGCATCTTGGAAAACTCAAATTTTATCAAGATTTTAGCCTGCGGCAGATGCTTCGCATTACGTGCCGCTCGTTTAGGACAAGTTCATATTTTAGCACTGCCCACCTTACCCTTGTTAAGAAACTGCAATATGTTCAGTCACGGCGCCTTATATTTATTAATGAGTTCAAGCGCACTACAAAAGCTATTAAGTCTTCTTAGCAAAGCATTGTAGTAAGAATAGGCATCGGGGCGTTCCTCTTGAAGAAGGGCATACAACGTCAGTTCAGGCTCTTTTGGCAAACGGTTTTTTGGGAAATCTAAACCTGCTTTGGTTAAGCGCGTTGCAGCAATTGCAATTAACAACGAACCAACTGTATTCGTCTTACCATTATGAATGTCGTCTATTCCTTGTAAGATAAACTCAGCTCCTGGCAACTCGCTTAGATTCATGGTTAACTCTCCTCTTGTTTACCTTCATTTAGCTCAATAAAGTTCTCAACATTAGTTCTAAGCATATCAGGGTCGATAGAAGGGAATCGTATTAATTCGGGTGCAATAGCTTCAAAGCAATCACCTAACTTTGTTAAGGAAAATAATCTCTGCTCGTACATGGCTTGAACATCATTAATATCACGCTCAAATCCTCTGGATAATTTAGAAAGTGCCTGTGCTGTAAAGTCGTAATGATAAAAAGAGATTTTACCTTGTTTACTAATAAATACACTTCTATCACGCCACCCTGGCAGAGGAGGTAAAAAATCCTGGGGAGAAGCCAGTTCGATATTGATATTCAATTCTTGCTTAAGTTTAGCAATTGCTTCAAAAATACCTGGAGGTTCTGGGTCTAAACGAATATCAACATCAACCGTAGAACTGCGCCATCCAATTAGTAGGGCACTGGCGCCACCAGTAAAGTAAATACACCCTGAACCCCTCGCTTCTTTACCCAAAGCTTGCATAAGTTGTTCTATCTTCTTATTGTCAACGTTTGGACGCATATTTTTTGCCGTGCGACGCAACATAGCCAGTATTGGCAAAGCCAAACTAAGGCGAATTAACCCATGATAGCGTATACATAATTTGTCAACATCTTTTACTTGAATGGCGCCCTAAGTCACATCTTGCACCTTGAATTTATTGAGAATGAAAAAGCTTGTAATGCTTATCCCAAGCGTAGGGTGGGCACTGCCCACCTTACCTTTATTGAGAAGGTGCAAGATGTCAGCTAAGTAGATAAACTTACTAAGAAGTTAAAATAAATTTGACATTGTTGACACTACAAAGCCTGCGGATATTGATTTTCCATTATTTCAACTTCCTAAGAAGTTAAAAGGGATTGGATGTTCTTGAGTTCATGAATCTCTTCTTGAGTTTCCATTAGTTCAACTTCCTAAGAAGTTAAAAGCATGGGATGATCCTGCTTTATCTTATTACTACAGTTAGTTTCCATTAGTTCAACTTCCTAAGAAGTTAAAAGATGATAGCGCCGCCATTAGACTCCTTGGAGACAACAGTTTCCATTAGTTCAACTTCCTAAGAAGTTAAAAGTTGCTCTTGCAAGGCAGGTGGTAGTTGGGCAAATGCAAAAGTTTCCATTAGTTCAACTTCCTAAGAAGTTAAAAGCCTTCCCGCAAGCCACCATGGCATGCGGAACAGAAAGAAGTTTCCATTAGTTCAACTTCCTAAGAAGTTAAAAGTAGTTATTCCTGACTGCTCGCTTCAGCTTATCTCTGAGTTGTTTCCATTAGTTCAACTTCCTAAGAAGTTAAAAGTTGTCCTATAACTTCGGTTGTAGTTGAAATTGGAAAATTGTTTCCATTAGTTCAACTTCCTAAGAAGTTAAAAGGCTAGCCTTTGAAAGTCTTGCCTTGTAATAAGTTTACAGCACTTTTTTGTGGGATGCAGAATTTAGTTGAAATAGTTGATATTCTTTGCAATAAAATGACTAGCAAGGCGCCTCAAACCCATACATAGATAGCGATTTGTGGGATAAGACGAGAGAATCAGGGTTTCAGGCTTTGTGTCTATCCCACAAATAGTATAGTGAAATACATTTTTTCGTAAGTTAGATTCTAGATATATATACATATAGAAGTACAACGATAAAACAGACGTTGCTAACTTTATTAACACTACTTAATCTTTGATTAAACAGGCTCAAATGTAATCGTACAATACGATTGTTGATAGCGCATGGTATCCCAAAAAAGGCGCCGCTGATAAACTACTTCCATATATTTAACAAAAGTGATATGCTTTATCAGTGTTTTTCCGGAATAGAATTGTCGGCGAGTGAAGTACGTTTTTGATACATAATTAATCTACCTGGGTGTCACTCAATTGCAAACTACAGTCTGAAACATCTCAAATTAGGCGTTTTTAGGCTCTATACTAATTTATCTAGCGATATGAAATTCTACCAACGTAAGTTATATGCACTACTACAGGCACCAGAATTACGTAACTGGAATGATAATGTTACATCTCAGTTAGCATGTCTCAAAATAGACACAAACCTAAATGAATTACAAACTTGGTGGCGCCAAGTAGGTGAGCAAGCACAAGATATTAGCTCATCAAGTGACCACCTCAATCTTGAAGCGATAAAAAACGAAGTAAATTCAACAAAGGTTATCGCTCGTCATCCAATTAGCGGTCAAAAACAGTTGGTGACAGCGTTACATGCTGAAAATCAACCCGATATTGGCTGGATACAACAAGAAGAAGACGCAGAGAAAGTATTTTGGTGGTTTTGGCGATTTTACCCAGAGCTTTTAGCAGATGCACAACATGACGCATTGCTATTTCCATCTCACACCGTATTATCTGACTGTCCGCTACATAGCCATCAAAGTGCAGTTTCAGCTTTGACAGGTACAATGTTTCCTGAAAATTGGGAATGTGGAAAAGCCGCGCAAACTCCCTATTTACTAGTATTTACCTTTTCACCTGTGCAGGACTTTATCAAATCCTCGCGTAAATTCCTCGATTTTTGGGCTGGTTCCTACTTACTCCACTACCTCAGTACTAAGTTGTGCTTGGAGATTGCAGAAAAGCTTGGCCCAGATGCGGTTATCATCCCGTCGCTTTGGAGTCAGGAAATTATTGATTCATTGATTATTAAAAAGTATCCTGAATTTGCCTCATATTTTGAATGTCTTCAAGAAGGCAAAAACCCCGTAACTCGTTTTGATGATAAGATATCTACCAGTTTGAGTACCGCTGGTTTCCCCAACGCAATCACAGTTTTAGTTCCAGGGAGAGAAGCTGCTCAAGACTGGGGAAAATTTCTCAGTCAAAAACTAACTGAAGAGTGGGCACAAATAGGCGAAAAAGTTAGAAAACATATCAGACGGGAAGTTACTTATTTCCTTCGGAAACAAAATAATGAAAAATTAAAATCAATAATTAAGGAAGTATTTCCCGAATTAAAAGATGATTCACCTGAATTTGACAAATATTACAAAGAATTAGAATACCTCGGAGACGAAAAGAAACATGGCTGCTGGGAGTGGAAAAGCCTTTGGGAAGTACAATTGAATCATACTTGGGAACCATATTGGACAGCAGTTCCACTTGGAAATCCTAACTCGAAGCCTGAGTTTGCAATTCAGCGAAATGATGGCGCCTTTGATGAAGCTTGGTTAGAAGGTCAAGATGCAGTTGCTCAACCACTCGTTCATTTTCCCAATGAATTTGAAAAAATATTTTATACAGATTTAAATGTTGGAAGTTGGTGGGGTAGTATTCAACAACGCTTACGGTTGTGCTTGAATGATGTAAAATACACTCGTAACTGGCAAGTTGCAACGGCGCCGGGTGAACGTTCGACAATATCCGGTCAATTTAGTGCTGTTCATCCAAGGTTTAACTATACAAAAAAAGACACTTCTGAAGGAAAAGTAACAGACTTACGCGAAGGTGCTGGTGTACCTGTAGGTTCGATGCGTTTATTCTGGCACGTGATGTCTAAAGCATATCCTGGTTTATTTAATGGTTCTGAAAAACTTAATGCGTTGGAATTAACAAAGCGAATGGCTTGGGTGTATGGAGGAGTTGCGGAAGCTTTAGGAGTTCCTATTGACCTGTCTCAAGAGGGAAAATTATCCAAAATAATTGATTACGAACAATTAATTCGTTTTCCTAATCTTAGCTCTATAGGCGCCGCTGCTTTTGCAAGAGATAATCCTCAGTTGCTGAGAACATACAGAGATAATTTGTACAGCCTTTTTAGACCACACAGAAGTAAATTTTCAGACGAAAAGAAACGCGCATTTTACAACAAAACTAGTCGTCCTTTCCATATCCAAAATTCAGACGCAGCGATTAAGGAAAAATGCTCTGACCTGAAACGTGCGTTGAATGGGGTAATGCTTTCTAGTAAATGGCTAATTGATGACATGGGTTTACAAGGAAAGCTTGTGATTAAAGATAGTCAAAACTCTCAAACGCAAGTTGAGATTCTGCGGGATATTGTTCAACAAGCACACAAAAATACAGGCTTTGGTGACAGTAGTCCTGCTGATTGGTGGGTAATTCTTCTTGCAGATGGGGATGGAATGGGTGATTATGTTTCTGGGAAAAAACTAAAACAATATAAATCTTATGTTGAAGTAGAAGGGCATAATAGAACTATTCCAGGTTTGAATGAGTTTCTAAATAACACTGATAAACGTATGGGTCCAGCTACTCATGTTGGTTTAAACCGCGCATTATTAGATTTTTCTAATCGCTTAGTTCCATACTTAACTGAAAAACGTTTTTGTGGTCGCGTTATATACAGTGGTGGTGATGATGTAATGGTGGTTTTACCTTTAGAAGATTTACCAGAGTATCTATTGTCATTACGTGCAGCTTGGAGTGGTGAAAAAGACCCTAAGAATGAATTTGAGAACAAGCATAATGGCGCCGATAATCAAACGGGAGATAAGACTACTGGCTACTGGTATCCATC
This sequence comes from Calothrix sp. PCC 7716, assembly GCF_019977735.1. Lineage (GTDB taxonomy): Bacteria > Cyanobacteriota > Cyanobacteriia > Cyanobacteriales > Nostocaceae > Dulcicalothrix. Next base: position 5,570,538 of record NZ_AP025018.1, on the reverse strand, counting down.
TGAGCAAGTTAAAGGACTACCGAAACGTCCGCATTTTACAATGGGTGAAGCTGCAACGATGAGTGCTGGTATAGTAATTGCTCATAAAAGTGTTCCTTTACCCACTGTTCTAAAAAGTCTATGGGAAGCGGAAGGAGATAGAGCAAAGAAAATTACAAAAAAAGATGGTCTTTGTTTTCGAGTTATTTACGGTGGTGGAAATCAGTTAGAAGCATTGATGAAGGGTAAATTACTTGCTGAATGGTGGGACTGGGTGAAGGAATATAAACAATATAAAGAAAATCTGGCGCCTTTACTATATCGTTTAGCAGAAGAATTACCCCGTCGTGCGTCGGTTACTAAGAATTCTAGGCTTTTCGCAAAAGTTGCACGAGTAATTATGAATAGCCGGGATAATATTAATCAAGATATTAATGGAGTGTTCGACAAGATTGAGGGATGGTTAGATAATTGGGAAAACTGGGTTAAAGAAGTTTGGGTTCAAGGAGTTATAGAAAATTGGGCTAAAAATAAAAATAATAATTCTAAGGAATATAGTATAATTTTCCCTATAATTAAAGAAGTTATAGTTAATTGGGCTAAAAAGTACCTTCAAGATTGCGATAAAAAAATTCTGGAGCAATGGATTGAAACGGCAATTGCCTCTGCTAATAACTACGAGTTTGACGCTAAGAATAAACAAACTTTGGAAGAATGGATTGAGATTGAAATTGCTAACGCGAACAATCGCGAGGTTGGCAGTGAAGATAAACAAATTCTAGAAGGTTGGATTCAGGCAGTAGAAAAAAATAATAATTCCCAACCCTTTGATAGAAAGCTTATGCACACAATTCAATCTGCTTGGATTAGACAAGTCAAAGAAAGCGAATTTAACGCTGTAGGTACTAAACCTGAAGATTTAGCGAAAATTCTGAGATTCACTGCTTTTTGGGTTGATAAACGGGTCGAAAGGCAGAAATGGGCAAATCTTTAACTTGCTTTTTGTTCTAAGTTTTACTTTTTACTTTTTAATTGATGCAATGCACTGGTATACAATTACTCCACTTGATGTTTTAATGTTTCGAGATAGTAAGCCTTTTAGCCCTGGTGAAGGTTCTTGGGCTGAGGGTTTATTTCCACCAATGCCGATAACGCTTTTTCAAGCATTACGGTCGCTGTTACCAAAATCTGATAATAGAAATAACGGCACTCAAGATGACCTAAAATTTTTGGGACCCTTTTTGCTAGATAGTGAGCATACCCTTTGGTTGCCCACACCCAAGGATTTAGTTTGTCTATATCCTCAAGGTGTTGACCGTAAAGTCGCTTCTGACGGGTGGGTAGAAATTCAGCGCTTGCAACCTGTTTGCTACGAATCTGAAAAATGGAAGCACTTGGTATTCGATAGCACAGCCATCAGTCCATTAGTTGTAGATAAACAATGGGGTGGAACTATCAGTCCACCAAAATCTTGGATTAAAGCCGAAGCTTTATTTGATTACCTTGATGGTAAGAAAAATAATAGTAATTGGCATAAAAAAGATTTTTGTAGTAAGCCTTGGGATACGCAAGTTTTACCTCATATTCAAATGCAACCAGATAAGCGGCAAGTCAAAGATAGCGATGGTTATTTTACTGAAGTTGCAGTAAGGATGAAAGAAGGATGGTGCTTTATTGCTGGGTTTAGCAAGGAGATTCCCGAAAGCGTTGTGCGGTTGGGAGGAGAAGGACATCGCGCTCTAGTTTCTCCACTTCAAAATACTAGTTTAGAAGCACAACTTAATTCTTTGAGTACTGGCGATTTTTGTCGTCCGTCAAGTACATCTAAATATGCTTATCTTCTCACTCCCGGATTGGCGCCTGTCGAAGAATCCCGCTATAGCAGCTATCCCAAAGATTGGAAGGATAAGTTGAAAGGATGTGCTACTGACAAAGCTTTACTTTGGGGCGGTGTATCAACGTTACGTAAGGATGTGAAAGATGAGGTGGGTAAAATAATAAAAACAAGAGAGGAATTTGCATTATTACCGCAACGCGCGTTTGTTCCACCTGGAACAGTGTACTTATTTAAAAATGAAGTAGAAACAAACCAGCACATTTTACCTAATAAAGGTGGTAAATGGTTGGATACTTTCGAGAAGCTTAGTTATGGAAAATTATTATGGGGGAGAAATTAACGCATATGAGTAACTACTTATCATACTTGTATTTATTAACACCGCTGCATACAGGCGCCACCAGCAACGAAGGTAACTTAATGGGAATCGCGCGAGAAACGCAAACTAACTTACCTTATATTCCATCTTCTTCTATACGGGGTAAAATTCGTTCGACAATGGAAGCTAATCCATCTAATAAAGTAGAATCCGGTAGCTTTTTTGGTGAACGAATTAAAAACGGTAATCAACCAACCGAAGGAGAAGTTTGGTTCGCTGATGCAACTTTATTGTTATTTCCCGTTGCTTCATATAGTCATCATTATTTATGGATAACTTGTCCCTTATGGTTGAGTCGGTGGAATCGTTGGTTACAAAATCAAAATTTGGCTAAATTGATTCAAAAATCAAGATTAGCGTTTAAAGACATAGACACAGACAAAAAAGCAATAGCATCAGTTACTGGTCAACAAGTATTTTTACAAGGTGCAATTCTTAAGCAAGAAGAAATTATTCAGTTCCATACTCTTGATATAGTTGATAAATCAGAGAATATTTGGGATATATTTAAGCAAATACCTGATGGTAATGATATTTTACAACTTGAGGAAAAATTACTAATTTTAGATGACCAAGATTGTGCTACGTTAGTGGAAGTTGGTTTGCAGAGAGAAGTTAAAATTGCTCTTGAAGAAAACCAAAAAAAAGTAGACCGTGGCTCGTTCCGTTCACAAGAAGCTATTCCATCGGAAACAGTTTTATTTTTCCCTTGGGGAATGAAACCAAACAAAGATGATTCAACTCAAACTGTCCGCAAATTACTTGTTAATACTTTAAATGACCGCTTACAATTTGGTGGACTTGAAGGTTTAGGTCGCGGTTGGACAGAAACTAAAACATTTGAGCTAATAACAAATTCAGAACAAAAGGAAGAAAGCTAAATAATGCTAAAGTTAGATACAAGAGATTTTAGTCGTCACGCTTACAATGGAATTGTAAGAGTTAAAGAATTAGCACGTCCTATTGACCATAAAAAAGCAAGTGGTTGTATTCAAAGTCTATCTGAATATATTTCTACTTGGGGTTTACATCGTTTATGTGGAGATGGTTTAAAATATATCAATGCTCGTTCTAATGAGACACGCTATAAAGGTCATGTTTATCAAGAGTTTCTAAAAAATTTACAGCATCTAAGTCAAATTAATTTTACTTACAATGATGTAAACAGTTTGATAAATATGGATTTACAAAACTATACTGGCTTAAATCGTTTAGCTATTGAATTAGGAAGAGAATGGTCTTTTTGGGCTGAATCAATTTTAGGCGAGGCAGAACAAGAATGAATAGTAATTTTAAACCTGAAAAATCTAATTTGTATAGCGATATTTGGCGTAATTTTGTACAAGCAGAACTCAAGAATAAATCAACGCTTGGAACTTTGCTAGAATCGGCTGTTTTTGGCGTATATGAAAATCAATCTCTGACCCTTTACTTTAAAGATGAAGCTGTATGTAAAAAAGCACAGGGAAAGCGTGATAGTATCCAAAAGAAACTGACAAATCAATTTAGATTACCTTGTAACCGCATCTCTTTCATTACTGGTTCGGCGCCAATAACTTCTGCAAGTTCTACACCTACAAGTACCGTGACCACAAGAGTTGAAGCTACTCACAGTCAATTAAGGAATCCACTGCAAGCACTGTACTGGACGCAACAAAACTTTTCTTACAATAAAGATGAAGAGACGGAGCAACGAATCAAAATCCTTACAAATACTGTCTCTGTAGAACAAAGTTGTAATAAGATATATGAGAAGTTGCGTGAACGTACTCTGAAATTAGTAGATAACAATCGAGACAACACTCTTTCAGTCGATTTTAATTGGAGATTACGTGTTGGTGGTACACGAGGTTTTAGGGAATTACTGTTACCCGTTTTGCATCCAGTGTTTGGGATACCTTACATCCCTGCTTCAACTTTAAAAGGCGCCGCACGCGCGTGGGCACAAAAACAGGGCGCCTCCACACAAGTAACTGAAATATTAGGAATGCTGGAAGGAAAGAATGCCATTGCAGCAAAAGTAGAATTTTTAGATGCATTCCCTATCAGACCTTGTTTAAGTATTGATATTGCCACACCTCAGTGGACTTGGAAAGATAATTTAGTAAAATACCAATCTGAACCTCATTCCTTTCTAAGTTTACACCAGCCAAAATTTTTAATTGGTTTACGTCTCACTACATTAGGAAAGCAATACCAAGACAAAATCAATCAAAATCAAGAAAATCAAGAGCAAGAAAAACAAGATATAGTCAAAATAGTTAAACAATGGTTAGAAAATGCACTTGCAGAAGGTATTGGTTCGCGCGTTAGTAGTGGTTACGGACACATATCAAATACACCCGCAAACATTCAGCCTAGCAATAAAGCAACTAAATCTAACTATGAATTTGAACTATGGACACAAGGAATATATGGTTATAATCCTCCAACAAAAGATAATAATTATCAAGGAGACCTTGAATTTCGTCCAACTTCTGTGCGAGGTATTTTAAGATACTGGTTTCGCGCAGTTGCATTGAGTTTATATAATGCTTCAGATAGTCAGATTTTAGAAGCACAATTATTTGGTGAATTAGGGCAACCAGGGAAAATGTCCATTAGTACAAAAACAAACTTACCTTCACTTAATGAACCTTACTGTTATCGAGGAAAAATTTATTTATCGGCAACAGAAACAAAATATCTTCATCTTGCCGAGCAATTATTAATTCTTGCTTCTCATTTAGGAGGAGTTGGACGAGGTTCAAGACGACCTTTACATCTATTGCATGGTAGAACGCGCGGTTGTCACTGGGAAGTAACTAAAACTAATAGTGAATTGCCCCTTACCTATAATGAAAGTCAATGGAGTAACTTATTCAAAGCATTAAAAGAAGCTTTTCAAAAAATTCAACCATCAACCAGAAATTATATTAGTAGTCCTGGTGTACCAGGAGAACGTTTACAAGATGTATTAGATACAAATGCTCAAGTTTGGTTAGTAAAGTCTCCTAGTCAAATACAACCGCAACAATTTAAAAATTGGAGTGTAGAAGGCAGCACAAGAAATGCTAAAGGTGAAGCGTTAGATTTTTTATACAATAATACGCGATTTAAAGGAGTAGGTAAAGGGGGTGGCAATGAAAACGTCGGTGGTTCATTTGGAACACCTTCCTATGTTTGGATAAAATCTATTTTTCCTTATAGAGAGCAAAAGTATCAAGTAGTAACAATTTTTGGTTGTGACCATCAACATAGACTCAACTATGCTAAAGAATTAGATAAATTAAGACGGCAAAATCAAGCATTATTAGTTTTTGGTACAATGCCATAATCAAGCATCATTACCAAAAACTAAACGCGAAATATACTAAGTAGGTGGGCAGAAAAATTTATAGGTATGTAACAAAAACTTAACCTGAGCTATTTTTGTTAAATTTTACACGTTGTGTACTGTAATTACCTTTTTCTCCTCTAGTTTCAATACCATCAATCACAGCATAAGCAAGGTCTAATTCATCATCAAAACTTTGCCCACGTAATTCGTCTTTTTTTAAGTGCTGCCATTCCAACTCAATCGGGTTCATTTCAGAGCAATATTTGGGTAAGAAAAACATATATAAACCCATTTGCTCCCACTTTGCCCACAATTGTTGTACTTCTCTACATCTATGTACTGGTCCATTATCTTGCACGATTACTCTCATGCGTCCTAATTCTTGTGCTTCCTGCGCTTCTCTCTCCATCATTTGGATATATGACCAACGGTCAATACCTCCAATTACAAGCCCATAAACAAAGCTTATTAATGGTTGTAAAAATCCAATAATGCTTAACCTGCGACCACGACGTGCTGTTTGTTCCACACGTTTTTGCTCACCTTTAAAGTAATATGTATAGCTGGGTTCACTCCATGCACAAAAGCCTGATTCGTCTAAATATTTTAAATCTATTTCTCCGGCGCCTGCTGAAAGTTCAAGCATATCTAAGTCTGCTTGCTTATTCTCTCGTACTACCGGGTCTTGCTTTCCCTTGTGACTTTTCCTTGTTCGCTTCCAATTGACCCCCTTTTTTTGAGTACCCGTCTTATTCTGTCGGGACTCAGCTTAATTGAATGTTCACGTTCTAATTTTTGGGCTAGTTGAAGACTATTGTATGTACGCGGTTCTTCTCTAAGGCATTTTTCCAAAAACACTATGTTATCTTCATTCCATTTTGGTTTTCTTCCTCTACCAGGTTGTTCCCAAAGTCCTTCTAACCCTTGTTTTTCCCATTTGTGCAGAACATCTCTTACAGTTTGAACAGTCAAATTAAAGTGAGCAGCTATATTCTCCACATACCAGCCATGTGCGCTCAACCTAATTATTGCCGCTCGGTCTTTGACCTTGCGTGGTACGTCTGCCGTTCTTATCTTTAATAGGGTTTGGTCTTGCTCATGAGTCAAAAATACTCTTAAACGGGCGCCCATACTTTTTGTTACCTCGGTACATGCATTTTCCGTATTTATATATCTTTACATAGTTTGGTTTATTTTTGCCTACCTACTTATTGCACAAGTATTAATTTACTGTGTGGGCACCTATTTTTAATTTAGGTGCTTTTTTGCATTAGTTTAACTTCTGAAAAATTCTGAAGCGTGCTAGTTCCCAAGGAATACAATACTTCTCGGTTAAGGATTTTTTGCGTTAATACCTGGCACATAGGGACGCGATGTTCCTAGTGTCTCTACAAGGTTTGTGGTCTTATCAAATTTTCTTAACCGAGCAGTATTGCCAAAGAATAGAGTTTTTCCAAGTTTTGTTTCAACTAGTTAAACTTCTGAATAAACTCAAAGTTATTTATGTGGAAATAAGAGAAGTATTTGGAAAGCAAGTTTCCATAAGTTAAACTTCCGAAAAGTTCAAAGACCTGATGGAACGATGGCGCCGGGAAGCGGCAACTAGTTTCCATAAGTTCAACTTCCGAAGAAGTTCAAAGAGGTGGAGTTAAACATTCTGATGGTACATTTACAGGTAGTTTCCATAAGTTCAACTTCCGAAGAAGTTCAAAGTGGCATTCTCAGTACCTCCATTGTTGCTTCCCTTATTGTGTTTCCATAAGTTCAACTTCCGAAGAAGTTCAAAGTGTATTAACAATGGGTGATTCGGATTCTACTCCAGAGTTTCCATAAGTTCAACTTCCGAAGAAGTTCAAAGAATTACTATTCACTTTACCAAAAACAATTCACATTGGAGTTTCCATAAGTTCAACTTCCGAAGAAGTTCAAAGATAAAACTGTTATCTTCAAGATGCAATTAAAAGCTAAGTTTCCATAAGTTCAACTTCCGAAGAAGTTCAAAGACAACCAACTTAATGTTGGTGATGGCTCTTTGTCCCCAGTTTCCATAAGTTCAACTTCCGAAGAAGTTCAAAGGACAGACAGGTTACAACTTCTACCCTACTAATACTGCCATTGTTTCCATAAGTTCAACTTCCGAAGAAGTTCAAAGTATCACGGCTTAAACCAACTGCAAGCTTTAAGAGAACTTTGTTTCCATAAGTTCAACTTCCGAAGAAGTTCAAAGGCCAGTCTTTGAAAGTCTTGCCCTGTAATAATTCTACAGTACTTTTTTGTGGGATGCAAAATTTTCCATGAATAGTTGATAATTATTGGCAATAAGCTCAACTTCAAGGCGCCTCAAAGTCATATACAGAGAGTGATTTGTGGGATAGAACGAGAGAATCAGGGTTTGAAGCATTTTGCTTATCCCACAAATGGTATCTTAAGTTACAATTCTCTACAAGTTATAAGAAAAGAAATCTCGATGTATGAGTAAAGAAAAGTATAGTGTTACTAACTTTTGCAAGGATTATGGGGAATGTGCGACATTTTATACACAGGCGCCTTTTACAAGCGACTTCTATATATTGTACAAAACTTTCTAGCATTTATTCCAAGCATCGGCAACATAAGCTGAATCAACTATAGTACCCATTAAATTAACGGGTGTATTTGCCGAAGCATAATATTTAACTTTTTGTGATAACTCATCAATTGCATTTATTCGTTGTTTACCTGGTCGAATATAAACTACTAAAACCGCTTTATTTGGAAGTGCGTTTAAAATATCTTTGATTTTTTCACTTACCCTTTTCTCTACTAGTTTACCAATTTCTTCTTCTTTAAGACTGCCTCTCTCTGAATCACTTACTAATTTGTAGTTTACTAAATCTAATACTGCAACATTACTAGATATTTTTATTCGCTTAGAAGCATCTAATATTCGTGTTGCTTTGAAGCCTCGTTCGGCAAGTAATAGATACTCTTCTGGATAATCATCATTAAGTAGCGCTTGGTCTTGGGGAAGAATATAATCAACAGATATATTCCCTAATACTTCTTCTCTATCTAAAATTTGTTTAAGCTTGTCAACTTGCTGCCCAACTACTTTACTAACAGATGCTTGTAACTTTCTTTCTACTTCCTCCCGTACCATTTGCCGCGCTTCTTTCAGGCTTTGATTAAATAGATACGCACTTACGGCGCCAGCAACTGCAAAAATTACTCCAAATGCCACAAAAGATAGATTAATGGCACTAATAAAGCTACCAAAGCTATTATTTAAGCGTGTGTTGGCATCTTGTAAAAATTGAATTTGGCTTTTCAGTAACTCTACATCGGCGCCAGGAGTTGGAACTGGTTTAGGTGTCGCTGTAGGAGATGGAGTAGCTTGGGCGACTAATATAGAAATTTGGAATAGCCAATTTTGAGTTAGATTGAATAAGTATGACAGATGCATCTTGATATTAGTAAGAGGATTCTAAAAAATAATTATACCCTTGAATGAATAATTACAAGGGTTCTTAATATCTATTAAATACAAAGTTTAACTGAGGGTTGGTAATTTTTACCTGGTATAAACTCATAAGTAACTACTTCACCAATGACTCGCAAGCGCTGACCTAAAAGTAAGCAAAAGCCAAGAGGCGCAAATAATACTAAGTGTATGCAGCCTACATCATACTTTTGACGATATTGGCGAATTAGCTCTTTGGCATGGAGTACCAAAGCTAGAGCATCCCCATCTGAACTAATTGCTTGTTCTCCGGCGCCGTTCTCAGGTTCAATATAAACAAACGAATCAAACTTATCTAAACCAACTGGTGATTTATGTAGTTTTTGAATATCTCTCAAACCATCACCTGTAATACCAATACCAAATAAAAGATGCTCTCCAACTTCTCCTTCTTCCTTAATAACCTTAAATTTAACATCCGAAGGGCTTGCGTCTGAACGCCACCATGCGCTATTTTTCGATTGACTTCGTTGCTCTACCTGTAAATTGTAACCTCTGGTATCAGGAAAAGTACTACCAATAACAAATGCTGCTGATAATGGTAATCGCCCTTGTATATTTACAGTTAGTGCCGAACGTCCCTCAGTTAATTCATTTCTTGTTTTAATTAAACTTGGTTTTAGAACATTATCCCACGTATCTTGGCTCGCAATGCAACGAGGTTGAGAATCTATATCAAAATAGTCTGTCCAGTCAAGCTCAACAGTTGGTGGATTATCATAATTTTGTTTTACCCAGCCATGTACCCAAAGGTTAACAATATCATTACCGTTAGGTTTCTTTTTAAGAACAGGAATATGCGCTTGGTCTATTCCATCCAAACAAATACGATTACAAGCATATTTAAAAGCAAATTCGTAATCTTGTCCGTCATAGAGCGCATCATAAAAGCCAACTGAGAACTTTATCGCTGCCTTATCACCAATTGCTTCACTCATACCTACAACATACTTAATATGTTGCTTGATAACATCAGCTTGTACTTCTGCATAACAGGCATTGAGTAATACACATTCTACCTTATCTGCAAATAACTCAAATAATCCAGATAAAGCTTTTGTGCTAACTAATTGACCTTGATCTGTTGCACCTTCTAGTAGCAAACCTTCATCGCCGTAACCATGTCCACAAAAGTGAACAATATCTGGTTTAACCTTTAGCACAGTCCAAGAAAGTTTTTCAGGAGTCACACACGCACGGTCTATTATTTCAAATTTATCATCCAAGTGCGCGCGTTCTAGTGCTTCTTTAATCTTTTCAACTTCTGAAGGTAAATCTAGATAGGGACTTGCTTTCGGGTTCGCTGCAAGAATGAGGATACGTTTTTTTGGCATTTTCGTTTGCTAGATATATTTAATTATTGTTGAACTGGCGCCTGAACTCCAAACAAATGTTCGTGCAAGTTTACATTGTCTGAAGAGGAAGCAATATTTCCTGCAAGTTTCCGAATACTGGTTTTAGTCTCATATCTTTTGCAATTATTGTAATATTTTTTACTTTTTGCATATTAAAGCCTTGTAGCTGTTTAAATAAGCAGATACATTATTTAGTTCATCCCTTGCTTTCAGTAATGAATATAACTTAATGCGGTAGAGCGTCATATAGCTATTAAATTAAAAGTTCTGATTGGGACAGAGGTTTGAGACTTGGCAAGGGAACACTGCGGTTATTACTGAGTATACTTTACTAAATCATAAAGTGTATTCAACATTTTCAAGACCGATTCCGGAAATATACTTAAATTTTTTATATTTGTTATAATAATTATGATTACTAATACCGCTAAGATGTAGGCAATATGTTGGGTTCCCGCTACGCTCCACCCAACCTACAGAGTTTGAATTTTACTTTATAAATCGACTTAAAGGCGCCACTAAATTTAATACGAACAAAGAAAAACGTCTAAATTGTCGCATTTAGACGTTTCATATATCGGCTATTATTGGTAGGTTTGATGGGAAGTACAAAATTACTTTGCGGCGTGTCGAACGTAGCAGTTTACTTTACCGTTTTCTTCACGCCAAGTTGTGTTGAGAAAAACAATTTGGTTGCCAATAGGGTTTCTCCATCCTGCTTGGTATGCTTTGTCGTTGCACCAGTCGCTAATTTTTGCTGTGTAGTCACCTCCCCATCGGTCTTTGTATTGTTTGACTTCTTCTTGCGATAGTTCTGCGATAAAGGTTTGGTCATAGACTCGACCGACAGTGTTACCTCTCAGTGCGTTGAAGTTATCTTCTATTACTTGTTTTCCCCATTCCATCCAATCTGCTTTAGCTGGTTGGGAAGTTGCGACAATAAAGGATAGTCCCAGCATTGCACAGCAAGTTGTTCCCAAGACTTTGAGAATGCGTTGTTTGTTCATTGTTCTGAAATTAGAGAATCTTTGTTTCCATTACTTCGACTTCTAATGAAGTCATGCGATTCAAGCTTTATGTATTGGCGCCTTTTGAAACAGCAAATAACATGCGATTGAATCGCATATTCACACAGTAATTTAAGAGTTCTGATTAATTAATGCCAAAAAGACCTTGACAAATATGTAATGTTTATAATATCAGATACCTGACATCTTGTACCTTCGAGAGCAAAGTAAGGTGGGCAGTGAACCAGTTGGCGCGTCTCGGTTTCCGTGCGCGTCAAACTGGTGAACCCGGAGGGTGCCCACCCTACGTAATAATAAGCATTACAAGCTCTCTCATTCTCAATAAGTTCAAGGTGCAAGTTAGGAGATACGCGCTTTTCGTTGCTTCTCCGTAGGAAAATTTATCGGCGGTACACTCCGTAAACGCTTCTCTACATTTATTGATGCGGGGTGTTGGTTTTAGGACGAAAGCAAAAATCTTAGAAACCCGGTTCTTTGCTCCCGTCCTAGGTTTTATGAATCAATGCAACCTAGTAATTTTGTAACAGTTCAGGGGTATTCGGTAATTGCGTACTATTAGCAGGCGCCTTTACAGGCAAAGTACTATCTGGAAAAATTTCAGCTATCGCTTCAGAGTGCCAAATCAAACATCCAAGAATTAAATTGCTTACTACCCATAACGGTTGTAATGAGGAAATATTTTTCTTATTGAAAGGTAAACCTAATTCATTATCCTTAGTATTCCCAAAAAATCAGGTTTATTTACACCACCCCAGTAGAGACGTTACATGTAACGTCTCTACATGTAACATCTGTCTACGTACAAATTTAAATATTCCGCAATTGCCACAAAGACAATCATAGGCAGAATGTGTAATGTTTGACTTGTATATTCAGTGTTAGGTATTCATAATTACAAATCGAACACTGTAGAACACTTTTACACCATCCTGCTTACTTTTGATATGACTCCAGAACAAATCAACATAAGATTCCCGCTTTGGCAGTATTTAAACCAGCCTTTGCTTGCTGAAAAGTCTCCTATACTCAATCCCAGAAGGTTTGCTCATATTTACCGAGTAGAGCTTTTGCAGCGATGTTGGGAGAAACATTGCGATGCTAAGGGGCAGTATTAATATAGGTATTATTACGGGTGCAATATTTTTATTTTAGTTGTGACACGTATATATATAGCTATACTTTCAGATTCCCGACTCATTAAAAAAAGTCGGGAATTTGTTTAAATTATTTTAAGCTTCCACAATTTGTTTATTTCTAGTCGCACTACTTTGGAGCGTTTGTAACTAATAATTTATCCGTTACATCTGTTGTATCCGTTGCAAAACGATACGAATTGTATATTAAATGGTACAAAAGTTTTACTTTTTTTAATTACAAAATTGAAGCAATGGAGTCGCGTGGGCATATAATTATGACCTGATATTAATTATTTTATAAAAAGCTATGTCTTTCGTACCTCTACATATTCATAGTGATTACAGCTTATTAGACGGCGCCAGTCAGTTGCCAGAATTGATAGACCGTGCTATTGAGTTAGGGATGAAGGCAATTGCCCTGACCGACCACGGTGTGATGTATGGTGCAGTAGAGTTGATTAAGATTTGCCGGGGTAAGACCATCAAGCCAATAATTGGCAATGAGATGTATATTATTAACGGTGATATCACAAAACAGGAGCGGCGCCCGAAGTATCACCAAGTAGTTTTAGCCAAAAGTACAAAGGGTTATAAAAATTTAGTTAAATTAACATCGATATCGCACCTTGAGGGTGTTCAAGGTAAGGGTATTTTTTCGCGTCCTTGTATAAATAAAGAATTATTACAGAAGTATCACGAAGATTTGATAGTGACTAGCGCTTGTTTGGGTGGAGAAATACCGCAAGCGATTATGAGTAATAGACCAGATGCCGCGCGCAAAGTCGCACAATGGTATAAAGATGTATTTGGGGATGATTTTTACTTAGAAATTCAAGACCACGGCTCACAAGAAGATAGAATTGTCAACGTTGAAATTGTTAGAATTGCGCGCGAGCTTGGTATAAAAATTGTTGCAACAAATGACTCGCACTTTATTTCTTGTTTTGATGTAGAAGCACACGACGCATTACTGTGTATTCAAACGGGTAAATTAATTGTCGAAGAAAACCGGATGCGGTATAGCGGAACTGAGTACTTAAAGTCTGCTGACGAAATGCGGCAATTATTTCGTGACCATTTACCTGATGATGTTATTGCAGAAGCAGTAAGTAATACCGAAGAAGTTGCTGATAAAGTTGAGCAATACGACATTCTTGGTGAACCGAGAATTCCTCATTATCCAATTCCAGCAGGACATACAACCGATACATTCGTAGAGGAGGTTGCTTGGCAGGGAATACTCGAAAAGCAACGGTGTAGAAGTAGAAGCGAATTAGACGTTGCTTATAGAGAGCGAATGGAATATGAGTTAAAAATGATTCAGCAGATGGGATTCTCTGGATACTTTTTAATTGTTTGGGATTATATTAAGTTTGCTAGAGATAATAATATAGCTGTAGGTCCAGGTAGAGGTTCAGCAGCAGGTTCATTAGTTGCGTTCTCAATGGGGATTACTAATATTGACCCTGTACACCACGGGTTATTATTCGAGCGTTTTCTAAATCCTGAACGGAAGTCAATGCCTGATATCGATACAGATTTCTGTATCTCTAAGCGTGATGCAGTTATTGAATATGTTACTAGTAAGTATGGCGCCGACAGGGTAGCTCAAATTATCACTTTTAACCGTCTCACATCAAAGTCGGTATTAAAAGACGTTGCCAGAGTATTGAATATTCCTTATGGGGAATCTGATAAAATGGCAAAATTAATCCCAGTATCGCGTGGCAAACCAACACCCCTTGCAAAAATGATTGCCGACGATACCCCATCACCAGATTTTAAAGAAAAATATGATAATGACCCTAGAGTCAAGCATTGGCTTGATATGGCAATACGTATTGAAGGAACAAATAAAACCTTTGGTGTACACGCTGCGGGTGTGGTAATATCTGCCGAACCGTTAGATGAAATTGTACCATTACAACGTAACAACGATGGTTCGGTGATAACCCAGTATTACATGGAAGACTTAGATTCGATTGGGTTATTGAAGATGGACTTTTTAGGGTTGAAGAATCTTACCATGATTCAAAACGCCCTAGATTTAATACAGCAAAATCATAACTGTAAGCTTGACCCATATGAAATTACCAGTTTAGAACGTAAAGCTCAAAGAATACTTGCCAAAGGTGGAGAAAATGCCAGATTACCCAATGACGTTAAAAAAACGTTTGAATTATTGGAGTCAGGTGAGCTAGAAGGAATTTTTCAGCTAGAATCGTCTGGAATGAAGCAAATAGTTCGCGATTTAAAACCATCTAATATAGAAGATATTTCATCTATCTTGGCATTATACAGACCCGGACCATTAGACGCTGGCTTAATTCCTCATTTTATCGACCGTAAACACGGACGTGAGGAAATAGACTACGAAAGTCAGGTTTTAGAACCAATTCTTGATGAAACTTACGGTATTATGGTATACCAAGAGCAAATCATGAAAATTGCCCAAGACATGGCAGGATATACGCTAGGTCAAGCAGACTTACTGCGTCGCGCGATGGGTAAAAAGAAAGTTTCTGAAATGCAGAAACAGCGCGAAAAGTTCATTGATGGTTCAACAATGAACGGTGTGAAAAAGCAAGTAGCCGAAAAGCTATTTGAAGATATGTTAAAATTTGCCGAATATTGCTTGAGTTATGACACAGAAATATTAACTGTGGAATATGGGTTTTTGAAAATCGGTGAAATTGTAGAGAAACAAATTGAATGTTCTGTGTTTACCGTTGATAGTAATGGAATTGTTTATACACAACCTATCGCTCAATTCCATAATCGCGGGCGCCAATCCGTTAATGAATATGAATTGGAAAATGGCGCCATTATTAAAGCAACTTCAGACCACAAATTTATGACCAAAGATGGGAAAATGCTACCAATTGATGAAATATTTGAGCAAGGCTTAGACTTATTACAAATCAATAATTTACCCCTCTTGTAGCATAGGCTTCTAGCCTGTGCAGTAAAATTATTTTACTTACCACAGAGACACAGAGTTCACAGAGAGAGGTACGGCGCTTACTTTTCAAATTATATTGCGTCGAATTAGGTGAAAAAGGATTTTTTGCAACATACAGACGTTTACATTTGTATGGTGGGCAGTGCCCACCTAGCCCTGTCAAGGTGGCAAAAGTTGCACATATTCCTTTCGTGAGATAATTATCCACAGCGCCCGCTACGCGGGCGCCTCGGACAACTTTAGCAAGGGCTAGTTTTATGCTGGGCGCAATTTTTGAGCGATTTGTGGAAGAAAGTCCAATTAGTGTCATGGTTCGAGGATTGATGGAACAAGTGTTGGCGCCGGAAAAAATCAATCAAATATTTGAAACAAACGCTCAAACCCAGTATACGCGAGAGTTGCTGTTTTCCAGTGTCGTAGATTTGCTCTCGTTTGGTTGTATGCGGAATTCATCCATCTGTGAGGGTAAAACCAGGTTTGCCAGTAGCAATTAAATAAATCAAACCTGCTGCAACGATATTCTTTTATAGCGTCACACACCCTACGATTTTTATGTGCTACGGGTCGTGGTGCATTTCTGACTTTATTCGCTCACGCTCTTTAAGAGCATTGGGTCGTAGGGTACAACTTTCTCCTCTTCGTCTGGGTCATTACGAGCAGCTAGTACATATACGGGTTCTGTTGTACTCAAATTTATAGGCTGATGCGGAACACCTGGAGGAGTGAAAATAAAATCCCCAGCTTCACACACTTGGCTTTGCTTGAGTCCCTCACCATAACGGACTTCAACTTGACCCAGTAGCAGGTAAATTGCTGTTTCATGCTCTGGATGGTAGTGTGGTTCGGCAATTCCACCTGGAGGAATTATCGTTAAATACATTGCAATCCCTTGGGCGCCCACTGTGCTTTTACAAATACCAACAAAATTGGGTAAAGATTGTTTCGAGAGCGTTTCTGGTAATGAACGTACAATTATTAGCTCGGTTGGCTTTTGCTCGAATTGCCCACAGGAATCATGATGATTCGATACTGTTTTTTCTGCCATGATAGTAATTTATTTGCAATACTTCCTTTTTTATTCACGTGGCAAAAAATCAACTTATGCATCTTTTACTCACCTATAGAACAAAAGCATTATCTGACTTGAAATGCCTTATTTTGGTACTACTGGTTAGCGTAAACCAGTAGTACTGCATTCAAGACTTTAAAACCACCAACAACTCTTTTGGATGAAATGCCCTCTATATGAGTTCAAGATGTATGCTTTGAATTGGAGCGCGCGTTATCTTTAGGGAGCAACATGAGTACTAATGTAGAAAACACATCAAGAGTAAATCGGCAATTTCTCCTGCTTTCTCGTCCAATTGGAGATATCAAAGAAAGTGATTTTGAGTATAAAGAGGCGCCTGTGCCAACTCCCAACCCAGGTGAAGCACTGGTAAGAAATTTATATTTGTCGCTCGACCCTACTAACCGCATTTGGATGAGCGACATGGTACAGTATATGCCCCCAGTCGAGTTAGGTGAAGTAATGCGGGGTGTGGCAATTGGAGTTGTGGAAGAATCTAAAAATCCGTTCCTTAAATCAGGAGATATAGTCACAGGACTTTTAGGTTGGCAAGACTATGCATTGTTAAAAGAGAACCAAGCAAACTTTGTAACTAAAATTAACCCACCTTTACCTGACCCATTATTTGCTGCGGTGGGTCTACTAGGTGTGACTGGTGTAACAGCTTATTTCGGTTTGCTAGATATAGGACAACCAAAACCAGGAGAAACCGTTGTAGTTTCAGCAGCGGCAGGCGCCGTTGGTTCAGTTGTCGGACAAATTGCTAAAATTAAAGGCTGCCGTGTAGTTGGAATTACTAGTTCCGATGAGAAATGTCAATGGTTAACTTCTGTTGGCTTTGACGCAGCAATTAATTATAAAACTACCGACTTAAACACCGCGTTAGCAAATGCTTGTCCAAATGGTGTTGATATATACTTTGATAATGTCGGCGGTACAATCTTAGATACAGTGATGTTGCATCTAAATCTGTTCGCGCGTATTCCTCTATGTGGTTTAATCTCAACTTATAACTCTACCGAACCAGTACCAGGGCCATTAAACTTTGGTTTGATTTTAATGAAGCGTTTACGGATACAAGGATTTATTGTTAGTGATTATCATAATCGTTGGCATGAGGCAATTAAGGATATTGGAGAGTGGATGAAATTAGGGAAAATAAAACAGGAGTATGAAATAGTTGAAGGTTTAGAGAAGGCGCCAAAGGAAATTCTCAAACTTTTTAATGCAAACAAAATAGGTAAATTAATTATTAAAGTCGCATAAATTATCTATTCTGCTTAGAGGAAATTTAAAAAGTTTTATTTAATGCGAAATTCTTGGTTTAATCCCCCCTACCCCCCTTAATAAGGGGGGCTAAAAACCTCTCCTCTTTTTCCCCCTTAATAAGGGGTGGCTAAAAGCCTCTCCTCTTTTTCCCCCTTAATAAGGGGTGGCTAAAAGCCTTTTTTTTCCCCCCTTATTAAGGGGGGTTAGGGGGGATTTACTAAGATTTTAGCTAAATTTAATACTGCTCAAACATTCTTTTAAACTAAGTATTTGAACCAACAATTCGCTTCAGCCATTGCAATTTTCCTTTGTAGGGAGCATATCGTAGCTTTATATCAAATAAAAAAGACCTTTGCAGCACGGTTTTGTAATGGGAAAAAGTTTCAAAACTAGTTTTACCATGATAGCGACCGATACCGCTATCACCGACACCACCAAATGGTAATCCAGAAGCAGCAGCTTGCATTACTGTATCATTTATACAAACTCCTCCGGATGATGTGTTTTGTAAAATTCGCTGTTGCAATTGTTTATTTTGAGAAAATAGATATATAGCTAAGGGTTTTGGTTGAGAGTTGATTATGGTTATAGCTTCGTTGATATCACCATATTCAATTATTGGCAGGATGGGTCCAAAAATTTCTGATTGCATGACTGCCGAAGTTAAGGTAATATTATCTATTACAGTGGGAGCAATATAACATTCGTTCTTGTTGCTTTCTCCACCTATACAAATATTACCATCTTGCAAAAATTGAATTAGTCTGTCAAAATGTTTTTGATTGATGATTCTGCCATAATCAAGACTTTTTGCTGGATTATCGCCATAAAATTCTTTGATACTTTTTTGAATAGCAGTTAACAACTGAGGTTTGATGTTTTTATTGACTAACAAATAATCAGGCGCCACACAAGTTTGTCCAGCATTGAGAAACTTACCCCATACGATACGTTGAGCGGTGCATTCAATTTTGATGTCAGCATCTACAATACAAGGACTTTTTCCGCCCAATTCTAAAGTTACTGGTGTTAAATGTTTTGCGGCTGCTGCCATAACAATTTTACCAATGACTGTCCCACCAGTAAAGAATATATGGTCAAATTTTTCTGCTAGTAGTAGTTGGCTAGTTTCTACACCTCCTTCTACTACAGTAATATATTCTTTAGCAAAATATTTAGTGATAATTTCGGCTATGACTTTAGAGCTATTATTGGCTAATTCTGATGGTTTTATGATGACACAATTACCCGCTGCGATTGCTCCTATCAATGGTGACAAAGTTAGCTGAAATGGATAATTCCAAGGTCCAATTATTAAAGCTATTCCGAGTGGTTCTGGGTAAATGCGTGCTGAGGCAGGGAACTGTTGAAGATTAGTTGCTAATTTTTCCGGCTGCATCCATTTTTTAAGATTTTTAATTGCATAATCAATTTCGCCCAGTATCAAGAGTATTTCTGTCGCATAAGTCTCAACTTCTGCCCTATTTAAATCTACTAACAAAGCTTGTACAATATCTGTTTGGTGTTGAAGTATTGCTTGCTTGAGGTTTTTTAGTTGGGCAAGACGAAAAGCTAAACCTTTAGTTGCACCGGTTTGAAAAAATTTGCGTTGTTTGCGAATAATATCCGATATTGATAGTTGAGAATTCATAGTTTATAAAGATGATAATATTTGGGTTTAACGATTGGCGCCCGTTAAGCTTTGCCAATCATTCGCGCGACAATTTTGCCGGAAGTTATCACACTAGGCAGTCCTGCACCTGGATGGGTTCCGGCGCCTACAAAATATAGGTTACGAATATCTTCACTTTGATGATGCGGACGAAACCAACCAGACTGTGTAAAAGTTGATTCCATTCCAAAAGCACTTCCTTGGTAACTGTTGAGTGTGTCGCGGAAATATAAAGGATTAACGCTATGCTCGGTAACTATATGTTTTGATAAATCTGGTAAATAACAGCGTTCAAGGTACTGAATTACTTTATCCCGATATTGCTGGGCGCCTATTTCCCAGTTTGTTTGTCCACTTAAGTTTGGCACGGGAACTAGAGCATACCATGACTCACATCCAGCGGGTGCTAATGACGCATCGGTAGCAGTAGGACGATGTAAGTACAAACAAAAATATGAAGATAAATGCTTACGTTCAAAGATGTCTTGCATGAAGTTGTGATAGGATGGCGCCATCAGCATTTCATGATGCGCCATGTGCTGATAACGGCGATTTGTACCAAAGTAAATAACAAACACAGACATTGAATGGCGCATTCGTTCAAATTTACCAAGAGTATAATGATGTCGAAACTTTGCTGGCACTAAATTCATATAAGTAAAGGCGACATCAGCATTACTTACGACTATATCAGATGGTAAATATTTACCATTCGCTAAAATGGCGCCTGTAGCATAACCAGTTTTATAATTCATGGCAATTTCAGCTACTGGTGTATTGAGTAATAACTTACCCCCAAGTTCACAAAAAAGTTTCACTAAAGCATTAACTAAGGCTCCTGTTCCTCCCATTGCAAACCATACACCAAACTTTCTTTCCAATTCTTGAATTGTGGTAAAGATTGAAGAAGTCGTAAAGGGATTACTACCTATCCAAAGGGGATGAAAACTAAATACTTGTTGTAGTCGTTCATCTTGAAAATATTGATTAACGAAGCTAGCAACCGATTTGAAAGGCTGTAAGCCGATTATGTTAGGAGCAAATTTTATCAATTCGCAAAAATTGTTCAATGGTTGTTCCATCAGTGGCATAACTTTTTTGAAAATTTTCTCCAAAGCTTGCTCAAACCGATAATAACCTTGAATATCTTGGGAATTAAACTCGCGAATCTGCTGCAAAATATATTCACGGTTGCCAGTAAGGTGAAAAACTGACCCATCACTAAAACGAATGTTGTAAAAAGGGTCGAGTCGAACTAGTTGCACATAATCTTCTATTCTTCTCCCATTGATTTGAAATAATTCATCAATAAGGTAAGGTGCTGTAATGATTGTTGGACCCGCATCAAAGGTAAAACCATCTTGTTGGTACACATAAGCACGACCACCAGGTTTGTTATGCTTTTCTACCAGAGTAACTTGGTGTCCTTGTGTCTGTAGCCGAATCGCAGCAGATAAACCACCTAATCCGCTACCAATTATCAAAATCTTCATAATATTTTGTGGATATTACTGAAACATTAGTATCTTTATAGACTTAAGATTCCCAATAGAGGGCATTTAATAACAAGTTTCATAGTTATTTAAATTTTTAAGATTTATGGTACAAAACTCAGCATTTTTAGATTCCGAAACTAAGTTAGAAAAAGAGTCAAAAAATACATATAGAGCTTGGAAGCAGGCGATTACCGAACCAGGTGAAGAATTTCCCCCCACACCTTTGCCAGTTTTGGAAGGCAAAATACCTTTGGGCTTACGGGGTACACTTTATCGCATTGGACCAGGGCGCCTCTCTCGTGGTGGTATCCAGGTAGGACACTGGTTTGATGGCGATGGTGCAATTCTTAGAGTTCATTTTGGTGATGATGGCGCCACTGGTTTATACCGCTACGTACAAACCAAGGGATATCAACATGAAGTCGCAGCAGGCAAACTTTTGTATGGCAATTATGGAATGATTGCACCTGGACGATTCTGGAATCATTTCTTAAGACCCCTAAAAAACGTCGCTAACACTGCTGTTATCGCTTTACCCGATAAACTTTTGGCTTTGTGGGAGGGTGGTAAACCCCATGCACTTGATTTAGAGACACTGGAAACAAGAGGTATAGATAATTTAGGCGCCTTAAAAGGGGGTTTAACTTATTCTGCACATCCTAAACGCGACCCTCAAACCGGAGAGATTTTTAATTTTGGCATTACTGGTAAATTTAAAGGTCGTTTGAATCTTTATAAATCTGACTCTACTGGTAAAATATTGGTATCAAAAGCATTTCCTCTCGATTGGCTTCCTTTAGTACATGATTTCGTGTTAGCTGGGCAATATCTTATATTTCTCATTCCTCCAGTTAAAGTACACGGATTACCTGTTGGTTTAGGATTGCGTAGTTATGGTAACTCCATGACCTGGGAACCAAATTCAGGAACACAAATTTTGGTATTTGACAAACAAACCTTATCTCTAGTTAGCCGTAGTGAGACTGAAGGCTTTTTTCTTTGGCACTTTGGTAATGGCTATGTAGATGAAAACGGTATGGTAATGATAGATTTCGCTGGCTACGAAGACTTTAATATCAATCAACGTCTGAAAGAATTACCAACTGGAGAACTAAAAACACCAACAAAATCAGGATTATGGCAGTTAATTTTGAATCCTAAAACAGGCAAGGTAAAGGCAGTTGAAAAAGGATATAATCATTTAGCGGAATTTCCAATGGTACCACCGTTAGAAATTGGACAGAAATGGCGATACACTTATTTTTTGGGATTTGGGAAAGGAACAAATACGACAGAAGAATTTTTTAATGCTATCGCGCGTATTGATTACAAAAGCGATTCTTTGACAATTGCCGACTTAGGAGAGAATCGTTATCCTTTAGAACCTACCTACGTAGCATATCCCATGAATCCGCAATCAGGATGGCTTTTAACGATAGTTTATAATGGCAATATCCACACAAGCGAAGTATGGATTTTCGACAGCGAACATCTAAATGATGAACCTGTTTGTAAATTAGGATTACCGAGTGTAATTCCCTTGGGATTTCATGGAATATTTAACAATTATGAATAAACAAACAGTAAATTTGGGAATAGTTCAAGAAACTTTATTAATCCCCCTGTGGTCGCGCGCGGTAGAAGCAAGTCAGCCAGAACCGATATTGTATGATGCAAAAGCCAAAGAAATAGTTTCTCAACTAGATTATGATTTCGACAAGTTTAAAGCAGCGAAAAGCACCCAGGTAATGATGTGCATTCGAGGTAAAGCCATTGACGAATTGACACAACATTTTATTCAACAAAATCCACAAGCTACAATTGTGGAAATTGGCGCCGGTTTAGATACTCGATTTGAGCGACTTGATAACGGACAATTGTATTGGTTTGATTTAGATTTACCTGATGCAATAGCTGTCAGAAAACATTTCTTTGAAGAAAGCAGGCGCCGACATTTCATTAGTGCTTCAGTACTAGAACCAGAATGGATAAATCAGGTCAAACAAAATTGCCCAAATTCACCAAAATTATTTATTGCTGAGGGGGTATTACTTTACTTTACAGAGGAACAAGTAAAAACACTTTTGAAAATCTTAGCTGAGAACTTTCCTGGTTCATACTTAGTATTTGACGCTGCTTCACCATTTATTATCAAAAACCGCAGAAGCTACGAAGCTGTAAAACACACTTCTGCAAAATTCCAATGGGGAATCAAAAATATTAAAGATATAGAAGCTTGGAACTCTCGATACAAAATTACTGATTCTCGTTACATCTGGCATTTCCCAGAGTTTAGGAAACGCTTCTCTTTCAATGCACGCTTGCTTATGGCTATTTTGCCACCTTTGACCCGCTCTTATGCTGTACACCTAGCCTCGATTTGCACCAATGCAGATTAATTCTAAACCAGTAGTACTCTAGGCAGAATCATTTTACTGCCGCCAGACTCGTACTACTGGTTAACATCGTTTAATAGTACATAAGAATTAAAGATTGAGCAAATGACTTAAAATGGTACTACTGGTTAACAGTTAATAGAACAAAAGCATTATCGGGCTTGAAATAGCTTATATTTGGTGCTACTGGTTTAAAGGGGGATGCGCGACCCCAACGCAAAACGCGCAACAGTCGAGCGGATGGGGAATTAAACCCCTCTAACTTGTTAATAAGGGTTAGCTCCTAAGAAACACATCCCCGGAGCAATAGATTTGGTAGGAGCGTAACGATTTAAAGAATTAAAAATAAAAAGTTTACCTTCTGCCTTTCTTCCCTCTGCGCTTGTGCTTCCGCTGTCTTTCTGTTTCCTCTTCCTCTTCTTCCTCACCATAAACCTCTTCAAATATTTCTTCTGCGCGTTTGTTCGATATATTCAAAGCGTCTTGAAGATTTGCAAGAAACTCTGCCTCTTCATCAGGAACATCGCCATCACAAGCTATTACAACTAAAGCAGTGACATACGCAGCTTCTTTATAATCTTGATTTGGCAAACAAGCGATAGCTAGATTGAATGCTTCATCGATTCCTTCTTGTTGAAGGATTTCAACAGCACGATTATACAATTCTACGTAGTCTTGTTCTGAATATTCCTCAAACCCGGCCATACTGCACAGCATTTCACCGAGAACATAGTCTTCCTTGTGTCCCAGTCCATCCCCATCTGCTATAGATGAGGTAATCCCAATAATCGCAATGGCGAGTTCTGGTTCTAAAGTCACTTGGGTGTTTCTACGGGAACCGTAAAATTTACGCTTGGGCATAATTCTTGATTTGTGGGAAAATAAAGTTTTGGTTTTAGCTACACTTTATATAAGTAGCTACATTCATATTTCCCACAAAAAAGCTCAAACTAACATCCAAGCGATTTTATTAAAAGTTTTTAAATACATATTGAATACACATTGAAAATGGCACCGTTTTATAAGTTAGTTGTGCCGCGCTTTATTATAAATATGGATACAGCAGAGTTTTAGCAGTTACGGAAAAATCCAAATATTTCTTGAACATCCGTTATGTCCGTTGCCCAGCTAACATACTCGCATAAGGTGACTCATGCAAATGAGCTTTACCCGCAGACCCAAAAAGCTGTATTTTCTCACTTATCACAGATTGCATGGCGCCAATTGCATTTTGCATCAAGTCTACCAAATCAGGACTTTTAGAACTACTTAAATCTTGTTTCAAATTTTGTACATATGCCTGTCGTACTTCTGTATTGACGTTAAATTTACATACACCTAGTTCTATTGATTTACTTATCATCTCTGGTGGTAAACCAGAGGCGCCGTGCAATACTAAGGGAATATCTATATTTTTGCGGATACGAGCTAATCTAGGAAAATCAAGTCTTGGTTTGCTCTTATACTCTCCATGTACATTACCAATAGTTACTGCTAAAAAGTCAACTTTTGTCGCTGCAACAAATTCAACTGCTTGGTCGGGGTCGGTCATTAAAGCTTCTTTCTCTTCAACTGTAAGACCGTCTTCACTACCGCTAATTCTACCAATTTCGGCTTCGACTGCGGCGCCTTTTGAGTGTGCCAACTGAGTCATTTGCTTAGTAAAACTCAAATTCTCACTATATGGTAAAGGTGAACCATCCGCCATTACTGAGGTCATCCCAGCATTTAAAGCTTGTTGAATAGCACTTGTTGATGTACTGTGGTCTAGATGTACTGAAATTGGTACTTTTGATGTGCGTGCTGCTTCCATGCAAAGTGACACTAACGCTGTTCCACCAAATTTGAGTGAACCAGGGTGAATTTGTAGCATGGCAGGACTTGAGAGAGTTTCGGCTGCTTGCACTACTGCTTTGACCCCTTCCAGATTATATATATTGAAGGCGCCGATTGCATAAACGTTCCTGCGCGCGGTTAAGAGCAAATCCATTGTTGAAGCAAGCATATTTATCTCTCCTCATATATATCGAACCAGATTTAGTTTGACATGCACACTATAAAAATATGTTTAATCCTAACTATTGTTGCCTTTTGAATCATTGTATGTAATATTACTTACATTCTTAGTTTGGATGAAGCTAAGTTTAAAGTTTATAAATAGGAACTTTCAAGAAACAATTACCCTATATACACAGTCAAGAGCTTGTATCTAAATAAATCAGTGCAAGTACTTTTGAGAGGTTATATGATGCATCGGTCAAAGTTTTGGATGTTTTTTCCCATTGCTTTAATATTTACAAGTGTTCCACAGTTGTTACAATCTGATTCATCTGAAGCTAAGTCTACATTAAGAGAGGCGCCTGTTAACGTCAAAGCTAATCAACTTGCTAGCCCAACTTTAGTAGCAAGCGCTAACTACCTCTCATCAATTGAATCACAGGTTATCGCAGAAACAAACAAGATACGCACAAACCCTAAATCTTACCTTCCAATCCTCGAAAATTACCGCAAACGCTTCCAAGGTAATAATGTCAGAATTGGAAATAATTCATTTTTGCGAACTCAAGAAGGAACAAGGGCAGTTGACGAAGCAATTGCATTTTTAAAGTCACAACGTCCAATAGGCGCCTTATCTGCTTCAAGAGGAATGTCGCTTGGCGCCAAAGACCATGTAAAAGACCAGGGACCTAAAGGTTCAACAGGTCATAAGGGTAGCAACGGTAGTAGTCCTTTTTCTCGTATTAGTAAATATGGCAAGTGGCAAACTACCGCTGCTGAGAATATCAGCTACGGGCCTGCCACTGCCCAAGATATCGTTATGCAGCTAGTTATCGATGATGGTGTGCCAGATAGAGGACATCGCACAAATATCTTTAACCCTAATTTTAAAGTTTCTGGGGTTGCGTTTGGAAATCATGCTAAATACGGCAAAATGTGTGTAATCACTTATGCTGGTGGATTTAAAGATAAATAAATATTGATATCAACTAAAAAAGGCGCAAGCGTGTAAGCGAGGTTATCGTCAAAACCGATAACTTCCTGCATTCTTTAACACCTGTTCTTATTTCCCAGAAAAGTAAATTTTTGTAAATATAATGTCTAATTTGGATAAAACCGTTTATGAGAAAGTAGTAAGAGCAAAACGGTTAAAAAACTTATGTCTATGTATAAGCCAAAACCTGATGATGCAGTTTTAGGGAATAGTCAAGTTCCAAATACTCCATGCAATGCGGTTGTACTAGGTGGAGTTGAAGGTATTAAGCATCGGCTCCGGAATAGTTCATTGATGATAAAATTAGAAGAATTAAGTAATGCGCTTGAAGATTCGGAAGAAGGTTTAAAGCGAATATACGAGTTTCTGTTTCTTGAAATTGACCCTACAATGAAGTGGGTAATTTCAAATTGGCTACGGCAAAAAGCATCTGGAGCAACGCGCGCTAAGTTAACAAAATATATATCTTGTTTAGAACATATTCCTTACGATTTAATAGAGCTTTCTCTGACAACGATGGATAGTGTTATAACAGCCAAAGCTTCTCAAGAGGTTGGAATGAGCGCGACTGATACAGGAAAGATGCTAAAAAATACTTATGCTCAAGGCACCAAAGTAATAGAAGAAATTCTTAAAATTATCTATCCGCTTCAAGATGTAGAACAAGCAATGCAACATCTATTTGGTGGTACAGTTGAGCAACTTCGAGTTGCTGAGGTAACAAGAAATGCAGCTTTTGAAGCAGTAAGAATAGCAGAAAAAGCAGCTCTCATGGCTGAGGAAATAAGAATTGCCGCAGAAGCACAAGCGGCTACAGTTGTACAGAAAACAAGAATTATTATAGAAGAAGAAGTAGAGATAATAAGAGTTTTACAAGAAACAAGAAAAGCTTACGAACAAGCAGAGGCAGTGAGAGTTGCGGAAGTTGCAAGAAAAGCTTACGAAGAAGCCGCTCGAATGGCGGAGGTTGCTTCAATTGCCGCAGAAGCAGTTAAAAAAGCTACAGAAGGAACTTTATAAACTTTAGTACTAATGTCATTTACCAAAGTGATAGAGGTAAAACACCTATTTGGAGTTATCCCGCAGGCGCCATTTTCATTGAGGGACTAGCTGGAGTATTCAATCATCGTGGAGTTTATCACGGCTACTGGATTGGCAAATCTAATGTTAAATGCGATACAGGGCGAGAAGATAGTTCTGGTAAGAGACTTCCAACTAAAAAAATACCCAAAAATTTCTTGTGGGGTGGGCATCCTTGCCCGCCTACAGTTTGAACGGGCAAGGATGCCCATTCCACTTTTATGGAGAATTAAATTTTTGGAAGTCCCTAAATTAAGCAACACTTGGGGACGATTTTCGATTCGTTTTACAGTGCCTAATTTTCCTATGCCTTGGGAAGCAAAATAGAGCTACTGTGAAGCTGAACCAACTTTTTCATGGAATAGAAATCCGCTAACAGGCGCCATGACGCATTAGTACTTAGGTTCGCATTAGAGATATTCGGAAATTTATAGCTTGCACTTGTAGCTAATAAACAATTGTACAAGATGTCACAGAGTGAATTTATCTAGAATACATGTATTGAGTTCCCAGATAACACCAATGCGTCGGATACTCCCTTGGGTATTTACCCCTATCAGCTTACTTTTTTCTTCGTGTCAAATTGTGCTACAACCTGATTTTCCTATATCTATACAACCTAGTGACCCTGGTGTTCCGGTCAATGAAAGTGACTTATCACGTTTGGAACAACAAGTCATTGTAGAAATGAACAAAGCTCGCACTAACCCAGGTGCTTATGTAACCGTGTTAGAAAACTATAAAAAGGGCTTTGAAGGTAAACGAGTTAAATTATCATCCAATCTTTACTTACAAACAACAGAGGGAGTTAAAGCTGTTGATGAGGCTATTCAATATCTTAAAAAAGTTTCTCCTGTTCCTGCTTTGAGTGTATCTAAAGGTTTGTCACTTGCTGCGCGCGACCATGTTAAAGACCAAGGCGCCAAAGGTATAACTGGTCATACAGGAAGTGATGGCAGTAATCCTTTTGAACGGATGCAACGTTACGGTAACTGGCAAGTTATAGCTGGAGAGAATATCAGTTACGGTTCTCCCACTGCCCAAGATATTGTGATGCAATTAATTATTGATGATGGAGTGCCCGACCGAGGTCACAGAACTAATATATATAACCCCAAATTCAAATTAGCGGGAGTTGCTTTTGGTATTCACTCAACCTACAGACAAATGTGTGTGATTGATTATGCAGGTGGATATGTAAACAAAATTAGTTAATTTCTCACGCATAAGTTAGTATGCACATTTTCAGCATCTACGTTTTATCAGTTTATGTATTAAATGTTGCATACAGCTCTTTCAGGGAAAAAACGTGATTTCGTTACAAAATTTTACAATTATGTTTATTGCATTGGTGGTAAGATAATGGAGACATGTAAAAGCGCACCCAGCCGTTAGAAATTGGGTACGCTTTTTAAAAATATTAATTAAATTCTGGAGCTATCTTATCATGGATATCGCGCTTACAGTCCAACTTTACCAATTTTTTTCACCCCAACCTGCAAAACTTAATCTAGCAACGGCTGCTGACGATATTCATTCGTTGTTAGAGTTGGCATCAGGTGCCTTGATGGCTGCTGGAGAAGTACTAAAGCAAACAAAACAACATCTAAGTCGCGTGCGCTTCAACGACTGGTTGGATAAAAATGATTTTGTTACTGCTCGTGTTTATATTAGTAAAACCCGGTAAAAACTATTAATAAGACTGAGTGTGCTTCATTATACTTATTAAATATTTCAAATCAGTATTGCGATAATTATAACAACTAAACCCGTTTATACAAGAAAATTATAATTTTCATAATAAATTTGTTTTGAAACATAAAAATATATCAATAGTTATATCAATAGTTAAAGAGTTGAGACAATTAATAAATGTAACAATCTCAAATATGATTTGAAAAATTGTCAATAATCTGTTAATATAATTGAGAATAAACAACTGTAGGTCGAGCAGTTATCATATGGTAAAATCATTATTAAATGAGTTAACGCATCGCTCTTATTCAAAAACAAAAAATTCTGACGGCACACGTACTCCACAATTACGAATTGGGGTTGAAGCGAAATTGCCTTATCACTTATTCCTATCAGATTGGGGTGATAAATATCAGTCAATAATGCGTACAGCATTAAATGCACTACAAAATGGTCAATCAGAGGATGAGATTGAAAAAACTTTTCAATCCAAATTTAATATTGATTGGGCATGGGCTGATTCAGTAGCAAGTGATGCAAAGAGAACATTTGACCAGTTAACAACTGCGCGCGATTTGAGGATAAAAGGTTTAAATGATGACCTAACAGCAGGTTGGAAGTCAGTTGCCTCTACAATTGAATCAATGGAACAACAATTAGCAAATCCGACACGTAAAAATATTAAAGGATTTGCGAAGCGGTTAATGGGATTGGAGTCAAAAATTAGTAGACTTGAACGCAAACAATCTGAAAAACAAGAATTAGAACTAGCTAAAAGATTACATATATGCTTTGGCAGTTCCAAGTTGTTTAATGCTCAATATCATTTAGAAGAGAACGGTTACTCATCTCATGCTCAATGGCGTGTAGATTGGGAGAAAAAGCGTGGTGGAAACTTTTACAGTGTTGGCAAAGGCTTAGTTTCTGGCAATAATCCTGTAGCTAAAATATTTTATATAAACAACGATATATTTAATGTTGTTTTTACTGTTCCAAGATTTTTGGAGGGCAAATATGGAGATACAGTTACTCTTGAATTTGAGGTATCGGGAGCGCGTAAACACAATTTGCTTTATGCATTAGAATCTGGGAAGCCAGTTACAGTTCAATGCTTTCGACGTGAACATAAAAACGACCAGTGGTATATACATTTAACTACCTATGTTCAAGATGTCCCAACTATTTCTAGTATAGGTAATGGTTGTATTGGTATTGATTTAAATGCCGAAACTATTGATGTCATTTATATTAAGCGCGATGGCAATCCCGATAGATGCCGTAACGCTTTGAGTTTTCCAATTCCAACAGGAACAACTGGACAGAAACAAGCTAAACTTCGTGATATAGTATGTGAAATTGTTAAGCTAGCAGAAATTTATCAATGCCCAATTGCATGTGAAAATCTTGATTTTTCAACTAAGAAGAATCAATTACGACACAGTGGCAGCAAGGAATATAATCGAATGTTGTCAGGCTTTATATATGATAAATTTCGTTCTTATCTTGTTGTTAGAGCAGAAAAATATGGAATAGCAATATTATTCAAATCACCGTTTATGACTAGTGTCATAGGCATGATAAAATATATGGCGAAATATGGCTTGAATAGTGCCAGTTCCGCCGCTATGGTAATAGCTAGAAGAGCTATGGGTTTCAAAGAGTATATCCCCCAGAATTGGTTAAAAACTCTTTCTTCATTCTTTAAACCGGAGGATTCAAAGGATGGAGGATTTGGGGGAGGGTGGAGACGAATTTCGGCTTGGCTGAAAAAGTTTTGTATCCGTAGACCCCGCCTGTTTCAACTCGATACCGTACTTCGGTTCTTATTAGATTCCTTAGTAAATGAATCCCAGAAAAAGACCCAAACAAGGCGAAAGCCGGGAGGTAGCAATCAGTCTGGGGGTAGGAGAAAAGGAAGGCGAAAACCCACTGAAGTTCAAGTCCCACTTGAACGAGAAGAGGCTTATGTTACGAATTTAGGGGCATTCACCGTGGCTCCGTAACTGGTAATGGTAATGATTTTATAGGTTATTACCAGTTTTTATCAGGTTTTTTAGTAGGTGTGACAACGCAAGATGTAGAAACTTTACGTAAGGCACATTCTCCACAACCAAAAAAGGCTCAAGCTGTAGTTAAGATGGTTGGTAATCAGCCAGGTGGTACAGGTATATTTCGTCTGGAAGTCAAAAGTCCTGAGCTTGCTAACCAGATTGACACGGAATGGAAGCAGTCTGGTTGCAGTCCAGATAAGTGGATGCAATTTGTATTAGCTTCAACACATAAGATTCAGGATATTGCCCAAGTTGTACTAGGTCGTAAGATTGTTGAGGTGTCAGAGTTATCTGAGTTGGATGTGGTAATTGATAGAAGTCAGAGTATTAATAACCTTGTTGGTGTTGAGTTGGAAATTGATGATTTTGGACGAGTTTTGCCATCCCAGGTTGTTGAGTGTTTGAATAAATTACGCGATTTGGATGTGAGTCTTGAGAATTATAGTAATCCTATAGCTCGGCGCCTGCATCGTGAAGAAAGAGCTACGGTTTTAGCCCAGTTGAAAATATTGGCAGAAGAATATCAATTAGATATTGAATCTTTGATTTGGCGCCAGGATTTGGAACTTGCGCGTTGTTGATGATTAATTCTCCCATCGGCGCCTTTTGTTTGGGGTGGGTTTCGGGGCGGGTTTCGGGGCGGGTTTAGTTGTATCCTGGTAAAGAGTGAAGATTTTGGGTTAACCCGCCCCTACGTTATGCGTTATCAATCTGTTCGTTTAAAAACTTATGTGCGTGGTCAGGGTTTTCCTGTACTTTGCTTGCATGGTCATCCTGGTTCTGGCGCCAGTATGTCGGTGTTTACTAACCATTTGAGCTACCGTTTCCAAACTTTGGCGCCTGATTTACGCGGTTATGGTAAAAGTCGCTTTAATGGAGACTTTGATATGTACGACCATTTAACTGACTTGGAAAATTTATTAGAACAGCATCAAATTAAAAAGTGCTTGGTTTTGGGATGGTCGTTGGGTGGAATTTTAGCTATGGAGTTAGCGCTAAGGTTTCCTGAGCGTGTTAGTGGATTGGTGCTAATAGCTACGTCTGCTCGTCCGCGAGGTAGTCATCCACCAATTAGCTTACAAGATAATATATATACTGGTATTGCTGGATTGTTGAATATGGTAAAACCAGGTTGGCGTTGGAATATTGAGACATTTGCCAAAAAATCTTTGTTTCGCTACTTAGTTGGACAGCATACACCTAGCACTTATAGATATATTGCATCAAATGCTGTCCCAGCTTACCTACAAACATCTCGTGCTGCAACACGCGCCCTCTTTAATGCAATTGGTAGAGGATATAATAAATTACCAGATTTGCATCAAATCGAATGTCCTTGTTTAGTACTTGCTGGAACCGAAGACCGTCATATTACTGTTGAGTCTAGCCTTGAAACTGCAAATCATCTCAAAAATGCTGAGTTTAAACGTTATTTCGACACAGCACACCTTTTTCCGTGGGAAATACCAGCATCCGTATTAAGTGATATTGATAGCTGGCTTTTACAACATCCATATATATTTGAAAACAAAGGTATTTAGAATTACGCTTATAATAATATTTTCTTACGTACTGTACTTTTATGCGTAATCAAAAGCCCTGGACTATTTGGTGGGTAGTTATAGTATCTGTAAGCGCAACTGTAATTGGCGTTCGTAACCTTGAGTGGTTCTTAAATACTACATGTGTAATAAATACTATGCCGAATAGTAGTAAACACTGTAAATAATTTTATTAAGTGAGCCTTAAGGTTGTTCTAACCAAACTATGATATCATTACGGTTTTCTACTAACCCTTTGTAAATTAAAGAATCTATACTCATAGATTTAATCGCAGAAACTAATTTTTGTCTCAAACAACTATCTTGCTTAATTTCTCCCACATCTCTAAAATATGTTCTAATTGTAAAAATTGCTGCATCACACTCAGGTAAACCCCAAATCACCTGACGTTCGATTCGCAAATATAACTGAGGATTCTCAATATCAAATTTTCTACCTTCCCAAACCTCAACAGGTGTATTTAATGGTGGTTGAGGGTGATGGTTGAGACGAGTGTCTGTACTCAAACCCCAAGCAAAGCGTACCATTGGTTGGTGCATAATCATTGTATTGGTAATTGCTTGGGCCCGCTGGTTAATTTTTTCAATTCCGGCAACGGGTGCGTGAACTGTTGCAAAGTCCTTACCTATTTTATCTTCAGCTGACCAATGGTTGGGAAAACATAAATGAATGGCGCCTACCCAGTTTGTATTATTAGCACGGCAAATCACTGTAATATCTTCTTGCACTTGTGCAGCTAATGCATCTAAACTACAGATGTAAGATGGCAATATAGCATCTTTCTGGATATCTACTTTTTGTAAATGATAATCTTTATCGAAGTATAGCTTTTCTTGAGTAAGTTGACAATTTAAAGCTATTCCCGAAGTAAAGCTTTCAAGATGGAAATAATTTGGATGTTCGTAAGTTAGGCGCCTGATAATAAACTTTATCACAGCAGCATCAACTACATTACTATAATTACTAGTTTGAAAATATTTGTTTAAACTCTCTTGACGTGATGCCAGTTTTGTATTTCGGTAGTCAACAAAGGTATTATCAATCTGGAATACATAGTTATCTACTATACCATTGCCAAAACATTTACTTAATGGCGCCATTCCAGGTTTGACTTCATAGCGTCCATTATCTAGAGGAAAATAGAGTGGAACAGCAATATCTATATTCATAAACCTCGAAGTATCCGTTCAAGGGAAGGCAACCAAGCAGTGGACGCTAGCATGTCGAAGAGCTAGAGTAACGACAATGCTATTCAGTGTAGCGCATATTATTAATTCGCTTCAATATTTGAGTCTGCTTTTCGATTCCGAATAAAATCAGCTTAAGTGTTACAGTATCTTTCACTCTTGTTACAATCAAAATAAATTCAACATAAAATGGGTTATCAGCAATGTCATATAGTGATTTTAAAGATTTAGAGAGTTTAAGAAGTTTGGGCATTACAACGATTGAATCAGTGCAAAATTTAATAGTTTTTCAACCAATTGAACCTAGCTCTTTTATTATTGAAGCATTAAAAAGATTTACACCTTTAGCCACTGCTATCAATACAGAAAAAGCACGCTCAGAATATATAATTGCTCCGCTTCTTAGTGAAATTGCATATGCTAATTCTCAAGTAAGTTTATTTTCTGGTCGTAATTTTAATGTGGACGCAAGCAAAGGTTTAACAGGATTTTGTGATTTTATTCTCACTCATAATCCAGATAAACTTCTAATTAAAACTCCCGTACTGGTTATTGTAGAAGCAAAAAATGAGAATATTAATGATGGACTTGCACAGTGTATCGCTTCCATGTATGCAGCACAAATAGTCAATCAAAAAAATCTCGAAGAAAATATTTCAACTGTTTATGGTACTGTCACAACTGGACAAGTTTGGAGATTTCTTTCAATCGATAAAAATCAGCTTGTAAAAGTTGACCTTAATGAACGTTATTTAACTCCTTTAAATGAGCTTTTGGGTATTCTTGCCGCAATCACATCAATTCCTGACACCATTTCTGGAGTTAGCGTTTGAGAATGATATTTTTTCGGCGCCTCATATATATATCATATAACCGTACCTCACACGACCAAACCAAGTTCGGTAAGCCGTACAAATCAAATAATTGCCACTTCAGAAAGAGGTTTGCTAAATTAGCACTTAGATAAAGCAAGTGCTAAAAGTGAAGGGTGAAATCACCACGAACACCTCTTTCTCTTATAGTATTTGCGCTTCGATTACAACAACACAACCTATAACTTACAAAAGAAAGGACGATAAACCGAAAGGAGGATTGTTATGGCAACCCTTAGTTTGGCAATTTCTAGCTTAAAACCATTGGGAGACCGTATACTGGTCAAAATCAGCGAAGCTGAAGAAAAAACCGCAGGTGGAATTTTCCTTCCTGACACAGCCAAAGAGAAGCAACAAGTTGGTGAGGTTGTTGAAGTAGGTTCCGGTAGACGTAATGATGACGGTTCTTACCAACAGTTGGAAGTAAAAGTCGGAGATAAAGTACTTTATTCCAAATATGGTGGTACCGATATTAAACTCGGAAGTGAAGATTACGTCTTGCTGCGCGAACAAGACATCCTGGCAGTTGTTATGTAGAGACGCGATTAATCGCGTCTCTACACAAATCGAAATCTAGAAAACTAAAATCGTTAATTAGACTATGGCTAAGTACATTCTTTACAACGAAGACGCTCGTCGTGCATTAGAACGTGGTATCGATGCTCTTGCAGAAGCGGTTGCTGTAACTCTTGGTCCAAAAGGTCGTAATGTGGTTTTGGAAAAGAAATACGGCGCCCCACAAATTATCAATGATGGTGTTACCATTGCGAAAGAAATTGAACTAGAAGACCATATTGAGAATACAGGTGTATCTTTAATTCGCCAAGCTGCTGCTAAAACTAACGATGCTGCTGGTGATGGTACAACTACTGCGACTGTTCTCGCTCACGCAATGATGAAAGAAGGTTTGCGGAACGTTGCAGCAGGTTCTAACCCGATTGCTCTCAAACGTGGTATAGATAAAGCAACCCAATTTTTAGTTGATAAAGTTGCACAACACGCACGTTCTGTGAGTGATTCAAAATCTATTGCTCAAGTTGCTGCCATTAGTGCTGGTAACGATATGACGGTCGGTGAAATGATTGCCGAAGCAATGGATAAAGTCGGTAAGGAAGGTGTTATTTCTCTCGAAGAAGGTAAATCTACTAGCACTGAAATTGAAATTACTGAGGGTATGCGCTTTGATAAAGGCTACATCTCACCTTACTTTGCTACTGATAACGAACGAATGGAAGCGGTTTTTGAAGACCCTTACATTCTAATTACTGATAAAAAGATTACATTGGTACAAGATTTAGTGCCAATTTTAGAGCAAGTCGCGCGCGGTGGTAAGCCTTTAGTTATTATTGCCGAAGACATTGAAAAAGAAGCTTTGGCAACTTTAGTAGTTAACCGTTTACGCGGTGTACTAAATGTAGCAGCAGTTAAGGCGCCTGGTTTTGGCGACCGTCGTAAAGCAATGTTAGAAGACATCGCAGTTCTCACAGGTGGTCAAGTCATTAGCGAAGATACTGGCTACAAACTTGATAATGCACACCTCGACCAATTAGGTAGAGCAAGACGTATCACTATTACCAAAGAAAACACCACTATTGTTGCAGATGGTAATGAAAAAGCAGTAAAAGCACGCTGCGAACAAATTCGTCGTCAAATGGATGAAACAGAATCTTCTTATGACAAAGAAAAATTGCAAGAGCGTTTAGCTAAATTGTCTGGTGGTGTGGCAGTCGTTAAAGTCGGCGCCGCAACTGAAACCGAAATGAAAGACAAAAAACTGCGTCTCGAAGATGCTATCAACGCAACCAAAGCTGCTGTTGAAGAAGGTATTGTTCCTGGTGGTGGTACAACTCTGGCACATCTGGCGCCACACTTAGAAAAATGGGCATCTGATAACCTTAGCCATGATGAATTGCTAGGTGGAATGATTGTTGCGCGCGCTTTGTATGCACCTCTACGTAGAATAGCAGAAAACGCAGGTCAAAATGGTGCTGTAATCGCTGAACGTTTGAAAGAACAAGAATTT
The DNA here is from genome assembly GCF_019977735.1 of Calothrix sp. PCC 7716. Taxonomy (GTDB): domain Bacteria; phylum Cyanobacteriota; class Cyanobacteriia; order Cyanobacteriales; family Nostocaceae; genus Dulcicalothrix. Next base: position 5,533,679 of record NZ_AP025018.1, on the reverse strand, counting down.
AGCATTGGTTACGATGCAGCCAACAACAATTTTGTCGATATGTTTGAAGCTGGTATCGTTGACCCTGCAAAAGTAACTCGTTCCGCACTGCAAAATGCTGCTTCAATTGCCAGCATGGTGCTAACTACTGAGTGCATTGTAGTTGATAAACCTGAACCAAAGGCGCCTGAGAAGGTTCCTGCTGGTGCTGGTGATTTTGGTTACTAAATAAGTGCTGAGTAGAAAGTGCTGAGTGCTGAGTATTAACTTTGCTCCCCCTACTCAGCACTCAGCACTCAGCACTCATAACTAAGAAATTTTGAGGGAGGTAAATAATGAAGATTGCTCAAATCGCACCACTTTGGGAAAGAGTACCCCCACCAGCTTATGGTGGAACAGAATTAGTAGTAGGACTATTAACCGATGAATTAGTGCGACGTGGACATGAAGTAACTTTATTTGCATCTGGAGATTCGATAACTTTAGCAAAATTAGAGGCAGTTCACCCACGTGCAATTCGACTTGACCCTGCTGTGAAAGAATATGGCATCTATGAAATGCTACAACTGAGTCAAGTGTACGAACGAGCAGAAGAATTTGATATTATTCACTCTCATATGGGATGTGCGGCACTACCTTATGCCAAAATAGTCAAAACACCTACTGTTCATACTTTGCACGGTATATTTACACCAGATAATGAGAAGATGTTTGTACATGCCAAGCATCAACCTTATGTAAGTATTTCTAATGCTCAACGTGAACCAAGATTAGATTTGAACTGTGTTGCAACAGTATATAACGGTATAAATATTAACAGCCATAAATATCATGCTAAACCTACTGAACCGCCATATTTAGCTTTTCTGGGTAGAATGTCACCAGAGAAAGGACCACACCTAGCTATAGAAATTGCCAAAAAATCTGGCTGGCGCCTAAAAATGGCTGGTAAAGTTGATGCTGTAGACAAACTATTCTTTGAAAGCGAGATAAAGCCTCATATTGATGGAAAACAAATAGAATACTTAGGCGAAGCAACTCATGCTGATAAAAATGAATTGATGGGTGGTGCTGTCGCTACTTTATTCCCAATTACCTGGCGTGAACCTTTTGGACTGGTAATGGTAGAATCGATGGCAGCAGGTACACCAGTTATTGCAATGAATCTTGGTTCGGCGCCGGAAGTTATTAATCCTGGTGTAAGTGGTTTCCTTTGTAATGATGTATCTGAGTGCGTAAATGCTATTGACAAAGCTGCTCAACTTGACCGTTATGCCGTGAGACAATATGTTACACAACAATTCAGTGCCCAAAGAATGGCAGATGGTTATGAAGAAGTTTATCGAAAAATATTAGCAGAAAAATTTGCTCAAAATGGGCGCCTTCGCAGTCAGGTTATAAGTGCTGCTTCATACAATTAATTATAATATCTTGTAGCACAGGTCAGAAAGCCTGTGCATTGTTTTTTACCACAGAGACACAGAGGTAACAGAGAAAATTGGCAACGGATTAAAACGGATGTAACGGATAAATATTGCTGCTTAACTAAAGATTGCTTCGCGCAGAATTACACGATTATTTCTTCTTACAGTTAAGTTTTTGTTTGTTCTGGAAGCAACAGTTACACCATATGTAAACTTACCATTAGCAGCTTCAAAGTATCTTCCTCTGTTTTGAGAACCATCTACAGTTAGAGGTAAACGGGGGCGAGCGTGCTATATTTCCAATGTTAATGGACTTTGCGAGCTGGAATATTCATAACTCAGTAATTCTGATTGATGAGATTGAATTGCATCTACATCCACCAATGCAACAAGCATTTTTACGCGCGCTACCCAAACTAGGTAACAATAATCAGTTTATAATTACTGCCCACTCTGATTATATCGAGCAATTAGTGCCAGAAGCATATATTATACGGTTAGAGGTGTAACGGTGAGTGTAGTTGGTGATAGTCATTTTTTATGAAGGTAAACAAACAAGCTTAGATTTTAGGTTAATTAACAAAGTTATTGGCAACAAGCAACAGGAAAGTCCGTCACTACAAGCACCAACACAGCCAAACACACGAAGTAACTGACCGAACTTGATAAATAATAGGGTATTGCGCTTTAATATAAGTCAAACTAATTTATATATCTATATTAAAGTAGGTAAAAAAATGAGTCCAGAGCAAGAACTACTAGCCAAATGGCGTACCTTACCCAAAGAAAGACAAGATGAAGTCTTAGATTTTGTCGAATCTCTCCATACCAAAACAGTACAACCACAACCCGCAATTCCCGCTAACAAATCTCAACTAAGACAGCGCTTACGCCAAATACGCGCTGAAATTGTTGCATCCGGTGAACACTTATTAACCAGAGAAGAACTTGAAAAAGAAATAGCAAGTCGTCGAGGTGGTTTACAGGAAGACGCATGAAAATAAGTTTTATTGACTCTGGGGTGCTAGTTACTGCCACACGGAGTGTCGGGGAATTATCCGAAAAAGCTCTAGCTATTTTAGAAGACCCCGAACGAGAACTTGCATCCAGTGAGTTCATTAGGCTAGAAGTAATTCCCAAAGCTGTTTATAATCGACAAACCAAAGAAACTGAATTTTACGAAACATTTTTTAACACTGTCACTTAATGGGCGCCGGATTTAACTAAAATTGTTCAAGACGCTTATCAAATTAGTAGTCAGTACGGTTTAGCTGCAATGGATGCATTGCATCTGGCTGCTGCACTATCAATTGGTGCAGAAGAATTTATTACAACCGAAAAGCCAACAAAACCTATGTTTCGGGTATCGAGTATTAATGTGATATCTATTTTAGATTAAGGAATTTCTAAATGCAAAGCGAAGTGGCGCCTGTTTTTTACAACGGCGCCTATTTCCGTCAAAACGCATGTTCATCCGGAATGAGAACCATTAACTCTGTAGTAAGTACGTAAGTATCTTTTGTATATTAGTATTTATATATGTCAGTCATCACAATTCGGGAAAAGCAGGCAACAGCAACAGGTTTCGTCGCAAGCTTGATTTTTGATGGTGATGACGAGTATCAAATTAACATTACTGACCGGTTTACACCATCTCAAGAACAGCAACTTGAATGGTATTTTGAAGAGTGGCTGACTTACCCGATGTTAAATGGTGTGAAAGCAGAAGCAGCAAAAGCGAGCGTTACTAGTTACGGGGAAAGTTTATTTAACCAAGTTTTCGATGATAAAGGCGCCTATAATCAATATTGCCAGCTACGTGGTAATCTCGCGCGCGTAAAAATTGAGATAGTTGGTAACAGTCCAGAATTTCATGCGCTGCATTGGGAAGCTATGCGGGACAAGGATTTACCAAGACCTTTGGCTGTGGATTGCGTAATGGTACGGAAGCGGATTCAAAAAGCAGTACCCGGAGCGTCTAATTTAGAGCAATCTCCAGTAATTAACCTGCTGGTTGTAATTGCCCGACCCGATGAGGAGCATGATGTTGGTTATCGTACCATTGCCCGTCCGTTGATTGAGGTAATTCAAAATTGTGAGTTGCGTGTAAATGTGGACTTACTGCGTCCGGCAACTTATGAAAGTTTGGAACGGCATTTAGAAGAAAAAGGCGCCGGATATTATCATATAATCCATTTTGATTGTCACGGTTCGTTGATGGCGTATGCAGATATTCAAGAAGGGGTAAAACGGAACAAATATACTTATCAAGCAAGGTGGGGACGCGAAGATATTAAACCCTACGAAGGATTAAAAGCATTTTTATTTTTGGATGGGGAAAGCAAAGGTAAAGCTGACCCAGTGGAAGCTCTTGAGTTAGCAAATTTATTAACCCTGAAAGGAATACCTGTATGTATACTCAACGCTTGTCAGTCAGGGAAACAAGTTAAAAGTGAGGGAGAAGAAAGTTCCCGTGAGACGAGTTTGGGTAGTCGGTTGATGACTGCGGGAATGCAAATGGTTGTAGCAATGGGATATTCTGTAACTGTTTCTGCCGCGCGCTTAATGATAGAACATCTATATAAAAACTTATTTGAAGGCAAAGAAATAACCGAAGCCATACGGTTAGGTAGAAGAGAGTTATATAATGATAAGACGCGCATAGCTTATTTTAATAGCAATATTGATTTGGAAGATTGGTTGTTACCTGTGGTTTATAGTAACCGACAGGTTGACTTGCGGTTGCGGAAGTTTACACCCCAAGAAGAAGAGGAGTATTTTAGTAAATTAGGTAAATTATATCAGTATACGGCGCCTGAATATGGATTTATTGGACGAGATTTAGAAATATTGAAGATAGAAAAGGCTTTATTTCGTCATAATATATTACTTTTACAAGGAATGGGAGGAACAGGAAAAACCACTCTGTTAAATCATTTACGTAGTTGGTGGCAGACAACACATTTTCCATCAGATGCATCAGATATATTTTACTTTGGTTACGATGAAAGAGCTTGGACACTAACACAAATTTTATTTGAAATTGGTAAGCGTGTATATAATAAATTTGAGCTTGCCAATTTCCAAGCGATGAATATAACTGCTCAAATGCAGAAATTACTAACAAAACTGCGTGCATCAGCTTATATTTTAATATTGGATAACTTAGAATCGATAACAGGACAACAATTAGCAATTCAAAACACTTTACCAGAACCAGAGCAAAAACAGCTACAAGATTTTTTAACACGCTTAGTAGGAGGAAAAACACGGGTAATTTTGGGTTCACGTAGCTCAGATACTTGGTTGCAAGGAGCGTTTAAACAGAATATATACAATTTACAGGGATTGGATAACGAAGCGAGAACAGAATTATCTAATAGAATATTAGAGCGCAACGTGGGGGATGAGCGCAAGATTGGTAAAATTAGAGAGAATGAAGATTTTCAGAAAATAATGAAACTGTTAGCGGGGTATCCGTTAGCGATGGAAGTAGTGTTAGCAAATTTGAAAAGTCTTTCACCTCAAGAACTTTTAATAAAGTTAGAAGCAGCAGATATTAATTTAGATACAGAGAGAAAGAGTGAGGATAAAACTCAGAGTATTCTCAAATGTGTAGAGTACTCCCATAGTAATTTATCACAAGATGCTCAGAAGTTGTTATTGTGTCTGGCGCCTTTTAGTGGGTTTATTGATAGAAGTGATATTCCTAATTACGTTAAACAGTTGCAGAAGTTAGAAGCATTTCAAGATTATGATTTTGATAAATTTGACGCGGCAATTCAAGAAGCGATAAATTGGGGCTTGTTGTCTGACCTCTCCCCCGACCCCTCTCCTGCGAGTAAAGGGGAAGAGAGGTTGTTACAAATTCAGCCAATTTTTCCCTTCTTTTTAAAAGCGAAATTAGCAGAGTTTGAACAAGTTACCCGTGAAGCATTACAAGAAGGTTTTAAAAACCACTATATTGGCTTGGCTAATTCGTATTATGAGTATATGAAATCTCAGGAAGCATCAGAAAGACAATTCGGTATTTCCTTCTGTCAGCTAGAATATGAAAACTTGTATAATGCTTTACAAATTTGCTTAACGAAACAAGAAACAGTTGATATCTTCTTTTGTTTGTATAAATACCTAAAACTGATTAATGATATTCAAAGTAATTTGAAACTATCGGAATTTGTTTGTAATGCACAAGCCGCTTATCCATCAGAAATTAGAACAGGTAGGGTAGGTTTACATATTGTAATGGCAGTAGATCGTCTTGCTGGTAGCTATTTACAAACACAAAATTATCTCAAAGCTAAAGAATATTATCAGCAAGTTGTTAAATTAATACAACAGCTTCAAGATGTAGAAGAAACACAAATCAATTCTGTTTTAGCCAGCACTTACCACAACTTGGGATACGTTGCCCAAGATATGCGCGAATACGAGCAAGCACGCAATTACTACCAACATGCTTTGGATATATATATCAAGTTTGGCACCGAATTTGATTCTGCTAAAACTTACCACCAGTTGGGATCCGTTGCCCAAGATTTGCGGAAATACGAGCAAGCACAGCATTACTACCAACATGCTTTGGATATATATATCAAGTTTGGCGCCGAATTTGATTCTGCTAAAACTTACCACCAGTTGGGATGCGTTGCCCAAGATTTGCGGAAATACGAGCAAGCACAGCATTACTACCAACATGCTTTGGACATATATATCAAGTTTGGCACCGAATTTGATTCTGCTAAAACTTACCACCAGTTGGGATACGTTGCCCAAGATATGCGCGAATACGAGCAAGCACGCAATTACTACCAATATGCTTTGGACATATATATCAAGTTTGGCACCGAATTTGATTCTGCTAAAACTTACCACAACTTGGGAATGGTTGCCCAAGATATGCGCGAATACGAGCAAGCACGCAATTACTACCAATATGCTTTGGACATATATATCAAGTTTGGCGCCGAATTTGCTTGTGCTGGCACTTACCACCAGTTGGGAATCGTTGCCCAAGAGATGCGCGAATACGAGCAAGCACAGCATTACTACCAACATGCTTTGGATATCAAAATCAAATTTGGCGCCGAATTTGATTCTGCTAGCACTTACCACCAGTTGGGAAGGGTTGCCCAAGAGATGCGCGAATACGAGCAAGCACAGCATTACTACCAACATGCTTTGGACATATATATCAAGTTTGGCGCCGAATTTTATTCTGCTACAACTTACCACCAGTTGGGAAGGGTTGCCCAAGAGATGCACGAATACGAGCAAGCACAGCATTACTACCAATATGCTTTGGACATATTTATCAAATTTGGCGCCGAATTTGATTCTGCTAAAACTTACTTCTATCTTGGGATAGTTTTAATTACAAAAATACCAAATACATCTATTCAGGGAATAGTAACTAAAATAGCTGAACGAAACAATTTTATTTACATTACAATAATGGGGTTTGTTGTAGGTAAACCAGAGCTTATTAACATAAAACTGAACAAAGAAGATTATCAAATAGCGACTAACGCATACAATGAACGTTCGTTAATTACTTGTACAGGCGATTTAATTAAAGTTAACGATACACTTTCACTATTGAATTATCATAATTTTACTATATACACCATAAATACAGAGCATGTAGCGGTGTAATAGAGCTATTAGTGCCAGAAGCATATATTATACGGTTAGAGGTGTAGTTGTAAGTCAACTCCATAAATAATAATCCTGTAGTTTATACACTATCTATTGGATCAACACGTCCAATACCTATTTATAAAAGTTTTTGCTTTACCATTTCTGCCTCCACCCCACAGTAATAATATTGTTTATGGCGCAGGTCACCAATGTAATAACCAAGCTTGCCACCACTTATACGAAATAATTCAACCAAAATTTGTTGCTTGTTAATTCCATACAGTAATTCAAAGTCATTAATATCTACTTTGAGATAAGTCGAAAATGGCTTCATTGCTTTGATTAGCCATCCAGAGGGCTTACGCTCAATTATGCGAATATAATCAGGGAGAACTACTGTCGTATCGTTTATATCTGTCATAGTTATAGTTGAATTTTGTTGATTTTTAGTTAATATAACCGACTCGCACTACATAATCAGACAGGTGGTGCGGGTGTTAATAGATGATTGAATTTGACGATAACGGTTATTTACCGCTAGGTATACATTTGATAGAATGGGAGGACTTCTGCTCGACCGCATAGGGGTTTTCAAGATAAAACGTTTGAATCGCGGTCTCCATTGAAGACAGTAAATTTATTCGCTCCATTGTAAATTATCACTCGATATTCTCCAGTAAACCTACTACATGTATCTTGTATAGCAAACATTTGTATTACTAAAGTAGACGCGAGTATATTTTCGTCGCTGTAGGTGCTGGCGCCTTATAATGCACGCGCGACTTGGGGGAAAGCAACTTAAAATAGAAAAAGCTAGGGGATTCCCTCAAGTAGAAAGGAGCTTACCGATTATATCTACCTATCAAATTAAGCGTTTCAACTGATTAATAGCTTGAGATGCTTGGGGGAATCTATCTGAGATAACAAATAGATATACAAGCGCGGGGATTTATCTTTTATATATCGATAGGCGCCGTTTGTACGTATTTGTAGTTTTATTATTATTATGGAAGATAAAATAAATAAACTTTACCCTTGCCCTTGTTGTGGTTACTTAACTTTAGAATCACAGCCACCTGGTACTTATATTTTTTGCCCAATTTGTTTTTGGGTTGATGAAGCAGAAAATTCTAATTGGATAGGTAATCGTTTCCTTTCTTTGCGCCAAGCACAACTCAATTTTATAGAGTTCGGCGCCTGTGACAAGGAATGGTTACATTATGTTCGTCGTCCGACTGAAGTAGATATTTGTTCAGCTAACTGGCAACCCCTAGAATATTTACTAGAAAAGAAGAGAGTAAAATTAATTGAAAGAATTAATCAAGCTTTTAATAATGTCAGCCTTGAGAATGGTCTTTCTTTACATGGAGCAAGAGCGCTTGACGATTGGTGTAGCATGGAAGAAGCAAGAGAGATAAGTAAAAAAATGACCTTTGAACAAAAATGGCAAGATATTCCGTCATATTTAATAGAAGAGTTGGGAGATTCTTTTGGTTTTTTAGACCCAAAAGGATTTCGCTACTATTTACCTGCTTTTATGATTTATTCGCTCAACTATAACAGCGGTTATGCATTTATCGACTATGTATACTCTGCATTGGCATATCAACATAAATATTATCAAAAACATTTAGCTTTACTTAACAAAGAGCAATTAGAAGTTACCCAAGAATATATAAAATTAATGGATAGTTATGCTTAGTTAATCGTTATCTTTTTATTCAATTTTACAGCTACTGCTGAAGCAATTCGCAGCATATTAAATAAATACGGTGGTTCCTGTTTTATTTCTGATGCAATTTAATTACGTACAACAAGATACGTTGGTTAGCTTGCTCCCGAAATCGAGTTCCTACGAATAAACCCGGTTCACTAGAAATAACGATATTTTGTTCCCAAGAGAATAATATCTTTACAGTATATATACATACTTAAGCATTTATACCTCTGTGTACTTACTGATAATTTGGCGCCACAGCATCGAAATTCAGTAAAAAACCTGTTATCAATGTATATTTTGCTGATTATATTAATGTTAGACGAGTTTACTTCATCTACCGCCGCATTTTAACAGCATTTACCTTTCAAAAAAGAATAAAAGTCAATAAGTGATGTGAGTATCAAAAAAAGTAACATCGCTTATTTTCTCGCAACTACTCTATTTATATGAGATTTATTATTAACCAATTCTGGCGTAGTTCTTTTGTATCATTAATGATGCTTCCTGGGATTACAACTTTGTTACAACCTGTTGCTGCAAACGAAATTGAAAATAGAGCTTTTTTTGGAGGTGATAATCTGACAAATCAAGTTACTAATCGTGCGGTATTCAGTACAGAGGTAGCAGTGTTGCAAATTGCTAAAGCTGCGGATAAAGTTGTCGTCAAACCTGGTGATACCGTACTTTACCGTATTACGATTCGCAATGTTGGCAATGTCAATGCATCGAATATAACGCTAACTGATAAGTTGCCGTTGGGTTTGGTGTTGGAATCTAAATCTTTGCAAGCATCTTTATCTAATAATAACACTACGTCTCAAGTTCCTGTATCTGTTACCAAATCTACGCAGGGTAGTTTTAATGTGACTTATGCTGGAAGTCTGGCGCCTACTGGTACATTAAATATTATCTATGCTGCTACGGTTACTCCAGATGGGATGCGTGGTAATGGTAGAAATTTAGCGGTTGCAACTGCTGGTAGTGCAAGGAGTAATACTGCTAGTCATCAATTAAAAATTCGTTCTGGTCTTATTTCTGATTGTGGAACTTTGATTGGACGGGTATTTGTTGACAAAAACTTTGATGGTGAACAACAAAAAAATGAACCGGGTATTCCTAATGCTGTAATTTATATGGATGATGGCAACCGTATTATTACTGATGCTAATGGAATTTTTTCAGTAGCGAATGTGATTGCTGGTAATCGCACTGGCACTTTAGATTTAACTAGTTTACCTGGTTATATTCAGGCGCCGAATTTATACAGGATTGATAAAAACAGTCAGTCTCGTTTAGTTAAGTTGGCACCTTCTAGTATGGCACGAATGAATTTTGCTGTAACTCCTGCGTTTAGAGAGGGACGGCAATAGTATGTCTAAAAAATTTAATAACGGTTTAATTACTATTTGCAGTACCATCCCTGTTTTGAGTGCTGTTAGTGTGTCGGCAAAAACTGTTGGTAATGAGCATGTTCAGCATGATGATGTAAAGAGTAGTGTGGTAGCTGCTGTTGAGGAGGATGATATACCTGTTTTTTCTCCTGATAAAGCTTTGTCTAAACCTGATGAGTTGTCTGTTTTGGAACGGGTGGAGTTGGGGAAGGAAGAGAAACGAACCGCAAAGGACGCAAAGGTCGCAAAGGAAGAAAAGAAAGAAATTAAGATTATTACTCCTGTTGGTGGTGAAACAACAGCTAAGACTACTAATTTGGCTGTGCAGTATCATCCTAGTTTGGATGTGAAGGTGATGGTGAATGGTAAGTCTATTAGTTCAGATTCTAGTTTTGTACAGAAGGATGAGGTTAATCAGGTTTATACGAAGATATGGTATAACATCCCTCTGCAAGTAGGTGAGAATATTATTACTGCACAAGCTCTTGAGAATCAAATTAGTAGTGTTAAGGTAATTGTAAAGGAGCAAAAAACTAAGCTTGTTTTTACTCCTGTGGGTGAACCTCGCATTCCTGCTGATGGTCGTTCTAGGTTGGAGTTTGAAGGTAAAGTCACGAATGAAGAGGGGGAGGTTATATCTGATGATGTTACTGTTACTCTTAGTGCTACTGCTGGTCGATTTTTAGGCGCCGACCAAGATAACGATGCTCCTGGGTTGCAAGTTTTGGCACGTGATGGTAAGTTTTCTGCTACCCTTCAAGCTGGTTATGATGCACAAAATGTTAAAGTACGCGCGGCTATTGATAAAACCAATGTAGAAGCGTATTCTAATATCGAATTTATAACAAACCTCCGTCCTTCACTTGCTACTGGTGTCATAAATTTAAGAATTGGAGCAGGTGGCACAAATTTGTGGGGTAGTTATCGCGATTTTCTTAACCCAAATAAAACTGGCAGGACTGATGTTGATTTGGATGCATCGGTGTTCGCAACTGGTAAAGTCGGAGATTGGTTATTTACAGGTGCCTACAATAGTAAACGTCCTCTAAATCAAGATTGTCAAGGAGATGTGCGTTTATTCGGTGGAGTTCAAGATTGTGAAAAAGCTTATCCTGTTTATGGCGATTCTTCAAGCGTTACTCCAACCACACCTTCTATAGATAGTGTTTATGCAAAGTTAGAACGAAGTCCAAATATAACTGGCGCCGAATCTGATTATTTCATGTGGGGTGATTATAGTACTCAAGAGTTTGCACGCTCCTCACAGTTATTTACGGCAACTACTCGTCAACTCCACGGGTTTAAAGGTAATTACAATATTGGCAACCTACAAGTAACAGGTTTATTTGCCAATAATATCCAAGGGTTTCAACGTGATACTATTTCTCCTAACGGTACTAGCGGTTATTATTTCTTATCGCGTCGCCTAGTAATTCCCGGTAGTGAGAATGTATTTATTGAATCAGAAGAACTTAATCGTCTAGGTACAGTAGTAAAGCGCAAAGCCTTATCGCGCGGCGCCGATTATGAAATAGATTACGACCGAGGCACGTTACTTTTTCGCAGTCGCATATTTTCTACTGAACTCAACCCATTTGGCGCCACCCTAGCAAACCGTATTGTTGTTACTTACCAAAACGATAAGGGAAGTGACAGCAAACTTTATGCAGCAAGGGCACAATATAACTTCCGTAGAGACGCGATTAATCGCGTCTCTACACTCAGCACTCAGAACTCAGCACTTTCCACTCCTTTTATTGCAGCAAGTTATTTATGGGAAGACCAAGGCGCCCAAGATTTTGAATTATATGGGGCTGATTTTTTTATTCCTTTGGGTAATGGACAAATAGTAGGTGAATACGCGCGTTCAAGTCATAATTCACCGACATTTGGTTATGTAAGTGGTTCTGCTTATCGCATAGAAGCATTAGGACAAATTACACCTTCTTTACAAGGACAAGCTTTTTATCGTTCGGTGACAGAGAACTTTGCCAATAATGCAACATGGAGTTTTGCGCCAGGACAAACTCGTTATGGCGCCGGACTTTCTGGAAAAATAACTGATACAACAAGCTTTAATTTAGGATACGACTATGAAAATAATTTTGGTATTGCGCCAGCACAACGGACAGAAACGTTTGATTTATTCAATCCGCAACCGCTCCCAAAACCTGGTAGCAAAATCGATAACTCGTTAACTACATTAAGAGCAGGTCTACAACAAAAACTAGGCGCGTCTGATATTAGCTTAGAATATGTAAACCGTTCTCGTAAAGACCGCGTTGATAATAAATTTAATGCTAATGCAAGTCAGTTAGTCTCTAAATTAAATGTACCTGTAACAGAATCACTAACATTCCGCGCACAAAACGAAGCCAACCTTGGTAAAAGTGATGCTCTATATCCTAACAGAACGACTCTTGGATTAGATTGGGCACTATATCCGGGTGTGAATGTCCGACTTGCACATCAATTCTTTGATGCGGGTTTACTACAAGGTAATAGCATTACTAGTCTTGATACCACAGTTGAACATAAATTCTCTGAAAATACGAGTTTAACGGGACGTTATTCTATCTTTACAGGTATTGATGGGATGAATGACCAAGGTGCTGTTGGACTTAATCATCGCATTCGACTGGCGCCGGGACTCAAATTAAATCTAGGTTACGAACGCATACAAAATAATATCTTTGGTAACACTGCCACAGGTATTCGTTTTGCCCAACCATATACAACCGGACAAAGTGCCTTCTCATTAGGATATTTTTCTGGTAACTCTTACAGCATTGGTCTTGACTATACAGATAACCCCAACTTTCAAGCAAACGCACGCTTTGAATACCGCGATGGTAAAGAAGCAAACAACATGGTCATCTCCGCAGCAGCAGCAGGTAAAATAACCCCTGCATTAACTGCCGCAGCTCGCTATCAACAAGCAGGTGGCGCCAACCAGTTACTAGGTGGACTTGGTGACACAGCAAATCTTCGTGTTGGTTTAGCATACCGTGACCCCAACGACGATAAATTTAACGGTTTACTTGCATACGAATATCGTCAAAACCCATCAACCACCCCCGACACTCTTTTATTTGGAGCTGGCAGTGGTTCTACAGAACATTTATTTTCAGCCGAAGCAATTTATGCACCAAATTGGCGCTGGGAACTTTACGCAAAATACGCCTTACGTAACAGCACCACCTACCTTGCAAACAATTTTACAGGCTCCAGCAGCTTACATCTAGGACAACTACGCGCCAGCTACCAACTAGGATACCGAACCGATGTAGCAATAGAAGGACGTTGGTTAGGTCAACCAACACAAGGCTTCAACGAATTTGGCATCGCCCTAGAAGGAGGATATCATCTCACACCCGACTTACGAATAGGTCTAGGCTACGCCTTCGGAAGTGCAGATGACCGTGACTTTACAGGTTATCGTTCCGCAGGAGGCCCCTATCTAAACATCTCATACAAAATCAACGAACTATTTGGTGGATTTGGCAGACAAAAAGTGGCGCCACCCCAACAACAAGAATCCCTCACCCAAAAAACCCCCCCGTAATAAGCACTTCAGTGCTTTCCTTCCCAAACACCGAAACGCTCACAAAAATCCACACCATACACCCTCACCATGAAACTAAAAAAAACTATCACAAGCATACCTTTACTACTAACAACTCTCACCTCCCAAATCCTATTACACACACCAGTAACCGCACAAACAACCACACCTTTACTATGTGCAGTTCCTGGTAAAGATGGAGTCAGAACATTAGCAGGTATAATTAATACATATTATCCAGGCGCCGGAACTACATCTGCTGGTGACCGCTCTATTACTCTTGGCGCCATCAACCCTGACGGTTCTCAAACTCCTATCGCTGCTGGTGATTTACTATTAATTATCCAGATGCAAGGAGCAGATATTAATTCTAGTAATACTGATAGCTATGGCGATGGGACTTCAGGAGGTGGAAATGGTAATATTAACTCTACGGCAGGTAATTATGAATACGTAGTTGCAACTGGCCCAATAGATAATAGTAATTCTATACCTATTAGAGGTGCAGGAATTAATTCAGGATTAATAAATACATATAGAAACCTTGATTATGATTCTATTGGGAACGTCGGGCAAGGTAAAAAAACATATCAAGTAATTCGTGTACCGCAGTACTCAAATGCAACTTTAACCGGAACATTGACTGCTGCACCTTGGAACGGTTCATCGGGGGGAGTGTTAGTTTATGACGTTGCTGGTAACTTGAATTTGGGTGGTGCAAATATGGATGTTAGCAGCAAAGGTTTTCGTGGTGGTGGTGGTATACAACTTAACCAGAGATTTACACCTGCACCTGTTCCAACATTGTTGAATACTGACTTTCGTACAACAGCACCTAGTAGTATAAATAGTAAAAATGGTGCGAATGGTTCTAAAGGGGAAGGTACTGCTGGAACACCCCGGTATACACTAAACCCTGTTTTTACATCACCAAGTAATGCTACACCAGATAATTTTAACTTATTTGATAACGGCGCCGAAGGCTACCCACAGGGAAGTTTTGGTCGTGGGGCGCCTGGTAATGCTGGGGGCGGTAGTACGGATGGCAACCCAGAAGGTCTTGAGCGAGGAGGAAAAGTAAACGAAGAAAACTCCGGTGGTGGTGGTGGTGGTAACGGTGGTCTTGGAGGAAAAGGTGGAAAACCTTGGAAGTCTGGAAACGCTCCACTGAATTTAGATACAGGAGGTTTTGGTGGTGACAAATTTTCAGTTGCAAACCGAATTGTAATGGGAGGAGGAGGTGGTGCAGGTACAAATAACGATGGCACAAGTAACTCGCAATTTTTTCCTGATAACACTGATGGTAGAGCTAGTAGTGGCGCCCCAGGTGGTGGAATTGTTTTATTAAGAACAGCTAGTGTTAATGGAAATGGTAATATTAACGCAAATGGTGGAAATGCATTTAATGTTAAAAATGATGGCGGTGGTGGTGGTGGTGCCGGTGGTAGCGTAGTGGTGACTGCTGCAAACGGCAACCTTCCTGCAAGTTTAACAGTAAATGCCAATGGTGGTAACGGAGGTAGTGCTGTATATATAGAACCTCACGGTCCTGGTGGTGGTGGTGGTGGTGGGGTTATCTTAACTAGCCCAGGCGCCCAACGCAATGCTAATGGTGGTAGAAGTGGTGGTACAAGTGACCCAGTTGACCCAGCAATTAACTTTGGTGCAACGGGTGGAGATTCTGCTTTCCCAAGCAATGTTGGCAGTATTCCTGGTGCAAATTCTGGTGCCGACTGTGTGCCACAATTAACTATTAATAAGACTACAAGTACTCCCAGAATCACCAACAAACCTGGTAAAGCTGTTTATACAATTACTGTTTCTAATGCTGCAAACCGAGCAACAGCTACAAATGTTAATATTTCTGACCCTTTACCGACAGGTTTTACTTTCGATGCTTCTACTTCTCCCACGGTGACTTTAATAGATTCTGCCAATGAACCAACAGCTCGTAACAGTATAATTAATCCTGCTAATGGCGCCACAACCGCAGATTTTGGTACTTTCAATATTCCTGGTGGTGGGAGTGTACAAATTACTTTTAGCGTTGATGTTGGTGTCAACGTACCTGACAATACATATAATAATGATGCTGTAGCCACTTATATTGACCCAACTCTAGATATACCGGGCAGCAATCCAACAACTACAAATATTGCGCGTAGTAGATATGACGGTAATGCTAGTACAACCGAAGATGTTATAGTCAGTCAACTTCCACCACCACCTACTCCCGTAGTTAATATGCGTGGTGTTAAACGCATTACCAACGTCATTCGTAATGGTGTACCTCTTGCTGGCGTTAACTTTGGTGCGGTTGTTGATGACCCTGGCGATATAAACGATGATGCTAGTATTTGGGCAAATTCGCAACTGACGCCTGTAGGTGTAACTCGCATTGACCCACAATTAAAATTACGTGTGGGAGATGAGGTTGAATATACAGTTTATTTTCTCGTTGATGGTAATGAGTCTATAAGTAACGCACGTTTTTGCGACCCTATTCCCCAAGGAACCAGTTTTATTAGTAATTCAGGTAGTGATATTAGTTTAAATATAGCGAACACAATTACTAACCAAACGAATATCGCTGATGCTGATAGAGCAAGCTTAGTTAACGCAGTAGCTCCCTTACCAGCAAATAACGTTTGTCCTAATCAGTCAAATCCTACAGGCGCCGTTTTGGTGAACTTTGGAACTCTAGACTCGACACCTGGTAACAATTTTGGGTATGTACGGTTTAGAGTACGGATTGAATAAACGCACAGAAACCGGGCTTCTTACCCAAGCTATTACCATAAACAGTGGTTTTTCGTATAGAAGCCCGGTTTCTTAGGAGCCAATCAATGCTAATCATCGACTATTGACTATCAATTACCCCTTTGTTAGGCGCCTGGTCATTACAGAGTTTAAAGTTATGTAGCCTTTTGATTACGAAGGATAGGGCACTGCGGTAAACTATCCTTTGTTTAATGAATTCTTTCGCAGAGAAAATTACTGGAAAGGAGCCTTTTCAAATGTCTCATACCGTTAAAATCTACGATACCTGTATTGGCTGCACCCAGTGCGTTCGTGCTTGCCCCACCGACGTATTGGAAATGGTGCCTTGGGATGGCTGTAAAGCTGCTCAAGTTGCTTCGTCCCCCCGGACTGAAGATTGTGTAGGTTGTAAGCGCTGCGAAACCGCTTGTCCTACCGACTTTTTGAGCATCCGAGTTTACCTTGGTGCTGAAACCACCCGCAGTATGGGTCTTGCCTACTAAATAAACGATTTAAGGAAAAGGTTTTGGGAGAAGGGGTAAAGTTTTATTTTCCGGCTTTACCCTTTTTCCTTTACCCTTTTCCTCACTTAAAGCCAGGATGGGAATTTGAATCATAAATTTTGTTCCTTTACCTGGCGCCGAATCATACTAAAGTTTCCCACAGTGCTTTTCTACAACAATTTCAAAACAAATAGATAATCTTAAATTATTCAAAATAATCAATACGTGTAGAGACGCGACATGTAAAGACGCGACATGTCGCGTCTCTACAATGGGTTTGTAGCCAAGTTCTGACAATAAAATATATTTGTACTACTTTTTGTTTGAATAAACTGTTATATTGGCGACTAAACAATCACAGATAAATAGCTTTATATGGCAAAGTTATCAAGACGTAAGTTTCTGGCAGCTAGTAGTGCAGTTGTCGCAGCGCAAGGTCTTGCTCATGGCCTCAATAATTCAAGTTCTACGTATGCTGAGTTGCGGAGTAAATACTTGATAGGCGCCTATGCAGGTTACACTGATACACCAGAAGTAACAACAGCAGTACTTGGATTTATTGCTGTCACAAGTTGCGCTCCTTTAATAATAGCTTCTTCAAAAGGCATGTTTGCAAAATATGGAATGCCTGATGTGATTGTGCAAAAGCAGCCTTCATGGGGAGTAATGCGCGATAAGTTAATGTTAGGTTCTGATAAAGATGGGTTGGATGGTTCACATTTACTATTCCCGATGGCGTATTTAATTACAACAGGAGAAATTAGCTATGACCGTAAAATACCGATGTATATTATGGCTAGGTTAAATGTGAATGGACAGGGAATTTCAGTTGCGAAAGCATATCAAAATTTAAATTTAAGTTTGGATAGTTCACCCTTGAAGTCTGAACTACAGAAAAAATCAGCAAAAGGGGAATCTATACGGTTTGCAGTTCCATTTCGCCGCGTTACAGGCGATTTTTTTATGCGATGGTGGTTAGCATATGGGGGTATTGACCCAGAGCGAGATACCTCGATAATAGTTATACCTCCACCACAAATGGTTGCCAATATGCGTGGTGGTTCGATGGAAGGGTTTTGTGTAGTAGACCCTTGGCATCAAAGATTAATTAAACAGAAACTTGGTTATTCGACGGTGACAAGTGGTGAATTATGGAATAATCATCCAGAAAAAGCCTTTGTAATGCGCGCGTCTTGGGTAGACAAGTATCCGAAAGCTTCTGTAAGTTTACTTGCTGCTGTGATGGAAGCGCAAATTTGGTGTGACCAACCAGAAAATAAACAAGAGTTATTTAAAATTTTAGCTGAACGTCAATGGATGGGAGTATCCGCAGAAATTATTGGTAATCGTTTACTAGGTAAAATTGATTATGGTAACGGGCGCCTTGTAGAAAATAGTCCTCATGCGATTAAATATTGGAACGATAATGCATCTTACCCTTATAAAAGTCATGATTTATGGTTTCTAATCGAGGATATGCGTTGGGGTAATCGTTCCCCTGACTTTGATACTAAACGTTTAATTGATGCCGTCAACCGTGAAGACTTATGGCGCCAAGCTGCAAAAACTATCGGTCAAGAGAAAGCCATACCACCATCCACATCACGCGGAGTCGAGAAGTTCTTCAATGGTCTAGAGTTTGACCCCGAAAACCCAAGCAAATATCTACAGGCGCCTATATTAAGAAAGTAATCAAAATACGTATGGTGGGCAATGCCCACCCTACAACTACAACTAATACCAATAATAAATAAAATGCAAAATCGATTAAAAGTAAACTCTCAAGAGCGAATTAAGTCAATCATACCACCGATTATTGGCTTCTTAGTTTTTTTCTTTATCTGGTATCTTCTCAGCTTGCAACCTGACACATCACTTCCCTCTCCCATAAAAGTTATTAGCAATACTTGGGACTTGATAATTGACCCTTTTTTTTACAAAGGCAATAACAATAAAGGTTTGTTTTGGTTACTACTTGCTAGTCTCCAACGAGTTACTATTGGATATTTCCTTGCTGCGATTGTGGGTGTTACTATTGGCTTTATTATTAGTCTTAACCCATTTCTAAAAAAAGCTATTGAGCCAATTATGCAATTACTGCGTCCAGTGGCGCCTTTAGCATGGTTGCCGCTAGCACAAGCAATTTTTCTTAAACCAAATCCATCAGCAATATTCGTAATTTTCATCACTGCAATTTGGCCTATTATCATTAATACAGCTTTAGGTGTGCAACTAATTCCTAAAGATTACATAGATATTGGAAAAATGTTAGAAATGTCATTTGTAAAAAACCTTTATAAAATTATCTTACCTGCTACACTTCCTTACATTTTTACAGGTTTACGCATATCTTTAGGATTATCCTGGCTTGCAGTAGTTGCGGCAGAAATGCTCTTGTCAGATGATGGTCTAGGTTTTTTCATTGTTAACGCATATAACAATTCTGATATCAGCGAAATAATCTTAGCAATATTTTATTTAGGTATAGTTGGCATTATTCTAGATAAATTAATGGTTTTAGCTTCGTCAAAATGGGAAAGAAAGGTTCCATAATAAATATGTCTTTTGGTAGATTTAAACAATTTGTATGGGATTTGAAACTTTATGTAAATTTTTAATAAACTAAACTACTATATATATATGATGTTATCTGTCATAGTCTTAAATCTAATTAGACAATTAAAGCTAAAAAAAGTTGATTAATCTTAAAGGTAGAAAAGAGGTATTAATGTTATTAGATATAAATAATAGTGGAGTTGAATTATCCGCGCCGACGAATGAACAAAATGCTGATGGGTTAATTAGAACAACACATCCACGTCCACAGTTACAGCGCTTGCCTTGGCAAAGCCTAAACGGTATATGGAAATTTGCATTTGACGACGAAGGTTTAAGTGTTCAACCCAGCGACGTTAAGGAATGGACTCATTCTATAGAAGTTCCCTTTGCTCCGGAATCAACCAAAAGTGGGATAGGTGATACAAGTTTTCACCCTAACTGTTGGTATGAGCGCGAATTTGAAACGCCTTTTTCTGATGGTAGATTACTTTTACATTTCGGCGCCGTTGACTATCGTGCCCGCGTATGGGTAAACGGTCAATATATAGCTGAACATGAAGGTGGACATACTAATTTCTCTCTTGATATTACCCACGTTTTGAATGATAGTGGCAAAACTACAGTAACAGTGTGGGCACAAGACGACCCTATTGACCTCGCTAAACCTCGCGGTAAACAAGATTGGCGCCTGGAACCGCACAGTATTTGGTATCCTCGTACTACTGGAATTTGGCAGACAGTATGGATTGAGCGTGTAGGTACTACTTATTTAGGTAGCATTTACTGGGATTCTGACTGCGAGCGATGGGAAGTTGGTTTTGAAGCTGGACTAGCGGGTGATGTGCCTGATAAAGGCATTTTAATCAAAATGAAACTCAGCGTTGGCGATACTATATTAGCTAACGATACTTATGAAGTGCTAGGGGGAGAAATTAATCGTCGCATTGCACTTGGCGACCCTGGTATTGACGATTACCGCAATGAATTATTGTGGACTCCAGAAAAGCCAACGTTAATTGATGCTTCCATCGAAGTATGGTACGAAGGACAACTGCTGGATGAAGTAAAATCTTATACTGCAATGCGAGCGGTAAGTATACAACGTGATAGATTTATGCTTAATGGGCGCCCTTATTATTTAAGAATGGTTCTTGACCAAGGGTACTGGCCAGATACGTTGATGACTCCACCGAGCGATGAAGCATTGCAGCGTGATGTAGAACTTATTAAAGCAATGGGTTTTAACGGAGTACGCAAACACCAAAAAATTGAAGACCCACGTTTTTTATATTGGGCAGATGTTTTAGGGTTATTGGTTTGGGAAGAAATGCCTAGCGCTTATAGGTTCACCCGTAAAGCAGTGGAACGGATGACGTGCGAGTGGACTGAAGCAATAAAGCGAGATATGAGCCATCCGTGTATTGTAGCTTGGGTACCTTTTAATGAATCTTGGGGAGTGCCAAATCTTGTAGAAACGGCAGCTCACCGTAACTACGTTTTAGCAATGTACCATTTAACGAAAACGCTTGACCCAAGTCGTCCAGTAATTGGTAACGATGGTTGGGAAAGTATAGATACAGATATTCTCGCAATTCATGACTACGACACTAAACCCTTACACCTAGCTCGTCGTTATGGGGGAGAAGTTAAGCTGTCAGATGTACTTAATCAAAAGCGTCCCGGTGGACGTATCCTTACCCTTGATAACTTTCCCCATCAAGGACAACCAATTATGCTGACTGAATTTGGTGGTATTGCTTATGCTCCTGAAAACAGCTTAGATAAAGATAAAGTTTGGGGATATGAGCGCTGCTTCAATATTAGCGAGTTACAAATGAAATACGCTGCTTTACTCGAAGCCGTTAATAATATAGAGATATTCAGTGGATTTTGTTATACACAATTTACCGATACGTTTCAAGAAGCTAACGGTTTATTATATGCTGACCGAACGCCGAAATTCCCCATAGAAGCAATTCGCGCTGCGACCCTTTCCGGAGGAGGATTTTGCACTCCCAACAACTGTTAAAGTGTCGTCTTGTGGCACAGGCGTCTCGCCTGTGCAGTGATATAAGGGCAGTAAGAAAATAATATGGCACCTAGTAAGTAGATATAAAAAGTGAATTAAAAACACTTGAAAATAGACTAAATACATTAGTACAAATTAATAATTTAAAAGAGGTGTAAAATTAAACTAGTGCCTACCACAGAACAGCTTAAAACCTTTTTTCCGTATATGTGTACGAGCAAGTAATCTATTAAGGAATATTGAATTAACGAGGTACGATACACGCTCACAACGAATCTTTGTTTTAATAGGTCAAGAAATTCAAGTAGAAATTTTGAGCAATGGAGAGGAAATAATTCAATGAGTAACACTAACTATCAGCAATTAACAGAAATTGAACTGAGAAATTATATTAAACAACATCCAGAAGATGAAGACGCTTTTCAACACTACCTTGCTATTATACGAGCAAAACCGGGTAGAGTTGTAGTTAGCACGGAAGAGCAAGCTGTAATTGAATTTCAAAAAAGAATACAGGCATCAAAACACCAACCATAAATTCTAATGACTACTACTCTATGTCATAAATTTGGTTGTATAAATAGTGTCTTGTGGGTCAGGCATCCTTGCCTGACCACTACACCACAAGAATTAATCATACAGACCAGGCGCCTCTCATAATATATAATGCGATTTATAGTACTTATTCAAAGAAATTGATTATGGAGTTGGTGCTGGTTTGATATGTTTACCAGCATAAAAAACAAAAACTTTTTTTCTTCTTCATAGGGGATATAAAATACTCTATCCCCAGAAGTTACTTCATACTCCCATATCCCTTCGTATTGTCTACCTCTTAAAGTAAATACTCTTCTTGGTTTTTTTGTCATTGGTGCTGTACACAAATCTTGGTAGCAACGAATAGTGCTTTGAGGACTACGCTGCATTAAATCTTCCCATTCTTTATTAACCCTTCGATTTTTAGCAACAACTGTCCATATTTTTTCGATATTAAATGATTTCGGATAAAAATCTAAACTTCTTTTCTTTAGTCGCTTCCCTAATTCTCTGAAAAAATTAGGGAAGTAACTGTATTTAGAGTAAGTTACTCGGCGCCTCTGCTTGTAACCATGTAAGCAAAAAAATAGAAAAAAATAATGCACGAAAGATTCCAGACCGCTTAGGAGAAGGTCAATCTCTTGGTAATTTAGGGCTTATTTATTATTCGAGAAGAGATTATAGCAAAGCTATTTATTACCAACAGCAGGCTTTGGCAATAGCACGAGAAATTGATGACCGTCTAGGTATAGGTCAATCTTTAAACAATCTAGGAATTGTTTATGATGCTCAAGGAAATTCTAAGGCAGCGATTAACTACTACGAGCAACATTTAAAGATTGCACAAGAGATTAAAGATTATTCGGGTGTGAGCGCAGCTTATGGTAATTTAGGAGTTGCTTACTATAACTTGAAAGATTACGCCAAAGCTATTGATTATCATAATCAAAGATTGGTAATTGCGCGAAAAATTAACGACCGTCTTGGCGAAGGACAAAGTTTAAATAATTTAGGATTAAGTTATTATAAACTTGGAAACCTTTCCGAGTCCGCAAAAAATCTTTATGCAAGCGTTGAAGTATGGGAATCTATTAGGGGAAAATTAGGTAACAATGACAAATATAAAGTATCAATTTTTGACGAACAAGCTGGTACCTACCGCGCTTTACAAAAAGTTTTAATTGTTCAGAATAAGATTACAGAAGCTTTAGAAATTGCCGAAAGGGGTCGAGCGCGCGCTTTTGTTGAGTTACTAGCATCTAAATTATCAGATAACCCCAACGAACAATTATCTGCTCCCCCAAACATTGAGCAAATAAAACAAATTGCGTCCGCCCAAAATGCAACACTTGTACAATATTCTATCATTTATGATAGCTCTAAAACAGGAGGTAAACTACAACTAAAAGAATCAGAGCTTTATATCTGGGTAATCAAACCAACGGGAGAAGTGACTTTCCGCAAATCTGACCTCAAGCCATTATGGCAAAAAGAAAATACCGAACTAGCGGAATTAGTAACCAAAAGTCGCTTTTCCATTGGAGCGCGCGGTCGAGGCATTAAAGTAATTCCCAATTCTGATAATATATCAACATCTGAAAAAAATCTGAAACAACTTCACGAGCTATTAATCAAACCCATCGCAGACCTGTTACCCACAAACGAAAATGAAAAAGTTATCTTCATCCCTCAAGATTCTCTCTTTCTAGTTCCCTTTCCTGCATTAATAGACTCAAACAACAAATTCTTAATTCAAAAACACACTATTCTCACATCCCCAGCAATTCAAGTTCTAAGTTTAACTCAAAAACAAAAGCAGAAAGTAACTCTTAAGGGTGCTTTAGTTGTTGGTAATCCCACAATGTCACCAGACGTTACCAAAAAATTTAGCTTATCTCCCCTCCCTGGTGCGGAAAAAGAAGCGATTGAAATTGGTAAAATGCTGAATACTCAACCTCTTCTTACCAACAAAGCGACCAAAGCTCAAGTCTTGCAAAAAATGCCGAGCGCGCGCATTATTCACCTTGCAACCCACGGTTTAATTGATGATATCAAGAATCTTGGAGTCCCAGGTGCTGTAGTTCTCGCTCCAGATAGTAAAGACAACGGTTTATTAACATCAAGTGAAATTCTTGATTTAAAATTAGGTGCAGAATTAATTGTTCTCAGCGCTTGTGACACCGGAGTCGGTAAACTAACTGGTGATGGTGTGATAGGTTTATCGCGCTCTTTAATAACTGCTGGTACTCCCAGTGTAATCGTAACTTTATGGAAAATACCTGACGATAGCAGCAAGATATTAATGACAGATTTTTATCGTAACCTAGAACAAAACCCAGGTAAAGCTGTAGCCTTAAGAAAAGCGATGTTAAACACTATGAAAACATATCCTGAACCTGGTGATTGGGCAGCTTTTACTTTGATTGGCGAGGCTCAGTAGTAAATTTAGGCGCGCTTGAAGGAAGGCGCCTTAATTACAGAGGCGCCTAACACGACCATTCAAGCAGTCTTCACCCACATCGCTACCCCCTAATGCCGATTTTTTAAGTGGAGAAATCACATTACTGGGTATTATTGTTAATAAATTATGCCCCATTCATACTGAACTAGCCGACCGCTACTATATTCTTGCTCTCAAAGCTTACCAAGAACGTCTTCCAATATACTGTAGAGGCGATTTAATTAAAGAAAAGGGTATATTGATTCTTAAAAATCCTCATGAGTTGAGGCTTGGATGAAGAAGGAATGGTATGGGGCGGGCAGGGATGCCCGCTCCACAAGAAATTTGACAGGCTCCACAAGAGGTTTGACTTGATTAAATAATTATTCTTTTGGGGTGATTGTTTGTGCTGCTATAAATGCGACTGCTACTGCTCCTGCTACTGCACCCCACTGTAGAATCGGATTTTTATCTAGCAAATCGGTAATACTAGGTAAAACTTGGTTGCTAAAGTCCCCGTCAATTCTGTCATGTTCTGCAACAGGTTGATAAAAATTATTCGGCGCCTCTTCTGATTTTGGTTCTGAACTACGTTGCAAGGGTTAAAACCGAACATAAGTATTGAAATAGTTAATTTGTAGGCTATATAACAAAGTGACGTATTGGCGCCACATAAAAGAATTTAAGGTATAAATAGGCATCTTTGCCTGTAAAATTCCACCAGTTATGATATCTATGTATACGTGTTTAATTTGTCCTCATAGCATGGTGTGAATCAATGTGCGGAATCGTTGGTTATATTGGGACTCAAGCAGCGACAGAGATATTGCTCTCTGGTTTGGAAAAGCTCGAATATCGTGGTTATGATTCTGCGGGAATTGCTACGATTAATTCAGGTGATATCAATTGTGTGCGCGCGAAAGGTAAGTTACACAACTTACGTTCCAAGTTGGAGTCGATAGAAAACCCTGCTCAAATTGGTATAGGTCATACACGCTGGGCAACGCACGGAAAACCAGAAGAGTATAATGCTCACCCCCATATGGACACACCTAACCGTGTGGCTGTAGTACAAAATGGTATCGTTGAAAATTATCGCGAGTTACGCGAGGAACTCAAGAGTTTTGGTATTGAGTTTCGCTCGGAAACCGATACAGAGGTTATTCCGCATTTAATTTCTAGATTTCTGCAAGAGGAAATTGCTTTAGGGGAAGCATATTCACCCTTTTTTGAGGCAGTACGTAAGGCAGTTGGTCAACTTAACGGCGCCTTTGCTATAGCTGCTGTTAGTGCTGATTTTCCTGATGAGTTAATTGTAGTGCGTCAACAGGCGCCTTTAGTAATAGGATTTGGGCAGGGTGAATTTTTCTGTGCATCTGACACACCTGCAATTGTTTCATATACCCGCGCGGTACTACCACTTGATAATGGTGAAATAGCCAGATTAACACCATTGGGTGTAGAAGTTTACGATTTTACAGGTAAGCGACTTAAGAAACAACCTCGCTTACTCAACTTGAGTCCAACAATGGTTGAAAAACAAGGATTCAAGCACTTTATGCTCAAAGAAATCTATGAGCAACCAGGTGTTGTGCGTGCTTGTTTAGACGCTTATTTTACAGAGACTCAAAATAATGAATCTCCTATTAATTTAGGTATTCCCAGCGAATTTTATACTGATTTAGAACAAATTCAAATCGTAGCATGTGGTACTAGTTGGCACGCTGCCCTTGTGGGTAAATACTTACTAGAACAACTAGCGCAAATTCCAACTCAAGTCAGCTATGCTTCTGAATATCGCTATGCACCTGCACCCTTAACTCCTAATACTTTAACTATAGGTGTTACCCAGTCAGGTGAAACAGCTGATACACTAGCAGCACTGGGAATGGAAAGAGAACGGCGCCAAGGTCGTGAACCTAAGTATCAAGCCAGACTTTTAGGTATAACCAATCGTCCAGAAAGCACCCTTGGACATTCAGTACCCCATATTATTAGTACATTAGCAGGAATTGAAATTGGTGTAGCTGCTACAAAAACATTTATTGCCCAATTAATGGCATTTTATGCATTGGCAATTGATTTAGCATATCGGCGCCAAACCTTACCTGCTGAAAAAATAGAAGATATAATTAACGGGTTGCGTCAAATTCCTAAAGAAATTGAAGCAACATTAGAAAAACAAGAACAACTCAGCGAAACTTTAGCACACGATTTTGCTGATACCCAAGATGTTATATTCTTAGGACGCGGAATAAATTTCCCAATCGCTTTAGAAGGCGCCTTAAAGCTCAAAGAAATCAGCTATATTCATGCAGAAGGTTATCCTGCTGGAGAAATGAAACACGGGCCAATTGCATTATTAGATGCAAAAGTACCAGTAGTTTCCATTGCCGTACCCGGTGAAGTATACGAAAAAGTAATTTCTAACTCTCAAGAAGCCAAAGCGCGCGACTCCCGTTTAATAGGAGTAACACCAATAAGCGACGGAGAAGCAGGAGAAATATTCAACGACTTACTACCCATAGCTAACGTCGATGAAATATTATCACCAATACTCACCGTAGTACCATTACAACTACTCGCTTATCATATAGCCGCACGTAGAGGTTTAGACGTAGACCAACCACGCAACCTAGCAAAATCTGTAACCGTAGAATAATCTTGTAGCACAGGCGGGGACGCCTGTGCAGTCAATATATTTTTTACCACAGAGACACAGAGAAGCCAGCGCCGTGCGGGGGTTCCCCCCGTTGAGGCGACTATATGAAGCTCAATATCGCGCTAGTTTAACACGGATAGAAGAGGAAAAAGGTTAGCAATGGTATAATAAGGGTTCTGGGCGCTTGGTGTTAACTTTTTGATTTACTAAAAATATGTATTGTCAAAATTTGGTGTTTTCCCGCCATGCGATTCAACAAATGTTTTTTCGTCGAATTAGTAAAAAGGAAGTAGAAAGTGTCGTTGTTTACGGGGAAATAATAGAAGAGAATTTAGATGATGAACCTTTTCCTAGTTATTTAATATTTGATTATGTAGATGCTAAACCAATTCATGTTGTATTTTCTTATGACGAATCTACAGATACAGGGTATATTGTTACAGCTTATGTTCCAGATTTAGATGTTTGGTCAGATAATTTTAGAGTTAGGAGGTAAAATAATGAAATGTGTAATTTGTAAGCATGGGGAAACTAAACCAGGTTTAGTAACTGTGACTTTAGAAAGAGATGAATCTATTGTTGTAATAAAAAAAGTACCAGCAGAAGTTTGTAATAATTGTGGAGAATATTATTTAAACAATTATATTACCGAACAAGTACTAGAGCGAGCTAACTTTGCTGTAAATAATGGCGCCGAAGTTGAGATTATTAGATATGCGGCGTAGTCATATAATCGCTCGGTAGCTGTTCTTTCTTGTAGTCCGAATGCACGACGGCTTTGGTCGATTCTATATTGGCGCCAACCAGAAACCAACAATGCAGCCGCTATGCGTGTTGCCACGCTCTGCTTCTACCGTGATGAGAATATCCAGGTCATCGCCAGAAATTGTTTCTGCTATGGTGGCACCTCTCTTACCTTCACGCTTGGCTGAAACTCGTAGGCATCGACCCGTATAACCTTTGTCCTGTAACTGTTTGAGCAGTTCTGGCTTCTGAACTGCAAGTACACCCCACTAGTATTTCTAGGCTGAGAAGCCAAGACGTGCTACCTGAAATCGGGGGCGAAGCGCTTTGCCATTTAATTAATGCAATAAACAAGCTGAGTGTGGACGAGTACGGCGCCTGTAGTTTGTCAGAACTGATTGAGCTGGTAGAATAGCGTGTTAAGCAACCACTCATCACTCATGAGAAATTACTTGTGACTTGAAAGTCATTTTCCCGTGATGCGGCTTTTACAGGTAGGTGCCTATTAACGGTAGTCACCCCTTGTAAATATATATATATACAGATACTCACGGCGCCTACCATTTACGCAGTCCACGGCAGGTCAAATTTTCTCCCTTCAGATTGGCGCCTCACGCACTTTTACTTAGCTTGTAGTATAAATCAAATACCCTCACCCAGACGCATAATTTCTAACAGCGTATTATATAAGGTACGGAAAACCGAACCTTTTGTTCCGGTTATATGTCATTAGTTACAATTCTTAACAAGAAGCCGAATATATGTTAATATTTGTAAAGTGGCATGTACGTCAGCGTGTAGAAACTCAAAAATATATACAAGTTTATTAATAAACAATTTTTAGAAGTTTCATTGTATTAAATTATCCAACGTTACTTTAATCACTGTTTTTATTTTTAAATCAGTGATTATTTTACTGTGTCATGGCTAGATTTTATTCTTTATTGTCAGCAAAACTAGGTATTCATGTGCTAAAAACTACAGAATATTCAAATTATCAAATTGAACCTCTTCCAGACACAGGAACATTGACATATAAATCACTGTTGATTCCTGTATCTATAATAATTATTTGGGCGGTGAGCTTAATTTATTTATTATCTATAGATATACACACACTCAATCCTTTTACTTTTGTCGCTGCTATTTTGTGGCAAACCTTTATTTATACAGGTTTATTTATTACGGCACATGATGCCATGCATGGGTCAGTTTTAACTAGCAACGTTAAAATTAATCACTTTATTGGTTCATTATGCTTAATACTCTACGGTTGTTTATCATATAAAAAACTACTAAAAAAACATCATCAACACCATAAACACCCAGCAAGTGAGTTAGACCCAGACTTTCATGATGGTCAGCGCAAAAACTTTTTCGCTTGGTACTCATATTTCATGAAGCGTTACTGGAGTTGGCGCCAGATAATTACATTAATGGTTATCTTCAACGTTATAACCCGTTTATTACATATACCCGAAGCGAACATGAGGTATTTTTGGGTTATTCCTCCCATCCTTAGTTCACTACAATTATTTTACTTCGGTACTTTTGAACCACACCGCGAACCAACAAACGGTTATAAACAACCACATCGCTCTCATACTATCGAACGTCCAGCTTGGTTATCCTTCATCACCTGCTATCACTTCGGCTACCACGAAGAACATCACGAATATCCTCAATATCCTTGGTGGCGCCTGCCTAGAGTATACCAATATCGGCGCCTGTAGGTTGGGTGAAGGCTTTGCGTTCACGTAGTGTCCCGCAGGGAAACCCAACATTCAAGTATATTTGTATAACCGCAAAATCTGTGAAGTTATGTTTTTTACCACAGAGGCGCAGAGAAGCCAGCGCCGTGCGGGGGTTCCCCCCGTTGAGGCGACTGGCGCGACACAGAGAGAACAGAGAAGAAATAAAAGCTAACTTATCTGGAAAATATACTGATACTCGTGTAGCTTTTTTAGGATGCGATATGCTAATTAACTTTGGTTTCTGAGGTTTTTATAAGCATTAACACAGTACGTTGAAAGTTTCACGGGTTGTCACAGTATTAATTTACGTGCAACCCTTTTTTTATTTCTTTCAAAACGGCGCCAATACCAGAAACCTGGTTTCTACGTAAATCGTCGTTTTTATTACAAATTATCGAAAAAGAAACCAGGTTTCTAAGTTTTCCGGAAAAGCTGATAAATCAACTGTAGTAAAATGAAATCTTATCTACATACTCTACATATATATTTATAGTATGCACATAAATATACAAGATTTTTACATCACTGAGAAAGAATTAAAAAAAGCTATCGGATTGAGTCATGGGGATATATGGGCGCATAAAGCAGTCAAAACAAAACGATTATCTATTCTTTTAATTCCAATTTTATTGCTTTCTGGTGGACTTGAGATAGGTTATGCGTACTATTTAATTAAGTGGAATATATTCAGAAAAAACCAAAATAGTATTCTCGAAGAAGTGGATAAATGTCTCGATATATATTAAATGCTTGATTCAATACTTTCGTACTGCTATAGCTACAAGCTTTACCCAAGGTATACACTACTTGCTTTCGGGTAAAATGGTTTGGAGAAAAAAGAAGTTGTTCAAGATTTTTAACAATTAAAGACTCTGGATAACCTTTTACAAACTTCTCACGATTATGATGTCGAGAACCTAGAATTAGCAAATCTTGAATGAAGAGACAAGTTGAGCCAATAATTTCATTATCCCCTGATTGTAAAAGTTCGTTGATTATATTGCATAGCTCTGTGTCAGATACCGAGTTAACAATTGCAGCTAAATAATCTATATCTTGTAAGTGACTAAGGTAATGCAATATCTTACTTTCTATCGTTTCCATTTTAATTTCTCAATCAAGGCAAACACTTATTCCCAACAAACCCAATATGCTATCGACTAACTCGACCAATCTATACTAGCGCAAGCCGAAGCGCTAAAGTTATGAGAAATGCTGGCGCCACTTATGCTCCCTGCTGTTTTTTAATAGCACGGGCAATTAAAGGCGCCCTTTTTTCTAAACCTTGTAGAGTAATATCTTTATCCAAATATAATTGATACCATGCTTGACGCTGGCGCAATACCCTTTCATCATCTTGTAACCGCAACCGCTCTAATGTGAATTGTGCTTTTTGGCGTTGTTGTGGAGGAACTTTATCTGTTAACACTAATTGTAGGGAAGGCAGTAAGATTTCAAACCAGTGTTCTCCTAAGTCAAAAGGGTCAAGTACTTTGTCGTCAAGAGTGCCTTTTGTACTATTAATCCAAGCAGAAGCAAAGCGTAAATTACTCCATTCGTAAGCTAAACTACGATAATTATCACGGCTTAAAAAATGGTCTACCGTCCCAACTGGTTCATACATTGCCGAATAGCCACAAAGATTCTTGAAACCATCAGCTAAAATGCTTTTAAATGGCGACCAATAATTCTTAGTTCCTTTTTTTGGGTCTGGATTTTTTAATAGCCAAGCATTTCCTGGTTGCCTTACTTCTTTATCAAAATTAGGTGGCTCTGGTGGAGGGTTAAATGGTATCATCTACATTATACCCCTGATAAATCAGAATTTTTTCTTTCTGATGTTACTATCCAACGAGGCCAAAATTGGTCGTGACCGGGTAAAACTCTTAGCAGTTCTTGATGTATTTGTGCTTGTGTTCTCAAGTTTTCAGGGAAAGTACTCATATCTGAATCGCGCATCCATGCTTCTGCAGCTTCAATAGCAATTTCAGCTTCTTGAGAACGCGCTTGTTTTAGCCCAAAAATTTCTGAGGTTAACCATCCTACTGTATCTCCTTGTTTTGACCAAGGTATTTCATCTAGGGTAACTTCTCTATTTTCTAATTTAAATAAAAATAATCTATCTTCTGATTCTTGAAAATTTGGTTCTAAGGAAGCAAGCACTAGTGGAGAATGGGTAGTGATTAAAGCCTGTATGTTAATATTGTTTTGTAAATCACATGCCACATCTAAAATAGCTGGTAAAATTACTCTTTGCCAGCGAGGATGCAGGTGAGATTCTACTTCATCTATTAGTAAAACTATTTGACTTACTGGGTCTTGCTGTCGCAGTTCTGAAGCTTTTGTATGCTCGTACCAAGTCCAAACAAGTAAATAAGCAAGTCCCAAAATACGTTTCATCCCGGCAGAAGCTTGAGTTACAGGTACATTACCATAAGGAAGGTTAACTGTAGGGATATCGCGTACATCTTCTACAGAAACCCGTGTTGGTTCTCCAATTTCTATCCATTCCGATGGGTGAGGCGCCAGTTTTTTGATAACGTTAGAAAATAATTTAAATGGATATTTTAATGGTTGATTTTGCCATGTAATCCAATCTTGAATTAGACCGTTACAAACAACTTTACCTTTTAATCTTAAACCATTCCAAAGGGTATCTGGGTTAAAGTTATAAGCATTATCTCGTTGACGTGCGGGGTCAAATACTGAAAATCCGCCATCAACGCGAACATAAATAACCAAACTTTTTGACAAGTTATCTTTTGACCAATTTCCCTGCCATTTTTGTTCAGAAAAATTAAAGTGACTGTCGAAGCCTATTTCTGGAAAAATTATTCCCCAATTTTTTGTATTAATTTTAGAGGTAATTTTTGGCACTTCCGAAGTATGACTTTGTGGATAAGCAGGTTGGTCTACCCAATTTCCAGTAAGTACCCACCAAGCAACATCAAGTAAAAAGCTTTTGCCTAAACCATTATCGCCTGTAAATATATTTAGTCTATCAGTGAATTCAACATCAAAATGACTAGATGGACCAACTTGTTGGAGGTGAAGTTCTTTTAACATTTAATTACTACCCTTACCTTCTGTTTTAATCAATATTAACTTAAAGTGGCAGTATCAATTTGCGTGCAACTCTTTTCTATCTCTTTGAAGACGGCGCCTTTATCGCAACGAAAAGCGCAACCCATCCCACAACAATACGAAAATTTACACTGTGCATTCAAGCATATAAAAGCTTATAACGGATAAGTAAGCACAAACTTACTCCATACAAAAATGACTATTGAGCAACTTCTTCAGCAATTAGAACCGTTAACTTACCAAGACAGAGTGCGTCGTATGATAGAACTTGGGCGCCAATATTTAACCGATGCTCAAGCAAACGATATTTTAGACGCTTTAGAACAAGGTGATTTTTCCGAACGTATTCTTGCTCTACACTCTTGCTATGGAAGTTATGATGGCGCCAGAGCGTTACGTGCTTTTGGTGATGTTTCACAGGGAGTTCGCTCTCTGGCAATAAGGTTGCTTGTTTTAGTTGCCTCGGACACGCAAGTCCAAGTTGCTCTCAATAATGCTACATTCAAACAACGTCGCTATCTACTCAAACGGTTATTAAGGCGCCGTCGTCAAAATTGTATTGATACTTTTATTAACCAACTTGCTAATGCAGGTAATGATGATAAGTTTGGTCGGTTATTACCATATGCTTCATCTAAAGTTGTCGAACGTTATATAGAAGCAGCTATTGACCTTTACGGAATTAATGAGTGGTACGTTTTAGCACGGTTGCATCCGCAAATTGTTAGTGAGTTACTACAAAACCAAGCTCAGACAAACAGTGGTTATGACCCTAGACTAGTAACCCGTGTAAATGTTGTTTTACCTGTACTTTCAGAACTTTTCCCAGAAACAGCGCTTTCCATCTGTCGGGCGGTATCTCGTACCATTCCATTATCGAAACTAAATTTACAACCTTTAGCCGAGCGTTGCCCGAAACTTATTGCTGATTTAATCTTAAATTCAACCGATACAGCTAAGGTCAGCTTTGACAAAGTTGCTCACAAGTTAGAAACACAGCAACTTATTGCACTAATCAATACACGCAAAAATACAATCAACGAACAATATATATTACATTTACTGGCGCCGCAGCAGCGAGAAATTCTCTACAATACTTTTGCAAACAGTTGGCGTAACAGTGAAGGTTGTCTAACAGCAGAAATTATCTCATATTTACCTCGTCACATTCGTCAGCAAGAAGCACAATATCATTTAAACTCACCAGCACTTATTACTGCTCCATATCAACGTCTACCTTATGCAGCTTTCCTTCCTTGGGAGGATGCGCGTGCGTTTTTGGATGTGTATATTCGTGACCCAGAGCCTGATTTACGTAAACTAGCACTTTCCATACTAGTTTCCGCAACTCGTTATAATCGTTCCTATGCTTCTGAAATTCTCAATATTGTAAAACAAAGGCGTAACGAACAAGACCCTATACGCGGCGCCATAATAGGAGAACTATCTGCTTTAGCTCCTAGTATTTGGCATTCTCAGCATTTAGAAGATTTAAGTCAAATTATCAACGATGCTCTTAACGCTGCTGACTTGTCTTACACTACAGCCAGCGCAGCCGAACGTTTGGTTATTCAAATTTTACCTTTTCATCCTGCTTGGTCTGCTCAACAACTTGCTTTTTTAGTACAGCAACGAGGACAAGTTAGTTTTTACAACTTAGATGAAAGGCTTTCTGATAACGATATATTAAGAATTGCTCCCTCTTTACTTCCAGTACTACAATCTTGGCAAACGCGGGAACGTGAAAGTAATATTATTACTGCTGCACGAAGTATTGGGCGCCGTTTAAAAGTATTTGATGGTTTAGTAGAGATATTAGAGCATATAATCAAGGATACGAAAAACAATTCGGTTGCATCCCAAGCGCTTGATTTAATTGCACAACATCGACGAGATAAGTTAAACGAACTTATTCCTCAACTATTACAGCAAGACCCTAGTTGGATAACTCAATATACAGTTTATGATTTTTTACATCGGCGCCGACAGGATTTAATTACACCGTTTTTGGGACAACAAGCTTACACTGGTCGCTTTAGTACTGGCAAAACTCGTTATGTACTGCCTTTAACAAAGGGGTTTTATCATTGGACAACACAACAGCAAGAAATTTTCCAAAAAACCCTTGAGGAAGTTACTCAAGATAATGACCGCGATATTCCAACTTTAATACGTGTAGTCAATCAACTTGCTGCACTTCCAGCAATACAACCAACAAGGTTACTAGAATTAACAAATCAAGATAATCCAAAAATAGCCGTTCGCGATGCCGCATTACAAGCGCTTCCACATTTAGATAGTCCTCACGGTATTGCCATACTTATCGAAGCAATGAACGATGACCGCGCGCGTATTGCTATTTATGCGCTGCGGAGTATACTTTTACAAATGCCTGAAAACCAAGCATTACAAACCCTACGCGCAATACCTTTAAATAAAGTAACCGTTGCAAAAGAAGTAGTACGTTTATTAGGTGAGCTATCTTCAGAAGAAGCATATACTGAATTAATTAGCTGGAATGAACGTAATTTACACCGTGACGTGCGCGTAGCATTTCTACGAGCATTATGGAATCATTTAGAACGCTCCGACACATGGTTAATATTATTTGGCGCCGCAAGTTCATCCGATACAGCCATAGCAAAAGTAGTTGGGCGCCTGCCTACAGATAGACTTTCACAAAATGCTCAACGGCAACTATTAGAATTACTTTCAATACTATTAACCCACCCTGACCCTCTAGTTCGTATAGACGTACTGGAACGCTGTCGTGATTTACCTGTTAATAATAGCGAGCAAATACTTTTACCAACTCTACTACAAAATATAAATTCGCCTTTATTTAAAGAGTCGTCGGCTGCAGTATACGCAGTGTTTACAACCTATAAAAATTCTGCTGATATAATTAATTGGCGCCACTGTAAAAAGTATACTATCCAACCGTCGCACTTTACTAGATATAGGAAGGCATCTTTCACGTACACTGTCATGGGAACGGCAACAGATGTTACCAACAGCGCGTGCTGTTATTGAAGCAATGCGAGAAGACCCACTAACTGTGACTTTACAAGTTAGTTTAGCAGTATACGCTTTACCTTGGGAAGAACTAGCAACATTCTTTCAACAGCTAGCTCTGGAAGGAAAAATGCACTATGAAGTTTTATTTAGAGCAGTACAAGGTCTAGAAAAAATAAGTAGTAGGAATGATATAAACGAGCTAATACATTTAGAAGAGATTTTGGCGCCGAGCGATGATGAAAAATTACGTTGTATTGCACTTGCAGCACTAATTACTCAATCAAAAGTTCAAGGTTGGAACGATGAGCTAAAACAGAGATTGTATGCATTCCGCAACGACCCTTCCCCAATGGTTGCTGAAAAAGCACAATTTACTTTATTGTTTGATACTTAATTTATAACAACTCCTAATTCAATAAATTTGGCTTTTACATCCTCCTGATTATTACCAAAATAGTAATATTTTTTATCAATGAGATTAGCCAGATAATGTCCCAGCTTACCACCATTAATCTTAAATAGCTCTGTAACAACTGATGCTTTAGTGGCGCCAAACATACCTTCAATATCCGAAATATCAGATACTGAAAAATTAGTAGGATTAAAGAAAACCTCTACTCTCTGAAAGAACCACAATAGTTTAGAATCTTTGACACCGCGTCTTATTACTCTGTATCCAAGTGGATAAATTAAATGTGTTTTCATTTGTTACACTCTTAAAATTTTTATACCATGAATAATCCCCCCTAGCCCTGCTTAATAAGGGGGGGGACAAGAGGTACTTTTAGCATTAAAAATTTATTCAACTCTTCTCTCTGTGTCGCGCCAGTCGCCTCAACGGGGGGAACCCCCGCACGGCGCTGGCTTCTCTGTGCCTCTGTGGTAAAAATATTTACTATAAATGTGATGAAGATACAGGCAGGGATGCCTGTTCCACAATTTCCACAAGTTCTAGAAGAATTAATATATACAGGATATTATTAACTATCCGTTGCATCCGTTATATCTGTTGCCAATGTTCACGAAATAATGTTTTTGCTCTTGTAGTCTCTTAATAGATGCGACATGCTAACCAACGTATATCGCATACCTACAGTACGTAAGTTGATTAAGGTGCATTTTCCTCATGCATCCAAGCATTCTACCTGGGTTGTGAATAGAGTACATCTCTATACGCGACCCTTTTTTTCCAATTAGAATATACGTGCTACATAAGGAAAATTATCGTGGAAACAGACTTACTCGGTTTAGAAATTAGTAAGGGAGAACTCAGACGTTTAACAGGGTTTGACCCAGACGAGGTATTTCGACCCTCAATAATGCGCGATAAAAAGAAGCGCTTAGGATTTATTGGCAACGAGCTAATGGTAGCCTTAGCACTAACTCCCCTTATAGTTGGATTTATTTATGCTTTTCTAATATTACCTACCATCGGTACATCTATACCGTTGGGACTGGCCTTAATAATTATAGTACCAATAATTGTACTAATCGGACGCTGGTTCTGGCGCCTAAAAACATGTCCAAAAGTCGTCACAGTACTTTTAGATGAAGTCGATAGATACCATGCAGTAATTCAATCAATTCACATTAGCGACCAACTAGCAACATCAGGAAATAAAACTTCACATATCGAAGACCGAGAAAAAGTTATTTCAGGACTACAGCTAATTCGCGAAGATTTGGTACGGGCATTAAAAACTGAACGTATTTTGCGGGATAATAAAGAACTGCTTGCGAATAATCAAGAATTATCTATAAATAATTTATCTAACCTGCAAGCTCTGCAAGTTAGCACAGAAGCGAGCGAATATGCTCAACTTCTTAATCAATCATTACAGATTGCTATCGACGTGCAAGCAGAAATTAGAAAACTACAGTCGCAGCGTTGAGTAAAAAATGACCACTAAACCAGCCAAAATAATTGTTCTCGATGATGACCCAACGGGTTCGCAAACTGTCCACAGTTGCCTGCTTTTGATGCGCTGGGATGTGGACACTTTACGTCTCGGTTTGCGCGATAATTCACCGATATTTTTTGTGTTAACTAATACTCGGTCTTTGACTCCTGAAGCTGCTGCTAAGGTTACAAAAGAAGTTTGTCATAATCTTAAAATTGCCATTGAAGCAGAAAATATTCAAGATTTTTTAGTAGTCAGTCGTTCTGATTCTACATTACGAGGACATTACCCGATTGAGACAGATGTTATTGCCTCCGAACTTGGCCCCTTTGATGCTCACTTTTTAGTACCTGCGTTTTTTGAAGGTGGTCGCATTACCCGTGACAGTATTCATTATTTGATTATTGATGGAGTTCCCACTCCAGTACACGAAACCGAATTTGCGCGCGATTCGGTATTTGCTTATAGTTACAGTTATTTACCCAAGTACGCTGAAGAAAAAACGTCATGTAAAATACCAGCAGATTCTGTAGAAAGATTTTTACTATCTGATATTCGTGCAGGTAGTAAAGAGCGCTTAATGAATCTTCATAATAATCAATGCTGCGTGGTCGATGGTGAAACTCAAGCTGACTTAGATAAGTTTGCCCAAGATATTTTATCTGCAGCAGGTCAAGGAAAACGCTTTTTGTTTCGCAGTGCTGCCAGTATATTAACTGCACTCACTGCTTTACCACCCCAACCAATCGGCGCCCAAGATATGGCACAGTATGTACGTTACGGTAAACCTGGTGCTGTTATTGTGGGGTCACATGTAAAAAAAACAACTCAGCAATTAACAAAATTATTACAAGCTGAAGGTATTACAGGGATTGAAATAGACGTAGCTTCTTTAATTGATAATGGTAATGAAGCGGGACTTTTGTCTGATACTCTACTAGCTGTAGGCGCCGTACATTCAGAAGGCAAAACTCCTGTAATATATACTAGTCGTACTGAACTGACCTTTTCTGACGTTAAAACTCGATTAGACTTTGGCGCCAAAGTTTCCAATTTACTAATGGATATAGTCAGGGGGCTACCTTCTGATATAGGATTTTTGATTAGTAAAGGTGGAATTACGTCGAATGATGTTTTAAGCTCAGGTTTAGCTTTAACATCCGCACGGTTACTTGGTCAAATATTGGCAGGTTGCTCTATGGTAATAACTCCAAACGACCATCCGCGTTACCCAAATTTACCAGTTGTGTTGTTTCCTGGTAATGTTGGTGATGACTCAGCTTTGGCTACAGTTTATCAAAGACTTAGCAAAGTCTAAAGAAACCTGGTTTCTACGGCGCCTTTAAAAACCTACAGAAACCTGGTTTCTACGTCAAATTGTCATTTTTATTACAATATCTCAAAAAGAAACCAGGTTTCTACTATGCTAGTAACAGGATGCCTCGAAGTTAAATAAAAGTGTTTTTTGGCTGGTGTTAATATGGCTTATGATTCTGCTACTCCTAATTTAGAATCAAATTCTAATAATTTTGAACCAGCACAAGTATATCAAAAGGAATTTGATGAAGATATAAATCCGGTTCTCCCAGAAGCAGAACTAAATACTGTGCTGCATTTTATTTCTAGTCCAAGTGTTGATGATGGTAATCACTTTATCTCTAGTTTGGCAAATCCTAAAACAGTTATAGCTCCCAACCACGAACAAAAGTTGGAAGATACGAGCATTGTTGTGGAAACAAGTATTCCAACATACCTGTCTACCCCAATTGCTGAGTATAAAGTAGATTCACTACTTGATGATAGAGAGGTAAGGATGACCAACGATGTAAATTCTGATGTTGTTTATAATACTCCAGTACCATTAGAAACAGAACAACAACAATTAGATACCCCCTCTCAAAATACAAAAATAGTAGAAGCTATTAACCCTTCTGAAGACCTTCCTACTTCAGTATTCGAGCAAAAACAGTTACCTCCTCCTGGTAGTGAAGAAGTTGTGCAAGCAGATAGTTCTGAAGAAAAATCGGAATTGCCTGTCGAAAATACTGTTGAACCTGGTATTATTTCAAACTTGAATCTTGATGAAGATATTACATCGTTAGATTCTTTACCAAAACCTGTTGCCAATCGTAATGTTCAGGTACAGTTTAAAACCGAAACTGAACGACTGGTAATAATATTGCCCAAAGAATCGCAAATTAGCATTAGTGAGTACAGTTGGTCAGAAATTTGGCAACAACTGAAGCAGCGTTTAAATGGTGGAGACCGTTTGCGTGTAGCCAATACAAGTGTACATTTAGTCGCTGGTGATAGATTACTCGATGCTCGGCAACTTCAAGAGCTTGCCGAATCTTTAAAAGAAGTAGAGCTTCAATTAAAATCTGTAGCAACGAGTCGAAGGCAAACTGCTATAGCTGCTGTAACTGCGGGTTATTCTGTTGAGCAACTGCAACTGGCGCCAAAAATTTCTTTCTCAGAAGAAAAAAGTGCTGTGACTCCGACAGCAGAACCGCTATATATGGAAATGACAATCCGTTCGGGGGTAGAAATTCGTCATCCTGGTACAGTTGTTATTTTAGGAGATGTTAATCCTGGTGGTATTGTAGTGGCAAGTGGTGATATTTTAGTTTGGGGTCGTCTCCGTGGTGTGGCTCATGCTGGCGCCAATGGTAACAGTGAGTGTTTAATTATGGCGTTACAAATGGAGCCAACGCAGCTACGTATTGCTGATGCTGTGGCACGGGCGCCTGAAAAAGCACCAACACAATTTCATGCCGAAGTCGCATATGTTACATCAGGAGGAATTCGTATTGCCAAAGCTGCTGATTTCTCAAGATTGAGTAAGATTAATCAACAGACATTAAAAATAGAACAATAAAAGAAGAGAAGGATTAATCAACAGGTAAAAAATTAATACTTAATGATTATCCTTCGTACTTCTTGCCTTATACTTCTTATTCATACTTCTGTATATTGTTTGAGTCTTAAATCGAGCGCGCTTTTATCATGACTCGGATTATTGTTATTACCTCCGGCAAAGGAGGAGTGGGTAAAACCACGGTTTCAGCTAATTTAGGGATGGCAATAGCCAAAATTGGGCGCCAGGTAGCACTCGTCGATGCTGACTTTGGACTACGAAATCTCGATTTGCTCCTTGGCTTAGAAAATCGCATCGTTTATACTGCGGTTGAGGTACTGGCACGCGAGTGTCGCTTGGAACAAGCTTTGGTCAAAGACAAACGTCAACCAAATCTTGTACTTCTACCTGCTGCCCAAAACCGTAGCAAAGAAGCTGTTACACCCGACCAAATGAAATTGTTGGTAAATGCCTTAGCACAAAAGTATCAGTATGTAATTATTGATAGTCCTGCTGGTATTGAAAATGGATTTAAAAATGCGATAGCACCAGCGAAAGAAGCTTTAATCGTCACAACTCCAGAAATTTCTGCCGTCCGTGATGCTGACCGTGTGGTTGGGTTATTAGAAGCACAAGGCGTTAAACGCGCGCATTTGATTATCAATCGCATTCGTCCCGCAATGGTACGAGCAAATGATATGATGTCTGTACAGGATGTTCAGGAACTACTAGCAATTCCTTTAATTGGTGTAATACCTGACGATGAGCGCGTAATTGTTTCGACTAATCGCGGAGAGCCTCTTGTGTTATCTGATACTCCTTCTTTAGCTG
The DNA here is from genome assembly GCF_019977735.1 of Calothrix sp. PCC 7716. Classification (GTDB taxonomy): domain Bacteria; phylum Cyanobacteriota; class Cyanobacteriia; order Cyanobacteriales; family Nostocaceae; genus Dulcicalothrix. Next base: position 5,492,281 of record NZ_AP025018.1, on the reverse strand, counting down.
CAACGGCGTTTGAAAACATCGTTCGTAGACTAGAAGGGGAAACCGTCGAGTTTCTTGACCTTGACTCGCAAAACGAAAATATCTTTGCCCGACTCCGTAAGCTGTTGTGGACAAAGATTATTTAATACTTCCACCCTTGCACTTTCGCAGATGCAATGATTCTCGAATTTATAGAACGTCTTTTTTCCCGTAGTAATGATACCAGTCGCAGTGAAGTTAAACGTCGCCTGCAACTGGTAATTGCTCATGACCGTGCTGATTTAAGTCCTCAAATGATAGAGAAAATGCGGCAAGAAATCCTTGAAATTGTTTGTCGCTACGTGGAAGTAGAAACCGAAGGTTTAGAATTCTCGCTAGAAAGCAATCAACGCACTACTGCTTTGATTGCTAATTTGCCTATCCGTAGAGTCAAAGACCCCACTTCTGAAGAGGAACCCAGTAGCGAGAAAGTTTAAATTCATAAATTTGCTTCATTATTCTTAACCCCCCAAATCGTCGGGGGGTTGGGTAGATTAAACTTCTTTACGGTAAAGGATGAAATAAAAGGTCAGGAAAGAAGTTATTAAATACTGCCCAAATAGTAAAAGCTATTGATACGGAAACCACAGCTAGAACAGGTGCCAAAGATAAATAGCGCGAAAAAAACGTTTTTTGTTGGTCTGTATTTTGCACAAGTTTACCTCATTAATTCAATGCTGAAACTGCGTATAATTATCTACAAAAATTATATATAGTTACAGTATTGAATCAAGATATTTAAGTTTACAATATCTAGATTATCGATTAATTATTCACGTTACCTCTAACTTCCGCCGTGAGTAAAATCAGAATTTTTGATATATTTTTATCTATAAATATATCTATCGTAAACCCAATAATAACCCTTTAGAGTGAAGAATGATTGATGTATACTGTAAACGGGTTAAATATAAACTTTGTCATGCTGAACGAAACGCAGTGCAGTGAAGCATCTTAGAGATTCTAGCCTGCGGCAAATGCTCCGCATTACGCTACGCTCAGAATGACATTTCTAAACCGTTCTTAGTATACATCACGCCTGTAATTATTGTTACAATAAAACTTAATGAACAAGCTGCCCGTAAAGAGGAAGTTTTTTAGCAATGTCAACCACGAATTCCGCACGCCGTTGACCATATAGACGCGATAAATCGCTTTTCTACATTCATCCTTTTAGTAGATGACAACGCCATCAAATTTACTCCTGAAGGAGGAAGAATTGAGGTACATCTTAATGCATCAGAAAGTCAAGCTCAAATCGAAGTTCATGACACAGGTATTGGTATTGAGCCTGAATTTTGACCTTATGTTTTTGAAACTTTTCGTCAATCAAAAAACTTTAAAACCTGATTAGGACTAGGATTGGCAATCGTGCGTTAATTAGTACAACTCTACGGTGGCATCCTAACTGGCGAGAGTTCTGGAACTAGACAAGGTGCAACTTTCACTATCAAGTTACCATTAATTAACGTTAACCTTTAAGGAGAATAATAAAAAAATATAAAATTTTATTTTAATAAATATGTCTGAAGATTATAACCCAGATTTTGAAACTTTGTTAAGCTATCTCAAGCAAAACTGCGGTTGCGATCTAACTTTTTATAAACGTGATTCTTTAATGCGACGCTTCCAACGTCGGATGCGGGATTTAAAAATTGATAGCTATACGAACTACTTGCAATATTTACAAAGACATCCCAACGAGTACACTACCCTGCTCGACACCATATTTATTAACTTCTCTGGCTTTTTTCGTGACCGTGATTGTTGGACTTATTTAGCTAGTACAATAATTCCTCAAATTATCGCAAATAAACAACCACAAGAAAAAATCCGAGTTTGGAGCGCTGGTTGTGCTTATGGACAAGAAGCTTATACACTACTGATATTACTAGTAGAAACTCTAGGTATCGAGCAATATTTAGAACGAGTGCAAATTTTCGCCACGGATGTAGATGATTCGGCGCTAACACTTGCTCGACGAGCTAGTTATAGTGAAGAAGAGGTAGTAGGAATTCCAATCGAGCTATTGTCTAAATACTTTCACAAAAATGAACAACGCTATGTTTTAGACCCCAAACTACGCTCTACAATCGTTTTTGGGCGCCATAACCTGACTATTAATGCGCCAATGTCTAAAATAGACCTGCTCGTATGTCGCAACGTCTTAATTTATCTCCACGTCAAAACCCAAGCATCTGTACTAGTTCGCTTTCATTTTGCTTTAACCAATAAAGGTTTTCTTTTTCTAGGTAACGCAGAAAGCTTAACGAACAAAGAAATATTCACCCCTGTTAGTCTAAAGCATCGTATTTATACTAAAGGTCAGAGTCTGACTTTGGAAGATCACTTTTTAATTAGACCCCAGACTCGCACAAAAACAGTACTTGACCCTTTAAGCACTCAAACCCTCGTATGGCAAACAGCCTTTGAAAAGAGTGCATTTCCCCAGTTGGCAATTGATGCCAAAGGTTATCTAATTGTAGCTAACGACCAAGCTTGTAAACTATTTAGTATACAAAACAGTGATTTAGGCACCTTTATTCAAAATTTAGAACTCGGACGAATCATCAAAGCGTTGGCTTTAATCAGACAACTAAATCGTGAGCGACGCGCGCTTAAGAAGCAAAACATAGAATGGGTAACAGAAATTGGTACAACTCATTTAGATATTTATATCCAACCAATATTAGATACAAGTGGCACGCTAATTGGCGCCAATCTCACTTTTATTGATATTACTAAGTATATACATCTCGATTTGGAATTGGAACATTTAAGATTAAAACTGGCAAAGATTAGCAACGGATTATGAAGGAATGTAACGGATGGTTGGTGTTAAATAACTTAATTTTTTTTACCATTTTTATTGGGTCTTATTTAAGCAAGTGGAAGCACTATAGTAAAAGTAGCTCCTTGTCCTACTCCGGGACTTGTTGCTTTTACAGTTCCTCCATGAAGCTCAATAATTTGTTTGACAATTGAAAGTCCCAACCCCAAACCTCCTGCATTGCGTCTAATAGAAGAATCTTCCTGCCGGAAACGGTCGAAAACGTAAGGCAAAAAATCAGGCTTTATGCCAATTCCTGTATCGCTAACTCTAAGGGATACGCGCGAGTCTACCTCGGAAAGCAGGACTTGTATCTTTCCGCCTTCAGGGGTAAATTTAATAGCATTAGAAAGAAGATTCCATATTACTTGTTGCAATCGATTTGAGTCTCCTGTAATCGAACCACTCAGGTCATCTAAAACTGTTTTAATTTGTATATTTTTTGCTTCTAAAGTTGGAAGAAAAGATTCTACAGCAGCTTGAATTACTGATTTAAGGTCAACTTTCTTAAAGTCAAGTTGAATTTTTCCCGATATTATGCTGCTCATATCAAGCAGGTCTTCGATAATTTGCGCTTGCGCTCGTGAATTTCTTTCAATTACATCAAGCCCTTTTTTGAATTCCGCAGGAACAGTCTTTTGCTTACGTAGAATTTGTGCCCAACCAAGGATAGAGTTAAGCGGTGTTCTTAGTTCATGGGAAACAGTCGCTAAAAATTCATCTTTGAGGCGCCCAATTTGTTCGGCTTGTGCGCGGGCAAGTTGCTCACTTTCTAACAATGCTTCACGGCGTGCCTCTAATTCCTTACGCTCAGTAATATCACGGAAATTAACAGAAAGTCCATCAATAGAAGGATAGGCGAACACTTCCACCCAACGATTAGAAAAAGGAGATAATACTACAAAGTCTACAGCTACTTGCTCACGCATAGCTTTGTAATACTGCTCCTCAAAAGCACTTCCCTTAACCATCTCAAACTCTTCCCAAATAATTTTCCCAAGTAGCTCGGAGCGGTTTTTACCTAAATATTCTTCACATCGACTGTTTATATAAGTAAAACGCCACTCCCGGTCAAGACCATAAAAAGCATCGGTTACTCTTTCAAGAATTGTTGCCCGAAGTTTGACTGCTTCAACTTCAATTCTTGAATTTGCAGCTTCCTGCCGTAACCGTGATGTTTCCAAAGTTGCTTTCACACGAGCCAAAAGCTCCCGCGCGCTAAAAGGTTTTATTAAATAATCGTCTGCTCCCGATAAAAGTCCCTCAACACGCGACTCTTCACCCGCGCGAGCCGAAAGAAGTACAATTGGTATATAACTAGTACTTTCGTTTGAGCGTAATTGAGTAAGAAGACCAAAACCATCGAGTTTTGGCATCATCACATCACTTAGTACAATATCTGGCAAATGTTTACGAGCATATGCTAAAGCTGCTTCCCCATCTGCCACAGCAATCACTTCATATTGTGTACATAGAAGTTTTCGCACATACTCACGCATATCTGCATTATCGTCTGCTAAAAGCACTTTTGCTCGTGGTAGCTGTATTTCATTAAATTCTACTTCTTCGATATCCTCTACATTATCTGCCAACCACCCAAGCGCTTCTTCAACAAATGCATCTGACCGAATGTTTGTTTGGTTAAGTATACTCTCACGAACAAGCTCGTTATTTTTAAGGTGTTGCTTACCGCATGGAATTGAGACAGTAAAAGTACTTCCTTCGCCATAGACGCTTTGTACTTGTATGGCGCCACCATGAAGTTGTACTAGTTCTTGTACAAGTGCCAGTCCAATTCCAGTTCCTTCATGTGTTCGACCTTGCGTTTCTTCAATGCGGTAAAAGCGCTTAAACACATTTTCAATTTCAAACTCAGGAATACCACAACCTGTATCTTGAATTTGTAACTCAACGTTTTCGCCAACTATGTACTGTTTAACAACAATATGTCCAATTTGAGTAAACTTAAAAGCATTTGAGAGTAAGTTAAGAACAATTTTCTCCCATTTATCTCGGTCTACATACACATGTTCTTCTAAAGGTGGACAATCAACTATAAGCTGTAATCCTGCTTTCTCAATTGCAGACCGGAACACGCTTGCAAGGTCAGTAGTCAGTGCCGCTAAATCTGTAAGCTCATAAACAGCTTGCATTCGATTAGCTTCGATGCGCGAAAAATCAAGAAGCGTGTTAACAAGTTTAAGTAACCTTAAGCTATTACGATGAGCAATCTTTATTCGCTCTCTTTGATTTGGTGTGGTTTCCGGGTCTTGGAGAGCATCCGACAGTGGCCCCAACATCAACGTTAATGGAGTTCTAAACTCATGGCTAACGTTCGAGAAAAAAATAGTTTTTTCCCGGTCAAGTTCGGCGAGCTTCTGCGCGCGTTTGCGTTCTTCTTCGTAAGCTTGAGCATTTCGCAAAGCGACAGATACTTGACCTGCAAGTAGTTCGTAGAACGAAGTATACCCTTCATCAAGCGCGCGATTAGGGCTAACTCCAACAACCATGACTCCAAGAGGCACCGCAGTACTTGACGAAGCGATAGGCATTACAAGCGCCGCGCGGGTTGGTTCGTTCCAAGGTCCTCCTGGTAATAATTGATGCTGGTCTATATTTTCAATTAAAACAGTCTCACCCTTATAAGCTTGTCCAAGCGACCATATGTCATCTTTTTGAGGCGCCGAAATATCAAAAGTAACCGGGATAATATGCTCGGAAGAAGCAACCCTTACCATACTTTGGAGCGTGAGAGTTTTGCCATCAACAGAGCGAAGGTAAATTAGGGCAAACGGCACATCAAGCGGGTGTTCTGCTATTGCTGCTGCAACCGAAGCGCACGTTATTTCTACACTTTGTGTCTCACCTGCTTTAGATGCAAGGTCACGAAGCAATCTTAACCTGCGGGCGCCTAATACCTGCTCAGTCACCTCGCTACAAACGCAGAACATCCCGACTACTTGCCCCTCTTCATCCGACTGCGGGGCATGTGAAAGGCTAAAATAAGATTCTTCACGGTAGCCTGAGCGCTCCAAAACCAACATTTGTGCCTCGACCCAGTTTGCCACCCCTGTTGTCATTACTTCATTAATCATGGGGCCGAGTGTATCCCACGCTTCAGACAACGTAATTCTTATATCAGTACCGAGAGCAGCAGGGTGCTTATCACCGATAAGCTTTGAATAAGCATCATTATAAAACTGAATTAAATGAGGTCCCCATATCAAAACCATTGGGTAGCGTGAAGCCAAAAGCGTTTTAACAATGCTTTTAAGACTTTGCGACCACGTTTCAACCGCACCAACAGGTGTACTATCCCAGTCGAAAGCACGCATACGCGCCCTCATCTCGCCTTGTCCTGGGAAAAAGTCTTTCTTGTGCCCATTATTCATATACTATATTGTGGTGCGTTGCGCGCGTCGCGTTACTTAACCAACATCTGACAATAACTAAATCAAGTATTGTAAAACTTTACTCATTTTATAGGCTAACATAGTCTGGTATACTTACAATTCCATTTCCACAACCATCATGCCCCAAATTACATCAAAATTAAATTTTGCAGCGCGCTGAATATTAAAATTTGCAGATGTTAGTAACTTGTGAAATTCTGCTTGAGTGTAGCAGCATTTATGAGCAGAATTAAACATTTTTAGATATAAATCAATTAAACGGCAAAAGAAGTAGTCTTTACACCAATCTAAAATAAATACTTTTCCATCGGGTTTCAATACGCGCTTCATCTCAGCTAATGCGGCAACTGGGTCATCAAAAAAATGAAATGCGCTTGCTGAGACAATTATATCAAAGCTGTGATTTGCAAATGGTAAACTAGAGGCGCCTGCTATTTGAAAAGAAACATTAGGATATAAATTAGAATTAGCTTGAAATTTGTTCTTCGCAACAAGTAACATTTGCTCAGAAATATCTACACCTGTGATTTGCTGCTTAGGATTATCACGTAGTATAAAACTTTCAAACTCACCTGTTCCGCAGCCAACATCTAATACCGTAGCTTGTGGTGAAATATTTGCCCAATTTTTAAGATAAGTTAGCGTCTTAGTAATGTAGCTATTCCAACGCTGGTCATAAATATTCGCTATATTATCGTATTCTTGGCGAACAATGTTTTCCTTCATGAATATAACTTTATCAGTTCCGAGGTGTGTACATTATGATTAACACGCCTATGAGTACAATACTAGCACCCAACCAATCAAACTTATCCGGCGCCACTCCGTCAACTTTCCAGCCCCATATTATAGATAAAATAATAAAAGCTTAAATCGCTAAATTTAATCATGATACACCTCCGAAGTCATAACTATATATTATCATAATATATTTTCAGATTGACAAATATTTTCATCATTTTTAATCCGATAAATTTGCTGATTATATTTTCACCAAACTATATAATCTGCGACTAAAAGTACGTATCACAAACATTAAATATTATAAGATTTATTAAGTAGGCGACCGAATTGCGTTTAGAGTGCGGTATACTGCGCTCTGCACGGGCGAGACATGAACATGTATCGTAGAGCTTTATGTCTTACCGCTCTGTAGGGAAATTACAAATGACCATTACTAGCTTTTTACGTTGGTAAAATACCTTTGTTGCCCTCAAATCTGAGCGTTTTGACTGTACGTTCCACTTTTGTATCCAAACTTACAAATACTTGTAAATTTTTCTAAAAATCTGCTAATTCCTAGCATATATTTATACATATTAGCAGGTTTGTGTGGCTAATCAAACAGCAGCATACGCGCGTCCAAAATTAGCAGGTTGTTTTGTCGCAACAAACCCATATACAGTTAGCAATGCTGAACCAACCAAAGCGAAAACAGGACTTTTACCCTCGCGTAACCACAACCAAACTAGATAACCCCCACCGATTTCGCATAACCCAGCAATAATAAAATAAAAAAAAGAATTAATTATCATATTTAAATGTAGAGACGTGATATATCACGTCTCCCCTACGTTAATTTTCTACAGGATTTATGCAAGAATTTTGTCATGCTGAACGCAGTGAAGCATCTTAGAGATTCTTCACTACGTTCAGAATGACAACTTTTTGTTAAAATGCGTAAGTCATATTTTATTCTCATCGTTTTTTAATAAACCACGCAGCAGTTCCCACAACACCCAACCCCACAACAACAGGTAACACAACGGATAGAACATTAGTTCTTTGTGGTTCTGTTGAAGCACTGGCGCCACTAACTTTCTGTGCTTGTTGTGGAGATACTTGAGGAGAAGGTGTTACAGCTTTTTCTCCTGTCGCAACCGTAGCATCATAACTCATGGTGAACGGGCGAAAATCACCTTCGGTCTTTGGTGTACAGCTTAACTCTAACTGATAAAGACCTACTGAAGGAAAAATAATATCGGCGCCAGGAATACCTTGATATTTTTCTGCGTTGATAGCTTGAACGGTTGGTTGAAGGATAGGTTTATCACTGGGTCTGCGAGGTTTTGAGAAAACTGCCATATTACAGTTTGCTTCATTTAGAGGTAATATTTTTCCTCCTTTGCGAGTCAGTGCGACCCAAGCTCTTGCTGTCTCTCCTGCTTTTGGACTATGGTTTGGTTCAATATGCCAAAGACCTGCTATGTCTCCTTTTACCTGAATGTTGTGGGCAGCAGCGGGAGAAATTATGGAAGTGAGAATAATTATCGAGGCTATATTTCTATTTAAGTTTGGTAGAAGCAACATAAGATTTTATTTGAAAAATCTCACATGCTAAGGTTTGATGTCAAAAGACACGCTGTCATAGTTGTAGAGACGTTACATGTAACGTCTCTACATACGGGTAATGTAAATTTATTTGTCTTTGAATGTCCAAACACCTTCGTCCCAGTCAGCATCTGAAGGTGGACTTTGTAACCAGTGGTTACAGCGTCGCACGTGAAGCATTGCTGCATGGTCGTGTGGGTTTAGTTCTAAGGCTTTATTAAATTCGGACTTGGCGAAGGTGAATTGACGATTTAGGTAATAATGGCGCCCTTTATGATAGTGTTCGATCAATAAGAGCCTTTTACTATCAACTGGGTCAGTACGTAAACCAACTAGTTCGTATATTGCGACTGGTTCGTTTCTACCTTTAACACGAATGTAATCAAGTTCGCGTGCCCAAACATGGTCTTGACATGGCTTATAAGTATTATCACTTATAATAATGTCACAACTATAGTGTTTACTAACACTTTCTAGACGTGAACCTAAATTTACACCGTCACCAATTGCAGTAAATTCCATGCGTTTACTGGAACCAATATTACCGCTGATAACAGTGTCAGAGTTAATACCTATACCAATGTCAATACGAGGTTTATTGATGGCATGGCGCCGACGGTTGAACTCGCGTAAACGTTGACGCATTTCTAACGAGGTTTGCACTGCCATCCAGGCATGTTGTTCGAGTGGTAAAGGTGAACCAAATACTGCCATTATGGCATCACCGATATATTTATCAAGAGTGCCTTTATGCTTGAATACTGCTTCAACCATTGACTCGAAATATTCGTTCAGCATACTCACGACTTCTTCAGCTTCGAGGTTCTCTGTTAAAGTCGTATATCCGCGAATATCAGAGAATAGTATCGAAACATCTTTTCTATCTCCCCCTAGCTTCGCGTCATCGAGTTTGAGTAATTCTTCCGCTAGTTCTTGTGTCATGTAGCGGTACATCGTACTTTTGAGACGCTTTTCATCGCTGATGTCTTCCATAACTACCAAGGCGCCTCGAACTGACTCTTGGTCGGTAGCATCAGCAATAGAATTAATCGATAAGTTAATACTATGTTCTTCGTTATCACCCATTACTAAAGTCTGGTCTGGGTAATATTGCTGACTTTGCTTTCTATCGTCTGCGTGTAAAGCGTCGTGACACCACTTGCTAAAATCTCCTTTTTTGATACTAATAACGTCGGTAACAACTCTTCCTTCTAAGCGGTCAAGAGTATCAATTCCAAGTATCTTTTTAGCACTTTCGTTTGCCGCAATAATATTTCCGGCTTTATCGGTGGAAATTACACCGTTAGAAAGACTGCGTAAGATATCGCGCTGCATTTGCTCTTGCTGCTTAACGGTATCAAACAACTTCGCGTTTTGTAGTGCTACCCCAGCTTGGATGTTAAATGCTTCCATAAATTCTTCGTCGTTACGGTCGAAGCTAGCTTGGAAACATTCAGGAGCTTTAGGCCAGTCTGCGGGGTTATAGTTCGCAAAATCTCCTGATTTCTTTTTATTGACTAATTGTGTAACCCCAATTAACTCTTGGTCAGCGTTAAATACTGGCATACATAACAAGCTACAAGTACGATAACCATTTTGTTGGTCGAGTTGCTTGGCTGTACTAGAGTCAGGATGTTCATATAAATCGAACATGATATTTAGAGTCTTGCCACTCGCAGCGACTTGTCCAACAAACCCCTTCCCAAAAGGAACGCGCAACTCTTTCGTTGACCCGTTAGCTTGAGAAATTTTTGTCCATAACTCGCTCTTCTCACGGTCTAATAACCATAATGTGCTACGGTCAGCGTTCATTAACTCTTTTGCTTCGTCCATTACCCGTTTCAGGGTTTCTTCTAAATCTAAACTGCTTTGACTCAGTGATTTTATCGCTTTCATCAACGCTGCTGCTGCGCGTTGTTTTTGTGTTGCCACATAGAACGAGCGCGATGATTCTAAAATTAACCGGATGGACAGGGCAAACTCTTGAAATAGTTGTTCAGATGCCTCTGTAAACCCGCGCATATCAATTCGCTCTGATAAAGGCGCCGTTCCGCGCTGCTGCGGTTTTAATTTATTTAGCAACTGTACTACAGCAACTAGTTGTCCTTGCTCGTTGAGTAATGGCAATGCCAACATTGTGTAGGTACGGTAACCCGTGCGCTTCTCTTGTTGCTGTGCGAAATACGAGCGCGGGTCATCATAAAAATCAAAAGGGATATTAATAACTCTTTTATATGTGGCAACTTCCCCAGCAATACCTTTATTTGCAGGAACCCTAATTTCTAAAGAACTGGCGCCATCACCTTCAGCAACAATAGACCAAAGCTCTTGCTTTTCTTCATCTAATAAAAATATTGTCGTTCGGTCTGCCCCCAATAGCTCACCTGTTTTGAGCGTGATAGAATGCAACATCTCTTTCAAGATTGTCTCAAACCCCTGCGAATCAAGCATCGATAGAGTTTGATTGACAACCACTAGCTTTTGCTCAACCTCTGTGACAACCTGTTTAAAAGTGTCTTGAGTTAGCGGCGCCAAAAAGGTAGAAATTGTTCCCTGCCGTTTAGCAAGGGCACCCACAGCAGCATTTTCTGGCTGCAAGTCGCGGTTAATATTGTCAACACCAATTGTAAAATCGGCGGTACTACCGCAACTAAGTTGTTCAACAGACATAGTTAGCTTTTGATATAGGATTTGATAATTAGAAATGTTTAACGGGTTGTTTTACTATTTGATTTCATGTATACGTGTGTTGTTTTTAGCAACAAGTACCAATCTCCACAGTGTAATCTCTCTTCCATCCAAGCGTCATTACTTAAGTAGGGTACTCATTATGAGCATAATAGTACTCAAGAACTAACTCAGGATTGTGAAATTATCATGATTTGTTGACATTTTGATTTGTGCTGGTATTTTGCCTATATTTACAGTGTTCCCAACGGCAAAGTAAAACTAACGCTCGAAGTGCATTTTTCTCTGAACACATAAATTAAATTACAATGCAGCCTGTATTTAGGAGATACTCATTTTTTGGTAGAGATATTAATAGTAATATCTTTAATAACCTTTATTTTTCTTTGAAAAAGCTTTAAATGCGTACTTTTACTCACACTTGCCTTCATCGTTATTGTGAATCACCTCCGGGACTCCGTAGGTTAATTTGTGTTTTGAAATAGTACCAGGTGTAAAAATGGAGTACTCTGACTCTTCGGGTAATGTGGAACAAGTAGACCCAAGCAAAAGCATAACTAACACCTCTAACTCTCAAATTGTTATTGCAGAGCGAGGTGTGCTTGTTGTCCATCCTCAAGAAATATCGCATCTACAAGTATTATCGAAGCCAAAGTCACGTAAGCTGCTGCTTCTGAGTTTACTGTCTACTGGCGCCGTTGCCGTTTTAATGGTCGGTGCCGTTCGGTGGCAATATGCCTTAACTCACGAAGTTACTGATAGAGCCTATGTAGCTACAGATACATATGCAGTTAATACAAGAATTCCCGGTCAGGTAGTCAGCGTCACTGCCACCGAAAATCAGGTCGTCAAAAAAGGTTCAGTTTTAGTCAAACTTAACCCCTTAAAATATCAAGCCAAAGTTAAACAAGCTCAAATAAGTTTAGAACAAGCTCAACAGCAAGTAAAAAAAGCTACAACAAACCGAGATACTGCAAAAGCCAAAATTAGAAATCAATCGAAAATACAAATACCAGGGCAGAATGACGCGGCAGTAGTTGCGGCACGCTCACAACTCAAAGCTGCTCAATCTAAATTAAAGCCTGTTTTTGCAGCTTTTGCGAAAGCCGAACTAGATTACGAGCATTTTGTCAAGCTCCACCAATCAGGAAATACACCCCTAAAAACCCTTCAAGACTCTAGAACCAAATATGACAATCTATTCAAACAACATAATTCCTCAATCGAAAAAGTCAGACTTGCACGAACAAAATTAACAACAGCGCAGCAAAACTATCTAGATGGACAAATAAAGTCAGCGCAACAGAAAGTAGAAGATGCTCGTAAAAGCTCTCAAGAAGCAAAAGCTAAATTACAGCAAAAATTGGAGCTAGATAGTAAAAAAGTACTATATAACCAAGCCAAATCACAGCAGAAAATGCAAGAGGACAGTAAAAAAAGGCAAGAAGAACAAACTAAGTTACAGGAGAAAATAGAGCAAAACAGTAAGAAAGCACTAAAACCTCAAGCTAAATTAAACAAAAAACCAAATCAAGCTCAAACATCAAAATCAAGCGACCAGCAAAAACTTGAAAAATTACAAGCTGACCAGCGAAAAGCCGAAAAATTACAAGCTAACGAATTGAAAGCGAACCAGCAAAAACTTGAAAAATTAGTCGAAAAATTAAAAGCTGACCATCAAAAAGCTGTCATTCAGCTAGAGAAACAATTTGCCGCAAAACAAGAGGAACAAAACAAAGCTATTGGACGTTTAAGTGAACAAAAACAAGTAGTTACACAGCAAGCAGAAACAGAGTCACTGGTCTTAGACTACGAAAAAAGTCAAATTTACTTAAAAACGGCACAAACTAGACTAAAGCAAGCTCAAACGCAATTAAAAAACGCGGAATATCAGCTTTACTACACCAAAATAACTGCTCCCAACAACGGGCAAATCAATATTAAGCGCACACAAGCTGGACAAAAAGTTGAACCAGGACAAACTTTAATGTCACTTGTACCGCAAAAACCTTGGATAGCTGCTGACTTTGAAGAAGAACAACTCAAAAAAATCAAACCAGGACAGTCAGTGCAAATTCAACTCAAAGCTTTAACAGATAAAACCTTTACAGGCAAAGTGCAATCTGTACTACCACCTTCCAAAGCTCAATATAATCACCTGCGTCCACCTGTGAAAATTTCATTTGACCCTAAAACACTGGGCAAATACAAGTTACTCATTACACCTGGTACACCTGCCTCAGTAAAAATAGAACTGTAGGTTGGGTGGAGGAACGGAACCCAACACAAACCTTGTTTATGTTGGGTTGCGCTGTCGCTCCACCCAACCTACTAAAAATTTAAACTATCTATAGATGTTTCGATTTCTATATCTAAAATGCGCTCACGTGCGTTTCTATATTCAACCAACTTACCTTCACTATAATACAAATCTACTGCCTTATTAAAATCTTCTACAGCAGCTTGCTTATCACCCAACTGACTATTCACATCACCGCGATAAAAATAAGCTTCTGCATCTGAGGAATTAATTTTAATAACTTGAGTGTAATCTTCAACGGCGCCTCTAAAATCACCATTTTCATATTTTGCGTTTGCACGGTTAAAGTAAGCATCAGCATCACTGATATTAAGTTTAATAGCTTCAGTATAATCAGCGACTGCCTCAGTATATTCACCGACTTCATAACGAGAATTTCCACGGCTTTTAAATTCTTCTGAGGTATTAGGAGTTACTTCTGTTGTCGTAACTGGAGTTATTTCTGCTGGCAAATTAATATTGGCATCTGGATTTAACTTGATGGCTTGCGTATAATCTTCGATGGCGCCTTGATTATCTCCAAGATGTGAACGCGCGTAAGCACGGTTAAGATACGCAAAAGCATCGTGTGGATTAATACGAATAGCTTGGGTAAAATCTACAATGGCGCCTTCACAATCTCCAATTTGATAACGTGCCAATCCACTCCTCTGATAAGCTTTTAAATAGTTCGGATTAATATTAACCGCTTGCTGACAACTGTAAATGGCGCCTTCATAATCTCCAAATTGATACTTTGCCGCAGCAATCTTATAATAAACCTCAGCATTCGTCGCATCTATTTTTAAGGCGCCGTTATAAGCAATAATTGCCGCTTCATAGTTCGCACGCTGAAAACTATCATCACCATTTTGGATGTACAAATGCACTAAAGATTCCGAACTATGCTGTGAATCTGATTCGTGTTCGTACTTACCCTGTTCGCCACCAGATATATATTGATAAACAGGTAACTTATCGCGGTTAGAGTGATAGCTCGCTAAACTAGAACCAGAATTTGAAAGTAACTGTTCTAGATAACATACCAAACCACCACCATACATCAACTGTTGGATACCAAATGAAATTCGCCCAGTTTTGAGCTTAATCATCGCGGTAGGCAAAAACCCAGCTAACACCAAATTATATTCTGACTGTGCCTCGTTAATTTTCTCTTGAATCAAAACACAGACAATAACCGCATTTTTTGCGACTTCTTCTGATGTCACCGACCACTTCACCGTATCAAAGCTACCACAACGCGATTTTACCTCCACACCAATTAAAGGGTTAGCAGTCAAAGTAAAATCAACATTCCCATCTCCCCCTAAATGCTGCTCGTAGTCAACCTCAGTAATAAAACCCGCAAGTCGTTCCTTGACAAGCTCTTCACCCAGCTTACCTTTTAAAAAACTTGTAAAAACATCACGAACAGGAGACACTCGCTTATACTTCTCTGCCATTCTCCAACAAAAATTCCGCAGAGAATTTAATCGAGTCCCATCAATTTTTGTCAACTCGCTATGCTGTCCTTCATTCTCACAATGCAGCAGGGAACCAGATGATAACCTGTTAATAAAATCAGATTGAAGCCATCGCAGTACGGTAATCCAATCCATTAGCGAGTTTTGCGATTTGGGTCTACTGGTTATTTTATTAACTAAGCAAACAAATTAAAAGCCATTTTACAGATTTTTTTATTCAACTTGTAGCACGGGCCAAGGCGCCTGTGCAGTAAAATTAGTTATTCTTACCACAGAGACACAGAGTTCACAGAGACATGTTGACGAGCAGTATTGAAACGGGACTATACAAAAAAAGGTAGTTATATAGATTAAATTATTTAAAGATTATTTAACTTCGTTCAAAGTCTTGCAAGGTGGGCATCCGAGCAAGCCTACGCACAAATGTACCAATTCAATCAGTTTTTCTGATGGGTGGGAACCAATGGTTCCCAAATTCCTATTTGCGGTCAATTCATTATAGTAAAGCTGCAACCGAAAGATATAAACCCAATTCCTTAAGCAACGTATTCAAAGCATGATATTCAACTTGAGCATTTTCTTTTAAGCTGTTATCTAGTTTTTCATAAGCTAACTTTGCTGACAAAGAAAGCTGTTCAATACCACCTTGTGCCTCAATTACATTTTTTAGAGCTTTACTTATAAACTTGGGTTCATTTTCTTCTAAAGCTACTTCAATGTAAGCTGCTGCTTCCAAAGGGTTTTTCAGACCTTGGATTAGTTGTTCGTGATAACTTACACTTCTAGGCATGGTTAGATTATAAAAAGATATAAAAAAGATATAAATACTATGATTTCACATCAAGAGCGCATTATAGTTGTTCAAAGTAACATTACTCAATTACAAGTAGACGCAATTGTCAATGCCGCAAATAGTTCTTTACTTGGTGGGGGTGGAGTAGATGGCGCCATCCACAGAGCAGCAGGAAGCGAGTTACTCACAGAATGTCGTAAACTCAACGGTTGTAAAACAGGTAATGCCAAAATTACTAAAGGATATAAATTACCAGCGAAATGGATAATTCACACCGTTGGGCCAGTCTGGCAAGGTGGAAACCATAACGAAGACGAACTTCTAGCTAGCTGTTACGTTCGTAGTTTGGAATTAGCTACAGAGTACGAAATTAAAACAATTGCTTTTCCGGCTATTAGTACAGGCGCCTATCGTTTCCCAATGGAGCGCGCGGCAAAAATTGCTTTGGCAGAAACTAGCAAGTTCCTTGAATTTAATGATACACTTGAACAAGTCATTTTTGTTACATTCGGTCAAGATGCTTATGATTGCTACCTAAAAGGAATAAAGGAAATAGAAACATAATTCAAAATCCCTTACTTATAAGGTGGATATCAACGCAAATGCCCTCATTCTCCTCTCTTCCTTTGTGTTCTTTGTGCCTTTGTGGTTCAATACTCTTAATATATTAAATATTTGTGATAAAAATAGCATAAATCACGGGCAGGGATGCCCGTTCCACAAGAAGAACTATTCTACAAGAATTATGGTGTGTGTAAATAATCATATATATTTTGTGTAGCAACGCACGCTCTATTGATTTAATGTCTACTTGGTAAAGATAATTAACAATTGGCGCCCATGAATACTTCGATTAAGTTGCCCAAAAAGTTGATGTTACTTGGTTCAGGAGAACTGGGTAAAGAGTTTGTGATTGCTGCACAAAGACTTGGTAACTATATAATAGCTGTTGACCGCTACGAGTCGGCGCCTGCGATGCAAGTGAGTAACGCGTGTGAAGTTATATCGATGCTGAGTGCAGATGATTTAGAAGCGGTTGTTAATAAGCACAAACCTGATTTTATTATTCCAGAAATCGAGGCTATTAGAACTGAGAAATTAGTCGAATTTGAACAGCGTGGAATTACGGTTATTCCAACAGCCGCAGCTACAAATTACACAATGAATCGCGATAGAATACGTGAACTAGCTCATACAAAGTTAGGTGTGAGAACTGCAAAATATGCTTATGCTTTAACATTAGAAGAGTTAATCGCTGTATCTGATACTATTGGGTTTCCTAATGTCGTTAAACCTGTAATGTCATCTTCTGGAAAGGGACAGTCGGTTGTTAATGATAAAGCCGATGTTGAGAAAGCTTGGCAGGTCGCTATTGCAGGTTCACGGGGTGATAGTCAGAAGGTAATTGTCGAAGAATTTATTGACTTTGATATCGAAATTACTTTACTTACCATTAAACAATGGCAGGCGCCGACTATTTACTGTGTGCCAATTGGTCATCGTCAAGAACGTGGTGACTATCAAGAGTCGTGGCAACCTGCTGATATTTCTGAAGACAAAGTTACCGCAGCGCAAGAAATAGCTAAAAAAGTGACTGATGAACTTGGTGGCGCCGGAATTTTTGGCGTTGAGTTTTTTATTACCAAAGACGAAGTTATTTTTTCTGAACTCTCGCCTCGTCCCCATGATACAGGTATGGTGACATTGATTTCACAAAACCTGAACGAGTTTGAGTTGCACCTACGCGCGATTCTGGGTTTACCTATTCCAAATATAGAACAACTCGGCGCCTCTGCTAGTGCTGTTATATTAGCGTCAGAAAAGTCTGAGTCGTTTTGCTTTGAAGGTGTTGCCGAAGCTTTATCTGAACCAGACGTAGATATCAAACTTTTTGGTAAACCAACTGCACATCCTTATCGTCGCATGGGAGTTGCTTTAGCTAAAGCAAATAATGTTCAAGATGCACGCGCAAAAGCAATGAAAGCTGCAAGAAGCATCAAAATTACGGACATATAAAACTAAACACCGCTAGTTTGATTAAACAAAGCGGTGAAAGTTGTGTCCTACGTAATTAATCTTAGTTTGTTTGTTACAAACTAACTAGCCGTAATTGCCTAGACACTTAACAAAATGGGAACACACTAAACACCGTATATATGCTTGTATCTAAGCATTCTTCATAATATAACATCATAATAGTAGCATGTGTAAAGCTATGCTAAATACTTATTGCAATTTGTCATCTATCTTAATAAGTATTTTTATTGAAATTCGTTGCAAATAAATTACTACACAGTTTTTGCTTGCCCCAATCGCAAATCTATACCAATGCGATGCGCGCAAGCGAATCCAGAAAAAGCGACTGCGTTTAAACCTTGACCAGGAAAAGTGCTGTCTCCTACACAATAAAGTCCGGGTATAGATGTACGATTAAATGGCATACCCAGTAGTCCTGGCAATTTGCGACGTGGTATTGGCCCATACGTACCATCAGAGCGTCCTAGAAAACGGCGATGAGTACGAGGTGTTCCAATTTCTAGGTAATCTAATGAGGCATCAAGTCCTGGAAAAATTTTCTCTAATCTTGTAATCATTCTATCTGCTGCGGCTTCTTTACGTGCTTCGTAGTCTGATTGTGATAATTTATCCCACTCATTTAACGAGTGTGGTGTAAAAGCGTGAATAATATGATAACCGTGCGGCGCCAAATCTGGGTCTAGTAATGTGGGTATCGAAACAAAAATTGTTCCTTCTTGTTCAGCCATTTTTTGCCAATTTTCGAGCAAAATATGGTGACATTCTGTATTATTCGTCAAAATCTCCGCTTTCACTCCCATATGTAAACTTAAAAAGCTGGGAGATTTTTGATACTTTTGTTGCCACTTATTTTCATTTATTGGTATTTCTTCCTGAGTAAGCAACTTACCGAAGGTATCCCAACGAGTCGCATTCGAGACAATTGTAGAAGCCCGAAAAACATCACCTGAAGCTAGTTTGACACCAACAGCACGACCCTTTTCAACCAATATTTTTGTGACGTGTGCGCTGGTAATAATTTTTCCACCAGCTTTTTCTAAACCTTCAACAAGCGATAGTGCAATTTGTCCAACACCACCTTTAGGATAATTCACTCCACCGTAATGACGGTCAGAAAAAACCATTCCTGCATTAATCATTGGTGTCAAATCTGCTGGTACAACCGACCAACAGTAACATTCCATATCGATAAATCTTAATAATTCAGAGTCTTTGATATATTTCCGCGCAATATCACCAACATTGACAGGTAAATATTTTGCTAAACCCAAACATGACTTTGGATGCTGCAAGAAGGTTCGTAGTAAGTAGCGAGGTTCTTCTAACGATAGCAAGTCCATGCTGTTGAGATAGTTAAATACTTTCCAACATTCATCATAAAAGCGGCGAATTCCCAAACGTTCGTGAGGAAAATATGCCGTAATATTTTCTAAAAATGTTTGATAATTTCTATCTACCTTGACATCTAAATTATTGGGTAAATGATAGTGAATTTGTACTTTATCTGGAATTGTTTCAAGGCTAACATTCACTGCATCTAGCGCGCGGGTTAGTAAATTTGTAGTGCCTTTTTTTCCAAAACCAAAAATCATTGAGGCGCCGACATCAAATTTATATCCTTCGCGTTCAAAGTAACCTGCACTTCCACCAGGTATAATGTAGCGTTCCAAAACAAGTACAGACGCACCCTTTACGGCTAATTGAGTCGCTGTAACCAAGGCGCCGATACCTGAACCAATAATAATTACATCAAAGCAGTCATACGACATATAAGAAAAAAATCTTCCAAATCAATAAATAATTATATTAATAACTGTACGACAACCTACTCAACACTCAGCACTCAACACTCAGCACTCAACACTCAGCACTCAACACTCAGCACTCAGCACTAAAAAAAGAGGGATGAGCCTGCTTCTTGCTGACCAATCCCGTCTGCCGTTCCTTAAAGAGAGGAGAACACTTAAAGGACACTATAACTTTGATTGAGAAAGTATGTCAATAAATATTGAAATATTTTTTCAATAAATATGAAGGTGCTAGTTTTAGCTACCAGGAATATGCTTGAGTCCGTTATGATGTGTTTCATTCAGCCTTATACTCTGTCTTAATACAACTAAGGAGGAGCGCTTTTATCTAGCTATGACGCTACAACTACGTGTTTACGTCCCACCCCATCCATTAATCAAGCATTGGTTAGCTGTAGCCCGCGATGCTTCGACGCCTTCAGTGTTATTCAGGAGCGCGATGACCGAGTTAGGTCGTTGGTTGACTTATGAAGCAGCACGCGAATGGTTGCCTACGATGGAAGCCACAGTTCAAACTCCACTGTCTACGTCACCTGCGACTTTAATAAATCCAGAAATTCCAGTGGCAGTGGTTCCGATTTTACGAGCAGGTTTAGGGCTATTAGAAGGAGCGCAAACTCTGCTTCCGCTTGCATCAATTTATCACCTTGGTTTAGTGCGCGATGAAGCGACGCTAGAACCTTTGTGCTATTTGAATAAATTGCCAGAAAAACTTAATCCTCAAACACGAGTATTGATTACTGACCCAATGTTGGCTACAGGTGGGTCAATTATGGCAGCAATGGCAGAATTAACACATCGAGGTGTAGACCCATCTTTAACACGAATAGTGAGTGTAGTTGCTGCTCCACCCGCTTTACAAAAATTAAGTGCTGCATATCCTGGATTAATAATTTACACAGCTTGCATCGATGAGGGTTTAAATGACAAAGGGTTTATTGTGCCCGGTTTAGGAGATGCAGGCGACCGCATCTTTGGGACATAAGCTACTATGCAGCTATGGCTATGGTGACTATCTAGTTTGATAACGTGAGATCAGTCGCAGTTTTTTGTAAGGCGGTAAAGAGATTATGAGTCAACGTGATGGTTTTGCCGGTGGGTTTTTCGCCGGAGCAATTGTCGGTAGTGTTGTTGGTGGTGTTCTTGGCGCCCTGGTAGTGTCACGGCGCGACGAAATGCCTCCTGAAGAAATTCAGCAACTTGCCGAAACAAGAGAGGCAAAGAAAAAACATGCTGCACGCCGTCAACAAATTAAATTGAGCGATACCGAAAGCATGGAAACTGCTAGACGTTCGCTTGAAGACAAAATTGCCCAACTTAATGCCACTATCGACGAAGTTAGACAGCAGTTGGGTAATGTAAACGGCGCCTCGACTTCAGGGGAAGCGTCAGAAAGGGCAGGGTGAAAAAGTGCTTCATGAGTAACCAATGGTAAATGACTAATACTGATTGAGTCGTTTACAATCGATTACAGGAATATCTGTTGACATATCATAGGACAACGAACTACACATGAGTTCTTCAATTGCATTACTCACCCAAACACTGTCAGTATTTATCCAAATATACAGCTACTTACTGCTGTTTCGGGTTCTTTTAACTTGGTTTCCCACTGTAAATTGGTATAACCAGCCTTTTTCGGCGTTAAGCCAAGTTACCGACCCATACTTAAATTTGTTCCGTTCTATCATTCCTCCTCTTGGTGGAATGGATTTTTCGCCGATTTTAGCCTTTTTGGCACTTAATGTTATCGGTAGTTTAGTTGGCAGTTTGGCAGTTAGCGCAGCTGCTGGAGCTTTTTAGCATGTACTGTAGAGACCAAAGAAACCGGGTTTCTACTTTAAAACCCGGTTTCTAATATCATTTTCGTACTTGGGCGCCGAACCCAGCAGCTTTAAACTGTTTGAGTTTTAGGGGTTCAGGTTGGTTAGCAGCTACCGTAATTCTCATCTCAAAATCGCTAACACCAGGTGGAACTTCTGGAATAGAACCAAGACGAGTTCTGTTTTGCATCACAGGATCATTGTTTGCATCATAAATACGCCCAAAAATATCCGCATCATAGACATACTTGTTTGTAGAGTTTTCAGCTTTGCCTGTAACTAAAAAGCAGTTTGCTGCCATAGTAGTACCACCACTCGTTACAGAACCATCTCCGACTTCAGGAGGGCATTTATGGTAATCAACATCAAATAAGCGAATTTGTGTTAGTGCAATAGCTTCAGGACTAAAAGTCCACGATATAACTGTAAATACACAAGTTACTAAAATAGCGGCGAGTGAGCGTGTTAGCATAAAGGGCACCATCAATAAATCCAACCATAGGTAAATTTTACCTTTAAAGAAGCTATCAAATTTATTCCTTTGGTGTTGGATACTACTGTTGCAGTTTTGTAATATTTAGTAGAGTAATAACTAAAGTTATTAATACCTATGACACCTTCGGAGATTGAGTCAGCCCTTATTGAAGCTTTTAGCCATTGTGATGCTTCTGGTATCCCGCTTTGCCATGAGCAAAAGCAAATTCTACTTCAAGTTGCTCTTGCTTCTAAGGAATCTCCCAAGGACGGTTTTGACGATAACCCGCTATATGAATTATCCAAAGAGGAATTACAAGCTTTATTAAGTTTTATCAAATCTAAAGAAGCTCAAAATATATCTTGGAAAGCTTTACTGCTTAATGATTGGTTAAATGGGCAAGATTCAGGGGAAGTACATTTTCTTCGTCAGCGTTATGGAGTACAATGGCTAAATCGCTTACAACCTCATCATTTTGAGAGTCTTGAAGTTACACAGGCGCCTTCGTTAAAAGTTGGCGATAGTATCGAAGTTTGCAACGCACTTTGGGAATGGGTACAAGATAGTGGCCCATGTCAACGTGAATGGTTCACGTGTACTGTTATCTATGTCGATGAAACTATAAATTTAGAAGATACATCTAATGGTTGTATTATTCGCTTTGAAAACGGCACCGAATATCATATCAGTGGTATTTACGATTGGAACCGATATAATTGGCGTTGGAGTAAGGCGGGTTAACGAAATAATAGTATTACGTTATAATTAGGAAAGTACTTATTCAAAGCTGTGTATTATGAATCCTTCTGTTGCAGCCTTTACACCTAATCACGTATCAAAATTAACATATACCGTTGCTGTACAACAAAAAGCTGAAACAGAATGGACGGCACAAGTTTTGGGGTCTCAAGAACTGAGAGCAGATGGAAACACCCGCGAGGAAGCACTCAAGCATTTGAAAGAACAATTAACACAGCAATTAGCACAGACAGAAATTGTTCAAATTGAAGTTCCTTTACCTAAGTCTTTTAATTCTATATTGGCATTAGCAGGTAAGTATAAAGATGACCCAGACTTTGATGATGTGGTTGCTGCAATACATGAATATAGAAAACAGGTTGATGCTGCAACTAATGACAACGATGAGGTTGCTTGAGGGTGTGGATTCTAGATACTGACCATTTAACCTTGCTACTGCAAGGAAATCCTACGGTAGTAAATAAATTAGCAGCAAAAGCTCAAGGTGAGGTAGTTATAACGGTTGTAACTGCTGAGGAGCAGATTTGGGGAAGATTAAGCGTAATTCGACAAGCTTCTCAAGCTTCAAACGCAGAAAAATTAGTACGTGCTTATCTGAAGTTTCGCTTGGCATTGGATGACCTAATGCGATTTACAATTTTAGATTTTACACAAGAGGCATATTTAGAATATCAAGAGTTACGCCGTCAGAAGATTAGAGTTGGAACTCAAGATTTACGGATTGCAGCAATAGCATTGTCTATCGATGCGACTGTGGTCACTCGTAATCAACGGGATTTTAACCAAGTACCTGGGTTGCGATTGGAGGATTGGACAATTTGGTGATTAGGCGTATTAGGGACTTCCAAATAAAAAAATCTCCAATATTTTATTGTGGAATGGGCATCCTGCCCGTTTATTCAAAGAGGCCGGCAAGGATGCCCACCTCACAAGATGGAGAATTAAATTTTTGGAAGTGCCTTATTTATTGACAAATGTATATATTAATGGCGCCAATACGTAATTTATTTTACTTTTAATTTGATGTTGATGGGGCGGGTTAGAGGTTTTTTGTTTTGCGGAATTGGGTTACTACGTCTTTGATGTCGCGTAATTCACCTTCGACTAAATAATTTAATTGTCGCATTTCTGATGCTGTTATTTTTCCGCTTAGTTGTGATATAGCTGTTTTTAATTCTGGATGTTTTGTTAATGTTTCTTGACGAATGATGGGTACTGCTTCGTAAGGTGGAAAGTATTTTTTATCGTCTTGAAGTACTATTAGACCTAAACGGTTTATTTGTCCGTCTGTGGAGTTTCCTGCGATAAAATCTACTAGCTTCTGAGTTAACGCGCGGTATATTAAATCTAAGCTCATTACACTTGGTCTTTCTCGAAACTGTAAATTATAGGTTTTTGATAAACCTGGGAAACCGTCTTCACGTTCTGCAAATTCATACCCAAATCCAGCACGCCATTGTGGTGTATATTTTGCTGCTTCTGAAAGTGTTTTTATATTGTATTTTCTGGCATCTTCTCCGCGTATAATCATTGCAAAAGTATTCTCAAATCCTAAAGAGTTCATGACTTCAAGATTAAATTTTTCTGCATACCCTTGTTTTAGGCGCCGATAAACTTCTTTTGGGTCATTAATTACTGGTTGTTTTAAAATACTGGTAAAAGCTGTACCAGTATATTCAATATAACCATCAATTTTACCTGCTGTTAGCGCTTGGTGGCAAACAAAGGAACCACCTAACCTAGGTTTACGTTCAACCTTTAAATTTGTCTTTGCTTCAATTTGTTGCGCGAGTAGTTCACCTAATATATCTTGTTCGGTAAAATCTTTTGAAGCAATTATTATATCTTTGGCGCTACTACTGTTTTGATTAGGATTACAACTAGTTATAATTAAAATTAAACAGCAAGTAAAAGCACAAATAAATAAAAAGTTTTTAAACTTCCAATTCATTTATAATCCTAACTCATAACGTAAATGATAAATTAGTGTTTCTGAAGTAGTTGAATAATGGCGCCAATACACTCAACAGGGTCAACAGGTTTAGCAATGTGCTGCTGAAACCCTGAAGATAACGCTGTTTCTTTGTCTGCTTCTGCTGCATAAGCTGTTAAGGCAATAGCTGGAACTTCACCCCCCTGCTCTTTAGGTAAATTTCTAATGTGACGGATGAGGGTGTAACCATCCATTTGTGGCATACCGATATCACTTAATAGTACATCTGGTTGCCACTGAGTAATTAGATTCAATGCCTCTACTGCACTTGATGCGGTTTGTATTTCTGCACCTTCTTGTTCGAGCATAAAAGCAAGTAATTCCTGTGAATCTTGGTCGTCATCCACGACTAAGATTCTTGTTCCCTGTAAGTTTGATAAGTCCGAGCTAATGGGGGAAGTTTGATTCATTTGCGATTGTAACGGGTATTAATGGAAGTTTTAGCTTAAATATGGTGCCGTTCGTTTTCTATAGCCTCACTTCAACGTTACCACCTTGGGACGTAAACTTGATAGTATTTCTCTGAGGAATACCAGAACATCCAATTTTATCAAGTACTAAGAGCTTTTGGAATAAATACTTAAGCGCTTCTCCAATAAACCAATTGCAAAATCAGCTACAAAAGCAATTACGGCTGCGGGCACGGCGCCTGCTAAAATTAACTGGTTATTAACTACTGCAATTCCTCTAAATATAAATACCCCTAACCCACCTGCACCAATTGCTGCTGCAATAGTCGCAATTCCAATTGCGATAACCGTCGCTACTCTTACCCCAGCTAAAATAACATTCATTGCTAACGGTAATTCTACTTGCACTAACAATTCCCAGTCGCTCATTCCCATACCCCGTCCAGCTTCACGTACAGCACTATCAACTCCGATTATTCCCGTATAAGTATTTCTAATTATCGGTAAAAATGAGTACAGTGTTAACGCTACAATTGCAGGAGTGGCGCCAATACCACCTATTATTGGTACAGGAATTAATAAACCGAACAGTGCCAAGCTGGGAATTGTTTGTAATATATTAGCTATACCTAAAATCGGCTGCCTTAATATCGCTTTGCGAGTAATCAAAATACCCAAGGGAATACCAATTAGCGTTGCTATCGTAATTGATATTCCTACCAAAACTAAATGCTCCCCTGCACGCTGTAGTATTTCTGAACCATATTTAATAAGAAAGAAGTCACCCATTGCGATTTTGATTTTTATTGGGTACTGGCGCCCATGACAACAATGACAATGTAGAGACGTTACATGTAACGTCTCTACATGTAACGTCTCTACTATGATATATTTTTTGGTTGTAAAACGCGCGTTGTTAAAACTTTTGTATTATTGTACTCATGCAGGCGCCGTTACTGTTTTGATAAAATTAGTAAGCTGATACATGCTGTACTGCACCTGCACCACTGTCAAACAGAACGTAATCAAGCTCGCTTTCGGTAAAATTGAACCCAAGCGTTGCTGCAAAATCAACTATTTTTTTCTTGTCCCAGCTCCAAACCCCAAACACACCACGAATGCAGCAACCGTTATAGTACTGTTCGTATATATCTTGGTGAGAAGCCACAAAATCATAAAAAGCGTTAACTTGTTCTAAGTGCATACCCTTGTCTCCATTTGTGCTATCTTGCGCTTACTATCAGCTACATCAGCTATCAGCTTAATTACTGAATCGCTAACTCATTATCCAATGCAAAAACTTGTACTAAGGATAAAAAACCAGAAGTAAACGATAATTTTTTGTTTCCAGAGTTAAAATTGTTAGAATCTTAACAATTTACACTATATTCTAGGTATTCTGGCTGATTTGGCTGACGGTAGTTAATAAAGTTTTAAGATATAAATGATACTAACATACAATAGTTACTGTGAAAACATACTTAGGGATGTTGGCTGTTAAAGCTAAGTTAGACTCAAATACTGAGGCGCCACGCTATCAACTAGCCATACACCGTTATCTGAACAGTAAAAGCGTATCCCGTGTAAATGCATTTTTGCAGCATCAACTATAAGTACTACTGGTTTACCACGTCTAGCTCCAACCTTTGTCGCGGTTTCAATATCTGCTGACAAATGTACATGATGTCGGGACATTTTTAAAAGTCCCTGTTCTAAAATTACATCTACAGATTTATGCCCGGTTCCGTGATACAAAACATCTGGAGGGACTTGCGGCTCTAATTGTAGATCTATTTCAACGCTGTGTCCTTGGTTGGCACGAATTAAGGCGCCTGTCTTATCGAATGAGTAACGCTGTTTATCGTTGTTGGCTACTACTTCTTCTAGTTCTTGTCTGCTGATGGGGAATTGATGTTTTTTACAAGCTGCTAATAATTTTTCTACTTCTACCCAACCTCCTGGAGTAAGTTCGATACCTATTCTTTCGGGTTGGTGTCGTAAATGTTTGCTTAGGTATCTACTGATTTTTACTAAACGGGTGTTGTCCATATATATAGATAGTTCTTTCCATAATATATATACTACAAGATAATACAAGATTGGGATTGTAAAAGTGAGTAAAGATTTTATAGCGTGTTACGGCAAGAGCGGTAAGTTAAAAATAATTTAACTGCGTTTACGGAGGAAGTATTATGAGTTACCAGCGTCCGGTTATATTTATTTCTGAATCAACCCAGAATAGGCGGGTTTCGGAGATAGCGATTGCAGGACTCGTAGTATTATTTGTAGTTGCTATTTACGGGTGGTTTGTATTACCTGATACTATACCTATGCATTTTGGATTCGATGGGCGCCCGAATGCCTGGGGTAGTAAACGGATATTGTGGATGCTACCTGGTTTAGCTTTGTTTTTTTACGGCTTTTTAACGTATTTAAATCGTACACCGCACAAGTTTAACTATCTTGTCCCCATTAATGAAAACAACGCACGGCGCCAGTACGTTATTGCGCTATCGATGTTGAATTGGTTGAAAGTTGAGTTGATATGGATATTTGCTTTTATGCAATGTTTAATGTATAGTCTGGCAACTTCACAAAGTTTTAGTTGGGGAATTTGGTTTGTACCTGTGTTTTTCCTGGTTGTGCTTGGGACGGTTACTTATTGGTTACGCCAGTCTTTACAAGCGCGATAAGAAACCAGGTTTCTGGTTTCTTAAATTTTGAGGAACCAACGGCGCCTATACATAGCGTAAAGAATTACCCACCAAAATAAAACTGTTGTGATGGCGAAAAATAGAGAACCGTTCATTGCTCCTGCCCAAGAAGCAAACAAGTTTTCGTAAATCCAAGTGTATGTTGATGGCGCCTTTTCTCCGACACCAATTTGCGTTTTATTAAGTATCCTAGCCAACAAACCCGAACCGACGAATAGAAAAATTGCGTTTAACCCCATTACTTCTAAAGGGAAACCCAAACGCTTTAATCTCCGAACTTCGATTAGTTCATAACACAAAGCTAGTAATAGTAATGCCCATCCTGCGGTATACACTACATAAGAACTAGTCCATAGCTGTTTGTTAATTGGAAAGATTAATCCCCAGAAGTGTCCAATAATGACGCAAATTAAACCAAAAATAGTAAGATTAACACTAGTACGGCTTTTTATTGCTTGAATACGCAGCCATGCACCTGTAAAGTATCCAAACAAAACTGTGACTATAGCAGGTAATGTACTAAATAACCCTTCTGGGTCAAAGGCACCTCCTTTAAATATATGTGTCCCTAAAATTAATCTGTCTATATAACCTGCTAAATTTCCTTCTGGTGACAGGTTGCCAGCACCGTAACCAGGAACAGGAATAAGAAGCATTGCTGCCCAGTACCCTATTAATAGAATGAGTGCTAATACCCATAGTAAGCGCCGTTTCAAATTTAAAACAGCGAAGCTGGCCAACATGTAAGCTAAACTGATGCGCTGTAAAACTCCCATAATTCGCAGCTTACTAAAAGCTATAGGCGCCCCTTTTAAGATTAAATCTAGAAAAGGAGAGAAAATCGCCAATAATAAACCAAAACCGAACAATAAAGCACCTCTCCTAAGAATACGCCAATAAACCTTAATATCTGGTCGATTATCATCAGTATACTTGGCAAAAGAGAAAGCCATCGCCACACCCACAATAAAAAGAAAAAAGGGAAAAATTAAATCTGTAGGGGTACAACCATGCCAAGGTGCATGTTCAAGAGGAGGGTAAATATATTTCCAACTACCCGGATTATTCACCAATATCATCGAAGCTATAGCAATCCCTCGGAAAACATCCAGAGAAACAAGACGTTTAGTATTAGATATTAATTGTGCCATCTATGTTTATCGTGTAATAAATTTGTCAAAATCATTAAGTGTAATTGTGGAACAGGCATCCTGCCTGTAGATGTATTTCATTGTGCATGTATTTTATAGTTAAAATCTAATGAACATCAAAGCTACTATTCTAAGCGGACTACTTCTTTTAACAATTGCCTCTCCAGTCCAGTCCCAGGAAAAACAAGCCAAACCCATTCAAACAATAGACACACCCCCACCGACCACCAGAGAATTTAGAGGTGTATGGGTTGCCAGCGTTGCCAATATAGACTTTCCCTCAAAGCCTGGACTAACAACAGACCAACAAAAAGCAGAACTGATAGCTATTTTAGATAAAGCCGTACAGTTAAAGCTCAATGCCATAATTTTTCAAATCCGTCCTATGGCAGACGCATTATACGCATCACCATATGAACCTTGGTCTGAGTTTCTCACGGGTAAAATGGGACAACCCCCATTACCTTATTATGACCCTCTGGAATTTGCGATAACAGAAGCACGCAAACGCGGTTTAGAATTACATGTTTGGTTTAACCCTTACCGCGCAAGTCATATTAAATCTATATCAGAAGTGGCGCCAACTCATATAACTAAAACACGTCCTGATTTAGTTAGACAATACGGTAAGTACATGTGGTTAGACCCAGGAGAAAAAGAGGTTCAAGACTACTCGTTAAAAGTCATGATGGATGTAGTCAAACGCTATGATATTGATGGTATAACTATAGATGATTATTTTTACCCTTATCCAGAACGAAACGAGAAGAAGCAAAATATAGAATTTCCTGATGAAGTAAGCTACGCGAAGTATCAACGTTCTGGAGGTAAACTAAATCGTAACGACTGGCGCCGAGAAAACATTAATACATTTGTTCAAAATTTATACAAAGGTGTAAAAAGTGCTAAACCTTGGGTGAAAGTTGGCATTAGTCCCTTTGGTGTTTGGAAACCTGGATATCCGAAACAGATATCTAATACTGGGGGTTTTAACCCTTACGAAGAAATATATGCTGACTCTCGCAAATGGTTGACAGAGGGTTGGTTAGATTACTTTTCACCACAACTATATTGGAAAATTGAACAAACAGCGCAAAGTTATCCGGTATTATTAAACTGGTGGAAAAGTCAAAACGTTAAAAATCGCCATCTTTGGGCATCAGTTTACACTAGTAGAGTTGGGAACCAAGAGCGTCAAAACTGGAATGCTAATGAAATACTCTATCAACTCAAAAGCACGCAGGGAATTATGGGCGCCAGTGGTAACATACACTTTAGTATGAAACCTTTAATGGAAAATCGCGCAGGAATCTCAGATTTATTATCGCAGAAAAGCTATCAAAATCCAGCATTAGTACCAGCATCACCCTGGCTAAATAATACACCCCCCTCGAAACCAATATTAGAGATTCAAAAAAATACAATTTCTAATATTAATCAATTAACTTGGAAAGCAACAGGTAAACAACCAGTCTCATTATGGGTTTTACAAACAAAAACAGGAAATGAATGGAAGACAAATATCTTACCAGCCAATCAAAACTCATATCCATTGACTGATGCTCAAGTTAATACAGTTGCTATATCGGGTGTAACTCGTTACGGAATACAAAGTCCAAGTACAATCATCAAAATAAATAATTTGATCCCCCCAACCCCCCTTAATAAGGGGGGCTAAGAATTTACCTCTTTTTCTCCCCTTAATAAGGGGGGTTAGGGGGGATTTTAGGCACCAATTCAAAAATTCATTTTATAACAAACAGCGGCGCCAAGTTTACCAAAATAGAAATAGGTTGCCACTGCCTAACTCGATTTTGATGCATCGACCGTGACAGCAAAGACGGGAATAGGGGGTAAAACGTTACTGCTAACAAAAAACAGAACGTCACTGACCACAGTAGCGAATAATATTTCATGACAAAAACAGCCAGCACACAGCAAGTATAAATGTAAATTAGGTATATTAATTTACTAGTGAGTGATAACACTGATTAGACGAAAGTGAAAAGAGGGATTAAAGCAGGTGACAGCCCTAGGGCATTTGCCATTGTAGGCTAAAGAATTAAAGTAACTTCCGTATAAAGGCTTAAATAAAAGAGTTTTCCATATCCCACTGAAGAATGAAGCACTACAAGCTAATCAGAAGTGTACTAGAAGGGTAAGGCGCCGCTGGAAAGCAGTCAAGATTAACTGTCAATGTCGCCCAAGTATATTAGTAACTTAATTCGGAAGGGTACGTAAATGTTTTATCACACCAAGAAACTTCAATATTTTAAGCCGCCCACAAAGCCAGATGCAGTTTACGCAAAGAAGGTTCAGGAACTCATTGGTGGAACTTTTGGAGAAATGACTGTAATGATGCAGTATTTATTCCAAGGGTTTAACTGTCGGGGACCAGCAAAATATCGTGATATGTTGCTAGATATTGGTACTGAAGAAATTGGTCATATCGAAATGCTTGCAACAATGATTGCTCACCTTCTAGATAAGGCACCTATCAGAGTGCAAGAAGATGGCGCCAGTGACCCAGTTGTAGGTGCAGTAATGGGTGGCACAAATCCGCGCGATGTAATTATGGCAGAAGCAATGGCAATGAACCCACAACACTTAATTGTTTCAGGGTTAGGCGCCACAGCTGCCGATAGCGTTGGTTATCCTTGGAACGGTCGGTTCATCATTGCCAGTGGTAACTTAATGGCTGACTTTCGCTCGAACCTTCATGCAGAATCACAAGGACGCTTACAAGCGGTGCGAATGTATGAAATGTCAGACGACCCAGGTGTAAAAGATACACTTTCGTTTATGATTGCGCGCGATACCATGCACCAAAACCAATGGTTAGCAGCACTTGAAGACTTGAAGTCAGACGGACTAGAAGACGCACCAGTCCCAAGTTCATTCCCATTACAATTGGAAAAACGTGAATTTGCATACCAATTCTGGAATCACTCCGAAGGAACCGAAAGTGCAGAAGGTCGTTGGGCAAAAGGTCCTTCAATGGATGGAAAAGGTGAATTTGAATATGTAGCCAACCCACAACCACTAGGCCCAGAACCTCAACCTCCTCAAGTTGACCCACGTTTGCACGGTACACCAATAGACCCGTCAATCAATACTACTTCCATGTCATCACCTGGTGGTACATCGATGCCATCTGAAGGAATAGTAAAAGAGATTGACAAACGAAACAGACAATAAGCATGTCTGACTATATTGTGGAACAGGCATCCTGCCTGTTCTTCATACAAGGCGCCTATTCTTTATCTGGGCGGGCAAGGATGCCCACCCCACAAGAAAGTATTAGGAGTCAAGATTTAAAATATGAAGTACTATAATGACTATTAACTAGAATATTTATCGCTTATAGTTATTTAAAGGAATATTTACAATGACTCAAGCAGCATCAAAAATTATAACTATCGATGAGTTTATCAAAGAATATGCTGATAATAATCGCTATGAGCTAATTGACGGAGAATTAATTGATATGGAACCAACTAGACCACATGAGCAGGTTGTTGGCTTTGTTGGAAGAAAACTCAATGTGCAAATTGACCA
Source organism: Calothrix sp. PCC 7716 (assembly GCF_019977735.1). Classification (GTDB taxonomy): domain Bacteria; phylum Cyanobacteriota; class Cyanobacteriia; order Cyanobacteriales; family Nostocaceae; genus Dulcicalothrix. Next base: position 5,459,697 of record NZ_AP025018.1, on the reverse strand, counting down.
GCAGTATCCAGATTATTTTATTCCGCATCGATGCCTCATTCAGCTTTTGGGTGTAAATACAGCTTTTCGTCCCGATGTAATTGTATTGGATAGTACTCGCTTAGTTAATGAACCGTTGTGGCAAAAAGAACCAGTAATTACTTTTGGAAGCACAATCAAACTTGCTGTTGAAGTTGTAAGTACCAACTGGCAAAATGATTACGCGCGTAAAGTAGAAGATTATGCAATGTTAGGGGTACGTGAGTATTGGATTGTAGATTACCTTGGCATTGGGGGAAGAGAATATATAGGTAAACCAAAACAACCAACAATTACAATCTGTATCTTAAATCAGGATGAGTATCAAAGACAATTATTCCGAAATGAAGATACGCTTGTTTCAACGATTTTCCCAAATCTTCAATTAACTGCTAAACAAGTATTTGAATCAGTAAAATAAAATATAATAAATTTGTGCAGCAGCTTGCTGAATGAATTATTTATCTAGGCAAGCCCACAGCACATAAGTAGAATCTAATCAAGAAAAAGGTGGGATAGAAGAGGGTAAACCAACTCGCATGAATAGTCTTGCAAATGCTTGAGAAAAATGCTCTAAGTAAGGAGATTTTAATCGCCACCTAGAACCTAAATCTGTAGCGTGTTTTAACAAATATTCATAAGGCAAAGTGTATATTTGCCGTAAATCTACAACTAATGCTTCTCTGTTATTTTCTGGGTTTTCTGGAGATGCAAGCATGTGTAAGCCCTCTGTTCTACCTTTTAAAACATCATTCCATCTACCTTTTTTTGCAAAAGCAGGATTAACTTCCTCGTATTCCATAATAGGGAAGATTGGACACAAGATGACTTGATTAACTTTTTTATTGTCTAAATCGCAGCTTTGAGTAACAACAATTAAATCAAATTCTTTTATTCTTATCTGTACATCTTTAGTCTCATTATCTTTTTGTCCAAAAGTTGTAGGGTCAAAAACAGGTATTGGTACGAGACATCCAGGCAGGTAATCACCTTGCCTCAGTGTTGCTTCATTTATCTGCACCCAGTAAGGCGAAATCGTCATTCTTCATCCATTGGATATGGTAGAGGTTTACCGCGCCCTACGAACTGGGCACGCATAGTTACCAGTTCTGAGCGCCTTGGTGGGACTGGATTATAGTCTGTGTCACCAGTATTATCAATCTGTTCTAGATATTGCCTAATAACTGTTAAACTATGTCGAAGTTCACTCGCTAACTCAGCAATATGGCGCCCTTCCGGACTTTGTAATTGTAAAGTAGTTTTTGGTAGTACTAGTAATTTTGGAGATAATGAAACGTCATAATTAAGTAGAGGTGCAATTGTAGCCATTAGTTAATCAACTCCCTTGTACGTTCTGTAATGCAAGCTTCAAAAGCCTTGTTCTTTTGTTCATGCATTTGTTCTAAAATGCCCCAAATTCCTACTTCGTCATTTGGGATATCATGTTCTAGAAATAGGTCTAAGTCCAACAGTATAGAAACAACTTCGGGTGCTGGAGAAGGAACTAATGCTTGATTAAGAACACATATTGTTGCTGGGCTTTGTTGGGGAATTTGTAGCTGCATGAAGTAGCCACTTAATCCTTGTGGTAAGTCAGAGGATACTTCGGGGAAAGTCCTTAAATAATCCTTAAAGTCATCTACAGGTAAAGGAATATCCAGCCTGTTAATGTACCTAACTGCTAACCGAGCAATGGCTTCTGGATGCGTTAGTTCTTGATAAATACTCCACAATCGCTTTGCTTCATCCCGGAATGTTTGCCAGCAGTCGTAGGGAGCAAGCCGACTGAAGGTAAAACCATCCAAACGCACGCTTAAAATTTGTTTTTCGTCTTTGCTGAAGAACCTGTAGCCAAGATGAGATTGGCTTGCTGTTGCTCCAACACTGGAACTTGCAATCATTTCTCCTTGAAGCATAATAAATACATCATCGCGATGAACATACTCAGCTTGAATGCTTGAACCGACCTGTGCCAAAATGTCAAGCTCAACTTTTTGCGGAAGTCGAACTCGTATGTCAATTAACGCTTCGGTTATAGGAGCGCGTAAGGAGCGTGTTTGTGCTTGCATACTAACTATCTTAAGCTACTTTGGCTGTAGAGACAACGCTTTCTTAAAGTGCCTTTACAATATCCGAGTGCTTCTTTAAGATGGACTTTGCCTAGGGTGTACGTGATCAAAAATCGACTACATTCAAATCAGCTAAGAATATTTTTTCATCTTAATATATTCCGCAGCTTTTTTCGGTGATAGTTTGACGCTAGAGTTATTACTACGGATATAAAAAATCTCCTCTTCTTTACCATTTTTATCTTTCATCTTCACCCAAACAGGGTTTGATGATGGCTGGACAGCAACTCGACATACATCTATACCACTTACTTGATGAAAAGTAATACGGAAGTGAGAACCAAATTCTTATCCTATCTCCCTTAACAACAGGTCATTATTTAAAAACAGCATGTAACCGTCATTATTCTTCTTTTTCAAACTGTGATAATCATTTTCTAAACCAAGAGGTTTGCCATCGTCGTCAATTCCAACTAATAAATTTCCGCCATTGGTGTTTAAGAATGCTGCAACGGTTTTGACTATTTCATGCTCCATCGCTTTATCTAGCTTATTTTCTCGCAAATTCCAACGCGCGGTAGATTTAAACTCAATTTGGTCATTCTCTCCTTGCTCAATTAATGCCACAATTTCAGGGTCTCCAGACATAGACGCCAAAGTTTGATATGCAGCTAAAGCATCTTGTTTTACTTGTTCTGGAACGATAGGGAAAGTACTAAGGATATATTTAAACTCTTCTTCGGTTAAACCGTAGAGGTGAGCTATCATTCCGTCAAGTTCTGCACGCAGCTTTGCTCTTTCGCTTTCGTCAGTGGCGCCGTTTGCATGGGAACCCAGTCCGACTTCTTGCGCGAGTTCATCAAATTCAGGAGTGGTGCAGATGAGTTTTGCCGCGCGTTCGACTATTTCGCTGAAGTATTGGGCGCCTTCTATTAGACGTGGAACAGGCATTTGATATATATAAAATATTGTCAAGTTTTGACTAATTCTTTGTCTAATTCCATAATCAAAAAGGAAAGAGTTTAAACAAGCAGTAGTAAATAAAATTTCTGAATTATTAATTAGCTGTTTACGTTCATTACTACTTTTATCAAAAATAATGCTAGCATTCATTGAATGACCAAAGAAAACTTTTGGAGGTAGTACAGATGCAATTAAAGACCTTTCATTTGTACTAGCAGCTACAGAGCGATAAACCAATCGGTACATTTCATAATCTAATTTTTGATTATCAACTTTACAACGACCTAGTAAAGCTTTCCTACCTTCGTCTTCATCGATCCAATATTTGGGTTCAGCATACTGGTGTGTAAATTGATGAATCATTTTGCCTTCATACAAAGGTAATCGACCTTTTAGCTTAGACTTGAATAAATTTTTATCATCAGTCATGTGAAATTCACGGCTTAAAGATAGATTCCACTTGTCTTCAATTTTTTCCCCCAGTAAGGGAAACTTAGCCATTTTTTCAGAAATATGAAAATCTATTTCATTTTTAAATTCAACTACTGAAAGTGATTCAGGTGAGAGACGACGTACAAGCTCGATACTCATTGAAATGCTATCACTGTTAGGAAATCTTTGTAACTCCTGAACATCATGGCGCATAAATGCAGCAGGGAACTTCTGAGTTACACCTGCTTTTTCAAAAGTGAGAACAACAAATTTAAAACTGCGGTGAACTCCTTCAAAAACTGCCTTACGATTTTCAAAGCAGAACAATCCAGTGACTTGAGTCTGACTAAACAACATTTCGCGTAATTGTTTTGCCCCCAAGTCATTATAAAAACTACTAGGAATAACAATACCACATTCGCCACCAGATGCTAATAAATTAAAACATTGCTCCAAAAATAATTTATATAGGTTAATATCAGTTGTCTTAGATTTTTTTCCATTAATAATAGAAATTTGATTTGGATATTGGTCAGATGAACGATAATAAAGATTCGCATGAGGAAACGAGCTTTTGTATTGTAGCCATGCATCTGCAATTTCTTTATCGTGCAACAGTTGGTCTTTTGTATCTTCAAAAGTATGTATATCCATTTTTTTCTTTGTCACCAAATCACTATATTTGGCAAAGAACTCTTTACCATCCGGCTTAAAAGCTTCCCAAGGTGGATTTGTGATAATTGCATCAAAACCACCTCTTTCTAAAACTTTATCAAAGTGATAACCCCAGTGAAATGGTTTTAATGCTGCAATATCTTCTATTTTCAAGACACGCTTCTTGGATTTACCAGTTAATTGAACTTCCTCATATTTTATACCTAATTTTTGGCTAAACTCATCCAATAACAAAGTATTTAACTTTTCTTGAGATTTTTTATTGAGGTTTTCGATATGTTTACGTAAGTTTAACAATCTTGCGTCTTGATGAGTTCCTTCATCTCCAGTTGCTAGTTTTTCTTCACCGGGAATAAATGCGTGTTTCTTGTAAAGTTCAATTGACTGATTTTTATCTTCTAGGATAGCTTTGTACTGGTTTGCTGCTAGGGATTGTAAAAGATTACCTTGTTTGGAATTTCCTACTGTGTCAAACGCGGTTTCATCAACTTTGATTAACCCTATCAGCGAATTACCTGCCATAATATTGAAGTCAATATTAGGTAGTGGTTCTAATTCGTTTACGTCATGGGCAGAAGATACTAAAGCTAAGAAAAGGCGTAATTTTGCGATTTCCGTTGCTTCCTCCATGATGTCAACACCATAAAGGTTATCTGTAACGATACGTTTTTTGATATAATATGGTAGTGACTGATGTTTTTGTTCGAGTTGTTTGATTTCTATTTTTAGATTTGCATCACCCATTAGTTTTATTGTACCAATAACCGCACTGTAAACTTGAATTAGGGTTTTCATTGCGGCAATAAGAAAGGCGCCACTTCCACAAGCGATATCCAAAATAGATAAGTTGGGAAGAATATCTTTAATTAGTAAACGGCAAATATTAGCATCTAATTTCAGGAATAAATCGTTAATATCTTCAAATGATTTATATTTGTCTGAAATTGCATCATTAACACGGTCTATAATTAACTTGTGGATTGTTCGGTCACAAAGATATTCGGTAATTTGTGGTCGAGTATAGTAGGCGCCGAATGCTTTTTGGTTAATGTATTTTTCAAATATATATCCAAGAACGTCTGGATTTATTTCGTCGTCTTTACCTTCTGGAGTGTCGTCTAAGTTCCAGGAGTAACGCGCGAATAAGTCTAAGACTTTTTGAAACGCTTCATCAGCTATTGTAATATTATACTCTTGCTCGATACGATGCTTTAAAAATAATCCACCGTTTAAATACTTTATATTTCCGACTAGTGCCTGTACAGATGGGTCACGGTCAATTTCAGGTTTAGCAAAAGATTCAAAAAATAAGACTTTGAGAAATTCGTTATAGAATAAGTCTTTACTGCGTTGTTTGCTTTCTTCTAATTTATTTTGTAGATATTCTAAATCACCATTGGGATTATTCTCGCTTTTATCGATAAAGCCCTTACGCTGGAGAAAGTAAACAAACATCAAACGGTTTAGAATAACAGAAGTATACCAACGTCTGTCATTTTCATTATTAATTCCTTTAACGTAACCCAAGAACCGCTTATGTTCTTCTTGAAAGTCTTTATAAAACTGTTTTGTGACTCGTTCTACGTCAAAAGCTTTTTGCAGTCTATGAGCGATTTTTACAACTGATAGGCTATCATCTTCAAGTTCGGTAATATCAATTACTAAGGCGCCTAGCTTACTTAAGAATAAATCGCCGGGTTGACCTTTTACATATAAATGGTCACGGATAAGTTCTTTATTACCTTCTCGCTTTACCCAATACCATAGACTGCGAGTGCGTGTTACATCAATAAAAATCAGCAGGTTTTCGGCTTTTAATTGAGTAACCTGGTGATGTATGGCGCCACGAACTTTCGCTTCAGGAATGGCGCCATCATCTGATGTAACTTCAAAAACAGCTACACCCGACACTTCAGCGATACATTTATAGTTATAAGTTTTCTCGTCAATTTCCAGTGGGACTGCTTTTGTACGTGTTGGTTGCGACCAACCTAACTCCTCTATAAATAAGTCCTCGAATTGAAAGTTGTATAGCAAATCCCGTGTACGCTGGAAATTGAGTGCCATGATATACCTACCCTGTCCGATAACAATAGAATTTTTTGTAGAAATTAATCTGCATTAGCATTAAAAAATTTGCCCACAGACCGAAGTCTTGGAGCGATAATACTGTTTCTGTAATAACCCTTATGGCGCCAGAAACGCGAGAGTGATTTTGCTTACTAGTAAATACTGAGTATGAGTCGTTATACTGAGCTAACCCGTATACTTCAGGATAAAATTTGACTGTATAAAAATAATTTTTAAATTTGGCGCCTTTCCTGAACCCTGATAAACCCTGTAATCTATAGTCAGTATATGTTTGGGTAACGCGCGGAAATTACTTAAGCTAATCAACACTCTACATAAAATACTCTACGTGGGTGGAGATAAAAGGTAATATTTAAAACAAAATTTAAAATATATTTAAGTGCTTACACTGCACTATATATAGCTTAACTTCTTGCTTCGTTCACACCCGCATGGGATTGAAAATCCACATGCTAATAACGCAATTCCATTAAAATGGAATGTAAGAATATTAATCATTCTTAAAGTTCTCATATATAATGTGTACTAGTTTCTTAATAAATTCTTATGACAGACGAAGAACTTAAGCTATTAATTGAAAATAACGCTCGAACTGCTCAAGAAATGCTTGATTCAATGGTAGAAGCAAGGTTAGAACGTCAAGAACTCCGCTACTGTATGATTCGGCTTGAAGACGGAGTTGAAAGATTGATTAATGTACAAGAAGATATTGCTAACTTGTTAGCATCTCTCGATAGCGACCGTCTAACTGTTTTGAGAAAACTTAATTCGATAGAAAATAAAGTGGATATAATTTTGCAGAAAAGCGAAGAAGGAGAAATTCAATAGGTGAACATTGCTAAACTAAATTACACAATATGACAGTAATTTTGTTAAGCTTCATCTTCAGTTTCTATCGAAACCTCTTCTAACTCTGCTTCCAACTGTTCGATTGTAGGTAATTTTGCTTGTAACTCTTTTGGTAAGACGCGCGTAAGTTCAGCTTGCCATTCAGCAATACCAATAGGTTTATTCACATCCCGTAAAGCGTACTCAGCAATTACATTATCTTTACTTGCACATAAAATTAAACCAATAGATGGGTTATCTTGAGGAGACTTGAGCAAATCATCAACAGCAGAAAGATAAAAATTAATCTTGCCTGTATATTCAGGTTTAAATTTACCTGTTTTAAGCTCAATAACCACAAAACAATGTAATTTTGTATGATAAAAAAGTAAGTCTAAATAAAATTCTTCCTCACCTACTTTTAATGGGTACTGCTGCCCAACAAAAGCAAACCCAACACCTAATTCTAAAAGAAATTTACTGATGTGTTTAATAAGCTCTTTTTCAAGTTCTCTTTCCAGAGCTTCTTCGCCTAAACTTAAAAAGTCAAATATATAAGGGTCTTTTAAAGTTTCTCTTGCAAGGTCTGATTGAGGAGGTGTTAATGTAATGTCAAAGTTGTTAATGGCTTTACCTTGGCGGTTATAAAGATTGCTTTTAATCTGTAGAGTTAAAATATTTCTACTCCAGCCATATTCTACTGCTTTTTTGATGTACCATTCACGCTCAAGATTGTTTTTAATTTTATCCAAAATTACACAATTATGAAACCAAGGAATTTGTGCAGCAGCCTGCTGCACAAATAATTCATCTGGGTAAGCTTCAACGAAAGCCCGCATATATTTAAGATTACGTGCTGAAAATCCCTTCATGTCTGGGAAAGCTGCCTTTAAATCTTTAGCAAGGCGTTCGATGACTTTCGTACCCCATCCTTGCTGTTGCTGCCGTGCTAATATTTCCCGTCCAATGTGCCAGTAAAGTAACACTAACTCACGGTTAACAGATAACGCTGCTTTTATCTGGGCGCCGCGAACACGTTCTTTTAACTCGCGTAAAAAGTCATCATAACCATCTAGCGGTGAGAATGCCATTACCTCAAACCATGTAAATAATTCTTGTTGGTATAATGATATTATAATAAAGAATATATTTTTAACAGATGCTTCACTGCGTTCAGCATGACAATTTATTATACTTACTTATAGCATCACTTTTGCTCAAATAATCCTAGCGAACAAATAATTTGAGGTTCACGCTTTTCTATTTCTTCGCTGACGATGCACAAACGGTCATCCATCCGTAATGCTACCACTAACTCTGCTAGTTGTTGATTACTAATGCCGCTTCTTAGTTGTCGGTTTAATGTATCAATTGCAGATTGTCTTAGTGGGTAGCGGTATATGTCGTCTATGGCTTTTAGTAGTTCTTCGGTGACAAATAAAGTGCCCTTCATTTCTTGGGCGTAACTTTTCAATCGCTCGTAACTACGGAATCTGGCGCCTGATGGTCTTCCTAACTGACCACCCATGTTTTTTTCTTCTTCTGCTAAAAGTTCGGCGCCTATTTTAACTAATTGGTGATGTTGTTTATCTCTAGATATGGCAGGTGTAGATTCATCACAAGCTGCCATTTTTAATACAGCTAATTGTGATTGAGTAACGCTATTGCCTTCTCTATCAATATATATTAAAGAGTCATTACCCTCAGTAGTCTTCATATACATTAACACACCCTCTGGTTGGACAGTTTGAGGAGTATGCGCGCGGGTCGAGTATACGACATTGGGCATTTCTTCGATTAACTTCTTTAATGCTTGATTTTCATCAGTAGCTTTTTTCCAAATTTGAAAAGCTTCCGATGTTAAATCTACTTCTGTATCCTCTTCACCGTCCAATATACCAGATTTTTCATTATATAAATCTAGAATTACCTGCGTCTCGTCATCCTCAAAAAATGTCTCATCCGTTCCAACAACTTCGGCATTTTCTTGTAATCTTTGCTTGAGTCTTAAGCGTAAATTAATAATGCGCTCTACACCTTCTGCTGGGAGAAACGAATAACAAATAATTTTTTCAGCATTTTGTCCTATTCGGTCAACACGTCCTGCTCTTTGAATTAACCTAATAATAGCCCAAGGTAAGTCCCAATTTACTATTATTGCACAATCTTGTAAATTATGACCTTCACTCAAAACATCGGTGGCTATTAAAATACGTATTTCGTCACTATATGATACTTTATCTCGTTTTCCATTACTTACTGGGCTAAACTTTCCTGTTAATTCTGTAGGGTCTTTTGCTTGTCCTGTCACTCCTGCGACGTTATTAATATTTCTAGCTTGTAAATTATCTGTTATGTAGCGTACTGAGTCGGCAAATTGCGTAAAAATTAATACTTTTTCGTTTGGATAAGTTTCAGTTACAAGTTTGACCAAAGCATCTATTTTATCATCTTGGTTTGGTTGCCATTCTCCAATTTCTTGGAGTACGCTAATTAAAGCTTTTGCATCAGCGAGTAAATCTTTTTTCAGCTTTTTAATATCAAATAGTGTTGAACGTAGCCATTTAAAGCGCCGTTTATAGCGTGTCACATACTCTTGATAAATAAGTTCAGCTTTTTTACGGAATGTTTTTTCTGTTAATGTTTCTGGTTCTACATCTTCTTGTAATAAATCATCAGTATCATCTTCTGTTTCTGTATCAAATAAACTTGCTACAATGGAATCTGAATCTTCATCGCTGTTACGAGTATCTAATAAATCAGCATCCTGGGCGCCAATAGGAATATCAAAGTTGTTTTCTAAGGCATATAAATAAATAAAATTCCGTAAAATGTGACGTTCAATTGATTGAATAAAAGCAAAACCACTACTTTCTAACCGTTTAAATAAATTTGTTCGCGAAAAACCCATTAGTCGGCGCCCACCCCGAAATAAACCATTAAGCTGACGTTGTTCGGCATCCGTAAGCGTTTTTTGTTTAACGTTTACATAATTTCCTAGTCCATAACGCGGCAAATTTAACTGGTTAATTACTTCTACTACGGCTTCAGAATAAAGGCGAGAATAAGAGTCATTATTAGCTTCTAAAGTAAATTTAATTGTACGAGGTATACGGTCTGGGAAATATGAGCGTGTTTTGTCAGCAAATTCTAAATATTTACGTCCTATATCATCTGTGTGAGCATAGTTATCTTTAATAAATGAACGTGTTCGCCGCACCATGTAACGTTTCATTAATTCTCGCCAGTCGTCGGTATGTTCACTTTTTTCAAATGCAGCTAGAGATTTAACAGAACATTGATGCTTTCTAATAAATTCTAACTCTCCTAATGAACCACCACCCAGTTCGTTAATTAAAGCTTCTGGTCTAAAACCTAAATCTTGGTCTTCGGGAACAAATAGCCGTAGTTGGGCAGAAAGGTCAAGATAAGTTTTATTATAAGGTGTTGCTGAAAGTAATATACATTTGCTTTCGTTGGCGCCGATATATTCTGCTATTGCTCTATATCTTTTTCCATCTCTGTTACGCAAATTATGACTTTCGTCTATTAATACAACCCGATAACGGCGTAGTTCTGGGAGTTGATTTTGAACATTACTCATTGATATAACTTTGGCATAAAGCCGATAGTTATCGACATATTCTTGCCACATTGATACCAAATTTTTGGGGCAAATAATCAACGTTTCTAAAAAACAATCTTCTTGTAATATTTTAGCCAGCGCTGTTCCCACCAAAGTCTTTCCCAACCCGACAACATCCCCTACCAGCACACCACCACGTCTAGTAACATGACGCGCAGCTAGTTGAACTGCTGCTTTTTGAAAATCAAATAAATTATTAAACTCACGAGGTATTCTAAATTCTGATAAACCAGCAATTGCTTCATGTGACAAGTGATAAGCAATCTTTAAATAAATATGGTAAGGGGCTATTAATTCTTCTCTTGCCCAACTATTATCTATTATTTCGGCAAGTTCTTTAGATATATCAATACAACCGTAATCTTTCCAACGGTCATCAAACCAATTTTGCAGTTTATTACAAGCGTCATGGTCTAAAATATCTACATTTAATTCTCCTTGTTTTCTCAGTCCAGCTAAAGTTAAATTACTACTACCCAAAAATCCAACTATCGGACTATTAGGGTCATTGCGGTGAACGAGATATAACTTTGCATGAAGGGGATGAGCTAAAAACAGCTTGATAACTAATTTCTTTGTTTTGAGTTGATGACTTAAACGACGTAACCCCGCTTCATCCTCATTTGTCGGCGCCCCAATAGTAAGCTGGTCTTTAAACTCAGCCCCAATTTTCTTTTTGAAACGAATTATGGTGCTATTATCAAGGCGCCCTTCACCACTACCAAGTGTAAATGCTGTATGTACCTCATCACTGGGTAAACCTTGCATTCCTACTAATAAACGACAACAAGAAGTTTCCCCACCTATATACTGCTCGATTAAATCATCCAGTTTTCGCCATCCTCTAAGGTTAAAGTAGCCAACGCAAAAATCCGCGCGGTACGAGAGTTTGAGGGTGTCTCGTAAGGTGGGAAGCAGTTGTAAGTCGATGTTGTCGAAAATGCGTGGCATGATTTCATACCCAGTGGTGCTTTACGAGTATAGCTTTTAAAATTGTTTCTACCACTCTGAAGGCGTTGCAACTTCTGCTACATCAACCTTCATCTTCAATTTCTACAGAAACACATAATATGAGGCACGAAATTCTAACTCTAGTAGGCAAAAACTGTATTACACTTGCCGATGGTCAAAAGTTGAGCCGACTCCCCGCTATAAATAGACGGGGATTCGGGCTAACCCGCAGTCCTGGTTATCCAGAACCACTCATTCAACGCTTTTTGCCCTTATTCAAAGCTATCTGGCATTGCTGGTTAGCCTTTACACAGTTCTGCTCTGCGGGGGGAATGACACCACCGGGTTTGGAACTAGTCCTTACACTTGCAGTTTTATACTCACTCCAAGCCTGTGTTAAGAACGGCTCCGTCCTCTCCCAATCTCTACGAGCTTGAGACACTTGAAGTTCATCGTCGTCATTGATATATCTACTCAAATACGCAGAAAATAAGTCACGCTGCATTTCAAAACCGCTCACATCTTTATGAACTCTTTCTGATAGCGACTTCTTAATTCGAGTTCCATCAAGATGTGTTTGAGATAACGCAGTTTTTCGAGTAGAAAATGTTGTGAATTTCCCACCAGCGCTTTCGCCTGCGGCAAGCTTCGCTAACAGCCTTGCGAGATAATTCCGATTGAAAAAAACTTGGTGACTTGGCAGATATCGCTTTACCATATCTTTTCTGCCAGCCCCTTACAGAAACTTTTTCAGCTTTAATATTGTTACCAAATTCGCGAACTATTTTATTTGCTAAACCTCGGTTTTGAGATTTACTGTAGGCAGCTTTACGCCTTTCTAGTGTACGTTTTTTACGTGCATACTTTTTATATGCTAGCGAATGCTTCCAACGTCGAGAACCTTTTTTGACCTTACCCTTTTTGCGCTTATTGTTACGTCCAACTTTTTTGTCAAAGTCCGGTTCGTAATTATCTGGATTGGTCACACGGCGCGACCGCTCCATCTTGCGTTGCATTTGTTTAATTTCTTGCTCAAACGTAGGTACATTTTCTGCAAATGGGAATAAACCAGCTTTGTTGTCACCAACTACAGCTACGTTACTAACATTTAAATCAATACCGACTAATCCAGTATTAGAATTAATTTTGTTGTGCAGTTTATATGCTGGAGTTTCTTTGTAGGGTACACCTTCATTAATAAGCTGTACATACCAACGACGTTTACCATTTATTTCTCGCCACAAAAGGCGGCAATATTTAACTGGTACACGATACCCATATTCAAGCACTTCATTCCATTTATTAGGAAAGCGAATAGGGAGGATTAAATCTTTACCCCAGAGTACGCAGCAATCAGTACCGCCAAAGAATCTAATGCTTTGGGTATTAGTTTTACCTTCTATTGAATGAAAAGAGCTAAACAATTTAAATCTAACTTTTCTCGCCTTACCGTACAATACTTTCTCAACAGCTTTGAACGCACGTGTTCCAATTTTTTGGATTGTGTGACTATCTAGCTTTTCCCACATCCACTTAGAATTCTTAGCAGTTAATGTAGCAAAGTCCTGTAGTTCAAAGTCAGAAAAACGAGCTTGCTTTCTAGCTTGAGAAAACAATTCATTCTTTAACTTCTTATCATCCTCGGTTTTGACTTTAATTTTTTTAGCTTCTTGATATGACTCGGAGTTGCGTACATTTTGTACTCGCACCACAGCCTCACCAAGCACTGCGTTATATAGCTGTCTGCCAGCTTGAAATCTTGCATCTAACTCTTTTTCTGCCTGACTATTAACTATTAACTCAAACTCGGTCACAAACGATGGCGTTTTTTCTTTCTTCGCCATATCTAATCACCTCCTAAAACGTTGACTTCTTCTCTTTATCAACTATATTATATTAGATTATATAAAATCTGTATGTCAACAAATTTGTAAAAATATATGGACAGAAACTATAGGCATAATAATCACAATGAACTATATAAATGACCCGCACCATTCAAATTAATGAAAGTTAAAGTAGCGAATCCGGTTAAAACCGGGTTCGCGGTAAGTCAGTTGGCGGTGTCGGCTTCCGTCCCGCCTTTCATTGTCGAAGACAAACTGACGCACCCGGAGGGCATTCCACCCTGATATAAATACCGTCAAAGTATTAATTCTTCTTGGAATTAATACGAGTACTTCGGGGCTATCTGCCTTTCACGTTTGGGATGGTATATAAGCTTATTTATCCAGAATTGTTGGCAGACCGACCTGTAGAACTAGACTTTGCTGGAGTTAAAATTTTTGCTGCTCCTTTCTTCAATTTTGCTTTTGGGCAATTGCTAAAGGATATTCAACCAGAGAATCTTAATCGTCTTTTAAAGGTGTTTAACCTTAACCAAGTCGGGGAGCTAATACTCAAGTTAGTTATTGAAAATTCAAAGCGGTATTACTCTGACCCTGATTTTCGCAATAGGGTAGACCAAGTTATTACAGAACAAGCTAGTACGCTTTGATACTTCAAGCGAGTTAAGACTGTAATTTTAGATTTTTAGATGCTTCTACCTGGGCATGACAATAGTATGTTGACGCTTTCAGATGCTTCTACCTGGGCATGACAATAGGGTGTTAATGTTTTTAGATGCTTCTACCTGGGCATGACAATAGTATGTGGCTAATTATTCTTGTGGGATGGGCATCCTTGCCCGTCACCAATCCCCCAATCTCTTTACCATGCTTCTGCCCAATATATTATTTCTGATGCTTGGGGGTTTATTGCGACACCGTAACTGTCACCGTGATTCCATTGAAAATCTTTGCTGCCTTTATCGTCGGCGCCTAATACCAAGATTTCGTAGTTAAATGGAAATGATTTATCGGTGGTGTCATCACTGGTATGGAAGAATGTTGTGGGGACACCGTTGGGTTTGTTGATATGCTCGTTTGTGTCACCACCTCTGAATTTATATTTGGCTGCTTGACGATATTGTGTTACTAAAGTGGCTATTTTAGATTGTGGCTGTTTCATTCGTAATTGTAAAATGTTACCACCCTGCATGTAACCAGGTGAGTAAACGAAGCGAACACCTGTAGCATCAACTGGTATTTCAGTAGGAAAATGCTTTATTTGTGATTTATCTAACCATAATTTAGTTCGTACTTCTCGGTAACGCCCTGTGTCTTCGACTATTTGATTTTCCTGGCTTTTATCAAGCGCGCGCGAGAGAAAAAATCCTCCTCCCACTATCCCGATTCCTCCCAACGATATCGATAATATTGTAATTATTTTGACAAGACTCGTTTTCATGCGCGTTGGGTAATTTGTAGAGTTTTGAAAGTCCTATTACCCAACTACTACCTAATTCAGTAATTTTCCGTATCTAGCTAGGGATATATTTACAAAACTTAATAATAAAATTGGTAATTTTCCTGAAGACAAGTTAAATCAACATCAAATCTTTATTAAATACTTAAGTAGTGGCAGCAGAGTGTAATTATAAACACTTGTGTGCTATACATTAAGCTGGTATTTTTTAACACAAGATAAATAAAAGACTAAGTAATAGCAATGAGAAAGATATTCATTACTGCTTTATTGTTAAGCGCTTCAGTATTATCACCGATAAAAGCTTTCGCGCAGCAGTTCAATCAATATTTTATTTTTGGTGACAGTTTAGTTGATAACGGCAATTTATTTCGTCTGACAGGAAATCAATTTCCTACTAGTCCGCCATATTTTCAAGGACGTTTCTCTAATGGCCCTGTGTGGTCAGAGATTTTGGGTTCTTCCCTTCAAATCGTTCCTGCCGCAAGTGTTAACTTTGCTGTTGGTGGTTCGTCTTCTGGGAATGTAAATACTTTGAGTGGTTTGCTCGGCGCCCAGTTACCATCGTTACCGTTTCAAATCAACACTCAGTTTAACCAATTTACATCACAAACACCTCTTGACCCGAATGCGTTATATGCCATATCAGTTGGTGCCAATGATTACTTAGTGCGACCGCTAATATTACGGGCTACTAGTTCGCAACCAGTAGTAAATAATATATCGACTGCCGTCAATACTTTAATTGATAAAGGCGCCCGTAATATAGTAGTGTCGAATTTGCCGACATTAGGTAGTACACCCCAAGAGCAAGCGTTAGGGACTGCCACTGTCAGCACTAATTTAACTCTTGAGCATAATCGAAATTTGAATATTGCACTGGGTGCAATAGCTAGAAGTCGTAAAGACGTTAATATTATTCCCTTGGATGTTAATGCTGTATTTACAGAAGTAACGGCAAAGCCAGATAGATTTGGGGTTACGAATGTTTCTGAACCTTGCTTTAATCGAGTTGCGGGTACATTATGCTCAAATCCAAATCAATATTTATTTTGGGATGAAGTTCACCCAACTACTCGTGGACATGAATTAATTGCACAATATGCTGCTTCTGTTATCAATGCTCCTAAGACCTTTGTACCTCAAGGTGAAGTTGGTTTAAATTTTGCTAAAAGACAAACACAACTTATCGACGCGCGTTTGCTAGCTTTAAGCACTACTCCTACAACACCTGGTGATACAAACCGTGTAGGAGCTTTTATTAACGGTGATATTAATTTTGGAGATAGAGAAACAACCAGCAAATATCCAGGTTATGACTTTACTACTTCAGGTGTGACTGCTGGTGTTGATTATCGTGTTGCAGATAATTTGGCTGTTGGTTTAGCTTTGGGTTACGCAAACAATGACACAGATTTGAAGCAAACCCGAGGTAATATTGGTGTTGATGGTTATTCTATATCACTTTACAGTAATTACGTGGGAGATAGTTTCTACGTTAATGGCGTTTTGGGATATGGCGATAATGACTATGATATTAAGCGCACAACTAATTTTGATAGTCGTACTGCTGTCGGTAAACCTAATGGAAGTCAGTTTAATGTAAATGTAAACGGTGGTTACGTTGCAAAATCACAAAATGTTGCTTATGGCCCTACTCTTGGTTTACGTTATAACCGCGTTAGCATAGATAGCTATACTGAAAAAGGCGCCGATAGTTTAAATATGAGAGTTAGCGACCAACAAGTTGACTCGTTTGTAATGAGTGTTGGCGCCCAAGCTTCAATTAGTATAGATGCAGGTAAAGATAGTAAAGTCATCCCAAATGTGCGTGCGAGTTACGAACACGAGTTTGGTAATGATAATCGTACTATCACCTCAGAACTTTTATCTCAACCTGGTATTCCCATGCGTTCGCAAACCCTAGAACCAGACCGCGACCGTTTTAGATTAGGTGCGGGAGTAAAAGTTCTATTTTCGCGCAACGTTGCTGGGGCAATAGATTATGAAGCCGTAATTGGGCAAAGCGATTTCAGTGATAATACTGTAAAAGGAGAAATTCGTTATCAATTTTAATGAGAAATCGGTAAAGTCGAAAAATATCCTATTGGCTTCGGCAAGTCCATTGAAGTTGGCTCAACTAAGGTAGATAATGTCGAGGTAGCTATTATTGCCAATAAAGAAACTGGTCTTTTGGGGCAGAATTTTTTTGGTAAGTATGATGTTACTATTAAACGTGATGAGATTGAGTTTAATGAGCCATTGGATAAGTAAAATTGTATAGGGAACATTATATAAGAAACGGGCAGGGATGCCCGTTCCACAAGAAGATTTTTAGTTAGTTAGCAAGTTGGTTGCAGGCAATTTAGTATTTAGCAAGTTGGTTACTGGCAAGTTGGTTACTGGCAAGTTGGTTACTGGCAAGTTAGTTACTGGCAAGTTGGTTACTGGCAAGTTGGTTACTGGCAAGTTGGTTATAACCAATTTCCTACTAGTACATAAGGCGCCCATAAATAAGGATTTTCGTCATTCGTTAACACAGATACTTGAGCTAGTCGGAGGGCTTCGGCTTTTGGTACGTTAGTATTTGCTAAAGCTTGATAAAATTTAATCATAATTTCTGCGGTTGAATTATCGTCAACTGACCATAATGTTGCTAAAGTGCTGCGCGCGCCTGCACGTACAGCGATACCAGCAAGTCCTAATGTTGCACGTTTATCTCCAGTCGCAGTTTGACAAGCGCTGAGAACGAGTAGTTCAATAGGACGAGACTCACTTTGCTCACGCAACCGCAATAAATTATCAAAATCTTTGACTTTTAATAGTTTTTCCCAAGCTAAGATAAAAGTTTTGTCAGCGTTTGAACTAAATTCTCCGTGGGTTGCCATATGAACAACTGTGTATGGCAACCTTTGAATTTGGTTTTGGACATTTGCTTTGGTAAAAGTTTGGTTGAGAAGTTCTGTACTATTGGGTATTGCAGATTGAATTTTTTCTAATTCTACAGGTACGTTTTCAAGTGAAGAAAATGAGCGTCCATCAACTTTCATCTGTTGACTCACCCCACCTGCTAAAGCATTTAACTCTTTTCTCTCTAAAGGTTTTGGGTCTATTAATTGTAAACCCGGCGCCAGACTAATGGCGTATTTCTGAATTAAATACTGTTTTTGCGTTGCATCATAAAGAACAGCCATAGGAATATTTCGTAGCGAACCATCTAAAACAAAAACCAAAGTTTTAATTTTTTGGGTTGGAAGCTCATTTTCCATTGGTTGAATCATCCAGCTATATACTTGCTGTGACAAATCCTTGATATCGTTAGTTCGGTCGGGTTCTCTCAACTTTTTCTGAAGTTGTTCTAAAACGCTTTCTACTTCTTCTAAAGGTTTATAAGTCGTGTAATGTCTAAGTTCAGGTTGATTTGGTAATTTGACAATAATTTCTAAGCGGTCTTTGAGAATAATTGGATAAATAACTGCTGCTGTTGGGTCTATTTTATCAACAATGTCATCAATTTGTTTGGCTTTCGGCAACAAACAAGCTTCACGAAAGAAATTTTCTAGCTCGGTTAATTGTAATCCTTCGATTGCTTCGCGCGCTAGTCTTAAGTTTTTTTGAGTGCTGAGTGTTGAGTGCTGAGTGCTGAGTGCTGTGTGTAATTGTTTTTTGGAATTTTGAGTTTCTGGTTGTAAGAGTAAATCAACAAACTGCCGATAAACAGGTTCAACGTTATCTCTAAAAGAAAATTGTACGTCTGGATTTAATGCAACTAAATCATTACGTAAGTCTTTAAGCGTATTTACTGTTTCTTTATACGAATTAATGGCATTTTCAACATCTCCCTTTGCTTTTAGTATGTAACCTAATTGCCATTGCCACAAATAAGTAATATCTGTCGCGTTGTTTGCAGTAGCTATTGCTAAACCTTGTTCAGTAAGCTTTTGCGCGTTATTTATATCTTTATTTTCTAAGTATAATGCACCTAGGGCGCCTAACGCGAAAGCTTGAGAACGTTTATCGTTAATTTTATCTGCTTGTTGAATAGAGATAGCTAAACTTTGAGCAATTTCTTTCCAGCTAGGGTTATTTGCTGCGGTAACTTGTTTTAAGCATATTGAGTTTTGTGCTAAGTTGATTTGAGCATAAATAGCTGCTTGGCTAGGTGGTATGTTATTTAATTTTGTTTTTATTTGACTTGATAGTTTTTGTGCTTCTGACCATTGCTGGAGCTTCTGCTGAATATCTAACTGATTAAGTTGTGCTTGAACTTGTGTAAGTGGTGAAGTTGAAATATTAGCAGCTTCAATGTAAGATTGCGCGGCTTGATTATAATATTGAATAGCAAGTGGATATTTAGTAAGATTTTGATTAGTTTTACAGCGCAAAGGTGTAGACTGTTCGTAGGTAGTATTAATATCTTGTATAATTTCCCTTTTACCTAAAGCTAATTGAGTATTGCCCAAACTAATTAAAGCCGCGCTAATATGTGAAGGAGATTGTAATTTTGTGGCGATGTCTCTACTTTGCTTTAACATTTTAGTAGAATTATCTAAATCACCAGTTAGTTGTAAAACATCACCTAAACTACGTAACGCAGTAGCTTTTACAAGAGAATCTGGTTGTTTTTCAAGACGAGGAGATATTTCTTCTAAATTCGCACGCGCTTGACGATACATTCCTAAAGCTTGTTGGGCAATACTTTGATTAATTAAACAACGAGTTACACCAATTTCATTGTTGACTTTATCGTAAGCGTTTGCAGCGAGTTTCCATATATTTAAAGCTTTCTCTGCTTCACCTAATTCTAATTGTATTTGTCCTTGAATATCTAAACTTTCAGCAAGTATTTCTAGTCTTGATACATTATCTACACGAACTTCTGATTTTGTTAATATTTCAATACTTTGAGTAATATAACTTTCAGCTTTGTTTAATTCTCCAAGTTTTTTAGCAATTAAAGAGAGATTACTTAATGTCATTGCTTCCCCTAACTTATCACCCCCTGATTTAAAAAGTTGCACAGCTTGTAGCAATATTGTATTTGCGCGCGTTAATTCTCCAGTCTCGTAGAGTTTTCGACCTTGTTCTACTAATGCTTGAGGATTTGATAAAATATCTGCTGCATGGGTAGGAAAAAGCGAATGAATATTACATATCAATAATAATGTCACAAAAAAAAGAAGTATAGTTTTGGCGCCGCTCGACAGAAATTCTAAACTTTTCTTCATTGTCACCATACCTCATTAATTTGAACGAACTGCATTATCAGACGTACAAGCTGAGACCAAACTGTTTGTATTAATTAAATTAGGCGCCGAAGCAATCAATTGCACTTCACCAGATTTATTTACTTTCCAAACATTAGCTTCTATTATTGAATTGTAACTTTTAGATTTTAAATCTTTAATTATTAATTCTTGATTATTACTATTGACGTTTCTACTTTGTTCTGCATTCTTTCCAATACTTATCAAGTCAACTCCACCTTCAATGACTGTTACATCTCTCTGCTGACGAACAACAGTATTTCTGATTAGGGTTTCATGTGCGGCAATTTGTGCGATTGTTGGATTGGAAGAAAGCAGCGACAATAGATTGCTACCAGCTAGCCAAAATCCAAGAACATGCGATTTCATTGACAAATAGACACCTTAGTACTTATTATTTGGCGATTTCGTATTTATTTTATTGTACCTACATTAGAATCATTTAAAACTTAACTAAAGTCTAATATTTACAAACCCCTTGTAGCACAGGCATCCTTGCCTGTGGCTTGAAATTACTGTGGCTTGAAATTACTGTGGCTTAAAATTATAATACAGCAATCTATTTGGTCTAATATGGCTACTTTGTTTTAAATTACCTACACTAAAATCATCAGCTTCAAGAGTAATTGCATAATCGTCTGCAATTAAGCGACTAGTTATTTGACAGAGTATAAGGTCACTCCCCTCTAATTTCGCTATTATCAAAGCAGGTCGTCTTTTTGTTTGTGTTAAGTCTGAAAAAGGAAAAGGAACAATAACGACATCACCTTTTACAAGTCTTTCCATGCTTCATCCTCTTCCGGCTTTAACCAATCTTTTGCAAGGGACGACTCACTCATTATGCTTATCTCGATTTTTTCTTGTAAATGTTTATTTTTTATAAATTGAACAAAATCGAGGATTTCTGTTAACAAATACTCTGGTGTTTGGTCTAGTTCTTTAAGTAAAATTTCTTTTGTACTCATTTTAAACCCAAGATAGTTATTTCTTAAATTATACGATAATGAAGTAATTCTGCCAACAACTGTAATTACTATGTTTGAGGGATTGACTTTTGAGTAATTTTAATTAAAAAGCGTAAAGCTTCGTTAACTGCTACAGAGTCGGAAAATATTTCTGCAACATCCGGTTCTAATTCGATTGTTACCTTATTTGGATGTTTTCGTCCTAGTCCTCTTGCAACTACTGGTATACTGTTAAAATTATATTCGTTGCGTAATTCGTCTTCAAATTCGGAGTTATACTTCTGATTCATATACTTTACGTTCAAACGCGAGTTGCTGTTCTTGCACTAATCAACCGGGTAATTTGACCACGTTCTGTATAAACTACAACCAATAATTGGTTTTGCGGTTCGTTTCGCTTTGTTTTCATCTCATTTAAACTCCATAAAGCTTTAAAATTTGAGCTATCCTAAGAAAATTTTACAACTTTACAATGTTTGTCAGTGCGAGAATGTTAGAGATGCTTCGTACCTCAGCATGACAATAAGTTTAAATTTTACCTGTTTATAGTATATTAATACTCAGCACTCAGCACTCAGCACTCAGCACTCATTACTAAAATCCTAAGTCGGCTTTTGCTAGTTCTGCTGCTGCGAATACTTCTTCGTCGTCTTTTTCTTCCCAAATTGGGTCTCCTATTTCGCGGTAGAATTGTTCATCGTATGGACGTGTACGCACGACTACTGGCATTGGTACTGCGTGGCCTAATATTAGTGCTTGTTGTTTTGAGTCTAGTTTTGCTAGTACTGAGCGTAATGCACTACCTCCTGATACTCCGGTAAAGATTGCTTCGATGTCTTTTTCGTCGTTTAGTAATGCAGTAACGCGCGTCCCTATTTGAGACATAACTTCATTATCAATACCAGATGGTCGCTGGTCTACTACTAATAAAGTTACGAAATATTTCCGCATTTCACGCGCGATGGTTCCAAAGATGGTACTGGCAACTATTGCAGGGTCGAGGAAACGGTGTGCTTCTTCAATCGTAATTACTAGTTGAGTCGGTTTATCTGCCACGTTACCTGATTGGAGAAATTTCTCGGCTTTGGCTACATAATGTTGGTGAATACGACGTGTAATCATGTTTGTCACCAGCATATACGATAACATGTCCGACTGCGAACCAAATTCAATTACTATGTTTTTGCCAGCTTCGAGAGTTTTTAAAATTTGGTTGACATAATTCTGTGGACATGCTGACCGCATGTATTTTAGGTTCTCCATGCGTAACAGTTTGCGCTGTAATGCAGTGATAGAACCTTGGTGTCCACGTTTTTCTTCGCAAAATGTCTTGATTTCTTCGTTGGTCATGTTGATTAATTGAAGAATCCAAGATTTTCCAAATTCTGCAAAGAGTATATTCGCGTTATCGAGACTTGCTTCCGAAAGTCCAAGGTCACGACTACAAAGACGAATATCTTCTACTTCGATTTGGTCGTAGCTAAGGTATAATTCTTGAGCATTTTGTACACCTCGACGTTTTGTAGAGGCTGGGTCAAGGGTATATACTTCGACTTTATCGGGGAATAATTGCTTTAACCCTTTTACTGTACTGTATTGTTTACCTTCGCAAACGGCTTGCCAACCATATTCTGAGTGCATATCAAATATAAGGTTAACCCCGGCATTTTTGCGAACTATCCCAGCTAATAGTAAGCGTGTTAAGAAAGATTTTCCAGTACCTGATTTACCAAATACACCGTTACTGCGTTCGACAAATCTATCTAAGTCTATACAAACCGGGACATCCATATCTAATGGTTTGCCAATAGAGAAGTTTTTGCGGTGAATGTCGTCTTCCCAACCAAAAACGCGACGAAAATCTTCTTCGGATGCTTCGTAAACTTGGCTAAAGTGACTAGGAATCGTTTTTACTGGTAACAATTCCATTGTCGTGCTGGTTTGCGGTTCAAATGATGCTAAACCTTTAAGTCCATTTGGGACTTCACGATTTGCAGATTTTCCATTTGTGAATGTTGGCTTTTCCTCAGCTTCGGGAGTAAACATTAACATCGGCGCCAGATTAATAGTGCCATAAGTACCACTACCTGCCAACACTTCGCGTAAAAAACTATCTTCCCAATTTGGAGGATTTGCGATAATTCGCTGATTTGCAATACCAAGTGCAACATCAGTCAACATACAAAAGAAACGCGACCGCATCCCCTGCACTACTAAAAATTTCCCGACCCGCATATCTTCAACTGAAATATCGGGGTGCAAACGCACTTCTAGTCCACCTGTAAGCGAACCTTGAGTAATTGAACCTAACGGCTGTCCCAACTGCATGTTAATAAGCACATAATGTTCTCGATATATATTAAATCGAATTTTACTAGAAATGTTAAAAAATCAAGAAAAAATGTACTACCAGCAAAAATTGTCATATTTTAATTAGTATGGTGGGCATTGCCCACCATACTATTACTATAAATGTTTAATCGATTTGAATTGAAGTTGGGGCGCCACCACTAGATATAACTGAGGTGTATGCTAAAGGTTTACGGTAGCGTGCGTACAAATTATCACGCCAAGTGAAAAAGCGTTCATAAGTTAGGCTATTTGCTAATTCGGGTACACCTTTGCCTCTTACACCAATTGGTAAATCTAAATAGTCACCTTCAGGAAATTTTAACAATATAGATAAACCTGCCACGGCAAAGTCGGCTAAAGTCGGCTCATCTCCTGTTAAATATGGACTATCCTGCAATATTAAACATAATGCTTCTAAATCTTGCTTTAAGTCTTCTATTGCACTCTTAATCGCGTCCTGGCTATAACCAACACCTATACCCAAAGCTTTAACAAAATCACTTGGTACCCCCTCTACCAAAGTTCTTAAAATATCTGGTGTCGTTGTTGGTAGCAATGACTTACGCAAATACTGGTCTTGGCTAATGGCGCCAAAAAGTGCCTTTCTTCCTTTTATACCAATCGACTCGTCAGCCCATTCCTCCATCATTAACGTTAAACCCCGACGCTTAGTATCCAATGGTATTAATGGACGGTCGGGATATACTGAATCAAGATATTTGGCAATTTCAGTAGAATCCACAATATATCTACTGCCGTCTTTAAGTACGGGCACTTGCCGCTGTCCAGTTAAGCGAAATAGGTCAACTTGCCCAATACCAGGTGTTACTTCGATTTTGCGGTAATCTAACCCTTTGTAATCGAGAATCAATCGCACCTTTTCTGAGTATTGCGAAAGTTCAAATTGGTACAATTCTAGCATATTGTATTCCCTACTACTAGTTGACTGGTCGATTGTACAATTTTATCTATAATATGCGTTAGTCCAAATGACCATTATACTTTGCACTTATTTTTACAGTACAACTATCAAGCGATATATTTACCTTAATTGTAACGATTCAGAGTGGATAGATTATTACTGAGTTTATCCACCAAATTACTAGATTTACAACAATTATCGACCGAAAAACACTTACACAAGCAATATTTTTCTTAAAAATTAAAATTATAGGAACAATTTCACATTTGCATCCGTCTTGTACAGTTCTTAATAGTTCAATACTATTTATAAACGTTTTCCATATATCAAAAATTCTAATTTTATGTATTATAGTTTACATGTCTACTAAGATTTATAATGTGTTATTGACCTATAATACAAGTGTAGCAATGCTTTGAGAGCTTAGACAAATAAAAAACTAAATTACTTGTATATAATATTACTTTAAAATATATTGATTAATACTTTATTATTTTTTCGTGGTAGCGAAAAATGCGAGGGGTAGAAATGACGTATTATGGTTTGGGATTGGATATAAGGGGTCAATTGGTTATATAATGAGCCTTGAGCTTCTTGGATTGTTTTTCAATCAATACACGTACATCAAGTGAAAATATTGGTGTCTAAAATTTGTAGATTATGAATACAAGGCGTTTATGAGTAAAAATATTATTCTCGCTCGTTAGATTTTGTGCGTAAAAAAATGTTATAAATTTCCTATGTAATGTGTGGAAATCTAAGCCAAATATAGATTTATGAAGGTTAATAACAGCAATTTGCTGCCCTTTTTGGCTGGCGTAGTGGGAGTAACGGGCATTGGTCTCTTGATTAACGTGCCAGCAGGCGCCCAAAATAAACTCAATCCAGAACCCAGTATTTTTGCGGAGACAACCTACAACCGCAGTCAGCGTATACTGACAAACACACAGTATGTACCGAGCGAACCAACGGTCGATACAGAAAAGCAAAATTCCAAGAAAAAGAAGAAAGGAAGCCCAACTGCTCAGAATACAACTCCTGGACCTAAATTAAATCCAGCCCCTAGTATTTTACAGGAGTGCCCTTACAACCGTAGTGCTTGTCCAGGTGGCGGCGCCTCTAGTCCAACTACACGACCCGCACCTGGTGGTGAAGCAACCCCAGAAACTTTACCAGCACCAGTACCAACTGAACCAAGTGTTACACCAACACCTGAAACAACACCAAGTCCAGGTACTACACCAACACCACCAGAAACAACACCAGGTACAAAACCAGGAAGTCAAACCGACTCTAATAAAAATATTGTTGCAGTAGCTCAAGCAAACGGTTCATTCAAAACTTTAACCAAAGCACTCCAAGCTGCTGGACTAACTGAAACTTTACAGG
Source organism: Calothrix sp. PCC 7716 (assembly GCF_019977735.1). Classification (GTDB taxonomy): domain Bacteria; phylum Cyanobacteriota; class Cyanobacteriia; order Cyanobacteriales; family Nostocaceae; genus Dulcicalothrix. The sequence continues at coordinate 5,433,823 of NZ_AP025018.1, read as the reverse complement.
GTAAGGGTCCTTTCACTGTTTTTGCACCAACAGACGCAGCATTTGCTGAGTTGCCGCAAGACGCAGTTAGAGACTTGTTAAAACCAGAAAATAAAGAAGTACTGGTAAAAATATTGACCTACCACGTAGTATCAGGTCAAGTACTTTCCAGCGACTTAAAATCTGGCGAAGTCAAGAGTCTGCAAGGTGGACCTATCGGCGTTAAAGTAGACCCATCTACTGGTGTAACTGTAAACGACGCTAAAGTTGTTCAACCTGATGTCAAAGCTAGCAATGGTGTTATCCACGTCATTAACAAAGTTATCTTACCCCCTGATTTGTAAATCGTAGGTTGGGTGGAGCGCTCCCTTGCGTAACCCAAGATCTTAATAATCCCGGTATCATAAAAGTTACCGGGATTTTATTATTAAAGGACGGGCAAGGATGCCCATCCCACAAGAAGGATGCCCATCCCACAAGAAGGATGCCCATCCCAAAAGAAGGATGCACATCCCACAAGGTAATAATAAAAACTTATCAAATGGCAGAAACCATTAAGATTTACAACTCGATGGCAGAATTTTATTCTTCAATAGGCGGCGCCTTAAACCAAGAAGTAGATTTTACCATTCATCGACTTGAAGAAATTCATAGTGAGGCGCCATATAAATCTCCGCTTTTTCGTGCCAACTATTACTCAATAGTCATGATTTCCAGTGGACAAGGACGATATATTGTAAATAGCCAGTTTTATGAGATGAAACCTTGTACTATTTACTTTAGCAATCCAGGGCACGTCAAAGGTTTTGAAGTTTATGAACAAGCTAATGGTTTCGTCATTACGTTTGCAGAGTCATTTCTAAAGCAATATGTACATGAAAAGATTTTTAACGAATTTCCATTTTTAATAGCCGAAATCGTTCCTCCGCAATATCCAGAACTATCTATTTTCCAAAATTTTCACGACTTGGGTACTCAGCTTTTACAAGAATACAATAGTACGAGTACTTATAAATTTAAAATTGTTGGCAGCTTGATGGTTGTATTGCTGCTTAAAATAAAAGAGAGGTTTTGGAATGACGAGTCAAACAGCAGTTCATCAATTGTATTAACGTTTAAACGTAATCTAGAAGCACACTTTCGCGATTTAGCGGTAGGTAAAACTAGTACTTTGTATCAAGTTCAAGATTATGCTGATGCTCAACATCTACACCCAAGTTATTTAACTACAGTAATTAAGAGTAAAACCGGAAAATCAGTCAACACTTGGATTTCAGAGAAAATAGTTGCTGAAGCACAAGCCATATTATCACGGTCAGGCGCCTCAGTACAAGAAATCGCTTATCAACTTGGTTTTAAAGAAGCCGGTCATTTCTCGCGCTTTTTTAAGAAGCACACAGGTATCACTCCTTCTGAATTTAGGCGAATATAAGAAATTGGTAAGTCTTTCTAGAAAATGTGCATGTACTCCATCTGTAAGTATTGGCTAAAGTAAGAACCATAACAAGCCAAGCACAGTAACTAATAAAGACTATGAAATATTGCAAACTTGGAAAAACAGATACACAAGTATCAGCTTTAGGCTTAGGATGTATGGGAATGTCAGATTTTTATGCAGGACGACAAACTAACGATGCTGAGAGTATAGCAACAATTCAACGCGCGGTTGAACTAGGCATAAACTTTCTCGACACAGGTGACTTTTATGGAGTTGGACATAACGAAGAGTTAATACGTGCAGCAATTAAAGAAATTCCTCGCGACAAAATTTTTATCTCAGTAAAATTTGGTGGGTTGCGTAACTGGGATGGCGCCTTTTTAGGTGTTGATAATCGTCCTATAGCAATACGTAACTTTTTGGCTTACAGCTTGCAAAGATTGGGAGTTGATTATATAGATATGTACTACCCTTCGAGAATTGACCCAAATGTGCCGATAGAAGACACAGTTGGCGCCCTTAAAGAACTCGTTACTGAAGGTAAAATTCGTTACGTAGGACTTTCTGAAGCTAATTCCGACACATTGCGTCGCGCTGCTAAAGTTCACCCTATTTCTATGTTGCAAACAGAGTACAGCTTATGGACGCGCGAACCAGAAAACGACGTACTACCTGTTTGCCGTGAACTCGGTACAACTTTAGTAGCTTACTCACCACTGGGACGCGGGTTTTTGACGGGTGCATTTGAGAAACCAGAAGATTTGGCACCGAATGATTTCCGTCGTCATGCACCACGCTTTATAGGTGAGAATTTTGAATATAACTTAAAACTAGTAGAGAAAATTAAACAAATAGCAACCGAGAAAAACTGTACGCCTGCACAACTAGCTTTGGCATGGTTGCTTGCACAAGGTGAAGATATAATTCCTATTCCTGGAACAAAACGACGCGATAGACTTGAAGAAAATGTGCGCGCGGTTGATATTGAATTAAGTAGTGATGATTTGCATCGTATTTCTGAAGTTATGCCAGTCGGAGTTGCTGCAGGAACGCGCTATCCTGAAGCAGTTATGAATACAGTAAATCGTTAAAGAACTTCCAAAAATTTTTTTCATCTTGTAGAATCTTCATCTTGTAGAATCTTCATCTTGTGGAATGGGCATCCCTGCCCGTTCCATATTCACTTATTCTTTCTCAGCATCCAATTTACGATAATATTCTTCCATTTCAGCATCTAATTCACAACGATACTGTTCTATATATGCCTGTACTTGTTCAAATGTTGGGTCATCTTTAAAAACACCCGCGTATTTCATCCAAGGATGCTCGAAGTCAGACGCCTTTTCTGCATCACGTTCACGCCTGAATGCTTCAATATCTGCTAGCATATCGTCAAATTAGGGGTCATCCTTATACTTACCAGCTATTTTCATCCAAGGATTCTCAACTACATCCAATTGATGGCGATAAGCTTCGATATTAGCGACAACCTCATCAAAGAGAGGATTATCTTTATACATCCCAGCAAATTTCATCAAAGGATGTTCAGAGGAAGGCGCCTCTATTTGCTGGTTAACTATTTCTACATTTTGCAAGCGGTCACTTACAAGGGAATGTAATTTTGAGAGTGCTTCTTCTTTTGTAGTAGCAAATACTTGCCAGTCTGCTAATCTCCAAACTGTTGCTTGATAACCATCTTCTTTTTGCTTGACAAGTACTGAGTAATAAATTTTGCCTAAATTATCAGTTATATTTTTCCCTGAGTTAGTTTTCATATTATCTACCCTTACGAGTATTTATGTTGGGTTGCGCCTACGGCATACTACGTGAGCGCAAGCTCCACCCAACCTACGATTATGATAAATTATAAGTCAAAAGCACCAAGTTTCTTTAAAGTAGCTTTCTGCGCTGTAGTTAACCCTGTTATACCTGTGATATTCATGCCTTCATAAGGACGAGGCGCCTGTAAAATATTTTTACATTCTTCTGTATTTATATCCCAAAGTCGAATAGTTTGGTCTTGGCTAGCACTAGCTAATATTTGTGCTTTTGGATGAAAATCTATTCCTAAAATCCAATGCTTATGTCCTGCAAATGTTTTCAAGCATTTTCCTGTATAATTCCAAATTTTGATAGTTTGGTCACGACTACAGCTAGCAAATGTATTTCCATCAGGACTACATTTGATATTGGTTATCATATTTGTATGTGCTTGGGGTACTAGCTTGGAGTCACCAGTTTTGATATTCCATAGTCTCAAGCTTAAATCAGTACCACCACTAACTAACGTTTGACTGTCTGGACTAATGGCAATTGAGTAAACCCAACTTTCATGTCCTTTTAGCGTGTTGAGACATTCCCAAGTTTTAGTATTCCATAATTTAATAATGCCGTCTCTACCGCTAGCTGCAAGAATTTGGCTATTAGGACTCCAAGTAACAGAAAAAACCCAACCAATTTGCGGGTTTATTGTTTTGAAACATTCCCCTGTCTCAATATTCCATAGCTTAATTGTACTGTCTGCGCTACCACTAGCTAAAAGGAGACCATTTGGGCTACAAGATACAGAAAATACAAAACCGATGTGTCCTTTTAGAGTGCTGAGTGATGAGTGCTGAGTGCTGAGTGTTTTGTGGCGCCTATGAGCATCTATATTTGTAATGTCCCAAATTTTGATTGTTTGGTCGTAGCTACTGCTAGCGAGTTTTTCATTGTTAGTAAAAGTTAGCGCGCAAACCTCACAGGTGTGACCGTGGAAAGTTTGAAAGCACTTATTATTAGATAAATTCCAAAGTCTAACCGTGTTGTCTGTACCGCTAGCTAAAAATTGACCATCTTGACTAAAAGCTACAGTCCAAACTCGACCTGTGTAACCTTGTAAGGTTTTCAAGCATTTCCCTGTGGCAACATCCCATATTCTTACAGTTTGGTCTCTACTCACACTGGCAAGAATATTTCCTTGAGGGTTAAAAGTAACTGACCAAACACGTCTTGTATGTCCCCCAAAAGTTTGTAAACATTTTCCAGTTTCAATATTCCACAAACTAATAACAGATGCTTCACCCCCAGTAACTAAGTCTCCATTAAGACTAAAGGCAACTGTTACTACTGTATCAAGTTGATTACCTTGTAATGTTTTCCAACATTTACCTGTATCGAGGCACCATAATTTTACAGTTTTATCTGCGCTTCCGGTAGCGAGAAGGCGCCCCGAAGGACTAAAAGCAACTGAAAGAACTGCATCAGTATGTTCTGTAAATGTATATAGACATTCAGCGTCCTTAGTATTCCATAATTTTATAGTATGGTCATCGCTTCCACTGGCAATGAATAACCCCGAACGACTAAAAGCAACCGCGCGTAAAAGCTTTGTATGTCCATTAAGTATATTTACGCATTGCCAAGTCTTGACATCCCAAATTTTGATAGTTCCATCAACTCCACCACTTGCTAATATTTTTCCATCGGGGCTAAAACTAACCGATGCACATCGCATCGAATAAGCTTGTATAACGTGTAAGCATTCACCAGTGGTTATATTCCAAACTCTGATAGTACCATCTTCACCGCTGCTAACGAGTGTTCCATCGGGACTAAATTTAATACACCACACCCAACCAACATGACCATGTAAAGACGTTACATGTAACGTCTCTACGTTTAACGTGTGTGTATTACCCACATCCCACAAACAAATATCCCCATTCGCATCACCTGTAGCAAGAAGCTTTCCATCAGAGCTAAAATCTACCGAAAGAATATTTGCTAACGCTTGGCTAAAATTCGATTTACTAATATTGGTATTGGAGAAATTACAGTCATGCAAACAGGCGCCTTGTAAGTCAGCCTGCCAAATATTTAAACCCGAAAAATCATACCCAGTCAAGTCAGCTTTGAGTTGGCGTAAAAAATTAATCAAATTTCCACCACAATAACCTGGTTGATTTGAGAATTTTTCACGCAAGTTGTAAAGATTATTTTTAAGTTTTTTTTCAATTTCAGATTGAAATTTTAAGTCAGACTGTAAATTAGCTAATATTGGTTCTAAAATTACACGAATTTGACTAAAGCGAATATAATCTTTTGCGTTAGTCTTGATTAAAGCGTATTTATTTAATAATTCAATTTTACCTGTCTTTATCTCCTCAACGGCGCCTGCAACGAGTCGCTCTGTCATATATTCCATGACTACAGGTTGCTGCGTGAATGTGGAAACGTGATTAGTAGAGACGTGATTAGTAGAGACGTGATTAATCATGTCTCTACTTTTTTCAATTAAAGAACGCCAAGTTAAAGATTCTAATGAATCTAATATATTTCCTTTAGATACTGCTGGCACAATATCCGTTTGTAATTGACCCACTTGTATGGGTTCGCGATTAATACAAGTCCAGTACATTATATCTTTTTCTTCTTGTGACAACCTCTGAAATTGCCTGTCTAAAAGGTTACGAACACCGTTAAAAACAGTCGTACCTTTGTGTAAAAAGCTAGCAACACTACCATTAAATAAATCAATAATTGAAGCTGCTGCTATTTTGAGTGCTAGTGGGTTCCCTGCATAACACTTGATTAATTTCTCAATCTCATCCACAGACCCAGTAAGACCCTTCGCAGCTAGAATACCTTGTGCATCATTATTATTCAATCCCGATAACTGCAAAGAACGAACCGGAAGAAATTCTCCAGAGTAAGCAGCTACTTCCGCTGGTTTCTCACGCGAAGTTAATACCAAACAACTAGTATGTGGTATTTCAGAAAGCCTTTGCAGCAGTTCCCCGTAATCTTCATGACCTAAGCGATAATTACCCGCGCGCTTACCGCTTGATAGCACAGCATCAAAGTTATCTAGTACTATCAAGCAACGTGAATTACGTAAATATTCAATTAAACGCGAGAGGGAGGCGCCGGCTGTTTGCGGTAAGTTAGTTTCCTGCTGGGATGAGAAAAATTTGATTAATGTATCTAATAATTCCTCTATGGTCGGAGCATCACGGAGGCTACGCCATATTACAAAGTCAAATTCGTCTTGTACTAGTTGCGCTAATTTTACTGATAAGGCAGTTTTACCAATTCCACCCATGCCTAAAAGTGCAACCAGACGACATTTATCTTGTTTTATCCAGTGTTGTAGCGTGATGAGTTCAGATTGGCGCCCGTAGAAGATAGAAACATCTATCGCTTCTCCCCAATCAATGTGATTTTCAATTGTAGAGACTAAACATGTAACGTCTCTACATTTGATATAACGTAGCAATACGCCCTTGATGTTTAGCTTTGTTACCTTCTCACCAAAGAGTTCTGTCAGTAATTGCCACAGCTTCGAGCCAGTGTCTTTTATATAGCCATAGTCATAGTCATAAGTCTTAGCAATTTCGTTGTAAGACTGACCAGCCCAGGAACAGCGGAAAACAATTTGCTGAACTTTATTTAAATGTCCCTGTGGTAATACCTGCTCAACAACGGCTAATCCTTCTTCAACCGTTAACAATTCCATTATCTCCTTTTGTGTGGGTGATATGACGTATTCATGCTACTTAGCAATACAAAAGTATCTAGGCATACCAAAACCCACCTGTATTTCAGGAAATAAAATCCGTACTTACACAAATTAATCAAATGGACACATTAAACAGCATCATTGGAGTGGGAGTCGTGCATAAACCGACGACATACTACAAATTTACATGCTTATAAGCGCAAATACAAGCGTACCATTTCCAGTTTTTAAACCAGGTACTAATGCGGTTGTAAGCATATAAGGTTGCTTTTTAGTATAAAGTATGACTTTTTTATGACTTTATCATGACCTTTTATTAGCTGTCAAATAATATACGTCTTGTTATAGTGTTGAGAGACTAAGCAGATTTGAATTTATTGAACGTCTCAACTTTAGTAGATTATCACCCGTTCAAAAATTCTGGTTTCCGCGTAACTGGAGGTGTTGTATTTAACAACAAAGTTGAAGGAAATACTCAAGCTAGAAACAACCAAGACTTTGAGTTCAATGGTACTAATTACAATACTTCACAAATTGGTTCTGCAAGAGCCGTTTCTTACCAGTTTTAATAATTAAAATCCCCCCTAACCCCCCTTAGTAAGGGCAGGGCTGTTTCATTCTAAAAAGGAAAATAGTAATTGGATGTTGTGGGCGCATTGACGTATAGCTCTAGTAAGGGAATCAAAACCATTGTGACGGAACAAGTTGATAACAAAACTGCGAAGAATTGAGAAATTAGCAGCAGCATAACCGTCAACCATTTGAGCTTTGTCTTCCTCAAACACAACATCCTTTACCCAATGCAACTGATTCTCAACACCCCAATGCCCACGAATACCTTGGGAAAAATCAGGCGCCTCAAGAGGTTTTGAACTAATATAATATGCTGTTTCTGAGTAAGGCTTATTTGCACGAGTCCCAAAACGTTCAACTCGAACTATACACTTTAAACCAACCCAATCAGGTGAAATATTCTCTAATTTATCAAACACTGACACGTGACGAGATGTTACGCGGTCACGAGTTCGTTCAACATCTGTATATATACTTGTAGGCTGTGAAGATTCCATATTCTGTTGTATCTGGTTATACAGTTTGGGTTGGTTGGCTTTAACAGCAATTACGTAATCATTTCCACTTCCAATAATTTGCTCGACAGTTTTTTTTGACAATGAAGCGCATCAAAACTGAAGATGGCGCCCTTGATATCCAAGGCTGCAATTAAACTTTGAACTGTTGCGATTTCACTGGTCTGCTTATTATTCATTGTTTGCAGTCCGACAATAACACCTTGTTTGCTGCTGAAAATTGATACTACACTCACGAACGCTTGGTATGCATTGCTATAATCAACGACTGTACCTCTAATACTTTTACCGTCAGTTGCCAACCATTCGCGCTCCGTTAATTCTATATATTGACTTGCCCAGCAATTAAATCTCTTTGTCAGTTCCTCGAAATTTACGCGCATCATAACCCGTCGCATTGTCGAGTATGAAGGTACTCTATCTTTTGGTATGTCTAATATGTCGATTAAAGATTGTTTATGGCGCGCAACAAAATCTCCCAAACTTCTATAACCGCAACAACCACTCATTGTTCCCATAATTACTAGCAACAGTACTAACCACAACGGATGCCTTTGCCCTTGTTTGGTACGGAAATCTCTGACTTTTTTGAGTTCTTCGATTAAACTGGCTGTCATAAATGCCCCTGCACAATTACTATACTCTTTTATTGGCGCCCAGGCGCGGCGGAGCCGCGCCCTCGCTTGAGTTTGTTATCCTAGTGCTGATTAAACCATTTTTCTCTGGAGAATGAAACAGCCCTGCCTTAGTAAGGGGGGGACAAGAAGCTATTTATAACTCTTGTGGAGCAGGCATCCTTGCCTGCCCATTTATACACAACAAATTAATTAAATTTTTACTAAAATACCCTGGTTTATTAGAAAAATTATCACTCAGGTTATCAAGATTGTTTTTTATTTTCAGTTCAATTTCCGATTGAGATTTTAAATTAGACTGTAAATTACCTAATATAGGTGATATAATTACACGAATTTGACTCTGACGAATATAATCTTTAGAGTTAGGCTTAATTAAAGCGTATTTGTTTAATAAATTAATCTTACCTGTTGTTATTTCTTCAGTGGCGCCTGTAACCAATCGCTCAGTCATATATTCCATGATTACGGGTTGCTGCGTAAATGTAGAGACGCGATGAATTGCGTCTCTACGTTTTTCGATTAAAGAACGCCACGTTAAAGACTCCAAAGATTCTAATATATTTCCTTTTGATACTGTTGGCACAATATCACTCTGTAATTCCGCAGCTGGCACTGGTTCACGATTAATACAAGTCCAATACATTACATCTTCTTCTAATGGTGATAACCTCTCAAACTGACGGTCTAAAAGATTGCGAACACCATTAAAAAGAGTCGTTTCTTCCTGTAGAAAGTCGGCAATATTACCGTCGAATAAATCAAAAATTGAAGTTGCTGCTATTTTTAGTGCTAATGGGTTCCCTCCATAACACTCAATTAATTTTTCAATTTCATCTACCGACCCAGTAAGACCTTTAGCAGCTAAAATACCTTGTGCATCTTCATTATTTAATCCAGATAACTGTAAAGTACGAACTGGTAAAAATTCTCCAGAATAAGCTGCTACTTCCGTTGGTTTCTCGCGCGAAGTTACTACAACACAGCTTTGGTGCGCTGTTTCGGAGAGTCTTTGCAGCATTACCCCGTAGTCTTCGTACCCAGAGCGATAATTACCCGCACGTTCTCCGCCAGATAATATAGCATCAAAGTTATCTAATACTATCAAGCAACGTGCTTTGCGTAGATATTCAATTAATCGTGAAATTTTGGCGCCGACTGTTTGAGGTAAATTCGTTTCCTGTTGGCATAAGAAAAATTTGATTAATGTATCTAACAGTTCTTCTATGGTCGGAGCATCACGAAGACTACGCCAAATTACAAAGTCAAATTCTTCTTGTACCAGTTGTGCTAACTTTACTGATAAGGCAGTTTTTCCTATTCCACCCATACCTAATAGGGCAACCAGACGACATTTGTCTTGTTTTACCCAATGTTGTAGGGTGGTAAGTTCGGAGTGGCGCCCGTAGAATATAGATACATCTATCGCTTCTCCCCAATCAACGTGATTTTCAATTGTAGAGACTAAACATGTAACGTCTCTACGATTTGCGGTAACGTTTGTACCTATACTGTGGAATTTATATCCTTTCTTTTCTAATTCTTTTGAAATGTTGCTCCAATTTTTAATGCGGGCGCCTGTTAAACTCTCAATATATCTATATAAACCTCTAGAAAGCTCCACCCGTAAACCATTTGGTTCGCGGTTGAGTTCCCAAGCTATTTCAGTTGGACTGTAACCACGAATCAAGCCTCGTAAACAAGCTTTTTCTGTTGGAGTAAGTTGTTTACGATAAAGTTGCTTCTCTTGCTGCTTGGCAAAAGTAATATCTTTATACAGCTGCTCCAGGTTCCAACACTCATTCGCTTCAACAAACTTCTGTGCGAACTCTTCGTTCCGTGGTGATGAATGTAATAGCATTACAGTTTTGTTATAAAGTTTTTAACTTCAATATCTTAGTCTAAGTGTTAATGTTTATACAAAAAGTAACAATGAATTTACAATCCACTATAATTATTGATTAGCAATAGTTATAGATTAAGTGAGTTTAGCAATAAATCGCTGTTTTATTTAATTTGTTGTTGCTAATTATACATAATTTTGCAAATATTTACATAGATGATTAACATAAAAGTTGCACTGTAAGCACAAACTTACACTTGCTTGCTTCGGCAAAGCGTGCGAACTCCTTACCTGGTGAATAAGTGTGTAATGTCATTAAGTAGATAGTTAGAATAACTTTTTATAACTAGTATCTTAAATCACATATACTAAATTTGCTTAAAGCTATACAAAAATTAAATTATTGCCTGTAAAGTTTACCTGGTAATGGTTTTGCTTTTATATCTCGAATGAAGCTGTATGTATTTTTTGGATAAAGATGTTACTTGCTGCACTATAGGTAGTGTGAGCATAGTAGTTAATGCGGCTGTACGTAAAAGCTTCATTTACAAATCTCCTTCTTGAATACGGTATGATTTTGTCTGAACCGAGTTCAACCTAGACTCTTTACTCTGCCAGACTTAATTTCTATATTGAGAATACGGAAGTTGTATAAATAATGCACTACCGAAAACTGTAAACTTGGTTTAGAAAAGTGGAACACCCACTCTACTTTTAATACATACTTACTGCCACTCACCCTGAAGCACAAAAGCAGCCCAATAATAAGGAGAACTCCACCGTGGGAGAAGAGACATTTCTACTTGTGCTTGTCTCAAAGCAGCCGCAGGCGCCAATTTTTCTTGTAACATTCCCCTATAAAACCGCTTCATTAACTCAGCTGTTGCTTGGTCGTCAACTTTCCATAAACTCACCAGCACGCGCGCGGCGCCTGCATACATAAACCCCCGCGTTAGTCCAATAATTCCTTCCCCTTTAACTTCCTGACCTTGACCTGTTTGACACGCACTCAAAACAACTAACTCGGCGGGTAAATGCAAATTAAAAATATCGCGCAGTCGCAAAAAACCATTTTGGGGTATTCCTTGTTCATCTACCAACGACATAACAACCCCTGATAATTCAGGACGTGCAGTGTTAAGAATACCGTGCGTAGCAAAATGAACAATGCGATACTGAGCTAAATTAGGGTTAGTTGCACTGGCTTTATTAGCTTGAAAATCAAAAAACTGATTTCTTTCTGTATCGGGAACTAAAGCCATAATTGCCTCAGCTTCCGTGCGCGTTCCTAAAAGTCGCGTTAACTTTATACCGGCGGCTCGAAGAGAATCTCTTAATTCAATTTCTGTTATTGGGACATTTTTTAAAGCGGGTATTATGTCATTTGTTGAATTAGTTGTATTGTTTTTAAAGCGTCTATCATTTTTACCAAATACGGGGTCTGCAAGTACAGCTATAGTCTTAGGTGCTAGTCGGCGCCGTTTTACTTGATTTCTTAATACAGCTAATGTAGATGCTGAAGGTAAATTAATAACTTCATGCTGCATCATCAATGGTACAGAGCTATTTTGATGTTGAGATTTGAATGGAATTACTAAAGCACTAAAGGGTATGGTTTGTAACCTACCATCAGCGATAATAACTAATCTTTTATTCCCTAGCTGTTTAGCAACAGGTTTCAGCAACATTTGACTAACAGTATCAACGGCTAAAACACCTTGGGTAGGACGCATCCTAATTGGTACTAATTCTTGTTGTTGAAAATTTTGCACAGCTTTCTCAATATCTGCCTGTTTAGGTAATTCATAACTGTTAATACTTGTTTTTGTTACTGCCCAAAGATAGCTGCGCTCTTCTCCTAATGAGTATTCTAAAAGCAGTGTATTATCATCAAGTAAAGTTGACTGAATTTCTGATAAAGTTAGAGGTTGCGGTTGAGTGATAGCAGCATAATTAGGACTAGTAACTTTAATCTTTGCCTTAATTTCTTCACGTTGTTGGTAAAGTTGAAAAAGCTCTGTTTCTAAGGCAGTGGCTTGTTCAGGCGTATACTGACTATTTAACAATTCGACTTGGCGTTTTTCTAGCTCATCAATTTGCTTGCTAATCATGCTTTCTTGTTGTAGCAACTCTGTGTTAGCACTACTACGAAGGTCTGCTTTCGCTTCAGCAAGTAACTCTATGAGACTGCGCGCGCGCGAACGTTCGCTGGCGTGAAGCGCTTTTGCATCATACCCTGCTAATGGATTAATTTTATGTAACCTCATTAATAGGTCTATATAAAAGTCATATCTATCCCGCCTTATAGAAAAGAAAGAGGTACGAAGCTGCTGACTATAAACACTAGTTCGCAAATCCTCAGTAATTTTAATAGAAGCTTCCATTTTGATTAGAGCTTCTGCAAGATTATTTCGCTCACTCTCAACACGAGCAATCTGATAAAGTGCATCAGCTTCTCCAAAACGATCGCGTGTTGCTTTCTTGATTGATAATGATTGATTTAAAGTATCTAACGCCTTTTGACGTTCACCAATGCGATTGTATAATACACCTAAATCCCATAGAATATGTCCTTCGTCAATCTTTTCGCCTAATTGCCGGTAAGCTAACACTGATTTTTTATAAAATTCAATTGCTTTGTTAGATTCTTCAAATGAACCATAAACTTCTCCAAAGTGGCGATAAACTCTAGCTAATTCTGAACGATTTCCTAATTCATGATAAAGCTTTTGCGCTGTCATTAGCGTATCTAACGCTAGTTGTTTTTCACCCAAAGTTTCATAAACTTGACTCATATGAATAGAAGCACGAGCTTCTCCAGCTTTATAACCTGCTCGCTTTGCAACTTCTATAGCTTGCTTATAGTAATATATTGCTTTTTGATTATCACCGTTACCGTCATCATAATAACCCCAGGCTATTTGAACTAAAGTATTACATTCACCAATACTATCGCCTGCTTTTTGATAAACTTTTAGGGACTGTTCATATAATTCCATTCCTTTTTGTTTAGCACCTAAAAAGAAATAGTGAATCCAGCCCATATTAGAGTAAGTTCGCCCAATTCCAGCTACATCACCTACTTGCTGATAAAGTCGTTGTGCTGCCTCTAAATAATCTAAAACTTTCTGTCTTTCTCCAAAAACGTTATAAAGCATAGCTAACTCGTGCAAAGTTCTAGCCTGTAAGAGAACTTCACCTAATTCTGCAAAAATTGGTAGTGCTTGGTTGTAGTATGTTAATGCTTGTTCTGAATCTCCCAAAGATTCGTACAGTTTAGCTATACTTCTTAAAATTGTCGCTGACTGTAAACGAGCCTCGCGCGCTGAAGCTTGAGTAGGTGGTATTTTCAAAGCTTGAAGTGCCTCTAGATATTTCTCAATTGCCTGTCGTTTCGATAGTGCCGTTCCTTGCTGCGAGAGTTTTTCCGCTTCTGCTACAGCTTTATCGGCTGTAAGATGATTAGTATTAGCTTGAGTAATTACTGGTTGTTGAGGAATCGCAAATAATGGCTCGGACAACGAGAAAACACTCAAAAATACAGTTAAACCAAGCAGGAATGTTTTCATTTTAAACAATTTTTTAAGGTGTTAATGTAGTTGGTTGTTCTATTATTTCTAATGCAGTAAGGTTTTTTAATAAGTCATGAATAATATCTTTCTGTCCTAATCGTATAGCTCTGCCTAGCGCGTCATACCATAAACCCGCTTCCGCTAAAATATCTACATTAGCTTGGTCATCGCGTTGCATACGCACTTGAGCAGGCATTTTTACCACATCTATTTCTGCCATTGCAACTAAATTATTAGCTGGTTGGTCTGGGTAACATAAAATTACTACCTGCCATAAATATCTTTTTCCCACCTTAAGACTTGGCTTATTCTTGGGTAGAGATAAACTCATAATTCCATATTTACTCTGCATTAGAAACTGCTGTTGCAGTTGGGGTTCACCTTTATCATCATATTTATACAGCTTAAACTCAATCGGTAAGGGTTTGGAGTCGGGGACAAACCAAGCAAAGGTAGGACGAATAGAAGCAGTTTGTCCAACGTGCTTTTGAGGAGCTAGTAGCTTTAAATATGTTTCGCTGTTAGTTTCACATCCTCCTCTACTACCTGTAGTTGTTGTCCGACCACTTGGTGGACGCTGACCGCGAGGGGGCTTATATTCAGCAAGAACAATTGTTGTTGAAGTCAAAAGTAAGCTAGTAATACCAATGGTAACTAGCTGGCGAACTATATAGTTGTTGCTCATAATCTGCTTGAATTTTTAATTTCCAGATCAAGCGAGGTATTTATACATAGATAAGTTCTAGTATACACTTAAATATTTAAGTGTCTAGTTAGCAATAGCACTTACTTAACAACTGTAGGTTGGGTGGAGGCTTTGCGGAACCTAACACAAAGAGCTGATTTTTACCACAGAGACGCAGAGGGCACAGAGGGGAGGTTAGAATTGGCGCCTATAAAGAGAGTTAATGAAATGAAGCACTACTCTTGGTTTATGTTGGGTTCCGTAGAACTCCACCCAACCTACTATTGACAATTAAAGTCTTGATTGCCTTCTCTTGGGTACAGGCCAAGTTAATTCACAAACAGTACCTTTGGTTGGTAAAGGCGCCCGCGTAAATTTTCCTTTCAGTTTTCGAGCTAAATTTCTAGATAGCTGTGTTCCTCTGCCTTCTAATACAGAGTCAACACCTTGCCCATTATCTGTAATTCTGAGTGTGTACCAACCTTCTTCACAAGTGCAAGTGACTTTTAAGCGAGTTACTCCAGTAGCATGTTTTCCGACATTACACAAGGCTTCTTCTAGAAATCGACACAATTCCCGCTTTTGCTCAATAGTTAGGTGTTGGAGGTCGATGGGTTCAAAGCTAGGGACTTTCACTTTGAGGGTTTTAAAGCAAGGGAAGTCTCGCTCTAAGGTTTTATTGTAAACTTCATAGAGAAGCTCATGGATTGGTACTTGTAAGTCAATTTCTATACCTTGTCCTAAGTAGAGGATTTCTCTTTGAGTTAAGGTTTCCCGCTTCATCGACTCATAAACCGCGCGTAATTCTTGGTTAAGGTGTTCGAGTTCTGAGACAAGTTGATTGGATGGTAAGTCATGTTCTCTCGCATTTCTCATTAGTTGAGCAAGAGTTTGCAACGGACCGTTATGGATAGTATCAAACGCGCGTTCTATAATCAGTTGATGTTGTTTAATTTGAGACTTGAGATTTCGCTCATATTGATAAAAAGCAGCTAGCCCAATTCCATTTATAACTAAGATAAATAAAGCTGGTACTACTGGTATCCACCATCCCCATAATATAGATAAATAACTAGCTGCAATTAATGCAATACTGGCAACACCAATACTCAAAATATTTTTTAAAGGAGAATGAATTAACCTTCCAAAAGTCATTCCTATTATTCCCCAAACGAATATCCACAAGTATTCCCAAATATCTGTCCAGGTTTGTAACAGAGGGCGTTTGTCTTTGACTGCACTAATGATTTGGCTAACAGCATGAGCTTGAATTTCTACGCCATAAACTTGACCTGAGCCAGGATTTTCAGATGGAATAGCAGATGTATTGATAATATCTTTGGCACTAATGGCAGTCATACCAATAATCACAATGCGATTCCGCAACCAATTAGGATTAAATTTGCCAGTTTTAATATCATTAAGACTCAGAGTGCGGAATCGTGCTTGACCACTGCGATAATTGATTAGTATTTGGACTCCACCAGCATCGGCGCCTACATATCCACCAGAATTTGCTAAAAGTTGGGGTAGTTCAGTATCACCAAACCTTATTGCTTCTGGATTTTTTATACCATTTTCGAGGGTAATACCTTCGCTATCTAAATAAGTTGCGGCTAAACGTATAGACAAAGAAAATTTGTAGTCATTACCATTATTAATTGGCGTTAAAAGTAAGCTGCGCCTAAGACGGTTATCTGCATCTAACATCACATCAGCAAAGCCAACTTGTTCAGGTGGTAATGTTGGTGGTGGTTTAATTGTTTCTGGTAGTACTTTCTCAATCGCAATCAGGTTTTTAACACTCTTAAACGCAGCTACTAGTTCTGGATAACCAGGCGCCACTTCTATATTCCTAATAATATCAAGACCAATAACTCTAGGCTCGTATGTTTTTAATTTGATGAGCAATTCTGCCAAATCTCTATCTCGTATTGGATAGTCTGCGCTTTCGATATCTTTTTCATCAATACCAATAATCACAATTCTTTCATCAATAGGTTCAGATGGGCGTAGGCGGAGAAAATTATCTAAAGCTTGCCATTCTAGATACTGAAGCGAGCCAGTTATACGAGCTAAAATGATAATTATAATCATGGCAATTCCTGGCAATGTCCCTACACGCCAATTAGCTATTTCTGCTTTAATTCGTTGCCAACTATTAGTTACCAATTCCTATTTCCCTAATCTATTAAACCTTCTTCTCTAGCTCGCATTTCGGTTTGAATGCGGATATTCTTTCCTTCTTCAGGATAAACCTCTAAAACATCTTGTACCTTAGTCCAATAGTGACGTACCATGCGTTCAGATACGTACATCCGTTCTGCAATTGCCTTGTCTTGCAATCCTTGTTCAAAAGCTAAAGTCAGTACAGTCAGCCACTCTGGTTTAACTTCCAATCCAGGTTGCACCGCTTTAATGTCTTTAGTATAACTCAATCCTCGTAGTACCCAGTCCACGCGGTTTAAAATTTCTTTGCTAGAAAGACTTTTATCAGCGACAGCGAAGGCGCCTTGATGAGCATAAATATTAGTTCTAATCCTAACTAAAGCTTTAATATAAGTACTTTGCACCATCAAATTGAGGGTAGGATAGTTTTTGAGCAGAGTCTTCAGTAATTGAATACCTGTATCAGTTTTAGCAGATTCGCCAGGTTTTTCTGGAATAGAAAGATCCATAACAACAAGGTCTGGTTTGGCTTTCTCCACTTGCTCAATACCCATCTGTGCCGTTTGTGCCGTGAAAATTTCCGCTTCTGGATACTGGCGCCTTAGCATATTAAGCGTTCCGTCCAGAAGTAGTTCATGGTCATCAATAACAACAAATTTCAGCTTGGCAGATGCAGGTAAATCTTGGCTCATTTCAGGTTTATAGATAAAAGGCAAGCAATCTTTAGGTATTATCGAATACTTATACCAAATTCCAAAAGCTTTACGACACTTGCCTTACTCCTCCTTACTACTGTCTAGCGTGTACACACTTTTTAAAGATTTTTTGTAATCAGCAGATAACCAGCTACTAACACTATGTATATGCGTCTCTTTTTGCACTAATGATAATTGCTAATGCGTATTAGGTGATTTTGTTGAACCATCCCTAGTATGTTGTTCTTATTGCAAAGCTTACCTCTGTAAAGGAAGTATGAGAGTGTATGGATTGTGTGTTGTTGATTAGGTGCAGTAGGACAATCATTTTCTCGAATTAATAATTTGGTAATTCACAGTATTTTCAGAAAAAACAATATGAAAATGAAACTATCAAATACTCTTGCTTTAGGGGCGATTTCTATTCTAGCTACTACAGGAGTAGTAATTTCCTTGCAAAATCAAGTATTTGCTCAAAGTAACAACTGTCCAGCAACTCCTAAAATTGGCTATAGATGCTATCAGGATAGAGACATACGTGCTAGGTCTGGTTATCCTGGAGAGAATACAGGTCGTTTTAGCTATAGTCCGCCAACAGGATACAGGCTTATGGATTATCAGGAGACTGTTCAATCTAGGTTTGGAGAAGGAGGAAATCTTAACGTTGACTTTGTTCGAGGAGGATCAGTTACTCAAATTCGTCGAGTGATTAGTGATTACAACAAAGCTTTATCGGACAGAAAAAGTAGAGCTGAATCATATGCTCAATGGTCTATTCGTGTTGGCGGGGAAACTGAAACAATTGAGAAGGCTTTACAGGAGAACAATTCTAGACTGGCACTTTTGGAAGATAGTTACAGCAATGTGGACAGGGTTAATGCATCTGTAACTGTGAGGGGGCGATGTACTCGCGTTGTTCTTGGCACTTGTGCCGATAATCAAGGAGGTAAATACGAAGGTACAGTCAGATTTCAACTTGAATACGTAGGAACTCCTGCCAGTATAAGCGCGGCAAATGATGAGGTTATAAGAAGAATAGATACTGCTCTTCAGCGATTTGAACAAGAAGCGCAAGCTATTAGGCAACAACAACAGCAACCTCAACAACCGTCGCAGCCTCAGCAGGCTACCTCCAGTTCCGCCTGTGTCACTGTTGATTCAAGAAGTGGATGGCAACATTTTAATCTACCAGGTAGTTTTACCAAGGTTACAAGTATCAGTGGAGGTTGGAGTGTTGATACTCGAAATTATTCTTCAGTTGGTTCTTCTGGGCATAATGGACGTGATGCTGAGGCTCTTGCGCCTTATAATCAATACAAATTTGACCAACAATTTCCTTTTGGTGCTTTATTAATGGGAAGTGGGCAAGGGACATTGTGGATTCAAAGTCCTGTCTCTTTTAGTGGTTCCTTTGGTGCAGTGGATATGAGAATTAACGATGCTGACAATGCACTTGGCGATAATGGAGGTTCCCTCCAGGTATGCTTCGGTAACTAACTTGAAAAAACTTGAGCTCAGTTTGAGCAAATGCACCAACGTCAAATTACTCAACTCCAAACCAACAATCCCAAATAATCAGAAAACTCGTCGATGCCATAAAGTTGCCCAAGTGTTGCACGTACTTCATAACGTAAAGAAAGTCGAGTTTTGACGTTGGCACCTTTAGATACGAGTTTGCAATCACGTTTTCTAGTCCACGTTAGTATCCCTTGAATGGATTGGAACAAAATAAATATATAAGATTTTCAAGCTCTATTTTTTTGTTTACAACACTATCTTTTATATGTACGATGTCTCAGTTCAAGCTGTAACAACGCTTCTAGCGCTGATTCAAAATTGAGGTAACTGTTCAGGGGGTACCTGCGGTATGTGTAAGCAAGGGTAATGAGCAACTATTTGGTTTAGGAGCCTTTAAGTCGAAGATATTAAGCAGCAATCGAAAACGGCGCCTGTTGTTACAATGCTTGAATATTCAGGCGCCACTCAGAACACACCATACCAAGCGTACCTCGAAGATACCGATGGTCTTCATCATAATTTTACACAAGCTTTAGTTGTTTGTCTGATTATACATTGCTAGCTAAATTTTTCGGTGTTAGATTGTTTACACCATAAAAAAAAGATGGTGACAATATTAGTATCATCTTTAAAGGTGATTATTTAATATTTTTTTAATTTGTGTTTATTGATGCTGTGTCTGTGGGCAACGATATTAATTCGTTTGCAATCTTTTATCTTGTAATTTTTTATAAAAAATTCGTGCTTTGGAACTACGCTTGATGAGCGTTGCGCTTAAATTACTACAGTCAAAAGCGTTCTGAGTTGCAGCGTACTTTCATACGTGCGCGTTTGTAAAAGCTTACGAACGGAGTAGCACGCGATATATAGTCATGTATTTTCGACATACTTTAAACGTCAAAATAATCTCGATACAATAATTGGGAGTAATTGCATAAATGACAAATAATCAATTGGCTAAAGTTACAGAAATTACTGAAAGACTGAATAAATTTGGTAAGCCATTGGGAATTAGCGCAACGCAAACAAGTGATTCTTCAGGTAATATTAAATTTGTAGTAAGCTTAAGCACAGAAAAGTTATATGGTGATTTTATAAAAGATAAAGTCAATAAAATTCAAGATGTTATTAAACCATTAGACAGTTTTTTCAGTTTTGTCAAGACAGAAATACCTTTAATCACTGACTATCGCGAAACTTTGTATAAAGGTAAAGATAAAAACATTATTGATCTCAATCAAGATACTAATGAAAACTCGATTAGCTTACTGGATGTAGTTGGGGCTGTAGCTCAAAAAAGTGGTAATAAAGTTGATGTCAAATTAATCGATGAGATTCTTTCTTTAAGCCAGGTTGTCAGTAAGCTTACTGCCACTGCTAACAAAGGAATCCTGCTTGGTGAACTAACAATTGATTTGACAGGTAAGGTTGAAAAAAATCAATTTCAACCCAATATTACTAAGCCTGATTTTAATTTGCCTTCTGGCTTGAAGATTGCGCTACTAGATAATCCAGTAGAAACAGCTTTCAACATTTTATTAAATGATAATAGCAAAACTCAGCCTCTATTTTCTTACGATGCACCTGTATTTAAACTTGAGCTTGAGAATGTTTTCCCACAAGTAGATATTCCGATTATAGGAGTAGTGGGTGGTGTTATCAAAGCAGGAAAAATTGGCGCCGAAATTCGTCTAGGTTTTGGCTTTGATACATCAGGTCAGAATTTTGAAGATGGTTTCTTTATTAAAGATTATCCGAAGAAAGAAAATGATGCTGGGTACGAAGTTTCATTGTCAGGAGGAGTTGGGCTTGGTGTATTTGGCGGTGTTCCTGGTGTTGCAAACTTGACTGTAACTTTGAATCCTAGTTTAGAGCTTGGGTTCACTCTTAACGATCCAACACCTATGGAATCTCCAGGTGTTATTCGATGGAACGAGATTAAGACATTAGGTATTAGTAATATTTTCAAAAAACCTGAACCAACTCTTAGTCTTGGACTCGGTGCCGATATTGTGATTTTAGGCACTTCTCTTGCTGGTATTGATTCTCCAAAATTATCCTTTAACTTGGGTGAGTTTCCTCCACCAGTCATCCAAGAAAAAATTGACAAAGTAATTGGGTATGTAGAACAGATTAAAGATTTAAAGAACGGAAAAGATGTAGCTAGGCTTGCAAAAGAAGGAGCGGAATTTGTTGTAGATAAAGCAGAGGCTGCTGACAAATGGAAAAGAGAAAAAACTGACCAGTTTGGTAATTTTGTTGAGGAAGAGTACGAAAAAGGCAAAGCTATTGCTAAAGACGAGTATGAAAAGGCTAAAATTCTTGGTAGAAAAACGTGGGACAAAGCTGGCAACTTTGTGCAAGAGGAAGTAAATAAAGCTGGAAAGCTTGCTGATTCAATCATAAAGCAGGGTGGAAAGTTGACTGTTAAAGGTTTAGATGATGGAAAAGAAAGGATTTGGGAAGGCACAAAAAGAACTTATAAGGATGCTTCTCAAAAAGTAGAAGAATTAGGAGGTAAAATTACCGAAGAAGCAAAAGGTGTTCTCAGAACGTGGGATGGAAATGAAGTTATCGAAACCGTTAAAGGAACTTCTATCTCCCAAACATGGAACAGAACCACTAATGAACTCAAATCATTTACTGACAAGGCAGGAGACACCTTTAATAAAGCAGGTGATCAAATTAATAAAGCCACTGGTAAAGTTATTCGGACTGCTAAAGACTTAGCTGATAGTGCCGGGAGTGGAGTTAAAAATGCAGCGGATCGTGCTAAAGATACTTTAGACAATTTGGTCTCAAGTGGTGGATTTTTCTTAGATTCTGGAGAATCTCCAGAATTAGCAAAAGCTATTCCAATCGCTCCTGATGTTGATGGTTTGATGGGTACACAACCATCGATTCCTAAACAGCCAAACCTTGGTATTACTTACAAAAGTGACGGCGGAGTCTTGCTTCAATCCGGTTCCGGCGCCGATGTGTTAGAAGGAACTGAGGCAGACGATGACATTCGCGCAGGGGATGGAAATGACTATGTTGCTGGGAATGGAGGTAAAGATTTTCTAATTGGAGAAGGTGGTAATGACGTTATTGATGGCGGAAGAGACGCGGACTTCTTGGACGGTGGTGTTGGCGACGATACCCTTAAGGGAGGTACTGGTATTGATACCCTTGTAGGTGGAATAGGTAACGACACACTCAAAGGAGGTAATGATAACGATTACCTTTTTGGTGGCGCAGACGAAGATACACTTTGGGGTGGTGACGGCAATGACATTCTTCGAGGTGGTTCTGAAAAAGACACTTTAGTTGGCGACCTTGGTAACGATATCCTCGAAGGTGGTTTTGGTGATGATTCTCTTGATGCTGGTCTTGGTGACGATACCCTTACAGATTTGGAAGGTAACAACACGTTTTATGCAGGGGAAGGTAATAACCTAGTTACCGCAGGTTCTGGCAATGATGTCATTTATGCAGGCTCCGGTTTTGACATTATTAATGCAGGAGATGGTTTAAACAAAATCTTTGCTGGCGAAGGATTTAACCAAATTAGTTCAGGGGAAGGTAACGATATTATCTACACAGGCGCCAGCCGTGACATCATTAATGCAGGCAATGGCAACAACCAAGTCTATGCAGGCGAAGGTTTAAATGAAATCTTCACAGGCTTTGGAGATGACACTATTTATGCTGGTTCGAGTAACGATTTAATTAGTGCAGGCAATGGTCGTAACTTAATCTACGCGGCTGAAGGTAATAATCTCATTGGTACAGGCGCCGGTAATGATATTGTTTACGCGGGTTCCGGTAGCGACTGGATATTTACAGGTGCAGGCGATGATGTTATATACGCCGCAGAAGGTAACAATTTAATTGCGGCAGGCACCGGCGATAATTTACTTTATAGTGGTAGCGGTCGCGATTTATTCGTTCTTTCGAGCGGTACTGGGTCAACTACAATTAACCAATTCCAAAGCCACGATCGCCTTGGTCTCATCGGTGGTCTAAGCTACGACCAATTATCTATAACCCAAAACCAACAGGGCAATGAGTTCTCCACCCAAGTTAGCATTGCCTCCACCGGAGATTTACTTGCTAGCCTCAAGTGGGTAGAAGCTAGTTCTATCACCCGCAACTCATTTGTTGACGCAGAAAGTTTAGGGATGTTACAACCCAATGGCGCCGCAGGTCGTAGTCTTCTTGCTGGGCTGATGACTTCGGGCGTTGAGACAGGACTATCCGTTCCCTCAGTCCTTGACCTCCAGCAACAGGCAATTGCATCTGGTAGTCCTTTCAATCTTGCTAGAGGTATCGTGTAGAGACTCCTGCGTGTTGCGTCTTTGTATATTGCGTGTTTTCTGGAAAACTTGTGATTTATCTCATGAAACAAACATGGCTTTGCCATCATCGCAATAATTTAGCTCGCGCTTGTCAAAGGCGGGCTTTTTCATTGTGCGATGGGCATATCGTCTATTTAAATGTACTCCATTAACCTGAAATATATTGTATTGTAAACTTTACTAATGCTAAATACTAATGCTGTTACTAATGCACATTAGGTGATTTATAACGAGCAAATTCTCTAGATTTTTGTATAGGTTCGTATCAGGCTTTCATCTATCACAGTGGTTTTTGTAAATTAATATAAATTTTGCTCATAAGCTGCATAAACTTCTGGTTTCGTCCGGATAAATATACAAGAAGGTAAACGAAACTCAAAATTTAGACGAGTCAATTAAAAAAATGCAACTTCAAAGACCTATTCCCGAACAAAGAGAAAATTTAGAGAAGCAAATTCAAGTATTGACCAATGAAATGACTCGGCTCAAACGAGTTAATCGAAATTGGGATGCAGGTTTGACGATTACTACAATTACTTTGACTTTATTTATTACTATTTTGAGTAATGTACATACAGTCAGGGAAAATGATAGGAGAATCATCACAAATATTATTGGAGGAATTATTGTTGCAATTCAATCACTAAATAATGCATTTCCTGTCAAACAAAGGGCTGGTAGTTATCGTCTTCTACAGGCTCAAGCCAATAATTTACTACTTGACGTGAGGCATGTTGAAAGCCTCGATGAACTACATAATATTGAAGTTGGTTTGTTCCAACTACAAACAGAAGCCGCAAAAGTTGAAATGTAAGGATTGATTACTTTATATGTGTAAATAATTGTGAGTTTTAGCGAATGAAGCAAATATGTACTAAATTTTACCAAAGTTTATTACTAGTAACAGTCAGTTTGTTATTAGCCAGTTGCGGACGCAATATTCCATCATTACAAGCAGTCAGTGATAATGTTGATAAACTCGACAGCAAAAGTAAAGATATCTCCAAAGATATGTATCGCTCATGTATTAGAGCAACTCAATTTTTTGGAACACCTGGTTCCCCTACTGTATTTACAGAAAGACAACCCGAAGAAAAATTTTGCGACAATAATTACAAGCAAGTTTCTTCTGTTACGGAAAATGCGAATGGGGTTTTAATCAATTATATGAAAGCCCTTGTTCAAGTTGCTAATGGAGAACGCGAAAAAGGGAAAAAAATTACATTTGATGCCAGCTTTCAAACATTAGAGACTTCCTTAACAAATCTTAAATACTCGCCGTCACCTTCTTCGGAAGCGCAAACGGTATTTAAAGAAGCAGAGGTCAAAGCAGGAGTTGCAATCGCGAAGTTTCTCACCAACCTATTTACTAAAGAACTTCGTCGCAGCAAGCTCAAGCAAGCAATTTTATGTACAGATAGCAGTATCCAAACCTATATTAAGGGTGAAGGTGCAGTCGAAGGACAACCAGAACCGGGAGGACTGGTCGCAATCGCTAAAAAAGTTTACGTTGATGGACTATTGGTTGAAGAAGAAACAAGTATTCGTACTTACTATAGCGAGTATATAGCGCTACTAGGAGATGATTTAAAGAAAAATCCCCTTGAATTTATGTCAGTAGAAGATAAGTATAATACTGCGATGGATGTGGTACGTACTCGTAAAGATGAAGCTGAAGCATATACAAAGATTTTAAGGGAATTATCATCGTTACACGCATCTCTAAAAACAGAATTTGCGAAGGATGACGATATTCCTTTGACGGGTGCTAAATTCGACAAGTATTGTCAAGATTTATTCAAGTCGTCTAATACTAAAACCGCAGATAAAGAAAAAACTCAGGAAATTAAACCAGAAACGATGCGAAGAGTTCAAGCAATTATCGCTAAACACGTAAAAGTTATAAAGCCATTGCTACAAAAACTTAACAAGCAACGATAATAGCAATCGAAAATAAAATTAGGAGTTAAACCATGATGATTCAAGATGTCACAAGCTTACTTATCTGTCGCAATTTAATTAATGAAATTATTTACTTTGTACAAACCAATAGCGCCGAACGGCTGTTTAGAAAAGAAATAGATGAAGCACAGTTTAACCAAATATTTACAGATGTTGAAATTAAGTTATGCGAAATTGCAGATGAAATGGCAATAATTATCAATGAGCAATCTGTAAGCTCAGTAAGCAACTATCAGCAGCAAATTAATACTACTAGGCAGAAAGTGCAAGAATTTATTGAAAATACTGGAAATTCTCAGATACTAATCCAAAAGCTATGTGAGTTAGTTGATTACTTTCACAATCTTCTTAGTCAAGAAGAAATCTATCAAGAAACTTCAAAAATTATTGATGGGATTAAAGCAATTTGTACTCAGTATTAACTTTAGTAAAAATAAGTGCTTGATGTAACCACTATATTATTCATTACAATGATTATAAGGAGTAAAAAATGTCTAAGCCTGATTTGACAGATTTAGAACTATGCCGACAGTTAATTTATGAAATTGTAGATTTTTCTTTAGCCAACCGTAATGAACTCCTAGCACAAAAGAAGATAAGCAATGAGCAGTATACAAATATTCGTAAAAAAATTGAAGAACCACTTCGCACAATTGCAAAAGATATAACACTTAAAATTGCTGAAGGAACCATTATATCATTAGCAAGTTTTGAAATCAAAATTACATCAGTTACTACTCAGTTAAATACAGTTATCGATGATCTTGAAGGATTCAATACATCTATTAAGTTTTTAAGTAAAGTCGTTGACTTTTTTGGTGGAATATTAACTGCTGCAAGTCAAGGTCTTGCCGGAGTTCCAAAAATACTAGATGGGTTGAACAAAATTATGGAATGAGTAAAACCTAATTAGGTATGACCCCTGACATTTGAGAAATGCTCTAGTAATGGGGTCTCTATATCAAAAATTTAAAGCTTGTCTTTAGCCTGGACAAGATACTTTCTCTGATTATTATACTTTTTACTTTATTATCTAAAATATGTTTGAAGATTTACTAAATGATTTTGCCAATACTTTTTTTCAATCAGCAGCAGAGAGATTAGCAGTTAGAACTAGTGAAGCTGTAATTGATAGTTTTTTCGATAGCAATCCAAATTCTACACAAAACAACAGTTACCAAAATAGATATAAAGGTAAAATCCATAAGGTATGGATAGAACATAATATTAAACAAGATAACTATAAAGGAATGATTATTCATTGTAAATTTGAGGTAGAAAATGTCAAAAATATAAAATGTCGCGCGGTTGCATACTTATATTACAGAAATGGGAATCCCCTCAAAGACTTAAACAATAGCTATTATACAACTGATGGGAATGTTTCTACAAGCGAAGAATTTACTCCTATATACGAAGTAACTATTTACAAAGATTGTCCTTTGTTTATTCCTTATCATGAGCTTCATTTGCCAGAAGGTAAACATGAGCTAAAACTGTTCATACGTATATATGATGAGGAAACAAAAACAGAAATAGTTAGGTCGAATGAGCATTATTTCAATCATACTTATGTAGATAACGAACCAAGAGGTAGTATTGATAAAATTTGGGTGGACTTCGATATCATAAATTCTGGACAAACCGGAATGAATATCCACCTTCAGTTTTCAACATGTAACTTAATGGGTAATAAATGTGGAGTTACAGCATTTTTTTATTCAGAAGATGGTCAATATCTTAAAGACCAAAATAATCAATACTGTACAACTAGCGGTCAGGTTTGTTCATACGAAACATTTACACCTCCTTACAAAAATAGTTCGTATAAAGATTTTGTTTTATTCATGCCTTACTCAGGTATCCGCTCAATAAGTAGGGGTAGCCTCCTAGCACAACAGCATGGCGCCATTAGGAGCGTAAAGTAAACGTATCGCACGCTTATAAAAGCCAATGATATTGCCCTATTGCCTCAAAGTCTTAAAAAAGAGGCGCCTTATGCTATTCATGTATTTGAACTGATACGTCATGCATTAATGGTGGTGCCTCAAAGCGTATATGTAGCACGAAAAAATAAAATATTGTTTTGGTAACATGGTGCCGTAGAATATGATACATGACGCAAAATCCAGAAAGTAAAAAGTTAGTACCTGACTTGCTGCAAAGCATTGACCCAAGAGGAATTGCAGACGCTTCATTGCGGCAAAGTATAGAAGTACTTCTGAACTTAATAGAGGAACAAAATTTAAAGATAAAAAGTTTAGAAGAAGAAATTCAAAAACTTCGGGATGAAAACAATCGTCTTAAAGGAGAGAAGGGTAAGCCAGACATCAAAGCCAATAAAACGAGCGGATTTAAGAAAGACCATTCGTCAGAGAAAGAACGTAAAACTCATAAAGGGCATACTAAGAGCAGTAAAAACGCCAGTATTAAGATAGATCGAGAATGGATTTTGGAGTATCCAGAATCTGAGCTACCAGCGGATGCGGAGTTTAAGGGTTACGAAAAAGTAATTATACAAGATATCTCACTTGAAACCGATAATGTACTATTCCTGAAACCAAAATTCTACTCAGCTTCTGAAGGTAAAACATACTTGGCGCCATTACCAACAGGTTACGACGGAGAGTTTGGTCCAGGAATTAAAGCTTTAGTCATAAGCCTGTACTATGGAGGCAATATGACTCAAGGTAAATTATTAGAATTTTTAGAAGATATTGGTATTTCAATGTCAGCAGGCTATTTGTCAAATCTGCTAATTAAAAATGATTCTGGATTTGAATCTGAATATAACGAAGTATATATATCTGGGCTAGAAAGTACTACTTGGCAGCACTTAGACCAAACGTCCGCGCGTGTTAAGGGCATAAATCAGACTACGAATGTTGTTTGTAACCCATTGTATACAGTTTATTCAACGACTCTAAAAAAAGATAGATTAAGTGTACTAGGGGTATTACAGAATAAACAAAAGCTTGAGTTTGTTCTCAATGAGCTTACCTATGAGCTATTGAATACTTTGAATGTACCCGTAAAGTGGAGTAATCAACTTAAATTATTGCCTCAAGAAACAGTTTTTACAGAGTCAGAATTTAATTCTCTGCTTGATACGTATTTGAAGAAACTAGGTTCTCAACATCGTACTCGCGTATTAGAAGCGGCAGCGATTGCTTTTTATCATCAGCAAACCAACATTCCAATAGTACAAACTCTCGTATGTGATGATGCTCCTCAATTTAAACTATTGACGAATAATTTAGCTCTATGTTGGGTACATGAAGGGCGCCATTATAAAAAACTGACTCCGTTTGTTGCCTGCCATCAAAAAATTTTAGACGACTTTCTTTCTGAGTTTTGGGATTACTACCGGGAACTGCTTGCTTATAGCGATTCTCCTTCTGTAAAGAGCAAACTTTGGCTTCAGTCAAGATTTTGGGAAATCTTTGGTACTGAAAGTGGTTATAAGCAGTTAGACGAGCGAAAAAAGTTAACAGCAGCAAAAGTTTCCGAGTTACTTTTAGTTCTAGAGTATCCTGAACTGCCGTTACATAATAACCCTGCTGAACTAGCTGCCAGAACAATGGTGCAGCGACGCAACATTAGTTATGCGACTCAGACGAGTGAGGGTACTAGAGCTTGGGATATATTTATGTCTCTTGTTGCCACTACTCGAAAATTAGGAATAAGCTTTTTCAAGTACATACAAGACCGTATTTCTAAGAATTATGATATCCCATCTTTGGGAGATGTTATTAGAGATAAATGTGTTCAAAACCATCAGCCCTTGTTTTGGCAAGATGAATTATTTTGTATGTCAGGGTAAACACTCTTAGATTAACTTGTTGGTTAAATTAAAAACTCACTGCATTTAAGGATTGGTGTGCATGTATTTGTGCTGGATAAAAATTTCCGTGTTTGCCAATGCAGGTAATCCACGCTGTTGTTGGTACGTTTGAAAGTGCGTTATTAAAGAAGTGCTATTGTAGTTTGTATCTTTTGGGAGCATCCAATGAAGGCAGATAGGCTTTTTTAGACCAACCATATAGTAAGGTTTCTGGCGCCGAATAATTATGTTTCTTCCGTTCATTGGATGCTCCCGTATCTTTTATTGTTATGTAGTTAGCTCTTCCACTTCGTAATTAATATTATCTTGATATAAATTACTGTTAGCAACGTTCTGTGGCGCAGCGGGCGCTCTGCGCCCGCATGGCTTAAGTTATTTGTATAAATAATAAATATATCCAACAACAAAGAGAATCACTATTTACCCCAACTTATTGAGCCGATACTTACTCAGAATTACATTTACCAAGAGGAGAATATAATTTAAATCTTAAAATAAGGCTTTATGATCAAGTAAACAAAAGTGATATTACCTGGTCGAATCAATACTCTTTTCTTTACTCTGACGAGTTAACTATGGGTGAAGGAGAAATTATAGAAGTTTTAGAATCATTAAAAAGATTACTTGCAGAAATTTTCTTTGTTAACACATCTAGTTTTGACTACGATACTCGCTTTGTCGATATCTACGGCGCCAACTTTATTGGTTCCGTCAAGTTTATTAGAGCAGTTGAAAACGAGTTTAATGTTAAAGTCGAGTACGATGATGATACAGCAGAAATCCATGATTTAGAAGATGCTGCATTATACATAATGCTTCTAAAATGCCTGCAAAGAAAGCATCGTTTATCAAACGTTTCCAACACGCGGGCGCCTCAAGAACCACCTAAAATTGAATCAAAGTATAGACGGGAATCTTTACGTTGATTAAAAGGTGTGCATCTACATGTTTTGGCGCGTAACAGCATTTAGTTGTTTTGGATTTATTAGCTAGATTCTACAGAATAAAGTAATACAATTGCATTGTCTGATCAAGATGATTAACTCACATCTTGCAGCTTCTCAACAAGGGTAAGGTAGGCAGTGCCCACCCTACGCAAAACCAAGCATTACAAGCTATTTTATTATCAACAAGCTCATGGTGCAAGATGTCAGTTAAGATATAGTCCGATACTGGCGCCAATCTAATAAGCTACAAATGTTAAATAAAATTGCGGACTTTTACGTTAGCTTAAAACAGTAAGAACCTCTGAACTATAGATTTTTACCTATCATAATAGAATTTGTAAACAAATGTAAATTTAAATGCAAACCCGCATAAGTGCTAAAAGTTAGCACCTATACATAAGCAAGGGTGACAGATTAAGTTTTTTTAGTTACAGCAAGGAACTATATAAAATGCTTTCAAGCAAGTTATAGAAACAGTTGTGATGCTGGCTAAAAACGCTACTTACTCTGCTTTCCGGAATGGATGTCGAAGCATCTGATTCAATACTTAGAAAAAAGATAATTTAAAAAATCGCATTAATATTGCGGAATACACAATTATCTGAATGTATGTCATTGTAATTATTTGCATTTAATAAGGAGATATATAGCAATGGTTTACGATGTTCCAGGTCGCGCGGATATACTCAGTCTTGAACTTATTCAAAAATGGAATGAGGCAATTCAAACAGCTTACAACAGTTTACAAGCTGATTTAGGCAGTCGCTTTTTTAGTCTTGACCCTAAAAGCTTGAGCGAATCAGTTTTAGCTGCAATTCAGTGGTTTGGTGACCCAGCTGAACCTGTTTTCTGTTTGGGGTCAGATGTTGGGCAGAAATTATCTGATTGGGGTTCTCGTGGTAGGCATGTTTTACACAACGAATACTGCGAATATCGGGTTATTGAACGACCTGATGCTACAGGTAAGATGCGTCCGAAAAGAGTTCAAATTACAACCGAACTTCGGGAGTACTGGGTTTGCATTGCCAAGCATGACCCCCAAACTCTGCGTTCTATCGCACAAAGCATTCTTGGGTTTGAGCCAACTTGGGAAGATTTGTATGGAGTTAGCGACCCCGAAAGTTTAAATGAAGACGAAAGAGAGATTGCATTCTCAACATTAGTTGCAGGTCACGGTAATGATGACAAGATGGTGGAAGCTAATGTACCCACACAACCTACGGGCAAGCTAAATACCGAAAATGCACTGTTTATGACTCATCCGATTAACGGACTGGATGACTTGCTGTACATTGTCATGTTCGGCGCCAAACCCTACGCAAATCGTACTGATAATGGTTTGGAACAAGCAACGCGCGAACAGCTTTTCCGTGAATTTGGTGTTGAACAATTAGCTTGTCGCCATGCTGACCCAGCAGCAGCAATGGGTGCATTAGGTGCAGCGTTTAATGGTCGAACTGTTGCTTTTGCCAATCCTTTTGGGATGTACATTCGTTCTTTTACCAAAGATGTATTTTTGTTTGAAGGAGATACTATTCCCTCTGAGTGGGTGCGCTGGAGCCGAGGTTCTGAGGAGGGTATGTTCCAGCATCTGGAATTTGGTCCTAGTGACTCGGATGCGGCGTTTTTAGATGATATTACCGTAGTTATCGGTTCTAGAGAAGAACCCGTGACGGGTGGTTTTCAGGTTGTGCAACAAATTGAAGTAGGACCATTAGTTATTGCAGGAAAACCTACCCCTGTTGCCGATGATGAATTTGTCGTCCTTACTGCCAGCAGCGAACCAATCGATTGCCAGCAAGCTGCGGTGTGTCAAACCATTAAGAATCTTAAAGAAGAATTTGATAATGCTCTGCAAATGGTTCGCGTGGCGCCTAGAAGAATGGGATTTCGGAGGGAAAGCTAGTGAAACTGCAAGAAGGAATTTATCACGCTCCGGGAGTGCGACCAGGTAAGTTTTTTAACATCCTATTCCTGAGAGCTGCATCCGGTCAAAATGCTCGCCAAGTTGGAGAAGCGTTTGCCAAGCTGTGGGAGATTTACCAAGAACTCAAAAGCGGTAAAGTACGCGACCTACCCGGTCAACAAGTCCCTAGTGGCGATTTAACGGTTTTAGTTGGTTACGGCGCCAACACCTTTAAACTCCCCGAAGTGCGGCGTACATTACCAAGCCATCTTCAAGACTTTGGCTTTTTTCGTTCACCCCTACCAGCGGGGGGCGGTTCCTTCCTAATTGGTTCGGGTCTTAAATATGCTGCGGATGTTAAAATTAATTCCGCCACCGAAGAAATTGCCGTTCAATTTATTGCTGAAACCCAGCTTGCTGTTGACCGTGCCATCGTCGAAACTTGGAAAGTTCTTTCTAGCATGACCGACCCAACAACGGAAAGCGCGCCATTGCTAATTACAAGTTTTTATAGTGGGTCTCAACGCGATGACAAACGCAGTTGGATTGATTTCCACGACGGCATTTCTAATATGAAAAGCTCCGAACGCGAAGGGGCAATTACTATTAAACGCAATCCCTTACCAGAAGAAAAATGGATAGAGTCCGGTACTTATTTAGCATTCGTCCGTTTAGGAATAGATTTAAGCATTTGGCAGGCACTAGAACGAAGGCAACAAGAGCTTTTGGTCGGTCGGGATAAGCTGACTGGCTGCCCTATAGAATCCCTCGATAGCCAAAACAACCTCACAGTGAGAACGGGCTGTCCTTTTACTGGGCAAGCATCCGATTTTAGCAATCGAGCTTTTGAAGACTTTAAAGAACCTCCAAATGTCAACGAATTAATCTTAAAGCAAAGCCACGTCCAGCGAGCTAACCAGCACGTTACACCAGTCAGCGATCGTAATTCATCGCGCGTGTTTCGGCAGGGTTATGAATTCCTCGAACCTACACATACTGCCCCCGGTTTTCGGACAGGATTGAACTTTGTAAGCTTTCAAGATACTCCCGAACGTTTATTCCGCATCTTGAAGCAGGATAAATGGTTGGGCAGAACAAATTTCGGTGGCGACCCCGACAAGCCGCTACCTGGAATGGATAGGTTTTTAACGGTGCGCGCTGGAGGAATTTTTCTAGTACCACCAGTCGTAGAAGGAGAGCTTTTTCCTGGCTCAAGTATTTTTATCTAGTGAGATAGCTTGGACTTCAATATTCGCCCTTCGGAGCTACCTAGCGGGGGGCGAATACAAAATTGTAATCATACCACTATTTTGGATGCTGAAGGCACTAAACAAGCACTGAAACTAAACGAGCAATTTAAAGCACAAATCAACGGTACGGGCGCCTTTGATGAGCGTACTGCTTGTTACAACGATACTGGCGCCAATTCAAAAAACTAGAAATATGAAATAAAATTGCGGAATTATGCTGGTTGCGGTTGTAGCAATTGGAATGATTCAAGGTGCAATAGGGTAAAAAGATGATTGATAAAGTTGGACAAGAAATAATTGATGCATTTTCCTGGCTAGAAGTACCAAAGCTGGAAAATTTATTAAGATCGTCTACTGCTGATTGGGAGGAGGAACAGAAAATAGGACAAAAGCTTGTCGGTAAAAACTGGTTGAGTCTCGAACAAAAATTTTTGGTGGAAGAATGGTCTTCGTTTTGTTATTTAAGCGCTGAGGGTTATCGTTATTATCTACCGTCTCTATTAACTAAATGCCTTTCTAATTTTTCAGAAGATAACGACCTTATTTATTCAACAGTTTTTAGTTTAAATCCTAGCTTTCATAGTTTATATTATTGTGGTAAGGATGAAGACTTTGAGTATCAGACCTCGCTGTTTAGCTCAGAACAGTATAAAGCAGTTTGCTCGTTTTTAGGGCTAGTCTTTGACACACTACCTCAATTGAAATTTTTGAGCGCGCAGGCTTTGAGATGGGGTTGGAATAAACAAACACATCCGGCTCAAGTAAAAAGTGAAGAGTTTTATCGAATTCTCCATAATTACCAGTATCCACTTTCTAAAGACCCACAAGTAAGAGAACTTCAACAGCAAATTAACGCAGCTTTTGAAAAAACTCCATATCCGGAAGATAATAGCCTTTGCGGCTCAGACTTGGGTGATGAGCCAGCAGAGTATGCAATGGAGTTTCGAGGATTAAATTGGAAAACACTTCACCCGGATTTTCTTGCTAGAAACTCCGCAGCTTTAAGCTTTTTCACTGATGAAGGATTTAGATACTTTCTAAGTGCCTTCCTGATTGCCGATTTAATCATACCTGAAATCGAAGGAGCTTGGTCTAATACTGACGCAGTGTTCCATCTAACATACGGGTTAGTTGACGAGGAATTTGAGAGTAAAGATGACTTTAATTGGTATGAAATAGCAACAAGAAAGTTTTCACATTTTAACCAAGAGGAAAGACAAGCAATCGTTTCATATCTCGAATATTATTCTTTAAAGGACGAATACTCAAGAGAAAGAATTAACCAGGCATTAGAAAATTATTGGTTAAAAACACTCTTATAAAAAGAATTGCTACCTCAACTCTAGTAGTCCTCTGCGTCTCTGTGGTAAAATTAATTACTTGTAATCACTGCACAGGCGAGACGCCTATGCTACAATTCGCCGCCCTCCATTTTTTCGCAGTAAGAAAACACCAACAACAATTAGCCACATTTCCCATAGCATAAACCCAATAGGCGCCGTTTCTAAAACTGGTGCGCGTTCAATAACTGTTGCAAAAAACTCACTTTGTCCTAAAATCCATAGTGGAACGCTTGCCAAACCCATCCACCCAACCCACGGTTTAAATACCGAAGATTGCAACATTGCTATTCCTACTCCTATTGTCCAGCCAACTAGTAGCGTTTGCCCTAGTTGCTCACCAATTACAACACCGCCATACTGATGTACTGCTTGAAAAACAACGAGAACGGCTGCACGAGTCGAATCAGTAGCGGTTGGGTTAACATATATTTTAGCTAATACAGGAATTACAAATACCCAACGCATTAATCCAACAGCTTGAAGTACACCAGAAATAACACCCATTAAAGTTGCAGTTGCCAAATAAGGAGTATCTTCGCGAGACAGCAGTTTTTGCAGCAAAGTACTAGCTGGGATAAATAGTAAAGCTAATATTGCAAAGGCAAACCATGTTAAAATCAGTCCTGTTCCACCTGCGTGGAAGCGAGTAAGTACGTACTCAGGAGGGCGCCGTAAGATATCATCGTACTCAAAATTTTTAGTTAATAGCCAATAAGGAATATTAATCGAAACAGCAAATATAACAAATAAGATTCCTGTGGCTCGAAAAAGTTGTGTGCGATTCATGATTTCCTTACTAGTAAAATAGATTAAATCTGAAAAATCCCCCCTAGCCCCCCTTAATAAGGGGGGGAACAAGAAAAGAAACAACTTTTAGCTTTTTTAAGGGGGAACAAGAAAAGAGGCTACTCTTAGCCCCCCTTATTAAGGGGGGTTGGGGGGATCAAATCACCAATATTTGCTTAATGAATTTTCCATTCCTAATAAACGAGCAAGCGCAGCTAAACTTCCAATAATTACCTTTTGAAGAAATACAGGTAGTCCAGCAAGAACAAGGTCAGCTTTTTGAATAATTAAAGCAAAATGCAGAAGATTTTTTGGCATCCCAGAAGGGCTAACTTTTCCATCAATAGCTAAACCATACATTGCCCGAATAAATTGTTCAAATTCCCCTGCCGGATGTACACTAGATACAAATACAACTTCTTTATCAGAGCTATTACGGAAACTGTGATACATGCCAGCAGGAACATACACTACTTCTCCAGGTCGTAAAACTTTAATATTTCCCTTTTCACCTAATTCCATTTCCAAGGCGCCGCTTAATACCTCAAATGTTTCTAAAAGATTGTTATGGTAGTGCAGAGGTGTACCATATGAACCTGGTGGTAGGGTAAACTTAGCTGTAAACAAATTTCCACCGCTTTCGTGGGTTGACAGCAAAACAACCATACTGTCTCCCGTAACTGGGTTTTTAATTGCTTCGGTGCCAGATTGATAAGCAAGTTTGGTAGAGTCAATATATGATGTCATGTTCTTAAAACTCCTGTTGATGTAAGTTGTTGATGGTGTTGCAGTTCTAATAACTTAAAGATATTCGGTTGTTTTAATTAGAAGTTGACCGACGGCGCCATAAAATTGATTCGATGTGCCATTCTGAAAAATGCTTGAGGAGAGATGAAAGAAGCAACCTTCTCTATATCTTTAATTCGCAACTCTGTACAATACGCAGCAGCAGTACATGGCATTGATACTAACCGCTTGTGTGCTGCTGCTGGTATTGACCCCAGTTTGTTGACAATGCCAGATAGTTATGTTTCTGGGGAAACCAACCTAGCTCTATGGCACGAAGTTGTCAAGCAGACTGGTGATGCTGATATTGGTTTACATATGGGAGAAAAATTTAATCTGTCAGTTATTGGCATTGTTGGCTACGTATTATTTAACTGCCAAACGTTCGGACAGGTGCTTGACAAGCTTTCTCGCTATATGTGCTTGTTTAGTCAAGGTGTATCAATGCATTATAATGTCTCGCGAGGACAAGTAGTGTGTGAGTGGGAAATTGTAAATCATCTCAAAAACTATTTAGTAGAAGAACCTCGACAACCAATTGAAGCAAGTTTTTCAGCTTTACTGACTGCTGCTAAAACACTAACAGGTAAATCTCTTTGTCCCAGAGAAGTTTGGTTTCAATATAACAGTCCCGATAATATATCTGAACATCAGCGTATTTTTGAGGCGCCAGTTTATTTCTCCCAATCAAAAAATCAACTAGTTTTTGACGCAGCTTGTTTGGAGTGGTCGGTCGTTTCTGCTAATCCTTCGCTGCTTTTAGCTTTTGAGCAACATGCTCAAGCAATGCTTTTTGCTCTTAGTAATGAAAATACTTACAGCTATCAAGTGGTTCGAGAAATTACAAATCATTTAAAGGGAGAAGTACCGTCAATCGAATTAATCGCGCGTAGTTTAACTATAAGCGTTCGCAACTTACAACGAGAACTTCAAACCGAAGGAACTTCATACCAACAGCTTTTAGATAATACACGCAAAGAATTAGCGCTACGGTATCTTAAAAAACCAGATACATCAATTCATGATGTTGCGTTTCTACTAGGTTTTTCGGAACCAAGTGCTTTTCATCGCGCTTTCAAACGTTGGACTGGTCAAACACCAAGAGCATATTTTTCCTCATAGCCAAAGAGCGTGGAAACAGCCTATCAACTTCCAATCTCCAACCTGAAAAAAGAAACAAGAAACACTATTAGGACTTACTCACTTAGAAGTGGCAGAAAAACAGATTATAGATAGGATGCGAGAGCAAAAAGTTAATCTCAAACCAGACCAAAGCAATGAGTGATTATGTGTATTGTCTTCTAGTAGCAGGCACAAAAATTTAAAAATCTTCTTCTTCAAGCTTATCGTAATCTTGTTCTAAACGCTTAGATTCAGCTTGTGCCTCTTTAAGGAGGGCATTCCAATCATCTGGAGGATGGTCGTTTTCAAGCATTTTTTTGAACACTTGGTAAGCGTCTGTCTTGCTGCCATAAGCGCGCTTCGAGTCTTCATCATTGACCCAAGCAAATACTATAATCTTACTTTCTTGGTGATATCTAAAAAACAATCGATACTGTTGAAAAAATTTCGCTCTGAACCAATGTTTGTACTCGGTGCCTAAAGTGTTGCCTTGACGGTACTCACTGCGCGTTGGGTCTTGAGGAATAACTTCAAATGCAAGTTTAGCTATAGCTGCTAAACGTTTTGCAGCATTTTTCTTATGGTAATTTTGGGGGTCATTTTGCCGGAGAAGTTTAACAGATGTCAAAAGTTCTTCAAATTGGTCTAGGAAAAGCGGATGAGCAAAAATACTCCACCCGTTAATTACCAATGGTTCGCTTGTAGACAACTTTACTCATCCTCATCAGATAGTGGTGCATCAATATCAAACTCAACATTGGCAACTAAGGACTGA
This sequence comes from Calothrix sp. PCC 7716, assembly GCF_019977735.1. Classification (GTDB taxonomy): domain Bacteria; phylum Cyanobacteriota; class Cyanobacteriia; order Cyanobacteriales; family Nostocaceae; genus Dulcicalothrix. The sequence continues at coordinate 5,395,640 of NZ_AP025018.1, read as the reverse complement.
ACACGGTTAACCAAAGCAGAGTTTATAGGCTGAATATGAGTCGGATTTTTTTTAATATCTTCAACAATAAAATCTAGAAACTTTCCAAGCACAGGGTCATCCTCTAGCTGTTCTGCCTTTGAGATGATAACTTGACCATTTGGCTGAATGGCGTAATTAATTTTATCGCGTTTATTTAAGCCTAAAGCTTTTCGCACACTATCAGGAATCGTAGTTTGGTATCGGTCGGTAAGCGTTGATTCCGCTTCAATTAAATCTCTAACCATAAATACTTCTAAGTTTGTCAGCCAGATTTCACAAATTATGGTAATGCAATTGCATTGTCGATGTCAAGAGCAGTCTGTTCAATTAAATGGAATGGGCGCCCTTAGTACCCAGTCCATATTGATTGCTAACAATAAATTAATACGAGTCTGATGAGTAAGCTATACTCATAATATACTCATATAATTATAACCGCGATGAGCCAAGCAGGAGAAACAAAACGTCAAAATTTTAATGTGTCACCTGCACAAGAAGCGCTAATTGAGTGGTTGCGGCAATGGATACAAATAGACAGATGGAATGCACTTACACCTAGAGAACGAGAAAAATTTCCCCCTATTGCTCCTGACTTTGTGTTGGAGTTAATGTCCCCATCTGATAGTTTGAGTGAAACTCAAGCTAAAATGCGCGAATATATGTCAGCAAAAGTTAGATTAGGTTGCTTAATAGACAGAAAAAATCATCGTGTAGAAATTTATCGCTTGGGACAAGAAGTAGAAATATTAGATTCTCCTGCAACATTATCAGGAGAGGATGTACTACCAGGTTTTGCTTTAGATATGAGGTTTGTATGGTAGTAGGGGGACATTGGAACTTGGCTACAGAGACATACAATACATTACCAAACAATAGGAACTAAACCAGAGTTGGTAATATTCAAATCACAGGTCAGTAATTTTACATTTTCACCTGTGCTTGCCAAAACTAATGCAGTTGCAGCAATTTGTCTATCATGCATTTCATTAATCGCAGATAAGTATATTGTTTTTTCAATCACCTCTTTATTAAGAGGATAAACAACTATACGATAGTCTTCTTCAAGCGCGGAAAGTAAATCATTTACCGAAGGTATAGAAGTTTTTCCTCTATCAACAATCCAAACAGCCTCAGCTAAAGCAGTTGCTGGAAGAACTAATTGGGAATCAGGACTAGAAAGAATTGCCTTAGCATTTATACCTAATCGGGGGTTACCTTCAAAAAACCAAATTACAGCATGAGTATCAATAACATATTTCATACTATTTTATGACCAATCTAAGCTGTCTTCGCTATCTCCTTGAAATTCGGCGATTTGAAAATCTTCTTCTGTTGATTGTTTATCCCCAGAGAACATGCCAAAGCTAATCATACGCTTAGGTTTTTGGGCTTTTTGTGGTTCTAAAAAAGTTACAATTACACGGCTTTCTGATACGTCCTCCGGTAATTCAGAAAGTTGTATGTTACCTTGCTTATATACTCCTTCTATTGATTGCAGCATATTTTACCTGCCTGACTTGTACCTGACTTACGTTTGTACTAATTATATAGCAATCTTGGCTTTGTGTGGTAAATTATTTATGTTTATATTAAGCACGCAAGCTACCCCAGATTTTTTGATTTTATAATGTGAAAGACTTTGCTGTAGAAAATGGTGGGCACTGCCCACCTTACGGGTTGGGGGGATTACTACGCGCGTGTATACCTATGTTTCACACCCACAGGAAAATATTCGGCATCACCATGTAATTTTAAAGTAACCTGCGGTGCCTGATATTCGGCAGGTACGTAATTTGCAAATTCGCTATTAAGGCGCCTTAGTTGTGTCAATATAGATGTTGTTATTGCTTGTTTTTTATCAGCGCTTGCTTCAATATTTGGCGCCAGTTCTACGGTGACAGTTAAATGCCTATTTTTATCACTGTCTTCTATTACTTGTAAAACAAATTTTCCTGTTACCCATTCTCTAATTTCTGGTACTTCTAAACCTACTGTAACGTTTTCTGGGTATATGTTGGCGCCGAAGTATGAGACTGTGAAGTTTGAGCGTCCGAATACGTACACGAATGGTAGGTTTCTGATGCCTCTTTGACTGCACAGGCAAGATGCCTGTGCTACATCAAACCCACATTTTGCTAAGAATTCTAGCATGGCATCGTAAGTAATTATTCCACCGTTATCTAAAATATTATACCTAATTAGTGGAATGCCATTGTTGCCAGAAAAAAGTAGGGCGCCGTCTTCTACTTCAAAAAAGCGACTAATTGGGTCATATTGGACAAGTGTGGGTAAACGTGATTCTCCAAATAATGCGCGTGCTGCTTCGGGGTTTTCGGCTAAAAATCTACGAATACATATAGATAATGGTGTTTCGTTGCCTAATACTCCTGCATCGGCGGTTCCATATAATGATGCAAAATCATAGCAGGGGTTTTGTGAACCTATTCTTTCTGCTACTAAACTTCGCCATTCTTCGCTGAATACTTCTCCTGCTGTTACTAGTTTAATGTTGTACTGGCGCCACTCTACACCGCGCGCAATCCCTGTATCTATTACGTCTTTGAGGAATGGTGGATACCCTAATAAAACGACTTGCTCAAAGTTGGCGCCGAGTTCCGAGACAACACGTAATATTTCCTCTTTATTATTACCGGGAGTAATAACTGTAATTGGATAGCCTTTGATTGCAAGGTAGCGACAGCAGTTAGCTGTGAACATTCCACCTACCCAAGTACCGAGGGTAAAACAAATAACTGCAAGAGTGCGACGGGTATCAGCGAAAAAGCTATCGTGAAAGATTTGCTCGAAGCGTGTGGTAATTTCTAATTCGTCTGCAAAAAATCTACACCAATATGTTGGTTTACCTGTTGAACCTGAAGATGCTGCTATCATGTCGCTGGTTTCGATTTGTCCATAGCGACATAATTCTGGTAAAGAATGTTTTTGTAAGTAGTTTTGCTTTGTTAGGGGTGGAAGCGTTTGAAAATCGCTCTCTGTTTGAATGTTGGCAGGATTAATCCCGTTTTGTGATAGGAAGGTCTTGTATGCGGGCACGATTGCAGCGACATTATTAAATAGCTTTAAAGCTGCGTCTGTCGGTTTGATGTCACTATGTTGCTGAAGTCGAGTATCCAAGGGGGTATTTAAAAAATCTAAAAATGCCTGAATAGCATACTGTTTTTTTTCTTCTGGATTAATCATAGTTGTCAATGTAGTAATTTGATGGTAAAAAGTGATATTTCCGTAATAGCAACGCTCAACGTTGTAGCAATTTACTAAAAACCCCCTTAATTGTCCTTACTGCGCTATGCACATCTATTGCAGCAAACAACACGCGAATACTAATGGTAATCGTTTTTGTATCCAATGCGGTGAGTCTTTGCCACTACCGCAAGGGGAGATTATTACTGGTCGCTATAAAATTTTACGTCAGTTAGGGCAAGGTGGGTTTGGACGTACTTATTTGGCTGAAGATTCTCAGTTAAACCAAATATGTGTACTCAAAGAGTTTGCACCCCAGGTGGAAAAACCAGAAGACATCCAAAAAGCTAAAGAATTGTTTGAACGCGAAGCAAATGTTCTTAAAAAACTGCAACATTCACAGATTCCTAAATTTCATGCTTCGCTCTCTACTAAGTTTGGACAAAAGGACTTTTTCTTTTTAGTGCAAGATTATATTGAGGGTGACACTTACTGGGATTTATTAGATAAGCGTCTTTCTCATGGACAAAATGGCTTTAGTGAGGAAGAAATTATTTCTTTACTAAATAAAATGTTACCTGTATTGCACTATATCCATTCTAGGGATGTAATTCACCGTGATATTTCTCCTGATAATATAATTTTACGGAGTTCTGATAATCTACCTGTACTAATAGACTTTGGTGGAGTTAAGCAAGTCCCCGCTTCGCAAGGGTTTTGGATGACGCAACTAGGCGCCAACCGAACTTTATTGGGCAAAAAAGGTTACGCACCCGAAGAACAACTACGTCAAGGAAAAGCCTTTCCTTGTAGCGATTTATATTCACTCGTTGTAAGCACTTTAGTGCTTCTCACCGGCAAAGAACCACAAAACCTCTACGATAGCTACCAAGGCACATGGCGCTGGGGTACAGACATAAAGGTCAGCCAAGGACTAGAAAAAATATTAAAAAAAACGCTCGCATATAAACCAAGCGACCGCTATCAAAACGCAGAACAAGTTATAAAAGATTTACAAAAACTCTCACCCGCATCTGCACCTGCTGTGAACAAAACCAATACAAATATTACAAAAATTAAAACAATGATAGCGGCGCCTGCACGACGGGCAGGTAGTTTGCATTCTAGAACACAGATGGCTGTTCAAGCGTTGCCGTTACCTATGTGGATGCGTCCATTTGCTGTCAGCGCTGTAACTACAACCGCGATAGTTTTAGTTTGTGCTGGAACTTGGGGAGTAGTTAATGCTGTAGTCAAAGGTGTATCATCTATATCACTGCCTAGCATTTCCTTACCTAGTTTACCTGGTGGTGGTAATTCAGATTCTTCTTCTGAAACCACCACAAACACTGGAAGCAATGGCGCCAGCCGTAATGGTAATATAGCTAGTCGCCGCGCATCATTACAAATTCCCGAAGGCTTCTTTACTCAAACGGTTAATTATATTTTTTACTCTAGAAACCCACAATTACAAGGTCGAAATTTAGGCACTGGCGCCGAAGATGAAGCGTTACGTCAACAATGGGTAAGTATTGGACAAGAGCTACTAGATAAATTAGAACAAGCTAAACTCAGTAGCACTGCACGCCAAAAGCTGGGAAGCTATGGAGGGCAAGATTATCAAGAATGGGAGCAAAGAGCTTCTGATGGTGATTTTGGGAACTATACAATAAAACAACTCAACACCGATACCAACCGTAAATTTGATGACTTGTTCCCAGGACAACGACGTGGGAAACTCAACCAACCAACATTTGGTCAAATTTGGTATGCAATTGCAGCAGATAAGGTGAGTAAACTGGAATCAAATTAGTGCTGAGTAATGAGTGCTGAGTAATGAGTGCTGAGTGCTGAGTGCTGAGTGCTAAGTGTAAAGTTATGAGTTATAAATATAATTGCTCTAACTTTGAACTTCTAACTTTGAACTTCTAAATCTTAACTCCTAACTCTTAACTCTTAACTCTGTTTCTCAATACTCAGCACTCAGCACTCAGCACTTTTAACTATTAAATTTATATGTATTGTTCCAAAGGACACGAAAACCCGGCAGGTAGTAAATTTTGCTTGCATTGTGGTGAAAAAATGGAAACTGGAGTGCAGCTAAGTATTCAACCGGGGGTTGCTTTGGGAGAACGCTATTTAGTTGTACGGCAAATTGGACAGGGTGGGTTTGGAAAAACTTACTTAGCTGAGGATATCAACCGCTTTCGCGAACTTTGTGTTATCAAAGAATTTTCACCGCAAGTTCAAACAGCTTACGTTTTGCAAAAAGCTGAAGAGTTGTTTCAACGCGAAGCTACGGTTTTATATAAACTTCAACATCCGCAAATTCCACGTTTTCGTGAACTGTTTCGCAGCAACTTGGGTGGTAAAGAGTATTTATTTATAGTTCAAGATTATGTTGAGGGACAAACTTATCGTTCGTTACTAGACACTCGCTTAATGCAGGGTATGCGGTTTAGTGAGGCAGAAGTCAAGGTATTATTGCAGCAAATCTTACCTGTTTTAGATTATATTCACTCGATGGGTGTAATTCATCGTGATATATCTCCTGATAATTTAATTCTACGCTCACAAGACCAATTACCTATACTTATAGATTTTGGTGGTGTTAAACAAGTTGTTGCTGCTGTTGCCTCGCAGTACTATGAAACTGGTGGAAACATTGCTTCTTCGCCGGCGACACTGCTAGGTAAAATTGGTTATGCTCCTCCAGAACAAATGCAAACGGGTATTGTTGAACCGCATAGTGATTTGTATGCACTAGCAGTAACGCTATTAGTATTGCTCACAGGAAAACAACCGCAGGAACTTATTGATAACTACAACTTAACTTGGCAATGGCGCCGGGAAGTTGATTTAACTCCTAATTTTGGGCAAATGCTTGATAGAATGTTGGCGCCAGTTCCGGGTGAACGTTATCAAAATGCAAGACAAGTAATGTTAGCACTCAACTCACCTATTAATTATCCTGCCACGCAATATCCATCTACAGACTTTCCACCAACACAGTTACCACCACAACAAGAGGGTACAAAAGCAACAGTAGCTGTATCTCCCTCTAATTCTCCAATTTCTCAAGAAACAGCACAAAGAATTGCTAGTAGTCCCCCATCTCCAATTCCTGCTCCCGCACCTTGGTGGACACCTGGAAAAGTTGCCGTTGCATTAATAGTTACTGCTAGTGTTGTTGGTGCTAGTGTATGGGGTGCGAAAAACTTGATAGGTTCACCCAATATATCTGGTAACGGTACAACACAACCAATTGCTTCAGGTAGTCCAACTCCTACTAATAACCAACCTACAGACCCCGAAGCTAACTACTCACCAGAAGAAAGAGCAAGAAAAGAAAGATTAAAAACGCGGCGCCAGCAATTAAGTATAGACTTTAATTTCTATGTAAATTTAGTCAATCAACTTTTTTGGGATAAAAACCCTAGCCAAAAAGGACGTTCATTGAGTGATGCTCCTTCTGATGCAGCTTTACGAGCTAAATGGGATGAAACAGCAGCAAGCGTTTTAGAAAAGCTTTCTCCATTAAGTACAGACTCACGCCAAAAACTCGGTACTTTTACTGCTGCGGAACGTGACCGTTGGAAAATAGAGGTTAATAAGATTAATGTAGGTAGTCGTTCGCTTTACGATTTAGGAGACGCTGCATTCTATCGACAATTTCCTGAACAACGCGGTAAAAACTTTATTGACCAACCTATTGGACAAGTTTGGCAAGGGTTCGTCAACGATAAACTAACTGCTATTTTAGCTGGCAGCGCATTTAGAAAACTTACATTTGCTCCCGGCGCCACAAGTACTTCTTCGGGTGGTACGCTCAAACCAGGTGATGGTAGAGTATTTATCGCTAGCCTTGCAAAAAATCAACAGTTAGATTTGAAACTAAATGCTAACAGTAAAGTTTTGCTATCAGCATATTCACCAAGCGGTAGTCAAAGATTTTTAGAAGACTCAACACAGCGCAGTTTATCACTAATATTACCTGAAGATGGATTTTATGAGTTTGTTGTAGTTTCTACTGGTTCACAAGATTTAGGTTATTCGCTTAATATTTCTGCTACTGACCCTGTCGCGCCAACACCAACACCAACATTAACACCAACATTAACACCAACATTAACACCAATACCAACGGTGACTCCAACATTGTCACCATCTCCAACACCAACACCAACAGCGACGGCAACACCGACAGCAACACCAACATCCACGCCTTAATTTTTTATGACTTAATTATAAATTTTGATAAGTAAAATAAATAATGTAGAGACCGAATATATTCAGCCTCTACATTAGCGCGGAATTAATAAAATGGAATACTAATTGCTAAAAGCGTCTTTGATGTTTTCAATAGTGCGTTGAACTGCACCTACATTTTTGTCTATAGCTTTTTCAGTTTTAGCAGCATCTTCCTCTGCTCTTTCCTGAATTGTAGCTGCATCGCTCTTAGCTTTACGCGCAATAGGGTTATCGTTATCTGTTGCGTTGTCTACTTTAGAAGCGTTGCTCTTTGCAGCATCCTTGACGAAATCTTTTGTATTTTCAACAAAACCTTTAGATTTTCCTTTGGTTTCACTAGCTGCTTCTTGAGCTTGATCAGCTGCGTCTCTTGATGCGATTAAAATTTGATTCTGAGAAGCTAATGCTGTGGTGTTTGAAAAATAAGCACCCTGCCAAACAAAGGTGAATGCTGATACACAAAATAGAGTTGTAGCTATCCAGCGTCCTATCGTCGAAAGCCCTTTTGTTAAGTAATTTAGTTTCATCGGATACAATTATTGTTACATTTGACATTTCATTTTTACTTCATCTGGCTTACTGCATAAATCTTTCTCTAGAAAGAGGTTGCTTCATCGTAGGTTAATAAATGAATTCACTATTTAGATAGATTGTACAAAGGCGCCGTCTCAGACCTTAAATCTAATCAACAAAATCACAACTTCGGTTGTTGAGGACGAAGTGTTAGAGAAGCCCAAGGTTGTATTGGTTGTTCAGAAACCAGTGTAAAGCGATAGGTTTGAGCGATGGTTGCCAATACGCTCACAGTTTCCATCATGGCAAAGGCTTTACCTACGCAAACTCTGGTGCCACCACCAAAGGGGAAATAAGCAAAACTTGGCAGACGCTTGGCTAAATCATTGTCCCAGCGTTCGGGATTAAAAGTATCTGGGTTGCTAAACCAACGCGCGTCACGATGAACAATCCATTGGCAGGCTAATAATCCATGCCCCCTTTTTACAGGGTAGGCGCCTATTTTGCATTCGGTAGCAATGGTTTGAGGCATCGCCCAAACTGGGGGATAAAGTCGCATTGTCTCTAGAATAATGCAAGTGAGGGTCAAAGCTGGCAACGGATGCAACGGATGGTTGATTTGATTTAGTTTAAAAAGCCCAATTAATTGACCTTTGGGACCAGGAGGTAAATGTTGATAATTTGTTGGACTTTTCATTTTGCCCTCCATGATTTTTGTATATTCTAGTTACAAAATGTGTGCAGTAACTTGCCATTATTCATGTCCCACATTTTCATCGTGTTATCATAGCTACTGCTGACTAAAGTTTTACCATCGGAACTGATAGCTACAGAAGAAATATTATAGAGATGTCCTTTTAATGTATGGATTAGCTGCCCAGTAGGAATATCCCAAACTTGTATGCTGTTATCATAGGTACTATTGACGAGATTATTTCCATCTGGACTGATAGCTAAGGCAGAAACTCCACCAATATGACTCTTGAGTGTGTGAATATTTTGTCCGGTGTTAGCATTCTGTAGCATTATTGTCCCATCACTATAACCACTGGCAACGATGGGACTATTTGGGCTGATAGCAATAGAAGTAAGTAAAATTACATCTTGAGAATTATTGATACGTTCGTCTATATTGGTTTCCTTCAAAGTACGAATTAACTTCCCAGTTCCAATATCCCAAACTTTAATTTCGTCACCTGTGCTACTGCTGACAAGAGTATCACCATTGTTACCGATTACAATTGCATTAACTTGGAAAGAATGCTCTTTGAGTGTGTGTATTAGTTTACCAGTAAGAATATCGCGTAATTTAATATTTTCGTCACTTGCACTAATAAGGATGTTACCATCTAGACTGATAGCGACAGAATCAACCCCGCCATCCTCAAATGTACGGATTAACTTTCCTGTTTGAATATCCCATAATTTTATTACCTTATTATCCCAACCACCTGTAACTAATGTCTTTTGGTCAGGACTAATAGCAACAGAACGAACCCAATTATCCTTGATTGTCCTAATTTTTTTAACGCTAATTTTATCCCATATATTTATAGTATTGTCAGAATTTAAACTCACCAATGTTTGATTATCTGAACTGATGGTAACATATTGAAACCAATCAAGGTGTCCCTCAATGCTAAGAATTTGCTTCCCAGTTTTTACATCCCAAAGTTGAATATCATCGCTTGCACTAACAAGAGTATTCCCATCTGGGCTAATTGCTGTAGTAGTATCTAAATTAGCATTATAACTTATAGCTATGCCACTTGGAGGATTTTTGGGTAATTGCTGCGATATTTCTGGTTGTTGGATAGATTTACGAAATGTGCGGATTAACTTTCCTGTTTTGATATTCCATAGTTTAACAGAACCATCCCAGGCGCCGCTAACTAAAGTTTCTCCATTTAAGCTAATATTTAATGATTCTATCCTTTCAGAATGCCCTTTAAGTATGCGGGTTTCCTTTCCAGTTTCTATATCCCACACTTTAATATTACCATCGTCACTACCACCAAAAAGAGTCTTGCCATCTGCACTAATGGCTAACTTAGAAATAGAAACATTTCCTTTGAGTGTGCGAATTTCTCGTGCGGTCTTAATATCCCATAGTTTAATAGTTTTGTCAGAGCTACTACTAATAACGGTGGTGCCATCAGGGGTAATGATTGCATAATTAACCCACTCAGAATGTCCTCTGAGCCTACGGAATAATTTTCCTGTAGAAATATCCCATAATTTGATAGTTTTATCCCAACTACCACTAATTAGGGTTTTGCTATCAAAACTTATAGCAAGGGAACTAACTTGCTCAGAGTGCCCTTCTAATGTACGAATTAATTTTTTAGTACCAATATCCCATAACTTGATAGTTTTATCGTTACTAGCACTGATAAGGGTTTTACCATCAGGACTTATTAAAGCAATACTTCCTGCACCTCGAAATGTGTGAAGTAAGGCGCCTGTAGAAATATCCCATAATTTGATATTATTGTCGTAACTAGCAGTGATAAATTTTCTACCATCAGGAGTAATATTCACGGAGTTAATATGATTAAAATGCCCTGTAAATTGACATTTATTAGTAGAGTTTTTAACTTGTGTCTCACTTATCTCGTTTGATTTTTTTATTTGTGCAGCCACAGGTAAAACGAATTGAATTAGCGAAAATAGTGTAGTCCAGACAATACAGTAAGTAATTTTAAATTTAAAATTTTTACTCATACTCAGATGTAAGACAGATTTTATTTTAGACATTTTAAAGATGTACCCGACCAGATTCTTATAGCTGCAATGCTTTTAAATTTGCAAAATATTGGTCTGGTTTTCCTTCAACCCGTGTAAAGCTCATTAGACCCTGCCAATTTTGGCCTTTTTCATCCTTAAATTTCCATGTACTCCAAGAAGATGAGTTGCTTTGTCCATTATCAATCTTTTCCCAACCAGCTTTCTCTAACTGCTGAATATAATGATTGGCTAATGTCCTACTATCAAGTAGGGATAAACGCGAAAGTTCCAACTAGAACTATTCGCAATGAAGGTAGAAGCTTTAAGTTGCCTAGCATGATTTAACTCCTGATTATTGGGATAATTACCACCATCATCTACTATGTATGAAGGTGATTGATTATGCAGTTACGAATAAAAAATTCTTTTTGTAGTCAGTACGAGACAGTATAACTGTGCAGACTCTGAAGATATTAGTTAGTTGGACGCTTACGAATGACTTTAGACAGCAATTCTCTTACTGCATCACTCGGTTCTTCTTCTAACCATTCTTCAGACCATTCTTGGGGATGAACTACCCCATATTTTTCCGGTAAGGGAACATTTTCAAAAAAGTAAAGCTTATTCCCATCAGCAAATTCAACTGCTGCTTCACCTTCAGCATGGAGACGATTTTGGTTATCTAAAGAAAGTTTAATTGGGCGCCCGCATATAAAACAAGTCCTTTCAAAGGGGAAAATTAAGCCGCATTCAGTTACCAAAGATTTTAATGCAGACTATTTTTGTTCATCATGTTGACAGTGTAATACATTTATACAAAAGTCAATTAGTACTGCTGTAAAAGCATCTAAACTCATATTTAAAAAATAAGAGTATGACCCGACCAAAATGTGGTTCGTTACATAGAATGCTATGAGAAAGCAGTTACTTTAATAAGGAGGGTGCAAGCAATAACAATCAAACAACTTATAATCTTATAGGAATGATTGATTTTGCACCCTACAAACTAAATTGTTGAGAAATCAAGATTAAAATCATTGACGGGGCAAGACAATTTGGCGAGCATTTCCTGTAAATCGATGCACAAAACGACTTCTACCTGGATCGTTGACGGAGTTGTAAATATTTCTACCATTTAAGGAGACGGAAATCCTTTGCAAGTCCCAATTGTCGTACCCATCGAAGGGATGGCCTGAGCGAGGAGAACCATCGTGGCGAATAGTGATACTCCTGATTTGATCTAATGAAACCGTTTCTCTAAAAGTAGCTGTTCGTCGAACAGCACTGTTTTGACCAAAGCCACCACCGAGCCTTACTTCAGAAGTGCTTGCTCCACTTTCTAAGTTAAGAGTCATGTATGCATTGTTACCACCCCGCAGATCGTCAGACCCTGTAGTCATCCGAACCACAACATTTGTCTCTGCCAGAGCGGCGCCTGAGAAGATGCCTATTGTAACAATGCTTATAGCAACGGCACTCAAATGACGAGTAAAGGTATTGATTTTACGAATCATAAATATTTCTCTCTAAAAAAAGCAATTTTTTCTGAATGTGGCGAACTGCTGTTCGCTCTCACTTTCAACAACAAATGAGAAAAACACATTATTCCGAAATTTACTCAAATTTTTTTGTTGCGATTGCGATTCCTTGAGCAGCCTTGAGTTTGACGCGCTCGCCATCGGAACCAGCAGCCAAACCTCGTCTATTCATCACCAGGAAAAGTTGTCCGTGAAAATGTTACATAGTAAGCTTAGTTAAACTGCGTGTTGGTAGCGAAGGGAAATAAATGTGGGTAAATTGGTTGTTTTAAAGTTTGGAAAGGGTAGCTTTAAAGAGGGTTTCCCTGTTACTTTTCAAATTGGAGAGGAAAATACTCCACCTTCAACGGAAATTATGGGTGAGCTTCCTAGCAATGAAGTTCTACCACAAAGTTATCAGCGTTGGCAAGGCATATACCGTAATCTGGATTGGGTGGGAAGACCTGTTAGTATTTCCACCGGAAGAACTAAACGTTCAGCAGATGAAGAATGTTTGACGGCAGCAAAAATCGTCAATCAGCAACTTAACGATTGGCTAAAATCACCTTCTTTTCTACCTATCCGCGAAAAATGGTTAGAAAAGTTACTGCCAAATGATGATTTGCAGGTATTGATTCAAACTCAAGACAACCAATTGCAAAAATTACCTTGGCATTTATGGGATATGCTGGAGCGTTATTCCAAGGTAGAAGTAGCATTAAGTCCTGTTAATTATGACCGGATAATTCGAGAAGTAAAACCTACAAGTGCTGTCAAAATTCTTGCCATTTTGGGCAACAGTACGGGAATTGATATTGAAGCAGATCGAAAATTATTAACGGAATTACCAAATGCGAATATCAATTTTATGGTGGAACCACCTCGCAGTGAGTTGACAGAGCAGCTGTGGGAAGAAAGCTGGCAAATACTTTTTTTTGCAGGACATAGTTCTAGTCAAGCCAACGGTGAAACGGGGCAAATATATATTAACCAAAATGACAGTTTAACAATTAGCCAGTTAAAATATGCTCTCAAAAAAGCTGTAGATAATGGTTTACAATTAGCAATTTTTAATTCCTGCGATGGTTTAGGATTAGCAAAAGAGCTTATTGATTTGCAAATACCTTATTTGATTGTGATGCGGGAAATTGTCCCAGATAAAGTTGCTCAAGAGTTCTTAAAATATTTTTTGAAAGCATTTGTGATTGGCGAACCTCTTTATAAAGCTTTACGAGAAGCAAGGGAACGTTTGCAAGGATTAGAAAGTAAATTTCCCTGTGCAAGTTGGTTGCCAACAATATATCAACATCAAGCAGAAGTGCCTTTAACTTGGCAAAATATGATTGCAATTCCAAATGCAGTGGGTAACAATAATGTATTTACAAAGCGAGGATTGATAAATTTAGTTATATCTAGTTTATTAGTAACTAGCTTGGTGAGTGGAATGCGTTGGTTTGGATTATTGCAAGCACTAGAGTTGCCAGCATTCGACCAGATGATGAAATTGCGACCCAGCGAAGGAATTGACGAGCGTCTATTAATTGTAACAATAGATGATAGTGATGTTGAAGCCCAACGACAAAAAGGAGAAGAACTGAAGGGAGTTTCCCTTTCCGATAAATCCTTAGAACGCTTATTAGGAATTTTACAGCAATACAAGCCGAGTGTAATTGGTTTAGATATTTACCGCGATTTTAATACCAATCCCCAACATCAGAATCTGATTGCAAATTTAAAAAATACTGATAATTTGGTAGGTATTTGTAAAGTTAGCAGTACAAAATTTGACCCTTATGGTGTGCGTCCTCCTCAAGAAATTCCTGTAGAGCGCTTAGGATTTAGTGACTTTGTAGACGACACCGATAATGTATTGCGGCGCCAGTTATTGTCGATGAACCCAGAGGCAAATTCTCATTGTCAGGCATCTTATGCTTTGAGTTTACAACTAGCTTCTCGCTATCTATTGCAAGTTCATAATATTCAAACTAATTTGACTGCTGATGGTAAAAACTGGCAGATTGGTAATGTCGTTTTTCAGAGGTTGCAATCACATGGTGGTGGTTATCAAAGTATTGATGCCAACAGCGAACAAATCATGTTGAACTATCGCGCGGGTAATGATGTTGCTCAAAAATTAACATTAAGACAACTGTTTGCTGCTGCTGAGGATAATCCTACTGCCCTCAAAAAATTTATTGAAAATAAAATTGTATTAATTGGTATAACTAAAAGTGGCGCCGAAGATAGGTGGCAAACCCCCTATGGAAGACTTTTACAAAACCAAATGCCAGGGGTTGAGGTACAAGCTCATATGGTTAGTCAAATACTGAGTAGTGTATTAGACAAACGTCCACTAATAGGAGTATTATCACCGTGGAGTGATACAGCTTGGATTTTGTGCTGGTCTATCGTTGGAGGGTTAGCAGGTGTATATTGCTACAATCCACTATTAGGCAAGCACCTGCTTCCTAAAATATCTTTAGCTTTGTTGCTGAGTTGCGGAATTCTCTATGGAGTTTGTTTTTATATGTTAATTCAAGGCACTTGGATAGCATTTGTACCATCTGCGATAGCTTTAGTGGGAACAACAAGTGTAAGTATTTTCGTCATTCTTAAAGGTAAATTATGAGTTTTTATTTTTATATCAATTTAATATGAAGCTGCAAATAATTAAATCCCCCCCAACCCCCCTTATTAAGGGGGGAGTAAGAGTAATAATTAATTTGTGAGGACTAAATCGATGAATTTTGTTTGGCTGCCAGTAAAAGCTAGTTTAATATTGATTCTTAGTTCTATAATTTTTATTCCCTATAACGGGTTTTTACACATAGAACCTGCTTACTCAAATAAACAAAACCAAAAAATTAAATTTACCTTACCAGCACCACCACCAGGAAGAGCAGTTGGTGGACGTTCTCGTGGTGGTGGACGCAGAGGCCCTTGCCCAGATGTCGAAACAAACTTAACTGCTTTAGTGCCTTTTACACAAAAAACTGTAAAATTGGGGCAAACGGAACACGTAAAGGAAAATGTTTGGGGATTAACCACTAGCTTGCGTCCTCAGTTCCCTTTTTACGTTCCCTTCACCAACAAGTATTCTTTTCCAACAGAATTTCTTCTCCAAGATGAGGAGTCCAAGAAAATAATTTATCAATCAGCGGTTAAATTGCCAAGTAAACCAGGTATTATCTCCGTTTCTCTTCCTGAAACAGTCAAACCATTAGAAGCAAATAAAAATTATCGCTGGTTCTTTAATATCTACTGCGAACCGCAAAAACCAATTCCTTCACTCCGGGTAGAAGGTGTTGTGCGACGAGTTACATTGAGTGGATTAAACCAAAAAATTAATGCCGCTGAACCTCGCAAACAAGTTGAATTATATGCCACAGAGGGTATTTGGTTTGATGCTTTTAATACATTGGCAAGATTACGACAACAGGAACCAGAAAATAAAGAGCTGGTTGAGACTTGGGTGAGTTTACTCGAAAGTATTGGCTTGAGCGATATTGCCAAGCAACCGTTGGTTGAATAGTGAAGTTTTGTAAAATTATTGCATAATTTTAGTGTCAACTACGTATATGTACCAAGGAACCCCGTTTTTAATGCTCAAGCAATTTTTTAAATATCAGTGCCATGAAATTAATATTTCATTTACTTAGTTTCTTCATTGTCACATCTATATTATTACCAAAAGCACAAGCACAGATTACAACGGCGCCTGGTGATGCGAATACTGTTGTTAATCAAAGTGGAAATACTTTTACTATTACAGGTGGCACTCAAATTGATAAGAATGTATTTCACAGTCTGCAAAAGTTTGGATTAAATGAAAATCAAATTGCAGACTTTGTGACGAATCCTGGTACTAAGAATATTTTAGGAAGAGTTACTGGTGGAGATGCTTCGGTAATTAATGGGTTAATTAAAGTTACGGGTAGCAATGCTAACTTATATTTAATGAACCCAGCAGGGATTATATTTGGTTCTGGCGCCAGGTTAGATGTTCCTGGGTCTTTTACTGCAACAACCGCGAACGGAATTGGGTTTGGGAATAAGTGGTTTAATGGTTTTGGTGTAAATAATTACGCTGATTTGATTGGAGAACCCAGTTCATTTGCATTTACCATGAGTCAACCGGGAGCTATCGCCATTGATGGGTTTGGTAATTTAGCTATAAAACCGGGACAAAATTTAACTCTTCTTGGTGGTACTGTTGTTAATACAAGGGGACTCAGCGCTCCCGGAGGGCAGGTAACGGTTGCGACTGTATCTGGAGAAAGTATAGTTAAAATTACACAGCCAGGAAATATTTTGAGTCTCGAAACTCAACCAGTCTCCACAGCACCTAGTTTACCGAATAATTGGTCGTTACCTATTTTATCTCTCCCCGCATTATTAACGGGTGGAGGAGTTACAAATGCAACGGGTTTAACAATCAGTGGAGATACAGTAAAACTGACTGGTTCAGGTTTAAAAATAGAAAATGGCGATTTAGTAGTAGATAGTCTTGATGCTGGAAATGCCACACTATCATCGAGTCGTAATTTAATTTCTGTTGGTCAATCGGGACAGGGGTTAACAACATCTAGAAATTTGAACTTATTAGCTAAAGATACTATAAATTTATTTGATGGTGCGGGGTTTGACGAATTCTTTATTTTGCAAACGGGAGCAAACTTAAAAGTTCAAGGAAATCAAAATATTAATATTCAGTTAGCTAATGAGAAATCCATCTTTCAGGCAGGCGGTAATCTTGATTTAGTCAGCGATGGTACAATTAGTGGTAATGCTCGTTTTATTACAGGTAAAAATTTTTCTGTGCAGAATTTATCTGGTGGGGCAGGTAATTTCAGTTCTACTTTTCTCAGCCCAGTTGGAACTAATTCTCAAGGGATAATAAGCTCTAATGGTGATGTAAGTTTTGGTAATTATAAAGGTTCTTCTCTAAAAGTAGAAGCTAAAGGCAGTATTATAGGTGGTGATATTGAAATTACACAACCAAATGCTTCTTTAGTAGGAACAGACCCAGATATTGCCACATTAAAAAATAGCTCATCGTTGATTTTGCGAGCAGGGTTGAGCGAATTACGCAATCCAGCAACTATTTCTCCAACTTCTATTGATACAACAACTTTTTCTAGTACGAATACTTCTATATCAGCAGGAAATATTACAGTCGGAAATATTACTATTGAACCAGCGAGCAGTGAGATTTTGGGTCCCGTGATTCTCTCTGCCAAAAATGATATTAATGTAAATGGAAATCTTTCTTTAGGAAATTTTATATTGGATGGTTCTTTCAACGGTATAAATAGTCCGCTGATTTTGAATTCTTCAGAAGGTGGTATCTTAGTTAGAGGTGATATAAATGCTGGTAATACTACACTTTCTGGCGCCAAAAATATTAATATAGAAAATTTAAGAGTAATATCATCAGATGGATTTGGTAGGATAAATGATTTTGCATTTCTATCTTCAGAAACTGGAAAAATTACAGTTAATACTATTCGCGTTCCTTTCGGCAGTATAGGTATTAATGCTGCCGATACATTTCAAGCAAAAGATACTTTCTTAAGTTCATTTACTTTTACTGGGCCTAGTGAAGTTCCAGTTAGTATTCAAGCCCAAGGGAATATAAATATTCAACATGGTGGAATAAAATTCACTGAAGGGGTTGGTGTTGAAAAAGATGCGAATGGAAATACTATATACCGAGTCAAAGCTGATGGACGAAGAGTTTTCTTTAAAGGTAAAGACGATATTGGTCAAATTATTTTTGTTGACGAAAATGGGAACCCTGTCCCAGATAGACCTGTAACTGTTAACAGTGTTGCTTTTGATGCTAACAATATTTCACCAGATGAAAGTTTTACAGCTGGGTTGATTGTTAAAAAGGGGGGAGTTGATGCTAGTCTATACGGCGCTTTTGGTGATACATTTTTAGAGGGAAGTTCCGATATTAATGTAGTAACTGTTCCCAAACCTAAAACCGATGTTTCTTCTGGCAATGGAACATCAAATAATCAAAATTCTCCCGACGGACAAATTGTCCAACGTCAATTAAATCAAGACGAAAAAAATGATGTTTGTTCTCCACAAAATTCAACCATAGCTTTCAACCGTGGAGAAAATACTCGTGGGGGAAATGCAACGAATAACTCCCAACCACGAAAAAATGACCCATGTAAGACAACAAATGATAAAAATAATATCCTGAAAGTAGTGCCTTAAAGAAGCAATGATTATTTAGAGTAAAGTGGTAACACTACTTTTATATAGCAACCCCAAATCATTTCTAAAATGTTTCTTCTTTTCTTTTCTTACCTTTGCGTCCTTTGCGTCCTTTGCGGTTCGTTACATCAACATAATGTTTTTTACAAATCAATTAAGGATGCTATAATCACAAACTTCAGTAGTGTTTTTATTTCTGAACATTCCCAAATAACTTTTCTAGTAAGTAAAGGAGACTCTCAATCGCATCACATCAAAGCAGAAAAATTATCTGAAGAAGCTTTAAAAAAGTATCAAGCAAATCAATTACCAGAAGCTATAAAATTATGGCAACAGACTTTAAAAATATATCTTGAGTTAGATGACAAGCAAGCAACTGCAAGCACTTTAAAAAACTTAATTGTCGTAAACCAGCAAATACAAAATTATCCCCAAACAATTACTTATTTACAACAATACCTGACTCTAACGCGAGAACTGAAAGATAAATCAGCAGAAACAGCAATTCTAATAAATCTTGCAAAAATCTACGCTAAACAAACTAAATTTATCAAAGCTGTTCAATATAATCAACAAGCTTTAATTTTGGTGCGTGAAACTGGTAATAAAATAGATGAAGGAGCTATTCTGGCTAATTTAGCCATTGCTTACAAAACATTGGGTAATTATATTCAAGCTATTGAAGCAAATAAACAATCGTTAGACATTCTTAGGGTGCTAGGAAATCGTAAGAATGAGGGAATAGTTTTTAAAAACTTAGGAAATGTGTATGAAGCTTTAGGGGACTATGATAGTGCAATTGTATCCTATGAAAAAAGTTTGCAAATTGCTCGTGAGGTTAATAATAAAGGAGAAGAGGGTAAAACTCTTAGTAATCTAGGTCAAATTTATGCTAATCAAGGTCAGTACGAAAAAGCGATTGCGACTTTTCAAACCAGTTTCAAAATTAGCTCTTCTATAAATGATATTACGGGTCAAACAAGTACATTGATTAATTTGGGTTCTACATACCATTTTTTGGGAAAATTAGACAAAGCAATTAACAATTATCAACAGAGTCTTCAACTCGCGCGACAGATAAAGAACAAGCAACGGGAATTGGAAGCTTTAGGAAGTTTGGGATTAGCACACGAAGATTTAAAAGACTATCCCCAAGCTATTGAGTATTTGAAAAATAGTTTAGCTATTGCCAGGGAAATTGGAGACCCGGAAGCTCAAGCGATGGGGTTAAATAATCTAGGACATGTTTTATATACTGCGGGAAAACTTGAGGAAGCAGAAAAGACGCTTCGTGATGCTGTCGAAGTTTTAGATGGAATGAGACCGGGACTTAGCGATACTTACAAGGTATCAATTTTTGATACTCAAGTTCATTCCTACAATTTATTGCAACAAATTTTAGTAGCTGCAAATAAACCAGAAGCAGCTTTAGAAGCTACAGAACGAGGACGCGCGCGTGCTTTTGTGGAATTACTTGCTGGTAGATTCTCGGAAGATAAAAACTCAATCAATACCAATTTTCCTTCTGTAAACCAAATTAAAGAAATTGCTCGTCAGCAAAATGCAACCTTAGTTGAATATTCAATTGTCCCTGATGATGACTTTAAGTTTTTGGGGAAACAACGCGGGAGAGGTTCAGAATTATTTATTTGGGTAGTAAAACCAACGGGTAAAATTTCATTTCGCAAAGTTGATTTAAAACCATTATGGAAGCATAATTTAACCCTTGATGATTTAGTTACCGCCAGTCGCTGTTTGGTTCAAGGTATTGTATGTGAGCAGCAGAGGCAAAATATTTTGAAGTTAGGAGAAGAAAAAAATTCAAGTTATATTGGACTCCGTAAACTGCACAAATTTCTGATTGAACCAATTTCAGATTTGTTACCAAAAGATGAAAATGAGCGTGTAATTTTTATACCTCAAGAATCATTATTTTTAACTCCCTTCGCTGCACTGCAAGATGCTGAAGGTAAATATTTAATTGAAAAACATACGATTCTTACCGCTCCAGCGATTCAAGTATTAGATTTAACTCGTAAGCAAAAAAATAGTTTAGCAAAGCAAAATCTAACTAATTTAAAACCTTTAATAGTGGGCAATCCAACTATGCCTACAGTATCTATAAATGGGGAAAAACCTCAACAGCTAGCTGTATTACCAGAATCGGAAGCAGAAGCAATAGAAATAGCAAAAATGTTCCAGCAAGAAGCAATGATTGGTTCTAAAGCAACTAAAACAGCTATAAAAAAGCAATTATCTCAAGCAAAGCTTATACATTTAGCAACCCACGGACTTTTAGAGTATCGCAGTTCTAATACTAGCTCATCATTACAGGGCTTAGGAATACCGGGAGCGATTGCTTTAGCTCCTTCAGATCAAGATGATGGTTTACTGACTGCGGCAGAAATTTTTGATTTGCGTTTGGTCGCTTCGTTAGTGGTTTTGAGTGCTTGCGATACGGGTGTAGGAAGAATTACCGGAGATGGAGTAATTGGACTTTCGCGCGCTTTTATCTCCGCAGGAACACCCAGTATATTAGTATCTTTATGGACTGTTCCTGATGAGAAAACAAGACTATTAATGATTGCTTTTTATCAGGAATTACAGCAAAACCCTGATAAAGCTGTAGCATTAAGAAAAGCTATGCTGCAACTGATGAAGTTTGATTTTGAGCCATTAGATTGGGCTGGGTTTACCTTAGTAGGTGAGGCAAATTAATAACATTAAGGATTATAACCAACGCTGAAAAAGAAGCCTTCATCTTGAGCGTTTGTACCTTTATCGTCAAGTTTTATAAAGGGAACAGCATAATCGAGTCGGATAAAAGTATTTGGTGTGGGTTGTAAGATTAATCCCAAACCAGCAGCGCTGAGAAAAGTTTGATTGTTGAGTTTATTCGGATTATCAGGATGGTTCCAAACTGCACCCATCTCAATAAAAGGCGCCAATTGTAAAGATGAAGTTCCATCTGTACCATCAAAAATGGTAATTCGGTCTTCTACAGAAACACGAAAACCATTGTCTCCAGAACGAGCATTTTGTCGATAACCCCGTAGAGATTGTCCCCCACCTAGATAAAATTGTTGGTTGCTAAGTAAACTATCTGTCGTGAGTTGTAACTCAGCTTGAGCTATTAATAAATTATTTTTACTTAACCTTTGTACCCTCTGTACTTGCCCTAACCAACTAAAGAAACGTCCATCTGGCTTTGAGCCAGAATTAATCGTCGCATCGAAAATACCTAAACCAAGATTAAATTGTGATTGCAAAGCCCATGCTCCTTGCAAGTCTCGTTTAATATAATCTTGTCCAAATTTGATTATTCTAGTACGACTGTTACCTTGGCTATCAGGCCCCTCACCAAAGGGTGTAGGTGTACCTCCTAAAAAAGTTTGACCATTTTGCAAGGTAAATGCTAAAGATAAAGCAAATTCTTCGCTGGGGGTGCGGGTTAATGGTTGGCGAAAACTAACTTCATATAGTTGACTATCAGAGGTAATATTAAAATCAGCAAATTCAGAAGCAGTAATTTTACTATCACTCGGTGCATACCTTAACCTGATAGTTCCATTTTTAGGATTAATCGGAACTTGGTAATTCAAGTCAAATACATTGAACCCACCTGTGGTAGAACGATAGTATGAAGCACTAAATTGGTCGCCAATTCCTGTAACATTACGATAATTAAAACCCCCACCAAACCTTTCCGAGCCAACACTCGGAGATGAATAGTTATCAACACCAAAAAATGTATTAAAATTAGGCGCCTCCTCTACTTTAACTGTAAGAATACTTTCACCTAAATTAGTACCCGGTCGTAAAGTCGCCTCAATATTACTTAACATTGGGTCAACTCTTAGCAACCTGAGTTGGTTTTCAATTTGAAGTTGGTTGAGTGGTATTTTTGTACCTAACTGAATGCGCTCGCGTATATAAGATGAGTTTAAACGTCGATTACCTTCTATCTCAATTTTTTCTAAAGAACCCTCAATAACCCGAATTTGAACTACACCATCTTTTATTTCCTGGTCTACTAACACAGCCCTCGATGTAATGTAGCCCTTTTGTAAATATAACTTGGTAATTGCATCAGCAACTCCTCTAAGTTCTTTTAAACTTACAGAACGATTTTCGCTCTTGTTGACGATGCTTTCAATAATATATGGGTTGAATACAGTATTACCTGTTACCTCTATCTTACGTACAATGATACTACTATTTGTATCTGTTTCCTCTGGTGCCGGTTTTACCTGTGGAGGCAATATAGTTGGCGCCTCATTCTCCGGAAGAGGTGTAGGACTGGGAACAGGTTGGGGGAAACGGTCGATATTTGGATTGGGTTTATCTTGCAATGTTTGAACTGGAACTGTTTGAGCAATTGTAGGAAAAGAAAATAAGAATAAAAAAATCACAAATAAGCTCTGAGTTTCAATGCCATGCCAAGAAATAAATGATTTATGATACATAATAATACTGATATTGAAATTGATACTATATAATCGCGTCTCTACATATAGCGCATTAAAAGGAAATCTGCTGCATATACTTAAGCTTACTTATACCATAATTACTCATCAGTAACTTCTGCGCGAATTTCAGAACGCACACTCATCAATAGCTTACCCAGTTCATTGCGACCTACCCATTTGCCATTTTCTAGCACTGCGCCCCAAAATTTATCACCCCAAGTGTTGCCTTCAATTAATTCTGTATCATCTGTACTCAAAAGCATCTCTCGCAGCATCTCATCCTGGCTAAATTTCTGTAACAAAAAACCGTGCATAATTTCAATCTTCACCTTATCCCAATCATCTCGAAGTGTCACCTGGCGCCCAATGCGCTTGGCTTTGACTGGTGTTGCAGCTAAACGTACCAGTTCACGCTCCGACGGTTTGGTTGTTTTGGCGGCTTGAAAAGCATGTTCAACGCTTGGAAATTCAATGCCTTCAAATATTATTTTGCAAGACCAAAAATTGCTAAGAAAGGCGAACTTTCCGCTAAATGCTTTAATAGACATAGGATAAATTCCCTTTCTTAATAGGAGCAGTACTAACTAGCAGAGAAATGATAATTTGGGTAAATTTTGATGTATTTAATGCCATAAAGTAATCTCTGTAAATTTGGTTATGTTTGAATACTGGTTGACAAGTCCAAGAAGGATATTTTGCTATTCATCATTGGATATCGGTTGTAATTTTATTACTCCGCTATCGTGAATAACTAAATTATTTAAGCCAATCAGGAGTAATCACAAATGTAAAAAAATCGCGGTTGGGTTGCCAAAATTTGCTGTAAACGTTTCCGGTGAATATTGAAATTGCCAGGGATTTGCAATTCCTGGCAGTATTATTGGTTGATGATACGTTATTTACGCAAGTAGGTAAAGCTAGGGTCAGGTCTACCAACGAAGCAGGAACGGGTGAACTTATATTTTTTAATAATCTCTAAAGATTGTTTGGCTTCTGCTTCATTGGTGTTGAAGTCAAACATCCAGTGACTACCATCTACAATTTTCCAACGGTTATTGATTTTGCTTAAGGTTGTTGTTGCAGGGTTAAATGCCACACAATCTTCTCCTCTGATGGCGCCAACTGGGGCATTATTATTTTTAAGTAGATATTTAAATGATGGTTGTGGGCGCCCAACGAAGCAAGATTTATTCACTCCGTATTGCTTGATAACTTGGAATGCGCGTATCGCCTCGTCTTTTTCGGCGCCAAAGTCAAACATCCAGTGATTCCCATTCTCAACTATTTTCCAGCTACCGTTAACTTGCTTAACAGCAGTATTACTTGGGTTGAAGGCAATACAGTCTTCTGGGTTAGCTGCAATTTTTTGGATACCACCTCGAGTATTGCTGTTAAGTTGCTGTAATGTTTGAGAGCTATTAATAGAGGCGGAAACAGTACCAAAATTCGATAATACCAATCCTGCGATTAATAAACTTGAAACTGGATAAAAATGCTTAATTTTCATTTTGATTAATTCTCTTACAAAAGTAAACTTACAAGTCAAGCTACAAGAAACCGGGTTTCTTTGAGCAGTGTTATGCCAGCTCAAGCATGACTACTGAGCTATAAGTTTGTAATTCAGCTTTTATGCAATAATCTTTGTCGATTTATATAAAGAAAATATAAATTTGTGGCGCCGTTATCTTTTGCTGTCGGTATGTGGGGTGTGCATCTGGTTCACCGAATTATTAACCCACTTCATTGGTGTACCCCATATTCCTTTATATAAGAAGCTATCGCCGCTTTGAATAAATCCTACTTTCTGGTAAAAGCCTACCGCAGCCCTAGCGGCATTAACAGTGACTTCATTAAGATCATTGGTGCATCGGGTAAAAAGTTCTCTACCAATTCCTTGCCCAGAAAATTCTCTTCGGACGAACAGCAACGACAAATGATTGCCTCTTTTAAATGCAATAAAACCAACAGCTATCCCGTTCCACGTAGCAACTAGCGTTTTCTGGTCACTCAAAATTCTATCTCTTAATTCTTCTGGGTTACAAATTAGTTCCCATTCGGCAACACTTTCTGGTGTTCCATCTGTAAGTTCCCACAAATCCGCAGAAGCCCACATGCAACCACTAATTTGGTACTCGTCTCCAAGCTTCGGTGGTCTATAGATAATTGTGTTCATAAAATTTTCCTGAAATTACGCTTGCTGCTGCACTAGACCTAGTAATTGTAAAACTTACTATTAATAACAAGTGAGCAAAAACAAATATTCTAAAATTTCTTGTGGGGTGGAGAGAACTTGCCGGGAGATTATTCTTCTGGCAAAGTTCGGAGCATCCTTGCTGGTAAATAACTTAACCCCTCACTACAGACGTATAATCTTTCAACTTCATCAACTGCTCAATTCTTACCTCAGCATCAACAGACCTCCAAACACGGTTTACACCACTAATAATAGCCAGTATCGAAGCAGTGACTATATTAGAGTTAATTCCCACACCAAATAAACTCCCGCTCATAAAATCATTACTCATTTCCACATACGCTACAGCATCAGCATTACTACCCAAGTTACGTGAATGCTCTTCATAATGGAGAATCTCCACTCCAATACCCAAAGCATTGACAAAAGCATCAATAGGTCCATTACCTTTACCGCAAATTTCAATAACTTCCCCATCAACCTGCAACTTCGCAGACAGCATTTGTGTACCGTCATCAGCAGTATAAACTTGATGCGACACATATCTCAATGCTGCCTCACCATACAAATACTCTTGTTCAAACAACTGCCATAAATCCTGAGAAGATAATTCCTTACCACTACTATCCATGACTTGCTGCACAACTCGACTAAATTCGATTTGCAACCGTCGAGGTAACGCTATACCAAAATCACGTTCGAGTAAAAATGTAATTCCACCCTTTCCTGATTGACTATTGACTCGGACTACCGACTCATATGTACGACCAACATCAGCAGGGTCAAGCGGTAAATAAGGTACTTCCCAAATTGTATCAGGCGCCTGCACTGCAAACCCTTTTCTAATTGCATCTTGGTGTGAACCTGAAAACGCAGTAAATACCAAATCTCCAACATAAGGATGACGTGGATGTATTGGCAGTTGCGTACACTCCGCAGCAACGCGCGCGACTTCGTTAATATTAGAAAAATCCAAACCTGGATGAATACCCTGAGTATAAAGATTCAATGCCAAAGTTACCAAATCTACATTACCAGTACGCTCACCATTACCAAATAAACACCCTTCTACCCTTTCGGCGCCTGCCAAAAGTGCCAATTCAGCAGCCGCAATACCACAACCTCTGTCGTTATGAGTATGAACACACAATATCAGACTATTGCGGCGCCTTAAGTTACGATGCATCCACTCCACTTGGTCGGCAAATATATTTGGTGTTGATACTTCCACCGTTGCAGGTAAATTAATAATCGCTTTATGCTGCTCTGTTGGTTGCCATACATCCAATACAGCATTGCAGATATCAACTGCAAAATCGAGTTCGGTAGCTGTAAACGTCTCTGGTGAATATTGAAACTGCCAATTAGTTTCTGGTTGCTGTGCGGCAAGCTCGTTAAATAACTTTGCTGCCGAAGTTGCCAAATTAATAGTTCCTGCACGGTCTAAATTAAAAACAGTGCGTCGAAATACTGGTGATGTGGCGTTGTACAAATGTACTATTGCCTTTTTGGTGCCGTGCAATGCCTCAAAAGTTCGATGTATCAATTCCGAGCGCGCGGGAGTTAATACCTGAATAGTTACATCATCAGGAATTAAGTTCTCTTCTATGAGATGTCGAATAAAATCAAACTCAGTCTGTGAAGCAGAAGGAAACCCAACTTCGATTTCTTTAAAACCTATGCGTATCAACAGATTGAACAAACGCAACTTGCGGGTAATATCCATTGGTTCAATCAACGCTTGGTTACTATCGCGTAAGTCGGTACTCAACCAAATTGGACTTTTGGTAATTGTTTGGTTAACCCACGCGCGGTCAGGTAAGTTAACAGGAGCAAACGGACGATATTTAGACGTAGGATTAGTTAACATCGTGAATTCCTTTTTCGATAATTTCTGTAATGACAAGATATTGTGGCGAGTTTTGTAAAAATAGGGCTGACAGATTGCCACCAAAACCAAACCTGGCAACCCGTAATTAGTCGCAACAATACCTTAAGCGATAGATTCAATGGCATAAATAGCTCCAATGTTGATAACATAAATTTTGGATGTAGAGACGCGATTCATCGCGTCTCTACAAGGATTACAAAAATCATTTAATATTTAAATGTGCAAATACTTAACCAAGGCATAGTAGTAGCCCTAGCCCTAGTAGATGGCTAGAAGTTACTTGTAGAGGTAGGCGCTTGGTAAACATAATCAAAAATTAATTTACTACTTGTTTTTAGTATTACCTTAGATTAGTTAACATGTCAAGCTTTATTTTCTATCTTGTGGAACAGGCCGGAAAGCCTGTTTGACAATAAGTCTATTTTTTACCACAGAGACACGGAGAACACAGAGGAAGTTAAATATTATATTTTGGCTTCTGGGGTTAACAGCGGCAACGTTATCGAATTTGCTAGACCACTAAAAGTAAAATCTTAAGCTTTATACAGCAGATTTTGTGTTAATGCGGTACATGTAGAGACGCGACATGTCGCGTCTCTACAAGGTTTTGGGCATTATTTGTGTACCTCATATACCTGAAATCTGCTGTATGACGATCTCTTTCTTAAGAAGGATTAATACTGGACGAAATAGTCCGATATACTACTGTTATGAACAAACAACATGCCACACGCCAGAGACTACTAGATATAGCACTTAAACTTATTTGGGCAAGCAGTTACGGAAACGTTACCGTTGACGATATCTGTAAGGCTGGAAAAATTAGTAAGAGTAGCTTCTATCACTTTTTTAAAAATAAAAGTGAACTGGCTGTGGCAGCTTACGAAGCGCACTGGCAAAAGATTGCACCTGAATATAACCGAATGTTCTCAGCACTACTTCCACCTTTGGAACGCTTGGCAAATTTCTGTGCCTATGTGGAAAATGGAATGCGCTCTCTTGCTGATGAAACCGGAAAAGTTCCTGGTTGTCCGTATATGCTTGCTGGGGCTGAGTTAAGTTTGATTGATGAGGATATGCGTCTTCAAATACAGCGTTTGTTTGGGCGAATTACTCGCTATATAGAGCAAGCGCTACGGGATGCTAAACATGAAGGTTTAATTGACTCAAATATTGACCCTCGTGCTATGGCTGAAGACCTTTATGCTTTTGCTCTCGGTCTTCAATTACAAGCTAAGGTGCGAAACGAACCTGAGCTACTAAGGCGTTTAGAAACGACAATGCTAATAATGATTGGCGCCAAAGCTTTAAAAAAAGCTGCATAATTTTTTATTGCTCATTGTACCATTTCGTCCATTTTCTTTTTTGACTTTCATTGTACTATTTAGTCCAAAAAATAAACACCAGGGAGAATTTTATGAAAACTCGCAAACTAGGCAATCAAGGATTAACAGTTTCGGAATTGGGACTTGGTTGTATGGGTATGTCTGAATTTTACGGCGCCGCTTCGGAACAAGATTCAATTAATACGATTCACCGCGCGCTTGATTTGGGTGTAACGATGTTGGATACAGCAGATATGTATGGACCGTTTACCAATGAGCGATTAGTTGGTCGAGCAATTAAAGATTATCGAGATAAAGTAATTGTGGCAACTAAGTTTGGTAATGTTCGCAGTGAAGATGGTGGTTTTTTAGGAGTGAGTGGCAAACCAGAGTATGTCCGCCAAGCTTGCGATGCTTCGCTACAACGTCTGGGAGTTGATGTAATAGATTTGTATTATCAGCATCGAGTTGACCCGACGGTGCCTATAGAAGAAACTATTGGCGCAATGGCAGAGTTAGTGCAACAGGGTAAAGTCCGGTATTTGGGTATGTCAGAAGCAAATTCTGCAACAATTCGTAAAGCACATGCAGTGCATCCAATTAGTGCGTTGGAGACGGAGTACTCATTGTGGAGTCGTGAACCCGAAGATGATATTTTAGCAACGACACGAGAATTGGGGATTGGGTTTGTTGCATATAGCCCGTTGGGAAGAGGGTTTCTTTCAGGCGCCATTAAAAGTCCAGATGATTTTGCTCCCGATGATTTTCGCCGTATTTCTCCTCGTTTTCAAGGAGAGAACTTCTACAAAAATTTGGAATTAGTTGAGGAAGTTAAAAAAATAGCATCTCAGAAAAATGTTACTCCTAGTCAGCTTGCGTTAGCTTGGTTGTTATCACAGGGTAATGACATTGTACCAATCCCTGGAACTACACGCCTTAAAAATTTGGAAGAGAATATAGCAGCAACTGAAATTGTATTAACACAAAATGAGTTAGCGCAAATTGATGCAGTTGCACCCAAAGGTGTAGCCGCCGGTGAACGTTATCCTGCTATCCATATGAGCGCCGTTAATTTGTAAATTTAATCTCCCAACCCAATCCTCTTATGATACTGCTGGCGATTCGAGGGTGGCACCCATCATGACAACGATTTGTCTGCGACAATGAATACGTCATTCCAGACCTTGTAGAGACCGGGTTAATACGGTCTCTACCCGCCAATTTGTGTGAAACGAGGGGTATGAACTAGGGTGTTGACTTTGGGCGCCTCGTGATGATATTTCTTCATACAGAATGTATGTCGTTTTATATCCTGACAATAACTTCTATAGTTCCACCCAAAGCATTAACAACTGCTCGAAGTGTATTTAATTCCAAATTTTGCCTGCGCTCTAATTTTGACACAGCTGGCTGCTGTACCTCAAGACTCAAATAGCATTCCTAAATATTCGTGAAAATTTAGATTGTAGAGACCACAACCTAGATTAATACGGTCTCTACGTAAATACCATTTTTTACAAATCAAAAGTAACTGGCTATATGGTTATTTATTTATCTTTGATGCAAGAATACGCACTTTGTTTTGACCTGCTTTACGTCGAGCGTTCGAGTTTATTGGTGTGACAAATATTAAATTTATTCATGCAAATGGTTTAGATTTAGGAGATAATAGACAAAAGCAAGGAATCAACGAAGCACAAGCTGAAATTGAACAATTGATTGCAACTTGGTAGTAATAGAAATGGACAAGCACATTCATGGTAAAAGTTCATTTGCGTAAAATAACGCGCGATAATCTCAAAGAATGTCTTAACCTCCAAGTCGATAATTCGCAGAAAAGTTTAGTTGCGACAAATGCACAATCTCTTGCAGAAGCGTATGTTGATACTAACCTCTTTCCTTTTGCCGTTTATGATGCTAGCGTATGTGGTTATGAACAACCACAGGCGCCAATGCTTGGGTTTATCATGTATGAAATTGATGTAGGTGGTGTTGGATTTATAATGCGTCTGATGATTGATTATAAATATCAACGTCAGGGTTATGGACGAGCAACTATGATAGAGATAATTCGGCGCCTAAAGTTACATCCCAATGTTGAGATAATTGCAACAAGTTATCGTAAGGAAAATGAAGTCGCTGCTTCCTTGTACCAAAGTTTGGGATTTACCCCGTGGGATATAGAATGGGCACAATCACATCCGACAGAAATTTATGTAAAGCTTGAAAGTTGAATTTTGCTAAATAACTTTTAATGAACAAGCTTTAAGGAAGATGTAATGATTAACCTGCTGATTTCAATTGCGACAATTGCCTTGGTTGATAGCATTAATCCAAATGCAATGGCAGTACAAATTTATTTATTAAGTACACCAAAGCCTGTTGCTCGCGCTATTACGTTTATCGCTGGAGATTTTACAGCAAGTTGGGTTGCCGGAGTTTTACTCAGCTTCGGAATCTCTCAAGTTTTTCGGCATATATTTACACAATTAGGTGATGTAATATATGTACTACAATTCTTGATTGGCACCGCACTTATTTTCTTGGGTTGTAACCTCAACAAGTTTTTGAACCAACCACAAGCAAAACGTCCCAAATCACTGTCACCAGGTAGTGCATTTATTCTAGGGGCAACCATCGCATTTTTAGAGGCGCCAACTGCATTACCATATTTAGCTGCGATAGAAAGAATTACCCGTGAAAACCTTGAACTACCACAGCTAATGACCGTTATCGCTTTTTACAACTTAATTTTTGTTTTGCCTTTAATTGTCTTACTGATAATTTATTTGATATTTCGTAATAATGCTGCAACTTTATTACAAAGAATTCATCAATCAGTAACTAAATGGTTTCCAAAAATAATGAAATTTATTTTAGTGTCCCTTGGCTTGTTACTTATAGCTGACTGTGTTGCTCATATATTTGGTAAATCTATTTTTTAGATTAGTTTTATTATAAAGACTAAAGTTTCCAGAGTTGGTAGATAAGCTTGTAATTGTTGGTAGCGCTGGGTTATTACCTAAAACTATCTACTTGCTCAAAAAATGCTTCTAATTTACGTTCATCGAGCTTATTATTAGTACGCACACCACTACAAATATCTAGTCCATGTGGTCTAACTTGTTCAACGGCGCCACGTACATTTTCTGGGTTCAAACCACCAGCGAGAAAAACAGGCTTGTTTACAAGTTCAACTATACGACGACTAATTGACCAATCATGCGCGCGTCCTGTTCCCCCAAGTAATTTAATTGGTAGGTTTTGGTTGCCGGAGTCAAGTAAAATAGCGTCAACATCCGGCGCCACTCTCAAAGCTTCAGAAATAGATTCTTTATCATTTACATGAATCACTTGTACTAAATTAATACCTGGCAATGCTTCACGTAGGTCTTTATAATTCCCGTGTGTTAAACGGTCTACTATTTGTAATGTGTTGGCGCCGACGTATCGCTGCTGTTCGATGATATCTAAAGCATTTTGCTTACTAGTTAACAGGAATGAGGCAATGTTTGCTGGTATGGTCGTAGCTATCTTGGATGCTAGTTCTTCAGAGATAACACCTGGTCCCGAAGGCATTTCTGAGACAAGACCAATTGCTGAGGCGCCGTATTTTATAGCTAATTTGGCTTCTTCTACACTGCTTATGCAGCAGATTTTTACTTTAGGTGTGATAAATTCCATAGTTCCTTTTCGCAACTGTTTACTACTCAGGATTTCAACAATATGGATTATAGCATAGGCAATTATAAGTCTTCAAGCATAAACAGTTTCATCAAAACCTTCCAAAGCCTCTATTCTTTCAACACAAGTTCCGCATTTACCGCAGTGATGTTCTTTACCCTTATAGCAACTCCAGGTATATTTAAACGGAACATTAAGGTCTTTCCCAATTAAAGCTATGTCACGTTTAGTTATTGAAACATAAGGAGAAACAATTTCTATTTTCTCGTATGTACCTGCTTTTGCTGCTTCTTTAAACGGCTCGATGAAGGCAGATGTACAATCAGGGTAAATAGCGTGGTCTCCAAAATGATTTGCTAAGTAAATCTTTTTTAATCCCCGACTTTCGGCTAATCCTACAGCAATGGAAAGCATAATTCCATTTCTGAATGGTACTACTGTTTGCTTCATAATCGGTTCTTGATAATGCCCATCAGGTATTTCTCCACCTGTTTTGAGCAGATGCGATGAAAAATGTCTCCCGATTATGTCACTCAAATCTAACTTGACGTGTTCAATACCTAACTTTTTTGTGTTCAACGAAGCAAAATATAATTCACGTTCATTATGCTTGCTTCCATAATTAAAACTCACAGCAAGAGCTATTTCCTCTCTTTTGTCGTAAAGAAGCACCGTGGAATCCATGCCACCTGAGTATAAAATAAGGCTGTTCTTCATTTGATTTTCGTATTCTGGAAGGTTGAAGCCATACTTGATTATAATATAACTAAAATGCTACAAATATTACAAGAACTTCACCTTCTGGTTTGACTGATGGAGTTAAATTTTCTCCTATCCAGAGGATTTCTCGCAGCAAGAATACTAAATCCTCGACTGAGAAATTGAGGGCGTGAATCTTGAGCATGGGGAACATTATTAATAGATGCCAAAATCTCTTCTCGAAATCCGATTCTAGGAAATTGAGCGTGAACTGTCTGAATGGCGCCGCTTGGGAGACAATGAAAGCGCACACCAATCACATCCATCGTTGCCCCATCTTTCAACAGTTTAGCTTCAACTCCATCAATTGCCACATCGACGATTGGGTTCAGATGTAGAGATATCGTCTCATAGAGCGTTTTAGCACGATGAGCATCCCAACCCTGTAAAATTGCAAACTGATGTGCTAGTCTGGCGCCGTTTATTGAAAAACAACAAGTGCAAGCTTGCTTAATATGTAGTTGAGAAAGTCCTAAATCATGCAGGATACTACCAACAAAAAGCAGTTCAGAGTCTGGCTGCAATAAGCCTGCTTGACCGAGCAATGAACCCCAAAAATAGGTACGGTAGCCATGATTGAGTTGTGCATCGGTAAAACTATTCTTTGCTAGTAACTCTGCTTCAAGTGCAATTTTGGAATCTGGTAGTGTAATGGCATTGGCATCAATTCGTAAAAAACGCTCGCTCTTCATCCCGGAATTGTATGCTAACTTTTCTAACAAATTTTCTAACTGAGAACGAATTAACATTCGTACTAGTTCAAACTTTTCACTTCGGTTAAGCTGCCCATTGTTCTGTTCGCACCATTCATAGGTTCCAATTCTCGATTGCCGACTCATTGCTTGACTACTCTCGTTTGTGATTTATATACTCAAAATACGATAGAGAACAATGTTTGATTAGTCCTCGAAAGAGTACTCTTTTCTCATCAAGCATAGTAAGTAATACTCCAATGCCTCATGAGGAGGTTATCGAATGAAATCATAATTAGTTATAAAGTAGACTGAGTAAAGCATAGTATATACAACCTAAGCTGCCAAAAATGTAAACAAACCAGGTGAGAAAAAAGCCAAAAGCTCGTCCAGGAGAAGAACCATAAGTATTGATTAAACCCCAAGCGTGAGCTATTCTGGCTACAGTCAAACTTACTCCTAAAAGCCAGAGTAGCCAAATGTTTGAGTGCATTAACTCAAGTGCAATGATGAAAAGTAATGCCAAAGGTACGTATTCTGTAAAATTAGCATGAGCGCGAACTTTTCGTTGTAAAGCTCCATCATCAATTGTTGCCGATGACAGAAAATTTTGAGTCATATCTTCCACAAAAGCTGCCCATGCATTTGGATTTGCAAGCGCATCTGGTTGCTTTAATATATCCTCTTTTGACTCTCCATGCCAAATTCTTGTTTTTGTCCGCTCTGCTGCAACAATATATGAAAGCATAATAGCAATAATACCGTTTAATCCAATAAATAACGTGGATATCGGAATTAAATATTTGTCCATATTACTTCTCAAAAAACTTCTATTGAAAATATACTAACTTGCTAAATTATTTGTCTTGCCTAAAAACGCAAAAAATATCCTAATCTTATGAAAATTACAAATTACGATTATTTCATTCGACCATTACATCGCGTTGCAAACTTGCCATTAAATCAACTATAGCTACCTTCGCTAAGTCTCCAGATATATTCAGTTAAAAGAAGAAAATTCTTTTCAACCAGAGACACAAATCCTCTAATTCAGTTTGCTCGGCTAATTTCTTTGATAAATTTACGCAAGGTACCCAAACTGCTGCTTCAGAAAAAAAGCCTGATTCACGGATTGTTTGATAACCGTTAGCTTGATAAAATTTGACTGCTGCTAAAGATGATGTTACGTCAATTACTTTGCATTGATTCTTGATGGCTACTTTTTCAATAGCATCAAGTAAATCTGTTCCAATACCTTGACGGATAAAATTGGGATGTACAAATATACCGCCAATCCGAGAATCATTTGAAATCAAGCACGAAAAGCCTACTATCTCGGAATTCTGCTCTGCTACAAATACAATTTCATCCGAATTACGCCGAGCTAATCCCTGACTTCTTATCAAAGATTCAACTTGACTTGAATTGTAGCATGGTGATAACGCTCTGAGAGAATCTGCTTGCAGTTTTAAAATATTATCTAAATCTTCAGGCTTTGATAATCGAATTTGCAAATTCATAAAGTTTTCAAGTATTATATTGAAATTTGATTTACTAATGAGTTAATAATACAGCTAAACAAACCAGCGAAATATTTTTGTCCAAAAACGCTCACCAAAGATTACTGACAGTAAACCAAATATCAGCGAGACAAAAATCCATCCCCAAAATAAAGCTGCCATAGTATTGGCGCCAAAGACAAAAAAGCAGCTGGTACCAGCGAAAATGCCAAATAGGAAGCCACAGCCAAATCTAGCGGTAAATTGATATAAATCAGGTTTTTTCTTCACGGTTAGTTTTTGTTATAACAATTATTGCTTTCTACCAAACTTAGATTACCCAGTTTTGAGGAAAAAGTACCAATTATAAAGAAAAAGATTAGAAAAAACAAAATAGAGACGTTTTATAAGACCGTCTCTACGCTCATTTCCATCATGAACTAACCTCAACTTATCTAGCCCAAAATGGCTTCTCTATATTTCGGTAAGTAAAATCGAATCGAAGTAATCACGATATAAAATACGTGTACAATCTAAATGTAAGTTCAGGTTTATACAGTCTTTCTAAATTGGCATACATACTGTATGTATTTAAAATAAATGCATACTGACTTTATATTTTGTTGCTATAATAAACGGTAATATTGCGTTTACTTTAAATAAAAATATGAGATTGCAACATGAGATAGAAGTTTTATCGACTGTAATTAAAGATAAAACTTATGGTATGGAAGGAGAATTTTTAATTGAAACATCTATTGAGATTGTATTTAAAGATAGAGAAAGAAAAAACTTTTATTTTGATAACATCTTTTTTCCGAAATTATCGCCTTGTGGCTCTTTTTTCCAAGGTTCATATAACTTGCAAAAAGAAACTTACAATGATTGGGTGTCAATCAACAATCAAAGATGTTTATTAACATCATTGGTGGAGAACCATCAACTCACTCTAATTTCTGAAGCAGAATATAATCAATGTAATGTAAATAAAAATTATCCATATCGTAGCTTTAACAGACTGACTCGACCGGGATTTTCCCCCAATTTTTCGCAAGCAATAATACAGATATACGTCTATTCTCCAGGCGCCCATGATTTTGGAAGCATACTTTATCTAGAAAGAGTTAGCCAACAATGGCACATTAAGTCAAGCTATGGTTTATACAATCAATAATCCCTAATTGTCCTACCAATTAATGAACAAGGGCATAATAATTTGAAATGTTTGGGCTATCTTTGCCTATACTTGCTTCAGTATCACTTTAATACCGTGTTTGGGGCGTAAGGTAATGGAAGGCTGAAGTTCAATCTTACAATCCGGCGCCAGTTCTAGCTTCCATTTTTGAGCAATTGTTGCCAATATCAACACTGCTTCCATCATTGCAAAACTTTTACCGATACAGAAACGCGGGCCATCACCAAACGGGAAGTAAACACCACGGGGAATTTGCTTTTCGATGTCGTTTTCCCAGCGCTCTGGAATAAAAACTTCAGGGTCTTCAAAATAGCGGGGGTCTCGGTGCATGACCCACTGACTCATTATCAGCGTGCAACCTTTTGGAATAAAGTAGCCACCAATTTCACAATCTTGGGTTGCTTCTCGACTCAAATCGGTGACAGCAGGATATAGTCGCATTGACTCTTTAATAATCATGGTGGTGTAAACTAGGCTCGGTAAATCCTCAAGCGTAGGAAGGCGCCCATCAAGAACTGTTTTTAACTCTTGAGTCAGTTTTTCTCGAACTTGTGGATGCTGTGCGAGTAGCATCCACGTCCAAGATAGTGTATTTGATGTGGTTTCATGTCCTGCCGTTATTAAGGATGCAGCTTCATCTCGTAATTGAAGGTCGCTCATTTTGCTGCCGTCGTCTGCGTCTTGCACTTGCATTAACATCGAGAGTAGATCACGTTTCATCTCACCTTGTTCGCGACGTTGCTGAATCATGGCATACATTGCTTGATCTAGTTGCTCCATTGCGCTTTGATACCGAATATCGGCGGGTGTCAATTCCCCTTGATCTGCATAGTTTGTCACAGATTGAGTTTCATACCAATTCATTGCTTCTTCTACAGAATAAAGAATTTGATTCGCCTCATTATCCGTCATGTCCTGGTCAAAAAGGGTTTTCATCACAATGTTAAATGTGAGGCGCATCATGTCATTATATACATCCCGAACCTCATCCTCACGCCACGTTTGCAATATCCGTGCAGTATACTCCACCATCACGGCGCCATAATCTTCGATACGTTGCTGATGAAATACAGGCTGGGTTAGCCGTCGCTGCCGTTGCCAAAAATCTCCCTCGCTTGTAATTAATCCATTGCCAAGAAATCTATGTAGTATTTGCAAATCCTTACCTTTGACAAATAAGACACGGTTCTTCAAAACTTCCGTAATATGCTCAGGGTTTGTCAGTAAGCAAATTAGGTCATCTTCTAATTGAACTGGGACAATTTCTCCAAACTCACGCGCACAGTTCTTAAAAAAATCCAAAGGATTTTGGCTGTAACCCTCCATAACAGTACGTTCATCAGGATGTGGCAAGGTTAGTAAATCTTTGCTCATAATTATCTCCTAGATTCATAAGCTAACCCTAACATCCGCTCCTGTAAAGCTTATAGTCTCTATGGTTAGTAAAAAAATATAACCTGGGTTATGTACTCAAAGTCAAGATTATTTTGATAAACTGAGGGCAATCCTTAATTTATTGGTGGTCGCAATGACAGCGATTCACGCAAAGCTTAACATTTTACATCCTGATTTATCCATCCGTTCGGCACATCGGTTGTTGTTCAGCATCGAATGGACACTGATTGCAGTTTACATTTTAGCCAACGGGTTAAACGGCTGGTTCGGTCTTCCCCTAGCTTTTGCCCTTAGACCAATCGCTTTTATTAGTATTTTTGCTCTATTAAGCTTTGTGCTACCTTCACAGCGTTGTTTGGTTCAACGTTGGATGTACGTCTGTGTTGGAATGTTACTTTCGATAACTGGAATTGCGCTGGGAGTTGATTTAGAACTTTTTCTGTATTTATATATCGCAAAAAGTTGCTTTTTATTAAGCCAAAGGCAGGTTATCTTTAATGCGGCATTGTTTGGTTCGATTTATTTCATTAGCGAGTACTGGGCGTTACCCTATAATCTCCGAATGCTAAACAGTTTGGGTATTGATTTTCGTCAACCAATTCAATTAGCCTTAAGTGACCTAGAGAGTTATTTAGGGGGAAGTGCGTTTGTAATTCTGGCGATTTTTGCAATTTTAGCGGAACAAAAAAGTCGTTATCGTGCGGAACTTTTAGCACAACAGGTTGAGCAACTTGCTGCTGATTTAGAGCGCGCACGCATTGCTCGTGATTTACACGACTCAATTGGTCACACTCTCACAAATCTAGATATGCAGTTAGCAGTAGCTCAAAAATGGCGCCATCGCAATTTTGAGAAAGTTTACCAAGCAATAGACACAGCCAAAACTCTAGCAAATCAATGTATTGGAGAAATTGATCAAGCACTGCAAACAATGCGTCAACCGCAGTTTGATTTGAATCAAGCTTTGATGACATTGATAGAGCAAATGAAGCAGCATCAAACTTGGCGAATGCAGTGGGATATCAACTTGCCATCATTACCTTTACAAACGAGCCATCAAATTTACTGTATTTTCAAAGAAGGTTTAATGAATATTCAAAGCCATGCTCAAGCTTCACAAATTTGGTTGAGGGGTGAGGTTACAACTGATGGCATCGTTTTAGAATTGCGAGATGATGGTCAAGGATTTGACGTTACTCAGCCTCAAAAAGGATTTGGAATTAAAGGAATTGGAGAACGGGTGCAACTATTAGGTGGAAAATTCTCTATTTCTAGCGGTTGTAGCCAAGGAACCAAACTTCAAATTATTCTGCCCCAAGCGTAAAGCTTATGATTAAACTTCTACTAGTTGACGACCAAGCTTTATTTTTGCAAGGGTTGACCGACTTGCTGCTGGCAGAACCAGATTTTGAAGTCGTGGGACAAGCTCAAGATGGGCAAATTGCAATCGAACTTGCTCAAACACTCCAACCTGATGTTATTTTAATGGATGTGCGAATGCCTCAAACCGATGGTGTAGTGGCAACTCGTCAGATACACCAACGTTATCCCTGGATTCGGATTCTGGTTTTAACAACCTTTGAAAACGACGAATACGTGTATCAATCATTACAAGCCGGTGCTTTGGGTTATTTACTCAAGCGTACCCCATCCGAACAAATAGCAGCAGCCATTCGTTCCGTAAATCAGGGATATAGCCAACTTGGTCCAACAATTGCCCCCAAGGTATTTGCTCAACTAAAGCCAACGGTAACACCTAGCTCTGAGCCAGAATGTTTAACCCATTTGAGCAGGCGCCAGTTAGAAGTTTTACGATTAGTAGGGCAAGGCAAAAATAATCAAGAAATTGCTCGAACACTATATATTACAGAAGGAACTGTAAAAGGCTATATTAATCAAATTCTACGGGAATTAGGAGTTCGCGACCGCATTCAAGCCGTGCTTTGGGCACAGCAATATTTAATAAAATAATACATAAATACTTCTTGGTCGATTTTGTAGTATAGTATTACATAACTTATTACCTTTAATAGCCGAACTAGCGTCTTTTCTACCACCGAGATACAAAAGGCTTGCCCTCGAACGCAGTGAAGAGACACAGAGGTGGGAGCAAGAAAGATTTAAGATTGGCGCCTACTTATCATGAGGATTACGATAATAATAAAGTAATCAAAAATTTTTTCTGGTCGGTTGATGTCATCTAACCCTGAAATTCAAAGTATTGATTGTACTAGCGAAGACGAGATGAAAGCTTTGGGTGCCAAGCTTTTGCTACACTCTACTTTGTCTCAAGGGGTTGAATTGTTACACTTTCACCACCAACCCGCAGAGCTATCCAAAAATACAAGCCAACAGCATTTAATTTTAATCAATACGCATGTTTTGCCGAATACCCATGTAGAGCAGGTAACTGAGGGATATTTTCAGGAAGCACGAATGAGAATTGAAGATGTAATTATTGTCCCAGCAAAAACAATTTCCAGTGCTTGTTGGGATAAAGAACACTCGTATTTGGCGTTATGCTTAGACCCAGTAATTTTAGAGCGACAGGCAAAAGAAATAATGATAGAGCATGTGGAACTGTTGCCCCAATTCGCTTTGCAAGATGCGTTGCTCCATAGTCTGGGGATTGCCTTGAAAAACGAATTAGAAGTTTCCTTCTTCGGGGAAAGATTATATATAGATTCCCTAGTGACAACGCTGACAGCGCATTTATTACGGCACTACTGCGCGCGCAAACCCATTCAGATTATAACTGCTGGTTTGCCTAAAACAAAGTTGAAACAAGTTTTAGAATATATTAAAGCCCATATTAATGAAGAACTAACTTTGGTGGAATTAGCAACAATAGCTCAGGTTAGCCCTAATTATTTTGCTACTCTGTTTAAACAATCTACTGGTTTGGCACCGCATCAATATGTAATTAAACAAAGAATTGACACAGCCAAAGAATTAATGATTGCTGGTAAGGTTTCGCTTGCAGAAGTTGCCGCTAATTAAAGAAAAATAAGTAGTCTCTATGAACGAGTAAGCCCTATAATCGATAGTCTTTACACTATTATTATCTACTACCAAAGACGAATAAAGTGGCTAAAGTGGCGCTATTCCATAAGTTGTGAAGTAACATTGGGGCAAGCAGGTTGCGCGAGCGAGTGTAAACAATGCCTAAAACTATCCCTAATGCTGTTAGACGCAGAACCTCTGATAAGTTGAAGTGAACGATGGCAAATAAAAAACTACTAATAATAATTGCCGACCATACGGACATGTAACGGGTCAAAGAAGGTAACAAAAACCCTCGAAAAAAAATTTCCTCGAAAACAGGCGCCATTATACCTGCCGTTAAGAAAAATATGCTCAAAGCCACGTTGTCTCGACTCTCTAAGATTATTTGTAGTAAAGGATTACTCCCACCTTGCCCTCTCCATATTTGCTGATTTATATATGAAATAATTGCTACAATCGGTAACGCGACGCAATAACCGCCCAGTCCCCAAAAGAACCATGAGTCCAATAAGCGGAAGCGAAACCAGTTTTCGGGAAGAGGGGTAAAGGGTTTAAGGGAGAAAAACAGTACAGAAAGTGCAGCTAGGGCTAAAAGAACATAACTAATTAGAACATCAAGCGCTTGGATTCTAACGTTCGTTGCAGGATGAGAAGCGGGAAGCATTTGTAGTAGTATGGGTACTACTATTTGCCCCATAAAGAAAAAACCGACGACTAGCACTTGTAAAATGGTTTCGACATCCCAAGGTGTAGTCCAAGCTAAATCAGCGTTTTGCGCGAATAAAGAATCTTTTCCTTTAATTAAGCGTTGTCCAATTAACAATAGCAGTAATCCCAAACCAATAATAGATCCCAGTTCTGGTATGCCAGTAACCATAGCTAATTTATATAAAGCTTGTTTCGCACGTGATTGTTGTGCTGCTTGTAAAGCAGAAAGTTCTTGCTTTGACTGTTGCGATTGATATAGTAGTAGAAGGGTAGTATCGCGAAACCAACTATCTAGATTCTCTTTTATCAACTCCGGCGCCGTAGATTCGAGAGTTGAGGGTTGGTTCCATAATTCCGTTAGTAAAGCAGCAGTTAACTTTAATTTAGAATTGGTATCTTGATTTTGCTGCACTTGTTTCCAAGTTTGTTTTGCAGCATCAACTTGCCCAAGTTTTGCTTGTAAAATACCCAAGCGCAAATCTAATTCGGAAAGTAAGTATTCTTGTTCGCGAATCTTTGCAAGTAGCTCCAAAGAGTCACTTTCTTTATGTAAAGGCGATTGTGTTGATAATTGTTTCGCTTGTTCTAAATTTTGTTTAACTTGTTTTAAAGTCGTTTTAACTTCATTTCGCACCCCTTGATATCTCTGTATGGCAGTTTCCAAGGGTTTATCGCCAATAATAGCAGCTTGTAACTGTTTAAAAACGGTTTCATTCTTACCTGATAGTTTCCACTCTTGCGCTTGGAGAGTAATATCAGTTTGATAAAGCTCTAAACGGCTTTGAAATTGAGGCTCTAAAAAACTACTCAGTAAATTCAGAGTCAATAATGCAACGG
The DNA here is from genome assembly GCF_019977735.1 of Calothrix sp. PCC 7716. Lineage (GTDB taxonomy): Bacteria > Cyanobacteriota > Cyanobacteriia > Cyanobacteriales > Nostocaceae > Dulcicalothrix. Next base: position 5,353,525 of record NZ_AP025018.1, on the reverse strand, counting down.
CTCCTATAGTAAGAATTATCAGGACTAAACGCTTGAATGTCATTTTTGATTATGCTTCCAGAAAGTTTTTGAGGTTAGATAGTAAAAAATCCCAAACGTTGAGCATTTCTAAATACATTTTCTCGGACTTCAAATTTTTGTGTTCTAATTTGAGATTTGTTCTATTCTCAGCTTGATGAAGCGTATAACATATAGTCAAATGGTTTTCTGGTGTCCTCTCTGTTCCATGATTATCACTCCAGTAGGTATATTGAAATTTTTCATTAGGCGCCAAGATTTCAATTTTCCCGTAATCTGTAAAATCTTCGTTACCATTACTCCCCTTAAGGATAATCTCACTACCTACTTTCCATGTTGATGTAACTTCTTTTAAGGGATAGTATTGAACAATTTTGTCTCAGCTTGTCAGTGCATCAAAAAGTACGTTTTTTGATACATTAATAAATAATGATTTCTCTATTGTGAAAGTTGTCATAAAAATAAATATTAGTCTTTCGGATAATTTTACTATATATCCCTGAAATCGGCATTAGGCACCATAATTCGTATTGGTACATTATTCACGATAAATTTGGACAAAAAACTTTGCTTACGTACTAATGTTATGAGTACCATTCCAATTATTCTTATTTATGCTTCTCAGTTTATTTTATTAATTTCGCTGAACATTAATATGACCTAATACGAACAATAGTACTGAGTGCAGTTATAAAAATAGCTATCAGTCTCTCAATACATAGTATTATTAAGGCGAACTATGTACTAAATCTACTGATGAGCTATGGAAATGATAAATCATAATCAATTAATAGCGCAATTCCGTTCTTTCCGACAACATTTATGTAAATTATTTAAGTCATACAGTGATAGTATTATTGATTTAATTGATGCTTTAGCTAGTAACTCAAACGGTGCTGCTTCTCCTGTAGAGCTATCTATACTAGTTGCGGATAGTATTTATAGTCAACGCTCATTCCTATTTGATGCGTCCAAACACAAAAACTTGGTTGTAATTGCCAGAGTTCGTAGTAATCGAATTTTTTACTCTGCGCCACCTGCACAACAAGAAGACAAGAAACGTGGGTGTCCAAAAAAATTTGGCGAACGCTTTGACCTGGCTAATGAACAGACTTGGCACCCACCCGACAAAACAACACAAATCCAAAGTATTACCAAGAAAGGTCGTCAATTCACAGTAACCCTTGACGCTTGGCACCATATGTTAATGAGGGGGACTAAAGAAGAACAAATGTATAAATGCCCATTTACTTTAGTGAGGGTTAATGTTACTGATGATACTGGTTGCGCTGTTTGGAAACCAATGTGGTTGATAGTTATGGGTGAGCAACGCGAACGTATTCTCCAACTCTTACCAAGCTTGCTGGAGAAGAATCCGCTCAACGTTTTCAACATCTAATAGAACAAGTTGGTAATCACGAACCACAGCAAAGTCATTGTGAAGTGTTTTTTCTTGGCTTAAAACCATCCGCGCGGGGAAAGGGTATCGGTCAAGATTTAATTATACCCGTCCTCGATTACGCAGATGAAAATCGACTTCCTTGTTATCTTGTTTCTTCTAATGCTCGCAATATTTCGTTCTACGAACGTCACGGTTTTAGAAAATATTGCCCCATCAAAATTAGTGACACTTACTACATGACGGGGATGTGGCGAGAGTTATCTTGCTAGAAGAGGATAATCTGTGTACCCTTGTTCTAAATCTTGATTGCCTTTACCATAAATAGTTGCAAAATTTACCTCGTTCAAAGGTGCATCAAGCACAAACCGATGGGGTAAATCGGGGTTTGCAATAAAGGGTCTGCCAAAGGAAACTAAATCAGCTTCGTTGCTCAAAAGAACTTGATTGCCTTTGCTTTTGTCGTAATTTCCGTTTGTGATAATTAAGCCAGAATAGAAGGGACGAAAGGTTTTTAGCACCGATTTGATCACATTTTCTGTTTTGATGTCGTCTTCATTTGGCTCCATTAAATGGATATAAGCCAGATTGAATTGATTGAGTTGTTGGATTACATAGCTGAACGTTGCGACAGGATTGGAATCACGTATTCCGTAAAACGTATTGCTAGGAGATAGCTTAATTCCAACTTGCCCTCCACCCCATACTTGACAAACGGCTTCCACAACTTCTAAAAGAAAGCGAGCGCGATTTTCAATCGAACCTCCATAGCGGTCAGTTCGTTGATTGGAGCCATCTTGTAGGAATTGGTCGATTAAATAACCAAATGCTCCATGTAGCTCCACACCATCAAATCCTGCTTGCATCGCGTTTTTTGCAGCTTGACGAAATTGCTCAATAATACCAGCTATTTCCTCGGTTTCTAGCGCGCGCGGAGTTTCCATTGTGACTTTTCCGACTGGGGTATGTAGCGTTCCCACAGGTGCTATCGCGCTGGGTGCTACAGGCAACTCCCCATTGAGTAGCGCAGGATGAGAAATCCGACCGGAATGCCAAAGTTGTAGAAAAATTTTGCCACCAGCTTCATGGACAGCATCAGTCACCTGTTGCCAGCCTGCTACTTGCTCAGGCGAATAAATACCCGGACAGTTGATGTATCCATTGCTCATGGGCGCCACCATTGTGCATTCCGTGATTATTAGTCCAGCAGATGCTCGTTGACGGTAATACTCTGCCATTATTGCATTCGGTATTGAACTCACAGCTCGCAACCGCGTCATGGGAGCCATCACTATCCGATTTGCCAGACGGTGTTCACCAAGCTGAACCGATGAAAAAAGATTGCGTTCGCTCATAAAAAACCTCAATAGCTTTAAAAATATAGCTTTGCATTGATTTAATTATCAAATCATTGTTTAAGATTGACAAGTACGAACAAAAAACTGCTATACATACAAAAATGTATGTATGGGGGAGATTGAATGAGTGGAGAGTCGAAGGTAAATATATCTTCAAATGTGCTAGATAACCATCCTTTCTTACGACAAACGCTCGAATTGGTTGCCGATAAATGGGTTGTGGCAGTTTTGTACGTACTCTCAAAAGGGACGAAACGCTACGGGGAATTACAACGCGAAATCGGTAATATTTCTCAGCGAATGCTAACGAAAAGCTTGCGAGATTTAGAACGCAATGGGTTGGTGAGCAGAAAAGCCTATCCAGTAGTTCCACCAATAGTAGAGTATTCTTTAACGCCATTGGGAGAAAGCTTAAATGAGGTACTCAAATCATTATGTGATTGGTCAAATCAAAATTTTGATGCAGTAGAAGCGGCAAGAGATAAATATGATAAACAAACTTTATGCAGCTAGCAATGTGTTGCTATTCTTCTGGCGCCTATGGTCGCGCGCATTAATTTTCTTACATAAAAAGCTTCTTTATTAGTAGAGTGGGCACTGCCAGCCCTTTCAACATGTACATCAACGTACAAATTTTAAGCTTTCTGCTTTTTTAAAAATAAAATCTGTAAAAATACTTATCACGCTTCTTTTTCGTAATTTAATATTAGCGTTAATTGACATTCCTGACTGCAACATAACTTGGCGGTTATGAATTAATAAAGCTTGTCTATCTAAGCGAACTTTTGCAGGAAAGCGCCAGTAAGGATATAGTTGGTCTGGAGGTAAAGCATCAGAACCTATCTCAATTAATTCGCCTTTAACATCACCATATTCTTGGAAGGGAAACGAATCTATTCTCACATCTACTTTTTTACCATTACGAATAAAACCAATATCTCGGTTGGTAATATAGACTTTGGCAATTAAGTTATCTTTTGGAACAATTTTTAAGATTGGTTCGCTAGAATTTGCAACAAACCCAGGAGATTTTGCTTTTAGCTCAAAAATTGAGCCTGATATTGGGGCAATAATTTTTTGATATTTTAAAGTTTCTTGAGCTTGAATTAGTTTACTATCTATCTCGCTAATTTGACTATTCAACTCATAGATACGTTTTTGATTCTCTAAAATTACTTTGGATACTTGAGTATCGATTTCAGCGATATTTTTATCATTATTGGTAATTCGTAATAGCAAATCTTCTTGTGATGCTGCTACCGTACCGCGTAATTTTTGGTTCGTTCGAGTTAGTTCTAACTGGAGTTTTTGTTCTTCTTTAGTTAAGCGAGTAGCTTCAGCCAGTTTTGTGCTAACATCCTGCTGCTGTTTTAAATATTGAATTTGGGAAATTGCCCCAATTTTTGCCAAAGGTTTAAATCTATTTAAAATACCTTGATTGATTGTCAAAAGTTCTTTAGCACTACTTAGCTGTGCTTGTATTTGTAAGAGTTCTTGTTTTACTTGTCCTGTTGTTAATTTAGCATCTTCTATCCGAGAAGATAAATCAATTTGTCGATTTTGTAGTCGTAATTTCTGTTCGGATGTTAAATTAACTAAAATTTCACCATTCAATTGACTGCGATATAATTGATTTTCGCTGACATATGTAGCTCGACTTTTCATTAAAAAAGATAATTCTGGTTTGATTGTTAGTTGGGTATTGTTTTGAATTACACCTGACGAATATAACGATTCTTGCAAGCGAATTCGATAAAAATTAGTTTCTTGTTGAAGAGCATTTCTTTGTTGTAAAAGCGCGCGACGAGTTTGCTTGAGAGCAAGCAATTGTGCTTGAGAAGAAGTTTGCTCTAAACTAATTAGTATCTCACCTTTTTGAACAGCTTTGCCTTCTTTTACATGAATTTCTTTAACCACACCACCAACAGGTGCTTGAACTTCTTGTACGGTGCTTTTCGGTTCTAGTTTACCAGCAGCGGGAACTGATTCTTCGATTTGAAAAACCGAAGCCCAGACAATTGAAAAAACTGTAATTCCAAATATACTCCAAGCAATTAATCGCGACCAAATAGGAGATTGTTCTAATAATATAGGTTTGTCAAAGTTGGTTTGAATAGCCATAATTTATTTTAAATTTGTGCGTCTTGCTGTTTATAAAGACAGTAGTAATAACCTTGCCGAGACATTAAATCATCGTGCGTACCTTGCTCGACAATTACACCAGCATCCATCATTAAAATCATGTCCGCGTTACGTATTGTTGTCAGACGATGAGTAATAAAAAATACTGTTTTATCTTTAAAAGCTTCGGCTAAATTGCGACAAACTTGGGCTTCTGCATTATAGTCTAATGCACTGGTTGCTTCATCTAATATCAAAATCTGTGGATTTTGTAGTACCGTTCGCGCGATTGCGACTCTCTGTCTCTGTCCACCAGATAAACTCGAACCACGTTCCCCAACTTTGGTATTGTAGCCTTGAGGTAAGTTCATAATAAAATCATGAGCAAATGCAACTTTTGCTGCTGCAATAATTTCATCATCACTAGCATCAGGATAGGCAAGAGCAATGTTATCGCGAATAGTACCCTCAAATAATAGGGTGTCTTGGAGAACCACACCAATTTGACTTCGTAAAGAATACAATTCCACCTTGCTAATATCGTAACCATCTATAGATATTTGTCCAGCTTGGGGTTCATAAAGTCGAGGTAGTAATTTCAATAAGGTACTCTTACCCGAACCACTTTGTCCAACTATTCCAACAAAAGAGCCTGCGAGTATTTTGAGGTTAATATTACATAATTGTAAAGTACCTCCATGTTTAAAGCTAAAGGAAAGGTTATCGTAGCAAACATTACCTACAATCGTAGGCATTAATATATTTTGAGCATCACTTTGAGTTTCTTGAGGTGTATCTAAAATATCGCTGAGTCGCTGTAAAGACAATGCCGTTTCTTGAAAATTTTGCCATAGTTGAACTAAACGTAATAAGGGAGTCGTGACATATCCTCCCAAAATCCGAAAGGCAATTAATTGTCCTAAAGTTAATTGTTGATTGAGTACCAAAAAAGCTCCAACCCACAAGACTAATAAATTTGAGAATTTATTTAAAAAACTACTGATAGAGCTTGCTGTAGTTTGTGTTGAGATAATTTTAAATCCAGCGCTAATATAACGTGCATATTTCTCTTGCCATTTCCAACGCGCTCGCATTTCCAAGTTTTGCGCTTTGACTGTTTGCATACCTCCCATAATTTCCACAAGATAAGAATGGGTATCGCTATTACATTCAGCTTTATGATTTAACTGTCGGCGAATAATTGGTGATACCATCAAGTTAAGTAAAGCAAACAGGGGTATAGTAGCTAATGCAACAACTGTTAATATTGGACTGTACATCAACATCACTAAGATGTAAATGATAGAAAATATTGCATCCATCACAACAGTCAAAGCTGTACCTGTTAAAAAAGAGCGAATATTTTCTAGTTCGTGTACCCTAGTTGCTAATTCCCCTACCGGACGACGTTCAAAGTAAGATAATGGCAACCGCAGTAGATGATTAATAACCTCCGTACCTAGAGATAAATCGATTCGATTGGTAGTATCTACAAATAATTGCGTGCGGATTGCAGTTAATACAGCTTCAACAACTGCAACAACAAGCAAGAATATTCCAAATACTTCTAAACTATCCGGGCTATTTCCAACAATTACTTTATCAATAATTACTTGCGTTGCTAGAGGGTTGACTAGCCCAAATATTTGTACTACCATCGAAGCAATTAGAACTTCGATTAAAACTTTGCGATAGCGTTGCAGTGCGGGTATAAACCATCGCAAGCTAAAGTGAGATTGGGGAGTATTTTTGGTTGGTTGTAGTAGTAAAACAGTTCCTTCACTTCCCCAAGTATCGATAAAATCAATAATTTTGCGATGTACTACACCAATTTCTGGAATTGCGATGACTAATTCATTGACATTACTTTTATAAATAATTGCAAAACTATCTTGATAAGCAATCATCACCGGAGGTTGGAATTTACCTACCGCAGTTGCCGGAACCTTCACCATTTGAGTCGTTAAACCCATCAACTCCGCAACCGCAGCGCAAAATTGTAGCGAGAAACTACCCATTTGCTTTGCAATAATTTTCTTTAACATATCCCGACGGAAAGGGATATTAAAAAACTTACTCAACATTTGGAAACAAGCTAAAGTAGCTTCTTCTTTACCTCTACCTTTTACATAAGGATAATTTTTGGGGTTATTTTCATCCTCTAAAGGTTGCAATGCTGAGTGATTAACATCCGGTGCGTAAGGAACATTGGTTACATCTATAGATGTCGATGCTGATGGAGTAAATTTAGAAATCATATTTATCGCATCATGACGTACACCTAACAAGCGTAAATTTCCTCTAGTAGAAATTTTTGATGTTGTATCCCTACATTCAAAACGACTTGCAATCACAAATTCTTTCTGTGAGCTACTGCTAACTAACCATAAATATTCTGAATTTAATTTTTGAGCAGAAAATTTGTGTCCTGTTTTAATTTTTAGTTGATTATTTTCAATCAGATTTTGAGCTAGTTTTACCAAATCTGTTTCTGCATCTGCTTGCCTACTTAATTCCTCTCCTAATAAATCATACACTTCGATTAATGCAGCGGAACTATTTAGTTCATTAAACAAAACTGAATTCTGCTCAATTAAATTGTTAAAATATTGACTATCTATATTTAAACAAATAACTTCTGTGGAAGCAATGACTGTTTCGCAAGGTATCTCTCGCAGATAACTAACCCAACCAAACATTTCTCCCGAAGTAAGCAATTTTAGAGTGTTAGCTTTCTGATTGCGTGGGTCATAACCTAAAAGACGTGCTTGACCTTGATAAACAATGCTCACATATTCTGGCATGACCTCCCGATTTAATATTACCTGTCCAATGCGATAGCGTAATAACTCTACTTGCGTGGCTAATGTTATTAATACGTTTTTTGGCAGGCGATCAAAAGGTGAAATGCCAGCAAGAAATTCTAAGATACTATCAGCTTGTGTAGACATTATTATGCCCGAAGTCATTACTATAATCCTTTCACTAAATTAAAATTGCTTTTAATTGCTTTTATAAGTACTTCTAACTTGCTCATTAACCCACATATCGAATAATTCATCAAGCAATTTGCGTTGCATTATATCATCCAACCGTGCAGGTAAAAATTGTTCCAAGCGAACAATAACAAAATAACCTTCGATCTGATTAGGCGCCCAAAGTTGACCGGGTTTACTAGCGGTTAATATTCTTGCTAGATGTGGATGAGTTTGTGCCAATGTCACAGGACCTATTACACCACCAGTATAAGCCTCAAGACCTTCAGAAAATTCGCGCGCTAATTCAGCAAATGACTGTTCCGAACCTTGAAGTCTAAAATAAATTTCAAAAGCTAATCCACTGTCTTTTAAGCGAATCAACGAATAAACTGCTCGGTCATAATTTGCTTTAACTTTTAAAAAATAAGAATCAACCTTATGGCTAAAGTTTTCTTTTTTAAATTGATATATTTTCCAATTGCGAATCGCTAACTCTTCCATCTCCTCCAAACTCATACCATGATTTTGCAACCAAGCTTGTTTTGCTTCCACCGATGCAATATGATAACGTCGTTCAAACTCTTGAATTGCAAGCGCACATTCCGACTCTGTACAAGAAATATCAGCAATCGCTTGATCGATTACAACACCACGCCAAACCTGTGGCATAATCTGATAGCGATTTAACAACTTCGGTAACTCTAGTGCATGAATAGTTGTCTCTCCGATTTGTATGGTGGGTACATTCATAGTTTTTTCCTCAACACCATTTTGGCACTATCAAACACGGCAACCTGAACAATACTCGAATGTAGAGACCGGAAATTCACGGTCTCTACAAAGTTTACATTAAGCGATGTAAGTTAAAGACGCTGGGTCAACATTAATTCGTAGTACAAGTTCTGCACCACCAACCTCAGAAGTCTTGGCTTCAAAGTAACTTCCTTTGTCTTGGATGTCAGCAAAGTCAGCAACACCCGAAACTCCAAAGTCACTTAGGTCAATCTTGTCTATACCAACTTCATAATCAGCAATAGTCAAGGAATAGCCAACCCCATCTTTGTTGACAGCAACGAAAGTATCTGCTTGCTTATCTGCCGTAATAACAGTAGCGAAGGGGTCATTTTGTAAGTCAGTAAGCAACTGAGCATTATATTGGTTGGAACCTCCTCCCACCAAAATATCGTCTCCCCAAGCATATAAGATGTCAGAAGCAGAACCACCTACAAGAATGTCACTTCCCTTCTCAGGTTGGCTCGTTGCAGATGTTTCTCCATCACCAGACAATATATCAGCACCCGCACCACCAAAAAGATAATCATCACCTTTACCACCTAAAAGAGTGTCAATGCCTCCAAGTCCTTCAAGAATGTCATTTCCATCTCTTCCACGAATTGTATCTGCAGTAGATGTTCCTCTTAAGCGATTGTCACTATCGTTACCAACTATTGTCGCCATATTTATTCTCCACAAATTAGGGTTACACAACTAAGCGCTTAGTATCATTTAAAACTAGGCTTTATTGAGCTTCTGCTCAACATAAGTATTAATATATACTTTTATTTATGAGATATATATGAAAATTTCATGAGATAATTCTCATTTTCTAACGGTAATACGGCGCCAGTCCTTTTTACCTTTACTTTGTATTGCTCAATCAAACTTTAATATGCTCTTATTAGCTTCAATTTACTTAACACATGCTTGGTGCTATTTGCACTGTTGTTTATTTGCGTTCACCAACCAAGTGTAACTATAGACTTGTTTCTATGTTACTATTTTATCAAGAGATTGTACTTAAGAACTATTGAACTAAAAGAAAGATGTAGGTGAAAGTTCTACCAGCTTCTTTCATGCTTGACTCCTTATCTGCCCACATATCCGCTGTTCTTTGTTCAGGCGCCTTTTAGCTGAAAAGTCATGTGGGTTCGCCAACCCACACCTTTTACTCATTCTTGTGCTTTAATGAATTGTGTTTGAGTTGTTGAGGTGGGTTGAGAAAGATTTTCTGTGGATGTTGATGTTGGTGGTTGCTAAAAAACCTCAATTCAATCCACTGTATATCGAATGCATCTTGCCCAGTTCCATAAATAAGGGTAACAGTCTGCGGCAGTTGGTAGTGAGGAATGCCAGTTAGGATGTTACTTTTGTAAAACATAGCAAAAGTATTCAACATCTCGATTTTTGAGTGCTTTATAAATAGGACTTTCTTGACATCCAGCAAACCAACTTAATAGTTCTTGTAAATACTTGGAACCATTTTGCTTAATTAATGTTAATTTTCTTTCATTATCTAAATCCATAGCTTTAACAACATTATCCGTAATTATCTCATACTTTAAAATTTTAAACCCAGATGATTGTAACAAACCTTTTATATTATCAATTTCGTCTTTTGAGCGAAAGTCAGCGAACAAAAAGTGACCATTGGGACGAAGAACTCTATAAACTCCAGAAAAGAAATTTTCAATCGAAGCATAGCAATGTGATGATTCAACGTTGACGACAGCATCAAACGAACAATCCGCAAACTCTAATGATTCTGCATCCCCTATGCAAAAATTTAGCTGTGGAATAACATGATTTTTTTGGCAAAATTTAATATTACGTTCAGAAAAATCAACTCCTGTCATTGTTTTGGGATGTAAGTAGCGGGTAATATATGAAGAACCACCTCCACGTCCACATCCGACTTCCAGAACATCTAATCCATTTATTGAAATAGCATTAGCAACATGATGATAAAGTTGAGCGCTATAAAGCTCTTCCTGTTCATAATCACTCAATAATGGCTTGATATCCTGTTCTAAATCCACATACCCATAATTCATAAAAGTTATTTTATTGTTCGCCACATTTGATGTAAGTAGGTTGTACCATCTTTTCCAAATCAGTTTTTTCAAGGGAGAATCAACAAGGTAGAGTACGAATTGCTGAAATGCATTATTCATAGTGTTTCGTATGTTTAGTAATATATTTTTCTACTTAAGCTAAAATTATACAGCAGTGCGATGGTAAAATATGGTTCCAACTTGGAAGATTGCTTTAGTATTAACTCTTGGTGTACTTGCTGTCTCTACTTCTGCTATATTTATCCGACTAGCATTTGAGTCTGCGTCCGTGTACAACGTCGGGTTTAGCTTGGTAATAGCTGCTTCTCGCTTGAGTCTTGCATCGCTAATTTTGCTGCTTACAAGTTTGACACCGCGTAAATCACAGGAATTACAGCAACAGGCAGATTTGAATTATACTGCTTTTTACTATGCAGTAGGCGCCGGGTTTTGTCTAGCTTTACATTTTGCGACTTGGATTACTTCATTAACTTATACTTCTATTACTGCTTCTACTACGTTAGTTACTACTAATCCTATTTGGGTAACATTTATATCTTGGCTTTGGTTGAAAGAAAAACCAACTTTCCTGACTTTATTAGGCATTGGCATTGCCCTTGCTGGGGGAATTACGATTAGTTTAAGCAGTTCAAGTATAGATACATCTAGTCAACCATTGTTAGGTAACTTTTTAGCTTTAGTAGCATCATGGGCAGCGAGTTTTTACCTGCTACTTGGCAGAGAATCACAACGAAGAGGATTAAGTATAAGTAAATACATCACAGTCGCTTATACAACTTCAGCTTTAGTACTTTTACCTGTACCTTTTTTTGTAGGCGCCAGCTATATTAATTATCCAAGCCAAGTGTATTTTTACATCGCATTAATGGCACTGATTCCGCAATTAATCGGACACACAAGCTTTAACTGGGCCACACGTGTGATGTCACCAATTATAGTGACACTTGTACTATTATTTGAACCAATAGGCGCCAGTCTACTTGGATATCTAATATTTAAAGAAGTTCCTAAACCATTAGAATTAGTAAGCGCAGTGGTAATTCTCATAGGTGTCGCATTAGCAATACTAGGTACTCGCCGTGCAGCATAGACATTGGTGATAAACTTTTGTAACTTAATGGATATAAGTAGAACAGCTTTTAGAGGACTATGGTAGTTAACAAAATTTATATGGAACAAAGCAACTAATCCAATATGACCAGTCATGAAGACAAAAGTGACATAATGAACCCAAACGTAGAAGTAAAACAAGCTGATAATTCTGCTTCTCGTTATATCTTTCGTGGTGACGATGAATACAGAGGTGGTTCTCTAGGGCTTGAAATAGATAGTAAACAAGCAGAAGAAGCAGATATCCAAACTCCTTGGGAACATGTTAGTAAAAAAGAAAGTTATCAAACTAGCAGATATATATCTTTCTCAGAAAGAATAAAAATGCCAGGAAATCGGGGTGCTATATTTTTTACCAAAAAGAGGATTATCATAAAAGTTAGCTGGGATACCATTAAGCATCTAGAAAGTGAAGGTAAAATAAAGGTGTATACTCCTGAATCCGTTGAGAACGTCATGTTACAGCAAAAACGTAAAATTAGCAAGCGCGCTCAGGCAGTTAGAGATGACATGGAGAAAAATGGAGAAGTTCTTATAGAAGGACAACTACCCGAAGAAATTTTAATCATAATTAATAATTTTTCATAAATTTGAGGAAATCTATGTTAAATGAAATGTCAGTTATTTTAGAAGATTTGAAAAACCCAAATTCTGAAATTAGGGAATTAGCGTTGGATAAAATAGGTACATTAAAGCCAAGTAATTCTCTAGAAATTATACTTCCCTTGTTGTCGGACTCAGAGCCAGGAGTACGGTCAACTGCGGCTTGTAATTTAGGAGAAATTCAAGATAGCTGTGCGATACCCTATCTAATTAATTTAGTTAAAAACGATAATGATGAGGAAGTGCGTGCGGATGCACTATCTGCGTTAGGTGAGTATCAAAGCTCTGAAATTCTTAATTGTCTCATTGATGAAGTTAACCGTGAAAAACGTTCAAGACGACCTAGGCAAGAAGTTGCTAGGCAACTTAAGCATTATAATGCAGAGGAAGCTGTTGATGCCTTAATAACATTACTTCAAGATGAAGATGATTATGTAAAAATACCTGCTGTTGATTCACTTCTTGAACTAAATCGTCCTAGATTACGTCAAGTTTGGATTGATGCTTTAGATTCGGAAAATTGTTATGTGTCAGAAATAGCAACAAAAGCATTAGCAAATTTAGGGTTATTAACACCAGTAAAAAGCATAAACTAACATAAACTAATTGCAGTGACAAGTCACTAAGATATCAGGATTGCAGTTTCAGTTACTCACAGGAATTACGCCTAAAGAATACCAAGAAAAATAAACTAGTGGTTCGCACGAAGTAATCAAGTTTTGAGGCGCCAATGTTCTTACAATACAAACCTAATTAAATCCATTGAGTATCGAATGCATCTTGTCCAGTTCCATAAATGAGGGCGGCATATGATTGCCACTGTTGTACTTTTTGAGTAGATAATTTAGGTGCATTCAACACAGAAAGATTTTCTTCTAATTGAGAAACTGATTGCGGAGCGGTTAAAGCAAGGTTAACTGCTTGATTATGTAAAGCATAACGGTAACAGTCAGCAGCAGTTGCTGGTAAGGAGTGCCAGTTGGGATGTCCTGCAAGTAATGAACCCCAACGTGTACAAGTAAATACCACTACGGGAATTTCGGATGAATAAGCAGCAGGTAGAACATCATCTTCTATTTTACGATGCGCCATGTTATACCGAAGCATTAACACATCACAAGCTTTGTTTTCAATAAGTTGTAGAGCAATGCTACAAGTTTGACACCACGTAAATCACAGGAATGGCACTGATTCCGCAATTAATCGGACACACAAGCTTTAACTGGGCCACACGTGTCATGTCACCAATTATAGTACACATGTAAAATTGTTTGAACCAATAGGTGCCAGTCTACTTGGATATCTAATATTTAAAGAAGTCCCATTACCATTAGAATTAGTAAGCGCAGTGGTAATACTTGCGGGTGTCGCATTAGCAATACTAGGAACTCGACGTATAACGTAAGTTGGCAACGTTAGCGCGGAAACCCAACAAATAAAACAAGAAGTATTAGTCGCACCAAGCGATAAGCGATTATTCTAAAATTAATACTAATAGCGTTCCAGATTTAGTACAGTTATAATAAATTTAAAGAAGCAACAGTACGGCAAAGTTATGCTACAGACGTTTAGAGCAACCTTAAGGGGCGACTCGTTGGAATGGGCAGAGGAAGCGCGGGGCAATTTGGGAAACAATAGCCCGGTGCAAGTGTTAGTCACTATTTTGGAAGAAGAGCCAGTGCAACAGACAAAGGGGCGTGGACAACGGATGGCAGCAGCCTTGGAAAAGCTGGCAGAAGCACAAGCTTTTGCAGGAATTGATCCAGTAGTTTGGCAGCAAGATATGCGACAAGATCGGGAACTTCCAGGTCGAAATGAATGATGCTTTTAGATAGTAATATTATTATTTATGCTACTCAGGCAGAGAATGCTTGGTTACGTGAGTTTATTGCAGAAAACGAGCCTGCTGTTTCATCTTTAAGTTATGTTGAAACATTAGGCTATCATCGTCTGACCGTAGTAGAAAAACAGTTTCTTGAAGAATTTTTCTCAGTATCGTTGGTTATCCCTATTTCCCAACCCGTACTAGACCAAGCAGTTATGTTACGTCAGATACGACGCATGAGCTTAGGGGATGCCATAATTGCGGGGACTGCGTTGATGCATAATTTAAAGCTAGTTACGCGAAACATTAAAGACTTTCAATGGATCGAAGGCTTACAGTTGTTGAATCCTTTTGAGGTATAAACTCAACATGTAACATGTAACATATATATGTAGCATATGTAGGTTGGGTGTAGCGAATGCGGAACCCAACAAAAAACAACAAACGTATATGTCTCACATATTTGTCGAAGACCTTAAGAAAAGCTTCTTCGTATCCGAACGTACCTCTGGAGTGCTTAGTTCTATACGAGGGTTTGTGCAGCGCAAAACCAAGGAAGTTTATGCATTGAAGGGTGTTTCCTTCTCGCTTGAGCAAGGGGAACTTGTTGGTTACATTGGTCCAAATGGCGCCGGAAAATCAACTACAATTAAAATTCTAAGTGGTATTTTAGTACCTACCAGTGGAAAATGTATAATTAACGGTCGAACTCCTTGGAAAGATAGAATTAAACATGTGGGTCGTATTGGAGTTGTGTTTGGTCAGCGAACACAGTTATGGTGGGACTTACCAGTTATTGAGTCTTTCGATTTGCTTCGAGATATTTATCGTGTTCCAAATTTAGAATATACAAAGACGCGCGATGAAATGATAGATTTGCTTGCGCTTGAAAGTTTTCTTAATACTCCCGTCAGGCAATTAAGTCTTGGTCAAAGGATGCGGTGTGACTTTGCCGCAGCAATGCTTCACAGACCTGATATTCTTTTTCTTGATGAACCGACTATAGGACTTGATGCAGTTTCAAAGCTTGCCGTGAGAAAATTTATAAAAACTCTTAATAAAGCGCATCAAGTAACTACCATCCTCACCACCCACGACATGGATGATATCGAAGCACTATGCGAACGGGTAATTATTATAGGTGGAGGTGAGATTCTTTGTGATGGTTCCTTAGCAAAGCTTCGTTCTCAAGTTTCCTCACGTCGTTACTTAAAAATACATCTGGCAAATGATGATTTTTTGTTTCAGCAAGAAGGGGTTAGTATTATCTCTAAAGAAGGTCGCACCGTAACACTTGCCTTCGACCCAATCAAAATATCTGCTGCATCTCTAATTGCTCATGTTACCTCAAAGCACGAAGTAGAAGACCTTTTTGTAGAAAATCCACCAATTGAGGAAATAGTTGCTGAACTATATGCAAATGCAGAATCTTAAGAAACCGGGTTTCTACGCATTCATTGTCGCAGACAAATCTTGTTTGCATTACAATTTATCCATAAAGAAACCCGGTTTCTAGAATGAACGCTTACTGGTCACTGTTTATTGCTAGGTTTGCACTCCTACTTCAATACCGTACAGCTGCTCTAGCAGGAGTTGCAACCCAGTTTTTTTGGGGTTTTGTAAAAGTCATGGTCTTAGAAGCATTCTTCACCCATACCACTTCTGCTCAACCTATAACTTTTCGTGAAACCGTAGCATATATATGGTTAGGACAAGCATTTTTATTTGCAGTAGTTCCTTGGGGTGGAGATAAAGACATTCAAGAATTAATACGTTCCGGCGCCGTAGGATACGACTTACTTCGACCCACAGACCTTTACAATTTCTGGTTAACTCGCGCACTGGCACTTCGCACGGCGCCTATTATTCTCCGTGCTGTTCCTCTACTATGTATAACAGCGTTTGTATTTCCCCTTGTTGGAATTGGGCAGTGGTCGCTTACATTTTCACCATCGTTTGCTGCTTTCATTGCCTTTGTAATCTCTTTTATTGGCGCCATTCTTCTCTCATCTGCATTAACAATGCTTTTCACAGTATCAATGATGTGGACAATTTCCGGCGATGGAGTTAATAATTTCCTTCCCCCTCTTATTATTGTTTTTTCTGGTATGATTGTGCCTCTGCCACTTTTCCCTGAATGGCTAAAACCTTTGCTCAATGCACTTCCATTTTCTGGACTAGTTGATAAACCTTTTCGCCTTTTTACTGGTAATCTTCCATTTAATTCGCTACCTAGTGTATTGCTACATCAAGCTTTCTGGATTTTGGTTTTTATTATTCTTGGGCGCCTACTAGTCAACCGTGGTGTAAAAAAGCTGATAATTCAAGGGGGATGACTATGAATACTTTTTACCTTTACAAACGATATATTTCTATATCATTTAAATCGCAATTGCAGTACAAAGCGTCTTTCTTCCTTCAACTTGTTGGACATCTACTAATAACTGTAATAGATTTCTTTGGCATTTGGGCACTTTTTGCTCGTTTTAATAGTATTGGTACATGGCAATTACCAGAAGTTGCTTTATTTTACGGAGTAATTAACATATCTTTTGCCACTGCCGATGCTCTTGGAAGAGGGTTTGACTCAATGTGGCGATTTATAAAAAATGGTGATTTTGACCGTTTGCTGCTTCGTCCTCGCAGCACTATACTTCAACTTTTAGGTACAGAATTTACTTTGAAGCGAATTGGACGATTTCTCCAAGGGTTCGTCGTTATGGTCTGGTCGCTCACAACTCTGAATGTCAAATTAAATTTACAGACAATATGGCTTTTAGGCGCCTCATTTATTGGCTCAGTTGCATTATTTCTAGGCATTGTAATTATACAGGCAACGCTAACATTTTGGACTATTGAGTCTCTGGAAATTATGAACGTTCTTACTTATGGAGGTGTGGAAACTGCTCAATATCCTCTAGGAATTTATAGTAAATGGTTTCAACAATTCTTCACATTTATTATACCACTGGGCTGCGTCAGCTATTTTCCTCTAGTTGCAGTACTTGGGAAAGATATATCAGTACCTTTATGGTTTTGTTACCTTTCTCCAATGGCTGGTATTGTCTTTCTCATTATTGCCCTAAAGCTTTGGAAAGTAGGAGAAAAATATTATTGTTCTACTGGTAGTTAATGCTCTTAGTAATTATTTTTACTACAGAGACCACGAGAGTTCACAGAGAATAAATTTGATGCATTGCATTCTTCAAAATCTTTAAACGCTTCGCGAATTAGTGTTATAATAATTTCAATATGAATCTCCCTCATAAACAGCAAAACTCCTCAATCACCTGAGCTTTAACTTCTTCGAGTGGAAAATTTTCAGGATAAGTTGAAAACATTAGCATTATGCCTTGAAGCGTCGAGGAAAAATAAAGTGAACGCTGTCGTGGATTTTGTACTCCAAGCTTCTTAAACATTTCTGTTTGAACTTCAAATTGGCGAGCTTGTTCATCCATTAACATTTTGCTGTATTTGGCAACAACGGGGTCAAGTTTTGGTTGAGTGAACAGGTTAAGGTAAAATCTAAACACTTCAGGCTGGCGCCGGACATCTTCGAGGGCGCCAAGAGCAATATACTTTATTTGTTCGGCAGGAGTTTCTTTTGCTGCTGCTGTATTCATAACTACTAATATATCGTTGAGCCGTATTTTAACTAGTGCAGCAAGAAGGTCTTCTTTTCCTTTAAAATAGTGATATAGCAATCCCTTAGAAATTTCAGCTCGCTTTGCTACATCATCAATAGACGTTGAGTGGTAGCCTTTTTCGATGAACATATTCATTGTTGCCTTCAGAATTTGCTCGGTAGTCGCGCGTCGAATGCGTTCATTTTCTGTTTGTGTGCGTGGCATATTTGTACTTAACTTTTTTTCATTCTATTTTTCAATTCATTAAGTAGGGTATTGGCAGATTCAAGCCAGTCGGAAAACTCTGGCAGCATAGCATATACCCAAACGATTGCATGAAGTTTTCGCACCTGACTATATAGTTCCACTATCTCAGGGTCAGGGGCATCTCCATAAGCTACCCTACCCTTTTCGTTAAGATTCATCCAATCCCACGCAATAGGCCCCATGCAGGTGTCTTCAAAATCGTTCCATACCCACCCTTTTGCAGTAGGAATTAAATTTAAAGCATGGGCATCTCCGTGCAGTGGCTGTAGCGATGCATTTGGATTTGATAACTGAGGTTGCAGATGATTGTAAGTTTCTTGTAAAAGTGTTAAGTCACTTTGAGATATAATATTGCCAATTTGCTCAAGCCGAAGAAGTCCACGTGGAATATCGTTTAATGGCGCCACTAAAAGCGGTAAATCATCGGGATATTTACGTAGAGCAGTGTGCAATTCAGCAAGCATTCCTCCAACCATTGCAGCATCTGGCACAATATTAGCGATAGGTTGTACATAATGCCAAAAGGTCATTGTCACTCCATCACAATAATACGGCTTGGCTGGTAAAAAGTCGCTGGGTGCAACCACTGGGGCGCCGACTGAAGCTAGAAATTGGGCGACTTTAATTTCACGTGTCAGCCATGAGTCTATTGGCGAACGCAGTATAGGAGTAATTGTACTAACTCGTGCAACAATTGGCGCAGGTCGCAGATGCACTCGCACCGAATACGCCGAAGCAAGTACATCAGGGTCATCAACATCAATGCCGTGACTAGAGGCAACACTTATTGATGCTGCCACCGCACGAGCCGTTAGTATAGATTGGTCTAGTTTTGCAGAAAATGACATAATAAGAATACAGACAAAAATATTTACTTAAATAACTCATCATAATTAATCATATAAACCAGTGGCAACTCCACAGTCAATAAAATCAGATGTAGAGACGTAACATGTTACGTCTCTACATGTACATCAAATATTTATTAATCTAAATTTAATAACTTATTTTTAAACTTACTTCATCACGTTTACGTGCTAATTATAGTAATACACTCACCCGACTGGGTGAATTAAATAGTATATCTCTCTCAAGGTTGATTAATAAATTTATAATTTTTTGGAATGTATTATTAAATAGGAGGTATAAATAATGAAAATTGTTCGTGTACTTGCAATTGCAGGATTTTCATCGTTGCTAGCTCAATCTAATGCTATTGCTCAAACGGCGCCGAATATAGGTAATCTTACTCCTTCTCAAATTCAGCGAATTACACCAGGTCTTTACCCTTTCAGTTCTAGAGAATTTTTTCGGCAAGGTCAGGAGCAGCTTGAGCAGGAAGTGCGATTTTTGCAACAGCAACGTTTACGCCGTTCTGTAAGAGATATTAAAGTTGATAATATTGATGTTCAGCGAGACTTACAAAAGCTAGAAGAAATCAAAAAACATGTTAATAGCTAGCTAGCAGCTGTTCTTTATTCAAAATTAAATGCATGTAGAGACTGAATACATCCGGTGTTGGCTGAGTGCTAGCTAGTTCATCTACACGAGCGCTAACTTTTGTGACTCATCCACAGCCATTTTAAACTCCTCAAAGCTACACTTGTACAAGCTTAAGAGCTTTTCCGTTTGGTAGACACTGAGAGTTGGAATAGTTCTGCCTTTTTCCCAGTTGCGAACAGTTGACTCACCAACTCCTACAACACTGGCAACATCTACTGTTCTAAGCTGATGCTTTTCCCTTAGCTGTTTAAGATTCATATTTACCGCTAATGTATTGACGAATATGAAAAACGATACCACGTAGAGACCGAATTAATCCGGTCTCTACCAACCATTTTGATTATTATTAAATCTCTAAGGAAGGGTTAAAATTTCTACTCCATCTTCTGTGACAGCTACTGTATGCTCCCACTGTGCGGAGAGTTTTCTATCTTTGGTAATTACTGTCCAACGGTCGGGTAAAAATTTAATATCACATTTTCCTTGATTGAGCATTGGTTCAATTGTAAATACCATTCCCGGACGTAGTTTTAGACCTGTACCTCGTCTGCCAAAGTGGGGAATTTGTGGTTCTGTATGAAATTTTCTACCTATACCGTGTCCTACCATTTCTCGTACTACTGAGTATCCATTTGCTTCGGCATATTCTTGAATTGCGGCGCCTATATCTCCAACTCTGGCGCCGGGTTTTACTTCTGATATACCCAGCATCATTGACTCTTTTGTAACTTCCACTAGTTTCCGTGCGGTTGGTGATGGGTTGCCTACTAAAAACGTTCTTGATGTATCACCGTGATAGCCATCTAAAATCAGCGTTACATCTATATTAATAATGTCCCCATCTTTTAATATATGTTTTGCGCTAGGAATTCCGTGACAAATTACTTCATTTACACTCGTGCAAATTGAACCTGGAAAAGGAGGATGTCCTGGAGGTGCATATCCAAGTGGTGCGCTTTTGGCGCCGTTTTCTTGTGTCCAGCGCTCTGCTTCGTCATTTAATTCTTTTGTACTAACGCCTGGTTGCACCATTGGTTCTAGGTGGCTAAGTAAATTTGCTGCTAGCTTGCCTACGCGGCGCATTTTTTCTAATTCTCTAGCAGATAGTAATACTAATCCTTGATGGCTTTGAGCTTGCTGTGTGCCGATCGTTGATAGTACATTTTGATTATTCATAAAATTACATTTATTCTTATGATACTATTCTAAGCTAGCACAGCATGGCACAGCATAACACAAGCTGGCACGTAAGTTGTATACTTGAGAAAACAATATATTAAACTATAAATCTATAACATGGGCGGAAAAACAGATTTAGAGCGAGTGGTAGCCTATGTACCTCCAGAATTGAAAAAAGAGTTAGAGGAATGGGCAAAAGTTGAGGAACGCTCGGTTTCTTGGCTAGTCGCGAAATTAATTGATAAAGCATTACAAGAACGATGTAGTCAAAAGAACTCATCAAAAGTTGTGAACATTCATTAGATATGAAGACCAACGCAGTACGTGTTCTCGATGGTATGAATATACCTTACGAGTTACGAGAATACGAAGTTGATATTGAAGATTTATCTGCGGAAACTGCTGCTCAAAAAATCGGATTACCACCCGAACAGGTATTTAAGACTTTGGTAGTAAGAGGTGATCGTACAGGAATTATTTTAGCTGTTATTCCTGGTAATACTCAGCTTGACCTCAAAGCACTGGCGCCTCTTTCAAGTAACCGAAAAGTGGAAACAGTTTCCCTCAAAGAGGTACAGCCTTTAACTGGGTATATTAGAGGTGGTGTAACAGCATTAGCTTGTAAAAAAGATTATCCAGTATTCGTAGATGAGTTAATTGAAATTTTTGATGTTATTTCTGTTTCGGCAGGAAAACGTGGG
Source organism: Calothrix sp. PCC 7716 (assembly GCF_019977735.1). Taxonomy (GTDB): domain Bacteria; phylum Cyanobacteriota; class Cyanobacteriia; order Cyanobacteriales; family Nostocaceae; genus Dulcicalothrix. The sequence goes on along the minus strand of NZ_AP025018.1, from coordinate 5,331,985 downwards.
TTACAAATTTTACTGGCGCCTGCCCATTATTTACAAGCTGTGAAAGGAATTGTTGGCGCCATCTCCCAAGAAAAATCGTAAGCATTGACACAGCTTAATGGTTATATGTACATATATGTACACACAAAAATAAAATCGGAATTTTTATTTAATTTTATTAATAAGATTGGGTATATGTGCTTGAAAAGCTTGACATAGCTAGATTTATTCAATAAGTAAAAAAAGATAAACACAACATTTATATCTCTTTAAAAAGAGGTAAAGTTAAGACGAAGTATCGGCTGGCATAAGTATCTACTAGAACTTAAGAGCAAGATAATAACGATGTATAATTAGCGCGTCTAAAAAGCAGCACATGTCAGAGCGCGATTATAACTGGCCTGCTTTCTATAACCTTTACCATGATAAGCGGCATATGTGGCAAAAACAAAAAAAGTATAGTCCTATAGTCTGTTTGGCTTTGTTGCTGGCTTTCGCTGGAACCCCGATAGCAGCAACTTTGTTTGTGTCTCAACTCGCGGTAGCTCAAACCGAAGCAAACAAAGAACCTGAGTTCCCTTTACCCACAAGTATTGCCAACAATACTGTAGTTAGGGTAGATGGTTCAAGTAGCATGGCTCGAATTAATGAAAGCCTTAAGCAAAGCTTTGAGCAGAAGTTTTCAGGCGCCAAGGTTGAACTTGCAACGAATGGAACCGATGCAGCGCTAAAATCTGTAATTGATGGCAAAACCGATTTAGCAGCTATTGGTCGTGGATTAACACCAAAAGAAGAAGCACAAGGTTTAGAGCAAAAACGCTTACGACGCGAGAAAATAGCAATTGTTGTTGGTGAAAATAATCCTTTTAAAGGCAACATTACCAATCAACAATTTGCGAGAATGTTCCGGGGAGAAATTACCGACTGGTCGCAAGTTGGTGGCAGCAAGGGAAAAATTAGATTTATCGACCGTCCCACATCAAGCGATACTCGTGAAGCACTTCGCAACTATCCTGCATTTAAAACAGCTAAATTTGCTACAGGTGCAAATGCCACCCAACTCAGTGCCGATGATACCGCAGAGTTGGTCAAGCAATTAGGTAATGATGGAATTGGTTATGTAATCGCCAATCAAGTCTCGAAGGTTCCTGGTTTACGTGTACTTAGGTTACACCAAACTTTACCTGATGACCCAAGATATCCATTCTCACAACCTTTAGTTTACGCATACCAAAAAAATCCCAGCCCTGGTGTCGCTGGTTTTCTTGGTTTTGCTAGTGCCGAACCTGGCACACAAGCTATAGAAGCAGCAAGAACCGCAGAAGCTGCGGCTGTAGCACAAAGTGTAGCATCTGGAGTAACTGCAACAACCGCAACACCAAATGCGACTGTAACTCCTTTAACCGAAGCTACAACCCAAGCAAATGCAGAAACAGCAACTACCGATGCAACGGGTGCAGCTTTACAAGGAAGTGGCACAACTTCGACTTCGAGTGACCCAGCTAGTGTAGCTTCAGGTAATAATTTACAAGCAACTGCTGCTAATAACCAAACTGGCAGTTTTCCTTGGTGGTTACTGCTTCCAATTGCTGCACTTGGTGCTGGTATTTTATGGTGGTTGTTAGGCAAAGGCAATAAACGCTCTGAGGCACTCGAAGGAGCTTCTACATTACCAATAACAGGCGCCCCAGACAATAGCGTTAACTTACCACAACCGACTTCGTTTGCAAAACAGCCAACTAATTTAGTTGATAGCACAAATAATACAGCAACTAATTTAGCAGCTGGCGCCGCATTAGCAAGTGCTGGAGCAACGGGTATTGGATTATGGCCTCGCTTGGCAAATGGTAATGTTGAAGAACCTTCAGAAAATATTGATGTTCATCAAACTCAAGCAAATGGCAATAGTGAAATTTCTGTAGATAGAGAACCTGCCGCAGTTGTGATGCAAACACAGAAAGAATCTAACCTACCACAAGTCGATTTAGAGTCAACAGCATCAGTCGAGGCGCCATTAAGAGAAGCTGTTATTGATGTTGAACTTCCTAACCCTGATAGAGAATTAACTCAGGGTAACTCAAATTGGTTAGATAATTTCAACGCAGCAGGTAGTGCCGTGGCAGTAGGTGAACCTGTAGAAACAACAAATGTTGTAAGTACAGAACCTGAATTAACTGTATCAAATGTAGACTTATCAACTCCACCGCAAAACCAACAGGCATTGCCTGATGTATGGGAAGATACAGAGGAAGAACCTACACAAACTGGTTCAAATTGGCTTGACAATATTTCGCAAGCAGGTGCTGGCGCCGTAGCAGGAGGTGCAGCAGCCGCAGGCGCCGGATTGTGGTCACAATTTGCAAACCGTGAACAGCATAATAATGATAATCAAGAGTCAGAAACTGACTTGACGTTGGCACAAACAACAGAAATACCACCAACTCAACCTGTAGAAACCACTTTACAAATAGATTCTTCTGAAATAATTGAGACTATATCTATAGAACCAACTGCCACATTGATACAAACTCCTGAAATTATCCAAGAAGAACCTGACCTATCACAAAATGATTCCCAGGAAACACAACAAACTGGCTCAAATTGGCTAGACAGTATTCGGGATGCATCGCAAAGTACTATCGCTGGTGGTGCAGCATTGGCTGGTGGTGCAGTAGCAGCAGGCGCCGGATTGTGGTCGAGATTTGCTAACGGTAATAATAATAATGAACCTGCCGACCAAACAAACGAAATAGTAGTTGATAGTGACGAACAAGATTTAGTACCACCAGTTAATGTTGATGTTCCTGAAGTACCTCAACCAACATTAGAACAACCAAGTGTGACTGAACCCTCAATAGAAGTTGAAGATGTAGCAACACCTGAAAGTAGTTCAAGCTGGCTTGAAAATATTGCAGCTACATACACAGCAGTTGATAATAACAACGAACCTGCCGACCAAACAAACGAAATAGTAGTTGATAACGACGAACAGAATTTAGTACCACCAGTTAATGTTGATGTTCCTGAAGTACCTCAACCAACATTGGAACAACCAAGTGTGACTGAACCCTCAATAGAAGTTGAAGATGTAGCAACACCTGAAAGTAGTTCAAGCTGGCTTGGAAACATTGCAGCTACAGACGCAGCAGTTGATAATAACAATGAACCTGCCGACCAAACAAACGAAATAGTAGTTGATAGCGACGAACAGGAGTTCGTACCATTAATCGATGTTGATGTTCCAGAAGTAGCTCAACCAACATTGGAACAACCAAGTGTGACTGAACCCTCAATCGAAGTTGAAGATGTTGCAACACCTGAAAGTAGTTCAAAAGAACCAAGCAATGAACCAGAATTCAACGTAGCTGAGGTAGTTGATACTGATAATGCAAGCAATGATACACCACAATTTGATACCACTATTACTGATAGTACAGATAACAGTGATGTAATTTTGACGGGTGATATTGATAATCGTCAATGGTGGGCGCCTAGCGACAGCGATGCAGAAACAACTCAAGCCGAAGCTGTGGAAGTAGAAAATACTCAACCATCCTCGATACCAAAATTCAATATTAATCCAGGTGTTGTAGCTGGTGGTGCAGCAATTGCTGGAGTCTCAGCAGCTATCGCAGGCTATAATCACGGAAACAAAACAGACGTAAACGTAGTATCTCAACCACCTGTTGCTGATACAACTCCTACAGCACCAATCAACTTACCAAGTACAACGAGTCAAATAACCTTTACCGCTCGTACACCAAAATGGGCATATGTAGCTTGGAACATAGAGGAACAAGACAGACAACTTAAAAACCAAGGAGGCACCGCGCAACTAGCATTAAGGTTGTACGATACTACAGATACCGATTTAAGTTATCAAGCACCTCAACTAGTACAGCAATACGAATGTGAGGAAACAATTGATGACCGCTTCGTAGCAATACCAGGTAGTGACCGTGATTACATGGCAGAAATTGGCTACCTGAATTCAGACAACCAGTGGTTGTCAATTGCAAAGTCACAGATAGTGCGCGTATTTAGTCGTCCTCATCAAGAATTTTGGTTTGAAGCTGATGCTGAATTAATTATCCACGGTGCAACCGAACCAGGTTCATCAGTAACAATAGGTGGTCAATCTGTCAAACTTAAGCCCGATGGAACTTTCCACCTGCGTATACCTTTCACCGAAGAATTAATCGACTACGTAATGACCGCAGTCGCTAAAAACGGTGAAAAAGCGAAAACTATCCACATGCATTTTGAACAAAACAAGTAAAAAGTGTTGAGTGCTGAGTGCTGAGTGTTGAGTGCTGAGTGTTGAGTGCTGAGTGCTGAGTGAGGGGAAGTGAGTGAGTGAGTGAGCGCTTGTGATTTAATGGTTAATTACTAAAAAGTATTAAGGTGGGTAGTGCCCACCTTTATTACTATTTTGGTAATTTACTGGATTGTAAATTTTTACGTTGTTCAATTGAAGCACGTAAACCACCTGTCACCCTAGCAACTTCTTCTGCCTGACTTAAAAGTTCATCAAAATCTAGCTGCAAAAGATAACCAGCATCAAGAGCTACATAAAGTTGAGAACGAACTTCAGCACATGAAGATTTAGCTATGGATAGAAATTGATGAAATTTACCTGGGCGATTTCGCTCGAATCCCTCAGCAATGTTTGACATAATAGAAACAGATGCTCGTTGTATCTGTTTACAAAGACCGAAATCATTAGCAAATTTGCCTTGCCCAGTCACTTTATAAATAGATTTGGTTAAAATTCTTGCTTTTTGCCAAGCAATTAAATCTTCAAATTTTTCAACTCTACTCATATTAAACGCTCAATTGATGAAAGCAAATAAAAAATGCGCTTCTACTGAGTGCTAAAAAACAGTCAGGGATATACAGCTACGTATAAAACGTTAACATAGCAAAAGTAATTATTGATACTGTAACTGTACATAAATTACTAAAAACGAATTATACACAGCTAAATGTATTATTAATTACTCAGCACTCAGCACTCAGCACTCAGCACTTTCTACTGATTCTCAATCCATTGTAGAACTCGATTCCACGCCCACCAACGGTCAGGATCTCCTGCTTGCTCCTGACCTTTTTTGCTGTTGAAGTAAAAAACATGACCACCGTAACGGGTGAGCAATAAATCAATTACTGGATTTTGCTCGCAGGCAATTTTCAAATCTTCTACTAATGTTGGGTCAAAAAATGGGTCATCTTCTGCGTAAATAATTAATGTTGGTTTACGAAGGTCAGGTAGTACGTGTAAACCACTTGTTGCATCGTAATATGCTTCGACTGAAGGAAAACCCAGTTTCTCAATGACTAACTCGTTATCAAATGCCCAAATACTATCAATTCTTTTTATGGCTTCTTCATCAATTGCTTCTGGATGCAGATTATGCAGTTCCTGAGCTAACTCTTTCAACCGCATCGTTATACCTTTTTCTATGTATCTCCCTGTAGGATGTTTTATTAAATAATTCAATGAGCGGTTTGAGTCTAAGGACGGACAAACTGCTACTACACCCCCGATATCTGAATCCCTGATGCAATTCGTATTTTCACCCAATATTTCCGGCGCCACTTTCCCAGACCAAAGTGCTAGTTGTCCTCCTAATGAAAACCCAACGAACCAAAACTTACTTGGACATCCTAACGCTGCTGCCTGCTCTGCAATTCTCACAAAATCCTCACCCTCGTATAACCCGTCTGAAGTTAGAGTCGGCGATAATTCCATTGACTTACCATGCGCGCGCCAATCAAATATAACGACTGCATAAGAACATGCGTATGCCTTACGAGCAAGAATTAGTAAGGAATATTGATTTTCAAGTCTCCCTGTTATTCCATAAGTTGCCACTATAGTACCGCGCGGTTTAGGAGGAATTGCGTATAAACCAAACAAAGGTACCCCTTGGGCGCCTGTAAATATATGTTGCTGGAAAGGGGGTTCAGCATCTACAACGAAATTTTCCCAGTTCGGCATTATCCATACGCCGACGTATAGACTCATGAGGAAACCGTTGTGTAAAAACCATGACGGATTGTATGCAGGATAACGCATGATATACAAGATTTTTGATTTTAGCCAAGATTTACAAATTTTTCACCTTAATATTTATGTTAGATTTAAAAACTTTTTTATAATCAATACAGCAATCTTTGCACCACTCAAAGATTCTTATTTATCCTTAATAACAAGTAATAAGATTACCTAATGCCAAGGATTCTTGTCATCGATGACGACCCCGCAATTTCAGAACTCGTTGCCGTCAATTTAGAAATGGCTGGCTACGATGTCAGCCAAGCTGAAGACGGCATTAAGGGTCAAGCTTTAGCGCTCCAGCTACAGCCGGATTTAATTATGCTCGACTTGATGCTGCCGAGAGTCGATGGTTTTACTGTTTGTCAGCGGTTGCGTCGAGATGAACGTACTTCTGAAATTCCGGTACTAATGCTCACAGCTTTAAGCCAAACCCAAGATAAAGTCGAGGGGTTCAACGCTGGCGCCGATGACTATCTGACTAAACCGTTTGAAGTCGAGGAAATGCTGGCACGAGTTCGGGCGCTGCTGCGACGTACTGACCGCATACCCCAAGCCGCAAAACACAGCGAAATTCTTAATTACGGACCTTTGACACTAGTCCCGGAACGCTTCGAGGCGATTTGGTTTGGTGAAACAGTTAAACTTACTCATCTAGAGTTTGAGTTGCTCCATTGCTTACTACAACGCCACGGTCAAACTGTTTCTCCTAGCGAAATTCTTCGGGAGGTTTGGGGTTACGACCCTGATGATGATATCGAAACGATTCGTGTCCATATCCGTCACTTACGAACTAAACTTGAGCCAGACCCCCGTCATCCCCGTTACATCAAAACGGTTTACGGTGCGGGTTATTGTTTAGAAATGCCTAGCACTGCTCCAACAGGTGAGAACGTATCCGCAACAGGAGTAGAATAAAATACAAGAGTAAATCTAGTGATAATAAAAATGACGCTCAATTACGGTTTTTACGAGCGAGCATGTAAACTCCTAGTGATGACAAACCAATAACTATTCCCGGTTCGGGCACTTTTTCGGCAGGTGGAACGTAAGTTATCCTGCCGTAAATTTCTGCTGTTGTTGTGGCGCCTTCAACTACACGGAATTCAGGTACACTCGTCAAACCCCCATTTTGACTAAATCCAGTCAGGTCTAAAGTATAACTCGCGCCGTTATATTTAAAACTGCGACTAGCTGTTGATGGTCTAATATACACATAATCCGCATTATCGATACTATCTATAGGCTTATTAGGGTCATTAAGTACATTTATTAAGTTAAAGTCAAAGTTAAAGCTCTCTTTGATTATAGTTGGACTCTCGAACGCAACTTGTAATTTTAAAGGAACTTTCTCAACGCTTGTATATAAAGGCACTGTACCATTGAAATAAGTTAAGTCGCCTATTTTAAATAAAGAATTTAAATTACTGTTAAACTTCGTACCTTGAAAAGTTAGACTGTTGGCTTCAGTACCAAAGTTGGAATCATCAGGAAGTGCCAACCCCCAAGTAAATGAGCTAGTACCAACACCTTCATAGCGTGCGTCATAATTAATGCCTGGGTCAGGTTTTCCCCATAAACCGCTAGAATTACCAGAAAATACAATAGCTTTTGCCTGACTACAGATACCAAATGCGGCAATGGTAGAAATTGCAACCACAGACAAAGCGTTATTAGTAAGCGAACTTAGTTTCATTGTTAGGAACGCATTAATTGCAATCTAAGAGTTTTTCTCTTTTGAATAACTAATTTAAAGTAGTAAATATACTGAAGCATTGCCAACACGAAAGTGCCCTTTTCATGAAATCTTTATGGGAACTTCGTCAATCCTTATCAATGAAACAAATCGAGTCGTTTATTCGTCTATATACCTCTAAATATATAACAAATACTATAAGCAATACTACTCGGTTAAGAGATTTTATCGGAATCGATCCCCCCTGGCTTAATAAGGGGGGAAAATAGCGGTTTTTAGCCCCCTTTATCAAGGGGAGCCACCCCCCGTGCGGAGGTCTAGCTTTGGTGGGCAGTGCCCACCTTACAGCTACTTATATTTTTTAAATTAATTACTTTATAACGAATTGCAAAAATAATTATATAAATATTAATAAATTAATAAACTGAACAAATATTAGGTATTAGGTAAAATTATTCGCAGTGATGCCACCACGTTATATAAACGTGCTTGGCGCCACTGCGAAATGTTTTTATGGTATTAGCTGCATTGAAAATCGCTATTAATGACTATGGTGCGAGAGCATTACCCCGAAGTAAGCTACCGATGGTCTTCGCGGTTATTTTCAGCTGAGTAATGGGGTTTGCCGGCACAACTGTTTTGTACAAGTAGCTGTCAAATGTCAGTCTTTGTACATCAAGGTCAGCACACATTTCTACAAAAGCTTCGCGAGTTGCATCGGAACGGTAGAAAACGTTTTGTAGAATGTCGAGTACTTTGTAAGTTAATCCGTACTTTCTATCCCAACGCTTGATATATACTTTTAAGTCAGCTTCGGTTGGAATAGTGGTGCCGTTATTGGATAATTCAACAATAGTTTCAGCGCACATCCGTCCAGATTTTGCGGCAAAGTAAATACCTTCACCCGATGACTTGGTAACATAACCGGCAGCATCACCTACTAATGCAACACGACCGACAACTCGACGTGGACGGGGGTGTTCGGGAATTGGGTGTGCTTCGACTTTGATAATTTTACCGCCTTCGAGCTTTCTTGCAGCGCGCGCACGAATACCAGCTTGAAGTTGTTTAATGCTGGCTTTATTAATGTGCATCGTGCCAGTACCAACAGCAACGTGGTCGTATTTGGGGAATACCCAAGCATAGAAGTCAGTAGAAACGTCGTCACCAACGTACATTTCTGCTAAATCTTCGTAATACGCCATTTTACTGTCGGGAATACGAATTCGCTCTTGGAAAGCAATTGCGTAATTGTAATCTCCAGCATCAATTTCTTTCGCGATGCGAGAGTTGGCGCCATCTGCCCCAATTATCATATCGACTTTCAGGGTTTTGGCGATACCCTGTGCCCCGCCTTCAGTATGGTCTACATAATGAATGGTATAAGGGTCTGTATTATTTGTGGGAATATCTAATTTATGAACTGTCGCATTAATTAAATTGGCGCCAAGTTTTGCTGCACGGTCACGAAGGTAGCCATCTAGCACCTCGCGACGGCACATACCTATATACTCATCTTCTTTTATAAGATTGATATCGACCTCGCGGTTAGAGGGCGAAATCATTTTCATTTTCCGCACTTGACGGTCAATGATATTACTTGGTAAATCAAACTCGCTAACCATGCATAAGGGAATGGCGCCTCCGCAGGGCTTCGCATTATCTAGTTTCCGCTCAAACAAATAAGTTTCGATGCCAGCTTTTGCCAAGATTTCGGCAGCAGATGAACCAGCTGGACCTGAGCCAACAACAGCAACCCGTAGTGCCGCCATGTCTTCTCCCATACTTTTTTATATCATCGAAAGCATCGTATCATGTACTTTCGCTCGATTTCTCTACGAAGCTACAATATTTGACTTATTCGCAACATTGTTTAACATTTCGCTACAAAATCTTCAACACACCAATAGTTTCAATAGATAAACTTCAAAATCCCTCAAAAACCTTTTATCAGTATTTTTGTATTAATTGTGGCACAGGCATCTTGCCTGTGCAGTGACACAATTTCTACCACCAATACAAAAGTATGTAAGTACCAGGTTAAATATAAACAGAAGAATTGGAACAAACAATATCTGAAATATTAAGTCTGAAAATGTAGCTATATTTACACAAATAATTTATATTTATTCCTCCTTTTAGTAGATGTCAAAATAAATAGAAAATCATTACTGTTTGAGGGACAAACTGACAAATGAATAGTTTTTTAATTACATCATTAATACATTTTTATTACAAAGCCCGAATAATTGATAGGCATTTTCAAAAAAAGGATAGTATGAAAACATTATTGCTCTATCCCCAATTTCCTCAGTCCTTTTGGTCTTATGACCGCGCGATGGAAATGGCAGGACTAAAGGCAGTTATTCCACCCTTGGGAATTATCACCGTTGCAGCACTTTTACCAAAAGATTGGGAAATTCGATTTTATGACCGCAACGTCAGTTTAGAAACAGAGGCAGATTGGGAGTGGTGTGAATTGGTAATTCTGTCTGCTATGCTGGCGCAGAAACCAGATTTTCATGCCCTAATTAAAAAAGCTGTACAGTTAGGCAAAAAAGTAGCAGTTGGTGGTCCCTACCCTACGTCTGTGCCACAAGATGCTCTTGACTGTGGAGCGCATTACTTGATTCTAGATGAAGGGGAAATGACGGTTCCGCAGTTCATAGAAGCTATTGCTCAAGGTAAAGCCCAAGGAATTTTTCGCTCCATTGAAAAGCCAGATGTAACTACTAGCCCTATGCCAAGGTTTGACCTACTTGAGCGAGATGCTTACTTCATGATGGCAATTCAGTTTTCTCGCGGTTGTCCGTTTAATTGCGAATTTTGTGACATTATTTCTCTTTACGGTCGCAAACCGCGCACTAAAGAACCGAAGCAAACTTTGGCAGAGTTACAAAATCTCTATGATTTAGGCTTTAGGGGGTCACTGTTCATTGTCGATGACAATTTTATCGGGAATCAGCGTAATGTCAAACGCTTCTTACGAGAATTGATACCTTGGATGAAGCAACATAACTATCCTTTTACCTTCATGACCGAAGCTTCTGTGAATTTAGCAGAAGATGATGAATTACTAGAGCTTATGGCAGAAGCAGGATTTTATGCTGTCTTTCTCGGCATTGAAACTCCTGACCAAGATAGCCTTGTTGTTACACGCAAAATGCAAAATACGCGCAACCCGTTAGTAGATGCCTGCCGCAAGATAAACGAAGCAGGACTACTGATTTATGCCGGGTTTATCCTTGGCTTTGATGGAGAACGTTCTGGTGCAGGTGAACGAATTCAAGCCTTTGTTGAACAGACTAATATTCCTCAACCTATGCTGGGTATTCTCCAAGCGTTGCCTAACACAGCCCTTTGGAACCGACTTCAAACAGAGCAGCGTTTAATTTCAGGCGCCGATATCATTGTTACGGGCGACCAGAATACTTTAATGAATTTTGTTCCTACCCGCCCTATTGCCGAAATTGCTAAAGAGTATGTCGAAGGCTTCTGGAAGTTATACGAACCTGCCAATTATTTAAAGCGATGTTTTCAGCAGTGCCTCAGTATTGTTCCTCGTTATAGGCGAACACAAACCATGCAACTTCCCAAAGGCAAGCAGTTGCACCTTATTGCTCAGTTAATTTGGCATCAGGGTTTACGAAGACCGGATATTCGAGGACAGTTTTGGCGCCAGTTATGGACGCTTCTGCTCAAAAAGCCCCAAGTTCTCAATATGTATTTAGGGCTATGCGCTACAGGAGAGCATTTTTGGGAGTACCGAGTTTTAGCCAAGGAACGGATAACTCAACAATTAGGCTACGACCCATTAACTATAGGTACGTTAAGAAATGAATCAATGCTGGTTACAAACATTTCAAGCATTTAGAATCAACTTCGCCGTGCCATTAAAATTAAATAAATATTACAAATTACACCACAGTGGACTTACGTCTACTTTCGTAATCGCTTTATTCACTTTGAGAGTACGACCCATCCACTTAGTCCTCTCTTCTCACCTGTTTTTTTATCGATGGGTAATCGTACTCTTTTTACAGAGCCATATTGTGAAAATATTTGCTTAAGCTCTAATTCTTTAACTTCAGAAGATAAATTACTAACATCAACTCACATAAAAATCTCTCAAATTATTTGCTTTACTTGATTACTGAATTTTTCATTGCTTTTATTCTGATATTTTAAAACTTTCGATTTTGCTTTCTAAAGCCAAAAAACTGGCTTACTTCTTTACGAAACAACTATGGGGATTAAAGCAAAATTTCTGAGATAGCACGAATTATACGTGAAAATAATTCTTTCTAGTTCAATAATAGTACGGAATATGTAATTATGCCTTAAGAGCGCTATATACTAACGTGGACAGTTAACCATCTGGCACAAATGCTACATAGTATACGTAGAAAGATGATAGTATTTTTCTTGGTCTAGCAATTTCCAAGAGTTTTAATTCAATCTCTAAAGCGGAAAAATGTTTTTAGTATAAAATATTTCTAAAAAGTCAAATAGGAATTACCTTTACTGTTGTGATTGCTTTGTTCTTGAACCATTACGAAGAGGAATGCATCAATGAATCGAATTCTCATCGCTGAAGATGAACCCCGCATTGCCGCTTTTATTGAAAAAGGTTTGCGTTCTCATGGTTTTACTACATCTGTGGCAGCTGATGCCAAATCTGCTGCTGATATGGCTAATGGTAGTACTTTTGATTTATTAATTTTAGATTTAGGGCTCCCAGGTAAAGATGGCTTGGAGATTTTAGAAGAGTTACGCGGGCAAGGTGAAAATGTCCCAGTAATTATTTTAACTGCCCGTGATGACATTCAGGATAAAGTTGCAGGTTTTGAAGCAGGCGCCGATGATTACATGACCAAGCCTTTTCGATTTGAAGAATTGTTAGTCCGTGTTAAGGCAAGGCTACGTAATAACTCTAGCAGACAAGCTACGGAAAGCACAGTCATTAAGTTCGGAAACATCGTTTTAGACTTACACGCACGTAAAGTTAAAGTGAACGAAGAAACAATTGAACTACCCGCACGCGAATTTGTTTTAGCTGAAACCTTCTTCCGTCATCCAGGGCAAGTATTAAGTCGCGAGCAGTTGTTAGATAGGGTGTGGGGTTACGACTATGACCCTGGTTCTAATATTGTCGATGTCTATGTCGGCTATTTACGAAAAAAACTTGGCGGTAACATAATTGAAACTGTGCGAGGAATGGGTTATCGTTTACGAACATGAGAATTTTCTCATCAGATTTTCATGAGATATTCATTCACCTGTAGAATATTGATGTTTATACTTATGTTTTTTTCGTTGTACAGATATTATTGTCTCAATAATAATTGTTCACACTATTAGTCGTGTGTAAAGCTGCAAAAATAAATCAAATAAAAAATTTTGTACTTTTATATAAAAATTGCATAAATTAATCTTGTTTACACCTATGATAACATAGAGGGGATAGGGTCAAATTTTCTGATAAAAATCGTTATTTATAACTATGAACCGTATATTAATTGCTGAAGATGAAGAACGTTTGGCTGCTGTGATGCAAAAAGGGTTTAAGAAAAATGGATTTGTAACCACAGTTGCTGCCGATGGAGAACAGGCGTTAAAAATGGCTGTAGGTGAAGATTTTGAGTTGCTATTGCTTGATTTAGGTCTACCAGTTAAAGATGGTTGGGCTGTATTAAAAGAACTTCGTAGTCAAGGAGAAAAGTTACCAATCATTATTGTAACTGCAATTAATGATGAGTGTAATCGCGATATTGCTTTGAGTTTAGGCGCCAATGAATATGTAACTAAACCATTTCGGTTTAGTGATTTAATAGAAAAAGTGAAGTCTTATTTAAAAAAATAAATTATAAAGCTAAATTAAAAATTATTAATTTTAGAGTTGAAAGTTTGATGTCTAAAAATTTGAGCATACAAAAATTAGAGGTCATCAATCGCTTAAAAAATGGCAAAGGCTTTTTTTGGGCAGCACGTACTCGTATCCTTTTATGGTACGTTGTAATAATTAGCTTTATATTTTTAGCTTCTATCCCAGCGTTTCGTCAAGCTTTGTACACGCGCGTAAATGAGCGTGTGCATAAAGACATAGAAGAAAAAATAGCGATATTTAAGGAATTAATCTCTGAAAAAGACACAGCTACGAATAATAATATAAGCCAAGAAGAGATTGAAGAAGCTGCTCAGTTACTTCGAGAATCAGACCAACGTCTTGCTAAATTTCCATCTTATAAAACAGAGCTAAAAGAATTTTTTGATGCATATTTAGGAAATCAATTACCCCAAGACGATACATTCTTGATTGTGTTAACAGATGGAAAATTTTATAAATCTAGTCCCAGAGCTAGACCTACAATACTTGATAGAGATTCAAAAATAATTAGAAATTGGGCACTAATAACTCAACCACAAAAAGGAGAAATACAAACGGAATATAGTGATGTTGGTGACATAATTTACTCGGCGAAGCCAGTAAAAATTAATGGCGTAATCATGGGTGTTTTTGTAGTTGCTCACACTACTGCTGGAGAACGTGAGGAAGTATTAGAAGCTATATCAATCATAATTACAGTCAGTTCATTCACTCTATTCGTTGCCTTAGTGCTAGCTTGGTTTGCCTCTGGAAAAATTCTTGCTCCTTTGCGCGCGCTTTCCAAAACAGCCCGTCAAATTGGAGAATCCGATTTAAATCAGCGTATTTCGGTAAAGGGAGAAGGAGAATTAGCGGAACTTGCGAAAACTTTTAATGAAATGATGGATAGGTTGCAAGCTGCTTTTATTAGTCAAAGAAATTTTATTAACGATGCTGGACATGAATTGCGAACTCCTATTACTATCATTAGTGGTCATTTAGAGTTAATGGATAATAACAACCCAGAGGAAATTGAAGAAACTTTAGTAGTAGTAATGGATGAACTTGACAGAATGAGTCGATTTGTGAATGATTTGGTTTTGCTAGCAAAGGCAGAGCGACCAGATTTTTTACAGTTAGAAACAGTCTGTGTGAAAGTTTTAACAGAAGAGTTATTTACCAAAGCCAAAGCTTTGGCTGAACGTAACTGGTTACTAGAAAGCGTTTCTTCATGTCGAATTGTTGCTGACCGTCAGCGTTTGACTCAAGCCATAATGAATTTGGCACAAAATGCTACACAATATACTAAAAACACAGATACAATTGCGATTGGGTCGGCTATTACTAAAGGTAAAATCAAATTTTGGGTGCGCGATACCGGAGAGGGTATTTCACTTTCTGACCAACAAAGAATATTTGAGCGTTTCGCGCGCGCTGCTAATAGTCGTCGTCGTTCTGAAGGTGCTGGTTTAGGATTATCGATAGTTCAAGCTATCGCAGAAGCTCACGGCGGAAAAATCACCCTCGATAGCCAACTTGGCAGAGGCGCCACGTTCACTATAGTGTTACCCTTGAAAGCACCCCAAGATAGAAAGAATTAGCGCCTTTAAGTAGCCATGTTAGAAAAAGTAATTTTTGTTTGGGCAATTAGTGCGCTGCTATTTGTATTTGTTAATGCTTGTAGCAACCTCGAAAATTCGCGAAAGCAAATTCTAGTACCAATAGCTGTAGAAAAAGCCTTCAACACCAAGTATTCTCCTGACATACCTCGAACTTGGCAAAGACATTACTACGGCTATGAAGCAGTTTTTATTCAAAATAATATTAAATACGAAGCAGAATTTTCAGCGAATGGGGAATGGTTTGAAACCGAATATTACGTATCAGAGAAAGAGTTTCCTCAAGCTGTGTTACAAAAAATAAAAAAACAACGTCCTAACTTTATTATTACAAAATACGAAATTGAAATTACTCCTAAAGGAATATTTTACGAAGTAGATATTACCGACGGTGAAATCGAAGAAGAATTATATTTTGATGTAAAAGGTAATCCTGCTGCTGATTTATACGAAGATTGATCTATAAAGGGTTCTGTTGAACGGCTTATTTGATTTTTAAATACACGTAGAAACACACGTAGAAATACACGTAGGGTGGGCAATGCCCACCCTACTAAGTTATTTTGCGTCAAGAATTGATCTTCATGAGAAGGTTCTCATAAAAATTTCATAAAGGATTCATCCCTAACAGCGATTATGTGCATAAGCAAGAAGACACCTATTAAGTGTCTCTGACGTGCAAAATAATTGGGAGGATTACCGTAATGCGTGTTTGCGTTATAGGCACAGGATACGTTGGTTTGGTTACAGGGGCATGTTTGGCACATATTGGGCATCATGTTATTTGTATTGACAACAACGCTGATAAAGTCGCCCTCATGCAATCTGGTCAATCTCCTATATTTGAGCCTGGATTGGCAGAAATTATGCAAGCGGCGATGCAAGCCGGAAACCTAGAATTTACTACAGACTTAGGCGCCGGTGTCGCGCATGGTGAAATTTTATTTATTGCAGTTGGCACTCCTGCATTACCCACAGGTGAAAGCGATACACGATATGTTGAAGCAGTAGCGCGCGGTATAGGGTCGCATCTCAACGGTGGTTACAAAGTAATTGTCAATAAATCAACAGTACCAATTGGTTCAGGTGACTGGGTAAAAAGAATTGTGTTAGATGGAGTTGCCGAACGTCAACAAACAATAGCTGGATTTGACGTAGTTAGTAACCCAGAGTTTTTACGTGAAGGGTCTGCTGTTTTCGATACCTTTAACCCCGACCGAATTGTTTTGGGTAGCAACAGCACAAAAGCAATTGCGATGATGCAAGAACTTTATGCTCCAATCGTCGTGCGCTCGTTTGCAGTCGATAAATCATTGCCTCCTGTTCCTGTGGTAGAGACAGATATTTCATCTGCAGAAATGATTAAGTATGCAGCGAATGCATTTTTAGCGACGAAAATTAGCTTTATTAACGAAGTTGCGAATATTTGTGACCGAGTAGGCGCCGATGTTACTCAAGTAGCTCAAGGTATTGGTTTAGACTCGCGTATTGGTAAAAAATTCCTCCAAGCTGGTATTGGTTGGGGTGGTTCGTGTTTTCCCAAAGATGTTTCTGCATTAATTCATACCGCAATTGACTATGGCTATGATGCTCAGTTATTGAGAAAAGCGGTAGCTGTCAACGAACGTCAAAAGTTGATTGCGTTAGAAAAATTACAACAAGTTTTGAAAATACTCAAAGGTAAAACTATCGGGTTATTAGGTTTAACTTTCAAACCAGACACCGATGATATGCGCGATGCACCCGCTTTGATTTTAATCGAACAGTTGAATCGATTAGGTGCCAAAGTCAAAGCATACGACCCAATAATTGCTCAAACCGGAATGGCACATGGACTTTCTGGCGTAAAAGTTGAAAGCGATGCAATTCAACTTGCTGATGGCTGTGATGCATTAGTACTTATTACCGAGTGGCAATCATTCTTGAAATTAGATTACGCCAAACTCGGTGAGAAAATGATAAGTAAAATTATTATTGATGGACGCAATTTCTTAGACCCAGAAGTTTTAACTGCTTCAGGTTTCCAATATATCGGTATAGGTCGTCCCACATACAAAGATATTACATCAACACCATCAGTTGGCGCCGAATTGATAATTACTCACTAAAAAATACTTTCTACCCTGCGAAAAATTTTCGCTCAGGAATGTGGTTTATTTCTCTTACCGAGTACGTTCTGTTTACAGGTGAGTAAAATAATACTATTATTTAGCAAATTTACTGTAAATAGTTTATTTATGAATCTCAATCGGTGGTTCATATTTTTCGGCGAAGCGCGTACTCGGATTTTGATATGGTACTTAATATTACTCGGGTTTTTTGTTTCAGTCGCGTTACCACTGATTCGTCAGCGCTTGTTTGCACAAGTTCAAGCGCGAGTGCAGGGTGAGTTAATCGAAGAAATAGAAGAGTTTAAAAGTATCGTCGCACTTGGTTTTAAAAGCGCAGATGACGATGATAAAGAGCGATTGAGCCGTAGAAATAATATTATTGATTGGGAGGCGCCAAAAAATATTAATGAATTAACTAGGGTCGTGGATATTCATCTTACAGATGAACTACCAGATGATGATGTTTTTTACATCGCCATTATTAACGGTGATTTTTATCAGTCAAGTCCGCGAAGATTACCTGATGTCATGGATTTTGATTCTCCGTTAATGCAGCGCTGGAAAAAATTAACAAAACCGTCCCAAGCAGAAGAAGACTTTGATGATGAAGATATCGACAGTGTTCTCTACATAGCCGAACCGATTAAAATCAACAACGAAATTATAGGTGTATTTGTAGTCGCACACACGACTGCGGGTGAGCGCGAAGAGGCTTTAAAAGCCATACAAATTGTATTTGAGGTTAAGATATTTGTACTGATTGCTGTACTATTATTAACGTGGTTGGTATCGGGTAAAATATTGTCTCCATTACGTCTATTAGTAAAAACGGCCCAAGAAATTAACGAGTCTGAGTTAACTAAACGCATTCCCGTGCAAGGGAGTGGTGAGATTGCTCAACTCACAACTGCATTCAACGCGATGATGGATAGGTTAGAAGTCGCGTTTAGTACTCAGCGCGATTTTTTGAATGATGCAGGTCACGAACTTCGTACTCCCATTACTATTATTCGCGGACACTTGGAACTCATGGGAGATGACCCAGAAGAACAAAGGGAGACTTTAGCGATAGTAATGGATGAGCTTGACCGCATATCTCGATTTGTTGATGATTTGATTTTACTAGCAAGGGCGGAACGACCTGATTTTTTAAAGTTAGAGGTGGTGGATATTGCCACTTTAACTGAGGAACTTTTTACTAAAGCTAAGGGTTTAGCGGTTAGGAATTGGCAATTTGATACATCTGCCACTGGTACAATGGTTGTAGACCGCCAAAGATTAACGCAGGCTGTTATGAACCTGGCACAAAACGCTACACAGCATACTAAGGAAAGTGATACTATTTCGATTGGTTCGGGTGTATCCAAAAGCAAAGTACGTTTTTGGGTACAGGATACAGGAGAAGGAATTGCAACCGACGACCAAAAGCGAATATTTGAAAGATTTGCGCGCGCATCAGGCAGTCGCAGACGTTCGGAAGGTGCTGGTTTAGGGTTATCTATCGTTAGGGCTATCGCTCAAGCTCATGGTGGTAAAATATATCTCAAAAGTATATTAGGAACAGGTTCTACTTTTACGATTGTCGTGCCCCAAGATTCTGCTAAACAAGTGCCCTTAGATGAATAGAATTGTTATCATTACATATTTTGCTTGTTATTTTGGCATTTTTACTATTTTCGTGAGAAGTTTCTCATACAAACTTCATAAAGGACTCATCTGCATCACACAAACTATATATAAGTAAACAACAGAATTAATGCAAATTCAAAAGAAAGGTAAAAAATTATGCGACTGCTGGTCTACTCCCACGACGCATACGGACTTGGCAATATCCGTCGAATGTTAGCGATTTGTGAACACCTGCTAAGTGAAATTCCAGAACTTTCGATTTTGTTGCTGTCTGGTTCACCTATGCTTCAAGGTTTTCGCTTACCTAAAGGTTTAGATTACATTAAACTTCCTTGTTTAAACAGAGGTGAAACAGGTGAAGTTGCTGTTAAGTATTTAGGTATGGGTGTTGAGGAAACAGTTAAACTCCGTTCCGAGTTAATTTTATCAGCAGCAATTAACTTTAGACCACATTTATTTTTAGTAGACAAAAAGCCTTACGGGTTAAAGAACGAATTAACTAGTACGCTCAAATATTTTGAGGATAAACTTCCAGATACCAAACTTGTTCTACTATTACGAGATATTCTTGATTCTCCTGAAAAAACTATAAGCGAGTGGCAAAAACACTACTATCAAGAAACGATAGAAAGGTTCTACCATCAGATACTTGTTGTCGGAACACCAGATGTTTTTGATGTAGTTAAAGAATATCAATTTTCTCCAATTCTTACTCAAAAAACTCGCTATTGTGGTTACATCGGTCGTCAACCAGGTTTCGTACATCCAAGCTTCATCAGAAAGCAATTAGATGTATCTAAAGAAGAAAGTTTGATTTTGGTAACTCCAGGTGGTGGTGAAGACGGTTATCAATTAGTTGACTCATATTTATCAGCTTTAGCATTGCTTCCAGCGCAAAATAGCATCAAAAGTTTAATAATTTGTGGACCGGAAATGCCTGCTGACCAAAAGCAACTCGTATTGCAGGCAGCAGAAAATAATCCAAGAGTACACATTGGGGAATTTACAGATGATTTAATGAGCTACATGCAAGCAGCAGACACAATTGTATCAATGGCAGGTTACAATACAGTTTGTGAAATTTTATCTGCTCGTAAACCTGCTGTAATTATACCGCGCAGTAAGCCATCTCAAGAACAATTAATTAGAGCCGAAAAAATGGCAAAACTGGGTTTATTTAAAGTAGTTCACCCAGATAATATTGACTCTCAAATTTTACTTGATACTATTTTAAGTCAGTTACAAACTGAGAAAAATTCAGATTATCAGTTAGATATGAACGGTTTACCGCGCGTTAGTGACCAAATTTTAATGTTAATGTCTCAAACAGTTTACAACCGTCAACTCAAAAAAATATACCAAAAATATTCTGCACCATCTCTAGTTGTTAGTCATTAATTAATAACTAAGGAGAAATTATCCATGAAAAAAATTATGTTTTACTGCCAATACCTAAGTGGTATGGGGCATTTAGTTAGAAGTACAGAAATTGTACGCAGTTTAGTTAAAGACTTTAAAGTTTATTTTATCAATGGTGGCCCTGTTATTGAAGGGTTTGAAATGCCACCCGAAGTGGAAATTATTAGATTACCTGCGCTGTGGTTAGAAAATGGTAAATTCACAGTTGGTGATAGTTCTTTAAGTGTTGAGGAAGTTAAAGAGTTCAGAAAAAATCTTCTCATTTCTGAATTTGATAGAATTCAACCAGATTGTTTAATTACTGAATTTTTCCCTTTTGGTAGACACAAGCTTTTGTTTGAATTACTTCCTTTTGTTGAGCATATAAAATCTACAAGTCCTAATACTAAAATAGCTAGTAGTTTACGTGATGTTATTGGCAAAGAAAGTGATGTAGAAGAAGAGGAAATAATTTGTTATTTAATGAACCGTTTCTTTGATTTATTACTGTTCCACTCTGACTCAAATTTCCAAACATTTACAGAAAGCTTCTCTAGACATCAGGATATAAAAAGCGATATTGTACATACTGGGTTTGTTACACAGGCGCCTACTTTCAACGATAACGATATTGATGTTAACAAACTTTGGGGCGCCAGTAATTCCAAAAAAACAAAAATATTAGTTAGCGTTGGCGGTGGTAGAATTGGACATGAGCTTCTAGAAAATGTTGTGGAAGCTAGTTCTATTTTTGACAAAGGAATGCCTCACATAGTCAAAATATTTACTGGACCTTTCATGCCAGAAGAGAAAGTAGAAAAATTAAAACAAGCTGCTTCTAATATAGATAATATTCAGATAGAAAGATATACTTCACAGCTACTTGCCTACATGAAAACAGCTGATATATCTATTAGCTTAAGTGGGTATAATACTACTATGAACCTTCTTAGTACAGGAGTGCGCGCGATAGTTGTTCCAATTGGTCACGAAAATCAAGATAAAGAACAATTAGTGCGGACTATCAAGCTAGAACAAATGGGTCTCGTTGATTTTATTCATCCTGACAATTTGAAACCATTTTATCTAGCCGAAAAAATTCTTGAATGCCTCAGTAAAAAAGCTGCTAACACCGACAATAAGCCAGTTTTTGATATGAGTGGCGCCGAAAATACAAAGAATTTTTTGAAAGAGTATCTTGATAAAATCCCCCCAACCCCCTTTAATAAGGGGGGCTTTAAGAAGGTTTCCTGCACTTCTATTAATAAAAAATGACAACTCTTGTTCCCCCCCTTATTAAGGGGGGGTTAGGGGGGGATCAACAAATTTAAACACAAGGGAGAGATAGTTAATGAGTAAGCGCTCCAAAGAAAAAGATTTAAAAGGAGTTATACCAGGAATCACAAAGATTTTGCGGAAATTTTCTCCATATATCCGTAAAGAAAGACTTTTAATTGTTGGCTCTTTTTTTGCACTATTACTTGAAACTGGTTTACGTTTATTGGAGCCTTGGCCCTTAAAATACGTTTTTGACTATATTCTTATACCTGCTCATAACAACACCGCGAACACTGCAAATCACTTCGGTCTTAGTCCAATTGCATTGCTCACTTTATTAGCAATATCAATTGTAGTTATAACTGGAGTGGGTAGCATGGCTGCATACCTAAGTACTTACGGAATGTCCTTAGCTGTAATTCGAGTGTTATCAGAGGTACGAGGTAATGTATTCAACCACTTACAAAGTCTCTCCCTTTCTTTCCACCAGAAGTCTAAAAGTGGTGACTTAATTACCCGCGTCACATCTGATATTGAAAAGATGCGGACTGTCACTGTTAAAACAGCTTTGCCTTTAATTACTAACGTTCTATCTCTGGTGGGGATGCTAGTAATTATGTTTTTTCTGAACTGGGAATTAGCGTTAGTAGCAATGACCATTTTCCCGATACTAACCTTGTTGACAAAAAACATGATTAGTCGTATACGCAAATTCGCAAAACAACATCGTGACTCAGAAGGTGTTTTAGCTGCTACGACTGGTGAGACAATAGGCGCCATCAAAGTAGTGCAAGTTCTATCTCTCCAAAAAATGCTACACGGCATTTTTTCACAGCAAAACCAAAAAAGTCTAGACGAAGCTATCGAATCTCTAAGACTATCAGCAGCGCTAGAAAGAATTGTCCAAATTTTGATGGCAATTATTATAGCTATAGTATTATGGCGCGGTTCCCATGTAGTTTTGCACAAGGAACTTAGTCCTGGGGAACTATTGGTATTTATGACCTACCTCAGAAATGCGTTTGAACCGATGCGGAAACTCTCCAACCAAGTCGGACAAATAGCGAAAGCAACAGCTTCTGGAGAACGGGTAGTAGAACTTTTGGACTATGAACCGAATGTACGCGATAACCCTAGTGCCAAAAAAGCACATCCCTTCTTTGGTACAGTACGATTTGAAAACGTTTCTTTCGGCTACGATACAGGTACAGAAATATTACAAGATGTCAGCTTTGTTGTTCAACCAGGGCAACAAGTCGCAGTAGTCGGACCATCTGGAAGCGGCAAATCAACTTTACTTAGTCTGATTCTACGTTTATATGACCCTTTATCTGGTCGAATTTTAATTGATGGTCAAGATATTAGAGAATATACAATAGATTCTTTACGACAACAAATTAGCGTAGTTTTACAAGACAGCGTGTTATTTGCTGCAAGTGTTAAAGAAAATATAGCTCATGGTAGACTTGGTGCCACCGACAAAGAAGTAGAAAAAGCCGCGCGTCTAGCTAATGCTCACGACTTTATAATGAAACTACCCCAAGGTTACGACACAATTTTAAGCGAACGGGGTGGTACACTTTCGGGGGGACAAAGGCAACGCATCGCAATTGCTCGTGCTGCAATTCGTCAGGCGCCGATTATTATTTTAGATGAACCAACCACTGGTTTAGATAATGCGAGTGAGCGTACTGTTAACGCTGCACTCGCAAAACTTACCGAAGGTCGAACGACATTTGTTATTTCTCATGACCTGAGAGCGGTAGAAAATGCAGATATTATTCTGTATGTAGAGGGTGGACGTATTTTAGAGCAAGGTACTCATAGAGAGCTTATGCGTTTGGGTAGTCGTTACTCAACTCTATACCGTATGCAAACTATTATTACTAAGGGGGATACTTATGCACTTGAAGCTTGAGGAATGCAAAGCAACCCGTGTTATTTTAGTGCGTCACGGGCAAAGCACTTATAATTCTCTGGGATTGTATCAAGGTTGTAGTGACGAATCTGTATTAACTGAACTTGGATACAGCGATGCTCGTAAAACTGGAAATTTCCTCAAAGGGTTAAAATTTGATGCAATGTACACCAGTTCTTTGCAGCGCGCGCAACAAACTGCTAAAGAAATTTTAGGGGTAATGGCGCCTTCATTGAATTTTGAAAGCATTTGTGCAAGCGAATTATTACGAGAAACAGATTTACCCGCTTGGCAAGGAAAAGCGTTTCAATATGTGAAAGAAAACTTTCCTCAAGAGTATCGCACTTGGAAACAGTTTCCTCATGAATTTCGTATGGAGATTCCTAATCAAAATACTTATATACACCCTGCATTAGACCTTTACGACCGAGTACATAAATTTTGGCGGCAAGTACTACCACGTCACGTTGGTGAGACTATTTTACTAGTAGTTCATGGTGGTACAAATCGTGCGTTAATTAGTACAGCCCTTGGCATTACTCCCGACCGCTACCACTGTATTCAACAATCAAACTGCGGTATTAGCGTATTAAATTTTCCTGATGGTACTTTAGAATCAGGGCGCCTGGAGATAATGAATTTGGCTTCTCATGTTGGGGAATATCTTCCTAAACCTCAAGAAGGTGGTAAAGGTTTACGTCTTCTGCTTATATCTTCGGGCGCCAGTGCTGAACAAATCAATAGTTTAGCAGAACAACTTAACTCAGTTAAAATTCGGTTTTGTTTAAGTAGTATAGTTGATGATTCGCACACCATAGTACAAAAAGTCATTCAACATCATTCAGAAACAGTATATTCAGAAGTGTTTGAAGATGAATTACCAGAAGTTTGGCAAACAGGAATTATTAATCAAATTACTGCAAATACAAATAGTTTAGTGACTGGTTTAATTGTAGCGAAAGAACAAATTATCAAAAACTTGATTGGTCAAGCTCTTGGTATGGATTTAAATCAAGTAGAGCGGTTGCAAGTGGAAAAAGGAACTATTTGTAGTATTCAGTATCCTGGGGAACATCATCCACCGATTGTACAAGGGATGAATTTGGGTGATGTTTATGAGGCGGGCAGGGATGCCCGCTCCACAAGACAAGACAAGACAAGAGAAGAGTTATTTCAGTTTTTGATTAATGAGTAATTATTGAGGAGAAGAAGATGAAAATAGCATTTATAGTTTGGCGCTTTCCGGTATTGTCAGAAGCTTTTATTCTTAATCAAATTACAGGTTTAATTGAGCGTGGGCATGATGTTCATATTCATCCGGTTAATGGTTTACCAAAAAACTATACTGGTAAAATTCATCCTGTTGTTGAAGAATATAAATTACTTGAGCGTACTTATTTTCCTCCAATTGTTCCTGAAAACTGGTATGTACGTTTCTTAAAGGGTGTGGGTTTGTTTTTAAAAAATATCCACAAAGGTTCTTTTAAGACTTTGCAGCTTTTGGATTCTAGTAAATATGGTGATGAAGTCGCAAATTTAAAGACTTTGTATCGAACTGTATCACTACTTCAAAATGGTTCGTATGACATTATTCATTGTCAATTTGGAACTTTGGCGCCTATTGCTCTTGCTTACCGCGATGCTGGTATACTTAAAGGTAAGTTAATTACTACGTTTCGTGGTATTGATATTAGTAAGTATGTTCAAGAAAACGGCGCCAATGTTTACGACCAACTTTTTAAAGAAGGTGAATTTTTTCTTGCTAACTGTGAATTTTTTGGTAACCGCGCGATTAATTTAGGTTGTGATGCAAAAAGACTTGTAGTTCACGGTTCAGGACTAGATTGCACTAAATTTTCTTTCAAGCCTCGTTATTACCCCGTTGATGGTAAAATTAAAATTGCCACTACAGGGCGCCTGGTAGAAAAGAAAGGTATTGAGTATGCGATTCGTGCCATTGCAAAAATTGCAGCATCACACCCAAATATCGAATATAATATAATTGGAGACGGTGTATTAAAACAACAATTTGAACAGCTAATTAGTGAATTGAATATTGGACATATCGTCAAATTATTAGGATGGAAACAGCAAAAAGAAATTGTTGAAATTCTTGATAATTCTCATATTTTTATTGCACCCAGTGTTACTGCTGCTGATGGAAATCAAGATGCACCAGTTAATACTCTCAAAGAAGCAATGGCAATGGGTTTACCAGTAATTAGCACCATACATGGTGGTATTCCCGAATTAGTTCAAGAAGATATCTCTGGCTTTTTAGTACCAGAACGTGATGAAGATGCTATTGCGAAAAAATTAACTTACCTCATCGAACATCCTGAACGTTGGGAAAAAATGGGTGCTTCGGGACGCGCGCGCGTTGAAGAAAAATACGACATGAATAAGCTCAATGATGAATTAGTAGCAATTTACCAGCAAATGCTAACTTCTAACTTACCTGAGCAAGTGCAGGCACAAAATACACAAGAATTAATTCGTGTTTAAACTAAAATAATTATGAAAGTAGCATTCTTCGTTGCACACTTCCCTGTGCTATCAGAACCATTCATTTTAAACCAAATAGCAGGTACAATAGAGCGTGGACACGAAGTTGATATTTACTCACTCGATGGGCCACCTGAAGACACATCAAAAGTGCATCCATTAGTAGAGCAATATAATCTGCTAGAGCGTACAATTTACGCACCAACTCGACCTGAAAATGAACTATGGCGTTGGATTAAAGGCTTAAGTCTACTGCTAGTAAACTTTCATAAAAATCCTTCAGTTTGTCTGCAATTACTCAATACTTCTCGATATGTTAGCCAAGCTAAATCATTAAAAATGCTCTACCGAGCAATACCTTTTTTGGAAAAGAAATCATACGACATTATCCACTGTCAATTTAGTACCTTGGGTGTGTTTGGTGTGTGGTTTCGGCAACTTGGTTTAATTGAAGGTAAACTAATTTCAACATTTCGCGGTTCAGACATTAGTAAGTTTTTACCGAAATGGGGAGAAAAAGTTTATAAAGAATTATTCCAAGAAACAGATTTTTTCTTAGCTAACTGTGAATTTTTCAAAAATAAAGCAGTTGCGCTAGGTTGTGATGCCAACATGATTCATGTTCATGGTTCAGGAATTGATACCAGGAAGTTTTTCTTTCAAGAGCGTAATTATCCTAATGATGGAGTTATTAGAATTGCAACTACAGGGCGCCTTGTAGAAAAAAAGGGTATAGAATATGTAATTAAAGCTATTGCTCAAGTAGCAAAAATCTACCCATGTTTAGAATATAATGTAATTGGTGACGGTGAGCTTAAAGAAAAATTTGAAAAATTAAGTGCCGAACTCAATGTGAATCACATTGTCAAACTGCTAGGATGGAAACAGCAAAAAGAAATTGTTGAAATACTCGATAAATGTCATATATTTGTTGCTCCTAGTGTAACTGGTAAAGATGGAAATCAAGACGCACCAGTAAATACTCTTAAAGAAGCAATGGCAATGGGTTTACCTGTAATTAGTACATTACACGGTGGTATCCCCGAATTAGTACAAGATGCAATTTCTGGATTTTTAGTACCAGAGCATGATGCAGACGCTATTGCAGAAAAATTAATTTATCTTATCGAACATTCTTCTGAATGGGCAAAAATGGGTAGAGCAGGTCGCGCGCGCGTTGAAGCAAATTATGATATGACCAAGCTGAATGATGAATTAGTTGAAATTTATCAGCAAATGCTGAATAACGAATTACCTCAACATTTAACTGTAAGACCTTTAGTAGCAACAAAGTAGGGTGAACACTGCCCACCATACAAAAATATCATAATTATAATGGAGTATATAAAAAATGACAGAACCAATTGTTACACTAGTTGTCGTACCTCGCGAACGTTTTAGCTGTACACAAGAATCATTAGAAAGTATTTACGAACATACAGATTTTCCATTCAAACTAATTTATATTGATGGAAACTCACCAGCTAAAGTTCGTCGCTATTTAGAAACAAAAGCACGAGAAAAGGATTTTACACTCATTCGTACAGACTATTACCTTTCTCCCAACCACGCGCGTAATATCGGTTTAAGTCACGTTGATACCAAATACTTAGTCTTCGTTGATAACGATGTTGTGGTTTCTCCAGGTTGGTTAAAAGCTTTAGTTGACTGTGCAGAAGAAACTGAAGCTGCTGTCGTTGGGCCTCTGATGTGCGAAAAGAAACCTATCCACCAAAGAGTACACTTTGCTGGTGGAGAAAGTCATGTAGTTATTGACGTTAAAGGTCGGCGCCATCTACGCGAAAAAATGTACAAACAAGGACATAATGCTGTAGAACTACTTTCCCAACTTCAGCGCACCGAAACAGAATTATCAGAATTCCATTGTACTTTAGTTCGTACCAATATATTTGAGCGCATTGGTTATCTTGATGAAGCGATGCTCAATACCAAAGAACACCTTGATTTTTGCATGAATGTCGCTGCTGCAGGAGGTAAGGTATATTTTGAGCCAGCTAGCTTAGTTACCTACGTACCCGGACCACCTCTAGAGTGGACAGATTTACATTTCTATATGTTGCGTTGGAGCGATGCTTGGACTTTGGCTTCTTTAGAACGCATCCGTGAAAAATGGGATTTATGCGAGGATGGTTATTTTAAAACCAAGTACAAAAAATTGGGTGTTAGACGCATCTCAACAATTATCAAACCCTTTGTACGTAAAGTCAGCTTCGGGCAAGAAAATAAACCCTTAAAAAGGTTCCTCAAAAAGCTTGACAGAAAACTCAACCGTTATCTTACCGACCGTTATGCGACTATGCTACCCAAACACAAGCTTGAGCTTCCTGAAATTATGAGCCAAAAGGCGCCGACAAAAGAATTATCCAAAGTTTAACTCTTCAATCTGCTGTCTCTGTGTTCTCTGCGTCTCTGTGGTAGAAAGTCGTTACAAATTTTACCACACTGGTGCAGATAAAGATGCGTTCACGTAGTGTCCCGCAGGGATTAATCGCGTCTTTGCACAGAGATTTTCTTATAAGGTATATTCAAAAACAATCAAAATATCTGTTATATTAATTACATCAATTATTAATCACTATCATTTTACTGTAAGTTATCAGGAAAAGCTTGACTAATATTACCCTTATACTTAAGAATACTACTTGTTCGTATGAGTAAGTAGGATGGTCAAATATTTTCGAGGTTTAAAGGTGAGTTTAGTAATTTTACTTAATTCTCTTTTTCCTTTTAGTCAAGTTTCTGCTATTAAGGTGCATTTACCTGAAAATATACCTGAGCAGTCATTGAGTCAAATGCAACTTCAACCTGATATAGAAAAATTAGAACCTAAAGCTCCTACGTTACATCCCTCTTATGAATTGAGTTTTTCGGATACGAAACAAAGTAAAACCTCTTTTGTTCAAAAACTTAATTTAGTTACTTCTGTTGAAAATGATGCAAAATGTGAGCTAGGTTGTGAGAACGAAATTACTTCGGTTTCTGAGTTATCAGATATACATCCTACAGACTGGGTTTATACTGCTCTACAATCATTATTAGACCGCTATGGATTATCTGCTGACAAAAAGTTTGATGGAAATCGTTCATTAACTCGCTACGAATTTGCTGCGGTAATAAGTGCTGCAATTAATTCTATAAATAAGCAAATTGCACTGAATTCTCAAAACATAACGCAAGAAGACTTAAAACTTTTGCAGCGCTTACAAACAGAGTTTGCAACAGAACTCGATAATTTACAAAGAAGAGTAGAGCTTTTAGAACAACGCTCACCAGGAGAACTCAATCAATTTTCCACTACAACTAAATTGACTGGAGAGGTATTATTTGCCGTCATTGGTGTTGAGGATAAAGAAAATGATAACGATAATAATATTACTTTAGGTTCGCGTGTTCGTCTCAACTTGAACACCAGTTTTACAGGTAAAGATAACCTAAGAGTTCGCTTGCAAAGTAGTAATCTTCCTAGACTTGATAGAGTTACTGGAACTGATATGGCTCGTTTGGCTTTTCAAGGAAGCGATAATCACCAAGTTCGTGTCAGTGGTTTAGATTATTCTTTTCTAATTAGCAAAGATTTAAGAGTTCTCATACCTGTTGTTGGTGGTGATCTGGCAGACTTTACCGACCCTCTCAACACTTATATTAGTGGAAGTTCAAGAGGCGCCATCTCTCGTTTTGGTCAACGTAACCCTATTTATCGTCAAGGAGGAGGTGCTGGTTTAGGGTTAAGTTATGAAATTAGTGATGCTTTTGAGTTTGAAGTAGGTTTTATTGCCAGTGATGTAGATGACCCAGAAGTTGGATTTAATAAAGCAGATTATGGCGCCATCGCGCAATTAACATTAGAACCAGCACAAGATATCGAATTTGGTTTAACTTATATATACTCTTACAATAACGTTAATACCGGAACTGGAAGCGAGCGTGCAAACGACCCGTTTGATGATGAAAGTGAAGCCATCGTTGCAAACACTTTTGGACTTCAATCAACTATAAAACTCAACCCTAATATTACTGTTGGAGGTTGGGTTGGATACACACGCGCGACAGCTACTGACTTAGAAAATAATCCTACAGCTAATATCTTCAACTGGGCATTTACCCTCGCGTTGCCTGATTTTGGTTCTGAAGGTAGCTTGGCTGGCTTTATAATTGGTCAACCACCGAAAGTAACAAGTAACGATTTTACAGTTGGCAACAGTAAATATCAGGATTCAGATACTTCGCTACATTTAGAAGCTTTTTATAGATTGCAAGCTTCAAAAAATCTTGGAATCACCTTTGGTGTATTAATGATTACAAACCCAGAACATAACAGCAACAACGATTCCATCTACGTTGGAACTGTGCGTACTACCTTTAGATTTTAAAAAACAATGTCATGAGTCACGCCCCGTAAAGCATTTAATTAATATCTAAACAATGTCATGCTGAACGTAGTGAAGCATTTAATTAATATTTAAACAATGTCATGCTGAACGTAGTGAAGCATCTCTTTTACTATCGAAACTTTGAGATTCTTCGCTGCGCTCAGAATGACATGACATTACTACACGTTGACAGGCGAAGGACTATTAACTATTGAGTAATCGTCTTTACTTTGTTTAACAGGTGTTGGCGCCATTTCGCTACCTGTAATTAGTCTTGCACCTCTATTGCGGGTGATGTAATTCCATCCCCACTGCACCATGACGACTAACTTGTTATTAAATTCAATCAAGAAATAAACATGGACAAATAACCAGAATACCCAGGCAACAAAACCTGTAAGTTTCGTAAAGCCTAAATCGACAACCGCGCGATTGCGTCCAATCACTGCTAAACTACCGTTGTCTTTATATTTAAACGGCGCCGGAGTTTTTCCTTTGAGTCGTGTTTTAATAACTGATGCTACATACTCACCTGCTTGCATTGCTACAGGCGCCACTCCTGGTAAGGGTTTACCATTTTGATGTGAGTAATTAGCTAAGTCACCAATTACAAATATATTTGGATAACCTTTAACACTAAAGTCTGATTCTACAACAACACGTCCCGCACGGTCGCATTCAACTGATGTAGCTTCCGCAAGGGTTTTACCCAATGGTGACGCTTTTACACCTGCTGCCCATAATACTGTTTGTGCAGGAATTTGCTCAACGTTATCACCACTTTTAATTGTGACTATATTATTTTCGATATTTGTCACCATAGTACTTGTACGTACAGTTACACCTAACTGCTTTAATGAAGCAGCAGCTTTTTGTGATAACTCTGGTGCAAAGGGTGGTAAAACTCTGTCTAAACCTTCTAAAAGAATTATTTGCGCTTCAGATGTATCAATATTGCGGAAGTCTTCTTTCATTGTATGGTAAGCAATTTCTGCGATGGCGCCTGCTAATTCCACCCCAGTCGGACCACCACCAACAACCACAAACGTTAATAAAGCACGTCTAGCTTGTGCGTCTGTTTCTTTCTCTGCTGCTTCAAATGCACTAAATATACGGCGCCGCATAGAAAGTGCATCTTCAACCGTCTTTAAACCAGGTGCGTGTTCTTCCCATTCATCTTTACCAAAATAAGAATGTTTTGCACCCGTAGCTAAAATCAACGAATCATAACTTATTACATCATCGCCCATAAAGACTTTTTGTCCCTGTGGGTCAATACTCGTAACTTCACCGAGTAACACCTTGGTATTTTTACTCTTATTCAATACCGCACGTAGCGGTGAGGAAATATCTGCAGGTGATACCGTACCAGTGGCAACCTGATACAACAGTGGTTGAAAAAGGTGAAAATTCCGCTTATCAATCAGTGTAACTTGAACATTATTCACACGACTTAACGCTTTCGCTGCGTACAACCCCCCAAAACCACCTCCAACTATTACAACGTGAGAACATTTTGGCGCCGGAGTTTCCCCTGCTAAAAACAGCGTTTGGTTTAATGGTGGCTGGTTATCGACTGCATCTACCATAAAAAGGTTTTCCTAATTTTGACATTCCTGTCACTATTCTTAACAAATTTTAACAACTTTGTCGTAAGAGTTATTGTCTATTTTTTACATATGAAGTTTTGTTAAAGCATCAAATATTTCGTTTTTTACGTAAATAATGATACTCATTAGCTACACACTCTTGTGGAGGGGCATCCTTGCCCGCCTTATAAAAATAAAAGAGACGGGCAGGGATGCCCGTTCCACAAGATGTCTCACAATATGTTCTACAAGAGGTTTTTGGTTTTTATGCAGGGTTGGGGACTAATTGAATTACACCCCATTGACCGTTGGTTAACCAATTTGTATCGCTTGGCGCCACTTTTTCGATGATTTCTGGCTTAATTCCTGCGGCAACTTCAGATTTTAGGGTGCGTAGTGCAAGTAATGGCGCCGGGAAATAAGAGATAATATCGTTGATGTTGGTGGTGTAGTTCCAGTGTCTATCACCGAGTAATCGACGGTAATTTGCGTCACCTTTAATAATTGTCAAGTTACTAGCAGCTAAATCATTTCTAATTACATCGGGCATTTCCCAAAAGGCTAATGGAGATGTCCAAAAGTAATCGCTGCTTAAAACTAGTTTTCCTAATTCCAAGTATTCTTGTAGACGGTTTGCTAAAAATGTTACATCCCAATTATTTGATTTAGCAAAAAATTCAATTGTTTGATGTACATCTAGAATCATGGCATCTGAGACAAAAGTGGGATGTGGTTTAAGATGTAACTTAATTTGTTTAGCTAAACCGCTACCGAGTAAAAAATCGACTAAACATAAATCGCAAACCAACTCAAACCCAGCATTATCAACAACTACATCAAAACGTCCTTGCTGGTTCTTGTTAATTAAATCAACTACCGAAGCTGCATCGTTGACTAATATGTGTGCTTGCTGACTCTGAATATCAAATT
This sequence comes from Calothrix sp. PCC 7716, assembly GCF_019977735.1. Lineage (GTDB taxonomy): Bacteria > Cyanobacteriota > Cyanobacteriia > Cyanobacteriales > Nostocaceae > Dulcicalothrix. The sequence goes on along the minus strand of NZ_AP025018.1, from coordinate 5,299,018 downwards.
GAGTGCGGTCGGTTTCAAATGCAGACCACAAACTTAAATCAACGCGATTACCCCATAAAGCAAAAATATAATAAACCTAATAATGCTTCTTCTGATTCAGAATTATCTAACCAGCTATTAACTTGATGACATAGTGTAGCGATAGCGTCAAAACCAGTTTCTAAACCTTGACGCTTTTGGAGTGCGAACGGGTCAACACCTTGAGTATCACCAGGAGCAAAATAACCAGTAATATTTAAAATCAAACGATAAAAATAAGTTTCAGCAAAAAACCAGGGAGTATCAACCCAACGTTGCCCAAGAAAAGATTGAAGGTATTCATTCCAATTCCTAAAATCGGCGCCAGTGTCATCTACCAAAGGTAGTATATACCCACTCGGTAAAGCACTAGCAAGTTGTTCTAAACTATCATTAACTGTACTAATAAAAGAATTTTCAGCTATAACGCGACGAGCAATAGCAGGCATTCGTTGCGTAACAGTGTACTCTGTAAAAGAACCAACTTCGGCGCCGACAAGTGGTAATGGTAGAGGTAGTTTAGGAAGTAATATAGTCACAAATTGCCCAAATATATTTATTACATCTATATATATAACAAGTCCTCTTACCTCTTTTACCTCTTACTCTGTGAACTCTGCGTCTCTGTGGTAAAATTCCAAAGCATACCCTTGGTAAATTGTGAGGATGTTTACTAGTCGCTAAAACTTATCTATACTTTTCTAAAACTCCCTACTATAGAGAGGTTTTTTGATTATAGATATATTGAAAAACGTAATTGAATCTGTTAAACTAATATTTAGTACGGAGATTAGATTAAACAAAAAGCGATAACCAAGCTTTAAAAACGTTTCTAATCGTGCCCGGTAATCTAAGATATCGTAGTGACCGTGGCTTGCGGTTGAAGCCTTGGTATGCAAGGAAAACGCTTGTGGACTAGAAGGAGCAGACTTAGCTTGATGCCGATATATCGCCACACCCTAGAAGGGTAGGGCTATTGATACGAAGCCCACCTGCGTGGGCTAAAAAAATTAGCCCACGTAGGTGGGCTTTGCTGTATTAGCCGCACCTTCCTAGGGTGCTGGCGGGTTAGCTCATATCTTGCACCTAACGTAAAAACCCGTATAAAGCCAATTAGAGATGGTAAAACTATAACCAAAAGATAATTTTATTACCTAAGTATGAAAGAACATATTTTTGACTACGAGGCACCATATTAATACGTATTTTAAAGCTGAATTTTCATTTGATAATGGCGCCATTGAATTGAAAAATACATACAAATATACTGTTAGCAGTAAGTGATAATGAATTTAATTTGCATTGTGGCGCCAAAACATGAGAAAAAGGGCGTTGAAGTTTATATGAATAAGCAAGAAATATGGTTTCAATTCTTGCCCACGCCCAAAATCTAGTTTACACTTTGCTGTCATTGATGCCTTCTACCTACCAACAAGAAAATCTCGAAGCGATGTTTGGGATGTTTTTAGAGGCACAAGGTTATCCTCTACCTCAACACAGTAAAAGTAAGTCAGCTAGCGCCTTAAGCAGATTTCTCAACGTTTATAATTGGTCAACTAGAGGTGTGATTCGCACTGCCCGTAACCGTATTATTAAGGAGATTTTATCTGAGCGTTCGTTGGGGCGCCAACCATTTTTACAAGTTATTATTGACCTAACAACTTTGGAGAAAGCCGGAAAATTTAAGGGGCTTGAAAGCTTAATCAGCGTTTACCACGGAAAACGAGGTATGCATTTGGTTGTGGTGTACTTAGTTGTTGGTCGGTGGCGAATACCCTGGAGCTTCCGTGTTTGGAGGGGGAAAGGCGCCACTTCCCCAGCAAGATTAGGATTAAAAATGGTTAAATCTTTACCTAAAAAATTAACCAAGCACTTTAAAGAGGTAATGGTTTTAGTAGATACAGGCTTCGGCAGTATCCAATTTATACACGGTGTTCGAGAGAAAAAATTTCACATAATTGCTGGCATAGCTTGTACCCGTAAGTTAGTTGATGGGCGCAGTGTCGCCCAATTACACAAACGAGGACAGCAACTTTACCTTCAGGGTTTAAAATTTCCTGTCTATATATCCTGGTATTATTTTAAGCGTCATGACGGTAAGTATGAGAAACGATTTGTTATTTCAACCAAAGCCCTCAAAGCAAGCACTATTTCTTGGTGGGGTAAACGAAGATGGCAGATAGAGGGTTGGTTTAAAACCGCAAAACACCGTTTTGGATTACATCGCTTTGGACAAGGAACCCTCCTAGGGGTTTATCGCTGGTTAGTGTTGTCCCTGATATCTTATGTTTTGGCACATTGGGCTTATTTATCGACATCGGGCGCCAACGGCGACTTACCTGACTGGGGTGAAGCAGCAGAAATTGCATTCCAAACTATATTTCCCCATTTAGTAGTGTTACTTCTTTTACAACATATCGAACAGATGAGAGACTTGCTACTGAGTCAAGGAATTGACATCCAAATTTCCAGGTGCAAGATATGAGTTAGGGTCTTGCTTATTAGATATGTTTAAGGTAAATTTATGCCCAACATGCCATTTTTACACTGGCAATATTTGTTGTACTTGACTCCATCACCACCATATTCCACCAATTCATCACTAAGACCAACGAGCTTTTTATCGACTGGTTCAGTTCCATTTACTTTGTTAACTGCCTTATACAATTTTTCCCAATCCTTAACTAACGGAAGAAACTTGTTAACATCTATATCTCCTTTAGGTGTGGCTAGGCGCCGAGCAAAGTTTTCCCGGATAACGCCAAATCGCGCGGCTTCGCTAATTAAGTTAGCAAATAAGCGTGTACCATTACCAATAACTAAACGATCATTTGCTTTTTTTACAAGTTTCCCCTCCCTCAGTTCCTTTAGCCCCGTTAGAAGACCTGGACTATTAAAGTTAAGGCTTTCGTCTATGTAGCTTAAAAGCTTTTCGTTTTGAGGAAATACTAAGTTGTCTTTGTTAGAACCAGAACCAACTAAGTATAAATCATTCTTTCTTAGAGCCAGCAGGGAGCAATGCGATTTTGTTAAATTAGCTTAAAAGTAGGTGCATACAAAAAAAACTTCTCAGTACAAACTTTTATCTAATACACTATTAGCAGTATTAATACTTAAAAAACATTCAATATAAATTATTTAACTATATTACTACATTACTAATAAGCAAATAAACTAAATTGAATGAATATACAAAACAATATATAAATACTAAAAACACACTAAAAAGTGATGGCATAGCGCAGCCATGCCGAGCGCACGGGCGCCGTTAGAATCAAAAATTATAAGCGCACTATTTGCGATAATTGTAAGCGTATATGATGGAAGCGACCATGCTTTATTAAAAGTGTTCATAAAAAAAGGTAGGATTACCGAGTACCAATAGTTTAATAACTCGGATGCGCCTACCGTGACAAAATATATATATCCAACTTTAGATTTAAGCAAATCCTTGCAAGATTTTAAAGATTCGGTTACGAAACTTTTAGAATTGAATAATGTTAAAGAATGGGACGGTCGGATTTTTAAAGCTCGTGAACAAGAAATTAGAGACATAGCGCTGATACTAGCTGGGCAATGTGTCGCAATATTATTACATAATTTGTCTCAATCTCAGGAAGCTTTAGATACAGCAATGATTCAAACTCAGGGGTATTGGGAGTTAAAAACAAGAAAACATGGTTGTCGTCGAAGACAAATATTAACAGTTGGAAATGTTTTAATAACTTTATTATTGCCTTATGTAACAATAAGGAATGATAAAAGTGAAAAATTGAATAATGGGAAAAAAGAAAAAAATAAATTTGAGCATCAGGGCTTCAGCCCATTTTTAAAATGGTTGGGAATGGAAGAAGGTGTAACTCCTTTAGCCTGGTCAATAATTGCGTGGAGGTGGTGCAATTGCTAGTTCATTTGAAGCAGCATGTACAACTTTAATAGATTGGGGCATCAACATAAGCCAAAAAAGAATTGAACGACTTGCATATAAATTTGGTCAAATAGGAATCAACTTGCGACAATCAAAAATAGAGAGTATAAAAAATAATAATTTAAAACCTGGAAATACTTTTCAAGGACAACGTGTTGTAATTGCTGTAGACGGTGAGTCCAGTCAGCGGTGTCGGCTTCCGTCCCGCTGAACTGGCGAACCCGAAGGGAGGCAGAAGTAAAATAAGAATTAACAAATCAGATGAAAAAAATGAAAAAACAAACCGATATGGCTTTGATGGAATATGGGTAGAGCCAAAATTATTAACAATTTATGTTGTTGATGAGCAAGGTAAAAAAATAAAAAACAATGAAATTCCTATTACTAATGATGGTACATATCATGGACATAAACCATTTTTAGAAATTTTGGAAATGTATTTAGTCAGTTTAGGAATTAACCAAGCAAAGCAAGTTTTATTAATTGCGGACGGTGAGACCAGTTGGCGGTGTCGGCTTCCGTCCCGCCAAACTGGCGAACCCGAAGGGCGCTGAGTGGATATGGTTACATATTCCTCCGCTTTTAGAGCGTTTAGGATGTCCAAATGAAACTTATCAATTATATGATTTTTATCACGTTACAGAACACTTACAACTATTTGCAGATGCGGCTTTCACAAAAGAAAATGAGCGAAAAGATTGGTTTAAAAACGCACGAAAAACTTTAAAAAAACGTGGTGCATTGCCGCTAATAAAAAAGATGAATAAATTTATTAATGAAGCTTCTGGAGAGCGATATAATACTATGATAAAACAGAGAGATTATTTACTACGCGCGTACCGTGAAGGTCGTTTAAATTATCCTGAAATTATAGAGAAAAAACTACCAATCGGTAGTGGTGAGTCCACTTGGCGGTGTCGGCTTCCGTCCCGCCAAACTGGCGAACCCGAAGGGAGCGATTGAAAGTTTAATTCGACAGGTTGTAAATTTAAGAATTAAAGGAAATAGTAAATTTTGGTTAAAAAATAATGCAGAAATTATGTTACATCTCCGTTGCCAATGGATAGCTGGAAATTGGGATTCTTTCTGCAATTCAATTTTCACCTCTTTTATCAATCCTTAATATGGTGGATAAATTTTATACCTAATGTATATTTTGAAAGCGGTTTGAGTGAGAAAATATACATTAAAATTTAGCTACGTATGTAGTTAATTTACTTAAACAAATTTAAAACTATTTGCTGTCAATCTTTTTGTTCTCATCAAAAGGATAAACTTGGTGTGCAAATTGAAAAATAATTGTAATAAATATAGCTTTCTTTCTAAGTATGAAAAATAGTAATCGCATTTAGTGTCGGCTGATTTAACAAAATCGCATTGCTCCCCCCCATATAGTACTAATGTCATTTTTACATCGTGTAGTAAATGGTGGTGGTACTTTAGAGCGAGAGTATGCTATTGGTTCTGGTCGCATGGATTTATGCTTGAGTTATAAAAGTGTAACTCTAGGAATAGAGATAAAAGTATGGCGAGATAAAATAAAAGACCCAGAAGCAAAAGGTTTAGAACAATTAGAAGCTTATTTAGAGCGGATAAAGGCAGATTATGGTTGGTTGTTTGTGTTCGACCGACGCACAAATGCACCCGCTTTTATAGACCGTTTAGAAACTAAAACGGCAACAACCTCCAAAGGTCGTTCTGTAATTATTATACGCGCATAGGTATTAATACCACATTTGCCTGAGCTAGAACGTTTTTAAAATTACAATTGGCTCACCCATTTATAGTAGGAACATACTGACGCAACAAATCATCAACAGGTTGACGCTGTAAAGATTTGACTATTAAGTTAGAAACTCTTTTAGCCAAACGACTCGAACTTCTTACAGCCAATACATCAACATCTGGTTCCGAAGGATTTACATTCCATTCATAGAATAGAATTTTTTCCCACCTAATAAACACCCCATCCCCCAGCCAAATGCCATTTTCCATGAGTGAGGGTTGATATGTAAACCCATTTAACAACATGTAAACGCCAAAAATGAGTCGAGAGATACCAGCTATTCCTTCAGAAGTGTTGTTATCTGTAATAAATGAGCGAATAGATATTGCTGCTGACACTACAAACAGTATCCCAGCTAAGAAAGCTAATACTTGACCGATATATCTACCACGGTTTGGAACCGTTAGCAGTAACCGACCAGCTTGCATCCTTCCCATTGCCAAGTTGAAAATCAACCAGAGAGCTAATGGAATCAAGAGAATATATAAAATGTCACTAATTTGAAGTGCCATTATTGTAATATCGACTTCAGTCGATTTAATAGAACGGTTTTTATGTAAACATAATATTCCAATCTCTCTTAAAATTAAGCGATAAAACTATTAAATTTCTAATAAACCCTCTGGATTTACCGATAGAATCTCACGTCTTTGTAGACCCTCGCTGTGTAAAATTTCATTCGCTGCTAACAAGCCACTACTGACGGCACGCTCCATTAACCCGCACGGAAAAGGCATTTTAACCCAATCGCCTGCATAAATTAAGTTATTAATATTACTGCGAGTTTCGGGACGTTCTGCGTAACTATTAGGTGGATATCCAGAAAAGTTTTTTTGGTTGACTAGTTCACGGTGCAGGATATTAGCTTGTTTGAGTTCAGGAACAATATTATACAGTTCCTGCTCAAAAGTCGTGAGCAGTGCGGATTGAGTCGGAAACTCTTTTTCTTTATAGCAATAAGCGTGTAACTCAACGACACTACCACCTGTACGTTGCGACCAGTCGATAAATTGCTGTTGAATGCGATGATATAAAGTAATGCTGTCTGTGAGTGCGTAACCAGATAGCGATGTAAAATTGCTTTGTTCCCAAGCAAAATCACGGTCGAACCAAAAGCGACATACTGCAAAGGGGTCTGCGATGCTCAACTTTTCGATTTGCTCACGTGCTTTTTGATTAACGTCTCCATCTAAACGCTTGAAAAGCTGCTGCACCCCAGGTACATCAGTGGCAAATATATAGTAATCTGCTACAACCGTCTCTGGTTTCACAGATTCTGGTTTAATTGCAACTAATTGTAACTCGTCGTCACTGTAACCAATCTTTTGGCGCCCAATAATATCAAACTTCGCTAAATCTCTTTCTGCTGGCCCTTTCAAAACTTTACCATCTGCTGCAAATACTGCACCATGACAAGGACAGTGAAATTTACCATCGTCTGCCATTTTTACGGTACACCCTTGGTGAGTACAAGTTAGCGAGATAGCTTCAGTACTATTTTCTGCCACTGCGAACACCTCGTCTGCGGCGCCAAAATATTCTATGTTACTATTATCGGCAACAATATGACTACGCTTTACAGAAAATGGTACATCACTGGCGCCGCTACCTACTTGATACGTGAGTGAGTTGACGCTGTTATTTTCGACTTTAATTTGACTAACAATTGCATTCGTAACAACTTGACCACCTTTACTTTTGATTGCATCAATAATAGGTTGCACTAAACTAGTACCCATATCATTTTTAGTACCATTAAAAGCTAAACCTTCGGGGTTGCCAAAAAAATAAAAGTGGAAGAACTGCATTAATTCTCCCACACTCATTAAATCAGGTGCATTCAAACTTGACTTGGCAAAAGGTAGAAAGTATAAATCATACAAACCTTGAGGAAAATCTTTTGCTACCCAATCAGCTACCGAAATCTTATCAAAACGTTGGTAATTCTTTTCACGCTCAAATCCACCTATTGCTTGAAATACCTGTAAATGTTTTATTTTTGTTAAATTTATTCCCCACTGCAAGCGATTTGGTGAAGCAATTGCCAAATCAACTATATTCCAAGGAAAAGCTGAACTGCTGGGACGAAATACCTCTGGTTTATAGTGTTCGCGGTAAACAAGCGAATAAAAATTTAACGATTGAAAGTTATCTGTAGCGTTTAAATCTTTAACTAAACTATTTAAATTATAATACTGTGGAAAAAATCCATGAAAACCATGTTCCATTCTAAACTTATCGGCGCCGACATTAACCTGCCAACTAGCAATTTTACCTCCAAACTGCGGAGATTTTTCGAGTATTGTTACCGCAAATCCCCTTTGACTCAATTCGTATGCACAAGCTAAACCAGCTAACCCCCCACCAACTATCACAGCAGTCTTAGGTTGAGTTAAAGTCAATGGTAACAAAAGATTATCTTTTTGAAATACCGTTGGTTTGGGTTTAACAAACCTTGAATATCCCATTACCCCTGCAACAGTACCAACACCAAATAATTTTAATAAAGTTCTACGAGAAATAGGAGTTTCTGGCAAGTTTGAAAGTGTAGTCATAGATTAATTATTATGCTTCATGGTGTATTGTACTTATTTCAACAAATATAATCTACCTATCAGTTGGTAGGTAAAGGCGAAAAAAATTATTTCGGAGTCAGTCCATCTAACAAAACATCTATCATTTCATTAACTATGACTTGTTTCGCTTCAACTCCTGAACCAGATATCACCATTGGAATGCTTTCCATTACCGATAAGAAAAAACCAGCCAGTACATTTGCACAACAACTACGAATTTCTCCTTTTTGCTGTGCTACTTCAAACATTTGCTGTATAGGGATAAATATACATCTACGAGAACTCGCCGATAACTTTTTAAGATTTTCTTCACTTAAACATGGCATATCGGTGTGCAACATACTCAAGAGATGCACGGGTGGTTGAGAGAGAAACCAGTTTGCCGCACAATTTAGTTGTGCGCGTAAATTATCTTGTTGTTCTATTGCATTTTGTAAACCTTTATGATGATGCTCAAACTCAAGCTCAGTAACAGCTACATATAAATGCTCCTTACTCTCAAAATGATAGTACAGTGAAGCTTGCCGAATTCCCACATATGAAGCAATATCTCGCATTGTTACATTACTATACCCGCGCGCACGAAACAATCGCTCTGCCGCATCAATCACACGCGAACGTCCACTACAAGTACTTGATAACTTAGAGAGTGGCGCCTCAGTCAATGTAAACTTACCTAACGTTTGGTAGTTAAATATTCCTAAGTAATTATAGAACAAACGGCGCCATCTTAAACTTAACTTTAAATACAGCCAAAAGTCACGCCTTGTTTTTTCAGCCACTTACGGTAAACTATCGAGTAACGGTCAGTTGGGAGATTTACCTCTGCTTGTAAATCAAGAGGAAGGCGAGATGGTCTTTGTGACTCAATAATCATGCGGTCTTCAGACAAAATTTTTGCCTCTGTAGTACACCATTGTTCATATGTCATATTATGTACGCCTTTGAATGCTGTTAGTGACCAAGCAATACACTCTTGCTCTGAAACGGGTGTAACGGCAAATAAACTCGTCATGTTAACTTCAGGATTCCCACGCTTGTAGTATGGTAACAAGGGACGGAATATATGTAACTCATAGTTAGAAAAAGTTTTGCTAAGTTCTGATTTTGCTGTTTCAATATCTAATTCCCATAACCCAAACTTAAAGATAAGTTTATCGGGATGTTCTATAGCTTCTCCTAGCTCAACTTCTGGTAAATTTGGATTAGAAAAAGTCCGTGAATGTACGAACGGTATATGTGCGGGGTCGAAGAAATTTTCGATAACACGTAGCGAACTAGTTTGAAAACTATAAGGACCACAAACAAATTTAGAATAATCTGCGTCATCCCACTCTGGTAAATCAGGAATATCATGTTGAGGAGTTCCAAGACAAACCCAAACTAAACTATAACGTTCTTTTACTTGGTATCTTTTAATGCAAAGTCTAGCAGGAACTGTTATTTCTGGAGTTGCTGGAACCTTTACACACTTACCTTCTGTATTAAATACCAAACCATGATACGGACAAATTAAAGTATTATTATTAACCCATCCTAATGAAAGTTTCGCTCCTCGATGTGGGCAATAATCTTGCCATGCGTGAATAGAAGTACCATCATGCCAAACAACAATATCTTCTCCTAACAACTTTTTTGGCAGAACGGCGCCTGGTTTTAATTCTTGAGCGCGCGCGATAACATGCCAGTCGTTGAGCAATACTTGGTCTTTCTCCATAAATACCAGCGACTAATATTTTAAAGAATTTACACCATAATAATATGGCTATTCGCGCGTCATTTATAAAATACACATGTTGTAGAGACGCGATATATCGCGTCTCTACAACATGTGTATATTTCTGGCGCCATATTACTAATAATATAAATCATTCTCAAGAATGAGGTTTGCAGAGGCGTGCGAGTTTAAATTTTTAGATAAAACTTATTTTAGGGTATTTTGAGGTAATAATTATATGAATTATCTTGTCGCAGTATTACCAGATAGAATTCAGGCAGAAGCAGCATATACTGCACTTGAGAAAGAAGGTTTGCCTACAAATCAAATTGATATCTTGGGACAAGGTTATAAAAGTGCTGATGAATTTGGGTTAATTAATCCTGAACAGCAAGCTAAAAAAGGTTTTAAACGTTTGTCGCTGTGGCTAATTCCCTTCAGCTATGTTGCTGGTTATGCTTTTAATGTTTTAACGGGTATTGAAATACTTCCTATTGGTCATCTAGGAAATCACGTTTTCGGTGGAGTATTAGGAGCATTATCCGGCGCCTTGGGTGCGTACTTCGTAGGTGGTGGAGTTGGCTTAACAGTGGGTAGTGGCGACGCTTTACCCTATCGGAACCGCCTAGATGCAGGCAAATATCTTGTGATTGTTCGCGGTACACAAGAATTACTTAATACGGCAACCCGGATTCTACGCTTCTATGAACCAGAGAATCTGCAAGGGTATGCAGAGGCATAAGCTTGATAACGAAACTAATAAAAAAGGTGGATTGAACTTATCCACCTTCTTCTTAATTCATGCTGCTTGCTGCAATAACTGAACCTTTGAAGTGTCCGTTTGTCTTTCCTAAACGCTCGGCAATAACTTTACGGTACACAGCTTCATAACCATCAGCCATTTTAGCCGCGCTAAAGTTTTGCCAAACATAGTCACGGCAAACGTTGCGGTCAAGAGCAATAGCTTTGTCAATAGCTTCGACACATTCATCAACGCTTTCACAGACAAAACCAGTCTTACCATGCGCGATAACTTCAGGTGTGGAACCCATCTTCATCGCTATAACTGGTGTACCAGCAGCCATTGACTCAACCATTACTAAGCCAAAAGGTTCACGCCAGGTTATTGGGAATAGCGTTGCTGCCGCGCGTCCCATAAGTTCATTCTTTTGAATGTGGTTTGCTTCACCTAAATACTGAATTTGCTCACCGTCTATACGGGGCTTAATTTCGCGTTCAAAGTATTCAACGTCTACCACATCAACTTTACCAGCCATTTTTAACGTCCATCCAGAACGCTTGGCAATTTCTATAGCGTGGTGTGGGCCTTTTTCTGGAGATATACGACCAACAAAGGCTAAATAAGGTTGTTCAGATGGTTGAGGGAAAAATTTATGGCTGGCAACATCTATACCGTTATAAACCGTTGCAACACAATTTAAATCTAATCTTGGTTCACGTTGTGAATCTGAAATGCTGATATACGGCTGACGCTTGGCGTGCTTAAACATCTTTTCATTGTCAGGCGTAAAAATACCGTGGAGGGTGTGAACTGTGGGCGTTGAAACTAAATTAACGAAAGGTAAGGAGCTAAAGCCGACATGAGAATGAATAACATCGAACTCCGAAGCCCTTTCGTAGACCCAATTAAGTTGCAGCATTTCATAAATGCCGTACTCTTTAACGTTTGAGTCCAACCGCAAAGCGCGGGGATGAACTGATTCGAGCTTCGCTAAAGTTAGCGAGTCTCCCGAAGCGAAAAGCGTTACTTCATGTCCGCGTCGAACCAATTCATCTGTCAGCAACCCCACCACTAACTCAGTGCCACCGTAACCTGGTGGTGGTACTCTTTCCCATAATGGAGCAACTTGAGCAATCCGCATTTTTTTCTCCTTAAATGTGATTTAGACACACCTGCACCTTTTTTAGGGCGCCTGTGATAGTCTTAATTGTGTTAATAAACGTCAAGCCGATTTAGCTGATATTTAAAAGTGCATTCGAGATTCTAATAAGAACTTTAAGGGTTTGAAAATCAAAACCTTATCTACCCGAAGTATTGAAGTTATCCTACCACAAGAAATATTTTTATCGGAATATACCTTTAGATAGCTACTGTTAAAGACTGCTTAAACCAGACACTTCAAGTGTTGTTCAGTTTTAGATAAAGCTTTTTAAAACTGACAACTACCATACGTAAGAGTTTTAATACTACTATAATTGCTACAATAATAGTAAGCATTTAATACAGCTATATAAACAAGCTGGTAAACGTATAATTAGTATTTACTCTATGAGAGTAATACTATACCCGTTTATTAAGTTTTTAAAGAAAGCTGTATAGTTGTCATGAATCAGTAAAAACCTCACACTGCTTATTTCTGCGTTGTAATCACTGATAGTTTATTGGATGATTACGAAGATGTTTATTTATCGAATTTATGTATAAAATGTTAACAGTACGCAGGACATAGGCGTTTTGCTTAAAGTAGCTTTTACCGTAGCGTTAAAGATACTTCACTCCGTTCAGTATGACACATTCGATACTTAATCAACGTTTTCGAGTCACAGATAGTGAATATTACCTTAAGTGCAGTTTGACAGTTGAAAATAGTAATCAAAACTACAGAAAGATTTAACAAACTGATTCATTTCAAATTATCTCGTCTGAATTTTTTGTACTCAATCTGTAAAATTTACCTTTGATATTGACTTATGGATAAAGCTAAATTGTGGGTAGGCGTAGTTTCCGTGCTTGTTGGCTACTGGGTACTCGTTAACTTGATGATGTAGGTCAGTAGTTGTATAGGCGCCAAAAATTAATTAACCATCCAAAAGTGGAATGGGCATCCAAAAGTGGAATGGGCATCTAAAAGTGGAATGGGCATCTAAAAGTGGAATGGGCATCCTTGCCCGTTCCAACTAAGCGGGCAAGGATGCCCACCCCACAAGAAGCTGTTTGTTTTAACTATGATTTACCTGATGGGTCGGCGGCGTGGACTAATTCTGGTTTTTGCTGTGTGGCTGGACGCTCAATAATTTGCTCGGTGCCTGGTCTAAGTTGTCGTTTAAATGTACCTAGTTGCACTGGCTTACGTGTTTGTGCAGATTCGTAGATAGCACGAATGATGCGAACATCGGCAAGTCCTTCTTCTCCTGATGGTTCGGGTTCTTTATTATTTAAAACACAATCAGAGAAGTAAATTATTTCTGCTGCAAATTAGTCCTTTTTTATTTCGATAATATGAATATTGAGATAGAGAACAAGAATTATCTGCTTCTCAGGCTAGAAACTTATGGTAATAGTTCCATCTTCCTCGCGATGGAGATAATTTATTATTTATCTTTACGTCATTTGGCTGTTGTTAAGTTGTAAAACTTATAATCACGTATAATAATTTATATTTACAAACTTAAACTAAATTTCAATAAAAATAGTTTAAAATTGTGATTTTTTAATACCGCAGATAGAAGCTATTTATAATTAAATAACCTAATTATATGTGGAGACGCGATTAATCGCGTCTCTACAACAACGTTTTGTGCATAAACAAAATATTTTTCATACATTAAATTAGCAACACCACCTGATAAAATGGAAACAAGGTCAAATACACAGGTTATAGAGCGGAAACTAGAACAAATTGGCAATATCTTGCGGCTTGCAGGATGGATTGGTTTTTGGGTGGAGCTTGGATTTGCTGTAGCTGGGGGACTGACCTTGTTATTTGCCATTACCGGACGCAGTTTCAACCAAACTATTACATCTCCTACATCTGTACCAGGAGCAGCAGTTAATTACACTCAATCTACTACACCAGGCCTTGGAATTGGTATATTTTGGGCAGGTTGTGGAATATTACTGTTGCTATTTAATGTTTACTTAGCGTTTCGACAAACAAGACTTGCCAGACGACTCCGTAATGGTGATATTAGCACGCATCCGAAGAAATCTGAAGTGATGCAAATTGTGCGATGGGGTATTATTGCGAGTTTGGTAGGAATGCTCGCAACAATTATAGGAGGTGGCATCACTCTCGCAGTACTACTAGCAAAATCAATCGCTGTACCTCAAGGTGTTGCTATAGTTGACCCTAATCGTATTATCCGCGCACTTGATATTTTTGTTGCATTAGCAAATATGAATGGTATTACTGGAAACTTTGTAGGTTTAGTTGCGGGTTTAGGTATTTTGAATTGGTTACACCGAGAATAATATCAATGTTTGTGGTGCTTAAACGTTCATATAGCCACCATCAACAACGATATCTGCCGCTGTTATGTAAGATGATTTATTGCTAGCTAGAAAAACAACAGCAGAGGCAATTTCCTCTGGTCTCCCAAAACGTCCTAGCGGTGCGGACTGCTTCACATATTCTCCAAAACTGTCGAGTGCTTCTGGTGACAATCCTATTTTGCTCTGAAAATTAGTAGGTATAAAACCGGGACTAACTGTATTCACTCGAATTCTACGAGATGCAAGTTCAGTAGCTAGGGTTCGGGCAAACGAACGTACAGCCGCCTTCGTTGCAAAATACACGCTGCCTGTTGCTGCTCCTTTCTCATGGACTGCCGAAGCATTTAAAATGACGCTTGCTTCTTTGTTCAACAGTCCAGCAAGTTTCTGTACAGTAAAAAAGGTGCCTTTAACGTTGATATCGAATTGGTCATCGTAAAATGCCTCGTCAATTGCTTCCAGGGGTGCGAAAAGTCCGATTCCGGCATTTACAAATAGAACATCTAACCCACCAAATTCTACTTTCACTCGTTCTGCCAAAGTGTTCAGGTTTGAAAGCACTCGTACATCTGCTAGAACAGGAATTACCTTTGAACCTAGTTCTTGGGCAGCAGATTGCAACCTCTCCTCGTTTTGTCCGGTAATAATCACTCGCGCACCCGAAGCAACAAACTGCTTGGCAGTTTCAAATCCGATACCTGTCGTCCCCCCTGTTATCACCGCTGTTTTGTTCTGCAATCGTGCCATAGAAATACCTCCTGGTAAGTGTGAACATAAACTTAGACTGAATGGTCTAAATTAAGGTAAAAAAAATTAGGATTGCTTGAGAAGTGCCATTATTGCCTGAACGGTACTTAGTAAAAGCGCTTCAGTGTCAACCGTTCGACCCAACAGAGCCATTCCCTGTGTAGTACAAAGCAACATTCGTGCTAAATCACGAGGCGCCGCTTGCTGCTTAAGTTCTCCAACTTCTTGAGCACGGGTAATCGCAGTACAAAAGGCATCCTCAACGTCTTGCAGGTAGCCGCGTAAGGTCGCTGCAATCTCCGAGTCACTGGTATCAAAGTCAGCAATATTCGTGCCAAGCATACAGCCTTTGCTTCCTGGCAAGGAATGCATCTGTTGCAAATTTTGGAGTACCGTCTCCAAATTCTCCACGGGGGAACCCGGAGCTAAAAGTTGGTCTCGCATCAACTTCACCTCTGTCTTGGCATAATATTCGAGTGCTTTGAGAAAGAGCGCGCGTTTGTTGCCAAACGTATCGTACAGACTCTTTTTGCCAATGCCCATCTGTTCGAGCAGTTCAGAGAGACTAGCTCCCTCATACCCGCGTGCCCAAAATACGTCCATTGCCTTTGAGAGAGCAACTTCAGGGTCAAACTGTTTATCTGGTCCTCGACTCATGTACACACCATAACATTACTTAAACCGATTGGTCAAGGTTTTAGTATCTTATAAGTCGGTGCAGAATAATTAATCACAACTGAAAAAAGAACAAAGCCTATGCATCGAGTAACAAGTATTGATGTAATTTCTCTTTTTGATTAATTTAAAAAATAAGATTTCCGACTTTTTTAAGAAGTTAGGAATATTGGCATGTGTTTAAGCAAGTACACCATTTAACACTAAGTTAATAGCAGCTTGGGTGTAACGTTCAATCATTTCATCACTTAGTAACTCGACATCTGGGGTAAGGTGTTTTAAATTTTCATAAGCATTGGCATAAAAAACGCATATTCCCGCTATCGTCAGTGTTGTCATATATGGGTCTTGCTTACAAAAAATCCCTTCTTGCATTCCCTTTTCTAATATTTTGGTAACATATGTAAGTGGTTGCGACCAATTCGTTTGCTGAAAATATTTACCTTGATTTTGATTCGCTTCTTGAAATAACAACATCCCTTGATAACGATGCTTAATTTCATAAGCAATTACAGTTCGCAAAAACGCTTGTAGAGCTTCTTTTGCTGGTAGTTCTTCTAAATTCATTTGCTCCAGCATTTCTTGAAACTCTAATGCTGGTCGTTCTAACACTGCTTGATACAACCCTTCCTTACTCTGAAAGTAATAGTAAATCATCCTCGGCGCCACTCCTGCACTTTTGGCTATCGCATCGGTTCGAGCGCCAAATAATCCATTTTTCGCAAACTCAATTTCTCCGGCATCTAAAATCTGCTGTTTTGTTACCTCGGCATCACGAGTTGCCCGGTTGACTTTTGATGATGGTTGTGTATTATCTGTACTGCCCACAGTTATTGCATTTTGCAAGCTTTTTATCTGACTGTACAAGCTTTCGCTCATAGTTACCACCTTTTAGGCTAAAAGTATGAATTAAATTTTTAATTAACTATTGACAGATAGCGCGCGGTTATTTCATGCTGTATTTATGAAATAAATTTTTAATTCATTAACTCATTCATCAATACGGGTTATGCAGCAACTTAAATCGGCTCAAAACATGCCGGGTAGTTTTGGTGTACCAATTATTGGCGACCTTCAGTTTGCTTTCAATGAAGGTTATTCTTTACTGCAAAGTTGGCAACGCTATGGAGAGGTCTTTAAAATGCGACTTTTGGGTCAAAAGTGTGCAGTTTTAATAGGCGCCGAGGCAAATAAGTTAGTACTTGTTGAGCAAGAAAGAGGACGCGAAGAAGACAAAAAAGTCCCGTTTTCATTATTAGGGTTTGGAGGTGGCGCCCATGTTTGTATTGGTCGAGAGTTTGCACTGCTAGAAATTAAAGTTTTTCTAGCCACCTTACTGCGTCACTACCGTTTTTCCGTAACACCAGAATATTCAGCATTGGCGCCTGTGTTAGTTCCTCCTAAAACTCAAAATCAATTACGTACGTATAACAAAAAATTCAAACAATGAGTTCAAAATTACTAACTCTTGTGAAACAGGCATCCTGCCTGTCAAATTTTACTTTACAAATATAAAACTAACCAATCATGACTAACTTTCTAATTGCTACAATTGCTGCTGCTGGTCATGTTAACCCAGCTTTACCAATCGTGCGTAAGCTTGTTGAACGCGGTCACGAAGTATGGTGGTACACAGGAAAAGGTTTTAAAGAAAAAATTGAAGCAACAGGCGCCCGTCACGTTCCCATCCGCACAGGCATAGATTACACTGACGTTAATACTATTCCCCAGTCTTGGATAGAACAAAAAGATGCTTTAAAGGGAGTAGCGCAATTTAAATATTATCTCAAACACGGGTTTATTGATTCGGCAGTAACGCAACTGGAAGATTTAACTAATATATTGAATGAATTTCCGGCTGATGTTTTGCTATGTGATGTTTTCTGCCTTGGTATCTCATGGTTACATGAAAAAACAGGCTTACCTTGGGCAGCGTTTGGCATGTCAGCACTACCTTTTAATAGCCGAGATACGGCGCCTTTTGGGCTAGGAATTCCACC
Organism: Calothrix sp. PCC 7716; assembly: GCF_019977735.1. Taxonomy (GTDB): domain Bacteria; phylum Cyanobacteriota; class Cyanobacteriia; order Cyanobacteriales; family Nostocaceae; genus Dulcicalothrix. The sequence continues at coordinate 5,281,337 of NZ_AP025018.1, read as the reverse complement.
GGGTAATTCCTGGGTGGAAAAATTACGAAATCGATTTCTTAATTACTTATCACAGAACGTCTTAATGCGTGATGTAAAACTTCATCTTGACCGTGCCCGTGAAAGTGTTGGACTACCAAAGAAATCACAGGACTTTTTCACTGCTGCTTTATCTCCATTCTTGTATCTACAAGGTACTACACCATCGTTTGAATATCCTCGTAGCGACCTTGCACCACAAATTCACTTCATTGGTACTTTTTTACCTCCGGCGCCTGCATTTACACCTCCTACTTGGTGGGATGATTTGAAATTAGATAAACCTATAATTCATGTTACTCAAGGAACAGTCGCAACAGAAGTGAAAGATTTAATTCTGCCAACAATTGAAGCTTTTGCAAACGAAGATGTATTATTAATTGTGACAACCGGAGGACAACCGATAGAAAATTTACAGCTTAATCCAATTCCCAAAAACGTTAGGTTAGAAAGATTTATTCCTCATGCTTATCTGTTACCTTATGTAGATGTGATGGTAACAAACGGTGGATTTAATGGTGTACAGACAGCTTTAGCTTTTGGTGTGCCAATGGTAACTGCTGGTCAAACCGAAGAAAAACCTGAAATTGGCGCCAGAGTTCAATGGACTGGAACTGGAATAGACTTAAAAACTAGTACACCGACACCTCAGCAAATTAGAAACGCTGTAATGAAGATTCTTAGCTCACCGAAGTATAAAGAAAGAGCAGAAAGCTTTAAAGCTGAAATTAATCGCTATGATACACCCACTCTGGCAACAGAATTACTAGAGCAATTGGCATTAACTAAAAAGCCTGTATACACTACACATGTTTTATAGCTAAAATATCTACATATAAAACAAGCGCGCGCGATAGCAAAAAAATACAACCATGATTAATTCTATCGATACATAATATCATGCATAACAAGCGGAGTAATCTGACCTGAATGCACCAATGATTTGGAGGGTAAGGTGGGCAGTGCCCACCCTACGCTTCTCATGCAGCCATAACTAATTGATATTGAGTAATATACTCGATAATAAGCAATCGCAAATAGTTAAGTTTTTCAATATAGTTTTTCAGTTGGGGATACTCTGTATCATACGTAAAATACCATTTTACAAACTCAGAGATATTAAATATTTGTATTTGCTTCAATTTTTCTATAGATTCTTGAGGATTTTCTATAGTACTATCGGTTGTTAATTGAGATGCATACCCTCTAATACTATCTGTAAAAATTTCGATTTCACCTAGAATTGAAAAATCTTTAGATTCTTCCCAGTTCAGAAGTTTACGACGCTCTTCTCGCGTGTTTTTATAATCAATCAGTAATTGATTTAAGACTTTATTAATATACTCTTTTGAAGTATTAGAGTTATTTGGAAGATTTTCTGTTAGATTGTACATAACTTTTATAGTAATTAATTTTGACCGTATGATACTATTTTACCATTCCTTTCAATTAGGAATTCATCACTTTTATTCCACCTAACTGCACCATCACTTAGTATTTTATTGCGTGCCCCTTTTTTGTTAAAATTCTTTGCTTTTCTCAAGTATTTTAAATAATTATCCTCAAAATCATGTCTATTAGCATGGTCTACAATACTATTGGCTAAAGTCACATAAGTTGCCTTATCCCAATTTTCCATAAGAATTTTAATCTCTGCTACCTCAGCTTCTGTATATCCTTTAAATAAAATTTCTTCATAAGGGTCTGTTGACTCAGGCTGAGTAGATTCACCTTTACTACCATGATTCATCTATACTGCAAACGGGTTAAATATAAACTTTGTCATGCTGAACGAAACGCAGTGCAGTGAAGCATCTTAGAGATTCTAGCCTGCGGCAAATGCTCCGCATTACGCTACGCTCAGAATGACATTTCTAAACCGTTCTTAGTATAAATACTACAAGAATTTACTATTCTTAATTATAAACTATGCTGTATTGACTTTTCACAGGTTTAAAAACCTCTCCTTCAACCCTCCTTGTAGGGAGAGGAGGACTAAATTTTCTCCTCTTTATAGGATACAGAAGCGCGAATATAAGGTAATACCTACTAAGGCAGTTGACTTCGTAGAGAAAGCCAGGTACTAAGTTCAACATTTGGAACAAGCTTGCTACTGTCAACTAACACAGAGATAATCTTTAAACGATTCTTAATTTTCCTTAATTCTCGAATTTCATTGATACTACAATTCCTCCAATTAGGCGCCTTTTGTTTAGCTTCATCCGGTGACATACTCAAGTTATCAAAAAACCAATTAATAACTCGGTCAATATCAAGAACAGGATGTCCTGGTACGGCGCCTAAATCTGCTATCATTGCGGCGCGCAGTAGCATTGATGATACAAGGAAAGACTCTCCTGCTGGCTCGTGGGCTAACTTCGCCAAATAATCATAAATTGATGTTGCAACCTCTGCCCAAGAAAGATTTAGAGTTGGTGAATTATCACCATCATTTAATCGAGCTTCCATAGCAGCAGCCTCAGCCAAACCATGCCAGTTGAAATTAATTGGCGATTGCAGTTTTCCTTCCCTTACCTGTTTTACCCAAGTTAGGACATTACAAGCATCTTTTTGTAGTAATTCATTCAGTAGTTTTGTTGATTCTAATTGATTCATAATGCTTTACTATCCTTCAATAATTTTATCAGCATCTGTTGGATCAATCCCTCGCTCTTTAAAGGCTTCCATTCCTATATTGAGGCTATCTGGGCTTGGTTGGTAATGACCACTGCGATTACTAATCGATATCATGAAATATTGACCTTCGTGACCTGCAATTTCTGCATCTCCTGCTGCCAGAACTGGTTCTCCATTAGTTAGAACAGTATGATTTACTTCTATGCTACCAACTAAGTACGGAATTACCACTAAGTCCCTATTAGTTGTTACTGCCCATTTAATAGTTCCTTCATTAATTACAGCGTCAAATCCCGGTTCTCCTATTTTAATCGGTTTAACACCAAGCTTTTTTGCTGAATCCAATTCAGCTTTTAAACGTTCAGGCAGTTGATTCTCAAAGATTTCATAGTAATTGCTCATGTATTCTTCCCAGACGCAAGCGGCAGTAAGACCGATCATTTAGAACTAAATTACTACAAATTGAATCAGTTACTATATACTTAATTACTAATGCGTTTAATCACACTTAAAGTACAGGTCAAAAAAAATGTATAAATTTTTTAGTGCTTTATGTCATTAAATTTCGCATCGCAAGCCCCGTCTCTTTATATAGAGGAGGCAGGGATGCCTGCTCCACAAGATAATTTTCAGCACCAGGTTTGAAATAATCCCAAAGTCTATCATCAGAGTCCGCGTGCACTAAATCAAAGAATCATCCGTTACATGGGTTGCATGGGTTGCCAGCTTTTTCACCCAATCAGCAATTGCAGCATTTACCAATTCCGAACATTCAGCCATTACCAAATGTCCGGAATTTTTGAGATGCTAATGATTCTTATCTGTAAACATACTGGCTAACTCATCACCCATCTCAACTGTAAAAGTAGGGTCTTTGCCAATGTACTATCTTTTACCAATGGTTATCGCGGCACGAATACTTGATGCGTATTAATTTAGACACCGTATTAAGTAGTAATTTTTAAATATTGAAAGATACTACAAAACTGATCAAAAAAATGTAAAGTTTTTCTTTTAGATAGCATCGGATTCTGATAAGTTAGTAATCTAAAGCACTGCAAAGAAAAAACAGGTTTTGGTAATACCTCTATTAAAGTTATGTCGCTAATAGTACAAAAATACGGTGGTACATCTGTCGGTTCGGTTGAACGTATTCAAACGGTAGCGCAGCGTATCAGTAAAGCTGTCAAAGCTGGAAATTCGCTTGTAGTGGTGGTTTCTGCGATGGGTAAAACTACAGATGGACTTGTGAAGTTAGCGCATGAAATTTCTAGAACTCCTAACCGTCGAGAAATGGATATGCTGCTTTCGACGGGGGAACAGGTTACTATTGCCTTGTTGAGTATGGCTTTACAGGAAATTGGGCAACCAGCGATTTCGATGACAGGCGCCCAGGTAGGAATTGTCACCGAAGCTCACCACACGCGCGCAAGAATTTTACATATAGAAACAGAACGATTAGAGCGTCACCTGAAAGAAGGTAAAGTAGTTGTAGTTGCTGGGTTCCAAGGTATTAGCAGCACTGAAGCGTTAGAAATTACGACCTTGGGACGGGGTGGTTCAGATACTTCAGCAGTAGCATTAGCAGCGGCATTACGGGCAGATTTTTGCGAAATTTATACAGATGTACCAGGTATTCTTACTACTGACCCACGATTAGTTCCCGAAGCGCAGTTAATGGACGAAATAACCTGTGATGAAATGCTGGAACTAGCCAGTTTAGGGGCAAAAGTGCTGCACCCGCGTGCGGTAGAAATAGCCCGTAATTACAGTATGCCTTTAGTAGTGCGTTCAAGTTGGAGTGACCAACCGGGTACTTGGGTAACTTCAAACAAACACGAAGAGCGTTCGCTCATAAATTTAGAAATAGCTCGTCCAGTTGATGCAATTGAATTTGATGCAAACCAAGCCAAAATAGCTTTACTGCGTGTTCCTGATAAACCAGGAGTTGCTGCGCGCTTGTTTAGAGAAATAGCACATCAAAAGGTCGATGTCGATTTAATTATTCAATCGATTCATGACGGTAACAGTAATGACATTGCTTTTACTGTAATGACACCAATCTTAAAAAAAGCTGAAGCAGTAGCAGCAGCAATAGCACCAGTACTTCGCAGCACCCCAACAAAATCAGAAGAAGCTGAGGTATTAGTAGAACAAAACATTGCTAAAGTTAGTATCGCAGGTGCCGGGATGATTGGGCGCCCAGGTGTGGCAGCAAAAATGTTCGCAACACTAGCTGAAGCAGGTGTAAACATTCAAATGATTTCTACTAGCGAAGTAAAAGTTAGCTGTGTAGTAGACGAAACCGACTGCGAAAAAGCCGTCACCTCCCTAGCAAAAGCTTTTGATATTACTACTTCCCCCCTCCCCTCCTCAAATACCCTCCCACTCGGACACTCTCCAGTTCGTGGTGTTGCACTCGACCTAAACCAAGCACGTTTAGCAATTCGTAACGTTCCTGATAAACCAGGGATGGCAGCAAAGTTATTTGGGTTACTCGCAGAACACAATGTTAGTGTTGATATGATTATTCAATCACAGCGTTGCCATATTATAGATGGGGCGCCGAGACGAGATATTGCTTTTACCGTCGCACGTCTTGACGCTGAAAGTACCCAACTAAAGCTTCAACAAGCAGCAGTAGAATATGATTGGGGCGAAGTAGTTTTAGATAGTGCCATCGCAAAAGTCAGTATAGTAGGCGCCGGCATGGTTGGGCAACCTGGTGTAGCAGCAAAAATGTTTGAAGCCTTAGCACAAAACAAAATTAACATTCAAATGATAGCTACATCTGAAATTAAAATTAGCTGCGTTGTTGAACAAGAGCAAGGTGTTAAAGCTTTGCAAGTCATTCACGAAGCATTTGGTTTAGCTGGTAGCGAAAAATTTGTAGTTCCAGCTTAAGAAGTGCTGAGTGCTGAGTGCTGAGTTTTGAGTGCTGAGTGCTGAGTAAAGTAGAGAGTACTCAGCACTCAGCACTCAGTACTTTCTACTCTTATAATTCTGAGACAACAGCCAATTGTTGATGTTTTTTGTTGTCTCTCAATGCTAGTGCTGCATTTAAAGTCATCTTGGGTTGATTGGGCTGCATAATAACTGCTTCATAGCTAACAACACCAGCGGTTTCACTACCAACACAGCGCGCGGCAGCAAGTGATAAATCAAGACTACGAGGTGGAATATATGGACCTCGGTCGTTGACGCGCACTATTACTGATTTTCCTGTTTCTTTACTAGTGACTTTTAAATAGGTGTTAAATGGCAATGTCTTATGAGCAACCGTTAGGTCATTCTGGTTATAAGTTTCACCATTGGCTGTTGTACGACCGTGAAAATAGCCACCGTACCAAGAAGCTAAACCAGATAATTTCTGATTGGAATATACCAAACCATACATATCTTGCTGCCCTTCGGTAAGTGAAAGTTTTGGCGCCTTCAATGCACTCCGAAGGTTATTCACCCAGTCAATAGCTATCAAATCAGCGCTTCGGGTTGTTTTTGTAGATATTTCTTTGTTAACTCCCAATAAAAAACGATTACCTGCCATTACCGCTGGGGCGCCGTCTACAGTAGCAAGTCGTAATTGAGATGGGTCTGAGACTTTGGACTGAAGCAGTTTACTCAAGCGCTGCTGCATAACACTTGCCTGTAATTGGTTTGGCAAGTTGGCAATTAGATGATTATCTATCCAAACTTCATAGTTCGTTTCATCGCGACGAACGGTTACAACAGACAAATTCGATGAGCGTTCTGATGACTTGAAGGAAATCGGCAAACGGAACAAGTTTCGTAATGTGGGAGGTAGTCCTTCCCGTATGCTTCGTAAAATCTTGTTCGGGAAGTCACTGTCGTAGTCGTTCGATTTAAGTAACTGCGGTGTTGATGAAACTCTTGTTTTGACTGCATTCAAAGCTTTTAGTTCAACTGCTGAAGATTCGTTTTTACTAGCTGTCGCTGAACAGAACCGATTATTCGGTGCTTTAGCATCAGTACGTGCTGGTTCTGATTTCTTGTTTCCCAAATCTATATTTAAAAATCTTGATGGCAGCAATGTTGCGTTAAATGCTGTTACTTGCTGCGGTAGAACAAATAAAGATTGAGAATTGCTAGTAGTTTTTCCTAAACTAGATGAGAGTTTTGCCGTTGGTATTTGCTGCTTAACATTTACAGCGATTTGATTCAGCGTCAAAAAACCACTAATCCAAGAAGTTACGAAAAAAATTCCAAGAAATAGCATGGCGTAGTGGATATCTTTGTAATAGCACCTTGTACAGATGCAAACTTACTCCTGAGATAAAATTTAAGGTAGTAAACTGAACTTAGCCGAGAACAAACATAGCCGATGGAACACTGCGAGGTCTAAGCGCCAAACAGGGATGGATGTAAATTACTGGATTGATCCCCAGCAGAATTCATATTATCTTGTCCTTGCGAAACAAGCAAATAAAACTTTTCGATTTGTTCCCGACTTTTTCGACTTTTTTGATTTGAATTTTTTATATATCTAATTTTTTTTGCCTTAAAATATGCAAAAATACTATTAATATCAACAGTCATTTTACTTAATTAATTCAAATGACAAGTCTAAAATATTACATAGTTGATGTTTTTGCTGAAGCTAAATATACTGGGAATCAATTAGCTGTATTCACTAATGCAGGCGCCTTAACTTCGGCGCAAATGCAAGCTATAGCTAGAGAAATCAACTATTCAGAAACAACGTTCATTGTTTCTGAGCAAGCAGTATCTGGGGGGTATGACGTTAAAATATTTACACCTGCTCAAGAAATTCCTTTTGCAGGTCATCCAACCTTGGGAACGGCTTACATACTTCAACGAGAGGTTATAAAGCAATCAGTCGAAAGAGTTATTTTGAATTTACAAGTTGGACAGATACCAGTTAATATCGATAGCAGTGGAGCGAATGAACCATATTTGTGGATGCAACAAAAGGCGCCTGTTTTTAGCAAGGAAATATTTTCTAAAGAGATAATTGCTGAAGTTTTGGGAATAGGAATAAGTGAAATAGATACCAAGTACCCAGTACAAGCTGTTTCAACAGGTTTACCCTTTATTATTGTTCCTCTAAAGAATTTGGCATCGTTAAAAAGAGCGAAAGTCAATCAAGATAAGTATTACAACCTAATTCAATATATCGAGGCAAAAAGTATTTTAATTTTTTGCCCAGAGACTTATTACCCAGAGAATAATTTAAATGTACGTGTCTTTTGTGACTTCCTTGGCGTACCCGAAGACCCAGCTACAGGAAGTGCCAACGGATGTTTAGCAGGTTATTTAGTCGAACACTCATATTTTGGTAAGAATGAAATCGATACGCGCGTTGAACAAGGTTACGAAATTAACAGACCATCTTTAATCCTCCTCAAAGCACACCAAAAAAACAAGAGCGAACCCATTGAAGTACATGTGGGGGGAAAAGTAATTATGGTCGCTCAAGGGGAATTTGTATAATTGAGTAAGCTCACGGCGCCTTGCCTGACTGTGCCAGGAACTGCCTAATAATTCACGGAGGAGGTTTTAGTTTTATGGCTTCACCATTTCCAGGGATGAACCCATATTTGGAGAATCCGTCATTTTGGTCAGAAATTCATAGTTTATTAATAGGAGCTATTTTCCGGAAATTAAATCCTCAACTTCGTCCTAAATATAAAGTGTCCATTGAAAAGCGAGTATATCAAACAACTGATGATTCACTATTAGTAGGTGTTGCCGATGTTGCTGTGCAAAGTACGCAAAAAATAGCATTGCCACAAAAAGCCGGTACTGCTGTTGTATCACCATCTGTTGAAGCTGTAACGGTTGACCTTACAATGCCTGAAACTGTCAAAGAAAATTACTTAGAAGTACGAGATGTCATAACACAAGAAGTTATCACCGTAATTGAAATTCTTTCTCCAAAAAATAAGCGTTCAGGAGAGGGAAGAAATGCATATCAAAAAAAACGGCTGCAAGTTTTAGGAAGTAATACGAATTTAGTTGAAATTGATTTGCTCAGAGAAGGTAAGCCAATTCAACAAGTGCAATATAACCTTCAAAGTGACTATCAAATTTTGGTCAGTAGAGCATCTAAACGTCCAAAAGCTGATTTATACCCATTTAATTTACAAAATGTAATACCATCTTTTGCCTTACCTTTACGTGAAACCGATACAGAACCACTACTAGATATACAAACTTTAATTAATGAATTATATGTAGAAGGTAATTATGACTTGATAATTGACTACACTCAAGAGCCTGTACCGCCATCACAAAAAGATGCTGCTTGGATTGATGAGGTTTTAAAACAGCAGGGATTGAGGTAAATTTTAAATTAGCGACTTTTTTAGTACTTTAGTTCTATTTTTAACACCTCTACATGGCTCACAAAGGTACTAACTACCTTTAAATGTGAAAGAGATGCCAAATGTAACGGAATGCAACGTATAATGAAAACGGCAAAACCGTTAAGAAATATTGAAGAAAGTAAAGTAAATGCGAGTAGCAATCGCCGGAGCAGGTCTGGCAGGATTATCCTGCGCTAAATATTTGACCGATAATGGTTATACTCCCATCGTCTTGGAAAGTCGAGACGTTTTGGGCGGCTTAGTCGCAGCGTGGAAAGATGAAGATGGTGACTGGTATGAAACTGGGTTGCACGTTTTCTTTGGCGCCTATCCCAATATGTTGCAGCTATTTAAGGAATTGGGAATTGAAGATCGACTGCAATGGAAGCAGCATACAATGATTTTCAATCAACCAGAAAAGCCAGGTACTTACAGCCGCTTCGATTTTCCCAATTTGCCGGCGCCCTTCAATGGGATAGCAGCAATTTTGCGTAACAACGACATGCTCAGTTGGGGTGAAAAAATTGAATTAGCGAAAGGACTGGTTCCGGCGATGCTGCGGGGACAAAAATATGTTGATTCAACTGATAGATTTACATTCTCAGAATGGTTGAAACAGCAAGGTGTTGGCGATGATGTTGAACAAGGCATATTTATAGCCGCAGCTAAATCATTAAATTTTATCGACCCCGATGAAATATCTGCCTTAGTGCTGTTGACAGCTCTAAATAAATTCTTACAACAAAAAAACGGCTCACAAGTAGCTTTTCTAGACGGTTCACCAACCGAGCGTCTTTGTCAACCAATGGTTGACCACATCACCGCACGAGGCGGAGAAGTTAAAACGAATGCTCCTTTAAAAGAAATTTTACTGAACGAAGACGGCAGCGTTAAGGGTTTCTTAATTCGTGGACTAGATGGTAAAAGTGATGAGCTTGTTACTGCTGACCTGTATGTTTCAGCAATGCCGGTTGATGTAATGAAAGTGATGCTGCCTCAAAAGTGGAAGCAAAACGAGTTTTTCCAAAAACTTGATGGCTTAGAAGGTGTACCAGTCATCAATATACATCTTTGGTTTGACCGTAAACTTACAGATATAGACAATTTGTTATTTTCGCGATCTAAACTTCTCAGCGTATATGCTGATATGAGCAATACCTGTAAGGAATACGCGAATCCCGACCGTTCTATGCTGGAATTAGTTTTTGCACCAGCAAAGGATTGGATAAACAAATCCGAGGAAGAAATTCTTAAAGCGACGCTTGTAGAATTAGAAACATTATTTCCTCAACACTTTGGTGGCGAAAACGCCGCAAAGCTTCTGAAGCATCACGTCGTTAAAACACCTCATTCGGTTTATACGGCAACACCAGGTTGTCAAAAATACCGACCCTCACAAGTTACCCCAATTTCAAATTTTTACCTCGCAGGGAGTTACACCATGCAGCCATTCCTTGGCAGTATGGAAGGTGCCGTACTTTCTGGTAAACTGACAGCGCAGGCGATAAACGCCCAAGCACACCTAGAGGCGAAAACCTCGAGCAAGCCAACGCAAACCCTCCAGCCTGCAACGAATGCTGCAACTGCCTGATTCCCCCCCGTGCATGAAAACCTCCGTCTCTGCGGAAGAGTCCTACAATCTGTGTCGCAACCTCACGGCGAAGTACGCTAAGACATTTTATCTTGGCACTTTGTTGATGAGTCCGGAAAAACGGCGAGCTATTTGGGCAATTTATGCTTGGTGTCGCCGTACAGACGAACTAGTCGATGGTCCTGCTGCTGCGATTACCACACCCGAAACTCTCGACGATTGGGAGAAGCGCTTGGAGTCGATTTTTGCAGGTCGCCCAGGTGATGATTTGGATGTCGCATTAGTAGATACCCTTGACTGTTTCCCTCTCGACATTGAACCGTTCCGCGACATGGTAAACGGTCAACGAATGGACTTATTCCGTAGTCGTTATGACACCTTCGACCAACTTTATATCTATTGCTATCGCGTTGCTGGCACCGTTGGTTTGATGTCTACTTCGGTAATGGGTATTGATATATCTCAAAACTCGGCGCCTTGGAACCGTAACCGTCAGTTGTACGTTCCTACAGAAGAAGCCATTGCCCTCGGTATTGCCAACCAACTTACTAACATCCTTCGTGATGTTGGTGAAGACGCGCGACGTGGCAGGATATACCTTCCCTTAGAAGACCTCGCACGCTTTGATTACACTGAAGAAGACTTATTTAGAGGTGTAATTGATGACCGTTGGCGTGCGTTGATGCGGTATCAAATTGCCCGTGCCCGTGAATTTTATACTAAGGCTGAACGGGGAATTAGTTTCCTGGCGCCTGATGCCCGACTACCAGTATGGGCTGCTTTAATTCACTACAGCCGCATCTTAGATCGAATCGAACGCAACAACTACGATGTGTTCTCGCAACGTGCTTACGTACCACAATGGCGAAAATTAGGCAGCTTGCCTCTCGCTCTTATACGCGCGCAAGTTCTTTAACAGAATAAAAAAGCGAGAAAACCATTAGTAACACGTTGCCTGCCTCATTACAATGCAATTCACAACAGGCGCGTAAGGGTAAAAGAATTTCTTTATCCTTACGTTGCTTGCCTACACGGTGCCTGCATAAAAGCTAAATTACCTTTTTTAAAAACATTGTTGACATTTCCATTAAAATCATATACATTTATTATTCGTACACCTGGAGAGGTGGCTGAGTGGTCGAAAGCGGCAGATTGCTAATCTGTTGTACGGCAGGTAACTCCGTACCGAGGGTTCGAATCCCTCCCTCTCCGTATCAAAGAAGAAAGTTAAGAGTGCTGAGTAAAGAGTTATGAGTGCTGAGTTATGAGTGCTGAGTAAAGAGTTTTGACTCCTAACTCTACTCAGCACTCAGCACTTTCTACTCAGCACTAATTAAAATCCGCCAAAGTTATAACCAACACCGATTAAAAGTCCAACATCAGTTTGGTCGAAGAATCCAGCGTTGATTGCTGCGGTTGCTGTAAATTGTTGAGTTAGTGGAAAATCAACTCCACCTGTCACCAGGAATGCGATTTGTGAGTTGTCACCACCTGTTTTAATGGCGCCACCAACTCCAACATAAGGAGCAATTGGTAATGGTTCTACAAATGGGTCATCAGGTTGCTGTAGAGAAAAATCATAGGTGACAGGAATCAAAATGGCTGTGTTATTACCAAAAACTGCCGCAGGTCGCACTGAAAAAGTTCTTGTCAACCCGACTTTACTCATCACAGCAAAGTTACCATCTCCTAGTGCTGAATCTCCACCACCAAGACCAATATTACCTGCCACACCAACATAACTTGAGCCACCACGAGTTGTTCGACCTGGGTCAATATCGGCTTGTGCTACTTGTTTAGTCGTTTCTTGCTGGGTTTGTTCTGACTGTTGAACTGGAGTTGTCACTTCTTGCTGCATTAACGCAGCAGAAGTTGTTGCTGTTGTTCCTGGAACGGGTGTTACCGCTAAGTTATGTATACGCTTCAAAGCATTATTCAGCTTCTGGGCACTTGGAGACGGCGCCGTTTCAGCTTGAACATGGGTACTTGCTAGCAGCACCATAGACGTTAGACCTAAAGCGCAAAAAATTCCGTTGCGAGAAAAAATACTCTTCACGTTCACTCCTCAAAAAATACTGTCACACCAATTATTAAGTTTAATTGCTAGACTGCGATTTTTAGCAATATTCAATATTTAACACCAAAAATTTATTTTCAACATCGTCTCGGAGACTAATAAAGATAAAATTTGTTACCAAAGCATACTGTTATATAACATTGATTATACGGTTGACAAAACTTTGTATGTTTTTGTGATACACGCTTACTTCACTCTCAAACTTGAACAAATAGTAATCATGCTTATATTGTATATTGGTAAATTTCTATATAGTTATACTTATTATAGTTTTTACTTCATAATCAATCGAATAATGCTTTTTGTTGATTAATCAAAGCTTGCACAAAGTTTATTTTGTAACAAAAATAACCTTTGTTTCATTTTCAATATTGTTATTGATTTACTAAATTTATTGAAAATACATTTAAGATAACATACGTAATAAATAGTGTATTGATTATATTTTCGTTCTTCTATGTATAAAATTTGTAAATTTGAAATTTTATTAACTAGAAAATTTTGTTTGTTAGATATCAAATAAAACTTATCTATCTTTAGGAATAAGCCTTTACGAAAATTTCATGAAGACATTAGTAGATTCATTTAAATAAAAATCCTGAAACAACGTAATAACGGTATTCTATTGGAGAATAACTAGGATTTTATTATATAGTTTTTGTAAAACCCATAAACAATATATATGATTACCTAAATAAATATGCTAATTTAACATTGAGATATTAGAAAGTTATCAATGCTATTGGGTGAGTTCTTAGAGTTCATTGATAGAAAAAATAACAAATAATATCCGCGTCAAGCAAATATCTCCTCAGAAGAATTTACGTTTGCTTAAAGCTATTTTTATTCTTTGAATTAAACCTCTAACCTTAATTATCATATGAACAGCGTTCTACCATGAATAAAGTTAAAATACTGAACTTAGAAATTGACAATTTATCAAAGGTAGAATTTTTAGATACCTTACAATCAGGTGTTGTATTTACACCTAATGTAGACCATTTGATGAAGTTGCAAAAAGACCCAGAATTTGTCCAAGCTTATAGTGTTAGTAACTATAAAGTTTGTGATAGTCAGATACTGCTTTTAGCGGCTAGACTATTGGGTACTCCTATACGCGAAAAAATTTCTGGCTCTGACTTATTGCCAGCTTTCTATACTCACCACCAGCAAAATGAAAGCATTAAAATATTTCTTTTAGGCGCCAGAGAAGGAGTTGCTGCCCAAGCACAGCAGAATATCAACCTTAAAATTGGTAGAAATATTGTCGTTGGCTCTTATTCACCAAGCTTCGGGTTTGAAAACAACGATTTAGAATGTCAGCAAATTGTTGAAATTATAAATAATTCCGGCGCCACTGTTTTAGTCATAGGAGTTGGCGCCCCAAAACAAGAGAAATGGATATGTAAATATAAGGAGCAATTACAAAACATCAAAATTTTCATGGCACTTGGCGCAACAATTGATTTTGAAGCAGGAAATATGAAACGGGCACCAAAATGGGTTAGTCAGACAGGGTTTGAATGGCTATTTAGATTACTATGTGAGCCAAAAAGACTGTGGAAACGTTATTTAATCGAAGATATTCCTTTTTTACTTTTAATTTTAAAACAAAAGTTAAATTTATACCTTACAAAAGACTATCTTAAGAAAAATTCTAAAGATAAGCGTCATTCTTGGCACACCGCAGGTAAATATTAACAACATGTAGAGACGTGATATATCACGTCTTTACAATCAGGTCTCTACTACATTTTCAACTTTTATGCAATTGCGCTAAGTCATATAAATATGCTTTTCTTGATATTATTTTAGGCGTAACGTCAAGCTCGACTTTTTCTAATATTTTCTCCCAACGATACACCCAGTCGTTTCGTAAAAGTGTATTTACTATATTATTTTGTCTAATTTTATGCAAGCGCTCAGGTTGTGTATTCAATTCACAAATAATATCACCTAAATTATTTGTGTCATAAGCAATCGGAATCACAGCGTCCTCCCAATCAAAGTATTCACTAAAAGCTTCGCAGTTTGGAGGTATACCAATCATAACTGCACCTCCTGCTGCACCCTCAAAGAAGCGTGAACCTAATTCTTCTTGTCCACCAGTTTGTTCAGGTGTATCAAATTTTGCTTTATTCGCAATGAAGTAACGACTGCGCTTAATCAAATCACTATAAAGCTTTCGGTGTTCTTTATAGTTATTCATTTGCAATCCTTTAAGAGTGTCATGTAAATATAGTAAATTTTGCTGTTTAGAAAACTCAAGCAATGACTGATGCACTATCGGAGAACGGCGCCCAATGCTGTAAATATCGATACTCCTTTGTACCTCAGTAGTCACAGGACAAAATTGAAGTGCATCGACAGCGTAAGGAATTGAATAGCAAGGAAGATGGATTAAATCAGAAATTGCTTTGGCACTAGCTTTTTGAGTTGTAAAAATATAATCAAATTCTTTCAAAAGTTCTAAACATACTCTTGTTTTCAAATTGCTCAGTTCTTTAACCCATATTTCGTCAATCCATAATACTGCTTTATGGCATTTTTCTCGCCATCCCTTAATCGAGTTGATGCAAGTAATATCCCAATAGTGCTGACACACGAAAAAAAACAAGTCATACTCTTGTTCCACACGTGATGTCATACAGCCAGATTGAAGCCATTCTTTTCTGGCTGTTTTTACGGCAAGATGGTTTGCCAAAGGTTTATATACTTTGTTGGTGAAATTAGAATTAAGTACTGGTGCCAATACATCTGCACTATCAAATTCAAAAATCGCATCTTCAAACTCAAATTCTGCTGAACGATATGCTTCAGCATGAAAACCGCGCATTGATGCAATTAGAATGCGTGCTTTGCCGTTAGAATTGTATTCTGATGTACTATCAAAATAGCTGCTGGTTAGATGATTATGATTATGATTATTAGATGACATATCAAACAGTGATTTATTGCTAGTTGTTGATAGCATTTGTAACTTTTGTAACAAATTTTTGCTTTCTTGACTGTAGCCATTGAAGACGTTCGTCAAAAAGCTTGTGAGAAGTGTCTTCACTAAAGTTGCTAACTTCTAACAAATCAACCAAAGTATAGGCAAATTCATCAGGTGTAAGAGCGACTTTAACAAAAGATGGATAGCCAAGAATACCTCGCAGAGCGGTAGGAGTGGCAACTATTGGTAAACCAGATGCTATTGCATCAAGTGTTTTAATCTGAACACCACCACCTGTCACTGAGGGAATAGCGATGACTTTAGACTGTGCCATGAATGCTTGAGCGTCTGGTACAAAGCCACAATATTCAACATTCGCGTACTCATCACGTAACCATTCGGCGCCTTTTCCGGCAACACGTATTGATATATGTTTGGGTAAGCATGGGTAAACAGTTTCAAAAAACCACTTCAAACCCAATAAATTAGCTTTCCAAGTCCAGCTACCAATAATACCAATGTCAAATTTGTTCTGACTCTGGTGATGTAAGCGTTTGTAGCTTGGAGTTAAGCTAGAAGGTAAATCAAAAACTGTAGAATGTGGATTGAGTGCATGAAAGTACTTTGAATCATGCTGAGTAAACGTCCAAACTTGGTGGGCTATGCTTGCTAATGTATCTTCGCTCTTTTTAATTAGATACGCTTCGCGTGAATAAATTTGCTTAGATAACAGGTTTCGGGCACTGCGATATTGAGCTAAATAAACTTCATGCTCAACATTGTGAGCTACAAATATAATTTTGCTTTTTTTATGGATTTGATTTTGCGTTAGTAAATTAGTTATCCATCCAATTTGAGCATGGTCTATAATTACAATCTCATAATTATCTCTATCTAAAAGTAGATTGACAATTCCAATGTATTCTGACGAGTAATATTTTGTAGAAGAGTAAGGCAAGTTTCTCAACAAGCTACTGCCCATCCATAGTACAGGAGATAGCCTAGTAGAATTATGGGTTTCTATGCAACGGGCGCCTACAACAACTTCGTTCGCTTTTTTGACATCAGTATCACCAAGCCGATGATACCCAACAACAACAACTTCATGTCCATTTTGTTCTAATACATCAATGAAACTTTGTGAAGCAATTTCACCTCCTGTTTTTTTAGAACTGGGAAGAACCGTTGTTAAATATAAAATTTTCATGCTTTTATATCAAACTCCATGTGTAGTTTTATAAGCTTGATATCGAACCCCAATTAATCCAGCAATAGTGCCAATACCCCTGTAAACATTGAGCAGCGCTGTAATTAGCGCATGTTGCCCTAATACAACAGAGGGGAAAATCATACAAAATCCTTTGGCAATTAGTGCTAAACCTTTTAGAACACGTATACTAATTACTGAAATCGAAGGATAAAGTTCGCGTTCACAGCAACTATGAATACTCCAGCCAAAATAACCACGCTGCAAAACCCATTGAATTGTAGTGCGAGTTTCAGGTATCCATTCATGAACTAATGCCTCCTGTGCCCAAATAAACTTATTTCCTGCTTTTCTTAGACGCATGAAAAAGTGTGAATCTTCTCCACCAGTTAATGCAAAGCGTTCATCAAATTTATCGATTTGCTTTAAAGCATGACTGCAAATCAAGACATTGTTAGTAGCTGCAACTTCGAGTTCATGACCAGTAGGATAGCGACGTGGCTCAAAAAATTTACCTTTCGTGACCCATTGCGGAACATCCGACTTCATAAAGTGAGGTATGACTGGCCCGGTCACCACATCCGCATTGTAAGTTTGCTGGACAAATAGTAATTCATCTAACCAAAACTTATCAGGAACTTCATCATCATCAATAAAAGCTAAAAAATTTGTATTTTCGCTCCTTGATGCGACTGCACGATTACGCGCGTAAGAAATACCTCGTCGTTGTTCAACACAATATTTTAGCGACCAAGGAAAATCAGCTTCAATGTTCCTACAGACTTCATGGGCCGAACCGGTGATGTCGTTATCAACTACAATAACTTCAATATTAGGTGCGTATGATTTTTTGAAGGCAAGCTCCTTTAACCCTAGTAGCAAACGTTTCAGTCCTTCGGGACGCTTATAAGAAGCAATACATATAGTAACTAACATTCGTTAAACCTCCCCATCAGTATTCGATGCTGTTAATTCAAACCATCCTTCATCATTAATGGCAGTTGCGTATCTATAGACTTGCGACTGCTGTAAGTTGATTGACACACTAAACGCCGTTGAAACGTAAATTATCCAAAAAATACTGTTAGTTGCTAGCAATGTGCTTTCGCTAACGTTATAAATAAATAAGAAAGTTAGATAGACCAAATGCCATATTCCTTCAACATTCTGTGTTGTTCGCAAAAGCTTAATACTTTTGAAAACAGCCATCAAGTAACTGCATACAAATGCAATTAATGCGGGAATTCCCAATTCTGCTAGCAAGTCCATCATGCCGTTGTGACCATAAGGACACTCCCATGCCAACTCGCGCCAAACCGAAGCGGTCACTTCACTATCCCAATCACGCCAAAATGCATTAAATCCATAGCCAATCAGAGGACGTTCGGCAATTTTTTCAAGCATTACCGACCATATATCAGTGCGTCCTGTTAATGTTAGGTCACGTCCAACTGCACCCGCGATAACATCAAGATTATCGATTATCAATATCCCTCCACTTCCAACTACAAGTACGACGCCAATTGTAAAAGGAATGACATGAGAGTAGTTCCATCGCCATGACCTGTAAAGTAAGAACGTTACAGTTAGCACAATACATGCAATAATTGCTGTTTTTGACGTGCAAAGTATTATCAAGGCTATCGATAAACCATAACCAACCCAACATAGCCACTGATAATTGTATTTTGTTGTCGTGCCAAGTGCAGTGAACAGAAATACCAGGTTACTTAACACTGAAACTCGACCCAAAATATTTTTATGCGTCATTACTCCTCGCCATGCACCTGCGTGAACACCTCCTTCTTGAACGCTCATAATGCCATAAAACGGAATGAAGATCGCAAACACAAAACTTAGTACCACTACTAGTCCACAAGCACAAGCTAGCAGTTGTAGTTGTTCGCGTAGACTAAACCGTATAGCCAAATACGTGCCAAATAAACTTGTGCCTAACAGTAAAATGCTTCTCCGAGTTGTAATATCAGGCGCCACTGTCCACAACATCGAGGCAATGGCGATTCCAACGAGCAGCCAAACCCAAATATCATAAGTCACAACACGCTGAAAACTTTTCCATTGAAATGTAATTAACGCTAAAGTAACCGCATAAATGCCCATGAAAATCAAAGGACTATACGGGTCTGGTGTGTTAACAGCAACATCTTCACTGTCCAAAAGAACAGGCACTACCGCAGTTGTGGAAAAGAACAGCGAAAGCACTGCAAATACTTTTTCAATAATCGTTGGAGTTTTAAGCATCGTTGATATTAGCTTCAGTATTTTTACTTTTTAAATAGAAAAAAATACGTAGAAAACAAAACCAGTTTTGTTGATCATGAACATCATAAACCTGTTTAAGTACTTGTATGAAGAATCTATAAATCTTATTTCTATGGACATACGCTTGGTAACATTCAAGTTGACAAGCGTAAGCGTAACCTTATATGTAATGATATTCTCAGAAGAATGATGATTAGTGTAGTCATATTGAGTTGACTTCATTTAATCTTCATTCGATAGGTTCGCTTACAAATTTTTCGTAAAGTCGAATAAGTCGAACGATTTACGCTCTGATGTTAAGAAAAGTAAAGTTTGAGTATTTCCACACTGATAAAAGCAGCATAGTGTTAAGAATGCGTAAAGATATGAACAATTTTTGGTGCAATGAGGCTTTGAGAGCATGAACTCATGGAATAACTGAGATAAGACGTATATAGAATAGGTTCACCCGACTTAAGGCGCCTGCATATTAAATTCAAGTTGAGCTTTGCAGTGATATTAAAGCAAGTGTTTAACTGTAATATGTAATATATTCTGAGTAAAAAACATCTAGAACATAAACTCAACCATTTAATAATCCAACAATCAATCACGGGTTTTCATGGGAACACAAATACCGACAAAGCAAAATGGCGCCTCAAGGGTGAAAAATCCTTATACAGCACGCGAAGCTTTTTGGGCAATTAAAAAGCCAGAAGAAGAAGAAAACTCTGTATTTATCCCAGCTTTGGGAGTTCTGCGTCGTCAAGCTTGGTTAATCGCAGGAGTAACAGTGGCAGTAGCAGCAACTTCAACTGTGTGGTCAGCAACGCGGACACCCAAGTATGAAGGTCGGTTTCAAATAATGGTGGAACCATTAAAAACTACTGATAGCGAACTATTGAAGCTATTATCTAAAACACTTCAACAGAACGTAAATGAGATTACCAAGCAAAATACAACAGCGTTAGACTATAACGCTTTAATGGAGGTACTTAAGAGTCCTAAGTTAATTGGGCCAGTTGTTAAAGAATTAAGAACTGAGTTTCCAGATATCAACTACGACCAATTAGTTGGTTCAAGTGTAGCAGGTAAGACATCAGCTATCCGTGAAGGTACGCTATTAATGACGCGACTTGCAAAAGGAAAAGATGAATCGCGTGTGATTGAAGTCCGCTTCCGTGATAAAAATCCACAGAAAATTGAGTCTGTACTACAAGAAGTATCTCAAGCTTATCGCAAGTATAGTATCGAACAGCAGCAATCTAGTTTGCGACAAGGTATGAAATTTGTCGAGCAGCAAGTACCAAAGTTGCAAATGCGCGTAAGCACACTCCAAGGACAACTTCAAGCATTTCAACAGCGTTACAATTTTTACAACCCGCAGCTACAAGGTGAGCAGTTGTTAAACCGACTAGATACTATTAAAGTACAACGTTTGGAAACCGAGCGAAAATTTTTAGAAGCACGGTCACTATATACATCACTGCAAGGGCAATTAGGAATGTCACAAAGTGATGCAATCGCTGCTAGTGCTTTATCGGAGTCTCCCCAGTATCAACAACTACGAACTCGTATTGCAGAACTTGATGCTCAAATAGCTGCTCAGTCAGTGCGATATCAAGAAGCAAGTCCCGTGATGCGAAGTTTACGAGAACAGCGCGAAAAACTCCTGCCGTTATTACAGCAAGAACAAAAATTAGCATTAGGCAATCGTACAGGTGCTAGATTTCCATCATCCGTTGCCACCTATCAAAACACAGTACGACGCGATTTAACTAAGCAACTTGCTGACAGCACCAATCAAATGCAGTCACTAGATGCGAGTTTGCGCGCATTGTCCCAAGCTGAGTATCAACTTAACCAACAAATCAACCAATATCCACAAGTCGCACGTCAGTACGCAAATTTACAGCGCGATTTACAAATAGCCACCGATACCCAAAATCAACTGCTTGCAAGACAAGAAGCTTTGCGGGTTGATGTCGCGCAACAAGAAGTTCCTTGGGAGATAATAATGCCTCCAACCTTGCCCCGTGACAAGCAAGGTCGCTTAGTTCCTGTTTCACCCGCTGCCTCGCAAAACATTTTACTGGGTGGAATTGCTGGCTTACTTCTTGGTACAGGCGCCGCATTTGTGCTAGAAAATTTGAAAAATGTTTTCCATGACCCAGAAGAAATAAAGCGCACAGCAAAATTACCTATTATTGGCGCCATACCTTTTTGTCGAAATGTTTCCATTCCCGCAATCGGCAATGTCGTAAAATTTAACATTAGAGATAACGTTAGAGATAAAGAACAGGCAGAATCAAGCCTTGCTTTGAAGCAAAACGATAAAAATGCGGTTTTCACGCAAGCATTCTGTTCGCTTTATAACCGCGTACAATCCATGAGTCAAGAAATGCCACTTCGTACAATATCTGTAACATCTACAACAGCAGGTGAAGGTAGAACTACTGTTGCAGTTAACCTAGCGCAAATAGCAGCAGAAGCAGGGCAAAGAGTTTTACTTGTTGATGCTGATTTACGACATCCGCAAGTTCATACTCAATTAGGCATACCAAATACTGAAGGATTAAGCGAAGTACTTTCACAAGGGTTAGACATAAAAGACTTTGTTCAGCAATTATCAAGAGAAGAAAACTTGTATGTGTTGACTGCTGGTAAAGCAAAAGCCAACCCAAACAAATTATTCACCTCTAGCCAAATGGATAATTTTGTTGAACTATCACGCACGCATTTCGACTTAGTGATTTATGACACGCCTAATTTGTTAGGGCGATTAGATACAAACGCCTTGATAAATCACTCTGATGGTATACTACTTGTCGTTGGACTAGGTAAAACAAGACGTCCTAACTTCAAACAAGTAATAGAGGAGTTAAAATCTGGACGAATAGGAATTTTAGGAATGGTGACAAATAGTTTGGAAAATTAATGTGAGTGTCATTCAAAATCTAATTGCACAAATTCAAAACAAGCTATCGAACCAGTTCCTGCGTAACCTAAGCTGGTTGGGAATGGCGGAAATTATCTATCGTATTTTCCGCTTATTACTCGTTGCCATCATGGCTAGGTTTTTAAGTGACTATGACTACGGTTTAGGCGCCATAGTCTTGATGGTGCGAGAATTTGCGATTAATTTTAGTAACTTAGGCATTGGCGCCAAGATAATTCAAGCCGAAGAAAAAGAGTTAAAGGAACTATGTGACTCAGCGTACTGGTTAAACTGGGTAATTTTTGGTAGCTTGTTTGTAATTCAATGCCTTGTTGCATTCCCAATTGCCTGGGTTAAAAATACTCCCGAAGTTATTTTGCCTATTTGCGTATCAGGAATTGCTTATTTAATTTGGCCTATTACTAGCATTCAAAAAACTTTAATTCAAAGAGAAAACCGCTTCAAAATAATTGCATTTACCGATAGTCTACAATTTTCTTTAGCAAGTATTGCATCTGGTTTATTCGCTATTATGCATTTAGGTGTGTGGGCGTTTGCTTTACCCCCTGTAATAATTGCTCCAATGGAAGTTATTATTTATAACAGATACCATAACTGGCGAATCAAAACAGGTTTTACAACTAAATATTGGCGCTCAATTTGGAACTTTGGTAGAAATATTTTAGCTATAGGTTTATTCAAAACGCTACGAAATAACTTAGATTACTTAATAATATTTAATTTTCTTGGAGTCAAAGAACTAGGAATATACTTCTTTGGTTTTAACGCTGGTTTAGGAATTAGTTTAAGTATTATTAATGCTGTAAATTCTGCCATTTTACCACATTTATGTGCAGTACGCTCTGAAATTCATGAACTTAAAAAAACTTACTTTCATAGCCTTAAAATAATTGCGCTAATTATCTTCCCTTTTGTATTACTACAATCAACTCTGGCGCCGTTTTATGTACCAATAGTTTTTGGACAAAACCGGGTGAATGCAATTCCCATTATCATTATAGTGTGTTTATCAGCACTTCCACGACCTTTTGCAGATGCAGCTTCCCAGCTACTTGTTGCAGTAGGTAAACCAAATTTAGACTTACGCTGGAACGTTATATTTACTTTAATATTTGGAGTCACGTTGCTGGTTGGCGCCAAATTTTCAATACTTGGAGTCGCAATAGCTGTTTTGTGGGCACATGTCACCTGTTTACCATTATTTTCTCTTTGGGTAACACAACATGTTTTTGGTAAAAAATTAAATTAACCATCTAAGAGTAGAATGGGCATGTATTGTAGAATGGGCATGTATTGTGGAATGGGCATGTATTGTGGAATGGGCATCCCTGCCCGTTCCATATTACATATTAGTCAAAATATATACTCAAAGACAAAATAAAAAGCCGACTTTTGCACAATATAAATACTGAATATCAAGTATCCGCTCATAAAATAATACCAGTACAAAGCTTGAGTTACTCATTGCAAAATATCCACAATTAGAGCTTTTATGCAATGTGTTTGTGGCACTACTGGTTAACGCGCACCAGTGGTACTTTCATTTTCTGTCCCTATTTTAAAAGCGAACCCATTACCTAGAAAATTTCTAGAGAAAATCTTTGTTTCTTTCTTCTCTGTGCCCTAATAGTCTATGTGATAAAAATTATACATATCCTTGTATGAAGATAGTACAGGTGGGATGCCTATGCTACGTCATCGTCGTCAACTGCCCAGACTAATTAAGTTTTTTAGTTTAAGTAAGTGACATTCTATTATATGATTTGGTCGCCCATGAAGCGAAGCAATCTGGTACTACTGGTTAAGTCAACAGGTAGTACCGTTTATAGGTTTTAGATAAATTGGCGCCGTTATTTGTACTACTGGTTAGGTGAACAGGTAGTACGCTTAAAAGCAACAGGGTCACTCGTGAAAAGTACTCAGGTCGTAAATTGAAACCAGAACACCAAGGTTTTTTTGACCGTGCTAGCACTTTTTAATTAATTTTTTTGATTATTTGTTCAAGTTCCTGACTTCGATGCCCACTACAATTTTAATGATGGTGGGCGATGCCCACCCTACAATTTAATAAAATCAATTATCCGTTACATCCGTTTATCATCCGTTGCCTAGACTACGAATAGCTTCGACGACTTGTTGTGAAACAAAAGGTAAAATCTCACGACTTTGGGCTTGGGGTTTTCCTTCTGTAAACACAACTAATAAATAAGGGCGTAAATCTGGAATTTCTATATAAGCTGCATCATGACGTACCTGACTCGTCCATCCTGCTTTCGACCAAATTTGTGCATTTTCAGGAAGTCCGGCGCCTAAAAAACCAGTTATTTGGTCTTCTTCAACTTCTTGGGGTAATAATTCTGGCTTGATATCGCGCTTCATTAACTCCATCATCGCAGTTCCGCGCGTGCTTGAAACAGCTACCCCACCAACAATGCTGTGTAATAACCTAGCTGTTGCTGCCGTTGTTAACATATTGCGATTTTCAAGCATTTGCCCATAAAACGCGCGTTCACGTCCATATGGCCCATCGCACCAAGTTTTTTGACAAACATTTATATCGCCTAATTCATCCCAACCCAAAGACTGATAATATCTATTGACTATTAAACGTTGATATTTCCAAGTGTCAAATGGGCCGGGTGGAAGTTCTGGGCCAGAAGTTGTACCGCTAAGTATATCCATTACTAAGCTGGTTGCATCGTTGCTAGAATCAACAATCATGTCGCGCATTGCCCGCTCTAGCTCAATAGACTCTCCTGTCATTCCTTTTTCTAACCATTCGTGTGCAGCTACTAGATAAAATAACTTCACGATACTAGCAGGATACACACGTTCTCTTCCGCGATAATTAAATCCACGCACAGGATGATTCCAAAAAGCATCTGGTGTTAGTGCCCCACCAGTATTTACAAGTACGGGCGGGTCGTAGACAATCCAAGTCAGTGCAATTTGTTCACGAGCAAGTGTTGAAAATTGAGAAAAAGTAGTCTCTAACACACTTTGCCCAAGTTGTTCTAATTGTTCGTCTGTACTGAAAAAGTTCATTTTTTTGTTTTCAATATGAAATCTAAAACCCAAAATCAGTTGTATACGAATGAGTACAAATGTTTAGCTGACTTAAATATATATGATTCCCCTGAATGCTCTCGACTCGCAACGCAAGCAGCAGCAGGACGACATCTCAAATTTACATCAAATCAGGATACAGCTATTAAGGTACTTTTGTGTGAAGATAACTACCCAGGTTGGTTAGCAGTTTCAGATTTAAATCTACTACAACCTGCCAATATACCTTATCAACCTCAAATATTTGCAGAAGAAGATATTAAAAAATTGTTGCCACAGGTAATTGACTTTACCCACCATGCTATGCAGCAACCTAATTACTACTTATGGGGTGGTACAGTGGCGCCAAATTATGATTGTTCTGGTTTGATGCAAGCTGCTTTTGCATCGGTAGGGGTTCGTCTTCCTCGCGATGCCTATCAACAGGAAGCTTTTTTATTACCTATTAATGTTTCACAATTAGAACCAGGAGATTTAGTATTCTTCGGAACTCCCCAAAAAGCAACACATGTGGGACTCTATTTAGGTGATGGTCGCTATATCCATAGTTCTGGAAAAGAGCAAGGACGTAATGGTATTGGTATTGATATCCTCTCGGAACAAGGGGATGCTGTTAGCCAGTCATATTATAAACAGCTGCGCGGCGCCGGTAGGGTTATCCAGAGTTTTGAGGGATTGGTATGAGGAGTGGGTTAATTTCGGAATTAATGATTGGGCAAAATGGGGTTTCGCCAATTGTTCCTGATGTGTCAATAGTGGCGCCAGTATACAATGAAGTCGAAAGCATCCCCCATTTACTCAATGCTATTGCGTCTGTTTTTATACACAGTGAATTAAGTTATGAAATTATTTTGGTAGACGATGGTTCTACTGATGGGTCAGCGCAGTTACTTAAGCAACAAGCACAAACTCGCAATGACTTAAGAGCAATAATTTTACGTCGTAATTATGGGCAAACTGCGGCGATGGCTGCTGGTTTTAATCATGCACTAGGTAAATCGATTGTAACATTAGATGCCGATTTGCAAAATGACCCAGCTGATATACCGTTACTGTTAGCAAAGCTTGACGAAGGCTATGATATGGTTAGTGGTTGGCGCCAAAAACGTCAAGATAAAGCTTTAACAAGGTTGCTGCCTTCCAAAATTGCTAACTGGATAATTCGTCACATCACTGGAGTACGAATTCATGATTATGGCTGTTCGCTTAAAGCATACCGCACAGAACTTGTAGCGGATATGAATTTATATGGCGAATTGCATCGTTTTTTACCAGCTTTAGCGTATATCGAAGGCGCCCGTATTGCGGAAATGCCCGTTAGACATCATGCTCGGCGTTTTGGTAGCAGTAAGTATGGACTGTCAAGAACTTTTAGAGTCATGATGGACTTACTTACTATAGCCTTTATGAAAAAGTTTCTTACCCGTCCTATGCACGTGTTTGGACTATTAGGACTTGGTTCAATAGTATCGGGTGGCGCCATTAGTATTTATTTAACTTTTGTCAAATTAGTATTTAACGAGGATATTGGAAATCGCCCATTATTAATTTTAGCTGTACTGCTTCTCGTTACAGGTGTACAGTTATTTTGCTTTGGGTTACTCGCAGAACTACTAATGCGTACCTACCACGAATCACAAGGACGACCCATATACCGTGTGAGGGAAGTTGTAACAAAAGATGTGAAGTAATGTAACAATAAAGGGATTAATTCTTAATTCCTCCAAACGCATCTACCGTGGACGCTTTACACACATCTGATTCAAAATTGCGCCGTAACCTGCTGGTATTATTCGCAGCAGGTTTATTATTCTGGTCAAGTATGGCTTCGCTGTTGCCAACACTGCCGTTGTATATACAGCATATTGGAGCAACTAAGCAGCAAATTGGAGTGACGATGGGCAGTTTTGCTATCGGTTTATTGCTGTTTCGTCCCTATTTGGGAAAATTAGCTGACGAACGGGGACGTAAAATAGTACTAATTATTGGCGTGTTAGCTGCTGCTTTGGCGCCACTTGGTTATACAATTGCAACATCAGTACCTGTGTTAATGCTTCTGCGCGCGTTTCACGGTATTAGCATTGCTGCCTTTGCAACTGCCTTTAGTGCCTTAGTTACAGATATTGCACCTAGTAAGGTACGGGGTGAAATTCTAGGTTATATGAGTTTGGTTAACCCTATTGGTATGGCAATAGGTCCAGCAATAGGTGGTTATTTACAAGAATCTGCTGGATATGTACCTTTATTTTTACTTGCAACTGCACTAGCTTCACTTTCATTGCTTTGTACATTACAAGTTGTGACTCCACCTTTAGCAACAGCTATCTCAGGTGAAACAAATAATGGTAAATATAAATTCTGGCAAATTTTACTAAGTCCAAGAGT
Source organism: Calothrix sp. PCC 7716 (assembly GCF_019977735.1). Classification (GTDB taxonomy): domain Bacteria; phylum Cyanobacteriota; class Cyanobacteriia; order Cyanobacteriales; family Nostocaceae; genus Dulcicalothrix. Next base: position 5,253,853 of record NZ_AP025018.1, on the reverse strand, counting down.
CCGAGTTCCAACCATTGTAATGCTGCTTGTTGGACTAGCATTTGGAACAATCAGTACCTTTGTACCTTTGTTTCTTAAATCTACTCAAGTGGATTTGAATGCAGGGTTATTTTACACCGCAGCAGCAATAACAAGTTTTAGTATTAGATTATTTACAGGCAAAACTAGCGACCGCATCGGACGAGGTTTATTTATAACTATAGGTATTGCCTGCTATGGCATAGCAATGTTTTTATTGTGGCAAGCAAACACCGCAGTTGACTTTTTGTTAGCAGCTTTAATTCAAGGCGCCGGGGGTGGTACATTAATTCCAATGATAGTAGCGATGATGGCAGACCGTTCACTACCCCAAGAACGCGGAAGAATTTTTGCATTGTGTATTTCGGGGTTTGATGTTGGTATTGCGATAGCAGGCCCAGTATTAGGTTCTGTTGCGGAACAAGTTGGTTATCGCAACATGTTTGGTTTTGTTGGTGTACTGACTGTGATAGCCATTATGATTTTCTTTACTCAGTCAAGTAAAAACTTACGCGCTTCTATGCTGTTTGCTTTGGGTAGAGGTCGCGATGTGTATTCGTTAAACCCATAAATGTAGAGACGCGACATGTCGCGTCTCTACATGATTGATATATACGGGCGGGAAGGGATTCGAACCCCTGACACCGTGGTCCGTAGCCACGTGCTCTAGTCCACTGAGCTACACGCCCTTGCGCTCACAAGAATTAATATTAGCATAGTCATTACGAAAAACACAAGCCAATGAACGAAAATTTTTCTACCAACCTCACTCACCTTGATCAGAAAGGACAAGCGCAGATGGTAGATGTTTCTTCTAAAGCGTCTACTGTGCGTACTGCTGTAGCAGTTGGACGAGTACGAATGTTAAGCGAAACGTTTGCTGCTATTGAAGCGGGTAACACACCAAAAGGTGATGTACTAGGAACTGCGCGACTTGCGGGAATAATGGCAGCGAAACAAACCGCGAACTTAATACCACTGTGCCATCCTCTTCCGATACAGAAAGTCGAAGTTCAAATAATACCCCAACCGCAATTACCAGGTTACGAAATTCGAGCGACCGTTAAAACTAAAGCTGAAACAGGGGTAGAGATGGAAGCTTTAACAGCAGTATCCGTTGCAGCACTGACTTTATACGATATGGCAAAAGCATTAGAAAAATCGATTCAAATTGAGTCTATTCACTTAGTAAGCAAAACAGGTGGTAAATCAGGAGACTACGCAATATAAGTGTAAAATTATTTAATTGTTTCCAATACTTAATATCGATAAAAATAATTAATCGTTATAAAGGTGAAAAGACAAGAAATGAAGGGTTATTATTTTATAACCCCTCTCAATTTACCAACCATTATTTTAATTACACATCTCAAAAATTGTGGCTTTATACAATTTATTTCATGCCACTCACAGCTTGGCTAACCGCAGTAGGACTAGTATATTCATTATCGGGTAACTGTTCTAAAACTGAGATTGCATTGTCATCGGCGCCATTTTTTTGAGCTTGTTTCACCAACTTTTCTTTGCTTGCTGGGTAATCCATGCCTTTTAAATGCTTTTGTAATTGAATTGGATTAATCTTAGCCATAAATGGGTTTCTCAATTTAAGCAACATTCATATATTTACAAGCGAATAAATTAACTACCTCTATCAAAAGATTAAGCAATCCATAATTATGTAAATAAAAAGCTCATCCACTTGACTGATGAGACGTATTTTCGACTTTGTTAAGTTGAAGCCATAGAAACCAGCTTTGAATCGTAGAATAGGATACAATCTATACTATTAAATCGATTCTTAACTAAATATTATGCCTCCGCGTTGGTCTCGTATACCCACTCGTCAAGACCCTGAATACCGTAAATTGGACGACCGCATGAATTTTGCCGTGCATGTGGCAATCTTTGCTGCTACCAATTCTGGAATGTGGTTCTTTCATAACTTTCTTAAAACAACCTGGGAGTGGTTGCCTTGGGTAACTCTCAGTTGGTTCGGTATATTGCTAGCACATCTTATATATATTGCTGTATTAGCAGATTATTCTGATACACCCCCAAAATCTACCTAATCGAATAATACTGGCGCCACTTCTTAATTGTAACTTGAGGTAGTGGAGCCAATTTAGGTAAGGGCGCCATAATGAGCAAATAGCTCGGAGTCTGAATAAAATATCTTACAGAGGTTTATTTTTATGGCAAACACAAACACCACAGAACTCCTCGAAGCCTTAGCTGCTGAAATTGGCGAAAATATATATATTGATATCGCTAAGTGGCATCTATACTTATCGAATGCAAAACTGCATACAGTGGTGGCTGAAAAAATGTATCCGCTACTAACGTCAAAGTCTATAAGTGAAGACCGAGTTATCCAAGTTCTACAATCAATCTCCGTCAAAATTGGTGGTGGCAGACGCGAATTACCTTTAGTCGATTTACTGCCACTTCAATGCCAAGTCAACTTAGTAGATATACTTGAAAAATTTCAGTACAACATGTAAAAAATGTACTATAGATAGATTGAATTATACTGGGATGTTTCAGATAATTACTTAGTCAAAAGCAGTAAAAAGTTAAAAAGAGACAATTCTATGTCCCAGTATAAATTTAATAATGAATATACATTAGCCGAAGTGGCAGATGAGTTGGGTAAACAAGCTTTAAAGCTGGGTTTAATACCTAGTTTTGTAGTCCGTTACTTCTCTGACTCTCGACAATATTATATTCCTAATGAAACTGACTCGGAACCTCTTACACCTGAACAAGCGTACATGCGACTCAAGGCAATGGTCGAAAAAGCTGGGCAATAGAAACCGGGTTTCTTAGTGCATGGAAATACCCGGTTCTAATTGACCGGGTTTTTAATTATTCAACGTTAATAAGCAGATTTACCCAGATATAAAATTTTACTTGTCGTTAATTCGACAAAATTATAATAATTTTGATAAGCAATTTAACGCCTTAGTAACCTTAAGCTACAAAGGCGCCTGATGGAATGGGCACAAGTTGAGGGGTAGACAAGCAAGTACCCTGCCTGTACCAAACTCCCTCTACTTCAAAAGCTTCAAATTGAGTTGTTAAAACTGCCCAAGCTTGCTCATTTAACCCAGCCGAATAAGTCCAAGTAAATTGCCTATCTTGATGCAGGCGTCTTTCGAGTTCCGCCAAATCCTCTGGTAGCCAAAAGCGAGTCATGACTCGCTGGGTGGCTATCTCAGGGGAAGTTTGTAACATATCAGCCATCGGCTGATTCACAATAATTTGCTTGCGGGTATCTTGTCTAACAATGCTAATTGGTCGCTCGCACTCGGCAGCTACAATCATCCGACGTAGTAGTCCAACTGGCATTTCCAATTGGCTACAAAAAACGGCGCCTTCTGTACGTAAAATACGTTCGGCAGTTTCGGATGGTGTAGGAGCGGCGCCAGAAGACATCCACGAGTAAAACTCAATCGGATGCTTACAGCGTCTCCAGCCAATCCGAACCTTGCCATTAAACTTTGCCGCCGTCTCGCTCAAAGCTTCTCCATAACTTTGAGCTAGGTGAGTTGCATCTCGCTTAGTAGGAGCAACAATTGAAACCCCTTCGTAAGAGATTTTATAGTCCCAACCAGGTAAATTCAGAATCTTAAGAATACTCGCACTCACCTTCTTTTATACCTCCAGTATATTTATATAGTTTTACACCAGATAAACCGCTTTCCACGGAAACTTTATACGTTTCTTGCCAAATCATTTTTCTTTCTTCCTCTGTGAGAGCGAGAGCCGACGTGATAATGGCAAAGTCCCCTGGTGTTGGTAGCACTTCCCCTTTTGCTATTGCTTGTAGATTTTTAATGCCACAACGCTTAAGTTTGGGCATATTGACCCTTACTAAGTCCGCCACTGTTCTTGGAGCGCAAGACTCCAAGTCATGCGATACACCCTTAGATGCTACCCACTCGTACAAAATTTCCTCAAGAACATCACTTTGCGACAAACCCTCACGAGCGCAAATACTCTTGAAAGTCCGTGCTAAAGTGCTTGGTACATAACCGCTGACTTGCTTATATTCGTCAGAACGTCTTCTGTCAGTCATGATTTCGACTGTCCTCCTAGTGTTTTATCCAACGCTTGTTTCTATTTTCTCTCATGACACCTAAAAATCAAGACATTTTGTGCCAAAATTTTTAAATGACATATTGACATAAAAAAATGACAAGAGTTAGTATAAAAGTGTAGAGTAATAAGTGGCTGAAGAAAAAGAATGGTAGGACACCCTAACTGCTAGCTCCCCACGTGGCTGCTAGCTTACAACCGAAATAAGGAATCCGAGGTTTTTTGTCTATGTATCTAGTATATATGCTGCCACTTACTTACGCAATACCTGTCAACTTAAGTACCTCATTTTATTTTTTGCCATATAAATAGACGTACTTGTTATGGCGCCATTTGTCCAAGCAAGGACTGGAATCATATAGTGTGTAAACTTTACGGTATTAAATCGGCGAAAAGCATGATGCAACTAACTTTTAGCGAATTTATCCATCCGTTATCAAATTTTCCCAACGTGACAAATCATTATGGTAGTGATGAGCCAATGATGGATGTGTACACGATGGCAGGTCTAATCTTATACTCTGCTTGCGCGAATAATAACAGTCGCGCGAAAGCCAACACCCTCGAAGTATCAGCAGTCAATGCCGGACTAGTAGATGTGCGGTCATTGTTCGAGCAGTGTCAGGCAGGCGACAGAACAGCCATACTAGAGATGATAGGGCTGATGGCAGCAGGATTAGAAAACAGAATTCAAAAGCTTGAACCCGTCTAAAAACGGCGTTTGAGGATGGTTTAATTGCATAGGAAACCTCAGAGACATGTAACAGTGCCTCTGTTTTTTTTGCCTTATAGAAAGAAATAGAATCATTCTTTCTTTCTTGTGGAGCGGGCATCCCTGCCCGCCTCTGAATAAAAAAGCCAATCAGGCACCTCTAAATAAAAGAGCTAGTGAAACGGGCAAGGACATCCATCCCACAAGAGAGAAAGAATTTTAAAGATTTTAGGTTAGGGAAATACACGTAATATTTAAAACCCCGTAGAGACGTTACATGTAACGTCTCTACTGCTTTTCTAACATTAACGTGGTACTTATTCGCTTATCTAAGTAAAATTTGGTAGATATATATGACACTAAAAAATCTGTCATCTTTGCTCTTGACGGTAATTACTGAAAATATAATGTGCCAAATCAAAATCCGTCATATACTACGTTGCTCATTAGTTAAAAATGAGGCATTGGAGGACAAAAAATGATTGACAAAATACTCGTAAATACTCGTAAAAAACAACATAAGTTTATACAAAATAACTGTTTGTTTACACCTTTTTAATTTTTATACGCTTATTATCTAAACATGGTTGGTAAATTCACTTAGGTGAATCCAACTAGGTAAACAGAATCTATACTCAAACTCTCCAGTTATCAGGGACTGCATCAACTTCTCCAGTTATCAGTCCCGATATCTACCAATTATTGCTATATTTTTTGCAGTCAAATATAGCAAGTATAATCAAAACACTTTTTAGAAACTCCAATTTTTGTTATTCAGGGTGAATCTATTTTTTATCTAAATTTTGCCTTAGTTCTCTAATCGCTATACTGGCGTTAGATTCGCGGGCTTTTTGTAAAGTATTATGAATAATATCTAAAACATTTATATTTGGGAAATACTTACTAATCGGCTTGAGAATGTATTCTTTACCTTCTAACTGATGAATAAATAGCTGATTTCTTTTGAAAAGCCAAACTTCAGGTACTTTGTAAGGTAAATAGTCATTAACATCTGTAAAGCTGGTAACATCTATCTCAATAGCTAAATCGGGTGATGGGTCAACACTCCAATTAATCCTGTCTTTACCTGCTACAGCAGCCCAATTATCAATATAAAAGCAGTAGTCTGGTTCTACGCCACTGACTTCAGCAATTTCCATTGTGATTGGTGTAAATGCTTCATAATTTTGCTCTAAGTTGTCTAATAAAGCAATTACAACCATTGATATAATATGAACATCGCGTCCATGTTTGGGCAATGGTGACATCAAAAAAATTTCCCCTGGTCGATATTTTATGCGTGGTGAAGGTCTATCTGCTAACTGTTGACATAACTTTTGATAGTCTTGCCAACTGCCTGGAAACCTCATTACTGTACCAGGGGGTAATTGAATTTTTTCTGGTGTTATGACGGCAAACATAAATTAGAAATAACCTGTGTAATAGTATGGTGGGCAGTGCCCACCCTACTTTAGCCTAAATCAAACAACAAAATTTCTCCACCTACATTAGTGCTAATTTCTAACTGTTCGGCGCCATTAATTTGTACTCCATCACCTGCGCGTAGTTCTTCACCATTGAGGTTAACTACACCTTTTGCAATTTGTAGCCAAGCATAGCGGTGTGGTTGGACGTGATAATTTACAGTATCACCAGCATTTAAAACCGATGTATATAAATCAACATCTTGGTAAATTTTAACTGCACCATCACGTCCATCTTTGGCGCCTATCAAACGCAGCTTACCACTACGTTCTTCAACAGAAAATGCTTTTTGCTCGTATCTGGGTTCTAAGTTTTGTTGGTTAGGTAAAATCCAGATTTGCAATAGGTGAACTGGTTCAGTTTTAGAATGATTATATTCGCTATGCCTAATTCCAGTTCCTGCACTCATAATTTGTGCTTCTCCTGGAAGTATTACTGAACCAGTACCTAAACTGTCTTTATGTTCTAATGCTCCTTCTAAAACATAAGTAAGAATTTCCATGTCTTTGTGACCGTGAGTTGCAAACCCTGCACCAGGCGCCACGCGATCATCATTTATCACTCTTAAACTACGGAAACCCATTCGGTTTGGGTCGTAGAAATTACCAAAAGAAAAGGTGTGATGACTATCTAACCAACCAATTTGTGTTGTACCACGCGCGCTTCTATCATGAATTAAATGTGTTACTGTTTGAGACATAATTCCCTCTAATAAAAATAAAACTCTTTTACCTCTTCTCTGTGCCTCTGCGTCTCTGTGGTAAATTTAACCAAATCCCTTGTTTGTATATTTATATATTAAACAACTTGACAAAAAAAGAAAAGTACGCACTATGAAGTAACGTACTTACCAAAAGGGTACTATTAAATAAGTTATGAGTGCTGAGTGTTGAGTGCTGAGTGCTAAGTTGTTAATTACAACTCCTAACTCCTAACTCCTAACTATTGACCTAGGAACTCAGCACTCAGCACTCAGCACTTTCAACTATTTAGTTAACGCCAACAGTGTCTAGATTTTTGGCAGTTGCAGGCGCCCCGTTAGTGGTAGTGCTAGAAGCTTGTAGGTGTGCTTCGAGGAACCACAAACGCTTGTCAATGGTGCGTGAAACTTCAGTGTACAAGTCGGCTGTGTCAGCATCGCCTAGTTCATCTGTTTTGTCAATAGCTTCACGTAAATGTTTTGCGTAGGGGCCAAAACGTTCTGCCAGAGATGTTACATGCTCCATGCCTGTTAAAATTTCGGTGGGATATTCTGGCAAAATTGAATTGTCAGCAGCCATGCGAACTGTTCCCATTGCATAACCACCTAAAGCGGTAATACGCTCGGCAAACATATCAACATATTCTTCAATTTCGCCAGCAATTTCATCGAACAATTCGTGTAGCTGGTAGAAGTCACTTCCTTTTACGTTCCAATGTGCTTGCTTTACTTGACTCTTTAAATCGGATGTAGCTGCTAGAGTCTGATTGAGTAATACTACTATCTGTTTACGAGCATCTGTTGGAATATCGATGCGGGTAGGATAAAGTCTTGATGCTAAATTGCCACTCATTAGTTTCTCTCGTTTTCGGATCGACGAGACAAGTCTACTAATTTTCTATCGCATTTCAAAACTCTCTCGCGATAGATGGGGTTAATCCGTTAGATCATTTATAATTTTGCCGAAAGAAAAAAGGGGAAAACCCCTTTTATCTGACTAAGCAGTTTTACGTGGTATGTGCGGAATAGTAATATCGCTATACCCCGGATAAACAATTACAAACTTTTCGATACCTATGTCTAAGTAAGCTAGTCCTTCAGCATCTCTAAGTATTGCTGCTCGACATTCAGGAGTTAGGCAGTGAATAGAAATGTTTTTTTGTATAAGGTCAAATTTTAAATGACAAACTCCCCACCAAGGAAATTTGTACGCAAGGTACTGGGAAACTACTTGAATGACACTCATCAACTCTTAAACTCTGAATGATTAACGAAGAATGAACATATTTTGGACAGCTTGCACCACTGATAACTCCTGTCTTCCCTAAAAATTAGCGCCAAACTCTTTTATAAAAGACTGACGCTATAGGACAAATGTCCCACAGAACTTATTTATAGGGTATACAGCCAGAATCGTCTAAGCGGTTGACACTAGCCTGTATAAAATTGTTATTGTTATTAGACTGGCATCAAAATAATAATTTTCCGTAACATTTAATATTTTCTTTATAATTTGTGCTATTGAAAGTTACTATGATTGATCTAATGTTCTATTTCTAAGGCTAATTGGTATATATAGCGACGAGGGAGCGAAGTTAAAAGTGCGATTTCGCGACTTGCTTGCGAGCGTGCGATTCCTTGACTTATCATTTTTTCTAGTTCTGCCTTAATTTGACTTTCAGAAAGCTGGGTTTCATTCGTCGCACCTCCTACCAGGATGGTATATTCTCCTTGTGGTTCGCGTGAGTTGTAGTGACGACAAGCTTCTTCAACTGTTCCACGCCAAAATTCCTCATAATATTTAGTCAACTCCCGTGCGAGAACTATTCGGCGCCCTTTTCCCATTACTTCTGCTAAGTCTTGTAAACTCGCACGTAAACGATGTGGCGATTCATAGAAAATAATAGTTCGAGATTCTTTAACAAGAAATTCCAAGCGTTGGCGCCTTTGATTCGTTTTCGGTGGTAAAAATCCCTCGAATACAAATTTATCTGTAGGTAAACCACCTGCACTCAAAGCTGTAATTACCGCACTGGCGCCTGGAATTGGGACTACTTTTATATCAGAATCAATACAAGCTTTAACTAATTCATATCCAGGGTCAGAAATACCTGGCATCCCCGCATCACTAACCAACGCAATAGTACTACCCTCAATTAGCTTTTGTAATAATTCGGGAATTCGAGTACTGCGATTATGCTCATGGTAACTAACTTGTGGAGTATTGATTTGGAAATGCTGGAGTAACTTGCCTGTATGACGTGTATCTTCCGCTGCGATTAAATCAGCATTTTGTAAAGTTTGTACCGCGCGAAAAGTCATATCTTCAAGATTACCAATCGGTGTACCAACAACGTAAAGTGTTCCTGATGTCATGAATTAAGGATTAGAAAATAAGGAATTAGGTAATGGACAATAACCAATATTACGGATTATTCGTTGGTTTAATCACTCTAGACTTAATTTACCTTGCACAATCACCACCGCAAAACAATCAAAAACTAGTAGCTTCAGATTATACGGTAGCAGCAGGTGGTCCAGCGACAAATGCGGCAGTTACATTTAGCCATCTTGGAGGTAAAGCAGAATTACTAGGTGTACTTGGTACGCATCCGATGACGCAGTTAATTCGTACCGACTTAGAAAAATACAAAGTTACCATCACCGACTTAGAAGCATCGCTGCAAAATGCTCCCCCAGTATCATCAATTATTGTCACCCAAAGTACGGGTGAAAGAGCAGTAATATCTATAAATGCCGTTAAAACTCAGGCTAGTTCTGAAGTAATCTCAAAAAATATTCTCGAACATATAGATATAATTCTTATCGATGGACATCAAATGGAAGTAGGCTACCATATTGCCCAACTTGCCAAAGCCAAAAATATCCCTGTGGTCATCGACGGTGGAAGTTGGAAACCTGGCTTCGAGAAAATCTTACCCTTCGTTGACTTCGCCATCTGCTCCTCAAACTTTCATCCCCCTAATTGTCCCACAGAGCAAGATACTTTTGCTTACTTAGAGCAAATGGGAATACCTAATATTGCTATTACACATGGTGAACAGCCAATTACCTATAAGAGCGAACAAGAAGTTTTGACGATAAATGTTCCAAGTATTCAACCAACTGATACTCTAGGAGCGGGAGATATTTTTCACGGTGCTTTTTGTTACTATATCCTTCAGCATAGTTTTGCTGAAGCTCTTAATTATAGTGCAAAAGTTGCTGCTCGTTCGTGTCAATCTTTTGGCACACGTCGTTGGTTAAAATGAGGATATTTACATAAATGAAAAATCTACAAGAAATTTTAGAAATTGCCCGTCCTATCACTTGGAGTGCCGCCGATATTTTGCGCGACTATTATCATGGAAATAGGCGCCAAGATTTGGATATACAATATAAAGATAGCTCGACAGATGACCCCGTAACAGCAGCAGATATTGCAGTAAGTAATTATCTAATCGAAAACCTACAAGCCAAACTAGGTTTAGAAGATTTTGGTTATATCAGTGAAGAAACTTATCAAGGTGAGCAAGTAAATAAAGAACTTGTATGGATAATTGACCCTTTAGATGGAACGCGCGATTTTATTGATAAAACCGGAGAATATGCTATTCATATAGCTTTAGTCAAACAAAACCGTCCTGTACTAGCATTAGTTGCCGTACCCGAAACTGGTAAAATATATTATGCAATCAAAGGTAATGGCGCCTTTGTTGAAACACGCAATGGTAATATTCAACGTCTACAAGTCTCAACACAAAAACCAATTGAAAATTTAACAGTTTTAGTTAGTCGTTCGCATCGTAGCAAACCATTGGATTATATTTTAGCTAAATTACCCTGTCAAACACATAAAAACGTTGGTAGTATCGGTTGTAAAATTGCCTCTATTGTTGAACAACAAGCCGATGTTTATATTTCGCTTTCCGGAAAGTCGGCGCCTAAAGACTGGGATATCGCGGCGCCAGAATTGATATTATCCGAAGCAGGCGGTAAATATACTCAATACGACACTTCTATATTACTATATAACACAGAAGATATTAATAAATGGGGTGGAATGCTTGCCAGTAACGGTGAATATCATGATTTACTATGCCAAGAAGCCACAAAGTATCTAGCAGAATTTGAAAATCTAAACAAATAAATAAATTTTGTCTTGTGGAGCGGGCATCCTTGCCCGCCCATTCCAGGAACACAGGCAGTTAGCTATCCTACAAAATAAATTCATTAATTTTTTTCAAAACTTCAGCATGAAACTCCCAAGGTAAATTATCTACCGTCAAAGCTGCTTCACCTGTAACTCCATCTGCTGCCAAATTTTTACTAACCACTGTTTGTAAAATATTAAATTCAACCTCTGGTTGTAATTGTTCTTTAATAATACTTTTCCACTCTGGTTTTAATAAAGCACAAGCGCACAACAAAGCCGAAGCACCCCAATTAGAAACACCACAAACAAGTAAATAATCGCAAGCTACCACACAAGCAATTCTCTCACCATATCGAATACTATTAGAAATAACTTCTCTGGAAATCTTACCCATTCCTAATTCATTACCACCATCACCAATACCAATATAAGTCACGTTTGGTAAATTAAATAATAGGTGTAACGGCGCCGTGTGAGCAGTAATATCTTGCCCGCGCATATTACGAATAATTCCATCATAACCAGGACCCGGACGCTCAATCGAAATAACGTGCGTTATTGGAGTTGCCAAACATTTCCAAGTGTCCAATATTGGAGTTATCACTTCATCATGCGTACTTGGTACTACTGGCACAATATCAAATTCAACAATGCTCGGCACACCAGCAGCTATTGCAGCACTTTTCACAGCAGGAAAACAATATGAATCTGTAACTATTCTTACTTTTACACAATTACGTATTAGACTAGCAGCCAACTGTACACTGCCTATTAAACCATCAGTTTCAGCTACAGGTGGGTTTGTATGAGGTAAGAAAAAGCCAGTGATTATTGCGACATGTGGTGAGGAATGATTAACTATAGAACTAGCGGCGCCTAAAAGTTCTCCTTGCGTCACATTTACAAGCGCTTGTATACCTCTACCTATATCTTGCGAGCAGATAGCTTGTAATTGGGCAATTTTTTCTAGAATTTCTTGCGTGTGTGCTTTTGGAGTTGGCATTTTTAGTTTTAATTTGTTCGTTGTAAGAACTTTAGTTCTTAAAGATTAAGGACTGAAGTCCTTATTACGATGAGGTTTTTTCATTCTTTCATATCGGTGATAAACATATGTCCGGGTGCATGGGTAATAGCTATTTCAGGTTTAGCTTGTAGCAGCGCAACTTGAGGAGTGACGCCACATGCCCAAAATACAGGCGCCTCACCATCATAAATTGTAACTGCATCACCAAAGTCAGGTTTGTCAATATCATTTATACCAATTTTTGCTGCATCTCCCCAATATATGGGCGCCCCATGCGATAAAGGAAAACGGCTAGTGATTTGAACACTTTTAATTGCGTCTGCTGGTGATAAAGGACGCATTGAAACAACTAAGTTACCAGAAAATATTCCCGCACGTGTACAAGCAATATTTGTTTTATACATCGGTACATTTTTAGCTTCTTGAATATGACGCACAGGAATATTGGCACTTAACATTGCTGCTTCAAACGAAAACGAACAGCCAATCAAAAACCCGACAAAATCATCACGCCATAAATGCTTAATGTCAGTAACTTCTTCGACCATTTCACCGTGGCGCCAAACTCGGTAGCGTGGTAAATCACATCGTAAATCAGAATTTGGCGCCACATATCGCGCTTCGGGGTCGCCAACTTCGGTAACATCCAATAATGGACAGGGTTTTGGGTTACGCTGGCAAAATAACAAAAAGTCAAATGCTACCGAAGCTGGCAAAATAACTAAATTAGCTTGAGTGTATCCCGAAGCTAAACCTGGAGTAGGCGCCGTTAGTTTCCCTTCTCGACAAAGTTGCCGAACTTCTTTACCCGTGAGTGGTTGATTCATTAATAAAACCTCGGTGCCCTATGAATCATTTGCTATTTGCGTTAAAATTTATGTCTTGCTTTAATGATTTAATAGCAGATAAATGAATAATTAGATATAATTACAGTCTGTATATGAAAAAATACAAAAGTCATCCGTCAAAAGGTGGAACTGTTGCGGCTAGGTTGGTGTGTATTGCCTCTTACGGTGATTTGCTGAAATTCTATATATAAATTTGGTTATTATTTTCATACGTGAATTATACTGCGCCTTCCCCAGAAGTTGACCCAAGAGTCATATTTCCTTTTGAACTAGACACGTTCCAGCTTGATGCCGTCGCTTCCCTCAATGCTGGAAGTTCTGTCGTTGTCTGCGCTCCTACAGGGTCTGGCAAAACCCTAATTGGAGAGTATGCTATTTATCGGGCGCTCGCACGAGGTAAACGAGTATTTTATACTACACCTCTTAAAGCGCTATCAAATCAGAAACTACGTGATTTTCGTGAGAAATTTGGTTACGACCAAGTAGGGCTTTTAACAGGTGATGCCTCAATAAACCGTGAGGCGCCTATTTTGGTGATGACCACAGAAATTTTCCGCAACATGCTGTATGGAACCCCTATTGGGCAAGTTGGTATTTCATTGGTAGACGTAGATGCGGTAGTACTCGACGAGTGCCACTACATGAACGACCGCCAAAGGGGCACAGTATGGGAAGAATCGATTATTTATTGTCCTAGAGAAGTTCAGTTAGTTGCTTTGTCGGCAACTGTAGCCAATAGCGACCAGCTTACCGATTGGCTAAATCAAGTTCACGGGCCTACTGACTTAATTTACTCTGATTTCCGTCCCGTTCCTCTACAATTTCATTTCGGCAATACAAAAGGTTTATTTCCGCTTCTTAACGACAGCGGAAATAAAATAAATCCTAGGTTGATGCAAAAGAAAAAGCGTAGAAGCGACGGTGACAAGGGTAGAAACGGTAGACCCGAGGCGCCAAGTATTGCTTTTACTCTCAGTCAACTTTCTTCTCGCGACATGTTGCCAGCAATATATTTTATTTTCAGCCGTCGAGGTTGTGATAAAGCTGTCGCAGAAGTTGGAGATATTTGGCTTGTTAACCCAGATGAAGCATATCAACTGCGAGTACAAATCGACGACTTTTTAAACCGTAACCCCGATGCTGGTCGTTCTGGACAAATTGCTCCACTTTACCGAGGTATCGCAGCGCACCATGCGGGTATTCTTCCAGCATGGAAGGTATTAGTTGAAGAGCTTTTTCAGCAAGGTTTAATCAAAGTTGTCTTTGCTACAGAAACTTTAGCTGCTGGTATAAATATGCCAGCACGTACAACAGTAATTTCCAGCCTTTCAAAACGTACTGATACTGGACATCGTTTGTTGAATGCTTCTGAGTTTCTGCAAATGGCAGGACGTGCTGGGCGCCGAGGCATGGATGAGCAAGGTCACGTGGTAACATTACAAACACCATTTGAAGGCGCCAAAGAAGCAGCATATTTAGGAACATCAGAACCCGACCCATTAGTTAGCCAGTTTTCTCCTAGCTATGGCATGGTTCTAAACTTGTTACAGACTCATACCCTTGACCAAGCCAAAGAACTCATTGAGCGAAGCTTTGGGCAATATTTAGCGAACCTGCATTTGCGACCCCAGTACGAGTATATCGACGAATTACGGCGCCAACTCGAAGAAACTCAAGCGCAAATCGATGCTGTTGGTGAAAACGAAATTGCTGTATATGAAAAATTGCGGCAACGGTTGAAAGCTGAAAAGCAACTATTGAAAACCTTACAAGAACAAGCAGTTATAACCCGGCAAGAAGAAATCGGAATGATGCTTGGTTTTGCTATGTCGGGTACCTTAGTTAGTTTAAAAGGTAAAAATATAGTTGTTTCGACGCCAGTTATTGCAACAATTGTAGCTAAATCAGCAGGTGCGTCTGGAGCGTCGCCTTATTTAGTTTGTTTAGGACGCGATAATCGTTGGTATGTAGCAACAACGGGAGATGTCGTTGATTTATATGGCGAACTGCCACGTATTGATATTCCACCCGATTTAATTCCACCCCCTGAATTAGCAATTAAACCTGGACAAACCTGGCGAGGAGATGGCAGTACAGTAGTTTTAACTTCGCAAATACCAGAACCAGACCCGTCTTTACATATAGCACCAGAAGTTAGAGAACAGCTTGCTCGTGTTGCAGCAGTTCAAGCGCAAATCGAAGCACATCCTCTGCATCAGTCGGGTAACGTTTCTGCTATATTTAAACGCAAAAACCGTTTAACAGAAATAGCTACAGAACTTGAAGAGTTGGAAGCAGCAGTCGAACAGCAATCGCAGCGACACTGGGAAGAGTTTGTCAATTTAATTGATATTTTGCAGCATTTCCAATGTCTTGACAATTTGGTTCCAACTCAGCTTGGTCAAATAGCAGCAGCAATTCGCGGTGAAAACGAATTATGGCTAGGTTTAGCACTTCATAGTGGGGAACTCGACAACCTCGACCCTCACTTTTTAGCGGCAACAGTTGCTGCATTAGTAACAGAAACCCCTCGTCCCGATAGCTTTGTGCGTTACGACCTCTCACAAGAAATTGATGATGCTTGGTCGCGGTTACGAAATATCCGGCGTTCGCTGCTCAAAGTACAGTATCGTCATGGTGTTGCTTTACCTGTTGGTCTAGAAAACCGCTATATCAATATTATTGCTTTAGTTGAACAATGGGCACTAGGCGCCGAATGGGTTTCATTGTGCGAAAACACAACTTTGGATGAAGGTGATGTAGTCAGAATTTTGCGCCGAACGCTTGATTTACTCTCACAAATTCCTCATGTGCCATACTTATCTCAAGCGTTATATAGTAATGCCCGTCGTGCCGTACAGTTAATAGACAGGTTCCCTGTTAACGAAGTCGTAGAGTAAGCAGTACTTTATATGTTAGGAAAGCTATTAGATGGACGTTACCAAGTCGTGCAAATCCTGAGTTCCGGAGGGTTTGGTGAAACTTACATTTCCCAAGATACTCGGCGCCCAGGTAACCCGAAGTGCGTCCTCAAGCTGCTTAAACCCGCTAGTTCGGACACGCAGTATTTGCAAATAGCGCGGCGTTTATTTAATAGTGAAGCCGAAATTTTAGAGCAATTAGGCAATCACGACCAAATACCCCGTCTCCTAGCATACTTTGAGGAAGAACAACAGTTTTTTTTAGTACAAGAATTAATAGTTGGGCGCCCATTAAGTCATTACATACGTCCGAATGAACCTTGGAGCGAAACTCAAGTCATTCAAATGCTGCGAGATATTTTGCAAGTACTTGACTTCGTACATAGTTTTGGAGTAATTCATCGAGATATTAAACCCGATAATTTAATTAAACGTGATGCCGATGCAAAGTTAGTATTAATTGACTTTGGCGCCGTAAAACAAATGCGTACTCAAGTAGCTGTTAACAGTCAAATGCCAGCTACGGTAGCAATTGGCACTCCAGGTTATATGAGTGCCGAACAAGCGCAAGGTAGACCAAGACAAAATAGTGATATTTACGCAATTGGTATAGTAGCAATTCAAGCATTAACAGGGTTACTCCCTACTCAACTTACTGAAAATCCTGAAACTGGTGAAGTAATTTGGCAAGATAAAGTTCAGATATCGCCACGATTGCAAGCGATATTAGAAAAGATGGTGCGTTATCACTTTACAACACGCTATCAAACAGCAAACGAAGTTTTACGAGATATAGAACAGTTAACTGTACCAGTGGCGCCAACGCAACCAGTAATTCCAAATAATAATCCTAGGGTACCAGGAGCAACAGTTCAACAAATATCAGTTGGTACTAATATGGAGGATATTCAACGCACATCAAAACCTCCAAGTTGGTTAGCTCCAACTTTATCAACAGTTAGATATGTACCATTTGCAGGCGCCGTAGTAGTATTTTTATTTAAAGACGCTGCTGATACGCTAGTTATTTTACTAGGTGTAGTATTAATTGCCGCCGGAGTCGGTTTATTTTTATTACGTTCTATTTACTCACGACTCGCGCGCGATTATGATGCAGTATTCGCAGTAGTTTTCAGCTTATGCGGTATTTTATTTGTATTTCAAGATAAATATACAACTCAAGAAATTCAAACCGTAGAATATTTACTTTCAGCAGCAGCTATATTTTCAGCAAGTAACTCTATATTATTAAGATTAAAATTAAAATAAAATGCTAGTTACTGTACTAATTATCACAGCTATTTTACTATCTTTAATTTCAATAGTTCGTCCCCAGTTATTCCAACAACAATATATTTTACTAATATTAGCCTTTTTAATTTCCGGTGGACTATTATGGTCAAAAGGTAACTCTATCAAGGAATTACCAAATTTGTCACTGATTTTATTAACAGTAACTGCTATTTTTTACACCGTTGAATGCTTACGGTTACAAAATAAAAGCTAGAAAAAGACTATTCAAATCCTTCTAAATAGCGGGCAATATATTTTCGTCCCCGTTCAATATAGTAAGGCGAAAAAAGAGTTTCATAATCTTGCTTAACGAGTGCCAATACACGCTGCACCCGTTCATGTCCATAAACAATAAATTGGGCTGCTGATGCTGCATAAAATTCACGCTCTGACTCCTTAACATTGTTTTTAAATCCATCGTTGTAAAGTAACCGCCCTGCTCGAATAAATGCTTTTTCTTCGTCGTTAAATTCAATTTGACCCTCACTGGGAAAATACAATTCTGTCCGTTTTATAAAACCCATAACTAGGTTTGAACATTCACGGGACTGTTCTATAGATAAGCATTCTTTATCGCCGCGACGAAATGCCCATTGAGTGCAACCGTTGGTTACTTCTAACACCCGCAATTTAGCAAGCTTATCTAGAGCTTCATCAGAAAATTTTTCAACCTCTTCAATGCGTTCTTCTATGAGCTTTTTAAATCCTTGGAAATCTTCTTCAAAAAACTCTTCTAATTCTTGGATACTTGCCAGCTTATTCCAATAAATAGTACTTTTTGTCTTCATAGTTAAAACGTATCTAAAAAATACAGAATTTCAGGCGCCGGATAACTATTACTTTTATATCGTTTCTAGATTGAATTGTGTTTAGTAGTGTGTTGCATCGCGGCTTGAAATTTGGGCAAAGCGCGAGAAAGCATATCTTCGGTGGCAGTTAGGGAAATTCGGAAGTAACCGGGTATTTCCTATAACCTCAGCCTCTGGTTGTAGTATGGTTTCGCATTGTAACATTATGGCAGTCGTTGTATACAAATGTAGAGACACGATTTAATCGCGTCTCTACGAAAATTGGTGAAGATATTAAAATGTGTGTATACCGTAACCTTATTAAGTGAGGATTGTGGAGATTAACTATTTAACTTTCAGTCTCACAATCAGGTACACCATCTCTAAACACACGACTTGCCAAAATATCAGCAGCTTCGATAGTCATCAAATCATCTCTTGTCACCTGTCTATCGCGGATATTTAGTAAACGATTAGCTTGACGCAAACGCGCTCTATCAATCGCATTGCGTACACTACGCGCGTTGGCAAAATGTGGCATTGCTTTACGTCTAATTAAATACTCACGAAAAGCTTTCTCAGCATCCTGACTAAAGTGGTAATGCTGCGAAACTAATATTGACTGGGCAATTACCATCAAATTATCTACTGAATAATCATTAAATTCAATGTGTAAACCAATACGCGAATTCATCCCAGGATTACTATGGAAGAAATGCTCCATTTGCTGCTTGTAACCAGCGAGAATTACAACTAAATCATCTCGTTGATTTTCCATTACCTGCATTAAAATTTCGATTGCCTCCAAACCGAAATCTCCAGGATTTTCAGGACGATACAAGGTATATGCTTCATCAACCAGTAGTACTCCACCCATTGCACTGTTCAAAACTTCGCGTGTTTTCGGAGCAGTTTGTCCAATTCCCTGTCCGACTAAATCATCGCGCGTCACCAACATGACATTTTCTTTACGGATATAGCCAAGACGATGCAAAATTTCTGCCATCCGCATTGCGACTGTGGTTTTACCCATACCGGGATTCCCCAAAAATGTCATATGTAAAGTTGGGGCGCCTGCGGTTAAACCTAAACTTTTACGAACGCGGTCAACCAACAACAAAGCAGCCATTTCTTTAATTTTGTTTTTGACAGCTTGCAACCCGACTAACTCTTGGTCAAGTCGGTCTAAGATTTCTTGCACATGGGATTCGCGAAATGTAGCTTCTAAATCAATAGGGGTATCGATTGTATCTTGTATATCGTGTCCAACAGCGCTAACTAAATCTTTTTCCAGAACTTGCTCGCTCATAGTCGTTACCTTCGTTGGTTTTTTCGATGATAACCCTGAGTCCGGAAATATAAAAGATTGTAATTCTAATGTGACTGATATATTTTTTTTAATTATCGATATCCTTGGTAAGTCATTGAAAGAACATATTAAACCAACCGAAATGACTATTCTTAGTTGGGAATTCCCTATTCCACACCTAATATCAACGAAAGTAATATGGCTATAGCTGTTAACCTGAAAAAATTGCTGTCTATTTTGGCACTAATTATCATTTTTGTTTTGATGGCGCCGGACATTGCTTCAGGATTGCCAAGTCAATTCAATGTAGCAACAGACACAAACCTTACCCCACAGGAAAACCAAGAGTTACAAGCAGTACGTCAGCGTCGTAACCGTGAAATTGCTTCTGTACTAAACGAGTCACAACGGCGCCAACTCGAACATTTCCTTCGTTCTGGTCATGACCTCGAATACGCTATCAACACATTAGACATCGACCACGACCAATGGGACACAATTCAGGCAATTATGCAATTGAGCGCATTAAAGACAAAAGCTATCATACATCGTCACTCGTTAACCTTATCAAGTTAACTAACTTCCATACTTACAACCAAGTCAAAGGTATTGTCGCAAAAGTATCCAATTATTTCGTTTCATTACTAATGCTTTATTCTCTGTTCCTGGTTCCCATTTGCTGGTAAATTATACAAGAGTGGATACTTTTTGGAAGGAACGGGAGTCTGATGAGTTACTTAGCTCGACAACTTTTACTGGTAGTGCTGATATTCGCCACGGTATTTATGGCGCCAGGGATAGCAAATGCACTACCACCACAAATTAACAAAAATATAGTTGTCACTAATACCACAAAATCGAATTTAATCGAACTCGACCTTACTCCCCGTCAGCGTCAAATGATTCAAGCAGTAAATCAAGGACGTAACCGTGAAATAGCTAAAATATTGAATCAATCAGAACAAAAGAGCTTAGTAAAGTTGATACGCAGTGGAAATACTTTAAATCAAGCTGTAGATAAGCTCAACCTAGAAAGCGATAAACGCGACATAATCAACGCACTCAGCCAAGTTTATGATTTGAAAATGAAAACTCTAATATCAGGCTTTTAAAAATTACGGCAGATGATAGGTCACGTGTCAATCAAAAACTTCATGCTTTTTCAGGCGCCTGAAGATAAACTCAGGCTAAACTACTAAGCAGATTTTTTCTGACTTGCTAAAAATTGTCTCAAGCTTAATAACGAAAGTGTTTGTCCCAATGACAAAGGTAAAACAGTCACTCCTTCTATACGCGACTGTACCCAACCGTCACCCCAGTACCATTCGTGAAAACCGTCAATTCCTTGACTTAGTAATAAACGTAAGCTGTCGGAATTAACGACATCGACTTGGTGGTGAATCGAAATTGGCCCAAGAACGCGCGTAAACTCTAATCCAGGACGCAACTCTTCTGGCATTGAGTTGGTAAAATTACCAGATGGAAGCCATTTCCCAAGGTTTCCAGGACGCAGTAAACTGTCGCGTATAGTAGAAAAAGGCGCCTCGACTTCGATACGTAGTTGACTTTGTTGAAATTTGCCTAACATTGGTTTTTGTGTATTGCTTGGTTCTTACTCTTATTTTAGTAATTTCTTCTTAGCATTCCGCTAAACAAATTTAAATATTTGTCTATACCACCAACGAAATCTAAAATGCTATCTATATTTGGTGGTGTTTGAGAAATTAAACTATCTTGTGTAACCAAACGCTTCCAATCTACTTTTACTTCTTCCTCTCTAAGACTACCGTCTTCTTTATAAAACTTCACCCCTGAAGACTGCATAATTTTGATGATTTCCTGTGCCATAATTCCGTATCCTACTGTTGTTGGGTGAATTCCATCCAGTGAAAACAAACCCCCATCAGTACGACCTTTACCTGGTTCTGTACGAAACAAACATGAATTTAAAGGTGGTGAAATTGCTTGTAGCTCAGGTGGTAATTGATACTCTCCTCCTACTTCATCCCACCAATCAGGACGCGCTAGTGGGTCTTCTATATAACGACGTGATGCTAAACGGTCGAGTAATCCGCAAAGTTCCATTAGATACCAATCTCTACCTTCTAATCGCGCTTGCCGTACAACTTCTGTAATGGCATCGTTATATTGGTCAATAGCACAATCAATTGCACGTGCTTCGTTTTCTGTGAGATGTGGATGTTTATCGGGGTTAAAATCTTTGTCCTGAATCCAGGGTAATGTGTAGTAAGGAAAATACCGCGACTTATTACGAGCTTTTCCGCCGACTCCGCGCGCAAATGGTACTATTGTAATGTGAGGTACTGTCGCGACAATAACGTGTCTAGCTTTAATTTTTTTAATTTCTGTCACTAATAAATCTAATTCAGCTTTGAAGTGAGTTGGGCGCCAAACTGTATATTTATCGTTGACACTCATATCATCATAACCTTCATCGCTCCACGAAACATTAAACGTTAAAATTGAACCAAGCGCATTATTAGAACCAATCATCACGATTAAAGTTTCAATTCCTTCCTCGGTATTACCTTCTTGTCCAAGTACCGTTGCTGCTTGTATGGGTGTTAGTGCTTTACCATTACTATCACGCGCACTATTCAATACAACTATTGCAGAACGTTCGTTATGATATTCAACAACTTGACGTAGAAAGTCATTTTTAGGCTTATTTTTAGCCAAAATATCTAAACAAATATCTGCATTTCGGGATAATGTATTTCGCAAATCCCATCCATATACAGCTAAGTTATGATTTATTTTGCCCTGACTGTTATACACAGTACCTTTACCGCGTTCCCAATATTCTTCAATTGCATCAAGATATTGACGAATTGACAATATTGCTGGTAAACCATTCAACCAGTTGACCTTATCCCCAAATCTTTTCTTTAAATCACGAGATAAATATTCCAAGTTCAACGGTAATCCACCTTCTGGCCCAGAATAAACAGGGTATCTCATATCTGACCACCCCATTTCTTTTGCGATGATTACTGGATATGACTGATTTGTATTAAAAATTGCCCCACTTTGAAACCCATGTGTTAATGAATCTCCAATTGTCACTAATCGATGCTGTGGATTCCCTACTTTAGTTATATTTACAGGTATTCCAAGGGTTGAATCTGTAATTGGTTTACGCGCTTCAAACCGTATCTCAACATCTGGAGGTGTTTTGGGGTCTTTAAATTTGGAATTAGATGCTTTTACCATATTTTTTACTGCTGCAAATCAATGAATTTCTCTCAGTATTATTTCTAATAATTTTGTTAAAATAACACATCGTAATTGTAGCTATTATCTGTGGTAACCGTTCAATTTTTATTTCTCATAATAAATGTTTATCATAGTATATTTTATCATATGTACATAGAATGTGATGTGACATAAAGCACTTATATATAAGATGATTATTGATGTATATTGGGGTTTGGAAACTAAAAAGTATACATTATTTTTTAGCGAAAGTGTAATTAACTACCTATATTCAACTTCAACTGACAAAAACAACATTATCGCTGATTGAGGTATTTTTCATGAAATTCGGAATTGATATCGGTCATAATTGTCCCCCTGACACAGGCGCCCGTGGTATCAAATTTGAGGATAATCTAACTATAGATGTAGGGAATCGGGTAATATCCAAGTTAAGAGCATTGGGACATGAAGTAATCGAATGCAGACCGCAAAGAGCCGGTACAGTCAGAGAATCACTCTCACAAAGATGTGATAGAGCCAATTCCGCAAGAGTTGAAACATTTGTATCGATTCATTTTAATGCCTTTAATCAACAGGCAAACGGAACAGAAGTGTTTGCTGTTGGAGAACAAAGTAGAAAAGTTGCGAAATCAGTATTAGACGAAATAGTAAAAATAGGTTTTTTTAATCGTGGTGTTAAAAATGGCTCGCATTTATTTGTGTTAAGAAACACAAACATGACTCGAATACTGGTAGAAGGCTGTTTTATAGATTCAAAAAAAGATATGGCTTTGTATAATCCGGAAGCATTAGCCAATGCTATCGTAAAAGGTTTAACTGGGCGACTGCCTTCTGAAAATGTCAATGCCTTACCCGACGAAGAAGACAATATTGATGTATCGGTGTTACGATTACAACGCGCTTTGAACCGACTCAAAATCACCGACCAAAACGGGAAAGTATTAATCGAAGACGGTACCATTGATGTTCAAACGAAATTTGCACTCGAAAAATTTCAACGCATCGTGGGACTTCAAGTTACTGGTGTTGCAAGTGAAACAAGCTGGAAAACTATTAATCAAATTTTAGCAAAGCGAATAATTCGCCTCAACCACGCTGGAGGGCCTGTCATTCGTTACTTGCAGCACCGTATGAATGTTCAGATAGATGGAGTATATGGACCTGGAACTGAAGAAGCAGTAAAAAGATTCCAAAGGCAAAATGGTTTATTTGCTGATGGAATAATTGGGCCTGCTAGCTGGCAAAAACTAATTGGTTAAACTGGCAAATGATTCTTAACCATCTTGTGGAACGGGCATCCCTGCCCGTCTCATTTTCAGGGTGGGCAAGTTCTCTCCGAACTTTGCCAGAAGAATAATCTCCTGGCAAGTTCTCTCCGAACTTTGCCAGAAGAATAATCTCCTGGCAAGTTCTCTCCGAACTTTGCCAGAAGAATAATCTCCTGGCAAGTTCTCTCCACCCCACAAGATTTAAAAATTCATGACAGTAATCGCTATTTATTACAAGCACTTCTCAATTGTTGCGACTACAGACTGGGAAAGCGTATACAAATCGTAACCCCCCTCTAAACCAAACAAAATTTTAGGAGTTATTTGTAAACAGTAATCAGTAAACACTCCGTAGTCTTGTGGTTGAAGGTTAATATTTGCCAATGGGTCATCAGCGTTAGCGTCATACCCAGCACTAACAATGAGTAAATCTGGCTCAAAATTAGATAAAAATGGAACTACCATTTTTTCAAATGCGGGCTTATAAAGGCTAATATCGCTACCAGGCGGAAAAGGTAAATTCAGTACATTATTGTGAAATCCACGTTCTGTATGTCTTCCTGTTCCGGGATAACACGGGTATTGATGTAGCGAACAATAAACTATGTTTGGGTTCGTTTCGACTATTGCTTGAGTCCCATTACCGTGATGAACATCCCAGTCAAGAATTGCAACACGATTAATACCTGGTTTCTCAAGAGCGTAAGCTGCTGCAATTGCTGCGTTAGAAAATACGCAAAATCCCATTCCAGTCTCGCGTTCAGCATGGTGTCCAGGTGGACGTGCTAAAACAAATGCGGGTTTACCTGTTTCTAAAACAATATCAACTCCATCCAACCAGGCACTTACAGCCAATAGTGCTACATCATAGGTTTGAGACGAGACAGTTGTTTCATAATCAATACAATCGCCACCAGCCGAACAAATTTCTTGAACTTTTTGAATATAACTGGGGTCGTGTGTTTGTTCGATTAATGGTACTAAAGAACGTCCACTCGTCGGTGTTGGCAGGCGCCATTCAATTTGGGAAGCGATATTACCTTCCCGCAGTGCAGCAGTGATAGCACTTAAACGTTCGGGTCTTTCTGGATGTCCCCTTCCAGTCTTATGTTCGAGAAACTCGTCAGAGTAAATAACTGGCAGCATAGCACGAGCAATAGTAGCGATTTTGAAATTTTAAAGGAAAACGGAGAGTAATGAGTGCTGAGTAATGAGTGCTGAGTAATGAGTGCTGAGTGCTGAGTAAATGTTCCTAACTCCTAACTCCTAACTCCATTCCTCAGCACTCAGCACTTTCAACTTTTAACTCTTATCCTAAGTCTTGGGGTCGGTCGTCAAGCATTTCAGGTGCCATTGCTGGGTTACTTACACGCTCTTCGATGGGTAAATCACGCATTGCATCATCAATTCTTGGAGGATGTTTAATCATATCTAATAATTCTGGACGTAGCTGTTCTGAACCACTTTCGGCAGATGAATTTTCTTCTTTCTTAGACGCTTTCTTTTCACTCATGATTTTTACCAAAAACTAGTTTGCTTACATCTTATTTTCTGTAATCCTTATACGCACACTATCTTAGGGCTTATTTTGTTTATTGTTATTTTTAAATACTGTTATATTATTGTTCCTCTTACTCAAATTTCAATTGTCTTGATATTTATATTTCCTAATTTAATACCAATTAATGAGTCCATATTATATTCACATAAATTAACATCAAAATTAACATCAAACTTTATAATTATTGTTATTTAAATTTTGTATGAAGTCAGATTAACAAAAGATATGCATAATCGAAAAAAATTTGCTATATTGTAGTTTGGCTCAATTCTGAAAAAAAGTGTTTAATTTTTAATTTTCAACTCAGTATTTTTTATCTTTGAATGAGGTACTCTAGCGGCATAAAAATGCCATTCTATGATAGAATTGTATACAAGTATAGCTATTATTCAAGAAAATTTTGGAATAATTTGGCTTTTTTCCGGCTATCAAGGCACTTAACAGCGATTTTTGGAGTTATTTAGGCTATGACATTCTCTCAGGAGAGGATTATCCCAACAGACCTACGGAATGAAATGTCCAGGTCTTACCTGGAGTATGCAATGAGTGTCATCGTGGGTAGGGCGCTGCCAGATGCCAGGGATGGTCTGAAACCTGTGCATCGTCGTATCCTCTACGCTATGCATGAGTTGGGTTTAACGCACGACCGACCTTTTCGTAAATGCGCGCGTGTAGTTGGGGAAGTATTGGGTAAGTATCACCCACACGGCGATACGGCAGTATATGATGCCTTAGTGCGGATGGCGCAGGATTTTTCGATGCGCTCACCTTTAATCGAAGGACATGGTAACTTCGGTTCGGTGGATAATGACCCACCAGCGGCAATGCGATACACCGAATCTCGTTTGCAAGCGCTGACCACTAATGCACTGTTGCAAGATATCGAGTCGGAAACTGTAGATTTTGCAAATAATTTCGATGGTTCACAGCAAGAACCAACGGTTTTACCAGCACGTATACCACAGTTATTGCTAAATGGCTCGTCGGGTATTGCCGTCGGGATGGCAACAAATATTCCCCCGCACAATTTGGGAGAATTGATTGATGGGTTAGTGGCAATGATACATAACCCAGAAATTACTAATGCCCAGTTGATGCAATATATTCATGGCCCTGATTTCCCAACAGGCGCCACTATTCTCGGCACTTCTGGAATTCGAGATGCCTACATGACTGGACGCGGGTCAATAACGATGCGCGGTGTTGCGAATATTGAAACAATCGAACATCGTGGGCGCCCAGATAGGGAAGCAATAATTGTCACTGAGTTACCATATCAAACCAACAAAGCAGCTTTAATTGAAAAGATTGCCGAGTTGGTAAACGATAAAAGGATTGAGGGAATCGCCGATATTCGCGATGAAAGTGACCGTGACGGAATGCGGATTGTTATTGAACTCAAACGCGATGCTTATCCCCGCGTAGTTCTCAACAACTTGTATAAGCAAACCCCTATACAAGCGAACTTCGGCGCCAATATGTTGGCGTTAGTAAATGGCGAACCACAAATACTGACAATTCGACAGTTCTTACAAGTATTCCTCGATTTCCGCGTCGAAGCAATTACTCGTCGAACCCGGTACGAGCTGCGAAAAGCCGAAGAACGCGACCATATTTTACAAGGTTTGCTAATTGCGCTGTCACATCTAGATCAAATTATTGCCACAATTCGTCACGCTGCCGACGCTCCAACTGCCAAAGGTGAATTAATTACAACTTATGGACTTTCGGAAGGACAAGCAGACGCAATCTTGCAAATGCAATTGCGACGGTTAACAGCACTTGAAGCAGATAAAATTCGTAACGAACACGAAGATTTACAAGTTCAAATCGCTGATTTACAAGATATTCTGGCAAAACGTGAGCGCATACTCGAAATTATTGAGAGTGAAGTTACTTCTTTAAGAGAAAGATTTGCAACACCACGTCGCACACTAATTACTCATGCTGAAGGCGATTTAGGAGATACAGACTTAATCGCTAACGAGAAAGCTATTATCTTGCTAACCAAACAAGGTTATATCAAGCGGATGCCAGTCAACACTTTTGAAGCGCAACATCGAGCAACGCGCGGTAAAGCTGCTGCAAAAGTCAAAGATGACGATACCGTTGAGCATTTTCTCACCTGTTGCGACCATGACAGCGTGTTGTTCTTCAGCGATAGAGGTGTTGTGTATTGTTTGAGAGCGTACCAAATACCTGTTGGTTCACGTACCAGTCGGGGTACTCCCATCGTGCAAATGCTGCCAATTCCTAGAGAAGAAAAAATTACTTCTATCGTACCAGTCGATGAATTTAGCAGCGAAGAATATCTCGTCATGCTTACTAAAGGCGGAAATATCAAGAAAACTGCACTGGAAGCATTTAGTAATATTCGTTCCAACGGTTTAATTGCTATCTCCTTAGAAGAAGGGGATCAATTACGTTGGGTACGTCGTGCGAAAGTAGAAGATAGCATTCTTGTGGGTTCGCGTCATGGAATGGCAATTCACTTCCGATGTACCCACGACCAACTTCGTCCCTTGGGTAGAGCAACTCGCGGTGTTAAATCGATGAAACTCAAAAAAGGTGATGAGCTTGTTGGCATGGATATTTTACCAGCCGCAATTCTCGAAACTTTTGCCGCAGCTAGTGAAGTTGAGGCAGAAGAAATTGAGGCGCCAGATAATGCAGATAATATCGAAGTTGATACCGAAACTGAGGAAACAACAGAAGTTAGTGAAACTGCTTCGGTTGGACCTTGGGTCTTAGTAATTACAATGGGAGGATATGGCAAGCGTGTTCCTGTTGCTCAATTCCGTCTGCAAAACCGTGCAGGTCAAGGATTAATGGCGACTAAATTTAAGAACCGCAAAACCAAAGACCAACTTGCAACGTTGCACATCGTCAATAACGACGACGAAATTATGATGGTAACAAATCGCGGTATCATTATTCGACAGGCAACAAATGCAATTTCGATTCAATCGCGTTCAGCTACAGGTGTGCGTGTTCAACGTCTCGATGAAGACGATGCTATCACTGGAGTAGCAATTGTCCCACCCGACGCTGAAGGTACTGAAGTTGCTGAAGTTGCTGAAGGTACTGAAGTTGAGTAGTAAATAATAGTGCGCTCGTGCTAAGTGCTGAGTGCTGAGTAGCCATCTAATACAAGAGTAAGAAGGTGAGTAAAAATTTATGAGTAAATCGAATAATTTTTACTCACCATTGATTATTACCCTATTGAGTGGAGTACTAATGGGGTTAACTGTTGCACCATTTGGTGCTTGGTTTTTAGCTTGGTTTGCCCTAGCTCCACTATGGGTATTAATATTTACGAGTGCGTACAAACCAAAATTATTTAGACTACAACTAGCAGGTGCCTGGGGTTTAGGTTACTATGGCGCCACACTTTCATGGATAACAGGACTTCATCCTTTAACTTGGATGGGAGTTCCTTGGCTATCAAGTATAGCTATTGCGCTTTTTGCCTGGACTTTTGTAACGCTTTGGGGAACACTGCTTGCAATGAGTTGGGCAACTTCTTTTTTTTGGATTAGTCAGAAACTAGAAACATCTTTTCTAACCCCAATATTCCGTGTTCTTATAGGTACTACTTTGTGGTGTGTTCTCGAACATATTTGGACTAATGGTCCATTATGGTGGAGTTCACTTTCGTACACTCAAAGTCCCCATAATTTAGTAATTTTACATTTGGGCCAATATAGTGGCGCCAGTGCTGTTACTGCTTCAATCGTTGCTATCAACGGCTTAATAGCTGAAGTCTGGATAAAAACAAGAAAAAATAGCAAATATAATAAATATTATTTTATACCTTTAAGTTTATTTATCATTATACATTTAATAGGTTTTAACTTATACAATCAGCCGTTAGTTAAACCAACTGATGCAGCAATAAAAATAGGAATTGTCCAAGGAAATATCCCCAACCGCATTAAATTTGATTATTATGGATTACGTCGTGCCATCGAAGGTTACACTACTGGATATTTAAAACTAGTAGACCAAGGTGTAGATGCAGTCTTAACTCCAGAAGGAGCATTACCATTTTTTTCGCGCGATATACTTGATAGCTCTTTAGTTGCAGCAGTGAAACAAAAAGGAGTTGTTGCGTGGATTGGTGGTTTTGCAGAACGTCCAAATTCTAACACCTATGCAAATAGTTTATTTACCTTTACAAAAGAGGGTAATATTTATAGTCACTTTGAAAAGTCTAAGTTAGTTCCTTTAGGCGAATATGTACCGTTTGAAGAAATACTTGGTAAATTAATTAGGCGCCTATCACCAGTAACAGCACGACAAGTACCAGGTTCAAAAAATCAAATATTTGATACACCGTTTGGACGTGTAATTGCTGGCATTTGTTACGAATCTGCCTTTCCTGAACAATTTAGGCGCCAAGCATATGCAGGTGGAGAATTTATTATTACCGCATCGAATAACGACCCATATAGTCAAGCAATGCAAATGCAGCATCACGCATTAGACACAATGCGGGCAATAGAAACCGACAGATGGGCAGCGCGCGCAACCAATACAGGTTTATCAGCATTCGTCGATCCCCACGGAAAAACCCTATGGATATCTGGACACAACACCTACGAAACACACGCAGAAACAATTTATAGGCGCCAAACCCAAACCTTATACACACGTTGGGGTGACTGGTTAACACCCCTACTAACAATCCTAAGCATCCTAGCATTAATTAGCTGTAGGTTGGGGAGCCACCTCCGTGCGGGGGTTTCCCCCGTTAAGGAGAGTGGCGTTGGAGCGACAGCACAACCCAACAACCAAATCTAAATATCTCCTATAGATTGGCAGCTAACTCAACCAATAAAGCTAAAATAAAGAAGTAAAAAATACTACATATAGGAGAATTATTGTATGGAAACAATTGCTCAACGTAAGCTCTTATCTGCTCTATGTCACGGCGCCATATTTTTCAGTTCTTTATTTATATCAGTAGGTATACCTATCGTTATACTCTTTGTTACTGATGACTCAGTGGTTAAACAAAACGCTAGGGAATCTTTAAACCTTCATATTAATCTTTATATAGCGGCATTTGTTTTTGGATTATTAAGTTTTGTACTAATTGGTATTCCTCTTTTAATACTACTTGGTATTTTTAGTTTGATAGTGCCAATTATTGCTATTGTCAAAGTAATTGAGAACGAGAATATACCATATCGTTATCCGTTTATTTTTCACTTTTTTTAAGGGAAAAATTTGACATTTGATAAAATACTTATAATTTTGATTTTCGACTAATTCTCAACATTTGATTACCACCTTTTTGAAGCTCGTAAGCTACAGTTTCAAGCTTGACATTAGTACCTTTGCTCGATAACTCCTGAATAACTGGTTCAAGATAAGGTGATATTTGACAATCAAGATTAAGTAAAGGAAAAATGCGAATTTCAGGAGATATTCTTAAAAGTTCAAAAATTGAAGCTATGTGAAAATCCAGCGATAGCTGCTGTGAGTACAAAAAAAGTAAATGAGAGCATAAGCATAATTCAAATTGATTATCAGCTAGTTCTAAACTAGGTAAAGATTGGTATAAATAACGTCCTGCTGCTTTACCTACTTCATAATCTGTTAAAAACTTTTCCATTGTGGCAAGACGAACTTGACCGAGTTCATCAGCATCACAGAAGTTTTTCCAAACGAAACGATTGGAATTTTGTTTAACTTGAGAAATTACTGGTTCATATATTTCTTGTACTCGCTGTTTGATTTCTTCAGCAGAGAATTGATATATTGGGTCAATAGAGACAACAGAATATCCTAGCTGTGTCATTTCGGTGTTGAAGCTAGCAGGCCCGTCACCGCATCCGAGAATTTTTGTGTTCAAATCAGATAAAGATAGATTGAACATTAGCTTGTATTCTTCTAACGTTCTACCCCAAGGTACTACTTCGTTTAATTTCATAAGTTAATTTATTAAATTATTGGCGCCTACACTACGCTGTTTTGACGAATACACTCTTTATACCAATCAAAACTGGCTTTGGGAATACGTTTTTGTGTAGCATAATCTATATATGTAATACCAAAACGGCGCCCATAACCCCAAGCCCATTCAAAGTTATCCATAAAACTCCATAAAAAATACCCTTTTAATGGGTACCCTTCACTCACCGCACGATGTGCTGCTTTGAGATATTGTCGTAAATACATAATGCGGTCAACATCAATAATTTCACCTGCTGCATTAACTTCATCTTGTGCTGCACAACCATTTTCGGTAATAAACACAGGTAAACTGGGATGTCCTAACGTTTCACTAATATGTCGAACACCCCAATAAATGCTTTCAGGTAAAATATTCAACCAAGGCATATACATTCGTGGATAACCTTGAGGTAGGGACAGAGATTCATAACCATTCTTATTATCTGCCGCGCGTACATATCCACCCGTGTAGATATTTAACCCAATAGCATCAAGCGGTTGATGAATTATTTCTAAATCTTCGCCTTTGATATCTGGCGCCATCTCACCAAGTTCTTCTAACATTGTGGAACTATAGGCGCCTGTTAGTACAGGAAAAATAATTCCACCATTTGACATTGAGGTATGTAAAGCTTTTTTTGCAGCTTCGATATTAGCTGTAGACTCGCTAATGGGCACAGTCACACTCATATTATCAACCAGCGCAACTTTACAAGGTACGGGAGTTGACGCACGAATAGCTTGACATGCTAAACCATGTGCAAGAATTGCGTGATGCGAAGTTTGCCATACTTCTTTCTTACTACTTACACTCGTACCAGGTGCATGAGGTGGTTCTTGCGCCACATCGTAACCCATATGAGTAAAACAGGAAATTTCATTTATAGTCATCCAGTTAGTAACTTTATCACCTAACCTAGTTACCACTGCCGTCACATAATCAGCAAAATCATAAGCCATTTGACGATGGCGCCAAGAACCATATTTATCTTCCAAAGCTTGGGGACTATCCCAATGAAACAAAGTAACATGTGGCGTAATCCCATATTTAAGCAAACAATCAACTAAACGCTTATAAAAATCAACCCCAGTCTCATTAACCTGTCCCCGTCCATCAGGAATAACTCGTGGCCAAGCAACACTAAACCGATAATGCTTCACACCCAAAGAAGCCATCAACGCTACATCAGCCTCATACCGATGATAATGGTCACAAGCAACTGCGCCAGTATCACCATTCATCACCTTACCAGGAGTAGCGCTAAAAGTATCCCAAACACTCTTCTTACGCCCATCCTCCTCAGTTGCACCCTCAATTTGATAAGAAGCAGTAGCAACACCCCAACAAAAATCATTTGGAAATTGGTAAAAGCCCATAAATACTAAAATAATAATTATATATCAACCCACTCTTCCCTCTCTTCCTCTGTGCCTCTGCGACTCTGTGGTAAAAATCCTTTTAAAACTATGCCAACAACCAACAAAACAATAACATATCAAGGTGGATGTCATTGCGGCGCCGTCCGCTTCCAAGTCACAGTAGACAACCACAAACTAGACGAATGTAACTGTTCAATATGCAGTAAAAAAGGCTTTCTACATCTAATTGTTACAAAAGATAAATTTACATTACTCCAAGGAGAAGAAACATTACAAACATATACATTTAACACCGGAATAGCAAAGCATAAATTTTGTAGCAACTGCGGTATACATTCATTTTACATACCTCGCAGTCACCCAGACTGTATTGACGTAAACGCGCGTTGCTTAGATGGAGACGTAATCTCAAACTTTGAAATAGTGGCATTTGATGGAAAAAACTGGGAAGATAATATTCACAAATTGCAAATGTAAAATTAGTAACAGTTAAAATTTATACGCTATTTTATATCAAAAGTGTTCACCTTAATATTTGTAAAAAAAGACAGAAATAGTACCTATTCACTAGATGATTAAATGGTGATTTTCAGCATCTAGCCAAATATGAGAACGGATACCATTTTCTATCAGTTATTCCAAACTATGCCCAGTCTATTATTTGAACTAATAGGAGAATCACCAACAATAGCCAATAGTTACCGATTTTCGTCCAAAGAAGTTAAAGAATTAGCGTTTCGCTTTGATGGCATCTATTTACCAGCAGCTAAAAATTCTAAAAACTCTATATATTTTGTCGAGGTACAGTTCCGAAAAAAATATGCTTTCTACTGGGACTTGTTTGGAGAAATATCTTTATACCTGAAACAGTATCGACCAAAGCAAAACTGGCGTGCTGTAGCAATTTTTGCTCGTAAAAGCTTAGATACGGGTGAATTACCACAATATCAAGAATATTTTGACAGCGGGCGCCTGACCAGGATATATCTGGATGAGTTACCAAAAACAGCTTCATCATCCCTTGGGTTAGGAATGATAAACTTGGTAGTAGAGCCTAAAGCCAAAGCTGGTAAAAAAGCTAAAGAGCTTGCAGAACAGGCAAAAACTCAAATTGCCAAAGTTGAAGAGCAAGAGAAAATCTTGGAATTAATAGATAAAATACTGGTATACAAGTTTCCGAAATTGAGCAGACAGGAGTTAGAGGCCATGTTTGGACTAGATGACTTGAAACAGACACGTTACTTTCAGGATGTAATGTTAGAAGGTAGCTTGAAAAATGCGCGTGAGAATATATTGTCTATTTTGAAAGCGCGCTTTGGCAAGGTACCTTCAAGCTTTACCCAGAAATTAAATAAAATTGAAGACTTAACTGTTTTGACAGAACTAGTAACATGTTCGGCAACTGTTCAAAATATTTCTGAGTTTCAGCAAGCACTAAACGATATTGAAGACAATAACTAACTAAATCCTTCACGCTCTTATTCCCCCCTTATCAAGGGGGGTTAGGGGGGATTTTCTAAGAACGCAATACCAAATCTACTACAATTGCTGCATGGTCAGAGTTTCCATGTTGACTAACATAGGTATTCACCACCCCAAAGTTTTTACTCACCAAGCAATGGTCAATAGGAATATTTAATAGCGGTATTAACCAGCTAGGTATCCTAACATGTGTAGCTGGACGAGGCCAACTTGGTAAGGCGCCGAAACCTAAACGTGTATTATGTAAATTTGTTTTTTTAATAAATTTCCGGTAATATGGTGACCAAGGACTTAAATTAAAGTCACCTGCAATAATTACAGAATTTTGCTGTTGATTTATATATTTTTCTAAAGCGGCTAGTTGACGGTTACGACGATGGAAAGTCTTGGGTTTAACTGGTACCATTGGGTGTGTGCCAATAAAATGAATAGTTTTTCCATTTATATTAAAGTTTGTTACTAAATGATGACCTACTTCATCTAAGTTTACACCGCGCGCGTCTTCAAGCGGTATACGGCTAAAAACAGCTAGTCCACCACCAGGACTGCGAAACGAGTAAGGAAAAATATCTTTGAAACCAGTTTTTAAGTTATTGTACCAGGTGTCATGAATTTCAATAAATAACGCAATGTCAGGGTTATCTTTACGAACAATATCGATAGATTGTTGATATTCTTCATTTTCAACGTTAACATTAAAACTTTCGATTCTGATTTGAGGTGTTTGATTTGTCGCTTGTTGCGAATTAGGAAGATACCAAGGTAATATTTCAACGATATTTAAACTAATAACTACTAATCCAAGTAAAATTGGCACTTTACTTTTTAGAATACGTTTTTGGCGAAATATTAGTAATATTCCTGTTAAAATTAAGGCTGCAACAAAATATTGTACTTTAAAGTGTGTTAATAGCTCTATGGGATAAAACCAAGCGAAATAGCTTGTAAGTGATAAAATTCCTAGAATACATAGTGCGGTGATTACTATGATTAGTAGCATTGAGTTGTTAATATCTTGTATAACTGTGTAATTATTTTGTAGTAGTAGGGTGGGCACTGCCCACCTTATTTTCTTCAAGTTGAAGTGATGGCATTACTGAAAAATCAAAATCCTGGCTTCTTTTGAAAACCAGGATTATACAATTTAAAATTTTGTGCAGGCAGGATGCCTGCTCCACAAGAGGTTTTATTCAGCTTTGTCTAGTAATTTGATGTTGGAGAAGATGAATTCTTGAACTGAGGGTTTATCATCAACTTCGGTAGTAATTTGGCGACGGTTGAGAATAAAGTATTTGCCTACTTTTTCATATTCATCTACAAAAAAGCTCTTACCACCTTTTTGTTCGCCTGTTTGAGGGTCATGGTATATCGAGTCGTAGGTGTGGGAAAGATATCCTTCACCTGTATCATGGCTGCTGAAGGTGTTGATAGTGACGACTACATTATGAATGTGACGGTGAACTAGGCTAACTTCGTTGTTACGAACTTTGTATTTGTCACCTGTTGCTTTACCACCCATTAATAGTTCTACTGCACCATCTTCATCTTTGGCGCCATAAGTAAAGGTGTTTTCACCGTGGGTTTGTTCAAAGGTACGACGGACACGGTGAACGGCAATTTCCCATGCTTGACCGTGAATAGCTTTTTGTGCCTCTTCGTCTTCGACACCCAACACTTCCGCCTTCATATTGGCGCCAATAGTCACTTTACCTGTATACTCTTTACCGTCATATTTATAGGTAATATCAGCGGTGTAACCAGGGAAATCTTTGTCCCAGGTGTAACGGTTTTCGTAGGCAGCGCGGAAAAGCTCTCTGGCTGATACTTGTGTGGCTGTCATGTACTTCTCCTATAAACTGTTATATATGTTAGTTTTCGACTTGCTTCTGTTATTTACTAAGATAGAAGTAATCGAGTCAGTCCGCCTAGACCCCAACTGGGTACACTTATGCCAAATGAGCTCCACACCGTATTTGATGCAATAGCTAGCGCTCAAACCGAACAACAACTGCAACTCGCTATCATGGAGACGGTAGGGGAACACTTTGACGTTCAACGTTGGGGTATTTATCTATTGGATGAGCAACCCGAAGTAAAGGTAAATGCTCAAGGTTTTCCTGATATCCCTGAAGTTTGCTTGCGGGGAAACCCTGTTGGTAAATATGTTGTTGAACGTCACGCACCAGCACATGAACAATTAATACTACCTGCTGGTAACTGGAAAGAATTTTGTTCGCGCGATGACCACGCGCATGTTATGAGTGGTCCAATTGTTGCTGACGGGCGCCTTGTGGGAACATTAAATTTAGCGCGCGCCAAAGGAAACCCCGCTTTTACAGCCAATGATTTAGCTGATTTAAGCGCATTATGCCTACATTTATCAGCAAAACTAGCTAGCTTGCGAGCAACTAAACCATCTTCTACTAATATTACTGCTTCGAGTCTGTTAACTCCACGTGAATTAGAAATCGCCGAACTAGTAGCACGCGGTTTAACTAATGCTGAAATAGGAGAAAAACTTTGGATTACACAAAACTCTGTTAAACAAGCATTAAAGCGAATGTTTCGTAAGCTTGAAGTGAGCGCGCGTGCGGAAATGGTCGCAAGGTTACAAGAAATTTTGCCTAGTAAAGCTAGTTGAGATAGGCTAACCCAATGTCAACACCTTTGCAGCAAAATTTGCGACTAAAGGCTTAATTTGCAGCCAATATACACCCAAAAGAATGTCTTCAAACTGATTTCCTGCCAAAACTTCAATTGTAAATTGTTCACCATCTAAAGATATTGTTCCGTTATAGATGTCAAAGTCGGCTTCTCCCCATGCAGTATTCATTTTACGTTGCTCTTGTGTATTTAAAGTCCATCCAAGACTTTCTGCATCTTGAGTGTCAAGTGCTAACCAGCCAGTAAAACCCGTGTCAAGAACCGCATTGACTAGTAACTGATCATTATCTGCTGCTACTAAACTAATTTCAAATACTAGCTCACCCTGGTTATTAAACTGACCTGTTATCATATTCTGCCACAGGTTCCTGTTTCATTGATTCGCATGATTAGGCGTAATTTGCCAGGATGTTTATCACCAGCTTTTGCTCTAGCAATGTTTTCATCTGGGTCAATAAAATAATCTCCACTGTCTGGCTCAATTACGATGAACCAATCATAATGGTCGTTAATTAGTTCAGGCTTTACGCGGTCGAAAATTAAACGACAACGTTGAGAAAAAGCTTCTTTTTCTGCTTTTCGTTGCTCCAACTCTTCTTTTGATAGTTGTCGATCCGGAAATACTCTACCTCTACGACGTGTTTGACATGAAGATGCTTGTGTCATATTTTTGGTATTTAAGTGAATTCTTACGTCTAAGTTAGTAACATTGTACATAACCTCGACCATTTTTAAAAGTAGCTCGCAAAATTTTGTTATACAATTAAATTTTTACTATGCTGCTAATAGCTAGTTGATTCTTTTTACACTACAAGATAATTTAGATATAATTTATACACTTTTTATGTTAATAATATAACCTCTTGATTTGAGTATAGGTTAGGCGCCATGATTAATTAGTATGTAATGATTTATAGATACTCGGCGCCATTATATCCTCAAATATAAGTTGTATAATTTTTTTGATATTCAAGTATTAATAGCTACTCGTTCTATTGCTTTAATTTGCGGTTTTTGCTAAATGTTGAGTAGCAGTATATATAGCAGTCCTAAATCGTTTGTAAAATCCGAACGTTGTAGAGACGCAATTAATTGCGTCTCTACGTGTATTAAATTTGCCTGGGTGAAGTTCTACTTATATTTATAGTTATGTTTTTACTACCAGAGTCAGCTAAATCTATAAAGATTTTTTTCGCTTATTCTCCTTCTTATCAGGATGAGCAATTAAGAATTGTGTTAGAAAAACACTTGATGAGATTAGAAGAATTGGATGTTGTGATGGTTTGGTATCAGCATCATAGTGAAAACACATATGAAGACTATAAGAATTCTTACCATTTGCAAACTGCTGATGTAATCGTATTACTGATTAGTTCGGATTTTTTGGGTTTGATTCAAAATCGAATTGACTGGAATAGTGAAATCGCCAAATTACAAGAAAAGCATTTTCTTGGTGAGGTTGTTGCTATACCTATACTTTTATATCAAGTTCAGGGATGGCAGAAGCTATTGGGTGATATTGCTCCTCTACCAAAAAATGGTATGCCTGTCAAGAGTTGGCAAAATCCTGATGCTGCTTTAGCTGATATATCTCAAGGTATCGAAGCAACTGTAGTAGAAATAAAAAAATATCAGCAGCGTTTACAAGAATATAGATATAGTTACGGCGCCGCAATCGTTCAAGAATATCCACTACGAGCGAAAGCTTTAAATAATTTAAACGATATAAAGAATTACTTGGGTATAAAAAATCAAGATGCCGACTTAGTACAGCAGGAAGTAACTGCCCAAGCTCAACGTGAATACAAACAAAAATTAATACAGTATAAAAAAGAATTAGATTATTTTAAACGCAGTAAAAAAGGTATTACAGAACAAGATCGTCAAAAGCTACAGTCTCTTCAAAAATTTTTATGTTTACAGCCAGATGATATTGCTTTGTTTGAACAAAAAACTCTCACAGCTAAAGCTTCAAATATTTTAACTGCATTGACAAGAAACTATAAGTATGTAAGTCAAACTGCTTTAATCTGGATTTTAGTTTTTACCGCTGCAACAGTAGTGATTTTTATTAGAGCATCTAACGCTAATTCATATGAAAGATTATTAACACAGGCACAAACTAAGTTTGAACAAGGCGCCTATCAAGATTCAGTTAATATTTATACTAGTGTTATCAAATTAGACCCGCAAAATATTGATGCCTATATTGAACGTGGCAACGCTCACTCTTACCTTAAAAATTACCAAGCAGCTATTGTCGATTATACAAAAGCAATTGATATTTCTTCCAATTCGGCTGTTGCTCATATAAACCGCGCAGTTGTAAATTGCACTTTAGGCAACAAGCAAAATGCTATCCAAGATTATCAACGCGCGGTAGACATATACACACAGCTTGGCAAAAAAAATGAAACCAAACAAACTATTGAAAGGCTAAATAATCTTCAAACATGTTTACCAAAGTAAACACTAGTAACGAATGTTCATATAGTTATATAAATTACGTTAAGTATATCTTAAGGTAGATAAAAATCTGGATTTTTTGTATACAAGGCTACAAAAAAATATTATTTGGTCAGAAAAGAAAAATAATATTACCAAAAAAAGAAAATATTGTGATGTACATCACTTGGAAACAGTGATTTGATTTTGATAAATTGACCAAGTTGGAGTTTTAAATCTTGCCTTAGTTCCCTATTATCAAAAAAACCGAACAGATGAATAATACTAAGCTGTGGTCAGTTGTTGCTTTATCAACTACTGTTTTAGGAATACCCTCGGTTGCAAGTGCTGCAACGGCTAAAAAAACCTCTCCGCAATTACCACCGTCGGGTGATACAACAGGAGAATCATCTCCAACCGCAAAACCAGGTACACCTACTACAGTTACTCAAGTCCACGCACACCAAATTGCAGGTCGTCAAGCAGCAACATTGTACGTTCGCAGTATTCCTGTATTAACCTTTGTTGGTCAAGAAACAAATCCCGTTGAAAGAGCAAATACAATTGCAGCCAAAATTAATCAATTAGTCGCTTCTAATGTTGACGCAAATCAAATTACAGCTAGCTGGACAAAAGAGGGACAAAGCATCAAAGTCAACGGTGAAGAACTAATAAAAATTGATGCCAGCGTTGGGTTACCAGACACAACTAATAATTTAGCTCAAGACACATTACAAGCTACTAATCGTTTACGAAGACTTCTTGGTGGCGCCCAACCTTTAAATCAACCAACTATTGCGCGACAAGAAAAGACCCAACCACAGCAACCCACAGCTAAACAGCCACAAGTAACTAAGCAACAACCCACAGCTAAAAAGCCACAAGCAACTAAGCAACAGTCTGTAGCTAAGAAGTCACAGCAAAATACAAATGCTAGAGTCACAGCTACAAAGAGTGGTACAGCTTCTTATTACGGCTATGGAGATTCAACTCGTACCGCAAATGGCGAAAGATTCAATCCTCATGACTTAACAGCAGCACATCGCACTCTACCTTTTGGTACCCGCGTTCGTGTTACTAATAATTGGAATGGTCGCTCTGTAATAGTAAGAATTAATGACCGTGGTCCATTCATCCGTGGTCGCATCATTGACGTTTCACTCGGCGCCGCAAGACAACTGGGTATGATTAGCAGCGGTATCGCATCAGTAAAAGTAGAAGTTCTAGACTAGTAAAACATTCTCAAAATTAAATCATCAATCTTGTGGAACAGGCATCCTTGCCTGTTTTCTTATTTATTAAACAAAATCTCAGCCTTTTTATATAGCTACAGTTCAAAACAACTACTCCTCGTGGCTGATGGCGCCCGAATTTTAAAGTTTGAATATATAAATAGCGACACAAACAATTTACAAACCCTACAAAAACGCTTTTATTATCCTGTGCGTGAAATAGACGCTTGCTGGGATGGTAAAAGCTGTTTGTTTGCTGGTTGCAAAACACTGTATTTATACCTTGATTCGTAAACGGACTAGTACACAAAGATTCTATGAGCGAACATACCAACGAGCAAAGCAAAAATCAGGACTTAGAAAAGTTTCGCAAAGAGCCGGGAGAGTTATTAACGACTAACGAAGGCGTAAAAGTCAATAATACGAACGACTCACTCAAAGCAGGTACACGCGGTCCAACCCTGCTTGAAGATTTTCATTTGCTAGAGAAAAATGCTCACTTTAATCGTGAGCGGATTCCTGAGCGCGTTGTTCATGCTCGTGGTGTTGGTGCCCACGGTTATTTTCAACCATACGAATCGCTTAAAGATTTGACGAAGGCAAAGTTCCTTCAAGACCCATCTGTAAAAACTCCTGTTTTTGTAAGGTTTTCAACTGTGGCAGGTTTTCGTGGTTCAGCAGACGCAGTGCGTGATGTACGTGGATTTGCTGTTAAGTTTTACACAGAAGATGGAAACTATGACTTGGTAGGGAATAATATCCCCGTCTTTTTTATTCAAGATGCGATGAAGTTTCCAGACTTAATTCACGCAGTTAAGCCAGAACCTCATAACGAAATGCCCCAAGCTTCTTCTGCACACGATAACTTTTGGGATTTTGTGTCATTGATGCCAGAATCGATGCACATGATAATGTGGGTATTATCCGACCGTACCATCCCTCGCAGTTATCGAATGATGCAGGGTTTTGGTATTCACACATTTCGCTTTGTCAACGAAGAAGGTAAAGCGCGGTTCGTGAAATTCCATTGGAAACCATTGCTCGGTATACATTCAATGGTGTTCGATGAAATTCAAACATTAGGTGGTAAAGACCCTGACTTCCACCGTCGCGATTTGTTAGAAGCTATTGAAATGGGTGATTATCCAGAGTATGAGCTTGGTGTGCAAATTGTTGAAGAAGAAGACGAATTTAAATTTGACTTCGATATCCTAGACTCAACAAAAATAATTCCCGAAGAGTTAGTACCTATTAAACCCATAGGTAAAATGGTACTCAACCGCGTCCCCGATAACTTCTTTGCCGAAACTGAGCAAGTAGCATTTCAACCTACAAATGTAGTACCAGGAATTGATTTTTCTGATGACCCATTACTACAAGGTCGGATATTTGCCTACCCAGATACACAAAGACATCGTTTAGGAACAGCTAACTTTGAAAGTTTGCCCATCAATAGACCTGTGTGTCCGGTTCATAACGACCAACGTGATGGTTTCTCGCAATACAATATCTACACTTCCAAGGTAAACTACTCACCGAATTCACTTGGTGGTGGTTGTCCAATGGCATCACCCGAAAGTATGGGCGCCTTTGTACATTACGCTGAAAAGTTAGGTGGTAGAAAAGTTCGCGAACGTAGCGAAAGCTTTAGCGACCATTTCTCGCAAGCAACACTATTTTTAAATAGTATGTCAAAAGCTGAGAAGGAGCATTTAGTTAAAGCTGCCCACTTCGAGTTAGGCAAGGTAATGAACAAAGAGGTCAAAGAACGTGTAATTGGCTTATTTAACCACGTTGACCATGAATTTGCCACTTTAGTTGCCGCAGGATTAGGTATAGAGGCGCCTGCCAAAGAAGTAATTCCTAATCATGGTAAGAGTTCTCCTGCTGTGAGCATGGAAAATCAGCCCAAGGAATCAATTAAAACTCGTAAAATTGCTGTTATAGCTGCTGATGGTGTTGATGGCGCCCAATTAATGGCTGTTAAACAAGCTCTTAAAGCTGAAGGCGCCATCCCAATGATTGTTTCCAAGTTTGGCGGTAAGATAAAGGGAACAGACGGTAAAGAAATTGACGTAGAAAGAACTTTTCTTACCAGTGCTTCAGTAATGTTTGATGCTATTTACATTCCTGGTGGAGAGAAAAGCATAGCAACTCTAAAATCAGACAATGATGTAAGCGAATTTATTTACTCAGCATTTAAACATTGTAAAGCTATAGCGGCAACTGGCGAAGGTGTAGACTTGATAGCAGCAGCTAATGTCAAGGATATAAAACTAGCTGACGCAGAAAAATCAGTATCAGACAAAGGTGTTATTACTAGCCGTAATGCATCAAGCGTTAAACAAGTAGCCCAAGACTTTGTAAAAGCTATTGCACAGCACCGTCACTGGGTAAGAGAAGAAAAAAAAGAAACTAAGCAAATGATACCTGCTTAACTATAACTAACGCATAGCTTAGAAACCTGGTTTCTTCAAGAAACCAGGTTTCTTTTTTGAGATGTTCACTTAATACAAAAACAAGCTGCCGATGATGTAGTCGCTTTACCAAAAGGAAATCCCAAGCGTTCCAAAATTTTAAACCTACTCTATACTTGGAAGATTAACATGGAAGTAAGCACAGAGATTGACGATATTGAAGACACGGAAGAAATAATGATGAACTTATCACAAGCTTACTTGGAGTGGGAACAAGAAACTGTAGAGCGCGGTAAGGAGATTGGTAAGGAGCAAGAGCGGCGCCAGGTTGTAGAAAACTTGCTAACTGTCCGCTTTGGTTCTTTAGACCCAGAACTCCAAGCAATTATTCCATCTGTCTTAGCACTGTCTCCATCTGAATTTACTCCTATTTTAATGCGATTATCTCGCGAGGAATTAATAGCTAGATTCGTTACACAAAACTAAAAAAGCTTGTTGTTTCGTATGGTGGGCACTGCCCACCCTACTTTTATTTTATTCGGTTTTTGTTGTTGAAGCTGGTGGTCTACCGGTGTTTCTGACGTTAACAGCTTTACCTAATAAATCAAACCAGAACGGCGCCCCCATTGCAATTGCAATTCCACTTATTATCCAACCAGGTATTAAAGTAATAATTCTCCATATTGGAAATGGTCTACGCTGTTTGCTTGTCCATGAAAGTTGTCTTTCTAGGTTTGCATCACCCCAACCAATAGGTAAAGCAATTTGATTTAATGCTTCGTCGGTTTGACTTCTTAATGTATTAATATCAACGTATCCTAACTGATTACGATTTTGTAACACAATTTGTCCGGCATTTTGTGTAATAGTGTCGCGCAATGCCGAATCTTTTGACAATCGACTTATCATATAAAAAGCATCTGCGTTAGTTGCCGCTGCAATAATTAAGCCAAGTAATAAAGCTACACCTTTTGCATTACGCTTGTATACACCTGACGCACGTTCCATCGAGTTATCAAAATTGTGTTCTATTTCTTGGCGTAATGCATTTACACCTTGTTGAGTATTATTAATATTAAGCTCTGCGCGTTCTGCTAAATCCTTAATATTATCAGCTATTGATGGAGGTAATCTATCAATTATCTTCTCCATTCTTTGCAATACCTGATTATCTTTGTCTTGAAGCGCTGTAGTCAATTCCTGATATACATCAGTTCCACGTTTAATTGCTTGAGCTATTTCTCGAACATTTGGTTTTAAACCTGTTCGTGAAATTGTATTTTCAACCGATGGCATTGAATTATTTTTTAGAAATTGCAATTGCTGTAATGAGTTTGATAATCTTTCTTGTGGGAGGGGTGAATTTACTTTTAATGACTCAATAAATCTATCAAAACTAGCAATCATGCTACCAATACTATTATTCAAGTCAAATTTATTTTGTTGAAAATTCCAAACAACCTGCTCAAAATCAGCTTGT
Organism: Calothrix sp. PCC 7716; assembly: GCF_019977735.1. GTDB lineage: Bacteria > Cyanobacteriota > Cyanobacteriia > Cyanobacteriales > Nostocaceae > Dulcicalothrix. The sequence continues at coordinate 5,209,371 of NZ_AP025018.1, read as the reverse complement.
ATTTCTGAGTAACTTTGATACAAAAAATTAAAGAAATCTTCGTTTTCCTCGTTTTCTCCTACTTGCTCTTGTAATTTGAAAATTACATTCTCAATTTCAGCTAAACGTTGATTTTTAAAATTGTCTAACCGCGTGCTTGAAAGTGACTGTTCAATAGTTGGAATTTCTAATGTTTCAATTAAACTCGTTGCAAATACATCTGAAGGAATATATGATGGTCCAGTATGCCGACTATCACCAACTTGTTCGTTATTAAATACAGTTTGTTTCTTGTCAGATTGGGTATTTGTCAATGAACGATAAGCACTTGCTACTGTCCAAGTAAAGCGACGTGGTATATTAACAAGGGCGCCTTTTGCTTGTTGATTAATACTTTTTATTAACGGATTCGCATAAATTTGATTAGCTAGTTCTAAAATTCTTGCTTGCTCTGCATCTTGGGCATTGCCCGTCAATAGTACCTCGATTGATTTTCTTAAATGTTCGGCACGCCATTGAAAAACTGTTGCAAGTAACTCTTGAATTTCTGATGCTAATAAACTTAATATCAAATATATAAATATTAGCCCTATTGAGACATCTAAGATAAATGGTAAATTCATATATTCCTCACTCCTTATTGGTAAGGTGGGCACCCTCCGGGTTCACCAGTTTGACGCACACGGAAACCGAGACGCGCCAACTGGTTCACTGCCCACCCTACATTGTACGTAACTTTACTAGATTGTACGTAACTTTACGTTAAAATTAGTGCAAGTATCACCAAATAACGATTAAATAATATAAAATTGTTTTACTCCTTTTTATGATTATTTTTAGTTTCCAGAACGTGAGACAAATTTAAAAGAAAATTCACAGATTGTCAAAGCGCATTTTCCCAATCAATCAAAGTTGAGATAAATTAAAGCTTGGCATCAACAACGCTGGTTGCGAGGGTGGCAACCAACTCTTGCATTAAACCGTCTGTTGTAAATCACTAAATTCTCATGCAAAATAAATATCTTACACTATGCAATTCGGTAACTTCATTTGGGGTCGTCTAGAGAAAAAGTACCGCACGGTTTCAAAACGACCAGACTCGATATGGGTAATTTTATTGCTATTAGCAGCAGTAATCATTTTTACTATTGATTTGGGTGACTTGCCGTTACGGGACTGGGACGAGGGTACAGTAGCACAAGTTGCGCGCGAAATATCTGAGGCGCCATTTAATTCATTACGTTGGCTTTATCCAACTTTAGGGGGTGTACCGTATCATAATAAACCGCCTTTGATGCATATACTTATTGCTAGTTGCTATTCGTTATGGGGAGTGCATGAGTGGACGGCGCGTTTGCCTGGTGCAGTTTTAACCGCTGTTTCAGTACCATTACTGTATTTTATTGGGCGTGAGATATTTCATCAACGTACAGCCGCTATTTACAGCGCTCTAATTTATGTCACTATGCTACCAGTACTGCGGCATGGACGTTTAGCAATGTTAGACGGCGCCTCGGTATGTTTCTTTATGGTGATGATGTTGTGCTTGCTGCGTTCACGTCGAAATCTTCGCTATTGTCTTGGAGTTGGCATTGGGTTGGGGTTAATTTGTCTAACTAAGGGAATACTAGGAGTTTTATTTGCAGCAATTGCATTTGCCTTTTTATTTTGGGATACTCCCCGACTAATAACCAGCGTTTATATGTGGGTTGCCATTATAATTGGCTGTTTACCTGTAGGGTTATGGTACGCTGCTCAATGGCTTCACTACGGCAACACTTTTACTAACGTCGGTATGGTTGACCAGTCGCTAAGTCGTATTTGGGAACCTGTAGAAGGACATTCACAACCAATTTGGTACTACCCATTAGAAATTGTTAAATATACTCATCCTTGGTTATTATTCTTATTCGCAAGTTTTCGCTTGACTTGGCAAAATCGTAACCTCAGTTGGGCAAAACTAGTACTTGTATGGAGTTGCTTATATTTAGTTGCTATTTCTATAATGACTACAAAGCTGCCTTGGTATGTTTTTCCTATTTATCCAAGTTTAGCGCTTGCTCTTGGCGCCAAGGCTGCTGAAATTGAAAGTACACCTTTATTCTCATCCTATCCACGTCTTTGGGTAACAGGTTTAGGTATTCTTGCTGTTGCTGCAACTGGAGGCAGTATTTATTACAGCTTTGCAAAACCAGTACACCCCGACTTACAGTTAATATTTGCCGCAGTCGCAGGTACTATGGCATTGGGCGCCATTTTAACAGAGAGAGGTGACGCACAATTTTTAAAGGTATTACTTTGGGGAACTTATATTTCGCTGCTGCTATTTGTAAAATCAAATTACTGGGTGTGGGAACTCAACGAAAACTATCCAGTTAAACCAGTTGCCCAAATGATTCAACGCGCAAACCCTAAAGGCAAAATTTACAGTTTTTCACCTTACCATCGTCCATCACTCGATTTTTACAGTAATAGGGTTATACCTGCTACTAATCAGCCAAACGTGATTGAACAATATTGGCGCCAAAGTAAAAAGCAACAACCATACGTTCTACTCGACGAATCTGAATTAGCAAAACTCAAGCTAGATGCAGCAGAAATTGTTGCGCGCACTGAAGCTGGCAATCAAGTATTTCTACTAATTACCAAAAGTACTAGTAAAATTTAATATTGCATTATTGCTAGTTAAAATCAATTATCAATTTCAAAATAATAAGTGCGGATAGTTGATTATTAGATTAATTACTATCCGTAAATTTTATAATTTACTGTTTATCAATAAAATTATCAGTTTTTTCAACTTTGTATAAGTTTTGCTCATAACTAGTATTTTGCTGCGTTGCGGCAATTATGCCAAACACAATTGCTCCCCCAACAGCCAAAGCTAACATTGGACGCAGTAGCATAAAATCACGAAGAATCCGAGCCAGTGGACGGCTTTGACGGCGTAAAGCGCTACTTACAATGATTTGCCTAAGTATAAAAGGGTCACGGACATAGTGTCCGCTTTGCGAGACAACTAACCGTTCTTGGCAATACGGACAACTAAATAATCCGACGCAAGATTTAACAGGTTTTGGTGTAGCATTCTTTTGGCAAATTGGGCAGGTCAGGTAATGATTGTCAAAAGTGTGTGTATTCATCTACTTAATCCGTCAAGTCCACTTATTCGCTAATTACAACTTAGTTATCTTGATTTCCGAGTTAATCCCAATTTTAGATCGTCCCTATAGTCTAACTCCACTAATTACGCTTATGCATCAATTATGATTCATTGTTTCATGTAATTCGCGAAGATGACATCCATAATGCTAGCTCACTTTCTCCTTTTTCAAGGGCAAATAGGCACGTGCTTACCTAAATAATTAAAAAATGGGCAGAACATTATGCTTTGAGTAAATACAGCTTGTCTGGTTGGTGTGGAATGCACGACAATATTGAGTAAGACATATATTTTAATTTTTTTATTAGATTTAAGTTCCTGCCATCCATGACTCTCCTGCCTCCCACGTTTGAAAAGAAGGTGGCAGACCAACCTGTGTCTACTCCTTCTACACAACATCTAACACATTTGCTCAATCGGTTTCAATTATCACCCGAAACACTGATATTACTTTTAGGTCTGCTAATCGGTGGTGGTACTGGTATGGGTATTGTTACTTTCCATTACTCTATTCAGATTATTCATCACCTACTATTAGAAGATTTTATGGGGCTAGTAGGTACTTGGGGTGCATGGACTCTTTGGAGTGTTCCAATTATAGGCGGTTTAATTGTCAGCTTAATGCGCTGGCGCACTCAAGATTTTGGCCCGAGTTTATCTTCGCTAATTGCTGCTTCTAGAGCTGGGGGTTTAAAGCAAAAACTCCGACCTGTTACAAAAATGCTCGCTGCCGCCGTTTCTTTGGGTAGCGGCGCCTCGCTTGGTCCTGAAGGACCGAGTGTGGAAATTGGTGCCAATTTTGGTGTTTTACTGTCGCAGGTGCTACAAGTCTCACAAGAACGCTTGCGCTTGCTATTAGCTGCGGGAGCTGCTGCTGGTCTCGCAGCAGGATTTAATGCCCCTATTGCTGGAGTCTTTTTTGCGTTAGAAGTCGTATTAGGTGCTACATCGTTCGCGACTTCGGCGGTGAGTGTTGTACTATTGGCTGCTGTACTAGCGGCGCTTATCGCTCAAATTGGTTTAGGTTCACAGCCCGCTTTTGAATTACCAGCTTATCAAGTTCGTAGCCCTTTGGAATTGCCTTTATATATGGGTTTAGGTTTGGGAGCAAGTTTAGTCTCGCTATCGTATACCCAAGCAATTCGATTTGCAAAAGCTTGTTTTGACGGAAAAGTTCCGGTACTAAACTGGCTAGGTCGTATTCCAAAACCAGTTCATCCAATTATTGGTGGCGCCATCGTTGGAGCAGTAGCACTACAATTTCCACAAATATTGGGAATTGGTTATGGAACAGTACAAGCGATGCTTCAAGATGTCCATTTATCAATTCAGCTTTTGCTGGCCCTTCTAATATTAAAAATGCTAATGACTGCTGTGTCTGCTGGCAGTGGTTTTGTGGGTGGTTTATTTGCCCCAGCAATGTTCTTAGGAGCATCATTCGGCGCCGCATACGCAAAAATTATCGCTTTGCTTGCACCCAATATTGCTATTTACATGGCGGCACCCCCTGCATATGCAATGGTCGGTATGGCTGCTGTACTCGCTGCCAGTGTTCGGGCACCTTTAACATCAATTTTACTGCTATTTGAATTAACTCGTGACTACCGAATTGTTTTGCCATTAATGGCAGCAGTTGGGTTGAGCTTTTGGTTAGTAGAACAAATGTTGCCTAACGAAAACTCTAACTCCAATTTGCAGCGGATTGGTTTATCAGAGCTAAAAGATGAGCAAGCAGAAATGTTGCAAGAAATCTTAGTCATTGATGCAATGTATGCCAATCCAAAAAAGCTGCCTTCTACAATGAAAGTTTTAGAAGCAGCTTTGTCGATGTGGCACGCTCGTACTCATAGCGCACTAGTAATTGATGAACAAGAACAACTATTGGGTATAGTTACTCTCGAAGATATCAACCGCACGCTCGCAAATTATCAAAAAAATTCGGATTTAGCCACTCAAATACAACACAATTTGTCAAATCTGAGCTTGAAAGAAATATCTACTACTGATATTCTGTATGCTTACAGCGATGAACCTTTAACCGAGGCATTAGACCGAATGGCATTAAGAGGTTTACATCAGTTACCAGTAGTAGCGCGAAATAATCATGAACAGATTTTAGGTTTACTCGAACGCGAACAAGTTGCATTGACCTGCAATTTAGCAGCAACGCGCAAAGCTTTGAGTCATTACTTACCGTTTCCCTCCAAAACTGATGTTGAAGAGTGTCTTGTTAGCCAATAGCCATTAGTCAATGGCTATTGTACGCATATTGGTTGTGATTTTTTTAGCGCGCGAACTCAAGTAAAAGAGTAAAAGCGCGCTATCAAACCTTTGCAGCATAAATAGCTCCCCCCCTCCCAAGCAGAGCAGCGCCCTATATTACGTATATAGTTTGCGCGCACACAAAGCACTTTCTTATTTCATAACACCCATAAAAACAGGCATTAAGTAATAAGCGCTCGAATGTGCTGACTAATAACTAATGACTAATAAACAACTTGAGTTGAAGCTATTTAAGCTGTAGCTTCCATCGCTTCACTTTCTTCACGTTCCTCTGAGTCTACCTGCCGGAGTCTGATGTGCTTTTTACCTAACGTGATGATGAACTCATCTCCTGCTTGGAGACCCATTTGTTTAGTATAAGCCGAACCGATAAGCAAGTTACCGTTTGACTGCACGCTAATCCGATAGCTAGCGCTGCGTCCACCGCGTCCATTTGCACTAGGTGAACTATCTAATTGAATGCCTTCTGCATCAATTAAGGCATTCAAGAACTTCATCATATTGACGCGCTCGATGCCGTTTTTGGTAACGGTGTAGTATCCACAACGTTTAGCTTTTTCTTCTTTGCTCAGATTTTCGAGTTCTTTGACTTTGGTGAGCAAATCTTCGCCGACGAGGGGTTCAATTTTTTTCTGTTTAGCCATCAACGTAAAACAAAAATGAATGGTTCAAAAGGTCGAATTGATTTTATTTTAGCTGACAATTTGCTCTAAGCGAGTAGAACTTTTTATTTTTATATCAGCCTAGCTAAGTATATTACATAATTAGGTGGTTAAGAAAAGCAATATTAACCTTATGTCAAACTTTCTCTGGGGAACCGCAATCAAAGTCTTTCGTAACGTCGCATCAAAACAATTTTTTTATAGTATCCACCCACAAGCTGTTGAGCGTGTCTTACTGCTTATTCGTGCAACAAGAGTGTCAAGTTTTGTAATGAATTTTGAATCATGAAGTTAAATATGGCAGACAAAAGTCCGTAACGCGACGAGTGTAAATTTTGCACAGAAGTGGCGCCGTTGTCTACAGCAGTTGCGCCTCTTCTATTTTCCAAAATCCCTACATATATAGATGTAGTTTTTAGATTTACGGTTCATTTGCTACACCCTATACTTTCATTGACGTATAAAAAGGTATCTCTCAACTACTGTTGAGTTGCATCTATTATTGGTATATGGGTTAACTATGTAACACCTCATAACAAAACATAAATATGATTAAAACAAATAGCACAAGTGTTTTCCTATGAAACTGACCACTCGCGGACATTACAGCGTTAAAGCATTACTCGACTTGAGTATGCTTCGACCGACGAAAAGCGCATCTGTTAAAACAATTGCATCTCGTCAAGATATTCCTGCCCCTTATTTAGAAAAATTACTAATCGAAATGCGACGTGCAGGGCTGGTAAAATCAATTCGTGGTGCCGTAGGCGGATACCAGCTAGCCAAACCACCCGCACAAATATCAATAGGAGAAATTTTAGAGGCAGTAGGTGAAAAAATTACTCCGAAGTTGCAACAACAATCCGAACCCGACCAAGCTCTTGACTGGGTAACGTTAACTCTCTGGCTTAGGCTAAATCAAAAAATCAAAGAAGCTTTGTATAGTATCACTTTAGCTGACCTTTATTACGATGCCCGCAGTCGGCAAGCATCGCTTGGTGAAGAAGCTAGTTTCATTGTTTAGTTACTTGTCAATAGTCGATAGTCAATGGTAACAATTACAGATCAATTACTAATTACTAACGTTTTTGTGTTGCTGATTGCAGCACTCTTAGACTATTTAATTGGCGACCCTATTAATTGGCTTCATCCAGTCCAAGTAATGGGGTGGGTAATTTCTCGTTTTACTAATATCGCTTTATTCTTATGTAAGAATGCTTTGACACAAAGAATCGCTGGTATTGTCCTTACTATTCTTTTAATATTTGGTACTGGCGCCATTAGCACTATATTGATAAAAGCTACTTTATGGATACATCCAGTATTAGGAATTATTACTAAATGTATTTTACTTGCTAGTTGTTTTGCCGCAAAAAGTTTAAGAAGTGCGGCTGAAACTGTCTTAGAGCCATTAATTTTAGAAGATATTGCGACAGCACGTCTCAATATACGCCAATTTGTTGGACGCGACACTGAAAATCTCTCTAAATCAGAAATATTGCGTGCTGTTTTGGAAACTGTTACCGAAAACGCCACCGATGCTGTTATGGCGCCTTTATTTTATGCAATTGTTGGCATATATATTAGTGCTTATATACCAATATTTGAACCTGTATCTTTAGCATTGGCATATAAAGCTAGTAGTACACTTGATTCAATGGTAGGTTATAAACAGCAGCCCTACACATACTTAGGTTGGTTTAGCGCACGAACTGAAGATGTTTTAACTTGGGTACCTTGTCGTTTGACTGTAATAACTTTAGCAATAATATCTTTTAAACCTTTATATGTATGGAATATTTGTTGTCGTGATGCAGTATTAGACCCTAGTCCAAACTCTGGGTGGAGTGAGTGCGCTTATGCTGCCATACTAGGAGTGCAAGTCGGTGGCGCCAACTCTTACCAAGGAGTAATTAAACATAAACCGAAGTTGGGAGATAACATTCACCCAATTGAACCATCTTCAATCCGAGATTCGTTACAACTAACGAGATATTCGTTTTTAATCTGGTTAGGGGTAGCTACCTCTATAGGCTTTTTGGTGGCAAACAGGTAATCATAAATATAAAGCTTTATATTTAGGGAAACTAACTACATGAATCTGTCTGCGAAAGTAGTCTCTATACTTTCACCTGAAGAAATTCGTCGCACTGTGAACCGTCTAGCTTCGCAAATTATTGAAAGAACTCGTGATTTATCGCAATTGGTGCTTCTGGGTATTTTTACAAGAGGGGTACCACTCGCTGAATTACTCGCGCGTCAAATCGAAGCTATGGAAGGCATTTCGGTTCCAGTAGGAGCGTTGGATATCACGTTTTACCGCGATGACCTCGACCAAATTGGTCTGCGAACTCCAGCAAAAACTGATATTCCTTATGACTTAACAGATAAAACAGTTGTTCTTGTTGATGACGTTATTTTTAAAGGTAGAACTATTCGAGCAGCTTTAAATGCTGTTAACGAATATGGTAGACCAGAAGTAATTCGTTTGGCTGTGCTAGTTGACCGAGGTCATAGAGAAGTCCCGATTCATCCTGACTTTATTGGTAAGCAGCTACCTACTGCAAAAGAAGAAATCGTTAAAGTTTACTTGAATGACTTTGATGGTCGCGATGCAGTTGAACTTATCAGTTGCTGATATGTTGCGGATATGTTGATGAGTTTGGCTGCTTGTATTAACATTTATTAATATACTGTTAACAAACTTTACGTTCTTTCAATATGAATTTTTTTCTGGTGGCTATAGACAAGGCATCTTACAACTCGCATCTCCAGGCGATTTTGACTTTTGTAGGTATAGGAGGATTTTTAGCAGCTACGATTCTTGGCTCAATTGGTTGGTATAACTCGAAGCGTCCCGCAGGTTGGGAAGCTAGCGAGACACCTGGTTGGGTACCAAAAGTGCCAGAAAAAAACCAAAAATAGCATAGGGCTTCTTCGCCTGTGTAATAGTTAGGCATTTCGCTGACCGAATGCCTAACCGACAGTATTTTTGACGGTGCCTATGGTTTGCAAGAGTTGCTTGGCGGTGTAGGGTTTGGATAGGAAGGCTTTGACACCTATTTCTGTTGCACTGTTTATTTTATCGCTGGAGATAAGTCCGCTGACTGCAATAATTTTGACGGCTGGGTTAATTTTTTGTAGTGTCCGAATAGTTGTTAGTCCATCCATTGCTGGCATAATCATATCTGTCAGCACGATTTCGATTTTATCGCGGTGTTCGGCGTATAAAGCTATTGCTTCAATACCGTCGCAAGCTGTTATGATTTTGTAATTGTAAGTTTCTAGCGATGTTTTGGTGACATTGCGGATTGAATCTTCATCGTCAACAACCAGTATTAACTCACCGTTACCTTGTGGTAATTCTGTTTCACTCTCTTCTATGGTTTCGGGAATTTGCTGGGCAGGTAAATAAACTTGAAATTTACTACCTCTGTTTACATCACTGGTGACGTTTATAAATCCCCCATGGCTTTTGACTATTCCTAAAACAGTAGAAAGTCCTAGTCCTGTACCTTTACCAAGCTCTTTGGTTGTAAAGAATGGTTCAAATATACGGTCTACTATATCTGAGGGTATGCCAACACCTGTATCTGTAATTGATACTAATATATAATTACCAACTTTTGCTTCAATATTCATATTGGCAAAATTTTCATCAATAAAAAGATTTAGGGCGCATATTTCTAGTTTTCCTCCCTGTGGCATTGCATCACGCGCATTGACGCAAAGGTTCATCAAAACTTGGTGGAGTTGAGTTGCATTACCTATAACAGTCCATAATTCCGGATGTATATTTACAGATACTTGAATCGATTTTGGAAATGTTTCTTTAATAATTTGTTGAATTTCAGTAAGCAGGTGCTTGATTTGTGTCAATGTACGCTCACCCTCAATACCACGTGTAAATGATAGTACTTGCTTGACCAAATTGGCGCCGCGTTTGGCGTTAGATATTAGTATTGGTAAAAGTCGCTGACTGCGTTCGTCGCGCAACTGCGACTCTAAAAGTTGTGCTGTCATTAAAATCGGCGCCAACACGTTGTTAAGGTCATGTGCAATACCGCTTGCTAAAGTTCCAATACTTTCTAAACGTTGTGCGCGAAAAAACTGTGCTTCTAACTGTTTTTTTTGCGTTATATCAGTATTTACCACAAGAACAGCTTGTGCTTTATTATCAAATTCTGGTACTAGTGTCCAACGACTTTCAACAATAATGATATTACCTGATTTTGTAGTTTGTTTTAACTCGCCTTCCCAGGCGCCATTTCTGAGCAGGATATTAAAAGCTGATTGTAATTGTGACAAGTTCTTTTCTTGCCAAAGCTGTATTGTTTGTTTACCTATTGCTTCTTCCTCTTTCCACCCGTACAAACGTTCTGCGGCTTGATTCCAAAAAAGTATTTGATTATTTAAATTACAAACAAAAATGGCATCGGTGGCAACATTAAGTAACGCTGCTTGTTCACGAATTTTACGTTCCGCACGCTTACGTTCTAATGCGTAGCGAATCGAACGTTCGAGTAATGCCGCATTAAGTTGACTTTTTTCTAAATAATCAGCGGCGCCAGCTTGCATCGCTTCAATATCAATATCTCGTTCGCCTTGACCTGTCAGTAAAATCATTGGTGCCGTTGTACCCGAAGCTACAGCAACACGTAATAACTCTAAGCCATTACCTTTACCCAAACGATAATCAACAAGATAAACATCGTGCTGATGTTTGGCAATTTCCACGAGTCCAGCTTCATAACAGCTGACCCACTCTAATTCGCACCCAGCCACCTGAAATTCAAAAAACCAATCACGAGTTAAGATATAGTCATCTTCATCGTCATCGATAAGAAGCACCTGGATGGGGCTATTTTTCATGGTTTCCTCCCCGTTTAAAACGGTAGTTCTACAATTTCAAACCAGTACTTTCCAATTGTTCGCATCACTTCAACTAAAGCTGTAAAATTCATCGGTTTAATGATAAACGAATTTGCACCTAATTCGTATGTACGATATATATCTTCTGGTGCTTTAGAAGTCGTCAGTACAATTACAGGGATTTTTCGTAACTCCGGGTCATTCTTAATTTCCTTAAGCGCTTCACGACCGTCCTTTTTGGGCATATTCAAATCAAGTAAAATCAACCCAGGACGAGGTGAACTGCTCAAAGATACATACCGACCGCGATGATACAAATAATCCATCAACTCCTCACCGTCTCTTACTACGTACAATTCGCTTGACAATCGACTTTCTGCCAATGCCTCGCGCGCTAACATGCAATCGTCTTCATCATCATCTGCTAATAGAATTTTTACAGTTGTCTGCCGACCTATCACTATGCATTTTCTCCTTTTTTACTAACAATAGTATTGGTTTAGTATTAAATCTCAATATAAAATGTGACAATAATACATATTTTCTCTGACACTATGAAGGTATCATAATCCTTCCCAAACTTAAAAATTGGTAATTGAAGACTAAAAACCCTCTTTACTTACTTATCGGTAATATCACGATAAATTTTGCACCCTGTCCAGGTTGACTTTTGGCGGTAATGCTTCCTTGGTGTCGCTCAACAATTTTACGGCAGATAGCTAACCCAATACCTGTCCCGTCATATTCACTACGTCCATGTAATCGTTGGAAAACTTGAAAAATACGGTCGCAATATTTTTCATCAAACCCAATACCGTTATCTTGAACTACAACTTGGTACATTTGTATGTTTTCTTGGGTGATTATCTCGCTATAAATATTTACAATTGGAGCAAGTTTCGGACGATGAAATTTCAGAGCATTCCCAATTAAGTTTTGTAATAGTTGTCGCATTTGAAGTGGGTCGGCGTTAATTGTTGGTAAATTGCCTAACTCAATGCGTCCAGAAGCTTGTGCAATAGTTTCCTCCAAGTCAGATAATACTTCATAAGCAATTTGCGACAAGTCAACAGGTATAAACGGTTGAGCGCGCGTTGTTACACGCGACAATGTTAATAAATCTTCAATTAGTGCTTGCATACGCCCAGCAGCATTTTGCATTCGTTCAAGATAATCACGTCCTTGAACAGAAAGATTCTCATTACATGTACTTTTGAGTCGGTCTCCAAATGCTTTAATCTTTCGTAGTGGTTCTTGTAAATCGTGGGAAGCAATAAAGGCAAATTGTTGAAGTTCCTCGTTGGAACGGGTAAGTTCTTGACGCTGTAATGTTTCTTTCTCTAAAAGTTTTGCTTGAGCCAGAGCAATGCCAATTTGGTCGGCAAGTTGACGCAATAGCTCAATTTCCCATGTCGTCCAATAACGGGTATGCCCACATTGATGGGCAATTAACAATCCCCACAGTTGATTTTGAAGTAAAATCGGCACAACAAGGTTTGCTTTGACAGCAAATTGGCGCAAAAATTCGACGTGGCAAGCTTGAATACTACCATTCTCAATATCCGCCAGCGAGGAAATGTGTCCTTGCCGATATTTCTGAATATAATTCTCACTAAAACAAGGGTCAAAAATCTCTCGCCCTAACATTACAGGAAAACCAGGAACAACAGCTTCTTGAACTGCCGTCACCGCACCATTTGACTTTAACCGCAAAATTAATACGCGGTCAGCGTTGAGTACTTTTTGGACTTCAATAACGCTAGTCGATAAGATTTCGTCGATTTGCAGCGATTGACGAACTTTTAGAGTAAAATCGGCAAATAATTGAATACGTAAATTCTGACGTTGTAATTCTTCTTGAACCCGTTTACGCTCAGAAATATCCATCATGGCGCCAATCATCCTAACTGCGGCACCTCCAATTCTTACAACATAACCTCGGTCTAAAATATACGCATACGAATTATCTGCGCGTCGAAAGCGATACTCGTTTGACCAAACTTGTTTTCCGCTATCAATAACAGACTGCATATCGACGATAATCCGCCATCTATCATCTGGGTGAATGCGTTCGCGCCACCAAGTTGATGTCGAGCAAGCATCCGACATTGAATATCCGAAAAGCGTAGCAACACTTTCATTCCACCATACGCGGTTAGTTATTAAATCCCAGTCCCATACGGCGTCATTTGTTGCTTGCGCGAGTATTTGAAATCTTTCCTCACTTTGCTGTAAACGTGTTTCGGCTAACTTACGTTCAATAGCTGTTGCTAAAACGTTGGCTACTGCTTGTAAAAAGTAAACTTCATCGCGGTTATAGTTTCTCGGTGACTTTGAGTGGGCGCCTAAAATACCAAAAGGTCGTTCTTGACAATGAATAACAACGCTGACACCACTAACAACATCATGTTCTACGAACAATTGCGATTTACTAAATCGTGTTTCACTTGCAAAATCATTGACAATAACTGGTTCAGTGGAAATTAAAGTAAATCCAGCTTGCGATAAGTGTCCTGTATTAACTTTTGCTTTCCCGATTAAACCTTCGCGCCATCCAACTCCAGAACGTAATAAAAAATTATTTTCATCAACACATAATTCCAGTATTTTAGAATACTCAACTTCTAAACTTTGGGCAATGACGACTACTGCTCGTTGCATTAACGTATTTAAACTAGAACCTGCCAGCGCTAATTGGCTCAACTCAGCTACAATTGCTTGACGGTTAGCATATATTTCTAGTGCTTCTTCTGAGTGTTTACGCTTGGTAATGTCCATATCAACTCCAGACATTCCCACTGCTCTTCCTTTTTCGTCGCGAAATACTACACCTTTACTTGCCATCCAGCGAGTTGTATTATTGGGTAGCAAAGCTCGAAATTCTAGGTCATATTCTGTTCCTTCTTCAATCGCGCGTTTGACTGCATTTGTAACTAAATTTCTGTCGTTCGGATGAACGCAACGTATAAAAGCTTCATAATTACCTGTAAATGTACCTTTTTCTAATCCAAACAACGATTCTTTATCATCCGACCAAGTTACTGTATCAGTAACTATATTCCAATCCCAGGCGCCCATTTGGGCAGATTTTAAAGCTATTACTAACTGTGCTTCACGTCGTAATGCGTACTCTGTTTGCTCTTTCAATTTTTCCATCGTGTGCTTGGCTTCGAGCAAACGACGAACCCGTTGACGCAACACTTGCCAGTGAATTGGTTTTGTAACATAATCTGTGGCGCCTGCTGAAAAGGCATTTTCAACAGAAATTTGGTCGGCAAGTCCTGTAACCATTAAAATTGGAACATTTTCGGCTTGGGGAAATGACCGTAAGTGAGCGCAGCAAGTAAAACCATCCATTTCCCCCATTAAAGCATCAAGCAATACCATGTCTGGCTGTCGCTCTTCATATAGTACCAGCGCTTCAGAGCCACTACAAGCTTCTATAATTTGATATCCAGAGTATTCAAGTAACTCGCGCAATTGCATCCGAGTTAATGCGTCATCGTCTACAACTAAAATTAAATTATTCATTTTAAAGCGAGATTTTTTTGTTCATAATTTATAATTACTCAAATTTTAATAGTATTTTTTTATTAAATAATTTTGCGTGTAAAGTATTGTAACATAATATTGAATAATTAGAGTTTGGTAGTGTTTTAATTATTGGACTATATTTTTAGCATTTTTATATTAAGTTTATATCTGAAAAATAATTAGTTATTTTTATCATTAGCTTCGCAATAGCTCTATATATTTATAAAACTTCATAAAATTTTATACAATTGGTTGGGTTATGCACTCGTACTCCACCCAACCTACATATTAAAATGAATACAAAACTTTATATACACAGTTCAGTAATTCTTGGGCAGTATATGGTTTAGGAAGAAAAGCAAATATTTGTGAATTTTTATCGATACTAACTTGCTCACTAGTTGCTAACCCACTAACGGCAACAATGGGAAGTAAAGGATTCATCCGAAGTAAAGTACTTATAGTAGTTGAGCCATCCATATTGGGCATCATCATATCAATGATTGCAGCTTTAATTTTATTTTTGTATTGAGCAAAAAGAGCCACAGCTTCGATACCATCACTTGCGGTCATAACTTCATAGTTGTAGCTCTCTAGTGAGGTTTTGGTAATTTCTCTAATCGATGGTTCATCATCAACAACTAAAACAAGTTCACCATTTCCACGAGGAATTTTTATATATGAGTTCTTGGAAATGATTTGGCTATTAACTGCAGGTAAATAAACTTTAAATTGCGTACCTTTGCCTACAGTACTAGAAACGTTAACAAAACCTCCGTGACCTTTAATGATACCCATAACAGTTGATAAACCTAGTCCAGTACCTTTGCCAAACTCTTTAGTTGTAAAAAATGGCTCGAATATTCGGTCTAAGTTTTGTCTATCAATTCCAACACCTGTATCTGTAAGTGTGAGTAAAATATATTGCCCAACCTTTGCATCAATGTGCATACTTTGAAAGTTTTCATCGATTAAAATATTTTCAGCACTTAGTGTCAACCTTCCACCTTCTGGCATTGCATCACGAGCATTTAAGCATAAATTAATTAAAACTTGATGCAATTGAGTATTATCACCGCTAATAACTTGTAAATTTGGTTTAATATCGATGTAAAAATCTATTGACTTTGGAAACGTTTGTTCGACAATTTGCTTGATTTCTTTAATTAAATCTTGAAGTTGAATTTTTGTATGTTCACCTTCCATTCCGCGCGCAAACGATAGTACTTGTTTTACTAAGTCGGCGCCACGTTTTGCATTATTTTCAATAATTGACAAAATTTGTGAATCTCGCGAATTGTTAGATTTATTATTCAATAATTGGGCAGACATAAGAATTGGCGAAAGCACGTTATTTAAATCATGTGCAATTCCACTTGCGAGAGTTCCAATACTTTCAACTCTTTGTGCGCGTAAAAATTGCGCTTCAAGTTGTTTTTTCTGTGTAATATCAGTATCGACAGTTAAAATAGATTTAGGCTCTTGATGTTCATCAAGTACAAGTGTCCAGCAACTATCAACAATAATTTCTTGACCTGATTTTGTCAGCTTGATTAATTCTCCTTGCCAGCAGCCCTTCTCTAAAACTGTATTGTATATATCTTTATATTGCGGTGATTTTACATAAGATAATACATCATTGGCATTGTTATTAATAACTTCTCTTGCTTGCCAGCCATAGAGCTTCTCAGCACTTTTATTCCATAATAATATTTTATTAGATAAATCGCGTAAAATAATTGCATCAGAAGTAACGTCAAGTAATGCGGCGCCAGAACGCATTTGTTGTTCAGTGCGTTTACGCTCGGTAATATCCTCAAATATATATAATCTACCAGCACAACAGTCACCCTCTTGACGAAATCGCGTTGAAACCCTACGAATAACTCGTCCGTCTTTCAATAAAATTTCATCTTCGCTGACACTCAAATTATTTTGATGATGTATTAATTTATCAGCTTCCACAAAAGCAGGAACATCTACAACAAGTTTTAAACACTCAGGTATAATATCTTTATTTTTTAATTGGTAATGCTCAATTTTGTGTTGTAAGTGTTCAATACCCCAAATTTCGCAAAAACGATTATTAAGAAAGAAAACTTGACCTGAACATTTATTTACAACATAGTAACCTAAAGGAGAAACGCTATTTATTGACCGCATAATAGCTTGTTGACAATTTAGTTCTTCCTCGGCTTGTTTGCGTTTTGTAATATCTTGAAAATATACTGATAAGCCATCATTAGAAGGATATGCATGAACTGCAAACCAAGTATTTAAAGGTGGATAAAATTCTTCAAATTCAACACTAACTCGTTCTGCAACAGCCTGGTGATACTGATGATAAAATTTTGAGTTGACAGCATCAGGAAAAGCTTCCCAAATATTATGACCTAGTAATTCTTCGCGCTGACGCTGTAATAATGGTTCGGCTTGTTTATTCAGATAAGAAAAACACCAGTTATTATCTAAAGCAAAAAACCCATCTGTGATACTTTCAAATATATTCTTGATACGCTTAGTAGCTGTGCGGTCAAGCTCAAGTAATTTTAACCGTTCTTCTTCGGCTTGTTTACGTTCGGTAATATCTTCTATTATATAAGCAAACTTTTTGCTTTTATCTTTATTTATACTTGTATCATCAGTGTAAGCATCTATTGCCGTTACTGTAACATTGAAAACTTTGACATTACCTGAACTTTCGTGGATATATTCAAATCTAACAGGCGCCTTGATTCGTTCCGCTTCGCGATAATATCTAATCCATTTTTTAATATATTCTTGTGAAACACCTATTTGACTCGCACGACAATTTCGTAGTTCTTGAGGAAGTACTCTTAGAAAGTTGGCACTAGCAACATTTCCAGAAATTAATTTAATATCATTATCATATATCTCAACAACACCCATCATCATTGCAGCGCTATTAAAAAAACTACTGAGAATATGCTCGCTTTGATGAAGCGCTTCTCTAGCTTGTTTATAATCGCTTTGAATAGCAACTAACTGATTAATATTTCTGCGAACCTCTAACTGGTGCATTACTAAACGAGCTAGAGACTTTAAACTATCGACCTGCTTTTGTGTTATTTGTTTGGGCTTTGTATCAACAACACAAAGTGTTCCTAAAGTCAAACCTTGCGGTGTTGTTAACGGTACACCCGCATAAAATCGCACATACGGTTCAGTGATTACAACAGAAGAAGTCGCAAATTTTTCTGAAGCTAATGTATCAGGAATAATTAAAACATCGTCAGCTTCCATGCAAATAGAGCAAAACCCGATTTCACGAGGCACCTCAGTCCAATCAATGCCAACTTTTGCTTTAAACCATTGGCGGTCGGCATCAATTAAATTAATCAACGCAATCGGAGTATCACAAATTTGTGCGGCCAACATTGCCAAATCGTCAAACGCCTCTTCTGGTGACGTATCAAGAATTTGGTATTGTCTCAGGGTCGAAAGCCGAGCGCTCTCTTTATTCAATACTACAGAATTCATCTAAATAACCCTAGCTATAAAACCAATTACAGTTTTTCGGTCAAGCCTAAACGTGAGTACTCACACTAGTCTTGCTCGATAAATACGTGCGTCAAATTCACGGAACAGGAGTTTACGGGTTGTGCAATATGTTAAGCCACTTTATATCCAGCCACTGACGGGGCGCCGCGTCGTCAAAAATGGTGCTTACGTAAAAAAGCTGATTCAATGTTTGGTATTTGCCTCCTAGCCACCTTACACGTTTCGCACCGCACAGCAACCGAGTTAACTAGCAATCCATGCTAAATGCCATGAATTACTCAATAGCGTTATAAAGCTATTTTGTTACCCTACTATAGTAATATGCCTTAAGGAGGATGACTATTTTGTTTTCTAATATACGTATAATCACTTAAGTTAGAGAAAAATTATGTATTTTTGTGTATATACTTAAGTTTTTCTACATACTCTAGCTTATCAAAACCCTATGTTTACAGCTTGATTTACGTGTATCAACAACTTAGAAGCGCTTAATAATTAAGTAAAATGAATAAGTAATCCTCTTTACAATCTATATAGATTCAGATGAACTCAGGTGTGACATTCTCGAAAGCTTTGTCAAAAAAGCCGCATCAAGAAGATAGTTTTGCAATTAGCTTTGCTCCGCTATCTGTTACAGAAATTTACGAACTCGCTTCAGACTCGAAAAACGGCGCCGTTGTGACAATGAGTGGTACAGTTCGCTGCTCTACCGACGGAAAACCCGTGATATGTCTAGAATATCAAGCGTATGAACCGATGGCGATGCAAGTTTTTTACCAAATTGCTAATCAAATTCGCGCTCACTGGGCAGATGTTAACCGTGTAGTTATCCACCATCGAATCGGGCGCCTTTCAATTGGAGAAATTAGCGTTTTAATTGCAGTCGGTTGTCCTCATCGAAGCGAAGCGTTTGAAGCGTGTCGCTATGCTATCGATACCCTTAAACATAATGCTCCGATATGGAAAAAGGAATTTTGGGAAGATGGTACGAGTAACTGGGTTAGTATTGGCGCCTGTGAACAATCTGAAACTTGTTGAGATTTAGGGGACGGGCAAGGATGCCCATCCCACAAGAACATCCCACAAGAACATCCCACAAGAACATCCCACAAGAACATCCCACAAGAACATTCCACAAGAACATTCCACAAGAACATTCCACAAAACAGCTTAATTATTGGGTAGTAAGTGGTGCCAATCGCTTTAGAATTCTTAAAACTTCATTTAGATTATTTCTGTATTGGGAGCGAGTTGTAAAAATATCAGAAATTCCATACTGTTTTCCAGAGGTTTTAACAAACAAAGAACTGCTGCCATTCGTTACCATCCCATAAAGTACTTGATTTGGCTCAGGATTTGCTGCCATGTAAGCGAGCGCTTGAGGTATTGCCACTTCCAAATCAAAAATTGTTTTTTTCGACTCAATCAGAACAATCCACAATTTTGCTTGTAAAACTAGCGCATCAATTCGTCCACGCAAAATTTCGTCGTTATCTCCAATTGCTTCAACCTCTACAGAGACTTCTGTTTTAAATTTATAAGGCGCCTGATAAAAACCTGCGAGTTCGAGCAAAGGGGAAAGTACCACCATCTTGACAGTTTCCTCTAAAAGAACTCCATCGGAAATTTGATACAGATAGTTTTGACGTACTTGCGTAAGTCTTGCTAGCTCTGCTTGACTTAATGCAGGTAGCTCAGTTATCCACTCTGTAAAAAAATCGTTGTCCCCAGTTAAAGTCAACCCAAGTTTTTCCTCACAATCACGAAAAGTCGTAATGCCATCTGTAACACCTAAAGTTAGAGTCATATTTTAGTAGAAGCAATTATTACTATATAGTATAAAAGTATTTAAAATTTTGAAAGTGTGTTTATGTTAATATATATTTCATGTTTAACATGCGGCAAAGTATCCGCAAGTAAGTCATGTTGACTCAAGTTGTTTGTATAGCGAGCCAAGTAGCTCCGAAGGAGAATGGCTCATGTTAATATTTCCAATCTCGAACAGTTAGGTGCCGAAACTGCGCTAACTGAAATTCATAAGCTTCAAACCAACCGCGCGTATCGCGATACTTGTGAAAAATTCTATATCGAAGGCGTGCGAAATTTTATTAAAGCTGCTGATAATGGTTTTGATATTAGCACCATTATATATAGTGAAAAACTACTAACAGCACCATTAGCTCGTAAGCTTGTGCGTAACAGACGTCGTTCAGGTACCCCAACTATAAATATTACACCCGAACAGTTTAGGCGTATTTCATCTACCGAACGGGCATCTGGTATTGGCGCCATCGTTCGGCAACAATGGTTTAATTTGAAGGAAATTTCACCACAAGCTGGTTCATACTGGGTGGCATTAGAAACAGTGCGCTCTCCAGGAAATTTAGGAACTTTAATTCGCACATCCGAAGCATTTGGTGGTGCCGGATTTATTTTTATTGGTAATAAAATAAACCCTTTTGACCCTGATATAGTGCGAGCATCTATGAGTTCTTTATTTAGTCAAAAGTTTGTACGTACTAGTTATCGTGCTATTGGTCACTGGTTGCAACATCAGAATTGTATGGCAATAGGCGCCTCACCAAATGGAAGTGTTGATTTACACAAGTTTAATTACAAACAATCAACGTTGCTTTTTCTTGGTGAAGAGCGTCAAGGACTTACACAGCAACAACGCGAATTATGTCAGCATCTCGTTCGTATTCCTATGATAGGCGCCGTTGACTCGCTTAATCTTGCTGTTGCTGGTAGTTTAATTATGTACGAGGTGTATCGGATGTCATTTAACCCGGTAAAAACTAGTAACAAGTACTAATTTCTACTGTGTATTGGGGTACATCCTCCCCAGCCTCAACCGAAGTCGAAGCATTTGTTAAGTCATTTAAAGACTTGATAAAAATGTTAATTGCACCATTCCAGTCTCTAGACATGAATGACTACAAGTGTACTTTAACATATTCTTGCACTTATTTCCGGAAGTTAACAATTATTAGCACTTAATTTAATATCTAATATTTACGGTCGCAAAAACTTTGTGAGCAGTAATAAAATCTTTCTAATTTATTTACATGTTTGCACAAGTATGTGTATAATTGCTTATACATGAAGGGGAGTAGCTGCTGACTGCTTTAAGTACAACTAAAAAGTTTGTCAGTACATTTGAATCAACATACTGGTGATAAACCTGGTTCAAATGGCATACACCAAATAAGATTTTGCAAGCGAGACCTTCACTAAGTTCACACACCGTAAACGTGTGTGGAGCTTGGTGAGGTCTTTGTTACATTCATCAAGCTCCATACCGCAACATAATTAAAAGGAGCTTGATTAAGTGCTAACAGCTTTTACTGCGGGATTGTCTATAATTACAGTTTCGGAACTAGGTGATAAAACCTTCTTTATTGCAATGTTCTTAGCGATGCAACATTCGCGACGGCTAGTGTTTACCGCAGTTTCGGCAGCGTTAGCAGCAATGACGATACTTTCTGTTGCATTAGGACAGGTTGCTTCGCTTTTACCAGCTAGTTTTGTCTATCATGCGAAAATAGGATTATTTTTGGGCTTTGGGTTGAAGCTAATATACGATGCCTCTAAAATGCCAGTGGTGGCAAACTGCGACCAGGTATTGTCTGAAGCAAAAGAAGCAGTTGTCAAAGCAGAAGCACAACTAGGTGAGAAAAATGCTTTAGGAATTTGGTTTGAAGGATTTTTATTAACTTTTGTTGCGGAGTGGGGAGAT
The DNA here is from genome assembly GCF_019977735.1 of Calothrix sp. PCC 7716. Lineage (GTDB taxonomy): Bacteria > Cyanobacteriota > Cyanobacteriia > Cyanobacteriales > Nostocaceae > Dulcicalothrix. Next base: position 5,187,617 of record NZ_AP025018.1, on the reverse strand, counting down.
AGAACTCAACTTGCGACTATTTCACTCGCAATTGATAATAACCCTTTTGGTTTAACATCTGGCGCCGTTTTAGGGCACGCGATTTGTGCAGCAATAGCTGTTACCTGTGGCAAAATGCTATGTGGACGCATCAGCGAGCGGCAGCTTACTTTTATCGGTGGGTTGTTATTTATAGTGTTTGGAGTTATAGCAGTATTTGAAAAAAGTTAAATAAAGAAACCAGGTTTGTTAAAAAACCTGGTTTCTAACTGCTTTTTAAGGTGAAGTTGTTGGTGTTGGTTCCGCAGTCGGTTTAGGCGCCTCGGTAGCAGTTTTATTGATTTCGTCTTTATACTGAGCAGGTGCCAAAGCAGCAGCGTTAGCAAACAAAGGTTTGGCTTCGTCAATTTTGCCTTGCTCTTTAAGAACGAGAGCTTTCGCCCAAACCGGACGAAAATCTTTGGGGTCGCTCTTAATTGCTTGCTCGTAAATTTCAAAAGCTTTTCCATATCGCTTTTCAGAAGCGTGGATATTGCCTATTAAGACTTGGATGGCCATTGTATCAACGCTACCAGGTTGAATTTTGTTGGCTTGGGGTGCTTTAGCCAAAGCTTCTTGTAACAAACCAATAGCAGCTTCGGGGCGTTTTTGACTCATTTGCAACGCGACCATCGACTGCAAAGCATCCATATCACCAGGTTTTGTCTCTAAAACTGCGCGCAGAGTTTGTGCGGCGCCTTCCGGATCACCCATTTGCTGTTTGGCTTGAGCAAGCAAAACAGCATATCTGGTTTGGTCGGGGTTTAACTTAGCAAGCTTTTCAAGGGGTGGAATTACATCTTTTATTTCTCCCTGCTTCAAAGCTAAGAGTTGTAAACGTGCTTGTAGCAAAGCTTTTAACGCAGTTTGATTTTCTGGTTCTCTTTGTAAAACTAGCTCATAACCCCGTACCTCGTCTTGGAGCTTAGTTTTTTGGTCAACAGGCGCCGTACCTTTGTTATTACTAGGATTATTAGCCTGAGAACTACGCGATGCATTAAATCCGTCAATAATGGGGAGTATGGAAACACCTATAAAAGCCAAGACGGCTAATCCGAGTATAACCCTAACTACTAAGCGATTTTCCGATTTAGCCACAAAACCTCCGTTAAATTAAACGTGATAGGAAAATTTAAAAATTTGCAAAACTTTGCGGAATACCGCGTTTATGTTGTGAACTTTATAACAAATAGCAAAAAATAAAGCAGTCTAGGAGTGCTAACTTTAGGAGGAATCGTCAGAATTGTAACTGTGATATGCTTCCGAAACTAGTATAAAGACGCGCTTTTTACACCTAACTTGTGAGATGAATCTCGTGCGCGAGTCAGTATCTTTCATGTAGGTGTTCCTTGTTGAAATAACTGGCATCGCGTCTTCAGTATCACATAAGGTATGCTCTTCAGGGTGCTTATGGAAGAAATATACTTTCCATTCATCCACACAAACGCTCTTTCTGTGTTTACGATTAATCTAATCCCACAGCGGGAATATATCTCCGTCGCAAGGAGTTTCTATGAATTCCGACCTGATGCCGTCATCCGAACCGATCTTACCAGTTACGTCAAATCTTGATTCAGCCAAGCTATCCGTATCTGCTACTCCGATTCAAAATCATGCTTATGCAAAAGAAACTTTGTCAGACAATAGCGAAGCTACTTTAGGTGAAAGCGCGAACCGTGTTTCTCCAATTCCACCACCTAGCGAACCGATGCAGTACCGAGCAATCGGTCTTATTCGAGGTCGCTACGTGAGCAGTGCCGAACAATTTACTCAAGGTTCGCTTGTTACCGCAGATGGCGCCTCTATCAACACCGTTCTCCTTGGACGGATGATGAGTTTGGTTAAAAATCATCTCGACCTACAACAAGAACATTTATGGGTTGTTTACCCGCGTACTCGCCAAGAGAATGACCAACTACACCTTCAAATAGTTGGTGTTTGGGAGCCAGAAAAACTTGCTAAATCAAATAATATTGAAGAGACAGAAAGATTGCCATCCGTACAAGCTGATGAATCATCCGAAGTTACTACATCTTCATCAACTGTTTTAGATGGTAAGTTCTCTGTACGTGGTGAGGTTGTTTACCAAGCGCAAGACGGTAGCAATTTGGTCATCAAAATCAAGCAAGCTCCCCGCAAGCAGGATGATAAGCCTAAATATTTCAAACTCAAGCTTAAAGGAACTCTTGATGCCAGAGCGGTAGGTAAGTTTTGGGATATAGAAGTGATACGTCAAGGTGACGATCTTGCCATCGAAAGCGGAAAAGCAATTGCTGACCTGCCGAAAAAACGGCGCCCACCATTTAAAGGAGGCCCAGGAGGAAAAAGACCCTTTAATAGCTTTAATAAAGGTGGTTCTAAAAAGCCATTCAAGAGACCAAGCAACGGCGAAACTCCACTGCCAATTAAAAAAAGTAGTGATGTTAACGTAGCACCTAGACCTGTAACAACGTCGGGGCGCCCAACCCCCAAACCTGTTAAACGTCCAAAACCAGAAGAAGCATGAAATAGTGCTGAGTAGAAAGTGCTGAGTGCTGAGTGCTGAGGAACGGAGTTAGGAGTTAGGAGTTAGGAGTTAGGAGTTAGGAGTTAGGAATTATTAAATTGTCATTCTGAGCGCAGCGAAGAATCTTTAAAATCTTAATAAGTTATAGAGATGCTTCACTACGTTCAGCATGACAAAGAAAGTGACTCATAACTCAGCACTCAGCACTCAGCACTCAGCACTCAGCACTCAGCACTCAGCACTCAGCACTCTTAACTTAAAATTCTGTCCATCGGTCTTGTGGTAAAAACGAACGCTCCATTGAAATTGAAGCCACAGGTTCGGTTAGCGTAAATTTACCCTCTTCAATCCATTGTTTTAATTCAATTGCAACTTGTAATGAAAGATACATACTTGCAAGGGGGGCGGTTCTAACGTTTTTACCCTCGATGGTAATGCGTCCTGATTTTAGTTGGGCATAACTTACTAACCCAAATGTCGGACGAACACGTCGAGGAATTGAAAAATCTACTATTGGCGCCACTAGTTCTTTGTCTTGAACTGCACAGCGAGCTACTACTTCTTCATTAAGTACAGGGTAAGGAACCCCTACACCCAGCATTAAAGATGGACCATAATTTTTAAAGTAACAGCCTCGCACCCAACGAGCGTCCATTGATTTCGCATCGCCAATCAATGCTAAGGTCGCAGCTGGACCAATAGGAGTGTCGTTAGGTAATCGCTTTTGTAAGGGAAAATGTTGAGTACCCTCCCATGTCACGTAACCAACTCCTCCACCTAAAAAAATCCTTGTACCGATACCAACGAGTTGTAATTTTGGGTCGTTGAGAAGCGGTGATATTGCACCCGGATTTGAAAATACAGCATTTCCCAACCGGGGTTGTAACGGTCCTAAATATGTAAATAGTGGTCTGTCTCCTCCATTTACACCCACTATAAAATTTTGATAAAGGTTTCTGGGATTAAATAAATAAAACTGATTTATAGTTTCGCGCGAAATTGTCGTTTCAAATGAAGCACGGGGGTAACAGTCGGTTACTTGCCCTTCTGCCCGCAATTGTATTGGTTTTCCGGCTATTAAATCTTCTATGACGTGCCCACCACCACGTTTCAACTTGGGTGTCGTTTTCCGAACACGCGCTTCTTCACCGTCTTTCGTTTCTACTGTACAACTGGCGCCTATATATAAATCAACAGCACCAAAACCAGAATATGCTGGCACTCCATCTAGCCAACAACGCCGAATTTTTATTGGTGGGTCAGTATGTCCTAAGTTTATAATAGCGCCGCTTGATTCCATTGGCTCAAATGTACCAGTTGTAATTACATCAACTTCTTTAGCGACTTGAGTAACACCAACTTCTGCAACTCTTGCTTTGATTTCAGAAGCGGTTAAAACTACAGCTTTTTGTTGACCGATTTTTTCATTGATTTCCGCAAGTGTTCGCATCATCGTGTCCTGTTATTGGCAGTCTCATCTTGGGAAACATAGATATAGGATTCGAGTATACGGATTCTTCTATGCTCATGGCATATAGGTTATCAGGTTAGCACTCTACTTTTATTTATAAATCGATGAATATTTCTAACTCTGAACGAGAATTTTTATCTTTGGTTTCTAGGCTAGAACAAATGGAACGCCAGCAAGTACTACTCAAACAGTATTTGCAAGGGATGAAACGCGAGTTAGATAATTTAATAGATAAATTTGAGAATCGACCCGATATCCAAATTGTAGAAAGTTTACAGTGGGAAGTAGCAGATTTACAAAATCTTTTTTATCAACAAGCTAATATCAATCCAGATATAGAATTTTCTAAATTTGATCAATCTGAATCTTTGCTACATACTACTGCTATTTTTTTAGAAGCAATTGATACTGTTTCTGTTCAAAAAAGTAATAAAACTGGCAATACGACAAGACCTTCTAAAAAACTCAGCGATGAAGAATTTAAGATAGAGCGTATGCTATTGCTACTTAATCAAATGTATATAGCCCAAGAGCGCACATCAATCAATCTTGATGAATTGCTAAATCGTTATCAAAACGGAGAACGTAATTTTTGTGAAGTTGAACTAGAAGGTGCTGTATTTACTGGATATTCGCTAAATAATATCAAGCTAAATCGAGCTAATTTAAGCGGCGCCGATTTTAGCGGTATTGATTTACGCTATGCTGACCTGAGCAATGCTAATCTTCAGAATGCCAACCTGCATAACACTAACTTATATGGCGCCAATTTGACAAATACTAATCTCAAAAATGCTAATTTGAGTGGAGCAAAGCTAACTCGTACTAAGTTAGATGGCGCAAATCTGAGTTGTGCTGATTTAAGCAGTGTTGATTTTAGCGAAATTAAGCTAAATCGCATTGATTTAAGTGGTGCAAATTTAAGCTGGTCTACGTTACGTAAAGCTGACTTGAAAAATATAGACATGAGAGGCGCCCGTTTAAGTCGAGCTGATTTACTAGATGCCAATATATCGGGTGTCAATTTAGACGATGCAAATCTCCAACATGCGGTTTATAACGAAGCTACTATTTTCCCTGATAATTTTGACCCTGCCACAAAAGGCGCCTATTTAATAGCTCCTGGTGCCTGTTTAGAAAACGCGCTTTTAACTAGTATACAGCTTGGTAATACTAATTTAAGCGGCGCCAATCTTAAGGGTGCTAATTTAACTGGTGCTGATTTAAGTGGAACCGATTTACGCGAAGCTAATTTAAGCGGTGCTAATTTAACTAAAGCAAGATTAGAAGGTGCTAATTTATTATTTGCTAATTTGAGTGATGCTGATTTAACTGAAGCACAATTAAGTGACCCCGAAGGCGAATTTCCAGCAAATATGATTGGTGTTATTTTAAGTGGTGCTAATTTGAGTCGCGTCAAATTAACACATATTAATTTAACTACAGCTAATCTTAGCAAAGCTAATCTTAAGTACGTGCAAGATTTTACACATAATTTGAGCGCTGCTAATTTAACAGGCGTTAATTTAATGGGTATGTACTTAAGTAATGTAAATTTGAGCGGCGCCAATTTAACAGCAGCAAACTTATCTGGTTCGTGCTTACGTGGCGCCAATCTTAGTAACGCGAATTTTAAAAATGCTGATTTGCGTGGCGCCGATTTACGCGATGCTAATTTGAAGGATGCTGATTTAACTAACGCAAATCTAAACGGAGCAATAATGAAATAGTATTAAGTAAACGGAGTAAGCTGAGTTTATAATTTACTATTCACAAATTCAAAGTCAACAAGAAGTCTATTTATTCCATCCATTATTATTGGAAATTTTTCTTCAGGTACATTTAACTCCTGAAAACATTTATCTCTATATCTTTCTTGTTGAGTAAAATTAGTAATGGCTTTAAGTAATGGCTTCTTGACTTCGTAGCTTTCTTCAGCTTTAGCGATTGCCCGTGCAGGCATTTCGTTATTTACACGCAATATTGCTAAGTCAATCAAATCTCTAGATTGTGTACTTGAATCGTTCCATCGGTCAGCATTAGCCATTAGTTTAGATGTAAATCTATCGCTTATACTCAGACAAGGAATTTTTGTCCATTGAGGATAAACAGGAGGGTCTAAAGTAAAAGTACCATTGGCTACAATTTCTACTTTAATAGTTGTTTCATTGACTACAACAGGGAAACGAATGCCATATTGATTTATTGTAGTGTCACCTAATTCGATATCTCTTGTACTTTTAAATAATGCTACAATTCCTTCGTCGTAAATCAAATTTCTTAAATACCTGTAATTTTCAGTTCCATAAGGGAAGAGAAAATCAACATCTTTACTAAGCCTGTATTCATCATACTCTAACGCCAAGAGTGTACCACCGCCAAAGTATGCAAAAGCTTTTTTGAAAACTTCTGGATTAAAAGCATCAAGGATTTTAAGTATATTATTGTGATGTTCAATACTAAACATTTCAAAATCCGGTAATATCCAAGAGTTATATTTTTTTGCTAAATAATGAACAAAATCCTTTTCTTCTTGTTTTAAATTGTTGAAGGTAGTTTGATGATGCCAATTGCGTTGATACAATTGAACCATTTCTTTTTCACTCATTTGATATACATTTTTTAGCTGCCAACCAATAGACTCTAGAAATGGTAGTTTTTGTTGATTGAGCATAAAATTGATTATTTTCTTATTTCCTCCATGTCGGGATTTGTAGAGACGTGATTAATCACGTCTCTACGGAGGCGCCGTTTTTTAGCAAACCCATATTTAAATAAGTTTATAATCCAGGTTTGGAAGTCGTCTATATAACTAAATAAGACTGGTACGACAAGCAGTGTTAGCAATGTTGATGTTGTAAAACCTCCTAAAATTGCCACTCCCATTGGTTGACGAACTTCGGCGCCTGCTCCAATTCCTAATGCTAATGGAATTGTGCCCGCAATACTCGCTAATGATGTCATTATGATAGGACGCAACCGCGATACACCAGCTTCGATTAACGCTGCGCGCTGCGGTTTTCCTTCTTCCATGTTAATAATGGTGTAGTCTACGAGCAAAATAGAGTTCTTAGTAACGATACCTAACAACAATACAATTCCAATCAGCGCGTATATACCCAATGCTTTTTGTGATACTAATAAGCCAATTAAGGCGCCTCCCAAACAAAATGGTAATGCTGCCATGATGGTAATAGGGTGCAAAAAGTTGTTGTAAAGTAGCACTAATATCGCGTATATACAGGTAATTGCCAAAAGTACAGCTAAACCAAAGCGACTAAAAATATCCTGCATAATTTTTGCGTCACCTGAGCTACGCTGAATAACTTCAGCAGGCAAAGAAAGCAGTGCTGGCAACTGAGAAACTTTGGTTAAAGCATCACCTAATGATAATCCGGTTAAGTTAGCTTCTACTGAGACTTGACGCAGACGGTCAAAACGGTTGATTGTTGAAGGTCCACTACCAAATTTAATATCCGCAACGGAAAGTAGCGGTACTGTGCCACCATTTGAAGAAGGTACACGAAGATTTTTGAATGTATTAATATCTGCCCTAGCTTTGGGGTCAATTTGTACACGTATAGGAATTTGACGGTCGGGTAAATTAAATTTCGCCAGGTTGGCTTCGTTATCACCAATTGTTGCTAACGATGCTGTTCGTGCTATTGATTGTACGGTGACTCCTAAATCTGCCGCACGCTGTGGGTTTGGAATGACAAGTATTTCTGGTTTAACTAAACTGGCACTTGAAGATACTTCAACGATACCAGGTATTGTCCGCATTTGTGATTCCAACGTTACAGCAGACCTATTTAACGCTTCGGGGTTTTCGCTTTGTAATAATATAGTTAAGTCTTTACGACCACCAACGGCGCCTGCCGAGGCAAAACTAACACGGGCACCAGGTACTTGTTGAAGTAATGGACGTGTTTGATTTTCGTATTCGATTTGAGAAATATTACGTTGTTCTCTAGGTTTTAGTTTAACTGTTAGTGAAGCGGTATTTATTTGTTCTGTTGCGAGAACACTTTCTACTAAAGGATTTTGGCGAATAATATTAGTTGCTATTGTGCTTGCTCTGTCAACATCTTTTAACGTTGAACCTGGTGGTAATTCAATATTTACCGTAGAAATACCGATATCTCCGCCATCCACTAACCCTTTAGGAATAAGCGGTACAAGCATTAAAGAAGCTATAAAGAATCCAACCGCGATGCCAATTGTAATGATGCGATGGCGTAACGACCATTTTAACAGTGAGGCATAAGGTTTAAAACGGCGCCCCTTACCACGATTTAAATTAGACACACGAACTGCATCTCTACCTTCTGCATTTTGACCTTCGTGCTTATCTTTGAGTAAATAGGCGCCCATCATAGGAGTAACCATGCGCGCTACTAAGGTAGAAAAAAGAGTAGAAACGGCAACAGTAACACCAAATGGTTGGAAAAATTGACCTGGAACCCCTCCCATAAAGGCAACAGGTAAAAATACGGCAATGATTGTAGCACCCGATGCAATTGCAGCTAACCCGACTTCAGCAGAGGAGTCGAAAGCAGCTTTCATTGGCGTTTTGCCCATCGCCATGTGCCGTTCCATATTTTCAATTTCTACTACCGCGTCATCGACTAAGTTACCCACTGCCAAAGCTAACCCTAACAATGTCATATTGTTAAGCGTGTAACCTAACGCTTGCTGTACAGCAAAAGTCGGTATCATCGATAAAGGCAATGCCACAGCAGTAATTAATGTCGCGCGCCAATCACGTAAAAACAATAAAATTACTATTACCGCCAGTACTGACGCTTGAATTAATTCATCAATGGTGCTTTCGTAAGACTGCCTAACAAACGTAGCACGTGTAAAAATTAGCTCAAGTTTGACATCTTTAGGCAGAGTTTTTTGTAGTTGTGCGACTGCTTGCTTTACTCCTTCTTCAACAGTCACCATAACGCTACCCGTACTTCGCAACACTTGAAAAGCAACAACGGGTTTATTATTTAATTTTGCTGCTTGACGAACATCGCCAAAACTATCATCTATATTTCCCAAAGAAGCTAAAGGTACACTTCCTCCCCCAGGCAAGACAATTTCATAGTTTTTTAGAGCAGAAACACTTTCGGCACTACCAAGGGTGCGAATACTTTGCTCGCTACCACCAACTTCAGCACGTCCTCCAGGTAAATTAATGTTGAACGCTCGAATTTGGTCGTTTACTTGAGTAGCAGTAATACCCAAAGACTGTAATCTTTCTGGGTCTAAGTTTACACGTACTTCCCTATCTACTCCTCCAACACGGTTAATTTGAGCAACTCCACGAACACCCAAAAGCGCACGGCTAATTGTTTGGTCAACTAAATTACTCAAGTCTTCGACCGAACGAGATTCTGATGTTACCGCGTAGGTCATAATTGGACCACCAGAAAATTCCAACCGTCTTACGATTGGGTCATTAACATCTTGGGGTAAATTTTGTCGTATTTGGGCAATTGCGTTACGAACATCATTTGTTGCACGGTCAGTGTTTGTACCTAAAACAAAATTAATCGTTGTAACGCTAGAACCATCAGTGACTGTCGAGCGTAACTCGTCGATATTACCTAAAGAAGCAACGGCATCTTCTACTTTTTTAGTAACTTGTGATTCCAGTTCGGCAGGCCCAGCACCAGGTTGTGTTACTGTCACCGAAACTGTCGGAACGTCAATATTCGGGTTAATATCTATTCCCAAAGTGGTGAATGAATACCAACCAATTAAGGTCAAAATTATAAATAAAATTATGGTCGGGACTGGTTTTTTAATCGACCAAGCTGAAATATTAAATGACATTAAATTAAGTTAGGAGTTAGGAATTAGGAATGTAGAGACGTGATTTATCACGTCTTTATGAGTTAGTTGCCACTCTAACTGTGTCACCATCTTTGATATAACCGGCGCCATCGATGACCACTTTGTCACCTACTTTCAAACCGTCTTTAATTTCAATACGGTTATTATTGAGTATTTCTCCCACTTGTACTTTCTGAGCTTTTACTTTGTCTTCACCCATTAGAATGAATACAATCGCACTGCCATCAGATTGTGGTTGAACAGCTCTTTGTGGGACTGCAACACCAATAGCAGTTGATGTGTTAATTGCACCAGTCGCGAACATTCCTGGTTTGAGCTTCTTTGTGGGTGGCAAGTCTATTCTTACGGTTGCTTCGCGTCGCTGTTGGTTTACCACTGGCTCAATTTCTCTAACTGTGCCAATTAAACGAACTCGGTTATCGCGGTCTGAAGTTACTTGTACCGAAGCGCCAATTCTAACTTGAGGTAACTGAACCTCTGGCACTTGCGCTTGTAATTCTAATTTGCCGTCTTGAATAATAGAAAATAGCTTTTGTGAGCCACCAACTACAGTACCAATTTGACTTTGTGGTGGAACTCCCGTCACATCACCCACACGGACTAGTTTCTCTGCTATATATCCTGAAACGGGCGCCCGAACAACAGTTTGACTTAGCTGCGTTTTGATTTGCTCTAATCTAGCATTATTACTCCTAACACTAGCAATTGCACTCGACGTTCCAGCTTCAGCAATGCGAACCGCTGCAGTTGCGCTACCGACGTTTGCTTGTGCAGTGGCAACGTTTGCTTGAGCATTACGTATATTTGCCTCAGCTTGACGTACTGCTTCACGCGCTGTAGCCAAGGTAGTTTCTAAGGTGTCTAACGTTTGACGACTAATGGCGCCTTGAGCGAAAAGTTGTTGATTACGGGTAACATTTCGTTGTGCGTCATTTAATCTTGCTCGCGTTTGTCCTAAATCAGCTTGTCTTTGCTGTACAACTGCTTGTGCTGATGCGACTGCCGCTTGTGCTGCTTCAACTGCTGCTTGCCTTGATATTACATCAGCTTGCTTCGATGAAACATCTGCCTGTCTTGATTCAATATCTGCTCTTGCTTGGCGAATTTGGTCTTGTATGACTGAGTTATCAAGTACTGCCATGACTTGACCTGCTTTTACAAAATCACCAATATCTACCAACACTTGCTTAACTTGTAAACCATTACTTTGTGGCAATACTGGCGTCAAGTCTCGTGCGGCAATGTTTCCCGTTACTGGTAAGGTACGAGCAATTCGAGTTGTTTCAGCTTGTGCAAGAGTCACAGTCATACTTGGCGCCACACTAGTTGACGCTGCTACCTGTTTAGCTTGTGGCATAGCACCCGGACGCTGGCTAAATGCTCGTATTCCTCCTAGGGCAATAATTATTCCCATTCCCAAACCAAGCATCAATGGAGTCAACCATCCCCGTTTTGGTCTTGGTGGTTCCGAATGCCAATCTTCCTCATCAACCGATATTGGTTTCCGTACTTCCAACTCAGAAAAACTTTCTTCCCCCACAATTAATGCCTCCAGTATGACCAAGTTGAATTTACGCAGTTTTGTTTAAGAAAGTTTTCAAACAATTACTATATCTTAACTATGCCGCACAAATTTGACTTCTGCCTGTAGAATGCGTCACCCGATAGCATGATTTTTAATCATGCGAAGCACATCACATTCTTGACAATGCCTTAATCACCATCAAATCATTGTCAAATCACTGCACCATAACGAGTTGATGTGAAAAAATAATAACTATGATAGGTTACTTAAATTTGTCCAGCAAAGAAACCGGGTTTCTAGCCCAAATTCTCGTTCTCATTACAGATTAAGACAAAGAAACCCGGTTTCTCAAAGCTCATGCTTTACCAACTAAGTTTAATAGTTATTATGTATTATACAGAGTTAGCGTAGTAAGCGTTGCTCTTTGAAGGCGCCTAAATATATAGCCCATTAATCTTATAATCTTTGCATCTACCTAAAGGCATAGCATATCCTGTGATAAGGGCAGAAAAACTTTTCTTGTCTATGCAAGCGATTCGGGCAATTTAATGAATAGTGATGGTAGCTACGAACAAATTCTGGGAAAAATCTGTATAACCCTTAATTAATCAAACTATGTCTCAATAGATTGATTAAGAAAACCCATTAATACATAGTATCTAGATTCATACCAATATGTTTAATACAACAGAAATTTTAATTGATGCGTTTGTAAAGCAGATTCGTGAAGGATATAGACGTACTTACGGCTGTCTAAAAACAGATTATCAAGATATTATCGCTTGGGCTGGCAATATGGCGTTAGAGAACATTGCCAACAGTGATGCTCTTTATCACAATGTCGAACATTCTATTTTAGTAACCCTAGTTGGGCAAGAGATTCTTCGTGGTAAGCATATCCGTGAGGGAGGAGTATCGAGCGAAGACTGGCTACACTGTATTATTTCGTTACTATGTCATGATATTGGCTATGTCAAGGGGGTATGCCGTCAAGACAAAGAAATTGATGGCTTATATTCTACAGGCAAAGAAGGAAAAATGATTCCTTTACCACCTGGCGCCTCTGACGCAAGTCTGACACCTTATCATGTAGACCGAGCAAAACTGTTTATTGATGAGCGATTCGGTGGTCATAAACTTATTGACTCAGAAGTTATCAAAAGCAACATTGAATTAACTCGCTTTCCAGTACCTGCAAAAGAAGACAGTCAAGGAACCCAGTGTTTTGCGGGGTTGGTACGTGCAGCTGATTTAATTGGACAATTAAGTGACCCTCGTTACCTAAATAAAATCACTTCATTGTTCTACGAATTTGAAGAAACAGGAATGAATAAGGTATTAGGGTATAAAACACCTGCGGATTTACGTAAAAACTACGCCAAGTTCTACTGGAACGGTGTGTTTCCTTATATCCAAGACGGTTTACGCTACTTGTCTTTAACCCAACAGGGTAAACAAATCATAGCTAATCTATACTCCAACGTCTTTGTCGTCGAACACGAGCGCCAAATTGAAGAAAAGTTATACCTTGTTAGTTAAAAGTGCTGAGTGCTGAGTGCTGAGTGCTGAGTGCTGAGTGCTGAGTAGAGTTAGGAGTTAGGAGTTAGGAGTAAAAAACTCAGCACTCAGCACTTTCTACTCAGCACTCAGCACTTCTAGTCAGCACTTTGTAAAGATTGACATTTTGCCCCACAACGTTGACGATAAACAATTAACTTATAACTATTAGGTCTTGACAATTTACGTAAACTGACTATGAATTGGTGGCAACGTTTAAAGAAAAACCCTTTGGCAAGGTTTGGGGCAATACTATTGATAATTTTCTATGTATCGGTAATTGGAGCAGACTTTTTTGCTCCATATAGACCGAATGAAGCACAAGCAAACGGTTCATTGCTTCCACCCACTAAGATTTATTATCAAACGCGCGATGGAGGAAGATTTATTGGTCCTCACGTTTACCCAACGACGCAGGGAAAGACCGATTTGAATACGGGCAAACGCGAAATTATCGTAGATTATACAAAACCCTCGCCGATTCGACTATTTACTGCTGGGCCTGAATATAAGCTATTTCAGGTAAGTTTACCATTACCACCTTCATGGCAAGAAGTTGATATTCTGCCAGGTATCACTCTCAACTTGCACTTATTTGGTGCGGATGGTGACGGAAGAGTAAATATTTTGGGAACTGATGACCAAGGTCGCGACCAATTTAGTCGTCTTTTGCACGGTGGTCGTATCAGCTTATTTATAGGAATTGTTGGGGTTGCAATTTCTTTTCCTATCGGTATGTTAGTTGGTGGTATTTCTGGCTACTTTGCTGGTTGGACAGACAGCACTATTATGCGATTTGTTGAAGTGCTAATGACAATTCCCACAACTTATTTATTAATTGCTCTTGCGGCAGTACTACCCCCCGGACTAAGTAGCACTGAGCGGTTCTTACTTATCATCGTTATTACCTCGTTTGTTCGTTGGGCTGGTTTGGCGCGGGTAATTCGCGGTCAAGTATTATCAATTAAAGAGCGCGAATTTGTTCAAGCTGCACGGGCAATGGGAGGTAAACCTATATACATTATTTTGCGCCATATTCTACCCCAAACAGCGACTTATATAATTATTGCAGCGACTCTTTCAATTCCTAGTTTTATTGAGGCAGAATCGGTATTAAGTTTGATTGGTTTAGGCATTCAACAACCAGATGCCTCTTGGGGTAACATGTTATCGTTAGCCTCAAACGCTTCGATTATAGTGCTACAGCCCTGGTTGATAATACCACCTGCACTGTTGATTATTTTGACTGTACTTGCATTTAACTTACTGGGAGATGGTTTACGTGATGCCCTAGACCCACGCAGTTTACAGCGATAATATCACCTCTTGTAGGATAGGCATCCTGCCTGTCCTTCTTTTTTTTACTTAATATTCATCAGTAAAAAACTCCGGGTCATCATCAGAGACCGAATTCCCTCGAACAGAACCGCTAAGACCCCATACTGGTATTAAAAGAGCCATACTAATAATTCCAATACCAGCACTAAACGCCAATAGTAAGCCGAAAGGTATTTGAATCGACTGGTAAGACAGAAATCTTAAAGATACAGGTTCAGCGTTTTGGACGGCAACAATAGCAATCGCAATTACCCAGAACGCTATTAGTAAAGATGTTAGTAGGTTGGCAATAGTTTTCATTTTGTTTACTTTTTTAGCGTTTTATTAAGGTTAAAGCTAGGTCAGTCGAACGTATAACGCTACATATCACAGGATTATGGCGAATTGCGGTTAAAGGACATCTGATAAAAAACTCATCAATTGGTATACAACATAGCTTTTATATTTGCCACAATAGTAAACAAAGTACTGTTGTGGCTGTTGCTGTTGCATTGTTTCCGCTCGCTACCGCTGGTTGATTAAGCTAAATTGCACTTAAGTAGTATACCAAATAACCAAAATTAATTTGGCTTAAGTATAGGCTTTATCAATATAGCTGTTGAAAGCACCGTTTTTAATAAAGAAAAGCAATTTTTTGTCGCTGAGGCGCCAAATTTCATTTGAATGAAGTTGGTGTCAAATTTTACATCAAGGTATTATTCGACTCGAACAATGTTAACCCATCGACCATTCATAAGCTATCATCTTTGGTCATTAGTTGTCCCGGCAGCAGGACAACAACGTTTGCATTGCCAAATGCGAAGGGGGTTTATTAAAGCACGTCAGCACGAACCACAAGTAAAAGCTTTATTAAAAAGCGCAACTCCATCACAGCGTATAGGTCTGTTAGCGCAAAAAGGAGTATATGAATTTCATCACAACCCACATCTTCTAAAGCGAGATGACGGCGTTGAAAAAGTCGCACAACTACTGAAATTAAATTATACAACTACAGAAGTTCAACAACGGGTGTTGCAAATCTTAAAAAACTATCATAGTTCACCATTACTATATAATAAGCAAATAATCCAGTTAACGCGGGGTGATGAAGGTTTTCCCAAACCAATTGCCGTAGAAAAACAAGATTACCGTTTTAGGTTATACGCAGCAATGGACTGTGTTTTTATAGAAGGTGACATAAATATCCAACATCAACCTGCATCACTACGGACTCTACATATTTTAGACTTTAAGACAGGCAAATCTCCATTTGACCGCCGACAAGCGTTAGTTTATTTAGTCGCAGCACGATATTTATACCCTGAATATCAAGCTATAGCTTCGTTTTATAATTTAGAAGTTGGCAAAAAATCTGAGCTAATCGTAATTTCTGACAGCGAATTAGATAAAATTGAGCAAGAACTGGCAAATATAGCTATTAAACACCAGCAAGACATCGAAAAATATCAGCAAAAATCACAGTTCTTTAACACAATATTCCCACCAAACCCAGGCTACCACTGTCGTTTTTGCCCGTTTAACTCAATTTGCCAATTCTCCAGTGTACCTAAAAAAATAGTATAAATATATTGTAGTACTAGTATTTAGTTTTTATTTGATTAAAGTATGAAATGTCTACATTTCCGAAATGAATACTGTAGGCAATATTCAACTGTTCGAGCATTTCTACAAGCCAAACTATACCGTTTGTCGTCGCTGACTCATAATGATTAAACAAAATTGCAAATCGTTTTGTTAAATAAGGTTTGACTTTACTACAAATCAACACAATTTTGAGTAACAATCCTGTTGTAATAAGGGTACCTTGGTTAGCAATTAAATCAATAAAAGTAAAATGCTGGGGTGATGTTGCACTTTCTACAACTAAAAAGTTTAGTAATTGACTGCAGGTACGAACTAATAAGAATTCGTTCATTTTTTGGTCGTTGGTATCTATTAAAGTGTTTTGTAATAGTTTATACAAACGGTGATTAAATTGTAGCTTGCCATATTCTTTATCAATGCCAGAAGTAAGATATTCATATAAGTCATCTTTAAAGGCGCCATAACAAGAAGCTTGAGTATAATTTAAAAATCGTCGTGCTAATTCTTGATAAGTGTAATCACCCTCAACTCTACCCATAAATTGTGTGAGAGCAGCGTTTAAATTTGCTTCACTTAATAAAGTCGGATTATCAACGGGCAAAAATAGTTTACTTGTATTATCATTTTTATCGATTTGTGAAGCTTGATGGCAACGAACTTTCCAAGTAACATAACGCGATAAATCAAGCTCAAAGTCTTTTTGAACTTCAGCTTTGATTTTTTTAACAGTCCACTTATGTTCAATTGTTGAGTCTTCTGTTAGTAAACAATGCTCATATAAATATGGGTAGCGTCGCATTAACGTTGCTAGGGGTTGATGAACATTGCGCTGTGTTTGATTATGTGAAATTACTTGTGTTAATCGGCGCAAAGCAATATATTGCTCACTTTGGAGAAAATTTTTTACTAACATGTGTAGGCGCCGAATTGCCTTTTCGCGAATACTAATAATTTTATGACGAGAAGGTGAAGATTGAAATAAGGTAATTAAATCGGGGATAAAACTATGTATTTGTGGCTGCATGTGCCAGCGATTAATCAAAATATGGCAGCAACGATTAAGAAAAAAATTAAACTCATGTTCAGCGGTTTCAGACATAGTAATTTTATCTAAAGCCAATAATATCTCTGATTCTGGATAATCAAAACCATTTATAAAAAGTGCTTTAAAACGTACAAGCATCTGACTTGGTGACTCAACTTGCACAAAATGTAGCAAATGTTGATATATGTTTTGCTTTTCAGGAAGGCTTGTATAGTAGGGATTTATTAAATTGCTCACTTGCTTTCACCGCTAATATATAGTGCTGAATGTAAAGACGTGACATGTCGCCTCTTGTGCCGAGTGTCATTTAATAGTAGATATAAAATAAAATTTAATATTTATATTTTTATCTTAATTTTTATCTTTTATGCAATGTCAATTACCGCTAGTTCAACAAATAATATTTATGCATTTTCAATAGATTTACTGATACATTTTACTTAATAGCATTTACTGTTAATCGATAATATTACCTAATTATAATTAAATAATTTTACTTAAGCATCTCACTGTTTTTATATGAGTGACTAAATTTAGTGCGTGATAATTTACAAGGTAATCTATGAATATACCGAGATTAATCAAGCTTGAATAAAGCTTTACTATAAAACGATGAATTATTTGTAAAACTAATTGTAGAGACGCAATTTACCTTGCATCTCTACTCAGAACTCAGCACTTTTCACTTATTACTTTTGAGGTGGCAACTCATCAAGAATAGTAAAGCGAATGTGATTAATAGCTAGCTCACCGATTGAAATATCTTCTTTTGTTAGGCGTACACCTTTACTAAACAAGCTTTCAAATGAAATACCCTTACCGATTTCGATATGGTACCAGCATAGACCCATGAAAAATCGGGTTGGATGAGCGCTATAATATCCTAAGTCATCAGGGTTAGACTCCATTGGCAACCAACCGAAGCCAGGGATATAAAATTCTAACCAGACGTGATTAAAGTCAGGTTGTAAAGGAACATTTTGATGTTCGGCAAATGCAGGACATTTATAGCGTCCAACTGTACGGCAAGCTATGCCATTCAAACGACATAGTGCGAGTAAAACTCCTACGTACTCACCACACGAACCTACACCACGTTCAAGTACAACATCAGGAGAGTCGATATAAGGTTTTATACCGTATGAAAGCTGGTCATACACATAATTACGGATGTTATACATTTTCCGTAAAATGTTAGTTTCTGTGCCAACAGCGTCTTGTGCAGCGCGAATAACTATACCCGTATCCATTGCCAAGTCATCGTTGTCTACGAGATAGCGCGTTTTGAATTCTTCGGGCAGTTCAGGAATATTTTCGACATCGCGCGGAGTAATGCGGTATTTAATGCCACGCACTTCCACAATTGCCTTCCAACCTAGAACATGGCGTTCACCTGGGGTAAGGGCGTCAAATTTAAAAACCGCAACTCGCTGTCCTTCAACGGTTTGTTCGCTAAAAGGCAGCCCAATTGGTTCAACACTAACGACTTTTTGACGGTCGGTATCGCTGGGTAAAGCAATATGCCATTCTAAAGTGGGCAAATAAATTTCTTCGAGAGGCGCCACTTCCTCAACATAAGACATTTCTATGCGATATCCGTTCGATAAAGCAACACGCTTTTCTGGGTCGTAATGATATTGTAACTTATGAACAAACGTCCGGTCACGATATGCAACCTCATAGTTTGGGTCGGCGTTAGGATTATCGCGCACGTAAGGCTCATCTGATGCATAAGCAACATAAATATTACTTGAGCCGTTTTCGTCTGTGTGGATAGCTATGCCTGTAGGAGAATCAAACGGTGTAAGAACATTAAACTGAATTTCTCCTGTTGCGCGGTCGAGAGCATAAACGGTTTGTTCGGTACGGTCGCAAACCCAAAGCGTATCTTCACATACTGCTAAATTTTCTACTCCGACTCCGGGCGCGTAAAAGTGTGTAATTTGTTTGCGTGTGTTACGGTCAAAAATGAGAATTCCACCCAGTTTTTGACAGCTTACGTAAATGGTTGACCCCCATACAGCTATGCCATCAGCAGGATAAGGTAACGTGATGAAATGCTCTAAACCCAAGGAGTGGAGCTTGCATAAATAAACACTATTATCTCGCACTACCCATAGCGTATCTGAGCAGAGAGCAATGCCTGTTACCCCGGTAAATTCACGCACCTGATGTGGATTCAGTACCTTAGTGTTATCTGTATAAGGGTTGATTTCTAGTAAAAATCCCTTTCTTTGGTCAATCGCAATAAGTGTATCCTTGATGAAGGCGATGCCATAAATCGAGGCTGCACAAAGTGGCCTAATTGTTCGTTGCCCAAACATCTTACCCGTAGTTAGATTATTCAAATTATCAAGTGCGTAACTCATACTAAACTTATTTGTCCAACGCTTTGATTTGCCTGAAGCTTATTTGCCTTATCTCATTCATGCACAATTTCAGACAGTATTTACTCTTATGATGGTAAATTATGTGTTACAAATTACTCTATCAAAGTCAATATTACTTAGGGATGAGGAAAAACGTGCCTATGAGATGTTAATAACACTTATATAGTATTACTTGTGTAGTACTTATATAGATGTATATCTATAACAACAAAGCGTGTAAGCTTAGTCAATGGTTTCCTAACCATATCTAA
Organism: Calothrix sp. PCC 7716; assembly: GCF_019977735.1. Classification (GTDB taxonomy): domain Bacteria; phylum Cyanobacteriota; class Cyanobacteriia; order Cyanobacteriales; family Nostocaceae; genus Dulcicalothrix. Next base: position 5,168,082 of record NZ_AP025018.1, on the reverse strand, counting down.
ATTATGATTGAAATTTGTAACTAAATCCTTAGTACTTAATACGATGTCTGCTCATTCTCTGCCTGATAATGCCGTGTGGCATAGTTTAGAACCGAAATTAGCAATACAACAACTGTCAACTAGCGCAGACAAGGGCTTAACGCCAGAAGAAGTTCAACAGCGTTTACAGAAATATGGATCGAACGAGTTAGAAGAGTCTGGTGGTCGCAGTTCCTGGGAAATTTTGATAGACCAGTTCAAAAACATCATGCTGTTGATGTTGATTGGGGTGGCTTTCATTTCTGGGATTCTAGATTTTCTGTCTTGGCGTGCGGGAGAACTCAAACCGGGCGAATTACCCTTTAAAGATACAATTGCCATTTTAGCAATCGTTATTTTGAACGGGATTCTCGGTTATGTACAAGAAAGCCGCGCGGAACAAGCACTTGCAGCCTTAAAAAAATTATCTTCTCCAAATGTTCGAGTTATCCGCAACGGCAAACAAGTAGAGATTGCAGGAAAGGATTTAGTGCCTGGTGATGTAATGCTAGTCGAAGCAGGCGTGCAGTTAGCTGCAGACGGGCGAATAATTGAACAATCAAACCTGCAAATTCGAGAATCAGCGCTGACGGGAGAAGCTGAAGCTGTTAACAAGCGGTCAGATTTAACGTTGCCAGAAGAAACTGCTTTGGGCGATAGGATTAATTTAGTCTTCCAAGGAACCGAAGTAGTAAATGGACGGGGCAAAATTGTCGTTACCAACACGGGTATGAAAACCGAGTTGGGAAAAATTGCCCAGATGTTGCAGTCCGTTGAAAGCGAACCGACACCACTACAACAGCGCATGGCTCAATTGGGTAATGTACTTGTTACTGGCTCTTTGGTTCTAGTTGCTCTAGTAATTGCGGCTGGGATGTTTCAAGCTATAAGTTCTGGTGTGACTGGAAACAAACTGCTAAACACCTTTAGAGAGCTTGTAGAAGTTTCGTTATCAATGGCTGTAGCTGTTGTACCAGAAGGTCTACCCGCTGTTATTACTGTTACCTTAGCGTTGGGAACTCAGCGCATGGTCAGGCAAAAAGCTTTGATTCGTAAGTTGCCAGCGGTAGAAACTCTTGGTTCGGTGACAACGATTTGCTCAGATAAAACTGGTACCCTCACCCAAAATAAAATGGTGGTGCAGCAAATCTTCACTAACAATCAGTTATTTGGGGTGACAGGAAATGGTTATGCACCACAAGGTGAGTTTAGTTTAAATGGAAAAACCGTAACGAGCGAACAAAATCCAGAAATTTCTGCTTTGTTAGTCGCTTGTGCTGTTTGTAATGACTCAGATTTACAAAACGATAAAGGTGACTGGAAAATTTTAGGTGACCCTACCGAAGGCGCCTTAGTAACGTTAGCGGGAAAAGGCGGCATAGAAAAAGACCAGTGGGAAAGCAAACTGCCTCGTGTCGGCGAATTTCCGTTTTCATCCGAACGCAAGCGGATGAGTGTTATTACCAAAGTGGAACCAGTTGATACAGGCTTATTAGCGAACAGTATTGACCCAGTGTTAAAAGACCGGGTACGTCAAGAACAATATTTGATGTTTACCAAAGGTTCACCCGAACTGATATTAGCTCGCTGTAATGAAATAGACAATGGTAAACACTCTATCCTTTTAACTGATGATATACGTAAAGTAATTCTCGCTCAAAACGACAACATGGCGAGCAATGGTTTACGTGTACTAGGTTTTGCTTACAAGCCATTAACTGAAATACCACCCGAAAATTCTGATGAAACTTCTGAACAGGAATTAGTATGGCTTGGTTTAGTGGGAATGCTGGATGCACCACGTCCAGAAGTTCGCGCTGCCGTACACGAATCTCGCGAAGCTGGCATTCGTCCTGTAATGATTACAGGTGACCACCAATTAACAGCACGCGCAATAGCTAAAGATTTAGGTATTGCTGATGGTAGTAACGACAGAGTTTTAATTGGGCAGGAACTCCAAAAAATGAGCGACCAGGAACTTGAGCAGCAAGTAGACCTGGTAAGCATTTACGCACGAGTGGCGCCTGAGCATAAATTACGAATAGTACAAGCGTTACAACGGCGTGGTCGTTTTGTAGCAATGACAGGAGACGGGGTTAACGATGCTCCTGCACTCAAACAAGCTGACATCGGTATTGCAATGGGTATTACTGGTACCGACGTTAGTAAAGAAGCCAGCGACATGGTTTTGCTTGATGACAACTTTGCTACCATCGTTGCTGCCACAAAAGAAGGTCGTGTAGTTTACACGAACATCCGTAGATTTATCAAATATATTCTGGGTAGTAATATCGGAGAAGTCATTACTGTCGCAGCGGCGCCGCTACTTGGTTTAGGAGGCGTACCATTAGACCCACTACAAATTTTATGGATGAATTTGGTTACAGACGGTTTGCCCGCTTTGGCACTAGCTGTTGAACCCCCTGAACCAGATGTAATGAAGCGTCCACCATTTAGCCCACGTGAAAGCATATTCGCACGCGGTTTGGGAGCTTACATGATTCGCATTGGAATAGTATTCGCAATTATTACTATTACAATGATGGTATGGGCATATCAATATACTCACGCTCCGGGGTACCAAGGCAACCCAGATACTTGGAAAACAATGGTATTTACAACATTGTGTCTAGCTCAAATGGGTCATGCTATTGCAATTCGTTCCAACAACCGCTTAACTATTGAAGTCAACCCACTATCAAACCCTTACGTATTAGCAGCAGTAGTAGTAACCTCTATCTTGCAGCTAATGTTAGTTTACGTTCCACCACTACGCGATTTCTTTGGTACCCATGTCCTAAACAGGACTGAGTTGTTAGTATGTGTAGGATTTAGTGCGCTGATGTTCGTTTGGATTGAAGCTGAGAAAATTTTCTTCCGTCTCATTGGCAAGAAAAACGTCTAAATCAGTTAAGAGTTATGAGTGCTGAGTGCTCAGTGCTGAGTGCTGAATTCTGAATTCTGAATTCTGAATTCTGAATTCTAACTCCTAACTCCTAACTCCTAACTCCTAACTCCCAACTTTGTTTTATGTTTCTCCAATCTATCCAACTTAGGGCATTTCGTAATTATCGGGAGCAGTACATAGATTTTACTGCTCCTAAAACTATTTTATTAGGTAATAATGCTCAGGGAAAGTCAAATTTGTTGGAAGCTGTAGAACTACTGGCGACTTTGCGAAGTCACCGAATGGCACGCGATAAGGAATTAGTTTGTGATGGAGAAGAAATTGCTCAAATTAAAGCTAGTTTAAAGCGGCAAACAGGCGTTAGTGACCTAGCTTTAACTTTGCGTCGTAACGGGCGCCGTACTGTCAACTTGAACGGAGAAAATCTACGGCGCCAAACCGATTTTCTTGGTGTTCTTAACGCCGTTGAATTTTCAAGCTTAGATTTAGAATTAGTTCGTGGTGGCCCTGAAGGTCGGCGCCACTGGCTTGATACATTGTTAGTACAACTAGAACCAGTTTACGCCTACATACTACAGCAATACAACCAAGTATTACGTCAACGCAACGCTTTTCTAAAAAACATCGCCACCACCACCCGCACCGACACAACCAACTCCCCACTCCCCACTCCCCACTCAGCACTCAGCACCCAGCACTCAGCACCCAGCACCCAGCACTCAGCACTCAGCACTACTTACTCAGAACAATTGGGTATATGGGATGCACAACTTGTTACAACAGGAACTAGGGTAATTAGAAGACGCGAAAGAGCAATACAACGTTTGGCGCCTATTGCCGCTAAATGGCACGCTAGTATTAGCGGCAGTACTGAAGTTCTAGAAATCAAATATGCTCCAAATGTACAAACTGTTGAAAATCAATCAGAACAAGTTCAGCAAGCCTTTATAGATAAAATTCAACAACGTGTAATACCAGAACTACGTCAAGGAACTACCCTTGTCGGGCCTCATCGTGACGAAGTAGAATTAACAATCAATCAAACACCTGCTCGTCAGTACGGTTCGCAAGGTCAACAGCGAACGCTAGTTCTAGCGCTTAAGTTGGCAGAGTTACAATTAATTGAAGAAGTTGTTGGGGAACCTCCCTTACTACTACTTGATGACGTTTTAGCAGAACTTGACCCGTCAAGACAGAATCAATTGCTTGATGCAATTCAAGACCGTTTTCAAACTCTGATTACTACTACCCATTTAGGGTCTTTTGATTCACAGTGGTTAAATTCATCACAAATACTTTCGGTTGATAGTGGTAAAATTTATACCCAATCTTCAATATAAATGCTGATTGATTTAATATAAATAAGTAAATGATTATATTTGTATTATTTTCATACATATAAATAATAATTATTTCTATAAAATCAAATGCTACTCATACGGAAAATGTCAAGATGCAAAACAGTAATAAAGTGTTAAGTCGCAATGAAATAGAATCGCTAGGAGCTTCTTTACACAAAATTGAGCAGAAACTCCTGAAAAAACCTAATCAAGAGGGCATACAGCGAATTTGGTATCAAGGAGAAGAACCTTACTTTGATATTTTCTTTGAACTTAAAGATTCAGAGATAGTATGGTTTCAATTTACATTACGCGCCAAATCTCTTTCTTGGGATAATAAAAAACGTGAGTTCCAAACAGGTGTAACAAATGAATTAAAAATGGATGATGTTAGCTTTTATGCTGCAACTAAAACCATTGAAGCAGACGATAAAGCAGACGGTAACTTTGTAGAATTAGTCAAAGCTATACTTCAAACTCGAAATGGAGAAGAAATATTCACAAAAGCACTTTTATTATTCGATTGAATTGTCAGGCTGCAAACGCGAATCAACAATAAACAAACTACTTGAGTGGAAAGACTTTATTGGCTTAATCAAATAGAACAGCAAGACCTTACTCAAGTTGGTGATAAGGCGTTTAACTTGGGTCGCTTGCTGCAACTTCGTTACCCAGTGGCGCCTGGTTTTGTTATAGCTGCGGATGTAACACGCGAGTTTCTTTTAAATCTCGATACAGAAGCTCTTATCACCGACTTACCCTATTCCGAACTACACCTAGATATTACCAACTGGCGCCAGTTACAGCAGGTCGCTAGTAGTTTGCGTCAGGAAATAATGATTGCGAATGTACCATCCACATGGGTTAAGCTAATATTTGATGCAGCAAGTCAATGGCAAGCAAATTGTTTGATATTTAGTCCAACCGTTGGAACAAATTATACTAATTCAGAAACAGAGGATTTCTCTGAACTTTTAGAATCACAAGTTTGTTGGTGTAATACCACAGAAATTGCTTTAGCACTAAAGCGCTCATGGAGTCAATTATTTCGCGCTCGTAGCTTATTATATTGTAAAAAAAAAGGAATTCATCTGGGGCAAGTAAATTTTGGTATATTGGTACAACCGTTGTGGGACGCAACAAAGAGTGGGTTATTAGTTGCAAATTCTTCTGGTTTGGAAGTACAAGCTAATTGGGGATTAGGAAATGCAATTGAGAGTGGAGAAGTAAATGGAGATTATTATAAAATTAAGCCTGATGGCGTAATTATTCAAAAATCATTAGGTGATAAAATATTAGCATATAAAATCAAAGATTACTCTCAGGGATTTTTAGCTCAGACGAATAGTATAATTGAATCTGAATCGAGTTGTTTATTTAGTTGCTTATTAGACCTATCAGAACAACAAAAATTTGCACTTTCTCAAACTGAGTTACAAGAGTTATTAAAACTTGCGAACCAACTAAAAAAGGAATTCGGTACAAGCTTTAGTTACAAGTGGAATATAACAAAAAATAACGAAACACTATATTTAACGCAGGTCACATCTGGTGAATATATAGCTTCTACTAACTCGCCACAACAAGTTATTAAAGGACTAGGCGCCTCATCCGGTCAAGTCACAGGAACAGCATATGTAATCACAAACTTTCAAGAAAAACCGCAAAAATTACCATCAGATACTATTTTAGTTGCGAGTTCAATCAGTATAGATTGGTTACCTTTAATGCGGAACTGTAAAGGGATAATAACAGAATTTGGCGGTTTGACATCTCATCCCGCAATTTTAGCCCGTGAGCTTGAAATACCATCTGTAGTCAACGTAAATAAAGCTACAGAACTAATAAAAAATGGTGATAAATTAACTATTAATGGTGATAATGGTGAGATAAATAAAGTCAAATTTAGCACAATATCGTCTGACCAAGATTTGGCAGAAATAACCAAATCGAAACAAAAGCAAGATTTTTCTACACTGACTCCTACCTCAACTCAATTAATGGTTAACTTAAGCCAAGCTCATTTAATAGAGCAAATTAAAAGCTTACCCATTGATGGAGTTGGGTTGCTGCGTTCCGAATTGATGGCTGTATATTTTTTAAATGAACAAAACTTAAGTATTTTACAAAATCAAGAACGACGAATAGAATTTCATGCACGTTGGAGCGAGCAAATTATAAGCTTTGCCAAAGGATTTACACCTCGACCCATTTTTTATCGGTCACTTGATTTATGCTTCAACGTATTAGAAGCAACGTCAACATCACAATCTTTAGGAGAACGTGGAACCTTCAGCTATGTGCAAAATCCAGATATATTTGAATTTGAGCTGAGTATTTTAGCACAAGTTCAGCAAGCAGGATTTAATAACCTGCGTTTAATTCTACCCTTTGTTCGCAGCGTCGAAGAATTTATATTTTGCCGTCAAAAAGTTGAATCATCTGGACTTACACACGTACCCCAATTCCAACTGTGGATAATGGCAGAAGTCCCCAGCGTATTATTCATGCTGCCAGAGTATATAAAAGCTGGAGTGCAAGGAATTGCAATTGGTACAAATGATTTAACACAACTCTTGCTAGGAGTCGATAGAGAATTTAAGCAATTAAGAAACTTAAACGAGTGTCATCCTGCCGTAATGCGCGCGATAAAACAATTAATTGACACAGCACGTTCGTACAACATACCTTGTTCTATATGTGGTCAGGCGCCTGTATTATACCCAGAAATAATCGACCAATTAGTACAATGGGGTATAACATCAATTTCTGTTGAACCCGAAGCAATACTAAGAACTCACCATGCAATAGCACGTGCGGAACAGCGAATTATTTTAGAAGCGGCAAGAAAAACCCTCTTGTGAATGAAAAACGCAAAAATTGCTCAAAATTCTTGGTACTCTAAGCTTGAACAATCAGCAGCAGATAGATTTAAGGCAAAATTGCTTATGCGTCCTCGCTCAGATGTGACAGAAATGTTTTCAACCTTTGCCCAGTTGGAAGCAAACAGATTCAGCAGATGGTTGACTGATACAAAATTACGTAGAAGTATGCAAACTTGCTTGAATCGTGTACCAGAAGTTGCTCACTCAGAAAACTTTTGGGCGCTTTACTGGCACAAAAACTGGCAAAGAAATTCTACTAATCGCCTTGCAAAAAACCATCTACAGGCATATTTACAAGAACCGTTTTATTGGACATCTGAAAAAACAGTTGCTAAATACGCAAACAGCCAGTATGTAGTTGCTGATTTTTTCCAAATAGCAAACGCAGAAGTTGAAATCATTCTCAGAGACTTTAATGCCGAAAAATCTTCGAGCTTAAAATATTATGCTGTTCTGTCAATGTCTACTCGGCTAAGAGACATTTTACGTCAACGTAAAGAAGCAGATATTTGTACTAATTGGGCGCTGTTACGTAAAATCAGTAAAAAAATTGTTTTAGAAGCTTTGAGTCAAGCTGGACTGCCACCTACTGCAATTGCTCAACACCGTTTAGCTTGGACTTGCTTTAAAGAATTATACGTTTATCAAACATCTGGTACAAATAAACTGCCAGAACCAGATAGTCAACTTTGGTCCGCAATTACCGACCTTTATAATCGCGAACGACGAACACAACTAGGTTTTCCCACTAAAGAATGTAAAAGTGAAACACTTGAAAAGTGGTTGACTCAAACTGCTGTTTATATACGCGCGCATTTGTTTCCATCTGTAAAATCTCTAAATATTTCGGTAGTTAATTCACAAGAAACAGAAACACTAGATTTACCTGACCCATCTAGTGAGTCGCTTCTTGCTGATATGATAGCCACAGAGAACATCCAAGACCGAGAACGACAAGTAGTTCAAATGTCTACTGTGCTATCAAACGCTTTACAGCTTTTAGATGCCTCGTCTCAAGAAATGTTAAAGCTTTACTACCAAGACGGACTCACACAGCAACAAATTATGCAAGAGTTGGGAATGAGTCAATCTACAGTATCTCGTAGACTAGTCAAAAGCAGAGAATCTTTACTAGCTGCATTAGTAAAATGGCGCCAAGATTTAAATTTACAATTGAATAATTCTCTAAACTCCGACCAAGTACAAGGTATGAGTATTGCTTTGGAAGAGTACTTAAAAAACCGTTATGACAATTTACACATAAAAAAGTAAGTAAAAGGAATAAAAATGACTAGCGCGTTTGCAGACCCAAGAGAATGGGTATTAGAAATAACACCAGCAATTCAGGCGCAGTCGTGGCAGCAAAGCCAGGTGTACGCTACGTCTAGTAGTCGTTGGCGTGCTTATATGAATCAAATTTGTCTCCACGCTTTTTTAGATTGGATTTCTGGTGACGATTCTATACAAGCGAGTGTTTGGTATAGTTTTGGTAATACGCCAGCTTTTTGGGAATTTGTAAATGGCACTGCTATTTTGTTGGAGGAAAGACGAGTTGTATTAATACCTAGCGAAGCAATAGACGATAGTGAGTTAGAAGTGCCTCAAGAATGGGTAGATATTCCTAGTTGGGCAGCAGATTATTATTTTGCAGTGCAAGTCAACCCAGATGGTGACTGGGTGCGCTTTTGGGGTTATACAACTCATGCCCAACTCAAATCAAAAGGTGACTATGACCCTGTAGATAGGACATATTGTATAGACGCGCGGTATTTAACAAAAGACTTTGGGGCTTTTTGGATTAACTACAAATTTTGTAAAGAAGAACAAGTTAAAGCTGCTATACCTTCATTACCAGAACTATCTACCACTACCGCCGAAAATTTACTAAAACGCTTCAGTAATGATACTGTTATTTTTCCTCGATTAGCAGTTCCATTTACAACTTGGGGCGCCTTACTCGAAAATCAACGATGGCGCCAAGGTTTATACCAACGAAATTTTAACTCAGCACCAGTAAGCCTAAGTCGCTGGCTAGAAGGTGTACATGATAATTTTTGGGAAAGCATCGAAACATTTTTAGGGCCAAATTCAAATATTGGTGGCGCCTCTCTAAACGTTAATTTTAACTTCAGAGACTCACAAGAAGTAGAAGCAGAAAACATAAAGCGAGCCAAAGTGATAAATTTAGGTACAGAATTAAATTCTTTTGTACTAGTAATTGCTTTGAATAGGGGAGATAACCAACTTCTTTGTATTCGCGTGCAGCTACATCCTGTTAGCGGAAACCTTTACTTACCCAGCACTATTAAACTATCACTCATTTTAGATTCAGGAGAAATTATTCAAGAAGTACAAGCTAGAGAACAAGATAACTATATACAGTTGAGCCGATTTGAAGGAGATTTTGGAGAAAGCTTTAATATCGAAGTTTCTTTAGATAATTACAAAACAACAGAAACCTTTGTAATTTAGCGCTCGTATCAATTTTGCTGCGTTGCCGTAGCATAGGTGTCTCGCCTGTGCAGTCATTTTACAGTAATTTTGATAAAGATAATCAAATATATCTACCTTTAGAGTGATATACAAAAAACATGCTGTTTAATATGCGAAAAATTTAAGATTAATATTTTCAAGGAAAATATCTGAATAAATGCATAACTCCAAAGTATTACCACCTATAGTTATATCGGGGCTGTAGGTAAAATTTGTTTGACTATTGGAGGAGTGCATGACCAAAGGTAATTTTGAACAATTTCTAGAAGCGTTAGGCGCCTTTGAATCGGGAAAAGCATCAGGTGACCCAGAACAATACAAGGCAGTAAATAATTTTACAGGGGCGACAGGAAAATACCAGTTTACACAAATATTAATGCAAGACCTAGATTATTATAAAAATGATAGTAATCTATTTGATAATGTCTGGGATGGTGAGTTTTTAGGGAAAAATGGAATCACTAGTTTAGATTCATGGAAGAATAGTCCAGCTGTACAAGAAACGGGTATTCGTGAATCTTTTTTTACTAACTATGGCTACGTAAATGCTGTACTAAGTGAAAAAAATATTCCAACTCTCGACACAACGTTTTTATCTAGTAATCAAGACAGCAAAACAGTTAAGTTTTATAAACTAAACGCCGACCGTACAGACTTTGAGCGTGATGCAAACGGACAACCAGTACTAAATCAAGACCCCAACTTAACACAAGTAGACCTTACTTTGTCTGGCATTATTGCAGGAGCGCATCTTCGAGGAGGTTTTGGTGTCGGAGAAGTAATTGTACAGTTAAACCAAAAAAATGTTGTTGACTTTACAGATGTAACACAGTTTAACATCGATTATTATAGAAACTTTCTCTACGATGAAATAAACACATCTATCTTTAAATACATCAATGATTTCGGCAAATACGATACTCAAAAGTCAAATTTTGCCCTTCCTAGCTATGGAGATGCTCAAAATTATGTCTTGTACGGTACGTTGAATCAAAATTCTATAGATGGTGGTAATGGGAATGATAAGATTTACGCTCTTCAAGATAATGATTTTTTAAGGAGCCTTAACGGTAATGACCAAATCTTTGGTGGTGATGGCAACGACCAAACGTTTGGTGATAACGGGAATGACTTACTTTATGGAGAAAGGGGTAGCGACAAACTCTTTGGTGGTGATGGTAACGACTTACTTGATGGCTGGTATAAATCTTTTCAAGGTGGTCAATTTGATGAATTGACTGGTGGTAAAGGAAGTGATACTTTCGTTTTAGGAGACAAAACTGATGGAGTATATTATCTAGGGGATGGATACGCTAAAATTCAAGATTTCAGATTGTTAGAAGGTGATAAGTTACAGTTGACTGGAAATGTTAGAGACTACTCAATTTCATCGGGTTCTTCAGGTAGTTGGTCATTAGGACTTAATTACAAAAATGATTTAATTGCTGAAATTTCGTTGAGTGGGATATCTGGTGTATCTTTAAGACTGTCGCTTAATAACACCTCTATTTTTAGTTTTAGCTAATTTATTGGAATTCTAAAAATGTCATCAATACAGGCTTACTGTTGGAAGTCGGTATTTGGGATACTTGTTGCATGGGGAGTATTAGCTCAAGCAAATTTTGTTTTAGCTGATATTATCCCCGACAGCACTCTTCCGATTCAATCTAAAGTTGATACCCAAAATAACATCACAACTATTTCTGGTGGTACCCAAGCTGGAAATAACTTGATGCATAGTTTTCAGCAGTTTACAATCCCTTCAGGCAGTACAGCATTTTTTAACAACTCACCAAATATAGAAAATATAATTAGTCGGGTAACAGGTAATTCTATTTCTAATATTGAGGGTTTAATTAAAGCTAACGGAGCAGCAAACCTATTTTTGATCAATCCGAGCGGATTTATATTTGGCTCAAATGCTAAGTTAGAAATTGGCGGTTCATTTGTTGCTAGTACAGCCAACGGTCTTAAATTCGCAAATGGTACAGAATTCACTACAACATCAACCAATTCGGCGCCATTACTAACAATTGGTGTACCTATAGGTTTACAATATGGTACAAACTCTGGAAATATTCAATTGCAAGAATCTAACCTACAAGTCAATTCTGGTAAAACCTTAGCACTTGTAGGTGGCAATGTCACAGTGGATAAAGGACAACTGACTGCTGAGGGTGGTCGAATTGAGTTGGGGGGATTAACACGAGCAGGAATAGTAACACTTAATACTGACGCTACTGGTAATATTTTTAGCTTGAATTATCCTACTGGGGTAGAACGAGGCGATTTGTCTGTTGCTGGTGCATTAGCAAGAGTCAGTTCTGATGGAGGTGGTAGTATTTCTGTAAATGCTAGAAATCTAAATATTTCACAAGGTGGAGTTCTTGCAGCAGGTTTTAAACCAGAAGTGGGACTGGTTGGCGCCGTTGCAGGCGATGTTAATGTTGATGTTACAGACAATACAACTCTTAGCGGTAGAAGTGTAATTGCAACTGTAATTAATTCTAAAGCAACTGGTAATGCTGGTAATATTAATCTCAAAACTGGCACTTTAAATTTGCTTACTGGGTCGCAATTATTTAGTACTACTTCTGGGTTTGGGAATGGGGGAAATATCAATGTTAATGTACGCTCTGAAGCAGTTTTTGATTCTGCTGGGTTAGCTGCAAGTACTAGCGGAATTATTAATAGTGTTGATGAAACAGGCGTAGGAAAAGGAGGTAACGTTACTCTTGACGCTGGGTCAGTAACAATAAGAAATGGCGCCCAATTAAATCTCTTAACTAATGGCAAGGGAAACGCAGGTAGTATAACAATTAATGCGCGCGACACGGTTAATGTTGATGGCTCGAACGCTGGCGCCAGTGGTATTTTAACTTCGGTGAGCGATAAGGGAATAGGGCAAGGAGGCGACATTAGCATTACAACTGGTTTACTCTCAGTCACAAATGGTGCCCAACTTAATGCTCTTAGCAAAAATCAAGGTTCGGCAGGTAATGTAACTATCCTAGCGCGCAATGGTTTAAAGCTTGATGGAGAAAATCAAAAAAATGGAGCAGCTAGCGCGATATTTACAACTATTGACCAAACTGGAGTCGGTAGTGGAGGCAAAATTAATATTTCAACTGACTCGCTAACAATAACAAAAGGTGCAGGATTATATACCCTTACAAATGGTAAAGGTAACTCTGGCGATATCACCGTAGAAGCAAACGGCGATATTTTTATGGATGGGGTAAACAGTCAAGGGGGAGTTAGTGGACTTTATACCTCGGTAACTTCAAACGGAGTTGGGAATGCAGGTCAAATTAAAATATCAACTCGTTCTCTAACAATAACAGGTGGTGCTGAACTCAATACTCTGACTAAAGGACAAGGTTCGGCAGGAGACGTATTTATAAATGCTAGTAACACAATTTCTTTCGATGGTATAAATAAAAATGGCGGTGCCAGTGGAATTTACACTACGGTAGATGAGAACGCAGTCGGTAATGGAGGCAACATTCAGATTGAAACTGGCTCTCTATTTATCACAGGAGGTTCTGGATTATTTACGCTGACCAAAAGTCAGGGAAATGGCGGTAATGTAAATATTAATGCTCGTAATATTGTTTCTCTTGATGGAATAAATCAAAACAGTGGCAGCAGTGGAATATTTAGTTCTGTCGAAAGAACAGAGAATAGTCTTGGAGTGGGTAAGGGTGGTGATATACAAATTACTGCTAATTCCGTTTTACTTTCTAGGGGAGCAGGATTATATGCTGTTACCAAAGGAGAGGGAGACGCAGGTAACATCAATATTAATGGACGCGAGCAAGTATCTTTAGATGGAGTTAATAGTTTAACAGGTGGCGCCACTGGAATATTTAGTACAGTCGAAGCACAAGGTGTAGGTAATGGCAAAGAAATTCAGATTAACACCAGAAAATTTTCTGTTACAAATGGTGCAACAGTATCTAGCACGAGTGCAGGTAATGGAGCAGCGGGTAATATTATAGTTGACGCAGATTCTATCCGTTTAAATCGAGGAATTCTTAGTTCAGATACAGTTAAAGAAGAAGGTAATATAAATTTACGCTCTACAGATTTAGTACTTCGCAATCGTAGTCAAATTAGCACCAATGCTACTGGAAATAACGTTATTGGCGGCAATATTGATATAAATACAGAGGTACTGGCTGGATTTGAAAATAGTAATATTACTGCTAACTCGATTGACTTTCGAGGCGGTAACGTCAAAATTAATACTCAAGGTATCTATGGTATACGGTTTCGAGATATAGCTTCTCCATTTGTGAGTAGTATTACAGCAACAGGCGCCAATAGTCAATTGAATGGCAATGTAGTAATCACTACGCCAGATGTAGACGCTACCAGCAGTTTAATTGAACTTCCAACTAATTTAGTTGACGCATCTAACCAAATTTCTAATGCTTGTACTCCTGGAACTCGCCAATTTGATAATACTTTTATCGCAACAGGACGTTCAGGTTTACCTATCAGTCCGACAGAACCATTACAAGACCAAAGTATTTCTACTGCTTGGGTAAGATTTAATCAAACCAAACCAGAAAACTCAACTACCGTGAAAATAAACCAACCTTCCTTAGTTGCTGCGGCGCCGACTATTATAGAAGCTTCAAGTTGGATAGCAGATAAAAGTGGTAACATCGAATTAGTGGCGCCTGTTTCTCAAACTCCTCAACAACTACATTCTGTTTCATGCCATGCATTGATTAGATAAATGAGTAAGTTAGTTGTCATCAGTTTATTAGGAGGAAATTTAGACCAAGGATTTCCTGTTGTCACAGCTCAATTTTCATATAACAATCAATTTTTGAAAATTATAGGGAGTTTACCAGGTGTACCTGAATTAACACAACTTTATACAAAATGGCAGTTACTCTACGAAGCTGTTCATCAACGGATGGGCAACAATCAACGTATAAAAATGTATCAGCAGGATATTAATAATGTATCTGTAAATGATTTTGAAACCGTATGTAAACAGTTACAAATTAATCTAAATAATTGGTTAAAATGTGAGTCGTTTCAGAATATCGAGCGGCAGTTAAGAACGCTGCTTAGTCAGGATGATGAAATTAAAGTTATTATTGAAACAGATATAATCTTACTGCATCGCTTGCCTTGGCATCTGTGGGACTTTTTTGACCATTATCCTTTAGCTGAATTAGCTTTGAGTAATCATGAGTATGCATCTCCGAGAGTATCACGAACATCTTCACTCTTGCAAGTCAGGATTTTAGCGGTTCTAGGTAATAGTTCTAATATTGATGTTGATGAAGACCGCTCTTTACTCAAAAAATTGAAAGCTCAAACTACATTCCTTGTCAATCCGACACGTATAGAACTTGATGAGCAATTATGGAACCATGATTGGGATATTTTATTTTTTGCTGGACATAGCGGTAGTGATGAAGATGTCGGTAAAATTTATATTAATGAGACGGAAAGTTTAACGGTATTTCAACTCAAAAATGCGCTTTCAAACGCAATTGAGCGTGGTTTAAAATTAGCAATATTTAATTCTTGTGATGGAATTAATTTAGCCAGAAATTTTGCTGATTTAAACATCCCGCAAATAATAGTCATGCGTGAAAGAGTTCCAGATTTAGTAGCACAGAAGTTTTTAAAAAACTTTCTATTCGCTTTTGCTGGAGGTAAGTCACTTTATTTAGCTATGCGAGAAGCGCGCGCTAAACTTCAGGGTTTAGAAAATACTTGTCCTTGTGCCAGTTGGCTACCAGTTATCTACCAAAATCCTACAACTGTTACTAGTACTTGGCAATCACTATGTGGAGTCGGCGCCACAACGAGCAAAACTTCCAAAAAAGTTAAATTATGGGAAATCATTGCGAGTACACTAGTTGTAGCTACATCAATAATTAGTCTTAGATACTTGGGTACTTTTGAGAAAATTGAGTTGCAAGCTTTTGACCAAATGCTAGTTTTGCGACCAGAGGAAAAACCAGATAAAAGAGTGCTAGTTGTAGAAGTCACAGAAGAATATATTCAATCTGTACAGCAAAATAATCGAGGTTTAAAATCTATCTCGGATGCTAAATTGGCTAAATTACTCAATAAAATCCAAAAATATCGACCTTCAGTTATTGGCATAGATATTTACAGAGATTTTGCTGACCCAATTGATAAATTAGAACCAATTACACTTGATGCTGAACTTAGTCAAAACAACGTTATTGCTGTTTGCAAAGGCAAAGATTCTAAATATGACCCCCAAGGAGTTAAACCTCCTGCATCAGTACCTGTAGAACGTGTGGGTTTTACTGATGGAATTAAAGACTTAGATGGTATTGTTAGACGCCAAATTCTAGTAATGCCACAAGAAGCATCTTCTCCTTGTCAAACAAATACATCACTTGCGCTACAACTAGCTGGTCATTACTTAGCTAATCAAAGTATAAATTTTAATTATAACGAAGATTATATACAGTTTGGTAATAAAATTTTTAAACGTTTAAAACCTGGTCGTAGTGGCGCCTATCAGCAAAAAACAGATTTAGATGGAATTCAAATACTTATTAATTATAGTAATGTTCAAGCTCAAAGCGTCACTATACAAGATGTATTAAACAATAAAGTAACTCCAGATTTATTTAAAGATAGAGTAGTTATTATTGGAGTTACAGCAAATACCATTCGCGACACCTGGTCAACTCCCTATAGCGCTACACAAGCAAATTATCAGGAAATACCAGGTGTATTTATACAAGCGCAAATGCTTAGTCAAATTTTGAATGCAGTTCTAGAAAAACGTCCAATACTCTGGGTTTTGCCTTACTGGGGTGATATTCTTTTGATATACGGATGGTCACTCGCATCTAGTTTAATTGTTTGGCGCCTGCTAGGGCGAGGTAGAATAGGCGCCTTAGTTACGACAGTTGTAATTCTTTACGGAGTATGCATACTTTGTCTTTTTCAACAAGGGTTATGGTTGCCATTTATTCCCTCAGCTTTTGGTGTAGTTTTAAGTGAAGCTTTTGTACTATTAATTGAAAGGCACCAAAATAATAAAATTTCTTTACTTTCATCCACTAAGAATCAAAGTGCATAAATAAATTGTACTAGCACCCATACATTTAATTGAGGATACCCAAGCGTGTAAAATATGAAAAAACTTAAATCAAAAAAAATATTCAGTATCGCAGCAATTAACTTAGTTCTATTTACTCTTACCTTCTTCCTGATTATCATTCCCAGCACGGGAGCTATACAACCACAATTAAATCAAAGCCTAACAACCACAACACTAACAGCACCAGAACAACTTCTTGAACAAGGAGAACGTTTGTTTCAAGCAGGGCGCCTTACTGATGCTATAAATATTCTTCAACAAGCTATTCGTATTTATAAACAATCAGGAAATAATTTAGGACAAGCAGCAGCGCAAACTAACCTCTCTCTCGCATTTGAGCAACTGGGTTCATGGAAGCAAGCTACTGAAGCTATTAATACTAGTTTAAATTTACTTGGTTGGGATAATACAAATTACACGTTAAAAGTCAACAATCCAAAGTTAGAATTACTCAAAGTACTGGCGCCAACTTTAGATATTCAAGCTGGGCAAATACTTGCACAGGGACAACCAGAAGCAGCCAATGAAACAGCCAAGCGTGCGGAAATTTTTTGGCGCCAGTTAGATGATAATGTTGGTGTTACCCGTAGTCGTATCAATCAAGCACAAGCTTTACGGGTTTCTGGTTTTAATCGTCGTGCTGAAGAGATTTTAGAATCTGTTTCTACTGAGTTGGAACTTCAACCAGGTTCGGTTGTCAAACTAACAGCTTTACGTTCCCTTGGTAATGTACAGCAACAATTAGGTGATTTAGAAGCTTCTCAACAAAGTTTACAGCGCAGTTTAAAAATTGCTCAACATCTACAATTACCACAAGAAGCTAGCCTTACCGAATTTTCTCTGGGTAATACTACTAGGTTATTAGGTAATATTAATGACGCTATTAACCATTATAAAAATGCAGTTGCACTGGCGCCTAATCCACTTATTAAAGCCCAAGCTCAAATCAATCAACTCAGCTTACTAATAAACAATCAAAAAACAGCAGAAGCAAAAACATTAATTTCTACTATTAAATCTGAATTACCTAGTTTACCAGCAAATCATCCAGGTATTTATGCCCGGATTAATTTTGCGCGCACCATAACTAAAGTAGCTGATAAAAAAGACATTGCTCAAATTTTAGCAAAGAGCGCACAACAAGCTTCATCGATAAATGACCAGCGCGCGCAATCTTATGCATTAGGTAGTTTAGCAGAAGTTTACGAGCAAAATAATCAGTGGCAAGAAGCTCTTGATGTAACACGTAAAGCATGGTTACTGTCTCAAAAAATTAATGCTCCCGATATCGCTTTTCGTTGGGAGTGGCAGTTAGGACGCATACTCAAAGAACAGGGGAATATTCAAGAAGCGATAAAAGCTTATGATGCTTCAGTTGATACCCTGTCTACTCTCCGTACAGACTTGGTGGGAGTCAACAGAGAAGTGCAGTTTAATTTCCGTGATAGCGTTGAACCTATTTATCGACAGTCAGTAGAACTACTTTTGCAAGAAAAAGGTGAAAATAAACCTGATTTAGATAAAGTACGCAGACGCATGGAAGCTTTACAATTAGCGGAACTAGACAATTATTTCCGCGAAGCTTGCTTAAATAACCAATTTGTCGTGCTTGACAAAGTAGTAGACCGCGATAATCCTGATACTGCCATCTTTTATCCAATTATCTTAGATAACCAACTAGAAATTATCGTCAAGCTTCCTGGAAAAAGTTCATTAGTAAGTAGAAGTTCTGTAGTTAAAAGTCAGGAGATAGAAAGTGTCATTCAACAAATGCGAGATAATATAGTTGAACCTGATGGAATGCAAAAATTTCGTGTCGCTTCCCAACAGCTTTATAAATGGCTAATTAAACCAGTTGAAGCTGAACTTAAAAATAATAAAAATCAAATTAAAACTTTAGTATTTATTCCAGATAGCTCGTTGCGAAATATTCCAATGGCTGCATTATATGATGATGTAGATAAAAAATATTTAGTTGAAAAGTATGCTATTGCAATTAGTCCAGGTTTACAGCTATTTACACCCAAACCTCTAGCACGTCAAAGATTAAATGCTCTTGCAGGGGGACTATCTGAACCAACCGATAAAAATTTTAGAGAGCTTCCTTATGTCCAATCAGAATTAAAATCAATTCAGGAGTCAGGAGTATCGACTACTCAATTATATAACGACAGATTCAAGAGTACGATTTTAAAACAAACCATTAATGCTCAAGCTTTCCGAGTCGTTCACTTTGCAACTCATGGACAATTTAGCTCGAAAGCAAAAGATACATTTATATTAGCATCAGACAAACGCATTAACGTAGCTGAATTAGATGAATTACTTAAAAGTCGAGAGCGTAAACGAACCGAACCAATAGAGTTACTTGTTCTTAGCGCTTGCGAAACAGCCGCAGGAGATAACCGCGCGGCATTAGGGTTAGCAGGAGTTGCTTTACGTGCAGGCGCCCGCAGTACACTAGCATCCTTATGGCAAATTGGCGATAACTCTACAGCCGAATTTATTAGTCAATTTTATCATCAATTAACAACAGGCAAACCTACGGCAGAAGCTTTACGACTTGCTCAATTAGAAATGCTTAAAAGTAATAATTTCAATCGCCCTTTATCTTGGGCGCCATATGTACTAATTGGCAACTGGTTGTGAGTAATTTTTATTTGGTAATTTATTTGGTAAAAGGGGCTGTAGCAATATTACCTAAACCGACTGATTGTAATAATAATTGCCAATCGGCTTCATTTGAGGAACGCAATTGTGCCAATATATTAATGGAATCAAACCAAATTCCATTTGTCGCATAAATTGTAACTTTTTGTTGAGGAGTTGCGGTTTCTAGCTGCTGCGCGATGGTAGGAGTCAAATTGACTCTTTGAATATCTCCTTCTACATAAATAGGAACACTCGCTGCTTGTTGTTGAGTACAGCGGACTTTTAAAAACCAGCGATATGTTTTATCTATTTCCAGTGATGCAACATTTGATGGAAGAGTAATATCTATAACACCTGGCTGAGATGGAAGTGCAATTGTATTTTTATACACTTCATTACCTGCACTATCCTGTAAACTAAACTGAGCGTTGGCGCCAGATAAATTATTTGTGTAAGGCATATAAAACCAAAACGTTGGTCGAGAGGAGGTTGTTAGTCCTCCGACGATTTCTGAAACTGATGTATTAGCTTCTTTACTAGTCGGCGCCTTTACGGATGGAACTAAAGCAGTCAGTTCAGTTGTAACAGCAGGACAATTATCTCTACTACCCATTCCTGTACGGCGCCCAGATACAGTGCCGGCACCAGGAGGTAATTTTGGGGGTATAAATTTTGGTCGATTAGTGTTTTTTTGGGGTGCAGGTTTTTGAGTTTGGGCTATTACCTGCATTGGATACTGAGTTGTACTGCTCAATATTAGAGCAATTATTAACATCCACTTCATTATTACTGGGTTTAAATTTAGGGGAGCATAATCAATATCATCTCACATAATCAATAATGGAACGGGCAAGGATGCCCATTCCACAAGATTTACAAGATTTACAAGATTTACAAGATTTACAAGGTTTCAGTGGAGATTAATACCTAAAAATTGCTGCTACTGGTGTGCTGTAAGGTACTTCTTGGGGTTCGACGGCGTAAACTGTGCCACCATTTAATAAGGTATGCGCTGCTGCTAAATCTAGTAAATCTTCATCGCCAGCTTCTTCTTCTGGATGCAAGTAAACTGTTTCACTTGACGGATCAAATAATCCCCATTGCTGCTCTCCAACTGCAACTAACAAAGAATCAATACGGTGATAATATGCAGCAGATACAATCTCTTTGATATTGTTTGATGCTTTGCCACTGTTGCTACCGTACAACTCGTGGAATCGTTCTAAAACTTGTTGTTGTGATTGATGGAAGTATGGCTCGACGATAGTCCAAGCTTGTGCGTGTAATTCCTGGGGACTTTCAATTTTAACGTTCCCGGTAATACCTTCTTCGAGTACATGTTTGTAACTACTTGCCGAGCGATACAACGGTAACAAATATTCAACCCCTGCTAGTACTAAAGGCGCCGTATCCTCATGAAGTTTGTCGTGCAGGGCGCCGTCAATGAGGTAGAAAAATTGCAAAATATCGACTTGATGTTTGTCTTGGTCAGGACTTCCTTGACCATGAAAGGAACCAGGTTGTACAGCAGCATTAGCTGTTCCACCTTTTGATGTGGCGATGCGGAACTGCCCATCTTTAGCATCCTCGTCATAGTTGAGTGCCTCATCAAGGCTTTTTGGCATATTTTCAACTTCGACTTCTTCAATACTATAGCGTGTAGCTTCAAAAAATTTCACTTCTTTTTGACTCAAGGTCAAGATATAGAAACGCCCGTTAGCATTCAACATACGTAGTAACGGTTTGACGTGAAAGCGGTCGGTAACAACGACTAACTCATCAAACTCTAACGGCACTGCGTAGTAACGAAAAGTATCATTGGAAATAAAAATAGCCAGTCCTCGCTCACCTAATTCTTCCCAAAATTCAGCGTTATCAAGTTCATGAGCTTTTTTAAGAAGTGCATTCGCTTCTTGTTCTTCTAGACCTGCTTCAATTAAGCGTGCTTCAGCTTCTTTGATTAAATTTTTAAATCTAATTGGGTCTTGTCGCACCTCCGGCCCTGCTGGGTGCGTTGGCATATATATAGATATGGAGTTTTGCTTGGGCTGTTCAAGTAGCGATTTAATTTCTTCTCTAGTAATTGTTTGCATATAATTTTCCTATGTGTTGTGATGCAATTAAATCCAGATATACAGCAGATTTTGTGTTAATGCGGTACATGTAGAGACGCGACATGTCGCGTCTCTACAAGGTTTTGGGCATTATTTGTGTACCTCATATACCTGAAATCTGCTGTATCTGGACTTATTTCACCTCACACAAAGCCTTTCTTACATCTTTCCAGAGAATTAGTCGGTTGGGTGGATTGGCAACGGATTATAAACGGATGTAACGGATGGTGAATTTTAATCAATGCTCGTAAATTTGTTTGTAACCCATTTTTCATCCGTTGCATCCGTTACATCCGTTGCCTTAATTGTTTACCGACTGAATATTCATTCTACGGCTTGATTGCCTGACAAAACCTAAAGTTACCCGCTTCATTAACCAGTACAACCCAGTTAAAATCGCGAAGGTAATAGCAATAATCACCAAAGGTTGTTTACCTAGCAGTTCTTCAACTCCGCGCGTTAACAAATAATCAGGTTGAGTAACTAAATCCCAACTATTAAAGCGTAAAAATCTTCCCCAATATATACCAATAGCAGATAGGGCATGGGTTGCAATTTCAACTCCTAAAATCCATTGACTCTTACCAACGCGGTGTAAGTGAGAACCTAAATTTATCAAAGAAACTACGTAAGCTTCAAATCCGGCAAAAATAACAAATATGTAAAGAGGAATTAAAACTAAAGTAATCATCCACACCGATTGAATGGTGCGAATATCATCTATAAGGTGAATTACATCAGTCAATAAATAAGGGGCATTTGGTAAAAAGGCATAGAATACAATAAAACCCAACCACCAAAATGCAGAACGTCCGTACTTTGTTTTAGACATCCAAATGCCAAGTGGTAGTAACCCAAAAGCCAAAAGTAAAGCTAACTTAAGCGTGGAAAAATTTGTGATGTGATTTATGATAGCGATTGAAAATCTTTTTATATAGTCTCTATTAGGAGATACACAGGCAAATAACGCAAGAAATCCAAGTGCCCAAGTGCCTATATGGTCACGTTTGTTGCGAAATAACCAAATACTAAGAACTAAGGGTATAAATGCCAGAAAAAGATTCCAAATCATCCATGTGCTATTGATTTGTAAAACCTGCGTGACTCTAGCAGTTAATTCTATTAGCTCTGTTTTCATACCTATTCCTGAAATATCATTTAAGTAGTACATACATCCTGGGTAGAAAACCCTAGGAAAAATTTTCACGTGTTTTGTTAAAGTATAGCGACATCGATAGTGGTGGCAGTGTGGCAAAAGTGTGAATTTTTAATGTATGAGTGCTGACTTTACACCAATTATCGCTATTTTAACTATCTACACGTGAAATTACAGAAATTCCAGAAATCTGGTTTCTTTATATTACTAGCGCACTAATACACGACTACGGGGGCCTATTGGTCTGGACTGATTTTGTGGACGGCAGTTGACTGTATCTTTCAAACAACCTGTTTGTTCTGATGTAATTTGCCGAATTGCGCTATCAGAATTTATTGCGACTTTTCCGCTGCTAAATTCGATACCCGTCTGTTCTGAAGGCGATGTGGGAGTTGAAATAGTAGGCGCCGTTGGTGAACTGGAAATAAATGAATCACTATCAATAGTCTCCGTGACTGGAGTTTCAATAGGCTCCGTGACTGGAGTTTCAATAGGCGCCATGATTGGAGGTGTTACTGGAGTTGCAACGGGTGGTGTTACTGGAGTTGCAATGGGTGGTGTTACTGGGTTTACAACGGGTGGCGCCACTGGAGTCCCACTAGGATTAATTGGTTGCATTCCCGCTGGTACTTTAATTGTTAACCGCACCAAGGGGGTGTTCTTCATCGTATAGGAATTAAGCGCTGGTCTGGGTCTAGTACCAGATTTAGGGTTATAGTCTGTTTTAAAATCAAAAACTGTAGGACTATCCCCACCATTTCTATCGCTGTAACGAGGTCCTTGTCCGTTGATTTCAAAGACGCCTTGATACTGCTGTCCTGTTCTGGGGTCAGTTACAACACCTTCGTAAAAAGCTCTTTGTAAAGCTAATTCGTCTTGAACTGCTGCTTGAAAATTAATTTGAAATTCTGGGTTTGGTCTACCTTGATATCTATAAGTTTTGAGTTGACCTGCTGAAAGCGCTGGTGAAGTAATTGACCCGTTTGATGATATAAATTGAAGTCCTAAAAAGTCTACAAAAGCTTTCTTAAAAGTACCATCTGGATTTGTTTCAATTTGTACGAATCGAGAAGAATAAACTGGTACTAGCTTTGGATTACTTCTGGTGCCAATATTACGGAAGTAAGTACCGTTTTTATCTGTGTCAATACGAGTCACGCGACCGTTAGTTGTTGGCCCAAATGGAAATCGTAATGTTCCAGATATTGTTCCTGTGCTTTGAATTGTCAGTTGAGCATCTGCATGTGAAGCTCCTAACCCTAATAACAAAAAGGCTAACCCACCACAACTTAGGGCAGAAAATCCTAATTTATACAAGTTTTGATTTTGTAATTTATTGCTTGTTTTTGAATGTAAGTCTAAATGACTGTTTGAAAGGTGCATTTTTATCTCCTAAATCGTACACTTAGTACGCTTAGTTACATTTACATACATGTAAAATTAAAACCGGAATGTTGCACGCAAGGCGCCGACAATCAAAGCATTATTATCGGCGTTATGGTTAGGATTAAAAATTACAAATAAACCTGGAGTTAAAGCAATATTGTCATTGATTTGGGCACGATAGAACATTTCTAGGTGTAATGAAGTATCGTCGCGTCCTCCTTGGGCACCACCTGTCTCGAAGTCTGGGATAGCAAAGTTTGGTAAGTTATAACCGTCTGGCATAGTACTTGATGTGATTTTAGGTGGTTGTCCAAATAAAATTCCCCCCAAGTTTCCAGGTGACAATAAATTGGGAAGCGCTGCAAATACTGCCCAGTTCGTGCTTTCAACTTTACCTTCTACGTTGAATGGCTTAGAAGTAGTCCAACCACCCCATCCACCTAATTGAAGATTTTCATTAACACGCCATGCCACAGTGGCGCCAACAGCATGAGTATCGAAGCTCGTTTCTGGTACCAAAGGTGAAGCTAATTGTGTGTCACCAATACCAGTACGGAGATTGCCTTCAGGTGAGTGGTTAAACAGGTAATGAATTCCTATATCTACATTGTTACTGGGTGCGAGCGTTAACTGGGCGCCTGCGGTGTAGTTACCACCAAATAAACCACCCATATTTATATCACCAGGAAAGCTGGGTATTTGGGAACTATAAACACCCTGTAAACTTACTCGGTCACTAATTTGCCAATCGAATCCTATACCACCAGTACCGCTACCAATTGCCACAATTGGATTACGTTGAGCAAACAAACTTAGGGCGCCGTCACCTGCACCTTCTAATGGATTAATACCACGAAAAGTATTAACGGCATTAACTCCTGCTGTTCCAACTATGACTCCTAAATTATCGGAAACAGGAAACCGATATGATAATTCGCTGAGATATAAATCATTTGCAGTATCTGACTCAAAAGCCAACCTGCCCATATTTGTAGACACCGACTCTGTAGAAGGTTTCAGGTTTCCGGCAGATAACCCAGTCAAAAGTAAATCACGTCCGGTAAACGAAGTCGCAAGAGTAATTTGACTACTCGCTGTTAAAGTTGTGTTTGTTTTGGCTTTACGAGGTTGTTCCTCACCCCGGTATAAAAATATATCAGTTTCGTTAGTTCCTTGAGCGCTAATAATTGCCTGCCCATAGAGTTTTGTACTTGTAGAAAATTGATTTGCCTCAACTTGAGCAGTACGAACTTCAAGATTGTCTACACGCGCAGTAACTTCTTTCAGTTCAGCTTGAAACTCTGTTTGTAAGCGTTGCAGTGTCACCAAATCTTCTTTCGATACTAAATTTTCTTTACTCGCAGCAATTAACTCATTTACTTTGTCTATACAAGCATTTAATCCTGCTGCAAATTCATAACGAGTCAACGTGCGATTACCCTTAAATGTTCCATCTGGATATCCAGCAATACATCCATACCGTTCTACTAAAGACTGTAAAGCTGTAAACGCCCAATCTGAAGACAGCACATCATTTAACTGCGATACAGATGTAACTTGTGACATCCCATCTTCTTGAGATTCTGTCGCCGAACGAACTGGAGAAAGATTTTTTACTTGTTTATTTTTATCTTCCTCGTTTACTTTTTCCGTTCTGCTCTTTTCCTTAAGTTTATTAAGTATATTTTTTTGCTGTGTTGTTAGTTCCACAGGTGTTTGTCCGGAGCTATTTTCGGTTTGTGCAAACTCTGGCGGAGCTACTTTATTTGATGAAGAAACGAATTGCGGTTCTTTTTGCTTTTCTAATTTTTCGCCAGATAAAGCAGTTTTGTCTTGCTGAGTTTCTGGCTCTATAGGTGATACAGGCAATGATGGTTGCCCTGTTGTTAATACGCCCGCCATCAGCAGACTAATATCGCTCATTGTATTCCTGTTTACTACTACTAACAATCAACTTAACAGGCAAAGTAGATTATTCACAGGATTTTTTACGTAATCTTACGTTATTTAAATTACTAATATAATTAATTATTAGTATATTTACTGATGTAGTTTTGATTCGGAAAAAACGACTACCACGATTCCAGAAAACCGAACTGAAGCTAAAGTTGGCGCCGACTATATTAAAAGTGTTGAATCAATAAACGATCAATTGAATCTAGAGGTGACAATTATGGCTCTTATTCGTTGGCAACCGTTTCAAGAAATGGAATCTTTACAACGCGACATGAACCGCTTATTTGATCGGTTAGCCGCAAATGATGATGCAGGTAATCGCTCTGCTTTTGTGCCCGCAGCAGAACTTCAGGAAACATCTGATGCAATTCACTTAAGTATAGAATTACCAGGGATGGATCCGAAAGAACTAGATGTTCAAGTAACCGCTGAAGCAGTTTCGATTAGTGGTGAACGTAACGAAAAAACTCACACCGAAGAGAAAGGAATGACTCGCACGGAATTTCGTTACGGTAAGTTCCAGCGCGTAGTACCACTGCCTGCTCGAATTCAAAATACTGATGTTCAAGCAGATTATAAAGATGGCATCTTGAAACTTATCCTTCCCAAAGCTGAACAAGAAAAGAATAAAGTCGTCAAAATAAATCTTGGTTAATCTTTTGAAAATTTAGCGGGTGGTGCGTGAAAGCTATTATATTTTGCTTTTCCAATTATATTGGTTTAGGCTTTCACGCACCCTACCTACGCACGTACTGCTCGGAACATGCCGAAGCGACATAGACCAACACCAAATGCTAAACGCATTAATAACAAGGTGGGTACTTCTCGCAGTGATTTGATAAAACCAGGTAAACCAAAACTTATTAAACCTTTGGGACGAATAATTCCTTGCCAAATGGAGTCAAGCCAAGCTGGTAGGGTTTCTTGTGTCCAGTCAGAAGTTGTAACTGCCCCTTGTGTTAATGCTGTTGCTTGCAAAAGTTCTGCAAATCCTTCAATACTGGCAAATTCTGGATGTGCCCATTGGTCGAGTAATTGCCGCATTACCCAACGTTCCCATAATAGCAAGGGTTGCTTTCGGCTATCTCGCTGGTTCCAGTCTGCTACTACAAGCACACCTCCTGGCTTGAGTACCCGTAATAGTTCTTTCGCAAAAACTGCTTTATCTGGCATATGAGGTCCTGCCTCTATACACCAAACAACATCAAAACTGGCATCTGGAAAAGACAAATTCATCGCATCATCTACTTGGAACTTAGCCGGAATTTCTGGCGCCGTTAATTCAATAGCCCGCTTTACTTGTTCTGGGCTAATAGTAATGCCTGTAACATTAAAGCCGTAATCTCGCGCTAAAATTCGGCTACTACCTCCAATTCCACAGCCTACATCTAAAACGGAGGCGCCGCGTGGTAATTTTTCTAACCCACCCCAACGCACCATCTCATGCACAAAATCTACCTTAGCGGCACGAAAATCTTTGGGTTTTGGAGGGGTACCATAGTGACCTAAATGAATATGCTCGCCCCAGTAAAACTCTAAAATCCCATCTTGAGTCCATTCGTCGTAGGCATTTGCTACAGAATCACTCGATTGGTAGCGACGCGCACTAAAGAGATAGATTATTCCTAGCCCTAGCACCACCGTTAACAGCCAAATGATATTCATAATAATTTTGTAAATAATCTTAACAATACTTTATCATCTTAGCTGAAAGTGAGAGTTTCCGTTTTAAAACTTAGGAATTATGCGTCTGGTGGTTGCGGCGCCTAAAAAGCCATCTCTTCTTGATAGCTCAACTGTGACGATAAATCCGCGACAAAAGCAGTAATTGCATTTATTCCAGTATGTAACATTCCACTTGCCGCTCTATAATCTCACCAAACTCCGTAAGAATGTTTTCAGACACTTGTACTGTTGATTGCTGGAGTATTACTAGTTCTTCGTGTTGCTTCTCGTTTTGAGTTTGAAGTTCTAATAATTCTTGCTCCTTAGATTTCACAAGGTTTTGCAGCCTTTCTACTTCTGACATCAGTGGTGCAATTGTTTTTTCTAAATCTGAATTTATTACTTTTGCCGCTTGAGTTGTAAAAGTATTATTCCAATTGTTTGCACTGGCGCCTTCTAAAGCTTTTTCTAATTCCGCAACTCTTTGTTCTAATTGTTCGTTTTTAATTTGTAAAGCACGCACAGACTGTAGCTCCTGTTGAGTCGCTGCTAGTTGCTCAAGCAATGCTTGTTTTGCTTGTGCCATTGATAAAGCGTATTGTTCAGCTGCTATGAGTTCCCGTTTCACTTCTTCTCGTGCTGCGTCTCGAACTTCTATATATTGCCCTTGCTTCTTTTCTGCTTCTTCTCTATCTCGTTGTGCCAAAGCTTCGGCTATTCTCTCTTCTACTTGTTCGAGTGTGAACAATTGTTTGGAAGCAATGGAATTAGTAGCTTGTTTAGCTTCTGGCTGTAATTGGTTTTCTTTGAATAAATTTTTGACCTCCATCCTTTGAGCCACCGTGTTATCTAGTAACACCCAAAATGAATCAGCCTGCTGGGACATGATAATGCCACTATAACCAGCCCACATTTTATCGTGCGCTACTATTACTCTCACTCCAGGAGCAAGAGGAGTGGGGGAATGGGTGAGTGGGGAAGTGGAGGAATCCAATTGACTTTTAGCATTTTGTCGGCTCTGTTTCGCTACTAGTTCCCCACTATCTTGAACTTCCCCTCCCCCACTCTTCTTTACTTGTTGTGCTGTCTTCTTGCCTGTGCTGACTAATTCTTTTACCAAGTCAGTGCTGACTTTAGTTAATTGCCTAAGTGCCGATACGCTCCACTTTTGGACATTTTGACGTACTAAACGCTGTACTCTTAAAGGAAGCTTTTCATACCAAGTCCATATGGACATTGCCGAGGTCGCGAAATGTTTTGTCGCGCCGAAATCATCACTGTTGAGCCAGTCAGAAAAGACTTTCTTCCCATTTGAACATTCTTGTAAACATTCAAAATAAAAATTCTGTAATGCTTGCCCTATGGAAAGCAAACCATCGAAAGAAGAACGCACAAAACCCAAAAAGTTCGAGAGAGTGCTTTTCGCTTTGTTTTGTAGTTCGGGCTTATCGAATTGATTATAGTCGAAGTTATACGAAAGAACGAAAGGCACTATTGTGTCAGCAGGTAAGTTCAATTGTACTGTGCCAATACTTTGTTTCTGTGTCATCATAGTTTTGACCTTTAATATTTGGGTCTAGATTGAAGGCGAGCGTCTAATCCGCCAAGAAAAGGTGCGCTCGCTTTCTTTTTACACTTTTATTTTACTACAACTTAGGTTTAAATATGTACATCAAACTCAAATGTATTTACACAACTTAAAGTTTGATATAACAAATTTAGGCTTGGCTTTATGGAAGAAGCAGATGCAAGTACATTAGAGATGTACAATTCATGTGCCTTAAACTTTGATTAGGTGGAGACTCAAAGAAATTATGGCTAGGTATAGCATCAAAGGCGTAGACCTAGCTGGCAAGCTGGACATTAGCACAAACGCAATGTCTAACTTGAGAAATTCTAAAACGATGCCACGCTTGGATGGGGTGGCGCTAGATTTGTTATGCAATGCTTTAAATGAGTTGGCACAAGATTTAGACCAACCTATTGCGCCAGCAGATTTACTCGATTACTCACCTTCCCCAGTTGCGAGTTCAGATGCAATTACAGTATTTAGTTTAACCAAACGTCGTCGCACGAAAAGAGAACAAGGAATTGCAACAGGACAGATCACGTCCAAGGATGTTGCAAATGCCTCCTAAAGAAGTTAAGCATTTTAATATCACGCTTAACGGCGCCAAGCTTAAAAAACGCAGGTGAGGTTGATTGTTCTTTGTATAAAGCTTATACCCATGTACTATATATCGATTGTTGCCCAATATTTGATTACCCCAATCATTTACCCAAACTGACCTAAAATGGCCCAATAAAAAACCGAAAGCCCCTCGTCGAGGGGCTTGTAATGGTTGAAATGTGGATGGCTCAGGTGTGACTCGAACACACGACCAAGGGCTTATGAGTCCCCTACTCTAACCAACTGAGCTACTGAGCCGTAATTTGTTGGAAAACCTTTATTTAACAGTTTTTGTCCAACGATTTATTAATGTAGCACAAGATTAATGTGTTGACTAGTCTTTTTTCAAATAAATTTTCGGATGAGGCGCCGCCCGATTTAAGAATGTCTAATATTAAGGGCGGGCAAGGATGCCCACCCCACAATAAATACATCCCACAGGATGATTTATTAAGTTGGATACAGTTGGGTGTTTAGACTCGTGGAGGAAGCATCGCAATTGGGTTAACTGCGCCTTTACCTGCTTTGTGAATTTCAAAATGGGTGTGGGGACCAGTACTGAAACCAGTGCTTCCCATTAGGGCAATAATGTCGCCTTGGTTGACTTGTTGTCCAACTTGAACCATGAGTTTGCTGTTGTGACCGTAACGAGTCATAGTACCGTCAGCATGACGAACTTCAACTAAATTACCATAGCCACCATTATTCCAACCGGATTTTTCAATCACACCAGCTGCTGCTGCATAAACTGGTGTTCCAGTGGAGTTTGCGACATCAATACCACGGTGCATTCTACCCCAACGCCAGCCGTAACCTGATGTTAAAACGCCTTTAGCTGGCCAGATAAAAGCTGTGTTTCCAACTCCTGGCGCCCCTGGTGCGATTGGAGGAGTGTTTTCATCAATTGCTCTGGGTAGATATCTATCAACCGCAGCCAAAGGAGGTAGTTGTGGACTTACTGTTACTCCTCGCATGTTACCTAGCGATTCGGAGGCATTGACAGTTGTTGGTACTGGTGGTACTGACAATCTGTTGTTATTGCGTGTATTGCGGGTAGACCATTCTGATTTAACAGGCTCGGCACTAAAGTTAGGCGCCATAGGTGTTGGAACCGGAATTGGTATCGCTACAGTATTTGGTCTGATTGTAGGAACTGGGATAGCGATGTTGTTACGTCTTGTAGCCGCAGGAATTGAAGGTACTGTTACAGCGTTTGGAGTATAGGTAGGAACAGGTACCGAGACGTTATTTAAGTTAACTTGTGTCGGTACTTGACTGCCTGATTGTTGAGCGCGATATTTTTCACGTAAACGCTCAATTTCTGCTTGCAAACTGCGAAGACCACGGTCTTGTTTTGCTTGCTTGCTTGTTGCGTTACGTTGCCGCATTTCAGCAAACACTTTAGGCGCTGTTTCACCACCTACACCGCTTGCTGTTGGGTCAATTGGTGTTGAATCTTCTTTAACTGTCGAAGCTTCGGTAGTTGACAAAGGTGTTGGAACTACTACTGGAGCTACTGTATCGTTCGATGCAACTGTACCCAATCGCGCTGGTGTTGGAATTGCTACGTTACTAGCTGTTGGCGCCGTCAGATTTGATCCTGCTACCGAAGGCGTAGCGGTTGTTGTAGAAACATTCGCTACAGGGATATTTAGTTTCTGATTAATTTTTAACTCGTTTGGGTTTTGAATCCCATTCGCTTTAACTATTTCATTAACTGAAGTTCCGTTGCTGCTTGCAATTACAGCTAGCGTATCTCCAGATTTTACTTCATAAACTTTAGATGCAGATGGTACCACTGCCCCTACAACACTGTTAGGTATTTCTGGTACACTGGCATTGTTAGGAGTTGCACTTGATTCTGAGCTATTTGTTGCTGTGTTCTGTGACTGCTGGCTTGTTCCAACTGTCTCATTTTGCTGCGAGACTTTTTCGTCACTAGGGCGTAACTTGTTCAGACTATTTCTTAGTCTGTCGGATTTTTGCTGTAATTTATTAATCGCAAACTCTTGCTGTGCTTTAAGTTGAGCATCCACATCGTCATTATTATAATTCGTAAATGACGATAATGTTTGTGTGTTTGCTGCTGGCGATTGAGCAACCGTACCATTTGTAATACCGTAACTTGTTGGTACTGGCGCCTGTGCAAGATTTTTGAAACGCACTTTGGCAATTGCATTTCCTATTCTCTGACCTTTATTGGCTGTCTGAACATCGGAAACCGAATTATGTTCAGTAGTTGCCTTAGTAAACGAAGAAGCGTTGGGAGCGAACTGCTCACTTCTGCTTGCCGCAATTTGCAATTTAGCACCAAGCCCAGGCACCTGTGAAATTGCTGTTGGCTCAACTACCGAAACGGGATTTTCTGGCGCGCTCACATTCGAGACGGCGGATGTGCTTCCCATCTGGTTAGTGGTTGCTAATTTCACCCCAGTGTCACCAGCAGCAGGAATGGCAGAAGCTGTATTTTGGTTGCCTACAGGTTCTGCTGCCAGGGCTTGATCGCTTTGCCGAGTCACAAAAAGGCTACCCGCTCCCATTGAGATTGCCAAGCCAAGCATGGCAGCACTTGTCCGCTTGCGGCGGTTTAATTTTTGACTTGGTAAATTCAAACTGTCCACCGTGGCATCCTCACTGGAGTTATTTTCTAGATTAGCCTTTACTTTACTTTTTAATACTCGTTTCAAAGACGACCTCCTATGATCGCGCTTAGCTTAACTGACCTCGATTTTGTTTTCAGTCGGACAATAGTCAATGATTTAGATCACTACGAACGATTGATCAAGATCACATTCACCAGAGATACTTACGCAAGATTAACCTGGTTCTCTGATTTAGACAAGTTCATATGATTCAAAAAAACTTAATTTTTTTCTTTACTTGTCTTATTATTCCTCATAGCTCTACATGTCTCCCTCTTTACAGTTATCTCGTTATGTGCTGTTCTTCAGGATAAAACGAACGATAAACACATTGGTACGAAAAACGGCAAGCTTTGAAGACGCGCTTAACATCTGAGGAACAAACAATTATATATGTCTTTTCGGTATATACCCCAAAACAGGGCCATGCACCCAATTGACTTCCGCTTCACGAGAATTTACGTTAATTATTCCCAAAAAAACAACCGTAGTAACAGGGCAGGTACTTTTACACAAAAAAGTTTTTGCTTTTTTGTTATTGGCTCAAATGCCTAATATGACTATATCCTGTCTGTTTCGTTCCAATAAAAGCAAAGGTAACAATTTATAAATCTCTATGTTTAAATGTGGAATTTACCTCACAGTTTATATACAAATTTCTTATATAAACATACTGAGCTTTTTAAGTATAATCACTCAGCTAATGCTCGTTTGCATCAAAAACACACTACAACGCTACAGCAATTATACGTAAAAATAACTGTCTTTACAAAAAAAATACTTATTGACCTACTTTACTTGGCTTATCTTTAAGTAGTTAACTAGTATACGAACAAAATCACCCTAAATACCCTAACTGACGCCGACATTCAAATAAACCAACTGCGACGCTCACAGAAAGGTTCAAACTGCGAACTCCAGTCTCAGACATAGGTATATAAAGCGTTTCATCACATTTGGACAGCATTTCGGGTGGCAACCCATTGGTCTCACTACCAAATAGCAACCAGTCATCTAACTCATACTCAAAGCGAGAATAATTATGATTTCCGCGCACAGTGAATCCCAGACAACGACCAGAACGCTGCTGATGTGCCAATAGAAAATCTGCCAATGTCTCGTGATAATGCAATTTCACATATTCCCAATAGTCCAAACCAGCCCGTTTTAAGTAACGGTCGCTCAATTCAAACCCTAGTGGACCAACTAAATGTAATTCAGTACCTGTTGCAGCGCAGGTTCGGGCTATATTACCTGTGTTTGGAGGTATTAACGGATTGATTAAGACAACTTGAGGCATCGAGGCTAGCTAATTCGTATGTATGTATTCAAATACACAGTGTATTGCTCATTGCGAATCCACCCTAAGATAGAGGTCAATGATAGTTTTTATTAATATTCGCTAATCTACCACGATTGATTAGAAATTTAAAACAGACGATGAATTGTTTTATAGAAACTTGACAATAAAATATTTTGATAAATTGTGTTGTGTAATACTGATTTGAGCGGCTTAACACAAAAAAACCGGGTTTTTATGCAAAATAGTTGTTTTTATTGCAAGATTTCAACCAAAAAACCCGGTTTCTACGCAAAATCATTGTTTTTATTGCAAGAGTTCACTAAGAAACCGGGTTTCTAGGCAAAATAGTTGTTTTTATTACAATATTTCAACAAAGAAACCCGGTTTCTAAAATTTTAGCCAACTGAGGAACAGATTTTGTCTTGTAATTCGATTTCACGGTCTCGTGTAGCAGCAATTGCTTGGGTAAGTACGTTACGAGTCGAAATACCTACGGCGTGAAGTTGGAGCCATTGCTGTGCTTCGTTACCTTCGCGGAGGATTTTTTGCAGTGGTGAAAGAAAACAGCTAAAACCATGCTGCTTGGCTGTTAGAATGGCGCCATCATAAAGTTCACCAATCCAATCACGGGCACTTATTGTTCTGCCGTCCTGCCAATGTTGAAGTTTCGCATCTAGACTCAGTGATGCTGCTGCCATTTCGTTGGCTGAAGTAATATCGATTAATTCCTCGTCTGTAAAACTACTACTAACTAACGGGTCTAAATTCGGATTTTCGATTAACTGTAGTAAACGTGCTTCGAGTAAGGCTGTTATGGAAAGTAAAGCAATGGGGTCTGTCACTAAATCGCAAATCCTCAACTCCAAGCGATTTAAATCATAAGGGCGCCCATTTCCATTTGGACGTACAGAAGCCCATAAGTGGCGAACATTCTGCATTGTACCTGCTGCTAATTGCTCTTCAACCCACTGAATATGATGGGCATGGCTGGTAAACAAAGGTACGCGCGCAGGTGTTTGTGGAAATACTCCCCAACGAGTCGAGTGATATCCAGTTGTGGCGCCATCTATAAATGGTGATGCTGCACTAAGAGCTAAATATAAAGGTGCTTCAACACGAATTAACCGACAGGCACGCATTAATGTTTCTAAGTCACTAATGCCGACGTTGATGTGAATGCTGGCAGTAACGACTTTAGTGCCGTATGTCTTTTCAATAAAGTCATGATATGAGTTACTTGGGTCGGAACGAAAAAATTGATTATTACCTCCTAAAGACAAGGTGCTTCCCGGAATGATAGTATAGTCACCCAATTTGCTTAAATATGACCTTAACTGCTGCCGAGGCTGCAATAGACTGCATAATAATTTTTCGTAATTCGCACTTGGTGCGGTTGTATACTCTACATTACGACTATCTGGTTCACGAACAAACCCATCTGAAGCTAAGGACGCGACAATTTTGTCGGAGAGACCTACAACATCACCATTCGGCGTTCCAGTATACATTTCAACTTCAAAGCCTTTCAATAGCGCCACCTGAATATCTCCTAGTCTCTCCTTTACATATAAATTGTATCGAACATTACGATTAGGCGCCTATGCATTTTGGTTGAAATGTAATGTAGAGACGTGATTTATCACGTCTCTACATTTTTTGCATGGTCATAACTTCTGTTGCTGCACGCAATACAAGGGAATGACGATAAACAAGCTCATTTAAATTATCGGCGTAACCACCCCCAATAACACAAGCAACTGGATAACCTGCTGCAACACAAGTAGTTAGAACTTGCATATCGCGTTTAAAAATTCCTCTGTCTGTCAAAGCTAGTTTGCCAAGTTTGTCGGCAATGTGGGGGTCTACACCAGCATCGTACAAAACGATATCTGGTTTTACGTCTGATAATAAATCTGGCAGGTAACTCGCTAAAACAAGCAAGTAATCATCATCTTCCATTCCTATGGGTAGAGGAACATCTAAGTCACTTTTTTGTTTGGTACCAGGAAAGTTCACGTCGCAGTGCATGGAAAACGTAAAAACGCTATCATCTCCTTGAAAAATAAATGCGGTTCCATCTCCTTGATGTACATCTAAATCTACAATTAAAACTTTTTTTACCAAACCTTGTTTTTGTAAAACACGTGATGCAATAGCTAAATCATTAAAGATACAGAACCCTGAACCATAGCTTGGAAAAGCATGATGCGTTCCACCCGCAGTGTTACAAGCTAACCCAGATTGTAAAGCTAAAGTCGCCGTCTTAATTGTTCCACCAACTGCTACACAAGTACGATTTGCCAATGCTGGACTCCACGGTAAACCTATTCGTCTCTGTGCTTTCGCATCAAGAGTACCCTGGCAGTAAGCATTTACGTATGAGTTTGTATGAACTAGCTCGATTAATTCCTGTGGTGGAGGCGCCGGAGCATGAAATTGGGTACAATCAGCTACACCATCTTTTAGTAATAATTCGTAGAGTAGCCGAAATTTCTCCATTGGAAAGCGATGACCTTCTGGTAATGGAACGACATAATCTGGATGATAAACGATTGGCAAATTCATGAAGAGTGACTTCGATACTGATCTTTTTCGTTACTAACTGGTATTGTAGAAAATGGCTAGAGATATTGAGACATGAAAATTGCTTATGTTGCAAATGCAATTAATAATACCGATACTATTCGTGTTTTTGGGCTTGATAGCAGGTCTAATCGGTGAAAATGTCATTTATAAGCGATTGAAAAATTTTGTAGCAAAGCGTCAAATACCAGGTAGCGAAATCATTATTCACTCGCTGCATCGGATGACACTACTTTGGTTTGTGCTTGCTGGTTGCTATGGAGCTATATTAGCTTACCCTTATTTTACACCCGATGTTAATGGCGCCCTGCAAAAAATTATAACTATAGCTTTTCTGTATTCAGTAACGGTAGTTTTTGCCCGTTTGAGTTCTGGGTTTGTAACTATTTACATTCGTAGGTCACAACTTGTATCAGCTTCACTATTTGCCAATATTGCGAAAACAGCAGTTTTAATTTTAGGTACTTTAATACTGCTGCAAACTGTGGGTGTGCAAATTACTCCAATAATTACCACTTTAGGAATAAGCGGTTTAGCTGTTGGTTTAGCACTAAAAGATACATTAGAAAATTTCTTTTCAGGATTTTATTTGATTTTCTCCAAACAAATACGAACTGGTGATTATCTCAAACTTGATGGTGGACATGAAGGATATGTTACAGATATTACATGGAGGAACACAACAATTCAAGAGTTGACTAATAATGTTATTATTGTACCCAACTCTAAATTAGCATCGGCTATTTTTACTAATTGCCATCTTCCTGTCAAAGAAATTAGTTTAACTGTAAATGTCGGTGTAGATTATGAAAGTGATTTAGATTATGTCGAAGATGTAACTATAGATGTTGCTAAAGAAGTTATGCAAGAAGTGGCGCCAGAATTAATAAACAGCGAACCGTTTATTCGATATCAAAAATTTGCTGATTTTAGTATAAATTTTACTGTTTATATTCGAGTCAATGAATTTTTTGACCAACGTATTGCTCGGCATATTTTTATTAAAAAATTGCACAAAAGATATCAAAAAGAAGGTATTAAAATTCCTTATCCTACGCAAGAATTGTATTTGCAAAAAGATTAAATGAACTTTTTGCTTTTTGCGTATGGTGGGCATTGCCCACCTTACAATAGGTTTATGTAATATATTTTTGACGTTCTGTTAACAGGGCAATTTGTACTTGCTGATATTCTGATTCAATTTTACTGATTTTTGCTTCAATTGCTGTTAAGTTTTTTTGTGCCACCATTTCTTCTACTTCTTTACATAATTGTCCTAGCTGATTTGCTCCTAGTGTTGCGCTTGTAGAAGATAAAGTGTGTGTTAGTCTTTGAAGATTTTTTAAATTAGTTTCTGAATGTGCAATCTGAATATTTTGAAGTAATTTAGGAGCATCATCAAGATATAAATCTATTGTTTCTACAAGAAATTCTTTAGCGTTGATTGCTGAATTGAAATCAGCCATATCAAGTATTTCTTGTAGTGCTTTTGAGTCTATCGAAGAATTTGTATTTAAGGGATAATTTGGAACATAATCTGAAATAAACTCATTTTGATTTTCGTTCTTTTTTTCTAGCTGTTGGCACTTTTTTAAAGCTTCAACTAGTTCACCAATGCGAAGAGGTTTGGCGAGATAATCATCAATTCCTACTCCTAGACAGCGCTCGCGTTGCTCCCACATTGTACTAGCTGTGAGGGCAATAATTACTGGACGTTGTGAAGGCGCCCATTCTTGCTGGATATGTTTTGCTGCTGTTAAACCATCCATTTCTGGCATTTGCATATCCATTAACACAACATCATAGACTTGATTTCGCAATGCATCGAGTGCTTCCAAACCGTTATTTGCTAGCGCAGGTTCAT
This sequence comes from Calothrix sp. PCC 7716, assembly GCF_019977735.1. GTDB lineage: Bacteria > Cyanobacteriota > Cyanobacteriia > Cyanobacteriales > Nostocaceae > Dulcicalothrix. Next base: position 5,129,827 of record NZ_AP025018.1, on the reverse strand, counting down.
AACCCATACGTTGTAACATCAACTTTATCATTCTCTGGTTAATAGCATGGTCTTCAACTAACAATATTTTTAATGGATGTTCTTGAGCAATTAATTCTATTTTGGCATCACTTGATACATTGAAATCTGGAAGCGTTAAAGCTTCTGCACCTCGACAAACTACACTGGCAACACTTTCAGGAATTGCATCGACTTGAATTGTAAAGTAAAAAGTACTACCTTTTTGTTTTTTACTCTCAACCCAAATTGTGCCCCCCATTAACTCACATAACTGTTTACAAATAGCTAGTCCTAAACCTGTACCTCCATATTGTCGTGTAATCGAAGAGTTAACTTGACTAAAAACTTTGAATAAACGCTCTTGCTCCAATGCTTCAATACCAACCCCCGTATCTTTAACGGCAAATTGTAGTGTACAAGTATTTAATTTGTTGCTACTGTCATCAGCACTCGTATTATTAGTTGTTTTTTGTTTTGGTGTAACATAAACTTCAATACTACCAACACTAGTAAATTTGATAGCATTGCTTATCAAGTTGACTAAAATTTGTCGTACTCGTGTAACATCTCCTACTACCATTCTAGGAGTTTTAGTATTATCAATAAAATTTAATTTTAAAGCTTTCTCTTTCGCTTTCGGCATAAGGATAGCAATTGCTTCGTGAATACAGCGTCTTACCTCAAAAGGTTGCGCTTCCATTTCAAGTTTTCCAGCTTCAATTTTAGAAAAATCAAGAATATCATTAATAATTTTATGTAATGCAATGCCACTTGTATAAATAGTTTCAACAAAATCGCGTTGCTCTGTAGTCATTTCGGTATTTAATAGCAAAGTTGCCATTCCTGTCACCGATGTAATGGGAGTACGAATTTCATGACTAATCATTGCCATAAATTGCTGTTTAGCAAGTTCTGCTTGTTTACGTTCGGTCATGTCGCGAACAATGTAAACGTAACCTTGAAAATGCTCAATATCGGTTTGCAGCATCGAACAAGAAACCGCTACGGGAATAGTTTTACCACTTTTGGTTTGACAACTAGCTTCGACCTCACCAAATGCAGCAGCTTCAATTCCTTTGAAAATACTTGATATATGTCTACCAATTATTTCTGTTTCTTCATATTCTAAAAGAGTTACTGTTGCCGGATTAATTCTTTTGATATTTCCTGATGGTGTGGTTGTTACCATCGCATCAGACATTGAAGTTAAAATTTGCTCGATGTATTGTTTGGAAGCGGTAAGGTTACGTAATAAAAAGTTTGCTTGATTGGCACTTTGCATTAGTGACTGTTCCATCACCATGCGCTCGGTTGAATCTACAACCAAAATCATCAGTTCTTGACATTGAGAATTATCTTTTTGATTTTTTATAATATATATATCTATATATAAAGGCGAAAAATTATCGAGTGAACGACTAATTCCTTTGAGTTTAAAATTATTTTGCTCACCTTGTAATATTTCGTCTAAAATTTCTTCGGTTCCCGTTAGCTCTGGAAAGCTAATTCTGATATCACTACCTTCTTTAACTTGATTCGGATTATCTGAAAAAGGCTTGACATTTGAAGATGTTTCGATAATTTTATAATTATCACAAATTATTATGTATTCAATTGAATTAACTGATAAAAAATTGCTTAGTAATGTGTTCATGTTGTGTATTTTTAAGGTTTTCGGTGAATTAATTATGTTGATTTAAATGAATTTGAAGCTAAAGTAATGAGTGTGATAATAATTGAAACATTTCATCAACATTTTTGCCTGTTTTGGCTGAAGTCACATATGTAGACAAAACGTTATTATTATCAAATTGATACATTTGTCGAATTTTTTCCAGGTATTCAGTCTCGATTAAATCTGATTTGTTCAGCGCTATAACTATAGAAGCTTGAGCATTGACTGCTAAAAAGTTTTGGATATGGTTGCTTATACTTGTTAGTGTATCCTGTTGAGTGACATCAGCAACGATAATGGCGCCTTTTGCTCCCTGAAAATATGTAGAAGCAATTGCTTTAAATTTGTTACTTCCTTCAATGTCCCAAATTAAAAGCTGTAGCTCTTTTTTATTCTCTGGGTTTACATCTATTAAATCCACTATTTTACGCGATATTTTTACTCCAACTGTAGATAAATATTTATCACTAAATTGTCTATCTACAAATCGACGAATTAAGCTAGTCTTCCCAACTCCATAATCGCCTACTAAACATATTTTTTTAGATATTGTTGACATAATTCTCTCTAAAAGATAAAAAAAACCAGAAACCGGGTTTCTCAGCAAAGTTATTATTTTATTCCAAGCTTTAATAAAGAAACCCGGTTTCTAATCTGGTTCTAATACTACAGAACGCCTTTGCCATTCAGGCTGATTAATATTAACCCCAGGTGGTAAACTTGTTTTACCCGCAATTTCTAAACGCGCACCGTCAATACCTTGATTTATCAAAACTTTTTTTACAGTTTGCGCGCGCTTTAGTCCTAACTTTTGATATTCTGAGTTTCCTTTATGAGAATAACTATAACCAGTTATTTTTAAGCGTTTAATTGGATATTGATTCAAAAAAGATTTAACTTGCTCAATTTTTGAGTTAAAATCTGCTGTCATTAAAGCTTCAGAATTTATATTAAAGTAAAATCTAATACCTATTTTTGCGGGTGGTACCTCTATTGCGCTAGAAACAAGCTTGACACCTGGAATTTTTTCAAATGCGTTAGTAATCATTGTAACATCTAAGCTATTTCTAACACTACCTTGAATCAAAACTCGACCATCGGTGTATTGAGTTGAAATAGCTGTACCTTTTATTTGATTAAAAACTTCGGTAACTCGTTTGACTTCAGCTGCTGCAGTTACGGGGTCTGCTGGTACTTCAACTGCTAATATATGATTATCTATTGACCATTTCGGAGCAGCATCGGACGCAATTTTTGCAGCTTTTTCACTTAAAAATTGATTTGGTACTCGTCCGGTTAACTTGAGTTTACCATGATGTTCCTCGACATTGAGACGATATACTGCGAGTTCTGGCGCCGAAGCTAAACTAAGCGCAGTTTTTTCTTCAACTGCATCAATAACACCGATGTGATATTTCCAAATTCCCAAGGGAATAAAAATGGCGCCAAGAATCCCTAATATTAATAAAATAAGGGGTGATGGTTTATTTTTATGATTTACATCTAATTCCAAATCATAATCTCGAAGGTTTTCTAGGTTAACATTGATTTCATTCGGTATAGTTCCAGGGTCTCCATCAAAGTTTTCTATTATAGTTCCATGCTCTCGAACAATGTTGATGAGCATTTGTCGCATTTTGCTGATAAACTGTTTTGGTGGCTCTCCTTTGACGACAATTGCTAAATAACAGTAGCCTGCAACTTCTAAAATTATTTTAGATGTACCATATTCTATCGCGTCTAATTCATTATAGGCGCCGGATTGAATAATACAATCGTTTGCAAAGCTACGAATTGCAGTTAGCATTCCAGCAACCATTTCTGATTCGAGTTGTTGAGCATCTAAACGTTGAATATCTGAAATAACTAAACCGGATGTTTTGTGAATTAAAAAGATAGCTTGAACAGTAAAGTGTATTGCTTCTCTAAAAATTAATTCAGCTTCAGAAATTCCTTGGAGTTTAGCACGAATTTTTCTCTCAATACCTTTGACACTAAGACTATCCTCAATTTGCTGGTTAATCGCACGAATAGTTTCTGCCATATATTTAGAAATCGTACTACCAATAATAGGATAGAGAGCATCTACTACTGAATCTTGCTCAATTTCGATTTGTTTTTTGATTGCCCGTCCCATTGTTGGAGCAAGAGCTTCGGTCATTTCATCAGGTGCATTATTTATTTGCTGAGAAATAGCTTCAGGTATAATAGGGGCAAAAGCTACACCCATACTAATTTTGCTCTGCTGAGTGCGATTTTGAATAACCTCATCGATAATTGGAGTAATTACTTTTACAATATCTTCTTTAGACTCACCTATTTTAACTCTTAATATTTCGTGAATACAAGGTACAAGCAACTCAACTAAAGCATTAGAGTCATAGATTTGATGTTCTAACTTACTAAGACTATCGTTAATTTTGTCTGTAATCAACTGTAAATCTGTCAATTCTGGCCCAACTAAAATGCTTTGTAATTGCTCGAATGCAGCAAAATTACTCGAAGAACCTACAGTTTCAGGTTGAAAATCGATGACGGCATACTCGACGTCAGTAAATATTTTAGCGTCACTGCTAGATTCTGTTAAAGATTCTGTAAGTTCAATGAAATTACTTTGCTTAGAGTCTGCTTTGATTGTTTGGTGTGATATTTCTTCGTATTCAATAGTTGTTATTTCTTCATGATTTAAAGTGCCAGTCTCAGGTGAGGTGATAATATTTAGGTCTGCAAGGAGATTTATAAATCCTTCCAGCACTGCTTCCTCGTTTGAATCATTCGATAAAGTACTATAATTAGTACTCTTACGTTTAGATTTACTGTTGGAATTTCCCACCTGAGTCATGACACTAGATACCATTTGATAACACTGGGCTGATGCGTGATTAATGAATTGGTTCTTAACAGTTGATTATTTATAAAATCTGGGCATACAATAGTTCTACTTTAAGAGTGAACTTCCGCAGTACTATGACCATTACCGTTACCGTTGCCGTACTTTAGTGCTTTGGATGCACCTGAGTCCATAAATGGCAGTGACTTATAGCCGTTACCATCATCTCCTGCTTCGCGTAGCTTTGGAATAAACTCAGTTCCTTTGATTCGCATTCCTAAAGCAAATAAGGTTTCAGCAATGTCTTCTTTAGAAACTTTGTCTTGTGCTAATGCACCAAAGCGTTCCTCTAACTCTTGTAATACTAAGTCGCGTAATCCAGCAATGTCATCTTGCAGTTTACCTTTTGTTTGAAACAATTCTTCGCGTATCGAATTGGTTTGAGTATCCAACTCTTCGTCCAGAGTTTGAAAACTGCTAGAAAACCTACGATTTAGTCTATCAAACTGCTGTCGAAAATCGGCTGCCTCTTCTTGGGTCGTCAAGCTTAGTGTTTTGAGCTTCTTGTCGATTATTTCGTTTGCCGCTTTTAGCTCGGCTGAAAAATTGGTTTTGAGTTGCTCGAATTGAGCGCGCATTTCTTGCTGTATTAAAGAAATGTCTTTTTCCAATTTGCTAAAACGATTATCGTAATCGCGAATTTGCGTGCCAAAAATAATATCTCGAATTTGGTCAATATTGCCAAGCCGTTCACGCACATCGTCTCTAGTCATCTGACTCATTTAATAACCCGCCTTTTAATGATAGATTAGCCACCGCATTTCTGGAAACGTAAGCGTTTTTACTCTGCCATGCTACTTACGAAACCTTACCTATGCTGTCAAGTTTATTGTTCCCAGGTTTTTAGCTTTACTATCAAGCTTAATAAAATTTTTTGTGAGAAACCGGGTTTCTCCAAGAAACCCGGTTTCTGGGTTTCTGTCACAACTTTGTCACAACTCTTAAATTAAGCTATGTGGCTATGGCTGGTAAAAGAGGTTATCTAAATGGTGCTGCTATCTGATTCAATTATTCCTGCTAACTTGCTCGATGAATTTAAGACTTGTACACGGCTACAATTTAATGGCAAGCTAGAAATTCAATCAAGTATTGGTAATAAATTCTGTTTCTACTACCGTTTGGGAAGAATCGTTTGGGCAACTGCAACAAAGCATCCATTTCGACGCTGGAAAAGACAGATGTCACAGTATTGCCCCCAAGTTAACCTTGATACGATACGACTAAACGTTCAAGATATTGCAGATGAACATTGGGAATATCAAATTTTAGAAACTCTGTGTAAAGAGAAAAAAATCAACCGTCAGCAGGTAATATCAGTCGTTGATAGTACAATCACCGAAGTTTTATTTGATTTGGCACAGCAGGTAAACTGCGACACTGTTGTTTGCCAGCGTAACCAAGATGTAGTATTAGAGGCGCCAATGAGCCTTTCGAGTACTGATATGTCACTCAAACTAATGTACCATTCATGGCATTCGTGGGCTGAAGCAGGTTTGGCAAATTTCTCACCCGATTTGGCGCCTATTGTACGTCAACCCGAACAGCTAAAGCATTTAGTGAGTCCCGCAGTATATGCAAATTTTCTCAGAGTAATGGAAGGTAAATACACGCTACGGGACTTAGCGTTCAAAATGAAACAAGATGTGTTGACGGTTAGCCGTTCTTTACTACCTTATGTATTACGAGGAATTATAGAATTAGTAGAAGTTGAAGACCATACAATAATTTCACTTTCCCCAGTAAAAGAGCATATAAATTTATCTCAAAATACATCGGCAAAATCACAACCAATAAGAATACAAGCAAAAGCTCCTTTAATTGCTTGCATTGATGATAGTCCGCAAATTTGTATGTTGATGGAACATATTATTGTAGCTAACAGTATGAAGTTTATTGGTATTAAAAACCCTCTTAATATTTTACCAATTTTAATTGAGCATAAACCTGACTTCATTTTCTTAGACTTAATAATGCCTGTCACCAACGGATATGAAGTTTGCTCACAAATACGCAGAGTATCATTTCTCGCTAATGTACCCGTTGTTATTTTGACTGGCAGCGATGGAATTTTTGATAGAATGCGCGCCAAAGTTGCTGGTTCAACAGATTTTATGACTAAACCTGTTGTAGAAGATAAAATTATACAAACAATACATAAGTACCTGCTAACTAATGTAAATGCGTCAAATAACAGTTTACCAATGGCGCCATCTCTAGAAATGAGTTATGTTAGCTGATTACAACCATGAAAAATTTACGTTTCGCTTTGTTTATAAAGGTTAGAAACCTGAAGAAATGTTAGGGGTGGTGAAATCTAAAATTTGGAAATATAATGGATGTATCAAAAGTGACTAGTTTTAATTTAGGGTGCATTTCAACTCATGGTGTCCAACAACCTGCTTGACGAACTGAGAAGTTGTACGCAGCTCAAGTATAGCGGTAGTCTAAATATTCAATCATATCAGGGTCAAAGCTGGACTTTTTATTATCGGTTTGGAAGGATTATTTGGGCAACTGGAACTCTACATCCTTTCCGACGTTGGAAAAGGCAAATAGCTCAACACTGTCCAGGAGTAGATACAAATAAACTACGTTTAACTGCAAATGATGTAGAGTTAGATTACTGGGATTATAAGCTGCTAACTCTTTTATATGGAAGAGAAGAAATAGACTCTAAACAAGTTGATACAGTTGCAGAAAATATTATAGTAGAAGTTTTATTCGACCTTGCACAACAAACTCATTTGAATGGCGCCACTTGTAACTGCGCGCGCAACCCAAAGCTAATTTTAGATTTACCTATTAATTTTGTTAATACAAATGTACATATTCAAAGAATGGAGAAAGAATGGCGTACTTGGAATAATTCTGGGTTAAAACGCTTCTCTCCAAATTTGGCGCCGTTTTTAAAGCAGCCAGCAGAACTGAAGCAAGTTGTTACAGAGAATGTGTACAATAATTTTGTAAATTTGCTTAATGGTAAATATACACTGCGAGATTTAGCAGTAAAAATGCGGCAGGAAGTTTTGCAAATCACTTGTTCGCTGTTGCCTTATATAGAAAATGGCTATGTGCAATTGGTAGAAGTAGCAGATTATGCTTTACCAGGAGTTGAAATTTCAAATAAAATAAGTAACGTTCAACCTCAAATCGCGAATAGTCCTTTAATTGCCTGCATTGACGACAGTCCACAAGTTTGTCAAATGCTAGAAAGTATTATCACTTCAAACCGGATGAGGTTCGTCAAAATTCCAGATGCTGTTCAAGCGCTACCACTGCTATTAGAGCATAAACCAGACTTTATTTTTCTAGATTTAGTTATGCCCGTTGTCAATGGGTATGAACTTTGTACACAAATTAGACGTATTTCTCACTTTGCTAATACACCTGTCGTCATCTTAACTGGTAATGATGGTTTAGTAGACAGAATGCGTGCTAAGTTAGTTGGCTCTACTGATTTTATGTCTAAACCTGTTGTCGCTGAGAAGGTTTTAACTACACTACGTAAGTATTTACACTCAGTATTAAAGAGTGCTGAGTGACGAGTGCTGAGTGTTAAATACCTACTCAGAACTCAGCACTCAGCACTTTTTACAGATTTTGTCACAAGTTTGTCACATCTTGCTTTGTATATTAGATATATGGCTGATGTAAACAGAACTTCCAGGTAGCATCAACCACTACAGCACAATTAAGAGCTGAAAAACCAAACTAGATTTATCTATCGTCTCGTTTTACCACCCGAAACCCTCAAGGTTTTGGGTTTTTACTGTTGAAGGTACAGGCGCGCGGTGTGTCTGTGCTACTTGGTCAAAAAGCTTTTAGAATATACTAATCACTTGCGAGCAACAACGAGCAACAATAAACTATGCAAGAAGATATAGATATCGTGAGTAATACAAAGCTGCTGGAGTTAGTTCACCTTCAAACCAACACCTCGTTCGAGTTGCCTCTTCAAGATGTGATACGTATCGGTAAGCCAAACGACTTGATTATACCAGAAGTAAATGTATCCGGCTTGCCAGATACAGATATTGTGTCGCGTCAACACGCAGAAATTCACAGAAGTGAAGATAGTTATTACATCGTTGATAATGGTAGTGTCAACGGTACGTATCTTAATGATGAGCTTTTAGAACCGTTACGACGTTATTTGCTCAAGCTAGGTGATACAATTTCGCTGGGAAAGGAAAATAAAGTTACTTTTATTTTACAGCACAAGCTACAGGCGCCTTCTTCAACTTATTTACCAGCATCTCGAACAGTGTTTCAACCAGAAGCGAAAAAACTAGTACAAAAAAATCAGACAACCCAAGTTGATAAAACGAGTAAATTCATTGGGTTAGCGTTGATGGTTGCATCTGTAATAGTTTTCGCAGCTAATACTCAAGTGGGATTTTTTGTTCGTATTCCTGGCGTGCTACTATGTATTTCTGGTGCTGTCTTCCTACTTCAGCGACGGTTTAACCGTAACTTTGGATGGATTTTGATTGCATTGGGTATTGGTATAATAATGTTTACAGGTAATTTGTTTGCATCAGTTAATTTATTAGCGATTCTTTGTGCAGCAGCATTATTTGTTGTTGGATATTTGCTGATGACCACTGGTAAAGTATTTGGTTATGGAATAGACGCATTACTAAAAGGAAAATTTTTTAAGAAATAATTATACATGACAAGTAAAATATTTCAAGAACCGAACTATAACCACATTCATATACCTGGCTCAATTCAACCACATGGAGTTTTAATTGCACTTTCGTTGTCGCTCTCAATTTTACAAGTTAGTGAGAACGTCGAAGAGTATTTAAATGTAAGACCAGAAAACTTACTTAACCAACCATTATCTACTTTATTCGGCGCCGAATATATTCAAGCGCTTCAAAATTTACTTACATCAACATCACAGACACCAACTAGCTTTAACTTTTTAAAAGTAACACTGAATACAGCAAACGGCGAAAAATATTTTGACGCTACGATTCATAAAAACGAAACAACTATCATTTTGGAATTAGAACCAACATTTACAAAAAGCGAAATGAGTTTTTTGAATTTTCGTTCTTTGATAGGTGATGTTGTATCACAAATACAGCGAACATCTAAATTAAGTGATTTTTTAAATTTAGTTGTTTCAAAATTACGAAATCTTACCCAATTTGAACGGGTAATGACATATAGATTTGATGAGTCTGGTGCTGGTTCAGTCGTAGCTGAAGCAAAACATCAAGAATTAATATCATATTTAGGACTGCATTATCCTGAAAGCGATATACCAGAACCGGCAAGAAGATTATACAAACGCTGCTCGTTACGCTATATTCCAAATCTTAATGCACAGCAAAGTAATTTGATTCCACGCAATAATCCCCACACTTCACAACCTCTTGATTTATCAAATGCAATATTACGCAGCATTGATAATTGTTGTATTGAGTATCATCAAAATATGGGTGTGAGTGCGCTTTTTGTAATTCCACTTATTTATGACCAAAAGCTTTGGGGATTAATTACATGTCACAATTCAAATCCCAAATATTTGACTTCAGAAGTTAGAACAGCTTGTGCATTTCTCGGACAAATTGTTTCACTTGAATTAGGTAACAAAATTGTTACCGAAGAATTCGATTATAGAAATAAACTGAAGTTACTACAATCACAATTTATTGCGACTATATCGAGTGCTGATAATTTTATCGACGCATTAATTCACCCTCAACTTCGTTTGCTTGATATTGTTAGTGCCAATGGTTGTGCAGTTTGTCTTGATGATGAAATTACTTTAATTGGCGCCACACCTAGTCTAGAAGATGTTCAGAAACTGATTGAGTGGTGTCAAAATACAATTGATGAAGATTTATTTTCGACCGACTCGCTTCCCAAAATTTATCCAGATGCTGAAGCTTTTAAAGATTTTGCCAGCGGCTTGCTTGTACTACGAATTTCTCGTATTCGTCGTTATTATATTCTTTGGTTTCGACCTGAAGTTATACAAACTGTAAACTGGGCAGGCGCCCCAAATGCTTTATATGAATTTACTGCTGATGGTAGTTTAAAATTATCGCCACGTAAATCGTTTGAAGTATGGAAAGGAATAGTGCGTTTGACTTCGCTGCCTTGGATGCAATGTGAGCTTGATAGTGCCATCGACTTAAGGAATGCGATGGTTGGAATTGTTTTAAACAAGACAGATGAATTAGCAAAAATAAACTTGGAACTTCAGCGCAGTAACCAAGAACTCGACTCGTTTGCTTATGTAGCTTCTCATGACCTTAAAGAACCATTACGAGGTATTCATAATTACTCTAATATTCTCATTGAAGATTATGCTCATTTATTTGATGCAGAAGGATTAGATTATTTAAACACTTTAGTTACCTTAACTCAACGCATGGATACCCTAATTGACGTGTTGCTGCGGTTATCTCAGTTAGGTCAAGCGGAATTAAGAAAACAATTTGTAGATTTGAATGATTTGCTTAATAATATTATAGAGATGTTTCGTGCTAGTCGTCCGAAAGATAATTTTGAGATTCGTATACCTCAACATCTTCCTGTCATAGAATGCGACCCAATTTTAATCAACGAGCTATTTACTAACTTGATTAGCAATGCCTTTAAATATAACGAGCAGCCACACAAATGGGTTGAGATTGGTTATCTTGAGGGGCAAATTCAGAAAAACGATACTCCATCTCCTGTGTTTTATGTTCGAGATAATGGTATTGGTATTCAACCCCATCACCAAGAGATTATTTTCCGTTTATTTAAGCGTCTTCACCCCAGAGAAAAATATGGGGGTGGTACTGGCGCCGGTTTAGCAATCGCAAAAAAAATTGTGCAGCGTCATGGAGGCAAAATTTGGGTAGAATCTAACTATGGTCACGGTTCGACATTTTTATTTATATTATAGAATGAATAATATTTATTTAAGAAAGTTTATTTACATTTATATCTCATGATAGATGCAGTTCAAGAACCCTTGCTTGTCGTAGAAGACAGCAACGAAGACTTTAGAATGTTACAACGCTTGATGCAGCGTTTTGAAGTCAAAAATCCAATATATCGCTGTAGCGATGGAGATGAGGTATTGAACTATCTTTACCACAAGGGTGCTTATGATAACCCAAGAAAGGCGCCTAGACCATCGGTTATTCTCTTAGACTTGAATTTACCTGGGGTCGATGGGCGTTATGTTCTTGAACGAATTAAGCAGGATATAACGTTTAGAGAAATTCCCATAGTTGTATTTACTACATCATCTAACCCTGAAGATATTGAACTGTGCTACCAAAAAGGCGCCAATGGTTATTTAATCAAACCTATGGATTACAAAGAGCTTCACAACATTATGCGCGCGTTTGTCAACTACTGGTTGGAGGCTAATGTGGCGCCAACGATAAAATACTGAAAAGCTAATAAATATTAAGAATTGATAAGTAATCACTATTATATATATAGTATTCGTATATTTTCTTTATAATTTATTTAGATTTGTTTCAATATAGTGCAATCTATAAAAAATTTTGGGAGATAGATGTCTCCTTGTTACTGGTATGACAGATAATAGGACACTCCTAATCGTTGACGATTGTACGGAAGACCGAAAAGTATATCGCCGATACCTTTTGAAAGACCCCCACTTTAACTATGAGATTGTGGAGGCAGATTCTGCGGAAACTGGTTTGACGCTGTGGCAGCAGATGCAGTTCGATGTTGTTCTGCTTGATTTCTGTTTGCCAGAAATGAGCGGATTTGAGTTTTTTCAACTTCTTGCCTCTCAAACAGTTAATAATAGACCTTGCGTAATTATGCTGACTGGTCATGGGGACGAAGTGTTAGCAGTGCAGGCAATGAAGCTTGGCGTACAAGATTATTTAGTCAAAAACAATTTAAAATCGGATGTATTGCAGTTAGCGGTTAGAAATGCAATTAAGCAATCGCACCTGCAAGCGCAGTTAAATAAAACTCTTGAACGGCAGCGCTTGATAGCAACAACAGCGCTAAGAATTCGTAAATCGCTTGACTTAAAGCAAATTTTGTCTACGGCAGTTGCAGAGGTACAGCAGTTACTTCGATGTAGTGTAGCAGTATATCAGTTCGCCCCAGATTTCTCAGTAGATAATATCACGAATTTGATTGCAGCATCTAGGGAATCTACAATATCCCACGCTGAATTATTTGGCAGTTGTGACCAAGTTGATACCCAAAATAACCATTATCATTGGCAATGTCGGGGCGCAATTAGCAATATTTATGCCGCAGGGATGAAACATCCATATGATTTAGTACAAAATAACGGTAAAACACAAGCGAATTTAGTAATCCCCATAAATTTAAGTCACGATAGTAAGCTATGGGGTTTGTTAGTTGCTCATAACCATGAAGAAGAAAGACTTTGGCAACCAGACGAGGTGGAAATTCTCAGCGAAGTTTCGGTGCAGTTAGCAATTGCAATTCAACAAGGTGAATTACTTGCTCAAACTCAGGCATCACTTGTAAAAGAAAAGCAGTTGAATAACTTTAAATCACAGTTTATTACTACAGTTTCTCATGAATATCGAACGCCTTTAGCTTCAGTTTTGGCAGCTGCTTCGACACTTCATAAACATGGTGACAAGTTAGATATGTTAAAACAACAGCGTTTTTTAGAAATTATTGAGCAAAAAGCTCGACATTTGTCAAAGCTTGTTGATGACATGCTGCTAGTCAACCAAATTGAACTCGATAAAACCAAATTTAAACCGGCGCCGCTCGACTTGATGCATTTTTTTTCCGATTTAATGGAACAGCAGCGTTTAGTGGTAACTGATGCTCACGAGTTAATTTTTAAAGTTACTGGTAATGCTCATTTGTTTTGGGGAGACAAAGGACTATTAAGACAAATATTTACAAATTTAGTATCCAATGCGATTAAATATTCTCCCGATGGGGGAAATGTTGAGTTTCATCTAATAGATAAAGAAACCGAAATAATATTTCATGTTAAAGATGAAGGTATTGGCATTCCCCCTAGAGAGCTAGATAACTTATTCCAATCGTTTAGCCGTGCTAGTAACGTTGATACAATTCCAGGTACAGGTTTAGGATTATTTATTGCCAAAGCTTGCGTTGAATTGCATGAAGGTAGTATTACCCTTAACAGTCATGTCGAACAAGGCACTGTGGTTACTGTTCGTCTGCCGAAACGTCGAAATTAATAGTAGAGACGTTACATGTAACGTCTCTACAGCACAACACAATATATTACATTATATTAATTTTCTTATTTTTGAATTTCTTCTCGCAGTTGTTCTAAATCGACATAACTATCGGCGACATCAATTAAATTTTCGCTTGTCATAGAACTTAAACTTACTACTTCTACCTGTACACCTTGGTATGCAACAGCGTTGACTGCATAAGCTAAATCACCATCACCACTTAACAAAATTAAGGTGTCGCAATATCTAGCTAACGTCAGCATATCTACTGTTATTTCTACGTCCATATTGGCTTTTTTAGAGCCATCAGGAAGATAGACTAATTCCTTTGTGAATACACGATACCCGTTCCGGCGCATCCATAATAAAAACCCTTGCTGCTTCTCATTGCCATTATCAACTGGTGTGTAAAAATAAGCACGTAAAAGTTGACGTTGTTTAACTAGACAACGCAAAAGCTTGGTATAGTCAATTTCTAAATTGAGGTGCATTGCTGCGTAAAACAGGTTTGCCCCATCTATAAATATTGCTACCTTTTCTTCACTTGCCGAACTGCTTGACCTAGACATGCGACGCTCGCGTCTCAATAATGCTGGAAAATTCTCAGCATTATTCAGTCCAGTAATTCCAGGCATAATCGAATCTTCCATAGCCGACGCCGCGCGAACTTTTTGGTAACCAACTTCATGCTTTATATTACTCGTAATCTCTGCATGACTCTCAATTTTTGATTCAATCTCTGAATAAGGCGCTAAATGCTCATGCGCGGTTGACTCTACTTTTAAAGGTAACTTTTTATTATTCCGAGGTTGTGGAAGCAACTGCATAATCTTGATTGACGCTCCTAGGCGTATATTTTTTCACTATGAGCTAACGGCAATGGTGTAACTATAGCAGTTACGAGCAGCCTTCGCTCCAATTGACGCGCGCAGGCATCAAAACGACTAAATCAATCGAACTTACGTTACAACAAACACATTAATTAACATAACGTGATAATTTTATATTTTCTTTATTTTTGACTATTTTTTCGCAAAATCATTGTAACCGTCGCAAAAAACATAAAAATATTAATTCTTTTTTTACATAAAAATATATTATTTTTCTTTACAACCATAATGAATCAAGCATATAGCTTGATAATATCATGTTATAGGCATCTTTACCATGCCAATGCAGTAGAATAATATTTTTTAATAATTTCTTAACTTTAAGCGTCGTATCGGGTATGTATAGGTAGATATTTTGAGTATAAATAACGACTTATATTTTGTTGCTACGTAAATTATTTACGTCAATATTGCTTGTAGTATTAAAACTTATCCAAGATAGCATTTATTTTGGATATGCACATCTGCTGCATGATGAATGATGTAAGCCCAAATGTATATATGCGATTTAGTCTAGCAGTCGGCTGCCAGACTAAACTGTTGTTGAGCAATTGTGGAATGGGCAATTGTGGATGGGCAATTGTGGAATGGGCAATTGTGGAATGGGCAATTGTGGAATGGGCAATTGTGGAATGGGCATCCTTGCCCGTTTCATATCCGGGCGGGCAAGGATGCCCACCCCACAAGAAATGAGTTGGTTATATTTCGGTTAGCCCTAAAAATCTAAATATTTTGGTGTGAACTAATTTGCAGCGGTATTGATGCAGTTTCGTTAACTCAACTCGTGTTGTAGTGAAGTGCAATATACTTGCGAGTAATACGCGCTTTGATACATTGTCGGTGCCATTCCGACATTATGTGTTCATAAGGTTAACAAATCACATATTGCTCAAAATATTGTATCAAGCTATTGCGTAAGTAACTTATGTGTTAATTATTTTATTGTTTTAACGTAGCTAGTATTAACAGTGTTAATTTTAACATGCTACTATATTTTTAGCGTGCATCTAATGCTACAACACGACATGAATTTATTAAGTGAATTTAATGTTACAAATTAGACAGATGCAAATGTGCTGACTAAGTACTCTGTAAAGCTTCGGCGCCCACTACCACGATGAGGAAATGGTTGTGGTTGCTTGGGTCTTGCTTTCGATGAAGCTCTTGAGGCTATTGTGACTGGAGTAACAGACTCAGAGTGCAAGTTGTTTTGGCACTCTAACGATAGAGACCCGAAGAAAAATGTTGTTACCAAAAGTGAGATGACAGTACGCATAGCAGATGTTTATTTTAGAACTCTCCATCCACTAGTACTTAGTTTTATTTAGTGCATCCGGATGATTCAAAAAAAGTATTGTTTTTTACTTTGACAAAAAAGTTGTTATTTTTCTATATGTTCTACTAGTAACCAGTTACCTGCAGAGTTATAACGACCCTGAAGCTGAAGTTGCTTACCGTTTACAAGCTTTTCAAGTGTCGAATCAATATGTGGATGTAAAGTCACAAGCTGCCAAGTTTGTCCTTCGTATTCAGATGGTGTTAAAACGGTAAATGCGTAATCTTGCTGACCATAAAAATGAAAAGTTCCAACACATGAAATATTTATACGTGAGTTCACTGAATAATTATGTAAGTCTAAATACTGGGATATATCAATGTTGGGACAAATACCAGTGGTTGGATAAGCTGTATGATTGACTGTATAATATTTTTGCCATTTTAACCATTCAGAATGTTCAAGGGTTAAGTTAAAAAATGGGGCAATTAAAGCAGGTAAATGTGAATTTTTGATTAAGGCATCTTGCAATTTTTCTACTGGTAAATACTGAGGTAACTGACTATATTCAATACATAGTGCTGCTGCCATACCTACAGCCTGACCAATATTCATAACAACAGGTTGGAGCCGAGTGGCGCCCGAAGCAATATGAGATACTGATATATTTTTTTCACAGGCAAAAAAACCATCGATATATTCACTTACCAAACAACGATAAGGAATAGTGAAGGGTGTCCCTGTCCAACGTCCACCCCAGCGAATCGATTTAGGTTGCAAAGGAAACTCTATACCCGGATAATGATGGTCATTCGCATAGTTACCTATGGCAATTGCATCTTTATATAGTGGTGCTGCATTACCACCATTCCCCGGTAATATATCTTGTTCGCGCACCGTCGTTATACCTATTAAACGGCGACTCTCGCGATAATAAGGATGTAATGCGAAACTTGTGAGTGTTGAGTGTTGAGTGCTGAGTGCTGAGTGTTGAGTGTTGAGTTGGGGAAAAACGTTTGGCGCCAATCCGTAACGGCGCCCTAGTTGTGATTGAATAAAATGGGCGAAATTTTGACTATGCCAAAAACATTCCTGTAAAAATTCCTGTCGTTTTGCTTCTGATTCGATTAATCTGCCTGCTCCTACACCCCAATCATTACCTTGCTGGGGCCAGTTAATCATAAATCGATTTCCTGGCAGGCGCCCATAATTCATAAATTTCTCGGCACCATAATTATCCCAGGCGCCAATAAATAACGATTCATCATAATTAGGTGCTTTTGGTATTTCTTTTGCATCGTCGCCAAAATCTTGCATGACTACTACCCAAGTCGGCGCCTGTACAGGATATTTTTTAGTGAGAGAATTATGTTCAATAGGGGCACTTATTTCACCAAACTCTGATTGAAGTTCCCAACCCCAACGATGTGGTATTTCTCCTAAAGCTAATAAATCACCAAGTTCAGTACCATCAATGGTTATTTTGGCATGAACTGTAAATGAAGCAAATTTCACACCTGTAACGCAGTTACCTTGACGTATTACCTCTAAAGGTACATATCCAGAAATCCACTGTAAATTTGGTAATGCATTCACCCAGTCAGTAAATATTTGGGCGCCGATGTGTGGTTCATAACTAAAAAAACTCACCCAACTATTGTCTAATCCTCCAGGTTGCCGAGAGCGCAACTCATTTAAAAACTCACCCCATAAACCCGTTTGAAATGCTGTAAGTTCGTTACCATCAGGCGCCGTAACTCCCGCACTAGTTAGCATACCCCCCAGCCAAGCAAATTCACTCACTAAAATTACTTTGGCGCCTCGTCTTGCAGCAGTAATTGCTGCTGCACTTCCACCTGTTCCACCACCAACAACTAATACATCTGTTGTATATACTTGATTACTCATTGTTACTCATACCTAAAATAATTGAGAATATTGTAGGTTGGAATTGAAATGAACCACAAAGACACAAAGGGCACAAAGAAAGAAGGATGAGTATAAATCCTTAAGAAAAAAATGTAAAAGAAATAACACAGTATCTAACCAACACGAGTCCATTTTAATGGACTTGTGCTATTAGCCTATGACTTATAGTCATAGGCGGGTATTGGGCACACAGCCAACGTTTAATCCGTCTTTGTAAATGGCATTACATCGGCATTTTGTTAAAGTGCTGGTATAAAGATTACAGACAAGTTGTTATTAAGAGGAGATGGACGGTGAAAACAGCGCTTATTAAAACACTTATAGCATCGGTTGGTTTTTTGACTTTATCTTCACCCCTACGCGCGTCAGCACAACTTATACCTCAACCTTGGGTTTCTGTCGGTAGCAATGAAGGTGATGTCACTTACTCGGTTGGCGCCCGTGCTTTAGACTTAGGCGCCGAACTTGGTTTTGGACCAGATGGTTCTACTGGTGTGGATGTGTTGAAGTTCTTATCTTTGCCATTTGTATCACCTTATGTAGGGTTGGGATACTATTCTGAAGATAAAGGTGTTGCATTTTCTGGTGGAGTTCAAGTTCGCGCAAGCGATAATTTTTTTGTTGGAGGCGGTTATAATTCTGTACGTGGCTTTAACGGGCAGTTAGGAATTAGCTTCTAATTTGATATAATAAGAATTCCCTAAAAGTAATTAAAAATTATTCTTTAGGTTCGTCAATTGGCGAACCTGAAGTATCAGGCTTCAATAATTAAGTATTTAAAGTTATAAAAATTACATACAATACGTGGTTGTAAGGGTATTTAAAATCGTTTTAAATTATCTTTACAGCAAATTTACATAAATAAATGGCAAAAATGATGTGAATTGAAACAAATAACGTAGATATAATGTTTTTGGAGTATCTCTAGCATCTCATAAAATTAAGTAGCTCTCTATTCAGCAAGCTACTTGTGTTTATAGACAATAGTGGGTAAAGTTTGTATGGTCAATACGACCAACTCAAAAATACTTTAGTTTGTAATGGGTTAAAATATATGTAGTGAGTTGACTATAGACATTTTGGTATAAATCTTGTAGGTAGGGAAATAATCCCGTGTTGGGCGCCGAGTAAATATAAGTGAAGTTCCAATAAAGTTTATATAACTGGTGTTATTCCAGATTTACAGCAGCAAAGAGTGAAGAGAAAGTAAAAGCTAGAACACAAAAAATCGCTATTAGTTTAAGAAACCTTTAATGGAAACTCCTTATGGAGCAAGGATTAAGAGTATTAATTCAGTTGGTGCTTGAATTTGCACCCGTAGTCGCAAATTTAGTACAAAAAAGGAACGAAGCAAGTTCAATGCTTGCAAAACTTCAACCACCGAATGAAGTTAAAGAGTTTCTTGAAGTTATAAATAATTCGGTTGTAGAGAGTAATGCATCGGAATTAGCACAAGTTGAGTATCAGCGGGAAAAAACAATTCAGCAGCAACTAGCTGTACATAACCGTCAAACTCAGTTGTATATAGCTAAGTACGAACGAGAAACGGCACTAAAGTTACCTGAAGTCAACCGTATACTAGATAGTTGGCCCCTGCGGTTATATCCATCGCAAATTTTGGAGTCTCATAAAGATAATACAGTCAGGACTCCGCTAAAAATATTTGTGGCGCCACCCAAGATTCTATTTGATAAGTTTGATACTCGTGAAGGAGATATTTCTGAGATTGAACCGATGTTAGCGGAGGGTTTGCGTGATTTTTTGAATTGCTATTACTCGCTGCATAACCCAGTTCGTCCAACTGAATTTTTAGCAGGCGCCTGGTATAGTAAAAGGTTTCATAGCGAATCGAGCATTAAAGCTTTGTTTGGGATGTTGAAATCGGAGCCGATACTTATATTAGAATCGGAAACTGACGGAGATTATATTAATTTTCGTATTGGATATTGGGGTTTAGGTCAAGACAACTATTATTACAAAACTATTTCAAGAATATCTTACAGAGATATTGTTTATCAGTCGGCAAAAAACCGCGCCCTACAGTGGAGGCAAATCCGCGATGAATTAATACTTCTGGGGGAAGACATAGACGAAATAAATCAAATGGGGGGAGATAACGTCTATAATTTAGACCTTTTAGAGCGCGAAAAAAAATGGAAAGATAAGGGAGTTGATACTAGTAAAATTGAACTAAAGTATCGAGTTAATCGCCAAGATTTTGAAAAGTTGTGTCAGGTACTAACTAATTGTCACTGTTTGGTTGCTAGCTGGATATCTGATGTATATCACTTAATTCATCACGATGTTTCGCCACTGTTACCCGAATTATTGCCTTCTTTAGTAGAAGATGGTATTGATTTTCAATCGGTAGGCGCCATTGCTGAAGGATACAAACAAGTTTATCAGGCATTGGAGAATGAACGAGGGCATTGGGTTCCAGAATTAGCATTACAATTGGCGAATAGTTTATCGGGCTTAAATGACCCAACTTGGGCAAGCGAACAAGTAAATTATTCACTCGAAGCTTGGTTACAACTCCATCAAATTTCCCCGAAAGAGACTAGTAACCCGCTAACCGCAATGTTAAACGCAGTACGAATTGAAGATGAAAAATATATTAGTAATCTCAAAACTTATTTTACTGCGATTGGAGACTTGCCCAATCTGAACTTAGTGGAGGAAATGCTTTCGGCAATTAATGACTTAAAAAAGCTGCGTTCCTCTGAATATGCATACGTCGTCAATACTCTTACTGGACACGCTGAAAAAGTTACATCCGTCGTTGTTAGTCCTGATGGTGAAACAATTGTGAGTGGATGTGCTGACAAAACGGTGAAAGTGTGGAACCTTCACACTGGCAAAGTCATTCGTACTATTTCAGGACATTCAGGGGAAATATCTTCTGTAGCTGTAAGTCCAGATGGCGTCTTTTTAGCAGTAGGGATTAGTGATACACCTCGTAGTAATGTTAAGGTTTGGCACCTTCAAACAGGCAAATTAATTCATACACTGCTTGGACACAACAAACCCGTTAACGTCGTAAGCATTAGTCCCGACGGTCAAATACTTGCTAGTGGCAGTAATAAAATCAAAATTTGGAACTTGCAAAAAGGAGATAGAGTTTGCACGCTTTGGCATTCATCCGCAGTTAACGCGACTGCCATTACTCCAGATGGCACAATTTTAGTTAGTGGTACCAGCGATAACAAAATAAAACTTTGGAATCCTCAAACAGGTGAACCATTGCGTACCTTTATGGGACATTCAGGAGAAGTTAAAGCTTTAGCACTGCATCCAAACGGACAAATCTTAGTTAGCGGTAGTACAGACTACACAATTAAAGTATGGGATTTAAACTCTGGTAAGATATTACACAATTTAATCGAACATACTGGTGAAGTAAGAAGTCTTGCTATTAGCCGAGATGGCAAATTAATTATCAGTGGAAGCAGTGATAAAACTATTAAAATTTGGCACTTACCATCGGGTGAACTACTGCAAACTCTTACCGGACATTTGGGCGCCGTTAACTCTATCGCAATTACTCCTGATGACCGCTTTATAGTTAGCGGCTGTTCAGACAAAACCATCAAAATTTGGCAATTAACCGAAGATTCTTAATTAAATCTCATGCTCACCAGTATGGTGGGCACTGCCCACCATACGTAGCAATTTAAATTTTATTCTTTTTTTAGAAATTATAACTAAATTTAGTAGCCTATGTAGCAATATTCATAATCTATCAAAAGGTATAGTAAGACATAATTGAAAGTAAAAGATAAGAAAGCAAAAAGCTTGACCAAGCTGTATAATTTTTATCAATGAAATCAATTCAACCAACAATTAAATACATTACAAGCGTTGGTAAGTTGAAAATTATCACACTGTATGTGCCAATTAGTTGTAGTCCAAATTTTTACCAAGGAAAAGGTAGATGAGTCCCTGGTGTTGAATGTTAGAGTCTCTTATTAGTTATATAGTCTACCACAACTAATTGCAATTACTACAAGGGCAGAATAATTAACAATGACAATTATTAAAGTGCAGCCCAAAATAACGGTCGCCATCCTGAAGGATGCGGTTTTCGTGCGACTTACGTTATTTTTTATTAGAAAGTATAACTATATTTCGTAGCTTATGTTGCAATATTGATCATTGTTAGCAGTTAAACTAAAACATAATTGATAGTAAAAGATAAAAAAAACATAGAGCTTGCTTTTAGCTTGACCAAGCTGTATAATTTTTATCAATGAAATCAATTCAAGTAACAGCCGAATACATTACAAATGTTGATAAGTTCATAATTATAACACAGTATATTTGCTAATTAGTTGTATGCAAAATTTAACCAAGGAAAAGGTAGATGAATCCCTGGTATTGAATGTTAGAGTCTCTTGTGATTATTTATCTAATCTACCACAACTAATTCAAATTACTACAGCTGTAGAATAATTAGAAATTTTTGATATTGGCTCTTAAGTCTTAACTAAAATAGCCCACCGAAATCAAGTAGTTTCCGGTGGGTTTTATTAATTGATACTAAATATCTAACGTGTAGAGAGTTGTTGCTCGATTTGAAGTAGCGCTTCGATACGTTTTTCGGTTGTGGGGTGAGTTCTGAACAAATTAGCTAAAGACCCGCCCGAAAATGGGTTGATAATTAATAGTGGTTCAAATGCAGGATTTGCTGAGTCCATAGGCATTTGTTTTGCTGTTGCTTCTAAACGTTGCAACGCGCGGGCAAGAGCGCGAGGATTACCTGTAATACGCGCGGCACCAGCATCAGCGGCAAATTCACGAGTGCGAGAAATAGCCATTTGAATAACAGTGGCACTTAGAGGCGCCAATATCATAGTTAATAACACACCGACAAAATTGCCCCCACGGTTTTCGTCGTCACGGGAACCACCACCGAACCAAAACAGGTTTTGCGCTAAAAAAGAAATGGCGCCAGCAACGGTAGCAGCAACAGCTTGTGTTAAAGTATCGCGGTTAGAAATATGAGTAAGTTCGTGTGCAATAACAGCTTCGAGTTCATCTTCAGGCAAGATGCTCATAATGCCTTCAGTGACAGCAACTGCCGCATGTTCAGGGTCGCGGCCTGTAGCAAAAGCATTCGCCGTGGGTCCAGGAACGATACATACTCTTGGCATTGGTAGACCCGCACGCTGGGATAATTTTTGCACCATCCGATAAAGTCTAGGCGCCTGCGCTTCGTTTACTTCTTGGGCGCCATACACAGCCAAAGCAATTCTATCTGACTGATACCAAGAAAATAAATTAGTAGCTGCTGCTAAACCAATACCGATGACCAAACCACCAGTTCCACCAATAAAGTAATAGCTAATTGCAATCAAAAGACCACTGAGTGCAGCAAGCAAACCTAGAGTTTTGAATTGATTTCCCATAATTATTATATTCTCCTGAAGACTGCTATATCATTTCTTAAGCTTTAGAGCCAGCAGCATAATTTCAGCACATCTCGATTGTATCAACTCAAACATGAACTCTTCAGGTAGAAATTGCGCTCTAGTTTAGTACGGTTTTCCGTCTTCTTCACTCAGAATGATTTATAGTGTAGATGAGATTAATATTCAGTTAAGACAGAGGCAGGATATTATGATGAAATTACCGATACCGGATTTTAGAGAAAGACAAATGGGGCAAGTATTAGTTACTTTAGAGGTTACGAATCATATCGATCAAATTTTAGCTGAACGTGGTTTTATTTCAACAGAAGAAGTTCGTTCCGTAACATTAACAAATGTTTTGGTTGATACAGGTGCCACACTATTATGTTTACCTTCATCTGTGATTACTCAATTAGGTTTAGCGCAATTTGGAGAAGCAAGCGTAGAAACAAGTGCAGGAATGAAACAAGGACGAATATTTAAAGACGTTGACTTGTGTATTGAAGGGCGCCAAGGTACTTTCAAATGTTTAGAACTTACAGAAGTGTCTTATGCTTTATTAGGTGTCATACCAATGCAAGATTTAGGACTAGAGCCTGATTTAAAAAATCATCGCCTGCGATTATTACCAATGAATTCGGAACAAAGCTATCTTACTGCTTTATAAATTAATAAATGGTAAATCAACAAGAAATAAGAAATGCCATAGCAGGTGCTTTAACTCGTTATTACTTGTTATTATGGTTTGTAAAAAATTTGGCGCTAGCTTTCCCTACAAACTGCATTAGTTACTGGTTCGGAGGTGATAATTGGTCTTATTGCTTTAGAAACATTAGATTTTGTTGTTGATTATGAAAATAGATGTTTAATTCAAAATCCAAAGCATCCTGATTATCTGGTGTTTCGTATTTAACAATACAATTTTTAGGATAAGAGCTAGATTTAAAAAATAGTGTAAAGAACAGGCAAGGATGCCTGTTCCACAAGAGAGAATTTTTAGTTTACAGTTTCTACACAGTAGGGTGGGCAGTGCCCACCTTACTAAGATTTGGTGATTTTAAAGCCTAAAATATGACGAGGTGAGTTTGTTTGCTCAGGTTCAGGAAAAGTGTTAGCTGCATATGAATTAATACCGTAAGTATTTACAGATAATGTTTTACCATCGGCGCCAATATCAAGCGTTACATAATTAAAAGTGTCTGGGCTGAAAAAATCTATTGGCTCGCGATGTTGGTCTGCTTGTGGGTCGCCTTCGCGGTATACTTTTTGAAGTCCTGGAAATTTTGGGTCTAAACCAATGGGATTAATGCCTTTAGCTTTTTGTAAAGTTACAAAACCATCGGTTAAAAATTGAATTGTGTCAAAGTCGTGTTTGGTAAATTTATCTGGACCACCGGCGCCTATCAGTCCTGCGACAATGGTAAAAGCGTTTTGACTGACTGTACGAGTTTCAGGATTGTTAAAGTCTGTTAAGTATGTTAAATCGTTGATGCGGTTTTGGTGGTCGTCTGTTGAGAGAAAAACTACATTCTCTATATTATTATCGTCGATAAACTTGAGTATTTCATTACGTTCAGCCCGATAATTACCGTACCAAGATTTACCACTATCATTGCCTATTTGGTCAATTGGAGATGAAATAGCAACTATTTTCCAGGGTATACGTTTTTTCTGGGCATCTAAAAGTGTTTGCTTAAACCAGTTTAATTGAGTTTTACCTAACATGGTACGGTTTGGATTATCAGCACGGGCGCCTATATCATCTGCGCTCTTCTCTGTTTTGAGTCGAATATCACGATAAGAACGGTCATCTAAATTGATAAAAATACTATTTGCACCCCATTGCTGTGCAAAATATAGCTGTTGTGTTTTATCTGTACGAGGGTCGTTTTTGACGGAAATCGTTTTCTCTCGAATTGGTTCATATTCACTATAAGCTTTAGCTAAGGTTCTGAAACCCTCTGTTTTATTGATAAATTTATTGGCAGTGTTGGCATCGTTTTGCAAGTCAGCAGCATCCACACCCTTACCTTCAGGAGTTCCCGCAGGCGCCCCACCGTTAATAAATTGTTTATTAGCGAGTTCGTGGTTATCGAGAAGTGTATAATTTCCGTTTGCTGCAAACAGCTTTTGTAAACCTGTAAAACCACCTGCTTTAACTGGTTCTAACTGTTCGCGATATTTACGACGGTAGTCTAATAATGCTTGAGATGTGTTTGTAAAGGGGTCAGCGGTTGCTTCGGATATAGCACTTTTAGTTTCGTAGATTGCATCACCCAGCAAAATAAAATAATCTAAATTCAGCTTGTCAAAGTTTTGTGTAGAAGGGTATGGGCGCCATTGACCGTCAGCATCTCCACTAAATGCTAAACGTACAGGTACTTTTGCACTATTTAATGGCGCCGTTTTAAAGATACCAACAGGACTGATTTTATTTTTGGTTAAAAATCTGTAATAGTAGCGTGTACCACTTTTTAAGCCTTTTATATCTAGTTTGGCAGTATAATCTCGTTTGGGGTCTGTACTAGTTTTAGTAGAAGAAACGATATTGCGAAATTTGGAATCTGTAGCAATTTGAGCAGTTAAGTTAGTTATGATACCTTGGTTTGTAGCAGTATTGAAAGCGCGTGTCCATATAATAATGCTGTTTTGAGTGGCGTCTCCCGATGCTATACCGTTAAAACTGACGGTTGTTACAGCAAAGCTTGGAGCAACTACGATTAATATAACGGTAGTTATTATGGCTAGACTTATTATTGTTAAATGTTTGAGTCGGAACACAGTGTTTTTGATTTATTGTTTGACTCGGTAATTATATTGTTCTAAAACGAACAAGCACGATAAATTTAGCTTTTTTTTATTCTACACAGTTAATGAAGGGGTTGAGGGGTATCAAATTTAAGTAAAAAGTAACAATAAATTCATTTTAATCAAAATTTCGTATTACCCTGGATAAGTCAACAGGCTTGAGTAAGTCGCAAATGCGTAGTCCGAACAAAATATCTATTATTATTCCAGTTCTCAATGAAGAAAAACATATATTAGCGACTATTCTCACTGCTCAAAAAAGTACAAATACTGAAATCATTGTGGTAGACGCTGGTTCACGCGATAAAACCTGTGATGTAGCTTTAGGGACAGGTGTAAAAGTTATTGCTTCTGAGCGAGGACGTGCGATACAAATGAATACAGGCGCCGCAGTTGCAAGTGGAGATATTTTATTATTTCTTCATGCTGATACGCTGTTACCGCCTAAATTTGATGATATGGTTCGTGAAATGTTACAAAGACCTGGTGTTGTGGCAAGTGCATTTCAATTAAAAATTAATGGTACACCTTGGGGTTTAAGATTGGTCGAGTGGGGAGTTGACGTGCGCTCCAAATATTTTCAGCTTCCTTATGGAGACCAAGCAATTTTTTGTAAAAGTGAGATTTTTAATAAAATAGATGGCTTTCCTGAATTACCGATAATGGAAGATTTTGAGTTAGTGCGACGATTGAAAAGTATTGGAAAAATCGCCATTATACCAGCACCTGTGCTTACTTCTGGGCGCCGATGGTTGCTGCGTGGAATTTTAAGGACTACTTTAATTAATCAAATTATAATTATAGGGTATTTTATAGGTGTTTCTCCGACTCGGTTAGCTAATTGGTATAAAGGAAGAAAATTAAGATAAGTTTAAGAAAAGTTTGAAGATTGTATTCAATTAACCATCATATAACTATATGGGCAAGCTGAAATTAGAATTAATTATTAAGATTTTATTAGCATGTATTGCTGTTGTAACTGTGATTTTTCTCGCCAAAGCTTTAAATTTTCAAAGTTTATTGCAGCAAGCTTTAAGATGGGTACAAAGTCTTGGTGTGTTGGGACCAATCGCCTTTATGGTTATTTATAATTTAGCTACAATATTATTTATACCAGGTTCTGTTCTGACTTTGGGTGGGGGTGTGTTATTTGGGGTGTTTTGGGGGTCGATTTATGTGTTTATTGCAGCTACGATTGGAGCTACTGTAGCATTTTTAATTGGACGCTATTTATCGCGCGATTGGGTATCAAAACAACTTGAGAAATATCCAAAGTTTCAGGCTATTGATTCTGCTGTCGCTCGTGAAGGTTGGAAAATAGTTTTTTTAACTCGCTTATCACCTTTATTTCCATTTAATTTATTGAATTATGCCTTTGGCATCACCCAAGTTTCACTTAAAGATTACATACTAGGTTCAAGTGGCATGATTCCCGGAACCATTATATATGTTTATATTGGTTCGCTTGCAGGAGATATTGCGATGATTGGCACGAAGCAATCGACAAATCCAACATTGCAGTGGAGTGTTCGCATTGTTGGTTTTATTGCTACTGTAGCCGTCACAATTTATGTTACCCGTATTGCGCGAAATGCGTTAGAAAATAATTAATTATCTATCTACATTAAAAATAATATTATTATGTCAAATTCTGATATCCCCAATTTTGAATCTCACTCTATTTCTTTACGTCCAATGGACGAGTATAACCAAAGACTTGTTTCTTATACGCATCCGCCAGATTGGGTAAATCCACAACCTGCTGATTATTACGATTTGGTTGTTATCGGCGCCGGAACTGCTGGTTTAGTTGTGGCAGCAGGCGCCGCTGGGTTAGATGTAGGGTTAAAAGTGGCCTTAGTCGAAAAGCATCTCATGGGTGGAGATTGCTTAAATTATGGCTGTGTACCTTCTAAAACTATTATTCGTTCCGCACGGGTAGTTGGAGAAATACTTCGTGCTAGAGATTTTGGTATTTCTACTGCTCATTATATTGAAGTTGATTTTCCTGAAGTAATGCAAAGGGTGCGAAAGATACGAGCTTCGATTAGTCATAATGATTCAGCAGAACGGTTTCAAAAGTTAGGTGTAGATGTTTTTTTGGGTAGCGGGCGCTTTGCTTCACGTGATACCGTAGAAGTCGCTGGAAAATCGCTTCGATTCAAAAAGGCTGTAATTGCCACTGGCGCCAGGGCTGCTTCGTTAGAGATACCAGGAATTGAAGCAGCTAAATATTTAACAAACGAAACAGTGTTTTCATTAACCCAACGACCACAGCGTTTTGCTGTAATTGGTGGTGGTGCTATTGGTTGCGAAATGGCACAGACGTTTAGACGCTTGGGATGTGACGTGACAGTGTTCCATAACAAGGCGCATATCCTGAATAAAGAAGATATAGAAGCTGCACAAGTTGTACAAAACGCTTTTATCAAAGAAGGGATACGTCTAGAGCTTAACTGCCAAGTTGAACGAGTTGAAAAAACGAGCGATGGTAAACGAATTTATTTTAGTAGCAAGGGAGGGCGCGATTCAATAACCGTTGATGAAATTTTAGTCGGTACTGGACGGGCGCCGAATGTTGAAGGATTAAATTTGGAAGCGGTCGGTGTTGACTACGACAAAAGCCGAGGTGTAGTTGTTAATGATTTTTTACAAACAACAAATCCCCAAATATATGCCGCTGGAGATATATGTATGGATTGGAAATTCACCCACGCGGCAGATGCGGCAGCTAGAATTGTCATTAAAAATGCTCTATTCTCACCGTTTGGTTTATCAAAGCAGCGACTAAGCAGCTTAATCATGCCTTGGGTAACATACACCGACCCTGAAGTTGCACATGTAGGAATGTATGACCATAGCGCCGGTAGTGGCGCCAATACGATTAAAATACCTTTTAGCAGCGTAGACAGAGCGATTGCAGATGGAGAAGAAGAAGGTTTTGTAAAAATTCTTCTCCGTCAGGGTTCCGACGAAATTCTTGGTGCTACAATTGTTGCGCGGCACGCAGGTGAGATGATATCTGAGGTTACAACGGCAATTGTTAACAAACTTGGTTTAAACAAACTTGCTACCGTCATTCATCCTTATCCAACTCAAGCTGAAGCAATTAGAAAAGCTGCTGACGCATACCGTCGAACCCTCCTCACTCCCAGAACAAAGCGACTTTTAGGGCTTTTGACTAAAATCTCATAACTCAATAGTAGGGTGGGCATTGCCCACCATATTCTTAAGTTTTGTAAACAGGATATTTCGATTTGTATCTATTTACAAATAAAATGTAAATATTACAGACGATTTCATCTTAATAACTTAAGATTGTTTTAAGGTTTACGGAAGCACTGCAATGCTACAAACAGTTACAAAGGCTAATGCAATGCGGGTATGTCCTATCAACTCTTCGTTGCTACGCCAATTTTGGTCAGTGGTCGAAGATACTCAAACTAATATCCTTCTGGGTTTTAGCGATACGGAACTCGTACAGCAGCTACTCAGACAACTTCAATACAACGGAATACTCAGTACCGAAGAAATTACGGCGTTAAGTATTTACATAGATTCGCGTTTGGTTTTAATACGTGATTTGGCGGCATCACGCTGAGTATAAAATTTGATTCTTACAGCTAGGTGGGTAGCTTTTCTTAGGTGCATTGTTTAAATTTATATGTCTTATATATCGTTTGCTATCCACGATATATATATTCGGTTTTACAAATAAAAGTTCCTTAACAAACGTATACAGCATTACATGTTAAGTTCCAAAGTTTTGAGCGAAGTGACACAATCTATTTAGAATTCTTAGTGGCACAAGTCAAAGCAAATGATACTTGGAACACAAATACAAGCCATTTACAGGTTACTGTTTGCAGGATTACTATCTACTATTACGGCACTGTTTCTAATTCAGGCGCCAGTATTTGCAATCGATTTACCACCTACAACTCTTAAGAATAATCCGATTCAAATCGAAAATATCAAACCTGGTACTTCTGACTGGCAGTTGAGTAAACCCGCGATAAATCATGAAATTGAAGGGTATGCTTCACTAACTAGCGTCAATCGTGGTGATGAAATCAAGCTGTTTGTCAAAACTAAAGACCCAGCTTACACAATTGAACTTTACCGTATGGGTTGGTATGGTGGTAAAGGTGGGCGCGCTGTTGCACCCGCAGTATTTCGTAAAGCCGTAAAACAGCCAGCACCAATTATTGATGAGGCAACAGGGTTAATTGAATGTGATTGGAAAGACCCATATATATTAAAGATACCAAATAATATTGATGACCCGTCGCAATGGGCAAGTGGGTTTTATTTAGCGAAGTTAACAGGAAGTCGAAGTGGTAAACAAAGCTATATTATTTTTGTTGTTCGCGATGATGGGCGCCCATCAGATATATTATTTCAATCGAGTGTAACAACGTACCAGGCATATAACAACTGGGGTGGAATGTCGCTGTATCGTTGGAACAGTAGAGGAAAACAAGCATCGAAAGTTTCTTTTAACCGTCCTTATGCAGCTAGTCCAAATAAAGCTGCTGCATATGGTGTAGGTGCTGGAGAATTTTTAACCAACGTTCAACCCAAACGTCGAACCTATAATGCTGGTTGGGAATATAACATGGTGCGTTGGTTAGAAAAAAATGGTTATGATGTCACTTACTCTACTAATATAGATACTCACGAAAATCGTTTAGATGAATTGAGTGCTAAACCAGCGTTGCTACTGCACAAAGCATTTTTATCAGTAGGACACGATGAATACTGGTCTTGGAAAATGCGGCACAACGTTGAAGCAGCACGTGATGCGGGTGTAAGCTTAGGGTTTTTCTCAGCGAACACATGTTACTGGCAAATACGGTTTGAGGCAAGTCGTATCAGTCGAGACCTTAACCGGGTGATAGTTGGGTACAAAGAAGGTGAAGCGTTAGACCCATTTGCGCGCGATAGAGACACAAATAATGATTATCTTGTCACAACACAATGGCGCCAAAAACCAATCAACCGTCCAGAAGATGCATTAATTGGAGTTATGTACGACACGTTTCAAGTAAACGCCGATATTATAGTACCAAACACGGCGCCACAGTGGTTTCTTGCTGATACACAATTAAGTCAAACTGCAAACCAAACATCAAATAAGTTATTAGCCTTTTTATCTCCAGATAAAAAAGAAATGCGGCTAACAGGCTTATTAGGGTACGAAGTCGATAAAATGTTTAAATCGGCGCCACCAAACACTATTCGTATAGCTCATACACCTTACCGTCACAGCGGCAGAACCAAATATTCCGATATGACAACTTACACAACCGATTCAGGGGCAACCGTATTTGCCACAGGTTCCATTCAATGGAGTTGGGGTTTAGATAATTTCAACGCACCACAACTACGTCCACGCTTACTAAGTAAAGACGCGCAAGCTATAACGCGCAATGTACTGGCGAAAATGATAAAGAAAAGAGAATAAGTAGGGTGGGCAGTGCCCACCTTACCCTTTACGCTGAAACTAGGCGCCGTAAAGATTCAGCGCGACGTTTAGCTACTGTGTTTTTTGCATCATATGTCAGTGCTTGTTCGTACATTTCTAGCGCTTGTGCGGTTAGCTTTTTGCGTTCGTAAGCGTGTGCTAAGTTGTTATAAGCAACAACGTAATCACTCTTAAATTTGATTGCTTCTTTGTATTGGCGAATCGCTAAGTCGTACTGTTCTTGAGCAAAGTATACGAAACCAAGTCCGTTATAGATAGGGGCAACGGTATCCTCACCTTCTTCTTCAGCAGTCTTTAAAGCTTTTTGAAATAAGGAAATGGCTTGTGAGTATAGTTTCTTCTCGGAGTAAATACTCGCAAGCTCATAATACTCTTGTGTTGTGCCCTTTTCTTTGGTGAGTTTAGTTCGCAGTTTCGAGAACGAGCTTTCAACTCGACGAGTTTTAAAAATTTGCCGCACCACGTTAACCAGTGCGAATGCTAGTATCGCTACGAAAACAGAGAGATAAAAAACCGCTAATTTACTATCCATTGCTTTTATTAAACGTCATCTTCGTTTTTATTATCGCCTGAAGTGATGAGTGCTGAGTGCTGAGTGCTGAGTGCTGAGTGCTGAGTTAAGAGTTAAGAGTTAGAAGTTAGGAGTTAGGAGTTAGGAGTTAGGAGTTAGGAGTTAGGAGTTAGGAGTTACTACTCAGCACTCAGCACTTTCAACTCAGCACTTACCACTCAGCACTCAGCACTTTCAACTCAGCACTTACCACTCAGCACTCAGCACTTTCAACTCAGCACTTACCACTCAGCACTCAGCACTTTCAACTCAGCACTTTGGAAGGTGGAATTCCCCAGTACTTGATGCGTTCAGTTAACCATCCTGTTTCTTGATAGCTTGCGATTAATATGTCAATTTGGCGCCTAAGTTTATCGTTTTGTAAACCTTTGGCAATAACTACACATAATGGTTCTGTGGAGAGTCTAACGTTCAATAGTCGATATTGGGGATATTGTCGCACCCAACCGCTAAGAACTGTTGCATCGGCGCCGAAAGCTTCTATTTTATTCGCTTCTAGTAGGTTTTGAGCCTCAATATAGGAATTTACGCCAACTAAGTCGGCGTTAGGTATAAAATATTTTATTCGAGCAATTGTACTTGAGCCTGCTAAAACGCCTATTTTTCGCTGTTTAAAGTCATCTAAATTCTGGAGCGATGTGTCTTTAGTAACTAAAACAGTGCTGTCTAAATAGTAAGGAATACTGAAATTTACAATACGTGCGCGCGATGGGGTAGCTGTGACTCTAGCAATGGCAATATCTACTTTATTATCTAAAACCTGAGAAATACGGTCACGATTTAGAACTGGTCTTAACTTAAAAGCTTTACTGGCGCCAAGTAAGTCTTTTGCTAAACGTTGCGCTAAATCTATTTCTAAACCTTGTAAATTACCACTTTGATCACGAAATGCCAACGGGGGAAGGTTGTCTTTAACGGCAATTCTAATATAACCGCGTTGCTGAATTTCTTCGAGTTGGGCGGCGCCACAAGGTTTTGTACAAGGTAAAAGGCAAAAGGCAAAAGTAAAAAATATGATTACTATAAACCGCATTTTCATAATCGCATTTTAATCAAAATACAAGGTGCATCTGAACTATGCCGATTAATCATAGCTTGAATAAGCAAACCTTGTTGGTAGTCTTTTACCTTTACCTTTGTCCTTCTACCTTTTATGATGCTTGACTTGCCGCAATTTCAGCTACTTTGCTAAAACCTTGTGGGTCAAGAACAGCCATTTGCGCCAACATTTTACGGTTGAGGTTGATATTAGCTTTCTTGAGGGCGCCGATAAACTTGCTGTAACTCATTCCATGTTGACGTACAGCAGCATTAATGCGCGTTATCCACAAACGGCGAAAATCACGCTTTTTCTTTTTGCGGTCACGATATGCACTGCGAAGTGCTTTCATAACCTGTTGGTTGGCAGTTCTAAACAGCGTTGAGTGTGAACCGCGAAAACCCTTAGCTATCTTGAGAATCTTTTTGCGGCGTTTGCGCGCGACATTACCGCGTTTTACCCGTGTCATAACTTAAATAGTCCTTGAGAGTTTCAAAATTTACAATCTGAATTTACAAATAAGGCAACATCATACGCACGTTTTCAGCATCGCGCTCATCCACAACTGGCATTTTGGACAGGTTACGCTTCTTCTTCGAGGATTTGTGTTCGAGAAGGTGGTTTTTGAAAGCTTTACGACGGACGATTTTACCGCTTCCTGTTGCGCGGAACCGTTTCGCCGCAGCTTTTCTGGTCTTTAGCTTAGGCATAATTGGCTTTAAAACGACACAATCTAATATGTTACTACGATTTTGTCGATTTTACCGCATAATCTCAAGAAACCTGGTTTCTCTGGATTTGTAAAATCTCTCTGTATCATCCCTAACAGGTCATTGTGTTCAAAAGTAAAAATTTCATAACAAAAATTGATTTATATTTTATCTGATCTAAAAATAAGGTAAATTATTGTGAGCAATGTTAAGGCTAATTCACTAATATTTCTTATTTTGGGGTCATTGTTAGTGAAAGTACCCAAGCAACGCTTTATGACTTTGCAAAACTTCTACTAGCTATGGTTATTGCAAACAAAAGTGCCAATCGCTCAACTATGACTGCTGTTATAAAGCAGAGGTATTTAGAGTTGACCGAATTGCTATTTAAGTAACAACTTACATACTATGTAACTTTTTACTCATTCAGGATTCGGTTGAAAACTTATACTTCCCTCTATAAGAAATGTGTGACCTTATTGATATTGATGTGAATAACCAAGCACGTCTGGAACTTGTTCTGGAAGTTACAGCTATAGGAATGTGGGACTTTCATTTACAGACGGGTATGGCGTTCTGCTCAAATCAGTGTAAGCACATATTGGGCTTTACGCTCGACAGTATGGATGTAAGTGAAAAAACTTTTCTAGAAAATGTACATCCAGAAGATCGAGAACGGGTTTTAGAAACAGCGCAAAGCGCCATATTAAATCAGAAAGATTACAATACACAATACCGAGTTATTTGGCTTGATGGTAGCATTCATTGGATTGAAGCGCGTGGTCGTACATTATATGACACTGATGGCAAACCAGTTCGGATGTTAGGAACTGTACAAGATATTAGTGCCCAAAAAGCTGCCGAAGTTGAACGTGAAGAGTTGTTAATGCGGGAAGTCCAAGCAAGAACCGAAGCAGAAACAGCGAATTTACTCAAAGACCAGTTTCTTGCCGTTCTTTCCCACGAAATTCGTTCTCCCCTCAACCCGATATTAGGATGGACAAAGTTACTTAAAAGTGGCAAATTGGATGCTGCAACCGAAGCACGGGCTTTGGATACAATAGAACGGAACGTCAAATTGCAGACGCAGCTAATAGATGATTTACTCGATGTATCAAGAATTTTACGCGGTAAGATTAATTTAAACTTTGCTGCTGTTGATATGTCATCAATGATTATATCCGCTATACAAACAATGGAACTAGCAGCACAAACAAAGAATATATATATAGATTACGTTAATAATATTAGTACACCATTTAACTTTGTTTGGGGTGATGCAAATAGAATTCAGCAAATTTTAGGTAATTTACTTTCTAATGCGATAAAATTTACTCCGACGGGAGGAAAAGTTTCAATTAGATTAGAGCGACTTAATTCTCAAATTCAAATTACAGTTAGCGACACAGGTAAAGGTATAACACCTGACTTTCTACCATATGTTTTTGATTTCTTTCGTCAAGCTGATGACAGTACAACTAGAAAATCTGGTGGTTTAGGACTTGGTTTAGCAATAGTCCGTCAGCTAGTCGAACTGCATCATGGTACAGTACAAGTGTACAGTGCTGGAGAAGGGCAAGGAGCCACATTCACAGTCATGCTTCCAGCTTACCAAGTGGAGCAAGTATTTTCTGAATCTAATATTTCGACTGCGAGTAATTTTTCAACCTCACTATTAGGAGTCAAGATACTAATTGTGGATGACGAAGCAGATACACGCGAGTTATTACAATTAATACTCGAACTCATGGGCGCCACTGTCACCGTTGCATCTTCTGTTACCGAAGTATTAAGTATTATTGAGCAAGTACAGCCAGATTTATTATTAAGTGACATTGCTATGCCACAAGCCGACGGTTATAAACTAATTCGTCAAATTCGAGAAATGGCGCCATTTCAATCAGAATATAAATGTAATCAAATTCCTGCAATAGCATTAACAGCATACGCTAGCGACTCTGATGAAGAAAAAGCCAAAGCAGCAGGTTTTCAGCTACACCTAGCAAAACCCATCGACCCAGAAGAACTAGTAAACGCTATTACCAAGCTACTCAAAACTTAATTGTGGCACAGGCAGGGATGCCTGTGCCACTACATAGATTTGGTGGAAACTGCTTGGTCTACAATACTTTGAGGGAACTGGCGCCTTAATGCATTAAATGCGGGACATGGATTTTGGTCTTGTAGATTTTCGGGTTTACTCCAAGTAAAGGGCGCCTTTTTGGCAGCGGACATCCACAGTAAACGCTTTGCGCGCGTCATTGCGACATATAGTAAACGGTATTCTTCGGCAGTTTTGAGATATTTTGATTGTTCCCAAGCTTCGGTAACGCTGGGAATGTCTTTTTCTCCGTGGAGTGCTGCACGAATTTGCGCGCGTGCGACTTCAGAAAGTGTATAGTTACCCAAGAATTGTCCTTGTGGTGGTATCCAAAATTTTCCTGGTATCAAGTTTTCGTGTAGAAACGGTAGAAATACATAATCCCAATCTAGCCCTTTGGCTTTATGCA
Organism: Calothrix sp. PCC 7716; assembly: GCF_019977735.1. GTDB lineage: Bacteria > Cyanobacteriota > Cyanobacteriia > Cyanobacteriales > Nostocaceae > Dulcicalothrix. Next base: position 5,093,427 of record NZ_AP025018.1, on the reverse strand, counting down.
TGGTAATAATAGTCAGTTGTCCTGCACGGGTGTAGCGCGCTTCAACGTCTTCGGTTTCGACGGATTCAAAACGTTCTGAACTAACAATTTCACTTAGAAAGCCCAACATTGAACCCATTGAATTAGTGCTAGCCATCTGCTGTGTTAGCCGTTCAGAAAGTTTATCGGCAGTTGCTAGTTCGGCTTGGTCGTAGTTGAGTGCTAAGGCAATAAAAGAAATTAATTGATACAACGGTAGTGCTAGCTTTGCTTGAAGTAAACTTCGACATAAACGCGCAGCTTTTTGCACGGGTTCAGATTGTTCGGGCGCCAATGGTCCTGGATATAAAAAGTCTTCTGGTTGTGCGGCAAGAGTATTAAGGTCTTGGGTTGGGACTAATTGTCTTTTTACCAAAACATCAAGAGCAGCTTTGAGAAAATCAGGAGAGTGAGGACGGTCACAAAATTGTAGTAGCGCTAAAATTTCAGCAGGAACGTGTGAGTGTCTATCTCGTTCGCCTGCATCATACAAAACTATATTGTTGTCTTTACATACCTGGGCAAGTGCTTCAGCGAGCCATTTACCTTGACGGTTTTCGCGTACTAAAATCGCAGCGCGCGTTTTAGTTGGGTCTGGAGTAAAAAGCTCAACAATACGTTTACTTAATAATTCAACAGTGTGATGAATATCGCGCGGAGTGCAAATTTCTAGTCCACGTCCCACATGAGGAGGGTTTGCATCTGCTTGTGGGTCATCTGGGTCAACAGTACAAATCATTTGTGGACGGAAAGGACTGGGAAAGTTATGAGTGCTGAGTGCTGAGTGCTGAGTGGAAGAAGTGGGATTTGCTTTTGCTCCGTAGAAACTGTTGACCCAATTTAGTGTAAAGTTGGCGGCTTCGATAATAATACGGCTACTGCGTCCGGCACGGTCCATTGTGGCGAGTTGATTGGCACCATCGCACTCTTCACAAAATTCGCGGAAGTATATAGGGTCTGCAGGAGTAAAGGTTGAGTTTATTGCTTGATTTGGGTCGCCAACTCGAATTAAATTAACTTGTCCAGAATGCGGTTCTGTGGCGAGAATTTCTAAAAGTCGCGTTTGTAAAGGACTTGAGTCTTGCGCTTCGTCTTCAAATACTGCAAATACTTGACCTTGTTCGATACGTCGTGCATGAGGGTCATCTAAAACTCGCAATGCTGCTAAAATCATGTCGTCGTAGTCGATAAAGTCGCGCGCTTTCATTAAATTTTCGTACTGTTCATATAACCCAGCGGCAACGTTTAATATTCTGTATTCATCGTCTATATACCTGCTCATGTTTTGCAGGTTCTCTATAGATATGCCAGAACTTTTGGCTTCGTGAATTACTGTCGTTGCTAATTCGGGTAATACTTCGGTTCGTAATACAGACTGGCGCCGCAATCTTTCAGTTTCTTCGCCGTCAAATTGGACACCTTCTAGTAACCGCATGTAACGTCCTGGATTATATGCAATCCATTGTTCAACGGCGTTACGAATGAGACGATGACTTTGGTTAGGAGTAATTAAAGTTACTTCGTTAAGCTGTAAATTAGAAAGTTCGGGGTGACGACTGGCTATATTTAACGCTAATCCATGCAGTGTATTGACAACAAACCCAGTTTGAGGTAAAGATAATTGGTCACGCAGGTAGTTACGAATTTTGATTTTAATATTTGCAGCAGCAGAACGAGTAAATGTAACGACAATTAATTGGCGCCGAGTATTGCGAAGACTGTTGGCTGACTGTTCATACTGACGCGCAATCGCAATAGCTGCTGCTGCTGCCATACCGGTTGACTTCCCGGCGCCAGGAACCGCAGAAACCGCGAGTTTCCCAGATGTCCAATCCGCCATTTGCTGCTGCCCCAGACGCAAACCATTACGAATGCTGTTAATTGCTGCATTTCTAAGTGAGGATGTATCTAGCGGCAGGGAATTGGTAATATAAGCGTCTGACATAATAAAAAAATTTGGAATTTTAGATTATTAATTAATTTATGCTTGAGCGTTGGTAATTAAGCTGAATGAAAAAACAGAAAGTTTATTTACATTACCAAATTTTACTAGGGATTATTTCAGTCGGCGCCTTCCTGCGGTTTTGGAATTTAGATTTTAAACCGCTATGGATGGATGAAGTAATCACCGCTATCTTTAGTTTAGGTAAAAATTACAAAGATTTACCTCTCGATCAGGTATTTCCATTAACAAACTTAACAGAGATTTTTAGCTATCAATCAGGAAAAACCTGTCATGATATTGCTGCCAATCTCGCTTCGCAATCTACACACCCCCCATTATTTTTCTGCACTATGTACACTTGGTTGGGGTGGTGGCAACCATTAAAAAATTGGATAGCTGAATTGCGATTTCTACCAGTTTTATTTGGCGTAGCGACAGTTATTGTAATTTATTGGGTAAACCGAATTGCGTTTTCACCTCAAGCTGGGTTAGCAGCAGCAGCTTGTATGTCTGTTTCTCCGTTTGCTGTCTACCTTTCTCAAGAAGCGCGACATTATACTTTGCCAATGCTGTTAATTAGTTTAGCGCTGCTCTTTCTAGTTAAAATTCAGCAGGATATTTTTCGTCATCAAAGAATTCGCGTTTGGGTATGGGGCTGTTGGGCAATAGTCAATAGTATTAGTCTCTACGTGCATTACTTTTGTATTCTGGCTTTAGTCGCTCAAATAGCTACGTTAGTTTCACTATTAATATGGCAAAAAGTCAGGCGCCGTCAAATCTGGTTGGCATTAACTTTGTCTATCACAGGTATTGCAGTTAGTTTTGTTCCTTGGTTGATGGTAATGCTACATCACTCCAAACGTTCCGAAACTGGTTGGTTAGAGGCGCCTCAACACGTGGCGCCCTTATACCAAACTATAATTAACTGGGTATTAATGCTAATTGCCTTTCCTGTAGAACAACAACCAATAGTCAACGCTGCTATTAGTGCTATTTTTATGCTGTTTTGCGGAGTATGGTTTATTCGTGAAGCAATAAAAGGGTTAAAACAACTTATAAAAAATCCCGACACTCAACTTTCTACCCTAACACTATTGGGTTTTACTGCTTGCGTAGTCTTAGAATTTTTTGCCATTATTTATTTAACTCAGAAAGATATTACCGTCGTACCGCGTTATAACTTTGTATATTATCCTGGCTTTTGCGCTTTACTCGCTGTGAGTTTACTGAGGAGGGGTAAAGCGTTTCTTAGTGTTTTAGTTGTTGGTATTGTTAGCTGTATATTCTTAAACTTCAACTTGGTTTTTCAAAAACCTTTCCAACCGGAACTAGTCGCGCGTAACTTTAACCAAGAACCTTCGGTTCCATTAATGGTAGTGGTCGGATACAGTGATTATCAAGATGTCGCTTTAGGATTAAGCTTTGGGTTGGCATTACAACAAATCACAAGTAATTCTTTAACACCATACAATTTAGCCTTCTTTGATAAAAAACCTAATTTTCAAGCAGTTATAAATAAATTAGCACAGTTACCAACCCAGAAGGCGCCTTTAAATTTATGGGTTGTTGCTTCGGGTTTGCGAAAACGCGATTTTCCTCAACAAATAAATGTTTCTTCGCAATTGGGTTGCAATAAAGATGAGAAGCAATATTACCGCATTGGTATTCCTTACCAACTTTACCGATGTAGAAATTAAAAACTTATCCTATACTCTATTATATGTCATGCTGAGGAACGTTAACGTAAACGAAGTTTTCCCGCAGGGTAGTTTTCCCGAAGGGTAGCATCTCAATTTGTCATGCTGAGGAACGAAGCATCTTAAAAGATTTTAATGCTTGTTTAGAAGTCAAGTTATAACTCTTTTTAGTATTTACCACAGAGACACAGAGTCCACAGAGAGAATAGTTTTTGAGTTCAGATTCTCGACTTATTCAATAATTCTGGAATCAAACCTTCCGCAACCAAATTTGTTTTAACGTATAGTCCCTGAAAGATGAGTTACATCAATTGTTTTCATTAAAAATAACGTTAAAATATGCCATGCGTTAAATACATACTATGGTAGCTTTTGAAAGATTTTAACTATTTTATGAATTTGAGAATTTTCTACCGTCACTAACTTGATATTACTCGCTACACAAGTTTCAAGCTTCCGAAAAAACTTCGGATTACACCGTAAGGTTTCAGGCTTGGATACACTTAATTTTTTGGCAACAGATTCAAACGGATGTAACAGATGGCTACGAATAATATCTATTTAACATCTTTAGCTGCTAGCTGTATCTTCAAGATTTTATTCTGTTCCCTGAGTACGCCTGGTGACTCAATTTGGCAATCACCAAAAGTCACAGAGTCTACATCTAAAAAGTGGGCAATAGCTAATTCGATAACCAATTCAGGGAGAAGTTGGGTTTCTTTGCAGTATTCTTCTATTGCTTGCTTTATAGGTTCTGGCAGGTAATCCAAGATATTTTTAATTTCAGTTGTGTCTTGTTTTTGCATATGCGAAGAACGGTTACAAGTTTATTTTAAAATAGAGTGATATTGAGATGCTTCGTGCCTCAGCATGACAGTTGTTAGATGCTACCCTTCGGGAAAACTACCCTGCGGGAAAACTTCGTTTACGTTAACGTGCCTCAGCATGACAATATTGTCTTGTGGGATGGGCATCCTTGCCCGTCCCATCATCAAATCTATTCTTCGATTTGCCAGGAGTCTTTATTAAAATCCTCGTCGAGTACTTTTTTAGCACGCACGATAACCGTTATTTTCCCTAATATTGGTACTTCCGGCGCCGTTTCAAACCATTGAAAGTCTAGTTCACCATTATTATCGATGACAAAATAGCTATTATCGTCCCACTGACGTTGGGCACGGTCGATAACCACTGCCACTTGCTCTAATGGTGAATTCGCGGTTTGGTTGGGTAGTCTTTCAGTACTAGATAAAATAACTACAGGGTCTTCTATTGCTAGTACTACTTGCCAACCGGGTAGTGGTATCCATGCTTGTTCTCCCGAAACTCGCACCATGCGAAAGGCGCCTATTTCTTCAACTATTGGTACAGCTTTTAAGTCTTCGGGTTTTAATGGCATTTCACCTGCTACGGGTAAAATGCGTGCTAACTCGCTTGTTGATTCAAGACGGTAAAAAGGTAGAGTTGGTGCGGGACGTTGTTTTACTACTGTAAAGTCTGTTAATAATTGCTCGATTTGTTTACGTGCTTGGGGTGAGTGGGCAAAACGTAGTCCTTTTGCAATGAGACGTGAACGTTCTTGTAAGTCGGTGTATTGACGCGCGAGTTTCCAAGATTGATATGCGACTGCGTCACCTGGGTGTGCAGTAAAATTTTCAGGAGGGTTACGGAAGCGGGAAAAATCTTTGATTGCTCGCGCAATTTCTCTGGCTTCGTCGCAGTCAAGTTGGTGTTTAAAGGCAAGTTCTCCCGCAGAAGCACGTTCCTCTTGAGTTAGTAAGCGAAATTCGTATAGTACATCGCTGGCACGTTGACTAAAGTGGGATAGTACTTCTTCTGAAGCGCCAACTTTTTCGATAGACGAATAAACTTGGGCGCCAACTGTGACTTGATTTTGCTGAACTGGCTCAAAACCAGTTTCTTCAAAAATTGTTTGGGGATTGTAACCAGATTTTTGCAACTGCGTAATGGCAGAACCCCATTCCACCCAATTACCTTGTTTCTGTCTGAGTTTTCGCAATAGCTCAGATTTCTCTTCAGAGCTCATATTGCCGGGGTTTTGAGTATCTTGTGGTTGGGAGGTCATAGAACGCTCTTGCTTTTTACTAGTCAGATATATTCTACGGTAGGCGCCTGAACTCGTTCTTGATTACGCAACATATAGTTATGATGCTCCGTAACTACGGGAAAATTAATGCTTGCTTCTACACAATTTGTTACATAGCTAGTATAGAGCGATTTGGGATGTAACACTTGCCGACCATGTATGATTGTGGTTATAAATAAAAAATACTCAATAACATAAGTATGTTTGCGTGTAATTCCTTATGCATAATCTGAAAATACGGATACTGCATTTAGAAATAAATACGTAAGGTTTGATTCCCACATTAAATAATTCAGGATATTCCACAAGTTAATACTTGTTTTTTTAAATTAAGCTTGGTATTGAATATCACAATATCAATAAGAATTAAAGGAATTATCTTATGGATAATCCGATTCCTGTAATTGATAAAATCCGTAGGCAATTAATGACGATAGAAAAACCTAAAAAACTTAAACTTTTAGTCGTTGACGATGAGCCAGATAATCTCGATTTGCTCTATCGTACTTTTCGACGAGACTTTAATGTCTTAAAAGCAGACAGCGGTATCAACGCGCTTGAGGTTCTTGCTGCTGAGGGAGAAGTCGCTGTTATTATCTCTGACCAGCGAATGCCAGAAATGAAGGGAACTGAGTTTCTTAGTAAAACTGTACCTCAATTTCCTGATACCGTTCGTATTATCCTCACTGGTTTTACCGATATTGAGGATTTGGTAGAAGCTATTAATGCTGGACAAGTTTATAAGTACATCACCAAACCGTGGGACCCTACTGAACTCAAGGCAGTGGTTCAACGTGCGGCAGAAACTTATGACTTACTCAAGCAGCGTACAGAAGAATTACGTCGTGCTAATGCCCAGATGGCACTTCTAACTTCTTTGGTCAATGTTACACAGCTATCTACAAGCTTTGATTCTATTCTCGACCCCATTGCAAGGTCATTTGGAGAAAGTTTTGGCGCCGATGGTTGTATTTTACAAATGATTGACGCGCAAAACCTGGCGCCGATACAAGGAAGTTACTCGACTGCTGGAAAAGTTGAGAACTGGCTAAAATTTGACCCACTAACCACGCAGGCAATAGCATCTGGGCAAATGCAAGTCTCAGTAAATGTGAGTAATGATGAAAAGCTCGCAGCAGTTTCACACTATTCAGATAATGGCGTTAAAGCGCATTTAATAGTACCTATTATCTATCGTAGTCAAACTCTTGCTGTGCTGTCGATTCAATGGAAACAACCCTTTGCTTTACGTGAAGACGAACTCAAACTTATTCATAGCTCTGCTCAACTTGCTGCCATAGCAATTACTGCTACTCGCTGTTGCTAATATAGTGTTTACACTTTATTGTAAAAACCCCACGTGTGGTAGAGACGTTACATGTAACGTCTCTACTATATTTGCATGTATCTAATTACATCTATACATTCTATAACGCCTCTACATTTAGATATATAACGCTCTATTTGTATAGAACGATTGTTACTCTTCAACCAAATTTCTTGACTAAAGTTATTAATTATTGTATTGTGATTGTAAGTGCTATAAAAAATAAACTTGTAATCAAACAACAAAGCTACTACCAAAGAATTTTATATCAGTAGTAGTCGAGGTGCGGTTTTATGTATAACTTTGATGATGTTTTAGAAGGAATTCCTGATATATAGCTATTGGTAGATAGCTGTAATAAAGCTTGCTATTGAGAGTACAGCAGTATACTTGTGTAAAAAAGAATTTCAAATTAGATAAGTAGTAATAGCAAGCGTTTCAATAATTTTTGAAGTCGTAGGTAATATCCTATGCTTCACATCAAGAAAAAGAGACAAAGAAAACTTTCCAATGAGTGGAAACAAAGTAGAGACATCATTTGTATTGTCTCTGGTTTTCTGCAATAAGCGTGTGGTTATCCATTAGCTTAAGGTCTCGAACTACCAAAATTTTTTATGACTCAGCTAGTAGAAACTATAAAGAAAGATTCATTTGGGGAAGCTACGCTTTTACCCATATCAACGACATTATCAACCAAACTATCAAAATTTCCAGCGGTTGGACTTGCAGTGTTATGTGCTGCTTGCTTCGGTGTAACGGTTCCAATGACGAAGCAATCGCTTGTTGATTTATCACCTTTAATGATTTTGGTAATTCAAGGTATATCAAGCATTATTTTTTTGTGGTCAGTTGTCTTATATCAAAAAGTTGAGTTACCAAAAAAATCAGTTGCTTGGAGTGCGAGTTTAATCGGTTTTTTAGAACCGGGTTTATCATATATTTTTGCAACTATTGGCTTAAGTTTGACGACAGCAAGTAATGCGACACTAATTTCTGTCAGCGAACCAATTATAACTATTGCCTTAGCAGCGGTTTTACTCAAAGAAAAAATTAGTTCACCACTTATTAAACTAGCACTCATTGCTTGTGTGGGAGTTGGGATGGTCGCATCTCCAAGTATAACTAATATTACAGGTGATTCTTTAACTGGGGATTTTCTTGTAATGCTTGGGGTTGTATGCGCTTCACTATATGCGATTGTAGCTCGACCTTTACTTAAAAAAGTGGCGCCGTTAGTTTTAGTAGCGCTTCAACAGTCGTTTGCACTGGTTTGGTTTGTACTAATTCTTACAATATTGCAGTTGATGGGTCAAAACCCTATTAACTTAGGGCAATTCCATTTTGAAAGTGTCTTACTAGCAATGATTTCAGGTATTGTCGGACAAGGTTTGGCGTTTTGGCTATATTTACTCGCACTACGAACATCTGGTGTGAGCGTAACTTCGCTATATCTAACGCTTATTCCATTGTTTGGTGTTGCGACTGCTTATGTGGCCCTTGGAGAAAGACTTTCGTTAATTCAGACTTTAGGTGGTGGACTTATTTTAGTAGTCGTGCTGTTTATTTCTCAGTTACCTGAAGCGAAGCATTAAAGAAACCGGGTTTCTATGCCGAATCGTTGTTTTATTGCGAGACATTCAGTAAAGAAACCCGGTTTCTAGTATTCTTGTAGAATAAATATTTCTGCCTGATTCATGAGCGAAGAAGTACGTGCTATTTTTAACCGCATTGCCCCTGTCTATGACGAACTCAACGACAAGCTAAGTTTTGGGCAGCATCGGGTTTGGAAAGAAATGGCGGTGAAATGGAGCCAAGCTAAACCTGGTGATACATGTGTTGATTTATGCTGCGGTAGTGGTGATATCTCGTTAAGGTTAGCACGTCGTATTGGGACGGGAAAGGTATACGGGGTTGATTTTTCAAGTGAGTTACTAGCTGTAGCAGCATCTCGCACAAAAAGTTTGTATAAGCAACCCCCAGTTACTTGGATAGAAGCTGATGTTTTAAATTTACCATTTGAGAATAATTTCTTCGATGCTGCGACAATGGGGTATGGACTACGAAACGTTGGCGATATAAAGCGCTGCTTACAAGAAATTTATCGTGTTTTAAAGTCAGGCGCCTCGTGTGCGATACTAGATTTTCACCGTCCTAGTAACCCAATAATGCGCTCTTTTCAGCAATGGTATCTAGATAATTTAGTCGTGAGTACCGCTACACAAATGGGATTGAAGGAAGAATACGCTTATATCAGTCCCAGCTTAGACCGTTTCCCTATTGGTAGCGAACAAGTTGCCATCGCGCGCCAAGTTGGTTTTGCTTCTTCCACACATTACCCAATTGCAAACGGTATGATGGGAGTATTAGTCGTTAATAAATATTAACCAACTCCTAACTCCTAACTCCTAACTCCTAACTAAATTTCCCTTGGATTGGTCTCATCTCTGGCTTTACGTGTCCCCCCCGGTTCTCGGCGGAATTATTGGTTACTTCACCAACGATGTAGCCATAAAAATGCTATTCCGTCCTTACCGCGCGCTTTATATCGGTCGAAAACGTATCCCGTTTACTCCTGGTTTAATACCCCGTAACCAGGAACGTCTTGCTAAAAATATTTCGGATACGATAATGGGGTCGTTGTTGACACCCCAAGAATTGCAAAATTTGGCGCGGCGCCTTTTGCAAACAGAGCGTGTTGAGGGCGCCATTCTTTGGTTACTACAATCAGCACTCGAACAAATAAAATTTGATAAAGACCAGAAAAGCGCCAAAATTCTAGCGAGTATTTTGCGTGACTTACTCGGGGAGTCTTTACCACGTTTGCTCAAGACTTTAGCACGTCGCGAAGATTTTTTAGAGACGCAAATCAACCAAATATTCGACCAAGTATTACTCGAATTTCAGCTTAACGACGAACAAGCTAAACGTCTTGCTGATTGGTTGCTGCAAGTTGTTTTACCCCCCGATACTATTCGGTCGGCAATCGTTGATTTTTTAACCGACCGCACGATACAAACTATAGATGAGAGTTTTCGCGAAAAAACCAGTGGTACTTACTGGGTGGTGGCAAACTTATTTGGGTTACGAAACACCTTAACCCGTTTAAGAACTTTTTGCCTCGACGAAAAAGACGCAACAAACACCCGCTTGCGCGAACTCACTCAAGATTTAAACGTCAACGACCGCATTAAAAGATTTTTGCTCGACCTATCGCTACAAAATCTCCCTATCGCCACAGTTCGCCAATTACGCAAAACAACGCGCGAGAGCGTTCGCCATTATTTGCAAACCAGTGGTGGAGAATTGTTACAAGGACTAAGCGACTCAATGGACTGGGACAACATCGCTGCAGTACTTATTACCCGTTTAGGCACCTCACCAGTAGTAAGCGCTTCGCTCGAAACCGTCAGTAAAGAACTCGCGTTAGTTCTCGAAAAATATTTAGAAAGAGATTTAGAAAAAATCGTAGCTCAAGTAATACCCATTCTATCCATCGACCAAGTTATCATCGACCGCGTAAAATCCACATCACCCGCCGACCTTGAAGCAGCCATCGAAGGAATCGTCAAAAACGAATTACAAGCCATCGTAAGTCTAGGTGGTATTTTAGGGTTCGTCGTCGGCTTACTCCAAACAGCCCTACTTTTATTCAGTGGGTCGTAAGGCGCCTTTTATTAAATAGGATACTAAAAGTGGGATGGGCATCCTCTTGTGGGATGGGCATCATCTTGTGGGATGGGCATCATCTTGTGGGATGGGCATCATCTTGTGGGATGGGCATCATCTTGTGGGATGGGCATCCTTGCCCGTCCCATCCCCACCCAATTTTAAAGAAAATATAAAGACACCGCTACTATATTTTAAAGTCTTGATAAAGTTGAGGCTTGATTGAAAAATTCAGGCTGAACAAGAAATTTATATCTGAAAAAGTCTGACAGCCGCTAAAATACGTTGTTTATCGAATAAAGTTAGGAATTTTGTGCGTACAAGCAACACTCAGCAGAAGAGCGTGTATTTCTTGATGAGTATGTAAAGAAATATATAAAAAAAGATACTATTATTTCACTGTCACTACTAGTAATAACATAGTATAAATTAGCAACATTATAGTTATCCGCGCGCATAAGTTGATAGCAATAATATTATGTATGTTAAATACATAATAATTTTGTCAATGACCTATTCACTAGATAATTGTGATTCAAATCACAATTGTGTTGCAACTATATTGATGTGCCGTGTATACACTTAAGTAAATATAAAAATACTAGTTTTCAAGTAACCAGCATCTCAAATTTTCTTCCACGGGAATTAATGTGTATAAAAATACTAAATATTAATTCATTGCGTTTGAAGATGTATTAAATAAAACTGTATAAAAATGTTCTCAAGTAGATAGTAACTTCTATGTACTTTAGCTGCAATACTATGGAAACTACCAGTTAGATAAGTTTTGAATAACCTCGATTAGTTTGCATAGCAGTATACAATTGCTATATAATTATGATTGGTTATTCTTACTGAATTCTTAAATATTTAAGGGTGCTGTTTTGCCAACAAGGAGTTGACGTTCTAGTATGGAGGATAGAAAAACTAATGTAATGTGTGTAACAATTTAAGAATGTCGATGGTGATAACCTTGGTTAGTATATTGCTAACGTTAATCATTATTCCCTGATTGACTAAAAAATGAATCAGTCGTAAGTACCAAGCATATTTTTCACAGCTTGAGCTATTTGTATCGGCGCCGTTCAAAAGTCGGGAACTATTTGTGTAGCGTTATTGCAGCAGGTAAGACTGTTTTTAAAGTCAGTGAAACCAACTAAGCAAAATTACGTCGATGTTAGAAACCTGCCAAACTGGCAACAAAACTGTTTTAAATTTGTTATTAATGTATTTACGAGGTTCTGGCATCAATATGCACCCAATAAGTACGGCATCTATTCCTTTAGACAGACAAGCAAAATTTATTACCTATTTTAGGAGTTGCTTGTGACATGTTGTGTATGCAGTGTTATTATCTTTGAGTAGTCGCTCTCAAGATAATTGCGATGGAACTGAAAGACCTGTTTTAACTATCTAGCTGCAATCAAATAACCAATTGTTACGAATGGGGCTTTGACGGTCATTTTGATCTCGGTCTCTGGTCACACCTTCTTCAGGGTCGTTTTTTGTGAAGATGGTGGAATGACAGAATTATTGTGTATATTTTTAAATACATCATGAATACATCAATGTATGTTGATTAAGAATCACTTTTATCGCTTCACACACTATTATTTATTGGCGTAAATTATGTGAATAAATGAATCCACATTTGTGGAGTAAAAGTTACGAGTCAGTAATTACTACTGTTACTCGCATTTCTTCGCGTCAAAATAATATTCTACTGAAAAATAAAATTGTATAACTCATATGGCATTTATGGCTGCTGAATATAATAAGCAGTTCGCGTTGTGTGTTGGTGTAGGGGGTATCTTAAATTGCTGAAAAGATGTGAACGAAACCGGAAACGCTCTAAGCGACGAGCAATATTTTGTCCGATACATGGATGTTATGTCGATAGCGCTAGCCAAAAATATCCCCTTTATGCTGACACTCCTGGGCAACTCCAGCAGCGCGGTATTCGCAGAAAGGAAGCTATGATATTGGTCGCATCCCAGACTGCGGTTAGTTTGGACGGCGAATGGCTAGAAGCATTTTGGTGCGACCAATGCCAAAGTATTGAGTGGTACTATGTCCAGAAAAAAGAGCGTGTGTATGAAATATCTGTGGCGCCTGCTGAACTCTGGCAACGTGCAATAGGAGTAAGTCCATCTGAAGGAAATCCCTCTGTGGGTGAATTTACACGTAGACACGCACGGATGAGTGGGTATGACAGTAGGAAAGAATTCCAGGTCAGAAATTGAGTAAATACAATTTTACTGACTGGGAGTCGTAAAACATCACCATTAAAATTACAAAATAGTTGAGATATATGCAAAGATGGAACCAATAGGAAACGTGGAAGAAATAGACTTTCAAAAGTACTTGCAGGTTTTACAACGTCGTTGGCTACCTGCTCTAGGAGTTTTTGCAGTCATTGTGACTACCGCGTCAATGTATGCATTATCTTTAAAACCAATATATAGGGCTGAAGGTACTCTTTTAATAAATAAAACAAACAATACTGCATCACTTACGGGGTTAGGAGAAACTATTGGCAGACTCGAAACTGTAAATATTGAAGGAAATCCATTAGAAACTCAAGCAAAAATAGTTACATCTGTACCTGTAATACAAGAAACAATCAAAGCACTTAATTTGAAAGATGAAAATGGTAAGCCTTTACCAACTAATGTTTTATCTAGTAGTTTGAAAGTGCAGGCATTAAAAGGTACAGATATATTACAAATTTCTTATACAGCGGGCGAGCCTGAGTTTGCAGCAAAATTAGTCAATAGAATTATTGATATTTATATATCAAAAAACATCCAGGAAAATCAAAGTGAGGCAGCATCTGCGCGCAAGTTTATATCAAAGCAACTTCCAGACAGCGAGTTAGCAGTGCGACAAGCTGAACAGGATTTACGTACATTTAAAGAAAGTAATAATGTTGTTGTATTACAACAAGAGGCATCAAATGCAGTAAACGTTATTTCAAAGTTAGAAGAAGAAATTACGAAAAATGAAGCCGAATTAGTAGCAGTAAGTTCGCGGTTGCAAAAGCTACGCACTCAAACACAAGAAGTGGATTCGCGAAAAGCAGTAACATCGTCTGAATTAAGCGCAATACGTGGCACTCAGGATGTACTGATTCAGCTACAAACAATGGAAAGTCAGTTAAGTTTAGAAAAAAGCCGCTTTTCACCAGAACACCCTAATGTAATCAGTTTAGAAGAAAAAATAACTGCGCTTAAAGCCTTATTAAATGAGCGAACACAAAATATTTCTGGAGTAGATGGAGAAATTCCTGCTAAAAATTTACAAATTGGGGAGTTGCGGCAAAAGTTAATAGAACAACAAGTTGAAACTGATAATCAGCGGATTGCTTTTGAGAATAAAATTGCGAAACTTTCGCAGGAGAAATTAAATTACCAAAGACGTGTTAAAATTTTGCCAAAGTTAGAACAAACTCAACGTCAACTTGAACGTAAACTAAAAGCAGCGCAAACGACATATGAAACCTTATTAACAAAATATCAAGAAGTTAATGTTGCAGAAAATCAACAGGTTGGTAATGCTCGTATCGTTTCGAGAGCTTTAGTACCTACACGTCCAGATAGTCCTAGTAAAAAAATGGCTATTGGGGGAGGTGCCGTTCTTGGTACATTACTTGGCATAATTACTGCATTTGGTTTAGACATTTTTGACCGCTCGTTAAAGACTGTAAAAGAAGCGCGAGAACTATTCCCATACACTCTTGTCGGTGTAATACCAAGTGTTTACTCGCGAGCGAAAAATAGCAATTCGAGAGATTTATCAGACTATCCGCTGCCCAGACTGGCTACTAATGCTAGTGAATTTCCGCTCTCTGATGCGTACCAAATGCTACAAGCTAACTTAAAGTTCCTCAGTTCTGACCAGCCGATTAAAGCAATTGTTGTTACTAGTTCTGTAGCAAAAGAAGGCAAGTCGGAGGTAGTAGCAAATTTAGCCTTAGCAATGACACAAGTGGGAAGGCGTGTCTTGTTGGTAGATGCAGATATGCGGTATCCTGTCCAGCATCATATTTGGAATCGAACGAATGCAATTGGTCTTTCTAATGTCATAGTTGACCAACTTCCGGTTGAGTCAGCAGTAGAGGAAGTCATACCAAATTTATTTGTTTTATCTTCTGGAGTTGTACCGCCAAATCCTGTTGCGTTGTTGGACTCAAAGCGAATGGCTTCGTTGGTTGATAGCTTTACAGACACGTATGATTTTGTAATTTTTGATGCTCCTCCTTTATCAGGAACTGCTGACGCGGCCGTATTGAGCAATCTTGTTGACGGTACTTTGCTAGTTATTCGCCCAGGAGTAACTGAATACGCAAGTGCCAAAGCCGCTAAGGAATTTTTGAATCAATCTGGTCAAAATGTATTGGGCATGGTGATTAATGGTATCAATATTAAGCGCGAACCAGATAGCTATTTTTACTACACACGAGACTCTATTGAGCAAAAATATGCAACTCGAAATTCATCGCTCAAAAAGGGAATAGCTCTGAATAATAAACGGGCATAAATGGGTGGTGCCTATAGTAAGAGTAAGGTGGCTTTTACCGCACCTACTAAAACTAAAACGAGTGAACACTTAGGGAATAGCAAAATTTAGTAACTTAATTAAATGACTACTAAAGAACTGGTTATTGAGGCAGGTAGAGCAGAGAGACAATATTGGAGAGACCTGTGGAAATATCGAGAACTGTTTTACTTTCTAGCTTGGCGCGATATTTTAGTGCGCTATAAACAAACAGTTATAGGTATGGCATGGGCATTACTGCGTCCTTTCCTTACAATGGTGGTGTTTACCTTTGTGTTTAGCGGTCTAGCAAAGTTACCAACTGAAGGCAATACGCCTTATCCTATTCTCGTTTATGCTGCAATGCTACCTTGGCAGTTCTTCTCCGGTGCCCTCTCGGAATGCAGTAACAGCTTAATCAATAACGCCAACTTACTTTCTAAAGTTTATTTTCCGCGTTTAATTGTACCGACGAGTGCAGTCATTGTAAGCTTTGTAGACTTTATGATTGCTGGTATAATTTTGTTAGCGTTAATGGCTTGGTACAATTTTATACCAGATTGGAGAATTTTAACCCTACCGCTGTTTATCTTAATTGCCTTTGCTGCATCAATGGGTGTGGGACTATGGCTTGCGGCTTTGAACGTTGAGTATCGCGATTTTCGCTATGTCGTACCATTTTTAGTTCAGTTTGGTTTGTATATATCCCCGGTAGGTTTCAGTAGTACTTTAGTTCCACAACAGTGGCGCCTACTATATTCACTCAATCCAATGGTAGGAGTTATCGATGGTTTCCGTTGGGCAATTTTAGGTGGTGATTCACAAATTTATTTACCTGGATTTGCTATATCGGTCGGGTTAGTTTTGCTGCTGCTAGCCAGCGGTATTTGGTATTTTCGTAAAATGGAACGTACATTTGCTGACGTGATTTAGATATGTTTTTGAAATAGGAGTTAGGTAGATGTCAAAAAGTATAATTAGAGTGGAAAATCTAAGTAAGAAATATATTTTAAGTCACCAACAAGAGGGTAAATCTAGATATAATTCACTGCGAGAAGTAATTAGTAATAAAGCAAACTCATTTGGTGCAAAGCTTGTCAAATCGTCGGAAAAAGTCAATTCTAAAGACACGCACGAGGAGTTTTGGGCATTGAAAGATGTTTCGTTTGAGATTAAGCAAGGCGAGCGCGTTGGTATTGTTGGCCGTAATGGAGCAGGAAAATCGACATTATTGAAAATTTTAAGCCGAATTACTGAACCTACTGATGGAAAAATTTCTATTAAAGGGCGAGTGGCTAGTCTATTAGAAGTTGGTACAGGTTTTCACCCCGAATTAACTGGTAGAGAAAACATTTTCCTTAATGGTGCAATTTTGGGGATGAGCAAAGCAGAAATTAAACGTAAGTTTGATGAAATAGTTGCTTTTGCTGAAGTCGATAAGTTTTTAGATACACCCGTAAAACGTTATTCATCCGGGATGTACGTTCGATTAGCGTTTTCTGTTGCGGCACATTTAGAACCTGAGATTTTGATAGTAGATGAAGTGCTGGCAGTAGGAGATGCACAATTCCAAAAAAAATGTTTGGGAAAAATGCAGGACGTATCTCAAGATGAAGGACGGACTGTTTTATTCGTAAGTCACAATATGGATGCAATTCAACGATTGTGTTCGCAATGTGTAATGTTAGAACGGGGTCGATTTATTACCCAAGGGGATACTGACAGTATTGTATTGCGATACCTTACAACTAACTTGTTTAAAGCGGCGCCAAGGCAATGGATTGATGTATCTCAAGTTAGCCGAGTTGGCAGTGGAGAAGCTAGATTTGAGAAAGCGCAATACAGCAGTCTAAATCGATTAGCAGATTTTCAGCCTTATTCGGAAGGTCCACTAGAATTTTTGATTGATATTGTCTCAGATTCATCAAGAAGTGTAGGTAGCCTAGGAATTTCATTGTGTGACAAATTAGGAAACAGATTAGTTAATGCTGATTCGCTATCGATTGGGGAAGTAATTAATTTGAATAAAGGAAATAATATTATCAAAGTTAAGATTAATAACGTATATCTTAACCCTGGATTTTACACAGTTGCATTATGGCTTGCAGACCCTTTAGTAAATTGCGTATTTGATTATGCTGAATCAGCATTTGAATTAGAAATAATTAATTTAAAAACAGATGGTCTTGGTATGAGACCTAATGGCGATGGAGTCGTAACTTGTAAATTTGAACTTTCGCAAATAGCATTAGAGATGGTAAAGGATTAATTTACTATTGAAGCTTTATGCTGAATTTATTTATTTGTATCAAATTTTCGATGGTTACGCTAATTATAAATTTTTAAAGTTCAATTTATCTGAAATAGTTTACTATGAAAGTTTGTTACTTTATTCAAGCTCATAAAAATCCAGAACAAGTTTATAGGCTTGTTAGAACTATTAAAAAATCAAGTCCTAATTCTTTGGTTGTGATTGGATATGACTTTACAAATAGTTCTATCAGTATGGGATATCTTCAAGATTTGCCAGGAGTATATTTATTAAGAGCCAATTTTTCTATAGAGCGAGGATCTTTTAGTATACTACAGCCTTATTTAAATTGTATTAACTGGCTGTACAGTAATAACTTAAACTATGATTGGCTAGCTTATATATCAGGTCAAGATTATCCTGCACAATCTCTTTCTGATACTGAAAGTTTCCTATCTAAAACTGAATATGATGGCTTTATTGAATTTTATAATGTTCTTTCTGAGCAAAGTCATTGGAGTATAAATGAAGGATTACATCGTTACTTTAATCAGTATTATACTAGGCTGTTGACTTTGTGGGAAATTAGCCGAAAAAACTTCATGCTATTTTTGTGTCGTCGTAACTCGGGTTCAACATGCGAGGTTTTCGACCAACTATTTCTTTACAAAGCACGCTTCGATTCTAAAAATAAAAAATCACTCCCGGTTAAAAAATCAAAAAAATCAGTGGGTTAATAGTATCGGCTCAATATGTTGGGGTAACTTCTAACTTGCACATTCAACAAATCTATATATAGGAAGGGTTTCAAAAAATGTGCTAGCTTCATATTTTACTGGTGCGTTTGGGGCGCCAGTCGGAAGCTCATATCTTGCACCTCTACGTATTAATTCTTAATTTTGATAAAGCATGTTTTCAATATTACTTTAATATACAGTCCATTTTAATGGACTTTTACTTTTAGCCTAGGGACTTTTAGTCCTAGGCGGGTATGGGTGTAGTCAAAAATTTGGCAATAAATGTTACATATAAAAATGTATGTGCAAGATATAAGGTAAGTAGTTATTATGTGGTGTTGCGCGAATAAATTTATTATTCTTACAAATAACTTAAGCCATGCGGGCGCCAAGAGGTAGCTGCGCCACATAACTCTACTTTAAATAATGAATTATTAATTGAATTAAACGTGAGCGTATTTTTATTTGCGCCCGCTGAAACTCATCAGGTCTTAAAATGAGTCAAAAACTATAGCTACCAATAGATACGGAACAAATCCAATACAATTTAAAATATATACAATAGCCATACTATGTTCTGATAACAACGCTATAACTTTGTTATCAGTAAATGAGTTTATTAAGGGGAGCAATGCTCCAAAGTTAAATTAGGATTTCATTCGCAATAAAAAGGGTTAATTCTCAATAATCTCTCATTTTGGCGCCTATAATTACCCCATTCCGAGACGATTTATACCCTAAATTTTTCGCACTTAACAAAATGGCGCTGCTCCCTTATTAAGAATAAAGAGTTTTTCACAATTATCATAAAGCCCAAACGTGTAGGCGTTGGAGTGCCTTCCCCAAACCCCAACCCGGTACCTGTTTTTTACTGACTTGAGTGCCCTGTCGGTCACTAGTCAGTAAAAAACAGGTTTGTAAAAAAATGATAAGTTGTGTAGCTTTAGAAATATTATACAGCAAGAAACATAAAGAGTTTAAAGCAAAATTATATTTGACTTGAAAAAGTCAAACATTTAAATGCGAAATAATTACTTGTAGTAGTGCCCGTTTTTTTGCAGACGAAATATATGCATAAATATGAAGAACTAAAAACAATAAAATTTATATAAATACAATAAAAATACAGCACAAAACCGGAGGGCACGTTATTCAACGTGCCGACGGCTGGCGCCGCGTCAGCACTCCAATGATAGCTGTACATAAGCAACTTCCAAAAACAAAATTATCGTTTCTGATAGAATAGATATCTTGATAGATTCCTTTCATAACCAGCTGGTATAAAGATAAACCTACTCCTAAACAAAGTTTTAGGTATTTTATATTTAGAAGTTATTAAATGTAAGAAGTTTGGTCTTCAAATAATTAGATATTTACGGTTACGTATCATCTTTAGAACCAGAAAATACAATTCTTCTTTTTGAGAGCATTGACTGTCCAAATACTTGGTTTAACCAAATTTCAAGGTCAACATACCGAACTGTTTCTAATGCTTGCTTTACCACTGAAGTAGTTAGATTCATAGTGCATAAAGAAATGTTTAAAATCATCTGACCCATCTGTTTTATAGGAGATTTAGAAGAAAACTGCTTGTATTTACCAAAAATTGACTCAAGCACATCAGAAGTTGCCAGCAAAGTTTTCCCTTCAGGAATCTGACTACTTTCGCTTGTAATAAATTCAAGGATATTTTGTCTAAATTCTGAGCTTAGACTCGTATTTAATAAAACTTCGTCTAGTTCAAAAGTATCTACAGATTGTTGGTTAATTCCGCAAGTTTTTAATTGAGTTTCTAAGCTCCTTGTAGTTGTAACCATTTGATTCCAAATCAAAATTTCATCTTGATAGTTATTTAACCATCCAAACTTTTCTTTCAATTTTTCGTTTAAGATAGCTGGCTCAATATTTGGCGCCAATTCAATTATAGTTTCAATTGGAGAGTTTAAAACATTTTGCGCCCAATCAATCAAATTCTCAATATTAAAATAACGACATAGAGAACGTTGAGATGGAGGAGATAGAAATGCTAATTCTGTCTGTTGAAGTTTTCGACGGCACTGATTACACTCAACTCTAAAAGATTGATATTTATCTGAACTTTCTAGCTCGTACTTAATAAATAGAGCCATTGCATGAGTCACATCGTAAGTATAAATGACATCAGGGTGTTTTTGCTTATAGAGTCTGATTCCTCTTTCTAGGTCGCAGCCGTGGTCAGATACTATTTGTAACGGATAACCAACTTTATTACTCAGTTCGGTTAATTTTTGCTCAATTAGTTCCCCTTTGGTAGAGTACATAATTTCAATTGCTAAAAGTTGAACATCTTGATGTGCTAAACCTTTTTCTAAAGGTAAAACACTTTGTTCAAAATATTCTTGAGTAACTCCTAACACTACTAAACATTTTTGTGTTCCTAGTTCTACTGTTAAGTCAACAATAAAAATCCAATCAGTTCGATATTCTTTTTCTCTATTCAATTCATATAAACCAATTCGCCCTAACCATTTTCTAATAATGCTAAAACTTGGTGCCTCTAGGGACGTAAATTCTTTATATAACTCGAAGATTTTCTCGACTCCTCGTAAACTACTTCCACAATTAATTATTTCTTGCACTGCGAGTTGTATCGTTTGAATGCAGTAATGATGTCCTAAAGCTCTAACTTTTTCTGCAGTAGGACTTAAAATTATATCCGTATCTTTGTTCACATCCCCTTTTTTTGCCCATCAACTGATTGGGTTGCTTTTGAGCGTAATTCTTTTTCAGCCTCCATCGCACGCTTTTTCCAATTTTCTCGCGAAAGCGACAAATCCCTGACTTTTATCTCGAGCGCTCTAAGTCTCTCTTGCTTATCCAGAGCTTTTTCTTTCCAATTGTCTCGACTTCGCTTAAACAAACGCACCAAGCGGCTTACCGGACTTTTAAATTCATTCATCAGAAACCAACTTCCAAAGTCTGGGTATAAAACGACATATATTCTGTATGAAGAAATATCATCACGAGGCGCCCAAAGTCAACACCCTAGTATTATACCCTTCCTAGATGGACAAGAAAGTTTATAATAAGAACATTAAGTATTTGGAACGCGCTGCCTTTAAAATTAGATTTCAATTATGAGCTAAGAGTAGGAGTAGCAGCTAAAAAACCTCCTTTTAATCAAAATTTTATTTGCTATGGTGGAAATCATCGTCACTTCGTCTCAAGAAAATGCGTCAAATATCTGAAAGAATTTGTTGATACAAATCCCAACTTTGTGAAGTATTACAAAAAAACGATATTGCCTGAAGAATCTTTAGTACAAACAATTCTTGTCAATAGTGGTAAATTCAATCTTTTTAGCCATCATAAAATTTATGATGATTACTCGAAATGTGCAAGTATCAATGGTAGCCCAAAAACTCTAACTATAGAGGATTACCCTAAAATAATTACTGGTGAATTTTTCTTTGCAAGAAAGTTTGAGCAAGACTCAGAAGTTTTAGACATGCTTGATGCAATTATTTTTTGTAATCAACAGGTCATAAAATACTAGAAAACAATATATCATAATTTATGGATAAGCAAGATAGTTACCACGCGACAATTGCATCAATTCCAGATGGAGAGAAACGTCCCCTCTGGTCAGTAGTGATTCCTACGTACAATTGTGCGGAATACTTGAGAGAAACGCTAGCTAGTGTACTTGCTCAAGACCCAGGACCCGAAGTGATGCAAATTTTAGTGGTTGATGACCATTCAACCAAAGATGACCCGCAAGCTGTTGTCACAGAGTTGGGTCAAGGTCGCGTCGAGTTTTACAGACAAGCAGAAAATGTTGGCAACACAAAAAATTATGCAACTGGTTTACACCTCTCGCGCGGAAAAATAATTCATTTACTACACGGTGACGATTGCGTACTATATGGATTTTATAGCAATATGCAACAAGCTTTTGAGAAAGCGCCAGAAATTGGCGCTGCATTTTGTCGCCACATTTTTATGGATGAACAGAGCCATTGGCTTCGTTTATCGACTTTAGAACAACTCGAAAGCGGAATTTTAAACAATTGGCTGGAACGCATTGCTACTATACAAATAATTCAAACACCTTCAATTGTTGTACGGCGTGAAGTATATGAAAAACTTGGAGGGTTTGATCAACGCTTGCGTTTCACCGAAGATTGGGAAATGTGGACAAGAGTTGCTGCTAACTACCCAGTATGGTATGAAGTAGAACCATTAGCTTTATATCGCGAAAGACCAGGCTCTATTACTAAGCTTTGTCTAAATAATGGTGATAATGTTAGGCAGATATACAAGGCAATTGACATTTTTAAATTATACTTACCTGAAGAAATAATTAGTAAAGCTAGAAAAAAGAATGCTATATATCTTTTTAAGTATACATCATTATTATTAGAATGTGGAGCAAATAAACCTGCAATAATACAAATGAAAGCATTGCTTAAATTTTACAATTCTTATTATTTTTTTGCAAAAGTATTTCTACTTTTTGTCTTTGGTGGTACACGATGGGTTTTGCGAAAACTAAGTACATCAATTTCATTTTCTTGTATTTAATAAGTGTTCAGCTACTACTTATGAGCATTCAATACCTTCACCGCGAAATTATTCAACCAGTTGTAGACAAAACATCAAGACCTTTATGGTCAGTAATGATTCCTACTTATAACTGTGCGAAATATTTACGCGAAACGCTTGTCAATTTACTCATACAATATCCTGGATCAGAAGTCATGCAGATTGAGGTGGTTGATGACTGTTCAACAAAAGATGACCCTGAAGCTGTTGTTAGAGAAGTTGGGAAAGGTCGAGTGAGTTTCTATCGCCATCCGCAGAATGTCGGCTACATTAAAAATTTTAATACTTGTTTGCAGCGATCTCGTGGGAAATTAGTTCATTTACTACACGGTGATGATGGAGTGCGATATGGCTTTTATCAAAAGGTGCAGCAAGCTTTTGATAAAAGTCCGGAAATAGGCGCCGCTTTTTGTCGCTATATCAGTATGGATGAAAACGGACATTGGCTAAGATTTTCAGAGTTAGAACAACTTGAGAATGGTGTTTTGCATAATTGGTTAGAAAAGATTGCTGTGATTAATCGCTTACAACCACCTTCAATGGTGGTTAGACGCGATGTTTATGAAAGACTGGGGGGATTCGACTCTCGTATTAATTGCTGCGCTGAGGACTGGGAGATGTGGGTACGAATTGCCGCACACTATCCAGTATGGTACGAAGTGGAGCCACTAGCATTATATCGCTGTCATTCATCATCATTAACTGGACGTTGTGCTTGTACGGGTCAGAATATACGAGATTTACGGAAGATTATAGAAATTATTCAACCTTATTTACCAGTTGAAACTGCCAGCAAACTATCTCAACAGGCAAGAGATAACTGGGCAATTTATGGTATTAGAGATATAGCTCCGCAGTTACTTACTAAAAGCAGTATCAATGCAGTAAATACGCAAATTAAAGAATCTCTAAAATGTAGTTGTTCATTCAAAGTCACTAAAGAGTTATTATCGTTTTTGTTTTTATTTATAAAAACTAATGTTCACAACTCAATCAAAAGCATATTCACACTTTTGATAGCAGCAAAAAACTACATATTATAGATTAGCCTTAATTAAGAATTATTTCCAATTTAAATCAAATTTTCTTTAACATATCGCACTTGAATTTATGAACAACAAACAATCTTTCCGTGCGACTATTCAGCCAATTTCAGAGGGAGAAATGCGTCCGCTGTGGTCGGTAATGATACCAACTTATAATTGTGCTGATTATTTGCGTGAGACTCTTGCAAGTGTCTTGGCTCAAGACCCAGGATCGGATGTAATGCAGATTGAGGTAGTTGATGACCATTCCACAAAAGATGACCCAGAAGCTGTTGTTAAAGAGCTAGGACGCGGTCGCGTTAACTTCTACCGTCAACCAGAAAACGTCCGCTATATCAAAAACTTTAATACTTGCTTGCAGAGAGCGCGAGGAAAGATAGTTCATATATTACATGGTGATGACTATCTACTCAATGGGTTTTATAAAAAAATGGGACTATTATTTGCTCAATATCCAGGCATTGGTGCTGCTTTCTGTCGTCAAATCTATATGAATAGTGATGGATATTGGCATAATTTTTCTCCTTTAGAACAATCTGAAAGTGGAGTTTTGAGTAACTGGTTAGAACGAATAGCTTCCGAACAAAGAATCACAACACCATCAATTGTGGTACGACGTGATGTTTATGAAAAGCTTGGAGGATTTGATAGCCGCTTTACCTATACAGGTGAAGATTGGGAAATGTGGGTCAGGATAGCCACAAACTATCCAGTAGCTTATGAAGTGCAACCTTTAGCCGTATATCGCCAATCAACACTAGGGTCTCTCACTCAAAGTTCTATACGTACTGGTAAGTTCTTTCAAGATTTGCGTAAGGCTGATGAAATTATTCAATCATACTTACCTAATTACATTCAAAAAAGAATGGCTAGCAAAATTTCTAAGCGAGCAAGAGAAACTTACGCATTTTGGGCGCTTAATAGTAGCTATCAAATATTCACTAATACAGGGGATATAAAAGCTTGTATTATTCCAGTTAAAGAAGCACTTAAGTTTGGCTATTCATCGTTAGTAATGATGAAATTATCTCGTTTGTTACTGAAAATAGCCGCTTACCAACTGAAAGAAAAGTTAATATTATCTGGTAGATGATACTTTTACTTTGTTAATGTTTACATCATCATATTTTCAAAAAAAAAGATTATTTGTAAAATGTATCTATCAATCAAAATCAGAAAAAGTTTAGTGCATCAGCTAAAAACTATAACTATTTTGTTATTGTTTTTTTACTATCTAGGACTAAATCTTCCTAGACCTGTCATTCAAGCTTGGGCATTATTTGGCTTTTTAGTTGTTCCCTTGCTAGTTATAAGGCGTTGGAAGCAATTTTGTTGGGTTGTGACAAAGGATTTAATTCTGTTGCTATTAATAGTATCTGTTCCATTATCAAGTTTGTGGTCTACTAATCCTGATATTACCTTAGCTTATTCCAGAGCTTTTATTTGTTCAACGGCATTTGGTATATATTTAGCTACTTGTTACACTCCAAAAGAACTGATGCGGCTCTTAATTTGGTTATTTAGCATATATACAGTTATTAATTTAATAGTGCCTTTGATAATACCATCCTACGGAATTTATGGAGGATGGAGGGGGATAAGTAACTATAAAAATTCTTTAGCTGCGACAATGGTCATGGCTGCTATGCTTTTTTTAGATATGCATTTTTATGGACGTAGGTATCGTTGGTGTGCATTAATTGGAGCTAGCATTGCATTTGTTATTCTAATGCTTTCTAAAGGGAGAGGCAGTTTAGGAATTTTTATAGGATTGCTACCTCTTTTACCTTTTTATAAGATTGTAAAACAGGAGTATAAGCTAAAAATGCTGCTTGGTATTTGTGCCATTTTCATTTGTGGAATAATCGTTCTAACTGCTTCCACTAATTTAGAATTTATAGTGGTGAATTTATTGGGAAAACAAATGGATCTTACTGGACGGGCGCCACTTTGGGAGTATTTAATTGATAAGGGTCTAGAGAGACCTTGGTTTGGCTATGGGTATGCTGGTTTTTGGACTGACCCAACTGAGAGTCTAGGTGTGGCGTTGAGGTTTTCCTGGATAGAGGGAGTCGGCGAGGGGGGTGGTAACTCCCATAGCAGTTATATTGAAGCATTTTTGCAATTAGGCTGGTTAGGCTTATCATTGACGTTACTTAGTCTGTTAATGGTTTTAATAAGAATTGTTTTATTGCTAGGCTTAACTAAGCAAATAGAATTTTTTTGGATGCTTCAATTCTTGTTACTAGTAATTATCATTAGTTATTCTGATTCAATGGGTTTTCTTGATTACCGCAATTTCTTCTGGGTATTATATGTATCTACTGCATACTCAAGCGCTATTCATCTAAATAGAATATTTAAAAATTGTAATAAAATTGCTAACTTTCAAACATAAAACAGTTTTTTATTTTTACATATATAAATAGGGATTTATGAAAATATTACATCTTAGCACCTACGACATAACAGGAGGTGCCGCTCGTTCTGCCTACAGATTACATCAAAGCCTTATAGGTATTAATGTCCATTCTCAGGTATTGGTACAAACTAAATTTGGTGATGACAAAAATGTAATTGCTCCAAAAACAGGCTTAGAAAAAGGTCTTGCCAAGCTAGGACACGCATTAGAGGCTATACCTCCACGGTTTTATCGTCAGCGCAAGCAAACACCATTTTCTACCCAGTGGGCGCCAGACTTAATCCTTCCTAGAGTTAACCGATTGAACCCAGATTTAATTAATCTGCACTGGACGAACGAAAGTTACTTGCGGATTGAAACAATTGCGAAGTTGCATTCGCCTATTGTCTGGACTCTCCACGACATGTCAGCCTTTACAGGAGGATGTCACTATGATGAAGAATGTGGTCGATACGTTAAATCCTGTAGTCTATGTCCTCAACTTAGCAGTAACAATAAATTTGATTTATCTCATTGGGTATGGCAAAGAAAGTCCAATGCTTGGAAAAATCTCCACTTGACTATTGTTGCTCCTAGTACCTGGATGGCTAAATGTGCTAGGTCCAGTTCTTTATTTCAACAGCAACAAATTGAGGTAATTCCCTATGGTATCGATACGCAACGCTATAAGCCTATCAATCGCCAAACAGTACGAGCGCTACTTAATTTACCTCAAGATAAGCAACTAATTTTGTTTGGAGCTGTCAATGCAACTAGTACCCCTCGAAAAGGGTTTCATTTACTTTTACCAGCTTTGCAAAATCTCTGTAAATCTGAATGGCATGACAAAATTGAACTTGTCGTGATTGGTGCTTCACAGCCTGATATTCCAAGTAATTTGGGCTTTAAAACTCATTATCTAGGTTCGTTAAGCGATGATATTTCTTTGGCACAAGTCTATGCTGCATCTGATGTTTTTGTTGCACCTTCGGTTCAAGATAATTTACCTAATACTGTAATGGAAGCGCTTGCTTGTGGAGTGCCCTGCGTTGGGTTCGATATTGGCGGAATGTCAGATATGATAGAACACCTGAAAAATGGTTATTTAGCTCAACCTTTTGATATAGCAGATTTATCAAAAGGAATTTCGTGGATATTAGAGAGTAGCGATAGACACGCAAAGCTGTGCAAGCGCGCTCGTGAAAAAGTTGAACAAGAATTTACTCAAAAATTACAGGCAAGTCGTTATACATACCTTTACACTGACATTTTAACTCGATTAAAACGTTAAAATAAAAAATAACTTTATTTGAGTTTTATGATTGATCAACTCTAAAAAACTATTTGGTATAATGAATAATAAGTTTGTTTTTTGCACGCTGGCAATGAGCAGAAAATACTGTTCTTTCGCTAAAAAGCTAGCTGCTGATTTAGAAAAATATGCTCCTGGCACTATTTTAGTAGTATGCACAGATTTTCCAGATGAATTTAAAAATTTTACTAATGTTAGAGCTTTTAAACATTCCCAAAAAGGAATATTTTTTTGCAATAATGATAAGCGATTTGCAATAGAAAAAGCATTATCAATAGTTGACACTGTAATATTTATAGATGCAGATACACGAATAACTGCTTCAGTACCTGAAAATATAGCTTTTTTACCAGGAATCACCCCCGATATGTATCTAAATATTGCTGAAGCTGAGAACAATAAGGCAAGAACAAAAGAACTAGAAGTAATAAAAAAATTAATAGCAAAGCTGGGTCTTAGTATAAAACAAGTAAATTGGATTTCACCAGATTTATTTGTAATAAAAAGAGAAGATGGTAAAGAGATTGAATTTCTCAAAGAATGGGATAGGATAGCTAGATACCTTCAATTAAGAGGTTTTAATTATAGGTATCTTCATCAAGATGAAAATACAATAGGGTTAGCAGCTTCTCAGGTAGGATTAACAGTTAGAAATGAGGGGTTAGAAACATTACGAAATATAAAAAAACATCAATTCGTTGTTAGTTCTAGCACAGAGCCAAACACTTTATTATACAAACTGTATAAATTGCTTTTTTGGAAACTGAAACGTGGTATTGGTAGTCCTTACCGTTTGAGTCGAGAGATGCTAATTGCATTAAAAGACCTTAAATTTTACTTTCGTTAAACAAAAGCTACTCTACTATGATTGGAGAATTAAAAATGTTGACAAAATTTCATATTCACCAAACCCAGGAAATCAAGGAATATTACGAACAAAACGGCTATGTAATTGTAAGCAAACTGCTTGACGACACTTTGATTGATCACTTTTTAAAGCAGTATAATCATTTCAAGAAAAGACGTTTTTATATATTCAGATCTCAAGATACTAATCAACGTGAGTTGCTGCGGACAAATGGGCAGGGATTTATGGAACATTCCATAATCAATCCTAAAGATCTACTTCTTGCCAAAAGTTTTACTAGCACAGTGGAAAAGTGCTTGACATCTTCACCTGTGTCTGAAGCACTAAAACTATTATCTGGTAAAGACAAGCATACAATTTGGCAAAATATGTTTTTTGACAAGTCTACAGGAACTGTAGCGCATCAAGACCACTATTACTTAGATACTGAGCCTGCTGGTCGTCTTATTGCAGCTTGGTTTGCTTTAGAAGACATCCACCCAGACTCAGGCTGTTTTTTTGTGGCACCAGGAAGTCATCGAGGGGAAGTCATAGAAAATACGCCAGGTGTAAAATTGTATGCAGACCATGAAGACTTTGTTGCTCGAACTCAACGGTTAATAAAAGACAATGATTACTACCTCAAACCTTGCCCCTTAAAAAAGGGAGACGTTTTATTGTGGCATCCGTTCACTATTCATGGTGCATTTGAAAATTTGAATCCGCAATACAGCCGAAAATCCCTAACTGCTCATTTTATTCCTGATAGTTACAAAATTCGACACCACAAGGAAAAGTTTACTGAAACTGTACCATCCTGCAACCCTGAAATTCTATTTTGGAAACGTAATCTTGCTAAGGAATACTTGGAATTTTTTAGAGGTTATGCAATATACATATTTCGCAAGGTGACACAGTTACAACCAATGATGGAAATGCGAAGTTTTGAGTATCAAAAAATTAAAAAATAAATTAATACAGCTTTGTATTACCTAGAATATTGAAGTCATAAATATGTAGTAAGTTACACAGTTTCTCCTAAAAAGTGCTATTACTTACTACATATAAAATTAATTTAAAGTTCATGTAAATTATTTGTTTGTTTGAGAAAGGTGCTAATCTTTAAATAAGTGATAAACTGCGGATTGCTCTATTCTAATTTTAGTTAAACATCAAATATATATCATGTATTTAGATTAAACTTTTTGATATCAATTTATTTTTAAAGCAAAATTGGAGTTTAGCAATGCTAATAAATTTACTTAGTAAACAGCGGCGAGAAGAACTAATATTGCCTATTGCTTTGAAACTAACTGGCTCAGAACTTATCAACTATAAGCAGTTATCAAATAATTTTGAACATTATTCAACTTTATTTTTTGGTTCAGAAGAATCTGTTACAGTAGATGAACCAAATAGCATAGGAAAAATCCCTCAAGGGATTACAATGTCAAGTGCTGCTTACAACATTAGTAAACCCTTTGTTTCTGAAATAGAAGATGCTCAACTTATAGGTGCTAAAGCGCTTGGATTTGATAGAAATGGAAATATTATTACGGAAACAACATTACCTCCTGTTGGTGATCTAAGTCCAAGGTTTCAAGGTGGCATCTCGATACAAAGTTTACTTATAAAAAATTTACCTGAGCTAAGAAAAACGTATAAATTAGATATAGCTTGTTCATTGGTAAACTACTGGAGTAAAACATATTACCACTGGTTTTTAGATTCTTTAACACGTTTAGAAGGTCTAGAGCTTTATCAAGAAAAAACAGGTAAAAAGCCAGTTCTAATTATTGACTCTAATCCCAATTTATGGCAAATAGAGTCTTTAAAATTATTAGGTTATAACTTAGACGATTGCATACAATGGAACCAGAAAAAAATTACATTAGAAAAATTAGTAGTTCCAGCATATAGACAACCAGGGAATTGGATATCACCTTCAGCATTATCTTGGCTTAGACAACGTTTATTTATTAATGCTAATATTTCTGAAAAACATTCTTATTCAAAAAGAGTATATATTTCTCGTTCGTTAGCATCAGGTCGTCGAGTTATTAATGAAGATGAAGTTATAAATATTTTAAAAAGCTATGGATTTATAATATATAATTTAGAAAAAATGTCGTTATTAGAACAGATAAAAGTATTTTCATCTGCAGAAATAATCATTGGTCCTCATGGTGCAGGTTTTACCAATATCATATTTTCGCAGACAAAACCAACAATTATTGAACTAGTGACTCCTTGGATTAGCCCTCACTACTATTTTATATCAAAGATACTAGGCTTTCCTTACTGGTGTGTTGAATGTTTCCAGCCTTACGTTCATAAAATCAGACGTGGTAAAGGTGACATGATAGTTAATATTAACAATTTAAAGGAGCTTATTAAGCAGTTGAATTTCTAGAGTTACTTAAGCATTACTTGATTATTTGCACCAATAACGTTTTGTAATAGGCAATAGTGTCATGAAAATTCTCCAAGTCCACAATGCATATCAACATGCAGGTGGTGAAGAAGTTGTAGTTGCTGCTGAATATGACATGCTCAAGCAGTACGGGCATACAGTTCAACAGTGGATTATTCAAAATTCTGGGCTTGATAACATCAATTTTATTACAAAAACAAAAATTGGCTTACAATCTATTTGGTCTCATGATTCTTATAAACATATCCGACAAAAGCTACAAGAATTTCAACCAGATGTTGTTCACGTTCATAATACAGTACCTTTAATTTCACCTTCCGTTTATACAGCTTGTCGTGATGCAGGTGTTCCTGTCGTTCATACTTTGCATAACTATAAGCTGATTTGCCCAGGAGGTTACCTTTATCGTAACGGAAGCGTTTGCGAAGACTGTATTGGTAAATTAGCTCCTTATCCTGCTGTAGAGCATGGCTGTTATCGTGGTAGTTGTTTGCAAACTGCACTTGCAGCAGCAGGTTTACTAACCAATCGATTAGGTTCAACCTACAAAAGTGACGTGGATATTTACATTGCTTTAACTAGCTTTGCGAGGAAAAAGTTTATTGCAGGCGGATTACCAGCAGAAAGAATTGCAGTTAAACCTAATTTTGTCAGTGCAGAAATTCAACCAGGTAAGCATCAAGCTGGATATGTATTATTTGTTGGCAAATTAGTTGAATACAAGGGTATTGAAACAATTTTGCAGGCTTGGCATCAATTAGATGAAACAATTCCTCTAAAAATTGTTGGTCAAGGTCCTTTAGAAATTCTGCTCAAAAGTAATTTGCCTCCTAATGTTGAATATCTTGGGATTCAACCGCGAGAAACAGTTTTAAATTTAATGAAAGATGCTAGTTTCGTAGTATTTCCTTCAGAATGGTATGAAGGATTTCCCATGACTATTACAGAAGCTTTTGCAACAGCATCTCCCGTAGTTGCCGCACGCTTGGGAGCATCTGCAGAAATTGTAAAAGAAGGATTTTCTGGTTGGCATTTTACACCAGGGGATGCTATTGATTTAGCAAGAATAGTTCAAAAAGCCTGGTCAAATGCTGAAGAATTACAGCGGCGGGGTAAACTAGCTCGTAAACAGTACGATAACTGTTATTCTCAAGATAAAAATTATGAAATGCTAATTAATATTTATAGAACTGCTATTGATTGGCAAAATCATCGGCAAGCATTAACAGTATTTTAGTACAATTTAAATAAAAAAAATAATCATCATTCTCAAAATATGAAAATATCAATTATTACACCAGTTTACAATGCTGAAAAATCCATTGAAAGAACCATACAAAGCGTTTTGAATCAAAAAAATAATTTAGAACTGGAATATATCATCATTGATGGTGGTTCTACTGATAAAACTTTAGAAATTATTAACCGCTATTCACCAGAACTTAGCGTCATATCAGAAAAGGACAAAGGGGTATATGATGCAATGAATAAAGGAGTTTCTATAGCCACAGGTGATATAATAGGCATTATCAATTCTGATGATTGGTATAATGATGGCGCCTTAAAAGTTGTTGAAGAAGCTTTCACAAAAAATCTCGATGTTTCAATAATTCATTCTCCTGTTAATAATTATCTGGGTGAAAAATTCTTAAGCACGTTTCAACCAGGTAATTTAGAGAACCTACTATTTAAAATCACTGTTGCACACCCAAGTTGTTTTGTTAAACGAGAACTCTATAACCAAATAGGTGGATTTGATTTAAGTTACTCAATTGCCGCTGATTATGATTTTATTTTTAGAGCTTATACTTCTGGTGCTAAGTTTCTTAAGGTAGATTTCCCTCTCGCTTCTTTTTCAATGGATGGAATTAGCAGTAAACTGAGTAACAAAATTCAACTTATACATGAAAGTAAACGAGTAGGCTATCAATTTGCTAAAATAAAATCACCCCAGCTTGCATCACAACATCAAAATTTTTATCAAAAATGGTATATAAGAGAGCTTGCTACTTTACCTTTCAAATACTTTGATCCATTTATTGCTCTTAGAATCAAATCTTATTTAAGAAGCAAATTTGGAAATCTTTCATCAGATAGATATGGTGCTTGGTAGCAAGCTAGATTTTATGTTGATATCTATCTTCAGAGTAATAATTAATTTTTATAGGTATCTATATGAGAGATGTTGTTAAACCGCCAGCTTTCAATGAAGTGCATCTATTAGGAGCTAAGTTTCATAAACTTAATGTCCAACAACTCATTGACTTCATTACTTGCGAAGCAAAACATGACAAAAAAACAATTGTTAGTCATGTGAATGTACGGGCAATGAATTTTACTTACCAACTACCTTGGTATAAAAATTTTATTAACAAATCTGATGTTGTTTTCTGCGATGGTTTTGGTGTCCTACTAGGCGCCAAAATGTGTGGGCATTGCCTTAACTCATCACATCGTATGACTTGTCCCGACTATATAGAAAATTTAGCTTCTTCGTGTGAACAAGCGAATGTTTCTCTATTTTTGCTCGCAGGCAAACCAGGTGTAGCTGACAAAGCTGTCAAAAAACTTAAAGCTGTTGCACCCAATCTTAGAATAGATTCACATCATGGTTATTTTGACAAGTCTGGCGAAGAAAATGAATTAGTAATCGAACGTATCAATAAATTTAAACCTGATGTACTGTATATAGGCTTTGGGATGCCTGTACAAGAGCGTTGGATTCAAAATAATTTAGAACGAGTTGATGCAAAAGTATTTTTACCATTAGGCGCCTGCCTTGATTTTTATACAGGCGCTGTGTACCGAGGACCACGTTGGATGACTAACCGAGGGCTTGAATGGTTAACACGATTCTTCACTGAACCCCAGCGTTTGTGGGAGCGTTACGTGGTTGGCAATCCGCTGTTTTTCTACCGCGTGATGCGCTCTCAAACAGCAAAACTTTTTAGACGCTCTAAATCATCGATATATTAAGTTCTCAATAGTAATGGCAATGTGTGTTCTGACTTGGCTTGAAAATATTGGCTGCGGGCGTAATGGGATGAATCGATCAGATTCGACTGAACATGTAAACTAATAAATAGTGAAAATTATGGTATCCAAGTCGCTATCGGTTATTGGTTTAAAACCAGATTTAAGGTCAGCAAAAGGCGCCCAAATTCAGCGAGGATTCATAGTTCGATTACTTCGGGTAATAACATTAGTGCTTTTAGATGCTGTATCGTTAGCTTTAGCATGGAGGTTAGCAATATATTTCGGGACTCCAATTCAGTCACCTTGGACACAAGAAGTATCTTTTCTGTTACTGAATGTAACTGTTGGTCTTACTATCTTTGTAACTTCAGGTTTATACAAAGCGGGTACTAATCGTCGTAACTATACGCGCGTTATTAAAGCCATTTCGCTTTCTTCTATTCTGCTGCTACTTATTGGCTTTCTTTATGCTCCTGAAGTATATGTATCGCGCTCGATTTTCTTGCTCTCTTGGTTATTATCTGTAATTTTTACTTGTGCTTCTCGCTTTGTCTTTGATACCAGTACAAAACTTCTACGTAATCAAGGCGCCGTTCGTCACGCCATCTTTCTAATTACTGATGTACAAGAACAACAAGAGCAAGTTAATTTAATTGAAAAAGAAAATTGCTACATAGTTCAAGGTGTTGCAGATTCGAGTTGTCTTGATTTAGCTAATCGTGAACAAACATTACAGTATTTACGCGAACTCGGTGTAGTGGAAGCTTTTGTTTCTTGGAGTTCTATTAAAGACCGCTTGTACGTTTGCTGGCACTTCTACACTGCTGGCATCACAATTCGTATACTCCCCAATAAGCGCGAGCTATATCACCCTAAATCTCAAGTCTGGATGCTTGGTGACCTTCCTTGTCTAACTATTCCGGCGCCTATTCTTGCTGGTACTGATTTTTGGCTGAAACGAATTTTTGATTTGGTTTGTTCGACAATACTATTAATCGCTTTTTCGCCACTGTACATTAGTATTGCTATACTTATCAAACTTGACTCTCCAGGACCTATTTTCTTTAAGCAAGACCGAGTGGGGTTACATAGTAAAAAGTTTAAAATTTGGAAGTTCAGAACTATGGTGACGAATGCAGAAAAGTTACAGGCTGCATTAGAAGCTAAAAATGAAATTAAAGATGGGGTACTGTTTAAACTTAAAGATGACCCACGCATTACTAAAGTTGGTAAGTTTTTACGTCGCTATAGTCTCGATGAGTTGCCACAGTTATTTAATGTGGTATTTGGTGAAATGAGTCTTGTTGGTCCGCGTCCACTTCCGTTACGTGATGTGGAACGTTTTAAGACCATGCATTTTATTCGTCAGGAAGTTCTGCCTGGTATAACTGGTTTATGGCAAGTGTCTGGACGTTCGGATATTGATAATTTTGAAGAGGGTGTAAGATTGGATATCAGTTATATTGAAAATTGGTCTGTTTGGCTTGATTTGAAGATTTTGTTTAAAACTGTTGGGGTTGTGTTTAATAAGACTGGGGCTTATTGATAATGTAAGGGCGGGCAGGATGCCCGCTCCACAAGAAATTTTTTATAATACACCTTCTGTGTCCGGCGCCACAATTTCACCTTCGCCGATTTCGAGTATCATGTCTTGGTCGGTGATTAATTCGCTAAGTTCTGTTACTTGTAAGTTCATTTCTTCGCAAGCTTTTCGTAAGTCTCTGGCAAACTCGTTTAAATTATCGCCATAACCGCATTGTCGTGCTGCGGTTTGTATTCCTTGTTTGGCATTCGCACGCGCGCAGTCTACTAGTTCTGTGCCTTGTAATTTTTCTAGAGATGCCATAGCTTTTTCCTTATTTATATTTCGCCACTTTGGTTAAAGTAACAATTTATATTTATTGAGTCTTCTTTCTTACGGTTGAAATATTAATCCCCCCTAACCCCCCTTGGTAAGGGGGGAACAAGAGGTGGTTTTTAGCCCCCCGCGAGTTCGGGGGGTTGGGGGGATTAAATTATCCATTAATGACGGCGCCACCGTTTGGATGCAATACTTGACCTGTTATGTAAGATGAGTCGTCTGAAGCTAGAAATACATAGCTTGGCGCCACTTCTTCGGGTTGTCCTGGTCGCTGCATTGGTACTTGTTTACCAAATTTTTCTACTTTTTCTTCTGAGAATGTTGCTGGAATTAAGGGTGTCCATATTGGCCCTGGTGCAACACCGTTGACGCGAATGCCTTTTTCTACTAAGTTTTGCGATAGCGAACGGGTGAAAGCGACAATGGCGCCTTTGGTAGAAGAATAGTCAAGTAGTTCAGGACTACCTCTATATGCTGTAACTGAAGTGGTATTAATAATTGCGCTACCTTCGTGTAAGTGCTTCATGGCAGCTTTGGTCATGAAGAACATTGAAAAAATATTTGTACGGAAGGTTTTTTCTAATTGTTCTTCGGTAATATCTTCTATACTTTCTTGCGGATGCTGTTCGGCAGCGTTATTGACTAAAATATCTAGCTTGCCAAATTCGTCTACAACTTGCTGAACTGCTTGCTGGCAAAATGATTCTGAACCAATATCCCCTGCTATTGTAATCGCGCGACCACCGTATTTTTCAACTAAATGCTTTGTCTCTTTGGCATCTTCGTGTTCGCTTAAGTAAAGAATTGCTACGTTGGCGCCTTCTTTTGCATATGCTATTGCAACAGCACGCCCAATACCACTATCGGCGCCTGTAATTAATGCAACTTTATTCTCTAACTTACCACTACCCCGATATTTTGAATCATCAGCTTGAGGCTTTGGAGTCATTTGCGCTTCAGAACCTGGTAACTCTTGAGATTGTGGTGGCTGTAATTGTTCTTGTGGCATAACAAAACTTAAAATTAATTAACTATCAGCCGCAATTAAAAACTAAACCTTGGATTGATTACTCTCTCCAAGGTAATAAAGATGTGTGTGTTCCCATTTGCATTGCTTGTTACTACTGGTATTCAATAATCAAGGTAAAATTACTTTTATTGACTCACACCCAAAATTATACCTTCATAACCGACAACGCTATTTACTCACAAGCCTTTCGTAATCAAGGACTGTTTGTAAATTTATGTTTACAATTTAAACTCTCTTTTAAATTAATTTATCGTTCTTCTGATATAAAGAAATAATAAAAAAATTCAAAATATCTCAACCTTGAGATACAAGAAACCAGGTTTCTACCCCAAAATTTTTGTTTATATTACAAGTCATGACAAAGAAACCTGGTTTCTAGGGTTTTTTACGTTTCTACCCCAAAATTTTTGTTTATATTACAAGTTATGACAAAGAAACCTGGTTTCTAAGGTTTTTTACGTTTCTACCCCAAAATTTTTGTTGATATTACAAGTCATGACAAAGAAACCTGGTTTCTAAGGTTTTTTACGTTTCTACCCCAAAATTTTTGTTTATACTAAGAACGGTTTAGAAATGTCATTAGTCGCGTAGCGTAATGCGGAGCATTTGCCGCAGGCTAGAATCTCTAAGATGCTTCACTGCACTGCGTTTCGTTCAGCATGACAAAGTTTATATTTAACCCGTTTGCAGTATATATTACAAGTTATGACAAAGAAACCTGGTTTCTAGGGTTTTTTGAGCAAAAGTGCTTCTTTAGAGTAATTGCTTTCCTCACATTAATGTTCGAGATTAATATAATGTGACTTAAACACAGCAAGCATCCGCGCGTTTGTCGAGGTAAACGAGTGTGTTGAGCATCTAATTGGGAGTATATGAGTGAGGCACAAGTGCTATGCAAACCTTTGATAATAGTTCGCATGTAATAGAGCAGGTTGATACTTTCCGCGACTTGCAAACTACTTTACGCGACCGTTGGAAAACCATTGAATTATTCGACAACAGCGATGCTGATATTCTTGTCATTCCCTCCCTAAGTCTCGACCAGCGCGAACTTATGAAGGTTGAAGGTTGTGAACATTATGAAGAACGATTATTATTCTCTTTAATTAGGTTAAGAAATCCTCGGACACGTTTAGTTTACGTGACTTCAATGCCATTGCATCCGAGTGTGGTTGATTATTATTTACAGTTATTGCCAGGAATTCCCTTTTCTCACGCACGTAACCGTCTGTTATTATTATCTACTTACGACTCATCGCAAAAGCCCCTTAGTCAAAAAATTTTAGAACGTCCCCGTTTGCTTGAGCGGATTCGGCAAGCTTTGCGTTTAAACAAGTCATTTATGACGTGCTATAATTCTACCGATTTAGAGGCTGAATTATCTATAAAGTTAGGTGTACCTCTATATGCTGCGGCGCCTGATTTACAGATATGGGGAACTAAAAGCGGTAGTAGACAAATTTTCGCAGAGTCAAATGTGCCTCATCCTGATGGAAGCGCTTTGGTTAAAACTGTTTCGGAATTAGCGGAAGTTGCCGCACAGTTGTGGGAGCGTCAACCAACACTGCAACGTATGGTTGTTAAACTCAACGAAGGTATTTCTGGTGAAGGTAATGCTTTGTTAGACTTACGACCAATATCTCATATGGCGCCACCAAATGAGACACATTCATCTCGTGTTGCAGCAATTAAAGAAAATTTTTTATTACTGCGCTTCCAAGCAAGTCAAGAAAGTTGGGATAATTTTTCTGGACGTATTGCAGAACTTGGCGCCATCGTCGAAGCTTTTGTAGAAGGAGAAATCAAACGTTCTCCTAGTGTACAAGGACGCATTACTCCCACAGGAGAAGTCGAAATTTTATCTACTCACGACCAAATATTAGGTGGACCCGATGGGCAAATATACTTAGGTTGCGAATTCCCTGCTGATGAAGCATATAGGTTGCGCTTACAGCAGTTGGGTTTAAAAGTTGGTCAAAATTTAGCAGAAAAAGGCGCCTTAGAGCGTTATGGTGTTGACTTTATTACCGTCCAAAAAGAAAATGGCGAGTGGGATATTCAAGCAATTGAAATTAACTTGCGAAAAGGTGGTACAACTCACCCATTTATGACGTTAAAATTACTAACGAACGGTCGTTATAATCTTTCAACAGGTTTATTTTACAGCCAACAAGGGCGCCCGAAATACTATATTGCTACCGATAACCTACAAAAAGACCGCTATAAAGGATTATTACCGAATGACTTGATGGATATCATTGCCCATCACCGTTTGCACTTTGACTCTGGAACCGAGACGGGAACAGTATTCCATTTAATGGGCTGTTTGTCACAGTTTGGAAAATTGGGGTTAACAAGTATTGGTGACTCGCTGCAAGAAGCTGAAGATATTTATAATAAGGTCACAAAAGTTTTGGATGCAGAAACTAGCAATAAAAATCGTGATTTTTCTGCTATTTCAGAATATACTTTGCCTATTTCTTGGGAAGAAGGATAGTAAGGTGGGCAGTGCCCACCCTACGATGGGATAGTAGGGCAGTGCCCACCCTACGCCAAATGTGATTTTAAGCGTTCTGCTAACACTTGTACATGAGGTTCCAAGACGCATGTGTAGTGATTACCAGGAACATCAATGATTGTTATATCTTCTGCCTCCATGATAGAGAAAAATTCTACCCATACGAGAGTTGGGTCAGGCGCCATAATATGCTTTTCTTTAGCTCTGAATACAGTGACTTTTCCTGGGTATGGCTGTTTGATATACGAATAAGTTGCTTTTAGGGTGCCAACTAATACATCGACGATGCGTCTGTTTTGTTGGCTTTGATTTGATGGTGGTAATATTTTGGCTTCTACTGCTTTGTCAAGGATGTAGTCGATTTGTTCCTCAGCATCCAAGTGCTTCATTTCATTACTGTTTACCAAATTATCTTGACCTAACATTCCACCAAAATACCTCGAAAGGGCGCCAACTAAATAAGGAGCGTCAATTTTCTTATTCTTATCTAAGACAATTGGAACATAGGAGTCTATTATTGCTAACAAAGAGACTTCATGTCCCATTTTGTGTAATTGCTGCGCCATTTCATATGCCACAACTCCTCCAAATGACCATCCACCAATATAATATGGCCCATTTGGCTGAAATTTCTGAATAGCTTCAATATATACAAGAGCCATATCCTCGACGCGCGTTAAAGGTTCTTCTCCATTAAACCCTTGTGCTTGTAAGCCATAAAATGGTTGGTCGTTACTTAGTTGGTTGTTACTTAAATAATGTGCTAACTTCAAGTAGCTCATAACATGACCACCTGCGGGATGTACGCAGAAAAATGGCGCCTTGTTACCTTTGGGCTGGATGGGAATTAGGAGGGAGTTATCAAAAGTATCTGTGCTATTAAGAAGTACAGCAAACTCTTCAATGGTAGGATTTGTAAGGAGTGTTGAAATCGGTAATTCCCTACCAAACTGCTGCCTAATCGCTGCTATCAAAAATATTGCTGAAAGAGAACTTCCACCAATTTCAAAGAAGTTATCTTTAATACCTATTGGTTGAATGTTTAAAATCTCTGACCACACTTTTGCGAGTCTCTGTTCGGTGTCATTGCGCGGTGCGATAAATTCATCGTGTTGGCTAAAGCTTGAAGCTGTTGGCTTTGGCAAAGCACGACGGTTTACTTTTCCACTCGGTGTTAAAGGTAATGCCTCTAATACCACAAAAGCTGCGGGTATCATGTAATCTGGTAGCTTTTGTCTTAAAAAATCACGCAACTTGCCTGGAGTAGGTTCGCAATTAGTAGTAATATAAGCTACTATTTGTTTTTCTGATGATTGTTCGCAACGAGTAATCACAACTGCTTCTCGCACTTCTGGATGAGCAGATAGAGCGTTTTCTATTTCCCCTAGTTCAATCCGAAAACCCCGAATTTTTACTTGGTTGTCTATTCTATTAATGTATTCAATAGTACCATCATGCAGATAACGAGCTAAGTCTCCAGTTTTATAAAAACGCGAACCTGGTAATAAAGGGTTAGCAATAAACCTTTCGCTAGTTAAATCAGGACGGTTAAGATAACCACGCGCAACTCCTGCACCACCTATATATAATTCGCCGCTAACTCCTATTGGTACTGGTTGCAGATGCTCATCT
The DNA here is from genome assembly GCF_019977735.1 of Calothrix sp. PCC 7716. GTDB lineage: Bacteria > Cyanobacteriota > Cyanobacteriia > Cyanobacteriales > Nostocaceae > Dulcicalothrix. The sequence goes on along the minus strand of NZ_AP025018.1, from coordinate 5,052,502 downwards.
AATATATAAATTTGTGTGTTGGCAATGGGACGACCGATAGGGATTAGAGCATGAGATAATTTATCAGCTTCGACTTTACAAACAGTTGACCAAATAGTAGTTTCAGTCGGTCCATATAAATTCCATACTGATTTACCTTTGTCTAATAAATGCAGCGCTAACTCACTTGTTAAACCTTCACCACCACAAAGAATTTTTAATCGCTCAGAACCATTCCATCCAGTTGCGAGTAACATTCGCCAACTTGCTGGTGTGGCTTGCATTATCGTTGCACCACTACTATTTATTAGCTCTAACAGGCGCCTACCATCACTAGCAATTTCTCGGCTAGCTAATACTACCTTTGCACCAGTAATTAAAGGTAAATATAACTCTAAAGCGGCAATGTCAAATGATACTGTAGTAACTGCCAATAGTACATCTGATGCTGTAATTCCAGGTTCATGCTGCATCGATTTTAGAAAGTTTACCACACCGCGATGAGGAATTTCTACTCCTTTCGGTTTGCCAGTTGAACCAGAGGTGTAAATAACATATGCCAGATTTTCGGCGGTTGCACATGGCGCCAAATTTTCTTGGCTATAGGTAGCAATATGTTCTTGGTGTGTTTGCAAACAAATTACTTTTCTATGTTTATCATCACAAAATAACTTTATATTATCAGTCAGCAATACTGGCGCCTGAGAATCAGATAATATCAATTCTAAACGTTCTTGTGGATAACCTGGGTCTAAAGGTAGGTAAGCGGCGCCTGCTTTAAGGATAGCCAAAAGTCCTACTACCATTTCTAAAGAACGCTCAACGCAAATACCAACTAATACCCCTGGTTTAACTCCTAGTGTTTGTAAATAGTGTGCTAGTTGATTTGCACAGCAGTTTAGTGTACGGTAAGTAAGCTCTTTAGAAGCAAATGAAACCGCTACTGCATCTGGTGTTCGCTCGACCTGTGCCTCTATTAATTGATGAAGAGTTGTAAAATCATAATCCTTTTTAGTTGCGTTCCACTCTACCAGTATTTCGTCTCGTTCCCTCTCACTCAACAATGATAACTGAGCTACTGCTTGTTCTGGATTTGATACAATACTTTCCAGTAGCTTTTGAAAATGTTCGCTGAACTGAGCAACTGTTACTTTGTCTAACAAATTACTGTTGTATTTAAAGTTACACAGTAGTGAACCAGAAGTCTCGATAACTTCCAAGCATAAATCGAATTGTATATTATCCTGGGGTGATTTCTGGTACTCTAGTTCAAGTTGGTAAGTAAATAAAGCTTGACAAATGGGTAAATGGCTTGAACTAGACTTTGACTGCAATTGCTTTATCAATGAAGCAAAGGGATAATCTTGATACTCGCTTATTTCTGAAACAGTATGACTAACTTGGCTCAAAAAGGTTTTAAATGAGGTCGTTTCCGAAATCAAATCTTTTGAAACAACTACGTTAGAAATAAGCTTAGTGAGTAGCAAACCAACAATAATTTCTTTCTCACTTGTGTAACGATAAAGCAAAACTTTAAATGCTGCTAACAAAGCGTTATCAATGCTGACACCTTCATTCTTTGCCAGTTGTTTAAGTAACGCAGTTAGTTTATTATTGATTACAAACTTATAAGAAGCGCAATTATATTTTTTAGTAGAACGAGGTAAATTAGTAGGAAATTCGAGTAAAGGTAATTCTCCGGATAGATGTTTTTCCCAATATGCTTGAAGTTTTGACATAGAAGACATAGAAATTGATGCTTTCAGCGTCACGCTGCTAACGAATTTAATATATTATAAAGTTTAATGGCTTAATTAAATCAGGTAACTATTTTTTCAGGTGACTAATGTCCAACACTACTAGGCAAGATTCGATGACAATACACCAACTTATTGGCATCATGGTTCTGTTTTACTTAATTCAAACTTACGGATGTAATCCAGGACTTTTCGGTCTTCCGCTGACCATTTATCTCAAAGATAACCTTGGACTTTCACCAGCGCAGTTAGCAACCTTTAGCAGTCTAATTTTCTCTCCTTGGTTAGTTAGACCAATTTACGGAATGATTGGAGATGCTGTTTCATTATTTGGCTACCAGTTCAAAAGCTACTTTTTTATTTGCTATGCGCTAACCTTTGCTGTCTTATTCGGGTTAGGTATATTTCAAGTTAACACATATTGGGTGCTGGCGGTTAGTTTAATTTTAGTTAATTTTTTTATAGCTTTTAGCGACGTACTGACAGATAAAATAATGGTCGTTCAGGGTCGAATTTTAAACAATACTGCTCGCTTACAGGCAATTCAATGGACTTCTTTAAGTTTTGGTCAAGCTCTACTGTATTTTGTTGGCGGCTGGTTTGCTCAAAATTCTAATTTATCGATGGCGTTTATATTTACTGCAATTGTACCATTGATTGGTTTAGTTGCAACCTTCATATTACTTGCAGGTGAAAAAAAGGAGCCTAACACTGTTCCGGTTAAAAATAATTTAAAAGCTGTTTGGTTGGCAGTAAAATCACGACGTTTTCTTACTGTTATAGCTTTTATTGCTTGCCTTCAGTTTACTCTTGTGCCAACGCTAGTAAATTACCTTGTTTATTACTACAAGGATGCTTTGAATTTTGACTCTCAATTTATAGGTATTTTGGGTACATTTGAAGCTTTGTCTAATGGTATCGGCGCCTTCATGTTTGGTATCTTTGCCTTTAGAATTTCGCGAAAACTGCTGTTAAATTTAGCAATTGGGTTTACAGCGGCCTCTACAATTGGTTTATTGTTCATAACTAATGCACAAAGCGCTATGTTGGTTAGTGTATTTTTTGGATTTTTTTCGATGATAGCCATGCTGGGTGTGTTAGAAATTGCAGCAAGGTCTTGTCCTGTTGGGGTAGAAGGCGCCACTTATGCAATACTAATGTCAGTGTATCAAATAGTTAGACAACCAGGCCCCATTTTAGGAGGTTACTTATATGGTTGGGGCACTCCAGTTTACGTTCTTGTCATCATCAGTGCTATATTTACAATTTTTTGCTGGCTTCTAATTCCTTTGCTGAAGTTAGAGCAAGAGTAGCTGGGTTGATCATATTGCGAATGTTACACATGTTTCCAAAAGCTGTAAGTATCTTTCGCTTCTGTGCAGTATTGAGTCTACTATGAGCAACTTGTAGGTTATCAATGAGAAGAATATCCCCTTGCTTCCATTGAAAAATGGCTGCATTTTTCCATTCAGCTTTTCCTAATTCTTTTGCTTCTGCTTCGGTTATTGTAGTACATTCATTATCACCATTGACAAAATACGCATTAAGTGTACTGGTTCGTTTTTGCGAACCATCAACAACAGTCGCTGCCGTTGTTAATCTTTGCTGATATTGTTTGTACAACGAAGCTGGTAGCCAATTATAATAAAGCCTTTTGCCAAATGGATACCGTTGCCTAATGTTTTTATACCACTCTCTACTTACTAAACAATCAACAATGCTAAGGCAAAAGCAAAGTCGGCTCGTTCTTGGATGACTAAATAAGGTAATATAAGAACACTCAAAATTTAAAGAGCCATCTTCTTCCCAATTAAAATCAAATTCTTGCTCAGTAAGAAGTTTGGTAATTTCCTCTTTCGATAGTCCCTCAAAGACTAATCCTAGTAGATGTTCAGGAACATATCGCACAAATCGCTGCGGATAATTGGCAATTTTGTGCTGTAAACTCGGAGATAACTCATTAAATAGTTTTTCTGTATTTATTATTGGAGTTTCGCCATATACGTCTGGCTGTACTTGACAAAAGAAAGCAAGCACATTAGGGCGCCAAGGTACCATATTCAGTTCATTGTGAGGAGCAATAATGGTATCTGGTGGAGCTTCTGAAGAAGTGAAGACTTTATCAGTTATTCGTACACGATGAGCGCTACCAAAGTGGTAAGCTGACTCTAACTGAATATTCAATAATTCTAAAACTTTCTGAAATTGATTACCATCCTCAACTTCAAATCCTCGAAACAAAACGGCACCGTATTTATCTAGCTGTTTATTAAACTCGGCGCCATTTTCACCCAGTAATCGTAAGAGATGTGCAAAAGATTTTTCTTGCACTGGCTCAATTACCAAAGGTAGTTCCTTTTCCGAGGTGCTGTATGTTTTTTCGTCATCTCGTAAAAACCTGAATTTTACGTCTTTCGAGATAGAAATTGGAAGATTTTGCATGTTTATACTGTAAAGCTAAAAAATGCACCAGTTAATAAAATAATAACTTTAATCGTTCCAATTTCCATACCTCCACTAGGCTGATTCTGCTTCTGTTTTAATAGCAGATTGGCTAGTTGAAGTTATACATACCCCTACCAAAATTACACCAAAACTGACCAAAGTAACCCAGCTAGGACTTTCCGAAAAAATCACCCAAGCTTCTTGGGTGCTAAGAACAGGAACAAACAAATCGCATAAGGAAACAAATCCTGAAGTTAACCAATTGAGTGAATATGCGTAAAGTCCCAGCCCTAGTATTTGGCATATCAATGCTAGTGAAATTACGTAAATCCATTCATGCAACGAATGGGGAAAAACCTGACCTTCTGTAAGTATGACGATAGGAAAAAGCAAAACCGTGCCAATTGCAGAACACCAAGTCATAATAACTACCGGACTCAAGTGAGTTCGTAGTTGCTCTACTAAAAGTGGGTATAAGCCAAGAAAAACGGCTGATAGTATTGCCGCCAAATCTCCTTGGAGTTTGTCAGTCGCGGCTTCGGTAAAATCATGGTATGCCAAGAGGCAAGCTCCTATTATTGCTACGAACATACCGCTAAGAAATTTACTATCAAAGCGTTTTCCCCAAATCAACCACCCCCCACAAACCGTAAAAAGTGGCGCCAAATTATGCATAAGGGTAGAGTTCGCGACGCTGGTGTGAGCTAAAGACCAAGCCCAAAGAGCAAGAGTGGCAAACATTACAACTCCAACTCCAATCAAGAGCAAGATTTGCCGGATTGTGTAACGTTGCGGTAAATTCGGTTGACTACCCGACAGTTGCCCGCGTGCTGCTGTAAATTGATTCCACAGCACAAAAGCGACAGTAGATATCCAAAAGCGATTAAAAATTGTAGCGTTAGGGCCTAGTTCACCTTCGCTCAAACGGATCAAAATTGGCGAGAAAGATAGAGCTACTAAGCTAAGTAACAAAGAAGCAAGTGCTACGGTCGTTGGTGATGCGAATAGTTGTTCGCCGGGGAGTTTCGATTTAACCTTGAGCATTAATTTCCAATTAGATTATCAAATGTATTTGTATTCCTTGCTACTTTGTCGCTTTTTTAGGCGTACAAATATATAATGTCATAATTATTACATTTTATTACAATTGTCCGAGTGCAACACATAAAAAAAAATCTGTCAACAGAGGTAATTAACTACATTTATAGCTATTTTTAATGATTTCCAAAAGAAAAATCATCAAAAATCTAAAAATATGATAAAAATAAACCCGGTTTCGCAAAGAAACCGGGTTTATAAGATGCTCAAGACTTTTTGCTAAATTCCATCACTGTCAGGCTAGTTCCTGTGTGAATCACTTGTTCTAGTTGAAAACCACTGGTACTAAACAACTCCTTATATTCTTCTTCCGTGCGCCAATAACCCCCTGGATTTGTCACCATCATTTGAACTGCGGCAAGACCTGGGATAGTTCCATCTGGATATTCTACTGGCGCCCCACGAGGTGGAACAAGTGTTTGTAGAAGTATAACCTTACCTTGTGGAGGCAGAGCTTCTCTACACCGAGTAATGACTTGACGCGCGTTTTCAACGTTAAATACAGACAAGAAATACTTCATAACAATTGCCGAAGCACCTTTTGGTAACTCCTCTAAAGCATTTCCACCAATAACTTGCACAGCATCAGTGTCAATTCCTTGACTTGCAAGAAAAGCAGGAGCTATCTCAACTTCATGTGGAAGGTCGAATAGTATACCTTTACAACCAAATTTCTTGACAATATGGGCAATCAGTGAACCTCGATTGCCTCCAACATCCATAACTGTATCAAATTGACCGAAGTCATAAACCTCAAACAGTGAATCAATTGCTTGATTCGTTAAATAGCTCATGGCATTGTTGAACAAATTTTTACTATCGGGGTTTTCCGACATGAAAAACTCGTAGAAATTTTTGCCATGTGCCCTTTCAAAAGCGACTTCTCCTGTTTTCAGCGCACCACCTAATTCTCTCCAGGCATCCCACATACTAGGTTCTGCAATATGTAACAGAAAATGTCCTAAACTTGGCTCTGCATCTGTAACCAGGAGTTCTGAGAGTTCTGTTGCAGCAAATATACGCCCAGGTTTTTCCGCAAACACACCTAGATGAGCTAAAGCACGAAGAAGAACATAAAGAGTTTCTACTTTTGTCGAAGTTTTTTCTGCTATAGCTTCCACAGTCATTGCCCCTGACTGTAACAGGTTAGGTATACCTAAATTTGTTGCTATGTAAAGACACTGGCTTTGCCAATAGCCATAAATCATCTTAGCAAGTCTATTTGATGCCGAATTCGTCCCTAACAAATCTATTTCTCCGCGTCAAAATTTTACATTAATTTACTTTCTATTTATTTTTGCCTTCTCGTCAATACCTGTAAAAGCTTAACAATAGTTAATGAGACACAGTTCGCGTTACCCTGTGTTTAGTACAATCAACTAAGCTAGTGTCTCTTAAACAGTTGTGTCCCAGGTAAACAAGAGTGCGATTCATTGTATAAATCCTGATTGTTTGCGTCCCTATCCGCAACCTTGGGGTAATAAGTTTTGCAATAGCTGTGGCGCCAATCTACAGCTACTTGAACGTTATGTGCCATTGCAAACCCTAGGTTCTGGTGGATTTGCCCAAATTTATACGGTTTGGGATACAATAGCGCAAACCGAAAAGGTTCTAAAAGTCTTAATCGAAGATTCACCTAAAGCACTCGAACTGTTTGTACAAGAAGCAGAAATATTATGTAATCTTGAACACCCTGGAGTTCCGATTATTGATATTTGCGGGCATTTTCAAGTTGAGTTCTCACACCCCAAACCTCGCAAACTGCCATGTTTGGTGATGGAAAAAATTCATGGGTTGACGCTAGAGGAAATTCAAAAGCACTACCCACAAGGTTGTCCTCAAGTATTAGTACTCAACTGGCTGCTGCAAGCGATTGATATTTTAAATCACTTGCATTCCCGTAAAATTATCCATCGTGATATTAAACCCTCTAATATTATGCTACGTACTGGCGCCTTTTCTCGTGGGGCAGTACGTGGAGACCAGCTAGTGTTAATTGACTTTGGTGGAGTCAAGCAAGTTAGTTCGGCATTGTTGCGGTTTCCTAGTCGCTCAACGCGGTTGTTTTCTTCGGGTTATAGTCCCCCAGAACAGCTAACTGGTGGCTTAGTTGGACCTCAAGCCGATTTTTATGCGCTTGGCCGAACGATGATAGAATTACTTACTGGAAAAAACCCAGCAGATTTAGAAGACCCTGTTACAGGAGAGTTACGCTGGCGCCATTTAGTTGACGTTAAACCCAAATTGGGCGATTTACTCGACGAAATGGTTAAATACGATGCCCGCTCTCGTCCTGCATCCGCTACCATTATTCAAAAAAGACTCGCTAGTATTTCTCAAGCGGCGCCTGCTCTATCATTATTTTCTCAGGTTGGGCAAAACGTTCAGAAAAAATTTACTCAAATTACTCATCAAGTTAATAACACCGCATCACCGTTATCTAACTTCTGGCAACGGTTAAAAGGTACAAGCGTACAAATAACTACTGCATTCGCACAAGCTACTTCTCAAACAGTACTTTTTACAGTCAAGACTTTTATTAATACTATTCTCGCTTGTCTTAGTACTACTTGGGCAATGCTCCTAGCTGCAATTGGCGCCTGTATTGGTACAATCGTTGGTTTACTACTCGCGAATAATACCATCTGGGGAAAACAACTTTCTGTATATATTGCTAACCAACTACCAGGTGTGTTGACTAATACAAGCAATGTATCAGGGTCAGAAATAATATTATTCGCGGTTGCTGGCTTAGGAACTTCATGGGCACTAACTATTAGCGGTGCATTTGGACAAAGGCGCCGTTACTTCATCGCTTTAATTACAAGTATTATTGGCTACGGTTTAGGATGGGTAGTATTAGCTAGTATTAGTGTACCTAATGCGAATTTCGCTTACTCAGTTACAGCCGAAGGATTAATGGGGTTAATATTAATCGCGGTTTCTTTGCTAACTCTTGGTTTAGGACTACGTAGTCATCATATAGTTCATGCACTAACTAGCGCTTTCGGTACAGCCTTAACTTTTGCTTTACTAATTAATCTTGGTATTTTGTCACCTAGCTTATTCAACTTTCTACTCTCTACAGAAGCATCTCAACTGGCGCCTAAAGTTATCTTTTTTAGCTTACTAGGTATTTTCAACAGCTTTTATCTAGCTATAAGTCATTATTTAGTAGTTCCTTGGTTAAAGCTTTTAGGTTGGAAATAAAAAGAGTGGAAAGTGCTGAGTGGAAAGTGCTGAGTGGAAAGTGCTGAGTGCTGAGTGGAAAGTGTTGAGGAGCGCAATTAAAAATTTTACTCAGCACTCAGCACTCATTACTCAGCACTCATTACTCAGCACTCAGCACTCAGCACTCATAAATATTTATCCCCCAGTCATTAGCTGACCAGGGGATTACATAAGGCTTAGACTATAGAGTTTCTGTATAATTAGCAGTTATGTCTATTCTAATCTCTACATCCAATATTCGGTGGTTCAAATACGCGAGTTTATGGTATTTTTACAGAGTATTTACAGGCTCTTTATGTTTACATGCGCGTGATCTGTAATATGTATCAGCGTTACTGAGGCTTTTTGTTTGTTAGATTACATTTATTGTACCAACACAACCTGTGTGAGTATATGTTTTATAGTTATTTTACTATTTCTTTACATTTTCTTTATTCCTATTGTTTGCGAAAAAAGTCGTATATGTAAGTATGGCTATACGCACTATTGGTAAAATTCTAAAAATATGTCACATAAGCAACATACAATTTTTGCTACTTTAGCGGTACTAGCTTGTTTGGGATTAACTCAACAAGCCAAAGCAGTCAACCAACAAGATTTAGAGCAGTTTAAAGCTACTGGTGTGTGTTCTCGCTGTGATTTGAGCGGCGCCGACTTAAGCGGAGCTAATCTAACTAGGGTGATTTTACGCGATGCCAACCTCAAAGGCGCCAATTTTAGCGGCTCAAACTTAACTGGTGCCGACTTAACTGGTGCAAATCTGGAAGGTGCTATATTAAGTAATACAAATCTTACTGCTACTTCTTTCACAGGTGCCTTATTAAAGTCAGCATCACTCGAAAATGCCAATATGAGGTTTACTAGCATGATGGGTGCCAACTTGGAGGGTGCAAACCTTAAAGGTTCAACCAGCATGATGGTAAACATGCGAGGCGCCAACTTTCGTTTAACAACGTTGTCTAACGGTTTAGTTACTGGTGATAAGCCTTATGGTTGGTCATTACAACGTCCTCAAAAACGCGATTGCGAAAAATTTAAGATTGAGAGGGGCGCGCGTGGTAGCGTTTGTTCAACCGAGCAAGTAACCGAGGAAAATACAGAAAGGCGCGAATAATTATGTTCACGGTAGGGTGGGCAATGCTAGCCCTGTCAAGGTGAGCATGGGTACTAACCATTTATAAGGGTTTTAGCCTTTCACTGATTAAAATTTGAAAGCAAAAAATAATATTTGCGCTCAATTTTATATTCCAGAGTTGGGGGTACAACGTAAGAATAAGGCTTTTATCTAGTACTGTATTGGTACACCTTGACAGGGCTAGGTGGGCAATGCCCACCTTACGCCATATCATACTTTTGGAATACTTTACATATACTTAATAATTATTTAATTTATTGCTTTCGATAATTAATACTAATATTTCGATTGGTAAATATGTCACCTAATAGAGTTAATCTGAATTTTGTAGTTAGTAGCGAAAAATAACTTCACACCCAATTTGGTCGATATTACTTATGTAAGAACGATCAATGCGATAGTATTTGCTACAAATTTTCTCTGTTCCTAGCTAAATGAGGTCGAAAGTGAATGCTTAAAAGCAGCGAACTGAATATTAATCAGGGCTGTAATCTCAAGTGGAAGTTAGGAGATAAAAATAAACTATTTTCCACGGTACAGATTTTACTAGTGATTACGCTAGAGGTTCCACAGTAAACATACTTAGTATTACTAGGAACAGAAGCAAGACATTAATATTTTTACTCCCGAAAGAAACCGGGTTTCTTCATTGAAATCTGTGATAAAAGTGACGATTTGTCTGCGACAATGAAAGCGTCGAAACCCGGTTTCTGTATGATTATATTCTGTTCTGTTGAGTTTTAATCGTTGTCGGGTGACTGACGTAAAAGCACAGTATTTTCAATTTTGTTCAATTGTGAATTATTAAATCAAGGACGAGAGATATGGGTATACCTCACGCATCTTTTACAGCGACTGAAAAAGCGTTTCACGTTACTGGATATGAAAAAATAGACTTCAGTCTAGAGTATGTCAACGGTGCGTTTGATATTAAGAATACTGAAGTCGCAGACAGCTACCAACCGTTTGGACGCTGTTTGGCAGTGGTTGATGCGAACGTTAACCGTTTGTATGGAGAGCAAATTCGCGCTTACTTCCGTTACTATGACATTGATTTGACGGTACATCCTGTTACTATTACCGAACCGGCGAAGACGCTAGCGACGTTTGAATCGGTTGTAGATGCGTTTGCTGATTTTGGTTTGATTCGTAAAGAACCAGTTTTGGTAGTGGGTGGTGGACTAGTTACTGATGTAGTGGGTTTTGCTTGTTCTGCTTATCGTCGTAAGACTAACTATATCCGTATTCCAACAACGCTTATTGGTTTAATTGATGCAGGTGTCGCAATTAAAGTAGCAGTCAATCACAAGAAGTTAAAGAACCGTTTAGGTGCCTATCATGCACCACAAAAGGTGATTCTTGACTTTTCGTTCTTAAAAACTCTGCCTGTTGCACAAGTTCGTAACGGAATGGCAGAGCTAGTCAAGATTGCCGTAGTCTCAAATTCTGAAGTTTTTGAATTGCTGTACGAGTACGGTCATGATTTACTACAAACTCACTTTGGTTATGTAAATGGTTCAGAGCATTTACAAGAAATCGCTCATAAGGTGAATTACGAAGCGATTAAAACAATGCTAGAGTTAGAAACGCCTAATTTGCATGAAATTGACCTTGACCGAGTAATCGCCTATGGTCATACTTGGAGTCCTACACTGGAGTTGGCGCCGCGCGTTCCTTTATATCATGGTCATGCGGTAAATATTGATATGGCTCTATCAGCAACGATTGCCGAACGACGTGGTTATATTTCTGTAGGAGAACGTGACCGTATTCTCGATTTAATGTCTCGTATTGGTTTGTCACTTGACCATCCATTACTAGAAGGTGATTTACTTTGGTATGCTACTGAGTCAATTACTCAGACTCGTGATGGAAAATTACGTGCAGCAATGCCAAAACCAATTGGAACTTGTTTCTTTGTCAATGATTTAACTCGCGAGGAGCTAGATGCTGCGGTTGTCGCGCATAAAGAAATTTGTGCAGCTTTACCGCGTTCTGGTGCTGGTATTGATGCTTATATTGGTACCGAAGAGGTGGAAATGGCTGCGGTGTAAATATTAATGGGGTGGTTTGTAAAATCATGATATCTGTACGGGGGCGGGTTTACGAGATGGTACATACAGTTTTAGGATATTGGTTAACCCGCCCCTACGGTATCCACAATCTAAAATCTAAAATAAACATGACTATTACTCAAATTAATCAACCGAGAGCTGTTACACCTCATGGTATTTTGGTGGAATTGCTGCAAAGTACTTTACAACTCGCGCAATCATCAAATACTTCCGCAGAGGTATTGACTTCATTACAGCAGATATATAATTTAGCGGCAGGTTTGGAACCTTATATTGGTGAATATACGACGAATGAATCTCCGGGTTTGACGGCACTTGCACAAAAGACGAGTTCTGAAGATTGGTCTAAGCGGTTTTCTGATGGTGAAACTGTTCGTCAACTCGAACAAGAGATGTTATCTGGACATGTTGAAGGACAAACGTTGAAAATGTTTGTTTATTTGACTAAAGCCAAACGTGTTCTTGAAGTGGGTATGTTTACTGGTTATTCGGCGTTGGCAATGGCGGAAGCATTACCCGATGATGGTAAACTTGTGGCCTGTGAAGTTGATGCTTACGTTGCTAGCTTTGCTCAAGCTTGTTTTCAAAATTCCCCTCATGGTAATAAAATTAGTGTAGAAGTGGCGCCTGCTCTTGAAACACTACGTAAGTTAGCTCAAAACGGTGAGTCGTTTGATTTAATTTTCATCGACGCTGATAAAAAAGAGTATATTGAATACTTCCACACCATATTAGACAGCACCTTACTGGCGCCTGGTGGTTTGATATGTGTTGATAACACATTAATGCAAGGACAAGTATATCTACCTAACGAACAACGTAGTGTTAACGGTAAAGCAATTACTGAATTTAATCAAGTGGTCGCAAATGATTCCCGTGTGGAGCAAGTAATATTACCTTTGCGTGATGGCGTTACTTTGATTAGAAGAATTTGATTATACACATGGCACAGTCAATTTCGCTTTCCTCACCTGCAAAAACACATGCTCCTGGTATTAGCGCTTCTTCGCTAAAAACTTTAGGCACTCTTACACTTCTATTGCTTGCTTTACCATTAAATGCATCGCTTGTTTTGGTGGCACTGCTTTTAAAGAGTTTGCGTCCTCAAAATGTTACCACCGAAAAACCTAAAAATATATTGATTAGCGGTGGTAAAATGACCAAAGCATTACAACTTGCACGCTCGTTCCATAATGCTGGGCATCGAGTTATCTTATTAGAAGCGCATAAATATTGGTTAACTGGACACCGCTTTTCGTCTGCTGTAAATAAATTTTACACAGTTGAGGCGCCTGAAAAAGACCCAGAGGGTTATATTCAGTCATTAGTAGACATCGTAGAAAAAGAAAATATCGATGTTTATGTACCTGTGTGTAGTCCTGTTGCGAGCTACTATGATTCTCTCGCGAAGAAAGCACTGGCACAATGTGAAGTCATACATTGCGATGCAGAAATGACGCAAATGCTTGATGATAAGTACGCATTCGCACAAACTGCACAAAGTTTTGGTCTATCAGTTCCTAAGTCTTTTAAAATTACTGACCCCGAACAAGTTATAAACTTTGATTTCTCCCAAGAAAAGCGTAAATACATTCTTAAAAGTATTCCTTACGACTCAGTACGTAGGTTAGATTTAACTAAACTTCCCTGCGATACTCCCGAAGCAACCGCAGCATTCGTAAGAAGTTTACCTATTAGCTCAGAAAAACCCTGGATTATGCAAGAATTTATTCCAGGTAAAGAATATTGCACTCACAGTACCGCTCGTAATGGGGTAATTACATTGCACTGTTGCTGTGAGTCTAGTGCGTTTCAAGTCAACTATGAAAATGTTGATAACCCTAAGATTTTTGAATGGGTAAGTCGTTTTGTTAAAGATTTAGGTATTACTGGGCAGGTTTCTTTTGACTTTATTGAAGCAGAAGACGGGAATATATACGCTATTGAATGTAATCCCCGTACTCACAGTGCTATCACGATGTTTTATAACCATCCTGGTGTCGCAGATGCATATCTAGGTACAGGAAATAATTTGGCAGAACCTATTCAACCAAAATCTACGAGTAAACCAACTTACTGGACATACCATGAAGTCTGGCGTCTATTTAATACTCGTTCCTGGTCAGATTTTGTTTATAGGTTCAAAATTATCACGCGCGGTAAAGATGCTATTTTTTCCTGGCAAGACCCGTTACCGTTTTTGATGAATCCTCACTGGCAAATTTTCTTGCTGTTAATTCAAAATTTGCAGAAAAATCGAGGTTGGATAAGGATTGATTTTAATATTGGTAAGTTGGTTGAACTGGGTGGAGACTAGTTTTTAAAGCACGTATCTAGCCAAGGAATAAAAATATGTGACTTGTGTTATTAGTTGAAGCTAGCAGGGAACTATAGATATATCCCTATATACAGTCTATCTGTATATGGGGCATTAAATTATTTAGCAACCCTAAAAAGCTAGAATTCAGGAATGACATGAGTCAGCAACTCCCATCCGTAAATACTTGTAGCAGCACACAGGTAAAAAACTTAGAATCATTATCACTTGATATCGCTCGTTTCAATGCCTTTTTTGGAGGTGCGAATGCTGGACTAATGATTTTAGACTGCCAGCTAAGATATGTTTATGTAAATCAGGCATTAGCAGAAATCAATGGTTTAGATGTTGCTGACCATCTTGGAAAGCTTGTATTTGACGTAATACCACAACTGGCTTCGTTAGAACCATTATTTAAAGATATCCTTGATACAGCACAGCCAGTATATGATTATGAAATTTCTGGAGAAACACCTCAAAAACCTGGTATTTTAGGTTATTGGTCAGTATCTTATTATCCTTTAGTCGCTAATGGCACTGTTCTAGGAATTGGTGGCATTATTATTGATATTAGCGAGCGTAAGCGCATAGAGTTAGCATTGAAACAAAGCGAAGAACGCTATCTATCATTAATTACCGCAACATCTCAAGTTATCTGGACAGCAGATGCACGAGGAAATGTTTTAGATGACCTTTCATTAGTCTCTAAAGATTATTTAGAAACTCCTAACGTGCAAAATAAGGAAACTGGTTGGTTAACTGGGGTACATCCACATGACCGTGAACAAGCAGTTCAGACATGGATGGAAGCTGTCAAAACCAAAAGTTTGTATGAAACAGAGTTTCGTATAAAAGCAAAAGATAACAATTATCGTTATTTTCTGTCTCGAGCCGTTCCTATTTTAAATGAAGATGGTAGTGTTCGAGAATGGATTGGCACCTGTACGGATATTCACGACCCTAAACAAGCTGAAGATGCTTTGCGCGAAAATAATCTCTTACTACGCTCAATTTTGGAAAACACACCCGGTTTAATGGTTGTTAAAGACCATAAAGGGCGCCATATTGCTGTTAATTTAAATATGGCAAACTTTTTTAATAAGCCAATAGAGAACATTATTGGCAAAGATGATTCTGAATTATTACCCCCTGAAGTCGCGTCTCTGATGATGGCGAAAGACCGTCAGATTATGAGAACAGGTATTGCTGAAACTTACGAAGAGGAAGTTACTAATGGTGCAAATAATGGTATTTTTCTAACGACAAAGGCGCCTTGGCGTGATGCAGATGGTAATGTTTTAGGTGTGATTGCAGTTACAAGAGATATTACCGAACGTAAACAATTTGAAGTTGCACTTGCCAAAGCTAAGGAAGCAGCAGAAGCGGCAAGTTACGCAAAAAGTGAATTTCTAGCTAACATGAGTCACGAATTGCGAACTCCGCTCAATGGTATTCTTGGGTACGCTCAAATCCTTCAGCGCTCCAAAAACTTGCATGAAGATGAACGCTCTAAAATAGATGTTATTTATCAGTGTGGCTCACATTTGCTGACTTTAATCAATGACATTCTTGATTTATCGAAGATTGAAGCCCAAAAAGTCGTAATTACGCCAACTGATTTCCATTTTCCCGCATTTTTGCAAGGTGTTGCAGAAATGTGTCGCATCCGCGCGGAACTTAAAGGAATTCAATTCCAATATCAAATAGCTTCAGAATTACCTATTGGTGTTAAGAGTGATGAAAAACGTTTACGACAAGTACTAGTTAATTTACTCTCAAACGCTATCAAATTTACTGATGTCGGTAGTGTTACATTCACTGTCAGTTATGCATCTAAAGAAAAAATTCGTTTTGAAGTTCGCGATACAGGTATTGGAATCGCCCAAGAAAATCTTCAAATCGTTTTTCAACCCTTTGAGCAAGCTTCTGAAAGGCGCCGACAAACTGAGGGAACAGGTTTAGGGTTAGCAATTAGTCAAAAAATCATAGAACTAATGGGTAGTACCATTCAAGTTCAAAGTGAATTGGGTGTTGGCAGTATTTTCTGGTTTGACGTTAACCTACCAGAAGCATTGGAATGGGTGAAAACATCACAAATTGATGATAATGGTCAAATTGTTGGTATTAAAGATTACCAACCTAAACTACTTATAGTTGATGATAAATGGGAGAATCGCTCAGTGATTGCTAATTTACTTAGTCCCATTGGTTTTGAGATGATAGAAGCAACTAATGGAGAAGAAGGTTTACACAAAGTTTTGGAATCTCAGCCAGATATCATTATTACTGACTTATTGATGCCAAAACTCGATGGTTATGGCTTAATTAAACAATTGCGCGAATCAGAAAAATTTCCACATGTTAAAAATATTCCAATTATCGTGTCATCAGCAAGCGTATTTGAAGCCGACAGGCACCGTAGTTTTGAAGTAGGAGGAAATGATTTTCTTCCTAAACCTATACAAGCAATTGATTTATTCCAAACATTGCAAAAGCATCTAAAACTAACGTGGATATATGAAGAAAAAATAATCGTATCTCAAAAACAAGATAACACAGAAATAATTGTGCCACCTGCGACAGAAATAGAAAATCTCTACAACTTAGCTATGCTTGGTAACTTTAAAGGAATTATCAGACAAGCAGCATTGCTAGAACAAAAAGACAAGAATTATATACCCTTTGCTAAAAAAATACAACAACTAGCAAAAGAATTTCAAGATAAAGCAATTTTAGAACTTATTCAAACTTGTAAATAAATTAGTTATTTCAAAATATTATGAACACAATTCTACTCGTTGACGACAATCCAGCCAATTTAAGTGTATTATCTGATGCTCTTGACCAAGAAGGGTTTGAAATTTGGGTAGCTAAATCAGGAAGAGTGGCTTTAGAACGAGTTAAATATGCTTTACCAGATTTAATTTTATTAGACATAATGATGCCAGAAATAGACGGTTATGAAACTTGTCGTCAATTAAAAGCAAATTCTCAAACTCAAAACATTCCCATAATTTTTATGACGGCACTTTCTGATACAGCAAATAAAGTAGAAGGATTTCAAATTGGCGCAGTTGATTATATCACGAAACCTTTTCAACAAGAAGAAGTAATATCACGAGTAAGATTGCATTTAAAATTGCATGAATTAGCTGAAAAATTAGAGCAAAAGAATACTCTTTTGGAAGAAAACTTTGCGGAATTAAGCCTTGCTTATAAAAACTTAAAGCAAATGCAAATTAAGCTAATACAAAGTGAACAATTATCAAGTGTAGGACAAATGATTTCTGGAATTGCTCATGAAATCAATAACCCAGTAAATTTTATATATGGTAATTTGGCTCATGCGTCTGAGTATACTCAAAATATTTTAAATCTCCTACGTATTTATCAAGAGGAATATCCAATACCAACACCCCGTATTCAGGCTGAATTAGAAGCTATTGATATAGATTTTCTTCAATATGATTTGCTAAAATTAATAAATTCTATGAATATTGGTGCCAAACGTATTCATGAAATTATTAAATCTACAAGAATTTTTTCTCGTATAGATGAAACAGTTATGAAACTGTCTGATATTCATGAGGGAATCGATAGCACATTAAGTGTTCTTAACTATCGCTTAAAATCAAAACTAGAATATCCTAGTATCGAAGTAATAAAAAACTATGGTCAATTACCGTTAGTAGAATGCTACTTAGGGCAGATAAATCAAGTATTTACGAATATTTTAAATAATGCAATTGATGCCTTAAATTATTATAACCAACAGCGTTCGCTAGAAGAAATTATTAAAGAACCTAGTAAAATAGAAATTTGTACTACAGTAATTGATAATTGGATAGCAATTAAATTCGCTGATAATGGTTTAGGGATAAGCGAAGAAGTACAAGCAAAAATATTTGAACCATTTTTTACAACTAAATCCGCTGGTAAGGAAATAGGGTTAGGTTTATCTATTAGTTATCAAATTGTTGTGGAAAAGCATAATGGAAATATTTATTGTAAATCTATACCTGGTAAAGGTACAGAATTTACTATTGAAATTCCAGTTAAACACTAATTTTAATGTTATTTAAAAGGGGCGGGCAAGGATGCCCGTGCCACAAGATTGTTAGTACCTTGTTTCTTTTTGGTTGGTGAGGTAAGGACTGAAGTCCTTATTACGATGCATTTGTGTTCCAAAATTTAGATGCAGCATATGCCATTGTGACTACACCTGTAATTATGGCATTTTCATCTACTTCAAATTGCGGATGATGTAATGGGTAGTTGGTGGGTCTTTCTTTAAAGCCTACACCTAGACGGAACATGCTACCAGGTGCATAATCTAAATATACTGAAAAATCTTCGGCGCCTAAGCTTGGTTCTGGTAGGACTTGTACTCTTTCACATCCCCATGCTTCTTCGGCTGCTGATTGTAGTAATTGCGTTAACGTATAATCGTTTTGGACACTGGGAACTCCTTGACGATAGTTAACTTCATATTTGGCGCCATACGAGTCACAAACGTTGGCTACAATTGTTTCTATCCAAGCTGGTAAATTTGCTCGTGTTTCTGGATGTAATGAGCGTACTGTTCCTTTTAATTCTACTTTATCGGCAATTACGTTCGGCGCCCGTCCTCCATTAATTTGTCCAATACTCAATACTACGGGACGTAATGGGTTTTGGGTTCGACTAATCGCTTGTTGTAGTGTTGTTATTACCTGCGAAGCTATCCAAATTGCATCGACTGCTTCGTGTGGACGGGCGCCGTGTCCCGATTCTCCTACAATAATAATCTCTAAATCATCAGCCGCAGCAGTTAGGGCGCCGTAACGTAACCCAACCGAACCACCAGGTATTGATGGAAAAACATGTATTCCCAGTATTGCCGTAACATCATTCATTGCCCCATCTTTAACCATCCAACTCGCACCTTGGGCAATTTCCTCAGCAGGTTGAAATAAAAACCGAACTTTTCCTGGTAATTCTTCTGCTAACTGCGACAATATCATCGCTGTTCCTAAACCAACTGTTGTGTGGACATCGTGACCACAAGCGTGCATTACACCCGACGCGCGGGAGGTAAAATCTAATCCTGTGCGTTCCTGAATTGGTAGTGCATCCATATCAGTACGAATTGCTAAAATGCGATTACTTTCTCCAGTACCTTGCAACTCTCCAATTACACCAGTTTTACCTACACCTTCTTGTACATGTAAACCACTCGAAGATAAAACACCAGCAACAAAAGCTGCCGTTTGGTATTCCTGACCGCTTAGTTCTGGGTGCGAATGCAGGTGACGACGAATTTCAATTAAGCGAGGCGCCAACTTTGTTGCTAAGTCTTTTATATCAGTCAACATATCTCAATTAAACTACATACTTTTTTCCATGATAGTTACAAAACAATGTAGAGACGTGATTAATCACGTCTCTACAAATTTTAATATTGTATCGAATATGTACGGTGGGCAGTGCCCACCCTACGATTACTTCATCATGCCGGCTTCTTTAGCCATCTTTTGTTGCTCTTCGCTCTTAACACTCTTGAACTGTGTAGCTAGTTGCTCGCTTTGCTCAGTGCTGAAGTTGTTACGAATAGCAGCAAACATGGTGCTTTCTTCTTGACGAATGTGGTCGCCAACTGCATCCATGATCTGTTTGATTTTGTCTTTGAATTGAGGAGAAGCTGGATCCATAGCCTTAGCTTGGTCTAGCTCTACTTTCAATTGTGCCTGTTCGTCATACAACTCTTTGGTGTCTTGTTCACCGTAGAAAGGACGTACTGCGGGATATACAACTTTTTCTTCTGCAATCGAGTGTACTAATAAATCTTTGTAGATTTGACCGAAGTACTCTTGAATTTTTTGAGGGTCGTTGCTAGCAAATAACTGAGTGAACAAGGTATTTACTTTGTTGTGGTCAAGACGAATAATGTCTTGAATGTTCATGTCAGTCTTATCGGTGGTTTGGGTAACAGCGCTACCAAATACACCGCTTAAAGCAGCCATAGCATCTTGTACCCGTCCCCAGATACCTTGGTCAGCATCTTGTCCGGTGAGTTCACGAACACCTAGTACTTCTAATACACCTTTGAGTTGCTCTTGGTGCGCGCGGTTTTCAAAGTTGATGGTGTTCAATGGTCCAATTGCCATCATCACATCGGCGCCTACTTTTTGTGCTGCCTTATGAATGGTCAAACCACTCATTACTTGTTGATGCTTCAACAATTCATGTTGGAATACTTTTTCGTAGAAGCTTAACTCTGAACCTTGCATCAACTGCTTAAGCGTTTCAATCATTTTGGTGATGGTTTGCTCAGGTTGTGCTTGTACGCCGTATTGTACGATAACAGTGTCTAGCACACCTAGATTCTTTTGGTCATCTTCGAGCATCTTCTGGAAGCGCTCAGAGATTTCAGAATCAGTGGATTCGCGCAAAAATTGCTGTTCATTTTGAATTAATAATTCTTGCACAGCTTTCATATCAGCTAGCTTCATGCCGATAGCAGAGCGCTTGGTATCGTCTAATGTAGCTACCATTTGTGTGTTCTCCTCTTAAAAGGTTTTGTTTAATTCCTTAATTTCAAGGTTGCCACACAGATTAAGAGCTTCCATCTGACTTTTGAGCGATTACCATTAAAACCGTAAGGTAGAAACGCATGATTTTATTTTTTGTATTGTATTAATAAATAAAGAAATAATTGTCAAAACTAGATTTATACTTTTCGATAGAGCCAAAATGAATACCTCCTATTCCAATAGATAGAGAAAAATTTCATTGCAATTTTCTAGATTGACAGTGAAGGTTAAGATGGGAGATTGCACTAATAATGCCTAACAATCCTGGATTAGGCGAGCAGGCGTTGAATAAAGCTGCCGAAATTGGTATAACTAGCCAATTAGACAAAGTAGAAAACCTAGATGTAAACGTAAAAACAGACCCTTTAAAGCTTATACAAGGGGAAGTGGATAGCGTCAAAATCGATGGTGAAGGTTTAGTAATGCAAAAAAGCCTGCGTGTGGAAGAATTGCACATGCAGGTTGATAATGTTGCTATAAATCCTCTTAGCGTTGCATTTGGCAAAGTTGAACTGACAAGACCAACTCAAGGCAGTGCAAAAATTGTTTTGACTGAAGCTGATATTAATTGCGCGTTTAACTCCGATTATATTCGCAGCAAATTGCAAAGCCAAACAATTAACTTATCAGGTCAACCTGTAGCAGTTAGTTTGAAGCAAGTTGACTTTTATTTGCCAGGACAAAATAGAGTTGAACTAAAAGCCGATGTAAAATTAGATAACAATGAAAATCATCTAGTTGCATTTTCAGCAGTTCCAACTGTTAGTGCTAACGGCAAAACAATTAATTTAGAAAACGTCGAATATCCACAAGGAGAAGAAAGCTCGTCAATCACACAATCCTTGATTGATGCTACAAGCGAAATCTTAAACCTGGATAATTTTGATTTGCAAGGTATGACGTTGACTATTAAAGGTTTATACCCTGAAGTTGGTCAATTGATTATTGCTGCTGAAGCTTATGTAGAGCAAATTCCTTCAGCCTAAAAGAAACGAAAGAAACCTGGTTTCTTTGTCGATATATCGTAATTAAAACAATAATTTCGTGTAGAAACCAGGTTTCTAGTTATCAACAAACCATTAATACAAACAACTATGGAAACCGAACAAAGAAACACTACCCCATATCCAAACATTCCTGCTGTTCTTGAGAGCGATAGTCGCGAATTTCGTGATACTGGTGTACCAAGCACAGTAGCAGTAGCTGGACATCCAATTCATCCTATTTTGGTTCAGTTCCCAGTTGCCTTTCTTGTTGGCTCTACATTGGCAGATGTAGTTTTTTGGTTTAATCGCGATAGTTTCTGGGCACTGGGTGCATACTGGTTAATTGTTGGTGGTTTCGTTGGTGGACTTGCCGCTGCTGCTACCGGACTAATGGACTTTTTACGCATTGAGAGAGTTCGCAAGCGCACCGCAGGTTGGGCACACCTAATTCTAAACGTTATCGTTTTAAGTTTAACGCTTGTTAACTTGCTAATTCGTTGGAATCATCCCGTTTCTGCGGTACTGCCTTGGGGACTTGTTATTTCACTTATAGTCGCTACAGCTTTAGGGTTATCTGGCTGGTATGGTGGAGAACTTGTATATCGCCATAAAATATCAGTAATTGGTAATGGTAGTCGTAGCGAACCTTAGAAAATTAGTTAGGTTTTAGCAGGCGCCTGCTAGTAGAGACTAAACATGTTTAGTCTCTACATTTTGCGTGTTTAATCTTCTGTAATGTCGATGTATCCGGGTTGGCTTTTAATTCGATCAATCCAGGCACCGATAGCAGGAAACGGTGTTAAATCGTAACCACCTTCAGGCGCCACATGCGTGTATGCAAATAAGCTGATATCTGCTATCGAGTAACGTCCTCCCACAAAAAAGTTATTCGTTTGTAAATGATTTTCCATTAAGCGTAGTGCTGCGTAACCCTGCTGGTGTCGTTTTTCGATTTCGGCTTGATGTTCCTCGTGAGTTTTGAGAATAGAAATCCAAAATCTCGGTGATGCAATGTAAGGTTCGTGACTAAACTGCTCAAAGAACAACCACTGTAAAACTTGAGCGCGTTGCCAACGGTCGTATGGTAAATACTCAGTACCCTCACTAAGGTAAATCAAGATAGCATTTGATTCAGCTAAATACTGACCCGGTTGAACTTCTAACACAGGTATTTTACCATTTGGATTTTTGCTCAGAAAGTCTGGACTCCTAGTCTCACTCTTGGTTATATCCAGATTTATGCGCTCAAAAGGTATCCCCAGTTGTGTTAGTAAAAGCCGTATCTTATAACCATTTCCAGAAGGTAAAAAATCGAACAAACGCAAAGTTTCCATGCCAAGAAATTGGGATGAAGTTGATATTTTTAAGAAGGAGGAAAAAACTATATATTATCAGATTCACCCATTAATTAAGATAAAATTTTATATATACCTTATCGAAGGTATAAAAAAGAGAGAAATCTCCCTTATAAACTAATGTTTAATTTTCGGAAGCGCGAAATTGATTTTTAGCAAGGTACTAAAGGTTTAAATTATGTGTGGAAGATTTACTTTAACACGATTAGAGGAAAAATTGGCTGAAGTTTTCAATATTCCAGATATTCCAGATTTCAAGCCACAATACAATGTGGCGCCTACGCAATCCGTAATGACAGTATTGCATCATCCAGAACATCATCGTGTGTTTCAATTATTACAGTGGGGATTAATACCTTCGTGGTCAAAAGACCCCAGCATCGCATCAAAGCTTATTAACGCGCGTTCAGAAACAGTCGCGGAGAAACCCTCATTTCGGTCAGCGTTTAAAAAACGTCGGTGTTTGGTAGTAGCAGACGGGTTTTACGAGTGGCAGCGTACAGAAGGTAAAAAACAGCCTTATTATTTCCAACTTCAGGACTCTCAACCGTTTGGCTTTGCTGGACTTTGGGAGCAATGGCACGATAATGTTGGCGAACAAATTGATACATGTACAATTTTGACAACGAGTGCCAATTCTCTAATGGCGCCAATTCACGACCGAATGCCAGTAATATTAAAGCCAGAAGATTACGATTTGTGGCTTGATGTGCAAGTTCAAGACCCAAAAATGTTACAACCACTATTGCAGCCCTATTCAACCGAAGCTATGACGGCATATCCAGTAAGCACCATCGTAAACAGTCCCAAAAACAATACACCTGAGTGCGTGGCGCCTGTATAGACTAGTTTTAAACCTACCTTTACGATAAATATATGCCAAGAACCCAGAAAAACGATAACTTTATCGATAAATCCTTTACAGTAATGGCGGACATCATCCTCAAGATACTGCCAGCGAACAAAAAAGCCAAAGAAGCGTTCGTTTACTACCGTGACGGAATGTCGGCACAGGCAGAAGGTGAGTATGCCGAAGCTTTAGACTATTACAACGAAGCGCTAGAACTCGAACAAGACCCCAATGACCGTAGTTACGTTCTTTACAACATGGGGTTAATATACGCAAGTAACGGCGACCATAATAAGGCTTTGGAATATTACCACCAAGCCATCGAACTAAACCCACGAATGCCTCAAGCATTAAATAACATCGCCGTAATTTACCACTTCCAAGGTGAAAGAGCCAAGGAAGCAGGTGACAACGACGCAGGGGAAGCGCTATTTGACCAAGCTACCGATTATTGGATTCGTGCAATTCGTTTGGCGCCGAACAACTACATCGAAGCACAAAATTGGCTCAAGACTACCGGACGCTCCCAAGTTGACATATTCTTTTAAAAGTTAAAAGTGCTGAGTGCTGAGTGCTGAGGAACGGAGAGGAGTTAGGAGTATGAGTTAGGAAATAAAATTCAAAACTCAACAACTCTATATTCAAAACTTTACACTCAGCACTCAGCACTCAGCACTCATTACTCATAACTAAAAACATGATTGATCGCGAACTAGTACATAAAGTCGCCTTTTTAGCGCGCTTAGAATTAACACCCGAAGAAGAAGAGCAATTTACTACGCAATTGGGAAGTATTTTAGAATACGTAGACCAATTAGACGAACTAGACGTTACCGATGTTCTTCCCACCACGCGAGCAATTGATGTTAGTAATGTCACACGCGCCGATAACTTACAACCTTATCCTGAACGTGAAGCAATTCTAAATGGGGCGCCTGCTCAAGAAGGTGAATTTTTCAAAGTTCCAAAAATTTTAAATCCCGAATAATTTCTCTGTGTCCTCCGTGTCTCTGTGGTGATAATTCAAATATTTTTACCACAGAGGCACAGAGAGCGCAGAGAAAGAGATTAAGAAGCGTATTTGACGCTACAACCGTAAGGTTGAGTTGTAGATGTTTTTACTGCTTCACCCTTGAGGACGCTATCTACAGCAGCACGCACATAATTATTGGCTGTTTTGGCATCTTGAGGATTTTTTGAAGAATTATCATCAATGGCGCCTGTGTATTGTAATACGCCATTTTTATCAATTACATACATGTGAGGCGTTGTACGAGCTTGATACAATTTACCAACTTTACCATCAGCATCAATAAGTACTGCTGTCGGGTTTGCATTACGAGTTTTTGTTAATTCGTTGGCTTTTTGTGGAGTTACATTTCCTTGCTGTCCAGGCGCCGAGGATATTACTGATAGCCAAACCACTCCTTTACCAGTTTTTTCCTTTTGCAGCGCTTGCATATTATTGCTTTCATAATGCTTTTTCACAAATGGACATTCGTGGTTTGTCCATTCTAATACAACTGTTTTACCTTTGAAATCAGCAAGGTTATGTGTTTTGCCATTGCTATCTACTGCTGTAAATGCAGGTGCAGGGGCGCCTACTCTAACAGCAGTAGTATCAGTATTTTGTGAAACAGGACTTGATGCGGTTTGTGGCACCGAGCTATCTGCTGAATTAGTAGAACTTTGGCAACCTGCTGTTGAGGCTATAGCTAGTGTAGTAATTCCTGCTATAGCTAGCTTTTTCCAGTCGAGTTTTTGTAGACGTGTTTTCATGGTTGGTTTGTTAATTAAATTCTTTGCAAGGTGTTTACAACTTCGCTTACAGAAAGCGACTGAGGTAAAATTATCGGCTTGTCGGAGTTGGTAGCAGAATATAAAACATACAATGGTACTCCGCTACGCCCAAAAGATTCTAATGCTTTGGTAATTTCTGGGTTACGATTTGTCCAGTCGGCTTTAAGTAAAGTAACGCCTTTTGATTTAAAAGCAGCAATTGTATCTGGTTGATTTAAAGCTACTTGTTCGTTGACGAGACAACTTACGCACCAAGCAGCGGAAAAATTTACAAATACTGGTTTTTTCGCTTGGCGAAGTTCGGTTAACCGTACTAAAGTATACGGTTGCCAATTGATTAAGCTGTTTTGAGAAGGGTTACTTGCGACTGTGTTTGTAGTGTTTGTAGTGTTATTGGGAATTTGGGCTAAAGTTAATGCAAATCCAACTACTACTAAGGCGCCTATTGTTCCTAAACGTTGCCATAGTACTTTAGCTAAACGTGTTTTTTGGTGGAACCAAGCTGCAAAACCAATTAATACAAGTCCAGCCAAAGCAGCAGCTAAACCATTAGTTCCTGCTTGTAACGTTAGTATCCATATCAACCAAGCGGTGGCAGCGTACATTGGAAAGGCTAAAACTTGCGAAAATGTTTCCATCCAGGCGCCTGGTTTTGGTAGAATGCGCTGTAACCCTGGAGTGAAGCAGATTACTACATAAGGAAGTGCTAATCCAAAACCTAATACTTCAAAAATAGCTATGGCAATTAAAGGAGGTTGAGTAAGCGCAACACCTATTGCCGTTGCCATAAATGGAGCAGTGCATGGTGTGGCAATTAATGTTGCAAAAATTCCTGTAAAGAATTCTCCTAAATAACCTGAACGCGATACTAAAGATTGCCCGACACCCATTAATGCGGCGCCAAATATAAAAACTCCAGATAAACTTAGTCCAACAGCAAACATTAAGTAAGCCATTAAAGTTACAAATACAGGCGACTGCAATTGAAAACCCCACCCAATTTGTTCACCCAAACTACGCAGTATTAATAAAGTTCCGGCAACAACACCGAAACTCACTAACACTCCTGCCATAAATGACAGTGCTTGTAAGCGTACTTCCTGGATACTTCCCTGAGATTTTCGTGCAATACCCAAAGCTTTAATAGATAAAATAGGAAAAACGCAAGGCATTAAATTTAAAACTATTCCTCCTATAAATGCTAGTAGCAGTACTTGAGGAAGTGGTGTGGAAGCTTGGGTACTTTGTATTGGTTGAGTACTAACAGGCGCCTCTATATTAAAAGCTTGGTTTACCGGAGTGTCTAGTTTTTCGCGAACAACCAGTACACCACTAACTTTATTAATATCACTACGATTCCCGCGCTGTAACTGTAAAATTAATCCATTATCATTAAAAGACACGAGTTGAGGTGCGGCATTATTTATCCAACCATCTTCATCGGGAAAAAAAGATATTTCTTGGATTTGATTATGTGTACCTTTTAACTCCGGCGCCTGAAGTTGCAAATTTAGCGTTTCACCATTAATATTAACCTGCGCTTTCCACGGAGAAGATTTTGGTATATTTTGTCGAGTCTGCTCAAAAACTTTTGTCCAAGTCGTATTAATATTGCTTGTGGCGCCAGTAGGTAATTTTAGACTTAAACTTGCTTGCTCTGGAATGCACTCTTTTTCACATACCAACCACTCCGCCGACGCTTGTATCTCAACTAGACTACCAGCAGCTATCTTCCCAGGAGTAATTTTGCTAAGTAAAGTAACTTCATTTTTATACCCATAATTCATCAATGGGCCAATAGGAAACTTCTCAGGATATGGGTAAATAATATCACTAGCCGTAAACCCATTTGGCAACTTCCAATTTACCTTGAAAGCGGCGCCAGAATCACCAGGGTTACGCCAATAAGTATGCCAACCGGGGCGAATTTTAAAATTAAACCCCACCCAAAACGGCGTTTGAGGTTGAATATTACTAATCTCACTTATTAATTGTATTTGTACATTCGGTGTTTTAACTGGGTTTGCCCAAGCTGGCGCCGACTGTAATAAAGTAAAAACACTTAGTAATACAGTAATAATAAAAACTTTAATTTTTAGAACTTGTAAACCAGCCCGCTGTTGATACCACATCGTTCTTGCCGTAAACCTACCGTATGAACGCGCTCTTATTCATACTCTGCAAAATCAATAAACCATTCATGAAAAAATTATTAAAAAATATTCATCTTATATCTTGTGGAACAGGCATAGAAAGCCTGTTTCATAACTAACCTATAGAAAGATGAATTAAATAGCACAACGTGCATCAATAAATTAATTATGTGCAAGCAGGTTAAAAATCATGGGTTTAGGAATACTCAAAGACGGTAAATGGATACCAGAGCGTGACCAAGAAGATACAGAAGGTAAATTTATCCGTCCATCTACCACATTCCGCGACAAAATTACCGCAGATGGTTCAAGTAAATTTAAAGCAGAACCGGGACGATATCACTTATATATATCTTGGGCATGTCCGTGGGCTTGTCGCACAGCTATTTTACGAGAACTCAAGGGACTGCAAGACGTTATTAGTATGTCAGTAGTAGGAGCAGAAATAAAAGATAACAGTTGGGAATTTACAGATGAACCCGGCGCCATACCCGATACTGTAAACAATGCCCAGTATCTATGGCAAATTTATCTTAAAGCTGACCCTAATTACAGCGGTCGTGTTACAGTACCAGTTCTATGGGATAAACAAACTTCGACAATAGTAAATAACGAATCACGCGAAATCATTAGAATATTAGACACCGAATTCAACGACTTCGCACACCAAGACGTTGATTTTTACCCGAAGCATTTACAAGACAAAATAGACGAAACCATCGATAAAATATATCAACCGATAAATAATGGTGTATACCGCGCGGGTTTTGCCACATCACAAACAGCATACGACGAAGCCGTAACTGAATTATTTACAGCATTAGAACATTGGGAAAAATTACTAGAAACGCAGCGTTATTTATGTGGCGCCCAAATTACCGAAGCAGACTGGTGCATGTTCACAACGCTATTTAGATTTGATGCAGTATATTACGTCCACTTTAAATGCAACATCAACCGCATTATCGACTACCCAAATCTATGGAACTATCTTAAAGATTTATATCAATATCCAGGAGTCAAAGCAACCTGTAACCTCGACCACATCAAACGCCATTATTACAAAAGTCATCCCAAAGTCAACCCCACCCGCATCGTACCCAAAGGACCAAATATCGATTTCGAGGCGCCGCACAATCGTGATACCGTGGGGGCGAGTTAATGCATAAGGGCGGGCAGGGATGCCCGCTCCACAAGGGAAGAGTAATATTTAGTTGGAGGTGAGGCAGTTTAAGAAGTCTTGTTTTAATTGGGCTTCGTCTAGGTTGCGTCCAATGAAGACTAGTTCGTTTTTGCGAGTTTCGTTATCTTTCCAAGCACGGTCTGGTTTGCCTTCAAACAGCATATGTACTCCTTGAAAAACAAAGCGCTCATCTTCACCCTCAATATTCAATATTCCCTTCATCCGAAAGATATCAGTTCCTTGAGTTTGTAACAATTCGCTTAACCAAGCATTGAGTTTTTCTCCATCTAAGGCGCCTTTTTCAACGAGCGCGACCGATGTTACTGTTTCATCGTGTTCATGGTCGTGTTCTTCGGTTAAAAACTCTGGCTCTATTTCTAACGCGCGTTCTAAATCAAACGCTTTTACACCTAATAGCGCATCCATCTCTAACTCGGAGTTGCGGGTGCGGTAAATTTTTGCCATGATGTTCATCGACCGAATTCGTTTTTCGAGTTCTTCGAGTTCTTCGGGTTCGACTAAATCGGTTTTGTTTAATAATATGACATCGGCAAATGCTATTTGCTCTTGCGCTTCATCCGCATCCCAATGTTGCCATATATGCTTCGCATCTACTACTGTGACGACTGCATCTAGTTCTAATTTTTCTTTCATGTCCTCATCGACAAAGAAAGTTTGAATTACAGGCGCCGGGTCTGCTAATCCAGTAGTTTCAATGACGAGGTGGTCAAATTTGTTACGGCGCTTCATTAAGTTGCCGATAATGCGTATCAAGTCACCACGCACTGTACAACAAATACAACCGTTGTTCATTTCAAAAATTTCTTCATCAGCATCGATAACTAATTGGTTATCGATACCTACTTCTCCAAACTCGTTCACAATAACGGCAACTTTTTTACCGTGTTCGTGGGTGAGTATTCGGTTTAGGAGCGTTGTTTTGCCGGCGCCTAGGTAGCCAGTTAAAACTGTTACAGGGACTGAGGGAGTAATATCAGTTGTTGTCATAATATCGCAGAGTGGGGAGTGATAAGTTTACCTGTTAGTCAAATACCATTTTCAAGTCGATGGGCATTTTTCCTGGATAATTTAAGATTTTGTTGGGTTCCGTTCCTTTACCCAACCTACAAGAATGGAGTTATTGCTTCAACAACTTCTTGGGAATATTCTTCGTGCATTCCTAGTGTACCGGGAAGGTTGACGCTAATAACGTTGGGCAATGCTGCTAGTGCATCCATATCGGCACGCGATTTTGGGGGAGATGATTCTCCAATTATTACCATTAAAGGTATATTTAAACGGCTTGCCAGTTCTAAATATTCTGTTCGACTATGAACTGCATCTAGATTACCTGTAACAAATGCTGCTGGTGCAAATCTCGCTCCTGGTTTCTGAGTGTTACGCCACTTGTGTTCAACAAAGTCGGGTGTGAGCTTATTTGCATCAACGTATACATGGCGCCGATACATCCAGCTTAAAAAAGATGGTGCGGTGTTGAGTTTATATAACAGTTGTCCAACAATTGGAGAACGCACTAAATTTTTACCAATATCAGCTTGGTCGCGACTTAACCCCATTGTAGGTAGAGGTCCACGCCAAGTTGGCGCCACTAATACAATCCGCGAAAATAAACTTGGCTGTTTATTGGCAAGTTCTAAAACATAAGCACTACTATGTCCCGCAGCAACAACGGCAATAGGAGTTTGTAGGCAATTTATAATGAAGTCTCGAAGAAATTGATGATAAATTGCTGGTTGATAGTCAAGAGCAGGTCGCGATGAATCACCGAAACCAGGAAAATCAACTGCGATAGTCTGAAAGTGGGGTGATAGCTGCTTGGCTATACCACTCATTTCTGAGCGCATTGAGACGGTGCTAAATGCTGGAAGTAACAGTACTGGAGTACCGTTACCGAGAATTTCGTAAACTACGCGAACGCTTTGGTTTTGGTAGTTCCATGTGTATTCGTGAACGGCGCCACCAATATTAAAGTTAACTGCGGTGTCTTGAGATAATAAATTTGTCATAAGTTATTGCTCCCTGTTTCCAAAGCTTTTTTTTGCATGGTTTTAAAAATATTGTAAAAACCATTAGCGCGCGATGGGGTGAGGCTAACGTTTAAACCAGTTTCTTGAATAAAGTCGGGAGTCAGTTGAATAATTTCTGCTGGGGTCAGTCCGTTGAGTCCTTCAACCAATAAACCAACTAAACCCTTGGTGAGTTGTGAGTCAGAGTCACCACTATATGTAACCTTACCATCATCGAGTGCAGCAGTAATAAAAACTTGCGACACACAACCTGGAACTTTATTTTCTGGGACTTTATCTTCTTCAGAAAGTGGGTTGAGCTTGGTTCCGTACCAAATTAACTGCTCGTACCGTCGCTTTTGGTCTGTCGCGCGTTGGAAACGTTGGACGATTTTCGCCAAGGACGGTGGCAATGATTCTATCGAAAACGACATAGCAACGGCATCAAATAATCGGGTCTTACCTTTCGAGTGTAGATTATTTGAGCATTTGTGACACTGTTTGGAATTTATAACCTTGTGCTTGTAGTGTACGCACAATTATTTCTGTCGCGGCAATTGTGGCGCCTCGTTCTCCTCCTCCATCGTGAAGTAAAATTATGGCGCCTGGAGTTACATTATTAATTACGTAGTTTGCAATTACCTCTGGGTTTGAAGCGTGATAGTCTTTTGGGTCTAAATTCCATAGAATATTCTTCTTTTGCATTTTATTCAGAATATAGGGCAGCGTAAATCTTTTATACCCGTATGGCGCCCTAAATAATATTTCTTGCTTTACTCCTAATTTTCTTATTAGTTCATCTGTTTTATTAATTTCGGAACGGATGAAAGCTGGGGTTTTCCAAATAAGTTTTTGATGCGAATAAGAGTGATTACCAATCTCATGCTTATTGGCAATGAGATTTTGAATAGTTTGCGTGTGTGCTTCGATGTTTTGACCAATTGTGAAAAATGTTGCTTTGACTCCTAGTTGGTTGAGTAAGTCTATCAATTGATCTGTATATGGTGGGTTTGGACCATCATCGTATGTTAAAGCAACTACAAGTTCTTGGGTATTTACTTTAGTAAAGTATTGTCCTAATAGTTGGAATTTTGAGGTTTGGGCAAGTTTGTCGAGTAGTAAGTATGTGATAAATAATACGGCAATAATAATTGGTATATACATTGTATTAAAGTGTAGGGAAGTTGGCAACGGATGTAACGGATAATTAATTCGTTTTTGGTGAAGGCGCCTCTTTGAACTGAAAAAAATTTAAAATCAAGAAGTTCTTCGTTCATAACAAGTAAATCATCCATTACATCTGTTATATCCGTTGCTAATTAAGCATCTCTTTGAGTACGAACCCAGGTTTTTTGGGGTTTGAGCAAGAAAGATAGATAAATGCCAAGATTCCAAATAATATAAAACGGTATTGTAATAAGCGAGCGTGCGGGTAAGTCGGTACGTCCAAATTTAAACCATGCGCTTGTTATTGCAATAATTATAAATAATCCCTCAATACCTATAATCAGCGTTGAGAGCCAAGCTATACCTAGAATTATCGATGTAAATAAAGCGAAGGTAAAGCTTAATAACCAAAGCATTACTAATAAAGATATAGGTAGAACTGATAAATCTAAAGCAATAGCAATTAGATTAAATCTTTTTTGCTGTATTGCAGCTACGAGTAATCTAGGTACTTGTGTTAACAAGGTTTGTAAGTGTCCGTGAACCCATCTTGTTCGCTGAGTGTTTCCTGCTTGTTGTTGTTCAGGAAAATACCCTGTCACAAGTGCTTCTTCACAAAATACTGGCGCAAAACCAGCTAATGTAAAATCTAGTCCGGTTTGCTTGTCTTCGACGATATTACCGCTTGCAAATCCAACTTTTTCAACTAAACACCAAGGAAAAGCCATTCCTGTTCCTGTAAGTGAAGCTGGTACACCTAACCTTGCACACCCGCGCTGACGGACTAAGTTTTTGACCAAGAATGCCAGAGTCGAGACTGCGTGTCTTGCTGTAAAATTTTTTGGCGCCTTAAGTAGATTTGTTGCTTGAACTGGTCGATTTGTAGAGACTGCCATTGTTGCCAAGCGTTGTATTGTACCTGAGTGTACGGTGCAATCTGCATCAATTACCACAACAACATCGGGTGGATTAGCGCTCAAATATTTAAATCCAAAGTCAAGTGCATATCCTTTGCCTCTGTTTTGTAAATCAAACCGTTCTATGACAGTGGCGCCTTCTGCACGCGCAATATCAGCTGTTTTGTCGGTACAATTATCGGCAACTACCAATATTTGTACATTCGTCGTTGAAACGTATATTGCTGCCAAAGTGTTTTGAATACTGTTTGCTTCGTCATGTGCTGGTATTAAAACACATATTTTTGGTTGATGATTACTATAGTTTGCATGATTACGTTTAGGTAGCAAAGCTGCCATACATTCAATAAACAAAATTGAAGAGGGTAATGCTAACAACAACGAAATTGCTTGCAAATAATTATTAACAATTGTGAATAAAAAGATATTAGTCAGCATAATATATCTACTATCTAAAATAGTAAAATTTGTTTGGCAACACTTGTGGAGATTAGCAACAAATTGCTATTTAATGACAATTTTCACAGCCAAATTAATAATTTTTTTGTATGCAGAACTCACCCTCAATAATATTCTTGCAGAGGCATGAAAGGGAATAAGTTCTTCTATTGATTTATAATATGGCTAGACTCAATCAATTATTTATTTTTGATAAAACTTTTAGGCGCCGTTCGTAAAGTTTTTACAATTGGCAGTAAATTGTGAAGATTGGCAACGGATAGAACGGATGAAACGGATAATAGAAATACAAATAGTACGTAGGGTGGGCACTGCCCACCTTACAGTTGTTATAGATTAGAACAATTTTGCAAGCGTGCTTAAACGTTCATAAACAGAGACGAGTCTATCTCCACGAAGTTCAACAGCAGCAGTAGGATAATTGCGAATAGCTCCAAGCAGAGTTACTTCACCATTTTGCTTTATAGACTCACTCAAAGCTGTTCGCAGTGTGCGTTGGTCTAATTCTTTTCCAGGAGGACTAACTACTGAGCCAATTTGGTCTACCAAAACTGGCCCTGCCCAGCTTGATAATAAACTATCTAAAAAGGCTGGGTCGGCTTTTATACCTGCTGTTAGTGCTTTACGAGCAACCGCAGGAGTTTGTTGAGATGCTTGTAAATAAGCTTTTAGTACAGGTGTAGTCTGACCAGTTTGTACAAACTGATTTAATTCGTTGGTAGAGACTTTCCCTTGGAAGGAGCCGTATTTTAAAATCACTTGTTCGGCAGCATTCGCATTGGTGCTAAAAAGTAGAACACTAGCACTGGCTCCTAAGATTACCAATGGATTAACTACAAAATTTAAGTGCCGTTGCTTGATATGCTTAAAAAATTTAAAAATCTGCATTCTTAACCAACTGTCATATTCTAAGAACATAAATTCCATTATAGAAACTCAGTAGGCTCACTATCTCTAACTTATGACACATAAGAAACCTGGTTACTTGATCGATATATTGTAATAAAAATAAGGATTTAGCATAGAAACCAGGTTTCTGGGGTTTCTAACTTCGCATCACGGCATCTAATAACTTAGCACCACCATATCTAATTACATCAGTACAAGGTAAACCAGTTTCTGTTTGTACTTTAGCAATTTCTTGTTTAGCTGTGGCTTCATCTAGATGTGCTGTATTCAAAGCAATACCTACAACAGAGGCGCCTGTAAATGCTCCTGCACCTTTTGCGACTATTTCGTACAGCTTAATAACTTCGTTCAACGGAGGAATAGGTATACCTTCCATTACTTCGGTTTGCCCTGCCCGATGTACGAGAATCATTTGCGTTGGTTGTGAGCCTCGTATTAAAGGTAATGTTGCTGTTGATGCTGGATGTAACAGCGAACCTTGTCCTTCGATATGCAAAATATCATAGTTTTTTCCATATCGCATTACCATTTGTTCAACGGCGCCGGCTGCATAATCTACCCGTATAGCGTCTAAAGGAACTCCATCACCTTCGAGCATTAACCCAGTTTGCCCGGTTGCTAAAAATTTAGAACGCCATCCTCTTAATCTCGAAGCATGGTGTAATTCTATACTAGTAGACATTTTGCCTACAGCCATATCAGTGCCAATAGTTAATATACGACGACAAGGTAAATTGCGTGCTTGTGCTGTTCCTATACCTAAATTAGATGGTTCCTTTCGCACATCCCAAATTAGCTGACCAGGTTTGAGGAGTGCTTTGAGTTCGGGGATATTTTCTAAAGGAGTATGTAACCCATTAACTATAGACATTCCAGCTTTGATGGCATCTTTTAATTCGTGCCAATAATCATCAGGTAAGGCGCCACCTTTAGGAGCAATGGCAATGACTAAAACTTCAGGTTGATATTTCAAAGACTCTGCAACCGAACCGACTATCGGTACATCGCGCTTGATACCCGTTAACTCAACTATTGATTTGCCAGCAGATTCTTTATCAATTGCAGCAACTATTGGAGCTTCGCTATATCGCAAGAGCGAAAGTCCAGTTTTTCCAATCGTTCCAGTAATTCCACCGTGTAAAAGAATTGCAACCCTTTGATTAAGTGCTAGTCGCACGATATTCTACCCCCAAACCTGGTAAGTCATTAAGAAACAGGCGCCCAGATTGCAGAACCGCGCCACAAAAAGGGTCATCTATAAGATTAAGATGACTGTCTAAATCTAGATAGTCTGCTAACGGAGAAATTTGTGCAGCAGCAGTATTTGTCAATGCGCTATCTGAATAACAACCAAACATAACTTGCAATTCATAGGCGCGTGCTACATGTATCATCCGTATTGCCTCGGTTAAGCCACCCGACTTCATCAGCTTGATATTAATACCATCAATGCTATTTGCCAAGTCTGGAACATCTTGACTATTAAAACAACTTTCGTCTAAAAATATCGGTAACGGCTGTTTGGCTTTCAATTCCGGTAATTCTGCCTCTTTTCCTTTTGCTAAAGGTTGTTCAATATACTTAATATTTAAATCTGCTAACCACTTACCCATTATAATGGCATTCTCCAAACTCCAACCACCGTTGGCATCGACAAATATCTCAAGATTTGGCGCCGAATTTTGTACAGCAAGTAACATTAGTTTGTCAGCTTCTATGCCTTCTTTGCTACCAAGCTTTACTTTCAAAACCTGAATATCAGCAGCGTATTCCAACCATTTTTTAACTCGTTCTCTTGCACCATCAGGTGTATTTATACCAATTGTTACAGAAGTTGGAACAATAGAACTTCTATCTAAACCCCATATTTTCCATAGAGGTAAACCAACACTTTTGCCAAACCAGTCATGTAAAGCGATATCAATTGCCGCGCGTACTGGGCTAATAATATTAGCTTCAATTAAAACTTGTTCTATACGGTGACGCTCATAGGGAGTGAATTTTTCTAAAGTTGGCGCCAGATTAAGTAAAGAAGAGTGAATCATGTCGGTAGTTAAAGCATCACCTCCAGCACTAAATGGTGATGCTTCACCCCAACCTTCAATACCATCATGTAAAATCTTTACCCATACATTCGTTGTCTGCGCCGTTGTGCCATAACTAATTTTGAGCGGGAAACGTTTTGTTAGGGTAAATAATTTTACATCTAGTTGCATGATTCTACTTTATTAGACGAAGGTATTTTGCGTAAATGCACTTGTACTATTAATGTCATAGTACCTTTTTCTACCTCCATCTTTTTAACACGAAAAGCAGTCCCATCTATTTCTAGATGAGGTGCTTGTGTCAATTCTTTAATTTTTTGAATAAAAGCTGTGACGAAATCAAGGGTAACACCTTCATTTTCAGCACAGACAAAGCTTTCGAGTATAATTGGTGAGGTTTCAGTGCGAGGACAAAAAATAGATTGAAACGTTAATGGGCGTGTGGCGCCACCTTGTTCGAGTAAAATTTTACCGACAACCTTTATTTTGTTTGGTTCAGGTAAATGAATACGAATAAGTTGGGGTTTAAAGGTTACATCTTCACCGTTCAAATTTAAAGCTAGTCCCTTCTTTAGGAAGTTACGAACCCAGTCAGTAGTCATTGCACGGTTTAAATCATCCTCAGTCAATACCACACGGGCATTAGCATTAACAGGTTGGTCAAATTCGACTTTACCAAAAACAGCGTTTAAAGGATTAACTGAAACAGTATCGGTTTGCAACTGAAGTTCTTGTATGCGAACACCTTGCATTTCCAAACCCTGTCCTTGTACTCCAACTCCATCAACTTGTCCTTGAAGAAGTTTTAATATATCAGTTTGAATATCAACGTCAATTTCTTCAACATTATCAAAAGCAAGACCCACACTTGTTTCAATTGCTTTAGAGACTAGCGTTCCTTCTAGATTTTGTTCAGTTTGCATCGTTTAGTCCTTAAGGTTTCGTCAGTTCTGTAAATCTAGACGCTAGGAAATAAAAATTAATCTACATTGCGAAGGTAATATATTATTTTGCTTATTCTACCAATTGATAGAAGGCGCCTTATTTTTATCTTGTGGAACAGGCAATTATCTTGTGGAACAGGCAATTATCTTGTGGAACAGGCAATTATCTTGTGGAACAGGCATCCCTGCCTGTGTCTTTTATATTAAGGGCGGGCAAGGATGCCCGCTCCACAAGAAGAGGTTATTTGTTTTATTTTCATTGGTACACCTGAAGATGGAACAATAGTAATACCGCGACGCATAGGTTTAACAGGGCGCCTTTCAACAAGTTCAAGTTCAAATTGTGATAAAATTGCAGCCATTACCAACTTCAGTTCATACATAGAAAAAGCAGAACCAACACATCCTCGATACCCACCTCCAAAAGGTAAATATTCAGTTGGAGAATACTTTTGATTTAAAAACCTATTAGGATTAAACTTTTCTGGTTCTATATAAGTTTCACTACGATGATGCGCTAAATGAATACAAGGAACTAAAACAGTACCAGTTGCATATTCAACACCACTTATTTCTACTGTTTCTTTTGTCATACGTGGAGTACAAATTAATGCTATAGGGTGGAGTCGCATTGTTTCTTGACAAACAGCAGAAAGATACGGCAGCTTAGTAGGGTCAGGTTCTCTTGAATTTTTTAACTCTTCAATAATTTTTTCTTTTACATGTGGATGTGCGTGAATCAGATAAAATAGCCATTGTAAAACCCCAGCAGTTGTTTCATATCCTAAAAGTAGAAGCGATATTAACTGGTCTTTTAATTCTTCATCGCTCATCGCTTGTCCGTCTTCATCGCGTGCGGACATTAGTAAGCTTAAAATATCAGTTAGTGAATCATCTTGCTGTAAACGTCTTTCAGAAATTTGAGCATAGACAAGATTATCTATATCTTGCTTACGCTTGAGATAATTTCCCCAAGGACTCCAGGCGCCTAAATCTTGTTGTAGCGGTGGAAAGAAAAATAAGCTAGAGTACCAAGGTGTAGTAATATCATCTAACAAAGCACTGAGAAGTTGTTTCAGTTTTTCATACCTGGCGCCTGGACTAATACCAAATACTACTTGTAGTATAATCTGTAAAGTAATATCAGGCATTACATGCTGCATTGAGATTATTTGACCTGGGCGCCAGTTTTTGGTGACATCTTGAGTAATACTATATATAGTGTCACCGTAAGACTTCATCCTATCACCATGAAAAGGCGGCATTAGTAAACTACGCTGACGATTGTGCTGTTGACCTTCTTGGAGAACAATCGAATTGGCACCGAACAGTGGTTTAAATACATGGGTTGCTTTTTTGAAGTCTAATTTATGTGCGGAAATAGCAAAACATTCAGATATAGCTTGCGGATGACCAAAAAATACAACTGGTGGAGAGTTTATACCTAGTACCCGCATTGTGAAGGTATCACCATATTTAGCTGCGCTTTTATCTAGAAATTTCGTAGGGTTAGCGATTAACTGTATAGTTTGTATTAAAGAAGTCATTTTGATTAAAATTGAATTAATTCTCTTGTGGAACAGGCATCCCTGCCTGTTACTACAATTTAAAGGCGGGCAAGGATGCCCACCCCACAAGATTATCCTACAAGATTATCCCACAGAACTTATACTAAACTGGTGCCTGCTTAATTAGCGGAACCAGGTTCAGTTAACTGACGGTGCATTTCAGTCTTAGCGCCATCGGGTAAAACTTTAGCAACAGCACTTTGAATTTTTGTCATAATGCAAGTAGCATCTACTTTTTCTGTATAATGGTTCATACCCTAACAAGGGTTATCCACTTTTGAACATGGTTTGAACATTATGCAATCTAGCGACGCTAAAGGTAAAAAAGGCAGAGTATCAGTATTTCCAGAGAAAGGTAGATTAAAAATCAGGCTACCTAGACAGTATTTTCCCAAAGGCGAACAACCACGTTACGCGCTAGGCATGGAAGATAACGAGATTAATTGGGCAAGAGCCAACAGGATAGCCGATAGGGTACAGCTAGATTTAGAAGATGGTTGTTTTGATGAAAGTTTAGAAAAATATGGAATAAATAAAAAAATTGAAAAAACTAACCATACCAACATTGTTGGTATAAGTAGTTCTGTACTACCAACTACTTCACTTTCTACTCTTGAAATATATGAAATGTATCTTGAATATAAAGAAAGTAATATATCTATTACTTACTTTCACAATCAATATAAAGGTACTTACTTAAGAGCAATCATCGAAGCAACAAATACAGTAGGCAGTGACGCTATAAAGATTCGTAATTGGTTAATTGAAAACAGATGCGCTTTACACGCTAAGAGAACGCTATCGGTTATAGACAAAGCTTATCAGCTAGCTATTAAGCGAAACTTAATATCTTGCAATCCTTTTTTAGATTTGCACCAAGATGTTGATTTAAAAAAAGCAAATAAAGAAATTAACCAAAATGATGAAATAGATAACGATGTAGATGTACTTGATAAAGCTAAATGCTATACGTGGAAAGAATCATTAATTATTAGAGAGTATGTCAAGAATCGACCGGGCATAGCACATTGGTACTATGTCATTAGTTTTAGGTTTTTAACTGGTTGTAGACCGGGTGAAGCTTACGGTTTATGGTGGTGTGATATTCAATGGGATAAGGAATGCATTATCATTCGTCGTAGTTATGCTGGAAGTATCAGAAAATTTAAACCTACTAAAAATAATACTGCCAGAAGATTTCCCATGCCTAAAAACGGTGAATTATGGAATCTTCTTAAAGAATTACCACAAGGTGAACCAAATGAATGCGTGTTTAAAACTAAAACGGGAAAAATTATAATGTCTCAGGTCATGTCTGACAAATGGTGTGGCGATAGCACGGTTAGAATGAACGGAATAATTCCAGAACTTATCAAACAAGGGAAACTTAAGCAATATTATCCTTTCTACAACTGTCGCCATACATTCGTTACTCATCAGATATTTGACCTAGGACGTGAACCAGAGATAGTCAATGCATGGTGCGAACATAGCGACGCTGTAAGTCGTAAGCACTACCGTGATGTAAGCTCGTATGCAATGCAAGCTAACCCAGAGCTACCAGCTAACTATAATCAAACCTTATCAGAAGTCGATATTTTGAAAAAACAGCTAGCTGAGATGCAAAAACAATTGGAGGAATTAAAAGAGAAAAAACAGGAAAGTTAACGAAAGAATAGGGGTTACAGTCCTTAGATAGGGTGAGTAGGTAAATAAAAAAATAGATGGCATCTTAGATGCCATCATTGATGGCATCTATTTTTATATCTACTTGCCCTCCTCCCACTTACCTTTTCACCTACCCTTCATTCATAAGTTCTATTTATACACAAAAAAATAGGGGTGGTACCATATCACCCCTAGGACTATCTACCCATACTCCACAAAAATTTACGCTTTTTTAGCTTCTAAGTCTTGCTTTGCAATATCAAACAAGCTAACCAATGCGTTGTCTTCATTCATGTCATTAGCGACATACTCATCAAACAATTGTCTAACCTGTAAAGCTTCATTATCCTTCTGGACAATAATTTCATCCTTAGCTTTATCGCTAGCTACAACCGTAGCTAGCTCATTTTTCAAATAAACTATATATTCAAAAGCTAAGTTAATAAACTCTTGTGCTTTTTCGTTCTGAATAGCCATATCGCTATATCCTATAATGTACGTGTACTACTAGAGTATAACCCATGAAATTAGCAATTGATATAGGTCATAATTGCCCACCAGATACCGGTGCAATAGGAATAAAACACGAGTGTAAATTAACTAAAGAATTAGGTTTGTTACTAATATCTGAACTAAATAAAATACCATCTATTAAAGCAATTAATGTTACACCTGACAAAGCATCAACAGTTCGCGAGTCGTTAAATTTAAGGGTTATCAATGCAAATAGAATCAAAGCGGATTATTATATTAGCTTGCATTTTAATGCTTTTAATAAACGTGCTAATGGTACTGAGATATTCGCTATATCGCAAGATGGAAAAAGACTTGCAAAAGCAATCTTATCAGACATTTGTAAACTAGGTTATGTTAATCGCGGTGTTAAAAACGGTAGTCATTTACATGTACTCCGTAACACTAAAATGCCAGCTATTTTAATAGAAGTTTGTTTTATAGATAGCTCTTTAGATATGAGCATCTATAAAACAAGAGAAATGGTAGAAGCAATAATAGACGGACTAATCACTTTTTTTGCTTTGGATATTTAATTGATTTTCTGATGAATTAACCGTATTGCTTATCTTTTTAACAATGCGGTTATTCTCAATTGAAATATCACGAACATTTTTTAATTCTTCGACTTTTACTTTACCCATTAATATAAGCGCTGATATTAATATTGAATTAACTAATTCAAGAAATAACAACACTTCATAAATACTAAACATTTCAACCAAATGCCTTTACTCATTTATATACATTATATAGATAATAATTTATTGGACTTTGGACAAAATAGTACGTTCGCGCACTAATATTGCGAAGAACATTTACGTTGTTTTCATTTATATTTTTCATTTTATTAGATTGACTTCCCAGTAGTTGATATGAACTAATAAAAACTTTTGCTCTAAGTTGTTAGTTATAAAAATAGCCATCAGGGTGAGTATATCAATACATAGTATTATCAGAAACGAACTACATACCAAAACAACTGATGGCTATGCAAGTAATAAACAATAATCAATTAATAGCGCAATTCCGCTCTTTTCGGCAACATTTACGTAAATTGTTTAAATCTTACAGTGATAGTATTATTGATTTAATTGATGCTTTGGCTAGTAACTCAAACGGCGCTTCTTCCCCTGTTGAGTTATCTATAAGTCCTTTATTTGAAAGGACTTATAGCTCAATCTACAAGGCAATTGAAAAATCATTTAATTTCAACGATGATAAGAAAAAGAAGAGAAAAAAGCTAAAAAATTTAACTCGACTAATTGCTGAAGTTACGCCCCAACCGGAAAAACGCTCTTTTTACTTATTTGCAACGGATACAACTCCTCACCCGCGCCCTTACTCTCCAACCTTACCTGAAAGAGGTTATATTTACCAGCCAAATACTATTGCAGGTAATAAATCCATCGGTGTTGGTCATTCTTTTTCATTCGTGTCGCTGTTACCTGAAAAAGACTCCCACCAGTCGGCGCCTTGGTCAATTCCACTGTCGGGAGAAAGAGTTCCAACTGATAAGAAAGGTATAAGTGTTGGCATTAACCAAATTAACGCATTGATGTCAGATGAATCGCTTCCGTGGCACGGTAAATTATCAGTATTAACTGCTGATAGTGCTTATAGTCAACGCTCATTCCTATTTAATTCATCCAAACACAAAAATTTGGTTGTAATTACCAGAGTTCGTAGTAATCGAATTTTTTACTCTTCACCACCTGCACAACAAGAAGAGAAGAAACGCGGGTGTCCAAAAAAATTTGCTGAACGTTTCGACCTTGCCCTTGAAGAGACTTGGCACCCGCCTGACGAGACAACACAATTCAAGAGCACTAGCAAGAAAGGTCGCCAATTCACAGTAACCCTCAAGGCTTGGCACCATATGTTGATGAGGGGAACTCAACAAGAACAAATGTATAAATGCCCATTTACTCTAGTACGGGTTCATGTTACCGATGATACTGGCTGTGCGGTTTGGAAACCGATGTGGTTGATAGTTATGGGTGAGCAACGCGGACGTATTACGCTTGCAGAAGTCTATTCTTGCTATCGGCAACGGTTTGACATAGAACATATGTTTAGATTTAAAAAGCAACGTTTACTAATGACTAATTTCCAAACTACCGACGTAAAGCGCGAAGAAAATTGGATACGTTTAGTAATGCTCGCCTACGTACAATTATGGGCTGCAAAAGAATTATCTAACTATTTACCAAGACCGTGGGAGCGCTATCAAAAGCAAAACAATGATAAAATTATTTCTCCCAGTACCGTACAACGTGACTTCCAAAGAATTATTTCGGAGGTCGGAAAACCAGGAAATTCGCCAAAACCCCGAGGAAATGCGACTGGTAGGGTGAGGGGTCAGACCCAGACTAAAAGAGTTAAGCATCCTGTTATCAAAAAAAGTCAAAAATCAAACATTTCACAGCCTAAAGCTGCGTAGTTTTTCTGCAAATATACTTGTTTTACTCAGTTAATCTCATAACTGGGATAAAAAACTGCGTCCTTTTTTAGCTCACAAACATTGTTCGCAAACTTATTATTTTGTCCAAAGTCCAAAATTTATATAGAAATGAGTAAAGATACGTAATTATACAGGTCTAAAACTTCTACCTTGTTCGTTATTTAATGCCGCTTGCACTTGCCCACCTAACCTTATTCTTACTGCTTGCACCCTACCTAATGTAGAACTCCTAGCTATTTTTTGTGCAGCAATGTAAGTGTCTAAGTTATTAGCAATAATAAAGCTCGCTTCGATACAAGCATCGGTAAATCCTTCTAACGAGTTTTGATAAAAACTTTTCCAGTTTGGGTCTTGCTCTTTATCTATCTGAGCGTCAATTACATTCTTTTTAATAGTCCAAGGTTGTTGATTAGCGTCACCCCATTTTTTAAAGTTCTCTTCACCTATCACACTTCTTACAAATTTTGCAAAATCAGTGTTAGGGTCACGTTTTAATTCTCTACGTAAACTAGTAAACCTATTAACCATCTCAGAATTAATGACAGTCTGAGAAGTTATTCTAACTATTTGAGCTATGTAGCCATACATCTCTGCTCTGGCATCAGGGTTTAAATCTTGCGCGATAGCCGCCGCTACTGCTGGGTTAAATCTAAACATAACGCTGTTAGGTAAAGCCCCACATACTAACCACCCCATAGCACTACCTACTGTGGTACCCAATAAACCATATAAACCATTTACTTTTTCCTCTACTTGTTTCCACAATTCATCATCAGTTTGCATTATGTTAAAGTTTAAAATTTGCCCAGTAGCTTGTATTCCTGATTGAAGTATTGGGGTAACTACTGGCTGCAAAGTAATAGCAGTCATAAATCCTATGGTGCTAGCAGCAAACGTACCTAATGCGCCAACTGCTCCA
Source organism: Calothrix sp. PCC 7716 (assembly GCF_019977735.1). Classification (GTDB taxonomy): domain Bacteria; phylum Cyanobacteriota; class Cyanobacteriia; order Cyanobacteriales; family Nostocaceae; genus Dulcicalothrix. The sequence goes on along the minus strand of NZ_AP025018.1, from coordinate 5,007,966 downwards.
CCTACTACCATTCCTATTAATTTACCGCTAAATACTGCTACCGCCGCACCAGCAATATTTAACCCTACCCATTTAACAAAGTCGCCAACATTTCTAACCCCTATTGCTTTTAAATCCTCTTTGTACTCTTTTACCCATTCTTGCCCCATGCCTTGCAATGTCTGAACACCGTTATACCAATCATCAAACATTCCTTTAGCGGTATCAACTATGCTTTGTTGGTTTTTAGATAAAGCTCCTATTTTTAAATTATTTCTTACTTTTTCTTTTGCTCCTCGCATCTCATCTTTTTTAATTGTTATTGCTAATGGCATTACTTTTTACCCCCTTGCCCTTGTTGGTTTCTTAAACTTGCTACTGATGTACGTAACCTATCAATGGTAATACCCAAACTTTTACCATCTTTTGTGTAGTTTTTAATTAAAAAATCTACATCCTTACAAAATTGATCGAACTCTCTTGTATTTGCGTCTTGCGCCGCTTTTGCATAGCGCTTACCTAAGCTACCACCTAATGTTTTTTTACCATTAATAACATCAGAAACATGTAAGCTTTTTTCAATGGAAGTTTTAACCCTTCTGGTAGTTTCATCTATATTTGGTAATTTACTCATCTAAACTTACTCCATCTTCAAATTGAAAATAATGTGCTAATTCTTCACCTGATTCGCTCATTGCACCACGAATAGTTGACGCGGCTTGTAATAAATCAAGTAATAAATCATGTAATGATTGTTTTCCAGTCCAGTCTTGATAAGTTATTTTACCAACACTCATTTTTAAAAACCGTCTGAGGTCTTCATTCTGTTCAAGTGATAAATTCTTATCAGGTAAACTAATCGAAATTGGAAAGCTAACTGACTTTTCATTAGTTGGATAGTCCAAATAATCTTGTATATCTTCGGCGATATATGCTGCACGGATTGCATTTGTTTTAGCTCCTATTGTTTCATTAATGTTTCTAATTAATAAGTCATCTAAGAAAGTTAAATTCTTGTTTACACCTCCCAATAAGATAATAATTTCTTTTAAGGTTTCAGCTACGTTAACTAACTCAACCCTTTCTGTTTTTGGTTGACCATTCTTATCCTTAGTTTCGTACTGAATAATTTGGTACCATTGCCCCATCGTTGCTGATTCTTGTTCTACTTGCCAATTTAAAAACTCAGTCAATGATTTAATCTCAATCTCTGGATTTTCGTAAGCAAATTCAAACAATGAAACAATATCTTGAGGAAATATAGTTTTGTAGTCCTCAATAATACTTCTAGGAGCCTTAATAGGGTAATTTTCAATACCTATTAATCGGTTTGTAATTTCAGTCCTTTCTACATTTAATTTATTTGCTTCAAACAAAGTATCGGGTTTTTTAGTTGCTTTTTGATCTCCTGACCTGTCCATATCTTCATCAAATATAGTTACAGCTACAGGATTACCAATGCGCTTAAGAATTAAACGAAGCAAAGCATCGTTGTTTTGAATGTTGGGGCAACAGTTACATGTCATAGGTGGTGGTGGTGGTGGTTGATATTTGTAAGGTGGTCTATCGTCTAGAGGCATTTCATAAGGTTTGCATTGAAAAAATGATTCCCTTGCTTCAACAGTTAAATAACTTCCTTCATAAATAAAATAATTACCATATATATCACTTCCTTTATCGGTAAGTTTAAGACTTTTATTCCCATACTCAGATAAGATTTTTAATTGTTCCCTTTCAAGTGGATTCCCATAAGTGTATGTACTTGTTGTTCCCCTCCTAACTCTTTGATAATTTTTATTTTGTTCTTTAACTTGATTAATAAAATCTGAGTCAGCAAATACAATGTCAGGTGCAAAATTGTAAGCATTTATTTTATCCGTTTCACTAGTAGCATAGCTTAACCTGCCATTAGCTCCGTAATAGCACTTTATAGTTTCTTTATAATCATATGTCCATAATCCATTTGGTTTATTTTGCCAATCTTCAGGCACTTCCCATCCATTAGCTTTATGTACATCTCCTAGCACTGGATAATCAAAAACATCACCCACTCTAAAACTAGTCATCCATTCAGTATTCCTCCTATAAAATAATTCAACATAAACCTCAACATAAAAATAGTAATCTATATCAGAATTATCAATTGGTAATTTACCTAATGGTGACAAAACACCATTAAACATTGAATAATCAAGTTTTAATAATGTTGTTTTGTTTTCATCTCTAGCTAAACAATTTACACCGCCACTAAACCTATGACCTATACCGTCCTCATAACTTAATCTATATTTTTCAAGCCTAAGCAGTATTCCTCCATTATCACAATTAGATGGTATAAACACAGGTGTTTCATATTCATAAATTGGCAATGGTTGCTTAGGTGGTGGTAAATCACAACCTGGTTTTCGATAAATTATAGTAATTGGTGGTACTTTTACAAAAGCTATAGGAGGATAATTAAAAGTTGCTATTACGTTGCATTTATCTTCTTTTATGTCAACACCAACATCGTAAATATCATTGCTGATTTCAAGTCCAGGATTGTTAGGTGGAGTTAAATAAAAATCACCATTAGTAAATGGCGGATTAGGCAATTTAATTAATTTTTCACCTGGTAATTTAAACTGTTCTGGTTCTTTATAGCCGCGTCTTACCATAATTACTTCACTCAATAGTCAATAGTTTGTGCATAAGGTTAAGGTAGCAGGTATTTATTTTTATAGATGGCATCTTAGATGCCATCAATGATGCCATCTATTTTTATATCTACCTACTACGCTAAAGTGACGCCTTAAAATGGCTGAAACCCTGATTCTTTCGTTACCAACCTGGGTATATATACCTAACTTCAAGTAAATGCGTCGGTTTATTGGTTAACTTCATGTATTTCTCAAGCATTACTTCTTTACTCAATCCTCCATACACTTGATGTGGCATTTTAAAGTCTTCAGTTAAATTTTGATACTCAATTAACCTCGCATAAGGATTTATATTCATATTTTCCCTTTTGTGTAAATTGCAAAATTACTTGTTGCTGTATTTCCGTTTATGTACCTTATTCTGTATGAAGAAATATTCAAATACACATCAAAAGTATTAACACCTGCTACGCATTCAAGCCCAGGATAAAACAACCACGTACTACCATTAATACTTTGGTCAACATAAAGTGTCCCAGGTGAACTAGTAACTATAGTAATTGTTAATGTGTTTCTACCATTTGCGTTATTAGAGCCACTTGTAAAAGTAGCATTAGCTGCAAGGTTAGCAGTAGTAACTTGAACGCTTTGTCCTCCATCAGCAATGTTTACTGAACCACTAATATTAGCTTGATTAACAACAGCTACAGGCAAAGACTCGCTAATGCTTTGGCTATTGCGTGATGTATAAATATCAGCACTAATTAACTCATAAGATTGATAAGACACACTATCTAAAAATAAATCAGTGCTGCTAGATGGAGGTGTTGAGTTGTTTGCTACTCTTATTCGAATGTAATATTCTAAATTAGGATTAGGTAACTTCCTATTTCTTATCGCTAAAACACTTCTGGTTACAATAGAATCTATTGCTTTAGAAACAAACTTTAATTCATCAATTCCTAAATCTAATTCCAAGCATGAATATAATGAAGAATTAGGAATAGTTAATGACGCATCATTACTAACAATCCAACTATTTGCAGTTTGACCGATAGCAGAAGTATTGCTAGTACCAGATAGATTAAACCTAGCGTAATGACTCCCACTATCGTCTACAACCTCTAAAAAGAAAGATTGATTAGCAATTCTTTGCGTTAAATAATAAATAAAAAATACTCTACACGGAATAGTAAAAGTTTTTTTACTTAAAATAATTGTTTGTGCATTAGGAATAACACCACTCCTAATTTTTAACTCTGAAGGTTCGTTAGTAACAAATTGATTAGTACCTAACTGAAGTATTGCCCAATCATTCTCAAAAGTGTTTCCTCCAAATTCACTTCTCCATTTTTTAATAAACTCTTGTTTAATGACCGGGTTCTCAATATCCATATTATTGTTTTAATTCATTGCTGGTGAATAAAGAGTTAACAAAAAGTCTCTGATAGATAGAGTCGATGTTCCGCTAATTGCTTTTGCATAATAAAATCCTGTAAAAGCTGGGTAGTTATCAGAGAAAAAACCACCTGCTTTTAGAATTAACGAACCAGCTTCATTTGCAGTTGGTTCTGTAGCAGCATAATCATAATGAGAAATCAAGACATCATTTTCACCTTTATTCCATATTAATAACTTACCCCTTTCAGGATTTACATCTATTATTTGTACAAAATCAGTGCTATTAACCGTAACTAATGTAGCTTTTGTGGAAAAAATTGCTGGATATTGTTCAGGTTGACCTAAAAAATCTCCTGTTTGGTGTGGATTGTGCAAAAACATTATCTATCCTTTGTAAACAAACCTAAGTTTATACATTGTCAATTATAAATCATTAATTTCAGAAAGCAACATATAATGATTTTGCAACTTTACAATAACTCGTAATTACATTCACTTCCTGATATTTGACTGCTGTTATCAATATCAGCAACAGCATAAATATTATCAAAGAAAGGAAAACTCTTAGTAGTAAATTCATAATATCCACTTGGTTTAACAATTACTCCTTCTAGGTAACTTGCATTTGCAAATCCAAAATTTATAGTTATAGGTTGACTACCTGTGTTTTGTAAAATTACATACTGTCGATTTTCATTTGCAGCTACAATTACTTGAGGTACATTCGTAATTGTTTTATTAATAGCAGTACACGCTACTTTATTTTTTTTTTCAGGCATTACGTATTCTTGAGTAACACTACCGTGAATAGTAATCGTGTCAGTACCTTGTAACACTCCATAACCTACATCAACTATTTGCACTCCTATGCTTTTACCGTCTTCTAACTCTGCCGCTAATCCATCTGTTGCAAAATCCAATAAGTTATACATTCTATAAGGATAGCCAGAAGGATTTAATAAACTAATACTTCCAATTTGTGACCAATCACCAGTACTGCCAATAAATATATCTAATTGCTTTCTAGGTGAACCAAACTCTATATCTAACGCTTTATAAAGCTTTTCAGATTCACTATCTTCTAACCTAAAGTTTGGCAATCTAACTGCTGGTAAACTACTGATTTTACTAAACGCTTTTAAGTTTTTAACAAAAGCTGATTTAGCTATTGTGTCATTAAAAGCGTTTAATGAATTGTCAAATAATGAAATTATTTCATTATTACTGCCAGCATTTATTTTTACGTTAATAGTTTTAACAATGTTTGCTGAGTGCATGTTAATCTCTCAAGTATTCTTTGGCTGTTACTTTTACTGTTCCATCATCTTGTAATGATACTTCGATAGGTAACGTTACAGTACCACTAAAAATACTTCTATCAACATCGTAAGTAAACGCTACGTTGTTTTCATTATTTGTATTTTTCGTTGAATCACTTTCTTTAATTTGAATAAAAGATAATAGCTCTAATAAATAAGCTTCAGGCGTAGAGCTAACAAATGTTCCACCACTACCAGAAGTAAACCCAGTGTTTTGTAAATATGGTTTTGCCACGCTTACCATTTGACCCAAGTTATTAATTTCTGGTGTAGCGTCAATACTAAATGTCATGTTTGCTAATTGTGTCCCAAGGTTGTAGCTGATACTAACGTTAGTTTTATTCTCAGGATTTTTACTTGGTTGTAATTCCATTAACTTAATGTATGTTAATAACTCTAATATCTGAGTTTCAGCCTTACTTGCTTTTAACGAGGCTCCGTTACCAGGTGTTACTACTGTCATGTTTGCTACCTATGCTTACCAGTATTTATAAACTAACTAGTAGCTTTATCCTTAGCAACGGTAGCTAAAAGTTTCTAACTGTAGCAATATATGCTCAAAAAATGCCTAATCAGAAAAAAAATCTAAAAAAGACTACAACCCTAGGGTTGTAACCAAGATTTACCCCTTGTCAAATTAAGTAAGGTGTAGTTAATGTGGCTATAGTACACATTTACAGAGGTTTTATTTTTTATGCCTTATGGAGATAGACGACAGGTTGCGGTACCATGTCCAGGCGATGCAGACGTATTACACGGTTTTAATACTGACGTGTCAGAAGCAACTAGTACAGCGTTAGGTCATGTAGCTGTTACTGAGGCAAATTTAGCTACTACTATTTTTGGCATTAACTCACCTAAGCCAGCTACAGCTAAAAAGTTTTTTGGCACAACTAATAAAGGCTATGAACAAAGTTTTATTGCTGCTGGAAGTATTGCAACGGCTAGGGCTGATGGTTGGGAAATTAAACCTAGAAAAGTAGCAACGTTTGGTACTACTAGATTTGCAAAAGTTGTATTAGTTGAAGCACGTATCTCACAAGGTAGTACAGCAACTTACAACTTTGCTTGGAGGATGCCATTATATCAATTTAATGTAATTACTGAAGCTGAAAGAACTGCATTAGGCATCGAAGTTTATACGCCTAGCGATACAGTTAAACCTGAAAATTTACTTTTTGGTGTAACTAGTAGATTGAATCGACCAAGACGCACTCGTAAGCGCACTACTGCTAATGGTAGAACACAAGTAATACAAACTTTTGTTGCTTACAACAAAGAAGACGCATTGCCAGAAGGTTGGACATAAATGATAATATTGCCGGGTGATTATGAGTACCAAGAAACTCTTAATAACCCGTCATTATTTATGCAGTTTAGGCATGAGTTGACGGGTGATTATTCTTGGATAAAAAATATTGAAAATGGAATGGTTGAACCTGTAAGTTATAAAAGATTACAAGAATATTTAAATGGCGGTGAATATGATGTAGCTATAGAAGATAATGAAGAAGATGAGCTAGAAGAATATAGCTATGTGGATACCTGCTGGTAGTTTAACACCTACTAAAGAATGGACAAGGTTAGATGTTCAATTAAATGAACCGCGTGAAATACAGTTAATTTATAACACTAATTGGAATGATTGGGATAACAACAGTAGTTTGCGAAGCTATGGTGGTTTAAGATTTTATGCTCCTAGGTTAGAAGGGTTAGTAGGTTTTCAAAAGTTATATCCTAATCAGTTAAACCAAATAATTTTAGTTCCCGATAAATTACAATTGCTTGACTTGTATGTGGAAGTCAGGCAATTTTCTTATACAAAAAAGAATTACTGGAAACCAAGAGAAGAGTTAATATGGACTGTAGAAATTAATTTTCAGTGGTAAGTATGGAAGAGATTATTTTGTCGGGAACAGAAGAAACTTTAAAACCAGTAATTACGTTACTTATTGGTATTTTTCAAATGATTGAAAATAGAGACATAGGTGATATTGTGGCTATGCCCGTACCTGAGTATGTACGAGCAAATCCATTAACCACTAAGTTATGTATTACTTATTTTTCTAAAAAAGAGCCACCTTATTACAGTAAGAAACAAAACAAAATAATTAAAGCTATTTATAATATTCCAGATGTTAAACCCGGAGCTTTAAAATGGGAAGCAATTAAAAATGCTGCTGGTGGTGCTAATGGTTATCAGTGGGGAAGGTTTAAAGCAAGAGCTAATTTAAATAATGGTAGAGAAATGAGTATTTATGGTGCTTCTGCCGAGATTGCAGAAAAAAGGTTAAAAGAGTTGCTTACTTTATCTAATGCAAAAATAAAAACTTTGTCTATTACTGAAGAAAAAAAAGAAGGTGTTCGAGCGGCTGACCAGGGATTGCATAAAGAAGCTACCCAAATGTATCCCGCTTATTTTTCTATTCTTAACTCAGAAAAAATAATTATCGAAAGTAACAGAGAAAAGATTATGAACGCTCGGACTACCATGAGCGGTACTTACAAAAGAACTCAAACAAGAAGAGTGGCTTTATGGGTGGACAAAAAGCCAGCAGATTGCGATGCGGTTATTGCAGAAGCATTGAGAAGGGGTGATGAAGATGGGGAGCAATAGATAATTACTGTTAGTACATCTGCATTGGTAATTAGTAGTTTGTAAAGTTATGTAACAAATAGTTGCTACCGTTGTTTTTTTTATACAGTTACCTAAGTTGATTCTAAAAAGAGGTTGACGCAACGAAAAGCTTATCTAGTAAGGATTACAGCTTAGATACGTAATATTAGACCTGCACTACTTACTTAGATACCCTTAATCTCTTTTTACAAATTAACGCAAACGGGGACTACAAAATTTACAAAGCATAACAATTGTGACTATACGTGATTGGTTAAATGAAAAAACAGCAATTTGTACGAATTAGTACATATTGACTGTTGATTGATGGGGATAGGTTGGGTGTGCATGTAGATAAAAAAATAGATGCCATCATTGATGGCATCAAAGATGCCATCTATTTTTACAAATACCTGACACTCTAACTTATTACTAAAAAGCTTGAAGGAACTAACACGGGATTTTAGAAATGTCAACATACTCATGGAAAGATTTTAAAAGAAGTGCGCTTGCTTTTAATCTTCACCCTAATATGCTCATGCCCAATGGGTATACAACATATTCCACCAAACATTTAAGAGATGAACCAGACGGAGAGAAAGTAGCAAAAGCTGTTTATTTTGATATTGAATACGTTTGTTACTGGTTTATTCACAAGGTAATCAAAAAACTTTCTGTTACTTCATACGAACAATTAGAAACCATAGTTAAACTTGCGTGGGATGAATACATCAAGCAAAACAAAGTACAGTAAACCAATTGATAACTTATCATTTTGGTTTGACCCCAAGCTAGGCGAACGTTATTATTTAAAAAAAGACGTGCCAGTTACCCGAATAAATCAGTGTGAATACTGGGATAGCTTGTTAGAGTTTAAAGTTTACAATGAACTGTTAAATTTATTTCCCCAGAAAGCAATAGAACGTCAACACATAATTAACGTCTTACCAGCAAAACCACCATTTAAAAAGTGGACATGGGACATAGACTTTAAGGTTACTGAAGGTAAAACCATTTATTACATTGAAGCTAAAGGTAAATGGTTGCTTGATAACCTTGCAAAAGAAGGATTCTGTAAAACGCTTCGCATACTAGAAATGTTTCATCCTGACATTTTTAATAACCTTTACGTAATTGGTTCAACTTATTCAGGTGAATGGAGCATACCGGGTACAACAATTAAAGTACAACCACTATCAAAGATTAAAGAGGTTTTATTTTGGAACAAACAAGCATTGTTACTCCAGTAACAATTAAAGATTTAATGGAGTTTACGTTAATTGAATTATTCCCATTAAAAGAGCCAGGGTTTCCATTGCAAAAAGTAATGCTTGACTGGAAAAAGAAAAAAGGGATATTACTAGAATATGCAAAAACTAAACACTACATATTTTTTGATGTAGATAATGCATGTATTCGAGTAATGCCTTTATCGTTTGATGGTGGTTTTATGCCACATGAACGAATGATGTCAACTTTTCCGCTTGGTTTTAATGCTTTTAAATTAAATTCAACAAATATGGATTATACTTTGTTTGTTGATACAGATGAAAGCAAAACATCTCAATTAACCTTTACTTTTGGTAGCAATCGCTATTCTGATGTTGTATTTGTTGGTAAACAATTTAACAATTCAGTTGCAGCATTAACATTAAGTGAAGTTATTGATTTTTTAGCTAATACCAATATTTCACAACATTACGAATGTGTAATGGTTTATCCACCAGCTTAATCAATTAAAAGGAACTAAAAACAATGCCTAAGCAATCAATTCAAGAAAAACTACAAGCTTCATTTTCTCAAACAAAATCACTGTATCAGTTCAACATAAAAGCTGGTTGGTTTTATGTAAAAATTAGTGCTACCGCTAATGTAATATTAATTGCTGGTACCGATATGGCAGAAGTTAGCGGAATAATAAGAGACAAAAACGACGTAGCAGAATTAGCAATGCTAGAAAAAGATATTTATCTATTTGGTAGAGCAACCGCTATAGACGAAAAAGAAAAGCCAACATGTTACCACAAAAACTTACCTTGCTATGGTGATATATTTGTTGCATTTAAAGATGGTAAAAAAATTCACCCAATACCATTTGAGAATGCAATTAAAAATATTGAAAAGTTACAGTTTGCGAAAAAGAGCGATAAAACCATTCATGTAACTATGGTCTAGTTTTTCCTATCTGCTGCTTTGATATAAACAATAAAGCTACTAAGTTGTTTATGTCATTTTCTTTAAACAATTATTTGGAGTAATTACAATGCCATTTTGGTACAACACCCCTAGTGAAGGTAGTGAGTACAGTAATTTAGCTTGTACTGATTTTGCAAATTTAAATTCTTTGATTAAATTTGACGAGGTAGCATTTAAAAGTGATGACGATTTTATTTATGTATTTGGTTATGCTTCGGATGCATCTGATTTAATTAAGGTAGGAGATAAGGATTTTAAATTTACTCCTCAGTTAATTACTTTTAAATTAGCTAAAAAAAATTACCAAAAGTACGATGTAAAAACAAAAGCTAAAGTTGATGTTGAACAGTCAATGATTGAAAAATTGATGTGTCAACTTTTAGGAGAGTTAGATTTTAGTGATGTGTACACAGGTACAATGCAACTACAAACTAGCAATATTATTAATATGCTAGTTACTGGTAAACAGTTGAACGGTGAACCATTACCCGATGTTGTTAAAGAAAGTATGGTTAGTAGCTATCTTTCTTTAAAAGAAATAGATGAACCAAAACACATAAAGGTGGATGCGCTAAAACTACCAGAGAAAAAATCATGGGGTGGTAATGGTGCAAAAGCTCAAAGCGAACTAGAAAAAATTAATGACCGATTAACATTTATTTGTAATCAGTTAAAAGTTGATTACCCTTCAAGAGAATTTAAGTCATTGTCTGATATCATTGTTACCCTCACAATGGAACCAGAAGCACAAAAGATTTTAGATATGGCTACAATGCTTTTTAGCTAGTGAGCAATTAGAACTTTGCAATAATTTAAGAGAATATGGGCATTACTGACAGCGATAACACCAATGAAAGAGTGCCCTATTTAAATCCTAGGGATTTTTATGGGGATACTTTAGACAGTTGGGAGGATTCATGGGATGAAAGTTTATCCCATTATCAAAACTTAGCTAACATCATTCAGCAATCTGTCTTTATTCCTAATAAAGCATTAATGTTACCCATAGCAGCTACTTACATGATGATTAGTAGCAAGTGGAGTATTAAATGCGGAATACTTTTTAGCTATGGCGATGAAGGTAGTGGTAAGTCAGAAATAGCAAAGATAGCAGCTAGGTTACACGGTCAAAAAACATTATTAACACCTACTACTACGTTTGCGGGAATCAGAAATGATATTAACGGTATGCGGTGGATTGACCCTATTACTAAAGAGTTTGAAAAGGATGGAGCTATTTTATGTTGGGATAACTTACACACAGAAACATTAGAGCGTGATTTAAAGATTTATCAAATGTTGTTGTTTGGTTACGACAGAAACACAGATAAAATTAGCATTGCTAATAATGATGGTACTAACATTGATTACTATGTTTATTGCCCAAAGATTATTAGTTCTGTCTCAGCTATTCATTTGGTACCAGAATTTTCAGAGTTAATTAGAAGAATTATTCTAATACCTCATAAAAAGTATGAAAAGTTCTCACCTGAAGAAAGAAGGGAATATGACGGCATAGACATAAACATGGACAGAATACCGTTTGAATCAATATCTTGGGAGGGATTTGAGGAAAAGTTTTTTGTATTTTGGAATGATAAAACTAATTGTCAGGACTATGTAGCTTGGAGGAAACAGTTAACTAAAAAAGGCAAGAAACCTTTTACTTTACCTCATACTATTACATCTGCTAACTGGACTATAAGCATTGATTTAGTTGTTACTGGGTTATTGATAGGTACTTGGAAAAGCATACAAGAGGCTGTGCAACACATAGGGGAATACTGGAATTATGTAAATGTTAATTATTTAGCAGAAGGAACAGCTACTATAGGCCATTTGAAAAAGTTGATTGAGCAAGAGGCAGGCGCACAGTTAAAAGCTAATGAATTGTTAGTAGCTAATGGGTTAGAAGGTCAAAAGATAATTATTGCAGCACAAAAAGTTAAAGACTATTTAGCTAGTCTTCAAAATGAAGGAAAGCTAGATATTACGCCTAGGACTAAAGACGTTAATAAATTAATGAGTTCTTTAGGTTGGAAATTAACTGTTAAAGGATGGGAGCAAACATGAACGAACAACAAAAAGAGTTAGTTAAAAAATGGGTAGATGCTTTACGTAGCGGTAAATACAAACAAGACACATGTCAATTAAAAACTGATAATGGCTATTGCTGTATGGGAGTAGCAGTAGAAGTACATCCAGAGTGGAAGTTTTCTACAGTTAAACGAAGATATATAAATGACGAAGAAAAGTTAATAGGAGTAGAGAATGAGTATCCATCAACAGAAATGCTGCAAGACTTTGGTGTACCCATCAAACTTGCAAGAAGGTTAATACAAATGAATGACATAGACGATTTACCTTTTAAGTTAATAGCTGATTACGTTGAAAAGGAATTGTTAAACGATGAACAAGAAGTTTTATAGAAGTTATCTTGTTAGGATAACCAAAGAAGATTTACCAAGGATAATACCTTGTCCTCAGTTTTTAGATGTTCAATGGATAAAAACAGCGTGTCAGTTAGGTGTAGAAGCTGAGTTAGAGGTATTAACCAATGTGTTGAACTGGCAAACACAAGCAGTTGTTTACGATAAACACGCCACTAAAATGACTTGTAACTTTAAAAATGGTGAAGTTGCTTATGGTAACTTTTGTGTAGTGATGTTGGGTACCAAAGGTAGAGTGTTAAACATTAATGATTTTCGTGGTTTAACTTCTATTGATATGGCACAAATTACGTTAAGGGAATTAAAGCTAATATGAAAAGTCAAAATGTTTGTACAATTCATGTGAATTTAAATATTTCAAAGCAAGAAGCTAGAGTACTGGGTACTGATATTTATTTTGGTAGTGACGAGTGGAATTTCTTAATGCAATACAACGGATACTTTTCTGTTTATTGTTTAGAAAATATTGTTAACTTCTCTACTACCACTACAGGTGTGTATGCATATTACAAAGGTAAAAAAAAATATGTAGCAAAGTTTTTTAGCTTGTTAACAATAGATAGGTTAATTGAAATTGTCAGGGAATTAATAGGATGATTAAATTAAAGCTTGATGTTCAGAACGCTATTAGATTTAGAGATTTTCTTGAAATGCAGCAAGCTGATAACGAGTTTATGGCTTTAATTGATGTTTTTGTACCTTCATTGGTTAATGCTGCAAATGCACGGTTAGATTATATTGAGGTACCATTGTTTTTTCAGGAATTTCAAAACTTAATTTATTTCCTTGAAAATATCGACACATCACAAATACATTTTGTAGAACGAATTGTGCATGGTGACTGGAGTAAGTTTTTGAGTGAATTAAATGAAGGGCTAGAACAATGGCTGAAAGATAATACTCGCTTGGTTTAAGGCAAGCAAAATTTTTGCTTGCGCTAGATATTATTGTTGCAACAAATAAATTAAATTAATCAATTTTTGACCTAATTCATTATGTTATTGCAACAATAATTAAATCAATTATTTGGTAGCTTGAAATGAACAAAGCAATGGTTAACAAGATGATTGTCGAGAATTTTGATTTGAATAATGCATTGAAATTTTGTGTGTTTTTGCAATCACACCCTTTTGGTAATAAGCTAAATAACCATTACGTTAGGATGCTTGCGTACCACATAAGACAATGCAGAAAGTATCACCAAAATAAACTAGTTATTGGATTACAAGAAGAGGAGTATAACCATTTAGTTGAAATATTAGATAGCCTTGATAAAACTTTGATGGCAGAAGTTGAGAAAGATGTACAAGGTAGTTGGAATCAAATGTTAAGTGAGTTAGGAGTAAATAAGTAATGATTAAAAGATTAGTTGATTATGACAATGCAAATAAATTTATTCCTTTTTTGTGGAATTACAAATTTGATAAACCAGAAAAGCAATTGATTGAATCTTTGACAGATAGCATTAGTAACGCTTACAAGTCTAAAAATATTTGGTTAAGTATGTGGTTAACAGATGAAGAATTAAATCAAATAATCGAAGCACTTGAAAAAGTATCCGATAAAGAAATATCAATGTTAAATTCGGTTACAAAAGGTAGTTATATAAAGTTTCTATCTGAACTAAAAGGAAAGGCAATGTAATGATTGAAAGAAACTTGAACATCAACAACGCTGAAAAGTTCTGTCCTTATCTTTTAACTCATCAGATAAACAGACCAATAGGTAATGCCATTCTTGGCTTGATAGGTAGCATCACAACATCCAAGGCTAAACACGCATCACTTGTAAAAATTTATTTATCTGATGAGCTTTTTAATCAGCTAACCAATTACTTATCGAGCATCAACAAAGGTGAAATGCAAATGGTAGAGCGTAGCGTACAAGGTAATTGGCAATTGTTTTTGGATGAGCTAATTGATGATGTTGATATACCTTTTTAGGTAATTCAGTAGTACTAATGTGAATAGGCGATAAAAAAGGGGTGTAGTTAGCACCCCTTTGTTTTTACTTATTAACCATCATTGCCTGTTTTCTCTATATTCCAGTATTTAGTTAATAAAAATTCGGTTTCATTGACAAGCTTTTTAATCCTGTAAATCGACCAAACTTTATCAAGTGCGTGTATCTCGTTAGGAAGCAAAGATTTATAAGATTGCTTAAACCCTTCGGATACTTCTTTATTTAGTGGGAAAAAGTGATAATCACGCCAGTCACTTCCTAGCTCTATCAATCGACCGATAATAGCGCGCTCAATAATACCAGGATTATTGAATGTTGTGATTGCTGTGAAAATGTCATCACCCTTAAGTACCAAGTCTAGGCAAATACGGGAATCATTGTGAATTAACCCAATATCCCATATTTTTACTGGCTGAGGCATGAATAACATTAAGTTATCTACCCAATCAACTTTATGTAACCCTTCACCCGCGCCTTTAATGCCATACAACTTACCGAGGATTTTAAGTTGTTCAAGTGTGGCAAACAAATACTGAGAGCGCTTAAGCGTTGTCGATTCCAAATCGTTCATAATATAAGTTGTCATGGTACTGTTCCGTGATAAGAGGGGAGGGGTGCTAGCCTGGTAAACTTGACCCCTCCTTATCTTTATGAAAGTATATGCAAACGTATTAATTCAAGCTATTGTTACAAAACTTTACAATGCCATTACCCAAGAAAGAAACCCCTTTAGAAAAGACAATATCAATTAGAGTGACACAAGCCGACTACGACGCGCTTACAAGCATCCCTGACTACAGGGAAAAACTAAGAGATTTCATACAGAAGTTAATCAATAGTCAAGAGCAAGAAAAAAAGCAGTAGGTTGGTAGTTTTTTAGCGGTTGAGTTGGTAAATTGAGTCGCCTTACTTTGAGAGAGTAGGTAGCTGTGAAAATAGATGCCATCATTGATGGCATCAAAGATGCCATCTTTTTTTATAAATACTCGCTACCCCACCCTATCGACCGAAACCCTGATTCTTTCGTTACAGCCTAGAAAATTTTTCCAATATTTTTGAGGTTGCTATGCGCCTCCCCCGATTGGAGTCAAAATTCGGTTGGCAACTTCCCGTGCTACTGACCCCCACAAAAACTTTTAATTTAAGAAATGATTTTAAAAATTTGCTGTTCAACTGCCACATTATATAGACAGCAAACTATCTAACGCTATTTGCTAATACCAACTCATTTTGAGCCTAATAAAAACCCATATTTATAGGGCTTTTAGCTGATAAAATGCTTTTTTGAGCATCTAATGAGCATTTTTTAAATGTACTAAGTTAGAACTGATGTACTCTGTAAAGGCTCAAATTGGTACCTAACCTTATCAAAATAAGCATATTTTGAGCATTATCTAGGACAAGATAGCTGAAAGTATTGAAAAATCGTTGTTTTTTGAATTTTTGCCATAATAATTTCATAAAATTTTGGTTATGTTATGTTATTTAAGCATTTTACTATATTACAATAAGCCAAACCTGTCTGCTAGATACTCATTATAGCGTCTCATTGTTTCCATACGAATGGCGCCACCAATTGCTAATTCAATTCCAGCCAATGGTTCGGAGTTAACGATGGGAGTAATTACATTATTCAGCCAATCTAAACCATGTTTTTCGTCTGCTTCTAGATGGTTATAAAAATATTCGCATTTTACCCGCGCATCTGAATATAAACGCTCTAAACCAGCAACAATTTTACGATTGCGACTTGAATCGAAAATTTCAGGCATTGCTAAATTTCCAATTGCTTTGAAGTAATGTTTCCGGTTCAAACCAAAGCAAAAGTATATATTATGACCTGCATATGGGCGCCAATCTTCCCAAATAGGTGATGTTGGTTGTTGTAAACCTAGTTCAGTAAGCATCCGCGCAAATTGTCTAACGTGTGATTTCTCAGGTATTCCATGACCACACTCATCCCATATATTTTGAGCAATTTCTGCTTTTACTTTTTCTGAAGAGTAGGGTAATGATAGAGCTAAAGCGTCGCAAAAGCGATAGTTTAAAGTCGCATCTGAAAGTATAAATATATTGAATTGCTCAATGGATGCCTGGGTTTTTAAAAATTCTAATACAAATTTATCAAGGTTTGACTCCAAAAGCGCCTGTTCAATAAACCAATCACAAAGTAATTTTGGGTTTTCTACTTCAGAATTGGAAGGTAATTGTTTTTGAATGCGTGGAATTTCGTAATTTAGCCATGCAATTTCAATTTGATTACGAATTGTCAATAACCAAGGACTATGTTCGTGTAAGCAAACTGATGATAAGGGATGACTAAAGCTTATTTCATAAATAGTGTGAAGGGTTTTATGAACTTCTAACAGTGCTGCTTTATCTTCGTCTTGAAATGCTGCATGTAGAATTGTTGGTAAGTCTCGATTTAATTTATTAAGTATTGTCTCTGATAAAGGTAGTGCTTGATGCTTATCAGATACAAGATAACCAACTTGTTGTGATAGTGTGGGTATATTTTCGGCAGCGGTCAAGTTAATTAATAGATTGTTTTTTGTATTCACTTGTGTATTTAATGGTATTTAGATTAGTATTTTAGTTTTTGGATTACTGTAAAAATAATGTTTCAAAGATTTCACTACGTAATTGGTTACTTGTAACACAATCTGTTTGAAGCAAACAATCTATTAATAAGTTATTTGCATAATAATAGTCTTTCAGTGTTTGCTGGTCTTCCTTACTAAAATCTTTAAAGCTGACTCCTAGTAGCTGGTGAGCTAAAAGTTTTTTACTTGCAATTTTTCTCACTTCGTTGGCACCATGCTTCAATTTATCTTCTTCAAAATTCTCTTCTTCAAAAAAATTATGCTTAATCTCCTCTAGTTCATTTTTATTATCTCTGAGAAGTCTTTTAGTTTGAATGCCATAATTAACAGCTATTCTCATAATTTGATCAGCAGATTTTGCATTAATTATTTTAAGATTTGAATCAGTTACCATGTTATCGTATTGTTGAGCTAAAATAACTCCTTCCTCCAAACTATTAATATCTTTAAATATACGGGTAAAACAATTACCACAAGTTAAATACTTAGTACGTGGTTCTAATAAAAAGCAAAGTTTTCTTTCTGAATCAATATCATAATCGATATCAAAAAAAAATGCACGTACAGCAGCCTGAAACTTTTTAGTCTCCAGATTGCTATTCATTACAAATAAGCCTAGCATTGCTTGAGAACTTTTATTTACGCTTCTTACATATTGTTGTATATGTTCTTTTCCATCTAAAATTTTATTAATTTTTTCTTGCATTAATTTAAATAATTCACTAGTATCAAGTAAAATTTCTGCTACTAGTAGAAATATTTCTCTCCATTTATAATTGGTTAAATGCTCAGTTAGTTTTCTTAATTCTTTAACTCTTTGTGAATTTTGATTGTCTTTACTAACTGATGGGTTACAATCTTCTTCTTTTTGAGGAATTAAGCTCACGATTCTTTTAGCAACGAAGTACTCATGGAAAGTCAAATGAGAAAATGAAAAAATTCCTTTGGCTCGCTCAATAATAATACCATGTTGAGATTCCATAGACTTTAAAAGCTTTTCAATCTCTTCTTGCGAAATATTTGAATCGTCGTCTTGATTTATAATTTTGCTAATACAATTCTTAATAATACTTTTAATTTCTAAAATTGTAAAAAAATATTTTTCTTCTTCAAAACTACTATAAGCAATTTGCCTGAGTAAATCTTTCTTGCGCTTCAATGATAGCTTTTCATAGATTGGGTCTCGATTAATTCCTCGCTTTGCATCCCATTTTTTTAATAAAACATCTAATCCTTCGTGATAGGATTCTGAACGATTATGTGGTAAAGTGCCAGATTCTTCAAATACTAGACATAAAAGAGTTAGTAACAAAGGAGTAACCGCAAGCTGGTAGACACGGTTATTTTGTTTTAGGCGCCGAATAAACTCATCTGATTTTATATCCTTATTTTTGAACCAATTTTTGGTAAATTCATTAATTTGTTTATCATCAAAGTCAGCTATTTCAACTTCTGTAAATTTATCAAATGTATATTCCCATGCTGCAATACGACAAGCAATAACAAAATGATTATCGAAATATATTCTAGAAAAACTTCTAACTTCTTTTAATGTATATTCTTGATATTCAGTACTGACCTCATCTAATCCATCAAATAAAATGAGAGCCGAACCTTGCTTAAATAACTCAGTTAGTTCGTCTTCTGTAACATCACATCCAGAATACTGCTGACTAATATATTCTAATAAACTAGGTCGGTTTGGGTCTTCAGCAAAATATTTCAAAGGAATAAAAATTGGCACAAGGTTAGAGAGAAAACTTCCTTGATTACATTGAATTGCTAGATATCTTAAAAAAGTAGTTTTCCCAGCACCCGGTTTTCCTAATACAATTAACTTTTTATATTTTTCTACTGCTTCTGTTCCAAAAATTCGCTTTTCTACAACTTTGCCTAATCCAAACCTGTCAAAATCATCATATCCACATTCAGAGAGCAATTCGTTGATTGTTTTGCGTCTAAGTGCTGTCAACTTTTCCAAAATATTGACATCAGTATATATATGACTTAACTCAATTGGTTGTGTCATATCCAATATACGCATCGTTCCGCATAACTCTTGGGTAAGTTCTCTGACCTTATTGCGTACCTTGTCAACAGAGTACTTAACTTCAGGGGGAATATATCCGTATGAAACTTCTTTGTAGTTAATGCCTAACGAGTCACAAATGCTTGTAAAGTACTTTTCCCAGACGTTCTCACCACTGAAAAACTTGCTGATAACAGAGCGGTTGCAACCGAGTGTAGCAGCTAAGGACTCCTGCGTAAATCCTTTCTTAGTAAAAGCCTCGTGTGCAAGCTTTTGTCCTTGTTGAGAAACTTTTAGGGAGGGTTTGGCCATTGCGGTAACGGTTAAAGAAGGTATATTCTGCAATTATAGGCAACAATAAACGAACATGCTAGTTTTTTTTACCAGCTTATGCTATGATAAACAGACATAATTAACGAATAAGCTAGCATAGTTGCAAAATAAATAGCAGTACGCTAATATACTAAAAAATAAGCCATAAGGGTGAGTTATACTCGCTCTGGCAAGGGCAACGTCAAATTTATGACACAACTGTCGCTAAAAACATATTTCGAGAGTTTGTCCAAGTTAATTGAAGGAAGTTCATATTGTGCCTTTCTAGAAAGAGTTGGAAGAGATAACCAAAGGATAATTTTTCCAAATGGTTGCCTAATTACCTGTTCTTGTAAGGAAATGCTAGATATAGCTTCTGAGTATAGTCTTCCAAAATCACCTTCTGAAATGACAACCTTGTTGTTGCCGCAACCCCTACATAACCCTATTGATTTTTTTCGTTCTAGAGTTATTGTTGTCGCAATAATTAGTGGTTTTGGCAACGTGAGAGTGGAATACTGTGACTCTAAATCATTTATCGGCACAGTCGAAATATCTTACAGAGGACAGCGACGAAAGAAGCTGTAACAACCTGTTATATTTCTAAGTTTTTAATTTGAGCAGCTTACACAGCTGACACCATAAACAATTGAATAGGTATTGATTAACTATCCAACTAGCGTTTCGAGGATTACACACTAATCACATGCTGGTTCGCGCTCTACTGAAAGCGCGACCAGCTTTTTTGTTGGAAGTTGCACTCTTTAGCACTGGCTGTCTGTGTCATTGTTTACTTTTTTATTTAAGTGTCAAAAGGACAAAGCCATGAAAAATAATTTACCCGACAACCATAATTTCTTATTTCGATGGGCTTGTAAAAGCCTGAAATATTTTCTTTTAACTCTGTTTGGTTTTGCAATTGCCTGTGTAGTATCTCAAGTTTTTGGAGCTTCTGTCATTGTTCAGATACTTTCAAGTTTAAGTTTGTGGGAGTGGGCTTTACGTGCGGCAGTTTTCATCTTTTGTTTCTTTGGTGTTGCCATTATCTATGAATCTTCTCGTTAATTAGTACCGAGCGTAAGGTGGGCACTGCCCACCCTACAACTACAATCTTCCAAAACTTATGACACACACCACTAGTCAAATAACTATTTAACTAATGCATTTTACTTAGAATAATAGGTGTTTCTATGTTCAGTTGGATACAAAATAATTTAAAAATAACGCCAGAAATAACTTACACCACAATTTTAATTATTATGGGAGGTGTAAGTGTGGCTTCTAGCTATTTTGCATTTATATGTGGGTACTTGAGTCAAGTGCTACCATCAATTTTGGCATTATATGGTGGTGTAATTGCGGTAACGACATATGCAGTGTACAGCAACAGGAGAATGCGGAAAACTTTTGGACGTTATTTGAGCGACGAAGTAGTAACCACTTTATTGGAGACGCCAGAAGGCTTAAAATTAGGTGGACAGAAGCGAATTGTAACTTTACTTATTTCCGATTTACGTGGGTTTTCAGCGTTATCCGAACAATTATCTTTAGAACAAATCGTTGAAATTATCAATCTTTATTTTGAGGTAATGACGAGTATCATTCACAAGTACAATGGCACTATAAATGATTTGATTGGGGATGGAATTTTTGTGATATTCGGCGCCCCTGTAGAGATTGCAAATTCTGAAGAACAGGCAGTAAGCTGTGCAATTGCAATGCAATTAGCGATGAATGATATTAATAAGCAACTAACCATTTTAGGATTTCCATCTTTGGCAATGGGTATTGGTATACATACAGGCGCCGTTATTGCTGGCAATATTGGCTCCCAAAAGTATGCTAAATATACAGTGATGGGTAGTAATGTAAACTTAGCTGCTCGTATCGAAAAGTACACAGCAGGCGGACAAATTCTGATTTCCGCTGATACTTTAAAATCACTAAAAGAAATAGTGCGGGTTGATGGAGAAATGCAAGTGCAACCAAAGGGAATTAAAAAACAAATTACGATTTATGAAATAGGCGGTATTGCTGGAAAACATAACTTATACCTACCTCAAAAAATAAAAACATTTGTAGGGGCAGGTTTGAATACTAAGTGCGTTGTCAGTGAATGATTTTAATCAAAACTATCCTTTACTAGTTTTATTTCAAACTAAGTAAATTTTGCAGTATAATATGCGTATAGTTATATTATGATAACCTATTCATGTAGATAGGGCGGTCGGGAGCAGATACTAAACCTCGACGTTTGGGGTTTACTTTGTTTTTAGTCAGAAGCTCTAGTTGATAAGATGTAAGAATTTTTGCTAAGACTAGTTTCATTTCAAACTGAGCAAATGCTAGTCCAATACAACGTCTGGCGCCTCCACCAAATGGTAAAAATTCATAAGCTGAATATTGCCGTTCTAAAAATCTTTCGGGTTTAAATTCATCGGGGTTGGGGTATAAATCTTGACGACGGTGTGTGTTGTATATTGAACCGTAAACTAATGTTCCTGGTTCTAAATCATAGCCGCATAGGGATATAGGTTTTTCTACTCGACGAGGAAAGCAAAGTAGTCCTACGGGGTATATTCGTAGTGTTTCGTTACAAACTGCTGTCAGGTAAGGTAATTTGAAAATAACGTTTGAATCAGGATTTTTTCCTAAGCTATTAAGTTCTTCGAGTAATTTAGTTTTGACGTTCTCGTTTTTATAAATGAAATATACTGCCCATGCTAAAGCTGTTGCTGTGGTTTCGTGACCTGCTGTTAATAATGTCATGAGTTCGTCACGCAGTTCTACGTCGGTCATTGCTTGTCCATCTTCATCACGTGCGGACATGAGTAAGCTTAAAATATCTACGCGCGTTTGGGAGTCTTGGTTATTGCGTCGTTCTTGAATTTCTTCGTAAATTATTTTATCTGCTTGTTGTCGCAAAGTATCAAAGTTATGTGCAGGGTTAAATTTGCCTAATACTTTACCTAATATAGGAAAAATGCCAGTAGCAAGAGATAAAGGTGAACTTGTAGATTCTAAAATATCACTTAACACTCGTTCTAACTCTGTAGCGCGCGGACTATCATACAACCCAAACACTGCTTGCATAATTATTTTGAGTGTAATGGTTTGCGTGACGTTGCGAATCGACTCATAGGCACCTATTGGTAATTTAGATATAACGGAATCTGTAACTTGATTAATAATATCGGCATACGCGCGCATTCGTTCACCATGTAATGCGGGCATTATTAATTGTCGTTTACGTTGATGCTGTTTTCCACTTGCTGTAATAACAGATTGTGTGCCTAATAAAAATGTAAAAATTACATTTAACTCACCAGGGGATGATAATTCTTTTGTATCACTGCTTAAAACAGTTTGCAGTGCATCTGGATTATTAATGTATACTGCCGGATAATTTGGATTTAAGTTTAAAGTATATATGTCACCGTATTTAGAAGCGCATTCGTCCATGTAAGACATTGGTGTAAATATCCAACGTAATATTTGTATGGCACTGGGACTATTAGGTGCGGGTGGTAAATGCATGTCTGGTTGTGATTAATAGCTTATGTATTGATTTTACATAAGTAAGGCTACTTTTTGTTGGGTTACGCTACCGTTTTATCCAACTTACGTATTTCGGTGCTTTTGGTTGTGCTTTTGACGAGCATGTTAATTGGTTGATTGGGTCCTGTTACTAAACCTCGTCGTTTTGGTTTTACATCTTCGGTAGTTAAAAGCTCTAATTCTAACTGCTTCATTATTGTTGCTATAACGACTTTCATTTCCAACATTGCAAAAGCATTACCAATACATCGACGTACACCACCACCGAAAGGTAAAAATTCATACGGTGAATATTGTTTCTCCAAAAATCTTTCAGGGCTAAATTGCTTTGGTTCTGGATATATATCCTCACGTTGATGAGTTAGATAGATAGAACCCATAATATAAGTACCTGGTTCTAAATCGTAACCACACAAATTAACTGGTTCTCTGACTTCGCGCGGAAAAGTCAGCATTCCTACAGGATAAATTCGTAGAGTTTCGTTGCAAACGGCGCCTAGATACGGTAACTTATTAATCGCATCAAAATCTCTACTATCTAAGCTATCAAGTTCAGCTATTAACTTATAACCTACAGATGGTGTTTTATGTATCCAGTAAAATGCCCAAGTTAATGCTGTTGCAGTTGTTTCATGTCCAGCACTTAACAGTGTCATTAACTCATCACGCAGTTCTACATCAGTCATCGCTTCACCGTTTTCATCGCGCGCTGCCATGAGTAAGCTCAAAATATCGGTACGTGATGGGTCAGGGTTTTCTCGACGTTCGGCAATTTCGGCATATATTAACTTGTTTACCATTTCCCGGCGCCGTAAAAAAGTGCCCCACGGTGTTAACTTACCCAAATCGCGTTGCAAAGCAGGATAATATAACATGAGTGCGCGTAAAGGAGAACTTCCACCTGCGTCCATCATCACGCTAATAACCTTTTCAAGTTCTTGGGCACGGTTCGAGTCATATAATCCAAATACAGCTTGCATTATCACCCGTAAAGTTATAGTTTGCATTGCCGAACGAATACAAACAGGTTCACCTACTTGCCAACTTTGAATAACTTCTTGGGTAATATTACTAATAGTTTGAGCATAATTATGCATCCGTTCACCGTGAAAAGGTGGTGTTAATAAATGTCGCTGACGTTTGTGTGTTTCACCACTTACCGTAATTACAGAATTAGTACCTAAAAGCGGTTCAAACACCGTATTTAAATTACTAGGGGCAGAAAACTCTTTGGCATCACCTGTTAAAATTTGCTGTAGTGCTTGTGGGTTACTGACAATTACAAGTGGCATATTTAACTGGACAGTAAAAATATCACCATAGCGTTTTGCACAATCTTCCATAAACCACATGGGAGTAGCAACCCATTGAAGCATTTGTACAATTGCAGGAGTTTGCGGACCGTTTGGAAGTTTCATACTTGTATGTAGAGAAGTATTACTTCTGTTGTGCCATTGAAACCCCATATTAATTATTAAGTTTTGTTTAGGTTTTAAGAAATAGTAGCCATTTTAACGTATAAGCTTGGTAATAATTAGCGGGCGATGTCAATATTATTAAGATATAACTAGTGCCATTCGGCACCGAAACATTAATTTATGTAGAGACGTTACATGTAACGTCTCTACATAATGGTTATAGGTTTTTATAAACCTTGTCATCGTTCCTTTTACCGACACGAAATACGTCAACCATTTGATTTTCGTCATCAATGGTGTATAAAATTCTGTTTATCGATTTACGTGGACGAATGTCGATATTTCAGCGAACTCAGTAAATATCTTGATAAACAAATTGATAATCCAAAATTAGTGCAAGTTTTTGACCGCACAAGTGATTATGGTCGTTCGTTGTATCAAATGGTTTCGGTTCTGTGGAACTGGATTGATACCAATGGACATCCAATTGCCATCAAAAATCTAGAAATTGCGATTTTTTCGAGCTTAGTCCAGGGACCATTTTATAACGGTTCCGATTGTGCGATACTCCATAGCAGTCACTTCGTGAACGCTCGGAGACTTGAGACGGGCTGTAACGCAAAAACTTCAGAAATTTCGATTGCTCGTGTACGAGAAGCAGCAGATTACATCCGGGAAAATTTGAGAAAAAATCTCACAATCGGTGAGATAGCAGCAGCAATGCAATGTAGTAGCCGTTCCTTACAAGCAGCCTTTGCTCGTCATTACGGTTTTTCGCCTAATGAATATATGCGAAATTGCCGACTGGAAGCAGCTCATGTGGAGTTGCTTCAAGGGAAAAAAACAATCACATCTGTTGCTCTTGATTATGGTTTTTCTAATACTGGTCGTTTTGCTAAATATTTCTAACAATACTTTGGCAAGCACCCCTCAGATATTTTACGCAACAATTAATAGAGTTGTCGGGTAATAAGCTTCAAAATCCTTGAACTCCCTTCCCTAAAGCATTTAGGTGCGGCTCTTCTCAGATTGGTATTGTGTTTAAGAGCGAAAGTTAGAGTGTTGTTATTATGGTTAAAGAATTAATTTTGGAGAGTTACTCCTTTTTTCTTCCTTCGTATTCTTTGTGGCTACCCTGCGGGAAATCCTCGCTCATTATGTGGTTTATTTCTCTTAACGCTGTGTTCTCTGTGCCTCTGGGGTAAAAATAAACACGTGTACTCAACATCTGAGGACGCCTATGCTACAAAATGGCAAATTTCGGTTTCGTGTATTATCTAGCTAGCAAATAAGCGTACTCCTCAAGCTTACTTATAATTACCTTGTGGAAAACAAATAATAAGTGGTAACTGGGAAGTTGTAAAATCTTTGTTAAATTGGACAAGCGCACCATTGAGGATAAAGCAAAACCAATAGAACATAAGTTTTAGTCAGGTCGTTTGTAAGCGCTCCCGATGGTGATTTAACAAGCTTCTATTTGTAATAAGCATCTGTAAGGTACCTAAGCATGACAGCAACAACCCCAAAATCAACTTCAATAGTTCCCAATTTTTGTGAAGGCATACAATATTTTGGGGAACCTCTGCCAGAATTTGATAAGTATGGGAAAAAGAGTGCATTAAATGGTAATGCCGTTGATCCAAATGATGATGCAGCAGTATACCAGACACTTCTCTACGCTGATGCACTCCGTTACTTAACTTTACAAGTCACTGGTTCTAAAGCTTCAGGACACCCAGGTGGTTTCGCGAGTCAAGCTGAAGCTTATGCTGCTCTAGTCATGCTTGGTCACAAAAATATTGTTACCGAAGTAGGACACCATGCTCCTGGTTTTTATAGTGCCATGTTCCTCGACCGTTCGCTCGAAGATATGGGCATTTCCACTGTGCAGCAACTACGCGACCGTTTCCGTGAGAAGCATGGACTGCTCGGACACCTTTCTGGATATATTCCTGGTATTCTGGCGCCAGCTGGCCCATTAGGGCAAGGGCAACACTTTGCAATGGCAGCAGCGTTACTTCATCGTGATAAGCTTTTCCCGTTCACTGTTGGTGATGGTGGTTTGGGTGAACCTTATATTATGAGTTCGATGGGTCATTTTCATACTGCGTACCCAGATGTAACAAATTTCTTACCAGTGTTGGTATGGAATGGTTTCAGCCAAGAACACCACAGTATGGTATCAACTAAATCGAACGCAGAGATGATAGCGTACTGGCAAGGTAATGGTTTTGAGGAAGTTATATTAGTTGACGCGAAGGACTTTGACGATAAAAACCAGCCTGGTGATTATGTTGATAGTACAGCTTTTTCGTTTGCAAAACGGATAGAGTTTACTAAGGCTGTTTTAGCAAATGTTGATAAAGCTGCAAAATCAGCACTTGGTGGCAAATTAACCGTCTTTATTATTAAACAATTAAAAGGTGCTGGAGTTCACGCACGTGGTGCCAAGTCACACAACTTGTATGCTAAAGATACGCTTGATGCTCCACATATTATAAGTGCGCTTAAAGAACGCGCGTTACCTGCTGAAGTTTGGCAGTTAGTTAGAACCAACTTAGAAAAAGCAGGTGGTGGTCCAGCATCCAAGACCGCAGTCACCGAATTTGAGCTACCATTAGCTGATATCGGCGCCTTACCTTTAGAAGAATATGAAGTAGGTGGGGAAGCGAAAGTTTCCACTACAGCAATGGGAAGATTAGTAGGAATAGTTGGACAAAAAGACAAAAACTTCCTTGTCACCAACGCAGATGGTAACGAAGCATCTGGTATTGCCAATATCAACCAAGCGTTAAAAATTAATCACCCTGTCAAAGACGATTTGTATAACCAAGCACCTGGTGGTCAAGTTTATGAACCATTAAGTGAAGATGCTTGTGCTGGTTTAGCAGTGGGTTTGGCATTGATGGGCGCCAGAACATTATGGTGTTCTTACGAGTCGTTTGCAATTAACGGGTTGCCAATTTTTCAAACAGTTACGCAAGCAATGGCAGAATTACGGCGCCAAACACCATCTACAATTACCTTATATACAGCAGGCGCCTTAGAGCAAGGACGTAACGGTTGGACTCACCAACGTCCTGAAATCGAAGCTTACTTTGCCTCAATGATGCGTAATGGAAACGTTTTCCCTGTATTCCCGCCTGATGCTAATAGTATCCAGGTTTGTTACGATTGGGCGTTAACTACAAAGAATAAGGGAATTGTAATTACTGCAAGTAAATCACCTTTGGCAATTAGAACTACTTTTGCACAAACACGCGAAGGTTTAGAAAATGGCGCCGTAGTTTTGCAAGAAACTGCTGGAAGTAAAACGGTAGTATTTGCGGTAATAGGCGATATGACATTAATTCCTGTTTACGAAGCTGCTAAGTCACTTCAAGAACAAGGTACAGGAAGTCGTATTGTTTCTGTAATTAATCCTCGTCGTTTGTATCGTGCTTCGGATGTAGCTTGGGATACTTGTTCTGAGCCTGATGGTGGGTTTATTGATGATGCGAAATTTAATCAGTTGTTTGGAGGAGATGCTTTAATTGGTGTTACTGGTGGCGCCTCGGCGATGTTGGAACCTATTATGTTACGCAGTAATTGTGTGCGTGATACTTTTGCTTGGAAGCGTGGGGAAACTACCGCTAGTGCAGGTGAGTTGATGGCGTTTAATGGGTTGACTGCTGATGCTTTGGTTAAACGGGGGATGCAGCTTGTAGGTTAGGCGTCTGGACTAACCGTAGCACAGGCATCCTGCCTGTGCAATATATGCTTTTACCGCAGAAGCACAGAGATTACAGAGAAGAATATAAATAAACCAGACTTAGGACGGGCAGGATGCCCGTTCCACAAGAATATTTGTTTGCTTTTATTATTCATAGGGTGGAAACCACTGTTGCATAGTGTAGCAAAGTGTCTGAAAAGCGGGGTCTACACATCCTTTTACAGAAACTTTGCTGGTTATGTTTTTATAAATAGGGCTTGCCAATCTTGAAGACGTGGATGTCTATTTCCTGTAATAGCTTCAGCGCCATTTTCTTTACTGGCACGCATTACTATTACTGATTTTAAATCTGTATGTGCTAAAACTATTGGAGAATGAGTAGATACCCATACTTGGGAATCATATATAGAACTTAAAGATTGCATGACAATCTCAATCGCTCTAGGATGAATACCGTTTTCTGGTTCTTCTAAAAAAATTAAACTTGGTGCCTTTGCTAAATAAGGTAAAATAGTTAATGCTAGTATATGCAGTGTTCCGTAAGATAAACCAGAAGAAGTAACGACGTGATTTCCTCTATAAATTAATTTTAAATAAGCGTGATAGTCTTCTTCACGTTGAACTGCTTCTATTTTAATAACATCAGGCAAAGCCATTTTAATATGCTCTACCCAAGCATCGAATAAATCGGGTTGTTCTTGCTGTAAACTTAGTACTAACCAGGGCAGATTTGCTGCGTCGCTGCGAATAGTTTTTGGTTGACCAGGTGAAGATGCTCGACGTAGCATAGACCAACTAGGTTCGTAGCGCATAACCCCTCTTTCTAACAAATCTCTAAACCAAATAGTGGCTGGAAATTTAGTTGTATCGCGTGGTACGTTTGGTAGCGCTAATTCTTGTGGTTCTAGAATTAATTCAATACTATTTTTACTGCTATCTTCGAGTATAACAGAAGCTGCTTCTCCAAATTTACGCTGAATTACAGAAACCCAATCATGTGGACGTTTGCCTCCTATTTCCCAACCCGTTTCTGGTTCAGTTACTTTTTGAGGAACTATATACAAAAGTTCACTACTTACATAAATTTCAATATTATTAAATATTTTAAATTCAATTTCGTAGCGTATACTTTTAGAGTGTTCACTACTTATAGTTTGCACAACAGGATATGTAAATTGAAGTAATTTTATAATGATTTCTTCAGGCAAATCAGCTTCTATTGCAAATCCAAAAGAATCTCCCTGTTGATAATATACTAACTCTTGTAGACTTTGTGCCCTTGGACTTCCGGCAATTGAAGGTGACTCTAAAAATGCTGGTACCAAACCACGTGATAATATTTCACCTAGTAATAAAGGAATGTCCAACAACGTACTTTTACCAGTACCATTGGCGCCTGCTAATACTTGATATTGATCGACTTTAATATCAAGTCGGTCAAAGCAGCGATAATTGAATGCTTGTATCCGAGTAATCATATACCTGAAGTTAGTAAATTATTTTTCGTCTATTACAGGGCAAAGGGGTAAAAATGAGCTTTACCATCCGATAGACAATTGCTGTACTTGTTCGGCAAATAACGAAAATACTACAGTTTCCCCACTTAAAGTGACAAATTCTACCTTATAGCCTTTGCCTCCTTGATATATTAGAACTATTGTACATTTATCACCAGCTTTTAAACCGTAATCAGATATATCGGTTTTAAGAATAACTCTATCAAGTTCCATAATGATTATAATTATACGGTAAATATAATTTTTACAGATAAAATTGCTGCTGCTAAAGCTTCACAAAAACCACCGCATCCGGTTGAAACTTGGGAAGCTATTGAACAGTTTTGGTATAAAGCAATAAATGAATTAGAAAGAATTAATCAGGGTGAACCTGGTTATATTGAAACACAGAAGTTGCTTAAAATCTATCAAAATAATCTTAAAGTTATTCAATACCGTATGCAACTTGAAGCAAATGCAACAGAAACATTAGATAATATTTATAACCGTGCTGAATCTTTGGCACAATCTCCACCGACCAATAGAGAATCATATATATTAGAGTTACAAGATTTGATTAAACAGTTAAAAACTATTAAACCTGGTACGACTGCTTATACTGATGCACAAAAGTTGATGGTATCAGCACAAAAACGTTTAAAATCATAATAAAATCCCCCCTTGATAAGGGGGGCTTAAGATTGTGTTTCTTGTTCTCTCTTAATAACGGGGGCTTAAGATTGTATTTCTTGTTTTCTCTTAATAACGAGGGCTTAAGACTGTGTTTCTTGTTCCCCCCCTTATTAAGGGGGGGTTAGGGGGGGATCAACATTTTCTTTTACCAACACATCCAATTCAAACTGCATTTTACTAACCACCATCTCATAACACTCATTCACATAAGCCTTATTTAACGCTGCTTCTGCACCATACTTTTCAAATACAATTGGTGGACATACTCTAGTATGAATAGTTACAGGTAAAGGAATATTTGGTAGAGGTCCAATACTTAATCCCCACGGTAAGCCTAAATATACAGGAAAAACTTCGGGGTCTACATTGAATAGCCAAGGCATTCCCATTTTGTGTATTTGCTCAACGAAAGGATATATATCTGAAAGTATAATTAATGTATCATGGGCGCCTGTAGAAATCACAGGAATAATAGGTACATTTTCACGCAGCGCTAGTTTAATAAAAGCTTTTCTTCCAGCAAAGTATATTTGATTACGTTGTGAGTGTAGTCTAAATAAATCTTGAGGACCACCAGGATATACTAATAAACTGGCGCCACTACGTAGTGCTGCTCTTGCCATACGTGGATGCGCGATAATTGCTCCTACTTTTTCTGCTAGTTGCCCTATTTCAGGACTAACTTGCCAAGCTTTGGGATGCATTAACCCGTAAACCGGACGCTCTGCACCAAAGCGACGAAACCAGTCGTACATCATCATATGCATATCTGGCGCCGCGATTCCACCGTTATGCGACCCGACAAGTAAAACTTTATCTTGACTAGGTATATTTTCCCAACCACTCGTTTGTACACGAAAGTAATAGCGGTACAGCAACTCCCAAATTGGCATTAATAATTTAATAAAATTTGTGTCTCGTTCCTGTAATGACCATCCCAACCGAGTTTGAGTATTTTGCTGTTCCGACATTCGGGCTTCCAGATAAGAAAAGGGCATGTATTATATTTAAAGCTTTTATCCCTAGTAAGCGCAATCTGCACAGTTACTTTTTACTGCCTTATTCAACGAAGGTAGGTATTTATCTACAAAACTTTAAGACAACTTTACACGGAATGGAACGGCGCCAGTAGGTAGCTACATATAAACTGCAATACAACTGTTGTATAACAAACATGACAGATAGGCAAATGAGCGAGCGAATTTTGCAACGCTACGAGGTACAGAAGCAACTGGGTAAAAAAGCTGGTAGGAAAACTGTACTAGCGCGAGATACCCAAACTGGGCAAATGGTAATTATTAAGTTGCTAAGTTTCAGTAGCGATTTTGTCTGGGAAGACTTAAAGCTATTTGAACGAGAAGCAGAAACACTGAAATCACTCGCGCATCCGGCTATTCCTAATTATATTGACTACTTTGAAGTCGAAGAAGGTAATCGAAGTTGTGCGCTTGTACAAACATATATAGAAGGTCAATCGCTCGAACAGTACATGCAAACCAAGCGGATATTTACTGAGGATGAACTTCAAGATATTGCAGAACAACTACTTCAAATACTTATATATTTACACGAACAGCACCCACCTGTAATTCATCGTGATATTAAACCTAGTAATATCATTCTAGTCGAAAATTCAAAGGATGAAATTGGAAAAGTATATTTAGTAGATTTTGGTTCAGTGCAAACACTTGCTTCTAAAGCGGGTAAAACAGTTACCGTTGTTGGTACATATGGCTATATGCCACCTGAGCAATTTGGAGGTTATGCAACATCAGCATCAGATTTATATGGTTTAGGAGCAACATTAATAGCTTTGGCTACAGGAACTCATCCTGCTGACTTGCCGCAAAAAGACATGCGACTTGAATTTGCGGAGCTTGTTAACTTTACACCTGCATTTATAGAATGGCTTGAATGGCTAACTGAACCAAGTGCTGAACGTAGACTCAAAACTCCAATGGCAGCGCTACAAGCTTTGCTAACAGGACAAACGCGAAGTGATGAGTACACAGCAATAGATAAAATACACGCAGAAAATGATAGCGCACTTGCTCGACCTGTAAATTCAATAAAGTTCTTTTGGGAAGCTTTATGGCGTAGTACCCTGTTTGGGGGTGGTATGGTTACACTCACAGCCGGATTATATAGTACAACTATAATGCCAGGTATAGGAACTATAGCAGGTGCATATATTGGTGCTATGCTCGGTTTTCCTTTAGGTTTTGCAAATGGAATTTTAATTGCGTTAATTACAAGATTATTTTTCTTTCCACTCAAAAATATTTATATGTATCGATGTGTAGTTAGTATGACTAGCACTATCATTTGTACTGCTGTTGCGCTTGTATGTTTCAGAGCTTTTAGCGGATTGGGTAGTGGTAATGCGTTTATTCAAAATTTATTGTTTTGGAATGTGGCACCATCTGTAATTACTGCATTATGTATGGGTGTTGCAAGTCGGTCAATTGTGAATTATTACGAGAATCAGCATCGGCAAGTTAAGGGTAAAAGGTCTTATAGCTATTTTCAAACCCAAGAAGACTAGTATTTTGAGATATATATGAATAACGAAGTATTAAATAACAGATACCAAATTCAAAGCGAGTTAGGTAAGCAAACAGGTAGGCGCACCCTCCTTGCTTTAGATTTAAAATCTAATTTGCAAGTAGTTGTCAAACTATTATACTTAGGGAAAGATTTTGATTGGCAAGAATTGAAATTATTCCAGCGCGAAGCAGAAACGTTAAAAAGTCTTAGTCATCCAGCAATTCCTCAATATTTAGATTATTTTGAGTTTGATACACCAAATGATAAAGGTTTTGGGTTAGTTCAAACTTATGTTGCAGCAAAATCTTTAGAGCAACATGTAGAAGCGGGAAGAAGATTTAGTACAAAAGAAGTCAAAGAACTCGCGCACGCTATTTTAGAAATTCTAAATTATCTTCATACCCAACAACCGCCTATAATTCACCGAGATATCAAACCTAGTAATATTTTACTTACAAACCGTTCAGGTAATAGCGTTGGTCAAGTATATTTAGTAGATTTTGGTTCAGTGCAAAATATCGTAGCACAAGAAGGTGGCACAATTACTGTAGTTGGAACTTATGGATATATGCCACCTGAACAGTTTGGTGGTAGAACTAAACCCGCATCAGATTTATATAGTTTAGGCGCCACTTTAATTTTTTTAGTTACTGGAATGCATCCAACAGAGCTACCTCAACAAGACTTACAAATTCAATTTCGCCAATTTGCTGATATCACTCCAGAATTAGCTGACTGGTTAGAATGGATGACTGAACCAAGTTTAGACCAAAGATATTCATCAGCACATCTAGCTCTCGAAGCTATCGACAATCCGGCGCCGAGAACAAAAGCTATTATCAAAGAGCAATTACCAGATAAACCATCCAGTACAGAAATTGTCTTAAATAAAACAGACGAAAAATTAGAAATTATTATGCCACCAAAAGGCTTTGGTGCTGGTTTAATTGCACTTATTTCTCTAGTTACACCTTTCAGCATTGGAATTCATTCTCAGGAAATTAATATTTTCAATATATTTGCATTATTAAGACAAACAGATATTTCAGTTGGAAATGTATTATACTTACTTTTTCAAATATCTGCACTTGGGTATTTAATTTATTTAATTGCATGGGGTTTTTTCAAAAAAACACAGATAGTAATGACTGCAAAATCTATTACTGTAATTCATAAACTACTTTGCTTTAAATGGCGCCGTAAGTATTCTCTTGATACAAGTACAATATCTCACGTCAACATCACGTTAAATTTAAAGCAAATTAAATCAAAGCCAGAACTGTTGTTAATAGCATCTGGTATAACTTTGCTAAATTTCAATAACTACAGTAATTTAACAGAATCGGAACGTGAATGGTTAGCACAAGAAATAGAATATTGGCTCACAAAAAGTGCTGAATAGAAAGTGCTGAATAGAAAGTGCTGAGTAGAAAGTGCTGAGTGCTGAGTAAGACGTAAAATTTATTCACTTAGCACTCAGCACTCAACACTCAGCACTCATAACTATTTACTAACTATTCCCGACCATTGGATTTTCTTTTCTTTTTCGCGACGGTAAGAGAAAAAGTATTCGGGAGTTTGAAAAGTGCAGTAAGGTGCGATAGCTATTTGTTCTGCGTCTATTCCCATATTTTCCATTTGTAGTACGTTTACTCTTCGTACATCCAAACGTACTTTACCTGGTTCTAGGTCGTTTAGTATTGGTGAGTTTGGTTGTTCTAGTAACGCTTCTACAATTTTATCTTCTTTTTCTGATGATATTGTGGCGCCTACTTCAGCAGCAGTTTGTATTGAAACTTGATAGACTTCACCTGCTATTGCTGGCCCAAGTGCGATGCGTAAATTTTCTAATTTGCTACCTTGCGAAACTAGGCGCCCGATTGCAACTGGTATAATTTTTTTCGATGTTCCTCGCCATCCTGCGTGTACTGCTGCAACGGCGCCTGTTTTTATATCCGCTATTAATGCTGGTGTACAGTCTGCACTGGCTACCCATACTGCTTGAGAAGAGTTGTCACTTGCTATACCATCGCCATGTACAAGCGCGGAATTTTCATCTGTGTCAACATCATCGCCACCTGTTGCTAACTTACTACTTATTTCTTGTGGTGTTAAGACAACATTGCCATGCACTTGCTTGAGTCGATATCCCGATGCTTCACTATGTAGTACATCTGTTAATTCTAACGGTGGTCTTCCTACAAACTGTTGAGTAAAAAAACCATGTGGAAAGGCTTCTAGTAAACTACAAGTCAAATAAGGCAATTCTTGCCAAGTACGCCACTGCCATTCATGCATCGTTAACTTACCCCAAAAATCAAGTAAAATTACGCCAACTCAGTTTATCTTGATAGTCGGAAATTTTACACTCTCCCAATGGTAAGTTCTTTAATTTTGCACTGCTGATAAAACACTAGTTTAGGCGCCCACTTTATAAAATGGAACTGTTTAAGTCTTTAATGATGAAATTCTATGCTAATTTAGCAAGCGTCCTGATTGTATTTTAAGTGCTGTGGTTGATAAACGAAGCATAAAAGCAGCTTTAAACGCGCGCTCAAGTCATTTTTTGTCATTTTCGCTACATACATATGATAGTGTGACTTCAACGAATCAAGTTTTATGGCAATTAATGCAAGAAGATATGCCTGCTGGAACGGTAGTAATTGCAACACAACAAACCGCAGGACGCGGGCAGTGGGGGCGCCAGTGGGTTTCATCTCAAGGTGGTTTGTATCTTTCAGTGGCAATAGCACCAAATATTGAAGCACGTGATAGTTACCTGTTAACTTTTGCTACCGCTTGGGGAATTACTCAACAACTGCGAGACTTAAATATTCCTGTGGAGATTAAATGGCCCAATGATTTAGTTTTGAATAAGTTGAAGCTGGGAGGTATTTTAACGGAAACAAAAATCAGTCATGGCAAAATCACTCAAGCTGTGATAGGTGTTGGTATTAACTACTCAAACCCAGTTCCTACAACTGGAATTAATATGGAATCTTGGCTCGTTGGCGCCACTAAAGCATTACCCCAAACAATTTATAGTATTGAAATACTCGCCGAAAAGGTTTTGCTTGGTATAGAATCCGGTATTGAATGTCTTAGCCAAGATGGAGTAGATGTACTCTTGCCTAAATACACAAGTTTATTGACAAATATTGGAGAAAGAGTGTACTTGGAGAATGTTTCAGGTACTGTAGTTGGGGTAACATCTACAGGATGTCTCCATGTTCGCACCTTAAATTTTGATTCAAAATCAGTAAATATACCAGATTTGTTCTTGCCTCCAGGTACAATCAGTTTGGGCTATCGTAATTCACAAAAACTGTGAATTAAAATTGAATCAAATAAGAGTAAGTTTTATTAAATTTCCGAAAGTACGACTTAAAGTAATCACCCGATATATACCAGTAGGACACATGACGCAGCGCAAAAACGCCCGTAACTCAAAAATTTTATGGCATCGCTCTCTAGGTGCCCAGAGCCTTTGTTGGCTAAGTAGTATTAGTCTAATGAGCAGTGGGTTGGTGCTTGCTCAGACCGAATCGGCAATTGATAATATTGTGCCGACTACGGAAAATACGCAATCTTCTAGAGAATCGGCGCCAACAGTAACAGTAGAACGTAACACTACCTCGTCTAAACAGTCATCAAATGAAAATGATTTTTCTTCTCGTCGTGCAAAGCTTCGTGAGAGATTAAAAAGAAAAGTACAGGCACAAAATTCCGATAGCTCAAGGGTACGCACTTCACAACAAGCGTCAGAAACTATACAACGTTTACGTCAAGCTCGGAAAACAAACCAAAACGAGTCAGCGCAACAAATTCCCCCAATTAGAAGCTTAAGACCCAAAATTGCTGAGTCTCCACGCAATCAGGCGCCTGAAGTACGTATTCGTGGAAGTATTGAAGCGACATCACAACCCAGAGAGTCTAAGCGCGAACAAAATGCTCAAGTGCCAAGTAAGTTACCAGAGATATCGCGAAATAATAAACCTGTTAATACTGCTGATACAGATAAACCTGTTAAAGATTACAACAACGCTTATATTGACCCTACAGACTACAGTACAGGAAACACAGCCAAATACGAATCTCCAGACACAGTAGTGTTAACCGAGCGTTCCAGTGGTTGCCGTGCTATTTTAGCAGCCGGTGGAGTGCGTGCTGATTGTCTCAAGACACCTATTGCTACTTCGTTGAAAAAGCCAAGCTGGATTAAAAAAAGTCAAAACGTTAGCATTGCAAGCGCAGTAAACGTAAGGCGCCCTGCTATCAGTAGTACAACAAACTCAACAACTACATCTCAAGCTAGTGGGCAAGCTAGTTGGCGAACTCGAATTGCATCAACTAATCAAAATGTAAGTAACGTAAATACTGTTAATGTAACTCGCAGTGTACCCCGCGCTCCATTATCTGTAGCAAGCGCAGCAATTTCATCAAACAAAAGTACTTACCATCCAAATCGATTTATTCCTTCCCCAAATAATTTTGCTCCATCACCAATACCATTAGGTGGCGCCCCTACGCAAGATGGAGCGGCACTACCACCACCTGTTAACGCAGTAAACGTGGCGCCGCGTGAAAGTAGAGTCGCATATAACATTCCCTTAGAATCAACTTTGCCCCGCGTACCTTATTCGGGTTCCAGAATTGCTTACAACCCCAACGGCTTAATATTCCCTCTGTCAATACCAGCATCTATTACCTCGATATTTGGTTGGCGGAATCATCCAATTACAGGCGAAACTAGATTCCACTCTGGTACAGACTTAGGTGCTGCAATGGGTACACCAGTTATTGCCGCTTTTACAGGTCAAGTTGAAGTCGCTGACTTTGTTGGTGGTTACGGTTTAACCGCTATTCTTAACCATAACGGCGCCGTACAAACACTTTACGCTCACATGTCGCAACTCTTCGTGCAACCAGGTCAATGGGTACAGCAAGGTACAGTCATTGGTTTAGTTGGCAGCACAGGAGCTTCAACGGGTCCCCACCTACACTTTGAAGTCCGTCAGCTTACACCCGAAGGTTGGGTAGCGACAGACCCAGGTATACACTTACAATACGCTCTTACGCAATTAATGCAGTCCATACGTACTGCACAAGTACCTCAACAACAAGAGTAAAAAGTGCTGAGTTCTGAGTGCTGAGTGCTGAGTGCTGAGTGCTGAGTTAGTATTTTTTTACTCAGCACTCAGCACTTTCCACTCAGCACTCTTATATATATCCATTTTCTGCTAAAAACGCTGACGTAATGTTATAATCGTCGGCGTTTTCGGTTAAATTGTGGGTGTTTCTGCCAGAAACCAAGAATTTTTCGACGTATTTGCCCAGAATATCACCTTCGAGATTTACTGAGCTACCAGGCGCCAGTTGGCTTAAATTGGTTTCTTTGTAGGTTATTGGAATAACAGCGACTTTAAACTGCATTGCCTCACTGTCATACTCAGCAACAGTCAAGCTAATACCATTTATGGCAATACTTCCTTTAGGCACTATATACCTAGCGATGGAACTCGGCGCCTGAAAAGTCATTTCCCATGAAGTAGCAGTTTGTCGGGACTCTAATAATTGCCCAACACCATCCACATGTCCCATGACAAAGTGACCACCAATTTTACTACCAACTTTTAGGGAAGCTTCAAGGTTAACGTATCGGTTTTGCGTTGACATGGTACCTAAAGTTGTTCTTTTTAGCGTCTCAGGTGAAGCAGTTGCCACAAATCCATCATTTGATATTTTCTCGACTGTCAAACAGACCCCATCAACTGCTACACTATCGCCATACGCTAAATCTTGTAAAATAACATCTAACGAATGGCTGATAAATGATATCTTCCAAAAATCCCCCCCTAGGGGCTTAATCGTTCCTAACGCTTGAATTAATCCTGTAAACACGGCTTTTCTTGATTCTTACTTGATTTACTATGAATTCTAGCTACTATAAACTAGTAAATATCGCGTTGCGCTCAATTGTTTAAGTATAATTTCTAACGCGATTTTGTATACGGTTATCAATACATGAACAAGGAATTCAAGGCATACTTGGGTAAGTAGATTATTGTCAAACTAAACTAACTAGACTTACTCTGGTATTTACATCAAATAGGGAGTTTAATAGAAGCAATTATAGCGAGTAAAAGCTTATGTTTACGTTCACCTTAATCATTCCTAGAAATGGGTATGATTTGTTACATACTTCACGAAGCGCTCAAAGGATTGTAGAGGCTTGACAGATGATTGAAATGAAAGTCGCTGGTATAGCATTAGATGCCATCACCCGCAGCCCAATAGTACTCCTCAAGGATAGTACAGACCGTCGTGCTTTGCCCATTTACATTGGTCAGGAACAAGCGCGAGCAATTATGGCGCCGTTGGAGAACCAGAAACCTCCTCGACCCTTAACGCACGATTTAATAGTTAGTATTATTGAAGCATTGAATATGACGCTAGAAAAGGTTATTATTCACTCGCTGCAAAAAGACACTTTTTATGCGTCTTTAATCTTGCAACAAGGAGAAACCCGTAAAGAAATCGACGCGCGTCCTAGCGATGCAATTGCTGTAGCTCTCCGTACAAATGCGCCTATTTGGGTGATGGAGGAAGTAGTCGCTGATGCATCAATACCCGTAGACCGAGATGCCGACGAAGCTGAACAGCAAGCTTTCCGCGATTTCGTCTCTAACCTTCGACCCGAAGATTTAATCAAACGCTTCGGAAGTAATAGTTAGGAGTGCTGAGTGCTGAGGAGCCACTGCCGTGGGCGGCTGCGCCGACTTGAGGCAAGTGGCGTTGCTGAGTGAGAAGAAAAGTTATAATCAGTAATTCCTAACTCATAACTCCTAACTCATAACTTTTTAACATGCAATACCGACGCTTTGGGAAAACTAATCTTAGTTTGTCTGTTTTTTCTTTAGGGACTATGCGCTACTTAGGTTCAAAGGAAGTCGCGCAACAGACTATCTCACTAGCGGTGGAGTTGGGAATAAATCATATTGAAACAGCCAGGGGTTACGGTAGTAGTGAGGAGCATCTCGGTGGTGCTATTGCTTCTGGGTCAGTATCTCGCGACCAAGTTTATATCACCACCAAAATCCCACCCACACAAGATGCGACTTCGATGCGTCGGTACATCAACGAATCTTTAGAACGGCTAAATCTTGATTATTTAGACTGTTTAGGCATTCATGGTTTAAATACTTGGGAACACCTTGACTGGGTAAAAGCTGAAGATGGTTGTATGCACGCGGTAAAAGAAGCTGTTACAGATGGTCGAGTTCGACATGTTGG
This sequence comes from Calothrix sp. PCC 7716, assembly GCF_019977735.1. Lineage (GTDB taxonomy): Bacteria > Cyanobacteriota > Cyanobacteriia > Cyanobacteriales > Nostocaceae > Dulcicalothrix. The sequence goes on along the minus strand of NZ_AP025018.1, from coordinate 4,967,742 downwards.
CTTTTCTACCCACGGTTCGCTCGAACTAATTCTTGCCGCTATAAGTACAGACTTATTTGAATTTGTCAATATACATTATTACTATTTTTTTCAACGTCACGCAGCAGCTATTGAGCGTGCAGTAGAGAAAGATATGGGTATTTTTATTATCTCACCTGCTGACAAAGGTGGAAAATTATATACGGCGCCACAAAAACTGCAAAATATTTGTCATCCTTTTACACCATTAGAACTAAATTATCGCTTTTTACTTAGCGATTCGAGAATTACGACATTAAGTGTCGGACCTGCAACTCCAGAAGAGTTAATCGAACCGTTGCGTATTGCTGATAGCGTAGATAAACTTACACAAAATGAAATTGAAGCTTTGCAGCGTTTGGAAAATCAACTTTCTTTGAGCTTAGGCGCCGACAAATGTAGTCAATGCTATGCTTGTTTACCATGTCCAGAAAACATTAATATTCCCGAAGTATTGCGATTAAGAAACTTAGCCGTAGCGTATGATATGACCGATTATGGACAATATCGCTACGGAATGTTTGAAAATGCTGGACACTGGTTCCCAGGAATGAAAGCAAACAAATGTACAGAATGTGGAGAATGTTTACCCAAGTGTCCTGAAAATTTGGATATTCCTACTTTGTTATACGATACTCACGAACAACTCAAAGGCAAAACAGGCAGAAGACTTTGGGGATAGAATAAAAATCCCCCCTAACCCCCCTTAATAAGGGGGGAATAAGAGCGCTTAAACGTTCTTAATAAGCTGGAATAAGAGGTTTAAAGCCCCCCTTATCAAGGGGGGTTGGGGGGATTAATCCCAAGTTAATCATTCACTAACAACTCTGTTCTTCTGGTATGAGACAACAAAAGTCCCATCAGGTGACCTAAAGACATAGAACGCTGTTCCTTAACAAACATTAAGGGCAGGAACTACGGTCTCCATTACTACCACATCTTGCGATATTTCGTAAATGGGAAGAGAAGTTACTTCTGTTAAAAAATCATCACCTTGGTTATTAGACATATTAAAAAACACAAAATCTTATATAAAGGAATCATTTGACTCTAAGCAAAAAAATAAAGTTGATAATATAAATCAACTTTTTTCGCTTTTGGAATCGATGTATAGCTATCAGCGTAACCCAACGTAAAATTCCCAAATGTAGAACATTGAATAACGCGACATCTACATTTTGGAACTTTTAACAATTCCTGAACGGACTATTACAATAAACATATTTGTATTTGTTTACACTAACTTTAATAACTTATAATAATGAAAAGATAAATCAAAATAATCTTACTTAAGAGTTATTCTTTTGTTAAGCAAAGCCGTATGCTTTAATACTTTATCCTGCTAGCACATCTTCACTAGTATTATGACCCAAAAGGCTAAAACTTAACTCCAAACAAGTTTAAGGTTGAGCCGAAGGAATCTTCACGACTAAATCTTCTTTGAGCGTGTAATCATCATATGGTGACAATCTGTTGATTCTTTTAGAAAAAGGGTCATAGCATCTTATCTGAATTGTGCAAACAGTTAAAATTCTCTATTTAATTAGATGATAAATAATATCATTAACTGGGTTGTGATGCAAGCGTCTGTAAAATACTACAATTACCAGTATTCGCAAGGTTATAATAATCTTCCCGTATATCCTTGATAAAAACTACTTTCGTCAAAAATTCTATGACAGCGACTGCAACTCTGCTCATTTCTTGTCCTGACCAACGAGGCTTGGTAGCAAAATTTGCTAATTTTATTTATGCCAACGGTGGTAATATTGTACATGCCGACCAACACACCGATTTTGCCGTTGGATTGTTTTTGACACGAATTGAATGGCAGTTAGAGGGTTTTCACTTACCCCGCGAACTAATTAGTCCAGCTTTCAACGCTATTGCTCAACCTTTAGATGCCAAATGGGAGCTTCATTTTTCTGACACCGTGCCACGAATTGCGATTTGGGTCAGTCGTCAAGACCATTGTTTGTTAGATTTAATTTGGCGCCAGCGAGCGTCTGAGTTAGCGGCAGAAATTCCTTTAATTATCAGCAATCATCCTGATTTAGAAATTATTGCAAATCAGTTTGGTATTGATTATCATTATGTTACAATAAATAACGAAAACAAACTCGAACAGGAAGCTAAACAGTTAGAACTTCTACGACAATATAATATTGACTTAGTGGTTTTGGCAAAGTATATGAGGATACTTAGCTCCGAATTTGTTAGTAAATTTTCACAGATTATTAATATCCATCATTCATTTTTACCTGCCTTTGTTGGCGCCAATCCTTATGAGCGTGCGTATCAAAGGGGAGTTAAAATTATTGGCGCCACAGCTCATTATGTTACGGCAGACTTAGACGAAGGACCCATTATCGAGCAAGAAGTAGTACGAATAAGTCACCGTGATGCTGTAGCTGATTTAATTCGTAAGGGTAAAGACTTAGAACGAATGGTTTTAGCTAGAGCAGTGCGCGCGCATTTACAAAATAGAGTATTGGTTTACGGTGATAGAACTGTAGTATTTGAATAGTTACTACCAGACAGATGTGCTACAAGATATATTAATCAAAGCATTGCTATATAAGCAAATAACGTTTTTTACGTTTTTTTACAAATGCTACCACTGCCATGAGTAAGTAATAAACTTTATACGTCAAGCTAAAATGAGGTGTGTATGACAAAAATCACTATCAATGGCATTTCGATTGACCCAGAAGCGCAGAGCAATGCGATGGGATTTGCCAATCTTATCAGTCCAGATAGCTCCACCTCAAACTATATAATAATCCAAGCTACTCAACCGCTAACTCGCGAGCAAAAAAGTCAACTGGCACAGGTCGGCGCCTCCATTCTTGAGTATGTACCAGAAAACGCTTATATTTGTCGTTACGAACCTGCTGATTTAGATGCTATTCGCAATTTACCATTTGTACAATGGGCAAACATATATTTAGAAGGTTTTAAAGTTGCACCTACGTTACGTCCTGGAACTGTTGACCCTAGAAGAACAAATTTACTTGAACTTGGTGAGTTAGATAAAACAATATCACGGCAACCAAAGGAAGTTGATATTGTATTCCATAATAATGTTGAAATTAATGACGACCTAAAAAGGCGCCTTGCTGAAGCTGCGAGAATAAACGTTGATGACTTGCGATTTGCCCGTAACTCAATTAGGCTTTCGGTACAAGCACAATATATAGAAGATTTAGCAAAAATAGATGAGGTACGACATATTGAAGAACACGTACCAGCACAACTATATAATAATGTGGCGAATTCAGTAATAAATGCAGATAAAACCCACGACATCGCCAAGTTTGAAGGTGAAGGTCAAATTGTCGCAGTTGCTGATAGTGGTTTTGATAAAGGTTCTACCGAAGATGTTCATCCTGCTTTTACAGGTAGGGTACTCAAGCTTTATGCATTGGGGAAAGCAATAGCTTCTGACCCTGATGGACATGGGACTCACGTTACTGGTTCGGTGTTAGGTGATGGTTTTTCGGAAAGTATGGGTGGTGCTATTCGCGGTACGGCGCCGAAAGCCAAGCTTGTTTTACAATCTCTTTTAGACCCCAGAGGAGGTTTAGGAGGTATACCCGAAGATTTAAACGATTTATTTAAAGTTCCTTACGAAAACGATGGCGCCCGTGTTCATACTAATTCTTGGGGCGCCCCGACTGCAGGTAGATACAATATTAATTGCAAAGAAGTAGACCAATTTGTCTGGGAACATCGAGATATGGTAATTTGTTTTGCCGCTGGTAACGATGGTCGTGACAGAGATGTAAACGGTGTTATTGACAATGGCTCTATTGCCTCACCTGGCGCCGCCAAAAATTGTATTACAGTTGGTGCGACAGAAAATAACAGACCTGAATTATCAAAACCATATAGTACTCTCGGTCGTTATCGCGCTGAACCGATAGCATCAGATGGATGGTGTAATAACCCAGAAGGGATGGCAGCTTTTAGTAGTCGAGGTCCAACTCAAGGTGACCGTATTAAACCTGATATTGTGGCGCCTGGTACCGTAATTTTATCTACTTGTTCGCGAGAAGCAAATATAAAACCATTTTACGGCACATCCGCAGACCCCCTTTATGCATTTTTGTCTGGAACTAGCATGGCAACTCCGTTAGTTGCGGGTTGTGCTGCGGTAGTTAGAGAGTATTTTCAAAAGAAAGAAAATTATAATTCTCCGAGTGGTGCTTTAGTTAAAGCCATGCTTATTAATGGCGCCAAAGATATCTCAGGTCAATATGTCCCCTCAGAAGCAGGAGAAATTCCTAACTTTGCCGAAGGTTTTGGTAGAGTTGACTTAGCTGCAACAGTGGCGCCACGCGGTGAGAACGAGCGAGTTATTTTTAAAGATGAAAATACTGCTCTTGATACAAGTGAAGAGGAAAAAATTGAAGTTGAAATAAAAGACACAGACTCGCTACTAAAAGTTACATTAGTATGGGTTGACTATCCAGGAGAGGCACTTCAAAACGACTTAGATTTAATTGTCAAAACCTCTGATGGACAAGAACGACATGGAAATATGGCGCCGACATCTACAGAGTTTGATAGGTATAATAATGTCGAACAGGTTATTTGGAATGATATACCTGCATCTACAGTTGAAATTATAGTACGCGCTAATCGTGTTGTTCAACCTCAATCTTATGCGTTAGTTGTGCGAGTAGCTTGATGACACTCACAATTCGCACCCTACACTAAAATATTTAACTGAAAATTGCTATTTTCCTCCAACGCCACTTCACTCAACCGACGAAGCCTCGGCACGTGAGTGGCTACCCAACCTACTTAGCTATTGTCAAATTCCCGACGTGCGTAAAAGTTGTAGGGAATCTTGCAGCTAGTTAGGGACTTCCATATAAGAAAATCTCCAAAATTTTTTGGAAGTCCCTTAAAAAAGTTAAAAGATAAAGTCGCTAGCATCAACATTGGTGGCAATGAAGTTTTCTAGGGTTATCGTATCTGTACCGAACAGCGAACTGGAAATTACTGTGTTTGCGCTATTTTGAGTCACAGTCAAAGCTCCGAAACTAGTCGCAAATACCTTTAAATCGATTTTGTCTGCACCATTGGCGAAACCGTTAATACTATCGTTGCCAAAACCCGATGCAAAGATAAAGGTGTCGTTCCCTGATGCTCCATTCATGGTATCGTTACCAGCACCACCAATTAGAGTGTCAGCACCAGCTCCACCATTGAGGTTATCATTACCAGCACCGCCGAACAATCTGTCATTGCCATTATTTCCGGTAATCGTATCGCTGTTAGCCCCACCGTAGATAATATCATCTCCATTGCCACCGAAGATGCTATTTACCCCCGATTCTCCAAAAAGCAAATCGTCGCCGTTGTTTCCGTTAATAATATCATCGCCGGCGCCACCATAAATCACATCATTTCCATTGTCGCCGAAGATGCTATCGTTACCTCCCAAACCGTTAATAAAATCGATTTGATTAGAACCGTTCAAAGTTTCTCCCACTTCAGTACCAACAATCCCACCCGTATCGTTAGGTGCTATGGCGTAAGTTGTGGTGCTACCGCTAATTTCATTGGTGACGACTAATAAGGGCAAACCAGTAGGACTATCTGCGGCAGAAATGAAGGTCAATCCTTCAGGTCCCAAATCCCCTGCACCTGGTAGTTGCACGTTTTGGCTGAAGTCGCGGTTGTTGAGGTATTGGACAAATTGCGGGCTATTTGGATTAGTTACGTCATAGACCATCACCCCACCAATGCGTTCCAAACCGATGAAACTGTACGTGCGGTCACCAACTTGACCAACTACTATACCTTCTGGTTCGGGACCTTTGTTGTCGCTGCGGTTATCGAAACTATTATTGTCGTTGCTAGCATTAAAGTTAGCAGCAAATTGCTGGGCGGTAATTTGCTCGAAGTCATCACCACTGTCGTAAACTAAGTTACCCTGGCTATCCCAAACCGAAAACGAGCGAGTACCGTAAGCATAAAGCTTGTCGTAATCGCCGTCGCCATCAGTGTCACCATCAATACTAGACACGCTCAAACGTCCGAGGTTTTGGTCTAGTCTTAAGGTCGAAGCATCAGGAAAAGCCGTTGGATCGAGCGTTAAATTCCTGACACTTCTGTTTTCACCCCTATCGTCCCCTTCATTTGCCGTCACGTAGTAGGTTTGACCGTTGGCACTGAAAGTTGCGATAGCGTCAGGCATATACATCCCGAAGACAGGCCATGTATTTATATTGATGGCATTATCGCGGTCGCTGGCATCAAGTCCGTTCCCCACTAGGCTATGGTCTTTCAAGCCTAATGGTTGCAGTGCGGTAACTGTTGCGGTGGCAATATCGATTACAGCAACGGTATTATTTTCCTGCAATGTCACGTATGCTTTCTGCCCATCGGGAGAAACTGCAATATATTCTGGCTCCAAATCCTGTGCAGCAGTCTTGCCCGAAAAAATGCGGACACCATCTGCTCGGAGTTGAGCCTCTAAGCCATTAAAGCTCGCGAAGCTTGCTGTTGTGACATTAGCTTGAGTGAGATTGTTAACCCCACCTGATAAGTCAATGATACTGACCGAACCATCAGGGTCAACAATACCGGGTTCACCTTCATTGGCAACTAGCACTTTGCTGCCATCAGGAGTAAAGGTCAACATATCCGGCAACGACCCCACTTGTACATCTTTTAAATAAGTGCCATTGGTATCGTAGAATACAACCTTGCCGGGGTTAGTTTTATCCACAGCTTCCACAGCCACTGCTATAATGCCATTTTTGGCAGTAACGCTATTAGCAACAGCACCGAACGAACCGACAGCAATCTGACTAATTTTGGCCGGACTTGTGGGGTCACTGAGGTCAAGAATATCAATAGTGGCGGTTTGTGCATTGACTACGAACAGCCGCTTGGATGCAGAGTCGTAAGCTGAAATTTCCGCCGCACCTTGGTTAAATACTCCGGTTGTATATTTACCAATTTCTGTGAGTTTAATGGTATTTGCCATAGTGTTCTGACACTGCGTTATGTAAGTGATATTAATTTTTTAGGAACTCTTGACTACTGGAATGCACCAGTCCGAGAAACCGGGCTTCTTGAGAAAGATTTTGCTTATTCCTGCGTAAGGTGGGCAGTGCCCACCTTACCCTTGTTGAGAAGGTGCAAGATGTTAGCTACGAGAACAAAAAGGTCGTATTTGCTGAGTCAATAATGTTGGTGCTGATATCCGCTTGGGTAAAGCTGGTGCCAATCAAGGTAATTAACAAATCTCCTGTTGTGCCAAATCCTGCGTTGCCAGCAATGCCGTCGCTGACTCTAAACTGAGTATTAGTGCCAGTAGCAGTATTAACAAGCCGCACATCAATGGCGGTAATACCACTGAAGGAAAGGAAATCTCCCCCTGTTGCTGTGACAAATCCGTTAACTCGATCGCTACCATCACCCAAGGTATAGCGAATGGTATCGCTGCCTATACCACCGGTAATTGTGTCATTACCAATACCGCCGACCAAAATATCATTACCATCAGCGCCAGTCAGGACATCATTGCCTGCCCCACCCGTAAGGGTATCAGCGCCAATTCCACCGTTAAGGTTGTCATCACCATCACCCCCATCGAGGTTATCATTACCACCTGCTCCAGTTAGAACATCGGCGCCACCGTTACCAAAGAGAATATCGCTGCCGCCAAGTCCATTGAGGGTGTTGTCAGCTTCATTACCAGTAATGGTGTTAGCAAGTCCATTGCCTGTACCTATTTGGGCTGTGCCTAATAAGATCAGGTTTTCTAAGTTATCACCTAGGGTATAGTCCACGCTTGATTGAAGTGTATCTATTCCTTCATCAAGGTTTTCTGCGATCACATCACCTGTACTATCGACTATGTATGTATCGTTACCCAAACCACCAGTGGTGGTGTCATTGCCTGCACCGCCATCAAGGAAGTCATTGCCGCCACTACCATTGAGAACGTCATCACCTATACCGCCATTCAAGGTATCAGCACCTGCACCGCCATCAAGGAAGTCGTTGCCTTCGCCACCAGAAAGCAAGTCAATTCCGTTACCACCAGTGAGGGAATCATCGCCTATACCGCCATCAATGGTGTCAGCACCTAAACCGCCACTCAGGGTATCGTTACCATCACCCCCGTTGAGGGTATTGTTGGCATCATTACCTGTAATGATATTGGCGAGTTCATTACCAGTTCCGCTTTGGGCTGTACCAATCAAGGTGAGGTTTTCTAAGTTGCTGCTTAAAGTGTAGTTCTGGGTAGACTCGACAGTATCAATACCTTCATTGGCGTTTTCTGTAATAGTATCCCCTGTACTATCTACTACATAGGTGTCGTTACCAATCCCACCAATTAGGGAATCATCCCCCGCACCACCATTAAGCAAATCATCGCCTGCACCGCTACTGAGGGTATCGTTGCCATCAGCCCCACTGAGGGTATTGTTGGCATCATTACCTGTAATGATATTGGCGAGTTCATTACCAGTTCCGCTTTGGGCTGTACCAATCAAGGTGAGGTTTTCTAAGTTGCTGCTTAAAGTGTAGTTCTGGGTAGACTCGACAGTATCAATACCTTCATTCGCGTTTTCTGTAATATTGTCCGCTGTACTATCTACTACATAGGTGTCGTTACCAGTCCCACCAATTAGAGAGTCATCCCCCGCACCACCATTTAGCAAATCGTCGCCTGCACCGCTACTGAGGGTATCGTTACCATCAGCCCCGTTAAGAGTATTGTTGCCATCATTACCTGTGATGATGTTGGCAAGTTCGTTACCAGTACCTGTTTGGGCTGTACCAATCAAGGTGAGGTTTTCTAAGTTGCTGCTTAAAGTGTAGTTCTGGGTAGACTCGACAGTATCAATACCTTCATTCGCGTTTTCTGTAATAGTATCCCCTGTAGTCTCTACGACATAGGTGTCGTTACCAGTCCCACCAATTAGAGAGTCATCCCCCGCACCACCATTTAGCAAATCGTCGCCTGCACCGCTACTGAGGGTATCGTTACCATCAGCCCCACTGAGGGTATTGTTGACATCATTACCTGTGATGATGTTGGCAAGTTCATTACCCGTACCTGTTTGGGCTGTACCAATCAAGGTGAGGTTTTCTAAGTTGTTGCTTAAAGTGTAGTTTTGGCTAGACTCGACAGTATCAATACCTTCATTCGCGTTTTCTGTAATATTGTCCCCGATACTATCTACTACATAGGTGTCGTTACCAGTCCCACCAATTAGAGAGTCATCCCCCGCACCACCATTTAGCAAATCGTCGCCTGCACCGCTACTGAGGGTATCGTTGCCATCAGCCCCACTGAGGGTATTGTTGACATCATTACCTGTAATGATGTTGGCAAGTTCGTTACCAGTACCTGTTTGGGCTGTACCAATCAAGATGAGGTTTTCTATGTTGTTGCTTAAAGTGTAGTTCTGGGTAGACTCGACAGTATCAATACCTTCATTGGCGTTTTCTGTAATATTGTCCGCTGTACTATCTACTACATAAGTATCGTTACCAGTCCCACCAATTAGGGAATCATCCCCCGCACCACCGTTAAGCAAATCGTCGCCTGCACCGCTACTGAGGGTATCGTTGCCATCACCCCCGTTGAGGGTATTATTGCCATCATTACCTGTGATAACGTTGGCAAGTTCATTACCTGTGCCTGTTTGGGCTGTACCAATCAAGGTGAGGTTTTCTAAATTGCTGCTTAAAGTGTAGTTTTGGTTAGATTGGATAGTGTCTACACCTTCATTGGTGTTTTCTGTAATAATATCCCCTGTGCTATCGATTATATAAGTATCATTGCCTGTGCCACCAATTAGGGAGTCATTGCCAAGTCCGCCATCAAGGGTGTCATTGCCAGCACCACCAATTAGGGTATCGTTGCCAGCTGCTCCATTGAGGTTATTGTTGCTAGTGTTACCAGTAATAATATTATTAAGTGCGTTACCAGTACCGCTTTGGGCTGTACCAATCAGAGTCAAATTTTCGACGTTGTTGGCTAAGGTATAGCTAGCAAGGCTAGAACGGACAGTATCTGTACCTGCGTTTGCATTTTCAACGACCGTATCGCCTGTGCTATTGACTGCATAAGTATCATTCCCAGCGCCACCAACCATCCGGTCATTACCCGCACCGCCATCGAGATAATCATTACCGCCAGCACCGTTGAGGGTATCATTGCCACCGTTACCAAAGAGGTTATCCCCGCTGCTGGTGCCATTAAGGGTGTTGTTGCCTGCATCTCCAAGATATAAGCCAATGGCATCAACTGCGCTCGCTCCCGTGAGATCGGCGCCTACAAAGGTAGCATTTGTAAAGTTGCCTTTAGACAGGTTAGCGTTATTCAGCTTGGCATCAGTGAAATTTGCACCAATAGCAATCGCATCAGTCGTTAGCACCCCAGTGAGGTTAGCTGCCGTAAAATTGGCATTGGTGAAGTTGCCTTTAGACAGGTCAGCATTCAACAGCTTGGCACTACTGAAATTTGAGCCAGTCAAATCGCTGTCAACGAATTTTGCCCCAGTCATATCTGTGACTGTAACAGTGCCATTGGCTGCAACATAAGCACTAAAATCAGCACCCGTTAAAGCAACATCATCTAGACTAAAGTTGGTTAAATTAGCGCCACGAAATCTCACATTAGCAGTTTGACCTGGTTCGAGAGTGACATCACTCAAAACAACATTACTAAAATTAGCTAGGTCAAAAGTAACGTTTTGCAGTGTCAAATCTGTCAGTTTTGCTAATCGAAAGTCAGCGCCAGTTGCATCGACATTAATTAAAAGAGTTGCTTCAAAATCAGCTTCTTCTAACTTGGCATTTGTCAAATTTGCACCTGTAAAATCAGCAGCTTTGAGCTTCGCTTTATATAAATCAGCCCCGGTAAAGTTAGCTCCTCTAAGGTTTGGTCGCTCCGACTGTTCGCCACTGAGATTAGCTTCTCGAAGACTGGCATTAGTGAGATTGGCATTCGACAGGTTAATGAATTTGGTGTCTATTAATGAGAGATTCGCCTGGGTCAGGTTTGCCCCACTCAGATTAACATTTTCTAATGTCGCCTTGAACAAATTCGCTGGCGATGGAAAGTTGGTGTTAGGGGCAAAAATTGCATTAGATGCATTAACATTAAACCACTTAGATTCCTCAAAGTTAGTACCTCTTAGCCCTGTACCAACGAATTGCACATTTGTAAGAGTTGCTTTGAAAAAATTTGAACCATTGAGGTTTTGACCGTTGAAGTTATTTCCAACAAGAAATTGATTGCTAAAGTTTTGAGCCGCCATTGAATCGATACCTATAGATTAACTGAATTAAGTTGGAAAGTTTTGGCTTAGAACATTGAAGTCGTAGAGCGCGTTAGCGAATCGTGTTGGTTTTTAAAGTTTTTAGCTAACGCACCGTACAATCTACAATTTCATTTATTTATAGGTATCCTCATATAGCAGTCCTAAATCATTCGTATTCACGTTAACGTAAACGAAGTAAATCCGCGCATTGTAGAGACGCGACATGTCGCGTCTCTACATTTAGGCATTCGCATGAGAGATGGCTGTTAGAAAATTCACAAATTTATCTCTTACTTTTACAAATAGAAAAGCAGGAGGTTAAAATTAAGGTGGGCACGAAGAGTAGCAATAGCGAATTCCGACAACGCAGCTAACCTCCGGTCTATGATGCGGCAATCTATCAGGTGCGTGCTAGGTTTTTACCAAGTACACCCTGTAGTTGCCCATCCTTTTAAGCAGATTTTGATAGTTTCCATCTATTGACTGCCATTTACAACGGCAGCAAGAATCTCAAGCAGTTATGACCGCCTGTAGCATAAATGATTATGTTTCATAGTTGATGTATTGCAAGCTTTGCTAAAACATTAAGTATAAATTAGATGCAAATTTCATTTGCAATCTGACATTTTTTATCCTTCACGAAGATAAAAAGCTGATTCAACTATCTCTAGCACGATAAAACTTAAGAGGAACATTAAAATATAGATGAGAATTTTCTCACCTACATAGAAATATAGTTGTCTAACTCTCATTTGTCAATCTCAAAAAATAAAAAAGTTATGACGTTGAGACATTTACTTAATATTAGTTTGTGTCTAAAATTTTAGTATATTTTTACACTTGATTTTTTGCTCAAACTCTGAAATAGTCATATACCGAGTATTATTTCTTATTATATTGAAACATTTATTACAATTAAAGCCCGATTTATGCTATAAGCTAAATCTTTGATTATGCTAAGGGCGCCGTCACCTTTACTTCCTACCTCCTAACTAGCACATTTTCTGAAACCTTTGCTATATATAGGATTTTAGAATGTGCAAGTTAGGAACTATGGTCGCTCCTAAGTACAAGAGCATATTTATATGTACTAAAAAGCCTTCCTAGCTATATTTCGTTCAAGTTGAAAAAATCTTTGCATAAACAAAAAATATTGTTTAGATAGATAGACAAAATCATAATTCAGAGAACCCCACAAGGTTAAATGTCTTTTTAGTTAAGCTAAAAAATAAATCGACAAATTGTTTATTTGAGCATATAGACCTTTAACTTGAAATTCAATTCAAAAAATCTTAATTTGAAATTGAATATAAATCTTGTGGGATGGGCACCCCAACACTAGCACTTAAAGACAAGCCCTTACCTGTCCTTACAATAACATTTGTTGGGTTCCGTTCCTCCAACGCCACTTCACTCAACCGAGGAAGCCTCGGCACGTGAGTGGCTCCCCAACCTACTTGGCTACTGGCAATCTATAATATCCTTTTTGCACTCCATACCCATAATAAGAGTCTGTCTCATCCATTACATCATTGATAACCATTCCCAACACTCGTTGAGTTGATTGTGTGAGCAATGATTTCATTTCTTGGGAAATAGCTGAATTCGCGGCGCCTGGGCGTACTACAACTAAGGTGCCATCAACTAATTTACCCAATACTAAAGCATCAGCAGCATATATCACAGGAGGGGTATCAATAATTACAAAGTCATATTCTTGCTGTGCAGTTGCAATTAGCGCGTTCATTCGCGGAGAGGCAAGTGTAGCAAAGGGGTTTGAGGGAGTGGCGCCAGCAGTTAAAAGATAAACGTTATTTGCGACTTTGCGTGATGCTGTTTGCAAGTCAATTTTGTTTTCTAATATTTCGTTTAACCCTTGTGAGTTTTCAACTTTCCAGACTTGGTGCTGACTGGAACACCGCATATCAGCATCGATAATTAATACTCGGCGCCCAAGTTGAGCCATTGCTAGTGCTAAGTTGGCACTTACAAAAGATTTGCCTTCGTTGGGTATAGCACTGGTAATAACAATAGTTTTGAGTACTTGGTCGGGAAGGGTATATTCGAGTGTTGATTGCAGTTTTTCAAACGCTGCGCTTGCTGGAGACCAAGGGTTATCACGAATTGGCAAAGTTGAGATATCACGATTTCGGTAATGCCGACTTACAGAAAGACGTGGAATAGTACCAAGCAGTGCATAACCGAGTAGTTCTTGTGCTTCTTCAATTGTTTTGACTGTTCCATCTAATGCTTCTAACGTTAGCGCGGCGCCGACGGCTAGTATAATACCTAAAAATCCGCCTAATGCTAAGTTGAGTGCAATTTTAGGAGAAACGGGGTCGTCTGTGACTAATGCTTGAGAGACAACGCGCGCATTACCAACAGTTTTATTTTCGATAACTTGTACTTCTTGAAAGCGTCTCAAGAGTTGCTCGTAAGTTTGGCGTGCGACTTGTAAGTCACGTTCGAGTTGGCTTTGGTTTTGCTCAAGACGTGGTAGTGAACTCGCGCGTTGCTTATATAGAGTTAGCGCGTTGCTTAAAGTAGAAATGCGGTTGGATAAACCTGTTCGTTCGACTTCTAACTTAACTAGTTCGGCAATTAAGTTTTGCTTAAGGGAGTCAAGATTTAAGTCGCGTTCGTTTAAGCCTTGTGGGGCGCCTCCTAAAGTTTGTATAATTCGCTGTTGTAACTGCTGTCGCAGCACCTGTACTTTGTCAGCTAAATCAATAATTGTTGGATGCGCGTCGCTGAAGCGTATTCGTTCTACTGCTAATTTATTTTGAGAGGAGCGAAACTCGTCAAGCAACTGCTGAACTGCCTTCGATTGACTAAGGGCATTGAGGGCTATGGCTTTTTGTGAATTTAACCCAAGTTGATTTTGGAGTGATATAATTTTTGAACTGGTATCAACTAGCGTCGCTTCGGTTTTAATGATTTGGTCTGCTAAATCGCTTTGGTTGGCAATCGATGTTTTTGCTTCTTCTTGAAGTTCAACGACGCGATTTTGCTCTTTGAATTGGCGTAGTGATACTTCTGCTTGACGAACTTTTGCTTCGATTTCTGGCAACTCCTTACTAATAAATTCGCGAGCGGAAACAACTTCGGCTCGATTTGCGCGAATATCGTTTTCGAGATAATTTTTAATAAGTGAATCAACTATAGCAGCAGCCATTTTTTTGTCAGGACTACGGTAGCTAATTTGTAATATATCTGTACCTTTAACTCCTGATACTTTTAAATTTTTAGAAAATTCGTCAAACGCAAGCGGTTGCCCTTTTTTATTTTTAAGCTCTAATGTATCGATTGTTTTTTGGATTACAGGTTGAGAGCGAATAATTTCAGCTTGTGTTTCTAAGGGATTGCCCACATTTCCACCCCTTCCAAGCATTTCTAGTTCTTTTTCTCCAGCGATTCCTGTTAGTGATGAATAAAGATTCGCTTTATTAAATAGTAACTTTCCTTCAGCTTCATAAATAGGTGTTTGCGAAAACGTGATTGCCCCTGTTACTCCGACAGCAGAACTAACAACAATAGTTACTGCTAGCCAACGTCGTTTGAGTATTCGCCAAGCTTGTCGAAAATTAATAGAGTCGTTTTCAGTATTTAGTGCTGGCATAAGAAGATAGTGATAATAATAAAGTTTTTATTTGAGGTCAATATATTTCAGTATTTACACATTTGACATCAGTATATTTTCTGAAGTGAAGCTTATCTGTATATTTAACACTGACGTATGTAATGTCTCTGAAAAAAGAAAAAAGGAAATCCCGCTTTTTGAAAAAATGTATGCTTTGTATGTGATTTTCGCAGAAAAAATGGGAAGTATAAATATAAAGACGATTAGATATCAGTGCGATGTCAGCGAATACCTCTTATTTCCCAAAAAACTTAACATTACCAACGCAAATCGCAATACCGCGTACTATAGCGGTATTTCTACTTATATCGGATTTAGCTGGTATGTTCTTCAGTATAATATCTGTCTTGTCGATGCAGTTTAACAAACACATCGAGCAGTTTAATACATTTGCTTCTGGAATAATATTATCAGGGTTAATTGGGCTATATATATTTGATGCGTACCGTTCTCACTTACAAGTCGCGATTGTCTGGACGCGATTGAGAACCATTATTAGTCTTATTATAGTTAGTGCTATTAGCACTGTACTCATCTACTTATCGAATATTTGGGAAGCAAACTGGCAGCTAAATCAAGGTATTTTACTTGCAAGCTTCGGTATATTTCTGCTATGGGCAGTCTTAACAAGGCTTATAGCTGTTATTTATATGCGGGCGCCGTTCGGAAAGGTTGCTATGAATACTTTACTCAACAGCAATCGCTGGTTGATTGTGGGTGCAAGTCAAGGCGCCAATCAATTTAAAAAAGATTTGGCAGAGCAGTATCCATTATTAGAATCCAATGCACGCCCGTTATCTGGTGTTGTTGTTGCCACACAGGCGCCTTTAGCAGGAGAGGAATTACAAACGCTTGTAAATTATCGCCTGCAAGGAGTGCCTATTTATCAATTACCTGAAGCTTATGAACAGATATGGTATAAAATACCACCAAATTTAGTTAATGATAATTGGTTTGTTTTCACTAAAGGATTTAAGCTGAATTCAAGTCAATTTCATCAAAACTGTAAGCGAGTAGTTGATATTGTTGCAGCGAGCGTGCTTTTAGCTGTTCTGTCTCCATTAATGGTATTGGCTGCTATTGCTGTGAAATTAAACAGTCCAGGCCCATTACTTTATTCACAAGTACGTAGTGGATATAATGGTGAAACTTTGCGCGTTTATAAATTCCGCTCGATGTACCAAGATGCGGAACAATTAGGCGCCCAATGGGCTATGGAACATGACCCACGTGTAACACCTGTTGGACGCTGGTTACGACTAACGCGAATTGATGAGTTACCGCAGCTTTGGAATGTATTGAATGGTGAAATGAGTTTGATTGGTCCACGTCCAGAACGACCGGAGTTCGATGTCAAACTAGCTGAAGTTATTCCTTACTACAAAATGCGCTATAGCATCAAACCGGGAATTACAGGTTGGGCACAAGTTATGTATCCTTATGGTGCATCGGTAGATGACGCGCGTCAAAAGCTGTCATACGACCTTTATTACATTAAACATTACTCGTTTGCTTTAGATTTGGTGATTGCACTCAAAACCATTCGTGTTGTGTTATTAGGAAAGGGCAGATAAATGCAAAAAAGAGTATTGGTTACAGGTGGAGCAGGTTATATTGGCTCGCATGTTGTTCGTCAACTTGGTGAAGCTGGTTATGATGTAGTAGTTTATGATAACTGCTCAACAGGAAATGCATCTGCTGTATTATATGGTGAACTGATTACTGGCGATTTAGCTGATATTGAGCGTTTATATCAAACATTTGCGCGCAATAAGTTTAGTGCCGTTTTACATTTTGCAGCAAGTCTAATTGCTCCAGAATCTGTAGTACACCCACTCGACTACTACGCAAATAATACCCGCAACACGCTGAACCTACTCCGAGTATGCGAAACGTTCAGGGTGAATCAATTAATTTTTTCTAGCACTGCTGCGGTATATGGTGAACCGCAGCAAAATCCTGTTACCGAA
Source organism: Calothrix sp. PCC 7716 (assembly GCF_019977735.1). Classification (GTDB taxonomy): domain Bacteria; phylum Cyanobacteriota; class Cyanobacteriia; order Cyanobacteriales; family Nostocaceae; genus Dulcicalothrix. Next base: position 4,950,808 of record NZ_AP025018.1, on the reverse strand, counting down.
GAAACCCCTACTGTTCCTATTAACCCTTACGGACGCTCGAAGCTGATGAGTGAGTGGTTAATTCAAGACCAGAGTAGAGCTTCTAATTTACGCTATGTTATTTTGCGGTATTTTAATGTGGCAGGCGCCGACCCTTTGGGTAGAATTGGGCAAATGAACCCGAATGCTACGCACTTAATTCGTGCTGCTTGTGATGCTGCAATCGGACGTAAACCAGGTGTGAGGATTTTTGGTACAGATTTTCCTACCCCTGATGGCACTGGTATCCGTGATTATATTCATGTTGAAGACCTTGCTTCAGCACATATTTCTGCGCTGCGGTATCTTGAGGCAGGTAATGCAAGTCAGGTATTGAATTGTGGATATGGTCAGGGTTACAGTGTTCGTGAAGTAATTGAATGTGTGAAGGCTATTTCTGGAGTTGATTTTGCTGTACTTGAAAGCGAAAGGCGCCTGGGAGACCCTGCCTGTGTTACTGCTAGTGGGAAGAAGATTAGGGAGGTGCTTGGGTGGGCGCCGGAGTATAATGACTTGGATACGATAGTACGTAACGCTTTATTCTGGGAAATTCAGCGCGATATTAATATTGTCAAGCATCCGTTAGTTAGTGCAATTGCTCGGCGCTTGCGTCAAAGCATTACGCTTCCTAAGAGCTTGGATATCAAGTTACGGCAACAGGGACATGTACAACGTGCTGTTTTCCACAATTTATTTTAACGAACAGGTCATAGCAGTAACGCAGGCTGTGTTTATAGGCTGTTTTGACGCATATGGTAAATACACAAAAATCTTTTACCTGTAAAAATATCAGTAAATACCACGAGTTCTTTTTAATATCTCTAGTGTAAGCTGTTCTTATGCAAATCGGCTTTAACAGCAATTCAACGTAAGTTTAAATACTGAATAAGCCTTCACAAGTATAAAGTTCAATACTCTTAAAGATAGCTCTCAATACTTGTTAAGAGTCTATCGACGTATTAGTACTTTCGTGAAAAGATTCTAGTCAAAATATAAGCTTAAGGGCTTTGCTGAATAAACATTGCAATATTGTAGTGCTATTGCAACAGACTTATAGTAAGTTAAAGCAATTATAAAAATAGTAATTAGTACTATTAAAATATCAACTTCATAGGTTTTTAAGACAATGAATAAAACAGATTTGTACACTCAAGGCAAATATTTAGTAAGCCATCCTACCTGGCATCTGGAAGATTCTCCTTGGAAAGCAAAGCAAGTAATAAAAATTATAAATGATAATAAAATTGAAATTAATTCAGTCTGCGAAATAGGTTGTGGGGCAGGTGAAATTCTTCGACAATTATACTTAAATTTGCCTAAAAATATTAATTTTACGGGATATGATATTTCACCTCAAGCAATTGAATTGTGCCAAGGTAGAAGACAAGACAGATTAAATTTTTTACTTGCAGATTTGCTTCAGGATAAAAAAGTTTTTTTTGATATAGCTTTGTGTCTTGATGTTTTTGAGCATATACCAGATTATCTAGATTTTTTAAAAATTTTTAAAAATAAAGCTAAATACAAAGTTTTTCATATACCTCTAGAAATTTCGGTTTCTTCTGCTTTCAGAGGTAATATTTTATTAAAATCATGGCAACAAAATGGTCATATACATTTTTTTAATAAAGAAACAGCATTAGCTGCATTGACAGATACTGGCTACAAAATAATTGATTACTTTTATACTCCATATTACGTTGAAGCTGCCAACCAATCTTTAAAAGGAAATCTTATGGCTTTTCCTCGTAAATTTATTTCTGGTCTTAATCCTGATTTTGCGGCTAGGTTATTAGGCGGTTATCCACTGTTAGTGCTTGCAGAGTAGAAATATTAAAATAGGAACGGTTCTTAATCACTTTATGAAAAAAATTTTGCTAAGTTTCGCATTGATAAGATCAGATGACAAAGCACTTAGTTTAAGACAAAATTTCTCTTGGACTTTTTTAAGCCAACTTGTTTATGGTACTTGCCAGTGGGGAACACTAATAGTACTTGCAAAACTTGGTACTCCGCAAATGTTGGGACAGTTTACCCTTGCTCTTGCATTACTTTCACCAGTAATTTTATTTTTTAACTTAAATCTGAGAGGGCTTCAAGCAAGTGATACTAAGCAAGAGTATTTTTTCTATGATTATTTACTATTGCGAATCATTACAACCACTTTAGCGCTTTGTGTAGTAGTAAGTCTTGTTTTTTTAGGAGATTATCAGCGAGTAACAGCAATAATTATTGTATTTGTCGGATTAGCAAAAGCAATAGAATCAATTAGTGATATTTTTTATGGTTTATTTCAACAAAAAGAAAGAATGGATAATATTGCTCAATCAATAATATTTAGAAGTTTACTATCATTTATTACTTTGTCTCTAACGTTATACTTAACTAATAGTCTAAAATGGGCAGTGATTGGCTGGACAATTACTACAATAATTACCTTATTCGTTTTTGATATTCCGACAAGCAATGTTTTCGCTAATGTTAATTTTAAACAACAATTATCACAAATTTATCAGCAAACATTAGAAGAATACAACATATCTTTACTTTATAATAAATGGCAGAAACTTTTAAATTTGATTAATTTTTCTTTACCTGTTGGTGGCATTATGATGCTACTTGCTATTAGTACAAACATGCCGCGTTATTGTATAGAGTACTACCTGGGACAAAGAGAACTAGGTATATTTGCAGCAATAGCATATATACCGACATCTGGGATTATTGTAGTTTCCGCATTAGGTCAGTCTGCTCTAACTCGATTAGCAAAGTACTATACAAAAGGTGACAAAATAGCGTATATAAAATTAATTTTTCAACTTATTTTTATTGGTGTAGGATTAGGTTTATTTGGAATATTAATTGCTATTTTTGCAGGTAAGCCAATTCTAACTTTAGTTTACCAATCTGAATACGCAGAAAAATCTGATGTTCTTTTATTACTCATGTTTTGGGTATTTTTTAGTTATATTGGAACTTTTCTAGGTTATGCTATAACAGCAGCTCGAGTTTTTAGAAGCACCTTGATTGTAGTTTTTATAAAAGCTTGTACAACAGCTTTATTCAGCTTATCTTTAATTCCATCACATGGCTTAAACGGCTCGGCTTATGTTTTAGTTATTGACGAAATTTTACAAATTATTGGTTTTGCAATAATTTTTATTTATGCATTGAAAAAACTTCCTAAGCTGAATGAAAATACTTTTTTTGATACATAGATTAATCGCTTATAACATTTTGATTTGATAAAGATTACAATGAGTAATAAAGTTTATGAGTAATAATGCACTATATATTTTAATACCTGTTATAACTAGCCTATTATTATTTATTTGGGCAAGATTTTTTTGCAAAAAATATTTTTTGATAATAGTAATTGGATTCATTGCTAGGCTATTTATAATTTATTTTCACGAAGAAACTCGCATATTTCAAGATTTAGATGTCAATGATTTTCTACCTTATTTTACGGAATTTAGCGAAACAGGAATTCATGATTTAGCTAGTTTTATAAAACCTCATACAGCATTTTATACAGTTATGTACCCTGGCTGGATATTTAATTCACTAGGAGAATCTGGACTATGGGTAATAAGAGTTATCAATGCCGCTCTTGGTGTAACCTGTGTTGGGCTATTGACATGGCTAAATCAAATTGTATTTGGCAAAAAGCTTAGTCAGTTTCAAGCATTTATTATTATGTTTTGGCCAACTTGGATACGTTACACAATTGAGGTGGGGAGAACTTCATCTACTGTATTTATGGTTCTTTTTGGTATTTGTGGTTTACTTACAATTATTACTAATACTAAATCAATTACTAATATTGCAATAATATTTTTTACTTTTATGGCTCTTGTATTTTCATGTTTATTGAGAACACATTATATTGCTTACTTTATACCTATTTTAGCATTATCACTTTTCACTAGAGTTAAGTCCATCAAAATTTCTCCATATCTACGGACTATCCTCTATTTTCTTTCTTTTTTGATCACTATAATGCTAACTCTAGGTATGCTAAGTCTTTACCAGCAATTTGGTCAGTATAATCAAACTACTGAATTGCTCGATTTACAGCAAGACGTTGTACGTATTGCAACTTCGGGAGAAGATGGAGGTTCTGCTTATCTTAAAGGTGTTTACCCCAGCAGCCCTATAGATTGGTTATGGTATCTACCTCTTCAAGCTTTTTATTTCATGTTATCTCCAATGCCTTGGGATATAAGAAGCGCATTTGCTATAGGTAGTTCAATACAAGCATGGCTTTTATTTATACTGTGCTTAAATGCTTGGCAAAAACGACGAACAGAAGTTAAACAAAATGAAATGCTTAAATTATTGCTGATAACGATAGTATTTGTTGCGATTGCTTTAGGAGCAGGAGTAAAAAATGCTGGCTCCGCAGAAAGATGGAGATTACCTTCAACATTGATAGTAATAACAACAGCAACAAGTGTTATAGAACATTTCAAAACGAATAAAAAGCTATCACTTAATTCTATAAGTTATAAAAATAAATTAGTTAAATAACTATTGTATTTGACAGTTTTTATATTTTTAGTTGTGTCTGATTTTGGGAGTTTTATATTTATGAAGCTGAAAATTTTAATGTTATCTACTAGTTTAGGTTTAGGCGGAGGTGATAAGGAGGCAATCGCCATCACCTCTAATCTAATGGCTAGAGGGCATCAAGTAAAAATGGTGTCAATGGTTGCTCCCGATGTTATGGGTTTAGAGGCTAAATCTCGCGGAATAGATGTTGATACTTTGAATATGACACGAGGAATACCTGACCCTAGAGTTGTTCCCAAATTAATCACTTTAATTAAAAAATGGCAACCTGATATATTGCATAGTCACATGATTCATGCAAATATATTAGCAAGGTTTATACGATGTCTTGTTAAATTTCCAGTTCAAATATCTACAGCACAAAATGTTGACGAAAGTGCAGGTAAAACTTGGAGAAATTATGCTTATAGAATCACAGACTTTCTTTGTGATTCTATGACTAATGTTAGTAAAACTGGAGTAAAACGTTACATTGATATAAAACTGACTGATAAAAATAAAATCATATTTATTCCTAATTCTGTTGACATGCATCAATTTAAATCGAACTCGGAACTTAGGGAAAAAACACGAAAAATTTTAGGGATAGAAAAACAGTTTACTTGGTTAGCAGTTGGTCGTTTTTATCTACAGAAAGATTATCCATCTATGATTAGTGCTTTTGCAATAAGTTTAAAAAAACAGCCAAAAAGTTTGCTGCTTATCGCAGGGGAAGGTCCACTAAAAACAGAAATAGAAAAGTTGGTAATACAGCTTGGAATTCAGCCTAATGTTCAGTTTTTAGGTCCTCGTCGTGATATTGTAAATTTAATGAATGCTGCTGATACATATCTGATGTCCTCTGCTTGGGAAGGGATGCCATTAGTTTTATTAGAAGCTGCTGCTACAGGTTTACCTATTGTTGCTACAGATGTCGGAGGTATACCAGAGACAGTGTTGGATAATGAAACAGGATTTTTGGTGCCACCAAATAATCCAGAAGCACTTTCTGCTGCTATGCAAAAATTGATGGATATGCCGCAAGTAGATAGATTAGAAATGGGGAAAAAGGGAAGGAAATATGTGTTAGCTAATTATAGCACAAATAAAATTGTTGATAAATGGGAAGAGTTATACTGGAAAATATTGAATAAACATAACATCACCTTGTAATTTAGTTTAAAATTTGAATAAAAATGTTACAGTTACAAAATAAGCCAAAAGTTTCTGTTGTGACATCTGTATACAACGGTCAACAGTATTTTGATAAAGTGGTTCCTAGCATTTTGAACCAAACTTACAAAAATTTTGAATGGATAATTGTAGATGACGGTTCTACAGATTCAATTCCTAAACTGCTAGAGGAGCTTGCAAGCAATGATGCAAGAGTTAAGGTTTTTTATCCTGGACGTTTAGGCCGCGTAAAAGCTTTTAATTATGCTATTTCAAATGCTCAAGGAGAATACATTGCTAATCAGGATTTTGATGACATTAGTTATCCTGAACGTTTAGCTTTGCAAGCTGAGTTTTTAGATACTCATCCAAAAATAGGTCTTGTTGGATGTAACTATATTGTGAATGACCAAAACCGCAATGAACGTTATGTGAGAATTCCGCCTACTGAACATAAACAAATCATCAGGAAAATGGCAAAATGTGTTCCCTTTGCCAATACATTAGTGACTTATAGGAAAGAGATTTGGGCACAAACGCGAGGATATCTTGAAATGGATGGAATCGAAGACCTTCATTTATGGATTCAATTTGCAAAGCAAGGATGCTATTTCGGTTGCATTAATAAAGTATTAGGTGAACATTGGGTACACTCTGAAAGTTTTTGGTATCAAAACTTTAAATATCAACATCGCCAGAAAAAACTAGCAAGTATTCAATGGCAAGCAATTCGAGAATTAAACCTTCCATTTTGGATGGGAGTTTACCCTTTAGGTAGGTATGTTTACTGTTATTCACCTAAAGAATTAAAAGCTTTCCTTAGAAGGAATATAGCTGGTTCAAAAGAACAAGATTTAAAAAAGTATAGTTTATGAACATCAACTTCTTACATGTATGATGTTATTTCAGATACTATTAAAACTACATCAAGAAACTACCAGTAATACTAAATAAGAATACTCTAGACTTCTCAAACAAATGAAAATTTTACATATTTGCGCTGTCGGATTCACTCTCAAAAACCTTCTTTTACCTCAAATCGATTACTTTTTGTCTCATGGTGTATCTGTTGAGGTTGTCTGTTCTCCTGGGCAAGATGTTAATATTCTACAGCAAAAGGGTTATGTAATTCATCCCATTCAACTTGCACGTCGTATTGACCCGTTAGCTAATCTCATCAATATTTTTCAGTTAGCAAAGTTGATGCGTGATTGTGAATACGATTTAGTCCACGTCCACACTCCTATCGCTGCTGTTTTGGGTCGCATTGCCGCTAAAATTGCTGGAGTTAAACGAGTAGTTTACACTGCTCATGGCTTTCCCTTCCACGACCAATCCTCCGCTAGCGAGTATAAATTCTACTTCACAGTCGAAAAATTAAGCGCTTTGCTGACAGACCTCATTTTAACTCAGAGTTTTGAAGACTTGCTGACCGCCAAAAAGCTCAATTTGTGTTCATCTAAAAAAATAGACTATTTAGGTAATGGAATAGACACTGAGCGCTTCAATCGTACTAAACTTGACCCAGCTTCCCAACTTCAACTTCGTCATTCTCTTAATATCCCCGACACGGCAAACTTAATTATCGGTACCATCGGGCGCCTAACTTATAAGAAAGGAAGTGGGTTTTTAATTGAAGCAATAGCAAAATTAATGCCTGAATTTCCTAATCTACACACTGTAATCATTGGCGGGCAAGTTAAAGGAGATCCAGAGCCATTTCAAGAAGAGTTAATTAAGCGCATACATGGCTTAGGTATAGAAAAACATGTTACCTTAACAGGCTATCGTCAAGACACTCCAGAATTACTTGGTTTGCTCGACATATTCACGCTACCTACTTTTACTCATGAAGGTTTGCCTCGCTCTATTTGCGAAGCAATGGCAATGGAGTTACCTGTGGTTTCTACTGATATTCGTGGTTGTAGAGAAGCAGTTGTTCACCGTAAAACAGGTTTAATTGTACCACCTCGTGATATTGATGAACTTGCTCTTGCTTTAAAAACTTTACTATTAGACTACAATCTGCGGCAAATTTATGGTAGAGCGGGTAGGTTACGAGTTGAACATGAATATGATGAATGTTTAGTTTTTGAAAGATTAAAAAATTATTATCAAAAAATAGGTATTAAACCTTTGCCAATTGAAGTTAAGTTGTCTACTACGATTAACCAGTTCAAGCAGGTATAGTACATATAAATTTTTATTTTAAATTTTTCTAAGAGAACCCCACAGAATAATTGATCCAATGTTGTCATGCTGAGTGCAGCGTAAGCTAACCCGCGCATCTCAAAGCTTAACGCGAGCATTTCAATTAAATTCTTCATTTTACTATATTGCGTTCAGATGCCATTGGGCATTATTTTTCGTGGAGTTCTCTAAATCGTTCTTGAAGATGTAGACTATAGAGACACAGTATATTGGGTCTCTATATTTATATTGGGAGCAGCGCGATTTTGTTAAGTGCGGAAAATTAAGGGTATAAATCGCCTATTTTGGGGTAATTATAGGCGCCAAAATGAGATTTTATTGCGAATCAGCCCTTTTTATTGCGAATGAAATCCTAATTTAACAAAATCGCATTGCTCCCATTTATATCATCGGTTCACAAATCAAATAGAACGCTTATATAGGGGATGAAGAGGATAACCAAAAATGCCCTTCATGTACTTTCCCCATATGCAGAAATAATTTTCTTACCCAAGAAATAGACCAAGCATCTCCGGCATCTGAATATGCTAATAATTGCAAATCACTTTTTTTGAGCGTTGATATCCATTGTTGTTTTGATAAAAAGCAAACGCCAACTCCTGCGGTATTAGCGCCCATTTTTTTCGTAAAACTTGCTATATATTTAGATGAAGTCAAAGAAAATATTAAGTGGCTTGGTAATCCATCAATAACTAAACCATTATACATATTTTCAAAAATCGATACTCTTCCGCAATAAGTTAAAAGAGATTGGGCAATATTTACAGTATCAAACATATTCTGACGAGTCTGTGTATAAGAGTCGCTAACAAGATGATGTAGAAGCCAGTTAAAACAAACTAAATCATATTTTTGGTGAAACTTACTAAGATTAGCGACAGAATCACAAATTAATGTTTTTCTCTCATGAGTTTTATTCTTACTTAAGAGTAATTCTGAATTATCAATTACTGTTCCGTTTGATTGAGGATAAGCCATTAATAATCTATCTGCAAATTTGCCGTTTCCTCCACCAATATCTAAAAATGTAAAATTACCATCAGGAAAATCATTGTCTATCTTCTCTTTAACTATTTCCCATCTGTTGTTATTTACATATTCGGTATCAAAAGTTTCAAGCTGTGAATATTCAAGTTGTTTCATGGCTTTAATTTCCTATGATCAATTTTGTCATTTTCTTACATGCTGTAGCAGCAATGCACAGTTTACATTGCAAGTCATATTTTTACGAGCAACAGTAACCTTCTTTTTTAAACTGTGTAATTATGCTCCTACTAAATCTTATTTAATATTATTCCCAAGAACAAGGTGAATCTAACATGTAACTAAAAAATTTTAAAATAGTTTTTTGTTATGCTAGCCAAAGCTTGATTTCACGAGTTTTATCATTTTAGTTGACATAATATATATTGGGGTCGCTAAATCTTTGGCGCCGGAGTATAATTTTAGAATGATGATTAACTGAGAGAATAAAAATGAGAACAATTATTAATAAAGCAATCAGCAAATTACACCGCTTACAACTAAACGAGCGAGTATCAACAAGTTTGTCAGATAATCAGATATACCCTAACTTTTGTCTTCAAGCCAGTAATGATTATCGAATTTTTCAAAATTTTCGGTCTAATTCTATTTATACAGAGATATTAGAGCATGTTACATATAAACAAGGCAATGATTATTTGCAGCAAATTCAAAAATCTCCTCAGATACTAGCAGAAATTGATAAATTTAGAGATAACGATAAAGTTGGTAATCCAAGGGTCTTTACCTATGACTCAGTAGGGAAGTTTTCTCCTTCAACATTAAGGTACATAAAAGTACTTAGCGATTTAGAAGATATATTTAGAAATTTAAATAGTTTGAATATTTGTGAGATAGGTGTAGGTTATGGAGGTCAATGTCGAGTCATAAATAGTTATTACAAGCCAAATACCTATACTCTTGTAGATATTAAACCAGCACTGATGCTTGCTCAAAGATTTTTAGATAACTTTATTATTGAGTCCAAGCTAATATATCAAACAATGAATGAATTAGACAAATTTAGTAAGTATGACTTATTAATTAGTAACTATGCCTTCACAGAGCTTCCACGAGTTATACAAGATGTTTATTTAGAAAAAATTATTCTTAATTCGCAAAGAGGCTATATCACTTACAACGAAATTACACCAGTAAATTTTAATTCTTACAAAAAATCTGAATTGCTTGATATTATTCCTAACGCTAAAGTCATGGAAGAAGTTCCACTAACATATCCAAATAATTGTATTATATTTTGGGATATTAATTAAATGTGAAACTTCAATATAATGGTTTACATTAAAGATGTAGTACTTAACTGACGGGATTGCAGTAATAACCGTAATAATTGATAAGCATAACCCAAAGAATGTGCAATTGGCATTGTTAATAATGTGATTCCACACAAAAACCAAGAACTTATCCACGATGGTATTTCATCATTATTACCTTGCCAAACTTCTAACCTGAAATTATTGTGGTATTTAAGTATTACTCGAAAACTTTCTAAAAATGGAATAAGTATACATATAAATACTAGTTGTTCGATAGGCAGATGTAGTGATGGTAGTAATAAGTCAACTACAAGTAGCAAACTTATAGTAGATAGAGCTAAAAATGGGATTATACCCCGCAACTGTGTACTTAATTTGTATTTAATACTCGTTAAACACCGTCCCTGACCGTATTTGAAATACTGAAGCCATAATGATTTCCACGTGTTACGTGGGTAATACCATACGCGAACTACCGAGCTAATATAGATTGCGTTCAGTTTCTGTGTTAGTAAGCGTTGGTTGAGTTCAGCATCCTCATTATGATGATACGTACTATTAAAACCTGATACTTCTTGTAGTGCCTTCCTCCAAAAGCAGCCTAGGTACACTGTATCTGCATATCCGTTGTAATTAGGGTTTCGATATTTTGCACCCCCATTGCTTAAAATACTTTTAGAAGCAATTGCAATTGCTGCCTGAAAGCGAGTTTTTGCGACAAAACGCTGGGCGCCACCTGCATTGAGAGCATTTGATTCTATTAAAGCTTCAACACATCTTTCAACGTAGTCTGGAGCATATTCTGAATGTGCATCCGCGCGTAGAAATATTTCTCCAGTAGATGAATGTAATATTAAATTGAGTCCAGCAGATTGAATTTTGAGTGGGTTATAGAGTAACTTGATTCGTGAATCTTCTTTCGATAGTCGTCTGACAATATCTTGCGTATTATCTGTACTGCCACCATCTGCCACAAAAATTTCTACTATATTTTTATAGCCACTATTAATGAAACACCGAATAATTTGTTCAATATTGAGCGCTTCGTTATATGTAGGAATGGCAATGGTAACTGAAGGATAAAATTTGGGAATCATAAATAATTATCAATATACATTAGCTAGACACATTTAGATAACCAAAAATGACCTACACGCACATGACCAAGATGGAGAAATATTCGATGTGAAAGTGGAATAATTGACTTGCTTTCTTTATCATCCGCGTAGTTTTGCACAGAGAAGTGAGTTTTATTTAGAGTCGCAACCCATTGCTTCTTAGATAAAAAGCAAACACCGACTCCAGCAGTATTGGCGCCCATTTTGTGAATAATACCTGCTATCATCTTCATAGATGTGAGCTTAAAAATTAAATGACTTGGCAAATTATCTAAAAATATACCATCATACATATTTTCAAATATTGATACCCTGCCGTTATCGGTTAGCAAACTTTCAACGTTGTGTAATGCTGAAAGCATATTATTTCTTGAATCATTATATGATTTTCCAACTAAATGATGCAGTACCCAGTTGAAATTAATTAAATCATATTTTTGATTTAAATTACCCAAATTTTCAACTGAATCACAAATTATATTTTTTCTGGGGTGATGTAAATTCTTACTTAAAAGTAACTCTGAGTTATCTAAAACTGTACCTTCAGAGTTAGGATAACTTTGTAGTAAGCGGTCAGTAAAAACACCATTTCCACCCCCCACATCTAAAAATTTAAAGTTTCCATCTGGAAAGTCTTTATCAATTAAAACTTTAACAATTTCCCATCGAGTTGGATTAACATATTCTGTATCAAAATATTCGAGTTGTAAATCGTTAAGTTGTTTCATTTTTCTAACTTGCATATTTTTGAGCTTGATTAATTTTTGGACTTTGCTATTTATAACCATTCTATAAACTTAGGTAAAGCATCATAATCTTTAAAATAAAAATCAGAATTTGCATTAGTATTAACACTGAATAAAATTCCAAATAAACAACATAAACATGAAGTAATTAACACTATCTTTTTAAATTTAATATTAATAACCGGGAATATAGCAAAAACGAATGGTACATATGGGAGTAAATAACGAAATGTTAAAATTGGGTTGAGTATAATTGTGAGGTAAGAAACACTAACAAAAACTAACAAATTATTCGTTATACTGTAATCAATAATCTTTGTTTTATTCCACTGATTTGTTAAGAGCGTAATAACTAGTGATAAATTAAATGGAAAAAATAAATAGGCTAAAAATGAATACCCAATATCTAATAATGGCAGAGGTTGAGCGAATAGTTGTATTGGTCGAATAATAAATCCAAATAGTAAAATAATTGATTTAATTATAAATGCAGGATATTGAAATATTGGATGTTGGCTAAAAGAGTTAAGATAAACAGCCACATCATAAATTCTTGATTCTGTAAATGCATTTAAATTATCATCATGAACAGAAGCTAATAACTCATTTACAAAAGGTATTGAATTAGCTATAAAATATATAATTAAAATTTTTAAAATTATTTTACCCGGATTTTTAATAGTTTTTGTGAATGTATATATAGTAATACTAATAACAAGTGGTACGCAAACCACTGGACGTATTGCAAGTGAAAGTAATAATACTAGTACAGAAATAGGAAAACGTATTGTTCCTCTTATATTTAAAAAACATGCCCAGAACAGTAAACAGATAAAAGTTAATATCGTTTCTTTATTTGATCCAATGGCGCCAATCAATATATATGGATTTACAACAATTGCCAATCTGGCATAGGTTATAGAGGCTTTTGATACATGCTTAAAGACATCTCGACATAAATGTAATGAAATGAATAATAACGAAGCATTAAACCACAAAAAGCTTTGTGATGATATACTATAAAGTATTTTATTAAAATTATTGTAAAGTTTTGCAGAAAACCCTTCTAAATCTTGTGAAGAGAATACTCTTATTTCGTATGTATTACTATCTGGTATATAAAAATTGGTTATATCAAGTGCTTTAGATTTAGCAATATATTGAACAAGGAGAGTGACACTTAAAAGACATATTAATACTAAATACCATAATAACTCTTCACGTAAATGTATTATTGTCTTATTTGATTGAATTAACTTATCTTCTTTTCTGTACATTACGTTTATAATTTAATTGTTACTTAAGAAAAATTATTTTTATGTATAAATAATTCGTTGGTAAAACCAAACAAATGCTGCTATTAATTGCAAAATCACAAAACAAATATTTAAATAAATATTATTTATAGATATTATTATCAAAAATACACTCATTAAATAAAAAGGTAATTTCATTGAGTTAAACCAAATTTTTTTAGATAACCCAAGTAAGCTTAAAGCAATTGCATTCATCCAAATGGTTATTATATATACTCCATTTCCTAAAATTGCGCCTATTAATCCAAAATATTTTGCTCCAAATGCTATTAATAATAATGTTAACACACTGCTGAATAATATTATTATCATCATTTTTTTTACTGCTATATTTAACAAAATAAAATAACCGACTGCATTAAGTGAATATAATGTGTAGATAATTATTGCCAACTTAAATGACATTATAATATTTTCGGTAGCTGATTCCTTTAACATTATATTCATAATGATTGGAGAAAAAATATATAGCGAAGTGCCTAGTATGATAGCAAGTAATGCATTTAAAGCAAGCGATTGTTGTACATATTTTCTTAAATCTAAATTATGAACTTTTTTTTCTTGATGCTGACTTATATATGGAAGTAGTGGCTGTACTGGTAGCGCTGAAAATAGATGAATTGCTCCAACTGCATCAGTAATTGCCGCATATACTCCTAATACTTTTGAACCAAGAATTGAAGCAACAATCAATCTATCGCATTTTAGAAAAAGAACCACTCCTAATGTAGCTATCCAACTATTCAAACTATGCTTAATAATATTTAAGCCTGTTGTATTATCCCATAAAAACCTAATTTTAATGCCTTTGAGTAGCGATTTGATAACTGAAGCATGACATATTAAAATAGCAAAGTTACAAGCAACCAACCACTCCATTAATTCAAATGTACGTCCTCCAAGCCAAGCAATAATACAAAGTCCACAATTCAACAACACCCACTGAATTGTATTTAGTAAATTCATCAAGCCATACCTTTCATAAGCCTGCTCAACCCCTACAAATACTTGTTGCATTAACCTTATCCAAACTGCCAAACTGGCAATTTGTAATGTTGACACTAAAGTTTGCCGTTGTTGTGCTTCTAATCGAGGGAAAAAAGCACTAATTGGTTCTGAGCTTAAAAAAAGTAATAGCATAAATGTTGTCGCCAATATCAACATTCCACCAAAACTTACAGTCAAAATTTGCGAAAGACTGTTGGCATCTTTTTTATCAACTTGAGCAACATATACTGTTGTTGCAATTGAGAGTCCTGCCTCAGCAAGCAACACAACTGCTACCACAGCAGAAGCCAAAGCCCATAATCCGTACTCTTCAACTCCCATTAAATTAATTAGGACTGGAACTGTTAACAAGGAAAGCCCAAGTCTAATGACTCCGGCGATAGTGTTATAAAGTCCATTTTTTAATAATTTATTTTTCACTGATACATTTTTATGATACTATTAAAGTAGAGCTTTATTCCATGTTAAATCTTTTTAATTGCCAGCGAAGTTGATAATAGGTGTTCCACACTACTTCATATAGTTCGATGTATAAATTACGCCAGAATGACGTTGAACGACGATGCTGTAGGTAATCAAGCAAACCTTCTTGTTTTAAAATTTTTGAACCTCGCCAAATCAGTTCTCTTTTAGAAATTAAGTGTATATCGAGTAAGGGAGGATGAACACAAGTATCTACTGGTAAAGCATAAAATTTATCATCAATTTTGCTAGCTCGCTCAATTCCTCCTCGTTTCTCAATGTCCCAAGCAGTTTCACCCGATTGTAAAATCTTGAGTAAAGTCGATTTCTTCCATAACGCGACTGTCATCGATACACGGTAACGCGAACCTTTAGGAATCTCTCCTATTTCCTCATCTGATTTGACTAATGCGGGAGGATTACACGGAATTAATTTTAAATATCCTGCGTCTTTTGCTTGAGCTAGTTTAATAAGCTTACTTAAACGATGTGTATCTACAGAAATTACGGGAGGACGATCATCTACCCAAAAGATTAGCCACTCGTCAGGAATTTGTTCGAGTGCCTTGATTAAATTACTGCTGTAGTCTACATCGGCGCCAACCAATATTGATGTAACCCTTGAGTCAGGATACTTAACTGTATTGGAGACTAGATAGACTGGATATGGACAATCAGACCAATGTTTAAAGAATAGATGAAAGAAAGGATGCCACACATCTTGATATGCGTCGCACGATACAACTAAAATCGGAATATTCATTTGTAAATTTAGCAAATTAGAGTAAACATGATGTCTTAACGATAATTACTAAGAATTTATACAGTAAGCTAACATACCGAATTAATCGCATAACTCCCAGTAAATACTTAATTTTACAGAGATTAGATATTTGTATACGTATAATTACTTAAATAGAGACGCTTTCACGTTCACGTAGTGTTCTGCAGGAAAGTATTCCACAGGTAAATTTTCCTACCCTTCGGGATATCCTCTCTCTGTGCCTCTGTGGTAAAAAATTATATGCAATCTTACGGCGAGACACCTGAGCTACAACTCATCAAACTTAATGGCACAGACTACTACAAGCTTTTAAGAGAACTCCACGAAAAAAAATGCCCCTCGGTTATTCTGAACGCAGTGTAATGCGAAGCATTTGCCGCAGGCTAGAATCTCGCCCAGATGCGACTTTGCGGAAAAACTATGTTTATACTAAAAACGGCTTAAAACTGTCATTAGTCGCGTAGCATAAACGGAGTTTTCTCGCAGAGAAGAATCTCTGAGATGCTGAACGGAACGTAGTGTAGTGAAGCATAACAAAGTTTAAATATTACCCGTTTTTAGTATAAGTCGCCACCTTAAGATGCTTCGTTCCTCAGCATGACACCACAGGATCATCCATTTTTTGGCTTACCCTAACATTAAAGACAGGCTACTAGATAGCCTGCCTTAAAAATAGCTTATGAATGATAAATTTTATACATTCTATACTAAAATTTCACCACTGTAGTTAGTGCCATCCATAAACCAAAGCTTTGTGACACTTATGGTTGAGTTATTGAGGACAATATCATTCTTACCATCACCATTAAAATCTCCAACTGCCCTCATCTTTAACGCTGCATCCCCAACTCCTGGTAAACCAATACCCTGAACAACATTGATACCGTTCATCTTCCAAACTGTGTTCCAGCCATTGACGGTATCATTCCAGAGAATATCAAGCTTACTGTCACCATCAAAGTCTGCAACTGCTTCTAGTTTGGTATTTACATCATCCATACCCCGCATCCCCACTGATTGGTTGTATTGCAGTCCATTCATTTCCCACAACGTTAAACGTCCGGTACTATAATCGCGCCAAATAATATCTAAATCACCATCACCATCAAAGTTAGCTACTGCTTCAAGTTTTAGGTTTGGGTTGATAAAACCAGGCAAATTAATACCTCGGACATATTCTAATTTATTCATTTCCCACATCGTTATATACCCAGTTGCATAATCGCGCCATAGGATATCAAGGTCTCCATCACGGTTAAAGTCAGCTATTTTCTCTATTTTTGTATTAATATCACTAACGCCTGGTAAACCAATACCACGAACAGGAGTTATGTTGTTCATTTCCCAAAGTGTAATGAAACCCGAAGCATCTTTCCAAAGAATATCCGCATCACCATCACCGTCAAAATCTCCAACATGTTCAACTTTAAGTCCGTTGCCAGGGCTAACACCAAGAATATTAATTTCCGAGGCGCCATTTATACCCATTTGCCAAATTCGGTTTTGACCTGTTGTCGAGTTGTGCCATAAGATATCTTTGGCATCATCACGGTTGAAGTCCGCAATACCAGCGATTTGCCATTCTGAACTTATTGTTGGTAAGGCAACAGTTTCACCAATGTTATTATTTAGGCGCCATAATCTATAATTACCTGTTTCGTCACGTTGAACAATATCTTGTTTGCCATCACCTGTAAAATCTTCAACTGCAACAATTTGCCATTCTGGAATTGAGTTGACTGTCAGGTTAGCTATCTTGGAAGCGCTACTGAACGCAGAAGTAGTAGTATTTACTCCTAAACTTCCAGTTGCAGCGCTATTAGTTCCATCCCACGCACGGAACTCAATTACTGCTTCGCCATGATAATTTGCATTGGGAGCAAAACGAATTTTAGTATTGGTTATGAGTTCCACTCGTGCCAAATTTATATTCGCTGATGCTCTGCTAGTATTGTCACCTAAGAAAACAAAATTAGTTTGTTCGTAAGGGTCATACGGTAAAGGGGTACTAAATGGCCCTGCTGTAGTATGGTCGAATGGAGTATAGTCACGCAGCAACCCTGTAAAAAGTGCTTTTGTTCCACCTGCTGCAAACAACTGGTATGTATCACCTTGGACTTTCAAATCATAACGAGTGAGCGCTGTAGTCGTGTGGGTGACACTCTCCGTACTGCCTGTAAAAGTTGTATTTTGTGCAAAAATTTTGTCTTGCCAGAAACCAAGCTCAATTGCTTTAGTTTTATCGCTGGTAACTAAAATAACACTAAACCCGGCTCTAGTATTGTCACTATGAGCTTCGCTGTTAATTTTGACATCAAAGCTGAGGGTAAAGCCTTGATTACGGTCTAAAATTGGAAATGCTGGGTTAAGCAAGCTAGCAAATCCACCACTGTAATTACTGTAACCTGCTGAACCAGATTCTGTACTAACTAAATTAGTGGCGCCAGTATTAACAGTTTGAGTTCCACCAACAGCCATACCTACTTGCGAAATTGGTGGTGATGCTCCATATTGCAGCCAGCCTTGGTTTCCCGGTGTAGTATTTGCTCCACCATTGTAAAGAGATACTAAACCAGTTAGTACAGTAGCAGAAGTATTTGAGACTTGACCAAAATTACTCCAGTTACTACCACCATTAAACGAATATTGCCAATTCCCACTTCCAGTAACATCAGTTACAGCAATACCTTGAATATTATTATCAATGTCTGAAATTTCACCTTTAATTAAGTCAGAAATGAAAACTCCTTGGTTATCTGTTAAGGATGCATCTTCATTAATACTCGGAAGCGTTAAATTTGTAGAGTTATTAAAGGTGGGAGAAACATTACCACGCAGTGAATTTATCCAAGTAGTATTTTTATCACCATTTGCTAAACCAGGATTTCCAGCAGCAGAGTAATAATCAACAGACCAATTTCCTGCTTGTGTTGCTCCTATTGCGGTATCACCAATAAAAGCTGTTGCACGTCCCGGTAAAGCTCTGGGTGGTATGAGCGACGTTACAACAAGCCCTGCTGGAGTTGAAGCCTTGGGAAATCTATAAACCTCATTTCCTGTTGCATCTAGCAATCTAGGAATATCAGTAGCACTACTATTTGTAAAAGCTTCAGTCGCATTACTCCAACCAGTAGTACGATTAATTGCGAAATTCCCAGTATTATTCAAAGACGAGATTTGTAGAGAATAATCACCCTTTGCTGGGTCATAGTTTAAGTCAGGAGTGATAGTGCTATCAACATCACCACCGTTGTAAAGTATTATTAAAGTCCCTGCTTTCAGTCCATTAAAGCCAAGACCAGTTAACTGTATATCAAGTCTATTAGTACCATCTCCATCAACTAAGCGATAATTTTGTAAATTTAAATTATCTTGAACAACCAAAATCTCAACCCATTCTCTCGCACCACTGCTACCTTGAGAAAATTCATTGATAATAGCAACAGGGCTATTTAGCACAGAATTATAATCTGTGATTGCTTCTAATCGCAGCGCAGAAGATGATTCAATTAAACCTGTAGCAGTTTCTAATACCCAGTTACCACCTTTGCTGCTGCTACCTGTTAAATCATTAGATGCAACAACATCGGCGCGTGTAATTTCACTCAACTTTTGAACAAAGTTAACTCCCGCTTCGCCCGTAGCAATATTACAGCCGTATAAAAATATATCCGCATTCGCAGTTAAAGAGCTACCCCATACTTGTAAATTGTTAGTATAACTACTTATGTTATCTTTATTGAGCGAATTAGAAGCAAAGTCTAAGCTGCCGACACTACCATGAGTAATAATATGCAGACTAGATAGACCTTGGCGCCCTAGTAAAGTCTCGGTTATCTGAGTAATCGCATTTTTACCAGATTCGAGAATATGTACCTCTGTTCCAGCTTTAACACCTTGAACTAAACTTTGATAATCAAGAACACTTGTATCTATAAATACTAACGAAGATGAAGCTCCTGTATGTATTGGTGCTTTCAGAGAAGAAACTGGCGCCACTAATAATTCTGAACTGACTCCAGTATTTAAGGTTTTATCGAAGGATTGAAAAACTGTTTGATTAACTGAGACGTTAGGTTGCATAAAAATAAATTATTGAATTTTAGGTAAAAGTAGCTCAAAAATACAAACTTTAACAAACTTGCTGTTTTGGTACTGTGGTTTATATTATGGTTGTATATCAAATAGACACAATTTAAGACAGTAAAAATACTTATAATTAGTTAAATCTTTCTCTGTTGTCGATATGTTACTTGAAAAGTTCGTAGTAAGGACTGGGCTTTAGGATACGACAAATCGCTCACTACGAACCAATTAAGGCAATTAATTAACTAGGTAGTAAGATTTCACTACCGTAGTTAGTGCCATCCATAAACCAAAGTTTTGTAACACTTGTAGTTGGGTCATTAAAAAGAATATCAATCTTGCCATCACCATCAAAGTCTCCAACAACCCTCATCTTTAAAGCAGTATCCCCAACTCCCGGTAAACCAATACCCTGAACAACATTAATACCGTCCATCTTCCAAACTGTGTGCCAGGCATTGGTAGTATCATTCCAAAGAATATCAAGCTTGCCATCACCATCAAAATCTGCAACTGCTTCAAGTTTGGCATTTACATCATCCATACCTCGCATCCCCACTGATTGGTTGTATTGCAACCCATTCATTTCCCACAGTGTTAAACGTCCGCTACTATAATCACGCCAAATAATATCTAAATCACCATCACCATCAAAGTTAGCAACTGCTTCGAGTTTGAGGTTTGGGTCGATAAAACCAGGCAAATTAATACCTCGGACATATTCTAATCCATTCATCTCCCACATCGTTATATACCCAGTCGCATAATCGCGCCATAGGATATCAAGGTCTTCATCACCATCAAAGTCAGCTATTTTCTCTATTTTGATGTTGGTATCACCGACACCTGGTAAACCAATACCACGAACAGGAGTTATGTTGTTCATCTCCCAAAGTGTAATGAAACCTAAAGCATCTTTCCAAAGAATATCGGCATCACCATCACCATCAAAATCTCCTACATATTCAATTTTTAGCCCATTACCAGGGGTAACACCTAGGATATTAATTTCAGAGGCGCCATTTATACCCATTTGCCAAATCCGGTTTTGACCAGTTGTCGAGTTGTGCCATAAGATATCCTTGGCATTATCACGGTTAAAGTCTGCAATACCAGCTATTTGCCATTCTGAGCTAATTGTTGGTAAGGCAACGATTTCGCCAACATTATTATTTAGGCGCCATAACCTATAGTTACCATTTTCATCACGTTGAACAATATCTTGCTTTCCATCACCTGTAAAATCTTCAACTGCAACAATTTGCCATTCTGGAGTTGGATTAACTGTAATAGTAACAGTCGAACTAGCTGTTGCATATGCAGTACCATCGAATCCATTCCAACCAAAGCTAACAGTACCGCTAAAGTTCGCATTTGGTATAAATGTTAAGTTAGCAATATCCGCAGTAGCAATTTCTTGGCTCAGAGTTACATCGGTGGTGCCTAACATTAATTTACCATTGTTAGGCAGCGAGGTAATTCTAATCTTATTTAGAGTATTACCATCGATATCAGTAAATTTACTGTCAAAGTCAGATACTGTAAATTTAATTACTCTATCTTCATCACCTGATTTTGAAACACTAGTAACAGTAGGAAGGTCATTAACTGGACTTATAGAAATGGATACAGGCGCGTTGCCTATAGAGTATCTACTACCATCAAAACCATTCCAAGAGAAGCTAACACTGCCGTTGAAATTTGGGTTTGGAGTAAATGTTAAAAAACCAATATCAGCAACTAGTATTTCTTGACCAGCAATAACATTGTTAGTACCAAGTCTTAATGTACCATTAGTAGGTAGTGATGCAATTCTAATTTGGGTTAAAGGATTACCTTCTGGGTCGTTAAACCTACTAGTAAAATCTGCTGCTGTAAAAGAAATTACTGAATCTTCATTTCCTGACTTAGTTACAGTACTAAGGCTTGGAGCGAGGTTATCAATTCTCCAAAGCTCTGTACCATTTGTACCGTCATTAGCTGTGAAGTACAAGGCGCCGTTGGTACTAAATAGATTGGATGGGTTGGAACCAGCAGTTCCTGAACGAATATCTCGTACTAACTCTAAAGTTCCTGACCTATTGATTCTCCATAATTCGGTATTACCAATACTATTTTCTGCCGTAAAATACAGCATACCGTTAAAGTTTGTTAGTTGCGATGGATGAGAACCCAAACTACCCAGTTGAATCTCTAACCTAACTGGTGGAACTGATGGCGCCCCATTCGGGTCTATTCGCCATAGTTCTCTATTTCCACCAAAATCTTCAGCGACAAAATACAGGATATTATTAACGACAGTGAGATTTGATGGATTAGAGCTAGCACCTGGACGAGACGTATTAATGTCGAAAACAGGAACTGCATTGCCCATTGAATCAATTCGCCATAATTCTCTACCAGTTACGCCATCATTCGCAGTAAAGTAAAGTATGCCGTTAACGTTGGTTAAATTTGATGGATTAGAACCAATTCCAGCAGAAGTATTAATATCACGAACTCGAACTGGATTTCCTGTTCCATCAATTCGCCATAATTCTGTACCGCTTAAACCATCATCAGCAGTAAAGTAAAGTACACCATTGATATTAGTTAACTGTGATGGGTTTGAACTGGCGCCAGGTGTGCGAGTATTAATATCACGTACTAAAACAGCATTACCCATCGAATCAATTCGCCATAGTTCTCTACCACCACTGGCACCATCATTGGCGGTGAAATAAAGTACACCATTGACATTTGTTAATTGCGAAGGGTCAGAACCAATTCCGGAATTAAGATTAATGTTGTAACCAGTATTAATGTCACGAACTAAAACTGCATTACCTGTATTATCTATCCGCCATAACTCTCTATCGCCAACACCTACATCAGCTGTAAAGTAAAGTACTCCATTAACAATTGTCAACTGCGATGGATTAGAACCAAAGGCGGGACGACTATTTAGATCGCGAACCATGACCGGATTTCCAGTAGCATCGAGTCGCCATAATTCTGTGCCATTACTTCCATTATTAGCGCTGAAATAAAGTATGCCATTAACATTGGTTAAATTTGATGGGTTAGAACCAGTTCTGGTCAAAGTATTAATATCGCGAACCAAAATAGGGCTGCCCATGCTATCTAGTCGCCATAATTCTCTACCACCAATACCATCATCAGCAGTAAAGTAAAGTGTACCGTTAACGTTAGTCAAGTTCGATGGATTGGAACCAATACCAAAATTACTACCTGATGAAATGTTTATGTTCCTAACTAGAGATGGTGTTGCACCTGGTCCACTAATTCGCCATAATTCTGTACCACTATTACCATCATCAGCAGTAAAATACACTACGCCGTTAACATCGATAAAGTTGGATGGATTAGAACCAAAACCATTACTGCTGCGAATATCCCCAACCATTGCTGAGTTACCATCAGCATCTAATCGCCATAATTCTCTGCCGTAAGTACCATCATCAGCAGCAAAGTAAACAGTACCGTTGATATTTACAAAATTCGATAGTTCGGAGCTACCGTTGTTGCGAATATTTCGTGCAAATCCCAAGTTTCCAGCACTATCAACTCGCCATAATTCTCTTCCGGCAGCTTTTTGAAATCCACTGAAGAAAAGTGAATCGCCTAAACTGACTAAATTTGATGGGTTAGAAACACCCTCAGTCGCAGGGCTTATCGTATTAACAGGAGAAATACCTCCACTACTATTTAGGCGGAACACTTCCATACCTCTACCACTATCAGCGCTAAAGTAAAGTGTACCGTTTACATTAGTGAAATTACCTGGGTTAGAACTAGCGGCGCCAGGGCGGACTTCTACGCGCGTGGGGGTTCCAGGGTTTCCTGAAACTGTGTCAACAAACCATATTTCTGTTCCGTTTATGCCATCATCGGCACTAAAGTAAAGTCTACCGTTAATGTTAGTTAAATTTGATGGGTTAGAACCAGCGGCGCCAAGACGAATATTAACTGCATTTGGAATATTACTACCTGAATTTATCCACCACAATTCTCTTCCACCGTTACCATCATCAGATGTGAAGAAAAGTATACCGTTAACATCTGTTAAATTTGAAGGATTAGAACTGCCTGCATCACGATTGCGAATATTTATTAAGATAGGGCTACCAACAGTTGTACCAGAACCAGGAGTCAATCTCCATAATTCCGTACCATTCATTCCATCATTAGCAGTAAAGAAAAGTGAATTACCAACAGTGATTAAGTTAGAAGTATTGGGTACACCCTGGCTTGAGCCTAAAGAAACCCTTACTGGGGTACCATTTGGTTTATCAATAACCCACAAGTCTGAACCATACATGCCATCATTCGCTGTGAAGAAAAGCATACCGTTAAGATTTGTCAGGTTTGATGGGTTAGAGCCTCCTTGACCAGGACGAATATCTGCAACTCGAACTGGACTACCACCTGGTTCAAGGCGCCATAACTCATTACCGCTCATTCCTTCGTTAGCGGTAAAGTAAAGTGTCCCACTTACGTTCGTCAAATTTGACGGATTGAAAATGGTATTACTAGTACCAGGACCAGTGGAACTATTTTCTATAACGGGTACAGCGTTTCCATTTGCGTCGAGTTGCCATAATTTCGTACCACGAATACCATCATCAGCAGTAAAATAAATTGTACCGTTAACATTAGTTATATTCGATGGGTTAGAACTGACATTACCAGTCGTACGAATATCTCGAACTAGCGATATGCTCGAACTTGTGCTAATCGGAGTGCCATTTGCATTTAATGCTATGCGCCATAGTTCAGTGCCAATATTTCCCTCATCGTATGTAAAGTAAAGATTTCCGCCAGCGCTGGTGAAATTTAGCGGACTAGAATTAAAAACTGGGCGGTTGGGTATTGGTGTATTAATGGCAACAGGAGAAGAAACAGAATTAGGGGAGGTTGGGCTTGGTGGGGGAACAAACCATATTCTTCCATCATTAGTACTAAAGTAAAGTGTACCGTTAATATTGATTAAATTCGATGGATTAGAACCAGCATTACCACTAGCAATATCTTGTACTTGAACAGACCTCCCTGATGAATCAAGGCGCCATAATTCAGTACCAGCATTGTTTGTAGTAGCAGTAAAATACAGCGTACCGTTAACGTTGGTTAAATTTGCTGGGTTATCTGGAAAACTAGTAGTATTTACAGGTTGAACAACAATAGCTTTACCACTCGCATCAATTTGCATTAAATCACTAACACCATATCCATCATCAGCAGTGAAATAAAGTATACCGTTGACGTTGGTTAAATTTGCTGAGTTGGAACCAGCACCAGCACGAGTATTAATATCTAATAAGACAGGGTTGCCTGTTGAATCAAGTCTCCAAAGTTCTGTGCCACTGTTACCATTATCAGCAGTGAAGTAAAGTATACCACTGATGTTGGTTAAATTAGCTGGGTTTGAACTAGCTTCTCCTATACGGACTTCTGTAACGCGCGTTGGGTTAGGATTATTTAATGTATCTAATCGCCATAACTCTGTTCCTGCGATTCCATCATCAGCAGTGAAATAAAGTACGTTGTTGACATTAACTAAGTTTGATGGATTAGAACCAACTCCAGGACGAGTATTAATATCAAATTTTACAGGAGCTGTTGTTGTAGATGTACTGATTCGCCATAATTCAGTACCGTTTCCATCATCCGCAGTAAAGTATAATGTGCCGTTAATATTGATTAAATTAGATGGATTATAACCTACAAGAGTTGTAGTAGTGCCGATTTGAAGTCGGCTTGGCATACCACCAGACAATGGGTCTAATCGCCATAGTGCGGCGCCACCCATCCCATCATCAGCAGTAAAGAAAAGTATATTATTTACATTAGTTAAATTAGATGGATTTGAACCCAAACCAGGATTAGTATTTAAATCTCTAACTAACATTGGATTAGTACTACCAGGGTCAACTCGCCATAATTCTGTACCACCAATTCCATCATCAGCAGTAAAGAAAAGTATATTATTGATATTTGTTAAATTTGCTGGATTAGAACCTGCGTTTGACATTGGTCCCGTGCTTGTTGCCGTCCGAGGATTTAGGTTTGCAACTAAAAATGGGGTCATTAAAGTATCTTCATAATGCGCGGTGCCTTTTTGAGTAATTACCTCAGATGTTTCAATGCTGCCTGCTTTGTACTCTAATATCCAGTTACCACCTTTGCTAGCACTTCCAGTTAAGTTATCAGATGCAGCTACATCGGCGCCTGTCACTTGTCGCATTATCTCAACAAATGCTTTACCAAGTGCATTTTCTGCAACATTACACCCATATAACAAAATATCGGCGTTTTCTGTTAACGCATTACCCCAAGATTCTAATTTATCTGTGTAACTACGGATGTTATATGCATTGAGTGAATTTGCTGCAAAATCTAAGCTTCCTGTACTGCCGTGTGAAATAATGTGCAGGTTGGAAATACCCTGACGATTTAAAAGAGTCTCTGTAATTTGAGTTATTGCATCTTCGCCCGATTTTAATATATGTACCTCAGTACCGGGCGCCATACCAGCAATTAAACTATTAATCTGGCTTACACCTATATCTATAAATGCCAGTGATGATGAACTAGCTGTGTATTGCGGTGCTTCTAATGGAGTTGGCGCCAGTGAGGTTTGTAAATTGACACCTGCGTTTAAGTTTTTATCTTGTGGTGGCAAGCCTGTTGTGTTCATGGATGTTAAATAATGTAGGAATAAAAAACGGGTTTATAAAAAAGCAAGCAAATACGTCCGGGTTTTGCGACGAAAATCCGGCTTCATCAATAAATCGTTGATGTGTATAATTTGTTTGTATCCGAAATATGGCTAAATCAAGCTAGTACAATTACTGATTATTTCTTAAATATTTCTCTATTGATTTTTGATAGGCTTCGGAAATCTATGTTTGCTAGTAACATTTATAAAATTAAAGTTGTTATTAGTAACACATATATTTTTATTTTATTTAACTTGTTTAAGAAAATATAAAGCTATAATTAAATCAATAAGCTTGGAATGTCATTTACATATAGAATCCCTCCAACCCCCTTGATAAGGGGGGGTTATCTTTGTGCTTACAAATATGCCAAGCAAACAATCTCACCCTGAACATTAAAAATCAATTGTAAAAGTCGCAATTTGAACTTTTTTAATTTTTCAATTCCTTAACAATTGGAGTAACTGTAAAGATTTATTTCCTTCAGGAGAGGCGCCTAGGAGAATACTATGTTTGAGCTTCTGCAAAAGTTGAATGACCACGGTCTACCATATCCCGACACTATTCACCCCATCATTGTTCACTTTGTGATTGCAATGGTGCTGTTTGCCTTCGTATGCGATATCATTGGCTACTTTACTAAGAACGCGCGTTTGTTCGAGGTGAGTTGGTGGAATATGTGTCTTGCCACTGTTGCTGTGTTCGTGGCTATCATTTTTGGTCAGTTTGAAGCGGGTTTAGCACATCCATATGATATGGCACAACCTGTGTTGAGTACACATACGCTAATTGGTTGGTCGTTGTCTGGAATTATTGCTGCAATTACAGGTTGGCGATATGTAATTCGTCTAAAAACTCCTGATAA
This sequence comes from Calothrix sp. PCC 7716, assembly GCF_019977735.1. GTDB lineage: Bacteria > Cyanobacteriota > Cyanobacteriia > Cyanobacteriales > Nostocaceae > Dulcicalothrix. The sequence continues at coordinate 4,923,445 of NZ_AP025018.1, read as the reverse complement.
ATTGCCTGTTCCTTACTTAGGTCTAGGAATCGTATTAACTGGTTTGATATTTGTGCAAGTTTTCCTCGGTGATGAACTCGTTTGGATATATGGCTTGCATACTGTCCCTGTTGTTGAAGCACTCAAAGAAGGATTACTGTAATGGAAACAGGACTCATTGAACAATTACGCGCGCATCTCGGCGCCAATGGTTTGCCATATATTATTCCAATTCACCCAAACTTGGTACACTTAACGCTAGGGTTGTTTATTATTGGCATTACGTTTGATTTTGTTGGTGTACTCTTTCCATATCAACAGCCTGTATTCAAATTTTTAGCACTACCAGCAAAGCAGTCTAACTTCTTCGATGTTGGCTGGTATAACATGCTCGGTTCAGCCATCATTACATTCTTTACTGTTGCAGCAGGTTTCTACGAAATGATGCTCGCAGAACCAAATATGGATGTAACCAGCGCTTGGGGACTCCACGCTATGGAAACTATGCTGTGGCATGGAGTTGGTGGTGTTTTGTTACTCGCTATTATGGTTGGCATGACCATATGGAGAGGTTTACAGCGCTTTAACTGGCGTAAAGACGAAGACCGTCAAGTTCAGTGGAGTTACTTATTAGCTGGTATGGCAATTATGTTTGTCTTGTATCTACATGGTACATTAGGCGCCCAGCTTGCCGCAGAATTTGGTGTGCATAATACCGCTGACTCGATATTACGTTCGGGTGGAAATATTCATAAATTGTTGTTGAAGTAATAGATAGACGATTGCCCATTAACCATGAACATCCGGAACCTTTCAGCACTGACCGTTGGTACAGTTGTAGTGACTGCGGCAAGTCTTTGGATGGGACAGCAAGCTTATTCTTGGTTCCCTGTTCAAGCTACAGTCGAAGCGCAACTCATTGACGATTTATTTAGTTTTCTCGTAGTACTCGCTTCATTTATTTTCTTTGCTGTAACTGCCGCATTACTATATGCTGTTACTTTTCATCGCGTGGCAGAACATGATACTAGCGATGGTCCACCAATTGAAGGTAATATCACTCTCGAAGTAGTTTGGACAGCAATTCCTATTGTATTGGTAATTTGGATTGCTGGTTACAGTTACCAAATTTATGACCAAATGTCTATTCGCGGCCCAATGGAACATCATCTTCATATGCCAATGGGTATGGAGTCAGCACAAGCGGCGCCTTGGGATGGACTTTGGAACAAAAACAAACAATCTGAAACTTCTGAACCAGCACCAGCACCAGCACCAGATATAAATATTGATACAACCCAACCTATCAACGTCATCGCTAGACAATGGTCTTGGGAGTTTCGCTATCCCTACAAAAATGTTTCTAGTACAGAACTACATATACCTGTAAACGAACGAGTTCATCTCGCCTTAGAATCTCTTGATGTTCTCCACGGCTTTTTCGTTCCAGCTTTCCGAGTCAAACAGGATATCATCCCCAAAAACAAAATCGACTTTGAATTTACTCCAACACGCGAAGGTACTTACCGTTTAATGGACTCACAATTTAGCGGTACTTATTTCGCCACAATGGAAGCAAATGTAGTAGTTGATTCCCTTGAAGATTACAAAAACTGGTTAAAACAAGCTGCAAACCAAAAACCGGCGCCTGCTATTAACCAAGCTGCAACTGAGTATGCACTGACAAAGGATAGTCCTTTTAAGACTGGTTGGCAAAGTGTTGAACCTGCGGCGCCTCCCGTTGTTAATTACACAGGCTCGTGATTGAGATAAGGACTAAAGTCCTTACAACGAGTTCTTACGACGAGTCTTTACGACGAACAAATACCTAACTAACTTATGACAAACATCAACGTTGAGAAAAGTTCCAGCGTTGTGATTGAAAAACATCACCATCTTCCTCCCACAACCTGGAAAACTTACTTTAGCTTCAGCCACGACCACAAGGTAATAGGCATTCAATATCTTGTTACCTCATTCATCTTTCTACTCGTTGGCGGCATCTTCGCAATGATTATGAGGGGTGAATTACTCACTCCACAATCTGACCTTGTTGACCGCACCGTGTACAATGGTTTATTCACCATGCACGGAACTGTAATGTTATTTGGCTGGACATTTCCATCACTACTAGAGTTTACAACGGTCAAATGCTATAAGAGACGCTCATCAAATTGTCCAAGATTTAGAGCATATAAAAAAATCTCCAAAATTTTTTTGTGGAGCAGGCATCCTTGCCTGCTCTAAACGTAGGCGGGCAAGGATGCCCGCTCCACAACATGAAGAATTTATTTTTTGGAAGTCCCTAAGATAATCATCCAAACAATCAAGGTTCTCTTCCCAAAATTGGCGGTATTGCTCAATCCAATTCGCCGCATCTTTGAGCGGTTCTATTTCTAAACGACATGGGCGCCATTGAGCTTCTCGACTTTGTGCAACTAGTCCAGCACGCTCTAACACTTTGAGATGTTTAGAAATAGCAGGGAGGCCAAAGACATTAAAAGAAATCGATTTTCATACCGCATGTTGGTCTCCTGAATTGCTTCATGCCCGTTAATCGGGATGTTCTGTTGTCGTGTTCCGATCATTTTCCATCCCCGACATTCAGCCCTGTCCAGTGAGCGGCAAAAGCCCACATATCTGCTGTTTCCTCAATGATTTTGTCGGTGGGCTTGCCCGCTCCATGTCCCGCCCGCGTCTCAATGCGGACAAGGTGTGGCTTGGAGCCGATATCCGCTGCTTGGAGTGCTGCGACATATTTGAAGGTGTGACCCGGCACTACGCGATCGTCTGTGTCGGCAGTAGTAGCTAGGATCGCGGGATATGCCTTACCCGATTGAATGTTGTGATAAGGCGAATAGCTCAAGAGGTTACGGAAATCCGCTTCCCGTGCCGGAGATCCAAATTCTTCTACCCATGTTTTCCCACTCGTGAACTGGTCGAAGCGGAGCATATCCATCACACCCACTTGGGGCAGCGCGGCAGCGAACAGACCCGGTCGCTGATTGACCACCGCGCCAATCAGGAGTCCGCCATTCGATTCGCCCTGAATCGCCAGCCCGTCTTGTGGTGTGATTCCCTGCGCCTTCAGATACTCGCCCGCTGCGATGAAATCATCAAAGACGTTTTGCTTGTTCTGACGACGACCCGCTTCGTGCCATGCCTTGCCATATTCGGAGCCACCGCGAATATTGGCGAGTGCGAACACCCCGCCCTGTTCGACCCACCCCAGATACCCCGGCAAGAAGGTGGGAGGTAGGGGAATTCCAAATCCCCCATAGGCAAAGAGCAGGGTCGGCGCTGGACTGGTCACATCCTTGCGCCGGACAATAAACATTGGGACACGGGTGCCATCCTTCGATTTGTAGAAACGCTGTTCGACCGCAATCTGGCTGAGATCGATCGCAACCTTGGGTTGCGCCCACACCCGCGCCGTGTTGCTGGCGACATCGTATCGATAAATCATGCCCGGAGTGTTGAAGCTGGTGAAGTCGAAGAAGGTTTCTGGGTCGTCCTGGTCGCCCCTAAAACCGCCAGCGGCGCCGATACCAGGCAGCTTCACCACACCATCAGCCTTGCCATCCAGCGTGTAGCGTCGAACGGACGTCTTCACGTCAGTCATGTAAGAGATCAGCAACCGTCCACCGACCAGCGACGCACTGAGCAGAACCGAATCCTGCTCCGGCACCACATCCCGGATCACTGGGTCTGCGGTGGCGATGTCCATTGTCACCATTTTGTAGCGTGGCGCGTCCTGAGTAGTCATGAGGAAGAACTTCGTCCCCACATTGCCGATCAGATACCATCGATTATCGTCATTATCGACCAGTTTGCGAGGCTTCCAATCAGCGCTCTTGAGGTCCACCACGGTCAGTTGGTTGCCGAGCGAAAGGGGCGTGGAAACGATCGTGAGATAACGCCCGTCTTCGGTGATGTCAGAAGTATGCAGCATATTCGGCTGATCCGGGGTTGCATAGATTTGCCGATCTTGCGCTTGGGGAGTGCTGATCGCATGAAAGTAGACGGCATGGTTGGCTACGGATGCGTCTCCCTGTTTCGGTTCAGGGTAACGGCTGTAGAAAAAGCCAGACCCGTCCTTAGTCCAGATGATGGTGGTGAACCTCGCCCATTTGATCTCATCGTCGAGTACCTTGCCTGTGTTCACGTCCAGCACCCGAATCGTGCGCCAGTCCGTGCCGCCATCCTGCACCGCATAAGCCACGCGCTTACCGTCGTCAGATGCCGACCATTCAGCAAGTGCGATCGCTCCATCAATAGCCCAGGTATTGGGATCGATCAGGACGCGCCCTGCGCTATCTACACTGTCGCGGACATAGAGAACTTGTTGGTTTTGAAGACCGGAATTATAGAGGTAGAAATACCGTCCACCATTTTTGACCGGAATAGAGAACCGCTCATAGTTGTACAACTGCTTCAGTCGCTCCCTGAAGATATCTCGACCTGGCAGTGTATTGAGATAAGCGTTGGTAACTTTGTTCTGCGCTTCGACCCAGGCAGCAACTTCCTTGTCGTTGCGGACATCGTTTTCTAGCCAGCGATAGGGGTCGGCAATCGTCTGCCCGAAACGCTTCTCGACGACATTGACTTGCTTGGTTTTAGGATAGGTAATTGTAGGCATCATTGCTGTAGAATCCGTGCAAGCGGAGGCGAAATGGGTAGTAAAAAGTAGCGCGAGAGCGAAAAGGGCTGTGCGGCGCAGCGGTATTTTTTGAAATGAGAGTCGAAATCCAAAGAGGTTGAATTTCAGTGCCTCTTGTCGTGATTTTGAATTTTTAAACATGTCACTTACTTACATAACAAAATGCTTGACCGCAACTAGGCAGGTTAAAAGATCGTAAGAGTTTATCAAATTCTTATGGTGCAATTCCTTCACCAAAAATATGATTGGCAAAAATGCTTTTGCCGTCAACGTTTCCAGTCAAAAAAAATATTGAACTTGTCTGCTAGTCGTTAACCCTAGAGTCCATATGCATCAAGGTTTTTAATCTAAAAACCCGGTGTGAAATAACGGGACGGAGTTTTTAACTAGTCCGGAAATTATAGCGCTTGTTTATCTTAGTACGAAAAAATTTTAATTCTACAAGCGTTTATATTATGTTCGGACTCAGAAATAGCCGCGAAGGTATTGTTAATTCAGGCATTAATGTTCAGAATTCACTTGCCATGTAATCACAATGATTTCTGCAAACAGTAAGACAACTATTAGCCACGAAGACGCTCGTAAAATGGCTTCCATCGTCCAGTTCTGACTTTGAACCTCCCAGATCATCCGAATAATATAGAATCCAATCCCCAACCAGGGTAGAATGATCGGTGAATTGCGGCTGCGATAGAAGCGGATCGTCGGCTCCCGCCAAGATGGGCTGAAGATACAAGCGATGTAGGACATTCCTGCACTGACGAACAGGCCGGTTTGAAGACCCGAAGGCAGGTTTGGGTACGTGAGTGCGATCGCTGTTAGACAAACTCCCAGCGCGAGATATAGAAAACTAAACCAAGTAAATCGTTTCATTTGTCCTCCTTAGTAAAGTAAGGGTACCTTGAATGCTGATCTAGTAACCACTATCCACCAAAAGGCTTTAGGAATGTACTGGCGCAAAACGAGCCATTGGGCTGCGCCAATCAATAAACCTGTAAAAAATATGGTTGCTACAAGCTGAAATCCTGACGCTTCCAGTGCTCCGACGATCGCCCCCGCAATTGTAGTAGCCAATGTCCACCAGAGCGGCAGGCGAGGCGCGATCGCCAACTGTCGTGTTTCATCTTGCCATTCATGCTGCACCATAATGCTCACCCCAGAGTTGAAGTGCAACTCTATATCTGTACTATTCGGCTCAACCCCTGTGAAAGCGGTTTTTATCAACAGAACTATGAATCGATCGATTCAGGAATTGGCAGGTTGTCATCCCTAATTTTCAGGATTCACTCGCCATGTAATCACAACCATTTCTACAAATATTAAGACGACTAATAGCCGCGAAAACGCTTGTAAAATGGCTTCCATTGTCCAGTTCTGACTCTGAAGCTCCCAGATCGCCACAATAATGTTCACTCCAATCACCAACCAGGGTACGATGACCAATGAATTCCGTCTGCGATAGGAGCGTAGCGTCGCCTCCCGCCAAAATGGGAAGGTACTGAAGAGACAAACAAGGTAGGATGCTCCTGCACTAGCGAACAGGCTGATTTGAAGACCCGAAGGCAGGTTTGGGTATCCAAACGCGATCGCCGTCAGACAAACTCCCAGCGCGAGATACAGGAAAGTAAACAAGGTAAATCGTTTCATTGCTTTCTCCAATCGAGCTTATTCTCTGTACCAGACACGGACACATTGAAAGCAATTGATAGTCAATCCTTGACTGATCATTACTGGGTGGAAACTATTACTGATCGTCAATCCGTAAACATCATCACTTGTGCCTTCAATCCGATCGGGTAAAACAACAGTTTCAACATTGATTACCTGTATCGTTCCACTTTCGATCCACTGATTTACAGCACTCACAACCTCAGAGAAGGATTCATACTCGGAAGGTCCGCCGAAGGGTCCCCGTTCAGTAATTCGAGGTGCAAAATCTTTGTACTTAATCATTTAATTCACCATCTAAAATTGCAGAGATGTCAATCGATCCAAGAAACCATAATGATTTGGTTTGTTTAGCGCTACAACAACCATTGGGTCAGCGGAGGAACCAGGTAGCGGAGCGAGAACGCCTCCCAGATCGCACCGACGATGAACAGTGGGAGCGTGGACAGACTCAGCCAACCAAGCTGTTGCAGCCCACGGACGTAACCCTGACGATGGTTCCGAGTCCCGATGGTGGCGGGGCGAACCCAAGACCGACCCAGGATGTATGCGCCAAACATCAAGAGGGCGTAAGCTTGGAGTTCGATGAGTATTGTCAGCGAGTGCGGGATCAGTGCCACCGCCATAATCTTGGTAGTCGGAGCCATCGCTAAACCGAGAGTGAACGTCTTATATGCAAACATGGCGATGCCAGCAAAGGGAACGATCAGCGAAGGGAGTACGATCCACAGCGCGCCAGTCGTGAGGTTGACTCCCAGGATAGTCAGCGAGAACAGCCAGGGGTTATTGAATAGCGATCGCACAAGATCCGCCGTTCCGTTGTCTTCCAGGATGGCTGCCTGAGTTGCGCTCAGGTTGGGGAAGACCATTGCCACTACCAACCCGGTGATGACTAAGCCATACACAATGGCGTTGATAGTGAGGTAGGCGCGAAAATTAGTGCGAATGATCTGAAAGGGTTTGCGAAGAAACCGCCGAAGCGGGGGTTTGGCACTGGGAGTAAGTGGTCGTTGTGGAGACTGGTCTTTGGTGGCGATCGTTTTGCGTGACATGTTTTAGCTCCGATATTTGGTGATGGATACAGTGATGCTTGCCAGCAAAAAGCTTAGACAAATCTTGCCAGCAAAAGGCTAAGAGCAAAGGAAAAGGCATGAAAGCTGGCATGGGATAACATCGCAGCCTCAAGCGAGTATTGCCAAAAGAGCCAACCAAAAGCAATGCCAGCAATCCCATTCAGTAACAACGCTCGAATAATCACAACTGGAGTGAGGGGAACGATCGCGGCAGTTGCTGGCAGGTGTAGTAGTCCAAATACCAACGCAGCTAGAACGATCGCACCCTGGTAAATCCCTTGACTTGGCAATGTAACGCCTTGTTTTAGCCCTTTCCACGCGATCCAAACAAGCAGCGACATTAACCCCCAGCGCAGCAAAATTTCCTCAGTTATGCCGCCATAGAACAGTGCTGTGAGCAACCTCAACCCACTTGGCTCTGGACTATTAGCTGCCTGTAGCGCTTCAGGTAGAGCAGGTTGCATGAACCGATCGAGCAACAAGACAACGATCATCGTCGCTGCACCGACACCCAAACTCCACTTCATCTCAACAGCAAAAGATGGAGACTTAGCGATGTGAAACACCCAATGATCAATCAAATGGGAGCGTAATCCAACACGATAGGCACAACCAATTCCGACCAGAATGCTGATTGCCAATAGTATTGAATACTGTAGTCCTTGCAGAAGCATTAAAACCCAGAGTGGCGGCACTTTTGCCAGTGCTTCTGGAGACAGTTTCGCTAACTGTTGCTCGATTGAAGGAATAGATGCGATCATGAGCATCACAATTCCCACACTGCCCAATACAAATAAAATGCCGAATTGTTTTAGAATTGCCATTGGTTTAATCTCCAGATAATCTGTCCTATCAGCCCGTGCCAACAAATATCATGATCAGGAACGAGGGCAGGTTGAAAACGAAGTGAACCACAAGACCGGGCCAGATCGATCCACTGCGGCGGAAGATCTCGGCGGTGGCGAGACCCGCCACCACGGCTGCGGGGAAGACGGTGTTGATCCCATGCATGAGGGCGAAGATCACGGTGCTGCCGACGACACTAACGAACGAACCGTAGCGCAGTAGCCCATTAGTGACGATGCCACGGTAAAGCAGTTCTTCGCCGAAGGGTGAGAAGACGGTGAGGAACACCAGGCTTAAAACCAGAAACGGTAACCTACCGCGAACACCCTCTACATAAACATCCTGGACATTGTTCGTATCCCCGGTGACCTTGATCCATGCCAGGATCGCCAGAGTCTTGAGCACGAAGGCAACCACTCCGACTCCAACCCCGATCAGGAGCCAGCGAACAGAGGTGCGCCGCACACCGAAGGCGCTCAGGGAACGAATCCGCAGCCGCGCCGCCACCGCGAAAGCAATTAGCGTGGCGACACCCGTCCACGCACTCAAAATCAGTCCTTGGACTGCGGGGTCAAGACCAAGTCGCTTGACCTGCGAGACACCGACGAACCCAACGATCAAATAGACAACAAGACCGACAATGATTTCGAGCCAGCCCGGACGGGAGGGCTTGTTAGGTGTAGACCGCTCCAAGGAATTCCCTGGCTGCTGCGGGTAGTTAGAAGGTACTTTAGACATGATGATCAACTCCTTTGATCCATTTGCTGATGGTTTTACGAACTGACGAGATCACCAATGACCAGTCCGATCTCTCTGGGAAACGGGTTCGGATGCCCCGTCGCGTTTGAACACCTTGTAGGCGATCGGGTTGCTAGTTGCCTTTGCTATTGTTTTCAGGGATCGACCGGGTCGCCGACGGTTCCACCAGTGGCTACACGCACGGCGTAGGCTATGTGCTTGATCGGGTTGCCGATAGAGGCGCCATCAGCTCCCGTCATTAGGGCGGCACTGACATCTTCACTAATGACGCGCAAGACTGCGGTGGCAGTTGCCGCGTGCAACCGCACCTCGATATCGTCAGCCGGACGGCGCAGGCGATCCGCGATGATCTCAGCCAGCTCGCGCTCTATTCGATCGTGGGTCATTAGCCAAGCCGCGCGCAAATCCGGCTCTTTTTTAGCTAGCACGGTCATCTTGATCACGGCATCGTCGTAGGACTGCTGATCGGGATTCTTGGGGCGATTCGTTGCCCACTCGACTAGGTGATCTTCTAGGGAAACCTCTCGAGGCCAACGGCGCAACACCTCCACACACTCCTCAACATCCTGCGCGAAGAGAGGCTCAACACAGCTTTCCTTGTTACGGAAGTACCGCCAGAGAGTACGCACTGAGATTCCTACCGCATTTGCAATTTGCTCACCACTCGTGGCAGCGACACCCTGTTCCCAAAACAAACGCGCTGCCTCCCGCGAAATTTCCAGACGTATCCGCTGGTACCGCTTCTCACGCATTGCCCCTGATTTGAGATCGTTCATCGTGTTGCTGTCACCATCACTCCTCATAGCCGTTTTACTTTTGAATACTTGTCATTAAATGTCAATTTGACACTAAGTGACATCTATCGGAAGAGGTAGCTTCGTCGGCAGTGTTATTGAACTTAGGGCTGATGCTTCTGTGCGAGATTGTGATAAGGGCACAAGGATTAGGTCGTTAAGAGTAGTTCAAGAATAAATTATCCCGTAGGATAGGTGTCTTGCTATTAGTGTCAAGTTAAGCTCAAACTTACGGCTCTTGCGTACTTAGCGTGCTAATTTAGTGGTAAAATAAGCTTAAAAGCCTTGTTCTGCTTATATTACAGCCATTATTACCTTCAGAACGGTGTTTTTGTCCAAAATTCAAACTAGAAGCGTCTGTAAGCCATATAAATAAAGCGTATTTATAGATTTTAATTAAAATTTAGCACGCTATATACGATAGAACCCAGCATTTTAAATCAATAGTCAATTAAACAATACTTTACGCATCGTTTAATTATGAAGCGATTGGATAATGCTGCGGAAAGTTGGTGGCGCCTATTATTTTACTAAATATTTAAACACTTAAGTATTTATCAAACAGGCGCCGGAAATATCCGCAGTATTAAAGATGCCGTTTAATCACAGTTAACAGGTTCCCTTGTCCCCGCAGCAGGTTTAATTTTCCAATTTCGCGCTTGTCTAATTGGCGGTCTCCTGATGAACGGGCAGGATGCCCATTCCACAAGAAGATATTGGAGATTTTTTTATTTGGAAGTCCCTAAGTAAACAATTTCGGCAACTCACAGGTGTGGCGCCGAAAGCTTACAGAGCTATGAAAAAAGAGTGAAAATAAATAAGACTGAATTAGCCGTGCGCAAACGCAGAAACACTTCTCACAATTTGTAAAAACTCCCGTAAAACAGGTGTCATCTCCTCTGGTTGCCACACTACAGCGGTTTCTACTAATGGTGTTTTTTCTTTGAAAGCGCGATAAACTACACCAGCCCTTTGAAGATTTTGCAAAGAAGACGGTACAATAGCCATTCCCATTCCCGCTGACACTAACCCGATAATTGTCTGCATTTGAATTGCTTCTATCGTCACTTTTGGGCTGAAATTTCCTTGCTGGCAAACACTCAGAATTTGATCGTAAAGTCCGGGTCCTAAATGGCGGGGGAACATAATAAAATTTTCGTCCCAGAGCGATTTCACTGAAATATTTTCTTGTCTGGCTAAGGAATGAGTTTCTAGCAAAGCTAAAACTAGTTCTTCTTGCTGAATGCATTCAAGATTGAGAGTGTTGTCTTCTAAAGGTGGATGGGCAAAACCTACATTGATACGGTGATTGAATAGCGCTTGTTCTTGCTGAGTTGTCGTTAATTCCTGCAATACTAACTCTACTTCTGGAAACTGTTCTCTAAACCGCCGCAAAATCACAGGAAGCAAATCGTAAGTTACCAAGCTGGTGAAACCTACTTGTAGTTGTCCTTTTTCACCTCTACCTGTCCGTTGAGTCAGATCAATTGCTTTTTCCAGTTGAGCGAACAATTGATAAGCTTCTTGCAAAAATACTTGTCCGGCTTGGGTTAGCTGCACTTGTCGTTTGGTTTTGCGTTGGAAAAGTTCTACCCCAAGGAATGCTTCTAGCTGCTGAATTTGCTGGCTTAAGGGAGGTTGAGCGATGTGAAGTCGCTCTGCGGCTCTACTAAAGTGTAGTTCCTCAGCAACAGCAATAAAATAGCGCAGGTGTCGCAGTTCCATAGTTTTGATATTTTATAAGTCTCAAATATTCATAAATATATATTGGACATCTGAAAAATTGCTACCTATGATACTCATACATGAAAGTCATAGGATGATGTAACTATGCCAGAGAACTTGAGAAGCCAAGCTGTAACGCAAGGAGTACGGCGATCACCGAACAGAGCAATGCTGCGTGCTGTTGGTTTTACTTCGGAAGATTTCAATAAAGCTATTGTCGGTATTGCCAATAGCTATAGCACTATCACCCCCTGCAATATGGGGATAAATCAACTGGCACAAAAAGCAGAAGTTGCCGTTAAAAGTGCTGGGGCGATGCCACAAATGTTTGGCACAATTACCATTAGCGACGGAATTTCGATGGGAACTGAAGGGATGAAATATTCCCTCGTGTCGCGCGAAGTAATTGCTGACTCGATTGAAACCGTTTGTACTGGGCAAAGTATGGATGGTGTGCTAGCAATTGGCGGTTGTGATAAGAATATGCCAGGAGCAATGTTAGCAATCGCACGAATGAATATCCCCGCTATCTTTGTTTACGGTGGCACGATTAAACCTGGACACTATGATGGACGCGATTTAACCCTTGTTAGTTCTTTTGAAGCTGTTGGTCAATATAGCGCTGGAAAAATTAACTCCCAAGAACTATTAGAAATTGAAAGCCGTGCTTGTCCTGGTGCTGGTTCGTGTGGTGGAATGTTCACAGCTAATACTATGTCTTCAGCTTTCGAGGCAATGGGAATGAGTTTGCCTTATTCCTCAACAATGGCAGCGGAAGATGCAGAAAAAGCTGATAGTACAGAAAAATCGGCTTTTGTTTTAGTCGAAGCTATTAAGAAGCAAATCTTACCCCGCCAAATTATCACCCGCCAATCTATAGAGAATGCTATTTCTGTAATTATGGCAGTAGGTGGTTCGACTAATGCCGTGTTGCATATGTTAGCAATTGCTCGCGCTGCGAATGTTGAGTTAACCCTGGATGACTTTGAAACTATCCGCGCCCGTGTCCCTGTTTTATGTGATTTAAAACCCAGTGGTAAATATATAGCTACAGACTTGCACAAAGCCGGTGGCATTCCCCAAGTGATGAAAATGCTATTAGTGCATGATTTAATACACGGAGACAGTCTCACCATCAGTGGTCAAACAGTTGCAGAAGTCTTGGCAGATGTACCAGCAGAACCATCCGCCAACCAAGATGTAATCCGTCCCTGGAATAACCCGATGTATACCCAAGGACACTTAGCCATCCTTAGAGGTAATCTAGCAACAGAAGGTGCGGTCGCTAAAATAGCTGGGGTAAAAAAGCCAGTAATTACTGGGTCCGCACGTGTGTTTGAATCGGAAGAAGCCTGTTTAGATGCAATTTTGGCAGGTAAAATTCAAGCAGGTGATATTCTTGTTATCCGTTACGAAGGGCCAAAGGGTGGCCCAGGTATGCGGGAAATGCTAGCTCCCACTTCAGCAATTATCGGTGCTGGCTTAGGTGATACTGTCGGATTAATTACTGATGGGCGCTTTTCTGGCGCCACTTACGGCATGGTAGTTGGTCACGTTGCACCAGAAGCTGCAGTTGGAGGTACAATTGCCTTAATAGAAGAAGGCGATAGTATAACCATTGATGCACCTGCACGCCTCTTACAGTTAAACATATGTGACGAAGAATTAGCTCGGCGCCGTGCAAACTGGAAACCTCCTTCACCCCGTTCCACATTTGGCGTATTGGCAAAATATGCCTTTTTGGTTTCTTCTAGCAGTATTGGTGCAGTAACTGATTTGAATTTGTTCAATAACTAGGCATGAAATTAGTCACGTTATTTTTTTGTTAAAACGTGGCTAATGTCATGCTTTGCCTTTTATAACGGAAGCAGACTAATGCTACGGAAGCTTCTCATTTTAACGGTATTCAAATTCCTCAATTCTTTGTTTTAACCAATTATCAAATAACTCAAATAGAATTTGTGAATATAGTGTTTCATCTAATTGGGGTGTGATTATTTCTTCAACAAAAATTAAATGTACACCCTCCGAAGTGATAACTGGCTTAATAATTTGAGGTGGAGTGGCGCCAAATACAGCAGCAGAAACTTCTGGTTTTAGGTCTTTGCGACTTTGTATACCTTGGTATCCACCATAGCGACGTTGCTCTGTATCTTGAATATATTGGTGAGCAATTTCTGGAAAACTTATATCTTCTTCGCTGACAGCATAAAAAAGTTCCATTGCTAAATCTTTATCATCAAGTACGATTTCATACATAACTACTTGTGCGTAGTCAAACTGATGTTCGACAAAAAATTGTTCAACTTGGTTTGCAAATAAATGTTCTGTTAATTTTGATGTCAAAACATTGTGATAAACTAATTGTTCAAATTCATCTAAAGATAAATGATGTTTTTCTAGCCATAGCCAAGTCATATCAGCGCTGGAAAGATTATTGATTAGTCGCAGGTTATCTGCTGCTTGCTGTAGTTCATGTGTTTCGACTTCAATACCTGCTTCTTGTGCTGCGTGTGTAATAATCTTGCGAGTGATTATTTCTTCGACAAAAGTAGGAACTTGACAAGATAACTTTATTTGATAAAGTAACTCATCATTAGATATGGTAGCAAATTCTGACATGATATGACTCCTATAAAATGGTAAGTTAAATGATGTAATTACAGCTTTAATCCATCTTTTTGCAATTTTTTAAATGGGTCTAGTAAAAAATCAATGATGCGTCGCTGTCTGACAATTACGTCAGCAGTTGCTGTTTGTCCTGGTGTTAAATAAACACGTTTGTTTTGGTTTTGGATATAAGTTTGTTTCAAAGTAATTTCTAATTCATAATTTTCTTGTTTTCCTTGAGGAGTTTCTACAATTTTCGAGTCTGGTGAAATCCAGCTTAGATTACCTTCTAGTACTCCATATTCTTGAAATGGATAAGCATCAAATTTGAGTTTTACTGGCATTCCTATACGCAAAAAACCACTTTCAGTACTGGGTATTTCTGCTCTAAATATAATTGGTACTCCTTTCGGCGCCACTTGAGCAACTGTTTGTCCTGGCTGTAGAACTGCTCCCGCGTGGTCTACACTCAATTGAAAAATTGTGCCGTCAGTAGGAGCTAATAGTGTTCGCTGTTGCATTTGCAATAGTAGAGAATAAATTTGTTTTTTCGTTTGAGCAATTTCTGATTGAACATCTACATGCTGAGACTGTAGTTCTTTAAGTTGTTTTTGAGTTTCTAAAATTGCTAATTCACCTGTACGTTGGTTACGCTGATTTGTGCTTTTCTGTTTAGCTATTTCGGTAGTTGCTTGCTCGATATCTGACTGTGCTTGCTCACTTAGTCGTTTACGTTCTAACATAACACCTTGTACTTCTTCTAATTTACTCTTAGAAATGGCGCCTTGCTTCCACAAATATTTATGACGCTTGACATCATTTTCTGCAACTTTAAGGCGCCCTTTTTCAAGAATATGTACTCTTTTGCTTGAATTTAGCCTTTGTTGTATTTGATTAAGTTGAGCAAGTTGCTCAGAATCTTGTGCTTGATTTTGTAATTGTTGAGTGCGACTCGATGCTATCGATTGATTTTTTAGTAATTCAAGCTGGCTGATACGGTTATGTAAACCTTCAAGCTTTGCCTGAGTTTGTTGCAGTTCCGCACGTGCTAATTCTGAGTCTAGTTTGAGTAAAGTTTGACCTTTGGTTATAGTTTGACCTTCTTTGATATTTATAGCTGTAACTGTTCCAGAAACTGGTGCATCTAATTTCAAAACTTTGCCTTGAGGTTCTAGTCTTCCTCTTGCACTTCCTGTTTCATCAACTTTGGATAGCATTGCCCAAGGTAAGATTGTTGCTGCGAATATTAAGAGGAAATATACTAACCCGCGCGTCCAAACAAGCGGTAAAGTATCAATTATTTCCTTGGTGACACTAGACCATTCATTAATTACAGATTTGGAAGGTTTTACTTGACGATTTTGATTTAAAGGTTCTTGCATAATAGATTAGTTTAACTAATTGGAACTTGTTGTTGGTTAAGGTAGAAGTACAGACCACGTTTAGCCATTAATTGATTGTGATTTCCACTTTCGACTAGCAAGCCTTTGTCTAATACTAAAATTAGGTCAGCGTTGCGTATTGTTGAGAGACGATGGGCAATTATTAGGGTTGTTCTTCCTTGAAGGATTTTGCTGAGGTTATTTTGAATTATTCGCTCTGACTCGGTGTCAAGACTGCTAGTAGCTTCGTCTAAAACCAATAATTGAGGATTTCCTAGTAACGCACGCGCGATGGCGATGCGTTGTCTTTGTCCACCAGAAAGCATTCCACCACCTTCACCAATTTGGGTTTTGTAACCCATTGGTAGTGAGTTGATAAACTGATGGGCGCCTGCTAGTTGACTTACTTCAATAATTTCTTCTAACGGAGCTTCTGGGTAAGCAATACTAATGTTCTCATGAATAGTACCACCAAACATAAATGTATCTTGGTCAACTACACCTACTTGTTGTCGTAGCGAGCGTACAGAAACAGTAGTAATATCGGCGCCATCAATAAGTATTTTTCCATCGGTAGGTAAATAAAGTCCTAAAAGTAACTTGGCTAAAGTTGTTTTCCCGGAGCCACTACGCCCTACTAATGCTACAGTCTGACCTGGTTGTACTTCAAAGTTAATGTTTTCTAGAATGTTAACATCAGCATTTTGATAACGAAATGTAACGTTTTTGAAACAAATATGACCATTAATTGCAGGTAGAAAATTGCGATTATTAGATTGTAAATCCTCTTCTGGTTTGGCTTCAATTACATCATTGATACGCTCAATTGCAATAATTACCTCCTGTAATTCATCCCACAATTGAGTTATCCTTTGAAAGGGGTTTATGACATTACCGAGCAACATATTAAAAGCAACTAATTGCCCAATAGTTAATTCATTGTGAATTACCTGCCATGCTCCTAACCATAATAATCCTGTGGTTGCTAGCATTTCAATAGACGAGCTAATGCTTTGAAGTACGTTCCCAATTATTTGTCCAGAAAAGCTAGCTTTGATTGACTTACCAAACAATTCTTCCCATTTCCAACGTACTGTTTGCTCAATTGCCATAGATTTAATCGTGCTAATTCCGGTTAAAGATTGGATTAAATATCCAGTTTCTTCATTAGAAGTAGCAAAGATTTCTCGTGAAACACGTCGCAGAAAAGGGGTAGCAAACAATGCTAATAATATATATGGTGGTAAGATTATTAAAGTCAGTAGTGTGAGTCTCCAACTATACCAAAACATTAATCCCAGATATACAAATACTGTCAGCATATCCATAAATATAGATAATGCTTGGTCTGTGAAAAACTTTTGAATTTTTTGATTTTCCTGAACGCGCGAAATAATATCTCCTACGTAGCGTGACTCAAAGTATGACAGAGGCAGTCGAAAAGCATGATTAATAAAACCGACAATCAGAGCTAAATCAACTCGATTTGCAGTATGGTCTAAAAGATATTCTCTGAGTGCAGTTAGAGCGATTTGCATTACCCCAAAAATCAGCAGTCCTAGTCCTATAGCAGTCAAGGTTAACTCACTCCGCTGAACTACAACTCGGTCTAAAATTAACTGAGTAAATAGTGGTGAAACTAGCCCAAAAATCTGGAGTAAAATAGAAGCAAATAATACCTCAATTAATACAACTTTATGAGGTCTTAATAGCTTTAAAAATTCCCACAGAGGTTGATTTTTCTCATTAACATCTTTCAGTACAGCAGTGGGTGTTAGTAATAAAGCATACCCAGTCCATCCAGCTTGAAATTCTGCATGACTAAGAACGCGCTGACCAATTGCTGGGTCTGCAATTACAACGTACTTAGGCGCCACTTCATAAACTACAATATAATGGTCTCCCTGCCAGTGAGCAATTGCAGGTAAGTTTTGCGTTCCTAATTTATCGAGACTAGCTTTTACAGGTCGAGTGGCAAACCCAACACTCTCTGCCAAAAAAGCCAAATTTCTTAGCGACACGCCATTGCGGTCAAATTCACCAATCGAGCGCAGTTGATTTATACTAAAATGCTTACCCCAATAACGGCTTACCATTACCAAACAAGCGGCGCCGCAATCAGCCATACTTTGCTGTTCAAAGAAAGGATAGCGACGAATAACTCTTTGCCACCAATGGTTTACTTGTAAAGTGGGACTAGGAAAGTAAGCCTGATTGATTGTAGATTTGTCTTCAACAATTAATAGATTTTGGATTTTTGATTGGGGAATTGTAACTTCTGTGTTTCCACTTTGGGGTGGTAAGGCGCTCGACTGATTAAATTGTGTTAGCAATAAATCTTTTTGAATTGCTTGATTATGGAGATGATTTGTGATGCTAGGATACTGTTTGAGTAAAGGTTTTAAAAACTCACCTTCGACATAACAAAGTTTTAAATTTAATGAAGCTTTAGCAGAATAAGCTTGAAAATGTTCATTTGGGAATAAAGTTACTTCGCCAAATGACTCTTCTTCAGACAGAGTAACGATTAAATTATCAGCTTTATCGAATAATCTAACTTTACCAGCAAGAACCAGGTAAATGCCAACTGCTGCGTCCTCTGCCTGCCAGAATTTTTTTCCAACTGCTGGTTCAACAATTTGTATTTTTTCATGTAGAGACGAGATATATCGCGTCTCCAACTCTTCACCAAATGTACGAGCCAGTTGCTGACCTAGATTTTCCAAATCCAAAACAAATTTTCTAGATTTCATAACCTTATAAAAAATGTATAGCAACGCCTAACACAAGAACAAATCAACCATCCGTTACATCTGTTGTATCCGTTGCCAACTACCTTGTGATAAATCTTGAATTCTAATCTTATGATTTTGGATATTTTGATTTTCTTCAATCATGTCCTTCTTTGGTCGAGTCGAAAGTCCCATTTCCTTAAGTAGACGATTTATATGACAACTACTAACTTGAGTTCCTAGCTCTTGCGCCAAATGCTTCCCTAACCACTGCGCTGTCCAACGTCCAAAAGAATAACCATACTCGCGCGGACTATGGCTCACTAGTTCCTTCAAACGCACTATATACGAATCATTAACAGTCTTAGGGCGCCCGATACGACGGTCATCCCATAAATGTGCTTTTCCCGTTTGTGCAATCACTATCCAATAACGTGCGGTTTCAGGGCAACATCCCAAAGCTTTACAGATTTCCGCCTGTGACTTCCCCGCATCAGCTAGCAACATAATTTCTATTCGCCGGCGATATTCCGCGCGCAAATTTGTTTCAAGGTTCTTGAGTAAAAGCTTTCGTTGAAAAGGCGTTAAGTGCAAACTCAGATTTTCCACAGCAGTCCCTCCTTGTCAATTCCGCTTTCTTTTCGGACTCAAAACACCTGAAATTCTGCAACATGTTACAAAACTTTACAAACAATCTGTAAATGTTTAAGCGTAGCGGCTTTTGAAGCTGTTCTAATGCGGCAAGACATCGGCGCCATAAAATTGATCTACCAAATAGAGATACTTTCAATAGCATTTTTTGAATAATCAAAACAAAAAGCCTTTAATTATGTACTTGTAATTAGTTGAAAACTCTTGATTTTCTAACTTTGTTATCACAAACTAAAGGTGTTATCAGGCAATTAACGCCTTAATTAAATAGGAGATTCCTAAATGCCTACTATTAAAATTGATGACTTGCGTCCTACTGGCGCCGAACTTTTTTCTGATTCCGAAAGTTACATGAATGAACTGGGAGATGGTGAACTTGATGTTTATGGTGGTAGAAGAACGACACCTGTGTCCCGCTCTATTGTTAAAAGTGTAGTTAAAAGTGTTGAAAAATCAGTAGCAGGTTCTAAAGCTCTTTGGAGAAATAAAGGAAAAATTTCTCGGTTTATTGCAGGGGGTACAGCTTGGGAAATCAGCACTCAACTCAGCAACCCGCTTAATAGTTTTTAAATGACAAGTACCATGTACTCCAAGAATTCCTAGACCGCTTACGTTTAGTCAATTCTGTACAGGTTGGTAAAACCGCCTAAAACCCTACAGCCACACCCTTCTAGGGTGCTGGCGGGTAATTTTACATTAAATAAGGTTTACAACATGACATTTTCATTAAGCACGAACAATGTATTAGAATATTTAGTTACACAGAAAATTTGTACTAAATTAGAACCCAAACCCAGCGAAATTGAATTAAAAGAAGCAAAAAACTTTAACTTACTATTAAACTGGCAGTCTGGGCGCCAACTTCTTGTTAAACAAGAGCGTATCAATCGAGAAGGAAAAACAATAGGAGAGTTTTTTAATGAATGGCGCCTTCAAGAATTATTACAACAGTTTCCAGAATTGAATCATATTCGTACATTAATATCAGAGGTACTTCATTTTGATAAAAATTATTCAATAATTGTTTTTAACTACCTAGATAAATATTTTGACCTGACTGATTTATACACAGAGAAAGAAGAGTTTCCAACTGCAATAGCATCTTTGATTGGTAAGGTATTATCTACAATACATCGCACAACTTTTAACAATCAAGAATACCAAAATTTCTTTTTAGAAGACTCTGAGGATATAGTTGTAAACGAAGCTCTTCATCTTAGTCTTGGATTAGAGCAGATTAGTCCAGAGATTTTTGGTCATATTCCCGCAGATGGAATAAAATTTTTGGTTTTATATCAGCGATATGACAGTTTAGGAAAAGCAATTTTAGATTTGAGCGCTGCTTTTAACCCTTGTTGTGTGACGCACAATGACCTGAAGTTGAATAACATTCTCTTACACAATAATTGGGAACAAGATAATTTCTCTCAAGATGAAATCAGTCTGATTCGATTTATTGATTGGGAACGCTCTAGTTGGGGGGACCCTGCATTTGATTTGGGAACAGTTATTTCTAGCTATCTCCAGTTTTGGTTAGGTAGTTTAGTTGTTAGTAAGTCTATAAATATTAACGAATCTTTAAGTCTTGCCGTCATTCCACTCGAAAAAATACAGCCTTCTATTACAGCCGTTACTCAAGCTTATTTTGATAACTTTCCAGAAATTATACAACACCGTCCTGATTTTTTGAAGCGAGTCGTACAGTTTGCCGGTCTTGCTTTAATTAACAGAATTCAGGCAATGCTCCATTACGAAAAAAGCTTTGGCAATGCAGGTATTTGTATGCTTCAGGTGGCAAAGAGTTTGTTATGTCGTCCAGAACAATCAATTTATACAGTTTTTGGAGTCACAGAAGCTGAACTAACTGACTCTAACTTTGTTCTTGCTTAAGTAGTTTTAGTTTTAGCCAACCAATTTTATGCAATTAATCGATTCAGTTCCAAATCAATTATCCACCTCGGCGCCTAATTCAATCTTAAATTCTTTACAGGATATCGCTCAAAAGGTTGAGATTAAATCTAATTTTTGTATCAGTCATCCCGATTATCCATCTTTTGAGCTTCCTACAGAAGCGTTAGAGCGATTTTTAGGAATGCCTTTGGATTTACAAAATAAGTATTTGAGTTTACAACTACAAAGGTTTCTCTACAGCTTTTACTATAATGGCTCTATACAAGGAACCTTAGCAGAAGAATTACCTATACAGCAAAATTTAGAGAATAATACTTTCTTTGGTGTAGACCTACAATTTTATGATCGCCTTCATAAAAGCAATAGTGGAGATGGTTACTTTGAACCTGGTTGGCAAGTATTGCACCAAGATGATGATAGTTTAGCTGTAACTAGGGGTGGTTTGACTTTGCATATTGAGCGCGAAAAACATTTACAGCTAGCAGAACAAGGTGCCACCATTGGCGAAGAGGTTGCTATTCGTATGCCTCGTAATCTTATACAAAACGGGTTTTACATGGCAGTGGGTAATGCGGGGTCAGATAATCGCCATAATCAAGATAATAATTCTGAGATAGTGCGAGTGTACTTTAATTTAAGTCCTGAAGGCGCAGTTGCGGTGATGGCAAGTTTAACACGGCAACTAAACGAAATTAGTGTTCCTTTTTCCTTCAAGGTGTTATATAACCCTTCTGACTACGGACGCTACGACTCAGGAGTATTGTACTTTGAGCGCAGCAACTATCAAGCAGTCCGGCAAGTTCTTGAAAGTGTTTATATAAAAAACCAGTTTCATTTTCGTAAAGATATACCTCTGTTTACAAAATTACTGGCGCCGGGGCTAAGTTTGGCAGAAGAACCTAATTCTAAATTTGCTGACGTAGAAAGCTTTGGCACGAACCGTTGCCAAATAGTCGCCAATGCGTTGCTAGAAGCACGGGCTACAGGTGACGAATCCATCGATTCCCGGATGGCTTGTATCCACAAACATTTTTCCCTACTGGGTATTGATTTACTTAAACCCTACCTTAATGCCAATTCCCAAGATACATATACAACTTTGGACTTATGCTAATAACCGACTTGGCGCCACAATCACAAGCTACATTAAATCAACCCCAAACTGTTGATTCTAAATTAAGCCTTAAATTCAACGATACAGACCTGCCTTTTTATCGCAAACTAGGAAGGACTGATTTAACAGTTAGCTGTTTAGGACTAGGGGGAGGAGGTGCTATTTCCAGTGATGATACGCTTTATGCTTTTGAGCAGGGAATCAATTATTTTTTCTACTCAAGCGACTTGCATCATTTTTTATATAGTGCGATGAGTGGTGCGTTGCGACAACTATGTGGACGTGGTTCATCTGTACGAGAGAAAGTAGTTCTGGCAACAGTAACTTACATCAAAAGTCCAGAAATGGCACTTGCTGCTTTATACGACCAGTTCGAGGAATTAGGCATTGACTATATTGATATACTTTTTTGGGGTTGGATTGGAGAGAATGATGGAAAAGCTTTAAATGATTGTTTACAGCTTTCCCCTGATTTGAGAGGCGCCAACACTGCTTACCAGCGCACCATCGAAAAAATGTTTGGTGCTTCCGAGCGTCTCAAGAAAATGGGTGCCGTTCGCTACATTGGTGCTTCTTTTCACGATATCAATTTAGCTCAACAGTGGTGCGATAGCCCTTTATTAGATGTAGTAATGGTTAGACACAATGCTGCTCATCGTTCTGCCCAAAGTAAAGTATTTAATCAGCTAGATGCACAAAACCCTTCTAGACCAGGTATCGTCACTTTCAAATCTACAGGTTCTCATACAGGCGCCTTATGGGATGCCCCAGAGACTTTACCACAAGGCTGCTGGCAACCTACTGTACCTGATTTATACCGCTATTCTTTAAGCCAGAACTGTGTTGATGTTTGCTTAACAGGTTTGAGAACACAGCAAGAAATTGATGCTGCTATATCAGGCATTAAGCAGGGTAAACTCACAAAACCTGAACTGGAATACCTTAACCTTTACGGTGATTTACATCGCGATAGACTGCAAATTGAAGAAGTTCCACCAGAAAAACTACTTTACCGAAATTAAGTATTAATTTTCACAGGAGAATCAGCATGGAAACAACTTTAGAGATAACTTCAAAAACAGAGAAATTGCAACCCGACCAGGAACCCACGGCACTGCAAATTTCTCCCGCAACAAATGAAGATGTTATTACTTACCTGCGTCGTTCGCATAAATTCGCCGAAATTGCAGCGATGACTGAACGTGATGCATTAGTTTTAAGCATATGCGAACAGCTTGACATTACTGTTTCTGATGAAGAGTTACAAGCAGCCGGAGACAGATTTCGTACCCAAAACAAGTTGTTAGGAGCTTCAGAAACCCTTGCTTGGCTTCAACAACAGCGAATCACTGTAGAAGATTGGTCAGATGGTATTAGAATAGCATTACTGACAAGTAAATTAAAAGAACATCTTTTCGGTGACATCATTGATGCTCATTATATTAGTAATCGTAATGATTTTCAACGTGTTGCTCTTTCTCAGATTTTAGTAAGTGATTTACCAACTGCTTTGGAACTCGCCTATGAACTGCGGGTAGAAAATGCTTCTTTTTGTGCTTTAGCACTCTCAAATTCGCAAGGTAAAAAGTCTCAACAAAACGGTGGATTTACTGGAATTAGTTTTGTTTCTGAATTGATGCCAGAAATAGCGCAAGCAATTGCCGAAGCAAATGTTAGCAAAATAATTGGACCAATTCAAACAAAACTTGGCTATCACATTATAAGAATTGAAAAAAGGTTCCCAACTGAACTTAATGAATCAGTTAGAGAACAAATTTTAGAATCATTCTTTAAATCTTGGCTGCAAACAGATAAGCTAGTATAGCAATCCTAAATGAATTGTAAAAATTGTCTACATGTAGAGACGCGAAATTTCGCGTCTCTACAATGTACGGATTTCACAAATGATTTAGGACTGCTATATAATTTTTAAATTGTACACTGAAAGCTAATACTTTTTTACCTGTCTCTAGCGATAATTTAGAGACAGCTTTCCCATGAAGCTTTGAAACTACAACGGTAGAATAATGTATATTTTTCAATGCTTTTGGTTATTTTACTGAGCGTTCGTTGGTTGCAGTACTCTATTTGGCGGCAATTTGCCAATATATTCAGGAATTTGGCTATTGGAAAATGCTGTGATTAGTTGTAAGGTTAGGAATAAGACGCACGGTTAAATCTTAACATTTATTAATTGTGTAATTTTCAATGACAGGATGTAAACTGGATTGGCGCCAATTCTTAAGGAAATGGAGCTGGTTAGCTGTTAAAGCCACGTTGACCACAACCGTACTACAAAAACTCGCTTTATTTCCAAGTTGTGCGGTCGCGCAGCAGAGCAACATCGTTCCCGATAATTCCTTGGGCGCCGAAAGTTCTGTGATTACACCTAATATTAATATTTTTGGTATTAAAAGCGAACAGATATCAGGAGGGGCAAGTCGAGGAGTTAATCTATTTCACAGTTTCCGGGAATTCAATATTAAGGACGGAGGCGCCTATTTCACAAATCCTAGTGGAATTGAGAATATTTTGGGTCGCGTAACAGGTAATAATGCTTCTGAAATTTTAGGAAAGCTTGGTGTATTGGGCAATGCCAACTTGTTTTTAATTAATCCTAACGGCATTATTTTTGGAAAAAATGCCAGTCTGGATGTTAAAGGGTCATTTGTAGCAACTACAGCTAATGCTATCGGGTTTGGAAATCAAGGATTTTTTGATGCCTCTGTTGGGAATGTTCCTTCAGCATTGTTAACAGTGAATCCTTCTGCTTTTCTATTTAATCAAATTGCTAACCAACCAATTAACTCGATTCAAGTAAATCAAACCTCATTATTGGTTCCGAATGGTAAAAGTTTATTATTGGTTGGTAGCGACATAAAATTGAATAACGGTTCATTACAGGTTCCAGGTGGTCGAGTCGAATTAGGAGGGCTGTTAGGAAAGGGAACTGTAGGGCTAAATGTAAATAATATCCTAAGTTTAAATTATCCCGATAGTGTAGCGCGCGCTCAGGTATCTCTAATTAATGACTCTGAAGTTTATGTGCGCGCAGCGGATGGGGGTAGTATTGCGCTGACTGCTAAAAACTTTAATATGTCAGGAAACAGTAGACTACTGGCAGGCATAGAATCTGGGTTGGGTTCGGTTAACTCCCAAGGGGGGGATATTGAAATTAATGCTACAGGAGCAATTAGTCTTACGGATCTAAGCTTGATAGCGAATACGATACGCCCTGGAGCAATTGGTAATGCTGGTGACATTATAATCAATGCTGGGTCACTTTCGCTTACTACTGGCGCCCAACTACAATCTCGAACTCGTGGACAGGGTTCGGCTGGCAACGTAACAATTAATGCTAGCGATACTGTCTCTTTTGAAGGCGTGATTAACAATAGCTCTAATAGTGGGATAACTACTAGGGTAGAATCACGAGAAACCGTGGGGAATGCTGGTGATATTAATATTACATCCAGGTCAGTATCGGTAACAAATGGCGCCGGACTACAAACAACCAGTTTTGGACAGGGTTCGGCAGGTAATGTAAATATAAACGCCCGCGATACAGTTTCTTTTGATGGAGTCAGCAACGATGGGCGCCCTAGTATTGTAGAAAGCAATATAGGAACAAACGCTGTGGGCAATGGAGGTAATGTTAATATCACCACTGGAAACCTTTCGATGAAAAATGGCGCCACACTGGTGACTGCTACCTATGGAAAGGGGAATGCTGGAAGTATAAATATTAATGCCCGCGACAAGGTGTCTTTTGATGGAGTAGGTAGAAATCGAGGTTCTACTGCGGCAGTCAGTATTACGCAATCAAGAACCGAAGGGAATGGAGGCGATATTAATATTACAACTGGTTCACTTTCGGTGACAAATGGAGCGCTGTTAGATGCTAGCAACCTACAAGGAATAGGAAATGCTGGAAATATAAATATAAATGCTCGCGATACTGTCTCCTTTGATGGGACAGGTAGCAATGGTGTCTCCAGTACAGCATTCAGCAGTATAGAGGGAAGAGGAGCCGTAGGTAAAGCAGGCGATATCAACATCACAACTCGATTACTTTCGCTTACAAATGGTGCTGTCTTAAGTGCAGTGACTACTGTACCTCAAGATGGGGGTGACATTACTCTTAATGCCAATACCTTAGAAGCTATAAACGGTGGACAAGTTGTTACTACCAGTTTCAGTAGTGGTAAGGCTGGTAATATCAACGTCAATGTAAATGATAATGTTACCCTTGCTGGCAAAGATGACAGTTATTTTGAACGTATTGCCCGGTTTGGCGAGGTTGCAGTTGCTGCTGTCGGTAGTGCCAGTGGACTTTTTGCAAATACATTTGAAGGTTCTACAGGTCAGGGGGGAGATTTAAACGTAACTAGTAAACAAATACTTGTGCAAGATGGCGCCCAAATATCTGCTTCGACATCAGGAACGGGAAATGCTGGAAGCTTGACAATTACCACTGGAGAATTACTTGTTAAAGACCAGGCTCAAATTACAGCCAGCGCTCCAAGAGCGCAAGCAGGTAAACTAGAAATAAAAGCCTCAAATATTCGCTTAGAACAGTTCGGAGAAATTGCCGCTGTAAACGGCGCCTCCAGTCTTCAAAATGAAAATATTATAATACGAGATTTTGACTTATTGCTAATGTCTAATAATAGCAAGATATCCGCTCAAGCTCTCAACAGTGCAACTGGTGGAAACATTGCAATTAATTCTCCGTTTGGTTTCATCGTTACTGACACAAGTCAAAATAACGACATAGTTGCCAACGCTGCTCTAGGTAGAGGGGGTAGAATTAATATCCAAGCTGCTGGCGTTTATGGATTTGAGAAATATGACCGCAATCGAGGTGATGAATACTTTAGTAACATCAGTGACATTAATGCAAGTTCTGAGGCAGGAGCAGAATTTGATGGCACTATAGACATTAACACACTGGATATTGAACCCAACCCCGGATTAATCAACTTGCCGACCGAACCTGGTGAACCACAAGTAGCTACTGGTTGTCAAGCGGTTACAGGCGAAAATAAAAGTCGATTTGTTTACACTGGACGAGGTGGTTTGCCACTTAATCCAAGAGTTACTTTTGGCAGTGATACACCACAAGTAGGTTGGGTGACACGCAACGGGCGCAGTAACAACAGTAATAGTCCAACCGCTAGAAAAAATCCTAATAACCCTACGCAATCGCCTATTGTTGAAGCAACAAGATGGGTGAAAAATACCAAAGGTGAGATCATTTTGATAGCGAATGCCCTCACTAACATACCCAACAGTTCGTGGTACGCATCAAATAAATGTAGTTAAAGCAGGTTAATTAGTTGGTTTTATAATTGGAGCTTTCGTTCGCGCCGTGAAATCACCTAACTTGAATGGATAGACACCTGGCACTTGAGCGATCGCACTTTTGCTCAGTGATACCGCTGGAAAAACACAAGAGGTCACAATCATTAGCACTGTGGTTGCAACCGCTATCATCAGTCTAGAAAACATATTAGAACCTTTTTAGCGATAAAGGACTCGATAGATAATCACCCCTGAAGAAAGTCTAACAACAAGGGATTGATCTGATCAGCGTGAGTCCAGTTGATGGCGTGCGGTCCGCCAGGAATGACAACAAGTTGACTGTTTTTAATTAGCTTCGGGAGTCTTGCTGCGGTGGACTAGAGTTGAAGATGTTTGAGTTAAAATTGTCATTTGAATCTCCTGTAATTGTGAATGTTCTAGATGCCTCAGAGTCTTACCGTGTGAGCGAATGGGGTGCGAGATGTCCGATCGTCGATCGAAACACATCCTCTGGATCGTATTTCTGCTTAAGATCGAGCAATCGCTCATAGTTCGACCCGAAGGCAAGCCGAACACGCTCCTGTTCTGGCTCCGAAAGGAGGTTGATGTATCCCCCTTTGAAGGCATAGGGTGCAAGGGAGCGTGAGAGGTTCTGTGCCCATTGGATGTACCGCTGCTCGTCGTCCTGTGGCTCCCAAGCTGCAATTAGCTCAACCATCAGATGATCCTGACGCAGCGCAAAAGCAGTCTCGGACACACCTACCCGACTTGCGGCTCCATGAAAGTTATGGATGTTAATCGCCGAAAATGGGGAAGGCAATGGCAGTCCCTGTTCAATAAGTGCCTCGATCGTCTCCGTCTGAAGTCCCTTAAGTGACTGAGTTTGAAGGTAGTAGTGACGACCCTTTGGAGTGAACGCATCGCTACTATGAATTAATTCGTGATAAGAAACAGATTGCATCTGATCGACCAGCACTGTACCAAAAGTCCGCAGAGGTGCAATAGCCTGCTCACCCATTTCGAGCGAGCCACAATAAGTCGGTGAGAGAAACAGCACCGTCTGACCATCGGGGATCTGAAGGAATCCAGACCGAATCGTCAATTCATCAGGAGTGGTGGCAATGAACTCGTTAAGACGGTGTAACACAGTTCTGGCTTGCTCCAAAGGATAGAGCAGTAAACCCGATAACACGGTTGTGAGCGAATGCAGGCGAAACTCCAGGGAAACAATAACTCCAAAATTGCCACCACCGCCGCGCAGTCCCCAGAGAAGGTCGGCGTTTTCCTTGGCGTTTGTAGTGATAAGTTGCCCATCAGCAGTGACCACTTGTGCCGACAGCAAATTATCAGCAGCCAGTCCGTAGGCACCGTTTAGAGGACCATAGCCGCCCCCCAGAGTCAGTCCGGTCATCCCCACGCTGGAGATTGTTCCTGTGGTGGTTGCTAACCCGTATTGCTGTGCTGCCTCAATCAGGTCGCCAGCCGTTGCTCCAGCTTGAATTTGAGCTGTGCGCTTGTCCGGATCAACGGTAACAGCTTTCATCTGAGAAAGATCGATCACCATGCCATTCCCCAGGAGCGATCTTCCGAAAATCTCATGTCCAGCACCTCGAACCGAGAATGGTAGATTATGCGCTCGTGTCCAGCAAATCGTATGAATCACATCTTGTACAGTGAGACACCGAGCAATTGCAGCGGGTTGTGTCTTTACCTTGCCATTCCAGAGTTGGCGCACCTCTTCATAGTTAGCGTCTTCAGGCAGAACAAGCTGTCCTGTGAGAAGTGTTGCCAGATCATTGAAAGCAGCACTATAACGGTATGTAGTTGTCATGATTTCTCCTTTGAGGGTCATTGTTTGTTGAATGACGGCGACATTAGTAGGTTGGCGACTGCAAATTCTGCTGCTAGTCGCGCCCTGCCACAATAATTTTTTCTGCTAAACCGATCGGGTTAGAAAACATGACCTCGTGACTACCAGGCATTTGTACAAGCCGAAATAGCCCCAAGCGGTTAGACATTCTCGGATGCCAACCCCACTGTTCGCCTTGAGGGAGGACATTATCTTCTGTACAGTAAAGGTAACTTTTAGGAATGGGCAGCTTTTTAAACTGCTTCAAGTCCAACTTGTCAATTAACGGTTGATACGGTTCAGGTGATAATTGTGCGTAACTAAATTTAGCCAATTCCAGGTCAGCGTCGTTGAGACACGCTTCTCGCCAAAGCTCAAAAGGCATCACCACCGTGTTATTACCCGATTCTCTCGCTAGATTGTCTAATAACGCTTGAGAGTCGGGCGGGATGTTATTTCTAAGGCTCTCCCCATCATTGAGGATAAAGGCATTGAAGAAGATGAGCCGTCGAATACGATCGCTAATTGCTTCGGCAACTTTGGCAATAATTGTCCCGCCGAAACTATGTCCAAGTAGGACGATATCAGTTAAGTCTTTATCAATGATGTAATCGACGATCGATTGCGTACATTGAGCATGGTTGACGTTTTTATTCACGCCTTTACCATGACCCGCGATCGTAGGAGCAAAGCAGTCATGCCCTTTCGCTTCTAAATGTTGGATGACAGCTTTCCAAGCAGAACCATCGTGCCATGAACCATGAACCAAAACAAAAGTTGACATAAAATCGCTCCTTAAATTAGCCTGTCATGTATCCGCCATAGATCGCGTGCTTGTTGACCTGTAATGTAGCTCTTTGATCCGTTTAGCAATTACCAACGCCTCTGCTTGGTCTAATTTTCGGTAAATTTCAGCACAATTTTGCCCCGTGTTCCTCCTTGCTCTAGACGCTGATGTGCCAGAACGACCTTATCCCAAGACAATACTGAATCAATCACTGGGCGAAGCTGATGACGTTCGATTAGTTTTGTCAAAGCCTCTAATTTTGCTTGGTACTGGGGTGAAAGAACAAAATGAATCGTCAGATTCTTGCCCCATGCTTCAAAAAGTGATTGCGGTATTGCAATGTCTACAATGCTTATAAGTCTACCGAAGGGACGAATGATTTCTAGACTACGCTGAATTGTTTCTCCGCCAATCGTATCTAGAACTAAATCCACACCCAGTCCATTTGTTTGTTGACGAATGACTTCTATATAATCTTCATTTTTGTAATCAATGACTCGATCTGCACCCAGTTCTGTCACGAAATCTCGGTTTCTAGAACTACACGTCGCAAAAACGTATGCCCCTATCGCTTTGGCGAGTTGAACTGCGATCGAACCAACTCCACCCGCACCCGCATGGATGAGAACTGTTTCACCAACTTGTAGATTGCCCCTAGTCACTAAACAATCCCAAGCAGTTCCACCTGCAAGCGGTAAAGAAGCTGCTTCAATGTGCGATAGATTTTTAGGCTTCAATGCAACAATCGCTGCATCAGCCACATGATACTGAGCGTAGCTACCGAATTCTCCAAAAACTTGCGGCGAGTAATACACGTTGTCTCCCACCTTGAAATCAGTCACAGCTTCGCCAATTGCTTCAATTACCCCTGAAACATCGACTCCAAGGATGGCGGGTAATCGAACCAGTTCCTTGTAATCACCACGACGAGTTTGGTAATCGACCGGGTTAATCGAGGTTGCACAAACTCTGACTAACACCTGATTCGCTGAGAGTCTTGGTATGGGAACAGTTTGAATCTCAAACTTCTCAGCATCACCAAACGCAGTTAATACGGCTGCTTTCATAGATTCCATCTGTGACAACTCTCCTTGATTTAGAATAAACAGTGACGGGATATAGTATCATCATTCCTTTAAAGTTCGACAATTAGTTAACATACAAAACCGTCTTACCTAAAAATTTGCGCCACATGTGAGTAAGTTTATATGGGATTCTCCTGATTTTTTATACCGAAAGTGTACTAAATTCCAATACTCCACTTCTTTCAGATTCTTACAACAATTTGTCAGATTCTTATGATATTATAGGTTGAAAGCATAATAATCTTGCTTTACAACCAATTTCCGACCAAAATTAAAGGCACCCAATAACCTGGATGTTTACGTTCATTTGAATTTTGTTTTAGCCATTGTTTTTGAGCTTTTTGGAGTGCTTTGTCCAATTTCTCCTAAAGTTTATCACCGCAATTTTGTTCCAACTTTTATCAAATCGGCAGCCTTTTCTCCAATCATAATTGCCGATGCATTTGTGTTTCCTGTGATCATAGTTGGCATAATCGATGCATCAACAACTCGTAACCCTTCAATCCCCCGTACCTTGAGTTGAGGATCGACAACCGCCATTTGATCAATACCCATTTTGCACGTCCCAACAGGATGCCATGCCGTACCGCACGTTTGCCGAATATAATCTTCGATTTCTTTGTCGCTACGCACAGAACTCCCTGGAGCAATTTCCTCGCCCCGAAACTCATTAAACGCATCGGAGTACACAATTTGACGCAAAATTTTAAGTCCTTCAACCATCAGTTGCATGTCAGATTCTTTCTCAAGATAGTTGACTTGAATCAACGGTGGGTCGAAGGGGGAGGAGGAACGTAGTCTCACACTACCACGACTTTCGGGACGGGTAATGTAAAAGGGAAGGGTGAATGCAGGACCAGAGCGTGCATAGGCAGGATCGACATATAAAATCGGAACAATTGTAAATTGCAAATTAGGCGCCGCATCTAAATTATTGTTGGTATGCAGAAATAACCCAGCCTCTCCCCCATTACTACTTGGCGCAACGGGCACGTCAGTAGTAGACTGATAGGCAATAACGGCAAGCGGGTGATCTTGAAGATTCTGGCCGACACCTGGCAAATCAACAACCACAGGAATGCCTTCTGCCCGCAGATGTTCAGCTGGTCCAATTCCAGAAAGCATTAGCAGCTTAGGGGAATCGAAGGCGCCAGCACTCAAAATCACTTCGGAGTTGGCCCTAACAGTATACTCCGTTCCGTTTTGAACATACATTACCCCTACCGTGCGCTTTCCCTCAAAGAGTAAACGAGTCACCAATGCTCCTGTTTGAATGGTCAAGTTGGGGCGCTCAAAAATTGGACGCAGAAATGCCACTGCTGTACTTTGGCGCTTGCCATCTAGAACGGTCACTTGGTAAAGTCCTGCACCTTCCTGCTGTACGCCATTAAAGTCGGGATTTTGCTCATAGCCCTGTGCGATTGCGGCTTCCACAAAGCGTTGCGATACTTTTGCAGGAGAGAGTGGATCTGTGATACTAAGTGGTCCATCAACCCCGTGAAATAACGATGCTCCTCGCTGCTGGTTTTCCGATTTCTTGAAGTAAGGCAAGACATCCTGATAACTCCAACCAATATTACCTAATGCTTGCCAGCTATTGTAGTCACGTTCATTGCCTCGTATATAAATCATGCCATTAATCGAACTGCTGCCGCCCAAGACTTTACCGCGTGAAGATAAAATTTTGCGGTTATTTAAGTAAGGTTCCCCTTCAGTTAAGTATGCCCAGTCCACTTCCGAGCCTAAGAGTGTAGTAGGCCACAAGTTCGGAACTTGAAGTTCTGGCTTGGTATCAGGACCACCCGCTTCGAGCAGCAATACTTTCGTATTAGGGTCTTCTGTAAGACGGTTTGCAACGACACTACCCGCCGAGCCAGCACCAATCACAATATAGTCATATTGAGCCATTTCATGTTTCATAGATGCCACCTTATAGTGATGTTGTACGGGAAACTTTTTCAACACCTGAGTTTGAACGTTTTATCGCTCCTTGAGTGTAATTATTTCCAACGCTCAATTTCTTTCAGATTCTTGCAACAATTTATCAAATTCTTATGGTGCTAGGCAGTCAGGGGCATTACATCGGATGTTAGAATGTGCTAGTACTGAGGGCTTCGGCTTACCAAGGACAATCCAAAAGCCCGCGATTAAATTCAACATCGTTTGTTGAGAGATGACTTCTAATGTTTCCATCTCATTGACTCTAATGCTAATTAGTGGACGTAGCACAGTTCAAGCTGAAGAATTATCAAGTAAGTTACAAGGCACATTGCAAAGAAAAGTACGTATACCCCAAGGTACAAACGTTTAGGTTTTAGTCGAGAGCGAATTAGACAAATTGAAAAAAAATCTTTTGCGATTTTATGGCGCCAAGATAACTTATACAAATATAAATTGTCCAATTTCTTTGAGATTCTTACAACGACTTATCAGATTCTTAAGGCATCGGCGCGAACCTGCTTTGGTGTCACTCCAGTAAGTCGCTTAAATTGTTGCGTCAAATGGCTTTGGCTAGAGAAACCCACTTGTAAAGCAATCTCAGCAATCGCCAAATCTGTTTTTGACAGTAGCAATTTTGCCTCTTGAACTCGTTGTTGAATGACATACTGATGGGGAGAAGTACCTATAGCACGTTTGAATAAGCTAGCAAAATAAGTAGGGCTAATATTGACAACTTCTGCAATTTCTCCAAGTGATAAATCTCGGTCAAGGTAAGTGTGAATATAGTCAATTGCCTGTTGCAACTGGGTATGATTTAAGCTTTTTTTCTCAGATGTAACAGTTTGCCTAACCGTAGAATAGTATCGCAGCAGATGAATGACCAAAACTTGAGTTAATGATTCGACATATAATCGTCCCATTATACTACCTGATTGCAACTCGGCTAAAAACAGCATTGCGATATTATGAAGTTGTAAATCTTGCTTACAAAAACAGTTCACCATTTCAAGTTTTGTAGTATCAATTTCGGATGCTTCTGCGACAAGTTCTATCAACTCAGGTTTTAAGCAAATGAGCAGCCGACAACAAATGTCACCTTCGTCACGTTCGGGTCCACACCAGTAGCTCGGTTGTCCAGCAGGGACAAAAATACTATCACCTTTTTGAACGATTGATTCATGCTTTAGGTTGTCGCGTTTCTGGATCAAATGACCAGGGCGCCCCAGAGGTAAGTTGAACCAATGATCTGATATACCGGGAAGTTCCCATTCAAAGGATGAAGTTGAAGTACTTTGGCACTGCTCAACCAAAATGCCATTCCAGCCCAGTTGCCGACTGGATAACATTAGAGTTTTATTCACTCGTTCGCTCAGTTCGTTTGATCTAAGGAGGCTACTTGTCACAGATTTTGTTTTCAGCATTTGACTTACCGGTTGAATAATAGTGACAATTTTATTAAAATTTTAAATTGGGTGTTCAAGGTGTGTGTAAACATTTAATATCTAGAGATGGATGGCGCCCCAATATAAAAGAATATTGCTAGTCAAACTACGTTCGGATATTTTAGCCATAGATATCAAAATTTAAATTTGCATCTACCTAAAGACATAAACTAATTGTTGAATACTTAATTTTGATCCATTTGTATTACCTATAATATGTGTATTAATGCCAAATTGCCTTGATTCAAAAACGTTCACAGCCCTGAATGCTACTCCTTCAATTACTAAAGATAAGCTTCTTAATTCATATAGGCGCCAGTGCTAATTATTTATGCACTTTTTATCCATCAGTTTGCGGCTTTAATTAAATCGGCTGCTTTTTCGCCAATCATTATGGTGGCTGCGTTTGTATGTCCCGTGATTAAAGTTGGCATAATCGAGGCATCCACAACCCGCAAGCCTTCTACTCCGTGTACTCGTAGTTCGGGGTCTACGACTGCCATTCGGTCAGTACCCCGGAATGCAGGTGCCAACAGCATGATTACCTGAACTGCAAAGTTCTCGGATGTAGCTATATTTATTATTTACATTCTTAGCTCTTGGTACTCTATAGTTTGGGTATTCCTACCAAAACTTAATGCTTCCAATTAATGAGTGGGAGCAAGTAATAGTCCAACCGCTAGAAAAAATCCCAATCCTACGCAATCGTCTATTGTTGAAGCGACAAGATGGGTGAAAATACCAAAGGTGAGATAATTTTGATCGCGAATGCGCTTATTCACATACCCAATAGTTCTTTGTACACATCAGATAAATGTAGTTAAAGCGGGTTTATTCACTTGTATTTCTTAACTGTTGCTTTATATATTCTTGGCGCCTTCTTATTTGATATTCTTTGACTACCCTTTGATGAAATTCTGACCCTTGTATAAAAAAGGTGGCTCCGAGCGTAACATCCTTTTGTCCACAGGCATTATCTATAAATTTCATGCCTGTTACTTGCTGTAAAACAGTATTATCAAGTTTGGCATTACCGCTAGAGCTACCTAAGCGAGCATTAGTGACATTACCTTGTTCATCAATATCTAAAACCACATTGGCTCTACCTTCAATCTTATTTCTTCTTAAATCTTGTGAATATTCAAACCCGCATTTGACACAATCAATTCTGGATTGACTTATATATACATTAACTTTTGGTAAGCTTGTTTCACCTAATACAGCAACGTTAACTTGATTGGAATTGCTAGTTACACTAATTGATTTAATTCCTTTGACCGGGTTGTCTTTATAAAAGCTATTGCCACACGGTAAAGATAATTGAGTGTTAGAAATGCTGTATATACGGGTGTTACCTTGTCTTTTGGGAAACCCTAGTAAATTTTTTGGTGTAGGAGTAACTAAAATAATTTCTAACCCTTTCTCGGTTAATTTATATTTAATTCCCGTAATTTGTGCAACTTGTGCAAATACTGGTTGAGCAATCCATATTGATAAGCTTACAGCAAGAGAAAGTGAATACAACAGACGATTGCAACTCAGATATTTCCGCATTAATCCCTCCTTTTCGGACTTTTAATCTAAGATTTGAATTAAATTCAGAACAAAAATGTAGTTTTATATTTTCTTTTCGGACTCAAAGCACCAGAAATTCTGCGATTTGTTACAAAACTTTACATAAGCTTGACTGCACTTTTATTTTGTACGCTTCAAGCTTGGCGACAAGTTCACCCTCACCTACGTCGGCTTTAGAGTGGTATGTAATTATAATAAATAGTACCTTTAACAAAAATGTTGAAATATAAAATCAAGAATGCGAAAGCGACTTTACCTAAAGCTAGATGGTGATTTAATGTATGGAGTAAGGGTTACGCTGACGATTGAAGAAGATAATCTCCTTAATCATACAGAAATTACTGGAAATTTGCCTATAAACTCCATATTATCAACTGTTTTTGACCAGTGGAAGTCAGAATATAGTAGTATGTATGCTTCTCGGATTATACCTAAAGGAGTAAAACTTGTAAGTAATTGGCGCCAAGAATGTAACTCTGTAGCGTTAGAATTGCGTAAGCATTTAAATCAGTGGTTACTTTCAGAGTCTTTTCGTCCTATCCGCGATAAATGCATTCAACAATTTTTTGCTCCAAATGAGATTATTTTACTAATTCGCACGAACAGTCAAACGTTGTTAGAACTGCCTTGGCATCAATGGGACTTAATTGAAAAAAATACGCATGTGGAAGTAGCTTTAAGCACACCAGATTCGGAATCAACTCAGAAAACGAAAACGCCTACATTAAGAAATAAAGTTAGAGTTTTAGCAATTCTGGGTGATAGTACGGGTATTAATCTTGAAAAAGACCAACAAACAATCACTAATTTGCCGAATGCAGAAACCACGTTTTTAGTAGAACCGGAACGTCAGGAAATTAATGACTCTTTATGGGAACAACATTGGGACATCTTATTTTTCGCTGGTCATAGCAGAACTGACGGTAGTAGTGGTCAAATTTATATTAATCAAACAGATAGTTTAAGCATTGAACGACTAAAGTATGGATTGAGAAGTGCTGTTAATAATGGTTTAGCTTTAGCTGTTTTCAATTCCTGTGATGGTATGGGATTAGCGTTTGAGTTACAAAAGCTACATATACCTCAAATTATTGTCATGCGCTCTCCTGTGCCAGATAAAGTTGCACAGGCATTTATCACTTACTTTCTCCCAGCTTTCGCTAGTGGTAAATCTATATATATGGCTGAACGTGAAGCGCGCGAAAAGTTACTTGTGTTAGAAGATGAGTTTCCGTGTGCTAGCTGGTTGCCAGTAATTTTTCAAAACCCTGCCACTCAACCATATTTATGGCAAGACTTGGGTCGTCGTCCTACTACAATATGTCCATATCGTGGTTTATTTGCTTTTCGTGAAGAAGATGCACAGTTCTTTTTTGGACGAGAAGCTTTTACAGATGAATTACTTGAAGCTGTACAAAAGAAACCTTTAGTTGCTGTTGTTGGTTCTAGTGGTAGCGGCAAGTCCTCAGTAATATTTGCTAGGCTTATTCCGCATTTACGTCAAATTAGTAACGCGCGTATTATTACTTTTCGACCTGGTTCAAAGCCATTCCATGCTTTTGCAAATGCACTTTTAGGATATTTAGAGCCGCAAACGCAACGAGAATGGCAATATCTACAAGATATATTAGATAATATTCCTCTAGCAAGCTCGGAAAAACTATTTATAATTATTGACCAATTTGAGGAACTTTATACTCTATGCCAAGATATACAAGAACGTCAAATTTTTATAGATAATATACTAACATTAGCTAAAGCAAATAATTTTAGCTTTGTTATCGCTCTCAGGGCAGATTTTTTCGACCAAGCTCTTTCTTATCGACCCTTTGCTGATGCCTTGCAGCATAATGACTTAAAATTAAGTCAGATGAATAATCAAGAGTTGCAAGCTGTTGTGCAAAAACCCGCAGCACTACTTGATGTAACGTTCGAGTCTGGACTAACTGAACGAATTTTAGGCGCCATAGGCAGTACTGCAGGTGATTTACCGTTATTAGAATTTGCTTTAACTCAGTTATGGGAAAAACAAATAGATAATCGTTTAACTCATGCAGCTTACGATGAAATTGGCGGCATCGAAGCAGCTTTAGCTCTTTATGCTGAACAAGTATATAGTAAGCTTAATGTAGAAGAACAAGAACTTGCGCGTCGAATTTTTGTTCAGTTAGTGCTGCCTGGGGTAGGGACAGAAGATAGTCGGTATTTAGCAAAGCGTGCAGAAGTAGGGGAAAAAAACTGGAATTTAGTCATGCATCTTGCTTCTAAGCGTTTGATAGTAACAGGACGCGATGAATCAACAAAAAAAGAAACTGTAGAAATTGTACATGAAGCTTTAATTAGAGAATGGCAACGTTTACGTCAATGGATTAAACAAGACCGTGAGTTTCGTATTTGGCTTTCTGAATTACGAGCTACAATGCAGCAATGGGAGAAAAATCATCAAGATGAAAGCGAATTATTACGAGGCAAACGTTTGATTGATGCTCAAGGATGGTTACAAAGGCGCCCAAATGATTTGAATGTTGATGAGCAGGTTTATATCAAAGCTAGTTTAGCACTTGAGGAGAAGGAATTCAAGCAAAGAAGGCGCCTCAAAAAACTAATTCTTGCTAGCGCTATAGGAACAATTTCTATTTTAGCAGCAGCATTAGGAATAGGATTATGGCAAACAGACATTCAACGACGACAAGCACAAAAAAATGAGATTCAAGCTATCACTGCTTCTTCTCTTAACCTTTTATTGGCAAACCAAAAATTAGATGCATTAATATCTGCTTTGAAGGTAGGGATAAAAAATCAACAAGTTATTGATTCTGACTCAAAATTAAAACCGCAATTTGTCAAAACCTTACAATTAATAGTTGATAGTGAAAAAGAGCTTAACCGTTTACAAGGGCATACTAACTGGATTTATGATATTGCTTTTAGTTCAGATGGTAAAATGATTGCCTCTGCTGGTTTGGATGGAAAAGTTATCCTTTGGAATTTAGAAAATGGTTCACATAAAATCTTGAATCACCAAGATAAAGTTTATAGCATTAGTTTTTGTTCTCAGGGCAATATATTTGCCACTGCTAGCGCCGATAAAACGGTGAAAATATGGAACATAGACGGCAGCTTATACAAATCGTTGAGCCACAAAGATAGTGTGATGAAAGTGAGCTTTAGTCCAGACTGTCAAACATTAGCTACAGCCAGTGGAAAACAGGTTTTACTTTGGAATTTGAACAATCAAAACTCAAAAACTATATGGACAGATAATGATGTAGTTAATAGTGTGAGTTTTAGCACAACAGATAATATAATAGCATTTGGTACAAGTGATAACAAAGTCAAACTTTTAGATTTAGATGGTAATGAGATTAAAAGCTTCAATGGGCACAGTGATAAAATTCATCATATCAGCTTTAGTCAAGATGGCAAAACAATTGCTACTGCTAGTTGGGATAAAACAGCTAAAATTTGGAATTTAGACAATAAAGAAGTTGTAACTCTTAAGGGACATACAGACCGACTATTTGATGTCATTTTTAACCCAGACAACAAAACAATTGCTACTGCTAGTTGGGATAAAACGGTCAGACTTTGGAATCTTGATGGCACGTTACGTACAATTATTAAAGGACATAATGCTCGTATTAATAGCGTCAGCTTCAATCCAAAGAGTAAAGTGTTGGCATCAGCAGGCGCCGACAACATTGTAAAATTATGGAAGCTTGACAACAGTTTATTGCCAATTCAAGCACACACTAGCGCTGTTCGTAGTGTAAGTTTTAGTCCGAATGGCGCCTACGCGGCAACTGGCAGTGAAGATGGAGCAGCTAAACTCTGGACAACAGATGGACGCTTAATAAAAGTGATAGATAACAACACTGGTGGTGTGTATGGTGTTAGCTTCAGTAAAGATGGCAATTTAATAGCTACAGCCAACGTTAACAAAACCGCCAAAATCTGGTCGAACCATAATTTTAGAAATATCATAACCCTACAAGGACATCAAGGAGAGGTATTTTACGCGCGTTTTAGTCCCGATGGAAAGACGGTTGCCACTGCCAGCGCTGATAAAACCGCTAAACTTTGGAACTTAAATGGTGAAAATATTACAACCTTTAAGGCACATACCGACCGAGTTGTGGATGTCAGTTATAGTCCTGATGGAACTTTAATTGCCACCGCAAGCGATGACCGCACAGCAAAAATTTGGAAACTAGATGGTACTTTATGTGCAACTCTAGTAGGACATGACGATGAAGTTAATGGTATTGATTTTAACCCAAACGGTACTCAGCTTGTAACTGCGAGCGACGACAAAACAATTGGAATTTGGAAAATAGATAACAACACCATATGCCAATCAGGGAAAAATAAACAAATACGTCTTAGAGAGAATAAACGTTTACGCGAACATGAGGAAAGAGTAATTGGTGTAAAGTTTAACCAAGATGGTAATATCATTGCTTCTACGAGTTTTGATAATACAATCAGGCTTTGGAACCACGACGGCAAAAGAACGCACATCTTCCAAGGACACGATGATTGGGTATGGAGCGCTGACTTTAGCAGTGATGGAAAAAAACTTGCTTCAGCAAGCAATGACACAACCGTAAGATTTTGGAACCTTGATACAGAAACACAGACCTTGGACTTATATAGTTTACTGAAAAAAGGTTGCTTGCAAGCAAGAGATTATCTTAAGAATAGCAATAGCGATAAACAACTTTGCCATGAAATTCTTCAAAATTAAGACTTAGAACCCTTAATATACAAATGTTTTTACAAATGTGAACCACGGTTCACATTTTTGGAGGCGCCAACTTTAAATTGTATCTGGGTCAATATTTAATTCTCTCAGTTTAGCTGCCAATCGTTCGGCTCGCTCTCGCTCTTGTTCGGCACTTTCTTCTGGTGTTGGAACTAGCTGCCCATCCTTTTCTACAGGAACGTTGAAGCCTAAGTGATTTAACGAAGCATGAGCAGTTACAATATTACCAGTTTGAAATGCATCTGG
Source organism: Calothrix sp. PCC 7716 (assembly GCF_019977735.1). Classification (GTDB taxonomy): domain Bacteria; phylum Cyanobacteriota; class Cyanobacteriia; order Cyanobacteriales; family Nostocaceae; genus Dulcicalothrix. The sequence goes on along the minus strand of NZ_AP025018.1, from coordinate 4,882,547 downwards.
TTGAACTGAGGCAATACCTGGTGCTGCTTCTGGTGCTTGAGGAAATCAAAAAAATGCCAATGCATCTCCATTACCTATATCAAAAAAGAAATGTTGTCCACCATCAGGTAATGCTATTTTCTTAGTTAAATTTAAACCAAGTGTCTGAGTATAAAAATCTACTGTGCGTGTCATGTCCTTACATACTAACGCAATGTGATTAATTCCCTGTATTTGAAAATCTTTCATATAAATCACATATATGTAATTATTTGTAACTATAAAGCATAATTCTACGATTTGCCCGGTAGGTACCCTGTATTGGTATTGAGTTGTATAAGTATCTGTTGTTTATTGGGAGGTTTACCAGATGACTACTGTAAGGAGTTACGGCGCCCAACTAACCCAAGCTTTCTACCTGATAATAGCTGGAATCGCAGCAATTTTTACATTTGATGCGGTGTATGAAGGCGCCTTTGCTCAAATAACTCCCGATGGTACTTTACCTAATAATTCGCGCGTGACTGTGCAGGATAAAACCAGAATTATTGAACAAGGAACCAAAGTCGGAGGTAATTTATTCCACAGCTTTGAAAAGTTTTCTGTTCCCACTGGTATTATTGCTGACTTTAATAATCCACTAGATATACAAAATATTATTACCAGAGTTACTGGTAACGAGGTATCAAACATTAATGGCTTAATCCGTGCAAAAGGCGCCGCTAATTTGTTTCTACTGAATCCAAATGGAATTATTTTCAGTCGCAACGCCTCTTTAAATATTGGTGGCTCATTTATTGGCAGTACGGCAAGCAGTATAAATTTTGCAGATGGAACTAAGTATAATGCGGTTAAAGAATCTACTCCATTACTTACAATAAGTGTTCCAACTGGTTTGCAATTTGGCGTCAACCCTAGAAGTATTAGTAATCAATCTCAAGCAACTGATATAGATAAACAACGTGTAGGTTTGCAAGTTAAGCCTGAGAAAACTTTGGCATTAGTAAGCGGTGATATTGTAATGAATGGCGGTTATCTAACGGCAACAGGTAAAGAAAGTGCAGGAGGAAGAATTGAGCTAGGAAGTGTTGCTGGTAATAGTTTAGTCAGCCTAAAGCCAGTAAGTAAAGGTTGGGAATTAGGATATGAAGATACCCAACATTTTGGAGATATTAAATTATCAAGACAGGCAATTGTCAATGCTAGTGGTAACGGTAGTGGTGATATTCAAATACAAGCTAGGTCTTTACGACTTACTGAGGGTGCGCGTGTATTAGCTAGAACCTTAGATACGAGACATGGAGAAAAATTAACTGTTAATGCTTCTGAATCTGTAGAAATAATTGGTGTGTCAGCAAATGATAAAGACCCTAGTAGTTTGAAAACCGAGACAACAGGTGATGGGGATGCTGGTGCCTTAACAGTTAATACTAAAAGATTGCTGCTCCGAGATGGGGGATTAATATCTACTGGTGCGATTTTGCGTCCTCCCAGAAAAGGGGCAGGTGGAAATATCAACATTAATGCTTCAGAATCAGTAGAATTAGTAGGAGAAACAATTGGCAAAACACCAGACGACACATTTCAAAGTCGCTTGACTACTCAAACACGAGGTGATGGCGCCGCTGGAGATTTGACAATTAACACAGGCAAATTAAGTGTTAAAAGTGGGGGACAAATAGCTGCTGGTACTTTTCCTCGTAGTAAAGGAGTAGGAGGCAATTTAATAATCAACGCTTCTGACTCAGTTGAGGTGCTTGGAATGTCGGCAGATAGTCGTGTGAATACAGAAGTTAGCCGCATCACAAATCTTACTGCTGGTGCTGGAAATGCCAAAACTTTGACAATTGATACGAAAAAGTTAACTGTCCAAGGTGGGGGATTAATATCTGCTGGCGCCATATCTCGTAGCAGCGACCCTAATAACCTTAGTTTTGGGCAGGGAGGCACTTTAAATATCAACGCATCAGATTCTGTAGAGGTAATTGGTGGCATACCAAAGAGTGATACTCGCAGCCGCTTGACAACTAGTACCGAAGGTGCAGGTGATGCTGGAAATTTGACAATTAATACTGGCAAATTAATTATTAAAGAAGGAGGACAAGTATCCGCTGGCACTAATTTTTACAGTATTGGGGAAGGGGGTAATTTGACAGTTAATGCCTCCGAAACTGTGGAAGTCAGCGGAGAATCACTATATGGCGAACAAGTTTATAGCCGTTTAACCAACCGCACTTCTGGTCAGGGAAATGTTGCAACTTCACAGATTAATACTAAAAAGTTAATTATTCAAGATGGAGGACAAGTATCCTCAGATACACTCAATCAAGGTTTAGCAGGAAAGTTAGAAGTGACAGCTTCTGACTCAATAGAAATACGTGGAACTGCATCAGATAATTTTCCCAGCAGATTATCTGCTTTAACTGGTAATAATAGCGCCAGCTCTGCTGGTGATTTAAGTATTAATACTGGACGATTAATAATTGAAAATGGCGCCGATGTAACAGTCAGTGCAACTAAATTGGGGGATGCTGGAAACTTGTTGATAGAAGCTGATAATATTACGCTTAATAACCAAGGAAGCATTAAAGCTTCAACAGCATCTGGTGAAGGTGGCAACATCAATCTACAAGTACAAAATTTTATTTTGATGCGTCGCAATAGTTCAATATCAACTCAAGCTGGTAAAAATGGCAATGGCGGTAACATCGATATTAATTCCCAATTTATCGTTACCAATAAACGTGAAAACAGCGACATTATTGCAAATGCGGAACGAGGTCGCGGAGGTAATATTAATATCACTACTCAAGGGATTTATGGGTTACAATACCGTCCACAACTCACAGAACTTAGTGATATAAATGCAAGTTCTCAGTTTGGAATCAATGGTACTGTATTAATTGATGCTCCTGATTTCGACCCCAACCAAGGATTAATTAATTTGCCTGTAGAACCAGGTACACCACAAGTTACCCAGAGTTGCCAAGTTAGTAGTGAAAACCAAAGCCAATTTGTTGTAACTGGACGTGGTGGTTTACCATCTAATCCTAGAGTTGCTTTTAGTAATGACACACCGCAAGTAGACTGGGTAACGCGCGCACGTAGCAATAATCAATACAAAAGTTCAGTTGCTACTTCGCAACCTATTGTTGAAGCAACTAGCTTGATGAAAAATGACTTGGGTGAGGTATTTCTTACAGAGGCGCCTGTTAAGTCGAGTGAAAATTGGCAACGGATGGTAAACGGATGTAACGGATAATTTTGTTTATAATGTCTATATATATTAGTAAAATCAAGCTGTTGCGAATTGCTGTGCAACGTCATATCAGCATCATTATATTAATAGTGTTTTTTTTGGTAGCAGCAATTTTACCTCACGCAGCTTTTGGAAAGACAAATTTACACAGCACTGTTTCGGTTAATGCCGAAAATTTAGTAGAGCAGGGTAGAGCTTTGTATCAAGCTGAAAAATTTAGTGATGCTGTGAGAATATTACAACAAGCTGTTGCTGCTTTTGCAAGAAGTGGAGATAAAATAGGAGAGGCAACGTGTCTTAGCAATTTATCTTTAGCTTATCAACAGCTTGGATTAACTAAGGAAGCAGAAAATGCCATTAACCAAAGTCTTAATATACTTCAATCGCCAATCAAAAATCCAGAAGTGTTAGCTCAAGCGTTAGATGTACAAGGGCGCCTACTTTACTTGCAAGGACAAACTGAAAAAGCTGTAGATATTTGGCAACAAGCTGCTGATATTTATAAAAAAATAAACGAAACATCTAAATTAACTCGTAACCGCGTTAATTCGGCTCAAGCGTTGCAAACTTTAGGATTTTTTCGCCAAGCTGAACATATTTTAGAAAATTTAAAACAATCCCTTCTAATAGAGAAAGATAAATCAATTCAAGGTACAGGATTGCGTCAGCTTGGAGATGTTCTACGACTAGTCGGTAATTTCAGCCAATCTCAACAAGTATTAGAACAAAGTTTAAAGTTTGCTGCCAATGCTAATTATAAGCCAATGGTGAGCGAAACTCTTATTAGTTTAGCCAAAACAGCGCGCGCACAACAAAATTATCAAGCAGCTTTAAATTATTTACAAAAAGCTGATAGTTCTTCACTTCCTAGCAGCGTGCGTATAGATTTACTATTAAACCAATTTAACTTGCTTTTAGAAACAAAGCAATATACTACGGCAACTAATTTATTACCTCAAATTCAGGCAGAACTTGACAAATTACCACCAAGTAGAATTGCTGTTTATGCTCGAATTAACTTGGCTCAAAACTTAGTTGAACTAAGAGAAAATACAAAACAAGCTCCTTCATGGGTAGATATAGCAAAAATATTAGCGAGGAGTGAGAGTGTTGCAGTCTCTCTACAAGACTCGCGCGCTCAATCTTATGCTACAGGTACTCTTGCTTGGGTATACGAACAAGCAGGACAATTAACTGATGCTTTTAAGCTTACCGAAAAAGCTTTGTTACTGGCACAGAATATTAATGCTTACGATATTATTTATCAGTGGCAATGGCAGATGGGACGTTTACTCAAGGCAAAGGGAGATACGCAAAGTGCTAGCGCTTATTATTCACAAGCAGTTAAAGTTCTTCAGTCTCTACGTACTGATTTAGTAGCAATTAATTCAGATGTTCAATTTTCCTTCCGTGAAAGTGTTGAACCTGTATATCGAGAGTATGTTGAATTACTTTTGCAAACTCAAGCAACCAAAGATAATCTCAAAGAAGCTCGTTTAATCATCGAATCTCTACAATTAGCTGAGTTAGATAACTTCTTTCGGTCTGCTTGTTTAACAGCCAAAGTAAATATAGATGTCGCAGTTGATAAAGAAGATTCAAGCGCAGCAGTTATTTATCCTATAATTTTACCAGACCGACTTGAAGTTATTCTCAAGTTACCAGGAGAAAATAATCTACGCCAATACACAACTCGTGTTCCACAACAAGAGGTAGAAAGTACTATTAAACAATTAAGAGAAGATATTCAAGAATTTAAAGTCGGCGCCGATAAACAGACTCAATATCAAAAAATATATCAGTGGCTATTGCAACAAGCCCAAACCGATTTACAAAACAGTAAAGTAGAAACTTTAGTATTTGTTCTAGATGGCGAACTACGAAATATACCAATGTCGGCTCTTTACGACGGTAAACAATACCTTATAGAGAAATATAATGTAGCAGTAAGTCCTAGTTTGCAGCTATTTGACATTAAAAAATTACAACGAGGACAACTAAAAGCTTTAACTGGTGGATTAAGCGAAGCACGCTTCAATTATTCTAAACTAAATTACGTTGAAACCGAATTACAGCAAATTAAATCAGAAGTATCAAGTACAGTACTTCTTAATAAACAATTTACTAGCCTAGCCTTTCAAAATCAAATTAGCGAAAACGCTTACCCAATAGTTCACCTAGCAACTCACGGTCAATTTAGCTCTAACCCAGATAAGACTTATATTTTAGCTTACGACCGTCCTATCAAAGTTAACGAACTCAATCAATTACTTCAAACCCGTGATATAAACCAACCTGACCTAATTGAACTACTCGTTCTCAGCGCTTGTCAAACAGCAACAGGTGACGACCGTGCAGCATTAGGACTTGCAGGAGTTGCTGTACGAGCAGGCGCCCGTAGTACGTTAGCTTCACTATGGAATATCAACGACGCATCTACAGCTACATTAATGAGCCAATTTTACTCATATCTCACTCAACCAAATATAAGTAAAGCACAAGCATTACGACGCGCGCAATTACAACTATTACATCAAGAACAATATGCTATGCCCTACTATTGGGCGCCTTACATTCTAGTAGGTAACTGGCTATAAATACCCGTAGGATAGGCTTATAGCCTGTCCTACTCATTTTAGCCAACAGCTTCCACCAAAGAACGCACAGCTAACACCGCATTGTTAGGGAGTTTGGACACAGCTGATATTGGAACTGTAAAAACAGCCATCGAATCTCCCGCAGCATTAAAAACCTCCAGAATATAACCATCTTCTCCATAATTTGGATGCGTTACGTAGTCAATCAGCATGGCTACATCTCCAGACTTGAGGTTGTATTCTGGAATATCTCGACATAGAGCAACATATTGATAAAGTTCAAGCTTCATATAAAATTAGTCCTTTTTGGGTTTGAGCGTAATAAATCGAAAGCTCTCATCATTACTTGATTGTAGCCAAACTGTTATAACTGCTAAAATACGACTATTAACACCTTGTAAATTACCCTCAACTGTATAAAATACTCCATACTCATTAACGCTATCTTCTACGTAGTACATATTTCATATCTATGAGCGTAGCATCAGCTTTGATAACCGATTCAATATTTTAGTGGTACTCATAATATGCAAAAAACAAATACAGAACCTTTAGAAAAAACAAAAAAAAATCACGCGATAGAATCAAAAATTAAATATCCTAAACAAATTTTAATCTTTAAAAGCGCTTCAATCAAACAAAAAATTGTTGATTTTGCAAATAATACTTGGCATCTAAAAGCTAGCAGAGAAGCCGACATCGATAATTATTTACCACTAGAAATTGCTTGGATTACACCTGACCAGCAAACAGCGATTCATTATATTGAAGACTGGTATTTAGAAGACGGTACTGTTTACCCCTTTAGTTTAAAAACACCTTATTTGATTCTTGAAGGTAAAAATATTGAAAAAGCGGTGCTACTAGTCCGTTCATTTTTTGATATTTACTCTGATGAAGAAATTATTCAATGGGTACAAACTGCTACAGATTCTGACGATTTAATTAATGCGGTTGTCCACCTTGGTTATGCGACGCCAGAAAATTTTGATTCAAGGTTTTTCTCTTCCTTAAAAACAGCTTTGTCTAATTCTGATACATGGGTTCGTCTTGCTGCTGTTTGGGCAAGTGGTTGTATTGGGTGGTGCGAATTACAGGAAGTTCTTAAAAATATCAGTGTAACCGATTCATCCGATGATGTGCAGTTACTAGCGAGCCAGATGTTAGAAGTTTCAAATATTGAGGGTGAAAATAGACTTCTCACAGTTTTAGATAAGCTACAAGATACAATATGTTCTCTATGAAAATTTTTATTCCCAACTTCTTGGGTCACTTAGCACATTATAACAACGATAAAAACAATCATATAATATTATGTCCGGTAACATAACCATAATAAAAAATAAAATCGTTGTAGAGACCGTATTTAATCGTGTCTCTACCCTCTTCCCTCTGTGTACTCTGTGTCTCTGTGGTAAAAATAATTATAGGCACTGCACAGGCGGGACACCTATGCTATAATAACCCCGCTGATTGTAACAAGTTGTTCCACTGTTTATCGTTTGAATTCTGGCGCCTTTCTTCAGCTACAGTAGTAATTGCATCAAACCAAATACCATTTTTAGCATAAATATTTGCTTTTTGCTGTATGCTTGCTTTTTCTAATTCGCTTGATAGTGCAGGTGTTAGCGTCTCTCTTTTAACCCAAGCTTCGGCAAAGTCTTTTTGATAAGGTGTGTTTGGGGCACAAGATATATTGATAAATAAGTATAGCCGATACCATTGGTTGTTTTCTAACCGTGGCGCCTCAGATGGAAGAGAAACGTTTATTACTCCTGGTGTTCCTGTTAGTGTAATGTTTGTTTCGTAGAGTGTGCGGTTGGTACGGTCGCGAAGTGAAAATTTGGCTGTTTGTACAGATTTTGATTCATATGGCACGTAAAACCAAAAGGTGGGATGGTCTTGAGTGGTCAGTCCCCAACGTAGTTCTGTGTTGTCTGAGAATTTTGTAACTGGTACTAAAGCTGTAAGTGGTTTTTGGGTTTGTGGACAACCTCGACGACTTCCTGCTGGTACGGTTCCTTTTGGGGTTCCTTGTCTTGGAGGTGGTTTAATAAAGTTTATTGCTGGAGAGAGTTGTGCGAAAACGGGTGTTGAAGTCAATATTAAAGTTAGGGTTAAAATTTTAAATTTATTTATCATGCTTTTAAAAGAATATTTTATTTATAGTTTGTAATCGCTTGCACGCACCCAACGCTAATTAATGCGATGGCAGATGGTACTAACGGCGCCCAATTTCCTTGTATAAGTAGCCAATAACAAAGTCCGTATAAGGTTATTATTGTAATTCCTCCTACTACAATTTTATGTAATGGTGCTGAAAAATACCAAACTATAACTCCTCCTGTTATCGACCAACCCCATATCCATAAAAAATCACCCCAAAAACTCCATGTTTGTATTAGTGGTCGCCTATCTAAAACTGCGCTTAGTATTTGGCTGATCATTTGAGCATGAAGAATTACTCCTGGCATCTCCTGATAGGCAGATTGATTAATGCTATATGGTGTTGAAAATTGGTCTCCAGATGTGCGAGTCATGACACCAATTAAGATAATACGATTTTTAATGTCGGGTTTGACTTTGTTTGTTAGTATGTCTTTGAGGGTAACTATATCGGCAATTTGTAATGGTGAGTGATAAGAACGATAATTTAGTAAAATTTGGTTTCCCCATGTATCAGCTTTCTGATAGGCACCAGTTGGAGATTGTAAGCGATGAAAAACTACGTTGCCTAGTTGCCAGTTTCCTTGAGTTATTTTCGGTGTAATGTTTTCTTCTTTTAAATAACGTGATGCTAGCTGTAAACTAAACGATATGGGAGTTTGGCAAAGCGATGTTGATGGTACATCCATTGATAAAAGATGGCGCCGAATAACACCATCTGAGTCTGGAATAATATTACTAAAGCCAAGATGCTCAATAGGCATTTCGGGTGGTTGCGATATGCCACGTGTACCCTCTGGTTCCCCCACTTGACAAATGGCAAAGAATTTATCATTTTTTTGTAAATAATTTTTTAATGACACCTGTTTGGAATCAACTGGGAAATCACGAAATATATCTAAGCCAATTGCGCGCGGTTTGTGTTGCTCTAATTTTTCGATTAGTCTAGCTAATGCTAAATCTGAAAGTGAACCTTTTCTATCTTTCTGCTCAGGAAGTTGAAAATCTTCTTCTCTTATACCAATTATCAAAAGTCGGTTGTCTGCTCCTTCTCTAGGACGACTCTGCATTATTTGGTCGAACAAGTGTAACTCCCCTGATTGTAACATTCCTCCAAAGCGGGCGCCGATAATACTCATTGTTACCACTAAACTGGTTGCTAAAAGTTTAGTCAAACTACGTTTATGTCTTTTTGGTACTGAATTACCTGATTTAGCTATTAATAATGAGTTCCAAGTTAGTGGTATGACTGCTGGGTTTTGAAAAATTACTGGTAACCAAGTAGCGCTTGGATATTTATCTTCTAAACCTTGTAGCTTTTCCCTAGCTTCGCGCGATGCCAAATATAAAGACTTACCGTTTGAGAAAGCTTCCAAAAAATTCTTCAAAAATTCTTGTGCAACTTTATCTGGAACAGGTTGCCGCATTACAATAATTTGCGGAATATTTAATTTCGCAAGCTGTCGCGCTAACCCTAAACCATCACAAGAGTTAAAAATAGCTAACTGTAAACCTTGAGCAATAGAAGTTTTTAAAGCATTGCTAAGTTCGTTAATTGTTAAGCTATCTGTTTGATTTATATATATTCTACCAGTATCAACATGCGTTTCACTGTGTCCTGCAAAAAATAAAATGTCCCACTGATGCTCCCACAACTGATTATTTAAATCTTTAAGTAGTGGTTCAACTAAAAAAGTAATTTCAGAATTCGGTAAACTTTCCAAAAAATCTCTGTCTTTTTGAACATCAATACCCGTACTATTACCAAGAATCGCCAAAATTCTAATCTTAGGTTTTGGTAATGATTTTTCTGTTTTATGAAATGTTATTGTACTCAACGCGAATTCGGCTTGAGAATAAGTTTGAAAAAAGTCCCACAAATGCCAAGGAATTTGTTGTAATTGTTCGTCGTTAGTGCGAATCAATACCCGAATTATGTCATCTCGATTTAATTCTTCACGTAATGTATTATTAATCCTGCGAAATTCTTGACAATTTAACCAAGATTGAAAATAATTATGGATTGTACTTTCTAATTGTTTACATTCATTAATTCTCCGATTGATTGAACCGCAATAAATAATTTCTTTTGGCTTGATACGACTACTATTATTAACTAAGCTATTGTATTTACTTTGCCATTGAATTAAAGAGTTGCTTAAATCAGGGTAGCTCGGTAAGCTGCCAGAAGCTTCGATATATGAACGAGCATTATCTTCGCCAATTTCTAGCGTGACTTGAAAACCTTGCTCCAAATTACCGTCCATTTTGAGAAAAACTAACTTGCTCATACATCAATCTAAACACTATACTTGCGATATCTTCTCTTTTCTAGACTTGAAAGTATTCGGTAAAACTAATATTATTTAATGATATTTTAATGCTGAAACACTCTCCAATCGCACTACTAAAATTCAGTAGTATGTTCTCAGTACTTCTTGCAGTAGCTTGCATAACAATTATTCCCAATTCATCCAATACAAATAGCTGAAGTTCTTCTGGAAGATTTTTTCTTGTTCCAAATGGACAAACTTTGACCCAAATATCTATTTCTTCTTCGCAACTAGGAATCAATTCAATAAGCAAAGCGACTTGCTCATCTTTTAATTGTTGACCTAAATCAAGTAGTTTTCCTCGCTCAATAATTTTACTAATATTTCCATTTTTACTCAAATTGTCATCAACAACTTTTTCAAAAAATTTACCTCGAAAAGCTAACTCAGCTTGCTGCTGTAAGCTTAAAATTGATTCTACCGTTTGCCAACTTATTTCAATAACATTTTTAAACCACTGGCTTAGATGAGTTTTCTGTGGTACTGAGATAATAGATGGCGCCTCTTCTTCAGCAGGTTGGCTCAAAACTGATAGTAAATCTTCCAAAGATTGTAATTCGCTTATAGATAATTCTCCGTTTTCGGGAATAGTTTTACTAAATCCTAAAAGTGTAGCGATATGACGTGATTCATCGATTTGTACAAATACATAACCAATTCTATCTAAACATACTTCAAGAGGAACCTGAATAATATGATTTGGTGTATGATTTTTTACTTCGACTATTTCAATTGGACGACACTCTATCTTTCCAAAACCTTGTATATCTAAATCAGCAACATCTAATAGGGTTTGCGTAAATAGATTATAACTTAAACAGTCTTCCCAGTTTGTCTCTATTTCCATATAACGTAGGTAAACTTTAACTACTGATATAGCCAAAGTATTAAAATAAACTTGCTTGGCTTTGAGTGGATTGCTATGATAATCCCTAAACCTTTGTGCTAAATGATAAGCATCTGCACTAATTGGTAAACTAAGAGTTAAAAATTCTGATAATTTATTCATTTCCTGACCTTCTATTTAATTGATGTCATTGCTGCAATATTCTTTTAGCCTTGGAGCAAACTCTGTAACACATCGGTAATAAAAACTACTAACAGTTTGAAGTTTAATTTCAAATTCTGCTGAGATATCCTTCCATGATTTTCCTGATATTCGTCGTAAAGCTAACGTTTGAAAGTTCGCTTGAGGATAATTTTCGATGTGTTTTTTTTTGAAAATATTATCAGGGTCTAATTCTATACATTCCCTCACTACTTCTATAAGGCTGATAGTTTCTTCAACGGATGCAAGAATATCCTGGTCAGGAAGTTGTGTAATACTCTGCCTATTGAGGATTTTTGGAATAGCTTCTGGAAAAAAACGCCTCTCTAAAAGAAAATTAACCCATGTCATTACCGAAGCGCGCGTTGCATCATATTTGTGGATATTTTGGCAAATATAAAGTAAAAGTTCTTGAAGTGCTTCATTGTAAATTTCCTCATAAAGATTTGCTGGAAACTGTCCACTTTGTGGATGACAAAGCTTACCTGAGCATACTATTGTATTTATCAACTTAGTTAAAGCAAGTTTACGAGCTTGAGTCAATGGTGGGTACTGCTTAACGATAGTAGCTAGTTGTAGTAGCTGCTCCTGCATTGGTTCATAGGATGCCGAGTGACTCATCTGAAACTCCATGCTTGTTGCCAGGACAGCATTGTTTCTGCTGCTACCTTGTTTCTAGCAATTTTCCTCTATTTTCTGCAAAACTTAACTCTTCTTTACAATTAGTTTTATAAACAGGTTAAAACCCAGCGTATCTCATTTGACGGTCTCTCTGTGCCAGAAATATCTCCTAAACGATATTTGAGATGTCACAGTTTTTGTTCTAATATCTAAAATTGTTTGCTACGATATACTTCAAAAAAATCTCTATGCTAATATTTCATATAAAATAATCACTGTTGTTTGCATGAAAAAAGAAACATTGCCGGAAGCGCTTCTAAGACTTGGCTTGTTGTATCAAAAGATTAAACACCTTGATGTTGAAACGAAAACTAAAATAATGGCTGAACCGTCGCTACTACCCCAATATGTCAACGAGCGCGACCTCGACAATATCGCCGTTTAAAACCTTGACATGTTTAACGAATTTTTTATACAGTTGGCTCTTAACTTCGTCCGGAAGAGTCTTGAAGAATTCGTAATCATGAAACGATTCCTTGAGTTGATTTATTAAGTGATTACTGACAGTTACACCATGAGTATTCTTTTGTTGTATCTGTTGAATTTTTAATATCGTTCTGCGTACCGCATCCTCAATAATTTCATCCTGTGGCATTCTCTGTAAACTTTCTAACCGAGTCTTTAATTCAATAATCTCAGGTGTTTCTTCGATACTTGGTTGATTGTTGATAGTGTAATTTTTTAATTCAATAGCTTTTGCTGTTAAAGCACTATCAACAGCTTCGATAACCTTCTTTAATGGAACCCCTGTTTTATTATCACATTCTGCATCACCGTAAATTCTTCGACGTTTACAACGGATTCCATTAGTTTTTTTTCGGTCGTGAACATAGCACTTGTATCCGCAAGAACCACAGATTATTTGCCCTGACAATAAATAGCGACTAATGCTGTTTCTATTATTACCACCTTCAAAATTTTTCCCCCAAAGATTCTTATTATCTGATAACTGCGCTTCAATCTGTTCATAAACTTCCTTTGACATTAAAGCTGTGTGAGTATCTTCTCGGATATCCCACTTTGAAGAATCTATGCGGCTTTTTCTAACACCGTAGCGAGTGTGACCTCTTAATACAGGATTTCTGAACCAACCACGTAGTCCTGGTGGTGAAAACTTAACATTATATTTCTTGCTCAAATATTGGACAGTGTTTCGTAACGATGCTTTATTCTCTAAGAAGTATTCAACGATTTCTGCCGCGATAGCCCAGTTAGTTTTACCAGATTTATGTAAAGTCATATCTGGTTCGTATTTCTCATCAATTCTCACATAGCCGAACGGTGGTTGTGGACATGCTTTATTTTGTTCGCGGAAATATGCAAGTCCATGCTTTACTCTATTTTGCAGTAATCTGGATTCAAATTCTGCCAAACCTGCCATTTGATTTAATGAGAACCAACCGAAGGGTGACGACGAATCATCAACTGGTGCATCAAGGATAATAAGCTTTACCTGTAATTCCTCGAACAAAGCTATTGTTTTACTTATTGTTATTACTGACCTTGCAAGTCTGTCAACACGAGTTACAATAACTTCCTTTATTTGACCCTCACGGCACATCGTTAACATCTTATTAAATTCCTTTCTATTGTCGCTTCTGCCTGATTCAATATCACTGAAAATTAGCACGGCACCAGCTTTGTTTATCCTATATGTTTGTTGCTCCAATGCATCTTCTTGCTCGCCTGTTGACACTCTCACATAACCAACTCGCATCGACTTGCCCCAAAACTCAATGTCAGAGCAGTTTACCATAAAAAATGGACTTGTAAAGCCATCACTTGTAGGATTTGCAAATTATCTCGTACCCTTAATGATAGGCGCCCGCGATATGGCATTTCCTCGCCTTAACGCAGCAGCTTTCTGGATGGTACCCGTTGCGGGTTTATTATTAATGGTGAGCTTCTTTGTACCAGGTGGACCTGCACAAGCTGGTTGGTGGTCTTATCCCCCAGTTAGTACCCAAAACCCCACTGGTAATTTAATCAACGGTGAATTTATTTGGCTGCTTGCAGTGGCAGTTTCCGGCGTATCTTCTATTATGGGTGGTGTAAATTTTGTTACAACCATCGTCAAAATGAGGGCGCCGGGAATGACGTTCTTCCGAATGCCACTGTTCGTTTGGGCAGTTTTTAGCGCGCAAATTATTCAGTTATTTGGATTACCAGCATTAACAGCAGGCGCCATAATGCTACTGTTTGATTTAAGCGTTGGTACAGCATTTTTCAATCCAGATAAAGGTGGGAACCATGTTTTACCACTATCCGGCTTTTTTTATCAGAAGTGGTACTTGCCGAGGCACCTAAAATAGTGTTATTTGGCGGTTCTAAGCTAAAAGCTGTGATGACAAAATCATACCCCAAATAAAGGAAGCGTAACAAAATGTAATATTTTGGGAAAAGGTAGCAATTGAAGCTGTGCAACTGATGTTGGTGGCTGAGGCTAGGAAAAGCCAAGAAAAAACGCGCGCAAAAATTAACGTATTGCTTTATCCCGATAGTACACTAGCCCCTATTTTGGGGCTTTTGTGTTGCTTGTATAGTTAGTTTCAGAGTAAAACTTTAGCATTCCTCGCAAAGCGCTTCTGGACGCTTTGCATTGTAAAAGTTAAGAATCGAGGGGTTGCTTTCCTTTAGAAAAGCAGAATTAATCGAAACAATCGTATAAATTATTGCATTCAAGATCAAAATAGTGTCACTTTCAATGGGGATATTTGATATACGTATTTCTCTCGACTATCGTTTTCTGTTGCTTTCCTTTAGGTAAGTGGAATTAGTGGAAACTGACAGTCACCAGTACCCCATTCACCATCATTAACAAGTCGCTTTCCTTCGGGAAGTGGAATTAATAGTTATTGGCGCCCGCGTCCTTTGATGCGGGTTTCTTTGCAGCAATCTTGGTAGGACACTGAAAGCTTTCTAAAATCCGGTTTCGACCACGTACATCCTTTCCACTGGACATGACACCTGTTTTGCAGAAAGCTTCGTATGTGGTAAGTACCTGGACAGAAATAATTACATCTTGAGTCCTAGGCTGAGTAAAGATTTCAAGCCAATTTTTTTTGTAATTAATTTTGTCTGGCTACTTAACTCCATCTAGGTGTTTGGCAAGTGCAGTAGAATGCTTAGGGTATCTGATTGCTTCCAAATTAATTTTTATGTTGCGCTTCTTACTATGGGGAAAGCATCATTTACCCAGTGTTTGCCCTCAATAAGTACTCCATGCTTAATAAGTCGTGACGAAGGCAGAGGGCTTTTTTCGTTACTGTCGAGAGCATCTTCAATCATGTCAAACCCTCTTCTTTCCAACTTTGTAAAGCATTACGAGCTATTTCTTTATAATCGTCGGCAGTTGCGGCGCGCTTCCCACTGAATAAATCACCACATATATCTTTACAATTATCAGCATCAATTTGTGGATTTCTGGCTGCTAAAACGATTTCTTTCAAAGACCTACCATTCTTAACACAATCAAGAATTTGCGCTTTAGAAATACCGGATTTATATGCTAAAGCAATTAAGTTCCAGTTTTCAATATTAAGTTTAAGTTCGAGAGAATCATCCCTTCCCTGAAGATATCCTGCAATCTTAGCGGATTTACTATTCTTTTCAAAAGCCCGAATTTCGTCACTTTTACCACCGTAGCAAAGTTCTTTTAAATCCCGTGCTGATGGTAGGAATTTTAAAGTTGAGATTGCATTTATTACGCCCGTTCTAAGTTCCACAACATCACACTCCTTGAGCATTTCCCAGTAACCCAGGCGCCGCATTTTGACAAGTCCTTCGCTAACAGAGTTATTTACTCCGCATCTGTAATGCTCTTCAAGGATAGCCATATATTCCTTGAACTGCTCGTTATTTATAGATTTTGTCATTTTTACTTTAATCAAAAATTCCTAAATCTTCGTAATCGCTTAAAATTGAACCAGATGCTTTGTTGTAAACGCGCTTTGCTACTTTCCCTTCTTCGCTGCTGAGAAATTGTTCTTTTCGCCATTGGGTGACGCATTCAGAAAGCTCTTGCCATCGTCCAGGGTCTTTTTCCATTGCTCTAATCCAAGCGCTGGCGCCAGCAGTATTCTCCTGGTTTTTTAGTCTCTTCGCAAGATAAGTGATAAATCCATAATCAACATCGTTAGGTGCTGTATACAGTATCCTTCCTGATTTACGGTAATGACTGACAGTATCCCCAATTACCTCATTTGCCCACTGTTTTAATTCAATCGGACTCGGTATTACGCCACTGTTCTCATATGCCTCAATTATGCGCGCTACTTCAGGTGAGGTTTTTTTCTCGCCTGCGCTTTTTACCAACCCGGAACTTTCTTCAATAACTTCAGCTTCAAAAATTTCTGTCTCACTGGGCGGTGAGTCCAGTTGCCGCGTCTCGGTTTCCGGAGCCACCTCCGTGCGGGGGTTCCCCCCGTTGAGGAGAGTGGCGTTGTGCGGCAAACTGGCGAACCCGGAGGGCGGAACATTTGACTCTAATGAAGAATTTTTTTGTTCAATGAAAGACTCTTCTTGGTTTGAATTGGATGTATTATTTGGCACCGACTCAACAACTTCACATGAAGTCAAGGTCGCTCCTGAAGCGCTTTCGTTCTGAATATTAGAAAAAAGACTATTAGTTTTTTGATTTTTAGTTATATATAGTGCAGTGGCATTACCAACTCCAAGTGCTTCACCCAAGGCGCCAAGCAAGCCTTCGATTATCAATTCTTCGGGCGCCTGTCCACGTGCAATAGCTAAATTGATAATCGCGCACGCCGCACTGTCGTAAGTGTCGTGCAAATTTATCTCCTTGTCATAAAGTTTTACCCGATAGTGGCGTGTGGCATTGGGACCTGCAACCCATCCGCACTTGGTTTTTATTTTCTTAGGCGGTGGTGGAAGCTGGGCAA
Organism: Calothrix sp. PCC 7716; assembly: GCF_019977735.1. Classification (GTDB taxonomy): domain Bacteria; phylum Cyanobacteriota; class Cyanobacteriia; order Cyanobacteriales; family Nostocaceae; genus Dulcicalothrix. The sequence continues at coordinate 4,865,583 of NZ_AP025018.1, read as the reverse complement.
TTTCTCTTACAGCGATAGCGATATCCGCGCTTTTAATCTTGCGATTCTCTTCTAATGCAAGCTCACAAGCCCTGTGCCAAGCTTTACGACAGTTTTCAATGTTGTCTTTTAAGGGATATAACTCGCGCGCTTGTATTTCTGGTAGGGTGCCAATTTTGAATCCTAAATCATACTCAAGCCTAGCTGCTTGCCATTCCTTTTGAAGAGAAGAATAAGCTTTCTTAAATAAAGAGTGATGTTTTTCCAAGAACGCGCTCATTGAATCACACCCAAAAGCTTTGTAACCAGAGCGCGCGTCTATCTTCACCAAAGCATAGCGGGTAAAATTTTTGGCAAATAGTCCCAAGCTCTTAATCGAATCAGAATTTTCAATAATTCGCTCAATGAGTTCTTCTACTTCCTTTTTGGATAGGGCTTCCCCATCTAAATCGTTAGGTATGTCAAAGGGGTTAGCTAATTTAGGAGTGAGGGAAGATGATTGATTTTTATCATTTATTAGTTTTTTCTCTCCTTTAATTAATCCCTGACTCTCTCCCTCTCTCACTCCCTCACTCCTCCTCTCTTGCACTAAATCATTCTTTCCATGTTCAAAGGAATGGCGCTCACCAACATCCAAATCCACAATCGTCAAAAATGGAGTCACGTCAACAATAGTTCCATGCCCTTTTTCTTTACTTAATATCCTACCTCCTTTTTGCCACGTCGGCTGCTTGAGCAAATAGAGAGGATTTACTGGTTCGTGAACCTCACCATCATTGAAAATTACCCAAGCATCGGGCATTGGTAAATCCTGAAAGCCTTTATATATTCCGCATCTTGAAGACTTTATGCAACATACCGTATCTTCTTCGGCAAGCAAGTTAAGAATTTCTAGGCGCCTCTCCCTGGTATCATCTGGATTTGATTGAAATTTTGATTTACTTGTAACTTTTACAACCATTACAATTTACCTTTTGTGTATTAGTTGATTGAAGTGAAAAATTATTCTCCGAAAACAAAGCGCGAGTCAGCACCCTAGAGCGCCAGTCCAGTAGAAGGCATTGACGAATAAAACATACTATGTATACACAAAATTGTGAGTTTTAACAGTGCATATGAATTAATGCTCGTCGCTTAAAAAGGGTGAGTATTCCCCATCTTTTATTATCCCAATTAACATCACTACATATATACTGTTCAGATTGATTTCAAAACATTCAACCCATCATAATTTATAAATATTCATACTCAACACCAAAATCATAACAATACTTAAATACTATTTCCCCAAACACAACAAAAGCGGAGGGTGCGTTTTTAAGCGTGCCGACGCTCCGGGCGCCTGGTCAGTCCCGCAAAACTGATGTAATAAAAGATTTTATCTATACAAGATTAGTATTTAATAATTTAATTTATTAAGCTAGTTAACTAATAAAAACTGTAAATTTTAAAAGTAATAAAACAAATAGCAAACACACAGATACTAAGCAAAGAACTAATAGTTTTTGCTTGCTTTATAAAAAGGCATATTAGTGTCACTCAAACAAAGAATATGTGATTAAAGCGAGAAATTTTGTTTAGTATTATTATCAGACATGCGAGCCAGAACGTGGAGGTTATGAATAACAGCCATACGTCGAAGATCAAAAAGATTTTTACGTAATCCTCGGTAACGAGCTTTGTCTCCTTGCCACTGACCAATGTGAGCCAAGCTGTGTTCAACGCTAACCCGTTCACGGAGTTTAGCACGTCCACTTTCTGTTTTTTGACGCTCTCTTAATTCGACGAGCAAAGACTCATCTGGATGAATAGAGATACTACGACCATTTTTACTTTCTGTACATTGAAGGCGCAGAGTACAAGTCTCGCATTCGTGTTTGGGAAAGCGAATAATAGCCCCTTCAGAAAAGGGTAAACTCACTCCATTTGGGCACCGAATCAAATAGTTTTCCCAATCAAGAACGAATGCATTTTTATCAAAAAACTTACCATTCTGAACTTTCCATGCTTTACAAATAATAGTTATATTCTCGTCGCGTTTTTTTACCCAATCGCTAGTTAAATATGCACGGTCAATTTGTAACTCTTTTATGTCTTGAATTGTCAACTGCTGTTGATTTAAATCAAACTCAATATCTGAAGTTACAGATGCTTCTGGCTCATTCGCTCTCGTTACACCAACAGCCCTTATCATTTGTAAATCTAAGTCTTTAAGAATATGACGTTTGTAGCCATCAACTTTTTGACTACGGCTTTTACGTCCGTGGCGCATGTCTTCATCATAAGATTGAAATACGTCTGTTTTTAGCAACACATGCAAGTCAGCTTTGGGGAAGCATCTAATGCCTCCTCAACATCCTGTGCTTCAATCTGTCTTGCATCTTGAATACTATTTTTTGCTTGAGTTTTTATTTCCGAACTCAAATCATTTTTTTGCTCTACCCAAGACTCAACTGAGTTTAATGATTCTAATATTGTAGATAGCGCTTCTTTACGTTCTGTTGGGTCATCCCAATCTAAATCTAAGGCTGCTTTTAAACTGGTTCCTGTTATAATCTCTGCTCCTGCATTCACAGCAACTGTTGCTAAAGAAAGCTCTTGAGCTTTAGCAATTACGGATAAAGCTTTTCTGAGTGCATGACCCAATAAATTATATGTATCTTCAACCCGTGCGGCTCCCCAAAGTGGGCTTGAATCTAATGCTACTTTTAAAGAACGTGAATCAAAACAAGAATGATTTTTTTGCCATTTCAATTGTTTTTTCTACTAGTCTTCTGTCAAATGATTTTGATATTAGAAGGGCACGAAATCTCACAAATGTTCCTTTCCCAAAAGGTGATTTTTCACAATCAACACAATCTAAAACAAGTTGCCACCTTCTATCCATTTCAATTGCAAAAAGAACGCCTCATCATCTGAAACACCCGTATATGCTTGTAAAATCACTGCAAGAGCTAATTGTGCGGGTGGTACTGGCGATAATCCAACAGTACTGTCTTTAAAAACTGTTGCCAGTTCTTCTTGAAATTCAATGTCAAATAATTCATGGCGTCGGAGTCTCAAAAATACAAATAATTTCGCTTTACGTATACGTTTTACAATTTTTTCTTCTTCTACTGACAGTTCTACTGGTGGGTTCCAAACTTCTGGACGCATAGTCGCTGCACTCCTAATAATATTTTTCCTTATCTTTAACCGAACTAAAAAATGTAGCTTTTGTCAACTACAACCAAAGTTAATGTTTTTTTTATTACATGAGTTTTACGGGAGCAACCAGGCGCCCGGAGCGTCGGCGCGCTTATAAACGCACCCTCCGCTTTTGCTGTGTTTGGGGAAATAGTATTTAAGTATTGTTATGATTTTGGTGTTGAGTATGAATATTTATAAATTATGATGGGTTGAATGTTTTGAAATCAATCTGAACAGTATATATATAGTGATATTGATTGGGATAATAAAAGACGGGAAATGCTTACGCTTTTTAAGCGATGAGCATTAATTCATATGCACTGCTAAAACTCACAATTTTGTATACACATAGTATGTTTGATTCGTCAATACCTTCTACTGGACTGGCGCTCTAGCTTTAACCCTTTACACACCGATGGTTGTGTGGGCACAAAATGTTCATTTTTTCTTCCTTCTGTGCCTTCATATTGTGACTATTATGAAACCGACTCTTAGCACATGGCTTTCTAGACAAACTTACTTCTGGGTTTGGCGCGCATACATTCAATATTTGTACTGGTTATAACCGAAATTCCTCCTTTCATACGAAAATTAACGAACAAAATTCGGGAGTAAAGGGTAAGATGTTAATATTTTGAGCTTGAGTCACCAATGTTTCCAACATTGATAAGTAATTCATTTAAGCGACTGAGGTTTACTTGAGTTTTTGTTAGATGCGACCTTTCGTGATTGACAATAATTGCTACGCCTATACTTTTGGCTCGTCTAAAATGTATTTGTTGAAACTTAGCGCAACCATTGCCTTATTAATATGTTATTTTATTTGCCGTATAAGTGTGACTTATATATTTTGCAGAGGCATCACACTGACGAGCGAATTTAGCATTGGTGCCTTTGTTCTGAAGCTAATTCTGTGGAGGCAACAGAAAAATTTTCAAGAGTTTTTAGCCTTGTTTGTAACTCTAGGTATTCAACTTTTTCTCTTTTATATTTAAGTACCGCCTCTTTTATTGCAATAGTTCCAAAAGAGGTTATATTTATTCCCATTTCTTCACAAGCTTTGTGCATTTCTGCACCTAAATCAATGGGAATATTAATGCTTGTTTTGTAAAGAGTCTCTTTGTCAGTCAACTTCATAAAAATCTCAGCAAAAAGGCTCTCCCGTGCTTTACGTGCTAAAATATTAAAATAATCATCTTTTGTTTCAGTAAAATCAGTTATGAAAAGGGTTTTGACCGAACTGTTAAATTTACCTGACATAGTAGTAGAATCCAGTCTACAAGAGGGTAACACCTTAATTTTATCAGTAACTAAAAAGACTAAAAGTGCAGTATGTCCACAGTGCGGAAAAAAGTCAGACCATCTGCACCAAAATCAAAATTACTTAATTAAAGATTTACCGATGGGAGATAAGGAAGTAATACTGAATATAAATAGACGAAGATTTAAATGTAAAAAATGTTGTAAAACATTTAATGAAGACCTTGATTTTGTCGGAGCAAGAAGAAAGCATACGCATCGATATGCGGAAAATATTATTAAACAGCTTATTCATAGTGATGTAAGTAATGTAGCCAAAAATAATGGATTAAGCGAGGAAGAAGTTTATTCGATGCTTGAAGATATAGTTAAAAATATTTTACCAATAAATGTTAGTAATTTAGTAAGGTTAGGAATAGATGAAATAAGTTTAGTTAAAGGTCAAGGAAAATTTATTGTCGTGCTTGTAGATATAGATACAGGAAAATTAATAGGGTTGGTTAAAGAAAGAAAACAAATTGATATAGAGAATGTGATGATAAAGTGGGGGAAAGTAGTTTTAGAACAAATAGAAGAAGTAAGTATGGATATGACCGGAAATTATAAAAATTTAATCGAGAAGATTTGCCCAAACGCCGTTGTTACAGTGGATAGGTTCCATGTTACAAAAATAATACACGAAGAGTTGAACCAAGCTAGAATAGCAGAAAAAAAAGCAGCGTTGGAATTAAATGTTGAATCGAGAGAAAAAATATTTGATAGTTTAAAAGGTAACAAATATACAATTTTAAAAGCAGAAGAGAACCTAACAGATAAGCAAAAAATAAAGTTAGATACAATTAGAGAAGCATCTCCTTTATTAGCAATAATGCATTCATTGAAAGAAGAATTTCGTAATTTATTTGATACGACTGAAGACCCAGGAACAGGAATATTAGGGTTACTCGATTGGTTAAAAAAAGCTGAGCCTTATTATCAAAAAAGTGTTAATACAATTAAACGCTGGTTTGGAGAAGTAGCAGGATACTTTGATAGGAAAACTACCAATGCAGTTGTAGAAGGAATTAATAATAAATTGAAGCTAATAAAAAGAAGTGGATTTGGCTTTAAGAATTTCCGCAATTTTGAGATTAGAGCTTTACTTTCTTGGCATTATAATATTAATTTAGCAAGTTAAGTACGGAAGAGCCGGGATTTGTGCGAGCGCTTCAATATTCCAGAAAAACTCTATGGACGAGAAACCGAAGTCCAAACCCTGCTAGATGCTTTTGAACGGGTTGCCCAAGGTTCATCAGAAATGATGTTGGTGGCTGGTTTTTCGGGAATTGGTAAAACTGCTGTAGTATCGGAAGTACATAAGCCGATTGTTAAGCAACGGGGTTACTTCATTAAAGGTAAATTTGACCAGTTTAATCGGAATATTCCCTTTGGCGCCTTTGTCCAAGCCTTCCGTGACTTAATCTGGCAATTACTCAGCGAAAGCGATGCTCAATTGCAAAGCTGGAAAGTCAAGATTTTAGAAGCATTGGGAGAAAATGCACAAGTAATTATTGAACTGATTCCCGAACTGGAGCGGGTAATTGGAGCGCAACCCTCTGCACCCGAATTATCAGGAAGTGCAGCCCAGAATCGGTTTAATTTGTTGTTTCAAAGGTTTATTCAAATCTTTACCACCCCCGAACACCCGTTAGTAATGTTTATCGATGATTTACAATGGGCAGATTCGGCTTCCTTAAATTTGATTCAGGTATTAATATCTGAGTCACAAACGGGTTGTTTATTACTGTTAGGAGCATATCGGGATTCGGAAGTCTTTGCCGCTCACCCGCTAATGTTGACTCTCAATCAGATGGAGAAAACAGGGGCAATCATCCACACCATCACCCTACAACCTCTGAATTTAACCAATCTCAATTGCTTGATTGCTGATACCCTTCATGCTCCCCCATCCGTGGTGCAACCATTGACAGAACTAGTAATACAGAAAACCCAAGGGAATCCCTTCTTTACTACCCAGTTTCTCAAGGCATTACATCAAGACCAGTTAATTACCTTCGACCCAGATGCAGGACATTGGCAGTGTGATATTGTGCAAGTACGAGATGCTGCTTTGACCTCGGATGTGGTTGAATTGATGGCGCAGCAATTGCAAAAGCTGCCCCAAGCAACGCAAGAGATTTTAAAATTAGCTGCTTGTATCGGTAATCAATTTGATTTAAACACACTGGCGATTATTTCCCAGCAATCTCCAACAGAGGTGGCAACGACGCTGTGGAAAGCATTACAAGAAGGGTTGATTTTGCCCCAAAGCGATCTGTATAAATTTTATTTAGAAGAAACTCAAGCAACGCAGCACTCCCCACAGGAAACCCTCAATTATCGTTTTTTGCACGATCGCGTGCAACAAGCTGCCTATTCTTTAATTCCTGAAGAACACAAAGCACTGATTCATTATCGCATTGGTCGATTGTTAGTTACATACTTTTCATCAGATACCTATGAGGAGCGAATTTTTGAAATTGTTGGTCATTTGAATCTCGGTAGTCAAATCACTGTCGAACCCCAAGAAAAGCTTGAATTGGCACACTTAAATTTGCTGGCAGGGCGCAAAGCAATCGACTCCACGGCTTATGCTGCTGCGCTCGCCTATCTGAATCAGGGAATTGAACTTTTGCCTGAAGATGCCTGGAAGAACCACTATGCACTTACTTTAGGTCTCCATCATCAACGTTTGGATGCAGCTTATTTGAATACGGAGTTTGAGAACTTAGAAGCTTGGGGCGGACTGGTGTTGCAACAAGCAACCTCAATACTCGATTGCATTAAAGTATACAAAACTCGGATAATGGCGTTGCGATCGCAAGGTGAATTTTTGCAAGTGGTTGAGACAGGCCTGCAAGTCCTTAAACAATTAGGTATTGAGTTTCCACCTCACCCAACCCTGGCTGATATTGGAGTAGCATATGAGCGATCTCGGCAGGCTTGGCAAGGACGTGAGCCGTTGAGCCTTCTGGAACTACCGAACATGGAAGATCCACAGATATTAGCCGCGATGCAAATTCTCACCAAACTTGCTCCTTCTGCTTATATTGCGGTACCTTCTCTATTGCCCTTACTGACTTTCAAGCAAGTAGAACTCTCTATTGAGTATGGTAATTCTCCTTCCTCAATTTTTTCCTATGCGGATTATGGCTTTATTGTATGTGGTATTATGGGGGATATTTCCACGGGCTATGAATTTGGGCAGCTTTCTCTGGCACTGTTGGAGAAACTTCAGGTCACCTCTTTTAAAAGCAGAGCCTACTTCATTGTCAGTAGCTTCATCCGTCATTGGCGAGAGCCACTGCATGATGTGATTCCATCCCTATTAGAAGGCTACCGTAGCGGGTTGGAAAGTGGTGATTGGGAATGTGTCGCCCTGAATCTATGGATCTACAGCCAGTATCAATATTATGCAGGGCAAGAGTTGCAGGGACTGGTCGAAGAAATGCTAGCTTATCGACAAGTGATTGGACAAGTTAAGCAGCAAGCGACATTGCTATACCATGAAACTTATTTGCAAGCGGTTTTAAATTTATTAGGACAGGCGAAAGTGCCCTACCACTTGCAAGGCGAAATCTTTGATGCAGAACAACTGATTCCCAGCTTAGAAAGACAGAACGATCTAACAGGATTGTTCTATACTCACCTCAATCAATTATATTTGTACTATCTATTTGAACAGAATGAACAAGCGCTACAATTAGCAGCTCTACTAGAAAAATATCGTGATGGAGTCTGTGGCTTCTTCTCGATTCCAATCTGGAAATACTACGATGCATTGATTCAGATTCGATGCTATCCCAATGCTGAACCCGAACAACAAGCTCTCATTCTAGAACGCATTACAGCCCATCAAGAAAACCTCAAAGGCTGGGCTACCTATGCACCTTTTAACCATGACCACCGTTGGCAATTGGTTGCAGCTGAAACCTATCGCATACTCGAGCAAAAGGTGGAAGCAATCGCGCACTATGACTTGGCAATTGCCTCTGCTCATGCGAATCGTTTCATCCAAGATGAAGCTCTGGCTAACGAGCTAGCCGCTAAATTCTATCTCGATTGGGGCAAAGAAAAAGTAGCAGCTGGTTATATGCAAGAAGCTTACTATTGTTACAGTCGCTGGGGTGCTTTTGCCAAAGTTGCTGATTTGGAAACCCGTTATTCTCAATTGCTGCGTCCCATCCTGCAACAAACAGCGACATCGGCTGATATGTTGACCACACTAATGACCATTGCTGTACCTGCAATATCAACTCATAACGGCACTCATAGCAGCTCCAGCAGTACTAGCATCAATCAAGCTCTCGACTTTACGGCTATCCTCAAAGCTTCTCAAGCTCTCGGAAGCACCATTCAACTCGATGAGCTGCTAAATAAACTCACCCAAATTATTCTCCAAAATTCTGGGGGTGATCGCTGTGCTTTAATATTTCCCAGTGATACCGGGGAATGGCAAGTGCGGGCGATCGCCACACTTGATGATGTACAACTTATTACCGAACCTCTCGCAAATAATCCCCATCTCCCAGTCAAATTAATTCAATATGTTAAAAACACCCAAGAAACTGTATTAATTGACAAACTAAAAACCGATTTACCCGTAATTGATGACTATCTCAGAGAACGGCAACCCAAGAGTATTCTCTGTTTACCCCTCCTCAATCAAGGTCATCTGATTGGTATTTTATACCTAAAAAACCACCTTAACAGTGGTGTTTTTACTCACGAGCGCCTGTTGATTCTTAACTTCCTCTGTACCCAAGCTGCCATTTCGCTCTTAAATGCCCGTTTGTATCAACAGGCACAAATCTACGCCCAGCAGCTTGAACAATCACAATTGCAAGTGGTGCAAAGCGAAAAAATGGCATCCTTGGGAAATCTGGTTGCTGGGGTTGCCCATGAAATCAACAACCCCATTGGTTTTCTCAATGGCAGCATCAATAACGGTAAAGAATATGTGCAAGATTTACTGGGACATTTAGCTCTTTATCAACAGCACTATCCCAACCCAGTTGAGCCAATTCAAGACAATACCGAAGAAATCGACTTGGAATTTCTTTGCTCAGACGTACCAAAGTTATTTGATTCGATGAAAGGAGCGACAGAGCGCATCAAAAATATCAGTACTAGCCTGCGTACCTTCTCCCGTGCTGATACCGAATACAAAGTTAGCGCCAATCTCCATGAGGGAATCGATAGTACTTTGTTAATTTTGAAATATCGTCTCAAAGCAAACGAACACCGTCCAGCAATTCAAGTCATAGAAGAGTTTGGAGATTTACCGCCAATTGAATGCTTTCCTGGACAATTAAACCAGGTATTTATGAATATCTTGGCGAATGCTATTGATATGTTTGACGAAATGGCAGTAACTCAATCCTTCAAAGAACTGGAAGCCAATCCCCAAAAAATTATTATCCGTACTCAAGTTATATTAAACTATGTATATATCCGTATCCGCGATAATGGTAAGGGTATGACACAAGAGATTAAGGAGAAAATATTTAACCATTTATTCACTACCAAAGCAGTGGGGAAAGGTACAGGATTGGGACTGGCGATTGCTCGCCAAATTGTGGTAGAAAAACATAATGGTAGCCTTGATGTCTGGTCTGAGCTTGGTCAAGGAACGGAGTTCACAATACAAATTCCTGTGTAACAGGTAAGAGTATGGTTGCTTTTCTTCTGTGCGCTGGTTTTATTGATTTAATTCACGGGTATTAAAGTTAAATGGGCAGAGAAATTGTAAACTTTGTTCCTTCACCAAGGGTTGAACAACAGTCAATTTTTCCATCGTGCTTATCAATAATAATTTGTTTTGCAATCGCTAACCCTAACCCTGTACCTTTATTTACACCTTTAGTAGTAAATAAGTTGTCAAAAATACGTTGCTGAACTTGTTCACTCATACCAATACCATTATCAGCAATAATCACTTTTACCTGTTTATCTACGACAAAGGTTGTAATTGTAATTCGATTAGGATTAGCTTTAATTTGCTCAAAACTACGACCGACGTTAGATTCATCTAAAGCATCAATCGCATTTGCCAGAATATTCATAAAAACTTGATTTAATTGACCAGGAAAACATTCAACTTCAGGTATGTTATCGTACTCTGTAAATACCTCAATTGCTGGACGCAGTTCGTTTGCTTTGAGACGATGCTTGAGAATTAATATTGTGCTATCAATTCCTTCATGCAATTTAAATGGTTGTTTATAGTCTCGATCTGCTCTAGAAAATGTTCTTAAACTATTGCTAATATTTTTAATACGATCACAAGCCATTAACATGGAGTCAATCATCTTTGACAAGTCTTGTATGGAATAATCCAAATCGATTTCCTCAGCATGATTGAGGATTTCTTGGTTTGGTGATGGTAAACTTTGTTGATAAAGTTTCAAGTGTTCAAGAATATCATCAATACTGGGTTTTGCCTGTTTGAGACTAGCTGATATAAAGCCAAGGGGATTATTCATTTCGTGAGCTATCCCTGCTACTAAATTACCCAATGCCGACATTTTCTCGCTCTGAATCATTTGTATCTGGGTGTCTTGTAGTTGCTTTAAGGATTTGGTTAATTCTGCGGTACGCTCAGATACCTGTTGTTCTAAGGTGCGGGTAAGATGCGATATTTTTAAATGTAATTTTAATCGAGCAATTACTTCTTCTTGTTGAAAGGGTTTGGTAATATAATCAACGGCGCCAATTTCCAATCCTTTGACCTTATCTGTGGCATTAGATAAAGCGGTCATAAAAATTACTGGAATAGTCTCAGTGATTAAATTAGCTTTTAACCTGCGACAAGTTTCAAAGCCATCAATACCGGGCATCATCACATCTAAAATAATTAAATCGGGTTGAGCATATTCTGCTTGTTCAATGGCTGATTCTCCATCTGTTGCCATCAAAGCTTTCCACCCATATCCCTGAATTGTTTCCGATAGCACTTTAAGATTATTAGGATTATCGTCTACTAAAAGAATAGACATTGGTTTGGCAAAAGAATCGTTTATCATTTTAGTGTTTCTTCTACAACTAAAGATTTAATAAATTTACGTATTTTTGCTGTTTGAAAACTATTAGTAAGCTTATTTAATTCAGTTATAAAGGGAACTAACTGTTTGTTTGCTTCTACTTGCTCTTTTAATATTTCCTCTATTGCTGATATATCCCCCATCATTGCCAAATGATATAGTTGTTGCAAAACATCCTGAGATGGAATTACCCATTCGCTATCGTTTGTCTGTTTAGATTGGGGAGATGGCGGTTGCGATATAGATTTGTTATAAATCCAGTCAACTTTGAGCAACGATTGTAATGCATTGAGTAATTCATTTTTTTGAAGAGGTTTGGGTATAAATGCTGTTGCCCCTGCCTGTAAACTCCGTTGACGATTTTCTTCAAATACGTTAGCACTAGAAACGATAATGGGAATAGAACTGCTTTGTGGATGCGATTGTAGGTGAATCATAAGTTCAAAACCATCCATATTTGGCATAGCTAAATCGAGCATAATTACATCTGGTTTATTTTCGGTTGCTAATTGCAAACCTTGTTTTCCATCGCTTGCTTCTAGGATTCGGCAACCAATTTCTTGTAGCAAGCTGCTTAAGATTGAACGGTGGTTATCATCATCATCGACAATCAGAACTTGAGGTGCATTACCTTGAATCCTAGTAATATTTTGCTGGGTTGAAGCGATTCCCCCTCTATGCAACTCACTGCCAAGGGTTACTGGTACTGCCAAATCCAACCAAAATACACTGCCTTCACCCAAGTGACTTTGCACCTGAATTTGGCTCCCCATCAATGCAGCTATTCTGTGACTGATGGCTAATCCCAAACCAGTACCTTCAGAACGTTGCTCTGCCGAACCCACTTGCTCAAAGGGCAAAAAGATTTTTTCCAATTGTTCTGGTGACATTCCCACACCCGTGTCTTCAATTTGGAAGCGAATTTTAGCAATTGGGGATTGTGAGGAATTTTGCTTAGTTTCTAGCACTTCTATTTTAAAAAACACACCACCCTTGTCTGTAAATTTGATGGCATTGCCCAGCAAATTAATTAACACTTGCCGCAGTCGTTTTTCATCTGTTTCAATTGCAACTGGTAAGTTATCACTAATTAAAACATTAAAAGTGATGCCTTTCTGCTCGGCTCGAATACCACAAATTTCAGTCACACCATGTAAGAAACTAGATAAATCTACGCTAGCAGTGACTAATTCTAATCTCCGAGCTTCAATTTTCGATAGGTCGAGAATGTCATTAATTAGCGTCAACAGGTGCGAACCGCATTGATAGATGATGCTAACTCCTTCTCGGTTTTTCTCTGTCAAGTTTGGCGAACCTTCTAACACCTGAGCAAAACCCATGATACCATTAAGCGGTGTGCGTAACTCGTGGCTCATATTGGCAAGAAACTCGCTTTTTGCCTGATTAGCAGCATCAGCAGCTTGCTTTGCCTGCTTCAAATCGTGAGTTCGCTCTTCGACTTTTAACTCCAAGGTTTTGGAATAATCTAATAGTTGTTCGTTTGTCATTTCTAGCAGACGATTGGTATTTTCCAATTGATCTTGCTTGTAGGCATTTGTTGTGGCAATTACACTGGCAATAAATACAGTCAATACTGGTGTTACCGGAATCAAAATACCATTCAAAAACATTCCATAGGCGCCTCCTATCAATACTACACTGATACCTGCACTTGTCCAGAAAATCTTACCACCTGGAATCGTTTGTTTAGTATGTAGATTGGCTAACCACCAGCTACCGGAAGAACCAAGAATAGACCAAGCAAAAATCCAAAGCGATGAGGATATACCTGAAATGCCGCGAAGGTTACCTTTTCCTGTTTTTGCGGCTTGTACTAGTTGATGAGCAATATTGGCATGAATAACAACACCTGGTGTTGGCTTTTGGGCAGAAACTAACGAGGAACTAAAGGGTGTGCTAAAAAAGTCATTGGTGCTGGCAGCTGTTGAACCAATAAATACCATACGATCACGCATCAAATTTGCCGGAATTTTTCCTGCTAAGACATCGCGCATAGAAACTGTATGAAATTTAGTTTCTGAACCATGCCAGTTGAGCAGAATTTGATAACCTCCAACATCAGCATCACTATAACCAGCTTCTTGATTTTTGAGTGGCTGGTAAATTGCCTTGCCCAATTGAAACTTTTGCTGCTTTTCGTCAACAGATTCTAAGGTGATTTTTTCAGCTTCGAGATACTTAAGCGCGACAAGGGTTGCTAGTCCAGCTTTGATTTTACCATCTTCTTTGGCATCTTCTGCTGTGAGTAGGGCACGACGCACATGGCGATCGCCATCTAAAACCAAGTCAGATAATCCGACTTGGTTACTTTTTTTCAGTTCTGGTGGTGGATTAACACGCTCACCAGTAATTTTCTCAACTCCAATCAAATTGGGAGTAGTACGAAAAATTTCCGTGAGTTGCTCATTCCCATTTCCTTCCGGCAAATCCCGATACAGGTCGAGTCCAATGGAACGGGGTTGTTGCGCTTGAATTTTTCCGAGTAATTGTGCCAATGACCAATCTGGAATAGGCCATTTACCTACTGATTGGATATCACGTTCATCAATGGTGACGATTGTGATTTCATCAGCTAGTGTATGAGAAGAACGTAGTCGCGCCAATTCATCCCGAAATTTCCACTCAAGCAAGTTAAAAAGTCCCAAAGACTGCCCCACAATAACTGTCAGAGCAACAGTGGGAGTAATAATTAAAACACTGCGATTTTGTCGAAGAAAAGCTTGAAATTTGCCCCACATAATTGTGCCACACGTTTAAGATTCCTAAGATTCCTAAGATTCCCGACTTCTTGAAGAAATCGGAAATCTGGCAAGTTTTTTAATTTGCAGATGCTAATAACGGCGCCGTTACAATCTCCTTCAAACCAACAGAGGAAAGAAGTTCTTCCCATTGGTTAATAATAGTTACATTCTCAGGTTGGGCAGTGCGTAATCCAGCCATTGTTGCTATACAGTCATACCACACACCATTTTTACCTAAAGCTTCCGCTTGTTTCAGCAGATTTTTTTGCTGCATAGCCGTTGCCAATTCAGCGCTGGGTTGGATGCGTTGAATCCAACCATCAACGTAAGGTGTGCTTGGACTAAGTTTTCCATCTACTTTCAGTGCTAGGAACCATTGGTAGTTTTTGCCAAGGGCTAAAGCGGGTGCATCAGCAGGTAGTTTGACAGCAATTACGCCAGATTTTCCTGCAACAGGAATGGTCATCTGGTGGTGCATGTTACCAGCTTCATCCTTGATACTAAACACAGCTTCTTCTGCATTAGAAGCAGGAAGATATACCATTACACTTGGACGCTCAGATACTGTTGTCCCATAGTAACTTTGTGGCATCAGTCCAATTAATGCCGCTGTACTAGATGATGCTACCATCGAAGGGTTTAAATAGTAATTGCCAACGCGGGAAGCTTCACCACTAGCTTGTTGAGGAGCGCTGTTACCTATCTTGGGGGTAAATAAATTGCCCCTGGAAGCTCCTCCCGTTGCTTGTCTAGGGGTGCCATTTCCTTTCTTGGGGGTAAATAAATTGCCCCTGGAAGCTCCTCCCGTTGCTTGTCTAGGGGTGCCATTTCCTTTCTTGGGGGTAAATAAATTACCACGGGAAGCTCCACCTGTTGCTTGACTAGGGGTGCCATTTCCTTTCTTGGGAGTAAATAAATTACCACGGGAAGCTCCACCTGTTGCTTGACTAGGCGCCCTATTTCCTGCTGGTGGCGTAAACGTTACAGCATAAGCACTGCTGAATGTATTGCTTGCAACCAAACCGATAACGCTCAATGCACTAATTAAATTTCGACGTTTCATGATGTTTCACCCAGTTTTTGCAAGTTCGTGATATAAAACACATTGATGTAATTTGCCTGAAAAGTTTTTAAACTCTAAGCCCAAGCTAAATAAAGGGATATATTAGCTGTTATAAGCGACTCTAGAGGGAAATGCTACAAATAAAATACGTTTTTTTACAATCATGTTTATAAGTAAAATTACGTATTTAAATCCAGTTTCCAACTAAAACAAAGGCAGACCAAAAGAACGGGTCACGGAAATCAGTTTGGCGAATTAAGCTGATTTGTGCTTGGCGAAGTGCTTCAGCTTTAGTCGTTTTGGGTTGTCGTAGTTGTTCGTAGAAGCGAGTCGTGAGTATTTCTGCGGCTTTATCTTTGACTGGCCAGAGAGTTGCTATGGTGGAACGGGCGCCTGATTTAACAGCTAAACCAGCTAATCCCAGAACAGCGCGCTCGTCTCCTGTTGCCGTATCGCAAGCACTCAACACCAATAATTCGATCGCTTTCGATGAATTCCCACCACGATTTTTGAGGAGTTCGGATAACTCCTTCACATTCACTTGTCCATCCCATGTCAGTAAGTAGGTTTCTTCGAGACGGGAGCTAAACTGTCCGTGGGTTGCGAGGTGAACAACATCGGCATTACCAAATTTGACACGATCTCCCAAAGCTTTACTAGTAAATTGCTGGTTTAGTAACAGCTTAGAGGATACTGCCTGGGATATTTTTTTAACTTCTGATTCCACAGCAGGCAAGGCAGCAAAACCAGATCGAGATTCACTAATACCACCAACGATGGCATTAATTTTGTTTTGCTGGAATGATTGAGCAGACATTAGTTGCAATCCTGGTGAGAGTGCCACAGCATATTTTTCAATCAAATATTGCTTTCCGTCATACAAAGCTGCCATTGGTATATTCCGCAACTTTCCATCTAATACAAACACCAATGTCTTGATATCTTTAAAGGCTTGTTTCTGTTCTGCAGGACGAATCAACCAATCATACATTTGTTGGGTCAATTTCTCCCGTTCTTTAGAATCTGAAACTGGATTGAGAGCAACCAGTAAATTGTCGAAAGTTTGTTCAATTTCCGCTCTGGGCTTGCGCGTTTCATAATAACTTAATGGTTTACCCGATTGAGAGAGAATTACAGCAAGGCGATCTGGTAAAATAATCGGGTAAATAATGGCTGCTGTGGGGTCAACTTTGTCAATCTGCTGTGCTTTATCTAAACAAGCTTCTCGAAAAAAATTATCGAGTTCGGCTATTTGTAGTGATTCAATTAATTCGCGAGCTTGCGTAAGTTCTGTTTGACTCGGTTGTTCATCCAAAAGTAAACCCACCAGTTCCCGATAAACAGGTTCCACACTTTCGCGGAAAGAGAATTGAACATCGGGATTAACAGCAACCAAATCTCCTCGTAGTGACTTTAATGCCTTGACTGCTTCGGTATAGGCTGAAATTGCTTCTGCTCTACTACCTTGTTGCTTATACAATTTTCCAACCTGCCATGCCGATTGAGCAATAATATCGTCAGCTTGGAGTTGACGGGCAATATGCAGGGATTTATCAGCTAATGCCTTTGCCTCAGACCACTGAGAAGTGCGGCTATAAAGTTGTCCCCATTGATACAATGCATGAGCTTCTGCGGCAGAATCCTGAATTTTTTGGGCAGAATTAACTGTAACTGCCATAAGTTGCGACAGTTCTTTAATTGGTAAAATTTTGTCGGGTTTTTCTAATTTATTTAGGGTAGCAACAAAATTAATCGCTGCATAAAGGGAATTGTGGCTGGGTGGTAATTCTGTAAGCTGTTGTTGCAACTGAGGTGCTAGTTCTATAGCATATTCAAGTTTGTCGTAATCTACCAATAATTTGAAATGAGCTAAACGTGCTTGCAACTTTTCATTTGGATTAGTAGCTGCTTTCTCTGCATCTTCAAAGTAATTTAATGCTGTTTCGGGGTCTTGCAAATCTGAGGCATTTTTTCCCAGACTAGAAAGGATAGAACTTAACTGGGTTTTGGCTGCAATTTTATTTGCGCTCGCTAAACTTTGTTCCAATACTTGCTGACTTTTGCTATCACCAATTGCGCGCAGAGCTAAACCAAGCGATCTTAACCCACTGACTTTGACTTCCGAATCTGGCATTACTGCCAATTTTTGTGTTAACGTTTCCAACTGCTGTTTCGAGCGACGGTAAAATCCCAAACTTTGTAATGCTTGTGCCTGGTTAATTTGACTACCCAAACTTCCGATTGTATCGCCTGAGAGTTCGTAATATTTTTGGGCTTGTTGCCAGTTTTCAATGGCTGTTTCGGCTCTACCTGTACGAAGTTGCAAATTTGCTTGTGTATTCAGTATTTGTGCCCAGACAATAGCATCGATAGCAGGTTTAGTGGTTTGCAAAATTTTTACACTTTGCTCAATCGAGTTTTTCGCTGCTTCCCACTGATTGAGTTCCTGTTGTGCTAGCGACAAGTAACTTAAACTGAGAGCTTCATTAATGTGATCACCTTGAATGCGATACTGTTGTGCTGCGGTTTGCCAAGCCGTAACAGCTTCTGAAAAACGACCAGATTGGTAGAGGTTTCGTCCTTGTTCTAATCCGTTATTGACTTGGGAAGTCGAAACAACAGGAGTTGTTGTTACGGGTAGAGATGCCTTTACAGGTGTAATGGTAAATGCTAAACACAAACTTATAACACTGAGGCTAACATATAGCCAAGAAGTTTGTTTAATTCTGAAAGCCATAATTGATTTATTATTATTATTGAGCAATTTGCTGAAAGGTTGATTAAAGCACAACTATTTAGGAGATCACTATACGTTATATATATAGTGCCCAACTTATAATGCGATCTATCAGTTGATCTGACTTTTCAGGTTATATGGAAAAGCATACGAAAAACCTAACCCTCAGTTCCACGTAGAGACCGTTACTGCCTTTTGTCATTAATTTTGGAGTGTTGTTGCAGATTTTGATCCCCCCTAACCCCCCTTGATAAGGGGGGAACAAGAGCTTTATTCTTAGCCCCCCTTATTAAGGGGGGTTGGGGGGATTTAATTCAACTCCCCAAAATTAATGACACAGACGACTACTGGTTTATGTCATAAGTTTTGGTGTGTTGGTTTGCAACGGATTAAACGGATGTAACGGATAAATTATTGTTGCAAACAAAATGCGCGTAATTTAAAATTAACCATCTGTTACATCCGTTCGGGTTCGCCAGTCCACTCCGGAGGGAAACCCTCCTATGTAGCTGGACTCACCGTTCATCATCCGTTGCCAATATTCCTACAACCCAAAATTAATGACACGAACTACTACTGGTTTATGTCATAAGTTTTGGTGTGTTGGTTTGCAACGGATTAAACGGATGTAACGGATAAATTATTGTTGCAAACAAAATGCGCGTAATTTAAAATTAACCATCTGTTACATCCGTTCATCATCCGTTGCCAATATTCCTACACCCCAAAATTAATGACACAGACGACTACTGGTTTATGTCATAAGTTTTGGTAAGTTCAATTTTTTACCACAGAGACACAGAGTACACAGAGAGCGGCGCCTACACACCAAAACTTATGATATAAACCACTACTCGCCAATTTGTGTTAAATAATTGGCGCCACCCTCGAATCGCTCTTTTGTATTCTAGAAGGGTGCTGAAACTGGTCAGTTATTTTTGCTAGCCTGCACTAGACCTACGCTTTAGGAACTACAGCACAGGTTAATGCTAACTGCACTTGAGCAGGAGATTTATTTGTGATTAATTCAATTTTGCCCTGAGCATTGCGATGCCAAGAAGTAGCTTGGACAAAGATTTCTGGTGATGCAGGTATTTGTGTTTGTAAAGCTTGTGTTTTTTGAAATGCTGATAAATTGCGGATATCTGACCAGGTGCGATCGCTCCTCAATTCGTGACTAGGATTTTGGGGTATTCCTCCTCTTCCTGTGGCAACAAAACTATTACCACTCGTACCTGCACAACCTGCAACGATTTGCTGTGATGGGTCGGTTAAATTTGCAGGTAGTTCAACTAAACCAGAATTAGGGTCAACACCAAAGTTATTAATATATACATTACCGTTAACACCGAATTGAGAACTAGCAGTAATATCACTTTCTGGTGTGAGTTGGTCACGAAATTTGAGTCCAAATAAACCCTGAGTTGTAATATCAATATTCCCACCAGCCCCTTCAATTGCATTTGCAGTAATATCACTATTTTCTAACCCAATAATAATTGGTGCATTAATGCTAATATTGCCACCTGTGGCCATACCTGTGGCATTAGTATTAATCTTACTGCCATTGCGTATCAGCAAAACATCAGCCGCTAGATTAATGTTACCTCGATTGCCTGCGGAAACTTCTGAAAGCAGACTGCCTCCTTCCTCTAGTTTGACCTGGTTGGCATTAACTAGTAAGTTTCCAGAATTACCACCACCCGTATTGCTGACAGAAATTTCTCCGCGTTCAATCACCTTCAGCCGATCTGCGACTAAGTTAATTGAACCAGCATCAGAGGCGGTAGTAGAAGCTACTGTAATACTACTAGATAAAATCTGACCGTTGCTCAAAGGTTGAGACGTACCCTCTACAGTAATATTTTTAGCTTGCAAGTTGATATTACCTGCCGCACCATTACCATTTGTGGATGAGGCAATTTGTCCACCATTGAAAACGCGCAGGTTATCTGCTGTCAGATTAATGCTGCCTCCTTGACCTATAGCACCATTACCAACAGAAGTGGTAATCCCAGTAATATCTCCACTTAAACCGTCAATCAACGAATCGCTAACTTGTATTTGCCTTGCTCGAATGTCGATATTTCCAGCCGTACCTCGCGCTCCTGGTAGCGCTCCAAAAAATGTATTATTAGCACTTGCCAATCCACTGGCAATTGTGCCACCATCGGCTACAATTAGGTTTCCTGTGTCAACTGAAATTTGACCACCTTGTCCTGTTGCTCCAGCTTCGATTGAGGCGAGAACACCACTGGTTATAGTTGCACCATTGTAAAAGTTAGTCCCCCGAATTTCTAAGCTTTCCTTAGCCCGAATAGAAATTTCTCCTCCAGAGCCATTTCCTTGCAATACACTCGTAGCGATACGGTTACCATCAAACACGCTAACCCTTTGGGCTTCAATACTAATCTTGCCACTCTGATTATTGCTGCCAGAAACGATTGAAGTAGCAATCGAACTAAAACCACTTAGAGCAGAAGACGTGTCTTGTGCTACTAAAGTTACATCAGTAGCACGAATATTAATATCTCCAGCGATTGAATTGTTGCCGGATGTTATAGATTTAATCCATGCACCATTAGCTAACTTTAAGCGTTCGGTTTCAATAGTTATGTTTCCTGCTCGTCCGGTTGTTGGCGGTCCTGGTGGCGCAAAGAAGTCAAATTGTTTACCTACTGATGTATTGACACCAGAAAAGAGAAGTTGTCCTGGTGCGGAAACTCCTAAAAGATTAACAAACTCAGTAGTTTGAATGGTAATACCTCTTCCTTGTCCAGCGGATGTAGTAGAACTAATGTTTGACCCATCCTGTAATGTTAAACTTCGCCCCCGAATGTTGATTAAACCACCATCTACGCCATCCGCATCAATAAATGAAGATTTTTGCAAACTGATATTGCCCCAGGTAACATCTTTTGAGTCAGAAGCTAGTTGCCATTTATTATTGTTTATATCGATTTTTCCATTCTGTAATGCCCATAATTCAATGTGTCCATCGGAGGCACGGAGGTTTGCTTGAGTTAGATTAATATCACTGCCTATAAGGGCAAAAGTTTGGCTTGGTTTTACTTGTAATCCATTAGCGTTTGTGGTTGCACCTTGTACTTGAATTGCTCCGGCGTTTCTTCCTATTTGCAACCCGACAGGTACGCTCATCGTCAACAAAGCGGGTTCGCTGAGATTTACAGTACTAAATTCCACCCCATCGGCAAATTTAATACTATTCGCTGTTGTCGCAACAAACGAACCACTAATATCTAACTTGGCATTTTGACCAAATACAATGCCGTTGGGATTCATCAAAAATAAACTTACGGAATTACTACTGTTGAGAGTTTGAATCAACCCATCAATATTAGAAACATTTCCACCAGTAACCCGACTAAATATAGTTGTAATATTAAGTGTGTTAGTTAAATCAAAATTCGCTGAACCACCAGTTGGTATAGAGAAATTGCTGAAGCTATGAAATAAATTATTACCTTTTTCTATACCATTAAGAATAATAAAATTATTGCCAATTGAGTTAACAGTAGTGTTGGTAGTACCATCAGATGTTACCTCAGCATAGGCTGGTGTAAATATTACAGCTGTAAACACTCCCAAAACCAAACCTAAGTAGGCAAAATTCACCCTCATCGTTCCATCTCCATTAAACCTTTGTACTTAAAATTCCCAAGTTATTTGTTTCACTAACACATTATCCCCAGTTAATTTTGATGAAAGTCTTGCATCGCAAAACTTATAAGAACGCGCGTGGCGGCTCGTAGCAGCTTGGCTAGCTTACATCTTGCACTCCTTGTTTTCTCACCATCTGCCACCCGCAATACTACTCGGTTAAGAAATCCTGGGTAAATCGAAAACCTTGTAAAGACGCGACATGTCGCGTCTCTACATCTCCAAAATTATGAAAAAAATCCTTAACCGAGCAGTATTGCCCACCCGCCTTTATACAAACTTGGTTGATTGCGATTTAATTGCATTTATTGGGAATAATGAGTATGTAGAAAATTCGTGCTGTGTCTGATTCAATCTTCCACTTGGCTCAAATATAGGACACATTTAAATTTGCTTGGAGAAAATTATGTTTAAAGTCGCAATTGGTCATAGTATCGATCCAGATTCGGCATCCGCAATTGCCGATGTTATTAAGGAATGTAAAATAGTTCTGGATGGAGAAGTACCCCAAGCTGGTATTTTGTTTGCGGCGATAGATTTTGACCATGCGTTGATTTTACAGCATATTCAGGATGCTTTTGGTGAGATAGAGCTGATTGGTGGAACTACAAATGGCGAAGTTTCCTCAGTCATGGGATTTCAACAAGACTCACTGACTTTGATGGTGTTTGCCTCAGATGAGGTAGAAATTCGAGCTGGATTGGGACGTTCAGTCTCAAAAAATCCAATACTGATTGCTCAACAAGCTGTAGAGATGGCAAAGCTTAAAAGTTCAGCGAAACCTCAATTATGCCTCACTTTCCCAGATAGCTTAACTAGTAATGGAGTTCTGATTTTAGAAGGGTTAAAGAAAGGTTTAGGAGGGCAAATCCCAATTATTGGTGGGATGGCAGCTGATGACTATATGTTTTCTCAAACATATCAGTTTTTTCAAAATGAAGTTGTTTGCGATGCAGTTCCAGTACTATTGTTTTGTGGCAAGTTACAAGTTTCTTATGGAGTTGCAAGCGGCTGGACTCCCATTGGTAAACGCAGCTGTGTCACCAAAGTCGATGGTAATGTGGTTTACGAAATTGATGGACAGCGCGCTCTCGACTTTTATCAGTATTATCTCGGAGCAGAAACGTTTGCTACAAATTATGCGATTCATGCGCTCGCAGTGTTTGAAGAGGAAGAGCGCTTTTATATGCGGGCGCCAAATAGTTATGATACGGAATCTGGGAGTGTAACTTTCTTCTCAGATATTCCTTCAGGAGCAATGGTTCAAATTACAGATACATCTCGCGAAAATATTTTACAAGCTTCCGAGACATCCCTTAAAAAAGCTTTAACAAATTTTTCTGGCATAAATCCAGCCGCAGCTTTATTAATTTCTTGTGCCGCTCGGCGCCGAATTCTCGGAACTCTTACCAGTCAGGAATATCAGCTTGTCAAAAACCATTTATCGCCAACATTACCTTGTTGTGGATTTTATGCCTATGGTGAAATTGCTCCTTTAACAGCTAAAGGAAAAACACAATTTCATAATAAAACATTTGTAACACTGTTAATGGGAACAAACTAAAGTATTTATAATTCTTATTTATAATTCTTATTTATGATTCTTATTTATGAATAGTAGCAATGATTTAGAAAAAAATCGAGAATTAGAAAAAGCAAACAGGATTCTGCAAAAAAAACTAGATCGCTGTGAAAGCGATCGCAAGCAACTAGAAATGGATATTGCAGCTAAAGAGTTTTTGCTCAAGCAAGTTATTAGCGAATTGCAGTGTTCGCAGCAAGACTTAGCGCGCAGAAGCGAAGAATTACAAATTACCTTGCAAAATTTACAAAATATGCAAGCACAAATGCTTCAAAGCGAAAAAATGTCAGCTTTAGGACAAATAGTTGCTGGTGTCGCTCACGAAATAAATAATCCAGTAAACTTTATTCATGGAAATATCAAACACTTGGAAGAATATAATGAAAATATGGTAAGTTTACTTGAGCTTTATGGCAGACATTTTCCCAATGTACCGACCGAAATTCAAGTGTTAAAAGATGACATTGATTTAGAATTTATAAAAGCTGATTTTCTAAAAGTATTAGAATCGATGATTATAGGAAGTGAGCGCATTCGGGAAATAGTTGTGTCATTACGCAATTTTTCTCGTCTTGATGAAGCTGAATTCAAATTAGTTAATATTCATGAAGGTATTGATAGTACGTTATTAATTTTGCAGCATCGTTTACAAGCAACTTTAAAACGTCCAGAAATTTTAGTATTTAAAGACTATGGAAATTTGCCAAATATTGAATGTTATGCTAGTCAATTAAATCAAGTTTTTATGAATATCTTGGCTAATGCCATTGATGCACTAGAAGAAAAAACTTTTAAAAAAACTATTGCAAAAATTACAATTCGCACATCAGTTATTAATTCTAATTGGATAGAAATAGTAATAGCAGATAATGGAGTTGGAATACCTAAATCGATTCAAACAGAGATATTTAACCCCTTTTTTACAACAAAGTCAGTTGGAAAAGGAACTGGAATGGGTTTAGCAATTAGCTATCAAATTATTTGTGAAAAACATAATGGTAAGCTAGATTGTTTTTCATCCATCGCTCAAGGAACAGAATTTAATATTAAAATTCCTATTGAACAACCAAGGTTAAATTAAATTAATATATTTAATTAATGTATTCAGTAATCAATAGAGAACTCCAGCAATACTGCTCGGTTAAGAGATTTTCTCGGAATTGATCCCCCTAACCCCCCTTGATAAGGGGGGAAAGAGAGGCTTTTAGCCCCCTTATTAAGGGGGTTGGGGGGATTTTAATATCTGAGCATGACACTCAAGGGTACTTTTCAAACAACCTCTAAAGGTTTTAGGCTGAACCAAGTATTGTTGATTTTTACTCTTAGTCAATATTTAGTTCTAATTTGGGAACAATAATTTTAAGGGTGAATCTAAGCCAACCCTAGAAGATTAGTTTTGTACCTTGAGGAGAAGTGCTATGGCAACACCAACAGAGATTATTGTTGGTATAAACAGATACTTGATATCCGAAGAAATTTACCAGGGTTATAAAACAAAGGTATACCGAGCTATTCGATTGAGCGATAACCAGAATGTTGTTATTAAACTACTACAGCAGGAATATCCTAGTTTTAGTGAACTCTTGAAATTTCGCAATCAGTATAACATTAGTAAAAAGTTAGATATTCCTGGTGTTGTTCGCCCTTACAGTCTAGAACATTATCACAATACCTACATGCTAGTGATGGAAGATTTTGGCGGAATTTCCTTGCGAGAATATACTGAAAATCAACCATTAAATTTATTAGATTTTTTAACCATAGCAGTGCAAATTACTGATATATTATACGATTTATCTCAAAATTGCGTTATCCATAAAGATATTAAACCTACAAATATTCTTATTAACCCAGTAACCAAGCAGGTTAAGCTTATAGACTTCAGTATTGCCTCTTGGCTTCCTAAAGAAACTCAAAGCATTACCAGTCCAAATGTTTTAGAAGGAACCCTTGCTTATATTTCCCCGGAACAAACCGGGCGTATGAACCGAGGAATTGATTATCGTAGTGATTTTTACGCTTTGGGTGTAACATTTTTTGAATTACTAACTGGACAGTTACCTTTTGACTCTGATGACCCAATGGAGTTGATTCATCTTCATATCGCTAAATTTCCTCAAAATTTATCAGATATCAACTCAAAAATACCTTTTGTAATTACAAAAATTATTCATAAGCTGATGGCAAAAAACGCTGAAGACCGCTATCAGACTGCTACGGGGTTAAAAGCTGATTTGGAACAATGTCTTTTACAACTGCAAAAAAAAGGTTATATTGAAGATTTTGACATTGCTCATAAAGATACTTGTGATAGATTTATTCTTCCTGATAAATTATATGGTCGAGATAATGAAGTTAAAGAACTGCTTGCAGCATTTGAACGAGTTTCACAATCCAACAGCGAAATGCTTCTAGTGACGGGGTTTTCGGGAATTGGTAAAACTGCGGTAGTTAACGAAGTTCACAAAGTTCTTGTCAAAAAACGGGGATATTTTATTCAGGGTAAATTCGACCAATTTAATCGGAATATTCCTTTGTCGGGATTTATCGAAGCTTTTCGAGGTTTGATGGAGCAGTTACTCACAGAAAG
Organism: Calothrix sp. PCC 7716; assembly: GCF_019977735.1. Classification (GTDB taxonomy): domain Bacteria; phylum Cyanobacteriota; class Cyanobacteriia; order Cyanobacteriales; family Nostocaceae; genus Dulcicalothrix. The sequence continues at coordinate 4,839,658 of NZ_AP025018.1, read as the reverse complement.
CGATAAACAATTACAACAATGGCAAAAAGAAATTTTGCAAGCATTAGGCGAAAATGGACAGGTTATTATTGAAATTATTCCCGAATTAGAAAGAGTTATTGGCAAACAAGCACCTGTATTGGAATTATTTGGTGCAGCCAGTCAAAATAGATTTAATTTTTTATTGCAGAAGTTTATACAAGTTTTTGCAAATAAAAAACATCCCTTAGTTATATTTTTAGATGATTTACAATGGGCTGATACAGCTTCTTTAAAATTAATAAAGTTTTTAATTAACAATCGCAATTTAAATTATTTATTATTAGTTGGAGCTTATCGAGATAATGAGGTATCTAATGTCCATCCTTTAATGTTAACATTGGAACAAATTAAGAAAAAAAATACAAAAATTCAAACAATTAATTTACAACCATTCAGCCAATTAGCATTGAACGAGTTAGTTGCTGATACTTTAAAATGTCAAGAATATGAGGCTTTTCCACTTTCACAACTAGTGTTGCGAAAAACTCAAGGAAATCCATTCTTTGTTACACAATTTTTAAAATCATTACACCAAGATAAATTTATAACATTTAATTTAAATGAAGAATATTGGCAGTACAATATTTTTGAAATTAATCAGCAAACTCTTACAGATGATGTTGTTGAGTTTATGCTATTTCAATTACGTAGATTACCTGAATCAACTCAACGGGTTTTAAAGTTAGCTGCTTGTATTGGTAATGAGTTTGATTTAGAAACATTAGCAATTATTGGTGAACAATCTCAAGTAGAATCATCTGCTGATTTGTGGAATGCTTTGGAAGAAGGGTTAATTTTACCTAAAAGCGATATTTATAAAATTTATATAGATGGAGACAACCAAGCTTTTGCTCAAGATATTTCCCAAACTGCCACCTATAAATTTTTGCATGATCGCATTCAACAAGCCGCCTATTTTCTTATTCCTGAAGACCAAAGGCAAACGACTCACTTAGAAATTGGACAACTGCTGTTAAAAAAAATACCTGAAAAAGAGCAAGAAGAAAGAATTTTTGAAATTGTCAATCACTTGAATTTTGCAAAGGAGCTACTGACGAAATCATCAGAGAAATTACAGTTGCTATGTTTAAATATGATAGCCGGAAAAAAAGCGCAGCTTTCTACGGCTTATGCAGATGCAAGGCAATATTTTCTGACTAGTATTTCGTTATTGCATGAGGATAGTTGGCAAACTCATTATAAAATCACATTATCGTTGCACGAAAATGCCGCAGAATTAGCATATCTTAATGGTAAATTTGCGGAAATGGAATTGTATGTTGCCCAAGTCTTGAATAATAGTAAATCGCTGCAAGATAAACTCAAGGCTTACGAAATAAAGTTACAAGGTTTAAAGGCTGAAAATCAACTCAAAGAAGCTATATCCTTCGGGTTGGAGCTTCTTGAACTCTTGGGTGTAGAGTTACCACACCAACCCACACCAGGGCAGATTGAGCAAGTAATGACAGAGGTGCGAACAGGTTTACAAGGGAAGCAAATTTCAAATTTGATTGATCTTCCAGATATGACAGATACACTTAAATTGGCTGCAACTCGCATTCTTGTAAGTTTGAGTCCAACGGCACATATGGCTTTGCCACAACTTTTACCTCTAATTGCCGCCAAGCAAGTAGAGTTAGCATTAAATTATGGTAATGCTCCTGCTCATGCTCATGGCTATGCAACTTGTGGGATGATGCTGTGTGGATTATATGGCGATATCGATGCGGGTTATGAGTATGGAAAGTTGGCATTAAGTTTGATGTATAAATTAAATAGCGAAATTTTTCGCGCACCAGGAATTTTAGTGGCAACTTGTTTTACCCAACATTGGAAAGAAAATGCTCAAACTTGTCTCCAACCTCTTTTAGAGGCGTATAATTCAGCGTTAAATACTGGCGATTTGGAACATGCAAGCTTTTCGCTCCAATATTATAGCCATCTTGCTTATTTTAGTGGTGCAATCGCTCTACCGACTCTTGCAGAACAAATGCAAAGCTATCGAGATTTTATTGCTCAAGTCAAGCAGGAAACTGCTTTGCAAATCCAGCAAATTAATTTGCAAGCTGTACTTAATTTATTGGGACAAGCAGAAAATCCCAGTCGAATTATCGGTCAAGTTTATGACGAAGAGCAAATGGTGATGATGCACTTAGCGGCAAATCATCGAGGAGCTTTGTTTTATTTGCATCTACACAAATTATTTCTCTCGTATTTATTTTCTAACTATACTATCGCGGTTGATTGTGCAATTGAGACAGAACGCTATTTGGATGCGGGAGTTGGGTCGCTGATGGTTCCAGTATTCCATACTTACGATTCTTTAGCAAAATTGGCAATTTATCCGCAAGTCAATTCACAGAAACAACAGCAGATTTTGACTCAAGTCGCAGCTAATCAAGAAAAACTAGCTAATTGGGCAAATTATGCACCAATGAATTACTTACACAAATTTGAATTAGTTGAAGCAGAAAAATATCGGATATTGGAACAAAAAGCTACTGCTTTAGAATTTTACGATCGAGCAATAAATGGCGCCAAAGAAAACGGCTACATTCAAGAAGAAGCTTTAGGCAACGAACTCGCAGCCAAGTTTTACCTAGAATGGAACAAAGAAAAAGTTGCCGCAGGCTATATGCAAGAAGCATATTACGCCTATATTCGTTGGGAGTGTAAGACAAAAATTGAGGATTTGGAAAATACCTATCCTCATCTACTCAAGCCGATTTTGCTAAATTCTCTACAACCAAGCTTTAACTCATTGGAAACACTTGCTAACATTACTGCCACAACCTGTCTGAGTAACCTCGATATTACTTCAATTCTAAAAACCGCGCAAGCAATTTCTAGCATTATTAACCTAGATGAGTTAATTTCCACACTTAGCAAAATTATTCTCGAAAATGCAGGTGCAAAAAAATGTGTGTTGATTTTACCCAACGAAAATCAATGGTACATCCGAGCAATCACATCACTTAGTCCTGAAAAAAATGCATCAACAACAGTACTGACTTTCCAAGCTATGGATGATAGCCAAGAAATACCTCTGAAGCTGATTCGCTATGTTAAACATAAACTAGAAACCGTAACAATTGATAATTACCAAAACAATACCGAGACTTTTATTGATGAATATATCGAGCAACACCAGCCCAAAAGCTTGTTGTGTATGCCAATTTTGAATCAAGGCAATTTGCTTGGTATTCTGTACCTAGAAAATAAATTAACTCAAGGGATATTTACTAGCGAACGCTTGCTTGTTATCAACCTTCTTTGTACCCAAGCGGCAATTTCGCTAGAAAATGCTAGACTTTATGCAAATCTTCAGGAGAGTAAAACCCGTTTCCAGCGTCTTGCAGATAACGTTCCTGGTATGATTTACCAATTATGCTTGACCACTGACGGTTCGATTTTTATCCTTTATGTTAGTTCGGGTAGTTATAACCTCTATGAGTTTACAGCAGAAGAAATAGTTGCAGGAACTCAAAACATCAGAGCAGTGGAACATCCCGACGATGTTGCAGGTATTAACCAAGCAATGATGGAATCTTCCCGAAACCTCACACCGTTCATTCACGAATGGCGCATTATTACTCCATCGAGAAAAATTAAATGGGTACAAGCTGTATCTCGTCCTCAATTACGAGATGATGGTGCAATTATTTGGGATGGGTTTGTTTTTGATATTAGCGATCGTAAAAAAATTGAACAAGCACAAGCACGGTTGCTGGCAATTTTAGAATCAGCAAATGACATCATCGGTATTGCCGATGCTCAAGGTAATAATCTTTACCTTAATCAAGCGGGACAGAAGATTTTGGGTATTCTCCCCGAAGAAACCGATAAGTTTCATATTTCGGAAACAGTGGCGCCGTCAATGTTGGAAAAAACTGTCAACGAAGCTTTACCCACAGCAATGCAAACGGGAAGTTGGTCGGGTGAGTCAATTGTCAGATCGCGCAAAGGTCAGGAAATTCCTGTCTCCCAAGTAATTGTAGTCCATAAAAACGATAGGGGAGAAGTGGAATTTTTCTCATCGATTATGCGAGATATTCGCGAAGCAAAACGCAACGAAGTTCTTCGCAAACAAATTGAAGCTCAGTTGCGGCAACAAACAGAAGATTTAGAAGCTACCCTTCAAGAACTAAAACACACCCAAGCACAAATGGTTCAATCTGAAAAAATGTCTAGCTTGGGACAGTTAGTTGCTGGAGTTGCCCATGAAATTAATAATCCTGTAAACTTTATTCACGGAAATCTGAGCTATGTAGAGCAGTATACCAATGATTTGCTGCAATTGCTTGAATTATATCAGCAATATGATACAATTAGTCATCAAAAAATTCAAGATTACTTAGAAGAACTGGACTTAAATTTCATTCAAGAAGATTTACCCAAAACTATTAAATCGATGAAAGTGGGTACTGAACGTATCCGTGAAATTGTTTTATCTTTACGCACCTTCTCCCGCATGGACGAAGCGGAGTTTAAAGAGGTAAATATTCACGACGGTATCGAGAGTACATTAATGATTCTTCAACATCGTCTTAAAGAAAAAGGAGAGCTACCAGCTATTCAAGTTATTAAACGCTATGGCAACTTACCCTCTGTAAAATGCTATGCCGGACAATTAAATCAAGTATTTATGAATATTTTGACAAATGCCATTGATGCAATGGAGGAGCAAAACAGTCAACGCACTTTAGAAGATATCCAAGCCAATCCCAATCAAATTACTATTCAAACCGACATAGTTGATACTAATTGGATTGAAATTAAAATCTCTGATAACGGTATTGGAATGTCAGAACAAGTACAAAAACAAATTTTTGACCCATTTTTTACGACTAAGCCTGTCGGAAAAGGTACAGGAATGGGTATGTCGATTAGCTATCAAATTATTACCGAAAGGCACGGGGGTAAATTGGAATGTTTTTCACAAGTCAATCAAGGAACTAAGTTTGTCATTAAAATACCTCTTCGTAAATGAAAATATGACTGACGCATAATCTGTATCTTGTGGCGCCAGTTCAAAAAGCTTATATATTTGCGCGAAACCCTTGATTTTTTAAGCTTTTTAGGGTATGAATCAGCTCTTCTAGGGTTGGGGGGATCAAAATGCTTAACCGAGCAGTATTGAGGGGTATATTAATAGTTACGTTATCTTTACAAATTTATTATGAATAGTAAATAAATCTACTTAATTTCATGTAGATTTAATTGTGTTTGTTTAAGTATGATTATTTAATATGCTTTAAATTAAAACATTTGTTAATATCATGTTTGAGTATTATGGTTAATCAACCGGACATGATATTAGAAATGAGTTTAGTAATTTTACGTAATTAGTATAACTAAAATAAAATATAGATGAATAATCTGGATTTTTGAAAAAAAAATTGGAAAATATAAATAAATCAAGCCAAAATTCCGAAATTTTATTGTTGTACTAAGATTCAAAATGAATAATATAAATTTGTTTGATGTACGAACTGTCATATGCCAGATTGACTCAATTTGTTGTAAATATCCAAATCATGTAGCCTTGATATATCAAGGGCAAGAGTTAACCTACCAAGAATTAAATCAGCGTGCGGAAAAATTATATAGTCATTTAAAGGCACAAGGGAAGTTAGAGCCTAATGCTCTAGTGGGAGTTTGTTTAGAGCCTTCTTTTGAAATGGTGATTGCCGTCGTAGCTGTTTTGAAAGCAGGCGCCGCTTTTGTTCCCCTAGACCCAGATTTACCGCGCTCGCGACTTAGCTATATGATTTCTGATGCTGAATTGACTACAATTTTGACTGTTAGTAAATTTGCCTTCGATATTGAACCAGCACTGCGCCAAAGTGATGTCGCGGGTTACATGTGTTTCTTAGATACACTCTCATGGGATGAAGATACTTCACAACTTACTTCCCCAATAGTGGAACCTGAACAACTCGCCTATATTATTTATACTTCTGGTTCTACAGGTACGCCTAAAGGAGTAATGCTACCACACAAAGGCTTATTGAATCTTGCTTTAAGTAGTGTTCGTGCTTTTGATATTAACCCCGGTACTCGCGTCTTACAATTTGCTTCAATTAGTTTTGATGCAGCAGTTTGGGAATTGGTTACAGCATTATGCGGCGCCGCGACTTTAGTGCTGGGTGCAAGAGAAGAAATGCTACCAGGTAGACCATTAGCAGAGTTCATTGCCAAGAACAGTGTTGAAATGCTTTGCTTACCCCCTTCTGTACTTGCGACGTTAACCCAGTTTCGTGACCAACTATCTTGTTTGCGAGTGATTGCAGCAGGTGGTGAAGCTTGCCCACTTTCACTTGCTCAATTTTGGATTGATGCGAATAGACGTTTTTTTAATGCATACGGTCCAACAGAAATAACTGTATGCGCGACAATGTATGAGTTTAAAGCAGAAAGTCAAAGTGTACCGATCGGAAACGCATTACCCAATGTTGAGCTTTATATTTTAGATGAAGAACTAAACTTGTGTAAAAGTGGTGAGAAGGGTGAACTATATATAGGGGGTGTGGGAGTAGGACTGGGATATCTAGGTAAAGAAGAAATGACAAACGCGCGCTTTATAAATAATCCGTTTGGAATAGGTAAAATATATAAAACGGGTGATATTGTTTATGAAGATTTATGTCAGCGTGGATTGTTACATTATGTTGGTAGAGTCGATAATCAAGTTAAAATTCGCGGACTTCGTATTGAATTAGAAGCAATTGAAAAAGTTTTGGGACAACACCCGGCTGTGCAAGCTACTGCTGTTAAGATTGTTACACCTACAGATATTACAACAGAAGAGAATAAATCTCATGGTGCCTCAATGCTAGTGGGGTATGTAGTTCCTCGTGCTGGTTTTTTTGTAACAGAAAAACGCTTAAAACAGTTTGCTGCTGAACATCTACCTGATTATATGGTGCCTACACGTTTTGTTTTTCTCTCCGAATTGCCTTTAATGCCAAATCGTAGTAAAGTTGACCGCTCTTCTTTACCTGAATTAGAATTGATTCAATTTCCAATCACAAACGCAACAGATACCGCTATTAAGATCGCGGCAATTTTTAACGAGGCTTTACAATTAACTCCAGGTAGCTTTTTACCCAATTCTAATTTCTTTCACATGGGTGGTGACTCACTGCGAATTGCTCATGTATTATGTTTGATACAAAAGGATTTTGGCATCACTATTCCTTCTCGTCTTATCTATGAATATCCTACACCGTCAGATGTAGCTCAATTAATCGAACAGCTTAAACTTAAAAGCGAAGATGTTAATGATAATTTTGACTTGATGGCAGATGCTACATTGCCCTTAGACTTAAATACTTCAACTTGGCACAAACCAGCTATTGTTAAATTCGACACAGCATTAATTACAGGCGCCACTGGTTTCTTGGGAGCGCATTTACTGCACGAGTTGCTGAACAAAAATAGTTACCAAACTATTTACTGCTTAGTGCGTGCGGAGAATGACACTGTTGCAACACAAAGACTACGCGCGACTTTTATCAAGTATCAGCTACCAACAGCCGAATTAGTACGAGTCAAGGTTATAGCTGGAGATATTGAACAGCCAAAAATGCAATTGTCAGTCACGTTGTTCGAGCAACTCAGTCAAAGCGTTGATGTTATATATCATGTAGCTGCCGATACTAATTACATAAAACCTTACTCAGTAATCAAAAAACCTAACCTTAGTGGTACAGCAAATATCATTGCTTTTGCAGCGCATCGGCGCCATAAGACTTTGCACTACTTATCAACATTAGCTGTTTATGGAGCAGTAAGTTCATTTTTGAACATGGATGAAGTTTCGGAAGATTATGATATTGACAATAGTGCGCCAATAATGTTGGTCGAACATGGCTATGTACGCGCAAAATGGGCTGCTGAACGAATGGTTCAAACTGCACGGACTTCAGGACTAAATTGCTCAATATATCGTCCCGGATTCATAACTGGACACACAAAAACAGGAATTGCAAATCTAGCAGACACTTTCTACCGCTTAGTCACAGGTTGTATTCAAATGGGGGTTTACCCAGATTTACCAGAAAAATATTGGACACCCATTTCTGTAGACTTCGTTGCCGCTGCAATTACACATATATCTACAAATAGTCAATACATCGGAGGAAATTACAATCTGACAGTTCCTCGTGTCTGGGAATTGAGTCACATAGAGATGTTTGAGTATATTAACGAGTTAGGATACCGAGTCGAGAAAATTTCCCTTAAAAATTGGCTTTCAGCGCTATCAACATTACTAGAATCAAATCCGCTATATCCACTTACATCATTTTGGCAAGAGAAGGTTTATCAAAATCGCAGTACAATTCTAGAAATTCATCACCGCACCCCAACTGTTAGGATAGATAACACTATACGAGCAATTGAAGGTTCTTGTCTTAAACTTCCAAAATTTGACAAAGCTCTAGTCAAAGATTATTTGCCAGACTTTACAATTAGGACGCATGTAAACAAAAAAACTGCGACGGTGGTACTCAAAAGTTAGCCTTCTTGTGATTACTTACGTTAAAAACTGGGAATAATTATATTATCCAATATCGATCACGTACTAACAAGGGGTTTTGCAATGCTTCTGCCTATGAGGCTTCTAGGTTACGAGTCATTTCAACTGATTTATGAAGGAGATGATACTGTTATTTATCGGGCAGTATCGTCTCTGGATGATCAACCCGTTATTTTAAAAGTCCTAAAAGCAGAATATCCATCTGTTGATGCGATTGCTCGTCTTAAGCACGAGTACAGTATTGCAAAAAATCTAGATTTAGAGGGTGTTGTTAAGCTTTTGCGACTTGAAACATTTGAAAATCGTTTAGCTTTGGTATTTGAAGACTTTGGTGGATGTTCACTAAAACTTGTACTCGGCGCCAGTAAATTAGAATTGAACCAAGCTTTAAGTATCGCCATCCAACTGGCAAAGGCTTTAGCGTCGCTACATAGTCACCACATTATCCATAAAGACATCAAACCAGGCAATATTATTATTAACACCCAGACAGGTGTAGCCAAGCTTACTGACTTTAGTATTGCTTCACAATTGAGCGCATACACACCACAAATCGTTAATCCTAATCATCTTGAAGGAAGCTTGGCATATATATCACCCGAACAAACTGGAAGAATGAATCGTGTGCTTGATTATCGAAGCGATTTTTATTCATTAGGGGTAACTTTATATGAAATGCTAACAGGAAAATTACCGTTTGAAAGTAGCGATGCATTAGAGCTAATTTATTACCATATTGCGAAACAACCAGTATCCGTCAATGAAATAAATGTGGAGCTTCCAAAAGAAGTTGCTGCCATAGTCATGAAGCTAATGGCAAAAAACGCGGAAAATCGTTATCAGACAGCCAAAGGATTATTAGCAGATTTAGAAATATGTCAACAACAGCTTTCTATAAGTACAATCAAAAATTTTATACCTGGTCGTTTAGATGTTTTAAGTCAACTGCTCATACCTCAAAAGCTTTACGGTCGAGAGAACCAAGTCAATTTACTTTTACAAGCATTTGATAGAGTTAGTCAAGGCATGTGCGAAATGATACTAGTTTCTGGTTACTCAGGAATTGGTAAATCTTCTGTTGTCAACGAGATAAATAAACCTATAACCCGCTCCTGTGGTTTTTTTATCAGCGGTAAATTCGACCAATTTAAGCGTAACATTCCTTATGCATCTTTACAACAAGCTTTTAGTGAGTTAATGCGACAACTGCTCACAGAGACAGCTACTAAATTAAGCCAGTGGCGCCACAAAATTCTAGAAGCAGTGGAAGCTAATGGACAATGCATTATTGATGTAATACCAGAAGTAGAATTAATTATAGGATCTCAGCCAGATGTTCCAACACTAACTCCCACAGAATCACAAAACCGCTTTCAGAGCGTTTTTTGCAAATTTGTCAATGTCTTTGCGACTATTGAACATCCATTAGTAATCTTTTTAGATGACTTACAATGGGTTGATGCTGCCACTTTGAAATTAGTGCAAGCGTTGGTTAATAATATAGAAAGTAATTATTTACTTATAATTGGAGCTTACCGAGACAATGAAGTAACTTCAACTCATCCTTTGATACAAACTGTAACAGAAATCGAGAAAAGTGGCATTGCTATAAATCATATTAATTTGCAACCTTTATCTTTAAACAACATTACACAATTACTTGCTGATACATTCAACCATAGCAATACACATAAACTAATATCTTTGGGAGAGCTATTATTTAATAAAACCGGGGGCAATCCCTTTTTTCTGACACAGACATTAATTACTTTATACCAACAAAAACATTTTCAATTCGATTTTGCCACCTCGACTTGGCAATGGAGCTTACAAGAAATACAAGCGATTGGTATTACAGATAAAAGTATAGTAGAATTAGTTGCTGATAGAATAAACATTTTACCACAAGCAACACAAGAAATAATTAAAATAGCAGCTTGTATTGGTAATCAATTTACTTTAGATGTATTATCAATTGTAATTAACAAGTCTACGTCGCTTACTGCTACAGAACTTTACCCAGCTTTACAGTCTGGATTGATTTTACCTTTAAATGAAGCTTATAAGATACCTTTAGTTATAGACGAGAAACAAAAATTATTACAAACCGAAATCAAATCTAAAATTGCTAGAGTTAATTATAAATTTCTACATGATAGAGTACAACAAGCTGCCTACTCCCTAATTCCAGAGGAGAACAAACAGGAAACTCATCTTAAAATAGGTCAATTACTTTTAGGTGTAACTCCATCTGAATCAATTACGGATAATATATTAGATATTGTTAACCAACTCAATGAAGGCAAAAATTTACTTACTAATCAAGTAGAAAAATTGGAGTTGGCAAAACTTAACCTAATTGCGGCTAAAAAGGCTAAACTAGCGACAGCTTACGAAGCATCTGTGAGATATTTAAATACAGGTTTAGAACTGATTACAATAGATAGTTGGGAGAAAGATTACACTTTCACTCTCAATTTACATGTTGAGATAGCAGAAGCTGAGTATCTAATTGGTAACTTTGATGCTTCTGCTCATTTTGTTCATTTTACTTTACAAAAAGCTATTAGTATTCTAGATAAAGTTAAATTATATGAAATAAAAATACAAACGTTGATGGCGCAAAATCAAATGTTGGAAGTTGTGAATGTTGGCACCACGTTCTTGAATAAATTAGGAGTAAAATTACCTACTGAGGCAAATAACTTTCATGTCATTTTAGCACTATTAAAAACTAAGTTGACATTGTTTGGTAAGAAAGTAGAAGATTTAGTCTTAATGCCAGAAATGACTGACCCTTATAAATTAGCAGCAATGCAAATTTTATTATTTGTGGGTACTGCTGCTGCTCAAGCTGGGTCTTCAATATTTTTACCAGCAGTTTTAACAATGGTGCAATTATCTATTAAATATGGAAACTCACCTTTTTCTGCGTATGGATATGGTGTTTACGGTTTAATATTGTGTGACAAATTTAATAGCATCACAACAGGTTATCAATTTGGTACTTTATCGCTCAATATTATCTCAAAAATAAAGAATGATTTGCTGAAAGCTAAAATATATTTCCTATTCAATTCAAATATTCAATTCTATAAAGACCCTTTAAGTAATAGTATCCCAAATTTAGTACAGGGAGTTCAAAGTGGACTGTATGTAGGAGATATAGAATTTTTGGGTTATTGTGCCACAACATTATGTAATCACTCATTTTTTATTGGCGAAAATATAGAAACATTAATAACTAAAATAGCTAGTTATATTGATTTAATGAAAAGTTTAAAATTGGAATCACTAGTCACCGCTACTAGTATATTTCAGCAAACAGCTTTAAATTTACAGTCATCGTCAAATCCTCTGATACTTATAGGTAATGCCTTTGATGAACTGAAAATGAAATCTGAGGTTGAGAAAAATTATTCTTACAAAGGTTATTTCTATTTTTGTAAAGCTTTTTTGGCTTTTCTATTTAATGATTATCAAACTGCTATTACTAGTGCGTTAATTACTGAAGAAACTCATGCTAACAATGTTGGCTTTATATTTTATACAGTTAATAATTTATTTCATTCTCTTTCACTTCTAGCTCAATTTAATACGGTTACACGTTCCATACAAAAAAAATATTTAATTCAGGTACAATCTAACCAAAAAAAGATGAAAAAATGGGCTAAACATGCACCATCTAATTTTCAACATAAATACGAAATAGTTGAGGCAGAAAAAGCAAGAGTTCTGGGTCAAGTCAACGTAGCAATGGATTTATATGACTCTGCTATTAATGGAGCGAGCGAAGCAGGTTATACTCAAGAACACGCTATATTTAATGAATTAGCTGCAAAGTTTTACTTAGAATTGGGTAAAGCTAACATTGCTAAAATATATATGAGTAGCGCATATTACGGTTATGTACGTTGGGGAGCAATGACGAAAGTCAAGGACATTGAGGAACGTTACCCTAATTTAATAATTGTTAATAACGTTAATTATTCAGGCAATCCACACGAATTAGATGCAACAGCAACTCAGTCTGGTATTTTAGTCACTACTTATTCCAAAACAAAAAGTAACGTTAAAAACAAAATTTTAGATTTAACCTCTGTTATCAAAGCCTCACAGGCAATTAGTAGTGAAATACTTCTAGATAAATTGCTAACAAACCTTTTGCTGATAGTTATAGAAAATGCTGCTGCTCAAAAAGGTTGTTTAATTTTATATAAAGGCGCCGAGCTATTTATTGAAGCAATCAAGAATGAATACTCGGATGTTATTCTCAAATCAATAAAAGTTGATGAGAGTGAAGACATACCTCTTTCTCTGATCAATTATGTTGCTGCAACCCAATCAGATATTGTGTTAGCTTCGGCAATATCCGACAACATTTACCAATTAGACCCTTATATTAGGCAAAATCAAGCTAAGTCTATTCTATGTGTGCCAATTTTTAATCAAGGTAAATCGATTGGAATTTTGTACCTAGAAAATAATCTTACTACGGGCGCCTTCACTAGTGAACGTGTAGAGCTACTAAAATTTATCATGTCTCAAGCAGCAATTTCTTTAGAAAATTCTCGACTTTACCAGCAAGCGCAAGATACAGCGAAACAATTAGAAGCTTCGTTGAGCAAACTAACTGCTACGCAACTACAATTAGTACAAAGTGAAAAAATGTCAACTTTAGGGAGTTTAGTTGCAGGGATAGGACACGAAATTAATAACCCAATTGGTTTTATCAATGGCAATTTACAACCAGCTAAAGATTTTATACAAGACTTGTTAGAATTAATTGACTTATACCAATATCACTATCCGCAACCTGTATTAGATATTAAAAATAAAATTGAAGAGATTGATTTGGACTATGTGCGTGAAGACTTGCCAAATTTAATTGCTTCGATGCAAGAAGGTATAAATCGTATTCATGACGTGAGCATGAGCCTAAGAACTTTCTCTAGAGCAGATGCTCAAAAACCCATTAGAACCAGTATTCATGGGATTATAAATAGCACAGTTTTGATTCTCAAACACCGTTTAAAAGCATCTGAATCTCGTCCACCAGTTGAAGTAATACAAAACTACGATGAGTTACCGGAAATTAATTGTTTTCCTGGTCAGCTTAGTCAGGTGTTTATGAATTTAATTGCAAACGCTATCGATGCTTTGGAGGAGTCAAATAGAGGACGTAATTTTGAAGACATAAAAAGGAATCCAAATCGCATCACGATTAGTACTGTAAAAAGCAATTGTGAGCAATACGCCTTAATTAAAATTCAAGATAATGGAATAGGAATGACTCAAGAAGTAAAGCAGAAAATATTTGACTATTTATTTACTACCAAAGGTGTAGGAAAAGGTACAGGCTTGGGATTAGCTATAGCTAGTCAAATAGTTCAAAAACACGGTGGAAGTATTGATGTTAATTCAACACCAGGACAAGGTTCAGAATTTATTATTCAACTTCCGATTTAGTTTGCTCAGGTACATTATCTACATATCTATTCACTTTTGGGAACCGCAGCACAAGTTAATGCTTGTCCTCGCACCTGGGTAGAAGATTTATTAGCAACTAACTCAATTTTTCCTTGGGCATTACGTCCCCAAGAAGTTGCTTGAATGAGAGTTTGTGAAGGTATTGATATTTGTGCCGTGACTCCACTATTTTTTCTATATGTGGATAAATCGCGAATATCCGACCAAGTAGGATCGCTCCTCACTTCATGTCCTGGATTTTGCGGTACTCCACCTCTTCCTGTAGCAATAAAACTACTATTCCTAGTATCAGCACAACCTGCGGCAATTTGTTGGGACGAATCGGTTACATTTGCAGGTAGTTCTACTAAGCCTGAATTGGGGTCAATACCTAGGTTATTAATATCGACCGTACCACTAACGCCATATTGAGAACTAGCTGTAATATCGCTTTCAGAGGTAGTCTGAGGGCGGAATTTGAACCCGAAAAGACCTTGAGTAGTGATATCAATGTTACCTCCATTACCTTTTATGGCATTGGCAACAATATCGCTGTTTTCCAACCCGACGATAATGGGAGAGTTAATCTTGATGTTGCCACCATTGCCAATACCACCTGCATTAGTAACAATTGAACTACCATGACGCAGGAACAAGTCATTTGACCGAATGAAAATGTTACCACCGTCACCCTGAAAAGTTGCTGCGGTAAGGCTAGCATTATTGTCTAGCCGGATTGAATCCACATTAATTTCAACTTTTCCAGCATCCCCAATCCCTTGATGGTCAACACCAACAATAGCTCCATCTGTAATTTGCAAGCGCTGGGTGTTGAGGATAAATTGACCTGTATTACCTGTAATTACATCTGGTAATCCAAATAACTGCCGAATGGGAGGTGCAAGCAATTCTGCCCTGGCGCCAATCCGACTAGGAAGACGAGAAACACTACCCACTCCACTGACTTCAACGCTGTCTGATGCATTGATCAATAAATTCCCTCCATTGCCACTATTTACGGTAGAGGCAACTATACCTCCTCCATCACCTACCCTCAGTTTGGAAGTGTTAATAGTTAATTGCCCAGCATTGGCTTGGCTAAAAGTGCCAACAACAATAACACTAGCAGCTAAGTTTTGCGGATTTTCTCCACTGATTTCGATCAAATCAGAAGCATTAATCGTTGTATTTCCCCCTAAACCAGTTCCCAAGCTCGAATTACCAATCACAGCACCATCTAAAATCTGCAATTTGTTGGTTACGACTCGAACATCACCACTTTTTCCAGAACCGCTGGTGTTTGTGTTAAGTGAACTGGCAAATCCGCTAATTGGTGATAATCCCACAATTTTAAGCACATCCCTTATTTCTACAGAGATATTACTTCCTGAACCTTTACCAAAATTAAATCCATGAAGAGAACCCCCATCTTGGAGGGATACTCGTGATGCAGAAACTACAATATTACCCCCTGCACCATCGCCAAAGTTATCAGCACGCAATAGACTTTGCGGAAATGCATTGGCGCCAACTCCCCCCAGTTCTAACGACTCACTGGCATTAACAGTAATATTACCTGAATTGCTACTTCCTTGATTAACTAATAGGGCAGCAGAAGCATCATTCAAGCTAATATTTCGACCCTGGAGGTTAATAAAACCCGCAGGATTACCACTAGCATCGGCAAGGGATTGGTGTGAAAGTTGAATATTACCAAATTGCTTTATATTGCCATAATCAAAACTCCAACTCGGAGAAGAAGTATTTAAATTAACCTTCCCATTACTGCCACTAGCAAGTTCAATATGTCCAGAGGGTGCATTTAAAACTCCACCATCTAAGTTGATTTCTCCCCCTACTAATGCCAAGGTTTTACCATTAACACTTAATCCCACAGGATTGTTACTTCGATCTGGAGAAGAGCTAAAAGGGTTAATTGGGAACTTTAAACGATGTCCCGTGTTCTTGACGGTAATTGCACCAGGATTACTTCCCATCTGTAAACCCATAGGTACACTCATAGTCAACAAGGGAGTGGCATTTGTATTAATAACACCAAATTCTGTCCCATCAGCAAATTTGATACTTTCAGCAGTTGTCCCCACAAATGAACCACCAATATTTAAGCTGGCATTGGCGCCAAACATGATTCCACTAGGATTGAGCAAAAACAAACTTACGGGGTTGCTAGCATTAATAGTTTGAATTAATCCATCAATATTAGAAACTTTTCCACCCGTAACCCGGCTGAATATATTAGTAATATTTGATGTTTTACCTAAATCAAAGCTAGCAGAACCTCCCGTCGGGACAGAAAAATTACTAAAACTATGAAATAAATTACTGCCTTTTTCAATTCCATTAATAATGGTAAAATTATTACCATTTGAATTGACAATGGTGTTGGTAGTCCCATCAGATGTCACCTGAGCGTTCGCAGGTAACGGGATTGGAGAAAATAATAAACCAGTTGTAATTGCCCCTAGAAGTTTGTTAAGCCTCCAACTTGTCGCTTTGCGAATCGCTCTCATAGCACCAATACTCTTTTAGTTGATGATATTATGGTTCCCTCAATAGTTTTATTTTTAACGCTAATTAAAAGTTTTAATTGTAACTTTTTATGATCAAAAGCTGAATTGAACTAGTGGTTTGTGTCATTAATTTTGGGGAGTTGGTCATCACCATATTAAAATCCCCCCAACCCCCCTTAATAAGCTATCCATTACCCGCATCTTTCTCAACAATACTAAAACTTACTTAACTTAAGCTAAAACTTACTTAACGACAGTTTGGGTAGATTGCTAGGTATAGTTTTGGAGTGAGATAGTAATCAGGGTGATGGATAATGGAAAGATGGGCTTCAGAAGAATTAAAACATGTAGACCTAGGAGATGCACGACGAAATAAACGTCTTGTGCGTATAGTAGAAGACTTGGCTGCACAACCAACCAGTAGTGTTCCTCAAGCTTGTGGAAGTGTAGCCGCAACAACCGCAGCATATGATTTTTGGAGTTCACCGTACTTTAAACCCAACGATATACGAGATGGGCATACCAAAGCGACTTTGGAAAGAATTAAAGAACACAAGATATTGTTGATGATTCAAGACACAACAAATATAGATTTGACAACTCATCCAGCAACAAGAGGAACTGGATATTTAGATAACAGATATTGCTTTGGATTAAAAGTACATTCAACACTTGCAGCAAGCATAGACGGAGTACCTCTAGGAATAGTAAACCAGCTAGTTTGGGCGAGAAATATAGAAGATTTAGGAATAGCGAAACAAAGACATCAACGAAAAACAGAAGAGAAAGAAAGCCAACGTTGGTTAGATGGGTTAGAGCAAACGCAAGAGTTAATACCATCAGAAATAATAGTCGTAACAATGGGAGATTCTGAAGCTGATATATTTGATTTATTTAACAAAAAACGTCCAAATAATTCACATATACTTATACGCGGTACTCACAATAGAAAAGTGAATCATACAGCCGAGTATTTACATGAGGCAATCCGTTCAACGCCAGCTTGTGGGAAAATAGTAGTATCACTCAAACGTAATCCAGAAACGGCTGCTAGAAACGCGGAACTAACAATTAGATACGCAACAATTGAAGTCGATGTACCTCAGAATCATATTGCACGCTCACAATTAAAACCAGTTAAATTACAAGTAGTTTTAGCAGAAGAAAAAAACCCGCCCTCCGGAGTCACCCCGATAAGTTGGTTATTGTTAACAACTTTGGAAGTTAATAGTTTTGAGGATGCAGTACGTTGCGTCAAATGGTACACATTCCGTTGGCTGATAGAACGCTATCACTATACTTTAAAAAGCGGTTGTCGAATTGAAGAATTACAGCTTGAAACCGCAAAGCGAATAGATATGGCCTTAGCTACATATTCGATTGTTGCATGGCGTTTGTTGTGGCTAACTTACGAAGCCAGACATAATCCAGATGTTAGTTGTGAAACTGTTTTAGATACTATTGAATGGCAAGCTTTATGTGCCACGATTACTAAAAATCCTGTCCCGCCTGAAAACCCGCCAACTTTAAGAGAAGCGATACGTATGATTGCCTCGCTCGGTGGTTTTTTAGGACGCAAAGGAGATGGAGAACCAGGTGTTAAAACGATTTGGAGAGGATTGCGGAGATTACACGATATCGCCGCAACCTGGAAATTAGCCCACCAGACGCGATAAAACCTTTTATTGACGCTTGAGAGTACCATAATAATATCTTTCTATTTTTTCTGAGTTACTATTACACTACCTTTATTAACTGTACCCATTTTTAACAGTATCGCTCAAATACTTTTGGGTTAATACATTCAAATACTCGTTTAAATGTACCTTTGGCGTCAAAAATATTTCTGCTTGTTATATTCTTGCGATTTATAAACATCAAACAGCTTTCATTTTTTTAAAACCTGTTTTTGACTGACCTGAACGACCGTCAGGGAGTTCAGCTAGTCAGTCAAGAACAGGTGACGGGTGGGGGTTTGGGGGATGGGCGGCAGCCCTCAATACTGCTCGGTTAAGGGAAAAAGGGGTCAAAGTAAGGGAAATTGTGTTCGCGTGTTAATAACGATAACAATAGTTTATTTTTTCTCTTTAATACTTTCGTATAAGTCCACCCAGTTTTGTCTAAGTGAGTCAATACACGATTGCAGGTAATCAATTTGGATTCTTCTCGCCACAGAAATTACAGCATCAACATGAGCTTGAGTTCCAGCCTTGCCTAGATGTTTGTATTTAGTTAACTTGTTGGGTTGAGTTGTTGGGAAAACAGGAGTTGTAGCGTGTAATTTATAGTACCAATAAGTCCCTCTTTGACCACGTGCTTGGTAGCGCACAACGCAACAACCAGGTGGTGCCACTTCGCCACTCGACTTAATTTGCTGAATTTGCAGTTGTAGGGTCGCAATTCCCTGCTGCAAAAGTTCAGCCCTGTTTATGATGTCATCTTGCTTTGTGGTCATTAACAGATTTTGGCAATTTGTTCTCGTGTTGCTTACGAGAACTAATAGATGTTTAATATTTATTATCTCATAATAAATAATATACCACTCTGGGTGTCATGCCACTAATCAATTTTGACGTACAAAAGTACTGTATTCCTCCTGAGCAACTGCTAGGTGCTTTGGAGACGGTAATTCCAGCTTCGGAAATTGATAAAGCAATTCAAATTACTTCTTCAGAAGAAAGTCGGCAACGAATACTACCAACACATGTAGTGGTAGCTTTAATTATCGCCATGAGTTTTTGGTCAAGAGATTCAATCGTCGATGTTTTTAAAAATTTGACTCATGGTTTGAGTTCGGTACTAATTCCTGAAAAAATACGTTTTAAGGCGCCGACTTCTTCATCAATAAGCGAAGCTCGGCAACGAATTGGTTGTGCAGTAATGACCCGTTTATTTGAAGTAGTTGCTAAACCATTAGCAACAATTTCAACACCAGGCGCCTTTTTAGGTGGTTTAAGAGTAATGGCAATGGATGGAACAGTTTTTGATGTTCCAGATACAGAAGATAACGCAAGAGTCTTTAGTTATCCTGGTTCTAGACCTGGTACGTATCCAGCTTTTCCAAAGGCGAGATTAGTTTTTTTAGTCGAAGCAGGTACACGTTTAATAATAGATGCGTTTTGCTGCCCTTATCGAATTGGAGAAAGGAAGGGAGCTTTAAAACTACTACGTAGTGTCTCTAAAGGGATGCTATTAATGTGGGATAGAGGTTTGCATTCATTCAAGATGTTTAATGCAGCAATAAAACAAGGATGCCACGTTTTAGGTCGTGTGCCGAAGAACGTTAAATTTGAAGTTGTTAAAAATCTTCCTGACGGTTCTTACGTATCATGGATTGTGCCCGATGGAAAATCTAGAAAGAAGGGTGCCACTCGCCAGAAAGTTCGTGTAATTGAATATATTGTTGAAGAAAATGGAGTAGAAAAAGTTTACCGCTTGATAACTGATTTAATGGATATTGTAACTTTTCCAGCGTTACTTTTAGCACGTGAATACCATCAACGTTGGGAAGCAGAGAATACTTTGGATGAATTAAAAGTTCATTTGAATGGTCGTAAAATACCTATACGTTCTAAAAACCCTCGTGAAGTCATTCAGGAAATTTATGGCTGGTTGATAGGACATTACTGTATACGTTCTTTGATGTTTCAAAGTGCTACGGTTGCTAATATCTCTCCTTTACGCTTAAGCTTTACTGGGAGCTTGCGAGTGATTAAACGCGCTGTTCCACAATTCCAACAAATTGATTTAAAATCGTCAGATATAAATGTATATTATAGCTGGTTAATTTGGGAGATTTTAGCTTTAGAAATACCACCACCACAGCAAAGAAGCAATCCAAGAGTTGTGAAAAAAACTCGATGTAAATTTAAGAGTAAAAAACGATGCCATCGAGGTAATGGCACTACTAAACAGCAGTTATCTTTTAAGGTTTTTAAAACTGTTATTACTGCGTCTACGTAGTACCAGAGTGTGGGTAAACTATCCGTACTATAAACAAATTGAAGTTTTTAAGTATTCTCAAAATAATCTATAAATATTACACGGGCGCCTGGGATAATCTATCTGTATGTGCGTGGATTGTCATGCGTTTATATACACTTCAATATATTCTCGTGTTTTACACGAGAACATAATTCTCTTTATTTTACCTTTCATTCTTCCTTAACCGAGCAGTATTGCGGCAGCCCTCCCCCAATCATATGCGTAGTACTAACGCGCTTTGAATTACTTCAAAATTATACGATTAATGAGTTTCTTGATCTCTCGCTTCAAATCTTGCGATTTCTTCAGCACATAAAGTCTATTAATTAATAAATAATTTTGCTTAAAAACATCCGCTCTTTTTATAGGCGCCGCCGTCGGCGCGCCGAGGCAACGAGCCATCCAGTCTGATAATAATTTTGTACTGAATTGACTCAAAATGAACGTGATAATTATTTTTTATTGGATAAATATTATACCGAAAATTAATTTATTTACATCAACAGTTGTCCATGCTTGAAAATAAAGTTCGATTGGGGGCATCCAGTGAAAGGCAGATAGACTTTTCTAGACCAACCATATAGTAGGGTATAAGAGCGCCAGGTAATTATGTTTCTTCCATTCATTGGATGCTCCCAGTTAGATTTATTAACCCGCTTTGTGTGGGTCTAGTAATATATGTTGACGTCGGGCGTAAATTTATGCGTTAGAGAAAAACGTTTATTTTTAGACTAAATTCTGACCGCCTTCGCATCAATACCGAGGCTAAAAACATGCTCGATTGGAGTAATATGCTCCCGTTAGACTTTTCTGTTAAGCACTTATACGCTCTAGGAATTATGAATCCACGCTCTTTTTTAGATACCAGCGCTTCTTTATTCAATTCCACATCTTGCTTTATTTGTCAAGCCTAATTCTCTGCCATAACCCTGAAAAGCCCTAAATGTAGGGCTTTGAGCTATATTAAGAAAGATGCGGGTAATGGATAGGCTTATATCTAAGAGTGACTTCTGTGCTAGCTGAATATCACCAAAGCTTTGCATCTGTTCATAACCAAAGGTATAACCTCTTGCATCTGGTGTTAGGCTGACAGTTCCACCATTCACACCACCCAATTCAACATGTCCTTGTTTCGCTGTCAAAACTGCACCATTTAGTTGCAGGTTTCCCCCTACCAATGCAAGTGTTTTTCCTGGCTGTACTTTTAATTCTGAAGTACCTGCGATTGGAGTGCTACCACTCTGGTTAGTGATATATCCCGTACCCTGAACTTTTATCACACTAGCATTACTACCCATTTGCAATCCCACAGGAACGCTCATAGTCAATAAAGGAGGTATTGTAGTATCGACGGCTTTAAACTCTGTACCATCGCTAAATTTAATACTATTTGAGGTTGTCCCCACAAATGACCCGCTAATATCCAGCTTGGCATTTGAACCAAATATAATTCCGTTGGGATTCATTAAAAATAAACTGACGGCATTTTTGCTATTGAGGGTTTGAATTAATCCATCAATATTGGAAACATTTCCACCTGTAACCCGGCTAAATATAGTTGTGATATTTGGTGTATTACTTAAATCAAACTTTGCAAAACCACCCGTAGGTACAGAGAAATTACTGAAGCTATGAAATAAATTACTACCTTTAATCAAACCATTAAGAATAGTAAAATTATTACCAATTGAGTTGACAGTAGTGTTGGTAGTCCCATCTGATGTCACCTGAGCCATTGCTGGCAGAAACATCCCACCTGCTAAAATTCCACCAAGCAAAGTTAAGTACACAGAAGGCGCCTTCATAACCCCATCTCCATTAAAATTTTATATTTGACATTACCCATTTTCTTGTAGAGATCGCCTTTCTCCCTCGGCAAACAACACTTCTATTCCTACGTAGGGAGATGTTACAGGGATAAAATCTTCCGGTTTGAAAACAGTACTACCAACAACGTCAATGCGATCTACTTGGAATTTGGTGCCGATGTCATCCTGTTGGGAAATTTGTGGTTTTGGTAGTTGAGGAGGAAGTAATCGTTTCTGTTCTGATGGCTACGGTAAAACATCCGAAGCTAATGGAGTTACAGGAATATTTTCTAAGCGATCAGGTGGCAAAGAACTGGGATTGGAAGATTGTCCAATTGCCTGTTGATGATCACACAATACTGTAACAAAAAAAATCGAATGTTATAGGTACTATAGCAGTTAAAATATTTAGACCATTGCTGAATATGTTTTTATATTTTTTTAACAATTAAGCTTCTAGTATTAATTTCTTCCACTGTCACCCCTTTTAGTGAATTTATCTAATTTTTTACTGGTATATATAGCATTCTTATATGAGTTGTAAAACATGCCTAAATGTAGAGATGCTTGGGTATTGCGTCTTTACACGTGCGGATTTCACTCTGTTCATTTAGTTAATTTTCCTTAATAAATGTAATTATTAAGATATAACTATAGCAATCCTAAATTAGTTTTGATAAATTAAACAGCCGAAAACGCTTATAAATACTTATTTTATGTCTAAGTATTTTCTAAATCAATTCAGATTGCTATATTAAATATAATTACTGTATTTTTTACTAGTGCCATCAGAGTAAATACTGATTTAAACTAAAATTATGAAACTAGGAAAAAGTTTACTCCACTGAGATTTTATATTTACAAAATTTATAATGTCAGTGTCAGGTAACTTAGCTTGCATAACCTTGTAAAAAGTTAGTTTTCGCTGCCTGAATTGTGTCCCTATAGATCGAAAAGCACTTTTAATGTAGGGTGTTGACTTTGTGGGAAACAGGCGCCTAAAAGTTCATACAGTTTTTATGTCTAAAATAAAACCTCTATAATATTGTGTAAGCTTTTAGAGCTAGTTTTATAAAACACGTATAATGCATGAGTAAAAATTGCTCAAAAACTCTTAAAGTCAACACCCTACTTTTAATGCCTCTTTCAGCGATGCTGGCTTTCGCCCAAGCAGATGTTCTATCTCAGGACTGACCTCTGCTTCCTGCCCATTTTTAATGTCGGTTAGAAATCCCGTCGTTCTCCGAACGATCAGGTCAGGGATACCCCGTTCTTTCATTTGCCTCTCAAATGCTGATTGTTCAATCGAGTTATAGGCAATACATTCCACTCCGGACTTTCTTGCGGCATTCACGATGTTCTTTCTACGATGATTGAGTTGTTGCTTAGTAAACATAACTTAACTCTACTCAGGAACGGGTACGGTGTTGCCAAAATTTTGATTCATTTTGTACTTACATAAACATTATTGCACCGCACAGGGGTATCTATTACTCTACTCACTGTTTGTTCGACAGTTATTACTGACTTAAACTATTGGATATAGCTTGCCTAACGGCGGATTTTTTATTAAAATACACAATTATAAAATTTGTGGAAATTATTGATGTGATTTTTATACCGTGAATATATAATAAAAAAAGAACTTGATTGAAGTCCTGTATGAATAACAAAATCTTTAAATATTCGAGTTTTGATGTTGTTGTAAAGTATGTACTGGACAATTTAGGAGCAACGCTAAATCATACAAATATGACTTCTCGAACTAGCGAGATGTTAGCCAGAGAATTTGAGTTGTTAAGAGAAATCAGACCAAAAGAGAAGTGTATGTGTTATCATATCGTTTTTTCGATTGGTTATCGTCAAGCAGAACATCATCTCGGAGGGTGTAATCTACATTTGAGTGATTATGATTATTATCGACTGGCGCGCAGGTATTTGGAACAGATGGGTTTTTTGGGTGGAGATGGAATACACAAGAGTCAATATCTCATCGCACGTACTACTGGTGTAGATGAGGAAGATTTACATATTATCGTTTCGCGCGTTCGTATGGATGGAACAATTGTTTCTGATTATTTAGAACAGCAGCGTAACAATTTTGTTGTAAACCGTTTGAACCAAGAGTTTGAAATAGAAAATTGTTTATTAATCGGTTACTAGCTGAAGTACGCGCGCACGGCAGAGGCCGCATTATTTAACCTAGTTACCCTGAAATTTGTCGCTCTCCTTGCTAACAATGGTTTTATTATGTTGATCAATTTTGAGTAAGCTTTTTCTCTTTTTTGGCGACCAGATTGGTTTCTGGTTTTAGATAAACTATCAATTTGTCTAGAAATTCTCCTTGCATTACGATGTCGATTATGAAAAAGGTTTGATAGAATATTTTTTTGTCTTGTGTGTAGAGATTTTGGAGAAGCTGGAACAACGGCGCCTGCACAGGGGATATGGAAAGGTCAATACTTAGATACTTAGTAGTGAGACATTGTTGCAGTTGTTTAAGGGCACCCATGTAAATTAAAAGTAAGGGGGTAAAGATAGAAACTACTTACTTTACCCTTTAATCTTTAACTGTATTTATTATTGCTGTTGCTGTTGACGTTGTTGACGCTTCTGCTGCCATTGCGCGCGCTGCTGTTGAAGTTGCTGCTTTTGCTCAGAAGTAAAAACAGAATCCATCTTCGCTCTTTGCGCTTCTCGAATTTGCTTAATTTGAGCTTTCTGAGCATCACTCAAATTTAGCGATTTGATTACATCACGACGACTACCATGTTGTCCTTGTTTGTACTCCTCCCTCGCTGTTTTGAGTGTTGCAAGCTGGTCAGGTGTATAAACAGCTTCTATTTGCTTTCTAGTATCTTGTTCAATTTGACGTAACTGTTGTTTTTGTGCATCTGAGAGATTCAATTTTGCCCAGTTACCTCCTTTTTTCTGTGGAGTCCGTTGAGCTTGTGCTACCAACGTGCGACCGTTATGAATTGTGCCAGCTTTTGCAATTAAGGGAGCTACACTAACACTTAAAGCAACGGCACCTGCTAAGAAAGGTATAAATTTATTCATTTTCATCATACTTGGGAGGTAAATTTCTTGGTTGTTTACGTCATCATCATAAGAATTATCTGCTGTTAACGTAATGAGCTAAAGGTCATGATTTATACTATTACTTTTGTCATACCACCTAAAATCAGCTTTGATATGCTCCGAGATGTTACTATTGCCTATTCTCCTAAACGTTCTAACGTATTAGTTGGGAGAATAGTGCCAAGGGCAGCCACAGTTAGTATTCCCATAATGAAGAAATTACGAGATGGGAGCAAACTCAGTAGCAGCAGCCAAATTTTTTGAAATTTGCTGTTATTCATAACTGATTTTTCCCGTGTTATAACACCTCTAGGAAGACCAAAAGCTATGAGTAAAGAAGAAAAAAGCAAGATGAGCGAATCTGAAAGAGTACGTAATAGTATTGAGGGAAAGTTTGGTGAGCCAGCGCGTTGCGGGGGTTACCCCCGTTGTAGCAACTGGCGAACCCGTAAGGGACAAGCTAAAAGAAGATTTAGTCTTAATCGAGGATGGCGAAACTACCTCAAAATAGCTGAAACTTCGATTGCTATTACTTTTTTAGTAATGAATCTTTCTACTTACCTATCACGGGTTTTTTGTGCCTTTTTATATTTATTTTTCAAAAGTAGCTTCAAGAACTAATGAAGAAGCGGCTACGCCCCTCGCTATCTAATTTAATGACCCTCGCCCAGCCCTCGCTTGCAAACAGGTTTAGGGTTTGGGGTGTCAAATCAGACAAAGCTCGAATATAATGCGTCAAGTATAGAAAAGCACTTAATCTTTAGAAAGATTAAATATTTATACTGTCAATTGAATAAAATAATAAATTGCATTTGTACAATTCGTGTAAAAATGGACTTACACATCTCAACTAATGGCTGGCTGGCTTGGGTTTGCCTTGATCCAGTCCTGCAACCTAGACTGTAAGGTCAAGACAGGTATGTCATTGTAGGTTTTTTACCCAATGAGCAGTTCTGCATTGCTCCTAATTCCTACGAGAGTGTAGAAGAAGCGCAAGCAATACTCCCAACTTTTGACCAACAGACGGTTACACTTGAGTATACAGATAATCTAGTTAAAATTTTTACCTGTTTTGATAATTCTTACTGGTGGGGAGCATCTTCAGTCAGCGGGGATAAATATCAACCTCAACCAATTTACTCTGCTTATAACATCCCTGATGCCATTGAATTAGTAGGTAGTAATCTTGCGTGCAGTGTTACTTAGCTTGACTATCCCTTACTTGGACAAACTTGGTGGTTATAAAACCATAATGTAGCTTGTGTAATATAATTACTACAAGGGCGCGCGGCGCTGAGTAATAGGTATTTCAACTATAAATTTAGTACCCTCTCCTTTTGTAGAATCACACCACATTTTACCCTGATGCTTTTGTGTAATAATTTGGTAACTGATAGATAAGCCTAAACCTGTGCCTTTTCCAACTGGTTTAGTTGTAAAGAATGGGTCAAAAATTCGTGACAGCAAATTTTCAGGCATCCCAATACCATTGTCTGCAATTACAATCTGCAACTGATTATTAGCTGTGACTTGAGTTGAAATCCAAATTTTACCGGGCTGTTTTTGAGTACATTCTTCTAAAGCATCGATAGCATTTGTTAACAAGTTCATAATTACCTGATTCAGTTGTCCAGCATAGCAATCAATTAATGGCAACTGACCATAATTTTTAATCACTTCTATCGCTGGTAATTTAGGTCTTGCTTCAAGACGATGTTGCAAAATTAGTAGTGTGCTGTCAATACCTTCATGGATGTCAACTTGTTTAAAGTCGGCTTCATCTAATCTGGAGAAGTTACGCAAAGATAATACTATTTCCTGAATTCTATCCGTACCAATTTTCATTGATTGCATTAGTTTAATTAAGTCTTCATACAGAAAGTCGAGTTCCAACTCATCCAAGGTAGCTTGGAGCGTTTGAGGGGGTTCGGGATAATGAGTTTTATATAAATTAATTACTTTGAGCAAGTCTTGGATATAGTTATCAACATGAGTGATATTGCCATGAATAAAACTCACAGGATTATTTATTTCGTGAGCGACGCCAGCGACTAATTGCCCCAGACTTGACATTTTTTCAGTTTGTATCAACTGCATTTGAGTTGTTTGAAGTTGGCTTAAGGCTTGCTCAAGTTCTTCTGAACGTTTTTCTTTTTCGCTCAACAGTACTTTTACTTGTTGGATTAGATGATTTAGGGCATTTGCTAGAGTTCCTGTTTCATCTTCGGTATTAACAGAAGCTTGTAAGTCAAAGTTAGAGGTTTGTGTAACTTGCTGGGCTACCTTTGTCACAGATTGAAGAGGCTTGGCAATACTACCCGAAATTCGTAATCCTAAGAATAATGCCAATACAACACAGCCAAAACTGATGATACCGATAAAAATTAAGCTTGGCTTGGCTTGAGTAAGCACTTCATTATATAACGATGACCACTCTAGAATTACGGCACCATCGATTTGATTTTGCTCATTGCGTAGCGGAACAACAATCAGTTTAATACCTTGAGGATAGTCCACACTCTTTTCCAGAAAAGTCATGGTACGACCATTCTGCATTGTTAGCTGAACCTCATTGCCTTTATCATGCTCAAAAATGGCACCAACATTTTCAGGAACAGCATCTGCTAAAATCAGTTTTTGCTTATTAACCACCACAATGTCGCGTTTTTGCAGTTCATGTAATTGATTTGCGTAGTTCTGCAAGTTAGGTGCTTGGTCAATAGAAACAGTTTGTTGGCTGTAAAAATTGTGAGAAATTGATGCGGCAAGTACTTGGGCAACATGTTCAGCTTCTTCCATCGCTATAGTTTGAGTGATTGTCAGACTTTTGGTAACTGCAACCACACCAACCACACCTGTTAATAAAGAAACGCCAATAAAACTACCAACAAGTTTGTGAGAAATTTTCATACAAGCTAACCGGAGCAAAGGTTTTTAATTGACTACTTCGTGGGATAAGTTCACGAATAGCCACATCCGAGTATGCTTATTGTTCCCGAATCCTTGCAAAAAACTTCAAGTTTAGTTAAAGGTTAAGAAAAGCGTTCACTGGCTTAACAACTAACGTTTTTGAGTCGGACAAATAACAACTCCTTTATCTCTCAATAGTTAGATGTAGTACTTTGTGTCTCTATACAAAGTTATAAAAACAAGCTCAGGTTGTTAGGAGACTTTTGTGGATATTAGTAGGCGAGATTATTAAGAGTTGTTTCTACGTCGGGTTTGGTTACGGCAGGACTGGTAAGTTCGTCCGAATTTCTCAAACCAGTATTGGCTCAAAACCAAGCTCAGTTAGGCGCCCAAATTAAAAGAGGAGAAATGTTATACAGAACTCTAGGGCGTACTGGAGAACA
Source organism: Calothrix sp. PCC 7716 (assembly GCF_019977735.1). GTDB lineage: Bacteria > Cyanobacteriota > Cyanobacteriia > Cyanobacteriales > Nostocaceae > Dulcicalothrix. Next base: position 4,810,869 of record NZ_AP025018.1, on the reverse strand, counting down.
AGTCTCTGTCATTGGCTTAGGGGGGCATCAATTTCATGGACAACTCTTGGGATTACCATAATGGGGGTAGTGAAATTCGTATTGGGGTACTGGGAATGAAATCGATGGGTGACCAAAACATTCTTAAGAGTAACACAGTCAAAGCTATTGAGTGCCTCCATTACGTGATGAATTTGCCTACCTCAACCGTTATTACTGGTATTGAGAGTATGCAAATTTTGGAGCAAGCATTCGAGGCAGTCCGCACGTTTGCGCCAATGAGCCAGAAACAGGTGACAGACTTGCTGAATCGAACGCGCTCTGCGGCTGCAAAAGGTCAATATGAATTATTTAAAACAACGAGCCAGTTTGACAGTACCGCCAAAAATCCGCAATGGTTGGGGTAACTGCTCCTAATAGCATTAAGCACAAAACTTACGCCTCTAATGTCAAAAACGGCATTTTTTTGATGCCCTCTCTTTTGTTGGAGTGATTATTTTTCTCTACCTTTGGTGCCGATTTTCCTTCGGCACATCTTCGTATAGTGCTAATTTAACTAGTGAATCATAGAAAGCATACAAAAGTACCATGAAAGTTGCGATGAAAAAGCTGAACGATTTAATAAGGGTTGTAGCTTTATAATTCAAATGTACTATGGTTATAAATTGGCGCCATCTGATAGAAATAGAGTTTTTAGAGGGGGATGGTAGTCTGAGGTAAATTTACTTAAATCGCTAAAACCATTGTGGAATCCAGATTATACGTTTTTCGGCAATTTCTCAAACTCCAAAAAGAATGAGCGAACCAGAATCTTGATATATGCTTCACTCTGCTCCGCTGCGTTCAGCATGATAAATCTAACCCACTTTCCGCACTTCATCGTGTAATATGCGTAGATTTCCAATTTAATGCTAATTGAGGTTAAATACTTAACAAAAATAGCCATCATCAACAGTATTAATACTTAATTGTTATTTATAATTAGGAATTATTTTGAATAGTAGCGTACTACATATTGAAGTGCGGAATATGGGTTAAAACGGCGAATAACTAAGTGAGAAATACAACCCATTTTCTTGTAGAGATCGTCTTTCTCCCTCGACGGACTTAAGCGGTATACCCCAATCTAAACGGGCAGAGAAAGTATCACCTTGTTTCCACAACAGTCCTAATCCTGTACCTATAAGCATACTTGGTGATGGATTATTGCCATTGTAATTCCAGCCTTTACCCATATCAATGAAGGGTGTTAGTTGCAGCACTCCTCCCATTTTGCGGGCACGAACAATAGGCAATCGAAATTCTGCGGACACTAAAAAGCCGCTATCTGTAAGTAATGCATCCTGACGATAACCACGTACACTCAATTGTCCACCCAAACCAAATTGCTCTAAAGGTACTAAGGAATCCGCTGCTGCTTGTAAATCTCCCCTTAGCAAAAACAAAGTATCAGGTTTCAACTGCTGCACCCACTGTGCTTGTCCCCGCCAGCTAAAAAATCGGCTATCTGGGGCATTATCATTGACATTGGCGCCGAACCAATCTACACCAACACTAAATTGAGAGCGCGCGGCAAATACTTGTTTGTTACTACGCTGGGTATATTCTTGAGTAAAGCGTAGGGCTGAAATTTTAGTTTTTCCGTTTGCATCCGCACCAGGTGATAAAGGAAAACCTCCGATGTTATCAATACCTAGCTCGGTTTGGCTTTCCTGGCGCGAAAACGATAGTGCCACTGCTAATTCTTCGGTTGGTTTTTGTATCAGTGGTTGTCGATAACTGAAGTCATAAGCCTTGCTGTTTGACTGTATATCAAGAACAGTGAAGGGTTTTTCAATCACATTATTCCATCCCTGATTATACCCAAAGGAGATAGCGCCATTGTGGGCATTAACTGGCAGTGTATAACTAACGTTAACTGCATTACTGCCATCAGTATTTGCATAGCCAACACTGAGTGTATCGCCCAGACCCAGCAAATTAGCTTCTTGCAAGTCTATCCCCCGACGGAAACTACCTACACTTGGCGATCTCCCGTTATCCAAAGTGGTTGTTAGTTTGAAGGTGTCTGCTTCTTTGACCTCAACTTGCAACAGATTACTTCCCGGGCGCGTACCAGTTTGTAATTCGGCTGACAGATTTTGAATGCGCGGATCGAGTCGAAGTAGTTGCAGTTTTTCAAGTAAGTGGGGTACATTCAGAGGTTTCCCGGCGCCAAGTTTGATGCGCGATCTAATATACTTACTGTTTAATCGTCGATTACCAACAATTTTGATTTCTTGGAGACTACCTTCGATTACCTGAATTTTGATGACTCCAGATTCTATTGTTTGTGGTGTAATTATGGCACCTGTAGTTACATAGCCTTTATCAGTATACAGTTTAGTGACAGCATCCTTAACTTGTAATAATTCTGAAAACGTTAGTTCTCGTCCGACAAAGGGAGATGTTACAGGAATAAAATCTTTCGGTTTGAATACTGTACTACCCACAACTTCAATGCGATCTATCTTGAACTTAATATTCTGGTCATCTTGTGAAGGAATTTGCGTTTCTGGCAATTGTGGGGCAGGAATTACTGGTTCTTGGTTTGACGGCTGCGGTAGAACATCTGATGGCAATGGCGTTACTGGAATGTCTTCTAAGCGATTGTTTGGCAAAGAATTGGGATTGGAAGTTTGTCCAATTGCCTGCTGATTATCACACAATACTGCTGCAAGAAAAAAGCCGAACGTTAGAGGTACTATAGCACTGAAAACACTTAGACTATTGCTAAATGTGTTTTTATAAAATATTTTTTCAATAATTGAGTTTTTAATAATAATTTCTTCCACTGTCACCCCTTTTAGTGAATTTACCTATTTTTTGTACTTGGTATTATAGTAATCTTTCTACCATTTGCTCTAGCAAATGCTCAATTTTTGTAAAGTTAGAAATAAAGTTAAACAATTATTTGCTTGACCAGATTCCTTAATAAATGTCATTCATTATTGAAATATAACTATAACAATCCTAAATAAGTTGCAATAAAGTAAACAGCCTGAAACACTTATATATACTTAGTTTTTATCTAAGTATTTTCTTACGTTTCAATTCGGATTGCTATATAAATATAGTAACTATAGTTACTGTATTTTTTACTAATGCCATCAGAGTAAACACTGATTTTAACTAATTTTGTTATCTGACAACACCACAGCGCACAGTAGGTGCTCTAGATTCGACAAGACATTATCAAATTTGACCCTTGTAAACTCGTCTATGCCACAGATAAGGTCAAAGGATTGGAAATTGGCGCCGTCGATTATATTACCAAACCTTTTCAACAAGAAGAAGTAATTGCTAGATTAAAATTACATTTAAAAATATCGCGTCTTACCCGCACCTTAGAACAACAGGTATTTGAGTGTACTGCAGGGCGTTGCATAAATACGGGATGAATTTAGATATGTCATGCTGAACGGAGCGAAGCGAAACGTAATCCGCAGGATTTCTCGAAGGGTAGCATCTATAAGGATTCTTCGCCACACTACGTTCCACTCAGAATGACAAATCATCCCAAAAATCAGCAACGCCACAAATTGCATTATTTAGTAATTACATAAACTATAATTACAGTTCTATGTCATTGGGTTTTCCTACACTTCGGGATAATTTCATTACCTTCCTCAACCCAACCTACATTGGAATCTCGATTATAAATTGTGTACCCTGACCTAGAATTGAATTGCAACTCAATTTACCAGCGTGAGTTTCTTCGACAATTTGTCTTGCTATAGCCAACCCCAATCCCGTACCTTTGTTGACTGATTTGGTAGTAAATAAATGGTTAAATATTTTACTTTTAATTTCTTCAGGTATTCCCTGTGCATTATCAGAAATTGAGATTTTTACGTGATTATTTTCAATCAAAGTTTTTACTGCAATCATGTTAGTATTTGCTTTAATTTGTTCAAAAGTCTTGCCTGTATTAGCTTCTTCCAATGCATCAATTGCATTTGCCAAAATATTCATAAAAACCTGATTTAGTTGACCTGGATAACATTCTATTTGGGGTAAATCACCGTACTCAGTTAAAATTTCAATAGCTGGGTGTTGTTCATTAGCTTTGAGGCGATGTTTAAGGATTAAAATTGTACTATCCAAACCGTCATGGATGTTAAATAATACTTTGTAATCTTTATCTGCACGAGAGAAAGTTCTTAAACTGGTACTGATATTTTTTAACCTGTCACATGCCATTACCATTGCATCTATCATCTTCGGCAAGTCTTCTAAGCTATAATTTAAGTCGATTTCTTCGGCATGGTCTAGAATTTCATCACTTGGCTTAGGAAGACTGACTTGATATAGTTTTAGGTGTTCGGTAATATCAGTAAAAGTAGGTTTAGCTTGTTTGAGACTTGCAGCGATAAAACCTAAAGGATTATTCATTTCATGGGCGACTCCGGCTACTAAATTACCTAGTGCTGACATTTTTTCGCTTTGGACAATTTGTAATTGTGCTTGTTGTAAATTTTGTAATGCTTCTTGAGCTTCTTGATAGAGGCGTGCATTTTCTAAAGATATAGCAGCTTGCGAGGAAAGTAAGTTAATTACTTGTAAACGTTCTTGGGTAAATACTCCCGATGTTACTTTATTTTCCAGATATAAAACACCTACTAAATGACCTTGCTTAATAATTGGCGTACATAATACACTTTTTGGTTGATGTTGAAGCATATATTTGCCAATTATACCAGGAATATTAGTTTGACAATTATCTACAACAACAGTGGCTTGGGTATTTTTGACGTAATTAATTATTTTACTGGGTATATATTCACAAGTATCAATAGATTCACAAACAAGCATATTTTGGATATCATTTTCTAGTTGATGCTCGTGATGAATAAAAGTAATGGCTCGCACTTGCCAATAATTATCTTGGGGAAGAATTAAGACAGCTTTTTTTGCACCAGAGTTTTCTAAGATAATTTTCGTTAGGTTAGTAATTAACTCATCTAATTCGATAGTGCTAGAAATGGCTTGAGCAGCCTTGAGAACAGAAGTGAAATCAAGAACATCAGAAATATTGGTGCTGTCTGTGCTGTCAGTGTGAGTTGATCTAGAAGTGGAACTACGGGCGATAGTCGCAATAGTTTCGTCATGTTTGAGGTTGATTCGTCTTTGTTGCAGAATAGCTTTGAGAAGTTGGGGATAGCGTTTTTCTAAATCGTCGGTTTTGGCTTTTGCTCCCCAGCGTGCATAGCAATAGTAAGCTTCCTGCATATAGGTTTGAGCGATTTTTTCTTTACCCCATTGTAAATAGAATTTGGCTGCTAGTTCATTGCTGAGTGCTTCTTCTTGAATGTAGCCGTTTTCTTTGGCGCCAGAGATAGCGCGCTCGTAAAAGTCGATCACCTCGATTTTAGAATCCAAAACTCGATGAAGCTCTGCTTCAACTAAGTAGAATTTATGTAATTGATTTGCTGGGGCATGAAAAGCCCATTTTCTCATTTTATCTTGATTATTAGTCACCCGTTCGAGAATTTTTTGTTGTTGTATTTCAGAAACTTGAGAATAAATAGCCAAATGTACAAGAGAATCATACGTATGAAAAACTGGTATCAAAGACATTCCTGTGGCTGCACCTAAGTAGTTTTCTAGTCTGCCAGCAGTTGTGATTGCCTGATCGATTTGCCCAAATAAATAACACAGAACTAGTTTACTGACATTAAGGTAGCATAGTGCTGTTTGATTCCCCGCTTCTAGCAAAATTGGCAGATACTCTGCTTCATTAAAAGTATCTCCAGCAAAATGCCAAGCTTCAGGATAATTACTTAACAAATTTAATATAGCTTGTTGAAAAATTCCTCCCTGTTTAGACATTGTTTCTTGTCTGAGTTGAGAAAATTGCAAACAAATAGCAGCACCCTCTCGACTCAGGTCACTTAGTTCTTTGCCTGCAAACCAAGCGTGCATGAGGTAGAGAACTGCACAAATGCCACCCCATTCTAAATCTCCAACTTCCAAACCACTTTGGTATCCCTCTCGAAAATAAGTTAAGGTGTTAACAAGTGGTTCTTTCCAATGGGAAATACAGCAATTGACTTGTCCGTAGGTTCTGGCTTTGAGTTTTTTGGTATCGAGTTGTTCAAGTAATAAAAGTGCTAATTGACCAAATTGATAGCCCGCTTCAATGTCTCCTGCCACCCCGCAGAGAATAATTCCACAACCGCAATAGCCATCAGGAGAGAATGAGCTATTGCCATATTGCAACGATAACTTCACTTGTTCAAGCATAATTAAGGGCAACAATGTCGGTGCAGCTACATAAGCAGAAGCCGTTACACTTGCGAGAATTCCCATAATCGCTAACTGCTTAGGATCGGTCATCTGCGGTAAAGCAATCAACTCCAGCGGTTGTCTGCCAGCTAACAGCGATAGGGTTTCTCCCATTGCCTGTCTAATATCGTGTTCGTTAGGTTGTTCTGGAAAACTGACACCTAACTGTTGCAAAATTTGCAAGGCAATTTCTATTGCCTCTGAAGGTTGAGCTTGCGCTTGTGCTGCTTGGATTTTAACTTGGTAAACCTCAACCCGATCTAATATGGTTCTGGTATGTTCGAGAATTACTGCCGCTAAGTATGCCATTTGCTGATAATTGCCGCTCAGATAAGCTGCTTCAGTCGCGTTTGTATAAAGTGCCAAGCTAAGATCGTACTGTGTTTGCCAGCGATTTTCAGCTAGTAAGTAGATGCCTGTAGTCAAATATTCAAGTGCTGCGGCATAGGCAGTCGCGTTTCTTGCTTTCTGTCCAGCCTTGAGATTCAGTTTGGCGAGTTGTGTTTGCTTAGATAGCTCGACAATCAGGGATTTACCCATGTTAAGTTGGTTAACAATCTCAAATAAGTTTTCTTCTTGGTTAGTAACGGGGGTATGACTCAACAGCAGTTGCCCAATTTCCAGGTGAGTTGACTGCTTTTTCTCGATTGGGATAAGAGAATAAGCGGCTTGTTGAACACGGTCGTGTAAAAATTTGTACTTAGCTATCTGGCGATGGCTAGTTTGGAGTTGACTTTGTTCGGAATTATCTTGATAAAATTTATAAACATTGCTTTGAGCTAAAATAAAACCTGACTGCAAAGCTTTCCATAAAGAAGCAGCTACTTCTACCTCAGATAATTGACAAATAATCGCTAATGTTTCTAAATCAAATTGATTGCCAATACAAGCAGCAAATTTTAATACTCGTTGAGTAGATTCTGGTAATTTTTCTAATTGAATAACCAGAAAATGAATGACATCATCTGTGAGTGTTTTTTGATTTATTTGGGAAATATCGCATTGCCAGCATCCTTCTTTGAAGTTGAATTCAATCAGCGCATCTTGATGTAATGACTTGAAAAATTGAGTAACAAAAAAAGGATTACCTTTAGTTTTTCTATAAATTAATTGTGAAAGAGAAAAAGCCAACTCCTCCGTACATTTTAACGTATCCGCGACTAGTTGATTTAAGTTTATTTGACTGAGAGGTTGAAGGATAATTTTATTTATAATTGCCTTTTTTTTACCAATTGCATCCAATGTCAACATTAAAGGATGAAAGGTCGATACTTCATTATCTCGATATGCACCAATTAATAGTAAATATCCTTGATGATTATCAATAGTTAATAATTGCATTAGTTGTAATGAAGCTGAATCAGCCCATTGTAAATCATCCAAAAATATTACTAACGGATGCTCTTTTTGAGTAAATATTTGAAGAAATTTTTGAAAAAGTAAATTAAATCTATTTTGTGCAGCACTACCCGATAGTTCTGGTGCAGGTGATTGTTGACCAATTATTTTTTCCAATTCGGGAATTACTTCAATAATTACTTGGACATTATCTCCTAATACTGTCAGAATTTTGCTTTTCCATTGTTGTAGTTGTTTATCACTTTCTGTTAATAATTGCCCCATTAAATCTCGGAAAGCTTGTACAAATGCCGAGAAAGGGATATTACGGTTAAACTGGTCAAATTTACCTTTAATAAAATATCCACGTTGTTTAATAATAGGTTTATGAACTTCCGATACTACTGCGGTTTTTCCAATACCAGAAAAACCAACGACTAACATTAGTTCGCTATTTCCTGCTGATACTCTCTCAAATACTTCTATTAGTTGTTCAACTTCTTTCTCTCGACCATATAATTTTTCTGAAATACTAAATCTTTCACAAATATCTCTTTTACCAATTTCAAAATATCTATTTTTTTTGTTTGCTTTAATTTGATACAAACATTGTTCTAAATCATACTTTAATCCGAAAACACTTTGATATCTATCTTCAGCATTTTTGGCCATTAACTTCATAACGATATCAGAAATAGCTTCAGGCATTTCTTCATTTTTATTTAAGAACGAAGGTGTTTTTGCAATATGACAATGCACCAATTCCATTGGGTCATTTGACTTAAATGGCAACTCTCCAGTCAGTAATTCATAAAATGTTACTCCCAAAGAATAAAAATCGCTGCGGTAGTCAATCCCACGATTCATTCTTCCAGTTTGTTCGGGGGATAAATAAGCGAGAGTTCCTTCTAAAACATTAGGACTTTTAATTTCTTGGCTTTCTCTTGCAAGTAAAGAAGCAATACTAAAGTCGATTAATTTAACTTGTTTGGTCTCTGGATTAATTAAAATGTTGGCTGGCTTAATATCTTTATGAATAATGTACTGCTGATAAAGAGTCTCTAAAATGTCACATAGAGATATCGCAGTGTGTAAAAATTCTTGTAAATGAGTAATATATTCAATTTGTCGCGAAGCAAAATACTCTTTGATGGGAACTCCCCCAAAATCTTCAGTAACCAATGCATAACCATTTTCGTATGGTTCCAAACTATAGGTCTGGATGATTCCGCTGAATTTAAGGTTTTTGGCAATGGTGTATTGATTGCGGAACTGTAGCAATTCGTTAAAATTTGGATAAGGATTTTTCAGTACTTTAATTGCTACTGGTTTTTGATCGCTTTCTCGATATCCTTGATACACCACGGTTCGAGAACCGTTGTAAATTTCTTTACTAACTTGATAACCGGGAATACTAACTTGGGTGCTAAACATACTGTGTTCATCCTTAATGCTTTCACACTTAGTATTCCCAAATCAGCCAATTAATTTACTTAGGGACTTCCAAATAAAAAAAATCTCCAAAATTCTATTGTGGGGTGGGCATCCTTGCCATTGGTGTCAACTTAAGGTTTAAACCCATTTGTCAATCAGAGGTTTTGTTGATAACGAGGTATAAATACGAACTTTTTTCTTGGTCTCATACGGCATTTTAGACCGATACAGGTAAATAAAGCATTCGTGGCGCCTTAAAAAGTTCGTTTTTTGTTCGTTTGAAACCTAATTTTTAAGCATAATTACTCATTGACTTAACGAGTTTGAGCTTAACTTGACACCAATGGCTTCCTTGCCCGCCCTGACCCACCGGACGGGTGAGGACGCGATTGGTGTCAAGTGCGCGAAAAATAGAGTACTGTCAAGCGAGGGTGCAAACACATGGTTAACTCAACACAAGGGTGTAGGAGAAGCCATGAGTAAACCACGCAAAAAACAAGGAAATCCGGATTTTCGCCATCGATCTTTCAGTGTCGGCGCCAGCGAGCGAAGAAATAGAAGCGCGACTTTTTGAGTTGCTCAATCCACGGACATTTGCCAACCTTAAAAGCTTAAAAGATAAGGAGCGCAAGCTGCGCTCTCGACTTTTGACCCTACCCGTAATGGCAGCAATCATCTTAAGTATAGTGTATAGATAGGTACAGTATCTTACGGATGTATTACGTCTGCTAGAACATGAAGGTTTGATGTGGGTCGAGACAACAAAGATAAGTCGGCAAGCATTATCGAGGGCGCCTTAATACTCTACCAGCAGATTTATTTAAATTCTTATTCGAGCAAGTAATAGAACAAATTGCTGCTAAAAACCGAACAATTTTATTGGTGTCATATTGACCATTTTTAATATGCGTACACATAAATTTGTATGGATAAGCAAAAAACTTAATTTGGTAGTCACCCAAGAATGCGAGTTTCAGGCTGAGTACTTATAGTACACTAGTTCGCGCTGAAAGGGCTTGCCTCAAGAGTTGCTACTAAGCCAGTCAAAATCATAAAAATATCTGCACCCATTACGCCTACAATTAATTTGGGGCGTAGTCCAGCAATAACACCTAATTCGAGCAAGAGTAATGGGGTTGTAACTACCCAGTCTACGTAGCGTCCCCAATAAACTGTTTGACCATTAACTTGACTTACTGTCTCACCCAAAATCATTGTCAGATAAAGCGTTGCTGCCCAAAGTGTGATAAAGAAGCTTTCAAGGGGAAATTCCATTCCTTCCTTGCGCCTCATGGCAGTCGCTTTCAAGCCAAAATAAATACAGCCAAATACCATGCCAATAAAGGCAATCCATAGCCAAAGTTGTGTCATATTATTACCGATATGAGATTTTCCCAGCAATCGTGCTTCTATGTTAGGTGTTACGTTCAATATATGGAATAGCTGTAGCGTGCGCTTCTAACTACTGATATAATTAGCTTTTATACCTTAATAAATAAAAAAATTTCATTTTGATTTCATTTTTGTATAGAAGCTAAAAGCTACGCAGTTATTAACACTTCTATCTTAAGTACAATAGAAATTTCATATTTTTTTCACAATGAAGTGAAAAGCTATTTATAGAGAGTTTGAACGCAGTGGTAAGCAAAGGTTGATTATGCGACTTCTATTAGTTGAGGACGAACCAGATTTAGGCGCCGCAATTAAAGATGTCCTCAGCGATGAGGCATATGTAGTTGACTGGTTTCTCGATGGCACCCAGGCATGGCAATATTTAGAACATGGGTGGACTGAGTACACGCTGGCGGTTTTTGATTGGATGCTACCAGGAGTCTCTGGTTTAGACTTATGTAAGTGGTTGCGAAAGCAAAACCTGTCTTTACCAGTACTGATATTAACTGCAAAAGACCGGATGGAAGAAAAAATTATCGGTTTAGATAGCGGCGCTGATGACTATTTAGTTAAGCCGTTTGATATGGCAGAATTGTTGGCAAGGTTACGGGCATTACGAAGACGGGCGCCTCAAATTCAATCTAGACATTTTCAGGTGGGTTGCTTGATGTTAAATTACAGCACTCATGAAATTACTCGTCAGTATCCTCATGGTGAAAAGCAAGTATTTTCATTAACAGTTAAAGAGTTTCAATTATTAGAATATTTTATGAAACATCCAAACCAAATTATTAGTCGTGACCAAATTATCAATCAATTATGGGAAATTGGGGCAGAACCAGTTAGCAATGTGGTAGCAGCACAAATTCGTTTACTTAGACGCAAGTTAGGAGAAGAAAATAGTGAATCTTTAATTGAAACTATTTATGGAGTCGGCTACCGTCTTCATGTTTGAAAAGTAAGGCACACTTATAACTTATAACTCAAGTATGGAAAGCAATCCACTTTTCCGTCTAACTCGCTTACGTTTAGCAGCTTGGTATGCACTTGTAATGGGTGGTATACTCGGGTTATCTAGTTTAGGAGTATATCATGTAGTTGCTCATATTTATCGTAATACCATAGACCAAGGCTTAGAGTCTGTCGCAAACACACTTCATAAAAGTATTGAACCTGCTTGGCAACAACCACAAAGTTTAAATAAACTTGCTAAAGAACTTTCTTTAGAAATATGTGTCAATCAAACAAATTGTGTAGAAAGAACAACCGTTATTGGGCAGCCAATAGCACAAACGGTAGGCTCAGTTAATTACTACATGCGTTTATTAGAAAATTCTGGAAAAATAATTGCTAAAACAAGTATACAAAAGAAAATACCAATAACCTCATTATCAAAACGCTGGCAAACTCTAAGAGATTCTTATGGTATTCCTTATCGCCAAATTAGTTTGCCTTTACATACTCAAAACCAAATTTCTGGCTATATGCAAGTGGGTCGCAGTCTGAACGATTTAGACCAAAATCTTGCTTTTTTAAGGTTAACATTATTGTTCGGATTACCGATTGAGATTATTTTTATTAGTTTATCAAGTTGGTGGCTAGCAGGTAAAGCTATGCAACCTGTATATCTTTCTTATCAACAAATACAGCAGTTTACTGCCGATGCTGCCCATGAGTTTCGCACGCCTTTAGCAGCAATACACTCCACCATTGAAGCTGCAATTAGGCTACATGGGACTGATGCAGCTTCTAGCAAAATTTTAGATGTTTTGAAACGCCAAAATTGTCGGCTTTCACAATTAGTTGGAGATTTGTTACTGTTAGCAATAATAGAGCAAAAACAACAAATTAGTAAACATCATCGTTGTTGTTTGAATGATTTAATTAGCGATTTAGTTGAGGAACTGGCGTTTCTAGCTGTTGAAACTAATGTAGCAATATCTCAACAAATAATTGTTAAAGAGAATATATATGTTATTGGCGACGAAGAACAACTTTATCTAGCTTTAGTAGATTAGTTCAACAAGCACGCTTAGAAAATAGTATTAAAAAGGTATTGCTTAACAAAACCTTAACATTTCAACGCTTATCTTTACTTAAAACTGATACTGATTGGTTAACCAATCCCCCACAAGTTAGATTAAGCGTTCGAGCAAAAGAACCTGTAACACCTACGCAAGTAAGATTAGTAGAACAATTTTTGACAAAAGAAATGGGGCGCCCTTTTATATTAATATTTGAAGTTGGTCAAATCGAAGAAATTACAAGAAATTCCCCATCTTTTGATTCTAATAAGTGAGCCGTAATTATTCCGTATTAAAATTTTATACTATATAAATTTGCGTATTTTTGAACATCTTTTTTCAAATTCACAGAAAAATAAAATCACGATTAACCTGTTATATCATCAGGCATAACAGTTCCAGTTAGATTTGCTTTATTTAGGATTGTATCGTGCAGTTTTGTAAAAATCAGATTAGCTTCGTAAGATTAGCTGCTGACAAATCTGCTCTAGACAAGTTTACTCGGTATAAATTTGCTCCCATCAATGAATAAACTAATTATCACAGAGTGATAATTTCTCTTTAATTAAACCAACTGCTTGAGTCACTCCATTCTCAGCCCTAATCTTTTCTCCTAATACTTCAGCCCGTTGGCGCATTTCTGAATCTGCAATTACCTCTCGAATCGTCTGTCCTAACTTTTCTGCTGTCAATTGTTTCTGAGGAATTGGATAGGAACCTACACCTAATTCAAAAACACGTCTTCCCCAGAAGGGTTGGTCGCCAAAAAATGGACAAATAGTTGTAGGTTTTCCAGCTTTTAATCCGGCGCCAGTCGTTCCTGCCCCTCCATGATGAACCACCGCAGCACACCGAGGAAAAAGCCAATCATGTGGTGCAGATTTTAGCATATAGACATTGTTGGGAATTTCTTCATACGATAAACCTCCCCGCCCTGTTGCTAGAATTGCCCGCTGACCTGACTGTCGTACTGCTTCGAGGACAAGGCACGTGGTTCGACGCGAATCTTGGGATGCCATACTACCAAAACCAATATAAATAGGGGCAGAACCTTGTCCTATAAATGCACTTAAATCAGAGGGAGGTTCCCAGTTGGCATCAGAATTGAGAAACCAGTATCCAGTTACTATTGAGGTCTCATCCCAATCGCTTGGAACTGGCACAACATTTACGCCTAGCAATTTAATAATATCTGTATGTTACATCTATTCAAAGAGCAAAATTGTTCTTTGAGTAAGCACCATTGTCTCTATATTTTTGCATTTAATCTGGAATTAAAAATATAGTTTAACAATGTAATTCAACCTGCATTAGCTGGTGAAATCATTGTTTTGAAAGATTTTGGTGCCCTATCTACATTTTTCATCAAGTTCACAATTTTAGTTATTGAAGAGAATATAGCCATGAATAAATTTCAATTTATTTACAAATGTGAACGTTTTAAAGAGCTTTTTTTAATAACGTTTTTTGGGAATATACCTACAATTTTCTTAGGTGTTAAGTTAAGAAATATTTTATACCGTGCGATTTTTGCACGTATAGGAAATTCTGTTTATATTCAAGACAGTGTTGAATTTTCTGGAACTAGTTCTATTGAAATTGGCAATGGTGTATATATTTTTAAAGGCGTTTGTTTAGATGGAAGAGGTTATAGCAATAATAAAGTTTGTTTAGAGAATAAAAATAATAAAATTTGTCTAGAAAATGGAGTAGTTCTTGAGCGTAACGTTAATATAGGAGCGCTAAACAGCACGTTTATTCATATCAATCAAGATACTTTTATTGGGCCAGGTACTTGTATTGCTGGCCCCGGAAACATCAAAATTGGTAGAAACTGTTTAATTGCAGCACAGTCAGGAATATTTGCGAATAATCATAACTTTGCTGATTTGGAGTTACCGATTAGAGAGCAAGGAGTAACTCGTAAGGGAATTATTATTGAAGATGACTGCTGGTTAGGTTCTGGAGTTAAGGTATTGGATGGAGTCACTATCGTCCAAGGTTGTGTAATTGGCGCCAATTCTGTGGTAACAAAAGATATTCCTCCTTACTCAGTTGCAGTGGGTGCCCCCGCGCGAGTCATCAAGAAGCGTGGAGAAAAAGAACTTAGTAAACCTATGAGTATCAAGTAATTAAGCTGTGCCAGCATCTGTGCTGTCTTTAATAACTTTTGCGGGAACTCCAACTGCTATGGAAAAGGGTGGAATATCTTTATTAACCACTGCTCCAGCACCTATTACACTTCCTTTACCAATAGTCACTCCATCTAATATTCTGACCCCAGAGCCAATCCAACAAGAATCTTGAATTTCAATTCCTTCACGAGTCAAGCCATCCTTTCTATGATTATTAGCGTAAATGCTTGTATGAGATGCAATTGCACATCCTTTGCCAATTTTGATGAAACCAGGTCCAGCCATACAAACGTAAGGACCGATATAAGAATTATCGCCAATATCAATTAAACAGTCAGAAACAGTAGCTCTGATATCAACTCCACGATCAATACAAACTTGATTACCAATACGCAGTAAGCTGTTTGGCGCCCTCATATCAAAGCGTGCATCTCGCAGAATTTTAACATCGTCGCTAATTTCAATCAGACAGGCTCCAAGAAACTCTACTCCGGCTTGGATGTAAAGCCTTTTACCTACACGACTCAGTATTAAAGAGTAAGCGAGTCTTCGCAATAGAATACCAAGTGGACGGGGAATCCATCCAACCAAATTAGTCATGTTTAACTCGATTATTCTTGACAAAGTTGTGGGTGAAGCAAGCACCGTTTGATTAATGTTGAGTTGATTTTGTACTGTCATAGTTGTTTAATCCTTAATTATTTGTTATCGAGACAGTTTCAAAGTTTTATAACCACTTCTACTACGTACTCATAGAGTAATTCATTACTAGTATTTCTATTAAAAGCACCTGCACATTGAATGGCGCCTTTCTAGAGTAGAAGCTTTTCGGTAAGTGTTGTTTTACGTGTACCCTGGTAAGAGTTAATAGCTCCCGTTTTTATGACGCTATACTTCTTTTGCAATAGAGTCTACTGACTGCTGCTCTGAGATGCTCGTAGGCTATGACTGTGGAGAGCGTCTTAACAAGCTTAAGAGGGATACAATTATGATGCTATACACTTATATATATTAGTAGGCCAATCTAAGGTGGACACTGATTGCTGACTTTTAGACTATTTTGGCGGAATTTCTTAGCACAAGGGTTGCTCACAGAGTGAAAGTCCCAAATTTGCCTTCGTATTATTCGCCAATTATACAAGGTTATTTACTAAATTATCAAATACATTCAGGCTAACTATTTCAGAGGCAGGACAAATTTTGCCAAAAGCCTGAGCTTTTTAAGCTTACAGCTCAGAGCAAGGGTAAGCGATTTAGCTTTAATTTATTGTCTGCCGCAACAAATTGTTATATAATATCAGTCATTTGACTATTTACTTCATATCAACACGTAAACTACCAGAAGATAGCTAAATGCCTAGATACCTCTCAAGAAGTAAATGAATATACTATAATTTCATCAAAACGTTATAAATAATTTAAATAATTTACACTTACTTTAAAATGATTATGTTAGTCTTAATTGCAGGAATAAATGTAAACTCTTCAGATTTAAAGGGCAAAAAGGTAGCTCAAAGGTCTGACCCACCGTGATTGCTATGAATATACTAACAGCCTCTAAAAACTACATACAGCAAAGCCGCCATCGAAATCGGGGGAGTGCTTACATGTTTGCGCCGATGGTAAACTTCAACGAAATGGCTGAAGTAGGCGAGACTCCACCCTAGTAATTTTAATACGAGCAAAGTTTTCAGATATTTATAAGGATGTAGCTTTTGTGACATTTTTGTTGTTCAAGTTGCGAATCGCTACTTGGAATATCTAAAGCTTAATAATAGGGAAGTTTGACACCTAAAAGTGGATTGTAACTGAAGAATGTATGTCTAATGGGTCAATACTGATATACTAGTATTCAAATTTACAGATTTCACTGTTGCAGACAGTACTTTTATACCTTTGTTTTTTGCTCTTGCATTAAAATTAATAGTATACTTGTATTGCCAAAAGGCTAGAAACACGCGAATAATTAGAATGGCAGATAGTGAGAATTTACTAATAATTTAGTACTAACAAAATAGCTATTACAGTGTTATTGGATAGTTATTGGTTAGCAACTTGTTAAAGTAAAATCAGTATTTTCGGTGTTTAACTAACTTAATAATTAAGTTAGTGTACTTATGAGTGATTTTATAATTACTACTCAGTAAGTTGATTTCAAATTCAATATATAGATAGATACTGATATTTTTTATACAAGTATCTCCTGCTAATGTGGCCGATATTGAATTTGATTGAGATTTGGCAATAGTGGTAAAAATAAATCAAAACATAAGAACAAAATAGTCATATATTTGCAACTAAGCTTTGATAGCTAGCCGACCTCAGCTTATAGCTTGAAAAATTACTTTTCAAATATATAGTTTTTTTAATCATGAATAGGAATTCTATATGTCATGCTTTTTAATTAAAGCTTGTTCAATATTAATGAGCGTACTAGAATTCATTGATTCAAGCTAAAAAAAATAATTAGTAAAGGTATAGCAGCAACAAAATGCGTAACGAAAGCAATGCGGTTTTACTCGTGTGCTTTAATCAGCTAAACAAGTTTTATTTGTAGTGAGGAAAACACATGAACGTTTACTATCCTGATAAAGAAATAATATTAACTACTTTTTTAAGTAGGATTCCAACTATATTAGGTATAAAACTGCGAAGTTTAATTTATCAAAGCCTTTTTAAGCGGATGGGTAATTCAGTTTATATTCAAGAAGGCGCCAATTTCTTTGGTACTAGCTGCATCGAAATCGGTGAGATTGTACATATTTTGAAAGGAGTTAATATTGATGCCAGAGGAATGAATAACAATATTTATATAAAAGACGGAGTTGTCCTATATGAAGGAGTTAATATCAAGGCATTAAATGCTACTAATATTTGTATTGGTGAGAATACATTAATTAGTAATAATGTTTGTATAATTGGACAAGAAAATATCAAAATAGGTAGAGATTGTTTTATAGGAGATCATTCGGGAATCTTTACTTCACATCATGTTTTTAGCGACATGAATATGAATACCACCACATATAACTCTGTAATTAAAAAAGGAATTATTATTGGAGATGATTGTTGGTTTGGGCATGGAGTAACCGTTCTAAATGGAGTGACTATTGGTAAAGGTAGTGTTATTTGCCCTAATTCAATTGTTACCGAAGATATTCCGCCTTATTCAAAGGTATCGGGCACCCCAGCAAAAGTAATTGAAAGCAGACAAAAATACCAATTGAAATTTTCTGATAATTAAATTTATTAACTAAATCTTAATGGAGTACTCGCATGAATAATAATTTTAAAAAGGGATTACATCATTATCTAGAGGTTTTACTAACAACTTTACTTGGGAGTATTCCCTTACGAAGTGTAGGCTCAAACCTAAGAAGGTTAGTATATCGCTTAGTTTTTGGCAAAATTGGTCGAAAAGTTTATATTCAAGAGGGTGTTGAATTTATTGAACTAAAAAATATAGAAATAGGCGATTATACTTCTATATGCAGAGGAGTGCATATTGATGCATCTGGGCACGACAACAATCGTATTTCTATTGGTTCAGAAGTACAAATTAATCAAGGTGTAACTTTTCAGGCGTTAAATGATACTCAAATATTGATTGATAATGGTGTCCTTCTTGGTCCTTATGTTTCTATCGCAGGTCTCGGAAATATCAAAATTGGAAAATCCTGCATGATTGCCGCAAAGTCAGGTATATACGCTAACAACCATATCTTTTCAGACTTAACTATAGACATTGCCTTGCAAGGTGTTACACGCAAAGGCATTGTTATTGAAGATGACTGTTGGCTTGGACATTCAGTAACGCTTCTTGACGGAGTGACTATTGGGAGAGGAAGTGTCATTGGTGCCGGTTCAGTAGTCACTAAAGATATTCCCCCTTACTCAGTTGCAGTAGGTGTACCAGCAAAAGTAATCAGGAGTAGAATAACAAATCATGAATTAACCTTACCAACTGCAAATGTAATTAAACAAATTATGAATTAATTACGATAGATTCATCTTAAAGATTACTGTATAAGTTTTTTAGAGAGGAAAATGTATGAATATTTACTTTCCAAATTCCAATAGTATAAATGAATGGACTGAGTGGCATCTAACTCCTAACGGATGGGAAAAAGGCACTTCTTCGCGTGAAGATAACCCCCAATTAATAGAAATAGAACCACCAGAGAATAGAGTATTGACATGTAGATATCATGAAAATATAACCATTAACTCTACTTGGTTACAAAAACACATTATTGAGATTTGGAGAGACTCAAACTGCAACATAATTGATGAACTGTTAGAAAAGTTTGCTGGTTGTCCAGAAAGCCTTTAAGTAAATTCTTAACGAGTGTAGAAACATTCTGAGTGAGAGTACGTTGCTTATTCATCTAGTAAGCACATCAACTACCAGTAGTTGCATCTACGTAACTAGCTACTAATTTAGTTGGAGAATAAATCAATGAATAAGCCTATGGAAAAATCTTCTCGGCTGCGTCTTCATTATTTGGACGGTTTGCGTGGACTTGCAGCCTTATATGTGGTACTTGTCCATATCGAGCCAGAAATAGGAACGACATTACCTCTATTCTGGTCACTGTTTGGAAAAACTCTGAGATACGGAGGATTTGCTGTAGCAATTTTTATAGCTTTATCTGGTTATGTTTTAATGCTTCCTGTATCGCGTTCTCAGAGTGGTCATATTTCTGGTACTCTGGTTGATTATATTAAACGTCGGTCTCGTCGAATTTTACCACCTTACTATGCAGCTTTACTGTTTAGTTTATTACTAGCTTTTGCAGTATTTTTACTGGAGAATGTGAGTGAATTTCGATGGAATGAGATTGCAGGAGAAGGACCATTCTCTCCAAAATTTACATTTATTGATGTATTGTCTCACTTACTATTGGTTCATAATCTTAGTCCTGTCACTCACATGACTATAAACCCACCCATGTGGAGTGTTGCGACAGAGTGGCAAATTTACTTTATATTTCCATTAATATTACTACCAGTTTGGCGCCGTTTTGGAATGCTTGCATCTGTAATCACAGCTTTTGTGATTAGTCTCTTACCGATATATCTATTAAATGGGTTGTTTGAGTCGGCTTCACCTTGGTATCTTGGAGTATTCGCTCTAGGAATGGCAGCAGCAGAAATTGGGTTTTCAACTAAACCAAAATTAGCAAGTATGAGAAACTCTCTACCTTGGGGTGCCTTGAGTATTGTATTTACTATTGTTGCTTTTATAACTGAATGGAGAAAACTCGGATTACATATATGGATAGGTCATAGCTTTTTTGGAATAGCAAGCGCTTGCTTATTTATTTACTGTACAAAGTTTATCACTGATGGTAAAAAGGCGCCTCTAATTTTAAAAATATTTGAGCATCCTCTGGCAGTAGACTTAGGAACTATTTCCTATAGTTTATATCTAACTCATGGTCCAATACTTTCATTAGTCCGTTACGGTTTATTCAACTTACAATTACCTGCTGGTACATTTGCGACTGCATCTTATCTGCTAGGTACAATCGCATCACTACTTTTTGCTTACCCTTTCTACCTGTTGTTTGAAAGACCATTCATGTCAAATTTTCTTCAAAAAAGAAAATTACAAGATGCTATTTTTCAAAAAAACACTAATACCAAAAAACTATAAATAATTTTTAAGAGTGTAAATTATGACTGAAAACTCTATTCAGACAGCAATTTTTGATGAACGAAAATTTCGTCTTCATTTTCTAGATGGAATGCGTGGTATCGCTGCTTTTTATGTGCTACTTACTCACCTTTGGCTATATCAAGGAGAAAATTTACCTCAGTGGATAAATATACCAACAAAGCTAGTTAGGTACGGTTCGTTCTGCGTTGTAGTTTTTATTGTTCTGTCTGGATACTGCTTGATGATACCAGTGGCAAGGTCTGGTGCAGGTTATATTCCTGGGACTTTATCTGATTATTTTAAGCGTAGAGCGCGAAGGATTATACCACCATTGTACGCAGTGATTTTATTTTGCTGCTTGCTTAGTTGGGGCATATTAGTTCTGGAGAGATTTACAACTTTTCAATGGCAAATGCTCAATAAAGATATGTTCTCTCCTCATTTTTCTATAACGGACGTACTTTTACATGTTTTTTTGGTTCAAAACTTTACAACTAATCCCCAAACTTACATGCTCAATATCCCATTATGGAGTGTGGCACTAGAATGGCAAATCTACTTTTTGTTTCCTCTATTATTTTTACCAATTAGGCGCCGTTATGGTTGGATAGCAGCGATAGGAACTGCTTTGTTTCTTGGAGTCATACCTCACTATTTTTTTAATGGCTATATGGATGTAAGTCATCCTTGGCTAATGGGTTCATTTACTCTTGGAATGCTAGCAGCAGAAATTATATTTTCACAGGCACCTTTTTTGGTGAAGCTAAGAAACTCTTTACCTTGGCGCCTGCTATCAATAGTTTTTGCTGCGATTGCAATTTTCACAGAGTGGAATAAATTAGGAATACCAGCTTGGATATACGAGTCTTTTGCTGGTATTGCTGCCGCTTGTTTAATAGTTGATTGTACTAAAATTATTTTGAGCGATAGAAAAAGACATATTATTTTGCGAATACTTGAGAATCCTGTAATTCTAAAATTAGGAGCTTTTTCTTACAGCTTATACCTGACTCATGCTCCAATAATCACATTACTACGGCAATTACTTACCAGCTTTAATATATCTCCTACTGCATTTGCAATTACCCTTTACACAGTAGGTATAACAATATCGTTAGCATTTGCGTATGTGTTCTATTTGACAATTGAGCGACCGTTTATGTTATTACTGAAAAGTCGTAAAAAACTAGCAGCTAATTGAAATGCTTAAACAAGAAGAACAGACAAGTCCGAAAACTAGTTTAGGAAAAATTTTAATTATTGAAGATAATCCTGATTATCAAACTTTAATTAAAAAATCTCTGTTAAATGAATTTGATATTATTTTTGAAAGCAATGCTCAAGTAGGTTTAGAGATAACCAAAAACATCATACCCAGTTTATTAATTTTTAATGTTCAAGCATTAAAAGTAGATGCTGATATCTTTTTAAAATTGCTTCGCAATCATACTTGTAGTGCCGCAAATATTATTTTGATTTTGCTTACTGATACTGCTAATGAAGAATGTTACATGTTAGCAAGAGAGTATGGTGTGTACATATTTACTTTAGAATGGCTATTAGCTGATAAATTGAGCCGATTAGTAAAAGGTCTACTTGATTTAAAGAGTTTTGTAAACAATCAAAGTTGATATATGTAAATAATTTCAAAAAAATGATATTTATGATGGTTATCATTGCTTGATTATCAAAAATATTAACTAATACTGTTTGCTATTTATTTAATGATGGAATTGGAGGATAAGTTGAACATTCAAATGGTACGTCGAGAGTGGTTTTCCAATGTTAAGGCAGATATTTTAGCAGGAACTCTTGTTGCCTTAGCGCTAATTCCAGAAGCAATAGCCTTTTCTATCATTGCTGGTGTAGACCCGAAAGTTGGGTTATATGCTTCCTTTTCTATTGCAGTAATTACAGCTTTTGTCGGTGGACGACCAGGTTTGATCTCAGCTGCCACAGGCGCAATGGCGTTGCTGATGATTACTTTGGTAAAACAACATGGGTTAGATTATCTATTTGCAGCAACAGTTTTAACTGGCATTATCCAAATTATTTTTGCTCGGCTTCGCTTAGGTTCCAAGCTTAAGTATGTTCCGCGCGCTGTAATGATTGGGTTTGTAAATGCCCTAGCAATTTTGATATTTATGGCGCAGTTGCCGCAACTAATAAATGTGCCCTGCCAACGCGCACTAATCACTAATTCATTTAAAACATTACCAACTCACTCACCGCGATGAAATTAAGTGTAATTATCCCCTGCTATAATGCAGCAAGTACAATCGCTATCCAACTCGAAGCGCTTGCAAATCAAAAATGGTCACAACCTTGGGAAGTAATAGTTGCTGACAACGGGTCAACAGATAATACTGTTGCAATTGTTGAGTTATTCAAAAGGAAAATACCTTCTTTGCGGATAGTTGATGCCGGAGCTAAACGAGGCCCTGCGTATGCTCGTAACGTCGGCGCCAGTGTTGCAACTTCTGAAGCACTGGCATTTTGCGATGCGGACGACGAAGTGGCGCCTGGTTGGGTTGCAGCAATGGGTGAAGCGCTGACAAAATCTGATTTTGTTACTGGTCGTAGTTTATACGATAAACTAAATGAGCTTTGGGTAGTTACAAATTATGGCTCACCAGATGGTTTTTGTATAATTGAAAATCCATACTTACCCTTTGCAATCAGTTGTAATATGGGTGTGAAGCGTGCAGTTCATCAAGCTGTCGGTGGATTTGACGAAAATTTTGTAATGATTGAAGATATAGACTATTCTTGGTGTATTCAAGAACAAGGAACTAAGATACAGCAAGTGTCGGAAGCCGTAGTTCATTATAGACTGCGAAAAAATTTTAAGATGATTTGTCAGCGTGCCTGGGGTGTAGGTTTATATGAAGCATTGCTGTATAAAAAACACAAAGATTACGGTATACCTAAAATACTCATGTCATGGAAAAGCTTTATTAAGGCGCCGCTTGAGTTCATGTTGGAAGTAGTATCTTTTAAAGTCCGTGATACAAACGAAATCGCAAAATGGATGCGTACATTGGCTTGGCGTGCGGGACAATTACTCGGATGTGTCAAATTTGGTTATTTGCCTATGTAAAACATAAATATATTGTTCATTCAAGCGGTAATTGATGTTTTACTTGAGTTTTTGGGGTAAAATAAATTACCCCAAAACTAACAGGATTAGTAACTATGAATCAAAATCGAATGACTACTCGAATATATTTTTCTACAAATTAATACCCATGAAAAATTTCACCTTAGTAATCCTTAGTGCTTCAGCAGTATTAATAGCTACGCTGTACCCATTCAATTTTTCTTTTCCAAATACTTTTTCTCTGCAATATATTATTGCAAGCTTCGACAATAGTAGTTCTTTTGAAGATTTTGTAAATAACATTTTATTGTTTATGCCTTTAGGTTTTAGTTCTACTGCTGTCTTGCAGAGAAAAAAACTAAATTTTTTCAGTAAATTTTTAATAGTAACACTTATTAGTACGGCATTATCATCACTGGTTGAAGTTTTACAAATATTTTTATCTTCTAGAACACCAACACCTGCTGATATTGTAAACAACACAATTGGTGGAATGATTGGCATAATTTGCTTTTATTTGTGGGATTCCAAAAACTTATTATATATTTTATCAAGTATAGAGAATAGTAAATTCAGTAATTCTATTAGAAAAATTACATTATTCTTTGTTGGGTATATACTTATTTGTTTTTTAATATCAATATTATGGCAGAGTACAACTAATCTAAATAATTGGAGTTTAAATCATCCGCTATTACTGGGTAATGAAAATACAGGTGATAGACCTTGGAATGGATATATTGCAAAAATTCAAATTGCTGATAGAGCATTTTCTCAAAGCCAGGTTTCACAATTACTAGACAATAAAAGTAATTTAGATACTACTCAAAAACATTGGTTAGCTGACTACAAGTTAACTAATAACAATATTTTTCAAGATATTACTGGACAAACGCCTGAACTATTACCGCAAGAAAGTTTATCAAATATTAAAGATGTTAAAGATGAAAAAGGTGTTATTTTAAGTCCTGGTCATTGGTTTAAAACACAAACCCCTCCAACTCTATTAAATAAAAGGATACGTAAAACATCTGAATTGACAGTATTTACTACTGTGGCTACAAGTAATACAAACCAAACTGGCCCTGCACGTATAATTTCACTTTCAAGAAATCCTTTAAACCGCAATTTTACTTTAGGGCAGCAGAAAACTAATTTAAGCTTACGGATACGAACATCAATTACTGGAGAAAATGGTGCCCATATAGAGCTTAATGTTTCTAGCATTTTTACGGATACAAATTTCCACAATATCATTATTACTTATTCAAAAGCAACAGTTCATGTTTATATAGATCAATTAAAAAATTCTTACTCTTTTAATTTATTAGAACTAATTCCAAGAGAGCAAAAAATCGTTTATTACGGACTAACTTTTATCCCTTTGGGAATTTATTTAGGGTTTCTAAGTATCCTAATAAAAAAAAGGTATACTTTTAACAGATTATTACTATTATTTGCGATCATATTACCTTCTCTGATATTAGAAATAGTTTTAGTAATGTATAGTGGCAAGAGTTTTAGTTTAGGAGACTTAATATTTGGTGCATTAATTACAGGCGTAACTATGCTCATATTGAAATTACGTGCTTCTAGATTATTTAAACAACAAATTTAAAACTAATTTTTATACTGTATCGACATGAAATTATGGAAATTAGGCTTAAAACCAATAATTGCTATCAAAGTCATAATTTACAATACGTAGAAGACATACTATACCCATGTACTGAACTATATATAACTAAATTTTTGATTACCTGTTTGTAGAAAAAGATATGGATGCCGATAAACTTCCTGTAGTTTGAAGTTTCTTGCTCCAGACCGAATATAAGAGGTCTTAGTTTAGATATAGTACATCAACGTTGCGGTTGATTTTTTCTCCTGCAAGTCACAAAGGTCTTGCAGTGTATAGTCCTCCAAGACTGAGTAAAGTGCAGAGCATCCTTTCTTCCATACGTACTTGATTACACCAGATGTAGTTGAGCAGTCGGAATTAGCATCCGACGACGAAGCTATATCTGTTCCTTCAATGCATTTAATTGCATCAAAAACTTTCATGTGTCGCGGGTCTTTTGCCAAAACATAACCACCCCGAACCCCCCGCGTGCTTTTAATCAATCCTCCACGCCTCAAGCTAGCTAATAATTGTTCTAAATATCGTTTAGGTATATCTTGAGCATTCGCAATCTCTTGAATCTGTAAAGGCTCGCCGCTATCGTAGCAACTAGCCAATTCAAATAGGGCTAGAAGCGCGTACTCGGACTTGCTCGATAGCTCCATAAGCATTTATATATGAAATTGCACTAACAGCGATGGATAGCTGTTTTTTTAGCTACCTATACCAGTATTCAAATCTAACGATATAATCTCTGTTCGATAAAATCAAATATTTTTGTTTATCTTTTTGATAGATTTTATTTATTCTAATGCGCCCAAAGTAGATCAGATGAGAAATATTTCGCTTGCAAACTAAATTTAATTTTAGAATTCAGCAGTACGAAATGGTTAAAGCCGCAGTTCAAAGGTCGATACCAACACCTACACCGCCTCTGTGTAAATTTGCTTTACCATCAGAAGCGCACGTGGGAAGACGTAACATTGCGATTGCGGGGAACTCCGCGATAGACAATTACCCTTATGTCGGGGACTCCTGCTTACAGTATTGTTGAAGCAATTAGAATTAGCGCCTCTAATGTATTAGATATGGAAGTAGAAGACAGACCCCCAACTATTAGCGATTTAAGAACAATAGTATCATTTTGCCGTATTATCGGTGCCTTTATCGAGGCGCCGAGTGATTGTGTTGGGTTTTTAGATTAGTAAAGAATATTTGGGGATAAGAGAGCAAGCAGTAGTTTATTACAGACTGCGAAAAAACCTCAAGATGATTTGTCAGCGCGCTTGAGGTGTAGGTTTATATGAAGCATTGCTGTATAAAAAATACAAAGATTACGGTATTCCCAAAATACTCATGTCATGGAAAAGCTTTACCAAGGCGCCGCTTGAGTTCATGTTGGAAGTAGTATCTTTTAAAGTCCGTGATACAGACAAAATCGCGAAATGGATGCGTACATTGGCTTGGCGCGCGGGACAATTACTCGGATGTGTTAAATTTGGCTACTTGCCTATATAAAACATAAATATATTGTTCATTCAAGCTTTGCTTAATATTTTACTTAAGTTCTTGGGGTAAAATAAATTACCCCAAAACCAAAAATTGGGTCAAACATAGGCGAGAGTAAGGGATAATTTGGGATATCCGCTTAGTTTTTACGTGCGAAAATAAAATTTACCCTTTATCATTTTTAAGAAAATTAGTAAATCAATAAGGTTAGTAAATAAATAAGGCTACTCTGCAATCTTTATTTACAACGTGTCCCATGAAAGTCGTTATCTCGGCGGTCACCCTGCAACTCCCTGAGTCAATTTCAAATCCCTCTCCTTGACCCTCAAGCAGTTCCCAAGCCCAATTGTAATCTTGAACAACCCACCTACTTATCTTTAATCAAGCAATCCAATAGCGAGAATAATTTATTTTCCTCAATTGGTTTAGCCAGCATTCCATCCAGCAGCTTACAATCCTTATCCTCCAGATCGTACAAGTTATAAGCTGTGACTAAGACAATGGGTATATCTTGGGTGTCTGGATTGCTGCGAATACAACTTGCCACTTCAATACCATTGATGTCAGGCATCATTAAATCCAGAAAAATTAGGTCAGGTGTATCAATTTCCACCATCTCTAGAGCATCCCTTCCATAAATCGTACTGCTTATCTGGTATCCTGCACCTTCGAGCATGAATTGCAGTAAAAGAATATTGTCTGGGTTATCGTCAACTATCAAAATATGATGCTTTGAAGTCTTTGATACTGAAACAAACAAATCAGGGGTTTTTTTCATTTTTTGTTGACATACTTTTTAGAAGGCTGCTTGGCTAGAATTCAGCACTCAAAAGACATTTATTTTAAGTCTTGACTTTAAACGCTAGAAAAGCAAATATTTTACTAACTTATATTGCATTTAAGATACTCGATAGCTCTTCCTGTGGATAGAGATTGGACATCTGCCAAATGCTGCCAAATTAGGGTTGAAAAATATTTATCTTGCCTAGCAGGTTATACACCTAAAAAATCCTCTCGCCTACATATGTCTTTGAGCGTGGTAATCGGGCGTGCAGTCAAGGGCAAGGTATTAAAAATAACACCTCTAAGTTATTTTAAAAAACTGCTGGGTTAGGAAGGGTAGTTTATTGGGAAACTAGTGTTTTGCTCAAATGCTTACGTGGTAAGCTTCTAAAAAACTTTGTGATTTACTGAAATTGTTTTTCCTAATTGAAGACTACCTTAATCTGGCTGATCGTAATATGGCTTATTAAGTTGCCTGTTTCTTGACTGCTACCAACTCAATGAATGGAGAAGGTTTCAACCACCTGCCGCTTAGGCTTACAAAAATTCTAAGTTATCAGGTTCTGGATTAACTCTCTTCTGCCCGTTCCAACTTCTTGACCACCACCCAAGCTGCGTATGGCAGGCGCCCTGGTGGTCATGTGGGAAGAGATGAACTTTAGTTACAATAAACTCATTATCCGGATCGACAGAAAAGACGTGAGCTAATTCAATTCTGTCTCCTGCCACGGGAATGCGGGGCAGGTGGAGAGTGGCACCATTCATAGATTAATATTATTTTGAGCGTGCGATTCAAAGCACGGATGCTATTCTTCTTGAGAATTGCATTGCGTAAGTAAGTCGGCGTCAAAATTCCTAACTATGTAACGACAAGTTAAGAAGAGACATTAAAGTTAAATTTTACACGCTGTGTACTGTAGTTTTCTCTGTCTCCCCTGGCTTGAATGCCATTAATCACATATTAGTAAGAGAAAAATCCTCTCTCATAGTAGTGAAATATATATATATTCACTCATACATTAGACTTATATCGTTATGCTCAGTACATAATAGCTATCCTATAGTGTACAGTAAGCGTTAAAATAGGATAATTAAGTTTATGCTATAAGATAGATGACACCTACAAAAATTGTATTAACAAGTCATTACTCCCGGTTCGCTTATTTTTTAGGGAGTTAGATAAAACAGGGACATCCATTACAAAGTAGTATTTTAGTTTTTTAAAGAACACAATACACCTGCAAGACAGACATACTGATGTACGGTGCCTGCCTGGGTAGGCGCCCGCGTACTCTCATTGACTGAAAAAATTAGGTTTGTTTATTTTTCTCTCTCAATAGTAACTTGCGCTTGTCGTCGTTGGTGAGAACAGATATTTTCTTTGCAGTCGAAAGTTTAATATATTAGTGAAGAACACTCTTCACTTTTATCTCCCAACTCTTATCCTACTCAGGAGTAAAAGATTGACCATCGAGTTGAGTATAGATAGTAATTGGAAATCCAAGTAAAACAAGAATTCGCTGCTGTAAAGTAGAAAGATTAGTTAAATGGGCGTAAACTTCATTTTTGGCATCAATTAAGATTAATGTAATTTCTTTAAAAGCTGCTAAAATAAGTTCAGCAGTTGGGCGCGCAGTTTCTCGTTTAGGATTACCTGTATAAAGACCTTCAAGCTTTTCTTTATTTTCTTTAAGACTAGAGCGTACCTGAAACTCTAATAAAGTTAAGACACGTAAACCAATAGAAAGTAATCTAATCAAACCAGTGATATGGTCTTCACGCTGCAAGTAAATTGGTGTTAACGACAGCGGAAAACCTTTGAGTCTACCAAATCCGCGCTCTGTCAAATACTCGTCTCTATAACAACAAACCGCTTTTTCAAGAGACAGCATAATTGAAGTTTGGTTAGTAACGTAAACACGCCAGCCTAACAATTTAATTTGTTGTTCAACTGCTGATTCTAAAATCTCAAAATCTAGATTTATAGATATTGATTCTATGGTTTGAGGTAGTCTATCAAGGTATTTCCTAGTTGTTTTTTCATGTTTTGTAACCTGAAGATTAATTTTAAATAGCCCATCAGTACGATGACGTTTTAGAATCGCTGCTATAGATGCTTCCCATTGGTCAACTGAGGTTAATTTTTTCTTGCCACGGCGCCGCTTTTTCAGTAGTTCGAGAGCATTTGAAGTTTTTTGTAAACGTGTACGCAAGGACTTTTCTTCTGTTTCTGCCATTGCGAAGGAACGAACTATTAATTGTCGCTCATTCCAAGTAAATTCTTTGTCGTCTACTTTAATTGTATGAGCTATTTCTCTTTCAAATCCTTCAGCTATTTGTTTATTTTTACCATCTGCATAGTCATAATCAATAGTTATTAATTCTTGTTTTCCATCCCAAACTGGTTGAAGATATTGCACTATCTCTTCTTGTGATATTTGTTTAGCACTTAAGGGACAAAGATAAAAATCCTTACCCAGAGCAAGATGAGTACGAGTTGCTATTGATGCCATTTTACAGTCACCAACATATAACAGCCCTGATTTCTCAAGTGTTGAACGTACTTGATTAATCGCTGGAATATATAATGGGTCGTCAGCTTTATTTCCTGATACTATTTCTGTTGCTATCGGCATACCTAGAGGGTCTAAAGTTGATAGCATAATTTTGACTTGTGCTAGGTCTGGTCGATGGTCTTTACTATGACCAAATTGAAATAGTCCTTCTGTGTTTACTCCACAATTACTACTAGCAGTCGTACTATCTAAACGCACCTTTTCTTGCTCTAAATCGTAGACTTGTATAATATTTCCAGAAAGTTCTGCCTCAAATGGTTTCCAACTATCATCTTTGTTAAAATAACGTAATAGTGATTGTAAGCGGTCATCTGTAAGGTCTAATTCTTTTAACTTTTCTCCAGCAAATGCTTTTAGTGTTTCTAACCTTTTTGCTACCCACCCTTGAACATGATTTAAACGGTGGTCAGCTTGTGAAAGTATATGTGTTAGCCAAATTATTGCCACACTTCCTAAACTCTCACCTTCCCAGTTTCCATGTGTGGGGAAATGCTTATCAATGAGTTGCTTTACACCCATACGCTCTAATTGTGTCAGCAGTACAGGTATATCATCTACTCGTTCGCTTGTAATTATAGGTTCTGTATGCATAAACCTGAACATATACCTACTCTGTGCTTTTGGATATATGTCGTTGGATATACTTTTTACTGCTTATTTTCTCTAACTCCTGAAAAAATGGGCGAACCGGGAGTCATTATATAATATTATTAATTAGAGTATAAAAAGATATTTCCTGTAAATGCCATTACTAGGCGTTCGCTTATTTTTAGAGGAAAAGCGGAATTAAAGCCTTGATATGGAAGGAAAAAGACTATTTCTAAGTTATTAGCAGAATTTCAGTAGATTATATTTGTAATATTTTCAAGGTGCTGATAGAAGCGAGGTTGTTCAATAGTGCTTAGAGTCAAGCGTATGATTTCTTCCGAGTCAAACGGTTTATAAAAATAACATAAGCAGCGTAAGTCTTGAATATCTTGATAGTCTGAATTCTGAACATTATCCGCTATACCTATTTTAGGTATTTCTGAAGGTATTTTTACATCTGCAATTCTTTTTTGTTTAGCAAGAGCATATTTCTTGATTGTTTTAATGTTCACCAGCATAATATCTATATGCTTAGTAATATCTGGGTTGGCTAACTCGGACATTAAACTAGCAGCAGTTACCGAGGCACCTTCATATTCAAGAACATCAGTGAGTAAACATAGGTTGTCTATTTCCGAGTCAAGGATAAGAATTTGTATTCCTGATAACAGATTATATCCACTGAGTTTATGTTTTTTAAGATACATAAGCCTAAATTGATTCCAAATCGTCGCAAAATTACTGATTAAGCAACTTATATTCGATTTAACATTTTAAAAAGCTCCTTCCATAGACAGAAATCATGCCAGTTTTTTAATTGTTTGAGAATAAGGCATTGAGCCAGAGTATAGCTACATACTCGGAGATTAACGCGCTCATATGCTTGCCCTTGCAGTATTTGGAGCGCTCCGTATTAATGAATACAGTTAATTGTTACATTAAGTCAGTCTTGATCTAGATGATAAATGCAAAAACAATTTTTTTGGCGCACACAATCATTCTCCTGATGGATGCATGTAATTATCATAAAGCGAACAATATTACTACACATATTGATTTTTCACGGCATGTAACAACTGTGCGTAAAAACTTCCCGTGAAAAGTTATTTATACCCTCCCTGTAAAATATGATTGAAACTCCGAACAACAAAGAAATTTCGTCCGAATACCAAGATTTTCTTAACCATTACCAAGATTTTCTTAAACACTATAACCATTGTTCGGAAATTTCTGCGTATATGAATTTGTACTGTTGCAAAAAAAACACGGATGTACATAGATGGTTTCAAAAAGCCTTACAAGCGCATATAAAGGCTACATATGCTTATAGGGAAGCTATAGAAGCACACCGAAAATTAACACAAAAAGTAATTACAGAACTCACGCGGGAGAATTAAAACCCTAGAAACCTAGTTTCTTGCATAGAAACCAGGTTTCTTTGCGGGAACTGCGGCGCCCTATTTTTACTTTGTTAGATAGATAAAAAGATACTGATTTATAACTATTCATGATTAGTTAAAACTCTTAGTGAGATAAGGGCACCTAACGGAAAGAAAAGTTCTTAACCCTTGATTTTTCGTTCCCCGTAAAAGCGTTGCGTACAATCAACCTCGTATTGTCACCGCTTTAAACTTCAGATACAGTCGCTGTTACAGGTAAAATAATTGTAAAGGTTGAGCCTTGCCCTAATTGAGAAGCGATATAAATTCTGCCTTGAAGTAATTTTAATAGCTTCTCGACGATTGCCAATCCTAATCCCGAATTTGTTTTGGATTGCAGTGTGGCTTCACTTTGAGCGCGAACAAATGGATGAAAAACATTCAAATGCTCCTCTGGTGCAATTCCTACACCAGTATCTGCCACTGCAACTGCCCATAGATCGGGTGTGGGACACCAACAGGTGATACTGATGCTGCCGACTTGAGTATATTGAATTGAATTTGCGATTAGATTAATAAGAACTTGTTGGAGCTTAATCGAATCGCTCACCACTGTTTCCGGTGCATCGTCAATCTGTAATATAAGTTCTAAACTGCGGTCGAGCGCCAAGGGTTGCATAATTGAGATTATGCTATCCAATAACTCTGAAACTGAAATCTTTACCGGATTAATTTTCATCGCTCCATCACTGGCACGGGAGAGTTCTAAAGTATCGTTGATCAGGTGTAGTAACCCTTGTCCGGCACGAATAATGCGCTTGATCGCTTCATAGTTTAATATCGTGTCTCGTTGCTGCATCCGTTGTTGTCGCAAAAACAGTTCAGCGTAGCCTATAATGGCAGATAAAGGTGACTTGACCTCATGGGCAAGCATCGAAAGATTGTCTTGGCTGGCTTTGACTAAGCGAGTCAGTTCTTTGATAGTAATATTTAACTGTTCCTGAATTTGACCGAGTTCTTCAATGCGTTCGGCAACGTAACTTTGAAAGCAATAAGCAATCGCCGTATCGATTACTTCATCAATCATGGTCATCGCTCTCACGGCTTCCTGTGCTGTTCCTTGCATTAAATCTGGCTGAATTGCGGCTTGAATTGTTAATCGCAGTAAACGATACTCTTGAGCAATTTCTGCCGGATCAAATCCTTGATCTGCCCGCCATTTTCCATGTGTCAAGCTGGCTGTGATAGCTAGAGGTACGTCACTTTGTTGATCTTGTGCCAAAACAGATACCAGTGCCGCCAGAACTTGATCGATATGATTACGAATGGCAGAGCGAGACATTCCATCTGTACTTGTAATCTCTCGGCTTTGAGCAACTGCCTTTACCCATTGCGAAACAATTGTTTGAGAGCGTTCATTTAAAAGTTGGCTAAAGTCTCGCATAATCGACCAAGCTTAATTAATATCTAAACCATTATTCCATTAATTGAGACGCTTTTTGTGAGTTATTGCGAAATTAATGACATGTTGAGGTACTTTCAGTCAGATAAACGATTGTATCGTAAGGATTCAGGTGACCAGTGGGCACCTCCTCCACAAAACTTTAAGCGAGTGACACCCGAAGGGTGTCACGGTGCCATAAAAATTAAATAAACAAGTACGTAAAAAACGCTGCGGTTGGTCTGGTGGGTCTTGACAAAGGTAACATGAGGGCAGATTATCTTTCATTATGGATAAAAACGAGCCTCTCAAACTAAGTCGCGAAAACCTCTTCCAGTTGCCACAGGAACAACTGGTGGATATGGTAATTGAGCAGGGCGAGTCAATTCAAGAATTAAAAAAAGTAATTACAGAGCTTGAAGCCGAAGTAAAGCGGCTAAAAGTAAGTCAAAGCCTAGATAGCAAAACCTCATCAAAACCTCCATCTGGAGATATCCTTAAAAAACCAGAAAAGAAAGAAGATAATACCAACTCAGACCCAGAGGCGCCAAAACGTAAACCAGGAGGTCAACCAGGTCACGTGGGTAAAACCCGTAAGGGTTTTGGCAGAGTTGACCGTTTGGAAATTTTACGCCCAGAAGTTTGTAGCTGCTGCGGCAATGCGTGTTTTGTAACAGAGCCAATAAAAATTGAAACACAGCAAGTAGCGCAGTTGGTGGAGCGCCCAATTGAAATAGTTGAGTATCATCGCCATACATGTTTATGCGGGAATTGCGGTACCGAGCAAACTGCAGACTGGTCTATTAATATGGTTCCGGGTCAAGACTTAGGAATAAATTTACAGGCTTTGTTGGGGTGGATGAATAATTATGGACATTTGTCCTATGAAAAGCAACAAGAGCTTTTGTGGGAGTTAGGGAAGATTGAAATTGGGGTTGGAACCCTTGTTACTACAAATGAAAGAATAGATGCAGCAATCAGTAAAAGCGTCTCAGACCTTAAAGACTGGATACAAGATAATCAACCAAACATACATTCTGATGAAACACCTTGGATTGTTAAAGGTGTAAAAGAATGGTTGTGGATTTTTGCAAATACTGATTTTGCCTTGTTCCATGCGGCAGACACTCGCTCGCGCGCGGAGCTAGAAATGATTCTTGGACCAAATTATAATGGTGTGCTTAGTTCTGACGATTATAGTGTTTATAACGGCTATGATGTAAAAGCCCAACAAAAATGTCTAGCGCATTTACGGCGCCACTTCAAAAAATTAATGAAACTTCCTGGCTTAAACAACCTAAAAATAGGGGAAGCTTTTGTCAAGTTAATCGATGAAGCGTTTAGACACTACGCGGAGTTCCAACAAGAACAAGATATTTTGGATTTCTTTAGTTGGGCATCTGAGTTTAAAGTAAAAGTCGAATCTTCCATAAATGAATGGATTGATACAGCGGGAGGCGAAGCGGGCAAGCTTTTACGTTGTTTGCGAGACAAAGCACATCAATGGTGGTACTTTTTAGAACATCCAGAGATACCACCTGATAATAATCAAGCGGAACGAACGTTACGTTTAGCTGTAACAAAAAGAAAAGTTAGTGGAGGTTCTCGTTCTATGGAGCGGTTCCAACATACTGCTAATTTATTGACGATTGTACAAACTTGTCGGCGCCAAGGGCGTTCCGTGATTGAATTTTTTGAGCAAGCTCTACAAGCAATCGTCAACCCAAAAATACAAGCACCATCTTTAATTCCTTAAATTACGACCTTGATTATGGGTAAAATTTCTGTACCTATATACGTTTTGTTAAAACGTGCGCCTTAAAGTAATTGTTATCTTTTCTCTTAAGTTCTGTTTATACTTTTTTATGAGCGTTTTTATGGCGCCGTGACACCCTTCGGGTGTCACTCGCTTAAAGTCTTGGAGAGGAGGCACCCACTGGTTACCTGAATTCTTACGGAAAGATATAGAAGTATACCAAGAATTAAGACGAAAAGTAATTACATAACTCACGAGGGAGAATTAATTAAATAGTTAAACATCTTTGGAACTGCGGCGCCATAAACGCTTAAACTTGTTGAGTTATCATGGCACCACACCTTTTCGGGAGTGAGTCACGACTAACTAAATACGTGGCAGGTTGTAATTTATAATAATTATCTTGACAGTTTCAATTAGTAAATCAAAATCACATGGCTTAAAGACAATAGTATCAAATCCTTGGTCTATTGCTAAATCTCTTGAGTCATTATCAGCAAGCGCAGTCAAAGCAATCGCAGGCATTTTGCAAATTATGCCATCAGAATAGTTTCTAATTTTAGAAATCAATGCGTACTCCGTGAACGCGTCTCTACATCCCAAAAACAATAAGGAAAATTCTTAACCGAGCAGTATTGACAGTATTCCTTGCTTAAATTGAAAATATAAGTGCCTGTAAGCCTTGTAAATAAAGCATAATTGATAGATTTTAATTAAAATTTAGCACGCTATGTACGAAAGAACCATTTTTATACAACAATTTTAAAAAACTTTTCTATTTCATTTGTACTAGCGGTATTTCAATATAAAATTCAGTCCTTCCCGGTTTAGAGCTAAAGGTAAAAACACCTTTGTGTTTCTTCACCACGATTTGATAACTAATAGAGAGTCCAAGACCTGTACCCTTACCTACCTCTTTAGTGGTAAAGAAGGGGTTGAAAATCTGAGCTTGGGTATCTTCGGCAATACCAGCACCATTATCGGTAATGGTGATAATTACTCGTTTCTTTTGTGGTGGTTTATTTTCTGCCTGCTTGTCTGCTGCTTGTAATTCCTCTTGTAAATAGGTACTGATTTCAATAGTAGGACTAGCGTTGTCAATTTCGCTTTCTAAAGCGTCAATGGCGTTACAAAGCACGTTCATAAACACTTGATTTAACTGCCCCGCATAGCACTCTACGGGTGGTAAATTACTATAGTTTTTCAGAACTTTAATTTTAGTCCCTAGCTTATTTTTCAATCTATTTTGAATAATCAACAGCGTCGAATCTAGTCCCTCGTGAATATCGACTTCTTTCATGTCTGCTTCATCAAGACGGGAAAAGTTACGCAGCGACAAAACAATTTCTCGAATTCGATCTGCTCCCATTTTCATGGAACTTAGGAGCTTGGGTAAATCCTCTAGTAAATACTCGCAGTCCACTTCTGCTACTTGCAAAAGTAAGTTCTGAGACGGGTTTAAATGCTCTTGCTGATAAGCTTGTAATAAATTAATTAAATCCTGCACATATTCATTAATATGAGGCAGATTGCCATAAATAAAATTAACTGGATTATTAATCTCGTGAGCAATTCCGGCGACCAGTTGTCCCAGTGCCAACATCTTCTCGCTTTGAATTAAATGAATTTGAGCTTGCTTCAATTCCGATAAAGTTGCTTCTAGTTCCACTGTTTTCTGTTTCAATAAAGCCTCGGAAGCAATTAGCGCGTCGGAAGCGGCCTTACGCTCAGTAATATCATCAATGACTGCTAAAATACCGATAACTTGTCCTATCTTATCGTGCAAGGGAATTTTACTAGTATCGAGCCACGCTTGTTTGCCGCCCGCTTGTTGTTTAGACTCTATTATATGCAACTTAGCTTGATTGCTGTCCATAACTTGTCTATCGCACTGGCGAAAGAAATCAGCCTCCTCCTTTTTCCAAGCCAAATCGTAGTCAGTTTTACCAATAATTTCTTCAGGTTTAGTTAATCCGGCAATGGCCGCTAACTTTTGATTACAACCTAAATAAACTGAATTTCGATCTTTCCACGCCAGCGCTTGAGGCATGAGGTTGATAATCAGTTTCAGAAAATCTTGCGCCTGTCTTAGCTCCTCCTCCATAATTTTAAATTCACTGATGTCGCGAAAAAACCAAATTCGTCCGTAGTAAATGTTTCCCGAATAAATAGGGGTGGTGTAGCGATCTAAAGTGCGTCCATCTTTAAGGATAATTTCGTCCCTGCTGACCATTTCTTTATGTCTATATAGATAATCTACTTTCTCGATAAACTCTTGCCCGTTGAGAGGTCGAGTAATCACCAGTTCCAGAATTTTACGGTCATCCCTCTGCTGTACAAGTTCTTCAGGGATTTGCCAAGTTTGATAAAACTTTTGGTTGTAAAAGACCACTTGATTATTTTCATCGACCACTAATATGCCATCGACACCTGCTTCCTGCTGGGCTTGCAAAAAAGCGTTGCTGCGTTTAAGTGCCGCGATCATGTCTTTGCGCTCCGCCGCTTTAGCTGCTAACTCTTCGTTGGCTTTGGATAGTTCAAGGGTTCTTTGCAAAACCGCCGCTTCGAGTTTGGTATTCAAGTTCTGCAATTCCAAATTAGCTTTTTCCAATCTTTCTTGTGTTTGGTTCAACAGCAGTGGCCCATCAACTAAAAAAGAAAAATACCGTCGCAGGGCAATATAGGTGATAGCAATGCAAGCCGTCATAGAGTCAACGATGAGCTGTCCCTTTAGTATTAGTGGAGAATAAGCACTATTAGAGAGTGCCATCATCAAGACATGCCCGCCGTGTCCAAGGGCGCAACTAAAAAAGACACAAATGGTGGCTAGCACAAGACTTGTTTTTTGCTCCCCCCGCAGGTATGGAAGCAAAATTAAAAAAGCAATGATAAAATAGCACAGCGAGATCACGCTGTTGGAGGCGATGAGTAGCGTGTTTAACATTCCATTTGTCCGTCAACATATCGAGAAGCAAGAAGGGTTGCAAAGGCGAGCAACATTTCTTAAACTTAGGATACCCGATGAGAAAGGTTAAATTATGGTGAGAATTGACTATTCTCTATAGAGAAGATGAAGAATATGTGAATATAAGCCAAATCGGAGGATAAAACTTCCAATCTTAATCTGGCGAGGTAAAAAGCTACTAGGAGTAAAAGTGGTAAAAAATTACTAGATTGAAAGAATTGCCTATGTTATGCTGATGTATTCCTTTAGTCCGCTACGGTAACTTTATCTAGGACTATTATAATACAAGTTAGTGGATATTACCCTGTGTAACCAAGCAATCAAAATTAAAAAGGGTTGCTTGGTTAAAAAACTTCACCCTCACAGACCCTAGAGCAATTTGGGGGTTTTTCTGATAGAGTAATTATTCAACCGCCAGAGTCCAAACAAGTGAAGCATACCAGTACAAGAGTTTTGAAAGTGTTTTTTGAAATGCCCATTTTGAGATTGGCAGACATTGATATTGCCCAATTTATTTCGTAGTGATGGGAGCATCCACTTTCGGCAGATACACTTTTTTAGACCAACCATATAGTAAGGTCTCCGGCGCCATATAATTTATGTTTCTTCCAAAAGTGGATGCTCCCGTTGCAGCAGTCATTAATACTAAGAGTTGAGCGGTTATAATTTGCTTGGTAGATGACAAATTCCAACATTACCCTCATACAACCCCTCTTGCTAAAGGGTGAGAGGGATTTTCTCTCTTAGCTTTATAATTTGAATTTGGTTATGTATAAATAGACAACAGTAACCCTTTTTCTCAGCATGTTTGAAAAAAGGGTTTTTTTTACCTGTATTGGTGGTATAATTTATGTCAAGAAAATTTAGTAGTGCAAAGATGTACCTGTTCTCTCCTCAAGTTTAGTAGAGGGGAGAAATTTTTACTGTAATTGGCATTGAGCCTGTAAGAAATGGTTATTCAGCTTTTAGTACCCACAGTGTATCAGTTATAGTATAAACTAGCTTATTTGTGTTTGATATTTTCTGCCTTTCTTAGGGTTTAGCCCTGAAGAGGTGACAATCTAGCTTCCAAGCCTTATGCAGCAGGTGTTATATAAGAGTGACCGCTAAAAAGATAAAAGTAAATTTAGAACCAAGTCCAACGAAAAATAAGGCTTTTGTACGAAGCGTATTGATAATAGAATCAATAAAGCTCGAAAATGGTGTTTATCTTTTTATGGCACGCGCGCTTAAAACCATTGCTGTATCCTAGGTTCAGAGGTTTTCGTCACCCCCCAGATTAGCTCGGACAGGCGAGACGCCATTAGCGTCAAGTTAAGCTAAAACTTACTACGTCAATAAGTATTTATGCTTAAAAGTTTGATTTTGAAGGAACAAAAAATAAACTTTTTCAGGGGGTATTAATGCTTTGTTTATCTGCATCGCTCCCAATTTAGGTATAAAACAAAGAAAAAAGTTCATCTTTATACTTCGTTAATTACAAAACCTATCGTTGACGTATGGGCGCCAACCTTAACTTGACACCAATGGCGAGACGCCTATCCTAGGAGATTAAAAATGG
This sequence comes from Calothrix sp. PCC 7716, assembly GCF_019977735.1. GTDB lineage: Bacteria > Cyanobacteriota > Cyanobacteriia > Cyanobacteriales > Nostocaceae > Dulcicalothrix. The sequence goes on along the minus strand of NZ_AP025018.1, from coordinate 4,771,302 downwards.
ATATTTTTTTAACTTTGTTTAGGGGTTTAATTCCCCATCCCCTAGGGTTGCCTGGTTTTGCGTTGGGGTCAAAATCCCCATTGCAAAACCGTACTTGCGACTTGCGACTTGCGACTTGCGACTTGTTTTTAATTGTGGCACTCTAAGTCTCACTTTCAGCAGTGTAGCAGTAATTATTTTTACTTTAAGTTAGCAAGTATTTGAGCTTTTAAAGAACTAACTTCCGAAATAGCTGCCTCAACTAGTTCAAATGTTGTATGATTGGTAGTTGTGTTATTTTCGGGTGCTTTGGGTTCAACTGCTACCTGTAAAGAACCAAAAGGGGTTGTCACGTCAATTTTTTGACATTTTAGCCAGGTAAAATGAGTAATGACGCGAAATTTCTCAATAATGATAAAAACATAAAAAATATTTCTATGGAGCAAGAATTTTCTCAAACTATTATCGAAATTGAAAGGCAATTTCGTACCATTTTTGAGCAGAGTTTTCAGTTTGTTGTGCTAGTTAAACCCAATGGTATGCTTCTAGATGCTAACCAAACTGCGTTATCTCTTGGTGATATAGCTCACTCAAATGTTATCCAAAAACCGTTTTGGGAAGCAAGATGGTGGACAATTTCACCTCAAACTCAACAACAGCTAAAAGTTGCAATTGCTACCGCAGCTCAAGGAAAACTCGTTCGGTATGAGGTAGATGTGTTAGGGAAAGGGTCGTACACTACTACAATGGATTTTTCTCTACGCCCTGTAAAAAACGAAGCAGGACAGGTAGTATTACTTATCGCCGAAGGTAGAGATATTACCAAACAAAAGAAACTAGAAGAAGAAGTTAGCCAAAATGAAGAAGTATTTAGCCTTGCTTTTCATGATGCAGCAATAGGTAAGGCATTAGTCTCACCAGATGGAAAGTGGTTGAAAGTCAATCGTTCTTTATGTGAAATTATTGGCTATTCGGAAGCGGAATTATTACAAATTACCTTTCAAGATATTACCCATCCTGATGATTTGAACACTGACTTGGATTACGTGCGTCAATTGTTAGCAGGAAAAATTCGCACTTACCAAATGGAAAAGCGCTATTTCCATAAACAGGGACACAGCGTCTGGATTTTGTTAAGTGTTTCCTTAGTACGCAATCGTAATGGGAAACCACTTTACTTTATTTCCCAGATTCAAGATATTGATCAGCGTAAGCAAACAGAAGTAAAGTTGCAGAAACTTGTTAAAGAACTGGAACGTAGCAATAACGATTTAGAGGAATTTGCCCATGTTGTTTCTCACGACTTAATCGCACCTTTACATAAAATCGAAATGCTTAGTAAGCAATTAGAACAGGAGTATGGTTTACTACTTGACGTTAAAGGACGCGGATACTTAGAAAGGATGCAAAACGTTGGGATGCGGATGCGAAGCTTAATTAAAAGTTTACTCACCTACTCACGAGTGACAACTCAAGCGCAGTCGTTTGTTTCAGTTAATTTAAATACAGTTTTACAAGAAGTTTTGTCAGATTTAGAAGTAGAAATTAAGGAAAACCAGGCATGTATTCATGTTGGAGAACTACCGATAATTGAATGCGATTGTTCTCAAATACGTCAGCTATTTCAGAACTTGATTTCCAATGCCCTAAAATTTCATAAATTGGAAGCAGCACCCATTATAAAAATTTACCAAAGCCTATATAAAGATTTGCAATATGAAATTACTGTGGAAGATAATGGCATTGGTTTTGACGAAGAAAACCAGGAGCAAATTTTTACACCGTTCTTTCGGTTGCATAGTAATAGTCAGTACGAAGGTACGGGAATGGGTTTAGCAACCTGCCGTAAACTGTATGAAAGCAGGAGCAACTGATTACTTGCTTCCAAAACAAAAAACACAACTGCCAGAAGCGATTAAGCAAGCAATAAGATTAGAAAAATTATCCGTTGAGTCGCTACAGCAACAGAAAATCGATTCTGATTTAGGTACTAACCGCGAGGAACAGCTTCTTAAGCAAACAACAGAATTAATCGAAAGTAATCGGCAATTACAACAGGAAATTGCTCGTAAAAGCCAGACAGAAGCAGCACTTTTGCAAACTCAAGCACAGTTACAAAATTTAATTGCCAACAATGTTGATGGCATGGTAGTAGTTAACCAGCAGGGAATTATCCGCTTTTTGAATCCGGCAGGGACGATCTTATTTGGGCGCCAAGAAGAAGAACTTTTAGGTCAGTTATTTGGCTTTCCCTTGATTAATGGTAATGATGTAGAAGTGGATGTTTGTAACCGTGCTGGAGAAATAGTAATCGCGCAAATGCGAGTAGCCCAAATCCAATGGCAAGGAGAACCCGCCTATCTAGTTTCACTCAGAGATATCACTGTACGTAAACATGCAGAAAATGAACGGCTCAAACAACTCTTAGAAGAAGCACAAACAGCCAACCGTCTTAAGAATGAATTTCTGGCTATTGTGTCCCATGAATTACGAACACCCCTTAATCCTATTTTGGGCTGGGCGAAAATTTTACGTAGTCGTAAACTTGATCAAAGTGTAATACAGAAAGCTTTAGAAACTATTGAACGTAATGCTTCTTTACAGGCGCAACTTATAGATGACTTGCTGGATATTTCGCGAATTTTGCGCGGTAAGATTAGATTGCAACCTGTTGTAGTCGATTTGAAAACAATAATCACTGCAGCTATTGACACTGTAGGTCTTGCCGCTCAAGCTAAGTCAATTGAAATTAATACTGTTTTTGACACTAATATCGAATCATGCTTAGGTGATCCCAACCGTTTACAGCAAGTGATTTGGAATTTACTTACTAATAGCATTAAATTTACACAAAATCATGGACAGGTAACAATTAAGCTCGAAAGAGTTGAAGGCTATGCTCAAATTCAAGTTAGCGATACAGGCAAAGGTATAAATTGTAACTTCTTACCTTATATATTTGATTACTTTTGTCAAGAAAACAGCAGCACAACTAGAAGTACTGGTGGGTTAGGCTTAGGCTTGGCTATTGTCCGCCGTTTAGTTGAACTACATGGTGGTACAATTGAGGCAGAGAGTGCTGGTGAAGGACAAGGAGCGACTTTTACTATTAGATTACCACTCATACCGACTTTGGCAAAAACCCAAAATAGTAGACAGGATAATAATAACCTCGATTTAAACGGCGTGCGGGTACTTGTGGTAGATGATCAAGCCGATAACCTTAATATAATAATTTATATCTTGGAAGAACATGGAGCTTCTGTGTATTCTGCAACCTCAGTGCCGGATGCATTTTCATCTCTGGTTGCACACCCGCCAGACATAGTAGTAAGTGACATTGGAATGCCAGAAGAAGATGGATATGAACTGATTCGTCAAATTCGGTCATTACCAGCCAAACAAGGCGGACAAATTCCCGCGATTGCAATAACTGCTTACGCTAGTGAATATGACAGACAACGGGCGTTAGAAATGGGTTTTCAAACGCACATACCTAAACCTGTTGAACCAGATAATTTACTCCACGCAATATACAATTTAGTTAATTTGTATAACTAAAACACAGCAACGGCAGACTTTCACTTTATTTTGACCCTGCAAGCTTATCCCTCTTTTGTCACTCTAGGCAGAGGAAAAATATAAATAAGGGATATTGAGGTTTTGAAAGATTGAACGAGTTAAATTATTTACAAGCATTTGAAGTTTAAAAAAGCCCTCGGATAACTTAGAAATATTAAAAACTTGTAACCAAGGCTTAATTAAGTTGAATAGTACAAATGGTTGAAGTATTAAACGAGGGAAGTTCGTGGATTTTGCAAGCTAAATCTCCAACAGTTGTTTTACGAGAAGCACAATTACAGTTATGGCAGAGTAAACGCAATGACATCAACCAATCGTTTTACAGAAAAAACGATACGCACAGTATATGTTAATGAATTCGTTAATTTAAAATGCCGTTTCCTGGTGATACTCCCGCGCTAAATCAGATACAAATGCGCTAATTGCGTTGATGCCTTTATGCAGCGTACCGTTTTTGTCTCTGTACCCAGAACGGCGCCAGCCATGCCAACCTAACTGCTCGCCAATTTCTCCAAACTCGGAAATCACTTCTTCACTATCAGGCGCCGGAATTTGCTGCATTTGAGCTAATTGGGCATCTTTTTTCTGTACCAAGTTCTGTAATCGTTCAACCTCAGACATTAGCGGTGCCACTTTTTTCTCAATTTCCGAGTTCATAACTTTGGCAGCTTGAGTATTGAAAGTGTTACCCCAACTGTCTTCTGATGCTTTTAGGAGCGCATTTTCTAATTCTGTGACTCGTTGCTGTAACTGTTGATTTTCTGCGTGCAAAGAGTGTAAACGCGCGATTTCTTGCTCAGATGCCTCCAACTGCTCAACTAGCTTAGACACTTTATCGGTCATACATTGAGCATGTTTTTCAAACGATGCAATTTCTTTCTCGGCAGCAACAAGAGCGGCACCTTTAATTTCTAAATATTTTCCCTGTTGTTCTTCTGCATGTTCTAGCAGATACTGTCTGATAGTTTCTGCCTTAATTTTGTCAATATCAACAGTGGTCAACACTTGTGCTGAAGCTGTGGGAGTAGATATTTTAGATTCCAATCTTAATTGGTGAGATTTGAGTAAATGTTTCGTTACCATCCCTTGAGCTATGGTGTGGTCTAATAAAACCCAAAAATCATCATTATTGCCAACAGTCGTAATTATTCCACTGGCGCCATTCCAGCCAGTTGATTCATTTTGCACAACTATCCGCACTCCTCGCGTCAACAGGAGTGTAGGAGTAGGAGTTACACTATTTAGCGCCAACTCTGGTGTAGAAACAATTTCTGGTAGATCAAATTCCTCTGATTCTTCTGATGCCTTGTTCTGAAAACTCAAGTTGTTATCGCCCGAAGTAACTTCAGATGGCGCCATTTTTTGATGAACTTTACCAGACAGTTGTTTGAGTTGCGATGCTGTTTTCCTTCCTGTAGTAACTGCGGCTTCAATTACATCATCAGTTAAGTGCTTCAGATGGCGTAATGCTGAAACCTTCCAGTCTTGAACGTTTGAACGAATCAATCGTTGTAATCGCGGATTTAAATCTTTAAACCAGTTGTGCAACTGCATCGCACTTCTTGCAATATAAGCACTGGCGCCAAACTTATGTAATACACAACGTATACAACGTTTGCAACATAAGGCATTGATTGTTGTTAACACTTTATACAACGATATTTAAGCTTTTGGACTTTGGTAGCAATTTGGTCGGTCTTAAGAAACTGTGATATCGCGAAAAGTTCCAATAATTGGGTCTAATGAGACTTTACAAGTTCCTGTGGCGCCATTGCGATTTTTAGCAACGTTAATCTCCATTACTCCTTTATCTTGTGTATCTGGATTGTAATACTCATCTCGATAAAGAAGTAATCCAATATCCATATCTTGTTCTATATCACCTGAGTCTTTTATATCCGCCATCGTTGGGCGTTTATTTGTTTGGCTTTCTACACCTCTATTAATTTGAGCTAAAGCTATAAATGGAACGTCAAATTCTTTAGCAATGTCTTTAAATGCGCCGGAGAATTTGCCAACTGCTTGCGCTCTATTACTTACTGCTCTATCACCAAGTTTTTGAATATAATCCATAACGACTAAGCCTAAATTACCTCGCTCTGACTTAATTCTTCGCAGTACAGAACATATACGTCCGGGATTTTGATAAAGTGCAGGTGTATCATCGATGACAATAGGTAATCTGAGCAAAGTACACAAAGCTTGTTTTAAGCTATCTATCTCGTCCTGATATATTTGGTTACGAATTAGCCTGCTAGAATCAATACCTGAATGTATGGCTAAAAATCTTTTGGTTAATTGTGAAGAGGACATTTCAGCAGAGAAGAAAACAACAGGTAACTGTTGCTGTATGGCAATATAATTTGCAAAATAACAACCCAACCAAGTTTTACCCATTGATGCTCTTGCAGCAATTACAATTAAATCTTGTTTATTTAATCCTCCAATTAATCCATCTAAGTCTTTTAATCCAGTCGGATAACCTGGAGTATATCCTTGTTTTAACTCTTGAAATACTTCACGAAGGCAATCACTTATTAATTGTGGTTTAAATTTATCTTGTTTGTTTGAAGTTAAATTAAAAATTTTACTTTCGGACTGCTCTAAAACTTCTTGAATTTTAAATGTGACATCATAACCTAATTCGACAATTTCATAACCGACACTAATTAACTGCCGACGTTGATATTGCTCCACAACTAAGTTTGCTATATGGTCTATATTTACGGCTGATACTGTACTCTCAACTAATTTACTTAGCTGATTTCTGCCGCCAACTTTAGTTAATAATTTGTGGTCAGACAGCCAAGAAGTAACTGTTAATAAATCAGTTGGTAATGAATGATTATATAATTCTAACATTGCTTTATAAATTTGTTGGTGAGCAGAAAAATAAAAGGCTTCTGGGATTAAAATATCAGCAATTCTGCCAATAGCATTGGGGTCTAGTAAACAACCACCAAGTATGCTTTCCTCTGCTTCAAGATTTTGTGGAGGTATCTTATTAGTCATCTGATTTATCGCCAAATATAGTACTAATATTCGTAAGTTCTTCTAGAGATACAAATTCTCTACCTACTTGAGTAGATGATGAAAATATTTCAGATTGTTTTGGTACTTTTGCAGGCTCTGAGGTTTGTTGTGATTTATCAGGTTTCTTCCAACGACCTTTTATTGCACGCGCTAACCACCCACCAGGATTTTCAATATCTATTCGTTCTTGTTCATATTTATAATATTCAATAGCTGCTAAAATCTCTGATTCTGTAGCAGCTTTAATCAGATTAGTTAAGTTACTGTTTAGTTCTATTCCTATTTGATTCAGTTCACCTAATATACGCTCACTTATAACCACTGATTTTTTATTTAGAGGAATAACTTTACTTTCACTTACTTGTTGATTGGCTGATTTTAAACGATTTTCTAAGGTTTCTATTATATCTCTTTGACGTTCAACTTGCTCTTGCAAGGAATGTACTCTATAAACTTGCCCTGCTAATGCTTCATTTTTTCGCTTAATCTCGCTCATATCCGCTTCTAATTCATGTATACGTTTTTTCAAACGCTCAACTATTTGAGAGTGGGTTTTAGCAGTAACAGGGGGTTGTACTGTCGTGCTTGATGACATTGATGATTGTTGGTTACGTAATTGAGCTATATGTGCTTTTAATTCCGGGTATTTATACAAATATGGAACACTAACGTTCGCTTCTTTGGCAATAGTTTGAAAGTTAATTTTTGCACCGTTTTTTTGCAAACGCTCGATTGCTGTATAAACTTTTTGTAAAGTCTCTTGTTTTCTTATTAATTGTGTTTCAGTTAAGGTTTTTATCCTGGCTGCTCTTATTGATTCCTTGTTCATAGTCACCTCCTGTTAAAATAGCAATAATTTTATCTAATTGGTCGGCTTGCCGTCCATATTGTTCAACTAATACATCATGCCCGTTCAGCCTAGCTCTTGATTCTTTTGCTCTTAATTGATCACGATTTGTAATATACAAGGTTAATTTTTCAGGTATTGGAACAAAACAGGGACACGTATAACAAGCACGAAACTTATTGCAATCTTCATTCAATGGTAAACCACAATAACCATAAATTGGAGTGTTGATATGGTCGGCTGGTAAACTTAATTCATGAGCGCGAGGATTCTCCCAAAAAGTTTTAGGCATTGATTCATAATGTAAAGGCTTACCATCAGTGTTAACTAGAACTTTTTGAATATGTCCTGCTTCTTTCTCAATTAACTCGCAACTGACTTTTGTATAGTGAAGGCTTGTTGTTGCTAACTGTTTATGTCCTGCCCATGTGCTAACAACAGCAAGGTCATGCCCCTGCTCAAAAAGTTGGGTTAAACGAGTTGGTCGTACTAAACTAGGACTAAATGTTGCTAGTTCACCATTATCATCTCGAATATTTTCTGTTATAATTAAACAACAAATAGCTCGTTTGAGTGGGTTATTGTTTGAAGATATTACTTTTTTTACAGGTTGAATTTTCGGATGATTTATGTCATTTTTTGATATGCCTTGATAATGACAGAATAAATATGGCCAATCATTACCCCAAAGTTCTTCAATATATTCCACCTGCTCTTGAATTACCTTTGCAATAATTCTTGTTACAGGTACTTCATGTTTATCTTTGGTTTTATTTCTGTGCCAAATAATTTTCCAATGACCGCCATCTTGAATTAAACAATCTTTTTTTAAAAAGGCTAACTCCTCGGGTCTTACTGCTGTGAAAAATGCTACTACCCACATTCTTGCAATTGGCTCAGGTAATTTCTTTAAATTACTTTCTATTTGTAATCTAACAGTGTCAGAAATTGGGTCCGGATTCTTTATTTTCTTTTTTGGATAATCTTCATTTCTGACTATATCTTGACTGATTTTAAACCAATTATGCAAATTTCCTGTTGTAAAAAAATCTTTTAATGCGCCTAAGTTTCTACGTATTTCTCCATTGCTTCTAGTACAGTTATAAACAAAGTCTCGAATTATATCACGACTGATTTGCTCGATTGTTAAAACACACCGTCTAAATAAATATTCAGAAAATTTGAAAAGAACATAGAATTTTCTATTGATTGTATCATGAGAGCTTTCTCTTTGACACTGCTGATAAATATATTTTTTTACAAACAATTTTAACCAATCAACTTTAATTAAATCAAAATTTATAATTGTGACTTTTGTGCGTTCGTTGTACAAAAGATTAATTGCTCTTAAATCCCATTGAGCATCATTAAAATTGAAAGGTTTTATGTTAGGTTTTGTGTTAGTATATTTACTTAAATTGGCAGATGTTAAGCCATTCGACTCTACTGCCGTGGCTAAACAAGTTTTACATTGAAAAAATTTTTTACCAGAATGACTGTCTTTGCCACTAAGTCTAACATTTCGATCATGGCAATTAGGATTAGGACAAGCAAACTCACCAACTTTATAGTCTGTACGCCAATTTATTTTTGATTGAACTGTATTAATATCTATTTTTACATTGCAAGAATTGTTGACATATTTTTTACAGTTTTTACATTGAAATCTCCGTTTATAGTTAGTAGTGCCTTGTAATACTAAGCTTTTTTGGCCACAATTAGGACATGTAAATTCACGATGATAATCGGTCTTCCAGTTAATATTAATCATTACTAGTTTCCAACAATTGTATTAGAGTTATTAAACGTTTGTAATCGGATTCCAACCCTTGCTGTTGTCTAATCATTCCTAATTTTTTTGCAATTTCTAATTCGGACTCTACTCGCTTTAAGTCTTGCTTAAGAAAAGGTAAATCATCAATGGAAATATGTAGATGCTGACAGTGTAGGCAAGCATTTACAATTTCACAAGGATTCTTTAAAATCGGACGATGACATTCTCCATATATAGTTGTAATCGAGTGCATTTTACGACGCATCAATTCAGTCACTGGATTATCAGGTTTGTAAGTAGCTACTATATGACCTGAAATATCAATATATTTTTTCTCCCGCATTAACTCTTCATATTCTGCTTCTAACACTTGTTTTAGCAAATGTTTATAATAATTTTGCATGTCAAGAGAACGGTGTCTAAGATATTTTTGAATTATTAAATCCCTAATACCATTATTCGTCATTATAGTTGCGACTGTTTTACGAAATTGATGAGATTTAAATTTCCAAGGCTCTGTTTTTCCTTTCGCACAAATATTACAATCACCTGATAATCTGTTCAACCATTTATTAAAACTTTCTCCAGACATCACTTTTGGTTTCGGATAAAAATCTGATATCCCATGACCACCATTACTGCAAAATAATTTATCGTAAATAGCACCAAGATTCTCTTTTATGTAGTTTTGCTGTTCTCTTATAACACTGACTAATTCTGGACAAATAGGTAATTCGTCCTCTATATCATACTTTTCAGTAGTCAATCGTAAACACCATTGTTTACCTCTTCTTCGCAAGCAATCAAAAGGTAAGTTAAGTAGCTCCCCTATTCTCATACCTGTCGTTCTAATTAGTAAAACCATTCGTTGTATAGGTTCTGGTAATTTATTAAGGTTTTGGTCTAATTGATTCCAAACATCTTCAGGAATATAGTCTACTTCGTCATTATTGGGGCGAAAACGTATTAAACGACCTTGAAACCAGAAAGTATTAACTTCAAGCCACCCCTCACCACGACATATGTTAAAGAAATTACTAAGCGCGATGTAATAACCCGTAATTGTATTCTTTTTCAGCTTTTGAAAAAGCAAATATTCATTAAACGAATCAAATAATTGCTCATTAATTTCTTCAATGTTATTGATAGAATACTGCTTCATAAATCTGGAAAATTGCCTAAATTTCTGTATCTCATTCTGAATTGTTCCAAGAGATATTTTACGTAATGCTCTTAATAAAACATAAAGTTTTACTAAAAATTTGAACCAATCTTGAGATAACTCATTAAAGTTCAATGTCAAACATCTGTTATGCTCTCTTATTTTCAGCCCCAAATCCTTTGTTGACCATATATCTTGTTTTAGTAAAGGATTCTCAAAAATCTGTTTACTTTCTGGACTTGGCAGTATGCTATGAAAGTTATCTAGAAAATCTATTTGATTCATTCTATCCTCTCTTCTCTTTCTATTACTGAGATTAATTTATCTTCTTCAATCACATGATTATAAATATCTAAAGTTGTTTGAATTGATGCATGTCCTAATAAGTACTTCACTCTATCTGCTGAATAGCCCGCTTTAATTAAACGAGTTGCATATGTATGACGAAAAAGATGTGGGTACACTTTTATTCCTGTCTTTTTTGTTAACCTGCTAAACATTGTATTCAACACTTTGGGGTTCATTGGCGCTCCTATCTCACCTTCCCAAATATTTACAAATACGTAATCTGATATAATATCAGGGTATTCATAAATTAGATAATCATTGTACATTTTTAGCAATTCTAATGGCACAGGGATAGGTCTTGAATTACCCTTTGCTCTTGCTAAATTGGGGTTGTTTAGCCTTTTAACTACTTGAACTATATTATTGCCTCTATCCCCCACATCCGAATGGCACAACCCTAATAGTTCTCCTTTTCTCATTCCTGTGCTATTAAGCATTAGAATGATAAGTTTATCTCTTAATCTGTTGCAAGCATTCACTAATATTTCAATTTCTTTATCGCTTAAACAACCTGGAAACTTTTTTGGTTCTCTCAGTTTAACTAACATCTCCCTTCTGGGCTTGGATTTTCCAATACCTGTTAGTAAACCTTTACGAACTGCTCCTTTACATGCTGAAATAGCGATAAATTCTACTGGGTCAATATTTTTACAAGCTACATGGTATTCATAAAAAGTCGTTACAGCAGTAATTGTCAAATTAATACTACGCTCTGACCTTTTTGCTTGAACTAGTTGCATTGAAATAATATCGCCAGTCTCTCCAACTCTTAACCAGTAAACAAAATCTTGTAAATCAGAAAGCTCTATTGAACGCCAATCTAAGTTCTTGCTTAATAAAAATTCCCACCAAGCTTTTAGTCCATAGGCGTAAGTCTCCACCGTGTTCGGAGATTTTAAACTACACAGGTAAGTTAAGTATCGCTGAATCGGTTCTATGACTTGGTAATCAGAGTCAAGCATTACCCAAACTGTCGCGCCTGTATAAGGGTCAATACCCTTCTGAAGTACTAACCGCATTTTACGTCGTATAAAATTTTTATTTGTATAAGCTTATAATTTAACGGTATATAAAAAATCGATTGCTGTTGTTGTTGTTTAACAAATCTTTACTGTATTGCTTTACCAAACTGGTTGCTGTCGAGCCATTGCTTAAAAACCTTCTTGCCGTTTTTACCTAGAGTAAGGCATTGTTCTTCGATTTCTTGTAATTCCTGTCCTATTTGAATGATACCGTCGAAGGTTTGACGAACAAAACTTTTGAAGTTACCAAGAGCCTCTGAAGCTTTTGCTGCTAAATGCTGATTTTCAAATTTAGAGTAGTCGAAAGTTGGTGTAAATGGCGCCGCTGTGTACATAATATCGATACCATGTATTTACTTAGGTGTACAAAGATATCCGTGTTTATTGACACTTTGAACGGGAATTGTGGTATTTGAAAGAAATTAATGTATAAACCCGCTCGCTTATATAAGAGTTGGTGTTCGATTTTCGCGTGAGCTAGTTTGGTATGTCGTTACCCTAAAATCCTAAAAGTCTAATCTCCATTTTGAAGTATTTTTGTTAGATAGTACATAGACCAGAGACGTAAAAATAGTATGACTAGGGTCTAGTTTTTTGTTCAAATTTCAACTTTTTTCCCAAGTATCATTCAAAAGTGCGAACCTAGACTATCTTTATGCAGCAACTAACTGTTTAGGCTGCTGGCTCATCGATGTTTGAATTGCTAATTTTGCGTAATATAAAGTACGCCTATGTTCGCGCGGCATTTTATGGAAACGAATGTCATTACCCCATAACACTACTGTTTTGTAATCGAATCCTGTCGAAGAAGCTAGTGCCCGCGCGCACTCGTGGAAAAAACCATTTTTTGAAAGTCTTATATCTCTTTCATCACCGAATAGATTACTTAGTGAGAGCGCGTATTCGATAAATTCTTGCGCTTCGATGGTTTCTGGCTTGTAGGCGCCGCTTTTTATGTTACTTGCGTGTAGCAAATCTATTTTCGCAGTACTTATGTATCCTAAAACGAGCTTGTAGTATTCAGGCATTGTTTCAAAATCTAATGTGCCCCATCCACATCGAATCGTTGACATACTTACTCCCAGCAAACAAGAGAGAACTTTCGCACACAGTGTTTTGTGTCCTCGTTCCATTTCTTGCCTGAGATACTCAGTTTCCTGTAGATTGTGCCCAATTAGTAGGTTACGCAGGAAGTCACGTGGCGCCATCCTTTTTGATGGAAGGCTGTTTATCGGTAGATTATTCATAAATTTCTACGCTCGTAAAATATTAGTTGTCTTGAAAGTTAATAAATCTTCAACATTTTTGAGATTGTGTATGAAAACTGCCAGAAACGAATTCTAAAAAGTCCTTGCCTTTTTGATTGCAAGAGAGCAAGCACCTTTAACTAGTTTTCAGATACGCCCTCATCATTGCCCACAGGTGTTTCTGGAGTATTTTGGAGCATTTGGTGCCAATCGCGGTTGTATCAATATTATTTCCTCCAATTACTCTGATGGAATACGCCTAATCCTTACTAAAAATAGGATTAAGGCGATTTTTGGCATACGAAGAAAACACACGCTTTGTGTTGCTTTTTAGTCAACGTAAGATTTTTGAGTGAAATTAATCTTACATAGCTATAATACAGCATAAGGGATGTTTAATGCAAACGGGATATTCATCCCATATGCCATATTTTCAGGAAAGACCTAATAAAAGGTGGATAATTTGGGATGTATAACCCATTAGTATCAAACATCCCAGTGTCAGACACGAAAAAACCTGAGCCAGCAGCAACATTAAAAATTACTTTTCCCGACAGGTCTCTTCGAGAGCAATTTAAAGCAGCCTGCGCTTTAAATGGCAAAAACATGAACGAAGCAATTATTGAGTTTGTAAGGGAATATGTTCAACAAAATCAGCCGCATCCCCCCACCAATAAACATAAGGAGGACAATTCATAATCCTTTTGCGCTATTTACACCATTAAATAGGTTGCAAAGAAACACACAGTCATAAAAATTACTCATTTTGGATTCAGTACCCATATAAGTCCAGCTATTAATTCATATGTCCTTGTTCCCCCAACACAAACTTATGGATGGTCTCAGTACGTCTATCGTTTTTGAATAACCACTGAACACACGCAGGACAACCTTTTTGGTGCGTAGTAGTGGAACCGTTTGTGTAGGAAGAGCCAAGATGGCAACACGGAAGCTCTCCAATCTGGTTGTTTTGCTGCAAAATTTCCATAAAACGTTTTCCTTGAGTATGGAAACCAGTTTCACAGGCGCCGACTATCCAAAGCGCGGACACCTGCTACCTGGCGAACTTTAAAGAGCCTGCACTAGTGAGCGCTTATTTCTCTAAAGTGTCTTGCCATAGTCTAGCATATTTACAAGACAAAAATATATAATGTCTAGACATGTTATTTAAAAGTTTCACCCTCCGCGAATAGCAGAGGGTGAACTGTTTCCTGTGTCAACTAAATTTTGCACTTTGGTAAGTATTTGCTCTAACTCGCTCTTGAGTTTTCTATTCTCAGCTGCGAGTTCATGTTCCACTTTCCCACCGTCTCTTTCAAATCGGCTATATCCTTCTCTAGCTGATTAAATTTTTGAATGTCGATGACGTTGGTTAGCTCTTTCTTACCCAGGCGATTTTTCATGTAACCCTCTATATCACTAGTTAGCGTCAAGCCTTCTTGTTCTATTAGGGCTTTGTACTCATCGTAAAGCGTCGCGTCAATTCTAATGCTTAACTGCGAACCTCGCTTCCGATTTGCGACTTTTCTGGTCTCTTCCATTGATTTATTACCTCAATTACCTAACACCAATATAAATCATGGGCTAGATAGTGGCTAGAAACACATTAGCTATGTGAATATGGGACTTAGCGGTTTTCATAGCCAGTGTCTTGACACATGTCTGGACACAAAGCTACATTAAATACAGATAACAAAAAACCCCAGGCACTTAAGCGACTGAGGAACAAACATTATACAATTAGGATTCTAACAAAATGCGAATCTACAACGAAGTGCAACTTCAAGAAAAAATTCTTGGAGAACTTAAAGTAATTGCTGAAGAGTTAAAAGTCAAACCTCCAGGCGACGGGCGCATTAAAGCAAACTGGATACTGGTAATACTTGGCGCCATGCCTTCAGGAGTTACTGACACAAGCCCTAAAGAAACACAGCTAATTCCTCACGGGAAGCACTACCGAGTTTTTTATCAAGGTAATTATATTGGTGACGTAGGTGAGTGTGAAAAACCTTACTTTGCTGTTGGCGAAAGTTGGAGGGTTCATGGGGGAATTTGGACAATCGCGCATACGAAACAAGAAGCTGTAAACCTTCTCAAAGAGTACGCCCACAAATTTACATGTTCGGCTGCTGATTTTCACTCGTCTGATTGGAAACTTGATAATGGCACCACGTCTCAAACTTCCAGCACTGTTGAGAAGGATGTAGTCTCTGATCAGAAGGTAAGGACAGATGCAAACAAATATACCTTGCTACCAGCAGGCGCCACTCGAACACAAGTTGCTTACAAAGTTCGGCATCAAGGTTTAATAATCGGACTCATATTTCATTTGGAAGGAAAATCTTGGCAATGTGGCGATGGTCAAAGTTACCAGTACCCACGAGATGCAATTGAAGGGCTTCAGCGCTTATATGAGGCAGCGCAGCTCAAAGCTCACCCTCAAAAATATGAATCATTAGATGCCAAGTTGAGTACGTTTCAACAAGAAAAGATTGGTTTGGGAAAACTGCCAATAAATAACGAAGACAGCCTTTACTACGCTAGTTACTACGCATAAAAATGTAGTGAAAAAAGCTAGTTTATGTAGATGCGATTAAAATCAAGGTGTAAACTTGGTCATTGTCTAGTAACATGCGCCAATGTTTACGCCTTTGTATTGCGTAGTTGAAATAACTGCGTCAAAACAGAATATTTCAAGTATTTAGCTGTTTGAAACAAAATTTCAATCACTGTCTGTATAATTTAAGGTGGCGCCTCAACATCAAGTTAAATATTTACAAAGGGGCATCATCAAAGTCTTAGAGGTTGTTTGTAAAGTATAAAATTAAACTATAGTCTTGGAGAATCCCCCCTTAATAAGGCGAAAAACATACATTCAAGCAACCCTTATTAAGGGGGGTTGGGGGATTAGCATAACTACTGTGTATTAAAAATTACTTTTCAAACATCCTCTTAAACAGCAATCATTTATTAACTCAAAACATTAAACAAGCGCGAGCAATCATTGTCATGGTTGCGGTTACAGGCAATTTGTTTGCACGTGTGTGCCGATTCAATCTTTAAATTTTTAAGGAGATAGTTATATGACCAGGCTTCTTTTTGACGGGAATTATTTATTTTACTCAACCGAACTGGCTGCCAAAATTGGGCGTAACGAAGCCACCTTTCTACAGCAAGCACATTATTGGATGAGCGTAAAAGGAGGCAAAGTGGTTGATGGTACTAAGTGGTTTTGGAAAACATATCAGCAATGGTCTCAAGAACTTTGTTTATCTGTTAGCACTGTTAGAAGAGTAGTAAGTCACCTTAAGCAACTTGGGCTGATATCTGTTGAAAGACTCGCAGCCAAAACTTATTACCAAGCCAACTGGTATACCTTAAATAAAGAGGCTTTGGAAACCTTTGTTCATTTTGAACACATCGAGGCGCCCATGATAGACAATTCAAATTGTTCAAAAAGAGCAGCACATAACATAGATTCCACTTCAGATAAAACTCCTCACTCTCTAGAGGGTTCAAGAGAGAATCCCCCAATTCCTTCAAATACCCCAAATCCGCAGGCGCCAGAAATCCCTTCCAACTCAGAAACCCCACCCAAAATCTTCAATGAACACAAGGTTAATCATGAGAGCAATATTCCCGTGGCTGGTTCGATAAACCCGAAAAAGCGAACAAGCTTAGAAAATGAAAATCGAGAAAAATTTGTTTGGGAAATAGAGGTTGGGCGCCCTTACCCAGTTTTCCTGAATTGGTGGGCTGACACCAAATACAAGCCTCAAGGCGGACGTTGGGAAGCAGATGCTTACGGATGTGCATATAGCGAGTTTTATAACAATCCGTCTCGAACTGAGGTAGCTTTATATCCCCAATTTCTGGAATACATCACAACCGCGACCCAGACGTGTAACCAAGTTCAAAATAGTAATGGGCAAGCTATCTTACCTAGTTGTTTCGTAGCCAAACCCGAAGCTACACAGGAAAATACACAAGTCCTGATGGCAAATATTAGAACATTGGTTGAACGTGGCGCCGCTGTTTTAGTCCCAACCAAATCAGCCACACCAACAGACGCTCATCAGTCTTTTGCTGAGGCTACTGGCGCCGCACAAATCAAAAAACTACCGCAGTTAAAGAAATCAGTGAATTTAGAGGAGGAAAGGCGCCGTTTTAATTATCTCCATAAACAGCCAGAAGCTCAGATAGCTCTACTTAACGAGTGGCTGGTAAGTCACAGCCAAGAACTTAGATTGGAAGCAGCAAAAATGGCGATGATTAAGAAGTTCAATTTTGAACGCGATGAAAATGGTGAAGTAGTTGCTGTGATGGCTGCTGAACGGCCCATTCCTCAAAAGCTTAGTAGACCAGATTCGTGAACAATACACAACATCAGGTGAATTAAAATACGCTTATTCTGACTGTGGCACTTCCTTCAAAAGTCAGCGTATAAATATATAAATTTAAAAAACTGAGTATTCACGCTACGACTAGGCTTGCTGAAGTAGAGGACAAAGTTATCAAAGGTAGTGGGAGCAAGTGCGGAACAAACACTGTCTTAATTAGCTACAAAGCTTATGGTACAAGGATTTTTAGGTGCGGAACAAGCCGCTTGAAAAACGAAAGGAGCATTCAATATTAAGTTGCTCAACCCAGAGCCAGTATATTTTGAGTATGCAGCGAATGCGTTAAACGTCAAAATATGTTTTGTCAACTTTAGCATCTGGCACTCCTAGGTGTCTAATAATAACGTCAAGAATGGAGTTTTGCCAACCAATCGTTTAAATCAGCCAAGGTTGCGAAGTCTAATAAAGCCTCGCTAAGGTCTTCGAGTACTGAGAGCGGCAGCGTGGAAAGACGATTATGTATCTCTTCGGACAATTCTTGTTTTAGTCGGCGGGTTAAAAGGCGCCTCACAAGCGCTCTAGCTTCCTCTTCTCGTCCTTCTGAGCGTCCTTCTTCTCGTCCTTCTTCTAGTCCTTGCTGTCTTGCTTCCTGCCGACCAGTCATTTCTATGGCATACCAATCCCGGTAAACCTTTAAACTCGCTTGATAACTACGGTATTCATCACGAGAAAAGTTAGCAATCTCCGCTATCTCAAACACTTCCTCAAACACTTCCTCCTGCAACGGTGGTGGTGGTTCATATAACTCGGGTAGGTGGCGAAACAGAAATAGCCACTTGTCAAAATGTGTCTCCAACTGCTCTAATGTCTTGCTAAACTTCGGTAACTCGATGTAGATAAACTTTAACTTGTCATAAAAAACGCGACATTCCTGGTCTTTTAGCTCGACAACATGCAAAAATGTCGGGTCATTTTTATGGTCATCAAAGATAAAATCAAGCAATCCTACCAGGTAAACAGGAGCTAATTCATAGTTCCATTCTCCCTTCTCTGCTTGCTCTTGAATCGGAAAACTCGCATAGTACACACTACGGTCTTTGAAAAAGTTTTGCTTGACTTTCTGGAGTTCTACAATAAAGCGGTCTCCATTTTCTGCCTCACAGTACACATCAAAAATTGCTTTACGATCCAATATTGTACCGCCCAGGTTCTCTAAATTTTTAAACGTCACATCCCGAATTTGATGATAGTCCGGTAGCAGCGTGTTGAGAAAATCTATAAGCAAGCGTTTATTTGGCTCCGACCCAAAAACACGCTTGAAGCCAAAATCTGTTAGTAAGCTAATATATCGGTCTGGCTGGGAGAATGCCATAGTAGACACAGAATCGGGATTGACATCTGTATTATAACTGGATTTCTGGCAGTGGTTCTAACGGACTAGTGCAACAAGGCAAAAGTGAAAAACGTGCATGGCAAAAGAAAAAGACCAAGAAAATAATATTGTATTAGGCGCCCGATTAATCTAACAACACGCTACTACAGGCGCCGACTTCGGTATCGTATGAATAATTTAGACCCAAGTAAATTATCTTAGAAGCAAGTTAATTGCTTGATAATATACATCTATAAAAATGATTATCAGTTATTACCCCCCCGCTAGTTTCAGCCTTTGCTATTTGCGAGGGTAAACTGAAATAATGAAGAGTAAAACAGAAGTTAACGCATCGGTAGGTGCCTAAAAGTTTGTTTAAGCAGGTGGTCGCAGCACCATTACATAACCGTAAACAAACCCAAATATTTCTTGTTCGTGTTCTACCGTGAAACCAAGACGAGTATAAAAGTTTTTAGCACTATACGTAGATAAATAAATTGGTTTGTCTGCAAGACGTACAACTGTTTGAACAAGACATGAGCCAATTCCCTTACGTCTATGTTCAGGACTAACATTTAATACATAGATTAAATACTTGGCGCCTGTATTAACAAAAACAATTCGACCCACTTCTTCACCACGGTATTCAGCAATATATATTTCTGCCATACCACGGGTAGTAGCATATAACAAAGAATCTAAAAAAGTTTGTGAGAATTTTTGAATCTTATATCCAGGGGGTAATGAAAACGGTTCTACCATGCAGGTAATAAATACTAAGTATAGTTAGTAAATCCGTTATAATTCAGGATTGAATAATATACAAGTTTTATAAGGTGCCTATGTGTAATAGATAAATACAAAATAAAAAGCAGTAAGCCATAGATAAGTCGTTGGTAGGTTGAGCAATATAAGTACGTGCCTATAATAGTATTATTTTTTACATAAATATTTTTAAGTGTATCTAATTTATATCTTTGACTACGCGAGCAAAGCAAAGTGCAGAAACTTTTTGCTCGCGCAGCTTTTTGCTACTCCACCTAATTAATTTACCATGCTATTACTAATGTTTACATTAAAAACAAAGTAACAATCTATACAACATTTATTTACAGGTGCCTCTAACTGAGCGTGTAGACGTTGATTGGTTGCACGGTTAGATGTTAACGCTACACATAGTGCTACGTACTCTTTCCTTAAGCTCTTAAAAGTATCTAGAAATTGTGACTTAGAGCCGATTGTTCAAAAAATATTTTAAAAATAAAACAAGATGATATGGGCGCTAACCAATATTGTAAGCGTCATTATTGTATATATAATCGAATATTTAATAAATTACACTCATATATACAAAAAATCTTTAATAGCGTAATTCTGTTAATTATTTATACTAGATAATTTTTCATGATTTACTATACATAAAGTATTGTATTGCTAGAAAAGGATGTGTATGATACTCATGAATAGTCAAGAAACGAACTATTGAGTCGAAGCTTCAAATCAACTTACTTGTAGTTAGTGGTTCCGTTGTAGATAACGAAACCCTGCGTATTAAATAATTTTTTTTGAAGCATGAATAAACACACGTGCGAGTTTACATGAAAAATGGTGTGTATTAAGCTACTTCATACGCGCACAACTTTATCTGAGCGTTATGGAGTGACAACAACAGCGATGAAGGCGTGGTATTCACCTGCGGGTGTTATACCACCAATGAAAAAGGGAGGGTATTTTAAAGAAATTGATATTGAGAGATTGGATTATTTTTATGTGGCGACACGCTTTTGTAAACTGACTTTTAAAGAATACGAGAGAAACGTATTGCCGATAGGAGGATTGCCAGAGTACATACTAAGTTACCACAAGATACCACTTAGGGATTTTTTATCAGACCCGAAGTATGTCGATCAAGAAGATGAAGTTGTAAGTGAAGTATTGAGGAGATTAGAGAACGATGCAGCATATCAATCAAGTGGTTTCACAGTTGAAAGTGCAGCGTGATGAGATTTTGGCTGTATGTGAAATGTTTACATTGGATGTAAATGGCGACCAGTTATCATTAGAAACTGTTGAATTTTTGAAGAAAATCAAAGATGTTTCATCTGAAGGTAATATTTCTTTTTTGGTCGCTGCTAATCATGTACTAGAGATGCAGCAGCAAGCAAAAAAAGTTTCTGCTGATGGCTACCAATTTGACGCGCGCTCTTACATCAAACAAAGATTTGGCAAAGACCCTGAGAATGAAGCTAAAGATAGCTTTGTAGGGATTTTGTACAATGACATGCCAGTTGCGTATCAATTAGGTGATACACGTTTCATGTCAATTATTGAAGCTTCCACACATGTGTTACGCGACCGCTTAACTAATGGTAGTTCGTCATCGGGATGTACAAAAAATGCGGCTGAATTCGGCGCCGCACAGGAAAGGGCACTACAAGCTATTGATGTAAATTTTTTCGAGAATATCCACTGGGGGGAAGGGGAACACCCAATGCTTCTGGGTGCATCGACACAACCGCAAAAACAATTGAAGTCATCCAATCCGAGGACTTCCACATCAGCGAAGAACTCACCAGCAAAATGATACCCATCGCGATTGATTTTCGTAACCGCACGCTCACTAGTTTAGGAAATGCTTCATTCACGGCATTGATAATTATGGGATTTTCTACTTTTTCTGGACTTTTGGTTGGGTGGTATGTTAGCCAACCGCCAAACTCTCAAAAAGTAGAAGTCAAGCCAGAACCAATATTAAATGGTGGGTTTTGGGGTACTATGATTGGTTTTTTGATTGGTATAGGCGTTGTATTAAATAAAACCAGGGAACTGAAAGATGGGAGCAATTAATTTTTTAGTCAACGGTTTGGCTGGGTTAGGTTTGAATGTAACTATTTCCTCTGTTGTAGGAACGTTGACTGGTGTGGGCGCCTCGCTTGCATTCAACCCGCTGTTGATAGTAGCTGGAGTGTTAATAGGTGGCGCCACCGTAGCAATATTACGCACGATTGAACAGCCGAAACGTTGTTTTGTGGTGATAGATGGGGGTGTTAATTAATGCAACATCCTTCACCAAAACAACGTTATGGGGTTGTTGATGGAAGTAAGCAGCGAAAACCAATACCCCAAAATACCTTACTTTTATTGTTGGGCATAGGCGGATTCTTAGTTTTGGTGACAATTTCGTTGATTGCAGCATCGAAGCAACGAGTTGATGTAAACGCTGTGAATGGGAATGAGGACAGGTCTGAAGTAGTTGCAGCTAAACAACAATTACAAGTAGCGCGCGAAGCAGTACTTGAGAAATTATCCCGAACTGACTATTCAACAAATTTGCGGCTAAATAATCCCGATGGAACATCAATGGTAGGTTGGCGCCAGTTAGCAGCAGCACGTTGGTCGCAAGACATAAAAGCCTACATCGAATCGGAGCGGAATCGAAACCAACAGGGCAATCCATTTTACCGGATGCATATGACACCTGGTTTAGAGGTTGAGAGGATACGAACTCTCGATACTTTTGGCGAAGTGTCAGGCGGAAATAACGAGTTTTATTTGTCTTACACAGACACGGAGGGTACAGAAGTAAAGCAAAAATTACCAGCGAGTGCGGTTGCGTATCTACTGCTGGGTAAACTCGAAGCGATTGATTTGGCGCATAATCTTGAAAGTCAACCGAGTGTTGATTTTACGCGAATGCTAACTGAGATTCAGCGTGGATACAAGCCATACGTTGATAGCCAAAAACAATTATTGAGAGCGCAAGGGTATTCTGACCCCCTCAAACAAATGAGCGATGTCAACAAAGCGGTTGAAGAATTGCAATTATTAGAGCAATTACGGCGCCAGCAGTTAAAGGAATTATATCGAAAGGGGGCGCCGGAGCCAAAACCAGTAATCAAAGGTGGTGAATCAGTTGGCGGTGTCGGTCTCCGTCCCGCCAAACTGATGAACCCGAAGGGGGATGGAAATGGAGGCAAGAAGTAAAAAGGGTACTTACTTAATTAGTTTTGTGGTTAGTGTCGCTTGCTTAGGATTAAGCATTTTCAATGTTATCTACTCGTTTAAGCAGGATTTAGTAGAGACTAACTACCAAGAAAGTAGTCGAACAGGAATTGTAGCAATTTCGTCACCGGGAAAGAATTTGCATTTGTTATGTGGTGTTGTATTTTTTGGAGGTTTTATATACTTTCTGTACCTAGGATTAAAGGGATACAACTCAAGTATTTACGTGGAGTCTGGTTTGGGGCAAGAGTCCGAGGACCACCTCAAAATACAACCTGAGAATATTAACCCTTCGAGTCAGCAGTTAGAACCGCAATCAAATTTAATCAAACATCCCCATCTGCGATTAGTGCATCCAACTGCTGACGGTGTAATACCACATAATACAAATACAAATGTTGTAGTGCCAGCAAACAAATTGGCGCCGGATGAATTTAGAAAAGCTATAGACTCAGAGGATTTTTGGAGCGATTAGGAGTATTAAATGTCAAATCGTGGTGGTGCAAATAAAACTCGTGATTTAGATGTAGATTTTTCAGGAGGTGGGAATTTGGTTCCAATGAATAACCTAGCTAACATGCTAAATTCCGCTATGCAGCAAAATGGTGGTGTTATTAATACAACAGCGCAAACTGTATCACAGCCAATACCAATAATATATCCCTCTCAAATATCTCAACAGGCGCCAAGTGTCCGTATGCAAGACCGCTTGTCAAGGCGCCGTGTACCAGAAATTGAAATCGATTACGTAGAAACTTACAAAGCACATAGGTTTCACCCCCAAAACCCGTGGCGTTATTTCTGGCATCCAGTTACATGGTGTGGCAATATTCTTGGTTCACCCGTTGGGGTATGTTGTACTGCTGCGTTTTTAGTACTAAGCGCAATTGGGTTTGTGCTTAATTCGCAAATCACAGGACCTGGTTATGCTGCGGGTAAAGAAATCAAAGTTATTCCCGATAACTTACCTTCGCTGGCAGTGCCAGTAGTACGTCGATTGAATTAGGAGCAGTGTAGTGTGGAGCCGGATTATATTTTGGTGTTTGTTTGTGCTTTGGATTTTGGATATCCTGCAACCTGGATATATGAGATTTTACGATGCAAGGAGTGTTTTATCTAATGTTGCAGCAGTTGTGATGAAGTCTAAAGTTGTAAATAGCCCGAAAGCAAATGCCATTAAGTCCGCTCCCAAGAATAATAACGATGAATATATAAATGCAGCCTGTCCTGCACCGACAAATGATTTTGAGAGACTCGCGCGCATTCAAGCAATTGGCTGTAAGCGAAATCCCCCTCGTAATGAGAATAATTTTTGAAATTGGTGAAAGTAGTAAGCATCGACCTCAAGCTTCTGTTAATCAACTAAGTACAGATGATGCTTCTAAAAGTTTTGGTAATTGGAAATATGCAATTGCGTCTGTTGTATTGGTTGTAATGATGGTGTCTCCAGCATCAGGTTGGCTTGATTCATTAACAATAGTACACAAGCTTCAATCGATGGTGGGTACATTATCACAGAAAGGCGCCTCTACAATATCCCCGGTAGCTGTTCAAGTGTTAAAGCGTGCGCGCGCGTGGATAGGTCGTGATTTCAAGCCAGGTAAAGGAGAGCGATGTGCTGATTTTGTACGTAACATTCTTGCTGAAGCTTTTGTTGAAGGTGTAGGAGTTACAAATCAACCTTGGGATGCAGGTAAGCAACCTAACAACGGCGAATTAATGGCGCGCTCGTTCTTTGGCAGTGATATTGGTAAGGTGATGACCGACCAAAGTCAATTCTTACCTGGTGACTTGATTGGTTTGACCAATACTTATGGCAGTTTCCCAACTGGAGCTATTACTCACGTTGGTATTTATGTGGGTAATGGCGAGTTTATTGATAGAAGTACTCGTTCCGAACCTGTAAGGCAAAGAAATATTCGACGTTCTTTTCCTAATGCGCGCGTTATTGCAGTGCGTCCACATGTTTATTAAATCGAGATTTTTTTTATGAAGAAGTTGATTTTTGGGTCTTTGTTAATTGTTGAATTAGTTCTTGCAGCATCAACACCTGTTTTGGCTGAACCTCAACTATCGATAACTCAACAAGAATTTGAGCGTGTAGTAAATAAAGTTGATTTTACGGTCAGTGATGCATCTAATATCAAGAGTGGTGTGATGCGGTCATTAAATTCTAATGATAAGAAAATAGTTAACTCTATTAACTTACAAACTATTCGTAATCTAGCTTCGAGTGCTTGTCACAATAATCAATCTTTTGGGTTTTATGCATTTAGAGGTAAATTACAACTTGAAAAAGGACAAACATACGCTCTTCAGTGGGCATATTTAGTTACTAGTCAAGAATTAAGTAATCCTTACCCGGTAAAGTATCGTCTTGTGTTGCCAGCAATTTATAAGCACGTAATAGCCAATTACGCTAAATGCGTTTATAGTCATTGAGGATAAATAGTCATGCCTCATCGATTTAAATTTAAACTGCATCCAACTGCAATTTCAATTAGTAGTGTCGCAGTTTTAAGCTTTTATGGTTTTAGCAATCAGGGATTTTCTATGATTGGTAATACAAAGAATAAAGCAGTTGTTACTAGCTATTCGCCTCAAATGGCTGCATTTCTTGCCACTATCAGGTGGGCAGAAACAGGTACTAGCGAATATGAGAGCTATCGTAAATTAGTATTCAATGGCACTTTTGACGATTTCTCTACCCATCCCAAGGTTAAGCAGTGCGCGCGGGTTTCCGGAAGAAATGTTTGTTCAACTGCTGCTGGCGCCTATCAAATGTTAGATATATCATGGAATGATTTACAACCTGATTTAGGGTTGAAAGATTTTTCTCCACCTTCGCAAGATAAAATGGCAATCGAATATATTCGTCGGAATAAAGCTGTTGATGATGTTGAGTCAGGCAACGTAGAAATGGCATTTTGTAAAGTCGGTAAGGTTTGGGCTAGCCTGATTTGCAATAATTATGAACAGCATCCAAAGACAGTGGAAGAATTAAGACATTATTATAATCAGCAATTGATTAAAATTCAATAACGAACCGCAAAGAACGCTAAGAGCGCTAAGAAAGAGAAAAAAGGAGTTTTAAAAGTTTTTCTGGATTTTAGTACGTTTAAACGTACTTTTGCTATTAGCCTTGGAATTGATTCCAAGGCGGGCATGGAGGTTTAATTAATGTATTTGCCAGTCAATGAATCAAATATTATTACAACTGAGTCAAATCCCTTGCTTACAGTGGTATTAGGCGCCAAGCAGCAAGGTTACGACAATCAGCAAATAATACAAGAAGCGAAACGTGCCGCTGAATATAACGGTGATTATGCTGGATACCAGTTTATTTTAACGACCATTAATCAAATTGAATTTTTAGAGAAGCTTAATCGGACAACAATTGCCTATAATCGTGAGTTTTTGTTTAATGCGATTTACCAGTCCGTATTATCTGGTATGAGCGATGCTGATATAATTCGGATATGCGGTGAGTATTGTAATCTAGACGATTTTGCATTTTGCCAGTTAACGCTTGAGTATATTTTAGTTAACCGCATTCCATCTGATAGCGAGCAAGCTCATTTTCTGCGGGCTGTTGACTCAAGAAGCAGCAAGGGGTTAGAGGTAGTATGCGAACTGTTCGTGGGATTGAAGAATATATACCTAACCAATTTGCTTCGTAAGGTATTGGAAAGTTACATTTATCAGCTATACGTAGTATCAAAGCCAGTCGAGTATTTTCTTGATCTACGTGAGAAAATAGCTGATGACTGGGTGCGAGATAGATTAAAGCGTGTTGCAAGCCTTATTGCAAAGGAAAGCTCAGGGCAATTAGAGTTTGATGTTATTGCAGGTGTTACTCCTAATGAGGCGCCGAAATCGTTAGAACCATCAGATGCTGTTGACGAAATTATTAAGTCATCACAGTTTGATTTGGACGAAGCTGGTGAGTTAGTTGTTGGCGTGCTAAAAGATTTTAAAATTGAGACTGAGTTTGTCGGCGCCTACTCTGGACCAACATTTAATCGGATTGAATTAAAACTGGCGCGCGGTACAAAATTTAGCAGTGTTGCCAACTTTGGTGATGACTTGGTGCAGCAATTGGGGATGGAGTTGGGAATTAAGGTTCCTCCAATGGTAAGTTCAGTATGTGGGCGTACCGCAATTGATATTCCAAGGCTTGACAGGGAAATTGCTTACTTTCGTGACTACGTTGATTTTGAAAACGAAATTGATATAAATCGCATTTGCATCCCTGGAGGTATAGATGTAAACGGCAACTTTCATTGGATAAATCTTTGTGACGATAATATTACCCATGTAATTGGTTCAGGGCGTACCCGTAGTGGTAAGTCACAGTTTTTAAAAGGAGGTGTATTATATTTAGCACGTAAATATCCAGCATCGGTTGTGCGGTTAGCGTTATCGGATGTGAAGCGCGTAACGTTGGGTAAATTCAAAAACCTGCCACATCTGATGGCGCCTGTTTGTAAAGATGCCAAGAGTACGGCTGATATGTTGGAATTTTTAGTAGCAGAAATGGAGTTACGTTATCAAGAGTTTGATATTCATGAGGATGAAGGTATTGAAAATATTGCCCAGTACAACCGTTTTTATCTTGGTCGTAAGGTGATGCCGCGCGTAGTTTGTTGGGTTGACGAGGCGCCGGAAATGTTAGCTGACGAGGTTTACACCCAAAGAGTTGAGACAGCATTATCAACATTACTAAGAAAAGCTGGTGCCGCTGGCATTCATCTACTTGTATATTCGCAGCGTCCTGATAGAGATGCAATTAAACCACAAATACGGTCTAACTTTCCTTGCAAAACAGCATTTGCAGCCGCGCGGCCCGAAGATAGTTATATTGCTTTAGCGGATGATAAAGATAGACGCGCGTTTCATTTGCTTGGTCGTGGTGATTTTATTTTGCGTACTAACGAATTTGATGAGCGTTTACAGGCGCCGTACCTGGCAGATGATGAGGACGTAGAGTATTTTCGTGGTTTACTCTCTGAAGCAATAAATCAGCATGACCCGTATGTCGCATGGGAATCTGGGCTAACATTCGATGATTTCGTTAAGCAATTATATTTAAACAAAGGATTAGTTGACCCAAACGCTGTTGATAGAATTGTTACTACCAAGGAAATAAAAATACAGGACTCTACAAAAAACAAACCATTAGATAATGTTGATTTGTATAAGCATGGAGAAAAAGTTGAGTTTCGAGCTAACTATGATTTTAATGTTGAATTTGATGCACAGATTAAGAATCAGATTTTAGGACTACATCGTCGTGGATATAGCGTTGAAGAAATAGTTAGGGAGATATTTGGAGATTTACCTGGAGGTCGCAATGGAGATAGAAAATTTACAAAACTTAAAAATGCTGTTGAGCGCTATATTCACTTGTTGAATGAAGAAAATTTATGATTTACACTTTGACTATGGAATTACCTCCCACTTTAAACGAGATAATAGATGCCGCACGTGAAAGCTGGCAGAAAAGCGCTACCATGAAAAAACAGTGGACTAATAAAATTACAGCGTTTGTAGCTGAATGTGAAATTAAATTTTTGGGTCAAGTTTGGCTGGAATTTCATTGGTATCTTACCAACTTTGCAAGAGATGCTGATAACGTAGCTGCTGCCAGCAAATTTATTATGGACGGTGTAGCCGGCGCCGGAACTATTCGTAATGATAATTTAACAGTGATTCAATCTCCTGTAATTCATTACTATCATCGTAGTAGTAAAGATAATGGCGTAATTTTGAGGATTTCTGAGTCACCAGATTTTTTGTTAGAGAATATTCTTAACGTTAATAATTATTCATATTTTGCGTTGAGAGAGTGTCAACAAAAAATTAGTAAATTTATTTATAATGAAAATAATTAGTATAGTGGTGATATTCCAGGTGGTTTATTGTTGCTGTTTGTAACAAGGTAAGTTCGATTCTTACTATCACCTTTGGGGATGAAATGATTACCAATACTGAAAATTAAATAGTACAGGGCAGCTTTAAAGTTCTGAAAGATTTAACAGAGTAAAGTATTGGTTAATTGTTTCTCCTCAAATCCCAATTAAAAAGATGCCGGGGCGAGAGTAATTTTTTGTTCTTGTAACCTGCAATTGAGAGGGATAGACAATGTTTAAGAAATTTTGTGGTCAAGCATTTGAAACGCTTAATGCAACACTGGGATTTATTTCTCTAGCTGCAATTGCGATAGGCGCCGTATCAACCTTTTCAGGTTTAGGGCTTCGGTTAATTGCAAGAGGGGGAATCTCTATCATTCCTGAAGAACGTACAGAAAGGTTAACTAGTCTTGGTATGGGTCTTTGCTTGTGTGGTGGAGTTGGATTTGCTGGTGCGGTCGTGGCTGCTGTCGGCGCCGCAAGCCTTTTGGATGCAGTTGATAAGGAGGAATCTGAGACTTCTGATAATAATCGTATGGTATTTAAGTTAAGTGATAGTGTGCAACAAGAACTAACTGATTCGTCGTTATACCTATATCAGGTAATGCGAATCGAAGGTTCTCGCGCGCTTGAAAACAAATTAATAGTGGGAAGAATTGAAGATGAACCAACCCGGAAAGTTGTAATTTACGATACGTTGAACCATCATGTTGATAGTTTAATGGAAATATTTGACACTGATTGTGATGAGGATAAACTAGTAGGAAAAGCATTTTCATCAACCCTTTCCAATCCTTGGGATGCAATTTGTGATTTTATTGACTACCACTGTCCTCAACTGGGAAAAAAACACTGGTTTGGGAATTGCATTGAAAAATGTGTTGGATGTCGTAATTTTCACGGCGACAATAATATCGTGTGTGGACTATATGTTTTTGGGTGGGAAGAAGATTGTACTTGTCCAGATTGGCAACCTATTAAAAACAAACAGCGAGTTTATTTTCCATACGAGCGAGAAGAAGTTATCGAACGTTTAAATCAGGATATTGAGCCTAATAAGGCAGTAATCTATAAGAACGATGATGGTACTCTGACATTATGGGATAATCATACTTTACGTAGATTTAACTTTGCGTGGACAGGAATTCTTCTAAATGATTCAGATAGACTTTTGGAGTTGGGTACACATGCCCGTTTGCCTTCTTACTGCCAATACTTTGCAGTGCGCGCGGTAATTGAGTTTGACTACTCTACAAAAATTGACGAGTTTATTAAACAATTGAAAGGTATCGCTACCGTTAAGATTGAAGATGAGGGGATTAATATTAGGACTAATTATTGTCCACATTTAAATATTAATATTACTCGTACTTATCGTTTTCGTTTTGATGGTATTCCCTTATATCCTTACGAATCAATTGTTCCTGTAGAGTTGAAGCACAATTACAAACTTGTCACTTTTATTGAGTGGTTGAAGGCTAATAAATCTAAAATCAGAAAATGAATCAAGATTCAATCCTAGGCGCCTGCTACAAATACCATTAGCGATGTATTGTCTGCATATCCCTTTAAAATTAACTCAAATTTCTTTGAAAAGAGTCTATCTGCTACTAGGAAAGTAGCGCCTTTTTTCTTCCCAGAAATGTTGATGAAATGTAATTAATTCTCAGTACGGGGGATTTCCCCCACTACTGGGTAATTAATTTACAGTTACCCATCAATAGTTTGGAGGAATACCATGTTTGATTTAATTGAGTGTTCTGCATTTGAAATATCTGCTACTGTAGCAACGTTAAATGATTTTTTCTTTCCGGTTGTACTGTTTGCTGTTATTTTTTGGGTTTTGTGTGAGATTTTCTTAGATGTTGGTGTTGAAACTCAATCATTTTTGATTGATAAGCAGTTCGCCTCTGACGGGAACCCAACTGGTAAAGATAATACTCAACAAGCTGGAGATAACTTAATTCTCGAAAACTTGCGTGCCAACATGGCTGCAACAATTGAGGAACATAACACCAAAGCTGAATCATTTGATTTTGATACTGAGTGCCAAAACTTGAAAGCGTTGGGCGCCCGTAAACTTAGAGATTTTTGCCGAAATAGGCAAATTAAAGGGTATGCTAGTGCTTACAACCGACGCGGACTAGATGGATTGGTAGATTTTTTATCAGCAAAACAAATTTATGCTCATCAAATTGAGCAGTTCAAGCATGTGGAGACGCTAGCGCGCGAGCATTGATGAAAAGCCTCGGCTCTTCTATTGGGATTAACCCAAGTATTGCTTCAAAATTTGATAAAAGGTGAAAATTCGCAACCTTTTTCTGTTAAATACCAACAATCATCACTGTTTATGATAAAGCCATCACTAACCAAGTCGTCTATAAACTCAAGAATTACCTCCGAGTCATGACAGCCTATTCCTTCCATAATATTTTCAAGGTTAGGTGGATAATCTTCACTCAGCTTATCCTTTTCAATGGCGCCAATAGTGTAGATAATATCGACCCATAGTGTAGAGACTAGAACGATATTACCTTCAACGGTATTGCAATAATGCTCGGTTTCATACGGAAAAATCATAACGTTTTTAAATCAATAACTTTAAGCACGACTTATCTTTCGCTCTCGCCAAGCACCCACACTTTCGCTTTAAAATTGATTTACAAATTTATTTTATATTACAACTACTTGTTGTCAGCTAAACATTAGTTTTTCTAATCAGTACTATTGTTTGCAATAAATCCATTATCAAGTAATCGAACGGCAATTTTTGCCGTTCGGGAAATCCTTTCTGCAAGTCAATTATTACAGACAATTTCGGATGAATCGCAAAACATCACGTTCAGAATTTTGTAAATAATGGCGCCACATTCCTAGCAGTACTAATGCATTAACTTATTAATTACGAGAACTCAAGGGTAATTAACCCAGTCGGCACCATTACCCGCAAATCGATTTTGCTTTAATTTTTACCTTACACACGTCATCGGCGCCTTGGCATTTCTGTTTTAGTTTGATAGAGTATGTGATGTTTGCTACAGAAGTGTTGCCAATTAGAATGTTGAGAAAAGGTGCCAATTGCCATCAAAGCTGTACCAACACTTTTAAATGCTTATCTGCTTAACTGGGTTAATCAATATTGTCACGTAAGCACTAAGAATGAGTATGATTTTTAATAATAACATTTTCTATACTTTCGCTGACTGCTTATATACGGTGCTAACTTAGTATTTCTTTACAATATGACTTCTTAGTTAATAAGGATTTTGCTTGTTTCAAAATAAAATTTTGACATGAAGTGATATATGTACTTGATTTATTCTGCTAGAATTTTTTAGATTATACAAAAATTTTCATGTATGAGTTCAGCATTAAGTTTAAGTAATGTTGTGGGTGTTAAGTTAGCCCAAGATAATATTCAAGATCAGTTAAGTAATACTATTTATGTGGGTATTGACTTTGGCACAAGCACAACTACCATTAGTTATTCGATACTTGGTAATGATAGTGTACCGATTGAGACTTATGCTATGCCCGTGCAGCAGTTGCTCGAAGACGGGCGCCTGTACGAATCGCACTTAGTACCAACTGTGATTGCTTGGTATAAAGAACAACTATTTATCGGAGTAGGCGCCTCATCATTAAAGAGCCAATTACAGCAAGGTATTAATTTGTGGGCTTCATTTAAAATGGGTCTGGGTGAGGATTTGGGTCCTGTTTATTACAATAGTAAATTACCCGCTGGACATCCAAGCATAACAATTGAAAAACCTGAAGATGCAGCGCGCGTATTCTTCCATTTTTTGAAAGATCAAGTTGAGGACTATGTTAGGCAACACAGTTTGCCATCACGTATTCGTTATTCGGTATCTGTACCTGCTTCGTTTGAATCTAACCAACGTACAAGTCTACTATCGGCACTATCTGATGCAGGAATTAAGCTTGATGGTAAGTTACTTATTGATGAACCGAATGCGGCATTTTTGAGTTATTTAGCAGAATCGAGCTTAAATGGTCTGGGTAGTTTAAATATACCAGAGTCGTCACCATTACAAATTCTTGTATTTGATTGGGGCGCCGGCACGTTAGATGTATCAATATTAGAAATTGGTAGAAGTGAAGCAGGTGGACTAACTTGTAAAAACCTGGCTATATCTAAGTTTACGGCATTAGGTGGGGATGATATTGATAAGCGAATTGTTACCGATATATTGTTACCACAGTTGTTTAAACAGAACAAATGCAGCTTTGATGACTTTAGAAGTGCCGACTTAAGCAAGCGAATTATTCCTAAGCTACAGAAAACAGCGGAGGATTTGAAAATATTAGCTTGTAAATCTGTGTCATCACAAATGGTATCTAACAGGTTGCCTGCAATCGCAACTAGTAATGAAAGGTTAGTATTAAATCGCTCTCTTGAAATAGATTTGCCTAAACAAAAATTAAACTTAGTCAACCCAAGCATAAGTTACAGCGAGTTTAATGAAGTAATGGATAGTTTTTTTGTTGGCGCCGACTCTGGCGATATTAGTGTGTTTGCACCAATCGAATCGAGTTTACGTAAGGCTGAGTTAAATAATTCGGATTTGGACTTAATTTTATTTATTGGTGGCAGCAGTAGCAACCCCTATGTACAGGTTGCCTTAGCAAACTACTTTACAGGTGTTGAGATTGAGATACCTCGTGATTTGCGTTCACATGTTTCTCAAGGCGCCGCTGTTAACTCATTATTACTCAATGGGTTGGGTTTAACGTTAGTGCGTCCAATAGTCTCCGAACCTATTTTACTAATTACCCGCAATGGACTGCAAACGCTTATTGCAGCAGGTACTGAGATATCTAGCACTAACAAGGGATTTGATTTTTGCACTGGGGATAACGAACAAGAGAAAATTCAGATTCCTTTATGTGTAGGTAACGAAAATAAGATATTGACGGTAATTACTATTGATGGCGAAACTTATTCTGGAACATTTGCTCCCAATACATGGGTACGAGTTAATTGTAGATTGAGTGAGGATAAAGTGTTATCTGTCACAGCAAGCATTAATGGTAATGAAGTTGTTTCTACATTAGTAAACCCCTTCGCTAACCGAGAGCTAACTACCGAAGAAAGGTTAGTGTTTGAAGCTGAGAAAATAGCTAACGAAATGGCTGCGCGTAATGGTGGTAAGCCATCTGTCCCAGGATTATTGTATTTAGTAGAAGCTTGTGTGGCGGCTAAAGATTATTTGCGTGCGGCTGAAACCTTGGAGTTGGTGCAAATGTTAGACAAAAACGAGCGGTATGAGACATCTATTTGTTGTTACTACGACTGGGCAAACAAGAAAAAACAGGCACTTGCTTGGGGTGAAAAAGCTTATGAAAAAGATGAGAGTGCAATTAATGCTTCCAATTTGGCAATACTTTATTCTCGTGATGGTAATTATAGTAAATACGAGTTGTTGATGGAAAAGTCTTTATCTTTAAATCCAGATTTGGTTTTTCCCTTGGTTTCATATGGCAGTTATTTAATGCGTAAAGATGCTAGTCGTCAACCTAGAGGTCGAGAGTTTGTACAGCGCGCGTTTGATTCTCTATACAAATCATTTCTGGATAAAAATTTACATATATCGAGGTATCAAACCTTAATTAATGCCGCCGAAGCTTTAGGTAAAAGTGATGTAGTTAAAGCAGTTAAGATGCAGAAACTAGAATTAAGCGCTAAATCTAAATTTTACGATGAAGACAGCTTACTGGCATCACAAATGGAGAGTAATCAAAATCTTAGTAATAAGCTAATCAACCCAACTAATTCACCGAAGTTATTATAATTGGAGATTATTTTTTTCATGTCTTGGTTAATTCCGTTTGCTAAACTTGATGCTGAACAACGTGATACTATCAATCGTATTCTTGCTAACCCTAGACAAAACTTTTTTATTAAGGGTTTTGCAGGTTCTGGTAAATCTATTTTGTTACTGTATGTATTGATTTTAGCTAAACAACAAAATCCAGCATTGCGGGTGTGTGTAGTCGGCTATACTAAGACATTAGTTGACATGTATAATGCTAGTATCCCACCCGAAATCAAGAATGCTTATACGCCAGCATCTGCTAATTTATTCGATATACTTCAGAATCAGCCAAATCGGAGTGTTAAAAACTGTGGTGTTGATGCAAAAACTTATAGCGCATTCGAGAAAAGTCCTCAAGCCTATGATATGATTTTAGTAGATGAGGTACAGGATTTACCAGAAAAGATTTTATCACTATTGCACAGCCAATGCCGTCAACTAATAGTAGCTGGCGACGGTGCCCAATCAATATATGATAATGGGATGCCCGTAGCTGCTATGGTGTCATTAATTAATGCTGTGACGATTGAATTAAAAATATTACACCGCTTACCAAATAAAGCTATTGAAATAGTAAAGGCAATTTTTCCAAGTAATGAACTAGAAAAAGCATCGCGTTCTAAACTACGAAACGTTGATATTACTTTAGCCAAAGCCTTGGATGTAAATGAAGAAATTAAATATGTATTTGAAACAGCTTCAAATTATGCTAATTCTCGTGTAAGTACAGCAGTACTGTTATCGAAGAAAAAGTATATACTCGACTTTATTGATTCTATTTTAAATTTACATAATTTTGACGAATGGGAGCCAAAAACAAATAGATTTGGTGGAGAAGACTTTAATGACTTAAATGACTACCTATCTCAATGTGGATTGAACATGCAGTATTTAGGTGGTGGTTGTGGTAATTTGAATGATTCTTCTAAAGTACATTTACTTACTTACCATAGTGTGAAAGGGTTAGATTTTGAAACAGTATTAGTACCAAATTTATGTGCGGATGTAAATATCTGGAGTGATAAAGAGATAGCCAACAACTTATTTTATGTAGCGTTAACAAGAAGCCGACTCAACTTATACTTATCGTATACAGGTAAACCTCATTCTTACATCACCCGTATACCCGATAACTTATTACGAATAGTTGAACTACCAATTAAGAAGCAAGTTGAAGTAGCTACAGAGGAGGATTTCTTTTTCTAATGAAATATTTATTACCGCTTACTAATAACGAATTTTTATTATGGTATCGTCGTTCCGAATTGAAGATAATGAAGTTTCGATTGATACCAATTTATGATGTAGATTTTACTCATGATGTTTCTGAATTGGATAAAATTGCAGCGCGAGTAGTAAAGGCAATGCCCGACTATGATGAAGATTACGAAGTACTAATTGCAAAAGTTGAAGATAATTCCAAAGCGGCGCCATATAACTTTGAGAAAAATCAACCAATATTTATCAACATTTCCATACACAACTTAGATTGTGTTTATCCAATTACCGAACGGGGTAAACGCTTACTAATTGGGCGAGTTGATAGCAACGTAAACGTAAGCGAACCGATATTCGAGAGTTATATTAATGCTTCTGTTCAACAACGACAGTCATCTTTATCATTGTTAGGTGGTACAGCATTACTTAAAATTGCTGGATTAGATATAGATAAATACCAAGATACTATAAACCAAATTAAGGATGATGCTTTGTCGGGCGCCTCTCGGAACAGCCGTGGTGAAGAATTTCCTTTAGATGGCGCCTTAATCGAAAACTTATTGTGCTACACCCGTCATGAAGTCATGCCAAATACTGATATTGGTTATTTTTATGATTTTGGGAAAATTCTTAGCAAGCTTTACCCAAGTAACGATAATATCACTGATTTATTAGATAAGTATCGTTCTTGTTTAAAGGAAATTACTAATAAAAATGCTACACTTGACGACTTGTTAGAAAAAGTTGATGATGTAATGAGTTTGTTCGATGCTGCTTTAGATGCTAAGTTAGGCACCGCATCAATAATTATTTTCTTAAAATTGCAATCAGAGCTTTACCAACACCAAAACCTATACAAGACTAGCTTTAAGGAATTGGTTGACAGTTTAGGTCAGAAGCAAACTCGTGACATTGTTATAGCATTATGGTTAGTAGGGGTATGTTTTGGATTTGACTTCTTTTGTGCAAATTATTATGAGGCTATTCAACCTAAGTTTTTTATAGAGTTTTAGCCGCAATTCCGCCGATTAATCGCTTTGGACGCAATTGTCTGCGTAAAAAACACAGTAGCATGATAAAGTTATTTATACCAATGTTGATTAAGCTAATATCCTATGAAGCTACCGAATTTTTAATTACATGGAAAAATTGCTTTAGTGACTGGTGCCACAAGAGGTTTGGGGTTAGAAATTGCCAAATTACTTGCTTCATCTGGTGCTTCCGTTATTATTAATGGACGAAGCGATGAAAGCTTAAATAATGCAGTAGCAATAATCTCTTCTAGTGGCGCCACAGTTACCCCATTAAAATTTGACATTGCGTGACTAGACAGATGTCCAAAAAGCTTTCAGTGATATAAAAGGAAAATATGGACGTTTAGATATACTTGTAAATAATGTCGGTATGCGTGACCGTCGTGGTCTTTTTGAATTTGAAATGGATTCAGTGCATAAGCTTATCAATACAAATTTAATTGCTCCTTTTAATTTGTCTCGTCAAGCCGCACAACTTATGATAGAGAATCGTAAAGGAAGAATTATAAATATTACTTCAATTGCAGGCCCGTTAGCTGATGCGGGCGATACCGTTTATACGATTGCCAAAGGGGGACTCGAAGCATTAACCCGCGCTCTAGCTGCTGAACTTGGGATGTATGGTATCACTGTGAATGCTGTTGCACCAGGATTTTTTGCGACTGAGAGCAATTTAGATGTTGTTGCAGATAAAGAAATTGCAACATGGCTATCAAAACGAACTTCGCTTGGTCGTTGGGGAGAACCATTTGAAATTGCTGGTGCAGTTTTATTTTTTGCATCTGATGCTGCATCTTATGTTACTGGTCAAGTTTTAGCAGTTGATGGTGGATATTTTGCCCATTTATAATTATTGAGTGTACACGAAAGTAAAGCATAGTGTTTACCTTTACATTCATTGTTTCTATAGTTACTTAGTATGTTTTATTGGTACTAGTTCAAACTGAAGCCCTTTTTCTATTAGCGTAATCCACACTGGGCGGAAACATACAGATAGAGAGGTGTAATAAAGTTTAAGCATGGCAAATCAAATTAAAGTTTTAATAAATAAAGTTTGTCTTTAGAAGTTGGACACAAGTAATATGTAATAAGTTGTTCGACTTCTAAGTAAACTTTAGAATGCAAGTTTTTAAAAGTTTTTTTAAAGCTATCTATTTAGTCAAAAGCCGCTCAATAGCTTCTTGGGCTAATACTATACCTGGTTTTTCGTTAATTAGTTTCGCAAAAACTAAAGCATTATTAGAGTATATACTGTTACCCAATACTTCTTCTATTGCCTTGTGCAGGCGCCGCACGCTCAACCGTTGAAGAAGTCGGTTAAAAATTTACGAAGCATCCATCAATTCCATACATTGATTTAAAAGTTCGTCTGCTGTTAACACGGATTCTACATCAATACACATAAATCCAAGACGCTCAACTTCCTGCCTCATATATTTATTGTAAAATAGGGTACGGTCTATAAACTTTTGAATTAAGTATTTTTCGTCCTCACATACATTACACAAATTACTTTCAAGCTTGATTCGGCTTTGAAAAATTTGGTTGGAAGCCGTAAGCCAAATTGCTTTAACACCCAGAACATTAACTAAATTCACTACAAATTTTGGCCATAATGCAGAACCCTCAAGTACAAGGCATTCCTTTGATTTGTCAGAGACATGGGAATGAACAATAACCTCGACTTGTGGCAACACATTTTTTTCATAATGTGACAATACGTCTAGAAAAAGAGCTTCAACTGACATTTCTCTATAGTATTCTGCTACATGCTGGGGAATAGCCTTTCCATTTGCATCCAGCCAAGGACGTCCGGGATGGCGAGCGAGTTTGTCCGTAGAACGATAACTCCAACCAAGTTCTGCTGCCAAAGCTTGAGCAAGGGTCGATTTGCCTGCATGAGAGGAGCCACCAATTAGAATCACCCGTGTTTCATTGATTAATTTATTCATAAAGCCTTATCTAACGTAAGAAAAAGCCCGAAAGCAACTTGCAACTGTTTCTAAAAGCTTACAACACGGTGCCTCTAAATTATCCAAATAAAAATGATTCGTCTTCAAGATATTTACGGAGGAGCGTTTTAGCAATATGTTGCACATCATCAGAAATCGATTTATGTTCTTCTGGATTGCTCAAATGAAACGAATAATTACCTATTGTTGCCATGATAAAGAATCCTTCTACTGCTTGTAAGTAACCATCGGGTAACTTACCAATAGTTTGATAACCTTCAAAAAATGAGGGTCTCACTTGAGGCATTAAATACTGAATTGACTCACCAATATCATAAAGGTAGTGTCCAAAGCCACAACGGGCAAAATCAATAGGTCGAATTTCTTCGTTGTAAAATAAATAATTGCCGTCATGTAAATCTGCATGAATTAATCCCCAAACATCAGGTGTTTGACCCAGCGTTTTCATCATGGCAACAATCTTTTCGGCTGCCACTGTAAGCATCTTGTAATGCTCTGGCAAAACTAAACTCATTGTTACTGCTGGATAAAATGCTTCAAGTGCTATACGAAAAAGATTTTCATCAAATACTGGACGGACAAAATTTTGTGGTAAATTCCATTGACTACTGTGGCGATGCAGTTGAGCCATTAATGAGCCAAGATTATGAGCTTGTTGCGGCGTTCGCTCCTTATTAGAGACATAGCCATCAATCCAACTCCCGCAATGAACAATTAAAAATATCTTGGGTATCATCTGCCAACACTTGTGTTACCCATCTATCCTCTAAGTTTTGCACTGGCTCTTGCACTATTATATTGGTCTCGCGACGCAAAGCATCAAGCCACTGTAGTTCTGATTCGATAACATCTGGTTTTTGCCATATATCATTCTGCAACCCTGGCAATGCCTGGTGAATGCGGAGGAGTAAATTTGACTCTAGTGTTTCCACGTAAAAGCTTACGTTTCCGCTTTTACCCAAAAACCGAATTTCTGGCGCCATCACAGCATATTGATTGAGTGCAGCAAGAGCAATATGTTCTTTTGTATCAGCGTGAGTCATTATTTACAGTACCTAAATTAGTGTTGCATCGCACAAAAAATATATCTTAACGCGAAGACTCTTGTTTGAGCGTTTTAAGTTATGAGATGTCAGATTCTAAGCATGATGTATATAATGCTACTATACAATCCATTCTTAGTAGTAACTATTAACTATGTGTTTGCACTTTTGGAGGCGCCTGTATGAGCGCGCGTAGTTTATAAATAAATATTCATCAAGCAGTATAGTGTAAATTACTAATTTATTAACAACTTAGCATCTTGCCATGTAGGAACGGTGAATGCAGTATCTTATCGAAGGTATGTTCCTTAGAGGCGCCTTAAGGCACTTCTTAACTAGTTTGTAGGCGTACAAATGCTTGTTGAATTTCTTACTACTACGATTTTTTTAAAGCACTGTTAAGTCTAGTAAATTTTTCGGTTAGAAGCCATTGCAATGAATCTTTATCAAGCGCAGGCTCGATTCTAGTTAAAAAAACTTCTTCAAGTTCAGATGCTTGATGGTGTGTCATAAAATAATGCACAGTAGTTCTCAACTTATCAAAATCTCTGTTTGCGATGCATTCAAGAAAAGGAATTATTTCGCTTAGTGGTATATTTTTTACACTCATAACACAACTATATCTTAGATTTTAATACTACTACTTAGGAACAGTATAGGCACCACAAGTACTCGTAGCACCTATTTTGTTAGTTAGTGAAACGTTGCAATGTCTATTTTGCACCATCATTCAGTTCATTAGTTTGGTTCAAAACCCTGTTAGCAGTAAGAACGTGACTCTGAAACCAGAGGTCTGACTGCAACACGTCGCTCTCGCCCAATAATAAAAAGCTGACAGTAAATTGCGAGCGCCGTACTTAACGATTGCTTCTTCCCTAATTTTGTCTAAACAAGGGTCATTTTTTGATTCAAGATATAGCAGTCGCATGTCTTTAAAATCATCTTTATAAGCGTGCATCGCAAAACCTGCGGCATGTGTGGATACATCTATCAATTCCATACTGGGAAATTAATGGTAGGGCACCTATGATTGCTTGATGTCTGTAGTAATCGTAGTTCATCTTTTTCAAGCCTCCTAGTAGAGTTACATCGCGTAATATTTAATTTAATTTACTTCATATTATTACATTCTTTTTTGGTATTTTAACAAGACTAACTATTACTATATATAAGTTTTGTCTACACGATAAAAAGTTTTAAACGGCTCACGCCTCTAAGTTGACGAAACTACATCTAGAGGTAAAAAGTCATGGAAAGCTCTGAAAAGATTAATGCTAAACTTAAGCAGTTTATTGGATCTGATGTCATTTATCAACATTGGCTAGGTATGAGATACACATCGGGAATTAAGTATCTAGCTGAAGCTGCTGAATGCTTTTGGTTGCTTGATGCTATTGCTTCTCATCAGAACCCTTATTTATTATCAAACCCTCAGCTTCGAGAATTCCAGATTTGGCGTTTAGTAGTACAAGATAAATCAGGCATCTTAATCTGTGAATTGGATACAAACCAAGAAGTTCTGAGGCAAGAAATTCCATATACCAATTTTCCTCTACCTCACATCAAGCTTTACGTGGTGCAAAAAGTTTTACTGTTGCCCAATGAATATTAATGAGAAATCAATACTGGCGCCAACTATTAATGCATTTCCATTATGAATAAAAACAATACAATTCAACTAGAGCTTGATTTCTTTGTTATTCAGCGTGGTACAAAAGTTCGGGTACGTGGGTACGATTGCCACAACTGGCTTGATTTAACAAATTCTATTGGGGTAGTCGATTATTATTCTCAAGCAACAGGCGATTATCTCATTTATTTTAAAGATAAACCAGGTATTGCTGAAGGTACTCGTTTAACTCTCTATTATAGACGCGAACAATTAGAGATTATTCCAGGCAAACGCGGTAAATGCAGTTGGGAATACTTGGTTAACAAGAAGAAGTGAGTTCAAAATAGAACACATATTCTACTAATAACAATTTCAACGGCAATTTTGGTAATACGGAGTGGCTCACGCCTTTGATAAGGATGAAAGCAATTGGCAAAATATGTATGATTCAGCAAATTAGTTTTGAGCAAACTTTTGTCACAAGTCTTGAGAAATTTATGGGTAAAGCCGACAAATTTATCAAGAGTTACTACGCAGGTGTAAGTGAGCAAGACCAAGTTAAAGAAATAATGTCCGAAGTGCGTTTTCTTGCATTGGATGTTGATTTAGAAAAATTGGAGAATGAGTACCAAATGTACTGCGACAAAAAAGATTTGATGGCTGACTGCGATGAAAATGCTTGGTGGTAAACAAATGGAATTGTACGAACACTAACACTATTGGGCTGACGCCCGGTACATGTTTGAATAATTAGGAGTTTTCGATATGCCGAAGCAAAAATCTGCTACAACATCATCTTTCCAACCAATCGACAGTTCGGTCTTAGGAGATTACGCGATTGCTGATTATTCTGAGCGCGTATACTCAAAAGTCTACTACGCTATACGTGAACTTTCTGGACTGGTTGCCAAGCGTTCCTTAAAGGAAGTATTTGATTGGAACGAGTTTAAAGAGCGTTTTGCTAACGATTTTGGTAAAGTTCAAGAAAAGCGCTATTCCCTTGAACAACTACTTGAGTACGCTATCCGTAAGTTTGGAAAGACGCGCGAAGACCTCATTGCACAGAATCAAATTTCATGGCAACGTAGGCAACAATACTTAGAACGCACAAATACTAGCTACCCGTCAGAAATGATTGACGAGCCTAACTGCTTCTAAAACCATGTAATGGTATTTATGCAAAATATCCTCTAGATATAAATAATGCTAGAGGATATTTGCGCTTTAGTTAACACTTCAACTATTCATCTTCTCAGTTTCTCATATTAACACGTTAATATCCGTAAATATTTGGGTGAGAAATAAACCTTTATCGCCCTTTTTTACTTACTGCCAAAGCGCGCGCGACCATAACCGCTTCATCAAACGCACCACAATCTTCACAATATGTTAGAAAATAGTTACCTTGTCTGGGAAGGAGAATCTTTGATAGATGGTTCTCCTATCTTTTTAGTATTAACTGGTTTTGTTTTTCCCACATCTAATCGTCGAACTGGAAGAAGTATGATACAATCGTGGA
Organism: Calothrix sp. PCC 7716; assembly: GCF_019977735.1. Lineage (GTDB taxonomy): Bacteria > Cyanobacteriota > Cyanobacteriia > Cyanobacteriales > Nostocaceae > Dulcicalothrix. Next base: position 4,728,446 of record NZ_AP025018.1, on the reverse strand, counting down.
TATTACAAAAAAATCTTACTCCTACAAGCGCAGCAAAGCAAGGATTAGATGTCGGAATTTGCGGAGGTTGTGAAATGAAAATGAGTAAATCAGCATGTTGCTATGTCAATCTCTTTTATGTAATACAAAATATTAACTTATATAACAACAACAACAATCCAAAAAATCTTCATTGTAGAATAAGACTATACACAGCAGTACGCATGTGGGTGCAGTCCCCTTAGAACGGCGCAATGTCACATATTCAGTACAGCCTTCTACTTCTATCTACAATTATTGAGTTATTCTGGGCGCCATAAAATCTTTTTTGAAGAAGTAGACTAAAAGTTATTATTCTGATGTAGCGCAATACTGCGTTCTAAATATGAAGATTGTTTTTGAAATTTTAGGGTAGCTATTTTCTTGTGGCTTAAAAGCTCAAGCCATTGTTACATATTAAATTCAGGTTTTTCTCTGAATCAAAACAATCAAATCATCTATGGACACACTCAAATTAATTTTAGATTTGCTTCATACTTCCGAAGCAAACGAATTCACTCAGTCCGAATTGTAAAGCACACATATTCAAATTTAACAACAAGTAATGAAATTATCTCTTCAGAGAGGGTTAGACCCCAATACAGGAGAAACAATCTGGCTAATTTTAGACGAAGATTATCAGCTAGTAGAACCAATTCAAAGGTATTTAACTTATCTCAGTACAAGCAAGTCCCCTAACACAGTTGAAAGTTATGGATATGACTTAAAGGCTTGGTGGGAATTTCTGAGTTTAAAACATCTAGATTGGCGAGTAGTCGAACTTTCTGATTTGGAAAATTTTGCTTATTGGTTACGAGTTGGGGATACATCAAAAGTTGTTTATATGGAGCCAGTAAAAGCGAAAAGAACGGAAAAAACTATCAACAGAGCAATCACAACTGTCAGTGGTTTTTATGAGTATCATACTGCTAACAAAACTGTAGATTTTAAGCAATTTGAAAGATTTTTCATGCCTGTAGGAATTAGTCGAACTCGCTTCTTGCAAGGTATTTCCAAATCCAAACCCACAAGAAAGAAGTTAGTCAAGCTCAAAGAATCGAAAAAATTTCCTGGATGTCTGACTAATGAACAAGTAGAAACATTAGTAAACGCATGTCATCGACTACGAGATAAGCTAATAATTTTAATGCTATATGGCACTGGAATAAGAAAAGGAGAACTACTAGGACTTCGGCATGAGGACATAGGAGATTGTGGAGATAATACAATTAGAATTGTGAGGCGAATTAACCCTTATAGTGTTAGAGTAAAGGGTCAAGAACGAGTTATTCCTGTAAATCCAGAACTATTACAAATGTATAACAATTATTTAATTTATGAATATCCAGAGGTAGAATCCAATTATGTGTTTATAAACATTTGGTCAGGAGAAATTGGACAGCCAATACATCCAAAAGTAATTAATACAATCTTTAGTAGGTTGTCTAAAAAGACAAATATTAAGGTTCACCCGCACTTATTTCGTCATACATATGCTACTCGTCTTTTAAAAGCAGGATATTCGCCGGATAGGGTCAAGCATTTATTGGGACATACATCAATAAAAACAACATTAGATATTTATTCTCATGTTGTACATGAAAACGATTTACGGGAAGTTGTAAAACAGGAAGAATATGAGTAATTTAAATCCATTAGAAGAATTCCAGCATTTATTTGAAAATGCAGAAATGCAAAAGCTTTTAGACAATCCACTGCTGAAGAAAGATATTTGGAATATCAAAGATGATTTAGGAATGGAAATTAATGAACATTATAGTAGCTATCGTTTGAATTTTGAACCATTATCTCAAGATTGGTTAAAACTACTAACAAAGCTCTTTTGCTTAAAAAAAACGAAATATCTTAAAAGTAGTAGTATTGCCTCTCAATTAAGTTGTATCAAAAAATTTTCTAACTTTCTTGAAACTAAAAGTGTTTTGAATTCTAGTCAAATAGATAATCAGTTGTTTGATGAATTTGGTTACTACTTACGCTCTCAAAAACTATCAGAAACTCAGTACTACAGGTCTCTTATTAGTTTTTTTGAAACTTGCCGTTTGGAAGGATGGCTCAATATTAATACTTATTGGTTTAAAGGTAAGCTAAAACAAAGGAAAGTAAACAACCATGAAATTAATTACATCCCTGAAGAAGTATGGAATCAGCTACAAGAAAATATTTATCTTCTACCTATTCAGTTACAAAGAATGGTATTAATTATTAGAGCCACTGGTTTAAGAATTGGAGAACTACTCAATTTACCTTTAGATTGTTTGAGACAGAGAGATAAACAATGGCGACTAAGGGTAAAAAGTGAGAAATATGACATAGAGGATGAGTTACCAATTAATGTAAGTGAATTAGTCACAATTATCAAAGAGCAACAAAATTATATTAGACAGTTATTTGGTGATAGTTATGATAAATTATTTTGTACTAGCAGTATTTGTCGAAGCCAAATTCTTGAAAATGGGCAGTGGGAATTTAGAAAGCCGACTCCAAAAGTCATGTTACAATTAACTTTTAACAAGTGGTTAAATTCCCTTGCTAAAAAAGCTAATATTTGCGATTCTGATGGTAAATTATGGCATTTTAAATCTCACCAATTCCGTAAAACAGTCGCAACTACAATGATTAATGCCGGGGTTCGGTCTTTAATTATTCAAAAGTACTTAAGACACCGTACTCCTGATATGCTTTCTCACTACGCGCACATCGACACGCAATCAATAGAAAGTGAGATTAAGGAATTAATGAAAGAAAAAACATATGTTGACATCACAGGCTCAGTAGCACATACTCACAGACCTAAAAACCTCGAAACAGAATTACTTCGCCGTAAGATGTACCAAGTAACTACACAGTATGGGGAGTGTCATCGCCCAATACTAAAAGCTCCTTGCTCAACAGTTAATGCTTGTTGGAGGTGTAAAGAATGGCGAGTATCAAGTGATGACTTAGCTTATTTAAAGGAGGATTTAAATCGAGTAGAGTCGGAACTAAATCTTGCTCAAAATTTAGGCATGAAACGGCAGCAGCAGGGATTAGAGGATGATTTAAATAATCTAAAGAATTGTATTCAAGGGCTGGAGGTTATTAATGATTAAGATTAATTGGAAACAAGACTACAAGCAAGAATTTATATGCCCAAAATGTGAGCAGAATCAAGTTAAGTTTTTGACTACTTTCCAAAAAAATAAAGTTCGTTTTAAATGTGATAATTGTGGAAGGTTAATCTTAGAATCTTGCAACATCAAGTCGAATAAAAAAATCAGCATTGACTCCTATGGAAATACCTGGCTTAGAGGTCAAAAAATGGATAACTTTGTTTGCCCTAATTGTCAGGATAAAAATATTATTTTCATTGGTTTCCAAAAAGGTAAGAAGTGGCTTCAATGCAAAACCTGTAAAAAGTTAACTTATGATTCAATTGATATTACGCCAGCAACGCTAAGTCGATATAGTCATCAAGAACCGATTGTAAAGTCATTTATTTTTGAGGATGACATATGGGACATAAGAGCTATTAATTCATCATCTGATCAGCGAAGACATTTACATATTATCTACTTTAATAATATTAAGTCAGAGTGGTTTAAGCTTCTAGTAAAGCAATATATTTATCATTTGTGTAAGCTCAATGCGATGCCAGGAACTATTAACCGCAATATGTGTAGTTTCCGCTCCTTATCTTGTTACTTGGTCAAAAAGAATATTACTGATATTAATCAAATAAATCGCAGTACTATGCTTGATTTCTTTAGTCATCAATCAAGTTCACAAACAGTCGCGGATAGAGTGACTTGTTTGAAAGACTTTTTTTATGTAGGAACAATTCAGAAATGGTTTGATATTAATCAAGACATCATCAGATATGATGATTATCCAAAATCTAAGCCAAAAAATCCTGACCCAATGTCTGATGCAGTGCGCTCACAAATTGAGAATAATTTACATAAATTACCTGACTTTATTGCTCGAATGTGGATTATTTCATTTTTTACAGCAATGCGCCCATGTGAACTGGCATTTCTAAAAAAAGATTGTTTGATACAAGAAGGTGCTAATTGGAAGATTGTTTGGGAGCGTCAAAAAAGAAAAGACCAGCATGAAGTTCCAATTACAAGAACTGTTGCTGAGGTTATACAACAACAGCAGGATTACATTAATAAATTATGGGGTTTGGATTGGGATTATTTATTCTGTCATTATCATGATATCTCAAAAAAATACCCAAATCAGCCAAATATAAAGCCAGTTAAAAAAGTTATTCCTGGTCCGCATTCCCCACTTGAGAGGTGTATTCGTTGTCTGATTAAGTCAGAGAATATTCGGGATGAAAATGATAAATTAGCAACATTTACCCCTTCTTTGGTAAGACCGACTCGATTAACTCAGCTCTTTGAACAAGGACACGATCTTGCCGTTGTTAGTGCTTGGGCTGGACATAAACATTTAGCAACCACTAGTCTTCATTATACGAAAGTTAGTTGTACCTTGATAGAGCAAGAAGCGGGACATATTCAGAAAGCTTTATTTAATGCTTCAGGAAAACCTCTGTACTATGAATCAATGCCCAAGTCCTTTTGGGAGAATCCATTAGCTCACCAACTAGAACTTTCTGGTGACCACATTAATACTCCTATTTATGGTTTTTGTGGATTGCCACTTAATGAGCGTTGTGATAAGTTCCGTGCTTGTTATACATGTTCTTGTTTTGTAGCCCAGGAAGAAAAGTTACCTCAATACATGAAAATACGTTCGGAACTCAGAGAAAAAGAAGGTCGAGCATTAAGCAATGGAAATGATGTGTTAGTTGAACAGTTTGGAAGGCAAGCTGACCAGTTAGACAAAATTATAAATGGCTTGGAGAGTGCAACATGAGCAAAGATGATATTAAACAAACTAGGATTAATAATCTTAAAGAAGCACAAGCTTCTCGCAAGGAAGATTCTCTTAATCGAGTAAATCAAGCTCTCAAACATTTGGCTCATAGAAAAGAAAAAATTAACTTCTATACAGTCGCAAAGCAAGCCAAAGTTAGTGTTGCTTATTTGTATAAATATCCGGAAATTAAGCAAAGAATAGCAGAAATACGTAATACACAATCGTCAATGCCTCGTGAAGAGTTAAAATCAACTTCAGAGGTGTCTCAAACAAAGATTGTAGCTCGCATTAAAGAACGTATCCACCAATTAGAATCAGAAAATAAAGAGCTAAAACGTAAAAATGAGGTTTTGGCAGGTCAAGTTTATCGTGTTCATCAATTACAAGAACAAATTGAACGTCAAAACTCTACTATCCAGGATTTGGAGAAGCAGTTAAATGAATGTAAAACATTTAATACTAAATCAAAAGTTACACCGATAAAGAAAAAACGTTATCATAATAACAAAGTGACTGATGAGCAAATTAAATCCGAGTTAACAGCTTTAAACATTCAAATTAATTCGACTTTATCGAAGCTGATTGAATGTACTACAAAAGAGATAGTATTAAATGCTATTGATTGTTTAAAAGGAGCATTGGCTACTACAAAAGTAAAAAATCCTGCTGGATTTCTTGCAGAAGCAATTAAGAATGCTTGGAACAAAAATCAAAATAATTCAGATATACTAGAGCCAGAAATATTTCATCAATGGTTTTCAATAGCTCAGTCTCAAGGATTAGTAGTAGCATCAAGGTTGATTGAAGGAATACTGTATGTCTGTACTCCAGAAGGAGAATTGATTTCTTTTGATGAGATGATTACCAAATATCCTTTATGAGAATTGGGGTGTATGATTATTGTTTGTTACAGATAAAATATTGTTGTGTAAACCATAAACAATAAATCAGCTACTGATTTTACAGCTTTTGTTGTTGTTGTGTATTACATAATCTTTTAGGCGTTAATAATATTTACCACAAGCACGTAACAGGTACTTATTCCAAATTCGGCGCCAACGAGATAGCAATTTTAAAACGATATCGCTATCCAGTCAGAATCGGCTCTTACGGAGACCCAACAGCAGTACCATTTAATGTGTGGGAGCCGATAATATTAGCATCAAATAAGCATACTGGCTATACACATCGGTGGAGAGATTTGGGAAATGATGCTCACCATTGGAAAAATTATTTGATGGCATCAGTTCATACCGAAGCAGAAGCAAAAGAAGCCCAGAAAATGGGTTGGAGAACTTTTAGAATTATTGCTCCCGATGCACCTTTAAGCGATAATGAAATTCTTTGTCGCAATACTGAAGACGATTATGTGAAATGTGACAGATGTTTGCTTTGTGACGGTAGTTCATCAAAACCCAATATCGCTGATAGAGTTCACGGATTGAGTTGGAAAGTTTCAAATTTTGTAAAGTATCTGAATCAACAGTAGTTTTAATAATACAATTATTAAACGCTTTAAGGAATTTTCCTGAAGCGTTAATTTTTTATTAGGCGCCTTTTTATTAAAACTAGTTTTTAATCTTAATGGTAGCGCCTGAGCTATAATATCTTAATAAGTCTCTTTGGTGGTACACGTTATGACCGTGATAAACCCAATCCTCGAAAAACCTAGCACACCCAGCAGCACTTACGTCTTGTTACATGACGTAAGTTGGGAACAACTAGAGCAACTTGATGTTACTCTTGCGGGGACAGGCGCCCGACTAACTTATCTGGATGGTATTTTGGAAATTATGTCTCCACTATCTGATGACCACGAAGACTCCAAGAAAACATTGGCAATGTTGGTTGAAGCGTATATGCGAGTTAAAAATATAAGATTTTATGGTCGGGGAAGCGCGACACTTGGTAGAAGCCAAAATAGAGGTCGTCGAGAGCCTGACGAGTCCTATAACTTAGAAACGAAGAAACCTATTCCTGATTTAATTTTAGAAATTACGGTTACAAGTGGTGGTATCAATAAGCTAGAAATATATAAGCGTCTAGGTGTACCGGAGGTTTGGTATTGGGAAGATGGATTAATATCAGTTTATTCTTTACAAGCTGGTGCGTATCAAAAAGTTACAAAAAGTGTGCTGCTACCTGACTTAGATTTAGAGTTAATAGCTCGGTATTCACGTATGGCAGACCAGTACGATGCAGTCGCAGAATTTAGCCAGATTATTGCTAATTAACATCGGCGCCAGCTAGTTACTGTTTTAGAATGATACTAACGAAGCTAGTTATTTATGTGAGCCAAATCAATATAGCTTGATTTTCTTCTGCTCCAGTTTTAAAAAAATGTTTAAGTTTTTCAAAATAATCTAATACATATTCCTTTATAAATTCCTCAGATGATTCAGACCAAAAGCCAATAGGATATATATATGCATCTGTAGCTGCTTTTGCATTAAAACGAGACCACAATTCATCTGAAGTAATATTTTTGACTAATTCATATGTGGCTAGAACTTGGTTGGGAAGTAAATATCTAACTGAATCACCAACAGGCGTAAACTTTGGTTCGCAAAGTTTTTCTCCTCCAATAGTTAAATTTCGCAAAGTTTCATTACCATTCCATGCGCTACCTGTAAGTAGAAAATGAATTAAGTGCCAAGATTTATCAATATAAAGCTCAGAATTTTTATACTCTTTTGAGGTATTTTCGGGATATATAAATTCAGATACCTCATTTTTATTTTTAATCAAATGTTCAAGCTCTGCTTGCGAAATATGCATGTAGTTCCCAACCATTGACATAGTATTTACTTTGATTTTTGTTTATCAACCGTGTTATTTAAAAAATAACACATTAAGGAAATATGCCTTACGGCATTAATAAATATGAGTAAACACTGGTGCAGTCAAACTAATGGCGCCAGTGTTTTTAAAACATAGATATCCAATTAAAAAGCAACTACAACTATGTTACAATTTTTTACAATCCAAAGCAGTGAATCTATGCTTGAAGGAAATCTAGAAAGCATTGTATTTGAAGGTGGACATCAATATTTTATCAAGTTGAAGCATCAAAGTTTTTTATCAAGTTCTAATGAGAAGACTCAACCGAGTATCAATTCTCAACTAATACCTACACCTATACCAGAACGTGAAACCATCAAACATACTCTAATTGGCTCAACTAAAGCTGTAACCGGAACAATTCGTGTTCTGCACCAAGTTGGTTACGCCAATATTAGTGACTGGAGTCCTTTGCTACCCAGCCCAAATCCAGGTGAAGTAATGAGTATTTTGATACGCACAATCACCGTGCAATAGTCGGAAAAATTAGTTAGCACTGGCGCCTGTAAGGGAGTGATGTTCAATATCATTCCCTTTCTACAAGCGTGCGTACCTATGTAAAAACGGTAACATTATTATGGCAATCGTCTTAGCACATCCTCAATTTCAAGTATTTACTCACGTACAAACAGGAGCAGTTAAAGGAAGAATTTACTTTCCTGCTTTGTTTTTAGCTGAGTTTAGTGGCGCCGTTGTCCTGTGGTTACAGCGGCAAGAAATATCATTCGACGAAAAAGACCTTAAGATTTACTCCGATGGGTCTTTTCGTATATATTTCAAAACACGATTATCCCCAGAAATAGAGTATCTCGCCTTAATTAAGATAATTGAAAAAACCGAATTTGTACGTGAGTAAACAACTTAATCAGTAGGACGCGAAGTATATAGATGGCAATAATCATAAGCCTTAATTTTGTCGTCAATCAGAGAAATTATCGACTCTAATATCTCTCCAAATATCAGAAATCTGCCATCCTGACTTGCCGATAGATTGAACCATAGGGTTATCACGCACTGGAATATAGTTAGATTCCTGATTTTGTATAACTATGGGTTTTTGCTCCGGACTGACCACTGGAATATCCTTTGCATCCGGCTGAATATTTTCTTCTTCATTCTCTATTGTCTTAATTTTAAGGAGAAGTAGTTGTTCAGATTTTTTGATAAGTGTCATATGTTGATTCGCAACTATCGATTGGATGTAACCTGTATATCTATGAGAAAATAGCTCAATTATTATACATTCTAACGGTTAACTACCTCACTTATTAAGAAATATAAATATTTTTCATACTAGACAGTATTGCTATTTGAACCAGCAACTGTTGAGTCGGATTCTCCGAACGGCAATTTTTGCCGTTCGATAGAATACTTAACTATAGTACATGTTATTTTTTTGACAGAGACAAGGTGCCACCTTTACAATAAAATTCTATCCAGATAAGGTGCTGTAGTATTATAAGTGCCACTCGAATTACAATAACTGTACCTACATACTTTGTTTATGACAATCACGGAAAAATCGATTGTACTTACTTTAGGTATTACCGCAGTAGTATTATTTGCAGGGATTATCTACCAAGTAGTGAGCCAAGTTATCGACGGGAGCAGATACCCTCCACAGGGTAAATTGGTTGATATCGGTGGATTTTGTCTACATCTAAACTGTCTTGGAAATGGTACACCTACGGTTATTATGGATGCTGGTGGTGGTGCCTCATCGATTACATGGGGGTTGGTTCCATCTGAAATTGCGAAATTTACTCGTGTTTGCACTTATGACCGAGCAGGTTTCGGCTGGAGTAATCCCAATCTTAGAAAACCTCGCACCAGCCAACAGAGCGTTGATGAATTACATTTACTTTTGAACAAAGCTGAAATCGAGCCTCCCTACATTTTAGTTGGACACTCTTTGGGTGGCGCCAATATGCGGTTATATGCTAGTCAATATCCAGAAAATGTGGTGGGATTAGTGTTAGTCGATTCTGTCCATGAAAATCAGATGACGCCCGAAATGTGGAATTCTTTAGAAAGGGAGTTTTGGCTTTATCTAGTTTTAGAGCTTGCTACTCGATTTGGAGTCCTGCGATTAATTGGGGAGATGAATCTGTTGCCAATTATTGAGGATATTAGAAAAGAAATTCAAAAATATCCACAGGCAGTGCAAGCATTATTTGATACCTACAAATCTTACTACTATCGTCCTCATTATTGGGCAACCTATAAAAGTGAACGTGCCAATATAAAAACGAGTTTTGAGCAACTGCAAGCGATTACATCACTAGGCAACCTACCCTTAATTGTATTGAGTCAAGGTTCCAAACATCCAAAGATGAGCGATGAAAGATTTCATTATTGGGCATCGCTTCAGTTAGAATTAACCAAACTATCGTCAAATAGCCAGCATATTATCGCGGAAAATAGCGGGCACCTTATCCCGTTAGAGCAGCCTGAGTTAGTTGTTAGTGCGGTTCATCAATTAATTAGAAAACTTAAAGTTATGAGTCGTTGACTGAGGCATGACATAGTATATATAGCCGATTATAAGAATATTCTCGAACAGCAACAGTTGCCGTTCGGTATAATACTGGGTTTGCAAAGCGGTTAAGCCACTACTGGGTTGGGTTTTTGGATGGGTAAAGAATATTTGGAAGTAAGAGAGCAAGTGCGCGTCCATTCATGGTGACAACCATAGACTCTTTATTATGGCTGAAACTAGTATCTGGCAGGCGTTTGAGAGTGACAACCAAAAAGAGCAGAAGATAGATGATAATACAAATGCATTGAATTTGGTAATTGATCAGAATTAGTTCAAGATTTTCTACTAAGGCAACGAAAACCTTCTAATTAGAAGGTAGAAATTTGTAACACTAGTTCTTGCGTTCTCAATTAACGTTTTATCAAGGTTTGGAGAAATATTTCTGGAATAAGATTCTTGTCGAACGGCAAGAGTTGCCGTTCGGGGGAAGAGTTGCTTAAATGAACAAAGTAGTTTTTGAGTACTATTATTTCAACTTATGTTTTAAAGGTGCCCAAATTCCTCCGTATAATTTGGGAGATTATGAGCGGTTGTGTCCAAAATATATCTGTATAGTCTCTTTATTATTAGTGCTGGACACCAAGAGCGTAACGTTTTTCCCAGGTAGCGAAAATTATGTCACGTTCATCTTTTGGTTCAACAAATCGATAAACTCTTTCCCTGTGTCCCCTGCTCCCAAATCGCCCAACATAGGATAATCCCAACCCCAACTTACTCAGTATTTTTTGAACAATCGTGATGGCGCCTAATCCCTTGGAAATCGAAACCCCCAAATAGTTCCTGATGATATACCGATGTTCCACTGCCAGAGCCTTAAACTGCTGTGATTGTGGGTCAGAACCACGAAACATCACCCCTGGAGTTAGAAAATAACTAATGTTGAGACTTTCCAATAACAAAATTACAGGTAAAAGCTGTCCTCGATTAAAATCTGGCTTCCAAATCGCATTTTCGCCTGCCTCTAAAAGTACCTTAACTGTTGAGGAGTCACGTTGGGCGAGATGTTCTCGTCCCAATGTCAAAAAGTAATGCAGGCGCAGTTGAGGATACCAGCCATCTGAGTCTTTCCATACTAAGGAGGCTGTTACGTCAATACCATAAAGTTCTTTTAGTACTGCTTTGCGCTCTTGTTGTCGTTCAGTAGTAGTCTTCGCACGTTTGTCTTGTAGTTTCTTCAACTGGGAATCAGAAATGTCTTCTGCCTTTTCAACCGCGCGGCACTCAGATGTGTGTAATTCCAAAGAAGCAGCTTTAACAGATTCAAAAACTCGCTCACTCTCAAGAGGCTCAATATCTTCTATATCAACAATTGTGTAACCATCCTCTACCAAACCCTTCAGCACAGCTTCTCGATAACATCGCATTTGAGCATTAATAACACAAGCGCGCTTACCCCACGTTTGTAATGATTCCGGTTGAAAATTCTCATCGATGCAACTGTAATCGGCATTATCAGCTTCAGACAATAACGCAATGTTTGCTCTTGTTGCCACATGTTGACTTGCCAAAAGCACACCTAATGATGCGGCACCGTTTCCAACAAATCCCATGCCACTATTCCTTACCCAAATATGACGGTCAACAGTCTCTCTCAACCTTGCTAACATCTGCCGCGCGGAGTTTGCTGACTGAACTCCTTGAAATATTCCCCATACAGCGTTGAAATAACCCTCAATATCGATAGACACGCCAGTTTCCAAACTGGGTGAAGCAATAACTAAATCGTATTCCCGCAGAATCGAGTTGAGATGGGCAATACAACCATAAGCAGGATGCTCTGGGTCTGCAACCGACTCGCTATCAATTCGTAAAATCCTCAACTGTGGAAACTTGCGACGAAATCTTTCTTCTACAGCCTGAGTTCCCCATTTTGATTTAGCTTTTTGAGCAGAACAACATAATAAATGATGTCCCCCCTTAGAAATTGCCTTATCGAGTGCTGCAACTAAATTTTTCGGATTAGTACCGTCGTAGCTATAACAATTCCCTGCTACTGGTCGATAATTATTAAGAATTACAAATGGTTTAACCTTAATCTCTCCTGCTAAAGAAAGCACGTAGTCCGCATCACAATCGGATACATCAGCACTTGCTAAATAAATCTTTCCTTTGGGGCTACTTAAAACATTCTGAATTAGCAACTTCAGGTTTTTAAGTACAGAAACCCGATGTTTTGCTACTTCTGTTGAAGAATTGAGAAGATGCCAAAATACTTGGTCACACTCATCAATGATTACCGTATCGTTATACCAATCGCTAGGATTAAACCTGGCTTGGCTATTGTGGTGGAGAGAATCTATACAGACTCCATATCCAAGCAAATCCCCCGTACCAGAAGAGTTTACTTTAGTTACATAATTGACTCCAAAACGTTCGCATAATGCTTCCCCTAATTGAATGCGATGGGTAATAATTAACACTCGACGATTTTGTTCATGAGCTTTTGCAACCTCCGAGGTTAACCATTCGGTTTTACCCGTTCCTTTTGCTGATTGAAGGATAATAAGCTTTTCAGACTCTGGGATTGATATTTGTCCAAGATATTTTTGCTCAAGCGCAATTGCAGGTTTATAAGTCAGAAGTGTAAAAAGTTTAACTTGCCACATCTCTAAGGTGTCGGCTTTGTCGTAAAGCGTGTCAAATTCTTCTTCTCCTTGGGCAAAAATAAAATCATCAACTCCCTTAGTAGGTCCTGGTAAATCAATAACTTTAACCTTACACCCTAAGTATGTAAATAATTTCCCCATTCTTTGGGTAGCAGTTCTTACCCGTTGAACAGTTTCGGGTTTTTCGTCTCGGTCGAAGCAAATAGTAATCTGCCTATCTGGGTTCGCAAAATGTTTCAAATCTGGGACAAGGAAGGGATTTCCTATGATGTTACCTGCTTCATCTTTAGGAGTGCGGTAGCCAGCGTTAACTCCAGGAATTGCAATTGCAGCATAACCAGCAGTCAGTAAACAAGCTGCTTTTTTAGCTCCTTCAACAATTACTACCGGAACATTTCGGCGCCAGACCCAGTACCAAAATCCATGCTCCTGTTGCAAATCATCTTCTGTAATGGGGATACCACAACGTTCTGAAACTTTCTCCCAAATCCCTTTCGGTACTTGCAGAAAAAACGCGCGCGTTACTTCTTTATAAGGATGCTCGTATTTTATAAATTTATGGATTTTTTCATAATCGCGTCTGGGTTTATCAGGTTTAAAGCATCCCCACATCATTGGAGCATATTCATTCAACGGGTCAATGCCGTTGCACCACCAACCTCCATATTCAATGTGGCGATATTTCTTTAAATCTCCATCCCGCAGGCGCCCGTCATTACGGCGTGAGATACTGGAGCTATAAAGTAAATATTCGTATGGTGCTGTTCCTGATAGCGATATAACGTTAAGGGCAATAATTTCTTTATCAACTGAACTATTGAGCCATTCAGTAAAATGTTGGGGTTGGAAGTTTTTTTCGTCAATACAAATTGCGTTCATAGGAAACTCCAAATTTTTTATTTAGCATGGGTTTCGATACGTAGATGCATAAGGATAGAGAGCGGCAAATGTAGAGATACCGCACTTCTAAAGTATTATTCTCGTAAGAGTGAAGATTAAATCGTTAATACGCTTATCAGTATATTCTCATATTTTGGCGCATAAAAACATAACAGCATGTAAACAAATGCTGCCTTTACAATTTGTCGTACTGATACCAATTACGGAGTAATTAACACATTGATACTCTTATTTTGTATCTCAAGCAAACAGCTAAAGTTTGAGAATCATGTTTTTATACCACACCTTTATTACTATCGATGACAATCATGTGCGCTTGATGCTTCGGACGTTTTTGAGAATCGCCTTTGAGCGCTACCGCTTTATCATCAGCCAAATCATCGACTAACGACAAATCGCTTTTGTCGTCAATATCATCTGGTTCCCACTCTAAAATATCTCCAGGTTGACACTTTAACACTTTACAAAATCTGCCAAGAGCTTCAAAAGTTATTGAGGCAGCTCTTCCCTGCTCAATTTTTTGAATGTTTTGCAAGCTATAACCAGTTCTTCTGGCTAGCTCATTTTGAGAGTAACCCTTAGCCTCTCTAGTATTCTTTAATTTTACAAGCACAGCCATCTCCTAACTCTTACTCCTTACAGTAGCACTACTTATAGTTGGTAATCTCTGGCGTGTGTATCTATAAGTAATATAAATACTTACCAAGAGTAGCATTACTAATCGTAATAGAAAATTTGATTGTCTGATGATTCTAGCAACCAATAGTTGTGCTACTGTAAGTGGTATGTAGATTTTGAATGGTTAAGTTTAAAAAAGGCACCTACTAGTAGTGAGCCTTCCCGAACTTACCAAAACGCTCACAGCCTCGAACTTTTACAGGAGTGCATGATTATGGCGTATTCAACAGACACAAAGCAAACGGTCACAAATAATGAGCAAAAATTATTTCACAACCAAAACGATATCAGAACTGTAGAAATATCGTTTGAAGAACACAAGATTTATGTTGGAACCCAAGTAATTGCCAAAATTATCCGTGACGATAGTGATTTTGCTACACAGCCTTGGGTAGTAATGGTAAATGGTATTGAGATTCATCGAGCCAATACTTGGACTAAATGCTACCACTACATTACATGGCACCTTAAGCAAGGAACGTTACCCGAACAACAAAAAGAAGAAGTAGTCACAGTTGATTGTAAACGTGTCGTTGTACCTGTATTTGTTCCTAACCAGAGATTGAGACAAGTCGCTTTGATTTCAGATTTAGCCCTACACATCTATTTCAAGTGCATTAAAAACCTTAGAGTTGCCATCGATTACTTACTGCTGTTTGAAAAACAGTCAAAATTTTATAGAAGTGATTGTTAAATACTTAAAATCACTGACGATAAAGCTAGGCGCCTTATCCAGTAATGCCTCTGATAGCTTGTCATCAGAACGCGCATCATGACGATATTGGTGAGATTGATCTTTACCTGTGCAAAGACAAATTACCACAGCGAGCCGTCAAAATTTCTTGTTGGCTAGCCAAGACTCTTATCAGCTACAAACATTGGTACTACTTATCCAGCATAATTACCTTAAGGTGGTAAATGAAAATACCAATAAACTACTTACCCAAAGAAGGAATAAAGCCAAGAAATTTTCTACGACATCTGTTAATCGACAGAGATTGCAGTGAAGTCGAGTATCTTGAAGCAGAAACCAACAGTTGCTACCGTACTCAAGCAATTAAAGTCCTCTCTTGTCTGCTATGCGTAAACTCAACAACGGTTCGCAATCACTGGGGCAAGACATTAAACTTTGAGTCAATGCCTGAAAACTACCAATTAGTACTTGCGTATGTTGAAATGGCGGGTATTAATCAAAAATATGCAAGCCTAATTATCAACGACAAATACACTCCTTTAAGAGTGACTCCATGCATATTTCTTAGATTATGCTCTTGGATTAGATAGCTTAACAACTGAAGAAATTAAACTGCGCTTGTCTAACAATAGTTTCTTTGCTGAATGCACTCGTACATTATCTAAAGTATTAGGATTTGGCTATCGAACTGTAATTAATTGGGGACATGACATTCGATTTCATAAAATGCCACAAGAATACGAATATTTTCTGTACTATGCTTCAGAAGCGATAAGAACTAGGCAAGCGCTTTTTAACAAAAGTATGAATGTTGCTGCATATCGATAAAAAAGGCGCCAAAATTAATTTCCTGCGAACATGAACATTCATATTCGTTGACATTGTGTTTTGCAGGAAGCTAAGTCCAAAGCGAACTGCACCGTAATACTCATTTAGTTATCTCATTTAATACATATGTATGCAATAAACAGAATTTTGATCTCATTTTTTGCAATAGTATAGACACTAAAATCTTTATTAAAATGGCTTAAATTTGCGAAAAAATCGAGCCAGAGCGCAGACTGAAATGCTATAATATATATACCTGATTAAAAGAGTTTTATGAATCAAATCATCAATCATAATACTAAAGTATATGCTAATTTTGAAGCAGGGATGATTAAGTAAAACTTGTCAGTAACGTCTTGAAATTGCGGACTAAAAAAAACAAATTTCAGCATGTGAAGATTTTTATTAAAAAACAAGCATGTAAGCATTTGTTTATATTTGTGCTGTCTCAGCATATATTTTCAGGCTCACGCTGGAATGAAAAGTGCATACTGTAGTATTTCAATTACACAAAAATATGAACACTATCATCATTCGATTTTCTCATTTCTGCGCTCAATCTCCAAAATATACATTCAACTCGCGCGTTGCTATGAGAAGTAATTGCTCCCCAAGTAAATGGGCTATTGGTAGAGTTACTGGATTGCGTCTTGATGACGATAATATCTGGAATTATACCATAGTTTTCGATTACCCGTTAGGTTATTGTGATGAGCTAACAGAGCCAGAGTTAGCTGGAGAACATGAATTTGCTTGTGTTTCTTAAGTCACCTGCCATCATATAAAACGATTAAGCTACTAGCAATTATAAAACTAGTAGCTTTTTTGCTTTTCGTCTTTTAAGAAAATCAAAATATAAGGAAATTGAATATGACTGACTTAAACTTATCCTACGATTATTGTACGGGCTGGGGTAATCCCAACGATGCCTTTTTCTGGATTGCTGTGATGCAGAATCCCTACATGAGTGAACCTCACTGCTATGGTGCCTCAATCAGTTTCCAGAGCGAAGATGCACTTCTATTAATTGAAAGAATGAAAGGTTATATTGGCATCGCAGCATTCATAGGAAATATTAAAAATTTGGAATGAGCATTAATAGTGATGCTCTACTCTAGAATATAGAGCTACTAGTTTTACGATTACTAGTAGCTTTTTACGTTCATGCTTTTGGAGAACGCAGAACGATACTCAGATTAACTTGAAATAAACGTCTTTAAATTAACTGTACGGTTGAATAAGCTTAATCATTTCCACAAACCGAGAAACCCTTACGGGTTGATATCGATGAAAAAGGCGCCCTCAGAAATAACTCTATTTTTTGGAGAAACAGAAAATGCAAACTATTCAAGATTGCTTAACCATCACTATTGTAGTGCTGTTTGCTACTATCACAACTACGATAGCGTTAGATTTGTGCGTTAGCTTAATACAGTTATGGTATAACGTTGCAAACCAAGAAGTTAGCGTTCAACGAGTATATCCACAACCATCTAATATTGCCAATATGCAACCTCAATTGACTGCTACAGAAATGAAAACTACATCTATATCAGTAACAGATTTATCGGCGCCAACTGCACCAAACAGCACAAATATAGAATTTCTTGAACTGTTGATACAAAACTTGCCGCAGTCTCGTATTCGTACTGCTGCAAGGCGCTTAAAAATTAAAGATAAGGTTGATGGAAAGCATCAAAAGTTAGGAGTATTACGCGTGCAACTTCAAGAAAAGTTACAATCTCAACCGTCTGAAGTTGAACGAGTACTAAGTAATCTTTGTTAATCGTTGCGACACTAAGCAAGGGTAGCGACTATAAAATTAAAAGTTCCTGCCCTTTACCAGCTTGTTACGAGTAAAAGAAAAAAGGCGCCGTTCCTTAAAACACCAACGCGCATTATTAAGCTTTTGGCACTAGAGCATTGTCTCGACGCAAAAATTGAGAGCGTCGTTGCTTGACAATTTCAGGAATATATTCATTTTTATTATCCTGATTGTCAAAACCAAGTCTTAAATAAATATTTCCTCCAATTCCCGGTATAACCTCACTGTCTGGAGTGCGTGTACTATCCTTCGCAAAGTAGAAAAACTTGAATTTACTATGTATATGTTCCTTAAACTCCGATGTGAGCTTTTCTTCGGCGCCATCATAAATTACAGGCGCCGCTATAAATATTTTATTAGGCTCGATTTTTTGAATTAAATTAATTAAATTAGTTCTAACTACACATGAACTGGAGATAATAGATTTAACAAAAATTAAGTAATCGACTTTGGTTTAATTGGTTCTTGATACTCTCTTAAAATCGGAGCTACTTTTAAATATTCGAGTTGAGAAGGAGAAAAAAGCTGATTCCAAAAACAAGCGAAAGCAAGATATGATACTCGGTTATCTAGGCTTTTGAGCATACCTTTAGCTAAAAAATCAGCATCTTCTACAGTAGAAGCTAAGTACACACTGCTATTGCTACCAATTGTAGCTAAAATACTTTCGCCAAGACTAACACCAATATTAGTCATAGTTTTTTTGTAATTTTCCGGCTCAACATTTTTATCGGTTAGGGTTTCAAGCCAATTACGAATGCTGCAATTAGAGAGGTTTGAATAAATTCTAGTCATATCATATAAGAATTTTATATTAACCTCGCCTATTATTTTGAACTTAAATGAAGTCAGCAAAAAGTTTTGAATTAAAACACATCTAAATCTTCTTCATCCTCATCATCGTCGTCAGGTTGAGGACAGTATGGAAAACCTGGAGTCTCTTCCCATTTTAGCTGCCGCGCGCGCATTTTACGGAAGTATTCTTCTCGTTGCTCTTGAACAACTGCCTGACCGCTCAAGTCATCAATATCGATAACACCTTCGGCTAGCAAATCTCCTAAGTTATCAGTATGCCAAACAGAAGGGCGTGTTACTCGCTGATTTGGTTGTGATTCGCTCATAATTTTTTTGCTCAAAAATTACTCTCTTCTATCATAAACAAAAAATTTTACAAATTTACTAATTTTTCTTACGGTCGTACTACTAATAATCTAGACTCCAGTCTAGTACTAGTTATGGTTTATCGAAATAAAGTGATAGTGCGTAGATTATAAGGATTGTTGCTATGGCAATTACCCTTGAACATTTTTGCACTAAAACTCTTGAGCCAATCATTGTAAATGGTGTACCGTTGACTGAAACCATTGAACACTGTTTAGCCGAATATTTCGCAAGGAGCGCCACGTATAAGGTAGGCACAGTTTACCAAGGACTAACAAGGGAAGCTGACTTGCAAAAACTTAAAGAACGAGGTTTGAGTTTAGAGTTTGCAGCTTCGGAACGCTTCTACTTTATGGATGAAGCATTGCGTACTAAGCTATTTGACCAGCCTCATTTCGGCGCCGCTTATGGCAGCAATATGTTTACTCCATGTAAAAGTTTTGGCGAGCGTGAAAATTTGCGTGTCTTGGTAGTAGATGCCAGTACTGGAGAAAATAGTGGAGTCATGCCACCACATGAAGCAATTAAATTAGTAGGAGATGGGGACGGAAAAATAGACGCGCGTTTGCATCAGGATTTAAATAACCAATCTCAAACACCGTTTCAAACTAGATTTGGGATTAAAGAGCGTAGTTGTGGATTGAATGCTGATGATAAAGCTATTAACTTTACCTGGCAAATAGGGAAAGGGACGTTTGCACCGCGCGATTTAAGTTCTGTCGGAAATGGCTATGACTTGATTATTTCTACTGACCAACTTAAAGGACGAGTGGGGGAGAGGGAGAGTGAGAGAGTGGGGGAATTGAAACAAGTTAGCGCTCAGTTTCCTGAATCATCAAATTGTCCACTCCCCTTATCCCCCACTCCCCCACTCTCACCTTCCCCCCTTCGGGTTCACCAGTTTGCCGGGACGGAAACCGACCCCGGCAACTGGTTCACCACTGCTCTTGTTCCTGGAGAGTACACGATGACGATGGGTATTGGGAATAAGACAGATGCTTACTACGGTGTGACATCGACAGGTGCCCAATTTTGGAATTTGTTTCCTCTTGGGGTAAAAGGAGATGTTCTGCCACGGTTGGAGAGGCGCCTTCTTGAACTCGAAGACATCGCAAGTGACCCCAGGAAAATTGCACAAGACTATATTGATACGATGGATGCTAAGTATAAATACCAAATTAGTAGTGAAACTGAACCAGAAGATGTGATTGATTTTGAAAATTTAAATTTGGGAGAATTTGAAAAATTAATTGACTCGGCATTTGGAGACAAAGAGCAAGATGTAATTTATCGTATTCTAAAAGCTGATTTAGATGGGCATTATCAGTTACTCGAACATCCCAAAATCGTAGATAAGCTCAATGAACACTGGCGCTCCTCATATATGGATTGTGCAACGGGTCGGTTTATTAAGTTTGATTCGGCAATGGCACAAACTTGTCATGACTTGGCGCCGAACGAAGTTTGTTATCCGAACTTTCCAGACGGCGCCGAGTTAATAGTTTATCGTGGTCCGGTTGCTAACTCAAACACGGTAGATATTTATATAAATCGCCATCTACCAGACGAACCAAAGGATATTGGAACTATTAAGTTATCGCCAATTGGACTAAAACATTCGCTTTCAGACTGTGATGGAGACAGAATGGCAATAGCACTTGCGAGCGAGTTTCCCCATACAGCAGCAGAAATTAAACAAAAACAACTCGCACAAAACCGCTATGTTGAAATCGTCAAACCCCAAAAGAAAGCCTATACAGGTTCGTTTGAGCAAATTGCCTTGGATGCGATGGAAAATAAAATTGGCTTAGTTGCTAATTTGTGTATGAAAGCTATTGCATTAGAAAACGAATGTTTATCAACTCGACTCGAAGATGCTTGGAGTTTGATAAGAGATATTTCCTGTGCTGCAACGAAAATGATAAAAGCAGGAACTCGTTTACACAACGCAGTTAAATATCCTGAAAATATTAAATCACAAATTTCCGAACTATCACATCTGTGTCTAGAATCGAATCAAAACCATATAGATGTTAGAAAAATTAACACATTAGGAGATTATAATCAAAATTGTGAGAAAAGAAATATACCTCTGTTATCACCAGAATACGTAAGCAAGTTTTTAGAGAAAGCAGGTAAATTTTATCATGACTTAGTTGGTATATTAGGAGGGCAATTACAAATAGAAGTTGACCGGGGAAAAAGTGCTAACCGTAGTGATTCATCAATTGTCAATGCTTGTAGCTATATTACCAAATGCTTTGATATTGCAACCTGGGTAGAAGAAAGGAAAGTTGACGATGTATATACCAACCGCACGATGAATATCGAAGGCAATGGCGCCATTGATATGATGGCGAAAATGACCAACGAGGCATTTTCAGAAAACGCACTATTGCCTCGTTCAACACAACAATTTCAGGATTTGTTTAAAGGAGTGGAATTTACTGCTGCTCAAAAGGAACAAGCTTCTATTATCAAGAAAAATTATGACATCTTGATTAATAAAGCGATTGAAATTAGTAAAGAAGTGCAATCGGCGCCAGGACTAAGACTGATTGCAACAAGTCCTCGTGGCAATCAGATAGAAATTACTGGTATTGAACAGAAAAAGCATCCCAACGCTTTCGATGATAGAAAGCTTGACATCACAGTTGTTGAGGATAAAAATCCTCACCAATCTGCCAAAATTAGATGGGTAGCTTCCTCTCCCGTATTCGATGACAAGAATATGTTCAAACGTCAACCAAATGGAGAAATTGAATATAGGCAGCTTGGATATATCGCAGAATCCTCAGTTCAAAAGCACTCTTCTATCTTTAAGCACCAAACCGAGTTGAAAAATTTAAGTACACGTATTGTAACTGGATTGGCACCAAATCAAGTTAAAGCCGCTTTTTCCAAAGTTCGGGAATATGCTACTGAGATGAGAGAAACTATTCCTGACTCTGAAAAACAAAGCATTGCAGCAGCAATGTGGCAAATTTCAACAGCCAACAAAGAAGAATATGGTTTCAAGAAGACCTCAGCAGTGTTCGCAATCTTTCCAGACGAATTAATCGAACGACTACCTAAACTACAATTAACAGAATTTGCAATAGTCGGCGCCCATAAAGAGAGCAACGAACACTTGGGACGTACATGGCAAGCAGAAAAAGTTGAATGTAGCATTACTCTGGCGCCTGACCCAGCCAACCCAACACAAAACAAACGGTGGTTAGTTGCTGAAGATAAAAAACTGGGAGTATTTCGCAGTGAGTCAGCACAGTTACCTATTAATACTACTTTTGAAGCAGAAATAAGCTCCCCACCGAGCGCTTCTGTTATCATCACAAGTACTCAAGGCAATCAATTGAAGGTTGGACAACTAAAAAAATATGCGTTTGCTGACTTTGAATGGAAAGGAGAACAAGCGGCAATAACAGTCAGCACAACTGATAATGGTAAAACTACAACACCCATTGCTTTAGTCAATGGTCAGCCCTTGGGAGTTATTGACAAAGAATCTTTTGCTTCGCTAACCGAAAAGTTAGCCGCAAAAAATTTTAATGTTCATGGATTTAAATTTCAAGCAACTCTCGACTCGGCGCCTGGCACTATCGTCAATATCAAAGTTGACCCACAAACAATTCAGTACCCTGAAGTCTGGATAAAAGAGCAACCGTTAGTTAAAGAAAGTAAATCAACTTTATTAGATGAACTAAAACCGCTACTGGTTGCTAAGTATCAACACAAAAATAATCAAGGTTTGTTACATGACTCTGAAGCATCTCTAAGTGCAGTACCAATAAAAAGTGATGGTTTTGAAACGTTTATGCAGAAGAAGGGTCAGAAAACAGAGTATATAAAAACACTTGCAAACCAGATTCATCAGAAACTTGGAGAAGAGTCTTTTATTAGCGTTGCTAGAAAACAAAGTAAAGAAGAACTGTATTTTTGTGTTAGCTTGCCTTATTTGGCGCCGAAACAGAAAACAGCAACTAGAATTAGCGATACTTTAAACTTTCCCCTCGAATACGACCAACTAGAGGGTGGTAAACGAACAAAATTTATCGCTATTCCATTGAATGACCTGGAAAAAGCGATTAATCAAGCTGAAAATAAGATAAAACAGCGCAATGATTCCGTCACTACCACATCTGGGAGTAACCAAGAAGCTTTTAAAAATCCAACTGATGCAACACCTTCTAAAAAGAAGGTATCAACACAAATCCATACTTCAAATATGACCACACCAAAACAAACACAATCATCAAACCAAGCTCAAAACCGTGAAGATTGGGAAAATGCAATGCTAAAACTTGCACTCGGTAGTCTAAAAGCCAATAGAGCAAATACTGGGGAAGAAATACAAACAGCAACTTTTGCAGAAGGGAAATACCGAGTTGTCCATCACGCTCCCTCTGAGTTACTGCGAATTGTAGACGAATTAGAAGATAGGGGAACACTATATAAAGCACAAAAGGGTAAACCCGCTACAATGTGCAACTTTAGTGATGAAGAGAAGAAAAGTTTTGAGCAGCATGCCAAACAGCATCAGCATAAAAATTTGCAACATGATGCTTAAAATCGTTTATTTTCATGGAAATAAACCCAAACTAATCCAAAACTGTCGTGCCATTATTTGTGATTGACTGTTCATATCTAAACAATCAACAGTTATTTGACCAATTGCAGTTAAGCCAATAATTGTGCCACCTGTAACATCAACCTGAAAATGGCTTTCCCAATCGTCAAGTCTAGGATTAAACAAGCGAATTTCGGCGCCAGTACTGCTATCAACTCCAAACATCCGATTCCCTTTATAAAGATTGCATGAACGGCAAGCAAGAGCTAAATTGTCCAATGCCTCCGTGCCTTGCCTGCTTACTGGTCTTATATGCTCCACATCAAAGGCGAAGTTAAATATAATTTCAGGAGCGCGACAATATTCACAGCAATGATTAGCTCGATTTGCTACCGATGTATAATTTGGATTCATTGACTTTGTTGTTGCATTAAAAACTTTGCTCTTTCTGCTGTTGCATTTAACTCGGCTTTAACCAAGCTCTCTAATTCTGCTTGTAATTCAGCTGGCAACGATTTTTCTTCCGAGCGCGCTTTTCTCAATAATTCCATCAATTCAGATAAGCGCTTTTGTTGCTCGATACCAAAAAATTGGTCAGGACGAAAGCTTTGAAACACAAGTATGCCACTAAACTCCGTTTCGCCCAATTGAGTTGTTAAAGCATCCAAAGCTTGACCAGCAGTTTTACCTATAGATTGCTTGTCGCCAGCAACGGCGCGGAAAGACCTCTGTCCACTAGCATCTAATATCGGTTGTATGGCTACTGTGGTCATGTTTCTGCCTCAAAAATGACTTTGTTTCAATTATACATTTTATCTAAAAACAAGATTATTGATTACCGTTTGGGAGGCGCCGTTGTCATATGAACGCAAATCACAAAAGGGTAAACTCGCTACAATATGTGAGTTTAGTGATGAAGATAAGAAAAGTTTTGAGCAGCACGCGCTCACAACATCAGCATAAAAATTTACAACATGAAGGTTAAGATGGTTTATTGGCGCCAAGTCTGCCACCGGGGAGTATCCCCCGAAGTTTTGTGGAGGGAAACCCTCCCCACAAACTTCTCTCCGTGGCGAGCTTGGCGCCAAAACAACGAAAAAGACCTTTATGAAAACCGATAATTCGCTTACTTTACCCGACGGTCGTAAGCTTGCCTATGCTGAGTTTGGTAAGCTAGATGGACATCCTGTACTGTATTTTCACGGCTCACCTGGCTCTCGCGAGCGAGCCGTTATTTCTTGGAGATGACGTTTTTAGCCGTTACGGTTTGCGTGTTATTGCACCTGATCGCCCAGGAATGGGACAATCTGATTTTCAGCCCCAACGAGGCTTCGTAGACTGGTCTAATGATGTGGTATATCTTGCAGATGTCCTTAAATTAAAACAATTTTCTGTGCTGGGAATTTCTGGTGGCGCCGGATATGCAGCAGCTTGTGCAGCCAAGATACCTGAAAGGTTACACACCGTTGTTATTGTTTCTGGAGTATGGGAGCTAAATGCAGAAGCATTGAAAAAAATTAAATTTCCTTCCAGCCTGATTTGGAATGTGGCAGCCAAAGCCCCTTTTCTATTGCCAGTCCTGTTGAAAATAATGAATTTATCTTTTAAAGGTGGCGCCGAAAAAATGCTAGCCCAACTTCGTAATAATGTACCTGCTTCGGACTATGCTGTGTTGGAACAACCCGGTCGTTTAGACGTTATTCTTGAGTCCTCAAACGAGGCTATGCGTCAAGGAGTAAAAGGGGTATCTTGGGACATACAACTTTATGCTCGTAAGTGGGATTTTGGTTTAAATGAAATTAAAATACCTATTAAGTTGTTCCACGGCGAGCAAGACATGAGTGTTCCTGTTAAAAACGTGCAAAGTGTAATGAATATTCTTCCTACTGCCCAACTTGTTACTTATCGTACAGGAAGGACATCTATCAACATCTATCAACTATTGTGATGAAATTTTTAAGACACTTATAGAAATAGCCTAAGCATAGGTAAAGTAACTCAATAAATTGTTATGTGTAAAGCAACCTCAGATAATTTATTATTTTCAAAATTCAAACCTCAAGAATTTGAACAAATTTGCCAATTACTATGTTCTATATTTGAAACATCTAAAGAAGAATTAGAAAAACTTTATCAAGACATTGATGCTACTTTTAATCAGCCAGGTTGGCCTTTACATTTTGTACAACGAGATTTTTTTTCAGTCGGCAGATACAGAATTTAGGCATATTTATCAAAAGTCTCCGGTTGTCGCAGTAGATTTACCCAGCCTTATGGAATTAAATGATGGACAAGGAGAACACAAACCAACAATAGTAATTGTTGGTCAGGATTCTAAATGTGATAGTGACTATGAGCGGTTAGTTATTGGCACCCCTTATGGTTTACATCACAAAGGTTCTCGTGAGATATTACGACGTACAAAACTATATTTTGACATGATTCAAGGCTTACTGAAATTAGGATACCGAGTTTATTTGACCGACTTACTCAAAATATGGGTTTGTAATCCTGAACGACGTTATACAGGAATGAAGCTTCCAGATATTGACCAACAAAGGTTTATACGACTTATTAAAGCGGAGTTAAACGTGGTGAAACCAGTTGCTGTTATCACCTGGGGTAGAGTAGCTGGTAATGCCTTAAATCGGTTGGACTTAGGTATTAAGCATCTAAATTTTATTCATCCCAGTGGAGCTGCAAGTGGCGCCTGGAAAAAGTTGATAGGGCAATCTCCAACAGATTCTAATAAACTTGCATATTGGGAGTCAGTAATCACTCAAGAATTACAAAATTAAGTTTCTTTTGTCATGAGCTTAATTTATTCATAACAACTAACTACCATTGTAACACACAGCTAATATGAATTAACGCGGCAACAGGTCATCAAGTTTTAATCTTATATTTGGAAAAATATTGGAAGTTATATTTTGACCCAAACGATATTGTTGTTGTTGATATGTATCGCCAATCAACTGGCAAACGGTAAAAGTTGGTTGTTTCGGTTTGCCAATAAATTGTAAGCCTCCCAAACCTAAAAAATCGACAATCCAGTATTCCTGTATACCTAGAAATGCGTATTCTTCAACTTTCCGGGCATAATCGTCTTGCCAGTTAGTACTAACGACCTCGATGACATGTTTTATAGTGCTACCGTTGCAAATAATTGGCTCTTTCTGCCACAAGGGTTCAAGTCGAAGTTGTTCGTTATCTAAAACTATGACCTCGACAATTCAAAATTCAAAATTCAAAATTCAAAATAAAATAATTTTGAATTTTTATTTTGAATTAATTTTGAATTAATTAATTTAGAACTGGGTACAAGCCCCCACCATACCGCAGGTTGGTGGCACCTAATTAGTGGCGGGTTCAAGCCCCCACTAATTATAATTTTGAATTTTGAATTTTGAATTTTGAATTTGAGCGAAGCGAGTGACATCGGGACGAAGTGCTGTGGCTTGGGCAGCAGGTGGCTTGATTAAACAACTTTTTGGAACTATCCAGTCAAATTCGGCTTTCAGGATTTCAACAAAAACCCGACCAGCAATATTACCTGAAACTGTTTCGTGAGGACCTGTTGGTTCCATGTCGCGTAACTCTCCATCAATAAGTTCGTAGCGGGGATTGTCGCCATATTCGGCAACGAATTCCTCGAAGGTAAGAAGTTTTGGTGGGGTGTAGGTCATACAGTCATGTTTTACGAGAAAGTAAGCTGATAATGATTTTAACCTAGAGTAATTATGCTTATAACAATAATTGCTATTCTTAATCCGTCAGGTATTTTAAACTTGGGACAAGTCGCAACAGCGGTGATTGCGAAAACAACAGCGAATATTTGAAAGCGAAATAAACAGAATATAGATAAAATTGCTGTGGTTACACAAATTATCCACCCGAAGATGATTTGAGAGTTTTCTAGAGCTTTATCTAGTTGATTTGGATTTTTCATAAAAAACCTCTATTTGAGATGATTTTTGTAATAGATTAAGGCGCCTTTACTCGCAGCAAACAATAATCCCCGGCGCCTCGTTTCTCTTTTGCTGCTATTATACGTTGGGCATTAACTTTGGTACAGTTAAGATTAGTCAGGCTTTCTGAGTTCCAAGTCATAATACGACGTGCGAGCTTACCTTCAGGACTTTTCGACCATTGCAAAGTTTCAGCTTCAGCAACAGTTAACTTTCTTGGTTGAACAGGTGCATATCCACCAGCGAGCCATATAGGAACAGCTAACCCAGCTAAAACCCCAAACCCAATGGCTGAAGAAAGTAATCCTAATGCTGGTATCATCACTTTTAAACGACTACGCTCTTTTGATTCGCTGTGCTTAATTAATCGGTCTACCATTTTACGAATTTCTATTTCCTGACCAGAGGTAGCTGTACGTTTGGCTTTTTCTAGTTGGTCGTAGATAGATTCTGACCAGCGCTTAAATAAGTTATCGAGTTCGTTAGGTTTGTCTTCGAGTAATACCTGAAGTTGACCTGTTGCTAGCATCACGAGAAATAGCGGGTCGTTTGTAGAAAGTCCATGCTCAACTGTTATTGCTAAAACCCGTCTTTGAAAATCAGCGTTTTTACCCTCAAGTAAGCGATTTAAAAAGTTTTCTGTTTTAGCTTGCCGTAAACTATGTACCATAATCAATTCCTTTCTGTTGGTTTACGTTTTCAGTTTGAGAGTGACTTTGGCTTGATAGCAGCGTAGAAACTTCTATTTCATGGGATTGCAGCAATGAGGTAAACTCAATTGCGTCAGCTTGCTTTAACTCCTCCATTACTTCTCCATCGAAAGTAGCAGCTAATATCGTGTGCCCATCAACCGAGTCAGACAGTACAAAATAATCTGACTCAACATGAATTGTTACTCTCCCAGTTGGAGGTAAGATAAACTCGCTTGTATCATGAGTTTGATACTCCTCTATAATTTTATCTATAATTGCTTGCTCAATTTCTAGTAACTCAGCTTTTTCCAACTGTGGTGTGTAAATTATTTCATTTGTAATTATATCGGTCATCGCAGGCGCCTCTTGTTCAAACGATTGATAAGTGTCTACTTCTTCGGAGAGTAAATCGTCTGGAGAAGAACGTAAAATTATCTCTCCTAACATCTCTAAATTAGGGATACTAATACTTAGCTGATTTGAGGTAGTAGAGTTAACAGTCTCTTTAGTATCATCCGAATCGTTATTGTTATCATTCAAACGTTTACTCTCATCAACAAATTCTGACGATTGGACAAATTTCTTACTATGTAACACTTCTTGAATATACTCGTGGCTAAAAACCTGGTCCAATATTTGACTTTTTGTTGTATATTCTAAACTCGGTTCTAGGCTTCTATACGATGATAAGCTCCACTCACCAACATTATTAATATGACCGCAAATCATAAATTCTCCTGACTCATGAGCCAAAAACCATTCTTTCTCAATTCCCAAGTTTTGTAACACTGGGTTTTCTGCGGTAAGGATATACAGGCGCCCCATATACTGGTTGTCGTCACTTGTTGTAACATCGTAGTTTAAGGCGCTATCTGTAGAATATAGAGACTTAAATTGATATGACATAAAGTTAACTTTTTACATCTAAGTTTTGTTTTAATGGTTGTTTCTCTTTTGACCAAAGCTGCGTGCGTTCAATAGCTAGATGTGATTCCTCCAAGAAAGTAGACAGTCGCTGCTGTGACATAATTGGCATCGTCTCTTCGATATTAGGAGCATCGAACCGAAACTTATTTGAGTCAATAAAATATCTATCACCCGGATACAGTAAAGGAAAATCAATGATTTTTAAAGTATTTTTATACTTGTTTGTGATTGTTTTGTAAGCATGATTTTCCTGAAGAAAACTCCAATCGTCTGTTTTCCCTAAATTTCTGACAAAGACATGCAGCATTTTGTCCTTATGTAAATTAATTGATTGATGGAATAAGTCAATCGACTCAAAACCTCCATCACAAATAAACCATTTACATACATCCACACCATACTTCGAGGCAACCTCTAATAATTTTCCCCTATGAATCCAATTATTTACTTTTGGAAACACGTTTGCTGGAAGGTTGACAATAACAGGTTTTTTTCGAGCTAATTCAAAAATAACATCTGCTTTATCTCCCTTATTTAGAGCTTCGCTAAATTCGGCATCAACTGCAGTGGGATAGAATCGTTTTACATCTTGATTCGTTATATCCGCATCAACCAAAGCGTGTTCCAACTTTTTGTTAATTGCATACTGCACCATGACGCGCGCGAACAGCGACTTCCCGACACCTCCTTTTTCTCCATCGATTAGATGTATTCTGCCCATATGTTGTATTGCATCTCCATTCTCAAAATATTTCACTATCAGTTGTGATTCCTGCTAAATTCCACATTTGCAGTTCAAAATTATCCACTTCGTCCTCTATATCAGGTGTTGGCATTTGATAAGGCACCAATTCTTGGGAGTTATCAACTTCGGTTGCCACCCCTCCAAATGCACTGTACAAAATACGATTTACTTTTCCTTCCTCTACCTGAATTATAGTACATAAGTATTTGAGGTGATTTGTAATTGCATTTACCGAATCGAAAAATGCTAATTCCAATTTTTCACGAGAATAATTACCTTCGCTATATAATGCTAACGGTAAATAATAAGCAGTAAGAGCAGAAATTATCATTGCTGTTTTGTCTTGAGACCGATGCAAAGTTTTATTTTGGATGTAACTAAGTAATTTTGCATTGTCCGAATCCAATCGTGGCTGATGGCGCCATTTAAAATCAGTTATTGTACCCATAATGAAGGAGGAGTGAGGGAGGGAGAGAGTGAGAGAGGGAGGGAAAGAAATTTGTGGTATCCTAGTACTATCATATTCAGGGGTTAAAGATGGTTCGGCAATCAATCAAAAGCCATAAAGATTTGGAAGTCTATAAAACAGCCTTTGATGCTGCTATGCAAATATTTGAGTATTCTAAAAAGTTTCCTGTTGAAGAACGCTATTCTCTGATAGACCAGATGAGAAGGTCTTCTCGTTCTGTTTGTGCAAATCTTGCAGAGGCATGGCGTAAACGTATGTATCAAGCAGCTTTTGTCGCTAAGTTGAGTGATTGCACAGCGGAAGCAGCAGAAACCCAGACTTGGATAGAATTTGCGGTTCAATGTAATTATTTGAGTGCGGAAGAAGGAAGAGAAATTTATAAAACATACAATTCAATACTTGGTATGTTAGTAACCATGATACACAACTCCGAAAATTGGATTATCAAAAACAATAATTAGCTATTTCCCTCCCTCACTCTCTCACTCTCTCACTCCCTCCCTCCTTCTCTCCTCTACTAATTGCTTTAACTTTGATGCGGTGATAAACAGATAGTGCCCAAACATCAGCAAGACGATTACCCAACCATTTTTCATTGAGACTTTGCGGAATCTCAACACCACCATGCCACTCAATAGGTGTTACAGGAAACATATCATCAAGTTCTGTACGTAGATAATCAGCCGTACCGCCACAGATAATTAATTCGTCTAATTCGTTAGGATGTGGTAGTACTTCTTTTAACCAGTCGAAGAGCGTAATTACATACTCTGCTCTCGAAGTACTTACAGCGGATATTATTTTCTCGACATCAGAATCTTGATGACTATTTGAGGTGCAAATACTATAAAAATGTTGAGGTTTTAGTTCAAAAGCAGCATTAACTATTGCTTGAGTTAATTGCTCAACCTCTAGTCCTGATGTCCGCTCCATAACCTTTTCAACCATCTTCGCCATACCTAAATTGGTGGTTTTACCCCGGTTCAAAATACCGCGTCGAGAAATTATCACCGATGCGTTACGGTATCCCAACATCACGATTGCGATAACCTTACGTCGAATTGCTTCGCCTGTGTTCTTACAATACATCGCATAAATCCCGGCGCCTTCTGGAAAACATTCATAGCCAACTAAGCTAGCGTTTAAAATTCCCGTTGGTGTATCAAACTCAATCAAAGCATCTTTGAGCATTGGCTTAAGCAAAGCTGAATCTTCAAATTCTCCTGGTGGTAGTAGCAGCGCCAAAGATATCTGAAAAGATTCAGGTAATTTATGCTTCTGCTTTATCACCCACACCGCACCCAGCGTTTTATATACAGCTAACTCAAATTTTCGTGGTCTTAATCCTGGTGTGGCGCCGTAACTACTACGTGCCAAGTAACCAACTGCTCGATAATCTTTGCCTATTCCTACCCAAGCTGTATTTTCTGGATAAGCATTACCCAAGTTCCGAGTTTGAAATCCAAGCGATGCTGGAGTTGCTTCAATAACGGCAGGTTCCATCCATATTGAGTAAGGTCTACCTCCTTTAATTTGTACAATTCCCTTTGTTCCACTCCCACCAAAGTCCAGCGTCAATATAACGTCTGGTAACTGCTCTAGGTTTAATTTGCTCATAAGCACTCACAAGAGTTGATGGCATTTGTCTCACATTAGCAGCATCAAATAAAAAAGTGAATGCGACGGGAGTCTATATTTTTTCTATGACCATAGTCGTACAACTATTTAGCAGGAATTTGCCAGGAACATTAAGTCCACTATCAAGTTAGTGGTACACACAATTCCTGGCAAATTCCTGCTGTTGATTTTCCTCAATGTATGGGTTCAAACCGACATAGTAGCGCTATCTTTTAAAGGAGCAAGCAGTGGTGACATCCGTATTTATTTACCCAGATAAAAATAAAATTGTTTTTTGAGGAATGCTTCCGGCAAGTTGACTTGTTAATTTACGCAAACGTTTATGCACGTCTATGTTACAGCACAACGAAAAACTTGATTTAAATTTCAAACCCACAACACTTAAGAAAGGCGCCTTTCATTCATAATAATGAGTTAAAGTTTTTGGTCGTGGCGCCTTTAACGCGCACGACACGCTTGTCGCAGGAGATATTAAGCGCTATAAGGGGAAAAACTGCTACAATCAACTCATGTAGCATATAAGTAATACAAATTTTTACAGGAGTTTTTAGCTTGGGTAGCGAAAATTTAATTCCTCTAGACGCGATTGAAAAAGTTATAAAATATTCGATTAACGGGGAAAAAGAATCAGCACATTACTACCTTGATGACGAAAAAATTGCCTATCGTGCTTGGCATGAAAATCAAGTATGTATGGAATATAGTATAAAAAACGAGAAAATGCACGGTTTATTTCGGACTTGGCATGAGAATGGTAATTTGTGTGAATTAGGGTTTTATATTGATGGCAAAGAACATGGAATCACTAAACAATATGATGATGATGGTAATTTAATCGGTAGTTATGAGATGAATCATGGTACGGGAGTTGATTTATGGTATTCAGCAAAAAGTATTATCTCAGAAGAAAGGCATTTAAAAGATGGCAAGCGTCACGGTTATGAGCGATGGTGGTATGATGATAATAAAACAGTTTGGAGAGAACAGCATTTTAAAGATGATATCGAACATGGAATTTATCGAGAATGGAATCAAAAAAATTCTTTACGTCGCGGGTTTCCTCAATATTATGTAAATGGTCAAAAAGTTAATAAACAACAGTATTTAAAGGCTTGCATTCAAGATGAGTTTTTACCTAAATTTCAACAAATAGAGAATCATAACTATAGAGAACTACCATCTACTCACTTAAAAGCTTGATGCTTTCAGAATTTAAGTGTCAGCATAACTGCCTTTGATTGAGAAAGGTCATCAAGATACAAAAGCTTCGGTATATTATCGGTCATTGATAATTTTAACAGTTACATTTTTCTTAATCATACAGGAATTTCTGTAATTATCTACACAAAATAATAGAGATAATTAATTTATAAATTTTTGATATTTTTATAAATATATTAAGATAGATTATCAGATGTGTCTATAATAAAATATAGTTGACACTACGTAGATTAAAGAATAAAGATTTGTATATTATTAATTTAACAAAGCTTGTCAAATATTAGCATTCAGATTAAAAATGTCAGCCAAACCAAAACAACAAACGGTTAGATTTGAGATGCTGCTTACTAAAGAGCAGAATGATTCTTTAGTACAACAAGCAGATTCTCTGGGTATTAGTAAAGCAGAGCTAGTTAGGCGCCGCATAGCAAAATCCCGCGTCAAGAGTATTCCACAGGTAAACTGGCAATGCTACTGGCAGTTGTTAAAGATTGCCGAAGATATTAAGTGTATTGCTCAAACTCAGAATAGCGCTATGGATAATGGTTTAATACCGCAAGCAATTAACCCTATCATGATTGAGGAATTAATCAAACAAATTTCCCAAATACGATTACATTTAATTCTCGGCGCCAAGTCTGCCACCGAGGAGTATCCCCTTCAGGAGCTTGGCACCAACGCTTCAAATATAAAACAGGAGGAAAACGATGATTGGGAAGGTTAAAAAAGGTAAGCATTTTGCTGGGTTGACTAAATATATTCTCGAAAAAGAAGAAGCGGAACTTGTCTGCACTAACCTTGCGGGAGAGACCCCACAAGATTTTTATAGACAATTGACCGCGACTCAACAACTTAACCCCAGAGTCAAGTCTCCTGTTAGCCATATCAGTATCAGTTTCGCACAAGGGGAAAAACCACCAACACAACAATTACAAGAAATTGTAAAGGGCGCCATGAAAGGTATGGGGTTTGACAAAAACCTGTATTTTGCAGCTACTCATGATAACTGTGACCACTTTCACATACATATAGGCGCCAGTCGTATCAATATTGATGGCGAGTGTGTGTCTGACTGGTACGATAAGCGGCGATTAGAAAAAGTTTTGAGGAATTTAGAATCGCAGTTTAATTTGACACCAGTACCATGTTCTTGGGAAGTAGAACATGCGGCGCCTAGTTGTGGTCAGAAACGACGAATGCGACGAGAACAAGAAGAATTTGATAAAGGGTTACGGCGCCAAGCTCGCCACGGGGAGTATCCCCGGTGGCAGACTTGGCGCCAACAAGCAAATTATAGTGCATTAGAAAAAATCCAAAATACAATAGAAGCTGTTATTAAACCAGAGATGACAATGACTCAATTCGTTAATCAGCTTGAGTTAGAAGGTGTAGAAACTCAATTCAAAGTTGAGAATGATGGGGCAATACAAGGCATCTCTTACTCAGTAGGTTCTGTAGCTTTTCAGGGAAGTAAATTAGGTAGAAACACAAAAGCCTGCACAATCAAAGGACTTTTAGCACGAGGTGTCAAAATTAACTTTGAACAAGATGTCGATGCAATTGTGCTTCGTACTAATCACAAAGATTTGTCAGATGAGTTGATTGATAAAATCAAGCATCATCCTAACAATTTAGATTTAAATACTTCAAGCTCAAATAACCCGACACAAGCAGCATTGACGCTTCAAAGTAATTCACGTCGGCGCCAGCTTGAGCTTGAACTTACTTGATTGAAGTGTTGACAACCTTGGGAAAAACAGGGCGACAACTTGCGCGTAATTGTCGCCACGCTTGGTAATACTATTCCAATTGCACTAAACCAATACGTAAAGCGTAAAGCACGGCTTGAATACGGTCATTGGCGCCTAGCTTAATATAAAGGTTGCCAATATGACTTTTGACAGTACCAAGTGTGATGCTAAGTTCTTCAGCAATTTCTGCATTTTTCTTGCCTGCGACAACAAATTGCAGTACCTGAGTTTCTCTTTGTGTAAGACTATAAGATTTGGCTGTTTCCTCTACGAATTGAAGGTTTTCTTGTATAGAAGAAGTACTACCTATAACAAAGGGGCGAGTTCGTGCTGTGTCTAATACAATTCGTGCAACTGCTGGGTCTATCCAGGTTTTACCGCTGTGGGTAATGTATATCGCTTCCAGCAGATGATTATATTCAATGTCCTTCATGCAATAGGAATCGGCGCCGATTGCAAAAGCAGACAAAACAGTTTCTGTGTCTTTGTAGTCACCCAAAATTATTGACCTAACGAGATTATCGCTTTGTTGCAGCAATCTTGTTAATTCCATACCATGTACACCAACCAAGTTAATGTCTATAAGTGCGACATTAGGTGGTTTCTCCTGTAATAGCTTTAAACCGTCGAGATAAGAAGTTGCCTCACCAACAATTTCTATATCTGGACTCTCAGAAAGCATTAAGCGAATGCCAGCACGAACAAGTGGATTGCCTTCTATAATTACTACCCGAATTTTACTTGGTAATAATTGAGTTTTTCTTGGTGGAACAGTTGATTTGGAATTTTCTTGCTCATAAATAGTGCTAATTTCGGAAATAGCATTCTTTAATTGAACATCTGAGCCAATCATTCCAACGATTCGATTCGCAGTTTGAATATCCTCTTGCTCTAAGGCTTTCATATACTGCATTAAAATTTCCATGCGTGGTTGCTGTTCTAACATTGTATTGTTCCTACTCCTGCATACGGTTTTAAATGATGCTGGCCAAGTTGTGTCCAAAAATTGCCTTGACCTGATTCATTCAGGTGTTTGCAAAAATTGAAAAAGCATGAGATAGAAATCATATCTGTGACAACATGATTTGGAAGAACAACTGGAGTTGGTGAATATCCCAGACTCTCGATAAATCGTTTACCCTTCGACTTCGGTTTATGCACTACCGCAGTCATCTTACGAGTTGGTACAGCAATCTCTCCATTCATTAACTTGTAGGCAATGACTTTGAAATTGGACTGCCGAATAATGATTCTTTCTTGGATGTACGTAACGTCAGAAGAATCACCACAACTTTGAGGAAATTGTCGTTTGGACATATGCCATGTTTAAATCTATGTAATTCACCCGAATCGCAAGTCAAGCGTCAAATCAATAATGCGATAACACATTTCTATGTTTGAATGAGCGTACACAATAATTAATTGGTAGTGGTAATGAATTCGATTACTTACTACCTATAATTTATTGTCAAAATTAAGATTTGTACGGACTTTACAAGTGCAAGGAATATTGTTAGACGGTCATCTAAATTACGGTCATAATGTACGTCGGGAGAATAATGATTAATCATAGGAAACTATGCTTATCATTAACTTCACCAATATAAGTACAAGTTGTCTGCCACCAACTTAATCTTGTTATATCGTATCTACGAAAATCTGACACCCTTCAAAAGCTCTTTAAGCGGCTATTCTACGACAAGCGCAATACGTAGCAGGTTGATATTTATACAAAAATTGTGGATAGACTACACAGCAAAAAAGTAAATCCACATAGCAATATGAAAATTGCGCTCTTGTAATATGAAGTTTTGGTAAATAGAGCAAATACAGTCGTAATCTGAGTTTTGACAATTTCTATGCAAATATTACTCTTACCCGATTCAATACAAAACTCATACTATAGACATAGTTATTTATAAGCTAACTTTATACTGATATTTATTTGACTCAAAAAATACATTTTGGGTGAATATACTGAATTTTAGAAATTTAGCTAAAAGTTTAGAAACTTTACAAACTTTCTAAAATCACATTTATGTATGTTATCAAAATTAGTTATTCTATCCGTAATTGCTCGGACACTTGCTGTTTAGTTACTCTTAGAACACAAATCAAACTAACAGCAACTAGCTTGATAGTAAATGTATTATTTAAAAATTATAGTGTTAACATGTGTGATTCAAGGCTAAAGTTCTTTTACCAAACTTCTTCTTGTTCAGGGGTAACTAACTTAATTTCCTCAGTTTGACTGCTAACAGTAGACGGCGCCAAAAGTTGGGAAGCGATGTGTTTTCTCAAATCAATTGCAGCATCTAACTGATTGATATCAACTTGAGGGGAACGTGCAATTAGTCGTGGACAAAGTTGTTGCTCCCAAAGCTCTTCACTTTTTATGATTCGGTTGATGTCTGATTGGGGAATAGGAATTGTTAACGGGTAAGGAATAGAACCCTCCCAAGCGGATGAGTAACCAGGATTTGTAATAACACACTTACCTTGCGGGAAGCGCATAATCTCATCAGGGGTGATAATAGGGATTGCTTGTAAGTTGTCGGTCATTGTAATGGTTTGACCATCTTTAGAATTGCTGATAGATTTATTTTTAACGATGATGTCCTTGTTGCCGAAAGACTGAGAAAATTTTTCCGCAGTAGAATAATTGGCTGGGTTATATAAAATTTTTGTACTACAGGCACTGGTAATAGCAGCAGCTAAGTTTTCACCATATGCGTTGGCTAGCTGTTCGAGTGATTGAACACCCAACACAAAACAGGCGCCGTTACTTCTATATTCATTAATCCAATGAGGCAATGCTTTCAGGTACAATGAAGGTAGCTCATCAATGAAAATTCCAATTGGGTCAGTACGTGGTGTAGATAAGTTGCTAACGATTGTCATATGTAAAGCAGCAGCAAGCAGTGGTCCAACTACATCGCGTCTAGCATCATCTAATTTAAAAATTAGTATTTGGCGCCCTGACAGTTTGGTAGGTATAGTACTTTTACCAATAAAACTGGGAAGTAAAGAACGTTGAATGAAACCAGAAAATATTCCCACGGTGGTTGTGTCGATGCTAGCTATAGTTTTCTCACTATCTCTCGCTTTAAGATATTGTTGAAACGAAGCTGCAACCCAACGAGAAACTTTTCCCCCTTGCACAGCACTTTGCAATTTATTGGTAAATTCATCAATCGACTGAATACAGTAAACCGTTGCTAAATCTGGGCAATCACTGCTTTTAGCTAATTGAATTAACGCTTTAGCTAGCAAATCAGCAGCTTTAGAGAAAAACTCATCACCTTTACCACTACCACCAGCGTTCGCATTAATAACCTGTGCAATTTGTGCTGCTGTCACTGCATCCTCTTGGTTTTCCATAAAATCGAGAGGATTTATCACTTCACTATAAGGTTCACCGGGGGCAAAGATTCGCACATCGTACCCATACCTAGCGGCAAGCGGCGCCAGTAACTTCATTTGGTCGCCCTTTTTATCATAGACAATTAGAGGAAATCCTTGTATCATGCAACTTTCAGCCATACGGTCAATTGTGCCATAAGTTTTTCCGGAACCTGGGGCGCCTAATACAAGTGTTGAGCGTTCAGCATGAGGAATCCAAACCGTAGGTGAGGCGCCAAGAAATGTTTGAAAAACGGCGCCTGCTTCTATGAGATTCCCAGAAAACCAGTAACGGGGAGAACCGCACCAAAAGCAAACTTTATTGTGCTTACGCTCTCTAATTTGTTTTAAGGCAAGATTTGTGGCTGCTACTTTTTCTGTTCGCCCTACAATTCTTCCGGTAGAAATCTTGCCACCTTTACCATTTCCAAATTGGCTCAATAAAACCAGAAATACTAAACTACCTAACATCAAGAGTGCTTCAGGATTTGCAAAAGTTTTAAACAATCCTTGAATGTCAAAGCCTGATTTGTAAGAGTTTGCTGGTTGAGTCACTACTTGATACGTAGTTTCATTTGATATAAATTCATGTGTCATTTGCGCTCACACTTTAATCAGAGTATTTTCAACAGGCTGATAATCGTTGCCATCAAAGCAATAATTTAACTTTTGTAAAGTTGTGTTATTAACAACTTGTTGAACATTTAAACAAGGTAAACCTGAAGAGTTATTTGAATTATCGTTAATTAGTGTGATTAAATGCTTACTTGGTAAGACGTTCGGTTGTAAGTACAAGTTAAGCACCTGCTTTGAACCTTGGGCATTACTCAAATATCCAGCGTATAAGCAGCCAAGTTCCCCACACAAATTGGGAGAATTGAAGTTAAATATATACAAGTGATTCTTTCCTTTTGTTGGAATAACAGCAACTTTTACTGTACTGATTTGAGTAGATGGTAAGGTTGTATTTTGAGTAGTAGCTGATAAAAGAAGTGATTTGGGAACTGCATCAGCATTTTGCCAATTTAGAGAAGTTCCCAAAGTGTTATCATTACTGCAACCGCTAAGGAATAAGCTTGCTATTAGTAAAGAAAATCCTAAAGCTAGGTAAAAGTAGCGCACTAAACGCACTACTTTTATAGAAACAGCAGAATAAGGTTTCATAATTAGCACCCAGATGCAATATCTTTGTAGCGTTGTAATACATCGCTGGCATAATTTTTCACAGATACCCTACCAAAAATATCTTTTGCATTGCTATCAACTTGCGATGAATCTCCACCGAAGTATTTTTGAGTAACTCGTTCAACTAAGCGTTCAGAAGAAAAAGTATTTTTAGTTGTTGGGTCAATTTCTTTAGATGTGCTATTAACTTTATCTGTTATGCGAGTCTCAAATACCGCATCTTGAGCAGCAGGTGGGAAGAATTGAAACAACTCAGATGAATCCGGTTTATAACCGCCAGATAGTTTGGCTAAAAACTCTTGACCTCCTTCAACTTGGGCTATTTGCTGCTGAATATCTGGGTCGTAACTCTTGACTTGATACTTGCCTAAAGCAACACCACAATTAGTCTCACCATCAACACAAGTGTAAGTTCCAACCGCGTTATAATCACCCTCTTTACTTTCAACATCATTAATTGATTTACTCAGCGCTGCTACATCAACTCCTTGAATAGTTTCTGTTAGTTGGCAATTATTTTGAGTAGAAGTTTGTTGTATTTCAGAGTTCGCTGAGTTAGAGGCGCCTGTTTTGGTGCTACTATTTTGATTCGGTGCTTGTGTACTAGTTGGCGCAATACTATCTTCAGCACCGATAAAGATTGGTGCATTGACTCTGTATATCATGAATGGAACTGGGCCAATAAAATAAGGAGTGGCGCCGCAAATATTTTTAAACCGGAAGAACAAAGCAGTGTCAACGGTATCGGTTTTTTCATCTGGTTCCATTACTACTACTTTGAAGGCACTACCAAAAGGCAACCTTCCTGTAGGTTCTTTACCACCATTCACTCCTTTCAAACAACCCCAACCACCATCAACTTTTTGATACTTACCACTAATCCATGAGCGTCCTTCAAATTCTCTCCTAATATTACGCCCTGAATTTTCTAAATCGTCGAGTTCAATATAAGGACAACTTTGCCCAGAACAAGGAACAGCAAAACCAGCTACATCTGAACCTGATACCGTTCGTTGGCGCCGTTTTTCTGCTTGACCCCAGATAAAGTCTATCCTAGCTACGGTATTACCAGACTCATTAAGTCCAATAAGAAATGAAGCTAAAGATAAAGAGTTGAGTAGAGGTACATCTTTAATTAAACTATTTTGCCAACCAGTAAAATTAGATAACTGTACTGTCTCAATACCTGGTATATCGGCAACGGTGTAGGGCGATAAATCAATTTGGTTAAGCTTTAACTTTCCCAACGCTGAAGAATGCGCCACAATTTCTCTTAGTGGACTGTTTAGATTTGTTTGAGGAGACTTCGTTTGTAACAGTTTCGCAATTGGTGGAACTTGTGCTGCACTCTTGGATTCCAAGTCAGGTACAGCATCTACTAACTCAGTAAGAGTTTGTTGTCCCAATAGCGGGAAGCTATCCAAACTAAACGTATCTAAATCAGGATAATTGAGAGTTTGAGCAATCGTATTTAAACTTAACAAATCTGGTCGCAGTGCTTCGTCAATATCACCCAACGTTAAATATTTATCTGGTGTATCTCCTTGGCGCCATTTCCTATCTATTCCACTAACATTAACCGAACCGCTTTCTGTGATAGCAGGCATTCTACTAAACGATATTTGGCTCCAGTCTGGTAATAGAACATTCGTATTTCCAGAAGTAGTAAGAGTACGAGTCGGCAAATCAGGCTTCTGTGTCGAGTCAACTTGAGCATTGGACAAAACAAAGTGCCAAGGTTTAAGCCAAAATATTATTACCAAACATACAGAGAATGTAAGTAAGGCTCCGAATCGAAATATTTTCATAAACCTGTAATTAAGTGATTTATGAAAAATTATCGATGATTTCTATAATATCCGTACTCGACTGGAGACGTAAAGAAATAAATTTATGGTAGGATACTATTTTTACAAGTATTATATACTGCAATTTAAAAGTGATATACTTATATATACGTAATTAAACTAGCTAAAGGTGAATTTTTATAAAATCAGGTATAATTAGAACGAAATATAAATTGAATTTATTGAACTTATCATAGGTGTATGAAAGTGGATAATTGGAATATTTTACTAGAAAGTACAGCCGATGGCTTGACCACAGCCACCGTTTTAGAAGTTCCTGATTGCCAAATTAGTGATGAAACTAAACAAGGTGCAGTCGAAAAAGTCCAGCAGTTATTACAGAAGCGTTTAGCTAAAGCTGAAATAATTCAAATTCCAGTGCCAATACAGCCAGTTACTCCAGAAAGCCCACTGATGAAATTT
Organism: Calothrix sp. PCC 7716; assembly: GCF_019977735.1. Lineage (GTDB taxonomy): Bacteria > Cyanobacteriota > Cyanobacteriia > Cyanobacteriales > Nostocaceae > Dulcicalothrix. The sequence goes on along the minus strand of NZ_AP025018.1, from coordinate 4,686,631 downwards.
GCTGGAATTTTTCAAGACGACCCAGATTTTCTGGAAATTATGAAAGAAATAAGAGCAGAGATGGATTCTTGATACTGACCATGCGTCACTATTTTTAGCTGGGAATAAATCAATAATTGCTGCTGTTGCCACCCATTCAACAGATGTAGCTATTACAGTCATTACTGTCCAAGAACTATTTAATGGTTGGGTTGGGAGATTGAATAACCCATCCCAAGCAAAAAATCTGACTCAAATTTATACTAAGCTTTGGGAAACAACTGAATTCATTAAGGTGATAACTGTCTTAAATTTTGATAAAAATTCTGAAGACTGCTACAACCTTTTAAAGACAAGCAATAAAGAACTTGCAAAAAATAAGATTGAAAAAGATTTACGAATTGCTTCTGTTGCCCTTACTCAAGGAGCAAAAGTAGTTACACGTAACCATAAAGACTTTTCCCAAATTCCAAACCTGAAGATAGAAAATTGGTCATAATATAAGTCTTATTTTCTATCTTTTTGTAACTAAATAAACATCATATCCATACAATGCATATCCGTATTATAGGTAGGATGAAAGCAAGACAAACGCTGTTACATAGTTACATGGTATGCGTTGATACTAATCAACAAGTGATAATTCCTCCAAAGGTACATAATTAGCATAATATTCTAGCTTTGCTTCATCCCCCTCTATCTTAGAAATCACAAAAGGTTGCCAACTTTGTAAATGTGGGTGACAGTTATCCCATATTACTGTATCTCCGACTTTTAAATTACCAAGAGAGTCTGAACTCAACGTTGTGTCTGATATTTCTTCTTCAACTTCTACCTTTTCATTACTGCTCTCAAATTCGTGCTTGAGTTCATGTATCCGCGCTTTTTGCTCTGAGTCAAGCAACTCCCAGGATAGTAATTTCAATTCTTTTGGGCAATTTTGCATTATAGTTACTACTTCTTCTGACCAGGTTTCAAGACCGGATAAATATTCCGCAATTATTACTGCTTCTTCTAACACTGAATCAGCATCACTATTGACTTCTGAATCGGCACTATTCTCAAATACGACTACTGACTCATTAATGTCCGAGCTATTAACATCGTTATTAACTTCTTTTGCGACGCCATTATCAAATGCTGCTACTGTCTCAATAACATCTACATTATTAACCTCACTATTGACTGCTGAATCGGCACCAGTATCAAACACAACTACTGACTCACTAATGTCCGAGCTATTAACATCGTTGTTAACTTCTAAATTGGCGCTATTATTAAATACTACTACTGGCTCAACAACATCTACATTATTAACCTCACTATTGACTTCTGAATCGGTGCCATTATGAAATACAACTACTGACTCATTGATGTCCAAATTATTAACATCGTTATTAACTTCTTTTGCAGCTTCAAGACCGCTTACCACTACTGGCTCACTAATATCCAAATTATTAACTTCCGAATCTGCTGAGTTTACTCCTTGAAGTTCTTCACTATTAAATGATTGTGATTGAGTGTCTGTGTTCGTAGAAGCAGAGTTAGGCGCCTCAACGTTGCCTGAAGAATTAATTCTCTCAAAATCGAAAAGGCTTTTTCTTAAACCATCGTTTAACTCTTGAGAATTTCCTACCCGTACTAACTCTCCTGATTCGTAAGCTTCAACTAGTGACATTGCTTGTCTAACAACAGTTTGGGGAAGTACGCCTTTTTCTTTAACAATTCTTTGTATGGTAGTACCAGTGAACTCGTCTTCTTCATGGATAGATCCAATTTGGCAATACCTCTTGCCTGATATATTACGGCGCCAAACACTAACCTTTTCTTTAGTGGTATCCGAATTATTGTCATCCGAGGTTTCTTGTCTTTTAGGTTTACGACTAAGTTTGATTAATTCGCGTACTCTTTTTTGAGTAATGTTAGTTTCGTTTTTAAGCTGTTCAATTACTGATTGATACTTTTTGTTATTTTTAGCAAGCAAAAATATTGTGTCAGGTTCAACTAAAGCTAAATCTTGAGGGTCAAAGCCAACGAATGTCTTACCTGCTTTTACATACTTCTTGTCCTCTCCTTCCAAATCCAGAGATACGACTACTTTTTTATACTCTTTTCTCTTCAGTATGCGCTCTTGCTCCTCCAAGTAGAAAGAGACCTCAAGAATATTTATGCTGCCTCTTTGCAGTTTTCTTGAGGCTTCAGCATATTTGTATAGTACATAAGACTTATTCGCATACTGCTCTAAATTTACCTCTCCCGATGCTGGCGAGTCACTAATTACGTCGAAGCCTTGATTTTGTGCCATCATATGTTCATACCCTCCAAAGCAAATTTGTATTGTTGCGGTGGAAGCAGTTGAAACGAGAACACAGAACTCGCGTTTCAACTGCGAGTGTCAAACATGGATAAACCTTTGTCAGAGGTTTTTGTTTGACGTTGAATTAAATTTGTCGAAAGCGACTGCTGAATTCTTGCAGGAATGGCGGTCGTCTTTATTTTGTCTTCACATAATTATATCGTGCATTCTGCAATACACATTAATAGATATGTATTTCTTTACAGTGAAAGAAAATAAGAAGTAAAATTGAAATAAACAAATTTCATACATAGTTTTATTAACTGTTAAATTTGATGCAAGTAACACTTACGGTGAACATTGAAGGTTTGGGTGCCAAAATCAGACAGGCTAGGGAGTCTAAAGGGCTGAAGCCAACATGGGTTGCAGCTCAGGCTGGTATGAGCGTGCCTAATTTATACCGAATTGAAGTCGAAGATTCTAAGTCCATACCACTTGATACATTAAAAAGGCTCAGTCATGCGGTCGGCATTGATTTTGTTGGCATTGATGTCAAAAATGCTCTAATTGAGGATTTTGATATTTCTACTCCTACTGCTGCCCAAAAATCTTGAAATTACTAGTGTTCGGTCAAATTACCGAGCAATTCTTCCTCCTAGTTACAAAGAAAATTTCTATTACTTATTTATTCGCTGGGTGCCTGGGTTCAAATTGGGCGCCCTCTTTTTTTGGCTAATATCACTTTTAACTACCAAACAAAACGGTTGGCGCCTTAGCCCATCTACTTTTATCTGGCGATGCGGCAGGACGTGCGTAAAAAGCTTTGTTCCGAATCTCAACAATTTTGTCTTCTTCTCGAATCATGCTGGGAGTAAAACTATGTCGTTGTTCAAGAAAATCTCCGACTGTTACCTGCAAAGGTGAAAGTGCGAGTTCTTCACCTAAAAACTGCTTGCTGTTTCGGTAAAAAGCAGTTTCTGCGGTTTTTCTGACAATAAGGGTGATTTCAGCAGGAGTTAAGAGTTTAGTTTCTCCTAGCAGGCGCCACCAGTCTTTATCGCTAAAATCTAAACCTGGAAAGTATTTTCCTAGATGGAGCTTAAAAATTTCGTACCTGGCGCCTGCATGAGGCAGGTCTACGAAAATAATGTCATCAAAACGGCGTACCAGTTCAGGCGGTAAAAACTCTAATCTATTAACAGTAGCCATTACCAGTACTTGAGAAGTTCGCTCTTGCATCCAAGTAAGCAACTTTCCTGCTAATTGACGAGATATTCCACCATCATTATCTGAATCAAAACCAGCAAAACCTTTATCAAAATCGTCAAAATATAGAACTAAACCATGTTCCCCGTTTGCATCACAGAATTTTAGAAACTCCCGTAAATTTTTTCTTGACTCAAAAGCAGTGGCGCCACGCAGTCCAGACCAGTCGGCAGCAACCATTGGTACACCCATTTTTTTAGCTGCGAGTTTTGCACTTAAGGATTTACCAGTACCAGGTGGTCCCCATAAAATCATTCCTTTTGGAAATTTGAGATTATGGTTTTTGGCTTCTCTTTTGAGTAAAGCTCCCGCGCGCTTTAGTATTTCCTCCAATAAATCTAAACCTCCAGCTTCTGGGACATCTGGCTCGCTGATAAATTCAACTCCCTGTCCTTTCAACTTGTTCTTCTTATAAGTTAGGACTGCATCAACTAGTTCTTCATTACTATTAACCAGTCTTGATAGTCGGGAGAGAGCCATTTCTAGTTCACCATAAGGCAAACCTAAACAGCTTCGATAAAGATTTTCATTCTGCAAATCAAATCGACCAACAAAAAGCTTTTCTACTATTTGCTGTAATTGTTCTGGACTAGTAGGTTCATAAGCTAAAACTAGAATTAATGGCGCCAGATGTTGAGGTAGCTCGACATAAGTCTCTAAGCAAATAACAAACTGTTGTCTTGTACTTGTAGATAGTTCGTAAAATAGATTACTCAGTATTGCTTGTGTACGCTGTGGAACGGCGCCTGTAATAGCATCTGGAGAAATTTCGCCTTCAAAGATAAATATCCCTGTTGCATCAGTGTTTTCCAATAACCAAGCTAAACCCGACGTGCATTTGCTTGTTTGACTGACAAGCTGTAGTGATTGATTAACTTGCTGTAACTGCGTGTAACCTTGGTTCCAAAAATATAGATTTTGTCCGCGACTAGTAGCAACTTGATACACGAACTCTAGTATTTTCATCCGTTCGGTAATAGGCGCCTCGACTGCAACAACAGTTTGTCCGTGGTCAAATAGCATTGGTAAATCTTTAAGCTGCATAACTATTTCCGATAAGTGGGTAAATAAGTTTTACGGTAATTAGTCTTTGCCCATTTTTTAGCTTGTTTGATAGTCCACATTGGTTCGCTTGGCAAGTCAGCTATATTGGCTAGTTGATTAAGGTAAGTCAAATCACCTGCAACGCACGCTATAACCGAAGCGATGAATTTGCAGCAACTGTATGGATATTTAACTGCTTGCTTCTCACTAAAGCGAATTACTACCCAGTTATTACTGGTAAAAAATTTATTTCTCGTATCATCTTTGCCTTGGTCAATACAATGGTGGGGAGCTTTGGTATCAGCGACATAAGGCTCGTCAATTTCAATATCGATACTTAAATTACTGTCGTGTACTAGTATAAAATCAGCAGAATAGGGGTAAGAAAATTCTGGGTTATCAAATGCCATCCCTTGAGTTATGGAAGGAAAGAGGCGCCTGAGTACCCGATAAAAAGCTTTCTCAGAAACTCCTGCGGGTGCGTTACTTTTACTTGTTGGCTGCAAAACGTTGTTCAAGAGTAAGGAACTAAGTTTAGCTTCATGTTCAGGAAAACGTAAAACAGCTTTGGGTTTTATGACTGGCGTTTGTATTTGATTCATACTCTGATTACCTAACTTTTGGGTGGGCGAGGGTGACAAAGCGCAGACAAGACCTAAACCAATTGATAACCAAAGAAGTGCAACTAACCACCAGGGAGATAAGGCGCCAAAAGAGATGGGAACAAGAAAGCCGAGTAAAAAGTACAGGAATTGATAGAGTTTAAATGATGTATTTCGTTTTGAAAAGTTAAAAATTTGACTGGATTTGAGGTTAACAGCATAGTGTTTTTGACTAGAAATAGGATTGTTAGCAAGAAAACTAAGTATTGAAGCTGGATAAATTACAGCAGGATAAAACTTGCTCACCTGTTTGTTGAGTTTTCCATAACAGGAACTTTTAGAGAATCTATAGGCTGGTTAGGTAATGTATTTAGTCGTACTTTTAAAGTATCTTCAATGCCTAATAATCCAAGTTCCGTTAATACTCTTAGTGACAGATTAGAATTTTGTGCAATTTCTACCAACGACTTATTTGAGGTATTTCGGGCAAGAGCTAAAAATTCTCTAACCTTTGATACTACTGGGTCAGATGGGGGAGCATAACCCAGACGTATTGACGCAACTAAACCGCGCTCAATATCTCCTAATGTTGCTTTACGCCCATCACCAAGTTCTACAGTAAGATTATTAATTTGGTTTGCCTTGATTGGCGCCATATTTACTGTGCTGTACCGTGGTTGATTTTGTCCTGGTTGGATATTAAATGTATAAAGCCGTGAGTTTCCTGCACTCGTTTTAGTTTTGACAAATAAGTTCGTAACGTTTGCTGTAGTCAAATTTGGAAATTTTAACGGTTTGATTCGACGAAGAAACACTGTTGTTGCTTGACCATTGGATAATGGAGTGTCGGTTGCGTAAGTAAAACGGCTTGGGTCAGCAAGAAATATTTGGGTTATTTGTTCATTAACATTAGAGAAATCAATCGCTGTTGCTCGACCTGACCAAACTTGAACATTTATTGAAGGGTCTGTAGTTTCCGGAGTGTGTTTTACTGCTTCTTGTGCATAAGATGGCGCCACAAAAGCCATAACGCCAAAACTAATCACGCTTATAATAAGTTTCTTCATACAGGTATTTAGCGAGTTATTTCAAAGAAACTGTTGAAAAATATAGATACTTTTGTTCCAGCAGGAACGATTGCGACGTTAGGACGGTTTTGCAATTCACTATCTGTTTTGTCCGCGCGTTTACTTAAACGCTGCTGCATTGGTTGAAAAAATCCTTCGACTGCTGCGGCTAGAAGATTTGGTTTCCTGGCGCCTGTTACAATCGTTTGATTAAATCCACCATTGGAAACTACTGTTTGGGATTGAGTTTGGTTTTGGTTAAAAACTTGACCAGCACGACCTGCTGCACCAAGTAAGCCAATTAGAATATCTTGTTGTGCAATTGCGGCGCCTCTATCTTGAAGTGATTGTGCAATCAAGGGTTTATTATCTGAACCTCGAATTAAAATTGCATTACTTGGAATTGATTGTTGTTGAACTTTACCAAAGCTATCGGTATAAACAATTGCAACAACACTTTGTTTTACTAACTTGTTAGCTTCAGACACTGAATCAACCTCTGTAATCAAAATCGTTCCTTTTGGTAAAGCCACACGACCGTCATTTGATAAAACATCTTCTTCTAACTCAACAGCAAACCGTCCCTGGTTTTTATCTTCTTTTGCCCAAACCATTGGTACTAATACTTTTGCTTGTGCTGTTGTACCTATTTGAACTTGTAAATTACTTGGGGTAGTAGAAGCAGTTTGTGCAAAATTAGAGTATTGAGTATCTGGGTTCTGGCGGTTAATAATTCCCCATTCCCCTGGTGTTTGAATTTGAGAAGTACTTGTTTCTATCTGAGTTACACCACTATTTACGGCAACAGTGGGAATGGATGAAGGCTTATTGATGTTACTTTTTGAGGTAACGCTATTATTTTGAAAGCTTACTTCTCTGTAAACGGGGGAAGATGAATTTATTGGTGTACTATTTGCTGTATTAGTTTGTTCAACTCTGTTAGTCACAGTTTCGGTTTGTTGAATTTGCTTATCATCATTAAGGGCAACTGTTTGTTGTCCTAATGTTGCAAGTTCGCTCCATTGCTTGAATGGGTTAACTGCTTGTGTCGGCTTACTAACTGGTAAATTTCTAGGTTGTTGCCGTGGCGCCGTTTCTCGAATTATTCTTGGCGGCGATGGAACAATTGAACGGATAATTCTAGGCGGTGGTAAACTGGCAATACGAGTTCGTGCAACAGGCGCCGACTTTTGAACTGTTGGAGATGATTTTGGTTGTATAGGTTTCTGTGGCTGTTTCTCTGTTAAACTTTCCTGGTTACGCAATGCAAGTTCAGCTTTTAGACGTGCTTCTTCTTGACTTTGGGTTTGTGCGAGAGCTTGCTGTGTTGGTTTTGGTGTAGTAGGAATTTTTACGATTTGTTTTGGGGCAAAGAATATTGACCAACACATCCAACCAAAACCCATGACACCACCTACTAAAAGAGATGCAATGGCGCCTCTAACAAGTGGATTCTCGCTACTGTCAATTGGTTCGGCTTGTTCTGAGTCACGCCCAATTAGGTATTCTTGGTCAATTAAAGCTACTTGTTCGGGTCGATACCCTGATATTTCTAACTCTTCAGTAGGTGTAATCTCATCATCTAAGTGTGGACTGTTAAAATTATTCATAATCTTATCTCTATTTATTTGGAGTAAATTCAGAAATTTTTGTTATTTCTAAACCCGCACTTCTAATTTCATATAATTGTTTTTCTAAGGCAGAAGCGTTGCTTTCTGGTGGTTGGGGTATATCTACAGCTTGCAGAGTAAACGTGCGATTTATTGCTATTTCTTCATCGGCGCCACCACCCATATTTACTAGTACTCTTGTAGCAATCATATCCACTTCCCACTCACCCAGTTTGATTTGCCGAGGATTAGAGAGGTAAGAAATTATAATCTTTGAGCGAACTTGACCGTTAAATACTCGCTGCGGGGTAATTTCTGCTAATTGTTGTAATACAGCTTGTCGGAATCCACCTTTCCCTTGCTGTATTAAAAACGAGCCAAAATAAGCGTTTGTTGTAACACGTTTCCCCTTGCCAATATCCCGTCCTTTGTCTAGTTCTTTAGTGGTGCCAAGTCTGCCACCGGGGAGTATCCTCGTGGCGAGCTTGGCGCCAATTACACTATCCCAATTAAAAGTTAAATCCGCCCACTGTCTAACGGTATTTTTTATAACTTCTGGATAGCGGTATAAATAATCTTGCTCGGACATAACTAAAGCACGACCATTGACCAACTGCACAAAAGTTGTTTTTCTTTCTGAGAGTTGATTAACTTTAAAGCTCAGAAACAATATGAATAAAAAGCTTAATAAACTAAAGGTAGTCAAACCAATAAAACATAGTGGCAGAATATCTTTAGAATCAAGCAATATTTTCGGTCTTTTAACTTGTTTTAAAGACTTTAACATAGTAGTGCCTCATAAGCTTTTACCTGCAAAACCCGTTGCAACAGCTACCACACCGTCAAATGCTGCATTAACAAGCGCTGGAACTCGACTATTAATACCTGTATAAAGTGCAACACCTCCACCTCCTGCTATTAACAGCGCTAAAGCTGGAGCAAAAATGCTAATAAACGCCAAAAAAGCTAAATCAGATGCACTTTGGGCGCCAGCAGCAACTATTACCGTCGCAGCCAACCCAACAATAATGTTGTAACCAAGTTGAACTCCAAACAATGAAATAAACCCGCTAGCCCAAGCCCATATTGGTTTTGACCCTAGAGGTAGTAAACTTAATCCCAAAGCAATTGGTGCAAAAGTCGCAGTCATAATTAGTGCAGCTTCTAAAATGTTTACAAATGCCCATTGCAGGGCGTAGAGAAAGGTGATTAATATTAGTGAAATCGATGCACTGAAAACGGCACCTGGATTTTGTACGAAATCAGTTAGCTGTGCCACAGCTTTGCGTGCCTCTTCTAGCGGTCCATTATTTTGTTTTTCTGCCTCCGTAAGAATCTGTTCTATTATTGGTCGTTTTTCTTGGAGGCAGTCTGTAAGAGGTTTACCAGTTTTACCCTGACATTCTGTATAAATTGTAGATACTTGTGTTTTGACGCTTTGAGTTAAAGTCACGTCAGATATTGCTTGTTTAAAAGTTGTATCGGCTAGTTGGATATTCAGAACAGCAATAACCTGCTGATGACCAATGTTTCTGACAATAAGAACTGTTTGAGAAAGCAAGTAGCCATTACTACCTAAAAATAGAGCAATAACTAACGGGTAGACAACAGATGCAGCTAGCTCTGACCATAAAAACCGCTTCTCTTGGTAATCAGAAGCCATTTTCACAGCTAAGAAAATGATACTTAATGCTGCAAGGGTAGTACCTAGATTACATAAACCTGCCCATAAGGCGCCGGACGGATTAATTACATCTCCCCATGCTTTATTCCACGATTCAACAGTTTGTTTACTCAGTTCAATACTGCTGCTGATTAAGCTAAGACCAACAGTTGAAGCCGAGTTATTATCAGGTGTCGTTAATTGTGAAATTAAGAGGGGAGAGAACATAAAGCTTAAGTAATATATGACTACTGACTGTTCAAATTTTGACCAAAGACAGTTCCTCCGGGCATTGTTAGTAAGGCGCCTTGAGACACAGCATTATTACCTGTTGCAATTCTGGTTTGGCGTTCTCCTGTGTTGAAAGTATTTAGTTCTTGTGCAGTTTGAGCAGTGAGAGTTAAATCTAAAGCTCTATCTTGTCTAGCTTGCGAAGCTTCCTGTAACTGTAAATCAGCAATTGTGGCATTATTTTTTAGTTGTTGGGATATATTTTGAAGGATTTGCTGCGAAGTATCAGTATTTTGCGAATCATCTGCTAGAGAGCTTGATTCAAGTTGAGAATTTGCGCTTTGCTCTAAAGTATTTTTAGACTTGTTTTGAGCTTTTTTAGAGAGAGTTTTATTTTGCGCTACTTCAATTGCTCCTACTCGTTCGCTTTGCGACGCTAAATCTTGACGAATTGCGTAAGAGTTCTTGAGATTATTTTCTAATTTGCTCGATGTTTCCCCATCTTCAGGTAGTGAACCTTTCATGATTTTCCCAACAACTTCACCCAAATCGGGGACTTCAACTGAACCAAGAGCATTATTTACAAAATTTGTAATTCCTCCAAATAAGTTACCTCTCACAAATGAGCCTATATCATCAACAAAATTTTGAATTGAATTTGAGGTATTATTGATAGAATTAGCTGTTTTAGCGATTGAACGAGTCTCTGGTGTATCGACAGTGGCGCCAAATGCTGAATTTATTACTGTCAAACTTAATCCAATGGCTGTTATGCCAATTACAGAAATACTTTTCACTTTTTTACTAAATCTATGCAACAGACGATGTTTTCTTTTCAGCTTCATATTTATCAACTCCTTGATTAATATAAAATTTCTAAATAATTTGTAAAAACTTAAATTTATTAAAAAACCACAAAGGACACTAAGAACACGAAGAAATAGAGGAAGAAAGAGAGTAAATACGATTATTTTACGACTGATATTTCAATCCTAATCATTTGTAAAATGCTTTTTTTCTCCTCTTATCTTCCTTTGTGCCCTACCCTGCGGGAAATCCTCCGGATTATGTGTCCTTTGTGGTTCATCATTTAATCCTAAATTTTACAAATCAATCAGGAATGCGATATATGTGTTAACCCTTTATTCTCCTTAAGAGCCGCAACATATACTTTTGTAAACTCAGCCAAACCCTGAAGTTGCCCTTTAATAGTATTTGGATACCGTGCCATCAAAGCACGACGCGCGCGACGTTCTTCTTGGTTTGTTACGACTGCTGCCAAAGCCATTTCACCAGGATAAAATCTACACTGCCAAAAACGTCCTCCTTTTTCTATCAGCCAGCATGAGTACAAATCTGTCCTATGAGGAAAAAATGACTCGGATGCATTTTGAGAAATGATGTTACTTGGGTAAGTTAGGTATTTTTGGAATGAAGCAACTGCATTTGATGTAATGCACCCTGTTATTCGGTAACTGATATTCTGCGTAATCATTGCAGCGGCAGCAGATTGGCAAATTGTATCTGGGTCTTGGCTTGATAAAATTATGCTTACACCATCTTTACGCGCGGTCGCACAAAGCTCGCCAACCATTGCACTAAACCCATCTTTACGGAAAAGTACTGAAAGCTCATCTCCAATAAACAAGCTTTTGGGATAACTCATTGCTACCCGCAAACAAGCTGCTTTTGCTGCAACTGCCATTATGTATGAATCTTGGTCGTTACTCAAACCTGTTAATGCGTAGAATTTGACCATTGGTTCTGGAGAAAAGCTGCTTGGTTTTCCTATCGCTGTTCCTAGAGGACTTACTAACAGTGCTGTAATTTGGCTGGTAATTTGGTTTATTGCTTGGTGGTCAATAGCTTCAGGTTTTTGGATATTGAGACGCGCGATTGAACAAAACCGCACAAAGTCTTTTAGTGTTGGAATATCTTGCCATTCGGCTGATTTCCATCCTTTTGTAAAAGCTTCGTTGTAACGTTCAATAATATCTGAGTCACTTAAAAACATTTCCAGCGCTTGCATTAAAATTGCATCTACTCGTTGTGCTAGATGAGGAGCATTAAGGCGCCCCATTACAATTACACTCAGAGCATTGCGTATAAACTCGCGCCAGGACTTCATACGTGACGCACGCTCATCAACATCAAAACGTCGTAAATCTGGGGGTTCCATTAAATTGTTGGAAGCAGACGATAAATCAAAATAGGCGCCTGCCTCACCTAATAATTCAATTCCTGTTTTAAAAGAGCTTTCGCCATCTGCCGCAGGAATATCTATACCAACTACTGGAATATTTTGCGATAATGCATCAAGCATGAACCGCCATAATAGTACAGATTTTCCTGAACCTGTTTTACCTGTAACTAAAGCATGTTGAGTGTAGGAGAATAAATCAACACAGACGGGTTTTCCACCTCGGTTAGTTAAAAATTCTACACCAATTGAATCAAGTTCTCTAGGTACTGTTAGTGGTAAGATGCCAGCAACCGTTTCGCTTTCTAATACTAATCGCCGTTCGCTCAATATCGAACTTGAATGTAATATACGGCGCCAAGTTATAGGTAAAGTTTCAAGCCAAATTTGTGAAGCAATGTGTCGTTCGCGTAAAACTTTGGCATTACCAAAACTCGAACAAAGTAAATCACATGCCAAATCTAAACTTTCTGCATTCTCGCGCGTTACGAGAAATACAACCGCACAATTTAATGGAACGGCACCTTTATATAGTTTTTTCTGTGCGTCAAAACTTTCCTCTTGCTTAATTTCGGCGCCGACATCTCGACCTGTACCTTTGAGTAAAGCACGTTCGCGCGCGACCTTGGTTTGTTTGGCTTGGCGATGTAAATTATCTTCTGTTAAATAACGGTTGGCAGCAGATATTTCCACAATCGCTTCCGTGTCGCGAACATGATTCTCACTCAAAACCTTCCACATCCATAATATTTGCTCTCTGACTGATGCCCATGCTGCTACAGTATCTGCCATTGTTAAAACACCAACAACTTTATCTTTGATATATATGCGGTTAGTACATTGACGATGTTCGGGACATGAGCTTCGTCCATATTCTCCTGTAATTAAAATAGTTGTAGCGTGTTTTGGTGAGTTTTGAATTTCTATTAGTTTAACTCCTCTATCTTTATCTTCTGTTAATACGAGTAATTGTGGAATTGCTGGGGACTCTGATTTATTAAACCTACCCCAAAGCCAAGACCAAAGTTCTACGTCGCTCATAGGAGTAATTTCTAATGAAGCTTTAGTGTTAAATAACATCGACCACTGAATAAATCCTTCAGTGTAAGCTTTCATTAATAAGCGGCTTAAAACTTGCTCTTGCCGTTGCGATATTCTACCTGTTACTCCATCTAATAAGAGGCGCCCACTTTTAGCGACGTTATGTATCACTTTAGACAATGGGTCAGTTTTACGCTCACCAGCTACATCTGCTGTCCAAGTACAAAATAGAGTTTGTTGCCAAATTGACCTTGTACCCTGACGAGTTAATTCTTGTACGCGCGCTTGTTCGTTCCGCATCAAAATTGCAGGTAATTTTAGAGAGCAAGAAGAAGCAAGGTGATTAAGATACTGCTGTCTTTTCTCATCTTGGGAATAACAACCCATAAAAAATGTACATTTTTCGCCTGCTAAGACGAATTTCATTGCCTCAGCAATTCCATTAGATACTGCTGAAAGTTCCTCCTCATATAAATGGTCATGAATACCTTTTAGTTTAAAACCAAAAACTAACTGAAACTGGTTAGCGTTACTAATATCACCTTTATTAAGAAGAAACGCTCCAATACTACGATTATCCCGTTCAATACGAACCATACAGCAAAGGTCAAGCTCGTTTTCAAAAGGTAGATATTGTACCTTCTGATGCTGCTCTTTAACAGAAATTGGTGGGATATTACTCTTCATAATATACGTTTATTTTTATGTAGCTTTTGCCGACTATGAGCAGAAAGTAAAGGAGATACGTAAACGGCGCCACCTGTTATCCAATTACGTCCTTTTGGCTTACGAAAGCGATTGATGTATTTATCAGGGTCTTTACCCGTGACAAACCACCAACTCAAAATTAACCAAAAACTAATAACAGCCACCTTGGGAATTCCCCACCCTAACAACCCATCAAAAATAAAGTACGTAATCGTAATAATTACAAACCAAGGCAGAATTTGATTTGCTGGTATTGGCCCAAAAGACGCTTGTTTACCTAAAATTTTATTTACTCTTACTACTTCTGTATCTGTTGACATGGCTTATTTCTAACCTCCTGGAGCAGTACCGCCACCACCTGCACCACCGGCGCCAGTTCCATTGCCCACAAACAGAAATGTAATTACATCGACTGTGAGAATAATTCCAATTGCTAAACCCGCTTGAGTTGCAATTGGGCGCCAGTCGTTTCCTTGTTGTGCTTGGTTGTAGGCGAAGAGTGCAGCTATACCAACTAATAGTAAAAATACACCCCGAATTGCATTAAAGACTAAAGTTATTGCTTGTGGGTCTATTGCGCTTGTACCTCCTGTAGAACTTTGTTGTGCAATATCTGTAAGGAATTGTTCTAACCCGCTTAGGAAAATTGCCTGTGCTGGCATTTCAAACACTGTCAGTGTTGCGGTTAATCCAATTATTACTACCACAATATGCCAAAAATGAATTTTCCTTTTGACATGGTAATTTAAGTAAGGGATGTAGCTAATTACTCTGTTAATACAGTAGAAGAATAACGCTAGTGATAAAATTACTGTGACTAAAAGCGGTTCTTTGACTGCTAGATAAATTAGTCCTGATAATAAAGCAATGAAGGCGCCTGTATCAGTAGTAGTCCAATTGAATGAAGACAACAGCGCAATTGCAATATTATTTTTCAGGTTTTGAAAATAACGGTGTTTCATCACTTCCTGATGATTGCAGTAGTTTTCATGCATAATAAACAAGCATTGGGAGAGAAATCTAATTTAATCAAACTCAATATTCTATATCTAAGAAAGAATCTCCTCCGGCATTGGCAACTACCGGAGAAAGATTTGAGAGTGTGGGTTTCACCGCAATACTTAAATCACGTACCTGACTTGAAGTAAAATCGCACTGTTCAATACTCCATTGATTGTATTTACTATCAATTAGAGTTGCTGCGAACACAGGGCGTATTAAATTAGAGCCAGGTTTTGTTTCAAATCCTTGTAATTTAACAGGTTGTATAGCTTCGTTATGATTGTCAAAACAGCACCCAGAGAACTTGAAGCAATATTGTTTACCTGATTTTGAGTCGTTCCAAGAAAAAGCTTTGGGGATTTCACCTGCCTTTAAATCTATAAATTCTTGCGGTAATACTTGTTGAAAACGCTTAATGACCATCAATCCAGCAGTATGCATATCTGGATTATCTTCTAACTGTAAACTTGAAGCAAGTGTAACTCCCGCTTTGAGAGTTACACCTGTTAGTAACAGTCCATCAATCTCGTTACGCGATGCTAGTTGATGTGCAACCCTGACTAAACCCGGATTTATCTTGTCAAATTGGTTACAAGTTCCTATCAACACGTCTGTATTTTCTGGCTGAATAACGTGAAGATTATCTACTTGTAATGGTGGAAAAACAACAATTTCCCCGTGTGATGAAGAAAAAGTAGTAAGATGCCCCCTTGTTTCTACTTGCGCTACATCAATTGTACTGATTCGTTCTTTGTAGGGTGTAATGTTACCCTCAGACACCTCCATTTCTAACTGAGTTGGTTTAAAACAAATAGTGGGAGTTGCATTATTAGGGTCTTGTTTGAACGCAAAATTGAATCCTTTTAGTTTGTCCTCCTCAAAAACTAAATTCATCTGTATCTCCCGACCGCGCGCGATACTAATTTCCTTTAAAGCTGCTTGCACACCTTTAATATCAGTCAGTTCGTGCTTTTCATCCAAAACTTGATTTACTACATCAGATATGTACCACAAGTCTTGAGGGTCGGTGATAGTCATGGCTGGGTATTGGGTAGTGGGAAAAGACTCGACTTGAAAGCAGAAGCAAGTTTTGCCATCACTTTCCTTGGGTGTAAGTGATTTCATGCATTTCTGGCTTCGTTTAAAAGTCCTATGTTTATTTTGAGGTATGTTGTGAAAATCGTACCTAGACTAGAGACGTACAAAAACTAAAAAGTGGTCTAATTTTTTGGGCAGCTAGATTCATACTCAACTACAAATTAACGGCTAAAAATATTGCTATGTATGCTTTTGAGCCTAAGTTAGAGATTTCTGAAGAGGGTGAAAATTTAATAATGGAATGATTGATAAATAACTAAGTTGAAATTAATTTAAGATTAGTGTTCTTGTTATTTATTGGCGCCGATATACTAGTTACAAGTTATTTATAAATACTGTGGGTGCCTAAAAGAGCGCGTTTCGACTAGGGCAAACTGCGTTATTGTAGGCGTTTTTTATTAAGCGTCTTATCAAGAATGCAATCCCTAATCGTTACGGAACGATTCCGCAAACCCCCCAATAGTGGCGGTGCCAAAATCGCAAAAGGATTTTATAAGTATGAATAGCATTAACCAAGGGCAACTTGTTGAAATTGAGTACGAAGGCAGACAGTTGAAAGCAATCGTGATTGACCCCTTCGGGATTGGAAAACGGTCAAGCCACTATTGGGTTAGGTTTTCGGATGGGTAAAGAATTTTTAGGAATTTCGGAACAAGCTATGTTTATTCATGGTGACAACCACAGACTCTGTAAAATGCCTGAAACTACCTTATGGCAAGCGTTTGGGGGTGACAACCTTATTAGCAGAAGATAGCAACGAATACAAAGTTATCGAGTTTGGAGATTGGTCACAATTAGCTCAAGATTTTCTTAAAGAAGCAGTACAAGGAACAGGGCAAACGCACCTTATTTTTACAATCCTTACGGGATAAAGGTTTTAGCCATTATTTAGTTTTGTAACTAAAATCTGAAACTCTCGCTACGTAAAGCTTACAGAATTTAGATGCGTTTGCCCTGGCAATTCTTGAAGAGCAATGTGGAAGGCGCCTCCTTCCTTCAGTCTTGAAGGTTAACATTATCTTCCGTTACCCATTCCTGCTTCGACAATGGGTTATGAATTAACGCGCCTTCAAAGGAAGCTATTGCAAAACACCTCGTAAGATTAGTTAAGAAACTGGTTAGAACAGGCACCACATAGGAAAGCCGCTACCTCTGAAGAGTTAACGGCTAACAGAAATTTTTAGTTTTTTGAGTAATTTTGAAGTAGCGAACAGTTTATTGATATGCAAACAGCAAAACCACTTCATCAAGAAACGCTAGCGCAACTTATTGCCAGACTGGTTATAGCTTTTGAAGAGAAGCAAAAAGCCGGTGTCCAAAAATCAAGTAAAGACTATGTAGCTTAACTTCTATACTTGACACTCTGTACTTTTTTGGCATCTACCCTAATTTCTAAGATAACCTCGCCGAGTAAGCGCTTTTTATCGGCGGGACTGTCAATCGATTCCCAAAATACAGGGTTTGAGAATGCCGCAATAATTCGCTCTTTAGCAATAATCATTTGCCTATCCTGATTAGACTTTTGATCTGCCGCACTATTTATTTGAGACTCTAAATCCTCTATTGCTTTTAGTATTGCAAAATTGGGCTTGGAGATTGCTTTTAGCTGAGATAACTGGCACCTTAGTTCTGTTACCTCAGAATCTTCTTGAGTGGGTGATATTTCTTCTCCCAATACTGATAACCGTTCTGCCTCCTTTATTAATAAAGGTGTTAGCTGCTTCTCGATTTCAATATCAGAAATCATGGTTTTGTTCTTACACAACCCATCATTTCGGTAGTAGTTACATTGAAAATAAGAAATATTACGGTTTATACGCTTGCGAAACTTAGTACCCTGGATTGAGCAAGAACTGCCACACTGACCACAACGAATCAAACCAGAAAAAACATTACAAACTTTTGGGGTATCAGATACCCATCTGTTTTCTTTGTTGTGGGCAAATATTTCTAGAATCTTGTTACGTTCTGCCAGTGATATTATCGCTTCTGATGGATGCACGTTCCAAGTAACAGACCATTGGTTACGAGGTCTGTTAGATTTTTTACCTTCAGATGACTTTGTTTTATTCCTTGGCACCCCTCCAGCAAGGATGGGGTTAACTAGCCAATTTTGTAAACCCGTGGAAGTAATTGATAGTCGATTAGAAAAAACCATTCTTGACTGCTTGCTAGGCGCCCATAGGTCATTACTGATTTCTTCGTCAGTGATTGAATTAGTTTTTACCTCTGCATTACGTTGAATTGGGCTTATACGGGCAATTCCAAAAATTTCGTTTAATCGTTTAGCAGCACCACGAACGGTTCCCGCCTCAAAGAAAATATCAATTCTAAGACGTGCTACATCCGCTACTGTCATTTCTCGTTTACCATTCAGTAAACAAACTAAGGGGGTATCGTCTTTCTCGTAGCGGTCGTAATTTTCGCCTACTACCCGATACCCAAAAGGTGCAAAATAATGCGGTTTATTCGATTTAGCCCTAACCTCCAAATCTTTACGAACGCGCAACGATATCATCCTGACTTCGTGCTTTGCCACAGCTATACGAACGTCAGCTGAGAACTCTCCCCCAACTGTTGAAACATCAAACGAATCGTCTAGGGCTTGTAGCTCAACCCGTTTATTCCTACATACATCGACCAAACGATAAAAAAGTATTGGTGACGCTGATAGTCTGTCCAACCGTGTAAATATTAATTTAGCTATGGCGCCGTCATGACTTGCAGCTATGTACTCAATTATTTGATTAATACCTAATCGCTTATCATTGGTACGCTGACCAACATCGTAAAATAATTGTGTCGCACCATTCTCTCTTAATCGGCGTAATTGCTTGACCAATGCACCTTCGTCGTCGCTTTGTTCTTCCGTACTAACGCGGGCATAACCAATAATTTGACCTGCAACGTTCATTTATCGTCGGGTAACTCTATTCTCTAATAATAGCCGGATAGTGATAAAGGTGGAAATCCAATACTCTTTCAACACCTGTTCTGGTTCTATTCGCATCCAGCAGTTTACGTAATAATACTGCCAATTTTTGGTATTTTCTCGGAAATTTTTCCAGTTTACTCGCGCAAGCCGTTATTTGGATACAAAGTAGTTGCCATTTCCTCACTAATGATAGCGGCAGTTAGTGCCTTAGTCTGGATTCACCACATGTACGCCAGTGGCACACCAAATTGGATGCGAATGGTATTCATGGTATCGACAATGTTCGTATCGGTACCAACTGGGATTAAAGTCTTTGCTTGGTTAGCGACAATTTGGGGTGGTAAAATTCGACTCAACACACCAATGTTATTTGCCTTGGGTGGCTTAATAATGTTCGTGTTTGCTGGTGTTGTGGGAATTATGCTCTCCTCAGTTCCCATCGACATCCATGTCAATAACACTTATTTCGTCGTCGGTCACTTTCATTATGTTCTCTACGGAACCGTCACGATGGGCTTATTTGCAGCCATCTACCACTGGTTCCCTAAAATGACCGGACGTATGTACTACGAAGGCTTAGGTAAACTACACTTCTGGTTAGCCTTCATTGGTACCAACCTCAACTTCTTCCCAATGCATCCCCTAGGTTTACACGGAATGTTACGCCGAGTCGCATCATACGACCCCGAATACACATTTTGGAACGTTATCGCTAGTATCGGCGGTTTCATACTCGGTATGTCAACATTACCGTTTATCTTAAACATGATTAGTTCCTGGATAAACGGAGACGAGGCGCCAGATAATCCTTGGCGTGCAATTGGTCTAGAGTGGTTAGTATCCTCCCCACCACCCGTTGAAAACTTTGAAGAAATACCCGTAGTAGTATCACCACCCTACGGTTACGGCATGAACGAACCCTTAGTAGCAGGCGCCGCACACCAAGAATAGCGCTCTCCAGGGCGGGTTAACCCAAAAACCTCACCAAAAACGAAAAATCATCAAAACCCGCCCCTAAACCCGCCCTCCCCCCAACCAACCCTCATCAACCAATCATGGAAACCTCAATAAAAACCCATATACAGGCGCCACATGCCCATGAACACGACGAAGAAGGAAATAAACAATACGGCTTCGTAGTATTTCTACTTTCAGAAAGTGTAATCTTTCTAAGCTTCTTCGCAGCATACATCGTCACCAAACTCTCCACACCAACCTGGCTACCTACTGGTGTATCAGGTCTAGAAATAAAAGAACCAACAATCAACACAGTTATCCTAGTATCAAGCAGCTTTGTTATCTACTTTGCAGAACGCGCATTACTACGTCATAACCTCTGGGGATACCGTATATTTCTACTATTAACAATGCTCATGGGTAGCTACTTTTTATATGGTCAAGCAGTAGAATGGGGTGGTTTAGAATTTGGTTTTACCACAGGCGTATTCGGTGGTCTATTTTACCTACTAACAGGTTTCCACGGTTTACACGTTCTGACAGGTATTATATTACAAACAATAATTCTCGCGCGCTCATTTATTCCAGGTAACTTTGATAACGGTCACTATGGAGTATACGCGACCTCACTTTTTTGGCACTTTGTCGATGTAATTTGGATTATATTATTTATCCTAATTTACGTCTGGCAATAAATAACCGTAGGATAGGTGTCTCGCCTGTCCTACTATATTTTTACTATGACTCCAATTATTATCAGGCTTGTAGTATTTTACACATCTTCAATATAGTTTGGGTAAGGTGCCATCTTTAAGCATATAATAGAGGATGTACATAACCAGAACAAAACATGGCTAACAGACCTATTCAGCCTGAAACTTTGGCAGAGTCAAAAACTAAAACTAAAAAAAGCTCTAAAACCGCAACAAAAAAAATACTGAATCGAAAAGAAAAACTTGCAGCTGTCAAAAAAGCAAATCAGGCTTTGATGAAAGCTTTGAATTTAATGTCACAACGCAACAGCAGTACAACTAATGCCAAAGGTGACATTTGACACAAACATTTTAATTTCCCGTAAGAATCTTCAGCTACCTGATAGCTTTTATTTGTCTGTAGTCGTACTTCAAGAACTTGTTGCAGGAGCGCAAGATGAAGCGGAGATCAAAAGTTTAACAGTTGCCCGTAAAGAATATGAAAAATCGGGACGGCTTCTAGTGCCGACATCAGAAGACTGGTGGCTTGTAGGCAAAGTTATTTATGCCCTCCAAAAAGGTTTAAAGTCGCAGAGAGGAGGTTTGACTCCAAAAATGTCTGCTGACCAGAAATATCGAATTACTCATGACGTTTTAATTGCACGAACAGCAAAACGAGCAGGTGTAACGGTAGTAACAGACAATACAAAAGACTTTGAATCTATTCAACGGTTTTGTAATGTACGTTTGATAAGCGGAGAGGAATATTTTGCTGATACGAGATAATGTCCTACTATATTTTTACAAACTATTAAGAAATATTAAGCCAAAAGGATATATTAATTACTCCTGTTGAGAGATAGTCAAATTATAAATTTTAATATAATTTTAATGCTAAGGCTTATTTGCAAAGAATAGCTTTTTACAGTCAGATTTAATTCAGAAATTCAGAGGTAAAATACACTAATGGCATACGTTAATCAGCCTACAGGTGATTATGTTGCTAACCCTGTAGTTGCAGATAGAGTTGGCGATTATCATGACCGTGTTCGATGGGGTCCAATTATTTCAGGTTTGGTAGTTGCTCTTGCTACTCAACTCGTTTTGAGTGCTTTATTTGCAGCGATTGGGGCAGGTAGCGTTGAAAATTCAGGCGCCCCCAGAACAATTTCGCCCGGTGTTGCCTCGAATGTAGGCATTGGGTCAATTATTGGTTTATTAATTTCTCTATTCACAGGTGGTTGGGTAACTGCTCGTGCTTGTGGCCCAATGAGCCGCAGTACAGCTATTCTTAACGGTGCAATTTTGTGGGCAACTACTTTAGCACTGAGTTCTTGGTTAATAGCAAGTGGAGTATCTGGTGCTTTTGGTGTTGCCGCTTCTAATGCAGGTGAGGTTATCAACCAAGTTCAGCAGCAAGGTAACTTGAATTTACCTGCAAATACACCGAATGTAAGCGCTCAACAAACCCGTGAAGCTGCCGCGAATGTACGTAGTGGTTTGTGGTGGTTTGTTTTAGGTTCTTTGCTGGGTTTACTCGCATCAATAATGGGAGCTGTTACCGGAACTCGCAAAGCCCGTGTCTACCAATAGAGTTCAAGTTTTTGCTTATCAATATTTATTTAGCAATACGATAATTATAAGGCGCCAACTTACATTCAAGTAGGATTGGCGCTTTTAGATCAAAGACTTTTTTTACGCCAATTTGAAATAATCAAGCAGGCGCCATTTAATTTTGATCCCCCCAACCCCCCTTGATAAGGGGGGCTAAAAATCTGAGTATTTCCTTCCTTTTTCAAGAAAAGCTAAAAATCTATTTATTTCCCCCCTTTTTGAAGAGGAGCTAGAAATCTATTTATTTCTCCCCTTTTTGAAGAGGAGCTAGAAATCTATTTATTTCTCCCCTTTTTGAAGAGAAGTTAGAAATCTATTTATTTCCCCCCGAATTCGCGGGGGGTTAGGGGGGATCACCATTTAGTATACTATTACTATCAAAACGAGTTTATAACTTACATTTAATGCTAAAAAATAGTCACATATATTGCTAGAATCTAGTCACAAATTTGCCAATTAAAATCTTCATAACCAAGTTATAGCAAGATTTTATTTCTACCTTACATAGTTTGATCATTCAAATAAGTTCATAAATAAATAAGCTAATTAACTCATTCTTTAGAAAGATGTTTATAAGCAGCTATGTTCTTAAGTTTGTAAGTGAAGTAAAGAAAAAGTAATAAAAAAATGGTTCTTCATAAAATTAGTGATTATGATCCAGATTACCGCGACACCATTCAAGGTAACGATATTAAAGGAATGAGTGTTTATACTCAGGAAAGTGATGATAAAATTGGTACAGTTAGTGATGCATTGGTAGATGAGCAAGGAAAGTTTCGTTACCTTATCGTAGATGTAGGTTTCTGGGTTTTTGGTAAGAAAGTATTACTACCTATCGGTCGTGGCAAAATTGATTCTAAAACCGACCGCGTATATGTCCAAATGACAAAGCAGCAAGCAGAAGATTTACCTGAATATAAAGAAGGTATGGCGCTTGATTTCGACTACGAAGAGCGGGTGCGTGGAGCATATCGTCCAGCAGCACTAGAAGCATCAGCACCTCTTGATGCGGCTTCTGCGGCGCCTGTTGCACATAGCACTCCTATTTATAACCGTGATACTTACGACTATACGCAAGATGCAGACTTGTACGATACCAGCGTGCATGATGACCAAACCTTTAAACTTTATGAAGAACGCTTAGTTGCAAGCACACAGCGTCGTAAATCTGGGGAAGTAGCAATTGGTAAGCACGTCGAAACTGAGACAGCAAGAGTTTCTGTACCAATTGAAAAAGAGCGAGTTATTGTTGAGCGAGTAACTCCTACCGATGCAGGCAGAGTAGTTTCTGCTGATGTCGCAACTTTCCGTGAAGGTGAAGTTGCCCATATGGCAATTTACGAAGAAGTTCCTGATATCCAAAAAGAAGCTTTTGTGCGAGAAGAAGTCAGAGTTTCAAAAGTTGTAGACCAAGAAACAGTACAAGCTACTGAAACAATTCGCCGTGAAGAATTAGATATTGATAGCAAGGGGCGCCCAACTGTCAAAAAAAATGACCGCATGTAATGCAAAGAAACCGGGTTTCTACGCCAAATCATTGTTTTGATTACAATATTTCAACGAAGAAACCCGGTTTCTAACTCCTGTTTCATTAAAATAAAAACTGAGGAAAATAGTATGTTCCAAAATGCAATAACTGCTTTGCAATTAATACAAATCCCGGTTAAAGGTGAAGTTTTAACAGCAGAAGAAGCTTCGTTAGTTTTTTCTGGGCCTAAATTTTTAGTAGCTTTGTTTGCTGGTATATTGATGGCATTTGCCTTTCAATTACTTTTGACCAATCTCTCGGTAGCTATAGGTATTTCGGCTATAGGAACAGGCTCAGGTTCAGATTCTGATGAGTCAGAAAGCTTGGGCAGTACAGTTCGTAAAGTTGAATCGACTGTAGGTTTATGGGCACTTATCACTGCAAGTATTGCTTTATTTGCTGCTAGTTTTTTAGCGGTAAAACTGAGCTTAATTGAAAACGCACTCTTAGGCGCCACTATTGGTGTAGTCATTTGGTCTGCGTTTTTTACGCTGATTATGTGGTTAGGTTCAAATGCTGTAGGTTCTTTAATTGGCTCGCTTGTTAGTACTGCAACTAGCGGTATGCAAGGAATTATGGGTACAGCGACTGCTGCTATTGGCGCCAATACAGCAAAACAGCAAATGGTTTCCACTGCCGAAGAAATTACAGCTGCTGTTCGACGCGAATTAACTTCGGGGTTTGATGCAGATAGTATTAAAAATACACTTTCTAGTTCCTTAAGCTCTTTACAAGTACCTTCGCTAGATGTTAAAGAAATTCGCAATCAATTTGATAAACTTCTTAAGGATGCGGATTTAGGGTCTATTGCAGATAGTGACTTGCTGAAAAATATTAATCGCCAAACGTTTGTCGATTTAATCAGCAGTCGCACAGATTTCTCTAGAGAAGATATTAATCGCATTGCTGACCAACTTGAAGGCGCCTGGAAGCAATCTTCACTTCAGCAACAAAATCCCACAGACCAAGTAATTAAATTACTTTCCTCTACCAGACCACAAGATTTAGAACCTGAGAAATTAGGTCAACGTCTTCAAGAATTGGTGACAGCAGGAGTTGGTAATGGTAAGCAAGGTAATAGTTTACTAAAGCAAGCGATTGAAGTTGGTGTAGGTAGTGCTTTACCAGCAGCCCTCAAAAAAGTAGACTTTTCTAATGTAGATATAGATAAAGTTACAAGTCAGTTGCAGCAGGTAGTAGGAAAAGCTCAAAATGTAGATATTGAGAAAATTACCTCACAACTACAAAAACTAAAAGACCAAGCCACTCAACAGGCAAGTCAACTAGGCAGTACTGTAGCTCAAAAATTACCCGCATCAGCAAGTAATACCATTAAAGCAGATGTCGAAGAATATATTCTCGATTCTTTGCCTTGGCATTTCAACCGCATTACTATAAAAGATGAATTCCAAGAAGTCATCTACGACCCCAACGCAAACCCCGCAACCGTTCGGCGCCAGTTAGAAGACCTCTCCCTTGATTATTTTAACAACTTGTTAAACCAACGAGGTGATTTAAGTGAGGTAAAAATTAAAGAAATAGCGCAAGAAATGGAAAGTATCCGTACTTCCGTTTATGAAACGGTGCAACAAGCAGCAGCACGAGAAAAATCCCAAGACATTCGTACTAAAGTTGAAGATTATCTACGTTCAACCGGAAAAGCCGAACTTAGTCCAGAAGGTATCGAGCGAGATTTAAGCAAGTTGCTTGAAGACCCAGAAGTTGGATTTGATGAATTAAGCGCGCGTTTCAAAGAATTTGACCGCGATACCTTAGTAAAATTACTTGCTGTACGCGAAGACATTAGCGAAGAAGAAGTTAATAATATTGTTAGCCAACTCGAACGCACCCGCGATAATGTCTTAAATAAAGCCAACGAACTTCAAGAACAAGCAAAACAAAAAGCTTCACAACTCCGCCAAAGTGTCGAAGATTATTTGCGGAATACGAACCTTGAAGAACTCAACCCAGAAGGTATCGAGCGCGACTTTGGCAAACTACTCGAAGACCCCCAAGCTGGATTATCTGCTTTACGTGGAAGATTATCGCAGTTTGACCGCGAGACTTTGGTAAAATTACTAAGTCAACGCCAAGATTTGAGCGAAGAACAGGTAAATAAAACCATTGATAATTTGTTGTCAGTGCGCGATAGAGTTTTGCAAGCTCCTCAACAAGTAGCGGACAAAGCCAAAGAACAGTACGAAAAAACCACTACTACAATTGCTGAGTATCTTCGCAGTACTAACTTAGAGGAACTCAACCCTGAAGGTATTCAACAAGATTTGCAAAAACTATTTGAAGACCCCAAAGCTGGCGCCAATGCACTAAGCGATCGACTATCTCAAGTTGATAGAGAAACGCTAGTTAAGCTATTATCTCAAGCTGGGTTAAGCGAAGAGCAAGTTAATCGCACCATTGACACTACACAAGAAGCCATCAATAATATTCTCAAAGCACCACGGCGCTTAGCAAACCGCGCAACTAGAGGAGCTTTCGACTTTGAACAAAGTCTAGAAAAATACCTACGTAATACCAACAAAGAAGAACTCAACCCCGAAGGTATTAAGCGCGACTTACAGTTATTGCTATCTTCCCCCCGTCTAGGAGTATCATCTTTGGGTGAGCGTGCATCTAAAATCGACCGTTCGACAATTGTAGCTTTATTGTCCCAACGTGAAGACATTTCAGAAAAAGAAGCAAACCGAATTGTGGAACAAATCGAATCTGTTCGCAATTCAGTTGTAGAACAATTCCAACAAATTCAGCAAAGAGTCCAATCAGTCATTGATGGCGTTTTTGGTAAAGTTCGCGAATATCTCAACTCACTCGAACGTCCCGAACTTAACTACGAAGGTATACAACAAGACTTTGCCAAATTGTTTGACGACCCGCAAGCAGGATTTGAAGCGTTACGCGGGCGCCTTAGTCAATTCGACCGTGATACCTTAGTAGCAGTTCTTAGTTCGCGCTCTGATATTTCCGAAGCGCAAGCTAACAAAATTATTGACCAAATTGAAGCCTCACGCGATAGCGTATTGCATCGAGCCGAACGCATTCAACAGGAAACACAAAAACGTCTCAAAGCGATTAAAGAACAAGCACAAAAGCAAGCAGTAGAAACTAAAAAAGCTGTTGCAGGCGCCGCTTGGTGGGTATTTAACACCGCTTTTGTTTCTCTAGTAGCTTCCGCAATTGCCGGAGCAATAGCAGTCTAAAATCTTAGAAACCGGGTTTCTTTATTAAGATATTGTAATAAAAACGACAATTTGTCTGCGACAATGAATGCCTAGAAACCCGGTTTCTTTCAGTTTAATATTTATGAATTAATATAGAACTAATATACATTACAACTAAAGTGGTATTAAAAAAATTATATTCTCTATCAAAAGAAGGGTTAAACTATTATCTTTAGTAGTTAAATTAACAAAAGAAATAATCTATATTATTTAAGAAGCTAAAAAATTATGATTGAAAATAAGCAGGAATTCGACGCTTTACACAAAAATGCAAATGAAAAAGAGAAAAATTCTGGATTAAATCCAGCGCTTATAGGTGGACTTATTGGCGGTACATTAGGTTCATTAGCTGCTGCAATAGCTGGAAGAAGAATTGCTCAGGGCTTTAACCATACTACCAAAGGTTTAGGAGGCGCCGCCAAAACAATAGGTGGTGGTCTATTCCAAACAGCTAAAGGTGTAGGAGATGCAGTCAAAACTGTAGCTGAGGGAGCGACTCACGCTGTTATCGGTGGCACACTTGATACAGTACAAAATAATACATCAAATTACGGCGCCCTTAATACTAAACCATTAGAAACTCCAAGCATTCAGCACCAAAACCAACAGGTAATAAGCACCTTACAAACAGAGAAAGCTAAAGAAACTGATGATAAACTTGAATATGCAACTGATACGTTAAATTATGCCGTCCTTGATACTCAGCCATTAGAGACTCCAAGTATTATAGACGAAGACCAAGTAATTATAGACGCTTCGGAAACAGACGAAGTTAAAGATACTGATGATAAAGTTGAATATGCTACTGATACGTTAAATTACGCCGTCTTTGATACTCAGCCATTAGAGACTCCAAGTATTATAGACGAAGACCAAGTAATTATAGACGCTTCGGAAACAGACGAAGTTAAAGATACTGATGATAAAGTTGAATATGCTACTGAAACTTTAAATGATGGCGCCGTTGATACTGAGTTATTAAAGACTCCAAGTATTCTAGACGAAGAACAAGTAATAATTAGTGTATTAGAAACTGATGAAACTAAAGATACTGGTGATAAAGTTGAATATGCTACTGAAACTTTAAATTACGGCACTTTTGATACTGAGTCATCAGAAACTCCAAGTATTTTAGACGAAGACCTACTTATAATTAGTGCCGTAGAAACAGAGAAACCCGAAGATGCTAGTTCTGAAGCAGTATTTCTTTTACAATCAGAAAGCGGAGTTCAAGTAATCTCAATCGATGCTATATTACTAGAAGAAGAAATTAATCAGATTGATGACGATTTAGAGTAAAGTAGGGTGGGCAATACTAGCCCTGTCAAGGTGGATAAAATATTGAGATAAAAATTACTATTTCCTCTGTGTTCTCTGCGCCTCTGTGGTAAAAAAATATTTATTTCACCACAGAGACACGGAGGGCGCAGAGAGAAAGGAAAATTTTACCACTATAAAACTGCAATTTATGAGTCACTCCTGAGCGGGCTAGGTGGGCAATGCCCACCATACTATATGAAATCAAATAAAAAAGAATGGAAAAATAGTTTTCCATTCCAGTTAATGAATTAATCAACCAATTGCAGAATACGAAAAACAATATTAGTATTTCGCGTATAATTATCTTTGAGTGTCAATATAATTGACTATTAATTAAAGCATTATTAAACCTCCGAATGTAAAAAAACTTTTATGCTTGGGAGTAAGTGGCCTAAAATTGCCCACTTATTAATTTTTACTGCGTCTTTAAAGAAGAGTAAAAATCTTATTTTTTCTTCTCACCAGCAACTATTTCAACATTGCCTTTTTTCAGTGCTTCAAGAGCTTCACCTTGAGCATCTTCTTGTCTTTTCTCTGTGTCTTTTGCAGCAGTATCTGTGGCAATAAGTTTTGCAGCGTTTTCTTCGCTTTCAAGAATACCAAATTCAATTAACAAATCTTCTAGCTCATCCATCTCAATTGGTGTGGGGATAGCAAGATTTGTGTTGTTGATGATTTTGTCACCTAATACACGGTATTCATTCGATTGGTTACTGTCTGGTGCATATTCGTTGACAGTCATCCGACGCAATTCAGCGTGTTGAACGATGTTGTCGCGGGGGACAAAGTGAATCATGTGGGTGCTTAAACGAGCAGCTAGTGTGCTAATCAGTTCGTCTTCTCGGTCAGTGTTACGACTATTACAAATCAAACCACCTAAGCGCACACCACCAGTATGAGCATACTTGAGAACGCCACGAGCAATGTTGTTTGCAGCGAACATTGCCATCATTTCACCCGATGTCACAATGTAGATCTCCTGAGCTTTACCCTCACGGATCGGCATGGCGAAACCACCACAAACTACGTCACCAAGAACGTCATAAGATACAAAGTCTACATCTTGGTAAGCACCGTTTTCTTCCAAGAAGTTAATTGCGGTAATAATCCCACGACCAGCACAACCAACACCAGGTTCTGGACCACCAGATTCAACGCATCTGATATTCCGGAAACCTTCAATTACTACTTCTTCAAGTTCGATATCTTCTACAGCACCACGTTCTGCTGCTAAGTGTAATACCGTGGTTTGAGCTTTACAGTGAAGAATCAAGCGTGTGGAGTCAGCTTTAGGGTCGCATCCAACAATCAAGATGCGTTTCCCGACTTCTGCCATTGCTGCCAGAGTGTTTTGGGAAGTGGTAGATTTACCAATACCACCTTTACCGTAGAAAGCGATTTGTCTAATATTGTCTGCCATGATTAATTTTCCTAGAATTGTTTGAATTTAGTGGGTCTACAATTATGAATTGTTCGCAGTGTAGAGCCAAAGTCGGTGGCGCCCGTCCCACTACAAAAGCATGAGTGTTTGACAACATATATTTATTGATAATTATTGATATTTACTCATATACTTACTAGATACTTGCTACCACTTCTCCTAGAGAGCTAGTATCATAACCGCCAAGTATTTCTAATTGAGATTTTACAAACCGATGTTCTAAAGTACCGAGCAACTGCTGAATTGGCGCCTCATCGAGATATGAGTTAAGAACTACCAAGTCATACCGTGACGAATGCAAAGGCACAAATCCCAATCCAAACATAGCAGCGATAGAAGCTGTACTAATACCTGCATCCGCAATTCCCGAAATCACAGCTGTTGCAACGTCTTGGTGACTACGAACAGTATGCTCAAATCCTTGGACTGCCGATGCTGGTACCTGCTCAAGCTCCATTTGGCGTTCTAAAATCATCCGACTTCCGGCGCCAATTTCGCGGTTAACAATAGTCGCTTTTGCTTCCACCAAATCCGCAATCGTTTTAATTTTCAGAGGGTTGCCTAAAGGTACCAACAATCCTTCTTCCCAGACACCAATACTAATTAAAACAGCCTCTTTATCAGATAAAACCTCCCTCACAAAAGGGATATTGTATTCCTGCGTTTTTGGGTCATATAAATGCATACCAGCAATATGAACCTCACCTCTAGCTAAAGAGCGCAATGCATCCATGCTATTCGCAAAAGTATAATGCACTCGTAACTGCGGATGCCAACGTTCGCTAGCTTTAGCCCAGAGAGAAATTATAGGTGTACAACCTGCTATTGAAACTGAATTTTGCAATTTTTCAGTATCATCTAGCACTCGCACCAAGATTTTACTTGTATACATTTGGTCAAAGGCTTCTTCCTCCAAGTTGTTACAATAAATAGTCTCTGCATCTACTGGTATCATTTCGGTACGAAATGCATCTTTTCCAATTAGAGGATGAGCTATCCATTGACCTCCAACCCTTGCCAAACTAACTCGTAACTTTCCTTTTGTTAAAACTGTTTTAGTAACGACTGCTTCAACAGTTGGTAAATCTTCCTCCATCCAGAACAAATCTTCGACTTTACAACCAAGTGCCTTAGCCAACCGTAAGGTTATAGCAACATTGGGAGTATATTGTCCAGATTCAACGCCACTTATAGTCTGACGAGTGACACCCGCAATATTTGCTAAATCTTGCTGGCTCATGCCTAGACGAGTCCTGATAGATTTTAGATTGTTACAAAGGTTTATACCTTGCTTCATAGTTCTTGAAAAGGAAATGTGTAGCAGTAAACTATGATAAACGAAGGTTAACGTATTGGAACAACTAAATTCAGGTTTTTATAAATACCTATTTTTAATTTGCTTTTAGTCTAAAGCTATACTTATTTATAAAATAAATGTCGCTCTCAACCTTTCTACGACAAGCATAACATACACATTGCCAAAATTCTTGCGCTCAAAGAATAAATAAATCACTCAATGAGTTTTTAAAGTCTCTATTTTTATCCATGAATAATTGCTTAAAACTCAACTTGATTGCTACTGGGTTAAGAAAACCGAAAAATTACTTAAGTTTAAAGGTCAAATCTCAACATCAGATTAACTAAAAAAACATTTAGCCAGTTTACTATAGTGTTTATATAAACACAAAATATATTAAATATATGTTTAAAATCTCTCCCTTCCCTGGTTGAATCCACTCAGTTGTTACATATGAACCATCCGGCGCCATATCACGGCGACCATAATATTTTGTTCTACAACCGTTAAGTGTAAATGGCATAACTACCTCATTTGAATCTAAAAAATCAATGTGGAACCCTCGCTTCCCCATCTGTAGCTATATATTTCTGACGTTTGAGTACTTATGCATGTTCAAGAATTATAGGACTTACGCAAAGAAACCAGGTTTCTCAGCTAATATTCAGTACAAACACTGTGTTCTATGTCTCTTTTTATAAGCTAAATTTTTCATATAATAAATCTTTTGCGTAAACCTTGAAATATGACCAATTTAGTTCGATTACTAACTATTGCCTTTTTAGTATTAGGTATCACATCCCCATCTTTAGCCAATAATAAGAAGGAATATTACAACCAAAAGATGAAAGAATTTAGAGGTGATGCGGCGCCTGCTAATTGTCCTGAACGAACAAAAAAGCAAGGCTATTTTATATATACTCTATGCCAAGTTAAGGGAAAACCGATATATGTACAGATAAGTAGCACAGAGGCATCAGAAGGCGATGAAAGTGGCTCTTTAGATGTAGCTATATATGAATACAAAAATGGGAAGTTAATTCAAGTATCTGGAACCGATTTTCAAAGATATGGGTTCCGAAACAATAAATTGGTTGCAGGTTGGAATCTGGATACACCTGCGATTAATGTATCATTGCCTAAATACCGTAACGAAGAGAAGCGTTTGTTAGCTGATTCTCGAAAAATTTTGAGTTTGTTTGGTATTAGGCAATAGTAGCATAGTTAAAATGTTTAAAATAACACAGGCATCATTGTTTAAAATAATACAGGCATCATTGTTTAAAATAACACAGGCAGGATGCCTGTGCTACGTGATTTTTTGGAGCTTTCCGGCGGCTTTTTCTATTGCGTCAATACTTCCAGGGTTTACTAAACCAAGATAATCAAAGACATATACTCTGTTATTTTTTGTTGCTTGTAATTTTTGCCAAAATGTTTCTTTTTTAAATCCGTCAATCATCTCTTGCTCCGAACTACCTGGTGTATTAACAAGAATTATAGATTCTGGGTTTGCTTCTAAAATTTTTTCAGGTGATAAAGTCACATATCCACCAAATGGACTTTTACCCTGTAAGTCAGCGGCAATATTTTTGATTTGAAATTGGTTGAGCATATCTCCTGCCCAACTATTTTTATTTGGAGTTAAAATTGGTTGACGGCTAACTAATACTAAAGCTGAAGTATTTTTGTTTGTGTTAGTATTTTGTCCCAAAAGCTGCTGATACTTATCTAGTAACGGTTTGGGGCTGGCGCCTATTCTAACAGCTAAACTTGTCGTCAGTTCGGATAGTGCTTTCCAGCTATCTATTTTTGTTGCTAGCGTACTAATCTTTAATTCCTGTAGACGTTTAAGAGTCGAGTCAGAAAAACCAGAGGCGCCGATAACTAAGTCAGGTTTGAGCGCTACAATTTTTTCTAGGTTCGGTTGTGTTCTTCCTTGAGCTACACTCGTAATGTCTTGAAAACGCGAGTCTTTATTTAACACCGAACTACCAGCTATTCCCACAAGCTTATTTTGATCAAGTCTATAAATTATATCTGCCGATAGAGGTGTAAGTGCAACTACTCGTTGTGCTGTCTGTTGTGGCGCCGTTGGTGTTGTAGCTACTTGTTGAGGTTGAGATGTAGCAACATTAGAACAAGCTGCCACAACGATACTAAGTAAAATGCTTAAACTAGATATTATCCAACGTTGATACATTAACACTACTCCCTACGTAATTTAAATGAAACAATTTAAATTTTCTACCAATAAGCATTATTTAGCTGCATTCCTCCTTAGCATCGTTGTCATGCTAACGCTGTGGTTGGCATCACCACTACTTCCAACGCTAGCACAACCACAGGCAAGGGTATTTGATGAAGTTTGGCAGACTATTAATGATAACTTCTACGACCCTAAGTTTAATGGAATTAATTGGCAAGTGATGCGCGATAAGTATAAACCACAAGCTATTAAGTCTAAATCGTCACAAGAGTTTGCTGCTGTTGTCAACCAGATGCTAGCTGAGTTACGAACTTCACACACACGCTTCTATACTCCTGATGAACAAAGTTATTATCAACTACTAGGTATTTTTCAACCACGCGATAGAAAGTCACTAAATAGACTCAAGCCATTTTTTCCTAAAGGCAAATTTGAATACACCGATATTGGTATTTTTACAAAAGCCATAAACGGGAAAACATTTGTTAGTGCTATTTTAGATGAAAGTCCAGCAATAAAAGCAGGTATAAAAGTTGGTGATGAAATATTAAGCGTAAATAATCAACCATATCAATCTGTACAATCATTTGCACCCAAAGCAGGGCAAAAGGTGACAATACAAATTCAGCGTACTGCCGACACCAGCAGTAAACAAGAAATAGTCGTAACACCAAAAGTATATGATGCAACTACGATGTTTCTTGATGCTCAACGAGTAAGTACCCAAATCATCGAGCGTCAAAATAAAAAGATTGGTTACGTTCATATTTGGGCTAATGCAGCTGACCCATCTCAAGAAAAGCTAATATATGATTTGTTATACGACCGTCTCAAAGATGCAGATGCATTAATTTTAGATTTACGTGCAGGTTGGGGTGGAGGAAATACCAATTACCTAACTGTATTCACAGGTGAGGGGCCAAGTGTTACTAGTATTGCCCGTAATGGTTCGCGCGTAACTTATGATTCTCATTGGAAAAAACCCGTCGTTATCTTAATCAATGAAGGTAGCAGAAGCAGTAAAGAAATTATTGCTTATGGCTTTCAACAGTATAAAATTGGTTCAGTAATTGGTACTAAAACTTTAGGCGCCGTTGTAGCTGGGCGCCCATTTATCATGCAAGATGGTACTTTATTATATGTAGCAGTAACAAATGTATTCGTAAATGGTACTCGACTCGAAGGTAAAGGCGTTACACCAGATATCACTGTACCCTTTACTTTAGAATACGCCCAAGGCGCCGACCCCCAAAAAGAAAAAGCTATAGAAGTAGTACTCAGCAATACCAAATAATCTTTTTTATACATAATCAATCTTGTGGAACAGGCATCCTGCCTGTTCTTTTTAGTTGCCTAATTTGCTACACGCACAAAATATAACAATATTAATCACATTAAAATTTAAAAATTCAGCAAATACTAATAAGACAAAACAGCTATTAAATATGTAAGCTTAAGCTTATCATTCAATAACATAGCTAATTTCAACTTACTAGTTACTCATTCACTATATTAAGGTAAAAGTTTGCCATGACCCCTTCAGAACCGCAAACCGATAGTAACGAAAACGAAAGCGGACAACCTACTGCACTGCAACCGCGTCGGACTAGACCGTGGCTTTTGCCTTTATTCGCGTTACTCGCAGTACTTGGAACTACTGTAGCTGTTTGGCGCCTTCTACTTCCTACATCTAAAACAACCCAAACTACTACCACCACAACCCAAACACAAACACCAGCAATACCCGTCAAGCTCTCAACCATTCAATCAGGAACTATTCAAGAAAGCTCAGATTTTGTTGCCAGCTTACAATCGCGTCGAGAAGAAACGCTTAGTTCTAAAATTCAAGGAAAAATTACTCAAATTTTTATCAAACCTGGTCAAACAATCAAAGAAGGGGCGCCTATTCTGCAAATAGAACCACCACCTCAACCAGTAGCACTACCTGCGCCAACAGTTAACAGCGCAGCTTTAACAGCACAGCTTGATATTGCCCGCTCAACTCTTGCTTCTCTCGAAGCTGAACGCGCGGGTATTTTAGCTGAAGTCAATTCTAACCAGCAAGTATTCGACCGATATAATACTCTGGCATCTGAAGGCGCCGTTCCACGACAAACAAAAGATATCTACGCAAACCGTCTTGCAGCAGCTAAAACAAACTTAAAAGTTATCCAATCAAGAATTCAAACACAGCAAGCTGCTGTAGCTCAAGCACAAAAAGTTATCCAACAAGCGCAAACCCCTGCTGTAAAACCAACACCTCAACCAACTCAAACCAATTACCGCATTACCGCTCCCTTTACAGGTGTAGTTAGAGAAGTTCCTATTAAAGTTGGTGATTTAGTCAACCATAATGCACAATTATTAACAATTACTCAAGACCAACCTCTCGAAGTACACATCATCGTACCAGTCGAGCGCGCGGCTAAAGTTAAAAATGGAACGCAAGTTAATATACTAAACCTTCAAGGTAACACCATTGGTACAAGTCGTGTGTTTTTTGTGGCGCCAAACCCTGGTAACGCACAGTCTGCACTCATTAAGGCTCTCTACAACAACTCTAAAAATGAGTTAAAAGCAGACCAATTTGTACGCGCACGAATTATTTGGAATCAACGTCAGGGAGCATTAGTTCCAGGTACAGCAGTTTCGCGTGTTTCTGGAGGAACAT
Source organism: Calothrix sp. PCC 7716 (assembly GCF_019977735.1). GTDB lineage: Bacteria > Cyanobacteriota > Cyanobacteriia > Cyanobacteriales > Nostocaceae > Dulcicalothrix. The sequence goes on along the minus strand of NZ_AP025018.1, from coordinate 4,650,924 downwards.
TTGTTTTCGTAGCAGAAGCATTACCAGATAATTCAGGGAAATATGTTGCCAGACAAAGACAGGTGAAGTTGGGTAATGCGACTGGTAATAATTATCAGGTGTTAGAAGGACTGAAACCTAATGATAAAGTTGTAACTTCTGGATTACTTAATCTTAGAGACGGAGACACAATTATTCCACAATCATAAATTAATGGTTGGGTTGTCACCCAACCTACGCAGATTATGTAGGTTGGGTAAAGCGCAAGCGCAACCCAACATATTAAAACATTATTTTATAGATACTGAGAATTCATATTGGTGATAGGTTGGACCACCATATCCAAGTATGTAGTAATCACCTGTGGAAGGAAGTTTATAAGTGAAGTTCCCACCTTTATCAAGATTGAAGCCATTAAAACCTTTTACAAGTTTACCTTTATTGTTATAAAGTACTACACCAGCACGGGCGCCTAAATTAGTAACGTTTAAAGTTAACCTTTGTCCTGCGTTAGCTCTCAGTACATATATGCGATTTTCTGCCCCATTAATGGTAGTGCTTGATTTTCCTTTAGCAAAGGTAACACGTGAACGAGCAACAGAGCTAGAAATTCCTTGAATGTTTGCAGATTGAGCAAAAGATGGGGCAGGTATAGAAGACATCCCTAGTGTCAGTAGTAGACTAGAGGCGCCTGCAATTAGTAAGCTTTTCATAATTATTGATGTGGATTAAAGTAGTGAAATTTATACGACGTTGGCACAAAGCGCGAAACCTAACCGACAAAATTATTTTATAGATACTGCAAATTCATACGAGTGATAAGTTAGACCAGAATATCCGAGAATATAGTAATCACCAGTTGCGGGAAGCTTATAAGTAAAACTTTGACCCTCACCAAAGGCACCAAAGTTTTTTACAATCTTACCGTTGGCATTATAAAGCGTTACACCTGCACGGGCGCCTAAGTTATTAACCTTCAAAGTTAACTTTTGTCCAGCTTTAGCTTTTAGTACATAAACACGATTTTCTACACCATTAATAACGGTGCTTGATTTTCCTTTCGCAAAGGTAACGCGCGCACGAGGAACAGACCTAGAAATATCTTGGATGTTTGTAGCTTGAGCAAAAGAAGGGGCAGGTATAGAAAACATCCCTAGTGTAAGTAGTAAACTAGAGGCGCCTGCAATTAATAAACTTCTCATAATATGGATGAATTAAAGGTGTTATCTCTGTTATAAGCTCAAATTGGCTTAATGTCTTGATATTTTTAGATACATGTCCCACTGGGGCGTTTACGGAAAAGTAGAAAAGTAGGTTGGGTTACGTGCAAAGCGCGGAACCCAACATATATATTTATAAATTACTGAAATAAGAGAAATGAACCGCAAAGACGCAAAGGACACAAAGAAAGAATTATGATGTTATCAAGGTTAAAAAAAATCTATGGTAATATCTCGTCGTAGATTGGGTTTACGTTCTTGTTTACTTGCGCTTGCGTTGGGTAGTATAGTTTGGCGCCCATTAATAGGACTTGCTCAAGATGCACCGGAAGCAGGTAGTTCGCGCGTTGAACGTAAAGCTGTTCGCACTCAAAAGTATATGGTAGCAGCAGCTAACCCCATAGCAGCTGCGGTAGGTAGTGATATTTTACGACGTGGTGGTAGTGCTATTGATGCCGCTATTGCTGTACAAATGACTCTCGGTTTAGTTGAACCACAGTCTTCTGGTATTGGTGGGGGAGCTTTTTTGGTTTACTACGATGCCAAAACTAAAAAAATTCGCACCTTCGATGGTCGGGAAACTGCTCCTGCAACTGCCCAACCTAACCGTTTTCTTGCTCAAGATGGTAAACCTTTAAAGTTTGAAGATGCTATTTTAGGGGGTAAGTCTATAGGTGTGCCTGGGGTAGTTAGAATGTTGGAGCAGGTACACAAACAATATGGTAAGTTACGTTGGTCACAACTATTTCAGCCTGCAATACAACAAGCAACAACAGGTTTCGCTATCTCACCTCGCTTGCACACTCTTTTGAGTCAAGAAAAGTTTTTAAGTCGTTCGGAACCTGCAAGAAGTTACTTTTATCAACCTGATGGTACACCAAAACCTGTCGGTGCCAAACTTGTCAATCAGCAATATGCAGAAGTGTTGCGACAAATTGCTACTAGGGGTGCAGGCGCCTTCTATAAAGGTAAAATTGCTCAAGATATAGTCAACACAGTAAAAAATGCTTCTATACCAGGAGACTTAACAACTACTGACCTTGCTCGCTATAACTCAGTAGAACGACCACCTGTGTGTGGAATGTACCGAGTTTACAAAGTTTGCAGTATGGGACCTCCAACTTCTGGTGGTATTACAGTATTGCAAATTTTGGGAATGTTGCAAAAATTTGACATTGCTTCGCTCAAACCAGACTCAGTAGAAGCTATCCACTTATTTGCAGAAGCAGGAAGGTTTGCTTATGCTGACCGAGGACTATATATAGCTGACTCTGATTTTATTAAAGTCCCTACAAAAGAATTAATAAATCCAAAGTATATAGCAACGCGCGCTGCTCTTATCAATCCTAACCGTGCATTCGTAGGAGAAGCTAAACCAGGTAACCCTTTATCTACGCAAGCATTTAATTGGGGCGCCGATAATTCTGTAGAACTACCTTCTACCAGCCATTTCTCTATTGTTGATAGTAATGGCAATGCTGTATCAATGACTACTAGTATTGAAACTGCATTCGGCTCTCGGTTAATGGTGCGTGGTTTTTTACTCAACAACCAACTTACAGATTTTTCTTTTTCTCCCACAACACCAGATGGTAAATTAATTGCAAATCGCGTTCAACCTCGTAAACGTCCCAGAAGTTCAATGGCGCCGACAATGGTGTTTGACCGTAATGGTAAGTTAGTAATGGTCGTTGGTTCTGCTGGTGGCCCTTTAATTATTAATTATGTAGCCAAAGCAATTGTTGGAGTACTTGATTGGAAACTCGATGCTCAACAAGCTTTATCATTACCTAATTTTGGCAACCGTAATGGCGCCACAGAATTAGAAGCAAATACAAGTATAGTAAATCTTAAACCACAATTAGAAGCATTAGGTCACACAGTTACAGTTAGAGAACAAACAAGTGGTTCTCAAGCCATTGTAATTACTAATCAAGGTTTAATAGGTGGTGTTGACCCTCGACGCGAGGGAAAAGCCGTAGGAAATTAAATCCTTTAATATTAAACAGGACGATTTTCTCGTCCGTGATAAACATTTAAAATTACAACATCATCCTCCAAAATAATATGGTGAATTGTAAAGCCTTACTTACCAAAAGGACCTAAAAGTTTTCGTAGTCCAGCTTTTTCATTTACTATGGCGCCTCTGCGGGAATAGAGAAAAACAAGATTTAATTAAAGCCCCCCAAATTGGCGCTTTTGTTGGGGGGGATAAAAAGATGTATTTGTTCTGACTAAATAGTTGTATTGACTGATTCTTACTGTTGATTTTTCTCAAACTGAGCTAGAACTTTTTCTATTTTGGGCTGGTTAATAAGCTGTCGAGACTTTCTTCCTGCTTCAACAGCTTGAGTCATCAAACGATGTCCTTCAACCAATTTACCTTGCTGATTAGCTTCAACAGCTTTTTGGCTTAACTCTTTAGCCAGTCTTGCTAGATCTTTGATTTCTTGATTATTGTCCATTTTCATGCTCCGATATTACTACTAGTATAGAATCTGCCTCTTGAAAAAGCATGTTAGCTCTAGCATCTAACAAACTAGCGTCGGCATTGTCTCCATTTTCTATAGCTTTTTCATACTCTAAGTAAAGCCTAGCAATTATTGGTTGCATCGAATTATAGGCTTGTAGCAATGCTTCCCTGGTAGATTGTTTCATTTACACATCGGTTTTTAGTTTTTACTTTGAAAGACAAGCAGGTATACGGCATACTACATAACCAGAAGCAAGCTTTTGGTAGATATTTGAATACATTTTGAATCAAATGTTTTGTACTATAGTGTTAAATTCAATATAATTGATTTGTTTAGCATTGTCAAACATACGCTAAACATAGTTATACAACTTTCCCACTTCTACGGGTTATACTTGTTTACATAATGTCAAACAAATGCTAAACAATGAGCGCACAAATCGGATTCAGAATAAATCCTGACGAGAAAAAGGCTTTTGAGGAAATGGCCAAAAAGCAAGGTAAAAAACCTTCAGAGGTTTTGGTTTCCCTTGTTCGTATGTATATAAAACAACCGATAGAAGAACATGAAGCTAATGAAATTGAGCAAATACATCTAAAAATAGAGCAGCATGAAAAGAGAATTGCCTTTTTGGAAAAGCAAACACAGAGAAATTGATAAATCTCTAAATCCTAGACTATCTAGTTATTTGTACTTAGCTAAATGTAACTTATTAAACAGTAATAGAATTAAATTTTATGATTCGATTATTAATTGAATGTACAAATCACCATTTTCTCCACCCAGAATACCAGCATCGCCTTCTGCTGGAATTTTTAAACGAGTGTTCGCGTTAATAAGGCGATAATGCCTCAAGATGGTTTAAGATTTGCCGCCTAATACCAGTTGCTGTCATAAACTTCCAACCTTTTATACATAAGTATTGTAAGCGCTACAAATACAATAATATTATACCACTGCCAAAGGAATCACTGATAAAAGGCGCCCTTGTCTTAAGGATTATACTCAAATTCGCTTTGCGTCCAAACTCCTATCCAATCACCCGCTGGAGTTTGCCCAACTTCATAAGTATAGCCAATATCCCAAAAGCTCAAGCTATAGGCAGTACGATGATTTAAACATTCGTTCATAAATTGGCTGAATTTACGATCGTTATAATTATCATTAGCATACTCAACCGCAAGCTGTTCAACAACAACCATTTCTGCATTTTGTAAAGCTAGCTCAATTGCTTTTGCCTTACTTTCGACAATGGCACCAGCAATATGATGTTGATAAGTATAATTATATCCACCGTAATAGTAACCGTAGATAGATATTGGAGTTAGATTATCAAGTAAGGGTTGTATTTGAGCAATGATATTTTGAAAAGTTTCGCTACTCTTTTCTTCACAGGTTATTTGCGCTATAGATTTATGCTTTTTATCATGGTAACTTGCTTGATTGGGAACAGTAGGAGCAAGACATAACCAGTTATTATCATCTATAGAACCAACTACTATAGGAATATAGAAGTAAGGATGCTTCCATTGTAAAGTTTCAGGCACCGATTTTGGAATAGATAAATTATAAGCTTGTACATTTTGCAAATTTTGAGTAATAATATGCTGTAGCTGGTGATAATATTGCTTACGTTTGCTCTTAATTGCATCATTCCAACTTTCATCTTTCCTTTCTGAACGTGGAGGAGCATATTCGTAATGAGTTTGGTCGGTTGGTGTTCCCCATTCTTCAATATTTTGCCACTGTTCAAAAGCTAATTCTATATCAGTTGGAGTGACAAAACCTTCATGTATCATTAGATTCCAAAGGTTAAATTCTCCTTGACTTGCAGTTTCAAATAAAAATATACGCGATGGATTTTTAATAACTTCGAGTGTAGCCAGTAGCTTTTCTGTTTGTAAATTCATAATAATATGTATGAGTTATGGATTATACACAAACTGACTTTTAATTGAAATGCCAACAAAATCTTGAGACTTACTTTCACCTATAATATAAATATTTTCATAGTCCCAGAAACAAAAACGATAAAGTTTTAATTGCAAAAAACTTTGATTCAGGAATACATTTATATGTTGAAATCTTTCTTCTACTTCTTTCGCTTCATCTTCAGAATAAGCTACAATTTGTTCGCCTATTGCAAAAGAATCAAAATCATAAATTTCAATTAATCCTGCTATTTTTAAAGCATTTTCAACTACCTGTTCAAAACTTTCACCTACTGTATAAACAATTTTGTAATCATGTAAATGATTATAACCACCATGATACCAGCCATAAACTTGTATACTACCTAATTTCTTTAAAGCAGTTTTAATTTGAGTTTCAATTGCAAAACCAACCCTAGATATATTATACACTTTAGGGTCAGTAATTAAACCTTTTATTCTATCATTATTTGGAGAAGGAGTTTTGTTAATATAACACTGAGTCTCTTGAGGAACAGTAGGCGACAGACAAATCCATTCGTGTTCTGTTATTTGACCAACAATAATTGATAAGGAATATCCAGAATTACAACTTAAAGTAAATGCCTGTATACACGGAATATTTACTTCTATAGCATTTCTTAATACCTGATATTTTTTTATTCTGTCTATTTTAGTTTCATTATCAAGCACAATATTTTCATCGTCTCTATCGTCTAAGTAATCTGAGCAATCATTAAAGATACCTTTTGCTGCAAGACAAGTATCTTCTGACCATTGCCAACTACTAAAAGCTAGCTCTATATCGGTCTGCGTCATCCAACCTTCAGATTGAATAAGGTTTAATGGGGTAAAGGCGCCTTGAATGTTTGTATCCCATACAAAAGGTTTTAACTTTGCGCCATTCTCATGGCAAGGTAAAAACAAATCAAGTTCTTTGTCTAGTAAAACTTCAAGTGTTCCAAGTAATTGCTCAGTTTGTATATCCATGTCAACCTCAATTAATGTTTTTATATATTAATGAAATAACTTTTGTAACTGCTGAAATTTATGAGTTTGCTATTGCTGTTGCTCTCACTATTCGATTACTATCTTCCGTTAGCTGCTGTTTAATTTGAGTTGAAGTTGCAGGGTTATCAGCTACCGCATAACGTTCTAGCCAAGATGCACTCTCGGCGCCTTGGTTTAAAATATCTTGAGGAGTTAGAGGGTGAAGCAGGGTTATAAACCGTACAAAAGCATTTTCTGATTGAGCATATTCTGTAAGTATGGTAGGTAAATCATCAGTACTAGGGTTATAAATGCGGCTAAGTCCTCTTAACGTGAAACTTGTTTGGCGGGTTGTTGGTTGTAAAATTAAATCGCGAAGGGTTTCACGGGTATGTATAGGCGTGCTAGGATTTAGAGCAACCGCGCGACGTACTTCAACCTTTTCATCATTAGCTAGTTGTGCCAGTAATGTTTCGGGCAGGTTAGGGTTAGAAGCTGTAGCTTGACGAATAGCTGGGTTTTCGTCAAGGGAAAAACTTTCTAAAATATGAAGTGGAGTGTTGGGATTGGCGCCTACTTTTTGTCTAACCTCTTGAGTTAAATCATCCGCGAGCGCTGTCAATATATTTGATGGGCATTGCGCTTGAGTTGCTACTGCTTCCCTAACTTTTGGTGATTCATTCGTTGCTAGATGGTTCCAAACATTAAGCGTTATGTTTGGGTGTCGAACGACAATGCATAAAACACCTTCATCAGATTCATTCTCAGCCAACCATTCCAAAGCGCTGGAAGGTGTGTTTACATTTGCAGCTACAACTGCTCTAACAGGTGAGACAGGTTTACGAGCAATAAATTCTAAAGCTTCCGGAGGCGCATCTTTACGCATAGCTATTTTGTTAGAAATACTATGGTAGCAACCAGTATTAGTTACAAGTTCATCACGTCTTGCCATCTCAATAAGCACATTTGCAGGTGTACTGGGATTCTCAGCAACGTTTTTGCGAACCAATTCATACTTGTCAACGGCTAATCTTTCTAAGGTTGTAGCTGACGCAATGTTATAGTTTGCCACTAAATAACGAATTGTATCTTTAGGATGCTGAGAAAGTCTTTCCAAAACATCAGTAGGTATATGGGAATTACGCTTACCAGTTCCAGATTGACCTCGTAATATTTGCTCGATTTCTTTTTCGTCTTGAATTTGCGGCATGATTTGTGATAATACCGTGCTGGGAAAGTTTGGGTTACTTAAAGCGGTGACTTTTACATTGCGGTCGTTATCTTGTGCTAACGATGTCAGTATATCTACTGGAGTATTTGAGTTCTTCGCTATTTCGACACGAATTTGTGATTCACTATGTTGCAAAAGCTCTAAAAAAACATCTCTTGATATAAAATGTCTCGAACGGGCTAAACAAATTTGTACATTATAGCTTCCATTACATGCTAATTCTAGTAAGCTGTTAGATGGAGTATTTTTGTTTTGAATAACTGCTATTTTAATATTTTCATCTGCATCTTTAGCTAACTGTTCTAAAACTTGAACAGGTGTTGTCTGGTTACGCGCGGCAGTAAGTTTTGCTTTTTGATCTCCTTTTTGCACAATCTGTGTTGCTGCATAGGGACTATCAGGGCGACATGCCATTAATTGGTTGGCACTTTCGATTTCCTGTGCTTCTTCTGTTTCAAGTAGTATCTTATAACGTTCTAATAAAGGAAAATTAGGATTTTTAAATGCAGCTTCACGCACACTTTTATCAATTTCCAACCATCCATTAATATTTTCCTCAATCGGTTGTCTTGCAAGTTGTATCAAGATATCAGATGGAGTAGCAGGATTCTCTGCAATCTGACTGCGGGTTAGGCGATTATCATCTTGAGCCAGTTCTATTAAAGCGCTAATTGGTGCATTGGGATTTCTAGAAACAGCTTGGCGCCCTACCCCCTTTGTCATAATTTGAGCAATTATTTCTGGTGGTGTATTAGGGTTGCAAGCTATATTATCTGCCTGTCTTGCTGTAAGTAATTGTTGAAAATACTCAAGGCGCCGTTTCTTAGGTATTTGTGAGTTGTAAGCTAAAGCCATTCGCATATCGCTATCGCCATCGTGAGAAGACAATTTTTCTATGGGTTTTGTTAATCTCTCTTCCAGTTCTTCACGCAATTTGACGGGAGTACTAGGATTACCTACTAGTGCAACGGCTATACTGCGATCACCCTTCACAACTTCCGAAAGTGTATCTGACATTTCTAAAACATTTGAAATAATTTTTTGTAACGGTTGCTCTGTTAAAGTAGGTAATAAGTCTGACCATTCTTTGACTAAATACTCACTAAAATCTTTATCCTCATGAAATCGTTTAATTAACTTACCAAAATAAGTATAATTTTCTATCAGTGTCGTCCATTGATAACTAGCTATAATTGTCAACCATTGCTCTGCGTCTACTGAGGCTTGATGTTCAATAATAATTTTATGGATTTCGTCCATATAGCAATCAGCTATAGATTCTCTGTTATCTTGATTAGGTTTTCGAGCCAAAATTCGGCGAAGTTTGATTTCAAATTTGTCTTGATATCGCTCAGATAAAGCTATTTTTTCCAAAATAGATACAGGTGTATTTGCTGACTTTGCTAATTTCTCAATAATTTTTTCTTCTTTGGTATTTACTAATGCTTCTAGTACCTGCATCTTGAGTTGCTCAAATGTCTGAGAGTTTTGAGCGACAGCAAATTGTACATCAAGATTGGGATACCTCATATCTTGCACCTGGAAATTTGGATGTCAATTCCTTGACTAAGTGCCAGTTCCCTAAGCCGCTCAATATCTTGTAAAAGAAGTAACACTAACAAATGGGGAAATATAGTTTGGAATGCAATTTCTGCTGCTTCACCCCAGTCAGGTAGGTCTGAGTTGGCGCCTGAATAAGATAAATAAGCCCAGTGTGCCAAAATATAAGAAATAAAGGACAGTACAAGCCAACGATAAACCCCTAAAAGGGTTCCTTGTCCAAAGCGGTGCAACCCAAAACGGTGTTTTGCGGTTTTAAACCAACCTTCTATTTGCCACCTTCGTTTACCCCACCAAGAAATGGTGCTGGCTTTAAGGGCTTTAGTAGAAATAACAAATCGCTTTTCATACTTGCCGTCATGACGTTTAAAATAATACCAAGATATATAGACGGGAAACTTCAAACCCTGAAGGTAAAGTTGCTGTCCTCGTTTGTGTAATTGAGCAACACTGCGTCCATCGATTAGCTTACGAGTACAAGCTATACCAGCAATTATGTGATATTTTTTCTCTCGAACACCATGTATAAATTGAATACTACCAAAGCCTGTATCTACTAAAACCATTACCTCCTTGAAGTGCTTGGTTAATTTTTTTGGTAAAGATTTAACCATTTTTAGCCCCAGCCTTGCTGGGGAGGTGGCGCCTTTTCCTCGCCAAACGCGAAAATTCCAGGGTATTCGCCAGCGACCAACAACCAGATACACCACAACCAAATGCAAACCTCGTTTTCCGTGGTAAACGCTGATTAAGCTTTCAAGTGCCTTAAATTTTCCACATTTCTCCAAAGTTGTGAGGTCAATAATAACTTGTAAAAATGGTTGGCGCCCCAACGATCGCTCAGACAAAATCTCCTTGATAATACGGTCGCGGGCAGTGCGAATTACACCTCTAGTTGACCAATTGTATATATTGAGAAATCGACTTAATGCACTGGGTGACTTACTTTTACTGTGTTGAGGTAGGGGATAGCCTTGTGCTTCTAAGAACATCCCAAACATAGCTTCAAGATTTTCTTGTTGGTAAGTAGAAGGCATCAATGACAGCAAAGTGTAAACTAGATTTTGTCCCGCGCCTAAGAATTGAAACCATATGTTCTTGCTGAACTTTAGATATATTTCAACGCCCTTTTTCTCATGTTTTGGCGCCACAATGCAAATTAAATTCATTATCACTCACTCCTAACAGTATATTTGTATGTAATTTTCGCCCATCAACGGCGCCATTATCAAATTAAAATTTTAGAACTAAATTCCGTATTAATTCGATGTAGGCTAGTTAAAAATATGTAATTTATATACGTAAAAAAGAATTAATATTGTAGTTATAGTTTTACCCTCTCTAATTCGCTTTGTACGGGTTTACACGTTAGGTGCAAGATATGAGATACTGCAATAATCTTTCTAAAATTTCAACCGAAACTTGCGGATGTTTAGCAACATCAGCCAAAAACCTAATATCATCTTGAACCCATTTTTCATAAATTCCTTCAGTTGACCTAGGATAACGCATTTCTTGTTCTAGTTTCTCTGCTCTTAGCGCTTCTAAGTCAACATTAGCAAGTTCAGCTAAAATCCAAGGTGGTGTATTTATTTGACTCAGTAATAAATGCCGCAGCTGATAATCTTTCCAAACAGGTTTTTCAGTTGTTCTTTCGTGGAAAATACGCTCTAAAATACTTACAGGCAAATTTTTCCGGTTTCTCAAAATATTCTTTTGCGTTGGAAACACTTGATGCAATATCTCCTCGTTTGCATTTAGATGTTCAGCTACTAATGCTTGTATCGTTGTATCTTCATGTGCTGCTAGCACTGCTAATACATCTGGCGCCGTTGCAGGATTTTTAGCCACCGCTAACTGAATTCTATATACTGTGTCTTGTGCCAATTGCATAAGTGTTTCTTGTGATGCACTCGGATTTTGTGCTACAGCTAATCTTATCCATGCCCAACGACTTTGCTCAAGTATCGCTAACTCTTCTATATTTGTATTCCAATTAGATGCAACCGCGCGCTGCCCTTCTACCAACTCAATTAACTGCGGTGGACAACTGGGATTAAATTTTACTGCTAACCTTATAGGCAATTCTAAATCACCTGCTAATTGTTCCAATACTACCAATGGAGTTTCCGGCGCCTCTGCCACCTGTAACCGTGGTTCTAGCGTTGGTTCTAGCGCTAATCTTTCCAATAACTGCAAGCGATAACGTAATGGTATGTGAGGATTACGCAACCCTTGAATTAACCTTTCTGCTGGAACCCACTTGCTAAAAAAGCTTATAGGTACTGGCCCAAGTTTAAGCAACTCTACAGCCAGCCTATCATTTTGTCCTATTTGTCGAGACTGAAGTATTTCATCAACCGCGCGCTGCCAGTCGTTCGTTATTTCCCCTGCCCAATTTACATGCAAAGAAGCAGCTTCGGCTACCTCAAGAGAAGCGCTATTCACTAAAACCTCAAGTAAACTCTTCGGTGTATCAGCAAAACTGGCAACAGCTAACTGCAACTCCACTGGTTGCTGTAATAGCTGTTCAGGGGCGCCTAGAAATGCCTGCAAATCCGATGCACTAACTGATTGGAGACGTTGCATAGTTGTGAAAACATTTACTTAGTATATGTATACTATAAAATTAAAGTTATTGGAAGCTTTTACAGCTTATTTTTATTATTCCCAGTTGTCAGGCAGATTCTATCTATAAGAAGCGGCGCTTGCGTTAAAATTGTGCAATCAAAAATTCTTGTGAGATGATCTGTGGGATGGACATCTTGTGGGATGGGCATCCTTGCCCGTCCTCTTACACTACAACAAAACCGTCATGACTCAAGCCACTAAACTAGGTTATCAACCACAGGCGCCTGATACTTCCATAGAAACTTTGCCTTACTGGTATAAAATGGCGGCACAATATTAATTTGTTTGAAAGGAATGCAATAAAATACCTAAAATATTTTCCACTTCACTGATGTAATACTCGCGATTATCGATAAAAACCTTATTTTCTTCTAAAATCAAAAAACGCCAGTTAGTACCACTCGTAACTGCACCATAAATTTTCTTTACTTCTTTATCAGTTTTTTGATTAAATAATCTGGCGCCTTCCATTGTAGCGATACATTGTCCCAGTCCACTTTTTAAACTTTCGTTTTTTGCCTCGATAACGATAATTACTGGTGTTTCAATTTCAAATTGTTCTTCTGATGCACTGAGAATAAAGTCGCAAAAGCCATTTAAGCCTTTACTGGGATCAACATTAAAGTCTGTTCCTGAAAATAGTGATATTTGGTATTTTAATTGGCGCCTAACTTCTGTTAAAATTTGTGCAATTAATAATTCTGAGCGTGCTTTTTCAGTGTTAATGGCAGTTGCTAATTGGATATATTCCTCCAACAGAAGTTTTAATATTTCTGATGGTTCTGATGAAGGTGTATCTGGAAATAAATTGCGTTTTTCATTAATTACTAACTGAAAAGCGTCGCGTACTTTAGGAAGTGTAAAGTCGCTATATGCCATTTTTCTACTACAAATAAACTAATTTACTATATTTTAACAGGTTGGTGATGCGTGACAGCGCTTTATGTAATACTTTTGCAAAAGCAAGTTTTAGCAGCGGATGCAACGGATGATTTATTGTATCCGTTACATCCTAGAGTCATCCGTTGCCAGTTACCACTTGCGACCGATGAAGTTTTATTACATTTAAGTAACTTTATTAATAGTAGAGACGCGATTAATCACGTCTATTAATTTAGGGAGTAAAGTAAATGCAATTAAAGCCAATAAATCAGCAGGTTGTAGCTGTGGTCGGCGCCTCAAGTGGTATCGGACGAGTTGCTGCGCTTCAATTTGCAAATCGTGGCGCCAAAGTAGTTGTCGCGGCTCGTAGTCAACCTGGGTTAGAATCTTTAGTAGAAGAAATTCGTTCTTTGGGTGGAGATGCAACAGCCGTAGTTGCTGATGTTTCTGACTTTGAGCAGGTGACAAAAATTGCTCAAACTGCTGTAGATACATATGGGTGCCTTGATACTTGGGTGCATAATGCAGCTATTGAACTTTATGCTGCTTTTGCAGTAACAACACCCGAAGAATTTAAACGTATTATTGAAGTTAATTTATTAGGGCAAGCATATGGTGCAATGGCAGCGCTTCCCCATATTAAACGTACAGGACGCGGCGCCTTAATTCATGTTTCATCGATTGAAGCGAAACGTAGTATACCTTTACAAAGTGCTTATGCAGCTTCAAAACATGGTGTAGATGGCTTTTTAGAAGCTTTGCGCGTTGAGTTGAAGCACGAAAAGCTTGATATTAGCGTTACAAACATAATGCCTGCAGGTATAAATACACCTTTATTCAATAAAGCTCGTACTAAACTAGGTGTAAAACCAATGCCAACACCTCCTATATATCAACCTAGCTTAGTCGCAAAAGCTATCGTTGAAGCAGCAGAACGTCCAAAACGCGATGTTGTTGTTGGTGATGTTGGTAAAGTACTTCTTTTCTTACAACGTATTGCACCAAGTCTTGTAGATGCTTATTTACTGCGTACAGGTTTTGACTCACAATATACTAATGAACCAAAATCAGAAAATACACCTGATAACTTGTTTGAACCTGTAACGGGATACGACACAATTGAGGGTGATTTTAGTAATCAAGCACGCTCATGGAGCTTGTAAAATAAAAGTAGGTTGGGTGGAGGCTTTGCGGAACCCAACATAGCAATATGGATGGGGCGGGCAAGGATGCCCGCTCCACAAGAGTTAATAGTTTATCTAGAATTTGGTATGAAATTATTTAGACTAGCATTATTAAGCATAATATTTGGTGGAATCAGTACAGCAACAGTAGCGAATGCACAACTAATTAATAACCCACGTGCTTTTAATGGAAGTGGTAATTCTCTTAATTATCCGACTGGAACGCGCATTCTTCCAAATGGAACAATTTCGGCACCCAATGGAATAACTTACCCTAGTGTAACAGTACCGCGCGGTAATGGAGCGACAACTTATTATTACCCAAACGGAACTAACATTACTATACAGGGTAATCAAACTAACCCAACTGGAACATATCTTAGACCAGGCGCCAATGGTGGTTTAACAAATAACATATATCTTAACCCGCAGTATTTTCCAAATGGCGCCAATCTACGTTGATTGTAAAACTTTCAAGTTGGTGATAATTTGAATAAACTCTACTAACACTGGGCATAACTCCTCTTGGCGCCAAGCTGCTGCAAGCTGTAATTTTGGAGTTACGCCTTTCAGTTTTCTACAAACAACACCCGAACCAACAAAACTTTCCATACTTGCAGGAATAAAGGTAACTCCAATTCCTGATGCTACTAAAGCCATTCTAGATTCGTAAGAGGTTGACTCCATAACGCGCGGTTTAAACCCTAATTGCTCACAAATAGTGAAAAATTCCTCATACAGCACCATCCCTTTTTCGGGAGGATGCAGCATAATAAAACACTCCGAGTTTAAAGCTTCTACAGGAACTTGTTCATAAGTTTCTAAAGGATGACCTTGAGGTAAAACCAATAAAAAATTTTCTTCAAGCAAAGGATAAATATTTAAACCCTTTTTTTTAATTGGAGGGTGTAGAAACGCAATATCAATTTCGTGTTTATGCAACGCTTTCACTTGTTCTTCTGTACAAATTCCCCTCATCACTAATTCTACGTCAGGAAAATTAGAACGAAATAGGCGTAAAATCTCTGGCAACACAATCTCCCGCGCTGAAAGCGTAAAACCAATCGTCAACCGTCCAACTTCTCCTCGCGCGGCTCTTTTTGCTAATTCCACAGCTTGTTGTGCTTGCAATAGCAATTGCTGAACCTGTGGCAAAAATACTTTTCCTGCCACGGTTAGTTGCACTTGCTGTTTGGTTCTTTTGAACAACTGTACTTCCAAATCTTTTTCCAAAGCTTGAATTTGTTTACTTAGCGCTGGTTGAGTGATATGTAACTTTTCTGCCGATGCAGCCAAAGTGAAGTTCTTCTACAACCGCAACAAAATAACGAAGTTGACGATATTCCATATCTTAATAACTTTTAGTTATTAAGCATGATACCAAAACGACAGCAGTATTAGTTTAGGTTTACTCAAATTAAAACCAGGTTATAACTCACAACAGGTTGCAAACAGATTAAAGTCTCATTTAGGTGAAGATGTCAAAGTTTTAACAAAACAAGAATTTATCCAATTCGAGGATAATCATTGGAGAACTAACACGGCAATAGGTTTTATTTTTAGCCTTGGTGTCACAATGGGCTTTTTGGTAGGAGTTATTATTGTTTATCAAGTGCTTTCAACAGATGTTAATGCTCATATAAAAGAATATGCCACATTCAAAGCTATGGGCTACCAAAATGTTTACTTGTTAGGTATAGTATTTGAAGAAGCAATTATCATGGGTATTTTAGGTTTCATAGCTGGCTTTTGTGTTTCTTTTGGACTTTACGCTCTAACTCGTAATGCTACAAATTTACCATTATATATGACATTGATAAGAGCAATTCAAGTTCAAATACTGACATTAATTATGTGTATCATATCCGGCGCCGTTGCTACCCGCAAAGTTCAATCAGCCGACCCAGCAGATATGTTCTAATAAATTAAGAACAATAATTTTATTTCTTTTACACAGACATACTACAATTTCACAATAAACTTTATTTGTCAATACGTCTTTGGTTGGATAGTAATTATTTTAACAGTATGTAATTATACTTAGAAAATATTGATTAAATAAATTTTCATATGGCTGATAACGGTTACTTTGAACGCAGACCATTAGATTCACGTAAGGTTAAACCTAGGAAAATTAATTTTAAGTTTGGGGATGATATTCCGAAATTGTGGCTAAATAACAGCATCGTGATGACACATTTTTCAATGGAGTCAATTTGTACTTACCTGCGTTTGAATCATTTATGGTGCGGGTAATACAGCAAAAGTTACCATCTGTTCAATCAGAGCATCTAAAACAGCAAATACGTGGTTTCATTGGTCAGGAAATTAGTCACGGTCAAACTCATCATAAATACAATCAAGTTTTAGAAAGGCAGGGATATAAGTTTAAGACGTATCTCAAATGTGCAGATTTCGTGTTTGCTGAACTACTGGAAAAAAAATTAGGCGCCAATATGAGTCTAGCTACAATAGCTGGATTCGAGCATTTAACGGCAATGTTGACAGATATTGCTTTGAATCAAAATGCACTGAAAGATTCTACTCCTATTATGAAAGATTTATGGGGGTGGCACGCTGCTGAAGAAGTTGAACATCAGCACTTAGCTTTTGAGTTATTACAAACTGTCAACAATAGTTATTGGTTGCGAATCTTAGGAATTATTTTAGGCGCCATGATTATTGTTGGGTTCACGTTTTCTGGCATGTTTGTTTTAGCGTTTCAAGAGCGCGGATTTATTAGTCGTCTAACTTTAGTGGATTTATACAACCTGTTATTAGGAAAACATCAACTTGTTTTTAATGGTTTGAAGCTGATATTTAGCTATTTCAGTAAGCATGATATTCCGCCACATAATAAAAGTAGATACTTTGCTGAAAAAGTGTTTACATCCGCAAGTTAGCAGTTATGTCTACATAAAAATAATTTAAAATTGATATTCCTCAATCAAAAGGAAGTAGAACCTATCCATTGGCATTGATTTTTACGCATGGTAGCTAAACCACTATCTACATAAGATTGTCCGTTAACTTTTAGACTGGGAAATTCGCTTGGCAAGGGCTGCGCTAGCTAGAAGCAAGCAGTAAACTGTTTTATCATCAGCAGCACTTTTGGTAAATGGATGTATTTTAATAAAAAATCTTTCATTCTTCATAGACTAATTTTTGTAAGTTTAGATGCCTTTGCCTTTTAATAATAGTTATATAATCAACTTGTGGAATATACGTAGTATGTATTAGCAACTAATGGAAACTGCAAGAAATGATTCACTAGATATACGCGACATTAGCCCTAAAGTAAAAGAGCTAATTAGGCAATATGCAGTTGTAAATAACTGTACGCAGGCTGAAATGCTAGAGCATATAGTTTTAGGGTGGAATGCCCAACAAAGTGACAGCCAACGACCGCCAGGAGATGAAGATGAATAGCATTTAGTCGTGTAACAAAAATATTATAAATTGGGGTAAATCCAACCATGCCAAAAATTGTAACTAAGGTAGGGAAAGTACCCAAAGAATTGTTTTCCAAAAACAAAAGCCCTCTCTTATATGTAAGAGAAAGCTTTTGTTGTTTTGTAATATTGCCCTGGCACCGAGCAATTGTTGCAGGAGACAACTCTCCAACTATCGTAGCCGCTGCGGCGTTTCACAACTGAGTTCGGGATGGTATCAGAGTGGTTCCACCACGCAAAAAGCACCAGGAAAAAGTTTAAAAACCTTGAAGACTGCACAGTGACGCGCTTTGAATTGATAGAGGTCAAGCCCTCGGTCTGTTAGTACTTCTCGGCTTCGCATGTTACCACGCTTCCACCTAAAGCCTATTAACACGTGTTCTACGTGTGACCTTACTCACTTATAGTGATGAGAACACTCATCTTGAGGTGGGCTTCCCACTTAGATGCTTTCAGCGGTTATCCGCTCCGAACATGGCTACCCAGCGTTTACTCCTGGCGGAATAACTGGCACACCAGCGGTTCGTCCTTCCCGGTCCTCTCGTACTAAGGAAGGCTCCTCTCAATGTTCTTACGCCTGCACCGGATATGGACCGAACTGTCTCACGACGTTCTGAACCCAGCTCACGTACCGCTTTAATGGGCGAACAGCCCAACCCTTGGGACGTACTTCCGCCCCAGGTTGCGATGAGCCGACATCGAGGTGCCAAACCTCCCCGTCGATGTGGACTCTTGGGGGAGATCAGCCTGTTATCCCTAGAGTAACTTTTATCCGTTGAGCGACGGCCATTCCACTCTGCGCCGTCGGATCACTAAGGCCTACTTTCGTACCTGTTCTACTTGTTGGTATCACAGTCAAGCTCTCTTATTGCCTTTACACTCGACGCACGATTTCCAACCGTGCTGAGAGAACCATTGCGCGCCTCCGTTACCTTTTAGGAGGCGACCGCCCCAGTCAAACTGCCCACCTGAAAATGTTCCAATTCCGGATTACGGACATTGGTTAGAATTCTAGCTTCGCCAGAGTGGTATCTCACCGTTAGCTCCACATTCCCCACAAGGAATGTCTCTACGCTTCCCACCTATCCTGCGCAAGCCAAGCCCGAACACAATTCCAGGCTACAGTAAAGCTTCATAGGGTCTTTCTGTCCAGGTGCAGGCAGTCCGTATCTTCACAGACAATCCTATTTCGCCGAGTCTCTCTCCGAGACACCGTCCAGATCGTTACGCCTTTCGTGCGGGTCGGAACTTACCCGACAAGGAATTTCGCTACCTTAGGACCGTTATAGTTACGGCCGCCGTTCACCGGGGCTTCGGTCGTCAGCTTTAAAGTTTCCCCCTGACCAACTTCCTTAACCTTCCGGCACTGGGCAGGCGTCAGCCCCTATACTTCCGATTACTCGTTTGCAGAGACCTGTGTTTTTGGTAAACAGTCGCCTGGACCTATTCACTGCGACCCAGTTTTCACTGGGCACCCCTTCTTCCGAAGTTACGGGGCTATTTTGCCGAGTTCCTTAGAGAGAGTTATCTCGCGCCCCTTGGTATTCTCTACCTCCCCACCTGTGTCGGTTTCGAGTACGGGTATAACTGCTTCAACACATTAATTGCTTTTCTTGACACCAATCACAACTAAACGGAGAACGTATTCCCCTCCCAATCCAATCAGGGCATAGTTGCTTCAACGGTGCGTCCCAAATAATGCTCCACAATTCTAGTTGAGGAATATTAACCTCATGTCCATCGACTACGGCTTTCGCCCTCGCCTTAGGTCCCGACTTACCCAGAGTGGACGAACCTGCCTCTGGAACCCTTGGGGTTTCGGGGTATTGGATTCTCACCAATATTTGCGCTACTCAAGCCGACATTCTCACTTCTATTCAATCCACAGCTGCTCGCCGCTACTGCTTCGCATCAAATAGAACGCTCCCCTACCAATAAAGTAGTTATAAAGTGCTGAGTGCTGAGTGAATTTCTTAGTGCTGAGTTGAAAGTGCTGAGTGCTGAGTAGTAAATTCATACACTCAGCACTCAGCACTCACCACTCGCTACTATTCTTCCACTCAGGACTCAGCACTTTTTACTCTAGTCCACAGCTTCGGTACAATGTTTAGTCCCGTTCATTTTCGGCGCGCAAGCGCTTGACCAGTGAGCTATTACGCACTCATTCTAGGGTGGCTGCTTCTAGGCAAACCTCCTGGTTGTCTTTGCACTTGCACCTCCTTTCCCACTTAACATTGATTTGGGGACCTTAGCTGGTGGTCTGGGCTGTTTCCCTCTTGACGATGAAGCTTATCCCTCACCGTCTTACTAGTGATAGTACACTTTGGTATTCTGAGTTTGTCTCGATTTGGTACCGGTCTCCCAGCCCGCACCGAAACAGTGCTTTACCCCCAAAGCTTAATATTCACCGCTGCGCCTAAACACATTTCGGGGAGAACCAGCTAGCTCCTGGCTCGATTGGCATTTCACCCCTAACCACACCTCATCCGCTAATTTTTCAACATTAGTCGGTTCGGACCTTCACTTGGTGTTACCCAAGCTTCATCCTGGACATGGTTAGATCGCCAGGGTTCGGGTCTATACATACTGATAATCGCCCTATTCAGACTCGCTTTCGCTTTGGCTTCGTAACTACTACTTAACCTACCAGCACATATAACTCGCCGGCTCATTCTTCAACAGGCACGCGGTCATTCGTTTAATCGAACTCCCACTGCTTGTAAGCTGACGGTTTCATGTTCTATTTCACTCCCCTCAACGGGGTTCTTTTCACCTTTCCCTCGCGGTACTTGTTCGCTATCGCTCACGCAGACGTATTTAGCCTTACCACGTGGTCGTGGCTGATTCACATGGAATTTCACGTGCTCCATGCTACTCGGGATTCAGCTAGTATCGTTAAATTTTCGACTACAAGACTTTTACTTTCTTTGGTGCATCGATTAAATGCTTCGTCTAATCGCTCGATTCCATGTCGCTGTCCCACTACCCCAAAATACATGTATTTTGGTTTAGGCTCTTCCCCCTTCGCTCACCACTACTAAGGGAATCTCGTTTGATTTCTTTTCCTCCAGCTACTAAGATGTTTCAATTCGCTGGGTTGGCTCTCACTTGTCTATGTGTTCAACAAGTAGTATATAGGGTTGCCCCATTCGGAAATCTCCGGCTCAATGTTTGCTTCCAACTCCCCGGAGCATATCGTCGGTAACCACGTCCTTCTTCGCCGCTGCGTGCCTAGGTATCCACCGTCAGCCCTTATTCGCTTGACCAATTTAATCAATTTAAAGGATTGTTTGTAATTCAATACCCGTGTGCTTCTCGTAATAATTACTGAGCGTAATTAAACTCAACACGGTTACTGCCTACAATTTGCGTCACTATGCAGTTTTCAAGGTTCTTACTGGAAATACATCCAGCAGGCTTAGTTATCTTAATAACTCTAGTTGCTGACTGTATATATACTTACTTTTCATTTTTAATTAATCCGAATCGGATAATAGTTTGAAGCCAAAGTCAATTCTCTCTCGACCTAGGTGATGACCTTCTTGTTGGTTTTTAAGCACTGAAGTGCTTATTACAAGCAAGTTGGGTAGGTCTCCCTAAAAAGGAGGTGATCCAGCCACACCTTCCGGTACGGCTACCTTGTTACGACTTCACCCCAGTCACCAGCCCTACCTTCGGAGTCTCCCCCAGCGAACTGTTAGGATAACTACTTCGGGCGTGACCAGCTTCCATGGTGTGACGGGCGGTGTGTACAAGGCCCGGGAACGAATTCACTGCAGTATGCTGACCTGCAATTACTAGCGATTCCGACTTCATGAAGGCGAGTTGCAGCCTTCAATCTGAACTGAGCTACGATTTCTGAGATTTGCATGTTATTGCTAACTAGCTGCCCTTTGTTCGTAGCATTGTAGTACGTGTGTAGCCCAGGACGTAAGGGGCATGCTGACTTGACGTCATCCCCACCTTCCTCCGGTTTGTCACCGGCAGTCTCTCTAGAGTGCCCAACTTAATGATGGCAACTAAAAACGAGGGTTGCGCTCGTTGCGGGACTTAACCCAACATCTCACGACACGAGCTGACGACAGCCATGCACCACCTGTGTTCGCGCTCCCGAAGGCACTCTCTAGTTTCCCAAAGATTCGCGACATGTCAAGTCCTGGTAAGGTTCTTCGCGTTGCATCGAATTAAACCACATACTCCACCGCTTGTGCGGGCCCCCGTCAATTCCTTTGAGTTTCACACTTGCGTGCGTACTCCCCAGGCGGGATACTTAACGCGTTAGCTACGACAATGCCCGGGTCGATACGGGCAACGCCTAGTATCCATCGTTTACGGCTAGGACTACTGGGGTATCTAATCCCATTCGCTCCCCTAGCTTTCGTCCCTCAGTGTCAGTATTGTCCTAGCAGAGCGCTTTCGCCACCGGTGTTCTTCCCAATCTCTACGCATTTCACCGCTACACTGGGAATTCCCTCTACCCCTAACATACTCTAGTCTAATAGTTTCCACTGCCTGTATGTAGTTGAGCTACACGCTTTAACAGCAGACTTTCTAAACCACCTGCGGACGCTTTACGCCCAATCATTCCGGATAACGCTTGCATCCTCTGTATTACCGCGGCTGCTGGCACAGAGTTAGCCGATGCTTATTCCTCAAGTACCGTCATCTTCTTCCTTGAGAAAAGAGGTTTACGACCCAAAAGCCTTCGTCCCTCACGCGGTATTGCTCCGTCAGGCTTTCGCCCATTGCGGAAAATTCCCCACTGCTGCCTCCCGTAGGAGTCTGGACCGTGTCTCAGTTCCAGTGTGGCTGATCGTCCTCTCAGACCAGCTACAGATCGATGCCTAGGTAGTCTCTTACACCACCTACTAGCTAATCTGACGCGAGCTCAACTTCAGGCAATTAATCTTTCACCATAAGGCATATCCGGTATTAGCAGTCATTTCTAACTGTTGTCCCCGACCTGAAGACAGATTCTCACGCGTTACTCACCCGTCCGCCACTATCACCGAAGTGACCGTTCGACTTGCATGTGTTAAGCATACCGCCAGCGTTCATCCTGAGCCAGGATCAAACTCTCCGTTTTGGTTGGATTTAATGCTCAGAAAAGCGATGAATCGCTTATTACTAGGCATTTGTTTGTTTAGCTTCTTTGTGAAAATTCTTTTCAGAACCCTCATCTTGTTTTGCCGAAGCAAAACTCATTTAATGCATTGCTTTGACGAGGATTGACTTGTTACTTGGCTTTCAAACTATTATTTTTTCTCGGTTCGGTTGTTTGCAGCTTCTTTCTCGCTGCCGACCTATTTAAGATAACGAGTCCACAAGAGAATGTCAAGCCTTTTTAGAAATTTTTTTATTCATGGATGAGCCAGCTTGAAAAAAAAACTAAATCCTTCCCTAGCAAAGCTTTCAGATGTTGAACGTCGTTTAGCCTTGCGTGTGTCTTGTGATAAATGTAAATATTGTTGCTATGTGACTACAGAGTTAATGGAGATAAGAGTTAAGAGAGTTAATTTCCAGCGCCTTCCTCGCAAATTTTATGACATGGAGTAATAATATTCAATGTCATAAGTTTTGGAAAGTGTAGGTAGGGACTTGCCTCACTTACTATTGGCGCCAACCCGCCAAAATTCATGACACGAACCATTAGTAGTTTGTGTCCTCAATTTTGTAGGTTAACATTGTTACCTTTATTTTATATATTTTATTTTATATATATAGATATGTTTATCAGCAGCACTTAATGAGTAGAGCAAATGTATTACTAAAAGGTAAGCTATTTGTAGCTTGGTATCCAACAACGTTAACTTTCAAGAAACACATCCCCAAAGCGGTAGAGTTGCTCGTATCTCAATTATGAGCCGACTTCACTTTAGTTGAAACGGGCAAGGATGCCCATTCCACATTAGGTTCTACAAATTCCACATTAGGTTCTACATTAGTTTCCACGCTAGATTCCAGATTATAGAGAATTAAATTTTTGCAAGTCTCTTAGTGTCAAAGTATATCTAAATTTGATTATTAACATTTACAAACTGTTACGGCGCCTTTTTCATATCTGCAATTCAACCTATCAGTACAAGCGGAAACCTAGTACCTTTTGTAACTTGGTAATAATTAATGCATTGGAGTTGTTGATGTCAAAAAGATATCTTCCTTGTATCTGTATTTTGTGGGAAACAGGTTGCGGACAAACATATCTACTTCATAAAAAATTTATTAATAAAATTAAACAATGAACAGAACCTTTGTGCCGTAAGCATTCAAAAATAAGTTGTGTTTGTTATAAAAATTCATGCGATTGCAATACTAATATTCTCATACTAATATTGAAAGCAAGAGATTAATTAAAGCCACCCTTTCCGCGCGAGGGGGGAATTATAAAAATAATCAGGAAGAAAATCCAGTGGCTAAACATCAGTCCAAACATCGCTCACAACCACAAGCATCTAGTACGGGGACAGAGCTTACTGAACAATCGTTTGGGATGCAACTACAAGAATTGGTTGACCTAAAAAAATATCGACACGCACTGGAAGAAATCAAAAAAATTCAACGCTTGCACCCTGAAATTAAATTCAGCCCCAAAGAATCAGAGATATGGTTTTTGCGAGGTCAACACGAATTCCAAAAGCAAGATTTTAAACAGGCAGAAAAATCCTTTGAACGCTCTTTGGAATTGGGTTTGGTAGGAGAAGTGTACTACTGGCAAGCCAAGTGTTTGCTGGAGTTGAATAAATTAGATGCAGCCCTAAAATTGCTCCGTGACGCTTTTGATGCAAGTCAACTCACTAAAGAATATAGCATTTGTTATCTCAAACTTCTATTGCTCAAAGGAGATGTCGCTACAGTCGAGCAGTTAATAAACCAACAATCCAAAGCTTTTAGCGCTGCCCAACTCCACTGGGTACGTGGGGTACTCGCTCTTAAAAATGGACAACCCGAAGCAGCTTTGACATCTTTTCAAAAAATTAAGGCGCCTATCACACCAGGAGATTTACCAACTGCTTGGACTATTTACAGCCACCAAGCAAACGGTGATTGGCAAGCGTCCGCAAATCTTTTGGGGTTGGAGTCATCTAAATACGGCTCCATGACACCAAAGTATTTGCAGCATCCAATTTTAGCGCGATTAGCTACTGCCCAACGAGCAAAAACTGGAGAGCCACCCTTTGATCCCCAGAAGTTGGAGAGAGAAGAACCGACGCTCCAAGATGCACTTTCAGCGTTGATGATTGTACAGCTAATCAATAAAAATAACCCTCATGATGCTGCCCATGTTTTGTTAACATCTAAGGTTTTAACTCGCTTCCCAGAACTAAAAAACCTGCGTTCGCCATTATTTACTCTTGCTGGTCAACAAGCATTTAATCAAGGACAAGCAGAATGTGCTGAACTTTTTTGGCGCCCTTTATTAGCAGAAAAACCCTTTAACCCGCAATTGGCAGTCAATCTACTAGAAGTATTAGATGCTAATGATTCCGACCAAGAACGCCCACGTGTTTTAACGCAATTTTTGCGGTGGTTAGAGCAGGAAGGGAAACAAAAACCGCAAGAATGGCCAGATACACGATTAAAACCAACGTTAGCTCACCTCCACTGCTGGATGGCAGATGCTTATGTTGCATTAGATCGGGGACGTGCAGCTTTAGGAGCTTTGCAACAAGCAGAACGCATATGTCCCACATCGCCAGAAGTATTGGGACGTAAGGGACTATTAGAAGCTAGTGACGATAATTATACGGAAGCAATCGAACTAATGACCCAAGCGATTGAAGGTGGGTGTCGATATGAAGAAGTTTACGAAACCTTGTTGGGTTGTTGGGAAGAAGTAGGAGATAAACAAGCACTGAATGAAGCTCGGCGCCGTTTTGGTAAGCACTTTGACGACCTTAGTGTTGATACGGAAGTAGAAATATTACCTTGGGTAGATGCATTATCCACAAAAAGCTACCCATTATTTAGTCGTTTATTAAAGGGCGAAGACCAAAAAGACCCGGCAATACGTGCTTGTAATATATTTGTAGATGCAGTTAAAAGTTCACCCAATTCTAGCGGTAAAGTTGTATTAGACCAAAAAGCAGCTACCAAAGCATGGGACACTCTCCTGCAAAAAGTATCTGGAAGTGAGCAAATTCATGTATTACAGGCGATAACCCTTTCTATTCACCTCTTCGCCAAACGTGAAAAAGGCATTGCAGCTTTAATAAATCAATATTTACAAAAATTGTTCAACTTATCAACAGAACACCCAGAAGCTAGGGCTACCCATTTAGTTGTCTTAGCTGTTAAAGAAAATAGTCCTCAAAAATTAGAACTTCCTGTGCGTGCCTATCTCGACACTATACCCCAACCAGGGAATGCACTGGCAAATATTCAACTCAAAGCACGTCGTTATGGCGCCATTCAAACCCTTATACCTGCCCTGGATGAAGCACTACGTCGGGAACCGCAAAACCCGTTACTGCTTTTAGCTAGAGCTACTACCTACGATGATGAACATCCAAAATATGAAGAATTGAAGCAACAAGGATTTGAAATAGCTCGGCGCCTTCAAGATGCGAAAGCCTTACAAGCATTTAGAGAAGAACAGGCGTTTCTCTCAAATCAAGAAACGGCAAGGATTATACCAGACCCAGAGGACTTTGACAATCTCGATATGTCAGATATGGATGATTTAATAGAAAAGATGCTGAGAAAATTAGTTGGCAATAAAGTTCCTAAAGCTGAGTTTGAGCGGATGCTTCCAGAACTTAAGCAAATGATGTTAAATAGGATGCCTGATTTTGATGACGATGACGATGATGAAGATTATGACGATGACGATGACTTTGAATTTATGTTTAGAAACTCGCCTCCTAAGCGTAAAAAACTAAAAGGTAGAACAAGAGGAGGTTTTCAAGAATTATTTGAATAATTAATCAACCGTCTTTAATACGTGAGTTTTTCATAGATTATGACATCACACTACGAACAATTAGGTATATCTCCAGGAGCAACAGGCGCCGAAATCAAAGCGGCGTATCATGCCAAACTGCGTGAATTTCCTGCTCATAGTTATCCAAAAGAATTTAAAGCAGTTCGAGAAGCTTATGAGGCACTTCGCAAAGGAGAGACAACTCAACCTGGAGATTTTTTGAAAGTTCGCCCCTTGCAAGCAGAACTAAATCAAGAAATATTAAAACAAGTGGAAGAAAAAGCAATCGCTCAATTAGAAATTAGTCTTAATGATTTAATCCGTGCCACATTCTAATTTTTTAACTCATTTTTAGTAATTACAAATGACAACAGACAAAGAAGCTTTATTTGCCAAATTTCTAGATTATTTGCACTCAGAACAATCAGAACAGGTGCCTCAGCCATATTTAGGAGAAGAACCGAACACAAACTCCTTTGATACCTATCAAATGGTTGCAGAATGGACAGCTTTACGCCATGAAGTCAAGCAACAGTCTAAATTATTGCTTAAGAGCCAAGATACTCTTCAGCAAGCGTTAGAAGTAAATGCAAAGGATAAAGAACAACTTCAAATACGTTTAGAGGAGAACCAAAAACAGGTATTAAGTCAATTTGAGCAACAGCAAGAAAAACTGCTAAAAGATTTATTGG
This sequence comes from Calothrix sp. PCC 7716, assembly GCF_019977735.1. Taxonomy (GTDB): domain Bacteria; phylum Cyanobacteriota; class Cyanobacteriia; order Cyanobacteriales; family Nostocaceae; genus Dulcicalothrix. The sequence continues at coordinate 4,623,778 of NZ_AP025018.1, read as the reverse complement.
GTATTCTAGATGCTTTAGATAGAGCTTGCACTTACTGGAAAGGAGAATTAGAAACATTATCTGTTGCCTCGGCGCCAAAAGATGCCCCACAAAAAAGCCTTTGGGAAAAATTTGGAGCGTGGTTTTTCGGGTCAGAAAGACAACTGGAAGTATCTAAAGAAACACCTACATCAGAGTCATTAAGCGAAATTATCACCAGTAATCAAGAAGGGGTAGAGTTAATTAGACGCTCGCTCTTAGAGATACTACGACAACGCCGTGTTATTCCTATTACATGTATAGGAAAAACTTTTGATTCTCAGAAAATGTATGCTATTGGTCGTGAACAAAGAGCAGATGTTACAGATAATACGGTAATTCAAGAAGTAGTGCGGGGTTATTTATGGGGTGATATTGTACTTAGAGAAGCACAAGTAATTGTTGCAACACAAGAAACAAGTAGTCTTAAAACTTAAGCACGCCATTAATTAAAAGTACATTATCTTGTATCCTGATTGTGAAGCGGCTAAGAACTACGGGCAAATAAATTTAAATTTTTCTTAAATTATAAAAATTATGAAAGCAGTTGGTATTGACTTAGGCACAACAAATTCGGAAGTGGCAATTGTCGAAAACGGACAAGTGCGCGTATTGCCTGGAGAAGATGGAGACTTAATATTACCTTCGTGTGTGGGATTTAGTGATACAGGTAAGTTGCTGGTAGGACGCGAAGCACTCCGTCAGTACGCTGCGGCGCCAGAGCGCACTGTAAAATCAATTAAGCGCTGGATGGGAACCGACCATAAAACCACTTTAGGAAATAAAGAGTACCTACCTCATGAAGTTTCTGCTATTATTCTTCGCGCACTGAAACAACGAGCAGAAAATGCTTTAGACTCAACAGTTACTCAAGCAGTAATAACTGTTCCAGCTTATTTTACAGATGCTCAACGACAAGCAACTAAAACTGCTGGCGAAATAGCTGGTTTAGAAGTATTACAAATTATCAATGAACCAACAGCAGCAGCTTTAGCTTATGATTTACGCTCAGAAGAAACTGAACGGGTTGTAGTTTATGACTTAGGAGGTGGTACTTTTGACGTATCGGTTGTGGAAATTACGGGCGAAGTCACAGAAGTATTAGCAAGTCATGGTAATAACCGCTTAGGTGGAGACGATTTTGATAGGCTTTTGCAACTTCATTTAGCAAGTCTATTTAAGAAACAGCATAATGTAGATGTGCCAGATGATGCCGCCACCCAGGCGCGTCTTCAAAGTGCAGCAGAGCAGGTAAAAATTGAATTGAGTTCCCATGCTTTTGCTACAGTTAGAGAAGCTTATTTGGGTAGTAAAGGCAAAACTGCACTGCATTTAGAAACAGAAGTTGCGCGAGCAGATTTTGAAAAATTAATTCGTCCACTATTAGAAGAAACGTTACAGGCAATAGACCGTGCGCTTACAGATGCTTCCTTAGAACCCGAACAAATTGACCGAATTATTTTAGTTGGTGGTTCTACACGCATTCCCCTAGTGCAACAAATGATTGAAGAACATTTAGGTCAAGCTCCTACAGATGGCATTCAACCAGACCTTTGTGTAGCTTTAGGCGCCGCATTACAAGCAGGCGTACTAGTAGGCGAATCTGTAGATGCTATTCTTGTAGATGTAATTCCCCATTCCTTGGGAGTTGCTGCGGCTGTAAGTACACCAATGGGTCTTATACCGGGTTACTTTAGTGTAATTATTCCTCGCAATAGTGTTGTTCCCGTTTCTCGCTCCCAGGTTTATTCCACAGCAAGTGACGAGCAAGAAATAGTAGAAATTGAAGTTTTTCAAGGTGAAAATACAATCGCTGAAGAAAATGTTCCTCTAGGTTCCTATAAAGTAGAGAACTTACCACCTAAACCAGCAGGAGATATTCAAATCGAAGTTCACTTTGACTTTGACCTAAATGGTATTCTCACCGTCACCACTACCGAAAAAGGCAAAGGACAACAAGGAACACTAGTAGTAAATAATGCAGGTATGCAGAAACTATCTAGTCATGAACTAACAAAAGCAAGGGCAGATTTAGAGTCATTATTTGAATTTGAAAGCGATGAAACAATTGAAGTCTCCGCAGAAACCATAATAGATAGGGCAGAAATTGGCACAGAACTAGCAACACTTTTAGAAAGCGCCCAAAAACTACTAGAAACTTTAGACGAAGAACAAGCAGAAGAATTACAAGACTTATTAGACCAAATTGAAGATGCAATTTCTCAAAATAGTACAGAATTATCTGAGTTACAAGAAGAACTGGAAGATTTTCTTTACTACGCCAATAATAATGAGGAAGAATAAAAAATTATGAAATGTCCTGTCTGTGGCGCCGTTTATCGTCCATCATCTCCCCCATGTTCAACTTGTAGACGTTGCAAAACAGATTTATCTGATTTAATTCGTCTTCATGACCAAGCTATTTGGCATCACAGACAAGCGCTGTCTTTATTTTCACAAGGGCGCCATTCCGAAGCAGTAGCGTACAACAACAACGCTATTGCTTTACATTACAGCAATGCAAACTTTCATGCCTTAGCAGGTAAATTATGGGCATTGCAAGGAGAATTTAAAGAAGCAATCTCCGAATGGCAACAAGCACTCAAGCTTGACCCTCAAAATGATGTTGCTTCTAACTGCTTGCAAATGATTGAACAAATGTCATGCTGAGGAACGAAGCATCTTAAGGGGTAAAGCAATCCCCAAATTAGTTGGTCAATATATTTTTGCTGATTTTGGCAATGACGCGCGTTTTTTTCATATACCTGTAGATGAACTTGTGAACGGTAAACAGGCAAAGATAAAAGAACTTAGGCTTTTTAATGGGAAAAAAGAAGCTACTTTCCTCCAAATTATTGGTAGCAAACGTTCTGATGTCCGGTTTGGAATAGATGAAGAGGGAGAAATATATGTTACATCCAAGAGTGATGGTAAAGTGAGAAAAGTTGTTCCTGTACCAAAAATATAGTTTGTATGAGAAAAATGGCTTTACAACAATTAAGAGTGTGTAGTTTATTAATAAGCTTGTTAATAGTACAGCAAAGCTGCGGAAACACTTACGCTCTGCCACCAGCTATTATAGATAACAACACCAAAGTCGAAAAGTTGTCTGATGGTTTCAAATTTACAGAAGGCCCAGTTTGGAATCCAAGCGGCTTTTTACTGTTTAGTGATATCCCTGCCGATACAATCTATAAATGGGCGCCTAACCGCAAACCTTCTATATTTCGTCGTCCTGCGGGAAATCCCAACGGTAATACCTTAGATAAAGAAGGACGATTAATTACTGCTCAACATAACCGCCAACTAACACGCACAGAAAAAAACGGTAAAATTACAATCTTGGCTGAACGCTACCAAGGAAAACGCCTCAATAGCCCTAACGATATTGCTGTTAAGTCGGATGGTAGCATTTATTTTACTGACCCACCCTACGGTATAAAAAAAGAACAGGAAGAACTTGGCTTTTATGGTATATATCGTTGGAAACCAGATGGAACTCTAACTTTATTAAACAAAGAAATGGTACGTCCTAATGGAATTGCTTTCTCGCCAGATGAAAAAAAATTATACGTCAGTGATTCCGAAAAATTACATATCCGCGTTTTTGATGTTCAGCCAGATGGAACATTAACGAACAGTAAAGTGTTTGCAGAGTTAGCCGGACCCACAGATAAAGGTGTACCTGATGGTATGAAGGTGGATACTAAAGGCAACATCTACTGTAGCGGTTCAGGAGGAATATGGATTTTCTCTCCCGCAGGTCAACTCTTGGGCAAAATTGCAGTTCCTCAATCCGTAACAAATTTAGCTTGGGGCGATAAAGACTACAAAACACTTTATATTACAGCAGGTAATAGTATTTACCGCATTCCCGTGAATATTGCAGGGGTCAGACCAGGTCAGAATAATTTGTAATTATCGAAAATGATAAAAAACATTACTTCTACTCGTTGGTTTAAAATTTTAGTTGTCATATTTTTTACAGTCTTTTGTTCTATAGAAGTAACCGCAAATACAATAGCAAAAATTACAGTTACAAAAACCAATTACCAAGGCTGGCGAGATTCTTATATTTTAAGTAACGGTCAAGTAGAAGCGGTTGTAGTCCCAAAAGTTGGAAGGATAATGCAGTTCCGCTTTAAGGGTGGAGAAGGTACATTTTGGGAAAATGAACAGGTCTATGGTAAAGCACCTAATGTTAAATCTGAAGAATGGGGTTATTTCGGCGCCGGAGGTGATAAAACTTGGCCTGCACCTCAGTCTGCATGGGAAAAAATCACAGGCAGAGCTTGGCCTCCACCAGCTACATTTAACTCTGTACCATTTAGTGCAAAAGTTAATCGCCACGAAGTTACTCTAATTTCCCCCATTGACCCTTTCTATGGCATCCGCGTCTACCGTAAAATTACACTTGAACCGCGCAAACCTGTAATGAAAGTAACCACGACTTACGAAAAAGTTAAGGGTAAGCCGCAAAATGTTTCTGTATGGATAGTTACACAGCTCTGCGACCCAGTTAAAGTATACGCAGCGCTACCCCAACCGTCGATTTTTCCTGAAGGTTATAACAAGCAATCTGAAAATTTAGCAGCTAACTTAAAGGTTAATAACGGCTTATTATCTTTGACGCGCGACCGCAATAAATCTCACAAAATAGGCAGTGATGCTGGTACATTATTATGGATGGGCAAAAAAGTTGCAGTCCGCATCGACTCACCAAGAGTACCTGGAGCAAGTTATCCTGATAATAACAGTAGTGCTGAAATTTATACAAACTTAGACCCAAAGGCTTATGTAGAGATTGAATTTCTCAGTCCGCTAAAAACACTGCGAGTCGGGCAAAAAATGGATTTAACTACTACATATACTTTAATTCCCCGCATCACTGAGAATGCTGAACAAGAAGCCAGGAAAATTATGGGACGATAATTTAAGTTTAAAATCCAGAGCGAACTTTGCCTGCAAAAAATCTAATGTTTGACTATCCGGCTTTCGGATTGGGTATAATGTTATAGCTTCGGTGGTGTTATAAAGCGTGTTTTTAGGTAAAATGATTATTTTAAATTAACTTAAGTAACTGATTGCGTTTAAGGTTATAATATTTTTTCAAGGAGATATTTTGATATGAGCGAAACTGCGGAAAAACTAAAGCTTGAACTGTCTCGTCTCTCCACCAAAGAACGTACTGAACTGGCTCATTTTTTGATTCATTCTTTAGATGAAGCTACACGTGATGATTTTGAGGTTTTAAGCCCAGAAGAAGTTGCGAAACGTGCGAGAGAACTTTACAACAATATCATTAGAGAGCAAGTTGAGCAAGAAGAAAATATTGGTAAGATGGTTATCATTGATATAGACACTGGAGAATACGAAGTTGATGAAACTGGTTTGGAATCATCTAGAACTTTGCTTTCCAAGAATCCTAATGGTAGGCTATTTGGTCTCCGCATTGGGTATAATGTAGCGGCTTCATTAGGTGGTGTTATGGAGCGTGTTTATAAGTGATTTCAGGCATTGTAAATGACAGACGCGCGACTGTTAATGTAGTTTTTATTCTACCAAATCAGCCCAGTTTATCTATAGGGTTTGTTATTGATACAGGTTTTACAGGTTATCTTTGTTTACCACCAGAAGCTGTTAACTTGCTAGGTTTATCATTTATACATAACTTACCAATAAATCTTGCTGATAATACTGAGGTTATTGTATCTGTACATTCGGCTACTATCTTGTGGAACGCCGAGGAACGAGACATTACTATTTTAGCTACAGGACGGCGCCCTCTTTTAGGAACTGCTTTGCTTTATGAGCATGAGTTAGTAGTTCAATTTACTGAAGGTGGGTTAGTAACTATTGACGCACTATAGCTGTTTGTGGTATGCACTTGCTTATGTTTTGAGGCGGGCAGGGATGCCCGCTCCACAAGAAGATAGCACAAGATAAGATTTAATAATTGGTTGTGAGGTTATCAAATTGTTTTAGATGGTCTATTTAATTAGATTTTCTTGCGCCCAAAGTGCTGCTTGAGTACGACTGTTTAATCCAAGTTGACCTAAAATGTGGGTAATATGGTTTTTTACGGTTCCCTCTGTAATATAAAGTAATGTTGCTATTTCTCGATTGGTTTTACCTTGGGCAACAAGTTTAAGAACTTCTATTTCTCGCGCGCTGAGAATATGTTCGTAGTTTGGTTTACGTAGTGTAGAGGGTGAGACTATTTGTGAGAAAACTTTTGGTGCTATCGTTGGGCCAAGTTGTCCGTATCCTTGATATAGTACACGAATCGATTCTGCTAACTGTTTTGCTGGTGTGTTTTTGAGTAAGTAACCCAAGGCGCCTGCTTGCAGTGATTTTTGAATATACTCGTCTTCATCAAAAGTAGTTAGTACTAATATTCGTATCCAAGGATAAGTTTGATGAATTTCTCTGGTTGCGGTAACTCCATCACAAACAGGCATTCGTACATCCATTAATATAACGTCAGGTTGAAGTTGGTGAGTGAGAGTAATTGCTTCAAAACCGTGTTTAGCTTGTCCAACGACTTCTAAATCTTCCTGCAAAGATAATAACTCAGCAAGGGAGGCGCGAAAATTGAGTTGGTCATCTACTAATAATAAGCGTATCATCTTGGAATCCTCACTTGAATTGAAGTTCCTTGATTAAGGATACTATGAATTTGAATTTCTCCGCTAAGTAACTTTACCCGTTCGCGCATTCCACGCAACCCAAAGCCATCATGTACTTTATTATCATCAAATCCTTGTCCATCGTCTTCTAAATTTAGAATAATATATTCAGGAGTAGCATAAGCATTTAAATTAATGGTTTTGGCGCCTGCATGTTTACGAATATTAGTTAAACCTTCTTGAACAATACAGTAAAGTTGATGACTGATGTGTAAGGATAAATTAGGCAATTCTATAGAATAGCGAATTTGAAGAGAACGTGCGGACACTTGAAACTCATTTAATAATATTGGTAACGCTACATTTAAATCAAAGTCTTCTTCACGCATTGTTTTGACAGCATGACGCACGTCTTGAAGACAAGTATCAACTAATTGCTTTATTATATCTAATGTTTGAAGTGCTTTTTCTGGGTTACTATCACGAATTGTTTGTGCTAGTTCCGCTTTTACACCTAATGTAGTTAAAGTATGACCTAACGAGTCATGAATCTCACGGGCAATACGAGTTCGTTCTAAAGTTGTCGCTAATGCTTCTATTTCTTGCGTTAATGCTTCTGCTTTCAATCTACTTTTACGCTCTGCACGTAATATATAATTCAATAAAACAATTAGTGCGTTAAAAGCAATAAAATCTGCTAAACCAGGCGCCAAATCAGAAAATGGACTAAAATTAGACGAAACTAATTCGCATTGTTTTAACTTAGTTAGCATTTCTTGGGCAATAGTTGACGTTGACACCCCCCAAGCTTGTCCTAGCACAAATCCTAAACCTGATATACAAGTGAATAATATTACTTCTTTAAACCTTAGTAAAAAGCAAGCTTTGACTATAAATACAAGAAATAATGTACTAAATCCGACAAGCATTACCTGTGCTGCAACTAATAACCCCATTTGTACGTATAAATACAACCTTCGCTGCCATAAGGGACGGTTAACAGGGAAAATTAAGCTAAGGACAAAGAAAGCAACGCCAAATATAACAAAAGCTAACAATAGGTGTGGAGTTGTTTTAAACTGGTTATATATGAATGCTGATAAAATCCAAGAAAGCATTACCAACCATTCGGCGCCGCGAAATATCCAAATAAATTGACGTGATAAAAGCATAAGTAAAATTTTCCTCTCTGTGTACTCTGTGTCTCTGTGGTACTATGTATTTTTTACCACAGAGACGCAGAGGGGGCAGAGGAGTATAGGTCATAACTTATATTTTCCAGCACTGGCGCCAAAACTAATATGACTAAAGTCATGTTAAAGATATGCGGTTAGTAAGAAAATTCTCCATAAGCTTACGGCTATTGTACAAGTAGTCAATCACACATCGAAATATATGGAATCGTCAAGTAATATCCCAACAACGAATAAAAATCGGCACCAGCAATTAAATTTACAAGTCTTTGCAATTCTTATTGTTGCATCTGTAATCGCTTCTATAGCAGGGATACCTTATAGTAGTGAGTTGTTAAAATTACCAGTACCCAGTTTCCAAGAATTATTAATTGGAATTTTATTACAAACGCTTATTAATATTCCAATTATTTTATTGGGGATGCATTTAGGAGCTAAAGTTGGATTAGGAGCGCGTGACTTACGAGCGTTACTCACCCGCGAACCCAAAGCATTACAAAATTTTCTCAAAACCGCACCTTACGCTTTTATTATTGGTTTAATTACAGGTGCCGTACTGTTATTACTTAGTAATTTATTGTACTATATTTTACCATCTGACATTGTTAATATAAGCAAAAACATCAAAGTCCCATCGGCTTCTTCAGGGTTTCTTGGCTCAGTTAGCGCAGGTATTAACGAAGAAATTATGATGCGCTTATTTGTAATGAGCCTTTTCGTATGGCTTTTTACTAAAATTTTGCGAAGACCACAGGTAAAGCATACTGTTATTTGGACGGCGAATATTATTGCTGCATTACTTTTTGGCGCCTTGCATTTACCATTAGCAGCAGAAATATATAAAGGATTAACACCCTCAATAGTTTTTTATATAGTCTTTTTAAATTCTCTTGGTGGAACATTATTTGGCTGGCTATATTGGAAACGTGGTATTTTAGCGGCAATGATTGCTCACTTTGCTGCCGATATTGTAATTCATGTAATACCTGCTTTGTTTCTTAAATAAAGCAAGCTATAATCTTATCATTTCCAGGTAAAAGCATATTGAAACAAAGCATCCTCAAAATTTTCATACACTTTAAAAGTCAAATTGTAGCCTGTTTCATTAGACATCAAATAATTTAAAGGAAATAGAAAAATGATGAAATCGATTAAACGTTTTAGCGTTGGGGCAATAATGGGAATAGTTATTTGTGCAGCATATTGGGGTACAACAACCATTTATTATGACTACCCAATACCTTTAGTTAGAGGTATTTTAGGTTGTTTAATCATAGGAATTACATGCGGATTGATAACACTGAAATGGGGTTATCAAGTTTTGGAAATATTTTTACTGTATTTGCAGTAAATGAAGTATTTTTTTGAAGTTCAATAATATTAGGGTCGATATTCAACTCGCGCAATTTTTCTGTAAGTTGTTTACCCCGTTGTTAGGCGCCACGAAATATCCAATAAATTGACCTGATAGTAAAGACGCGATTAATCGCGTCTCTGTATTTTTTGTCAATATTATTACAATAATTTACGTGTTAATACGAGACATGTAGAGACGTTACATGTAACGTCTCTACGACGGGGTTTTAGGCATTATACATGCAGATCACGTACCTGAAATACTCTGTATATCACTATAAAGGCGCAGAGGGTAAAGAGATTATGAAATTTGCTAAAATTAAAGCATTAACTTGTTTTTAGTATATATCAAGCAATATCAAGGAAATAAAAAATGATGTCATCGATTATGCGCTTTAGCGTTGGGGCAATAATTGGAATATTAATTGCTGCTGTATTTTGGCAAACAACCATCTATTTCAATTATCCAATAACTTTAACCAGAGTCATTTTCGGCTGTCTAGCAATAGGAATTATATGCGGATTGGTAATACTAAAATGGGGTTATCAAGCTGTGGAGACTTTACTAGATAATTTACCTAAATGAATTATAACTGAATACATTTTCCTTTAATTACAAATTCCTAATCCGATTTCTAGCATCCAAACTGGATTTCCCAGTTGTAATACACACATTTTACGAGCTTATGTACTTCGCTCGCTAGTTTAACTACGGCGCCACGAGTACGGTAAACTAGCAAGCCATCATACTATGGGTTACAACTTTATTTTTAAATTGCGTGAAAATCTTGAAGATGCGCGCGAAAGCGGGAAAACTCCGTTTACGTGCCTGACTTATGACAATCCGTTACATCCGTTGTATCCGTTGCCAATTTTTTCTATTTATACTAGACTATATGTACTATATTCGATAACTAGCTGTTCAAAGCAAATTATACGAAAAATAAATAATCGTTGAACAAAGTTCAAGTAACTGCAACAACAAGCTATTATCGGATATTGGCAGGTTGACTTTTGTAATCTTGATACTATGACAGCTTCTTACTCTGCATCCCAACCAGGTTCTAACGCTTCTGCTGCTTTCATTACAGACCACCGTAAGGTAGATGTTAGCAAGCTCAGTCAAATGTACCAGCATTATGTCGAAGTCAAAGAAATGCACCCCCATGCAGTGCTTTTTTATCGGGTAGGTGATTTCTTTGAATGTTATTTCGGTGACGCGGTTGTATTAGCGCAGGAGTTGGAACTCGTGCTAACTAGCAAGCAAGCTGGGGAACAAGGAAGAGTCGCAATGTCTGGTGTTCCGCATCATGCTTGGGAACGTCACGCTACAGATTTGGTAGAAAAAGGTTATGCTGTTGTAATTTGTGACCAAGTAGAAGATGCTGCGGAAGCAGCAGGAAGGTTAGTACGTCGGGAAGTAACACGCATTATTACCCCTGGTACGCTGCTTGAAGATGGAATGCTCAAAGCTAGTCGTAATAATTACCTCGCTGCGGTTGTAATTGCCGTGGATTCTTGGGGATTAGCTTATGCAGATATATCTACAGGGGAATTTTTAACAACACAAGCTAGTAATTTAGAACACTTGACGCAGGAAATTATGCGGTTACAACCTGCGGAGGTGTTAATACCTACAAATGCTCCTGACTTGGGCGCCTTATTACGTCCTGGTGAAAAGTCTTCGAGTTTGCCAGAATGTTTACCACCAAGTTTTTGTTATAGTTTTCGTTCTCAAATTCCTTTTTCTTTGGGTGAAGCGCGTAGTCGTTTATTACAAAAGTTTAAGCTACGTTCTTTAGAAGGTATTGGTTGTGAGCATTTGCCTTTAGCTGCACGCGCGGCAGGTGGTTTGCTTCAATATTTAGAAGAGACACAAAAGCATAATTTGGTTCCTTTGCAACCACTACGTTCGTATACGCTAACTGATTTTTTAATTGTAGATAATCAAACTCGACGTAACCTAGAAATTACGCAGACGGTACGCGATTGTACATATTATGGTTCTTTATTATGGGCGCTTGATAGAACTTCTACATCGATGGGTGGACGCGCGCTGCGAAGATGGTTGTTACAGCCGCTACTAGATATTAAGGGAATTAATGCGCGTCAAGATACCATTCAAGAGTTAGTTGAAAATACTGCTTTGCGCCATGATATTCGGCAGTTATTAAAACGAATTTATGATTTGGAGCGGTTAACGGGACGTACTGGGTCAGGAACGGCGAATGCTCGCGATTTAAAGGCTTTGGCTGATTCGCTGGCTATATTACCTGAGTTAGCTTACTTGGTGGCTGATGCTAAGGCGCCTTTTTTGAGAGCTTTACAAAAGGTTCAACCAGAACTCGAAGTTATTGGGCGGAAAATAAGCGCTCATATTGTAGAGGCGCCGCCGATTATTATTAAGGAAGGTAATTTAATTCGTTCGGGTGTTAATCCTCAGTTGGACGAAAGGAAAGCTTTGGTTGAGGAAGACCAAAGATGGATTGCTAATTTGGAAGTTGATGAACGCGCGCGCACGGGTATTCCAAATTTGAAGGTTGGGTTTAATAAGACTTTTGGTTACTATATTAGTATTTCGCGTGCTAAGGCTGACCAGGTGCCAAGTAATTATATTCGTAAGCAAACGCTGACGAATGAGGAACGTTATATTACGGCAGAGTTGAAGGAACGGGAAACGCGGATTCTTAATGCTCAAGACGATTTGTATAAGTTAGAGTATGAGGTTTTTGTGGCTCTGCGTGATGAGGTTGCTGCTTATGCTGAAGCTATTCGTAATATTTCACGCGCGGTCGCTGCTGCGGATGTGTTATGTGGGTTGGCTGAATTGGCTGTTATGCAAGGTTATTGCCGTCCGGAGATGGTAGAAGGTAGGGAAATAAGTGTAGTGGATGGGCGCCATCCTGTGGTGGAACAGTCTATTCCTGCTGGGTTTTTTGTTCCTAATTCGATTAATTTAGGAGGATTTTACCACAGAGACGCAGAGGCCGCAGAGGAGAAGAGGGTTTCTCCTGATTTGGTTATTTTGACTGGACCTAATGCTAGTGGCAAGAGTTGTTATTTGCGTCAGGTTGGGTTAATTCAATTAATGGCACAAATTGGTAGTTTTGTTCCTGCTAGGTCTGCGAAGTTGGGGGTTTGTGACAGAATTTTTACTCGTGTTGGCGCCGTGGATGATTTAGCAACGGGTCAGTCTACGTTTATGGTGGAGATGAATGAGACAGCGAATATTCTTAATCATGCTAGTGATAGGTCGTTGGTGTTGTTGGATGAGATTGGTCGGGGAACAGCAACTTTTGATGGTCTTTCTATAGCTTGGGCTGTTGCTGAATATTTAGGCGCCGAAATTAAATCACGTACCATTTTTGCTACCCATTATCATGAGTTGAATGAGTTGGCAAGTATTTTACCTAATGTTGCTAATTATCAAGTAACTGTAAAAGAAATGCCCGACCAAATCATCTTTTTACATCAAGTACAACCTGGTGGCGCCCAAAAGTCTTATGGTATTGAAGCTGGAAGATTAGCTGGTTTACCACCTGTAGTGATTAAGCGCGCAAAACAAGTTATGGGACAAATTGAACAGCACAGTAAAATATCACTTGGTCTACAAAATTTAGAATCCTAAATCTTTGTATGGTGGGCATTGCCCACCTTACATATTCACAATTTTATAAAGGTTTTAGTCCCAGCGCTTTCATAACTTCTTTATCATTTATATCTAATGCAAACCAATGTCCCCAAGGAATTCTATAACTTTCTAACACTTCTCTAACATCTTTTAAATAGCGAAGCATTGAATCTCTAGGAGCTACCCAAGGAATAGCTCCAAATTCATTACATGTTACGGTAACTCTATTAGTTTTTGCCCATGCTGCTATTGGCGCCAGTTCACGAATCAACTTAGCTTTATTCCATTTTTCTTGACCATATCTTTCTACTGCTGATTTTGCCTCAGAATCTTGAATTTGTGCAAGCAAAGGTGCGACTAATTGAGGAGTTGAAGGATAAGGAATATTTTTCATGTATTGCGAAGCACGCCACCCCCAGCTTGCTCCTTGATGTGTAAAAACAAACGGGTCGTAAAGATGGAAATTATACACTACATTTTTGTCTTTGACAACTTGAGTCCTTGGCATCGCTCGAACATTACTCCAGTCGTTGGCATTGATTTTCATGTTAGAGCTAGCAATAATTGTATGAGTTGGGGCGCCTGAACGAATAGCTGCAATTAATTTAAGCTGAATTTTATTCCAAATTTCAGGTGTATCTGCCAAAGGTTCGTTCATTACTTCTAAAAAAACTTTTTCTGGGTTTGTGTTACGAACATGAATAGCAAAAGCTTTAAAAAAAGCTATATATCTTGCAAGTACGGCAGGGTCTGTATGTAATTCAAGGGGATGATTGAAAGGAGATAAAATAATTCCTAGTCCCGTTTTAACGTGCATTTTAATAATTGCATCTAAAGCCGCAAGCGAATCTTTCTTCAAAACACCAGGATTAGTTTCATTTAAAAATTTCGATAAAACAACTGGTAGCCTAGTATAAGTCAAACCCAACCTTTTATACTGCAATAAAATTGCTTCTGTATAATGTCCATCATTTAACTCGTTTCGCTGCCAATGCTCTAAATTAAAACCTTTAGATAATGTCTTTAATCGGCTAGCTTTGAGTGTAAGCTGAGACTGACTTATTGCCTTTACAATACTAAATTTAGCAACTACAAGCTCACAAAATATAAACAAAAACCCTAAGCGTAGAAATTTAGAACGCGATAAAGTATATATAATAGTCTTAGACATAATTGAATCCTTAATAAAGGCTTTCAACTAAATTATAAAGATATATGTGATACTCAACCACAACAATTATATTTTTTTGGTAAAATTATCGAACAAAACGTTCAATACTTTCTAAACTCGAAAAATCACTTCTACGTGTCCTTGAACGTAATGCTCAGGAAGTTACATTGGCGGGATACTATGAGTTTCCACAAAAATCTCGCGCCAGTTTGTTGTAGCACTCGATAGCTTCACACATCCTTGGGGAGCGGCTGAAAATTGTTTTTTGGTAATAGCATCAATTAAATGGATTTGACTTTCAGCCATTGGTAGGTTAAAAACAGAGAAACAATTATCTAATTAAATAATAGCTGGGACAATTTTATCAGATGCCATTCGGGCGCCAGATAAATTTCGTGCGGTAGGGCCAACTTGTAAAGCAGCTAATCCTCCCATGATAAATAAATCACAACCATGCCATCGTAAATTTTCTTCCAGCACAGGTAAACCATTAACTATATTAATTGGATAAGCTGCTAAAACATCTTTAAGTAATGGTTCAGTTGTCACATCAAATTTAGTTCCAGTGGATAACCAAATCCGGTCAAATTCATACTGGTTAACATCACTGCATTGTACTAACCAGCTTTTTCCTAACCACTCAGCTTTCATTACTTGGCAATTTTCATCAATTTTGAGATAACCATTACGTGCTAGGCGCCGTAGTTGCATACCTATTTCTGGTGTCATCGAACCACCATTTCGTGCTTGCTGAATCATTTTGGAGCGCTCTTTATAATCTGAACAAGCAAAAAAGCCTTTAAGATACTTTGGCCCTAGCCAACCTGGTTCAGCATCAAATAATTTTTCTTGTAGTTGTCTTTTAATCATTAGGTGGACTTTTGCACCTCTAGAGATGGCGCCAACTGCTAAATGTCCGCTAGTTAGACCACCACCAATAATTAACACCCTTTCTCCAGCAAGGTGTTTTGAACGCAAATCTACATTTGTTGAATGACAAAGCTTATCTTGTGGATATCCTGATTTAATCTGTTTTACCCAATCAGGTATTTGCAATTTGGCGCCACCAGTTGCAAATACTACTCGCTTTGCAGTAATCGATTGCCCGTCTTGTAAGTGTAGACGAAAGCAGTTAACACCTGGAATAATCTGAGTTACTGCATTCTGGTGTACTTGATTATTTAAATCCCACCGAGAAATAACATCAGTACAAAAATCATCAAATAGCTTAGTTCCTGGTAAATCATAAGGAGCAAAAAGTTCACTCGAACGGGACTCAGCGAATTTTCGCAATCCGAAAGCATTTGGGTCTGGATGGTGAACTGCTGGGGAACGCAAATGAGGTATTTCTAATGCAGCGAATTGCTGGCGCCATCGACTCATCCATTTGCCACTAGGGTCAAACACTGCAAATTTAGAACGCATTTTTGCGCGCTTTTGTAGCAAATGAGTAACAAATGTTAAAGCATGAGGACCAGCCCCAATAATCGCGAGGCTTGTTTTTCTAGGTAAGTGAGGTGGAGCAAGTTCCATAAAACTTTACTATAACAATAATCATTATCATAATAGCTTTATAAACTCGGCGCTATCAATAGTCAAGTTATCTCATCATCATTAAAAAGGGCGCCAAGCGTAGAAACACAAGTGTAGTACAGGAGTGCCGATGAACC
Source organism: Calothrix sp. PCC 7716 (assembly GCF_019977735.1). Lineage (GTDB taxonomy): Bacteria > Cyanobacteriota > Cyanobacteriia > Cyanobacteriales > Nostocaceae > Dulcicalothrix. Next base: position 4,608,110 of record NZ_AP025018.1, on the reverse strand, counting down.
AAACGACCAAAAATGCATTGCTTCAAGCGTATATAAATCTTCAGAAAATAGTTGAAGATTTGTACCTTGCATCTGAATAAAGCAATAGAAAATGGAGAAGATGCGGATGCTAGTCTACTTGGGGCACAAGCCGAACAAGTATTTGAACGAGCAGAAGCCATAAGTTCTGTAATTTCGGAGCAAGAAGATGGATAGAACTGAAATAAAAACTTTGTCGAAACAAGCCAGAGATTTAAGTAAGCAAGCCAACGAGCTTATTCAACAAGGTAAATATAAGGAAGGGCACGCTTTAATGCATCAAGCTGTAGAAGCTGGTCGCAAATGTCGGCAGCTTATTAACCAGCCTAAAATAGACAAGGGTTTGGAAATTTTAGAGCAGATGCATAAAAATTAACCAAACCTCAACCTTAAACTTAAATAGGCGCCTTACTTGTAACCTGCAAGTAAGATGCCTGTAAAGTAATGGCAGCATTAGGCTGGATATACTGGGCGTAATCCAACATTAACGTTTTTACCCTGTATTATAATAATCATTGTAACAATTGCTTCATTAAAATCGGCGCCATTAATAGTCAAGTTATCTGACTGCTAGTACCATACCAACGCACAGCTATTTCGTAGAGATTATCTAGCGCTCCTGATAACTCCTTTGCGCGTTCTGTCAAGGTATAGGTTACTTGTGGTGGAATTGTAGGTTCATGGTGTCGGTGAAGCATACCATTTTCTTCGAGCATTCGCAGTCTGTCTGTGAGAACCTTTGTTGATATCCCCTCAACTTTACGTCTTAGTTCGCCAAAGCGCAAGGAACCGTTTGTGTACAGAACCCATAAAATGTACAGCGTCCATTGTCCAGCGAGTTGGCTTAAGAGTACTTCTAGGGGGCAACATTTTGCCTCAGTCATAAAATGCCTAATAGTTTCTTTTTGTTAGTTAGTTACCAAATGGTAGCTACTTTACTTTAGTTACTAATTTTTTTAATGTCTATATAACTCCTACTGAGCAAGTTATGGCATACCTCTGGTTTAAGTCATTTCACATAATTGGTTTTGTTGCGTGGTTTGCTGGCTTATTCTATTTACCGCGTCTTTTTATATACCATATTGAAGCCTTTGAAAGACAAGAGCCTGTCAAAACTGCACTTAAACAAGAGTACAGCCGTATAGAAAACCTGCTCTACAATCTAATTATGATGCCAGCGATGTTATTTACAATTGCAATGGCAATTGGGATTATTTCTACTGAACCAGATGTATTAAAGCAAACTTGGCTTCATGTAAAGCTTTTCTTTGTGGCATTGTTAATAGCTTTTCATTTTTACTGTGGATGGTTAATTGGTAAGCTGGAGATGGAAACTTGTTCTATTGGCAGTTTACAAATGCGGCGCCTAAATGAAGTACCTACCATATTGCTCGGTTTGGTGGTGTTGCTTGCAATTTTCAAGAATAACCTACCAACAAGTATTACAGCTTGGGGAACAGGCATTGCTGTTTTAGCCTTTGCAATAATTATCCAACTTTATGCACGCAGGCGCGAAGTGTCAGAATGAAACTTATCAATACAGAAACTATATTAGAAACACAACGTTTGCTTCTCGAACCATTGAAACGAACTCATGCAGTAAATATGTATTCTTTACTTCAAGATGAGCGTATTTATAAGTATATTCCTATATTGGCGCCTGCTTCAGTCGAAGTATTAGAGCAACGCTATCAGAAATTAGAAACACGTCTATCACCAGACGGTACTGAAGCTTGGTTAAACTGGGCAGTTTATATTAAAGAATATAAAGCTTACGCTGGTTATATTGAAGCAACTGTATTACCAGGAGTCGCAAAGATTGCCTATGTGTTGGCGCCTCAATTTTGGAAGCAGGGTTATGCGTATGAAGCATGTAAGTGTTTAATATCTATTTTATGGAGAGATTATAATATTACTGAAATAATAGCTGAAGTAGACACACGCAATTTAGCATCATTTAAATTATTAGAACGTTTGGGTTTTACACGTATCGAGACACGAGAAAATGCGGACTTTTTTAAAGGAGCTTCTAGTGATGAGTATATTTATCATCTGATTACTTCCTGATAATTTAGAAAACAATGCTTAATCAAAAAATAGCTAGCTCATGATTATACGAGAGATTACTTATAATGTATCATCTGATTACTTCCTGATAATTTAGAAAACAATGCTTAATCAAAAAATAGCTAGCTCATGATTATACGAGAGATTACTTATAATGATGTGCCTGCGATTGCACGAGTTCATGTAGATACTTGGCGAACTGCTTATCGAGGTATTATTCCAGATGAGTATTTAGCAACTCTTTCATATGAAAAAAGAGAAAGCGGTTGGTATAAAATTCTTAACAGCGCACCAGAAAATGGGGATTTTATATACGTTGCAGAAAATGAATTAGGAGAAATAATTGGCTTTGCTAATGGGGGAATAGAACGTACAGGTGACTCTATATATAAAGGTGAGTTGAAAGCGATTTATATTTTAGAAAGCAGTCAACGAAAGAGGATTGGTTGTCGTTTAGTTCAAACCGTAGCTGTTAAACTTAGTCAGGCAAATATTAATTCAATGTTAGTTTGGGTTTTAGAAAATAATCCTGCGTGTCGATTTTATGAAAAACTTGGAGGAAAACAAATTTACTCAAAGCAGCTTGAGAGGGGTGGAGCTATGCTTACTGAAGTTGCTTATGGTTGGACTGACACAACATCAATTATTAAATTTTGTTAAGCATAGTTATATAGGGGACAACTCTTATCGCCAAAGTTTATAGTAACATAGGATTAACTTTATGGATGAAAATAAAAAAGAACGCTTAGAAGCAAAAGGTTGGAAAGTAGGTGGTGTTGAAGAGTTTTTGAGTCTTACACCTGAAGAAAATGCTTTAATTGAAATCAAGTTAGCTCTGAGTCGCAATTTAAAGCTGTAGCGACAAAAAATTATGACACAATCAGAGCTAGCTCAGAAAATTCAGTCTAGCCAACCTCGTGTTGCTGATGCTGGGTAATTGAATTAACTGCAAAAAGCTAGAGAAATTACTTGTAGTGTTTTATTATAATACAAATGGGTTAGGACTTTACTTTAATCATTATTGAAACCAATGTTTGAGCAGCTACTCTATTTCAATCAACCCTAAACTAACTTGAATAGATTCATTAACACGTTCCATTGATGCAAAAGTCAGTTCGCCCAGTTTTCTAACCAACCTCTGTTTATCAATCGAACGAATTTGATTTAACAACACTACAGAATTTACCGTCATCCCACCCTCTGGTGGTTGAATCAAAACTTCGGTAGGATAAAGTGTTTCGTTAAACTTAGAAGAAATCGCAGCTACGATAGTAATTGGACTATACTCATTAGAAACATTATTTTGTAACACTAATGCTGGACGAGTCTTCTGAATTTCGGCACCAACAGTAGGGTCAAAACTAACTAAGTATATTTCCCCACGCTTCGGATGACTTACTGTAAGTTTTGATGCCATGATTCTTCCTCAAGAGCAAACCAATCATCCGTTATACCAAGGTCTCGTTCTGCATGACGAATAGCGCCTTCTTTTAATTGTTCTCTAAGTCTTTGTTTTTGTATCTGGGCAATGTAATTTTGGATGGCTTCATCAATAAAGCTACTTCTATCTCCCTTGGGTGCAAACAGGTCAAGCATTTTTAATGTTTTATCGGGTAACGTAATATTTAATCGACGGTACATATTATTGATACACATTATTGATACACATCTATAATTTATAGTATCACATGTACAGGTATACAGGGTACTTGACCTATGCTCAATTCCTCTACTCTCAGACGATATTGAGGTTTTATCAATTCTCGTAAACGCTTAATCCGACTTTTACTCGTTAAACAGGCGGGCAAGGATGCCCGCTCCACAAGAGGCTAATGCTATTGCTTTGGTTTATATGTTGATGCTACATGCAACTCTTTAAGCTGCTTCGCATCTACACCACTAGGCGCCTCTGTTAACACACATCTTGCTTGTTGTGTTTTGGGGAAGGCAATAACGTCACGTATTGACTCTTCGCCAGCAAGTAACATCACTATTCGGTCTAAACCAAAGGCGATACCACCGTGGGGAGGTGTGCCATATTCAAATGCTTCTAGTAAGAAACCAAATTTACCCTGTGCTTCTTCGGGTGAAAGTCCTATGGCTTCAAATACTTGCTCTTGAATGTCGCGTTGGTATATACGCAAACTACCGCCACCAATTTCAAACCCATTTAACACTAAGTCGTAAGCCTGCGCGCGTGCGGTCTTCAAGTCACTAATATCATCAGGGTGCGGCGCCGTAAATGGGTGGTGTAATGCTTCAAGTCGTTTCTCATCAGCGTTCCACTCAAACATCGGGAAGTCAACAACCCATAACAAATTAATTTTATCAGGGTCGATTAAATTAAATTCTCTGGCGACAAATTGACGCAGCCTATCTAAGGTCTTATTTACAGTAGGAGCATCTGCTGCTGCAAAGAGTAATAAGTGACCTGGTTTGGCGCCTGTACGAGTCAGAATTTCTTGTTTTTGTTCTTCTGTGAGGTTGTCTTTAATCGCACCTATTGTATCAATTTCTCCGTTATCGCGTACACGAATATACGCTAAACCCTTGGCGCCTGCTTCACTAGCTTCTCTAAATATATCTCCACCTGGCTTAATGCGAACGTTAGAAATTGCATCGTTACCGTTGGGGATGGGCAATATTTTAACTATGCCACCGTTTTTGATGGCTTCGTTAAAGACTTTAAAGCCACTGTCTTTCAAAATATCAGAAACGTTAACAAGTTCTAAATCATACCGAGTATCAGGTTTATCACTACCATACTTATCCATTGCCTCGGCGTATGTTATTTGAGGGAAGGGATGCTGTAATTCAATACCTTTTACGGTTTTGAAGATGTGACCAACAAGCTTTTCGTTCAACTCAATAATTTCTGGTTGCAACATGAAACTCATTTCCATGTCTAATTGAGTAAATTCCGGTTGCCTGTCTGCACGTAAGTCCTCGTCACGGAAACAGCGCGCTATTTGATAATATCTATCACACCCCGACACCATTAATATTTGCTTGAACAACTGTGGTGACTGTGGCAGTGCAAACCATTCTCCAGCGTTAACACGACTTGGTAAAATATAATCACGGGCGCCTTCAGGTGTCGAACGAGTTAAAATTGGGGTTTCCACCTCAATAAACCCTTCATAGTCTTCTAAATAGCGACGCATTGCTTTGACAACTTGATGGCGCAATTGGATGTTTTTTGCCATTCTCTCGCGTCGCAAGTCTAAATATCTATACCTCAACCGCACTTCTTCGCGTACTGGGTCTGTATCCGCACTCGATACTTGGAACGGTAACTGCTTACGAACACCGTTAAGAAGTGTTATTTTGTCGGCGTAAATCTCCACTTCTCCTGTCGGAATACGCTCGTTTAATGACTCGTTAGGACGTTTCGTGACTCTACCGACTATTTCTACTACGTACTCACTACGGAGAGCATTCGCGGCATCATATGAATCTGGGGTGCGCTGCGGGTCGCTGACTATCTGCACGATGCCATCGCGGTCGCGTAAATCTAAAAATATTACTCCTCCGTGGTCACGGCGCCTATCTATCCATCCATACAGGGTGACAGTTTTTCCAATATGTTCGGAACGGAGTTCGCCGCAATAATGAGTTCGCATAGGTTACTTTTCTTAATTTCTTTTACTAGAGAATGATTCGTTGACTGAAAGCTAATACATTATCCAGCATCACCTGTAATTGTAGTAATTCCCGCTCAATAAAAATCAAAAATTTCATTTGTCAAGATTTTATGCTTAAATTTGTCAGCGATTACACTAAATGCTTACTTAAATTTTTATGCAAACTGACCCCAATAACCCACCACTGCCTAACATAACCCCACCTGACACTATCTCACAACAACAATTTTTGATACCACGTGACAGGCGCCGTAAATTTTTCTGGACGTATGTACTCATGACCGTAGTTGGGTGGGTTGTCGGTGGCATTGCTAGCATCGCTATTGAAAGAGTTATAAACGAACAATTTATAGTTAAAGCGACTCCCGAAGTTCAAACACTTTGGTTCACCTGGGGAACTTATGTTAGCTTAACTGTCTTTGCCCTCATTTTTGGCGCCGACCAAGCACTTGTAGTACGCCGTTATATTTCTGGATGGTGGTGGTTACTAGCTACAAGCTTTGGCTGGTTAACTGCGATAAAAGTTTCTAACGTCTGGCGAGAGTACATCGAAACATTCGGAGCTTCTCTAAACCGTGAATTAACACCCGAAGAAATTATTATTCTAACTATAGCCTCTACTGCTGCCTTCATTTTCTCTGCAATTTGGATAAGTTTTTTCCAATGGGTAGTACTGCGACGCTACACCAAACAATCTTGGTGGTGGAACTTTATTAACTCTTTGGCATTTGCGTTAATCAGTTTTTTGGTATGGTTATTATCTCTAGCGCAAGATTCTATTCCAGAGGTTTACCGCGATTTAGTATTGTATTTGTGCGAACAAGGACTTACAGCGCTAATTATTGGAATTATTCCTGCAATTGGCTTTTGTCGTCTTTTTGCACGTGGGACACAAGCGGTTAAAGAACAGAGTTAGCAAGAAAGTTATGCTGCACGATAATATGACGCAAAATCAATCGACTCCACCTGTTGCTCAAAAACAGCCTATTGTTCTAGAGTTACATGGCGACCGTCGCATCGACAACTATTTTTGGATGCGCGATATCGAGAACCCTCAAGTCACTGCTTACCTCGAAGCTGAAAATGCATACACCGAAGAGGTAATGAAGTCAACTACTGATTTACAGCAGCAGTTATATGACGAAATTCTTTCTCGCATTAAAGAAACTGATTTATCTGTACCAGTTCGTAAGGATAATTATTATTACTATTCACGTACAGAAGTTGGTAAAGCATACGCTATTCACTGTCGTAAACAAGGGAGCTTAGAGGCGCCTGAACAAATTCTACTCGATGAAAACGAACTTGCAGAAGGGCAAGAGTATTTTAATGTCGGTGTTTTTCAAATTAGTCCTAATCACGAAATACTTGCGTATGCTGTTGACAACAATGGTTCGGAAAGATACACAATTTACTTCTTAGATTTAAAAACATTTAAGTTATATCCAGAGACTATATCCGATACATATTATTCTTTTGCCTGGGCAAATGATAATCAAACAGTTTTTTATACACAAGTTGATGAAGCCAACCGTCCTTTTAAGTTGTTCCGTCACCAATTAGGAAAACCACAAGAAGAAGACGTTTTAATTTACCATGAACCTGATGATTCCTACTTTTTATCTGTAGGTAAAACTCGTAGCGAAGCTTATATTGTAATGAGTTTGGGCAGTCAAGTTACCTCCGAAGCTCATTTTGTCGATGCAAATAACCCAACAGGCGCCTTTCAAATAGTAAACCCGCGTGTTCAAGGTGTAGAATACGAAATCGAGCATCATGGTGATTACTTTTACATCGTTACCAACGATAAGGCAATCAATTTTAAATTAATGAAAGCTCCGGTTGCTTCACCTTCACAGCAAAACTGGCAAACGGTAATACCACACCGTGAAGATATTATGCTGTCGGGTGTCAGCTTGTTTGCTAAACACTTGGTAATTTATGAGCGCGTAAATGGCTTACCATGTGCAACCGTTCAAAACTTAGAAACGAATAAATCCCAAAATATCACTTTTCCCGAACCGACATACGGATTCTTTGAAGGTAGCAACCCAGAGTTCAACACCAATATTCTACGCTTTACTTACACCTCATTAATTACACCTCCATCTGTATTTGACTATGACATGGAGACAAACGCGCGGGAACTGAAAAAAGAAACTGAAGTTTTGGGTGGATACGATAAAACCCAATACGAAAGCGAAATGCTTATAGCTACTGCATCTGATGGCGCCAAAATTCCTATATCTATTGTTTATAAAAAGGGTACAGCCATTCAGGGACAAAATCCATTATTCTTAACAGGGTATGGTTCCTATGGCTATCCATATCCAGCAACATTTTCATCAAGCCGCTTACCGTTATTAGAGCGTGGCTTTGTTTTTGCCATTGCCCATATTCGTGGTGGTGGAGAATTTGGACGTAAATGGTACGAAAGCGGTAAGTTCCTAAACAAGAAAAATACCTTTACTGACTTTATCACCTGCGCCGAATATTTAATCGAGCAAAAATGGACATCCGAGCAACACCTCGCTATTTCTGGTGGTAGTGCAGGTGGACTACTAATGGGCGCCGTCATTAACATGCGTCCCGACCTTTTCAAAGTAGTCGTTGCTGATGTACCCTTTGTGGACGTAGTAACAACAATAGCCGACACGTCACTACCTTTATCAGCTATCGAATGGGATGAATGGGGCAACCCTAACGAAAAAGTTTATTACGACTATATGAAATCTTACTCTCCCTACGACAACGTAGAGGCAAAAAACTATCCCCACTTACTTATCACAGCAGGTTTAAACGACCCGCGCGTTAAATATTGGGAACCTGCAAAATGGACGGCAAAACTTCGAGAACTCAAAACCGACAATAATATTCTACTGCTAAAAACAAATATGGGCGCCGGACATGGTGGCGCCTCTGGACGTTATGAAAGCTTAAAAGAGCTAGCGTTTGAATATGCTTTTGTTCTCACTTGGCTAAAAAACTAGTCACTTCCACCCCAACTCCAAGTCGCAGTACCCTTGTTAACACCCTTTTTTAACACAACGAGTGGCAGTTGGTTGGGATCCGCAGCACCAGCAAGGTCAAGCATCAGGTAAACTTTACCCTTGAGAAAGTGCATTTTTAAATGATTTAAAGACTCTTCAGCAGGTTTTCCATCAAATGTTGTAATTCCTGCTGAAGCTATGCACTTAGCAAACTGAGGCTTGAGTGTACCTACCCAGGCAACGCTAAATTGGTTACTTGCCAATACTGAAATATTGGTTGCAATGGTGCCCAAATTTGCTTTGCCATCAGTTCCAAAACTTCCCTCACGATAAGGCTGGGTTGTTTCATTCAAAGTAAAATTACTAGGACAACTGTTTGCTTTTACACTTTGGTCACGATTTATCTTAAGACCGATAGTTTTCGCTTGTACGCTTAATGCTGATGCCAAAGATAACAAACCAATTATTATTCCAATTACAACAAATTTGTATTTCATGATACTGTTTTTTTACATTTACTGTGGGTATTGCTGAAATTAAATCATATTTCTAACTTAGCTACATGTAGTATTGTAAAAATTCGATTCATCTCTTCTTTCGCTCTGTGCTCTAAGGTTTGTTACCTGAATATCTTGCCTAATGCATAAAAAGTTATATATTAATCACAAATAATTGCAAAGTTATAAAAAATTAACTGTAACAAAAGCATTCTAAGAAATTGCCGACAGGCGTTAAAGTATTAAATAGCTAAGTTGGAACCTTATAGTGATTAAAAAACTCTAATAACTAAATTGTTTAAATAAAAAACAATAATGAAAATTGATTCACATATTTGGAACTATATATATGTTTATATTTAATACATACTCATTACCGCCAGACTTTAATGCTACACATACACTAGCTTTAGTCAATATAGAAAAATCCTTATCTGTAAAAGTACAAAATATTACACAGAAACCAGCGACTAATAGAACATCACAGAGTCGAGAAATAATTGATGACGCGCAGCTACAATCGTTGAAGAGACAGCTTTTTAATCAAGTGAACGCATCTTGGGCACAAAGAAAAACACTTAGTTACGATTTAGTATATAAAGTGGCAATGGGCACTAGTGGAGAAATAATTGCTTACGAAGCAGTAAATCAAATTGCACGTAATCAAATTGGCAAAACTCCTTTACCCAAATTAATTTCCGACCCTTTAAACTCTGTTTCACAGACAAATCAACCTTTTGGAAGTTTCCGTGTTGTGTTTCGTAAATCAGGAGTACTAGAAATTAGTCCGTGGAGAGGGTTTCGCGCGACTCCCGATGTTATAGGTGATAAAATTACTAATCCTAGACAGCTAAGAAGACTACAACGACAACTAACAAGGACATTACGCCAAAATTGGGAAGGTAAAACTACGGCAAAGCAAGATTTAAAGTATCGCGTCGCTGTAAACCGAAATGGTGTAGTCGCTGACTACGAACCAATAAACCAAGTCGCATACGATCATTTCCGCGAAACACCCTTACCCATGATATTCCAAGAACTTCACGGTTCTAACATCGCCGCCCCCAAAGATAAAGAACCCCTAGCGCATTTTCGCGTCGTCTTCAAACGTGACGGTTCATTACAAATTACACCCTGGCGAAAATTACGGTAAAGGTCAGGAGGCAGGAGTTAGGAGGGGTCAGGATGGTAGGAGTTAGGAGGGGTCAGGAGGTAGGAGTTAGGAGGGGTCAGGAGGTAGGATTCTGGATTCTAAATTCTGAATTCTGGAATTAATTATTAAAACCCCATTGTCTGCATCTAATGTTGCATTGGCGCCTACAGGCAATGCAGCATTACAACCATCATGTCCAAAAGGAAGTTCAGAAACAACGGGAATACCCAAATCTCCCAAACGCTCTTTCAACACCTCCTCAACTTTAAAACTTGGTATATTTACAGGTGGTTCACATTGACTAAACCTGCCAACAGCAATACCGCGTACTTTTTTTAAGGCGCCACTCATCCGCCATTGTGTTAACATTCTATCGATACGATACGGCGCCTCTCCTACATCTTCAATTGCCAAAATCACATTATCAAATTCTGGTTGATACGGAGTTCCAAGAAGATGAGTTGCAACTGTTAAATTTGCTGGTAATAATACACCACTTACCACACCACCAAGCCAACCGCTACCCTTAATAGTATCAATACTACGACCTTCTACCCAATCGAATAACCGTTGTTTTGACCATTCGGGTTCCTTTTCAAGCGTTGTTAATACGGGTGCATGAACCCCAGAAATCCCGGATTTATATAAACTCCACAGTAATGCTGTAATATCAGAGAATCCAATTAACCACTTCGGATTTGTAACAGGCGCCCAATTCCAATTTTCTAAAAGACGAGTACAGCCAAAACCACCCCTAGCACATAATATCGCTTTACACTCCGGGTCTAACCAAGCATCTTTAAGATGATGCCGCCGTGTATCATCTAACCCAGCTAAATAACCCCATCGGTCATTAATGTCAGAAATAATATCAACACGATAACCACGACTTCGCCATACCTCGACACCTTGCACAAATGGTTCCAAAGAACGCAAAGTACCACTTGGAGCAATTACTCGTAGTAAATCTCCTGGTTGTAATGGTGGTGGAGTAACAATTTGGGACTGCATGAATAATTCAATTAATCTAATTTCAAATATATTGTTGAGCTTCGGAGTTTAACCATTGCTTAAACATATGATTTAGTAACTCTTTATACCGTGCCTCCGTTAACTCGGCTGGTATAAGTTCTTCAACCCAAAGCAAATGATAGCATCGTTCTATTTTTATCGGGCCAATTAATTGCTGAGGCGATGTATTAAAAACAACATTTGCAATCTCTGGCTCAATTTCCCAACGATAAACTTGCCCTTCATACCCACACAGGCGCCTGCGGTTTAAGTCGATATCATAATTATGTGCAGCCGTGTAAAAGCTAATTTCTCTTTCCTCAATTTGATAATAAAGTTCTTGAGCGAGCTTATCGTTCGCTACTACTATTCGGTATAAAATAATCTGCTCAAACTCCGCACGGTTCTGTACAAAAAACTTTTCGACTTCCTTGCCAAACATTTCCTGCGCTAACTTGTGTGCTAACAGTCGGTTCCGAATACCAACTTCCCAGTCGTGAGGAGTAATCATATTGTTGGTTAACCAAGCTACCGTATCCGCAGCTTTTTCTAACCGCAGTTCCCGACGTTGCTCTGTAGCTTCTTTTTCTATCTCTAAACTACTAACGCTTATTCCTCGTTGTTGGGCAACACGCGCGATTACTCTTTGATACAAAATATTTTGGCGCGTTTCTTTTAAGCTCATTTCTTGTTTGAGATAGTCTACTATTTCTTCTGCCTCAACATTTGTCTTAAAATCGCTCATTGTATTATTTGTATCTTACTAGCTTTCAGGGTATATTATTTAGCTGCATATTGAGTAGTATGCGCTACTGATGTTTATTCAAACTTTAAAAATCATAACGCTTAATAAAAAATTGGAAGCTACAAAGTATAGCTTCCATGATTTGTGATGAAATAATCCTAATTGGGAGGATTCGGATTATTTTAGATGTTGAAACAGATGGAACAATCAAACTTGCGTATCGTTACATATTCTTACTCATGACTTTATATGGTATGAAGTAAGAAATAGCCACCAACTGTAACAATACCACTATCAACATAAATTAACGTACTTAGTTTGTTTGCCGTTCATCATCTCCTTATTCATAATATATTAATGTAGTAAAATTTCACCCTTCATAACCCGTCATAACTCGTTTTCTGCTATATATCTAATGTATAAAATATTTTTGCATGTTATTTGCCATTTTGGCAGATTATTACAAAGAAACTGTAAATTGATGTTCGGTATGTTTAAGTAGTGTATGAAGTATTACATGGGTAGGGATGTTGAATTGGTGGGCGGGCAGGGATGCCCGCTCCACAAGAAAGTTTAGTTAAATTCACACATTTTTAGGCAACTATTTTGTTTGTCTGGCTGTAACTGTGATTCGTTGGACAGGTTTTCGTGCATTTGTGCTGATAACCATTCGTCTAAATTACCTCCTCTAATTTCTCTTTTTTGCTTTCCCACGACTTCCATGTATGCCAAGTCTTTAATTTTGCTTAGGCAACTTGATGGAATGCTGTTGTGAGAAGACTTCTCAGATGCTTTTGCCTTACCATTATTATCTTTCTGGCTGTTTGCCTTTTCTTGTGAGTTGTCTTTGAGCAGTCGGTTGTAAGTCCGATAAGGGATATAATGCAGAGGGTTATACCCAGAAAAGCGCAACATTAATACACAAGCCCAAGAATATTTGCCAGCTAAAATTGCCTCAACTACTTGGTCAAACTGTTCCGGGTGAACAGGCTTTTTAAAATTACTACTTATACCAGGATTATCTTGACTCATGGCTTCACTCATTAAATAAAATAAAATGGAATCGAAACTAAAAGACTCTATTCAATATCAACGACTAACAATCTCAAGAGATATTTACCATTAGTTATTCCTCAAAAAACATATCGACTACTCGATAAGTGTGGACAAATCTAACTTGTGTGGGCTGCTTGGCTTGATACTTGATATGTGCCTCAGTGTTTTTAAATTGTTTTGGTATAATTTTTATGTCAGTATTATAATCTACTGGATTGGCTGTTTTAAGCGTTTTTTCTGTGCCCATTAACGGCGCCAATTCAAAATGCAAGCTAGCTTCTTCAACTCTGGTATTCATTGCCCAAATAGAGCTACTTACTAAAAAAGCAATGCCGCTTAAAACTACTAGGTAAGGAACAACCAAGGGTTGCCGATTCAATATCGTCTGCAAAGATACCGAATTCACCCTATCTTCCATAACTGATGTACTTACCTCCTTAGTTGGTACAAAGGAACTAAGCTCGTTTGAGGTTTTGACTGCATTTGACCTGATGATTCTTTTCATTAGTTGACCTATGTGGAAATCTAACTGTTTATCATCGATACTGTTCGCTTGAAGCCATGCTCAAGGTGACAGTATTTGCTGACTGTTGGTAGATGCAGTTTTATCCTCTCAATTATTGGCGCCATCATCTTATTGATTTAACTAACTTTGAGATAAATAGTATTACTCACTACGTTTTTTCTCCTTGATTAAGTATTTGTACATATGCCACTGACTCCACACAGAAAAATGTTTAGCTTTAGCTTGAAATAACAACATTCGTACTTACACTATTTTTTGCTGTGGATGTCATCTGCCAATCTGGCACCTTCTTAGTCAAATTTACTCAATCATTTTTCAAATTCACTTAAGTGATGTGCAACTTCACGTTTTGTCCCCTTGTTGTTAATTGTTGAGGGGTGCGACCCCTCACTGTGACTAGGTTTTATTTTTTTGTTCTAGCGAATTGCCCCCAGAAAATTGTAGCACTAACTGAGGTTTGTGAACCAACGATGAAGAAATAATTTGTAGGTAATACTGACAAAATTGGTGGTGGTGCAACTGCATATCAATAATTTTTTTACAGTTTGTTAAGGAAGCAAGTTTTTTTGTTAAAGTTATTGCTATATAAGGATTTAGCTCTAACATATCAATGCAAATTTTGAGTTAAATAATTGTAATTTTTGTATTAAAATAGGTTTTCACCCGGATGACTTTTTTAGCAGTACTGGTTTCAATGTAGTAACTAAGGGATGTAAATCATAAGACGTAGCAACTCAGAAAGTGGTAAAAACACTCAATATATGGTTTATAACAAGCTGATTGTTGTAATTACAGGATAGTTAAGTGATGCGTTACGTAAAAATTTCAGGTAATCAAGCATTAAAAATAATCTCCTAACTAGTATTCGATAATTATTTGCAATTACATAAGCATAAATAATTAATTAAAGTTAGGTTTACCGCGCGACTAGGTGTGAATACAACTGACTTTTTGCAAATAATTCGTGATGTCTGCCAATTTCAACAATGATACCTCTTTCCAGCAATAAAATACGGTCAGTGGCAGAAAGGTGATTCAAACGGTGACTAACGATAAATGTTGTACAACCAAGGGCGCCACGTGAAAGGTTCTGAAGAAGTAAGTTTTCGGTTCCCACATCAAGTGCGCTCGTTGGTTCATCTAAAATCAACATTCTCGGTTTGCGAATCAAAGCGCGAGCTATGGCAATTAAATAATGCTGCTTTTTAGATAGTATTTTCGCACTGGCGCCAATCAAAGTGTCGTAGCCAGAGGGTAGTGACTCAATAAAATCGTGGGCGCCAGCAGTTCGAGCCGCATTTTTGACTTCTTCAAACGTAAATGGGCTGAATAAGGTTATATTTTCCAAAACGGTTCCTGAAAATATAAATATAGAAGCTGGCACAACTCCTAATTGCGTCAAAAGCGTTTGAGATGACACCGTGCAAATATCATGTCCATCAATCAAAATCCTGCCAGAATCAGGTTTATATAAGCCACATAGCAAATTTAACAACGTAGTTTTACCTGCACCACTGGCGCCAACAATGCCAACTGTTTGCCCAGGTTTAATCACAAACGAGATGTTTTGCAGTGCGTCACGCTCCTCACCTTGATAGTGAAAGCTAACATTCTCAAAACGGACTTCACCTTGAATTGGCGGCAACTCTAACTCTTCATCCCTGTCAGGAGAGGAAAGCAAAACATCGTTGAGTCGTTCGATAGAAACAACTACAGAATGAATATCGTTTTTCAACTCAACCAACGCCAAAACCGGATTGATAATGCTGCTCACGAGCATAGTAAAAGCTATAAACTTACCGAACGATAGCTGGTCATGTATCATCAAGCTAGCTGCATACCATAAAACTAAAGTACTACTGGCATGATTTATCAAATTGTTAGTAAGTTGTAAGTTATTTGAGAGTCTTTGATAGCGGAGTCGTGTTTTGATAGTGTTTACAAACCGTTCTTCCCAGTGCCAACGCATCCATCTAGAGGCGCCGAAGCTTTTGATTGTAGTGATACCAGTTATCATTTCATTTACAGTGTGATTCTGCACTGCTGTATCAATAGCGAGTTCTCGCGATATGCGTTTTAACTTCTGACTTGTATTTATCGTGAATACAGCAACAGGTACAGTTAACGCAAGAACAAGTAAAGCTAAGTGTGAGTTGTAGTAAGCGATTAATGCTAAACACAAAAATGCACATAGCGCATCTAGAGTGATACCGAACGCGCGACGAGTCAAAAATGTTTGAATTTTGTGGTTTTCCTCAACACGACTGATAATGTCTCCTGCCTGTCGCTGTTCAAAAAACTGCAATGGTAATTCCAAAACATGACGGATAAAATCGCTCATCAAGCTAATATCCATATGATTTGAGAAATAGTCGAGTAGATATTGACGTGCTGTTTTAATACAAAAGCGCCAAATACCAAAGACCAAAAAGCTCAAAGCAAAAATATTTAGTGCCACAGACATGCGTGCAGGTATTACCTTATCAATAACAATTTGAGCTATTACTGGCATAACTAGCCCAAAAACTTGCATAACTAATGATGCAATCACAATTTGTAGAATTAGAGATTGGTACTTCCACAGTGACTGCCCAAAATAAACAAGTGATGTTTTCTCGTCTAGTTGTTGCTGTAATCGTTCGGTTGGTTCTAGCATCAAAGCATAACCAGTCCAGTTAGATTCAAACTCTGATATGGGTAACTTTAGCTTGCCGACTGCTGGGTCAGAAATGACTACATAATTAGAACGAACTCCCCAAACGACAACATAATGATTACCTTGCCAGTGGGCAATCCACGGAGAATGGCGCCAAGCAAGAGCGGTCAAATTAGCTTGTACGGCTACTGAAGAATAACCTAGATTGACTGCTGCATCAGCTAAAGATGAAAGCGTGGCGCCAATACGATTTGTTTGGGACGAACAACGTAATGTATTTAAACTAACTTTTTTACCCCAGTATTTACATATCATTGCCAAACATGCGGCGCCGCAATCTGATGAACTTTGTTGTGCAATGAACGGATATTTTTTGTTGTATTTTTGTTTGTTGTATTTTTGACTCTGTTGATAAGTATTATCGTTTAAGTCAAAGGTATTTGCTGTTTGAATATTGTTTGATTCAACTTGATGTAACTCAACTTGATGTAACTCAACTTGACGATTTTCTTCCTGAAAGTTCTGTGATGGAAGAAACGGTTTGACCAGTTCCCAATTTTCAACAGGTAAATAACATACAACTAAATCAGTTTCTGCTTTGAATGGAGGTGATGCAACATCCGGATAACCCCAGCTATAACCAACCTGAGCATCTTGCTGCTCAATGCTACCAGACATTAACCAATAACGTCCCAAGGAAGCAGGAGTTGCTGACGGTAATAATTCACCTGTGTTAACTGTACGAAGCGCAAAGTATCGTGATAGATGCTGCAAAGTTTGACTTGTTAAAGAGCGCAAACAAGTGCAGGTTTTCCAGAAAATCAACTTTTGCCGCGTTTCGACAGTATTTAGAAGATATGATTCAAAATTTTCAGCACGTTGTAACCAAATTTTTAAATTAGCTTTTGCCAACTCCGCTATAGCAACATTGGTAGCAGCAACAGCACGATACGGTAATAAATTCGCGTAAAATAATCCATCTGCACCAAAACTTTCTCCAACATCAAGCAACTGTGCTGATACATTACGTGCAGACTCTTGTTCATACCCCAATAACCTTACACGTCCGCTGCAAACCAAATAAAGGGTATCTTTTTGACTTTCATAGTCCATCAACTCATCACCAAGCGAAAACTCTTTCACCCTCCAAGCTTCATAAAACTCTGCTGTAAAACTGAGACTCGTATCCGTTGCAACTAACCTAAATAATTGGTTAATAGTTGCTTCAGGAGTGGGAGCAAGCACATTATCAACATGTAGATGATTTAAATGCTCTCCCTGAACTCGTAACAACGGAGAGAAGTTCATGGGGATTCTATTTAAGTACGCTTATGAAATTAGATACAAGCTGTCAATATCAAGCAAAAAACTTTTTGCTAAGTTGACTTTCAATATCAAGCAATTTATTTTTAGACACCCGAAGTAAAATCTTTTACTATCGTTCTAAAACAGGTTAAAATGTGCTTTTAGTTACAACATTAACACCTTATATTTGTTTACCAGGCTGTGTTGTGGAATTACATCAAACATAGGCTTGTACTGAAACCACATCTTCGACATACTACTTGAGCTACTAAAGTACCTAATTAATTTGTAATACATTTTTATAATATTTTGACTTATTTCTTTAAAAAACTTCTTGTGCTTTATCAAAATTTTACTCATAACTAAATTGATTTTTATTCTTGCTTATCCCAGTACCATGTATATTTAATAACTAATTATGATGCTTTTAAAGTTGTTAAAACAAGGATTTTCTGATTAAATTACAGACTGTAATGTAAAAAATGTTGACACTTATAATATTATTCTCTTTTGGTATAAAAATTTTTACACGCATTTTGTTACTGAGAAACATTTGAAGATTTGTAATGAAGATAGCTTGCGTGAGTTTAGCCAAGTATCTTGCGAGAGCGAAGATATTTGACTAATAAGCTCACACTACTCTTCTATCAACCTCGTCATCAATCCGGAGAGGGTTGTCAAAAATGTTAAGAAATTTTGATAGATTGATTCATGGTTAGATAAATTCCCCAAATAGCCATTGCCCGTAAATAAACGCAGGCACGGAAAGTCCCAGAGGCAGTAATTGCTTCGGGAGTACGGAATTGCAAACCGTTAGAGTAAACTTGTTGAACAACGGCTTCGGTTAGCTTAAAAGCTTCGTCTTTCATGCCCATTTGTACCAAAAAGGCAGCTAAACCAAAATTAATACCCGTCCAAACTTCTAGTGGGTGTGTTGCTTTGGGGTTTTCGGGGGAACCATCTGCTTTTAACCCATTTGCGGCGCCAAATTTACCGTCATTAAACTTGAGAAAGCAAGAAGAGTAAACTGTTTTCAAGGCAGAGTGAGCGCATTCAATCGGAACAATATCAGGTAATCCTAACAATCGCGCGTAAAATTGACCACATAGTTGGTCAGCCATTACAACATCGGAACCGCTACCGCTATCAAGACGATAATACTGTCCATTCCAAAGTTTTGCTTGGTAAACAGGTAGTGATTGTTCTAACCAAGATTGAAACGTATTAATACTCTCATCAAGTTCAGGTGTATCAAGTGCTGCGTCCGCAATTTTCAAAATTGTCCCCATAGAAATTGCAGCTTGCAACGCTGATAACCATAAACCACCGCAGTAAGCACTCACACCTTGTAAACGCCAATCATCAAAAGTTTGGTCAGGCGCCCCAGAGTTTTCGGGAATACCGTCATTATCCAAGTCAAACCCTTTAAGATAATGAAGGGTACAAACTACAGAATCCCAACATTCTTCCAAAAACTTAAAATCACTACCACCCGTCAGAATAAAATCACGATACACCTGTAGTACAAAATCACTGCCTAAATCTTTCCATAAATTACAATCTTGGTAAGCAGTGTAATTAGTTTTTTCCCAAACATGTTCATTCGGCGCCCCTAAATCGTGAGGTGTGGCATTTTTAGCTTTGCGAATAGCTAATGGACTGGGAGCGCCGATAACATAGTAATACCCAATAACGCGGGTGCGGTCATCACTGTTAGGAATAGCGCGTGCAAAAGCACGTATTACAGCTTTTTCCAATTCTGGGAACAGCATCAGCAGTCCAAATGAACCATAAAGACGCACATCTAAACTTTCATACCAGCGATAATCTAAACATTCCAATACTGCGAACTGCCCGTAACGGTCAATATCAGTAGCAGCACTCCACAGTGTTCCACCAGCCGTCAAATCATAAAGTTCGTTAAATAAAGCCATTTTAAACCAGTCGGGTAAATCCTGCCGATCAAGAATTGGTTGTTGCCATGCTTCGATTTGGCACCACCATTGTTGATATTCATCTAATGCAGTAGATGCAATAGCCCAAGCACTCTTACCACTACGTCCAAAAAAGTCAGTGTAGCGACGATAATATTTAACACCAAGAGCAAATTCAGTAACAGGAAAATTCCAAGCCAGTGTAAATGGAATTTCTAATGTTTGCCCAGGTTGTAATGTTATTCTTACAGCTAACGCGGCGCCGACTTGTTCAGTGTGGTCAGCAGGTGTTGCATCTAATATATTAGGTAACGAACCATTAGATTCAAAGCTGTTCCATACATCATCCCCAGTACCAACAGGATTAAAACGAGTATGATAGAACACCTCAACACCTGGTTGCTTACTAGTAGCAATACACCACTCACCTTCGCCTTCTTCGGTTGGTGCAACAATTCCAGAACGAGCTAAAACGCAGCCAATTTTATCAGTATTTTCAACTATAAAATTATAATTATCTTTACTCTCATTCAAACGTGGCTGATATTCGTATACTGGACTACCATCATCGCGAAGTACAATTTCTGGTGATATGTTCGCATTAGTAAACCAGCCCACCATATTTTGCCAGGTAAGCATAATGCTCAGGGTAACAGGTGCATCAGTTGGATTAGTAGCTTTCCAAACAAATACAGCTACAGGATAACTACTCTCTTTGTAGTTATTGGCCCAAATTGGTGAAAACTGCGCGCAACTTAATTGTGCTTTAGTTTGATGTTCGTATACAAACCAACTCCGAGGATATAAAGCGTGATAAGTACCATTCGTATCTGACGGGTACCACTTCCAACTTTTGAGACTACCATCTTGCGGCGCCTCAGTAGACAAAGCATAAGCGGTCTTTGTATTTCCAGCATCTTCAAAAACGCTAAATTGACAAGCGGGGATATTTTGAAAAACATGCTCCCCACCATCGATATGCCAAAAATTAAAATCACCACGCGAAGAACGTCCAATGCAACCGGCGCCGAAACCACCCAAAGGCATACCATGCCAAGGCCCATCATCTATATTGCTCGCATAGCGAACAGTATAAGGCTGACTCCAACCCAAACCAATAGGACGACTCCAAGCACAAGCAGGGATTCCATTCTTAAATTGTGTCATTACGATTTATCGCAGCGTTGACGTTACGCTATAGAAGTTAACTCATCACCTCTATATTCCTCAAGTCATTGGTAAAACAGTCAACCAAATATTTTTCTGTAGAGACGCTCCGGTTCCTCGCGTCTCTACCGAATTCTACTTTAAATCGAGTAAACCCTCTTCCTTCAACTTAGGATTAAACCGAATCTGTGCTTGTAAACCGCGCGCTTCTAAAACTTTTAAAATTTCTGCCTCAACTCGACGAGCGACATTCTTAATAATTTTAATTTGTGCCATTTCATCATTATTAGGGCTGTTATAATTAACTTTCTCCTCGTCAGTCATCAAATTTTTAACATTTACAGACTGAGTCCAAACATCTTTATTTTCACTATTTCCAACAGGAACGGCGCCGTTTTCTTCAATCCAACCTTTTTCAATATTTTCCAAAGTCGCACGGCTAGGACGTTCAATCGTTTGAACCTTAGCCCAATAGCATTTATCAGGTAATCGAACCAAATGCTGCCTTAGACTTAAATAAACATCACGCGAATACCCAATAAATTGTAAATTTTTATTGGTATCAAATATTGCATACACTCCAATCTTCCCTTGAAACTGTTCAGGTAATTGACCATTGTCATCTATATAAGGAATGTATTCCAGAGTTGCTAAAGCAGCATAACTTTCTGTTGTCATAACAAAGTATAAATTTATATCTTAATTACGTTTCTACATTTATAATAAACCTCTATTGTACAGTAGAAGCGCATCTAAGATAAATTATGAAGCTACGAAGACATTATCTCAATAGCACGGCGCCGCTCTAGTAGAGTTAAAGAATACCAAGCTTGCTGCTCAAACTCGCCGTATAAATTTAATACTTCGTTAATTTCATCGCAAGACGTAGCAGACTGATACGTTTCAATTAATAAATTCACTGAATTTTTTTCTTCTTTTTGTGAATTTTCAGAATTTACAAACTTGTAATCTTCAATCTCATCAGCATTTTCGACTTCAACAGATGCCCAAGTATCTTCTACAACTAATTCTTCGTCGTTATACCAAACTTCTTCAAAAGGTGCCTCTACCACAGAAATATTATCGTCGTTTAAATCAAAAGTATCATCAAAGCTTGCAGGTGAAGACTCTGACACTGTTTGCAATTCTTGGGCAATAACTTCTTCGATGTATACAAGCTTTCCATCTTTTTTATCTTTTAACAAAGCTACTGCTTCTGCCAAAATGCTTTGAGCAGTTCTACCTTCAGCTTTCATGATTTCTTCAATAATTACTCCTGTAACTTCATCGTACATTGGGGGCGCCTGAAAAACTCTTCCATTATCTGGCGCCGTTCTCCAAATACTTGGTTCTTCTTCGATTTTAGCCGCTCTTGGTTTACGGCACTGCTTTATAAAACCTCGAACTGCATCTTGAGTAATTTGAGCAAGTATCGCAATTTGAGTAATCACAAACTTATATTTATTAAGATTGCCAGCTATACGAAAAATTGTATGCGGTTCAACCTGTGCTAACTCTTCTGGTAAAAACCCTCTAAAAGCCTTGCTTATATCAAGATACCGTTTAGCTTCTTTTTTCCAACCGATTATATCGAGCAATTTTTTAAATTCTTGCTTCGCCAACTTGGCTTCCTGCTCACCGAGCCAAAAAGCGTAACGTAAAAGCTGTACGGTCGATGTATAGATGGCGCCAACTGGATTAGAACAATTCAAAGCATCATTCATCAACTGGTCGAACTCTGTTAACGATAAAGTTAGTTCGTTTAAACTAGTAGTGCTAAATCCTGGAATTTGTGTCAACATATAGATGTTATTTTGTATACTTGGCGCCTGTTTCTGTTTTAAAAGCAACATGACGGGCGCTTTTGTTTATGGAACACAATAAGTATATATCTTCTAGTTGTACAAATCAAGCACTTTGTTAAACTTTAATTGTAAAATTATGTAAAAGCTTGACAAAAGTTCACACATTTGTTATCCAGGATTTAAGATATTGGAATAACACACGCGAGAACGCCATGAACGCCGATAACAGAATCATGTTTCGCCTTAGTACACCTAAGAAAGAAGCATTCTTAAACAAAGTTAACGAAGAAGGTAAAAAAGCTTCTGAAGTTTTGATATGGCTAATAGATAGATATTTGCGCTCTGGGGGAGACTTGGAAGAATCTCAGTCAGTCCCAGAGTTAAAAACAATAAAAGACCGAGTTAACCAACACGACTTAGAAATTCAGTTTCTAAAACAAGAACTCCTGGGGGAGTTATCCGCCTGAGAGAGGAAAATAAATCTCTCAGGCAGTGGCAAAACCGTGTCCTAAATACAGTTCAAGAAAATAACCAGCAATAATAAATGTGATTGCAAAATTCTTATGCAACAATGAGTGGGATGGGCATCCTTGCCCGTCCCTCCAACCCAACCTGCCTGTTTACATGTATACCTTTTAACATACAAATGCATGACCGATAAATAACAGGTCAAATAAAATACTTACAAATAAACAAATCCCGGCATCGCATAGAAACCGGGAGGATGAGAATTAATATAATGTTGTTATTTTAATTACAGCACTAGTGGTCTGTGTCATTAATTTTGAGGTGTTGTATGGTGGGTAGTGCCCACCGTACAGTACTAAAGTGCTTGTAACAGTTGTTTAATTTTGGTTGATTGACGCTCTCTAAACTTCTCAGGGAAATTCATTTCAATAGCAAGACCATTACCAGTTTCAATTACCGAGGTAATTTCAGCAACAAAGCGATTAGGAGAAACAGGCGCCGCTTCTTGACTCAATAATAAACCAACGAGTGGTTTACTCTTTTGCATTGATTGCAAATCTTGCTGCGTAAGTGTTTTATCAGAAGAAACAGCACGCTTACTATTTAACTCTAAACGTAAACCTGTTACCCCAAGTTCTGTAGCCATACCTGGGAAGAAATGACCGTCCCAATAAATTTGACCGTGTGCTTGCACTTGTTTGCGAACTTTTTTGGTTTGTGTTGATTTCATGTCGCGTAGCGAACGAGTCAAACTAGTAGCTAAGAAACCAAGCGAAGCAAAAGGTTGGTCTGCGTACTCGCGGTTTTGAGAGTACCACTCGCGAACATCTGAATAAATAACCAAAGTCAAAGCGTCTCTTTGGTCATCAGTAATATTTATAAAGTCAATTGCGAGATGAGTTTCTGTGTCGTTTACTGGTGATAGACGTATAACTCTTGCGGTAAGTATTGCGCGTGCGGTAAAGTCACCATGAACTTCAATTTGAACTTCATCAGGCAAATTAGGCCAAGATTCAAGCTTAACTAGTGCCCCAGTTTCAGAAATATTTATCGTTTCACCCATCAAGGTTTGATTATTGACGGAAATCATTACAGCTAAACGACGCTGTAATCTATGGGCTGTACGAATTTGCGGTTGTTCAAAACCTACTAGCAAAGCACTCGATAGCAAAATGATATTAAACCCTGACCATATTGTGTTCACCATTACAGCTTGCCAGTCTTCAGGACGTAGCAGTAACCAATATGGAACAGCGAGTAATGAGCAAACAACTAAAGCGGTGACTATAACTAAACCGCGCATTGACTGCCAGTCAAAAGTACGTTTGCTAATATTAACTCCTTTATCAGTTACGTTAAACGAACCGAGTTTAGGATTAATTAGCGCTAGTAGTGTTACCCATCCAGCTTGGAACGACATTACAAACTCAAATATTTCGTTCCAGAAGGAAAAACGGACGTGCTTATAAATAATGTGGTTGGTAAACAGCGATAGCAGAATGTGGGGAACCGCATAAGCTAGGGTTTCAATACCAAGACCCTGTACAGAGTTAATACCAAACAGCAAGAACAAAGTCGGCGCCACAGCATATACTAGTCGCGGATATCCATACAAAAAGTGTGATGTTGCACTTAAGTAACAAATTCGTTGTCCTAGAGATAGCTTATGTTTGAAATTAAACAACGGGTTTTCGAGACGAAGAATTTGCGCCATTCCCCGTGCCCAACGAACTTGCTGACCGACATAAGCGTTGAAGGTGTCAGGCGCCAAACCAGCCACCATAATTTTGTCGTAATAAACCGACTTATAACCACGTCCGTGTAAACGTAATGCAGTGTGACAATCTTCGGTTACTGTTTCTACTGCAATTCCCCCAACTTCAAGAGCATGGTCTTTACGAATTATCGCTGCCGAACCACAGAAAAATGCTGCGTTCCAAAAATCGTTTCCTTTCTGTAACACCTTATAAAATAGTTCGTTACCAACAGGGATTCGACCACTGGTAACTAAATTTCTCTCAAAGGGGTCAGGGTTATAAAACCAGTGCGGTGTTTGTACAAACGAAACTTTAGGGTCGTAAAAGAAACCAACCGTATGCAGCAAAAATTGACGGGATGGGATGTGGTCGCAGTCAAGAATCATTACCAAATCACCGTGTGTTTTACGGAACGCAGTATTAATGTTTCCTGCTTTGGCATGTTCGTTATTATCGCGCGTCATGTGAATGCAGCCAAGTTCTTCGCACATCTGTCGAAGTTGTTCACGGCGCCCGCGAAACTTTTCACGACGCGGGTCATCCTCTTTATAACGTTCAGGACGACCGTCATCGAGAACATAAACCGTTTTCTTTCCAGGTGCATATTCACAAGCTAGTGCAGCTAGCGCTGTTTTGCGAACAAGGTCAACGTCCTCGTTATAGGTAGGAATATAAATATCTACCGAATACCATTCTTCTTCAGGAATAGCATTAAGACTGATTGGTTGACGTTCTTTAATTTTCAATGTTTGAAAATATGCCAAAACCAATGTCAAAATAGCGTATAGCTCGGCGGCAAACAGTAATCCACACGCAATACCATTTACCCAAGTATCAAAGTTAAGAGTATAGCTAACGCGATAATATAAATATCGCATTGTTGTGACTATACTTAACCACACCATGAATAAGTGATAGTACTGGCTAATATCTATCGATGATTCTTGTTCTTCTGCGCGAATAATGATTTGACCCAGCACTACTAAAAAGACCGAAATTACACCTTGCTGCCAAACTTCTAACGGCGTAATAATCAGTGGAATTGATATTACTAAAGATAGTAGTACTAACCACTTAAACTGCTTAATTCCTACTTTTTCAAGCGCGCGGTCAAAAAATCTCGGCGCAATCTCAGCGATAAATTTAGTAAGAAAATTATGCGCTTTTGGTGTTGGAGGTGTTCTAAATGAGGAAGAAGACATTTTTATTTTGCGTTTTTGATTATGGATTGTAGTAGGGTGGGCACTGCCCACCTTACACTTACACTATTGGTGGGCACTAACTTTTTTCTTCTGTGTTTAAACGCTTCAGATATAACTGAACAATTCCAAACAGCAAGAGCGATGAACCCAAAATTCCAACAATCAATAGCAACCAATTATCTTGAATTAATCGTGATATTTTGCTGAGTGGAGATGTATCTTCAACGCGGCTAACACTGGGAGAATTTTCAAAGAAAGCAAGTTGAAAAGCGTCTGGGTCATATGGTGCAGGGTCTTTTTTGTCGCTGCTAATCAGTACTGTATCCTGCTTAAGTTGGAAGAACCAAGGGTCTTGATTAAGAACTTGTCGAACTCGCTCTAACCCTGTTTCAGTTTGAGCAGTTAAAGCCAAAACAACCCGCTGATTATTCCAAGGAGAAATAACCTGCTTAATCATTCCTTGCGCGTCTTGCGGAGTCACCACACTTGCTTGCGCTGTACCCCTGGTAAACTGCTGGCTTAAATTAAATCCAGATGTTTTCAACGCATCTGGTAGCGGGAATTTATCACGTGTACCAATCGCGACTAAATTATCTTCTTTGCGAACTGTTTCCGGTATATTTTCTTGTGTATAAACGTCAAGCTTAACTGAATCAGCTTTGCTTAATCTTCCCAGACGTTCGGTAAACTCCAACATCGTCAGCATATCTGTAGCAGATGGATTTTGCGGCATGACGATAGCTGTTCTAGATAAATCTTGAGGCGCCGCAAATGGATAACCAAATTTGAGTAAGTTTAAATCTGGTAGCTGAACCGAAGTTTCACGTTTCAAATCAAAGCTTGTATCCGCATGAACAGTACCTGTTAGCTGCTGGTCTGGAGCAAACTGGCATTTTTGTTTATCAAATGCTTCGCGCGCATTCATCCGGAAAAAGACTTGTAGCTTTGAATCAGGTTTTACAAGGTTTGCAGGTAAATCGACTTTTAATGATTTTCTAGATTCTCCTGACTCGTTTGTTAAACGCGCACCACCGATAAAGTTACCGTCTAAAAAAACCTGAACTGCAGAAGTACGTGGGTTAACTTGTGGTCCGTAGCTATATACCAAATTCATTGAGCTACCACGAACAAACCTGTCATCAGGTAAAGCGCGGAAGTCAATATCTACTGCTGGCGCCCCTGCACCTTGTACAGTTACATCTTTAAACCGCTCGTTATTAACTGCGGTTCTAAGGTCGCTGAGTTGGAATGAATTTGTTTCTGGCAAATGACGCGGCCATTGACGGGTGCCTGGAGTAGTTGTTTCTTTAATTTGGTCAATATAAACGACTTGACCTGTGCCCATTTTTCTTAAATCGGGCTGTGATAAAAATCTGGAAGCTTTTTCAACTGCTCTAGCACTATTACCCGTCACGATAAGAACTGGCGCCCCACCCTCTTTTTTAGAGCTAGCTAAAATCAGCACTCCTCGTTCATTGGGCACTGGATTATTACTACTATCCAGAACTTGCCCACCTGCAATTTTTAATGGTAAATCTTTTAGCTCTGCTAACGCTGGTTGTTCGCTAGGAGTTCCAATAATAACTAAGCGCTGGCCATCTTTAACAGATGCAACGCTAGACACCATGCTAGTTTCAATCGGACGGAAATCAGCTAACCGTCCTAATGCAGCTTGGAAACGACCTGCGGCAGTTAACCATGATGCAGAAGCTTGACTTGGTTGTAAGTAAGCAATCTTATTTGTTTCTAATCCTAAATCGTCAAAGATGGGAAACGGATAGCGGCTAAAGTTAAGCGCTAACGGCTGTCTTTGGTATTTGAAAGTAATTTTAGAGTCAGGCAGAATTTCTGTCCACAAATCAGGACTGTTTGGGTCACTACATTCTGGCGAATTATTTTGCTGACCTACTACTGTTAGCTCGTTATACTCTTGAAGTATGTTTGGTGGAATATTTACTAGCAACTGCCCGACTTGAGACTGCTTACGGTTCAAAGGTGTACTACCAACACTTCTACCATTAACAAGCACTGTTAAATTCGAGCGACTAGCATAAAGCGATGGTGAATGCTGAAAGCGAATTAACGCTTGTACTGTTCCTGTACCGCTATCAATTTTCCAGCCACGAGGACGGGTAAAACCTAAACGAGCTTCAGAGTAAATACCGCGTAACCGCATTCTGTTACCAACAATTGGACTGCGATTAAACTCCAGATTGTAGGTGGCTAAACCTTTTGCATTTGCTGTGGTAGATGCATCTGCTGCATCAGTTGTTTCTTCACTCTTTGCACTATCGGTCTTTTTGGGAGTTTGAGTTGTCGGTGTCGCTTGTGCGAGTATTAGTTCTTGCTCTGCCACACCATTAACGTCTTCGCTATTTGTTGCGCGCGCGCTAGGGAGTGCGTTCGGAAATAGCAGCAAGCAGAAAGTGACAACAAACGCTTTCTTACTGATTTGGGAAAGAAGAAACAACTGTTTCATGAGACATTACACAATAAAAGGATAACTAGGATATTGGTGATAATTAAGCCTGTCTTGTCTTCGTTATAATTACCAAAAAGAATTTGTTCTTTTTATAACCTATAATTGACTCTTCAATCTTGATACTTTATTAAAGACATTAAGAAGAAGGTATATATCACTTAGCGCAACAATTGCTTCGGTAATACCGAAGGACTGACTAAGCCTAACCAAGCAAGGTTTTGAGTATAATATGATGAATAGTCATCCCATATACCTTCTCGATATCTGGGTAGCAATTTTTTCGCCAATATTTCTTGCCCAAGTTCTGGTTCAATAATTGCCCAAGCAGAAAACAGCATTGCATACTGCGATGTCGCTTCGTAATCAACTAGTTTGTTACCTTGTAAATCAACGCGCGCGGGCAGTTTGCTTTGTGTACGCCACATTTTCTTTAAATGTTGCGTTGAGTTCTTTAAATACTGTTTTGCCTGACTCGAATTAAACCAGGCAGCATCTAAACCTACTCGCCACCAAACCCTATAAGCATCAAAGCTATATAAAGTTTGGATTGGACTCGAAGAGGGCAACGCTTGATATTGACCTGTTTTGATATCTAAAGATACCCAGTCGCTAGGCAAACCAACTTTTGAAACCTGGGTAGATTTTTCAAGTATTTGATAGCTAGTTTCAACCAATCCCAACCAATCGTGTTCACGGTCAACGGTAGCGAAGATACGAAATGCATACGGTGCCAAGTACGAAGGATTCAGATGCAGTGTTGAAGGATTTGGAACAAAAGCAGCGTATGGGCCTGGTAATAAATATGGTTTATTTAGAGGACCAGGAGCTACAGATAGGCGCCACAAATCTTTGAGTTTTGTACGTGCCAATTCTAAATATTCAGGACGATTCCAACGACGTGCTGCAAAAATTAAAGCGGTAATCGCATCAATATCACCATCACTGGCAAAATTGTTATCGATAGAACCCCAACTTCCATCAGCACGCTTGCCCCATTTCCAAGCCCACAAACTATCAGTTTTTTGTCCTTTATCTTGTCGCTGGAGATTATTCTCACCCCATTTCAGAGTTAAAGCAAAAGTTTGGGCATCATCAATCAATACTGCTCGTAACATGGCATATGCTTGACCTTCACTAGTAGAACGGTCGCTGGCTTCGTAATCAATTACCCGTCCATCACTTTGAATAAATCGACGGCGATAGACATCCCAGCTTTGCGCCAATAATTCTCGATTAGGAGTAGATGGGGGCAAAGCAGCCAGAAAGGTTGAAGTACTACCATCAACAGATGGTTGGGAAGAACTTAACGGTGTATCTACTGATTTGTCTCTAGGCTGTTTAACAAACGAATAACCTGAGAAACAACCACAAAGACCAATCGGTATAACAATTGCCAATAATAAGGGAAGTTGCCGCATCCTAAGAACCATTGGATTTGAAAAACATTGGCCAAAGTCGAAACTTAAAACAAGAAGTAAAGGGCAAAAGGATAAAAGGATAAAAAGAAATTTATTTAAAATTTATCCTTGTGCTTATTATTCCCGAATTATGTTTGACTATTAACTTAGGGCTGCAAGTTTCGTTTTTCTAGTTTTGGCGCCACTATTAATTACTATTTGCCTCCCCGTCTCAAATAATCTTCCCAAGGTGGCTGAAATCCTCGACGTTGTAAGAATTCCTCTTGGACTTGCTGCATTCGTTGTGACAACTCAGGGTCGGGAGAGCCTTGACGCATTTTCTCGACCTGTAAATTTTCCATTTGCGCGAGTGCGCTCAACGGTTTGTCTAAAATTGCTGTCAAATCGGCAGCAGCACGACGTGCATCTAAATCTTCGGGCTTTTCTTCTATGATTTTTGAGTAAATACCTTCTGCTGTCGCAAATCGCTGTTGCTCGAATCGAATACCACCTAGTGCTGATAGAGCAGCAAGATTATCTGGCTGTTGCGCTAATACACTTTCATAAATTTTGCCTGCTTGATTCAAGTCACCTGCTGCTCTTGCTAGCTGGGCTTGTAATTCAAAAGTACTGGCATTTTGAGGCAATCTTGCTATTAACTGTCTGACACGAGCGCGTGCTTGTGCTGGACTGCGGTCGGAAATAGCTTCAACTACCCGCAATTGCATGGCAATATTATTAGGGTCTATTTCAGCTAAGTAGTTGTAAAGCGCTTCGCGTTCAGGATAAAGCGGTAATATTTCCACCAAGCTATATAACTCAGGTGGTGTATTTGTTGCTGGCTGTGTTGATAACCAATTTTCTAAAACGCCTTTAGCCTCAGCTTCAGATATGCGACGAGCTTGATAAGCTATCGCTGCTCGTCCTAACAGCATTTCTTGGCTTTGCGGATTACGACTCATTAATTCGTCATATACAACCAACGCTTCGTCGAAACGTTTTTGCTGCCGCAAAATTCCAGCAAATCCTCTTAATCCAGCATCGTAAATGTCGGTACGGTCAGGTTTACTCTTCAGTAAAGCTTGGTAACGTAAGAGACTTGCATCTAAACTACCTTCGCGACGCTCGATTTCTGCTGCTAATAGCTGGTGTGCTAAATCTCTAGTGCCTGCGGGAGTCGCTGTATAAGAAGCTAAAGCTTGTCTGGCGCCTGCTGTATCACCGAGTTGCAAGTACATTTGTGCAATTCGGAAATATAACATTGGTACATCACTGCGACTAGCCGCCAAACTTTGATATATAGGTAAAAACTCTGAATCGGGTGTGCTAATTTCTGCTAAGGCAACAGCTAATTGTTGTTGCTGTACAGAGTCAGAAGGTAGTGGTTGCAGTGCTGAACTTAAGCGTTGCCGTAAATCATCACGAGAAATAAAGCCAAGCTTATTTTCTAACGCGAGTTGTCGCACTAACAAACTTCTATCATTTGGTTGCTGCGAAACAAGCTGACGATAAAGTTGGACTGCTACTTGCTCACCGTTAGGCAAACCACTAAATACATCCGCAACTTCACGTACAAGTGATGTTGATGGGTTCGGAGTTGCAGACAAAGCTTGGCGGTAAAGCGTTGCAACTTGCTGTGCTAATGTCGGATTATTCGAGCGTCTGCGGATATCATTAAGCGCGCGAGCTAAAGGTAATACGGCATCGGGTCTACCTTGCAACGGTTGTAATGTTGCCACAGCTTGGTTTGGTTGTTGATTCGCAAGATACGCAACAGCCAATTCTTTGCGCGTTTCAATACCAGTTCGGTCGAGACCAGAAGAACGCTGTAGTTGTGCTTCTAAAACTTGTACAGCAGCAGCAGCGTTACCACTTTCACGCAGCGCTTTACCGTAGGCAACAGCAGCATCACCAACAATTGGCTTACCTGTGCTGCGATAACGGTTAAATAATTCCACAGCTTTAGCAGAGGCGCCGTTGTAAGTGTATGCTTGTGCTGCGTTTATTATCGTTTCTGGTGCTGGATTGTTTGCAAGCACAATCTCAAAGTCAGCAACTGCGTTACTCTGTCTACCTTGATAAAAGTAAAGAATAGCCCGCAAATTACGCGCTTCTAAGTCATTCGGATTTTGCTGCAACACTCTAGAAAGTGCTTGAATACCTCCTTGTTGCCACTGTGGTTTATATGTACCAAACAATCCAATTGTTTTCAGTGCTAATTGGTTATTTGGGTCTTGTGCTAATACCCGTTGATAAGCATTCCACGCATCATCAATTTTTCCTGCTCGTTTATAACCAATAGCTAGTCCCAGCTTGGCTTGTAACGATTGCGGATTGCTTTTTAAAGCTTGTTGAAAAGCTTTAATCGCATCATTCACCCAACCTTTTTTGAGAAGGTTAAACCCTCGTTGCTCTGCTGAACTGCCCCTTTGAGCAACAGCAGGAGCAATTAGACCTATAGGTGATGCGGCAACAATACTAAAAACGAATAAGTACAAAGGAAAAAAGGAAAGGGTTTTAATTGCCGCTTGTACCCAAAAGGAACTTTTACCTTTTTGCTCAATACTCATTACCGTCCTCTCCCTCTTGGGGTTATATCAAAATCAGATTTCACCCTGACACCAAGGACAGTTTCCTCGAAACTATCGCGTCCTTGCACCGTAAAGCCAAGTCTTAAATTAGATAAAAATGGAAAATCATAGTACATCTCTAGTACATCGGGACGGTCTCCACGGCGAAGTGAGTCACTTGTTAGAGCTTGCCCGTAAGCTATTCCCAGTCGGTCATCTGGAGTAAATAAATCTAACAAACTGGCGCCTAAAACGTAAGTATCTGCACTCCTGTTGGCATCGCGGTTTTCGTAGCGACCGTAGCGACCGAATAATCCCAATTTAAGATTGGGAATAAAAACTTCGGCGTTTAAACCGTATGCTTCTTCACGGTCATCACGAAGTACTCCAAACTGCCCCGAACCTCTAGCAATGCTAAATATTTCTGGGAAAGAGTCACGGTTGCCTCCATCTCGGTCGGTAGCATAAGTACCACGAATAATCGCGTTACCATACCGAACACCAACTTCTCCAGCAAATCCATCTAAAGTAAAATTACTTAGGCTATTGGAAGAAGAGAATACAGCGGCTTTTGCATCTATATTATCTGTAACGCTCCAGTTTACAAGTAAACTAGGACGCGAAGCAATACCCGTGGCTGCTAAAGCTGGGTTAGTTTGAAACACTGGATTGAAAAACTGACTGGCGCCATCTTTAGCAAAGCTATTACGGTCAAAGTACGAAGTTAAATCTAACTGACCAACAACAAAGCGTAAATTAGGTAAACCCGAAAGCGAAGTAGCAAAATATAGTTCGTTAATGTTCAAACCTTCGTTACGCGAGTCAGTAAAAGTACTACCATTACTAACCAAGTCAAGCGTTGCGCCAAATAAAACATTTGGAGTCAGTGGATAAATTCCTGCAACTCGTGCCCGTGCCGATGTTTCTTTTTGGGTAACGTATACACCTTCTACTCTTAACGTAGGTTCCGTTAACGCAGTACTGTTTAGTAAAGGCCCCGCTTCTGTTGATGGTCGTGTTGTTCTTTCTGGTCGAGCCTGACTTTGCAGTCGTTCTTGTCTTATTGCCTCACCTTGTGTTGGAAAAGTTCCACCTTGCGAATTCAAAATCTGGTTAAATGTGGGGGCAACCGATGTAGCCATAGATTGCTTCGGGTCGCCAACAGGAGCATTAAGAATTTGCTCGTATGACGGTGCGCTTTGAGTCGGCGCCTGTCCAACATTTGGTTGAGCATTGAGAATTTGCTCGAATGTTAGAGGAGCATTGCTATTAACAAAAGGTTGATTTACAACTTTTTGACCATTAAGTAATTGATTAAAAGTTGGCGCTGTGCCAGTTAAATTAGCCTGGTTGCCTCTAGATGTGGTCGAACTATTTAATAGCTGGTTAAAAGTTGGAGTTGTGCTAGTAACTAAGTTTGTGCTGAACTGTGATGACTGACTTTCACCAACCAGTGGAGGTAAAGGAGCAACTGCACCGTTACTAGGCTGCGAATTTAATAGTTGATTAAATGTCGGTCCCGTCCCAGGCGCCGTTCCAGGTGCTGTAAACTCTTGGGTATTTGTATTACCCAATTGACTATTGAACTGTCCTAAACTTTGCGATACTAATGAACTACTTTGTTGTAGTCCGATTGAATCTGAACTATCTCCACCAATAGCTGAAAACTGCTGTGTCTTCAACGGTGCAACTGGTGTGGGATTCTTAGAACGTCGAGAAACGCTTTGGCGTGTATTCTTACTCTCCTGAATAAACGAGTTTTCTAACTGACCAAGTGATTGAGTTGCCTCGTTTGAAAGCACCAAATTATTGACATTTGTAAAACCTGTGCTGTTGGGTAATACAGCGCTTGTTTGCTCACCAGGTGGTGGTGGAACAGACTGTGGCGCCTGAGACTTTGTAGGAGGTGACTTTGGTACCGACAACAAGTCCCCAGCAGATTGAGGATTGACTTGAGCTTTAATGGGTTGACTCGTCGCAAACACCCAGAGAAAAGAGGTGGAAGCAGCGCACATCAACAGGTAAAGCTTGTATGTCGGTCTTGTGGAAGTAAATTTATGACAATCAAATACAGTGGGCAACATGTCGCCTATTTTTATGATTTGTAAATTTTGTGGTTGGTAGATGTCGCCACTTTAGCAAATAATCTGAGTATATTCGAGGACAGTGTACATATTTTGTCGAGGATAATCAACTACATCAAGAACACATAAAGCTTTTTATTTAATACCACTTTTTCGACAAAAATCGGGCAAAATAAAGGCAATACATCCATGAAATTGCATCATCTAAGTAAATTTTCTATGTACAATCCTTATTTAACTCTAAATCGCTATCGTTTCCGAAAATACACCGCCAAAGCTCTACTAACACTAACTTCTTTGGTATTACTTGTTACAAACTACGGTTGTACACAAAAAGCACAAGACGAAGTGAAATTAGAAATAAAAAATGTACAAGCAGCAGGCGGTAACGGTGTATATACAATTACAGGTGAAACAAACTTACCTGAATCTAGTCAAGTTGCAATTACTGCGGTTCGTTACCTCAGTTCGAGCGAACCACAAACTGTAGGTGCAGATTTGGATGCCGACCGTTCTATCCTTGACCGCAAGATAGTGGAAGTAAAACAGGGCAAATGGGAAGCAAATTTAAATATTTGGCAAGTCGCACCAGACGGCAGCTACAAAGAAATTTGGCAGAAGAATCTACAACTCTCAAAACAAACTCCAGAAAGCGATGTAACGTTTACAGCTACCTTTGACCCACAAAGTCAAACACCAAGAATTCAAAACCAAGAAAATCAAACATCAGTAGAGTCAGCACCACAAGTTCAATTGCTTGAAGGTAAGTCATTGCGCTTTACCAATCAAGGAGAAAGATACGTTCAAGCCAGCTTATCTCAAGAAATTCCATTACCCGCGCTCAAAACTGTGCCACCTCAGCAACTCGCAGAAGATATTAATGATGGTTGGGGAAATAGATATATTATTCAACCTGAAAGTATTGCTTCTACATTCACTCCACCTCAGATAGGTAAATCAAGGCAAACTACTGCCCCTCTCTCAGCAAGAGAATTTTTACGCTAACCAACAATAAGCATCCATAAAAAATATTGGGCAAGTTGTTTACCAACTCGCCCAGGCCTAATAATCTAACCTTTTTATTGAATTTATTGAAACCGTGTCTCGCTTGAATTTGGTGCCTCGTAATAAACTTGAAATTTATTGGGTGTACTTGTTTGAACGTTTCCCCCTTGAGGTATTTGCTGCATACTGTTCTGCATAGCTCGCATCTGCTCCATCATTTCTCGAAGTTGTTGCTGTATAGCTTCAAAACTTCCGTCAGAAGTTAGGGGTTGAATCTGGCTATCATGTACAGATGCTTTATCCGCAACTTGATTTGGCTTATCGTAATTTAAGAAAGCTTGAGCCGATGCCGCAGACGCAAACGATGATGCTACGCTTGTAACAGTTGTGGGTTGAGAAGGTATCACCCTCGCTGCGACTTTTGGAGTTGCCATTGGTTTTGGCGCCATAGTTGGCACGGAACTAGAAGAGTATTGCTGATACTTTTGGGCTGAAGTTTGTGCAACAACTGGCTCTTGTACAACAGGTTGATTCACAACTGCGGGTAAAGCCTTAAGCGCAGGTTGGTCGAAAGGCACTTCATCATCTAAAAAGCTAGCCAGTCCAGATACTTGTAACCTTGACTCAGAAAGCTTCAATTCTTTAAGTAGTTTCTCTTTCTGTTGTAAATCGTCTTCTAGGCTAGTCAACTGATGTTGAAACAATGATGATTTACGAGCAGAACTTCGCCACCCACCTATTGCAGCAACCCCAATCCCAACTCCAAAACTTAAAGCCGTTACAAACACTACATATGGAGGAGCAATATCTCTGATTCTGCCATCAAAAACAGGTTCCTCTTCATATCTAATGCCAACTGGCTTGTCACCCATCATAGCTAGAGGCAGGCTCATTGCAGAAAACACCCCTGCTGCGGCAATGACTGGTGGTAAAATAAATTTTCCTAATGCTGAGAGGCTCATGTCTTATTTATGTTTCAGTTATTTGTCAAAGTTAATATACATCTGCGCTAGCGCAGTAACAGCAATCACCCTGTAAAAAATATATCAGGCTATATCAAATTTTTACCGCGCACTAAGTGTATACGATTACTGCTTTAGTATCCAATTTAATCTGTATATCAAAGATTTTCAATATATTGCTCATGAAGAGACGTATCCCTTAATTAAATTTTTGATGAATTTTACTTTATAGACAATGTATCAATTATGTGCTTGTACTGTTGGGACTTTTTATGTAATATTACTGTATTTGAAGCGAGCTTATTAGTTATAATTAAAACAGATATCTGGCTAAACGATATTCAAAATCTTGCAAGCTCGATTATTTCTGATGACTTTAAATCAAAATTAATACAAAGCAAACAATATAAACATAAGTAATTTCATGGTCTATTAATAGTATATTTATTTTGATTAAATTACACAAATTGCCAGAATTCTGACTAAATAGAAGCTAAACTTGCGTATTGTTACTATCAATATTGTTAATTTTTGATTAATAAGACTTTTAACAAATATCTGCTATTTAGTTCTTTTGTATTGCCATTCGTTAGCCCTATACTGACGACAAAACCCAAAAAATTAGGACTTACGTACAGAAACCTGGTTTCTAGGATTTTTGCGTAAGTCCTGAAATCGTAAAATAAAGATAGAAGATTTAATTTTTGTTGAAATAGTCAAATAAACTAAATAACTATGTAGCAATATTTAAAGTCAAGCAAGTATTGGTCGAGAAAAAATTTTTTCTTGAAATCTTTACATTGTCAAGAAGAATGCTATATTAGTAAATCTAGTAGTGTGTGTACATCTTATAGATATTAATTTTTTGGAAGTTACCAGTGGCGAATAATAAGTCAGCTCTCAAACGTGCCAAAATCGCAGAACGCAACCGGATGCGTAATAAGTCGTATAAGTCGGCGGTTAAAACCCTGATGAAAAAGTACTTCGTGGCATTAGATGCTTATGCTGCAAGCCCGACTGAAGAGTCAAAAACAGAAGTAATGGCTCGCATGTCTGAGGCTTACAGCAAAATCGATAAATCGGTTAAACGCGGTGTACTTCACTCAAATAACGGCGCCCGTAAAAAATCTAGACTCGCAAGGCGTCTTAAGTCCGTAACCCAAGTAGCAACCGCTTAAGTCGCGCACAACCTTATATTTAGGGCGCCGTTAAAATCGGAAGCTAATTGAGGGATCAGGTAATTCATGAACGTTAAAAATGCAACTGATTGATACCCATGTACACCTCAATTTTGAGGTTTTTCAAGAAGATTTTGCTTCTGTACGCTCACGATGGCAAGAAGCTGGTGTGGTACATTTAGTCCACTCATGCGTCGAGCCATCAGAGTTTTCCAGCATTCAAGCCATTGCAGCGCGCGTGCCTGAACTGAGCTTTGCAGTCGGTTTGCATCCTCTTGATGCTTCTAAATGGACGATGGAAACCCAGTCTATAATAAGTTCTTTAGCGTCGTCAGATTCGAGAGTTGTGGCAATTGGTGAAATGGGGCTAGATTTTTACAAGGCAGATAACTACGAGCAACAATTACTCGTATTTGAAGCACAGTTAGAAATCGCAACTGATTTAAATAAACCAGTAATCATTCACTGTCGTGATGCGGCTTCACAACTCAAAGAAGTTCTTCAACGTTGGAAAAATCTTAAGGGTGAGCGACTGCGGGGTGTAATGCATTGCTGGGGTGGAACACCCGAAGAAACTCAATGGTTTATGGACTTGGGGTTTTACATTAGCTTTAGTGGTACCGTCACGTTCAAAAATGCCAAAGAAATTCAAGCCAGCTGCAAAATTGTTAGTCCAGAAAGACTTTTAATTGAGACAGACTGTCCCTTCTTGGCACCACACCCGAAACGTGGAACAAGACGAAATGAACCATCTTATGTCCGTTATGTCGCTGAACAGGTTGCCACACTGCGAGGTGAACCACTTGAAACAATTGCTGCTCTAACTACCCAAAATGCTTGCCAACTTTTTGGATTAGCACTATAAAGTCAATTTATACTATATAATTAGTCTGACTTCACAAGTAATTAAGATGGGGGACAAAATGTGCTAAAATTAATTCCTCCAAAAACTACTGGCTTGCGTCATAATAAAAAGTGTGGCAAATCGAGCCTGTTGTATACTGCCTGTCTACATAAATATTTACAATCTCGTAAACCCGCAGCACCTTCGCGCCAGCACAAATGACTATTAGTCTATACAGACTATTATCTGCTTACCCAAGGTCATCCCAAGTCTTGATTAAAAATTGTCAACTTTACACAGTACGATAAGCTAACTATATAAAAATCTTATTTCCTACAAGTCATAAATATTTAGACAGTTGTAGCAGACACGGCGCCTATCCAGCCAATTAAAGATTACCAACTTGGTTCGATAGTGCCTACTATCAGTAAGACCGCGCTTTTGGAGGGGAAGTGAGCAAAGTAAAAATACACAATCAGCGCTCTCATCTTAAAGTAATTGCGCTAATAGCGAATTCTTGGCCAATATACCAGAGAGTAAGGGTAATTACCCCCTTGCTAAAATTACCATGAACAAATTAGACAATCGCTTCATAAATTTAGTGGAGCTATTTTAGCAGCATGGCAAACTTGTAAATGCTGGTATACAGTTCGCTTTTGTTGTATTAATTCTTCAGTTTACTCATATTGATGATAAAGGTAGAGGCATGACTAACGACTCAATAATGGAACCCGCCTTTCTGTTACCCGACTTAATTGCAATTCAGCGCTCTAGTTTTCGCTGGTTTTTGGAAGAAGGGTTAATAGAAGAACTAAATTCCTTTAGCCCCATCACTGATTATACGGGTAAGCTCGAACTACACTTCTTGGGTCAAAACTACAAAATGAAGGAACCCAAGTACAGCGTTGAGGAAGCGAAGAGACGCGATAGTACTTATGCTGTACAAATGTACGTGCCAACTCGCTTAATTAATAAAGAAACGGGGGAAATCAAAGAGCAAGACGTATTTATTGGTGATTTGCCTTTGATGACTGACCGAGGCACGTTTATTATCAATGGTGCTGAACGGGTTATCGTCAATCAAATTGTTCGTTCTCCTGGCGTTTACTATAAATCAGAAATAGATAAAAACGGGCGCCGTACTTATTCAGCTTCGTTGATACCAAACCGAGGAGCTTGGCTGAAATTTGAAACCGACCGTAACGACTTAGTATGGGTACGTATCGATAAAACTCGTAAATTGAGCGCTCAAGTGCTTTTAAAAGCGCTTGGCTTGTCAGACAACGAAATTTTCGATGCTCTGCGTCACCCTGAGTATTTTCAAAAAACAATTGAAAAAGAAGGGCAGTTTTCCGAAGAAGAAGCGTTAATGGAACTGTACCGTAAGCTCAGACCAGGTGAACCTCCAACCGTATTGGGTGGACAACAGCTGCTCGACTCGCGGTTCTTCGATCCTAAACGGTATGACTTAGGAAGAGTAGGTAGATATAAGCTCAATAAAAAACTGCGTCTTTCGGTTCCCGAACCAACGCGCGTTTTAACTCCTACCGACATATTAGCAGCAGTCGATTACCTGATCAACCTTGAATTTGATATTGGTAACACTGACGACATTGACCATTTAGGTAATCGTCGAGTCCGAAGCGTAGGAGAATTACTACAAAACCAGGTTCGAGTTGGACTTAACCGTTTAGAGAGAATAATTCGCGAACGGATGACAGTATCCGATGCCGAAGTATTAACTCCTGCTTCGTTAGTTAACCCCAAACCTTTGGTAGCTGCCATCAAAGAATTCTTTGGTTCTTCGCAGTTGTCGCAGTTCATGGACCAAACTAACCCATTAGCAGAATTAACCCACAAACGGCGCCTTTCTGCACTTGGTCCTGGTGGTTTAACTCGTGAGCGTGCAGGTTTTGCAGTACGTGATATTCACCCCTCACACTACGGACGAATTTGCCCCATTGAAACACCAGAAGGTCCCAACGCGGGTTTGATAGGTTCACTCGCAACCCACGCGCGCGTCAATCAATATGGCTTTTTAGAAACACCTTACCGTCAAGTTGAAAACGCCAAAGTTCGGTTAGACTTGCCCGTTGTTTACATGACCGCAGACGAAGAAGATGATTTGCGGGTAGCAGCAGGTGACGCGATGACCGACGAAAACGGTTATTTAAAAGGACAAGTTCCTATCCGTTACCGTCAGGAATTTTCGACCACAACCCCAGAACAAGTTGACTGTGTAGCGGTTTCACCCGTACAGATAGTCTCAGTTGCTACAAGTATGATTCCATTCTTGGAGCATGATGACGCGAACCGAGCGCTGATGGGTTCCAACATGCAACGTCAAGCGGTGCCACTGTTAAAACCAGAACGTCCATTAGTCGGTACAGGTTTAGAAGCACAAGGCGCCCGTGACTCTGGAATGGTAATAGTATCGCGTACAGATGGTGATGTATCATACGTAGATGCTACGGAGATTCGTGTTCGTCCACGAATTAAAAACGCGGATGGCGAAATTTCGACAAAAGCATCAGATACTCGAGAAATAAAATATTACCTCTCCAAATACCAACGCTCAAACCAAGATACCTGTTTGAATCAGAAACCCTTGGTGCGAATGGGTGAAAAAGTAGTAGCTGGGCAAGTACTTGCTGATGGTTCTTCTACCGAAGGTGGAGAATTAGCACTCGGACAAAATATTGTTGTCGCGTACATGCCTTGGGAAGGTTACAACTACGAAGACGCCATATTAATTAGCGAGCGATTAGTACAAGATGACATTTACACCTCAATTCACATTGAAAAATATGAAATTGAGGCACGGCAAACCAAACTAGGTCCCGAAGAAATTACGCGAGAAATTCCTAACGTAGGGGAAGACGCATTACGTCAACTCGACGAACAAGGAATTATCCGTATTGGCGCCTGGGTGGAATCTGGAGATATTCTCGTAGGTAAGGTAACACCCAAAGGTGAATCTGACCAACCACCCGAAGAAAAATTATTACGAGCAATATTTGGTGAAAAAGCTCGTGATGTTCGTGATAACTCGCTGCGTGTTCCCAACGGTGAAAAAGGACGGGTCGTTGATGTCCGCCTGTTTACTCGCGAACAAGGCGATGAATTGCCTCCAGGTGCTAACATGGTAGTACGTGTGTATGTAGCACAAAAACGTAAAATCCAAGTTGGCGACAAAATGGCAGGGCGCCACGGAAATAAAGGAATTATTTCCAAAATATGTCCTCTAGAAGATATGCCTTACTTGGCAGATGGCAGCACAGTAGATATCGTGCTAAATCCTTTAGGTGTACCTTCGCGGATGAACGTAGGACAGGTATTTGAGTGTTTACTAGGTTGGGCAGGTCACAACTTAGGAGTACGCTTCAAAATTACGCCATTCGATGAAATGTACGGAGAAGAATCTTCGCGAGCCATCGTCCACGGCAAATTACAAGAAGCGCGTGACGAAACAGGAAAAGATTGGGTATATAACCCGGATGAACCAGGAAAAATCATGGTTTACGACGGACGTACAGGCGAACCATTTGACCGCCCAATAACAGTGGGTGTTGCCTATATGCTTAAGCTCGTACACTTAGTAGACGATAAAATCCACGCCCGCTCAACAGGTCCTTACTCACTTGTTACGCAACAACCTTTGGGTGGTAAAGCACAACAAGGTGGACAGCGCTTCGGAGAAATGGAAGTATGGGCACTCGAAGCATTCGGCGCCGCGTATACCTTACAAGAATTGCTAACCGTCAAATCTGACGACATGCAAGGACGTAACGAAGCTTTGAACGCAATAGTCAAAGGCAAAGCAATTCCTCGACCTGGTACACCTGAATCATTCAAGGTACTAATGCGCGAGTTGCAATCACTAGGTTTAGATATTGCGGTTCACAAAGTGGAAACCCAAACCGATGGAAGCTCACTCGACGTTGAAGTCGATTTGATGGCAGATGTTGGTAATCGTCGTACTCCACCACGACCCACCTATGAGTCTCTATCTTCTCGCGACGCAGACGAAGAAGAGTAAAAAGTGATGAGTGCTGAGTGCTGAGTGCTGAGTGCTGAGTGATGAATAGAAAGAAGTTTTAACTCCTAACTCCTAACTCCTAACTCCTAAATCTACTCAGCACTCAGCACTTTCTACTCAGCACTAAAAAATTGAATACTCCTCACATCACGGTGAATAGCTGTGTATTTAAACAACTTGTTAAGTTTAATTCCGTCCTAAGAGATTAAAATGAGACCAGGTCAAAACAATCAGTTCGATTACGTTAAAATCGGCTTGGCTTCACCCGAACGAATTCGTGTATGGGGTGAAAGAACGTTACCCAACGGTCAAGTCGTCGGAGAAGTTACCAAACCGGAAACGATTAATTATCGTACTTTGAAACCAGAGATGGATGGGCTTTTTTGTGAGCGTATCTTTGGTCCAGCAAAGGATTGGGAATGTCACTGTGGTAAATACAAGCGTGTTCGTCACCGTGGTATAGTTTGTGAACGCTGCGGTGTGGAAGTTACTGAGTCGCGAGTCCGGCGCCATCGCATGGGATATATCAAGTTGGCTGCACCAGTAGCTCACGTTTGGTATTTAAAAGGTATTCCTTCTTATATATCCATCCTGCTTGATATGCCATTGCGGGATGTAGAACAAATAGTATATTTCAACTCTTACGTTGTATTAAATCAAGGTAATGCGGAAACGCTAACCTACAAGCAACTTCTTAGTGAAGACCAGTGGTTAGAAATTGAAGACCAAATCTACGCCGAAGATTCTCAACTTGTTGGTGTTGAAGTTGGTATTGGCGCCGAAGCTTTATTAAGATTGCTTGCCGATATTAACTTAGAACAAGAAGCAGAAAACCTTCGCGAAGAAATTAACACAGCCAAAGGTCAAAAACGTGCCAAGTTAATTAAGCGTCTGCGGGTTATTGATAACTTTATCGCGACTGGAAGCAAACCTGAGTGGATGGTAATGACGGTTATTCCCGTAATTCCACCAGATTTACGTCCAATGGTGCAACTCGATGGTGGACGATTTGCTACCAGCGACTTAAACGATTTGTACCGTCGCGTAATTAACCGTAATAATAGACTCGCGCGTTTACAAGAAATTCTGGCGCCTGAAATCATCGTCCGTAACGAAAAACGGATGTTACAAGAAGCAGTAGACGCGCTCATCGATAACGGTCGTCGTGGACGCACTGTCGTAGGCGCCAATAATCGTCCATTAAAGTCATTGTCTGACATTATTGAAGGAAAACAAGGACGATTCCGTCAAAACTTACTTGGTAAACGAGTTGACTACTCAGGTCGTTCGGTAATTGTAGTTGGGCCCAAATTACACATTCATCAATGTGGGTTGCCACGAGAAATGGCAATTGAATTATTCCAACCGTTTGTTATTAACCGCTTAATTCGTAGCGGTATGGTTAATAACATCAAAGCAGCCAAAAAACTAATTTCACGTAACGACCCGCAAGTTTGGGATGTTCTCGAAGAAGTTATCGAAGGACACCCTGTAATGCTAAACCGAGCGCCAACGTTACACCGTTTAGGTATTCAAGCCTTTGAACCAATATTAGTAGAAGGTCGGGCAATTCAATTACACCCACTCGTATGTCCAGCATTTAACGCTGACTTCGACGGTGACCAAATGGCAGTACACGTTCCCCTATCCTTAGAATCGCAGGCAGAAGCACGCTTGTTAATGCTAGCTTCAAATAACATTTTGTCACCTGCAACAGGTAGACCAATTATTACGCCTAGCCAAGACATGGTTTTGGGAGCATATTATTTAACCGCAGAAAATCCTGGTGCAACAAAAGGCGCGGGTAAATATTTTTCCTCACTTGATGACGTAATCATGGCATTTGAGTCAGCGCAAGTCGATATCCACGCTTATATATATGTCAGATTCGATGGAGAAGTAGAATCTCCCGAAGCAGATACAGTGCCCATCGAAGAAAACAAGAACTCAGACGGAACTGTTACAAAAATGTACAAATTCCGCCGTGTTCGTGAAGATGATAAAGGAAATGTACTTTCTCAATATGTACGTACTACACCCGGTCGCGTTATTTACAATAAAGCAATTCAAGAAGCACTAGCTAGTTAGTGATGAGTAAAAAGTGCTGAGTGCTGAGTATTATTTAACTCAAAACTCAGCACTTAGCACTCAGCACTCAGCACTCAGCACTCAATACTTAAAACTTTTAACTTATATTATGG
Source organism: Calothrix sp. PCC 7716 (assembly GCF_019977735.1). GTDB lineage: Bacteria > Cyanobacteriota > Cyanobacteriia > Cyanobacteriales > Nostocaceae > Dulcicalothrix. Next base: position 4,563,347 of record NZ_AP025018.1, on the reverse strand, counting down.
CTAACGAGAATTATGTTTTTCGTAATCGTGTAGTTGATAAAGGTCAACTACGTAATTTAATTTCTTGGTCTTTTATTAATTACGGAACAGCACGTACAGCAGTAATGGCAGATAAACTCAAAGATTTGGGTTTTCGCTATGCGACAAAAGCAGGGGTCTCCATCAGTGTTGATGATTTGATGGTTCCTCCAACCAAGCGTAGTTTGCTTGAAGCTGCTGAGGAAGAAATTAGCGCAACAACCGAACGTTATACTCGTGGTGAAATTACTGAAGTTGAACGTTTCCAAAAGGTAATTGATACTTGGAACGGTACTTCTGAAGCACTTAAAGACGAAGTTGTTCGCTACTTTAAGAGTACCAACCCACTTAACTCTGTATATATGATGGCGTTCTCCGGCGCCCGTGGTAATATTTCCCAGGTACGTCAGTTAGTTGGTATGCGGGGATTAATGGCGAATCCGCAAGGGGAAATTATTGACTTACCAATTAAAACCAACTTCCGCGAAGGTTTAACCGTTACTGAGTATATTATTTCCTCGTATGGCGCCCGTAAAGGGTTAGTTGATACAGCGTTACGTACAGCAGACTCTGGTTATCTTACCCGTCGTTTGGTGGACGTATCTCAAGACGTAATTATTCGAGAAATTGACTGCGGTACAGACCGGGGTATTCCAATTACTGCTATGACCGAAGGTGATAAAACCTTAATACCTTTGGCAACTCGTTTAATGGGACGAGTCATTGGCGAAAACGTTGTACATCCCAAAACTAAAGAAATTATTGCCGAACGTAATACACCTGTTACCGAAGAATTAGGTAAACGTATTGAAAAGTCTGGTGTCCAAAGCGTAGTAGTACGTTCACCTCTAACTTGCGAAGCTGCGCGAAGTGTTTGTCAACATTGTTACGGTTGGAGCTTGGCACACGCCAAAATGGTAGACCTGGGCGAAGCAGTGGGAATCATTGCCGCGCAAAGTATCGGTGAACCTGGTACTCAGTTAACCATGCGTACTTTCCACACAGGTGGTGTATTCACTGGTGAGGTTGCTAAACAAGTACGCTCCGAACACGAAGGCGCCGTTAAGTTTACCAAAAAATTAAGAACACGTCCTTACCGTACCCGTCACGGTGAAGATGCTTTATATGTTGAAACCAACGGTAATATCACAATTGAAGATAGTGCTGGCACCGTTACCGAAGTTGCTATTACCCAAGGTTCGACACTATATGTCAACAGTGGTCAAAAAGTAAAAGTTGGACAACTCGTTGCAGAAGTTTTATTACCTGGACGTGGACGTGGTAACACTGAAAAAGCTGTAAAAGATGTAGCTACCGACCTTGCAGGTGAAGTTAAATTTTCTGAAGTTGTTGCCGAGCAAAAAACCGACCGTCAAGGTAACACAACTACCACAGCATCGCGCGGTGGTTTGATATGGATTTTGTCGGGTGATGTATACAACTTACCACCAGGCGCCGAATTAGTTGTAAATAACGGTTCGAGTATAGAAACAAACGGGGTTCTGGCAGAAACTCAACTTACAACAGTTCATGGTGGTGTAGTACGTTTGCCTTCGATTGAACCAGGTAAAAATACTAGAGAAATCGAAATTATTACCGCTTCGGTAGTTCTCGACTCTGCGACCGTAACTAAAGAAAGCACCCAAGGACGCAATAACTACTTGGTAACAACTGGAAATAATCAAGTATTTAACCTACGTGCAACTCCAGGAACCAAAGTTCAAAACGGTCAAGTCGTCGCAGAACTAATTGACGACCGTTACCGTACTACCACAGGTGGTTTACTCAAGTTCGCAGGTGTGGAAGTCCAGAAAAAAGGCAAAGCCAAACTTGGTTACGAAGTCACCGTTGGCGGTAGCCTGTTATGGATACCCGAAGAAACACACGAAGTTAACAAAGATATTTCATTGTTACTCGTCGAAGATGGTCAATTTGTTAACGCTGGCGATGAAATTGTTAAAGACATCTTCTGTCAAAATAGCGGTGTTATCGAAGTCACCCAGAAAAACGACATTCTCCGCGAAGTCGTAGTCAAACCAGGTGAACTACTAATGGCCGATGACCCAGAAGCAGTAATGGGTCGCGATGGAACATTTGTACAGCCTGGTGAAGAGTTGATGGGACAGGTTGCCACAGAACTACGTTACATCGAGTACGTCGAATCACCTGAAGGTCCGGCATTAATATCGCGTCCAGTTGTGGAATTTGCTGTACCTAGCGACCCAGATGTGCCATCAACAACATCTGTAAGTCAGCACACCGGACGTTCGATTCAACTACGAGCTGTACAACGCTTGCCATACAAAGACTCAGAGCGCGTAAAATCAGTAGAAGGTGTAGAACTTCTACGTACACAATTAGTATTAGAAATCGACGATTCCGTAGGAGAGCAAGACCATAATGCTTCGCCATTGGCAGCTGATATTGAGTTAGTACCAGATAGCGAAGACTCCGAGATTCAGCGTTTACAGTTAGTAATCCTTGAATCACTAGTTATTCGTCGCGATATTTCCGCAGATGCAACTCAAGGATCGACACAAACTAATCTTGAAGTCGAAGATGGACAAACAATTGCTCCAAATGCTGTAGTTGCCCGCACTCAAATTCTATGTAAAGAAGGTGGTGTTGTGCGCGGTGTCCAAAAAGGCGCCGAAGCAGTACGTCGTTGTTTAGTCTTACGTAACAGCGATGTTCTAAACTTGACTGCAACTGGGGCACCTCTAGTTAATAAAGGTGACTTAGTAGTCGAAGGTTCTGCCATCGCACCCGGAGTATTTGCTCCCGAATCTGGACAAGTAATAAGCGTATCTAATTCGACCGAATCCGGTTCCGGAAGTTCCTCTGCTGCTTTAGCAACAAGTGGTTCAACCATTAAAATACGTATCGGGCGCCCTTATCGCGTTAGTCCTGGTGCAGTACTCCAAGTCGAAGATGGTGGCTTAGTACAACGTGGTGATAATTTGGTACTACTAGTATTTGAACGTGCCAAAACTGGGGACATTATCCAAGGTCTACCTAGAATTGAAGAATTGCTCGAAGCGCGCAAACCGAAAGAAGCTTGTATATTGGCAAAACGTAGTGGCGAAGTCAAAGTCGTTTATGGCGATGGCGATGAAGCAATTGCACTTAAAGTCATTGAGTCAAACGGCGTTGTTACAGATTACAATCTTGGCCCCGGACAAAACTTAATAATCTCCGATGGTCAACAAGTTGCGGCTGGACAACAACTAACCGACGGTCTTGCTAACCCTCACGAAATCTTAGATTTGTTCTTCAACCTTGGTCATGAAGACGGTATTTATGCCTGTGCTAGCGTTGCCCTCCAAAAAGTCCAAAATTTCCTCGTTGACCAAGTGCAATCAGTATACCAATCTCAAGGTATTGATATCGCCGACAAACACATCGAAGTTATCGTTCGTCAGATGACCTCGAAAGTGCGCGTCGATGATGGTGGTGACACAACAATGTTACCTGGTGAGTTGGTTGAATTGCGCCAAATCGAGCAGGTTAACGAAGCGATGGCAATTACAGGTGGCGCCCGTGCCCAGTACACACCAATGCTGTTAGGTATTACCAAAGCATCTTTGAATACCGATAGCTTTATTTCTGCCGCATCATTCCAAGAAACAACACGGGTATTAACCGAAGCTGCAATCGAAGGAAAATCTGACTGGTTGCGCGGTTTGAAAGAAAACGTAATTATTGGACGTTTGATTCCCGCAGGTACAGGCTTCAATACTTACGATGAACCTGGTATCGTTGATGACTACTCAACTGATATGGGTACTGGTGTTTTAGATGAGGTCGAAGACTCTCTTGACATGGTTCTTGATGACCGTACCGCACGTAACTATAACTTAGATGCTCCAGGTCTTGTTGATGGAAGCTACGGTGGCTCAACTCGTCGTAATAACTCCATCCTTGATGATGAGGACTTCATGGTGTCAGAAGTTAGTGACCTTGCTGACGAGGACGACTACGAAGAAGATGAACCTGATGATGCAGATGAAGATGATTTTGAAGAATAAAGACAATTTGTCTTTCTCTTTCAAAATACCTTTGTAGAACCCCCCAAAATGTAGAGACCGTAAATTTACGGTCTCTACATGTGTATATACGTATACTATTTTAGGATGCTATTTTGACTTTGACGTTTCGCGGTTGATAATCGGCACCATCAATATTTCCACCAATATTTAATTTATTGGCACAAAAACCAAGATCACGAACTGCCCAAGGCTCAATTACTCTTCCCCAGTCTAATGGCGTAACTATGTACTCACCGTCTTTCTGTTTGAAGGTACCATTCCAAGAGTTTTTAATAGCAGCTTTATCCATATTGAATGTGAGTTGCCAATTTTGAACCTTTGTTGAGTTGGAATTCCCGACTTTAAAAGTCACACAAAATCCTGATTGCCAATCAGAATCTATTTTAGTTGTTACTTGAAGCTGACCAGAGGAAGAAGATAAACGAGAAGCAGATGCAGGTGATGATACAGGCGCCAAAAGTAGTTTGTTTGTTGGTTCATTTGTTCCACGTGCAACTGGTACTGGTGGCTTATATTTAACTGGCAATATCCTCGAGAGCATCACTTGCTTGGGAGCATCGATTGTTTGCCAATCTGAGAGCAAAATTCCAGCAGTATCGGAACTATTAGGATTCCAACTCCAGTAAGCGTAACTTAAATTTTTATCGCGGATAAAATCAACTAATTTATTTTGCCAAATACCCTCAATTGAACTTTTATCTACTTGTTTACCACCAAATTCACCAATCCAAATAGGTGCTATTTTTTGACGCTCAATGTAATAAAAACCTGTTTCCCACCGCTGAAGCATATTTTTGGGAAAGCTTTTATCGGAAAAATAAGGCTTATTAAACACACCTGGCCCGTATTCGTGTGGCGAATAAACTATTTTGTTGCGTTGTTTTAATCGCACTTTAAAACGTCTGACACCTTCTAAGTTACCTCCCCACCAATGGTTAGTTAACTTTTGTCCTGGTACGTTTAACTCTACTCCCTCAACAATAATTAACCAGTTGGGATTTATGCTCAAAATCGCATTTCCTGCACGCTCGGCAGCTAGGCGCCAGTCTGTACTTAAGTCATTTGTACCCCAACTTGCTCGACCATGTGGTTCGTTTTTCAAGTCGGCGCCAATGATATTAGCTTGATTTTTGTAGCGTTGCGCTAATAGGCGCCAGGTGTCAATCCAGTCAGCTTCGGTAAAACCATCGCCATACCAAAGTTCCGGAATACGTTTGGTATTAAGACGGTGACTATCAAGAACAATCATTAATCCTTGACGTTCGGCTTCTTTAACAACAAGATCCATCACTTCAAGGGGTGTTTTACCCTCAAGTTCTTTATTACTGCCTATTGTATAATTAACTGCAGAAATACTATCACTCCGTAGTGCTTCCACTGAATATGGCAAGCGAATGGTGTTATAACCTAAACTTTTAATCTGAGAAAGCATTTCTTTATAGCCACGTGACCATAATCCATGCGGTACATGAGTTTCAGTTTCCATCCCAAACCAGTTTACACCTTGGAGTAAAACAGTCTTTCCTTTCGCGTCAATAATTCTTGCTCCACTTGTAGATAGTGGGAACTCAACATTCATCGCAGCAACAACTGTATTGCCCATCGTGCTGTTAGGTAATTGGCTCAATAACCCACTCAACAACACAACTAATGCAACAGTAAATACAAACAATCGTTGGTAAAACTGAATTCTTCGCCTTTTCATATTGGGGGTATATAGCATTGTATGTGTACCAATTCCTTTGTCACTTGGATATTTTCCTGTCACAAAGTTTGCGCTCTACCAATCAGCTATACATATGATTCCCATCATATGCACGGCGCCATTGTTCGTCTACCCTACCAACTAATTTTAGTTAGCACTCTTAATATTAGTCGAACAATATTTATATAATTACTTCACATATACTTCACATTGTCTTTACCTAAGTCAATTGTTATTGTGTTAAAAGCAAATACAGTAATCAAATTTTAAAAACTTATTTTACTTGACAATTGATTTCATCTGAGATTTCAAATCAGGTTGTAAGCATTACTTCTTGCAAAAATCGAAGTCTTTTTTCATTTGATAAATTTTATCTACTCTATTTTTATGGTGTTTTTTATTATAATTACTCATTTATTTACTATGTAAAAATACACATATAGGGATAATATATAAATATCATAATTGTTACTACGTGCTTTTTGATTTATATCAATACTGCTCCAATACTGCTCTGTTGAGAATCTAATTCTCTCACCACTTCGGGGGCTTTAATTTTTCTTTTCCTTCCGTAGAGAGTGGAGGATAAATTCGGGCATCAAAACTTTAACCGAGTTATATTGTGAGCTATATATCTCTCGATGGCTGCTTTATTAAAAATGTTCCCAACTATTATGAAATAGTCCAATTACTTAATCATATATATTTTTCTCTGCTACTTTAATAATAAATTATTTAAATTTATTAACGTTTTTTGATTAAATACTAAATTAAATTATACAAGTATTTCTACTTAATTGAGTGAAATGGTTATGAGAAAAGCTAAAGAAACGTACAGATAATAGAATTTACAGTAATGACGATAAAACAAAATAATGCGATGAAAGGAAGTTAGACAAAAACAGCATGATTAACGATTTACGAGCATCTTCGTTTGCGGCGCCCCGTTAAGCTCTGTAATTATTAAGTTGTAAAATTAAATGTGTGATATAAATAAAATAGGTTAGAATTAAATATTCCAGCATAAGTCACTGTTCTTGACTTTGACCTGAAGCGCAGGCGTGCTATTTATCGAGCATAGTAGTCAGGTAAGGGAGGGTGGTTGGAACGTTCTATAATTATTAAGTAACACAGTCAAGCATCTGGGCGTTTTGGCTCAAGACCAAATACTAGCTATAAAGTCAGAAAAACAAGCATTTTTGTTATCATTTACTTATCCCCAATTACCCATGCGGCTTAAGCTTATTCTAACTATGTAATTTGTACGAGTATTATTGGGTGATATCTATCGGTATCATACCATTGACTACTAGCCAACCGAAAATCAAATAATGATAACTATATGCGGCAAGTCAACTTGCACTTGTAGTGTCAAAAAAAAATCCAGGTTAAGCTAGAAAAGAAAGTTTGAGTTAAGCTTCCACTCTCCAGTGGTTTTAAGTAAAACTCATTCTCACTCCGGGTATATTCTTAAAGTTGGCATTGTCCTTACTCCATGCTGCGAATCATCACTCAGCAGGCAGACGTTCGAGCAGAACTACAACGCATCTGCGATCGCACTCACTCAGAACAAGTTGTTCATAAAGAAGCAACAGTACGCGAAGTGTTGCAAGCAGTCCAACGCCAAGGCGATAAAGCTGTATTGCATTACACTGCGGAATTTGACAATCAAGTTTTAAAAGCACCAGAACTGCGCGTTTCTGCCTCAGAAATCGACGCAGCTTACGAAGCGGTGTCAAAAGAACTACTTGAATCAATTCGGCTCGCGTGTCGGCAAATCGAGGCATTTCATCGTCAGCGTGTTCCTAAAAGCTGGGTACACTTTGGTGATGATGATATTGTTCTTGGCAAGCGTTACACTCCTGTAGACCGTGCAGGGCTATATGTACCTGGTGGTCGCGCATCGTACCCAAGTACGGTAATTATGAACGCCATTCCCGCTAAAGTCGCTGGTGTCCCTCGCGTTGTTATGGTGACACCTCCAGGCACAGGAAAAGGTATTAGCCCAGCAGTATTAATAGCTGCACGCGAAGCTGGTATTAATGAAATATACAGAATCGGCGGTGCCCAAGCTGTTGGTGCCTTAGCGTATGGTACTGAAACAATACCAAAAGTTGATGTAATTACAGGTCCAGGTAATATTTACGTTACCCTAGCCAAAAAGCTAGTATACGGTACTGTTGGCATTGACTCCCTGGCAGGGCCAAGCGAAGTACTAATCATCGCTGACGAAACGGCAAATCCTGTACATATTGCAGCTGACTTGCTAGCGCAAGCCGAACATGACCCAATGGCAGCAGCGATATTATTAACAACCGATGCAAAACTAGCCAAAAATGTTCAAGTGGCAGTAGAAAGACAGCTAGTAGACCATCCGCGACAACTAGATACTGAAAAATCGATTGCTCACTATGGTTTAATCGTAGTCGTCGAATCGCTATCAGCCGCAGCTGAACTATCGAATGAATTTGCACCCGAACATTTGGAGTTAGAAGTCGAAGACCCTTGGGCGTTGTTAACCGACATACGTCACGCAGGTGCTATTTTCTTAGGACATTCCACTCCCGAAGCCGTTGGTGACTACTTAGCTGGCCCCAACCATACGCTTCCAACTTCAGGTGCTGCTAGATATGCTTCTGCGCTCGGCGTTGAGACTTTTTTAAAGCACTCAAGCATTATTCAGTACTCACAAATAGCACTCGCTAAAGTCGCAGGCGCCATCGATTCTCTAGCTACTGCCGAGGGTTTACCTTCTCACGCTGATTCAGTAAGGCGCCGAGTACAGAAAGAATCAGATTCTGAGTTAGATAACCCAGATTAGGGTCAAAAGCAGGGGAGGCATACCCCTACTTACACTTCATCAATTGTTAATTTTTCCTGCTTAATTTTGGCAAAAATGCCCATTAGGCTGCAAACTAAAAGTTTAAGGTAATACAAACCTTTCCTTGGTACTTTTAGTCCAGGAGCGCTCCTCGGAGGTTGACAGTGGTGCTTAACAAAATTTTAGTGGCTTTGGACGATTCGGGAATAGCCGACCGAGTAATTGAAACAGTACATCGTTTGGTACTTCCGAGCGATGGTAAGATTATATTGTGTCATGTTTTTCCAACATCAAACTCATTAGATGAGCTTCCTGCCGACCGTCCACACCCTGAACCGTCGGCTACTTTATATCAACAAGTTGAAAAACAACTACAATCATACCAAAGCGAATTAAGAGTCAATAGCTATGTTGAACTAGTTACTGGCGACCCCGCAGAAGAAATTATCCGTCTTGCCAATATTTATAAAGCCGACTTAATTGTAATAGGTAGTCGTGGCTTAACAGGAATGACACGCATTGTCCAAGGTTCTGTCAGCAGTCAAGTAGTTGAAGATGCACCCTGTTCTGTTTTAGTTGTAAAACCTGGTTAAATTGTAGAGACGTTACAGGTTAAATTGTAGAGACGTTACATGTAACGTCTCTACTAGTAATATTTTGCTAGTATAAAACAAATTATACATTGCAAATGTTACTTAACAACCGCTACCGTGTAATACAAACTTTGGGAAGTGGTGGATTTGGTGAGACTTTTTTAGCAGAAGATACCCAAATGCCATCGCTCCGTCGTTGTGTTGTTAAGCAGCTCAAACCTATTCAAAATAATCCTCAAATTTATCAGCTAGTACAAGAACGCTTTCAACGCGAAGCAGCAATATTAGAAGAATTAGGTGGCGCCCATACACAAATACCTAATTTATACGCTTACTTTCAATTAGATGGGCAATTTTACTTAGTTCAAGAGTGGATAGAAGGTGATACTCTCACGCGCAAGCTTTTACATCAAGGATTGTGGAATGAGAGTCATCTATACTCATTACTGTTAAATTTATTACCTGTTTTATCTTACGTTCACAGTAAACATATAATTCACCGCGATATAAAACCCGATAACATTATTCTACGGCACCAAGATGGTAAACCAGTTTTGATTGATTTTGGCGCCGTGCGCGAATCGATGGCGACTGTGTTAAACTCCCAAGGTACACCCACTAGCTCAATTATTATTGGTACACCAGGTTACATGCCATCTGAACAAGCAGCAGGTAGGGCAATGTATGGAAGTGATATATATAGTTTGGGTATAACAGCAATTTATTTACTAACAGGTAAACAACCGCACGAGTTAGAAACCGATGTCCAAACAGGGGAAATAATTTGGCATAATTTTGCTTCTCATGTTAGTCCTGTATTGAAGCAAATCTTAGATAAAGCAATTAGATATCATCCCCGTGAACGCTACTTAAGTGCGTCAGACATGCTTTATGATTTGAAAAGCACTGCACAAACGATACATCCTAACCTTCAAGAAACAGTACATAAAACAGTACAGGTAGCGCCACAAACATCACTGCCACCAGTTACTACTACAAGTAAAAGTCGAAATAGGATTTATAGTGCTAGCTTAATTTTGGCAGGAATCATTGGCGCCTTAGTAATTTTACCTTTAATTACTAAATTTTCTCCTTTTCAAGTTACAGATACAAAAATACCTACAAATATAGTTAGTAATGATTATTCTTGGCTATCACAACGACCTGTTACTGATGCTGATTTAAAAGGAAAAAGTGCTTTGGAGTTGGATATAATGCGTAATTCTATTTTTGCACGCTTAGGGCGCCGTTTTGACACTCCAGGATTACAAAGCCATTTTAATCAACAGTCGTGGTATCGTCCGCAATACTCTCCAAAAGAATTTGATTCATCGAAAGTTCTATCAGATTTAGAAATGAATAACGCTGCCTATATTAATCAATATCAAACAAAAAATAATCTACACTACTTTAAGTAAATTTATAACTGGTCGGCGATACAATGCCGATTTATACAGAAGTTGTAGAATATTAAGACAATACCCTTGTCGTAATCGCTTGTCACTGTAATGCTTCTCAATACCCGCTATCGCGTGATACAGACTTTAGGAAGCGGTGGGTTTGGAGAAACCTTCCTTGCTGAAGATACTCAAATGCCATCCAAGCGCCGTTGTGTCATTAAACAGCTAAAACCAATCAATAATAATCCTGAAATTTACCAACTTGTTAAGGAACGGTTTCAGCGCGAAGCAGCTATTCTAGAGGAACTTGGTGATAATAGTAATCAAATTCCCCGTTTATATGCCTATTTTTCTGAGAATGGGCAGTTTTACCTAATTCAAGAATATATCGAAGGGCAAACTCTTAACGCCAAAGTTCAATCTCAGGGTGTTATGAGTGAAAATGCCGTTCGCGATATTTTAATTAGTCTTTTACCTGTTCTCGATTATGTTCACGGTCGAGGTATTGTTCACCGTGATATCAAACCTGATAATATCATTATTCGTCACCTTGATGGTAAACCAGTACTTATAGATTTTGGCGCCGTGAAGGAGACAATTGGTACAGTTGTCACACCCTCTGGTAATTCCACAAAGTCAATAGTAATTGGAACACCAGGATTTATGCCTAGCGAACAGTCGGTAGGTAGACCAATGTTTGCTAGTGATATTTATAGTTTGGGAATGACGGCAATTTTTTTACTAACAGGTAAATTGCCCCAAGAAATACCAAACGACCCAGCTACAGGTGTAATATTATGGCGCCAGTATGCAAGTTCTTTGACACCAGGTTTTGCAATGGTGTTAGATAAAGCCATACAGTTTGTGCCGACTCATCGCTTCAATAGTGCTAGAGACATGCTTATTGCTTTACAATCTCAAAATTCTGCTTCTATACCAACGGTACCTTACTCTCAACCTCCCAGCTATAACCAAGCTTCTTATCCACCACAAAATACGGTGAGTATCAGTCCTGCGAACCAACAATACCAACAACCAAATAATCAAGCAACACCACCCATTAATCAAAACAATGCACCTCAAATACCACGTTCGAGTAATACAAAAGGCATTGTAATAGGTGCCGTAATTGGTGCTGGTTTACTTAGTGGTGCAATAGTTCTAGCTTCAATGTTAAATCGTCAAGGTCAACAAGTTGCAGATACAGACCCTACACCTGTTGCAACGTTGAGCGAGCAAACACCAACACCATCTTCAACACAACAAGACTCTGAACCACCTGTAATATCAAGACCCAAAACTCGAATTACCCCTAGACCAATCCGAACACGTACACCAGAAGTAGTTCCAACTCCTGTAGATGAAGAATTTCCAACCGATATTCCAACACCAATTGAAACAACAGAACCTTTACCATCACCGTCTCCAACTCCAACACCTGAAATTACAAATACAAAAGCTCCAGATGTAGTTGTTCCTACAGTAATACCAAAACAAACGCCATCAAATCCACCACAAGCACAATCATCACCAACAGAGTTTGTAGAAAATTATTACAACGGTATTAATAATAAAAACTTACAAAAAACTTGGAATCAGTTAACTCCGACTTTGCGAAGTAATCGTAAACTTCACCCTAGAGGTTTTGATTCATACATTGGTTGGTGGGATGTACAAGTTCAACAAGTTGAAATAAACCAAATTAACTTAGTAGAACAAAATGACTATTCTGCTACAGTAGACGCAAAATTAAATTATGTGCTTAGAAATGGTAAACAAGCTCCTGCTTCGGTACGTTTTACCTTGGTATGGGATGCTGAGTCTAACCAATGGCTAATTAGTGATGCTCGATAATTAGTGAGGAATTGGGAGTTATGAGTTATGAGTGCTTTCTACTCAGCACTCAGCACTCAGCACTTTCTACTAATTTGCAACTTCTGCCATTTCAATAACGCGCCCATCATAATCTTTAACCAAAAAGTTCATGGGCTTGCGACTGCGAATTTTAAATTTCAAGCCGCGTACTTCTACACGCATTAAAATCAACTCTAGTGCATCGTTGTCGAAACAAACGTGACGCTGTTGATTTTTGGCACCTAGACTGGCGCCTGTAATGACGTGTAGTTGGGTATTTTTCTTGAGTTGATACCAAAGCCCCTCACTTGCATTACTCATACTACGACTTCCTGAATAGCTAGGAGTTGTAGACATGTATAAAGGGTCAATTCCAGCGGCGCCAATGGTTTGTTCGTAATTATAGTAATAGTGCAGAGGTACTTCGGCTGCTGGTAAATCGAGCAAACCTTCGTATAATTGTCGAGCGATTTCTAAATCTGACACCATTACCGTGTATACTTTTGGCGCACTAGTCAAAAACATCCACATGGCGCCAGCATAAGCTGCCAGCAGCATTACCATAATGCCTTGGGTGGACATTAAACCATCCAGCGCAGGCAAGAACGACGCCAGGGTAAGGTGAAGAAAGGGAGCTAAACTAACTGCTATAAACATGAAAACCGGAGTGTTTTATATAAAGGAGCCAATGAAAAATTGTATGGAGATTAGGACTTAAATTATAAGTCTGTGTTTCCAGTGTATCAATTACAAACAAGTCTAAACGGTTGCGCTTTAATCATACCTTCCCCAAAATAGGCAAAAAATAACTAAACTTTATCTTGCTTATTTTAGTTATTAGTAACAAATTTCAATTATTCTTCGTTACGACCCGTGCAAATACCACACTTCCCCGAAGCTAACCACCCGCTTGTGAAATCACTGTTTCACCATAGCGACCATGAACTGTTAACTTTATTCCAGCAGCATCCGGAGGCTGGTAAGTTTTTTACGGCGATGTTTTGCCGCTATAGTCCTATAGTTTACACCTTGATTCGCCATTCTGCTCGCTCACCAGTTCAAGCAGATTATTTATTTGCCCTCACATGGAAACATGTGTACCATGAACTTGGTGGTCTTGATTTGAATCAGCAGATTAACGAGAACTTAACGCTGCAAAATTGGCTGATTAACATGACAGCTTATTGTATCAACGAAATTGAATTACCACCCACAGAAGCAATTCACTATTCACTCAAAGCGACATCACCACCATTATGGTGCTATGTCGAACAAGCTTTGGAACAATTACCCCCAGTGCTGCGCTTAATGGTTTTGATGGCACAAACATTTCATTGGAGCGAAACCCGCATTGCTGCTTACCTTCAAGCTGAGGGTGAGGGTATTGCGCCTCATGAAGTAGCAAATTTTCTCCAGGAAGGTTATCGTATGTTAGAAGACAAATTGCCTACTGACATACGAGCTATATATTTAGGCGATAATATTCTTCCGGCAGCTTCTCAGTAGTATTACTGTTATGTGTGTTCTTTTTGTAAAAATAATTAGTTTCTAAATTCTTTTACTTAAACCCGACTACGGGAAGTTTTTTATGAGTCAAACACTAGTATCTTTATTTTCAAGCAGGCGAAGAATTAAAATTCAGCCCTATATTTACACTCTTCTTTTGACTTCTCTGTTTTTACCAGCAATAGCAAACGCCGCCGACATTACCCAACAACTTCATTACCCAAGACAGTTAAGGGTAATGCCTGAGATGCGTGATGATGCGGATACTTTGCTGCGTATCGCTGAACAGCAACTCCAACAACAGGCGCCTTCTAAGGCAGTTGACTCATTACTAAAAGCGTTAGAGCTTTATCACTTCAAAAATGATTTAAAAGCAGAGGGTTTAGCTTTTGACTTACTTAGTCAAGCGTATATTCAGCTAGGACGCTTTAAAGAAGCAGAAGACGCAGCACGACGTCGTCTTGCAGTTGCACGAGATACTAAAGACCTTCGGGGTCAAGTTTTTGGTTTAAATAACGTAGGTAGTTTACTATTACAACAAGGAGACACGGCGCCTGCTTTTGAAGCATTTGCAGAAGCTGTGAATATAGCAAACAGCATTAAGGAAATTGAAGGACAGGGTTTATCGTTGAGTAATCTTGGTTTAGCAACCGCACGACTAGGTGATTATAACAAAGCGATTAAACTTTATGAAAATGCTTTAACGTACAGGCGCCAAACCCGTGACCCAATAGCTCTTGCAAATACATATAATAACTTGGGTGAAGCATATCAAGCGATTGGAGATTACCAAAACACCATTAGCACATTTGGCTATGCTTTACGACTAGCAAAAATGACAAGAGACCGTGTAAACGAATATCGTGCTATCGATGGACTAGTTGCAGCGCACACCTCAGTTGGACGTAACGAACGCGCGTTTGAATTGTTGGCACAGCGTTTAGAACTGGCAAAAGTTGGGCAAGACCTAGGAGAGCAACTTAGAACATTTGAATCATATGCTCAGTTCTATGAACAACAAGGTAAATATCAAACCGCACGCAACTTCTACGAACGAGCAATAGTGATATCACGCACCCTCGAAGACAGTAAAAAAGAGATTTATTTAGTTGATAGGCTTACGCGAATTCTCAAAAAATAGTAATTAGTGCTGAGTTTTGAGTGCTGAGTGCTGAGTTTTGAGTAATAACTCCTAACTCCTAACTTTACTCAGCACTCAGCACTTTCTACTTTCTACTAATTTAAGAAAACGTTTCCATTATTTTCAATTCTTAACGCAGTTCTGTCCATTGCGAAATCAGTAGTTTCTTGCATAGTGACTTCCAATACACCAGACTCAGAACTTCTAGGTGTTACCATCAATAAACCACGGTCTTGACGATAGAAGGTAACTGTTGTAGGAACTCGTAAACCTTGCAATGCTATCTCAGAACGACCAGCTAAAGTACGTACTTGTGTATCACCAACTGCTTGGAAGGTAATTGGTGCATTAGTATTGTTAACTAAACGAACAGTAACGCGACCATCACTAGGAGATACTGCTGCAACAGCATTTTGATATCTACCACCCAAATTGCTTTGGTTTTGTTGAGACTGTCTTGAGTTGGTATAACCACCAGCAGGCCCATTTATACGTCTGCCAGTATTAGTATCTATTTGGCTGTTGGGGATGCCACGGTTTGGATAATTTAAAGGTTGTGGTGCTTCACCACCAACACCTAAGCGTGTTTGGTCGGGAGTTGGCGCCACTGAGGAGTTAGACATGCCCATACCAGTAGCATTCATTCGCGTTGTATAAGCATTGGGTGTACATCCTTGGGGAACCATGACTCGGTTATTGTGGGGTTCTTCGTAAAAAATACTTGGACAAGGATTAATTTTTGAACCTGTACTCCTTACAGGCGCCTGCTGTGCTACTGCAATTGTAGGTAAACCGATAAGCATTCCACTGCATATGGCGCCGAATAATTTAGCAGAATTACGTGATTTATTAGATTTAAGACTCATTGCGTTCTTCTCCTGAATGTCTAAATTAAATTCCAAATGTCAACTAAAAGTTAATGATTGCTGAGAATAAATTTTTTATTCGTTAAAATTTAAACACATTTAATTAGCTCGCGTTATATACACGAACTAATTAATGATTACACTCCTAAATTAACAACTCCTACTGATATATACCTCTAACTCTAGAAGTGAAGTCAATACGAGTTTAAATAAGTCTATAGAAGGGTATAATCAGCCCTAGGAAAGATTAAAAGTTAGTTATATTTATGAAGCTAACCACGATTGAAATTGCTTTGTTTCTGCCAAGATAGGATGAATTGTAAACCAAGAACCGTCTGTATCGCGGTACTCAAAAATAAACAGACTATTTAATAGCGTGTGGTATTTAACATCATCTTTAATATGTTGCTTTTCTAAAACTTCAAATATTAGATCCCATTCTTGAGAATCAATTGGATTTGCTCGAAAGTCTCGGTAGCGTCGAATAACTGCTTCTACTGTGTCTCGCTCAAAGGGTGGGTCTTGTTCGCGTAAGCATTCAAATACAAGTCCCAGTAAATCTCGAACGTGACCTCCACTTATTAAACATAACCTGTCAAGGGTTGAGTGTGAGTCAAATATTTGCTTGATTAACTTTAATCTTTCAACCGGACTCATATCTGGACTGACATCTGGAAAAGCACGTGCGAGTACCACTTGTCGCATCAGCGCTAATCCCACACTATTAATTTCTCCATTTCTATGTCGTACTGGTATCATAGACAATACACGCGGCGCCACTCCTCCTCCCAAACGGTTTTGTAGCAAAGCATTGTCATTCGATAAAACCAAAGACATCGGTACAGTGTATACAATATGACAATTAAATCGGCGTAATTCCTCGCTATGGTCGAGAAATATATGTTCTGGTAGCGAACGTCCAGAAGGTAAAGTATGAATATCTAATCGGTCAAGATTATCGATAATAACGACAAGTCCTTTTTTACCTTTTGCTTTCAACTGGGTGTTTATATTTGAAAGTTCTTGATTCAGCAATTGCAGGATATTATCTGTGTGAGGTTCTAGATAATCACGCAGTTGTCGTCTACGATTAGGGTTTTCCTTAGTTTTTGCGGTAATTTTAGCTGCACCAGCAGAGAATCCTTCGAGTTCCAAGTCGAGAGGTGTTTGCAAAAAATTATTAATTTCTCCAAATAACTTAGTAAAGTAGTTCGACTCGAAACAAATGTTGATAGGTTTGAGACTTTCGGCAACTTGTTCGACAATGGCAAGTAGGATGTCAATTAAATCGACATCGACCATATCTAATATATAGCTAGATTCAAAATAAACGACATGAAAGCTTTGCTGCTCTAACTCAGCTTTGAGACGCAGCAGTTCAGTTGACTTACCACAACCAATATGACCTGTTAGTAACTGACATGTAGGCGCCTCTGGAGATATGCGCGTAATTGTGCGTGCTAAAGACTCTGCTATTTTACCACCCCGCACCGACGCAAAATCAACATAATATTTCTGGTTTAAAGCATTTTCTAGCAACAGGGGTCTATTTGGATTGAAAGCTTGATAAAATTTTTCAAGGTCAAGTCGAGGAATATTGTAACCAGTGCTAGATTCGCGAACATTACTACTGGCGCCACGGAATGTATTATATTGTTTACCTTGATTTGCATAACTTTGTTTTGCACGCTCTAAAGCTTCTTGATTACGCACAGGGTCAATTTTATGCGCCCTAGTATAAAGTTCTACAGCTTGATAATAATCTCCAATATCAAAATACAACTCTGCTAGTTCAAACAGTGCATGAAAGTGATTAGGGTTTATCGTTAAAACCTGCTGGAATAATTCAAGTGCGGTTAAAAATTCTCCTATTTGCCGCTCTTTAATGGCTTGTTCGTATATGGAATGAACAAGTGACTCATCAAGTTTTTCAAGTTCCCATATTTCTCGACGTAACGGACAACGTTTAATTAGCCAACGACGAACTAACTCGACGGTTACTACATAGCTACTTGCTTGCAGCATTCTAGCATCATCAAAAATTGCTAAGAAATTCCATTCGAGTAAGCGAGTTTCTGCTTTGTGTAATGCTTCTGAAGCGATAACTCCATGTTTTTGTAGTAACGCTAATGGTGTACCTTGAAGTACAGCTGATTTACACTTTTCTTGCTGCATTTCTGCAACCGTAGAGAAAATAACCCGCTCTGCTATTGGTAGACCGTCTCTAAACCATGTTAATCCAGCTTCGCCAATTTCGATTGCTTGATTAATAATGTTATCTACATCTGCGCGTGTGATATAAGGTTGTTGTTTTTCTCTAGCATGGCTAAACAGCGCAAAACATAGTACCTGAGTAAAATAAGGATGTCCTGCTGATAATTCTAAAATGGCATTAATCGCATCTGGTTCATAAATTAAACTACTACTCGCAGGTTTAGTAATTAAACGTTCTGCACTAATTTTATCGAGTAAACCAATTTCTTGAGTAGGCGCCTGTCGAAACAACGAGAGCAGGTTTGGCATATCATCCAGGCGGCGCCCTACTACAGGTATAATATAAAGCTGCGGTTGCCTGTGAATAACCGATAATAAAAAAGGGAAAAAATGAGTTACCGCCGAATCTGAGTGTGAGTCACCTAAAACATCAAACTCATCAAGTAAAAGTACTAAATTTTTATTACCAAGCGCCTGATATACTTGAGGTAAAAAATCATCAAAAAATATTAATTTATCTTCTTGTAGTACTTCTTTAGTGGGTAATTTTACTTGCTCTTTCGTAAAATCAAAATAGTCAAAAATATCTTCACTTAATTCATATAAAACTTCATGTAACAATTTTTGACTTTTACCTTCTAACGATAAAAGTACAAACACAAAGTTATCTAAACAAACAAAATTAGGAATTTGAGATAAAACAGAAGTTTTACCAATTCGCCGCTGACCATGCAGCAAAATAACCTGTACTTTCTGATTTAAATTATCCTTAATAAAATTAAACAGTTCTTCACGCCCAAAAAAGAATTCTGGCTCATAAATTGGGCGCCCAATTATGTAAGGATTTTCTGAATACTGAGTAGCCGAGAACACCATCAGCAATACCTCCCTTACATTGATTTTAGCAGCAAATCTAACTAAGCGGGGGCGCCAAAAAACTGTTTAATAACAGTAATAACTACAGATTGAACAGTATCTTTATTTTGCCATAACCAGCGAATAGCTTGCTGTGTTTTTTGTGCTTGTTCACGACTCATCAAATTGAGAAAAACTCTCTCACGTGCTAAAAGCTTTTCTTCGTTGCTATTTTGAATCTCTTGAATAACCCACCACTCCATCATCGAAGAAGTAAAACTATAAACAGTTTTGCCTTCAGAAAGTGTGTGCTGAATTACACCTCGTTCTTCTAAGTCAACAAGTTCTCGACTGCGCTGACTAAAAACAAGGTCAACATCACCCAAACCGTAACGAGTATTTCTATTCAAACGACCTTGTAAATTACAAAGTGCGATTAACATTAATAAAATTTGTTCTTCATCTGTAGAAAATCTCCACGTATCCCGAAAATACTGTTCGGTAGCGCTTTGAAAGTCTCGTGTAAAAATATCTATGTTGGGAGTTTGCCCTGCTTCCAGGGTTTCATGCAGCAAATAACCAGCATTTTGCAGTAAAGCTGGATGTCCATCAATAATCTTTAAAACACCTTCTCTAAATAAACCAGAAATTTGAACGAACAACTGGTTGCTAACCTCATCCGTCGTTAACGGTCGCAGTAATCGAAATAAATAATGATTGTACCAGGGAGAACCACCGGGTGTGATAGTGGGACCGAGTTCATTGAGGCGCCGAAAAGTAGTGACAACAGTAGAAAGGTATCTACCTTCGTTGCTATGAACCGCTAAGTCACGGAACTCACTCAAAAAAGTCAGCATTTCCACTTCGGTGTACTGGTCATTAGTACGCAACGCCGCATCGTAGTCATCGAGTAAGAGTAATAAAAACTTATCTTGCTGTCCAATTTTTTTGAGAATACGTCGTAAATCTCCTTTTTCTACTTGCTCATCGTCCAATATCTGGTCAATGTCGGTTCGTAAAGCTTCATTCGCATCATCGTATAAACGATTTAGAATTTCGCGCCAAAACCCTGAAGGAGTAAACGGACTAATACCAGCACAGCTAAGTGAGACTATAAATACTTTGGAAATGTCCTTGCCTCGTCTCTTCCAAATTTCAGGCGCCGCTAAGTATCTGAGCAAAGACGATTTTCCCATACCAGGACTACCGTATATTGCTAAATGCGCGCGTTTTGAAATTTGGTCAAACGCTGTTGTAATTTCTGACGCGCGTCCAAAAAAATACTCTAAAGGAACCGGGCCACCGACATAGTAAGGGTTTGACATGTTTATGTGGAGCGAAGAAAATTTGTTACATATATTTTAGATGAGATACTGTAGGTTGGCTTCGCTATCGCAACCCAACATCTTTAATTGATTAACACATATTTAAAAAGTCATGCTGAGGTACAAAACATCTAAAAGTCATGCTGAGGAACGAAGCATCTAAAGTCATGCTGAGGAACGAAGCATCTAAAAGTCATGCTGAGGAATGAAGCATCTAAAGTCATGCTGAGGAACGAAGCATCTAAAAGTCATGCTGAGGTACAAAGCATCTAAAGTCATGCTGAGGAACGAAGCATCTAAAGTCATGCTGAGGAACGAAGCATCTAAAACATTTTTACGCTTATTAAAAGTAAACTTTTAAGCCGTTTTTAGTATATACAAACATCACACTTATAATTAAATTTTCAGGGCTAGTATTAATGCTTACAGGTATTAAGGTATTAGCTGGCAGTGTAATATTATCTGGACACTTAATTCAAAGCTTACCCATAATTATTCTTATTATATCAGGAGTCTGGACATTAACTTAGGCGCGGCAATATCGTATGTGTGATTAAAACATATTAACTATCGCTCTCTATCCTCACGAATAAGTTCACTGCTATCACTAAAACTTTTGCCAGCATATATAGCTTGTGAACGAGCTACTGTTTCTCTGGCTTTCACCATATTACCACTTGTGTGATATTGTACTGTCGTTTCTGCTGCTTGTTTTAAAATATGCTTCAACTCTTCTTGCAAAGACCTACAATTTTGTTGAGCAAGTGCTTTCAACTTTTCTATCACATCAGGGTCTAAATTTTCGACTATTAATTGAGCCATAATTTTTCAAATAGTGTCCAATTCAAATTTTTGTAAGTTATTTAAAGTAAAAACATTATCTACTTTGATCAAATCGCCAAGACATAAAACTGGTAAACGTTCTTGGTAAGCAATAATTGCTATAATGTATTCATCATCTGCAAGCGAAATATTAATCTTACGCAGCTTGTCAAAAATAATACCAAATAATGTTATTTGACCACTCATTTTGCTATTATGTTTCTCAACATGCGTGACCAATCCCTGTATTTTTATATTATTTGCATTAGTGATTAATTCTCCTAATATTTCAATTTGCGAACGATTTTCTACTTCTTCCAAAGTCTTCAACGCATCACTAATGCGTGCGGCATAGTCAACCCAATCTGGCTTTAAAGGTAATAGTATTTCAAATTCATCAAATCCATCTTTTTTTAATCTCCACACACCTGCGGCGCCATCTAAAATTCGAGCAGTTTCTCGCCAACCAGCAGTTTCTAAGTGAGCTTCTAATATATGAGGCTCTACAGTTCTGAGAATATTGCTATCTCTGACAGTAACTTTCATGGTAACGTATGAAACAACTCATATTACTTATATTACTGTTTTTTACCACAGAGGCGCAGAGTTCACAGAGAAATTAAAGTGGTTTCAGTACAGTACTTAAAGTTATCCAGCAATTACTGTTTAGATAATCTTGCATAGCTGCTTCGTCATCAAAGGTGTGGGGTAAAAGTCTTCCTTCATAAAGGAGTTTGACTTCGCTTTGCTGAAATGGCCAAGGAGATACTGCTATATTATTACAATTGCCTTTCGTTTCTAGCAAGGTTAATTCGAGCCTAGTTTCTCCGTCACTTGTTGGAACTTTTGTTACTTCCTCTTTCTCGGTAAATCCTTGACATAAAATTATTGAGAGACTATCCCACGTTGCTACGAGTTGTTGGTTACGTTTGATTATTTCCGGCGCCGCATATTGTGCAAAATATTCATCTTGGTTGAGAATATTGATAAGTTGCTTTTGAAATGCTGACTCTTGATTAAGAAAATCTTGCACAATAGTTGTTGCTTCTTTTGAGTTTCGCCAGTTACTAAACCTTTCGTACAACCCTGTACCATGCAACGAGACGAGTAATGCTGCGTATCTCCCAAAGGTCAGCGCAAGCTGTTTTGCACTCGACCACATATCTATATGTACTTGTGTTGGCAACTGTGTAAATTTATGAGGATAGCCAGTTTCAGGGTTTAGCGTCGGCTTTTGCTCCCATGTAATCCAACCTATATCATGTAGAGAGGCGCCTAGACAAACCTCATCAAAAGGAGCAAAGTTACCAAATTGTTCGTTACCCCAAGCGCGCGCTAATTCTCCCGCAAGCCAAGCATGGTGAGGTTGAGTAATACAAATTAAACCGTGTTCGGTAAAACGATGCAGTATGAGAAAAACCAAACTACTTCCCACTTTTAAGATAAATCTAACGAGGAAGTTAGTTTTATAGCTGAAGGAAGAGAGTTTATTTGCGATAGGGATTTCCAAAAATTAAATTAATAATCTTGTGGGGTGGGCATCCTTGCCCGCCTAATCCATTGGACGGGCGAGAACACCCATCCCACAAGAAATTTCTTAAAACCTAATTGCATTTTAAATATTTAGCCACCTAAAGATTTGCTCGACGGTTAGAGATAGGTCAATATTACTGAGGATGGGAAGTAAATCTGTTCCTTCTAGAAGTTCAACACGTTGGTTGGGATGTATAACTAAAATACCAGCTTCATCTGGAAGAATTAACCAGCCTAGTTCTGTACCATTTTTACTGCAATGCAGTAGGTTACGGAGAACTTTAGTTTGGCTTTGCTCTGGTGAGAGAATTTCTATTGCCCAGTCAGGATGGCTTTCAAAGCGGTTAGCAATTCTGCCTGACTCAGTACGGGGTATGCGTTCCCATCGAAATACAGCAACATCGGGAACTACAGTGGCGCCGCCAAATGTACAGCGTAGCTCAGGTAATGCTAAAGCAATCTTTTGAGGTTCCGCAACTTCGTTAATAGTAGAAACAAGTTTACCTTGAAGTCGGCTGTGTTCTCCTTGTGGCATAGGTTTTTGACTAATTTGTCCATTAATGTACTCAGAAGCCGGTTCAGTTTCGGGTAATTGCAGAAATTCTTCTAAAGTTATGGGTTTAACTACCGTAGCCATGATTGTTTTTCGCTCCCGTGTCTTATATCAATTTTACTTATGAGGAGAGAATTTATTCTATTATGTTCGATACTTTACCGTAGGCAGATGGCGGCCGACATAACCAATAATTACTTTTCCTGGTTTTTCTGCAAAGAAATGAATGCGCCAGTTACAAAATCGTAATTTAACATGGCGCTCAAATAAACGCCTCTGCCCGTCAGGACAAGTAAAAGTTCTTTCTCTAGCATACTGATTTAAGGTTGACTCGCTTTCTCCTGACTCATCAAGTGAGTAATTTTTTAAACTAAAAGCTCCTGTTTGCCATGTACTGCAACATTCTTGAATTGTAAATAACGTGTCAACAACTGCTTGTAACTCTAATTGCCCATTTAAAATACTTTGTAGTTGTCTAGCTACAGAATCACAAAAATCTAGATTCGGAAAAAATTCTTCTCTCCTATCCCAAAGTTCTAAGTGCAAGTAGTGCAACAATAATAGGTAATGTATAGGAGATTCCAAAGCCAACATTGGTTGCGCGATATTTGTTACTAATATCGTTTCCCATTGCAAATGAGTACTGGACGCTAATTAAATCAATATCTGTATTTGAGGTAATATAAATCCT
This sequence comes from Calothrix sp. PCC 7716, assembly GCF_019977735.1. Lineage (GTDB taxonomy): Bacteria > Cyanobacteriota > Cyanobacteriia > Cyanobacteriales > Nostocaceae > Dulcicalothrix. Next base: position 4,539,401 of record NZ_AP025018.1, on the reverse strand, counting down.
TGTACCTGGACTTATTTCACCCATCCATGCTTCCACTTGATCTTTTAATTCAGGTGATTTTGCGTTTGGATGGCGTAATTGCCTTAACATATCTTGACTAGGACGCTCAAAAGTGTAATTCAATCTTTGATTATTTCTTTTTTGAAGTCCGACAGTGTTGATATGACAGTTTCCAAACAAACTCAAAAAATGTGCTGTAAACTCACCTGCTGTTCCAAGCTGAAAATGTTGACGAACCATGTCATCAGCCATTTCATATACATTTCTTGGGCCCATTCTTTCTGCTTGAAGGTAGTGAAAGTAATCTCCAAAAAGGCAAAATTCATGTATTTCCGAGGTATTTGGAACGCTTTCGCTTCGCAAAACATCGGCTTTTTGGTCATAAGCAAAACGCCACTTCCACATTGTTTCTTCTTTATGTAGCTTAACAGAAAGCTCAAAGCTAATAAATTCTTCCTCGGCGCCTTCAAAAAGTGCATCTTGGGCTGTTCCTATACGAACTAAATCACCATTCAGAGCTAAATGCCCACGTTGTAAAACTCTCTGCTGATATGATTGCCTTAACAATAATAATGATTGTAATACTGATGATTTTCCCATTCCGTTAAGTCCAGATAATAACGTTAGCGGACGAAACTCAAGCAACTGCTCTTTAAAAGGTTTAAAATTTTGTAATTTTAATGAATGTATCATACTAATACTGATTTAATTATTTGTTCAATATCGTTTATTCTACGTAATGCATCTTTTATATTACCAGTAATTCTATAGACTGAATCATCAAACTTTTCTTTATCAGTTAAATCTTTTATTTTGATGATTAAATAATCTCGTCGAAGCTTTAGAAGCTCTACTTCTTTATGATTCAATTTATACAAATTAATAGACCAAGCTTCAAACAAAGCTTTATTGATTGGATTCCTTGTAGATTTATTACTATATATTTTACGGAAAGCATCCCTACCAAAAATTTCTATAGCTATTTTCATAACAGACAAAAAATTATTTTTCAATAAATCAACCTCCTTATCTGACATTGAATTAATTTTGTGTATTGCTTCATCTAGTAGTTTTTTTATACTTTTGATATTTAAATCCGCAATATTTGGATAAATCATAAAAGCTAAAATTCTTAGTATACACTCACGATCTAACATTTTATAAGTACTTATTCCATTATCGGTAGCATCTTTAAATTCTACTGAGTTTGCTAAAATTTCTAATAATTTTGTCGCTTTGCCTTGATTTACTGCATGACGTATTTCTTGTGCTGATAATGCTGAGGCAGTTGTGTTTATACGCTCAAATAGCGCTTTGCTAAACTCTTTCGGCGTACCTTTTTCTACTAGTACTACTGTAATATCTGTTTCTTCTAGGCGCCTCTGATAATTACGTGGTAATTCATTATATGTCTTCCCATTGAATTGTGTAAATGACTGTAAGCCTGTTAGTCTAAGGTTTTTGTCTATTATAAATTCCTTAAAAGTATTAAATCTTTGTAAACCATCTATTACGACCCACTTATCACTACTTGCATCAATATAAAATATAGGTATGGGGATGCGAATCAATACAGATTCAATTAATCGACTTTTGGCAATATTATTCCATACTAATTTGCGTTGAAACTCTGGTTGAAGCTCAATTTCATCAAATTCTATTTTTTTTAAAATAGAGCTAATTGTAAATTGCCTAGTATCAACTCTAATTTGAGTAGGGTCAAAAGGTTCGTTTATTTCTTCTTCATCTAGTTCAATATCTTCTAACGCCATATCCTCTTCTAAATCTTTTGTATCAAGTTCCTTAAAACTATTCACAGCACTCTCTCCCATAGCAATGTTATCTTCTAAAAAGAATGATTAACTCAAATAAACTAATTTATATTAATATTCCCTTACTTTCATTTCTTCCCTTTGTGCCCTTTGTGTCCTTTGTGGTTCGTTACATAGGCATCATTTTTTACGAATCATTTACAAGTGCCATGTTATTTAAATGATATCAATAAAAAAGCAGCCATAATCAAATAGCTGCCATATTTAAAAAATGTTACTTACCTTACTTAACTGCTACAACCCCAGCCATATCTAAGATTGGTGCAATTAAATCTTCGCGCTTGACTGCCATCATATGCACGCCTTGGCAGAGTTGCCGCGCAATTTGTACTTGTTCAGCAGCAATTTTTACCCCTTCTTCTAAGGGGTCTTTGGCTTGCGCTAACCTATCGATGATGTGCTGAGGTATATTTACTCCTGGTACTACGCGGTTGATGAATTCGGCGTTTTTAGCTGATTTCAACAGGAATATTCCGGCGAGTATGGGTTTATTACACCCAGCAGCTATGGTATCCATGAATTTTTCCAATCTTTCAAAATCGGTGATTAGCTGACTTTGGAAAAATTGGGCGCCTGCTTCTACTTTCTTCTCAAACCGACTTTGCAACCCCGACCAACTTTTACATTGCGGGTCTACTGCGGCGCCTACGAATAAATCTAACGCCCCATCGGTCAGGGGTTTATCGTTATAATCTACTCCTAAATTGAGTTTTTGGATAACCTGTAACAAACGCACTGCTTCGAGGTCGAAGACAGCTTTACAGTCGGGGTGGTCGCCTGCTTTTACAGGGTCGCCTGTTAAAGCTAAGATATTTTGAATTCCTAATGCATGGGCGCCCATCAAATCAGCTTGTAATCCAATACGGTTCCTGTCTCGACATGCAAATTGACATATCGGCTCGATACCATTTTGAAGTAAAATTGCTGACGCCACTAGCGGAGACATACGTAACACAGCACGGCTACCATCGGTGATATTGACGGCATGAACCCTCCCCTTAAGGGTCGCCGCCATTTGGAGCATGTGTTGCGGATTACCTCCTTTCGGTGGGCAAACCTCTGCTGTTACTAGAAACTCGCCGTTCCTAGCAGCAGCACGAAATGAACTGACTTTAACTGGAGTAATTGGTGTTAGTGTATCAAGCATAACAATGAGCATTTTCACTCTAAGTACAGCTGTAACACAACTTGACCCCAAGTGGAAAGCTCATTGTGGCAGAGAATACCCCATTGCTGTTTTTACGTCTTTTAAAGTTTGGTTTGCAACAACTTCGGCTTTTTGGCGCCCTTCACGTAACACCGACTCCAAATAACCTTTATCTGCCATAACTTCGGCGTACTTGTCTTGAACTGGTTTCAGGGCATTTATCGTTGTTTCTGTCAGTAACTTCTTAAAATCTCCCCATCCCATATCCGCACATTCTGCCGCTACATCTTGTTTTGCCTTGCCCGACAACAACATATATATTGTCAGCAAATTCTGACATTCGGGACGCGCAGGGTCATCGAAGACAATACCGCGTATCGGGTCAGTTTTACACCGTTTGATTTTCTTGGTAATTTCATCGGGTGAGTCAAGTAAATTAATGCGACTACCTTCAGCAGGGTCTGACTTCGACATTTTTTTAGTGCCGTCAGTGAGACTCATTATACGGGCGCCGTCTTTACGAATCATTGGCTCAGGAGACTTTAAAACTTTTTTGCCCTTACCAAATAGATGGTTGAAACGGTCTGTAATATCGCGCGTTAATTCAAGGTGTTGCTTTTGGTCTTCACCCACAGGTACTTTATCAGCGTTGTACAGCAAAATATCCGCAGCCATCAACACAGGATAGTCGAGTAACCCAACACCTACGTTTTCCCCTTGCTTAATAGCTTTTTCTTTGAACTGAATCATATCAGTAAGCCAGTTCATTGGGGTAATACAGTTAAGTAGCCAAGCTAGTTCGCTGTGGGCAGATACATGCGACTGCACGAAAATATTGGAGTACTGTAAATCAATACCACACGCCAAATATAACGCCGCAATAGTATATGTATCGCTTGCCAGCGTTGCCGGGTTGTGGGGTGCGGTAATAGCGTGCAAGTCCACCACGCAAAAATAATTATCGAACTGGTCTTGAATTTCCACCCAATTACGAATGGCGCCAAAATAGTTACCTAGATGTAAGTTACCAGTTGGTTGAACTCCAGAAAGAATACGTTGCCTGCCCATAGCCTTTTATTTAGTAATTTAGCTATTATAAAGAGTCATTTGTAACGTTGCCGTTACAAAGCAAATATAATTTTGGCATTAAAGGGGCGCCTAATCCAATAAAACCTTTTCTATAGTAAGCAGGTATTACTACAGTCATATTTAAGATTCTGGAACTATAAGTTCTAAGTTTGGAAAATAAGTACGGTAGCGATTAACGTCTCTGGTTAAAAGCATCATATTTTTAACTGCTGCATGGGCGCCGATGTAAAAGTCTGGTAAAGGAGACTGCTTTGTTCCGCCTTTTTTACGATACTGAATAAAACATTTTCATGCTAAAAAAGCTGCTTCCCAAGGTAAATCTAAACGTTGAAAAATATTGATAGGCAAGACAGCTTCTAGTTCTTCTATTTTTTCAAACCCGGTTGACACTTCGGCATAAATAATAGGATTAATATTAAGCTGAGTTAACTGTACATATTCAGCTAGTTTATTTGCTGACCAATCAAACCAATTTGGGTCTTCTGTGACAATATCGAGAATAACGTTGCTGTCAACCAGTATTTCTTTCATTCTTCTCCTCTCGTTAGTGACATAATTTCAGAGGTAGTCATTTTTACTGTCGCTTTACCTCGCATCATTTCCACTAGTTTTTCGCCCCTAGTAAGATTTGAATTAGCTTTTTTTAAGTAGATCACATCCCCAATAAGTTCAAATTCGACTTCAGTATTCGGTAAAAGCCCTAATTTCTCTCGTATCTCAGCAGGAATAGTTACTTGTCCTTCAGGTGTAATTTTCATCTTTTTAAATTTAAGTAAGGAATTTGGTTTCAATAGTACTATATAGTTTATTTAGTTTAGCAGTAAAATCGCTTGTTATAAGCATGGAAAGTTACTATAGGATTAAAACCACATTCAGGTTGAAGACTTGGAGTTCATGATGATAGTATCAAAAGCATATGCTGAGTGGGAAGAAGCTACCGAACGTCGAGGATTAGAGCGAGGTATTGAGCATTGGAGGTGAAGCCTATTTCAGTTAATGTATCAAAATTTTTAATCTGAGTTTCCACTTCATAAAGTTTTACATTAAGCTCTTTAATTTCCTCATCTAATTGAAAACCTCTACTTGGGTCAGAATTCTTTATTTTTTTATTCTCCAGGTATAAAATTTTGCTTTGTAGCTGCTCGTAATTCTCACGCAATTGCTTGCGTATGTCTGGCTTTATTTGCTTATCAGTCATGAGCTAGTTCCTCTTACTGAGGGAATAGGATACTAGATTTTACGTAATATTCACAATTAGTTATTAAATTCTATATGGATAATTTGTTCTAAATATTTTTTGGTTCAACTGGTGCTTTAATAATAAGCGTAAGATTTTTTAGGTTGCGTGGCTGTGGATTTAAGATTGCACTCCTATTATTATGTTTGTGTTCAATTTGTAGCGATAAATACTAAGATGCGTATTTTAGAGAGTAAGTAATTTTGGTATAAATCTATAATGGGGTGTGCTGTTAGTGTAGCTGGTATAGAATCAAGCTAACTTGAGGTGTCTTTACGGGAACTATCTGTTAATCCATGTGTTTACAGTTACATGAATCAACGTGAGGAATTGGTTAAACTACTTGAACTGCTCGACGAGAAGATTTTGTTTCTCAAGGGTAAGAAGTTTACTGAGGCAAACCCTTTGGTACTGTTTCAGCTTGGTAAGGAAATTGAAGAGGCTTCGGCAGAACGGGAAACTATTAGGCAGCAGATTGAAAGTATTAGTTGTACGGTTAATAGTCATGAGTTGTATAAAGCGTTACTTAAGTTGGGCTATGGGAGTCAGATTTTAGCGTTTAGAAGGTTTATTAGAGAGCAGTCGATTGGTGCGTTTCTGATTCACGGTTCTCCTGATTGTGGGCAGCGTTGGCTGTTGAATCGTTTGGTTAGTCAACATATTAATAATGCTACTAGTAGTAAGGTTCTACCTGTTGAGCTTCATCGTATTGGACGTAGAATCGATATTTTTACGCTTTGGCGCGAGTTGGGGGGACGTTGTGGTTTACGGAGACAAAATTCTCCAACGTCCATAATTGATTGTGTTTATCAATGGTGGCAAACACAAAATGTTGTTCTGATTTTTCATGATGTTGATTGTATGCCGGAAAATTATTTACAGCAGTTGATTCAGGAGTTTTGGCTACCGTTGGCGATGCAAGCACGAGAGTCGGCGCCCTCCATGAGAAAATATAGTCTTTTAATGTTTTTGGTAGATTATGAGGGTTGTGTGGGAACACGCGAGACTTTATTTGTTGAGAAAATTGAGCCAAATTGGGAAGCTAGGGCGCCTGTGAAGTTACCTGTTATTAATCCTTTTTGTGAGGATGAGTTGGATAAGTGGTTGGATGTGGTGGAGATGGAATTTGATAAGTTACCTCTTATTGATGTAATTAGTCGAAAGGATGAGCTAATACAAGAAATTTTAGAAAATAGTGATAATGGTATTCCTGAGTTGGCGTTTTCGGAAATATGCGACCGCTGTGAGTGTAATTGGTATGAAGCTAAGGATAGGTGGTTAAAACTGTGACTAAGCAATTTGAGTATACGGGTAAGGTACAGCCGCAATTGGGTGAAAGGGATGCTTCGGGGCAATTAATGTATCCTTATTTACCTTATGAGGAGTTAATTGAGGCGGTAAATTTAGCGATTTATTTGGAGCGTCCGCTGTTACTGAAGGGTGAACCGGGATGCGGTAAAACTCGGTTGGCACGCGCTGTTGCCTATGAGTTGGGTTTACCGTTAGAAGCTTGGTATATTAAGTCTACTACTCGTGCGAAGGATGGTCTTTATACTTTTGATGCTGTGAGTAGATTGAGGGATGCTCAACTTGCTGCGACAGGAAGGGTGATTAAGGATGAGGATATACCACGCATTAGTGACCCGGCTTCTTATGTACAGTGGGGAGCTTTGGGACGCGCGTTTCAGAATACGCAACGCACGGTGGTGTTAATTGACGAAATTGATAAGGCTGATATTGATTTTCCGAATGATTTGCTGTTGGAACTTGATGAGCAACGGTTTATTGTTGATGAAACTGGGGAAAGTATTCAAGCAAAAGCTCCACCGATAGTTTTTATTACTAGTAATGATGAGAAAGATTTACCTGATGCTTTTTTGCGGAGATGTTTGTTTCATTATGTTGAGTTTCCTAGTATTCCAAAGTTGGTCGAAATTGTTAATAGTCACTTTCCTGCGGCGCCGCAAGTTTTAATAGATAAAGCTGTGGCAAGATTTTTACAGTTGCGTGATGATATGGGGAAGGATAAAGGGGAAGCGGGGAAGAAAGTTAGTACTAGCGAGTTGATTGATTGGTTTCGGGTGTTGCGAAAGTATCCTGAAGATGAGGTTTTGAGAAAGTTGGATGGGAAGTTACCTTATGCGGGGGTTTTGTTGAAGACTTGGGAAGACCATGTGCGTTATTTGAGGGGGAGTCGTGGACGTTAGTAATTTACCTTTACTGGAACTATTTACTAGGTTACAAGATGCTGGTTTACCTCTTGGCATTGATGAGTATAAGTTAGTTTTAAAGTCTTTACAAGGTGGGTTTGGGATTAGGGATAAAGCTGCTTTGAAAAGGTTGTGTCAGACTTTGTGGGTAAAGTCTAACGAAGAAAAGGCACTATTTGAGTTTCATTTTGAAGAAGTTATCGGTGGCGAGGATATTGCTTCTAACTCCAAAAAATCAGTGAAAAAATTTTATAATAAAAATTTCGTTAAAAAACTTCCGAATCAATTTAATAAATTTTGGAATTATGCGAGTTTATTTTTTATTATAATTGGAATTGGATTTGCTTTAAAATTTATTTTTGTAGATACGCAACAGGTACAAAAGGCGCCTCAGCAGCCAGTGCAAAATCAAGATGTTGTTATGATAAATTCAATTAATTTAGCATTGATTTTCATTGGAACTTCAATACCCATATATGTGGTTTATCAACAGATATTTAAGCGTAATAGAGAAGAGCGTATTGCACAAAAAAAGATAGTAAAATCTACTATGCCTTTAGAATCAACACAAATAGTAGAAGATGAAATACAAGTAGTTCAAGCAGTATTGCAATCTATGATTAAAAATCAGAAGATTATAGATTATCGCTTTATTCTTAGTGGTAATTTATTTCCTGTTACTGAACGACAAATGAAGCATAATTGGCGCTATTTACGTCGTATGATGCGTGAAGGGCAAATGACAGAGTTAGATGTAGAAGCAACAGTTGAGCAGATTGGAAGGCAGGGTTTACTGCTTAGTCCTGTGTTTGTACCACGTCTGGTTAATAAGGTGGAATTACTATTATTAATAGACCAAGATGGCTCAATGGTTCCTTTTCATGCATTGTCACGTCGGTTTAAAGAAACATTATTGGGTGGTAGGCATCTGGGTAAAGTTGGTGTTTACTACTTTCATAATTGTCCAGGCGATTATCTTTATAATGACCCTAGCCATCAAAAAGCAGAATTAATTTCTAATATACTCAACTATGAAGGCTCCGATAGAACAGAAGTTCTGATTTTTAGTGATGCTGGTGCTGCTCGTGGTGGTTATAGCGAAGAACGATTTAATTTGACTAGGGAATTTATTAGCAAGCTCCAGAAACGAGTACGTTATATTGCTTGGTTAAATCCTGTGCCAAAAGAGCGTTGGTCGGGAACAACTGCCTTGGATATAGCACGTTTGGCGCCGATGTTTGAAGTTAGTCGTCGAGGTATGCAAAATGCCATTAATGTGCTACAGGGTAGAGAATATGGGTAGAATTAGACCTGAGATTGTCCAGCAACGGATAAAATTTTTTGAGAGACGTTTTGGAAAAGCTCACTTATTTTTAGCTTACCATGCTGCTTTCCCATTGGCACTTACACCAGATTTATTATATCGTTTATGGGCTAATTTCCAATTAGATATTAACGGTCAAATTCTCAACATTCCTTGGATAGCTGTATCGGATTTACTCCTTTCTAGTTTGTGTCATGAGGTAGGACATGAACTTTATGAGATAGATTTGGCTGTACGTAATGAGCTATTAAAACAGCTTAAAGGAGATGAAAAATTTGGACTTCATAGAATTAATGAACTATCAGATTTTTTACTTGCCTATGTGAATCAACAACTTTATAGTGACGACCCCGATATTCAAAATTTTGCCCAAACTCAAAGGTGGACAGCTTTAGCATATACACGTCCTAACGAGGTTGCTCGTGAATTGGCGTTAACATTTTCACAACTAAAGGAAAGTGATAGCCTTAATATAATACAAGTAGCATCGTTGACTAACACATTGGCTGAACCATTAGCTCAATTTCAACCGTTGTTAACGTATGGTTGTGCGATGGAGCAATTTGCTCGTGGTAATTTAGAGTCAGCTTCTTCTCAACTGGATAGCTTACTTACAACAGAGAAAAAAATTTGTGTTGAAGGGGTTAACTTGCCTATACCTAAACAGTTGAAAGCAAATCTTAAGCAGATTAGATTCAGTTGGAATATATATATAAAGAAATTGATATCCATTACAATTTGCACAATTTTATTTATAACTCTATTCTTTATTACCTTCGTGGCATTATCTCCCGAAACTTTCGGTGGAGACCAAGCTCCTTTGGTTCAAGTATGTAAATATATAACATCTTTTATATTTGGACTAATTAGTTTTGATATTTGCTCTAAGTCTTTCAATAAATCAGGAGGATTTGTCAAAAACTGGAAAAGCTATGTAATTGGTTTTACTCTCATAATTCTATCTGTTACTAGTTTTGTGGCATTATCTCCCCAGGAGTTCGGTGGAGACAGCGCGCCTTTTGTTGAGATCTGCAAGTATATAACTTCTGCTGGACTTGCTGCTATAGGTGTTTACGGCTTTAAAGATTTCAATATATCAAGGGTATTTGTTAATAACTGGGGAATTAATACATTTGCTGTAATTCTCTCCTTTACTAGTTTTGTGGCATTATCTCCCCAGACGTTCGGTGGAGACCAATCACCTTTTGTTCAGATCTGCAAGTACATAACTTCTGCTGGACTTGCTGCTCTGGGTATTGGCTTCTGGATTAAACGGAATTTTTAATGTACTTTATATCATATTGAAAAATATATTTAGTAATTTTTGCGTTCGCCTTGTCTTTTATCATGTATCCTAGTTACTCAGTAATAGGAGACTCAACGATGGCGCCTGATATTTTAAAACAACTACAAGATAATTACGATTTGTTACAGAATAAGCTTATATTTCTACAGCGAGAAAAAATTATTAAGGTTGATGCGGGTACTCGTTTTCAGTTAGAGCAGGAAATAAAGGAGATTCAAAGTCAAATTCAAGAGGTTGCACGCGAGATTGAAAAGTTACAAACAAGACCATCAGTAGTTCCAACGAAAACTCCTGTTTCTATATCATCTCATGAAAATACTGGCATTAAAAAAGTATTATTTTTAGCTAGCAACCCAAAAGGTACGGCGCCTGTACGTTTAAATGAAGAATTGCGAGATATTACAGAAGGACTGCGATACTCCCAAATGCGTGACCATTTTGAACTGGAGCAAAAGTTGACAGTACGTCCTAGAGACGTTCAACGAGCAATATTAGATTTTAAACCTAATATTATTCACTTTTCGGGACATGGTGCAGGAGAAGAAGGTTTAGTTTTTGAGAATGAAATGGGAGAACCTAAATTAGTAAGTGGAGAAGCGCTAGCTAGTTTATTTGCACTATTTAAAGACCAAATTGATTGTGTAGTATTGAATGGTTGTTACTCGGAGGTACAAGCTCTTGTAATTGCCCAACATATTAACTATGTTATTGGTATGAATAAAGCAATTGGTGATAAAGCAGCTATTGAATTTGCAGTTGGATTTTATGATGCTTTAGGAGCAGGACATTCGATTGAGTTTGCTTACAAATTGGGTTGTAGTGCGATTCTCATGCATGGCATTCAAGAACACCTAACGCCTGTTTTGATTCCTTTGCGAGCGTAGTCTTGATGGTATGCTGGTTATCAAGGTACAAAAGCTTTGGTATATTACCTACCATTGATTGTTTTAACGATTACTTTTTTTATCATATAGCATACACCGCACTAGGCATTTTTAATATTATACTGGAAAAGTGTAATAATGCTAACACGATGGCGCCTCTGATTAAGTGTTTAATCATTTCAGTGCTTTTGTTGTTGCTAGTAAAAACGTAGCATATCCAATTCGCAATTGTTTGGTCATTGGTTAGCGTCACCTAAGTCATGAAACTATTAGTACTCGGCAATCTTATCTTCTTGCAAGCAAGAAATTTTGTAGTGTTTGAGTCAGATATTATAATTAACTATGTCTAAAATGCAACGAACAATCATTCGGTGCCAAAATTAACTATAAACGTATTTATTGGCACTTAAGTATGTAAAAATTATATAGTAAAAGCTTATTATGTTAAAATTCCACTACCTTTTTACTCGCCAGGTCTTTAGAATACGAAATTTTATTCACAAAACTATATAAAACTTAAATTCTTGTTAGCCACGTTAGCAGTAAGGTGAAGGGTAAGTATTTTTGATACTCCGGAGTATGTAGTATGAAAGCTTTACTTCTCTGGCCTATAATGCCAAATTCTTTTTGGTCTTACCAAGAAACGCTCAACTTGGCTAATTTATGCTCAACGAATTCACCATTGGGAATTATAACAGTAGCGGCAATGTTGCCCAAGGATTGGGAAATTAGATTTGTAGACCGCAATGTTCGTTTAGAAACTGATGATGATTGGGTGTGGTGCGACATTGTTATCATTTCTGCAATGATTATTCAGAAGCAAGATTTTTCTGAGTTGATTCAAAAAGGTGTTGCTTTGGGTAAAAAAGTTGCAGTTGGTGGTCCTTTCCCAACATCTGTACCAGAATTTCCTTTAACGTATGGCGCCCACTATCTAATTTTAGATGAAGGCGAATGTACTATTCCAATGTTTTTGGAAGCGCTAGCAAGAGGTGATGAAAGCGGTATTTTTAGAGCAAGCGAAAAACCGGATGTCACTCAAACACCAATTGCACGATTTGATTTACTTGACTTAGATGCGTATTTGGCAATGACGGTGCAATTTTCCCGTGGATGCCCATTTCAATGTGAATTTTGCGACATTATTAACTTGTATGGACGTAAACCACGTACCAAAAAACCTGAACAGATGTTACGGGAATTGCAAGTTCTGTATGATTTAGGCTGGCGCCGATATGTATTTATCGTCGATGATAATTTTATCGGCAACAAGCGCAATGCCAAGATATTTTTACAAGCACTTATTCCGTGGATGGAAGAACATAACTACCCGTTTATTCTGTTAACGGAAGCTTCGTTGAATTTGGCAGAGGACGACGAGTTAATAGAGTTGATGGTGAAAGCTGGGTTTACGATGGTGTTTATGGGTATCGAAACACCTGATACCGATAGTCTTTTAGGCATTCACAAAAACCAAAATACCCGCAATGACTTAATAGAGTCCTGTCACAAAATTACGCGGATGGGATTACAGATTATGTCTGGGTTTATTATGGGTTTTGATAACGAACGTCCAGGTGCAGGTCAGCGTATTAGCGAGTTTATTGAAGAAACTGGTATTCCTCAAGGGCAGTTTAGCTTGCTGCAAGCTCTACAAAACACCGCAATGTGGAACCGTTTACAAAAAGAAGGGCGCCTCGTTGACGGGTTAGGAACATTTCACCAAGGTGCAATAATGAATTTTGTACCAACACGTCCCGTGGAAGAAATTACCGAAGAGTACATAGATGCTTTTTGGAACATTTACGAACCAATGCCTTATTTAAAACGTACATTCCGCCACTTTATGATGATGAACGGTTGGCGAGGTAAAACTAACCGTCCTATAACTTGGCATGAAATTCGTATGTTTAGCGCTATCTGCTGGCGCCAGGGTTTAGTACGTTCCACAAGGTTACTTTATTGGTGGCAATTGTTACAAGTGATGCTTTCCAAACCCCGTCTTGTCTACGATTATCTAACAGTATTAGGTGTTGGTGAACACTTCTTTAATTACCGCTATGAAGTGCGAACACAACTACGACAAAAACTCGCAGCGCTTAAACAGGTAGAGAAACAAGAAACCTATGCGCTGTAAGTTGCCAGTTAGGTAAATTCAATTTTTGACTTTAGAATTCTGATTTTAATTATCTTTAATTGGTGCTAAGTTCTGGTCTTTGTATAAAATATTACAATTATTGTGGCATAGGCATCTTGCCTGTGCAGTCAGGCGAGACGTCTAACCTACCTGGGTAACTTAATATATTCGCATTTTGGACAAAACTCTTCCATAACATCTATAGGAGTAAACACTAATCTCCAGTTATCAACATTGTCAATTTCTACACAATCATCAACATCCGCAATACAACCTGATATATTTATTACTCGTCTAAATTAATTAAAACTTAGATTCTCTATTTAATATGGCATGTCTGTATATAAATTAATAGGCGCCAGTCTTGTTCAATACAACACCAACAGTTTTGAACAAAATTTTCAAATCAAGCCAGACTGACCAATTTTGAATATAGTTAATATCCAATTTCACTCCCTCTTCAAAATTTTCTATATCCGAACGTCCGGATACTTGCCATAAACCTGTAATACCTGGAAGCACATCTTGACGAATAAAATGTGTTTTTTTGAAGCGTTCTACATCGCGTAGAGGAAGTGGACGCGGACCAACAAGACTCATTTCGCCAAGTACAACATTAAATAGCTGTGGTAATTCATCAAGACTGTAGCGACGTAGAAACTTACCAACCTTGGTAACACGTGGGTCGTCTTTCAACTTAAACAGTACACCGTCTTTGATTTCGTTTTTTGCTTCTAGTGCAGCTTGTAGCTTTTCTGCATTTGTCACCATTGTTCGGAACTTCCAGATTTTGAATTTTTTGCTGTGCAGTCCCACTCGGTCTTGCTTGAAGAAGATTGGCCCAGGAGAGTCTAGTTTGATAAGTATGGCAATACTTATATAGAGTGGTAAGAACACGAGTAATAGAATTGTTGAACAAGCCAAGTCAAAGATTCTTTTTATCCAAAAATCGCTGCCTGCAAGAATAGGCGCCGGAATTGTTAGACAAGGAAGGTCGCCAAGCATCCAGATTTGAGATTTAGGATGATGTATTTCGCGCTTGCCTGGGAGTATACGAATTGTAATGCCAGCCGTGTAGAAGTGCCAGCAAACATATAAGCGGTTTTTGATAGAACTCCAAGATACAAAAGCTTCGACAACACCGAGTTCGCGCAGATACAAAAACGTTTGTTCGCGATTCGCTAAATCCAAACAACTCGAATCAGCAATACCTTGAATTATGTAGCAATTTTCTTTTTCAATCACACGAAGTTGCTCTTGCTGTTCTTCGACTTCTGTAATTACGAAGGTTGCATGACGCACGGCGCCTTTGTTACGAAGAAGTTTGGTACTCTTATCAAAGAGGAAGCGAGAGGTGCAACTGAAGATTATAGATAATAACCAAGAGAGTAGAAAAATTGAGCGTGAGACGTATACTTTAGGAGCGTAAAGAAAGCCAATTAGAAGCAGCAGAACCGAAGATAGCGAAATCGCTTTAATAATGCCAGTATAGTTCCGACGATTTAGACCTGCTTGATATAAACCTGACGTAATAAATATGCTAAGTGCAACTGTGACATTCAGCAGCAAAAAAGACGCTTCTTGTGTCCACGGTGATTGAATTGGAGTTCCAAAATATATAGCTAACTCCCACGCAAAAGCTAATGACAACGCATCTGATAGTAATAACGTCAAGACTCGAAGTAATCTGACTGTAAGCCCTCGCTGAATTTGAGGAACTTTGGCTGACCTTAAATCTGGTTTAATGTCAATAACCGATAAAATATTAGATACCATAATTTCCATAATGTTTAAATGTCTAAATTAAATGTCTAAATTAAATGTCTAAATTAAATGTCTAAATAATTTCTCAGTCGAGTTTGATATGATTTATACTTCTATAATCAACGTTAATTAGTGTATGCTTTACTTTTTACATCTTCGGTTCTTTTTATCGACAATTTAAGCAGTTCTAAAGCGAATGCAGTTATTATAAAAAGTAAAGTTCCAAGGGCAAATCCTACCCCAAAAATTATCTTTCTGTCAGGGCCAACAGGAAATTTTATAGCGATGCCGGGACTCACAATTTGTGCATTAGCTAAATTTTGGTTTTCAGCAAGGCGCAATTGCTCACGATTTTTTAGCAGAAGTTCATAGCTTGTCCGAGCTGCATCTACTTTTCGCTGTAACTCTTTTTGTACTTGCTCTAATTGTGGTAAAGAATTAACCCGCTGTTTATATCGAGTACGAACTTCAGTTAAAGAGGCAAGTTTTCCTAACAAAGCTTGTTTTTCTGCTTCTGCGTTAACTAAGCTTTGGGTTAAATTTTCTTGTATACTCCCTGTCTGATTAATACTTTCTATTTGAATATTTTTATATAATAATGCTTTATCTGAACCAATGGTTTCTTTGGCTTGCTGGTTTAAAAGAGCCTGAAGTGATGCTTTTTTTTCTTTCAAATCAATAATGACTGGATTATCATCTAGAAAACGAGTTCGTTCTAACGCTAATTGAGTTTCTACCTGTTTTAATTTTTCAAATACCTGTCGTAAGGCAAGAGATTGATTTAAAGCATTTTTTGTTAAGGCTTGTTTTGAATTCATTCCTATTTTATTCTGTAACTCCTTAGTCAAACTCATTGTTTTTTCAATTTCAACCTTAGTCAAATTAATTTGCTGGTCTATATCAACAACTGCTGCTACGGTTGCTTTCGCTTCTTGCTCAAGGTCTACAATGTTATTTTGTTCCTTAAATTTACGCAGTTGTATTTCTGCTCCGTGTACCCTTGCTTCTGTTTGCGGTAACTGTTCAGTAATAAAACCTTTAGCAATGCCAGCTTCGCCCCGGTTAGTTAATATATTATTATCTATATAGACTTTCATTAGTCTATTAACTATCTTTTGAGCTTTCTCAGGATTTTTATCTTTATAAGAAATTCTTAAAATATCTGTTCCTCGAATCGTTTCTAATTTAAGGTTTTTTAGAAAATCTTCGTATAGTACAGCATCACCTTCTTGGGTTTTCAAATTTAAGCTATCTATAGTTTTATCAATAATTGGTTCCGAACGTATTACTTCTGCTTCTGTATCCAATGGTGTATCTTTACTATTTAGAGAATCTAATTTTCCAAGTTTTTCTCCTGCTTCTGTAACAAGAGCATAATTAGTATTTTGCTTTTTAAAACGAAGCTTGCCATAAGCTTCATAAATAGGTTCTTGAGAAATTGCAATAAAAACTGTGGCGCCAATAGTCAAGCTCCACACAATTGCCGCTGGTAGCCAATTACGTTTTAAAACAAGCCAGTGCTTTCGTAAATCTATGTCTTGTAAAGACTCTTTATATTCCACCATAAAAATTTTCCATTAATTGTTTTATTGGTCAGTATTTGTTATGCACTTGATATATTTTATTTAAGCAATGACAATATTTTTCTGCACTAAAAGGAATAACACTTTTAGCTGCCTCATGCCCTAAACAAAGCCTCAAACTTTCGTCTTCAATTAAATTTTTAATCGCTTCTGATAAAAAATAAACATCGCCTGGTTGGACTAATAATCCGTTATATTTGTGAGTAACGACTTCGGGTATTCCTCCAACTGGAGTTGTAATAACAGGTAAAGCAAAACTCATTGCCTCAAGTAATGCCATTGGTAATCCCTCGTTGTAGGAGGGCAAAACAAATACATCTACCTCCAAAAGGGATTTATCACGTTGTTGTGAGTCTAGCCAATTATAAATAGTTACATACTTTTCTAAGTTGAACTCTTTAACTAGACTAAAAGCGGTATCTCTTTCTCCATCTCCTGCTAATATTAACTCTGAACGTTCAAGAAAATTTTTGGGTAAAGAAGCAAATGCTCTAAGTAAGTCAAAAGAACCTTTACGCTCACCAATACGACCTAAAGAAATAAATTTTACCTTGTCGGCGCCTTGACGCTTGGGCGCCTGTAATGGAATTTTTACCGGGTTTGGCATAACAATTACTTGCTCTGGTGATAACCCAACTCGCTGTACATAAAATTTTTTCCAACTTTCTGATAATACAAGAAATTTATTACATCTACTAAATATATTATTCATTGTCCATTTAATGATTCTCGGCTGTTTTTCATAGAATAAGTGAAATTCACTACCATGAGTATGCAAAATAATGGGAGTATGAAAAAGCAAAGCTAAAGAAGCGACAATAAGTTTTCGATAGACGCTACCACGCTCTGAAATATGAGCATGAATCAAATCAATATCTCGTTTGATTAAATGCATTAGTAACGTTACTATCGCTCGACAAAACACAAATACTTTTGGAAGTGTTGGGTCTGACGGGTAAGCTTCGACGGTTGCTAAGTGTGTAAAGATAACATTGTCAAAAGTATTTTCTAAGATAATCTTTTGTACAGAAGCTATCCCACCTCTTAGAGTTGGAGATTCTCCTACCATTAGGATTTTAAGTTGATATTGGCTCATTCTATTTACCAAAAAATACTACCAAAAAATAACGGAATAAATAGTATTACTGTAAAGGGTGCAAACTAAACTCTTCGCGAATATGCTCTGTTACATTTTGCTCATTAATAGGCGCCAACACAAGTCTTTTTAAACCGCGCAACGGTTCTTTAGGATAACGTTTAAATCGAGTTAACCACCCATCTTGTAAAGTAGCACTTTCACCGAATCTATCTCTAATATAAATAGTGCCAGAAAATGGTAATGGTTGAATGGGTGTACCCCGCTCTGCAAGTATTTCCTTAGATAATGAGTGTCCTGTAAGAAAAGCATCATATTCTGTAATATCATAATATGTCTTCTGCTTTTCAGGTAAAGTAAAAAGTTTGTAGTTAATAATATTACATGTTCCACACATCTTGTAAAAATTTTTTCTTCTAATATAGATTTTTTGGCTTCCATCTATATATTCGTAACCTTTGTCTATAAACCAACCATTACTCTGTGGATTATTATTGACAAACGCCGCTATCTGTTTACTAATACAGTCGTCAGCGTCTACAATCATGACATGGCTTGGGTTAAATTTGCTTGCAGCTAACAACCCAAAAACTACTTTGTTCGACCTGTCATTCATTTTTGCAAAGTAATCAGCAGATGGTACAGGAAAGTCAACTTCTAAATACTTGACTTTTGGATGATTAAATGCGATTTGAGGTTTCTCGTTACAAACTACAAGTACTTGAAAATCTAATGAAGTTTGATTACAAACAGAACGAAGACAACGCTCAAAAAGTCTACATACTTCAAACCAGGAAGTTGATACTTTAGGGCTTTTGATAGGAATAACAAACATTAACACTGCTAAAATACTCCTTTAATAAGATTAGTTAGAAACCTTAGAAACCGGGTTTCTTTTTCAAATCTATTTATGAAAAAGATGATTTATCGTAGAAACCCGGTTTCTGGGCTAGTTAAGTTGACAAAATAGTTGCTCGTATTGTGCTGTGGCTGATTCTATAGTAAAAAAGTTAGCTCTTTGTTGTAAAATTTGCGAATCTAAAGGACTATGAAGCGTTTCAATAATTGCTTCTGCCATTTTTTCAATATCTCCGACCGGAACCAGCTTTCCATATTTACCATCAGCTAGTATTTCAGCAGGACCACTTGTACAATCTGTAGATACTACTGGGGTTCCTACTGCCATTGCTTCAACAATCACATTACCAAAACCTTCCCATGCTGATGAAAGAACGCATAAAGATGATTTGGACATATAAGCGTATGGATTTTTCACAAAGCCATGTATATGTACATCTGAACTTAAATTTAATTGATTGATTAATTGTTCTAACTTATTTCTCTGACTACCCTCTCCAAGAATGATTAATTTAGCAGGATATCGGCGCCCCACCTGTGCAAATGCATGAATCAAAGTAGGAAAATCTTTTTGAGGGTCTAAGCGACCAATACCTAATATCACAGGCAATTGTTTTTGATTTAGCCAGGGATGGTTTGGGATTTCGTGCAGAAGAGTTTGTAAATTAGGGGGAATAACTGGATTGTAAATAGCTTTAATATTATCTAACGATAACCCTGTCCATTTGACCAAATCAACTGCTACACCCTTAGAAACTGCTACAACTGAGCTAGCATGTGGATAAAAGTACCTGAGAAAGTAAGGTACAAATCTACGCTTAAAATTCGTAGCATGACGAACTTCGCTTGATAAATGATTATGTACTGTAACCACTACCTTTGTTTTTACCCCAGCTAATTTAGTTGCACAAATTGCAATAATATTTGTGTCTTCTATTGCTGAGAGTAGAATTTTAGGTTTTTCTTTTTTTAAGTACGAAATCAAAAAAGGTAAGCTTTTGAGCAATTTTGAATAGTCTAAGTTAATAACTCGAACAGATGCATGAAGTAGAGATAAATATTGCTCGACTTTATACACTAAAATTAAGTCAACGGATTTACCTTGTTGAGCAAAGCTATTGGCTAAGTTAACCATGACTCGCTCGGCGCCACCACCACCTAAATCTGATAAAAAAATAGTTACATCAATCATATACTAATTTTATATTTTTGAGTATTCTTTTTAATTACCAACCTATCAATGTTAGTAATTTATCTATAACTTTCACGAACAGATTGTGTTTAATAGGTTGAGTTTGTTTTAGCCAGTAATGAATAATTTTATCTAGATGATTACGAGGGTCTTGATAATCAGTATCGACGTAAATCTGATATTTTTGAGCAATCTCTAACCAATTTATGTCCCAAATTGCTATTTCTTTAAGTCTTTTAGTACCATATTTTGACATCCATTCTAATAGTTCTTGTTCTTGCCAATATATAGTATTGAGATACAAACTTGTCATATCGATGCCATGCTTTTCATATTCAGATAACCACTCTTGTGGTAGAAAGTGAATTTCATGTTTAGGAAAGGCATTCATATTATGATACATTCGATAAATGTTTACAAGTCTTTTCTCTGGTTTATTCAATCTTTCATAACACTGATACCATCTTTGTTTTACCTTATTTCTTTCCCAGTTAATATGTTGATAATGTAAAATCTTAATACGTTGCAAACGAATTTTAGGTGCTTTTATCGGTTCAGGTACTCTGGGACTATGGATTATATTACCACTGTGTGTACTTCCATCATCCATAAATCCTAATGGGTAATACCAATTTGTTGGAGACCAATAAGAAGTAAATCCAGGTAATATATTGACCCATTCAAATTCGATGAGTGTTCCTGGAGATGCATTGAGAACTGTTTGCCATTCGGGAGATTCTTGAAAATTACCCGTAAGCATTTCATCTGCATCAAGAGCTATTAAAAGCCGAAGTCCTGGTATTTTTCTTGCTGCTTCAATCAGCATTTTTTGGCGTTCAGGTTCGTTAAATTGCTTAGAACTATTTTCTATAAGTGTTACCTTTGGATAGCTTAAAGCAATTTCTTTAGAGCCATCATTAGAGTTTTGGTCGGCAATTATAATATGGTCAGCCCAGAGGCTTGTACATTTTAAGAATCGATGTAATATCGAAGCTTCATTTTTAACGGGTGTTATGCAAATTATAGTAGGTTTCGTCATATTAATGTATATTTTATTTACGCAAAATACGGGATATACAAGAAGTAAGTGTTAATGATTTAGTTATCATTCCAAAAATTGGTCTGGCTGGTTTATAGAATAAACAGCTAATGTAGTCGGCAAAACCATAAGAAATTATTGTTGCTATGGCGGCGCCAATTGCTTGATAACTTGCTATCAGCCATAAATTGAGAAAGATATTCATAATAGCTCCAATAACTGTAGAAGTGAGAGTATAGGCGCCTTGGTTTTCAGCAATTACCCATATATTTTTAGCAAAACCAAGAAACATAAAAATAATTGACCAAATATGAACCGCTACAACATTCGTAGTTGCCGCATAATGCTCACCATAAACTAAATTTACTAATATTTTTGAGCTAAAAATCATCAGAATTGCAAAACCATAAGCCATTAATACCATAATGTCGAATAACTGTTGTAATCTACGATAAAATTCAGTGTCACCTTTCTCTTTGGCTTGAATAATAGATGAGAACACAGAGGTGACAAATGCGCTAGGAAGAAAACAACAAAGCTCTGAGAGTCTAACAGCAACTGAGTATATTCCAACTTCATAGTCTCCAATTATTTGACCTAACATCGTTTGGTCTATTCTCAAATATATTGATATTGCTAAACCAGAAAGAATTAATGTCCAACTGTCTTTTAATAACTTTTTGGCTCTTTTAAAACAAAATTTCCACTTTGTTAAAGCTTGACCACTTATATAGTAAGCAATTACTAACGCGATAGAGCTTAAGGCGCCTTCTACAAACATGACCCATGCAAAAGCTATTAGGGGTGCATTGGTAGAAATTAACAAAATTCTCCCCAAGGTTATAAATATAAAAGTTATATTTTTAGCAATAACAGTGTACTTTGACTTAATTTGCTGCTGGAACCAACAGTCAATTGTGTTAAATGAATAAAATATTGTCGAAAACGATAAAATTATAATCAAAGATTGAGATAAATTGTCGTTTGGTCGTAATAGTATTATTGTTACGGTTGACAAAAAAATTGTTATTAAAGAACCCAATAGCTTTAATGTAAATGATGTGCCAATTATTTCATTTTTATCGCTAGATTCAAGTGTAATATCTCGAACAACAATTTGGTTAAGGTCATTTAAATATGCTAATGGGCTAAATAAGCCAACAAATCCCATTGTGTAATTAAGGAGTCCATATTGCTGTGGCTGAAGATAACGTGCTAACCAAGCTCCAACAAAAAAACCTAAACCTAAACGCAAGATTTGTTCGAGAGATAACCAAATAGTATTATTAATAACTTTTTTTAACATATATTATATAGTAATTTCTCAATTTTTTTACTTAACTTAAAAATGATGTACTAGCAGGTTGAAATTTTAAATTCTGATGCTGACTCGAAGCAGATAATGACAGATGAGATAGAGAAATGGCAACATAGATAACCCAAAATATTGAATTGTGTTCTACTAAAGTAATTTCGGTTTGATTATAAGTTGAAATAAAAGATATATATACTAAACACCATAAACCTTCTTTAGTTTTTGTGTTAATGGCTAAGATTAAAGCACGCCTCAAAGTTACGAAAAAACTGATTGAAAACACTACTATTCCAATTAAACCACTAGCCAAAGCTAGTTCAACAAATCCATTATGAGAGTGAGGAGCATAACCATCTAAACCCATAATTTTGAGGACATCGGCAGATGGTCCATTATTATCACCACGCCAAAACCCTTGATAACCGTAACCTAACCATATACGCTCTTGAAGCTTATGCATAGCAGCAACCCAAATGTCTGTTCGACCAGTAAGAGTAAAGTCAATTTTCAAAGTATTTGCAATACTATCTATATTGCTAATAAAAAATGTTGCAAAAGACCCAATTACAAAAAGGCTAATACTTTGAATTAGAGTGGCGCTAATAAAATGAAACTGTAATGTACTGTATAAAGGTATAAGGATAGCTATAAAAACAATGCTAGAAAGCAATGCAGTTTTTGATGTTGAAAGTATAACAAGTACAAATGAAGCAATCAAACCTAGCTTGAGGAATATTGATTGTTTTTTCGTTTCTGGTCTTTGTATATAAAATATCAGAGTACTAAGAAACATCAGGCGCCCTAAAAAGTTTTTGTGTTCTAAAGCTCCTCTCCATGCACCAGCATGTCTACCATATTCAATTCCAAACCCAGGAAAAGCTAATGTAAATAAAATGTGAATGATAATTGAAAAACCCAGCGACCAAGCAATCAATTTTAACTGTTCTTTTAATGTATAGCAACAAGCTAAATATACACCAAATAAACTGGTTTCTACAAGCGAAAAAGAGCGACGTAAAGTAAAATCAGGCAGGTCAGACCATAAAAAAGAAAGGAAAAACAGTATGGTAATAAAAATCAAAAACTTATTACGCAATATCGTAATTATGGTACTTTTCCACCGTGAAATGAGCAGAAACGTTATAACCAAAAATATACTATGTTGAATTAGCGAAAGTATTGGAGTCAAAGGACTACTATCATCAAGATTAGCAAGAACATCATTTCCTTCGGGTATTACGTATAAACTTTTAAACTCTAAAGTTCCTGTAAAAAATAAAAGAGAAAAAATTGTGAATTTATCTTCTAGACGTTGTAATAATTTCATATGTTTCTAAAACAAGAATGAGTAAATTTTGGCTCGCATCATAACTTTGATTTTTTCTATTATCGGTAAAGAAGATGTATACTCATGAATAATTTTATTAAAATCAACATGATTACTCCCTACATCTGTATAAGTAGCAATTCCATATGCAAAAATTTCATTAACAAATGCAGCTAAAAATGGAAATTTAGCTTTTAAATTATAAGCAGTTAGTATGGCTACTTCAGAAGTAACTTGTTTTTTATCTGGGCGCCGTGTATAAGCATTATTAGCATGTATTCTTTGGTGTGCTAACTCTTCGAGTAAAATAAAGCCTTTACTCATGCCTAAAGCAGCATACTTGATATAGTCGTCACTCGTAATTCTAATTTCTTCAGGCATTGGAAGTATTTGTTTTAATAGAAAACGGCTTAAACACATACCTGAAGTAATAATACTTTCTAATGGCAGTTTACCTCGTAATTTACCTCTTTTCATATGTGATGTCACATCATAAACACCAGATTTATCTGGATAAGACTGTAAATCAATAATTTCATAATTTGCATTTATTAACTTCAAGGGATGAAAACACCATCCAATATCTGGATATTTTTCAAAAGCTCTGACGACTTTTTCTAATTTTTCTGGCAGAAAAGCATCATCAGCATCTAAAAAACAGATAATATCACCTTGGCTTTTTCGGAAACCAGCATTAAAAGCAGATGCTTGTCCTCCATTTTCTTTACAAATTGTAATAATTTTATTTTCATACTTTTTAAGTATCTCCCAAGAATTATCTGTAGAACCATCATCAACAACAATAACTTCTACATTTGAGTATGTCTGATTTAAAGCGCTGTCAATTGCTAATTCTAAGAATTCAGCATAGTTATAGTTATTGATGAGGATACTTACACAAATTTTAGATGTCATATTGATCTCCTTCTTTACTATATTTTTGATTTAGCTAATTTAGCAAGACGTAATAAAAACTGTGAATTGCCAATAAAATAACGTTTCCATTTGTGCGGTTGCTGAAACAAAATACCTAACCATTCCATACCTATTAATCTTAAAAAGAGCGGAGAACGGTTTAAACTGCCTGCCCAGTAATGGAAAAGTCCTCCGACACCAATCGCCATCGGAGCTTTGATTTGAGAACGATGCTTATGAATCCATAATTCTTGATTCGGATTACCCATTCCCACTAATACAACATGAGGACGTAGTGAATTAATCTTGTCAATGACCTCGGCAGTCTCTTCAACACTAAAATAACCGTGGTGATAACCTACCATTTGCCAGCCTGCAAAATGACTAGAAGCATAGTTGGCTGCTTCGTAGATAATATCTGGCTGTCCACCTAACAAAAAGTAGCGATAGCCAAAACCCGCGCTTTCCTTGAAAAAGTTGGGTATCAGGTCTGTTCCAACCAAGTTATCTTTCATCGTAGTACCATGTAATTTTGCTGCCCATCGCACACCAGTTCCATCTCCAAAAACTGCATCAGCAGAGTTGAGTACGTCTTGATAACCGCGATTACTCTCTGCGAGGTTCAGAGTGTGGGTATTAACAAAAAAAATACTCTTACAGATAGCTTGTTCGTGTTTTATCAAAAACATCATGTATCGGATTGCATTATCGATGGAAAAATTATGAATTTTTACACCAAAAATTGACACTATGTCGTCATTCTGAACTATTAATAGCTCATCTGTTAATATACTTTCTAATTCCATAAAATCTCTCTGTGGAAGTAATTTCAAGGTTGTTAGGAGAATTTTGCTCTCCTTTTTATTATTTATTTCTAGTTCAAAAAACTTCGCTCGCAATAAGCGAACGTTGTATCTGTCTGTTCATTCCTTTTTCTATTTCAAGATGGCTTTCGCCAATATTAATTGGTGTGCAATTTACTAAATTGCCAATATACCTTAACTAACTCTGCTAGAAGTTACGTATCTCAGTACAAACTACAATAGCATGAGTATTTTTTTTAGCACAAAGCTTTATATAATCTTTAAAAAGAAATGTTCGCTACTTATTTCTAACAATACTTAATAACAATACGACGACTTTGGCGCCAAATACTAATTTTGCTCTTGAGTAATAAAAATAAAGTAATAAAAGTTAGGTTATTAGTTTACAAAAGTTATAAAGTAATAAAAGTTAGCTGGCTATCTCAACGTTAAAACCTTATGTAATTTGAGTAGAAAGCTTAAACAAGAGAAGATAATTTGGATGCTCAAGCCTTGGTAAAAATAGACTTTCGCTTTCTTAATAATAATAGTTATCGTAAAAAAATAAAGAAAATATTGCAAGCTTTTTTTTCTCTAATTGTAGAGTAAGTGCGTCCCAATTTTTTTTTGTATAAAAAATAAAGATTCATTTTTATCAAATGTCTTTGCCTGCAAGAGATACGTGTGCCTTTAATAAAATTTTTATCATTGAACTATCAAGTTTCATAAATCACTTATCAATAAATAATTCTGTTTTATTATCAAATTTTATTAACTAACTTATATATATAATCATACTAACTTTTAGTCTAAAATGCTTTTCCAAGAATGCGCGCGGCACCAAGCTTGGTTATTTAGAAAACGCTACAACACGAAGAAAAAATTTTTTTATTAAGGCTATTGACATTGCTGAAAATTGTAGTAACATTAGTGATTGTTATAGACATAAGTCTCTATAGGGTGTAATGCATAGTGTTTTACGGTCATTTATTCGACTATGACCAAATAGTTAAAAACTTTTTACTTTCCATTGATTGTCAAAATATTCCTGAGTAACTACTGCTAGTTCGTCTCTAAATCTCAAGTTATGGGTAGCACCCCAAACTTATTTAACTTTGTGCTGCTTAATATTTTCTACATCCCCCCAAATTCAGGAGGTCAGGGGGATTAAAATTAATTACATCACAGACTCATAAGCTTTATTTAACTCTTGTGCTGAATGTTTGAGCGCGTGCTGTTCTTCTTGATTTAATGGTATGTATAGTTTACGCTCAATGCCTTTTTTACCAATAATGCAAGGAAGACCCAAAACTACTTCACCACCAATTTTATATTCGGCATCTGCTTTTACTGACACAGTAAAAACTTTTTTCTCATCACG
The DNA here is from genome assembly GCF_019977735.1 of Calothrix sp. PCC 7716. Lineage (GTDB taxonomy): Bacteria > Cyanobacteriota > Cyanobacteriia > Cyanobacteriales > Nostocaceae > Dulcicalothrix. The sequence goes on along the minus strand of NZ_AP025018.1, from coordinate 4,512,962 downwards.
TAAAATAGTATCTACAAGTTGAGCCGCTACAGTAGAGATACCGTAGCTAGTACCACCTTTACGTTCACCAATAGCATATGCACGCTTACGAGTAGTATTAACATATTCAGCTTTAATTTTATCTAAAGACGAACCTTGAGGAAGCGGAAACTTTTCTACGGGTATGGCGCCAATTAGTGCATTGGACCAAACAATTACCGAAGTGTCACCGTGTTCACCGATGACATATATATTAGCATCCTGTTTACTAACATTGAGTAATTTACCAAGCTGGTAACGTACTCGTGCTGTATCTAAAACTGTTCCAGAACCAATTATTAATTTTTCTGGTCGAGTCGAGGTCTTGATAGCAATCCGTGTTAGAACATCAACTGGATTGCTAATGATAATTAAAATAGCATTCGGCGCCACTCTGTCAAGTTCTTTTATAGTTGAGCGCATAATATCGGCATTATCGCTTAATAACTCTAAACGACTTTGACCTTCTGAAGCTTGGGCACCAATAGTGATAACAATAACATCACAATCAGCAAAATCTTCGTATTTATCTGTAGGTAATATATTACATTCTTCGAGTAATGGAATTGCGTCTTCAATATCCCATGCTTCGCCTTCTGCTTTCTCTAAGCTACGGTTATACAATACAACTGATACACATACACCCATCATAACTAATGCATTCGCAACTGCGGCGCCTACACGACCAGCACCGACGACACCAACTTTGGATACTTTACTATTCATATAAAAGCTCTCACATTTATTACTTTTTCTTTGTGCATAATATAAAAGTGCGGGAATTCCTGTTTATACCGATAGTTTGAGTTTTTTACCACGGAGACACAGAGGACACAGAGGAAAATGCGCGAGTTATATCCACACCGAGAACCATTAAACGAAGGAAAATTAAAAGTTTCTGATTTACATACAATTTATTACGAGGAATCTGGTAATCTCCAAGGTAAACCAGTAGTACTACTACATGGAGGACCAGGTGGTGGGTGTCCTCCTTTCTATCGTCAGTTCTTCAACCCCGAAAAATGGCGCCTAATAATGTTTGACCAGCGAGGATGCGGAAAAAGTACACCCCACGCCGAATTACGGGAAAACACAACTTGGGAACTGGTCAGTGATATAGAAAAATTGCGCGAACACTTAAATATAGATAAATGGGTAGTTTTCGGTGGCAGTTGGGGAAGTACATTATCGCTTGCTTACAGTCAAACGCATCCCGAACGCTGTAAAGGATTAATATTACGTGGTATCTTTATGCTACGGAAAAAAGAAATAGACTGGTTTTATCAAGAAGGCGCCAGTAATATATTTCCCGACGCTTGGGAAGAATACCTAAAACCTATCCCACCAGCAGAAAGACGTGATATGCTTGCGGCATATTACAAACGCTTAACCAGCGATGATATGAAAGTAAGACTCGAAGCAGCGCGCGCATGGTCAATATGGGAAGCAAGTACAAGTAGATTATTTATAGATAAAAACTTAATGCAAACGTTTGGTGAAAATGAATTTGCCGATGCCTTCGCGCGTATCGAATGTCATTACTTTATAAATAAAGGCTTTTTTGAACACGACGACCAATTGCTAAGAAATGTTGACCGCATTCGTAATATCCCCGCTGTAATAGTCCAAGGTCGATATGACGTAGTGTGTCCAATGATATCAGCATGGGAATTACATAAAGCATGGCAAGAAGCCGAACTAATTGTAGTACCCGATGCCGGACACTCAATGAGCGAACCAGGAATTACCAGCGCTTTAATTGGCGCCACAGATAAATTTAGCGAACTGTAATCTTTAGTTATAGAGATTTTGTGTGTACATTTACCGCAAAACAGTAAATAGCATGTATAATAGATATTAAGGTCGTAGGGTGCGTTACGGCACGATAAACTAGCTGCGAAACAAGTAACTGTAAGCCGTAACGCACCATTAACTGTTTGAATAGAAGGAGGATTTGTAACTTGACAGACGCAATCAAGAAGCTGAAACATAATAGAGTAGACTTAAGAATCAGCCCTGACGAAAAAGAATTACTGGAAAAAGCTGCATCGATAAAAGGATTGAGCCTAAGTTCTTACGTTGTTTCCAATTGTTTAGAAGCAGCAAGAAGAGATATAGAAACTTACCATGAATGTGTTTTAAGCGATGAAGACCGTGACTTATTCTTATATTTAATGGAAAATCCACCAGAACCAAATCAAGCTTTAAAGTCAGCTATGGCTAGATTTAAGGATAAGTACAAGGGTGAATAAATAGTGAACTTTTATATCTCACCCTTAAACAGCAGCTTTCACAATAGGGAATCATTTGATTGTGGAAAACCTACATTAAACGACTATTTGAAAAAAATAGCTGGGCAAGATGCCAAGCGCGGGTATTCAAAAACCTTTGTTGCAACTTTGGATAGCGTTGACAATCCAGAAGTTGTTGGTTACTATTCCACAAGTGCTTCTAGTATTAAATTTGAGAATATTCCGCAACATCTTTCCAAAAAATTACCAAAGTATCCGGCGCCTGCTATGCTGATTGGAAGGTTAGCAGCAGACAGACGAATGCAAGGTCAACGGCTTGGAGAAACGCTTTTAATACACGCATTAGATAGAGCAGTACGTGTAAGTTCAGAAATGGCTATTTTTGCAGTAAAAGTTGATGCAATAGACGAAGAAGCAAAGAGATTTTATCTACATTATGGTTTTATCCCATTTCAAAATAAAGAGTTATCTCTTTTGCTTCCGATGACAACAATACTAACTATTGATAAAATCACCAATAACAGAAATTAATAAATTCCTTGAAAGAGCAAAATTACGATGTAACCTTGGATTTAGCCTAGCAATAATTTAAACGCGAAAAAATCTACTTATTTTTATTTTTAATTATTAAAGCAGCAGATTGGGCAATACTTAGCTGACTTTCAGTAAATCGCAAACTTTTTTTACTCTTCTTTGACAAGTCCAAACTCCTGACGTAACTCTTTTACTGTTCTTGGTTTAAACGTTTTTGCTTTTGCGCGTTTAATAGCAGCAACTAAACGTGATGCATTTTCGGGTGACTGAAATAAATAAGCAGTTTCAATAATGCTATTTAGTTCTGCGGTTGGGATAACTGCAACGCTTTCGGCGCCTTCTTTGGTAACAACAACTGGTTTACGAGTTGAAAGTGCTTGCTCGTAAATTTTCTCAAAGTTGTTACAAACTTCGATATAGGTAGTTGAGTCATGCATATGTTTGTTATATTTAGATTTTACTATATACCAACCTACACAATAAATTTAAAGTAAAAATTTTTTTTGCAATAGATTTTTAATAAAGAAGCGATTGAGATATCTTGAAAAATTTTGCAAGTTTTTCAATTTCATCTTGACTAGGCGCCCGCTTACCACTCAAGATATCTTCAACATCAGTCTCATTGCCAACAATTGCTACCAAGTCTCTAGGCTCTTGGTTAGATTCTTCTAGTAAAGCTTCTATCATCTCAATTCCTTTTAGAACAGGCATAGGTTCATGTTGCTGCTCATAATCATAAACTAAAGTACCAAGCACTCTTAAGTAGTTTTTATCATCCTGAGTAATATTTCTTTTATCTAAAATAGAATCGATACGTTCTTGAGTAGCAACTAACTCCTCTTCGTTAGTAATTGGGCGTGGAGGAAAAGTTGTGATTAACTCAAGATAGTAATTACTAGGTGTTTTTAAACGAGTCGTCATTTTTCCAAGTGTCGTTTTTTTATACTAACAATACTTTCGCAAAGCTTTTGTAAATCTGTTTTTTGCAATAAGCTCTAATTAAAAGGGCGGGCAAGGATGCCCACCCCACAAGATTAATACTCAACACTGACTACTCAGCACTCAGAACTCAGCACTTTCTACTCTTACTCTGCCCAAACAATTAATCTGGGTTCGTAAGCGCTTGATAGGTATTCGTGTTTTGGTAATACGCGCAGTGATAAGCCTTGTAAGCCGGATGTATTGTATACAATCTCAGCAGTGTAAGTACTTAAATCGTGTTCGCCAGTGCCTTTGTATTCCATTACAACAGGTACGCCGTTGACGATTTCGCCGTTAGCATCGATGGCGCCTTGATATAATTCGACTTGTACGTCCGAATTAGTCAAGCCTGCCAAGTCAACTTTTGCTGTAACGTTAACATTTTGATTAACCAAAATATCAGTTTCAGATGATACATCGATATCTTTGATTTTGATATTGAACCAACTAGTTCTTAGTTTGTCTTTCCAATCTGCAAGTTCTTTAGCTGGAGCGTAATTATTTGCGGTGAGATTGTAATAGCGGTCGCTAGCTGGGAAATAAGCACGTTGTGCATATTCTCCTACCATCCGCGCGGTGTTAAAGAAGGGACAATTCAAGCGAATTGCATCTTTCATTTTCGCTACCCAACGTCTTGGTAAAGCGTCAGCGTCACGGTCGTAGAACAATGGCACGACTTCTTTCTCTAATAAATCGTATAGCGCATTTGCTTCGATTTCGTCTTGGTAGTTGGGGTCATCGTACATTTCACCATGTCCAATTGCCCAGCCTGTGCTTACATAATCTGCTTCGTCCCACCAGCCATCAAGAACACTCAAATTTGGTAAGCCGTTCATTGCCGCTTTCATACCGCTTGTTCCCGAAGCTTCGCGTGGGCGCCTTGGTGTATTTAACCAGATATCGCAACCCGACACCATCAACCGCGCGATGTAAATATCGTAGTTGGGAACAAAGACGATTTGTTTTTGTAAGCCTTCTTCTTCAATAAAGTGGTTAATATCGCGGATAAGTTCTTTACCTGGGATATCTTTGGGGTGTGCTTTACCAGAAATTACAAACTGTACTTTGCGGTCTTTGTTTGCCAAGATTATCTTTCTGATGCGCTCGATATCGCTCATCCAGAGTGTCGCACGTTTGTAGGTGGCAAAACGACGAGCGAAACCAATCGTAAATACTTTCGGGTCAAGGACTTCTTGCGCTTGGGCAATTTCTGATGGTGAGGCGCCTCTATCACGTAAATGTTTAACCAAACGTTCACGTACATAAAGTACCATATCCAAGCGACAGCGTTCATGGTTACGCCACAATTCCTCATCTGGTATGGCATCCATACGTTCCCACAATGGGCTATCTACACCTGCCGATGACCAGTTAGGTCCTAAATAACGGTCGTATAGTTCTTGTGTTGATTTTGCTACACAACTACGAGCGTGTACACCGTTGGTTATGGCACCAATAGGTACTTCATCAACAGGTACACCTTGCCATAACCCTTTAAACATCTGACGCGATACAACCCCGTGCAACTGCGCTACACCGTTCGAGAAAGTCGCCATTTTTAAAGCCAGTACCGCCATACTAAACGGTGCCGACAAATCACCCGTATTCTCTCGACCTAAACCGAGAAATTGCTCTTTGTTCATACCGAAAATATCAGCGTAATACCCCAGGTAATACAGCATCTTGTCAGGCGAGAACAAATCTATACCAGCAGGTACAGGAGTATGGGTAGTAAAGATATTTGAGGAAATTACAACTTGCCGCGCGGTTGAATAATTCAAACCTTGCTCTTGAATGTACATACGGATACGTTCTAATGCTGAGAACGCCGCATGTCCTTCGTTCATGTGGTACGAAGTTACATTGTAACCTAAAGCTTTAAGCATCCGTACACCACCAATACCCAGCATAATTTCTTGGTGGATACGCATGTCGATATCACCACCATATAACTGGTCGGTAATATTATGGTCGTAAGGATTATTAGGCTCAATATTAGTATCGAGCATGTAGAGTGGTACAGACCCTACCTGAACTCGCCACACGCGCGCGTAAACCTTGCGTCCTGGATAGTCTACCTCAATTATTAACTCCGAACCGTCCTCTTTACGTTCGAGGTGTAACGGCATGTTGTAAAAATCGTTGATGGGGTAACGTTCTTGCTGCCAACCATCAGCGTTGAGATACTGTGCGAAATACCCTTGCTGATAAAGTAAACCAACACCAACCAAAGGTAAACCTAAGTCACTTGCTGATTTCAGGTGATCCCCTGCTAAAACCCCTAAACCACCTGAATACACAGGTAAGCAGTCAGCCAACCCAAACTCAGCAGAAAAGTAAGCGTAACATTCCTTTGGGTTACCTGCACGCTGTTTTTGATACCAGGTACGTTCTTTCAAATAATCTTCTAACTGTTGCGCTGCACGACCCATTTGCGCGAGGAAGCCTTCATCTTCCACTACTTCCGTTAAACGTGCTTGGCTAATTGTACCCAGCATCAAAACTGGGTTATGACGACTACTTTCCCATAAATCGGGGTCTAGGCGCCGAAATAAGTCTTTTGCTTCTACATTCCAATCCCAATGCAAGTTATATGCGAGTTTTCGCAATGGTTCAAGTCGAGATGGTAAAGATGGTGATACGTTAAAAGTGCGAATGGGCTGCATAGAGGGATGCCTACTCTAATATCTAGCTATGGGTATTGTTCACTGTCTTAACCCAATGTTGCTTACTATTTATACTATCTTTGTGATATTTTAATGACTTTGTAAACTTATATTAACTCTTGGAATTTTCGCCTTAAATCAGGCGATTATCGCTTCTTGCTTCCATACCGCCTATTTTCTGCGTATTTACTAAAGGAAAACTTAACGTTTGGCGCCAGTTTGACTACCTGCGATTTCAGAATTTTAAAAACTTCTCTTGAATAAAATAAACATATGTGTTAAAGGATGAAAAAGATGGTGCCAACAATCCGCTCGATTCAACTTTAAAAGCATCTGTATATGTCATGCTGAGGAACGAAGCATCTCATGTCATGCTGAGGAACGAAGCATCTCATGTCATGCTGAGGAACGAAGCATCTCATGTCATGCTGAGAAACGAAGCATCTCATGTCATGCTGAGAAACGAAGCATCTCCATATGTCATGCTGAGGAACGAAGCATCTCTATATGTCATGCTCAAAAACGAAGCATTAATACGCTGGTACAAAATGTGAGCTATCTTTGCCTAAATAAGTAAGATGCATAACCAACAACTTCTCTAGCAGTCGAGTAAATATCCCTTAATTCATAAAAATTAGCATGGGCTGAATATACTTGAGAAACACCAAATTTATTTAAAGCAAGCTTAGAGCGAGGAATATGGAAATATTGAGAAATAACCATCACGCTCTGCCAATTTCTTTCTTTCATAATACGCGCGGTGTTTTTAGCAGTTAGATAAGTTGTGTTACCATTGCTATCTACGTAAATACGTGCAGATGGTATTCCATTTTCTCCATTTTTAGAAACAGGTCGAATATGGTCATACGTCATAGGTATACCACTGTTAGCTTCGGTAGTTAAACAATAGCAACACCTTGATAAGTCTATGGAGACTATTTGATTTCTTAAACTCTCAGAAATATATGTAGACACAACTAATTACCGAGCTTGTACATTATGTCCTCGCCAACGGAGTAACACACTTGCCTGAGCTTTACATAACATAAAACTATCCATCTCATGCCGTAGTGCCATTAACTCCAAACGTTCCTCCTGACTAAGAGTACCGTTTGAGTTACCTTCAAGCAAGACGTTATATCGTTCCATGTCATTTGCTGTTTTGTTTGCGCGCGCTATTTGCCACAAACTATCGTCATCTAATTTGTCCAACGATGCGACTTCTGCTTGAAACTCTGATGGTATATCATCCCATGCAGGGGGACTACCTATTTGTAAAACACGAAGTATTATTTCTTCTAAAGGACGATGAGTCGCGCGGGCTGTATTTACCAGTCTTGTATAAATAATCTCTGGTATTTGGAGGGTAACAGTCTCTGATGGCATATTAATTAATATATTAAGACTACTATTTTAACGATAACTCGCTTGAAAATGCGTTGCTTTGTTTACGCGCGATTGATAAAATCATAACCACACTTATAAATTTCTGACTATTTAGCATCATAAGTACGGAATAAGTAAGATGCATAACCAACCACCTCTCTAGCGGTAGAATAAACATCTCGTAATTCGTAAAAATTAGCATGGGCTGAGTAAACTTGAGAAATACCAAATTTATTTAGCGCTAGCTTAGAGCGGGGTATATGGAAATATTGAGAAATAACCATTACGCTTTGCCAGTTGTTTTCTTTCATAATACGCGCGGTGTTTTTAGCGGTTAGATAAGTTGTGTTACCGTTGCTATCTACATAAACGCGCGTTTCTGGTATTCCATGAGCAACAAGGTACTGTTTCATAACAACTGCTTCGTCAAAACCTTCAATACCTACTCCACCACTTACAATTACATTTGCAAACAAACCTTGTTGATACAATTGAATTGTTTTATCTAATCTCGCTTGCAAACGAGGTGAGGGTTTCCCATTGGTTTCAACTTTATTACCTAGCACCACAGCACTATCTGCTTGATGAATATCATCATGTAACCCATCAATTACTAAAATTGCTACTGGAATAGCACAGAGCGTTGAAAGTACTCCAACTGCAAGAATTATTTTAAAATGGCGCTTCATTAATCAGATTTGATTCAATAGTGTAGATTCATAGCTATTATATAGATACAAGTAAACAGCTAGATTTTACGCATTAACCAACCCTTTCAGAGGAGTTACGTTATTAGCATAGGTTTTGAACCGATTATTCATGTAAAATATAAACAAACTTCAATCTGCATATATTTACCTAAAATCTACCTATATAAATCTATATCTCTAATTTGATATAGCCCTCAATATTAAACTTACTGGTTAATATGGACGATAATTTTTATACTAAAATCCTATTAATGTCCGCAAACCCTCTCAGTACATCTAGGCTGCGTCTAGATGAAGAAATGCGTGAAATTAAAGAGGGCTTGAAGCGTTCTAAGCACCGTGACAAATATATAATCAACACAGCAGAGGCAGTTAAGTATCGGGATATTCACAGAGCTATTCTCGACTGCGAGCCGCAAATTATACATTTTTCTGGACATGGTGCGGGTGAGGAAGGGTTGCTATTTGAATCGGAGGCAGGTCAAACTAGATTAATTGATGCAGCAGCTTTAGCTCAATTATTCCAACTCTTCAGCGAGCAAGTAGAGTGCGTTGTCCTCAATGCTTGCTACTCTGAATATCAAGCAAAGGAAATAGCCCGACATATTAATTATGTGGTGGGTATGAGTAATACAATTGAAGATAGAGCAGCATTAGAGTTTGCTGTAGGTTTTTACGATGCGTTGGGAGCTGGTAAAGGTTATAAATTTGCGTATCAATTAGGTTGCAGTTTAATTAAAATTGCGGGAATACCCCAGGAACTAATACCGCAGCTAGTTACAAAAGATGATTTACAGGCGCCATGCGAATCAGAATCTGAGGTAGAGTTGCCAGATACCGCTGATGATAACTTTGATACAAATGTATATATTAATCGACCGCCAGTTGAGACAAAATGCTATGAGACGATTTTACATACAGGCGCCTTGATACGAATTAAGGCGCCGACTAAAATGGGCAAGACTTCACTATTGGAAAATTTGCTCTCTTATGCTAGCGAACAGGGTTATGCAACAGCGAAATTAGATTTAAAACTCGCAGAAAGTTCGGTACTTAAAGACTTGCAAAGCTTTTTACAATGGTTGTGTGCAGATGTTTCCGAGAGCTTGGATATGGAAACAAAGCTATCGGAGCATTGGGAAGATATATATGGATTAAATAAAAACTGTACTCGTTACTTTCAACGCTATTTATTAACCGATATAGAAAATCCGCTCGTACTTGCCATAGATAACTTTGAATTGCTGTTTGATTACCCTGATATTTTCTCTGAATTTAGCAAACTCCTGCGAAGTTGGTATGAAAAAGCCAAACAAGGGGATAAAATAGGCAACATTTGGAAAAAAATGCGCTTACTTGTGGTTCATTCCACTGATGCTTATCCTACACTCGATACCAACTATTCCCCCTTCAACGTTGGGTTAGCAATTGATTTACCTGAATTTACTCAAAGTCAGGTAGAAGCAGTAGCTGCATGTTATCACTTAAATGGGCAAGTTGGAGAACAAGGAATCAATCAACTAATGCAGTTAGTAGGAGGACATCCTTATTTAGTACAGCAAGCATTCTCAAATCTAAAAAATCAACTCAAAAATCAGCAAACTACTCTCAAACAGCTTTTACAGCTTGCACCAACCGAACAAGGTATTTACGCAAACCATTTACGTCAGCTACTTTGGAACTTACAGCATAATCCTTTATTAAAAGATGCTTATAAAAAGGTGGTGATGGCTAAATTTCCTGTACCTGTTGATTCAGAGGTTAGCTTTAAATTGCAAAGCTTAGGTTTAGTCAAGCTTTCTGGCAATGATTGTATTCCTAGCTGCGACTTATATAGGCAATATTTCTGCGTGCGTCTAATTGAGTGATGAGTGCTGAGTGATGAGTGCTGAGTCGTAGGTTGGGTTTCGCTATCGCGCAACCCAACAAATGCAGAAGTGGGTTGTAGCATAGCCCTTCTTCGCCTGTGCAGTGATATATTTTTTACCACAGAGGCGCTGAGAACACAGAGAAAAGAGATAATAACCCGCTACTTATTTAAATATAAAACGAGAGGCGCCATTAAATTTGACCTATTCGTTCGCAGCATAAATTCTGTACAGACGTTACATGTAACGTCTCTACAATTCCTAGCTCCTAACTCCTAACTCCTAACTTATTTTATGCTTGAAGAATACATTTTTTCCGGTAGTCTCCCAGAAAATGCTAGCACCTACGTAACGCGCGCAGCAGACAAAGAATTATACGAAGGGCTTAAAGCTGGTAAATTCTGTTACGTTCTTAACTCCCGACAATCAGGAAAATCTAGCTTACGAGTGCGAACGATGCAACGGTTGCGAGATGCGGATGTTGCTTGTGTGTCGATAGATTTGTCTAGCGATAGTGTTCAAGATGCGACACCGGAACAGTGGTATGTGGGTTTGATAGATTATTTAATTGAAAGCTTTGATTTGGATGTTGAGTTAGGGAAGTGGTGGAACAAATATCAATTACTTTCCCCCTTATCTCGGTTTCGCAAGTTTATCGAAGAGGTTTTGCTCGTTGAGGTTCGCGAGAATATTATTGTTTTTATCGATGAGATAGACAGCGTTCTCAGTTTTAAGTTTCCTACCGATGACTTTTTCGCGTTTATTCGCGCGTGTCATAATCAACGAGTCGATAATCCTGAGTATAACCGCCTTGCCTTTTGTTTACTAGGGGTTGCATCACCGAGTAATTTAATCTCAGATAAAAACCGCACTCCGTTTAATATTGGTCAAGCAGTTATACTTAAGGGGTTTCAACTGTATGAAGCGGAACCGCTAGAAAACGGGTTACATCCTTATTATGAAGATACCCGCACGGTAATCCAAGAGATATTACACTGGACAGGGGGACAACCATTTTTAACGCAAAAGCTATGTCAGTTCGTGGTTGAAGAGTCAAAAACAGCAAATCCTCGTACTGTCGAGCAAATAGTCAAAGCAAGAATAATTGAAAATTGGGAATCACAAGACTTTCCAGAGCATTTACGCACTATTCGTGACAGGATTCTCCGAAATGATGAGCGTGCAGGGTATTTATTAGAGTTATACCAGCAAGTGCGCGCGTCTGGGGAAATTACAAACAATGACAGCATTGAGCAAAGCGAGCTAATGCTCTCAGGATTAGTAACAAAGCAAGAAAATAAATTACGAGTTTTAAGTCCAATATATTATCAAGTTTTTAATCAGAATTGGATTGAAACAGAACTAAAAAAATTACGTCCTTATTCCGAAGCATTTCGAGCTTGGGTTGCGTCCGGATGTAACGATGAATCGCGACTTTTGCGGGGTCAAGCACTCCAAGATGCGGAAAGATGGGCAAGCGACAAGAATATTAGTTATCAAGATAGACAGTTTTTAGCTGCGAGTAAAGAAAAGGAAATTCAAGAAGAAATTGAGAAAAAGGAAACCGCAGCGCAGATTGAACGGGAAAGGAAAGATAGAGAAGCAACGGAAGAGAGAAATAAGGTACTAGGTGAGGCAAATAAAAGAGCTAGAAAGAGAATTCGGGTAGGCAGTTCTATTTTAATTTGCTCTTTATTGCTAACAAGTATTTTAGGAGTAATAGCAATTGATTCAGCTAAAAAAGTTACAAAAGACTTTGAATATCTTAACACAGCAGAAACTTTTGCAGAACTAACCGGACAACTTAATGATGAAGGTTTAGAGACTGAAGCGAAAGAATTATTTTCACAATCTGCTCAATCTGTAAAAATTAAAGATCATAACTTAAGACAACAGCTTTTGTATGCGGGAATAGCTTATGCAAATCTGAGACTTAGAGAAAATGATATAGATATAAATAAAGATAAAAATTCCAAAACAGCACAAAAGAACATTAAAGAAGCTAAAACATATCTTGATAAAATAGAATCGATACAAGATAACTCTCCAGAAGCTCTACAAATCAAAATTCTCAAATTAAGAACTCAAGGCATTTTTGACATACAAAATGGTGATGGTAAAAACGACAAAGCAATTAAATATTATGAACAAGCTTTTAAGACTTTCAATCAACTGAAAGAGCAGACAATGAAAAACAACTCTAATATCAGCCCCCCATTTAACTCAAATATACAAACCAAACTCTTATCAAAAGATAATGTTGAAGCGTTTCACCGAGAATATTTAAAATTATTGCCAGATAAAAACTCTGAAACACGAAAGGAAGTATTTAAATCTTTAAAAGAACACTTTTTTAATGAATTAGGAAACTACCTATCAAACAAAAAATGGAAAGAAGCTGATGGCATAACACGGCACCTAATATTATATAGTATTGACAGAGAAGACCAAGGGTATTTTGATTGGGAAAGTATTCAAAAATTGTCCTGTAATGATTTAGAACGAATGAACCAAAAATGGGTGAACGCTTCGAGTCAACGTTTTGGTTTTAGCGCACAAAAACGTATATACTTAGAAACTGGAAATAAACTGATTAGAAATGAATCAGAATACAATAAGCTTTATAACCCAGAGCAGTATGCCCTTTTCATAAAGAAGGTAGGATGGTATAATCCAAACCAGGCGAATGAAAGAACAGGAGGATGGGTGGAATATAACCAACTAGTATGGCAAAGCGATATGGGTGGTGCCCCAGTGGGACATCTACCTTATCTTGATGGGTATAGAATTGGGACCTGGTTCTCTTCTCTCGCGTTGCAACTTGTAAACTGTAACATATAAGCGCTTCAGACTTTTATAAAGATTTATTACACAAGCATTTTCCACGCAATAATCAGCATTTACAGATTTTGTAAGATTTCGATACCTGGCACTGGGTGTACGAGGGTTTATTAAATTCACCAACAGGGAGAGTTCAGGGGAATTTGAGTTCTAAATTGTGGAAAATTATGTATTTTCACTCTCCCAAACTTTCATTACTAATCATTGAAAAATTGTGCAGCAATTTTCTGGTCATAGCAATTAGCCATTACAAACTTTTCTGCAACCTCACGCACTTCTGAGTCTGTAACTTCCCAATTATCCCAAGGTAGCTTCATTTGTCCAGGTGATGATTTCTTTTTCCCCTTGCCTTTTATCACCTTTGGTAACATCTTACTACCCCAGTGGTAGCGCTTCTCTGGTTTCGACTTGGGTGTATACTTTTTACAAAACGCGCGGTATCTTGCAGCACATTCTTCTAGACTTTTGCCCAAAGTTAAGAAAGCAGGATGCCATTTGGTTAAACCATCATCGGTTAACCTATCATAAGTACCATAGTTGCTGAAATCATAGAAAAAACCTTGTTGCATTCCTGCGGCTTTGGGATTAGCGTGAATATACCGCAATGTCCTTAATGCACTTTGATGCTCGTGCTTAGGAAAACCTGAACTGTGGTATCTCTGTTCCCAAAAATGACCAGTACGATTCAACATACGATTAAAGCACATTGCTGTGTACCAGTTGAGCCAATGCATTATTTTAGGTAGGTGTTCGGGCAATAATGGTTCGAGTAAGTAATGAATGTGATTCGACATTATGCATACACCGTAAAGCTTAAAATCAAATTTATCCATTGCTTCTTTTATCGCGTAAATAAATACCTCTCGACATTCGTGACGTACTAAATTAAATTCGCGATTGTTACAGCGGGTAGTAACGTGGTAGGAGTATCCGGGTTTGAGGTCGCGTGGTTTACGGGGCATTATATATTGGTGGGTCAGGCGCCTTGTCGTTGCCTACATTTTTCGTAACAGCAGTCCAAGCCTACCTGAGTCAACAGTTTTTGGTTGATGTTGTAATTATTCGTAATCGTGAACCTCTCCCCGTAACGAGGATAGGTTTGGAGAGGGGTTTTACACAATTCAAATATTGGCGCCTTTCCAAGCAGAAACTAGTGGTTCATGTCAATAGTTTTGGGTTGTTGGTAGTAAGGTGGGCATTGCCCACCATACAATTGTACGGTTATCCTACACCCCATAATTAATGACATGAACCACTACGACAGGCGCCAACATCTCAAAACTTATGAGATTATATATACTACAGAAACTGATATAATGTCTCTCGATTTTTTATAGCACCCTAAGTTTGGGTTTGTATAAATGCTTGTAAAGATATTCCTACACCAATTAAACAGATACATATTGCGCTAACAATAGGTACAAAACGAAAATATAGACTAGTTTTTGGCAGTTTTTCAAATCTATTTTTACAGTAAACAAGTAATAAGCCTATAGTTGTAAGTACGCCTGCTAGCCCTAAACTAAATGAAAGAACCAGTATTAAACCAAAACCAATATGTCCTGTCGCAATAGCACTAAGTAAGAGAACCATTGCTGAAGGGCAAGGTACAATTCCACCAGATACTCCTAATGCGATGAGACTATGCCAAGTAATAGGGGTGTTTTCTGGAGGAAGGTGGTGATGATGGTGTTCATGTTCATGATGATGAGAATGGTGATGGTGGTGATGGTGATGTTCATGATGATGATGTGTATGATGCAGGCGCCGAATTAATAAATTTACACCAATAACTGTTATAATTACACCTGATATCAAATTTAACCAAGGGTAAAGACTTTCTGCCACAATATAGCGGGAAGCAAATAATGTTAGTAAACCCAAGGTAAACACACCTACTGTATGGGTTAGCGTTGTTGTTAATCCTAAAAGTACAGCATGTTTCGGAGTCGCGCGCGAACCTACTAAATATGCACCTACGAGAGTTTTACCATGTCCGGGTGACATTGCATGTACGGCGCCCCAAAATAATGCAGCAACTATAGCTGCAAAGCTGGTTGTAAATTGCCATTTGGAATTTGGAGATAATGAAAATTCACGGTTTTGCTGATTAAAAATGACGTTTTCTACTTTTTTTGCATGATAAATTGTTGCGAGGCAATGTGCTGCTGGTGCGTCAGGTAAAAATAAGTCGTAGTGTATCTTTAAATTTTTTGGTGGTTGTTGCCAAGTGTAATTTAGTTGTAGGGTAGTGTGTGTTGAGGTAGGTTGTAGATTTGCTGTTGTTGTGGAAGTAACCTGTAAAGTTGGGTTTTGTTTAGTTGTATCTGTAAACCGAACGCGCGAGTGCAAGAAGTTTGCTAGTTCTACTTGATGTTTTTCTACTTCCAGAGTGGTAATTTTTCCATCACGATTATCATCTGCTAATGCTACTAAACCTGTGGGTAAAGTCAGTGTAATTGCGGTTTGTATATCACCAATATTAATTTCTGCTACTGCTAAATCAGCCCAGTGTGCTTGACTTGGAGACGCAAAGCCAATTATAACTAATAATATGGTAATAAATGAGATAATGTATAGTTTGTATCGGCGCCATTTAGTTTTCATAATTTGACCTAAATTAAAATTTCTACTTAAAATCCTAAATAATCTATTCCTGATATCCGTTTTGCTTGGGTATCAAAAGAAGGGTCAATTACTTTGATTCGCTGTTCGTATTCCATCGCTTCTTGATGTTTCCCATTACGTAATAATGCCCAAGCGAGTGTATCCAAAGTTTGTGCATCCTGACGATTCTTAACTTCGGTTTGCATGAGTGATAATGCTTCTGTAACATCTTTGGGTTTACCACGTTCGAGTAATAGTCTTGCTAACTCGCGTCGATGTCCAAACGAACCATTGATGCTGGAGTTTTCTTGACGTAATAATGTTTCTGCTTCTGTGAAAAGTACATCTGCACTTTTTTCATCACCTTGTAATTGTTTTATTTTGGCTTTGCCATGTAAAACTGCGTGGTCAAAAGTTGTAGAGGCGCCAGGGGAGTACACGCGGATTTGATTATAATAATTTTCTGCGGCGCCGTAATTACCTCGACGAGTTTCTAATTCGGCTAAGTGTAAAATTGCTAGGGGATATTTGGGTAAAATTCGTAAAGCTTCCCGGTATAAACCATGCGCTAACTCTAATTCCCCTTGTTTGTAATAAACGCGACCCAAAGCAACGCGCGTCCAAGCTGAAGTTCCGTTTTCTCCTGCTTCCTCCACTGCAATAGCAAATTTAAATGTGTCTATTGCTACAGAATGTTGTCCTTGAGCGGTTTGTACTAAAGCTTGTAAAGTTAAGCTTGCTTGACTGGGTATACGCTGTACAAGTAAGTCTGCTGCTTTTCTAGCGGTATCTAATTTACCCATCGCTAAGTTAGATGTCACAATTATCGAGAGCGCATCTTCGTTACCAGGTTGAGATTTAAGTACTTGTTCCGATAGTCTCAATGCTTCTGCAAAGTTATGTTGAGCTTGAGCAGTGCGCGCGAGTACGATAATTGCACCATTATTATCAAAAGGTAGTAGTTGAAGTGAACTTTGGGCAGTTGTTTCTGCTAGAAGATACCAGCTATTTTGTCCTGTAGCGCGCGCTAATTTAAGGTAAGCTTTGGCTAATGCAGCATGGTTAAGTCCACTATCAGGTTGCAGTCGGTTGCGTTCTTTGTAAAAAGTGATTTCGTTGATAATTAATTTGGTGGTGTCGGTTGTACCTGGTATTTTTTCTGATATTTTTTCTGTAAAATGGTAGCGGTAAGAAGATGGAATGTCTTGCTTGAATAAGGTTTTGGTTAGAAGGATACCTGAAGGAGGGAGGGTGATGAGGAGTGGAATTAGTAATTTAAGCCATTTGATTTTTGGCTTGTAAAGGATTTTTATCATTATTGTGTAGTGTATATGTTTATCTACTAATGGTTTGTGTCATTAATTCTGGGGTGTTGGTCATCACCATATTAAAATCCCCCCAACCCCCCTTAATAAGGGGGGCTAAGAATAATGCTCTTTTTCCCCCCTTAATAAGGGGGGCTAAGAATAATGCTCTTTTTCCCCCCTTATTAAGGGGGGCTAGGGGGGATCAAAATTTATAGCAACTCCCCAAAACTTATGACACATACTACTAATTAGGCAGTGCCAAATAAGGAAACTCTCTTTCTAAAGGTTTATGTCCTTGTGCAGGATTTCCGGGTGTACCTGCGTAAGAAACGTTATCGGTGGTAACTTTACCGTTAGTGAGAACACTGAGGGTAATATCAATTACGTCATCGGTTAATTTACGTCCAGTAATTGGGCTACCTTTAGCGTTGAGTGCATTACCGTAACCACTACTCACTGTTGTATCAATCCGCATTACATCAGGTAGAAATGCACCAAGTAAAGCTGCAGTACGTTGGTCATCATTACCCAAAGCTTTAAGGGTTTTTGTAGCTTCGGCGCCAATAGGTGCAGCAGCAGGACTCAAGTCAACGGTGGGTGGAACACTATTAAAGATATTCAATAAATCATTAGTCACAATTAGACCTTCGTTAACGCCAGGGCGCCCCAAACGCTCAAATTGTCGAAATCTACCTGTGCGAGCATCGCGTACCGAAATCGTTTGCCAAACATCAAAAGTGGTTGTATCAGTGCGTCCTTGTAGTAATTTGCGGGGAACACGAACAACTATGGCGTTAACGTTGTAACCTGTGGCAAAGTCTATAGCTTTTTCAGGGGGACGAAACCCAACGGCTGGTCCAATACCTAAAGCACCTGCACGGACTCTGAAAAATTGTTCTACATCAAAGAAGAAGGGGTCTTCACGTAGACCCGCAAATACACTCACTCTGGAGTTACCTAAAATAAATTCATTAATAGTGGGGTTTGCGTTGAGTGGTGTAGTTATACCTTTCGCGACTTCCTGACGATAACCATCCATAACAGCGGTCAACACAAAATCTTGTTCACCTTTATTATTAGGGGCGCCAAATTGGAAACGTAAAGTTACATCTTGTTTCCCTGTAGGTGTTTCATTTTTGTTAGCAACGCGCGTAACTTTAAATTCATAAAGTGCATTTGTACTGAAAAAATATTGTTGCCGTGCGACTGAACGCGGGTTCGTATTCATTACAAATATCAAATCATCTTGACGCACGCTCGGATTCTCGTCTTGTTCACGAAACACATATAAGTCAGTTAAATTAACATTTCTACCCTTGGTATCAACCTCACCATCATCATGGTCAGATGCTTGTACATATTTGGGCACGAATGTTAGTACAGTTAATATTAAACCTAAGCTGATGGCGCCCAGCTTCCATACCCCTTTGCATTTCATAGGTATTTACCTTGCATTTTATTCGTCTAAATGTTGCCAGATGCCATTACTAACAAACCAGGTCAGAAATTGTTCAATTTTTACTCACTTTTTATTCAACTCAGGAATTCTATCCACGCAACTACGATTTAGTACAAAATAATTACTAAAAATATTTGATTTTTTCCGTAACATTCAAAACGCATGGTGTATTCATAGCTAGTTATTTTAATAAAGCGCGGCGAAACTAATTTTATTTACTAATTCATGAATGGCGCCGTTTTCAAAGCTAGTTTAAGATTTTCACATTATTGCACCTTATAGGGGATGTGTACTGCACATCCCCTTTTTCTTAGTTATGTAACTATATATACTTAAAGTCTAGACAAACCTGATGTTGTAATGCCAAGCTGTAAATATTACTGATAATCAAAACTTGGCAGTATAAAAATGGATTTCATCAATCAAGTTAAGAAGACTACTGCGGATGCTATCAATAGCGTTTCAGGCACCGCGAATGAAGTTAAGATTGCTGTTGAGAATACGACAGTGGGGGCAATCGCAACAGTCACTAATACAGTGCAATCAGGTATCGAAGCAATTCAAAATGCGGGAAAATCTATAAGTGATACTGCTTCTACAACGGTTGCATTCGCGACATCTAGTGTAGTTATTGGCGCCGCTCTCAAAGACTTACCCCAAACAGCACAGCAACTACTAGCTGAAATGCCCAAAATTGCTAACAGGTTGAAATATCGAGCAGGTGTAAGGGTTGGAGAAGCACCCAGAAGTGATGCGGATATAATGAAGTTATTTAATAAAATACCAGGTACATCAAAGTTAGGCGCCTCGGAAAGAGATATTCGTCAGTTTTTATCAGACAAACATGGTAGCCATATTCATCCTCATTCTAAAGGAGGAAGCAATGGTGCCGATAATATAGTTTGGGAAATAGGCACCGATAATATTCGTCGTGGCGCCAATATAATGACACCAGGTGAGCAGGCTTATATTCGCGTGTACAATGCAGTTGACTCGATACTTAGGAATTCAGCTACGATAGCTAAACTTGGTATTAAAGCAACTGGCGCCGCAATGTTAACTCAAGCAATAGTTGTTGCTATATCTTACTCGCTTGATTTACAGCGTGGAGATATTACAGTTGAGCAGTATAAAGATTTAATTATTCAGGAGGTTATTAAGACAGGTATTGCTACTCCTATTTTCTTTCTCATTTTTGTGGTTGTCTTAGCACTTATTCCTGAACTAGCTGTACTGTTATCGGCGCCTATGGTTATTGCTGGATTTAATGCTTTATTTGGCATGAGCATTGCTGTACCGATTGTACAGTCAATCATTCGCCATATTGAAGCTGGAGGATTTCGAGAGGAAACAGCAAATCAATACAAAAAACTAAGTGTTTCTTGAAAAAACTCCAAAAAATGTCCAAACTTATCTTGTATTGTCTTGTGGGGTGAGCATCGCAAGCCCCACCTCAGCTTGAAACGGGCAGGGATGCATATTCCACAATTACAAGTCATATTCCACTACAAGTCATATAAGTAACACTGATGTATTTGATAACTAATGATAATTACTCGTTACTTGTAATTGTTAAGCAATGTAAACTATATTAAAAACAAGCAAGCACATCGCTTGTATACATACATCTTATTCTCACAGCAATTATAAAACCATGACCGCAACTTTACAACGTCGCGAAACCGCGAACGTATGGGAACAGTTCTGTCGTTGGGTCGCTAGCACCGAAAACCGCCTTTATATCGGCTGGTTTGGCGTACTAATGATTCCTACCCTTTTGGCAGCAACAACTTGCTTCATCATCGCATTTGTAGCAGCACCTCCAGTTGACATCGACGGTATCCGCGAACCAGTAGCTGGTTCTTTAATGTACGGAAACAACATTATTTCCGGCGCCGTAGTTCCTTCTTCCAACGCTATCGGTTTACACTTCTACCCCATTTGGGAAGCAGCTTCTTTAGATGAGTGGTTGTACAACGGTGGTCCTTACCAGTTGGTAGTATTCCACTTCCTGATTGGCGTATTCTGCTACATGGGTCGTGAGTGGGAACTTTCTTACCGCTTAGGTATGCGTCCTTGGATTTGCGTAGCATACTCTGCACCAGTAGCAGCAGCAACCGCAGTATTCTTAATCTACCCAATTGGTCAAGGTTCATTCTCTGATGGTATGCCTTTGGGTATAAGCGGAACATTCAACTTCATGTTGGTATTCCAAGCAGAACACAACATTTTAATGCACCCCTTCCACCAATTAGGTGTAGCTGGTGTATTCGGTGGTTCATTATTCTCTGCAATGCACGGTTCACTCGTAACTTCTTCGTTGGTTCGTGAAACAACCGAAACCGAAAGCCAAAACTACGGTTACAAGTTCGGTCAAGAAGAAGAAACCTACAACATCGTTGCCGCACACGGTTACTTCGGTCGTTTGATATTCCAATACGCTTCGTTCAACAACAGCCGCAGCTTACACTTCTTCTTAGCTGCATGGCCAGTAGTTGGAATCTGGTTTACCTCTTTGGGTATTTCCACAATGGCATTCAACCTGAACGGTTTCAACTTCAACCAATCAGTAATTGACAGCCAAGGTCGCGTCATCAACACATGGGCAGACATTATCAACCGCGCTAACTTAGGTATGGAAGTAATGCACGAGCGTAACGCTCACAACTTCCCACTTGACTTAGCAAGTGGCGACGCTGCACCAGTAGCATTGACTGCTCCTGCAATCAACGGTTAATAACTTAAGCAACTGAATAATTAAAGCGGAAGCGCTCCTATTATCAGGAGCGCTTTTTGCTATGAAAACATGTTGATACTGATGTTTTAAATTAAGACGATCACAACGGCGCCTATATTTAGAAGTTGAAAGTAGCTCTATTCAACAAATACGCTCTTGAGAGATAGGGGAAGTTCCGTTTAATTTTTAGTTTTGATAAAAAGACAATTGACCGTAACGTGTCCATTGGTAGAGTAGGTACAAGTTGTACAACGGTTAGTACCATTCTCTCCTTGGGAGTTAGTGGCAGGTGCATTTGTTGTTACACAATCTTTCTTTTCGGTTCCACCACCAGAAGGCGCCGTAATTGGTCTATTTGAATTGGGTCTTACTGGGACTGAACTAACTAACATTGTCTGTTTTCCAGAGTACACACTATCGTTACAACTATGAGATGTAACTTTTGCGCTTAGTTGTGCAGCCATTGCTGTGCTAGAAACTAGTGCGGTTGCTAGAATTGTCATACCAACCGTAGCGTAAATTCGATTAATCATATGTGGTTAATGAAAGATTTGTAAAAGTGTTTGTGAGGGCTTGATTTAACCCTTCATTCGCTGTTACGTCTAGCTTCTATTTTTTATGCATAAATGCCTTTGTACTATTATGCTTCAATTTTTGAAGGCGCCCTTTCTAGGAATCGCGTCCATACAATATATATGGCGCAGCATACTTATAGGCACATCCGCAAACAACGCTATGGTAAGGAGTTATTATTGGCACCGTTGTTCCAAGCAAGAACTTAAAAACTTAAACGTATAAAAAAGCAACTTATTAATACATAAATATTAAGTTAGAAATTTCATCGGTGAGGGTATTATTAATCACAAATATAAAAGTAATATTTACAATTTTTATTAATTAGCTGCTCACAACTTAACTATAGTCGAGTGTATATTTAGTCAGAAATATTGTTAGGTAAAAAATATTTGTTGTGAGAAAATTCAAGCATGACAAGGAATACATCGCGTCGCCAAATTTTGCAAGGCTTAATTACAAGTAGTGTTGTAGTTGGGTTTGATACAATTAGTTGTTCGTGGGTAGCATTTGCCAATACAGCAGAATCGTTCGTTAACCTACCATATTTAGATGGAGTACTCTACACTGACGACACAACGCGCGCTTCTGCTGCTGATGATTTTGGGCACTTAATACGCCGTTATCCAAAAGCGGTACTGAAACCAGGTTCGGTTAATGATATTGTCAAGATGATCAAATTTGCTCGTACTCACCGCCTTAAAGTTGCCGCGCGTGGGCAGGGTCACACCTGCTACGGTCAGGCACAAGTCGAGAATGGCATAGTAATTGATACAAGTACGCTCAATAAAATTCATAATATTGATACAAACCAAGTAGTTGTTGATGCTGGGGTACGGTGGAGCGAGTTATTAAAAGCGACGTTGCCACAACAATTGACACCACCTGTTCTAACTGATTACTTAGAATTATCGATTGGAGGTACATTATCAAATGGTGGTATAGGTGGCGCCACTCACCGTTATGGTGTGCAAGTTGATAATGTTTTAGAACTTCAGGTTGTGACAGGTGAGGGTAATCTCTTAAATTGTTCTCCGTATCAAAATCGAGATTTATTTGAAGCAGTATTAGCAGGTTTGGGACAGTGCGGAATTATAGTCAGAGCGACTATCCGATTAATTAAAGCCGAAAGTAACGCGCGTGTATTTCTCCTAGATTATGACGATTTGGCTACTTTTACTCGTGACCAACGCTTACTGATTGATTCGGAGCGTTTCAATTACGTAGAAGGTCAGATTGTGAGCAAACAAGACGGCGGATGGCGCTATCAGTTGGAGGCAGCTAGCTTTTATACACCACCATCGTCACCAGACAATACCAGCTTACTTAGTTCCTTGAGCTACAATAAAGGCACCGAAAAAATCGAAGATAAAAGTTATTTTGATTTTCTCAATCGTTTAGCTCCCACTGTTGATTTCCTTAAATCTATTGGTGTTTGGTTTAATCCTCATCCTTGGATTAATTTGTTTGTACCAGGAACGTTTGTGGAGCAATATATTAGTGATGTTGTTTCTACTTTGACATTGGCTGACACAGGAAATAGTCCAGTTCTGTTGTATCCTGTCAAAACCAACCGTTTTACACTGCCGTTGTTTAGAGTACCCAACGAGCCAATCGTGTTTCTCTTCTGTATTTTACGAACTGCACCGCAAAATGATGACACTACGAGCGCGCGTATGCTCGATGACAACCGAAAATTGTATGAGCGTAATCGTGACCTGAGTGGTACTCGTTACCCTGTTGATGCAATAGTGTTTTCTCAAGAGGATTGGAAAAAGCATTTTGGTTCGGTCTGGGGAAAACTGGTAAATGCAAAGCGACATTATGATCCCGACCGCGTTCTTACCCCTGGTCAAGGGATTTTCAATGACTTCAAAAAGCCTAAAAAGATAAATTAATTGCCCATAATGTTTAAGTGAACCAATGGTGAGTGGCGCCTTATAAACGACACAAATAAATTTGGTAAAAAGGCTCTTATGGACACTACCTGTAACTGTCATTTTTTCCTGCAATTATAAAACCATGACAGCAACCTTACAACGTCGCGCTTTTTGCTTTGATAACACTGTGGCGCTTAGGAAATCTAAATATATATTTGCCTATCTTCACTAGCATTATTCAATAAATAACGATATTGAAACTCAAAAGCTTGTTTTATCTCCGGTAAAACAATTTTTCTTTCCCAATCAGTTGTTAGTTTTTTCCGATTCCTCGCTTGTAATTCTTCTATTGATACATCACTATTTTCCCACCAATATATACTAAAAAATGGCCCAATCATATGAGCAGCAGCATCTGCGGAAGAGACAATTTTAATTTCGATACTCTCCGCTACCAACTCTTGAGGGTCTTTGCGGTCGATTATTTTGATGCTGGCAATTACTTGCTTTGCGCGCTTGGCAGAAACTCCATTTTCAAGCAGAAATTTTTCCCCTGCTATTTCTGAATCATATGCCGATTGATTTGTAATTTTTCTATAATCATGCATCCAAACAAGCAGTAAAACCAGTTCTCTATTAGCATTTTTATAAATGTTGCATAGTTTTATCGCGATTTCTTCGACAATCAACAAATGATGTTTTACATACCATTTGTAATGTACAAATGCAGGGTTTTGCGTTTTGATGATGATTTGCTCTCTAACCCGCTCTATAACTGGACTTTGACTCATAAAAACCTCAATCTTTGTATCCAAACATTTTTTACGTATTACTGGTATAGTAATTTACGAGTATGAATTGTCTAGACTATTGCTGATACTTTCGGTATCACCCGCAGCAATAGCATTATTTTTTATACTACAATTAATATTTTACATATCACATTTATGCATTTTTTGATGAGCGCGTTGGTTTCATCGTTGATACTCGTACAATCGGCGCCTGAATGGACAACCTACTCGCAACCTCGTGTAACTAGTGGAGATAGTACGCGCTGCCAAATCGAATCGTTACAAAATGGGAATCAGGTGTCAATGACCGTAAATATAGGCGCCAGTTCCCAAGGAAGCAAAAAAGATAGTATTAAATGTCGGTTTGAGATGTCTGTTGCAATTGAACCTGTACAAGGTTGGTATGCTCAAAGTATAGAACACACTATCAACGGTGGCATTACCAAGGCGCCTGGTAGTAAAGCATTATTGAATGCACGCTCGACATTTGCAGCCAAAGAGCTATTGAAAATCAAAGAAACTGAATCAAATCCACTAATTAGCCGTTTTCAAAGTTTCCCTATTACATCTGTAATATCCAAGTCAAAACAATGCTCGAACTCTTTTCAGGGTTCAACACCAAAAATCACCTTTCAACTAGAAGCACAAACTCAAGGTGATGCAAGTGCTTCTGTAGGCGCCGTTGATATCAATACAATTTACGCACGGTGTTCCTAGATATTTAGTCATATAAGTAACACTGATATATTTGATAACTAAATACCAGCAGAAGCGATAGTAGATTTGCGGCACCAATTAGACCAACTACTCTATTCTTCGGATAACAAGCATGAATGTTCATGTCCGCTCGTAAATTTTGAATGATTAATGAATACACCAAGCCACAATTATGCAGCAATTTGTTCTTTCTTCTCTGGAGTAGAATCATCACTTTCTTGTGAAGACTTTTTCGGTACCGACTTTTTGCGCGCGTCTCCTGATGCATATTGATACTCAAGTGGGTCAAAGTCTCGCTGTTCATCAGGGCAAAACTCTATCAAATCCCACAAATCTATTTTTCTCTTAGGAAAACCATTCGCATCACACAATTTATTAATCGCAGCGACTATTTGTATCCAACGTTTTTCATTGATTTCTGGCATATACTCACAAGCCCGCCAAGTCGTAACAGTACTTTCACTGACTTTAATCAATTCAGCAAGCTGCACCACCTTTATCCGCCGCTCACTCATTATTCTTTTCAATCTCCAACGTATCGCCCCTTTTGCCTTCATTCGCCTTACCTTACAATACAAATCACTGCGCGCATGAGTGAAAACAATCAATAAAACAGCAGATACCCACTATACATTGTTAAGTTTTATTACAATGTACAGTTTTTGATTAGGGATTCCTGTTTAATCAAAAGTAGTTGGTTACACAAATGAGTAACCAACCGCAAAACACATATTTACTTCCTAATCTACCATGACTACTAACACATATACACCGGTATGTTTGGATATAATTGATACGTTAAATGGCACAACAGCCACAATATTGGAATTTGCAAAGGCATTGGCAACAGATCAGAAAAACTTATCCAGAGCTGATTTTAGCAAATTAGAACAATCATTAGGGTGGAGTAGGGATGTTGTAAAAAAATACATCAATATAGGTACAGCATTCTTTGATATAGAAATCAGCAGGCTTATCAATATAGAAGCTACGACATTATTTAAAATTACCTCCAATAAAAGATTTGCACCTGTGGTTGATGGAATAAAAAACGCATTTGGGCATATAACGCAGCAGTTTGTAGAACATTTAATCCAATCGAATAAAAAGGTGCCTGTACCTAATCAAAGTACTCCAACAATATGGAGAGGCGAAAATGCAACAAGAAGATGCGTTATTCCACCGATAAAGGAAGATGATCAGTTTACAGGTACGACGATTCAACGTGCGATGGATGATGAGAAAATAACGGCACAAAGATTTGTAAGAGAAGCAGCAGCATATAGGGAAGCGTACAAGCTAGGTGCCTTTGAACTGGTGGGAGATTTACCACCACACTTGGTAGAAATATTGGGTATTGAATATGAGAGAGGCGCGCGCAGTGATGAGAATAGTGATGAAAATTCCACAACCGAATCATTGACAGCAGCTTCAACAGTGGCAATAGTAAAGGAGCCAACACCAAGTACAACGGCATCATTAGATTGGGAGGCGCCTTCAAATACGAATAATATTGAAGAGTGTCGTGCTCCATTACCTGCGTACTCTGTAATAGAAATAAAGAGTGAAGAACAATTATCGTATAAGAGAGAATTATCCGCTAACGACATAGCAGAATTACTCAAAGAATGCGCTACTTGGTCAGAAATACAAGAAATCACAAGCAGCCTTGATAAACAAACACGTACCGAATCATGGTTACAACTCAGTAGAGAGGAGCAAACGCGCGTCTTAGAATTGAAAAGAGTTGCTTCAATAGAACACATTGCCAGCAATACTGTTGAAGAAACACCAATAATAAAAGTAGGTGACACAGTGATATGGAATAATTGCTGGCCACATTTAAGTAGCTGGAATCCGTTCCAAGTAGAAAATATTGAAGACGACTATGCAAAACTGAATAATCTTAAAACGCCTGTACCAGTCGAGGAATTATCATTAGTGTCATAGAACATCTTGCAATTGATGGGCGCCAGAGCAATATAAGTAACACTGATGTATTTGATAACTAATGATAATCACCCATTACTTGTGTTTGTTAAGCAATGTAAACTATATTAGAAACAAGCAAGCACATCGCTTGCATACATACATCTTAATTTTCACAGCAATCATAAAACCATGACCGCAACTTTACAACGTCGCGAAACAGCGAACGTATGGGAACAGTTCTGTCGTTGGGTCGCTAGTACTGAAAACCGCCTTTACATTGGTTGGTTCGGCGTACTAATGATTCCTACACTGTTGGCAGCAACAACTTGCTTCATCATTGCATTTGTAGCAGCACCCCCAGTTGACATCGACGGTATCCGCGAACCAGTAGCTGGTTCTTTAATGTACGGAAACAATATTATTTCCGGCGCCGTAGTTCCTTCTTCAAACGCAATTGGTCTTCACTTCTACCCCATTTGGGAAGCAGCTTCTTTAGATGAGTGGCTTTACAACGGTGGTCCTTACCAGTTGGTAGTATTCCACTTCCTGATCGGCGTATTCTGCTACATGGGTCGTGAGTGGGAACTTTCTTACCGTTTAGGTATGCGTCCTTGGATTTGCGTAGCATACTCTGCACCAGTAGCAGCAGCAACCGCAGTATTCTTAATCTACCCAATTGGTCAAGGTTCATTCTCTGATGGTATGCCTTTGGGTATCAGTGGAACATTCAACTTCATGTTGGTATTCCAAGCAGAACACAACATTTTAATGCACCCCTTCCACCAATTAGGTGTAGCTGGTGTATTCGGTGGTTCGTTATTCTCTGCGATGCACGGTTCACTAGTAACTTCTTCTTTAGTTCGTGAAACAACCGAAACCGAAAGCCAAAACTACGGTTACAAGTTCGGTCAAGAAGAAGAAACCTACAACATCGTTGCCGCACACGGTTACTTCGGTCGTTTAATATTCCAATACGCTTCTTTCAACAACAGCCGTAGCTTACACTTCTTCTTAGCTGCATGGCCAGTAGTTGGAATCTGGTTTACCTCTTTAGGTATTTCCACAATGGCATTCAACCTGAACGGTTTCAACTTTAACCAATCAGTAATTGACAGCCAAGGTCGCGTCATCAACACATGGGCAGACATTATCAACCGTGCGAACTTAGGTATGGAAGTAATGCACGAGCGTAACGCTCACAACTTCCCACTTGACTTAGCAAGTGGCGACGCTGCACCAGTAGCATTGACCGCACCTGCGATTAATGGTTAATAAATCTACAGCTAAATGACCAACGCAAAAGCGTCTCTAGTGATAGAGGCGTTTTTGCATGTTTATACGGCGCCAAAACAACGTATATTAATTTAATAAATCATCCGTTACATCCGTTTATATCCGTTGCCAGTGGCTCATATCATATTTCTGGATATTTTAAAATACACCTAAATAACTTTTGTTTTAATAACTAAGATAAAAAATTAACATCAAAATTTGTAAACATTTATGTACATTTATAAACAAACCTGTGCTAACTTTAAGTAGTAGGCGATACATTTCTATCCCCAGAGGCTTGTTCATAAGTTTCTGTCTAAAAAGTTTATAGCTTGAGCTTTTCACCACTAGTAAATTTGTTAAGGAAAATTCTGCTATGCCATTTACCATCGATTCAGCCCGTAGTATATTTCCTAACACACTATCCGCTGATGCAGTGCCAGCAACGATTGCAAGATTCGCGCAACTCAATGCAGAAGATCAACTTGCCTTGATTTGGTTTGCTTACTTAGAAATGGGTAAAACCATTACTATTGCAGCTCCTGGCGCCGCTAACATGCAGTTTGCAGAAGCGACTATGAACCAAATCCGTCAAATGGATTTTCGCGAGCAATCGCAAGTAATGTGCGATTTGACAAATGGTGCTGATACGCCTATTTGTCGTACTTATGGTACTTGGTCTGCAAATATTAAGTTAGGTTTTTGGTACCAGCTTGGAAAATGGATGGAAGAAGGAATTGTGGCGCCAATTCCAGAAGGTTATCAACTTTCTGCCAATGCGAGTGCTGTATTACAGGCAATCAGAAATTTGGAACCCGGACAACAAATTACAGTGCTACGTAATTTCGTAGTTGATATGGGTTATGACCCTAACAAAATGGGTAATTACGAGCGGGTTTCTGAGCCTGTTGTTCTTCCCAAAGAGTTATCACAACGAGTTAAAGTCACTATTGAAGGTCTTGATAACCCAACCGTGTTGAGCTACATGAACAACATGAATGCTAATGACTTTGATGCATTAATCGAGTTGTTTGAGCCAGACGGTGCTTTACAACCTCCTTTCCAAAGACCAATTGTTGGAAAAGAAGCTGTATTACGTTTCTTCCGTGAAGATTGTCAAAACCTGAAGTTACTTCCTGAACGCGGTATTCTTGAACCTGCTGAAGATGGTTATACCCAAATTAAAGTCACAGGTAAAGTACAAACTCCTTGGTTTGGCGCAGCTGTTGGAATGAATATGGCTTGGAGATTTTTGTTAAATCCCCAAGGAAAGATTTTCTTTGTTGCTATTGATTTGCTCGCCTCTCCCAAAGAGTTGCTAAACTTGGCTCGATAGATAGATACATATTGACATCAAATTTCCGATGATTAAGTGAGCGTTCTTCAAAATAGAGCGCTCTATTATTTTGAAATTACTAGCATAATCTGGTAATATAATAAGTATCACGTTTTCTTAACTACTTATAAAATATTGATTTAAATAAAGACAATCGCAATTTTGTGATTGTTTAAAATTGCTGTCAATAATAAGTATTAACTAAAAACATGATATTAGCCTAAAAATTTGTTTAACACATATATTTGAATTTTGACAATGCAAGCAACAGATACTCAGTGGTCTCAAACAGAACAGGAAGTAGCTAAAGCAGCCTTCGATAAAGCTTACGAACGAGAAATCAATGCCTTAGCTAAAGAAGTTCATAAAATAGCAGATGGAATCACGCAACTAGACGATATTTGGGTTTTGCATGATTTCTTAAGTGCAAGGCGCCACGATATTGATGGTAAATACGATTATAGATATTCAGTTCTCGTCTTTGTGTTTGCCAGATTGCTTAAAGAAGGCTGGCTGAATCTTGAAGAACTAGAAGGATTGGCGCCAGATAAACTCAGAAAGGTTAGTGCTTTGTCACGCATGTAGTATCCGAGACTATTGTTTTGATCTGCTTTTCATCACATTTAGTGACTAAATTTTTAACTGTGCTATTTCTAAGTGTTTTTGCCCTTTCTCTCTAATTTAAATGAGAGTAAGCTCAATAGCATAACTAAAAATCTATACCGATAAGCAAAAACTCAATAGTTTTGGAATGAAACAACCGCCAATACCCGCTTCGGAGCCAGAAAGAATTCAGGCACTTCCGCAGTTATCATCTTATTATTAAGATAAAAAGTCTATATTTTTATTAGGAAAAAATCTGTTTGGTGTTGATATTCATCAAGGTGATGGCGCCGTTACTTAAGCCAGAAAATCGGCACCTGGTCAATATTTTTAAGACAATACTTTTGTGCCAATAGTGTGGGTAAAAATTACTATTAAGGATGAGTACTGGAAACAAGGTGAAGTACATCTCGCACAACGCTGTAACCGCTCAAGTCCCAAAGTAGATAAGCAAGAAAACCAATCATAGCTAAACGACCGTTCCAAAGTTCGGCTTGAGGGGTAATACCAATATCTCCCGCATTGCGGTCTTTGCCATTATATGCAAGTTCAGTTGCATCACTAGGATAACGTTCCATTGTTTATTTCCTTAACAATCTAATTACATGCTTATGTTACTTACTTAACTATGCCAAGCTATCTGTCTGTAGTTTCAAAGTATAAACTACCCAAAAGGATGATTTTTTCAAACTAACGGCGCCAAAAGCTACATTAAGTGATAATGGAACGGGCAAGGATGCCCATTCCACAAAATGAGTTTTAACAAAATGATTTTTATACTGATACTCAATTTTTATTAAGTTACAGAATTAAGGTATTTATAATGAATTGATAAGTATTTTTATCATGCAATGTTAATTTTAAAATTATCTATCGTTGTACATATTGTTGTGAAAAGGTAGCAATTTTTGCATTTTTTATTTATAAAGTTTTTCATTATATTTTTAGTGGTCTATATATTGACTGCGTTTCATCGGCATGTGAAAGCTAATTAAGAGCGTATAAGTATAAAGGAAAGAGATGAGAAATATTTTTTTGGTTGGAATAGCTGGTTTGAGTTTAGCTGGAGTAGTGCTTTGTTCTTCGGTTGCTCTAGCAGAAGAAACTGTATGTGATGGGGACTTAGGTGCTGTTACTTTAGATAATGTAAAAGTACCTAGCGATAAGAGTTGTAACATGAATGGTACAACTGTAAAAGGTACTATCAAAGTGGAGTCGAATGGCAAGCTTACAGCTTCTGACATCAAAGTAAATGGTAATATTCAGGCTGAGAAGGCAGAAAATGTAACTGTTAATAACAATTCTAGAGTTGATGGTAACATTCAGATTAAAGAGTCCAAAGCTGCAAACATTACTAACACACGAATTAGACAAGATTTGCAGTTTGAAAAAAATACAAATCAATTAGTTGCTAACGACAATACAATCACCGGAAATTTACAAGCATCTCAGAATACCGGGGGTGTAGAAATTAGACGCAACAGAATTAATGGTAATTTGCAGTGTAAAGAAAATGCTCCTTCTCCTACCGGAGAAGATAATACAGTGCGAGGTAATAAAGAAGACCAGTGTTCAAGTTTCTAAATTATATTTTGTTAGTACGGTGGGCACTGCCCACCGTACAAAACACTCCACAAAACACTCCACAACACTCCATAATTAAGAGCATAATTTGCGGTCAGCTTCAGAAACTTTAGTATTGTTCTGCAAGTAATCGCGCAATAATTCGCAACCTTTTGACATTAAATTTGCTGTTTGAGTATCAGCTAAGTTACGATAAACTATTTTACCTTTATTGTTTCCTATCACTAATGTTTTACTATTAGGAGTAAAACTAATAGTTGAGAACGTTTCATCTTCTGCGTTGATAACTAATTCTAATTTGCCCTTACGATTCCACAGCTTTATTTTATCTTCGCTCATAGTGGCGATAGTTTCTCCATTCGGGCTAAAGCTAATACTCATAAAACCTTCACCATCACCATTTAGAGTTTGAATTAAATTCAAATTTTTATCCCATAATTTCACTGTACTGTCTAAACTGGCTGTTGCTAATATATTATCCTTTGACCATACCGCAGCATAAACAGGACGCTTATGAGATGTAATATCCTTAATTAATTTACCGTCTTTATTCCATATTTTTACGGTGTTATCATCGCTTGCGGATGCAATATATTCACTATTTGGACTAAAACTTACCCAGTTAACAGGTTCAGTATGTTTTAATAATTTGGCTATAAATTTACCTTCTTTACTCCATAATCTTACTGATTTATCTCTACTTGCTGATGCTAATATTTCTCCAGAAGGCGCCCAATCAACACTTAATACTCCCTTGCTATGTCCCTCTAAAGTATTAATTAGCTTACCGTCGCGACTCCATAATTTTACTGTTCCATCACTTGATGCTGAAGCTATAGTTTGACCATTGTGGCTAAAACTTATATCCCAAACTGCACTTTTGTGCCCAGTTAAAGTATGTTGTAATTTACCATCTAAACTCCAAATTTTCACAGTACCGTCTTCGCTAGAATCGGCAAATGCATCACTGTCTGGAGAATAACTTAACATTGTTACTGGTGTACTGTGTGCTTGGATACTCTTTAAAGGTAGATATTGCCAACGCCATAGTCTAATTTTTGTGTCACGACTCGCGGAAGCTAGAGTTTTTCCATCACTGCTAAAACTAACGCTAGTTACCCAATCATTATTTCCTTTCAAGGTTAAGTGCGGTTGCTTTATGGGTTTATCTATTGCGTCTAGTTTCCACAGTTTTACTGTTTTATCCCAACCTGCTGAAGCTAATGTTTTTCCATCTGGACTAAAAGCAACACTCATTGCTGCTGGTTTGTGTGCTTGTATTGAATTAAGTAATTTGCCATCGCGACTCCACAGTTTAACAGTCTCATCCAAACTTGCTGATGCCAACATGTTACTATTCGGTGCCCAAGCTACAGCAAATACTGCATCGCTATGTCCTTTCAAAGTTTGTAACAGCTTACCGTTTGTACTCCACAGCTTTATTGTGTTGTCGTTTTCTGTCTGATTTTTTTCACTACTTGCTCCGGCCGAGGCAATCATACTACCATCTGGCGCCCAAGCTAAACTAGTAACGGGTGTGGTATGTCCTAACAAAGTAGCAAGTACTTTTCCTTGTTGATTCCATAATCTAATAATATTATCGGCGCCTCCTGATGCAATAGTTTGCCCCGAAGGACTAAACGTGACGCTATTTACTATTTCGTTATGTGGCAATGTTCTTAATAATTTACCGTCAATAGTCCACAAGTTAACGGTTTTATCAGCACTTCCAGAAACTAGCATTTTACCATCAGGACTAAACGCGACACTATTAACACGCTTACTATGCCCTTTTAATATATGTAATTTTTTACCATTTGCTCGCCAAAGTCGAACTGTTCCATCACTACTTGCAGAAGCAATTAACTGATTATTCGGACTAAATACAACACTATTTACATCAGCTAAATGTCCTTCTAAACGGTTGATTTCGCGCACCCGCATTCCGTAAGTTGCTTGATAAAGTGCTGTTCTAACGATTTGCTTGGTTTCCTCATCAGGTGAAAGTACGTTATCAATTTTTCTACCTGCACGCAATCCTTCACGTAAAGCATCAATATCTTTACCCAAAGCAAATAAAGCTTCACTCGATACACTTGCTGCAACGCTAGCAGTAATAACAGCTTTACGTCCAGTAGAAAAAGCAGTCCAAATAGAACCCATTAATAGCACGATACCCAGAGCCGAGGCAACAAGGGCATTTTTGAGTAAGCGATTCGTTTTTACTTGACTAGTACGTAGCTTTTCAGTTTCAAGAAGTTCTGCTTGTAACTTTTGCTGTTCAATTTCCGAGAGTAAACGTGTACGTTCAACACGACTTAATTCATCGCGTTTTCGCAGTTCCTTTAATTCGCTTAGTAAATCAGAACCAGTAACTTGATGTTCTGCGGGAATTTTACCTTGTTTGTTATGGCGAAGTGCGCTTTCTAAACGAGAAATTTCTTGTTCGTTAGTTTGTACTTGCGCGCGTAGTTGTTTAACTTGTTCTTGCAAGCTAAGTTCAGTTTGTTGAAGACTGCGAATTAAATCAACAAGGTAATCGTGAATTAGCTGGTACCGTTCGGGAACATCAGGATAAAGCACTACTAGCCCTGAACGTACTAATATTTCTAATACTAATTCTAATTTATTGACATCTTCTAACTCTGCAAGTTCTATTGCTAGTTCGGCGCGAGTTTTAAAAGGACGCTTATTGTTTTCGTCTGTAAGTAAATACAATACTAAAAATGCAGCACGTTCATTTTCGTTACCGCAGTCGCTGATTAATTCTGCTAAATATCTTTGAATTAGTTTGTTTGGACGAAACTGCTGATATTTAGCAAGGGTTAAAATTCGCTCATCTTGAAGTTGGGCGCCAACTACTTGCAGTTCAATTGGTCTTACCTCCCCCAATTCCGCAGATAAATCATCAACCAAAGCATCGATTAATTCAGGTTCAATATTATATTGCGAACGCTGCGTCAACTCACGAATCACCGATGATGCATCTTGACGCGAAAAGTTCTTTAATTGATAACGAATACTTTTATCTAAAATATTTTCGTTAACTGGCGCAATTTTTTCTAAATATTTAAACTCTAATAATTTGTGCAAGTAATCTTCACGTAAAGACAAAATTACTTTCACAAATGCTACATCCATAGAGTCGCATAAAAACTTGTCGAACTCAGCTAGTTGAGCAGGTTTATTACAACCAGAGAAAAACTCTTCTACTTGGTCAAAAATTAATACTGTAATGATACGATTTTGGGCATTTTGCTGTAAGAGTTCTAAAACCCCATCGATTGTAATTGGTGTATTCGGATAGGGTAAAATATCTTCTTCAAGTGCTGCTTTACGAATTGTAACAGGTGTTATTGAAACAATAGCATTACTTAAAGCTGTGCCCAATTCTTGTATCCAATCTGTATATACTCGTAAAACTACGGGTACAGCAATTTGGTCGCCTATTGCCCGCTGTTGCAGTGCCGGCACTAACCCAGCTGTGACAGTGGAACTTTTACCAACTCCACTATGACCATGTATAACCGTTAACTTTTGGTCGGGACGGCTAATTCTGGCAATTAAATTTTGTACATCTCTTTGTCTACCAGAAGCGATAATTTCTAAAGCAACACTACCACTCGGCGCCGGAGAATTAACTATTGGGGTAGTGGCATGACGCTGTGGTTTTAACCGACCTGCTCCAATAAATGCGCGTAACCCATACTGTTGTTCAACCGAACGTCGCTTTTGGCGTATTACAAAAGCTTCAAGATAGCGTCCTAATTCAAAATACAACCCACGTAACCATCGCAATAAACGAATATATTTATATACTTCGTATCTATAATCACTGTTTTCTAAAGCAGCTTCTAAGTCTTTACTAGCTAACTCTATTTGTTCTAAAGCATTTTTCTGTTCACCTTGACGCTGTAATGCTTTCGCTAAAGTCAGGCGATATATTTGTTCTTTTAATAAAGGAAACGAATTTGGCTGCGAATCATTATGCTTAAACGCTTCATCGAGTCGTAATAATGCTACGCGCGCTTGTTTGCTAGCAATTACCCAATTTTCTTTAGCTATAGCAACCTGCGCTAAAAACCCAGAATCACAAGCAAGCTGAAAATGAGTACCATAATCATGATGTAAATTTTGTGACTTTAATGCTAGTTGTTGCAACTCATCCCATAACTTCACGTGTTGCAAAACATCGGCTAAAAGTCCAATAATTTGAGCCGTTAAATCTGGGCGCCGAGCGGCTTCAAAAACGTCAAGGCACTGTTGTAAATAACACTTAGCTTCTTGCCAGCGTTCTTGATGTTCCACATGTACCCGTTCAGCTAAACGGTAATAACTTAGTCCTAAATAGAAAAGTAATACTCCTTGACGAAGTAAGAATATTGAAGGAGGAACAGGAGGATAACTAAAAAGAGGAGCAGAGGGAATAGTGAAGGCAGAAGAAGAAACCCAAAACTTTAAACTATCCTGAAAATATTCAATAGCTAAATCAATACGGTTGCTAGCATAATAATCTAACCCAGCAATAAATTGAACTGAAGCGTTTAGTTCGGGTTCTAGTTCGATACCACGATGCTGTAACTCTTTGATACAAGAGCGAAATTCGTAACTACTATAATCCCAAACTTGTCCAAGCGTAGTATGAGGATGCTCACCCTCTGAAACACCATTAATATCTAAAATTTTGGCGAACAGCGAATTAGTTTTCGTCTTCAAAAAATCTTGCAACTCCTGAGTAGTCAGCTCGAAGCGAATAGGAGTTGCTGCCCAACTAGTAAAATCTGGTGCGAACCGCCGCAGTTTACGCAGCAGTTCATCGTTAACCCAAAACACCATCGGAAAAGGATGGCGTTTACGGAATTCATCACGAATATGGTTGATGGTTCGCAGTAAATCATCGAGTTCTTCTACCGACTCCAAACCCAAAATCATTAAAGCTGAAGGTTGCTCACTTCCTATTTCGGAGTGAATTGTCGAATATAAACTAATGGCATTGCTTTTTAGCGTTACCTTATGAATTCGATAACCATCACCTATTTCTTCTTCCAGGCGCCGCAGCATCTTTTGACGTAAAAAGCCGTAGTTGCAACCCACTAAACAGAGCGAAAACTGTCCAACTGAAAATGTGATTGCACGACGCAAACTATTAACAGCGCGCTCATTGGCTGTTATAACATTTTCTGAGTAAAAGGGGCTTTTTCCAACCATGACTTAAACTTCTGCGTTTCTGCTAAAACTGGGTTGACTGCAAACCATGCACCTTCACAATCTCGGTACTCGAACACAAATAAACTGCGTAATAAAGTGTGGTATTCAATATCACCTTTGACTTTTTGTTCTTTGACAACCTGAAATATCAAATCCCACTCTTCTGAGTCAATTGGATTTGCGCGGAAATCACGATGGCGCCGAATTACCATTTCTACACAATCGCGGTCAAAAGGTGGGTCTTGTTCGCGTACACAAACAAATAGCAGTCCGAGTAAATCCCGAACATGACCGCCACTAATTAAACACAACCTATCGAGTGTTTCTTGGCTATCGAACACTTCTAAAATTAACCCCAGTCTATCAATTATAGGAATATCAGGAAAAGCACGCGCTAATACCATTTGCCGCATTAATGATAATCCGACACCATTAATTTCTCCTGTACGCTGTCTTACAGGTATCATCGGTAACACTTGAGGAGCAACACCACCACCCAAGCGTTGCTGAAGATGAACGCTATCGTTCGAGAAAGTTAAAGCCAAAGGAATTGTATAAACCACATGGCAATTTAGCTTACGAAGCTGTTCACCACGGTCTATAAATAGATGTTCAGGTAAAGAACGTCCCGAAGGTAAGGGTCGAATATCCACCCGGTCGAGGTTATCAACGATAACAACGAGTCCTTTTTTGCCTTTCGCTTTCAACTCAGTAATCGCGCGTGCTAACAATTCGGTGTTAATCGAGTTTAAGATATTTTCGGTGCGTGGTTCTAAATAATCGCGTAGTCGGCGCCGTAAATTTGGACTTTCTTTAGTTTTGGCAGTAATTTTTGCAATACCCACCGATAATTCACCTTGCAGTTCCAAATCGAGTGGTGTTTGCAAAAAATTAACGATTTCTCCAAACAGCTTGTTAAAATATCCGGGTTTCAGCCGAATATTGATTGCTTCGAGACTTTCGCTAACTTGACCTGCAATTGCTATCAAAATATCAGTCACATCCAAATCCACTACATCCAAAACTTGCGTGGATTCAAAATAGACGACATGAAAACCAGCTTGTTCCAACTCTGCCTTTAGGCGCCATAACTCGGTTGATTTACCGCAGCCAATATGACCTGTAAACAGTTGGCAAGTAGGAGTATTAGGAGAAATCCGAGTGATAGTACGCCCTAAAGCCTCAATGATTTTACCACCCCGCACTTGTGCAAAATCAATATAATAGCTTCGGTCTACAGCGTTTTCCATCATTAGCGGTCTGCTCGGATTGCACGCTTGGTAAAATCTATCTAAATCTAAGAGCATAACCAATATAACTTACTAGTTGACAGATAATCGTTATAAACGAACGGCTAATTGTTAATGGCTAACAGAAAAAACTTAAAAGCGCAAGCCCCAAACATGAGAGCGCATTAGTAATTAGCTTTGATGCATCCAATTTAAAAACACAACTTCCAAACTTTAATTTTCGGATTTGTAATTAAAATGCTTTACAAACACACCTAATTTTGATTTATTTATATTAGGTACATATCCTTTAATTTCTTATTTTTACAGTTACACCAATTTAGGCAAATCTTGACTTTGCCGCTTGGTAAATATAAGCTTTAAACTGTCATGCTGAACGCAGTGAAGCATCTAAACATATGTAATTTTACCCAAAATTCAAAAATGTCATGCTAAACGCAGTGAAGCATCTAATATATTTAGTGTAGAAATGGATTCTACCCTGCGGGAAAACTCCGTTTACGCTACGCTCAGAATGACAGGTTGTTAATTTTTTTTAAATATCCCCCTTATTTAACTTACTTAGCAAAAATCTATACTATTAAAATTAAAATATTAATATATAAATCAAAAAATCTTTATAGCAACCAGCCTAAGAGACCTAATTAAAGTTAGCTTAATTAAGTGATTAAGTATAATTGTTCTACAATAATAAACACAAACGAAAGCTCAGTTCGCTCTTGAATACTTTAAGCAAAGTATACAAGTAATGTTAAACTTTGGCTAAAAATAATTGTGTATCAATCTTTGCAGTTTCCTAGACGTAAACAGTCTTGAATTTTTTCGTCGCGTGCGGCAACTAAATAACTTGTTGACTGTGATTTATGGTTTTGCGGTATAAATACATTAGCTGTGTAATTGGCGCCTCGGTTTAAAACCGATGACGTTAGAACAGCAAAACTCTCACCGATATTACACAAAAATACAGGTAATACCATCATTCCGAGACAAGCAATTCGACTCATATAAAACCCCAGCAAAATAAATGAATATGCTGGTAGATGCGACGATGATAATTGTGATAAAAAGAACTGAGCATCGTATGTTTTGTGATTGACTTAATATACTAATATTCAGTTCCAGACGCCGAATTCCAAGCTACAAATAAAAAATTTGAATTGTTACAATTCGACTTCCTACTCATTTATGCACACAAAACCTTAGCAAAACCGGATGAAATTTGAGCTTAAACACAAAAAAAGTTTGTAGCGACTGCTGCAATATATACAATAGATACAATAGTTAATAGACTTCTGCCCAACGACTACCCACTCAGCTACTCGCGACTCATGACGACATCTAACGACACAGCAACTACACCCGATATTGACCTCGAAGGGTACAATGACTCAGATAGCCCCGATAACGAGCTACCCGGAGAAGTCGAAATGTCGCTCTTCGACCATCTCGAAGAACTAAGACTACGAATTTTTTATTCGTTAATTGCAGTTGTCATATCAGCAGTTGGCTGTTTTATCGCTGTAAAACCTCTGGTCAAGCTTCTTGAAGTCCCCGCACACGGTATCAAATTTTTACAGTTGGCGCCAGGAGAGTTTTTCTTTGTCTCCATCAAAGTCGCTGGATACAGTGGTTTAGTAATTGCTAGTCCTTTTATTCTCTATCAAATCGTTCAATTCGTTTTGCCTGGACTCACACGTAAAGAACGTCGTTTGCTGGCGCCTGTAGTTTTTGGTTCAAGTATACTATTTGTTGGTGGGCTAGTATTCGCATACCTTTTGTTAATTCCAGCAGCTTTAAACTTTTTTATCAGCTACGGCGCCGATGTTGTCGAACAATCTTGGTCGATTGAAAAATATTTTGAGTTTATTTTATTACTTTTGTTTAGCACAGGGTTAGCGTTTCAAATCCCTATCGTGCAAATGCTGCTCGGCGCCTTAAATATTGTCTCATCCGCACAAATGTTAGCTGGATGGCGTGCTGTAATTATGGGAGCAGTTGTTTTAGGCGCCGTTCTTACACCCTCCACCGACCCTTTAACACAAAGCTTACTAGCAGGTGCAGTACTAGTCTTATACTTCGGTGGCATTGCTTTTGTAAAACTTATTGGAAAATAATATGTCATATATGTAACACAGGCATCTTGCCTGTGCAGTCAATGTATTTATATTTACCACAGAGACGCAGATGGCAACGGATGATAAACGGATGTAACGGATATTTGATTTTAGGGACTTCCAAATAAAAAAATCTTCACTCATTTCTTGTGGGGTAGCTCACCGGAATGCACCTTCACTTGGCTTGGGTAAGGTGGGCAGTGCCCACCTAGCCCTGTCAAGGTGTACCAATACAGTACTAGATAAAAGCCTTATTCTTACGTTGTACCCCCAACTCTGGAATATAAAATTGAGCGCAAATATTATTTTTTGCTTTCAAATTTTAATCAGTGAAAGGCTAAAACCCTTATAAATGGTTAGTACCCATGCTCACCTTGACAGGGCTAGCAGTGCCCACCCTACGTAAAAATAAGCATTACAAACTCTTTTATTCGAGTGGAAGCTCATGGTGCAAGATGTCAGGTATGTATCGTTGCCTGCTCGAATTAGCTCTAAATGCTGTCTAGATGCAATAGCTAAATCTTCGTCCTGTTGCACAAAAGAAAGTCCATCGTTAGTTGCCCAAACGGATAGTATAGAGCGTGAAAGCCCCGGCATCGAAGAGCTTTCACTAAAATCTATTGAGCCGCATTTCGGGCATGGTTCTTCCCACACGCGCGTTTCTTCAAAGGCTGCGCTTAATTCAGAAAGAAGCCTTGTTTCCTCATAACCGCAGTTGTTACAAATGCGGCTTTGTTCATATTGTTCTGTTGACATTTTTAACATCTGTATAGGAGAGAGTTGTCACCAAATTTTTAGGCGCTAATATCATTTGTTATCAATACATTAACCAAGAATAGGAAACTTTTTCAGAAAAAATCACAAACATTACCTGTTAATAGAGTCATAGGTTTTTACTCTTACTCATCTAAATATCTATATGTTAGAAGAGCGGAGTTTATGCAGCAAGTAAAAATTTTGACTATTTTCATAATCCCGAATATATTAAAATGTATAACGCTAAAACGAGATTTATGTAATTATGAGTAATTTATGCCACCAAAGACAAAATCATTAAGCTGTATAAATTTAATATTTATATTCACTTGTAGTACATTTTTTTTATTTGCTTGGTCGAATGTTCTAGTACTCGCATCGGCAAAACCAAAGGTTGATAAATCAGGCGCCCTAACAATTAAGGATTGCTTACAATGTGAAGTAAAATATGAAGAATCATTAAGAAGAGGAGGAATTGAAGGCAGTGTTACCCTTGTTGTTGATGTCAATAAAAATGGCGATGTACAACTCGTTCGTTTAGCACGCTC
The DNA here is from genome assembly GCF_019977735.1 of Calothrix sp. PCC 7716. Classification (GTDB taxonomy): domain Bacteria; phylum Cyanobacteriota; class Cyanobacteriia; order Cyanobacteriales; family Nostocaceae; genus Dulcicalothrix. The sequence continues at coordinate 4,471,032 of NZ_AP025018.1, read as the reverse complement.
AAGCGGCAATCTTAAACTTGATGAAGCTGCTATTACACAAGCGCTTGAATGGAAATTTAAACCTTCAACAACAGAACGTATAAATAGACGAGTTACAATTCACTATGCAATTACTGGCAGTAGAAGACATCGGCTCTTAACACGCTCTCGCTCAGAGGCAGTAAAACAAAGACTACAAATTATTGAAAACTATCTTCGACAACGGCGCAACAATCAGCAGGCACCTCTACGTTAAGTTTTGTGTATTTCGGTTGATAATCAGGTGCCTTTATTAGTACACATAGGCGGTGTTAATTTTATTATTATTGTGTGTCTAAAATAACTCAGATATTTTTCGCTTTGTTTCAAGGTATTGGTAAATAGAAATGACGACAACGTGTTTTCGGTTATACAAATCTTCCGACTATACAGTGCTTGAAGCTATGATGCTTGCTCTTTATGCTGAAGAGATAAAGGGTGAAGAAATGTCAGTAGTAAAAATAGCTAATACAGTTAATAAACTTACTAGGGAGCCAAATCGAGGATGTATTTATATTTTTGAACAGCAAGACAACTTGATTGGTTATGCCATTTTAATATATTTCTGGAGTAACGAATTCGGCGGCGAGATACTTAATATTGACGAATTATTTGTTAAAAAAGAATACAGAGGGCAGGGTATTGGCAGAAAGTTTTTTGAATTTCTGTCAAAGGAGTTTAAAAATAAAGCTGTTGCTTTTTGCCTTGAAACTACTAAGGAAAGTCACAACGCATATAATTTTTATCAAAAATTAGGATTCCGAGAACATAAAAATACTGTTTTATTCAAGCAGTTTTAGAATGTAACAGCAAATTGTAGCACAGGCCGGAAAGCCTGTGCAGTCAATATTCTATTTACCATAGAGACTTTGAGACGCTCCCGAACCAGAGCGTCTGTACATACAGGAGAGAGGCACCTACCCCTCAGTTAAATTCGAGAGCAAGGCGCCACATGTAATAACACCAATTCTTAATTAAACAGTTGTTTTTTCTTGACGAAGTATTTCGCCAATTACAACTTGACAGCGTTTGCTAGCTTCGTATGCCCGACGCATTAAGATTTTACCTTGTTCACGGTCTGTAGCATGAACCTGGTTTGCTTCCCGACTATAGTCAGCAGCTTGTTTTGCAAGTTCTTTGGCACGTGCTTTTAACTGTTCTAAGGTTTTCACTGTTCCTCCTGTTCAGCGATTATATATTCGAGGTTAATAGCCTCTTCAAATAGTTTATCCGCTTGACTTTGCAAAAATATTGCATCGTCAAAATCATTGTTGTCTAAAGCTACTTGCGAAGCGTTATATAAATCTTCGCATAATCGCCTTAGAACTTTCAATGTTTAGATAATTTTAAATAAGAGGTTATTTATAAAGTAAATCTTGAAAAGCTAAAATTTAGGTTGGCTTTGTTGTGGTGTAACCGAACACTTTAAGCACAATGTTGGGTTGCGCTGTCGCTACACCCAACCTACATAGGTTTAATATCTTTAATTTTGTATATAGAAGTATAAAATTCTTTACTCTCGTTTATCTATTCGATTAACCACTCGGTCGCGCGCTCACCTAAGTCAAGTGGTATACTAACAGCTTTACCCAAACGTGGTTTTTCGCGCGTTTGTAGAATGAACGCTTGTACTTGGGATGTGCCACCCATCGCATTTAAATAGTTCGCTACGTCGTCTAAATGCGCTTGATACTCCCCTTCACTCAGTGGGAAAGAGGCTTGCTCTGCATACTTCCACATTATTTGGATAAATATTTTACCTTGTGTACGCCGAAATTGCACGTCGTATGAGTATCCCCACTTATCGATTAACATCTGGCGCAGTTCTTGTCCTGTCATAAATTTATTACCCCCCACAATAATTTTACAATTTGTGATGATGTTAATTTACGTAACTCAAGTATGATAAGAATATAAAGAAATGTAATGCTACCATAAAAGATGCTGGGATCATCTCGCTTAAGGAGAGAATTCGGCAGGTGAAAGCGCGTTGCACTAGGTTTCCCTCGTGTTCGTGCTGCCATATGAAATTGTGGGTCATGGCATCTAGATAAGACTAGAGTCTCAAGATAAAGTTAGAACTCAAGTCTATTTTGTTAACAAAATAAACAAAGAACCTAAGATTATGGCTCAATTTTCTGAATCAGCTGATGTGCCTGATATGGGACGGCGCCAGTTCATGAACCTTTTAACGTTCGGAACTGTGACAGGAGTAGCGTTGGGAGCATTGTATCCCGTCATAAATTATTTTATTCCGCCTGCAAGTGGTGGTGGTGGTGGTGGTGCCACAGCAAAAGACGAATTGGGAAATGATGTTAGTGTCACTAAGTTTCTCGATAGCCATAATGTAGGCGACCGTGTTCTAGTTCAAGGACTGAAGGGAGACCCCACATATATTGTTGTTGAAAGCAAGGAAGCAATTACCGATTACGGTATCAACGCAGTGTGTACCCATTTGGGGTGTGTTGTGCCTTGGAACGCAGCAGAAAATAAATTTAAGTGCCCTTGTCACGGTTCGCAGTATGATGCAACTGGTAAAGTAGTTCGTGGTCCGGCGCCAAGGTCTTTGGCACTAAGCCATGCCAGCACGCAAGATGACAAAATTGTCCTTACTTCTTGGACAGAAACCGACTTCCGCACTGGCGAAGAACCTTGGTGGGCTTAATTCTAAATATTTCCTAACCCTGAATCGCGAAAAACAATAGTCCTTATTGAGATGAGAAAAACTTGCACAACGATGCGGTTAAATGCCGCTTTTAGAGTAATGACAAAATCATTGCTCGTTGTGATAGCAGCTGTGGGAATTATTTTCACCAGCGATATCGCATTACCCCAAACCGCTGCTGCATACCCTTTTTGGGCGCAGCAAACCTACCCAGAAACCCCTCGTGAACCGACCGGACGGATTGTTTGCGCGAATTGTCACCTTGCTGCAAAACCAGCTGAAGTTGAAGTTCCTCAAGCTGTACTACCTGATACTGTATTTGAAGCGGTTGTTAAAATCCCTTACGATACTAACGTACAGCAGGTTGGTGCAGATGGTTCCAAAGTTGGTCTAAACGTTGGCGCCGTATTAATGCTTCCTGATGGTTTTAAAATTGCACCCGAAGACCGTATTCCTGAAGAAATGAAGGAAAAACTCAACGGTGTATATTACCAACCTTATCGTGAAGATAAAGAAAATGTTGTTTTGGTAGGACCCTTACCAGGAGAACAGTATCAAGAAATTATATTCCCTGTTCTTTCTCCCGACCCAAGAAGCGACAAGAGTGTCCAGTTTGGTAAATACTCGGTTCACTTAGGCGCCAACCGTGGACGTGGACAAGTTTATCCCACAGGTGAAAAGAGCAACAATAATCAATACACCGCTCCTGCTGCTGGTACTATCAGCAAAATAACCAAGCAAGAAGACGAAGACGGTAACGTCAAGTATGCGGTTGATATTCAGAGCGAAGAAGGAAAAACAGTTACAGAACTAGTTCCTGCTGGCCCTGAGTTGATTGTATCGGAAGGACAAACTGTAAAATCTGGTGACGCGCTCACCAATAACCCTAACGTTGGTGGTTTCGGGCAGAAAGATACCGAAATTGTACTTCAAGATGCTACCCGTGTCGGCTGGTTAGTTGGATTTGTTTCTTTAACCATGCTCGCGCAAGTAATGCTGGTTTTGAAGAAGAAACAAGTAGAAAAAGTCCAAGCTGCCGAAATGAATTTCTAACTCTCGGTCAAATTAAATCAATATTTTATATATTAAGACAGGTTACAACAACCTGCCTTTTTTATTTTAGTAGGGTGGGCAATGCCCACCATACAATTAATAACAAACAAAATGCACAGGTTTATGAGTGCGAATAAAATTCGTCATAATATCTCTTTCTCGAATAGTAGGTGTTGCAAAACAACCTGCTGTACCACTATTAGAATTTTGCCTTAACGCAGAAGGGTCATAGTGAACACCAAGTTCTGTACGTCCGGTTGTAAAAGTCGGTGTCATTGATGACCATACACCACCAAACTCGCCATCTTTAAACTCTACAACTCCAGGAAAATCAAACTTGTAAATACCAAAAGGTAAAGGCGCCTGCGAACCCGCTACATCTGATGGTGTTTGGTTATTTGCCCGACCAGATACTCCACGCACAGTGTTTATAACTCTACCGTTACTATCTATCAAACGAGCATTATATACTCTTAATCCATTAATATTTCCTGTTGTTCTATTAGCAACTATGCGGGCGCCACGAATAACAGTTATAAAATCATTTGCAATCCAACGGTTAGCTCCAATTTGTACCCATGTTCTAGAGCCTGAAAATACAGGTTCACTAATCACATTTACTTCTGTACCGTTAACTAATGAACCAACTGGTTCACCGTTTGCGCGGTTACGAACTGTAAGAGAATCACCATCTTTTGTTGAAACATATGCAGTGAAAGCCATTAGTTTATACCTTATAAATAATTGAAGTTATTAGATTTATTCTTGTCTTGATAACAAATACTTCAACTTGTCAAAAAGTAATTCCTGAAAATGGCTCAAAGTGCGGTATACCGTACCAAACGTTCCGGAAAGCACACCAGCACTAATATTGCAACAAATGTAAATAATGCTTTACATTAGTTTACATAAGTTAACAAAAACTTAACTAGGAGCTAGAACGTTATGATGACCGTATTAATTTCATTATTTGTAGTGGGTTGGGTTGCAGTTGCGTTGATTGGTAGTTTGGCGTATTTTATGGGTGAGCAAACTAAACCTATCCATGAGCGTAACTGGAGTTCTGACTTTGATAAACTGGCTTATAGCATTACAGGTAAAGATGTTGACTACAGTGAGCGCATTCCTGCTTATGGGATGGATGCTTATGCTAGCCAAGTAGTTAAAGGTTAATTTTGAAAGCTTGTTTTTAATTAATATGAATATAAAAAAGAACCTCTTTAGTGCGGAGGTTCTTTTTGTATTACTACACGAGGCTTGCGATGCCTATGCTACAAGAGGGTTGGTTTTTTGATTTTTTGCTCACGAATGGCTCCTGCTTGACAGTCACGTAACCATGCGTCAACAGCTTGACCAACTACACCATCACTACTATCGCGTGGTGGGCTAGGAACTTGTTTACTTACCGGGAATGAGCCAGTTTGAGTAAACATCATGACTTTACGCCAACCTGTACTGGTTTTCGTTACCAGTAGCCAGTGAAATTCTTGTAACTCTACAGCTTGCTTTGCTATGTAGCGTCGCTCTAACGTTGTAAAAAATATTTGTTCGACACCTTCAGAAAGAGTTTTTGCCGTATTTTCACTTGTAACATTTGGATTTAGTGGCAAAGGTTTAAATTCTGGTCTACCAGCAGTAAGCATGTAGCCAAAAGTGTCGCCTATGCGAGTCAGGCGCCTAGCACGTTGAGCAGCACGATTTGCGTAGCTAGGCAAATCCCGCATTAGGTTAGTAGTAATTAATTCTAGATTTTGTTGAGAACATAAGCTTTCGCTTTTGTTAACACCCCAAACAGGCAACGAGGATACATTCGAGACAAATAGCCATAACCCACATACGAAGCACGAGCCATAATTTTTCCCGACTGTAAACGTCATAATTATGCCACTTCATCACATATTTTTTTCCAGGCTAGGGCAGGTTCCTCGGCGGCGGTGATGGGACGACCGATGACAAGGAAACTGGCGCCTGCTTGGAATGCTTTTTTGGGAGTAAAAGTGCGCTGTTGGTCGCCTTTTTCTGCCCAATCCGGACGAACACCAGGACATACTAGCATCCAATCATCACCACATGTATTACGTAGTTGTGCCACTTCTTGAGGTGAACACACTGCCCCATCCAAGCCAGCTTCTTTTGCCATTAATGCCATTTGTAGGGCATATTCGGGCAGTTCGAGAGGTATTCGTAGGTCAAAAGCTAGTTGACGCGAGGAAATGCTGGTAAGCAAGGTAATAGCGATTAACTTAGGAGGTTTAACGCCTGCAATTGCGGCGCCTTCTTTGACTGCTTCGGTTGCTTTCATTAAAGCGTCACGTCCATTTGTAGCATGAACGGTAAGTAAATCTACGCCATAACGCCCAGCAGCACGACAGGCGCCTGCGACTGTGTTGGGTATATCATGAAATTTCAAATCAAGGAAAATTCGTTTTTGGCGAGATTTTAAAATTTCGAGAATTTGCGGCCCAGTGCTTGTAAAAAGCTCTAACCCAACTTTCCAAAAAGTAACATCGGGTAATTTATCAATAAGTGCCACAGCATCATCAATTGTGGCGACATCTAGAGGAACGATTATTTTGTTGGACATTGGATGAAAGGATTTTGGATTGAAGTATGGTGGGCACTGCCCACCCTACATTACGGTGTTAGACGAATAAAATTTTTCTTTCCTAGCTGTAAAACTTTACCGTGTAACTCTTCAGGGTTTTGAAAAGTTGTTTCGGCATCAGAGACCTTCTCAGAATCCAACTTTACCCCCCCTTCTTGAATCTTACGCCTGCCCTCGCCCCCGCTTTTACACAACCCACTTAAATTTAAAATCGAAGCTAACCGCGCCGGAAATTCAACGCCAGATAAAGAAAACTCTGGAATTTCTCCTTGCTGACCAGCAGATTCTGCTGCTTTTTTGGCTTCGGCAGCAGCAACTTCACCGTGATAGTGTTTAACTACTTCCCAAGCTAGGAGTTTTTGCTTATCGCGCGCTTCTGTAGGCAAACGATCTAAAGGTAAATTTGTTAGCAGTTCAAAATAAGATTCCAACAAATTATCAGGTGTTGCTTGAAGCTTTTGGTATTTATTATTCGGATGCTCTGATAAACCTATGTAATTATTCAGAGACTTCGACATTTTTTGTACGCCATCAGTGCCTATTAAAATCGGTGTTAATAAACCAAACTGAGGCTTCTGTCCAAAATGGCGCTGTAAGTCACGCCCTACAGCAATGTTAAATTTTTGGTCAGTACCACCTAATTCAACATCTGACTCGACGGCAACAGAATCATAACCCTGCATTAACGGATACAGGAACTCATGAAGGAAAATAGGATTCTGTGCTTTATACCGGATGTCAAATCCTTCTTTCTCAAGCATTTGTCCTACAGTCATTGTAGAAAGTAAATCTAAAATTTTGGCTAAATCCAGTTTGGCTAGCCATTCCGAGTTATAACGGATTTCAAGACGGTTGGGTGTATCAAAATCTAATATGGGACGTACTTGGTCAAGATAAGTTTTGGCATTTTCACGGACTTCTTCTGTAGTTAATTGGCGCCTAACATCAGATTTACCTGTTGGATCGCCAATACGAGCGGTAAAATCACCAATAATCAAAACTGCCGTATGTCCTGCATCCTGAAAAGCTCGTAATTTTCGCACAGGTATGCTATGACCTAAATGTATATCTGTGCCAGTAGCATCAATACCCAACTTTACTCGCAAAGGACGGTTAATTTTTGTTAACAAATCTTCAAGATTTTCAGTTTCGCTTGCCTTATCGGTAGCATGTGGGAAAATTTCTACAGTACCACGATGCAACCACGTTTGGGCGCGCGTCAAAGCAGGAGTCTGTTGTAGAGTCTTTAAGGAAGACTGATTAGTTATACTTTGCACAACTTTATGTCAGGTTGATTACAGTCAATATAAAGTCAATATAAATTTAACGCGCAGGGTTTGGAGCCAAACTAATATAATTACAAAAAATTGACCGCGAGCAAAGCCCTTTTGAAAATATACTTACATATACAAGTGAGGAAGTAAAATCCCGTGTCGTCTAGGACTTTTGAAGATAAAAACCCCCGAGGTCAGACTGCATCTGGTTTTGAGTTTATAAAGGGAGTTGGTCAGGTAACTGGCGGCACCTTACTCGCCATTACCATGCTGACAAGTTCGATTGTTGCTGGAGGGCTGGTAGGATTAGCGATTAGCTTCCGCAATCTCCCCGATGTCAGACAGCTACGCAATTTTTTCCCCTCTGAAACCACTTACTTCTATGATGTTAAGGGTAAACTCCTAGCGAGTATCCACGGGGAAGCAAACCGCGAAGTAGTACCTCTTGACCGCATTTCACCAAATATTAAACGCGCGGTACTCGCGAGCGAAGACAGTGACTTTTATTTTCACCACGGTATTAACCCTAAAGGTGTTGGACGTGCCCTAGCTAGCAACCTCAGAGGTGGAGGTGTCCGCGAGGGTGGTTCGACGATTACGATGCAGTTGGTGAAAAATTTATTTTTATCGCGTCGTCGTGAATTTACACGTAAAATCGCAGAAGCAGTACTCGCTATTCGTTTAGAGCAAATTCTCTCCAAAGACCAAATATTAGAAATGTACCTCAATCAAGTATATTGGGGTCATAATAATTATGGTGTACAAACTGCAGCGCGCAGTTATTTCAACAAAGCTGCTGAGAATTTAACTTTAGCAGAATCCGCGATGATGGCTGCTTTAATTCAGGCGCCGGAAGAATATAGTCCTTTTGCTTCGATGAAAAAAGCGAAGGAACAACAAGAAATTGTGCTAGGACGAATGCTCACATTGGGTTGGATAACTCAAGCCGAACACGACCAAGCAGTAAGTGAAAAAATTAAACTAGGTAAAATCCGTTCGTTCCAAGGTAGCGCATTACCTTATGTAACGAACGCAGTATCATCAGAATTAGCCAAAAAATTTGGACGTGAATCACTGCTCAAAGGCGGGATGCGCGTCCAAACAACCGTTGATTCTGAGTTTCAACGCATGGCAGAAGAAACCGTTCGCAAGTGGCACGGAAGGCTTTTAAGTCAAGGTTTATACAAGAACCAAATAGCTTTAGTTGCTGTTGATCCTAGAACGCACTTTATTAAAGCGCTTGTAGGTGGTGTCGATCCGAAAACGAGTGAGTTTAACCGTGCGACACAAGCTTTACGCCAACCAGGTTCATCATTTAAGCCATTCGTTTACTACGCAGCTTTTGCAACTGGTAAATACGCACCAGGCTCAACAGTCATAGATTCTCCAGTTAGCTACCGTGATGGTGATGGCTGGTATTTTCCAAGAAACTACGATGGTGGTTTCGCAGGCGCCATGTCAATTCGTACTGCCCTAGCACAGTCGCGTAACATTCCAGTTATTAAACTAGGTAAAGCGATAGGCATGAACAAAGTCGTTGAAACTAGTCGTACCTTGGGAATAATGAGTCCAATGGAACCTGTAACTTCGCTACCATTGGGTGCCATAGGTGTTACACCATTAGAAATGGCTAGTGCTTACGCTACTTTCGCAAACTACGGTTGGCAATCTCCGTCAACCGTGATTATGCGCGTCACCGATAGTAGCGGTAATGTTATGCTTGATAATACGCCGAAACCCCAATTGGTTCTTGACCCTTGGGCAAGTGCATCAACTATTGATATTATGCGTGCGGTAATTACTGAGGGTACAGGTAAAAACGCAGCAATTGGGCGCCCAGCAGCTGGTAAAACGGGTACAACATCTTCAGAAAAAGATATTTGGTTCGTAGGAACCGTACCGCAATTAACAACAGCTGTTTGGGTCGGTCGAGACGACAACCGACAACTCGCAAGTGGCGCCACGGGTGGTACAATGGTGACTCCTATCTGGGCTGACTTCATGCAACGCGCGCTCAAAGGAGTACCAGTACAAAACTTCAAGTCACCATCACAATTCCCACGTCCAAAATCTGACTAGAGTGCTGAGTGCTGAGTGCTGAGTAGTGCTGAGTAATGAGTGCTGAGTGCTGAGTAAAAAGTTAGGAATTAGAGTTAGGAGTTAAGAGTTACTATTTGACGATTAACCTTACTCTTACAACTCAGAACTCAGCACTCAGCACTTTCAACTCAAACTCAGCACTCAGCACTCAGCACTTTCTACTCTTTTTGTTATTTTTGTTTTTCAAGTTCTGCTTTCATGCGTTGCAAGGTCATCTCCATTTGGTCAAACATCTGTTGTGGGGTAACACCAAACTGACCAAGCTGGGTTTTGAGCTGTTCCATTGTCATTTGTGCCATAAAGTCTTCGGATAGCTCAAAGCGCTTCATAAAAATTCGATAGCGCTCCATCATTGCTTCCATTTGTTCGATGAACAACTTTTTGCCTTCACGGTCAAATTTACCGTAACCATTACCAAGTTTAATCAAAGCTTGGTAATCATCAAACAGCAGCTTTGCTTCTTGTTGAATTATGTCAGAGTCAAAGAATCCCATGTTGCTCCCGGTTCGCTGAGTCACAACTCCCAGCAAGTTCTTATATTTTTATAACTTTTACCTCTATAATTTCATTCTAGTCTAGGCTGATAATCTGGTAAGCTATGGTTTTTGTACGGTTTTTTACCGCGATTCCAACACTTGACGCTAAAACCTGCCTTTGTAGGTATTTTGATGACAAGAATTAGCTAAATGTAATAACATTTCTGAAAAAATCTTACAATATATAGTATACATTTTTGTTAAAATCGGGTTTTTAATCAAGAAACCAGGTTTCTGTTTCTGTAAATGTATGTTTAAAAATCAGCATAAAAACCGTAGTGTCGCTGCTGTACTAGCTTTTTCTGGAACGCTGACTGTTTCAGGATTACACAAATTTTATCTTGGACAACCTTTGTGGGGTGTAATATATGTCCTCCTCTCGTGGACACCAATACCTAAAGTTGCCAGTGCCATTGAGGGAGTTTGGTTTTTAGCTCAGGATGAAGATACTTTTGACCGTAATTTTAACCTAGGTAAATCTGTCAGAATTTCCCAAGCTGCCGGTAAACAAGTTTCTTCTATTGCCGAAGCACTGCGTGAGTTAGAAGCTTTACGTCAAGATGGCTTAATTACTGAGTACGAATTTGAACAAAAGCGGCGCCAATTACTTGAACATATTTAATCAAAATTAGGAGTGAGGAGTGAGGAGTTAGGAATAAAGATAATAAAGTGAATGAATTACCCATAACTTATAACTTACAACTTATAACTTATAACTCCTAATTCCTAACTCATAACTCCTAACTGTTATGCCATTTTCTTTTAATTCCAGACTGCAAAAACTGCAAAATCAAATACTTGGTAATCCTTATTACCGTTTGCAGACAGTAGAAGAATTAGCTGTAGCTGCACAACTTGGTATTCGGATTGATGCAAATCAAGCTACGGTAGACGATTGGTTAAGACTACCAGGATTTTCTATTCATCAAGCGCGTACACTGGCAGAATTATCACGTTCTGGTGTCAAGTATTACTGTATAGAAGATGTTGCAGCGGCTTTGAGTATATCTCCCGCGCGCTTGGAAGCATTAAAACTAATACTTGATTTTAGTTATTACGACGAAGACGAATTAGAAATTTCTACTAAGCAAATTAATCCAAATACAGCAACAACAGAAGCGCTGCTGAAAGTTCCATTTATTGAGTTGGCTTTGGCTGAGGCTGTAGTGAAGAATAGGTTAGAGGGTGGACTGTATCGGGATATTGTTGATTTTCAAAGGCGCCTGAATTTACCAGGTGATGTGTTGGCGCAGTTGATGTATTATTTGAAGTTTTAGGTAGATATAGGGGCGGGCAGGGATGCCCGCTCCACAATCCACAATTCAGAATTTATTCAGAATTTATAACAACTAGGTTAAATTAGGCCTGTGCGATTGAAAGGGAAGAACCTAAATACTGCGCGACCGATGACGTTTTCGCTAGGTAAAAATCCCCAATAGCGTGAGTCGTTACTGTCGTTGCGGTTATCTCCCATGACAAAAAGCTGGTTGGGTGGAACTTGGGTTTGGTTAAATAGCTGTCTAGGGTCTTGCTGGATGTAATTATCTTTGAGGTAATCTTCTTGAAGGGGTGTACCGTTGACATAAACCATATTTTTAGTCACTTGTATCGAGTCACCTGGTTGGCCAATGATGCGTTTAATAAAAGCTTGGTCTTTCGGATATCCCCTTCGCTGTAACTCTGGTGGTGGGGTAAAAACAACAATATCGCCGAAATGGGGTGGATGAAAATGATAAGATACTTTTTCAACTACTAATCTATCACCCTTATGTAATGTCGGCACCATTGAATCTGAGGGTATATAGCGGGGTTCAGCAATATACGTGCGAATTAAAAAGGCTAAAATCAGCGCAATAACAACTAAAAAGATGTTCTCACGGACATTTCGCCACACTTGAGATGACGCTGAATTTTGCTTGACATCGCTTTCTTGAGCGCTTTCTTGAGAGGTCATATCGATAATTAAACCCAGTTATACATTTTCAGACTTGAACTTTGGCGCTTTGGAGCTTTAACGCTGATTATATATAAATATACCCGACTCGCGTATACTTTATAATTTAAAAAATTTCATTTTTTTTTAATTGATAATTTATTATTCGCAAATAAAGCTTTGTGTTATCAATTTCTAATCTTTAAAAAAATAAAAAATATTGTGGCATTTGATTTAGCTTTTTGTAAATTATATAATCTGTTGTAATGTGTTTTTAATGACATATAAAATCTGAGTTTATTGATAATATTAATTATGAATAGTTACTCCAATAAAAAATGCCTCCTTCCAATCCTTTTGTAGCAGGCGCCAAGTTGCAGAATTTGCGAAATTTTATTGGTAGGAAAGAGGAACTAACAGCACTAATCAGCCTGTTACAACACTAACTAACGTGGTAACAAACCATGCTACGGAAATTAAAGAAATAAGAGAGGACATGCGTGGAATGCAATCTTCTATACTTGGATTACAGACAGAAAACCGTCGTATCCTCGAACATCTTGAAAAAGATGACAATTAAAGATTAGATTCAAAATATTAAGATGCTAGAGCTAGCTTTTAGATACAATAACTTCAACTGGTCGCAATATTTCTTTATTTAAACTAAAACCACGTTTGACAATTTTTGTAATTGTTTGATTTTCTAAATCGTCGCGCGCTTCTGTTCCTACAACTTTACACAAACTAAAGTCAGGTTTTGTTTGCTCAAATTCTATTGGCGCCACTTGTCGTTTTTCCAATATACCTAACATTCTTTTTTTGATGCTACCTATACCTTTGGGTAAACTTGCCCAGTTAGGGGGAACATCAAGCTGTAAGTTCATATAGTTCTGTAATATTTCTAGAGAATCTATTACTTCTAACAGTTCTAAAAATAATTCTTCATTGTTGGCATTGTTTATTTGTTGCTGTTGATTTAAAGCTTGTTGTAATGAAAATTTGTCTTTCATCAAAGCGCTGACTGCTTCTATTATCTCCACGCGCTGTTGGGAAGTTATTGTTAGTTTTTGAGATTCTGTTTTCATTTATTTCTCTTTTTCTAGATGTGATATCAAATTCGTTCCAACTCTACGGTCAATTTCAGATATTTGCCCAATATTAGCAACAGCTTCTGTTAAACCATCAAATTCTGGTAAAAATTCTAGCTCTGTAGATTCTTCGAGTTCTGTAAAATCTTCGCGTTGGAAATCACTAATATTTTCTGGTAGCATGGGACGAAGATAGTCTGCCATTATACGTTCTTTGGGGTTCATCAAGCATTTGCGCGCTTTGGCAATGGCATCTACAGGATATTTTCGCTGTTTCATTGCTGTTGCAAATGCTTGATTTATTTCAGCGTTTGATGCGTTTGGCAAAACATCGAGAATTTCATAGGGGTTAGTGTCATTTATCATCATCTATATAATATTTAGCAGTGGAACTTTCTAAAATTTCGTACCAAAACTGAGCAAATTCGCGACGTTCGTTTTTGTCCCAAGCTACAGCTTTATAATGTAATTGACAAAGTTCCTCGACTCGCGCGTGCCATTCTGGTGATGCTTGAATTTCTGGTTTGGCTAACCGTAGAGGAGTTACAGCAGAACGCCAACGCGGATAACCTCCGGGTTCGATTTCTAAATAGTAACAACCTTCGTGATAAGACACAAATCTTTGCGCGAATTTTTCTGCCTCTGAAACTGGCGCCGTTTTGGGTTTTACTTCTTTTGCCTTAAAGTTATCGCCGTTGAGACAAGCCAATACTGCTGAGTACCAGTCTGTGTATAAAGTTGCCCACAGTTTACCTGGTAATGGTGGAAATTTTATTTGATGACGGTAACGGTGATAGCAACCTGGTGTTAAAAATAAACCTTTAACTCTTACACCAAGCTTTGCTGGAATACCCATCAAACGTAAAGCTTCGGTTTCAAGACGGTATAGTTCATATGATTGCTTATACTTTTGGGATTTATCTTCTACTGAATTAATTAAATCTTCGAGTTTGTGTAGTAGTTGCTCGAATACTTCAGTTAAATCAACGGGTGTGGCGCCCATCCATGTAATATTTTGTAGCAATGGGTTTAAATGTAAGTTAGCTATGGCTGTTGACCAGGCAACGATTAGTTCATCATATAGTTCATCGTATAAATGGGGATTGGCTTGAATATAATGATATGCTACGAGTGCCCAGTTATGTAAAGCTTTAATATCTAATCGTTCTAACCATTGCTGTTCAGCTATATCTATATGTTGCCAGGGTTGTCGGCACCATAAGTCAAGTTCTAAACGAGGTTGTATATTTTTTTCAAGGTTATTTCGTACTATTTCATCATCGCCATATTTAAGTAAAAAGTTTTGACTTTCTATTTTTGCTTGCTGAAGATTATGTGCGTCTACTAGTTGTTGTATATGGCGTTTTGCTTTTATTAATTCACGGGCTGAAGATTTTTCTAGCTGTACTTCATGAGGTAATATTTTTTGCCATTCAAGTTTGCAGGAGTGCCAGTCTCCTTGTTGCGCGCTAATAAATCCTCTAATATAAGTCGCTTGTTTAGTATTAATATCTTTAATATGAACGCGCGCTTGTTGCCAGTCTTGAGTTTTAATTGCAATAATCGCTAGTCTTATTCGACATTCTACATCCCAACAAGGTGAAGCTATCACCGCATTTTGGTAATGAGAAATAGCGGTTGCAAAATCTCCAGCTTGTTCTGCTAGTAAACCTAAATTAAAAGAACTTTTACCAGTTATAACCTGATATAACTCGTTAATAAACTTCCTAGCTGCTGGTTCGTAATATCTTTGATGTACTGGTTCAAATAAAGCAATAGCTTCCTCAAACCGTCCTTCGCTCGTTAACCAGTATGCTCTTTCTTTCGCTGCTTTATACTCATTGTTTGCTTTTGGCTCCCATTCTGCTAGTTGCTGTTTGATTTTTTTGATTAAGTCATCCGCAAACCAATTTCTTAGCTTTTTCTCATTCGCGTTTTCTTGAGAATACCAAATATCAAGTATTTCCTCGGCAATATTTAGCGCTTCTAAATACTTGTGCTTTTGCGCTTGTGCTATTGCCCGCTCAAATGCTTGCTTGCTGTTATTTATTTTTTCAAAAAAGTCCATAATTCCGACTCCTAACAGTAAGCGACTTAGAGAATTAAACCAGCGTGTAATAAACATTAGTTTACTTGTATAAAATTATATTAATGCCGCTAGAATAAAACCTAAAATTAAACAAAAAATTGCGACTATAACTAACAACCATATAGAAGTATTTTTACGTTGCTGCGGTAATTCTGTAAGCATTCGTATTAAAGAAAGGTCGGTTTCGCAATTTGGACAAATATTATTTTCAATATCTGGTCGCTGACAAACTGGACACATTAGCTTCATACTCATCTACTTAACCCTGTATCTATTTTCCCTGTTTGTATATTTTGCGACAGCCAGTAGTTAACTTCACCCCACAATTCCTGAGAAATATAATTGGCCTCTTCGTTATCACCGCGTCGCAGTGCTGCTACTATCCGTTCTTTTTTATCGTTAATTACTGCACCACGTGCTGGAGAAACTTGATTGGCATAATAAGTAGCATCACGGCAATTTAGAATAAATTTAACTTCGTTACTGAGCAGCATCATTTCTTGACTTGCCCTCTCGGCGCCTGTTTGCATAGCTGAGATATCATTTTGATTGAGTGCGTTTCGTAGCTGTAAAGCAATCATTTGCAAACGTTCTTGTTGACTGGGATGAATTAGAAAACCATAGGTATGTACTACAAAATTACATTCATAAGCCCAGTAAGAAGCTGTTTTACGTTCAACAGAAATATATTCTTTTAGCTGTTCATATTTTTTGTAAGCTTGTTCGCGAATATCCTCCCGCTCTATACCTGTAGCGGGGTCAGTAATTTGGTTCGTAACTTGAATTATTCGCATGACTTGCTGACTAACTTCCTCTACACTTTCGGCAGAGTACCCACGATTATTTATATCTTGAATAATTTCATCAACTTCTTCGTTGATTTTTTCATCTGTTCCACCACGTGAGAACAAACTACTGACTTTTACCGAAGGGTCATTTTTTAAAACAGCGGTAATTTGCAAGCTACCATTTTGTTCGTCTAATTCTAAAGCAACTAGTACTTCGGTATCCTTGGAATAACGCTGGTATAAAGGCAGCCAAATTTTACCAATTGGCTCCATAATTTTACGTTCATCATCGCGGTTGAAAAATTCCAACCGAATTAAACGTTGTCCATCTGCAACAGTTTTAAAAGTTTGAGCAGTTCTAAATGGGAGAACTTCCCCACGGTTTATGACTTTGTGGGCGCCATCAACTAGCTGTATATAATAGTCGCGTGAAACAGTGGCAACTTTTTGAGTTAACCCAGCAGCTACAATTGCTGCACCTTCTGCCACAGCATACATTGGACGAGGGTGAACGACAACTCTATCGGCGCCGAATGCTTCTTGTATTTTGCGCGCAACTAGTGGAATTTGCGATGAACCACCCACTAGTAAAACCATATCTACTAAATCGGGGGTGTACTCAGCATACGCAATCGCATCATAACAAATGGGGATAGTTTGTTCTATTAACGGGGAAATAAGTTCCTCGAACTGCTGAAGCGTGAGTTCCACGTCTATCATTATCGGCATTCCCAACTCGTTAAATAAAGGAGTTGGGGGAATAATTCGTACTTGTTGAGTATTACTTAAAGCGACTTTTGCCCATTCAACAGCAATTTTCATATCGCTACGAAACCGCGCTTGCTGGTAATCAGCCATATTCGCAATTAATGCTTCAATATCATCAATACCTTCTTGTACAGCAACTTGCTTCTTAACAAAATCAATAATTAGTTGGTCGATGTCATCCCCACCCAACCAGAGATTTCCAGCTTTACCAAGTTCTATAAATTGATTACCGCTAGTTGTTAACAACGAAACATCAAATGTACCACCACCAAAATCGTAAACAAGAATCGTTTTTACATCATTTGATTCATCGGGTGTAAACCCATAAGAAATTGCAGCAGCAGTAGGTTCAGGTAGCAACTCGCGAGGATTTAAGCCCGCGCGAATCGCAGCTGTACGTGTAGCGTGTCTTTGCTTATCGTTAAAATATGCTGGGACTGTAATAACTGCTTCATTAATAATGCTAGTTTGCCCTTGCTGATTCTGGTAAGTTTGGGCATTTTCTACTACTTTCTTTAAAATTTCGGCGGAAATATCTTCTGGTTGATATTCTTTTCCACCCAGCCAAACCGCCAAACTATTTTCAGTTCCAGATGTAGCTTGAGTAACTTTATAACCGAAGCGGTGTAACTGCTCCTGTACAGTTGAGTCAGCGAAACCCCTACCCATCAAACGCTTAATTGAAATAATCACATTTTCTGGGTCTGCGCGTAATTGATTATAAGCTTGTTGACCGACAACTAACCGATTTTGAGCCAACGCTACAACCGAGCGAGTTAACTTTCGGTCGGGAGGTGAGTTATCTGTAGCGGTAGCGACTTCGACTTGGGCAAACTTAAAAGCAGCGACAGAGTTGGTTGTGCCTAAATCAATCCCGACTACATTACCCATCTTTCCCTCCTAGAGTAGTTATACAGCTTATATTATTTACTATTGCAGTGGATTGTTAACAGTTTTATGCATTGGTTTAGATAATTTATACAAATTGAGGGCGCCTAATTTCGGAAATTACCGTATCGTTACAAGTTTTTTTGTTAACCAATAAACTATCCGTTACATCCGTTGCAAAAAAAAAGTAGCACAGGCTGTCTGGCCTATGCTACGTGTATCTATTTTTGATGAGTGCTTATGCTTCTACACCTGCTCCGGGAGTTAACAGTTCGCGACGTTCACCAGGACGAACAACAACGTTGTTGTTTTCATCGACATCAATAACGGCAACATCACCATCTTTAATGCGACCGGAGAGAATTTCCTCAGCAAGGCTATCCTCTAACAAGCGCATAATCGCGCGACGTAAAGGTCTTGCACCGTAGCTGGGGTTGTAACCTTCTTGGATAAGACGGTCTTTGAAGCGGTCGGTGATTTCCATCGTAATGCCTTTTTCGCCCAGGCGCCCGAAGACTTCCTTGAGCATGATTTCGGCAATTTCGGAAACTTCCTGCTTGTTCAACTGACGGAAGACGATAATTTCGTCGAGTCGGTTTAAGAACTCTGGACGGAAGTAGTTCTTCAGTTCTTCATTAACTAAGAACTTAATACGGTTGTACTGAGATTCGCTAGCATCTTCGGCAAACTCGAAACCAATACCACCACCACCTTTTTCAATAACCTTAGAACCAATGTTCGAGGTCAAGATTAATAAGGTGTTCTTGAAGTCTACAGTACGTCCTTTCGCATCGGTAAGGCGCCCGTCTTCAAGAATTTGCAGCAGCATATTAAATACATCGGGGTGTGCTTTTTCGATTTCGTCGAAAAGTACCACGGTGTAAGGTCTACGGCGTACTGCTTCGGTTAACTGTCCACCTTCGTTGTATCCTACATAACCTGGAGGCGAACCAATGAGCTTAGAAACGGTGTGACGTTCCATGTACTCAGACATGTCAAGACGAATCATTGCTTCTTCTGAACCAAAGAAGTATGAAGCCAATGATTTCGCTAACTCGGTTTTACCAACACCAGTAGGACCAGAAAATACAAAGCTAGCAATTGGTCGGTTGGGGTTCTTCAAACCAACACGCGCACGTCGAATTGCTCTCGACACAGCTTTAACTGCATCTTCTTGACCAATAAGACGCTGGTGCAAGGTGTCTTCCATGTGCAACAGCTTCTCAGATTCTGACTCAGTAAGCTTGTTGACTGGTACACCTGTCCAAGATGCCACAATGTGAGCAATGTCTTCTTCGGTAACAACGGGTTCATCGCCACCTTCAGTCTTTGTGCCACTTGCTTTGCTTTGAGCAATGGCGCGAATTTCGGCTTTGATTTCCATTTCCCGGTCGCGCAACTCACCTGCACGGTCGAAGTCTTGGCCGCGTACTGCATCGTCTTTCTCTTTGAGAATTTGACGCAGTTCTTTATCAAGTTCTTTAGCTGCGGGGGGAAGTTGAGAATTAATTAAACGTACCCGTGAACCAGCTTCGTCAACTAAGTCGATAGCTTTGTCGGGCAAATAACGGTCAGATATATAACGGTCAGATAATTTCGCTGCTGCTACCAAAGCTTCATCAGAAATTTTCAGCTTGTGGTGTTGCTCGTAGCGGTCACGTAAACCATATAAAATTTCAATGGTTTCATCTACCGACGGTTCACCCACCATTACTGGCTGGAAGCGACGTTCTAAGGCTGCATCGCGCTCGATGTGTTTACGATATTCATCAAGGGTTGTAGCACCGATGCACTGCAATTCTCCCCGTGCCAAAGCTGGCTTGAGGATATTTGCTGCGTCAATGGCGCCTTCTGCTGCACCAGCACCAATTAAGGTGTGAACCTCGTCGATTACTAATATTACATTTCCCGCTTGTCGAATCTCATCCATGATTTTCTTCAAGCGTTCTTCAAATTCACCTCGATATTTGGTTCCTGCTACAAGCAAACCAATATCAAGAGTGACTACACGTTTATCTTCTAAAATGTCAGGTACATCTTTAGTGGCAATACGTGTTGCCAAACCTTCAGCAATAGCGGTTTTACCTACGCCAGGTTCACCAATTAATACGGGGTTGTTCTTAGTCCGACGACCAAGAATCTGGATTACCCGCTCAATTTCCTTAGCGCGTCCCACAACAGGGTCAAGCTTACCGTCGATTGCCATTTGGGTCAAATTTGAACCAAATTCATCCAACGTCGGGGTTTTGGTGCGGCTGGAGGGTCCACCTTGTGTTACCTCAGCGGTTTCGCCCAACATCCGAATCACTTGAGTGCGGACTTTCGATAAATCTACACCGAGGTTTTCTAGAACTCTAGCTGCTACACCTTCACCTTCGCGGATTAAGCCCAACAGCAGATGCTCGGTGCCAATATAGTTGTGCCCCAACTGGCGAGCCTCTTCTAAGGAGAGTTCTAAAACTCGTTTGGCGCGTGGCGTAAACGGAATTTCCACAGCGACAAAGCCCGAACCTCGACCTATGATTTTTTCTACTTCAATCCGAGCGTCTTTGAGATTGACGCCCATCGATTTCAGTACTTTAGCTGCGACTCCGGTACCTTCGCCAATTAGACCCAGGAGGATCTGCTCAGTACCGACGAAATTATGCCCAAGACGGCGAGCCTCTTCTTGGGCAAGCATAATCACCTTAATGGCTTTTTCTGTGAAGCGTTCAAACATATTTTTCCCATCACCTGCGTCGTGCCGGTACGCTGATTTTAGCACAGCCAAATAAGTCGGGTGCCTGTATAAAGGTGTAGACAACCGAAATCGACGTGGCGAGTTACAAGTTCTAATATGAACTTTTTTAACTTGTTTTACTGTTTATAAGTACACTGATTGGCGTTGAGATGCTTCTGTAGGGCTTATTTTGGGCAAACTTGTGACCATGAGTGTTGAGATATGTCAATACGCCCCCAAGTGAAAATATTTAACATTTTCTTTATTGCTCGTCAAGTCGAATTTGAACTTTAAGCTACAATTTCCATGAAATTATTATCACATTTTCTTAAAATTTATTTTCACTCACTAAAAATAAAGATTTATTAAGTTAGCGTTAAGCTTATTTAAAACTCTAAGAAACCTGGTTTCTTTTAGAAACCAGGTTTATGGCACATTAATTTAAAAATGTCAAGTTCCAGCCAGATTTATTTAGGCGCCTTTTAATGGTGTCAAGCCAAGTATTAAGATAAGAAGTGAATTGTGGCGCCTGGATATCACCCAGCCAAAGAATTAAAGCATCTTCGTCATTGTCTTTATAGTATCGGCGCCGTCGCCCTGCTGTTTTGAAACCAAATTTTTGATATAAATTAATGGCGCCTACATTTGAGGGACGGACTTCGAGAGTGGCCCGCTCTAAACCATGTTCGTGAGCAGCCTTAAGAAGCGAAAATAGTACAGCTTGTCCCAAACCTTGGTTTTGATATCGAGGATGAACCGCCAAAATCGTGATATGCGCTTCATCTAAAATCGACCAAAAACAACCCATTCCTGATAATTCGTTAGAAGCAAGGGAAGAGGTAGAACCAAGCAAAACAGAGTTTGGACTTTCTAACTCTCGCTGATACGCATTGCCTGTCCACAACCCACCAAAACAAGCTTGGTCAAGTTCAACTAAGGCACCCAAGTGCTTATGTGTCAATGATTGGATTTCTAAATTTAATGTGTTCACGCTTATTGGTAATGGCACATCCCATCTGTAAACTAAAGGTGGGAATATTTACTCTGTAACAAAAATTTAATAATTTAGATAAAGATTGGTTTGCGCTCTATCAGCAAACTAACGATTACATGTACATGCCCGTCTAGCAAACAACGACAAATTTTAACGTTATGGTATCGACACATCCGGCTAAGGTTCAAGATTCTGGTAGTAAATATTTACCGATTGTTACAAAAAATAACATTGATATTTCTCCAAATCAATCTCTGTTACCGATTACAGCGAAGGTAAATAGTCACGACCATCTTGAAATTGGAGGTTGTGACGTTAATAATTTAGTTCAGCAATTTGGCTCACCCTTATACATAGTAGACGAAGAAACATTACGTACAACTTGCCGTCAGTACCGCGATAGTTTTCAACGTTATTATAAAGGCTGCTCACAGGTATTATACGCTTCTAAAGCATGGAGCTTAACGGCAATCTGCGCTATCGTTCATTCTGAAGGTTTAGGTATAGACGTAGTTTCAGGGGGTGAATTATACACAGCATTAAATGCGGGTGTTAACCCTAGTCAAATTTATCTTCACGGAAATAATAAATCACGGCAAGAGCTTGTTTTCGCTATAGAGTCAAACATTACTATTGTTGTTGATAACTGGTATGAGCTAGAAACATTAGTTGAGTTAGCTTCTAGCACCTCGGAACCAGTGCGAATAATGTTGCGGTTAACACCGGGTATCGAGTGTCATACTCACGAGTATATTCGTACTGGACATTTAGACAGTAAATTTGGGTTTGACCCTAACCAACTTGGGGAAGTATTCGAGTATGTCAGTAAGCAAAGCAAGCTCAACTGTGTTGGAGTTCATGCTCACATTGGTTCTCAAATCTTTGAACGTCAACCACATCGTGACCTAGCAGCAGTGATGGTGCAGTGGTTAGAGCAAGCAGCAAGCTATGGGTTAGCTATAACCGAGTTAAATGTAGGTGGTGGTTTAGGAACTAAATATATTGAGTCCGATGACCCACCAAGCATTGAAGAATGGGTAAAACCAATTTGCGAGGTTATTCAATCAGCATGTGAGAAACTTTCTTTACCTTTACCCAAACTGCTATCTGAACCAGGACGCTCTTTAATTGCCACATCTTGCGTCACAGCGTATACTATTGGTTCATCAAAACAAATTCCTGAAATCCGTAACTACATAGCAGTTGACGGTGGTATGTCAGATAATCCTCGTCCAATTACTTATCAATCAGTTTACCGCGCGGTCGTCGCGAACAAAATGTCAGATAAGTGTAGCGAAACCGTAACAGTTGCCGGAAAGCACTGTGAATCAGGAGATATTCTAATAAAGAATGCTGAATTACCTTTAACTCAACCAGGAGATATTTTGGTTGTAATGGCAACGGGTGCGTACAATTACAGTATGGCATCGAACTATAATCGTCTGCCTCGTCCGGCAGCGGTTTTAGTCTCGAACGGCGAAGCAAATATTATTTTGCAACGCGAAACATATCAAGATTTAATTCGACAAGACTGTTTACCAGAAAGACTCCAAAAAAGTGCTGAGTAGAAAATGTAGAGACGTGACATGTCACGTCTCTACAAGAGTTAGGAGTTTCTAGTAAGGTGGGCAGTGCCCACCCTACTACTACAACTTTTAACTAATTAAAGGCAGAGTAGTACATTTCCAGATGTCATGAGAGATTGGTGGAAGCAATGGCTGATAGCGGGATGGTCGCAGTCCTTGCTACTAAAGACTCTGGATATTTTGTTAGTACTGGCACTGACTTATATGATGCTGGTTCTAATTAACGAACGGCGAACGCTGCGGATGGTACTGGGATTTGTAATCTTAATGCTAGCTTCAGCTTTGTCGCATCAGTGGGGGCTGGAACTGCTAAATTTTGTATTGGAAAAGTTAGTGATTGGCTGTGCGGTGGCAATGGCGGTTGCACTTCAATCTGAGTTTCGGCGATTTTTAGAGTTATTAGGACGGGGAGAGTTTAAGAAGCTATTTCAGCCTTCAACTCTGGCGCTTCCTAAGTCAGATAGCACAATTGATGAAATTGTTGAAGCTGTTAGAGAATTGTCGAAAAGTCGGATTGGAGCGCTATTGATTATAGAAACAACAGGTCCAATAGACGAAAGAGATTTTTCTGTGCCCGGAGTAAAATTAAATGCTGAAGTTTCTAAAGAACTAATCCAAACAATTTTTCAGCCCAAGACACTTTTACACGACGGTGCTACATTAGTACGTGGCTCTCGGATTCTCGCATCGGGTATAATTTTACCGCTATCGGGACGCACAGCCTCGCGCCAGTTGGGTACACGCCACCGGGCGGCGATGGGTATTACTGAGCGGGTCGAAAATTGTATTTGTGTAGTTGTATCAGAAGAAACGGGTTCAATTTCTTTGGCAGAAAGGGGAAACCTAAATAGACCATTAACTATTGCGAAGTTAAAAGAGTTGCTCGAAGATAAACTGTCACCTACTATTGACCGGGAAGCAGTGGCGCCTGGTTTACTAAGTTTGGGGCGAAAAATTCGGAGCAAAAGCCTCTTTGTAGTTTCACGATTACTCGGATTACCATCGACCGCTCCTCGGGATAAAAAATGACAGCACAACAGACAGAACTGCGAGTTTTACCCTCTGACTTGAAACGCGAATTATTACCAAAGCACGTTGCGGTGATTTGTGACGGCAATGGTCGGTGGGCTAGGCATAGAGGACTACCCCGTATAATGGGTCACAAACGCGGGGTTGAGTCTCTCAAGCAATTACTACGTACCTGTAATGATTGGGGAATAGAAGCGTTAACCGCGTATGCTTTTTCAACTGAAAACTGGAAACGACCCCAGGAAGAAGTTGATTTTTTACTGACTTTATTTCAGGTAGTTTTGCGTAGTGAGTTGCGCGAAATGATGAAAGAGAGTGTACGTATAAAGTTTGCTGGTAACTTAAATGCACTTCCAACTGCTTTGCAGGAGCAAATCAGTGACGCAATGGAAGAAACGCGGAACAATCGCGGTATAAAATTTACCATCGCCACCAATTATGGCGGTAGACAAGAAATATTATCAGCTTGTCGTGCAATTGCTGAAAAAGTCGAGCAGGGTTTGCTTAAACCGGACGAAATAGACGAAGCAACTTTCGAGAGCCATCTTTATACAGCTGGCATTGGCGACCCAGACTTATTAATTCGCACAAGCGGGGAAATGCGGATTAGCAACTTTTTGCTATGGCAAATTGCTTACACTGAAATATATATTACAGACGCACTTTGGCCCGATTTCGACCGCGACGAATTTCACCGTGCCTTATTAAGTTTTCAAAAGCGCGAACGACGGTTTGGAAAAGCATAATTGTAGGGTGGGCAGTGCCCACCTTACGAGGTACTCATTAAGGCCCAGCAAACACTGCTTGTTCAACATCTTGACGAGAGAGCGAATATTTAAACGACCGCTGAATATCTTGCCCATTTTCTCCAGCTTGGATATATCGAACTGTGATTTGTTCGACATCAAGCCATAATTCCGCATTCCAGTTGGTTTGTTCTAGGCGCCAGCAATGTAGTTCGCGCTTGTCTTGCTCACAACCTTGGTCGCGTAACCATTGTTCAATTTCTGGCAAGGGATGACTGTATAAAGGCGTGTCAGGAGAAAGTTGAGACATAAGTTATGTACTGAGGATAAAAACACCAGTATTGTGACTACACTAATATTACAATTATTATCTTTTTTAGCTTATAAACGGCTATTTAATGTATGTGGTTTCGTTGATGCAGGTAATTTGGTAACTTGTTCAACAGAAACAGGTTGTTGATTAATAGAAACAAATGCACTATCTCCGCGCGTTAAACCGACTACAACAACAAGTAACAAGCAACCTACAAACGTCAGTCCCAGAATAAAGAGTGCAAAAAGTTCACCACCTGAAAGCGGACGGTCGGTAGCGTCAAGATAAGCTGACTTACTCCAATCGTAAGAATTATATGGACGATTTAAATCGGCAGGCGCCTGAATAACCCCAAAACGCGAATAGCCAATTTTAAAATCGTAGTTTAACCGTCGTTCTGGACTGCTAAGAGTGGCGTAAGCTTCATTGATTTCCCGGAATTTAGCTGTAGCAACTTTCTCTGGCAACTCAGTAGTATCTGGGTGGTATAGCTTACTAAGTTCACGATATGCGCGTCGAATGTCAATTACTGACGCACTTGGATGCAGTCCTAGCAATGCGTAATAAGTTGGTTCGCTATGTTGTTGCATTTCCCGACAGGTACGAATCGTGTGTGGATGAATAGCAATACTTTTTACTATTTTAAAGCCATCAAAGCTTAACAGAGGGATGATACAGGAATCTCAACCATAAACTTTGTTCCTTGACTTGGCGCCGATTCACACCAAATTCTTCCGCGATGCTTTTCTGTGATAATTTGATAGCTAATAGATAAACCTAAGCCCGTTCCTTTACCAACTGGTTTGGTAGTAAAAAATGGGTCAAACAATTTTGCACGAATATCTTCTGGAATACCTGAGCCATTATCAGCGATTGTAATTAATATATAATTTTCTTTTTCTTTACTAAGTTGGGTATTAATCCAAATTGTTAATTTTTTGTTGTTAACGGCTGACTCTTCCAGTGCGTCGATGGCATTAGAAAGTAGATTCATAAACACCTGATTTATCTGTCCTGCATAACACTCAACGAAAGGTAGTTCACCATATTCTTTGACAACTTCAATAATGGGACGATGAGCTTGTGCTTTGAGGCGGTGGTTTAAAATCATTAAGGTATTGTCTATACCTTCGTGTAAATCTACAGCTTTTAGTTCAGCTTCATCTAAGCGGGAAAAGCTACGTAAGCTCACAACTATATCACGAATACGATTTGTACCAACTTTCATCGAGTTAATAATTTTATCTAAATCTTCCATGAGAAAGTCTAGTTCAATCGTATTGGCTACATCTTGAACAACTTGTGATGGATTTGGATAATTTTGCTGATATGCATGTATTAACTGCAATAAGCTTTGAGTATATTCGTCAATATAATCAAGATTGGCATGAACAAAATTGACTGGATTGTTGATTTCATGTGCAACTCCTGCTATCATCTGACCCAATGCTGACATTTTTTCACTCTGCACCATATGGGCTTGAGTGTCGTGCAATTCTTTGACGACTTTCAAAAGAATCTCATTTTTTTTCGTTAACTCTTTAGTTCTATCTGCAACTGTTTGTTCTAAAGTGTGGTTAATTAACTCCAATTTATCGTTTGCTTCTTGTTGTTGTTCCAAGAGTTCTTTTACACGAGTTATTAGTTGATTAAATGAAGAAGATAGTACACCGACTTCATCATCGCTTTTAATCGGAACTTGCAAATCGAAATTTGACTCCCGGATAGTTTGCTGAGATATTTTGGTAAGGGTTTGAATTGGGTAAGCAATAGCACGTGTTGTGGCAACTTTTAAAACTAGCGCAATGACTCCCGAAAGCAGCAAAATGATTACAATAATTTGTAACTGTAACTTCCTGGCATATTCCATAGTAGTCTGTGCCATGTCATATTCAGTATCTGCAAATTTTATTAATTCAATTAAATCCTCTGAGAATCCATTCATCTGCAAACTTGCAGGATTTTCATCAAATTTCTGAAGTTGTGTACGAACTTTTTTAGTATTTTCTAGTTTGAACTCGGCAAGATTAATTTTTTGCAAAAGCTCATCAAGATTTTTCAAATAAGTTTCCGTTAAATCTCCATATTTATGAATAAATCTTCTTCTTCCCTCGGCTTCACCTGGTAATTCGTTTTCTTCACCCTTTGTTGCTCCCTCTGATTCTTCAAAATCTTCCCATGCCTGTTTAAAATCTGAGTGGTACTGTAAAAAGATTATATACTGTTTCTTTAATTCTTCAGGTTTTTGCAGCAAGAGAAGAAATTCATTTTCCCGTGCGCGTATTTGCAGTAAGTCAATTTGCAAGCGGGTTAAAAGTTGATATTCTTCTAACGCATCTTCTTCAATAGCTTGGGCTTGATATTGATAATAGTGTGTCATCCCTAATCCTGACACTGTACCAACAATCACTAACCCCAAACTAATCGCATAGCCAAAGCTGATTTTTTGCCCAACTTTCAGTTTTGTAAACCATTTATTAAAATTATTGATAATCATTCTTATTTTTATTTAATCTTGTGTAGTGGTTGTCAATTGTGTGAGGTAAAATATGCCGTTAAGACAGCTTCAATATGGCAAGGGCACGATACTGATACTGTAATATAATTGGCGTAGCTCACTAAATAGAGAAGCACTTTGTAACTATTATTCTCTATCTATTAAGTTTTGTAACAACAATAGAATTTAGGTGAAATTCTTTAGTGTTTTAATGATTACTATTTTTACACTTACTTTATAAGTTTTAAATATCTATCTCTAGCAATATCATAATTTTAAATTTTACAAAAATCAAAACTTTATTTCTTCTCTATTAGGACTTACGCACAGAAACCTGGTTTCTATCACAAATTATCGACACATATTCCAGGTTTATAGAATTTTTACGTAAGTCCTGTTTATATCATAAAACTATTCATTGAATACGATAACTAGATAAAATTTTATGCAGTAATCGCATATTAAGTATAATTACGTATGAAAAGTGTTCAAAAAAATATATACAATTAAAATCACGTAGAAAAATCCTAATAACATCTATTTTGCTTAAAATGATGATTTATCGTAAATAATTTAGACTGCTATAAATTTGACAAGGCAATAAACAAGCAGCTATTTTCGTATAAGTGTATTTAACAGACATAAAGCTAAAATGGTGAAAATAATTTGTAGCGCAGCAAAATTTGCTCCAGCATTTTTTGGCGCCTTTTGGATGCTTGCTTACAGTACTTCTGCAAATGCTAATCATGGCACTAATATTCAATCAGTAAGTGCCGAGCAAGTAACTTCAGTATCCCAACTATCAGACGTACAAGCTACTGATTGGGCATTTCAGTCTCTACAGTCATTGGTGGAACGTTATGGTTGTATTGCTGGTTATCCTAATAGCACCTACCGAGGTAATCGAGCAATGACACGCTACGAGTTTGCTGCTGGTGTAAATGCTTGTTTAGATAGAGTAAATGAGCTAATTACTACTGCGACTACCGATTTAGTACGTAAAGAAGATTTAGTGACGTTGCAACGGTTACAAGAAGAGTTTGCAACTGAATTATCGACATTGCGAGGTCGCGTAGATGTATTAGAAACCAAAACGACTCAGTTGGAAGCTTCACAATTTTCTACAACGACTAAACTTGATGGTGAAGTCATCATGGCATTGACTGATGTGCTGGCAGCTAATACAGTTAATGGTGAAGACGTTAAAAATAATACAACTTTAGGATTGCGCGCGCGTCTTAATTTTGAAACCAGTTTTACTGGAAAAGATTTACTCACAACTAGAATTCAAGCCAATAATTTACTTAATCCAAACATTGGTACACCCGAAGGTCGCTTTTCCTTTACCAGAGATGATGGTACAACTGATGCTGTTATTAACTTACTTGCGTATGAGTTCCCGCTAGGTGAAAAAACTTCTGTTATCGCGATTGCAAATGAAGGTGATGCCGAAGAAATAACCGATACAGTTAATATATTAGATGGAGAAGCTGCGTTTGGCGCCTTATCGAGGTTTGGTACGCGAAACCCAATTTATTACCATTTAGATGGTGCAGGATTAGGAATTACCCACGAATTTGGTGAGGTTTTGGAACTAAGTTTGGGTTATTTAGCAGACGATGCAAATGATTCCACAGCTAAAAATGGTTTGTTTAACGGAGGTTATGGCTTTTTAACACAGTTAACTTTTAAGCCAAGTAAACGTTCAAGTGTTGGCTTAACTTATATTAATTCCTACAACCAAGAAACAGGAACAGGTAGCAATCAAGCAAATCCATTATCAAAACTAGGAGTGCCAATTATTAGTAATTCATATGGTGTACAAGCATCTTTGGGGATTAGCGATAAATTTGTTTTAGGTGGCTGGGTTGGCTATACTAACACTCGCAACCTTTCAACAGCAGCAGGTACAATTGACCGTGGAAGTGCTGACATTTGGAACTATGCACTAACTTTAACATTCCCTGATTTGGGTAAAGAAGGAAGTTTAGTAGGGATTATTTTAGGTATGGAACCAAAAGTAACAAGTTCCAGTATTAACGAACTATCTCCAGACAAAGACACTTCATATCATTTAGAGGCTTTTTACCAATACCGACTCACTGATAATATTACTATTACACCTGGATTAATTTGGTTGACGGCGCCTGACCATAACTCTAACAATGATGATGTTGTAATTGGCGCCGTAAGAACCACTTTCACTTTTTGATGGCATTAAAGTAAGTCAGCACGTGGTTTAAAAGTCTCAATTTGGCGTAACTTTTCATACAGTTCGCGTTCTTGGTCGCTGATAGTTCTAGGAGTGACAATCTGAATTTCAACGAGTTGGTCTCCACGTTTACCAGCTTCGTTAGGATAGCCCTTATTAGCTAAACGAAATCTTTGACCCGAACGTACTCCACTTGGTATTGACATTTTAACAGGACCATCTAGCGTTGGCGCCTCTATTTGCCCACCTAAAACAGCTTCACTAGGAGTAACCGGGACTTGGCACAATATATTTAAACCTTCAAGTTTAAATTGTGAACTTGGCTCAACTGTTATTTTTAAGTACAAATCACCGCCGTTTATACCTTGGTCACGTAGTCGAATCGTTTGACCTGTCACCATCCCAGCAGGCATATTTACTTCCAACGAGCGTCCATCTTCAAGACGAATTCGTTCTAAACCACCTTGATAAGCTTTACTGAGTGGAATAGTTAAACGCGCTTCGATATCACGACGCTGTGGTCGTTCCTTTGCGTTGTAAGATACTTTGCGAGTTGTATTGCGAAACGGGTCGCTGCTACCATTTGTGTAGCCGTTAGAAGGTGTTCTTGTTTCTTTACTAGTGGCGCCAACACCAATAACTTGGTTGATAAAATCATCAAAACTACTGTATTGACCAGGGTCTACAGTATTACTACTACGATTATTTTTATTACTACCGGACCAACTGGCACTTTTTGGAGTTTTGCTTGTAAAACCCTTTTGCTTCCAATGACGACAATATTCGTCGTACTGTGCGCGTCGAACTTCGTCTAAAAGAACTTCTTTAGCTTCATTAATATCTTTAAATTTTTCTGCGGCTTGCTCATTTCCTTGATTGCGGTCAGGATGAAATTGAAGCGCTAATTTGCGATAAGCTTTCCTAATATCTTCATATGAGGCATCTTTGGATACTCCTAAAATTTCGTAATAATCTCGAAAATTCTGCAAATTGAGTGACATAATTAGGTGTTTAGCTAATTTATGAGCGATTTTTCTATTCAGACTAATAATCAGACCAATAAATAAAGACTATAAAGTTTTACTCGTTCAGGATTAAAAATTCATTACGTAGCATCGAATTACTACATAATTAACGAGTAGCAGATAGTTAATATAACGTAAAGGCGGGAAAACCCGCCATCACTCTATAATTACAGCCAATCATCATCGTCATCATCCCAGTTATCTCGATAGCTTGGACGGTCACGACGCGAGTCAGGAGGTTTACCAAAGTCCGAACGTCCTCCTCTACCGTAATCATTTCTTGAATCTCTATCAGAATTTCTTCCAGAAGAACCATAATCACGGTCAGGGTCTCGACCATAATCACGTCCATAATCACGATTTGAATCACGACCATAATCACGGTTAGAATCACGACCATAGTCTCTACCGTAATCACGGTTAGAGTCTCGACCATAGTCCCTACCATAATCACGGTTAGAGTCTCGACCATAGTCCCTACCATAATCACGGTTATCTCGGTCGTCTTTATCGCCACCTGTAAAGATGTCGCGAATGGTGCCGAACAAATCATCATCTTCGTCATCCGCATAGTACGCGCGCACTTCGCGGTTCAATTCGGACAATGCATCTTGAAGGTCAGCGTAGGACTGGTCGATACCTCGGTCGTCGTTTGCTTGCAATGCTTCACGCAGTTCACGACATATATTATCAATACGCTGGCGCCGACTGCGGGCAAACTGCATTCCAAAATCTAAAGCGACTTCTCGCAGTTGACGTTCTGCTTGTAAAATCAATGCTTCAGCACGAGTACGCTTTTCGACTTTTTCTTTACGTTGACGGTCGGTTTCGGCGAATTTCTCGGCCTCGCGAATAGCTTGGGTAATTTCTGACTCGCTCAATGTCGAGGCGCCTTGAATAGTTATACTTTGTTCGCGTCCAGTCGTGCGGTCGAGGGCTGTTACCTGTAATATACCGTTAGCATCGATATCAAAAGATACTTGTACTTGGGGAATACCGCGCGGTGCTGGAGGAATACCATAAAGCTTGAAACGACCAAGGGATTTATTATCTCCTGCCATTTCTCGCTCACCTTGAACTACGTGAATTTCCACAGTGTTTTGATTATTTTCGGATGTGGAGAAAATATCCGAACGACGAACGGGAATTGTAGTATTGCGGGGAATTAATTTCTTGGCAACACCACCTATTGTTTCTAACCCTATGGATAATGGTGTGACATCAAGTAGTAAGACATCTTTAAGTTCACCGCCAATAATACCAGCTTGAATAGCGGCGCCTATTGCCACAACTTCATCAGGGTTAACATTTTCATTGGCTTCAATACCAATTAAATCTTCGACTAACCTTTTTACCATTGGCATCCGCGTACTTCCACCCACTAATACCACTTCATCGATATCATCAGGACGCAAACCAGCATCTTTGAGCGCACGTTTAACAGGTGTTCGTACTCGCATTAATAAATCTTCACATAACCCTTCAAATTCAGAACGAGTTAACCGTGTTTCAATGTGCTGAGGACCATCTTCGGTAGCGGTAATAAAGGGTAAATTAATATCAGTAACACTAACGGCAGAAAGTTCGATTTTGGCTTTCTCGGCGCCTTCGAGTAAACGCTGTAAAGCTTGGCGGTCACTGCGTCGTAAATCTACACCGTGTTCTTCTTCAAATTTTGCAGCCAGCCAATCAACTATTTTCTTATCAAAATCATTACCACCTAGCTGAGTATCTCCACTGGTGGACTTTACCTCAAAAACACCATCCCCAACTTCCAGCACCGAAACATCAAAAGTACCACCACCCAAGTCAAACACCAAGATAGTCTCGCTACGACCTTTATCTAAACCGTAAGCTAAAGATGCGGCGGTTGGCTCGTTGAGAATTCTTAAAACGTCCAAACCTGCGATTCTGCCAGCATCGCGCGTAGCTTGGCGCTGCGAATCGTTAAAATAAGCAGGAACTGTAATAACTGCACCAGTTACTTTTTCTCCCAAATAGCGACTAGCATCGTCTGCCAATTTCTTCAAAATCATTGATGAAATTTCTTCGGGAGAGAAATCTTTACTCAACCTGGGACATACAATTTTGATATTACTAACTTCGTCTTTACGAATTGTGTAAGGAACGCGCTTCGATTCGGGACTAAGCTCAGAATACTTACGTCCAATAAACCGCTTAACTGCGAAATATGTATTTTGTGGGTTTAGAACGGTTTGGCGCCGTGCCATTTGTCCAACAACTCGTTCACCGTCTTTGCTAAAGCCAACAACGGAGGGGGTTGTACGTGTTCCTTCAGCATTGGCAATCACCACCGGCTTGCCACCCTCCATGACAGCAACAACTGAGTTGGTTGTACCCAGGTCAATGCCGACTACCTTGCCCATGCGTTACTGTTCTCCTAATCTATCTTTATAAAACTATTTGTTTCGTTAGAAACTAATTCTTGACTTATTGTATCTTGCACTCGAAAAAATGAAGGCAGAAGGCTGCTACACATAGATTCAATATATATCCCTTTTCCTTTTTTCCTCCTAAGACTCTGTGAACCTGAAAACGCAACTTATTACTCACCTGAATCAAATTGTTCGCGACCGCGACCCATACATAGCATCGGGTGGACATTTCTTTGTCCAGCAGTACATTCAAACTTCATTTGCCCAATGGGGAAGTGTGGAAATCCACACCTTTAAAGTTGGTGGTAAAAACTGTAGCAATCTCATATTGAATTTACCTTGTCAGGCGGAGTCTGAAAAGGCTAGCTTGCCACCAATTTTAATCGGCGCCCATTATGATGCTGTACCAGGTTCCCCTGGCGCCGATGATAACGCAACAGGTGTAGCAGTATTACTTGAACTCGCGCGCATGTTCGCTACTGAGCCAGCTAAATATCCTTTGCGACTCGTTGCATTTGATATGGAAGAGTATGGCTTATTGGGAAGTACCGATTATGCAGCGAAACTTAAAGAAGAACAACAACCTTTGAGGTTAATGATTTCACTGGAAATGTTAGGGTATTGCGTAAAAACACCTAATTCACAAGTGTATCCGGCGCCGTTAGAGAAAATTTATCCTAATAAAGGTGACTTTATAGCGTTAATTGGTAACTGGCGAACATTACGCGACTTAATAAGTATTAGTCGCAGCATACGTAAAGTTGGTGTATCAAGTCAATGGTTGCCTGTACCTAATCGTGGTTTAATTGTGCGAGATACTAGGCGTAGTGACCACGCCCCATTTTGGGATGCTGGTTATCCCGCGATAATGATTACCGATACCGCCCACATGCGAAATCCTCATTACCATAAGTCGAGTGATACTATTAAAACTTTAGATTTAGATTTTTTGACAGGAGTATGTGAAGGGATAGAAAAAGGTATCAGAAAATTGTAATCCCCTCTTGTAGCACAGGCATCCTGCCTGTGCAGTCAATACAATTAATTATTTTTTACCACAGAGACGCAGAGGACACAGAGGAAAGGTTAGCAACGGATATAACGGATGTAACGGATGAATTATTTATTAAAAACAAACTTATTACTCTTAGCCCCCCTTATTAAGGGGGGTTGGGGGGATCAAATATTTCTATTCAAACTGAACATTATCATAAATATCAGCTAGAGCAATTTGAAAATTTATAGAATTTAAACAAAGCGTTTCATTCAAATCATCGTATTCTGCGAACGTCCAGCGTTTTGTATCAGTTTTAAAATACTGCTCAATATGTACTTCGTATTGGTCGATTAAAATATACTCTTGAAAAGTCGGAATAGTGCGATATGCGGCAAACTTATCATCTTTATCGTAACTTTTAGTCGATTCTGATAAAACTTCAGCAATTATCAAGGGATTAGTTATTGTATCCCGGCGCCCTTCTTGCATTTGCAAGTCACCTTGAACTACCATTACATCTGGATAAGTATAAATACGTTTTTTCGGAATCCATAACCTTTGGTCAGTAACAAAAACTCGATAGGGTTGGCGCCTGAGCGCGAAGTTAAGTGCAGCATAAAAATTACCAGCAACTAGATTATGATTTGGCGTATTACCATTTCTAAGTATAATTTTACCATCAATATACTCATGACGTTCAGGTGAGTTAAACTCAAACTTTAAATATTCTTCACACGTGTAACGTTTTTCCTCAACTTGTGTAATCATTGGTTATTACCCCTAACTTCTACAAGTAACTATTTATAATGAGTCAGGTTCTCAAATAATGAAACAGAATAGCACTATAGAAAAAAGTAACTTGCAACTAATAAATTATTATAACCAGAGAGGCGCCCTTTATAACAAATTCAAGTCAAAAATTATTCATAATCCTTGTTTAGATAGAACTTTAGTCAGTTTTCAAGCTAACAAAGAGACTCAGTTTTCTTGGTTTAAATACCGAGAGGGATTTTCAGAAAAGCTTGTTAAATATTTAATCGAAACTTTAAAATTAAAACCAGGCGCCTTACTTGACCCATTTTCAGGAGTTGGGACATCATTATTTACAGCAAGTGATTTAAACTGGCAAACTATTGGCATTGAACTATTACCCGTTGGTGTTTTTGCCATAGAAGCAAAAATCAACGTGCGAACAGTAGATGTAGAAGCATTAAGCTTAATTATAAACCAAATAAAAACTATAAATTTTTCTGATTACTATGACCCACAGTACGCATTTAATCATCTAGCCATTACTAAAGGCGCCTTTTCTGAGTCTCAAGAAGTAGAATTAGTCGGTTATATATCTTACTGTAATAACCATATTCAAAATATTTCCATACGTAATATATTACTATTTGCAGCATTTTGTATTTTAGAAGACATAAGTTATACTCGAAAAGACGGGCAATATTTACGCTGGGACTCTCGTTCTAGTCGTTCCAGAGGTAAAAAAGAATTTTGTAAAGGAGAAATATTACTTTTCAAAGAGGCAATATACAAAAAATTATCAAAAATATTATCGGACTTATCGAACGAAGATGCCGTTCAACTTGACTTATTTAACATCAACTCCAAAAAAACTACTTTAAAAGAAGTCAATCTTCAACTTCATCAAGGCACTTGCCTAGAAATTCTTCCAACTATAGCTAATAACAGTATTGATTTTGTCATTACCTCCCCTCCCTACGTTAATAGATATGACTACACACGTACATACGCATTATAACTTGCATTTTTAGGATGTAGTGAAGACGAAGTAAAGCGCTTACGGCAAACAATGCTTTCATGCACCGTAGAGAACCGCGATAAGCGAGACATGTTAGAAAAACAGTATCTAGCAATAAACCGTCATGATGATTTTATCAAGATAAATTCGACTTTTAGTAGCCAAGGCGCCTTACAAGAAGTACTAGCAATTTTAGAAAGCTATAAGCAAGAAGGAAAACTAAACAACGTAAACATTATTAGAATGATTCGTAACTACTTTTATGAGATGTGCTTTGTAATTTACGAACTAGCGCGCGTACTCAAACCAGGTGGAATAATAGCAATGGTCAACGATAACGTTCAATACGCAGGAGAAGAAGTTCCTGTAGACATTATATTATCGGACATAGCAGAATCATTTGGGCTGACTACAAAACATATCTGGACATTAGGACGCGGCAAAGGTAACAGCAGTCAACAAATGGGTAATCACGGTCGTTCCGAACTGCGTAAATGCGTTTACGTTTGGAAAAAATATTTTTCAAGAAGTATGTTGTGTAATGTAAAAAGATAGACAACAGCAAGTGAAAGTTACTCTACTTGCTTGTTACTCTATCATTTTATAACTCGTTAATTGTTACCAAACCACCTTCCGTAAACTGGATTACAAGTTCATTTTCTTCTAACAGAGCAGTTCCTATTAAAGGGCGCCGACCTGTCGCAAGTACACTAACGTCCCGTTCTTCACCATTCCAAAGAATTGTAGCCTCGTGAATTGGCAACAAAACTGTAGTGTTATTAGCCAAATTTACCTGTTGAGCGTATTTAAACCGAAAACCTAGCAAACTAACTGCTTCGGGAGGTAAGCAAATTTCATCAGTAAAGCCTGTATCAATAACAAATCCAATATCTATGCTAGGACGGTTTGGAAGGGGAAATGTTAAGACAACGGTTGCACGTCTATCAGTAACAATACCAGAAATCATTTAGTAATGCGCTCCATAACTCCGCCTAATGAAGCCGCAACGTTATATCCAATGCGTATACCAAAAAGTCGAGCATTTGGATTTTTTTCATTTAAAATACGTGCAGCAACTAAACCATTTTTATTAACTTCGTAATTCCCTGTTGCTACATCAATAATAATCATCTTGCCAATATTGTCTTCCAATTCTACTTGTTGACGAATTTTGGTGTTGTATAGATGTTCTGCTATCTGTGCGACTTGTTCATGGCTTAAAAGAATTGTTTCCATAATCTACATAACCTCTAATAGCTACTTAACTTTATTTTAATTGTAATAAAAAAATACATATCCGACCTATATTGGTACTAATATCCGCCATGTTATTTTTTATTTTACTGATAATCGGCTAAATAACTGAATTGTCGCTTAACTTGATTCATTTGTATAATCAATAGCATCCATTTTTGATTCAAATTCTAAATACTTTAATACAATTTACAAAAACTATCTCAATAATCATTCTCACAAAGTAATGTTCCATGCTTTATTCCTTAAATAAAGCAACCTGAGTAAATTAAGCACTTTCCACGCTCAAGAAGCAAAGTAATTTTCTATACACATTAAAATATTATTTTTGAGTTGTGCCAGATGTCGCGTTACTCAAATGAACTTACCTGAAATTTCAGGAGTTGTATTCTAGTTAAACATTTAGGTAAAGATTTGTGACGATAGCATCGAAGTAAAATACTTATAGTTTGTATTTATCTTACATCAAATTAAGGATTATATTCATACATCCTAGATATACGTACTCCAAGCCAATCGGCGCCTGCGACCTGACCGAGTATATACGTATAATCTATATCATATAATGCTAAGTGATAAACTATAACGTTGGAAAAATTAGTTGTTAAAAATTTAGTAAGTACTTGCCGACGATAACCTGATAAAAAGCCTTGGAAATTATGAATGCTTAATATTCTTGAATTTATAAGTGCTTGGGTAAAAGCTGCCGACTTGGTTACTGAGAATGCATAAGAAAGTTGGTAGTCGTATGTGTATCCATAACCAGCAGGGTAACAAACAGCAAGCTTCAGGGGTTTAAGTTCATTCAATATTTCTACAATATCGGACACGATTTTTAATGAAATGTTTAATTGTTGATAATCATTTTTCTGAAATGGAGAACAAAGAATCCAACTAGGAATTTTTTTATACTTTTGAGGTGCGGTTGATGATATTACAACCCAGGTGTTATCAGTAGTTTTACCAATTAAAATATAGAAACACCCGCACCCGTAATCTTCATCTTTGCTTTTAGATAGTCTAATAGTAAACCCTTCTAAAGAATCTAGATTATTATTGAGAGTTTGTAATAAATGTTGATATTTCTCTTTTCTGTATGCTTTTGTGGAATTATCTAAAAGTTTTTCTCGGTCTGGTTTTTCTATTGAATATCTATCATGCGGTGCAATTGAGTGAGTTTGTTCTTCCTTAAGCCAATTTTGAATAACTATTTCTGGAGTTACTGCTTGGACAAAGTTTTCTGATAAGATTAAGTTAAAAATATTAAAATCACCTTTTTGTGAAACCTCCCAACAAAAAGTTTCATACCCACCATATGAAGTGTCATGAAGACCTATTAAGGGTTCTGTAATAACTTCTAAGCTTCCTAGAAGCTGTTCTGTTTCAATTTTCATGTTGATAAATTTGCTTTTGCGGCAGCTTTTACAATACGATTACTATCTTCAGCTAATCTTTCCCTAATTTCTAGCCGAGTCGCTGGGTTAATAGCAATAGCATAACGTTCTAACCAAATTAAAGAGAAAGAAGCCTCATAAAGTAATTCTATCGAAGTTAAAGGATGCATCAAAGATACTAATCTGACAAACTGCGTAGATGATTCAACATATTCTGATAGTACATTTTGTAAATCATCAGTTACTGGATTATATAAACGGCTTAAAGCTTGTAAAGTTGGACTAGTATTTTTACGTAATTCACACTGTAATTTTTGACGTAATTTCAGTGGTGTATTTGAGTTTTTGATAAGTGCTTGAAGGGTTTCCTTGCTTTCATCTTGTGCTAATTGTTCAAGTAAGTTAATAGGTGTGCTATTGTTACTAGCTACTGCTTGACGCACACAAGGATAAATGTCTAGTGCTAATGTTTCAAGGACTTCCACAGGTGTACTAGAATTACTACCTAATTTCTCACGCACTTGTTGAACTTCATCAGTTACCAGTAATTCTAAAATAGTCGCTGGAGCATTTACGTTACTAGCAACTGCTTGACGTACTTCACTGGCTGAATCTCTTGCTAATTGACTCCATAAGTTCAAAGGAATATGAGGGTATTCAATAACTTCAACGTATAAGTCTTCTCCATACATTGTTCTTAAACCACTAATTACATTAGAATTAGATTTTGCGGCAATTTCCTTACGCACTATCACAGATTCATCACAAGCTAATTTCAACCATAACTCATATGTAACTAAAGCACTTTTGACAGCATACAAGCGCGCGTTTGGATGAGGGTTGATTGCAAAATTTTCAATAACTTCTTGATTCACATTAGGATTATGGCTCAAAGCACTTAAAACATAATTTTTGTCAGAATCTTCGCGCGCTATCTTCGCTAAAGCTGATACAGAAGCACTAGGATTACGTGCAATAGCTTTAAGAATTTGGGTATTTTGGCTATCTGCTAGATTTTCAAGTATATCAGAAGGTAAATTTGGATTTTCTGCTAAACGCCGACATAATTCTTCATCATATTTCCCGTTTAAAACTTTCCATTTTTTAAATAATTGTTCTAATAAATATGACGGAGTCTTAGAGTTTGTAGCGATAGCCCAACGAACCGCACTATCATCAATTAATTTTTCTAAAACGCTGACAGGAGTATTAGGGTGTATAGCAACATGGCTACGTACTACACTACTGGCATGTGTGGATAATTTTTCAAGAGTTGTAGCTGGAATTTGTGGATAGGTGTTTAGTGAACGTTGGAGAATTTTACTAAGACTTTCACTATTATATGTATGAGTAATTACCTCTGCTACAACACTCCCAGGCGTATTATGATTTCTAAAATCAAATACTTTATCATTCTGCCATAAGCGTTCTAAAATTTCAGGAGGAGTGATAGGATTACTTGCCAATTTATTTTTAACTATCTGGCTAGAATCGTTGGCTAGCTCAATTAAAATGTCTATAGGAGTATTATGGTTACTTGCTACTTTCTCTCTAACTGTTTCCTCTTCATCTTTTGCAAGTATTTTTAAAACTTCAATAGGAGCATTTTTATTTTTTTCGCTAAAATGGATGGAAGCTAGAGTTATTCTTACGTTTACATTAGGGTCTTTTGTTAATTCAATTTGACAATTATGTCTATATCATCGTAACCAATATCATTAAGTTCCTCATTTTCTATTAAATCGTAGTCATTTAATTCAAATAAATCTTCTAAAAGTTGATTTTTTAAGTATTCAGGCGTTTGTAAATTCTGAAAAACTGCAAGACGAACCGAAGGGTCATAATCTTGGGTAAGTTGCTCTAAAGTACTAACTAGCACGTTGGGATGTTGAGCCACATAACGCTTCCATTCTGGTGGATAGTCAGTTAACTCAGCAATAACTGAACCTGGGGTATTTGGGTCACGAATTAATTCAAGCTTATCGTTACTATGACCTGACTGAGCTATTTGTATAGTAATGCTAATAGGTAGGCTACTTCTTTGGAGAATATGATATTGATGACGAGGAAATAATTTGATTAAAGCTTCTTCAGAAGCGTTAGGATGTTTAGCTATGGCTTCGGACACTGCTTCATTATGATGATTTAACAGTAAGTCAAGGACTTCTGTAGGGGTTGCTAAGTTTCGTACTATCGCCAATGGAATTTTCTCTTCTGAGTCTTGTGCTAGCTTTGCTAATGTTTCGTGTGGTGTATATGGGTTGCGCGCGACTGCTAAACGAATCCAAGACCAAGTACTGTTAGCAAGTACAGCTAATTCCTCTGGGTGAGTTTCCCAGTTTTGAGCTATTTCATGTTGAGCTTCTATTTGCTCTATTACTTTTGTCGGGCTGTTATGGTGATATTTAACTGCTATGCGAATTGGTAACTCTAAATCTCCTGCTAATTGTTCTAATGTCGCATTAGGTGTATCTTGATGCGCTGCGGCTTTGAGTCGTTCTTCGATTATTGGCGACAATGCGAGTCTTTGTAGTAACTTTACCCGATGCCTCGGCGCCATGTATGGGTTTTCAATTCCTTCAATTAGTCGATGTCCCGGCATCCACTCGCTAACTAAAGCTTCAGGTACAGGCGCAAATTTTAATAACTCCGCTACCAGTCGGTCGTTTTGCCCTAACGGCGCCGTTTTCATTGCGGCTTCTGCTATTTCCTGCCAATCTTCACCTGCTTCTCCTGCTAAATTAACGTGCATACTCGCAGCTTCAGCGACTTGAAAATTTGTACTGTTAGCTAGCACTTCTAATAGTTGACGCGGCGCCTTACTATAATTAGCTACGGCAAGCTGATACTCAACAGGTTGGTTAGCTAGCTGTTCTGGATGTTCTATAAATTGTTGCAGTTCTGAAAGGGTAAGTGCTTGAGGTGACTGCATAATTATCTAGTTTAGAATAATTAGTCTTATATAG
Organism: Calothrix sp. PCC 7716; assembly: GCF_019977735.1. Taxonomy (GTDB): domain Bacteria; phylum Cyanobacteriota; class Cyanobacteriia; order Cyanobacteriales; family Nostocaceae; genus Dulcicalothrix. The sequence continues at coordinate 4,429,331 of NZ_AP025018.1, read as the reverse complement.
TACTCATGAATTATTCAATCTGGCTTGAAATTTAACATAAGTTTACGAATGAATTAGTGGTCTGTGTCAATATTTGTGGTGTGTCCTCTCTTTTTACCTCTTTCTTTGTGCCCTTTGTGCCTTTGTGGTTAATTTTATCTTCTCTCCGTGTACTCTGTGTCTCTGTGGTAAATAGATATACGATTATGATTGGTTGCATATTTTAAATATGACAATATTAGAGATGCTACCCTTCGGGAAAACTGCGTTAACGTTCCTCAGCATGACAGTTGGAGATGCTTTGTTTCTCAGCATTACAATGGTTAATTAGCGTGAACTTTAGGTTTTAATTTGATTAAGTCGTCGATATTGCGCTTTATGGTGTTGCAAATAGTATCGAGGGGTAAGTCGTTTGCGTCGTAGCCAAAGGGATTTTCTATTTCTAAACCTATTGCTTCTATACCAAATAGTGTAAAGCTAATTAATGCTGAGACAAAGCCCGTCCACCATCCTAAACTGGCGACCATTTGAAATGGTAGTGATAGGCAGTAAAGTAATAATAGTTGTTTAAGATGTATTGCGTAAGCTAATGGCATTGGTGTTCTTAATATTCTTTCACAGGCGCCAAGGTTATCAACTAATTGGTTAACTAGTTCTTGCATTGCTGAAAGTTGATAGCTGTTAATACAGTTACGGTCGTATTGATGCTGTAAATAATCTCCTATCCAAAAGGCAACTTCGAGAGGAGGATTATTTATCATTGTTAATTTTGCGTACCGTGTTTCAGGCATGAGTTCTTCTAACTCCGCATTGACTTGTTCTCCTCGCAAATGAATTTTTGTCGCTACCGCAAATGCTACTAATAAATATAATGTTGCAATTTTGCTTTTTCTATCTTCGTATTCAACTTCATTTACCGAAACCCATATTTGCCGCGCTAGGTTTCGGACATTATTAACCATAGACCCCCAACACTTTCGACCTTCCCAAAAGCGTTCGTATGCAGTATTGGTACGAAATACAAGCAATAAACCTAAAACGATACTCGGTATGAGACTGCCTAATATAGGTTGTGATACAGGCAACTTGTAATAATGAAGTACCGAAATGAAAACGGCAAAAATCCCACAACCTATAACTCGTCTATGTATTGCTCTGATAACAGAACCTTTAATTTGTAGTGCGCTTTTTAGCCAGTATCCTCTATCAGCAGGCATATTAATGAAATAATATTTAGTGGTACGCGCGTTAAATGCATTTTGCACGCTTTTTAACAATGTACCTGATTTCACTGTTAAATTTAACGCTCTACCGAAGAAGTTGCTCCCAATACATCTGTATAATTGTAGTTATAAAGCCGTAGCGTAATTAAACCATGACAGAAGTAAAGCCAATCCGTCATCCGAGGCGCCCTCATCGTCAAGGCAGAATATTTCCTGAGTTTACAACTCCACCAGAAGAGTTAGCTAGACGAAAAGCTGAACGTGACGCACGATACAATAAAGCTAAAATCTTTTTTGACCAAGTTTGCCCGCAATTAATTGATAGCCATTACAATTGGTTCATTATTATTGAACCTTCGAGCGGAGACTATTTTATTGACCCCTTGGAGCAAGCAGCTGAAACAAAAGCGCGCCAGAAATATCCTAGCGGTTGGCTTGTAACTTTTCGTCTTAATGAGACAGGGACTTGCGGTAGGATATGATTGTTGGTCGCTTTGGTGATACAGGGGAATTGTTCTTTGATATTGATTTGATAACTGTTGATGGAGAGCAATTCCCTATAGAAGTTTTACTTGATACAGGGTTTACAACTGGTTGGCTAGCCCTTGATACTCAAGATGTAGACGCTTTAGGGTGGAATATAATTCAACGAAATAGCGTCATGCGCTTGTCTTGGGGCGAAAATTTATTTGATATTTATGAAGGGAAAGTTATGCTTGATGAACAAGAGTATATAATTCCTGTTTTGGCTGGAGATGAAATAACAGAATCGATACTAGGACTACAATGGCTAACTATATTACCGTTAGCTGTAAATTATGAAATAAAGTTATTGACTCTAGGTTAAGTGTTTTTTAATTTAGAAAATAAGCCCTCTTGGCGCCGGAGATGGGTTAGGGAAAAATAAAATTAAAAGCGGCAACTAAGATATTGTTTTTCGTCTGCTTGTGTTGATATGTGAACCATCATATCTTTGTCACATGTTCCGGCTGAGTTACCTTGTATAATTTGCATTTTTTGTGATAGTCTACAGTTTTGAAACATGCTTTTGTCGGTGAAGGTTACGTAATCGTTTGCTTTGCAAGGAACTGTTGCGGAAACGTTGTTTACTACGATTTGCACGGTTAGGTCTTTTGCAAGAATACAGTTGTTTAGTTGTCCGTTTGGGTGATTAGTAATTGTGCCGCTTTTACATACTACTGAGGCTTTTGCTGGTAGGGATAGGAGATTCCAGGTAATTATACTAAGTAGGTATATTACTAGTTTTGAATATGTGTTCATAAAAAGTTGTTTTATTGATGGATTTAAAATTTTGCGTGATTCCGAGAAACCTGGTTTCTTTTGGTTAAGGTTGAAGATTGTTGTGTTCAGTGTTTGAGAAACCAGGTTTCTGTGTTTATTAAAATAAAGGGCACCTTATTAAGATGCCCTGTTATGCAGGGAAACCCATAACAGGGATTACCTACACCTTCCCAACAATCAGCAACAGTGACTAATTCCACGTTAGCCACATCACAGTCATAGATGTGAATACTAGTAATTTTATTAACGTGTAAACTTATATGACAGTGGTATATACACTGATTTTTGTTGAGGAAAGGGAAAAGTTAGTATTACGTGTCTAATTCTTGTTTAACGTGATTATAGCGGTAAGATACTCCTGAGACGGCGCCTAGTAACAGCCATGAAAGTGCATTGAGTCGTATGTCAAATAAACTTACGTCTACTGTGTTAAAAATTACCCAAGCAATGACAATCAGAAAATAGCTGAAGAAGATTAGTTTGTCTTGTTCTGAACATATTGATTTTTGTAGTACTTGCATACTGGAAAATAGAATCGAGATAATTAAAGCAATAAATAATAGTGTGTTTGGTATTCCTATTTCTGCGGATAGCATCAAAAAGAAGTTGTGGGGATGTCCTAACCAAATATGCATTTTTTCTTGGTATAGTGGGGTGAAATTTCTTAGTCCCCAACCTGTTAAAGGACGCTGTTGTGCCATTGACCACGCAAACTGCCATTGTGTTGTTCGCATTAGTTCTAATGGTCGGTCAGGAAACATTTGGTCGTTTAAACGTGCCCAAAAGAATTTTGGAACGAAAGTACGAAATATTCCAGCGATAGATGCCGGTGCGAATGCTGCTAAAAGTACACTAGCTGTAACGGCGCCAAAAAAACCAACTATAAGGCGCCATCCTTTGAAAACTGCATAGGCAACACAAGCTAAAATTGCTATTAACCAAGCGTTACGAGAATTAGTTAATATCAGTGCGGCAAAATTGAGAAGCACAGCAACTGTCAGAAAGAGTAGAGACCGAATTAATTCGGTCTCTACGAATGAAAGACGTTTCTTTTCCGCTATCTTTTCTAACCACAATCCAGATGCGAGAATAAAAACTATTACCAAATACCCAGCTAGGATATTCGCGTACATAAATACAGAAGACATGCGACCTAGAGGGTTTCCACCAGGTGTAATTGTCCAACCAAATATATTAAAGATTAATTCCGGAGTTTTTAAGCCTAAGAACATTTGTCCTAAACCAAGTAATGCCACTGGTATAGAAGTGATTACCATTATCCAAGCAAGGCGCCGTAGTTGGGCTGTTGTTTGAATTAAAGTATCAAAGGCACAAAATAATAAAATGAAAGGTACAAAATTTGGTAATCCCAGCAGTGCGGGTATTTTTTCCTGTGCAAAAAATGTTGTAATAATAAGCACTAAGCTAAAAATGCCAAATCCCTGATTGATAGGGCGCCGGATAATAGTTTTGTACTTAAACCACCAAGTAATAAGTAGTGCCAAGCTTAAGTTAATCACCCCCAATACTGGCATTAGAGGAAAAATCAAGACTCCAACTTGGGCGAAATTCCAAGGTAGTTGTAATTTTGAATCTGGATGCTGTGAACCGTGTTTAGTCATTTGTCAAAAGTACTATTGCTAATTGTTTTTGGTCTTTTGCCCGCTCGTCCTGGGTCTAATGACGAAGGACTCACGACAAATGACTAATAACTTTTAAACTTTAAACTTATGACTAATGACTAATGACATTAAAGTCAAGCGGGTTCCCAACATTCTTCGCCACGAGTTAGACGAATTTGTGCGATTGTAAAAATCGTGGGGATTATCCGACCGTAATTTGTTGCTATCGCACGCCACCCTAAATCAGCAAGAAACCATGTCCACATCATTGGACCAATAAAGGCAAACACTGTACGCGCGGCGCCGTATCGTGCTGCATTTACTGCCATTCCTTGACGTGCCATCTGTAAACCCACGTAATTTTGGAATTGGTCGGCTGCTATTTTTCCTCCTTGAATTGCAGCTTGACGTGCCATTTGATACGCTGCGAAATGCGTAGCAAATTGACGCGCGATTTGTCTGAGTAACAGCGGTTGCACTACCGAAGTTAAAGCCAGCGCACTACCTCCTTTAAATAGCAGTCCGAGTGGGTCGGGTTGCAATAATAAAGGTAGTGGTTCGTTTGTGGATATCGATTTTGCTAGCTGCGCTTGTACTCGCTCGGTTAACTTTTGTTTTTCCGCAGGGGGTAATTTTCGCCAAACGCGCCCTAATAAATGTAGAAAAAGTTCAGCTTCTAAATCAACTGTCGCCAAATCATCTGAATAAGTTACTTTTAAATACTTACAAACCTGAATTAGGGCTTGTCGGTAGGTAACTTGATTGGTGCGTCCCCGTAAAACCGTAATACCATCGGCGGCTAAATACCGAAAGCGTTCTTCTAGCGCCGATAGCCAAGCTTCACGGCTTTGGCTTTGCACTTCGATTGGTTCGGGTGTCTGTACGTAATCGAGGGGGTTGAATTTACGACTAAACAAGATTGCTGTTAAATCCTTTAATTCATCCTCTGTTGCCAGTTCCAAGGCTTCCCTCAGTTCATCCAATTTCCCTTCCTCCAAATCGCGCAGCTTGTTCTCTGTTCCCTATTCTACTATCAGCTTTTTGTGGTCAATGGTAATAGTAGTAGCTAACAGCTAATTCATTATTGACCACTTATACGTTAACCATTTACCACTAACCAATGACAGATGTTGTAATAATAGGCGCCGGAATGGCTGGTTTAGTTTGCGCGCAGCAGTTAACCCAAGCTGGTTATTCGGTGTTAGTAGTTGAAAAATCGCGTGGTTTTGGTGGCAGAGTCGCAACTCGTCGCTTACATGGTACTTGTGCTGACCACGGTGCATGTTACCTCAAGCCCAAAGGTAAATTAATGACTCAGTTAGTTGAGTTATTAATACAACGTAACATTCTTCAAGTTTGGAACGGTACTTTTATGGAAAAGACACAGAATATTGTGTCTTCGATGCAACCGAGGTATGTAAGTCCGAATGGAATGAGTTCTATAGCTAAGTTTCTGGCACAAGGTTTAGATGTAATGCTTGAACAGCGTGTTGTTGAAGTTAATTTTGATGATAATCAATGGCGCCTGACTCTTGAATCACATCAACATATAAGTACTAAAGTACTTATTACGGCAATTCCTGCTCCCCAAGCTTTAACCCTACTTGAACCACTCGAAGGTAGTATTCTTAATTCCACATTTATTAACAAACTACGTTCGGTTGAATTTTTCCCAAGTATCACCGTCATGGCTGGCTATCCAGCTACGTCAACACCACTTCCTCAATGGAAAGCCATAACATTTGAGAACGATAATATCCTAGGATGGATTGGTTTCGATAGCACTAAACGTCTTAACCCCTCACAACCTGTTTTTGTAGTTCAAAGTAGCGCTGATTTTGCCGCACAAAATTTAGAGACTCAAGATTTACAACCTGTAGGACAACAGATGTTACGTGCTGTCGCAAACTCGGTTGGGTTTGACTGGCTTGCCGAGCCTGATTGGTTACAAGTTCATCGTTGGCGTTATGCTTTTCCCAAGCACCCCTTACAGGAAACTTTTTTAACTGCCGAAACTTTACAACCCTTAGTGTGCTGCGGTGATTGGTGTGGAGGTAATTTAATTTCAGGCGCCGTTGATTCTGGACTCAGCGCAGCACGTGCTGTAAACTCTCAACTTCGACCCAATACCACCCTCGAAGATTGGAAATTGTAGGTGTAGGGTGGGCAATGCCCACCTTACTATTAATATTGGGTTACACCTACGTGTTAATTAAGTATATATACGTAAATTAATCAAAATCTTAAGAAATAATTAAAAAAAATAATTACACTACCTATCCAGAAAATAGTTTCATAGAATAGATGAGTCGTAAGTTTTGATACCAAATACTTAATTACACTTGTTTGTATATTTACTATATAACGATCTTTTTGCAAGATAATTTGTATTGATTAATACATAGTGGTAAAGATACGGCAATAAGAGTTAGTAACTGTAATTGGTAAGTAAAGAAGCTAATTCTTAATAATATATTTATTATTAAGGTATGGCGCCCAAAATGTTCACAATGAGTTTTGTGTATTTTTTGCGCGAAAAGTCAGAAAATCTAAATAATTAAGATAAGGCTGCTTACGAAATTCGGATGTCAGCAGACTTATGTTGATTAGTAAAAATTTGTTTACTAAAGATGAACTTTTGTTTAAGAAGCAAAATATAACTCAAGTAGTTTGATAAATTAAAAAACTCACTTGAGCAAAATTTGTTTGCTTACAACAACTGTAAACTTACTCATGTTTCAAATAATCAAGGGAGTATAAATATGGAAACTGCTGTTAAATTAACATTGCAATCAGTTGTTGGAGAAATACAAAAGGTATTAGATACATATCCTTACACTCCTTATCAACAAGTATTTGCAATTCCTGACATTCGTCAAGACTTAATTGATTATGTAGCGGCGCAGATTCCTTGCTTAGATAGCGATTTTGATACAGCTTGTGGAATCAATTATAAGTTACCACGTAACCCCTTGCAAGCAAAGTTGCACGTGCAAAGTATAATTCACCAAGGAATTTGTTCGATTATGGAACAAAAATCTGAATGGATTAGCAGATTGTTTAATGATACAGTTCAACCAAATTGTGAACCTTCACACTGGTTCGGATAAATGTAGAGACGTTACATGTAACGTCTCTACGAGGTTATCAATCTATTTACTTGCGTCATATCCCCAGTTTTTGAGGGAATAATACCAGCGGGTGTTTTCAATATCACCCTCTGGTTTTTGTGCTGAGTGACGATGAATATAACTAACAACTTTTTTCATGTGGGCAAAATCGTCCTCTGTATATTCATCTTTGTCTTTTTGCAGTAACTCGATAATATACTTTCCAGATTTATGACCAACTGATTCGTCTTCCCCGTCTTTCGTCATTCCTACGGATTTTGATTCTTCCGTATCTAACCATGATTCCAAATCTTTTGGTTTCATGTTTACTGACGTGCGAAATTCTTCAATTACAGATTTTACTTCTTTACTCATAGTTTGTTATTGGTAATTAATCTACTTTTTCGAGTGAATCTGGTTTGTGTGCTGCTTCTTTACCAGTTTTGTCGCTTTTAACTAAATACTGAGGATTATCTTCAGAAGCTGCTACGTGATGTCCTTTTATATCTGTGGGTGAGGTAAGTTTTTCTTCGACTTCTCCTACGGTTTCTCCACGTGAAGTCTTCCATTTAACTTTGTCACCTGCTTTTAATTCTTCAGACACGGGTTTTGTCCTTTTGCTTTCTACTTGCTCATATACCCGCTTATTATCTTTGCTGCCCAAACCTGATGAATCAGCCTTTGGTATAAATTATTTTATCTATCTGCTTGGGGATATTTATAAAAATAAATTTGCACCTACGCAGTAAAATATAGATTTGTTAATAAAACTTAAAAGGCAACGTGCGACTTCTTATATGAATATCCAACCAGAATTTCTCCAATATACTCAGTGGTCGGGAATTGCGACTTTAGCTTTAGCCGCTATAGCAATTTTAGCTTTTGTTTTTAAATGGGGTATTCGCTTTCGACTTGTGGGTACAACTGGGTTTATGTTAGTCGTTACAGGAGGTTTGTTTGCCTTATCACTGGCGCCACTAACACGAACAGTAATTCCCGGCGCCGTTCGCTACAACTTAGTCTACGATAATGGAGCGACACAAACCGTAATTTCACTTAAGAACGATATCACCCAAACCCAACTTGATGCCACTCTTCGTCAAGCTGCAAGTGATTTGTACTCCGCTGGGCGCCTCGGTGCTGGTACTAATAATCTCATGTTAATCCGCGCACGTACCGTAATTCACCCAGAACCAGGTGTTTCAATACCTTTGTACATTGGACAAGCCAAACGCTCTTTAGCTAGTCGCGATGACTCAAGCATGGCAATTGAAATTTTTGAGGATAAATTTGCTTTATTAGCAAAACCAACAGCATAGGCAAACCAGAATGTGAGACGGGCAAGGATGCCCGTTCCACAAGAGAATTTTGTGTTTACTGATACAATTTTTATTATTTTGAAATAAAATATTACTTGAAGGTAGTTGCTGTATAACTTAATGCATATGTATTAAAGAAATGGAAAGCTGATACTTACTAGTTAAGAACTTTATCAAAAAGTATGCAGAAATGTTACTGTTAGTTAATTAGTTATATGCTTAATAAATTTTTAGCCGAAAAGTTGTCTACTCAAACTTCTAGTTCGTTATCTTTCCTTGCAGTTGCCCCTGCGAAGGTAATTCGCGGTACCCAAGTGTTGGCAGCTGCTGTTGATGATATTGCCCGTTTGGGTAAGCGTCCTTTGATTATTGGTGGTAAAACGCTGACTGCAATTGAAGGTTTTTTGAAGCCTGTCTTGAATGCTTCTTCGTTGCAATGCTCATGTGCTTGTTACACTCCTGATTGTAGTGAAGCTAGTTTACTTTCTTTACGTGCTGAAGCCAAAAAGCATTCTTGTGATGTAATTATTGGCGTAGGTGGTGGTAAAGCACTAGATACAGCGAAGCTTATTGCTTATCAGTTAGATGTGCCTGTAGTAACAGTTCCAACTTCGGCGGCAACTTGTGCTGGGTGGACTGCTCTATCTAACGTTTATTCGGATGAGGGAGCATTTCTTTACGATGTTGGGTTAGCGCGCTGTCCTGATTTGCTTATTTTAGATTACGATTTGGTGCAAACGGCGCCAACTCGGACTTTAGTAGCAGGTATTGGCGATGCTTTAGCCAAGTGGTATGAAGCTTCGGTTAGTAGTGGGCATTCTGAGCAAACTATGATTATTGCTGCCGTTCAGCAAGCACGTGTATTACGCGATATTCTCTTCCAAAAATCCTTACAAGCACTCAAAGAACCTGGTGGTGATGCTTGGCGCGAAGTGGTTGATGCTTCTGTTCTTATGGCAGGAGTTATTGGTGGTTTGGGTGGTGCCCAATGTCGAACGGTTGCAGCACATGCAGTTCACAATGGATTAACTCATATTTGCGGGCGCCATAGTATCCACGGTGAGAAAGTAGCTTTTGGAATTTTGGTGCAGTTGCGTTTAGAAGAGATGGTTCAAGGTAACCAACTCGCTTCCTCTGCAAGACAACAGTTGTTAAAGTTTTACACAGAAATTGGTTTGCCGCGTAATTTAAATGATTTAGGTTTGGGAGATGTGACTCTGCGACAATTACTTTGTGCCGTAGAAATTGCCCTCGACCCCAAATCAGATATTCATAGATTACCGTTTAAAGTTTCCTCCGAACAGTTGATGGCAGCAATGGTATCTACGACGGCGCCAATAGATAATAATACGATGAGTCGCGTTTCGGTGTTGGGAGTGAGTGATGAGGTTGAGCAATGAGTTTAAGTTGGATTAAGTCCGCAGAACGTATACAAAATTTACCTGCTTATCCATTTGCCCGGTTAGATGAACTCAAGGCAAACGCGCGGCAACAAGGTTTAGATTTGATTGACTTGGGAATGGGCAATCCTGATGGTAGTACACCTCAACCAGTCATTGATGCTGCGGTGAAAGCGTTACAGAACCCTGCAAATCACGGTTATCCACCATTTGAAGGAACTGCTAGTTTTCGAGGTTGTATAACAAATTGGTACTATCGTCGCTATGGTGTAAAGTTAGACTCGGATAGTGAAGCTTTACCTTTACTTGGTTCCAAAGAAGGTTTGGCACATTTAGCGCTAGCTTATATTAATCCAGGTGATGTTGTTTTAGTGCCTTCACCATCGTACCCAGTACATTTTCGCGGGCCCTTAATTGCAGGGGGAGACGTTTATAGCTTAGTTTTGAAGCCAGAAAATAATTGGTTAATTGATTTAGCGGCAATTCCTGATGAGGTCGCACATAAAGCTAAAATTCTTTATTTCAATTATCCTAGTAATCCAACGGCGGCAACTGCTCCGCGTGAATTTTTTGAAGAAATAGTTGCTTTTGCTCGTAAGTATGAAATTTTGCTGGTGCATGATTTATGTTACGCCGAGTTAGCTTTTGATGGCTATCAACCTACGAGTTTACTAGAAATTCCCGGCGCCAAAGAAATTGGTGTAGAGTTTCACACGATGTCCAAAACATATAATATGGCAGGTTGGCGCGTTGGCTTTGTAGTTGGCAACCGTCATGTTATTCAAGGACTGCGAACACTCAAAACAAATTTAGATTACGGTATTTTTGCGGCATTACAAGCTGCGGCAGAAACTGCCTTACAACTTCCAGATACTTACTTAGATGAGGTGCAAAAACGCTATCAAACCCGTCGTGATTTCCTCATTGAAGGGTTATCACAATTAGGATGGGATGTTCCGAAAACCAAAGCTACTATGTATTTGTGGATTCCTTGCCCGCCTGGAATGAGTTCAACTGATTTTGCACTTGATGTATTACAAAAGACAGGTGTGGTGGTAACACCAGGTAATGCTTTTGGTAGTGGTGGTGAAGGGTACGTGCGCGTCAGCTTGATTTCGGAATGTGACCGTTTAGGTGAAGTTTTGCGGCGCCTCAAACAAGCTGGTATTCGCTATAAAGCTGAAGCCTTTGCATAGTAGTGCTGAGTAGAAAGTGCTGAGTGCTGAGTAAAGTTAGGAGTTAGGAGTTAGGAGTTAGGAGTTAGGAGTTAGGAATAAAACTCAGCACTCAGCACTCAGCACTTAGCACTCAGCACTCAGCACTCAGCACTCTTCCGTGAAAATACGGATGTAATTTTTCCATAATTTACCGGATACCCGATACATAAATCCTCGCTTATATATAGAGAAGAACTAAGCAAGTGTACGTTAACACTTACCCAGGCTAGTTTTTTATTCTAAATTGGTTTCATACGAGGATGTTAAATGGATAGCGCAAAAGCGTATCAAAAATGCTTAAAGCGGCTGACCTGGGCAACCGAAAGCCTCAAATTGGAGATTCCGCAGTCTCAGCTTGAGTATATTACTGACTTGATTGTGCAGCCGATGACGGGCCCTTGGCGCTTCTTTCACACTCCGCAACATATTTTTGAAGTCGGTGGCAGTAAAGACCCAATTGAAGTTTTGGCGGCATTATTCCATGACCTTGTTTATGTACAAGTTGACTGGAGCATTCATTTTAATGTTGGTTATTATATTTCTCCGTTTACCAAAGAAATTAATGGGCGCCTAACAATTCGCAGTCAGTCAGATTTACCAGTTGACACAATCTTTGAAATTGTTACTTCAGTTTTTGGATTTGTTTCTGGACAAGTTCTCAACCCTTATGCAGGACAAAACGAGTTTTTAAGCGCTTTGGTTGCTGCAAAAGTCTTAGAACCTTTTGCAGGAGCGTCGTTGTTAATGCAAATAGTAGCGTGTATCGAAGCGACTATTCCATTTCGTCCAGCGTGTGAAAAAGGTTTAACAGCAAGCGAACGACTTTTAGAACGCTTAAAATTCACAAACGAGAAGTTCTACTTACTTATTACGGATGCTGAATTGTGTGAAACCATAAAAAGAGGTGTGCGTGTCGCTAACCGCGATGTATCTAGTTTCGCGCATCCAAGTGCAGCAAGATTTTTAGCAAACACCTGGAACTTACTTCCCGAAACGAATCATAATCTTAGCGCTACTGGTGCTTATACGGTTGCTGACTATAGACTCGCTATTCAAAAAATGGAAGGGTTTATGGCTTCACTCAAACCTGAAGTTATTTTTCGCTGTTTTCAAGATGAACCTCGGCGCCATACTTATAATATTTTTGAATATTATGCCAAACGAAATATTGAGATTGCTCAACTATACCTAAAAGCTAAACTTGTCACCATTGCCTTGATTGAAGCGATTTCGTTTACCATAGGGTTAGACATTCCCTTAGTCATTATGATGGGGGAAGTGCCTTTGCGCGGTTTTACTTTTATGCGACTTGAACATTTCTTGCCAGAAGTTGTAAATCCCCGTGAGATAAAAAACAATATTGAACAAGAAGTGTGGAATTTACTGAAATTTGGACGCGCTAAAAGTAACTACAGCGACTTACAACACTCTCCTATCGCTACATTTATTGTCAAATTAATTGGATTTGATGGTATTCAAAATCAGTGTGACTTGGCAAAACAGTTTTTTCTAGGCAACATTTCTAGTGAAGAATTTATTGCCAGCTTTGAAAATGCTTTAGCAGAGAAAATTATTTACGCACTGCAAGAGTTATTTGAAAGTCGTAAAATTGCTGTTAGCCACTGTTATAAATTTACTTCAAACCAACAAACTCAACATCATTGATTTTAATGCCCCCGTGGGTCAGGGGGGCTAATAATAAAAATATCAAATTTATTTTTGTAATTCTGCACGTAATTTCGCCCATTTATTTAGAACATTTGGTTGCGATATCAATTGTTTTTGCAGCAGTATCACATCATCTTGAATATCTACAATCCCATATTTATATTCATTAATCAATCTGTCTACTAACGAAGCAAAATTAACTAAATCAGTTCGTTCATTTTGAAAGCTTTTTTGGTAGCGTAAATCACGCCATACATCTGCTAATATAAATTCTACATATTCAATTTGCTTCAAATCGTTTTGTATTTGGATATGAGGTAAACGCACAATTTTACGACGGGTGGCAAGATGCGGAAGTAGATAAGTTGTTGTTGAAACGCTTGAAGAAGGACTTATATTATTCATCAACGTGCGGACGTGTCCTACATGTTCCCACTGACGAGTTAATGGAGTGTATACCCAAGGATTAAATGATTCAGGTATTAAAAAGTAAAATGCACGATTTGGACTCGATATCACAGTAATAATTAATGATAAAACTATACACCTAATCCACCATCGTTGTACAGAAGCATTAAACTTATTTTGATTTTGTGACCACCATATAATGGCGCCATAATAAATACCTGGCATTACAGTTAAAGCATATCGAATATTCACTCCGAGGGCAAGTTTTCGCTCTTGAATTAAAAGGACTAATAAAGGAGGACTTATTGTTATCCAAGCAGTAGGTGATATTACTGGTACAAATAATAAAGGCAACCAGTGGTTAAGCATGTATCGTACCCTTCTATCAAAAGGAATGAACAGACTTTTAAAAACCTCTACTGGGTGAGTTATCATTCCCCACAAAATTTGTAGCGTACTGGGACTATCATTACCAGGAGCAAATTTACCAAAAATTCCTTTTAAATATAGTCGTGAATTATCATTAGAAAATAATTCCATGACTTGATTAGTTATTAGCGACACATAAGCAAAGCTAACTAAACACAAAGTAATTCCGACCCTAGCGTGACGACGAGTATATATTAAGTAAAGCCCAAAACCAAATAGAGTGATTCCGGTATCTTCGCGAATTCCTAACGTTAAAGCTACAAATAACCAAAACAATGACCATTTACGTTTTGCAAATGCCCAAAGCATACTAAATACAAACAAAGGAATTTGACAATATTCATAAAAATTTGCCAATGTTGGTCCAATGACTGTATTGGCGCCAAAGTAAGCAGCTACAATTAAGACAGCAATATTAGTAGGCAAATAATGACGCGAAGTAGCATAAAGTACCAAACCACCTGCTGTCATTAAAGCAACTTGTAAAATAACTAAGGTGGCGCCTGTTGGGAACAAAGCGTATATTGGCAACCATAATATAAAATCGATGACAAAGTGCTGTCCTAAATGGTTATAGAAAACCTTATGTATCTGACCATCAGCAATAACAGCACTAGATTGACCCGACGATAACGAACCCTGGAAAAAACGTCCGTGGATAGTGTTCCAGAACAACTGGTCAAAAAGTGCTTGGTCATAAGAAGCATAAAAGCTGTAAAACCGATGTAGTGCAAAAAATGATACTAGTACAAAAAAAATGCCAGCGAGTACACATACAAGGCGCCAGCCAGAAGTTTCATCCAGTGACAACTTCTTGATTTTGCTTATCAGCATGTTACAGTTTACAACCTGTATCTTTAAATGCCTACATAAATAACATATTGAGAAACGAAAAACAAGATTTTAACAATCAATTATAAATATGCGAAGAATCAATATTATGTAGAGACGTTACATGTAACGTCTTTACATTTTTTACATTAATTAAACAGTGGCGAAGTATATTTATTTACTTTAAAATAGAGAATATATAAATTAGCTCTATAGAAAGAGGCTTAAATCAAGTCTAGAAAGTTAAAATCAACGGCATTTAGTAGAATATGTTATAAAATCGTGATAAATCAAAAATCGCAAAGTTATATTAGTGTCATAAACCCTCAGTTACAAGCGTTTTCAAATGAGGGTGATAGAAATAGTGGCTATAAATATAGCTGGTTTGACTGGTTTTGCTTATGGTATCCTCCAGGATGGCTGGTTTTATTCAATCGTCATTGGCAACATTACCATTCTGACCCTGATGGTTGGAAATGGTATGAGTATGGATTATTCCTTATTCCTGGTGGATTTTACTTAGCTTTATTAATACGTTGGTTACGTTTAGGTTGTCGCTCACCCCGTAACGAACAAACTGAGTTTAATCATAATTATCAACAGGCATTTCGTCAGGAAATATTGACACCGATTATTAAAAAATATTTTCGCGCAGAGTTACAGCAAATTGAAAATTTACCAGCAACAGAACCTCTAATAGTAGTTATGAATCATGCTGGAATGTGCTTTCCTTGGGATTTTATAACTCTTGGATATTTACTAAGCGAAAAACGAAATTGGACAATAAAACCACTTGCAGGAGTAGCATTGTTTGAACATCCTTGGATAGTTTGGTGGTTGCCTGTAGGATGGTCAAACGTTTTGGGTGGTATACGTGCCGAATTTAAAGCATTTGAAAGCGCTGTTAAAGAACGTCAGGTAATTCTTTATGCTCCTGAAGGGTTGCGTGGACCGCAAAAAGGTTGGCAAAAACGCTATCAGCTACAAAACTTTGATATTAGTTTTGAGCAATTAAGTCAGCGCTATCAGGTTCCAGTTCTTCCAGTAGTTTGTGTTGGTAGCGAGAATTTACATCCTTTTGCTATCAATATGAAAAAAATTCAAAGACTATTCAAACTACCATTTTTGCCAATTTCTCCATTAATACTATTACTAGCTATTTTTCCTTCGATGGGTGTTTGGGCTATGCGCGCGCGGTTACGTTATTACATTCAAAGTCTTGAAGAGATTGGGGTGGAAGTTGATGATAACCGTACAGAGGCTTATCAAAGAGCGCAAGCATTAAAGGAAAAAATGCAGAAATCTATGGATATCAAACGGGCAGGGATGCCCGTTCCACAAGAGTGTTTGTAATGTGGACTTCAGTCCACCCTACTAATTACTACTAATTACCAAAACGATAACCTTTACCATAAACAGTATGAATTAATTGTGTTTCTCCTGTAGACTCAATTTTACGACGCAAGAGGCGAATTAATGCTGCAATTACATTACTACTTGGCTGCTCTGTATCGTTCCATAAATTTTCCATAATTTGGGCGTGTGTAAGTAACTGCCCTGAATTTTCCATAAAATATTGTAATAACTGACTTTCTTTTTCTGATAGTTCAATTACTCTACCAGTACGGTAAGCAACTTGATTTTCGATATCTAATTCTAAATCAGCTTTAATTAAACGCGGAGTCGGCGCCTCAATAACTTGTGTAGTTGATGAACGTCGCAGTAGTGCCCGTACTCGTGCAAGTAACTCCCGCAGTTCAAAAGGTTTAACTAAGTAATCATCGGCGCCTGCATCTAAACCTTTAACTCGGTCATCAAGCGTATCTTTTGCTGTGAGAAATAGTACAGGTGTTGTTTTACCTTGGCGCCGGAGTTCTTGACAAATTTCTAACCCACTTTTTCCAGGTAACATCCAATCTAAAATCAACAAGTTATAATCGCCACTCAGCGCTAACTCACTACCATGTAATCCATCGTAGGCAGCATCAACGTTATACCCTTCGCGCGTCAATAATCGACTTAAAGGGTCTGTAAGCTCTACTTCATCATCAACCAAAAGGATTTTCATAATATTATATTTCTGTGAACCTGCCCCTACTTCGTATGATTACTGTTGCATTGCCCAAAGGTGGACTTTTAAAAGATAGCATTCGCTTATTACAAGATATTGGACTAGATTTTAGTGCTTTTTTAGACTCAGGAACTCGTCAATTACAACTGCCCGATGCAAGTGGAAAAGCTAAAGGGCTATTAGTTAGGGCACAAGACGTTCCAGTATATGTAGAATATGGGCAAGCACATTTAGGTATAGTTGGATACGATGTATTACGTGAGAAAAAACCAAGTGTAGCTCACCTAGTTGATTTAAAATTTGGTTACTGTCGATTATCGGTAGCAGTAAAAGAATCAAGTGGGTATCGTTCAGCATTAGACTTGCCAGCAAACGGTAGAGTTGCATCAAAATACGTTAACTGCGCGCGTGAATACTTCCAAAGTCTTGACTTACCAGTAGAAATCATCCCCTTATCAGGTTCAGTAGAACTAGGACCCATAACAGGAATCTCCGAAGCCATAGTAGATATAGTATCCACAGGAAGAACCCTACACGAAAACGGTTTAATAGAAATCGAGAGACTGTACGAAAGTACCGCCCGTTTAATAGCCCACCCATTAAGTTACCGTTTAAACGTAGGTAACATGAACGAATTAATCAGCAAAGCCCGCCACGCGATTACCGTATAAACCCATTACATGAAATATACGGGGCGGGCAAGGATGCTCCGAACTTTGCCAGAAGAATAATCTCCTGGCAAGTTCTCTCCACCCCACAAGAACCCATGCAAAAACCCACCATTGATTTTGATACAAACCCAACAGTGCCAACCAGCGAATACGATGAAATGGCGCGCATTGCTTTACCAGGTTACGAAGCAATGCATACAATGGCACTATCAATCTTAAAATCTCACCTACCCAAAACCGCAAACCTACTAATAGTAGGCGCCGGAACCGGAATGGAATTGATACATTACAGCCAAAGTAACCCACAATGGTCATTTCTAGGCATCGACCCTAGTGCCAACATGCTACAAATAGCACGCACGAAAATCGAGCAGCATAATTTATCAGAACGTATCACATTACAACAAACCTACACACACGAATTACCATCAACACCTTTATACGACGCAGCAACATCGATTTTGGTAATGCATTTCATTCCCGATGATAGTAAGTTAGCCTTTTTACAAAGTATTGCTCAACGCTTAAAACAGGGGGCGCCTTTCATTTTAGTTGATATATTTGGTAAAAAAGGCGCCCCCGAATTTGAACGGATAATTACCTACATACAATCCTACTGGCAAGAAATGGGAAGAACTGAAGCAAATATAAAAGAAATGATTGCCACTTTTGAAAAAGGTATTTATCCAGTAGAAGAAGCGCGTGTTTATGAATTATTGCAGCAAGCTGGTTTCACAAATGTAATAAGGTTTTATACAGGAATTTGGGTAGGTGGTTGGGTCGCATCAATAGGTTGAACGGGCAAGGATGCCCATTCCACAAAAATATCCATTCCACAAAAATATCCATTCCACAAAAATATCCATTCCACAAGAAAGATTTTACTTTGAAAATCTGACTTTGTAAGTTTTGATTTTCCAGGGTTTGATTGATGACTCAGTACTCTGTAAAGGACGTTCTAATAAATCGACAGGCGCCTCCAACACTATACCAAAATCACTTTGCGCTTTAATTTGTGTTTCTTTTCCGTTACATTCGTAGCATCGAAGTATCCACGCATCTGAGTCTTCAGCTTGTTTAAATGCCATTAAAATTAGGTTTTCACTGCCTAAATTCAAAAAGCTTGCACTATCTTGAGTTGACTTTGAGTTAGATTTAACATTCTCACGCATAACAACTTGTAACGGAGTATTTAATTCATACCCTTTTTGTACTGTTTGCGCTTCTTCCCAACTACCTGAATGAGGATACACAGCATACGTAAATTCATGCATTCCTTTATCAGCTTCGGAGTCTGGCCATTCGGAACCTCGCAGTAAAGTTAATCGAAGTTGATTTGGTGTTGCATCGTAGCCATATTTACAATCGTTCAATAAACTAACACCGTATGAATTCGAGGTTGTTAAATCAGCCCATTTTAATGCTGGTACTTCCCATTTAGCTTTTTCTTCAGGAGTTTGGGGTTTTGTTGTACGTTGAATGGCGCCACAAGGTATTTCGTAAGTGGCAAAATCTGATTCAATGTTAAGAGGAAAAGCAGCTTTAACTAAAACGTGACGTTCTTGCCAGTTAACGTGCGTTGCTATTTTGAGATACCTAGAACCTTTATCTAAAATATAATCTTGGCAAAACTCTGAGTTACCAATAGTACGAACCACACGTAAACGAGATTGAATCACACCTCTATCCAACCATTCTATAGATTTTAACTGAGTAGCTGGTAAAGGATGCTGTGCGTAATTTGGGTCTATATTCCAACCATCCCAATATTGACCACTATCTTTCCAGCTTTGGAGTTGATTTCCGGCGCCATCAAGAATTTCTTTTTGATTAACTAGGTCGTATATACTATCTAAATCCCCAGTATTTTCATTGACAACTACCCGTAGATATTCATTTTCTAGAGAAAATGTTTGAGACTCTAATGTAATGGTATTTTTAGACGCACTTGGGCAAAGCCAAAAAATACTGTAACCAAGAGAGGGTATATTTTCAGCAAGGAATAATAGTTTAGATGAGTTGCTTTGTGAAGGTATTATTCCTTCTGAAGAATAAACACAAGCAAAAGAAAAAGATTCGGGTAAGTCTACACAAACAACTTCACTACGTGACCAGTTTAGGGAATTAAAAACAAAAATCGGTAAGAAGTCTTTGTGTGGTGGTGTAGGTAAAGGCGCCTGAAGTGCAATTTCGTGTAAAGATTTATGTAGAATCTCAGTTCCGACTCTTTCGACTTCTTGCCATTCGGGTAGTGCGTCAGTATAAACTTCGGTAATTGATGAACCTGGTAATATATCGTGGAACTGGTTGAATAATAACTTTTTCCAAGCAGCTTCTAGTTCAGTTTTTGGATATTTCACTCCACAGCGAATATTTGCCCATGCAGCAAAAATTTCTGCCTCATATAATAAAATCTCACACTTTCGGTTGAAGCGTTTTTGGTCGGCATGTGTAGTGTAACAACCACGATGAAATTCCAAATATAATTCATCATTCCACGTAGAGACGCGATTAATCGCGTCTCTACATTTATTTTGGATGTGACGTAAATAATTTTCGGCGGTAGTAAATTCTAATTTTGGGAAAACTTCAGATTTTTGCCAGCGTTGAGCAATTTCCAACATATCACGAGTGGGTCCACCACCGTGGTCGCCAACACCAGGAAGCCAAAGTGCGTCTTTTATACCAGTTTGAGTTTCCCACTCACAGCTATACGCAACCATTTTTTCTGGATCAATACCTTCCCCAATAAGTCCCGACATATAACTAAATATCTCACTACCATCAGGAGAACGCCATAAAAAGGCGCCTTTCTGAAATTTGGTAGTATCATTCCACCGTAATTTCTGAGTCACAAAATATTCAATCCCAGCAGAAACCATAAACTGTGGTAATGTCCAGCAAAAACCAAACGTATCGGGTACCCAGACAATAGAAGAAATTTTGCCAAACTTTTCTTGGGTGTAACGCTGCCCATAAAGAAGCTGTCGAACTATTGACTCTCCAGAAATCAAATTTAAATCAGGTTCGACCCAAAAGCCACCTAAAACTTCCCACTTCTCAGCTTTAACTTGAAATTGAATCTGAGCAAATAAATCAGGACGATTTTCTTCTACCCAAGCATACAAAGCGGGAGTTGAGTGGCAAAAAACCAAATCAGGAAAATCTTGCTGTAATTTTAATACTGACTCAAAAGTATTTTGTGCCGCGCGCCAGGTTTCTTCAACTTGCCATAACCACGCCATATCTAGGTGCGCGTGACCTAAGAGGTGTATTGTTTTAGATTTTAAATCCCCCCAACCCCCCTTAATAAGGGGGGCTTTAAGAACTTTTTTCTCTGTGAACTCTGTGTCTCTGTGGTAAAACTCTTCAACAACTTCAGCCAAAACAGATAACCTATCAGGAGCAAAAGTTTCTAAATATTGTTTAACAACAGCAATCTCCGAAGCGACGAAACCGGGGTCATCAGCAGTACCAGAGTCAAAAACGAGATGAGAACGCATCAAGGCGCCAGAGTCATGCAACGGACTAACTAAGCGCAGCGCTACAATAAAATCATCGCCAGGTGTAACTGCTTCCGATAACAGTACACGTGGTGAAAAGTCAAACAAATCTCCGGCGGCAACAAGTTTACCATTAACATAAACTTGCACATCTTCTGCCCACCATACCAAAGCTAAACGTAACGACTTTCCTTGTAGTGAATAGCTTGGCACCAAACATTCGGGAACAGTAATTTTCTGCGCTAACCATAAAATCCTGCGTCCAGATTCCCAAGCAACATGTCCTTTATTGTTAGTAATGGCGCCATCCCATTTTGATATATCTTCTTGAAATACCTGATTTGCCGTCAAATCTAAAAGTGAATATCGCCAAGCAGCTTGAACCTCGGTTTGGCATAGGGCGCGGAGGTTCTCAATTGCGGTGATAATTAATTTGGTATCAATTGCAGGGTTTTGAGGAGTCATATTTGAGCTAATATATTTCAGTCTTTAACTTGAATAAAGATTTCATCCTGGATCTAATATGTATGCTTTTTTAACACCTATTAAGTATTTACGTATTTTAAATTTTGGTTATAAAAGCTAGTTAATACAGGTAGTATGGTTTCAGTTTGACCAATCACGCTTATTTTCTGCTAGTCGTTTACAGTTTTCATTTTTATCATGACTTCCAGTCGCTATCAAAGCAGGCTTTTTAACTTTTTCTCCCGCCAGTCGCAGCGTTTCGGTGACTCGGCGCTCCGCACTTGGCGCACAATACGAGTTGGTGCTAATTGGTCGTTAGAAGCATTACTTTATCCTGTATTTGCACTGATTCAGAAAACTGTAAATTCTGCTGATAAACAACTTAGACACGCAGAGGCGCCGCAACAGAGGCAGTTAAATTCCCACAATAATACTATTAAGAACAAAAATACTCCTGATTGCGATACAGCAATTGTCCATATGCTGGAAATGGTAAAAACAATACCATCACGCCCTCAAAAAAGTATAAACTCTGTACCAGAAAAATTAGATTACGTAAAATATCATCAGCAATTAGAAACAAATGATACAGTAAAAGCGTATTTATCAAAAGTGCAAGGAATTGCAACTCATTTAGGAAATAAACATATAGTATTGGTAACAGAAGATAATAAAGTGCTTGATATACTCACTTTAAAGCAGCAGCAAATGATACAAGATAAAATAGTAACGGAGGTAGTGGAGTATTGGCGATTATGGCATTTATCTGGCACGCGAGTACAGTCTAACAAAAATTTCTTGCCTGAAATAGACCAATTACTACATAAGTTAACAGGCGGCAATATAATTCCGACTGAACACAACTCGGAACGAAATCAAGAAATCGTTACACAATTATCTACACAATCATATATATCTGGTCTAGATACTTTTTTTGCTCACCTCGAATCAAGTATGTTGACAGTGAGGCGCCATAATCAAAATCAAAGCTTAGTAGCATCCATTGGCACGCTCGTCATGAATGCCATTAATCACTTTTTTGGCAAATCTACAGTTAATAGTCAATACGGCGAAGTTACAAATCATCAATTATATCCGTCATATAACGCAACATTACCAAAGTTAAAGCAGGTAGCAGACGAAACTGAAGACTTATGGTTGACATTTGACGATTTGTTCGGAGAAGAGCTACGGAGTGAAAATGAAGCAGTCTCAACTAATAAGGGTCTAACTTTTAGCGCAAGCCAAAAATTATTAAATCAATCTTGTCATGATGAACAACCAGCGACGCGAAAAGTTAGTCAATTGGTTAAGAGCAGTTACATAAAGGGTAATTTAACTCATAACCCCAAAAAACCTGCTATAACTCAGCAAGTCGAATCAGATACTCTAATTTTGAATCTTATAGACAGCGTTAACATAAAACAAGCTGATCAAATACCTACTTCGGATGATAAACCTGAATTTGTGGAAATTAGAGCAACGAGCGTCAGGTACGAGAAACATATCTTGGAAACGATTTTGGAGTGGCTGGATAATTTGATGCTGTGGTTAGAGGATAAATTCGTAAGAATACTTAAGTTAATTCAGCAAATCTTCACGTAAAATTATAAGTTAAATAAATATGTCGCCAACAAATGACCTAATATTGTTTTTAGTTTTTATAAACATGCCAATAAACATGCCAACACAAGTGAGATACAGAGCGATGAGTTAACAAGTAACGTTTATCTATGCAAGGGGTAGAATGTATTTCAAATGCTTTTCTACAATAATTCTAAATCTACTTGCGTAATATATTGTGAATGCAGTATTATAAATAACTTTGACAATTTGAAGAGAAAAGCATTGTTCAATGTAACAATAACAATGCTTATTTCGTATACTTTGATGAGATTGTAACATGAGTGATACTACTACCGAGACCTCGCCACCAGCTTCCAACCCCCCATTGTCTCAACCGATTCCAAAACCAACTCAGCCACAGCAATATCGAGCTATTGGCTTATTGTGGGGAAAATACACCCCTAGTGCTGAAGAAATCAATAAGGGAATATTGCTTGCACCTGACGGTACAATTATCGACGCGGTTGTTAAGGGTAAAGTCCTTGGTTTGGTAAAATCGTCAATCGTCGATTTGGAGAAAGAGCATTTGTGGGTAGTTTACCCAAAAACCCCTAAAGAAGAATCTCCTATACCTCTACACGTGCAGATAGCGGGTATTTGGGAACCAGAAACTCTTCATCCAGAATTGGAAAAAACAGACTTGCTATATAAAGCAGATGAATTTTCGATACAAGGGGAAGTCGTTTTTCAAGAAAACCAAAAAGGCTTAATAGTAGTTAAGATACAACGGGCTGCGCTTCAACCTGATGATGTGCCAAAATACTTCAAGCTTAAACTACTGGGATATTTGCCACCCAAAGCTGCAAAAAACTTTTGGGAGTTCAAGGTCAAACGTGTGGGTACCGATTTAGTGATTCAGTCAGCCGAAAATATTGCATCACTGGCGCCTCCAGGAAGACCAGGAGGTTTTGGGCGCAAACCCTTTGATAAAAATAGAGGAGGAGGTTATCGTCGTCCACCAGATGGCGCCTCCAAGAAACCTTTTCCCAAAAAAGGCCCAGGTTCTAATGGTCCAAGTGGTCCAACACAACCACCTGTCCTAAAAAAACCACAGCCTTAGAATAAAAAAAGAACGGTTAGCAGCAGTAATTGTTAAGTAGCATTATCTTTCGGTATGCCTAAATCAAAATCAAAATCCAATAAAGACTCCTCTCAACCAGAAACTCCTTCCGCACCGGAGCAGCAACTGTTGAGTATTAAACCTAAAAGACCTCAGCAGGATGTGTTGGCTGACGCAGAAAAAACAAGTCCGCCACCCGACTCGCAAAAATTACTAGGCATCAAACCTAAAAAGACTGAAGAAGTTGCACCGCCACCTGAAACTCAGTCGGAGTCTACTTCTGTTCGCGAAGCTACACAAACGAACTTAAAGCGCCCTGAGTCGGCTCTAGAAAAAGAGCTTACACCCCTATCCCAGGCGCCTTCTGAGTCGGCTTCGGTGCAGAAAGAAGTTATAGAAAACCAAGAAGATAGACCGCCAAAACCAGCATTTCAAAAACCGCAGCTTAAAAAGCCACAACCACCTCCATACAAGAATTTAGAGGAAGTGACTATAAGCAGTGGAGAAACATTTATTGTTGGAGAACAAGTCAAAGTTACAACTGCGAATTATGGCGAATACATTGTAGCAATTAAGTTTATATACGAAGCTGCCGATGGTAGCGTTTGGGCTAGTTATTCCCATACCAACAAAGAACAAAGACACCCTTGGCGATGGGGATGTTGTCGAGCAGATTTACTTAAAAAAGAGTTAAACGAATGATATAAAAAACACTTTATCGCTGCTCCACACCACCAACTACTGGTTTAACCTCAGTCGGATCAGAAAATGGGTCAGTACCACCAGTCCAGTTAAAGTCACTAATGCGGAAACTAATGCCTCCTAATTCTTGAACAGGATTGTAGCGTAACGTAATACCGTAAGTACGACGACTGTACTCTAACGAATATTCGGTGCTAAGACTTTGCCCATTATCAAGGTTGATTGAGGTTTGAAGCCCAAGTCGGAATGGTCCGTAAATTTGTTGAACCACACCTAGGTTTAGTACTTTGTTGTCAACTGCACGGTCAAATAGAAACGGTGACAAACCGTTATTTAAACCTTGAGTATAGCTAACATTAAAGGCTGTGTAATCTAAGAAAGGTTTGGAAAAATTGCCAAATTGTCCTTGTATACCAGCGGTAGCAAGTAAAGTGCTTTGATTATTACCGCTGGTATAAAAGCTAGTCGTACCATTAAGTTCACCGTAAGCGGTTATGTAAGGTATAAGTGGGTTAGGTGTATAGCGCAAACCTTCAGTTGGTGTAGGAGGTAATGCTTTTCCTCTCCATAAAGGCAACCCACCAAAGAGTCTGGCATTAGTTTGAAATCGTCCTAAAGAAATGCGGTCATTATCGCGTCTGGCTGCCAAAAGGTCTAATCTGTCTGTATTTGCATCAATTAATTGAGCGCTGGCTTGATAGGTCAAATTTATACCACTTTTGCCTAAAGGTATAATAGGCGATAGAAGTACACCTCCTAAACTGCTTTGCACTCGTTGAAAACCCAGTGTTCCGTTATAGAATCTATCGCGGTAGCTGTATTCTAAGTTAAGAATATGCGGGTTTTGAGCGCCGAGTGCTTGTTGATATCGCAAATTAGCCCGAAAAGTATCCTCAATTTTACTGAAGTCTAAAGTCTCAAATCTGGCATTTCCTTCAAAGCGACTTGTAGGACTCAAAACAGCATTAAGCTGAGATTTTAGACCAAACAGCGAAGCAAAATTATCGCTTCCAGTTATTGCCTTTTGAGCATAAAACTGTGGTGTAATTGTGAAACTAGACGTATCTGAACTAAATGCTTCAAAGCTTCGCTCAACAAATATACCACCACGCTGTTCACCGTCATATCCAATTGATGCAATTAGTGGAACATCACGTTCTCTACGGTCAATTACCTGCTCATTCCTAGGAATTGGTATAGTTGTGCGTTGGTCAAAGACTAATCGTTGTCCTTGCGTTCTTATTCTGTCTCGCTGTGGCGCCTCTCGCGTTAAAGTCAGTTTATCGGCACGCAGTTCTAGTTCAGGTGGTGAAAATGGGTCATTTGTCAATGTGACATCGCGTGCTTGCAAACCACGTGGATAAAAACTAATTTGCGCTGCTTCAAAGCGAACTCGTCGTACTTGCCCACCTGTACCTGGCGCCTGAATATTAGCAGCATTAGCGGAAGTGCCAACACCAATATCAATGCCCCCAGGACTTCCTACACCTGTTAAGGGTTGATTTTGACGAATGCGGTCACTCAAAGGTCTGCTTTGCACTCCCAATGATGCACTCGTTGCTGTACCTGGTGGTGCGAATGCAAAGTCAGTTCCAGCAGTTGGAATGAAAATTTCACCACTACCACGTTCTAATTCGCCATCATCTTGAACAAAATTATATGTAAATCGCTGTCCTCGCAGTACTTGGTCTCCGCGCGTTAGTGCTACATTACCATCGCCAACCGCAATTAAATTATCTAAATTTACCTGCAAGCGGTCAGCATCAACTACTGCCCCATCAAACCTTACAACTACATTACCCTCTGCCGTCACAACTCGACGTTGTTCGTCATACTCCTGACGGTCGGCAACTACTTCTATAACTCTTCGCGTAGTTTGGGGTGTTTGATTTGGTGTTGGAGATGGTTGTGGCGCCTGTGGAGGATTTGTTGGTGTAGATTGGTTATTTTGACGGGACTTAAATTCAATTGTTGAAGGCGAATTTTGTTGATTTTGGGCGTAAAACTCAAAGTTTACAGGTGGTTGACTTGATGGAAATGTATTACCTGCAACATTTGTACTTTGTGTATTATTTGATTGTGAGGGTTTTGTTAATTGTTTTACTAATGCGGATGCTTGAGGCTGTGATAAATTACGACTTTTAGCAACAGTTTGATTAACATCTTGATTAATATCTTGATTAATATTTGGCTGCATCGAATACCCAACAGTCAACCCAGACCCCAGCACTTCGGCACCTTGCGATGTAGATGATGGTGTCAGTTCAGGTGGTAATTTTTCTGGTTGACTTGGTTTAGCGGGGGTTTGGGCAACTAGACTTTTAGAAACGTTCTCAGAGAGCGTCCATGAGTTAGCTTGTTTTTTTGTACTATGATTATTATTATCATTAAGCGCGATTTTAACTGGCGCCTTGCTAGTACTGATATTTTGAGAATTAGTATTATCTGATAAATTTTGAATAGCAGGTTGCGAAGGCGGCAGAACAGGATGAAGCATATAGCATACGTAAGCTTATAGAGAGTCAACTATAAGCCGGAAGTACGACTCAAACTGAGCGCGTATAATCTTCCGACATCAAAGACTTTTACATGTGCTGCCGCTCATTGGCAAGCCATCTGGTTTACAAGGCAGTGCCGTAGGCCCGCATTTTATGGTTAAACGAAACATAGCGCGTTCCATAAAATGCGGATGCTTTGATTAATTATCGAGACATTACTCGAAATCCCGACGTCCGGGGTTGCGAGAAGGGTCATTCGATAAGAATCCAAACACGAAAAGCAGTACAAAGAAAGTAACAACAATATAAACGGCGATTTTTAAAGTTACCATGAGAGATTCCTTCGGATATGCGGCAGTTGCTGGTTTTACCTGCGATGCAGAAAAATATAGCTTCTCTATCTTACCGAAATCTCAGCTAGTTTTGTCGCCTGTTACTCAGAAACCTGGTTTCTCTATCGATATCTTGTAATAAAAAGAACAATTTTACTTAGAAACCAGGTTTCTCTGATGCGCTTCCAATTAAAGTTTTGCTTTAACAGGATTGATTAAACTCATAGTTGTGTTGACGCTTCATGATTGTAGATGTTTCCGTCAAACAGCTTTACCACTACCGATTAAATAAAGTAGTGCCATGCGAACAGCAACACCGCTAGTTACTTGGGTTTGAATTAAGCTAAATTCTGGGTCGTCCATTAAGTCCGAGCTAATTTCGACACCACGGTTTACTGGGCCTGGATGTAATACTTTTACATTTGGCTTACACCACTTGAGTTTTGAGCGTGTGATTCCAAACATTTGGTGGTATTCACGCAAACTCGGTAATAAATGAGCGGTCATACGTTCTTTTTGTAGACGCAATGTCATTACAAAGTCAGCATCGCGTAGTGCTGGCTCTAAGTGCCAATGTATAAATAATTTGCGGCGCCCATCCAGTCCACTTGCTTCACCGTCGTTAATATATTCAGCAAATAATTTGGGCAAAAGTGTTGGGGGTGCTGCAAGATGAACCTCGGCGCCGCTTGCAGTTAGACTCCAAATATTCGAGCGTGCAACACGTGAGTGTAAAATATCACCAACGATGGCAATTTTTTTATCTTTTAAAAGTTCAAGTCGAGGTTGAAGCGGGTCAATAAGGCTACAAATAGTAAATAAATCGAGTAATGCTTGAGATGGATGTTCGTGTTGACCATCACCAGCATTCAAAACACTGACACGTTCACCAAGACGATCCATTTCTAGAGCTACAGCATTGGGGACACCTGCGCTGGTATGACGAATAACCATAATGTCGCATCCCATCGCCAAATAAGTTTTTGCAGTGTCGAGAATAGTTTCTCCCTTCGTCATCGAAGAAGTAGCACTGGTAAAATTGAGCGTATCAGCAGATAAACGCTTTGCGGCTAACTCAAAACTGCTGCGAGTGCGAGTTGATGGCTCAAAAAACAAATTCGCAACAACTTGTCCTTGCAAAGTTGGTACTTTCTTAGTTCTGCGTGATAAAACTTCTCGAAAGCTGGCGGCAGTCTGTAAAACTGCATCATATTCTACAGGAGTAAAATCTGATAGAGAGAGAATGTGATGACGATTCCAAGTGCTAGTAGGCATAAATAGCTTTGAAGCAATATTGTTAGATTTTAGATTATTGGGTATTTATTCCAAAATCTAAAATCTAGAATCAACACTTAGTGCTGTAAATGAAGAACATTCAAAGCGAACGAAATTAGAGATAAGAAAATCATAAATCCAATTGCGTCAAGCATTGTAGTTACGAGAGGTCCACTAATTAACGCTGGGTCAAGTTTTAGTCGCTTTAAACCCATTGGTAAAAAGGTGCCTAATGTTACAGCGACTAGAGTATTAGTAGCCATAACCATTCCCGCAATGACTCCAACCCATCTTTCGCTGGGAGATGCCCAAATCATTGATAGCAATACCATTGTTGTGCCCAATGCGAGTGCGGTTCCTAGACCTGCTGTTAGTTCTTTTTTAAGAATCTTCAGAGTGTCTTTAGGAGTAACTTCTCCAATACCGAGTCCTCGAATTGTAACTGTCAACGCTTGAACGCCAACCGTTCCACCTGTATTAGAAAATAACGGCATAATTACCGCTAACAGAGGTACTGATGCAATTACTGGTTGAAACGGTGCAATTGCGCTTGAGGCGCCGATATACAAAGCCATAATTGCTAAAAGCCAGGGTAAGCGCTTGCGAATTGTCATTAAGGGAGGCGCCAATGCTCCATCATCACCACCACTAACACCCGCTAACTTTTGGATATCCTCAGTTGCTTCTTCTTCCAAAATATCAATCACGTCGTCAATCGTGATGATACCTACAAGCCGTTCTTCGCGGTCAACAACTGGTATAGCGATTAAGTCATAGCGCTTCATAATTCGCGCGACTTCTTCTTGAGGAGTTTCGGTTTGAACTTTAATAACTCTGTCGCTAGCAATTTCCCGAATCAGAACATCAGGAAAAGTGAACAATAATTGCCGCAATGACACAACTCGCACGAGTTTACGGTTGTCGTCGGTGACGTAAGCATAGTAAATCGTTTCTTTGTCTTCGTCTTGGCGCCGAATTTTGCTTAATGCTTCACCAATTGTTAACCCTTCACGCAACCAAACATACTCGGTTGTCATTACCCGTCCAGCAGTTCCTTCTGGGTATCCAAGAAGAGTGGCAGTTGCTTGTCTTTGCTCGGTACTAAGTTGTTGTAGTAAACGCTTTACAACCTTTGCTGGGAGTTCATCAAATAATTCCGCACGGTCGTCCGGACTCATTTCTTCAACAAGTTGTACCACCTGAGCATCATGCAAAGAATCAATAAGTTCTTCTTGCACCTCTGGAGGTAAATATTCAAAGACATCAATTGCTTGACTTTTATTGAGCAAACGGAAAGCTATAGCACGCTGTTTTTCGGGTAATTGCGTGATATAGTCACCCACGTCTACAGGTTGCAAACGATTTAATTCATGCTTGAGCTGGTTCAAGTCAGCAACGTCAACTACTGAATTGCGAGCATCTTCTAAAAGCATATTAACCTCCTAATATCTCCCCCGCGCTGGGAGATAGTTCTCGCCAGCTTAGAGGAGGGTTGTACTGCCATCTTGCGGACTTTTGTCCATAAATCCTTAAGAAATCAACATCGATATCCAAAATTGGGCATCGCTAAGTCATAATACTAGCCCGGAATACTAAAATCCGGTAGATGCCTTTTTTTATGAAGAGTAAGATTCGCCCACAACCCAAAGTGCTGTGCGAACGATACTACCCTGACATGCATTGGAGTTGAGTAAATTTTACTACTATCCTTATCTGTGTCAAGCAAACTGATAAATTGATGTTCAAAATGTGTGAATCAGAAGCTATAAGACTTTAGGAAGTAGTTCTCAGTACAAAAACCCAAAATTAATATAAGTGGTACTACTGCAATTTATTTAATTACAGCACCATTTTACCAATCGGCTTGATTAAGTATGAACTTCTACCGAATCTGAACCACTATTTTTAGCCTTTAAAACAATTTAATCGAATTATGGTAGGTTTAGTCTTCTCAAATTCGGTAGATTTACTACTATTCCTTAAAGGTATTGACACCCCTGACTGTAAACTCCTTTATATCAGCTAATGTGTTGTGGCGCCGCTCTAAATACACGCGATTTTATGCATCGACCTGTTAAATGACAAGATAGCAGCTTTAGTTCAGAAGTTAAACTATTTTTACAAACTCGTCAACAGGTAATAATTTATACAAGTAAACCCACTTATCAAAAATAAGAGGGCTATTAAATAACCATGCAAACTTGATGATTACCAACTGAATATTATGATTATGTAGTGTATTGGTTGGCAATGACTAAATTAATTAAGATTGGTAGATGTAGAAGCATTTTAAGTTTAGCCTTTGAAATAGTATTAATCAGCTTGATAAAAGTTATAGCTATATTCTGATTAATATCAGATTGCACGTAAAAATACAGATAACTTTTATACTATTTTGTAAAGATTTCAAGAAACCGGGTTTCTTCGTTGATAGCTTGTAATAAAAACAACGATTGTACATAGAAACCCGGTTTCTAAGATATCGACTTAAGAGGCGCCAACGGTAGATAATAAAGTTAACACTTAATTTCTGTAGCACAGAAGGCGCCTTCTTGGTGCGGAACTTGTGACAAAACGTTACATTATAAAGAACGTAACAGCTACAGGATTAAACACCTTTCTGGTTATCCCGCATTAACTTTATGAAGACTGCTTCGCAACTGCAAACTCGTCTTGAATATTATTACCAGCAAATAAAGACGATTATTCTCAGTCGTCAAAATCCAATTACAGGTTTGCTGCCAGCAAGCACAGCAATTACTGCTCATGGTGATTATACCGATGCATGGGTGCGCGATAATGTTTACAGTATTTTAGCGGTTTGGGGTTTAGGGTTAGCGTATCGCAAACTCGATGATGATAACGGACGCACTTACGAACTCGAATTTAGCACGGTTAAGTTGATGCGTGGCTTGTTGTTTGCGATGATGCGACAAGCGAATAAGGTGGAGCAATTTAAACATACGCAGTCTCCATTAGATGCACTGCACGCAAAATACAATACTAGTACCGGAGATGTAGTAGTTGGTGATGACGAGTGGGGACACCTACAGCTTGATGCAACATCAATATTTTTATTGATGCTAGCGCAAATGACCGCATCGGGGTTACAGATAATTTATACGCTCGATGAAGTTAATTTTGTTCAGAATTTGGTTTATTATATCGGACGCGCCTATCGTACACCCGACTATGGAATTTGGGAACGGGGTAATAAAATTAATCATGGCAACGCTGAATTGAATGCTAGCTCCGTGGGAATGGCGAAAGCTGCCTTAGAAGCAATAAACGGACTTGATTTATTTGGTGTTAAAGGTTCTCAAGCATCGGTAATTCACGCCCTACCTGATGAAATTGCACGTACTCGTATTACATTAGAATCTTTATTACCACGCGAGTCAGCTTCTAAAGAAATTGATGCAGCATTACTAAGCGTGATTAGTTTCCCGGCTTTTGCAGTAGAAAATTTAGATTTACGTGACCGGACTCGTAACGATATTATCAACAAGCTAGGGGGCAAGTATGGCTGTAAGCGTTTTTTACGAGATGGACATCAAACGGTTTTAGAAGACACCCACCGTTTACACTACGAACCTTGGGAGTTGAAGCAATTTGAAAATATTGAGTGCGAATGGCCTTTATTTTTTACTTATCTTGTATTAGATGGGTTATTTAGAGGTGACAACGAACAAGTTGAATTTTATTTGAGTAGTTTAGATACTTTGCTGGTTGAGCGAGATGGTATAAAATTACTTCCTGAACTTTACTATGTACCTCAAGAACATATTGAAGCTGAAAAAGCACAACCGCAGTCACAGCAACGTTTACCGAACGAAAATGTCCCCTTGGTTTGGGCGCAAAGTTTGTACTATTTGGGTAAACTTCTTAGCGAAGGGTTTATAGCGGTTGGTGACATTGACCCATTGGGCAGACATTTAACAATGGGTAAAACTAGGGAAGCGCTTGTGCAAATAGCTTTACTTGCTTCTGATGAAGATTTGCAAGATAAACTCAAAGTTTATGGTATTGAGACGCAAACGCCGAAACAAGTGGCGCCAACACAAGTTCGCGACTCGGAAGATTTAATCCCAATTTATACACAAATAGGGCGTAACGATAAGCTGGCATTAACTGGGCGCCCACCGCGTCGTCCTCGTAGTTTGACTACTTCACGCTTTTTCCGTTTAAATGGTGAGATGGTAGTATTTTTACCATCTTTCTTAGACTCACAGCAATTTTACTTGACTTTAGACTATCATTTTTTGGTAGACCAATTTCGTAGTGAACTAGCTTATATCCAAAAATACTGGAATGAGTTAGGGCGCCCAACTTTAACTTTAATGCTGACACACACAATGTTAGAAGTGGGTAGCGAAGCATTACTCGAATTAATGCAGGAGCTTAAAGAAGGTGTTTGTAATGGAGTTAGAGTTAAGCTAGGAAAACTCAATCAATTGACATTAACAGGCGCCATCGAGCGTATAGATTATTTACAAGACTTTGACTTTTTGCATTCCTCCGTTCAAAATGCTCTACCGCGTTGCACTTACCTAACATTTAGTGTTGACAAAAATTGGCAGTTGAGAAACACGCAAGAATTTCAAATGGAGTACGAAGCAAATTTAGAAAAACTGCTGTCGTCTTTACAGTCCTCACAAAATATTTACGAGCAAGTTGAGTTATTACAAACACTTGCCAGTTTAGAAGGACTTGAATTTGATACTGGGTTTGGAGGTGAAAACACGCGCGTTACGGTTAGCGATTTACTCGACGAAGTTTATACGAAAGCTGCGGAATTAGGATTATGGGCAGTAGTTCGAGGTGCTGCGGGTTTGCGGCAAATGGCGGATATTAGCTTATCAGATGTGGTAACAAGTCTAATTGTGCGTGGTAAACAAATTGCAGTAGGAAAAGCATACACCGAAGACTCGCTAATTACAGTTCCTTTATCTCACAGCGAAATTGTAGAAAAAATCAACAACTTCTGTCGTGAGGATATTCGTGATAGGATGCTCACCCAGGAAATATTAATTTACCTGAGTAATTTAATTAAATCTGAGCCGGAATTATTCAAAGGTTTATTAACAGTACGTGTTGGGTATTTGATTTTACTACTAACAAGTGAAATTGCGGGTGAATTAGTAATTACTCAAGACGAAGCATACGAGCAATTAATGCGGTTATCGCCATTTGAAGTTAAAAGTAGACTTAAAAAGGTAATGCTCGAATATTCAGGTATGAGTAATGTTTTGCGTAAGCAAGAATCATTACATGTCAAACAAAAAGCAAGCGAAATTAATTGGTTAGCAGTATCACCAATAACTGAAGAAATTGAACCCCCTGAAGGAGGTTGGCGCCGTTTTCGTAAAGCTGAAGGTTCAACCGGACGTGTACCTTCATACTTTTACAAACAAGTTTGGTTATTAATGCAACACTGTAAAGGGGTAGTAATTGGCGATAAGCTCGAACGTCGCAACCGTTTAGATAGTGAAGTCATGTTAGCAGAAATGACCGCAGGAGAGAAAAACTTTGCACTAAGAGTAGAGCATTTACTTAATAAAATCGAATCTCCTGAATATCGACAGGTGTGTATTGAAGCACTCATTGAATTAGGCGCCATTGCATCAGAAAACCCCGATTTACAAATCGAAGATTACATCGTTTTAGATGTATTAATTGGTCACGCTGTTAGATTGGCTTGGTTAGAAATGCGACCTGAACGTGGAGATAGATATGACGAAGATAAAGCTTCTGCTTGGCGTTCTTATTACAGTACTTCGCCAAGAGAATGTGCCGGTCATATAGTTAAAGCGTTTAAGTTCTTAACTGAATTTGCTGAAGCTGTTCCTGTTTGATCCCCCCAACCCCCCTTAATAAGGGGGGCTTTGAATTCAATGTCATGCTGAACGCAGTGAAGCATCTCAAAATTTACTTTTTGAATTTAAACAATATCTTTTATATAACTAACCACGCTCGTCACAAAGAACACAAAGCAAAAAGCTTATTAATAACAAACATTACATTTATTTTGAAACTCTTCATAAGCTTTATTTAGTGCCTGCATTACAGTTCTTGCTTTTGCAGTTGCATTAACATCCGGATGATATAATCGAGCCAATTTATAATATGCCCGTTTCACCTCAGTAGCACAAGCATCTTTTTCCACATCCAAAATTTCCCACCATTCACCGCATAGCAAAGGCTCAGTTACTAACTTATTCTTATCTATATTATTCCAAATTATAACAGTACCGTTTTTACCACCACTTACTAACGTATTCCCATTAGAACTAAAAGCAACCGCATTACACCCGCTCAAGTTTTCTAATATTTTGCCTGTTGCTAAATTCCAAACTTTAACACCATCATTACCTGCACTAGCAAGTATTTTTCCATCAGAACTAACAGCAAGCGACAGGATACTAGCTTGATGTGCTGTTAAAGTTTGTAATACTTTACCTGTTGCTAAACTCCATATTTTAATCGTAGAATCGGCGCCACCACTAATTAAAGTTTTACCATCAGGACTAATTACAACTGCCTGCACTGCTGCCAAATGTCCAGTTAATACTTGTGGTTGTCCCAAAGCATTTAAATTCCATATTCGGATAGTTTTATCGGCGCCACCACTAGCAATAATTTTACCATCAGGGCTGAAAGTAACAGATAAAACAGCTTCTGAATGTCCGTTTAAAGTACGTTTTAACTCTTTTGTGTAACGTCCCCAAAGTCGAATAGTTTTATCAGTACTAGCACTAGCAATGATTCTATTATCTGGACTAAAGGCAATTGAAGAGACAAAACCATTATGGCTGATGGGAGAATCTGAGTAATACGCAGAACTAGAATAATTAAATATACCAAGATATTTTTTTGTCCCTAAGTGCCAACTACTAATTTTGCGGTCAACACAACCACTGGCAAACATCTCATTATCGGGACTAATAGCAACAGATAAAACGGCGCCTGCCTGCCCAATAAAAGAATAAAGCTTTTTGCCTGTTTTTATATCCCATTCACAAACACTTCCATCATCGCTAGCACTGACAATCGTTTTACCGTCAGGACTTATTGCTATTGCATTTACTGCTGCGGTATGTCCTTTTAAAGTATGTAGGCATTTCCAAATATCTGGTGGCGCCACAGGAAGCGATGCGATTTGTTTACAACTTGCTTTTGGTGCTTCTACTTTTTTATGATATTTAGCTTTTAGGGCTTGTAACTCATCCTCAACTTCCAAAGCTGTAAATTTCTGGTTTAAATCTTCTCCAGATAAAAAAGCCTCTAATTCAGTTACTGCGGCTGAATACGCTTCTACTTCCAGCACTTTTTCTTCCATACGGTCAAAAAGTTGTGTAGGAGTTTCAGAATATTCATTATCTAACATAGACGCGATACCATACGCAGCAAGTCCAACAACTGCCCCAACGTAAGCCATTGGCGCCGCACCAATACCAAAAGCCAAACCAATTTTAGGTGCAACAATTCCCATTCCACCAACAAAACTTGAAACTCCCACCCCACCAACGGCGCCAACTCCCATTACACCCCAAGCTGTAGCATCTCCATCTGCTATTGCTTTAAAAGCACCATAAGTTGCGGCGCCAGCAACTGCTGCTGCTCCACCAGCTGCAAATGCCGCAACCTCTTTAACATCATCTTCTTTACGATTTTTAGCCTTTTTTTTAACCAAATTTACTTATCTAATAAGAAAAGTAACAAATTGTTTCTATGAACCGCATTTGTGCTTTCACCTAAATACCAGTAAAGTTTGTGCAAAGTTCAACAAAAAACAAATTGATTAGATTTATCAACAATTTTGATGGTCAAACAACCTCCTGATATACTTTTCTCTGAGATATTGTAAATAAACCATTTAAGTTTCTTAAAGAAAAGATTTTAATGACTTCAGTAGATTTTCCCAAGCATAAGAAGGCTAAAGCTTTAAAGCCTGGAAGTCGGCGCCCTGCTAAAGAGCTATGCAGTGAGTGTGGGCTTTGTGATACATATTATGTTCATTATGTCAAGGAAGCTTGCGCTTTTATTAATCAGCAGTTCGAGACTTTAGAACTACAAAGTCACGGTGCCACTCGTAATCTTGATAATCCCGATGAGGTATATTTTGGGGTACATCAAGAAATGATGGCGGCACGTAAACAGCAACCTATAGAAGGCGCCCAGTGGACGGGTATAGTAAGTTCGATTGCTATCGAGATGCTGAATCGCGGTATGGTCGAAGGTGTTGTTTGTGTACAAAATACTAAGGAAGATAGATTTGGCCCAATGCCTGTTATTGCCCGCACTCCCGAAGAAGTATTGGCAGCGCGCGTGAATAAGCCGACTTTATCACCGAATCTTTCGGTGTTAGAACAAATTGAACAGTCGGGAATGAAGCGGTTGTTAGTAATTGGTGTTGGTTGCCAAATTCAAGCCCTACGAGCGGTTGAGAAACAACTGGGGTTAGAGAAGCTTTATGTTTTAGGTACTCCTTGCGTTGATAATGTGACACGCGCTGGGTTACAAAAATTTCTAGATACTACAAGTAAATCACCTGATACGGTCGTTTATTACGAGTTCATGCAAGATTTTCGAGTTCACTTTAAGCACGAAGATGGTTCTACAGAGTTGGTGCCATTTTTTGGATTAAATACAAAAGAACTCAAAGATGTATTTGCACCATCGTGTATGAGTTGCTTTGACTATGTAAATTCTTTGGCTGATTTAGTTGTTGGGTATATGGGGGCGCCGTTTGGTTGGCAGTGGATTTTGGTGCGAAATGATACAGGTAAAGAAATGCTCGATTTGGTTAAAGACCAAATTGATACGCAACCTGTAATGTCACAGGGAGATAGAAAAGCCGCAGTTCAACAAAGTATACCCGCTTACGATAAGGGTGTAACTTTGCCAATGTGGGCAGCTAAATTAATGGGAGTGGTAATTGAAAAAATTGGACCCAAAGGTTTAGAATACGCGCGCTTTTCGATTGATTCGCACTTTACCCGGAATTACTTATATGTTAAGCGTCAGCATCCTGAGAAGTTAGAAGCGCATGTTCCTGAGTTTGCCAAGCGAATTGTCGGACAGTATAAATTACCTGAATGATTTGTAGGGTGGGCAGTGCCCACCTTACTATTGTACAGACGTGACATGTCACGTCTCTACATTCCTCACTTTTATCTTGGCTGACTTGGTGGAAGTTGTTCTGTTGTAATTAGTGCTTCCATTACTTCTTTGGCTATAGGCGCCGCGACTGTACCACCGTATGCATGTTCGCCTTTTGGTTCATCGACTATTGCTAGTACAACATAACGAGGTGATTCTACTGGTAGTACTCCTATAAAACTTGTAATTCTGGCGTTTGCCATATAACCACCACCAGAAGCATTAGCTTTTTGAGCAGTACCTGTTTTACCTGCTATGCGATAACCATTTATTTGTGCTTCTTTACCTGTACCTTTAGTAGAAACAACCGTTTCCATCATTTCTACTACTTTTTGTGCTGTGATTGGTGAAAAAATTTGTCGGGGTTCTGGTCGTGTTGGTGTATAGTGCATTTGACCTTTACTGTCAAATAATCCTTTGACGACGTGAGGTGTTACTAATTTTCCACCATTCGCTAAAGCTCCCGTCATTTGTACTAGTTGTAATGGCGTGAGCGAAAATCCTTGACCGAAGGATGTTGTTGCTGGCTCAATTGGGGTAGTAATAAATTCTTCCTGACTTTTAAGTTGACTAGCAACGGAGAATGGTAAGTCTGTCTCCATACCTTGCCCTAAGCCTAGTTTCTCTAACCAACCATAATAAACGCTAGGGCGCATACGTTGCATCATCTGCACCATTCCGATGTTGCTAGAAAATTTGAGAATTTGGGCAATATTAATACGTCCGTAACGTTTGTCTTCTGAGTTTTTGATTGTACGGTCGCCAACTTGAATTGTTCCTGAGTCCCTAAATACATCATCGGGCTTAATAATTCCTGCTTCAAGACCAATAGCTACATTCAATGGTTTGAAAGTAGAACCTGGTTCATATAAGTCGGCAACTGCCCAATTTCTGAATAGTGAAATATCCGCTTTGGAATATTCGTTTGGGTTGTAAGTCGGTTGCGTTACCATTGCGAGCAGCGAACCGTCATAAGCATCCATTACTATTACGGCGCCACGCTTTGCACTGTAACGTTTCATCTGATTTTTTAATGCAGAACGAGCCGCGCGCTGTAAACGGGTATCAATTGTCAGTTGCATTCCCATATCATCAAAATTTGGGAACCCTTCTGGTGCATAATCTGGCATTAAGGCGCCATTACCAGCACGACTCAAACGAACTGCTTGTGCGGCACGTTCTAAAAGCTTTTCTTGACTATATTCAACTCCAGCCTGTCCTCGACGGTCAAGATTTACATACCCTACGACTTCAGACGTTAATTCTTGGGTGGGGTAGTAGCGTGCGTATCTTTGCCGCAGTTCAAGACCATCAAAACGTAATCCGGTTATTCGGTCTGCAACTGCCTCTGATAAAGCAGAATTTAACAAAATATTGCTATTTTGAGCGGCAAACCGACTTTCTAGCTTACTGGCATCTTGGTCTAAAATTTTCGCCAGTTCTTCTGCCACCTGATGACGCGGCTTATTAAATTGCTTTGGGTGAGCGTGTAAAGTATAAACTTGACGGTCAACTGCCAATAAATTTTTATTACGGTCTATTACTTGTCGGCGAGGCATATAAGGTCTTAAGTTGACCATTTGCTGATTTCGGGCTTTTTGTGTCAACTTTGGACCGCGAACAATTTGTAAATTATACAGATTTATACCTAAACCAATACCTGCTGCGATTAGCACTCCCCAAACCGTAAATAAACGCAGTTTAAAATTTGCTGTTACAGGCGGCGCCACAGCAGTACTATTATCATCGTCTTTTATATCTTTCGATAGATTTTTAGAATTTTGTCGCTGCCGACCTTTGAATTCTGCTTTGGGGAGGTTTCGGAATTTAATTTTGCCTGGTGGTAACTTTTGCATAATTATTAAGTTAAAAGTGCTGAGTGCTGAGTGCTGAGTGCTGAGTATAGTTAGGAGTTAGTAGTTAGTAGTTAAGAGTTAGTAGTTAGGAGTTACTACTCAGCACTCAGCACTTTCTACTCAGCACTCAGCACTTTCTACTCAGCACTTAAGATTAGTAACCAATAGGTATAGAATTTGGCGTTGGGGGTGTATTTACAACGGTAGATGGAGTATCTGGCTTTAAATTTGGCGCCGCAGGTAGGAAAATTTGACTTGCGGGACTTGGAGAAGTTAAACCAGCACCGTTGTTTTCTGCTTCGGCAGCTATTTTAGTTTTGAGAGCATTATTTGTTATCGTCAACTGTCGCTCGTTACGCTGCAAATCTTGCAATTTGCGGTATGACTTACTCCACAGTTGCTGGGAGTAAACAGTATAACCATACGCAATCAACGTTGAAACTACGAGTAAAAACGATAGCACTGAAGTATAACGCTGCAACGAACATAAACGCAACAACCAAGAGGGCATGGTCGCCGCTGCATTATACATTACAGGAATTTCTTGTTCTGCCAAAGGACGTGATTGAGTTAAGTTACCTAATGGTTTACTAGATGTTGAACGTGGACGCTGTTTTTTATTCCCCTTTTGAGATACACCTGTCATTGGCGATGTAGGTAAGTTGTTTTGTTTACCTTCTTGAACGTTAGTACTATCATGTAATACAGATGAATTTGAATTACGGCGTTGAGAACGTCTGCGTCGGAACCAACCGCCCGTTGCAGAACTATCAACGTTTTTTTTGCGAACAGCCATAACTTTGATTTGGAATTGCGAGTAAGTTATTGTAAACGCTTGTGAGAAACCGGGTTTCTGCACTGTATGGGCACCTAATTGCTTGACGTTAGCAAGAAATTACATTTTTTGGTATAATAACCGAAATAATAATTTCCACAGCAAGCGAACAAAGCCGCAATCTGTGTCATATCTAACAATATTGTGACTCGCAAGCTAGAATAAAACCTGTTTAATACCTTAAATACTGATTTAATGCTCAAAAGCACATTTGAATGTGTCATGTAAAAAAGGTTAAAAAAAAGCAACAAATACGGTATGGTATTCAACAGGCTAAAATTTTATTGCCGCATTTGGTGAAAGAGGAGTTATGAAAATTAGAATCCTTGGTATTGCTCTCGTTTTAGGTTTGGCTACAACTCTCGGCGCCTGCGAAGGTGGCGGTGGTGATGCTGGTGGTGGTGCAGGTACTGCTTCACCTGGTGCAGCAGAACCAACTGATGCAGCTACAACCCCTGCTACAACTATTACAACCCCTGCTACTGGTGCTGCTACTCCTAAAGCTACCGGTGCCGCTACTCCTAAAGCTACGAAGTCTCCCTAGGCCTTAGTTGACATTAGTCGCGCTTGTTTTCAGTAGTAGTAGTTAAATGCTCCTCACTATACTGTTTAGTCAGAGTTTCGAGTCTAGTGTGGAGTAAATAATATTTCCTTGAAAATGTTCGGATGCAAACGTTATCCGACTAATATTTTCCTGAACTATTTTCTTTGTCCGTTTTAAATAAAATACTGACCTGACGAAGCTTTTTGTCTTTGGCAGGTCTTTATTTCTATTTGGGTTTTTTGTCAATTGGTTACTACTGTTGCCTGGAGCGAGATTTGAGAAATGGATATAAAAATAAAAAAACTATTTTCATTTATTACTCTTGTTGCTATTACCAGTGTTTTGACTATCGTAGTCAGTGGTTTACGTTTACCAGCGTTATCGTTACCACCAGCAGATGACATTCCCGAAGAAATTTTACGAACAGAGATTATTACAGCAGCGCGTTCGTCGGTTGACGGCAAACCACTCACTGCTGCTGAATATTTAGAACAACAGTCACGACTCAGCGCAGTTCCACCCCCAAAACTAGACCCAAAGATTCGCGAAAACATTTTTCTGCTGCGTATACGTAGTGCCTTGAAGTCAGTTTTTCCATTTTTGAATTTTTAGGGGCGGGTTCACCTAAATACTCATTATTTGCCAGGATATAGGTTAACCCGACCGTACAGAGGTTAAAATATCCATTTTTTCCGCCTAAGTAGCGACAAAATTGAAAATAAATGTAAAGAATATATATAGAAATAAATAAAAAAGCAAATTTACTTAACCAATAAATCGCTCACGTAGGTAGCTTCATGTCTATGACCACCATCGCTCCTGAACAGGTTAACCGCATCATCTGGAACCAGCATCATGACCCGTTTGAAATTCTTGGTTCCCATCTTATCGACCAAAATGGTACAAATGTTTGGGCTGTGCGAGCCTACTTACCAAATGCTAGTGCAGTGTGGGTAGTTCTTCCTGAAGAAAGAAAAGAAATTGAAATGGAGAGTGTGCATGACCCACATTTTTTTGAGTGTCGAATTGAAGCTAAAGAATTAAATAATTACCAGTTACGTATTAAAGAAGGTGAACACGAGCGTGTTACCTATGACCCTTATGCTTTTCGCTCTCCTCGTTTGACCGAGTTTGATTTACATATTTTCTCGGAAGGAAATCATCATCGCATTTACGAGAAATTAGGAGCGCACTTTATTTCTGTTGATGGTGTCACAGGTGTTTATTTTGCGGTATGGGCGCCTAATGCTCGTAACGTTTCGGTACTCGGTGATTTCAATAGCTGGGATGGACGTAAACACCAGATGCGTAGGGGTGCTACTGGAGTTTGGGAATTATTTATACCTGAACTCGAAATAGGCACACATTATAAGTATGAAATCAAGAACAATGATGGGCACATTTACGAAAAAAGTGACCCTTACGGATTTCAACAAGAACCTCGTCCTAAAACAGCTTCGATTGTCACTGACCTAAATTCGTATCAATGGCAAGATGAAGACTGGATGGAAAAACGGCGCCATGCAGAACCACTTAACCAACCAATATCGGTTTATGAACTTCATTTAGGTTCGTGGATGCACGGTGCTAGTGCAAACATACCCAAAAATCCGGATGGAACAAACGCACCTGTTGTTCCTGTTTCTGAACTCAACCCAGGCGCCCGCTTTTTAACATACCGTGAACTAGCTGAACGTCTTATTCCTTACGTGAAAGAATTGGGGTACACCCATATTGAAATGTTGCCAATTGCTGAACATCCATTTGATGGGTCTTGGGGATATCAAGTAACTGGATACTACGCGCCTACTTCAAGATATGGTACTCCAGAAGACTTTATGTACTTCGTTGACCAATGTCATAAAAATGAGATTGGCGTGATTGTAGACTGGGTGCCAGGACATTTTCCTAAAGATGGACACGGTTTAGCATTCTTTGACGGTACACATCTTTATGAACATGCCGATCCCCGTAAAGGTGAACATAAAGAATGGGGTACGCTTGTATTTAATTATTCGCGTAATGAAGTTCGTAACTTTTTAGTAGCGAATGCTTTGTTCTGGTTTGACAAATATCATATTGATGGAATTCGCGTTGATGCTGTGGCATCAATGCTTTATCTTGATTACTGTCGTAAAGAAGGAGAATGGGTAACAAATCAATATGGTGGTAGAGAAAATATTGAAGCTGCCGATTTTTTACGCCAAGTCAATCATTTATTGTTTAGCTATTTTCCAGGTGTACTTTCGATAGCTGAAGAGTCTACATCTTGGCCAATGGTGTCTTGGCCTACATATGTAGGTGGACTAGGTTTTAACTTGAAATGGAATATGGGCTGGATGCACGACATGCTAGATTATTTCAGCATGGATCCTTGGTTCCGTCAGTTCCACCAGAACAATATTACTTTTAGTATTTGGTATAACCACAGCGAGAACTTCATGCTGGCGCTATCGCATGACGAAGTGGTGCATGGTAAGAGTAATATTATTGGGAAAATGCCCGGTGATAGATGGCAAAAGTTTGCTAACGTCCGCTGTTTATTTTCATACATGTTTGCTCATCCTGGTAAGAAAACCATGTTTATGAGCATGGAATTTGGGCAATGGAGTGAGTGGAATGTTTGGGGTGATTTGGAGTGGGGTTTGTTACAGCACGAACCACACCATTTGTTAAAGCTGTTTTTCCAAGACTTAAATCATCTTTACCGCAGTGAACCTGCATTATATTCCCAAGATTTTGCCCAAGAGGGGTTTGAGTGGATTGATTGTAGCGATAACCGTCATAGTGTTGCTGCGTTTATTCGTCGTGATAAAGACACAAATGATTTTATTGCCGTGGTTTGTAACTTCACACCACAACCTCATTCGCACTACCGCATTGGTGTTCCTGAACCAGGTTTTTACACTGAGTTATTTAACAGTGACGCGCGTAAGTACGGCGGTAGTAACATGGGTAACTTAGGAGGCAAGTGGACTGATAACTGGTCGATGCACAATCGCGAATTCTCATTAGATTTGTGTTTACCTCCACTAGGAGTGCTGCTTCTAAAGCTTGATAAAAATAGAACAGCTGCCGTAATGAATCAAGAAGTT
The DNA here is from genome assembly GCF_019977735.1 of Calothrix sp. PCC 7716. Classification (GTDB taxonomy): domain Bacteria; phylum Cyanobacteriota; class Cyanobacteriia; order Cyanobacteriales; family Nostocaceae; genus Dulcicalothrix. The sequence goes on along the minus strand of NZ_AP025018.1, from coordinate 4,385,128 downwards.
TAATTTTCCATATCTTGTAGAATAATCTCTTGTAGAATAATCTCTTGTGGAATGATCTCTTGTGGAATGATCTCTTGTGGAATAGTCTCTTGTGGAATGGTCTCTTGTGGAATGGGCATCCTTGCCCGTTCCAAATAAACAGGCGCCTTACCCACAGGAAGCTCAATTTGAAATTCTGTACCTTCTCCTGGGTTAGAAATACAGCGAAGTTTACCTTGATGCTTTTCGATAATGATTTGGTAAGCAATAGATAAACCTAACCCAGTTCCTCGACCAACTGGTTTGGTTGTAAAAAATGGGTCGAATATTTTTTGCTGTATTTGTTCTGGAATTCCACAACCATTATCGCGAATGCTGATTAATATACTATTTTGTGAAATTTGTTGAGTGTTAATATTGATTTTTAATACTTCTTTAGCTACAATTTTATTCTTGACAAATGTATCTTCTAATGCATCTATTGCATTTATTAAAATATTCATGAATACTTGATTTAGTTGTCCTGCAAAACACTCAACTAAAGGCAAATCAGAATAATTTTTAATTACAGCAATTTCTGGGCGCCTATTTTGTTGATTAAGACGACTTTGTAAAATCATCAAGGTGCTATCAATGCCCTCATGGATATTTACAGTTTTCATTTCAGCCTCATCCAACCGTGAGAAATTTCGCAGAGAAACAACTATTTGTTGAATTCGGTCTGCTCCCATTTTCATCGAGTTAAGTATTAACGGTATATCTTTTTCAAGAAACTCAAAGTCTATTTCTTGTATACAATCTTGAATCTGTTTTATTGGTTGAGGATAGTTATGTTGGTAAAGCTTTAATAATTTAAATAAGTCTTGGCAATATTCTTTAGCATAAACAAGATTGCCATAAATAAAATTTACAGGATTATTAATTTCGTGAGCAATACCCGCAACCATTTGTCCTAAACTCGACATTTTTTCATTTTGAACTAGTTGTATTTGGGTTCTTTGCAATTTATCTAAAGCTTCTTCAAGTTCTGAGAGTGCAATTTGACGTTCTGCTTCTAACTGTTTGCGTTGAGTAATATCAATTGCAATCGACGCAACTCCTATAACTTCCCCAGATCGAGTAACTAAAGGGTTATTGTACCATTCGCAGATAATTATTCTACCGTCTGCCGTTAAGTTTTCATTCACGCTATAGTTACCTACTCGTGATGTCAACAAATTGCCTATAATTTTTTCAACATGCTCTTTTACATGCTCAGGAATTAACATTTCTATATTACAACCAATTATTTGGTTTTCAGTGTATCCAAATATTTTTTCTGCTGCTGGGTTCCATGACTGCACTTCAAGATTTGGAGTCCATTCGATTATTGCTAAAGGTATTTGTTCAATAAGTAACGACAGTCTTTGTTGTGACGCACGCAGTCCTAACTCGGTTTTTTGATGTTCTGCTATTTCTGCTTGCAGCACTTGATTAATTTCTGCTAACTGTTTGGTTCTTTCTATAACAAGCGTTTCCATTTGAGCATATGCATTCTTAAGCGCTTCTTCAGTATGACGGTACTTATCAATATTAATTGTTATATCTCGAATTGTACCAACTAAAAATTTATTACCATTCTCATCTATCAATAATGTTTTCTTTGTAGAGATAATATGAGTGAAGCCGAATGAATCAGTAAAAAACTCCTCGTTTTCACAAGATTCATTTGTTAAAAAAACTTGTTCGTCTTTTTCCCAAAAAACATCCGCTTCTTCCTTGGAAAAAAAATCATAGTCTGTTTTTCCAATTAATGCATCTCGCTTATGTCCTATAAAATCACAAAAAGCATCATTTAAAAAAACCCAAATGTGCTGTGAATCTTTAACAAATATTGGGTCAGATATACTATTCAATATTTGTAGTAACAATTCAATTCTCCCTGCCAGTTATGTAGATTAATCTAATATTGGTTTGAGTTGAAACTTTTTATTGCCCCCAACACAACTAAATTTTTTATTACTAATAAGTACTATGTTCATAAGTATTATTCTCATATTCATTAATTATATTACATACTACGCCATAAATAGTACTTATTTATACATGAACTTTAGAAAATTTAGTGCTGAAGCGCGAGTCTATAAATGTCTTTGTAAAATTCCAATTAGAACGGCTGGCGCCTCAAGATGAGGTAAAATTCCGGTCTTAGGTATTGTATAAAAGTTTTGAATAGCAGTTGTATTTAATAATGACAATCTTTGCCCAAGACGGAGGCGTGTAAATTGTGCTTGTTCTCCCCAAAATATCGTTGTTGGTATTATAAGTTGTTGAATATATAGACTTAAATCAAAATATAAGTCACCGCGTAGAAATGCTAAAGCTGAAAATTTCGCATTTGGTTGTTGTGCGCTATATAAATATGCTTGTACCATCTCTTGGGTAACAAGTTGAGGCGATACAAACAGAAAACTTTGTAAAAAATTACGAACCGCTAGTTCATTCTCGGCGCCTAGGGTGTATATCAAGTCTTCTAACAGGGGTAGACTGATAAGTCCAAGTGGTAGTCGTCTACCTGCACCTTCGCCAAAGTCATTAAATCCGGAAGGACAAATTAGAAATAATTGTTTAAATAAACTTGGTTGAGTAATAGCGAGTCGAATTGCTAAAGCAGCAGTTAATGAAGATGCAATAACTGTAACGGGAGAATCACAAGTTTGATTAATAAATTCTGTAATCGTGGTTAGATAATCATTAATAGTATAGTTACGAACTGGATGTGCGGAATCTCCCCAACCAATTAAATCAGGCGCCAAAATTCGATGTGTTGCGGCAAAAGCTGGATAGACTTTAGACCATTCATAAGCAGAGGCGCCACCACCAAAATTATGTAGAAATAAAAGCGTGGGTCTTTGATGTTCGTGTATTAACCAGGGAGGGCTTGTCTGAGTGTAGTAAACTATGTTGCCTTGCGACGTTGGAATAACTTTTTGTCCAAAACCAGGTGGTTGAAATTGAATCACGTTTTTACCCTGTTAAATAAAATCACAAGTAATTATATTTTAAGCAGAACTGCCGCTTTCACCTTTGATTACTGCTGCTCCAATCAGATGAGCTAATCTCAAAGCTTCAGGAACTTTACCGCAGTCAGTTAACCTCTGTAGTACAGATGCTATTACCGAAGCATGTTCCCCACAAACTTGAAAAACAAAAGGTGGATATTCATAAATTGTTCCTGCGCTTCTGAGTAGCTCTAATCGTTTTTCAGGATAAGGTAAACGATTTATTGGCTCTAACATTGCCGTTAAATCAGGTTGTCTTCGCATTACAGCGACACAAGGAATTTGTAAACGCGCGCACAATTCAGGTAAGTTAACAAAATTTAATCCACCAAATCCAATTCCATCAAGTAACACAATATGTAATTGTGGCAGAAACTTACCACCGATGAGTAAATTGCATATTGTATCGGTAGAATCAAAACCATCTTGTTGAATTTGTCCCCAAACCATTCCTTCAAACCGGGTTTGCGCGCAAATAATCCCCGCTATGTTGACATTCTCTTTTGAACCGCGAATAAATGGCGCATTATCGAAACCAATGACGCGGATTGTTCGATTCAATTTGAGCAATGATTCTAGTTTCATAGCGAGTTTAATTTTTATATACGTAGTAAAATTAGTATTATCTGTAACACTATTGCTGTAGCACGGATTTACATTTTTGCGGTCAATCGATACAATACAACTAATGAATTTTGACAACGACAAAAAAATAAAAGCTGACTTCAACCTTTACCAGTAGATGAAGCCAGCGCTTGTGAAATCAACTTTATTGACAGCAATCGAGTTGAATATTAGTACTCATCATTGTCCAGATGACGAAGTACTCAGGGTGTTGATAAGTTAACAGTTGAGTATGAAAAGCAGCAAAATGCTTCTATTCTCTGCTAGCACCATATTATTAGTTCATTTCTACCAGTTTAAAGTTTTCGGCATGTTGCGCTCTCGCCTTTAAGCTGCTCTAACCTTAAGAGCGTGAGCTTGCGACATGTATGAAGCTTGTATTGCGACCGAAAGTTCGGACATTAAAGCATCACAACAATTAACTGATGAAACTGAACTGAAATTTTGGGCGCCAACTTTTAAGCCATTTGGTTTTCAATCGCCCACCGTGCCAACTCGGTACGGTTATGGAGATTGGTTTTGCCTAACATATTGGAAACATGGCTTTCTACAGTTCGCTGACTAACGTTGAGTTCTTCAGCAATTTCGCGGTTAGCTAAACCTCGTGCAACAAACTGAACAACCTTGAGTTCGGTTGGAGTTAACTGTACATCGAAGGGAACTTGTATCCGAGAACCGTTTTCTCCTCCTTTGGCTTGGTGTTCTTTCCAACGAATCGTTTGTTTGAGGGAAGATTCAACTTGCGCGACGAGTTCCTCTGGTTCAAAAGGCTTGACCATATAAACATCGGCGCCTTTGTTAAGTCCTTTAACACGGTCGGCACTTTGTCCTTTAGCGGACAAAAACAGTACGGGAATCCAACTAGTACGCTCAGTTTGCCGGACTTGTTCAACAAAGGTGTATCCATCCATTTCTGGCATCATCACGTCGCAAATAATCATGTCTGGAATATCCTGCTCTAAAATTTCCAGAGCTTCGCGACCATTTTCGGCAGTGATGACTTCGTATCCTCGGAATTCCAAGTAATCCTTTACCAGCAAAATGAGGTTGGGGTCATCATCGATAAGTAAAAGTCGTTTATGTTCTTTCATGCTGGGTTCTTTCATAGCAGTGGCACTTGTCGCACTTCGGTCCATGAGGTCTTGATTCGTTATCCTCTGTATTGAGTGGTTGAGATGTTGGTTTTCCCACAAAACTTGCCAATACTCTTTTTAGTTTCCAAAGTGACCAACACTTCTTTTAACCGCAAGACTTGGGGCAAAAGTCCAGTAAGGATACGTAGAGCAGTAGTATTTATAATGCGCTATTATATATCGCTTTGAAGAGTGCGGGTGAAAAAACACTGATTAAATAATAATTATTCAAGTTTACCGGATCGGTATTGGTACTAGATGCCCCCAGGTAAACAACCCGCGTCGCGCATAGCTTACTGCTTGTTCATATCCCTCACGCGTTGGTGAAGAAACCTTGTTAGAGTAATAAAGCAGGCGTCCTGGTTAAATTAGTTCTTGAATAAGACGTTCAATCATTTTACTCTTCGCGGGCGAAAAAGACCGCACTATCCACATAAACTACCATTATCGTTCGAGAGCAACAAACTCGCAAGCAGTTCGTTAATTGTTCTGAAAATTAGCTGAGTAAACCGGAAGCAAATAATCGAGTTTAGTTTTTTGAGACGTTTTTCAAGTAATTCCATAATTCCAAATAATCTTGGTTTGGGAAACCGACTATATAAATGGAAGAAAGAGCAACCTCGCTCAAACAGTCTGGACAACAGCGTGTCCTTACTCTCGTTAAATCTACAGAATTACTTAGGCTTTTTTGACCGGATAGCTTGGTAGATTTTGGTATTTTACTGCCCTTGATTAGCATCATCTCCTGATTAAACTACACATCCTGATTACTGTTCTATATCAATTTCCACCGTTTGCAAATAAATTTGAAGACACAAAAATTTTCGTGAACCAAGAGAATTTACTCATAATTCGGATTCTTTAAGTATTTATACTCAATTATTCTAAATCTATATTAATTCAAGTTCGGGAACCCGTACATGGTTATTTCTTGCCAACAGCAGCCATATTTAGTTACATTAGCACTCATGAGTCGAGAGTGCTAAAAAGTAAATTCCTATGGCAGCTGTATCTTTAGTAAGCGTATCCACTGTTAAACCTTTAGGAGACCGCGTTTTCATCAAAGTAAACGCAGCAGAAGAGAAGACCGCAGGTGGTCTGTATTTGCCCGATAATGCACAAGAAAAGCCCCAAGTTGGCGAAGTTGTTGCAGTTGGCGACGGTAAGTATAAAGATGACGGAAATCGCGTGGCTATGGATGTGAAAGTAGGGGATAAAGTTCTCTACTCTAAGTACGCAGGTACTGACATCAAGCTAGGCACTGACGAGTACATATTACTCTCAGAGAAAGACATTTTGGCTGTTGTTAGCTAAAACTTAGTTTGGCTAATTGGCTAACAAGGAATATAAGTTAGCAATTAGCAATTAATCATTCATGCTCCTACATTCATAAATCGCGACTTTAAGTAACTAAAAACATTATGGCAAAGCGAATTATTTACAACGAAAACGCGCGTCGTGCATTAGAGCGCGGTATGGACATTTTGGCTGAAGCGGTAGCTGTTACCCTTGGTCCTAAAGGTCGCAACGTAGTATTAGAGAAGAAGTTTGGCGCACCTCAAATTATTAACGACGGTGTAACCATTGCGAAAGAAATTGAATTGGAAGACCACGTTGAAAACACTGGTGTTGCCCTAATTCGTCAAGCAGCTTCTAAGACTAACGATGCAGCGGGTGACGGTACTACCACAGCTACAGTTTTAGCGCACGCAGTTGTAAAAGAAGGTTTGCGTAACGTTGCTGCTGGCGCCAATGCGATAATGCTGAAGCGCGGTATTGATAAAGGAACCAATTTCTTGGTTGAAAAAATCAAAGAACACGCTCGTCCAGTTGAAGATTCCAAATCAATTGCTCAAGTAGGTTCAATTTCTGCTGGTAACGACGAAGAAGTCGGCGCCATGATTGCTCAAGCAATGGACAAGGTGGGTAAAGAAGGCGTTATTTCCTTGGAAGAAGGGAAATCAATGACCACCGAGTTAGAAATTACCGAAGGTATGCGCTTCGACAAGGGTTATATTTCGCCCTACTTCGCAACCGATGCAGAGCGCATGGAAGCTGTATTTGACGAGCCTTTCTTGCTTCTAACCGACAAAAAGATTGCCCTAGTACAAGATTTAGTACCCGTACTTGAACAAGTAGCGCGTGCTGGTCGTCCTTTGGTAATTTTGGCAGAAGATATTGAAAAAGAAGCACTTGCTACCTTAGTAGTTAACCGTTTACGCGGTGTATTAAACGTAGCTGCTGTGAAGGCGCCTGGTTTCGGCGACCGTCGTAAAGCGATGCTCGAAGATATCGCAGTATTGACTGGTGGTCAGTTAATTACCGAAGATGCGGGCTTAAAGCTTGACACAGCCAAGCTTGATATGCTAGGTAAAGCACGTCGTATTACCATTACCAAAGACAGCACCACAATTGTTGCGGAAGGTAACGACCAAGCAGTAAAAACACGCTGCGAACAAATTCGTCGTCAAATGGAAGAAACAGAATCTTCTTACGACAAAGAAAAACTCCAAGAGCGTTTAGCTAAATTGTCTGGTGGTGTAGCAGTCGTTAAAGTTGGTGCTGCTACCGAAACCGAAATGAAAGACAAAAAGCTACGTTTAGAAGATGCCATCAACGCTACCAAAGCAGCAGTTGAAGAAGGTATCGTACCTGGTGGTGGTACAACTCTGGCACACTTGGCGCCTGAGTTAGAAGCTTGGGCACAAAGCAACCTCAAAGACGAAGAGTTAATTGGCGCCTTAATTGTATCGCGCGCATTAGCTGCTCCTCTCAAGAGAATTGCTGAAAACGCAGGTCAAAACGGCGCCGTAATTGCTGAACGTGTTAAAGAACGCGAATTCAACGTTGGTTTCAACGCAGCAACCAACGAATTCGTTGACATGTTTGAAGCTGGTATCGTTGACCCTGCTAAAGTAACCCGTTCTGCACTGCAAAACGCTGCTTCTATCGCAGGCATGGTACTTACAACCGAATGTATCGTAGTTGACAAACCAGAACCTAAAGATGGGGCGCCTGCTGGTGCTGGTGCTGGTATGGGTGGCGGAGACTTCGATTATTAATAATTGATCCCCCCCAACCCCCCCTTAATAAGGGGGGGCAAAGAATGGTTATTTTTTCCTGTAAAAAGGGAGATAAGTATTACTTCTTGTGGAGCGGGCATCCCTGCCCGCCTCTGATAAAAAACAGTTACTTCTTGACATAGAAGTGGCTGTTTTTTATGTCTAATTTTTATGGGTTGTGGCACATCTGTCTGTGATGTGCAGTGATATATTTGTTTTTACCACAGAGCCACAGAGGGCACAGAGATGCATAGGAATAAACCACGCTCGTCACAAAGGACACGCTCGTAAGAATACTTTTTCTTATCCCCCCTTATTAAGGGGGGCTAGGGGGGATCAAAACAAGATAATGGTATTTATATAAATTTCCAAACATCTCTTACCACAGGCGCCTACTAGGAGGGCTTTTACATTGGAATGTTTATACAAACATTATTTGAAGCGCGCTTCGGTTGATTTAATCCAAGAAGCTCTTACGGAGTTAGATAGTAAAACCGCTACATTCACAACAGTAAAAAACTAATTTCCAAATCAGATTTTATTTAATATGTCCAGATATTCTATACTGTAATTGCTTCATAGCTGTTTAGCTTTAATTGGTATGGATTACATCAATCAAATAAACCATTTACTCAAACCTTCTACATCTGGCAATTTGTTAGTAGTCGATTTATTTGCCGGATGTGGTGGTTTATCTCTTGGTTTTGAAGCCCAAGGTTTCGAGACACATGGTTTTGAAATGGATGCTGATTCATGTGCGACTTATAGACAAAACCTAAAGGGAAAATGTACAGAAATTGTACTTACACAAGATACTAAATTACCACGTGCTACAGTAGTTATAGGTGGCCCACCTTGCCAACCCTTTAGTGTAGGGGGTCATCAAAAAGGTTTACAAGATTCGCGTGATGGTTTTCCTATATTTATAAATGCGGTTAAAACTTTAAATCCAGAAATTTGGTTATTTGAAAACGTTCGTGGATTACTTTACAAAAATAAATCCTACTTTGACGAAATTGTCGAAACCCTCCAAGACTTAGGGTATATTGTAAATTGGGAATTATTGAATGTTGTTAATTATGGTGTACCGCAGAACCGCGAACGTTTAATTGTAGTTGGACATCGAGGTAACTTTAAATTTCCAAAGCAAACGCAATACAAAGTAACAGCAGGTGAAGCATTAGAAGAAATGGCATTTTCGGCGCCTCCTTCATCAAAGTTTCTCACACCCAGCATGGATGAATATGTGGCAAAGTATGAAAAAGCCTCTTTTTGTAAAAATCCTCGTGATTTATATTTAAATAAACCCGCTAGAACTTTAACTTGTAGAAACTTAGCAGGCGCCACAGGTGATATGCACCGTATTAAACTTCTAGACGGTAGACGAAGACGTTTGTTGTTAAGAGAAGCAGCAAGACTACAAAGTTTTCCTGACTGGTTTGAGTTTGTAGGAGGAGAGATAAGTTGTTTTAACCAAGTTGGTAATGCAGTTCCTCCATTATTTGCCTTCCATCTAGCTCAAAGCATTCGAGATTATTTAAAATCTAATAATTTAGCTAGAGTAAGGTATTAGCGAAATAGTCTTATCACTATTACCGCTAGCTAAGATTTTGAAATTGGGGTTAAAGGTTACAGAATAAACAGCATTGTCGCAAACTGTATAAGCTGCTATTTCTCTACCTGTATCCACTTGCCAAAGCTTAACAATTTTATCTTGACTAGCACTAGCTAAAATCTTACCATCTGGGCTAAATGCCACAGAATAAATACATTCAGAATGAGCGTTGATAGTCCTAATTTGCTTTCCTGTATTTACGTCCCATAATTTAATAGTTTTATCATTACTGCCACTGGCTAAAATCTTACTATCTGCGCTAAAGGCAATTGAGTGAATACCTCCAAACCAATCAGAATGACCTGTAAGAGTAAGAATTTTCTGATTTGATAAATGCCAAAGCTTGATACTTTTATCATTGCCAGCACCACCACTAGCTAAGAGTTGACCATTGCGACTAAAAGCAACACATAAAACATCGTCAGTATGTCCTGATAACTCGTATAATTCTTTAGATAAATCTAGCGACCATAGTTTAACCTTTTTATCTTTACTACCGCTTGCTAATGTTTTACCATCAGGACTAAAAGCAACAGAGTAAACCATTTCTTCGTGTCCCGTGAAAGTACAAATCTCCTTTCCTGTAGACACATCCCATAATTTAATAGTTTTATCATCGCTTCCACTAGCTAATGTCTTACCATCTGGACTAAAAGCGACTGAATTAACCTTTCCTTCAAACCAGGAAGATTCTCCATGTCCTTTAAGGGTAAGAAGCTCTCCTCTCGAATTCCAAATTTTGATAGTTTTGTCATCGCTCCCACTTGCTAGTTTTTGCCCATCGGGACTAAATGCAACGGACTTAACTTTATCTGCATGTCCTTTTAATTTAGTTGTGAGTACCAAATTTTGCATTTCCATGTTTGACATCTTCTGTTAGAAATTTTTTCTATTTTATCCAATGTCAAACAAGCCGCTATTTTTCTTTTGACAAAGCTTTTGAATACTATAGTAGCAGCATTAATCATAGGCTATTGTAGAAGCTAGATTACTGAAATGAACAGCAGGCGCCAAATACCCAAATTGGAATCTATAATATACAAAACAACATCTAATATATTTTTTATAGAGAATAATTATGTCTATACTGGATGATGAAATTGAATTTGAGCTTCAACGCATGAAAGCAGAGTTAAAGCATGAAAAAACTATATTCAATCAGGAATCAAACGATTACAATAACTATAACCAAGGGTTAGAAGCTATCTCAAATCGGCTTAATCATCTAATTGGAATGCAGAATGTAAAAAATGAAGTCAATACCCTTATCAATTTTTTGAAGGTACAAAAGCTACGTGAAGAAAAAGGACTTAATCAGATTTCAGTGACGCTGCACTCAGTATTCTGTGGCCCTCCAGGTACAGGAAAAACGACTGTAGCTCGACTAATGGGTGAAATATATCGCGAGCTTGGCATACTCTCAAAGGGTCATTTAATAGAAACAGATAGGTCAGGAATGGTAGCGGGATACATTGGACAAACAGCTACTAAGGTAAATAATTTAATTGAGTCAGCGTTAGATGGGGTACTGTTTATTGATGAAGCATATGCATTAAAATCGCAGGGGTCAGGCAATGATTTTGGTCAGGAAGCTATTGATACTCTCTTGAAACGAATGGAAGATCATAGAGATAGATTGGTAGTTATCGTAGCTGGCTATGCAGATGAGATGTCAAGATTTATTAACTCTAATCCTGGTTTACAGTCGAGGTTTAACAAATATTTTTATTTCGATGATTATGAGCCTCAAGAGCTATTAAGTATTTTTGAGGAGGTTTGTCAAAAAAATCATTTTAATTTAAACGAAGTATCTAGGGAAGTTTTACTAAATAAGTTTAAAGATTTGTATACGGTCAGAGATAAAAACTTTGGCAATGGGAGACTAGTAAGAAATATCTTTGAAAAAACAATTGAAAAACAGGCGAACCGTTTAGTAACACTTTCTGGAGTTAGCAAAGAAGAAATGATGACTATTATGCCTGAAGATATTCCTTAAGTAGGCACCATCAGTTATATACAGATTCGTCAGAGATATCAGGATACACCAATGAAATTATGGCGTTCGCACAAAGACTAAATCTTGTGCTTCTAATAACTTGCGCGCGATATCACGAGCTATTCCTAAAGTCTCGGTAACTGTTTTTCCTTGTGCTATTAATCCTTGTATCTCATTTGATGTGCCTAGATAGGTGCCACATGGTAGTTTTTCAATGTGAATTTTAAATATTTTTTTCATTTTATAGGAATATAGATTTACTATAGATTAGGGCAGGCAGGGATGCCTGCTCCACAAGAGGAGTTTTAAATTTTTATCATTGCTTCAAATTCTTCTAAGGCTTGAAGATGACCTACTTGCCAGCTACGTTATACAATTGTAGGGATTATTTGGGTTATGGCTATATTTGGGAAATTTGGGCTAGTATCTGATTTTATATAGTTATTATTTTGAAGTAGATGGATGGTTAAAGTTTTACCATTATAAATCCATACTTCTGGTACTCCTATTGCTTTATAAGCGTCGATAGTTGTTTTTGATGTTACATCAGCTTCAATTGCTAGGTCTGGTGGTGGGTCATTTGCTTCAATACGGCGCCGACCTATCATGAGTTGATAGTTTTGGATGTAAAAGCAAGCATCTGGCTCTACACCTGCGGCACCTTCTTTTTTAAAGGTTGTTGAGCCAAATGGTTCATATCTTTTGCGTGTAGCTTTGAGTAATATTTTAACGATATCTGAAATTATATCTTTTGGTTTTTCGTGTTCAGGCAATGGAACCATAATTTCAAAAGTACCCTGGTAGTAAGCAACCCGTGAGGAGCGTTTTTCTCCTAACTCTTCTAATATCGCCTTAAATTCTTCCCAGGTAACGTCAGGAATAGTGACAAAGCTACCAGGTTCAAGCTGCATGGTAGCGATAGGTTTGACAACGCGAATGGTTGTAGTCATAACCGGGAATATTAATTTTACTACTGCGATTATCTATAGTGTAACAAGATAAATAAACCGAATTTTTCCAAAACCCGGTTTAATATGGCGCCTCTACAATTCACCACTAGCTAACATTTGAATCACGCGCGGTGTACTTGGGTCGAAGCCACCTAAGTCCCAAGACATTGGGTCTTTTGGGTCTACTAAGGTAATTCTGTATGGTGTTAGGGTGACGTACACTGCTTTGATGTTGGGGTTTACTTTTTGGCGATATTCAGCGAGTGCTTGGGAGGGGTGTTTTCTTCCTGCCCAACTTTCACTGTCTGTCCAAAAGCAAACTACATCAGCTTTGAATTTGTTTTTAATCATCCAATCATAAGCAACTGAGGCATCGGTTCCACCAAAGTTTAGGTTGCTGGCTTTGCGAACTGCAGTACTAAAGGTGTCTTTGGCAGTTATTGCTAAATCGATGAATTGAGTTGAAAAGCCTCGAATTGCATAGTTTTTTTCTGCTTTTGCTGTTACTAGTGCCATTGTTGTGGCAACTTCACAGCAAGTTAAACCCATGTCGGCAACAGGACTGGACATTGAACCAGATACGTCAACCGCGTGCATGAAGACTTTGTTCGTAGGTTCGACGACATAGAAGGATAGTTCGACTGTTTTTTCTAAAATATCTACAATGCGCGCGACGGGTTGCCAAGTCTTTTTACTGCGTCCTAATGCACCTCCTGACTGATAGGTTTTAAGTGCTTTAAGTGCGTCAATTGGATGGATACGACCTTTTCGTAAGTGTTCTGGGTTGTTAAGAACGGCTTCTATTCGGTCTAAGTTTGTAGGTTCGTCACTACGTAATACACCTATTTCTGTTAATGAACCCAAGTTACGCAGCATGGCGCCTATTGGCATTTCTTGAAATAACAATTGCCATGCTTGTTTATCCATTTTGCCAACTGGCGCCGCCATTTCATGAGTTAGGCGCCCTTTTTGAATTGCTTCGTGGGTTTCACTGGGGTTGCGTTTGAGCCATTCGTACCACCAAATTTGTGCTAATGCGCTACTAGGAATTTGCGATGGCAATTCTTGCCAACCTTTGACTACCCAGTTATAAAGCAATTGATGGTCTTCAGTTTGAGGTTTGACGTGGAATAAGCGGAGTGCGTCACGGTGTGAAAAACCTGAACGTTGTTGATATTTTAAAAGTTGGTACGCTAAACCTTTAACGTCTTCTTTTCCTAACCAGTTTCTACCAGCTTCGCGAATCACTTTACCAAAACCACGCATTGATTTTGTGTAGTTGAGCCATTCGTAAAAGTGGCTTCCCGTGCGAATGACTTGCGGAAAAATTTCCATGAACGCTCTTTTTGCTTCAGGAGTTTCACCCATTGAGAGCAGCACTAAAGCCAAGATAGGAGCGCTGTTATTAATCGCGCGTCCATCGCTGGCATAAAGAATTTCATCAGCAACTCGACGAGGATTTTCGGCAATTGCTTGATTTAATACTGTCGCAAAGTCATTTGTTAATTCTTGTTTGCCAGCGTAGTAAGTGCTTTGTGCTGTACCTATTAACAAGCAACGACGCAACATTTGCCAAATACCAGCATCAAACATATATCCGTCGCTACGTCCCTGAATCATTTCTGATTCGCGTCCAGGGATAGGCTGATTTTGAGGTGTGGCTTTATTATGGGATTTTGTAAAAAAATTGTAATTCATATACTACACTCCAGCCTTTGCAGGCAAAATACAGCCATGAGTGTTTAATTCAAGGCTAAATGAAAATATATTTATCGCGGGATGCAGGATTTGAACCTGCGAATGGAAGATTGACGATAACCCTCAGTAATTCGGTCTTTGCAGACAAGGTTGTTAACTAAGGACTACAAACATAAGTTTGTCTCCTGCCTTACCACTTGGCTAATCCCGCATGATTTTATACTGTAATTAAATAGGTGTAGCGGAGCAGGATTTGAACCTGCGACCCTCGGTTTACAGCCGATAACCCTCGTGATTCGGTCTTTTCAGACAAGGTGCTTCCAAGGATGTAATGCTCTATCCAACTGAGCTACCCGCCACATGAGTAATTTAATTTACAAGTTACAAGCAGCGAAATCTGTATCTCGCTCTGTAATTTAATGTAGTATGTGTATTACAAAATGTCAATAGGAATTTAAAAATATTATTTGACGAATTTGGATAATCAGGAGAGGCGCCTGCAGAATAATGAAAAATAGTAGTTTATAAATTATTACCCAATTCTGAAATCACCATATTTGGTACTACTGGTTATGTTAACCAGTAGTACTACTGGCTTGATTTGCTTTTAGGCTGACGTTTAATGGTTCGTGTCAAAAGTTTTGGTGTGTTGCTATCGCTTTTGATCCCCCCTAGCCCCCCCTTAATAAGGGGGGACAAGAGAGCTCTTCTTAGCCCCCCTTATTAAGGGGGGTTGGGGGGATTTTAATATGCTGATGACCAACACCCCAAAATTAATGTTTCTACCTATCAAATTGCCTCTATGGTAAAAATAAACAAATGTACTGCACAGGCAGGATGCCTGTGCCACAAGAGATCAAAATAGTGTTAGGGATTTTTAACTTCTTGTTTATCACCTAGCTTCCAGGAACGTCCTTGACAGTATACGTAGCTGTCTTTAACTTCAACGCCGAAAATTTGCGCTCCTAGTTCAAGTGCTTCTTTCCTTTCTTCTTCTGTTAAGTAACTGTTGTCTACTGGGCGCCGTGGGTCTCCACCTGCGTCTAAATATCGGGAGCGGGCTTGGGCAAAAAGTTCATTTAATCTTTGATATTGTTGCTTTTGCTTTTGTGTTGGTTCTTTCATATATCTGATGCCCACGAAGTTGGAATTATTTCCCCATCTTGTAGAACAAGTGCTATTGGTAAAATAGAACTAAGAGTACTAATAAGATAAAATCCTCTCTCTTCATCATAAAGCATACCCTCTAGTAACTCCAATGTTTCGAGCGCATTCAGTACTAGATATTGAGCTTCTGTTGGCTCCATGTGATGTCAAATTTTGTGTAGATGAACTTTCAAAATTCTACAGGAATATATACACTTTGAACTAATGTACTATTTGCCACTGGGGAGTCTATTTTTTGCTTATATAATTCAGTACAGAAAACAGTACAAGTCGAAATAATAAGAAACCGGGTTTCTTGGTCATAACTTGTAATCAAAACGACTATTTTGCTTAGAAACCCGGTTTCTATGTAATTAATGATACAAGTAAAGATTTTTTTCACATTTTTGCCTATAATTTTGCCATGTTTATCTTTTGGCAAAAGTGTGGCTTTGGTTGTTGTTTGACTAGGAATTTTTCCGGCAAAACTACCTTGTATACAAATATGTATCGCACTTTTTGCCAAGATGATATTATTTCCCAACTCGCAAAATAATTACTGGGTAATAATCGGCATGAGTGAAAAAACAATTGAAAGCTACGGGAAGGGTTTTCTCGTTTTGCTTTTGCCCATCTCTTTTCTGGTTGTTTTCCTGGTTTCTACCTGGCGTATTTGGCTGGGTCTGATTTTGCTGATAACGAGTATTAATCTTTGGCAACGCTACCAATGGGATAAGTGGTGCGAGGGAGTTAATCCTATGTTCCATCAGCTAATTCAGCAAAACCAGGGTAGTGTTACTCCTATGGATTTAGCTATTAGGGGTAATTTTTCTTACGATAAGGCTAAACGCTTTCTTGATACGAAAGCTTCTGAATTCGGCGCCAGTGTTCTGAACACTAACGATGGAAAACAAGTTTACTACTTTATGACTGCTAATATTCTTGGCAGCATATTTGATAGCAGCGAACCTGTTAAGCAAGAGCCAAGAAAAAGCTCAACGACTGTAATGCCTCTTTTAGCGGCGCCAACGACAACGCCGTTCATAATTGAGGAAAAACAACCTGCGTTAGTAGTAGCAGAAACATCAACAGCAACACATCAAGTCAAAGAAGCTGAATTAATACAAGCTGAAGTACCCGAAACGGATAATAAAGAAACTGAAGTACAACAAGCAGAAGTTAAGCACGCTCTTTCACAAGAACCGGAATTGCTACAAGCTGAATTACCACAAGCTGAAGTAAAAGAAACTGAACAAGTTCATGAGCAAGCAACAAAAACACTAGCGCAACAGTTAGTGTTTGGTTCATTGATTCAATCTGAACTTGCTAAAAGGTTAAGTGTATACTCCAGTACAGTCTTTAAACGGCGTGATGACCCAGATTTTCCTGAATGGAGTCGTAACCGAGACCCTGACGGTATCGCGTGGAGGTATGACCGCAAAGCTAGGGAGTTTTTCCCAATTGAGAAATAATCGGATTTTGGTACTTATGTATGGTGGGCACTGCCCACCCTACTAACTTTCTATTCCTATGGCTTCGCTAATGGAGGTCAATCCTCGTTGTTCGAGTAACACAAGCAAACCTTCAAGAATACGGTGTATCATCCAAGGCCCCTCATATATCCAACCTGTATAAATTTGGACTAAGCTGGCGCCTGCGGTGATTTTTTCCCATGCATCTGCGGCAGTAAATATTCCACCTACGCCGATAATTGGTATTTGCCCTTGAGAATGTTTGTAAATGTAACGAATTATTTCTGTTGAACGGTCGCGTACTGGCGCCCCACTAATTCCACCAGCTTCTTCTTGAGGTGGTTTTCCTGTTGCTATAAATCGCGTTTTTAAGTTATCGCGACGAATTGTAGTATTTGTAGCTATAATTCCCGCTAATTTATAATTAACCGCTAATTCGATAATGTCGGATATTGCCTCCCATTCTAAATCTGGCGCTATCTTGACAAATATTGGTTTTTGCGGTATTAAGTTTTCTTGACTTAATGCTTCCAAGATAGAAGAAAGCATAGTAGCATCTTGAAGCGCGCGTAATCCAGGTGTATTAGGGGAAGAAACGTTAACGACAAAATAATCACCACAATCTTTGAGTAAGCGAAAACTGTCACGGTAATCAATAGCAGCAGTTTCAAGCGGTGTTATTTTCGATTTGCCTAAATTAACACCAATGGGTATGGGTAAAGTTAGGT
This sequence comes from Calothrix sp. PCC 7716, assembly GCF_019977735.1. Classification (GTDB taxonomy): domain Bacteria; phylum Cyanobacteriota; class Cyanobacteriia; order Cyanobacteriales; family Nostocaceae; genus Dulcicalothrix. Next base: position 4,367,684 of record NZ_AP025018.1, on the reverse strand, counting down.
TATTTCGTACTTTTGTTAATCTATGAGCCATATTAACTGCACCTGAATTATTGAAACCCATTCGATTAAGCGCTGCATTATCTTCGGGTAAACGAAATAAGCGAGGTTTTGGGTTGCCTGGTTGAGGATGAAAAGTCACAGTCCCTAATTCAGCAAACCCAAATCCTAAGCTTCCCCATACTGGTGCGGCAACTCCATCTTTATCAAACCCAGCAGCTAAACCAACTGGGTTGGGAAAATGCAATCCAAACAGATTTTGTTCTAAACGTTTGTCAAACAGGCAAAATGATTGCCGTAAGCGCTGGTTTACCCACCTTGTGCTTGGACTATAACAAATTTCACTCAGCCAATAAAGTGTGCGAATCGTTGAAGAGTGAAGTTTCTCTGGGTCAGCTTTCACCGCATTGAATAATAACGGACGAATTGCAAGTTGGTATATATCGTTCATTTTGATAGCTATCGATAGTATTTGGGCATCTTAAGTACAAACCAGCTATATTAATTCTTACTAGACGACCGCTTCTATGGGGCAGCCACAACGACCAATCGGCGCTGAACAGCATATTATCTCTTTAGGGCGTGTCTTACAAAGCCTACGAGAAGAAGATAATATTGATGTTCTAATTCAAACTATTATTACTTTTGTCAAAGAACAATTTGACTACAACTTGTTGAGCCGACTCCCCGCTCTAAAGAGACGGGGATTCGGGCTGAACCGCAGGGCTATTGCTAACCCCACTTTTACCTAACTTTTCGCCCTTTTTACAAGCTATCTGGTTAGGCTGTTCAGTCTTTACACAGTTTGGCTCTACGGGGGAAATGACACCACCGGGCTTAGAACTAGTCTTTGCACTCGCCATTTTAAACTCACTCCACGCCTGTGTTAAGAACGGCTCCGTCCTTTCCCAATCTCTATGAGCTTGAGACACGTTGAGTTCATCGTTATCATTGACATGTCTACTCAAATATGCGGAGAATAAATCGCGGTGCATCTCAAAACCTGAGACATCTTTATGTACTCTTTCTGATAGAGATTTTTTGATACGAGTACCATCAAGATGTGTTTGAGATAACGCGGTTTTTCGAGTAGAAAATGTTGTGAATTGCCCACCAGCACTTTCAGCCTTGCGTGCTAATTCAGATTGGAAAAAACTGGGTGATTTGGCAGATATTGCTTTACCATATCTTTTCTGCCAACCACGTACTGAGACATTCTCAGCTTTAATATTTACGCCAAATTCGCGTACTACTTTATTAGCTAAACCTCTATTTTGAGACTTAGAATAAGCGGCTTTACGGCGCTCTAGTTCTCGCTTTTTACTTGCATATTTTCTATACGCATTACTTTGTTTCCAACGGCGAGAACCCTTTTTTACTTTACCTTTTTTACGTCTATTGCTACGTCCAACTTTTTTCTCAAAATTTGGTTCGTAGTTTTCTGGATTATTTGCACGACGCGACCGCTCCATTTTACGCTGCAAAGTCTTAATTTCTTGCTCAAAAGTTGGTACGTTCTCTGCAAATGGGAATAAACCAGCTTTGTTGTCACCAACTACAGCTACATTACTAACATTTAAATCAATACCGACTAATCCAGTATTGGAATTAACTTTGTTGTGCAGTTTATACGCTGGAGTTTCTTTGTAGGGTACACCTTCGTTAATAAGCTGTACATACCAACGACGCTTACCATTTATTTCTCGCCACAAAATGCGGCAATACTTAATTGGTGAACGATACCCATATTCAAGTACTTCGTTCCATTTATCAGGAAAACGGATAGGCAAAGTTAAATCTTTACCCCATTTGATACAGCAATCAGTACCACCAAAAAATTTAATGCTTTGTGTGTTGGTTTTACCCTCTATCGAATGAAAAGAGCTAAACAACTTAAACCTAACTTTTCTAGCCTTACCGTACAATACTTTCTCAACAGCTTTGAATGCGCGTGTTCCTATCTTTTGGATTGTGTGGCTATCTAGTTTCTCCCACATCCACTTAGAACTCTTGGCAGTTAAAGTAGCAAAGTCTTGCAGTTCAAAATCAGAAAAGCGTGCTTGTTTTCTAGCTTGAGAAAATAACTCATTCTTCCGCTTTTTATCATCCTCAGTTTTGACCTTGATTTTTTTGGCTTCTTGATATGGCTCAGAATTGCGTACATTTTGCACCCTCGCCATTGCTTCACCAAGCACTGCATTATATAACTGCCTGCCAGTTTGAAATCTTGCATCTAGTTCCTTCTCTGCAAGACTTGTAACCAATAACTCAAACTCAGTGACAAATGACGGTGTTCTCGTCTTCTTAGCCATATCTAATCACCTCCTTAGTGTTGACTTGTTTTATCTATCAACTACAATAGAGTAGATAGAATCAGTTTGTCAACAAGTTTGATAAAATATATGGACAGAAATTATAGACACAATAATCACTCAGTTGGTAGCGCAACCGTACATTTAGTTTGGATACCGAAACGTAGAAAGAAAGTACTAACAGAAGGCGTTAAGATAAGGCTTGCTGAGATATTAACAGAAGTTGCGAACGAGAATGGGTGGATAATTAAAGCGATGGAGATAGCACCCGACCACGTTCATTTGCTTGTTGAGCATCCTCCAGATGTGGCAATAAATCAAATGGTTAAGGCTTTTAAGGGTAGGTCAAGTTGTTACCTAAGACGCGAATATCCACACTTGTTACGACTCCCAAGCCTCTGGACACATGCCTATTTTTATGACACAACCGGAAAGGTATCAAGTGCAGTAATAATGAACTATATTAATGACCCGCATCACTCAAGTTAAATTGCTAAAATAGCGAATCCAGTTAAAACTGGATTCTCGGCATTCCACCCCGATATAAATACCGTCAAAGCATTAATTCTTTTTGGAATTAATGCTTTGACTTCGGGGCTATCTGCCTTTCACGTAACAGTGGTATGGGTGGCGCTTTACGACCGCTTGAATCATATCGTAATTGGCAAGGGAGGATTTTCACCCGGAAATGATAATGGTTATTTAAATCAGCGACTAGTTCTTAGTCCCGGAGATTTATTAGAACAAGTAGTTATTGAACAACGTCCTGTTGGTGTTGCTGACTTGCGGGCAGAAGCGCGTGCAGAAGTATGGCAAGAACTAGCTAAAAAGCATCAAATTCAAGGAACCATAATTCTACCTATTCGCTATAAAGACCGCTGTTTAGGTTTACTCATGCTTGGTTCGATTCGTTGGGGATATCTTTTACCAACTGATGCTAAAGCAAGATTGATGATGGTACTGGGTGAATTAGCCGCAGCGTTACACCAGTATGAACTTGACTGGCAGCAAAAACATACTAAGCGTCTCGAAGAACCTTTATTAAACTTGTTACAAAAATTACAAGCTTCTAATAATTTAATGCAGCGTATAGAAGCTGTAGTTAAAGCTGTACATGAATTCACGGCGCCAACTCGTACTCATATTTACTGGTATGAGCGCGATGGTCGGTATTTTTGGCGCCGTTTTAGCAGTCACTCGAATGGCAGTACACAAAAGTATGATAAAAATCGAACTGGGACAGGTTCAATAACTGTTGAGGAGTTGAGCGACTTTTACTATGCTTTGGCAACGAATGAACTTGTTGCAATTGGAGAAGGGCGAAGTTCACTCAAAAGCCAATTTACTGCTCAGTTGATGCAACGCTTGCAGGTTCGGTCTTTATTGGCGGCACCAATTATTTGCCAAAAGGATTTAATCGGTTTTTTAGCTATTGAAGCGATGGAAGCGCGCATATGGAAAGAAAACGATAAAAGTTTTGTTCAAGGTGCAGCAGGTTTGGTATCGCTTGTAGCACCTGCTGAAGAAATGGAAAACACAATTGAGCAAATTCGAGGTGATGCTGATTTAACTAGCGAAGTCGCAAAAGGAATATATAGTGAACGTGATTTTGAGCAGACCCTAAGCAACTGCGCTAAAAAAATCTTAGAAAGACTCGGCGCCATGCGATTTGTGCTTTTGTACTATAATCATGACCATAGTAAGTACGAAATTTTGTTTCAGACTCAACCACAAAACAGGCGCCCGTTCAATTTTAGCTTTGAAGGTTTGCGTGAAGTTGATTGGCAACTTTTACAGCGTTCAGAAGAAGCAATTGCAATTGAAAACTTAGAAGAAGATTTACGGTTTTTTAATTGGCGGTCTTGTTTGCTCGAAGTTGGGGTTAGTTCTTTAGTTATAACTAACTGTCAGGGTGGAAATGCACCTGAAACGTTAATGCTAATTACACACGAAAGCAACCGTGCTTGGACAACAAGAGAAAGAGAATTAGTTCAAATTGTTGGTCAGCAAGTTGGTGTAATTACTAGGCAGTGGCAGTTATATTTTAACGGCGAGCAAAATACTAAAATTATGCAAAGCTTCCAAGAATCGTTACGAATTTTGGAACAAGCACAAGGCAGCAAAACAGAACCAGGTAATAAAAATCTAGAAATTATTTCTTTGCGCCAAATTGCTGCCGTTCTTAACTGTCCTTTAGTGCTAATGCTGTCTTGGGCGCCTAATTCACAATATGCTGAAATAATTCCTGGTTTAATTAATGACCAAGAATTTGCTGTGTCGAGCGAAATTTCTGTGCCAATATTCGGCGAAGCTTTGATACAGTGGGCTTTAGGCAGTGAACCAATGATGCTTATTAAAGCTGAAGACTTGCCCGAAGATACACGTAAATGGTTACATGGTTCAAGTATCGGTCAAATTTTAATAGCTGCATTACGTACCGACCCAGCTTACAAACCAACAGGTGTAGTGGTAATAGCTGATAATATTGCACGTCGCTGGTCTGAGCAAAGCTTAAGTGCAGCATCCATGTTAATTAGTCAACTTGCTTGGTCACGACGTTTTCGTCAAGTATCACAAACATTGTTAGAATCAAAACAAGAGTTACAACAAATAAACTGGTATAAACACCGAAAATTTGAAGATAATCATCGTACAGCAAACTCTTTGATTAGCCAAATTAAAGCTTTAGGTGTTCCGAATAACGAATTTACACAAGTCCGCTATCAGCAAATTCTACGCCAGTTAGAAAGTACTTATTCATCAGTAACTGGCTTACTTGAAGAGGAGCAATGGCAGTTACAGTTTAACAAGGGTAAAATGCCTATTGCCAGCTTATTAAAACGTTCACTAGAACGAGTCGATAAATGGCTCAAAGAGAAAAAATTATGGGTGGGAGTACATGGTTTAGGGCAAAATACAGGTAGAGACATGATTAATCACGTCTCTACAGAACAAACATCGGGTAAGACCAATTTGAACTTATCGCAATACTCATTAATTGTTGTTGGTGATGTTGCGAAGATAGAATTAATAATAAATGAAATTTTAATAGCTGTTGTGGAACGTTCTGTACCTGGAGGAAGAATAGACTTTTGGTGTCGGCGTTTAGAAGATAATACATTAGAACTTTCGATTACCGATAATGGTATTATTAATTCTCAATTACTGGCAGAATTATATCAAGATACTTCAAAAGATTTACTTGTATCTAAGTATATAGACAATTATCCGGGTTTACACTTGTTTATTAGTCAAAATTTGGTAAGGCAAATGGGAGGGGAATTAAACTTTTACCAGTTACCTGATGGTCGTGTTGTTAGTCGGTTATTGCTGGCGTTGGCTGTGAAATAATTATGGAGGACGGGCAAGGATGCCCATCCCACAAGACTATTCCACAAAACTATTCCACAAGACTATTCCACAAGACTATTCCACAAGACTATTCCACAAGACTATTCCACAAGACTATTTAGATGTAGGCAAATTTAGCTTATACAGATTGGGAAAAGTATATAATATGGTTCCACCCTTGATAAATCTCAACATTATTCTGTTAACCATTTATGGCACGCGCTCGTTCTAAGTCTGACCTGCCAACAAAAATATGTCCGGTTTGTGGACTTCCGTTTACTTGGCGCAAAAAATGGGAAAAGAACTGGGACGAAGTAAAATATTGCTCTGAAAGATGCCGTCGTCGGCGTTCGCAAGCTAAAACTGAAGATTCATGAACTAATATTGACTAAATATATGGAGTTACACAGGTGCGACCTAAATTAATTATTCATGGTGGGGCAGGTAGTTCGCTTAAAGGTAAAGGTGGCGTTGAAGTTGTACGCCAGTCGCTATATAAAGTGTTAGAAGAGGTTTATGCTTTACTAGTATCTGGCGCTTCAGCCGCAGAAGCAGTAGTACATGGTTGCCAATTGTTGGAAGATGACCCACGTTTTAATGCTGGGACTGGTTCTGTTTTGCAATCTGACGGGCAAATTCGCATGAGCGCTTCTTTAATGGACGGCGCCTCTCAAAGTTTTAGTGGTGTAATTAATGTTACACGAATACAGAATCCAATTAATTTAGCGCATTTTCTCCAGTCATCTCCCGACCGAGTGCTATCAGATTTTGGCGCTTCGGAGTTAACACGAGAGTTGCAGGTACCTAGTTATAATCCGCTTACAGATTTACGTTTAGAAGAATGGCTGCAAGAACGTCAGGATAATTTCAAAAAAACGATGGCTGGGGTGGTAGCAGAAAAAGAATTAGTTGAAAGTGGTGCTGGTAGAGGGACGATTGGTGTTGTTGTTTTAGACACGGCTGGAAGAATTGCTGCTGGCACTTCTACTGGTGGAAAAGGCTTTGAGCGTATTGGTCGTGTTAGTGATTCTGCTATGCCTGCTGGTAATTATGCTACTCAGTATGCTGGTGTTAGCTGTACGGGTATTGGGGAGCATATTCTGGATGAATGCTTGGCGCCACGTATAGTGGTGCGGGTTACAGATGGAATGTCTTTGCTTGAAGCGATGCAGCGTTCGTTTGACGAGGCAACTCAAAATGAGCGTGATTTTGGCGCCATTGCAATTGATGCTAAGGGGACAATTGCATGGGGTAAGACTAGCGAAGTCCTTTTGGCAGCTTATCACAATGGCGAAAAGATGAACGATACTTTGGAACTGCCTGATGAACCACAAGTAGGGAGTGATGAGTGCTGAGTGCTGAGTGCTGAGTAATGAGTGCTGAGTCTAATTGTTTACTCCTAACTTCTAACTTATAACTTATAACTTATGACTCATAACTTCCAATTCTACTCAGCACTCAGCACTCAGCACTTTCTACTTTATTTGCTCGTTTTGTTTTTTTGATACCCAACCGGGTTTGAGGACTGGTTGGGGACGCGCTATTACTAGGCAGTCGTCTGGAACGTCTTGAGCTATTGTTGAACCTGCGGCTATGTATACGTTTGAACCAAGGTTAAGTGGCGCCACTAAAACGCTATTGGAACCTGTTTTTGTGTTGTCACCAATTGTAGTTGGGTGTTTTTTGAAGCCGTCGTAATTAGCGGTGATGGTTCCTGCGCCTATGTTGACTTTGGTGCCTGTTGTTGTGTCACCTAAGTATGAAAGGTGAGCAACGTTCGTTTTTGTGCCTAATTTAGTATTTTTCAATTCTACAAAATTACCAATGCGGCATCCTTCACCAACATTAGCATGACCACGTAAGTGGGCGTAGGGTCCAATGCGAACACCTGCTGCGACACTACTATCTACAATTACTGAAAACTGTACTGAAACGTTTTCACCAATTTGACTGTTTTCTATTAAACTTCCTGGTCCAATTGTAGAGCCTGTATGAATTATCGTTGAACCTCGCAGGTGGGTTTGCGGCTCAATAATTACATCTGGGTGTAACTCGACGGTCTCATCAATTGTGACGCTACTTGGGTCAACTATTGTTACACCCGCTGCCATCCACTGATTTTTTATTCGGTTTTGCAATATCTCGTAGGCGCCTGCTAATTGAAGTCGGTCGTTAATACCTAAAATTTCTTGGTAATCTTCGACATCTACCGCCATTACTGGTGAAACTTGTGTAACGGCATCTGTTAAATAATATTCTTTCTGAGCGTTATTTGCCTGTAAGTGAGGTAGTACTTGTGCTAAATCTTGCCAGCGGAAACAGTATATTCCTGCATTGATGCGAGTACATAGCTTTTGCTCTGCTGTACAATCTTTGTCTTCAACCATTTGCTGCACAAATTTTTTACCACCATCACCATCACAAAAAACACGCCCATAACCTTTAGGGTCGGGCAAATGCGCGGTCAGAATAGTTGCAGCATTTTGATTTTCTCGATGGGTTTGCAAGAGATTACTTAGTGTTTCAGGGCGCAGTAATGGTACATCGCCATTTAAAACTAGTAAGTCACCCTCATAACCTTCTAAATGCGGTAGTAGCTGTTGGATGGCGTGCCCTGTCCCCAACTGCTGAGTTTGTTCAACAAACTCTATATTGGGTATTGGCGCCATCGCAGTTTTGACGAACTCAGCTTGGTACCCTACTATTATTATCCGCCGAAGAGGTTGCGCCTTATCAACGCTCTTTAAGACTCGCTCGACAAGCGATAGCCCACCTAATTTATGTAAAACCTTGGGCAGGCTGGATTTCATTCTTGTGCCGCGTCCCGCCGCCAGAATTGCTACTACTACCATAATTAGCGATACTGCATGTGTGAATTGCTTATCAAAGCTGGAGATACTCCGCTTTTCCGTTCAGGCCCAAATAATACCAGCTAATCATCCACAATCGAAATGTTAACCGCTTACATTTCGATTTAGTTCGATTTAATTGCCGGATTTGATTGCCAGGAACGAATAAAGTCAGCAAATTTCTTCATCAATTCAGGATTACGCCAACCTCGTTTGGTTTCTTCTTCCATCGTAGATAGCGCTTCTTCTGGTGTATAAGCCTTTTTGTAAGGACGTTCACTCGTTAAAGCATCATAAATATCAATAATTTGAAAAATTTGCGCCAATTTGGGTATTTCATCCCCTTTAAGACCATCAGGATACCCCGAACCGTCCCATCGCTCATGATGGTGCCTAATAATTGGTATTACCCCACGTGTACTACGCAAAGGCTGACAAATTTCTTCACCAATCAAGACGTGTAGACGCATTGTCTTCCATTCTTCGTCTGTTAGCTTGCCCCGCTTGAGCAATATCGCATCGGGAATACCAACTTTACCAATATCATGCAGGTTGCCTCCCCACATTAAATCGCGAATTTCATTGCGCGAGAGTTTCAGATATTCACCAAATGCTTTACCCAACTGTATTAACCGTTCGCAGTGATCCCCAGTATTTGGGTCGCGACTCTCAATTGCCCGTGCTATTGAAAATAATACTTTTTCGGCATGGTCAAGGTCTTCGTTCAAACGCTTTTGCCGCACTAGCGATTTTACGCGCGCTGCTAATTCTAAACGGTCAAAGGGTTTAGTTAAAAAGTCGTCTGCTCCAACTTCGATACCGCGAATACGAGAATGTCTATCGTTTAAAGCTGTAATAAAAATCACAGGAATCAATCGGGTTTGCTCGTTTTGCTTGATTCGTTGGCAAACTTCAAACCCGTCCATTTCTGGCATCATGACGTCAAGCAGTATTAAGTCTGGTGACGAATGGGCAATAAGTTCTATTGCACTAAAACCGCTATCGGCTTCAATGATTTCATAACCCTCCATAGCCAATAAAGCCACAGATGTCATTCGACTAGCTGCATGGTCATCAACGACGAGGATTTTTGGTGTATCACCATCAAATATATCCACTTGTGATTCGGCGTGCTGCTTTCTTGAAACCAATGATTCATGACCTGAATCAGCCTTTTGGTTTGTCCAAGATGATATGGCTTCAACTTTTTCAACCATAAGGTCTTGCCCTGATAAGCCCAAGGAGTAAGTTTGCACTTTTTGCAATCCTAAAGCCTTATTTGAACCGATATCATTTATTTTCTCTGAGGGGTTTGACCCACTCGTAACTCTTTCGGTAGAACCTGTATAATTGGATTTCAAAACCACAGAGGCGCTCCAATTCTTAAAACAATTTAAATTTATATACTGTACTATTCTGCTTGCTTTTAAATAGTCTCACGTCATACTGCAATCTTTCACGTTAAGTCAGAATTTACTAATTGTCAATTATCATCTATAAGTGACACTTGACTTTTGGTACTTATCACCTTCATAAATTCTTACTACTCGTATAGGCTTACAATATAACGCAAACTTAATCTATTTATGTTTAAGCAAAATCAGCGAGTTTTTCATCTTTTTAAGGCATCTGAGAAAATTGTGGTCAAAATTCCCCACCTATCTTTCTAGTATGGGCAATTTGAGCAAATCTTAAATCAGGTTTTATACGGAGATTTGTTCGCATGACTGTGCAAAATAACTCGTTGTCTTATTAAATTTATTTTTTTGCTCTAACTAAACAATACAGTATTTCTTTTTTGATAAGCAACTTATGTATTTTCCCATAAAAATTATTAGCAATTATCAAACTATTGTAAAGTTACTTATCGCAGTGACCATTTATTCACTTTTGTTGTGATTCTGATCACAATTACTTTATGCACTCGATTCATGCTTAAAGCATTTAGTGTAATAATATACTAAATGCTTTAAGTGTTTATATTTCTTGATGACCACCGTTTCCGCGCCTGAGACGTGGTTTCAAGCGTACTCGACTTTTGTTCCTGTCGGCGCCGTTCTAGAATGATTTGGGCTTGGTCTTGAAGTGACGGGTCACGATAAGGAATTGCAGCACGTGTATGTAAATGTTCGAGTTCAGCAGTTGAGAGGGGAGATTGTTGGTTTAGTAATTGGAGACATGCAGGATGTGCTGCAACAGTACCGGGAGTTTTTCTGCCTACAGGAGGTGTTGAAGCAATAATTAAACCAGAGAGCAAAAGTGCTGTACGTACTGCTGCGGAACATGAGTAAGTAGCTAGTAATCCTTCGTGGTGTAGACACTTGGAAACAAGCCCTATAAATTCAATTGTCCACAATTGTGGACATTGTGGAGGAGAAAAGGGGTCTAGGAAAATAGCGTCTGCCTGAAATGAGTCTGCTAGTACCTGTCTAATTGTAGTTCGAGCATCGCCAATCAATAAAGATGCTTTCAGGTTATCGTTTTCTACGTAATACGTAGAAGCGAGTTTTGTCAAGATATCTAGATATTCAAAGTCCCAGTCACCATACAAATTATGACTCAGCGCTGCACGTGGTACTGCTGGGTTGAACTCTAAACCAATAACTTCAATACGACAGTTCGGATTTTGGCGCCAAATAGTTTGCAGCGCAGCAGCGGTGTTATATCCTAGTCCGTAGCAAACATCTAAAATTCGGATGGAATGTCCTTTTGCTACTTTTGTCGCTCTTTGGGATAGCTGTGTCGGAACAACAAATTTTTGAAAACTTTCTTGTCTGGCGCCAAAATGGCTATGATATGACTCTTCAAATTCTTCGGAGAAGAACGTGAAAGAACCGTCTGCTGTTGATTGTGGGATAAATTGTTCAGGCATTACGGACATTAAGTTCGATAATAGTTTTAGCAATTAATAAAAATACCAGTACTAGTAATTATGAATGTGGTTTCTGCTCCCTGGCTTGTTGAGCATCTAAATGATTCTAAAGTCGTAATTATCGATTGTCGATTTTCGCTTAATAACTCAGATTTAGGAAAACAGCAGTACAAGCATTGCCATATTCCAGGCGCCTATTATCTTGATTTAAATGAAGACCTTTCTGCAAGAGTGGGTACGCATGGAGGAAGACATCCTTTACCAGATTTAGCTTCGTTAGCGGTAAAGCTATCAAAAATGGGTATAAATCACCAAACATTAGTTGTAGCATACGACGATTCACGGCTTGGATTTGCCGCGCGTTTATGGTGGTTGCTGCGTTACATGGGACATGAAAGAGTTGCGGTTTTAAATGGAGGATTTAGTGGATGGTTATCATTATCGTATCCAATTAGTTCGGAAGTTAGGGAAGCATCATGCAGTTCGCAAAACGCTATTTTTACTGAACAAGTTCAATCAAATATGGTAGTAGATATAGACGAAGTAAAGAGTCGTAAAGATTTGCCAGGTGTAGTTTTAATCGACTCCCGTGAGACAGAACGTTACCTAGGTATCAGGGAACCTATTGATAAAATTGCTGGGCACATAGAGGGTGCTGTAAACTATCCTTGGCAATCTGTAACTGATGGTTCAGGGTACTTACTTAATGTTGCTTTGCAGCTTTCTCGTTGGCAAGAGATAAGAAACAGCGAAGAAATTATTGTTTACTGCGGTTCTGGTGTTACTGCATGTGTAAATTTACTATCGTTAGAATTAGCGGGTTTTCGTAATACAAAGCTTTATGCTGGTAGTTGGAGTGATTGGATTAGTTATTAACTTAAAATCTGCCGATTTCCCAGTTATAATTTATACTAAAAAACCACCCATCAAAGTTAATGTTAGGTTCTGTAGAATTACCTAGTGTTACTCCGCTTTGAACACTAATACTACTGGTATTGGTAGCTTTATAGTTAAGGTGTGTGAATAATCGATGATACAAGTCTTCGCGATTACGCTGGGTAAAGTCAGAAAAAGTAAGTTGATAATTTAAACCGACGTTAAGGGATTGTTGTAGAAAATAACTTAATGAAAGCCATAACGAGTTTGTGATACGGTCACGTCTTTGGGGAACTTCAGCTAGGTTCCAGCGAAATTCGTAAAAACTGTCGAGTGCCCAAGAAGGCGCCAGAAAGTCTCTACGTCCTAATGATAGGTGGAATGAATTCTCATTAAGAAATCGGTCGCCAGATGCGAATCCAAGGCGTTTGCTGTTTCTGGCATAAAACAATTGTTGGTTGCTCCAACCGATTTCGCCGTACATGCGGCGAGTAAGTTGTTGATATAAATCTACATTTAAACGTACTTGGTTGTAGTTAAATTCCGATTGATTGATGTAGCGAATAATATTGGCATCAAGTGAACCATTTAAAAATGTCCTTGGTCCTAATCGTAAAGGGGCAGTAGCAAGTGTAACGCCAGAATATATCAATCCGTCTTCGATAGGGTCTACTTTTGAGGCAAAAAGATTGTTTGTTTGGAAAAAACTAACTCGTCCTAGCACATAACCGATGGGTTCAGATGGTTTTGGTGGAGTTTTTGCTGGTTGTTGAGGTTGAGTTGGTAACGGTGGTTGTTCAACTGGTTTTACGATGATAGTGCCTAGTTCTGATGTTTGAGGTTTGGCAATAATTTGTCCAAGTTCTCCGTTACTAGTTTCAGCCGCTGATTGCTTATTTTTCTCAAGAACACGTATAAGGCTTTCTAACCTTTTACTGTAGTCAATATCAGGTTTATCTAGACGTTGTTCTATTTGCGTTGGGGTAGGCACCGCAGGTTCATTTGGTTGTGCCTCAACTTGTGGAGGTTCTGCTGGCTTTTGGGCATTGCTGCTGTCTTGTGGCTGTTCTGGGGTTGATTGAACTATAGTTATTGACTGAACTAAATCAGGCTGTTCTATATTGTTTGAATTTAAGGGTTGGCTATAAGTCTTAGGCAGGAACTTGGGTAACACTTGTGTAGTCTGTGTTTGTTGTTCATGCGAATTTACAGCGTTATCACTAAAAGGTGGTATATTTGATACATTCGGGGATAATTGCCATTGTGTGGCGCCTATTGCTATTGCTGCATCTAGTTTTACCATATACTGACAGCTAGTACTGAAAGTTAGTGAAATCCACAATGACCAACAGTTTTTAAGTTTCTTTGGTTGCATCTTTACGGCATCGTTTAGAAAAATCAGACTACAAACTATTTATTGAAGTTTCAATTATCTAACAGAGTGTAACGTACAGCTAATATCAGGGTTGAGTCTGGGTTGTACTTAAGTATATACTTAAGTAGCAGTAATGTTATATAATTTGCATACTTATGTTCTACCTATTTCGACTAGCGAAATTGCGATTAGTAAATAATTTATAGCCTGCTGGAATGTTTTTGATTTTTAAGATTTGATAATTTTTAAGCAAAAATACGTATATAAACTTGTTAAAACAAGCAACAGACCTAGAAATCTACCCCTTGAATTGTTTTTACCTGGTTGAGTATGAGTAAAAGTTCTGAACTGCAACAAATGTTTCGTAAGTTGTTGCCACTTCTGGTAATTAGTTTGTCAGGGGTAGCAATACCTGTATCGAACCAAGCTAATGCCCAGACACCCTTAACTAGGGCTGTAATTCAAGATTTGCGTAACTTGGTACAGCTAATGCCTCAACGTCAACCAAGACGTAAGGCACAGCGTTCGGATGCCATGACACCTGGGGATGGTTTATCTACAGGAAGATTGTCGTTAGCTGATTTGCGCTTCAACGATGGTTCGTGGGCACGAGTTGGAGAACAAGCCGTATTTCAGTTTTTACCGCGAACCAGAAATTTTACGCTTAATAACGGTACCGTATTATTACTGATTCCTCCAGGACGAGGAAGAACAAATATTAGAACACCAAGTGCTGCTGCCGCAATTCGTGGTTCAGCGTTGTTTGTACGTTATGACAAAGCTACAGATACTACAGTTGTTGGCGCCCTTACAAACAGTGGAATTGAAGTATTTAATAAAGATGCTTCTAGCAGCCAAGTTTTGCAAGCTGGGCAAATGATGGTTGTTGTCAAGGGTAAATTTCAGGGACTATATGGTTTTGACCTGCGAACTTTTTATGACACGAGTGATTTAGTGCGAGGACTTGATTTAACACGTCAAAATCCAAATGCAACCAGTGACCCAGCACTTAGTAGTGTTCAAGCAGAAACTTCAGCAGCTTTAGCCAAGCAATCACCAATATCGGGTCCAGGTACTATCAAAGACCCATCATTTATCAAATTATCTACAACCCCCGAAGAAACATCTGATATATCAGCACCTCTACCAGAAAGTGACAAAGTTGATGCTATAGTCGATTATTCGCAAGTTCAACCGAATTTCAGTCAGCGTAATAACCGCAATAACTCTACGACAGAAGATGATACAAAACCACCTGTAAACCAAACTCCCAAACCCGAAGTACCAAGTCCCAAACCCGAAGTACCAAGTCCTAAACCCGAAGTACCAAGTCCTAAACCCGAAGTACCAAGTCCCAAACCTGAAGTACCAAGTCCCAAACCTGAAGTACCAAGTCCCAAACCTGAAGTACCAAGTCCCAAACCTGAAGTACCAAGTCCTAAACCTGAAGTACCAAGTCCTAAACCCGAAGTACCAAGTCCTAAACCTGAAGTACCAAACCCTAAACCCGAAGTACCAGACCCTAAACCTGAAGTACCAAGTCCCAAACCCGAAGTACCAAACCCTAAACCCGAAGTACCAGACCCTAAACCTGAAGTACCAAACCCTAAACCCGAAGTACCAGACCCTAAACCTGAAGTACCAGACCCTAAACCTGAAGTACCAAATCCTAAACCTGAAGTACCAAATCCACCGTCTGATTCAACAACAGACCCATCAAGTAGACCAAGTACTTAACTTTGCGTAATGGTCTGCCTAATTAACTTTGATAGGTTGTAGCACAGGCCGAAAAGCCTGTGCAGTCACATAGTTTTTTACCACAGAGACGCAGAGAACACAGAGAAAAGAGGAATAAACCACAAAGGCACAAAGGACACAAAGGAAGAATTTTAAAGTAGTGAACCAACCAAAACTTATGATATTAACTATAGGAACCAACCCTAAATTGTTTTTGTTGGCGTAGCCTGCGCTTGCGCTTAAAAATTTCAGTATCTGTAAGGTGGGCAGTGCCCACCCTACGTGTTAGTTCAAATCAAACAGTATGCCTGTGCCAGCTAATTTCCATCCCAAGGGGTAGTTGGAGTATCTGTATCTTCTAAAGATAAAGTGTTTATAGATGAATCATTTGAAGATAGAGATTGAACTTTATCGGCAAAAACTAATTGATTTAATGCATTAAGAGCTTCGGATGCAGATTGATAGCGGTCTTGGAAATTATCGCGCACCATTTTACTAAGGATGTTAGCAAAGCCGGTTGCAACTTCGGCACGTTCTATCCATATTAATTCACCGTTGTCATCATGCTGAAGTTCATGGGGAGGTGTTCCTGTTAATGCTTTAATACCAATCATTCCAACTGCGTAAATATCACTGCTATATTGCGGGCGCCCAAAGCATTGTTCTCTGGGTGCGTAACCTTTTGTGCCAATACCAATAGTAAATGCTGTATCTTCCTGACTTTCAATTAAGTTTGTAGATACTTGCTTAACGGCGCCAAAATCTATCAGCACAAGTTTATAATCGCTTTTTCGACGCATGATGTTACTCGGCTTGATATCACGGTGAATTACACCGTTTTTATGCACGAATACTAGTATTTGTAATAATTCCTGCACTATATCAATGACAACAGCTTGGTTATGACGTTTTCCTGATGGCAATTCTTGACTAAGCGCATTACCAAGAATGAATTCTTGAACTAAGTAAAATTCTTCGTCTTCTTCAAAATAAGCCAGAAGTTGCGGTATTTGAGGATGTATACCTAATTGTTGAAGAGTTTGAGCTTCGGAGCTAAAAAGGCGCCGCGCTACTTCCATTTGTTCAGGTTTGTTATTTACTGGTTGAAGTTGTTTAACAACACATAAAGGAGTACCAGGTAGTCTTGTATCTTCAGCTATATATGTTTCACTAAATCCACCTGAGCCTAATACTTTAACGATACGATAACGACCATCAAGAATTTTTCCACTGATTTGAATTTCACGCTTTTTAAGTAAATCTATCAGGTCTTCTTGCTGACTAAGAATCTCTTGGGCTATGCGAGAATAAGGATTTTTCTGAATAATATCAACTAACTGAATTTTGCGTAATTGTTGAATTGCTATTTCAATACCTAAATATGATAACCCAATTGCAACAAGTGCAGTTACAGGTACAGCTGTGGGAAAAAATAATTGATTTGTAACAAACAATAAATAATTAATGCCTCCCCAAACAATTGCTATACCAAAGCAAGAAAAAACTCGAAGCCTATTGTATTTATTCCGAGATACAAAATATGCGCTTCCACCAACTAATGCTAAGACAAATAAACTACTGCCATAAGGACTGTTAATTGCTATTTTTACTGAGTTACCCTCCATGAGAGTTGCTAGTGCATTCGCGTGTATTTCCACTCCACTCATACGTTCGGGAAATAGCCAGTTTACAGCAACTGCATGAAAATCATTTGCTACTGTTGCTGTGGCGCCAATTAGTACTATTTTGTCCTTGAATACTTTCCCTGACTGTAAATTGCTATCCCAAAACATTTGGTCAAAAACATACCAAAATGGGATTTGCTCAAAACTACCCATCGGTCCACGAAAATAAATGCGGTCACCTTTAGGTTTAGGAAAGTCAATATTTGCAGCCCGTAAAGTCGCTACACTAAAATCTGGTATTTTCTCTAATAAGCTGCCTTGGGTTTCTTTTAGTTCCCTAGTATACTCACCCGCAAAACGATGAATCTTGCCATCAACCTCTAGTGGGAAAGTTATAGACCCAGTTGAGACAGAACCAACACGCAGTAATTCTTGGGGGGAACGTAATTGTGTTACAAAACCACTACGAGTTTCAAAATTTTCATATGAAGCAGCTAAAACGACTTTGTTGCCATAGCGTTGTAACATCGTTTGGAATTTACGGTCATCTTCTAAACCATGACTACTCGGCAAGTCGAAGATTACATCTAATGCGACAGCACGCGCTCCTGCTTGAACCAGTTTTTCGATAACTTGCCCGTATGCTTCACGTTTGTAAGGAAATCCTTTTAAAGGTTCCAAATGACCATATTTTATCGGGTCAGTTGCGTATGATACCGCTGGTGTTGATATTGAATCGTCATCAATTGCCAAAATTACGATGTCTTTTGGCGGTGCAATCGAGCCACGAAGTTGATAAAATGCCGATTGTGCTTGATTTTCCATCATTTGCGGTAATCGCAAATTGGAAACAGTCAGTAACGCTGCACCTACCGTCCACATTCCTGCTAGCCAATGACCCAAACGCGCTATCTTTTTTGATTGGCGCCCGTTAGTCGTGGAAGTAGATTTCGTGGTTCGACTTGACTGTTGGTCTGTTGCCGGGACATATTTTTTAGTTAAGGTAGGTGTAGGTTCTTCGTTCATATCGTAATATCTAGTTGATTTACGTAAGTTCAATTATTTATTTACACAGACTTTAAAGGCTCAAACTGCGAACAATATTTATATGAATATTTTATACATTAGTAATTTATACTCATTATCATTACTTAGTTACCAGAAACTAAGCTCTAAGTATAGCGGTGAATTGTCACTTTACACACCCCTGAGTTCTCAAAGCTTTATTGACATTAGAGATACATCGATTCAAACGCACTACTGCGTCATGGATAAACTCTGCGTATTATCAGGTGTAGTTAAGCGAATTTTTGACGAATCTTGGGAACAATAGATGATGTAGATACGGATAGCGACATTTGTTACCCACAAATATTGCTACTCGCAACTATAGCACTACCAATACGAGATTGACTGCATATTGTCAATGTACGCAGTGCAATTCATGACATGCAACTTATGCAAAACATGAAATTGCTTCTATTTGTCATGGAGCTTGCTATGCAAGCGAGACTGTGTCACGCGCTTAGTATAAACCTGATTCATGGGTTTTGAGTTAATAAACACAGCAGTTGCCAATTTCATACCTCTTTGGGAGTAAACTGGATTGATATACAGTTTTAAATGCTGTTACAAAGTCTAATTTATTGGTAGATTGCAATTGTAGGGAATGACTATCCATGTATTTGGGTAAAAGTATAAACCTCAATGGCAGTACTGTAATAAATGTTTAAATTATTTAAATTGGGAGTAGTGCAGGATAAAAGCTATACACGTCAAGTATTTTTATTGTTAAGAGCAAATTAATCATTTGAAATTGCTATAACCTCTTGTTTTATCTAAATTCTTATTCTATATATGTAGGTGTTATTTTCTTATGGGTACTACTATGAATCGTCTGTCTATTTTTGTAGACGGAAACAATATGTTTTACGCTCAACAAAAAAATGGCTGGTTTTTTGACCCCCGACGAGTACTAGAATACTTTAAATACGAACAGTCCGAAACGACGCTCATCAACGCATTCTGGTACACTGGCTTAAAAGACCCTCAAGACCAAAGAGGTTTTCGTGATGCTCTCATCAGTTTAGGTTACACTGTCCGCACTAAAATTTTGAAAGAATATTATGATGACACTTCCGGTCGCTATTCTCAAAAAGCTAATTTAGATATCGAAATTGTTGTAGATATGTTTAATACTGTAGACCAATATGACCGGGTTGTTTTATTTAGTGGTGATGGTGATTTTGAACGAGCAATTGAATTATTACGTTCTAAAAATACTCATATAACAGTTGTATCAACAGAAGGAATGATAGCAAGGGAACTACGTAATGCTACGGATAGGTATATTGATTTAAACGATATTCGCGAAGTTATAGAAAAAACTGAAGGTCCTTAATCTTAGTATTTATTTACAATATTAAAACTTATAAACATTAAGTTTGCTTCCAGTTGAAAATATTTTGTAGCTACTAAAAACTATCAAGAATACCGAAATGTATAACAGTACAGACAAAATCATCATCTTTGATACTACACTCCGTGACGGCGAACAGTCTCCAGGTGCCACGCTTAACATCGATGAAAAGCTAGTCATAGCCAAGCAACTAGCGCGTCTTGGTGTAGACATCATCGAAGCAGGGTTTGCATTTGCTTCTCCTGGTGACTTTGAAGCAGTTAGCAAAATAGCCCAAACTGTTGGCACAGAAGACGGGCCAATTATTTGTAGTTTGGCACGCGCGCGACATGATGATATAAAGGCAGCAGCAGAAGCTATCAAAGGTGCTGCTAAAGGAAGAATTCACACTTTTATCGCGACTTCGGATATTCATCTTCAATATAAGTTGAAAAAAACTAGAAGTGAAGTTGTGGCAGTTGCAGAAGAAATGGTCGCATACGCTAAAACCTTCACTGATGACATAGAATTTTCACCCGAAGATGCTGGGCGTTCTGACCCAGAGTTTTTGTACGAAGTATTAGAAAAAGTTATTAATGCAGGCGCCACAACGGTTAATATCCCCGATACAGTTGGTTACACCACACCCAGTGAGTTTGGAGCATTAATAAAAGGGATAAAAGAAAATGTCCCCAATATTGACAAAGCGATAATTTCTGTTCACGGTCATGACGACTTGGGTTTGGCAGTAGCGAACTTTTTAGAAGCAGTCAAAAACGGCGCCCGTCAACTCGAATGTACAATTAATGGCATTGGTGAACGTGCAGGTAATGCCGCACTCGAAGAATTAGTGATGGGTTTACATGTACGTCGGCAGTATTTTAACCCCTTCTTAGGAAGACCTGCAAATTCTCTTGAACCATTAACAAATATTGATACACGTCAACTATATAAGACATCTCGTTTAGTGTCTAGTTTAACGGGAATGTTAGTACAGCCAAATAAAGCTATAGTAGGCGCAAATGCTTTTGCTCATGAGTCAGGTATTCACCAAGATGGAGTTTTGAAAAATAAACTTACCTACGAAATTATGGATGCTCAGTTGATTGGATTAACTGAGAACCAAATAGTTTTAGGTAAACATTCTGGGCGTAATGCAGTGAGAACTCGGTTGAAAGAATTAGGTTATGAGTTAACAGAGACAGATTTAAATAAAGCGTTTGTTCGATTTAAAGAAGTCGCTGATAAAAAGAAAGAAATAACCGACTGGGACTTAGAAGCATTAGTTAACGATGAAATCAAACAGGCGCCGGAGTTATTTAAACTTGAATTAGTACAGGTGTCGTGTGGAGACCACGCACGGGCAACTGCGACCGTTACATTACGTAACCCAGATGGGGAAGAGTTAACGGATGCGGCAATAGGAACAGGGCCAGTTGATGCAATTTATAAAGCTATCAACCGCGTGGCGAATGTACCTAATCAATTAATCGAGTTTTCTGTACAATCGGTGACAGCCGGAATTGATGCGCTTGGAGAGGTAACAATTCGTTTACAACATGAAGGACGAGTATTTTCTGGTCATGCAGCAAATACCGATATTATTGTGGCGTCAGCACAAGCATACGTGAATGCACTGAATAGGTTGTATGCTTCGAGTCAGCAGCAACGCCAGCACGCACAATTAGCCAGCAACAGTTAATATTGTGGCACAGGCATCCTGCCTGTGCAGTGATTCCCTAATTTCTTATCTATATATATAACTTCTTTTTTACCACAGAGGAACAGAGACACAGAGAGAGGTTTTGTAGTTCTTTGGTGAGGGTTTTAAGTTTTATGAAGGGACGGGCAAGGATGCCCATCCCACAAGATTCTCTTTTTAGATATTATTTAAAAGCTTATCTTTTTTTAGAAAGGCACCTTAATGTAATATGGTTAATTGGATTGTTGAAGATGGTGTGTTTGGAAGTTCGATTATTCCACTAGTTTCAGAGATTAAAAATCAAGGACATCAAGTAAGAGTCATTGATTATGCTAAAGAAGATACAGATTTTACACACTTTTTCCCACAAGAAAAATGTATATTATTTTACGGCTCTATTCATGTAGCTTCTAAAATTTTGATTTTACCTTGGGCGCCTGGAGTAATTGGTGAAATTAAGAATTATTATTGCACGAATTATTATCAGTATTTATCCAAGTGGTTGCTAAACACCCCTTATTATATTTTTCCTTTGAAAGATTTATGTTATCGAGTTGCCAATAGAGACCCAGGACTTCATAATTTAGCTCAAGAAACCAAACGTTTGTTCGTTCGTCCTGATAGTCCGCTTAAGCTGTTTGCTGGAAATGTATATTCACTGTCGGAAATAAGTGTACTACAGGAATTTATGCGGCGCCTTCCGGTTGAGGATGAAAATATACTGGTTGTTGTGGCAAAAGAAAGACAAATTGATGGTGAGTGGCGAGTTATTGTTAGTGATGGAAAGATTGTTGGCGCCTCTCAGTATAGAAAGTTTGGTAAACCTTTTTATACTGAAGGAATGCCAGAACAAGTACATTTATTAGCCCAAGAGGTTATTGCATGTGGTTGGCAACCTGATTCAATTTGGGCACTTGACCTTTGTATTTGTGAGGGTAAACCTTATATTGTAGAGATTGGCTTTTTTTCTTGTGCAGCTTTGTACCATTGTGATTTAAGTTCTGTTGTTAGGGAAGCTTCAAAAATTGCTTTGCGAGAGTGGCGTAATATTTAAAGCCGTAAATATATGTTAATTAGTGAGTGGGAGTTTGATAACAAATTCGGCGCCTTTTCCAGGTGATGAAAAACATTCTAGTTTGCCATTATGTGTTTCTGTAATAATTTGGTTACTTATTGATAGTCCTAAACCTGTTCCTTTGCCTTCTACTTTGGTGGTAAAGAATGCATCAAATAATTTTTGACGCACTTCTTCAGTCATGCCTAAACCATTATCGGCAATTTTAATTTGAATGTAAGGTGTAGAATCGTTTATTAGTTCGGTGCTTATTTTAATTTGATTAGGGTTTTTCTCGATTTCTAAGTAAGTTTTACCAGTATTTGAGTCTTCTAATGCATCGATAGCATTGGCTAGTAAGTTCATAAATACTTGGTTAATTTGACCAGAAAAACACGGCACTAATGGTAATTTTGCATACTCTTTAATAATTTGAATTACTGGGCGTTCGGGTTTTGCTTTGAGACGGTGAGAGAGTACGATTAAAGTTGTGTCGATACTTTGATGAATATCAATTTGAGTTTTTTCACCTGTATCGGAACGCGAAAAGTTACGAAGCGACTGCATTATATCACGAATGCGGTCGGTGCCTAATTTCATTGAGATGATTAGTTTGGGGAGGTCTTGGAGTAGAAAGTCAAGGTCGATATTTTCGATTTCGGTTTCTATTTCGCTGTCAGGGTTGGGGTATTTTTCTTGGTATAAATTGACTAGGTTAACTAGGTCTTCAATATATTGTTTCGCATGGGCTAAATTACCGTTGATAAAACTAACGGGGTTATTTACTTCGTGGGCAACACCTGCTACGAGTTGTCCAAGTTGAGAGATTTTTTCGGTTTGGACAAGTTGAGATTGGGTACGCTGGAGTTTTAATAAGGTTTGAGAGAGTTCTTGAGAGCGTTGTGAGAGTGCTTCTAACGTGCGTTTGCGTTCTGTAATATCTTGTACTACTGATAAAATACAAGGTTTGTTGTTTAGCAAATACGGTATACCTTTAGCTTCAATATCTAATAACGTACCATCTTTGCGGATATCTGTTCCTAGACAACTATATGGTTGACCCGATTTTACAGCGTTGATACACTCGCCAAATAAATGATGCGAGTTTGGATGTATATATTCTAAAGGATTTAATTGTATAAATTCATCATAAGTATAACCATGCATTGTGTAGTAAGCAGGATTTGACGCTAGCAATTTTCCGGTTTCAATGTCAAAAATACCAATACCATCGGTGACTGTTTCAAAAATTCCTCGATACTGTTCTTCTTTTTGCCGCAGTTCAGCTTCCACTTGTTTACGTTCTGTAATATCACGCGATACTGATAATGCACAGCGTCTACCGTTATAGGTAATAGCATTAGCTTTGACTTCAACGTCTATTAATCTTCCATCTTTACGAATAACTAAAGCTTCACAATAAAATTCTTTACCTGCGTTGAGATAATCAAGAAAGTCAGCAAGTACATATTGGGAGTCGGGGTGAATAAAATCTAGGGTTTGAACATTTGACCATTCGGAAGCTTCATAACCGTAAATTTCACACAGAGCTTTATTGACAGCAAGGTATTTACCCAACTCTAAATCGTAGATAGCTAAACCGTCGATAGTGTTTTCAAAGACATTACGATATTGTTCTTCTTGCTGTGCTAGTTTATTTAATGATTCAGCAAGCTGTTGAGATTTTTGTTGTTCTGCGCTGAACAAACGCGCGTTTTCTATTGCAATAGCTGCTTGTGAGGTCAGAACTTTAAGAATTTGCAGTCTTTCTTGGGTAAAGGCGCCTGTATAATGGTTATTTTCTAGGTAAACAACACCAAGAAATTTGGTTTGGTAAAAAATTGGTGTACATAAAATAGATTTGGGTTGTTTCTTGAGAATATAAGGGTCTTCTATAAAAATATCTTCTTGACTCGCATCGATTAGTACTAATGATTTTTTAGTTGTAGCAACATAATTAACGACTGTAACCGGAATATCGCTGCTAGTATTAACGGGTGTTGATTGTAGTTGAATTACCGATACATCTTGATTTGTGTCAGCGACTTCGATAAATAACTCGTTATCACGTTCGAGAATAATACAACCAATTTGGGCAGAAGCGTTTTCGATAATAATATGCAGCAATTTCAGAAGCAATTTATCGAGAACTATTTCGCTTGATATTGCACTTGTTGCTTTGATAACCGTCGCTAAATCTAAAACTTCTTTGCTTGTTGTAGTACTCGATACTTCACAAATCTTATTAGATAGTATTACTTTGTTTGTAAGCTTATCTGTGGTTTTCCAGTGATTTAAACACTGCTGTAAATCAGTTAATAACTCAGATGCGTTTTGATAACGTGCGTCTGGGTTCTTTGCCATAAGCTTAGTAATAATCGATTCAATAGCTTCGGGAATTTCGTCATACAAGTTTTGACTTAATTCTCGAATTGGTGTTGGGTATAAAGCTGTGTGTCCATAAACAATTTCTAATGGGTCATTACTTGCAAACGGTAACTGTCCTGTTAAAAGCTCGTAAAATGTTATACCTAGCGAGTAAAAGTCAGTACGGTAATCAACTTTGCGGTTTATTCGTCCAGTTTGTTCAGGAGATATATATGAGAGTGTCCCTTCGAGTTGAGTTGAGTTACCAAGTTCAACATCTTGAAACCTTGCAGCGATACTAAAATCGGTGATTTTGACTTGTAGCGTTTGTGGGTTAATAATGATATTGCTAGGTTTGATGTCTTTATGGATGATGCGTCTTGAGTGTAAAGATGCCAAAGACTCTGCTAACTGTATGGCTATCAAAAGAAAAATTTCTAGGGATAAAGTGTGTGTGGAGAAAAAATCCTTAAGACTAATGCCGCCAAAATCTTCCATTACTAAAATAAGCTGATTTTCAGAGCTTTCTAGACCGTGAACTTTGACAACTCCCTCCAAATTCAAGTTTTCGCAAATCTTAAACTCGCGTTTTAGCCGATAAACCTGCTCTGGGGTTGAAAATTCTGCCTTTACAACCTTTAAAATTGCAGGCAGGTCATTTTTTTGCGATTTGGCTCGGTATACTGTTGTATTCTCAGCTTCATAAATTACTTCCGTAATTTCATAACCTGGGACTCTCGAAGTTAAAGGCATATTCTCACCTTGTGCTGCATACTATCGCTTCTTTTATAGGATTCCCACAGCACGGTCAAAACTTTATAAACTTTCTATAAAATCTTCTTATATATTATCGTTGTAGAGAAAATTATCTACTGGGCGTAATGGACGGACTTATGAATCTCTTGGCAACATAACTTTAGACCAGAGCAAATCATGGTTTTGCAATTTGAACCTGTGCCACCCCAAAACACACCTGAGATGATAACAGCATAATATCACTACCAATATGAGCAATACTCAAACTGAAAAATCGAAGGCAATTGAACGAATGCGAGGTTTGTTAAAAACTCTGGAGCCAGCGCCAACAGATAAGGAGGTAGAAAAAATGCTAGAAGAACGGCGAGCAGAGAGGTTTTTGAAGTAAATGTCATGCTGAACGTAGTGTAATCCGCAGGATTTCCCGCAGGGTAGCATCTCGTAAAATGTGAATGGTAGTTGAGATTCTACCCTACCCTTCGGGATATCCTTCGGATAACGGGAAAACTTCGTTTACGCTGCGCTCAGAATGACAGTTGAGATTCTCAGAATGACATTATTGTTTGGGTTTTTCGGTCTTTTGTTGTGTTTCTGCGGCAGGTTGTTGTGTTGCTGCTTGGTCTTGTGAACCTTCGTGAGGTAGTTTAGGATGTTCGGCTGAGTATTTCGCGACAATTTGCGAAATTTCAGGGTTGTACAAACGCAGATAGTTCCAGTAGTTACCAAATACTTGACGAACGTAGTTTTTGGTTTCGTCGAAGGGTATGTTTTCGACGAAGTTGTCGGGGTCGTCTTTTGGTAAGGTTGTTAACCATTTGGATACGTTACCTGGGCCTGCGTTGTAAGATGCTATTGCCAGGAGGGAGTTTTCTTTGTACTGGTCGTGGGTATGTCCTAGATACCATGTTCCAAGCATGATATTGTCTTCAGGTTTTTCAAGTTGTATGTTCTTGATATCCTGTTTAATTTGCGGTGCAATGAATTCTGCCGTTGCTGGCATTACTTGCATTAAGCCTGTGGCGCCTGCTGTTGATTTAGCTTTTTTCTCAAACCTGGACTCTTGACGCATTACTGCTGTCACGAGCAATGGGTTGACTTTGTGCTGCGCTGACCATTTTTCGATGATGTCAATATATGGGAAGGGGTAGCGCGCTTGCCAATAGATCAGCTGTTTTTTTAGTGTTTGATATTGTGCTAAATCTTCAGGTGCATCACGGTCTTCGAGCGTCGAAACTGTGTCAATACCTTTAAGATTTTCACCTCTTGCAAGTTGCATTAAGCCTTCGGTAAACTGCTCGTTTATACTTGGCTGCATTTTGTTTTGGAATTCGGTGTTCCACTGTAACCAAGCATCCCGGTCTTGTCCTAACAGGTATAATTCTTTAAATGTTTCTGAACCTGCTGTAGGTACAGGACGAACAAGTTCGACAATTTGAGGTTTTAAATCTCTAACGTTGTTGAAGTTTCCGACGTTTAACCCTAAAAGCCCTGCTGAACGCCAAGCGTAGTAAGAGTATGGAAAATTACTTACTGTGTACTCATATGCTTGTTTGGCTTCGTTTTGTTTACCAAGTAATGAAGCCCATTTTCCGACCCAGAAACTTGCTCGTGGCGCCAAAATGCTATCGGGGTTGTTAGTAGCAATTGGTTCTGCCCATTGCCAAGCAGCTTTAAAATCTTTTGCTTTGGCTTTGTCGAGAGCAACTTTCCAACGGTATTCGGCAGCTTCTTCAGTATTGCCAAACTTGTCAATTAACAGTTTGCGTGCAGCTTCCGCACCCTTGCCATCGTTTTGTGATTTGAGAATCTCTATTTTTTTAACTAGTGCGGCGCCTGCTTTATCAGGGAATTTACTGATAACATCGTCAAGATATGGCAGAGCATCTTTTTTATTAGATGTTATTTCTGCCATTCGTATTAACGCTGTTCCGGTTTCTCGCGCTTCTGGAAATTCTCTAATTAATGCCTGATAAGTCGCAGCAGCTTGTTCGCGCTCTCCACCAACTTGCAAACCGCGTCCAGCACGGTATAAATTGCGAGCAGTACGAGGCGCCTTGCTGTAAGCGGTTGAAGCTTTACCAAACTCATTATTTTCCCAAAATGCAGTTCCCAAAATTTCATACTCTTCGGGTTTGAGAGTTGGGTCATTGACAAGTTTGTTCAAAACTTCAGTGATACCCGGTTGGTCAAACGAGTATTTTGCCAATGCTAACTGCAATTGTGGTTGGTTAGGATTTTCGCCCAAGCGCTTCTTGATAATTTCCCAAGTTAGAGGATGTGATGGAAATTGAGCAATTGCTTGGTCTTGATATTCTTTAGTGCTAATCAAATAAAGCGCTTTAGCTGTAGCAGGGTGCGTTGGATAATCTTTGATTACCTTTTGTCGTAAATCTGACGCTTTGCCATCTTCTCCTAACATTTCGTGCGCTTGTGCTTGTCTTAGAATGACGTAAGGCGCCAGTTGTGAGTAATCATTTTCAAGCTTATCAAGATGCTTTAGGGCGTTTTTGGCATCTTTACTTTCAATCAAATCGCTGGCTAATAGATAGCGTGCGCGGTTGCGGTCAGTTGAGGGAGAACCTTTGGCAATAGCCTCAAGTTTAGCCGTCCGTTCTTGCGGGGATTGTACAACCAGAGGTAGTACGGCTGATTTGGCTTTGGTTTCTTCTGTTAGGAGTTCAGGTTTGTCCCTACCAGATTTAAACAAATTACCAAAGTTTTTGCCAATCTCAGGGGCTGAAACCAAAGCTCCAGCTAGAAAGGCACACAACCCAGCACCCGCAATCAGAGAAATTTGCTTTTTTTGTAGCTTCTTCAGCATTTCAACCCGCTGAAAACGACGTTTATTGAATGCAACTTTAGCATCACTGGAGCCAAGGAGAACCAAATTCTAAAATTTTAATTTTAATCTTAACTTTATAATTGGCATTAATATCTCCTTAAACTAACATCCGAGTGACCTCTACACAGTTTACAAGCTACCGCGCGATTTGGGGATCAATTGACAAATTATCTTTATTAATTTGTTTTAAGACAATATTAATATCCAATCAGTATAGAAAGTATAAAATAGAGCTATACATTTCTCACCTCAGTATCTATGGGAACTCTTATAGGTACATTTTTCACTTTCTGAGTAATCCTTTCTGTATAAGGAATAAAGCTTGATAGAGAATATCAACGCGGAGTTATTTTTCGTTTAGGTAAAACTAAGGGCGTTATGGTATAATAAATGTATTAAATATTACCATTTATAGACCAAAAAGCACGAGTTGATATCCGCACAAAAACAGTAAATATTGAACCATAAGAAACAGTAACCGCAGATAGTGTTACGATTCGTGTCAGCCGAGAATAATACAACGACTCCAACATGTAAAATAGTTGTCTGTGTTGTATGGTGGGCAGTGCCCACCATACTATTAGGATAAATTTATAGGGATTTCGATTACAAATTTGGTTCCTTTACCTGCTATCGAATCACACCACAGGCGCCCACAATGTTTTTCTACCACAATTTGATAGCTAATAGATAAACCTAGACCTGTACCTTTGCCTACAGGTTTGGTAGTAAAGAATGGGTCGAATAGCTTGCTTTGAATACTTTCGTCAATACCCTTACCATTATCAATAATAGATATAGAGATAATATTTTCCGTTATGTAAGTAGAAATTGTAATAGTAGGAATTATATCTCTATTTTGAGAAATAGCTTCTTCTAAAGCATCAATTGCATTGAAAAGCAAATTAGTAAATACTTGATTCAATTGTCCAGCATAGCATTTAATTAACGGTAATTTATCGTATTGTTTAATGACTTGAATTTCTGGACGATAAGGCTGTGCTTTGAGACGATATTCTAGTATCATTAATGTACTATCTATACCTTCATGAATATCTGCTTCTTTAAAATCTGCCTCGTCCAAACGGGAAAAGTTACGCAATGAAAGAACAATTTCCTTTATTCGCTTGGCGCCTGTTTGCATCGAGCTAAAAGTTTTATTCAAATCTTCTTCAATAAAATTCAACTCAATCTCATCAATGACTTCTTGTATCGTATCTGGTGGATTAGGTAAAGCATTTTGGTAAACTTGTATAAGTCTAAATAAATCTTGCGTGTAATTATTGACGTGAACTAAATTACCATAAATAAAGCTAACAGGATTATTTATTTCGTGAGCAACACCTGCGACCATTTGCCCTAATGCTGACATTTTTTCTGTTTGCACTAAATGAGCTTGAGCTTGTTTTAATTCATGAAGTGTATTTTCTAGTTCCTTGGTTCTTTCAATAACGCGCGTTTCTAATTCAGCATTAGTTTTTTCAAGTTTTTCATTGCTAGTTTCTAAGGCACTAAAAGCAGAACGTAACTGTTGTGCCATGCGGTTAAAAGAGAGAGAAAGAACGTTAAGTTCACGAATTTTACTTTCTTTAACAATTTGATTTAATTCTCCAGTAGAAATTGCTTCTGTGGCTTGAGATAGTTGTAAAACTGGTTTGGTAATCCAGCTTGCTGTATATATTCCTAATAGTACAGTAATGCCTAATGCTGCCAAACATAATAAAATAGTTGCACGATTATTGGCATTAATTTCTGCCATAAAGTCAGATTCTGGTACAGTTACAACCATTAGCCAATCTAACCCATGTCCAGAACGCCACGGAGTGACTCTAACGAAATAGCGTTCTCCCTTATAAGTAATATCAATATCTTGACTATTTTGAACGGCTTGAATGTTATTAAAGTTACCAAATCGTTTTTGTAATCCATTAGCAACCGTGCGAATAATAGGGTCAGGACTTTTAAGGGCGCTGTATCTTTCTGCTGTATCTTTAACCTTATACAACATTGGATGGGTTGTAGATGTACCTACTAAAAAACCATTTCGCTCTATAATAAAGGCTTGGCCTTTTTGACTAACGTTTAAATCATGCAAAAAATTACTGATGTCTGTTAGTAACAAATCAACACCTATAGTGCCTAGTAAATTACCATTTTTATTGTAAAAAGGCGCCCTAGCAGCGACAGCCACATAATATTGTAGCGAGTTGTCAACATTGGTATTAAGGGTTTTTCCGGCTTGAGTAACCTCAATATTAGTGTTTAAAGCTACATATAATTCATTCCAAGTTAGCTTACCCGCGCTAACAGTTTCTTTGTACCAAGGTTGAGCGAGAGGGTCATAATCATAACTTTGTAAGCGTTCGTTACGATTACCTTGTGCATCAGTAGAAAAATCAGATGCTTTGCCCGAACCTTTTACATTTTCGTAGATTACAACACCTAAACCTTTTATCCAACGTCCGGCGCCTGCTTCTGTACCATCCTTTAAGGTATAACCAACATAACTCATATTTTTGAAAGCTTGAGCTTGTTGCCAAAAGTAGCGTTCACTCTCTGTTTGATTATTTATATCTAAGTTTCCAGTTGTAATGGCATTAAGATTCATCTGAGTAATTTGTAATGGCAATGCCAAGTAATTATCTAAATGTATATCAACTTGTTTACTAGTTTTGTCCATTAATTGATTCGCAAGGTCGTTAACTGCTTTTTGCCCTCGAATAAATGAGAAATATCCTACTAACCCTACAACGGCAAAAATTTGCAAGACAAATGGAATAACAAGAATTAAACGTAGGGGTATGTTTTTTAGAAATTTGGGTTGTTTAAAAGATTTTTGCACTGTAATATCTCAATATTCTTAATTTAATAGACTCGTCTATACTTTTCACACTTTTAGTATTCCCAAAATATGTGTATTGCTAACACAGTTTATAAAAGTTTAATTTCTCGTTTCTACTTACTCTCGATAATTACGAATAAATTTAACTAGTAGTTTTGCGGTTATCAATTTTATGGATTAAAACTTAAGGTATAATTTTGGTATCCAATTGGATATGATGATACAGGAGCTAATGCCAACTGTTCGCAGTAAAGGAATTGCGGTTTTGTTACTCGATGCAGAAAACCTTCAATTATCGCCAGAAATGGAAGGTTTTTTGCAACAACAATGCTCGTTTCAAATTACTTGTAAAATTGCTTTTGCTAATTGGCGCACGCTGGGAAATATAGACCAGTCGTTGTATGAACGAGGATATGACTTAATTCAAGTACCTGGCGCCAAAGATGCAGCAGATGGTAAAATGATTACCTTTGGGTGTCAATTGCGCGAATTATACCCAAAAGCCAAAACTGTTTTTGTTTGTTCTTCAGATGCAGTAATGCTAAGTTTATGTAATTGCTTGTTGCAACAAGAGTTGGAAGTATATCGAGTCATAAAACAAGATAATCAAATTAAAGTTACAAAATATCCAAACGTCATAAAGAAGGTGTTACTAAAGCTTTAAAAAAGCTGAAGTTAAGTGGTAATTTTATGAAGTTTTTAACTAACTCCAAAGTTTTGAAATTGGAAAAAATTAATAAAGTATATCAGGTTTCTATTATAAATTAAGTTTAATCCCCCCAACCCCCCTTAATAAGGGGGGCTTAAAAATACTCTTTTTTTCCTGTATTAAAGTGGGCTTAAAAATACTCTTTTTTTCCTGTATTAAAGTGGGCTTAAAAACACTCTTTCCCTCCCTTATTAAGGGGGGTTAGGGGGGATTTTTCAATTTATCTTTGGGCTAGTTTGGGAGTTTTTCCTAGTAAGCCAATCATGAGTTTTAGGGAGAGGACTTTAACTATAGGTATGTATTTCATGGCGAGTAAACCCAGGCGCCGTACTATAACTATAGGTAAAAAGTTATTGGAGAATACTCTGTCTAATATATCTGTGAAACCTAATATTGCTAAGTTTTCTAATTGGCGCCAACGTTCGTATTGTTTCAATATTTTAATATTGCCTATATCTTGACCTTTTGAATGCGCTTCTTGGATGACTTGTGCTAATGCTGCGACATCACGAATGCCTAAATTTAAACCTTGTCCTCCAACTGGGTGACAGTTGTGAGCAGCGTCACCAACTAATGCTAAACGGTTTTTAACGTATTTATCGCTTTGCATTAACTGTACTGGGAAAACAAAACGCTCTCCTAGCAACTCTAGTTTACCCATATGGTCGCCGTAACGTGCTTGCAACTCGGCTAAAAATTCCTCGTCGTTCATAGCACATAATGCTTTCGCTTCAGAATGCGGCGCCGTCCAAACTATTCGGCAACGGTTTCCTGGTAATGGTAATATCGCGAAGGGTCCGCTTTTTTGAAATTTTTCGTATGCGGTTTGATTGTGCGATTTTTCTGGTTTTACAAAAGCCACAATACACGATTGCCAATATTTCCAGCCACGGGTTGTAATTCCAGCAGCTTGACGAATACGTGAACGCGAACCATCTGCTGCTACCAATAATTTGCTACGTATCGTTTTTATTTCGTCTGCTACTTTAATAGTTGTGACAGCAGCATCTGCTAAGTATTTTGTCTCGATAACTTCTGCTGGACAAAGTACTGTGACGTTAGAACAGTCTTTAACAAATTCTTGTAATGGATATAGCAGTGCTTGGTGTTCTGCTACATATCCCAAATCATCTTTATTTATATCACTAGTGCTAAATTCTACTACACCAGAATAATCTGCATCTGATAAACGTACCCGTCGATATGTCTCTATATTGGGCAAAATCTTCTTCCAAACCCCTATTCCCTCGTAAATCAAAGCCGAAAGCATATGTACTGCATACGCTTGTCCTTTCATTACTGCTGCTGATTCTACACGAGCTTCTATTAACAAAACATTTAACCCTGAATCTTTAAGAGAGCTTGCTAGGGTTAAACCGACAATTCCACCACCAACGATTACTAAGTCGTAGTCATAACCGTTGGGGTTCGTCGTAATTTGAGGAGTGTCAAGAGTTTGAGAAATTTTTGCTTGCGCCATTGTTAAGACAAATTACAACTTTTATTTTTATTGTGACGCACAAGAGCCTGTGAGGGCAAGGGGAGAGTCGGAAAGTGCTGAGTGCTGAGTGATGAGTGCTGAGAAGGAATGTTTATGGGGAAAAGATAATTATTTAAATAAACTTATGTATCCTGTATTTATACGTAAAAACTTGTATTTATTAAGTAGTGATAAACAAGTATGTTTACCACAGGGGGATGCTAGCACGCGACTACTGCCGGGTAAGTCTACCAGTAAAATGACCTGGTTTCAGGAGATAATCAATGACTCGGCTAACTATTCCGCATAAGTTCTTCCCTGTTTGTATTGGAGTGTTATTTGCTGCATTAGGTTTGTTACAAACTGGAAGGGCAAGTGCCACTCAAGGTATATTTGCCCAAAAGCTGATTACGCAGCCAAAAGTATTGTTTGATGATGGGGCGCCTAGTTTAACTGCTGGAAGAGAGGCTACTTTATGGATACAAGCGGAAGACTTTGCTGTTAAGCAAGATAGCTTGTTGGATAATATTCAGTTTTGGACTGTTGAGGCGCCTAAATCTAAATGGGATCGTACTCTTAAGTATTTTTTATTTGAAGATATTGATGGTCAACCTGATACACAACCTTTTGTTTCAGGTATTGGGGCTAATGTAGTAAAGAAAGCTACAAATCGTTCGCTGTTTAATTATTATGACGAGTATAGTTACTCGTTTGATTTAGAAAAGCCAGTGAAGATAGCTGCGGACACTACCTATTGGTTGGGTTTACACCTTTCTAATAAATTTGACCGTGATGAAATTTACTGGGAAACCACAGATAAAGGTTTTGGCACTAATGGCATGAGTGCTTACCTAGGCAACTTCGAGAACTGGTCGAGAAGCAGCGCACCAGTCGAACGCGCGTTTGTATTAAATTCTAAATCTAGTACTAATACCCGTGAAGTTCCTGAACCGTCTGTTATTTTAGGTACGCTGCTTGTTGTGGGCGTAATAAAAAGTAAAAAGTGCTGAGTTCTGAGTGCTGAGTAGAGTTAGGAGTTAGAAGTTAGGAGTTAGGAATTAGGAGTTAGGAGTTAGGAATTGTAAATATTACTCAGCACTCAGCACTTTCCACTCATCACTCTTACTCAGCACTAAATCAAGAGTTAACCGCTGTATGCTACGACCGAATTTCATCAGTAGCTTACAGCGGTTTACTATATGTGGAATGAATTTGTAGTAGTTAAAAATTAGCAGGAGAATTACTTTACTAGTGTGGACAAATACATCGCAATTTGTTTTCTATAATGCTGTACATCCTTTTTTTTAGCTAGGCAGGCATTTTTGGCTGTGCGTTCAATAACCTCCAAAAACAATGAAACGAACTTAAGGCGAAAACACATTTATCGAAGGATGCGACTATAGAACAGTGATTGCGGCGATATTAAAGCAAGGTGGCACTGGCTTTAACATCAATCTATTGACTGATTGAAACTTGAAGTTCTCTGTGCCATGTTTTTAAGTTAGCACTTCTTTCTGGGAAAATCTCACATATTTACCATTTGTGATGGCTGTTTACTTTCTGCAAAGTTTTGCCAACTAGCTTTATATATATGATAGTGATTGCTTAGATATTACATAAAGTTTTGTTAACGTTTTTTTAATCTAAACAAGCTTTTTAGGGCTTGGCACACCCTTTGATGAAAGGGTTTAGGCTTACGGTAGTATGAGTATTTATAATTTGCAGGCGCCGCTGGGGGTCTGGTATGTTTACCGTGTAGGCGCCGTTCGAGTTCTGCTGCTTTTGTTAAGTCAGCAGTCGCACGCAGTTCTAAGCCAAGTTGCGAACAAACAAGTCCTCTATATTTGTAAGCTTCTATATAAAGAGGGTTGAGCCGAATTGCTTGACTAAAGTCATTTAGGGCTTCTTCGTATTTGCTCAGTTGTACGTTTGCAACCCCTGATTGATAAAATCTCTCTGCGCTTGATGCTTTGGATTGAGTATTTACTGTAGTACGTTTGGGTTTAGGCGCCTCTTGTGTAGTAGGTATATATGATTTGAGTGTTCTATATGCTGTATTGATTATTTTGGTTCTTTCTTCGGCTTCGAGCTTTTTTACTGGGTCTGCAATACTATCGGGATGCCATATTCTTATTAGTTGACGGTATGCACGCTTTATTTCTTCCTGTGATGCACCGGGTGATAATCCGAGAACTTCATATGCACGATTAATATCTATGCGGTTGCTCATAATATTACCTGGTATGCGGGAAACTCAGAGGGCTTTAGCCCATCCTAGGGAAGCGACGCAAGCGACTTTAGTCGCCTTGAATCTTTGCTTCTTCTATTAGTTTATCGACTGCCGCTCTTAATCGCTCCTGCCAATTAGGAATGACTTTTAATTTATCTTTGACTCCTGGCAACACTTTAAAGCATACGGGGTCTTTATCAAACGGTTGACTACTTGTAAAACCTAATTTGTGTTTTTTCTTGAATACCATTGCAATTCTGTATATATATTAGTATACTAATAATATAACATTGAGGTCGAGCAATGGCAAAGAAAGAAAAAAAATCAATGGGAGTGCAGCAAGTTCTGTTAAAGCCAGATATTGAAACACAAGCAATATTAAGGTATTTGTGCGAACAGTCGGGTAAGCTGTATAACAATGCGGTTTACTTTGCACGTCAGACATTTTTTAAGACAGGCAAAGTATTAACAGGTAAATACGATATAGCTTTTGAGCCGACTGTTGCTAAAACATTAGTAGCTCAGTCTCTGCCATCAACGCCGATGCAGCAGACGCTAATGTCAGTAACAGAAGCATTCAAATCTTTTAAAGAGTTAAGAATTTTGTACTTTCAAGGTCAATTGCATTTTAAGCCACAAGTACCAGACTATTTAACGGGTTCTAAATTATATAAAGTGGCTTACCCAAATTCAGGAGGACAAAGACCAACTTTAGTTGATGACAAGCTTAGATTTTCTCTAGGTTTAACCATTAGAAGATGGTTTGGGATATCTGAGTTTTTTCTTCCCATGCCAACGAACATTGACTATTTAAAGGTTAAAGAGTTTACCATTCTGCCGAAAAATGGTGCTTATTACCTTGAAATGTCTTACGAAGTTACAGCACAAAAGCATGAATTAGATATT
Organism: Calothrix sp. PCC 7716; assembly: GCF_019977735.1. Classification (GTDB taxonomy): domain Bacteria; phylum Cyanobacteriota; class Cyanobacteriia; order Cyanobacteriales; family Nostocaceae; genus Dulcicalothrix. Next base: position 4,331,404 of record NZ_AP025018.1, on the reverse strand, counting down.
AATCAAGCTTTGTCTATTGACTTAGGTACTGCTGATAATTTAGCGGCTTGTGTTGATACTTTAGGAAATTCTTTACTGATTGATGCCCGTGCATTAAAGGCAATGAATCAGTTATGGAACAAAAAAGTAGCTACACGCAAAGAAGGCAAACCAGAAGCATACTGGGATAGTTGGCTAGACCGCGTTACCCGTAAACGCAATCACCAAATGCGTGATGGGATTAATAAAGCGGCAAAGCTAATTATTGACCACTGCTTAAAATTTGGCATTGGAACATTAGTAATTGGTTGGAATGAAGGTTTTAAAGCTAACGCCAATATTGGACGAGTTCAAAATCAGAAATTTGTTCAGATGCCATTAGGAAAGCTCAAAGACCGATTAAAACAATTTTGTGAAAAGCATGGTATTAGATTTCAGGTAACTGAAGAATCTTACACGTCAAAAGCAAGCTATTTAGATGGAGACTCCCTGCCCGTTTTTGGTAACAAACCAGAAGGGTGGAAAGCATCGGGTAAGCGTGTTGAACGTGGCTTGTACCAATCTGCTGATAACTCAATTGTCAATGCCGATTTAAACGGCAGTGCAAATATTTTAAGAAAAGTAGCCAGTAACTTAAGCATTGACTTAAGCAGACTGGGTAGGCGGACATTGACATCCGCAGCGAGAGTGAGATTGTGGCATGTTCCGCGTAAGGAGCCTCTGTTACAGGCTACTCTGTCCGCAGAATCTCAGACCCAAAGCGGCTGAGAGTGTCAAAGTAGCTCACAGGCAGTAATGTAGTTAGATGCTACATACATATTGTAACAAATTAGTCGTTTGCTTTGCCTCGTCTTGGTATTTGACTTGTTCTACCGGCGCCATTTCCGACTATATCGCCAACGGGTAACAGCATAATTGTGCGGTCTGCGCTACCTGTGGCAAGAATTTTACCGTCGGGACTAAATGCGACGCTAAATACCCGGTCTTCGTGTCCTGTGTAGGTTTTTAGTAAGGTTCCTGTATCAACTTGCCAAAGTCTTACTGTTTTGTCACGACTGCCGCTTGCTAAAACTCGACCGTTGGGGCTGAAGGCTACAGTATAAACACGGTCTTCATGACCTGTGAAGGTATTTATTTCTCTACCGTTTTCTAAGTTCCATAATCTAATTGTTTTATCCCAGCTGCCACTTGCTAAGATTTTACCATCTGGACTACTGGCAAGTGCGCTGATGTCATCGGTATGTTTTGCAATAGTCAAGAATTTATGTTGTTCAAGGTGCCAAATCTTAATTGTGTTATCATACCCTCCGGCGCCGCTGGCTAATATTTTACCGTTTGGGCTAAAGGCTAAACATAAGACATCATCGGAATGAGCTTTGAGGACATCTATTTCTCTACCGTCTATAGTCCATAGTTTAACGGTTTGGTCTTTACTACCACTGGCAATAATGCGACCGTCTGGACTAAATGCAACGCAGTATACTCGGTCGTCATGTCCGTTAAATGTGTTAATTGCTTCTCCGGTTTGCACATTCCATAATCTAACTGTTGCATCGTCGCTACCACTAGCTAATATTTGACCATTGGGACTAAATACAACTGAGTTTACTCCACCAGAAGATGATGTTTGTTTATGTCCGGAAATTGTATTGTATTTTTGGTTAACTAAATTCCAAATATTTATTGTTTCGTCACAACTACCGCTAGCTAGTAATGTTCCATCTGGACTAAATGCTATTGATAATATTAAGTCAGAATGTTGTTTGAGAGTTGTAGGAAGTTGATAAGTGGTAACTTGTTGGGGAGATACAGATTGATTTGAGATTACAGGTTGATTTGTGGTAGTTGGTTGAGGTGGTGTTGGTTGAGGTGGTGTTGGTTGAGGTGGTGTTGGTGCTACATTAGCTTTTGCTTCTTGTTGAGCTACGGAAGGTTTAGTGGTTGTATTTTCTGGCTCTAGTCTACCTGATAGTCGCGCGATTTGAGATTTTATTTGCGAGATGTCTTCTTGCGTTTTTTGATTCGCTTGCTGCTGAGTTTGCTGTAGTTCTTGAATTGAAGTGCGAATCCAATTGAAGTTTTGCGCGATATTATCTATTTGTGCTAATCGCTGATTAATTGCATTGACATTAACTTGTTGATTCGTTTGTAACTGCTCGATTTGTTTGGCTAATGTAGAACTTAATTCTGTAGTAAATATATCTAGGGCTGATAATTTTTGATTAATATTTTCTGTATTTTGCTGCTGGGTTTTTTGTAATTCTTCAATTTGCTGTTGTGTTGCGCTTAGTTGTTGGTTAAATCCACTCACTAATGCAGTAATGTTGAGTTGCTGATTTGTTTGGTATTGCTCTGCTTGTTTATTTGAGTTTGTATTGATTTGTCGAGTTAGTGAGTCGATTTGAGCTAATCTTTGATTTATCGCTTGCACGTTTTGCTGTTGACTTTTTTGCATCTCCTCTAGTTGCTTTTGCGTATTCACTACTTGTTGTGTCACATTATCTACCTGAGCAAAACGCTGATTGATTTCTTGAATGTTTATTTGCTGGTTATGTAACTGCTCAACCTGTTGCTTTGTTGAATTTAGCTGTTGTGTAAAACCATCGATTTGAGTTAAGCGCTGATTAATAATATTGACGTTTTGTACCTGGTTTTGTCGTAACTGTTCAAGATACTGCTGTGTGGCATTTAATTGCTGGGCAATATTATCGATTTGAGTCAAACGTTGATTAAGCGCATTTGGATTTGCTTGTTTGGTTAAAGCATCGAGTTGCGTTAATCTCTGATTTATAGAATCAATATTCTGCTGCTGTGAGGAGCGCATTTCCTCTAATAGTCGTTGTGTAGCGTTTAACTGCTGGGCAATATTGTCAATTTGAGCCAAGCGCAGGTTGATAGCATTCACGGTGTTCTGCTGGGTTTGCTGAGTTTTAGAGATTTCAATACGGAACGATTCGAGTTGTTTTAAACGTATGTTGATTGCTTCTATATCTTGTTTCTCTTGGTTACGCAGTTGCTCAACTTGCTGTTGCGTTAAGCTTAATTGAGGGTTGGGTTGTCCTAATTGTCCGATTGAATTTTCACAGGAACGTTGTAAGAAGCGCAGACGCTGTTGATTGGCTACATTTAATGCAATGGCGAGGGTCAAAGGAAAAATGGCGTAAGAATACTCTTGACTGATGAACGCTGCGAACGCACCCCATATACAGAGTCCCAACAACAGATATTCGAGAAAATCAATAGTGTTGCGTTTAGTCATGATGGCATAGCAAGTCTGTTGCTGGTAAAAAAAACATCCCAAGGTAGGGAGCGTTCAGAGTTTGTTGTCAGTTACTCTGGAGTAAATACCCCATTTAAGTAATTCAAGGGTTTTTTTAAAAGTCAGCCAAACAAGTCCATGTTATCTACAAGAACAAATTCGCTTCTGTCAATCCAAACACCCCACAGCGGTTATCATCACACTGGGAGTGACCGTCGCTTTTTTGAGGGTTGGTATTATCGCGTTACAATTCCCGAAGTTCGACAAACTTTTGCGTTCATGTATTCCATCGAAGACCCAGTTGGTGGAAAACCTCACAGTGGAGGCGCCGCACAGATTTTGGGTCCGAATGATGAGTATTTATGGCGAACTTTTCCTGACACGAGTAAATTTTGGGCGAGTCGAGACGTGTTAGCTTTGGGACATTGGGGTAAAAGTAATTTATCTACGCAACCGCTTTATTTAGTTCCAAGTGAGTTTGAGCATCACGTTCAATCTGGTTATCAAGCTACAGCGACTTTAAATCAGGGAATAATTCAAGACCCTGCAACTGGTAATTATTCTCGCTGGCAATATGAAATTGAACCTATATATGGATGGGGAAGTGCAGGACAACCTCAACAGTCAACTGCTGGTTTTTTATCATCGCTACAAATATTTGAGCCGGGATGGCAAATTTTAATGGCACATGGGCTTGCCACTGGTTGGATAGACTGGAATGGTCAACGCTACGAATTTACTAATGCTCCCGCTTACGGTGAAAAAAATTGGGGTGGCGCCTTCCCATCTCGATGGTTTTGGGTAAACTGTAATTGTTTTGATAATGAACCAGACTTGGCGTTAACTGCTGGTGGTGGAAGACGTGGTGTTTTATGGTGGATGGAGTCAGTCGCAATGGTTGGCATTCATTACAAAGGTAAATTTTACGAGTTTGTGCCTTGGAACTCAAAAGTTACATGGGATATTTCACCTTGGGGACGCTGGGTAATACGCGCACGCAACTCTGAGTATGAAGTTGAATTGATTGGTACAACTGACTTACCAGGAACTCGCTTACGAGCGCCTTCTTATAACGGTTTGGTTTTTTGCTGTAGTGACACTATGCAGGGAATGTTATCTTTAGAACTTCGAGAATTAGGTAGTAGCGAAGCAAAAATTATCCTGAAAGCGACTAGTAACCTGTGTGGATTAGAAGTAGGCGGTAGTCCTTGGGATAATGCATGGCAATGCCCTCCTTAGCTGCTATAATCTGTGTAACAACTCTTTTGGGGCTGTAGCTCAGATGGATAGAGCGAGCGCCTCCTGAATAATCGGGCACCACAAAGGAAACTTTGTGCGTGAATGTGGTTAAACTCGGTGAAGCCTAAAAAGTGCGATGTAGTACTTCATGGTAATACCAAGCCAAGCCTGTTCGTAATACACAGATTCATCTGTGTATACATAGGAAGGTCTAGAGACTAAACAGCCACCACCTAAAGGTTTTTATTAAATACCTATGGTGAAGATATAGTCCGGAGAGTGGGGAAACTCACACAAATCTGAAGCGCTAGGTCGCCAGTTCGAGGCTGGCCAGTCCTGCTTAATGAATAAAACAAAATAAAGTATTATACAAATCTTTGCATTTTCGCGTGTTGCGGATACAATTCAGAGTGCATCGGGTTATAGGATTATATTTTTTATATTAAATTGCTCTAACTGCATAATATGCTTTGGTTTTGTTGGGTTGTGCAAAGCCGTAACCCAAGCTACGTATTAATATTATTGAAAGAAAATTGTGACATCAGCAGAAACAACAAGACGTTATAGAACCTTGAATAAGCTAGTGTTTAAAGGTGTTCCTCGGTTTACAATTCTTGCCCTACCGCTAATGTTGCTGTTGGGTTACAGGGAAGTGCAAAATACTTTTATACAACCAGAAGCAATTTTAGTTCTAGGTGGCTCTACTAAAAGCCTAGAACGAGAAAAATTTACTGCTCAGTTTGCCAAAAAGCATCCTAGTATACCAATTTGGATATCTGGTGGCAGTCCAAAGGCGCCAACAAAGAAAGTATTTTCAAAGCAAGGAGTAGATTTAAGGCGCCTACACTTAGATTACGATGCTGTAGACACTGTAACAAACTTTACTACACTTGTCGATGAACTCGAAGCACGCAAGATTAGAAAAGTATATTTGGTAACTTCAGATTACCATATGCGACGCGCGTCGGTTGTCGGCGAAATTGTATTGGGTAGTAGAGGAATTGGCTTTAAAGCAGTGTCTATACCTTCTGACGTTCCCCCAGAACCAATACAAAAAAGTGTCCGCGATGGAGTTCGCTCTATATTATGGTTAACCACAGGTTACACAGGAGCGAAAGGGGAACAGTTAAAGTAATTAGAAACCTGGTTTCTCGTTGATAACATGTAATAAAAATGACGATTTGGCGTAGAAACCAGGTTTCTCGTTGATAATTTATTTCTCTTTAACCAGCACATAAGGTTGTACGATTAAAGTATCAAACCGTTTAGTGCGGTCAGTATTCCAGGTGCCGAGTTGTTGAGGTGAGGGTTTAGTAATTAAAGCTTCGTCTATCCAAACTTGGACTTCGTTGGTACTATCAGATGCAATGGCAACCCCAACGTCGAGAAGGTCAAGATGTGATGACACCAAAATAATTGCATCTCGTTGTGCATGAGGAACTAGCCAATCCCATTCTGCCTCATCCAGGTTTTCAATTAACTCTGTTCTAATATTTGACATCCTACTGTTTATAATTCTTAACTAATTACTAATTTTTCATTTTACCTTATTTTCACAATGTATGGCAGACGGAATATTATCACATCTCTACATTTATTCAACTTCTGCTTTCATTTCATCAATTTCAAATAGAGAGACAATGACACCAGCAATGGGAATAGAGATAAAAATTCCTAATAAACCTGCGACTCTGGCACCTACTAATAAGGCAAAAAATACGACAACAGGGTTTAAATTTAATGCTCCTTGCATCACCCTTGGAGAGATAAAATTATCTTGAATTTGTTGTAGAATAATACAGGCGACTAATACTTGTAATGCTAACCAAACACTTTGAGATAGCACAATTAAAGTTACCAAAGCAACCGCTAAAGTTGCTCCTATACCTGGAATTATATCTAAAACTCCAACCATTACAGATAATATTAAAGCAAAAGGAACTTGAAGCACAGTAAATACTATAAACGTACTTAGAGTTAAAAACAGAGTAAGTATTAGCTGACCACGAAAAAAACCTAAAAAGTTTTTTCTAACTATTTTTGTGATATGTGTTCTTCGTTGCTTGGGTGCAGCTTTCATTATAAGCTCCCATAATTTACCGCCATCAAGTAGCATGAAAAAAGCAACAACTGCAATAAAAATAAATGTAACAAAATTTGTGATAAAACCTTGAAATATAGTTAAACTTGTGGCTAACCATGATAATGCTTGATTTCGTAACTGCGCCTCAAAAACAGACAAGTCAATTTGGATGTTACGACTAAGGAAAAACTCTTCTACCTTATTTGATAGGGGTACTAATGAATCTAAAAACCGAGTAACGCTGTCAATTAACTGCTGTCCTTGCGATAAAATCGTCAAACCAACTGTAACAGTTACTCCTACAATAACAGTCATGCTAACTAAGAAAATTAATATTGTCGCAACACTATGCGGTATGTAACGTGTTAACCATTTGACTGGGTAGCTAAGTAAAAAAGCAATAATCGCGGCAAATGCAAAAATGACAATTATCGATTCAAAATAAGCTAGTAGTTGAACACTTGCCCACCCACATGCAACAAATAGCAGAAAGCGAACTAACGATGAACTGCTAAGTCGCGACCATATATTTTTAGCTTCTAACCCTGTCATACTAAGTATTAATCGCTTTTTTTTAATTTGAAGCTAACTTAGCAGAATTAAAGGGTGCGTGAGTACTTCCTTTGAGCGTATTTGAATTTATCTATAGGAGTAATGTAGGGTGGGCAATGCCCACCATACTATCTAGTGGGCTACTATCTTCCTAAATTATGTAGCGCATTAATTGCGTCGGCGCATTTTTTTGTAATTTCTTCTAGTTCTTCTTTACTACCAGAGGTCGGCGCCTCTATTAATTGACCTATTCGTACTGTTACACCTGCTGGACGAGGGATGGCGCCTTTTTTCTCAATTTCTTGTGTACCCCATAAGCATACAGGTAGTATGGGAGCATTACCTTTGGCTGCGAGTAGTGCGGCGCCACGTTTGGGGTCAGTTATTTTACCAGTTTCGGTACGTGTACCTTGTAAAAATACGCCAACAGCCCAACCGTTTTCTAAGTATTCCAATGCAGCACGAATGGCTTTGGTGTCAGCGCTGCCACGACTGACGGGATAGGCGCCGTATAGCTGAATGGCTTTGCGTAAAAAAGGTATATCAAATAACTCTTTCTTTGCCATATATGCTACAGGACGGCGAACACAATTCGACACAATTGGAGGGTCATAATTGCTTGCGTGGTTACTAACTACTACCAGGGGACCTTCTTGTGGCACATTTTCAATGCCATGAATTAGTCCCCGGAAGTATACGTGAAACATAGGCGCCACAACCGACCATTTGAAGGCATGATAAAGAAGGAGGCTAGCAATTGGTTCGCGAATTCTGCTCACAGCGGCTTACTTTAACTCAAACTGCATTTCAGCATATCAAAGAAACCCAGTTTCTATGCAAAGAAACCCGGTTTCTAGTTTTCGTCGATGATTTTTTGAACTTCGGGTGATTTGAGAAAACCCATGAAGGTTTTTACAGCAGGACTCATTGGGTCTCTATATATATAGAATAGCTGGCGCCGCAGTGGATATTGCTGAGAGTCTGGCATTAAACCATTGATGGGGACTACTCGTACACTCTTTTGATTTACTTGACTGTAGCTACCATAGCTAATACCATCGGTTTGGAGTTTTTTGAGGATAGGAGTTGTTTCGTCGGTTGGATATGTAGTTATATTAGGTGTGGTACCAAATTCGGCATTTTTGAGAACTAATTCAGCGAATGCGTGATGCGTACCACTAACAGATGCTCGGTTTATAACTTGGATGGTGCTATTATTACCACCAACTGCCGACCAATTGGTAATATTACCTTTAAAGATGTCCGCGACTTGGGCAGTTGTTAATCCTTGCTGAAATGGATTTTGTTTACCAACCACAACCGCGATTGCATCACGCTTGACAAAAGTGGGAACTAGCCCATTTGCTTGTTCTTGTGCGTTTAACGGTCGTGAGACAGCAGCTATATCCACTTGACCTGCGGTAACTTGCTGAATTCCTATATCTGTACCATTCGATGCAGTTTCAATTACCGAACCAGGACACTTTGACTCAATTAGTCCTTTGAGTTTTTGATTTATTCCTACCATACTGGTGGAACCATTAATTCGCAGTTTGGTGCCAGATGGTAAACAACTTGTAGTAGTCGGCGCCTTTTGTGTAAGATGCCACCAATAGCCTAAGCCAAGGAATAATATCAAGGCGAGTGGAATTAACGACAGTAAGATGATATTGAAATTTTTTGGCTTTGGTTTCTCGTTCAGAAGACTCTCTAAATATTTGATATCAGCATCCAATACTGAAAGATGTTCCTCAACTTGAATTGCCTGCATCATCAGTTTTTTTGCACCTGCATCATCTCCGGATGCTTGAGCAGCATGTGCTTGTTGCTCAATGCTTTGTAACTTGCGGAGATTTTCTTCGTAAGAATATTTAGCGGTTTCTAACGCTTCTTGTGTATCTTTTAATGAAGTTTTAGCCTTATTCATATAATTAGATTAAATAGAATTGTTGAGTAAAACTTGCTAAATGGTAGTGACGTTGCACTGTGCTAACTTTAAAGCAATTATGTCCAGGTAACGCCAATATTTATCACTTTCAGCCCAAATTCGCGAAGGGAAGTGTCCGGGTGGAGCTTCGTTGCTGAATTTTAGACTTTGGTGGAACAATATCGAGTTGTAGCTTTGCCATTGTACATGTTGACAAAACAGTACGTAGTCTTTTCTGACACTCTCTAATATTTTATTTTGAATGCTAAAGCCAAATTTACCATTACTTGCTTCTATCCAAAGCTGGTCTATTTTATGTAATTGTTCGCAGTTAATCAAGTTAATTTCACTACTTGTTATCTTAGCTTCTAAAGGTTTATTTAATGCCATGCATAGTAATTTCCAAGTTTCTAAGTCTGCTTCTTTCCATTTCTGAGATTTAAGTAAAAGTTCAAGTTTGATATAATATATTTCTATTTTAGAAGTTTGACTCGCACTACTTGGAACTGTAACTGCAATCAATGTGTCTAGATGTAGCGTTGGCGGTATCTGTGTACTAACAGGTGGTAACAACGAAAGCGCTTGCAGAACTTCTTGTGCTGACGAATACCGATGTATTGGCTGAAATTGTAGCAATTTATCTAAAATTTGTCCTAATTCATCGCTAATAATGTTAGACGTAGCAGGTACAAAGTTACGCCAACACCAACTGGAACTGGTGCCATCATAAAGTTTTTCAACTGAGAATACACCCGTAATTAAACTAATACACGTAACACCCAAGCTATATAAATCACTATTTTGAAAAACAGAGCCTCTAAATTGCTCAGGCGCCGCATAATGTAAAGTACCAAGAGCGGTTGCTTGTTGAATAAAACTTGATGACTGTAAAACCTTGGCAACACCAAAATCAATTAAGACAGGTTTACCGTCACTCGCCCGGATGATAATATTGGGCGGCTTAATGTCACGGTGTAATATATTATGTTCGTGAACAAACTTTAAAACGGGTAATATATCGTGTAACAGACACCTAATTTTAACTTCATTATAGGCGCCTTGAAGCAATTCTTGCTCTAAAGTCACACCCTCTATAAATTCTTGAACAATATAAAGCCGTTGTTCATGGGTAAAATATGCTAGAAGTGTGGGGATTTGCGGGTGGTTGCCTAAAGATTCTAAAACAACTGCTTCTTGCTCGAACAACTCCACTGCTTTATTGACAAGTTGCCCAGTACCAGTAAAGCTTAACTGTTTAACCGCACAGCGAGGTTTAGATGGTTTGTGTTCGTCAGTAGCTAAAAATGTTTTGCCAAATCCTCCTTTACCAATAATAGTAGTAGGTCGGTACCTTTCGAGTAATAAAAGCTTACTACCGCAACTCAGACAAACTTTAACTGTATCGGGGTTATTTGGGTGTTGGCAATCTGGGTTGATACACAGTGTCATAGATATAAGAGATAGTTACCTCTAATCTATTCAACTCAGATTAAGGAGACATTAATGATAAGGGGTAAAGACGTTACATGTAACGTCTCTTCTCTATATATTCTTGCATTTTTCGCTTAAGTTTTTCCAGACTGTCGGTGCTAGAACGGATTTCAATGATAAAATCAGGCGCCAAATCCAGAAATTGATCTTCTCTAGTTTCCCAGTCTTGGGGTAAACGTTTTGCAGCGACAAACGCAGCATCAGGAGAGCGTATTGCTTTGTTTTTGAGTCTAAAACCAGTACTAGGGCCAAATATACTGCAAACGGGTTAAATATAAACTTTGTCATGCTGAACGAAACGCAGTGCAGTGAAGCATCTTAGAGATTCTAGCCTGCGGCAAATGCTCCGCATTACGCTACGCTGAGAATGACATTTCTAAACCGTTCTTAGTATACCTCACCCAGTCCTTGACTTTCCACCCAATTTCATAATGATGCACCAGCTTTTAATTCTCTGTTGCCAGAAAATCCACCTGTAGGAGACATAGTTTCTAGAGTTCCGTCAGCATTACGTTCAAAGCGCATTTCTGGATTTTCTGCGCTCATTTGCATTAAATCCTCATCACTACACCAAGAAGGCAATACTATTTCACGAGTCATAACGGCTGGTAACAAGCAAGGGATATGCTAACTTATTGTAGCAAGCTTCGAGAAGCATGTGAACTTTGCTAAATTCAGATGTGAACTGCAATTGCTATATAAAGGTTTATGAAGCATCTCCGAATTGCTCCTAATTGGTTACGGTATTTTATTGTTGTGGTTTTACTGCTAGGAGTGTGTTTTCGCTTCGTGAACCTAGACGGTAAAGTTTTTTGGCATGATGAAACTTTTACAATGCTGCGAGTATCGGGATATACAGCAAGTGAAGTCAAGCGGGAAGTGTTTAATGGTCGTGTAATTACGAGCGATAGTTTAGCTAAATTTCAAGGTGTTAATAATGATAGAGGTTTGATTGATACTATTAACTCTTTGGCGATTGAAGACCCTCAGCATCCACCGCTTTATTATATATTGGCGCGGTTTTGGGTGGCTATTTTTGGTAACTCGGTAACAGCTATTAGATGTTTATCTGCTGTGATTAGTTTATTGTTAATTCCTTCTATGTATTGGTTGTGTTATTTATTGTTTAGAGTTCCATTAGGGGCGCCTTATTTTGCTGTAGCATTAACGTTATGTTCGCCAATATTATTTGTTTATTCTACTGAAGCGCGTGAGTATATTCTTTGGGCTGTAACTATTTTATTATCGAGTGGTTGTTTATTACGTGCGATAAAAGTTGAAGAATCGCAAGATATAAAATATCCTGTTTTTAATTGGGGAATATACGCATTGAGTTTGGCATTAAGCATGTACACATTTTTACTGAGTGGATTTGTCGCAATTGCTCATGCTGTTTATGTAATTACTACAGCTAAATTTAAATTGACAAGAACTGTAGAAGCTTTTTTAACAGCGATGTTAGTTAGTTTTTTGTTTGTTAGTCCTTGGTTGATTATTGTTGCTACTAATTTCTATAGATTTAATATTACTACTGAATGGACACAGGCGCCAATTCCTGTAACAAATTTAGTTCAATCTTGGTTATTGCAAATTACGCGTATTTTTTTTGATTTTAATTGGAATTTAGATAATATTTTTCAATATTTAGCTGCGTTGTTCGTTTTGGGTTTTGTGAGCTATGCTATTTACTTTTTATATGTAAGAACAAATATAAAGGTATGGTTGTTTGTTGTAACTCTAATTTTTATTCCAGCGTTACCGTTAGTAATACCTGATTTAATTTTGGGTGGAATGCGGTCAGTTTCTGAGCGATATTTGATACCTTCATATTTAGGGATAATTATAGCTGTTGCTTACTTTTTATGCTATCAAGTTAATGACGGTATTTTCTCACGGCGCCAAATTTGGTGTAGAATGACAGTGGCAATACTAACGCTTGGAATTATTTCAATTGCCGTTAATTCTCAAGCTGATACTTGGTGGAATAAAGTTGTTAGTTATGGAAACCCTGAAGTTGCTCGCATTATTAATCAATCACGCTCGGTTTTAATTAGCGATGATGCTGGAATTAATTATGGTAACGTTTTTTCTTTGAGTTATTTGTTGAATTCAGAAGTAAGATTATTATTATTTAGAGAAAATTCGGCGCCGAAGGTGGTAAATTTATCTTCAAGTGTCTATGTGTTGAATCCTCCTAATCAGTTGCGACGTAATATAGAAACAGTGTATGACTCTAAAATGAATCGTGTTTACTCAGATAAGTTTTACTCTCTGTATAAATTAGGGACTAATTTTGATCCCCCCAACCCCCCTTAATAAGGGGGGCTAAGAATTGCTTACATATATGGCTAAGAATTGTTTGTTTACTTTCTTTTCCCCCCCTTATTAAGGGGGGGTTAGGGGGGGATCATTCTATTCCAATTCAAGTTCATCAATTATTTTGGGCAAGTCTTTTTGAGAAACTTGACGATGACCTGTCTCTATAGCATCAACCCAAGATATACTTTTTCCCATCCTAGTAGCAAACACTGCTCTTGACCAACCTTTGGCTTTTCTTGCTTCTCTAATAACGTTAGCTGTTGGAGGTTTAAGAGTTTCTTCGACATTATTTACTATATATTGATTTTCTGGTAGCGCTAAATACTCTTGTGCGTCGGTTGGTAATTGAATACGCAATGTTGTATTTAATAAGTCGTTCCAGTAACCAATAGGTCTTTTAGTTGGGTGTTCACTTTTTAGCCAAACTGTTCCTTGGTTAACTTCCACATGCCAACCTGCATCTTTGACTACTTTTAAATCTGTTTCAAAGTCATCTGCTAAGGAGCGTCTAAGTTGTCTGTCTTGTTCGACCATTGATACTTTTTCGGCGCCGTAAGCTATTTCCATTAGGGTTTTACCCATTACACTGTCTTGTTTGCCTGGTTGTACTTGGAAGGTTAGCCATACTAACATTCTTGCGGCGCCAATATTTTGCTTGCCGATGCTAAATAGTTTTTGGACGGTTTTTTTGGTGATTACACCTGTGCTGTAATGATAGTCTGATTTGTTGAGAAAGTATTTTGCCCAGGCGCCTGCTTTACCAATGACTTTTAAACCAACTAACTTGGTATTACCAGCTTTGTCGGTTTGGTAGTCTCTCAATACGGTGATATCCCAGATTTTTAAATCTGCAACTGTAAATGCTCCGACTTTTCCTTGCTTAGGCCAAACTATACGAGCTAATATCTGGGCTGGTTGACGTAATAGTTCATATAAAATGCTCAATTGTTCGTGTTTGCACAAGTCGCGGCGCCTGACGAGTCCTGTATACTCAAGTAGCTGTTTGTCGTCAATGACAAAACTCTGTTCCCAAGGTTTGTCAAGGTTTGCAGCAAGGGCACAGTATATTAAATGAATAGCGCAAGCTCTAGGGTCGAATTGGTCGATAACGTTAAGAGCAGTTTCTTCAACTAAAGTATCTGGTTGCGGGGTTTCTGGGTTATCGGTGATGTAATAACAAATTTTTCCTTTGCCGCTATTAATTTGTTCGTAACTCAAAGTATTATTACTGGCTTCAGTTTTCCAGGGTAGGTTCATTTTTTGTGATAAGACTTCGGCAACACCGCGCATGACCACCGACAATGCTGCCTTGTTTGCTTTACCATTAGGAAATAAAGAGGCTTTTTTATATTGCTGGAGTTTTTCACTTGGCGCCGAAGTTTTTAATGCCTTTTTAAAAAAGTTCCATTTAGAACGTATTATTTCTATTAATTTCATCGTATTTTTTAACGAGTCTTAAAAATTTGACGGTACTGTATATAATTTTTTGATATATACTTCTAATTATCTAACTTAAATTTTTACGTTTCATATACCGAAAGAACTATTTTACCGAGCGGAGAACCCACTATTGAATTTTGGGATAAACTGGCTTAAAGCAAGTAGTGCATATGCGACAAAAGCGAAGAGTATACAAGATAAACACGCACCCAAAGCTATCACAATACCATCTTGCTCAATTAAACCCAAACTAATGATAATGATAATAATCGCAGGAAGCATATTCCCGAAAGGAATGGGAAGCGCAATAATAAAAGCCAGTATGAGAAGTAATAGTCCGAGCAAACGTTGTACGTTTGGGTGAGTTACAAATTTCCAACGTGGACGAATTACACTTTCGTATTTTTCAAGGATTGACAAAATTTTATTGAAAAGCTTCTCTACATCTTTACGCTTTAACGAACGGTTAGCTATCCAACTTGGCAACCAAGGTTTGCGAAAACCCAAAAGCAACTGAAGAGAAACTATCATCAACGGTATACCAATAATTGCAGAAACTCCGGCAACAGGTAATGGTAGAGCTTCTGGTAATGCACAAATCATTAATAACCCTGCAAACGAACGTTCTTTCATCTCAGAAACTAAATCTCTTAAGTATATACGTTCTGCTGAGTGACGCTGTAATATATCCCGTAGTAGTTTCGAGGTTTGCAATTGTTTCTCCGTGGTTAAGTTTATATGTATTACCTGTGTAAACAATATAATTTGCTGATGAGAAAAAAATCTGACAAAGGTAAGGTAATGTATTTCTGATTTAGATTTATAAGTTTTATGGCAACTATAAGCTATTCGCTTCTGTTTTCGTTTTTGGAGCTACTAACTTACATTGGCAGCCAGAATATAGTCACATTTTTAATTTGTGCAAGTAAGTAGTCACATTTCACCTATACAAATGTTTTAATATTATCTATAAGCCTTATTATACATGCTTTTGAGCAGACCTTACATACATAATTATTACTCGCTGAAAGCAATCAAATATTAATCTAACTCATCCTAAAGAAAGATGATTATAAGGGTTTTAGTTCTTAACTTAGGAGGTGAAGATAGGCGGAGGAAATCAAATCAGTATGGCGCCTCATGTAATTAGTGATTTCGATACCAAGTACCGTAATATTTTATAAATAGTGTGTCAGAAGTAACTAAAAAGTAATACGTGTAAAGCAAAGTAAGGTGGGGACTGCCCACCTTACGTAACGATAAGCTTTTCGACTACCATAAAGGAAAACTTGGTTAGCAAGCTGCAATTTTTGGGAGCGAGGTAGGGGTGCAAGGTATTAGGTAAGGAAATATTATTAATTACTCCGAGAAACCGGGTTTTATCGATACATAATAAATAAATATTTTGATAATCAACCCCGTTTCTTTATATCTAACAGTTTCTAATTAGCCTCTAGACAGTAAGGTTTTCTGTCGTATTCACAGAAGGTTAAGAAGATATTAAACAAATGAATTTTTATGTAAAAATTAATAATTTGTTTAAATAAAAGTATAAATCTGTGTTAGTAGTTTTCATTGATTAAGATAGCGATTAAATTTGATTAAATGCTACCGCTATAGATGTAGATAAAAAAATAATATACTCTGTCTATAGAAAGGTTAATATACTGTTTTCAACCGCTAAATTAGCATTATCGAAACACATTTTGCCTTTACAAGGAGTCGAAGAATATGGTTGATAACATACGAAACAATGAGCAACGTGATAATCAGTATTATCAAAGTCAAACAGGCGCCGATGCCAATATGAGTGATATAGGTAGACAGGGCTATGAAGGCCGTAGCGGATACGGTCAACAATATAACAATCAGCAATATAGTCAATCTAATCAACCATATAGTCAGCAATACAACCAACCATCTGGTCAGTTTAATCAACAGTATGGTGGTGGTTTCTCTGGTTCTGGAAATACAGATATGAAAAGTCCATCAGAACAAGAGAAAAATAATACATTGAGCAGAGTACTGTTAGGTGGACTTATTGGTGGTACTTTAGGGTCTTTAGCTGCTGCATTTGCTGGCAAAAGAATTGCTCAAGGTTTTGGGCACGCAACTAAGGGTCTTGGTGAAGCAGCTAAAACCATCGGTTCTGGTTTAATGCAAACAGGTCAAGGTTTAGGACAAGCAGTACAAAGTGTAGCTGAGGGTACAACCCAAGCAGTTGTTGGTGGTGCAGTAGACACAGCAAAAGGTGTTGCTGACAGCGCTTCACAAGTAGCAGCTGGCACAATGGATGCTGTACAGAGTACTGCACAAGGTGTAAGTCAAGGTGTAGGTCAAGTAGTAAAAGCTGGAGCTGATGTTGTACAAGGCACAGCAGATGGTCTCAGCCAAGCAGTCAAATCTGGAGCTGACGCTGTGCAAAGTACAGCAGATGGTCTTAACCAAGCAGTCAAATCTGGAGCTGACAATGTACAGAACACTGCTGAAAATTTGAATCAGTCGGTGCAGTATGCAACTGATACATTTAAGTACGAAGCGCAGCAACCTAAATCGGCGCCTTCAGGTAGTCAATACAGTAGTGGTTATACTGCTGGTCAATCAACAAGCAGTATGAGCAGCCCAATGAGCGATACAAGTTCTGCCTCTATTTATGTAAGTCCAGCTTCAGACCTTGAAGCACGTAGAGCTTCTGCTTCTATTGATATGGATTCATTAGAAGAAGAAATCAACCGTACTGGTAGTGCTTTTGAATAGGTCAATTTAATATGGGGTGGCTTGAGTCACCCTGTATTTTAGTTTGTTGGACAGGCAGGATGCCCGTTCCACAAGAGCATACACAAGAGCATACACAAGAGTAAGAAAATAATTTTTTATGAGGAGCTTGTTATGAATAGCAATCAACCATTATTACCTCCAGAAAGACAAAATATATCAACACAGGATACATTTTCTAATCCTTACATTTTGAATGAGGAGTCTCAGAAAGCAAATAATGCACGTAATAATGAGTTATCGAAAGTTGTTATTGGAAGCTTAATTGGCGCCGGAGTAGGTGCAATTGCTGGTACATTAGCAATAAAAGGAATTGGTGAAAAGCTGAGTCAAACGATACAAGGTGTAACTAATGTTGTTAGAAACACAGCACAAGGTTTTAACCAAACAGTTGCAGCAATAGGTGAAACTGTTAATACTGTGGCAAGCGGTGTTAGCGATACAACAAAAAATGTTGGAGATATAATCAAGGATACAGCGGTAGACGTTAATAACACTGTTAACGCTTCTGTAGATAAAGTCAAAAATACAGTAGTAAACGTTAATGATACTGTTAAAAATACTACTGACACTGTTAAAACTGCTGCTTATAATACAGTTGATTCTGTTAAAAACGCAGCTTACTCAAATCCCGAAACAGAAGCTGATAGCCAAGGTAACGAAGGCGCCGATTCTTCTGAACAAAAAGATACCTACACAGCAACTGTTAATCAAAACGAATACATTTAAGTTTTTTGATTGTCTGGCTACAAGTATAAAACGAATTTATGGTAACTGTAGAGGCGCCTGCTCAAAGATGTCTCTACAATTCTTTTTTAATATAAAATGTTATATTAAACATGTTCTAATGTTGTTTTCACTTACCTTATATCTTGCAACTTCTCAATTAGGGTAAGGTGGGCACTGCCCACCTAGCCCTGTCAAGGTGTACCACTTGTGTACTAGACAAAAGCCTTATTTTTACGTTGTACCCCCAACTCTGAAATATAAAATTGAGCGCAAATTTAATTTTTTGCTTTCAAATTTTAATCAGTGCAAGGCTAAAACCCGAATAAATGCGTAGTACTCATGCTCACCTTGACAGGGCTAGCACTGCCCACCCTACGCAACAATAAGGATTACAATCTCTGTTATCTGATTGGAAGTTCAAGGTAGCGAAATGTCATAATTCTAGGGTTGAACTGTAACATTATTTTAGTATAATTAAGCAGGCTTTCTATGCCTGTTCCACAAGATGATGCCTGTTCCACAAGAGGTGTTAGAGTTTGGTGAGTGCTATTGGGGTGACTTCTAGGTTTCTGTTAAAGAAGATGCGGGGTTTTAGAAGTATTCTGAATATTAGTAAGAGTGATTGAAGTTCTCCTGGTGTTTTATTGCGCTTCCATTGTCCTGGACGACAGAATAACATTTTGACGAGGCGCCGATGTTGTGTCAAGCTAAGTGATGTATATTTGACTCTGAGAGTATGGTATTCGTTATTAATTCCTGTTTGGATGATTTCGGCGCCTAGTTGTAAGTTTTCTTCTGCTATTTCTAGATGTACTGTAGAGTTGGGTAGTAGGTCGAGGGGAGTTTTTGTAAGGGCAATTTCGGCGCCTGCTTCTGAAATAATTGTTGTTACTCCCCATAATGTTTGATTATCATTAAGGGTTAATTTAACGACTCGTCGTAAATCAAACCATTCGTAAATATCTGGTTTGGGTGCATCTAGAAGTATTAGTAAGGCAATGCCAATCATAATTAGGTTATATGTACTCCATAGCCAACCTAAACCAATTCCTTTGACGGTGTTATCAACTTCAGGCGCCCATACTCCTTGTATCATAGACATGCCTAAGTTTCGCCACAAGCTGATGGCTGTAAGAATAAATAGACAGATTAAAGGTAGAGCTAGTTTCCAATTGAATGTATAATTGTTGTTTACTGTTCCTTTGGGTGTGACTTTAAAACCTCTAGAGAAAGGATTTAGCATTACCTGAATAACTGTTAATGCTAAGGGAAAACATAGTACTAGAGAATATATATCTGAGAGTATGGCAGAACGCGCGTGATTATTTAACCAAGCAAATACTGCTAAATTTACTAAATAATAAGGTAAGAAAAAGAACATTAACTCTGCGGGAGTGGCTTTGATGGGAATGACACCCAGGAATGAGTACATTAAAGGCATAATGAGAAAATAAACCCGCGATATACTAGTAAACCAATGCAGTAATCCTTCTAAATGCGCGAGTCTTTGAATTAAACTAAGTCCAGGAATCGTTAGTGGATTTGATGTAATAAAAAATGCTTGTAGTGTTCCTCTTGCCCAGCGTAGTCTTTGTGTAGTATGAGCGGCAATGTTTTCTGCTGCTAAACCTGCACTCAATTTTTCATCTAAGTAAATTAAACGGTATCCATTTGCTGAGAGACGAATACCTGTAAAATAATCTTCGCTCAAAGATTCTGTAACGAAACCACCTGTTTCTAGTAATGCACTGCGACGCACTACAAATGATGTTCCTGCACATACTACGCTATCTGCGCCATCGCGAATTGGTTGAATTTGTCGGTAGAATACTTCTTCTTCGGAAGTTAAAATATTTTCTAGACCGAGATTACGAGCTATTGGGTCTGCGTTATAAAAGCTTTGCGGTGTTTGGACGAGTGCAACGTTACTATCTTGGAAAAAGCCAACGGTACGAGTAAGAAAGTTAGTGGTAGGTATAAAGTCTGCATCGAATATAACTATTAACTCACCCTCCGTTTTTGTTAATGCATGGTTTAAGTTGCCTGCTTTAGCATGAAGGTTATCGAGTCGGGTTATATAATTACACTTTAACTGTTTCGCTAATTCTGCCATTTCTGGGCGCCTAGTATCATCAAGCAAATATATTTTCTTGTTGGGATAATCTAAAGCTTGGCAACCGATAATAGTACGTCTTAGTATAAACGTTGGTTCTGAATAGGTAGGAATAAAAATGTCTACAGTAGGGTCAAAGCTGCCATCAATAACAGCTTGAGATT
The DNA here is from genome assembly GCF_019977735.1 of Calothrix sp. PCC 7716. Lineage (GTDB taxonomy): Bacteria > Cyanobacteriota > Cyanobacteriia > Cyanobacteriales > Nostocaceae > Dulcicalothrix. Next base: position 4,311,334 of record NZ_AP025018.1, on the reverse strand, counting down.
TTATATCGGCAGCACGCTTGCGGTCTTTAACGTTTAGCATTAAGAATAATTGAATCGTGCTGCTAACTAGCATTAGCATTTCTAACACAAAAAGTCCCAAGCTAAATACACCGTTTAAGGGGTTGACTAAGTTGAGTGTAGATAAGCTGCGCCAAGTGACATAACGCAAAGTCAATATAATTACAATACCTACTACAATGCGTCGTGACCAGGTGCGTGGTAGTGGAGAAACCCGCATTACAGCTATCACCCCTATAAATAATGCTATTGTTGGCGCCAGTAAATATTTACCAGTTACCATAGGTGCTTCTAACCACATTGGTGGGTTTTGCTGTAATTTATTAACTTGCTCAAATATTTGACTAATGCGGTGTTCACCAGCAAACCAGAGAGCGACCACTAACCCCGAAATTATTAAGGTGCCAACTAACATTAGCGTTGCTGTTTGCAGTTGCCTGCTGCTTGTCCATCGAGATTTAGGTTTTAAGTGCGATACAGACATTTTGCTATAAGTCTTGATTTAAATGTTTTGCCCAAAACTTTGCTATTAATGGGTTTGACGCAATTTATGAAATTACATCTATCTTAATAATACTTAATAATTACATAAATAGTTTAAGTGTTTATACGGTAATAGTCACCACATTACCAACAATAACCAATATAGTTAAAGGTTTTATTAGAACTGGGTGAGATTAAGCTGAAATTAAAAGCATAAAACTTAAGCAAATTCTCAACTTATATTTGTTCTGTCATCTCCTAAAAGGTTTAAATTTTAGTTATGGGACACAATCAAACGGAATATGAAATATAAATTGGCTATTCTTGGCGCCGTTGCAGTATTAATGACAAGTTGTACGACTTCCGTTAGTACTAACCAGACCGATACAGAAAAGGCGCCTTCGAGTGAAACAACATCAAAAACTGCGAGTGCGGCAATTGGAAGTTTTAGAGCAGTGGAATATCCAACTCAAGGAAATGCGCGTATTGTGAATCAAAATGGAAAACGCTTCGTTGAATTTAGCGAAAAGTTTAAAACTAATAATGGGCCAGATTTGTACGTCATTTTGCATCGGAATACAACAGTACCCGATGGTATCAAAGAAAAAGATTATGTGCAGCTTGCTCGTTTACAAAGAACAAATGGTGTTCAGCGCTACGCAATACCCGAAAATGTTAATTTAGCAGATTTTAAATCGGTTGCTATTTGGTGTCGTCAGTTTAATACGACATTTGGATATGCTCCTTTAGGTAGTAGTAATTCCAGGCGCCAATAATTTACTTTTTTATGATTTCCACCCTAAAATCTCGGATACTTCTTTGTTTAAAGTCATCGGGTCAAAAGGTTTGGCAATGACACCAACAACACCAAGCTGAGAAAAAATTGCTTTGTCACTAGGTTGTACCTTAGCAGTTAAAAAAATTACAGGAATTGTTTGTGTAGCGGAATCATCCTGTAACTTTTTGAACGTTTGAATTCCATCCATAATTGGCATTGATACATCAAGCAAAATTACATCAGGAGATTGAGAAGCAGCAACAGTTAACCCTTCAGTACCTGAACTTGCTAGTAATACTTCCCAACCAACGATATCTTCCAAACTAGCTTGGATAACTTCTTGTATCAACTCCTCGTCGTCAATTACTAAAACTCGTTTTGGTGCCATAGAATAATGTATAATTATATACTTTTTAGCTTATGTAATATCACGTTTCCTTAGCTAATGATAATGTAAAATAAAAGGTACTGCCTTCACCTAAAGTACTTTCTGCCCAAATTTGACATCCATGTTGTTGAATAATACTGCGGCAAATGGCTAAACCCAAACCAGTTCCTCCCTTTTGACGAGAATCTGATGCATCGACTTGTTGAAACTGTCCAAATATCGTTTCTAGTTTATCAGGTGGAATACCACGTCCTGTGTCTTTGACTGAAAAGAGGACATATTCTCCTTGCAGTTTTGCATCGACCCAAACTGTTGCTCCGGGTTCAGAAAATTTCACAGCATTACTTAACAAGTTTGTTATGGTTTGGACGATGGCATCACAGGCAGCGTAAACTTCAACTTCTAGGGGAGTAACATTAAGGGTAATATTGTTTTGCTCGGCATCTCCCCGCATTAGTTCCACTGATTGCTGCATAATTATTGCGGCATTACAGCGTTCTTTAGTTAGTTCATATTTACCAGATTCTAACCGCTCTAGGTCAAGGATATCACTAACGAGTCGGACTAAACGCGCGGCACTATCGGCGGCAACTTGTAACATTCGTTTACCTTTTTCTGGCTTTTTGTCGTAAATGCCACTCTTAAGTAATTCTAGAGAACCACGTAGCGAAGTTAAGGGTGTGCGAAGTTCATGGCTAACAATAGAAATAAATTCGTTTTTCATTTGACTGATAGCCCGACTTTCGGTAATGTCTTCTAATGTACCAACATGTCCTAGTAATTTTTCGTGACTATCAACAACAGGAGTAGCTTGTACTTGACAGTAGCGAACAGAACCATCTTTCCGGACGTAGCGAATTTCACATTTGACATGTTTATACTTAGATACAGCGCTCGACCATTTAGCAATAACAGCAGCTTTATCTTCTGGATGTAAAAGGTTCATCCAACCATTTCCCAAGCTTTCTTCAAAAGTACAGTCACAAATATCGTGATAGCGTGGATTTGTATAAGTGTATTCTCCATTTGCGTTGGTTCTAAAAATACCAACAGGAGAACTTTCGCTTAAAGACCGAAATTCTTGTTCGCTATGACGTAATGCTTCTTGGATATTTTTAATTGCGGTGATATCTTGAGTAACGACGAGAACAGATTCAACGCTACCATCACGACCAAATTCTGGAACATAACGTGCTTGGTAGTATTTTTGTCCTTGAGGACTTTGATAGCGGTACTCAAGACGTCTTTCTTTGCCAGTTGCAAAAGCAGCTCGTAACTCACCTTCAATACTAATATCAGTTTCAACAATTTTTATTTCTTCTCGATAAATTTTACCAATAATAGCCTGTGCTGGAATACCATGTTCCTTTTCGACGGCAGGGTTTATATAGAGATAGCGTAAATCTTTATCAAAGCGTGCGATTATGTCTGGAGCATTTTCAACCAAGGCAATAAATTCTTGTTGACGTTGATAGAGAAGATTTTCTGCGCGTTTACGTTCGGTAATTTCAAACACAACGGTTCCAAGTCCGCTAACAAAACCATCTTCTAAAAATGTAGGGAAAAAGTTAATTAACCAATCTCGTGGTATACCAGGTTTACTGGCAGTTTCACCTTGAACTTCTAAGTTTAATATTGGTTGCCCTGTTGTTATTACCTTGTCAAAAAGCGAATCTACATTAGATGCTAACATTGATGGTAAAACATCGTATATCGTTTTACCTAAATGCTCATTAATCGCGGCGCCGTTAATATCAGCTAAAGCGTGGTTAATTGCTAAAAAACATTTATCTTCGCTATGAATGCCTATGCCAATACCTGCTCCTGCTGCTGCGTTTAAAAAATCGCTCAATATTTTTTCTTTGGCAGTTAATTCAGCGGTTCTAAGTGCTACACGTTGTTCAAGTTCTGCTTTTGCTTGTTTTAGTTGTTCTTCTCTTTGCAGCAAAACCTTTTCAGTTCGCTGACGCTCTATCAACTCAATTTGTACTTGTTGAAACAAATTAGATTGTTGAATTGCAATTCCGACTTGTGTGGCTAGCTGTTGCAATAATTCGATTTCTGTATTTTGCCATAATCTTGGCACCGTGCAGTGGTGAGCAATTAGTAATCCCCATAAATTATCACCTTGTAAAATTGGAACTACAAGAAAAGCGCGGACTTGAAAGTTAGCTAGTAACTCTAGGTGACAGGGGTTAATATTAGCAGTATAAATATCAGATGCTGCAACGGAACCCTGTTTAAAAGTTTCGACATTGGCGCCAAAACAAGAGCCATGAATTTGCTTATCTAATATAGATTGCCACTGTGGTGCTACAGATTCTACAACAACAGTTCCATTGCAGTTTTGATTAAACTCAAAAATTATTACACGGTCAGTTTGAAGAAATTGCCGTACTTCTTCTACCGTGGTGTTAAGAATATCGTTTAATAAGAGTGATTTTTGAATGCGCTCTTGCATTTTTATTACCAAGCGCTGTTGTTCAAATTGCTGTTGGAGAGCAATTTCAGCTTGGTGTACTTGAGTAATATGATGATTTTGGCGTAAACAATTGACTTCCACTCTCAAAGCTTGTAATTCAGCAAGGAGTTCTTCTCTAGTTTTATCGCTGTCTGGTTTGTGCCGAGCGTGGTTGTTCATGCACTTTTCTTATTTTCCTTTCCTCGTCACTAAATACCTCTTACCACAGGTAAGTAAATTACTTTGAATCAATGTGTTAATTATAGCGCCCAAATCACCAACTACGACCAATACGAGCGCGGATTAAAGTGAACAATGCGCTCCCGCGACCGCTTAGTAGTAAATTGAATCACACTGCAACTGCCGCGCGAATCTCTGGATTATCAATATTAAGTAGGGAATTGACATTCAATCCCTCATATTGGGCATACTGCTTGAGTTCATGTACAAGAATATCTCTTTCACTACGGCATATAGACTGCATCATTGCACTAATGCCTTTTGGTTGAGCATTCAAACGAATGACTTGACCACCCAAAATACTAAATTTATTCAGAATTTCTTGAATAACTTCGGGTAAGGCGGTTGATGAAGCCTCCACTGCCTCACAGTTTACAGGCGCCACGATATCAATATTATCTTGTACTTTCACATGATTAGATGAAAGATGATTAGTACCACGTACCGCGACAGTCAACTCATCCAACTCGGATGCATCATTCAATTTGCGACCAAGTACGACTTGCGCTATCTCCTGTATCGCGCGCGCACTTCCTGATAGGAATCTCACCCAACTCGGTTTACTCATCTCTGACTTTTTCCACTCAATATCAAGTTGGTTTGCGAGTTCATGGTCTTTAACTTCCAACCGAAATATACCCGTGCCACCAAGTTGATTACCAACCATCGATAACTCAACCGAATCTTCATTGCTCTTAGCAACCGACACTACACTACTAACACTGTTACGTTTAATAGTCGGTGTCGAAATAATCTTGTACTGTTTGCTTATTGAATCAATATCTGCACACGTGATTCGAGGTATTGCACCGTTAATTTAAATCTAGACACATTTGGACAAAAGTAGAAACTTTTACCCTTTTGTTTTTTCTAGACCTAGATGCGGCAACGGATACCGCACCATTTCCCGTTGGAGTTACACCAACCTCAAAAAGCTCCAATTGAATTGGATTGTCCAAAAGTCGGGACTCGCCTACAATGCAGGCAAGCTGACAAAAAGACGTAACCTTTCGCGTCCTGTTAAGACGGGCAGTAAAATATTTGTGTCTGGGAGTACACTTGTTACTCTTGCTCACCTTACTCCAATGCGACCAAACGTGCTTCACTTTATTAACCTTAGTGTAGGCGGACTTGGAAGGAAGTAAGTGATGTTGTTTCGGTAGTCGTTCCGAAAATCTTCGACCACGACGCGCGATTACAAAAGCTGCCGCAGATGAAGAATTCATGCCATACATTGACATGAATTTCATCATGCCAATTTGACTACTGTAAGCTGGATTTATCTTTTTGTGGTAAATACCATGCTTTTGGCAAGCACTATTCAAAGCTTCATTCCATTGGGAATAAGCAAATGTTGATAACATCCTGGCATATTTTTTACCTTTTTCTCCAAGTTGTTTCTTTTTAGCAGAAAAGTCTAATTGCTCAGATGCAATTGGGTAGTTATATTGTTTAGCTTTTAATGCAATAAATGTTGCTGCATCTGATAATATAGCTTCACGTTGATTTGACGTTTTGGAGTGTAAATCGCACTTGAAATCACCATACTCTACCAAATTACCCTGTGCATCACATACTGCCCAACCAACAGAGTCAGCGTTCAAATCAACGCCAACATAACCAGAAAGATATTCAGATGTAATATCAGGTAAATGTATATTAGTAGAAGCAGCAACATACCAACAATCATTCTTCCAGTAGAAGCGTAGAGTTACAGCACTATAACCAACTGCCCATTTTTTCGCCTCTTTTTTACTCGCAACCTGATAACACCTTGGAGATATTGATTCAATTAATTCATGTTTACCATGTTTAAAATTTAGCCCGTCAATACGAATATATTTACCACCTAATCTTTCTTCCAATGCGTAGGGGGTGCGAATAGATAAAATAAATTTGTCTGCACTCTCAATATAATCAAATTGTGCTGATTCATTGCCACTCGACTCATCTTTACTACCAACCAGCATAAAACCATTGCTATCTGGTAATACGTAATTGGCGCGCGTTGATTTTATGTGTTCTAGCTGCTTTTCTAGTAAATGCAATCTGCGCTTCTTCTGATGCAATTCAAACTTAGCATCTTGAAGCTGCGTTGATTGACGTTGCTTCGCATTAATACTACAAGCGTCTTTAATCTTAGTAAAACCTTTTTTTTCTAAAAATTCTTTTTTGTGTTTTTTTATCTGCTTAATCCGTTGATTAATATCAGATTTTATAGATTTGATTTGCTCTTCAATAACTTTTATATGATTGTTTCTATTTTCGTTTATATTATCTACAATTACTTGTACTTCCGTATATATTGATGAAGACCAACGCTTGTTAATATTAAATTTGGATTGTAGTTGCTTGTTACACTCAAGTCTGCTTTTTCCGCTAATTATTAATTCAAGACAAAAATGGCGAGCTTCATCAACCAAGCTTGTAAGAGCAGACAACTCTCCCCAATGCCAAAAATCTACTTGTGTAGTGTATGTTTTAATTGACTCTATTGCAATTACCATTTGACTCGACCTCTCAAATGTAATATACTCATATACTATATGAGTATATTAAGGTTGTCAATATGGCAGGTAAAACAATTTATAATGAATCCAAACGTAGATTTACTATGACTCTGACTCAAACAGCAATCCAATGGTTAGAGCAAAAACAAATCGAGTTGGGTGCCAACAGCTTGAGTGATGTAATTGAACGTATGGCACGAGAGAAGCTGGACAAAAATGTTACTAATGGGTAGTTATTTCCACAAATTAAATTACAGTTACTTTCCCGCGCGCACCTCATCCACTGCATCTGCTAATACTGCTCTCGAAACACGCTGACTTGGCATCAACAATTTTAATAACTCAAGTACATTTACACTACTCAACTCATCAAAACTATCCCCAAAATAATCAAACAGTTTTATTAGTTTATTTGCATCGCTTAGTACAAAATCATTCCTATATACCCAACCATTGAAATTTTTGCCCAAGTCCTCTTTATATTGTTTGAATGACTCACCTGCCGCCAATAAGGCGCCTGTCGCCAAACCTAAAAGCGCGCGTATGCTTTCCACATCCATTACTGCATCGGAGTTATAGCCACTGAATAAATAATTTTGAGCAAATTGATCTGTTAGCAAGGCATCCATGTTACAATGACTCCTAAGAATGACTAATGAAATTTAGTTTCTACAGAAGCGCACAGACTTTGCAGGTACGGTGCGCTTTTGCATTGATATTATCCTACCATCACAGCAATACAATTAAGCATAAACTTTTATTACAATATTTGACAAACATCCGGAAACAGCTGTATGCAATTATTGATACATAAAATACAATTGCTATCAGTAGAAAATTTAACAAGAAATGAATAGATTAACACCGGCGTTGCGTTGATGTAGGCGCTTAGTACTTAAACACGTAAGTTTACGCATCTCGTATTACAAAACACAAGTAATTGCAAGGTTTAGAGTTAGCCTATACAATGAGTAAAGTTTTATCATATCGGATTGCGTTTTGAGTTACCAATGCAAATACAGACATCTGACGTATTAATAGAGAAATTTTTAAACGTCATGCGTACCAACATTATTTATATAAGTCTGTATCTTGAGTGTAGTTGTAAGTACCACGGTCATAAATAGGAGCAGCAGAAGCAACAGCTGCCGCAGTGGCGCCAAGAGATGCTAGCAGAAATGATCTACGCAACCGCTCTTCATAGTTGACATCAAGCGTCATACCTTCTTCATATTCAGGTAAATCTTCTGCTTCTCGCTTTGTCATCGTAACATACACACATTGGTTATAAAAATCAATTCTGCCACGACTTATAGGCAGCAATACTTTTTTACCAAAAACCCAGAAACCCATATTAACAATAAGATAACGGAACTTTCCTTGGTCATCTACCAATGCATTACTAACTGTACCAATTTCTTCTGAACTTGCCTGAGTATAAACACTCATTCCTTCGATATTGTTACGGTCATCTGCATCAAAATCACCAATCTTGTAAAGTACCATTGTTCTATTCATCTTGAGTTCAATTACAAACTTATGAACATAACTCGTTATTAGCATCTTTCCCAAGTATGAGTTAATTAGTGTCGTGAGTATAATTTAGGTGCCAATTAACTCTGCAATTGCCGTAATTAAGGTTACTGGTTCAAGTGGCTTGGATATATGTCGTTGAAATCCGGCTTTAAGAGCTTGTTGCTGATTTATTTCTCCGGCAAAGGCAGTTAGGGCAATAGCGGGTAAAAGTCCACCTTGTTCTGGCGCCAAAGTTCTTAATTGCAGTATCAGCATATAACCATCTATGTCTGGCATCCCGATATCACTTACTAATATATCTGGTTTATATTGGGCTAAAGTCGCGAGAGCTTTGGCGCCACTATCAACGGCTGTTACCGAAGCTCCATACATAGATAGCATGAAGGTGATAAATTCGCGTGTATCGCTATCATCATCAACAAGTAAAACTTTAATACCTTCTAAATTAAAGGATGATTCAGGCAGTTTATTATCAGTGTTTGTTTCTGTGGAATTTGGAATAAGTGGCAATGTTACAGTAAAGGTTGACCCTTGCCCTTCACCTGGACTTTCTACACTAACGGTTCCACCATGTAGTTCGATTAAGTGACGGACAATTGCTAATCCCAAACCTAGTCCACCAAACCTTCGAGTTGTAGAACCATCTTCTTGGCGGAAGTAGTCAAATACATGGAGAATAAATTCGGGTTTTATACCAATACCATTATCGCTGACAATAATTTGGGCTGTATTAGCTGTATTAACTGTATTATTTAGGGGGCGGCGCCTTAATTCAATATTAACTTGCCCCCCTTGTGAAGTGAACTTAACGGCGTTAGAGAGAAGATTCCAAACTATTTGCTGTAATCGATTCGCATCACCTGATACTTGTCCTACATTTGGTTCAAGGTTTGTGTGTATTTGGATTGATTTAGCTTGTGCTGCTAGCTGTACTGTTTCCATTGCCGCTTGAATGATAGGCGCCAAATCAACTGGGCGAACATTAAGGGCGAGTTTGCCTTGTAGAATTCGGGAGACATCAAGTAAATCTTCGATTAGTTCCGATTGTAATTTGGCGTTGCGTTCAATAGTAGCCAAGCCTTGAGCAGTTTTCGCTTTATCTAGCTTGCCCGTTTGAAGTATTTTTGACCAACCTAAGATGGGGTTTAGAGGCGACCGTAATTCATGGGATAATACTGCTAGAAACTCATCTTTAATTCGATTGGCTTGTTTTAATTGCTCGGCTTGTTGCTGGATTTGTTCATGAGCTTGCCGTTGCGTGGTTTTGTCCTGCATAATTTTGACAAATCCCTGTACATTGCCCGTTTCTGAAAGCAACGGCATCATTAAACCACTTCCCCAAAAGCGACTGCCATCAGAGCGTACATGCCAACGTTCATTTTCCGCACGTCCAAGAGTTAAGGCAAGTTTTATTTCCTGCTCAGGTTTTTGTAGCTCCTTGTCTTCTGGTGTAAAAATCATCTTACCGCTACAGCCTACAGCTTCTGTTTCTGTGTAACCCAAAAGCCTCTCGGCGCCGGAATTCCAACTAGAAATGATGTTGTTAAGGTCGAGGGTGAAAATAGCGTATTCTTTAGCACTTTCAACCATAAGGCGGAAACGAGATTCACTATGGCGCAAAGCTGCTTCAACGCGCGTGCGTTCCAATTTCTGAAAGATGCGGTTCGCTAATTCCTGCATCAATTTAATTTCGTCTTCGCGCCAATTATAAGGCTGTGAATGAAAGACAGTGAATGAAAATTTCCATTCTCCGTCTATAATTAACGGGATATTGAGTTCGGCGCCAATGTCAAGCTTGTGGAAGCGTTGCGGGTCAACAATACGCGCGTCAGTATTTACATTTCTTACAACAACTGGTTTTCCGGCTTTAGCATCTTGTAAAAATTTGGCGGAGACATACTCTGAGATGCGATAAACCCCAACCAAGCTAGGCATATCATCTTGATGCCAATTATATTCATTTACCGCTTGGTCTGCCGCTAAGTTGATTTGGGTAAAGATACAGCTTGAAATTTTGAGATAATCACAAAGCCGTTTGCCCACCCACTAATTGCACAATTTCCTCTATATTAGTTACAATCACTAAATCTTGACTAATCTTGTCAAGAAATTGAGCATTAAGTTCCGCACGTTTGCGCTCGGTGATATCTTGAATTGAACAACGGGCGCCAACGAACTGCCCTTTCTCATCGCGGACGGCAATAGCAGTAATTGCAACAGGAATTGGGATTTTATTTACAGGCTTTAAACTAAGTTCATCGGTTTGTAGCTGATGCTGGTGCCGCAAATCATAAAACAGATTTCTGAAAGCGCGACAGTCTGACTTAGAAATATAAACCGCCAACGGTACACCAACCAAGTAGCCGGGGTCGCGACCAACTAAAGCAGCAATATGCCAATTTGCTTCAGTAATCTTTCCAACTGCATCAGTAACTACGTAGCCACTTGGTGCAAAGTTGAATAAATCTTGATACCTTTGTTTTTCTATTACGATAGCTTCTTGGGCAATAGCCAGTTCTTCATTTTGTTGACGCAGTTCTTCTTCAGCAACTTGAAGTTCTTCTAGGGTTAATTTCAATTCCTCGTTTACCTGTTCTAGCTCTTTGGCTTGCTTGGGTTCTTGAGTTGAGCGCAATGCCCGCACTACACATGGTACTAATCGCCCTAACCGTTGCTTGAGTATATAATCTGTGGCGCCACTTTTTAGCGCTGCAATTTCTAGCTCCTCGTCTAAACTGCTAGAGACAAAAATAAATGGAACATCAGGACTAATGTTGCGGGCAATTTCTAGAGCAGAGAGTCCATCCAAAGCAGGTGCCGTATAATCTGATAAAATTAGGTCAAATTGATTGCTCTCAAGTGCCGCAACAAATTCACAGCGGGTTTCTACTCTCAACAACTCACAGTCAATGGCGCCATCAAGTAAGGTGGCTTTAATTGCATCCGCATCTGGGAGATTGTTTTCAAGTAAGAGAAACCTAAGTAACTTCATTTTAAAGGCACAATCTCAGAATTGAGGACTATAGCACTCGCAATATTTGCTGATATGCAATATATCATTAGTGCTAGCTCAAATCCACTCTACCCATAGAAGTAGAAAATCCTTAAATTATTAGGATTTTCTACACAAGCCTTGCTTAAAAATACGGCGGTCTGTTAACTTATTTGAAGTGGGTAACAGGTGCCTTAATATCTAATATATATTTTCTATGTTTGGCAGTTGCAACAATATTTTAGCAGCGCTGTGCTTACCCTGAACGACTTGTGTGTAAATAGTTACTGCTTTGGCGTATAAGATAGTTGCTTTGGAGCGTGCTTTGATAGCTTTAACATATAACTCTGTTGAGTAACAACTGCATACCGATAGCTTTTCTGCATAAGTTAATGATTTTCGTGCGTACATTTGTACAAGCAAACCATGCTGCTGAATAAGTTGACTACATTCCTGTATATAAAAGTTGCCATCGCTTTTTAGAGACTTAGCCAAAGCTACAATTAGCAAACCGTGTCTATATGTGGTGAGTGCATGTAGCTGTGCTAGCTGTATGTTAGCGTCTGATATTTCGTGCATAAATTTCGTTTGATTATAAGTTACTTGGCATTTTGCACTACTGTGTTTCCCAAAACATCACCACAAGGTAGAGATTAACATTACATTTAATCGTATAAGTCAATGCATAATCTTTTGTAAAAATTGATTTATTTTTTGATTTAAAAAATATATAAATACATATATGTTCAGTTCAAAATTATTAATCACAAACCTTTCGTTACCCTAAATAAACATTAAGAATTATTTCAAATCGAAGTATCAATGAATACAAAAAATTAACTATGGAAGAAAGCAGACAGTCAAGTATCAATGAAATATAATTTTATATATCTTTAGATAGAGCAAGTAAATAATATTTATCTTTAAAAATAAATGTTGCAGCAGTTAAAGAATTTTTTAATACTGACATTATGCTAATATCCAATGCCGCCTGTAAGCTTGAAACGGGCATCAAAAGCCCGTTCCACAAGAATTGAGTATTAAAACGGAGAACGCAATATGAAGTATCGACGACTTGGTAATAGTGATCTTAATGTTTCGGAAATTAGTTTAGGGTCATGGTTGACTTACGGAGGTGGTGTTGAGCGGCAACAGGCAGAAGCTTGCATTCACAAAGCTTTTGATGTTGGTATTAATTTTATTGACACCGCAAATGTATATGGTCGAGGCGCCGCAGAATCACTTTTGGGTGAAGTTTTACAGGGTATTGACCGCAAATCCTATGTTTTAGCCACCAAAGTATATTTCCCCATGTCTCCTACTGACCAAGGATTATCTGCTGCCCAAATCTATAAACAAATCGATGCATCATTACAAAGATTACGCACAGATTACGTAGATTTGTACCAGTGTCATCGTTACGATGTGAATACCCCGTTAGAAGAAACAATGGAAGCGTTGACCAATGTTGTAAGACAAGGCAAAGCTCGCTACATTGGGTTCAGCGAGTGGAACCCCGCACAGATACAAGCGGCATTAAATATGACAAACATGGAGCAATTTGTATCAAGTCAACCGCAATATTCTATGCTGTGGCGTAAACCAGAAGCTGAAGTTTTTCCATTATGTGCAGCAAATGGTATAAGTCAAATAGTATGGTCACCACTTGCTCAAGGAGTTCTCACAGGTAAATATCAACCTGGACAAAAACCACCATCAGATTCTCGTGCGGCAAATAGCCAAATGAATGCTTTCATGGGTGACATAACATCCGACCGAGTACTTAGTGCAGTTCAAAATCTTAAGCCTATTGCTCAAAGCTTAAATATTTCGATGGCTCAACTAGCTTTAGCATGGGTATTAAAAGACGAGCGAGTATCTTCTACTATTATTGGCGCCAGTCGTCCTGAACAAGTTGCAGATAACGCGGCTGCATCAAATGTAAAGTTGAACGATGATGTGTTAAGAAAGATTGACGAAGTGCTGGCGCCTGCCTTACTTCATGCAACAGCAGCTTGATTGGTTGTCTTGTGGGGTGGGCATCCTTGCCCGCCTCAAATAATGAGAGTTCAATTAAACACCCACTAAGTCTAAGTCTAAGTATTTACTCGATATATAGCACAAAGACGGCTAGGCTTAGATATTTTTGCTTTGAACATAAAATTGGGTGGTACATTAATAATAAAATGATTATCAGAATTATGATACTTTTCAAATTCCGCAGGCATTCCCTTGGGTGTAGCTGTGGTATAGGGAACGGGTTGGAATAATAGTTCTGTAAATTCGACGCGATTGCCATTTAATTTATCTGCAATTGCACTAGATATTTGACTCAAAAAGCTTTCATTTTTTAGTAGTTCAAATAGTACTAGCTTTGCATCTGGTTCTAATGAAAAGCTGCTGTCAAAGTTATCAATAATTTTTAACGGCATTGTAATCTTAAATAAACAATATACTCATAAAATATTACAACAAACTTCCCAAATCATTTAAATAATTTTGATTGGAGACTTGTAGTATATAAGCACTAAGTATAGAGTTTTAATTACCTAAAAATATTTTTGATTGTTTCCGTAATTACCAGCGCACGCTGTATATAATAGTATCAAATTCAACCACACTCTCCGTAATAAATATTACTTTAATATTGCACCTTATAAGGGGATGTATATCATACAACCCCCTTTTTACTGTCAACCAAGCAAATTTAATGACATGAACTACTACTAAATATGTTATTCAGGGGGCAAATTATTGGGGTCAATGCCTTGAGATAACAAATAAGCTATAAGTCGTTCTTTTTGCTGACGTTCCTGTTCGGCACGTAAATGTTCCTGTTCGGCACGCTGGCTTTCTTGTTCAGCACGTAAACGTTCCTGTTCGGCACGTTGGCTTTCTTGTTCGGCACGTAAACGTTCTTGTTCAGCACACTGATTTTCGAGTTCAACTCGTTCAACAGCCCACAGTAATAAATTACCGTCTGCGTCCCACCAGCGTAACCAGTAACCTGTTCTCTGTTCTTTTGTTCCTTGCCAAGTTCCCAAAAATAGATTTAATGAGTCAATCCAATGGCGCCCATTCTCATCGGGTTGTTTTAGCTCGTAGTGCCCGTTTTCAAGACGATAAAATTCTAATAAACCCCCATCTTGGTCAAAAATCACATAAATAGGGACTTGTAAAATTTGTTCGTAAAAGAACCATTTCCCTGGTGGGTGAGTTCGTTTGACCGAATATTCTTCGCCATCCTTGTCTGATAAAAATTCCATTACAATCGCAGGTACATCACCTTCTAAGTTAGGTGTGTAGCTTTTACGGTCGCTTAGAATCTCGTTAACTGATGGAACGTATAGCCAGTCAGGCGCCTTTACAACTGGTTGCCCGTTTACATTTGCACACAAAGCAAAGTTAGAGGCTATTAGCATCTGTGCTAAAATTAAACCATAAATTTCTAAACTCTCACGTAAGGCACCAGCCACAAGTGGGTGACCTGTACTCTCCACTGGTTCATCCTCCAACTGATAATCGTCGGGCAACGCTTCCCAAGTTATTACCAGTCCAGTTGAAGATTTGGCTTCACGAAGTTGGGTTGCCATAGGTAGTGTATATAAACTAGTTTTTATTATTCTAATATTAATTGCAAATTTTACTTTATATTTATAAAACAGGCAGGATGCCTGTTCCACATTATTGCACATTGTGATTTAATGTCCAACGGCGCCACCTGTTGCTTTAACTTTCTTAAAGAATAAAATAGCAATACCGCTAACTAATAAAGCGATACCAATAAAATAGAAGCAGTCATTGAAAGCCATTACAAATGCTTCACGACGAACTAGATTGTCGATGGCTTTGATTGCTTGGTCTTGGGCTGTACTTAAATCGGCGCCGCGACTAGTAAAAAATTGCGTAAGTTGATTGATTCTTTCTTGGGTTTGTGAATTATATAACGAGACAGAATCACTAAGTCGATTTGAGTGGAATTGTTCGCGGTTTGTTAATAAAGTTGCTAACGCAGCAATACCTATTGAACCACCTAAGTTACGCATCATGTTAAATAAACCACTCGCTGAACCTGCATCTTTTGGGGTTAAAGCTGCTGTGGCAATTGAAGTTAATGGTACCATAATTAATGGTTGTCCCATTGCTCTAACTAGCTGTAACCAGATTAATTGGTCGTATCCTGTTTGATAAGTTAAGCGCGCGTTCATAAAAGCGCTAACTGAAAATAAAGCGACTCCAAGCGCAACCATAAAGCGTATATCGATACGCTGCATGAGTTTGGGGATAAATGGAATAATAAATAGCTGCGGTACACCTGCCCAAATTAAGACTTGACCGATTTGTAGAGCATTATATTTCTGGATTTGAGCAAGGTATAAAGATAATATATATATAGAACCGTATAAGCCAAAGCCAAGAGAAACATTAACGATACTTGCTAAACCAAAGTTTCTATTCTTCAATAATCGTAAGTTAATAAATGGTTGTTTGCGCGTTAATTCAATGGCAAAAAATAATGCTAAGAATATAACAGCAATGATTGTTAAATATAAAATCAATTGCGAACTAAACCAATCTTTACGACTACCTTCTTCTAAAACAATTTGTAAACAACCTAAACCAATTGCCATTGAAGCAATTCCAAACCAGTCACCTTGTTTTAATAATTCATACTGAGGTTTTGGCTGATAAATTCCATACCAAACCCCAGCAAGCATTAAGGCGCCGGGAAAGATATTAATATAAAAACTATAGTGCCAACTCAGATTTTCAGTTAACCAAGCTCCTAAAGTTGGACTAATTGAAGGTGCAAATACGGCTGTTATCCCGAATGCTGCTAATCCAACAGATTGCTTAGAAGCTGGTAAAGTAGTTAGTACAACTGTCATGGCACTAGGTATTAACACACCTCCGGTAAGACCCTGCAAAGCGCGCAATAATATCATTGAATTTAAATCCCACGCAAAAGCACAGCATACAGAAAAGAGTATAAATAAAGCTGTGTTAACTAATAAATATCTTCGCAGTGTAAAAATGCGCGATAACCACCCAGTTAAAGGAATAACAACAATTGCGGCAACTAAATATGATGTGGAAATCCAAGAATGTTCGTCTAATGATGCTCCTAAACTCGCTTGTATTTCTTGTAGGGATGCGTTGGTAATTGGGATATCGAGTACTGCCATGAATGCTCCCAACATGCTCGCTATTACTCCTATCCAGGTTCTCAAGGGGACTTCGGTAGGAGAATTGGGTTTGTTTGCTGCGAGTTGGTTTGCCATAACATATTGGAGACGTGATATGTCACGTCTCTACATTGTTTTGATAATTCCTTTTTTTTCGTAGATAGGGATGACTAAGCGCCTGAGTGATGGTAACTGTTTGGCTAAGATTATTGAGGCTATAATACAAATAATACCGTCGATAACCAATGTAGTCGGCGCCCCAATTCGTTCTGCTAATGCTCCTCCTAATAAGTTACCAAATGGTGTCATTCCTAAAAATGACATTGTAAATAAACTCATGACTCTACCCCGCTTGTCTTCATCTACAATTGTTTGTAGTACCGTATTACTAGAAGCAACTTGTAAAATTGTGCCGAGTCCAACGAATAACATTGTGAGTAATGATAGGGGTAAATGGCGAGAAATAGAAAATGCTATTAGTCCTAGTCCAAGAATACTTGCTGCTAAAACAATTACTTTACCTAGTCCTGCTACGGTTTTTCGTGTAGCTAAATATATACCACCTGCTAAGGCGCCTATTCCCGATGCAGCCATTAAGAAGCCTAGAGTTTCGGCGCCACCTCCAAGAATTTTCTCAGCATAAATAGGTACAAGCACGGTATATTGAATACCAAATAAACTAATTATGGCAGCATGTAATAATATAGTCCGAATTGGTGGAAAACCAAAGGCGTAAATAAAGCCTTCTTTAATTCTTTGTATTGGGCTAACATCAGAAAAGGGAATTCGTTTTTCTTGAATTCGCATTGCCAGTAACCCAATAATCACAGCAATGTAGCTAACACCATCTATCAAAAAGCAATAACCAGCACCAACACGCGCTAATATTAAACCACCAATTGCAGGCCCTATCAAGCGGGCGCCGTTGAACATAGTAGAGTTAACGGCAATGGCATTTGCTAAATCTTCGCGTTTTTCGATTAATTCGGGTACAAACGCTTGACGTGCAGGAGCATCAAAAGCATTAATAAAACCTTGAACCAAGCTCAAAGCAATTATTTGCCAAATTTGAATTACATTCGTCAATGCTAGTGCTGCTAGTGCTAATGACTGCAACATTGCTAAAACTTGAGTACCAATTAAAGTTTTGTGACGAGAAAATCTATCAGCAAATACACCACCAAAAGGTGATAGAAAAAAACTAGGTATCTGGCTTGTAAATGCGACGACTCCTAGCATTAAAGCGGAGTCAGTCAGACGATATACTAACCAAACAGTAGCAAGTTGAGTCATCCACGACCCAATTAGCGAGATACCTTGTCCGGTAAAAAATAAGCGGTAGTTACGTGAACGAAAAGCTGGTAATAGCACACTAAATATATTTTATCTACAATTATATATCAATTAATTTCGTATACGTAATATTTTTACAAAAGACTTACAGGGTTTACATCACCCAATTAGTAGAAGTTACTGTATATACATTTCGGTTTAACGGCAGGCAATGGATTTACGCACAACACTACTAAGATAGATTAGCTATAGCTTTATTGAGGATTTGGGAAAACATTTCGCGCTCCGATGGAGAAATACCTTGCATGACTTGTTCGCGCAGTTCGACTCCAAGGGGAGGTAAAATCGTCTCAAACTCGCGCCCAGCGTCGGTTAGCCAAATGCGCCAAATGCGACGGTCTTTTGGGTCACGTTCGCGTCTTACTAAACCGCGTTCTTCCATCCGGTCGAGTACACCAGTTAAAGTGCCACCCACCTGCTGTAACTTATCACCAATACTAGAAGTCGGCAAACCATCCTCTTGCCATAAACAACATAAAACTAACCAGTGGAAAGGTGTAAGTCCATACGGCTCCAATTTTTCAGTAAACTTCCGCGTTAGTAATTGTGAAAGCAGCTTAATACGATAACCGAGACCATGCGGCGCCAGTACAGAAAGCCACGATGCAATTGCTTGCCCACTACCTGATGTCATTACCATGTGTGATTACTTAGCATACGTAATATCATCATAACACAGTCTTCGTTTTTAAAGTGGAAAAGTATCTTCTGGCATTAATTTAGTGCTAAATAATACACTTGCCCTGACAGATAATCATTTAGGGCGATATGTACTACTTAAACAGCTAAAAATTAAAGGAAAGCGATTGAGTAGCGATTTTTCAAAGCCTGAAGAACTGTCAGGGGCAGGAGGAAAGTGGAAAGTAATTGATGAAACAAGTGATTCTACTGTTATTCAACAACGTGACACTATCTCTTGTGGCCCAGCTTGCGCTGAAATGTTATTAAAATACCTCGGAGTTAATGACGTAAATCAAGAACTTATAGCGTCAGTAACCGGAACGCCCGTAAATGTATATAATTTAGCACAAGCAATAAACATGCTAGATTATGAAAAGTCAAGGCAATAGATTGGTGGTGGTTTGGTGATTCCAGGTGCAAGTGATGCGGAGTTACTATCCGTACTAATATCTACAGGGATATGGATAGCAGAGCTTCGAGAGCTAGGGGCAAGCTTGGGTCATTTAGTTGTAGTTAATGGTTATGATATTAATGGTAGGCTCTTGATTCTAGACCCTTGGCAAAAAACTAGATATAAAATGGATGAAGAAACCTTCTTACAATACTGGACACTTCGAGGTATATACTGTAAAAAACTATGAATACTCAAGTTTTGAAAATACAGCCTAACAATGACGTAAATTCCTTAAAGGTATACGTGCTAATTGATGATGAGCAACATGAATTCACATTCTCGCGCCAATTTGACACAATTGCGAATAAACAGTTGCAAATCATAACCCACGAGACAAGTTTTGGAGAAATTTTTAGATGTAACCAACACATTGTTGATGAGGTAATGAGTATTGTTCGCAAATTTTTTCAAGGAGAGAATCCTACTTTACCTCAAGATGTCGGGAATTTTGGTACTCTTGAAGACGCACTAAAGTTACAAAAGCCTTTCAAGAAATTACCATCAGGCGCCAACATATAAACCTAATGCGTTGAGTATAGCTTTAGTTGATTTTTGCTGAAATGTAAAATTTTGTTATTTTTTAAGATTCCTGCTTTCTTTGAGAAATTGGGAATCTTACTATATTTAGCGCAGGCGCCTATATAGATATTGTTAATGCTTGTATTATTATGTAAATAAAATCTAATCCGTAAATTTGAAAGTAGACGTAATTAATTTCATGACATCTTTCAGCATTACATCTGTAGGAACAACCTCATCCTGTCCCTGAGAATTAGAAATAAGCTCTACTTCTATAGGCACGCTGATAGTGATTAAATGCCTTCTATTAGGATGGGCAAAAGAGACACCTAGATACGGTTCGCTATGAGGGTCTTTGTACAAATATAAAATACTTTTCTGTCTACTAATACTGATTGTTCTGATAGCTTTGATATCATCATATTCTTCCTGAATTGCGTCTAGCAAATTATCATACTTCAATTGCTTTATCTCAACATTAACTCCTGAAGGGAAGTAGTGCCCAGGCTCTCTTCTCCTCACTAAACACTGAAATATTTCATAGCTGATGGGGTCAAGGATACTTATTACAGAGTTATTAAAAGCCAGTACTGCTCTGTAGTTAGCAGGTAATTCAAAAGTAAATTCATACTCCGTGTTTAAATATGTTCTAGTTTCTTCAGATGCTTCTTCAATTGCTCCTTCAGGGCAAGGCTCTGCTGCTTTGGCAGGAGATTGATGACATAGAATAAGTATTCCAATAACTGAAATTAAAAGCTTTGTATTAAACTTCATTTTTGTTGTTATTTTAACTATTGTATTATCTATAGATATATCATTATCAGATATCTTCTAGCTAACTCTCGAATCGTAAGCAGACTTTGCAGTAATCAAACTCTGCTTATTCATTACTTATTCAATTTCGTCAATCCAACTTTGAATGACACTAAGTAAATTGTGCTGATTAGACGGAAAAGCTCTTAATGGCGCCTCTTATGCACTTAGTATTGGTATTACAAACGGTGACTTATTTAACCATATCATCGCATTCTCACCAGGATTTATGGCGCCTGCTTCACAACATGGGCAACCGCGCATTTTTATCTCACACGGCAAAATGGATAGTATTCTGTCAATTGAACATTGTAGTCGCAAGATTGTGCCAAAGTTACAGCGCGCGGGTTACGATTTAGTTTATCAGGAGTTTAATGGATTTCACACAGTTCCTACAGATATTGCAAGTTCTGCACTTGAATGGTTTGGCGCCTAATTTTTGTTAAGAACAGTAAATGTTTATTGTTGTAAAGAAACTATGTTAGTATTTGCTTATTTAAAGTCATCAAAAATGTTACAATTAACGATAATACTCTCGAAAAACACGCACATTGTATCAATAAGTATCACAAATTAAAGTTTTATGACTAGAGATTAAACTAGTTATAGTTTTGTGCATATTATTAAACTTATTTGTAATTATCACTGTGATTGTAGTTAAATTGAAAATATAGCTCTCAGTCAGATGTTATTGATTTTATCAGCTACAAAAGCTAGCGGGGGTAGTTATGCGAGAAATGAGCTTTACAACGTTAACTGAAGAAGACCGCAAAAGAAACGAATATTTAGACAAAATGAATCATGCTCCTTACTTTACGATTGTAATGGTAGGGATGGGAATAGTGTCGCTATTTACTCTGTTTGTATTGCTAGGCGCCTTTTGAAGCATGTCTGTGATATTACAACTTGTATTTTTTAAACTCTCTTCTAAATGCTAGGAGAGAGTTTTATATTTTTAATATTCTAGTGTTGGTTGCCATAAATGTTTACGCAAGTTAATTTTTCCTTTGGGGCTAAATTCTATTCCTTCTTGTTCTAACAAAACTTTTTGCGTGTGGTCACCACCTTGACGCAGTGGAGAGTAAGATATTTCACCTTTGGCGTTTACTACTCTGTGCCAAGGAATATCTGATGATATATCTACACGATAAAGCGCGTATCCGACTAAACGAGGTTTGCCACAAAGGTTTGCTAGTTCTGCGACTTGCCCGTATGTGGCAACTTTTCCTTGAGGTATTTGGCGTACTATTTTGTATATGTTTTCGTAACTTGACATTTGAGAATTTTGTCATTGGGTTAGGATGTTGGGTTACGGCTGGCGCCTAACCCAACCTACAATTATCTACTAGCTTTCCACCCGTTTAGTAAATGTGGGTATGTTGTTGGTGTGGGGAACATGGTTTGTAAACCAGCTTGACGTTGCTGCGTTGGTTCTTTACTCATATTCCATAGGGTTTCGTAGAAGAAGAATGAAACTCCTGCAAATTTACGCGCGCGCACGTTTTGGACTTGCGTTTGAATTTGTTCTATTGGTACATGTTTATTTTTTAAGCCGCTAATAATGCCAATGCTGACGGGGATATGGCTTCTTGCTGCTTTGACTTCTGGACGGTCTAATTCGCTGTTAAATACTTTTAAGTCATTGCGATATATCTGTATAATTAACTCTTCGATTAGTCCCATGCGTTCCCAGCGTTGCCAGTCTGCGAGGAAGAAGTCATAAGAAAAGCGCTGTGGGTTTGGTGATACTGAAACTAGGCAATTTTTGTTGGCTGCTTTTATGGCTGTAAATACCCGTTTCATGTAGTTTGTAATTTTATTGGCACGCCAACGTAACCATTCTGGGTCTTGGGGGTTTTTGGGTGGCAGTTTACCGCGATTTTCTTTTTTATACAGCGCTACTGTGTAGGAATCATAGCCTAGTTCGGCAGGTAATCCAAAATGGTCGTCAAATTGAATACCATCTACATCGTAGTTTTTAACTATTTCTACAATTAAATCCAACATAAATTGCTGGACATCTGGGCGAAATGGATTTAACCATACTCTCTCGTGTGTCCCTTCTTTAACAATTTTAGTACCGTCTCGACGACTAGTCAGCCATTGTGGGCGCCGTTTTGCTAGTTCTGAGTCAGCTGGCGCCATAAAGCCAAACTCAAACCAGGGTATTACCTTTAAACCCTTTGCATGTCCTAATTCTACGGCTTCTTTGAGCATATCGCGTCCTTGTAGTCCTGGTTCGGGGTCAAGGTTACGTCCAATGACTCTTTGGGCAACTTTACTTGGATATAACGTCCACCCCCAGTTCCATACGGTCGGATATACGATATTAAAATTTAATTCTTTGAGACGGTTTAGAGCATTATCTAAACGCTGTTTATTGAACAGGACGTTACTATCTATATTAGTTAGCCAAACTCCCCGTAACTCACTTGCTGGTGAGCGCGAAGGTATTTGTGCGGTAGTTGGTAAAGATACGAACATTGTTACCGCTAAACTCAAAGCCACCAGTGCCGCAAAATAACGCTGTTTAATGGGGCGCCTCACACTCCACTTCAAATTTATCATTATTAACTCGTGTAACTCTTTGAACGCATGATACAGGTATGACCACCAATTTTGCTGATAAGTTGCATTTCTCTCTGCGCTCTCTGTGTCTCTGTGGTAAATATCTTGACCTGGTTTATTTTTTACCACAGAGGCGCAGAGGACACAGAGGGGGGAAAGATAATTTAGTCTTCTCTAAAACTCGATTTTTGACCGTTGTTAGTGGATTATTAAGAATGATTAAGAAAAAAAAGAGATATCACTAGCACGATATGGAGATTTTAAATCGTTTGGACGTAATAGAGGCAATTCAGGCAAACTGGGCTGTTATAGTAGTCACTTGCATTCAATTTACAATTTGGGCTTTGTTATCGCTATTGCTTGCTGAGGTGTTGAGAGACAGCTATCACGCTTTATGCCACCAAGTTAGTTGGTTAGCGAAATGGCATAACAAGCACCATATGGCGTATAAACGCGATTTTTCGGTGGTTTCGCTCAAAGCTTATCAAGATTCGCAGCTATATCATGATATTTTAGAGTCGGGTTTACTTGTGGCAGTCGTTACACCGCTTGCTTTTGTTATTCATCAAGCGGGGTTTTGGTTGGGAGTCTTTTATGCTTGGGGTTTTCTGTATGGTGCGGGTTTAAGGTATTTTCAGGGAAGTATTGAAACTGACTATACTCATTTACCTGGACCGTTGGATGAAGTTCCTTCTGTATGGCTGGTAAATAGAACCTACCACTGGCGCCATCATTTTGATAATGTGAATGCATACTATAGTGGTGTTTTTCCTCTGGTGGATAAAGTGCTTGGAACAGGATTATCGCTTCAAGGCAAAACAGTAGCTATAACTGGAGCATCTGGTGCTTTAGGACAAGCGTTAACAGCAGAGCTTGTACTGCACAGAGCTAAGGTCGTCGCTCTCACAACTCGTCCAGACCAAATATCTATAGATGGGATAAAAGTGCTTTCGTGGCAGATGGGTGACGAAGCTGCACTTAAGGACAGCTTACAGAAAGTCGATATTTTAATTATCAACCACGGAATTAACGTATATGGCGCCCGTACAACAGAAGCTATAAATTCTTCTTATGAAGTAAATACTTTTAGTGCGTTGCGGTTGATGGATATATTTATGTCCACTATAACCGGGGTTTCGGACAAGGCCACAAAAGAAATTTGGGTTAACACCTCGGAAGCAGAAGTATCTCCAGCACTTAGTCCGCTTTACGAACTTAGCAAACGCGCTTTAGGAGAAATTATCACCCTCAAACGCTTAGATAAGGTTTGCACCATACGCAAATTAATTCTTGGCCCGTTTAAAAGTCAGCTTAATCCTTATGGTGTTATGTCGGCGCCTTTTGTTGCTAAAGGAATACTCTTTTTAGCAAAGCGAGATTTTCGTAACATCATCGTCACCGTCAACCCTTTGACCTATATATTGTTTCCCATCAAAGAATTAAGCACACACTTGTATTACCGTCTCTTTAGTAAAAAGTTGTAGAGACGTGACATGTCACGTCTCTACATTAAATGTGGGGTGAACCACCTCACCCTCGATTTTAATACCGTGAATAAAATCGATTCAAGGTTATCCCAATAGATGTCAACAAAATTACTCAATACCTGCTTTTGGGAAGATTTTTCTGGGTAATTTTGCTGATATTTTCTTTTTAGTGCATCAAATTATAGTCAGGGCGTGAAATGATAGGTCTACTTAAAACACAACGAGAACCAAAACGAGATACAGCTAGCTCAACTGCTGCCATAAAAACACTAGCAAGGTCAATAATGGTAGCGAGCGGTGATTTTTCGTTACTTTTAGCTTGCTGTAATTCTCCACAGCGACAACAGGATATAGTTAGTTTGCTGCATGAGTTCTCTGCTGTGGATATTAAAGAGATAGTTTTACCTCCAACGGCTGATACACTGTATACGACGATTGCGACTACATTAGGTTCTACTCAGCCTGAAGCTTTGATGGTTAGGGGTTTGGAGTCGGTCATTTCTATTAATCAGTTAATTGTTTCTACGAACCTCATGCGCGATGAGTTACGTAAACAGTTCCATTTCCCTTTGGTACTTTGGGTCAATGATGATATTGTACGCCGTTTGGTATGGCTGGCGCCTGATTTAAAAGACTGGGCTGCATGTACAATTCGTTTTGATGCTACAACGTCGTTTAATCAACAGTCTTTGTCAGCTTAGTGGCCACAAGAAACCTGGTTTCTACGTATTCATTGTCGCAGACAAATCGTCATTTTTATTACATGCTATCAATAAGAAACCAGGTTTCTAAGTCCTGGTATATACATAGCCTGACTCGCCCTTTTTAAAGTTTCTGTAAAAACAAAGGAACAAAGGGCGAGTAAGTTTGCGTCTATTTTTGTATATCAGGGCAACAATACTATATTTATTTTGTTTAAAATTTCGTCCCGAACAGTATAAGTTTAGGATGAAGAATTTGTTGTCGTTGACAATTAGTTATCTACCATAAATTAATGACTAACGATTAATTACTGCTCCTCCAGGTTTGACTATGAAAAGCAATATCACAAAACATTCTATCATGAATCAGCGGCAAAAAGTTACTGCTTTGGTATTAAGCGGTATTTTGTCAGTTAGTAGCAGCGTCACTTTAATTAAGAGTGCTACAGCGGCACCTTTAAATTCTACATCAAACGTTACAAAAGAAGCTATAAAAGTCAGTGCTACTCGTAATTTACCTCGTTCGGTCAGAAATGCCGTTATCAGAGACTTATCGCGGCGCCAAGGTATTTTACCAGCAAATATAAGTATAGTTGAATCTACTGAAAGAACTTGGCGTAATGGTTGTTTAGAGATAGCAGGTCCCGGTGAACTTTGTACACAAGCGTTAGTTCCAGGATGGCAAGTTATAGCATCTGACGGTCGCAACAATTTTATTTATCATACTAATAACAATGGTCGTGTTTTACGTGTTACTAATCGAAATATTGCTGATAATAGCAATAACACTCGTTTACCCAATAGAGTTCGTGATGCTGTAATTAGAGATGCATCATCTCGTTTAAGAGTGCTACCCAGACAGCTTAACATTACTCAAGCACAAGCGCGAGATTGGAGAGATGGATGTTTGGAACTCGCTGAACCGAACAGAGCATGTAGTCAAGTAATAGTTTCTGGTTGGCGTGTTGTTGTTGGTATTAAAAACGTAAATTTGGTTTACCATACTAATGAAAGTGGTTCTATTGTTAGATTAAATAGAACTGAAAGCGATGTTAATAACAAAGGTTTATCTGATAAAGCTGAACGCGCAGTTTTAAGAGCGGCTGTTCGCAATACAGGTTTACCAGTTTCTGATTTAGAAATTGCAAGTGTTCAACAAATAACCGTTGATGGTTGTTTGGGTTTAGCAAGACCAAATGAAGCTTGCACTAAAATAGCACAACCTGCATTTCGTGTCACAGTAGAAGCAGGTCAACGGCGCCTGGTGTACCATGTTTTACCAGATGGTTCACAAGTAAGATTGAATTTAGCTGCAAGTAATATCAAGCTGCCCCAAGTTGTCAGTGATAGAATATTACGGCGCGTTTCTGAAGGTACAGGAATACCTGTAGCAGCATTATCGGTTGTTAATATCGAAAGTGGAAAATGGGAACAAGGACGTAATTCATCATATATATGGAAAGTAACTGTAGGTAACGAGCAAGACCGTTGGGTATATTTGAGTAATGACAACGGTCAGTCTTTACAGTTATTAGCAGATGGTTTACCAAAAGCAGCAAGAAATGCAGTTTTATCTAAAGCTGCCCAAACTGCGGAGTTACCACAAAAAGATTTTGAGCTAGTTTCGTACAAGCGTAAGCAGTGGTTCTTCGGTTGTGAAGACCCAGGAACTTTACCTGCTTGTACACCGATACCAGTATCTGGTTGGGAAGTTAGTGTTAAACCAAACAACGTTCGTGATGCATGGGTTTATTTGGTTAGTGATAATGGGTCACAACTCAAACTAGTGCAGGGTGGTAGACAAGACCAGGTAGGTAGCAATGTAAATATACCCATAAATATTGCTGACGCTGTATTGCGTGATGCTTCTAAATGGTCGGGACGTTCTGAAGATACATTTAGAATTACTTCTTCACAAAAAGTAACTTTCCCTAACCCTTGTAATTTAACATTCAACCCCATATGTGATAGGTCATATCGTCCTACTCCAGGTTGGAATGTTACGGTTGATAGTGGACTTGGCGCCTGGACTTATTTAGTAAGTGCAGATGCTAAAATTGTAAATCAAGACCAAACTCCTGCTTTGGCACCAAGACTTGCAGAAGTAATAAAACGCGATGCTTTAAGACGTTCTTCTGGTAATGAACTAGCAGACCTTCGTATTACAAACATCAAGTTAGGAAATTCTGAGAGATTTGATGCAGAAGTAACTGTATCGGATGGAATGCAAAATTGGGTATACGCTGTTGATAAAGAAAGTACTCGTTTTGAATACCTAGCTGTAGCTAGCATACCAAGAGCGATAGTAAACAGTGTATTAGCAGATGCACAAAAACGCGCGGTTGCGAAAGTCAATGTATCTACTAAAAACATTACAGGCGCCGAACAAGTAACTTGGAAAAATGGTAATCTTGGTTTGAATGGAAGCTCAACTACCTCTTCATCAGTAAAAGGATGGCGTATCACCGTAGCAGTTGGTAGAGAGCGTTTTGTTTACCACACTAATAACTTTGTTGGCAGTGCAAATAATAAAATTGCATTTCGATTAAATGAAGATGCTAGCAGAATTGTAGATGAAGTAGCAAACGGTGGTGTACCAATACCTACACGTGAATTACCTAAAGCATTAACAAATGGTGTAATATTCCGATATGTAACAACAGGTGGTATTGTTGGCAGAACCTACGAAACAGTTTTACTCGAAGATGGGCGCCTTATTCAAACTCGTTTAGGTGATACAAATGATTCAGAGCGCAGAGTTTTCCGACTTTCTATTGAAGAAACAGAACGCTTTGAACAGTTATTAAAACGGCAGGCAGAACTATTCCAAAATGTTACTTATCCTGCACCAAGCGGCGCCGCAGATTATATCACTTATACTTTAACCAGTGAAGATGGCACAATTCAGTATAATGATACATCACGCGACAAACTACCAAACAACTTAAATGTTGTATTAAAAGCTTGGAATGACTTAACAGCAACAACACTCAGTAACAGATAACCTCATCTTAAATCAAATTATCTTGTGGGATAGGCATCCTTGCCTGTCCCATTATTTAATTATTTATGCTATTCACAAAAAACATTCAGGATACTTAAAAATGATGTTAAAATAATACCAGTAGTTGCATTTATATAGAAATAGGTGAATAATTTGGGTAGCTTGGAATCACAGCATAGTGAAGAATCAACATTTTACTATTTTGCATATGGTTCGTGTATGTGTCCAGTGGACTTAAAACGGTCACTAGGTGAAAAAACTCATCTTTATGTAGTGGGTACTGGAACACTAAAAGGTTATCGACTAGGTTTTTATCGCTATTCACAAACTCGTAAATGTGGTGTATTGGATGTAGTACCAGACCCAAAAGCGAGTGTTAAAGGTGTATTGTACAAGTTACCTTGGCGCCTGAGCGAACAGTTAGACAAACGTGAAGACGTGCCAAGAGGTGGTTATCGTCAAGAAATAATTGAAGTTCGCGCTCACGGTAAAGTTTATAAAAATGTGCGTACTTATGTAGTTGTTAATAAACTTGCTACTGAAGTGGCGCCGAACGATTGGTATTTTAATATAGTTTTACGAGGCGCCGTTACTTGTGGGTTGCCAGAAGAATACTGCTGGAAATTGTTTAACCATATGCACCAGTTACAACAACAACAGCAAAGGCAAGTAATAGAGTCCAGTTTAATCCCCCCAACCCCCCTTGATAAAGGGGGCTTTAACTTCTCTTGTTCCCCCCTTATTAAGGGGGGTTAGGGGGGATTTAATTTAAATATTATTTACCAATTCTTCTATTCTCGCACACACTCCTTCAAAAGTTTTCATTACTTCATCATTCGTAAACCTTATAACTTTCAATCCGTACCCTTCTAAAAGTTGTGTTCTTTCTAAGTCATAAGCTATGCTATCGTTAGTAAAATGACTTTCACCATCAACTTCTATTACTAATTTTAAAGCTGCACAGTAGAAATCAACGATAAAATAATCAATTGGTCGTTGTCTTACTACTCTATATTTAAAGGTTTTAAAGTAATTGTTCCATAGTTTCTTTTCTGCTGGTGTCTGGTTTTGTCTTAGTTCTCTTGCTGTTTGTTTTAATTCTGGGTTGTATGGTAAGTAATAACCTGTTTCAAGTAGATGTTTTTGCTTTGGCATTTTGCAATAAGGCGCGCGTTGTATGTTGAGTCTATGTGATGAAGGGTATGATTAGTAACTGTGGTTATATCTAATTTTGTTTGAAGTTAATATTTAGTTTGTGTGGCTTTTTAAGGGGAAATGAAGCATTTTACTAGGTTTGTATTTGATGTCAGTAGATTTATAGAAGTTGATTTGATTATTATTATCTTTTTCTTTGCCTTTTTTTGATGGTTAAAATCCCCCCTAGCCCCCATTAATAAGGGGGGGACAAGAGAGGTTGTTTTGTCATATTGTTGATGGTGTAAAATCCCCCCTAGCCCCCCTTAATAAGGGGGGAAGAAGATGAGTTTTTAGCCCCCTTAATAAGGGGGAAGAAGATGAGTTTTTAGCCCCCCTTATTAAGGGGGGTTGGGGGGATCATTAACGATATTCTTGGCTTTGAATTTGGCGTAAGCGTGCAGCGTCGCGCATTCCATATTCAGGACGACAGAAGCGGCCTATTTGCATTTCAAAGAATTCGCGGTTTGCTTGTAAGTGTTTGGGGTTGGGGTCATCTAATGGGTATAACAAGGCAGTTCGCAATGCTTGAATTACTGCTGAGGTGACGTTATACATTGACCGTTGGAAGGTAATACCCAATTGAATAAGAATATCCTCGTCACCACGGCAATGTTGAAGGTAATAATCTTTAAGATATTTGGGTAAGAAATGCAACATGTCTTGCATTAATAATGTTGGTGGAATACCAGCAGTACCTACTGGAAATACGTCGGCGTAAAGGATTCCGTAGTGGAAGTCTGTTTGTTTGTCGGGTACTTGTCCGGCTTGTGCATTGTATGATTTTGTACCACGAAATGGTGCTGTACGGTAGAATACGGCTTCGACGTAAGGTAGTGCTGCTTCGTATAACCAAGTGAAACCTTTTGATTTAGGAATGACTTCGTAGCATTCACCGTCTACGTAAACGTGGTGATAAATTGGGCGCCCAGCAATAGCGAAAATTCCATTTACCAAGAAGTTCATCGCGTCGGGTACACCTTTAAAACCACCTTCGTCGTAAATATCTGACATTTCAAAGAACACAGGCGCCATTACTTCCCAGAATAAACCTAGGTTCGAGTAATATGACATTTGGCGGCATTGTTCAATGAACATTTCTGGGAATAATTTGTACATTCCCATCATTAAGGGGTTGCGTTTGAAGTATGCTTTAATCGCACGGTCAGCGTTAGCGCGGTATTCGTCAGAGTCTAAATACGCATCAAATTGGTTGACAGGAGCGTACATGTGACGATGCCATAGCATCGCACGCATACAAGCTTCGGCAAACTCCATATTTACCCGGTCATGTAAAAGGTGATGGAGTAGCTTTGGCATTTTGGTTGTTTCACCTTTTTCCATGAACTCTAAAAGTTCAGGGTGCGCTGTTGCCGGACCACGCCAAATTCTTAAGTCAGCATCATCACCTGCATAATGGTTGTGACGCTGTAAGTATTCATCTGAAATGAAATATTTGAAGAATGGAAATGGGTCTAAAAATACTTGTTCGGCAATATAAAGTAAGTCACGCCAGTAAAAATCCATTGGCACAGCGTAAGCTTTATATATACCAATGATTTGCATTAAGTTCTCTGGCGTATCTGGCAGCATCGAACCACCCGCTTCTAAACGATGAATGATATCAGCAAACTCGTGAGTTGAAGGTGGTAGTTTTGTAGTTTGTTTTTCAGGAGTTAGTACCATCGAAATTCCTTTATTTTAGATTTTAATGGGGTCGAGTTTACGATATAATGGTGCCTTCTGTAGAGACACAACATGTCGCGTCTCTACAATTTTTTATTTCATTGCTACTTGTGGGGTGACTGTTTTTTCTATGGCTGGAATTGCAGCAACCATTGCGGTGGTGGTTGGTTCACTCCAACGTACCAAGTTATTAGGCTGGAAACCTAGGTATATAATTAACGCTGCCAAGATTAAACCGGGGATTTTCTCTGACCACAATGTGCGGGGGTAATATGCTAAGTTGTTGTCTAATTTACCGAAACAAGTGCGGTTGAGCAGAATTACAAAATATACTGCTGTTAAACCTGTGGCTACTACACACATTAGTGTAGGGATAGGGAACACAGCAAAACTACCTTGGAAAACTATAAACTCTGCTACAAACCCTGTCATTCCGGGAATACCCGCGCTTGCCATCCCACCAAGTACTAATAAAGCACTTGTTAAGGGTAAACCACGAATGGGACTCATTAAACCGTTGAGTTGGTCTAGTTCCCGTGTACCAGCTTTAGCTTCAACGACTCCAACAAGGTGGAATAGCATTGCTAAAATTAAACCGTGACTTACCATTTGGGCAACGGCGCCAACGAGTGCGAGAGGTGTACTAGCAGCAGCAGCGAGTAAAATGTAACCCATGTGTCCAACCGAACTGTAAGCGACCATGCGCTTAATGTCCTTTTGAGCAACAGCGGTGACTGTTCCGTAGACGGCACTAGCGGCGCCCCAAATTGCTAAAGTTGGTGCAATAACGCTCCATGCATCTGGGAACAGACCTAAACCAAATCTGAGTAAACCGTAAGTTCCAAGTTTTGCTAAGACACCACCAAGAAGAATTGCTATTGGTGCAGATGCTTCAACATAAGCATCAGGCAACCAAGTATGAAATGGAACCAAAGGTATTTTTATGCCAAAGCCAATTACAACTCCAACTAAAAGGAGCAATTGTAGTCCACTTGACAAACCTTGAACCGAAATAGTGTCCATTGCAAAGCTTTTAGCGCCTGTCAACCATACTATTCCTAAGAAGCTTGCCAAAATCAAGGCGCCTGAAACCGCAGTATAAATTAAGAATTTAATTCCTGCATAAGCACGTCTTTCACCACCCCAAATTGAAATTAGCAGGTAGAAAGGAATTAATTCAAATTCGTAGAACAAGAAGAATAACAGTAGATTTTGTGCAGCAAACGCTCCTGCAACACCACCACTAATAAGTAGAATTAGTGAGTAAAAAAGTCTGGGACGCTCTGTTTGTTTACTACTGCTGTAAATGGCAATCCAAGTCAGAAAGCTATTTAATACCAACATCAGAATAGATAAACCATCTGCTCCCAGTTGATAGTTCAAACCGAGAGTTTCATTCCAAGGTAGATACTCAGTTAACTGCATCCCTGGATTGATAACATCAAATTTGAGTAAAATAAACAGATTCCAAAGAAAAACCAGTCCTGCAATAAACAAGCTTACAAACCGAACATTTCCCGCAGGTAGCTTTTTCGGAAGTACGGCAACTACTAACGCACCTAAAATAGGCGCCCAAATTAAAACACTTAACATAAATTCATTCTAAATAAGTTGAAAGTGCTGAGTGCTGAGTGCTGAGTGCTGAGTGCTGAGTGCTGAGTTTTGAGTTTTGAGTTTTAAGTTTTGAGTGTTAGTTAATTCCTAACTCCTAACTCCTAACTCCTAACTACTAACTCTACTCAGCACTCAGCACTCAGCACTTTTTACTGAACTGCGGACATTAAATGCATAAATTCGTCTCCCCAGAATTGCCAGGTAACGAAGGCGCCTAATAGACTAACTCCAAGCAAAATGGTTAATGCGTAGAACTGTGTTTGTCCAGAGTTACTGTATTTGAGTCCTTCACCACCACCAAGGGAAATTAAACCAAATAGGTTAACGATACCATCAACAACGAAGCGGTCAACGATATCGGTAAGTTTTGATATTAAATCGACACCCAATACTATGCTCGCACGGTACAGCTTGGGAGTGTAAAAATCGTAAGCTAGCAAGTTTTGTAGAGGTTGCAGCGGAAGTTTAACTGGTTTGGGAATGAAGTCACCCAAGTAAATCACCCCAGCAATGCTTACACCAAATATACTCGACCATATCAGCAACAAAGCTACATCTTTATTGAGTACTGCCCAGGAAGGTAGTAAAGATAAGCTTTCTAGTATTAATGGTAAGTGCAATACAAATCCAGCCAAAATAACCATTGGTAATACCATTGGCCAGAAAACTTCAGGAGAGCGTTCACTCATTTGTTTAGCTTTACCACCCCAAATTAAACCAAATTCACGGGTTAAGCTAAATGCTGTTAAAGCATTGACTGCAATAACGACTCCAACTAAAACAGGGTGTGTTATCCAAAGTGCATCTGCGAGTTTGAGTAGTGCCCAAAAAGAACCCAATGGTGGGAAACCAATCAATCCAAGGGCGCCTACAATAAAAGCTAGACCAGAAATTGGACGACGCGACCACAAACCACCAAGTTGAGTCACATCTTGAGTAATGCTATTCCAAACAATTCCACCAGTAGACATTACTAACAATGCTGCTGATAAAGCATGGCTAAGTACCAGTAACAATGCAGCTTCATCTTGCTGAGTTCCCACAGCAATAAATATTAGACCCATGTAAGCACTTACTGAATATGACTGACAGCGCTTAACATCGATTTGTGCTATGGCAATAAGTGAAGCTCCTATTGCTGTTACAGAACCAACAGCTACCATTGCACTTGATACAAATGGCGATAAGCTAAATACTGGTTGTAATTCTACTAAAACCCAGGCGCCGGAAGCAACAACTACAGAGTTCCGCAAAATTGTACTGGGTACAGGTCCTTCCATCGCTTCATCTAACCACAAGTGCAATGGAAATTGCGCGCACTTACCCATTGGACCTGCGATTAACGCTAAACAAACTAAAGAAATTACTGTAGGGTTAACATTAGCAGTTTGTGCCCACTGCGTTAAATCTGTATAGTTCCAAGTTTGTGCTAAAGGATATATACCTAATACACCCATTAACAAAATTAAATCACCTATCCGTTTTGTCAGGAATGCATCGCGCGCTCCTGTCACCACTAGAGGTTGGCTAAACCATAGTCCAACTAATAAATAAGTTCCCAGCGTTAATATTTCTAACACTACATAACTACAGAACAAACTATTAGAAAGAGCTAAACAACATAACCCCCCTTCAAACAAACCCAACAAAGAGAAGAAACGTCCCCAACCCCAGTCCATTTCCATATACCCGATGGCGTAAATCTGTGCTAAGAAATTTAAGCCACACACTACAGTCATCGCAGCAACGTTGACGGATGTTACCTCTATATCTATTGATATATTTAACCCAGCCGTTGAAAGCCAAGGAATAAATATCTCTTGCGGTGGATGGTTCCAAGTCCCAGTTAGTGCTAAAGCGCTATGAATAAACGACGTAAACGTCATAACTAGGTTGGCATAACCAGCTGGTCTTGGGCCTGTGAGACGATTCACCCCAGGCGACCAAAGTAACGCTATAAGCCCGCCCAGAAGGGCATAGCATGGCACCAACCAAATGGTGTCAAGCAAGTACTGTATCATTAACTTACCTCTAGATTTGCAGCATTAACTCAGGGGCGCATCCCATCAACCTAAATTCAGGCACCCCAAAAATTGCAACTTATGCAAATTTATATTTAATTAATCTTATTAGTTATAGGTTAACTTTATATCGCTCAAAATGGAATTATTATTTGAAAAAAATCAGCGATAGATGCTCTAATTTTTTCTTATATCAAGCATCATCATTATATCTAATATTTACTATCGTATATCGTCTATGGATTGATTTAACTCTATCCATTATGATTCGCCGTCAATCTAAAGCATTCATTATTCCCACCCTGACTATTAGGTTTTGCTTGTCATATAGAAATGCATTTTCTCTAGAAAAAGTATTTATCTGTTCTAAATGCTTAATCGAAGATTTTTGTAAATAAGCAAATATACTTTTTTTAATATAACTTAACTTTTTCTCGAATCAGATAAATAAAAATCAAATTTAATTATCATTATCATTCTTAATCTTGTGGAGTGGAGAGAACTTGCCCGCTCTAATATAAAGACGTTAGGACAGGCAAGATGCCTATCCTACAAAATATAAAAATTTATAGTTTGATGAATGAGGGTGTAAGCTTGAAATCAGCGGTATGAGTATATGTTACTAGTGGCTGATTGAGCATACCGACAGGCGCCGGTTTCATTTCTCCTCTAAAATCAAGAAACTGGACGATAATTAAATAAGCCACAGCTAAAATAATGGAGATGGCGCCAGTAAGTACAGCAACTATTTTTGAGCGGTTCATTTTCGATGTCCAATTTGAGCAATGATATTAATTTTACGTTGCATCCCCTAAGTTTGTGCTTTTAAGTCCTGCAAGTGTATCTATAATTGAATTTAGATGTTTTTTGGTAATTAGCAGACAGCAAACTAATTGTTCAGTGCGTCGGAAACCGATAATATCTCGAAGACGGTGGTAAATACCATTTTTGCTGTTACCTTGAAAATCTGGGCAACGTTTGAGTGCTGCTTCTAATAATTTTAAGTACAATGAGTAGTCTTCAGATAGTGCATATCTTGCCATCTCGAAGTACCCAGCAGCTAACGCACGTCGATAATTATTCGTAAGTCGGTTATTATGTACTAGTTTATGTTCTACTTTTTCTAAAACTAGACAGTGGCCCATTATCCAGTGTGGTCGTGAAGCTGTTGAGACTGTGACGTTGCCGTAACGTCTATATATTGAATAGCAACCAGGTTGATACATAGCTATTGCACCACCCATGACTACAGAGATAAAAAAGTCCCTATCTTGTGCAGCATTTAGAGTTTCATCCCATTTACATTTAATTGCTTGATGTTTATACAGTAATGCAGCGACAGCAACCCACCATGTACCAAGTAAAGATTCGAGGATATCAGGTTGCTGTCCAGTTACCTTAATATCTCCAAGTGTGTAACTACCGTTATTATGATGGTATTGATGGCGCCAATCTCCGTACACAACATCGGCGCCTGTAGATTCTAAGAAATCAACTTGATGTTTTATTTTTTCTGGTAGAATATAATCATCTGCGTCTAGAAATTGTATGTATTCGCCTTTTGATAAAGAGAGACCAACGTTACGCGCGTGGTTTCCTCCTGTGTGGGGAATAAGGCGCCAAATGATATTTTTATATTGTTGAGCGTAACTTTTGATTATTTCTAGAGAATTGTCTCTCGAACCATCATCGATTATGATAATCTCAATATTTGGATAAGTTTGCCATAAACAGCTTACGATAGCTTCGGCTATCCACTGACTGGCGTTATAGCAAGGTATGATAATTGAAACAAGTTTAGGCATAATAATATGGGAAGCACTGAAGTGCTTATTACGACGAGGGGGTGTTTGTCACTTTCCAGGTGTGGGGTTGGTAGAATAGAGATTGGCTAATAACTTGATTTGCTTTTACTGCAAATCGGAATGATTGGACGATATCTAATGATTGCACCCCCTGTTTAATATATAGTTTGGCGTTGTATAAACCTGGCAGCAAGCAACAATATGGCATTTGCATTTGAATTTCAACGGCGCCACTTTGTATTTGAATTAATTCATTATCACTTGCTGATGTAATATATAAAATACGTTCGTTTTGTCCAGATAAAGCCGAAATTATTACACCAATATTTAAATTATCAATATTTTGATTAGCTTGGCAATTAATAGCTAAGTTTGCAGGTTGACCAGATATTAATGTTGGAATTATTT
Organism: Calothrix sp. PCC 7716; assembly: GCF_019977735.1. Taxonomy (GTDB): domain Bacteria; phylum Cyanobacteriota; class Cyanobacteriia; order Cyanobacteriales; family Nostocaceae; genus Dulcicalothrix. The sequence goes on along the minus strand of NZ_AP025018.1, from coordinate 4,274,434 downwards.
CACTTTGATTATCTTTAAAGCATAATGAAGTAATATCAACACCCATACTTTCGGATTCAGGTTTAGCTGGTAAATACATAATGCTCTCTGATTCAGAGTAAGTTACCATGTTTAAATCGTCTTCATATGCGCGAATTACATCAGCAGTGTTACCAGATGTGATAATATTACCCTTTGCTAAATAAATCGAAGATTCACATACGTTTAGTACAACGTGTGGATTGTGAGCTACTAAAATAAAAGCTGTTCCCTGTTCCCGTAGCTGTGCTAACTTTTGATAGCACTTCATCCGAAATTTTATATCGCCAACAGCTAATACTTCGTCGATTAATAGTACATCTGGTTCGATATGAACAGCGCAAGCAAATCCTAAACGTGCTGCCATTCCTGAACTATAAGTTTGTACAGGTGCGTCGATGGCAGTATCAATTTCGGCAAAATCAATTACATCTTTTAAGCGTTTAGTAATTTGTTGTGTCGATAACCCTAATATCGACATATTAGCGTAAATATTTTCACGCCCTGTAAGGATGGGGTTAAAGCCGGCGCCTAATGCAATGAGTGGCGCCACTCTACCACGCACTTTAATACATCCGGTGTCAGGTTTCATTAAACCGCTAATTAAACGTAACAAAGTAGTTTTACCTGCTCCATTGGCGCCTATTAAACCTAGTGCTTCACCTGGTTTTAGTTGTAAACTAATATTTTGTAATGCCCAAAATTCTCCATTACGTAGTTTATCGCTGTTTCTATTTTTACCTGTAATTTCTGTAATAATATCTTGAACACCATATTTTAAAGACTGTTTGAGATTACGACAGAATTTTTTGGATACATTCTCAACAATTAAATAAGTCATATTTTCTAACCTACCCGCTCAACAACAAATGGCATCGCAAGACGAAAGGCAATCCATGTTAAGATTAATCCAATAAATGTAATAATGCTAACAATCCAAAATGCTGTAGATTGCGATAAGTTCCCAGTAGTAGCTAACTCGCGCGCTGTAACTAATAAAGGTGTGACGGGGTTAAAATTTACTAAGGTTCCAAAAATACCTGTTTTGGGTACTGGATATATTACAGGTGTGAGAAATAACCAAAACCCTGTTATTAATGTTAAACCTCTGGAAATATCTTGGTATAGTAGACCGAGTGGCGCCAGTAATACACCAATTAATGTACCAAGTAAGATTAAATGAATAATTGCGACTGGGGCTAATATAATTGTCCAGGTGACTGGTATTTGAAACCAAACAAATAAGGCAATAATTAGAAAAATTTTAATAGCGAAGTTAAATAGGGTTTCTCCGAGTTTGGCTATAATTAATGCTTCGCGCGGAAAGTTAACTTTTGCGAGTATTGGTCTTGCTTGTATTACTGCTTGTAATGGACTATTTAACGCTTCGACAAATGTTTGCCAAAGTGCGGTGCTGAAGGTGACGTATGCTGGGTATGGTATATCTGTTTTTCCTACTTGAATAACGTTGGCTTGGTTTGCTAAGGTAAATCCTGTTGCCATAACTATGGGTGGTAGAAATGCCCAAGTTATGCCAAGTAAAGATTGACGGTATTGTGAGTTGATGTCACGTACCATTAGTCTCCATGCTAGTTCGCGCGATGCAAGAAGGTCTTGCCACATTTCGCGAAGTAGTTTTTTGGGATGTCGGAGACTGCTTAGAGGTGTGTAGATGATTTCTTGTTTCATAGTGTTTGTATTCTCTCTGTGTACTCTGCGTCTCTGTGGTAAATAAATCTTTTTTTCTTACCACAGAGACACAGAGAGCGCAGAGGAAGAGGGTTGATATTTTTTGGTGTAGTAGGTTGGTTAGGAGTTTGTTTATTGGTTTGTCGAAGAGACGCAAGAGTTTGTTGATGATTTTGGCACCGATACGTGATGGAATTTTACTGGTGATTGGGTTGATAATGGTCATGTGACGGCGCCATCAATAGCTAACAAGTTAATTTAATCCACTCAAATTCGCATTCTTTTTGGAGGATCAATTTGTGATATATTTCAACAAGTTCATTGTTGAGCTTGTTAATTTCATAATGTTCTTCTACAAAGCTTCTTGCTGCTTTTCCGATTTCTAACCAAGCATCCTGATGTTTTATAAGATACATTATTTTTTCCGCAATAGCATCTGCATCTCGTTCAGGTACAAGACAACCCGAAATACCATCTTGAACTAATTCGGGAATACCTCCGTGGAGGGTTGCGATAACTGGTAGTCCCATTGACATTGCCTCTTTCAAGGTGTTTACAGGTGCGTCTTGGTTGCCGTCTTTTGCAGTAACGCTAGGTGCTATAAATATGTGAGAGTTATTTAAAATTTCAATAATTTCTTGCTGGTTTTTTCTTCCAAGCAATTTAATTTTATCACTCATATTGAGCGAGTGTATCAATTCTTGTAGATAATCTTGTAAACACCCGGCGCCTATAATGTTATATTCAATATTTACATTTGGGTATTGCTCTATAACTTTGGCAACACCCCGTATTCCGTACTCAATACCTTTTTTCTCGATTAAACGACCTGTAGTAACAATTTTAATTTGACCGTTGTCATTTATATAACGTGGTTCAAAAGCAAATCGGTTACAATCAATTCCAGAACCATGCACAACTATTTTATTTGCATCACAGCCTAGTTTTATCGCACGGTTGCGAAAGAATTGGCAGTTACTTAGAAAAAAGTCACCTTCACGGAACAATTTTTTATAAACATCGTCTCCATATTCTTTAACATACCAGCTAATATCATACCCACGGAGCGACGTAATTAACTTACCTTGAATGGCGCCTATCTCACGTAATATGACACCTTCAATACCAAACATTCCAAATTGACAGTGAATAATATCGTATGCTCGTGATGGTAGTAGGGGTATAACTAAATAAAATAACCTTAACGAAGCTGCACGCCTACCATATTTTAATAAATTCAGCGACCGTAATATGATTTTATATGAGGAGCGGAACTTAACAGCCAATTTTATCGCCTTGAGCAGGCGCCATACATAATTCTTAGGAACAAACGGAGCATAATATGTATGTTCTAATAAGTTGTAACTTAGAACATCAGGATGAACTTTGGGTGTGTCATCCGTTTCACGCGCGTAAATATCAACTTGATGTCCATGCATAATTAAACCAACAGCTTGATTTAAAACAAACGTTTCGGTTAATACAGGAAATTTTTCAACTATAAAAGCAATTTTCATACCTTAACTAACAGCTTACTTGCTGTTTATATGCTGTTTATTAAAGCAAATGTAGCAGTCATTAATCGGGTAGGTTCGTAAATATAATTTCCGAGAGAATATTTACATATATTATATCTTTGTGCTTTATTTATACCAACTTATCAGCAAATTTATCAAAACTCAGTGATTTTACTCACATAGAGGTAAAAATACTAACTTTTAAAACTATAGAGGCAAATATCGTTACCATTACTAGTAAAGACCGAATTAATTCGGTCTCTACTAGTTGTAATAATGCTTTTACCATGTCTCTAACAGAAGAAGTTTTTGCGCGTCTACCAGGTAACGTATGGGGTGGGTTGCAACGTGCTGATACCTTACTCGAACAATTGCGTGAAGGTAATATTCCTGTACCAACAGTAGTTACAGAAAATTCTGAGTGTATTGGTGACATTGAATCGGATGTGGTAATTTGTGGCGGTACACTAGGAATATTGATAGGCGCCGCTTTAGTACTTCGAGGCGCCTCAGTCGTACTATTAGAAAGAGGTATTTTAAAAGGAAGAGAACAAGAGTGGAATATCTCACGCCATGAGCTACAAGTATTTGTAGAGTTAGGACTGCTTACAGAACAAGAATTACAAAAAGCAATAGTTACAGAATATAATCCCGCACGAGTAGCGTTTCACGAGGGTGTAGAAGTTTGGGTAAAAGACGTACTCAATATAGGAGTAGACCCAGTATACCTACTAGAGACACTCAAACACAAATTTCTAGAGAAAGGCGGTAAGTTATATGAAAATACTCCATTCCAAGAAGCCGTCGTGCATCCAGACGGTGTAATTATCAATAAGCAATATAAAACTAGACTTTTGATAGATGCGATGGGACACTTTTCACCTATTGTCCAACAAGCGCGCCAAGGAAAAAAACCCGATGCACTTTGTTTAGTAGTTGGAACATGTGCCCAAGGTTTTCCGGAAAACCGAACCGGCGACTTGTTGTTATCTAACACACCCTTGCACAACCAGTGTCAGTACTTTTGGGAAGCATTCCCAGCTAAAGACGGAAGAACAACATACATGTTTACTTACATGGATGCAAATTTGCGGCGCCCTAATTTAGCAGCACTCTTTGAGGACTATCTCCAATTAATGCCTCAATACCAAGGTGTGGAATTAAAACAGCTTGATATTAAGCGTGCATTATTTGGATATTTTCCCTCTTATCGAGAAAGTCCGTTGCAAACACCTTTCCATCGTATCTTACCAGTTGGAGACAGTAGCGGCAGCCAGTCACCATTAAGTTTTGGTGGTTTTGGAGCAATGGTGCGACATCTACGCAGGTTAACGCAAGGTGTAGAAGAAGCACTTGCGAGTAATGAGTTATCAAACCAAGCTTTATCATTACTTCAACCGTATCAACCGAACTTAACAGTTACCTGGTTATTTCAGAAAGCAATGAGTGTAGGTATTGAGCAAAAAGTAGGCGCCAATCAAATAAATAATTTGTTATCAGCAGTATTTATCGAAATGCAAAAACTAGGAGAACCAATACTCAAACCATTTTTGCAAGATGTTATTCAATTTTCCGGGTTGACACAAACTCTATTTAAAACAGGTTTAATGCATCCGCTACTAGTAATGAGAATAATACCCCAAGTTGGAATTATAGCATTGCTCGACTGGACAATACATTACATTAACCTTGGCATTTATTCAATCTTATATTCATTAAATCAACACATACAACCGTGGATAAAAAGATTATCATTACAACAACAATATTATTGGCGCCGTCGCATCGACGCATGGAAATATGGTTCAGGAGGAGACTATTTTGAGTAGAAAGTGCTGAGTGCTGAGTACTGAGTGCTGAGTGCTGAGTAAGCTTAAAGAACCAACAATGTCATGCTGAACGCAGTGAAGCATCTCATAACAATCAAAATTATTAAGATTCTTCGCTACGCTCAGAATGACAAACTAACATTTTATAAAAAACAATGATTGAAAAACGAACCACAGGAAACAAAAATTTTACTACCCTAATCACCTTACTACGAGAACGGCAATCATTCCTAGAAGAAATTCGACAAGGAACAAAACTACCAAGTAAAATCATCTCCTTACTAGTATGTAGTTCCATATTCCTAGCCATATATGGAGGAATAATAGGTGCCTATCACAGTTGGATGCAAGCAATATCATCAGCAGTCAAACTACCAGCATTATACCTAATCACACTGTTAATATGCTTACCAACCCTATACTTTTCCAACATCATATTTGGTTCCAAACGCTCATTTCCCCAACACTTCGCCCTAGTCCTAACAGCAGTATCAGTAATCAGCGTATTATTATTTAGCTTTGCACCAATAACGCTCTTCTTCTTAATAACCACAAACAATTACCAATTTCTAATCCTCTTAAACGTTATCATTTTTTCTCTGACAGGATTTATTGGTATATCCTCACTACACCAAGCAGCAAAAATAGTATTAGAACAAGACGGAGAAGGAAGCGACGTGCGTCGTAAAATCATTCGCTCTTGGCTACTACTATACGCATTCGTAGGAAGCCAACTAGGATGGACACTACGACCATTCTTTGGCACACCCGACTCACCATTCCAACTATTTAGAGAACGAGAAGGAAACTTTTACCTAAGCGTACTGCAATCAATAATGTACCTCCTAGGTATGCGCTAATTAACTCCCTTCCCTCTCTTTCTCTGTGTACTCTGCGTCTCTGTGGTAAAAACTCATGCTTCAACAAAAAAAGACAAACAACATCCAACACTTCACAGTACTCCTTAGCCTACTAAGAGACCGTCAAAACTTCCTAGAAGAAATCAAACAAAGCATACGCTTACAAAGCAAAGCTACATCATTATTCGTATCCAGTTCCCTATTCTTTGCAATATACGGCGCCATAATAGGTTCATCCCACAGCTTTGCCCAAGCATTATCAGGCGCCATCAAACTACCAGCATTCTACCTGCTCACATTAATAATCTGCTTCCCTACCTTATTCTTCTTCAACGTACTATTTGGTTCCCGCAGCAGCGTCCAACAGCACTTTGTAGTATTAATGACAGCAATCTCAGTAATCAGCGTCTTACTATTTAGCTTTGCACCAGTAACACTATTCTTCTTAATCACCGCTCCCAAAGCATACCAATTTTTTAAACTACTAAACGTCGCTATATTCGGCATCACAGGTTTCTTCGGCGTAAAATTTCTATACGAAGGAATGCAGTTACTATCAGAGCTAGATGAAGTCGGCAAAAAAACCCGCACCACCATATTAAGGTCATGGCTACTGCTATACGGCTTCATCGGAATGCAGCTAGGTTGGTTCCTACGACCATTCTTTGGTTCACCAGATACCAAATTTGAAATGTTTAGAGCAGTACAAGGTAACTTCTACCTAGATATAGTATCAGCAGTATCCGAAATTCTAGGCTACCGCTAACAAATAAGAATTTGGAATATTGTGACAATATCTTGTGGCACAGGCATCCCTGCCTGTGCAATAATCTATTTTTTTACCACAGAGACACAGAGACACAGAGGGCACAAAGGAAAAGTAAAGAGGAGACTTTACGAAAGGCGCCAACTAAATATAAGCGTGAATACTTACCGCACATGCAGTTATTATGATTTTTCTATGATGAGTGTTGACGAAAGCTATTTTTATTTTGAATCTCGAACAAAGCAACATAACCAAATGATAGTATAATTTTGGTTTCATCCAACAGCTTACAATTGAGGCATTTTTCAGATGTCTGAAAGAGATGCAATTGGTCAAACAATTCAGGTAATGGTTGTAGACGACGAGCAATCAATTGTTGACTTCGTTGAACTAGGCTTAAGGTATGAGGGTTTTGATGTTCGCTCGGTTCGGAATGGTTATGCTGCGTTGGAAATGCTTAGTAACTGGAAACCACAGCTTGTGATTTTAGATGGCAATTTACCTGATTTGGACGGCTTTGAGGTTTGTCGCAATATCCGTCGTGATAGTGATGTCCTAATTATTCTGCTAACAGTGCGTGATGACCTGGCGGATAAAGTGCGTGGTTTTGAGTTAGGAGCAGACGATTACCTCACCAAACCTTTCCATTTTCCTGAGTTATTAGCGCGTATCCGTGCTGTATTACGGCGCCATCTACCACCTCAAAGTGATGTATTGACATCTGGAAACATTACGCTAAATGTTAAAACACGTGAAGTTTGGAGAGGTGATGTACCTATTGATCTAACTCGTAAAGAGTTTAATTTATTACATTTATTAATGCAGTATCCGAATCAAGTCTTGGAACGCCAAACAATTTTAGATCGTGTATGGGGTTATGACTACTATGGTGATACTACTATCATTGAAGTGTATATTAGCAATTTACGAAGCAAGTTGAATTGTGAACCATCGTTTGTAATTCGGACTTTACGTGGTATCGGTTATATGTTAATGCGCCCTGCCATGCTTTGATTTAGGTGTGTGATAAATTTCAAACATGTTTCGCTGAAACTTTTCCTCAAGCCGTTCTCTTATGACTTTGTACTGGCGTTTAACACTTGGGGTTGTAGGGCTAATTGCTCCGTTGCTGCTGTTGATGATTGCACAAGACTTTCACAATTTACACTCTTTTGTTCTGGAACGTGAAGGTATACGCCTCCGTGCCCAAGCAAAGCCAATAATTGATAAAGATTTATTGCATCAGCCACTTGATGATACTAAGTTACGCGCGCTCGCGAATCAATTGGCAACCGACCTCACCTCCGCTGACACCGGAGCAGTAATTGTTGACCGTCACAGCCAAGTAATTGGTCGTTACTACAGCCAAATTGGTGAGCCAGCTCCGCCGGAGTTACCGCAAAAGTGGTATGCACCAGCTCTTGCAGGAGAACGTGAACAAAACTATATAGTTACAGATAAAAATCGTAATCACTTCTTGGTGGCACTCGTTCCAATTCCCCCCCGTCAAAAACCACTTGGTGTAGTGGTGCTGAGTACATCGTTAGAGGAAAGTTACCGATTGGTACGGCATCATGTTCTTTCAACTATTATTTACAGTGTAATATTATTACTCATTGCATCGACTTTAGTTTTTATCATGGTGCGTAAAAACCTGCGTCCCCTAGCGTGCATGATAATTGTTACTAAACAAATCGCGCGGGGTGATTGGTCACGGCGAGTCCACCTACATCGGGGTTCTGACGAAATTGGTCAGTTGGCTAGTTCGTTTGATGAAATGGTTGACCATCTTCAAGCTGCGTTTGATGCTCAAGCACAATCTGAAAACCGACTGCGACAGTTTCTAGCGGATATTTCCCATGAACTCCGTACACCCCTAACTACAATAGGTGGTTATACCGACTTGTTACTGACAGGAGTTACTGGGGTATCTGAAGAAAGTCGTCCCCTGCTAACTAGAATGCGCCGCGAAATAAATCGCACGAATCGATTAGTCAAAGATTTATTATTATTGGCACGCACTGATAAAGCTGCAATGCTTGAACTGCAACGGGTAGATTTATCAAGCTTATGTGCAGAAGTTGCAGAATTGATTCGTCTGAGAACAGGACGCTTTACACTGCAAACAACTTTGTCTGAAAAAGTTTTTGTGCAAGCAGACCCAGACCGAATTGAGCAGGTATTATTAAACATCCTTGATAATGCGATTCGCCATACCCCAGAAAAAACTCAAATTGATATGCGTCTAGAATCAATTGCAGGTAAGGCACGTATCACAATTTCCGATAATGGTCGAGGAATTCCTGCTGATATGCTCGACCATATTTTTGAGCGTTTTCGTTATGGGCAACCTCAAAGTAAAGCAGATCGAGGGTTAGGGTTAGGACTGGCAATAGCCAAAGCAATTGTAGAAGCTCATGGTGGCACAATTGCTGCTTTTAATCAGGTTGGAAGTGGTGCATGTTTTCGCGTGGAAATACAATTAGCAACGTAGTACTCCATGTCATTAATTTTCGTAGGTTAGGCATCTTGCCTGACCGTATGCACATCACCAGACAGATAGGCGACATATTTAATATTTTGATGCGCTATATTATATCACAGACTTTTATACATACTATAAATATTTTTTTAAGGTTTTCTAAAGGTTTTGTTAAGGTTCTTTAAAGGTTCAAGTAATATCTTTACAGATGTAGCGATTATTTTTTTTACAAGCTTGCTCTATGTATTGCGAGAAGAGAAAGGCAGGCTAATACAAATTTGAAACAATACTGTAATAAATATAACTGTGAAATGCTTATCAAATCAATCTTTCACAATCCAAAGTTGCCTATGCCAATCTCTACCGGAAAAAATATACGACCGCAAGTCCAGGGGAAGTTTATTTTTGTCGGTGACCAAAAACTGTATATCCGTGGTGTTACTTATGGCACGTTTCGTCCAGACGAAAATGATTGCTTATATCCGAGCCGTCAAATCGTTGAGCGTGATTTTGCTGCTATGTTAGCAAATGGAATTAATACAGTGCGTACCTACACAGTACCACCATGCTGGTTATTTGATGTCGCAGCAGAGTATGGTCTTTGGGTGATGGTTGGGTTGCCTTGGGAACAGCATATTACGTTTCTCGATGATCGTAAGCGGGTTAAATCGATTGAGGAATGCATCCGCGCTCTGGTGCGTAATTGTGTAGGACATCCAGCTTTGTTATGCTATGCCATTGGTAATGAGATTCCCGCCCCAATTGTACGCTGGTACGGTCATGATCGAATCGAACGATTTTTGCAACGTTTGTATCAAGTTGTAAAGCAGGAAGATGCTGATGGTTTAATTACCTATGTGAATTATCCAACTACTGAATATTTACAACTGCGATTTATAGATTTTGTTTGTTTTAACGTCTATCTAGAACAACAGCATCGCTTAGAAGCTTATCTTGCCCGGTTGCAAAATTTGGCTGGTTCTCGTCCTTTGGTAATTGCTGAATTGGGGTTAGATAGTCTTCGTAATGGCAAAGAAAAACAAGCTCAAGTACTGAATTGGCAGATTCGCACGACATTTACTGCTGGTTGTGCAGGGGCGTTTGTATTCGCTTGGACTGATGAATGGTATCGAGGAGGGCATGATATTGAAGATTGGGATTTTGGATTAACTGACCGTCGGCGCCAAGCCAAACCTGCCCTCGCTGCTGTCCGTCAGGCTTTTGCGGATGTGCCATTTCCTTTGCATCCAGATTTACCATTCATTTCAGTGGTGGTTTGCAGTTATAACGGCGCCCGCACGATTCGTGAATGTCTAGAAGGTTTGTCAAAGCTGAAGTATCCACAGCACGAGGTGATTGTTGTTGATGATGGTTCCACGGATTCAACGGCAGAAATTGCCAGTGAATATGATGCAAAGCTTATTAGTATTCCCCAAAGTGGGTTGAGTCATGCTCGTAATGTGGGGATACAAGCAGCACGGGGTGAAATAGTTGCGTATATTGATGATGACGCCTATCCTGACCCACACTGGTTACACTATCTAGCTCATACTTTTAGGCACACTAAGCATGTAGGAGTTGGTGGTCCAAACCTAGCACCACCAGGAGATGGAATGGTAGCTGAGTGTGTTGCAAGTTCGCCTGGTAATCCTTCTCATGTGCTTCTTTCTGACCAAGAAGCAGAACATATTCCCGGTTGCAATATGGCATTTCGCAAAGCATATCTGGAAGTAATTGGTGGGTTTGATACCCAATTTCGCACTGCAGGTGATGATGTTGATATTTGTTGGCGCCTGCAACAACAAGGTTGGACGATAGGATTTCACCCCGGAGCATTAGTTTGGCATCATCGCCGCAATTCTGTTTCTAGATTTTATAAGCAACAGCATGGCTACGGGAAAGCCGAGGCATTATTAGAAAAAAAATGGCCTGAAAAATATAACACATTAGGTCACATGTCCTGGTTAGGGCGCATCTATGGGCCAAGAGTCGTGCCAGCTTTGCATCAAAAAGATAGGGTGTTTTACGGTACTTGGGGTTTGGCGCCGTTTCAATCTATATATCAACCGACACCGGGAACTTTAGGGTCATTATTGTTAATGCCGGAATGGTATTTTGTGCTTTTGGCTTTACTAGTACTATCACTGCTGGGTGTTTTATGGATGCCGTTGTGGTTGATATCGCCACTTGCGATTTTAGCAATTGCAGCGACGGTGGTGCAGGCATGTCGCAGTGCTGCTCGTGCTTCTGCCAGCTATCCCATATCCCGCTATGAACGATGCCAGCGCTACATTTTAACTACTGTGCTGTTTCTGCTGCAACCCTATTCTCGCCTACGGGGAAGACTGCGGCACGGGCTTGTACCTTGGCGTTGGTATAGTGTAAAGAATTTGACATTATCTCTGTCGAAAACCTTAAAGATTTGGAGTACTTCTTGGCGGGCACCGGAAGGATGGTTAGGTGCAATTGAAACAGCTATACAAAATAACGGACATCGGGTAGAGCGGGGAGGTAATTATGACCGTTGGGATTTAGAAGTGTTAGGTGGTCTATTAGGAGGAGGACGTTTGCTAATGGTGCTGGAAGAGCATGGGGGTGGTACGCAAATGGTGCGGTTACGAACTTGGTCGAGATGGTCTAAGTTCGGATGCATGTTGGTTGTATTGTTTATTACCCTCACCCTGGTGGCATTGGTTGATGAAGCATGGGAAGCTGCAATCAAACTGGGTGTAGTTGCACTGCTGCTAATTTTCCGCTCTGTATATGAAAGTGCAATTGCCCATACTGTTCTTTTACAAGCAATCCGTCAACAACAGCAAAGGTAATAGGAGGCTACACTGGTGACGTCAAATCCTTACACCAACCGCAAACTTTACCAACGAGTTCTTCGTGAGGCGCAACCGTTCCGTTGGCATTTGGTAGCGATGTTGCTGCTAAGTCTACTATCAACCCCCATTCTGTTACTGAATCCTTTACCTGTAACAATTGTTGTTGATAGCGTTTTGGGTACGCGACCATTGCCTGGTTTTTTACAAGCTGTTCTACCTACAACAATTACAGGTTCTCGCGAAGCAATTCTCATTTTTGCAGTTGCCTTATCTATGGGAATTGTAGTGTTTGGCAAATTGTTGGGGCTTGCTAGTTCAATGCTACAAAGTTACACTGGCGCCAAGTTGGTTTTAAATTTTCGAGCGCGGTTGTTTCGCCATGCCCAACGCTTATCACTCTCTTATCACGACTCTAAAGGCGCCTATGATACTCATTATCGTCTTCAGCATGATGCTCCTGCCCTTCAATGGATTGCTGTAGATGGCATAATTCCATTTATCACTTCAACTTTCACATTTGGCAGCATGTTGTACGTTACTGCTCGCATTAACTTACAGCTTGCCATTATTGCCCTTGCTATCTCGCCTCTATTATATTGTCTATCTCGGTTGTACAGTCGGCGATTACGTCAACAGTGGCGCGGAGCTAAAAAGCTGGAAAGTGCTGCCTTCTCAGTTGTTCAAGAAGTATTGGCAGCGATGCGTGTTGTCAAGGCATTTGCCCAAGAAGACAGAGAGCAAGACCGCTTTAACCACCATGCCCACGAAGCCTTACGCGCGCAAATTCGCCTCAAATTGGTCGAGGGTAGTTTAGGAGTGTTAATTCCCTTAACTACAGCTATTGGTAGTGCTTCAGTACTGTATGTTGGCGCCTCTTTAGTACAAGATGAAAAATTATCATTAGGAAGTTTGCTATTGGTACTAGGGTATTTGTCGCAGTTGTATAAGCCCCTAGAATCAATGAGCAAAAACATAGCAGGTATGCAAGGTTCACTGACTGGTGCAGAACGTGCTTTTACGCTTTTGGATGAACCACCTGATGTCCCAGAAAAACCCGATGCTATACCGTTAAAACATTCAAAAGGAGGGATAATTTTTAACAATGTATCATTCAGCTATGACGATAAGACACCCGTACTTGAGGAAATATCCTTAAGTGTCCCACCCGGAACACGAGTTGGTATCGCTGGGACAACTGGTGCAGGTAAAACAACTCTTGTAAGTCTGCTGACCCGATTTTACGACCCAACTGAAGGTCAAATTTTACTCAATAAGATTGATTTGCGTAAGTATAAACTTCAAGATTTACGCAATCAATTCGCGATTATGCTGCAAGAGCCAGTGCTGTTTTCTACCAGTATTGCTGAAAATATTGCCTATGCTCGTCCAGAAGCTAGCCAAAGTGAAATTATTGCCGCAGCTAAGGCAGCAAACGCCCATTCCTTCATTCTAGATTTACCTGAAGGTTATGACACAAAAGTTGGAGAGCGAGGAATGCGACTTTCTGGGGGAGAGCGTCAACGCATTTCTCTCGCGCGCGCGTTTCTCAAAAATGCACCGATTTTGATTCTGGATGAACCCACCAGTTCTGTTGATGTTAATACCGAAGCGGTAATTATGAGTGCAATGGAGCGATTGATGCGCGGACGCACGACTTTTATGATTGCCCATAGACTCAGTACTTTGGAAAACTGCGATGTACAACTAGTGATTGAGCAGGGACGGTTGGTTAGTTTTACAAGAAAATCTGATTTGATAGAGGAGCAGATAGTATGACGGCAATCGAGGTACTAGAAGAAGGGTTAAGTCAGCATTTGGGACGAACTGTACAGATTATAGAGAGCCAATCTACACCCCTGTATAGTTTTAGTACACATCCGATTGAGAGAATAAAAGTAACATTAGATGACAGTCAGCAATTGTCAGTTATCTTCAAGCAATTGCAACCTAGAACTGATTTACAAATCCGTAGCTGTGGACAGGAGGTGTATTTATACAAACGATTACTATGCGGGAAACACTTGGGGGCGCCAGCGTTGTATGCCGAGCATCACGATGAAATTAACGGGCGTTACTGGCTTTTCCTCGAAGATGTAGGTGAATGGAAACTGGAATATTGTGATGTAGATGAATGGTTGAATGCATTTCGCTGGCTGGCACGGATGCACGCTACTTACTATGGTAAGGATAGGGAGTTACGGACACTTAATTGTCTGAGCGAACATGGGGCAAAATTCTATCAGCATCTTGCCCAAATGGCTGGTCAAAGTATTCAAAAAAATCAGCCGCAAGCGCTCGCTTATTTCAATCAGTTAATGGCGCCGCTAGATAATTTGATTGCTCATTTAGATAATCAGCCCCAAACTTTAGTGCATGGCGATATGTCCTGCCATAATCTCATGGTTCAGGCTGGGGTTGGTATTAGACCAATTGATTGGGAATGGGCGGCAATTGGTGTACCAGCTTGGGATATAGCAAAACTTCTATCTGGCTGGGGAAAAAACAAGTCACGCTTGTTAGATACTTATTTTGATGAGTTTGTACTACACACTGATATGCCTTTTGATAAAGGCGCCTTTCAGCAAACTCTGGCTTGTTGTGATATTTTGAAAACCCTATGGTATCTACGTTGGTGGATTAAACCTTGCCAGAATAGCAGCTTTACCGAAAAGTTGCTCAATAAAATAGCAGACCGTTGGCAGTGGCTAAAACGGGAGCATAACTAATGACTGAATCTTTACGAATTGCTTTAGTAGCACCAATTGCTTATCCAACTAGACCAGATATAGGTAGTTCAATTGAGCAAATTGTATCTTTGTTAGCGGAGGAATTTACACATCGAGGTCATCAGGTAACACTATTTGCAACGGGAGATTCCCAAACAAGTGCGACATTACACGCTGCTTATAAACACGGCTATAAGGAAGACCCAATGTTATGGAACTACTATGAGTTTCATGAAATTACCCATGTGTCTGCTGCTTTTGAAATGGCAAAACAGTTTGACATTATTCACTGCCATGCTTACCATCACGCTTTACCTTTCACATGCTTGGTGCAAACCCCAGTTGTACACACTTACCACATTAATCCTGCTAAAGATATTATTAACTGTTATGCCCGCTATCAAGAGGTTCAGCTAGTAGCAGTTTCCCAATATCACCGTAGTAAGTTTTCAATTCTCCCTGATGTTGCTGTTGTTTACAACGGTATTGACGTTAATGCTTTTCCTTTTAATTCAACTGGTGGTGATTATCTTGTATTTCTAGGACATTTGAATCATCAAAAAGGACCAGTAGAAGCGATTAACATAGCTAAAAAGGTAGGAATGCGGTTGATTTTAGCAGGACAAAGCAGTGCTTATTTTGAAGCAGAGGTAAAACCTTTAGTTGATGGAAAACAAATAGAATACATTGGATACGTCAATGTACCAGAACGGAATAAACTGCTAGCAGGCGCAGCAGCACTGCTGTTTCCTATCAACTCTTCTGAAGCTTTTGGTTTAGCGATGATTGAAGCAATGGTATGTGGTACGCCAGTTGCCGCCATCAAGCGTTGTGCTATACCAGAAATTATCGAGTTTGGTATTACGGGTTATTACGCAGATGATGTTGATTCACTTGCTACTCTTATTCCTGAGACGTTGGCATTAAACCGCGCTCAAGTACGGCAAACTGTCGCAGCCAAGTTCAATCACCACCGCATGGTTGATGATTATGAGAATTTGTACCGTCAGACATTGGAGAGGCGCCGATGAAAGCAATTGTTACTGGCATGATTGTTACTAGTCCGGTGGGTGGTGTTGCTTGGGATTACGGACAATACGCACTCTCGTTGGAGCAGCTTGGTTTTGAAGTATATTATTTAGAAGACCCTGGCATACCCTCTTACAGTTACAACCCTGAAACCAGGATGTATGAGGAAGACCCCAGCTACGGCATTGAATTTTTGAAAGCATCTTTAAAATTGCTTTCTCCCACTTTGGCGCAACGCTGGCATTATCGGGCTGTTGATGGTCAGACTTATGGATTGGAAACTTCTGTAATTGCGGATATTGCAGCCGAAGCAACGCTATTTTTAAACGTTTCTGGCGGCAGTTTGCTACGAGATGAATACCAGCACTGTCGAAACAAAGTTTTAATTGATACTGACCCAGGTTGGAATCATTTTGTTATTTTTCCTCAATGGGATAAAAAATCTCCTTCTGAACAGCGTTGGGGGTGGCGCGCTCACGACCACTTCTTTACTTATGCTCACCGTTTAGAAAAACCGGACTGTCCATTACCAACTTTTGGCATGAATTGGCATTCGACACGTCCTCCTGTAGTTTTGGATTATTGGAATCCTCAACCACCATGCAACCAATGGACGACGGTAATGACATGGAACCATTACCCACAACCAATTATTTACAACGAGGTAAAGTATGGTTCTAAAGAAATGGAGTTTGGGCATATAGAATCACTTCCCACACAGTTACCATACTCATTCGAGGTGTTAATTAACGTGAATGGAGAAGTACCGCTTACACATTGGCAAAAGCTAGGTTGGTCAGTTGTAGATGCCGAACCGACTTCAGCAAGTGGCGCCACTTACCGCAGCTACATCGAACGCTCGCGGGGAGAATTTGCCGTAGCCAAAAATATTTATGTCGCTACCCGTAGTGGCTGGTTTAGTTGCCGCTCGGTTTGTTATCTGGCAGCCGGACGACCTGTTGTAGTTCAAGATACAGGTTTTTCTGAGTATATACCAAGTGGACAAGGTTTATTTTCATTTCGCAATCTTTCAGAAGCTATCCAAGCGATAACCACTATTGAGCAAGATTATAACCACCACCAACAAGCAGCCCGCGAACTGGCGCGTAATCATTTTGACTCACGCTTAGTACTCAGTGAAATTTTGGAGAAGATTACATAATGAGTAATAATATTAACATTAATGAATTTACTGGTGACTGGGACTACAACATACTTCCAGAAAATATTTGGCTGAGTGAAGGTTGTTATCTGGAACGTAAAGAAAGTTTTGAGCGATTTCGTAGCCAAATCAATCCAGGATTAATTATTGGTCGAGGTGTACAAGTTTACACTTGGACGGTGTTCTCCGTAGAGCCAGAAGGTAGATTGATAGTTGGTAATGATTCCATCCTAGTTGGTGCTATTTTTTGGTGTGCCGAAAGCATCACTATTGGAGAACGAGTTTTGATATCTTACAATGTGATGATTGCCGATAGTGATTTTCATCCTCGTGACCCAGAATTACGGCGCTGGGATGCAATTGCGATTTCTCCAGAGGGCGATATTACCCAACGTCCTCCCCTTGAAACCAAACCAGTAGTGATTGAAAATTATGTACAAATAGGGATTGGAGCAATAATTCTTAAAGGAGTACATATCGGTGCAGGCGCCCGTATTGGCGCCGGGTCTGTCGTTACTAGAAACGTGCCCCCTGGTGTATTTGTTACAGGAAATCCTGCTAGAGTTGCTAATTTGCAGGAGGAATATTTATGAGACTATCTCACGATTGGTTTCCTGAAGACATACCCTCTAATGTGGTCATAGGTGAACGCAGTTGGCTACACAGTAGCTACGTATTTTTACACTATCGAAGTCAGCGCCCCTGTGGACTACGAGTAGGACATGATACGGGTATATATATTGATTCCTCCTTTGATTTGGGAACTTGTGGCGAGGTGGAAATTGGCAATTACTGTACTATCGCAGGACCGATTATCGCCACCAATAATCGTGTTATAATCGGTAACTATGTGTTGATTTCTCGCGAAGTGGTAATTGCAGATTCTTTTGTTGCCGCTCCTGCTCAATTATCTGATATTTCTTATGCTCAATCAGTCGAAACAACAACCAGTATTGTAATTGGTAATGATGTATGGATTGGTACGAAAGCAATTATTTTACAAGGCGCCCGTCTTGGAGATGGTGTAATTGTCGGCGCCTGTGCAGTCGTCGATTTTGAAGTTCCACCATATTCAATTGTAGTTGGCAACCCCGCGCGTATCATCAGTTTGCACAAACAAAAAGTAACTGCATAAATACTATGGGTATCTCACCATTTGATTTGCTGAATTTGACTTGTCTTTCCCTGAGTGCTAAACCGTTACGTTCTGTTTTGACGACGGTAGGGGTTTTTATGGGTGTAGCTGCTGTTAGTGCAACACTACAAGTACGTAGTATCAGCCAAAGAGTAATTGCCCAACAATTAGCAGAACAAGGGGCGCCGAAAGTAACAGTTTATCCTCAATGGCAACCGGATAGCCCAAATATTGATTTGAAAATGGAAGACTTGGAATTTTTACGGCAAAGATTAGATAAAGTGCAAGCTATCAGTACTTTCAATTGGTCTGGCCCAACGCCAACAATGTTTCAAGAACGGGAATTAATGCCATCTATGTCCCCTGTTTCCCAAGAATTTTTACTCACTTCAGGAAAAAATTTAGTGCAGGGACGCTTTTTCACAGCTAGCGATTTTAGCAATTACCGACGGGTAGCAGTTATAGATAAATTTTTAGCAGATAAACTTTTCGAGAATCAACAACCAATAGGAGAGTATATTTATGCGCGGCAAAAACCTTATCTTATTATTGGGGTAGTAGAAACGATAACGGAAGAAAATAGTCCTCCTAAAGGTCAGGTATTAGTACCAGTTTCTACTTATAATGTTATTAGAGGTGATGATGGTATTGGTAGCATCCAAATGCGTCCCTATAATATTGAAGACTTAGAAAATTTAAGCGAAGAAGCTAAAGAATTACTTGAAGAGCGCTTCCCAGACCAAACTTTTATGGTTTGGAACAATGTTGAAAAAATTATTCAGCAGAAGAATATTTTAACAATGGCTTCACGGGGACTAACTGTGGTAGCTGTAATTTCCTTACTTGTTGGAGGTATTGGTATTGCCAATATTACGATTGCTTCGGTCGCGGAACGTACTTCAGAAATTGGTTTGAGACGTTCTATAGGCGCCACTCAAAGAGAAATTATGTTACAGTTCATCCTCGAAGCTACACTTTTAAGTTTACTAGGCGGAACTATCGCTTTGGTAGTAGTACATGGATTAACTACGGTTATTGCTGATACCTTTGAATTACCCTATGAATTTGAGGTTCAAACAGCAGCAATAGCTTTTGGCTCTGCATTACTAGTTGGAGTGGGAGCAGGTTTTTACCCAGCTTTGCAAGCAAGTCGTCTCGACCCTGTACAAGCACTGCGCGCGCAATGAATAAATAATAATTTTTGATAACAATACAAATCCAATTTATATGCATTTTCCTGATATTTCCCAAAAATTTCAAAAATATCTACCCGGAATCAAATGGCTAATTGGGTCGGGAACTATAGCTTTGCTGGGTGCTGGGGGAGGGCTATTTTACCTTCAAAATTTCAATCAATCTTCCCAAGCAGTACCAGTATCATTAGTTACTGTAGAACGGTCAGATATAGAAATTACTATTAATGAAAGTGGAACGGTGGAATTGGGAGACCAAAAAAGCCTAAAATCTCCGGGAGAAGTAACAGTAGATAGGGTTTTAGTCAAAGTAGGTAATAGGGTAAGAGATGGTCAGCAGCTATTAGTTCTTCGCAATATAGAAGAACAAACTAAACTTGCCAATCAAAATTTAGAAATTCGCAAACAAGAATTAATGCTAGCGCGCGCTCGTGAAAAAGTAACAGAAGCGCAAAATCGGTTAATAATGCAGCAAAGAGAAGTACAATCACCTCTTAAACAACAGCTCGATATCAAAAAGTTAGAACTAGAATTAGCACGTAACCGCGCAAAAGTTACCGAAGCTAAAGCAGAATTATCAGCAGAGCAAAAAAAGTTACGAAATTTGCAATCTTTTTTAGCGAAAGGTATTATTCCCGGCAGAGAAATAGAAGACCAGCAAGCCAAAATTCGTGAAGCCACCACTGCATTAAATGATGTAAAATCAGAAGTTAAAACTAAGGCAATGGAAATCAATGCTTTAACAGTCGAAAAACAACGCCAAGTAGAACAGAAAGACAAACTATTAATTGCAAAAACAGAATTAAATAACGCAGAATCAGAAGTTAAAACAGCACAGCGTGAACTCCAGCGAATGCAAATAGAACGGCAAAATATCGCCACACAGGTGCAGAAAAACTTTGTGACTGCTCCAATAACAGGTAAAATACTTGATGTCAAAGTCCAAGATGGCGATGGTATTAAACCGGGAGATATTTTGCTGACTCTTGGCAACCCTGCACAAGAACTAGTAAGACTCCAGTTAGGAACACTTGATGCAGCTAAAGTCAAAATTAATCAATTAGCTCATGTGAAAAGTATTGGCGCCAACTCAAAAGAGCATACAGGTCGAGTCCTAAGTTTACATCCACTAGCAACTTCTGAAAAACAAGGACAGCAAGACTCATCCAATGGAAATTCATCCAATCAAACAACAATTCCTGCAACAGTGAAACTAGACGAACCCACAGGAACTTTAATTCCGGGTAGTCAAGTTAGTGTTAAGGTTCTTGTAGAAGAACGTAGAAATGTAATCGGAGTCAACTTAGAAGCTATTCAGCGCAATGACGACGAAACATTTGTTTGGATACGTGACCAAAATGGTAAAGCACAGAAACAAAAAGTTTCTCTGGGACTCGAAAGCGCCAAAAAAGTAGAAGTAAAATCAGGCTTAAAAGCAGGTGATAAAATTATTATTCCTTCACCTAAACAATCTTTATCACCTGGAACACCTATTACTGAACTACCTTAATAAATGTAAAGGAGTCGTTGTCAAAATGGTACATTACCTTGAAAATTACTGTTTTTCACTTGTACAGGCGCCAGTTGCACTATACTTCTTCCATATAACTACGCCAAATAGCAAGTAGTTCATCTTCAGAAGGTCTTGGTGCCTGTATTTCTCTTTCCATCACTTCTGCCACTGCGAATAACATACGAGTTAAGCTCGACCATTTTATAGAAACGACGAAATCAGCGTATAAAAATAGTACTGGTGATGTTTCTTGTTGCCTCTCACTACCAAGCACAAAATATAAGCCTTTTTCTGCAATGCTTACAGGAAACACACGCGAACCAATATCTTCCCAGTCCAGAGAACAAGTGAGTTTTTCCTCCAGGGTTTTCCTTGCACTTGGCGTATATTCTAAAATACCTTTATTTTTCTTCCACCAAAAGGATGAAGGTGAGTCATAGTTTATAGCTTGTGCGAATGGAAGGAAAACGTTATCACTGAATAGAAGTTCAAACTGAAAATAGCTATTGAAAGAATCCCAATTTTTGTTCAAGTCTAAACCGATTGGCAAGCAACCATTACCTCTTTGATATAATTCATAAAGCTCTGATGGTAAATGAAAAGGATAATTTTGAGTAAGTTCCTGCATTTGCGTTCGGTTTAGTCTTGGAGGATAATCAGGATTATAACCACCGCAAACGCTCCAATATTCTAAACAACCAACGTAACCGCTTTGTTCTGCAAGAATAGCAATTCTATCAATAATATTTGTTATTTCTGACATTTTGCGCCTTTAAGTTAGTTTTATAATATATAATTTTATTATTTGATAGCTTAGATATAAAGTTAATGACTATGTTTTTAATATTGGAGTGTAGCACTGGCATAGTTTAAACAAGCATAAATGTCTTCAATGACAATACCAGGGTAGTTACGGATAATTTCATTAGTTGTCCAGCCTTGAGCAAGAAGATCAATAATAAATTCGACAGCAAGACGAGTACCTTTAATGATAGGTTTGCCAACAAGGATATTGGAATCGATAATAATCCGGGATTGCCAGTCCATATATTTAAGTTAAATGCAAATAAACAACATTATACTATATATGATAGTAGACCAAAAGATTATTGAAAATACGAACACAAATGGCAGGAAATAATACTATCTACTAGTGCTATAAATAGAAAGGCAGCAGTAGAAGCTATAAACCAAGCCTATACAATTGTAGGACATGCACAACCTACTATAATTATCTGTGATAGTTTATATGCCGCGTTGAGAACTATCTTAGACCAAGGTTCATGTAGGCTAGATTCTGGAGTAGAATATTATTTAATTCAACAAGTATGGAATCAGGTAAAAACTCAGCTTAATGAAGAAATATTACAATTAATAGTTCCTAGTATGGGATGGGCAGGAATTAAGAATGGTCAACTTCTTACCCTTGCATAACAAGAGTTTGATGTTTTTATCACGGTAGACCATAACTTGTCATTTCAACAAAATTTACCTCAGTTTAATATTGCTTTTAAAGCAAGCGAAAATCGAAAATCTTTAAGATGCTACCCTCCGGGAAAACTGCGTTAACGTGCCCGACTCATGACAAAAGTCTAGATTTTAGCCGTTCGTAGTATAAACAATTTTACTATTTACGGTTCCTACGTAAACGTGTTTTTTTGGGTTGAAATAGTACAATATTATTGATTTTGCTGACTTCTCTCTCACGATTTGGGAACAATTTGTTCTCAAATTGGTTCATTTGTTTGAAAAAATATATAGATATCCTAGCATGAATGAGAAATTGACGCAAAAAATCCGCTTGGATTTTGATCTCATTGCTTTACATGACCAAGAAGGATGGGATCACAATAATCACTATCACCCTTTTTTACTCAAGCAGTTGCCAAGCAAATGTAAAACGGTGCTTGACATTGGGTGTGGAACAGGTGAATTTTCACGTATGATGGCTAAACGCTTTGAAACGGTTGTTGCAATCGACTTATCTCCAAATATGATTGAAGTTGCCAAGCAGCGTTCACAACAGTTTTCAAACATAGATTTTCAAGTTGTTGATGTTTTGCAGTGGTCGGCACCAGTTGAGCAATTTGATGTAATTGTTTCTATTGCTACACTTCATCATTTGCCAGTTGAGAATTTATTACCTAATCTGAAAGCTGCTTTAAAACCCGGCGGAAGAATCATTATCTTGGATTTGCTAGAATATGAGAACATCCTGGATAAATTAAGCGATTTTATTGCTGTTCCGTTAAATTGGCTATTTCACACACTAAAAAATAGACATATTCAAAAATCACCACTTGCAGCAGCAGCTTTAAGAGAGCATCTTCGCACAGACAAATATCTCACCTTTTCACAAGCACGACGAATCTATACAAGCTTATTAAAGAGAGCAAAAGTCAGAAAGCATCTGTTTTGGCGTTACTCAGTAGTTTGGGAGAAGCCATCAGCAGGCGCCGCTTGAACGCTATGAGTAGACGCTTTTAAGGCATCAGTTAAACACGCCCTGTATTAATGAACTACATAGCACATAATTATTAAAGCTGGTTTTTCCATTGGTCTAACCCAAGGAAATAGTTAATAAAGTATTTTTTTGCAACTTTATACTACACAGAAGATTTACGCTTAATCACAGTAAATTTTGAGGATGAGGCAGAGTAATTAACAATGGAAAACGATAATTTAGCTTAGAATTTGCAAGCAATTATCTGTAGTTTGCGCCATAAATATTTGCGCTTATATTCAAGTAAAAAAAACTCCTAGATAGAAATATTAATTCTAAGAAGCAACTTTTTCTAAAAAACTAGTGAACACATCCCTATCCATCAAACCATTTTCGTCTAATATCTTACGTACAGCAACTAGATGCATAGTTCTTACATTTGCTTGTTGCTCATAACCAGGCAAAACAACTAATGTACCCAGTGGTGAATACTCGTACACTTTATGTGAGCCGGTTGTCGGTACTTCCACAAAACCGATACTCAATAACAATTGTTCTAGTTCTACAAACTTAATATCTCTAATCATCATGACGGATTACCCCTCTTAGCTGTTCGAGTACATCATTTTTAAATGTAGCAAATTTTTTGATAGCCTCTTGATTTATAATATTCTTTGTATTAAACAATTTCAGGGGATGAAACCCCTAATTTTTCGTTGTCCTTAACCATTGGTTATCAAATTTGCACACTGGGAAAGGAAATTATTGGTTCCAATGGACACAAGCCCACTTGAACGCTATGAGTAGCCGCTTTTAAGGCATCAGTTAAATACGCCTGTATTTATAAACTACATAGTACTTAGTTATTAAAGCTGGTTTTTCCATTGGTCTAACCCTGCAAGAAGAATATTTTCTAGCCAAGATTGAAATCTTTGAGTAACAAAGTTTTCTTGCTCTGTATACGAGAATTGGAAGATTTCGCTACATAAAATATCAGGTTTATCGAAAATTACTTCTTGCTGTTCTATTTTATCTCGATACTCAATAAAGGCAGATGCAGCCATAATACCAAAAAACTCGGTGCCTAATGCATGAAACGAAAGAGTAATTTCAGTTTGTCTATCTTCTTTAATTTTTAGTCGAATCCAAGAATGATAAGTTCTGGTATCAGCGTAATATTCTAATATTTTAGCAGTGTGAACTACTTGTTGTCTAAACCATTCAGCATTAGTTTCAACACTTCGTTCGACCATAGCAAAATAACTTAATTCTATTTGTTTTAATTCGTTATTTAAAGCAGAAGTAACTGCTCTAAACTTTTCTTCTGCAAGATTTTCGAGCTTTTGAGAAAGTTTAAATGCATAACTTTGCGTTTGCTGTATAGATTTTTTTTTTCTAGCTTTCAAACGTTCTATACCTGCTAAAATAACTTTCTTTATTGGCTCATAGTCTTTGACAACATTTTCTGGGAGACTTAATGCTTTGACAAATGCTTTTTTTTGAAGTTTTACAAATAAACTAATCAAACTTAACAAGTTTCCTCTGTCTGCTTGTTCTAATGCGTCAAGGTATTCATCCCGGTAATAACGTGTGACAACAAGAGGAAACCAATTTGCTTTAATAAAAATAAGCGAAGCTAACGCGCGCGCAACCCGTCCATTACCATCTTGAAATGGATGAATTTGGGAAAATCTATGGTGTAACCAAGCAGCTTCAACTTCTGGTGGCACTCCTTGTTTCATATGCTCCAAATGCATACTAATTAAACGTTCCATTTCTGGTTGAACCTGCATTGGTGGGCAATACTCATAAATTCCATCTTTACGAGTTGGATTATTTGGACATTGCTTCCACTGTCCTTGTAGAAGAGGAACTTGAACTTTACGTCCAAAAGCATCAACAGCATCAACAGTTTTTTGGTGCTGTGTTAAAATTTGATGCAATTCTCTAATAAAGAAAAGCGAAAGTTCGCGTCCATCTTGCACAAAATGAAATAATGTTTCTAACGCATCTTGGTGAGCAATTAAAAATGGAACTATTTGTTCTGCTGGTTTATCCGCAGCATCATAGCTAATTAAAGCTGTTTGAATTCCTTTTTCAATTAGAAGCTGTGTTGTATCTTTATCAATAAAATAAAGATTTTCAATAATGGCTCTTCCGTACTTAACTTGCTAAATTAATATTATAATGCCAAGAAAGTAAAGCTCTAATCTCAAAATTGCGGAAATTCTTAAAGCCAAATCCACTTCTTTTTATTAGCTTCAATTTATTATTAATTCCTTCTACAACTGCATTGGTAGTTTTCCTATCAAAGTATCCTGCTACTTCTCCAAACCAGCGTTTAATTGTATTAACACTTTTTTGATAATAAGGCTCAGCTTTTTTTAACCAATCGAGTAACCCTAATATTCCTGTTCCTGGGTCTTCAGTCGTATCAAATAAATTACGAAATTCTTCTTTCAATGAATGCATTATTGCTAATAAAGGAGATGCTTCTCTAATTGTATCTAACTTTATTTTTTGCTTATCTGTTAGGTTCTCTTCTGCTTTTAAAATTGTATATTTGTTACCTTTTAAACTATCAAATATTTTTTCTCTCGATTCAACATTTAATTCCAACGCTGCTTTTTTTTCTGCTATTCTAGCTTGGTTCAACTCTTCGTGTATTATTTTTGTAACATGGAACCTATCCACTGTAACAACGGCGTTTGGGCAAATCTTCTCGATTAAATTTTTATAATTTCCGGTCATATCCATACTTACTTCTTCTATTTGTTCTAAAACTACTTTCCCCCACTTTATCATCACATTCTCTATATCAATTTGTTTTCTTTCTTTAACCAACCCTATTAATTTTCCTGTATCTATATCTACAAGCACGACAATAAATTTTCCTTGACCTTTAACTAAACTTATTTCATCTATTCCTAACCTTACTAAATTACTAACATTTATTGGTAAAATATTTTTAACTATATCTTCAAGCATCGAATAAACTTCTTCCTCGCTTAATCCATTATTTTTGGCTACATTACTTACATCACTATGAATAAGCTGTTTAATAATATTTTCCGCATATCGATGCGTATGCTTTCTTCTTGCTCCGACAAAATCAAGGTCTTCATTAAATGTTTTACAACATTTTTTACATTTAAATCTTCGTCTATTTATATTCAGTATTACTTCCTTATCTCCCATCGGTAAATCTTTAATTAAGTAATTTTGATTTTGGTGCAGATGGTCTGACTTTTTTCCGCACTGTGGACATACTGCACTTTTAGTCTTTTTAGTTACTGATAAAATTAAGGTGTTACCCTCTTGTAGACTGGATTCTACTACTATGTCAGGTAAATTTAACAGTTCGGTCAAAACCCTTTTCATAACTGATTTTACTGAAACAAAAGATGATTATTTTAATATTTTAGCACGTAAAGCACGGGAGAGCCAGATTTTTATAAGGTGTTGTTATCCTAGCTTCGTGCGCGCGGTTAAAGCTTGAATAAATAAACTGAATCTGATAGTTTCCTGGGTGAAGTGTATCAAAAAGCCAATAATTTTGAGATTGAGTAAATCTATAGTTAGTGGCGCGGGATTTTAGTGCAAGTAGGTTATTGTGCCAGAAAAGTCTTGCGTTTATAGAGGAATAATAAGTGTCTCCTGCTTTAACTAATGAATATTCGCCTCCTTGGAGAAATTGAGTTATGTTTGAGATTAAGTGAGTTAATTTATGTTTAAAGGTTGGTAAGTGCAAAGTTTGGTTGGCTTTTACCTGTTGTGGGAATACTTGATCATTTGATGTTATAAGTACTGGAATTAATCTTTCGCCTGGGTTGAAGTGAAAGGGTATTCGTGTGTTGTTGGTTATGTTAAGCTCTATTTTTGTAGTATTAGCAAAGTTGTTTTCAGGGATAGTTAGTGCTATTAAATCTGGCTGCCATGTATGTACTATTGTTTGATTCCTTTGATTCCATATTGGTTAGTCCGAAGTGCATATTTGTATGGTGGGCTATGCCGCACCTACTTATGCAAAATATGCTTTATGGTGGAGACGTGATATATCACATCTCTACATTCTGTAATTTTATCTGGATTCTAGGCTATGCGTGTTTTGGTGTGTGTATTTTTATTGATTGTTACGCTTGCTTTTCCTTTGGCGCCTGAAGTAAATTCGGCGCCTCCGACTTCACCAATTGAGCAGTATTTAATTCAGGGTAAGTTTAAAGAGGGGCAAGCTGCGATGAATGCAAGGCTTCAAAAAAACCCTAATGATGATAACGCGCGTTTTGGGTTAGGAGTTTTGGAGTTAATGGGTGGCGCTGAAAGGTTGATGCAGTCGCTGTACCGTTATGGTTTGCAGCAAAATGGCATTACTCAATTCTTCCCTATTTTGCGTCTTCCTGTGCCAAGTAACCCGCAACCACAACCTGTTACCTACGCAGATGCTCGAAATATTCTGCAAAACTTATTAAATGACCTCACCACAGTCAAAAATACTCTTGAACCTATCAAAGATAATAAAGTCAAGTTACCATTGCGGATTGGGTTGACGCGGATGGACTTTAACGCTAATGGAAAATTAGAACCCAATGAATCTTTCTGGAAAACTTTAAGCTTATTGACAGGTATACAAGCAACTGAGAAAGCAGCACAAAATTTTGCAATTGCGTTCGATGCTGGGGATGTAGTTTGGTTGAGAGGATATAGCAATTTACTTTCAGCTATGACTCAGGTTGTTTTAGCACATGATGAAAGTAAGCTGTTTGACTCTGCTGCTCACTTAGTGTTTGCCAAACCTCAAACTCCCTATCCATTTTTAGCTGGGACAGGCGCCTTCAATTGGGGCAATATCGATATTAGTGATATTGTGGCATTTATTCACTTGATTAATTTTCCTGTCGTTGAACCACAACGTCTAACTGCTGCGTTACAAAATTTACAAGCTGTTACTGCATTAAGTCGTCAATCGTGGAAGCTTATTTTAGCAGAAACTGATAATGACCGTGAATGGCTACCTAATCCTCGACAAAAAGGTGTTATTCCAAATGCAAGAGTGACACAACCAATGATTGATAGCTGGTTGAGTTTTATGAATGAAACTGATGTATTGCTTACAGGTAAAAAGTTGGTTCCGTTTTGGCGCCAGCGTGAAGCTAGAGGTATTAATCTAAATAAGGTATTTACACAGCCAAATTCATTTGATTTGGTATTGTGGGTGCAGGGAACTGCTGCGGCGCCTTATTTGGAAACTGGAACAAAAACGGATGCTAGTGTTTGGCAAAGATTAATGCAGGTGTTCCGAGGTCAATTTTTTCAATTTGCAGCTTGGTTTAATTAAATTTCATAATCTAGAGTTCCCAATCAAACAAAATATATTACATGCGGTTATAAAATAGTTTACACAAGTTAGTGAGCCGCCTCATTTAACTCTCTTATCTCTGTGAACTCTGTGTAAGAGTGGTAAATATAATCTTTATAATTTTTTTTGTGGCTTTGTAGTTTATTCTTTTAACTTTCCAAAAATAATAAGAGGCGGGCAGGGATGCCCGCTCCACAAGAGGAGTTTATGCAGCTTTTTTGGTGGCTGCTCCTAGTTTTGCTAGTTGGTCTGCAAGGAGTTTTTCTAGGGTTTCTAGGGCTTTGGTGAAACCTTTGATACCTTCATCGAGTTTTTCGGATGCCATGCGGTCTTCTGCGTGCATTTTGTCGTAGGTTGCTTTGTCAATGGTGATTTTTTCAATTGACATTGCTGCTGCTTTTTCTGCGTCGAGTTTGCGGGGTAGTTCGCCTATTGTTGATTGTAGTTCTGCTAACAGTTGTGGTGAAATGGTTAACAAATCGCTACCTGCAAGTTCAGTGATTTCTCCAAGGTTGCGGAAGCTGGCGCCCATAACTTCGGTTTTGTAGCCGAATTTCTTGTAGTAGTTGTAGATATTGGTGACAGAAACTACACCTGGGTCTTCTGCGGGTGCATAGCTATCGCGTCCGGTTTCTTTTTTGTACCAGTCGAGGATGCGTCCAACAAAGGGAGAAATTAGAGTAACACCAGCTTCTGCACAAGCAATTGCTTGGTGGATACCAAATAGTAGAGTGAGGTTACAGTGAATTCCTTCTTTTTCGAGAATTTCTGCTGCGCGAATACCTTCCCAAGTACTCGCAATTTTAATTAAAACTCGTTCTTTGCCAACACCTGCTGCTTCGTACTGAGCAATTAAGTTACGTGCTTTGTTGAGGGTTGCTTCGGTATCGTAAGACAAACGCGCGTCAACTTCAGTAGAAACGCGACCAGGAATAATTTCTAGAATCTTTAAACCGAAAGCAACTGCTAAACGGTCGAAAGCTAAAGATAAAATATCCGCTTCTTTGGCGCCTGCTCCTAAATCTTGTTTTGCTTTTAAGAGAGTTTCGTTGACAATTTCTTGATACTCAGGCATTTGTGCCGCAGCGGTGATAAGAGAGGGGTTGGTGGTTGCATCTCTTGGTGTGAACTTAGCAATGGCGCCGATATCTCCTGTGTCAGCTACCACTACAGTCATTTTCTTGAGTTGGTCGAGTAAATTACTAGACATAAAATTCCTCTTGAAGTTTGTTTAATCAGGACTTATATCAATTGCGTTTTGCGTCGGCAGGAGTACTGTGGTGTAAAAGTGCGCCCTTTTATCCCCCTTCTGCCCTATTCTAGGCAGGTAATCGTAGATTTGACAGTGTGTTTTTATGCAGTTTTGTTAATTCAACTTGCTTTTTTCGCAACTGTATTTATCCTAACTACCACTATTTTCTTTATATTCTGTAAGGGTTTTAACCGAAGTGTCTCTCGTTTCCAAACATGCCTACATTTATAAATCCTTAATAACAAATTAATAAGTTTCTCCAGAGCATTTTTTCTTGTGGCTCAGGCATCCCTGCCTGAGCATTTATACAGAATGCACAGGCAGGGATGCCTGTGCTACATGATGCCTTCTTTGTGTGCCATTGATAACATTAGGTCGATGACGCGGTTTGAGTAGCCCCATTCGTTGTCATACCATGACACGACTTTGAAGAAGTTGGAATTTAGCTCAATTCCGGCGCCTGCATCAAAGATACTCGAACGCAAATCTCCCTGAAAGTCGGTAGATACTACTTCGTCTCCCGTATATCCCAAAATACCTTTGAGTCCATTTTCTGAAGCGGCTTTCATTGCTTCGCAAATTTCTTTATAGCTAGTAGATTTACTTGTTTTGAAGGTTAAATCTATTACTGATACATCTGGGGTGGGGACGCGGAATGCCATACCTGTTAATTTACCTTTCAACTCGGGTAATACTAACGCAACAGCTTTGGCTGCACCCGTTGATGAAGGGATAATATTCTGTGCGGCGCCGCGACCTCCTCGCCAATCTTTTTTACTGGGCCCATCTACAGTGGGTTGAGTTGCTGTCATGGCGTGAACTGTCGTCATTAGTCCTTCGGCTAACCCAAAGTTATCGTGAATAACTTTAGCTACAGGCGCCAGACAGTTTGTTGTACAGCTAGCATTCGACACAACTGTATGCTTTGCTGGGTCAAATAAGTTATGGTTGACACCTACCACGAAAGTTTGAACTTTTTCGGGTTCTTTAGTGGGAGCAGATATTATTACCCGCTTTGCACCTGCTTCAATATGTTTTGCTGCACCTTCGTAGTCGGTGAATAAACCAGTAGCTTCTACGACATAATCGGCGCCTAATTTACCCCAAGGTAATTCAGCAGGGTTACGAACCGAAACGCACGGTATGAAGTGACCATCGACTACGATACCATCGGGTTTTGCTTCGACTGTACCTTTATACATCCCGTGGGTTGAATCGTATTTTAATAAATATGCCAGGTTATCGGGTGGTACTAGGTCATTAATACCCACAAATTCGATGTTGGGGTTACTAATGCCCGCGCGGAATACCAACCGACCAATACGTCCAAACCCGTTAATACCAACTTTCAACTTAGCCAAGCGTTATCCTCCTTTTGCTGCATTTCGCTTTCAGGTTATAAGATTAAGAATGCAGCTAATTTATTTTTAGTTCAGTGACGGTTAAGTCAGACTGAACTTTAATTAATGGTGACAGTAACGCTGGGTTAAACAGATTTTGATGGATTTGTTTTAAGATTTGTTGGGGAATGGGCGATGGATGTAACGGATAATTCGTTACATCCGGTAAGAAAGCACTACATCTGGTAAGAAAGCACTAAAGTGCTTATTACTAGCTTCCTTCGTGTCCAATGTCTGTTTTGGCGCCTATGTCTTCCCAGTTCCAGTCTCTAACTTCGGGCATGTCCTCTCCGTGTTCGGTTATGTAAAGTTTGTGTTCGATGAGTTTGTCTTGCAGCATTTGCTTGATATATGCTGCGTTACTACCTAGGTGGGGTACGCGGTTGATAACGTCTATTGCTAAATGGAAGCGGTCTAGGTCGTTTAACACTACCATGTCAAATGGTGTTGTTGTGGTTCCTTCTTCTTTGTAACCACGAACGTGTAAGTTATTGTGGTTGGTGCGACGGTAGGTTAGACGGTGTATTAACCAGGGGTAGCCGTGATATGCGAAGATTATTGGTTTGTTGGTGGTAAATATTGAGTCAAAGTCTTTGTCAGATAGTCCATGTGGGTGTTCGCTAGCTGGTTGAAGTTTCATTAAGTCAACTATGTTTACTACCCGCACTTTTAATTCTGGTATTTCCCGACGCAATATGTCTACTGCTGCCAATGTTTCTAATGTTGGCACATCTCCCGCACATGCCATGACAACATCAGGTTCGCTACCTTTATCGTTACTTGCCCATTCCCAAATTCCAATTCCTTTGGTGCAATGTTTAATTGCTGCCTCCATATCTAGGTATTGCAACGCGGGTTGTTTACCTGCCACAATCACATTTATATAATGACGCGAACGTAAGCAGTGGTCTGTGACTGATAATAAAGTGTTGGCATCTGGTGGTAGATATACGCGAATTACTTCGGGTTTTTTGTTAACCACATGGTCGATAAAACCTGGGTCTTGGTGCGAAAACCCGTTATGGTCTTGGCGCCATACGTGTGAGGTAAGAAGATAATTGAGTGAAGGTACTGGTCGGCGCCAGGGAATATCCAAAGTTGTTTTTAACCACTTAGCATGTTGGTTAAACATGGAGTCAATAATATGGATAAACGCTTCGTAACAAGAGAAAAACCCGTGACGACCTGTAAGCAAATATCCTTCTAACCATCCCTGACAAGTATGCTCACTCAAGATTTCCATAACACGACCATCTGAAGAAAGATGTTCGTCTTCAGGGATACGGGGAGCACTCCAAGTTCTATTCGTAACCTCAAATACTGCGTCTAAACGATTCGATTGCGTTTCGTCAGGACCAAATACTCTAAAATTACGGCTTTCTTGATTCAATTTCATGATATCTCTGAGGAATTTACCAGTTACTTTGGTAGCCTCAGCAACAACTGAACCAGGTTTTGGAACATCAACCGCGTAGTCGTCAAATTCAGGCATTTGCAACGCACGCATTAAAACACCACCATTAGCATGTGGGTTATCGCCCATGCGTCGCTGTCCACTTGGCGCCAGTTGTGCCAGTTGAGGAATAAATTTACCATTATCGTCGAAGAGTTCTTCTGGTTTATAACTCTTCATCCACTGTTCGAGAAGTTTAAGATGTTCGGGGTTGGTTTGAAGTTGACCAAATGGTACTTGGTGCGAACGCCAAAAATCTTCTGTTTTCTTACCGTCAACTTCCTTGGGTCCAGTCCATCCTTTTGGACTTCGCAAAATAATCATTGGGTACTGAGGACGCTTGGTAAACCCGTGTACGCGCGCTTCTCTTTGAATACCTTTAATTTCTTCTACCACGGTTTCTAAAGTCGCAGCCATTTGTTGGTGCATTAGTACTGGGTCAGAACCTTCGACAAAGTAAGGTTTGTACCCATAACCAATGAACAAACTTTCTAATTCGTTATGTTCAAGACGCGCTAATACTGTTGGGTTAGCAATTTTGTACCCGTTGAGATGCAGTATAGGTAATACGGCGCCATCGTTTACAGGGTTAAGAAACTTATTCGAGTGCCAACTAGTTGCAAGTGGTCCAGTTTCAGCTTCACCATCACCAACAACACAGGCAACTAATAAATCAGGATTATCAAATGCGGCGCCGTAAGCATGAGATAATGCATAACCAAGTTCCCCACCTTCGTGTATTGAACCAGGAGTTTCTGGTGCCACATGACTAGGAATACCACCAGGAAACGAAAACTGCTTAAATAAGCGCTTCATTCCTTCGGTGTCTTGCGAAATATTTGGATAATACTCACTATAAGTACCTTCCAAATAAGTATTCGCCACTAACCCAGGTCCACCATGTCCTGGCCCAGCTATATAAATAACGCTTTGGTCGTATTTTTTGATGATTCTATTTAGATGAACATAAATGAAATTCAAACCAGGAGTGGTGCCCCAATGCCCTAAAAGTCTTGGTTTAACGTGTTCAATTGTCAAAGGTTCTTTAAGAAGCGGGTTATCTAAAAGATATATTTGTCCTACAGAAAGATAATTAGCCGCGCGCCAATATGCATTAATTAAATGTAGTTCTTCGTCAGTTAAAGGCTTTTGTTCGGTCGAAATTGCTAAAGTCATGATTACACCTGGTAGCAAACCGATTGGGACTAATATGTTCTGACTTACAAGTACAATTATCCTAAAACCAAGAATAATCATATTTGCCAGCCCTTCCCCAAGGTTAACAAAGCATTTTGCAAACAAGACCCATATTTAATTATTATTTTAACGAATTATAAGTTTATAAATAATAAACTAATCCACCTATAAGGATTTATCTATCTTACTGACTAAATATATCTTTAGACAGACGTTACAGAAACCTGGTTTCCCTAGCACTCAACACAATAATCTTCAACATTTACCAAAGGAAACCAGGTTTCTATTTTACAATCTACTTATTTCTACAATTGCCTCACCCTGTCTTAATTGTTCTAATGCAGCAGGAAAAGTAGCTGTCAACAGTTGCTGTAAATTACGGTTAGTTACATTCCCACATGTTAACCAGAGAATTTGAGGCGGTGTACCTAAACGACTGTTGGTGGCAATTGAGCATCAATCCAAATATTCATGCAACTAATCTCGGAAACTCAGTACGTTTAGCTGCAAATAGAAGACAAGCTTGGATATCCTCTGGTTCAAGGTCGGGAAAATCCTCTAAGATTTCTATAGTACTCACGTTCTCAGATAACATTTCTAAAATATCGCTGACTCTAATTCTCATTCCTCTAATGCAAGGGCGCCCACCACATAGACCAGGAGTTTGTGTAATACGGGATAATAAATTATTCATAGATTATGAAGTTTAATCAATTAATAATAGTACTTAATTATTTATTTTAAGTTAAAATAGCAAAATAAATCAACAAAATTAATTATCAATGCCAACCACTCTAGCAGTAACAGAAGCAATAACTTCATTAAATGACGCTGAGTCTACATTCAACCTATGCCGTAGTGTAGATAGTTAATTTATTATTAATTTCCCCATTATTGTATTTAGCAGGTTTTTGCGACCCTTTGTTTCAACTCAGAGCATAAAAATCCGTTGATATTTCAGCAACAGAAGGTGATAAAGTTTACAAAGGTCGTATTGATGCTTTAATTCTACAAAATCAATTATGGCTACTTTTAATCGAATCAAAACAAGCAAAATTTTCATTTTCAATCGCTATTCCTCAAGCTTTAGCTTACATGGTAGCTAACCCAAATCAAGATAAACCAACATTTGGTTTAGTAACTAACGGTGATAACTTCCTGTTTATAAAGCTGCAAAAAGGCGAATCAAACTTGTATGACTTTTCTACAGATTTTTCTATATTTGCCCGTCCCAATAACGAATTATATCAGGTTTTAGGGTTAATGAAAAAATTACGTGATTCTATGAGCATATAGTATTATCTAAATTAACTTCTTTAAAAATAGTTCTGTGGAAAGAGGCACCTGTTAAATTAGCTCCTGCCAAGTTAACATCGATAAATACAGCTTTATCTAGACAAGCTCCTGCTAAATTAGCTTCTGAAAGATTAACTCTTTTGAAAATCGCATGTTCTAAATTTGCTCCTTGTAAACGGGCGCCTTTAAAATTGGTTTGGTTAAATACTGCCCTTTGGAAGCAAACTCCTTCTAGCCAAGCATTTTCAAAGTTAGTTTGCCAAAAGCTTGTTTTCTTTATTAGTGACCCTCTCAAATTTGCCGAGCGCAAATTTGCGCGGTTAAGGTTGACTTGCAGGAAATACGTACTAGTTAAATCAGCTTCATTTAGGTCTGCACACCAAAGGTTTGTTTCTTGAAATATTGCTTTTGCTAAGTCTGCTCTTTTGAAAACTGCCCCAGTTAGAATAGATTTCCAGAAAATTGTTTCTGAGAGTATTGCTGCCGTTAAATTCGCACGAACTAATCTTGCAGCTTGAAGGTCTGCATTTTGAAGACAAGCACCGAGCAAATTAGCTTGATTAAGGTTCGCTTGAAATAAAATAGCTTTTTCCAAATTAGCTTGTAATAAATAAGCTCTACTCAAAGAAGCTTGTTCAAGATTTGCTTCGCGGAGGTTTGCACGATTAAGGTTGACACGGCTGAGATTAGCTCGACTGAGATTAGCGCCACTGAGATTAGTGCCACTAAGGTACGCTCCACTAAGATTGGCAGCTTCTAATTGCGCCCTACTCAGGTCTATTTGAGTTGAGAATCCCTCTTCCTTGTACAGATTCCAGATATTTGTACCTTGCAGTAATAAGGATATGTGCTTTTGATTTGCCATCTAGAAACTGCCATTAAATTCTATTGATTTGTATCTTATCAATACTTGATAAAAATATTTTATGATTAGTCATTAAGTTCTAACAATCCTTCTGGGGGTGTAATTTCCGCGCGTTTATTTTCTATATCTACAAGAGGAACTATCTCTTTAACAAAAGGGATTAAAACAGTTTTTTTTGTATCTTCTCCTTTATTAT
Organism: Calothrix sp. PCC 7716; assembly: GCF_019977735.1. GTDB lineage: Bacteria > Cyanobacteriota > Cyanobacteriia > Cyanobacteriales > Nostocaceae > Dulcicalothrix. The sequence goes on along the minus strand of NZ_AP025018.1, from coordinate 4,238,229 downwards.
GGAGTTGAACTTCTAACAAATCGTTACCAGCGGCAATAAGATTAGTGACAGTACCAATAAATTCCCCTGACATAAAAATTTTTAATCCCACCAAATCCAAAATATGATATTCATCTTCACCTAATTCGGGACGGTCGTCTTCTGTGACTAATAACTTGCAACCGCGCATTTCTTCGGCTTGATTCCGATTTTCTACACCTTTTAATTCAATGACATATAAATTTTTACCTTCTAAATATCGTCCTGATAGTAATTCAATTGGTTCTGGCACTATAGTACCAGGACGTAATAACCAACGGGCGCCTGGTATTTCAAAGCGTTCAGGAAAATCGGTATCAGGATATACGCGCATTTCTCCGTCTAGTCCTTGAGCAGCGACAATAGTGCCTATTTCTAGCCAACCATCAGGAATATAAGTTTCCAGTGAAGGAAGAGGAGATGATTTATTTTGATTTTCTTGTTTGACTTGTTTCTTTTTCGGCTTCTCCATATTTCTTTTCTTTGTGTCCTTTGTGTCTTTGTGGTTTATTTATTTAAGATGTTGGGTTACGCGCTGTACGCTCCACCCAACCTACATTTTCATCCGTTACATCCGTTACATCCGTTGCCAGTTACACACCTACAGTGGCGCCACGATAAACTTTTGTAGCAACATCAGCCAAACGTTCCATAGCAGTTGCTATTTCTTCATCGCTACCAGTTAAACTAATGCGTAAACACTCTTGCTTGTGCTTCCACTCTGAGCGTAAACCAGGGAAAAAGCTACTACCAGGAACGGCAATTACACCAACTTGCTTCAATTGCTGGTAAAATTCCCAATCAGTGATAGGTAAATCTTTCAACCATAACCAAGCAAAAATGGCGCCTTCACCACGGTGCAAAAACCAGGGTAATGCGTCTGGCATTGCAGCATCCAAAGCAGTTTCTAGCACTGTAAACTTGTTTTGATAGAAAGAACGAATTACAGTTTCAGAAATTTCAACTAAGGCGCCAGAATTAATAGCACGTGCAGCAATAGCTTGTCCATAGCGTGAAGCGTGAATACAAGCATTCGTTTGAAAACACTCTAATACGTTTATCACTTCTGGGTCACCAATAGCAATACCAAGACGTTCTCCTGGTAGTCCAGCTTTCGATAAACTCATACAGTGAATAACATTGCCCCCAAACAACGGTGTCATTTCGGTAAAATTTAACGCTGGGAATGGGGGAGCATATGCAGAATCTACCATAACTGGTACATTATACGGCGCCGCTAATGCTGCAATTTTACTAACTTCTTCGTCGGTAAGCACATTACCTGTGGGGTTACAAGGACGTGAGAAAATAACACAACCTGTATTTTCGTCGATGTTTAGTTGGCTAAAGTCGGGACGGTATTTAAATCTATGTGAGAAAGCGTCTATATCTAGGGTTGGTTTGTAGGCTATTAATGATTCTGGAGTTAGTGCGACTCCACCGTAACCTGTGTAGTCTGGACTCAGAGGAAGGACGATGTATTTTAAATCCCCCCCTTCCCCCCCTTGATAAGGGGGGGTGTAACCACCAAATGCGTTTGCTGCGTAGAAATATAAAGATTGACTACCGGGAGTTATTAAAATATTACGGTCGGTGAGGTTTAAGTTGTAGCGTTTATTAAAGTCGTTGACAACAGCTTCGATAAATGGAGCGTAACCTTGACTAGAACCATAGCGACAAACAACTTCGCCATATTCGGAGCTAGCAAGTAAATCTGCTGTACAATCACGCCATAATTTCTCAACTTCTGGCAATATTAACGGATTTCCAGCACTTAAGTTAATAAATTGCTGTCCTGCACCTGCGCGCAATGTTTCGATAATGTCCTTCATAATAGCTCGAACGCCTGTCAGATTGGACATTTGGGCGCCGATTTTGGTAAGTGCAGGAGTCATAAGCTGCGAACGGTTAGAATAATTGATAGATTGAATAATTCTATATAAATGTAACGATAGATTGACGTGATTAGCAAACGATTTTAGAGAATATTAAACTCAGTAAAAGTCCAGAACGCAACAATAGGGGACATCAAGGTATGAAAGTTAAAGCAGCAGTAGCACAAGAAGCAGGTAAGTCGCTAATTATTGAAACTGTCGATTTAGAGGGGCCTAAACAGGGTGAGGTTTTAGTTGAAATCAAAGCTAGTGGAGTTTGCCACACCGATGCGTACACTCTCTCTGGTAAAGACCCCGAAGGATTATTCCCCGCTATTTTAGGACATGAAGGCGCCGGAGTTGTCGTTGAAGTTGGCAAAGATGTTAAAAGTGTTAAACCAGGAGACCATGTAATACCCTTATATACTCCTGAATGTCGTCAGTGTGAGTATTGTCTCAGTCAAAAGACAAATTTGTGTCAAGCTATTCGAGTCACTCAAGGCCAGGGTTTGATGCCAGACGGTACAAGTCGTTTTTCTCTCGATGGCAAAAAAATCCATCATTATATGGGTACTTCAACGTTCTCAAATTATACCGTTTTACCAGAAATTGCTGTAGCTAAAATTCGTGAAGATGCCCCATTTGACAAGGTTTGTTATATCGGTTGTGGTGTTACTACTGGTGTTGGCGCAGTAATTAATACAGCAAAAGTTGAACCCGGCGCCAATGTGGTTGTATTTGGTTTAGGAGGTATAGGTTTAAATGTCATTCAAGCCGCGCGTATGGTCGGGGCGAATATGATAATTGGGGTAGATATTAACCCTAGTAAAAAAGCTTTAGCTGAAAAATTTGGGATGACGCACTTTGTTAACCCCCAGGAAATTGATGGTGATATTGTTCCATACTTAGTAAATTTAACTAAAGGTGGCGCCGATTATACTTTTGAGTGTATCGGTAATGTTAATGTTATGCGTCAAGCGTTAGAGTGCTGTCATAAAGGATGGGGAGTTAGTGTAATTATTGGTGTTGCAGCTGCTGGTCAAGAAATTAGCACTCGTCCGTTTCAACTCGTTACAGGTCGAGTTTGGAAAGGAAGCGCGTTTGGTGGCGCCAGAGGTCGTACCGATGTACCAAAAATAGTAGATTGGTATATGGACGGCAAAATTAATATAGATGATTTAATTACTCACGTTATGCCAATAGAGAAAATCAATGATGCATTTGACTTAATGCACAAAGGTGAATCTATTCGCAGCGTAGTCACCTTTTAATATATTTTAATATAAATGTGGCACAGGCATCTTGCCTGTGCAGTGTATTTTAATACTAAAATTTTAATTATTTATGTAATGTTCGCAAAAAAGGCGCTTTTTTACCGGATGAAAATGTATAGTTTGCAGAATTTTTATACATCGTTAGCACAGGCGAGACGCCTATGCTACAAATGTTCAATCATTATATTGTTAAGCTTGGTGCCACTATCAAGAGCAAATCTATCCCAGGCATCCGTCCAAATGTCCGAATTTAATTTAATATCACATCAATGGAAGAACCGTATCTTGCTAGTATTCGCACCATCTGCTCAAAATGTAAACTACCAGCGACAAGTGCAGTTATTCCAACAGCAGCAACAAGGTTTAAATGAGAGGGATTTACTTTTAGTTACAGTTTTAGAGAAAGGTACAAGCTATAGTAATCAACAACCCATAGATATAGCATCTGCGGCAAAACTACGTCAAAAGTTCAATATAAATGATAATGATTTTCGTGTTATTCTGGTTGGCAAGGATGGTGGCGCCAAACGTCAAGATTCTAATGTCGTTACAGTAGAAGCTATTTTTAGTGAAATAGATGCTATGCCAATGCGACAGCAAGAGATGCGACAAAAACGTGAATGATAATATTTATTTGGTGGCTACATGTTTGACACCTTTCCTCAAATCGAAACACAAAACTTAATATTAAGACAAATTAAGTCATCTGATGCCGGAGCAATATTTGGCTTTTTTTCAGACCCAGAAGTTTTGCGGTACCATGATGCAGAGCCGTTTAAAAATATTGAGCGTGCGACCCGCTTAATAAACACTTGGGAAGACCGTTTTTTAACTAGACAAGGTATTCGCTGGGGTATAGCGAAGAAAAACGAAAACATTATTATTGGTACCTGTGGTTATCGTCTCTGGGGTAAACCGATGTTTTGCGCTGAGTTAGGATACGAGCTTTCAAAACCTGAATGGCGCCAAGGTATAATGACGGAAGCACTTTTAAGTATAATTCGATTTGCGTTTGAACGCATGGAGTTAAACCGTATTGAAGCTACTGTAATGCTCGAAAATACAGCTTCGATAAATTTGCTCTCAAAACTGGGTTTTACAGAAGAGGGTATTTTAAGAGACTTTGGTTACTGGAAGTTTGAATTTCATGATTTGAAGCTATTCTCGCTTTTAAAAAGAGATTTAATAAAATGAGGTAAATTATCTTTACTATAAATTTATACTTATGTAGTGCAAATGTGCTAGCACTTAGAAACCAGGTTTCTTAGGATTTAGCTTGAAAAATCAGTTTTGAAGAACTATAATACCAAAACTACATACTTAAATTAGTATGAAAGTAATTCTCATCAGGTGTCGCTACGGAATTTGTCTAAGGGGTTATTTTGGACAAGCGGGAGTGTTGAAGCAGTTAGATTTCAGTTGCGACATTAGTATAAAAACCTAAAATATATTGAAATTTGAAGATAAATGCTATACTCTTGTTCCGAATTGCCTACGTAAAAATTCTGTGTTTTGAGGAATACGGACGCCTATGTCTGCAAGTAAGACAGACGTTTTAAAAAATAAGTTAACAGCGCTTGCGGTAGTCTTCACTGCTGCGCCGATGTTGTTTTTCCTGGTTTTTTCGGCAAATCGACACCTGTCAGAACGCCAAAAAATCGAATCAATGAACCAAGCATTTACAGCTTCTGCAACCTATTTTTTAGGGTTAGCAGTGTTTGTCAATGCTTATTATGTATCTAAGCGTGCGGAAGCAGAGCAAAGAAATGTAATTGCTGCTGAGAAAAGTAACCAACTTAACGTTAGTAATGCTCAATTAGCACAAGAACGTTTAGTTGCAGACCGTTTTATGACAGCTATTACGCAGCTAGGACACGATAGCGTTGCTACACGTACAGGCGCCATTTATGCTTTAGAGGGGGTTGCCAACGAATGTTCTAAGTCGTATTGGACGATTATGGAGATTTTGACGGCATTTGTACGCGAAAATGCGCCTATCAATTACCAACTTGAAGATGAAAGTCATGAATCACTTCGTGTACGTACTGATATTCAAGCTGCTTTGAATGTAATAGCTAGACGTGACGCACAGAAAGACCGCGAAAACTGTAAACTCGACCTTCGCAATACGGATATTCGACGTGCGGACTTGCGTAAAGCGAATTTACAGCACCTTGACTTGCGTGGTTCCTATTTGTGTCATGCCGATTTGCGAGGTGCCGATTTAGCTTTGGCAGACCTTGACAATTGTAACTTTGTTGGTTCCGTTTTGTTTGAAGCGAACCTGCACAAAGCCAATTTACGTGCAGCTAACTTGCAAACGGCAAATTTAAATCGGGCTTGGATTTGCGGCGCCAATTTGCAAGGTGCGAACTTGGAGCGGGCATCTTTACGGGGAGCGAATTTATCGGGTGCGAACTTATATAAAGCGAATTTGCAGTTTGCCAACTTGAAGGTCGCGAACTTGTCGAGAGCAAAATTATTTTTAGCGAATTTACAGGGTGCAAAGCTTGGCAAAGCTAATTTACATAATACTGGATTGATTGGCGCCAATTTGTACGGGGCAAATTTAAATGCTGCCAATTTGAAGGAAGCGAATCTAAATGCAGCGAAATTGCAATCTTGCGAAGCTTATTTTGCAAACTTCACGAATGCTAGCTTGCAAGAAACCAACTTGTGCGGAGCAAATTTAATGGGTAGCAACTTTCAAAGAGCGATTCTCCATGAAACTAACCTTTGCGGTGCAAACCTGATGGGAGTAGATTTATCTGGCACAAACATTAGTAATGTCAGATGGGATGGAGCAAATTTAAGCGGCGCCAAAAATTTGGAATTTGAACCACACAAGGCTTATGTTGCTGTAGCCGAGTAAAATTAAGCTTTAAAGCACAGGGTATCTACCAACCCTTATCAAAGTGCAATTTTAAATTGAATTTATAATTACATTTAAATAAAATTTGGCAAACTTATTCATATAAATAGTACTTAAATCAATCATAAAAATAAAATATATTAAATAAAAGATACATAGAATACTTTTAAATATAAAATATTAAACTACGTAATTGCACGTACACACTTAATATAGAAACTTCTTAAAATATTTATAGTAATACTTTTTAACCGATTTATATATAGGTAAATTACCCTATGTTTTTTGTGAATATTCCTAGCAGTGCTGCAAAAGTGAATTTGTCATGGCAACTAATAACAGGCTTATTTATGTTTATATTAACTTTGATTGTGTTGTTAATACTTGACAATCAAAATTTTGTAATAGAACAAAAAATAGAATACATAACACATATTGTAACAGCAGTAGCAGCAATTTCCGGTTTAGTAATAATCACTTATAACGTTCATTGTACAAGATTACTCGTTAAAGAAATACAAGAAAAACAAAATAATGGTAGTACAATATCATCAGCGAAACTACTGCTATTAGAAAAACTGCTTGAAAATCAAGACATTCAAATCGAATTCAGTTATACAAACCCAAGTAATGAAATACCAGAAGACTTTTATCAAGCATTAGGGCAACTTGGAAACGAAACACCAGAAGCGCGGTTAGGAGCAATATATACGCTTGAACAAATAGCTAAAGATTCTCCTAGTAAACAGTGGACAATTATTGAAACTTTAGCAGCATTTATTCGAGAGAATACACCTTTTATGAGGGATGAAGAAGATTTAGATGATGATGAATTAGGACAAGAAGAATTAATTTTATTGCCAACCGATATACAAGCAGCTTTGACAGTTATTGGACGACGCGATATTACTAAAGAACCAGCAAATAAAAAGTTAGATTTACGCAATGTTGATATAACAGGTGCTGACTTAACTGGCGCCAACTTTCAGAATACTGATTTCACAGGTTCTTGTTTACAAGGTTGTTTACTTACACAAGCGAACCTACAAGCAGTAGATTTTTCAGAGGTTGATATGCAATATGCTGTACTGTACGAAGCAAACTTAATCGAAGCACTATTTTACGAAGCTAACCTACAGTCAGCAGTCTTACCAAAAGCCAACCTTACCAAAGCCGTGTTTTATCAAGCCAACCTGCATCTTGCAACATTATACGACGCTAACCTAACAGAAGCAGTTTTTTATCAAGCAAACTTAGAAGGCGCCAACTTAAGTGACGCTGACTTAAAACTCGCCAACCTAGAAGCATGTAACATCTCGCAAGCAAACCTAATAGGAGCAAACTTAACAGGTGCCAACCTTATTGGCGCCAACTTAGAAAATGCTTCTCTCAGCACAGCTTGTTTAACCGAAGCAATACTATTTGAAGCAGCATTATCGTCATCAAACCTAAGTAACACAACCCTAACCCACGCCAACCTAATAGGCGCCAATCTCACAAACACAATTCTACAAGATGCCGACCTCAGCGGCGCCGACCTTAGTCGAGTCATAAACTTAGAACAACAACAACTCGAACAAGCACAAGGCAACACCAACACCACCCTACCCCAACACCTAACACACCCAGAAACCTGGTTTCTTCCCCACTAAACATAACAATCTAAATCTTTACCAAAAGAAACCAGGTTTCTCACTCAACATAACAATTTAGAATAACTAACCTATCAAAGGGACGGGCAAGGATGCCCATCCCACAAGATAACCATTCCACAAGGCAGATACATAAATTCTTTCCCCTTGCTAAAATACCTTCGATTAAAAAATCGAGGGTAATTTCTGATGATTGACTTATACACATTTACTACCCCCAACGGCTACAAACCCTCAATCATGTTAGAGGAAACACAACTTCCCTACAACATACATAAAATAGACATAACCAAAAACGACCAATTCAAACCCGAATACATAGCCATAAATCCCAACAGTAAAATACCCGCAATCATCGACCAAGAAACTGGTATTACAGTATTTGAATCCGGCGCCATCCTAATGTACTTAGCAGAAAAAACACAACAACTGCTACCAAACGACCAAAAAGGCAAATATCAAGTTATCGAATGGTTAATGTTGCAAATGGGAAGCGTCGGGCCAATGTTTGGGCAACTTAACCACTTTAAAAAATACGCTCCAGAAAAAATCCCCTACGCAATTGAACGTTACGAAAAAGAAACAATACGTTTGTACGGAGTTTTAGATAAGCAACTCAGCAATAACGAGTACATATGTGGAGAATATTCAATTGCCGACATTGCTACATATCCTTGGGTGGCAATTTACGAGATGCAAGGATTAACATTAGATAATCATCCTCACCTTAAACGTTGGGTGGAAACCCTTCAACAACGTCCAGCAGTGCAAAAGGGGATGAGTATATTATCTTAACAGGCGCCGTTTTACATAAATTGATATGTAAAAGACTTGGAGATATTGGCAAGAGCATGGTCAAATAAAAATGACGCTCACTCACGAGCGCAGTTTACTATGGTTTTGCAGTCATTAGAGACGTTCTGCATAACCGATGTGAAATGCATCTAATAAAGAGTAGAAACATTTTTATAATTTGGTCATGAAAAAAGTTATAACTAATACAATATTACTTACTGCTAGCGCTTTACTAGTTACAGCTTGTGCTGGTGGAAACGCTGGTAATACAAATAATGCTGGTACAAGTGGCGCCATTCCCATTGGCATTGGTTTCGCTCAAACTAGTAATGTGGCATTACTTGGTCAAGATGGGATAAATGGAGTCAAGATAGCCGAGAAGTATTTTAATGATAAGGGTGGTGTGAACGGTACGCCGATAAAATTAGTGTACCAAGATACTGGTGGAGATGAGCAAGGCGCCATCAATGCCTTTCAAGCTTTAATTAATAAAGATAGAGTCGTAGGTATTGTTGGGCCAACGTTATCGCAGCAAGCATTTAGCGCTAGTCCCATAGCTGACCGTGCAAAAGTACCAGTTATTGGAGCATCGAATACAGCTAAGGGTATTCCAGAAATAGGTGATTATGTCGCGCGTGTTTCAGCACCTGTATCTATAGTGGCGCCAAACGCGATTAAAACCGCATTAAAGCAAAATCCCAATATTAAAAAAGTCGCTGTCTTCTTTGCACAAAACGACGCTTTTAACAAGACAGAGACAGAAATTTTTCAAAAAGCTGTTAAGGATGCTGGTTTAGAAGTAGTTACAGTCCAAAAGTTTCAAACTACCGATACTGACTTTCAGGCACAAGCGACAAGTGCAATTAACGCCAAACCTGATTTAGTAATTATATCGGGACTGGCTGCTGATGGAGGTAATATAGTTCGACAGTTACGCGAACTTGGCTACAAAGGTTTAATTGTAGGTGGAAACGGGTTTAATACATCTAATATATTTAAAGTTTGTAAAGCTTTGTGTGATGGTGTAATGATAGCTCAAGCCTACAGTCCTGAACACCCTGGAGAAATTAACAAGACTTTTCGTCAAGCATACCTTAACCAGTTTAAAACCGAACCACCTCAATTTAGCGCCCAAGCTTTTACAGCAGTCCAAGTTTATGTCGAAGCTTTGCAAGCTTTGGATAAAAGGACAAAACTTAGCACATTACAACTTCCACAACTGCGAACTGAGTTAAACAAGCAGTTATTAGCAGGTAAATATAACACTCCACTCGGTGAAATATCATTTACACCTGTAGGTGAAGTAGTACAAAAAGACTTTTATGTGGCGCAAATAAAAATGGAAAAGGACGGCAGTACAGGTAAATTTGCGTTTCTTAAATAGCTTAACGTAGTTCAACTTAGTAGTTCGCATCTGTGGGCAATGCCCACCATACTTTAAATGCTGACAATCTTTTTTCAACAGCTTCTTAACGGGTTATCGATTGGTAGTACCTATGCAATTTTTGCATTAGGGTATACGCTTGTCTATTCTATTTTAGGAATAATTAATTTATCCCACGGCGCCGTTTTTACGTTAGGTGCATATTTTACTTATGCATTAATGGGGGGTGCGTTTGGGTTTAGTGGAGTACTGGCAAATACAACGTTACCTTTTGGTTTACCGTTTGTGTTAGCTGTAATACTAAGTAGTATTTTGGCTGGACTTGTTGGAGTAGCTATTGAACGAATAGCATTTTTACCTTTACGACGTAGAGGTTCTGACCCTTTGTTAACGGTGGTTTCTAGCTTGGGTGTTGGTGTAGTCATCGTTAACTTAATTCAATATTTAGTTGGCGCCGAAAATTATAATTTTCCTGCTAATACTTATGGTGACTTACCCTCTGCTATCAACTTTGGTACAGATGATAACCCTATACCTATTCGCACCGTCCAAATAGTTATCTTTATTGTTTCAGTAATGATTGTAGCGCTTTTAACTTACTTTATTAATCGCACTAAGTATGGAAAAGCGATGCAGGCAATTGCCGAAGACCCAACTACAGCAAGTTTACTAGGAATCAACGCCGACCAGTTTATAATACTAACGTTCTTTATTAGTAGTTTTTTAGCTGGTGTTGCGGGGAGTTTACTAGCTTCGAGTGTGAGTATTGCAGGGCCATATTTTGGTATTGCTTTTGGTTTACGAGGTTTAGCGGTAATTGTTTTAGGAGGTTTGGGGAGTATTCCTGGTGCTGTTGTCGGAGGGTTTTTGATTGGTATTATTGAAGCATTTGTACCAGGTCAGTTTTCTGGCTATAAAGATGCTGTTGCCTTTGGTATTTTATTCATCATGCTATTGGTGCGACCACAAGGTTTACTCGGACGCAAGTTTATTCAAAAAGTTTAACTTCATAGTTATGAGTGCTGAGTGCTGAGTGCTGAGTGCTGAGTGCTGAGTTGAAAATAACTCCTAATTCCTAACTCCTAACTTAAAAATTTATGGCTGATTTTTTCAATACTTATGGTTCGTTGATAGTCTCAATGGTATTAGGCGCCTTGCTTGGATTATCATTATATTTACCTTTGATGGCAGGGCAGTTATCGCTGGCAAGTCCTGGTTTTTATGCGCTGGGTGGATATATTGCGGCAATTTTATCTACGACTGTGTTTAAAAGGGATGGTGGATTTCCTGTATATTTGCTTTTACTTGAGATGGTAATTGCTGGTGTGGTGTCGGGGTTGTTGGGGGTAGTGGTGGGTATTCCTGCTTTGCGGTTGCGAGGTATTTATTTAGCTATTGCGACTATTGCGTTTGTAGAAGTACTGCGGGTATTAGCGCTTAATTTAGATATTACAGGTGGCGCCGTTGGTATTTTTAATATTCCTCAACCTTTTTCTAGTCAAATTGAATATTTATGGGTGGGTTTGCCGTTGTTGGTTGTGACGATGGTATTAATTTATCGTTTAGAACGTGTACGTGTCGGTAAGGCTTTGATTGCAATTCGCGAGGATGAGTTGGCGGCGGGGTCAATGGGGATTAATCCAACTTACTATAAGGTATTGGCTTTTACTTTGGGGTCAATATTGGCTGGTGTTGTTGGTGCTATTAGCGCTCATTTTCTTAATACTTGGAACGCTCGTCAGGGTACTTTTGATGCGAGTATTATTTATTTGACTTTTGTGTTGATTGGTGGTTCGAGAACTTTTCTGGGGTCGGTGGTTGGTGCTATGGTGTTTACTGCTTTACCGGAGGTGTTGAGGGGGCTGGCTGATACGGGTGGGTTGCCTGTTTGGTTGGCTCAGTTTTTACGCGATGGTCGGTTGATTATTTTTGGGGTGTTAATTGTTGTGGGGACTATATTTTTTCCACAGGGTTTGGTGACTCCGAGGATTTTTGGGAGGAAGAAGGGGTAAGGCAAGGATTTTTTTACCACAGAGACACAGAGAGCGCAGAGTAAGAGGGATGATGAGTAATATTATTTTGGAGTCGCGGTCTTTGACGCGGCGTTTTGGTGGGTTGGTGGCAGTTAATGATGTTTCGTTTGCTGTGCATGAGCATGAAATATTTGGTTTAATTGGTCCGAACGGCGCCGGTAAGACTACTTTATTTAATTTGATTACGGGCTTGATTTCGCCTAGTGATGGTAAGTTGGTTTATAAGGGGGCAGAAATATCTCAAAAGAAGCCTCATGAAATTGCCGAGTTGGGTATTGCACGAACTTTTCAGAACATCCGTTTGTTTGGTGAGCTTTCGGCTTTAGAGAATGTGATTATTGGTAGACATTTACATACTAAGAGTGGAATATTTACAGGTGTGTTTGGAATACCACCAGCACCACAAGAAGAAATTGAAAGTAAGCAAAAAGCATTAGAATTACTCGAACTAGTTGGTTTACAAGAGCGCGCGTATGAAAGTGCAAAAAACTTTCCATATGGAGACCAACGACGTTTAGAAATAGCGCGCGCACTAGCACTAGAACCCGAAATTCTCCTACTTGACGAACCAGCAGCAGGAATGAACCCCAACGAAAAACAACAACTAAGTGACTTCATCAAGCAAATACGTAACACATTCAACCTAACGATAATCTTAATCGAACACCACGTCCCCCTAGTTATGGGACTATGTTCACGCATAGCAGTACTAAACTTCGGACAACTAATAGCACTAGACAAACCCAACATAGTAAGAAACAACCCAGCAGTAATAGAAGCTTACCTAGGAAACGAATAACCCTCTCTTCCTCTGCGCCCTCTGTGCCTCTGTGGTAAAAAGAAAAAACATATGAACACCATAACAATCTTAGAAACAAAAGACCTCAGCGTAAACTACTCCGGCATCCAAGCCCTAAAAAACATCAACTTACACATAAACACCGGAGAAGTAGTCACTCTAATAGGCGCCAACGGAGCAGGAAAAACAACCACTCTGCGAGCCATATCCAAAATCATCAACATAAAAAGCGGTGAAATACTATACTCAGGACGAAACATAATAAAACGTCCACCCCACGAAATTGTAAAATTAGGAATAGCCCACTCACCCGAAGGAAGACGAGTCCTCGCCAAACAAACCGTATACGATAACCTAATGCTAGGCGCCTTCATCCACAACGACAAAACCACCATCCAAGCCGATATAAAACACCAATTTGAACTATTTCCTCGACTAGCAGAACGTCGTAACCAACTAGCAGGAACCCTCAGCGGAGGAGAACAGCAAATGTTAGCCATCGCGCGCGCATTAATGAGTAGACCCAAACTATTACTACTCGACGAACCGAGCTTAGGACTGGCGCCTGCAATAGTCAAAGAAATATTTACAATAATTCAAAATTTACGTAACACAGGTGTAACTATATTACTAGTAGAACAAAACGCTAACTTAGCATTACAAATAGCCGATAGAGGATATGTATTAGAAGCAGGAAGTATAACATTAACAGGCGCCGCATCCGAATTAATTACAGACGAGCGTGTAATGAAAGCTTATTTAGGTTAATCAATAAAACTATCGCCACGCACGGAGGAAAATTTAATGGATAACTTTTTTAGTCCACGAGCAAAAAATCCATATTCTTCAGGTAACTCACCATTGACAAACTGCATATTTTGCATACTATCTAATAAAAAATTTGTCGCAATAATGACTTCTTCTCTTGCTAATTTTGTACCAATACAAAAATGTTTCCCTCCACCAAAAGCGAGATGATTTGCGGCGCCCGAAAATGCGCGATTCACATCTAAATCTTGCCTAAAAATGTTAAAATTATCAGGCTCAGAATATTTGCGAGGGTCGCGATTAGCAGCAGCGATTAATCCGATAACCATTGAATTTGCAGGAATAGTGCCACCTGTCATTTTTACATCTTCAAGCGTCAAACGCATTAACCACTGTATAGGAGGTGAATAGCGTAACGTTTCTGTAAAAGCTCTCTCAACTAGACTGCGGTCTGCAAGAACTTGCTGTAACTGTTCTCGGTGTACAATCAAATTTCTAAACATTAAAGCTAGTGCTTTATCTGTCGTTTCTCCACCAGCTCCAAACAATAGCATTGCCAGCGATGTAATTTCGTCATCAGTTAACTTGATACCGTCTATTTCAGCTATACATAAGCTAGATAGTAAATCATCTTCTGAATTTTGCTGTTTTCGCTTAATAATTGGCGCCAAGTAAGCTTGAAACTCTTTACTAGATTGTAAACCAGCCGCAGTTACTTCTGGATTTTGTGATAAATTGGAAAGAAAATTGCTGATATCTATACACCATTTCTTTAGGAATGGCATATCTTGCTTCGGTAAGCCAAGTATAGTTCTGATAACGTTGAGAGGATAAATACTAGTGAACTCTTCAACTAATTCCACTTCTCCTCTGCTGCTAAATTTACTCAGCAGTTCTCTAGCATTTTCTTTAATGAGTGGCAAAAACTTTTCGTTTAACTTGTAACTGCCAAGTGCTTGTATCACTAAATTACGATTTGTTGCATGTTCTCTGCCATCCATTTGTACCATCGTTCGACCATACACTGGTTCAAACTGCGCTTCTGCATGACGACTTGAAAATGCAGGGTCTTTAAACGCGCGTTCTACATCTTCGTAACGACTAACTACATAGCTGTTGGTAGCTTCATGAAAAAATAACGGATAATTTTCACGTATATTTTCATACAATTGGTAGGGAGATTTTTCAAACTCTGCTGAGAGGATATTAGGCGCCTGCATGTTTTGAGGTTGTGGTTTAAATAACAAGAGAATCTAAATGTTTTACATTTTTACATAAAAAATGTTGAAAATACTGATAACTTTCACTCACTTTTTGGGAATTCTATAGTGTAAAGAATTATTTTGCAAGTCTCAGGTGAAATTATGCTGCCCATAGCAATTCCTGGTTATGAAATTACCGAAGTAGTCCGTGAAGGTTTAAACACTGTCATATACCGAGGTGTATCTACTCAACAGCTAGTTATCCTTAAAGTTTTGAAAGCAGAATATCCTAGTTTAGAGCAAATTACTCGCCTCAAGCACGAATATAAAGTTACCGAAAATCTTGAATTAGAGGGAGTTGTCAAAGTTTACGGATTAGAAACGTACCAAAACCGTTTAATTCTAGTCGCAGAAGACTTTGGTGGTATTTCTCTTAAGGAATTTTTAACTTCATACAAGTCAGAAAAAATATCTTTGATTATCTTTCTCAACATTGCTGTGCAGTTAGTGCAAGGACTAGTATCGCTACACAAAAACCAAATTATTCACAAAGATATTAAACCTGCCAATATCATTATTAATCCCCAAACGGGGCAAGTAAAACTAACAGACTTTAGTATTGCGAGTCGTCTGGGTCAAGAAACAGCATGTTTGACAAACCCAAACCAATTAGAGGGAACGCTTGCATATGCGCCTCCTGAGCAAACAGGTAGAATGAATCGCTCAGTAGATTTTCGTAGTGATTTTTACTCTTTAGGTGTAACTTTTTATGAAATTATCACAGGTGACTTGCCTTTTATTAGCAATGATCCCTTGGAATTAATACATTGCCATCTTGCTAAACAACCAACTCCAATTCAGGAATTAAATTTAGAAGTTCCGACAGTTTTGGTAGAAATTGTGAATAAACTGATGGAAAAAAATGCTGAAGACCGCTATCAAAGCGCTGAAGGGCTTTTGGCTGATTTACAGCAGTGTTTATTGGAGTTGAAACAAGGTAAAATTGCTTCTTTTACACCAGGAGAATACGATAAAGCTTCTCAACTGCTTATTTCTCAAAAACTCTACGGACGAGAAAAGCAGGTAGAAATTTTGCTCGAAGCTTTTGAACGGGTAAGTAATGGTGGTTTTGAGCTTGTACTGGTGGGTGGTTATTCTGGAATTGGCAAAACTGCATTAATTAACGAAATTCTCCGAGGGTTAACTCGTCGCAAAGGATATTTTGCCAGTGGAAAGTTCGACCAATTTCAGCGTAATATTCCTCTTGCTGCTTCAATACAAGCTCATCGAGATTTAATACGTCAACTTTTGACCGAAAGTGAGGAGCATTTACAGTATTGGAGACAAAAGTTTACTGCTGCATTAGGCGCCAACGCTCAACTTATCATTAATATTATTCCAGAACTGGAGCTAATTATAGGCGCCCAACCACCTGTAGTAGAATTAGGGGCAATAGAAACAGCTAACCGTCTAAATCGAACATTCCAACAGTTTTCTCAAGTTTTTCAAAGTTATAATCATCCAGTTGTATTATTTATGGATGATTTGCAATGGGCTGATATAGCTTCACTGCAAGCATTACAAACATTTATGAGTGATTCGACAAATTGCTATTGCCTTGTTATTGCTGCTTATCGTGATAACGAAGTAAGTTCTACCCATCCTTTTATGCAAACGGTAGAAGTAATTCGTCAAACTGGGGCAAAAATTAGTGATATTCAGCTAAAACCACTCTTCGTTGATGATGTTACACAACTAGTAGCAGATACGTTGCGGGCACCATTAAAAAATGTTACGTCTTTAGCTAGTTTGTTATTTGAGAAAACCCAAGGAAACCCTTTTTTCTTAACGCAGTTACTCAAGTCGTTATATGATTTGGGGTTGCTATGGTTTGAGACCCTATGGCAGTGGGATTTAGAGAAAATTCATAAACAAGGTGTAACAGATAACGTTGTTGAGTTGATGATTAATAAAATTCATAAACTTGCGGCGCCAACACAAAAGATATTACAATTAGCTGCGTGTATTGGTAACAAGTTCGATTTAGAAACCTTAACTACAATCGCACAGCAGTCATACTCATCAGTTGCTGAGGATTTATGGTCAGCGCTCACTGTCGGTTTAATTGTACCAGTAGGAAATAATTACCGTTTGCCACAGGTATTTGGCGCCCAAGAAATAGTAGAAGTTATTCAAGGTAAAAATATTGAATATAGTTTCTTACATGACCGGGTACAGCAAGCAGCTTATGCGCTAATTATAGAAGAACAAAAACAAGCGACTCACGCTAAAATTGGAAAACTGCTGTTGCAAAAGTGTTCCATAGTTTCATCAACAGAAGAACTAGAAGCCAACATTTTCAATATTCTTAATCATTTGAACATGGGTATTGATTTAATTCTAGAATCATCTGAAAAAACAAAGCTAGCAAGACTTAATTTAATCGCAGCGCAAAAAGCCAAAGCATCAGCAGCGTATGATGCAGCATTAAAATATTGCCGTACTGGTTTATCGTTGTTGCCAATTGATAGTTGGCAAATTAACTACGATTTAACTTTGACATTGCATGAAAAAGCAACCGAAGCTGCATATTTTTGTCGTGAATTTGAGCAAATGCAACTATTTGGTGAAACTCTTAAACAAAATGCTCAAACAACACTTGATCAAGTCAAAGTTTATTATTTTTACATCCTTGCCTGTATTGCTCAGAAACAACTGCCCAAATCAATCGCTATCGGATTAGAAATTTTGGAATTGTTGGGAATGCTTTTTCCTAACTCACCAACTGAAGCTGACATTCAGCAAGCATTAACAGAGACAATTTTGTTGGTTTCAAAATCAGGAATTGCTTCACTGATTGACTTACCATTAATGACTAATTCTAAATCATTAGCAATTTTACAAATATTAGACGCAATTAGTTCAACAGCTTATTTTCTGAATCAGCCATTATATATGCTTACTACTTTAGCGATGGTGAAATTGTCAATGCAAGATGGCAATACACCTTTATCGCCAGTTATATATAGTCAGTATGGTTGTATTATTAATGCTGTTCTAAATGATATTGAATCAACTTATGAGCTTGGAAATTTAGCGTTAAATTTATTGAATAGTTTAGCTGACAAGACCTATGCTCCTAAAACTCTATTTATTACAGCGACTTTTACGACACATTGGAAATCTCATTTTAATGAGAGTGTAGCATTGTTTAACCTTGGAGGACAAAAAGCTTTATTAGTTGGAGACTTTGAATACGGCGCCTGGAATTATGTTTATGAATGTCGTACCGAAGTTTTAATAGGTAAGCCACTTAATGAGGTAATATACAAAATTTCGATTTTAAAAGCGGAAATTAAAAAAAATAAACAGCAGCTTTCTTTAAATCACATTGAAATGCTAGAGCAGATGGTAATTAATTTGATGCAAGAGAGTAATAACCCATCTTGTTTAATCGGTGACGTGTATAATGAAGAGAAATCATTAGTTGATTACCGTAACATTAAAGATGGATTTTCGCTTGTAACTTTGCATCTGTACAAGCTGACTTTGAGTTATCTTTTTGAGGAGTACAATCGAGCTACTGAAAATATAGATAAATCAGTCAATTATTTAGCTGCTGCATCTGCAATAGATATTGCTCAATTTTATCTTTACTCTTCGCTTTCATATTTAGCAGTCTATAATTCCGTCAATGCCGCACAGCAAAATCAATACTTAAAAATAGTTGGCGCCAATCAAGCAAAAATGCAAGAATGGGCACATTATGCGCCGATGAATTATTTACACAAGTTTCAATTAGTAGAAGCAGAAAAATTTCGGGTATTAGGACAAATTCAGCAAGCAATGGATTTGTATGATTTAGCAATTCAGGGAGCAGGTTCAAATGGTTATATTCAAGAAGTTGCACTTGCTAACGAACTTGCGGCTAAATTCTATATGTCTTTAGGTAAGAAGAAAATTGCTAAAGTATACATGAGTGAGGCTCATTACTACTATACGCAATGGGGAGCAAACGCCAAAGTCAACGATTTGGAAAAACGTTATTCAGATTTAATTACAATTACTTACAGCCAAGAACTAGTAAATATTAATTCGACAATCAATACTATATCAGCAAAAACTCAAACAGCGAATAGTACATCTAGTCATAGTGATTTGTTAGATTTTGCTACTGTTATCAAAGCATCCGAAGCTATCCAAAGCGAAATTAACTTAGAAAATTTGCCTTGCACCCTGTTGCACATTATTTTGGAAAACGCTGGCGCCCAAAAAGGGTGTTTAATTTTAACCCAAGATAATCGTTTATATATTGAGGCAATTCAAAATAATCAAAGTCAGCGTGTATCCACACCTGTTGAAACTTCTAAAGATGTACCAATATCTTTAATTAACTATGTGGCAAGAATTCAAGACGCTGTAGTAATAGATAATGCAAGTCTTGAAAAAATTTGCCAAAATGACCCTTACATTATTAGTCAGACACCCAAATCAATACTATGTACACCCATTTTCTCACAGCGTGAACTAATTGGTGTACTTTATCTAGAAAATAATTTAGTCTATAATGCCTTTACACCCGCGCGGTTACAATTATTAAAAGTTCTAACATCTCAAGCAGCAATAGCAATTAAAAATGCTCGTCTTTACCATCGCGCGCAAGAAAAATCGAATGATTTAGAACAAGCACTACTTAAACTCCAGCAAACCCAAAGTCAACTTGTACATACAGAAAAAATTTCATCTCTAGGACAAATGGTTGCAGGTGTAGCGCATGAAGTCAATAACCCTGTAGGATTTATTAATGGAAATTTAGCTCACGTTAATCAGTATGTTGATGACTTAGTACACCTACTGACTTTATATCAAAAGCACTTACCATCACCACCAAGCGAAATTGAAGAAGAAATAGAGACAATAGATTTAGAGTACCTTCTCGAAGATTTGCCCAAGATGATTTCTTCAATGAAATTAGGCACAACACGTATTAAAGAAATAATGCAATCACTGCGTAACTTCTCACGTAATGACGGAGATGATAAGCGCGCGGTTGATATTCACGAGGGTATCGAAGCAACTTTAATGATATTATCTCATAGACTAAAAGCTAAACCCGAACGTCCAGCAATTGAAATAATAAAAAATTATAGTGACTTACCACCAGTTGACTGCTTTCCTGGGCAACTCAATCAAGTATTTATGAACCTGATAGCAAATGGAATTGACGCATTAGAAGAGTCCAATCAAGGTAAGAGCTATCAAAATATTATTAACCAAATTACCATCAGTACAACAACAGAAAACGGCTGGGTAACAATAAGCATAGCAGATAACGGCATGGGAATGACAGAAGAAGTAAGACAAAAACTATTTAATGCATTCTTTACCACAAAAGCAGAAGGCAAAGGTACAGGTTTAGGACTGTCTATAAGTTACCAAATAGTAGTTGAAAAACACAACGGTAAATTATATTGTGAGTCCCAACCAGGAAAAGGAACAAAATTTATAATTGAAATTCCATGCTCCTAGCAACAGAGCCTGAACATACCAAAAATGTTTTATCATCATTAAATGTAGAGACGTGTTCACGCAGTGTCCCGCAGGGAATATATCACGTCTCCACAGCTATACGAATAATCAATATACTGAATTACATACGTATAAATAATATCTATGGTTACATCAGCAGTAAAGAAATTAACAGTAGGGCAACTATTCGGATGGCTAAAGTTATAAAATATGGAAGTAGAAATAATAGAGTTAAAAATTACGGATTATGAAGAAGTAATAACTCTTTGGGAAAATAGTCAAGGTGTACGTTTACGTGATGCTGACTCTAGAGAAAATATCGAACGTTATCTACACCGTAACCCAGGTTTAAGTTATATTGCTTGCCACAATGGTAAAATTGTCGGCGCCGTATTATGTGGTCATGACGGGCGCCGAGGTTATCTCAACCATTTGGCTGTTTTACCAGATTACCGTAGGCAAGGTATCGCCACCAAACTTGTTCAATCATGCTTATCACAGCTACAAAAGCAAGGTATTGATAAATGTCATTTATTTATACTTAGCGAAAACGATGCAGCATCTTCGTTTTGGTCGAAGCAAGGTTGGCGCCAGCGCTCGGACATTATAATGATGTCGCTTTCCTCATCAAAGTCTTTAAATGCTTAACACTTTGTCTAAATAAACTCATATTCAATCAAGCTTCAGGTCTTGTGTTGTAAAATATACTTCTGTTTCACTACCTAGGGCATCTCGACGATTACTTCCAGTATTGACGATAACGCTATATGGATTAATAGTTAGTATAGGCTCTTCAATTGAAAGATTTATTTTGTCATTGATATTTATCTTTCCTTTATAAATTTTTTTCAATTTTTTAATAGCCTCAACCTCAACATCTCCATTGCGATAACATAGTCTTCCAAAAGCTAAACCTGTTGCTTTTGGAGGAACTTGGAGTAAATAAAAATAGTCGGGACGCAGCCATTCTTCCCAACTGTCATCGCCACCTTTACCGATATATTGAATCGATGATTGAGGTATCTTTAGCCAAGTTTGGGGAGAAATAGCTCTAGGAAAAATAATGACTTTTAGTTTTCTATTGTTATCGAGGGAAACTTTTCTAATAAATGTGCCATCACGTAACTTAACCCCACTAGCATCGTAGTTTTTAACTTCAATTTGAGTCAGAAGTTTAGTACTGTGGCACAATGTAGAGCGTTTATTATTCGGTGTTTGAAAGTTAGCAAAAGCGATAACGCATATCAAAGCTAAACAAAAAAGGATAAATATCAAAAGAAGTCGATGAACTTTCATTTACTCTTGTAGGCTGAGTAGTTTTCGTATCCTTTATAACAATAACATCCCACTATTATCTAAGTAAATGTACGGCTTGTAACAAAAATATCTTGACTCGTTCATTGGCGCCTATCGAACGTGTTCAACTGCTTTATATAGAGTATTACGGGCAAAAATGGGCATATTTTAGCATAAAAGTGTAAGCACAAATGTTACAAGCACTATACTCATGGGTATCATAAGCTTGTTAAGGATTGCTGCAAATATCGGCAATTTTTGTGTTTCGATATAAAGTTATGGTACTGCGAATGTTGAATGGACTGCTAATTGGTGCAAATAGCGTTATTTCGCTTTGCTATTTTATAATTGCTCTGATGATTTTGTTGCCATTTATACGAGGGCAACAGAAGGCTCCGCTTGCGCTGGCTACTATGTGCGTATTTTTTAGTTGCGGTCTAGGACATGGCGCCCATGTTTTGATGATGTTGAGTAGTTACCATTCTTCACTGTCACTTAAATTTCAAATAGGGGTAGATATAATTACCGCAAGCGTTGCTATTACATATATTGCACTTCGACGCTATTATTCTTTTTTAATTGATGTTTTAATTGCTTCATTATAGGCGCCAGCTAATACCTAATAATTTTTTCTTTGTGTACGAGCGTGCCTAAGAAAGCGGGAAATCCTCCGGATTATGTGGTTAAATTCTCTTCACTCCGTGTACTTTGCGTCTCTGTGGTAAAAAAATATATAGACTGCACAGGCGCCGAATGCCTATGCTAAAACACCCCAAATTTTATGACACAGACCAATAGTAATTGCTTTACATCTGACTGTAGCATTTTTGACTCATATCGTATAAGAAAATATACACTATATACTTGATAATGAATCAAAATATGCTAAAATCTCTAATTAATAGCACAGAAGCTAGGTTATACATAAAAATTAACGATTCATATTTGATTCAATTGCTAAGGCAGGATTATAATCATGATTAGGTAATCTCAACAGGCAGTGTATTAATGAGTCCAACAGTAGAACAGGCGATAGAGTTGTACAAAATGTGTCAGAATTTAACACAAATGTATTCATCTATTAATTTGGTAACGATAGATGATAGAACAAGGAATCTGTATATCTTGGCTGGTGAAGGATTAGAGATTTTGATAAATATATACGGCGAGGTAACTATAGTATGACTAAACCGAATTATCAAGAAATGACGCAACAGGAGTTAAGAGATTATATTTTAAACCACCGTGATGATGCAGATGCTGTGTCAGAAGCGGTAATAAGGGTGCAAAATAACGGTGTAACTCTCAATTCTATTGATGAATTAAGGCAATTTGTTGAACGAAAACGGCGCCAGAACTTAGAGCCATCTTAACTTTTATTTTTGAACCAAGCAAAAATTATCTGTAATAAAGGCGCCGTTTGCAATTTTTAAACTGTGAACAGCGCTTTTTGCCTGGTGTAGCAAACAAAGCATCATGTAAAACCACAAAATTTGTCTAAGGGTTTCAATGCTTAACATAACGAAACATGTCATTATATATATTTCCCACCCTGCGTTTATCCTCGCACTCGCTGGAAATTAGAGTGAATGTCTCAGATAATTTGGATTGCCAGACACGCTAACCGTCTCGACTTTGTAAACCCCGACTGGTTTCTCACTGCTGAACGTCGTTATGATCCACCACTTAGTGAAGATGGGTTTATTCAAGCACAACAATTAGCAAATCGTCTTAAAGGCGAAAAAATTCATCATATATTTGTATCACCGTTTTTGCGAACTGTGCAAACAGCACATGCCATCGCTGATGTCCTAAATTTACCAATAAAGTTAGAAACAGGCTTGAGCGAATGGCTAAATCCTGATTGGATGGATGAAGAACCACAACTACACTCGATTCGCGAATTGGTCAAATTTTATCCCCGTATAGACGCTAGCTACACACCTGTCATTGCTGCTAGGTATCCAGAAACACGAGCGCAAGTTCGCGCACGTGCTGGACAAACAGCCAGATGTTTGGCTACTGAGTACTCACCTGAAAATATACTGTTAGTGGCACACGGTGCATCAGTCAACGGTGCTGTAATGGGAATTGCAGGAGAATCTATTTACCAAGCTGAAAAAGTTAGGTTGTGTAGTTTGTTTAAGCTTGTTCGTCAGCACCCTGAGTGGTGGATTGAGCTAAAAGGAGATACATCGCACTTGACTGAGGTGGAAGAAATGGTTCGATTTAATTAGAAGAGTAATGGAATAATGGTTAATTGCTATTAACCATTAACTCTTGACTACTAGCTGTACAAATATTATGACTTTATTACTAGCCGGCGATATTGGCGGAACCAAGACGATTTTACGATTGGTTGATGCAACCGAGAAGTCATCACTACAAACTGTGTACGAGAATGCTTATCGTAGTGGCGATTTTGTCGATTTGGTACCTATGGTCAAGCAGTTTCTTGCTGAAGCTAATTCTGACCATCCACAAAAAGCGTGTTTTGGTATAGCTGGGCCTGTTGTTGGTGATACTGCTAAATTAACCAATTTGGCTTGGTATCTTGATTGTGAGCGTCTTCAAGAGGAACTTAATATACCTCATGTAGCTCTAATTAACGATTTTGCTGCTGTTGGTTATGGAATTTTAGGACTCGAAAGTCAAGATTTGTTTACGTTACAAGATGGAAATCCTCGTGATGATGCTCCAATTGCCATTATTGGCGCCGGCACAGGTTTAGGGCAAGGTTTTTTAATCAAGCAAGGACAAGAGTACTATGTGTATCCTTCTGAAGGAGGACACGCCGACTTTGCACCACGCACAGAATTAGAGTTTCAATTATTAAAATATTTACTCGATAAACATGATATTCAACGGGTTTCTGTCGAACGGGTTGTCTCTGGTTTAGGACTTGTCTCGATTTATCAATTTTTGAGAGACCGTAAAATAGCTACTGAGTCTCCCGACATTGCACAAGTAGTTCGCGCTTGGGAACAACAAGCAGGACAACAAGAGAAAAGTGTAGACCCAGGCGCCGCTATTGGTAATGCTGCACTCAATAAAACTGATAATTTATCTGAACAAGCAATGCAGTTATTTGTCGAAGCTTACGGCGCCGAAGCTGGAAACCTTGCGTTAAAGCTTTTGCCATACGGCGGATTATATATTGCTGGTGGTATTGCTCCTAAGATTCTGCCACTTATTGAAGGTGGTGATTTTCTACTGCACTTCAGCCAAAAAGGAAGAATGCGAAGCATCTTAGAAGACATACCAGTAAAAATTATTCTTAATCAACAAGTTGGACTAATTGGCGCCGCTATTCGTGCAGCTAGGTTATAGGTGAGTTATAACAGATTGGCATGTACGTGATATTAGCATCACAATAGCCAAATCTATGACATTAACACCTTTGACTCGACTAAAATTCAGAAATAAAATTCAGGGTTTTCTACCTTTTTTGACCGCAGCTTTAATTTTTGCGCTCACTACAGCTGTAGAAGCACGTTCCTCACGTAAACCATCAGCACCAAAACCAGACGCATCAGAGGTAGAAAAATTCCGATGGAAAGTATTTACTCCCTCTGATGGACGTTTCAGCGTTTTAATGCCGGGTCAACCAAAGGTAACATCCCAGACACAAAGAACCTTTATGGGAGAAATAAACCTACAGGTGTTTATTGCCCAACCTCCCAGACAAGAAGTTGCTTATGTAGTCGCATTTAACGACTTCCCCGACAGCTATGGACAAATGGCAGACCCCGAAGAAGTACTAAAAAATGCTCAAGAAATGGCATTAAAAACAACCAAAAGTAATCTTTTAACCGAAAAAAGCATTCGTAGCTCCAATGGACATCCAGGACGAGAAATTGAATACATCAACGCTGGGGGCAAAATTACTAGAAACCGTTTATACTTTGCTGAAGGGCGCCTGTATCAAGTCATGGTCATCACCACCAAAAGACAGCAAAAGTTTTTAACCAAAAGTATTGCAGGTTATTTAAATTCATTCAACGTCGTTCTTAAAAAATAATATTTCTCGTTGTAAAAACATGGCATCTATTTCAAAAGAAGAACTTCAGCACTATCGCACGCAGTTATCTAATTATCCTGATGCGGGTGCCAAAACTGCACTTGACACTATTGAGAAATATAATGGTAATCTTGAGGCTGCATTTACAGAGTTATCAAAACAAGATGGCGCCCAATTTCGAGAAGTTGATTTAGATGAGTTAGCACGAAAATGCCGTGAAACTGTATGTAGTCAACCAGCAGAAGATTTTTTAGGGTTGTTAAATTTAGTAGCAGGGTTTTTACCTCCACCTGTTTCTCTTGCTGTTCCAGTAACTTTATACATACTCAAGATAGGTATTAGAAATTACTGTAAAGAACCAAAATCTGCTTAGAAGGTTTAGATTTTCTATAGTTTTTTAACAGTACTACTGGTTTAGATTAACCAGTAGTACCAATCTTGTGGGATGGAGAGAACTTGCCAGGAGATTATTCTTCTGGCAAAGTTCGGAGCATCCTTGCCCGTCATACAATTTAAAAATATATTTTTAGGTTGTGAAATATAGGGTAGAGGCGGGCAGGGATGCCCGCTCCACAAGAGCTAAAGAGCTATGTAAGATAATGATTTTAGCGAGGGGTGAAGTTGTAGGCTTCTTGCTTTTCGCGTCGTGTAGATTGTGATGGATTATACCCGTCGTTTCGGGCACGGCGCCTTAAGTCACCAACATCAGGGGAAGCATTAACTGCATCTTCGACGCGAATTTGCCCGGTTAGCATTAATTCGCATAGTGCATGGTTCATAACCTGCATTCCATCCGAAGTACTATCCTCCATAAGTTGGTAAGCTTGAATATCTTCACCTTTAAGCAAGAAGTCTTGCATTGTAGGAGTGTTGAGCAATATTTCCATTGCGGCAACTCTTCGAGCATCGGTTGTAGGAATTAACTGCTGGGCAACAACGGCAACTAGCGAATCTACAATTTGCACTCGCATCGCAGCTTGTTCGTCAGGGTTGTAGATATTTAGTAGTCTGTTAATAACAGCCATTGCGTTTTTGGTGTGCAATGTGCCTAAAACTAAATGCCCTGTTTGCGCTGCTTTTAAGGCTGTATCTACAGTTATACGGTCGCGCATTTCCCCGATTAAAATTACATCTGGGTCTTCACGCAATACTGACCGTAGAGCATCATGAAATTCGTAGGTGTGTAATCCAACTTCACGCTGACTTATTAAACATTTTTGTGAAGTGTGGACATATTCAATCGGGTCTTCAATCGTAACAATATGTTTTTGCGCTGTTTCGTTGAGAAAGCGAATCATTGACGCAATTGTGGTCGATTTACCCGAACCCGTTGGGCCTGTAACTAAAATTAAACCCTGTTTTTTGGAAACAATGTCTTTGAGAACAGCTGGTAAGCGCAAGCTGTCAATTGATGGTACTTCTAAGGTTATTAACCGCAGCACCATTGCACCGCCTGTCAGGGTTTCAAAACAATTGACTCTACAACGTAAAAAGCCAGGATAGAAAATTCCTGTATCGAGTTCTTTGGTTTCGGTAAACCGTTGTCGTTGCGATGGGGTAAGAACTTCGGTTAAATAAGTTTCAAAAGTTTGAGGTGAGACTATTTCGCCTTTGCTGTAAACCACCATGTGACCCCGAATCCGAAATCTTGGTACTTCTCCAACACGAACATGTATATCTGAAGCTTGTTGGGCATAAGCATCGCGCACCATTTGTTGAACGGTAACGCTTATAAAAGGCGCTTGACCGACTACTTGCAGTACAGGTGGTGGTGGAGGTGAGCAACGCTTCCCTGTGGATACTCGTGAGTTATCCATAGGGTTTTGACCCGTCATGGCTTTTGCGGGTAGATGCTCTAGTTTGGGATTTTGTAACGGGGACGTTGTAGATTCGTCCATGACTGCGTCCTTTCGCCGATTGCAGGTTGTAACTATTTTTCAATCTAAAAAGTTATATTTTATTCAGTACCATTACTGATACATAAATATTTACTGTCTTTTCATTGACCGTAAACTTACTTAGATTGCTATTGCTAATGTACATCTATCTTAGTTAATTTCTACGGCTCTCAACCCATCTTTACAGTCATTTCATTAAATAGCATGGTTAGTGTGAACTAGCTATGTTGATAGGTTAATCTTGAGTGGATACTATGCTGCTAACTGATAGCAGAGCGAGTAAATGTGATTTTTTTTTACATTAGAAAAGCTATATTTATGAAGCGTATTATTAATTATTTTGAAACTCGCGCTTGTGCCCCTGCTTATAGTGGTTGGGTATTGAGTGGAATTACAATTTGCTTTTTCGGCGCCGCGATTAATACTATGGCTGGTTGGTTGTATGTTATTAGCGGTGTAAGTTGTGCGCTGTTGGTTATTGCTGCTGTTTTACCGAGTAGTTCATTGAAGCGACTATCTATCAGGCGCCATCCAATAGAACCTGTAACGGCGGGTGATGATTTGGTGGTGGAGTTTGAAATAACTAATCAATCAAAACAAGATGTAAGTTTGTTGAGCGTAAAAGATATATTACCCTATACACTCAATACTCTACCAGTTGTAAGCAACCAACATGCAATCAATATAATCGGCGCCAAAAGTAGTTACTCGTTTTCTTACCATATAAATGCCGAACGTCGAGGTTTATATCGTTGGCATACAGTTGAGTTTAGAAGTGGGGCGCCGTTTGGGTTATTTTGGAGCAGACGCGAACATAATTGTCCAGCCTACTCTATTGTTTACCCGCAGATTTTACCCCTAACGACTTGCCCCTTAATTGATGAGATTGGTTTGGATTCTAGTTGTAGAGGCAACCCGCAAGGAAACCCTTTAATGCAAGCAACAGAAGGACTCATGCGTTCTTTACGTCCTTACCACGTCATGGACCCAATTCGATTAGTACATTGGCGTACTAGTGCCCGTTATGGCGAACTAAGAGTACGTGAGTTTGAGACAATTACTGGTGGGCAAGATATTATTATTGCCCTAGATAGTGGGGGAAAGTGGGATGAAGAGAACTTTGAACAAGCTGTTATTGCTGCTGCATCGCTGTACTTTTATGCCATGCATCAACAAATGAACGTACAGTTGTGGACAAAAGACACAGGTTTAGTTAAAGGGGAACGTTCTGTACTTGAAACTTTAGCAGCAACTACGCCGTTACAAGACGAAGTAATCGCGGAGCTACCCAAATTGCCGATAATTTGGCTGTCGCAAAACCCAGTTACACTATCTTCAATAAATAATGGTAGTCGTTGGCTATTGTGGCAACCAAAATCACCTGAGACACAAGAGGTAATAAATCGAGAGGTGCCAGGTATTATTTTGAGTCATGATGAACAACTGCAAGTTCAATTACAAAAGCGCCTTGGCAACGGATTATGAACGGATGTAACGGACGGTTTAAGTATCTCTAATTGTATGCATTCAATATTTCAATGCTGGTATGAAAAGGTTACTGTGCTTGTCTAAAACTAGTTAATTGGTGATACATTCAAGGCAAGTCGCTCGCTCGACTCGTATAAAGAAAGGGGAGTATCACCCAAGTTTTGAGTTGTAGGGTGCGGTACAATGCTGCATATGTATTCAAACTCAACTCTTCTAACACAAGTCCTATGATTGCATCAGACGCATCAGAAGTTAATTCAAAGTCCAGCGATAAGAATCTTGAAGCAATGCGCCATTTTTCGGAGCAATATGCAAAGCGCACTGGTACTTACTTCTGTTCCGAACCTTCGGTTACTGCTGTTGTAATCGAAGGACTCGCTAAACATAAAGATGAACTAGGGGCGCCTTTATGCCCTTGTCGGCACTACGAAGATAAAGAAGCTGAAGTGGCTGCTACTTTTTGGAACTGCCCCTGTGTACCAATGCGCGAACGTAAAGAATGTCACTGCATGTTATTTCTTACCCCAGACAACGAATTTGCAGGTGATAAACAAGACATCTCGCTCGAAACCATTAAGGAAGTGCGGGAAAGCATGGCGTGAACCAAGAAATGCCTTCGGAATATTGGCAAGGTGTAGAACAGTTCAATACGCTCGCGTTCTACGCCTGCCACGATACCTTAGAAGCTTTATGGATAGAAGCCCTGGAGCCGGAAAAAACTTTTTACCAAGGTATACTGCAAGTTGCTGTTGCTTTGTATCACTTGGGTAACGGTAATTTACGCGGCGCCACCATTTTACTTGGAGAAGGCACTAACCGCTTGCGACGTTACCCATCTGTTTTTGGTGGTGTTGATGTAGATGAATTCTTAGACCAAAGTGTAGCTTTATTAAAAATACTTCAACACACTCAACCAGAAATGATTACAAATCTCATACTCGGTAAAGATGAAAGATTTCCTATTCCAAAAATAGTGCTGAGTGCTGAGTGCTGAGTGCTGAGTGCTGAGTGCTGAGTGCTGAGTATTTGTAAATATTAAGAATTTTTGCGTTAAGTTAAAAGTATACAGTGAGGCTCTAATAAAGGTATTAAAACATATGGACTTACAAACACTCAAAGCACGCATTGCCCAAGTTGAAACCAAACGAGAATACCTGCTACAACTTTTGGAGCAGCCTAATTTAGGTACGTTGAGAGTTGATGTCAATCAAGCCTTGGAAGAAATGGATGATTTAATTGATGAATATAGACGCACTTTCCCACAAACAGGAAGTTTATAGACGATTATGATTTGAAATAGGCGCCCTGATATATTAAAAGAGCATTGGTACTTATCACATACTAGATAATTACCAATGCTTTAGCCAGGAGTACTTGTAGATAAAATACTCTTGACAATTGATGAAATATATGGCTCTTGAACTGATTCATAGGCATTGCAATTATCAAGCTGCGGATTCGTTATTTCCGTTTCCCAATTCACGCACCAGGGCAATTAACTCAGTAGTGGGTACGTCCTTTTTACAAAAAACATCCCAACGACCCATATCGTTATTAGCACCTACGTTTTTAGCGTCTTCTACCGAAGAGTAGGCGATAATTTGCGTATCAGGAGCAATTTCCTTGATTTTACCCGATGCCGTCCAACCATCCATAACTGGCATTTGTAAGTCCAGGACGATTACGTCTGGTCGGTGGCGTTTTACCATATCAACAGCTTCTTGACCATTGGTTGCTAAACCAACTACTTGCATGTTCTTTTGGCAGGAAAGTACCATTTGCAGGGTCATACGAGTTAGTTCGTGGTCATCAACTACTAACACCCGCAGGGTAGAAGGCTCACAGGACAACATTAACATCCAGTTTAATGAACGAATAATATAATATAACCCTTATAGTTTAAAGGAACATTCATTCAAATCAACTCTATCTAATGGGTGAATAAATTGCTAACATGGACTATTACCACTGATATTGGGGTTAAATATTTTTGAATTATTTCAAAACATTTCAAAATCGTTGAAAAGAATTATCAAACTTTAAGTGTTTTTCATAATTCATTCGGCTATATAAAATTCACATCAAGAACAAATAAGAAACCGGGTTTCTAAGCCAAATCGTTGTAAGGATTACAAATTCTCGATAAAGAAACCCGGTTTCTGTTCCAAAATCGCTGTTTAAATTACAAGTTTTCGACGAAGAAACCGGGTTTCTGTTCCGAAATCGTTGTAAGGATTACAAATTCTCGATAAAGAAACCCGGTTTCTAGGGTTTTTAATTTCGCACAGCAGTTATTGGTTCTATATTTGAGACAACCGAATTTGACCCCAATGCCATTGCCATTAAAGCTTTCTGTGAGTTAGATTCTGGACAATTATCGCCTGGGCGCCGTTGAATATAGGTACCATCAGATTGTAATTCCCAAGCTAAACGGTTATCAGCAAGCATTATTCCTAATATTTCTTGCAAATCTTTGGCAATATCCATATCTAGAATTGGAGTAATTGCTTCGACACGACGGTCTAAATTACGTGGCATCCAATCAGCACTGCCAATAAATATTTCTTCCTGACCATTGTTATAAAAATAATAAATGCGAGAATGTTCCAAAAAACTACCAATGATGCTAATAACGCGAATGTTCTCACTGATATCTTTCAATTGCGGACGCAAGCAGCAAACACCGCGAATTATTAAATCAATTTGTACTCCCGCACGCGATGCTTCATATAAACAGGCAATAATTTCTGAGTCTACTAATGAATTCATTTTCGCAACGATGCGTCCCGATAATCCATTCTGAGCATTTTCGATTTCGCGACGAATAAGAGTTAAAAAGCGGTCGCGCATATTCACCGGAGCAACAAGTAACTGCCTGTAAGATTTTTGTCGCGAGTAACCAGTTAGATAATTATACAAGTCGGTTAAATCGGCGCCTAATTCATCGCGACAGCTAAATAATCCTAAATCGGTATATAGCCGTGCGGTTTTATGATTATAGTTACCTGTACCAATATGTACATAACGACGAATACGGTCTTTTTCACGTCGCACAATTAGTATAGTTTTGCAGTGTGTTTTTAAGCCAACTAAACCATAAACAACGTGTACACCAACACTTTCTAGGCGCCGTGCCCAGTATATATTATTCTCTTCATCAAAGCGGGCTTTAAGTTCAACGAGTACTGATACTTGTTTACCATTTTCAGCGGCAGCGATTAAAGCATTTACAATAGGAGAATCGCCAGAAGTGCGGTAAAGCGTCATTTTAATCGCGAGTACATCTGAGTCTTGCGCTGCACTAGAAATAAATTTAACAACAGATGCTGAGAAAGATTGATAAGGATGATGAACTAATATGTCGCGTTCGCGAATTACAGTAAAAATATCTTTACCATCTTCAACGTCGTGTACCTGGGGGTTATTGGGATTTGGTTCACGAATACGCTGTAATCTTGAAGGGACTACTGCTTGCCAAGGACGGTCTTTATGTTCAGGTAACGGGAGTGACATAAAATACATTAAATCCCGTAAACCTAATAAACCTTCAACTTCGTAACAATCAATTTCATCCAATTCTAAATCTTCTAAAAGTCGAGAACGCACAGACTCTGGAGTTTGAGCTTGAATTTCTAAGCGTACAGGGTTTCCACCAACACGACGTTTTCGCAATTCCTGCTCGATAGCAAGTAACAGGTCATCAGCTTCATCTTCTTCAACTTCTAAATCAGCATCACGGGTAATGCGGAAAGTATGATAATCCTGAATAGTCATACCTGGAAACAAAGATTCCAAATTATGAGCTATAGCTTGTTCCAACGGAATACCCGTCCAATATGCAGGTTTGCCATTATGAGTCATTCCTAATTCAGGGGGTAAAGCTAAAAATCGCGGTAATACCTTGGGGACTTTTACACGTGCAAAAAATTCTTCATCGGTGTCGGGGTTTTTGACGACAACAGCCAAATTTAAACTGAGATTAGAAATGTAGGGGAATGGGTGCGACGGGTCAACTGCCAACGGTGTAATTACGGGAAATATCTGTTCTTCGTAGTAATTATC
The DNA here is from genome assembly GCF_019977735.1 of Calothrix sp. PCC 7716. Taxonomy (GTDB): domain Bacteria; phylum Cyanobacteriota; class Cyanobacteriia; order Cyanobacteriales; family Nostocaceae; genus Dulcicalothrix. The sequence goes on along the minus strand of NZ_AP025018.1, from coordinate 4,205,264 downwards.
AAGATAAGTGCGCTGCTTATCGTTAAGTTCAATATAATTAACTAAATAAATACCGTTTTGTGCTAGCTGTGGTCGCAAAACTTTTTCAAAATGTTGGTGCTGCTGAATAACTAAAGGACGCAGCGAAAAACTAATATCATCTAACTGCTGCTGTGGGGTTCGTCCGTCAAGTCCTAACTGGGTAACTTTTGCTTCTACCTGCTGCATTAGTACAGCAACCCGCACCATAAAGAATTCGTCCAAGTTAGAACAAAATATCGCCATGAACTTGAGACGTTCTAACAGGGGAGTACGTGGGTCAAGTGCTTCATGCAAGACACGGTTATTAAATTCTAACCAACTTAGCTCGCGACTGTTGTAGTACTGTGGGTCTCTGAGGTTGAGAGAATTAGCGCTTTTTTTTGGTTTAGCCATGTGTACTTTTAACACCCACGCTTATAGATGAATTTAGCAATATTCTATAGTAGAAGCGCTATGGCGGGTAATTCTCTGATGGTAGAAGACAAAACCTGACGTTTTGTGAGATTATTTCAAAATTAGGTTGTCTATTGGAACAAATACAGGTGTCATGCTGAGGAACGAAGCATCTCTATAATGTCATGCTGAGGAACGAAGCATCTCTATAATGTCATGCTGAGGAACGAAGCATCTCTATAATGTCATGCTGAGAAACGAAGGGCGCAGTTTTCCTTTAAGGTAGCATCTTCAAGATTTCCACCCAATTAAAAAGTCAACTTGTAACAAGCTTTTAGCATAGAACGGGTAGAAGTGTGTATAAAGACGGGCTTTCTCTGCCCATCCCACAAGAAGTATATTAAATAAAGCTCTGCTTCCTTAAAGAATTTTTAACATCTTATAAGTAAATCATTATTGTTTCTTTTTCGCTGCCGCAGAAACTGGTAATTGTAGATTCTGATTATAAACAAATTCGTTACTAATCTCAATTTGACGCTTGGGCAGCGAGTCATTACGGTTTAGTTCATCTTGCAGTGACACACGCAATGTATATTTACCTACAGGAACACCATCAAGACGGTATAAACCAAACTGATCAGTCACAGCAGAAATTACTCTTGCTCCTTCAAGATTATTTAACTCAACTCGTACCTGTGCTAATGGTTGACCTGCAACATCAGTAATTTTACCTGCTAAACCGTATTCAATTCTGACAGGAAAATCTAAACGAGTGACAGCGGAGTTTGCAACTTGAGCGATTATACTTGTTTTGGGTACTGAAAGTTCTACAGGTAACTCATCAGGCTCGAGTTCAACAACATAAGTACCTTCTGGTAAATTTCCAACCATGAAGCCACCTGTCGAGTCTGTTTTTGCACTGCCCATTAACTGGTTGCGGTTATTGTAAACTAGCACATTCGAGCCACTCAAATCAAAGTTTTTCCCACTGCGTCCAACAGCTAGCTGTCCAGAAATGGCGCCACGTTCTTTGTTAACACCACCACTCCAAGCAGGAGCAATTCGACCACCACCGAAAGATAAATCAGACACAAGGGAAATTGATAAACGGTCGTCACCAAAACCACCAAGATAACTTAAACTTCTCGAAGGAATACCTTGATATTCAATTCTTCCCAGCAAACCAGGAAGTACTTGCATACTAGCACCAGCAACTGGTCCAATTTGTCCATCTGCGGTTACTCCCAGTCCAACATTCCAACTGAATGCTCTAAAGTCATTGGGACTATAACCGATACGAGCAGTATAACGAGCAGCATCATTACCACCAAATTCGCTACCTAAAGACATCTGGTAATTATTACTGAATTTATAGCTAAAATCAGATATATAATTATCACCGTAAGTATTAAAAGATAATCTAGTCGCCCAAGTTGGCTGATAGAAAGCATTAAATAAATATCTTCCTTCAAAGTCAGGTCTACCGCTTAGAAAAAGTGAAGAGAAAGGACGCGCTGAAAAAGTCGGCAGAATGTAATTAGCTGAATCACTTTCTGACTGACGACTGCGCGCGATAAATCCTAAATCTAATCGATTACCAAAATTATATTTAACTTCTAAACTATGATTAAAGTATTCTCTAGAGTTTCTAAAGTTAGAGAAGTATTTCTGTGGCAAAGATTGGGAGTTAGCGCTAATTTGTAAGCGGTCTAACTGTATATCTAAATCAGCATTATAGCCAAGTTTATCGTTGGAACTACCAACGCTAGCAGAAAGAATTGCTGGGTTTGCTAGGCGCCACACTAAACCAGCTTGAGCTTGGAGTGTATCTGGTAAAGCTTGAACTCCACCCTCAAAAGTTAAACTATTGGTAAGACCTTGCCGCATTTGATAAAAACCAGCAAATTGTCCGTCGTTTTCTAATCTAAATCTTGAATCTCCAAATAAAGAAGTTTGAGCTAAGTTACCTGTGAATCCTACACCTGCTAACTGTACATTTCCTCCTGCTGGCAGTAGTAAGTCAGAAGCATTAATTCTGACGGTACGAATTTCTCTAGGAGCACGTAAGTTATTACGGTCAAAAATCAAGATTTCAACATCGTTGTTTTGACCAACTGGTAAATTTACGTCTAAGAATTCGTACTGCCCATTAAATCCGACTTGCTGCTGTGCAACTATCGAACTACCGACTCTTAGTTGTACTAGGCTAGCTGGGGGCGCCGTACCACGGAATGTTTGAACTGGTCTAGAGCGTCTTGGTAGTAGCTCATTTGCACTATAGCTTGTATTAAAATTATCTGCTGGTAAATTAGTGTAACCAAATTGCAAACCAGTCAAACTAAGACCATCCAACAGTGGGTTTAAGCCCAAAAGTTGTCTACCAATTTGATAACGGAATTGACCGTCACGTTTATAGTAAAAGTACTCACTCAGATTTGGTGCGTTTTCAAAGTCATTTTCTAAACGCGCACGCCAAGAACCACCTGCTAATCTTCCACCTAACTGGGTAGAAGCTCGAATATCAGTCCGATTAGAAGAGGTTGTGATATTTAAATCTTGCTGTAAAGTCGAAAAAGCCGTATTTGGTGGAAGTACATCTGGCTTGAGTTGTGCCGCAGAACGAGTTTGTCCGCCCCCACGCCAAGGTAATTCTACGAGCAAATTAATATCAGCAGTATTTAATTCTACATCTACTTTTAACTGTTGTTGTAAAGCAAACTTGGTAATATAAATAACTCCATTAATTTGCCTTAAGTCATTCGGCTGTAAATTAACAGTACCTAATGGAGTCTTTGCACTTAACACTCGATTGTTTTGTTCAATTGTAAAACCAGCAATTTGTGCAAAGCTTTCTAAAGGAATAAATAAAGTATTATTTTGAATCAGAACATCTATAGTACCAGCTTCTTTACCATTAATTAGTACACCTACCAAAAAAGGAGCATCTGGTATTTGCGCTAATTCTAAGGCTGGCTTATTGGTTTGATTTGAAGAATTATTAGTTGAGCCTGTTGAGTTTTTGAGTGCTGTAATTAAACTTTGCTTTTTATCTACTTGTTGATTAGTAACAGAAGCTTGATTCCTTACTGCTATTTTAGAACTATCAGAATCCGATGCTTTCGGTGGAGTGAGTGCAATTTCTGCTGTTTCAGTTCCTGCCTTCACAGCATTGTTCAAAGTATTGTTAAGCGAGGCGTTTAAAGAAGCACTAATAAGTTCTTGAACAACTGCTAATATTTTTTGTGTACTGTTGTTTCTAGGTGAAGCACTAGCAACTTGTGTATTAGTATTATCTTCATCTTGCCCGGATGTAGAAGTACTGCTTGAAGTATCACCAGCAGCAGCTATTTTTTCAGGTTCTTGGCTTTCTTCTGTGGTCGTATTTTTTGTATTATTTTCTATACTACTATTTACTGAAGCATATAAAGACGCACTAATCAACTCTTGAACTGTTTCAAGAATTTGACCAATAGGATTTTTATCAACAGCTTTCTCTTGCTTAGTCTGTTTATTAATATCTGTGTCATTAAGACCTGGTTGTTGCTCAGTTGTATTTTGATTTATGTTTTTACTATCTGTAACAGTGGTTGTAGCTTTGACAGAATTTACTGACTTATTGAGCGAAGGTATTGGTGAAAAACCTTTTATCACCTGTTGTTCATCAGTTGCTGCTTGAACGCCATCTATAAACTTACTAGAATTTTGAGTGCGTTTAACAGAATTACAATTACTTACAACAGTATTAGTCGCTGAAGTTTTAATCCGACTAGGATTATTCAATATTTTATTTAGTAAATTACTAACTAAATCTGATTGCTCTGATATATTAGAAGACTGACAAGCTGAGGGTTGTGCGGTTGCTACCCTAGCAGTGCCATCATTCCGTGTCAAAGCTTTGAAGCGCTGACTATTCGGAGAAGTTTTAGCAAGCATTGCTTCGCTTCTTACTTCTTGAGGCGCCAACGTTGCAAATATTGGGGGTGGGGTGGGTGGTAAAGCTAGGTAGAGCATAAACACAAATATTGGAATATTAAGCCTTGAAACAATCTGGGAACAGTAATTAAAATCCAACAGCAATTTAATATAGCTAAAAAATATTTTTGGAACTTATGGGCTTAGAACTCAGCACTGTTTAATGCTTGAGAGTTATAGTTGATAATTTTTAGGACTAAATTCATTCAGAGCGGCAATCAAATTATCATGAAAAGTAATAAGCATTGCAACAAAACTACTTAGTAGAAAGATTTATAGTTTTAGGAATAGGTTGTGAGGCACTATTTGCAGGAACAGTAAAAGGAATACCCTTATCAACTGCCATTCCACTCAAGTCTCCATTTATATCTAAAACGTAGTTACCAGGGGGTAACTTTTCAGCTAAAGGTAATATAAGTTGGCGGCGATTACTTGGTAAAACTGGTGGTAATTCTATTTTGCCGACTTGAATAACATTTGCTGGTAGCTTCGTCTTTGGATTACCTGCACCAGCAATAGGTTGTGTAGTTTTCGCACCTGGATAATTCGCAGCACGCCAAATAGCGTATTGACCGCCCATTCTAACGTATGCGGTACCTTGGTTAGAAATATCAAATACAGCCTTCGTTAAGCTTGGTTTGCTATCGATATTCACAGAGTTTACAGTTCCAACCCGTTTCACATCTCCAGCATACCCATATACAACGATTCCTACACGACCAACAGTCTTTATATTCTCTGAGTTGCGGACTTTATTTGCAGCTTCTTCTAAATAAACTACAGCACGATATTCGCCCCCAGAAGGCTTTATTTTTGGACGGATTGCAAAGCGAACACTTTGAGTACCACGGGGTGGAATTGTAAATCTAGATGGGGTAAAAACAATCCATTGGTCTAAAGATTGCTCACTAGACGGTGCATCTTTTAAAGTATTATTCTCATCCATCATCCAATTTCGCACATAAGCCTTCATTTCTAAAGGCTTATCTGATAAGTTGGTGATTTTAATAGAATTAGAACGAGATTGTTTTGCATTTATATCTAACTCAAAGCGAGGGGGAGTGACCGTAATTTCCATTGCATTTGCACTAGATACTCCTAAAGTAATCGAACTAATTAAGCTAAGTGCAATACATGAATAAATAGTTTTATTTAACATCTTAAATTACAACTCCTTGCAGAATAAATAATGAACCGAAAATTTGACTAACAGTTTCTATCCTTTGTTGCTACACACACATTAACTTGAGCATCAAAGCTTCCTTCTGCGAATTTTAACAATTCGCTAAATTTTAAAATTACTCCACTCTGCACGACAACTGTATTATCGGGACAAACTCTAGCCTGTTTAACTTCTAAAGGTTGTGTTTCAAGCTTATTAAAAGGGCTACCAGTTTCGGTTTCAGTTACTGCAACAGTATATTTAGCCTTAACAAACTGTAAATCTGCCTGATTCACGCGCATCTGCCAAATTCCTTCCAAACTTCCAGCAAAATAATCTTTTATAGGCGGTTTACCTGACAATAATCGTTGTTGACCACTTGCTTGTGTGGATTCTTTAAAAGAACCTACTTGTACAAAAAAATCCGAATCATTTATTACATCAGATTTTAAAACTGTCAGCTTTCTTGGTTTTTCATCAATCAGCTGTACTTGGTTTAGTTCTAGGTTGCATACAGTCAAAGGAGAACTTGATTGTTGTGCAAAAGCTTTGGAATGTGGTGTAAATAATAGCGCTACAAATATACTTAAGTAGCATTTTATAATCTGTGAGCAACTCATTTTTAAGAAATAAACTTTATAGTTTAAAATTGACAATTGTTTATCAATATTAATTGCTAATTTAATTTATGAACATATTAATTACAAACGATTTTAACAATCATTCATCAATATTTTGGATATAATGATAAGTTGTCAAAGTATGATAATTAATAACAAAAATAAAATTTGCAATTGAGATACAATTAACTTGATGCCTTTAAACTTAATTGTTATTCAAAGGATATGGACGCAGGCATTTTGCCTGCACCATAGACATTTACAGTGTTAGTTTAAGGAGTAGAAACAGTAATTCCTAATTGACCACCTTCGTATTTACCTGCGCTAAGACCAGCAGTACCGTTCTGAAATTCAAAACCAAGTTTTACGCTACCAGGTCGAGCAGCAGAATTTGCTAAACCTGCACCAGTAATAGAAGTAGGATTGGGAGTTAAAACCGACATTGTAACAGTGTCTTCAGGGTCGGTTGAACCTACGCGGGACAATGTTTCTTCTTTAGCTTCAACAATAACATTAACTTGAGTACCGTTTGTTGCCCAGACATAATACAGAGGTTCAATGTCTCTTGTAATTGCACTAGGTGCTGAACCTGAAGTAGGCCTTACCATTTTTGGTGGTACTACTCCAGTTTTTTCATCGTAGGATACACTTTGATCAGGAAGAACCCCTGCTATATCCTTTTGAGTAATCACAAAATTTAAGTCTTTGTATGTGCTTAAATAAATTTGTGGTTGCACTTCAACTGTAACTGGCATTGTAACTTGCGCTTGAGCAGGCGCCGCTACAATTGCGCTACCTAATGCTGCTACGCTGCCTGCGATGATGCCTAAAATCTTCTTATTCATGTGAAAAATTTCTCCAAAAATTTGCAATTGAGTTAGTAGAGTCAGATTTTTAAGTTTGATGAACTCTCGCTTTGTACTCATCAAAGCTAATAATTTTTTTGTTAATTATTTGTTGATAGAGCTTTCCCTGGCAAGCCGGAGAGTTTGCGATGAAATACAATGTCTTAACATCAAGTAGATGTTAATGATTTATTTTCTATATATGAACTTTTGCCTATACAGCACTCCTCTTTATATAAAAAACAGTAAATACCACACAAAACACCACAACAACCTTCGCGTGTAATTTTTATTTCTTTACATCGCTCGATTACATAAAGAATTTAACTCTTTTAAACTCAAACTACCTTCAGTAAGAATATGGAATTATGAGGCATTGACGACAAAAAATACTCAGTAACAACACTGAGTATGGACAACCGCCTGAGTTATATATGATTCTAGGGTGTTGGCAGTTGGAGCCTTTAACATTTACAATTTCTGCTGTCAATGTGCTAATGAAGTGAAAAAATTGAGAATCTGGGTAGCACAACAGAAGCTTTACATACTAATATTTTTTACGTAATCGAATATTTATAAACAGGAATAAAACAAAACTAACAACCTTATGAGTCTCAATATCAAGGGCGGGCAAGGATGCCCACTCCACAAGAATTTTTGAATATTGCCCACTCCACAAGAATTTTTGAATATTGCCTACTCCACAAGAATTTTTGAATGTTTTAGTACTAAATAGCTGCTACACAAAAATGTTTCAAGCGACTCGTCGGCGCCTAGCGCTCTGGTACACTTCAATTACAGCCGTATTACTGCTATTGTTTGCAAGCGGAGTATACTTGTACGTCCGTAGTACATTAGTTGAACGTGTTGATGATACTTTGAATCATGTGGTCGAAGTCGTTGAGCGCGCGCTTGTAATTGAACAGGTAAATCGTCAAAAGAAGGAATACCGTATAAATATAGAGGCGAGTTTTCGCAATAATGCTAATTCGGTAGAAGATGACCGTATTGATATCGAATGGTTTAGTCCTACGGGAGAGCTACTTTGGACGACGTTTCCTGAACCTATAAATATTCCTATTCACTCAAACCGTAATGGTGAGACTGTTCGCATCAAAAACAGTGCTGAGTGCAAAGTGCTGAGTGCTGAGTGTGAAGAAAAAAGTAACTCAGAACTCAGAACTCAGCACTCATCACTATTATTGCGTCAAGTTACCGACCGTGTAGAAATTGGGCGCCAGGTTTTAGGATATTTACGTGTGAGTCATCCTTGGTTTGAAGTGTCAAAACCTAGTCGGCAATTAATGTTTGATTTGGCTTTGGGTACTAGTTTAATGGTGCTTTCGGTTGCTTACTGTGGTTGGTTTCTCTCTGGCAAAGCTATGGAACCTGTAAACGAGTCTTACCAACGCTTGAAACAGTTTACCGCTGATGCTTCCCATGAGTTGCGAAGTCCTATTGCCCTAATTCAAACCAATGTGCAGGTTGCGCTATCTGATTTAGAGTCAAATTTACAAGCAAATGAAACAAACGGCGCCACTAAGTCACACTACAAGCAACAATTAAAAATAATCGAAAAACTTACGCAGCGTTTAGGTAAGCTAGTTAATGACTTACTATTCCTCGCGCGTCAAGATAGCGGTATCAGCAAAGATATATTTTCATCTTGCCCACTCGATGCTCTACTGATGGAAGTAGTGGAAGAACAGCAGTTGTTTGCAAAAGATAAAAAAATTGCGCTTTCATTGACATTAATTGACCCACCTGAGACAGAAACCAACCCAGAAGTTCTTGACAACTGGTTTGCGCTAAATGGTGACTGGGGTCAACTTGCGCGATTATTTACAAATTTAATCGGCAACGCATTACGCTATACTCCATCTGGTGGAACAGTAGATGTAGAATTGACACGTATCGAATCTATTTATCGAGTATCTGGACTGCGTTATCTGACTCCTTTGCTGAAAGTAAAAGTGAATGACACTGGCATCGGTATTCCTACTGAAGCTTTACCAAAATTATTTGACCGTTTTTACCGAGCAGACCCAGCGCGCGCACATAACCAGAGTGAAATTACTGAAAAAGCAACTGGTTCAGGTTTAGGTTTAGCTATTGCCCAAGCTATAGTAGAACTTCATCAAGGTCAAATTCAAGTTGAAAGTACAGTTGGTAGAGGTACAACGTTTATCGTTACTTTACCTATTGTTAAGAGTCACGAGTAAGCTAATATTTTTGGAGGGACAGCATAAGAAAAATATAGACTTATGTCATACCATACTGAGGCACGAAGCATCTATCAGGTTTCTAGCGATAAATCTAGAATTTTTCCGCCGCTACTAGAGTATGTGCAAGCAAGTACATAGCGTTTAAAATCCCCCCTAACCCCCCTTAATAAGGGGGGAATAAGAGTGTTTTAGCTTATTTAAGAAAGCACGAGATTTGTAACCTTTTTTTAAGATTTTAAGCCCCCTTATTAAGGGGGGTTGGGGGGATAAAACATACTTTGTTACATATATTCCTGGAATTCTTCTAACGGTTCGTCAAAATCGTCTGACATCCAAACCGAACCTTTTGCGCTACCTGGTTGACGGTCACGCTTTATACTTTGTGTAACTGGCGCCAATCTTACAACGGGCTGGTTATCCTTAGTAATTATAATTTCCTCACCTGTAAGGGCTGCGTCAATATATTGAGTTAGATTTTTGGATGCTTCAGCAATAGAGATTTGCGTCATAACGTAATTTTAGCTTTTTTAACCCAGAGAAGGAATGAACGGCGCCTTTCTCCGTAGTATCATAGTACTTCTGCCTGTGGTTACTTCTGTAAAATGCGACACGAACCAAAACGTAAATCCTCGATGCCTTCTCTAAAGCGGGTGCTGGGCATTTTAAATACTTATCGCTTACTTGTGTTAGGCGCCATCACTAGTTTATTACTACTAATTACAATCAATGCCATAACTCCACAGCTTTTTAGGTGGGGAATTGACCAAGGTATTGCCAAGGGTAATCTAGATGTTGTATACAAATGCGCGCTGTTTCTTGTTTTAGCAGCAGTTGGACGAGGATTATTTAGCTTTGGGCAGAATTTTTTCGCAGAAGCAACTTCGCAAAATGTCGCTTACAATCTTCGTAATCAAATTTTTACTCAAACTCAGTATTTGAGTCAGAACTACTATAACCGCACAACAAGCGGACAGTTACTAACGCGCGTTACTAGCGATATCGACCAAATTCGGACCTTTGTTGGTACGAGCTTACTACAAGTGTTTAGCGGACTAATTACTTTAGTTACGAGTGCGACTATTGTACTTGCAATGAATTGGAAGTTAGCACTGATAACATTGCTTTCAATACCAGTCGCAGGATTTATTGTAGGAAGGTTCTTTAAAAATAACTCACAGTTATTTAGATTAGTCCAAACACAACTAGCAAACTTGAATGGTGTTCTTGAAGAGAATTTGCTAGGTGTGCGGGTGGTAAAAGCATTTGTACGCGAACAATCTGAAGTATCAAGATATACAAACCTTAACGGTGAGTTGTTAGAGTCGAATATGAAGACTGTAAGGGTGCTGCGAAATGTTTTCCCTGTTTTGTTTTTACTGAGTAATTTTATTACTCTAGCAGTTTTAGGATTTGGCGGCGCCGAAGTAATCAACAAACAACTATCTTTAGGTGAGTTAGTTGCATTTAATTCGTATTTAGCATTTATTATCCAACCAGTGTTACAAATAGGTTTTGCATCTGGAGTTATTGCCCAAGCATCAGCTTCAGCAGGACGTGTATATGAAGTTATCGATACACAAGTGGATATTCACAACCGCGCAAATCCTATTACTTTAGAAACATGTGCTGGTAAAGTAGAATTTGAAGATGTAGATTTTCGTTACCCAGAAGCAAATACTAATGCGCTCTCTAAAGTTTCTTTTACAGTGCAACCAGGTGAATTTACTGCTATTGTTGGGATGACAGGAACAGGCAAAAGCACAATTGTTAATTTAATTCCCCGCTTTTATGATGTTACATCAGGTGCCGTGAGAATAGATGGCTACGATGTGCGTGATTTAACGGTTGATAGTTTGCGTTCGCATGTTGGTGTAGTCTTTCAAGATGCAACTTTATTTTCAGGAACTATTCGCGATAATATCGCATATGCTGTACCAGAGGCGCCTTTAAACAAAATAATCGAAGCGGCTAAATTTGCAGCTATTGATGACTTTATTAGTAGTTTACCCGATGGTTACGACACAATTGTTGGCGAGCGGGGTATTGGGTTATCAGGAGGACAAAAACAGCGAATAGCTATTGCACGTACTGTACTTACTGATTTTAGTATTCTCATTCTCGATGATAGTACTTCTGCTGTCGATGCGAAAACAGCAACATTAATTCAAGAGTCTTTGAATGACTTAATGCGGCGGCGCCGTTGTACAGTAATAATGGTTGCTCAAAGACTCAGTAGTATCCGCAATGCTGACCGCATTTTACTTCTTGATAAAGGTAAGTTAGTCGCACAGGGTACACACGAAGAGTTGTTAAGTAATAAATTATATGCAGCTATTTTAGCTTCGCAACAAAAACAAGGCGCCTTGGAGAATGCCAATAACGTCTCACCAATCACCAATTACAGTTATGATTAGAATAGAAGTTTACTTGCATACTTCACTATGAACTTATCCTTTATGAACTCTGTACATAAAAATTTATCGGACTTAACATACGACGTATTAATCGAACGTGGTTCAGATGACAAAGTTATTGCGACAGTTCTAAGTATGCCAGAATGCAGAGCTTCTGGTGGTACAGAAGAAGAAGCCCTAAATAATTTACGTTCTGGTATCGAAGCACGTTTTGCAAATGCTAAAATTGTTTCAATGAAAATGGAGCCTTCCAAAGAAGAAAATCCTTGGATGAAATTGGCTGGTAAGTATAAGGATGACCCCCAGTTTGACGCAATGTTGAAATATATAGAAGCTGACCGTCGTGAACTTGATGCTGAAACGGAATCGTATTATCAACAATTGGATGCTCAGGATAAATAAAAGTGAGTTTATGGATACTTGATACCGACTCTTTGTCACTTCTACAAAGAGAAAATCTTAATTTAACCCGACGTATTAGTGCTATTAACCCTGAACAAATTGCTGTTACAATTGTTACGGCGGAGGAGCAATTACGCGGGCGCCTTGATACCATTAGAAGAGCATCTTCTGGAAATGATTTGACATTAGCGTATGTGAGACTATGGAATACATTAGAAGATTTTAAACAGCTTAATCTTCTTGATTTTACTCCAGAGGCTTCTAATATTTATGAAGGATTGCTTCGGGAAAGAATTCGTATTGGTACGCGCGATTTGCGAATAGCTGCTATAACACTTTCTGTGAATGGAATTATTGTTACACGGAATTATAAGGATTTTGCAAAAATTCCAAATTTGAGAATTGAAGATTGGACTGTAAATTGAAAGGACTGGGTTCAATACTACTCGGTGAAGAATAAAATCCCCCAACCCCCCCGAAATCGCGGGGGGCTAAAAGCCGCTATTTTCCCCCCTTATTAAGGGGGGTCAGGGGGGATTAGTTCCAAGAAAATAGCTATCCCTTGCAGTATTGGGACTGGGCTGGCAGTGCCCACCCTACTACGCAAAAACAAGCTTTACAAGCGGATGCATTTTACTTAGGGACTTCCAAATAAAAAAATACTCAACAATTTCTTGTGGGGTGGGCATCCTTCGCTTACACCTACAGTTTGACAGGGCAAGGATGCCCATTCCACTTTTATGGAGAATTAAATTTTTGGAAGTTCCTTAATTAGGTTGGAAATAGCTTTAATTAACTCAGTTGGTTCGACAGGTTTTGTCATGTGAAGTTGAAAACCAGCATTTCGAGAGCGTTCTCTATCTTCTTGTTTTATATAAGCTGTTAGTGCAATAGCAGGAATGTTACAGTTGTGTGTTGTTAGTTGACGTATTTTTCGTATTAGTGTGTGACCGTCTTCTTCTGGCATCCCGATATCACTGATAATAATATCAGGTTGAAATTCTTCAAAAATTGCTAAGGCTTCTTTTGCACAGGATGCTGTTGTTACTATTGCTCCATATTCTTCTAAAGCGCAACTTAAATAAGTACAGTTATCGGGTTCATCATCTACAACTAAGATTTTTTTGTTGGATAAAAGAGTAGGAGATATTTCCTCTTGTCCTGTTTGTTCCTCTTGTCTCGTTGCTTCCTCTTCCAATAGTGGTAGGGTTACAGTAAACGTCGCTCCCTGTCCTTTCCCTAAACTAGAAGCTGTAATGGCGCCATTATGTAATTCTACAAGGTGACGAACAATCGCAAGCCCTAAACCTAACCCATCTTTGGCACGTGTTGTGGTGTTTTCTACTTGACGGAAGCGTTCAAATATATAAGGTAAAAAATCTGCGCTAATACCTTTACCTGTGTCGGTAACTGTTATTTGCGCTGCTGTAGAGACGTGACATGTCACGTCTTTACAATTAACAATTTCAAGACAAATCTCAACCCGTCCTAAAGAAGGTGTAAATTTAATCGCATTGGTAAGTAAATTACTAACTATCTGCTGCAACCGATTCATATCACCTAAAACTAAACACTTCGTTGCATAATTTTTTATTTGCAAGTCTATTTTTTTCGCATCTGCCGATAGACGTAGATTATTAACTGTAGTTTCAATAGTCGTAGCAAGATTAACAGGTTGTAATGTTAAACGTAAATTACCCCGAATCATCCGCGAAATATCTAGCAAATCTTCTATTAACTGTACCTGTGCAACTGTGTTACGTTCAATAACTTCCAACGCGCGTGCAGTATTCGCGCTATCGAAGTTACGAGTTTTTAATAACTTTGTCCAACCTAAAATTGCATTGAGAGGACTTCGTAACTCATGAGAAACAATAGCAAGAAATTCGTCTTTTGTGCGGTTAGCAAGTTCTGCTTCTTCACGTGCTGCTTGTGCTTCTGCTAAAAGTTGGTTCCTTTGCGCTTCTAATTCTTTTTGGTCATGAATATCTGTGCAGCTACCAAACCATTTAATAACGTTACCCTGCTCATCTATAATTGGGTAGCCTCTAACTAAATTCCAACGGTAAGTGCCGTCAATATATTTTAAGCGGTATTGTATTTCGTATAATGAATTTGTATTACTCGTTGTTGATTGCCAAAAAGCTTGAACTCGCAATACATCATCTGGATGAATAAATTGTAACCACCCCATCTGTAGCGCTTGCTCAACGCCGAATCCTGTATATTCAACCCAACGATGATTAACAAAGTCGCTATTACCATCTGAACAAGCTCTCCACACTATGTTTGGAACAGTTTCCACTACATAACGATAGCGTTCTGTACTCTCCCACAGTGCCTCTAACACTTGTTTCCGCTCGGTAATATCCACACCTATAATAGTAACAATCCATGCATTTTCAGTTTTATCGAACTGAGAAGTTAAAGTATCATTAATCCATCGCAAGCTACCATCTTTATGGTAAAATTTATACTCATAACTTACTGTTTGTTCGGCGAAAATATTTTCAAACTTAGGTAAAATCACATTTTCTAAATCGGATGGCGCCACTCTTGACAACCAAAGTTTTTTATCCTGCAATAATTCTTCACTTGTGTAACCAAAAATTTTCTCACACCCAGGAGAATAATAATCAGACTTCCAATCTTGATTTGGAAATACCCAAAATCTGCTAATTGAAGCATCTACATTATTAAGGACAAAAGCTAACTTCTCCTCAGAACGTTGCAATGCTTCTTCTGCTTGTTTACGTCGAGTAATATCAACTGTGCTACCAACTATTCTCACTGCTTGACCATTCGCATCTCGTAAAATAATTCCTTGTTCTTGTACCCACAGGTAATGACCTTGCTTATGGCGAACGCGATACTCCCCAGTATAGCGGTGCTTTGATTCTAAAATAGTCGTCAACTGTTGACCATTGATGTAGTTTATATCATTAGGGTGTATAAGTTGATGCCACCATTGTGCAGTTGGTTCAGCCTCGGATAATGTATAACCCACTAATTCCATTAAACCGCGCGTTCTTTCTACAGTGTTGGTTTGTAAGTCGAAATCAAATATCAAGCAGTTAACTGCCTCTGCTGCCAGTTCAAATTGTTCAGAACTGCGAAAACGTGCTTCACTTACTTGTAATTTGTGTCGTAGCTCGTTAATCTCAATTGCACTGCGTACTGCTATGCGTAAGGTATCAGGTGAACTAGTTTTTACTAAGTA
This sequence comes from Calothrix sp. PCC 7716, assembly GCF_019977735.1. Classification (GTDB taxonomy): domain Bacteria; phylum Cyanobacteriota; class Cyanobacteriia; order Cyanobacteriales; family Nostocaceae; genus Dulcicalothrix. The sequence continues at coordinate 4,189,990 of NZ_AP025018.1, read as the reverse complement.
CTCCCTAACTAAATGGCGAACTGAACAATTACAGGCGCCCACCATTTCGTCTCGATATTCTGTTATTCCTATTAATGGTGGCAAATATGATTTACCCATCTGAGCCTGTAAATTTGATATAAATTCAAATCCACCTGTCTTTGACTCGATAAAATCAAGCAAAACGCAATCTGGTTTAGCCTCACAACACAAAGTCAACCCCACTGTTGATTCTGCTTCTAAAATTTGATAATTATACTTTGATTCTTCGAGAAGACAGTGCCGATAAGCCACGCGGTCTTCAGCACAATCACTAATAATCAAAATAGTACGGTTTTGCTGTGTTGCCATTTTTTTCCTCAATATCCAGTTACAAGTGGTTACAGTTGCAAAACAGGATAGTAATTGCCTTAACTTTTAGATTCAAAACTTCAGAAATGCTTAAACCTAGAATTAAAAGTACATATTATGTCACAAGCGGTAAACTTTATTTTGACCTGACACCCTTTGATTTGCAAGAGGTATTACAATCTCTAATTTAGGCATTGCTTATTCTATGCAGCATCTGGGCACAACACTTATACAATTTACTACTTTGGAGTGATTCACATTTCTATCTTTTGAAAGGTGTTGCTTACATTATTTACTTCTAAAGTAGCTTGACAAATGCAAACTTAAAGTGCATCAACGTACCGTACAATTATTTATCACCTATTGCTCAAACGAAACTAAAAGTTTACGAAGTAAGCTTGTAAGTGCTTGACGTTCTGACTCATCTAAAATTCCAAGAATACTATGTTCATTTTTTACATGAGCTTCTACAGCCTTTTCAATTAGATTAAACCCTTTTTCTGTAAGTTCAATTAGTGTTCCCCGACGGTCGTTAGGGTCAGATAGGCGCCTAACGAGTTCAGATTTTTCTAAGCAATCAATACGATGCGTCATTGTACCAGATGTAACCATCAACGTATTAAACAATTGTGTAGGTGAAAGCTGATAAGGTTTACCAGAACGACGTAATGTCGCTAGCACGTCAAATTCTCCAGAATTCAATCCAAACTCAGAAAAAGTGTTTTGGATGGCTCGTTCTAAATGCTTGGATAATCGCCCCATTCGCCCAATTACACCCATTGGCGAAACATCTAAGTCAGGACGTTCACGATGCCACTGCGCCAAAATCATATCAACTGGGTCAGAATCCATTATCCCACTCGCTTATATAAATAACTTGATATTAAATATCTTGACATCAAAATAAAAGCTATAATCTTGATATAAAGTATCTTGATGTCAAGATTATATAGGAAGGTATGGGTATGAATATGGGTGGAAGAACGATTTATTTGTTGTCAGCGCTAGTTGGTGGCGCCATTTTACCAATTCAGGTTGCACTAAACACACTACTTAGGCGCCATATAGGTGAACCGATGCAAGTTACATTCGTTTCATACCTAGCTGGAACTTTGACATCACTTATTATTTGCTTGTTCGCGCGATATCCAATTCCAGCTTGGACTTCACTATCCCAAACCTCTTGGTGGATGTGGATTGGGGGTTGCTTAGGAACTTTATATGTATGGTCAACAATTTTTGCTACACCCCAAATTGGGGCAGCACTTACACTCGGACTTACAATTGCAGGTCAAATGATAGCGGCACTTTTTCTCGATAATTATGGCGCCATTGGTCTTGCCAAATATCCCGCAAGTCCAGAGAGAATTGCAGGAGTAGTAATGGTTATATTAGGAGTTTCGTTAGTTGCTTATGCAAAGCGGTAAATTATCGAATAATTAATTTATGTTGAGAAACAAGAGTTTCTAACTTACTAATTCAACCAAAGCATCCCATTGAAACCGGACTACGTGTGAGACCGAGCAGCCACGGTAATTTTCAGTTGTGAATACTGCAAGGGTGACACTGGTCTGCCCAGCATCTAAAATTTGTTTCACCTTGCAGATTTGCCTTTTGTTCTTACAGTAAGCAATGATGCGGTCACCATCCTTTATATCCAACGCTTTAATTTTCAATTTATACTTAGCCTCATTAATAAAATTGGTTTAGCCAAAGATGGTGCTATGCTTACCGCGTTAACGGTTAGAATACTTATTCACTATAGCATAAAAATCGAGGAATAATATCAAAAGTTAATTGTTATGTCAAGATGCTCTATACTGGAGGTAATATTAAGCCCAGAGGTTCAATGCAAGTATGCCTTCAATTACATACAACCGTACTGACAGCAAGCAACCGCAAAGCATCGACATAAAAGGTTATGTTGTCCATCCAGGATTACATATCCTCTCGCATCAACAGATGAAGTTGCTACGTGAGCAAATATTGCTTGATGACAAGTTAGAGTCTCTGGTTAATCAAGGTATCATTAAATTGATGGGCTAATACATAATTGTCTGCTAAAGATTTGAGTAGGGTGTGTTACTGCTTGAACAATCTACTAAATACGCAAAATTCTAGTGCAGTAACGCACCATTCTAATAATTATAGTGATAGGTAATAGTAATGCCTTACAGCCAATTTGATATCGAGTCAATTCGAGACAATTTTAACATCACTATAATTGAAAGCGTTGGTACATTTGCTACTGTGCAGGAGATAAGCTATAGTGATTTTCTTGCAGAAACTTTACGTTTTAATACACCTATTGCTTTAGCTATTAATTCTGAAAAATCGCGTTCAGAAATGGTGATTACACCAATTTTGTTAGAATTAAAACGTTTATATCCTCAAAAATCAAGTTTATTTTCAGGAAGAGACTTTACAGTAGATGTTGAAAAAGGTCTTAATGGCTTTTGTGATTATTTAATTAGTAGTTCGCCAGAACAATTAGTTATTACATCACCTGTAATTACAATAGTAGAAGCGAAGAATGAAAATATAGAATCAGGTTTAGGGCAGTGTATGGCGGAAATGATAGCTGCTCAAATTTTTAATCAACGCAAAGGAAAATCTGTTAGTACAATACTTGGCGCCGTAACTACTGGAAGTAGCTGGAAGTTTATGCGACTTCAAGAGCAAACAATAGAAGTTGATTTAAACGAATACTTCATAAACCAAGTTGGTAAGATTCTGGGCATTTTGAGTTTAGGATTAAAAGATGAATAATTAATTTTGGCGCCCATCCCACAATTCATATCAAAGGCGGGCAAGGATGCCCGCTCCACAAGAGTTAAATTGAGCCATGTAATTTTTAGAATTTTTAAGTTTTGTGTTTTTAGGTTGTTTGTTCGCCTTGGTTTAAAGTGGAGGCGAAAGATAGCACTAAACTTAAGAAGACAAGATTACCTATGATGTAGCGGCGCCACATTCGGTTTGGTTCCATTGCTAGGCGCCACAACCATTCCATACCAATCACACGAATGAAGTATGGTGCGCGAGCTATACGAAGAGCGACAAAATCAAATAGACCTCCAACACCCATACAAGTAATTCCAGGCAGGAGATTTGCGTGTTGGTCAATCCAAATTTCTTGTAATGGTACGCCCATTGCTACTAACAGTAGATGTGGACGAGCTACCCTAATTGCTTCTAATATTTGTGGGGTTTCTGAGTCAGAGAAATACCCGTGCTGAGTTCCTGCAATTATTAAGCCAGGATAAGCTTTTTTTAGGTTTGCTGCTGCTATGGAAGCTACGTTCGGCTTGGCGCCAAGAAGATATATTGATAGATTTTTGGCGGCGCCGTTTTTGCACAGAGATGGAACTAAGTCGGTGCCATTGAGATTATGCACTAGCGGTGTACCCAAAAAGGCACTACCCCAGCGAACTCCACTTCCGTCTGCAAGTAACAAATCACCTTGCTCCAATGCTTGTGCGAGTGCTGGGTTTCTGGCAGCAGTTACCATAGTATGCGCGTTGCCATAATATACACGACCACCTTGCCGCTTGAGTAACCGCGCTAATAGTACTTCGATTGCTTCAGATTCGGGCATCCGATCAAAATTGATGTTCAGAAAACTAACTCTGTCTGCCATATATATATAATTTGAAGCTAATTTGAAGCTAGTGATAAACCCTGTTTATTCACGTAAGTCTTTGTATAGTTTGCTCTTTTAATAACAGTGAAAAATACTATCTAATGACTATTCACAAGCTCAGGTTTAAAGCATCCTCATGGCAAGATAAAATTGTCCATGTAGCTATCCACTTGGTAGTAGTGTGTAAATAGTTTTAACTCCATAATGTCATCATCTATAAATAGATAAATAGATGCGATTACGACGACACCACATTATTTGTAGAGACGCGATTTGTAGAGACGCGATTAATCGCGTCTCTACGATGTCATTAAAAATTATTGAATTAACTTGTAGCTGCTATGGAAAGGCATCGTATTATGGTTATTGGTAGTAATGTGACTACCGTGCAACGTGTTAGCAGCTACTGCTTGAAAAAGAATTTAGAAGTTTTTCCTTACTATGGTATTCCCGTTGTTGATGATATAACTCTGTTTGCCCCTCATGTCGTGGTATTATGTCTACCTATACCTGAGAAATTTCAACTTTGTCAGATACATCAACGTTACATTTTTTGGTCAGAACAGAAAATCTCGGAGGGGCAAGAATTAGAAGAATTGTATATTTGTGTGCAAAAAGCTCTTCAAACTTTAAATTAAACCTTCGCGCACTGCTAAAGCTGCTGCCTGAACGCGGTCATCTACGCTAAGTTTGTTGAGAACCATACGTACATAAGACTTGACGGTTCCTAGCGAAAGGTAAAGATTATCGGCAATCTGCTGGTTTGAATATCCTTTAGCAATAAGTTTAAGAATTTCGCGCTCACGATTACTAAGAACTGGTTGTTGAATTTCTGAAGAGGAAGTTTCTGTGTCAACGCTTTTGTTGAGCATTCGAGCGACTTGTTGGGCTATTTGTGGGTCTAAATAAGCACCACCCATTTGAATTAATTGAATTACAGCGATAAGTTGTTCCCATTCAATGCTTTTAAGGCAATAACCATCTGCACCTGCTGCGAGCATACCCATCACCTGGGTATCTTTGCCAAATGCACTCAACGCTAAAATACGAGTTTCAGGGTGCCTGCTTTTTATTTGCTGGGTAGCTGTAATTCCATCCATGACTGGCATCTCAATGTCCATCAATACTACATCTGGTTCGAGTTGAGTTGCTAATTCAATAGCCTGGGCGCCGTCCGAAGCTTCTCCAACCACAGTAAAGCCAGGTTCAAGGGTAAATTGACCTTTCATTCCTCGACGAATTAAAGCATGGTCATCGACTAATAAAATCCGCAAAGTTTTCTTTTCATCTTTTACAGTGGTCATGATGCCTCCTACATTTCTTTCAGATGATGGAACCAGGCTTTACTTCTATCAACTGGGAGGGTGAACCAAAAGGTGCTACCCTCTCCAGGCGAACTTTCCACCCCAATAGTGCCAGAGTGAGATTCAATTATTTGACGACACAAGTACAACCCAAGTCCTGCTTTGCCATGCCGACCTTTTCCCTGAATAAAGCGGTGAAAAAGTCGCTCCTTCTCTTGTGGTGCAATTCCTGAACCCTTATCGCGCACGTATACCTGTACTTGTTCCCCAAAGCTTTTTGCCCCAAGTGAGATTTCCGATAATGGTAAACTAGCTCGCACAGCGTTATCAATTAGGTTTTGCACGACTCGTTGAATTTCTAACTCATCACCGTAAACGGTTGGCAGTGATTGAGATATTTCTAATGTGAACTTTAATTCACACTTTGAAGAAGCTTTAATTTGAGCTATTACTTTGACAAAAATCTTTTCCCAGTCAAGGGGGTCGTAGTTTAAATAGGCGCCACGTCCAGATTCATAGCGCGAGACATCTAAAAGGACTTCCACAAGTTTGAGAATATCCTCGTTAGCTTCGCGGTACTGTTCAAATATTTCTTTCCAAGTTTCCGAGACCGTACCAAAGGCTCCTTTAATCATTCCATCTAAGGTGGTACGAGTCGCAAGCAGTGGAGTACGCAAGTCATGAGAAAGGGCGCCAATCATATCCTCAAGCTGTTGGTTACGTACCTCAATGCGTTCCTGACGGTGACGAGTTTCATCTGCCATTCCATCTAAAACTACAGCTAATTGACCGATTTCGTCTTGTGATGAATAGTCAACCTGAACTGACATTTGACCTTGGCGCCAAAGTTTGCCTGTTTCTGTCAACTGCTGTAAAGGAATTTCTGCTCGTCGATACAAACGCTGAAGGTTTAAAACAGCTCCCGTTATAATCATCACTGTGCTGAAAATGTTTATAACAGTCTTGACGTGGTTTAATTGCTGTAAACTGTTTGTGCGTTCTATTAAAAGTATTTCCTCACGCTTAATTAAAACGTTAATTTCACTGCACAAGTAACTGAATAAAGTACCTCCTGTCATGTGGTAGCTACTGACATAATTAGAAAACATTTTCTGGTTAAACTTAAAAAGCCAGTGGTTATGTAAATGTTTAATTTTATTAAGTTCTTGAAGTTGAGTAGGGTTATCCTCCATTAAATCGTATAGTTTATTAAAGCTGTCGCGAAAGGCGAAGCTACTTTCACCATAATTTTCTATAATCAACTGTTGGTGAGTGTAATATAAAGAAATCGCTGTTTGCTCATCTATTACAGCATTTAATAGGCGTTCCCCTTCATGCTGTACTATCAAGCTATGAGTTTTCCAATCAGACGCTTGATAATTAAGGTTTTCTACCCAGATGTTAAAGCCTTGCTGCCCTAAGATTAATAACACCAACACTAAAAAGCTAGTGTACAAAGGCGCGAATAAATGACTTTTTGAGATAGTTTTGGTTAGTGAATGAAAAAGATTAATAATTAACACAACTCTACCAATCCGTAAGCTTACATAGGCGATGTCAAACAGTTGGCACACATTGCTAAATTCTTCATATCACTATTGCAAGTAAAAAATCTTTTGTCAACCTTGGTCTCAAAAGCTACACAGATTCTTGCTACCGCTTTTTATCTTGGTTTATAAGTATAAATATTTACCATTTATCTTTTTATGAAAATATTCTATTTCTTTTACTTTTCTACATTTATACTCAATATATCGAATTTATTTTATCTATAAAACGCTGTAGGCGCCTGATAAGCGAATTTATGCCAAGTATAATGTAATATTATATACCATTATATTTGCGGATGAATAATTTATTAGTATTAAACAACACTCATAATCTATATTAATTGTTGATAAAAGTATATTCAACTAAAATGAAGCTGTACTCGTTGCCAGGGATACGTTACGGTATTTTTTAATCAAGATAAACAAAGCCTATTCATCATAATTACTTATACTAAAACAGCATTATCCTAGTTTTCGCCTATACTAAAAGCACCCTGACCACTTTTGTAAAGAGTCTAAGGCGCCGATTGGTAATGTACAATCATTAATTTAGATTGATGCAACATTTTGTGTGATTATATCTTGGGTGATGCGGCGCCTTTGGGTAGCTCCTGTTTTCTTGAGTGCAAAAGCTTCAATTGATTTGTAGAGAGACTGAGGCAGAAGAAAAATGAGGTAGGCAGCGACTAAGGTTAAAAGGGTACGACGTGGTTCGTAAACGATGATACGCCAGTTTGTAGATAAAGCTTCATTAACGAATTCTACAGCCATTGAAGCATCTTGAAGACTAACTGCTTTGCGAGCTAAATATCTTAACTGATATGCTCTGGCTAGTGTTCCCCATTTATCAACTAGTTCTGGTGCGTATGAGCTAGCTTTGGAAATCACCTTTTCCCAAGAGTCTAATTGTTCAAGTAAATTAGCTGATAAACCGCTTGAAGTTACTCGATACAATGTCAACGCTTCAGGAATTCCTTCCAAAAGCCAATTAGTCTGAACAGAAATACGTATCCAACATTCTATATCCTCTGAGCGGCGAAAATGTTCATCAAAATAAAAATCTTCTACAGTACCGTAAAGATTATCTTGAAATTTAATCGCTTCTAAAACTGATTTACGCATTACTGCTGCTGACCCATTACTAATTGGGTTTCGGCAAAGAACTAAAGATGGAGTGATATCTGTGAGTAATGGTAATTGATAGATACCCAAGTGTTGTCCATTTTCATCAATAAAAGCAGAGCGACTAAAACTAACTCCGACTTTTGGGGCATTTTCTAGATGAGTTACGTGTTTTTCTAGTTTTTCGGGCAACCACAGGTCATCAGCATCTAAAAAAGTTAAATATTCTCCAGTTGCATGTCGAATACCTGTGTTCCTTGCTCCGGGTAGTCCGCGATTCTGTTGACGTATAATTTTAATTCTAGGGTCTGTGAATTGCCGACAAATTTCTATACTTCGGTCAGGAGAACCATCGTCAATAATTAGGAGTTCAAAATTTTTGTAAGTTTGCTCAAGAACCGATTGCACGGTAGCAGCTATATATTTTTCGGCTTTGTAAACTGGAACAATAATAGAAACTTTTTTCATTTGATTTTTCATTTGGATATATTCCTGTTAAATACAACTTTGTTGGTAATCGAGCTTGTCTTGAAGAATACGCCGTTTTTGGTTAGCTCCTGTCATTTTTAAGCCTAGAGTCTCAATTAATTTATAAATAGACTGTGGCAGAAGCCAAAGCGAATAGGCAGCAGCAAACGTTAAAAACATGCGACGCGGTTCAAGAATAAGAATTCGCCAGTTAGCACTTATTGCTTGATTAATTAATTGCACAGCTATTGAGCCAGATTGAAGACGCACTGCATTACGAGCTAAATACTGTAAGTGGTAAGCTCTTGCTTGGTGTTCCCAACGAGTAACTATTTGTGGAGCGTAGGAACGTGTCTTTTCAATCACTTGTTCCCAGCAATCTAACTGTTTAAGAATATTTGCTGAAAGTCCATCTGCATTAACTCGATATAAAGTTAGAGCTTCAGAAATGCCTTCTATTTGCCATTTGGTCTGAATGGAAATGCGTATCCAACATTCAATGTCCTCCGCACGGCTAAAGTTTTCATCAAAATAAAAGTTTTCTACGGCGCCATCAAGATTATCTTGGAATTTAATTTCTTCAAAAACTGAACTACGAACCACTGCTGCCGAACCATTGCCAACAGGATTGCGACCAAGTAAATAAGGTGTAGTGATTTCTTTAAGCTTAGGCATTAGGTATGTACTTAATTTTCCAGCTTCGTTGATAAAGCTAGAGCGGCTAAAACTAACTCCAATATCAGGCGCCTTTTCTAGGTGAGCAATATGTTTTTCTAACTTTTGTGGCAACCACAGGTCATCTCCATCGATAAAGGCTAAATATTCTCCAGTTGCATGGCGAATACCAGTATTCCTAGCTCCAGCTAGTCCTCGATTTGCTTGGTGAATGATTTTAATTCTAGGGTCTACAAATTTTTGACAAATTTCTATACTCTTATCTTGAGTTGCATCGTTAATAATTAGTAACTCAAAATTTGTATAGGTTTGAGCGAGAACAGATTCTATAGTTGCAGCTATATAATTCTCGACTCCATAAACTGGAATAATGACAGATACTTTTTTCATATTGTTAGATAATGAGCGATAAGAAACCCGGTTTCTAAGGTTTCTAAAAATTGCTGTAACCTAAAATACACTGTCTCTGACGTAGTGATAGTTTACTAGAAAGTTTTAATAACTCATCTCTAGTCAGTACAGCTTTGTTAAAAATTGTTATAGGTCGTCTAGATGTGTATGAATAAGTGATTGAATATCTATCTAGTTTTGCAGGTGGTTTGGCACGGTGAAAAATATTGCCTGTATCACTAAAAATTACTGTCCCAGCACGTCCAAGGCACGGTTTCCAATTAGATGTAGAAACAATTGTTTTAATAATTTCATCAGAGATGAAACCAGAGGTATATTGAAGAGTTTTACGTAACGATGTACTTAAAGATTTTGAAATGTATTCAAAGGGTCCACCATTCAAAGTCACATTATTTAAATAAATGATGATTCTAACCATACGATGGTCTTCTATATCTATATGCCATTGTCTAACACCAATTAGTTTTCCATTTGCAACTTCCCTACGAAAATGGGCGCCGTGATATAGTACAGGAAGACCAATATAATTTTCAATAATATTGAGTAATCGTTCTTCGAGTCCCCACAAAAAAATTTCTGGATATTTCATTAATTTAAATAAAGGTAGACTGATTACGTAATTTCCATCGTCAGATTCATAGTTAGAAACGGCTAATAATTCTGGTAATAACTTTTTGGCGCTAGCATTAACTAAAGATGTTGAAGGAATTGCTAATTCCTCTAAAGAGGTAATAAAAACTCCTTCTTTATGTAAAGACTCGACTTTCTTTAAGTCTTCTAAGTCAATTTTTGGTAAGTATTTAACATATTTTTTGATTCGTCTTTGATACAAAAATTCTGAGATAACTCGAATCAATCCAAATTGTAGAATAATTCTTTTGATTTTGTTGGGAACACGTTTAATCTTTTCTGTAAATGTCATCTATCTTTACCTTTGCTTTATTTAAGTAGGGTGGGCAATGCCCACCTTACAAATTAGTTAAGTTGCAGGGTTTGGAAAAATTAGGCGAAAAATTAGGCGAAAAAATCCTGTAAAATCTTTAGTGATTTCACGTGAAAGTAGTTGCATCAATATTAATTTTGCAGCTAACTTTTGAACTTTTCTGTTTAACAAAAGCTTTGGATTTAATCGAACAGCCGTTTGTAACTCTTGACTCGCTATTTTAGCTCCATGCTGACCAGGAATATTTTCTAAACTCATGTGAGTCAAATATTCATAAATGTTTGCTAGACTTTGATTTTTAAGACCTTGTAGTTCTGGTGCAGCTTTCTTAAAAGCATTGTCATGAACTTGAATACAATTCTTTTTCATTAACTCAATCTTTGTTGATAATGAGTTTGTTGATTTACGGTAGAAAATCTGAGTTTTCGGAACTACAACAAAAGACCACTTAGCAGCTAAACGTAACCAATAATCCCAATCTTCAACAGGTGTTATAGAACTATCAAATGTACCAACCGATTCAATAGCTTGTTTGCGTACTAGTGGAATTGAGCCACAACCAAAAAAGTTTTTAACTAACAATTGGGAATAAACATTACCCTCAAACAAAAACTTTTCATGATGATATAAAAACTTACTTTGTTCATCTATAAAGCAAGTCCAGCTATAAGCAACTCCTGCTTCTGGATGGTGTTGTAAAGCTGCAAGTTGTAATTCCAACTTGTCTGAACTCCATAAATCATCAGAATCAAGAAATGCAATGTAGTCACCAGTTGCATGAGTAATACCACGATTACGAGCAACTGCAACTCCAGCATTTTCGTATGAAAAAATTTTAAGACGAGAGTCTTTGACTGTATTCAGTAGTTCTACAGTTCGGTCAGTAGAGCCATCATCAATTACAATTATCTCAATATTTGAGACTGTTTGTTGACGAACTGATTCAATTGTTTCTAAAATAAAACGTTCAGCATTGTAAGTAGGAATAATGACGGATATAGTTTCCATTGCAGTTTGTACTCCTTAAAAAATTTATTAGTAATTACTCATAACTTCTTTAATTGGTTTATTTTGTAGAGCATAGTTACTAGCCCAGACGGTAAATATAGGTATTGCTATTACATGAGTAATTAGTACGGTTGCAGCTACCCAAAAAATTCCCCATTTCACAGCTAGTAACAAAGAAATTGCAAAAAACACAGTAAAAATTAGGTTCCAGTAAAGATTTATATGACTTTTATCTACGGAGTTTAGTAGCATGGAGGCAGCATCACCGAATGGACGTGGCGCCGCTGAAAGGCAGATAAGTATAAGTATGGGAATTGCTGTTACCCATTTATGCCCAAAAATAATTGGTACGTAGAACGGAGCTAAACTTGATTGTAGCAAAACAAGCGGAACCACAATTAAACAAATGGTTTTCAAACTACTAAAATAACGCTGTTTCAATAGCTTGAAGTTTTCACGAACTGCACAAAGATGAGGGTATAAAGACCAAGTTAAGGCATTAATCACATTCATACTAATTCCTAATCCTGCATTGAAAGCGAAATAATATACTCCTAAAGCATCGACACCTAAAAAACGCCCAACAAGTAAATAATCGAAATTAGCTCTTAACTTATTTAGTAACTCAACACCGAGAATATTTTTAGCAAACTTAATAATTTCTTGCCATTGGTTAAGACTGAAAGACATCTTAGGGCGCCAGGAATGATTCATATAATTTATTACAATCCATACTGGGGTTGTCAAGACAATCGGTAAGACAATAGCCCATATCCCCATACCCAATAAAGCTAAAATTATAGTAACAATATTACTTAATAACGACTGAACAGCATTGCATATCGCAGTAATTTTTAGACGGTTTTCTCGCTGAATTAATGCTGACTGTACAGAGAAAATCGGCAGCATTAAATAAACTAATGCCATTACACAGATAGGTAAAATAACTTGGTTATTCCCATAAAACCAAGCAACCGGAAATGCCAAAATGCACTGAATTAGAAAAAGTGCTATAGATAAAATCCAATTTAGCCAGTACGATGTTTCGCATATAATATCTAAATTTTTCTCCTCAGTCTGAATAATCTTAGACCCAATCCCGGCTCTTAAGGTAAAAACAGTTGTAAATTCATAAGTCGTCATCACAATGGCAACTAATCCATAATCATAAGCATTTAATAGTCTCGCTAAAGTCACTGTTGTTCCTAAACGGAAGATACGATTTGCTAATTCTGCTCCTCCTAACCAGCCAACATTACGAATAAATTGTCCAGATAATTTTTGTTTAAGCTTATACATAAATAAACCAGGTTTTTTTAGTAAATATTAATGAGAATAATAACTTTGTGTAAAAACCTGGTTTCTAAGTATTTTTTCTTTGAATGCAATGCCCATCATGACTAATCCTGGCCAAAAAAGATATGTTAAAGTTTCTAAATTTTCACCAAAACTAGCAAAAAACAAGATTAGAATAATACTTAAACTGACTCTTGCTGTTTGGCTTTTTTGGGTATTAAACAGTAAATGTAAAAAACTTAATAAGAAAGGAATGGCAAATGCAAAAAATCCGACGATGCCTTTTACAAATAGAAGACTAGCCCAAGTACTATGGGAACCGATGAACATATATTCTACTAAGTGTGGTCCACGCTCTACGACACCATGACCCCAAATAGGAGCTTCATGCCAGCGTTCAAGAGCAATACGCCATAAGGCGCCACGAACGCGCGTAGAGTCTGCACGGGCGCCTTTGACTTTATCCCAAAATTCACTCACCACATTTAAAATTTGTGAAGAAAATATACTGGTTAAAAATGACATAAAACCCATAGAAATTAGAATGATAGGTTTAGTCAACTGGCTTAAAGACCAACTTGTAACTAAAACTACTGGGAGACTTAATAAAGCTAGCCTAGATTTTGAAATTAAAGACATAATTAAACCAGCAAGAATGCCATATAAACGCCATTTTTTGCTCTTTTCTTGTAGGGCTAAAACAAAGTAAATATTAGCGACAAGTCCCAAAGCAGGCGCCCAAGGTGTAAATAGGCGCCATCTCGGTGTACCATCTAAATCAATTTCGTAAAGCAAAACTTCAAAAAACTCCGGGCCTGGTCCTCCGACAATTTTGAGTGGTGAAACATAAAGTTGATTAGGTAAATGCAGAATATAAGCAAGTATAAAAATAGGTAGTAAAATTAAAGTTTGTAAACCAAGTATACAAACAGCACGGTAGAGTAATTGAGGACGAATTGGTAAACAGCCAATAAGCGGAAATATAGCCATTAAAGCCCAGCTTCTAGCCCAACCAATAGAAGATTTGATGAGCAGCGCAGTTCCCAAATTAAAATCTAAATGCCCAATAATTAAAGCTACCTCCTCAATTAGCATACCTATTATCCATAACCAAACAGTCCAAGGAATAATTATTTTTTCAGCTTCAGGAGTGCTTTCGTTTTGCTGCCATAGTTTCTTAACTATGTAAAATAATAGTATCCAAGCAATTACTGGAGCTACAATATAAAGACCTCCAATCAGGTAAAAACCATAAGTACTTATAATTGAGTACCAAATAATTCGTTCTGGGAAGTTATTAGGCTTCATTTAATTGTTACTATAAAACTAGTTTTTTGAAGGTTTATTTTTATTTGCACGTAACCAAAGCAGTAAAAAACCAGTGCTTGAAAAAAGTGAACCAAGCACAGCACCTAAATAAACATATGCTTTCTTTGGCTCAGTCGGAGCATCTGGTAAACTAGGCTCTGTTAAAATTTGAATAAGTGGATAAGAACCAAAAGTATTTGACTTGCCAATATCCAATCGAGTCAAAGTAGAAGAAAACACTGCCTCAGCAACTTGCATATCTCGTTTGAGTGCATCTAATTTAGACTCTTGCTGCGTCAGGTTTTTAAGTCTACTTTCAAGCAAGTTAATTTGTTCGTCTATTGCTTGAGCTTGAGTTGCAAGTCCTTTTTGATCTGCCTGAACTGTAACTAGTTGTTGTAAAAGAAGCTCCCGACTGTTACCAGAGGCACTACTAAGATTAAGAGTCTTTATAGTTTCTAGGTTAGCTGGGCGCCCTAAAATTAATTGACTGCGTGCGAGCAAAGCGGATTGAGCAGCATCTCGTTTGGCTTTCTCAGAAACTAATATTGGATGGTCGGGTAAATATTTAGATTCTAGAACAATTACACTAGCACTAGCATCACTATAATTTTTTAAATTCTGCTGAAATACCTGGTCTGTTTGAAGAGCAAAAGCATCTGTAGCTTGCGGCGCCGATAGTTTTAAATTAGCTGATAATTGCTGTAAACGAGTACTAGTTTGTTGCTGACTCGCTAGTACTTCGGCTCGCTGTCTGCGTAATTCTTCAATATTGGTCGTCAGGTCTTTAATTTGAGCGTCAGAGTTTAAACCTGAGCTAGCTTTATAATCAGAAAGATTCTTCTGAGCTATTTGCAGTTTTTTCTGCGAGGAATTTAGACCCGTTTGGAAACCGACATCTCGTCGAACAGCTTCTTGAGTTCTTAACTGATTAAGTCTAGCCTCCAAAGCTTTGTGAAAAGCTAGAGATTTATTTTGAGCTTCGTGAGGACTCGTACCTTTGAATTCCACAGTCATGACGGTGGTATTATCTACTACCTTAATACGTGGTTCGCCAAACTCTCCTAGAGACATATTCAAATTAGCAGCAGCAGCTTTTAGTACAGGTTCGCTCTGTGCAATGAATTTATAATTTTCTCTTGGGTCTTGAGAAGAACTACTAGCATAGGGAGAGATATTTTCATAAGAAGCTTGCCCAATCCCCGGTAAGCTGACATTGGCATTTGTACTTGAACCCGGCAAATTAACAGCCGAATAGCTGATGTAAGTTGATGGTGTAATCTTCAGATAGAGAAAAGCTGAAGCCCAAAAAGCGATATTAGTAGTAAGACCTAAAAGCAAGTAACTTAGCCAACGCCTAGAAAAAGCTGATTTGCCAGAGTATCCAGCGGAAATTTGTATATAATTGGTCATTACAAAAAATCCTCTCAAGTTAAACTTTGGCGAAATTACATGCAAATCTCAGTATAGTCTCCTCGCAAAACAGTGATACTAAATACTATCTGATGGCTAAAATCACACCGAATGCAGATGGTATCCTATCGAGCAAATAAAACTATCCACTTGGATATCCACTCTCGTTCTTAAGCTTATTGAGAATAAAAAAGCTTGTAACACCTATTTTTGCGTAGGATGGGGCACTGCCCACCTTACCCAAGCCAATTTAATGGTGCAAGATGTGAAATATCAAATATTTGTCATTTCAAACATCATTCAACCGATACAAACAAAACATGAGTTTTAAGTACTTCTAAAGTATGATTTTTTGACGTGATTAACTTTTAAGTTAAATAATAATTTTATAATTATAGTGTTTTAAATAAATTTGATATAAATTAACATTGTACAGACGTAATATATTGCGTCTCTACAACGTCAATATTTATTGAGTGAATTAAGCTTAATGATTAAAATAGCTTTAGTAAATAATATGAAAGAAATAGTTACCTTTTTATTTGGCTTAGGTTTTATATTTAATGCTAGTTTATTTGTTCCACAAGCAATTAGAGTCTATCAAACCAAAAGCTCTAGAAATATTTCGTTAATAACTTTTGCTGGCTTTAATATTATTCAATTTAACGGTATTTTATATGGTTATTACTACAACGACATGATTTTGATGTATGGTAATATAATTAGTTTTATTAGCTGTGCAATTGTCACTCTATTGGCAATATATTATAGATTTAAATAAATTAATGACGGCAAATATCAACTCTCAACCCCCGACACTGCAACGCTTTGCACAATATCTTATTCCCTACCGTCGTCAAATTCTTGTGGCGGTTTTTTTCGTTTCTATCGGCGCCTGTTCGCAAGGTGTGGCGCCTTTTTTGATTGGTTGGTCGATAGATAATCTGATTGCCAAGGGTAATTTTTCTGGATTGATGCAAATGCTAGTTGTTGTACTAGCTGTGTATTTAATTGGATTTTCAGCGTTTCGCGGACATATTCTTCGCACCAACTGGATTACTCAGAATGTACTCGCGCAACTTCGTCAAGATATTTTTACAAAAATACAAGCTTTACCTCTTTCGTTCTTTGATACAAGTTCAGCCGGTGACTTAATGAGTCGTTTGCTTAACGATGTTAGTACTGTAAACCAAGTATTTGGACTCGCTATTTCTCAAATTGTTAGCAGTTTGTTTAGCTTGGTCGGTATTGCTTTAGCTATGCTCGCTGTAAATTTACAATTAGGACTACTAAGTAATATATTAGTTCCATTAGTAATTATTATTACTACTTTGTTTGGAGGATGGGCGCGTGCTAAATTCCGTTTGACTCGTACTAGTATAGGCGAATTATCTAGTAGATTAGAAGAAGATTTAAGCAGCGTTAGAGAAGCACAAGCTTTTAATCGAATTGAGCGTAATATAAATGATTTTCGCCGTTTGAATGCGATAAATCGAGATGCGAATATTCAAGCAACGGCAATAACGGCAGCATTTTTACCTACTATTGATGTTTTAAATACGCTTTCGCTTGGAGGCGTATTAGCATATGGTGGTTATCTTGCGGTGGCAGGTAAAATGACGGTGGGAACTGTAACGGCATTTCTTCTTTACGTTCAGCAGTTTTTCCAACCTATTCAAATATTAAGCCAATTTTACACGCAGGCGCAATCGGCAATTGCTGGACTTGAGCGAATTTTCTTGCTTTTAGACGAACCGTCACAGTTATTCGATGCTCCTGATGCTAGAGAAATGCCACCAATTCAAGGTGGAGTTAGTTTTGAAAATGTTTCGTTTGGCTATAAAGCTAATCAAACGGTGCTGAAAAATGTCTCTTTTTGCACTGCACCAGGACAAATGATAGCCCTTGTCGGCGCCACTGGGGCAGGAAAGAGTACAATTATTAACTTGATATTACGCTTTTACGACGTTACTAACGGTGCCGTCAAAGTCGATGGTATAGATGTTCGCTCTGTTAAACAAGCTTCTTTACGTTCTCAAATTGGGATTGTGCTTCAGGACATGATATTGTTCAGTGGTAGCATTGCCGAGAATATTGCTTTTGGGCGCCCAGATGCAACAACTACAGAAATTGAAACTGCTGCTAAAGTAGCTAACGTTCACGAATTTATTATGACGTTGCCACAAGGTTATGATACTGTGGTTGGCGCCCGTGGTGTAACCCTAAGCCAAGGACAAAGACAACTCGTTAGTATTGCACGGGCAGTTTTGGTCAACCCAAGAATTTTAATTTTAGATGAAGCAACTAGCAGCATTGATACTCGCACCGAAGAGTTAGTACAAGACGCAATAGCCAAAATTCTCCAAAATCGTACAAGCTTTGTTATTGCTCATCGCCTTAGTACTGTAACGCAAGCCGATAAAGTAATGGTAATTCAACAAGGGCAAATTCTGGAACAGGGAACCCATACTGAACTTATTGCTTTAAATGGAGTTTATGCAAATCTCTATGCTTTGCAACTAGGAACTGATAAATCTTAGAAACCCTAGAAACCGGGTTTCTTGTCAATATCTTGTAAGAAAACAATATTTTACATAGAAACCCGGTTTCTCAAACTATCGGTAGATACAACAGTGTTACTACTGATAGATGTTAATAGATGTTTTTTTTAATAATTTAATAACTTAGACAGTCATACTTGAGTATTTTAGCAATTTGCTGTTTGTGTCATAGATTTAGTATGGTGGGCAATGCCCACCCTACGGTTATGTATTAATTAAATAATTTGCGGAGGGTGGAATGCCGATTACAATTCGGAAAGATATTGCCTACACTATTCTAAAAAAAATTAGCGATAGTGGGGAAGGAATGAATGAAGTTAAATTTGAAGATGCTGACTTAGCAGGGTTAAATGTCACCGAAGCTGACCTTTTAGGACATTTAGATTATCTTAATCAAAATCACTTTATCAAAGCTAAATTTTCTGGAAATGCTTACGCAGAACCAGAAAAATTAGCTGAAGAAATTTTGCACCCAGAAAAAATAGGGTTTGAGGGAGGCGAAATTACTGAGAAAGGGCGCAAATTACTTAATAAAATTGAAACTGAGTTATCAAAGGCATCAGGGGGGGCAGAAGTTAATATCGCTTCTAAAGATTTGCCATTTTTAGAAAAAGTGTTGCTCAGAAGTGGTTTAGAAGATATTTTTGATGCTAGAGATGTAACCGAGGTTGTCTTCCGAGTCATGCGTGACTTAATGACAACCGAAGCTGCTGACCGAGTTGAAGCAGAACTGCACAAAGAGGCACTACCAGCAGAAGATAAATCGCTGCAAATGGAAATAGCGGATTTATGGCACGATACAAATCCAATTGTAGGCTTTCTGAGTCGCGTTCGTCCACCGTGGCAAGGCCCCGGAATCTTTAAAATCGATTCCGACCGTTTCTTATTCCGGGTTGCTAACGAGAGCAGTTTTTCGCACGAAGTAGACCGTGAACAAGTCGTAAAGGCTGTATTTTCTGCTACCAAGGAAGAACTTTCACAAGAACGTATTCAGGAAATAGCTAGTTGGCTACCTGACTACGTTCGTAAACTTTGGGAAGAAGCGTAATTATAATTACCATATTTCAATCACGTAGGGGCGCCGTTCAGTGCCCCTATAATTGTGTAGACCAGTAATAGTACAGACGGGTTGAGGCGCCGTCAATTAACGTGTCAAACCCTTGAATACGAAGGTTAACGTTTGCTTCAAAACCGACCACCATGCTAGAATAATCTGCTATACTGGCTATCTAAGATTTATATTCGGTTGTGAAAATCATTTTAGCTTTTAAAACGGTTTCTCCGAATCTAATTCTCTACGTGTCCCGATTTTGGAGATCCCAATGTCTATTTATGTAGGTAACTTATCCTATCAAGTTACGGAAGATGATTTGAAGCGTGTTTTTGCAGAATACGGTAAAGTCAGTAGTGTCAAGGTACCCACCGACCGTGAGACAGGTCGGATGCGCGGATTTGCATTTGTTGAGATGGAAAGCAGCTCGCAAGAAGATGCAGCAATCGAGGCTCTGGATGGAGCGGAATGGATGGGACGTGATTTAAAAGTTAATAAAGCAAGACCTCGCGAGGAAAGAAGCCCATCACGCGAAGGTTGGGGTGGCGGCAACCGAGGTGGTGGTCGTCGTTACTAAGCTTATAACACAAAGGTTTCACAAGTTTTGATTTCATTACTCCCCCAGCAGTTATAAGCTTTCATCGCTCTTCAACTGCTGGTTTTTACTGTTCACACTTGAGTTAAAATATTCACAAATATAAGGAGTTGTACTAATGACGCAAGTAGTTTTAGGCGAAAATGAAGGAATAGAGTCCGCTTTACGGAGATTTAAGCGTCAAGTTTCGCAAGCGGGTATTCTCCAAGATGTTAGAACCAAGCGTCACTTTGAGACTCCCTTGCAAAAACATAAGCGTAAAGCTGTTGCACGCAGAAAGCAAAATCGCAGAATGCGCCAGCATTTTAAGTAAGCGCATATCATCTCCAATAGAAACCGGGCTTTTACAAGAAGCCCGGTTTCTTTATGGGTGGGTTATTATGTATCTTTATTTAATGTTGCAGTGTTATAAATACAACAAACGTTCACAGCAATTAACAATCAGATACCATAACAGCGAAGGAGCAAATTTTTGCGAGTCTATCATCTATTAATCGGTCTTATTTTACTTGCGCTATCACCATTCATATTGAAATCGGTATTTAAAAATACAAGTAATGATAACAATGTACGACCGCAACCAACACCGTCTAGCATAACGCCAACTGTAACAGCTTCTCCTGCATCTGCTGTAACAACACAACCATCCCAAGCGTCTACTAACGTTTGGAACAATGTCTTGAGAACAAAAACGGCGCCTGTCGGTTGGAATGTTGCGCCATGTAAGGGGGACGCACCATTATTATGCATTTCCTCTAATGGTAAAAACTTGGGTTCCGTCAAAATGGAAATTTACCCACTTTCTCAACAACCGAAGTTTCAAAAAATGCTGATTAATGCGGGTATTCCTGCTGATGCTAAAATTGACTATCAAAATCCCAATTACAAAGGCAAAATAAAAGAAGCGCTCAATGCTTGGGTTACAGACGAATACGCAGTTAATTCTAAAAAGCGTCAAAAAAGTTACAAAAATAAAGTTAATTTTTCAGGTTATCCACCGCAACTCATGAATATTGGACAACTCCAAGGTGTACGCTACGGTTTCACTAGTCTTAAACGCGAAGGTGGAGTTAGTGAGCAACATCTTAAATATGTAGCATTCGATGGAAATTCACTATATGTAATTAATACAGCGTATAACCCTGCTTCTGATAGCGCAAAATTTGAGAAGTACGAAAATTTGGCAGTGTTTGAGCCGTTTTTGAGCGAAATTACTTCTAATTTAAAGTTACCTTAAAAGAAACCTGGTTTCTTGAAGAAACCAGGTTTCTGGGTTTCTACATATTACAGTTCTGCAAATGCGCGTTCAATAAGGCGCCGTGCTAGAGTTTGTGTACCAGTGTGTTCATAATAATTTGTGGACACATCGATAAACGCTGCGACGTAATCTAACTTATCGTCTGCAATTTGCATGAAGCTGTTGAGGTTGTTTAAAACCTTTTGAGGTGTTAGACCACGAGAAACAACTAAGTCACTCATCCAGCCTTTTACTGAGTCAAAGCTTTGACCAATAAAATCAAGTTTACCTCCTGAACTTTGACCAGGAATAGTATCTTTGATGTTGTTGAAAGTCGAGTTTTGCTCTAAGTCTTGCGGTGTCATTGCCCCAAGACTCGATGTTACCTTCTGAATAAAGTCGGGGCCTAAAGGTAGTAAAGCATCGACGCAAACCAAAGCTGCCATGCGGATAGATGACTCACCGCTATATTCTCCTAGTGCAGCTACGAAGTCACCAATGCTATCACCAGGAATACCGTTGATTTGGCAAAATGCAACTAACTCAGTTACAAGTTTTAAAGATAAATCGATTGTTTGAGCTTTGTCGGGTTTGGGTGTGACTTTATCGAGAAAACCCAAAAACGAAAATGTTTCGCCAACTTTATTCGCTAACGCTGCGGCGCCTAGTGCTTTATCTGTACCATCAACAGTTTGATACAGCCACATCGCAGTTTGGTATCCTTGTGAACGGTCGTTATATAAATATATCGCGCGTTCGCCAATCTGCTGAACTACATCGTCGTCTGTTTCCCCTGTAACATGCTGAATTGTGTTGACAAAACCGGTTATGTTTTGCCACTGACCTGGCGCCGCAAAATCTAATGCATTTAACATTGAAATTGTCAAGCCACCAGTTGGTAACTGGTCAACTAAATCTTGAATTGGTTTACTCATTATTAATCCCGTTTAGAGTACGTTTAACTTATTGCGTCGTCAATGGAGAGGCAAATTATTACAGTTTTGACAACCTTGTAAGGTTAAATTTCTGAAGCCAAGCTTCTCTGTCGGTTTCGGTAAACGATGGGTCTTTGGATATGGCAGAAACTTGGTACTTACCAACTAAAATCGATGTTTTAGTTTTACCCAAAGTTTTTGCAGGATATCCACCAACCTGTTTTGTACTAGTCTTATAGCCAGCAGCAGTTGCGGGTGTGCTGGTAGTATCGGAAATTGCTAATTGTGCTACTACTTTACCGCCTTCTTTTAAATTCGCTTCTGCGAAACCTTTTTTCTCTTGAGTGAATACTACGTCAAAACCACCGCCATCTGAAGGGAAAAGTTTGTTAAATTCGCTACCTTGAGTCGCATTCTTCGCAACGGCTTGACCGCTACGCTTTTGACTGCTTTCTTGCTGTACGGCATCAAATCTTCCGGGCGGCTTTGTTGCACAAGCAGTTGTGGATGTTATCAATATCACAGATAGCAATAAGGCTGCTAATATTCTACGTATACGGGGAAAAGACATTGTATTATCTCCTTGAACTGCACATAAAGCGGATGTCACTAAAGCTTTACCTCGAATTTAACCTTAATGGTGGCTAATGTCATGAAAATATAAACAATAGTGATGAGTGCTGAGTGCTGAGTGATGAGTGCTGAGTGCTGAGTGATGAGTGCTGAGTGCTGAGTTTTTATTCTGAACTCCTAACTCCTAACTCCTAACTCCTAACTTCACTCAGCACTCAGCACTTTCTACTCAGCACTATTCTTATAAGCGACTACAGCGTAAAAGGGGTCACCACCACCGGCGCCTAACCATTGTAGTAAATTTGGAACTTGGGATTGGCGGGCGATAACTTCGGGAGAAGTAAAGCCAGGTACACTATTAAAGTAGCTTTTGACTAATTCAACTCGGCCTTTCTCGGAATTTTCACGCCAAGCTTCAATGGCTTTTTGGAAGAACATGCGGTTAGAAAAGCTAAATATTGCTACGCCACCAGGTTTTAAAATTCTGTGGATTTCTGAAAATACTGCTTCTGGATACTGTATGTATTGTACAGAGACACAGTTGATAACGGCGTCAAAATCTTGGTCAAGCAACGGTAACTTTGGGTTTTCATTCAGGTTTTGAACGAAATAGTGGTTCAACCTGGGGTTTCGTGCGAGTTCTTTTTCATTAAGTCCATGTCCCTCGACATGAGAAAATTCTATTTCTTCTGGTAGATGCGAAACCCAACTACTCATCATGTCAAGAATGCGCGTATTCGGTTTTAACAGTTGGCGATACAAATCTGTAAGCTGTTGAATAAAGCCTTCGTCTACATGGGTGACAAAGCGTGGTTCAGAATAGAACAATTTATCGTTACTGTCGTCTAGCTTAGTACGTTGATTTGGTCTAAGGAGCATAAATATCTTAGGTTTCGTTTACGTTTTCAAGATTTCTTTGGCAAAAAAGCAAAAATATGATATTGTCTTTTCTCACAATTAAATGTGTATGATACGTTTTAGTACCTCATATATTTTAAAAAACACAATTAAAAAAGACAAGCAAATAAACCTGTTAGAAACCGGGTTTGTTTGTTAATATCTTGCAATGAAACAACGATTTTGCTGAATAACCCGGTTTCTTGTGTGTCAATTCAATTTTTCGCATACAATCCTTTCATGTTGCACCTAGAAAAAAATATTCATTCCCTTTGGTTAAAATTTCAATACTCACAAGTATTTTCGCATGTGAGTTTGTTATTTTTGATACTACCTTTATTACTATTTAGTTCTGGCAATAACAGCTTGATGGCTCATGATGAAGGACTTTACGCAACTCGCGCGCGTCTCATGTACGACTCTGGCGAATGGATACATCCTTGGAATAGTCCGCATCATAAAACACCCGGCATTTACTGGATAATTGCACTTTTTTACAAGTTATTCGGTGTAAACGAGTTGAGTGTTCGTCTCCCTAGCATGATTTTAGGCACTCTCTCTATATTTATTTTATATGAAATAGGCAAAATTATATTAGACAGAAAAATAGCATGGCTGGCTGCTGCTATATTTAGCGTAGAATTCCTTTGGTTACAATATTGTCGTTTGGGAACTCCCGATGTCACAATGATTTTTTTAGTTCTTTCGGGAATCTTACTTTTATTAAAAGCAGAGCTATATCCTAAGCAATATTCTAAACGATTCTTTACATACTATAATATTTTATGCTTTTTGAGTGGATTCTGTTTTGGTTTAGGTTTACTAATCCGCAGTTTCATGATTATTTTACCTATTGTGGCTTTGTTCCCCTTTTTTATTTCCCTTCATACGCGCCATCGTTTGTTAAATAATCTATATTTCTATGTAGGCTTTATAGTTGGCTTAATTCCCACTTTTATTTGGCTTTGGCTTAGTTATTCGCATTACGGTACCGGAAGTTTTTTACAGCTATTAGATTTTGTCTTTCAAGTTGGTTCAATAGAACGACATGGAAATGGAATTATTTTCTATATATGGAATGTTCCGCTTAAATCTTTTCCTTGGTTCTTCTTTGCTCTGCTTGGTTTGTTTATAATTATTCGGCGCCCGCAAGCTAAATATAAATCAATATTAGTTGGTTTCCCAGTAATTTTATTTATCGAACTCAGCGTTATTTCAACTCGCTTATCACACTATAGTCTTTGTCTTTATCCATTTATTGCCTTACTTGCTGCTGTTGGACTCGATGCACTTACCCATCGAAAAACACCAATTCTCCGTTATTTAAGTTATGGCGTTAGCGTTGTTAGTATTTTATTACTATTTGCAGGTGTAATTGCGTTATCTATAGGTAATTCAGAAATCCATAAATATACAAATGTAATTCTAGTATTAGGCGCCGGATGGTTTACTTTACCGATTCTATGGATACAGCGTCACCGTTTTAATAATAAGCAAGTATTCTTCAACTGCTGGTTAGCAGGTTGGCTAGTACCAGTTTGGCTAGGTTTAGCAGTACTGGGATATAATGGCGCCTTTAATGACTATAACCCAAAGTTCCGTAAATTTATTGAAAGCGAAAAAGTGGCGCCAATAATTAAATCATCTCCCATTCACTTAGTTGATGTTGGTGATAAAGCAGGAGTTCTCATTAATTTTTATACTAAAAGTATAGCAGCAAGAGTTGATACGCTTAGAGAAGTACCAGTAAATAATTATGCTTGGGTTGAAGAAAGTCAAATTAATGAATCTTCAAATTCACATGTACAATACCGCGTAATTGGTAAAGTAAAAGGGTATAGCTTAATACAAGTAATCAGAAACTCGCAAAACTCGTAGGTTAGGCATATTGTAAAATTTCTTGCTCTGGTTCTGTTAATTTGCTGTAAGCGCTGCTATCCATAATCGCCACCTTGCTTCATGTGTGAATTTTTTACATTCTTCAACTTTTTAGGCATTTCCTCTGGGGTCATTGTCAAAAGGATATCGTTGGGATAAGGTCTCAACAACTTTTTTGGTCAAAAGCACATTCGGGTTGACCTCTAGTACACCATTCGTTAAGACAACTGCTGTGGCGCCAACTTGAGGATAAGAAAGCATCCAGGTATTCCAACCAGGAGTTCCACCGCTATGTCCAACAACTTCTGTTCCGTCAGATAGGGTGGTGGATAAAAGTCCTCTCCCATAAGGAATTTCTGGATAGTTATCATTTCGCATTTGTTGGAAAGCTTGGGGAGTCAGTAATTCACCCCCTGTTAAACCTTGAATAAACCGACTAACATCTGCCGATGTGGAAATTACAGCACCAGCAGAACCTGCAATATCAAGTAAATTAGCATTTCTGGTGTCGAGGTCATTGGTAAAATCTATTTTGCCATCATTATTAAAATCCACATAGCCGTGGGTGATATCGCCCTTGATGCGCTCGCTTCTATCATAGAATGTGTTAGTCATCCCCAAAGGCTTAAATATACGCTCTTGTAGCTGCTGGGAGAGGGTTGTATTAGTAGCTGTTTCGATAATTTCTCCCAGCAGTCGATACCCTGTATTGCTATAGTTAAATTGTTCGCCAGGGTTAAAGTCTGCTGGTTTACCTGCTACATATGTAGTAAGTATTTCTTCGACTGTCCAGGGTTGAAATCCCAAAGCGGGATTGTTGAGCAAATCCTGTGTCAAACCAGCAGCAAGGTAATCTTTAACACCACTTGTGTGATTCAATAATTGGCGAACGGTAATTCTATCGCTATTGGGAATTAGCCGAGCAAGGTCTGGCAACCACTTACTTACGGTATCTTCTAAATTCAAAGTTCCTTCTTGCAATAACTGCAATACTACCGTTGATACCATTGGTTTAGTAACACTGCCAATGTAAAAGCGGTCATCCGTTTGCATTGGGGTTACTTCTGCAATATTAGATAAACCTCCAACACCTAACCATGTTGAGCCATCAGTTGTTGTTACTGCAACACTGGCGCCAGGAACTCCTGTAGTATTAATTACTTGGTCAATTGCGGACTTTAATTCGCCAGCTAATTCAGCTTTGCCAAAGATAAATTGGTCGGGCTTGATATCTTTGGTTTTGATACCAAGTAAAGTAACGATTTCTCGACCTTGGAAACTAATAGCAGTTCCTTGTTGAATATCTTTAATACTGAGCTTATCGTAGGTTATACCTAATTCTTGGAATTTCACTTGGTCAATACCAATTTTAAAATCTGTTATTACAGTGCTTCCTAGTTGCCCATTACCAATAGAAAATTCATCGTTCCCCCTACCTCCTGTAATGCGGTCACCTCCATCTGCGTCAATAGCAATGTCATTACCTGAACCTCCGAAAAGTGTATCTTTACCGATACCACCTTCAAGACGGTCGTTACCTTTATCACCCCAAAGAACATCGTTTCCTGAACTGCCTTTTAATATGTCATTATTGACGCCACCAACTAAGTAATCATCCCCGGCGCCACCGATAAGTAAATCATTACCAGACCTTCCCCACAGATAATCACTACCCAGTCCGCCATTGATGTAGTCGTTCTTATTATTACCATAGAGGTAATCATTGTTTCGACTTCCCGTCAGTGTTTGCTGAAATTGGTTCGGGTCTAAAAAATTTGCAGACGTATTTATTTCAGTTTGATTAGACATAACTATTTACCCTGGATTATAGTGCCTTAGTATTGTCTTGATGACCTAACTATAATTTAAACAGTTGCACAGTTGTAATTATTTATCAAAAGTCATGAAAAGTTATGACTAAAGTCATATAAATTATCATTATATATTTGGCTAATCATTAAATATCCTTACATTAACTATCGATAAGGTCAGAAAACGCTCGCTGAACTTGAAGCGCGAGGAGATTCTGTTGAGAAGCTTTTTGAACGATTTGAAAACAGCATATTGCAAAAGCTAAACTTAAATTCCGAACAAACTGAGAAAATTCAAACAATTCAGCAGCAATATGAAGTTGACTTGGAAAAATTATCTCCAGAATTAAAGCTTCGGAGCCAAACTTTAACAAAAATGTTAGAAGGAGATGCAAAATCCGCCGAAATTAGTAAGCAACAAAGTCAGGTGAGCAAGTTACAGAAGAAAATTTCTGAATTAGAATTCGACCGCTATTTAGCTATTCGTGATGTTTTGACTGTCGAACAACGTCGTCGGCGCTACTACTTACGCAAAGACCCGTCAAACTGACCTAAAGAATTCAAAGAATTGAATATTGAGCCTGCTGGTTAATTCATCGGCTGCATCGTAGACATTGTGAAGAGAAATTGCGAAATCTGTTTGGTTGTTCTGATGTGATAAACAGTTTTGGTGCTTTCTGCTTGCTTGATATACTCACGATATTTTGGCGCCAGATATCTTTCACATAGCCAAAGCGCGCGGTAGCTATTAAGTGAACTTTCCAATATTGAACTATTTTCTGGCCAGCCTTCTGGCGATTTGAAGTAACCTGTAACAAATCGTTTCGTTACCCACCAAAAATGTATATATATCGGTAAATCGACATAAACCAAACTATCGGCTTTATCCAATCTTACCCATAGAGTTTCCATGCAACCAAATCCGTCAATAATCCATTGGTCTTCATCTAATATTTTCTGATGGATGCACTTGTACTCTTCCTGTGGAACCTCAATACCACCTGGTTTAAATTGAATTTTATCTAAGATATAAAGTGGCAAACCTGAAATTTCCGATAATCTTTTACTTAGAGTAGATTTACCACCTCCTGCATTGCCAAACACTGCGACTTTTTTCATCTCCACTCTCCTTTTCCTTCTTTGAGCAAAATTTTGATACTGCTTCAATACCTTCGCCAAATTTAAGAACTGGTGGAGCAAGTACTAGCAGGGTGTATGCGCCCTAAATTGGTAACTCTGTGGAAAATATTTGCCATTAAAACTGGGTCTGGTTTTTCGGGAAGGAGTTTTATAGTTTCCTCAACATATTTATAACCTCGGAACAGTGCCTTCAAGTCCGTAACACTAAAATCCGGATTAAATTTCCGAAAATGAACAAGCAAAACTTGTGAAACACTAACCATAAAAAATGCAAGATTAGCAGCGTTTGTAACTGCTGTTTTTCCAACATTCATAAAATCTTCTAGCCCCCAAAATTGTTTAGCATCTCGGTAATTGAACTCAATTTGAAATCTGAGACTGTAATAATCAATTAACTTGTCATAGCTTAAATTTAAGTCAGTGGAAAATAACACAGCATGAGTTCTATGACAAGTTTTAATATCTGTTCGTACTATGATGACGACATTTAATGCTTGACAATACTCCTTGTGTAGAAGTTGTGCTTGGTAAATATCTGTACGAATGTCATCTTCAATGTTAGATTTTTTTAAAAAACGCTCTGGTATAAATGAATAGTTTATTTTCTCCCCGTACTTACGACGAGACTTACGGGTAGGGTCTGGATTTTCGTAAGGTATGTATAATGCTGAGTCATGGCGCATTTTACAAATTAGGTGTAAACCTAGCTGCCGAGCCATTACTACAGCTTTATTATTTCCAAAATAACCATCAAGTACTAAGTAGGTTAATGGTAAAAAATTACTGATTTTTTTAAGTAAATCCTGAACTAGACGACGAATACGTAAAAAGTCGGGAGTTAAATTTACTTCTTTCTTATCCCTTGTCTTACTACCCTTTGGGCGCCCACCTTTCTTTTTTACAGCTTCTTTATTCGACTCATCTTTAGTCGCTTTAGGCTTTTCTATTATTTTTTTTGCTTTATCTTCTTTAGGCTTTATAACTTGCTCTATGCTAATAGGAAATGCTCTTCTTTGCTCCACACTTACAAGCGATAAAGTAAAAAAAGATAAACCGAGTATTGGTTTTTGATATAAGGATGAGAAAAATCTATCGATTCCGTAGCTTTTTTCTCCTGCTTTACTAATTACTACTTCATCACCAGCTAGTATATATGTTTCTTTGCTTCTAAATATATGTTCTTTAAAAAATACCCAAAACAACACTGCCCAAGGTAGCGATGAAGCAAAAAAACGTTGTATTGTTCGATAACTCCCCCCTTTTCCACACCACCGTGATATGCCCAGCATAGTTATTCTTCCACTCATAGCTAGTATTGCTGGTATGATTCGACCCCACCGTCTCAAAGTTGTTCTTGTCGTATGTCGCTGTAGGCATTCCAATAGTGCTAATATATTTGGCATGGGCTTTCTGTATATGTTTGAGTTGTAGTCTAGTAAACATAACTCTACTACAGAAGGCCCTCTTTATTTTGGCGAAGGTATTGTGCTTAACAGAATATTGTTTCTCACTTCTTGGGAGGAACGACCCGACCTTGGAAAATTTTATTTGGGTCGATAGCTAAATAGTCATTACGTTCGTTAACTAAAGCAACTGCTGCAATTTTAGCATCGGGTAAATATGCCATCAAAGATACATAACCAGGATTTTGACCATCATGACCTATAACTCTACCATCGTTATTTATTAAAGGATACACGCCCAAACCATTCTTTTCCCTAATATCTCCCGTATCTTAGGGACTTCCAAAAAATAAATTCTTCATGTTGTGGAGATTTTTTTAATATGGAAGTCCCTTACATCTTGCACCTGAGTATTTAGTAGATTATTGGCTTCGTTCTTACCCGCATAGGGTTAAAACTAAAGTGTTGACTTTGTGGGAAATTAGCCGAAAAAAATTCATGCTATTTTTGTGTCGTAGTAATCTGAGTAAGGTGGGCAGTGCCCACCTAGCCCTGTCAAGGTGAGCATGGGTACTAACCATTTATAAGGGTTTTAGCCTTTCACTGATTAAAATTTGAAAGCAAAAAATAATATTTGCGCTCAATTTTATATTCCAGAGTTGGGGGTACAACGTAAGAATAAGGCTTTTATCTAGTACTGTATTGGTACACCTTGACAGGGCTAGCAGTGCCCACCCTACGTAAGAATAAGCATTACAACCTCTCTTATTCTCAATAAGCGGGCATGTGCAAGATGTAAGCTAATATACTTCTGTTCCATGCCGCGATTAAGGGAAACTTTCTCCGAGTTTGAGAGATTATTACCTTCCTCTAACGTACAATTCCGCACATCTACAGGGCGAACACTTATTCACGGCGCCGTTTTGTTGTCACAGAACGCGACAACCTCAATATAACCCTTGATATTCGAGTATTATAAGTTACCAAACATCCTACACTGCCTAAGTAATTGTCGCTATATCTAGCCCAATTAGTCTTCTAGCAAACTGAGGGTATTCAAAATTTCAAATACCGCTCGAGCATCCTCTTGGGCATTTGAATTAACTGGTTTATAAATATCTGTGAAAAGACAGTTTTGAGCTAGACCAAATACAGGTTTTATTTCATTCTTCACAATCCTATGGTTATTATAAGTGAGATAGCGGGCTTTGAGGATAATTCCCTCAGCCGATCCTCCTAATGCACAAGCTGATTCTTCTTCTTTTGGTTGCTGAATACTTCCTGAAAGGCTGTCATAGCTAAAACTACGTCTTAACTGATCGAGTCGTCTATAAAGTTGCTTCGGTAGCTGAATTGATTTTCCGTCGATCGTTAACGAAAAACGATCGTCAATAGATACAGAATTGGGATCGATGTCATTGCCATAAAAATGAATCTCTTTAGTCGTGGTTTTATCAGATTTGTATTGGAGGTTCAACAATAATATTTGTTCTGCCTTCGCAACATCGCATAGCATTGCAAAACTAGAAATCAAGCAAAGACCAAAACTCATAAAAAACTTCATAATTTATCTCCACATTATTCAAAATTTCCGTATTGAGAAGAGCTAAGGTCTTGGGAGTTTTTATCGGGGCTGGCAAACTGACCTCGAAAATTCAAAATTTACGAGCGGACATGAACATTCATGTCCCTACGCACGGGAAAATTAAAGTTCGATTTCATGATTGTTTCGTATAAGTTTTAAGCTTGTACTCTTACTTATGTCCGGTGTCAGGGGTTTATGCACTCCTAGGGGCAAATTCTGCTAAGATACGACCGCACTATATAAAGACGGCGCCCTAATGTATATCAACGCTCCTAGCTATTAGCTGCACGGTTTTGTATAACTGACAAAATTATAATAAGGCTGGAAAAAATATCAGAGAACTAGCAACCCAAAGACGAACCGAGCATTTAAACGTTTTGGTATAGCGGTAGGCTTTTGTTTCAAAAGTAATAGACCCAACCAAATTGACCATATCACGCTCAGAACTAAAACAAATATTCCTAACAGTGGTATCAAACTAACAATTCCTATTCCTAATCCAAGATAACTGAACAATTTGGGTAATTTCTCATTTTTGAGTGCAGACCAACTCACCAGTAAATACCATACACCATTAAAAAAAATGGCGCCTACTCCAAGTACACCAATACTAGTATTGAGTTGATTACCTAGTTCATCTGTCGCTTGAGTATAAGAAGCAGCTTGTAATATCGTATAAAAACTCAATGTTGCATTTGTGACTAAACATAGAACAGAGAGAAAGCCAAAGACATTAGCCAGAAACATTAATTTTGGACGAGAGGAATGCAAATTTTGATAAAAAACCCAAATCAACACGCAGGTGAGTGCAGCAGAAAGAAACTTTAATAAATCTTCGATAAGTATGGGGAAAGGGTTGTGAGTTGCCAAGTCGATAAACTTATTTACATCCGTAATTGCAGGGATTCCAATTATAAAAATTACGACAATAAAAGTCGCTATTTGGACAGAGGCATTTATGAATGCAGCAATGGACGGGCAATATAGGCGCCCATCCCATAAGATAGTTAACTTATTCATGCTAAAATCAAATTTTGACACCAGTCAAATATATTGATTCTGATTCACGTTCAGGAAGGTCTGACACCCTAAGCAAACCTTCTCCAAAATTAACTTCTTCAATTTGGCTAAATCCAGCTTCTGCCATTAGTAATTTCAGCAGTTCAGCATTATACATTACTTTGTGACCATAACAATAAATTACAGTGTTTATAGCTAACATATTCTTTGCTTTTTCATAAGGTGTATCTGGCGGATGTTGGTATTTTCCTAAATATGGAACACAAATACGTATACATCCATTCTTTTTTAAATACTTAAAACAATTTTTTAAAGCAACAAGTGCTAAATTTAAAGGTATATGTTCTAATACATGACTTAAAATAATTCCATCAGCGACTTCTAAAAGATTTTTATCTTCATTACAGATATTCAAAAATAAATCATATTTTATTTTCTGCTTGCCGCTTACAATTCTCCACATCTCTCCTAGTGAAGGAAATAGTTCGGCGTTAATGTAATCATTATTTATATCATCCCTACAACCAATATTAAGAATTACGGTGTCCGACTTCTTTAAATTAATAAGTTTTTTATTATAACCAATCGTCTGCATAAAATTTGTTAGTGGTAACGTAAAAACGCCACTTACATAAGTTCTTAAACCTCGTAGTCCCCAAGAATAAATACTAATCTTATGCTCAAGGAGTTGCATTTCTTCTAGCAATTTCTTTCTTTCTTCTGCTGTGAAATTTAATTTTACATCCATATATACACCTATAGAACTGGTTGTTAATTATGAGTATAATTGTTTTTTTAATAATTCTGCTACAATTTAGACCTTTGTAAAGTTTTATTAAAGCAAAGTCGCGGAAAATTTCAAGTCTATCAAACACCTCAATTAATCTAGTGATATTTCGTTTTCCGCGCTATCGTTGGGTTTTGGGCTTGGTCGTAGTGGTTTCGTAGACCCAGAAAATTCATAGGTGCTGGATAGTATATCTGGAAGGTAATAAATAGGAATAATGGCTATGGTAATGGTAGCCTGATTGGTTCTAACCGCATCAAGTTTGATTTGTTTTACCCATCCCAACAGTACACCTCTTTCTGTTATTACCTCATAACCAATCCATTTTCTTTTATTATCAAAGCTATTCATCATTTTACTCTGTGTACGAGCGTGGCTCTGTGGTAAAAATATTATGTCACTGCACAGGCTAGAAGCCTGTGCTACAAGACAAATCTTCACGGATTATTGTTAAGCCTAAATCTTTATAGGAAGTTAGCACCTCTAATGGTACAACAGGCGCCGTGACTAAATAAGTTAAAGCATGTATTGACCCAACTATATAAGGCGCCGCAGTATCGAGTTTTGCAGCAGTTGCTAATCCGACTACTTCCGCAGCACTCTTTATCATCGCCCGTTTGACATGAGCTTCATTCAAATTAGTGACGCTAATGCCAATTTCTGGATGCAAACTACATACTCCTAACATGCATAAATCCGCACGTATCATCTGTAATCCTTCAACAGTCGCAGCACCGACATTGACTAAAGCTTTTTTATAAAGCTGTCCACCCAACATTACAACATCAATATGAGCATGTTCTGCCAAAGCTACAGCAATTGGTGGACTATTTGTTATCACTGTGGCTTGTAAATCTATAGGTAAATGCCGCGCTACAGTTAGCGTTGTTGTACCACCATCTAAAATAATCACTTGACCTGGACGTACTAACGAAGCTGCCGCGCGTGCTATTGCTTCCTTTTCTACTGGCGCCTGCTGTATTCTATCGGCATAACTCGCTGTTGCAGGAGAACTTAATAAGGCGCCTCCATGCACACGCTGCAATAAACCTGTTTCAGCTAATTCTCTTAAATCGCGACGTATCGTATCTTCTGAAACTTTGAGAACAGCACTGAGTTCGGAAGAAAGCACCTTTTTGTCACGACGAAGAATTTCCAAGATAAATTGTCTTCGTTCGGCAGTCAACATAATTAATTTTCGGGAAGTTGCGTTTTTTTTCTTGAAATTGCACGTTTGTGAGTTTATACTCATAGCATAAGCTCAAAAAGTTCATAGCAAACATTTTCGCGTTATTCAACCCGTTGACAAATTATGACTACAACAACTCAATTTCCAATAAATCTTGGCGCCTACAAATATTTATCGCTCAATCCGGCAAATACGACACTGACAGCAGAACAAAGAGAAGCACTGAAAGCGAATATTCAACTTTGTCGCGATGCGATAGTGTTTTTCACTGCCACTGGAGCAGCTAGAGGAGTGGGTGGTCACACGGGTGGACCCTACGATACAGTCCCAGAGGTAATGATTCTGGATGCATTTTTTCGTGGCGCCGCTGATCAGTTTGTGCCCATATTCTTTGATGAGGCTGGACATAGAGTTGGTACTCAATATTTAATGTCAGCGTTGCATGGTGATTTACCAGAACAGCAACTTCTACGTTATCGCGAAGCACATTCTAAATTACCAGGACACCCGGAACTTGGCTTAACTCCTGGTGTAAAATTTAGTTCTGGGCGCCTGGGTCACATGTGGCCTTACGTCAACGGTGTAGCAATGGCAAATCCTGGTAAAACAGTTTTCTGTCTAGGTTCTGATGGTTCACAACAAGAAGGTAACGATGCTGAAGCCGCGCGTTTAGCTGCCGCTTTACATTTGAATGTAAAATTAATCATTGATGATAATGATGTAACAATAGCTGGACACCCATCTAAATATCTACCTGGCTTTAGTGTTGCTAAAACTCTAGAAGGTCATAGTATAAAAGTATTAGAGGGAGACGGGGAAGATATAGATGATTTATATCGTCGTTTGTGTGAAGCTGTAAATACCCCAGGACCAATAGCTGTTATTAACAAGCGTCCAATGTGTCCGGCAATTGAAGGTTTAGAAGGCTCAACTCATGGTCATGATGTAATATCTGTAGATTTAGCAATTAAATATTTAGAAGCGCGCGGACACAGTGCAGCAGTCGAATACCTCAAAAATATCGAAAAACCCAAACAAACTTATACATTCCTTGGTTCTAGCGATAAATGGGGCGCCAACCGTAACGTCTTTGGTGAAGCGGTGGTAAATATATTAAGTCGAATGAGCGAAGCAGAACGTAAGGAAAAAGTCAAAGTTATCGATAGTGACTTAGAAGGGTCATGTGGTTTGAAGAAAATTCACGATGCATATCCAGAAGTGTTTGTACCATCGGGTATTATGGAGCGTGGTAACTTCTCTGCTGCTGCTGGGTTTGGTATGGAAGCTGGGAAGCAAGGAATTTTCGCCACATTCTCGGCATTTTTAGAAATGTGTATATCCGAAATTACGATGGCACGCTTGAACTACTCGAACGTGTTATGTCACTTTTCTCATGCGGGTATCGATGACATGGCAGATAACACCTGTCACTTTGGTTTAAATAATATGTTTGCCGACAACGGTTTAGATGATGGTCATCCAACACATCTATACTTCCCAGCAGACACAAATCAAATGACAGCTTGTGTAGAAGCAATATTCTCTGACCCAGGACTACGATTTATTTTCTCAACTCGTTCTAAAGTACCGACAATTAAAGGTAACGATGGTAAAGAGTTGTTTGGAGATAGCTATAAATTCGTTCCTGGCAAAGATGAAGTAGTACGCGAAGGAACACAAGGTTATATTGTTAGCTTTGGCGATGGTTTATACCGCGCGCTAGATGCAGTCGAACGTCTCAAGCAAGAAGGAATAGATGTAGGGTTAATCAACAAACCGACTTTAAACGTTGTCGATGAAGAAATGATAGCGAAAATTGGTAAGGCGCCTTTCGTTTTGGTAGTAGAAGCATTTAACCGTCGCACAGGTTTAGGAAGTCGTTTCGGTTCTTGGTTACTAGAACGCGGTTATACTCCTAAATATAACTACCTTGCCACCCACAAAGAAGGTTGTGGTGGACTTTGGGAACAGTTCCCACATCAAGGTATTGACCCAGTAAGCATCATAAACCAGGTCAAAAACCTAATTAAATAGTACCTCTTGTGGAACAGGCATCCCTGCCTGTCTCTTGAGTGTTTAATATAAAGGGCGGGCAAGGATGCCCGCTCCACAAGACACAAGAATGTTTAAAATCCTGCAAATTTGAGCATGATGCTGAATACATTATCTGTGGCGCCTAATTTATTTCCTAGTGGGTCACTACCTAAATTATACTCATTATTATTCCAACCAAAAGAGAGTATCGGACTGTTTTGTTTATCACCCAATTTCCATCTAGCACTGGCGCCGAATCGTGAGCGGTTATTACTCTCATTGATAGGAGTATAATATCCTGAAATTAGGAAGTTATTACTCAATTTCCAACTAACATCAGCGAGTAGAGTGTTAGCAATAGAATTTGGGAGGAGGGCGCCAAAATAGTTGACTAAACCGAGTGAAACGTCACCAAGATTTGCTCTGGCGCCTAATGTTACAGAACTACCTGGAGACTTGACTATAAATCTGTCAATTTCTGCTTTACGGTCAATTGCGTAGTTAAACCCGGTTGATAAAACTAAATTGGAATTTTTGCCCAAGCTAATTTTTTTAGAAACATTACCTAATACTTGGCTATAATAATCATTGTCAGGATTGGTATATCCAATGGCGCCACCAGAAAACGTCCAACCGTCTTTTGTATATTGGGTAAAATCTGTACCTACGTAAGCATTGATTTTTTCACCACCAATCATCCCACCGTAATATTTCCAAATATTGTTTAGGGTTGTGATGTTGCCAGTAATACTAATATGAGGATAGAAATTTGTTTCTTCGATAAATTTAGTCGTGGTGTGAAAATTCGCATCATGACTAAATACTTGTAAATAAATTTGACTGTAGAAATCTTTCATCAAATAGTTTGAAAAATTTTGCCCGTTGATATTACTTGCAATATTAATATTAGAATTCAATCCACCTTCGGCGCCTGCTGCTGATAATATCTTGGCTGGACTGGTTAATTCATAACGTGATTTGGAAGAAAAGGTATATTTTTTAACAGGGGAAACACCAATCCATATACTGTCAAAGTTGGCAGCAGGTATTTGATTGACATTATTGGCATCTTTGTATGGACTCTTAGCTTTGCCAATACCTGAATGATAAAAAGTATAACTATTAGCTGGGATGCGCGTGTTGTTTGCTGCGAAAAATAAATTAACGTTAATATTTTTATTATAAGGCTTGTCACTACCTTCAATTTGGGGGTCAGCATCGGGTAATAACAAACCAGTCAACTGAAAAGCTGAATTCAGCAGCGCATTTTTATCTCCTGCAATTGCTCCAAATCCTCGAACGGTACGACCAATCACAGCTTCTTTGTGATTTGCTCTGACAATTCTTCTAACATTCGAGTAAATACCTACTAGCGTATTTTCAATATCTTCTGTTCTCGAAACCGATGTTTGATTTGATTGAGCATTACCATAAGTGCTACCTGCGTTAGGAAAATATAAATCTATTCCATATTGGTCACCGTTTGCACCCTTTTGAAAACCCGGTTGCTTCATAGCTTCAACTGACTCTGGTGATACAACATCACCAAATTTTGAGTTCTGAAGGATTTTTGAAGGAAACAATGTGCTTTCTGGAATAGTACTTTTATCAGTAACAAGACCAGGAAGATATGTACACTGACTACCAGCATTATTATTCGCATCTAAACATGAACCAATCATGCTTAATTGAATTTCTGTACCAAGCACTGTTCGTGGCTCAATTTTGTTAACTGTAATTTCTCGCTTTTTACGCGCGGTTTGAAATTGAATATAACTACTACGCTGTTCTACAGTAAAAATATTATCTTTAGTTAAGCTTTCTTCAAGTTGGCTATTAATTCTAATCAGTCCATTGACATCAAAATAAGCATTTGTTTTATCAGCAAAATTTGCACCTGTTGATAACTGCCATTTTGTTAAATGGTTAATTTGTGTACCATTTAATGACATGTTAGTAGTAAATATACTTATATCTTTCTCATTTTGTATTGACCGTGGTGGAATAGTAAAATTTTTATTGGTGTTTAAGTCAACAACATCTGGCTGAATTTTTATTTTGTCTTTACTATTATCTTGTTTACAAAACTGTTTACCACTTTGACTAAATTCGGGTTGTTCTATATTTATAGGAGAACAAGCTTGAGAAATACTGTTGTTAGCATTTATTGGTTCTAAATTAGAATTTTCTTGTATTGTAGATAATTCTGGCGCCGATGCGGTTTCAGGTTGGATAAAGGTATTGTTTAAGATTAAATCAGCGGCTTTACCTTTATGGTTAAATACTTCAACTGGCGCCAATTCTGGTTGTGAGACAGAAGGCGAAGTTTCTTGAATCGGATTAGGCTGAGTACTGAATTTAGAATCAAATGTTAGGTCTTCTTGATTACTTAATTTATCCAGTTCAGATAAATCAGTGGTAGTTTGAGCGTAACCTATTCTAGGAACAAGTATAGTCGCTGAAGTAAATAACAGCCCAAGTTTAGTTTTTTTATTAGTAATATTCATAACATAAAAGATTATCTGATAGGTTTGTAGGTGGCGCCTACAAACCAATATTTTTAGTAGTAGGGTGGGCAGTGCCCACCTAGCCCTGTCAAGGTGTACCAATACAGTACTAGATAAAAGCCTTATTCTTACGTTGTACCCCCAACTCTGGAATATAAAATTGAGCGCAAATATTATTTTTTGCTTTCAAATTTTAATCAGTGAAAGGCTAAAACCCTTATAAATGGTTAGTACCCATGCTCACCTTGACAGGGCTAGCAGTGCCCACCTTACTACCAGTGTCTACTGGGGTAGTTCTAGTTCTGTTGTTGTAAAGTCAATAGTTCCGGATTCGGGATTAACTTTAAGACCTGAAGTTTTGTCACTACCTAAAGCGGCAGCAGCATTAACATTCGTAACAGTATCTCCGTCTTCATTCAAAACTGTGCCACTTACTGCTGCGGCGCCTGCACTGTTTTTACCAACAGATGCAGAAACAGCACCTTGAGTAATATTTCCTTCCGCATCTGTAGAAAATACAGCAGCAGCAGCAGCAGGATTAGTTTTGTCAGCATTATTTAACTGAAAATCACTATTGATTGAACTATTTTGTATACCTGTCTGTGTCTCTGCAAAGGACTTGGAAGCAAAGCCAAAGGTGCTGGCGACTAAAGCAACCACAGCAATTGATATTTTCACGTTAACTTTCATCGAAATTCTCCCTTTATTTATTTGATTGAATTAACCTTTGTAAAATTTGCTACTTTAATTAAGCTTTTACAATATCTCAAAGCTGCTTTTTATACAGCCTAAAGTGCCTGTATTCCTGCATATACGACAGCAAATAAGATTAACTTGAGCTATTCAATTAGCTTAAAGTTCAGTAGTTCAATTCTTCAAAAGTTGGTTTACAGCCCAGATTTAAATAAAGATAGCAATTTAACTACCTTATTTTTCATTGTGCTACTGAGTATTACTTAGACAAAAATATATCTCCGGAATTTAGTATATTTTTTTATTACTGTATGCAGTAACTTTACTTAGAAAGACTTTTATGTAAAAATACGTCAATACTTAGTTATACGTGTTTTATTATACATGCAATTTGGTCTTAAATATGATTGCTCTATGTAAAACATTTGGCTTATTTCTGAAGCTAGATGTAGTTATAAGTAATTACTACAAACTAGTTATTAAGTGAATGTAGGTAAATGTGCTATGAATCCTAACGAAACCCAAAAATCATTACAAAGTAACGAAACTGCTGACAAAAAAGCTTCTACCCAACTTACAGTTAGTGTCATTGTGGGAGTTGTAGTTATTCTTATAATAGCTGTAAGCAGCTATTATGGATTAGTTCGCTTTTAGTATACAAAATTACAAGTACTACAGCATGACTAATCCTAAACGTATACCCACAGCTACTGCTTGGGTACGTGTGGAGACATTTAGTTTCTGGAAAATTGACGAAATATGAAATTTGACTGTATGTTCTGATATATGTAGGTTTTGAGCAATGGATTTGTTACCACTACCTGAAGCAAGTAACTGTAATACTTCTATTTCGCGAGAAGTTAGTACTTGATTAACATTAGTTGGCATTGTTTCTGTACTCAAACTAGACGCAGCGAGTAAATAGTCAATCATTTCTGAATGAAAAACTACCATACCCGCTGCTACAGTCTCAACTGCAAGAATAATTTCTGATTCGCGCGATTCGGGTGACAATATACCTCGTACACCAGAACGTAGCATCAAGTTAAAATCAAGCTGTTCATTCGATGCTATTATAATAATTGGTATAGAATTTGGTGATTGCACAATATCCCAAAATTCTCTATCATCATTCCAATCAAGCAACAATACATCAGGTTGCTGTTCGTTAATTTGGGTAAGTACATCTAGATTGGTGCCGCTTGTAAAAACTTGAAATTTAGGACTTTCTGCTAAAACAGTTGCTAGACCAGCCCGAACTATGGGTGATGCAGCAACCACCAACACGCGAATCATATCACCTCCGCATTAGAATTTAAAAAATTAAAATCAACAGGCAGGGATGCCTGTTCTAGAAGATAGATTAAAATGGTCGCTCACCTATGGTGACTGTCAAATTGACCAACTCACCACCGCGAATAAGTTGTACTGATATCGTTTGATTAACATATTGTGATTGATTCAAATATGCTAAAACATCATTTGTATCTTTAACGCGGGCGCCATTAAATGCGATTAAAATATCTCCTAGTAATATACCAGCTTGTTCTGCTGGTGCATTATTTTCGATATTAACTACAATTACTCCACCATCACCTGTTATATTAAGTACAGTTTGCAAGTTTTGTGGTAGACGTACAGGTTGCATTCCTACACCTAAATAACCTCTGGCAATTCTTCCTTTTGCAACTAACTGGTCAACTACACGGTTAACTGTCTTTGAAGGAATAGTCAAAGCAGTTGCACGTCGTCCAGATGTATTCATACCAACTACATCACCATTTGCATCTACGAGTGGCCCACCAGCAAAACCGGGATATAAAGTAATATCAGGACGAATGAATTGGTCTATATTACCACCACTCATACTTTTCCAGGCGCCTTGTAAAACACTAATAGTTCCCATTGCTGCTTTGATATCACCTTCCTTCCCAAGTGCCATTCCCAATACTAAATGACCAACCTTTAAACTTGTAGCATCACCAATACTAGCAACAGGAATATCAGAATTATCAATTTGAAAAACCGCTACATCGGTAGTAGCATCACGACCTAACAATTTAGCTGCTACAGTTCTTCCACCACTTACAGTAATAGTAACTTCCTCGCTATTATGTAGCGACTCATCAGAAGTAACAATAATACCATTACGCCAGTGTATTCCACTAGGCGAAAACCTTCTACCTGTATTTACAGAAACGACGGCGCCTTTTACTCGTTCAACAATATCAGCTAAACTTTGAGACAGTGACAAAAGCAAGTTAGGAGTATTTGAAGATACAGACATATATAGATACAACTCAACATGTTCTATATCATTGCTCATTACATAAAGGCGCCACATCAGAAAATTGGCTAGAAACAACCTAGAAAAATAGCTAGTAAGAGTAGTGATGAGTGCTGAGTGATGAGTGATGAGTGATGAGTGCTGAGTGATGAGTGCTGAGTGCTGAGTTATTATTCTAAACTCCTAACTCCTAACTCCTAACTCCTAACTCCTAACTCCTAACTCCTAACTCCTAACTCCTAACTCAACTCAGCACTCAGCACTTTCCACTCAGCACT
Source organism: Calothrix sp. PCC 7716 (assembly GCF_019977735.1). Taxonomy (GTDB): domain Bacteria; phylum Cyanobacteriota; class Cyanobacteriia; order Cyanobacteriales; family Nostocaceae; genus Dulcicalothrix. Next base: position 4,148,061 of record NZ_AP025018.1, on the reverse strand, counting down.
AAGAAGTTACGTGTATTAATTTGTTTAAATCATTCGCATCAACATCATAAGCGGCACCGAAACCAACGACAAATCGACCAGAAGTTGGGGTAAGCTGGAAAATGCGGAAGTCTGGCAAGTCGCGTAACATCTGGATAATATTGCCAAATCTTGATTCAAAGTTTGATACGGTTTGAATCCATGTCGCAGTGCTACTATTGACCAAAGTTGCTGTACAATCATAGCTTAAACGGCGCCGAGCAAACATCTGTTGGGTTTTAGATTCGTCTTCGATGAACAAGACACTAGCTAGAGGTTTAACGTTTAGATTTTGTGTATGAGTCGAAAGACCACTAACATATATATAGATATTTTTCCTATCATCCATTACAAACGGTGCATAGCTAGCGTTTGGAAGTCCATCTTGACTGACGGTGCAGATAACAGCGCTTTGAAACTGGTCGGTAAAAGTTTGATATGCTGCTTGAATTGCTTCAAATTGGGACATTTGATTACCAGATTAATTTAATTTATTACATCTATTCTAATTTCATTGCTTCTTCTAGGATGCGATTAATTTCTGAATGATTTAATCCCAACACAAATTCCTCTGGATTTGACATAAAACTTTGTATACTCTGAGTAAGCATCGTTGTTTCGCGCTTGGCATAATCCGTTAATGATTAGCATTGCCCTCTTGTATTGTTCCTGGGAAATACTACCCAGAATATAACTATTATAGATTCTGTCGAGCAAAAGTTGCTTTTTAGTTACTTCTGCTATTAATCGTTTTTGAAATTCATCTTACCATGTCCATAAACCTGTGCATTGTCAGTATAGCCACAACATGTTATATGTAAGTGTGGCTTTTTAGCTATCTGCAAAAAATTAAAAATATAATACTGCCGTTAAGTTATGCGTACCTGGAATTTAGTAAAAGGATTAATTGCTTTTGCTCCCCTTATTATTACTGTAATTACTGCATTGACACTCTCTGCTAGGTCACATGCAACTGTGTTGTCACAAAAGGCGCCTGCGAGTGTTAGTACAGAACAACTGAAAAAACCAGGACAAGAAGTCGATGCCGAACCTGCTGCTGATGAGATTCATCTAGTGGTTAAATTAAGAGCCAAAATTGTATATGTATATCGTGGTCTAGAAATTATCGCCAATTACCCGATAGCTGTTGGCAAATCTGGTTGGGAAACTCCTAAAGGAACTTACCGGGTATTCGAGCAAGAAATTAATCCCATATTTAAAAGCTTTAAAACTGGACGTATTATTCAACCCGGACCCGAAAACCCATTAGGACCGCGCTGGATAGGTATTTGGACTGACGGTAAAAGTCGAATAGGTTTTCACGGTACAAATCAGCCACAATTAATCGGACAAGCCGTGTCTCATGGTTGTATCCGTATGCACAATAAAGATGTAATGGCGCTGTTTGATAAAGTAAAGGTTGGCACTTTGGTTAAAGTTGAACCTTGAAACACTTACACCAACTTGAAAGAATTCCCTTTCTTTGTGCCCTTTGTGTCCTTTGTGGTTCGTTTTTCAGTGTTGCATAAATGCGGGATGAATTAACTAAATACAGGTATTTTTCTGTACTTGAGGTAATTTAGTAATTATTTAACTGAGTGTTTAAATTTGGACGATTTACAGCATTTGGTTTTTAACTTTTATTTTTGCCTTACTTTTTAAGATGTAAAAAGTGCTATATTTGCAGTTTAAAAGTGTTGTTTTGTCTGGCGGGTGCCAAGTATCTTCAAGAGCTTTCGTCAAAGCGTTCACCAAATTGCTGAATTAATTTTGCAACTAAACCTGTCCATCCAGTTTGATGGCTGGCGCCAATTCCGGCTCCATTATCGCCGTGGAAGTATTCATAAAATAGAATAAAGTCTCGCCAATAAGGGTCTTTTTGAAACTTTTCTGTTCCGCCATAAATAGGTCGTTTACCAGAATCATCTCTAAGAAAAATATTAATTAATCGTTGCGATAATTCTGTAGTAACTTCCCAAAGAGTCATCATTTTGCCTGAACCTGTGGGACATTCAACTTTAAAATCATCTCCCAGATAATAGTAAAATTTTTGTAAAGATTCTATAAGCAGAAAATTTACCGGAAACCAAATTGGACCACGCCAATTAGAATTACCACCAAAAAAGCCACTCTTAGATTCTGCAGGTTCATAATTTACACTAAATTTAGCACCATTAACATCAAAATTGTAAGGATATTTGGCATGGAATTTTGAAAGTGCGCGAATACCATAATCTCCAAAAAACTCATTCTCATCGAGAAGTTTTTGTAGGATGCGCTGCAATTTATCTTTAGAAACAATTGCCAATAATCTGGTAGCACATACACCCTTTGATTGTAGACAAGCAACATTTTTTTGCAAATCAGGACGGTTTCTAATAAACCATTCAAATCTAGCTCTAAAGCCAGAAAGTTCATTTAATGTTTCTGGCTCAATTGTTTCAATTGCAAAGAGGGGAATTAAGCCTACCATTGACCGAACTTTTAGAGGTATCTGTCTTTCAGTTAAGTGTAATATATCGTAGAAAAAGCCATCGGACTCATTCCATAAACTATCTCCCTTTTCGCCAATGTGATTCATTGCATCAGCAATGTAAAGAAAATGCTCAAAAAATTTAGTAGCAATATCTTCGTAAACTGGATTATTTTTTGCTAATTCTAAAGCAATAGTCAGCATATTCAAGCAATACATCGCCATCCAACTTGTACCATCAGATTGGTCTATGTATCCACCTGTGGGTAAAGCTGTGCTACGGTCAAATACACCAATATTATCTAAACCTAAAAACCCCCCTTGAAACACGTTATTACCTTCAGCATCTTTACGATTTACCCACCAAGTAAAATTTAGCAATAGCTTTTGAAAAACTTGTTCTAAAAATTGTCTATCTGCACGTCCATACATTTTCTGCTCAATCTGATAAACACGCCAAGTTGCCCAAGCGTGAACGGGAGGATTTACATCACTAAACGCCCATTCATAGGCAGGAAGTTGCCCATTAGGATGCATAAACCATTCTCGCGTTAAAATGTCCAGTTGATTTTTAGCAAAATCTGGGTCAATCATTGCTAAAGAAATGCAGTGAAATGCCAAATCCCATGCTGCAAACCAAGGATATTCCCATTTATCAGGCATGGAAATAATATCCTCGTTGTTGAGGTGAACCCACTCGCGATTTCTGCCTTTTCTGCGCTCTATGGGTGGTGGAGGTGTAACTGAATCACCTTTGAGCCACTTGTCTACATCGTAATAATAAAATTGCTTGCTCCACAACATTCCAGCAAATGCTTGCCTTTGCACATTTCGCATATCTTTGCTGATATCAAATGCTGTGATGCGTTGATAAAATTCATCTGCTTCTTGCTGTTTACGAAAAAATATTTCATTAAAGTTTTCACCAAAAGCTTCTGTTAATTTTTGTATATTACTTAATCGCAATCTAATAATTTTAGTTTCACTAGCACCAACTGTTAATAAATAATTGATTGATGCTTTTGTACCTATTTTTTCTTGATTGACTGCTTCTGTTTTACCATGTACTATATAATCATTAATTCCATCTTTTACATAAGCAGAAGTATTAGGAGCGCCAAACAGCTTTTCTAAGTTAGTCTCATTCTCTGTAAATAAAAATTCGCTTTTGTCCTCACAGTAGAGCCATCTTTTTCCTAAAGTTGGGTGAAAAGCTTCAATAATATTTAGGGAATTTGCTGATTTAAGCTCTTGTAATGTGGGTTTATTTGTTTCCCCATCCCAAGACCAAGTATTGCGAAACCAAAGCGTTGGTAACAAATGTAGCTGCTTTGCTTCCAATGCTCTGTTCGCTACTGTAATTTTAATTAAAATATCTTCAGCAGTATTTTTAGCATATTCAACGAATATATCAAAATAACAATTTTCATCAAATATACCAGTGTCTAGCAGTTCAAATTCTGATTCTTGGCGACTTCTGTGTTGATTTACCTGAACTAATTCAGAATAAGGAAACGCTTTTTGAGAATATTTGTAAAGCGCTTTCATATAGGAATGGGTGGGAGTATTATCAAGATAAAAGTAATATTCTTTAACATCTTCCCCATGATTGCCTTCATTTCCACTTAATCCAAAGATTCTTTCTTTAAGAATTGAATCTTGTCCATTCCAAAAAGCAATTGCAAAACACAATTGCTGATGGTCATCGGAAATGCCAAAAATGCCATCTTCACCCCAACGATAGGCGCGCGATCTCGCTTGGTCATGGCTAAAATAATCCCAAGCAGTACCGTTTGGGCTGTAGTCTTCGCGTACCGTTCCCCATTGACGTTCGCTTAAATATGGCCCCCACTTCCGCCATTCGACTTGATGATTCCGGGCTTGTTCTAATCTAATTTCTTCTTGGGTCAGATTTGTCATAAGTGTTTTCACAGAATATTTATATATACTATTTAAGATTTAAGGATGTTCTTGGCACACTGTTTTGGCATCAAAGCCTCTAAATTATTTATAAAAAATAAAAAAGACATTTTCCATTGAGTAGGCGCCTTCTTTCAGCTATCTAATAATTCCTTCTTGGGAAAACCAATCAAACTATACCAAGGCAGAAAGCATAGAATCAATAATAGATTGATTAGTTTATTTTTGACCTGATCGCAAGTCTAGTTTAGGAACTACCTATAGTGAAAGGTGACTATTATTTTTTCTCGGTCAGTATTAAAACTATCTTTTTTAGTGGCAGGCGCCTGATTCAACCTTGTCTTTAGTATAGTAAATTAACACGACTTTCGATTAAGGACATTTAAGCCACTCCAAAGATAAGCTTACTACTGTGATTTAGACAAATCTATAAATACTTGATGTGTCATGACTTCAACAACCCAGCCAGATTATTTTGGTAAGTACGAAAATCTAAGCTTCAAGCGCGATGAAAACGGTATTTTGGAAGTTCAGATGCACACAAATGGAGACTCTCTAATCTTTACGGGAAAAACACATCGGGAGTTTCCAGATGCCTTTTACGACATTAGTCGTGACCGCGATAACCGAGTGGTGATTCTGACTGGTGCAGGGGATTCCTGGATGGCGCAAATTGATTTCGCTAGTCTGGGTGATGTAACCAATCCCCGTGAGTGGGACAAAACCTTCTGGGAAGGTAGGAAAGTGTTGCAAAACTTGTTAGATATTGAAGTCCCAGTTATTAGCGCGGTAAATGGCCCGGCTCTACTGCATACTGAATACATACTAACAACAGATATTATTCTTGCTTCTGAGAATGCGGTATTTCAAGATATGCCTCACCTAAATGCAGGTATTGTACCGGGCGATGGAGTCCACATTCTATGGCCTCTAGTATTAGGTTCGTCTCGTGGTCGTTATTTCTTGCTGACTCAAGAAACACTCACTGCCCAGCAAGCGCATGAATTGGGAGTCGTCAATGAAGTTTTGCCATCCCACAAACTTTTAGACCGTGCTTGGGAACTGGCAAAACAGCTTGCCAAGCAACCCACCCTCAATCTTCGCTATACTCGTGTTGCTCTTACACAGCGGATCAAGCGACTGGTCAGTGAAGGAATTGGTTACGGTTTAGCTCTAGAAGGCATTACTGCAACTGATTTACGCAACGGTTGAAACCTTTTTATCCTGCAAACGAGTAGAATATAAACTCATGTCATGCCGATGTAGAAGCATCTTTAGTTTTATCCTTGCAGTTCAAGTCGCAAGTTATCCACATTTCCAGAGGCTTTTAGATGAATTATCTGCTTGCAAAGACTTTTACTGAACGCTGGACACTGACCGGGAAAAAAGCTCTGCTTACAGGAGCAACAAAAGGTATTGGATTGGCAATTGCCGAGGAATTTCTCTCACTAGGCGCCGAAGTAGTAATTGTAGCCCGTAATCAAGATAAAATATCGCAAGTACTGGAATCGTGGCAAAAATTCGATTGGCAAGCGCTTGGATTTGCGGCAGACGTGGCAACATTTGAGTCTATAGTTGTGGCAATCGCTCCACTAACAGGTTCATAGAAACTGGGCCATCCTGTATGACTGTTGAATTTGGTTTGAGATGTAAAAAGTGGTAATTTGCAGGCAGCACATGCATAAGTACCTTTATTGTATTGTTTGTCAAGAGGACTACTACCAGGGGCTTCAGTTTCATGTTTACGCAACACGCGAAACTGTTCAGGTGTTAAAATTTGGCGCCACTCTTCGTTAGTTTTGGTGATTTCAAATTCATTCTCTGCAGTTGCCATAACTTTTGACCTCCCAGTAAAATAGTGCGATAACCATGCTGTGGCAACCATTGCTGCACTAGCTTGTAAAAAATACCGTTTTTTCATAATTCCTGTTGTCTAACAATGTTAGCAACTAGTATGAAATGTTATTCTGAAATCACCCTGATAAAATGATTAAAGTTTTCTAATAATGTATTTTAAGGGATAAACATCACTCGCAATTTTCATAGTCTAAAAATTAGTGATAACTGTCATATTTTACCATCATGTAAATTATAATACAAGGTGATTAATGCCATTACTGCTAAAACGAACATAAATCCTCCTGCGAATGCGTAGGTATTAGCTAAACCAACTTTTACACTCAGGGGTTGACTTAATAAAGGTGAAAGAAACTGCCCTAAAAATAGTGATGTTGTCACCCCACTAATAATTTTTCCTCGCATGGCATCTGGTGTTACCGAGGTGAGGCAAAAATTCATATTCGGCATTAATAAACCCAAACCGGAACCAGCGATTCCTAATCCTAACAATATAATTAAATATGGTTTTCCTATACTAATAAAGTAATAACCGATACCCATATTTAAGAACGCAATGCCGTAAATAGCAGTAAAGCTGAGTTTCGCTTTTATTTCTCTGTATAATAGCGAAGCCATTGCTGACAATAAAGTTGCTAGTGCGATTGCAATTCCACTTTGAGATGCACCTGCATTAAATAATTGTTTGAGGTAAAAGGGTAGTTGTACTGGAATTAGATAAAATACAATCTGGGTTAATATGCCAATTCCGTAGGTAATAATTACTAGTTTAATTGGTAACTTCTGAGTTTCTGTAACGATTTCTTGATTTGGGTTTATAGGTTGGTGACGTTCTGGTTCTACTAAAAAGCTCAAAGCACATGGCACAAGTAGTAGAGAGAACAAGTAAATCGCGAAGGGATAACGCCAATTTTGGTCAGCAATAAAACCACCAAATGAGAGAAAAAATACACCTCCTAACCCCATGAATGCAGCTTGTAGTCCTAAAAACTGCGCTCGTGCTGCACCAATATAGTAATCTGCTATTAGGGTTGTAGCAGTCGTCATGATTCCAGCAACGCTAATACCTAATAATGCTCGTCCAACTAGAATTAAGGTCAAATCATTGAGAATTAAACCAGAACTTCCTGCAATACCATAGAGAATTAACGCAACAATTAATAACGGTTTCCGCCCAAGCTTATCGATAATAATACCAACTAATGGCGCCCCTAATGCAATAAATAACGCAGGTAAAGTTAGTGCTAATTTCACTAAATAATCTGCATTTTGTACATTTGAAAAATATTCCCGCATTGCAGGTAAGGATGGGGCAATCGTTGCACCTGACATAACCGTAAGAGTGCTAACTAATAACAGGGTCGCTTTGGTAAAAATTGAGCTTGAATTTGTTTTGTTCATTGTCTTTACGTGGTAATCTAATAATAACTAAAAATTAAAAAGAAAGTACTGTCCGCAAAGTGCCACTAATAATTCTCCCATTATCATCTTGATTGCTGGGATTTGTTACAATTTGTAGTAATGGTGTAACCCGAATATTTTCACTCACAGGCAAATTATAAAAAATTTCGTAGTTTGTTTGCGTACTATTCCCGACTACACTTTCGATAAAAGGTTGACCAACTGCAACTCCAAAAATACCCCCTTTGATAAACAAATCTTGTAAACTAAATCCTGCCATCCAATAATTAGGATGAATATCACCTAAACTAGTGTTTGTATAATTTGCATAACCGTAGCGACCAAATATACCAATTTGTGAATTTAAATAATAGTCAAAATTGACACCAACTCCCTGAAAGCTGCTACCAAAAATTTTTCCACCACTGTATTGTAAACGGACATTAAAAGCTTTACTGGGGGAATATTCTAGCTCTGCAAAACCTTGATAGGGGTCTCCAAATAAACCTCCATCTGCACCACCTCCAGCGTTAGGGAATAAACGGATATCTTCTGAACCTCCTCCTCCAATTAAGCGCTGGTTATCTGGTAGTATATTTGTTGCATCTCCAGCTATATAAGCTACTCGTACTTTTACTGAACTACCTTTCGGATGCCAATCGATTACAGCACCCGCACCACCTGCTCTAGGTAATAAAATGAAATTGTTAGTAAAAGCTTGGGTAGAAAAGTCTTTAAAACTGACATTAGCGTAGCGGTTTTTATCAACAAAATCGGGTGCGACTAGTGCAGGCCCAATCGAGACTTTTAAATCCGCAATAGGAGCAAAACTGTAATATAAACGAGCTAGACTGATTTGATTATTTCGTCCTTGAATTGAGTAATCTAAAACACTACCAAAATTCGGTTCTAGAAAACCTGTCACGTTATCATTCGCACCATCACTTCCAGTTACTAAGCGAATTTTTAATAAATCTGTACCTTTAAAGCTGGTATTTAAATCCAAACTGCTGCGGTAAATAAAAGTTGCATTAGGGTCATTTTGACTAATTAGCGCACCTCTAGGAGCAATAATTTTTTCTCCAGAAAATTCACCAGCATTAACTGCTATCACTACCTGTCCTGTTAATTTAGTAGTGGTAGAAAATTGGTTTGCTGACGATTCTGCATTACGAGTTTCTAAGACATCAATCCTTGCGTTTAAAGTTGCTAATTCTTCTGCAAACTCGCTTTGTAATCTTTGTAATATGATTAAATCTTCAGATAACACTAAATTTTCTTTGCTAGCACTGATTAATTGATTGATTCCATTCAAAGCGGCATTTAAACCAGCAGCAAACTCATAGCGAGTAATGGCATTTTTACCCCTAAAACTTGCGTCGGGGTATCCTGCAATTACACCATAACGTTCGACCAAAGATTGTAATGCTTGAAAAGCCCAATCGGTCGGTTGAATATCTTTTAACTGACTGACGGAAGTAACAGAGATAACTTCGTTGGTTGTATCTGCAAATGAGGGAGTTGTGGCGCCCAATAAATTTATCCCTGTAGTTATCAGAAAAAGTATTGCTGAAACAGATGAAAATTTGACTTTTAGCATTAACTCCACTCTGTAATTAATGCGGCTAATTTAGTTGTTGCTGACTGTAAAGATTGTTCGCGTACATCACCTTTCATTGCCAGGTTTTCTGCATGAACAAAGCTAATATCGGTAACACCCATTAAACCAAAAATAGTCCGAATATAAGGTTCTTGGAAATCAAAACTAGCAGCAGGAGTTCCCACAGGAAAACTTCCACCCCGCGCAGTAATGACTAGCATTTTCTTCCCTGTTAATAATCCTTCATAACCACCTTGTAAATTAACGGCAAAAGTGCGTCCAACCCTACAAACCTGGTCAATATATGCTTTAAAATTTGCGGGAATGCCAAAATTGTACATTGGTACGCTAAAAATATAGCGGTCACAATCAATCAGTTCATCAATTAATTCATTGGAAAGTTGCAGTGCGGTATTCAACTCTGGTGTGTGGGTATCTGGAGGAGAAAATGCTGCTGCAATCCAAGTTTCGCTGACTGGGGGAACAATTTGATGTCCGATATCTCGGTAAATAATAGTGGAGTTAAGATAACTATTTTTCCAATTGGCTACAAAATTATTAGTTAAAGTCCGTGAGTGAGAACGTTGTCCTCTAGGACTAGTATCAACATGCAGAATCTTTGTCATATCTAGTTTATCCGTTTTCTGAAAAAATGTATCGTCGCGTGTGTAGTAGTATTAAATTAATACTATAATTAGCAAACAAAACAAAAATACTAGTAAATTAACTCATTGGTAACATTTGCGCTAAAGCTTTTTCAACTGCTTTGGGGTCACTCAACAACTGTGCAGCTAAATCCTTTGCCTGTTCACCAGGATAAACGTCCTCTACTCCGTTCACAACTGCCTGTAGTGCTTCCCTAACAACTTCTACGGGAGAAACTTTTGGTGGAGGATAATCTTTACTCATTCCCGTATCTACTGTAGCTGGCATTACACCAATAACAAGGGTTCCTTGATTTGCTAACTCAGCTCTCACCCCTTGAGTCATGGAAAAGGTAGCAGCTTTTGCTGCACAGTAGGAGCCGTTTGCAGGCAGGTTGACCTTTGCTAAAATGGTTAGCATATTGATAATTGCACCACCGCCATTCATTTTGAGAATTGGAGCAAAAGCACGGCACATTGCCAATGTTCCAAAATAATTAATCTCTATTTCGGTTCTAGCTGCTGATAGGTCTTTTGAGGCAATAAAACCTTGGTTAAATAGGATACCAGCATTATTAATTAATAAAGTAACATCAGAACATTGTGCTGCGGCTTTAGCGATGGAGGTTTCATCGCTAATATCAAGCTCTACGGCAACAATTTTTTGTGGGTCTGTGGTTACTATGTTGTTTAGTTTTTGCGTATTTCGGGCACAAGCATAAATTTTTGATACTCCGGTATTGTGTAATCCTTGAATCCAATGACCACCGAGACCACCATTTGCTCCTGTAACCAGAACTACAGCATTTTCAAGTTTCATGGGTATTTTTTTATTCTTCTCTAATAATCTATGCTAAAGCTGGTAGTTAAGTCTAATGCCTTCTGGGCTAGAAATCGATAGTTTAAAAGCATGAATCAAAATATAGAATTGCGTCACCTTAGATATTTTTTAGCTGTAGCGGAAGAGTTAAATTTTGGTCGTGCAGCAGAAAGGTTAAATATTACCCAACCATCCTTAAGTCGTCAAATTCAAAATTTAGAGAAAGAGCTAGAAATTATACTATTTGAACGTAACCCACGTCAACTAAAATTAACTGCACCTGGTCAAATTTTCCTAACAGAAGCTGAACAAATTCTTTTACGCTTCGACCAAGGAATACGAGTAATTAAGAGAGCTAGTCGTGGAGAAATTGGTCAATTAACGGTTGGATTTCAAGGTTCATCTGTGTATGACATTATACCTATTTCTATTAAAGTATTTCGCGAACGTTTCCCTGAAGTGGATATAATCATGCAGCATATGACCACCAGCGAACAAGTAATTGCACTCTCAGAAAATAATCTGGATGTTGGTTTTGTGACACCACCCATTACTGATGCAAATTTGGAAGTGGAAATTTTGCTTCAAGAACCTTTAGTTTTGGCTTTACCAGAGAATCATCCTTTAGCTGCACACTCAGAAATTTCTATTGCCGCACTTGCCGACGAACCGCTAATTTTAGCTTCCCGTGACAGAGGTTGTGGATTACATGAGCAGATTTTTGATATTTACCAAAAAGCAGGGGTACATCCAAATGTTGTTTGTGCAGCTAAAGAAATGCAAGTCATGTTGGGATTTGTTGCTGCGGGAATTGGTATTTCTTTATTACCATCCCATGTGAAAAACTTTCAGCGTACAGGTGTTGTTTACCGTGTTCTGAATCCTGAAGCACCGATTACAGCGCTAGGTATTGCTTGGAAATCAGAGAATATTATACCAGTAGTGTTAGCATTTTTAGAAATTGTTAGGAGTTTTGCATAATAATTTATTATTTCTGTATTTAAGAGAGTTTAGTAATTGGCGCCAAAATTTTTGGCGCACTATTATTAGAAAGTTTTTATTTGACTTCTGCGGCTGGGAATTCAGTCACTTTACCTTTTTTCACTGCGACTATTACGTCGAAAGTTGTGCAATAAGAAAATGTCACATCATTTTTTTTATTAAAAAGATTGACAACCATTCCTGCACCTCCAGGTTGAATACCTATTGGCTCAAGGTCTCCAAAGAAAAAACGACGCATTGCATCACCAGTACCAAATTTCCCTTTATTGGCTGTAATCTTTTCGATGTGTTGCTGAGGAGTCATACCCGTTAAATCTTTCATCTCTTTGCTATTGTTACTAGCAACAGGAACAGGTTCGGGAGCAGTGCTGCTATTAGTTTTCGCAACAGGAACAGGTTCAGTTACAGTGCTATTATTAGTTTCATTAGCAGGAGCAGAGCAAGCAGTGATAATGCTAGCTAGAAGGATTGTCAGTAAATAATGAGATTTCATTGCGTGTACTCCGGTACTTTAAAAATTACTGGTAACTTTGCTAATTCAAAATTAATCAAACTTAATATTTGATTAATTATTTCTGATGATTATTCGCATTTGCAGTAAAAGCCTATCTTTTATAATTTCGGTTGTACATGATTAGAATCAATTTATTGGATAAACTTTACATACTAAAATTTTTATTCTTGAAAAGGTATAAATATTGTTAATACAATTGACTTTTTCGCCGCAGCAATATAAGATTTTAAAATGTTTGATTCAATTTGATAACTTTATATTATAGATTAATTCCATCATTCAATGGTAACTATTATGAACAACAGATATTCTTTTATTGGTGGCAATCAGGGTATATGGAGAGTGGTAGATATTCAGGGTGTTTTTGGAATTAGTTTAGAACATGCTGAAAGATTAAATGTGGTGAATGATGCGGTCACGGAATTGCCATTGGATAGTTCGTGGGTTCTACAAGGTTTTAGTAGTAATATTCGCTATGCCATGCGTAATGAACTTGATGTTCTGCGGGCAGTGCAGCCTGTGTTAAATCGCTCGGAAGCAGTTTCTGCGGTGTTGATTCCGATTAAAAAATCTCTCCAGTGGTGGGAAATGGCACAAGATGAGCGGCGAGCAATTTTTGAAGAAGAGTCTCATCATACAGCTGTTGGTTTGGAGTATCTTCCAGGAGTTGCACGTCGGTTGCTTCACTGTCGTGATCTCGGAGAACAATTTGATTTTCTCACATGGTTTGAATTCGCACCGGAACACACCAAGGCTTTTGATGAATTATTGTTGCGGATGCGTGCAAGCAAAGAATGGGAGTATGTAGAACGTGAGGTTGAAGTTCGCCTAGAGCGAGATTATATCTTTTAATCAGTGAAATTGTACTAAAAAGTCAAACCTTACATGGCGCCTGGGGTTAGGAATTTGGATTGGAGGATAATTTTTTTCTTGATACGGGTAATTACACCTTCATTTTGTAGTTTCGTCTTGGATTGCACGAATGACAGCTTTTTTGTAGCTCAATTTGGATAAATTCATGAGCCGCACGCATTTCATAACAGGTTAGAAATAGGCTCCAGCAGAGAATACTTACTCCCAATATGAAAATAAATAACACCAAGTAGGAAACCCATTGAATTGAAATTGACGCGGCAACAGCAATCGTCAGCATATCAACTACAAAGATAAGAATAGATAGGTAAATATAAATCAGCACATCGTGCAAGATATGATGATGAACAAACAGCTTAGAAATTAAATGCTCCAAGTGGTAGATTCGTTCTGTGTTAAGATTATCATTACATGTACATGCATTGATTTCCTTTAAATTTAGCCATTCCTGGTTCAAAGAACGTAGTAAGTCCTCAATGGCTTTGTAGCGTAGTATTAACCCGTTAAGCAAAATTGCACAAGCGGAAATCAAAACCGCAGGAACAATAATTGTTCCAATTGCTTTGGTAGCTGCTTCAGTTGAAAGCATCATTATAAACTGCCCATACATAAAACTATCTGTGCTAAAGTATTACAAATATATAATACATATACGAAATTACCGCGCAAACGACACTACCTACTCCATCTTTAATTGGTTTGATTTGCCTAATAATGATTATTAGCTAGCCATGTGACCGCGTATTTTATCTTGGTGTATTCGTAAAGTACTGAGAGCTTGTTTCTCTAATTGTCGCACTCGGGTGCGGCTAATTCCTAGACGTAGACTAATTTGTGATAAGGATAGTTCTTTTTCGTTAATTAAACCAAAGCGTAAAGTTAAAACCTCCCGCTGTAGAGGAGTTAGCTTTAATAATAATTTATCAATGTCTTTGTGTAACAATTCTTGGTCTGCATCTAATTTTTTATCAAGTTTTTCATCTTCTAATGTATCTTGTAGTACAGTATCTTTATCTGAGCCAATCCGTATATTTAAAGATAAAGGTTGGCGAGCCATTAGTAGATAATCTCGAATTTGTTGAGGGTCTAAAGATAATGCTTGAGCGATTTCTATTACATTCGGGGTGCGACTTAGTTTTTGAGATAATTCTCGCTGAACGTGCTTAATTTTATTTAATTTGTGTGTGATATGAACGGGTAAACGAATGATACGTCCTTGTTGAGAAATCGCTCTTGTTATAGCTTGACGAATCCACCAATAAGCATAGGTCGAAAACTTATAACCAAGAGTCGGATCAAATTTTTCTACCCCCCGTTCTAATCCTAGCGTTCCTTCCTGAATTAAATCTAGAAATTCCACATTCCGTTTTTGGTATTTCTTCGCAATAGAAACTACTAATCGTAAATTAGCTTGAATCATTGCCTGCTTGGCAATATGTCCTTGACTTAGCTGTTCTGAAAGTGTTTCTTGACTCAACTGCAATTTATCAGCCCATTCTGAATTTGTAGGCTCATGCTTTAATTGAAATTTTAATTTTTCTTTAGCTTCAAGCAAAACCATCATCCGCTGAACTTGTTTTGCATAAAAGACTTCTTGCTCAATAGTCAATAACGGAATACGTCCAATCTGAAGAAGATAAATTTTAACCAAATCATTGGAATGTTGAAATTCATCTTTTTGGTTGTTGCTTACATTAATTTTGATATTTAGGTTATTCATGCTTAAACTCGCCTCCTTATCCGATTATTATCAACTTATTAACTGAGAATTTGCTTAGAATACCCTAATTTTTAAGTTAAAAAAAAGATATTTTTCTTAGATTTAATATGATATAATTTTTGTATTAAAAAATGGGCTATATTTTATTGGCATTCTGTATCGTCTAAGTTATAACCAGCACTCAGCAAAGTATTTCTTACCTGCTCTTGTTGCTGAGGTGTACCTACAAACAGCAGCGCATATTTTCCTGCTTGTATCGCTTGTTCACAAAATACGGCTTTGTGATGAGCAAACTTTAATTTTCCTACCATTGCCCCTGCTATCCCTCCTGCTGCAAGACCACTAACTTCACCAGCAATTAAGCCAGCAATTGGCCCTGCCATAAAAACGGCGCCGATTCCGGGTATTGATAAAATACTAGTTCCGACAAGCAAACCAAGCAGTCCACCAAAAACTGCTCCGACTTGCCCAACATGTAAGGCGCCGCTCATAGCTGTTTGCTGCCAACTGACAAAATCGGGACTGCCTTGTTCTTTTCCTACAATTGAAAATTGACTCAATGGAAATCCAGCTTTGTATAATTCTCCTACAGCTTTATCTAAATGAGTGTGGGTATCAAAAAATCCAATTAATACGTGTTCCATATTTTTATCTACTTTACCTTTCTGTGTCGAGTTACTATAATGCCGAATAAAATAGTTGTGGCATCACCGTCAATCAAAGCCGATGATGCACAAAAAATTAGTTACCAGTATTAAATGTCAAAAATTGGCTATCAACTGCGTTTATATACTGTTGATCATTTAACATATCTGCCGATAACATATAATGTTCAATTCCAGCTTTCACTAAATCTCTAGCATTAATTTTCTTTTGCCTATATTCCGAGATGAAATTTCCATAACTAGGGATACCTTGCTTTTTAAAATATCCTTGATAGCTTAAATTAACAAGATGAAAAGGTGTTAAATGAGGCGAAATACTTTTTGGAGTTTTGCTTGGTGCAGTTTGAGTTACAGCATCTTCTTTACTATGTCTTGTTTGCGCGTTAGCTGAATTGCTAATAGCAAATATTAACATTACAGATAAAGTGGTTGTAATCAAGCGTTTCATAATTTTTAACCTTCTTAGATATTTGTGTTGATTGTATTCGTGGTTGCTACTTAAGTTCGACAGGTTGGCATAGAATTAACCCATACCAATGATTAGTATCTGCCCAAATTCTCAGTGTTTTTAGTCCTTGTAACTAAAGTTCGTTGTGAAGAATTGTCAAATCAAACTTGCGATAAATTTCAGTGAGGATGCTTTCTCCAATTTCAAAAAAACATTTAAATTTAGAGTATCTAGGGGTACCCAATGAGTTTCAAGACAATGAAGATACATCTCAATTTGATTATTCGCTTGATGATAAATTGCTTCATGTGTAAATGAATTAAGTTTAAAATTACCTTGAAAACGCCAATTTAAATGGAATAAAATATTTAAGTTAAAAGCTTCTGATAACAATCAAAGGGCTAAAATAACTTTAGAAGTACGAGGCTTGGAAATACATATTAAGGCAGAGCCAGATTCAATGGCTGCTGTCGGCGCCTGCTGATAAGCAACTTCTCCCTCTATAATTTTGCACGTGCAAGTACCGCAAATACCCGAACGGCAGCTAAAAGGTGGATTAATATCATTTGCTTCTGCAAATTCTAGCAAAGTACCGTCATTTATAGTCCAGGTCAGTTCGCGATTGGATTCGGCGAATACAATTTGCGCTTCGCCAATACCTTTATTGGTCGCAATTTGAGGTTCAATGGAATTACTGGCTCGGCGCTCAAAGGACTCATAGAAAACCTGGTTATCGGGAACTCCCCACATTTTCAATCCAGACTGTAGAGATTGCATGAAAGATGGTGAACCACAAAGGAAAAATTCTGCCTCTTTACCCACCAGTTGCTTAATTTTTTGGCTATCTACATAACCTTCACTATGGTAAAACCCATTATCTTCTGGTCGAGGACGACTGTAAGCAAAGTGTACGTGTAAGTTAGGATGCTTCTGAGCCAAAGCTAATATATCATCTCGAAAGGCATGAGATAGTCCATTTCTAGTTCCGTGTACAAACCAGATAGGGCGATTGGGATTGATATAACAGCAGGCAATCGCCATACTAATCATGGGTGTAATTCCTACCCCATTACTAATTAGCACAGCAGGGACAGATTTATGGACATCAATTACGAACTTACCGCTAGGTGGTCTAACAGCAATTACTGAACCTTCATAAATATGGTCGTGAAGATAGTTAGAAGCAATTCCTGCCATCACGTTTAGTCCGGACGGTGCCAGTTCTCGTTTGATTGACAAACGGTAATACGCAACAGGAACGGGATAATCTGACAGCGAGTAAGTACGAATAACAGGCTTTTCCTGTCCGGGAATATCAAGTTTTAGCGTTAAAAATTGACCAGGTTCAAACTGTGGCAATTCCCCTCTATCTTGGGGTTCTAAATAAAACGAGGTGATTTCTTCGGTCTCTTTTACTTTATGAGCAACAGTGAAATTTCGCCAACCTTTCCAGTATGTCTCCCCTGTTGGCTGTAGGTCTGTTGTTATTTGTTCATTATCAAGACCAGACTGGCTTTGTCGCTTCTGAATTAGCCCAATTGCCCCTCCCCCAACTAACCCCAAAAGAGCAGCCGACACCCCCCAACGACTTGCCGCTTTTTCTTTAGGACTTACTAGACCAATCATTATACCGCTGAGGATGGTAGCAATAGCAAAGCCTGCCCCCGCACATTTCGCACTGTTCAAAAAAATATTATTTGCATTATTTACTTTTGTCCTCACATTTAATCTCCTTAAACAATTTCACTTAACCAGGAGCTAGTAGTTTACTTTGGACACATCTTATATATAAAGTTGCATTTGCCGATAAAAGCCTTTTGCCAACTTAGAGGAATTTCTAGTAAATCTCTGGCACCAAGGAATGCCTGCTAAAATTATTATGCCCATTCCCGTAAGGGTAGCGAATAATACCCCGCCACAGCTTTGGCTTCGCTTGGTAAAGCAGAGTCAAAGAAATAATTGTAGCTAACAATATCAACGATAACAAAACGTATCGTAATGGTTATTTACTAAATCCTCCTTTGAACAGCATTGTCGAAAAAATAGAATTACCAAGTCCTAGGGCATTTTTGCTTCATACACTCCCCCAAGACTTTCGGTCTACTTTACTTCGTTAGCAGGGAAATTAGTAATCTTACCTTTCTTCATTGCCACAACTACGTCATAGGTCGAACAATAAGAAAATGTCATGTTATTAGCCTTATTATAGAGATTTACAACCATACCTGCCCCACCAGGTTGCACACCGAGTGGTTCTAAATCGCCAAAGAAGAAGCGACGCAAGGCATCTCCACTGCCAAACTGACCCTTTTCTTTCGCAAGTAGGTCTAGTTTCTGCGAGATGCTCAACCCAGTTACATCTTTCATCGCCTGGGCCTGAACTTGTCCGCTATAAGGATTAATTATCTGAGTTGGTAGTCCAGAAACGGTAGCTACACAACCTAAAGCAAGAGCAGTAATAATAGTAATTTTTTTCACAGTTCAACTCCTCAATTACAACAATGGAAGACCTAGACATTTATTGCTAAGGACTTTGTTAGTTAGTAGTAAGTTTAAGGCTGAACGCTGTTGAGAGTCACATTCCTGGAAGATAGTCTTTATACTAACCGAGAGAATAACAATTACCTTTCTTTACAGCTAGCTTCTGACCTAGACTTGAGATCAGGTAATGGAGCAACAAAAATGTATAAGGTTTTAGGCGCCAGTTTTGCTCGAAGGCGGTAATGGTGTATTAAATATACTAGAACAAGGTTGAATCAACACAGCTGATGCTAAAACGTTTCACAATTGACAACTTACCAAAAGAACTCTGGACTAGGATAGAGCGACGGAAACTAGCAGCCTCAGAAATTTTTTTTCAAGAGGGGGACCCAGCGCACGCTATATATTATGTGGAATCTGGACAAATTCGTTTGCTTAACTATACCCTATCTGGGCAGGCAGTTGATCACTATACAGTAATGGCAGGAGAATTTTTTGGTGAAGTTTTGGTTGCAAGCGACCAGTGTCTTTGTACTTGTATGGCTGAGGAACCCTCAAAGGTGTTAATCATCCCCAAGCAACCTTTTTTAGATGCTCTTCGACAATATCCCGATTTGGCGCTCGCTTTTGTTGGAGAAGTTGCTTATCGCTTGCATATGACCAAAATTATCATGCGTTTACGAGGAATTCGCTCGGCCCGCGACCGCGTACTCAGCTACCTGCAAATAGTTGCCAAACCAAAGACGAATATTGTTGTCCTCGACCGCTTGCTCAAAGAGATAGCCCGCGACCTAGATTTAACCCCAGAAAGTTTATCTCGCGCTTTAACGCAATTAGAGTCAGAAAAAACTATCAGTCGTGTAACAGGGCGAATTATCCTTAATCCTGAAATCAATGGTTGAATATGTAATGTAAATATTTTTGTCAAAATTAACCAAAATTGATTTGAATCAAGCGCTTATACTTTCTGTCTTGATATAGTTTGACTGGTTTTTCTAAGGAGATGTTTTTTTACTCACAGAGTTACTAATCTCAATTGCATTTTGTTGTATCCTGCAATCAGATAACAGGGACTGGCATACTTGTCAACAAAAACAGGTGACTTGTTATGAGATATGAAAATACACAGACAGATGAAACAGTAGAGAGACTTCTGCCAAGGCAATACGACGATGTACTGTCCGCTCACAGTTTTTCCATTTTAGAGATGGAAACTGCTTATGGGCTGTTGCAGGCAGAGGTGTTACAATTGCGCCAACGAGAACGGCAATTAGAGGAAGAACTATTCTTCCTCCGCGAGCAAGAAAAAGCATCAAAGCAACTTACGGAACAACAAATCAAAGCCAATGCAGAATTAGCCATTAGCTCTGAGCGCAAGCGTATGTCCCGAGAAATCCACGATACTCTGGCGCAATCTTTTACCAGTATCCTCATGCGTTTGCAAGCTGCCGAACTTTCCCTTCCCAAGGATATTGAAACAGCCCGAACCAATATTTGCCATGCCTGCGAACAGGCTCGTTTTGGTTTAGCAGAAGCCCGTCGCTCAGTCTACGCCCTTCGCCCCCAACACTTGGAGGGTAGAAATTTTCAGGAGGCACTAAAGGAATGTTTGCACTTGATTGTTGCAGCTACAGGTATAGAAAGCGAATTTTGCGTCGTGGGTTTACCCAGTATTCTACCCGTCAACGTGGAGGTTGAACTATTGCGAATTGCTCAGGAGGCTATTACCAATGCCTGCAAACATGCTGCTTCGAGTCAAATTATGGTGCAACTGTCCTTCATGCCTCAGAAAGCTAGGTTATTAGTACAAGACAACGGTAGCGGATTTTTACTCTCTGAATCCAAAGCAACAAATGGCTTTGGCTTAATCAGTATGCAAGAGCGTACTCAAAAAATAGGAGCAAAGTTTTCTATATCCAGCCACCTAGGGTACGGAACCCAAGTGATAGTTGAAGTTGAAAGCAGCAAATGATAAATCCTGTAAAGATTCGCATTCTCATTGCTGATGACCACCCATCTATGCGAGAGGGGTTGGCAGTTTTACTGGGACTACAGCCAGATTTCCAAGTGATTGCTCTGGCCAAGGATAGTCTGGAAACTATTGCTCTTTACCATGAACACCAACCGGATGTGCTGCTGCTAGACCTCTCTATGCCCGGTATGAAAGGAAACGAACTAGTTGCTGCTATCCGAGCTAAATTTTCCAGCGCGCGCATCATTATCCTGACAACTTACGATGGCGATGAAGATATTTATCGTTCCCTTAAAGCTGGAGCTTGTGGGTATTTGCTCAAAGACATTCCCAGTCAAGAACTGTTTGACGGGATTCGCAAAGTAAATGCCGGACAAAAATACCTAATGAGCCAAGTGGCTCTGAAATTGACAGAGCGACTTCAGAGAGAAGAATTAACAAAGCGGGAACTAAAAGTGCTAGCTTTGATAATACAAGGTAAAAGTAATCATGAAATCGGTGAAGAACTATGCATTGTTGATGGCACCGTCAAGTTTCATGTTCGGAATATCATGCAAAAATTGGGTGTAAGTGACCGCACCGAAGCGATTATCGTTGCCCTTAAGCGTGGTTTTTTTCACCTGTGAATATGCATACCATATTATGAACACAAGCACATCTACCATTAGACATAAAAATTATTACTCTCTTCCTTTGCGTCCTTTGTGTACTTTGCGGTTCGTTATATAACCGTGTTCGGTATATCAAATTTTTGGGGAACCGAGGGCGCCGACTAACAACAGTGGCCAGGGTACTTTAATATCGGGTATTAGCGATGAGTATTTTCTTAAAGCTGGCAATCCAAAGGGTAATACAAAGCGTAAAGAACGCAGCGAGACAGGACTATTTCCATCTTGGTCTAAAATTCCATATTGACGAGCAAGTTCAGCAACAATTTGCACTTTTCCTGTACGACGCATAATACTAGATGATAACTCACCAGTTAAGTGAGCAATAACCCGTCCTGTTAATAAAGGAGTTTCCCAGTTATAGCGCTCACTAAACATTAATTTCATCGGGTCATTGCTATGTTGTTCATTAAAGTGGTCGGCTAAACTAGAAAAATGCTCAGTTCCAACAATACCAGGCCATATAGATAACGAAGCAACGTTATAAGATTTTAATTCAACAGCCATATCTGCCGCTAATCTATCACAAGCAGCTTTGCCGGCGCCGTAAGCAACACCAAAAATATATGATAATCCACCCCAAGAAGAAATAGTACTAATAAGTCCTTGTTTACGTTTGGTCATCATTTGAGCAGCAAAAACACTTGCTACATAATGACTACGAAGACCAACATTATTACTAGCATCCCAAAGACTAGTTTCGTTTTCCCAAAAAGGTTTGCCATTAGCATCTGTTAATGCTTTAACACCTGAGTAGGCATTATTTACAAGCAAGTCAAGCTGTCCATACTGTTCATCTTGAATACGCTCAAACAGTAAACGTACTTGCTCATCATCGCTATGGTCTACCTGAACCGGAATACATATACCACCCGCTTCTTCTACCGCAGCTTTTGTATCATTTAAACTACCTGAACCACTGGTTGATTCAAGGCTACGTCCTGTAATATAAACAGTGGCGCCTGCTTCACCGAGACCAACGGCAATACCTTTACCTAGACCACGTGTGGCGCCTGTAACTAATACCACTTTACCGACTAAATTATTCATAGTTATTTATAATTATTTATAGATTAATAATATCATTTTTAATGTAACATACAAATAAATTTAATCACAGTACATATTACAGAAAGAACAATGTCTAAAACAACAAATCAATCCCAAGATAGAAATCAGACAAAACTTCATAAATTTTTCTTTAACTTATATTCAGATTGTGCATTTACCAAATGTCCCAAATGCCAAACGAAAACAAAAGTTCGTAAGTTCCCTTTGGTAATCCACATTCCACAGCAACTATTTATACTAAACAAACAGTTTAAACTTTTGATTTTTTGGAACTATCAGATGAATATAGTGAGCGCCAGTTAGAAAAAGCTATTATAGCTAAGGTACAGCCATTTTTAATTGAAATGGGAGGAATGTTTACATTTGTTGGTAGCCAGTATCGTTTAGAGATAAGCGATAAAGAATATTTTATTGATTTATTGCTCTTTCATAGAGGTTTAAAATGTTTAGTGGCAATTGATTTAAAGATAGGTGAATTTTTGCCAGAATATATAGGTAAAATGCAGTTTTATTTAGCTGCGCTAGATGACAGGGTAAGGTTAGATTATGAAAATCCTTCTGTAGGTATTATTCTTTGTAAGTCGAAAGATAAAATGATTGTGGAGTATGCTCTGAGAGAGTCGAATAAACCGATTGGTGTTGCAACTTACAGAATAGTCTCAACTTTACCGCAGGATTTACAAGATAAACTTCCGACACCAGAAGAAATTGCAAAATTATTAGAGGATTTTTAGATATATGGCAATAATTATAATGAGCTAATCGTACAGTTATTAACGTACAATAATCAAATTAATAAAGAGTTTATATACTAGTTAATATACTATTTTTTGAAAGAATGCGAAAAACTGTCACCAATGGTGACAGAATTTAAATTGAATGATAATATGCAAAATTATGCTAAAGTTTAAAGATGACTTAGAGCATGATTTAATACGTCTTTATAGTATGTTAATTAGCTTAGATAAAGAAACGACTGGAAGGAAGGTAGTCAAGATAAACTCTCTCCAAGAGATATAGTAAAGCGCATATACATTTTTAAAGATATCTGGAATTTTGAAGTTATAGGTACCCCGCAGATAAATAATCATTGTTGAGATGTCACTTTTAAGGCGCCTATAATCCTTAATTTTAAGTTACATTTACACAGTGGCTAAAATAAACGCCATACAGTACAATAGTTCTCAATTCAAACTACAGTAAACAGTGTGGCGCCAAAGCTTAAAAAGTATATTGTGGTTGTTATATAGCTATTTGCTTGAACGATGGAGGTATGGTGCGTGCAGTTAGAGCAACTCTTAAATATACTTGACTACGCTCAATCACCAAATTATTATAGTACAAGCGCTGAACAGGATATCTCGACGCAGCATATATATAGTGCAGCAAAAAAAGCGGGTGTAAAAGGAGTTTATGTTATTCACACCAGTCCATCCAGTAATGAAATTTTACCACCTCAACCTGTTGTATACGTAGCAGAAGCGCAAACAGTAGAAGCTGCTAAAATTATACACCGTAAGCTTTGGAATTTAGGCGCAGCACCTTTTCTATTGGTGCTACTTCCTAATCAAATTAGAGTGTATACAGGTTTTAATTACTCCTCAGAGAATGAAAACAAAGGTTTGATAGATTCAATTGAACCAAATATTCTAGATATTAGAAGCAAGCTTAAGTATATTTTTGCAGAATCTATTGACTCAGGTAGTATTTGGAAAACCCAAGCAAAGCATATTTCTAAAGAACGTATAAATACACACTTACTCAATAGTATCGAAAAATTAACAGAATATTTGGCAAAGCAGGGGTTAAACCTTTCTGCGGCTTATGCTTTAATTGGAAAATACCTTTATATTCGCTACCTTCGTGACAGAGATATTTTATCTGAGAACTGGTGTTCAGAAAATAATATTGACTTACGAAGTGTACTTAGTAGTCATGCTTCTGTATCTGGTTTAGAAAAACTTACTGAAGCATTACAAAAACGCTTTAACAGCGATATATTTCCTTTTCCATTACAAGGTCGTGATGCGATTACTGATGAGATAGTATCATTACTAGGTAGCATTTTTAATGGGTCAAAAGTACTTGATAGTCAATTAAATTTAGATTTCACAGCTTACGACTTTTCTTACATACCTGCTGATATATTATCATCAATCTATGAGCAACTAATAAATGTACAAGGTCATAAAAAAGCAGTTTACACACATGTACCGTTAGCTGAATATTTATTATGTGAGATAAACCAAAGTAAACCTTTTTTCACAGGAATAAAAATTCTTGACCCATGCTGTTCTTGTGGGACATTCTTAGTTTTAGCTTATCGTAGATTAATTGAAATACAACTAGCACATAGTTCTGATAAAAAACTAAGTCTTGGGCGCCTTTTAGATATACTTATTGAAAGTATATATGGCGTTGGGCAAAATCGCGATGCTTGTTATGTAGCCGAATTTAGTTTGATTGTGACAATGCTCAATTATATTGAGCCTACAGAGTTGCATAGTAATAAGGAATTTAAATTCCCTATTTTACACAATCATCAAATTATTGAATCTGATGTATTTAGCACAAATCATCAATTTGATTGGATAGTTGGAAATTATGATTTGATTAAAATAAAACAAAGTTCTGTTATAGAATGTTTAAAGCCAAATGGATATGTTGGTCTTATTATACATGCAGAAAGCTTTTTGAATTATGATTTAGCTGAATGTCGCAAACAGCTGTTTCAAGAAAACGAAGTTGCAAGAATTACCAATTTTAGCAAATTAACTCACGTTTTTGAACTGGAGGCACCTGTCGCGACTATAGTATATACTAAAGCAACGGCAGATAGAGAAAAGCCTTCAATAATTCATTTTGCTCCTTCTATTATTAATCAAATTCATAATCAAGCATGGATGATAACTATTAATGAGGATGAAACGCAACTAGTTCCACCAGATGATGCAGAAACAGGAGAAGCTATTGTGTGGAAGCTCGCGTTATGGGGTAATTATAGAGATAAGCGTACTATCAAACGCTTAAATAGATTATTTACTACTAATTTAGCTACATTAGCTGAACAAAAAAACTGGCGCCTTCATCCAGAGCCAATACTTATAAATACTTCAAATCTGTATTTTCTTATACCTGAACTTTTATGGAGTATTTCTTATCCAGACGAGGACACAAACTATTTACGTGCTATTGCCACCTTTTTTCATTCAAGCATTGGTCAATATAATCTCTTCTTTCACAGTACAGAATGGTTTGTAGATGAAAATAGTCTTTTTATAAAAGATATTACAAAAATACCTGTTCCTGCTTTATCTACAGAACAGATATCAGAAATAGCGAAACTACAGCCAGATCCAGATTTATTACTAACTTATATAGAAAATCAAGCAAGACTTGATAAAGAAATTGAAAGAATTTTTAATATTAACCAAAACATTAGTATTATCGCAAGAGACTTTATTAATTTTAGTCTTAAGCTTAACAAAGGTCAAACCGTCACATTAACCCAATCACCGACAGAAGAAAATTTACTAGATTACGGAAAATGTTTAGTAAAAGAACTTGATGAATTTGTCGAAGGTAGTGGTATACGCCATAAAATCTCAATAGTACATTCTACTGGCTTGATTGTTTGTACAGTAGAAATTCTTAGGTCAACTCACCCTATAGATATTACTATCACGGCTGTTATAAATGATAACATTTCTTATTCTCTAATAGAGGAAATTAAACAAAAATCTAAAGATAAGTGTAACCAATGGATGTATACTCAATATAGCATTTATATTTTTGATGGCGCCAAAATTCATATATGTAAAGCTTCGCGTTTAATTAATTGGACACAAACACAAGCCTTAAATGATTCTGACGACATCATCGCACAAGTATTGGCTGCAAGAAATAAAAGCAATGAAGTATTGCTTGAGGGTGTGGGATAACTAATCAATGACGCAAGAGAATATTAGTGATGATTGGGCAGATTTGTATAATAATTTTTTTCGGAGAGACGCACATCAATTACTTGCTTGGGGATACGAAGATGCTCGTCAAAAAATTAATGCTGATAACGAAGAAACAGATATTACAGGTTTTATAGCAGAAAAGATAGATAACAGACTTGATGATTCAAATACCCCACCTCGATTTGATAGATATTTTCTAAGTGAAGATAAACCAATATCTGGAGAGGGACGAACTGGTAAATCAAGACGAAGACTCGACCTAGTTATTGAATGCAGTTTAGTCAAACCACGTCCAAAATATATCTTTGAAGCAAAACGACTTTGTAAAGGTAAAGCGACTATAGGTGACTACACAGGAAAAGAAGGAATACAACGGTACGTGTACGGAAAATACGCTTCGCAATACCCCGAAGCTGCGATGATTGGTTACGTACAGAGTGATAATAGTGACTACTGGCTAAATGAATTGCAAAGAAAATTTGATACTGATTATGATAATAGCCTGTATATAAGAAAAAGTTTAATAAAGGTTGAGGTAATACCCTTTTTAAACAATGAATGGGTAAGCGAACACGACCGCACAACAGGTAATATAATTCTTGTTTATCATATTCTACTTGATTGCTGTACTATTTCTTGGTTCTTCCGGAATTAGCGTGCTAAATTTTAATTTTAGTTAGGAACTTTCCTTTAAAATCAAGGCTTACAGGCGTTTATAGTCGTGGATTTTAGTTAAAATGCAGTATTTTAGCCAAAAATGGCTGTAATAAAAGCCTAGTTAGGATTTCAAGCTCATGATTAAATAATTTAGCACGTTAAGTACGGAAGAGCAGGCAATGTTTACTAATAGTTATCAAGAACATGAAAGTGAATTGGAAGAATTATGGCACGCTGATGATGATGGTAGTGATGATGATTTTTATTTCAATCAAATGCATTTGGAAGATTACGATTAACGCTCTCTAGATTACGCATATTTAGAGGATTTAACAGGTGAAGAATATTATGATTATTTTAATTAAATTTTTACATTTATAGCAAATATCATCTATATGAGGTAGATGTGTAATTTTTAAGACCTTGTAGAGACGCCATTATTCCCTCCGGGACACTGCGTGAACGAGTCTCTACGTGTATTCGTGGTAAATAAAAATATATCACTGCACAGGCAGGGATGCCTGTGCTACAAGATTACAATCTTGGGTCTACGGGTTCACTTTCTAGGGCTAAAATTCCGAACACGCACTCATGTATTCTTCGTAATGGTTGATGCGAAACAAACCTTTCTAATGATTCTACACCGAGTGCAAATTCGCGCATTGCTAACGAACGTTTATGTGATAGTCCGCGTTGACGCAAACGATTTAAGTTTTCTGGACTAGTATATTCGGCGCCATAAATAATCCGTAAATATTCTTGTCCACGGCATTTAACGGCTGGTTGAATGATACCGCGATTACCTTTAACTATATAGTCCATTGGCTTAACTACTATACCCTCACCACCTGCAATAGTCATTTGCTCCCACCAGTGAATACCTTCTGCTTGGCTACTTGGGTCAGTCAAATCAATTACTTTATAATTTGTAGCTAATAAGATAGGGTCGCATGAGGCAATTTTGGCTATTTGTTCCATGTGCCAACGATGGGTTTTGTCGGTATGTACGGCGCCTTCTGTTGCTAGTATATGAAACGGCGCCAGTTTGATATCAGAAATATCATTGACATCCCAGCAGTAGCGACGGTAAGCGTCAATATATAAATTAGCCATTTGGGCGCGCTGTGTAAATGCAGTTAATTGGGCGCCAACGTCAACTCCTCGTGTGCTAGCTTTTTCTAACATTGCTACAGCATCACTAAGTCCGGTGCGCGATGATACACCAACGGGAGCATACTGATTTTGTAATAAAGCTTGAGCTTTTGCCGACCAAGGCATTAGTTCACAGTCGAGACATACCCAGTCGGTATTAAATGTTTCCCAAAAGTTACTTGTAGATAAAGCTTGATTTATTTTGGCAATAAATTCAGCTTCTAAAGCATCATCATTAAAAAACTTTCTGCCTGTACGGGTGTAACAAATACCAATACCTTCTCCCACAATACCAAAACGCTTTCTTACTGCATCTTCATCACGGCAAACTATGACAACCGCGCGCGAACCCATGTGTTTTTCTTCACAGACTACCTCTGAAATACCTTGATTTTGGTAATAAGCAAAAGCTTCTTGGGGATGTTCTAAATATCCAGATAACTTTGAAGTCTCTACAGGTGACATTGTAGGAGGTAAATAAATTAACCACTTGGGGTTAGCGGCAAACCGACTCATGACTTCAAGTGCAGCAATGGCATTTTCTTCGCGAATCGTTATATTATTTTGCAAGCGCACGTTAATAATGCGTTTACCTAATACATCGTCAACGTTTAATATCTCATCATGTTCCTGCTGTGCTGAGTGCTGAGTACTGAGTGCTGAGTGCTGAGTGAGAGGTTTAACAGGTTCGCAGTAAACTTTGGCAGCAGGTACGCTAACTAATTCTTTTTCGGGATAACGTAAAGCTGTTAACTTACCACCGAATACACAACCTGTATCTATATCTATTGTATTATTCAACCATTCGGCTTCTGGTACTGGTGTA
This sequence comes from Calothrix sp. PCC 7716, assembly GCF_019977735.1. Taxonomy (GTDB): domain Bacteria; phylum Cyanobacteriota; class Cyanobacteriia; order Cyanobacteriales; family Nostocaceae; genus Dulcicalothrix. The sequence continues at coordinate 4,119,314 of NZ_AP025018.1, read as the reverse complement.
TGCCCATAAACAACCATTGCATCACCTCGATACTCACCTGCCCAGTTAAAACGTACAGGTAAACCAAATTCATCTATTTCCCCTGTAGTTTCACCATACAATGCAAACTCTCGCACGGCGCCACTTCCTCGTCCTTGCATTTCGCGCTTCATTCCTGCATGTGCAACAACTAGTTGTCCACCATCTAAAACATAGTGACTTACTAATGAGTCGATAAATTCGCGTAGTTCTTTGATATATGGTTCACGGGTCAGATCGGGTAATGCGTCTATTTCTGCTAGGGTTTGCTCTAACCCATGATTAACTCGAACGTTTTTACCGCGCAGTTTTCGCAGTAGTTTATGTTCATGGTTGCCTGGTACACACAAGGCAGTACCTGAGTTAACCATTTTGCGAACTAAGTTTACTGTATCTAAAATACGGGCGCCTCTATCTACTAAGTCCCCAAGAAATACTGCTTTACGTCCTTCTGGGTGATAATAATAATCTCCTTTTTGATAACCGAGTTTTTCTAGTAGTAGTTCTAATTCGTCGCAGCAACCGTGGATGTCGCCGATAATATCAAATGGCCCGCGTTCGTGTTTACGGTTGTTCCATAATGGTTGACGTTCTATTTCAATGTTGTTTATGTCTTCTAGCGAATTTAGAACATGAACGTATCGAAACCCTTCTTTTTCTAGTCCACGTAAGCTTCGACGCAGTGCTTGTGTATGACGTTTGACTACATGGGCGCCAAATTGCCTGTCTGGACGTTGTTGGTTACGTTCGTGACAAACTTGTTCGGGGAGGTTAAGGACTATGGCTACGGGTAATACGTGAAATTCCCTTGCCATTTTTATATATTCTTTGCGGTCTTCGGGTTGGACGTTGGTGGCGTCTATTACTGTTAGTTTTCCGGTTGCTAATCGTTTGGTGGCGATGTAGTGTAATACGTCGAATGCGTCGTGTGATGCTTTTTGGTTGTTTTCGTCGTCAGATACTAGTCCTCGACAAAAGTCTGAAGAGAGGATTTCGTATTGTTGAAAGTGTTTGCGCGCGAAGGTTGATTTGCCAGAACCAGAGGCGCCGATGAGTATTACTAGTGAAAGTTCAGGGATTGTGATTTCCATAATTTTATTATTTCATTATAATACTACGTATGGTGTGCATTGCCCACCTTACAGATACCTAGATTTCTTGTAACATTACGGAAAGCTAACTACAAAAATTAAGTATTTTAAAATTTTATTAACTCTTAATTTTTATTTTGTGCTAATGGTAGTTCAATTACAAACTTAGTTCCTTCCTGGGGAGTAGATTCACACCATAATTTTCCTTGATGTTTTTCTACTATTTGATAACTAACAGATAATCCTAACCCTGTACCTTTACCAACAGGCTTTGTAGTAAAAAATGGGTCAAATAACTTGCTGATTACTTCTTTTGGAATACCAATACCGTTATCTGAAAAAGTAATCATGATACAAGTATCTTTTATACTAGTATAAATCCAAATACTAAGATTTCTTAAATCCTGCTTGTAAAAAGAATCTTCAAGAGCATCAATAGCATTATTTAAAATATTGAAAAACACTTGATTGAGTTGAGAAGCATAACATTCTATAGATGGAATTTGACCATACTCTTTAATTACTTGAATCTCTGGACGTTTAGTTTGTTGTCGAAGACGATTTTGTAATAACATGAGACTACTATCAATACCTTCATGAATTTGTGTTTGCTTATATTCTGCCTCATCTAAACGGGAGAAATTACGTAGTGATAATACAATATCTTTAATTCTTATTGTCCCTGACTGCATTGATTTGAGTATTTTAGTTAAATCATCTTGAATAAAATCTACATCGATTTCATTGTATAATTCTTGATGTTCTGAAGATAATCTACTATTTTCTTCATAAGCTTTAATCAATAGTAACTGTTTTCCCATCATAGCGAGCGGCGCCCCCACCTGAGCCATTCACCAAACCATAACCAATATAGCTAAGATTATAAACTTGCATTTGCTTCCAAAAAAATTTACCCATACTTTTACTGTCTTTCACGTCCAACAACTCCATTTCTATTGCATCCGCATTTATCTGGCTAACTTTATGAGGAATTGATAAATATGAGTCTAAATGCTTGTTAACTTCATTATTAGTACGCTCCATCAATTTTCCAGCTAATGTGCTAATTGCCTTCTCTCCATTTCTAAAAGACAAATATCCAACCAAACCAACTGCTGCTAATACTTGTAGGACAAAGGGAACGACAAGTACAAGTTGTAGAGGCAAATTTGATAATTTACCAAAACGATAAAGCTTCATAAGTATAATTACGCATTCAAGCTGTATAAGCCAAACTAATTGCGAATTTGTATCAAGTTTGAATAAAATCTCTGTACAAAACGACAATTAGTAGATAATTTATATTTCCCAATTGATCAGCTTGACTATCAAAATTAGAACTAGAGTTTTGGCTTGATTAACTTTCGAGCAAATAACGCCATAAACTAGCTTTTTGAAGTTTTTATACGTTTAAATTAAATGAATACTCTGATAAACTCGGTTTATTGCGGCTTTCGTCATGCGTAATATTGAATATGTCGCGATATCGAGTGGCTGTTTGGGTTGGTTAATTAAAGCGTAAGTTTAAATATTCCCATTTGTGTCGGCGCCCCTATTTCTGGGTCGTTATCTCCTATTGGTTGGAATTGGACTGTGTAGCCAAATCTTTGTGCTACGTTATTTGCCCAAGTTTGAAATTCTTCTCTTGTCCACTCAAAGCGGTGGTCTTTATGTCGGAGTTTTCCAGCAGGTAATGTTTCAAATTTGACGTTATATTCTATGTTTGGTGTGGTTACTATTACTGTTTTAGGATGGGTAAACTCAAAGACTACCCGTGATAGGGAGCTTAAACGCGGTAAGTCTAGATGCTCGATAACTTCGATTAGTGTGACTGCATCATAACCTTTGAAACGTTTATCTTGATATGTTAATGCGCTTTGGAAAAGTTGTATTTTATCCCATTGGTTGCGTGCTAACCGCAGTTTTTCAATACGTTCTTTGGCATTGCTTAACGCGCGATACGATACGTCAACACCTGTGATTTTGTCGAAAAAGGCATCTTTAATTAAATACCTCAGCAAAGTTCCCTCTCCGCAACCTAAGTCTATGACGGTTTTGAGGTTGTTTTGTTTGAGGGTATCAACAACAGTTAACATTCGCTGTTTATTGAGGGAAAGCGGTTTCTCTACTGCTGCTTCTTCTTGTGCGTGTTCTTCTTCGCTGCTGTCTGGGTCAGGTTCTAATTCTATAAGTTGCGCTAAAGCTGCACGAGTTAAGCGACCTTGACGTTTCAGGTAGCGACGAGTAATTTGCTCTTTTGCAGGGTGCGAACTTAACCAACCTTCTCCATGACGCAGAAGTTTTTCAACTTCGTCCTCTCCTACCCAATAATGCTTCTCGTCATCAAGAACTGGAATAAGTACATAAAGATGACTGAGTAATTCAGACAAAGGTAAAGTGTGCTGTAACTCTACGGTGTAATATTTACTGGCGCCCCAATCTGGAAATTTTTCATCAAGCTGGTGGTTTTGTGCGCTAACGGTATAACCCAACGGTTCAAATAATTCGCGTAGAAACTCTTCACCCCCACGACAAGGTAAAACACTTATTTTCGCAGTTAAAGGTATTGGAGTTTGCACCAGTTCAGGACGGTCTTTACATCTACCACCAAGCGCAGTTCCGAAAACCTGCGACATCGCGACACTAAAAAACGATGAAGCTACATAAGGTCTATCATTAACATACTGTTCGAGAGTGGCGCCTTTACCTCGCACCAATTTTACAGCGTCTATATCTAACAGCAGCGCAGCAGTACAGAGAGTATCGCTAGCTTCTGGGTAAAAAACATGTGCTTGTCCAAAAGAAAGCGAGAACGACTGACACTTATCTGGGTGCTTATGCAATAAATAACCCAGGTCTGTAGCTGGTGTATGTGTTGTTGTAATTGTTAATAGCATGAACTTTCAAAACGGTTCACAATAAAAGTATCTTATGTTTCTACAGTTATAACCCCACACATTTCGGAAAACCACCCTAAAATGACTTATGGACTTTCAAAAATTTAATTCTCCATCTTGTGGAATGGGCATCCTTGCCCGTTCCAAACTAAAGGCGGAAAATTTTCATTGGCTAAAAACCGCATCAACTAGCCTCAGTAGAAAGTACTGGTGTATAAAATACATCCTCACTAAGACACTCTGCTGCAAATGCAAAAACAGCTTGAATCGCTTCAGAATTAAGAGTTGGATAGCTCTCTAAAACTTGCTCTTGCGTCAAATAAATTATGCAATAAGTAACCTAAGTATGAGGCTAGTGTGTGTTGTTGTAACCTTTAATAGCATGAACTTTCAAAACGTTTCATCATAAAATTATTTTATGTTTATACAGTTATAAAACACTAAAATTATTTAGATATCTCTAAAAATTAAATCTTTCTGTATTATAGAATAGTTATAATTATATTGTGGTAAATGCATCGAAGCCCGTTCCAAATCTAAGGTGACAATAGCTGCAATCTAAAAATTATGGCTATCGTGTTCGTAGTATTGGCGCCTTTGAACAGTTATTTCGGCTAGAAATAAATTTCACAAAACAACACTTCAACTGTGCTAATTTGTCATCAGCTATTAGGATGATATTTGCTTGATATTTGAAGCGTATTTAATTACGGGTAATATTTCTTACTAATGATTAGACTGGAATTTTTTTACACCTCAAAGCCAAATCCAGAGATTACTAAGAGTTTTTTGGATAATATGATTGGCGCCTGAATTTAAATAATGTCACCTTTTCTTGACTTTACCAAGTAATTACTTACTTTTGATGTATTAAAAATTACTATTAATTATAAATATACTTGAGTAATATTTTTAATTAAAGTATCAAAATCAACATTTAAATGTAAAAAACTTAGCAATTTTTGCCTATCCTATTGGAAGCTAAGTTGCTTTAAACCAATCCAAATAAAGATTTCAAGCTCATAGCTAAAATGTAACAACTTTCAAAGCTAAAAGTATATTTTTTTACAAGGTATAAAATTAATTGTAAAAACACGATTAATTACTGATAAATACGGTTAAAAATTTTAATTAAACATAAAATAATGCTTGCACAAACCAAATTTTTAAGCCTAAGCAATATATTGAAATACCACTTGCAGTGTTAATAAATATCATTATTGCACTGTAATAAAAGCGGTGTATCAGTAATTGCTCAATGAGGATTTAGAGGTCAGCTTCTTCTGTGTCATTGTAGTTTTTGTCTTTCTAATTGTTCCCATTGATTCATAGAGCTATTTATGGAAAAAATCATTTTCCCTGATTTATACTGTCCATTTCCATCGCAGATAAATAAGCATGTAGATGTCCTAGAAGACTATGCGCTGGAATGGGTAACGCGCTTCAATTTGCTCAGAGATGAATTATCCTATCAGCGTCTTTACAAGTCAAAATTTTATTTTCTAGCTGCGTGTGCTTATCCTTACAGCCAGCTTGAAGAATTAAAGATTGCAAATGACTTGTTAAATTGGGTGTTTATTTGGGATGACCAATGCGATGTGTCAGATTTAGGAAAACAACCCGAATTACTAAAACTTTTCCATAAAAGATTTCTAGAAATCTTAAATGGAGTAGAACTAACAAATCAGGATATACTTTTAACTCATGCTTTAAGTGATTTGCGACAGCGGATACTTCAAAAAATGAGTAGAACATGGTTTTTTCACCTTGTGTGTGGCTTTCAGGATTGGTTTAACGGATATGAGCAGGAAGCAGTCATCCGCGCACAGAATATAATCCCCGATCTTGACACTTATATAAAGTTACGTAGATCAAGCGTAGGCGTAGGCATATTTCTTACATTAAGTGAAATGTGCCATCAGTTGAATATTACTGATTCTTTACGAAACCACGATGTAATAAAAAAACTCAACTTAATGACAGGCGATATTATTGCTTGGTCTAATGATATCTTTTCGGCGCCTAGAGAAATGGCTAGTGGTGACGTTCACAATATGGTAATAGTACTTAACTATCATCAGCAAATTTCTTTGAAACAAGCGATGAATAATGTCGCTATTATGCACGATCAAGTGGTAAAAAATATGGTAAATTTAGAAGCATCTATTCCATATTTTGGAGAAAAGTTGAATGTTCAAGTCGCAAAGTATATATTAGGATGTCATGCCTGGATACGTAGTAACCTTGATTGGTATTCTCATTCTGGTCGCTATCAAAATATAGAAACCCTAGAGCTAGTTGGCTAATAAATTAGTATTACAGACAATTCATGCAATGATTAAGGATACAAAATAGATGCAATTTCCTAATACTCTCAAAACTCCTTCTTTTATACAAAAACTTCAATGGATTGCTGACCCTGTAGAATATATGGAAAAAGCTGTTCAGCAACATCCTGATCTTTTTACTGCTGAGATAGTTGGTTTTGGTGGTGACGTAGTATTTGTAAATCATCCTCAAGGAATCCAAGAAATTTTTACCAATGATAGAAAGAAGTTTGCAGCGATTGGTGAACTTAGCAAAGTTTTACAGCCTTTGATAGGCGACTATTCAGTTCTCTTACTAAACGGTAATCATCATAAACGACAAAGACAACTAATGATGCCCTCCTTTCATGCAGAGCGATTAGGAGCTTATGGTCAGGCAATCCTTAATTTGACAGAGGAAGCCTGCAATCAGCTCCCATTTGACAAGCCCATATTGGCTCATGATTTAATGCTTAAGATTTCTATGGAAGTTGTCTTAAAAGTTGTCTTTGGTTTATCAGAAGGAGAACGTTACCAAAAGCTTAAGGATTTAGTGCCAAAGTTTGTTTCGGAGATGTTTAATTCGCCATTAAAATCCAGTTTTCTTTTTTTCTCATTTTTGCAACAGGATTTAGGATCTTGGAGTCCTTGGGGTAGGTTTATTCGTCAACGGCAGAAAATTGATGAATTACTTCATACTGAAATTGCTGAACGTCGAAGAGAAAACAATCCAGAGCGCATTGATATCCTTTCTTTGTTGATTTCAGCTAAAGACGAAGAGGGTAAATCAATGACCGATCAAGAGTTGCGCGATGAGCTGATAACCCTTTTAATTGCTGGACATGAAACAACGGCAACAGCAATGGCTTGGGGATTGTACTGGATTCACCATTCGCCCAAAGTTTGTGAAAAACTTTTGCAAGAATTAGATACTATTGAGGGTATAAAAGACCCTATGAGTATTTTTAAGCTACCTTATCTGGCAGCTGTTTGTAATGAAACCTTGCGGATTTCCCCTGTGGTAATGTTCACTTTGCCAAGAGCAGTACAAGAATCGGTTAAATTACTAGGACATCAATTAGAGGCTGGTACAATAGTGCAAGGTTGCATTTATCTGACTCATCAGCGTGAAAATTTATATCCTCAGCCTAAGCAGTTTAAGCCAGAACGCTTTCTGGAACGGCATTTTACTCCCTATGAATTTATGCCTTTTGGTGGTGGTGTTCGGCGCTGTATTGGCGAGGCTCTAGCACTATTTGAAATGAAGCTAGTGTTGGCAACAATCCTTTCTAACTATCAACTTTCGCTGGACGGTCAACGACCAGAACGACTTCAGCGCCGAGGTGTTGTGCTGGGACCAGCTAATGGAGTCAAAATATTAGTTAAAGGACGACGTCCGCGTCAAGAGTCTTTAGTGGTTGCAGCAAATACGCTCACTTGCTGATATAGCCACTAAATACCTTAGATTGTGCCAATAGTTAGGCACTGAAAATTATAAACATGAATCGCCTATTTAAAAGTGCTTTCAGCGCGAAAATTCTATTTTTATTAAGAATTCAACAATTTTATTGAGAATAAAGACTCAATCTAACTTTGGAGCATTGCTCGCGCTAGCATTTTGCTTACTCGATTAGAATTTCAATTATAAATTCAGTCCCCTCTCCAACAGCTGAATTACAGATCAACTTACCTTTGTGTTTATCTACTATAATCTGATAACTAATCGATAACCCCAATCCGGTACCGCTTCCAACTGGTTTAGTAGTGAAAAATGGGTCAAAAATTTTCTGTTGCACTACTTCTGTCATACCACAACCGTTATCAGCAATCTGAATTCTCACTGTACGGTTGTCTACTAGCTCGGTGCAAATCCTAATGATAGGAATTTGAGGTTGACTATTCTCTATTCTCCATTTTTTAGTTCTCATTCCTTCTTCCAATGCATCAATTGCATTACTTAGAATATTCATAAATGCCTGATTAAGTTGACCCGCATAGCAATTAACTTTTGGCAGTTGTCCGTATTCTTTAATAACTGTAATTTCAGACCGCTCACTTTGTTTTTTCAGTCTGTGTTGCAAAATCATCAAGGTGTTGTCAATTCCTTCATGAAGATTTATAGGCTTCATTTCTGATTCATCAAGACGGGAGAAGTTACGTAAGCCTAATACAATATTACGGATGCGTGAAGTCCCCATATTCATAGAATCTAGAATTTTGGGCAGGTCTTGTAATATAAAATCAATGTCAATTTCCTCAATTTTTTCTTTAACTATAACGGAAGGATTGGGGTATTCTTGTTGATAAACATTAATCACATTTAGCAAGTCTTGCACATATTTACTTGTATATTGAATATTCCCATGAATAAAGTTGATCGGATTATTTATTTCATGGGCAATACCTGCGACCATTTGTCCTAAAGAAGACATTTTTTCACTTTGAATTAATTGGCTTTGGGTACGTTGTAAATTTCGTAGGGTTTGTTGCAAACTTCGATTTTTATCATTAAGTTCCTGCGTTCTCTTCTCTACTATTTCCTCTAAGTTATGGTTGTATTTAATTAATTGTTGATTAGCTTCAGCTAAATTTTTGTAGAGGATGGCATTTTCTATAGATATAGCTGCTTGGGTGGTGAGAAGTTGCAGCACTTCTAAGCGATCACGTGTAAATGCTCCCGTAGTGAATTTATTTTCTAGGTAAATAATTCCGATTAATTTGCCTTGATTAATAATTGGAATGCATAAAATACTCTTAGGTTGTTCACAAATAATATAGCTCTCATTTACTATAGATGTATCAGCTTTCACATCATCGATTAGTAAAGTTTCCAAGGTGCGTTTGACGTAATTTATCAAAGTAATCGGAACATCATTACACAACTCTAAGTCAATTGAAGGAAACTCTACAGTTGAACTGGAGCTGATTGCGCTAATGGTTAAATGTGAGTTATTAACTTTGCTTAAAATTAAAGCACATTTAGAGGCACCAGCATTCTCCATCACAATTTTTATTAAAGTCGAAAGCAGTTGTTCAAGCTCAATTTCTTCTGAAAGTGCTTGAGATGCTTTGATAACAGCAGCTAAATCCAGAGAGTCAGAAACGCTTGTTTTGACACCAATAACAGTTCGATTGCTACTAAGGCTTGATAGGGATTTATTGTTGGAAGATGTAGTTTTATCGCTGGGATGGAGACTAGGTTTTTCTTGCTCAAGAATAGGAGCAAGTAATTGGGGATAGCGGTTTGTCAAATCTTTAACTTTGGCTTTTGCTCCCCATCGACTGTAAGCATAATAAGCATCAATTATGTAGGTTTGGGCAATCTTTTGTTTACCCCATTCTAGATAAAATCTAGCAGCAAGTTCATTGGCAAGGGCTTCTTCATTAATGTACTCATTTTCTTGCGCTAAGAGAATGGCGTGATCGTAAAATTCTATCGCCTCCAACTTGTTACCTATAAACCGATACCGCTCTGCTTCTACTAAATAAAACTTATGTAAATAATTCATTGGAGCATGATGTGCCCAGTGCTGTATCTTTTCTTGATTATTAGCTACCTTTTTTATGATTTGTTTTTGTTCATATTCATCGGCATTTGGGTAAACAGCTAATCTTGCTAAAGAATCATAAAAATTTAAAATAGGTATAAATAACTGACCGATTCCACAATCTATATAATTTTCTACTATGGCAGCATTTTTAACAGCTTCATGGAAATTTTGGAATAGGTAGCATAGATGTAGTTTACTGAAGTATAAATATAAAAGACCTACTCCATCTTTTGCCTGGAGATGATTTGTCAGCATATTATCTTCGTTATATGATTCACCAACTAAATGACAAGGATTTTCTACATCTCCTAGTAAATTTAAAACAATTTGCCTAAATATAGAGTTCCAGTTAAATGCTCTGTCTTGCTTAATTTTAGTAATTGCATTACTGTTACTCTCCATTTCTCTTTCTAGTTGTGTCAATTCCTTACCGATGAAATATGATGAGTAAGAATAACCCTTAAGAGAAAAGGCTGCATATTCTAAATCTCCTGTTTCTAAACCTGTACGGTAAGCTTCTAGTAAAGGTTTGACTATTTCCTTAGTATGCTCCTTCCAATGTCTGATAACTGCATTAAAACCTTGGATAATCTTGGCTTGAATTTTCTTGGTATCGCACTTATCCATTATATTGATAGCCAGTTTGCCAAATTGATAACCAGACTCAATATCTCCTATCACTCCACAGAGAATTAGCCCATAAGTAATATAAGCAAAGGCAGACAATGCAGTATTACCATATGTGAGTGATAAATTTATTTGTTTAAAAACAATCAGTGGAAAAAGTTGAGGAACTGCCTGATATACTAAACCTGATACACTTGATAATATCAGCATCGCTGACAGTAATTTGGCTTCCGTCATGTCTGGAAGGTCAATTAAGTCCTCAATGCACCTGCCATTCATATTTGATGCTATGTCTGCCATTGCTAGCTGTACATCTGACTGGTTCGGATTTTCAGGAAACTCCACCCCTAATAAGCTTAGAACAGCTAGTGCAGTATTAACAGCTTCCAGTGCTTTGTTTTGGGCCCCGTAAGCTTGAATTTTTACTTCATAAACTTTGACTTTTTCGAGTAATGTTTTAGCCTGGGCTAGCACTACCTCAACAAATCCTTCCATTTTCTCAAATTCGCCAGCCAAGTAAGCTGCCTCTGCTGCTGTTTCATACAAAGCTAGAGATAAATCATATTCCTGAACCCAACTATTCGGAGTAAGTAGGTTGATTCCTGTAGTTAAATACTTCAACGCAGCAGGATAAGCTGTTGATGCTAAAGCCTTACGTCCAGCTAGCAAATTCATCTGGGCTAGTTCATCATATTTAATTTTATCTCCGATTAATTCAATTGCAATATTACAATGATTAACAATCTGAAAAATATTTTCTTCCCTCTGTACAACTGGGGTATTGTTCAACAGTAATAACCCAATTTCTAAGTGAATTGCCTTTTGTTGGTCTTCGGGGATCAGAGAATAGGCAGCTTGCTGTACCCGGTCATGAATAAATTTGTATTTAGGAGTTTGCAAATTCCTTGCTGATAATTCTTTAGAGTCTTTATTTTCAAAACTATCTTTCTGACAATCATTATATTGAAATAACTTGTAAACGTTTGTTTGAGGTATAACTAACCCTTCTTGTAAAGCTCTCCATATATCTGATGCAGTATCTACCACAGATTTTTTATATACTGTAGCGAGAGTTTGTAAGTCAAATTCGTTACCAATACAAGCTGCCAGCATTAAAACTTGTTGAGTAAGTTCTGGCAATTTTTTTAATTGTATTGCCATAAACTCGACTACATTATCTGTAAGAGCTATTGTCCGTATTTCAGTAATATCATATTGCCAAAATCCTACATCAAAGCTAAATCTAATAATGCCATCTTGATATAAAGAAGTAAGTAGTTGAGTAGCAAAGAAGGGATTTCCATTGGTTCTTGCAAACACTATTTGTGTAAGAGGTACAGCAAGTGTTTCTTCACATCGTAAGGTATCAGCTATCAAACTATTTAATTCACTTTGATTTAGGGGTTTTAAAGTGATATTATTAATGGTTGCTCCCGCTTTCTCAATTTCTTGTAGTGTTAAAGAAAGCGGATGTGCTTTTGATACTTCATTATCTCGGTATGCACCAATTAGTAACAAACCCCCCGCAGTTTCGTTGGTTTGACTCATTAATAATTCGATGAGTTTTAAAGAAGCTGCGTCTGCCCATTGTAAGTCATCTATAAAGATAACGAGAGGATGCTCTTTAGTAGTAAAAACCTGAATAAATCTCTGAAACAATAAATTAAAGCGATTTTGAGCAGCACTGCCAGAAAGTTCGCTAATTTCTGGTTGTTTACCAATAATCTGTTCAAGTTCGGGCAAAATATCGGTAATTACAGCCGCTTGTTCTCCCAATGCCGACAAAATTTTAGTTTTCCAATGTTGAATCTGAGTATCAGTTTCACTGAGCAATTGCCCAATTAAATCCCGAAATGCTTGTACTAATGCGGATAAGGGAATATCACGCTGGAACTGGTCGAATTTTCCTTTAATGAAGTAACTACGCTGCCGCGCGATGGGTTTATGGACTTCGTTGACTACGGCAGTTTTACCAATTCCAGAGAAACCTGCAACTAACATCATTTCTGTTGTCCCACCTGCTACACGCTCGAAAGCAGCAAGTAGGGTTTCAACTTCATGTTGGCGCCCATAAAGTTTTTCAGGAATCAGGAAACGGTCTGATACATCTCGTACTCCCAACTCAAAGGCACCAATGTTCCTAGTTTTGTTCACAGTTTGCCATTGGTCACGGCACATGGACAAGTCATACTTTAAGCCATGTGTACTTTGATAACGGTCTTCGGCATTTTTTGACATCAACTTGGTAACAATGTCAGACAAAACCGGGGGAATATTGGTGTTGATATCGCTAGCTTTTAGTGGTTGTTTGGCAATATGAGAATAAACTAATTCTATTGGGTCAGTCGCGGTGAAGGGTAATTGCCCTGTCAGAAGTTCAAAAAAGGTGACACCCAAAGAATAAAAGTCGCTGCGATAGTCGATACCTCGATTCATCCTACCCGTTTGTTCGGGGGAAATGTAAGCGAGCGTCCCTTCTAAAATGTTAGGATTAGTAAGAAATTGGATTTCCCTTGGTAGTAGGGTGGCAAGACTAAAATCAATGATTTTTACCTCACCAGTGCTAGGGTTAATTAGAATATTGGCGGGTTTAATGTCTTTATGGATGACCCGATAACGGTGCAGTCCCTCTAAAATAGAGATAATTTCAATGGCAATGGGAAAAAATTGACTTAAAGAAATAGCATTATTCTCTATCCCCTGATCTTGCAGTTGCCAATCTGCGAGGGAAATGCCACCAAAGTCTTCCATGACTAGGGCATAGCCATTGCGATAATTTTCTATACTCAAAGGTTTGACTATGCCAGAAAGATCGAGACTTTTAGCGATGGTGTATTGATTGCGGAACTGGGTAATTTCACTGAACGTAGGGTATTCAGTCGCCATTAGTTTCAGGATGACCGATTGTCGATCTTTTTCTCTAATACCTCGATAAACTAAGGTTCTACTACCTGAGTAGATTTTTTCTGTAATGTCATAGCCAATCACTTTATCTTTTATATCTAATAATTTTGTCATAGTAACTTATACTTATACTCTTCTATAAGTTAAGTATTCCCATTAAATGGCTGCGATTATCAGCAGTTTCAACAAATTTTTTGATGTTGTAGTATCATCTCAAACAATGTAAACAAATTTGAGAGTAGGCGCCTGCATATTCCTGAAAAGTCTAAGTCAGTTGGCACGATAAAACACGTTTATTTTGTATATTTTGCTTCTTTTTCGCTTTTTTCGCCTTTAACGAGAGAAAATAATACTTTAACCTTGAAACCTTATTCCAATATCTAAGTCAATAAATCATTAGTTTGATTAAGTACGGAAAATTGGAGTTTTAAATTTTTTATAGCGGCAAAATAATAAAGTACTATACATTAGATTAAATTATGTAACCTTATATACTACTTTTATATATAATGCATTTATATTATAGTCACTTAATCGGCGCCGTAACAAAAAATCAAGCTCAATCTGTGAAGTGTCTGTGGTAAAGAAAGCGACCTCACGGCACAGGCAAGATGCCTGTGCTACAATTATCTAATAAGTTTGTAATAAAGTTACTGTATTCGTCTCTCATGGGTAATTCTAAATCTCGTTTAATTCGGCGCCTGGTTGCAGTAACTGTTTCACCAGTTTTAGGGTTATATCCTTGTTTTTGATATTCTTCCCAATATAGTCCTACTCCTCGTTTTTGCCAGTTAGGAAGGTTATTAAAGTTTATTCCGTGTTGAAACAAAAGCTCGTTTTTATCTGCAACAGATAACCCGTTCATCATGCTGGTTGCGAGTCTTGCGCTTTTGCCATCACGACGTAAGCACCAATAGCAATGTGCGTTGAGTGCGTTACGATGTGCGTCTTCGTTACGCCAGCGAAAATAGTTGACGACTTCGGTAATATTAGGTAGTTGTGATATGCGACAATCAAAGCAAGCTATATCTCCTAAAAGCAATGAGAACCGCGCGCTTGCTTCTCCTGCCAATACTGAATTTAGCTTGCGTGTTTTGCGTCCAAAGCTTACTTCGTCGTATGCAAATAATAAAGAGATTTCATCGCTTTCTGTATAACCGTATATAATATCTATGCCGCAGTTCATTAAATGCTCGACCGTTGCCAACATCATATCGCGAACTTTCTCGTCGAACGGCGCCTCAAATTTATGTACTTCCTTTGTTAACCGAGTAAAACTGCGTCCATCTAACCGAGCAACTATATAAATACCTGGTAAAACACAGTGGTCATGTGCGGTTTCAAAAACGCGCATTCTAGTATCTAGTTCATCAAATTTCACGGAAGCATTCCTTTACTATAAACGAGTAATTATCAACTGTTTTAATTGAGTATATTGCATCAAATCCTTCTTCCCATGTTGGTAAAACTAACCTTTTATATGTACTTAGTATTCCAACAAGAGGAATGATTTCTTTTCCTGTACGCTGGTTATTTCTTTGCTTACACTCTTCTAAATGAGAATCAAAATAATAAGCTATAACTCTAAATTTATTTTCTTTGGCTGGCAATATATAACGACTTCTTTCTTCAAGCGTTGGGTTGGTATTATCAATAACGAACGGTTGTTTTGCTTCTAAACAAGCTTTGAGAAATATTTGTTCTCTGTGTCTTGTTTTAAGCATGTCTAAATTAATACGCATGTGGGTATTTAACAACCGTGTACGATAAAAAGTTGATTTTCCGGCGCCTTGAAGTCCTATAAATATAATTGCCTCCATAATTGCCTATTTAATTATTGCCTGCTTTTCTTGTAAAACTGTATTAATATATGTTACAATTCGTTGGTGAAACTTACCGCAACTTGCAATGGTAGGAGTATCAGCAAAATTAGAATTTTGGCTTTTGGCATAAGTTTGAATCCTTGACCACACATAATTAACATTGCGTTTTACATGTTTACTTTTCTTCTTTTTAGAAGCATTAATACCAGGCTCTTGAATCGCATTTTTATTAATGCTTGCATTTTGCAGAAACGTGTCAAAATTTTGTTGTATGTACTCAAAGAAAGACTGCTGTATAAGTTTTGTACGTAAGCGTTCGAGTTTTTCTTTTTCAGCTTTCTCTTGTTCTTCGCGTTCCCAATCTGCAATAATAGCTTGTACGTTTCTAATACATTGGAACACGATGTCAGATGCTATTAAAGCTTTTCTAACCTGAGTATAAACTATTGAATAAACATTATCCGAAGCTGCAAATTCTTTCCGGATGCGTGCTTCTTCGTCATCAGCCAAATATCCAGCAACTAAATTTAGGGTCAAATCATCAGATTTAAATGCTGACGTGGAAATTGCTCCAGTCTTAAATGCTATTTCAATTAATCTACATGTTTCATATTCATTAAGTGAATAACTGTAATTTTCCAGATAAAACCCTAATAAAGAACGCTTTGCAGATTTTCTTTTATTCTTTGCTTCTAATGTTTTTGCACGTCTTACCAAATTTGTTTCTAACTCGTCTTTTTTCTCTTCTCGTACTTTATCTACTAAGTCACGCTCCCAAAGCTTCATCGGCGCCGCGCATTTGTAGTGAGGGTTGCTAGCAATTATCGGTTGACCTAAATATTGGTCAATCATTTTTTGAGTAAATCCAAAAGATTTAATTGTTTTTAAGCAATAACGTGACATGCTTCTCTACCTCACCAATCACTTACACTACCTGCGAAGTAACACTATTGTACCAGGTAAAAATCACATTTTTCTGAAAATTAACAGGACACAATCAGATCAATAACTATACCTCTTGTGGAACAGGCATCCTGCCTGTCCCATATACAAACATCAATGTAAAAAATAATACTCAAAACCCTTTATAAATCAATACATAAACATACTTCCATACCTGGCGCCCAATATTATAATAAACTCCGAACATCTGCACTACCAATAAATGTGTATGAGCAAAAAGAAGAAACGCGCGGATTACGATTCCCCTTGGAAAGAAATTCTAGAAGCTTATTTTCAACAAGCCATAGAATTTTTCTTTCCTAATACAGCATCAGATATTGATTGGCAAGCTCCCATTGAGTTTTTGGATAAAGAATTTCAGGCTATATTAAGGTCTGCAAAGCAAGGAAAAAGATATGCTGATAAGTTAGTCAAAGTTCGTACTCTCTCAGGTCAAGAGAAGTTGCTATTAATTCATGTTGAAGTTCAAGGACAAAAAGAAGATGAATTTCCCCTTCGGATGTTTACCTACAATTTCCGAACCCTTGACCGCTATAAAATACAAGCAGTCAGCCTAGCCATTTTGTGTGACTCTGATAAAGATTGGAATCCAAATACTTACGCTTTTACTCATAACGATACAATTCAGTACTTCAAATTTGGTACTGCCAAGCTTTTAAAGTATCAAAGGCGTTGGAAACAGCTAGAAGCAAGCGATAATGTGTTCGCTACTGTTGTCATGGCTCATTTGAAAACGCAACAGACAGAGAAAAATCCAGAACAGCGTAAATACTGGAAGTTTTCTCTTATTCGTAGGCTTTACGAGAAAGGGCTTTCGGAACAAGATATTCGTAACCTATATAGGTTTAATAGACTGGGTTATGATATTACCAAAAGGACTAGAAAACGAGTTTTGGGAAGATTTTAAGCAATTTGAACAGGAGCGTAGTATGCCTTACATGACAACTGGCGAACGTATTGGCTTTGATCTCGGCAAACAAGAAGGAGAACTATCAATGGTTCTACGACTTCTGCAAAAGCGCTTAGGGCAACTGTCACCGATAGTACGCGAGCAAATTGAGTCATTAGAACTTGCTCAGATAGAAGCACTTGGCGAAGCTTTACTTGATTTTACAGGCGCCGATGATTTATCTCGGTGGTTAAAGCAAAATCAATCGTAGGTTGACTGTAGCACCGCGTAACCCAACATACTCAACGGAAATGTTGGGTTACACCCAACCTACGATACGTTATTCCAAAATTTTATTTCATCGTCGCTGGGTACGCTGACAAATACTTGGAGTGATTGTATGTCGTAGTTAAAGACAAGTTTTTTGTAGAGGTAAGCGTCGTTATATAAAACTTTTATTCCAGCTAGTGGCAATACTTCAATTTTGTATTGTTCATATTTAAAAGTTTGATATCCCTCTTTGCCTTCACGAAGGGCGCCTTCAAGTTTCGCTTTTTCAAGTAAAGCTTCTACTTTTCCTACTGAATTTTCTGCCCAGGTTTTTTCAGGAGTCTTCAATGCCTTGAAGAAATTAATGACTTCTTGCTTTTTGTGCCGACAAGAGTTAATATTAATCCAAGCGTTTTCATGAAATGGAGTGTGCGCCCCTTCTTGCACTACTTTTAATAGTGTCCGCACGGGAGTATGTTGATTTTTGATTAGTTCTTGTCTTAACCGTAATTCTTCGTCCTCGTACTCAATATTTGCTGAAAAATTTGTGCGCTTGGCAATGGCTTTAATAATTTTTTCGTCTACATATTTAGAATTGGCTAGGTTTGCGTATACTGTTTTATTTTTAGTAGAAAGCGCCATTTCTTGAAGTAATAGCGAAGTATTTACACTATAAAATATTGGATGGCTTCTTTCGAGTATCCATTCTTTAAGGATTTCTGGTTTTGATAGCTGTAATAAGGGTATAACTGGGTTGTGCTGGATTATTTTGTCTGCCATTCCCCCATATCTTTGAAAAATACTTTTTATTGTATTAAGATTTGTATTAGGATTTAAGCCAATTGCTTCGATTATTTGATTTTTCTTAGCTCTAGGGATATCTTTTAATGAGTTATAAATCTCATCTAGTATGAAGGGAGGAGTTGTTATGCATGAAGATTCTACCAAAATCTGATTGTAATCTAAGTTCATATAAGTTTACTTAAAGAAACCGGGTTTATTATGATATATTGTAATATAAATGACTATTTTACATAGAAACCCGGTTTCTCAACAATAGTAAATTTGTTTTATGAATAAAGACGACTGCATTAATTATGAAAGTGCGTGGAATGATATTATAGAAGCGTGTTTTCCCGACGTAATAAAGTACATCTCTGAGCTTGATACAAGACTCGATTTAGAGCTTCCTTATGAATTCTTAAATAGAGATTTTCAACAACTTAACCGCGAGCTTGAAATTACTGGGGAGTATGCGAGTAAGTTAGTTAGGGTTTGGGTTAATCAACCAGAAGAAGAGTGGGTATTGTTACATCTCCATGTCCAAGGAGAATACTTTGAAGAGTTGCCGAGCAAGATGTTTATTCAAAGTGGTCGAATTTTTCATCATTTTGATCAACACCCTTTAACTATAGTGATTTTATGCGATGAAGATCAAAATTGGCGCCCTGACCAATTTTCTCGTGGTGATGAAGCCTTCGGGAATTTTTTAAAATTTCGCTTTGCAAACCTTAAACTTTTAGATTTTAAGTTTGACGAGCGATGGAAAAAGTTAGAAAAGTCTAATGACCTTTTTGCCACTGTCATTATGACACATCTAAAAGCTCTAGAAACTTCACAGGCGCCTCAACAGCGAAAAATTTGGAAAACCAAGTTAACTCATAGACTTTATGAAAAAGGACTAGAGGAGCAAGATATCCATAACCTGTATAAATTTATTGACAAAGCCTTAATACTACCAGAGCCTTTAGAGAAGGAGTTTTGGGAGGAATTGAAGCAATTTGAAACCGAGCGTAATGTTACTTATATTACAAAGGAAACTATTGATTAAACTCCTAACTCCTAACTCCTAACTCCTAACTCCTAACATCACCGAGCGCACTTGTTTCGCAATTTTTGACCAGTCGAAGTTGGCAGTTGCATATTCGCGACATTGGTGACGTGATGGAACTGCAATTTTTTTCAATAATGCTTGTTCTAAAGTTTCTGCTATAGCATTACTAGTTGTAGAGGCGCAAATTAAATTAGGTGAGAATGATTCTAATATTTCTGGCATTCCACCAACTGGTGTGCAAACAACCGGAGTTCCACAAGCTAATGATTCAATTAATGATAATCCGAAACCTTCAAATGATTGACTGGGCATTACACTCAGGTCTGCCGCTTGATATGCTACTGGCAATAACTCATCTTTTAAAAATCCAATAAATTTAACGTGGTTATCAAGCCCAAGTTCGGTTGCTTGAGAAACTAAAGTTTCTAGTAAAGCACCTTTCCCCCCCACTGCTAGCCAAATATCAGGATTTTTAGATTTTATTGCAGCTACCGCTTCTAATAATTTATCTATACCAACACGATGCACTAAGCGACGTGATGTAAAAAGAATTTGACGGTCTTGGGGCCAGCCTAGCATTTCTCGCGCTTGTGTAGGAGATAAATTAGGCTGAAATTTTTCAATATTAACTCCACCAGGAATTACATAAATTTTATTCCAAGGAATTTGATATTTCTGGTGTAATATATTACCAAATGCTTTTGAAAGAACAATAAATTTGTCGCAACGATTATATGTTCTCTGCTCAATTAACCATTTCTTAAGTAAAAGGCTAATTTTATTTCCCCCAGATTCCTCTACGCTTTCTGATGTCCAGGGACCGTGAAAGTTAAATGTAATTGGAACTTGTTTTGGGAGTAAGTCTAATATTGGAAAGCTGTACAAAGCAAAATGTAAATTGATAGCATCGGGTATAAAAGTGCGTGATGCTCTGAAATTTGAGCGACAAGTCCACATCCGATTCCAAATTGGTGCATCTGGAGAAGCTAAGTTTGTTAACTTTATCGGCAAATTATTGTCGTTTGAGGGCAACCCAACACCGCAAAGTTCAATAGTGTCTTTTTCTGCTAACTTGTGCGTTAGCTCATAGACATACCTCTCCAACCCTCCTGGTGATTTGGGAAACCAACCAGCACCTACACACAATATTGACGCAGGCTTAAAAATATTATTATCCTTACTGCTCACCGATTCCACTTGCATTTTCTTAAATCGCGCCTCTAAACTTGTTTAAATGGATTGAGAGTGTTACTAACACTATGTTACTACCTGAAGCTAGGGTATCAATCCAAATATTAATTACATAGCTTATGCATAAAAACCGGGTTTCTTCATTCAATCTTGCAATATAAATAACGATTTGTCTGCGACAATAAATGCGTAGAAACCCGGTTTATTAAAGTTTCTGAGCGAATTTTTACAATATCGGTAAAATAATAGTAAATACGCATTTTGGTAGTATCTTAAACATTGCTGAAATGTCAATTATCTGCTGTTGTGGTTGTTTCTCTCTTTCTAGTTAAAATAAGGTAAGTATAAATCCGGTATAAATAATTCTTATTATTTCATGTTATCTAAGTAATCTTGATAGCCTACCTGTTCTAATTTTGACTGTTTAGTTATTACTGAGTCTCTCAAATTACTTCTGTACTGTTGTACTTTTACGAGTAATTCAGGTTGAGAAGTAGCAATAATTTGTACAGCTAACAAACCAGCATTTTTCGCGTTACCAATAGCGACAGTAGCAACAGGTATACCTGCTGGCATTTGCACTATTGAGTATAAAGAGTCAACACCTTGTAAATGACGACTAGAAACCGGAACGCCAATTACAGGTAGCGGTGTTAGCGATGCTACCATTCCGGGTAAATGCGCGGCGCCACCAGCACCAGCAATAATAACCTTAATACCGCGTTCATGTGCTGACTTAGCATATTCAAACATACGTTCAGGAGTGCGATGTGCGCTAACAATAGCAACCTCACAACCGATGCCAAACTCTTCACAAATAACAATAGCGTCTTTCATAGTAGGCAAATCAGAGTCGCTGCCCATAATAATTCCAATAACAGGTGACATATTCTTGCTTTATCCCTAGGTATAGTATTTAAATCAAGGCAGTAATAGTAAAACCTATATTTTCATATAAGTTATGTTTACACCTATAGATATTATCAACGCGCGCGTACCTGGTTACAGTGGTTTACAGATGTTGTTGATATACTCTGGTACAGTTCAAAGGATTTTACCGATGGGTACAGCCTTCAAACGGGTACCACCAGATAATCTCCAAGTAGTAGATGTTAAAGGAGATTGGATTTCTCTGGGTGGTGTAGATTTACAAATTAACGGTGGTCTATGTTTAGCGTTTCCTGATTTAAATGCCGATAATGCCCATGTACTAGCAAAAATATCTGAATTCTTATGGAATAACGGTGTAGATGGCTTTCTACCAACTTTAGTAACGACTTCGGTAGAAAATATTCAGCGTGCGCTAGCAGTAATCACTAATTATATAAGTTCTAATAACAATGCCTCACAACACCAAGCCCAAATTCTGGGTGTGCATTTAGAAGGTCCGTTTCTAAACTACCAAAAACGCGGCGCCCATCCTGCTGAATATTTACTACCTTTAACTATCAATGAAGTGAAACGAGTTTTAGGTGATTATGCTCACGTAGTAAAAGTTATCACGATAGCATCTGAACTAGACCCTACAGGCGAAGTAATTAAATATCTACGTTCACAAAATATAACCGTTAGTCTTGGACACTCACAAGCAACTTACGATAAAGCGCAACAAGCATTTGAATACGGCGCCACGATGGTAACACACGCATTTAACGCCATGCCACCCTTACATCACCGCGAACCTGGTTTATTAGGTGCAGCTATTACTAATAAAAATGTCATGTGTGGATTTATTGCTGATGGTCAGCATGTCTCACCCATTATGCTAGATATACTTTTACGCGCAAGTAATTATGACTTGGGCTTATTTTTAGTTAGCGATGCATTGGCGCCTTTAGGATTTCCTGATGGTACTTACCCGTGGGATAGTCGCGAAATAGAAGTCAAAAATGGTACAGCTTTTTTACCTGACGGTACTCTATCAGGAACAACACTGCCGTTATTAGTAGGGGTGCAAAACTTAGTCAAGTGGGGTATTTGTAATGTTGAACAAGCAATTAATTTAGCAACAACGGCGCCGCGCCAAGCAATAGGCTTAGATAGTACTATATCTGGTGCTGCTGTTAATAACCTTTTACGCTGGCATGTGGATGAAAAAAATGGTGAGGTAAGTTGGCAAAGATTTGTTGATCCCCCCCAACCCCCCCTTAATAAGGGGGGGCTTTAAACCTATTCTTATTCCCCCCTTATTAAGGGGGGCTTTAAACCTATTCTTATTCCCCCCTTATTAAGAGGGGCTTTAAACCTATTCTTATTCCCCCCTTATTAAGCTATCCATTACCCGCATCTTTCTTAATATAGCTCAAAGCCCTACATTTAGGGCTTTTCAGGGTTATGGCAGAGAATTAGGCTTGACAAATAAAGCAAGATGTGGAATTGAATAAAGAAGCGCTGGTATCTAAAAAAGAGCGTGGATTCATAATTCCTAGAGCGTATAAGTGCTTAACAGAAAAGTCTAACGGGAGCATATTACTCCAATCGAGCATGTTTTTAGCCTCGGTATTGATGCGAAGGCGGTCAGAATTTAGTCTAAAAATAAACGTTTTTCTCTAACGCATAAATTTACGCCCGACGTCAACATATATTACTAGACCCACACAAAGCGGGTTAATAAATCTAACTGGGAGCATCCAATGAATGGAAGAAACATAATTACCTGGCGCTCTTATACCCTACTATATGGTTGGTCTAGAAAAGTCTATCTGCCTTTCACTGGATGCCCCCAATCGAACTTTATTTTCAAGCATGGACAACTGTTGATGTAAATAAATTAATTTTCGGTATAATATTTATCCAATAAAAAATAATTATCACGTTCATTTTGAGTCAATTCAGTACAAAATTATTATCAGACTGGATGGCTCGTTGCCTCGGCGCGCCGACGGCGGCGCCTATAAAAAGAGCGGATGTTTTTAAGCAAAATTATTTATTAATTAATAGACTTTATGTGCTGAAGAAATCGCAAGATTTGAAGCGAGAGATCAAGAAACTCATTAATCGTATAATTTTGAAGTAATTCAAAGCGCGTTAGTACTACGCATATGATTGGGGGAGGGCTGCCGCAATACTGCTCGGTTAAGGAAGAATGAAAGGTAAAATAAAGAGAATTATGTTCTCGTGTAAAACACGAGAATATATTGAAGTGTATATAAACGCATGACAATCCACGCACATACAGATAGATTATCCCAGGCGCCCGTGTAATATTTATAGATTATTTTGAGAATACTTAAAAACTTCAATTTGTTTATAGTACGGATAGTTTACCCACACTCTGGTACTACGTAGACGCAGTAATAACAGTTTTAAAAACCTTAAAAGATAACTGCTGTTTAGTAGTGCCATTACCTCGATGGCATCGTTTTTTACTCTTAAATTTACATCGAGTTTTTTTCACAACTCTTGGATTGCTTCTTTGCTGTGGTGGTGGTATTTCTAAAGCTAAAATCTCCCAAATTAACCAGCTATAATATACATTTATATCTGACGATTTTAAATCAATTTGTTGGAATTGTGGAACAGCGCGTTTAATCACTCGCAAGCTCCCAGTAAAGCTTAAGCGTAAAGGAGAGATATTAGCAACCGTAGCACTTTGAAACATCAAAGAACGTATACAGTAATGTCCTATCAACCAGCCATAAATTTCCTGAATGACTTCACGAGGGTTTTTAGAACGTATAGGTATTTTACGACCATTCAAATGAACTTTTAATTCATCCAAAGTATTCTCTGCTTCCCAACGTTGATGGTATTCACGTGCTAAAAGTAACGCTGGAAAAGTTACAATATCCATTAAATCAGTTATCAAGCGGTAAACTTTTTCTACTCCATTTTCTTCAACAATATATTCAATTACACGAACTTTCTGGCGAGTGGCACCCTTCTTTCTAGATTTTCCATCGGGCACAATCCATGATACGTAAGAACCGTCAGGAAGATTTTTAACAACTTCAAATTTAACGTTCTTCGGCACACGACCTAAAACGTGGCATCCTTGTTTTATTGCTGCATTAAACATCTTGAATGAATGCAAACCTCTATCCCACATTAATAGCATCCCTTTAGAGACACTACGTAGTAGTTTTAAAGCTCCCTTCCTTTCTCCAATTCGATAAGGGCAGCAAAACGCATCTATTATTAAACGTGTACCTGCTTCGACTAAAAAAACTAATCTCGCCTTTGGAAAAGCTGGATACGTACCAGGTCTAGAACCAGGATAACTAAAGACTCTTGCGTTATCTTCTGTATCTGGAACATCAAAAACTGTTCCATCCATTGCCATTACTCTTAAACCACCTAAAAAGGCGCCTGGTGTTGAAATTGTTGCTAATGGTTTAGCAACTACTTCAAATAAACGGGTCATTACTGCACAACCAATTCGTTGCCGAGCTTCGCTTATTGATGAAGAAGTCGGCGCCTTAAAACGTATTTTTTCAGGAATTAGTACCGAACTCAAACCATGAGTCAAATTTTTAAAAACATCGACGATTGAATCTCTTGACCAAAAACTCATGGCGATAATTAAAGCTACCACTACATGTGTTGGTAGTATTCGTTGCCGACTTTCTTCTGAAGAAGTAATTTGAATTGCTTTATCAATTTCCGAAGCTGGAATTACCGTCTCCAAAGCACCTAGCAGTTGCTCAGGAGGAATACAGTACTTTTGTACGTCAAAATTGATTAGTGGCATGACACCCAGAGTGGTATATTATTTATTATGAGATAATAAATATTAAACATCTATTAGTTCTCGTAAGCAACACGAGAACAAATTGCCAAAATCTGTTAATGACCACAAAGCAAGATGACATCATAAACAGGGCTGAACTTTTGCAGCAGGGAATTGCGACCCTACAACTGCAAATTCAGCAAATTAAGTCGAGTGGCGAAGTGGCACCACCTGGTTGTTGCGTTGTGCGCTACCAAGCACGTGGTCAAAGAGGGACTTATTGGTACTATAAATTACACGCTACAACTCCTGTTTTCCCAACAACTCAACCCAACAAGTTAACTAAATACAAACATCTAGGCAAGGCTGGAACTCAAGCTCATGTTGATGCTGTAATTTCTGTGGCGAGAAGAATCCAAATTGATTACCTGCAATCGTGTATTGACTCACTTAGACAAAACTGGGTGGACTTATACGAAAGTATTAAAGAGAAAAAATAAACTATTGTTATCGTTATTAACACGCGAACACAATTTCCCTTACTTTGACCCCTTTTTCCCTTAACCGAGCAGTATTGAGGGCTGCCGCCCATCCCCCAAACCCCCACCCGTCACCTGTTCTTGACTGACTAGCTGAACTCCCTGACGGTCGTTCAGGTCAGTCAAAAACAGGTTTTAAAAAAATGAAAGCTGTTTGATGTTTATAAATCGCAAGAATATAACAAGCAGAAATATTTTTGACGCCAAAGGTACATTTAAACGAGTATTTGAATGTATTAACCCAAAAGTATTTGAGCGATACTGTTAAAAATGGGTACAGTTAATAAAGGTAGTGTAATAGTAACTCAGAAAAAATAGAAAGATATTATTATGGTACTCTCAAGCGTCAATAAAAGGTTTTATCGCGTCTGGTGGGCTAATTTCCAGGTTGCGGCGATATCGTGTAATCTCCGCAATCCTCTCCAAATCGTTTTAACACCTGGTTCTCCATCTCCTTTGCGTCCTAAAAAACCACCGAGCGAGGCAATCATACGTATCGCTTCTCTTAAAGTTGGCGGGTTTTCAGGCGGGACAGGATTTTTAGTAATCGTGGCACATAAAGCTTGCCATTCAATAGTATCTAAAACAGTTTCACAACTAACATCTGGATTATGTCTGGCTTCGTAAGTTAGCCACAACAAACGCCATGCAACAATCGAATATGTAGCTAAGGCCATATCTATTCGCTTTGCGGTTTCAAGCTGTAATTCTTCAATTCGACAACCGCTTTTTAAAGTATAGTGATAGCGTTCTATCAGCCAACGGAATGTGTACCATTTGACGCAACGTACTGCATCCTCAAAACTATTAACTTCCAAAGTTGTTAACAATAACCAACTTATCGGGGTGACTCCGGAGGGCGGGTTTTTTTCTTCTGCTAAAACTACTTGTAATTTAACTGGTTTTAATTGTGAGCGTGCAATATGATTCTGAGGTACATCGACTTCAATTGTTGCGTATCTAATTGTTAGTTCCGCGTTTCTAGCAGCCGTTTCTGGATTACGTTTGAGTGATACTACTATTTTCCCACAAGCTGGCGTTGAACGGATTGCCTCATGTAAATACTCGGCTGTATGATTCACTTTTCTATTGTGAGTACCGCGTATAAGTATATGTGAATTATTTGGACGTTTTTTGTTAAATAAATCAAATATATCAGCTTCAGAATCTCCCATTGTTACGACTATTATTTCTGATGGTATTAACTCTTGCGTTTGCTCTAACCCATCTAACCAACGTTGGCTTTCTTTCTCTTCTGTTTTTCGTTGATGTCTTTGTTTCGCTATTCCTAAATCTTCTATATTTCTCGCCCAAACTAGCTGGTTTACTATTCCTAGAGGTACTCCGTCTATGCTTGCTGCAAGTGTTGAATGTACTTTTAATCCAAAGCAATATCTGTTATCTAAATATCCAGTTCCTCTTGTTGCTGGATGAGTTGTCAAATCTATATTTGTTGTGTCTTGAATCATCAACAATATCTTGTGTTCTTTAATTCTTTCCAAAGTCGCTTTGGTATGCCCATCTCGTATATCGTTGGGTTTAAAGTACGGTGAACTCCAAAAATCATATGCTGCGGTTGTTGCGGCTACACTTCCACAAGCTTGAGGAACACTACTGGTTGGTTGTGCAGCCAAGTCTTCTACTATACGCACAAGACGTTTATTTCGTCGTGCATCTCCTAGGTCTACATGTTTTAATTCTTCTGAAGCCCATCTTTCCATTATCCATCACCCTGATTACTATCTCACTCCAAAACTATACCTAGCAATCTACCCAAACTGTCGTTAAGTAAGTTTTAGCTTAAGTTAAGTAAGTTTTAGTATTGTTGAGAAAGATGCGGGTAATGGATAGCTTATTAAGGGGGGCTAGGGGGGATTATTTACGTGTACTAATTACTACATCAGCCGACATTCCAGGAGCAATTCGTGATTCAAAGCCTTTAATGCTGTCAGGTTCAAACACGACTTTAACAGGAATGCGACGAGGGTTATTAGATTGAATATTGCCCAAACTATTATTCGTACTGTCAGGAGAAGGAGACGCGACAACAGTTGTTGGTGTAGAAGACACACTTTCTACGGTTCCTTTAAATTTACGACTTGGAAAAGCAGCTATTTTAATTTCAGCTTTTTGTCCAGGCTGTATTCTTTCTAACTGGTTTTCTTTAAAGTTAGCAACCACCCAACGATTAGGCTGTACTATCTCGACAAGAGTTTGTCCGGGTTGCACTTGTTGACCAACACGGATATTAGTGTTTCCAATTGCACCAGGAACCAGCGCGCCGACAGTGGCATAAGATAGCTTTAGTTCAGCTTGTTTTACTTCTGCTTGTCTTTGTGTGACTGTTGCCAATGCAGCTTTGTATTGCTGACGGTTGACTTCGACTTGTCTATTAAAAGTTTCTGGTGGTTTAGGAATAACTAGCCTTGGTTGGTTGGGATTGTTTGGAGCGATGTTAAGTGGCTGGGGTACAATCGTTGGTGGAACGTTATTAATATTTTCTCGCGCGACTTCGGCTTGTTGCTTTGCCACATCAAGCGCAGCTTTTGCTTGTGCCAAAGCAACTTGATACTCACGTGGGTCAAGTTTAACCAAAGTAGTTCCTGCGTTGACAGGTTGATTTTGTTTTACCGAGACTTCAGTTACTATCCCACCCACGCGAGATGTAACTGGGTAAATATCTGCACTTGTGTAGGCAACATCGGTTGTAAGATGAAATCTGTTGAACTGTGTCCACCGATAGTAATAAACGCTTGCTGCTGCTACTCCTGCCCCCAGCAATACACCAACAATTACTTTAGGCAATAGTCGGCGCCTTTTTGACCTGCGTCTCTCCCTTTCTTCTCTTTCTTCGATAGATTCTTCGATGGGAGTAATAGCGGTAATATTACTCATATCATCCACTTCATGTTCATCATTCAGATTGACCGAATCATTGATTGGTTCTATCTGCTGGGTTTGCTGTGAAGAATTTACACTTTCCATATCGACCTACGCCTTGGTATCAATTTATATATCTATTTAAATGAGGATAGTAAACTCTTTAAGATAAAAGCTAGTCAAAAGTTTACCGAATCGAGTTTTTCCAAAATTGTTAAACACCTGTTAACTACTAGTTTCAGTTGCTTAATACATCCTTCCGAAACAAATTAAAACAAATATAGACATACTTATTCAACCACAAATGACCTAATATTGTTCCCCAACTGCTACTTCATGTTTTTTTTGAGGTATACATTAGTTCTATCTCTTCCTCTACTAGCCCTTCTCCTGTTACTCTAAACGATTGAGAAGGGTTGATTTATTTACTTATATGAACGTAGCTGACGATAAAACGATTGTTAAAGATTATTTCAATTCCACAGGTTTTGACCGCTGGAAGCGTATTTACGGTGATGGCGAAGTTAATAAAGTCCAGCTTGATATTCGCAACGGACACCAACAAACAGTCGATAAAGTCATCAACTGGCTTCAAGCTGATGGTAATTTAGCATCTCTTTCCATTTGCGATGCTGGGTGCGGTGTTGGTAGTCTCAGTATCCCACTTGCCGAATCTGGAGCCAAAGTCTATGCCAGCGATATTTCTGAGATGATGGTAGGGGAAGCCAAGGAACGCGCGGCAAGCATTTTTGGCAATAATGATAATCCGAGTTTCGATGTGCAAGATTTAGCTGCTTTGAACGGAAAATACCACACCGTGATTTGTCTTGATGTTCTTATTCACTACCCAGTAAATGAAGCATCAACAATGATATCGCATTTGTGTTCGCTTGCTGAGTCACGAATTATACTAAGTTTTGCTCCAAAAACTTTTGCATTAAGTTTGTTGAAGAAAGTAGGAAGCTTTTTTCCTGGCGCCAGCAAAGCAACAAGAGCGTACCTTCACAGAGAAGCGGATGTAGTCAAGGTATTGAGCGCGAACGGTTTTACAGTTAAGCGTTCATCTATGACAAAAACCCGATTTTACTTTTCACGACTACTGGAAGCTACACGATAACTGAGGTTAAAATCGCGGCAAGATACACACATAATCTTCGCTGCGTATGAAACTCCTCACAAAGTTTGCTACTGGTTCGATGCTCTCGCTTGGATTTGTATTTCTCATGCTTTCCATATCAGCTTTAGCTTCATTGCAAGATAAAGATAATAATTCTTTACAAAACCGTGATGCAAGAGATTCTGCAATTGCTTGTATTAGTTTAGGTGTTCCGTTGGTTACAGGTGGAGGATGGTTAATTTTGGGGTCAAGGCGCCAAAATCGTAAACTGTTATCTCAACACCTCCAGTCAACTTTTTATAATTTGGTAGAGCTTGGAGAAGGGCGCATTTCCGTACTTAAGTTTGCCAAAGAAGCAAATATTACTGGTACAGAAGCAAAGCAGTACCTTGATAAACAAGCAAAAGAGTTCAATGCGACCTTCGACCACGGCAAACAAGGAGGTATATACTATCACTTCCATATTTAGTTAATAAGGTAAAAGGGGAAAGGGTTCCACGTGTTTCCCCTTACCCGATTAATAAGAATTAGTGGAACATTAATGAAAGTGAAGTTAGAATCGCACATGATGCTTCACATCTGAAACATAATTATGAAGACTGCTGAAAAATTGGCTTCATTTTGGCTACTCACGCTTGGACTTATGTTCCTATCGATATCGGCTACAGCTATACTACAAAAAAAAAGTACGGAGCAACCAGTATTTGCGCCCATCAATGATAATAATCCTGTTTATGAACTTCCTAGTCATAGTAATTACGCACTAGTGGATAGTAGTTCCGCAGTTGCCGGAATTATATTTGGGATTCCTAGCTCAGTATTGGGTGGATGGTTAGCGCTTTCTTTATACCGACGTAACAAAGATGAGAAAAAAGCGCTTCAGCAACAAACGACCGAGCGTTTACAGTATATTTTTTACCGTATGGTACAAGAAAACCACGGTAGAGTTACACTTTTAGGGTTTGCCATGCAGTCACAACTACCTCCAGCGACTGCAAAAGATTATTTAGACGATAGAGCCAAAGAATTTAACGCCAATTTTAAGATTAGTGAAGAAGGTTCTGTGTCTTACCTTTTTGATATTTAGGGGTATGGTAAGCTCCGGCTTACCTTATATCTAGTGCGGGCAATATACATTTATGAAACAAATATTTTTAACTATAGCAGCATTACTAGGCGCCTCTGGAGTTGCAGCAGGCGCCTTTGGTACACATTCACTGCGAGGACAACTAAGTGAGCGGGCGTTAGAAATTTTTGAAGTTGGAACTCGTTACCAAATGTACCATGCGTTAGCACTGCTAGGCGTTGCCATATTATTGAACAGTAACCTTCAACCCAACAAAAGCCTTATTGTAAGTGGCTGGCTGTTTATTACAGGAATATTATTATTTTCGGGAAGTTTATACGCTCTTAGTTTAACAAATGCAGTAAGCCTAGGAATGATAACACCCCTAGGCGGCGCCGCTTTAATTGCCGGCTGGATAACTTTAGCTTTTTGTAATGTAAGTGAAAAGGGAAGCTAAAGTTGATTATGCTGTTCTCTTTGTATTTCTGATAGTAGCAATTGTTCGCGCTGATTAGCCCATTCAACTTTTTCTAGTAATTTTTGTTTGTAAGCGCGTACTTCTTCAAGCTCCTCAATTCTTCTTGTCGTTGTAAAAATTCGCTTGCCGCATAAGCCGTAGAAATATTACATATTTTTTTACTAAAGAAATTTCGTTAACAAAATTTAATTATTGATGTAGTCCCGTCAGCGTTTAGGACAACCCTTAACTTCCCTAATAAAAGAATCCTAGGAATGATAACACCCCTAGGTGGCACCGCTTTAATGACGGGCTGAATAGTTTTAACTTCTTGTAGTGTCGAAAGTAAAGTGGAGCTAGAGCAAAAAAGCTAGTAAGAGAACTCCACGAAAAAAAATGCTTTTCGGTCATTCTGAACGCAGTGTTATGCGAAGCATTTGCCGCAGGCTAGAATCTCGCGGATACCCAACTTTACGCTTTGAGATGCTTCGTTCCTCAGCATGACACTACAGGATCATTCTTTTTTTGGCTAACTCTAAGTGTAAGATTCCCAATTTTAAAAGAAAAATCAGGAATCTTACACTCAGCACTCAACACTCAGCACTCAGCACTCAGCACTCAGCACTCAGCACTCAGCACTTTCTACTCTTCTGGCTCTTCCATCTCTTCTTCTTCTTCTAACTCGTCTTCGGCAGTTTTGCGAACTGAGTTAGCAGAGACAACGGCGCCTTTTTCGAGTTTTTCTTTGACTAGTTTCTTGAGTTGTTCGCTGACTTCGGGTTTTTCTTCCATGTACTTAATCGCATTATCGCGACCTTGGGAGATATTTTCACCGTTGTAGCTGTACCAGGCGCCTTTACGAGTCAAGATACCTGTTTCTTCAGCTAAGTCTACTAAACAACCAATAGTTGAAATACCTTTACCAAAGATAATGTCAAATTCGGCAATTCTGAAAGGAGGCGCCACTTTGTTTTTGGCAACTTTGACTTTAACTCTATTACCAAACTCTTCAGCACCTTTCTTCAAGGTTTGAATCCGACGAATATCTAAACGTACCGATGCATAATACTTCAATGCATTACCACCAGTGGTAGTTTCAGGGTTGCCGTAACTAACACCAATTTTTTGACGCAACTGGTTGATAAAAATTACAGTACAACCAGATTTACCAATGTTACCAGTGATTTTACGTAGAGCTTGGCTCATCAAGCGTGCTTGTAAACCAACGTGAGCATCACCCATTTCACCTTCAATTTCTGCGCGTGGTACGAGTGCTGCTACCGAGTCAACAACAACGATATCTACTGCTGCTGAACGAACTAACTGGTCAACAATTTCTAACGCTGCTTCACCAGTATCAGGTTGAGAAATCAACAGATTTTCAATATCTACACCCAGTGCTGCTGAGTAAGCTGGGTCAAGTGCGTGTTCAGCATCGACGTAAGCAGCAATGCCACCTTCTTTCTGCACTTCCGCAACCGCGTGTAGAGCTACTGTTGTTTTACCCGAACTTTCTGGCCCATAGATTTCGATAACCCGACCCTTGGGTAAACCACCACCCAACGCCAAATCTAAAGTTAAGGCGCCGCTAGAAATCGTCTCAACTCTCATCCGGTTGGCATCACCCAGGCGCATTATTGTGCCTTTTCCAAAGGTCTTCTCAATCTGGCTAAGAACTATATTGAGAGCCTTTTGCTTGCCTGTGCTGTTGTCTTTTTCTTTATCTGCTGCTGCCATTAGAGCCTCTATCTTAGTAAAAAACTATTGCTTAGATTTTGTGTTAATTTAACGTGTTATTCTGGCGACTGTTTCTCTACGCGGAACATTTATACTATCTTACGCCAGAAAAATGCAAAATGGAATATACTTTACAAAATTGTGACAATATCCTAACGCGATTTTAGTCAGATGTAGGTAGTGCTTACTCACCATCACAAAAATAAAAATAAATATTACGTTTATATATCCGTAATAACACGTAAAGAAAATGAAGTAGGGTGCGTGATGCCAAAAAAAATTAAAAATAGAATTACAATCAAGTGCCTTAGCGCACCATCACCAACCCCTTAACAAAACGAAACATTAAAAATAGAATAAAAGCCTAGTGCAGGCACCGAGCAGTAAGGTGGGCAGTGCCCACCCTACAACTTCCCCAAGCATATAAGAGCGTGCGTGTAGTAAAATCACCAATAGCGAGCATTTTGACAACGACTCGTTGTCAAAAAATCTGAAACGTAGAGGTTTCATGACTTACAATCAAAACACCTTTGCCCCTGAAACAGCAGTATCAGTAGCAGGTTTAACCGAATATATCCAGGTACTTCTTGAAGAAAACGAAATTCTTCGTCAAATTTGGGTAGTTGGCGAAGTTTCCAGCGCAAACAATCACCGTGTTGGGTTATTTTTTACGCTAACTGACCCAGGTGGCGGCGCCTCAATAAAATGCGTAACATGGAAGACTCAAGTCGCAAAACTAGCACAAATACCTACACCTGGACAACAAGTAATAATTTTAGGCAGCATTCGTTTATATCCAACGCGCGGAGAATACCAACTCCAAGTGTGGCAAGTAATACCTGCTGGTGAAGGGCTACAAGCGATTCGTTACAAACAGTTAAAAAATCGTTTAGCAGCAGAAGGATTATTCGACTCTGACCGCAAGCGCAATATTCCAGCGCATCCAAAAACAATTGCCGTTGTCTCTTCACCCACAGCAGCA
The DNA here is from genome assembly GCF_019977735.1 of Calothrix sp. PCC 7716. Classification (GTDB taxonomy): domain Bacteria; phylum Cyanobacteriota; class Cyanobacteriia; order Cyanobacteriales; family Nostocaceae; genus Dulcicalothrix. The sequence continues at coordinate 4,085,503 of NZ_AP025018.1, read as the reverse complement.
GCATGGGGAGACATTCAAAAAACTTTGCGGAGTCGTTATCCTGGTTTACACGTTTTATTTTCCCCCGCAATTGTACAAGGTCCGGAGGCGCCTGCTTCTATAGTTAACGCAATTCGTCGAGTCGAAAAAGATGCACGTGCAGAAGTACTAATATTAGCGCGTGGTGGTGGCGCCGTTGAAGAACTAGCTTGTTTTGATGACGAACGGGTAGTAATGGCAGTAGCAAATTGTACAATCCCAGTAATTACAGGTATTGGACACCAGCGAGATGAATCATTAGCTGATTTAGCAGCAGATTTGCGCGTCCACACTCCCACCGCAGCGGCAGAACGTGTAGCACCATCTTTAGAAGACTTATATAATCAACATCAAGACCGCATTGAAGAATTAATAGCAGTAGTTAACTATGTATATGATACAGCAGCGAATAAACTACAAAAAATGCGAAACCGTTTACAAAGACTAAGTTTAGATAAACAAGTTAAACAAAGAATTGAAGCCTTAAATTGGCGGAAAGAAAAATTATTACAAACCACATCACAAAAATTAATTTCCGAAAAGCAACATGTCGAAATGTTACGCCAAAAGCTGCAAACTCTTGACCCGAAAAAAGTATTACAGCGTGGTTATGCAGTGGTCAGAAAAGAAAATGGAGAAATCGCGCGCGCGGCAAGCCACTTAAATATAGGAGACGAGTTACTTGTACTATTAGGCGAGGGTAAGGTAAAAGTAAAAGTAATACAACTTAAACAAGAATCTTAACTTATTATGTCATGAGTCGCGAACGTAAACGCAGTTTTCCCGCAGGGTAGCATCTCTAATATTCATGTTTATTCAAAAGTCAGATTATAATTAAAATATTTTATATTGTATTTTAAGAAAATTATTTAACCACAAAGACACAAAGGGCACAAAGAATTAATGGTTAAGAGTAAGAAGGTAACAAGTGATGACTTTAGCTATGAAGCAAAAGTTGCCGAAATTGATGGTATTATTGCCAAAATTGAAGCGGGTACACTTGATTTAGCAGAAGTCTTTGAACAATTTGCTACTGCGGTAGAGTATTTGAAGGAGTGCGATAGTTTTCTTGTGGCAAAACAGGAACAGGTAGATATACTTATAGAAACATTACAAGATGAGTCATCTGAATAACCCAAGCAACCAATAAAATTTTAAGGAGTCATTATTTTATGACACTATCTATATTTATCAATTTTACAATAAATACCCGTAACGCAGTTATAAAAATTATAAGTATATTTAGATTTTGATAACCATCGGTTAACAAATCTGGAGGCGCCATTGCATTGAAAGCACTACTGTTAATAGTACTTAATTAGACTTTTTGTAGCATCATTAATCCCCCCTAGCCCCCCTTAATAAGGGGGGAAAAAGAATGGTTTAAAGCCCCCCTTAATAAGGGCAGGGCTGTTTCATTCTCCAGAGAAAAATGGTTTAATCAGCACTAGGATAACAAACTCAAGCGAGGGCGCGGCTCCGCCGCGCCTGGGCGCCAATAAAAGAGTATAGTAATTGTGCAGGGGCATTTATGACAGCCAGTTTAATCGAAGAACTCAAAAAAGTCAGAGATTTCCGTACCAAACAAGGGCAAAGGCATCCGTTGTGGTTAGTACTGTTGCTAGTAATTATGGGAACAATGAGTGGTTGTTGCGGTTATAGAAGTTTGGGAGATTTTGTTGCGCGCCATAAACAATCTTTAATCGACATATTAGACATACCAAAAGATAGAGTACCTTCATACTCGACAATGCGACGGGTTATGATGCGCGTAAATTTCGAGGAACTGACAAAGAGATTTAATTGCTGGGCAAGTCAATATATAGAATTAACGGAGCGCGAATGGTTGGCAACTGACGGTAAAAGTATTAGAGGTACAGTCGTTGATTATAGCAATGCATACCAAGCGTTCGTGAGTGTAGTATCAATTTTCAGCAGCAAACAAGGTGTTATTGTCGGACTGCAAACAATGAATAATAAGCAGACCAGTGAAATCGCAACAGTTCAAAGTTTAATTGCAGCCTTGGATATCAAGGGCGCCATCTTCAGTTTTGATGCGCTTCATTGTCAAAAAAAACTGTCGAGCAAATTATTGGAAGTGGAAATGATTACGTAATTGCTGTTAAAGCCAACCAACCCAAACTGTATAACCAGATACAACAGAATATGGAATCTTCACAGCCTACAAGTATATATACAGATGTTGAACGAACTCGTGACCGCGTAACATCTCGTCACGTGTCAGTGTTTGATAAATTAGAGAATATTTCACCTGATTGGGTTGGTTTAAAGTGTATAGTTCGAGTTGAACGTTTTGGGACTCGTGCAAATAAGCCTTACTCAGAAACAGCATATTATATTAGTTCAAAACCTCTTGAGGCGCCTGATTTTTCCCAAGGTATTCGTGGGCATTGGGGTGTTGAGAATCAGTTGCATTGGGTAAAGGATGTTGTGTTTGAGGAAGACAAAGCTCAAATGGTTGACGGTTATGCTGCTGCTAATTTCTCAATTCTTCGCAGTTTTGTTATCAACTTGTTCCGTCACAATGGTTTTGATTCCCTTACTAGAGCTATACGTCAATGCGCCCACAACATCCAATTACTATTTTCCTTTTTAGAATGAAACAGCCCTGCCTTAATAAGGGGGGTTGGGGGGATTCAATTTCATCATCAATATGTTGGATTCCAATCGACACCCAACCTACATGAAAGATGTTTCGTGAAGAGTATTTACAAGGGTACAACAATGTGTTGTGCCTTTTATTATACGTATCATACATTTATTGTTACAAAATTGCTACCAAAATCGTATAGCATTGCCTATAGACTTTTTTCGCAAAGCAAGTTACTAATAATACTCAACTCTTGTTGGGACGAGTTTTACCTATTAACTATTGGGTAAATATAATATTTGCTGCCTACCCCAAATTTTTCTTACCCCTTACTCCGATGAAACCCTTTTTGTTTGTCACTGACCTTGATAACACCCTCGTGGGCGCCGATGACCAGTTAGTACTATTGAACCAAACACTAACTGAGCATAGACAAAATTATGGTAGTAAAATTGTTTATGCAACTGGTCGTTCACCCGTACTATATAGAGAGCTAAAAGAAGAGAAAAACTTAATAGACCCTGATGCATTGGTTGTATCTGTAGGAACAGAAATCTATTTTGATGATAGCGAAACCCCTGATGCGTCTTGGTCACAGAAGCTTTCACATGGGTGGAATAAAGAAGCTGTCATCGAAGTGACATCACAATTTCCGGAGTTAGTTCCACAACCAGAGACAGAACAGCGTCCATTTAAGGTAAGTTTCTTTTTGAAAGAGGAGCTATCAGAAAAAATTTTGCCGCAACTTGATTCAAAGTTACAAAAATGTGCTTTAAATATAAAGTTAATCTATAGTAGTGGGATTGACCTTGACATTGTGCCCCGTGACAGCGATAAAGGTCAGGCAGTGCAATTTCTACGTCAAAAGTGGAATTTTGTAGCTGAACAAACGGTTGTTTGTGGAGATTCAGGTAACGATATATCATTATTTGCGACTGGAGAGGAACGAGGAATTCTTGTAGGAAATGCACGACCAGAATTACTAGAGTGGTACAGTCAAAATCGCGCGGATTATCATTACCTGGCTTCAAATGATTGTGCTGGCGGAATTATTGAAGGTTTGAAACATTTTGGTTTCGTATAATGATTAGTTATCTTAAAGGTCTCGTTGCGAATATTCAAAGCAGTGGTAATCGCCATATTCTCACTTTGGAAGTGAATTATGTGGGATACGACTTGCAAATTCCAGGAAAACTGGCGAAACAATTGCCAGGTTCGGGTGAAAGTGTTCAAATTTTTACTCATTACCAAGTCCGTGAAGAAGTTCCTTTGCTTTATGGTTTTGGTTCACCAGCAGAACGCGATTTATTTCGCCATTTGTTAGGTGTGAGTGGTATTGGCGCCGCATTAGCTATTGCATTACTCGATACTCTCGAAGTACCAGAATTAGTGCAAGCAATTGTTACAGCGAATGTACAATTAATTATTCAGGCGCCTGGTGTTGGGAAGAAAACGGCTGAACGGATTTGTTTAGAGCTAAAAAGCAAGCTCATTGAGTGGCGTAAAACTGCTGGTTTTTTCGTTGCTACCGATGGTCCGGCGCCAAGTATTCTCGAAGAAGTACAAAGTACATTACTAGCACTTGGTTATACAGCAGGTGAGGTAAGTCATGCTTTACACTTCGTTAGCGAAGATATTGGACTTCCTAAAGATGCTTTTGTTGAAGATTGGATACGCCAAGCTATCGCGCATCTAAGTAGTACAGAAGTATAGGTGTTTTGGATTTATTATGTATGGTTTTGGGTCATCTACTTTACCTCACTAATTAATTTTTATTCCAAATAAACATGTCCGCATATGCTTGGATAGAAGAATCGTTAGAAACAATCAAAAAAGCAAACTGGTATCGTTCAACACAAACTATACACGGTAGTCCAGGCGCCGTTGTTGTTTTAGAGGGTAAGGAAGTTATAAATTTTGCTAGTAATGATTATTTAGGTTTGGCAGGTGATGAACGTTTAATTACCGCAGCAGTAAACGCAGTTAAAGAATTTGGCACAGGTTCTACTGGTTCACGGTTACTCACTGGACAACGGTCATTACACCAAGAATTGGAACGAGCAATAGCATCTCTCAAACAAACTCAAGATGCTATTGTTTTTAGTTCCGGTTATCTTGCCAATATTGGCGCCATTACAGCATTAGTTGGTAAACGTGATTTGGTATTATCTGACCAATATAATCATTCCAGTCTCAAAAATGGCGCAATTCTAAGTGGTGCAAATATTACTGAGTATCCGCACTGTAATACTGAAGTTTTAAAAAACCAACTTATCGAACAACGCAAAAACTATCGTCGTTGTTTAATTATTACCGATAGCGTTTTTAGTATGGACGGTGATTTATGTCCTCTACCCGAATTATTAGATTTAGCAGAAAAGTTTAATTGTATGTTGCTAGTCGATGAAGCACATGGTACTGGAGTATTAGGGATAAATGGCGCCGGATGCGTTGAACATTTTGGATGTACAGGTAGAGAGTTAATCCAAATGGGAACTCTTAGTAAAGCTTTGGGTAGTTTGGGAGGATATATTACAGGAAGTGCCACTTTAATAGATTATATAAAGAATCGGGCGCCGAGTTGGATTTACACAACTGCACTTTCCCCTGCTGATACAGCATCTGCACTCACAGCAATAGAAATAGTAGGTAGCGAACCACAACGTAGGATGCAACTATGGCACAACGTAGAATATTTGAAGGAATTGTTACAAAAACATCTACCTGAGTTGAAAATATTACCTTCATCTTCACCTATATTATGTTTCCAACTAGCAAATGCTGCGGATGCTTTAAAAGTAGGTAAATATTTAAAGGATGCAGGAATTTTTGCACCTGCAATTCGTCCCCCTACAGTACCGACAAGTCGCATTCGCATTACATTGATGGCAACACATGAAAATATTCATATTGAAAAATTAGTTGAAGTGCTATGTATGGTGGCTTTTGCCGCACTTACAGGTTAAGAAAATATTATAAAGAAATTAACCCTTTAATAATGCCAAAATCAATCGAAGGGAATAGAATTTTGGTATATTTTGATAATCTACCACAGTATGAAAATTCGTAAACATTTCCAGCGTTTTATCTACCTTACACTTTGTGTTGTTATTATAACTATAGCTTGTACAAGACAGCCTCAACAAAGTAATCAACAAGTAGCTCAAAAAGCCAAGCAGCATAATGCAATTATTTTCGTTGCAGATGGTTTGCGTCCTGATTGGGTAAATTCGACTGATACTCCAAATTTAAATGAGATTCGTTCTAATGGCGTAACTTTTCTTAACAGTCATTCTTTATTTCCAACTTTTACTACTTCAAATGCTTCTGCAATTGCAACTGGGCATTTTCTTGGCGATACTGGCGACTTTAGCAATACAATAAAAGTTAATAATCCAGTTAAAAGCGCTAAAAATAGTCTTGTTCCATATCTAGAGAATAATGTTGTTCTTAAAGAAGTTAACAAACAATTCGGCGCCAATTTTTTGAATGAGCAAAGTTTACTCTTCACCGCGCGTAAAGCAGGGTTTAGTACAGCAGCAGTTGGTAAAATTGGGCCTGTACTGATTCAAGACATTACCTTACAGCAAGGTGAACCAACTATTATTTTTGATGATGATACAGGTACAAAAGAAGGTGTTACGCTGAATCAAGATGTAATCAGCTTACTCGATAAAAACTCTTTACCGAGAGAAACACCAGAACGGGGTGAGAACAAGAAAAGCGGTGATTATAAAACCCCAGGAACTACAAGTGCAAATGTAACTCAGCAGCAATATTTTGCTGATGTAACAACCAAAGTGATTTTACCGCTTTTTCAACAGCGCCAAAAGCCTTTTGTAATGGTGTATTGGTCGCGCGACCCTGACGGTACGCAGCACAATCATGGTGATAGTCTTAACAAGCTAGTACCAGGTATTAATGGCCCAACATCTCAAGCAGCACGTCAAAATGTAGATAAAAACTTGGCGCAAATTCGAGGCGCCCTCAAAGAGTTAGGATTAGAAGAGACTACAAATATATTTATTACTGCTGACCACGGGTTTTCGACGATTAGTAGAGAAAGTAAAACGAGTTATGCAGCGACTCTTAATTATCCTGATGTTCCAAAAGGGTTTTTACCATCTGGTTTTGTAGCAATTGATTTAGCAAAGGATTTGTCCCTTTCTTTATTTGACCCAGATAAAAAAAATGCTCCTGTAGACCCAACTAAAGGTCAAAATACCCGAAATCATATTCTTGGTAAAGACCCAAATAAACCTGATGTGATTGTGGCAGCAAACGGTGGTTCAGATTTAGTATATCTACCAAATAAAGCAACTCAAAAAGATTTGGCGCAAAAAATAGTTACTTCACTGTTCAAACAGGATTATGTTAGCGGTGTTTTCGTCAATAATGATTTGGGTAAGATACCTGGGACATTAACATTAGAGAATATTGGACTTAGAGGGAACGCACGTACACCCAAACCCTCAATGCTAATAAACTTCCGTTCGTTTGACACAGGATGTGGAACTCCTACAGCATGTGGTGCAGAAGTATCTGACACAAAGTTACAACAAGGGCAAGGAATGCACGGTAGTTTTAGCCGTGCGGACACTTACAATATGATGGGCGCCATTGGACCTGACTTTAAAAAAGGATTTAAAGACTTTGCACCTGTAAGTAATGCAGATGTACCACGTACTATTGCTAAAGTTTTAAATTTACAGCTTAAACCTTTGGGAAGATTAACGGGAAGAGTGATGAATGAGGCATTGGTGGGTCAACCAGATACAGTGGGCGCCAAATCTTTTACTATGGAATCGAAACCTGCTGAGAATGGGTTGAAGACAGTTTTGAAGTATCAAACCGTTGGTAAAACACGTTACTTTGATGTTGCGGGTTTTCCTGGTAGAACATTAGGTCTTTAAACTAGACTTTTAATTGTGGCACAGGCATCCCTGCCTGTGTATTTATCAGCTATCTATGAATTCATAGTCATTATTTTTACCACAGAGGCGCAGAGAACACAGAGGGAAGAGTGGTATACTTTACATTTCGTATATTTCTAATGGCAGACCGTCGGGGTCTTGGAAAAAGGTATATTTTTTATCGGTAATGTCATCTACTCTAATATTCTCAACTTCGACACCTTGGGATTGTAAATACGAAACAGTCTTTTCTATATTCTCAACCTCGAATGCTAAATGCCTTAAACCACACGCTTCAGGTTTGTTTGGTCTTTGCGGTGGGTTGGGGAATGAGAATAATTCTATTTGATTTTCTCCAACCTGTAAGTCTAATTTATAGGAGTTACGCGGCGCCCGATATGTTTCTTGAATAATTTTGAAGCCTAGGGTTTCGACGTAGAATTTTTTGGACAATTCGTAGTTTGAACAGATGATTGCGGCATGATGAATTTTAATGGGTTTCATGATTCGGATTTACGCATTGAAAAATACATTGTAGAGACGTGATTAATCACGTCTCTACGTAATATTAAGAATCTTGTAATATGGTTTTTGATACAATCCTGGTTTTTTTGCGGTCAGCTTCTGATAAGTCTTGTCCTGCTTGAAGTTGGGTGGCAGAAGTTTGTAACACTGTTGCTGCACTCATATCACCCATTTGCAAAGCGGTTTTTGCTGCGGTTTGTAACATTGTTGCGGCGCCTGCTCTATCACCCATTTGTAGTTTTGTTTCTGCAAGCTGGGTTTGTCGATATTTTGCTAGTGCCAAAACATGCTGTTGTACGTTCGCGTCAACTACTGATTGATATTGTCCTGTAACATTTGCCTCTACGAAGAATATTTCTGAAAGTATTCCTGTAAGGTTTTGGCTTGGGTCATCATAACGTACTTGTAGTTGCGCGATTGGTTGCCTACCAAGTGGCAGTTGCGAAATATACAAGTTTGCTAGAATTACCCGCTCAACATCACGCATCAAATCCCCTATGCGTACAGATATTCGCCCATCGGGGTCTTGCTGTACTGGTAATTCGATTGTTTCTGGCGCCACTTGTGCAACAGGCTTAAGTTCGGCTAACCGTACTTTTGGAACTAGCGAGAACAGTAAATAAGCATTTGTTAAACTTACTGTTTGAATGCGGGTAAATAGCTGGTTGAATTTGGTTTCTGCTTCATCCGGTTGTTGAATGTGAGATAAAGAGCCACCACCAGCATCTGCAATCTGTTCGAGAACATCTTGGTTCCAGTTATCGCCAAAACCTAAAGTATTCAAAGTCAAATTGTAGCTAGCAGCTAACTTTGAAAATTCTAAACAGCGCTTATTACTACCGTGTTCGTTTTCACCGTCGGTTAACAAAAAGGCTTGGGATATCGTATCTTTGTTACCTTTGGTTAGTTCCTTGATACCTAATTGTAAACCTTCATCAATGGCAGTACCCCCGTCAGCAGAAAGTTTATTAATTTGTTGTTTGATGCGTTCTGGGTCTTCTACTGTTTGGTTGGATACCAAAACCTTGGCACGGTGGTCAAAAACAACAACGCTGAGGCGATCACCAGGATTTAATCTGTCAACAATACGGCAAGCCGCCTTTTTAACAGTTTCTAACGGGCGCCCACTCATCGAACCACTATGGTCAAGAATTAGGCATAAATTCAACGGTACATTGCGGTTAAGACTATCCGCAACGGCTGAAATCGATATCGCCAACTGTCGTTGACTATTCGGCTGGCTCCCATCTAAGTTGCCATCATTTAGAGCAGGCTGCAAGCTAACCTTCATAAATCCTATTATCCCAGCGACACGTGTTTATAATTAACTTCAGTAGCCAGTGTAATTGCTACGGAAAAGTTAGAAACTTAGAAACCGGGTTTCTTAATTGAAACTTGTAATAATAACAATTTTTCGTAGAAACCCGGTTTCTGTTATAGCCAATGGTTGATAGTCAATAGTTAATGGTTAATACTTAGGAACTAGTAAATAATAGTAAATATTAGTACTATGGTTCTGTTTTTTGAAAAAACCAACAACAATAAACTAAATAACCAAGGACTATATATAGATTAACGAGAGATTAGCGAGATTATCGAGAAATCCACACCTCCAGTTGACCTGAGACGTGCGTTAGGATGTATTACAGTTAACGGCATTATCTCAGGCAACAGTTGCTATGGACTCTTACCCCATCAAGGCTGTGCAAGCGCCTTATTACGGCGATAACTCTTACCGCACACCGCCACCAGATTTACCGTCTCTTTTGTTGAAGGAGCGAATTGTCTATCTCGGAATGCCGCTGGTACCTGCTGTAACGGAACTTATAGTTGCCGAACTGCTGTTCTTGCAATCAGACGACCCCGAAAAGCCAATTAAAATTTACATCAACTCGACTGGCACCTCTGGTTATAGTGGCGAACCAGTTGGCTTTGAAACAGAAGCCTTTGCCATATATGACACAATGAAGTACATAAAACCGCCTATCCATACCATTTGTATTGGTTCAGCAATGGGTATGTCGGCTATGCTCCTCAGTGCAGGTACAAAAGGCTGTCGTGCCTCGTTGCCCCACTCTACGATTATACTGCACCAGCCCAAGAGCTATGCTCAAGGTCAAGCCACAGATATTCAAATTCGTGCCAAAGAAGTGCTGGCAAATAAAGCCACTATGGTCGATATCCTCTCGACTACTACAGGGCAAACCAAACAGAGAATCGAGAAGGACATGGATCGTCTTTTCTATATGACACCTCACCAAGCTGTGGAATATGGATTAATTGACCGAGTATTCGAGAAAGAAGAACTCGCAAATCCCCCAATCCCCGCAAGCGTCCTTTAAAGTGCTGAGTGGAAAGTGCTGAGTGCTGAGTAAATAGAATTTGAGTTAAGAGTTAAGAGTTTTATATTAAAAACTATCCACCTACTCAGCACTCAGCACTCAGTACTCATCACTCCTAACTAATAACTATTCACATTTGGAGTTACATTAAAATGCCTATAGGTGTTCCAAAAGTTCCTTACCGGATGCCGGGGGAACAATATACACAGTGGGTTGATATTTATAATCGTCTTTATCGTGAGCGCGTTATTTTCTTACCCCGTGATATTGATGATGAAATTGCCAACCAAATCGTAGCAGTAATGCTTTATCTCGATTCGGAAGACCCTGGTAAAGATATTTCTTTATACATCAATTCTCCAGGTGGGATGGTGACATCCGGGTTGATGATTTATGACACAATGCAACATATTAAATCTGATGTTGTAACGATTTGTGTCGGTTTAGCTGCTTCAATGGGTTCATTCTTGCTTGCAGGTGGCGCCAAAGGTAAGCGTTTAGCATTGCCGCACTCGCGTATCATGATTCACCAACCAAGTGGTGGTACACGCGGACAAGCTACCGATATTGAAATTGAAGCGCGGGAAATTCTTAGAATTCGCCATCAACTCAATGGTATTTACGCTACCAACACCGGACAACCATTAGAAAAAATTGAAAGAGACATGGATCGTGACTTTTTCATGTCCGCACAAGAAGCTAAAGACTACGGTCTAATCGATAAAGTAATCGAAGAACGTCCTTAATTAACCTTATAACCAGATTCCCGACTTTTTAAGAGAGTCGGGAATCTTGTATTTAGTAATAAATATTACATTAGATACTCGATTTTAGTGATTGCTCTTTTCAAGAAAGGGGTTGAGGCTATAGTATATGTAGCGTAATTTTGCTTTCATACGGATGTCAAAGTCATTTATACTTGATAAGTGCTATGTAAATGCGGGTGCGAAGTTTCCGGAAAAGCATTTTTCTGGGGCGAAGAAATTGTCAAGACTAAACTAGAAAAGTAAGCAAATAGTCTTTTTTAATGAAGTTCCAGGTTCTAAGCTTAATTATGTAGGTACTTAACAGGTATTTACACACTCCCCTGAAATAGATGGCGCCTGCAAAAGGCATATGTAAAGAGTTAAGAGTCAAGTATAAATACTCAGCACTCAGCACTCAGCACTGCTTCAGGTTATGTAAACTATTATTGATACTTGTGATTGGCTTAAAGATGGATGTAGTAGATTGCTACCGCGTATTGGGTTTAAGGTCGGGCGCCTCGTTCTCCGACATCAAAGCTTCGTATCGCAAACTCGCACAGCAGTATCACCCTGATATCAATCCAAATGACAATAAGGCGAAAGAAAAATTTATTGCGCTCACAGAAGCATATAAATTTCTTTTACAGGTAGTAGCACCACCAGTCACTCCAACTTCGTCAAGCCAAACACCAACTAAAACTCCTGTACCACAACCTACAACTCCAAAAACTAAAACCCAACAGGCGCCACCAAAACAACAGAACAAACAAGAAGCACAACCCCAACCACCAAATGTAATTGAAATAGAAAGGCGCCTAAAGTGGAAAACATACGAACAATTACAGCGCTTCATTCGCGAACGACGTTTTCCTCAAGCAATAGCTTTGGCTGAAGCATTAGCCGAACGCTTACCTGAAGACCCCGAAGTTAAACAATGGCAAGCAATTTCATATCAAGTATGGGGACGCGCGTTAATAGATGATAAACAGTGGCTAAAAGCAAGAATTTACCTGAAAAAAGCCCTAAAAACTGACCCGAACAACAAATCACTATTCGATGAAGTACAGCGCGACATCCAAAAACTAGAACAAATATTCTAAATAATAATTGTAGGGTAGGCATCTTGCCTGCCCAAAGTGAAGGAACGGGCAAGGATGCGAGAAAATTATGCTTAATTTAATAAACAGTACTACTTGTTAAGTTAACCAGTAGTACTTCTTGGCGCCCTTGAAACCGTTTATTTTAATTACTAGGGTTTGTTTACTATATCCCCCAGTTGTAAGGTGGGCACTGCCCACCCTACGACAGGCGCCAACATACCAAAATTAATGACATGGAGTACTAGTAATATTTTGTAATCTTTTGTTGGGTTACGCAAAGCCGGAACCCAACCTACAGGTATGTAGATAGTATCCAGTTTAGAAAGTGTACATTCGGGGTAACATTTCTAACTTACTACAACTATTTTGGAAACATGCAATAAAAATATTATTAAAAATGGAAACTACTGTTACTCAGTGGGAGAAACCGCATGTAAATCCAGAGTTACTTAAGGATTTACACGTTACTGCTCATTATCAAAACTGGCGCCTTCTTACATTCGTGGTTTTATATGTCACAACTGCTTATAGTGCTTTTGCGGTATCTCAAACAATTATAAATCCTTGGGGATACTTGATTTGCTTGCCGTTTTATCTAGTCGCGGCAGCTTCGCTACATGGAATTAGTTTATTTACCCATGAGGGAGTGCATGGAGTTCTGCATGGCAATTCAGTATGGAATCGTATACTAAGTATTGTTTGTGCTTTACCTGTTGGACAAAATTATTCTGCATATAAAGTCTTACATCTTAAACATCATAAGCATTTGGGCTTAAAAGGCGACCCAGACCATTATAGTAATTACACGTCTTGGACTTGGTTAGAATTTTTGATGTACTGGGGGCGCCTAATTATTGGTTATCCAGTGTATTTAGTGGCAATTCCAATTTTAGGGTTTCGTCAAGGTGATATTCAAGATAAAGTTTGGATTGCAATTGAAGTTTTGTTATTAGGAATCATTGCTACAGCATTAATTATGGCGCCAATCAATATCAACTTGATAATACATGGTTGGTTGATACCAATGGTGCTTATTAACACGATGGTAAATATTCGCGGAATGAGTCAGCACACGCTATTAGAGCATGAGTTTGATACGATTCGCGGTACACGGACTATTCTTACAAACAAAGTCACACGCTTTTTCATGTGTAACGAAAATTACCATCTTGAGCATCATTTATATCCTGGTGTGCCTTGGTACAATTTACCACGTTTACATCATGAACTCAAAGATGAACTAATATCCAAAGGCGCCCCGTTTATTCCTTCGTATTTTGCATTTGTACGTGATTTTGCTGTTGCTAGCTTACAAAAATCACCTGCTGGTACCGTTGCTATTAAATAATTATAAAAAATCAGGATATCTAAATACATGCAGGCATTTATATCAAAGCCAGTATTTGCAATTACTAAAACACCAGAATTATTCTGGGAACAGCTAATTGAATTACCAACATTAGAAGCTGCCATAACGCAAGTTGCTTTCGTATACGATTTTAGTAAGCATCTTTACTTTATTTGGATGAATGAGGAAGCTACAACACGGGATACTTTTCTTAAGAGTCAACTACCTTTTCGCTTTGCCGTTGAGTCATTTTCTCAAGCATTAGCAGCAGTTCTTGCGCGTGTACAGTTTCTTGAAGCGCGACTGCCTCTTTTCGCGAATATTGCTGAGGAACATGGTTATGGTAATGTTTTACGTTCCCATAAATTTACTTTTCGTGAATATTTACAAGCTTTGGGAGCTTCTGAAGTTGAATTAAACACACCTTGCACTACTCCTGTATTAGCTTTTAATCAATCAATTTTAACTTATTGCCTGACTCAAAGTGCTGAAGCAGGCGCCGCGATGCTGTCTATAATCGAATATTTATATGTCGGTATTAGCGCTTCGATTGCTAGTACTTTACAACAACGGCTCTGGGTAATTTCTGGTAGTCAGTCGCATTACACTACTCACGAAAAACTTGATACCGAACATGCTAGAGATTTAATGAATGTGGCAACTCCAGCTTGGAACACAATGGTATCGCGTTCTCAAGTTGCCCAAGCCCTTGTCCTCGGCGCCTACTATTTTTGGAGTTTGTATAATGATTTGCGCCCCACCCTCTGATATTTCATTTTCCCAAGTTCGTGAAGACCCCACTATTGAACTACAGGTTATCAAGCAATTAACTCAAACGCAAAATCATCAATTACGAGTGTTAATAATTGCGTCAGGAGGATGTACAGTACTAAGTTTATTGTCATCTCCAGATGTAGAACGTATTGATGCCGTTGATTTAAATGTTGCACAGCTTCATTTAGTTGAATTACGACGACAAGCATTATTACATTTACAAGTCGAAGAACAACTAGATTTAATCGGCGCCACCAAAATAACTCAAGCCGAACGAGTTAATCTGTATAATCAAATCGCATCTAGACTGCCAATCTCAACTCGAAATTACTGGGATGCACGAATTGAACAAATTGCTTTTGGTGTAAACCAAGTGGGCAAATTCGAGCAACTGTTTCGCGAATTATCTGCGAGCTTTACAGCATCAGGTCTTAACCCATTACGTAACCCAGACTCCGTAACTTCTCATCCACTATGGCAGCAAATTTTTGAAAATGTCTTTGAACGTAATAAACTCGCACGCATTTTTGGTGATGCTGCCGTTAATTACTCTATGGATAGAAGTTTTGGTACACATTTTGCCGATGTTTTTGCCAAAGCTTTACATAAGTACACAATGGCAAATTACTTTCTAACTCAAGTTTGGAGTGATTCTTATTCCTATGGATTTGATGGTGTACCACTTTACCTGCAACCAGATACCCAAATTTCAATTCGAGAACTTGGAACCTCAAGACTATACCTACATCAAGGCGCCTTTGCTGAAACAATGCTCGAACTCGCAGCAAGCCAACCTTATGATTTGATTCAATTTTCTAATATTTCTGACTGGATGCCCCCTAATGATTTAGATAAAATGCTTCAAAATGCCGTACATTGCTTAAAACCTGGTGGTGCATTAATTGGACGGCGCCTTAATGGCGACCATCATCTTGCCTCAGTCATGGCTAAACATATTTATATAGATAAACAACTTAATCACAAACTTTTAGAGTCTGACCGTTCGTTCTTCTATCGTGAAGTAGTTGTGGGGTGGGTACAAAAAATATGAAATTCCACCGCATTGCTCCCACAGAGCGCCATATGTTTCAAGAGGGAATTGTTAGCATTGAAACAATTGCAAAATATCCTCTAGGAAAAGATTTCTTTCAAATAAACCACGGTCTAGATTACTTTGCTTTTTTTGACCGTCTTGGTAAAGTTAATTACTACGTAATGCACGATAATTATATAGTTGGGGCTGTTGGTGCTGGTATATTACGTCAAATTCCATACCAGCAAGACTCGGCGCCGATGAGTGCATGGTACCTTTGTGATTTAAAAGTTCACCCTAATTACCAGCGTCGTAATTTATCTTTACGAATTCTAAGTCATGCCGTAGTTGATGGGATTCGTGAATGTAGCTGTGGTTATACGATTTCGATGAATCCTGGAGACGGTAGTCCTAACCGTTGGGTGAAGGTTATTGAGAAATACTCTAAAATTAAATTTACCACATCTACCCAATTAGGTATTTATAGTTTGGATGCAGCAACCATGAGTGATATTGCTCCATTAATTATCAAACACAGGGGCGATATTTCTTATATAAGTCTAAAAGGCATTAAAGACTTACGCTTGCAAAGCACAGGAAATATTTTGCCACTCGTTCACGTCCAGTGGGGAGCAAATGTCGAGAAAGGCACACCAGAAGTTATACCAGGGTATACTCATATGTTCTGTGTGCCTACTAATGATGAGCTTGCAAGAGCATTAGGACGTTTTAATATATATCCAGGTGCCAGTGCAAGTGTTGTAAGTCATGGAATGAATAATAGTGATTGGCGTTTTATTCTAACTAGTGATATATAACGCGCTAATTACTTAACAGACACTTCAGAATTGCGCTGAATGTAGCTTTGAACTGACTGTGCCGAAGGAAAACCACTAGTTGCAGTTTGTACAGATGGCTGAGTTGTTGTTATAACCTCATACTTCATAGAAGATATTGGGGTTATAAGCGGCTTTGTTGCAGGTCGTCGGACAGCTACGACAGGTTCTGGAGTTGGAACTGGTAAAGTTTCTATAGTTTGTTTGATTGGTGGCTCTACTACCGAGGATGTTACATGGTCTCCTTCTAAAAACCATGAGAGCGAAGATAGCATTGGACTCGAAGGCGCCACTTTGAGTTCGCTGATTTGAGCATCTTTATTAGATATTTCTTTTTTAAGCTCAGATACTCGCTTCTCTAATTTAGATGACTCTTTCGCAGAATGGCTCCAAGCTAATAATGATGCAGTCGTCACCGTTACCCCTATGGTTAGCAAAGCTCCTAGCTGGGGGGAAATAATATCTTTAAGTCTACCATCAAAGACTTGTCGGTTTTCAAGTTGAACTTGCACTGGTTTGGAACCTTGCGTAAATAATAGGGCGCCAAAGCCAGCCAACAATGTACCGGAAATTACAGCGGTTGGCAATAATATTTTTTTGAGCATATCGAAAATCTACTGGTATCGAGTTTACGTGACTGAAATTGTTATTTCTAAAACTGCACCCTAGCTGAACAGCCATTCAACACCTCTGTAGTCCCTGTGTACTGAACTACGGAAGCTAGGGAAGTAAATTTTGCTTACTTACTCATTTCAAGTTAATTTCTTATTAAACCATTATTTGTATAAATTTGATGAATTTTATCAATAATTTGTAAATTTTTTACATAGTTACTGTTAGTTATACAAGTAAATACCTATTTCAGTTTCTAATAAGTTACCAATACATGACTTTCCATACGCAAGTGTTCTAATCCAAGCATGGGATATAAAAATAACTACCAAACAGCGGTGAACCAACTTATACATACGTTTAAACATTGATATGACAAACAAGCCGCGAATTGTTTATCATATACTGCACTAAAATTTATGTATATAAAAATACATTTTAATTAGAATTTTATTACTGAATCGTGTCTGGCGCCGAAGTATATAAAAGTCATAAAAGTTATAAAAGTTATTAAGGCGAAAAAAATAATTAAAATAGTAATTTTGTATGCAAACCCAACTTTTTTGAGAAGTCGGGTTTGTAGAGGTGGGGGAATCAATTGTGTTTATCCAGACGACAATAAACAGCCTGTTCACGCATCAACAGTTGGTACCCCACTAATTCGCGTCGCAGAGTGGCAAAATCAGGATGATAGCGCTTAATTATTTCATTGACATTACGTTCAGGATATTTTACCCCCACTTCAAATTTTTCTACTAACCATTTGAGAACCACCAAGCGTTTTTTTCGACTTGCAGGAATTTCTTTCAGATGTTGTACAGCTTCAGGATTTTGAAAATCTCCTTCTATATAAGTTTTTAGTACTTTGTTTTCCCATGCTTGTGTACTAACACCTTCAACCAAAGAAGCCATTTTCTCTGGTGTAAAAATTTCTTTACTCAAGTTTTGTAATGTCTCACTATCTAACTGATATAAATGAGCATTCCCTTCTGGGCGCATACTAACCAAATGTAACTCTTTTAATTTAGCTAAATGGTGAGATACTGTTGGCTCTTTAAGTTGCAGTAGTGCCGCCAATTCCTCTACACTACATTCTTGCGAAGCCAAAATACCTACAATTTTTAATCTACTTTCATCTGCTAACGCTTTAAAAAAACGCAGCAAAATTTTAAATTGCTCATTTTTCATACTTTGCTATAATTGATTCGATACTCATCTAATTAGAGCTGAATCTAACTATTGTGCTGCCCTCCTTTCACACAGCATTGATTTTAACCTATGAGGATTTTTTGGAGTCAATTTTTCATTTTGTAGTCTTTTGCCAAGGAAAATTTAGTTTCTTAAGTAGTTCTTTACATTTGTATATGTAAAACTCGTCAAAAGCTATAAAACCTTTGCTTCGGTAGAAAAGAATGTGAGGTTAAATATAAGTATTTTCTAATTACATCATTAGAAAATCAAAACTAAATAAATGATTAAGTTGCCAAATCAACAAGAAAATCTATCTCAAGTTAGGTATTTAGGCATCAGCCATACAATCACGAGAGACACTACATTCATGTGCATCAACATAGAATTTGTCATCAGGCGCCCATAAATGAATAAAAATGTTAATAAACCATGTAGAGAGGTGATTATTCCCTACGGAACACTACGTGAACACGTCTCTACACAATTTCAGGTACTCTTTACCGCTCACGGTTCCATAAAGTAACCTGCTGGGAAATAACGGGGGGTAAACAGAAATAATAAAATAAATTCCTCGCGGTTGTAGAAAACCTGCGGGTCGGTCAGGTGGTAAGACAATAAACGCTCAGTTTGAACAATTTGCTTGTAATAAGGGATCAGTGTCCCACAGTTGAATATTACGAATTGTTAAGTAATTTTTTTAAGCCAGCATTATTATAAAGAGATAAGGACGCTTTCAAAATCGGCAAAACATTTTTTAAAAGTTGAAAGTGCTGAGTTGTGAGTGCTGAGTAGAGGATGATAGTCTTATTCTACAACTTAATTCTTCACTCCTAACTTCTACTCTTAACTCAGCAACGCCATTCGCCTCAAGTCGGCAGAGCCGCCCACGGCGATGGCTCCTCAGCACTCAGCACTCTTAACTAAATTGTTCTTCTACATCAAGGTTAAAGAGCATTTGGAGTGTTTGCATACATTTTCGGCGTGCTTCAACATCTTGTTGGGCGCGTAACTGTACCATTGGGTCATGTAAAATTTTGTTAACAATACCGCGTGTTAAAGCTTCAATAATTTCTTGATGTTTATCGCCAAATTCTGAACCTAGACGTGATAGAGCTTTTTCTAGTTCTTGTTCACGGATAGATTCAATTTTTGACCGCAAGCAGCTGATTGTGCTAACTGTTTCTAAACTGCGCCACCAAATATCAAAAGCTTCAGATTCTTGTTCTAGTAAACCTTCGGCTTCTTGTGCCATTTTACGGCGGCTTTCTTGGTTTTGCGCCACGACTGCTTTTAAATCATCAACGTTAAATGCTTGAACATATGTGAGTTCGTTGACATCGACATGGACGTTACGGGGAACTGATATATCAAATAGCATCAAACGTCGATTTGGTTCTAAGACCATTTCTAACTTGGCGCGGTCGAGTATTGGTTCAGTCGCTGATGTGCTTGTAAATACCATATCGCTTTCGGCAATTACTGCCATCATATCGGCGAGTAGGTAAGTTTTAATTGGTTGTCCTGGAAACTGTTGTGCTAACTCAGTTGCCCGTGCCATCGAACGATTAACAATAGAAATTTCTGCAACACCTTTAGCTACTAAGTGTTGTACAAGTAACTTTGACATTTTTCCGGCGCCAAGAATAGCGACACGGCACATACTAAGGTCTTCGGCTTTGATGTGGGCTAATTCGACTGCTGCCGAACTAATAGAAACGGCGCCAGTACCAATAGAAGTTTCAGAGCGCACCCGTTTACCGGCTGAAATTGAATGTTTAAATAATCGATTCAAAATTGTTTTTACACCATCATATTGCTGCCCAAGCTTATAACTATTTTTAACTTGTGCAAGAATTTGACCTTCACCAAGAACCAAGCTGTCTAACCCACCAGCAACACGCATCAAGTGCATAACAGCATCTTCATGGAGCAGCATAAACAAGTGAGGTCGTAAGGCTGTCATAGGTAACTTGCTATGTTCGCTAAGAAACTGAACAACTTCGCGAATACCGAGTTCGGTTTCACTCGCTGTAATATAAATTTCCAGACGGTTACAGGTACTGAGAATAGCAACTTCTTCAACATGAGGGTAATTAAGAAGTTGGGCGATAGCGGTTTCAACCTGTGGTTCTGGAATACTTAATTTTTCCCGGACTTCAACGGTCGCGGTTTTATGGCTTAAGCCTACTACTGCTATATTCATCTGCTAAATCGTAATTTGATAAGAAAAGTTATGAGTGCTGAGTGCTGAGGAGCCATCGCCGTGGGCGGCTCTGCCGACTTGAGGCGAATGGCGTTGCTGAGTGCTGAGTACTGAGTGCTGAGTACTGAGTCCTAAGTGCTGAGTCCTAAGTGCTGAGTAATTATTCCTAACTCCTAACTCCTAACTCCTAGCTCCTGACTCCTAACTCTTAACTCTTAACTCCTAACTGTTTACTCAGCACTCAGCACTCAGCACTTTGTTTTAGTGCAGTTGAATTGTCTGTGGGTTATCAAACATGTGGATGGTATCGACAAAGCGAGCCGTTTTCGACTGGCTGGAAATTACCAAGCTTTGAGTTCTAGCACCACCGTGGAAAAAGCGAACACCTTCCATTAAAACTCCAGGAGTAATACCGCAAGCGGCAAACAATACGTTTTGACCCGAAGCCAACTCGTTAGTATCGTAAACTCTGTCAGCATCAGTGATGCCCATTTCTTTGAGTCGGGCAAGGTTGCCTTCTCTGCTTTCGCCAATTAAACCAGTTTGAACAACTTCTGGGTCATAAATTAACTGTCCTTGGAAGTGTCCACCCAGGCAACGCATTGCAGCAGCGGAAATTACACCTTCAGGCGCCGCACCAATACCCATGAGCGCGTGGATGTTGGTTCCAGCGAAACCGCACGAAATAGCAGCAGAAACATCACCATCACTGATGAGTCGAACTCTGGCGCCAGCGGTACGAATTTCCTGGATTAATTCTTTGTGACGCGGACGGTCCATAACAACCACTACTAATTCCTCGACCGAACGGTTCAAACATTCAGATAGGATTTTAAGGTTTTCGGTGGCAGACTTATTGATATCTACATGACCTTTTGCTTGAGGAGGTGCAGCCAACTTCTTCATATAAAAGTCAGGAGCAGCAAACAAACCGCCTTTTTCTGAGATTGCCAATACAGCCATCGAGCCATTTTGACCATAGGCAACAAGGTTAGTACCTTCACATGGGTCAACAGCGATGTCAATCTCAACTAGTTCATCAGGGTTACAGTAATCTTTTGCATCTGCACGAGTACAAATACCGACTTCCTCACCGATATAAAGCATCGGCGCCTCGTCACGTTCGCCTTCCCCAATTACAATACGTCCACGCATGTAAATTTTGTTCATACGTTCGCGCATTGCTTCTACTGCTACTTGGTCAGCAGTATTCTTTTCACCCTTACCCATCCAGCGTGAGGAAGCGATAGCCGCTTGCTCAACTACTTCGATAATTTCTAACCCAAGAGTATTTTCCACAGAGTCTGCCCTCTCAATTGCTTGAATTCGCGGTGTTTGCAACAGCCGTTTCCAAGTCTACCAAAGGGCGGATACTACAATAAACTAGTATTTGCCCTGACTTCATTAATTTTTACTGCTTTTCTTCGCTTCACGAACAACGTTTACGCTAACAAACATTTGTTCTATTATTTCTTATTGTAGTTATTTTTACGTTACACTTACAACTATTTCCAACTTTCCTTGTTTTTCCATTATAAAAATCTCTCTAGTGAAACAATCTAAGATAATTATTTTTTATCCTTTTACAAGGCTTTAAGCTTTACAAGCATTTTAACTTATAATTAATGCTAGGCGTTTCGGCACCATTGATTTCAATTGTATTTTTTAAACATACTACGTAAGTATTTACACTAATGCTATGCAAAATTTGATAAATTCTCTTCTTGGGCGCCATCCCGAAAAAATAAAAGCAAATGTTGAAATTTACACTTGGCAAACCTGTCCTTATTGTATACGCGCCAAAATGCTGCTGTGGTGGAAAGGGGTGGAATTTACGGAGTATAAAATAGACGGTTCAGAAGAAAAACGCGCATTAATGGCAGAACGAGCAAACGGGCGCCGGAGTGTTCCGCAAATTTTTGTAAACAATCAACATATTGGCGGATGTGATGATATGTATCAGCTAGACACTCAAGGTCAACTCGACCAGCTACTAAACCAAGAGCCAATAGCAGGATAATTTTTCAATTGTCATGCTGAGGCACGAAGCATCTCTAAATTGTCATGAGTCGCGAACGTTAACGTAAACGAAGTTTTCCCTTTACTGGTAGTTTTCCTTTATGGTAGCGTCTTAAAAATTCTGACAATTAAGGAAAAATCTCAGATAAATCAAGAGAAGAAGAGTAGCTAACATGCACGAAGTAATTCGTGGGGAAACGGAGTAATCCGTAGTACCTCAGCTGCACCAGACTACGTTCTTTCGGGGACGATAAGCGCTCGATTGGTCAATACCTGAATGGGATTCGCTAGTCCCAAGCGGTTAGACGAGGAACCGAAGCGTAGTTTGTGAACGTGGAAAACCGAAGTCAATACCAAGCCAGTTGAGCAATGTTGAAGCTATATGCTTCTAATTGATTTGCAACGACATTGAATATCCAGTAATGAGGTATTCCAGCTTCACCATACAAAGGCATTTTTACATCACGGTCATAATCTAAAGATGAATCAGCGATTTCAACCACTAAAAATATTTCTTCTGGTGTAGGATGCCCAGATAAATAATGGTCTGAAGCAAGACGGGCGATAGTAAAATCAGGTTCGGGTTCGCTGCCAGATGGCAAAGTAATAGGGTCTTGGCATCGTAACTCAGCTTTACCAGCAACTAATGGCGCCAATTCTCGAATTAAATTACTACAACAAACTGTATGTGGCGTTCCTTTTGCTACCATCCGTACTAATTCCCCACGAATAAGTTCGACACGTTCGTCTTCATGAAAAAAGCCAATCTTGATTAAATGATGATATTCATCCAGTGTAAAGCGTCGTGTTACTACACTACTTAGCATAATTTTCACAAAAATAAGGTTTAAACATATTCTTTATTTTGATAAACTACTCTACAAATTGCACTACCATTTCCATTCAACGTTATCCCAACTAGTAGTCTCAAAACTGTCAAGCAAAATGTCGTCTTTTTTTTCTGCCATTTTAGTAAAAGCTTCATTCCAAGCAACCCGTCGTACAGATGGCGCCGGAGTAACATCCAAATCATTATCATCATGTAAGCGAAATAATCGCGTTGATAATTCCGATTCTGCTAAAATTGACCAGATGGCAGAGCTAATAGTTTTCAGTGTTTTCATGTGACTAGTTATAATACTGTCTCTATTGGCTAAATTATCCATTGTGTAAATAGAACCAGGAGGTAGTAGAAACCAGCTTGCTGGAACCACCTCTAGCAACCACCAATCGAACAATTTACGTCTCCCTTGTGAACCTGGAAAGATTGCATAGCCTTCCAGACAATCATCTAAAATCTCTAATAATGCTTCTAACGATTGATTAAAATCAAGTGTTCTTATAGCGTTACTATAAACATCTAACGCTTCTTGCCATATTTGTAAACTTGATAATTTACTGTCATTAAAATTACTACTGAGGTTGATTTCATTAACTATTATATCAAGTTCATTTTTACTAACTGCGCTAGTATAATATTTTTCTGATTCAAATGTATTTCCTATATTTTTTGATAGCCAAAAACTGATTTGCTCAATTACTTTTTCTGGAATATTACTACTCGCTTGATAATACTTAATAGTTGGTTCTACAACTAAAGCTAGTATCAATGCCATCCATACATAACGAGCCTGAGTAAGTGTTTGATTACTATCTTTAAATAATTCCATAATTTCATTTAGAGCATGTGACAATGAAGTTGTCCCATCTGTCTCTGGTTCGTAGAGTTCTTCATAATGTTGTAGCCAGACTTTTATGATTACACGTTGGAAGGAGTCAGGCATATTGCATAATAATTTTTTGTTTGTAAAACCGCTCCATTCCAAAGTCATAAGCTTAGTTTTAACCTCTTTATTTTTACAATTCAGGTGGGAATGGGTAGTCCCAAAAAACTTGTATAGTTATTTGCGGAAACTTATCCTCGAACTGCCGCAAAACGCTATTACAACTTTCACACGGTTGAAACTCTGTATAAAGGTAAAGTTTACCCTCTACTTCAAGATGGTAAAACATCTCTAAAGTATTAGCAATTTCTGATATAATCTTATACTCCGCATCGGTATCCATAACTCGTTGTGTTCGAGAGTCAATAGCAGGTTCAAACTGTCCTCCAGCACATCTTGGCTTCGGTACTTTGGGAATAGGACTTTTGCCACCACCCTTGGATGTCGCCCCAGCACAAAAGGATACATCTCCCTCAAGATATAATTCGGCAATTGCAACGTTGCTTTTGCCAACTGGCTTTCCTAAGTACTGCTCTCGAATTAAGGCGGCGCCAGTTCTTAAATCTTCTATGCTCAAAATTCAGTCTCAAGAAGTACAAGTTTCTTGCTTTAGTACAGTGTTTGCTTCAATTTACCAAAATTTTGGTTCCAGCCTAACAAGTTTAAATTCCTTAACATATTTATGAGCCAGTACTGTTAGATGGAAAAACTAGATATGATAGAAAAGTCACAATTCTTAATGAATTTTATCAAATGCTGATTTCCTCCTCTGGTTTGTCCAAGGTCAAAGACTCAGTAAAGGAGAAGGTTTTCTTCGGCAACGAACCAAGTGCTGAGTTAATCGCTATTTTAACTGTCTACTTTGTCCAAGGTATCTTGGGGTTGGCGCGCCTTGCCGTCAGCTTCTTTCTCAAAGATGAACTGCGGCTTAGTCCAGCGCAGGTTTCAGCACTTATGGGGATTGTCGCCCTACCTTGGATAATCAAACCTTTATTTGGCTTTCTTTCTGATGGTTTACCGATATTTGGCTATCGGCGCCGTCCATACCTAATACTTTCGGGGTTACTTGGGGCAATATCTTGGGTGTGGTTAGCAACAATTGTTCACACTCAAACTGCGGCTACTGCTGCTATAGCACTTGGTTCACTCTCGGTTGCAGTTAGTGATGTAATCGTTGACTCGCTAGTTGTAGAGCGTGCGCGCGGAGAGTCACAAGCTTCGGCAGGTTCTTTACAATCATTGTGTTGGGGCGCCTCAGCAGTTGGAGGATTAGTCACCGCTTACTTTAGTGGAATGCTTTTACAACATTTCACAACGCGCACGATTTTTTGGATTACCGCTTCATTCCCGCTTATTGTTTCTTGTGTAGCATGGTTAATTGCTGAATCTCCTGTTAGCGAAGAAAGCATAAAAAACCAGCCAGAGGACGACGTAATTGATGTCAAGCATCAATTTATACTACTGCGTAAGGCGCTTACTCAGAAAGCAATCTGGTTGCCTACAGTATTTATATTTCTTTGGCAAGGTACACCATCAGCAGATTCTGCATTTTTCTTCTTTACTACTAACGAGCTTCACTTTGAACCGGAATTTTTAGGGAGAGTACGTTTAGTTACAAGTCTTGCATCGCTAGTAGGTGTATGGATATTTCAGCGCTACTTAAAAACCGTTCCTTTCCGCGTCATCTTTGGTTGGACTATTGTTTTGTCAACAATACTTGGGATGACAATGTTGCTCTTGGTAACTCATGCTAACCGAGCGTTGGGCATTGATGACCATTGGTTTAGTTTGGGTGATAGTTTGGTGCTAACAGTAATGGGGCAAATAGCCTACATGCCATTGTTAGTACTTGCAGCAAGGTTATGTCCTCCCGGTATAGAAGCGACTTTCTTCGCATTATTAATGTCTGTAAATAACTTAGCAGGATTACTCTCTTATGAATTCGGCGCCGTGTTAATGCACGCGATGGGAATAACAGAAAGTAATTTTGATAACTTACCATTACTAGTATTTATTACTAATTTAAGTACTCTGCTACCGTTACCCTTTTTAAATTGGCTACCTGCGGCAGAAAGTCAAAGCGCTGGGGTGGCGCCTGCTAAACCAGTAGAAGAATCTTTTATACCAGAAGAAGTCGGGGCTGGTTAACCAAGGTATACAGTACAAACCCAAGCCTTTGTAAGGGCGGGTTCACCGAGATATCCCGCCCCCATGAAATCTTATAAAAATTAAAACTACTCACATGCAAGGTTTTCAACTTTACGAACACGCAACAACAGTACCAGAACCATCCTACCTCCGTGACGATTGGCAAGGAGGATATCAATCACTCAAAGAAGAGAATGATTACTGGATAGATAATATAGAGGGAGAAATTCCTCACTCACTACAGGGAACATTATTTAAAAACGGCCCCGGTTTATTTGAAGTTAACGGGCAAAGAATTCACCACCCCTTCGATGGTGATGGAATGATAAGCAGAATCACTTTCAAAGATGGACGCGCGCATTACAGTAACCGTTATGTCCGTACCGAAGGATATGTGAAAGAACAACAAGCGGGCAAGCTTCTTTATCGTGGTGTGTTTGGAACACAAAAACCCGGTGGATGGTTAGCAAATATATTTGACTTCAAACTTAAAAACATTGCCAACACGAATGTAATTTACTGGGGTGGTAAATTACTTGCACTATGGGAAGCAGCAGAACCACACCTTCTTGACCCAGCAAATTTAGAAACATTAGGAAGAGAATACTTTAACGGTGTTTTATCTGAGGGTGAAGCATTTGCCGCACATCCACACTTTGACCCAAGTTGTGCAATGGACGGCGGCGCCCCATGTATGGTAAATTTCTCTATCAAACCAGGACTTTCCACCACAATTACAGTATTTGAGTTAGACACCACAGGCAAAATCATCAGAAAACACGCGCACAGCGTCCCAGGTTTCTGCTTCATCCACGATTTTGCCATTACAGAAAACTACTGTATATTCTTCCAAAACCCCGTTGCATTTAATCCCATACCCTTTGCTTTAGGAATGCGGGGTGCTGGTGAATGCATTAAATTTCAACCAAATCAACCAACGTGCGTAATAATAATTCCTCGCAACCCCAACAACCGGGAAATGCAAACCCTAGAAATCCAATCGGGTTTTGTATTTCACCACTCAAACGCATTTGAACAAGGTGATGAAATAATAGTTGACTCAATATGCTATGAATCATTACCAGAAGTAGAACCCGAAAGTGATTTTCGGCAAGTTGACTTTGACGCGCTCAAACCCGGACAGTTATGGCGCTTCCACCTCAACCTAAAAACCAACACTGTAAACCGCGAAATCATCGAACCTCGCTGCTGCGAATTTCCTAGCTTACATCCAGACAAAATAGGGCGCCCATATAGATATGTATACATGGGTGCCGCACATGCACAAACAGGAAACGCACCATTACAGGCATATGCCAAAGTTGATATAGAAACAGGAGAAAAACAACTTTGGAGTGCGGCGCCACGCGGTTTTGCTGGTGAACCAGTATTTGTTCCCCGTCCAAACGCTGAAAGTGAAGATGATGGTTGGGTATTAGGGTTAATATATGACTCTCTTCACCATCGTTCAGATGTAGTAATTTTAGACGCGAAAAACTTTGGTAAAGGCGCCGTTGCTAAACTACATCTCAAACACCATGTTCCATATGGGTTGCATGGAAACTTTGTAAACTCAGTCTTTATTTAATCTTGTGGAGCAGGCATAGAAAGCCTGCCTCTATATAAATAAAGATTTGATTAGCATTTATTTTAACTAGGTGCCAGCTATCTTGGGCTAAGGTAAAAGCTTTCTTTGAAGCACATACCATTGAGGGATAATTGAATTATAAAGCTCTCTTGGGGATTACACTGAAAGCGTGGAAGTTGAATAAAGTTGTCGATTGGGCGAGCACTAACTACTCGTAAAGTTTCTTCTGAATCAGTCAATATAGCTAATTTCAAATTTTCGGGTAAACAATTTTGTTTTGAATCAGGATAAACTCGAATTCGGATGCTCACTTGCTCATTTGATTCTGGTAAAAGTACCAGTAATAGCATGACAGATTGATTTTCAAATATAACTTGTTTGACAGCTTCGATAGTTTCTTCTTGTTGTAAATTAGAAGCATCTTTAAAATTCAGGTTTAAGTTTTCTCCAAATTCGTTACTTAATAATGATTCTAAGGTTTGCCAACCTGCCTGTAAAAACCCTTCAAACCATTCATTCAAGTTGATTGATGGAGTAGTTTGCTGTAAGTATTGGGGAAATTCTTCTAATGCTCTTAATTGCTTAAGCGGTAATTCTTCTGTTGTGACTCTGGGTGTAAATCCTAGTAATGTTGCAGTTTGTAATGATTCATCTAATTGTACGGCAATATAACCAACCAGGGCTGTTTCATTCTCCAGAGAAAAATGGTTTAATCAGCACTAGGATAACAAACTCAAGCGAGGGCGCGGCTCCGCCGCGCCTGGGCGCCAATAAAAGAGTATAGTAATTGTGCAGGGGCATTTATGACAGCCAGTTTAATCGAAGAACTCAAAAAAGTCAGAGATTTCCGTACCAAACAAGGGCAAAGGCATCCGTTGTGGTTAGTACTGTTGCTAGTAATTATGGGAACAATGAGTGGTTGTTGCGGTTATAGAAGTTTGGGAGATTTTGTTGCGCGCCATAAACAATCTTTAATCGACATATTAGACATACCAAAAGATAGAGTACCTTCATACTCGACAATGCGACGGGTTATGATGCGCGTAAATTTCGAGGAACTGACAAAGAGATTTAATTGCTGGGCAAGTCAATATATAGAATTAACGGAGCGCGAATGGTTGGCAACTGACGGTAAAAGTATTAGAGGTACAGTCGTTGATTATAGCAATGCATACCAAGCGTTCGTGAGTGTAGTATCAATTTTCAGCAGCAAACAAGGTGTTATTGTCGGACTGCAAACAATGAATAATAAGCAGACCAGTGAAATCGCAACAGTTCAAAGTTTAATTGCAGCCTTGGATATCAAGGGCGCCATCTTCAGTTTTGATGCGCTTCATTGTCAAAAAAAACTGTCGAGCAAATTATTGGAAGTGGAAATGATTACGTAATTGCTGTTAAAGCCAACCAACCCAAACTGTATAACCAGATACAACAGAATATGGAATCTTCACAGCCTACAAGTATATATACAGATGTTGAACGAACTCGTGACCGCGTAACATCTCGTCACGTGTCAGTGTTTGATAAATTAGAGAATATTTCACCTGATTGGGTTGGTTTAAAGTGTATAGTTCGAGTTGAACGTTTTGGGACTCGTGCAAATAAGCCTTACTCAGAAACAGCATATTATATTAGTTCAAAACCTCTTGAGGCGCCTGATTTTTCCCAAGGTATTCGTGGGCATTGGGGTGTTGAGAATCAGTTGCATTGGGTAAAGGATGTTGTGTTTGAGGAAGACAAAGCTCAAATGGTTGACGGTTATGCTGCTGCTAATTTCTCAATTCTTCGCAGTTTTGTTATCAACTTGTTCCGTCACAATGGTTTTGATTCCCTTACTAGAGCTATACGTCAATGCGCCCACAACATCCAATTACTATTTTCCTTTTTAGAATGAAACAGCCCTGAAATTACCAGAGAAGGAAACAAAATTATAATTATTGGTCAAATTTCCCACCATTTGTCATTGAGACCTGACGACCAAGTATATTACCGCATTACTAAAGAGGGTAACACTGTTAAAGATATTCAAGTCGATATCAAACGAGGAGGTTGGGCGCCTCTTGCTGCACCTATCGTATCTGCTTTATCAGCTTATGTGACTGGAGGTAGCTTTACTGTTCCTCCCAACAAAGTTGAAGAAGTTGGTCGGTCTTTAGGTAGAGTCATTGATGGAAGTTGGGAGCAAGTAGCCCACTTCTTAATTGTGAATATCGCACTCCGCGCGAAGTAATAAAGCAATGATGAGGAGATTACTATATGAAATTAAGATGGACGTTTTGCACATTTCTGGCTTTGCTATTAATGCCGTCAACAGTTTTAGCTCAAAAACTTGGGACTGTTTATTGGCAATCAAACGGTGGTGGTTGTGTTCCCACTGGCCAAACCATTCAAAACCAGCAATATTGGACTGTAACGGGAACAGGTCGTGTCAAATACAAGGGTAATGGTACGCAACCTCTCGCATTTTCTTGTCCGGTTAGCAGTATTAATTCCAATGTTTCTGGTGGAGATGGAACTGTTCTCCGATTATTTTATCAAGACCCTGATGGTTCGGAAGATGCTTTTAAAGTTGAAGCTACTCTTCGGTCTTTTGCAAAATCAAACGGTACATATAATGGAGAGGTGTGTAAAGTAAGTTCTAGCAAGAAAGGTGAGTGGCAAGATGATACTAGTAATGCTTGCCTGATAGATATGGATGCCAATATTTACTGGGTTGAGGTGGTAATTAAGCGGAATCAACCGAGTAATTCAGCTATTGATTTTAATGGTGTATCACTTGAAGGTAGAGTTTTTTAAATAGATAAATTCTATTTAAAATGTACAAAATATCTTTTTTGAAATTTTGTATAAACTTTGTGTCCTAGATTGATTAAACAATAGAAAGCTTGAAAAAAGCTAAACATTTTAGGTGTCAACCTAATATTCAAACTGTAACGCTAGGGAGAATAAAATTATGTTCAATAAATTGTTTTTGGGGCTATTTTTGGTATCTGCTTTGCTACTGTCATCAACAACCTTCGCAGAAACAAAACATCCCATAGCCTCAAAAGATACAGTCAAAAAAAATTGCAACGCACTAGGAGGTACATTTCTTGAGGGTGGAGGTATTTATGGTTGTACTCTACCATCCGAAACTCGTGTTGCCTGCCTACCGGAAGAAGATGTATGTATTTCTTGGAAACCACCGGCAACCGAAAGCCCTAGCCGCAAAGAGCAACTCATGGTGAATAACCAATTTGGTGTTTCTTCAATTGTTTCTGAGACTGAAGCTAGGCAGCGTAATCCAAAACTTGTGGATACGGTGATAATACTACTCAAAACCGAAGGCGCCACCAATCTGAATAAAAGATAAAAATTGCCGAAGTAATCGATTAAAAAAGTACAGAAACTATGAAACACTTACATATCATACTTGTTGCAGGTCTTCTTGTTGTTTGGGAATTATCATTACCATCTACTTCATATGCCAAAGCTGTAAACTCAGCGTCAGTTGCTGATAAGCAGTGTAGTCTTATTCGTCCCGATGGAACTGTACATAAAGGAAAATGCAAAAATGTGTGTGCAGGTAGAACGATACAAAGAGACCCTACGAGTCAGTATGGTTCTAAATACAAATGCTCTGCTTCACAACAGAACGCCCCCGCTTAGTACGATTTAAGTAATTTATCCTGGGGACAAATCTCGCCAACTCATTCCCACCTCAGCGCTATTTTGAAAAAGCACGGGTAGCCAAGTTGCATAAGGAAATTCATCTTCCAAACCTTCTAACCTTTCCCGTGCTTGTCTAACTGCGGTATATAAAGATTCTCCACGGGCAAAAGCGGTGAGAAAATATTTTAAAAACTCCTGTGCTACTTTATCTGGCACAGGTTCTCGCATAACTATAATTTGG
Organism: Calothrix sp. PCC 7716; assembly: GCF_019977735.1. Taxonomy (GTDB): domain Bacteria; phylum Cyanobacteriota; class Cyanobacteriia; order Cyanobacteriales; family Nostocaceae; genus Dulcicalothrix. Next base: position 4,053,880 of record NZ_AP025018.1, on the reverse strand, counting down.
GGAATATGTAAATCTGCCAACTCGCGCGCTAACCCCAGACCATCACAAGAGTTAAATATGGCAAGCTGTAAACCGCGTTCTATTGCTTTTGTTAAAGCATGTTTTAGTTCTTTAATTGTCAGCAATTTGGTTTGATTAAGTAGTATGTTTCCTGTGCTACCATCTACAGTAGATGTACTATGTCCTGAAAAACAAAGAATATCCCAACCGAGTTCATCCCAAAGTTGTTGATGTAATTCTTGGAAAGTTGGTTCGACTATAAAAACTGTTTCGCTTTGTGGTAGTTGTTCTAGCACTTTGCGGTCTGCTTCCACATCAATTCCGGCGCCGTTACCAAGAATTGTTAAAATTCTAGTTTTATTACGAGTTTTTCTTGGCTTTTCCGTTCTTTCCCCAATTGATGATAAAGCAATTTCAGCTTGACGATAATACTGGAAAAAATCCCATAAATGCCAAGGTAGTCGCTGTAAATGAATATCTTTAGTTTGAATAATTACTGGCACTTTTTCGCGTTGCGTCAGATTGGAATGTAATTCTTTAACGATTGATTGAAATTGCGGCGAATTTAGCCAATTATCGAGACATTTTTCCAATTCCGAGGCATAGTAATTTAATTCTTGCCGAGAGAAATTTGTAACTGAATCTTCCTCATCAAAAGTAATACGTCCAAACCACTTTTGAGAACGGTAGATTTGGCGCCATTGCTGATATAATCGTAAAATATTTGGTTCGGGTGGCAATTTTGCAGTAAAGGTCATTGGTAGTGGATGCTCTGATGTGCAAACCAAAGCGGTTGCAGGAAAGCCATCATCAAAACTACCATCTCCCAAGGTAAGGATAATTAATTTACTGATTTGAGCTTGTAGGTGAGGATGGTTTAAGCCTTGTTGAGCTAATAATTTGGCAATTTCTGCCATTTCCGCAGAATGTTGGCGATATATTTCTATTTGTGCTTGCTTTGCTTGTAGTTCTGCCTGATATCTGGATTCTATGATTTTTAGCTGTTGTTGATAACTTTGTTGCAACTCGTGATGAAGCTGTCCTTTATCCGCATGTTCTGCAACATTGACTTTGACGACAATAAAGCCATCACCTTTATTTTCAACGCTATTAATTGTCAGTTTTTCTGTCTTATTTCTTGCAGATACTTCTTTGATAGCAATAATTAAAGCTTCCCAATCTACGCCGTTGCGGAAAATCAAATCTATTGTACCCCACAACCACTTGAAATAGTTTGGTAAATTCTCCATCAAGAAATACTCCGCTAGGAGGATGACGTTCTCGCTGGCGATTTTGCAAATAAATATAATCACAAGTGATATTGTCAAGCTGGGTTTTTTCGTCAATATGCCAATTTTCTAAACAAGCTGCTGTCAAGTTTACTTGCTGGAAATTAGTCCCTAATGCTTGGGTTTTAGTCAAATTTGCTCTTTCTAAAATTGCCCCTCTAAATGTTGCCTCACTGATATCAGCTTCGGTAAAATCGGCATCACTCAAGTTTGCGTATTCTAAATTTACACCTTTGAGGTTGCAACCTAGATAAGATTTATGAACTCCTCTCTTACTAACAACTAAATCTCGAACACTGGAGTTAGCCAAAATAGTACCATCAACTCTCGCCAATTGGAGGTTTTTTGCTAAATGAAAGTTGGTACGTACTAGTTTAGCATTTCGTAAATCTGTACATTTCAGATTTGCTTGCTCTAAATCAGCATTTTTTAAGTCCGCATCGCGAAAATTTGTACCACCAATTGTAAATAGAGCTTGCCCGATTTCTTGAAGAGATGTAAACTTTTTATCCGAGAGCTTACACCGCCAACCAACATAAATACTAATAAATAATATAGTGATAGTTACTCCCGCAGTCATTGGTAAAGCTGGCATAGCTAAAGCTGTTGGCTCAGAATTGGAAGCTTTGAATATATTAATGGCAATGGCGATTGCAATTACACTTACTATCACTTTGAATACTGCGATAAGCTTCGGTCTGGTTTCAAAAATCGATCCAAATACTGTGATAGCTCCGGTAACAGTCGCTGAAGAAGTCCAAATTCCTGCTGCTGCTGCTCTCCAGGCGCCTGCACCCACCATTTTTAAGCCTGATGCACCAAAGTTTAACCCCAGTACTGTTCCTAAGATAACGACAATTGCACCTCCAATACCCGCGACAGCTAATAAAGCAATAACAAAACCCTGGCTAACGGTAGTAATACAAAAAACCGCTAATATTATTAAAACAATCAAACCAGGAATACCATTATCAATGCTAGGTACGCCGTCATATAATGGTTCTGAGGACTGAAACACTGTCTCAGTGACAATTACCCCTGCCATCCATGCTGAAAATACACAAAGTATTGAAAGCAAAAGCGCGAAAGCAATTGAAAGCATTGTCCAATGGCTTTGTACTCCTGCTTGAGCATAACTAAAATTTGTATTAGCTAAGTTTGCTTCTCTAAAGTCAGCACCTCTAATATCGGCATGACTAAAGTTCGCACCAGTAAGATTTCTGCCACGAAAAGAATATCCCCGTAGTTTTTGGTTGGAGAAGTTTCCATCTGTGATGGTTTGGTGGTTATTAGTAAACATCGCGATTGCATCTACGAGCTTAGTAATAATATCTACACCTAAAGACTAGTGCTATTTCGTAAAAGTAAGCCTTATTAACCCTTATATACAATAAATAAAATCTAAAGAAATGAATAAAAAACACAGATATGTTGTATCATTTGTATCTGTGTTTGTTCATATATTATATCTCTGGTTTTTTGATTGTATAGTTTCCTGGCTCGGCTTATCAAATACCAATTTTGAAAACTGTAACGAATTTTACATAAAATCCATATTTGTTCAAAAAAGCGCGATAATAGATAGGTATATATAGACATTCGCCACAATAAAAGGGTTAGGGGAATATATGATATCAACGTCTCTGTTGCCCGTTGAAACGCCCACTCCGGCACACATCTGCCCGTTTGACCAAGCTTGTAGTTACCTCGATGCCGCAGCAAAAGAGTTAAAGCTTGACCAAGGTATTTTAGAAATACTCAGCAATCCGCGTAAAGTGATAACTGTATCGATTCCTATCAAACTAGATAATGGTGATATTAGAGTTTTTGCAGGACATCGCGTACAGCATTCGGATATTTTGGGACCTTACAAAGGTGGTATTCGTTATCATCCGGCGGTAACTTTACGTGAAGTTTCGGCGTTAGCGATGTTAATGACTTGGAAATGCGCTTTACTGGGAATACCTTATGGTGGCGCCAAGGGTGGTATTGCAATAGACCCGAAAAAATTTAGTGTCAGTGAACTCGAACGTATTACGCGACGTTTTGTTAGTGAATTGGTTAAAGATATTGGTCCAAGTGTGGATATACCTGCTCCTGATATGGGAACTTCCGCACGGGAAATGGCGTGGATGATGGATACTTACTCGGTAAACGTTGGTCATGCTGTACCTGGTATTGTTACAGGTAAACCCCTTTCTATTGGTGGTTCGCTAGGTAGAGAAATGGCAACTGGACGCGGTGTAATGATTGTTGTTCGTGAAGCTTTAAAAGATTTGGGTAAATCTTTAGTAGGCGCCAAAGTTGTAATTCAAGGTTTTGGCAATGTTGGTGGCGCCGCAGCAGAGTTGTTACATTTAGAAGGCGCCAAAGTAGTTGCAGTTTCTACAGGTGCAGGGGGTATTTATTCAGAAATAGGCTTAGATATTCCTGCTGTGAAAGCTTATGTAAAGGAAAATAAAAAAAGTTTAGTAGGATATCCGCAAGCGAAACCTGTTAGCAACGCTGAGTTACTAACTTTGCCATGCGACGTGTTGATACCCGCAGCGTTAGAAAACCAAATTACTGAAGATAACGTTAACCAAGTTCAAGCCTCTATTATTGCCGAAGCAGCAAATGGTCCTGTGACTTTGGGAGCGAATAAATCTTTGGAAGCGCGCGGTGTTACAGTACTACCTGATATTTTGGCAAATGCTGGGGGTGTTGTTGTTAGCTATTTGGAATGGGTACAAGGTTTATCTTATTTATTTTGGGATGAAGAACGAGTTAACCGCGAAATGGAAGATTTGATGGTACAAGCATATGAGCAAGTTACACAACAAGCGAAGCGGCGCCAGATTCCTTTACGGTTAGCAGCGTATACTTTGGGTGTTGGTAGAGTTGCACGCGCGCTCAGTGATAGAGGTTTATATCCTTAAATATCTTGTGGAATAGGCGTCTCGCCTGTTCTAACCTTAAAATATACATTACAGGGCAGGCAGGCAGGGATGCCTGCTCTACAAGAGTTAGAATTTTAACCAGTCTGCTATTTCATCTATTAGCCAGTGGCGTTCTACTGTTGATAAAGGAGTGGTGGTAAATTTTTGACCTTTGATTAATTCAATAGTAATACCTATAGGCGCCAAGGGTGTTTTTGTCTGCTGTTTATAAAGCTTTTCAATTAATTTAGTTTTACCACGCTTTCGCCAGTAGCAAAGTCCGAATAATTTCCATCTAATTTCAAAGTTTTTGCGGTCAAAGTATAAATCTGTTTCTCCAAAAATTGGTAATATAATAACTGGTATTAATGTTACTATAAATATTGGAATAATTAAACTAAAAAATGAAAATTCGTTATTATGAGCATTTGTTGACAAAATGAGAAAATGAATAATTTGCCACAACAAAGGAGTAAATAAGCCAATCAAGTAGAAAGCTCGTAAAGATTTATTCCCACGTCTGGGAAGTTGAATTTCAAGTTGGCTAGCTGATTTTTTAATATTAATTTTACTACCCGTTGGTTTGTTAGTGGTAATTGGAGGACTAAGGGTTTGTTTGTTCTTTAATGCAGCAATTGCATATGACGCAGTACTAATTCTATCGGCTATATTTGGTTCAGTGAGTTTTCCAACCCAATTAATAAAGCCTAAATCAACGCTCACAAGATTGGCGAATTCTATGCGCGAATTTCGAGAAGGCAAATCAGCAGGCGCCCTTCCTGTGAGTAAATGAATTAATGTGGCGCCAAGTGCATACAAATCTGATGCAGCTTCCGCGCGTCCGGCAAATTGCTCAATTGGTACATAACCGTAAGTTCCCACCACCGTAAAAGTTACACCTTCTGCAACGGCTTTATCTTGTACGGCGCCGAAGTCAACAAGGTATACTCGGTCATCTTCTCCCAAAATCAAATTACTCGGTTTAATATCCCGGTGTAATACTGGTGGTTCTAGCTCATGTAAGTAAACTAAAATACTTAATATTTCTATGGCGATTTTTTCTACTTGTGACTCTGAAAAATGATATCCTTGGTTAAGCAACTCTTGTAAAGAGGCGCCGGGAATATAACTTTGTACCAACACAAACCAAGGAAACCTAGAACCAGGCAAGTTTTCAACAATAAAATAATCTTTATATTTAGGAATACGGGGATGTTCCAGACTTTTCAAAACAGCCGCTTCCCGTTCAAACAATTTATGTTCATCCCACTGCATTTGTGGACTGAGAGTTAGCAATTTAAGAACAACTTGTTCCTGTTCCTGCTGTTGAGCATCCAAGAATGTCGCCAACCAAGTCTGACGACTAGTATCTTGTCCTAACTTTTTCTCTAATCTGTAACAATTATTAATTACTTGTCTCGGTTCTAGCATTTTACCCCTAACTCTCCTTTCTTCCTTTGCGGTTCGTTACATAAATCTAAATTCCTAACCAACCCCTAATAGTAGAAGCCAGATAGCGACTTTCCTCTTGACTTAAACTTTGTTTAAACCTGCCAATATAATACTCATCTACTCCTAAAGATAGAATTACTTCATTCATTTGCTTTTGATTTTGATAACTACCCTTAGAGCTATAGACTTTATCTATATCCGAAACCTTGCCACGTTGCTTTTTAACAGTGAAGCCAAACAACTTCCATTGAATTTCAAAGTTTTGGTTATCAAAATAAATATCACTTTCGATATAGTTGGGTAATACCCACCAAGCGGTTAATAAACTACCAATTAATAACCACATAAAAACCCAGGTTAAAATGGGAAGAGTATTGATACTGAAACTAACGCTTCTAGTCGCGTATTGCCAGAAAAATATCCAAAATGATAGTACACTTACACCAAGTACTAATTTAATAACATTTTTATTTACACTAGGAATATTAATTGCTAATTTATCTGATGATTTCCGTACCGATATAAAAGTGTCAGGAATATCTTGGTTTGCGCTAGTTATTGCTAGCTGGTTTATTTGAAGTGCTTCTAATGCTGCTTCTGCTGTTTGAAAGCGGTTTTCCAAGTTCGGTTCGGTAAGAAGCTGTAACCACCTTACAAACCCTGGATTAAGTTTGGTAAGATAAGCAAATTGCATTTTTGAATCAAACTGTGGCAAGTCGGCAGGTGGAATACCTGTTGCTAAATGTATTAAAGTTGCTCCTAATGCGTACAAGTCGGATGCAGGTGTCGCGCGTCCACCAAACTGTTCTAACGGAGCGTATCCATATGTACCAACGACGGTAAAAGTGGCGCCTTCTGTGGCAGCACGGTCTTGAACGGCGCCGAAGTCAACTAAGTATATTTGGTTTTTAATTTTTGAAGAGTCTAACAATAAATTGCTAGGTTTGATATCGCGATGCAATACAGGAGGACTAAGTTTATGAAGATAAATCAAGATTTTCAGGACAGCAACGGCTATTTTCCTGACTTCAGTCTCGCTAAAAGTTTTCCCCGAAGCAAGTAATTCCTTGAGAGACTTAGCAGGTATGTATTCCTGAACCAAAGCAAAAGAGACAATATCGCGCTCCAGCACAAAGTCATCGTAATATTGAGGAATGCGAGGATGGTCTAATTGTCGTAGTACCTTTGCTTCGCGTTCAAACAGTCGTATATTCTCCCACTGCAACTGGTCACTAGTTATCAGCAGCTTAACAACAACTTGCTCGTGATTCACCAAATCTTGTGCTAGCCAAGTTTGACGACTCGCACTTTCACCCAGCACACGAACAAGTTGATACCGCTCTACCAATATTTCTTGCGCTTTCAGCATTGCACTCCTGTTCGGGTCTACATATCCTATAATATTTTTTATTTCTTTAACTTCAATTTAGTTTATCCAAAATCCGGAAATTTACTTTTAAAATTATGGTAAGAAAACAATTTCCAGGCTTAAAAACACAAGTTTACGAACATCCAGCTGACCGTAGAGCACTTGTGTCATTAGAACGCACTCCTGTTTTACCGACATTGCTTAAAAAAGTCAACGAATTTGGCATTGATAAATTACTACATATGCAAGTAATGGGAGGTGACTTCAATGTTACACCTCGTAATTTCCCCCATCTATATAATGCTTTTACAGAAACCTGTAATGTTTTGGATGTTACACCAATTCCAGAACTTTACGTCTTTCGTGGAACTGGACATATTCAAGCTTATGCAATAGGAGTAGAAAAGCCAGTAGTTGGTATTAACTTAGAAGGGATGGAATGGCTTAATCATGATGAGCTAATGTTTTTGTTTGGACACGAAGTTGCTCTTATTAAAGGGAAATATTTAGCATATCAGCAAATGGCTAAAGTTATGCCCGTAATCAAAAATATAATAGGCGCCACAACGCTTGGTATGGGTGGCATAGCAGCAAACGGTTTAGAGATTGCATTATATAATTGGATGATTATGTCAGAATTTACCGCAGACCGCGCGGGTTTATTAGCATGTCAAGACAAAGATGCTGCTATTAAAACTTTAATGAAAATGGGTGGTTTGCCATCGGACTATTTAAATGAAGATACAATCAATGATTTTAAAACACAAGCGCGCGCTTTTGAATTAGATAAGCTAGATAATTTAAGTAAATTTGCTAAAACCTTTAGCTTTATGGAATATACTTTTCCTTGGGCTGTTATGCGAGCATCTGAATTATTAAAATGGATTGACTCAGGCGCCTATGAAAGTTTGCTTCAAGGAAAAGAACCTGTTGCTACACCACAAGTAGAAGTTTTGGTAAATGAAGATAATGAATGGGATTTTATGACAGATTGGGATGAAAGTAATTAAATTTAGATTTTAATCCCCCCCAACCCCCCCTTAATAAGGGGGGCTAAAAAAAACCTCTTTTTCCCCCCTAATAAGGGGGGGCTAAAAAAAACCTCTTTTTCCCCCCTTATTAAGGGGGGCTAGGGGGGATTTTCCAAGGTTATAATTATTAACATAAGGCAGCTTGTATATAGTAAGATAAAATTCATAAAATATGAGACTAACTATATTTTTTTCAATGCTAGGGTTTTGGCGCCAGTCTTTCTTATCTCTCTGCGCTCTTTGTGTCTCTGTGGTAAAATAGTAGACTTGGCTGTACAGGCAAGGATGCCTGTTCCACAAGGGAAGATTATTTATTTGAACAAGCTTTTAATTTTTCTTGCATTTGAGGTTGGGTGGTTAGATAATCTTTTAACCAGTCGCACCCGCGCGTTAATAGTGTATCTAACTCATCAAGGCGCCAAATTAGCACATTAGAAAATTGACCGCCAGCAATTTGTGCGTAAATATATTTACTATCAGGGCTAAAATATACTGGCGATACAAATTGAGATGAGTACTTATACTCTGCAAGTAACCTACCCAATATATCCCAGATACGAATTTTATTATTTGATACTGTGACAATGCGCTTACCATCTGGGCTAAATTTACCGTACACAACTGTATCTGGATGCGGTATTTCAATTATTTCTTTGCCTGAAGTATCCCAAATAATGGCTTTATTCCCTGGAGAAGTTGTAATAATTTGTTTTCCATCTGGACTGAAACTAGCGTTATAAATTTCTTGATTTGTTTTGATATCTAATAAATTTTGTCCAGATGTATTCCAAATGCTGACTGTTTTTTCTTGAGTAGTAACTATTAGCTCACCATCAGGGCTAAAGCTGGCGCCGAAATAATTATTTTTACTCCCTGGAAATTCAATTATTTTTTTCCCTAAAAGATTCCATAAACTAGAGTAGGTTTTGCCGTCATAATTATATATAGACATAATATATTTACTATTAGGACTCCAAGTCATACCTCTGGATGGAAATGTACTAATTAATTTACCCGAATTTGTCCAAATTTTAGTTTCCTTATTGGTATCATTGTTTGTTGTGGTCATAATATACTTACCATTTGGACTAAAAGCAGCATATAATAAACTATCATTATGTCCAGAAAGCGATAATAACTGTTTTCCAGAAGTATCCCAAACGCGCGCTGTTTTATCATTCGATGCTGTGACAATACGCTTCCCATCAGGGCTAAAATTTGCGCTATTAATAAAATCGGAATGTCCTGCAAATTTTGCTAACTGTTTACCATATTTGTTCCAAATGACTATATATTTGCCAGTTGAAGTAACAATATATTGACTATCGGGACTCCAATTTTCTGCCGTTATCATATATTGTGACTTGATTGTTGTCGCTGGTATTCTATCGGATAAATCCCACATACGAACGATTCTATCTTGCCCCAAGGTAACGAGATATTTTCCATCTGGACTCCAACGAGGACTTCTTTGATTTCCTGATATCGTGGTAATTAAATCACTTGATAAATCCCATGCTTGAAAAGCTTCATCTCTTATATCCCATACTTTTATAGTGTCATCGGTTGTAAAAAGTCGTTTCCCATCAGGACTAAATTCTACACGACTATTTAATTGTTTATGATTTTCGATTTCCCTTACCAACCTACCTGATAAATTCCAAACAAGAGTTTTTTTAAGAGTTGATACGAAGATATGCTTACTATCAGGACTAAAACCAGCATCCCCAATACCCCATTCTCTGTTTAGTTGAAATTGCCTGCGAAGCTTACCTGAAATGTCCCAAAGGTATGCATTATCAGAGATAGTTAGAATATATTTGCCGTCAGGACTCCAATGAGCGCTTCTCAAACCTGGTTTGTGTCCTGTTAGGGTTCTTAACAACTTACCTGATGCATCCCAAACGCGCGCTACATTATCATTAGAAGCTGTGAGAATATATTTACTATCCGGACTAAAACTAGCACTATTAACTCTACCTGGATGTTTAAGTTGTAGTGATAAATCACCAGATAAATCCCAGACGCGCACTGAAATATTACTGTCTATATAATTTCTACTATCAGGCAGAGTTTTTCTTACTGATTGTTCATCTTTTGTTATTATACGTTTACCATCTGGACTAAAACTGGCGCCTATTATAGAACCTTGGGGTTTCAATATTGCTAATTGTTTACCCGCGCGATTCCAGACACGAACTGTTTTATCATCAAATGAAGTGGTGATAATATGCTTATCATCAGGACTAAACTTAGCATCATAAACACCACCTTTACGTCCTTTGAATTCTGTGATGAGTTTACCTGATAAATCCCAAATACGAGCAGTATTATCAAGTGAAGCGGTGATAAGGTATTTTCCATCATGACTCCAATTTAAACTCGTAATTTCCTCTTCATGAGGTTTAAGTTGTTTTACTTCGCGAATATTAGCAAGAATTGTTTGCAATGCTAAAAGTGGGATAGTTGCAGGATATTTTTTTAAAGGTTTATCTTGTGCTAGTTTTTTTAACTTTTGTCCTGCATCTATAGCTGTGACTAAAGATTCAATTTGCTTGGTTTCAAACTGTCGTATTGCTGCAACTCCTGCTTGTTCTATTTTTGTACCTTCTTGAACTTCTTGTAATTGTTTAGTTGCTGAGGTAAAAGCAATAGCTGCTCCAATTATAGAGCAAATGAAAACTCCGGCGCCAATACGGATTTGTTGTTTAGCTTTATGTTGTGCTGTTGTTAAAGTATTATTAGCTTGTTCTAAAATACGACTTTCTTCTTCTTTAAGTGCTAGTGCGGTACTTATTGCTTGTTTTTCTAATTCATTACTCGCACTTAAAAACTGATAATCTTGTTCGGTTAAACTTTTGTTAGCTGCCCAATTTTTTGCTTCCTCTAGTGCTAGTCCTTGCAGTAGTCTAGAATTATCTTGACAGTTGGAGGCAAACCAAGCTAATAATGCTTCTGAATAAGGTCTTAGATTAGCTAAAGCTTTTTCTACCCAATGTAAATCAAATACTGTTGCGTAAATACGATTATAAACTCTTAAATATCCCTCTTGCTCTACAACTAGTCCTGATAGTCGTAACTCTATTTGCTCTGGACTATCTACAGCAGGAATTTGTCCAAATTTTAAAATATTTTGATATAAACCAAGCAAGGCGCCTGTATTTTGCTTGCTCATTAATATTCTATCTTTAATTGTCTTTAAATGGGGTGGTTCGTCTTGTGATTCCCAGTTTTCGACAATTTGCTGCTTGACAATATTTTCTATACAAGTATAATTAATGGTCTGATAAGTAACTAACAAGTCACATAATTTCTGTGTCAAAAAGGGTTGTCCTCCAGTCCACGCTAAAACTTCTTGCAAAATAGCTTGTGCATCTTCAACTTTTTCTGTTAAACCTTTCGCTAAAGGTGAAATTTCATGTATCTTAAAGCCATCAAGTTGAATTGCCCGACCAATATTAAACGGTGTTCTAATTTTATCTTCTATTAAATCGCTAGGTGTTGCTACTCCAATAATAACAAAAGTCAAACGGTTATATTTAGAATTTAAATTACGCTTTTCATAACAACTTCTAATCCAGGCAAAAAAGTCATCTCCCTGAAAACTCAAGCTTAAAATACTATCTATCTCATCAATAAAAATAACAATTTTACTTTTAAGAGCTTCTAACAATACTTCTTCAACAAATATATCCAAACGTTGTAAAGGAGATAGTTCGCGGTATTCTTTCCACCACGTTCTAATAAATTCGCTAGGGTTAGTTATTTTAAAATTAGCAACCAATGTATAGACAATACCCGCATACCACTGCTCAGGATTAATATCTTTACCACTGCGTCCAGAAACATCTATTGTAGTAGAAGCGATTCCTTCTGCTTGCAGTCGTTTGATAGTACGAACTTGCAAGCTAGTTTTACCCATTTGTCGGGAATTAAAAATATAACAAAAGTTCCCAGCGATTAGTTCATTATATAGTTCTGAGTCTGCCTGTCTGACTACATAGCTGGGAGCATCTTCTGTTAAACTCCCACCAACTTTATATAAAAAATTATTGCTCATTTCTACATGGTTTAGTAAATATGCTACTACGTTCATGCTCGCATGGGAATACTTGTAGCTCCGATAATTTAGATGATTATATAAAACTTGTGTACTATAAAGGCAGGCGCCGCGAGTACTACTGGGAACGCGAAACCAGTAGTACCATTTTTCAATCACCCAAGCTTTTTAAGGGAGGGGTCGTTTATCTCAGCGCTTTGTTCAGGAATACCCAGTTCTACTGAACGTCTTATACTATGTAACCTTTCTCTAACTTGTTGAACCTGCTTTTGACTCATGCCACTTTCCAGGCGTTTCAAGAAATTTTCCTCAAATTCCAACGCCTTCGTACCAGTCCATATGTATTTACCATCTCCCATCAGCCAGGAACTAAAAGCACCTGATAGCACTGTGTCTCGATTTTCTGCACCGAACTTTTTAAGCTCTTGATGGTAACGAGCATGTTCTGCGCGGGCAAACTTTTCTTGCGCTGGCGCCATTTCTACACCTTTAAACCAGTATTTAAACAATTCTTCCGTCATCTTGGCTTCCCAACGACGCATTTCTTCTAATTGTTGTGGTGATATATTCTGCTGGTTACTTGAGTCTGAGGTAGAAACACGTTTATTTTTGTCAGCCAATATTTTTAACTTATTTATCTGAGTATCAATAAATGTAACTGCTGGAGCTTCTGGGATAAACTGTTTTAGAAGTTGCGTGCGTTCTTTCTCTAAACCTTGTATTTTTTCATATGCAGCGTTTGATATTAGGTCTTGTGCCGTTCCTTGATATGGTTGTGGTTGTGCGTTGGCTAGTTGCTTATATAAATCTTTAAGTTGAGCGTCAAATTGTTCAATTACTGGAGCTTGAGGTTGAAAACGCGCTAACTCTAATGCTCGCTCAACTTCTTTTTTGGCAATTGATTGTAAAGTTAAACGAGTTGTAAGGTCTGGTGCGGGGAGTGACACACCCATCTGCGATACTTCTTTCCTGAGTTTATCTAATATCTCTTGATTACTAGAATCCATATGACCATTTGCAAAAACTCCATTTAGTTGTTGCTGCAAAATTCTGTCAGCGACTTTGTAATCGGCAATGGCGTTTTCTTTATTTCCTAAATCTCTATAAAGTCTAGCTCTTAATAAGTACTCATCAACGTTAACACTATCGTTACCAATCAATTTAGTCAAATCTGAAATTGCTTTTTGCTTTTCGCCTAACTTTTCATAAGCTCTAGCTCTGTTCCAGTATGCCACGCGGGTAAAACCAAACCTACCTGTATTTAGTTTAATTACCTCTGTATAGTCTGCCACTGCTGCCTTATAATTTCCAATTAGCAGGTGAGTGTTTCCACGCTGATAGTATGGTTCTTCGGCTTTTGGATTGGAACGAATTGCCTGTGTTGCTTTATCAAGCGAAGCTTCTAAGTATTTTTTACATTCCTGTTGATACTTTTCTGTGTCTAAGAAATTTTGTGGTGATTCACAAGCATTTTTGTTATTGGAAGCGAAAATTGGTGTAACCATCGGCGCCGAAAAACCCAGTAGCAATAAAGCAGCTAATGTATAAGCGAATGAGGAAAATGTAGGTAAGACGAATTTCATAACTATATAGTGTCAAATGAGTTTTAGTTTAAGCAGGTTTGCTTTGACCTCTGCTAAACTCATTCTTACGTGGCGCCAATTGAGTTCACTATTGAGTATATCGAGTTCGTATCGACTTTTTATTGAGATGTTGGATGGGTTAAGTCAATAAAGCATTGGTACTATTTTGTAAGTCCCAGAAGTACTACTGGTTTCGATAACAGGTTCTGAGTGTTTCATGTCAAAAGTTTTGGAAAGTTGTAGTATATTTGTCCCGCCTGTGCACTGCTGTATTTTTTTTTACCACAGAGACACAGAGTACGCAGAGAGGAGAGTAAACGAGCCGCAAAGGACGCAAAGAAGAAAGAGTATACCAAAACTTTTTACACAGAGCATTATGAGGCGCCATGAGTACTACTGGTTAGAAGCAAATTTCTCTTTCTCTTTTCTCTGTGCCCTAATAGTCTCTGTGGTAAATATATATTGCTAAGACGCGATTATTCCCTTCGGGACACTGCGTGAACGCGTCTCTACCCACCAATTTGTGTAAAATGAGGGGTCTGAATCCCTATTCGCCAGCAGTATCCTACAAGGAGAGCGGTTAATATTTAAGTTTATAGAGTTAACGTTGAGTATTGCTTTTCGTAATTAATCGTGTATCAAATCCCCTACCGCCTAAAAAAACTTGTCGATTTTTTGCTTCTTGTTGGTTAGAAAACTCACCAGCATTGACGTACTGCCCTGTTTCTGTTTTGAAAATAAAGGCGCCTGGTACGTGAGCTTTCACGTCTTCTAAAATGAATCTATTCGTGACTGGTATTACGACCACAAAAACTGCGTTACTCTTACACGAAAGTTTTAATGCCTCCCAAGTTCGCGCGTTTACAACACCAGTCGCAGGTAAGTCTTGCTGCTGTTGATAGCGAATAACCGCCTGTTTGCTAGCTTCTCCAAAGTAACTTGAAGGACGAATTTTGAGGTAGCCTAAGTCGTATAAACGCTGCTGTAGGTCTCGTACATCTTTACCCTCAGAACCTGGTTTTAATGTGGGTCTTTTACAGCGCTGTGAAGTTGGTGGTAAAGTATTTGCCTTCTCGATAGCATTCCAAGTTTGACCGTCTACTATTCCACTAGGAAAAATATCTGAGTCTTGCTGAAATCTCTTGACAGCATTTTCAGTATCAGCAGCAAAAATGCCCGTTATCCCTTGTTTAAAATAACCCCACTCACGCAACCTAAGTTGCAAATATTCAACTTCTAGACCTTTATTATTCCGACGCAGGGTTGAATATTGGCGCCCACTTCTGCGTTGCTTTGTTCTGATGACTGCTATATCTTGTTGAGTAATATTTATTTCTGGTGCTGCTGGTAAGTGTGCAAATGCTTTAGTTGCGATTATATTAAAAAGTGTTAAAGTTACGCCAAAAGATAATAAACCGACTCCAGCTAGACTGGAAAGCTTTTTCCAACTTTTTAAAACGGAAATAACATCGATAGTATCTTTTACCTCTGAGGTTAAGGCAGTACACTCCGAAGCTACTGGGTTCATATTTTTCTCTGGTTTTTGGGTTATAAAGGGAAATAAATTCTCTGAAAACATCGAGTCTAAATATTCACAAACGCCTTCCTGCCCTAATGCATTTTAGAGTAAATAACTTCACTGTTGCTTGAGGGTTTTACGGAAATATTACTATTATTCTTGCAAATAACGGCAAAGCGCACAAGGTCAACAGTATAAATAAGAACCTAATTTCTGAGTTAAAAGCGAGCGTAACACTACACTCGCCATAAAGGATTACTGAGTGGAGCGGGTATCCTTGCCCGCCTTTGTGTACTTCATCAAAGCGGGAAATGCTATATAGTAATTAAATGTAACTACTCCCTTTACGCTCAAAGAATACCAATTCGGAACGAACCGCACTCGTACCCAAAGTGCGCGAAGGAAGAAGAATTTATAGGTAATCTTTTACCAGGAAGGGAGTATACGAGTATTACAACTAAAAATTTAGACAATATGTTACTTAACAATCGCTATCAAATCAAAAAAACATTAGCAGCTGGGGGATTTGGTGAAACTTTCTTAGCCGAAGATATTCAAATGCCTTCAAATCGCTCTTGCGTAATTAAACAATTAAAATTAATTCAAAATAATCCTCAAATTTATCAGCTAGTTCAAGAGCGCTTTCAACGTGAAGCAGCAATATTAGAGGAGCTAGGTGGTAAGCACAATCAAATTCCGAATTTATATGCTTACTTTGAATCGAATGGCTTATTTTATTTAGTTCAAGAATATATTGATGGCGACACTCTAGCGACTAAAGTATCAAAACAAGGAACTATAAGTGAAAGTATTGTTAGAGAAATATTAGTAAGCTTATTGCAATTACTTGATTATATTCATTCAAGGCGAATTATTCACCGAGATATTAAACCTGATAATATTATTTTGCGCTATCAAGATGGTTTACCAGTGCTGATTGATTTTGGTGCGGTAAGGGAAGTCATGGGAACAGCAGTTAATTCTCAAGGTAATCCAACAAGTACAATAGTGATTGGTACACCTGGATATATGCCAAGTGAACAGGCAATGGGTAGACCAGTTTTTTCTAGTGATTTATATAGTTTAGGTATTTCTGTAATTTATTTGCTAACTGGTAAATACCCAGAAGAATTAGAAACAGATTCTCGCACAGGCGAAATTATTTGGCATCATCATGCTTTGAATGTTAGCCCTACACTTAAATCAGTAATTGATAAAGCAATATATTATCATCCACGGGAACGCTTTGCTACTGCAAAAGAAATGCTTGATGCATTACAGAATGGTTACGTACACTTACCTGAGCAAACAGTAGCAAAAACAGCAGTAGTTCAACCGAATCCTATTTATGCTTCTGTCAATAAATCAAAGGAAATCAATCCTATTATTATAGGTATCTTGAGTGCAGGCGCCTTAGTTAGTACTTCTGTCATTGCCAGCATGATGCTAACAAAAACCTCACAAACAGTAGTACAACAATCACCAAGCGAATTAGATTCAACAAAAAACGCTCAACCCTCTCAAAATACCCAATTACCAGCATTAAACACTCCAAAAACTACTGAGCAAACTCAAGCGAATCAAAGCACTACGACTAATCAAACAGTAATAGCATCATCACCCCTACCAAATTATCCTGAGCAAACTCAAGCGAATCAAAACATTACGACTAATAAAACAGCAATAACACCATCACCCGTACCAAATTATCCTGAGCAAACTCAAGCGAATCAAAACATTACGACTAATAAAACAGCAATAACACCATCACCCATACCAAATTATCCTGAGCAAACTCAAGCGAATCAAAACATTACGACTAATAAAACAGCAATAACACCATCACCCCTACCAAATTCTGTACAGCAGGAAACCAAGTTGGGTAACAATCAAACAACTCCCAATACTTCTTTACCATCTCCACAAACCGAAGTAGTGAATTACTATAATGATATTAACAGCGGTAACTATCAATATGCATGGGATAGATTACCTAAAGCATTGCAGGAAGATACAAAAGTACACCCAAACGGATATGCATCCTTTGCAGATTGGTGGAAAACAGTTAAATCAATTGATGTGCAGCAGGTAGACGTAATAGAAACCAATTCTAATAATACTGTAGTGAATACTCGTGTTGCTTATAATATGAAGGCAGGTAACACTATGCGTATTTCTTTAAACTACACATTATCCTGGGATAATCAAACACAGAAGTGGAGATTTATAAGAATTAAATAAAATTAATCTCAATATAACAATAAATATTTATGTTGGGTTGTGCCTCCGGCATACTACGTAAACGCAAAGTGTCTCCCCAACCTACGAAACGCTATACTCGTTCAAATAAATCTAGCCGATATTGTTCTTCGCGTTGACTTTTAAGGTGTTTTAATTGGGTTGGCGCCAATTCTAAAAATGAGTCATGAACTTCATTACCATTTAAAGGATAGTCACGCGCGTATTCTGTCCAGTGTACCAGGAGTAAATGTCCTCCTTTAGTAAGATTTTCTAAAATTGCTGTTTGTGCTTTTTGTAAATCTTCGCGACACCAGTAGTAACCGACTTCTGAGATTAAAACTAAATCAAAGGTTTCTTGAGGGAACTGTTCTGGTATCCGCATGAGTTCAAAACGGACTTGGGGTAGTTTTTTACAGCGTGTACGTGCTTGTTCTTGTGCTATTTTTGATACTTCTACTGATAGTAATGAATCACAGTAAGGCGCCAGTTTCTCTGTTAATATTCCAATAGAACCACCTATTTCTAATGCTGAACGATAACGAGGTTTAGGTAGGGCGTTAATAGTGTTTGTATATTTTTTAGCTTCGTATTCACTTGTTTCAAACTTCCAAGGGTCAGGATTAGTAGTATATAAAGTTTCAAAATAACTTGGTGGCAGGGAATTTTTTTGTACTTGTTCAGGTTTATGGGGTTTGGGAATAGTAGCTGTATTTAAGGCTTCAAAGAATGATTCAATATCTAAAAAATCTGTGGCGCCTACAAAAGGTAATTGTAGTTGTATAGCTGTGAGTACATCCCAAATACCATCACCGACACAAACGATTTTCTCGAATTCTTGTTGATTATATGCTTGTTTTGCTCTTTCTATTGCTGTTGTGACAATTACTTCGCGCGAGTAACTATCGTCAGCAGTCGCAATTGGAAATTTTGTAACGTCTAAACCTGCTGCTTGTAGCTTCATTAAAGCACTGAGGCGCCATCCTCCTGTTGCAAGTGCTATTTTCCAATCTGGCAATAAAGATATTTTATGTAATATTACAGATGCACCAGGTATCTCTGCAAACATATCTGAATTTGTTGAATAACGTTGGTTTAATAATTCAACAAAACAATCTTGAAGCATTGATAACTCTTCTTGAGATGGCGCCCTATCAAATTGTTCATGGAATATTTGCAAGGTGATACCAGAGTCTGTAGTGTGTCCATACGTACTCCAGTCTGTATTTATTTGTGTAATTCCAAATACATCGTTAAAAGCTTGGACGAAGCACTCTGTGTCTACATCGTTGGTTTTGGTCAACGTTCCATCAATATCCAATATTACTAGTTTCATAAGAGGATGTTTGAAAAGTTTGGCGCCGAAGTTTATCCGACTAAAAAACAGCAAACTGTATATTAGTTGCTGCTTGATTAGCAATTTTGGGTTGTTTCAAACAAAATTTGAGGCATTTATTCCTGTTTAATTAGACATAATTACTGACCCTGAATTAGCTTTTCTTTCGCCTAGAGAACAAAGTAACTCAAACACCTAATATTCTACTAAATTCTTTTTGTAGTTGCTAGTTCAAGAACAGATTCAGATATTGGGTAAGTAAAATTATCAATCCAGTTAGGATAAACCGAAATCAATATACTTCCAGCAGCGTTACCGAATTAACTATTCACCGAACTATTTGGTGATAAAAAACTAGTAACTAACCTATTAGCAACTTACGACAATCTTTTTTTTCGCTTTATGAATTTTGCAAAACTGACAGCGGCAACTAACATAATTCCAAATGATAAGTTAGATTCTGGAATCGTTCTAGTTGGTGGTTGGTCGATAGGTGGTTGGTTTACAGGTGGTTGGTTTACAGGTGGTTGGTTGACGGGTGGTTGGTTTACAGGTGGTTGGTTGACGGGTGGTTGGTTGACGGGTGGTTGGTTGACGGGTGGTTGGTTGACGGGTGGTTGGTTTACAGGTGGTTGGTTGATAGGTGGTAGATTTACTGGAGGAGTTACAGTCTGTGATTTCACTTTATTAGCTGAGGATAAAAATACTACAGCTAATACTAAAGATTGCACGGTAATCGCTTTCACAAAAGTCATAATCGTATTTTTCAGATAAATAAGTTCTTTTCTTGATGTATTTTTTATCACCCGAAAATTTAGTAATTATTTAACTACATCCACATCTAGAAATTAGACACAGGTAATTACCATTGAGTGAACTTTTGAACTATTAAGCTTTCTGCCTAAAACTTAGTTAGATAATAGAGATATAAATCAGAGCGAGTTTTGATACTAATGCATATCGCTTTAAATGGTAATCTTCTTAACCATTTTTGAAGCCAAGCTGGAACAACTGTTCTTCAAGCTGAAAGTTATAGATTTTGGCAGTAAATGACTTTTAAACTACACTCGTAACTAATTTTTGCATGGATTTTACTTACCTTATAGCCACATACACTACATATAAACCAAGTTGAGGATTATGTCAATACAAGTAAGACTGGCAACGGATAGAACGGATGTAGCGGATAAATCATCCGTTATCTCCGTTATATCCGTTGCTAACTATTTACTTCCATATACATTTCCCAAGGGTGGGTGAAGTTTGAGAGCATTTCGGGTGTGAGAATAAATGCTTCGGGGTCGTCGTCTATTAGGTTTGTGGTTTGAGAACGGTAAGCTGTTATTGCTTTTTCTTTTAATGTCAGCATTTTACTTATATCCAGGCGCCAGCACTGTACTTCACCCATAAATCCGCGTTGAGATGGATCCCAGTCCCAGATAGGATATTCAATTATACGTGGTTTTTTAAGTACATTAGTTGCATCATGAATTAAATTCCATGTTGCGCGATGGTCTGGATGAGGGTCTTGGCGCCACGGTAAAAATATAATTTGCGGTTTTAATCCCGCTAAATACATACGACATGTATCAGTTATATTTTTATACTGTTCTGATACTAAACCGTCTTGTAAGCCTAAGAAAGTTACAGATTTTTTTTCCACTCCTAACAAATTTAAAGCTGCAAGTGTTTCACTTTCTCGCAATGCTTTAAGTTCTGGCGCCGGATATTTTTTAGAATTAGGATGCGATAATGTACCATCGCTTACTATTAATACGCGCACATCGTAATTTAGCGCACGTAATAAAGCAATGGCGCCTCCACAACCTAATGTCTCATCGTCAGGGTGAGGTGCAACAATTAATGCTGGACTTGCGGCTATTTCCTCTATTGTCTTTATAGATAAGACATAAGGATTTGCTAGCGGGGATATTTCGAGAACCTGATTATTCATACCACAAAGAATGGGCAGGATTATTATCACTCAATACGTATTGTCCAACACTGGAAACTGCTGCATCAAATGCTGGTTGACGCAGGTACAGCGTTAAATCTCTTATTACCCGTTCCATTTGATGCGGTGGTAGTAAACCACGAGTACCAACCGAACGTGTACACATCTGAATTACATCAATACAGATTTGTTCAATTGTACTTCGTACCATGTTGGCGTAGGCGACCAACTGATCCACTTTCGGATGTGGTTGTGTTGGATAACCGCCAAAAATTGGAGCATAGTTTTCTATTACCTGTGCGGCGCCTTTTAACCAAAGGTTACCACTTTCAATAGCCATTGCCATTTTACCCACACGCTCTTTTTGGTATGGGTCGTTTGTATAGTCCAATTTTTGAAGATATTCGCGCGTTAGGTTAAACAACGCTTCGGCGCCACCTAGTTGAACAGCGGCAAAACGTACAACTCCCGCAGATAGCCAAGGTTGACGGTAATAATCTCCTGGGTTGGCAATTAAAGAACTTTGTTCTAATTCAACTCCAGTAAAATCTATTTTATAACTAGCAGTCGCGCGCATTCCATTTGGTTGCCACCAACTAGGGTCGCTCACAGTGGCCACTTCTTCCATTGGCACAATACACATCTGCCAAGTTCCATCTGGTAAGGCGCCGTTTACAAATGGTCTTTCTACAAAACCGGCGCCTGAGCAAAATGTTTTAGAACCGGATAGTCTATATTTACCGTTATCAAGGGGAATTACTTTTACACCATCGTTGGCTTCAGCGTTCCATACACCAAATATTTTACCATTGCGGGCATCTGAAGCATACATTTGTATTTGTTCATTACTGCCCAAAGTTTGAATTAATTGCAGTGCATTAACATGTCCTTCGTAAACTCGACCCACTGCTAAATTACCGCGTCCAATATGCTTGAGTAACATTAATGTTTCATGAGTTACAGAAGCATCAAAGCCAGCACCCCACCCTCCTAATTCTCGCTGCAACGGTGCTGCGAGTAAACCCTTATTCGCTATTAATTCAAACTCGCGTTGCGGAAAGGCGCCATTTACATCTACATTAGCTGCGTTTGCTGCACAAAAGTCAGCAATTTCTACAGCGTGCGCGAGAGTTTGAGTAATCGTAGGGCTTTGCCATTGAGTCAGAGCGAAATCTTGTTGTGGTTGAGTAGTAATAGTAGCCTTGTTCATGTAACGGTTAGTAGTATTATTGACGACAATAAATAATTACAGGTGTCTGATGCCTCTATCTAGTGCGTGATTTTTGGGTCTTACTCATGGAAGGTGTTTATTAATCAAAAGTCTAAAATCTAGTTTTAATGTAAGTATTTATACGAAGAAAATTTACCTGATTTTATTTATACTGTATAATATAAAACTTAAAAATCTGCTCCAACTTTTCAAGTTTCAAAAATAAACAAAAGAATGCCGCCAAAATTTTAGAAACCCGGTTTCTTTACTTGTTGAGTTCTGTAAGCCACAGTCGTATATTTTGACGTTGGTGTGGTTTGACATATCGCGATGCCTCGGTTAGAACTTGCCGTGGAAAAATATGTCTTAATTCTGCTAGCATTTGGGCATTTTCGCAATCATTGATACATTCAGCTACGTACTGAATGGACTCCGGAGTCAACCATTCTGGTGTCACTTGGGTTTCGCAAATAGGGAGATTTTGACCATCTGCTGGTATCATTCTGTAATCCAGCTTTATAAATTAACACCTGCACATAATACTTTAACTCGCTAAAGGAAAAGTCGCAGCAAGTGCCCATCCAAAAAACAAGGCATTACCAATAGCATAACTCCAAGGCTCGTTTAGTACGCTAGCTGTGAAAGAAAAGATAGCCACCAAAACAGGGAAAACAGGTAATAATAATGCAATAAAACCAAGTTGAGGCAAGAGATAAAGCACCAAAATAAATCCACCTATTAACACTATGCTTTGTCCTAACCACCATAAAACTCGTTTTCCAAACGTGAGATGTTGCTGCGTTATTCCTGATGCTAAAAACCAAGGAAAACAAGTAATTGCGAGAATGGGAAATAATTTTAACCTAACAGGCGCCAACAACCATTCTAACCAAACGACTTGTGCCATTGCGCCAAAAGCTACCCATAGCAAGGCAAATAGAGCAATTCCAGCAAGAAATGCCTGTATTCTCAGTCTTGGTAAACGTGCCATAATAAATAGCCAAGTTATACCAGCGACACCATACCAAATACTTACTGCTCCACCAACCAACACTCCACCCAAACCGTCGATATTACCAAAGTTATTAAACAGCATCATAGCACCGCTGGCAAAAAACGGTGCCGCCAATAAACCTGCCCAATTAAGTATTTTTGGGCTTTTCTCGTTCAAGCTTATATTCAAAATTGGGGTAATGGTGCCGAGTGCGACTAACCAACCTACTAACTGCACAAAATACCAAATAATACGGTTATCTATATAATTACTTTGACGCTGCACACCAAAAGTCGCATCAAGCCAGTTTTTCGCAGCTTCATGACTACGTGTACGAAACAATATCGTTATATGTTCAGCATTGGGAATGATTATTAAATTCCTTGCTTTTCCATCTGCAAAATTCCGATTTTCTCCACCTGCTGAAATCAATAACCTTTGTGCATTCGCAATAAATCTACCTTCCCAACTACCCGCTTGCAGTTGAAGATTACGAGGAGCATTTGGTGTGGGTCTGGCACCTGTGGGTGAGACGGCGATAGTAGCAGCGTAGTTACTAGCATTATCTATAGCAGCAGACATTACGGCGCCGCTTCCCATTGAATGACCTAAAGTTGCTAGACGTAATTTATCTACTTCTGGTTGTTCAATTAATGCTGTATAAGCAACATTTAAATTTGAAGATAATGAATCTTGTTGTAATGGCTGCGTATTTGCTGCATGGCTGTCAAAATCCCATAACATTACAGCATAACCAGCATGTGCGAACGTGTAAGCGTAACCCAGCATTAATTGTTTGGAACCAGCATAACCATGAGCGATAAGAACACCTGGTACTTTTTGGCTGTTTTGTAATTGTGGCGCCATATATAGTAAAGGTACACCCGCGCGTTGGAAATGGCGAATTGTTAGAGAAGTTTGCGCTGCCATTACATTCCACCATGAAGCGGCGATTAGTACTAGTGCGATAATTAAGGCGAGTATACGCTTACGGTTCATGCAAGTAGAAATATTATAGGTTTTCTAATTATCTACTTTATAAGATATTCTTGTGGGATAGTCTTGTGGAATAGTCTTGTGGAATAGTCTTGTGGAATAGTCTTGTGGAATGGGCATCCTTGCCCGTTCCAATGTCCTAATATAAAGGGCAAGGATGCCTACCCCACAAGATTAAGAATAATCCAGAATATTTTTCATTGTTAATTATTTAAATTAACTTTTGAAGAAAATTTCATGTGGCAAAAAGAAACGTCCTATTAGTCCCCTTGGTATACCAGGAAGCTGAGAGCGGTAATTTTGGATTGCTTTTACTGCTGTTTTCACTATAATATAGTGTATATGATTCAAGGTGTAAAACCAGGTTATCGACCACAGGCACCTGATACTTCTATAGAAGCTGACGTTTATTTTTTTAGTCGTCTGCGACAGTTGTCTTTGGGGGAACGGATAGCGCAAGCGTCTGCTCATGACCGTAGTGTGCGGAAATTGTGCCTTACTGGCATAAAGTGGAGACACAAAAATGCTTCGCTAGAAGAAATTAGAGAACGGTTTGCGCGCGCTGTTTTAGCTGAGAAGTTTCATCCAGGTTTTAAGCCATTAGGAATTAATCAACAAATGTGGATACAAGACTCTTTTGCCTTAGCTGGGGAAATTCATCAACTACTTGAATCAGTAAATATTTTATACTACGTTAGTGGAGGCGTTGCTAGTTCTATTTATGGAGAATCTAGGTCAACTCGTGATTTAGACTTAGTAATTGAGATACAAAGCGGGCAAATTGATCTTTTAGTAACTATATTACAATCTGCCAGATTTTACTGTCCAGAAGGTGCTGTAGAAGGTATTAAGCAAGGTAGAGAAAGAATGCTTAATGTTACACATACTGAAACAATTACTAATGCTGATTTATATGTAATGGATGATTCACCATTTGCTGTTTCTCAAATGTCTCGCAGAAAATTTTTAGATGTCGAAGATAGTCAAAATTTTTGGGTGATTTCTCCTGAAGATTTGGTGTTACAAAAATTGCTATGGGGCAAAGGTAAACAATCTGAAAAACAGTGGCGTGATGTTCTAGGAATTCTTAAGGCACAATCTGATAGTCTTGAGTATAGTTATCTCATCAATTGGGCTGAATATCTTGCAATTGCTGAAAGTTTATCTGAAGCTTTTATAGAAGCTGGAATTTAATAATTTACAAACTTTATATATTATTGCATTATTCTAAGTAAAATTACTAATACAATCACTATAAATCAGTATATATATGTAAATGAGAAATATATCCGAAAATCCTACAATGTTGTCTTATAAAAACCAGCTGACAATTTAGGGAAATAGCGTGGATTAATAAAAGTGGCTGGAAAATCAAAATATATAGTTGCTGCAATTGGTACAGCAGTTGTAGCAGGAGGCGCCTTCGCCGCGTATACTTTTTTACTTAAAGGACCATCTGGTGATGCTTCTGGCGCCTTAGCTAGTGCCAAAATAGTTCCGGATGAAGCAATTATGGCGGGTTATATTACAACTGACCCTCAAGCTTGGGCAAAAATCGAACAATTTGGTACTCCTGAAGCACAAAAGTTATTTGCTAAAGGTTTAGAGGAATTCAATAAAGGTGCTGAGAAAGAAGGCTTTTCTTACGAGAAGGATATTAAACCGTGGGTAGGTGGAATTATGTTTGCTATGTTGCCACCAAGTCCGGTGAAACCAGCACAAGCTAAAGCCTCTAATAAACCCGAACCTGAACTTTTAATGGTTATTGGGATTAAAGATAAAATTGCAGCTTTAAATTTTACAAAGAAGGTAGACAAAAAGGTAAAAACTAAAGAAACTGAATATAAAGGCTTAAAAATCACTGAGTCAATCACTGAAATAAAAACTGATACAAAAGGTGATACGAAAAATACCCCCTCATATACTGCGATTTTAGATAATAATTATGTAGTGTATGGTTCAAGTAAACGTTCTATTGAACAAGCTATTGATACATTTAAAGGTGAACCATCGCTTCTGAGTAAACAGGGTGCTAGCGAAATTTTGAGTAAAGGCGCCGATTTAAAAAATACCGTTGCTCAATTTTATATTCCTGACTATGCAGGAATGATTGATTCGCTTATCAAATCTGACCCAGAACTGGCAAAAATTCCACCCAAAGCTTTAGATTCACTCAAACAAGTTAAATCAATGGTGGTGGGATTTGGAATTGATGATGCTGGTATACGGATGAAGGCAACTGCCAATCTTGACCCCAAGTTAAATGTATATCAATATGAGCCAACAAATTCCAAAATAGTTTCTACGTTACCAGCCGATACCCTTGCTTTAATTAATGGACAAGGTGTAAATCGTTGGTGGGATGCAATGCTTAACCAATCAAAAGATTTTCCTGAACTTCAAACAGCTTTAGGCGCCGCACGTACCTACACCAGATATGCAAATATTGACTTAGATAAAGAAGTATTCGCTTGGATGGATGGTGAATTTGCATTAGCTGCGATTCCTTCTGATAAAGGGTTACTGGCACAAACAGGATTTGGTGGCGCCTTGGTATTTGATACCAAAGATGATAAAACAGCTAAATCAATGTTTGCTAAACTCGATAGTCTTGCCAAAACTCAAAATGTCAGCGTTAAGCAGCGCAACATTGGTAGTAAGCAAGTTACCGAATGGGATATTCCTAACCAAGGTGCAGTAGTTGCACATGGTTGGCTTGACCAAGATACTGTATTTGTAGCACTCGGCGCCCCCATAGCAGATGTGTTGACAACACAAAACGGTAAATCACTTGAAAGTGATGATTCTTTTAAAACAATTACTAGTTCGTTACAAAAGCCCAATGGTGGTTACTTCTACCTTGATATGGATAAAACAATGGTATTGGTAGATAAATTTGCAACTGGCGCCAATGCTATAGACCCTCAGTCAAAGGCTCTTTTAAGTTCTATTCGTGGAATTAGTATGACTGCTACTAGTTCTGATAAGACTTCGAGTCAGGTAGAAATGTTGCTGTCACTTAAATCCAAAGGTTCTAAATAAGGGTAAGGTGGGCACTGCCCACCCTACTAGACAAAAAATGAGCAAGTTTTTGTTCAAATTGAACAGTTTTTGAACTGTAAAGTGAACATTCGCTTCCGGCAAACTTATTCACAGTTGCGAGTAAAGCAGCTGTGAATAGTTAATTAAAGGAGTTTTGAATGAAAGCTAAATTGAACATACCCAATAAGTTAGTAATTATTGCGACTAGTGCATTAGTAAGTTTACTCAATTTTGGAAGTATTGCACTCCATGCAAATCCTTCTCTAGCTCAAGATAAGTCTTCTATATCTAGAGGTTTGAATTTTATTGGTTTAACACCTAACAATACATTAGTGCGCTTTGGACTAAATAGTCGTATTTTTAAACCTATTCGAGTCAAAGGAATTGATGGAAATCTTCAGGGTATTGATTTTCGTCCTGCTAACGGGTTACTTTATGGTGTCACAGATACCGACAATGTTTACATTATTAACCCAGATACTGGAGATGCAAAGCTAGCAAGTAAACTCTCAAGTAGTTTTGATGGTGGATTTCAATCAGGGTTTGATTTTAACCCGGTACCAGACCGTTTACGAATTGTTGGTAGTAACGACCAAAATTTTCGTACCAACGTAGATAATGGAACTGTCAATGTTGACAAACCTTTGGCTTATGGTTCATCTGACCCTAACTCTGGCAAAGACCCTAATATAACAGCTATTGGGTATATAAATTCTCGTGCAGGCGCCACTTCAACTCAACTTTTTGGCATTGATTATAACTTGGATGTTTTAGTACTCCAAGACCCACCGAATGATGGTAATCTTCGCACTATTGGTTCTCTTGGCATTAATTTCTCTCCAATTGGAGGATTTGATATAGTTACGGACGCATCAGGTAAAAATACTGCTTTTGCTACCTCTGATAATACTTTGTATACAATTGATTTATCTACAGGCGCCGCTGCTAAAGTAGGTAATTTACCTTCAACTGGTTTTATTGGGTTTGCGATTGTGCCAAACTTACCAAACAATAAACCTAGAACTTTAGAAACTCAACCAAGTACACAAGGGGCGCCAACACAAGAACCTAGTGAAACTACTGAAACTACTGAAACTACTGAGACTATGGAGGCGCCTGAACAACCTACACAAGAATCAATGCCAGAACAACCAGCAAATTAGTCCAGAATGCATTGGGCTTTATCAATAGAGTACGCCAATATTACAGCAACCTTGATAAAGAACATTACCTGGATGTAGAGACGTGATATATTCCCTGCGGGACACTCCGTGAACACGTCTCTATAATTTCGGGTTTTACGAACGATTTAAAATTGCCTAATATCAATTACATTTAATTATCGAAAACATAATATATTCGCGATAGCATCAGAGATTGGCAAACCAGAATATTTTTCTAACCAAAAGAACTCACCAACAGGATTAACTTCTAGAAATACATGGCGCCCGTCAGGAGTTAAGATAATATCGATGGCGCCATAGTTCAACCCAAAATAAGCCATCAACCGAAGTAATTTATGTTCAATTTGTTTAGGTAACTGATAAGGTTGCCAAGCTTTAAGTAAAGCAATACCTTTCTTTCGCCAATCATCGCGTGCCATTTCTAAAGCTTGCGAATCGACGGCAGCAGTAAATACATGTGTACCGATAACAATTGTTCGTAACTCTAAAGCTTTCGGAACTTTTTCTTGAAATGTCATCGGACAATATCGCAAAGATTCAAGGTCTTTAAGGTCTTCTGATGTAACAGTATTAGTAAAAACAACCTTTTCCTGTCCTTGCTCGTCGTATACAGCAAATGCCGAAAGCATTTTTGTTACAACTTGCGTACATTCCTGCATAAATTCTCTGACAGCTTGTGGGTTATTGGTAGTTAGAGTGCGTGGTGTGTCAATACCTAACTCGCGCGCTACTTGCAGTTGTAATTGTTTATTTTCAGAAGAGCGAATATTTTCTAAAGGGTCAAGGTGAAATCCTCTAATGCTAGCAATCATTCCCTGAATAGTTGCGCGCGATTCTTTAATAGATGCTTGTCTCAGTTGCACATCCATAGTTGTAGGAATTCTAGCACCAATAGCTAGGCGCCGATACCATACAGATGTAACATCACTTAAATTAAGTTGCTCGTTTTCATCAACAAGTATTAAACGCTCGCATCCCTTTTGGTAATAAATATCTAGTGTTGCCTCAGTTGGAAATCTATCGGTATTAAAACGGAAAGCTTTACCACCCTGATTTTTTACTGCCTGCATTACCCTAGAAATACTTTCATTATCGTTACTATGAGTGATTATTAAAACAGTCATATTTATAATTGGTGAAGGCTGAATGGTGGATATTTAACACTCAGCCTGTAAAATAAGGTGGCGCCAATGTTGTTTATTAGCTGAATCTAAAATTTTGGAAATCTTGGAAAATCAAATTTGGATTGAAAATCAAAATCAATAACACCAGGAATGGCGCCAAACCCGCTATCCTCTTGGTCAGAAGGATACTTCTTGGTCGTCATCATTCCATCATCTCTACCTTCTTGGTCAGAAGGATAAGCCATTGTTGTGACTGTGCTACCACCCACAACCTCTGCCATTTCCTCTTCAGATAAATCTTCTAACTGCCCTTCCAGATAGCGCGCAAAGAACGGTACTGGTGGTTTTGAGTTTATACTGTCGTTATTGTTATTGGACATAACCTTACTTCCATAGAACTCTATTACAATAGTAAATCAGAAGTAACCACAGAGGTTTTATGCTTTTTACAAATATTTGTTACAAATATTTATAAATGAACTGAGATTTAAGCATTTTATAAGTTAACATACTAAAATACTACTAAATACAAAGAAACACTCAGTTATGGGAATAGAAGAATTACTATTACCATTGCGCGAAGAAATTTTGAAAATAGCTGCTCAATATGGCGCCTATAATGTGCGTGTATTTGGTTCTGTAGCAAGAGGGGAAGCAAGATTAGATAGTGACGTAGATTTTTTAGTGGAGATTGAACCACAACGAACTTTACTAGACCAGATTGGTTTAATGCAATCTCTGGAAGAATTATTAAAGCGTAAGGTAGATATTGCAGAACCAGATACTTTACATGAGATAATTAGAGAAAAGGTGTTAAAAGAAGCAGTAGTTTTATGAAAGATGACCGTCTTTATTTAAGCAATATTAAAAAATGTATTGAGGATTTTACTTTTGGACTTTGGATAAAATAGTACGTTCGTAAACTAAAAAGGTACGCAGCTTTCTTATCCAGTTATGAAACTAACTGAGTAAAACAAGTATATTTATAGAAAAACTACGCAGCTAGAGGCTGTGGGGTGTTTGATTTTTGGCTTTTTTTAATAACAGGATACTTAGCTCTTTTAGTCTGGGTCTGACCCCTCGCCCTACCAGTCGCATTACAAGTGGCTTTTGGTGAATTTCCTGGTTTTCCCTTCGGGTTCGCCAGTTTGCTTATGCCGGGGAACCCGTCCACCGCAACTGGCTCCCTATCTCTGAAATAATTCTTTGAAAGTCGCGTTGTACAAATCATTTATAAACCCCACGTTGTAGAGACGCGAAATTTCGCGTCTCTACATTTACGTATTTTTTACAAATCATCGAGGACTGCTATATATCATTTGAACACATAGCACAGGCTTTCCGGCCTGTGCCACATGAATTATGCGAAAGTTGTGCTAGTAATGGTGTTAGATTGTACCCATTTTAGGGTTGCGAGTAGGTCGTTACTGTTAGTAATGCGAAGTTGTGTGTCTCCACCTAATTGACTTATAGTTATGTCGTTAAATTTGAAGCCACTACCTAAACTAATTGTGTCACTGGCGCCAAACCCATATATAGTAGCTTCACCTGTACCTTTATCGAGTTTAAAGGTGTCTTTACCGCTACCTGTGTAGATGGTGTCTATTCCCGAAGAAGTTATGGTGTTATTTCCTTCTCCTGAATATATTAGGTTGTTGCCGTTGCCTAAGCTAATAAAATCATTTCCGGCGCCTGTATATACAACATTATTTCCGTTACCAGCAAAAACACTGTTGTTGCCTTCTCCTGCATAGAAGGTATTATTGCCGTTGCCCGCATTGAAGTAATCGTTTCCGGCGCCTGCATACAGGTTATTATTACCATTGCCAGCAAATATCCAGTTATTACCTTCACCTCCATAAATAGTGTTGTTGCCACCAAAGCCATACATTTTATCGTCATTATTGGCGCCAAATAAAGTATCATCTGCATTTGTGCCGCGAATACCAGATGGACGGGGGTCATAACTTGTTGTGTCAATTTTTAATCCACCAGGGAATGCATTAGCAATATTTTCCCAAGGTACAAATTTAAAGTTGGAACTAACGTTTTCACCGTCAACTATTTTTGAAGGTAGGTTATTTCCATCTTGGGTGACAAATAAACCGAATGGGAAGTCGGGACCTAATGGTACATTAATAACATCGGCGCCATCAGATTCTTGGACGCTATCTATTGCCCCGTTGTTACCAACTGCAAATCTACCCAAAAAGTCATTATTACCTTCACGGGTGTAAGCTGCAAAGGTATTATCTCCTTGACTGGAAACTAATAAATAACCAGTTCCATCTTTAGCGTAGTAAATAGTTAGTCCTTCAACATCATCGGTGAGATGCTCCCCACCTAAAGCTTTTACTTTATCGACTAAAGTGCCAGTTTTACCACCGTCTGGTTCTGCTTGGAACTTCCAAACACCTACATCTTCTTGCCCAATATATAGATAGCCAAGTTCTTGGTCTGCTACCATACCCTCAGTTTGAGGAGAACGTTCACCTGTTGGTGAAGGTAAAGTAAATTCTCGTACTCGTTCGGCACCTATTTTGCCGTTACCTTTATCAATTAGTTTATACTGAGCGACATCTCCTGTTGTTCTGCGATTAACAAAAGCATAATAATCATCAGTTTTAGGACTGCGATATAAAGCTAAACCATATGCGCTGCGCGATGATGGAGAGTATGGCGCCTCAAAGGGTTCTGCTTGGAATAAAGTACTTATACTGCTATCGGTAATATCTTTTAGATATTCACCAGGTGTACTAGCGTTAGGGTCTATTTGGAAAATAACTAATTTATCGTTATTGCGGTCAGAAGCAACGGCAATATCTACAGATTTATTACCTAACTTAAAGCCGTACTGTAAGTCTACATTATTGTAACGAATATTGCCTGGGTTTATTTCTTGTAATAAATTTCCAGATAAATCATAAACTCGTAAACCTCCATTTTTAACGCTTGTAAGCACCAAGCTCTTTTGACTATCTGTGGAATTTACGTAGATGGCAGGGTCATCAGCATCCGCACGCTGACTAAATGGTAAATTTGAATCATCTATTAAGTCAGGACGAGTTTCGACGGTTGGTATTACTGTAGGAACTAAGTCGGCGCCTAATGCTAAAATTTGGGTAAATTGTGTAGGACTAAAGTTATTATCGCTGACTAATACAATAGACTGGCGCCCGTCAGCAAGTTTAGAACCAAATGCTAAACCTTCGACGTTATCGAGTCCGGTAGATAACTTTAGGTCGTCAAAGTTTAATAGCAAGCGTTTTTCTACAGGTCTTATTGCTGCTAATTTATCATTGCTCAGATTATTTAATGAATCAAATGAACTAATATCACTGGCGCCTTGCAAAGTGATTTCATATAGTTTGATAGTATTACCTGTACCTGGGGCGCCTGTCGAGAAGGAACGTTCTAAAGCAAGTAATGTACCACGACTATCTAATGCTAGTAAATCTACTAAGCCGTTTGTATTAAATGATGTAGTTGGATTTGAAGGCGCCGCTACAGCATCGGTATTATATAGATATTCTTTCTCAGGTTGCCCAGTAACGAGGTTGTATTGAATAATGCGTGAACGAGTTCCATTAGTAGTAGTGGCAACAGCACCATCTTGGAACAATGCATTTTCGGTAGCTGTGTACAAGAATTTTTGGTCTGGGGAAATAGTCAAACTTTCAAACGCTAAGTTGTTGCGAATACCTGCTGTTTGAGTATCACCTGCGTCAACTCTACCATTGCCGTTTGTGTCTTGAACAACGGGAAGGAATTTTCTAGGTACAGGTAGTGACCGAATAAGCTGTCCTGTTGTTAAAGAGTATTCGTTAACAAAGGGGTTAGTCACACGTCCTGCACTTGGGTTTGCTTCTCCTTCTGAGGAAATGAAAACTGTATCTTTGTTAGTAAGGGCAATACCTTCTGGGTCAAGACTTAATTGTGAATATAAGTTGCCGTTCGCATCTGTGATAGGAGTTACATTAGTAAAAGTTACGCCACTAGTACCAATAGTATTAGGGTTGGTTGTAAAAGTATAGAAGCGCGCGGGGCCAAATTGCGAACGGTCATCAGAAATAGCATAATAGCGGTTATTAACAGCATCGTAAGTAACACCTGATAAACCACCTAATGGTACTTGTTTATCGTTTATTGTACCTGCGGCGCCTTCAGGAATAAAGCCTGTAGGAATTATAGTTTGTCCCTCAAAACCAATATTTGGAATTGTTGCACCATTAGTAGAAGGGGAAACTTGGACATCAGTCCATACTAGACGGTGGTCAGAACTGGGGAAACCTCCTGGTAAGCTGGAGTTAAATGTTCCAACTAATGAAAATTGTGAGTCTGTATTTACAGGCCAATAAACTGCACTATCATTTATAGTTAAATTACTCGAAGGCAATACATAATCTACACGAAGATTTCCTGGGGCAGTATCTGAAAAGTCTGCTGTGTCGAAAGCTGGGTTGCCTTTTTGTGTAAGGTTAGCACGACCTTGTAATTCAGCTTGTTGTATGGCGCCTTCACTGGTAGGAATAAAATTAGTGTTAACGTGCGGGTTGTTGAGAATTTGAAGAATGGCGTTATCGAAGCTATCACCATCGTTGGGGTCTGCATTTTGATCCCCCATGATTACAAATTGAGACCCAGCATTTAAACCGCCTTTTTGACCACCATCATCATATATATAGTTACCTTCACCGGGAGTAATATAATCTGACCAAAAACGAATTTCGTCATGGTTGCGTTTGCCGTTGCGGTCTTCGGCGCCATCAAATGTAGGTGGTGTAGGATGACTGACTAAAACGTGAACGGTTTCACCATTTATTTTAATGGGTACATCCCAGTGACTTTTTGAAGAAAGACGCAAAGCTGCTTGTTCTTCGGCAGAGTACCAAGGTGTGGAAGAACCAGGAGTTGCAATAGTAGAAAGCAGAGAATTTGGCATATCCTTCCACAAGAAGTTTTGGAAAGTGCGGATATTTGCTGTATCTATAGGGTATTTTGATAACAGCAGCATTCCAAATTGACCAGGGAAGTTACCAAACCCATATGCATCATCACCATATCCTGGGGTGCCTGGTGTTGTGACGACGCTACCGTTATTATTAAGGTCAAAGCCAGAAGCTATACCAGTGTTGGAAGGAGCAATGTAAACGTAAGGATAATTAACGGGGGTGGCGCCGTTTTGGCTTACCGAAAGATAATTCTCTTGAAGCAGTTTAACAGGCGCCAGTGGGTCCCTAGCAACGTAGTCAAATTCGTTGATAAGTAAGATATCTGGGTTATTGCGTTGAATGATTTCAGCAACAGCTTTAGCTTGAACGTTATTAGGTGTTGATAAATCTCGTACTAGGTCGCCTTCGTTGTTACGATTAAGGGAAGCGTTAAACTGCGAAAAGCGAATAGTTGAGGAATTCATAAATATTTTTTAGAGGTGATAGATAGTGTTTATAATCATCAGGGGTTAAGATTTGATATAAGTTGCTAAAATCAATCTATCAAAAGTAGTATTTTTAGGTAAGTATTTGCACACCTGTATATTATGTGTCTAAAATTTTCTATCCTAAGATAGAATTTAATTTCTAAATAAACTACTTCTAGCTCTAACCCCTGTATCTACCATTGAAAAGCTGTTAATTTAAATACTGATATGTTTCAGTTTATGTACAGGTTAAGGTTACTGCAGGTTGGATGGAGGCTTTGCAGAACCCAACTGTTTAGGTATTTTTAGAGAATGAGTATATAATTTCTTTATAGCAAACTAGCCAAAAATAAAGTATAGCGTTAATTCCGCTAAATAATTTAGGTATACCTTCTGCAAAGTTAGAAATATCATTAATACGTAGTGAGTCAATAGTAATAGCAACAAATAGTAAACCTAAACTAAGCAAGAGCAACATATAAGGTGTTGCTTTAATTTTTTTCCCAAAAGCTTTACCATAGCTAAAGGCGATTATTGCGTAGACCAAGATAGTTACTAGCTTTGGGATACCTAAATAAACAAGTATAATATGAACACGGTATATTTCGTTGATTAAAAAACCCAGCATTAGAAGCGCGGAATAAAAAATAAAATTATTATTTTGATTGTGAGGCTGAATCTTTTTTAGTAGACTAAAGGTGAATGCACAAACTATAGGAGGTATACAGCATAGTAATTGAAATGTATGTGTTAATAATCCAGCAGTCGGATATTGTGGACTAAATGGTGGCAAAAATAATCCTTCTGTAGGGAGATTGAATACTTGAGTACAGGCAACTATTAAAATCAGTACAAGAAAAGATAAAGTATTGACCCAAATAATGGAACGATAATTTTTCATAATATATTCTTTAATAATATTTACTATATTGCATTATAAATGTAACCAAAATACTTTAAATTATTCTTGTTGAGTTCTTTATATATATCATGACAAACGTTGAAATCAATACACAGCATGTTAAAGTACTTAACAACGGCTTAGAAATTGATGCTTATCTAGCTCAACCTGCTAGTACGGGAACTTATGGAGCGGTTATAGTCATTCAAGAAATCTTTGGAGTCAACAGCCATATTCGGGATGTTGGAGAAAGAATAGCCAAACAAGGGTATGTGGCAATAGCACCCGCGATGTTTCAGCGTGCAAAACCTGGTTTTGATGTTGGGTATTCTCAAGAAGACATGCAGCTTGGTTTTCAGTATATGCAGCAAACCAAGGCGCCGGAGATAATGAGTGATATTCAGGCCACTATTGCTTATCTTAAAACTTTGCCCAATGTAAAAGCTGAAGCGATAGGCGCCATTGGTTTTTGTTTTGGTGGTCACGTTGCTTACCTAGCTGCAACACTACCCGATATTAAAGCTGCTGCTTCATTCTACGGTGGTGGAATAGCTACATCGGGTCTTGGTGCAGATACTCCTACAATTAACCGCACTTCAGAAATTAAAGGTACTATTTATGCATTTTTTGGCACACAAGACTCATTCATTCCCCAAGAGCAAAATCAGCAAATAGAGGCAGAATTAAAGAAACATCATATAAATCATCGTGTGTTTAGGTACAATGCAGACCACGGTTTCTTCTGCGACCAACGCACGAGTTACAATTCTGAAGCTGCTGCCGATGCTTGGCAACATCTATTAGAACTGTTCCAAAATACTTTAAAGTAAACTCTTGTGGAACAGGCATCCTGCCTGTTCCCAAATATAACACAGGACTGAATTTGCAGCTAGAACATTTTGATGTAATTGTACAGCATTTGGATGAAGCACTAACTGCATATGGCGCCTCTAGAGAAGATATACATACAGTACTCGACAATGTAGCAACTTTTAAAGAAGCAATTTTATATAAACAGAGAAAATTTTTATATCCCTCTCTAACCTTTCTTCTCTGTGCCCTCTGCGTCTCCGTGGTAAAATTTTTCTTACCGCAGAGGCACAAAGAAAAAGAGTTTCATGCTTAAAAATCCTCATGCAGGTAGAAGTATAAAAGCAGAAAAATAAATATATTTATATTAAAAAAAGAGGTATTCAATGGCAAGGGAAGTTACAGATACAGATAATATCACTTGGTCATGCGTTCAAGCATATTCTGGACTGAACGATGGCGAAGAAAACAATGAAGCTGCTAAAGTGAGTGGTGAAGGTGATACATATTGGATTGTTTGTACACCAAGTGGTGGCGCCAAGTCTGTGCGGCTTAAACTCTCAGGTGACTGGGAAAATTCATACTCTGATGAAGAATTACTAAACCAAATTCAGCAAGAACTGCAAGCCGCAGTTTAAAAGTTATAAGACTGTAGTGTGCGTGGAAGCTATTAAAATTTATAAGAAAATGAAAAATTAAAATACTTTCACGCACCTTACTCCTAATCCTTTATTGTTTCATTAGTTTGAATACGTTTTGGAGGGTAAGAAACATAAGTTCTTTTACTTGTTTTTTCATACTCTTTGATATCTTTGTAAATTGCCCATAAGTCGTAATTAAATTTAGCAGCATGGGCTTCTCGAACTTGTCTTATTTCCTCTATAATTGGGTCTTCTTTCATTAATTTAAGCCTCCAAAAGTTCTTCTGGTGTACAAATCGCAACTGCTTCGTAACCTCTTAAACGACAAAGACGCTCAACTTGTTGGCGAATTGTCGCGTTTGCAATATGTTTACAATTCCATGTTAATAAATAATCCACCCCATTTGTAACCGCAATAGCAATATGTAGTGCATCTTCAGTAGCTTTTTTAGGTAGCGTACCAGTTTCAAGTAGTGTTTGTGCTAATGATACCGATTCGTCTGTTATTTCAAGCGATTCTATCCCAGACAAAACTTTAAGCCTTTCTTGGGCTGCAATAGTATCCCCAGCACTAGCTTCTCGAATAACTATGAAACAACAATGTTAAACGTTTCTCTACAATTTTCCCACCAGTCTCGTGTAGTCTGTTGGTGTCCTGCAATAACTACATCACGGCTAGGACGAGAAGTTAAATAACTAATTACCGAAGTTTCTACATAAACTTTGGCTTTCATAAAGCAGCTTACTATTCTTATATGTAATTCACAAATACTATACAAAACATAAATATACAATGTAAGTACAAGAAAATTTACGATAGTGTATTTTGCTTGAGTTTTTCTTTGATTCGTTTTACTTGCTCTTGAAATTCTGCTCCCTTTTCTGGGTTGACCATTGCGACAAAATCAGCAAATCCTGTAATTGCAGCAATGGTGTTGGAAGTGTTGCCCCAATGTTTGCCTTCTATACCAGATTTCTCGATTTGATATAGGGTTGCACGGAATTTGTTTAGTATTTTTCTGGAAACAGCGGGTTTCTCGTTGACTACTACACCTGTAACTTCTTGTTGATTATATTTTCTTTGAATTCGAGTTTTGTCTTGGTTAATTGTGAAGCCTTCGTGAGTGACAATGGATTCTGTACGTCGGAGAATGTTACAGATAGAGTTTAAGCTGTCACCAGATGCAGAAAAGGTTAAATCATCAGCATAGCGAGTGTAAGTGAAACCTAATTTTTCTGCCATTTCTGTTAAGCGACGGTCTAAACGACGACAAAGCAGGTTAGAAATGGCTGGACTAGCAGGTGAACCTTGGGGAAGAAATCTATCACCGACCGCAACATAATAATTTTGACCGTCTAATTCTAGTTCTTCGACTTCAGCAGCAGTACATACTAAAGCAAAAATAGTTGCTGCGGCGCCTGAATAACCAAAAGAACGGAATAGTCCTTTGACTCTTTTGTAAGATATAGAGGGGAAAAAGTCTTTTAAGTCAAAGTTTATAATTACTTCAGCACCAACATGAGGAGTTGCGTTAGAAACAATGGAACGTTCGCGACGAAAGCCATGTGCAGCATCATGAAGTTCTAATTTTTCAAGAATACTTGCTAGTATCCAGTGCTGCGCTTGCTTTAATTGTGGCATTGGCGCCGATATGATACGTTCTCCCCCTGTTTTCTTGGGCATTTTGAAGCGAATGTAGTGGGAGACTGTGGAAGTTTTACGGTTGAATGCTAAGAAGCGTAGTTTACCGATAGTGATCCCCATTGCTGCTGCTATTTGTTCAGAGGTGTTACAAACAGGTAACGAGAGTGAGTTTAATCTTTCTTCATTACCTTGGGTATTGTTTAAATCACCTGAAACATCTTCACCAAGATAAAGAATTTCTTTCTCTTTTTTTTGTTTCCAAGCTTCTGCACGTTCTTGGCGTTCTCGCTCTTGACGTTCTTTGGTTTCTTGGCGCCTGCGAAGTGATTCTTCTAAGCGCTTCTTTAAAGATAGTTCACGCAGTAGCTTCTCATTCTGGAGTTTAGAGCTTTGTCTACCTAGTTCGTTTATTTCTCTTTGAATTTCCCGTTGGCGCCGAGTATCTTCTTCT
This sequence comes from Calothrix sp. PCC 7716, assembly GCF_019977735.1. Taxonomy (GTDB): domain Bacteria; phylum Cyanobacteriota; class Cyanobacteriia; order Cyanobacteriales; family Nostocaceae; genus Dulcicalothrix. Next base: position 4,014,714 of record NZ_AP025018.1, on the reverse strand, counting down.
GAGCCTTGTGGTGGGTCGCCTTGCCAAAAGCCATAGCGTTGCATGTCTTCGAGAATGAATTTTTCTCTGCCAACTTTACGGATGTATTCGTGCAACTCTTCTCGGTTACGGGGCTGGTCGCTCATATTATGCAGTAGAGACACTAATATTTAATGCTTTCAGCTTAACTTTCAGATTTAACAAATGTCAGGATTATTTGTATAAAAAATTACGCACATCTGCTAGTTTGTAAACCCCTTCGTAAATCACCCGAGACTAGACAGTTTTACTCAGCGGAGCCACCCCCTAACCTTTATACCAAGATTGCTAGTCTCGGGTGCTGTTAAGATTTAGGAATTTAGAGTCGTCGGTTTTACAGAAACCAAACCGCGACACTGGGTGGCGGAGCGCCGTAAAGAACTGGCTAGTGATGCATGTTTAAACTTAGCGCAAGAACGATGATACATCGTCCGGATTGCAAGGTTAATACTTACGACTAGCTGCTGTGCGCGAACTTTTATTTTTTTGTATTTATAGCTTAATCGCAATTTAGTGATTTTGGGAAGAGGGAAAGCTAAAAATTTACAGAAACCCGGTTTCTTTTCGTTTTGTTTAAAGATTGTTATGTTCAGTGATGAAGAAACCGGGTTTATTTAGACTGGCGCCTGAATTGCATTCGTAGCGCTAGCATGTGTTCACATGGGCCTTTGTAGAGTTTGTGATGTTTATACCAACTGCAAGTGCATTCAGCTTGTGCAATACGCTCATCTTTGTCGATAGTCAGAAATGGGGTGTAAGTTTTGCCTTTACCTCTGACACGACCTTTTAAGGTTAATATGCCGTCTTGTTCGTCAACAGATGTGACTTTGACAGCGTTTTGAGCTAAAAAACGTGTAGCTTTTTCTTCTCGTTCGTTGGCAAAGCGCAAGCGCTGTACTGGTAAAGGTTCGCAGCTAAGTTCTCGGACTCTATATATTTGTTTATTTAAGTCATAAATTACTCTACCTGCTTGTGTATAAGCACTTAAAGCTCCCATTACTGTTGTATGAGTAATACCCAAGCGTTGTGAAAGACTGTTTATATCTTCTGCCCAATTTTCTCGCAAAGCATTAAAAATAGTTCTTTGTGTCCATTCATCAACATCCGCACGCGGCGCCATTAAATCAAAGTTACCAGCACCCGCCCAGTCATTTGCAGTCCATCCCGATAACCCCAAGGTAAAAGACATATCACCCAGGTCGGCAACATAAAATGATGGCATACCTGTACCCAGTAGATGAACAGTAAATTTGTTCGCTACAGGAATAAGACGTTCGAGAATGTTCAAACGACGGCGCCCCCATACACGGATAGTTTGAGCATCACCAAGATAAGGCGAACGGTGACAAACTACTTCTATGTTCCACGGTTCAAAGACTATTCGCACGGGTTCACCAGGTTTGAGGTGGTAGCACATACTGCGTGGTCCTTGTTTTTCTTTATGGCGCCGTAGGATAAAACATATATTATGGATATCCATTGGGTGCAAGTCGAAGCGTGTTGCAGGTAAACACATTGCCGAACTGACTTGCAGAAAACCTCTGACCCAGCTATCAGGCAAGTCTATTTTGACTTCTTTGTAGGTGTCTTCGTTTGTGGTCTGAACTTCAAAGCCTGATGGGTCTACTTGTAGCTGTGTCGTTTTGTAGCTGCGGATTTTTTGAAATTCGTTATATAGTGATGCTGAATAATCTACGTTGGTTGTTCCGCAGGCAAATTCATTTATGTTTTTGAAGACTTCGTAACTGGCGCCTAAACGACCGTAACTTGACTCATCAACGCTAAAGCACTCAAAAAATACTTCATCGGGGTGAACGGTAATTACAGGGTCAAATATGTACAAAATATCGCTTTTCTGTTCAAATAAGTATTTACGATAACGATTTTGAGCTTCATAGTAACTAGCCCAACGTTTGTAAGTACGCTTTGCTATTTCGGCGGACTCGGCTTGTAGTTCCTTGATTCTATCTGCGATATCTTGGCGTAGTGTTGTAACTAGTTGCCAGTCTATTTGGTCTTGTTTCGCGCGCCATTCTTTATATGCGGTTTTGTCTTTTGGTTTGAAGCATAGGTCTGATATTACTACGTCATGTAAAGCCATGATGGCTTCACGAAAGGCTATATTTTGTCGTAGTTCTCCTATGAAGTATGTGGGTGGACGCTTTGTGTCGGGGGAGAAGGACATTTGAGTGTTACTGCCGTTTTGCACTATTTCTGTGCTTTTTTTATAGCTATAGTTAAATTCCATATGTTTAAAAAGATTATTTACCACAAAGGCATAAAGGACACGAAGAAGGAAGAAAGAAAGTTATTTGCTTCTTGTTTCAGTTACGCTTTTTAAATTAAATGGTAGAGATATATGAGGAAATTTTTTACGAATCTTTAACATGATTTGTATTGTCATCGATTTATTTCCTATTGCTATAGTTGCTGATTGTCTTGACATTATTTCTGCCACAATAGTTGCGGCAGCTTCACTCTTTTGTACTTCTGATTCTAAGAAGGCGAAAATTCTCTTTTTTACTATACTACCACGATTTACAATAGATAATACACGTATAAAAAATGGCATCAATTCACGTAGCCGTTCTGGATTGTTTACTGCGTATTCTTCTAAAAAGTTGCTAGCAAATAGCTGCATATCTGCTGATGGATGTTCGCTAAATTTGAGAAGGTATTCTTGTCCTTGTTGGGTGTGGAAGTTTTGAGTTACTAAATCTCGTCCTAGTTGCCGTACATCTTCTCGAACGCTATCACAGATAGCTATTACAACTTCTGGTACAATTTCTTCTGGCGCCAATTCTTGGGTAAATACTCTGAATGCAAACTCTCGTGAGTCATCCCATTTGGAGTCTAGCAAGCGTACAGTTGCTAGCATGTCTTGAGAATCCGCACGTAAACGGTTTAACATTTGTGATAATATCTGTGTTGCGGCTTGGCGGACTGTAAAAATTTCGTGGTTAGCAAGTTTTACAATTTCACTGGTTGCTAGCTCTGGTATTAACGCTTGACAATTTTCATGCAGTAATATACCTCCTAGCTCTTGAGCATGTGGATACTTTACGTGCAGAAGTTTAAAAATGGTTTCTTTACCAATACTTGATGTCCATCCTTGTAAATCTTTTAATAGTAAAGTTTGTAAATAAATATGAACTCCCTCATATTTTTCTGGAATGAGTAAAATTTCAATTAAATCTAAAGCAAATTGAATGTTAAAGCTTGGGTAAGTTGAAGCTAAGTATCTAATAGTAGGTTTAATCGCATTACGAATTGCTAGACTAATATTTGTTGCCATGACGAGAATTAAGCTTTTATATTCTGCAATTAGGTTTTCATGAGGTAATGCACTAAATAGTCTCAGTCCAATTACTCGAACTCGTTCATGTGGAGATTCTAAAATACTAGCTATTAATTCTGGTGGTACAGAGTTGGCGCCTATTTTATGATTCAATAAAATGCGGGCGCCTAATTCTTGAATGATTGCCAGTGGGTGTATAATTAACTGTTGAATGGTATTTAATGCTAGACTGCGTAACTGAAGTGTAAAGTTAATTAATAAAACAGCCATCAGGTCTTTGGCTGTGTTGTGTTGATATTCAGGTATTGCTGAAGATTTAATTGAAAGCAATTTAGCAATAATTGTTTCAATAAATATAAGTGCTACACTGTTTGAAATAATACTGTTGTTTAGTATATTACGAGCTAACTTGCGAGTTTCTACATACTCGCTTGTAATTAACTTAGGTATAAAGGTATTGTCTTGTAAGAAGCTATCTCGCCTTTTGCTAATTAGTCGTAAAGCTTGAGCGCGCGCGTTGTCATCAATACAATTTGCAAGTGCTAAAATTAACTCGTTATTCGGCTCGGTATAATTGTACTTTCTCCTTGTTACGTCAAAAGCGAATTGTACGGTTGTTAAATAAGGCTTTTTAACTAATTCGATAATAGTACTTATATCTATATAATCTAAGAAGTTAGGTGAAGAGCTTAAAACTTTGACTGCAAAATTTTGAACAGGACGACAATTACTTGTCTTAAGTAATTTAACTAGTACATTAGGATTTTGTTCCCAAAGGTGTGGGAAAGCTTCTTCTCGCTGTAAGTGTATTACTTCCCCAGATATCTTATAGGCTTCTCGACATGACCAAGCGTGTGCGTTAGATTTTAGCTCATATCGTAGACTGTTCTCGTACAGAATATGATTAAACGTTATATAGCGTGCGTATATGTCCCAAACTAACTTATATTCAAGAAATTGATTTTCTAAAACAGCTTTAAAAATAGATGGTTCTATAGGTTCTGGAAGTTGGTCAGAAGATATTTTGCGTTTGAAAATAGACTCTTTGACAGGTTCAGCGTCAGCATCAGAATATTGAAGTAAAATTTCGATTACTATTCTTACATAGTCTGGGTCGCCATCTTCACCTAATTTTCTAAGAGTACGCCACAGGCGCCGCAAAAAGTAATCACGAGTTTTTGTACTGTAAGCAAGCTTTGCGTCAGGACGTTTTAGCTCTTCAGCAACTTCATCTTTAGTTACTTCCTTTGTACTCTTCGTTTGCGAGTCCCAATACAAACCAGATTTTCTCAAAAATTTATCTTCTGCCACCTCGATAGTCCTCTTTCGACTGGAATACATTGGTGAATGCTTGTCGAAGCGGTAAGCCAGAATAGCGAATACTTCAGCATCACGACGGTATTCGGCAATTTTAAAAATATGTCGTATTCGCTGGAAATAATTAGGTGCGAAAGGTGCGCTACGTAATATATTTAACAACGCTGGGCGCACGTATTCATTATCTACTTGATAGATGGTATCGAGAACAGCAAAATTTTGATAATCTCCACTTTCTAAATATGAGCTGAGTGCTTTTGTAAATGACTCTGAGGAACCAACGCGCGCTAAAGATAACAACTCTGGAGGTAAACTTTCTATTTTTTGAGCCTGTAAATTCGCTTTTGTGGCATCGTCTGCTAGCTTTAATAATGCTTCAAAAGCAATGCGTCGAACAAAATCAGGTGTTGCTGAGTTTTGATGTAACTGAGTGACGAATGGTATTGCTTCACTGGCGCCACACCATCCTAACGACCATACTATGCAGTAATCTCTTAAAGGGGCGTCTGTTCCAAGAAGATTGATAAGCAATGGTGTCGCTTCTTTAATTTTAAGCTCACCTGCGCGCCATATTGCCCTTTCTAAGTTCCATTTATTGGGCTGATTATCTGCTAGACGGTTAATAACTGCTTGCTTTTGTGGATCATCTACTGTTATGGGTTGAGTTAAATCAAATTTATTTAAATCATTTTCTGTAACACTATCTGCATACCCCTTTTTCTGCTTCTGCTCAATTAACTTATCAAATACTTTCTGCGCTTCTTCTAGAGGTATAGTCTGAATGGTCTTTGTACCCTCCTTTAAATTCCCACCACGCTTGCCGTAGCGAAAGTTAACCACATAACGCTGGTTAGCTATTTGACATAAGTCAACTTCGTAAACTCGATTAGATGTACCCTCTTGGTGATGCAGCGTTGTGCGTTTAACCAGCTTCATAAGGATTTTGGACTACTGATAAACCGTTATTAATACTATTTTGACTTATACAGAGAAAAATAGTTAGATGGTAATTATACGGACTTCAGTTTCTTTTTGGAAACTTTAAATAACTGCGAGGAGCATGACTTAACGGTAGTACTATATATGTTTAGAGTCTTGGTAATATGACTGAATTACTTGAAAGCACGATTGCTAGGTTGTAAATATTGCTTTTTGGTGGGAAGCGCCGCAAAGACAGGAATGGCGCGGCTGTATTAGAGGAGTATTTGATTTTAAAATGGCAGGTGCCGTTTAATAAACAGAACTGGACACGGTGGGGGCAACCTTTTAGTGCATTCGTACTTATAAGCTATTTAGTGTATTTGTTCGTTAATTATGTTTGGCGCCTGACAAGAGTGCATAAGTTAATTAAGACCAATTCTATTAAACGTACAGAAGAGGTAAACAACTTCTTGTAAAAAATCTTACGTTTATTATCAGGAAAAAATCATGAACGCTATCGAATTACAACAGTTGAAAGACGAAATTACAGAAAAAATGATTGAGGGTCTACAAAATCAGAATTTTGATAATATTCTGGAGAAATATGATGTATTAGGTAAAGCCCAAATGATATTTCATTTTACTCTTAACCTTGATGCATCTGAATCAATTGACGCTAAAAATATTTCAGACCAAGAAGTTGCACCACAAGCATGCGGAATCTATAGCCCTTGTCGGACAAATCCTAATTTAAGTATGTGCTATCAATGTATTTAATTTTATACAAGCTAGCTGAAATAAGATAATAAGTATAACTGCATTCTAATTGCAATTTGATGTAGCCTATTTACATATAGTGCTACATTTTTTTATTTGCTAATTGTGCGTGTGTAACAAAACAACCGTGCAATAGTAAGGAGGTAAGTATGCTGTTGAGTCAATTTAAAAGATGTTTTATTGGTATTACAATTATATGTTGTTTTACTAATAATGCTGTTGCCCAAATCAAGCCGGATACAACTTTACCAGTTAATACTAACGTTACAAAACTTCAAAATATGAGTGTGATTTCTGGCGGAACACAAGCTGGAAGTAATCTGTTTCATAGCTTTGAAGAATTTTCGATAGCTTCTGGGGAAACTGTTTATTTTGCAAATTCTACTAACATTCAAAATATTATTAGTAGAGTGACTGGTTTTGCAGTTTCTAATATAAATGGAATTATTCGCACGTCAGATACTGCTAATCTGTTTTTGATTAATCCAAATGGCATTATATTTGGTACAAATGCGAGTCTTAATATTGGTGGTTCGTTTCTAGCAAGTACAGCCAGCAGTATTAATTTTTCTGATAATACAATATATAGTGCAACCCTTCCTTTTTCCAACCCATTACTAACTGTTACTGCTCCAACTGGGTTACAATTTGGAACTACTGCAACACAAATTCGGGTGACATCTCAAGCTAAAGAGGACAGTGTGACTAATAGCTTAGGTGCCCCTGTTGGTTTACGAGTGCCGGACGGCAAAACTTTATCACTTATTGGTGGTGATGTGGTACTTGAAGGTGGAAATTTAACAGCACCTGGAGGACGAATCGAGTTAATAAGTGTTGCAGGTAATAGTTCAGTTAATTTAAATCCTACATCCCAAGTTTGGATTCTAGATAAAACAGAAGCTCAATATTCGCAAGATATTAAATTATTCGAGAGAAATGTTGATGGTAAAGGAATTTCTTCGATTGTAGATACAGGTAGTAATAATGGGAGCGGTAGCATTTATGTACTAGGTAGGATTGTGGAATTAAGGGGTAATTTAGTAAGCCTAGGAGCTATAAATCAAGGCTCTACAGATGGTCAAGGAATAACAATTAATGCGATTAAATTAATTGTAAGTGATGGTGCCCAAATATATACTTATACTTTAGGTACAGGTGCTGCGGGAGATATACAAGCAAACGTAAGAGAATCTGTAGAGTTAAGTGACAAATCAAAGTTCTTCCTGAATGATAACATTTTATCTACTGTCTTGTATAGTACAACCGCTGGGAGTGGAAGAGCAGGTAATATAACAATTAATACTAAAAATTTGTCAATTCAAGGGGCACGGATTACTACACAGTCTGAGGGAATCATTTCAGCATCAAATGAATATATACCAGCTACAGGAGCAGGTGGAAATTTAACTATAAATGCTTTGAACTCAGTAGAAATAATTGGAAAAACAGACAATCCATATATCGGTTTATTTGCTGGAACTCAAAGTCCTGGTAATTATGGGGATTTAAAATTAACTACTGGAACATTGACGGTTCGTTCAGGTGGAGCAGTGACTGTCAGTAGTAAAATTCCCACAGGGGTAACATATGTTGGAGATACAAGTAAATTAGGTACTGCGGGGAATCTTGATGTAACTGCGCGCAATATTATCTTAGATACAAACGCTAAAATTACATCAGAAACAGACTTAGGACGCGGTGGGAATATTAATTTACTCGTGCGCGACCTATTACTAATGCGTAGAGGTAGTCAAATATCAACATCGGCAGGTAAATTAAATTCTGCTGGGGATGGTGGCAACATTACTATTAATATCCCTACTGGCTTTATTGTGGCGCCACCTCAAGAAAACAATGATATTACAGCAAATGCTTTTAGTGGTAGTGGTGGCAAAGTTCAAGTTAATGCAATTAGTCTTTTTGGTACGGCGCCAAGAAGTCGAGAAGACTTAGTGAGAAAATTAAAAATTAACAATGGTACAAATCCAAGTGTACTTGACCCAGATTCGCTACCAACAAGCGATATCACAGCTATTTCCCAGGAAAATCCAACATTGAATGGTATTGTAAATATTAATACTTTAGATGATAGTATTAACCGCACACCTATTAATTTACCAACCCAATTAGTTGAGCAGAAACTTAGCCAAAGCTGTAGAACTGATGTATTGAGAAATCAAAGCCAGTTCGTCATCACTGGACGTGGTGGACTCCCTACTACTCCGTTAGAACCAATTAGAAGTAATACTACCATTAAACCTGATTGGGTGTCAGTTGAGAGAGGTGATAGTGAAAGTCGGCAAGATTTTCTTCATTATGCACCGGGCAAAATAAACATAGATTCTTCGCGCGACCCTATGAAAGTTGTGGAAGCTATTGGTTGGGTGCGGTCTTCTAAAGGAGATTTGTACTTAGTTGCTAACACGCCTTTTACAAAAACTAATACACCTAGATTTCAATCTGTATCTTGTAGGAGAGATTGAAGTATTTGTAAAGCATACTTGAACAGGCAGGATGCCTGTTCCACAAGAAAAACTCTTGTGGGATGGGTGTTATATTTACATCAGATGTTCCCAAACGTCGCTTTTCCATTTTTCCTCCTTTGTATCTCTTTGAATATTGCCTTAGATAGTTACTTAATTTATCTAGCTGTGGGTTCAATTAAAATGACAATTTATAATGGTGCTTATGGAATTAACTACAAATATTCACGCTTTGAAGGAATGGGCTGTTGCAATTGAAGCTTTGGAAGCTGGTGATACTGTGATGCTGCTTCGCAAAGGAGGTATCCATGAAAAAGGTGGACGCTTTCAAGTTGCCCAAGAACAAGTTCTACTGTACCCAACTTATGAACACCAACAACCTTTGTTACTTAAACCAGAGTATGCTGACCGTGTTACTCCTGTAACATCTGGTTGGCACCCAGAAACGGTAAAAATTGGTAGCTTTGCTCAAATTACTCATATTTTCCCAGTTAGTGATGCCCATATTGTTAACCAATTATTGCCTTTTCATATCTGGAACGAAGATTTTTTAGTTGACCGTCTCAAGTGGAAACCTCGTCAACCTTTATTTGTGCTGCTGTTACGTGCGTATAAGTTAGCACAAGTAGAAGAAATTCCTTACCGAGATTCATATGGTGGTTGTAAATCTTGGATTGATTTAGAGCGGTCAATTAGTATTAAAAATGCAATACCTGTATTATCTGAATCTACTTATCACCAAACTGTAAATGATATTAGCAGCATTATTGGTCAGGACTTAGAAACCGGGTTTGTTTGTTAACAATAGAAACCCGGTTTCTTTAGGTTATTACAATTTCGGCGCCTCTTCTTCAATAAAAAACATACATCTCTCTCCCCCAACCTGGTTTTCCCGTTTTTTTTCGGTTCCTGCTTGTATGTTTCGCAGTGCTACATAGCGTTTCATTAACATTCGCAGTTGGTCTGGTTGTAGTAATTTGGGAAATTTGTTAATTGCAAGTTCAAGGTCATCTATATAAGGTGCATTACTAGAAAATGCATTGTATTTAGCTTCCATCCATTTGGATGAGCTAGTTAGCAGGTTGTAGACTTCCTCTATACGTCTTGCTGCATCAAGGTGTCTTACTAAATATAACAACCCATACTTATCAAATTTTTGAAAATCCACTTCTTCCCAAGTTGTATCTTGCTGATAGTACTGGATAACCAAGTTATGGTAGAAGCTAGCGTCACACCAGAATTCTCCACTACGTTTTTTATCTAGAAAATAATCACGTAGTGATTGGTGAAAGATGCTATAAGTTTCGTTATCTACATATAAAAACTCATGCAATTCTTTTAAATATTGAGATAGATTATCAATATTTGTAAAATTTGTTAGTTGCTCTTGTGTTAAGGGTTGTTGTGCGACTATTAGTATATTTAGGATATGCTGATAATTTTGCCTTTCATCTACATTAATGTTATTAAGGAAGCTATGGTAAATACCATCTATATTTTTTGATGAAGGTTCTAGATTATCTAAAGATTGCTTTGCTACAATATTATTTATTAATAACTTAGCGTATAAAAAATTACCCTTCGCCCAGTTGGTAATTTGACTGCTTAATATTCCACTGGTAACAGGCGCCCCCTGAACGCTTACAGTGAGTATATTTTGAAAATGTGGTTGCTTTAGTCGTTCTTCTACATATTGCCATATATCTGTCAGATTTTCCTGCGATGTATTCTCTATATAATACGGTGTAACTGTTGAGAATTCTTGCAAAAGTGGGTCTCGTGGACGAGATGTCAAGATAAAGCGCACACAAGAAGGTAAATCTAAGTTCGATAATTGCGCGAATAGTCTAATTATATTTTCATCTCCTGTAATTGCAGCTTCATACAAAGAGTCTATAAGTATGACTATATTAGTCGGTTGTGGCTGTAATATTGTTAAAGGCGCCTTGATTAAAATTTCTAGTTCGTTTTCTGGGTCGTTTGGCGCCAAATTATCAATGTAAAGTTTAGCTATTTGACTTTCTGTCATCGACGAGTCAATACTATTGACTTGTGCTTGTAAGTCAACTAGTTTAATTGTACTTGCCAAAGCTTGACCATAGTTTGGCAGATTTCCCAACTGTATAGCTAAAGACCTTAAAATGTTGCTTGATTTTGTAGTTTCTAAATCCCCAGCTTGACAAAAATGATACGCAGTTATGTAGCTGCGCTGAATTAATTGATTTGAAATAGAGCTTATACCTACCCCAGATTCCCCAGTCAGTATAAAAAAACGCTCAGTTGTGTTTCGTAACCAATTGTCTATAACTTCAAAGAGCCAACTACGCCCAGTAAAATCTTTTATAGAGGTTTTCATATTATCTGCATATAAAATAATAGTAAGCTGTCAATACCTCATAGGTATGATTGCCCCGGATGATATAAAGTTAAATTAACATAAGTTGGTTTATAAAGTCCCTGGCTGTTAGTCAAGTGAGTAGGTATAAGCAAAATAGCCTACTTTGCCTTTGAGCAAAGTAGGCCATAAATTTTTGTTTGTAGGTGCGGCATAGCCACCTTACATAATTAAGGTGTTTGACCTGGTGTAGGCGCCGGATTTGATTCGGGTGTTTGACCTGGTGTAGGCGCCTGGTTTGTTTCGGGTACTGTGTTTGGTGCTGGCACCTGCTCCGGTTGAGTTGTGGGGCTTGATTCTTGTTGGAGTTTTGTTGCAATGGTTTTGCGTAAGCTTGATGGTAGAAGCACGCGGTTGACGGCGTGAATTACACCATTGCTCGCTTTGATGTCAGCTTGGGTAACGCTAGCATCGTTTACAATGACCTTCTGACCAGTTTTGCGAACTGCTACTGCACCACCAAGAGTTTTGACAGGACCACTTCTTAATTTGTTGGCAGGAACTCTACCAGCTACAACGTGATATGAAAGCACTTGCCGTAACAAGTCTTTATTTTCAGGTTCGAGTAGAAGCTGTAAGGCGCCTTGAGGTAAGGAAGAACTAAAAGCTTGGTCGGTAGGCGCGAAGATTGTAAAATTACCGTCAGAGAGTGTGTTAGACAAACCTGCTGCTTCAACAGCTTGGGCAAGAGTTGTAAATGTACCACTCGATTGAGCTACTTGCAGTAAATTTTCATTTGCTGCATTTGTTGGAGTTTTGGCTGGTGTGGATTGATTTGTTGATGGTTCAGTCGTGTTGCTGGGAGTATCTGTAGTAGTACCAGGAGATTCTTGGGTGTTTGTTGGCGCCGAAGGGTTTGGACTTGTTTGTGCAGTAACTGGTATTGCTAACGCGCTAATACCTATGATAGTAGCAGCAATCTTGGCGGAATTTATAAATTTGTTAAACATCATTACACTGGTTTGTAATTAAACACGCACAATATTCAACTTCGTAATTAAACACGCACGGTAATCAACTTAGTTAATTTTTGTAAATATTTCCTCTAGCAAAAGTAGTATTTTTTATGTTCAATATTCAATTACTCCCCCGTATAAACGCTAAAGTTTCACGTCAAGATGGTAAACAATATTACGTTGATGCTGATGGAAAAAGTTTTCCGAGTGTGACAACAATATTAAATGCTACTAAGCCCCAAGAAGACCGTGATAGGTTAGCTAATTGGAAAACACGTATTGGTGTAGAAGAAGCGACTAAGATTACAACAAAAGCTAGTCGTCGTGGTACTCAAACACATAAACAAATTGAACGTTATTTACTTAACCAAGACCCTGTTTGTCCGGAAGCAAGTCTTCCATACTGGGAAAGTATTAAACCTGTTTTAGATAAAATTGATACTGTTAGATTAATCGAAGGTTCGGTTTTTAACTACAATTTAAATTATTCGGGTCAAGTTGACTGCGTTGCCAGCTATGAGGGTATAAATTGTATTTGCGAGTGGAAAACTGCTGATAAACCAAAAGGTTCTGTAGAAAGACTATACGAATATCCATTGCAGTTAGCAGCATATTTAGGTGCAGTTAGCGAATCTTACCGCGAGTATGATATTGAAGTGAAACACGCGCTTTTGGTTGTGGCTATTCCAAATAGTCCAGCAGAAGTGTTTTGGTTTGAAGCTGAAGCGATGTCCGAGTACTGGTTGATGTGGGAAAAGCGAGTCAAGGAATATTGGCAAAAGAGGAAATATTGGGAATTCTAGTAGATGTTAGTGTAAAATAATCAAGAAATAGTATTTTATTTTAGTGAGAACATACAAATGCGACTAGAAGACTATTTTGATTTTATATCGCCTGATGACATTCGCCTTAAAGGTCATCGTATTGGAATTGATAATGTACTTAATTATTATTTAGAAGGATACTCACCCGAAGAGATTTTAGTTAATTTACCTTCACTGAGTTTAGAAAAAATTTATGCCACAATTACTTACTATCTGCATAATCGGGCTGAAATAGATGCTTATTTATTACGTTTAGCGTTGTTAAATGAGCAAAGATATCAAGAATGGAACGCTAATCCTTCACCGATTGTACAACGTTTACGTGCCTTAAAAGAGACTCGAAAGCAACAGGTAAGTGCAAGTACATGAAAGTGCGTTTTTTGCTAGATGAAAATTTAGCTCCTCGCTTGAAGGTTGCTTTGTTACGTCTTAATCCTCAAATTGATATTTTACGTGTGGGTGAACCAGATGCACCAGAACTTGGAACCTTAGACCCAGATGTGCTACGTTACTTAGAGTTATCTCAACGCTTGTTAGTTACAGATAATCGTGCTAGTATGCCAGGACATTTGGAAGAACATTGGAACGTGGGTGGACATATTTGGGGGTTACTTTGGATACGCCCCAAAACACCAATAGGAGTAATATGTCAAGAGCTTTTACTAGTGTGGGAAGCGACTGAAGCAGAAGAATGGATAGATAGATTAGATTGGATTCCATTTTAAAATTTTGTAGAGATGTTATATGTAACGTCTCTACTGTTCCTATATCTATAATATAGATGAATAAAAAGCAAAATCTACAACAAACGGCGCCAGAAACAACACCCCCATTGTTGACAACTTTAGCTCGTGGCGCCAGTAGTGCTTTAGGAGTACAAATATTAAGTGTTGCTTTAAATTATGGGTTTCAAGTCTTTTTAGCGCAGACTATTGGAGCTACAGAATATGGAGTGTATGAATACGCAATGACACTAGCAACTTTCTTAGCTTTTCCTGCTAGTTTGGGTTTTCCTACGACTGTGTTACGGTTTATTCCTGAATATATTATTAAACAAGATTGGGCACATTTAAAGGGAATAGTTAGGGGTAGTTGGCTACAAACACTAATTGCTAGCTTGATAATTTCATGCATAAGCACTGGAGTATTATTATGGTTAGAAGTATATTATAAATTAGAAAATACCATAGCTTTGATTATTGGCGTTTGGGGAGTCCCTTTCTTAGCTATTGCAATTTTACAGCAACAAATGGCAAGGGGTTTGCATCGGATTATTTTAGCATTGGCGCCATATATGGTTGTTTACCCAATCTTATTTATGTTTATAACGATGTTATGGAGTGTGGGGCATTCTTTAACATCATATAATGTACTGTTTTGTTCAATACTATCTTTACTTATTGTTACAGTTGGGCAATTGATTTTATTACGTCTGAGTTTTCCTAGAGAAATTAATTATGTCAAGTCAAGTTATGCATTGGGTCAATGGTGGAAAGTAGCATTAGTGGTAATATTTCTCGACGGTTCTAACGTGATTTTGAACCAAGCAGACACGCTAATGATTGGTGGTATGCTAGGAGTGAAAGCAGTGGGTGTTTACGGCGCCGCTTTTAAAACGTCACTGTGGGTAAATTTGTTACTAACATCAATCAATTCAATTGCGGCGCCGATGTTTGCTTCATTATATGTGAAAGGTGATATGGTTGGGCTACAAAAATTAGTGTCAACTAGTGTTAAGTGGATGTTTTTTCCTGCACTGACGGTTGGGTTGGGAATGATTATCTTTGCAGAACCGATACTGCGAATGTTTGGTGAAGAATTTGTCAGCGCGAAGTTTGTATTAATAGCTTTGATTTTAGGGCAACTTGTAAATGTCGGTGCAGGTTCGGTGGGGTATTTGTTGCAGATGACTGGACATCAAAATCAGTGTGCGATGGTTGTAGGTATCAGCGCACTCGTTAATATTGTACTGAATTTGATTGGTATAGGCACTCTGGGAATTTTAGGCGCCGCATTAGCAACAGCGTTTTCGATGATGCTATGGAATTTGTGGTTACATCGTTTGGTAGTCAAGCATTTGGGTATTCGTCCTTCGATTGTTGCTGCATTGTTAACACCCTGCATGAATCGTTGAATATCCAAATATTAATATTGCTAGCGTTATAGGGATTATTTTAATCCATAAATAAATATTATCTTTTTTATTATTTTGTAACGCTGGAAGTATTCCTACTAGAGTTCCTATTAGCGCACCCATTATTAACCATGCAATAGAAGGCTCTTTTATACCTATAAATTTTAGCGGAGATACGAATAAATCCAAAATTACGATAAAACAAAAACTAACTAAAGTTAAAAGGTAAGAAAGATGACCTGATGTTATAATTATTGGTAATAATATTAAAAGAGAAATTATTATTAAATGAACAAAGTTACCTAAAAAATCAAAAACTTTTGTAACAAAATTTTTACTGATAAAGTTTGGCAATATTATAATTATTAAACACCCGAACAAAGTTAGAATAAAATTAGGCTCTACGTTTGTGATTAAAGATATAAGATTATTGTTTGTATCATTAAGATAACAAAAATTTCTCAGTTGTGCTAATGATAATGAATTGATAAATCGAATTAGTCCAAGACTGCATCCCGCAAAAAAAGCATAGAAAAAAGAAATAGATAATATATTTTCCCATCTGGTTGGAATTTTGAAAAGTATAGGAATCGAATATTCGCCAACGTTTGTTTTTATAATAATTTTATCTTCATGCGAGCCTAACTGCATTAATCTTGTATCAACTTTTAAACTTATAGAAAATTTTGAGCTTTCAAATATTGTCGGTTTAATTTTAATATGCTCTGGCCCAAAAGAATATGCTTGAGTTAAAATAGTACCTTTAATTCTACCTGTAGGTGGTTCGCAACTTACTTTTATAATATTATCGAATTTAACTTCATCACCTTTAATAACACCTAAATTTAATTGAGCAGGTTCTAAATAAATTTTAAGTGTTGTAACTTTGTAATTAATATCAATTCGACAATCATAGTCAATATCTTCCAAATAAATATTAATAGTACCTTGATAATCTCCTGGTAATGTGTAAAGTGTATCCATCTCAACAAAAATTGATTTAGTAGTTAGTGAACTAAAAGACGTGTTCATTATACTTATACCAGGAACATCTCCTTCAATTGTTATCTCACCCCAAGCAAAACCACGTCCATTATTGCCTATTTCTAAATAAACTTGTTGTTGATAACCAATTGGAATTGTACCAAAGTCTAATTTATTTGGTTTTACAAAAATTTTAGGGTAAGGGTCGATTTCTTCTGTACTTTTACAAAGTTCTCGTACAAACATCTCTAACCCTCTGCGCTTGTCCTGTTTATACTCAAATACAAACTTCGTTGATATGCTTGCTAAATCTGTTCTTCCTAAATGTCCTACAAACCATTGCTCAAAATAGTTAATAAATAGAAATTCCGTAGCTTTTTCAGGATATTTGTCGCATAAAGCGATTAATTCTAGTACATTAGAAGCTTCTTCGTCATTGTTAAATTTAAAACGTATTAATTTCCAAGCTTGTGCTTGACTTGCTTGTAAAAACTGATAGTCATCATTGCTCAGTATTTTCTTATCTGCCCATCGCAGTGCATCTTCTAATGCTTTTCCTTGTAATAATCGCGAATCATCCATACGTTCAGACATTAGCCAAGCATTTATTGCTTCAGCGTATGGTCGTAATTTTGCCAACTCCTTGTTAATCCAAGTCTGGTCAAATACTACTTGATAGATACGGTTATAAACTTTTAGCTTATTTTGTTGTTCAACAACTAACCCCGATAGACGTAGTTCCATTTCTTCTAGATTGTCATTAGGTGCAACTTCGTCGTTTTGCAAAATATGTTGATATAAGCCTAATAATCTTCCAGCGCTCTCGCTTTCTAAAATTCTATCGCGTATTGTGCGTAAATGTGCTTGCTCATCTTGATATTCCCAATCATTAATCACGCGGCCTTGTACCAAGTTTTGGATTGATTCCGCTTCATTACCTGCAATTATATATGATTGTGATTCGTTAACTAGTTTACAAAGTCTATGTGTGAGATACGGTTGTCCTCCTGTCCAATTTAATATCTGCCTCAATATTTCTAACGGGTTATCAACTTTTCCTTCTAATCCTTTTGCTAAAGGGTCTACTTCGTTTAACTGAAAACCATTAAGCTCAATTGCTTGACCGATATTAAATGGTGTACGTGTTTTATCTTTAATTAAATCAGATGGTGTCGCTACTCCTAGAAGCGCAAAAGTGAGGCGCCTGTATTCAAGGTTATCGGCGCGTTGGTTAAAACAGTATCGGATGAAGGCAAAAAAATCATCTATTTTAAATTTAAGACTAATAATGCTGTCAATTTCATCTATAAAAACTACAATTTTATCATAATTATAATTTAGCAAAATCATTTCGATAAATTTACTAAATCTTTGTATCGGAGACAAACTTTTGTAACGGAACCACCAATTGTCTAAATTAAAATTATCTGCTAAATCTAATTCGTTAATCAAGCAATCTATTAAATCAGTGTACCATTCCTCTAAAGAAACATTAGTATTAATGCTAATATCTATTGCAGCACAAAGAATACCTTCTTCTTTTAACCGTTGCATAGTTCTTACCCGAAGGCTAGATTTACCCATCTGCCGCGAATTAAGAACATAACAAAACTTTCCTGCTTTTAGTGCTTGATAAAAATCTTCATCTGCTTGCCGTGTTACATAAGTCAAAGATTCAGCAGGTAAAGTACCTCCATCTTGGTATCCGTAATTTCCCTCGAATTCTGCATTCATGAATTAACCTCTAACCTATCTTTAAAATAAAGACGAAATAAATCACATAAAATTTCAACTGAATTACCTTTTGATTTTACTAACCCCATATTCCTTAATTTTGATGCATTTTTGGCATCTATTTTGACTGGAGCATTTGCGTTGATTATTTGCTGAATTGCTTCACGCAACTCTTGATTATCTTCTAGGTAAGTTAAATAGCGCAGTAAGTAATCACCGTACAAACCTTCTTCAGTAGGGGCAGTTTTAATAAATTCTTCAAATGTGAGTTTTTCATATGCAATTTGCTCTAATGCTGTCATTAGCAAAAAAGGATGACCACCTACCATTGCCATTAGTTGTTTGACTTTTTCTTCATCCAAATTTACTTGATATTTTTGCACTAATTGAAAAACTTGTTTCTGGCTTAATTCTTGAAGTTCGACGTTCTTGCCAACATTAAATGGTGACTGATTTTGAGGTAGAGAAATATTATCTTCTCTGGAGTAAGCTAGTATTAATCGTAATTTTTGCCAAATAGGCTTTACCTTGGCATCTTCATGCCAACTACGTAGTAAGGAAAAAAAGTCGTGAGCAGTTGTTAAGTTAGAAAACAGTAAATCAACATCATCTAATCCTAAAATTAAAGGGTTATCAATTGATGCTAATAAATATTTTTCAAAATAATTACTACAATTCCTTTTTATCCCTCTTGTTTGGCGCCAATATTCATCTAGCTTATCTGACAAATTTATTTCATCAGTAATTTTAGAACAAAACCACTTTAAGAATTGTTCTGAATTGATAAAAACATTTGAGTCTGCTTGCTTAAAATCTACTCTTACAAATTTATAGCCTTTTTGATTACCATAGTTTAAAATGTGCATCATTAAATAGGTTTTCCCCCATTTCAAAGGAGCTTTTACTCTAATTAATGCACCTGGTTTATCAATTTCTTTACAGCAATCAGAATAGAAACTAGAATCCACTAAATAATCTTCTGATTGTGTTAATAATTTATGATGAAGCGAAACGTGCAAATCTTGTTCGTCATTGGAGCTTGGTAATGCTTTAAAAAGAACATTTTTTTGTTGAAAATTATTTAATTCTTCAAGCAATTTTTTAATATTGAGTAATTCCTCATGGTTTTTCTGTACATTAGTACTTGTCCTAGCTTGAGATAAAGTCGTAAAGATGCGATAAAGTAACTCATACTCTACTACTTCTTCTAAAAAACAGTCAGATATTTTTTGAAATAAGCCACTTGTTTTATGCTTTAGCTTTTGCTCATAGATAACTACGGGGCAGTTTTCTAGCGCTAATGGTAGTAGTTTATCTATGAGACTTATAGGGGTTGAACAATCGGCTCCAGCTTTAGATGCTAAGAGTTGCTCAATTTCTGTTAGACTAAAAAGAGGTATACTAGTTGGATTTTTTTTTATAAAAGCTAGCTGTTTTTTAAGAGAGTCAATTTTATGTTGTAAATTATGAATATCAATATGGTTTTGCTCTGGCTTATAGGTAATTAGTCCACGATAATTAGCTTGGGTAGAATTACGTTTGAGTTCTTCAATACATTCGTTGGCAATATGTTTTTGTGCATTTATAAAGCATTTAGCAAGTGCCGAAGCTAAATATTGATTTAATTGATGATTATTTTTTATTTTTAAAATAAAAGTTTCTAAATGTAAAACTTCTTCAATTACATCATAAGCTACATTGGTTAAACAGCCTTGCCAAACAGTATTAAACAGTGCCACCATACATGTAGAAGAAATGATGTCCATCTTACCTCCATTTGGTGTTCTGCCACTGGCATTGAGAATTTATATTTATTTATACCAATAAATACCAAGACCGTCTGTTTTATTTATTACAATAATCTAAGTTTAAGTTTTTTACTTTAATTATAGTTTTAAAATCCCCCCCAACCCCCCTTAATAAGGGGGGAATAGAGTATTTTTAGCTCCCTCTTAATAAGGGGGGAATAGAGTATTTTTAGCCCACTCTTAATAAGAGAGGTTGGGGGGATTAAATACATATTTTCTATTACTTTTCAAGCATCTTCTAACACTGCTAGTACTGCTTTTGGTTGTAATTTGTCTTTGAACCAAACTATGCGTGCGGGTACGTCATTTAATTTTACACCTGCTTTTTCTAAGTTTAATCTTTCTGAAATAGCTAGTATCAAATTATTACATGCTGAACGTCGCACTTGAGAAAATTTCTTCTGTAAATATTCTGGGCGCCAGTACCCTACAATTTCTAATAAGTAATCTCTACCGTCAGGATGAACAAGACGAAAGTCGGGAATCATGACACTACCGGGAATTGGAACTAAATCAACTTCACGTTCTAGTTTCCATTCGGTTTTTA
The DNA here is from genome assembly GCF_019977735.1 of Calothrix sp. PCC 7716. Lineage (GTDB taxonomy): Bacteria > Cyanobacteriota > Cyanobacteriia > Cyanobacteriales > Nostocaceae > Dulcicalothrix. Next base: position 3,994,518 of record NZ_AP025018.1, on the reverse strand, counting down.
ATGAATCCCATTTATCAGCAAACGATGCCTCTAACATACTATCGTATGGTTTGCCAGGTGGGTAATGTGTAACTAAACCACAATCTGCTGAATTCAACGCAAATCTTCCGATTTTCCAAGTATCATTGTAAGTATCGCGGACTTGTAATGTTGCTGCTAGACTCCATTTCGTAACGTGAAGTATAGCGGGAATTAATTTAGCTATAGCAAGACCGTACCGTGTACTCGGATTAAATAAACTAACTGGCCCATCAATCGTAATAGTAAACCCGTGGTCTGAGTCTCCTTCTATATAAGCCATTAATTGAAATAATTTTAAATACCTAAATAATAACTTGTACTCTCCAGGGTTATTACGATGCGCGTTGATAACTAACTGACTCGCTTTGTAAAATATCCCCTGCACTTGTGACAAGTTGTATCTATGTATCAAAGCTTCAGGGTTTGGTTCCTCAAAAGCTGTTAAAATCCTATTTTCTGACAAATCGGCATATAACCCTGATTTTACCTGTTCGGGTAACACCTCGTGTTCAAGTTCTTTAGTTAATACATCAGCTACATATGTAAGTGTAGCCTGCGTTTGATTTCTACTAGGAACAGATAATGCAGCACGTGCAAATACACGTTCGCGTAGTAACAGTGGGTCAATGGGACTGACTATTTCAAAATTGCAAAAGCTGCTTTTTAGAATATAAGCTAATCCTCGCTTCACACGGTAATCAGTACTTTCCCCCTCTAATTCAGACAATTGTCGTTCTAAATCACCTTGAGTTTTACCTTGCATTGCCTGAAAACAATTAATTAGCTCAGTCGCTAACTCCAAACTTTTCGATTCAATTTTCAAACGCTTAGGTATAATTTGTTCACCATTTTGGCGATAAATCAATAAATCAGTCGTTAACATGGTCAATACGGTAGGGGTGGGTTAACCCATATCCTAAAACTGTATAATCATTTCGTAAACTTATAATACATTTATACCAAATAATGTTTGGAAACTAACTCTATCTTATCATTATAGTTGTTGATTTTTACGGCATATTGCCGTATATAATAAAAATGTAGGCTTAAGCTTATTTTCTATGAATGATACAAAGATAGCTCGACTAGAAGCGCGCGTTAATCCTGAGATAAAAGCTTTATGGCAAAAGGCTGCTGACTTACAGGGAGTCACGTTAACAGATTTTGTCATTGCAAGCGTTCAACAAGCAGCTTGCAAAGTTATAGAGCAGCATCAAACGCTCAAGCTAAGTTTAGAAGATGCTGAAGCTTTTGTAGAAGCCCTAAAACAGCCAGCGATACCAAATGATGCTCTGATTGCAGCAGCTTTACGTTATAAACAGGTAATGCAAAATGGTATTAACGATTGAGTTGCTCGATAGTAAAAGGCATAATCGTTCAGCATTTTCCTGTGGAAACGATAGTTTAGATAACTACATACGTAAATCCGCATCCCAAGACCTCAAGAAAAAAGTTGCTACAGTGTTTGTTTTGATTGATTCACCAAGTACTGATATTATTGCTTACTATACTTTGTCTTCTTATACGCTAGATATTAATAATTTAAACGAAGCTTTTGCTAAAGGCTTACCTCGCTATCCTTTGCTTCCTGCTATTTTACTTGGTCGTCTTGCTGTTGATAGTAATCGGCAAGGTCAAGGTTTGGGAGGGGTCATTTTAATAGATGCTATGAAACGCGCGCTTAGAACGACAGAGCAAGTTGCATCCGTTGCTGTAGTTGTAGAAGCTATAGATGAAAATGCAGTTGCTTTTTATCAAAAGTATGGTTTTCAACAATTTAAGGAATATCCCTTTAAGCTGTATCTGCCTGTTAAAGCAATAGAGGAACTTTGTCAACGTTTTGATATTTAACTCTATTCAAGTAAGCAAAGGCGGGCAAGGATGCCCACCCCACAAGAGTTAATTTAGCTTTATTGCCGCACCCGCCCCGCACCATAACGCTTTGCGTTTGGTGTCGGGATTAATGACAAATTATTCTGGTTTGTTTTGAGATTCGACATACTTTTTAAGTGTTTCAACTGTGACGCCACCACATGACGCAATAAAATACGAGCCGTTCCAAAGAACGTCCTTTTTATAAAATTGATTAATTCTATCCGAATATTCTTTGCCTAAATAGCGGCTTGTGACAGTCTTGACGTTATTAATAAATTTGGGCAATTCAGTTTGTGGGGTGTAACGAAAAAGAAATGCTGAGGGTTGATAGAGACATTAATGCCTCTATTAATTTGAAGCGACTGGGGTTGGGCATTTTCCCCAGAATAAAACGCCGTAGTGGGAAGATTTCTGTAGTTGGAACTATGGATGAAAGTACCACGAAGGAAATCATAGATATCCTGAAAAGGACTCTTTGAAGCCTACACCACACCGCAAGGTTGGTGTAGGAGATGTCACAACTAACTAGTTAATCATCTTTTTTATTTGGTGACCGTTTTTTATCATCGTCGTCATCGTCATCGTCGTCGTCATCATCGTTGTCATCGTCACCGTCGTTGCTGCCACCGTGTGGACGGGAGTTACCTGGGTCACATCCTTCGGCGCCGTTTCCGATACCTTGGTTACAGGGACGTTTAGGTTTTTTGCGCTTTGAGTCATCATCGTCATCGTCATCGTCATCATCGTCACGCGATTCTATTTCGGTTTTACTTCCTCTGCCAACATACTCAGAAGAAATATCGCTGACTTCACCTTTGCTAACTAATGCTTTATAAATTAAAGCGCAAACTTCGGCGCGGGTTGCGACTTTATCAGCATTGAGAGTTTCGATATTTGGATAGTTAACGACTATACCACGTTCGCTAAGGGCAGCAATCGAAGAGCGAACATCACTACGAATACTAGTAGCATCGCTGTAAGCTGCTAATATTGCTTCGGTTGAACCTGTAACTGTATAATTCAAACCGCGCGCTATTGCTAGCATTGCTTCTAGACGCGATAAAGCTTGAGTTGGTTTAAATTGATTGCCAGAGGAATTTAAAAATCCTGCTTGATAAGCTTCGCGAATTGCACTAAATGCCCAGTAACGCGAGGAAACATCACTAAAGGAAGCAACTTTGCGAACTTTTGCTTTTTCAAATGCTTGGGCAATCATTGCTGCAAATTGGGCACGAGTTACTTGTTCTTCGGGACGGAAAGAACCATCGGGGAAACCTTCAATAACTTCCATTGCTGCCAACTCGGCAATAAAATCTTTTGCCCAGTGATTTACAGATACATCTGAGAACTTAACTTGAACACCATTCGCAACGCCAACTTCGCGATATTCCATCATTTTTTGACTGACATCGAAAGTTGAGTCATTGCTAACTTCATTCATTTCTACCAACTGACTTGGCGCCGCTTTTAATGCTGCTGCTAGGTTAGAACTAGAAGCACTAACAGATTGTTGAACTAGTGCATATTCACCTTGGCTAAAAGATGCAGGATAAACGCTGCGACTGGCAACTGCTGATAATCCTTCAACTTGGAATTGACTGACATTTACTTGCTGCGAACTCCTTAAAAAAGTAACGCGCTGTTCGTTTACTTGGGTGAAATAATCGTAAGTTGTGCTACCTGAGTCAATGGCGCCATCAAAATTGGTATCTAAACCATAAACGGTGCGAACAACTTTATAGCCACTGGGATTATTCGACAAAATCAGATTGACAGCAGTATTTGCCGACAAACATTCAAATTCGCTGTAACCGATAAAGCGATTTTGAGTATCATACAACCGGACAACAATTCTATCGCCAGCTTTCAAACCCTTAACAAATTTGGCTTTTTGTTGGATTTTGTACTTATAATCACCCAAAAAGCGCTCCTTGAGATAACCCTTACCGCGTTTACCTTTTACAGAAACGCGCGCTATCACTTCTTCAAAACTACCTGAAGGTTGAAGAATAGCAAGACTGAAACCGGGTTTTTTGCTTGTTACATTAACAGTTGCAGCACTGATGGTGCTACTGCGACTAACAGCATTGATATTTGCTTCATCCTCACGGCTAGCTGTAGTTGTTCTTGCTGCAAGTACTTGACTACGACGTTCAACAGTAGTAACACGACTGCTAATTTGTTCATTAACAGTTCGTGTTTTGAGAATTGTTGCAGTTACAGACTGACTTGAGGTTTCATCAATTTTGGCTACACTGCCAGATTCATCAGTACGATAAACCCAAGCTTGGGAACTGCCAGCAACAACGACTTGCCAACCAGGAAGCAACACTTGTGAACAAACTTCATCGGACTTTAAACCCAAACAACTATTAGACCAAGTTGTTTTTTCGGCTCTAAGAACGCGCAAAGAAGATGCTTCAACATTCGCACGTTGAGAAATATCTTTAAAAACAGATGTTTTAACAACTTCCGGTAAGTCATCGTCATCGTCGTCGTCGTCATCATCATCATCTGACTTTGCTAGCACTTTTAATTCTTGTGTATTAGTAGATTCTTCAATGCTGTTAGGCAACCCTGATGCTGCATGTGCTGAAGCTATTGGTGAAACCATTGCGACATAAGCAACTGCAAAAATAACTTTGCTAAAAAAAGCCAAGAAACTTTGATTTTGGTTTTTCATCCTACACCATACCGAATTAGTACAACTCTAAGAAGCAATAATCGCTTCTTGTCCTAGTTATCCCGTATGGCGCCTTAAACCAAACATCAAACACAAACCCTTAAGCAATTTTCATAAATTACGTAATTATACATAATAAAATTTTGGTGGGCACTGCCCACCATACGTAAGCATTTTAAAAATTAGGTGTATCTCCTGAATCATTCCATAAACCTAACTGTTCAGCAGCACGGGGAGTTTTCTGTTGCCCAGTACCATACACAACCTTTAAATTCCCCCTCTCCTCTTCTTTCCTTTGCGTCCTTTGCGTTCTTTGCGGTTCATTCCTTCTTCTTGCCGAAGTCCCCTCCTCACTAGTATCTTCCGTCACCACCTCATATAAAATCGCTTGCTTATTCATCTCCTGACCCTTCCTCAACACCCGCCCTAACCTCTGCGTATATTCCCGTACAGACCCAGTACCCGATAAAATAATTGCTACGCGCGCAGCAGGAACATCCACCCCTTCATTCAACACATGAGAAGCAACCAAACTCTTAAACTCACCCTCTTTAAACTTAGTCAAAATCTCATGTCGTTCCTTTACAGGAGTTTGATGAGTAATCGCAGGAATTAAAAACTCATTAGAAATTTTATAAACAGTATTATTATCAGCAGTAAAAATTAATATCCTATCAGGGTAATGCTCTGCCAATAAATCGGTAAGAATTCTAATTTTCCCATCAGTACCCAAAGCAATCTCCTTCGCTTCCCGGTGGGCTAACATCGCTTTGCGTCCAGCTTGCGACCGCGCGGAAGCCATGACAAAATGTTGCCATCCTTGAATGCTGCCCAAAGATATTTTAGATTCTCTTAAAAAATCATTGCGAATTTGCATTAGTTTATTATATCTTTCCCGCTCATGCTGCGATAATTTGACCTTAATTTGGACGATTTCGTGTTCAGCTAAAGCTTTCCCCGCTAAATCTTCCGCGCGCTTGCGATAAACCTCCTTACCAATCAAAATATTTAAATCAGCGTGTTTACCATCGGTACGTTCGGGAGTTGCCGATAAACCCAGTCGATAAGGAGCAATCGCATACTCCGCAATTACCCGATTAAAATCAGTCGGTAAATGGTGACACTCGTCAAAAATTATCAGCGCGTACATACTACCTATCGTTTCCGCATGAATTGCCGCACTATCGTATGTTGCTACTAATATCGGACTTTTATCGCGCGAACCTCCTCCCAATAAACCCACATCCGCATCTGGAAACGCTGCTTTAAGATGCGCGTACCACTGATGCATTAAATCTAACGTTGGCACCACTATTAATGTAGTTCGTGGTGTCGCTTGCATTGCCATTTGCGCTAAATACGTCTTTCCTGCTGCTGTCGGAAGCACTACAACACCTTGCCTACCTGCCAACTTCCACGCTGCTAACGCTTCACTTTGATGCTGGTAAGGTTCCATTTCGAGACTAGGTATTAAGTCCACCTGATAAAACCCTTTAGCATCATCGTTAAAAATTGTATTTTCCGCTTGTAGTGTTTCCACAAGCGCGCGGTATTGAATCGCGGGAATGCGGAATTTTTCAACTCTGTCATCCCATGTGGCAAAGTCCATCCAACTTCTACCTTTAGGTGGTGGATGTAAAATTAATGTGCCACGATCAAAAATTAAAGTAGGGGTGCGAGCCATTTTCGCTGTGAGCGTTGTTGTACCTATTTATTACTAATAGCGCAAAAAGCGTATCATTAACCCGTATAATTTTGGCAAAGACCCTTATTTGTTGAAGGTAAACTAGCAACGGATTACAAACGGATGTAACGGATAATTATTTTACCACAGAGACACAGAGTACACGGAGAGGAATGACGAGAGTAAATAAAGCTGTATAAAAAATACGCCAATTGCACAAATATATTCTATAAAATAGCGTTTTTTTTGCGATAAATACTTAATTATTAATTATTTTAGTCAGATTAATTACCTTTTGCTGCTTAGTATTAATGTTCTATAATCTTCTCTCTACGTACTCTGCGCCTCTGTGGTAAATTATTATACGTATTTGCACATCTGAGGACATATATGCTACAACTACCCACAACAAATGTCGGTGCCAATGTGAATATTTGTTCGTGTTAATACAGGCTAAAATGATATCAGGTAGGAGACCCTCTTTTAATTTCCGCCTCTTCAGGCATGAAGTTACCATTGATTCGACGACAGATTAATCTTGGTTTAGGGTTAACGCTGTTACTAGTTATTTTTAATGCAGCGCTTTCCTATCGTAATACTTTGAAAGTCGCCCAGAATGAACGGTCGGTTGCTAAGACTCATGAGGTAATTACTACACTTGAGAAAACTTTGTCAACGCTTAAAGATGCAGAAACTGGGCAACGGGGTTATTTACTTGTGGGTGATGACCGTTATTTAGAACCTTACAAGAATGCTATTAACACAGTTAATCAACAAATTGCTGGTTTGCAGCAGCTAACGAGCGATAACCCTCAACAGCAGCAACGGATTGTTGATTTAAAAAAGTCTGTAGATACTAAGTTAATTGAGCTTGAAGATACTATTAATATTAAGCGAACTCAAGGGCAACAGTCTGCTTTGCAACTAGTGCGAACCGATAGAGGTAAGCTGATAATGGATAAAATCCGGCGCCAGATAGCTGATATGCAACTCGAAGAAAATAAACTGTTGCAGCTACGTGATGCTGAGTCTAAAGCTAGTATTGATAGTACATTATTATCTTCATTTATAGCGAATAGCGTAAATATACTAGGAATAGGAATTATTTATTACTTATTTCGTCGTGATAAAATTTTTCGGCATCAAGAGCAAAATAAGCAAAATCAGCTTTTCTCTGAGTTGCAGGCAGAACGTAATCGTTTAGAAACGATGATGCAACAATTACCTGTAGGCGCCGCGATAGCAGATAATGAAGGAAAACTAATTCTTGGTAACAAGCAAGCAGAAAAGATTTTAGGACACGCACTTGTTGCAACAGAAAGTATAGATGATTATAGCGGGTACCAAGCTTTACACCCAGATGGACGACCCTACGAAGCTCATGAGTATCCAATGGTTCGCGCTTTGACGACAGGAGAATGTGTTGTAGATGAAGAATTTAGGTATCCTCAACCCGATGGTAGCGAGAAAGTAGTATATATTAGCTCTACACCTGTTCGTGAGTCTAATAAAATTATTGCTGCGGTTGCAACGTTCTATGATGTTACGCAGTTAAAAACAACCGAAGCAGAGTTACGCAGCAGCGACGAGAAATTTCGCCAGCTAGCAGAAAACATTCATGAAGTTTTTTGGATTTTTGACCCACGTAACGGGCAATTAATTTATGTCAGTCCTGCATATGAGAGAATTTGGGGACGTACAATTGACAGTCTTCAAAATAATCCTATGGGGTGGAGTGAGGCTATTCATCCAGATGATAAACAGCGTCATGCAGAACTACACCGAGAAAATATACATCGTGGAACGTTAAATGTAGAGTACCGGATAATTCGTCCAGATGGTGAGGTGCGCTGGATACAAGACCGAGGTTTTCCGGTTCGCAATCAAGAAGGAGAAATTTATCGAGTTGCTGGTGTGGCAGAAGACGTTACTGAACGCAAGTACAAAGAGGCAGAAATTCAACTACTTAACGAGACATTAGAGCAACGAGTCCAAGAACGCACTTTACAACTACAAGAAGTAAATGCCGAAATGGAGGCTTTTGCTTATTCAATATCTCACGATTTACGGGCGCCGTTACGAACTATGCAGGGTTTTGCTCAAGCTTTACAAGAAGACTACGGTGACCAACTCGATGAAATTGCACAGGAATATATTCAATATATAACCGAAGGCGCCGTTCAAATGGATGCTCTCATCGCCGACTTATTATCATACAGTCGTTTAACGCGCGTTCAAATAGAACTACAACAAGTAGATTTGAATAGCGTCGTCACAGAAGCTTTGAAACAACTAGGCGCCTCTATCAAAGAAAAACATGCCTTAATTACAATAGACACGCTACCATTAGTAATGGCGCATCGTCCGACATTGATGCAAGTAATTACAAATTTAATTAGCAATGCCATTAAATTTGTAGAACCAGCAACACAGCCAAAAGTACATATATACGCACACGAGCAGCAAAATTCGGTATATTTATGGGTTGAAGATAATGGTATAGGTATTGCACCCGAACACCAAGAACGAATTTTCCGAGTTTTTGAACGCTTACACGGTGCAGAATCTTACCCAGGTACAGGTATCGGTCTAGCTATTGTACGGAAAGCCGTAGAACGTATGGGTGGCAAAGTTGGGGTAGAATCACAAGTTAATAGTGGCAGTCGGTTTTGGATTGAATTGATAAAAAGGTAGAGACGCGACATGTCGCGTCTCTACAGGAGTTAGGAGTTAAACGATAGAAATGCTCCATGTCTTAGTTATTGATGATAATAAAGCAGACCGCGCGTTGGTAATTCGAGAACTAAAGCGCGAATTTGCTCAAATTGAGATTCAAGAAATTCTTGATGAAAAGGAATTAGCTGCTGCTTTAACTGCAAAACAATTCAATGCTGTTGTTACTGATTATGACCTACGTTGGACTAATGGACTCAATATTTTAAGAACTGTTAAACAGTTATACCCTTACTGCCCTGTAATTATGTTTACTGGTACAGGTAGCGAAGAAATTGCAGTTGAAGCGATGAAGTCTGGGTTAGATGATTATGTTCTCAAATCGCAATCTAAGTATATTAAATTACCAATATCATTACGCATTGCGATTGAACGCTTAGAAAATCGACGCTCTTCTGAGTTATTAGAAATTCGCTTGCGTAGATTACTCAATCAGTTGCAGATAGGAACGTTTAGGGCAAACAGTAATGGCAATTACATTGAAAGCAATACAGTTTTTCTCAAATTGCTAGGCATAGATAATTTAGCACAATTACAAACCAGAGATGTACTGAACATTCGCGAATACTACTCAATGTTAGAAAAGCTACCAGAACCACAGCAAGAGTTAGAAATTGAATTGCAACGTCCTGATGGTACACTTGTTTGGGTAGCTTTAAGTATAACTCTGAATGAGATTGATGGGCAAAAGGTACTTGATGGCTTGATTGAAGATATTACTGCACGTAAACAAGTTGAAATTGAAAGACAACAGCTAAACTCTATTTTAGAACAGCGAGTAATTGAACGTACTGCTGAACTCGAAGCCACAAATCGCACGTTAGATGAAACAAATCAAAAGTTAGTCATGGCAAACCAAGATTTAGAAACGTTTACTTACTCGGTTTCCCATGACTTGCGCTCACCACTACGCGCGATTCAAGGATTTGGTACAATACTGCAAAATCAACAACTTGAGCCAGAGCGTCAAAAAAAGTATCTACAGCGCATTATTATAAGCTCACAGTCTGCTTTCAGACTTATTGATGATTTGTTGGAGTATAGCCGTATTAGTCGTAGTGAGTTACCATTAAGACTTATTGATTTGTCTTCTGTAGTAGCAGAAGTATTAATGCAGTTAGAATCAACAATACAGCAGAGACAAGCAACAGTACAAGTAGAAGAACCTTTACCTCAAGTTATCGGCAATTATACCATTTTAATTCAAATTATTTCTAACTTAGTAAATAATGCGATAAAATTTGTTGCTCCCCAAGTTAAACCTGTGGTGCGAATATATGCCGAACGCACTTTTAATAATAAAATACGTCTCTGGATAGAAGATAATGGTATTGGAATTGCTCAGAACTATCAAGAGCGTATATTCACTGTATTTACGCGCTTACATAGCAATGATGAATATCCTGGTACTGGTATCGGTCTAGCTATCGTCCGTAAAGGCGCCGAGCGTCTGGGCGCCCTTGTTGGTGTAGAATCACAGCCAGGACAAGGTAGTCGATTTTGGATCGAATTTAGTGCTGAGTGCTGAGTGCTGAGTGCTGAGTGCTGAGTGCTGAGTAATACTCCTAACTCCTAACTTCTAACTCCTAACTTTGAATAAATGAGTAGTCAAGATACTATACTATTGGTAGAAGACAATCCTAAAGATGTTTTGTTGATGCAACGCGCGGTTCGTAAGGCTGGAATTGCCAACCCGTTACAAGTTGTTAACGATGGTGATACTGCGGTACTGTACTTATCGGGACAGGCGCCTTATAATGACCGTAATAGTTATCCCCTACCTGTGCTGATTTTACTCGATTTGAAACTACCACGTCGGTCAGGGGCTGAAGTTTTAATGTGGTTACGACAACAACCTGGTCTCAAACGCTTACCTGTTGTTGTTCTGACTGCTTCTCAAGAATATATGGATATTAACAATGTTTACGACTTAGGTGTAAATGCCTACATAGTCAAACCTGTTGCTTTTAATGATTTAGTGGAAATAGTTAAAACTCTCAACTTACATTGGATAATTTTTAACGAAAAGCCACAAATCACTATATAACTAACAACAGTCCTTTAAATGGGTTGATGGAAGATATTAGCTTATCTAAGCAACGTGAAACGGAACGTTCTAGAGTTATGGCAGAGTTAGCAACTGCGAAAGAGGAGTTAAAAAGGCTTTTAGGAGAAGCACGTGAAGCTAACCGTATTAAAGACCAGTTTATTGCGATTGTATCTCACGAACTTCGCAGTCCCCTAACTTCAATCTTGGGATGGGCTAAAATACTTAGAAGTGGCAAAGTAAATGAAACCAAGTTAGCGCAAGGTTTAGAGACTATTGAGCGAAATGCCAATCTCCAAAACACGCTGATAGAAGATATCTTGGATATTTCGCGCATTATTCAAAATCGATTACGTTTAAACAAACAACCAATTAATATAGTACCGATTGTTCAAAGTGTTTTATTAGATGTTAAACCGCGAGTTCAAGCTAAATCCATTACTCTTGAGTCGAAAATCGGCGCCTCGGTTGGTACAATAATGGCAGATGCAGCGCGGTTACTGCAAGTTATTTCAAATTTGGTCAATAATGCCATTAAGTTGACTCCGCAGGGTGGACACATATTTGTCGAGTTGCAACAAATTAATTCCTCTATTCAATTTACAGTTAAAGATACAGGAGTTGGAATAGGCGCCGATTTTTTGCCACATGTATTTGAACCTTTTCGTCAAGCAGATAACACTAAAGCACGCACACACAATGGTCTTGGTTTGGGTTTGGCAATAGTGCGTAATTTAGTTGAAATGCATAACGGCGCCGTAAACGTGAAGAGTGAGGGTATCGGCAAAGGTGCTACATTTACAGTGGAGCTTCCTATATATAGTATTCCTAGTCAGGAAATAAACGAATCGTTAGAAAAATCCAAGCAAGATGAAGTTGAAGAAGTTCCATCACTTTCTGGGATACATATATTAATAGTGGATGACGACAAAGACACACGGGAGTTACTTGCTCAAATAATTGAGGGGTATGAAGCAAGGGTGACAACTACTGCATCTGCTTCTGAAGCATTATCTGTACTGCTCGTATTTATGGTGCTAAAATCCGGTAAAAAGTATTAATACTTACCAATACTTCTTAAAATACGGAGCATTTATAAAATCTGCATTTATATAGCAATCATGTAACAAATGTAATAAATGTAACAAATTTAACAATTTAACACTGATAAAAAAATCATTATAATTTATCTTTTCTCTACTAAACGCGCCTTCATTCATAGACTAACTATTTTGTGTTAATTTAAAAATTAAGGAATATTACAATTGTAAATATAGTTTAAAAAATTAATATTATCTGTTAAAATATAAATAATTAAACAACTGTAGGTCGAGCAGTTATTATATGGCAAAATCATTATTGAGTGAGTTAACACATCGCTATAAATCAAAAGCAAAAAATCCTGACGGTACACGTACTCCACAATTACGAATTGGGGTTGAAGCGAAATTGCCTTATCACTCATTCCTGTCAGATTGGGGTGATAAATATCAGTCAATAATGCGTACAGCATTAAATGCACTACAAAATGGTCAATCAGAGGATGATATTGAAAAAAGTTTTCAATCTAAATTTGATATTGATTGGGCATGGGCTGATTCAGTGGCAAGTGATGCAAAAGGAACATTTGATCAGCTAACAACTGCGCGCGATTTGAGGATAAAAGCTTTAAATGATGACCTAACAGCAGGTTGGAAGTTAGTTGCCGCTACAATCGAACTAATGGAACAACAATTAGCAAACCCAACACGTAAAAATATGAAAGGGTTTGCAAAACGGTTAATGGGGTTAGAATCAAAAGTTAGCAGACTTGAGCTAAAAGGCGTTGAAAAACAAGAATTAGAACTTGCTAAAAGATTACATGTATGCTTTGGCAGTTCCAAGCTGTTTAATGCTCAATATCATTTAGAAGAGAACGGTTATTCATCTCACGCTCAATGGCGTGTAGATTGGCAGAAAAAGCGCGGTGGAAACTTCTACAGTGTAGGTAAAGGCTCAGTTTTAGGCAATAATCCTGTAGCTAAAATATTTTATATAAACAACGATATATTTAGTGTTATCTTTACTGTTCCACGATTTTTACGTGAGAAATATGGAGAAACAGTTAGTCTTCAGTTTGAGGTATCTGGGCAACGTAAACATAATTTGCTTTATGCATTAGAAGCAGGAAAGCCAGTTACAGTTCAATGCTTTCGACGTGAACATAAAAACGACCAGTGGTATATACATTTAACTACTTATGTTCAAGACGTTCCGACTATTTCTAATATAAATAATGGTTGTATTGGAATTGACTTAAATGCTGAAACTATTGATGTAATTTATATAAAACGTGATGGCAATCCCGATAGATGCCGTAATGCTTTGAGTTTTCCAATTCCAACAGGAACAACTGGACAGAAACAAGCTAAACTTCGTGATATAGTATGTGAAATTGTTAAACTAGCAGGAATTTATCAATGCCCTATTGCTTGTGAAAATCTGGATTTTTTAACAAAGAAGAATCAATTAAGGCATAGCGGTAATAAAGAATATAATCGGATGCTGTCAGGTTTTATATATGATAAATTTCGTTCTTATCTTGTTGTTAGAGCAGAAAAATATGGAATAGCAATATTATTCAAATCACCGTTTATGACTAGTGTCATAGGCATGATAAAATATATGGCGAAATATGGCTTGAATAGTGCCAGTTCCGCCGCTATGGTAATAGCTAGAAGAGCTTTGGGTTTCAAAGAGTATATCCCCCAGAATTGGTTAAAAACTCTTTCTTCATTCTTTAAACCGGAGGATTCAAAGGATGGAGGATTTGCGGGAGGATGGCGAAAAATTTCGGCATGGCTGAAAAAATTTTGTATCCGCAGACCGCAGTTGTTTCAACTCGATACCGTACTTCGGTTCTTATTAGATTCCTTAGTAAATGAATCTCAGAAAAAGACCCATAAAAGGCGAAAGCCGGGAGGTAGCAAGAAGTCTGAGGGTAGGAGAAAGGGAAGGGCAAATCCCACTGAAGGTCAAGTCCCACTTGAACGAGAAGAGGCAAGGGTTAGGAATAATGGGGCAGTCACCGTGGCTCCGTAACTGGTGAAGGTAATGATTTTATAAGTTATTACCGGTTTTTATCAGGTTTTTTAGTAGGTGTTACAGTTACAACCTGATATATTACTATCGGATATCGCCATGCCACAAGAGGATGGTTATTCATTAATTCGCAAAATTAGAAGTCAACCTGGAGATATACAGCGTATCCCTGCTATTGCTTTAACTGCTTTTGCACATGACGAAGATAAAAAACAAGCATTAGAAGCAGGTTTTCAGCAGCATTTCGTTAAACCCGTTAACCCCACTGAGTTAGTTAGTGCTGTTTGTAGGTTGGGTGGAGTCTTACGGAACCCAATATCATAAATAAATATTTTTTTACCACAGAGACACAGAGACACAGAGATAAGAGTTAGAGAGGCGCCAATCTCAGATAATGATTGTTGGGTTATCAGCAGCTACAATTGTATTGCTGCTATATATATTTTTGCTGTGTCTGACTCTCTATCATTGCGCGATAAATATCTGGCTTTAATCTCGGAAATCGTCGAAGCCACGTTAAAGGGTAAGATTAGTTCTGTTGAGCAGGTTTATCAAATGCTGCTCAAGGGAGTTAGTGTTGATACAGGGGAAGTGTTTGAGATGATATTGGGGGAGCAAGTTAGTTCTACCCAGCTTTCGGCTGACTCCGAAAAAGACGAGCTTAAAAAAGCTAAACTAACCCGTAGTCTACGTGCTATGAAAACTATTCAAACACAATGGCAACGTGCAGAGGAACAAAACAAAGCGAGTGCGGTAACAGCATCGGCAATTAGAGAAATTATTACAGCAGAGTCAGATAAACAGCTAAGTGTATTTTTACGTGCTATTGACCCGAATCAAAAGCAACCCTTAAACATCCAGCAAATTCAACAGTTGGCGAAGTCTTTACAACAATACGCCCAGGCAGATTCTAATTTACAACAAATATATGATGGAGTCAATCGTGGCATTGCATCATGGCAAAGACTCCAAGATAACTTGGTAAGTTGGATGTATGAACGACAAGAAACAATGGGATTTGGTGGGGCGCCTTCCGAAAGTGGTCCTTGGGCAACTTGGGCAAAACACGTAAAAAGTGAAATACCCCAAGCACTTTTTAAGACTTTAGCAGCAGAAAAATCAGCAATCGAATTTGCCGAACAGCAACGTGCGTTAAAATTAAGTGACTGGGTAGAGTTAGCTATAGTTTTACAATATATTCAACGTGGGTTAGTTCACTGGTTCGACCAGCAACCATATAACGTTAAGGCAGGTTCTAAACTTTCGATTTCGACGTTTTTGACTTTTGCCGTAATTTGGAGTTTACTCGCAAATGGTTTTCAGAGTATTTCTAAAATGTACACTGATGGCTGTTGGCAAATTATGATACAAATATTACGGACTTTTTCTCAGCGTCAGTATTTTCCTTTGTATGGAGGGATTTTTGCGTCGTTTTCAGGTAATTATTTACGTGATGCTTTAGATTATTTAGACGAACCACTACGTAATGCTGAAGGAACGCAAGAAAAAGCCAGAATTTTAACGTTACTTGGATATTCACAACGTGCGATGGGACAAAACCAGCGTGCAAAAGGTTTTCATACCGAAGCGTTAGAAATAGCAAGAAGTGCGGGTGATAGAATTTGTGAGATAGCTAACCTCAACCATCTAAGTCGTAGTTGTGTGGAAGAGAAAGATTATAGTGAGGCAATAAATTATAGTCAGCGCGCGTTAATATTGAGTCGCTCTTCGGGTGATAAAGTAGGGGAAGAAAACGCACTAGTTAATTTAGGTTACAGCGAAGTCATGAACTTACAGCAAGAAGACGCTGAAGCTGATAGTTATGAAATGCCGATTAATTATTTACAGCAAGGTTTAAAATTATCTGAGCAACTCGGTGATATACAGGGTAAAGCTTTGTGCTTGAGTAGTTTGGGAATAGCGTATCAAGTCATTGGAGAATTACAACTTGCTGTCACAAATTTAGAAGCAGGGTTTCAAGCTGCACAAGTAGCGGGAGATTTATATTTACAGGGATTAAATTTATCACATTTAGCTGCAACTAATTATAGTCTCGCCAATTTTGAGCGTGCCGTGTATACTGCTTCGTTAGGAATGTACTTATTAAATCAAATTGCATCGCGCGAATGGCATAAAGCTGCATCGTTACTAGTTAGACTAGAATCACAATTGGGTGAGAATGGTTTTCAACAAGCGTTAACGCAAAGTCGTCCTAGAATTATTGCGGTTATCGGTGTAGATGGTTATGATTACTTACCACAATTATTAGAAAATTATAAACGAGAATTATAACTGTATGGAAACTACTCTTGTGGAATGGGCATCCTTGCCCGTTCCATATAAATAATCCAAAAGTAGTACCGTTAATTATCATTCTCTATTTAAACATCAATCTTAAACGAGTCGGCGCCTAAACTAGTAAACGACTATAATTTAATCTGATTATAAAAAGCACTATGTATATAAAAACACCTTCTTTATCTTAAATATGACAACACTAATAAGCTACTACCAACAAGTAAAAGATAAATTAAAGTCTCAGCTTCAACCTAACACGGCGCCAGAAGTCGCTGTCAAGGTTATTCAACGAGAAATTAACGCACTTACAGATATTAATAGTGAGTATATGCAGAGCTTGACACCACCTCAAGCACGTCTAGCACAGACTTTGTTACAATCTTTGAGTCAATATACAAGTGTATTATTATTAGTCAAACCTCAGATAGATGAAAATAATGTATTAGCACAACCAAATTTTACAGAATTAACGACAAAGTTAGTATCACCGATAAAAAATGCAATTACGGCGCCTAATTATAAGTTAGCATTGATACAAAAAGCACAGCAAAGTAGAGAATTGCTGAGTAGTTTGCTAGCTGGGGGTTTGGCAGGAGTTGTTGAAGGTGGATGGTATTGGGGACTAATAGGCGCCGCAATAGGTGGTATAACTGGAGGCACGATAGCACAAGTTATAAAACCAAAGAAAGAAAATCAAGCTTTAGAAATAAATCAACCTGCTGTTGCTGAGGTAAATATAGATATAGATAAATTACTAAACTATCTTTATCAAGCTTTGCAGTCAATCGACATTACAGTAGCAGGATATAGAAACGAGGATAAAGTACCCAAGGAAGGTATAGAGAATAATCTTGACTTATTAGAGTATCTGCAAGATTTAATGGCAGATGGACTCAATGATAACATTCATTTACCAGTAAGTGTAAGGCGCCGGATAGAGCAAGCAGCAACTATTTTAAGACATCATGGAATTGAATCACGTACCTACCAACCAAATGTAGACCAAAACATGTTTTACTTTGAGCCAAGTTTGGATGCAGAAGTTACCGACTATATTACGCTAAAACACGCATTAGTAAAAGATAACCGCGTCTTACTACCAGGTTACGTTCTTGAACCCAGCACAAAACCCTCGTAATAAGCACTTCAGTGCTTTCCAAAAAAACCATGCAAGATTACCTAAATACAAAAATCATCGGTTTCGACTTAGGTCACGGAGAAACATCCCTCACCTGGGTCAGCGCAAATAACCAAGACACCCCCCAAAGTCTACTAATCAACAACCGCAAAAGTCAAATAACCGCTATCGCCAACCACCCAACACGCGGTACACTGATAGGTGACATGGCTTTCCAAATCTCTGATGCTAACACCTTTGATATTGCATTCAAAAGTCGCAGGTTCGATGATAGAGAATATCAAAAGACTATCCAAGACTTTGTAAAAGCCATCTATGACCACTTAATTTCTACCACACAAATCCAAACCTCCGACACAAATTACTTTTTTATCGGTTGTCCTTCGGGATGGTGGCAAGAAGAAATTAACACCTACAAACAGCTTTTAGCAGAGATTTTACCCAATTCTAACATCGTCAAAGAATCGCGTGCAGCTTTAATGCACGCGAAAGAAAGCGGTATATTTACAATTCAAGAACTCCAAAAATCTGTATTAATTATTGATATAGGTTCCTCAACAACCGATTATACCCTGGTTAAGGGTATGGCTGATACCCCTATTGACTTTGGATATGATTTAGGCGCCTCGCTTATCGACAAAGAAATATTACAATTAACTCTAGAACTACACCGTCAATACCGTCAAGGAAATGAAAAAATTATTCACCTTGCAGAACATCTCAGCGAAGGTGAAATTTTGCAGTTAGAAGAAGTCGAACAGCTAGAAGCGATATTTCAACAGCATCCTATATATAGAAACCGTTGCGAGTTACGCTGTCGCAAAGCCAAAGAAGAATATTTTAACTTTTTTCAACTACACGAAGAAAGTTTTGTAAATGTCGGTAGTGAAGATATTCAGCGTAAGTATAAATTTATGCCTTTGGTTAATGGCAAAATAATGGATGTTATTTTAAATAAACCCTTGGCTAAGTTAGATAATAACAGTTGGCGCCAAGCTTTTACTGACCAGCTATTAACAGTACAGAAAAAATTATCAGAATTAGATATTGAGCCAAGTGCTATTTTACTTACAGGTAGTGCATCTAAAATGTACTTTATATTAGACACGTGTCAAGAAGTATTTCCGCAACTGTCTTGTAAACGTGATGGAGAACCTGAACTTAGCATAGCAAGAGGACTTGCACGTTGGGGAAGGGTGTATCTTCGTACATCTGGTTTTGTAAAAGAAATAAGTCAATTTCTTGACAAAGAACTTACAGATATTGTGGGAAATTACGTACCAACATTTTTAGATAAACTTGCAGAAGAACTAGCAACTGGTTTAGTTAATGAAGTAATTACGACTAGTATAAAAGACTGGCGCCAGCGTAAGATTATCACATTAAAAGCACTCGAAGCGGATATTGAACAAAAAGCCAAAGCTTGGTTAGCAGGAAGCGAAGGAAATCAGAAAGTCACAAACTGCTTGTTAGACTGGTTATCTACAGTACAAAGTGAAGTTCGTGAACAAACTGATGAAATTTCTCGTAAATATAGCTTGCCAATAGGGACATTAAATGCTAAAGAAATAAACTTAAGTGACCAAACCGAGAAAGTATCAACATCGGTATCGTTCGATGACTTAACCGGACTTTCGGTGTTTATAGGACACTTAGTTGGGTTAATAGTAGGCGCCGTTTTAGCAGGGTTATTCCATATACTACTATTTGCGGGAATATTGGCGCCTATTTTAGGAATAGTCGCATACTTTGCCGGAGAATCTTTGGTTAAAGAAACTGACATACCAGGTTGGGTACGCAACTTCATCTCCGACACCCGCATTAATAACCTAGCAACAACAAAGAAACCAGAACTACAGCAAAAAATCCACGAAACCCTAACAAAAGACCCTACTATTGCAATTAAACTAGCCAAAGCTATAAGTGAATGGTTAAAAGAAAGCGTTCAAGAACAAGCAGACAAAGCCCGCTTATTAATAGCTTAAAATAAACTCTTGTGGAGCAGGCATCCCTGCCTGCCTCCCCCCAAAATATCTTTTTTTTTATTTACCAACCGTAGCATACGTGCGAGATTTAGATGGAGTTTTAATTGAAATTGCCAGTCCAATGTAAACACAATTGAGAGTTGGCGCCAAACCTATAATGTTTTGGAGTGAGTACAAGTAGTTTTAAACTGAATAGAGGCATTCGCATGACCCTAACAACATATGGAACTCTGTGTACCGAAGTTTACAATATCACCAAGCCAATTGGTGGAGAGTATCCTGACGTAAGTTACTACATAAAGCACCTTTCTAAAATTGGCGGAAAATCCTTGAGGTGATGGTAGGTACAGGGCGCCTACTTATACCACTACTAGAAGCTGGTTTACAAGTTGAAGGTGTTGATGTTTCACCTGATATGCTAGCTTCTTGTCGCTCGCATTGTACAGCCAGAGGTTTGTCTCCTGTTCTCTATCAAGCTAACGTCGAAGATTTAGATTTGCCTAGTAAATATAATGCAATAGTAGTGAGCTTTGGCTCATTCATGTTGTTGGAAAAACGGTCTGCTGCTGTCGCTGCATTGCAAGCTTTTGCAAGACACCTTGAACCACAGGGTCGTATATTCATTGATTTGGAACTTCCTGTTGAAGATTTTAAGACAGAAAATATTATTAAGCAATCTTTGCCGATAGAATGTGCTGATGGCTCAATCATTTTAATGCAAACTTATTGTAATATCTCCTTTCTCTCCCAACTCAATCTAACTTTTATTCGTTACGAAAAATGGAAAGATGGTAAATTAGTAGCAACAGAACTTCAACGTTTGCCGCTTCATTGGTTTGGACGAGATGAATTTATATTATTTTTAGAGCAAAATGGTTATAAAGATATCACGTTGTCTGCCAACTACATAGATGATTTGCAGCCTAGTTCGCATACAGATACTATGTGTTTTTCTGCCACCATATGCGATTAAAGGTTATATGTGTTTATATTGAATTTCCTTTTAAAGGGGATACTATAATTGGCAATGATATATGCATAGGGTACGAAGCCCTAATAATGCCGGGAGTTAAAATTGGCGATGGTTAGCAACTTATCATTACGTATCTATATATTTCCAAGCTTCATGGCGCCAGTCAAGCTTGCGTCGTACCAGTGATGTATCTATCTGCGGCATTTGCAACTCTACTAATACTACTGTTTCTTGAATTAGTTCTTTCAATTGAATTGCAGCCAAGTATGGTTCTATTTTAAATATATTTTCAAGACGTAAGTATAAATTATTAGGAACAATATACATCTTGCCAATAAATTTACCCATACGTTTAAACTGGAATGTAGAATAGTACAGTTGATTTAATCCAGCTAAAACACCAAGGATATTTTGCACGGTTTCTACAAGCACCTGATGTTGCCATAATGTACCATCACGTATAACAAAATAATTTTCTTGCAAACCCCATAAGCCAAAAAATTGTAGATGCTTTTTCACCATTGCAACCGCTAGTGCATCCGGATAATTTGCTGCTACTTGCTTCCAATGGTTGATTAATTCTTCACCGTATAATGGGATACAAATAACTATTCCAGATAAGGCTTTTTGTACCCAAGAAGTTACATCAAGCTGCTCTAAAACCGTTGCCATATCATGCTCCCATTGATTTATTGTCACATGACCAAATTGGCACTCTACACCATTTACTTTATAAGCTTCCGCAAAACCTCCTTCGCTTCTATCACCAAGAAACCAAAGACGAGCAGAACCTTGATTATTGTGGCGCACGCTTTCTAGTTCTTCCTCAGTTGGTAACTCATCGTAATAAATACTTATATCAATATCTGAGTAAAAATCACATTCACCCTCTGCAACAGAACCTGTAACCATAGCTGCTCTAGCTTTAGGATTTGTAACATAAGCTTGAACATTACGCTTTGCCAATCCAAGGAGATAGTTATTTGCATCCATAATTAAATAGTTTTACTAATAAAAAGCGCGCACGTCAACAAAACGCATTCCTGCTCTTTGTGCTGCCTCCAACCCGCTGTCGCTATCTTCATAAACCATACAATCTTCGGGTGCAACCCCTAAACGTTTAGCAGCCAGCAGAAAAATATCTGGCTCAGGTTTGCCTCTGTTGACATCATCTACACTAACAACAGTGTCAAACAATTTATGAAGTTTCAACACCTTAAGGGTTGCTTGCACTATGGCGCCATCACCACCAGATGCAACTGCCATTGGTACTTTACCGTAATTCGCTCGCGCTATTTCCGCAACTTCCTGAATTTCTTGGACTGCATGAATCATTGATTGGTAAATTTTTTTTCGCTCAACGTTGACTAAAGTAGAATCAAGCTGATAACAGAACTGACTGTTAAGTAGCTTAATCATTTCTAACGCTGAAGTTCCACAGTTTTGATAGAACCATTCCTCACTTAAAGAGGCGCCAAACTTATTCAAAGATGCAGACCACGCTTGAAAATGTACAGGTAAGGTATTTGCTAGCGTTCCGTCACAGTCAAAAATCAATGCTTTGTATGATGGTGTGAGGGAAGTACTACCTGTTTTAGAAAATTTTGTTGCTGTCATCAGCATTTCCCCTGGTCAACGCCCAATTACGCATAAAAACGTAATAAACTGTACATATACGATATTAAACGCATAAAACCGCAAAATAAACATAAATTAGTAATACTTATCAGTGAAAGCTTATGTTAAGGGACTTCCAAAAAATAAATTATTCATGTTGTGGAGCGGGCATCCTTGCCCGCCTACGTTTAGAGCAGGCATCCTTGCCTGCTCCACAAAAAAATTTTGGAGATTTTTTTATATGGAAGTCCCTAAGTGCAGAACGTAGACAATTTATATTAGAGACCTTGCGTCGAGATGGGAAAGTGCTTTCGTTCCAAATTAGTGTTGAACTTGGTAGAAAAATTCTTTTACCTGATTAGGCACAGAGTACGCAGAGAGAGTTAATATGAGAAACATTACAAAGTACTTTTGAACAATTCGATTAGTAACTGATTGACTTCTCTTGGACGTTCCTGCTGTATCCAATGTCTGGCATTTGGAAGTAATACCTTATTTTTCAAGTTAGAAACTGTCGTTTCCATTATATTAATAACATCGAGTGTATTTTAGCAGATGGAGGTATGATGGCGGGTTTATAAGCTAAAAAGAACTAGCATTGCTTATAATCGGTAAGTACTTCATCAATTACTTGTCGCGCTTTTCCCGCTTCTAAGGGATTCGTGTTTATGTGTTCGGCAAGTGTAATCAGTGCTTTCCATAGTGCCCAACCACGACCTCGTGCCCAGGTTGCGTCATCAACTGGAAGAACTCTACGGAAAACGTCCCGGCTTTTACCTGATAAAAGTGTCCACGCAATGGTCATGTCACATGCTGGGTCTCCCACACCTGAACACCCGAAATCAATAACGGCGCTTAACTGCCCCTGTTTTACCAGCAGATTTCCTGCACTTACATCTCCGTGAAACCAAACGGGTGAGCCATGCCATGAAGCTTTAAGCGCTGTCTCCCACACTGCTGTCGCTGTGTCGGCATCAATCTCTTTGTCTAACGCTGCGATTGTCTGCCTAGTTTCAGTGTCATAAACTGTCAACTCGGCGCCGCGAAAAAAGTTGTGCAGTCCAGGTGGTGGTCCATCGACAGTATCAATCTGTTGCAAGGCGCCGAGAAATTGAGCTAGGGAAGTCGCAAATTCCTCTAGGTCAGCGATGCGTTCGATAGCGGCGTTCTCACCATCGAGCCACCGATAAATTGACCAATGCCAAGGATACACGTTAGAAGGAACCCCCATCGCTACTGGCATAGGGATTGGAATAGGAAGAAGTGGCGCCAGTTTCGGCAACCATTGGTGTTCCTTTTCCACTTGAGCGGTGTATGCCTCAGCACTCGGTAGCCGCACTAACATATCCTCGCCAAGACGAAAGGTTCTGTTGTCTACTCCGCTGAATTCAACAGGCTTTATAGGAAGATTTGCCCACAGGGGAAACTGCGCGGAGACCAATTGAACTACGAGAGATACGTTGATATCATCTGAATGCATTAAGAACTCCTAACACTAACTTTTTCGTGCCAACAAAAAATACATTTGTAATATATTGTAGTATATAAAAATTGATTTTTTTGCTTTCTACAATGGCGAATTTTGAATGTCCCATTTCAACCGCACCGAGTTAAAATCCAGATGCTAATGGCGCCTATTCGATAAAAATGGACTGAGAAAAATAGTCAGTGTGCAAGCGGATTCTTGGGCTGCTTACACACTTTACAATTAAAGCTGTTCTAACCAAAATTGAAACGCAGTCCTTGCTCTTTGAGCAATAGGCGCCTCAAGTCCTCGATAAAGCAACTTAGAATCACGTTTTTTAGCGTGCCACAGTTCATACAATTCTAAAACTGTAAGTTAATGTTACTGAGTAAAAAAACAGACCTGAAAACCTTTCCTTATCTCAGCTTGTCCGTCAAACTGTTAAGTTTTCTAAAAAATTAAAATATATAGTAATTATAAATCATTTATAAAAAAATGAACTGTTTTAGAATGAACCACAAAGGTGCAAAGGACACAAAGGAATAAAAAAGAAGTATATATTTAAAATTTACTTCGGTATACTGGGTAAACACAAATAATTTAGGGCTGTTATGGGTGCTGATTTTATAATTACTAAAATTTTATATTTTGTAATAATCATTATTCCACATTGAGGTAAAATTATTATATCGGTAATACATAATTTTTTCTGATTCGACTTTATGAAAATTCAATACTACACAGCTACTAGTTTGGATGGGTTTATTGCTGATTCAAATAACTCCCTAGATTGGTTATTTCAACTTGGCGAGGTAGGAGGAGACAGCTATTCTAATTTTATTCGAGAAGTTGGCGCCATCGCAATGGGTTCAACCACTTATGAATGGATTTTAGCTCACCATATTAATCAAGATGCCGAGCGTCCTCAAGCATGGCTGTACGAACAACCAACTTGGGTTTTCTCCTCTCGTATTTTACCTGCAATTGATGGAACAGATGTACGATTTGTAAAGGGGGATGTTCGACCTGTTCATCAAGAAATGCTCGCAGCAGCAGGAAATAAAAATATTTGGATAGTCGGTGGTGGTGATTTAGTCGGGCAATTTTACGATTGTGGCTTACTCGATGAGATAATTGTCTCGATAGCATCAGTAACGCTTGGCAGTGGCGCGCCATTATTACCACGTACAATTGCCACACCTCCACTAAAGCTCTTAACATCAAAAATGTATGGAGATAGCTTTGTGGAACTGCATTATCAAGTTCGTTATGCCTCCGAATAATAAAATTACGTCCAGAATTAGCAAAATATGTTGAAGGTTGCCAAACAGATAATTTAGGTTTTGTTGCAGTTTTAGAATTTAGCTTAATACCGATTGGAGCCGTATGGATTCGTCTGTTCAATAGTCAAAATTCAGGTTACGGGTATATTAATGATCAAACACCCGAATTATCAATTGCCGTACTGCCTGAATATCGAAACCAAGGTATTGGTACACAATTAATTACACATTTATTAGACAGTATCAAAAATGTATATCCTGCAATTTCTCTAAGTGTATCTTTCTCAAATCCTGCCTTGCGGCTTTACCAACGTTTGGGATTTGAGGTTGCTGCTCAATTGAATGATTCTTTGATAATGAAAAAAGAGCTTATATAAAGCCATGCAATACCCTGACCCAAAAGTAACTCATCCTATGGAAGGATTTCCACAAGTTTGTTTCATCAAAAACACTGTTACTAACCCAAATATAATAATTGGAGATTACACTTATTACGATGACCCTGAAGACTCAGAGAATTTTGAGCGCAATGTGCTTTATCATTTTCCTTTTATTGGTGACAAGCTCATAATTGGCAAATTTTGTGCATTAGCTAGAGGTGTAAAATTTATTATGAACGGCGCCAATCATAAAATGTCTGGCTTTTCAACTTATCCATTTCAAATTTTTGGTAATGGGTGGGAGCGTATAATGCCTAAATCAGATGAATTTCCTTTTAAAGGGGATACTATAATTGGCAATGATGTATGGATAGGGTACGAAGCCCTAATAATGCCGGGAGTTAAAATTGGCGATGGAGCAATTATTGCTGCCAAGTCTGTTGTAACTAAGGATATACCACCTTACACTATTGCAGGAGGGAACCCTATTAATGTAATACGGCAGCGTTTCCCTGATGAAACAATCAAAATTTTACTAGATATTGCTTGGTGGAACTGGGATATTGAGAAAGTTACTAGGAATTTAGAGAAAATTGTTGGCGCCGATATTGAAGGATTAAAAACTTGTGTGTAAATCGCACGCTACGTTCTATTGATAACTTTACAGATTACTTTTCAAAAAATCGATTAGTAACTGATTGACTTCTCTTGGACGCTCCTGCTGTATCCAATGTCCGGCATTTGGAAGTAATACCTTATTTTTCAAGTTAGGAACTGTCGTTTCCATTATATTAATAACATCGCGATTTAGTGTAATTGTTGGGTCAACCTCTCCTCCTATAAATAATGCTGGTTGATGTAACTTTGCTCCACTTAAAAAGGGTGTGTTTTCCCAATTTCTATCCATATTTCTATAGTAAGATAAACCGCCTCGAAACCCAGTTCGTTTAAATTCATTTGTAAAATAATCAAGGTCTTGCTCTGTTAACCAAGCTGGAAGCGTTGAAGGTTGTGAAAGCGTATCAATAAACTTTTCGGATTTATCAAACACGTAACGCCATCGTTTTTCTGGTGGCGCATCTCCTGACGCAGAGTATAAAACCATACTCATAGTTTTGCGAACATCGACTTCAAGTTCTGCTTCAGCTAAACCTTGTTCTTGAAAATACTGGATATAAAATTGTTGCCCCCCTGCCATCTGTTTTAGCACTGTAGTCGGGCGCCTACTTTTCCAGGTTCTAATATGGTAGGGTACGCTAAGTAAAGCTATAGCATTGAAAATATCTGGACGCAGCAAAGCGCAGTGCCAAGCAATGCTTGCTCCCCAATCATGCCCAACAATAATTGCCCGTTCTTGATTCAAAGCATGAACAAGCCCAACAATATCACCGACTATATTAAAAATATTATAAGCTTCAACTGATTCTGGCTGGTCTGTTTGTCCATAGCCACGTAAGTCTGGCGCCACTACATGAAATCCTGCGCTTGCGAGTGCCTGAAGTTGATGGCGCCAAGAATACCAGCACTCTGGAAACCCATGACATAAAATAACTAGTCGTCCTTGACCTTGCTCGGCAATGTGCATTTTGATACCATTCGTATCAATTAAACGGTGATTAGTTGTTAACATAATTTTATTTAATCTCTTCTGTTAAAGTGTATCATTACCTTGCAATTCACTTACTTTTTATCGCTTTGTTTCTCTTATAAACAACAAAATTTGATTCACAAAATCCATAAAGCCACCAGCATTTCCAAAAAACTGTAAATCATTGTACAAAAGAACTATAAGCTCCAAAATTGCCAGGATAGGATAATGTAGAGACGTAACATGTAACGTCTCTACAAGGAATCACCCGCCCTAGATATATAAAAAGGAGATACCCATCCATACATATTACAAAATATGCTACATTAATAATACTCTGATATTCTTAAATCGGGTCTGAACTATGCGAACAATCGTAGTTGGTGACATTCATGGTTGTTATACAGAACTACTCCAGCTCGGCGCCAAAGTCGAAATTACAGACGAAGATTGCTTAATCTCCTTGGGAGATATAGTTGACCGTGGGGCTGATTCAGTCAAAGTATATAATTTTCTCAAAAATCGCCCCAATACCATTGTGTTGATGGGAAATCACGAACGTAAACACCTCAGACAAACCCTTTCCTACTCTCAAGAAATTGTCAAACTACAATTTGGCGCCCACTATCCCGAATTTTTAGAATGGGTTAGCCATCTTCCGTATTATTACGAAACAGATGCGGCAATTTTAGTTCATGCTGCAGTAGAAAATGGCATACCCATTGAAAAACAAAGAGAAGAAGTGTTGTGTGGTTGTAATGCGGGTGAAAAGTATTTAGAAAAACAATATGGAAGTACCTATTGGAGCCAGCTTTATACTGGCGCCAAACCTGTCATTTTTGGTCATCACGTTGTTGGCGATAATCCACTCATAATTGAACAAAAAGCTTATGGTATCGATACAGGAGCTTGTCATGGAGGCAGATTGACTGCCCTAATTTTACCTAGTTTTGAGATTGTTCAAGTACAATCACCTCAAGATTATTGGAAGGAAGAGATAGTTAAATGGCAATTGCCAGTGATGATGGCTAAACCTTGGAGTAGTTATAAGTGGGACAAAATTCAGGCGATTTGTGATGAGTTTAAAAATTCTCCAAATGTAGAATTATCTGCTTTTATTATGGAGAAGGAGCAATGGATGCACAATTTACTTGCTTTGGCACCCAAAATAATCTTCAAAGTAGAAGAAAGACTAGCAGAATTGATTTCCACTTATGGCGCCGATGATTTCAAAAAACCTGCTCGTTGTTTTAGCTATGCCACCCTGTTATATAAAGTTAATGTCAGTAATCTGACGAGCGAATTTCTCCAGCAAACTTTACCAACGCCTGACAAATGGTTACAGGTAATGACTGAGTTGGGAATATATTTCTAATTTTGTTAACTAATTTTGTTAACTAATTTTGTTAATTATATATCATATCATGGGCATAGGTATCCTTTAGAAGGTGCCTTCATATGTTTAGTTTTGTACATATTGGTCTTTGCACCTTGATAATGGTATGTTACTAGCTTGTTATAACAGCAACAAAGGCTATTATAATTTTACTGTTGGTAGGTTTTAAAATACCATTATTTAGCGTGCTAAATTATTGAATTAGGAGCTTTAAATTACTACTAGGCTTTTATTACAGCGATTTTTGACTACAAGGAAAGCATTCTAACTAAAATGCACGATTATAAGCGTCTGTAAGGCTTGATTTTAAAGGAAAGTTACCGACTGAGATTAAAATTTAGCACGCTAATTCCGGAAGAACCAGATCAAGGGATTAACCGTTATATTTTTCGTAAGGAAAATGAATGCTGGAAAATCTGCGAAATGATTTTTGAACAGCAAAAGCTTGCTGATTATATCGGTGTTCCAGAAACAATTCAACGCTCAATGGCACAGACGGCAATAGAGCGAGGGCAAGAGCAAGAACGTAAGTAGTGGAGCGTACTGTTGAGTTTATCGTACTACCCAAATCTCTGCTTTCGTCAATATAGTTTATGATTATGTAATATATCTTTACATTTTGAGCGGATGCAGACTACACGTTTGTTTTCAAATATAGAATTTAACGGTGATAAGTTACTTCACCAACCAGGTAGTGTATTGGGAAGTACCGCTTTAATTGCTGGAACAACAGTTGGCGCCGGAATTTTGGCTTTACCCACAGTGACTTTACCTTCGGGAGTGGCGCCTTCGACGGCATTATTAATCGCTGTATGGTTATATGCTTTAGTATCTGGATTATTAATTGCTGAAGTTAGCTTAGATGGGATGCTCTCTTATGGCGCCAGTGGTAGTTTTTTGACAATGGTGGAGAGTGTATTAGGAAAACCTGGGGGAATATTAGCTGGTGGTGCATATTTATTTTTGCATTATGGGTTGCTAGTCGCGTACATTGCTCAAGGTGGAGAAATACTGCTTGGAGTATTACCAATTAATTTACCAAACTGGGCAGGAACAACGATATTTGGGCTATTGTTTGGTGGAGTTATGTATTTTGGGCGCCCAAAGTTAATTGAGAAATTTAACAACGCTTTGGTATTTGTGGTAATAGCTTCATTTGCTGGACTCTTGTTTTTGGCAAGTAAACAAGTTCGTTTGTCACAGTTTGTTTTTCAAGATTGGTCTCAGTTAACTGCTGCGATTCCAGTTATGTTAGTGGCCTTATTTTACCATAATGTTATTCCAGTAATCGCAATCCAATTAGAAGGGGACGCGCGGAAAATTAAACAATCTATTTTTGTTGGCTCATTAATTCCACTTTTAATGTTTATTGCATGGAACGCTGTAATTTTAGGCAGCGTCAATTCAGAATTACTACAAAACTTTACTGGTGCAGAAAAATTTGAACCACTGGAGAATTTACGAGGTGGAAGTGGCGGTAATTTGTTGGAAATAATAGTTTCAGTCTTTTCTGAAGTTGCAATTATTACTTCTTTTATTGGATTTTTTTACGGTCTGCTGAATTTCTTCAATGATGTAGTAAAATTTTCAACTACGCGCCCATTAACGTATAGTTTAGTTTTATTCCCACCAATGTGTTTAGCTATATTGAGTCCTAATATATTCTTAAACGCACTAGAAAGTGCTGGCGCCTTTTGTATTTCTATTTTAGGAGCTATTATTCCAGCGCTAATGGTATGGAAGCGGCGCTACGAACATGGAAATTTTGATAACTACCGAAGATTAGTGCCAGGTGGAAAAATTATATTAGTTACTGTAATTAGTATAGCAATTTTAGTCATCTTGAATAAATTATTGTCATTCATAAAATAAATTCATATAAAAACCCCTGGTTTACGCACCCTGTAGAGACGCGACATGTCGCGTCTCTACGTGGATACAATTTATACAAAAAAACCGTAGACGATAATAATTGCTCCGTTTCACCATAAAATACAGTGATGACAAATATGTATGTGTTATGCATATATACTGCAAACGGGTTAAATATAAACTTTGTCATGCTGAACGAAACGCAGTGCAGTGAAGCATCTTAGAGATTCTAGCCTGCGGCAAATGCTCCGCATTACGCTACGCTCAGAATGACATTTCTAAACCGTTCTTAGTATAATTAGGATGGTTGTAAGCTGTAAATTTATGAGTGCAGAGCGAACGCAAAACCTATTAGGCGCCGCTTTAGTCCTAACATCATCTTACTTTGCTAATAAACTGAAGACAGCTTGAAATAAAAGTTTACGCTTATAGGCGCCAACATCTAAATTTAGAGTAGTCCAAGAAATAAATTATCCTGTAGGATATCTGTCTCAGATGTCATATTATTTTACGGGCAGGCGAGACACCTACCCTACAATACTTATTTTGGAATATCAACATAAGTTGCGGTAAAATTAAAGAAATGTGTGTATAACCTAGGAGCGCCTAAGCTTTACTTTATGCTAGAAGTTGATATCGATACATCCGTTTTTGATTACTACAATACCATACATCAAAGGTATATTTGGTGTATTATCGGGTGGAAACATTCGTCTTCCAGGTTCTTCTTTCATGTTGTCAAAGGGTTTCCAACCATTTGAGTATGGATATTCTTTAAACGTAATCAGTATTAATCCAGCTTGCAATAATGCTGTTATTATTTCGCCTATTCCCCATTGAAACTCATGTGAACGATAAGGATTGCTAAAATTTTGTATTCCTGCTTGATAATTGTCAGGCGCCAAACCTGTGTTAGACTCGGCAACATAATCGCTAACGCCATCATCCCAAGTAAGTGCTTCTCCATTTCTAAAGTAAGGGAACTTGTGACTCAAATCAATATCAAACATCATTGCAACAGGATGAAACTCCATTAAAACCAAGCGTCCACCTTCGTTAAGAATAGAAGCAATTCTCGTAGCCCAAAGATTCAAATCAGATAACCAACAAATTGCACCATAAGATGAAAATACAATATCATATTTAGATTTGTTCGCAGCTTGTTCTAACCAATCAAATACATCTGCTCTTTCAAAAACAGCATCAATACCAGAATCTTGTGCCAATTTATGAGCAAAATTTATTGCTTCATCACTGATATCTACACCAGTTACGTTGGCGCCTAAGCGTGCGAGTGATAATGTATCTTGTCCAGCGTTACACTGAAGATGAACCACAGATAAACCATTTATATCTCCTAATAGTTCAACTTCTTCAGGAAACAAAGTGCTACCACCTTCAAGGAAAAATTTTCCTTGATTACCTTTATGACTGTTGTGAGCTTTTGTCGCTTCGTTCCAAGATAAACGATTTTCTTCATGAAGCTCTTTTCTAAGAGGAGAATTAGCCATAATTGATATTTACTTTATCATATATAATCAAGTAATTATAACAAATATAAATATGATAGACGATAAGACATGCTTAAACCTTGCAATTGAAGCACTTCGTAACTATGGAATAGAGAACCCTCAAATAAAGCGCTTGGGGGGAGCAAGTAACACCAATTTTAAAGTAGATATTGACGATAAATCTTATGTACTGCGTCTTCACACATCTAACGCGCGTCATGACCGAGATGCTATATCCTCAGAACTATTCTGGTTAAAAAGTTTACATAATGCATCCTTGGTAGTTCCCAAACCGATTGTTAATCTTAAAGGAGAACTTGTCACAAGTGTACCTGCTGACAGCGAAAAAGAAACGCTATGTACACTTATGCAATGGATAGAAGGGAAAATTCCACCTACTATAGACGCGATGACCAATGAGCAACTTGTACAAACAGGTTCTCTAATGGCACAGCTTCACATTCACTCACAACAGTTTAAAATACCTACGAACTATAAACGTCATACATTTGATACTCCCCATTTTAGTGGACGTTTAGAGGTGTTATATACAGCTTTAAGCAATACCGAACTTGATAAAAGCGAACTAAATAATTTTAAGTCAAACGCCAGCCGCATAATTAATTATTATACTCAACTGGAACGTAAGCAAGATACTTTTGGTCTTATTCATGCTGACTTTCATTCGGGTAATTATTTACTTCATAATGATAAAGTGCATATCATTGACTTCGACCTATGTGGTTTTGGCTTTTACTTTTATGACCTAGCTTTAGCGCTTATGGAGCAAAACATTACACAGCGCGAAGCATTTTTACAGGGTTACGAAAAAATCAAGCCATTGCCAGCTAATTACACAAAACTCAAACATTTATTCCTATCCTTAGCTTATCTTGATAATCTTGGCTTTCTTGTTGCTAATCAAGAGGAGCTACCTTTTGTTATTGGAGAGTTTCCATTTGTCGTTGAAGCATTTCGTCATGCAGTAGAGAATATTACGTAGTGGTGTATGTCATTCTTATAACTTAATAATTCTTTCTTTGTGCCCTTTGTGCCCTTTGTGGTTAATTCTCTTAACTAAAAATAATGTTTGTTGCGAGATTCAATTACGACTTCTGGATAATTTGGAGAAGGTGTTTTGAGTAAAGTTTCGTTTTTACCTTTAAGATACTGATTAAAAAATGCTAATGTGTAAGCACTGATGATATTTGCTGCGCGTTGAGGTTTGATTGAACCGATTGATTGCTCAATTTGCGATTTTGGTTGGGCTGTAGAATGCGCTTTGAATGCGGGCAGGATTAAGCCAAAATCCATGAATGTATTATGTTTGCTACCTCTTAGTGTCAATCTATAAGCATTGGCCTTTTGTCGTTGATAAAATAACTGCAACGCATTATCGGCGCCATCATGAGACATAACAAGAAAAGGGCGATTCAAGCTACTCTTATTTTTACTGCTCAAAAGTGTACCATAACTACCACCATCCATATTTATTCCTGCTTTTATTCGACCATCTCGCCACATTGCCTCAATTGCTGTATCTCCACCTAAAGAGTGTCCCATAATTCCAACTCGATTTAAATCTAAACGTCCCGTGAAGATTCCTTGAGAGTCTTTTCGGTTAATGCGGGCTAATTCGTCTAGCACAAAACTGACATCTTTAGCCCTAATTTTCACTGCTTCGTTGAAGGTGCTATCAATTTTTGTTTGGTTTGCTTTAGAAAAATTAAAAATAGTTGATTGGGTAATTACCCTTCCACCGGGAAATAAAATAGGCGCCTCATAAGTGGGAGTAATCGCAACAACTACATAGCCATGACTTGCAAGTTGCTCTATTTGATTGCTATAAAATCTAGGTGTTGAACCAAAACCAGGTGAAAATATTACAATAGGATAGCGTTTTAGTGCATTTGCAATTGATGCTTTAGGTATAGCATTAGTTTGAATAATTCGGGTGATTAGCTGGGTAAATTTATCAGGTGATACACCCAAATTAGGTGCAAAACCGTCAGCAGTCGCTAAAGCAAAACCTTCATCGACGTAGGGAGCAGTTTTTAATATTGACTTTGATACTGCTGGATACCAAACAGAAACCATCAATTCTCGACGGTTGGTAGGTGGTGGGTTGGTAATAAGCTTGCGTGTTGTTAAGTCATAAATCTCACTCTTATAGGTTTCCTTGCGAGAAGAATCAATTAAATAATAAGCAGTTGTACCTACTTGGTATGCACCCCTAGGAGTAGGTAACTTAAAACTATAAGCTTGGTTGGTTAATTCTGGTTGAACTTGTGTAGGCTGTATTCCGAGTACCTTACCACACATTAAGAGAGGGTAAACTCCTAAAATTGCTGTTACGCTAAGGATAATGGTAGATTTAAAAAAGTTTTTCATTCTAGCCTGATTTTAAGGGCGCTTGTTATACTAGACTTGTAATTAAGCATTATAACGAATCACGCCACATTCCAGTCATAGAATAAGAATCACTAATTTCAATCGGACAGAATTTATAAAAACCATGTCGTTCGTAAAATGATATGTTACGAGGATTGGAAGAAACTAGATAACAAGCAACTTTTTTTGTATCAGCATAATTCAGAACAGGTTTTAATAGACTCTTACCAACTCCTTTTCCGCGCGCTTCCGGTTTTAGACAAATAAAGAATACTTCACAGTGAGGAGCTTGTGGTTCCTTAGCACCGACTTTTTGTATTAGTTCCTGAAAACGATTTCCAGCTTCCAAACCACTGATATGTGAGATAGTCGAAACAACTTCAGCAAGGGTGTCTTCAAACTGCTCATTAAAAATTGGTACTTCCGCAGGATACCAAACACATGCTCCTTGTTCTTCTGGAGCAATTATTACTTCTCCACGCTGCGTTGCATCAGTCAAAAATATTTCAAAGAACGCATTTAGTGCTTCAAGTTTATTTTCAGCTTCCCCAAAGATAAAGTCAAAGCTGGGGTCATCAATAAAACCGTGTGCTAAAATGCTGGCGCCTTGTTGGATTTGTATCTGAGAGTTCAACATAATACCCCTTTAATTATTTAAAATCACCTATCCGTTACATCCGTTTATTATCTGTTGCCAATCTTTCTATTACATGTAGGCACATCTGAGACGCCTATGCTACAAATGGAATACGCGTATTGCAGTTCTTGCCCATAACATTTTAATAAGCTAAGAATCAGAAAAACTTATAGTTAAATTGCTTGCTTTAAGCCAGCAAACATAACTAGAATTTATATAGATTTAAGATTTCAATCTATTTGAATCTTGCGGTACTATCAAAATCTTGCTGTAAATATTTTGTTTGGATACAACCAGAACGCGAAATAGCTATGAAAACAGCACCCAGCCCACAACCAAGAAAAAAAATAACTTACTCATCAGAAGAAGGACTAGTTATTTCCAGTCAGGACTTGGGATGGGAATCTATAGTTATCAAAGAATATCAGCTACCACCAGCACAAGGCTCATATCAAGCTTTTCCTCAACATGATTTAACTTTGTGTTTGGCGCCTCGTCCCCACCGCATCCAACAAGTCATGGGTGAGCAAAGTTATATAGGAGTTTATAGCAGGGGTGATATTTGTATTACACCCGCTGGACTTGGTGGTGCATATTGCGCGGAAGGAGAAGACCACTTCTTACAAATCCAAATTGAACCGCATTTTTTAGAAAAAGTTGCACAAGAAACAGGTACTATTAATTCGAGTATAGAACTGCTACCAACATTTCGCGTTCGTCATCCCCAAATCGAGCAAATTATCATGATGCTACATTCCGAACTTAAAAGTGGGGGTAACTGGGGCAGTAAGCTTTATATTGAATCTTTAACAAATGCTCTAGCAGTAAATTTACTACGAGACTATTCTACTAAAAAGGATAATATTGCTTTATATCCAGGTGGATTAAGCGAACGTCAGCTACTCTTAGTTACTGATTACATTAATGACCATTTAGCCCAAGAAATAAAACTATCAGATTTGTCGGAATTAGCCGGAATAAGCCAGTTTCACTTTAGCCGCTTGTTTAAACAGTCAATGGGAGTTTCTCCACACCAGTATTTAATGGCACAACGAATCGAGCGTGCAAAATCATTGTTGAAAAATTCAGAATTATCTGTAACAGAAATTGCTTTTTCATGTGGTTTCAACAGTCATAGTCATCTTGGTAAATATTTCCGTCAATTAACAGGAGTGACCCCGAAGAATTACAAAGTAGAGACGCGACATGTCGCGTCTTTACAAGTAACTTCAACAGACATTCTATAGCGCAGAGAAAAAATAGAAGAGTATAGTTCTAAGATGCTCGTAGGAAACAATAACCAACATAATGATGTCATTGAACTTAATAATCAAACTTTTTTAATATTCATCATTTGGATTATATTCCGAAACGTCAGGCTGTAAATGTGGTTGTGCAGCAATAAATGTAGGATGGTTCATACATACTTCATTGATTTGACGAATAATTGGATATGGAGACAAAGAACATTGAAATCTCTCAGCATTATAAACTTGAGGCGCCAAAAATGCATCCGCGATAGTTGGTTCATCACCACAGCTAATTATCAAGTTCATTTAGCCAGTTCACTAAATCTTCTGAGTTTGTAAAGTCTAATAAAGCCTCAGCTAAATTTTCTAACTGCCTAACAGTAATATTACGAATGCGCTCTTCTACATCAGGCGCCATCAAACCAATTTTGCGGTTAAGTTGACGCATGACTAGTTCTAGCTTTCCTTCTTGTCTACCTTCCTCTCTACCTTGTAATTGCCAACTGGTTACTATTTCCATAACAGCCTCCTGTCTTACTGGTTCTAGTTTAGCTATTTCTGACTGAAAAATTTGTTCTTCTGCTGCGTTTAGCTTGAGGTAAGTGTCCACAAATCCTGAAACAAGCTTAGTTCTCGCTTTGTCGATACGTAAAGTGGACAACAAGCGCAAACACTCAAACTTGACTTTTGGACGGTCTTTTGGGGCTATAAGCATTTTAGCCATGAGGGCAGCAGCTACAGGGTTTTCTTTGTGTAAAAACTGGCGCCAGTTGAGTAAGTTGAGTTGAACTATTCCAAAATCAAATACATTAACTGTTTTATCAGGAAAAGTAACACGATATATATTTGATTGTGGTGTACGTGGATTTTCGTAAGATAAAACTGCAATTGAATACACAGGTAAAGCGTGTTTTTCAGATAACCTCGCGAAATAAATATACATTCTGCGCTCGAACTTGCGTTGTTTATATGATTGATTTTCAATATGAATTAAGAAATGCCCATCTTGATTAGAAAAACGCGCTTTCGCCAATATGTCGGTTTCGTATGTTTCTCCTGCTGTAACATCGGTAAATATTTCTTTATCTAAAAATTCGATTGACGAGATATCGGTATAAGCTAGCACCTGCGGAAAAAATAGCTCTAGCGCGATTTGATGAGTAATGCATTTGCAGCTTTATCCTAATTGAATTTGTTGAGAGTAATTAAAATATGTATAAAAAAGCGCTCCACAGTGGAAGCGCTTGTAGAATTTAAGTATTAATAAGAACGTGAAAGCGGCAGCCAATATAACTTACTAGATTGCTAGCAATTATAACCGCAAAAGTTTTTATGAGCTATTTGCACTCGCACTTCCCGAAGTTCCAAGAATCCATACTTTATTTAAAAAAATATGTATAAGTAAATACAATTTTAGATGCCTTTACGCTGGGTTTCAATACGGCTCGTGCGCTAATCCTATAATCAAGGTACGAGTAACAAATTCTGATAATGCTTGAATATCCTGAGCTTGAGATACAGGTAATCGCCCATCAATTAGCAACATTGCTAAACCATGTACCGTTGACCAAGCAACCCACCCTAGTTGCATTGTATCTCCTGCTCGCACAGTTCCAGCAGATTGTCCTGCTTCAATAGCATTAAATAATACCTGAAACGCCTGCCATCCTGCCTGCGCGCGCTCTGGATGGGGTATTTGCTCTCCTTGATAACTATCAAACATCACCCTGTAATGAGATGGATGAGCAACAGCAAACTGTACATATGCTACTCCAGTTGCTTCTAAACGTTTCAGGGTATCGTCCGGAGCCTGTTCTATCCCCCTATTCATTGCTTCCGTTAAACCAATAAAACCTTCTTCTGCAACTGCCGCTAATAAACTCTCTTTATCCTGAAAATGTCGGTAAGGCGCCGCATGGGACACCCCCACCCTTCGCGCGACTTCCCGCAGTGACAAACTACCAACATCCTGTTCTGCAATTAATGAGATGGCGCCATCAATCAACGCCTGTCGTAAGTCTCCATGATGATACGCGCTTTTCTCTGCCATACTTCCCTTTCCTTTTTAGGTCTTAATAAAAGTTTGCACTCTCCTTGTTTACACTGTCAACATTTTGATCTAATCTAATGTTAACGGTGTAAACATTTAAGGAGAATGATTATGCGAGCTTCATCAACCAAGAATTCCGCCTACGATTTGATTTTGATTGGTTCTGGTATGGGCGCCCTCACAGTAGCCAGCTTGATGGCGCAACTACGGGGCAAACGAGTATTAGTTTTGGAACGTCATTTTAAAGCAGGCGGTTTTACCCACGATTTCAAGCGACAGCAATATCATTGGGATGTGGGAATTCATTACATTGGGCAGATGAATAAAGGCTCATCAATGCGTCAACTTTTTGACTTGGTGACACAACAGGGTGTGCAGTGGAATAAGATGCCAGAGCCGTTTGAGCGATTTATCTATCCAGAGTTTACGTTTGATTTGTATGGTGAACCAAAACGCTTTCAAGATGATTTGATACGAGTATTCCCAGAGGAAAAACGAGCGATTCAGCAATATTTCCGAGATTTGCAAAAAGCTGCTGCTGCTTTATTTCTGCACAATATTCGTATAAATGGCAACTGGATATTTAAGACGATAGGGCATCTGGGTCGATTGTGGAGCGGTATTAAATTAGACCTGACAACACAGGAATATCTCAATCGTAATTTTACTAATCCCCAATTGAAAGCATTGCTAGTTTCGCAATGGGGTGACTATGGTTTGCCACCATCTCAAAGTCCGTTTGCAGTTCATGCCACCATTGCGATGCATTATTTGAATGGAGCTTATTACCCGGTCGGAGGCGCTGGAAAAATCGCTCAAAGTGTGAAAGCTATCGTAGAAGAAAAAGGTGGACAATTTTTGTTAAATCGGGAAGTTACCCAAATTTTAATTGAAAAGGGTCGAGCGGTTGGTGTGAAGGTTCGCAAGGTTAATGCATCAACAGAGACTGAAGAGACATATTATGCTCCAGTGATAGTTTCTAATACAGGCGCCGCAACTACCTACCTTAAACTAATTCCGGCAGATTATCCCATTCCATTTAGGGAGCCATTACGGCAGTTTGTTCAAAAGCATTCGTCAATTACAAACGTAACGTTGTATTTAGGTTTAGGAGATGACCCAAGAAAGCTCGGTTTTCGAGGTGAAAACCACTGGATTTATGAAAATATTGACCACAATCTTACTTATGAAAGGCGCCTTCATTGGATATTCGATAGTCAACCTCCACAATGCTATTTATCTTTTCCATCATTAAAAGACCCCAAAGCAACAGCACACACTGCTGAAATTATTGCCTGGGTAGATTACGATGTATTTACAAAGTGGAAAAATCAAACCTGGCTGCATCGAGACACAGATTATCAGCAATTAAAAGAGCGTATTAGCCAAGCATTGATTCAGCAAATAGAGAAACACTATCCTGGTTTTGCCAATCTTATAGAATATTATGAACTTTCAACTCCCCTAACTAACGAACATTTTACCGGACACAACAAAGGCGGAATTTATGGTTTGCCAGCCATTCCAGAACGGTTTACACCCCAAAATGCTGCTTGGACAAAAGCTGAAACACCTGTTCTTGGACTTTACTTGACAGGCGCCGATTTGTATATGGGTGGTATTGTTTCTGCAATGTTGGCTGGAATTACAACTGTAAGTTGTCTCCCCGATGGCATCTCGATACCACAAGCATTTGCAACAGCAGCAAAGCAGCTTTGATAAGATTATGTAGCCAGATTGTTGCAATTTTGAGAATGATTATACTATTATTAACAAATTCTCAGGCAACTAAAAGATTTTACATATAACACTGGATGAGGTTGTAAGCAAATGTCAATCGATAGCCTACTTTGTAGTATTCCAGGAGAAAATACGCCTTTACCAGTTTTTGAGAAGATTGTGCGATTACCTTCGGGTGGTGTTTCTTATGGTTGTAGTAATCCTGCACATTTTGCGGAACACACCGACCCTCATTTTAAAATTGCGATTCCGTTTGAAGGAGCATCGATTCATACTACTTGGCAAACAGCATCAGGACAACGTAAACAAAATCATGTTAGGCAAGGTCATGTTTCTATTCTTCCAGCAAACTTACCTCATGAGACAACTTTAGAAAATCGGTTAGAAATGATTGTTGTAAATTTAGAAGCATCGTTAATTGAAGAAGTCGCTGAGGAATTAGTTGGAACTGTTGAAATTATTGAAAATTGGACTGCGCGCGATGTATTGATTCGTCAATTAGGCTTAGAACTGCGGCAAGAATTTCAACATGGTTCACCAAGGCTCTTGTATGTAGAATCAGCCGTTAATATTTTAGCAACACATTTAGTTAGACATTATTCAGCTAATCGTGCTGATATCAATGATTTACACCAAAGACTTTCAGCGCAGAAGCTAAAACAGGCAACTGATTATATAAGCGAACACCTGGAAGAAAATATAACCCTTGCTGAACTAGCTTTTGTAGTACAAATGAGTCAATATCGTTTTGCGCGCGCATTCAAGCTATCTACGGGATACTCACCACATCAATATTTAATGCAGCAACGTATCGAGCGAGCGAAACATCTTCTTAGTCAAACTAAAATACCAATTGTAGAAATTAGCTACAAGCTAGGCTTTTCCAGTCAAAGCCATTTTACTTCAGCATTTCATCGCTTAGTTGGAGTGACACCAAAAAATTATCGAAGTAAATTGTAATTTTTTAATATGGGCAAGTTTTTGATAAAGCGGCAAGAATTTAAAAGACTGGTGAGTAATGAAACAAATATCCTGAAGTTAGTCACAACATCATTTTTTGATTAAGCTATGGATTTCAATAAAGTTGCTTTTCTGCCAGAAGCCGAACAATACCACGAGACGGCGGCGCATCTTGTCCCAGGTTATGCATCGTTGTATGAAATTGCTGGCTGCTATCTTAGTTTAAATATACCTGATAATGCCAATATATTAATTGTCGGCGCCGGGGGTGGGATGGAGATTAAAACTCTTGCCAAATTTTCCCCCACATGGCAGATGACAGGCGTTGACCCATCGTCAAAGATGCTTGAAGCTGCAAAATTCTGGGTAAAACACGCCAATGTTACAAATCAAGTTAAATTGATTGAAGGCTTGATATCAGATGTATCAAATGAGACTTTATTTGATGCAGTTACGTGTATTTTAGTAATGCATTTCCTTGATGAAGCAAAAAAAATACAGCTTTTACAAGATATTTATACCAAACTTAAGCCCAATGGGATTTTAGTTTTAGCAGACATGTCTATATCTAAAAACACAGAAGAATTTGACATATTTTTTAATCTTTATTGTCAACATGCTAAATTTAAGGGAGAGTCTGAGGAAAAGCTTCAACAACTTCTAGATGCATTAAATACTTCGGCTTTCCCAATTTCAGGAGAAAAAGAAGCCGAATTAATCACAAAAGCTGGATTTACAAAACCAATAATGTTCTTTTCTTCACTTTGGTTTAAAGCTTGGTTTGCTAGTAAAGTGGTAAGTTAACACAAAGGCTAATACTAACACAAACAATATAGGCGCCGCTTTCGGAATCGAACGGTTTAAAAGTATGGCACCTGTATTTTAAAAAAGCGCACGATTATTTTACGAAAACCGAAAACTATTTGTTGTAGTAGCTATTATACAAATGACTATAATTAACTTCTTATAATAACCCGTCCGGATATACCGCAAATCAACCCAGCCTTTGATAGGTTGGGTTTTGGGTTATAACACTGTTAATATATGCGTCGTCGTGGAGTCTAATAACCAAGGGTGTTGACAACCATAAACATGGATAGTTTTCTCAAGCATTTCTTGAACAATAAGTAGAGATATATTCGCTTATTTTGTTTATTTCGTTTGTTTCGTTCTACCATGCTATAATATAAGCGTAACTAAAGCCGTATAAGATCGGGCTAGGATATTTATGACACTTTCTATAAATCAAAAGGTCAAACAGTTAGCACTTACGAAAGAAGATACAAACATAGCTAAAATCAGTAGCCAAATTTTGGAGTCCTATTTGCAAAACAACCTTTCTTATGGAGTATTTAAGCTGATTTTAGATGACGCAGAGGGTGAAACTGTAACTATACCAGCAGCGGCATTAAACTTACTTATAGAAATATTGACACAAATGGCTGCTGGTAACGCTGTTAGTGTAGTTTCAATGAAAAAGGAACTCACAACCCAAGAAGCTGCTGATATATTACAAGTTTCCCGTCCTTTTTTAGTTGAGTTACTA
The DNA here is from genome assembly GCF_019977735.1 of Calothrix sp. PCC 7716. Lineage (GTDB taxonomy): Bacteria > Cyanobacteriota > Cyanobacteriia > Cyanobacteriales > Nostocaceae > Dulcicalothrix. The sequence goes on along the minus strand of NZ_AP025018.1, from coordinate 3,952,314 downwards.
GAATCAGGGGAAATTCCTTATCGAAAAGTTGGCTCGCGGCGCCGTGTTTTGACTCAAGATGTAATTAGTTATAAAAACCGTATAGATGCAGCACGAATGGAAACTTTAGCTGAGTTATCAGCACAAGCACAAGAACTTAACATGGGGTATTAGGTCACAAAGGTGTCTCTAAAAGCTTTGCTGCCTTATGGGGTTAAAGCTGTTCACCCAGATCATTTTGTCCAGAACTTGATTGACTTGAACCCACAAGCTGTTTGTACTGCTGCCCAAAAACAACGTCAAACTCTCAAAAATCCACCTAAAACAACAGATGAGTATCTCGATACGCTTCTGAAATCAGGACTTAGGCAAACAGTGATGATGTTAAAAATGTTGTGTGCGGAAATCTAATAAACTTTAAATATTGAGGCTAATCGCGTCTCTACATGGATATAATTTTTTATAAATCATGTAAGACTGTTATAGTATCTAAAAATTTATGTAAGATGGGCGATGTTTCATTCCGGCGCCAAATCATTGCCAATTCGACTTGTGGAGTTTCTTCTGCCAAATGTTTATATATTACTCCAACTCGTTGAATATTTTGCATAGAAGAGGGAACTATCGCAACTCCTAACTCTGCTGCGACTAAGCTAACGATTGTTTGCATTTGCACTGCTTCTTGTGCTACTTGAGGACTGAAACCAGCTTTTTGGCATATAGTGATAATTTGATCATAAAAGCCCGAACCCAAATGACGTGGGGATAAAATAAATGGTTCATCTGCAAGCATTTTTAAAGATACTTTTGTTTCTTTAGCTAGGGAATGAGATTCTGGTAACGCTACAATAAATGATTCTTTTAGTACTGATTCCATTATTAGTTCCTCATCGTTCACTGGGGGACGAACAAAACCAAGATGAATTCGTTTCTCGTGTAAAGCTTGGACTGTTTCTGCTGTTGTCATTTCATGCAGGGTGAGAAGAATGCGCGGAAATCGTTTGCGAAAAGCTTTTAAAGCATCTGGAAGAATACTGTAAGTTGCAGAGCCTACAAAACCTAATATTAAACGACCTACTTCTCCTTCATAAGCCCGTTGAACAATTTGAACTGCTTGATCTGCTTGTGTAAGAATTTGACGAGCTTCTTCTAAAAATAATTGCCCTACTTCTGTTAATTTAACACTGCGTTTTGTGCGATGAAAAAGCTCGACACCTAACTCAAGTTCTAATTGGCGTATCTGATAACTGAGCGGTGGTTGAGCCATTTGTAATTTTTCTGCGGCTCGACCAAAGTGTAGTTCTTCTGCCACTGTTACAAAGTACCGTAAATGCCGAAGTTCCATCTGATTTATCTTTATATCCCAAATATTTCATTTTATACTGTTCACGGCTAAAAAATAAACTTTTGTGTAGCGCCGATAACAAGTATAATAGCTAAAAAACTAGTAGGGTGTTATCAAGGAGCAGAGTCTGATGTTAAAAATAGATTTTCAACAAGAAGATGTTGATAATTTGCGTTATGAGCGATATTATCACCCTCATCCATCAGTACAGAAAAAGATGGAAGTTATGTATTTAAAAAGTCGAGGTGTAATGCATAAAGATATTTGTGATTTGTGTCAAATAACTAAAGCAACATTAGCTAAATATATTAAACAATATCAATTAGGCGGAATAGAAGAACTTAAGAAATTAGATTATAAGGGACGACCAAGTGAGTTAAACCAGCATAGTGATATTTTGAAAGAACATTTTAAAAAACATCCTCCTTCGACTGTTGCAGAAGCTAGTGATGCGATAGAAAAAATAACAGGAATTAAACGTAGCCCTACACAAGTAAGAGAGTTTTTAAAAAGAGCAGGTTTACGATGTTTAAAGGTGGGTCATGTGCCGGGAAAGTCTGGAGATAAAAATAAGATTATTGAACAAGAGAAATATAGAGTCGAAGAGCTAGAGCCTTTACTGAAAGAGGCTTGTAGTGGTAATAAGGCTGTTTTCTTTCTTGATGCAGCCCACTTTGTATATAGGTCGTATTTAAGGTATTTATGGTGCTTTGTAAGGACATTTATCTGTTCACCTCCTGGTCGTAAAAGATTTAATGTTCTTGGTGCGATCAATGCAGTTACAAAGGAAATAATTACTCTAACAAACGAAACTTATATTAATTCAGAAACCGTTTGTCAAATGTTATTTAAATTAGCATCATTAGGTTTAAACATACCAATAGCTGTTGTCCTTGATAATGCTCGATATCAAAGATGTAGACTTGTTCAAGACTACGCTGAAGAATTGGGTATACAGTTATGTTTTTTACCATCTTATTCTCCGCAGCTAAATTTAATAGAACGTTTGTGGAGGTATGTGAAAAAAGAATGTTTGTACTCTAAATACTATGAACATTTTTCCGACTTTAAAGCTGCCATATCTAACTGTATTAACTTAGCTAATACAGATAAAAAAGAAAAGCTGAATAGCTTGTTAAGTCTCAAGTTTCAATCTTTTCGTAAAGTTCAAATCTTAACCGTTTAAAGTATAATACTTTTTAAGTATTATTCTAAGACAAAAATTATATTGGACATATTTATCGGAAGTTTTTACTCTAGGAAATAAGGCTGCGCGCGTTTATCAAAGTTCACATGTAAACAAATAATAGTTATCGTTTTTGTATTGGAGAAAAAAAATGAATTTAGACAAAAATCGTGTCGCTCCTAAAGTTTGGTTGATTACAGGATGTTCAACAGGGTTCGGACGGGCGCTAGCAGAAGCTGTGTTGAAGAAGGGCGACTACCTACTTGCTACTGCTCGCAAACCAGAGCAACTTCGCGCTTTGATTGAGCAATATCCAGAGACCGCAAAGGCTGTACGTCTGGATGTAAAATCATCCCAAGACATACAAGCAGCGGTTGATACAGCAATCGCCACATTTGGTAGAATTGATGTACTGGTCAACAATGCTGGTCATGGACTAATTGCCGCACTCGAAGAAGTCAGTGATGATTATATTCACCAATATTTTGAAACAAACTTCTTTGGGGCACTCCGTCTAATGCGAACTGTCTTGCCTGTGATGCGTCAGCAAGGCAGCGGTCACATTGTGAATATGTCATCCACAGCAGGATTAGTAGGATTTGGTGGAAGCAGCCTCTACTGTGGCACTAAATTTGCCCTAGAAGGTACGTCTGAAGCCCTGGCGTCTGAGGTTGAATCCTTTGGAATTAAAGTTACTTTAATTGAACCTGGGGCATTTCGCACAGATTTTAACAGACGTTCTCTGGCAGCAGCAGAACAATCCATTGATGCCTATGCGACCGTGAGCGGTGCTTCATTGCAGTGGTTCAAAGAGATGGATGGTAAGCAACCTGGCAATCCAGAATTAGCGGCGCAAGCCATCATTCAAGCTGTGGAAAGTCCTCATCCACCGATGCGACTGGCATTAGGCGCCGATGCCATAAGCCTAATTCAGGAAAAACTGGAATGGGTCAAAACGGATTTGAATGCTTGGCTTTCTGTTACTGTAAGTACGGATTATACAGATAGTAACAACTGAGCTAGTGCTTCATGTCATCAAATTTAGGTTGTAGCACGGGCATCCTGCCTGTGCAGTGACATATACATTTTTTACCACAGAGACACAAAGACACAGAGAGAGAAATAAACCGCAAAGAACTATTGGGCGCAAAAAAAGAGTTTAAACTACGAGTGAAAAAGCTTTTGACCACGTATGGTAACAAAATTTCTAGATACGGCGCCTCCTCCAAAGCAGGTAGACTAACCATATTACATACTGTAATAATAAAATAACATGGTATTAATCGCTGCTCCAAAAAAGTTGAAGCGCTGACTCAGACGTTAGGTCTGTTTATTTAATGGGTTGAGGTTTGATGAAATTATGCATTTATTAGGTTATTGCCATTTTGATAATGATAATATATTACTTACACATCATCTGTGTATATTTTAGCTATTTATATTATAATTATGTTTTGTATTAGCAAACAGTTTTCCTACCATTTCCGCACGCGATGCAACATCAAGTTTACGAAACATTCTTTTTAAAGCTTGTTTGACAGAATTTTCTTGAATCCAAAGCTTGGTGCCAATTTCTGCATTAGTTAATCCTTGTGCTACTAGTTCTGCAATTTGAACTTCGCGCGCTGTTAATTTGTTTATTGCTATATAATTTGATGGATTTGAATTTTTTGCTTGTAATTGAGTTGTTGCCAGCCAGGTTGATAAATGTAAGCTCATAGCCGTCAAATCAGCAATATTTCGAGAATCAAAAGGAGAATCTTCGCGGTTGCGTGTAAAAGCAAGTCCTCCAATTAAATGACCGTTGCTAATAATTGGACCTGCCATAACATGACCGTGGTCGCCACGCGGACATATATTATTCCAAACTCCAGGTGGTAACAACAACTCTTCGTGAACTGGTGCGTGATTCTCAACCACGTAACGTAAAACAGGGTTGTGTTCTACAGATAAAGCTAATCTGATAATTCTAGGGGTACTCTTGTCAATTAACGGCATTTCGCTCAAGAAAAATAAACTTGAACGTTTTGCTGCAAAATATTGGCCTGCTCTTGTTTTGACATACTGCTTTAACTCATACTCGTCGCTGGCATTTTGAATCTCAGCTAGTAAAGACTGCAACGTATTAGGCGCCATAGGTCAAACTTGTACACTTTCGAGGACTAGGCAAGGTTTATTAGTCAACACTATATTAGCTTTAACTAACCAATGTAACAACTTATCAGATTATTTTAATATGACTATTAATCTAAGTAGCCCCATGCAGACTACTAACTGGCGCCAACTTGGCTTTTACGCTTTAGCTCTACTTTTCAATCTTTGCTTAATTGCCCAAGTCTTAACTGTTGGACTCGCATACTTTTACAACCCTGAGTGGTGGAATATACATGTTTTGTTAGTGCGTGGATACAGCATACTGGTGCCAATCATGCTTTTATGGGTCTTTATCAGCCCTTTCCCCCAACGAGTGCGGAAACTAGTAATAAGTACTTTAGTACTTCTAGGACTACAATTTATAACTATCCACCTGAAGTCACCTCTGAACATAAGCGTGTTACATCCACTAATTGGCTTTTCACTGTTCAACATTTCTACAACTTTGGTTCATCGGGTACAGCATGTGGTTTTTCCAAAGGATGTTGAAACCGATATAAACCAAATTCTGTAGAGACGTTACATGTAACGTCTCTACATTGTGGTGACAAAATTTGTAAAAAATATTGTTTGTCAAGGAGAAAACTAATGTCTGAATACGCTCACCCTGAAGTTCTTATTGATACGCAATGGTTAGAAGATAATCTCAACAATCCCAATGTTCGCATTGTGGAAGTAGATGCTAGTCCAGAACCATACAAAGATGCTCATATTCCCGGCGCCATCTTTTGGAATTACATGACTGATTTACTACAGCCAAACTTCAGTATGAATTTAGAAACAAGTAATATAGAGAAATTACTTTCGCACTCAGGTATTACAAATGACACAACTGTAGTTGCTTATGGCAGTTACCCTGGAACGGGCGCCTGGATATTTTGGCTATTAAAATTATTTGGACACAAAGATGTGCGCGTTCTTAACGGTGGACATCAAAAATGGGTAGCAGAAGGGCGCCCTGTCACCAAAGATTTGTCAACTTTCACACCAACTCAGTACCGCGCAACTGCTCCTGATAATAGCTTAAGGGTTTTTTATCAAGAGCTTCAGTCATCAATTGATAAAAAAGAACGAGTATTATTAGATGTGCGTACACTTCAAGAATTTAAGGGTGAAGTTTATATGATGAAACCACCTGAAGGAACAGAGCGTGCAGGACATATTCCAGGTGCTGTGCATATCGAGCATATACAAACCTTGAATGAAGACGGAACTTTTAAATCCTTCGATGAACTGCAAAGTATTTTTACAAGTAAGGGAGTTACATCTGATAAAGAAATATTTCCTTACTGTGCCATTGGTGGACGTTCTGCATACGCTTGGTTTGTTCTGAAATATTTACTGGGTTTCAAGAACGTGCGTAATTTTGATGGTTCATGGAATGAGTGGAGCCAACATTCTAATAGTACTATTGATGTAGATGTATAAATCTTGTAGGACAAGCAAGAAATCTATTCTATTTCATTGCTGTTAGTAATTGCTTGTAAAAATTCAGGACTGTATTCGGCTTTGTCCCAATTACTAGCAGCTTTGACTTGTTGTGTAGTTAAATTTTGCGCGTTTGTAAGGTTTGTGTTTGTCAAGTCAGCATAGCTAAAATCTGTGTGATTACAATTGGCGCCTTTAAGTCTGGCATAATTAAGCGTTGCACTACAGAGAGTTGCGCCACTAAAGTTTACTTCATAGCAACTAGCAGCGTAGAGGTTTGCACTTCTGAGGTCTGTGTAAGTAAGTTTGGCATGGTTAAGTTTAGCGTTGCTTAGATTTGCGTTGCTTAGATTTGCGTTACTTAGATTCGCATTACTTAAATTCGCACCATCAAGATTTGCATTACTCAGATTGGCATGACTTAAATTTGCATTATTTAAATCTGTAGAACTAAGGTTGGCGCCACTTAGATCTGCAAAACTCAGGTTGGCATCACTGAAATTTACATCACTTAGGTTTGCACCACGAAATTGTATACTACTAAGGTTTACATTACTAAGCTGGGCGCCGCTAAGTTGTGCATTATTAAGAAAGTAACCTAATGTGTCTAAAAAAGTATGTGCATCAATACTATTGCTATAGCTGATTATACAAAAAAATAAATCATCTTCAAAATAATCACTATCTTTTTGTCCACAAGGATAAAAAATAATTTTATCCTTTAAAGCATCTTGTGCTTGAGCATAACGATATAATTCTGAAAGCAGAATCATCACATTTAGCCCAGTATATATATCTATTTCCCTCAGTCCAGAGAAACTTAGGGCTTTTGTGTGTAATATTTTATTTGGAGGAAAGTTTTGGGGATAAGCATTGATAAACCTTCCTTTACACCAGTAAGTATAAAAATGTTTTAAGCGTTTAAATAATGTATCTATTAAATTTATCTGATTATAATCATAATCAAGCAAAGCTATTAAATATTCAACAATTTCTGGTGTGAGACCAGAGTAATAAAATAAATCATAAACCTCCTCTGCTAGCTGGTTATCAGTAATCAGAGGTTGTTGGTCTTTACTGAACAGGTTGACTTGCGTCCATTTCCTCAAACTTTCAGCTAACCTTTTGGCATATAAAAATTCGCTAAAGCTTTTATGAACAAATTTTATATATCCTTCGTTTGTTTCAGAATCTGGAAGAAGTTGCAGCTTATATACTATAAAAGCATTATTCAAAAGATTTTCACTGTAACCTTTCAGGGGGCGCCATCCAGCTTTGTCTAATTTTTTATTTATGGCACTACCTTTCAAACGTTCCTCAATCATTGTAATTGAAATTATTTCCTTACCAGATTGGATAGCACATAATCCAGCTTCGGTAAAAATACGTCGCAAATCGTTAATATTCAATTTATTACTAACGCTATAATTATTTTCTTGAACTTGTATTAATACTAAATTTAAGATAGCCTGATAAATCAAGATTTTGGCACGAACACTACTACTAACCCCTTCAAACATCTTGAAAACTAATTTACCATCCCGATGCATTACTGCTAAAAGATGTAATGATAGCGGTTCTCGTGACAACTTCCATATATGTGGACAGTTTTCTAGTTGTAAAAAATCTTGAAACGCTTTAGCTTTGTCTTGCCCGACTAATTTACCCCATTTATTTAGCCATTGCTCTTGAAGTCGGTTATCCATCAAAGCAATTTCTACCCGTTCTAAATTATTGGGCATAAATTGTTCGATACTATGCAAAGCAGATTTTTTACCTGTAACTAAAAACCTATGTCCAAGATTCGTGCGTGTTTGACACTCTTCTTGATAGTTTCCTATTTCTCTAATAAACTTTTCAATACTACCAGAATTTTTTTCTTTCAAACGTAATTCGTCAAAACCATCTAATATAAACAAAAATCTTGTATGACAGTCAGTTAACCAATCATCGTTATGTTGAACAAAATCTTCTTTAATGGCCGTGCGGAGAATATTCTCAATATCAACATCAAAAGTATCAATATCTTGTAGCCGAATTAATATAGGTGTCCAAATAGGATGTAAATGTTTTTGTACCCAACTCGCAAACATTTTACAGAAAACAGTTTTTCCTCGTCCTGACTCAGCTTGAATAAATATTACTCGGTTATTTCTGTTTGGGTCTGTAAGCTGTTCAAAAGCCCAGGTTTTCAAATCGACTGATTGTAGATGTTCCTTTTTTTTACCATTGGAATTGAGTAGATGACATTTAAGCGGTATGTAGATATCAGGAATTTTTACTTTATCAAAAACTTGCCAAGACTCATTTTGACTAGTACAAATATGTTTAGCTAGGTAAGATTCAATACTTTTAAATTTTTGATTGATTTTGTTTTCCTGTGTTGTAGTTTTGTATACTTTGGCTTGCGCGAAAAAATTCTCTTGCTCATCGCATAACAGTGATTCAACAAGTTTTTGAGTTTCCCAAGTTACCCATCCTGTTATAATAGAAATAATATGTGTATCTAGTTCAGTTTGCTCAAGATAAATTGATATTAGATTTGTTAATGCGCTTCCTAATGACGATTCTGAAAAGTTTTTTAGAGCTTCTTTAATTAACTTATTATTGTAATTAATTAGCTCTATTTTATTAACTGCATTCTTAATTTTGTCTTGCCACAGCTTCATTTCATACTGAGTTTCATCTCTTAGCTGATTAGATTCTTTAGATATATCTGGGTAATCTTTTAAATTTTGATATTTATAAAATAATTCTTGGTATGAAACCATTTCACTAATTTTTACTTTCAACCAATCGTTCCTTTGAACTAAAGCTTCAAAACTTTCTAAGTAAGCCAAAGTAAACGCAATTTCTACCCATTCTGCGATGTCAAGTTGCTTTCGTATTTTGTTCTGATAAAGCTTTAATCCTTTTTTTGTGAATCCAACAAAAGATATTCTCGCTGTAACTGGATTTATAGAAGAATTTAGCAAACCTAAAGCAACCGCTAACTCAAAGCTAGCTTTTGACAATTTTGCTTCAGATTCAAAAATATTTCCTGATTTATCAAGTAATTTTTTAAGCTGCTTAATTTTCGTCATAGCTTAGTTCTTCCTCTGCAACAAATAAACACAACAGCGAATGCCATCTCATGAATGCAAGGTCGAGACTTATTGTTTTTATAAAATTTAAAATATCTATTTTACTAATAAGAATCTACTATAGTATGTATCATTAACCAGGCAGCTTCTCAAGTATACTTACACACTAAGTTTATTAGAATTCAGTAAATTTATTATTGCTGTAATTGCAAAAATACTTATGCAATTATTTTATATACAAGAGTCAGAATTTTTTTGTAAAAATGATGTTTATTTTAAAATTTTATTCTTGTTGAGAGCCAATCGGGCACGAATCTAAAGCAATGCGCCTTAAAGTGGTACAGTAAATTGACTGTAATATAAATCAAGATGTGATTAATTTAATTTTTCAGGTATCAAAACTTGAAACCCCCCAGAGGTAGAATTACCTTTATGCAGTTGTATTGTATAAGTTATGGGTTAGGCGAAGTTTAGTAGCAATCAATTGCCACGCACGGAGAAACATTTTATGCTCGTTGTTCATCATCTCAACAACTCTAGGTCGCAGCGTGTGCTATGGCTGCTCGAAGAATTAGGCATCGAATACGAAATTAAATACTACGAGCGTGATACACAAACTATGCTGGCGCCTCTAGAGCTACGTCAAGTTCATCCGCTTGGTAAGTCACCAGTAATTACAGATGGAGAAATTACACTTGCTGAGTCCGGCGCCTTAATCGAATACATAGTAAATAATTATGGCAATGGTAGGTTAATTCCGGCACCTAATACTCCAGAACGTCTACGTTATACCTATTGGCTACATTATGCCGAAGGCTCTGCAATGCCACCACTGCTTATGAACCTCATTTTGAGCCGTTTTGGACCAGGAGATAGTGAGGCAATGGGCGCCTTTGTTGCACCTCAAATCAAGCTTCATTATGACTATATAGAAAACGAACTTCAAAAAAGTACATGGTTTACAGGCGAGGAATTTACTGCTGCTGATATTCAAATGAGTTTTCCTCTCGAACTTCTAGATGCCCAACTCAAACAAATCGAAAACCGACCAAAAATTAAAGAGTTTGTCGAGCGTATTCATGCACGACCCGCTTATAAACGCGCGCTTGAGCGTGGAGGTAAATATGACTTTGCCAACAATATTTAGCAAAACACCTAAAAAACTAAAATTTCAGTTTTGCTTAACAAGATAATAATGCAGCTTCAGCAAGCACGAGCCGCAAAACCCTTTCCTGCGATTCCTTTAGTAGTAATAAGTGCGGGAAAGCAAGATTTTGGAGTATCGCAAGAAGTTATGCAAATTTAAAAGGAATTACTTAACGCGCGACCCTACTGTTTACGCTTGCGGCATTGGGAGGCTGCATATAACGCCCACAGGCAATATGCCTGGGGCTATTGATACAAAGCCTGCCTCCGCAAGCTAAATTATATGCATCTTCACATCAAAACGGTATAAGGTGGGTAATGACCGATGGTATGAAGAAAATGTCTCGAAAAAGAAGTTTCAATTTTTAATGCTACTAGTAGGCACCGAATTTAATGCTGACACTGAGTAATCCAAACTTGTGAACTATATAATAATAGCAGCCTGGAAGGCTGCTCCACAAGAGAAGTATAAAAGAAATGAGTGCTATTTAGATGAATCTGTCTGTGAGGTCATCGGGTAATGGTGGGTTTGCTTGCAACCAGTTAACTAAGTTATCAATTGATGTAAAACGAAGTATCGCTTTACTTAATAACATTAATTGAGGACGAGAAAGAGCTTTAATATCTGATATTACACTCTCTGGTAGGTCTCCAAACTGTTCTTGTAATTGACCAAAAACGATTTCGCGTTGTCCAAGTTTGAATTCAACCCGTTTGTCTGAGGTTATGTAAGGCATAGTGTCCTCCTGCTTAAATGTCTGATAATCTTGCCAAAACTCTTCTTCCAACGCCTTTGGTAATATTATAATCCAATCTATGAAGCGGTAAAGGTTACGGATGTCTTGTTGCTCTAGACCTTTTTCGTTGAGAAAATTTGCTTGCAGTCAACTTTTAAAGTGAGCTTAACTTATTGTTTACGATTATTAAGTAGGATACATTATAGGTTTTGTAAATTATAAGACTTGTTGAAGTTTTGCGTGCTACTGCTTTTTGTAGCATCACCTGGCAATTCAATTAGATGATTAATTTGTGGAATTATGCTATTTAGGTGTTTCTTGATAAAAACTAATTTGCGGGATATCGCTTAGTTGTTTTGAAAGAACTAATGCAATTAATTCGTGTTATCAATTGAAATGATTAGGTCGCCTCTTGGCATCCACGCATACTCATATGTCAACTGGCTGTTGATAATAATAGCTAGTAGAAAGTCTTCTACGGGTATCCCTACTTCAAGCGCTTCAACTTCGATTTACTGAAATATTGATTCTTAACCTTTATAACAACCGAGTGTTTCTATGCCCGCAATTAATTTGAGCAGTTCCTATTCTCAGAACTTTGATTTGTTACTCAATTCAGGCGCCAATAACACATGGACTGATGACTTGACTATTGACGGCTGGTACTCCAACAGATCAACCTACAATGCAAGTACTGGTTCAAGCAATACAGGAGCGCTCTACAGCTTTGGTAGCGCTTCTGCCACTGATAGAGCTTTGGGGTCTGTAGCATCTGGCACCACTGGCACGATTTTTTATGGAGTTCGCTTTCTCAACAATACGGCTAACACAATTAACTCACTCAACATTAACTATGTAGGTGAACAATGGAGAAATGGCGGCAATACCACCCCTCAACAATTAGATTTTCAATATCAAATTGGCGCACCTAGTATAACTGGTGGTACTTGGATTGACTTTGACTCCCTAGACTTTATTAGCCCAGTTGCCACAGCAACTGCTGGCGCCTTAGATGGCAATGCAACTGCTAACCGCACTATTTTGTCTTCTACCTTGAGTGGTATAACCATTGCCCCAAATCAAGAAATATGGCTTCGCTGGCAAGACATAAACGATGCTGGTAATGACCACGGCTTAGGAATCGATAATTTTAGTATTTCGGCAGGAGGAGTTACCCCGCCAACAGGAACAACTGTCACAATTCAAGCAACAGATAACTTAGCAGCAGAAGCAGTATCTGATCCAGGTACTTTTAGAATTACGCGGACAGGTGATACTAGCACCTCCCTAAATGTAAATTACACCGTTGCTACGGGTGCAGGTCAAGCGACAAATGATACTGATTACACGCCTAACTTAAATGGCACTGCCACAATTGCGGCGGGTCAATCGTTTGTAGATATAACGATTACGCCTATTGATGATAGTACAGTAGAAGATGCTGAGACAGTAACACTGACGCTAGTTGATACTGCTGACTACGATTTAAGTGGTTCTGGCACGGCAACTGTGACTATTGCAGACAACGATACTGCTCCTCCAGTTCGTATCCATGAAATTCAAGGCGCCGCTCACATCTCTCCTTTAAATGGTCAGAGGGTGAACAACGTTCCTGGTGTCGTAACGGCATTACGCTCCAATGGCTTCTACCTGCAAGACCCTAACCCTGATAATAATGATGCCACCTCAGAGGGCATTTTTGTTTTTACCTCGTCTGCACCAACAGTAAGTGTCGGTAACTCGATTTTAGTTAGCGGTACGGTAAGTGAGTTCCGCCCTGGTGGTTCCAGCGGTACTAATAACCTCACTACCACTCAGATTTCCAGCCCAACGATTACCACAGTGTCAACTGGCAATCCTCTGCCAACTGCCACTATTCTTGGTAACGGCGGACGGGCAATTCCCACCCAGGTAATTAGTAATGATGCAGCGGGTGGCAATGTAGAAAATGCTGGTACACTATTTGACCCCGCTCAAGACGGTATCGACTTCTACGAAAGTTTAGAAGGGATGCTAGTACAGGTTAACAATGCCGTGGCTGTCGGACCAACGAATGATTTCGGCGAAATCCCAGTTTTAGCAGATAATGGCGCCAATGCTGGCACTCGCACTGCTCGTGGTGGGATTGTAATTCAGCCTGGTGACTTTAATCCAGAACGAATCATTATTGATGATGCAATTATCAACGGTGAACCACAAGTGAACGTGGCAGACAGGTTTGACGGTTCGATTGTTGGGGTAATTGACTATAGCTTTAGTAACTTCAAGCTGTTGAATACTCAAGCTTTGCCTAGTGTCATCTCTGGTGGTTTGCAGCGAGAAGTGACCAACCTGGCTCCCGTAGCTAACCAACTTACCGTTGCGACTTTTAACGTAGAAAACCTTGACCCAGGTGATGCCAGCTTTAACAACATCGCAAGCCGGATTGTTAATAACCTCAAAGCGCCCGATATCATTAATATAGAAGAAATTCAGGACAACAATGGGCCGACGAATGACAGTGTAGTAGATGCCACTGTAACCTACAACACATTAATTAATGCAATTGCAGCTGCCGGGGGTCCCGCTTATGAATTTCGTCAAATTAACCCAGTAGACGACCAAGACGGTGGTCAACCTGGTGGTAATATCCGCGTCGGTTTCCTCTTCAACCCCGACCGAGTACAATTTGTAGATCGTCCTGGTGGTGGCTCTACTACTGACACCACAGTTAACAACGTCGGTGGTATTCCCCAGCTTTCTGCTAGCCCTGGCCGCATCCTTGATACTGACCCCTCGAATGGCAATGCCTTCGTCAACAGTCGCAAACCTCTGGTTGGCGAATTTATTTTCAACGGTCAAACCGTGTTTGTAGTTGGCAACCATTTCAACTCCAAAGGTGGCGACCAACCACTTTTTGGAGTCAATCAACCACCTGCCCTCACTAGTGAGGCGCAGCGCAATCAGCAAGCTACAGAGGTGAGAGACTTTGTTCAGAGTATTCTAGCAATTAACCCCAATGCCAACGTAGTTGTAGCGGGTGACTTGAATGACTTTGAGTTCTCTAACCCACTAAGTATTTTAGAAGCTGGGGGATTAAATACCCTGATTGAAACGCTACCCCAGAACGAGCGTTATACTTACAATTTTGAGGGCAATGCTCAAACACTGGATCACATTTTGGTCAGTAACAATTTGTTTAATAACCTGAATGGGTTTGATGCAGTTCACATTAACTCAGAGTTTGCCGACCAGGATAGCGATCATGACCCCGTTGTCGCTCGGTTTAACTTAATAAATGTGATTAATGGCACATCTGGTAAGGACAATTTGGTGGGGACTTCCTTTGGTGACAGAATTACTGGCTTTGAGGGTAAGGACGATATCACCACTGGCGCAGGTAATGACCTGATTGTTTACACCAGCTTATATGGTAATGGCAACAGCATTAATGAAGGCGACAACATCTTAGACTTTACAGTAGGCGCCGATAAGTTTGTCTTCACTGAATTGCTTGATAGTATTGTTCCAGGTGGCTACAACGGAACTAATGCAATCGCCGATGGCTACATATCTTTTGGTGCGAGAGGACGAGATACTCAGATTCTAATTGACAGTGATGGTTCTGGAAAACTTCCGGCGAGACCGTTTATTAGAGTAGATAATGTTTTAGTTGCAGACCTGAATAATGCCAATAATTTTGTGTTCTAAATAACATATTCTCTGAACCAAAATTTCTCACAAATTTACTTAAAACACTCAGATTCCCGGCTTCTTCAAGAGGTCGGGAATCTTGTTACCTGAAAGCTTGTATCTCTATAATTACATGTAATATTATTTACTAATTATGCGATTACTTCATACCCGTCAATAGCTGTAAGCTATTGGCTAAAAGCTTAAGTGCATTAAAATGAACTAATAACAGACAGTAGTAATATTAACAACATATATATTTTTAATTAGTAATTTATACTTAGATGTGCAAGATGTGAGTTACGCTGGAACTTTAAAATGCTCCCATGATATGAAGTACAATCACTTGTTAGGTTAACCGTACCTAAATTTTTCGTATTTACACTACTAATAAACATCTAGTAAATAAGATTCGGTTTTCATAAATAGAAAAGTGATGCTAACCGTATTTTCAACCTTTTGAAGCTCCATTAATATAAGGACATACGAAACAATAAACCGAACTAATTAATTAATAATATTGAAAAGGAGCAACACAAAATGTTAGCACGTTACAATCCCTGGAACGAAATGAGCGCAATGACTCGCCAACTAGATTCATTATTTGAAGAACTTCAGGCGCCAACATTTAGATATCCTGCTGCTGAACTGTATGAAACTGATGAAGCAGTACATCTAAAACTAGAACTACCTGGTGTTGAAGCTAAAGATGTAGATATCGAAGTAACCGAAAATGCAGTCAAAGTGGTAGCTGAACGCAAAACAGAAACTCTTACTGATGAAAACGGTAAAGTTAGAAGCGAATTTTACTACGGTAAGTTCCAACGTGTAATCCCCTTACGCGCGCGCATCCAAAATACTGCCGTAACCGCTGAATACAAAGATGGTATTTTAAATTTAACCCTACCTAAGTCTGAAGCTGAAAAGAATAAGGTAGTCAAAGTTAACCTTGGGGAAATTTCTGCATAATCCTTCCTGCAATTGTTTGAATAATATGTATGTGGCGCCTAGTCTCTACTAAAGAGGCTGGGTTTTTATTTATGTAGAGACGTTTGTGGGTTGGTTAGGGTTGTTCATTTTATGATTAGCAGTTTTTACCAAATTTAATTATTAATCTCTTGTGGAATGGGCATCCCTGCCCGTTTCAAACATAAGGCGGGCAAGGATGCCCACCCCACAAGAAATGAGTGCAAGTTAGTTGTATTATTTATGAAGTGCATATTAACGGGACTTTCCACATCCTTGCTCAAAATCATCTTCTTGTTTATCAGCAATAAGACAACAATTTAGTTCATATAGTTTTTTCACCGTATGGTGTGAGACACAGTTGTTCGATGCGTATTTTAAAACAAAAGTGATGCAAATAAATAACGAACTTAGCTTAATATTAATTTTATATCCATTACTCTCTCCCATAAAGAAGAGAGAGGTCGTATGAGTTTACTCAGCTACTGAACAATAGCGACCATTAATGTAATAATCTTCGTCTTCTTCCTTTTGTTCTTCTGAAAAAACTTCCACATCAAGCTTGAAAAACTTTTTGAGTGTTTCCGTAGACAAAAAATTATCATCTAAATTTAACATGTCAAGATTATTGATTTTTGGACAATCAAGTAAAACTTGTGCTGCATCATTTCCTAACGTTCCCATTGACAAGTCAAGTATACTTATAGAGTCGAGTAAGGAAGAATATACAATAGCATGAGCTATTTCATCAGTAAATTCGCTGTTACATAACCCCAAATAATTCAAATTAGGAAAGATTAAATCTTCTAAAATTGGCTTAACATTTTCTATCCAAGTGTCTCCACCATAGTTGGCACTACCAAACCATATTTCTAAATGTTCTAACGCTGGTAAATTCATCGTACATATTTCATCTACAGTAACTCGACTTAATCCACCTGTTTCTACAATTAGTGCTTTCAAGTTATCATGGCGTATAGGAGGGTTAAATGCTAAATGTGTTCCTCCTTTAACTTGCAATATTTCTAAATTAGGATACGCACGCAGTATTGGACTAATATCGCTTTGTATTATCCAAGATATTTCACAGTCTTCACCAGTCATGTCACCAATAAAAAGTGCTTTAAGATTTGTAAAGCGATTTTTTGCTTCTACTAAAGCATCTATAATACTGCTGGAACTATTTTCATACGGTTCGTTCCACATACCAATGACCAATGCTTCTAATTTTCCTGCATTTGGGTCATTCGATAATTCGGTGACTTTTTCTGCCATATTCTTTTCATCATGAGATGAGTCATACTCGCAGCGAAGTGCATAAGCATTATTTATAGGGTCTGCTATACCTGTAGCTGGATCAAAGTCTACCATTTTGCGGTTTGCAAACATTTGCTGATTTTTGTTTCGTGGTAAGCGTTCTGCCAATACCCACGGTTTATATGCTTGTAACGCTTGTTGAATATTCGGCGCCGTGCTACGAGTTAGTATTTTATATGCAAGGCGCCGTACTAAACTAGATTCATCGCGTAGACTTTGAATTACTAAATCTAACCCTTCTTCTCCGTAGTTGAGCGCTTCTAGTAGTGCGACAACTCGCGTTTTTACTACTGGGTTCGATAAACGACGCTTTATACCCTCGACTCCACCTAGCACTACGCTATCTATTGGGGGTGGAAAGTTCCCACCTAGTACCGAGTCGAAGTCTCTGGGATGGTTGTGATTATTTGACATAATGCTTCACCTTTGCACTCGTGCTTATGTTTCTCTATATTGACGAGATTGTTTGGCGCCAAGATTTAACTTTATAATTTCACTCTAAGAAAACGTTTTCCCTCACGTGAGTCATGCTACTAAAGTAAAATTAATACGGTAAGTTTTTGTAATTTTCTCCCCAGCCCCCTTTATTAAGGGGTTTTAAGCATTTTTGGTGATAGCGAAATTCATAATTTCCGCTTGGCAGGTTTTTAATGTTTGTAGGGATGACTTTTACTGGCGCCTCACTAATAATTGGTAGTAAGCATCTTGAACATAAGCACCCCTCACCAGCATTGCGAGACATGGTAAAAGTAACATCAGTCGGTAGAATTTGCATCATTTAATTCTTTTACTAATTCACGAAACAATAGTTTGACAGCGCGAGCAGCGACACGAGAACGAATTAATTGAACTGGCTTGCCGCTCGCTTTTTCGGCATCCAAGTAGGTGCAAAGAGTATTGATTATTTCGTTTTTAACTTTTCTTTTTCTTGGCTCCAACGTTGCAAATACCCATTGCCACAAAGCTTTTCTACACAATTTAGAGCCATTGTTAGCCTTGACTGCCCTTTTATCTCCTGACTGTTCCTGAGATGGCGCCATGCCTAAAGTTTTTTGAAATTTCCGTAGCGATATATGGTGTTTAGTTGGTTTACCTGAAATACGTCCACGACAAATTTTAATTTCTGGCTTACCATCCTTGAGGAAAATTTCTAACGGGTAAATGTGAGCAATAAGAATTGATGACAACCGAGAACCAAAACAGAATTTGTTGAAAACTTTGTAGTAAGGTACAAAGCAAGCCTCTGATAATAGCTGTTGAAGTTCGCTTTCTACGGTAAATTCTTGCTGTTGTAGGTTACATAGAAGAAGCGCGCGGTCTCTTGTGGATTGTTCTAAGCCAAGCCCTATACTTCTTTTGTAAAAAGCATCATACTTTCTAGAGTCGCGTAATTTAGCAATCCATCCCCACAGTAAAGGAGTTAAACCGTCTTTACCCCGTTTTGAGGTAATTAATGCAGCTTCTGGAAACTGCCACGCTAAATCCTGGCGTAATCGGTTAATTATCGGTGATTGAATCCTGTTTAAATGTTCTAGCCGTAGTACCAATTCCCGAACGCGAATAATTTGAGAGTTGAGATTGGCAACAAATCGGTTAGAGAGGTGATTATAGTCAAACCAGTAACAAGCCAACGCAAGCGAATCAGCATTATCATCTTTATCCGGTAATCCCAGGTGGTAAGCCCTATAATTCCGTAATTCCTTGTGTCCAACGTGCAATACTTTTATGCCAACTTTTTCTAGATGTTCTTTCCAAATACGGCTGTAGTTAGTTCCTGTTGGTTCAAGCAGTACAACATCCGGTCTTAATTCAAGTAATGTTTTTATACCTTCTTTGTCGGCAAATAACTTTAAAAAGTTGTAATTGTAATAAAATTGACGTGGTTCGTCAGGCTTCTCCAAAAGAAGACATGCGGAAACTGAAGACTTGCTTACATCAAGTCCCAATACTCTAATTGTGTTTTTCATGCGGGTGTTACGGTCGAATTGAATAACCCTGCAAAAATGCCTGCGAACCGCAAAAAAGCCCGTGCAGAGCTTAATTCACTCTCAAGGCAGCAGGATAACAGTATTAACAAGTAACCGAGCTTGCGAAATTATAAAAGCTTGCGCTTGTTTCTTCTTAAAAGCCCTAAATTACTTTTATTGATACTGGCGCCTTAGTCACCCAAGTCGCTACACTACCAACGAGGGCAGTGTTTCGCCGGCGGGTCAATCCGGCTCGTCAGGCGATTACAATGGGTCAAGTGCTATTTCAGATGCAAGAGTTAACCAAGCGGAAATAGCATCAACCGAATTTATATTTTTAGTTTCTGCTCTTAACTTAAGAAGAGTACCATTTTCATCTTCCTGCCAGCATGGCGCCATGATGTAATGCTCGAAATAGTAACGGATGAGGAAAATTTGAGTTTCATTTGGAGGTTGAGAAGTTTGTTTAGTGACAAATTCAAAATAAGCGAATATTGCATTTTCTAATTGTCCGCTTTGTTCGTCCCTCCAATACAAAGGAACACCCATAGGCGGTTTATAAAAATTTGGAATCGGATTTTTTTCCATTGCATCAACCCAAAATCTAGGTTTCATCATTTTCGTCAATATCCCATTTATTGCAATTCAAGCAAACAAAAATATCGTCAGGTATTGGTGTATTGTCTGGGAGAGTTTCAAACATTTGAACGTCCCAAGGACAAACCCAATCATGAAGAGTTTTTCTACTACATATTGGGCATAGGTAGTAACCCTTTTTAAATTCTTTATTACCACTCATAGCCACATCTCAAGCACTCTCTAGTTTCAACAACGCGCGGGTAATCGTTATCGTAGCCACAGCTAGGGCATATATCCGCGTGTTCTTGGTAGTCCGGGTCGTCTTTATCAAATGCCCAATAGTCCCCGCAAGTTTTGCATTTGTAATAACCATATTCGCCATCAAAAATGACGTTAGACGCGCCGCATTTTTGGCACGTTGCGGGTGTTGTATCTTCTCTAAGTTTAATACTCATGGACTAATACATTTCTCGTTGCTTTAAGTAGTTATCAAGGTTTCCGTTTATAACATCCTCATAAGTTGCTATTACTATTTTCGGTTTTCTGCTTTCATATTTTGTATGCAGTTCGGCACTCGCAGTAATGCCGCGAAGGTTAAATTCCCGCTGTACTTCTATCAGTTCAAGCGCGCTTCGATAATCAGCCAAATCTTGAGGCAAGCACGGATAGATTATGTGCTTAATGTCCCGTTCAGCACTCCTGAGTACCTTTAGAATATGCTCTTTAGCTTGTTGTATTGGTGATTTCATTGCCAGCCCTTATCTTCCCCTAATTGCAATAATTCTCTCAATAACTTGCTACCTTCTGAAAACTTTCTGCCTCCCATGTGCAGCACTTCTTCAATTATGTAGGTTTCCGACTTCCCAGTTTCCAATAATTTTTTAACTGCTGTATATAGCAGTTTCTGGGAAGTGTAAGCGGAAGTTTCGTGGTCATGTTTTGCAGCAGGCTCGTTGACTAGGTGTTCTAGCGACTCCTCTAGCTCCTCCCTTACTTCCGGGCTGTAAGTTGACTGTAAGCCGTACATTTCTTGCAATACTTGCTCTTGCGCGCGGGTTTGCAGCGTCAAATCAATTTGTTCAAGCTCGGTATTCATCAAACGCATTGCTGCAAATCTAGTTTGCTGTAGTACAAGTTTCCTGCTGTAGCGCACTGATTCAATAGCAGAAGTAAGCGCTACAACGTGAGCAATTCCTTTACCAACTTTGCCAGCAGGGGCAAGTGCGACTAGCCAAGCAACCGCCGCAACACCGAGCAATGTGTTAGCTCTTACCCAAGTAACCATTGCATTGCACCTCCTGTTACAAGCGCAATACCAACCGCTATTAATAGTCCGTAGTAGTCGTGTTGTTTAAGTTTTAGATAAGGGGCTATCGCATCATCAGCAAGCCAACTTAACGCCCAAACAGCGAACAATACTATATATATTGCTGCTGTAACTTTTGAAAGCGAAACATGTAACGAACTGAGGTAGGCAACACTTGAAGAGGTGATGCACCCCAGCAGGAAGCAGCTAAAAAGGTACATCACCTTTGCCATTTTTAGTAAGCCTCCTTAACCTTGCTTTTTAGTTCATCAATACGCCTCTGTGCCGACTCATCGGCACGCTGCAATCCTTCACTCATCCGCACATACTCAGGGCGTTGGGCGTGTAATTTTCTACCTAAACGAGCGTTAGAACGTAGTTTAGTTAGTTCGTTATCAGCCACACTGCCTTGATATTTACGATGTGATTTGTGAACTGTTGCATCAGCTTTTTCGATTTTGGATAGCGACTTGTAAGCACGTTTCGCTTGTCTTGCTTCCTCAGTTTTCTGAGTAGCGATTTTTTTACAAGCATCAGCTTCTTGTTTAGTAAAGTATCGCGGCTTTTCGATAATTGGCGCCGTGCGTATACTTTCCCAAGTTCCTGGGTTATTAGGGTTAATAACAGTTGGGTCAGTTGGAGCTAAAACGCTGTTGTGGTCAATGTTGTGGCCACCAGACGTTAGCGAGGACTGGTTGCTGTCTTTACTACCCTTAACTTTTTCGGTGATTCTTGCTAAAATTCCCATACGCTAGTTACAAACGGTTTTTTTGATAGTAGAAAGCTGTTTAGCTTGCGTCTCCACTTTGACGTTCAATTCTTTCATCTGTGATTCGGTAGAGGAATTAACGCTGATGGCGCCTAACGCTAGTCCGGCCACAAACAACAACGCTGCAATTGTGATATATGGCGTTGTTGTTTGCTTTTGGGGACTAGTTTCCGTAGGTGGTGAGTGATGTAAGTAACCTGTGAAGGGTACTACTACTCGTGATTCTTGTTGCTTTGGTTCATTCATTGGGCAAACCTCGAATATAGGTTGGCGCAAGTTCAAAGGTACCAATTCTTAGGGAATCATCCACAGATTGCTGCATTAGTTCCCTTTCTTCAACAGTAGGGGCAATACGCATTTGTTGGATGCGTTGCAGCGTTCGTACTGGGAGTTCCCGCCAAAATTGGTGAGCGAGTTGTTTAGAGGCAGCCTCCAAAATTGGTTCTAGAAAATCAGAGAAATCAGCTTCTGTGCCGCTGTCGTCATCATCGTTGGTTGGTTCTGTGGATTTGTTGGTAGCAGGTCGAGTTTTAAGAAATTCGATGCCCGTTGGTGTCCACATTTTGCGTCCAGATTCTTCAATTACAAAATGTATGTTTTGTTTGAATAAACCAGGACAGCGACCCATCCAACTACGAATAGTCCCAATGGGAATACCCGTTATTTCTGCTGCTTGTTGGGTTGTGTAAGTTTCCACTATTTTTTAGCTTGCATCTCCTCAAAAGCTACTGCACATTGCTCTACAGCTTCTTTTGCGTCAACCAACGTAAAATCATAATCCCCATAATCCTCATCATTTGTGAGTTCTTGATATTGTCTGGACTTGATTAGCACGTCAATAATGATGCCGATGCTTTCGAGCATTTGAATAAATTCGTCAGGTGCGAAACTGGTCTTCAAGAAATCTCCTTTAACTCGCTGGTTGTTGAGTAGTGGTTGTTTCTTCTGCTCGTTCCGCCCTTTCGGCTCTTTCTATCTGCATTTCCTCCCAGTCGTTCCAGGACTGGTTAAAACTAGAAACGCTTCTGCCACATTCTGGACATTCGCCTTTGTCTACCTCTTCTTGAACTAAAGAGTAGTTACACAGGCAAGTTTCTACATATTCTTTAGGCATTTTTCTCCTTAATGGTTAGGTGTACTAGGTTGATTCCCACTGCACGCGCCGCAATGTGTGGGGTGCTTGCTCCTAATTAGGGGGTGAAACCTCACGGGGCATGACGCAATGTGAGGAGGGAGCTACTGCAATACTGATTTGCAATATATGGACTTATGGATATCCATATGTTTTAATGATTGCATATCTGGATATCCTAGTCAATAATGGATTTATGGATATGCAATAATCGAGAGGTAGTGTATGTTTACCGAAAATGCCGAGAACAGGACGTCCGAGACTGAGGGGAGAAACGAAGGGAGTAAGCTTGAAGGTGAATCCGGAAGCATGGGATGGGCTGCAAGAAATAGCCGAGAACATGGGATTATCCAGGTCGGAGCTAGTGGAACAAATAGGGCTGAATCAAATATCGTTGTCGCAGGAGAATCTACACTTGACGGAATCTCTGGGAAAATCGCTAGCCAGCTAATTAGTGAGACGGAAAAACAACTTGTTTATCACCAAGAACAGCTGGCTTTTCACACGCAGCAAGCAGAGGCTTTAAATAAGAGGCTTCAAGAGTTAAAGCAAATTTCCAACATAGATAAATAATCCGCCCTACCCAATCGGTAGAGCGGATTATTTTATGCATAGTACGCAAAAACTCGTAGTTAAAAAATGCGGACTTTCCCGATGACTATCAGGTTAAAGTCCTGCATTTTGGATTGATACCTCTAAATATCAATCTTATGAACAGTTTAATTGTCCTGTGCTTAATAGTGCTAGCGCTCATTGTTGCTAAGTGGGCACCGCAAATAGAAAACTTCTTTAAACCTAGGAGACGTTACCCAAATGAAGTTTACGAGCTTGAATCGCAGTTACTAAATATGCTGCAAGGAGATACAGAAGCTTTAAAAAGGCTGTTGCGAATGTCTCGCAATGTGTATCCAGGTCGAACCGCCAAGTGGCACATACAAAAAGTAATTTGGGATTTGGAGCGAGATAGACGCTAAAAGCTCCTTCACGCCATATGCAATGAAGAAGCGGACTACGTTTTACCAATCACATTTATAGCAAAATCCCTCACACTCGCAGTGAGGGAGAAAGAAAAGAGGTGTATGTAATGAACGAATAAACACTATCACATCCATAAAAAAAACCAAAAAGCATTCCGGAGAGCGACAGCTTTAATGGTTTGTTTTGATTTTAAATTCTTACTTACTATTATGCACAAAACCATCAAAAAATTCATCAGCCAGTGGACAGACGAACACGAAGCATTCTGTCTCAAATTAGGAATTAAGTGTGCTGCACAACAATTATGGTATTGGCTGACTACTAATGAAGAAATAGGCAAAGAAATAGAGATTGACTTGCTTGATTTCAACCAGCTAGTTGGAAAGAAAAGAGGCGAACCATACTGTAATCGTCACTTAAAACAGGTGTTCGCCAAACTGGATGAATTGGAAGTGATTAAAATCGTAAAGCAGTACAGTTGGCACGTTTTCAAGTTAATTATTAGACCGCTCGATTGCTTGAAACCACCTAGAAAACAATCATTCCAAACTAATACAATTAGTTCCACTTTAGGGGCTGAAAATGGGGATGGCTCTACAAACTTTGCGAACCCCCTTTCGCAGCAGCAGTCTTACTCTTTACCGACTTTAGCGGAGGTATCCAAAGAAACCAAGGATGAAATTAGAGATTTAGTTAACAAAGAAGCTGGTCTAGAACTTCCCGAAATCTGTGACATTTATCGCTATTCGGTTGAAGAGGTACGGTTAGCTTTGGAGTTACTTAAATTTCAATGTAAGAAGAAAGTCATCGCTCGCCGTGTGGGTTGGCTTGTACAGTGCTTGAGACATAAATACTGGGAGGAATTAGAGAATCAATGGATACTTGAAAACATGGGTGTAATTTCAACCTTTGATACGTACACCGACATTTACATTGACGAGCAAATGTATCCAATAAAAAACACCCAATAAAGGGTGTGTAACAAAAACCTAGTTAATCGATACCATGAATTATTCCAAAAGTTCCTTTATAGATAAAGGGCAATTGTTACTGTTTAAAAACTGGATTAAACACAGGTTTATATCCGAGTGTGATTTACAGCAACTTCCTCCAACTGTTGCTTTAGCATGGGCTGAAGCAATGCGGGAATCAGCAAACCTTGTTAGTCATCAAATAGTTAAGTTTAGGAGGGAATCAAAATGAGTTTTGAACAGCTAGCTTTGTTCTCGATTCCCTCAACTCCCATCGTGCGTGAGTCAGTACCTGTATATGACCCCTACTGGGACACAGAAATTATTGCCCACGAACACATTGAAGACAGATGGAACCCTGAAGATTTTGGGGAAGTTCCATTTAAAAGCGAAGCGGATCAACTTACTATTTTTTATGATGATTCACATGAACCACCCGAACCGGACGACTTTAATAGTATTGAAGAGTTTGAGAAAGCCTGGTCTACGTGGCAAAGTGTTCGGGAGCAAGTAAAAAATGCCACTCAAGAAACTGCTCCCGAACACTCTGATAATAATAGTAGTAATGTAACTTCTGCAACATCACAATTATCAAATACGGGTGTTCGGGAGCAGACGCAGCAATGGTTACAAGCTGCTCCCGAACACTCTAATATTAGTAGTAATGAAGTAGCACAGGTTACAAGCTACTTATCAAATACGGGTGTTCGGGAGCAGATTAAGTTACAGGCGCCGCAACATATCCAGAGTGGCAATAAGCCAAATCAGCATGAAAAATACAATCAATGGGTCGAGGTCTATTGGGTTAGTCGCGCAAATAAAAAACATTATTACTATCGTTATTGTTGGATGGAAGGGAGGAAAATCGACAGACAACACATTGGTAACATTGCTAATTCAAAAGCCGTTATGAGGGCTGAATTAGTTAAGGATGCAATTTCAAAAGGGAGTTGCCCAAGTCAGATAAAGCAACTAATCAAAGAAAACTTCTAGTCTTTCTCGTGCTGCATCCAACCCCAAAACCCTACAACCATTGCATCAGCTAACCTCATAAAGCCGTCGCGGTAGTGAGCATCCAGGACTGCTACTACTGCGGCGCCGCATAAAGCTAAAAGTACTAACCCAACAGGAGCGTGTTTAAATTTCATGGGTCAATTCTCAGAGATGGCGCCATGTCAGCGGCGATTTGCTCTAAAGCAAGTTTTTCAACTTCTAACCAAGCATCCTCAGCTACTTTCTCAATTGCAATCGCTAATTCGCGGGGGTGAGTAATTTTGCTATTAAGCACTTTGTTGTTAAGGTCAACCAGTGACTCTATTAGGTCGAGTGAGATTAGTGTCATTTGGTTAAGCCCTCAACAATTGCAGTAGCCATTTTTTCAGCATCATACATATCCATATCCCGCTTTGAATCACAAAAACAGCACTCGATAAGGATTGCAACTGCTTTAGTATTCCTTAGTACAAAATATTTCAAGCCATTTTTAACTTTCCGGTTAAAAAATCCGAGGCTACATATTTGATTGAGTACGTTTTGCGCGTATTTTTTTCCGGCTTGAGAAATTGCAAAGACTTCAGTACCGTGAGCTTGTCCATTAAAAGCATTAAAATGTATTGATACAAACAAATCAGCTTTTACAGCATTTGATTTTTTTACCCGCTGCTGTAACGAGTCTCGAACTGATGTCGCTTTTGTTGGGGTGCAGTTGATCACCGTATGCCCTAGCGCTTCAAGTTTTTGTATAACAAGCTTTCCAACCTCCATAGTTAGGTGGTTCTCTGCCCTTATACCCACGGCGCCGCCATCAGGGGGGCAATTATGACCAATATCGATATTAAATTTCATATATCAAGTTTGTAAGGTTTATCAAGTTTGTCAGGTAAAAGATGTAGTCACTTTGTGGTTAAACCAACCATTGACCGTAAAACGGCTATTTGCAAACGCTGTATTTGGGCATCTAACAGGTGAAACTTCATGTAATAAGCAACTTTCAAATAAAACAAGAGAATTATTATCAGGCTCAACTACTTTAAAGTTTCCATATTCTCTACTTTCTTGATTGTTATAAAGCAATAATTGACCACCTAAATAATGTTTAGGTATTCGATGAAAGTAGTAAACATAACTTAAGAACCGAGTTCTAGTAGCTTGTTCAGGATTGCTGTCTGTATGAGCTTTAAAATAATCACCATCATTGCTAGCAGTAAGCTGACATTCAATTAACCCAGCTTCGTTAACAGTAATATCCAAAGCATCACAAGCAAGTGGCATTACTTTTTGAAGTCGATTTATAAAAAGTTCTTTTGGAAAATCATACAAAACTTTTGAACAGCGATGATTAGCATCACCGAGAACACCTGACTGAGCAAACGAACTTTTATTACTTACAGCAAAGTCAAATATTTCGCTACGTTCTTTATCTGAAAGGAAGTTGTAGATGTGTAAGTACTTCATAACACAGCAATAGCCTCTGCTAGCTCGTCGTCACTCACCTCGATGTAACGCGAAAGTACTTTCAAATCCGCATGTCCTGTAAGTTTCTGGATTTTAGAGGCTGCAATACCCTTACGTGCGAGCTTAGTAATAAAGCTTCTACGGAAGCTGTGGGTACTAATACCTCTACTTTCCATACCAGCTTTACGTAAAGCTATGCGGAAAGCGTCATCAAATGACTGAAGCTGTAGTGACACACCCTCATTACTTCCAGGAAACAAGCAACTATTGATATCTGGTTTGTGCAACTGCCAGTATTCACGCAAAATAGCGCGTAAATTTTTATGCACAGGAACTTGGCGTGTTTTGCGCGTTCCATCAGGTGAAGCTTTGCGAGTGCGTTTAGGAAAAGTAATATGTGTTAACGGTTGCCCTTTAACATCAAATACACAAGAAACTGGAAGTTTGCAAACTGCCCCCATGCGTTCACCCGTCCACCAAGCGATATCAACAATTAATTTATGCTTGTGATTAACAAAATGATTTTTGATTGTCAAGTAATCGCTGTCGTCTAAAACAGTTGCTTGACCTTCACGATTGTTCTTAGGCATTACATATTTAGCCAGAATTAATAGGTAAAAGTTGTAGTAGTTTAATTTACCCTGATGTTATTAATGTCTCAAGTCTATAAGCAGCAATATTTAGAGCGCTTCAGTGCTACTACTTGTTTTACATAAAAGTGGTGTATTTACGATTAAGTGAAAATAGTTAAAAATTGATTTGAAACTATATACAAAATTTCGAGCTATGACAGCTTTTAGCAAAACTCAACTACCCAACAGCGTTGACACTTTAGAGGAATTAGCTGTATGGGCAATCCTTTCTCTTTCTCATATCAATTCAGACCTAATCGTTATTGAAGGAGCGGGTTCAACAGAAAGAGCAGCGCAGGCAGGTGTCTTTTATGTTGAAAGTGATAAAAAATATCGTTTTTTGGGTAGAGTCTCTGTCGAAATGTCCAAAAACTATCTATCCGGTAATGATGGAATGTGGAATTATGCACAACCATTAAGCAGCGTAGAAATTCCTACCATTTTTACTGCATAATATGTCAAATTTCGAGCAGAACAGTAATTTAATGCAGGAGCTTTTGGAGCAAGCTGCACAAAAAAAAGCTCATGCAGAAAGGCTTCAAAACTGGCAAGAGCAAGAGATTCGTTCTGCCGATATTCAAAAAAAACAGTTAGCGAATAAAGCTGAACGAGTTGCAGATGCTGACGCTGCAATAAAACAAACTTTTAAAGACCGTGCTGAATATTGGAATCAAGACTATGAAACTGCTTCAGCTGACATGCACAATAAGCAAAAGCAGCGCAAGCAACAACAAATCAATGATGCTGAAGAAAGCATTAAGCGTACTAGAGAAGAAGTAAAAAACGCTAAATATAAACCACCACCATCACTCGAAGAACGGCAACTTCAACGCAGGCAAGCAGCAGATAGAGAAGTAGCAAATAGATATAAGCCACCGGGTGATAAACCACAGCCTAAACCAAGACCCGCATCTCCTCCAAAGGCGCCACCACCATCTAATCGGCCAACTTCAGCATCTCCACCACGTGGTAACGGTGGCGGTGGAACTGTGCCAACAGCGACACAAGTTAAGGCGCCGCCAGTAACTAAGTTTCCACTACCTCCACCAACTACACCACCAAAACCTCCATCACCATTTCCAAAGCCTCCACCAGGTATTGGACCAAGACTAGCAGGTCCGTTAATTGGTGGTGCCGTTGACTTTGGAATTCGGTCACTTAGAGGGCAACCGCCAGCCGCTGCATTAGCTGGTGCTGCTGGTGGTGTTGCTGGTGGAATTCTTGGAGGTGCATTGGGTGGTGCATTGGGTGGACCACCAGGCGCTTTTGTTGGTGGATTGATTGGCTCAATGGCTGGGGGGTTTATAACCGATTTATTATTTCCACCACCTCCGCCTGTTGATTCTCCTCCGCCAACTTCAGGTCCTTCTCGTCCATCAGATAGGTTTCCTGCACAAGGTAGTGCTGGTGTTTTGTATCGAATAAATGCAGAAGTTTTAGTTAGCTACATAAATTTCTCTACTGCACCAGGAATTCAAAACTTTCCTCAACCTATTGATGCAATTGTAGAAGGACCAATCTATGGCTTTAAATGGGAACCAATTGAAGGAAACCCTAACAAACCTTTTGATGGACAAACTACACAAGTGCTTTCTGCACTAGTCGGCTTTCCTTCAAAATGGATACCTATCTACACAATTGAAAATCCTTTACGTTTCTCTAGCGCTAGTACAGCAAGTAATTTCAAAGTTAATGATATTACTCCTTTATCAGCGCCAAGTCCCTCACCAGCACCAAGTCCTAGCCCTAGCCCAAGTCCCTCACCAGCACCAAGTCCTAGCCCTAGCCCAAGTCCCTCACCAGCACCAAGTCCTAGCCCTAGCCCAAGTCCCTCACCAGCACCAAGTCCTAAACCTCCTGGATTTCCAGCCCCCTTTCCCTTTGGATTTCCTAGAAGGGCCGAACCACCAACACCGCCACCAACACCTAACGGGTGTTCAAGTTGTCAACAAAAAATTCTTGACCAAGCAAACAACAATAACAATAAACTTGACCAACTACAATTATTACTTCAAGGGTTTGATTTGGCTGGGGTAGCGGCGTTAAATGCCAAAGTTGATGTTATTAATACAAAGCTTGGACCACAGGTTAATGGTGGCTTATCAGGTTTATTGCAAAAAATATTCGACAAACTTAATAAAGTAGCTAAATGGTTGCATCTTGACCGAGTTTTGAACGTTTTAACGTGGTGGCAGACGCTTCATAATGCGTACATGCTTAGTAACAATTTAGGTCAAACTTTAACAGGTGCAATATCTAATGTATTAGCTGTAATTGGCATTAAAGACGAAGACGGTAGTCCGTTAGATATTGGCAGCATACTTGGTAAACAGTTCGATGAAGCTGCTAAAACTGCTTTAGGAGAATCAACCTGGGGCGGTATTAAGGCAGAGTGGAAAAAATACAATAGAATTTATCAAGCTGCTGCTAATTTATTAAACAGTGTTCAATCTATTGGGCAAAGTATTCTCAGTGCGCTAGAAGTCGTAGGAAACTGGAATGCTTCAGTAGCAAATGCTTTGCGTCGATTTGGTGTAGTCGCTGAGAATGCTTACAAATGGTTTAATCCTAACGTCAATTTTCAAAATAAATTCTTTACTGCTTTAGAAAAAGCTGAAGAATTAGTAAGTCAAGTTGACGCTGTAGCGTCAGAAGTTTTAAGCGTTCAAGACACTATTAAACAAATTGGAGAGCAGCAAAAAGAATTAGAAGAATCTCTTAAAGACACCGAGACATCTAAAAAAGCTAAAGAACCAGCAGAATCAGAAAAAATTAAAAAACAGGAGCAAGACTCTAAAAATGCAAGCCAAGCTACTGCTATTAATGAAGGAGATAAAGAAGCCGATGATTAATACTTTTTATTGAAAAACTGTTCCACCTGGAGGAGTAACACCAGGGTTCATATCTTGAGCTATTCCTGCTTTTAGATACGCAATTAATCTATCAAGTGCTGCATCAATTTCATCTATCTTGACATTACCTAGCTTTAAATCAATATCTACTGTTTTAGCTTGTCCTATGTGGTTGACTCTATACCTGATAAGCATTTCAGGAAATAAGTAATCAACATCATTATTAACATCTGCTGTTAAAGAAGGTTGTGGAAAATTACCAGAAGAAGATGAGCTAGACATTTGAGCAACCATTTTAAAACTTTACTAATTATTTAAATCAAGGATAAAATATGACATTACCTCAAGGCTTCAGTGAATTTAACCATTTAAAGGATTTAGTTAAAAAAGAGCATAACAAAGCTGTACGCGCATGGTTCAACAAACAAAAAGACGATGATTTATCAACACCAAAAGGTGGATTAAAGCACGGCTGTTTAATAAAAGACAATGACTCGGCATTAATAATTCAAATGCGACAATGGCTTTTTGAAGTGACTGTCGGTAGAACGCAAGCAATACAACGACCTGTTTACGCCATTCCTGAGCAAGAAGTACAAACTAACTGGAAGTACAAACCACAAATTACTTTATATTTTTTAGAGCCATATAACAGCGAAGCACATGGACAAGGACAATCTAGAGCCGAAGCAGAAATTAGTTTTAGACTGGTAACAGAAACTAGCGAATCAATGACGCGCGCTAAAGCTGAAAAACTCGCAAGAGAAATTAAAAACGAATTTGCTAAACCTGTATTTGAATGGGGTAAAGGTTGGTTTAAATGCACTTATTTAGATGCAGAAAGAGGTTACGATTTACGTTTATTTGTAAAGTCGAAAGCTGAGGGTGAACGAGTAGTAAAACAAGTACTCAAAATTCAAAATCACCCTTTTGAACGCGATAATTTTCAATTTATCGAGCATGACCGCTCTTATCCTGCTAACCCTGGAACGCATAGAGTGTATGGTCAAACCCGCAAAAAATATACAAAACGACCACGTGTAGACGTGAAATTTAAATACGCGCAACTCAAAATACAGGGACTGCCCAACGCGATAAACCTGGTTGCTACTGGGGGAACTCGACTTAGAAGCGTTATTGAACAGGTGTAATAAATAAAATTTTGAGTTTTAGCAAAAATTTGCTGGACTACTTAACTTCTCCGGTTGAGAAAATAACCTAAAAGCCTTGCTAAAACTGGGAAAAGACTTTTTCAAACACAACAATATGGGACGCCGTAAAACAGCAGCACAACTAGAAGCTGATTTAAAATACGCTAAAGCACGGGAAGCGTATAAACCACCAGTTCGAGAAGAAGGAGCAACCAGCCGCAGACTGCCTAAAGTTGCTTACGCTTATAAGCCTATGTCTATCGCTGCGGGTGGAACAGCCAAAAAATACAAAGTGCAGGCATCCAAGGAATCTGTACAATTTTTTACAGTAGCAGCACTTAATTTAACCGATGCCGCAGCAGAAGACCCGTTACCAAGAGGAGCTAGACCAGCTATGGTAAGCGCTACGGTTGCCGATGGAAGTCCTAAAGTATTACGAGCCAAACCCAGCGGGCGCCCATATATGAGATACGGGAAGGGCGAAAGAGGTGGCGGTGCCCAATACAATTACTCTGCTCCCATTTCTATTCAATCAGTCGCGGCCATAGACACCGAAGTAAAAGCTGCATTTAACGCGGTCAAGTCTAAGCTTGGTGGTCCATACGGTCGAGTATGGTTTACTCCTGAATATTTTGTATTAGCTGATGGTGGGGAATAGTAGTTTACTTACTCAACTAGCAACTCCCGCTATTTGGTACCCCGAACAATCGGAGGTGGATTTTGAAGAAGAAATTGCATCAATGCTTGTTAGAGCAAAGGCTACAGACGCTTTTTTAAAAGGCGAAGTTGACGCTGATTTTTTCTTAAATTTCTTACACGAATCAGGTGTTGATGTTTTTGAAGCGGCCGAGGAATGGGATTTAGACAATGGCATTATCGTTTAGCCCTTCTAATTTTGGTGCATGGGAACTCGTTTACCAGCGTCGATTACAGCAAAGTACGGCTGATGACCTCCCATTCGGCATACAGCGACCGCGCGGTGTACGAGTTCCTTACATCGACCCTGTAGAAATTCCATTAATACCAACTAGCAGAATATTTCTAGTTGGTACTTTTTCTACAACAGCGAAACCAACTTGGAAATGTGCAGGATATTTAACACAAGAAATACTCGGCGTAAAAGTTGATGACGCTGTAGTATTTGAAGGTTTAAATTCTACGCCAGAAACAACAGTTGATGCTAGCAATAAATTTATTAAATTAAATTGCGTTCAACTGATTCTGTTTCCCAAATATTCAGATAACTTTGCACTTAGATTTGAAGCTGTACCTTGGTTAAAGTCTCTTACATTGGCAATTTGGGAGTATCGTGGCACTGAAACAGATACGACCGAAGATTTAATTCAATCCATGCGTGCCAAACTGGAAATCATCGAATATAAAATTGACAATTTGTAAATATGTCTCAATTAAATTTTGAAAGATTAGCTACACAATTACCTGCTGGGAGTGTTGAATTTGTCGGAAATAATCAAGTTAAAATTAATT
Organism: Calothrix sp. PCC 7716; assembly: GCF_019977735.1. Lineage (GTDB taxonomy): Bacteria > Cyanobacteriota > Cyanobacteriia > Cyanobacteriales > Nostocaceae > Dulcicalothrix. The sequence goes on along the minus strand of NZ_AP025018.1, from coordinate 3,919,022 downwards.
GCTCAATATTGACAGGAGATGACATAAATTTATCTTCTTCAATTGTAGAGACTTTTGCTAAATTGCTTAGAGGCGCAGCTACTTTAAACGATGAGATAAATAACGAACGCCAGCAGTTAGGAAAGTCTCCTATTAATTTTGTAGAGCAAATGATACAGTCTTATGGCGATTCTCAAAATCAAACTGCTTTAATGAGTTTTACCTGCTCAATTCAAATAAATTCAAATTCTTATATTGAAAATTTGATTGACCCTAGCTATGACCTTGAAGTTAACTAGTATTGCCGCCGCAGCTGGTGTAGCTACAGCCGGCGTTCAATTATTTTGGTCGCTAGCTTCAGGAAGCTACAGCGCGGGTTCTCGAATGGAGCAAATGCAAACCGAACTAAAGCTAATACGTAGCGAGATGCAAGGTCAAACCCGCTTGTATCAAGCACAATCCCAAATGTACGATTTTCGCTTGTCTCAGCTTGAGGAGAAGTACATCAAAAACGCATATCGCAAATAGCACACAACCCGCTAGTACTTTACAACTAGCGGGTTGTTGTCTTTGGGTTCTTCTTAAATCTAATAGTACTTGTGTTTTATGATATTGGCAATGATTGCTGATTAGGGTAATAAAATGTTAGAACCCTAGATATATAAAACACAGGGGGATTAAGTTTATGGCAGAGTATCAAAAGATAGAGTACAAAATTGGTAAAGACGGTAAAATTACTGAGACTGTGATTAACGGTTCGGGTACTGGTTGCACTGAAACCACTTCTGGTATTGAAAGTGCGCTGGGAGAGGTGGAAAACCAAGAACTTTTGCCTGAGTATTACGAAGGTGAAGAACACGAGACACAGGCAGAAAATCAGTCTCTTAAACAACAGTAAAAAATCCAATGATAGTAATTAGCTGGGATAATGTTGCTTTTTTGCTTACCGTCGGCGCCGTTATAATTAGCGGTGTTGGATTTTTGTCGTTGCTATTATCGGTATCTTACACGACTGGCAACCGGAATGATGAAAAATTGCTTGGTTGGATGAAACAAGCAGGTATATCAGATTGGAAAGCTTTACAACAAAAAACTGGTTTGAATGATATTGCAGTATGGGATCTACGCGATGGAGATGGGGAAAATATTAAGTTTGGTGAACTTGCCAAAGTTGCTAAGGTTTTTTCGATGCCTCTGGGAACGTTACTCGATAAACTTGGTTTACCCGTTGAAAACCCAGAGCTAGAAGCACATCGTATTCAATGCGAGCAGTTAAAGCATGAAGCGCAGCAGTTAGAAGAAAAAGTAGATAGTTTATATAAAGAAGGTTTGCGACTGCATGAAGAAATGCAGCAACAGAAACTTGAGATAACCGAAGCATTTCGCGAATCTACATTTACACAACTACAGTCACTGCTGACTAACTACCCTAGTATCCATCAAATGGTGGGCGCCAAACCTGAATTACCAGCGAAAAACCTACTTTCGATGTTCGCACCCCTAGATAATTTACTCAAGGAATGGGGTTATGAACAAATTGGTAAACCTTGGGAGCAAGTAGCGTATAACCCTCAAATACATCAACCTGATAGTTCAGATATTGCATCAGGGGAACAGGTTTATGTCAGGTTTGTCGGATATCAGCACCAAGGAAAAATTCTATGTCCAGCTAAGGTAAGTCGAACTTTACCTGGTGGTGCGGGGTAATTCTTCTTTGTGCCCTTTGTGTCTTTGTGGTTATATATAAGAGGAATGAACCACGAAGGCACAAAGCACACAAAGGTAAGAAAGAAAGGTAAGATTTTATGTGGTTTATTTAAGATGACTACGGTAGTTATTGATTTTGGTACTAGTAATACGGTAGTTTGCACTCGTGATTTGATTACGCAAACTCCCAGAACTCTTAAATTTGGCGATATATCAAGACGCTTTGAAATTGGAGGAGAAGCGGTAACTGTAGTTCCTTCATTGGTATTTGTCGAAGGTCAAAATCGCTTCATCTTTGGGGAGACTGTACGGGCAAAGCGCTTAGGATTTTCTCAACCCGAACGCGCGTTTCGCACTTTCAAACGCGACTTAGCGGCAGATTTTGTGCCACCTCCCCGTTTGTTAGATGGTAATAGTTATTCAGCAGAAGCTATTTCTGAAACTTTTCTTAAAGAAGTTTGGCGCCAAGTCTCTGAACAACTCCAACCTACTCAAGCTATATTTACAGTACCAGTCGGCGCCTTTGAACGATACCTCGATTGGTTTCGCAGTGTTGCCGATAAATTAAATATTCCAAATTTACAAATTGTCGATGAGTCTACTGCTGCTGCACTTGGTTATGCAGTTCGGCGCCCAGGAACGCTTGTATTAGTAATTGACTTTGGTGGTGGTACACTCGATTTAAGTTTAGTGCGTACCGTCAAACCAGCATCTGAACAGCAAGCAGTCAAAGCAGAAGTTATCGCAAAGTCCGATGCATTCGTTGGTGGTGTAGATGTAGATAACTGGATTGTTGAACATTATCTCCAAAAAACAGGCGCCTCACGCTCTGCAGTAGGGGAAATTGGATATATGAACCTGCTGGAACTTGCCGAAAGTTTAAAAATTCGACTCTCCACTGCAAACGAAGCGAAAGAATCTTGGTTTGACGATGAAAACTTTATGTCCCACGAACTACAGTTAAATCGGGACGAATTAGCAGATATATTAGAAAATCAACAATTATTAGAGCAATTACGGCAAGCAATAGATGAAGTATTATCCATAGCTTTAACCAAAGGAATTAGTAAAACCAACATCGAACAAATTTTACTCGTTGGAGGTACTTGTCAAATACCCGCCGTACAGCAACTAGTGGTATCCTACTTTGGTAAGCAAAAAGTTAAGTTAGACAAACCCTTTGAAGCAGTAGCACATGGCGCCCTAGCATTAAGCGAAATGGCAGAAGTTGATGACTACCTGCGTCACAGCTACGCTATCCGACTTTGGGAACCACACACCAAAAGCTACTCATATTATACGCTCATAGAAAAAGGCGCCAAATATCCAGGCGCCAAATCAGAGCCATTAACTCTACAAGTAGCTAGTGACGGACAGCGCGAAATACGTTTAGATATAGGAGAAGTAGCAGAAGTCTCCCAAGCAGAAGTCATATACGACGCATCCGGTAGAATGACCAGTAGTAACTTAGTAAAACAAGACACCTACCGTTCCCTAGAAACCCACCATCAGCAAGTATGTGTAGCACACCTGCAACCACCCGGAGAAACAGGAATAGACAGAATACAAGCCCAATTTGAAGTCAACGAACAGCGTGTATTAGTTGTAACAGTAAAAGACCTACTCACAGGCAAAATGCTTGTTGAAAAAGGCGCCATCGCCAAACTAAAATAAACTTGTGGAATGAGCCTTATGGAACAAGTCTTGTGGAACGGGCATCCCTGCCCGTCCCTAACATACAAGAGTAATTTAATAGTTGAAATTATTTGAAATAACAAAATTTTTAAACAGGGAAATTATGTATAACTATGGGATATACAGTTTTATATCAAGCTATTCCGGAACAAGCACAACTACTTGAACACCTACGTTCAGATAAAAAAATATATTGCATTTTTGAAGCAGTGGCGCCATTTAGCTTCAAAATATTTAATGCATCAGAAATAGACGAAAACTACTTAAATGATATTTTAGACAGCGAAGTTGACGCAGAAAACTTTAGCTCTCGTCTTGAAGCAGAAAATACTTGGAAAGAATTTATTGCGGAGTTAGAATTAGCCAAATATCTATATCCAAATATTGCTAACAGAGCAACTACTTTAAAGAATTGCTGTAATGTAATTGAAACAGCGCTTATCTCAGAATTAGAGGATATAGAATTTAATACTGATATTCGTGTACATAAGTATATACATCAGTTCACGCGCGGTAGCGAACCAGTAGCAGCACATCTTTCTCACTACCCTTGGCACAATCTTTACTTTATACCATCTTTATTTGTAAAAGAGTTTGCGGAAATTCTACGGAAAATAGAAGGTAAATATTTGTTGGAAAAATATAATTTGTCATACCAAGAGGAATTTGACAGATGGAAAAATTTATATTTAGAAGCTTCTCTTTATAACGAAGCGCTACTAATCAATGTAATTTAGATAATTGACATGAGAATTCTGGGTTTATTGTTAGACAAAATAACTTAAAATTACGTCAAATTTTTGTAAAACTCCCCACAAATTGTTAATTGTGGGGAATTTATTTAGGGTAAGCAGCTACTATTACCTAATTGCAAGCCATACCATTAGATTCAAGGCGCCGAATTCCTTTGTTGATGTCAATAATTTGGTTTTATCGGCCAAATACACCAACACCGTAGTAACAAGGATTATTACTGCAACTAGCCATATCAACCCGAATTCGATAAGTCCCACTACGGTTCGCATTTATCCTGATAAAAGGAGTATCATCATCTTGCAAATCAGAAGCAATCAGATTTCCACGGCTATCATAAAGTGCAATATCTAAATCTCGACAATCTCTGTCGCATACTCCAATTATGCCGTATGATGTACCTGCACGCAGATTAAGTGTAATATTATCGTAATCATCGTGGGTGAGTTTATCTATAAAAGGTTTGTGAGTTCTCGTATAACCACCTAAACCAACAGCAGCTGCAGCTCGTACTAGTTGACGAGCAATATCATTAACATATCGGCTATTATCAGCACGAACTGCGGTAGGTGCTAGGAAAAAGGTAGCAGAAATAGCAGCTAGTGTTGCAAGTACTTTAGTCTTGAGTGTTTGATTTAACATTGGTGTTTGTTGAACTCTACACTTTCATCAAACACTGCGGCGACTTGAGTACAAGCTGGAGATATTATTGAGTTAATTTAGTTTATTTATACTGCAAACGGGTTAAATATAAACTTTGTCATGCTGAACGAAACGCAGTGCAGTGAAGCATCTTAGAGATTCTAGCCTGCGGCAAATGCTCCGCTCAGAATGACATTTCTAAACCGTTCTTAGTATAGTTACATTATTTTCTGATTGTCTCTCGTGGAAGTACAGAAATATTGACGGTATAACTCACATCTTGGTGTGACTTCATCATTTCGTAGTTTGACCAATCCGAGACTATATAATTTAAACCTGATTTCTGTAGTTAAAATTACAGGATGACCGTTTGTAACAATTTCTTGCATTGCTTTCCCTAATTTTGACTGTTGCCGCAAAATATATTCTTGCCGTTGCAGATGCTTACTATAAATACCTGCTGCTGTCGGCGCCGTTTGCAAGAAGTTAGTTAAATTTATCTCTCGGTTGGCAATTTGATACAGAGCTAAACGCACTAAAAAAGGATGTCCCCCCACCAATTCCATTAATTTCAGTACTTCTGTATCGCTCCAATTTAGTTGATGACGTTGAGCTAAATCTTTGACTTGCTCGTGGGTAAATTCTGGTAATTCCAACGCTAAACCAACGTTAAATGGTGATTGATTAATATCGACTGGTACGTATGCTTCAGTAGAATATGCGAGAGCTAATCTTAATTGTTTCCAAATATCCCGACGTTTGGCTTCTTCGTGAACCGCGCGCAATAATCCAAAAAAATCCTTGTAGATTTTGGGATATTCAAATAATCTATCAACTTTTTCTAACCCTAAAACTAGCGGTTGGTTGATTTCTGGGAATAAATAGCGCTCAAAGTAATTTTTACAAGACTTCATGTAGCCAAAGCGCTGTCCAGATTTCCAATGCTCATCAAGTTGTTGCAGCAATTTTTCTAGTAATTCTCCATTATTTCCTGCGACTGCTTCGGTGACTGTATCGCAAAACCAGCGCAGAAATTTATTTAAGTCAGAGAAAAACTCCTCGTCCACTATCTGAAAATCGATGGCTACTACTTTATTGCCTTGATTTTCTGCTTGATGGAGAATCCGCGCGAGGAGTGAAGATTTACCCATGTGCTGCGGCGCCTTGATGCGAATTAGGGAACCAGGTTTTTTGATTTCTTCGTAACAACGCTGCTCAATGGAAGCACGTTCTACATAAAAGGGAGAATCTAATGGCACTTCCCCTTCTGGATATTCCAGGTCGAGATTTAAAGATGGAGAGTAGGAAGTAGCAACGGGGGAAGGTAAGTCAGACGAGGAAGAAGAGGGACTATCTATTTTTTGTGTTTTTGGTGCATACACACTTGCCAGTCCTTCAAAATCAGCAATTTCGTTAACTTCAAAACCTAATACCTCACATAGCTCATAGAAGTTTAGATATTCAACTGTCCTACCATTGAGGAAAAAATTAATTACAGATTGACTACGACCTACTCTCTCAGCTAAATCGATTTGACGGGCAAAACCTTTTTGTAACATTCTTTGCTTGACAAGGGGAATACACTCTGTATTTACTCTGATTCCGCGTGGCATAGCTGAGTTATAAACAAACTACAAAGTTAAGCTTACAGGATAAGTATTTGTCTGGTAAAGTTAATTACAACTCAATAGCAACTCCAATAAGAACTCAATATTCTATAAATTAAGCTCAAGGTAGGTATAAATGCAATTTATCTTTATTAAAAACTAAATTATGACGGGAGACTACGAGTATAAAGTTGGTGGCAGTTTAGAATCAGATGCCCCCAGCTATGTGAAACGGCAAGCGGATTCTGACCTTTATCATGGATTAAAGGCAGGAGAGCTATGTTATGTTTTTAACTCCCGACAGATGGGTAAAACGAGTTTGTTGGTACGGACGATGAAACAGCTACAAGCTGACGGTTTTGCTTGTGCTGTAATTGATATTTCTGGATTGGGTAGTCAAGATATTACCATTGAGCAGTGGTACGGAAGTATTGTTGATAGTTTATTAACTGAGTTGAATTTTGTTGAACCAGAAGATTTGGTTGTATGGTGGGACAAATCTATCGAAATTTCTCCAGTACGACGTTTGGGGAAGCTTTTTGATGAGTTATTACTGCCAAATATTCATCAAAATATTGTCATTTTTCTGGATGAAATTGATAGTATTCTTCGCTTAGATTTTCCAGCAGATGATTTTTTCGCTTTAATTAGAAGCTGCTATCAAAGACGCGCGTTTAAAGCTGAGTATAAGCGATTGACTTTTGCGTTGTTTGGTGTAGCAACACCTTCAGATTTAATTAAGGATGAGGAGAGAACACCGTTTAATATTGGGAGAGCAATTCAACTTTATGGGTTTGAGTTAGATGAAGTGGCGCCTTTGGCTAAGGGTTTTGAGGGGAAGGTAGAAAATCCGCAAGCTTTGATGCAACAGGTTTTGGCTTGGACTGGGGGACAACCTTTATTGACGCAGAAGGTTTGTAATTTATTAAAGCTGACTTTGAAAAAACCTCTCTCCAAACCTCTCTCCTACGAGGAGAGAGGCTTTGAAATTATGGTTTCTGATACTCTACAACAAAGAAACGAAGACATTGATTATTCCCCTCTCCGCTTCGGAGAGGGGTTAGGGGAGAGGTTCCAAATTACACAGTTAGTAGAAGGAGTTGTAAAAAGTGGAATTATTGATAATTGGTTAGCTCAGGATAAAGAAGAACATTTAAAAACGATTCGGGATAGGATATTAGTTAACGAGCGAATTTCTGTAGCCTTGTTGGGTTTATATCAGCAAATTTTACAGCATAGCGAAATTGCTGTTGATGGAACTCCAGAACAAATGAGGTTACGTTTGACTGGGGTGGTAGTGGAACAGCAGACAAAATTAAGAGTTTATAATAAGATTTATGCGAATGTATTTGATATTAATTGGGTTGAGAATGAATTAGGTAAATTACGTCCCTATACTGATAATTTAAAGGCTTGGCAAGAGAGTGGATACCAGGATGAGTCCTGTTTATTGCGGGGAGAAGATTTAGAAATTGCTCGTGTTTGGGCTGGTGGAAAAAGTTTGAGTGATATTGATTATAGATTTTTATCCACGAGTGTAGAAGCAGAGTTAAATCAAAAGGTTGCAGAAGCAGAAGTAAGACAAAATAAAGCTTTGGAGCAAGAGAAAAAAGCTAATAAGCGTTTGACGGAAGCAGAAGGCAAGACAAAGAGACAGGTTCGTATCAGCATTGTTGCTTTGGTTTTTTTGCTGCTGTCTATAATTGGCGCCTTAGCTGCATTGATAACGGCAGATGAAGCTATTAAAGAACAAGATTTAGCTACTGAAAAACTAAATAATGTAAATAAAGAACTGCAATCTATTACTGACCAAAAACAAAAAGCTGAGACTGCATTAACAAAAGCACAAGCCAACGAAAAAATTGCAAATGCTAATTTAAAAAAAGCAACTGAGGATGTAAAAAAGAAAGAGCAAGATTTGCAGCAAAAAGACCAACAATTAAACATAGCAAAAGAAAAAGAGAAATCTGCAAACGAAGCAGTAGCTAAAGCGCAGGGAGACAGACAACAAGCACAGCAGCAAGCACGATTAGCTCAACAACAGCGTCAACAAGCAGAACAAGCACGTCAAACTGCTGTAGCTGGATTAACTATAGCAAAGCAACGACAAGAAGAAGCGCGCGAACAGACGGAGCAAGCGAAGAAAGACCGAGAAATCGCTTTAAAACAAAAAGAAGATGCACAACGGCAGCAGCAAAAAGCACAACAACTGGCACAAAAAGTTGAAAATCAGCGAAAAAACGCAGAAGAACAACGCAAAAATGCCCTGACAGCTACGCGATTAGAACAAGCGGGAGTTAGAACATTGCGCCAGTTCTATGTAGGAGGGCAAATTGAGAATTTAGTTGAAATAATGCGGACTGGAAGAGAGTTGAAAGGTTTAGTTAAAGGTAAACAATCTTTGGCTGATTACCCGGCTTACAGCCCATTATTTAGTTTACAGGAAATCTTGTTAAATATCCGCGAACGCAATCAGTTAGAAGGACATCAAGGTACAGTCGGCAGCATCGTGTTTAGTCCCGATGGCAAAACCTTAGCTTCTGCTAGTAACGACAAAACCATAAAATTGTGGGATGTGGGAACGGGAAAACAAATTACCTCCCTAACTGGACATCAAGGTTGGGTCACCAGCGTCGTGTTTAGTCCCGACGGTAAAACCTTAGCTTCTGCGAGTGACGACAAGACAATAAAATTGTGGAATCTAAAGACGGGAAAAGAAATTTCCTCCCTGACTGGACATCAGAATACAGTTAGAAGCGTCGTGTTTAGTCCCGACGGCAAAACCTTAGCTTCTGCTAGTGACGACAACACCATAAAACTTTGGAATGTGGGTACGGGAAAAGAAATTACCTCCCTGACTCGACATGAAGGTAGAGTCAGAAGCGTCGTGTTTAGCCCCGACGGCAAAACCTTAGCTTATAGTGGTTGGTGGGACAAAACCATAAAATTGTGGAATCTAAAGACGGGAAAAGGAATTTCCTTACTGACTGGGCATCAAAGTGGAGTCAGTAGCGTCGTGTTTAGTCCCGACGGCAAAACCTTAGCTTCTGCAAGCTCAGACAACACCATAAAATTGTGGAATCTAAAGACGGAAAAAGAAATTTCCCTCCTGACTGGACATCAAGGTACAGTCAGCAGCGTCGTGTTTAGTCCCGACGGCAAAACCTTAGCTTCTGCGAATTATGACTACACCATTAAATTATGGAGTTTGGATTTAGATGATTTACTGGCGCAGGGCTGTAACTATTTAAATGATTATCTCGCTACCCGTGATAAGTTGCGCCAGGAGATTTGTCCGAATAAATGAGGGGGCTATCGAGAAACACATTGCACAATATATATATACTAAAACGGATATAGGTTCAGGACTTAATTTTAAACGTAAGAAATTTATTCTGCTAATGGAACGTGTTGCAAAGGGCGAAATTACCAACATCGTAGTTGCACACAAAGATAGGTTAGCAAGATTTGGATTTGATTTTATTGAATGGTTCTGCAACCTCAATGGATGTAGAATCATTGTCTTAAATAATACTTACAAGCCCCCGCATCAAGAAATGATGGAGGATTTTATGAGCATTATGCATTGCTTTAGTAGCAAACTTTACTTTCTACGTAAGTACGAAAAAAAGATCTTAAATGAAGTTGACATGCGCGGAGGAAATCTGTGAGAATCGATTTCAGAGTTGTGACGCAGAGTGGTAGAGTTAATGCCTGACTGCCTGACAGATTGATACGGAAGGCAGTGAAATCAAGGTCTGCACTCTAAACAGTAAATGCGAGAAAACCATATTCCGTAACTTATATCTTGAAGAGCTTTTTTGGAAGCAAAACAAGGCTCAGGGTCTTTTGGTAACAAAGGAATTGGGGTTAGCAATTGGCGCCCCTTATGAATAACACCTTTAAGCCAGCTAATACCAATTTTAAGATAGCTTAGACCACGATTCCAATGAGGGTCAACATGTTGACGTAGACCAGCCACTTGTACTGCCATGCCTTGTGCTGTACTATAAAGTAAAGTTAAAGCCGCAACTAAATACAAACGCTCCAATGATTTTGCGTTTCTGAGGCGAGAGTCCTCCAATTCAAATGCACCAGATTTACTGTCAAGAAATAGTTCTTCGACACAAAATCTCAAGGCATATTCATGTAATGTTTTTAAAGTCGGAGGTTCATTTGTAATAACAGCCCAATGCTCAGATACCCCTTCTGGATAAGCGACTACCAGATTACAACGAATCAAACCGTCTTGCCATAATCCAACATTACGATAAAAAGCTGCTTCCCCTTTTTTGGGATAAATTGAAGATGCTTCTATCGGATGGCGCCTAATTCCATGTAACTTTGTGTCACAAGTTATACGTATACAATAATACCAATTACTTGCTTGCAGCCAACTCAAAAAATCATGATTGGCAAAGCCTCTATCTGCAAGCATCATGACATCAGGATGATGGCGTAGTAACCATCTGGCTTTACGCAACATTGGTTCGTATTCTTTAAATGCGACTGTCGCGCTGCCATGCTCTAATACACGCCACAGTAATGGGATTGCTCGACCACAACATACTACTGAGATATGAATCATACAAAAACGATTCCATAATACCGTCGTATCAATGGCTAAATATAATCGATGATTATGCCAATCTTTTAGTGCTGCCATCGCCAATGGTAAATACAACTTCTCGACGCAAACCCTACTATTTTCAAGAAATCTACGCCACCTACGTTCGTAACTTTGGGCTTGTTCTGCATTACTTTGTACGTAGGGTTCCCACGCACTCAAGCTTAACTGCCCACTATATATTAATCCATTAATCATCCAGGCTAAAGTTTTTAAGTGACGTAAGTCACAGTAATTACTGTATTGACGTAAGTATCCAAATACCTGACCATAGAGTTGGGTTGAGTTCGACATGATGCACGCTTGGTATAAGTCTGGTAACTTTACCATCTCATGTTTCTTAACCCTTTTATTGAATTCCCTGATTTTACGCTTGTTTTCAGAGTTCTGTCAGGCAGTCAGCTTTTACCGTTTTATAATCGGTCGAGTTATATAAGATTGTTTTGTTGAGCAACAGTTAAAATGGATTGAAGAAACCTACATACTTAGAGGATGTTTGAAAAGTATATTTTGTCATGCTGAACGGAGCGATAGCGCAGGGAAGCATCTCAAAAACATAACTTAAAATTGCGTCAAATTTTTGTGAAATTCCCCACAAATTGTTAATTGTGGGGAATTTATTTAGGGTAAGCAGCTATTATTACCTAATTACAAGCCATACCATCAGGTTAAAGGTGCCAAATTCCTTCGTTGATGTCAATAATTGGGTTTTATTGACCAAATGCACCAATACCGTAGTAACAAGAATTAGTATTGCATTTAGCCATATCAACCCGAATTCTATATCTTCCACTATAGTTAGGATTTATCCTGATGAAAGGAATATCATCATCTTGCAAATCAGAAGCAATCACATTTCCATAGCTATCAAGAAGTGCAATATCTAAATCTCGACAATCTCTATCGCACACTCCAACTATGCCGTTTGATGTACCTGCACGCAGATTCAGTGTTATATAGTGGGAACGATCGTGAGTGAGTAAATCTATAAAAGGTTTGTGAGTTCTCGTATAACCACCTAAACCAGCAGCAGTTGCAGCTCGTGCTAGTTGGCGCCCAATATCATTGACATATCGGCTATTATCAGCACGAACTGCGGTAGGTGCAAGAAAAAAGGTAGCAGTCAGGGCAGTTAGTGTTGCAAATACTTTGGTCTTGAGTGTTTGATTTAACATTGGTGTTTGTTGAACTCTACACTTTCATCAAACACTGCGGCGACTTGAGTACAATTTGGAGATATTATTGAGTTAATTTAGTTATATTATTTTCTAATTGTCTTTTGTGGAAGTATGGAAATATTGATAGTATACTAAAAACGGCTTAAAATAAGTATATAATAGTAGAGTTTTTATTCTCTTGGGGAATACATAAAAGGTTCGCAAACGTAATTCGTTACGAAGACTTTCAAGCAGGGATAGGTTCTGTTTTACTTCCCTCACAAGCAATTAAAATTTTTTGAGCAGGTTCTCTACTAGGTGGACGACGATTTAACTTTCTTGGCATAACTCGTCACCCTTTAAAATCATTTCTTCATGAGATGGGAGAAATGGAACGGCGCCAAAAATAGCTAAAACTGGCAAAAGCTCGATATCCCAACCTTCAACCAAATATCCAGGTGCTATTTCAAAATTTGACTTAACTCGCTTGCATTTGTTGCCTTGGCTTTGAGAGTGGGCGCCTTCTTAAGCGTTGAGCAACAGCACTTAGCGTTACAGATTCTTTGATGGAATGGTAATTTTGGACTGTATTAATCAGTTAAAGGCAGGCGCCCGCAAAATTTGCACTCACTTAAGCTTGCCTTATTTTGCTTCTGTAGGAACTTTATTGATAACTTAAATTTTTTGTACTAAAGAAGCTATAATTCTTGTTTTAATTTTTACAACATTATCAGAAAGCCAATCATTTTTCTTATCGTTTAGGCTTAGGTAGAGAGCTTCGCGTAAACTTTGAAGTTCTGGAATATCTATTTTATGGTTGTTTCTTAGAATAGCTTCCGCAATGTTAAGTGAATCTGGAGTTGCCAGTTCTACAAATTTTATCAAACGGTTTATATCGTGCTTAGTTTTGCTTTCCATACTATATAATAGAAGAGTTTTTATCCTTGAATTATAACTCTAGGTTAGCACAGAAATTACTTTGGAACTGTTTTTTTTAGTGGGTAGTATTACGAATGAGATGGAATCGCCTCGAATATGTTATTAGATCGGAGTACGGACAAGACGGAGTGTATTTCATCAGTGATGAACGAACAGAGCAAGTTTTAAAAGCACCTGATAGTCCATACTCAGAACTATTTCTATCATTGTTAGCAAAAAGCTTTGATTTAAACACTCCCGAAATTAAAGCTATCTGTCCTGAAAATCAACAATATGAAGAAATTATAAGATATATTAAGCCAGAAATAGAAAGCATTAACAGAAACCTGCGAGAAGCTCAAAAACAAGAAGAGCAGAAAAATGAGTACGAACGAGATTTCGAGCTAATTGAAAAGCGCACTTTAAATTTAGATTCTTCTCCTATATTTTTTTTAATGGAAAACTTGGAAGGCGCCTCTTTAAGGGACATAACCGCGAAAAACTTGACAGATTGGTATGGTGCTGATGAACAGCTTAATGGCGCCGATCGAAAATTTTTTAAGGATTTAGGTAAGCTACTGGTGTTTGACCTTCTTGTCAGAAACGTTGACCGATTCATTTTTTGGCAACTTCCCGGAATTGGAGAAGTGGAAAGTGCTTTGGGTAATATTGGTAATATTTTTATCCAAGATAGCACTAAAGAACTAATTGCCATTGATTCATTAACGGACATGAATATAGAAGTTACTGAATACGCACAAGCGGTCAAAGAAATACTTGCCAGAACACTTAACGGTTCATCTGATAATTTAACAGATAGAGGACAACAAACATTAGAATTAATAGGATATGAGGTTAAAACAAATAGTCGAGCATTGATTTTAGAAGGTGTTTATGAAGGTATTAACCATCTCCATAATTTGACCCAAGCAGATACCCTTGAGCAAATCACACAGGAAAGCCTGCGGCAACTCTCCCAGTCCGAAGAGAGAAAAATAAACACGCTATCTCAGTTCATCAAAAAGATTATAGAATATATTTATTGTTGAATTATTCATAAATTAGTTTAATTGTAATGCATTAGGAGCCAATTTAAAATTTCCCTCTGTGTCCCAACAAGAGCGTTCGATGGCAAGTTGCGGCACCTCTGTGGTAATAATATTTTGATAGAAGAGTCATGAAGCTGCAATGAGTACAAATCCCAATCAACGAAGCAACAATGATGCTGTCATCCCCATCAAAAACAGCCCATGCAGAATCTTTATTACTCCACTCCTGGTTTTGTTTCGTCTGCTTTCGTTCTTCTATAAGTCTTTCAATTATTCCACGTGGGTCAGTTTTATTTTGACGCAGTACAATGATTTGCAAGGTTCGCAAACGTAATTCGTTACGAATACTCTCGAAATAAATAGGTTCTGTTTTACTTCCCTCGCAAGCAATTAATATTTTCTGAGCAGGTTCTTTACTAGGTGGACGACGATTTAACTTTCTTGGCATAGCTCGTCACCCTTTAAAATCATTTCCTCATCAGATGGCAGAAATGGAACGGCGCCGAAACGACCATCTAAATAAGCTTTGTCAATTGCTAAATCGTTTCGCACATGAAAGTCACTAAGAGGATACAATTCTGTGCTTTGGTCGGCTCGCTTTTGTGTAAACCAAATTTGGTCACGTCGTAATAAGTTATTTCGTTGTAAAGTATTATCATGGCTTGTAAATATAAGCTGGGCACGTTTTGGATTTGTATTTGGGTTTTGAAATAGTTTGATAATATTTTTGACTATATTTGGGTGAATATTTGTACCTAACTCATCTACAATTGTCAAACTACCTATTTTCAGAGCTATTAGCATTCTATAAGCTAAGTTAAATAAACGCTGGGTTCCAAGAGACTCTTCATCTAAAGACCAACTGATTTCTTTTCCTTCATTGTCGCGGTGCAATGCATACAGTTTATACTCTGTATTTTCTTGAGACTTTCTATCTATTTTTATTCCAGATAACCCAGTATCAAAGTTTTTAACAATATTTAATGCCTGCTCAAAAAGATTATGATGGAAATTTTGAGCTTCCTCGCTATCTTGTAGTATTAGCATAAAGCCAAAAATGTCAAATTCATCGCTTGCAAGATGAATGCCGATAAAACGACCTCTTAACCAGTTAAATAGAGGTTCAAGTATATCAACTTTTAATTTTATTAATGTACTAATATATGGTTCATTTTCTCTAATACTTGATTGAAGTTGTGTATGAGGACCTTTGAATGATGAACCGTTTTTCCATATGCTTGTTTTAGTATTTTCATCCCATGCTCGGCTAAACAAACGACGAGTACGCTTAGTATCAATTAATGCGTATTCTAGGCTTTCAGAGATAATATGACTTTGAATTATCTCTAAGGAATAGGTATAGATGGCGTTATTAAACGTCGTTCTTAACTCGAATACCGTAGATTTTTTACTAGAGATATTATCTAATTTAAAAGTATCTAATTTTGCATATCTAAATGTTTTTTGTAGTCTAGATGTCTCTTGGTTGCCATTGACCATCAAAAGCAGTAGATAATCAAGAGCTTGAATAACGTTACTCTTTCCTGATGCGTTGGCGCCAAAAATCGCTAAAACTGGCAAAAGCTCTATATTCCAACCTTCAACCAAATATCCAGGTGCTATTTCAGAATTTGACTTAACTCGCTTGCGTTTGTTGTTTTGGCTTCCAGAGCGGGTGCCTTGTTGTTGAGCAACAGCACTCAGCGTTACAGGTTCTTTGATGGAACGGTAGTTTTGGACTGTAAAGTCTATAAGCATAATTTTGGATGCATGAGGAAGTTTTTCGTGACTTATTCACACTTATTCTATCGTAAATTACTTATATTTGCTATTTTGCCTTGAAGTTACATGGCTACTCAGCCCTTTGGCTGTGGCATCACATGTTGATGTACTCCCTAAACTGGGAATACTAGTAATAGTCAAGTGGTGAAGGTGCTATGGTAATGAAAATCAATTCTTATCTCATGTTCAGTGGCAACTGTGAGGCAGCGTTCAAGTTCTACGAGCAATGTCTCGGTGGCAAAATCGTTACAATGATGACTCATCGAGAGGCGCCTTCAGCAGAACATGTGTCCGCCGAATGGCATGATAAAATCATGCACGCTTGCCTTGATTTAGGCGATAGATTATTAATGGGGTCTGATAGTCCTGATGAACACTTTGAAACACCCCAAGGCTTTTATGTACAAGTCAGCATTGAATCACCAGAGGAGGCAGAACGCATTTTTCACGCTCTGGCAGAAAACGGAAAAGTGAAGATGCCAATTGATCAAACCTTTTGGTCTGTCCGTTTTGGCATGTTGATTGATCAATTTGGAACTCCGTGGATGATTAACTGCGAAAAGGTTGCTTGATCCATCATTCCTGGGAAATATTTGTAAGCATCTCCCAGGAACTTTAGGTAACTTTAAGTGTTAAAAATACCGCGTCCATTTAAGTACTTCCGACGTGAGTTTGTAATATTTCTAATACAACATCTGAAAGTAGGGGGTCTATCCATTTTTTACCACTGTGTGTAGCATGGATAGCTTCAAGTAAATGGTTGACTTGAATGTCTTTCATGCAATAAGAGTTGGCGCCTGCTGCAAAAGCAGACAAGACAGTTTCTACATTTTTGTATCTAGATAGAATTATTGATTTAACACGATTATTACTTTGTTGCAACTCTCGCATTAATTCAATGCCATTTTTACCAGGTAAGTCAATATTAATAATTGCGACATCTGGCTGCTGCTGTTGTAAAAGCAATAAAGCCTCAAAATAAGAAGTGGCTTCACCGACAACTTCTATATCTGGACTCTCTGATAGTATTATCCGAATACCAGTGCGAATAATGTCATTGCCTTCTATAATTGCCAACCGAACTTTTCCTGTTAACAATTTAGTAGTTCTCAGAATATCTGACCTCGAATCCTCTTGCTGATAAGCAATATTTATTTCTGAAATAATATTTTTCATTCGAGCATCCGAGTGAATTATACCAAAAATGTTGTTGGCGGTTTGGATGTCCTCTTGGTCTAAAGCCTGTAAATATTGCATGAGAAGTTGTAAGCGTGAGACAATATTGGAATTTTCCTGTTGTTCTGACATGGTTTTATCCTTTTTAAAGAGAGTGCGGAGGAGGAGCTAGAAAGGATATGTTCGTCAAAATTCAAATTTGCGTGCGAATTTCACGAATGCAAGGAAGGAATATTGTTTGACGAAGTTGTCTGCCACCAACTTAACTTCGTTATATCGTATTAAAACATAAAATACGATGCCCAAAACATGCTTTTTATGGATATTAAACAACAAAGGGAATCCGTAATGAGTTCATATTTATACACTAATTTACGGGTATACAACGTCGCAATAGAGCAAGAGTACGCATTAATATAAAAATTTTGCGATGAAAATATAAAGTTCTCGTAAATCGAGCAAAGTTAACTACGGTCTACGATTGAATAAGTTGTATGTAAATATTTAGCTTGCGAGGAAAAATATACCACTCATACTAAAGATATAGTTATCTCTACACTGATTTTCTACATATACTTATGTAACTTAGAATAAATATTTTATGTGATTATACTGAATTTGGTTATGTCACTTAAAATTTATAAATTTTACAAAACGATACTCTTGAAAAATAATCTATGTTTACAGCAACTAGCTTGATACTAAATGCATGTCTTCAAAATTTAGGCGCCGGTTGATTGAGGTTAGATTTTTTTAATGGCTCTGAGTTGACGCATCTAAGTAAATAACCCAATCTACAGGACGGGCAGGGATGCCCGTTCCACAAGATTATGGCAGTTCCACAAGATTATGGCAATACAAAGACAGGCGCCTGTCCAAACAAATTCTCTAAATAAGCAGGATTTAAAGATTTATGCCAGTAATTTAAGCGTGCCATTACTCGTGTAAATGTGAACATTAACTCTACAGCATATAATGCATTGGTGAATCCAAATTCAACACTGTGAGTACGTTCGCTTTGATGATGATTAAGTAAATCGATTAAAGTTTTAGTCATTCCCTTGAGACGAGTTATGTAAGAATCACCAAATGCCCAAATGCCAATTCCCCAAAACTTAGCTAAATGATTTATTTCATCTTGTAAAGGTTGTGCTATTGCATGTTGTAATTCTCCTGTTGAGTGTGCCATTAACCATAAATACAAAGATGTTGCGCTCCACTCGGTTGCTATACGGCTAAGTACATGACTATATACGTCTTGTCGTAAGTCATGGCTTTGTTGATAACCTTGAACAGTATTTGGTTTAGCTTGTAATTTTTGATGCGTGAGTTTCTCGTATATTTTCTGAAACACAGGTGCATGTTGACGTTCTTCTTTTTCCCAGACACCAATTTCTAATATTTTTCCATCTTCAGTTAAGGCGCCTCCCATAAAGCGCGCGAGTTGTGGATGCACTGTTTGTAAGTAATCTCGACTTTCTAGGGCATAATGACGAATAGGTGTTTCGATTTCTGCGGCGTTGGCAAGGAAGGTTATAAATAAATTTTTGCCCACTCCAACAATTTGCTCATCACTAACTGCTTTCCAATCAATAGGTTGCCAATGACGTTGATGAGGATTTTCAAACTGTGTTGGTAAGTCATGGAGTCTAGAGTACAAAATTCCTGTAGATAAATATTTATCCACTAGGCTATTAATCCGTTTACGTGTTTGTACATAATTTGGATTTGGGTATACTTTGCCAGCTAAGTCTATTGAATAATACATCTTGTTTATTCTCCTTTATTACTGATTACTCAAAAAAGCAATGTAGTTAGATGTGTGCTGCTTTCTATAGTCATGATGCAACCTGCCTGCATGTAATGAGAATGAGCTATGCGAGCTTCATATTACCTACATTGGTATGGAGCGAAGGCGATCGAAGTAGGGCGAAGTGAGAAATACGATGTTATATTCGACACAGATAATAAATTGTTTTATACTTATACTGTCGATATATGCCAGAATTTCAAGCTATACAAACGCGCAAGTCCTTACAAAAGTGGGGAACAGACGAGCAATATCAGCGTTATGTCACATTGAGTCAGCAGCGAGTAGGGATGACAAAGCGACGTGCGGAGTGTTTCGTTAAACTCTGGCTATATTTATTTTTGAAAGATAGTTGGACTCGTAAATCTGTTCTCTTACCTTCTTTGACAGAGTTATCTTTTCCTCAAGGTTGGGTCGAATGTAGCTGTCGTGAAGCTGCTGAGTTATTTTATGAAGACTTAGAGCGAGGTAGCGAACGCTCTGCTGGTATGATGTTAGATAAGTTAGCTGCACTCGGATTAATTAAAAAACGATTTGACGGTAACTGCACTCAAATCGAAATTCAACCTTTGCCAGAACTATTCGAGCATGTCTCAGAACCAACTGTGTTTGTTAAACCAGATGCTTTTAACCCACATTGCGATGCCATACCAATTGCACACCTTTTAGCGAGTAATTACAATTGGCTCAACGGCAATACAGATGCTCTAGCGTATCGCATTGCTAATATTCTGCGAGACTGGGCAAGTCAATATGCAACAGGAATGCGTGTGTTGCGTCGTAATGATAATCAAAACCCGGTTGGCTTTTATGCTTTAATTCCCATTGCACGAGAATCTGAGATTAAATTTTTTAGTCCTCCTAAACAAGGACTACATCTAAGTAGAGTTACAGACATAGACCCATTTACAATAGCTAAATCTTGTGATGATACGTGTCGCTCTATTTTTGTCCGCAGTTGGATGATTGATAAGCTTTACGTAAAACAAGCTCAAATCAGCTTTTTAGAAGATGTCCAAAAAACATTAGCTTTGATGAAGCAAGACTTTCCCAATCTATGGGATATGTATACTTTAATTATTCACCCTAGTTATGAGGTATTAGCAACTGCGTTAGGGTTTCAGAAAAATGGCTCAGACCCGAAAACGTCTATTTGCTGGATGTATCAGTCTGTAAATCGATTTTTGTCGCTTGATATGAAACTAGTTGAAGTCACAAAATAACAAACAATGTCGCACGATTATAAATAACCTAGAGAATATGATGCTGCACTCGGCGCCTTACCTTTTTAACAGTACTCAGGCACAACGTAATTACACAGCACTTTATTTTAAACGTAAAGGCGCCAGAGATATTTTAGTTAAAGCTGTAAATAAAGGTTGTATAGACAGAGTACAAGCGTTTTCTAAATAAGCTCGTTTATATAAAGTTGAATAGTGTACCTTAAATTTATTAATTAGTTGGCATGTACTGAAATTTCATACTGCAATATATCCATCAAAACTAAATTATTCGGTGCTAAGACATATCTTTATAATTTCTTATGAAATTATTCATTGATTTATGATATTTATAATTTAATCTTTTAAAGATGCTTCTAAGATAAAGCGTTTCTACAGCAATAATGTTGATACCTCACATATTGCATCAGTCCCAGAAACCGGGCTTCTTGACAAAGACTTTGCTATAAAACGTTGATTTTGCGTACAGAAGCCCGGTTTCTTTAAGCTCCGCAGCGAATGCTGCAAGATGTAAGATACGCTTATCGATCTATTTTGAATACGCGCGATGAAAGGTTTGCAACTCCAAGAATAAGTCATAAGTTTTATTTTCCTTATGTTTTGCATAAATATTATCTATGAAGTAACAAATTTAATAATTTCAAGACTTAAAAATACTTACTTATTAACTTAATAATTAATTAATCATTATAATAGAAAGTTGAGAGAGAACAATTAATTAATTTAATACTACTTGATTGTCATCTAGTTAAATGAAAAAGCAGTATAAAAAAACACAATTGTTTTGGAAGATTATTTCATTTATGAGAATTTTCTCATCTTTGTAGTCTTGACAAGCATAAGTTTATAAAATTATATTTTTAATCATCAAAGTAAAAACTTGTTAAAGTGCTTTACATAGCATAAAGCTTTTTCTACTTCCCTAAATTGTGAGTTCTCTTGCAACACTACTCGGTTAAGAGATTTTATCGGAATCTATCCCCCTGGCCCCCTTAATAAGGGGGGAAAATAGCGGTCTTTAGCCCCCCCTTATCAAGGGGGGTTGGGGGGATTTTATTCTTAACCGAGCAGTATTGAGTTCTGTTGTGCTATCGGCAGTTGAATCTGTTATTTTGCTTTGTATTAGTAGAAAGAGCATTAACTTGCCAAGTTTGACTTAACTGATATCTTGACCTTTTAATGCTTCGTAATTAGATGCAGGGTCTCTATGCTTTTCACCTATGTTCAAGCTAGGGTAAATTTTGCCTGAATAGGTACAGTTAATTCACAAAGCACAAAGCTGACTTCATAATTATGGGACTTGCGTCTTTATTCTTTGAAATGCAAGTTGTGAGTTTATTTTTTAGAGCATTGCAAAACTTCACTGTGCGCGCAGGTAAATTTGCTTTTGCTGAAATTCAAGACTGTTCAAGTTTGTGAACATGTCGCAATCATCTATGATTTAGGAGTTTGATTACATGGCAGTAATTTTTGGAACAAGTGGCAATGATGTCCTTAATGGTACATTCGCTAGCGATTTCATTGATGGAGAAGGAGGTAACGATACTCTTAATGGTGGTGCTGGAAATGACTTTCTCAATGGTGAAGCAGGTAATGACTTTCACGATGGTGGAGTTGGTGATGACATCATTGATGGAGAAGATGGTAATGATGTCCTACTAGGTGGTGCTGGTAATGACTTTCTCGATGGAGAAGATGGTAAAGATAGTCTGAACGGTGGTGCTGGCAGTGATACTCTAATTGGAGAAGATGGTAATGATACCCTGACTGGTGGAGCAAATGTAGACAGATTTCTCTTTGTTTCAGAGAATGTATTTAATCAATCAACTTTGGGTACTGACACCATCACTGATTTTGCCGCAGGTACAGACCGTATTGTATTGTACCAATCAACCTTCAGTGCTTTAACCCCTCAAAATGGTGGCATTATTGCTGCTGGTGAGTTTAGCATTGTTGCAAATGATGCTGCGGCCGATAACAGTACTGCTTTTATCACCTATAGTACAGGTAGCGGTAAATTATTCTACGACACAAATGGCACCGCGAATGGATTTGGTACTGGTGGTGAGTTTGCATTACTACAAGGTATGCCAACTATAACCGCTAGCGACATTTTAGTAGCTTAATAGCTGGTTCTTTTCTCACTTCTTTTCAGTATAGAAGAGTTTAGAGGAGCGAATCAGGGATTAGGCGCCATCATTTTATAAACACAGAGTTGTAGAGACTGTAAGTTTACGGTCTCTACAACTTCATAGATTTTACTTATGATTTGCATAAGCCTTATCCATGAAGTGATAAATGTGGTAGTTCAAAAGTTTAAGAATACTTACTCGCTAACTGAATCATTATTCTGTAAAGTCAGAGACAACAATTATTTTAATTAATCCTACTTCAATTATTTTCTAGTGACATTAAAAATTGCAGTATAAATAAAGACAAATTAATTAAGAAATATTTTGTTTTATGAGAATTTTCTCATTATTGTAGCATTGACAAGGTAAAGCCTATAAAACTATATTAATTTTTGAAAAGAAAAATTTTAAGTTAATTTAATTTTTCTAAAATTTTTCTAACTTAATCTGATTTTGACTTTTCTTGTGATTTAGGAAGTTAAATCTATTTCTTTTACTTTGCATGAAGATAAAAGTATAGATTTGACAAACGTGCTTTTAATTAATGCTTTAAAAATACACGCAAAGCATCAATAAAAAATGAAGCAGGTACAGCACTGGAGTTTTTTCGTTGCGTCCTACATCTCACAGTTTTGTGTACCAGTTGTATAAGTCGTAAACAGTTTTTCCGCTTTTGACTACATTACCTGGTTGCTCCACAGTGGAAATATAAAACTGGCTTAAGTCCTTAAATATCCAACCAATTAATTTTTTGTAAAGGTGTAATATGTCACAAAATTTCAGCAACCAAATTTTAGAAGGACAAGACTTTAGCGGTCAGAATTTAACTAACGCTAATTTTTTCAAATCAATTTTAAGGTCTGCTCCAGGACCAGATGGAGTTGCTGGGACAGCAGATGATATCCCCACCAAACTGATTAACACTACTTTGGTTAGCACCGATTTTCAAGAGGCAACTTTAAGCGATGTGATTGCTACTGGTGCTAACTTTACCAACGCTAATCTTTCTAAGGCTGTCTTTAATGGTGTTAACCTTAGTGGTGCCAACTTGACCAATGCAATTTTGAACGAAGCCGATCTAAGTGGCGAACCAGATGGGACTGTTAACAATCTCAGAAACGCTAATCTAACTGATGCACAATTAATAAGTGCCAAGCTTAAAGGGGCAGACTTTGAAGGCGCCAACGTAACAAGAGCTAATTTTCAAAGTGCCGATATTGAGAGCATTCGGTTTGTTAATACCAATGCAACGGGTGCAAACTTTACCTTAACCAATTTCACAGATGCTACCTTACAAAACTCTACCTTTGATCTAGCCGATTTAAGTGGAGTTGCGATTACAGATACTAACCCAACTCAACAAGCTCAGGCAGCAGGTTTAAGTTTCAAAGGCGCCGACATGGCTGGGTTCAGGGCAGAAGATGTAAATATGTCAGGCTCTAATTTTAGTGCCTTTGTCAATCCTAATGGTTCTGCCACTCAGACCGATTTAACAGGCGCCGTTTTGCCCGATACCAACCTAAACGGAGCCGATTTGCGAGGCGCCAAAATGCAGAACTTGATTGCAGAAGACCTGGAATTGGTTGGCGCAAACCTCAATACCTTTGTTTCACCAAACGGTACCTCTTATCGAACAGACCTTTCAGGGGCTAATTTAGCAGGTGGAGATTTGACCAATGCCACAGCTATTGGCGCAAAGATGACCGGAGTTAACCTTGGCTTGGGTTCCTTGGATGGAGCAAATCTCATCGGTGGTGTTGAACTCAATAACGCTTTTCTGGAGAATACTAAGATTCGCGGTACTAATTTAACTGGAGCGAATTTAAGTGGTGCGAATCTAAAATTAACTGAGGGTAATGGCTCGACTCTCCTAGTTGGAAGCAATTTGACCGCAGCAGACCTCACAAGTGCCAAGCTCAACAACGCTCAATTTGATAATGCGGATATGAGCGGAGCAACTTTAAGCTTTGCCGAACTCAATGGCGCCGATTTAAGCAATGTTCAACTTGATAACAATGCCAACCTTAGCAATGCTAGCCTTAATAATGCAATTTTGACCGGGGCTAACCTAAGTGGTGCTTTTGCTGAGAAAGCTGACCTGGATGGCGCCAATCTGACGGGTGCAAACCTAAATGGCGCAAACTTTGTGGATGGTTCAGCGGCGGCTGCTAATTTTACCAATACCAATGTGTCTAATGCCAACTTTACCAATGTTAATCTGCTCAATGCCGATTTCACAGGTGCAACAGCAACTAATGCAATAGGTCTTTATGTAGGAACATCAGCTAATAACAATATCACAGGAAGTGGCGGTAATGATAACATCTTCGGCAATCAAGGCAATGACACTTTGACCGGTCAAGCTGGGAATGATTACATAGATGGCGGTGCAGGTGCAGATAGTCTGATTGGTGGAGACGGAGAGGATATTCTTATTGGTCGTGCTGGTAATGACAGCCTGAATGGTGGTGCTGGAGCCGACAGACTAATCTTTTCTAGTGGTTTCGGTGTCGATACTATCAATGGCTTCAGAGATGGAGCTGACATAATTGATTTGGTCAGCTTTGGAATTGGCTTTAACAATTTATCTATCAATGTCAATGCTGGCAACTCGATTATCACCTCTACAGCGTTTGGTGCAGGAAATAGCATTACTGTTGCTGGTGTAACAAACATCACTGCTAATGACTTCGACTTCATCTAAAGTCCCGACGGGAGCAATATTCTACTTTATCTTGTGGGATGGGCAGGATGCCCATCCTATTATTTACAATGGCGCCAATATTGACGCGCATTGTAGATTTTTATGTTCAGTGAGAAACCAGGTTTCTTTTAGTTTACGTTCAAGATTGTCGTGCTTAGTGATGAAGAAACCTGGTTTCTTAATTCCTGCTCCAAGTCTAATAATTCAATCTCTTGTTGACCAGAAACACCCAGGCGCCTAAGATTTACTGTACCTTTGGCTGCTTCTTGTTCTCCAACAACAGCAATTAAAGGAATTTTGCGTTCAAATAGTTCACGAATCTTTTTAGAAATTGTTGCGTCGCGCTTTGCTAGTTCGACTCTAACACCGTTACGCCTTAATTTAGATGCTACATATAAAGCCCATTGAGCAGATTTATCGGATATTGCTGCGACTGCAACTTGAACTGGCGCCAACCATAAAGGTAAAGCTCCATGACTTTCTAAGAGTATTCCTATCCAGCGTTCGATTGAACCTAGAACTGCTTGATGCAACATTACAGGTTGTTCAAATGCTCCCTCACTGTTTACAAAAGCAAGGTCAAATATTTGTGGCAAGTTAAAGTCTACTTGAATTGTACCGCACTGCCATGAGCGTCCAAGGTGGTCTTCTAAGCTGACTTCTATTTTGGGCCCATAGAAGGCGCCTTCACCTGGTAATAGTTCGTATGCGTATTTAAGTGCTTCACATGCATCTATAAGGGCGCCTTCTGCTTTATCCCAAAGAGCATCGGAACCAAGGCGTTTTTCTGGTCGTAGAGAAATTTTAATAGAAAACTTCTCATATCCAAATGCTTTGTAGACTTCACTTACCATGTTCAAAAAGTTACGAATCTCGTTTTGAATGTCTGCTTCCTGACAAAAGATATGAGCATCGTCTTGAACAAACTGACGTAACCGCATACAACCGGATAATGTTCCTGATGCTTCGTTGCGGTGAACCATGCCAAACTCCATTAACCTGATAGGCATTTCCCGATAACTTCGCCTTGCAGATTTATAGATACCCACATGTGCAGGGCATGACATTGGCTTTAATGCATAATCTGGGTTTAAGTCTTCTTTGTCTTTATCTAAGCTACCGACTACGAAGATGCCTTCGCGAAATTTTTCCCAATGACCTGATTTTTCCCAGAGCGCGCGACTCAGTGCTATAGGTGAGCGCACTTCTAGAAATCCATATGATTCATACACTCCGCGCATATAATCTTCAATTATGCGATATAGGCGCCAGCCCATCGGATGCCAAAAAATCATACCGGGACTATGTTCCTCAAAATGAAACAAATCCATTGCTCTTGCGATTTCTCTATGGTCGTACATTGGTTTACTCCTTGTGCAAGTTCAAAAAATTTTGAAATTAAAAAACCCCTCTAAGCTTGGCGCCTGGAGGGGTTCGGTGATGAACGCAGTTAATTACGTCACAACCCCTCCAGGTGTGATAGTGGTAGTAGTGGTAGTAGTTATAATGGTTTTGAAATTCTTCATATTGGGAATAAGAAATTTAAGTACATCTCTTGTGGAACAGGCATCCTTGCCTGTTTCACAAGAAGGAAAGTTACTAAAAAACCCTCTGGGATGGCGCCTGGAGGGTTGAATCATTGCTTAGATACGCACGCGCAACGTTTCACAACCCTCCGTGGCTGGTAGTTCGAGTAGTTATGGTTGTGACTAAGCTGATAATCATGAGTATTAAGATGAGAAATTATTTGAGCCTATAATCCCATTTAAACAAATTTCAATCAATTGTCAATACAACTTTTGGATTAAATTTGGAACTATTTGGAGATTTTTGTGTCAAAACGAGTAATATTACCTAAATTATATATGTTGAATAAATTTATTCAGAGACCTAGTGCAAGAGTATTAGGTTGTACTTTTGCTATCTCACTATGTTTAATATCGCCTTCGGTTATTAATAGTACAAGTTGGGCACAAACTAGAAGTAATGTGAATCCTCTAATTGAACAATTACAATCGTCGAACGAACAGCAGTGGCTAAAAGCAGCTGAAGCTCTGAGTAAACGGGGAACTGAGGCAGTACCAGCGTTAAGAAATGCTTTGAAAAGTCCTAATGCGCGCGTGCGAAGTGGCGCCGCTTTTGCTTTAGGCAGAATAGGTGCAGTTGCTTCTGTTGCAGTACCAGATTTAGCATTATTGCTCAAAGACTCAAATCAACTTGTGCGCGCGAATGCAGTGTTTGCTTTAGGAAATATGGGTAAAGCGACAAAATCTGTCGTACCTCAACTTGCAGAAACTCTTAAAGATAAAGATAATAATATACGTGTTAGTATAATTAGAGTATTTGAAGCATTAGGAACAGATGCTCGTGCTGCGGTTCCTGGCTTAATTGCTATTCTTGATGACCCAGATGCAACCCTAATGTACAACGCAGTCCAAGCTTTACTCCAAATAGGTGAAACACCAGAACTAATTGCTGCCACCAAAAACCCAAATCCCCAAATTAGAAGTGCGGCAATTGCATCTTTAGGACGAACCAACAATCCAGAAACAATAAAAGTTATTACTGCTGGGTTGAAAGATACAGATGCACGAGTGCGAAGAAATGCAGTTGTTACTTTAAGATTAGTCGGCGCCAAGGCAAAATCTACAGTACCAGCTTTAATTGACACTTTAAAAGACCCCGATGAAGGTGTTCGCCAAATGGCTGCTGAAGCTTTAGGAGAAATTCGTCCTTTAAAAGAAATGGTTGCCGCTTTGCTTTCAGAGAATGAAAATTTACAACGTGGCGCCGCTTATGCTTTAGGTAAAATAGGCGCCGCAGCAGTACCCGACTTGCGGAATGCACTTAAACACCCGAACCCAAGAGTACGGAGTTACGCTGCTAGTGCTTTAGGTGATATGGGTTTGCCTGCAAAAGCTGCACTTCCTGAACTCACAGTTGCTCTTAAAGACTCAGATGCGAAAGTACGGGAAAATGCGATTCGAGCAATTGGGTTTAGCGGTAAAGCAAAAACCCTAATTCCTCAACTAACAAAGTTGCTCAAAGACAATAATCCTCTAGTTCGCAACGCAGCAGCAAAGTCTTTAAATATGGGTTCGGTTGCCAAAGCTGCTATACCCGAACTAACGCTTGCTCTCAAAGACTCAAACTCTGATGTGCGTAAATCTGCTCTTTATGCTTTAGGTTCTATGGGAGAACAAGCAAAATCAGTATCTCCACAGATTGCAGCTATGTTACAAGATAAAGATGTATTAATACGTACAGATGTTGTTTCTACTCTAATCAATGTTCATGGTAACAAATCTACAGTTCTCCCCTATCTTGGTAATGCTCTCAAAAATCCAGATAAAAACGTGCGTGTTGCTGCTGCTTATGCTTTGGGAGATATTAGCAACCCTACAAAAGAAACCATACGCTATTTATTAGCAGGAAATACCGACTCAGACCAAGATGTTCGTGGTGCGGTAGCTGTTTCACTCTCAAAAATACGTGCTAAAGCTCCTAATTTAATGCCAAAAAAATAAATTTTTATAAATTCGGCGCCCTCAAGGGTTCAAATATTGCTTAAATATCCCTTTTGTGAGAGCAACAAGGGAATATCTCGCCAATTTTTTGGTTTGCAACCTGTTAATGCTTCAATATAGCGATATAAACCTCTAGATAAGTCAACTGCTAGCCCATTTGGGTCTCGATTGAGTTGGGTAGCGATGGAGCTAGGACTATTACCACTCAAAATTTGTAGCAAACACGCTTTTTCTAATTGTGTCAATTGTATCTGCCGATTAGAATCTTTCAATTGCCGCTTGGCTTGTGATAGGTCTGCGTACAACTTTTCTATATTCCAGGTAGGATTAGCTTTTAAAGTATTATTGATATCTGGAGATTGCTGTAGTTGAATAAGCAAAGTTTGTACGTGTTTCTCAAGTACATCTTGTCGCTTAAATCTTGTGGAAATTGCTTCTAATAATTCATCAATTTCAAATGGTTTTGTGAGATAATCGTCGGCGCCTAAGTTCATGCCCTGCCGCATGTCGGTTCGTTCTGTTTTAGCGGTTAGAAAAATGAAAGGAATTAAAGTTGTGCTTGGCTCTTGCCTCAAAACTCTTAACACTTCGTAACCATCCATATCAGGCATCATGATATCACAAATAATTATGTCTGGCTCTTGCTCAATCGCAACTTGTATACCTATGGCGCCGCTTTCTGCACTTATTGGCTCAAATGCTTCTGCTCGCAAGATTTTGACCAAATTATTGCGACTTAGTTTTTCATCTTCAATTACTAAAACTTTTTTCTTCATCTGTATTATTTATGCCATCTATTGGCATAGGTAAAGTAACTTTGAAAATAGTTCCTATTCCAATCTTACTAATGAATGTAACAGTGGCGTTATGTAAATCTACACATTTCTTTACGATGGCTAGCCCTAACCCTGTCCCTGGAATGGAAGCAACATTGCTCGCTCGATAAAATTGACTAAATAATTGAGCTTGGTCTTTGATGGGAATACCAATACCACTGTCTTCTACTTCAAAAACAATACAGTTTATCAAGCGCTGTAACTTTAACTGTATTTTTCCACCTTGAGGTGAATATTTAATGGCGTTGGAAAGTAAATTGCTCATCATTAGTTTTAAAAGTATTGGGTCTACATAAGCGTTGTAGTTATCACTGTAGTCAATACTTTCATGAATAAACTGTATTTGGTAAAGGTTATTGACTCCTATTTCTATTTCTTTAATTAGGTTATAACAAAACTCAACTAAATCTATTCTAATTGGATTAAATTGCAGTTTTTCTGGGTCAGTCCTGGCTATATCTAATATTCCATCTATTAGTTGGGTCATTAGTTTAACCCCTTGACGAATACTGTGTAATTGCTCTAACTGCTCCTCTCGATTCCATTCATAGCGTTCTAACAACTGTGCTGAAGAATTAATTATATTTAACGGGGTGTGAAATTCATGAGATGTCATAGAAATAAATCGAGACCTAAGTTCCGCTAGCTCTTTTTCTTTCGCTAAAGCTGTAATAATTTCTACTTCTGTCTGTTTGCGGTCAGTAATGTCTATAAGTACACCATCCCAAATAATATCCCCCGAAGCTTGTAGTTCTGGTCGAGAAATATTTTGTATCCACTTCAGCTTACCAGATGGTGTAATTATTCGTCTTTCCCAGGATAGTGCTTCTAAATTTTTAGCGGAGTTAGCAATTGAAGTTTTCAGATATGATAAATCATCTTGATGTACCATTCTCCATAAAATTTTAGCATCTTGTTGACATTCTCTTGGCGCCACTTCAAAAATATCCTCACAACTCGAACTGATATAAATAAATGCATCTGAGCTATCAGGATGCACTACATAGCGATAAATGGCTCCTGGGACATTTGCCGCCATATTTTGAAATTGCCGCTCGTTTTTGTTAAGCTGCTCATTTTTTAATTGCAATTCACAGGTTCGTTTTTGCACTTCTTGTTCTAAGTTGCGTGAATATGACTCTAATGTTTCATATAATCTGGCATTTTCTAAAGAAATAGCTACTTGATAAGATAATAGCTGTAATATTTCTAACCTATCTTCTGTAAAAGCTCCACTAATTAAATTATTTTCTAAGTAAATAATACTAATTAAATCGCCTTGACTAATAATTGGTATAGAAAGGGCAGATTTAACTTTATGACTAATTATATAAGAGTCATACTGAAAACGTTCATCATGTGTCGCATCATTAACTACAACAGTCTCTTGAGTTCTAACTACATAGTTAATTAGCGTAGCTGGCAAATTTTGGCTCGCGGTTACTGGAATGTATTGTTGCACTACTTGCCAATCTGTTTCTGCATTAACAGTTACTTCTAAGAGAAGTTCCTGATTTTTTGACGTAATCAA
The DNA here is from genome assembly GCF_019977735.1 of Calothrix sp. PCC 7716. Taxonomy (GTDB): domain Bacteria; phylum Cyanobacteriota; class Cyanobacteriia; order Cyanobacteriales; family Nostocaceae; genus Dulcicalothrix. The sequence continues at coordinate 3,888,149 of NZ_AP025018.1, read as the reverse complement.
ATATCCATTTTGCGCTCCGGCATTTTCCATAACTATTTTCATGAGATTAGACAGAAGTTTTGGAAGCATAATTTCACCAGAAATGGCTTGAGATGCTCTAACTACAGTTGTGATATCTAATTGTTGATTACTTCCTGAATGAGAAGTATTTGTATCAAAAATGTCTATTGTTTTTTCTTTAATCTTGATAGAAAGTAAATTTGGATATTGAGACTCTAAATATTTTACTTTATTACTGGCGCCCCATTGCCGATAACAATGGTAAGCATTGACCATATATGCTTGGGCAGCAATCTCTGAGTCATGAGTTAGATAAAATTTAGCAGCGAGTTCATGGGCTAATGCTTCTTCATGGAGATATTCATTTTTTTCAGCTAGTTTAATGGCTTTGCTATAATATTCTATTGCTTGAGTATCCTTATTTATAGCTCTTAAGTATTCTGCTTCAACTAAATAAAATTTATGTAAATAATTATTTGGAGCAAAATCAGCCCATTTTCGCATTTTTTTCTGGTTTGACTTAACTTTTTGAATGATTTTGTTTGAGCGCAATTTAGGATTGTTTATAATTAGTGCTAGATGCGTTAAAGAATCATAAAAATAAAAATTTGGAATAACTGGAGTTGAAATGCTAGAATCTATATACTGTTCAGCAAGTTTTGCAGTTGCTATCGCTTGGGTGTAATCGCCAAATAAGTAGCAAAGCATTAATTGCACAAAATATGTATTATAAACTGCTGCGCGTTCGGTAGTATCTAGATGATTTGTTAACTTGGTCTTTTTTTCATTAGCAGCATCTATGAAACAAGAAAGATGTGTGACCCCATCTATTAAATAAACAATTCCATGATAAAATGGTTTATGCATGGACAAACTTCTTTCTTGCCCAAGTTGAAGCATAACCTCGGAATAGTTCTCCATTTCTAGCTTAAGTTTTGTTAACTCCTTACCAGCGAGAAATGCTTGAAAACAGTAAAACATAGATGAATAGGCGCCATATTCTAAGTCTCCAGTCTCCAAACCAATGACGTAACTTTCTAGCAATGAGTCTAGGGTTTTTTGAGCAGGTTCTAGCCAATGTTTAATTAAACCATGCGCGACGAATACGGTCTTACCCTTAATTTCTCTTACATTCAACCGTTCCAATAATTTTAATGCTAGTTGACCAAAGTGATAGCCTGATTGAATATCTCCTACAACACCACAAAGAATAAATCCATAACAGCCATAGGCAAAAGCCGATTCAGCAGTATTCCCGAACTTAAGAGATAAGCGAATCTGTGTAAATACAATCTGTAACAGTAAATTTGGAGCGGCTGTATAAGCAGGAGATATTATTTTGTTAAGAATACGCATCGCTGCTTTATACTGTAGATGGGACATCTGAGGCAAATCAATTAAGCTGGCAGTTTTGTGGCGCCTCAACATTAGCTTTGCCCGCAACAATAAAATTACAACATTAATTTGGTTGAGCTTTCTAGGTAATTTGACTCCCAGTAATTCTAAAATTTCTAACCCGACATTAATAGCTTCAACGCATTTGCTCTGAGCGATATACGCCAAAATTGTTACTTCATACACTTTCACCTTGTCTAAAATATTTGTAGCTTGTTGCGTAACTACATCTACAAATTTCTCCATCTGGTTAAAGTTTGCTTGTAGATAAGCAACTTCGGCAGACTCTTCGTAAAGCGATAGTGTAAGATTATACTGTTGCGTCCAGCTATCACTAGATAACAATTGCATTCCGGATTGTAAATAATTGAAGGCTAGTTGATTTGCCGACGATGCCTTAGCTTTTTTGCTTGCAATCAAGTTTAAGCGTGCTAATTCATCTTTTTCTTCGCATAAACTTAACTCGCTTGATTCAATACCAATATTCAAATGATTAACAATATCAAATATTTTTTCTTCTAAGGCTGTTGGTGAAGTATTATTTAGTAGTAGTTGCCCGATTTGCCAATGATGTGAATTTTTAGCATCTTCGGTAATCAGCGAATAAGCAGCCTGCTGTACTCGGTCATGTAAGAACTTATATCTGACTTTGAAATTATCACCATGTTCAGCTACCGCTAATAACTTATAGTCATTACCAATTGGCAAAATAAGCCCCTCTATAATCGCTTGCCAAACTTCAGAGGCTGTTGATAATAGCGATTGTTCACATACAATGGACAATGTATTTAAATCGAATTGATTACCTATACAAGCAGCTAGCTTTAAGACTTGTTGTGTCGCTCTTGGAAGTTGTTGGATTTTACTCGACATTAATTCAACAACATTATCTGTAATTTTTGCTGATTGAATTTGTTCTAAATCCCAATGCCATTCTCCTTGTTCTAAATCAAACTTGAGTAATTTTTGTGTATCAAGGAATTTTAAAAACTCATTTATAAAAAATGGATTACCAGCAGTTTTATCGAGAATTAATGCAGTTAGTGGCTTTGCTCTTTCGATTGTGCAGTTAAAGGAGTCTGCGATTAATTGACTGATATTATTTAAATCTAAAGGTGTTAAAGAAATATGGGTAACAATATATTCAGCTTGTTTGATTTCATCTATTGTCAATAGTAAAGGATGAGTCGGACTCACTTCATTGTCGCGATATGCCCCAATCAATAATAGCCCGCTATCAGTATTTGTTATCAGTAGTTTAATTAGTTTTAATGATGCGGAATCTGCCCACTGCAAGTCATCTAAAAATAATACTATAGGTTGTTTACTTATTGTAAAAACGCTGATAAACTTTTGGAATAATATATTAAAACGATTTTGTGATTCTGCCGATTCTAGTTCTGAAGCATTCGACTGTTCGCCAATAATAAGTTCTAATTCGGGAATTACATCAGTAATAATTTTGCCTTGCTCACCGACAGCAACTAAAATTTTTTCTCGCCACTCAGCTATTTTTTCGTTACTCTCAGTTAATACCTGTTGAATTAAAGATTGTAAAGCTTGAATCAAAGAACTATATGGTATGTGGCGCCCTAACTGGTCAAATTTTCCAGCAATAAAGTAACCTTTAAATTTGGTAAGAGGTTGATATATTTCTCGTACTAAAGCCGTTTTTCCAATTCCCGAATAACCAGAAACTAATATCATTTTTATTCTGGGTTCTAGGCGCTCAAAGGCTGATATTAGAGCTTTAATCTCTGACTCTCTTCCGTACAATTTTTGCGAAATATGTAGTTTACCATAAACATCCTCTTTGGCTAGTGTAAAATTATTAAGTTTAATTCTGGAGTTAAAATTATTTAATATATACTCTAAATCTTTTTGAATACCATAAGCACTTTTATATCTATCATCAGCATTTTTAGCTAAAAGTTTCATTACCAACTCTGCTAATTCCTGGGGAATATCTGGGTTTAAAGTTTCTAGGCGCCGAGGTTGTTTGGCAATGTGAGAGTAAACTAATTCTATTGCATCTAATGTTTCAAAAGGTAGTTTCTGGGTTAGCAGTTCATAAAAAGTGGCGCCGGCGGAGTAAAAATCGGTACGGTAATCGACTAATCGATTCATTCTACCCGTTTGTTCTGGCGATATATATGCCAAAGTGCCTTCTAAAATACTGGGATTGCAAATTATCGGATTTTCGCACGATAAAATAGTCGAAATTCCAAAATCAATAATTTTGAGTTCTCCAGTCGCTGGATTGAAAACTATATTAGAGGGATTAATATCTTTATGGATAATATTAGCCGCGTGAATTTGTCCTAAAGCTGCACAAATTTTTATAGCAATTTTCAAAAATTCTTCTATGCTGAATCTACGTTCTTCCATTAGTATCTTTAAAGACTCTCCCCCAAAATCTTCAAAGACAATCACTAAAGTATTTTGATATTTCTCTAAACTATAAGGCTTAATTACTCCTGCTAGCTCCAAATTGTATGCTATGTCAAATTCCTGCTTATATCGACTGAGTAACTCTGGCGTCGGATAGGCTGAGTTTAAAATTTTGAGAACAACAGGTTGATTATCGTGCTTTCTGATACCTCGGTAAACTAAAGAATTAGAACTTTCGTATATTTTCACAGTAACCAAAATACCAGGAATCATTAGCATAACTACGAATCATTCTCCATTTCGCTGGTATAAATATTATTAACAATACGCAATAATTATTTTTGTATAAATTAAGACAATATTACTGACTTTAATTTAGAGTCAGTCTACTTGTAACAATACAAATTCTCTGTAACTCTACTATATTATTGTAATTATAACAACATAAATTTATAAAATTTTAATATTTATTGATGGGAGTATGTAATAAAGAGAACTTTAAAAATTCCTAATGTCCATTAGTTGCGGTATGTAATAATACCTCTTAATATTAACCACAGGCTAAGGTTCTGGTAAAAAAGTATTTGAATAGTTATCATAACTACCAAAACCATAGCTGTAGTAACCGCGTGTCAATAATCACATTGAATAATTAAAGCCATGTCTACCACATTATTTAGATTACTAGATTACAACAAGGTTCAACTGGCGCCACCGTTACTGAATTGCAACTAAGTTTAAGAACTCTCAATACTTCCCTCATCACTAAAATTAATACCTGGTAATATTCTAATCTTGATGTAATTCGTCGGATGTAAATCCTGTATCAATTACTGCGACTACAATATTTTTGCAAGTGCTAGAGTATTGCTGCATAATGTTTATTTTTGGAGAATGACATAACAGAGGTTTTAGCTATTTATCAAATTAGGATTAGTGTTGAAGATACGTTTTGTTGAGCAGGGCAATCTACTTTTTATAGAAACAGGCAGAAATCTGGAGAAAAGACCATGACTAATGATACCAAAAATTCCTTGACTGACTTTGACCTATGCCTCGCGCTTACCCAAAGAGCGATTAACAGTCAATTGGAAACTGCATGGAAAGCATGGAAGCGTCGCAAGAAAGATGACGGTAGTAGTATGTTGAAAGATGGCGATACCCTCAATTTGTTCAAACGAAAGAAAGTAGACAAAATAACTGGTCTTTCTACAATCGTAGAACATAAATACGGATTTAAAGCTAAACTAAATCCACTAACAATCTCTTTGAATGTAGACAATGCAAAACTTGGTCAAGTCGAAGTCACATTAAATTTGTCATCAGGAGAAGTCACTTACAAAGATGACGATGATGAACAACAAACCGAGCTTTTTGAGAATTGGAGTATTTCTTTCATCACTGATCTTAATAAAGAACCAATTAATTGGATAGCACTGCAAGCGATTGATCCTCAAGCTTATGAGGCTGCAAAAAAAGTCATAGAGAAATCTACGCTTCCCGATTCATTTTTTTCTATTGAATACCTATTTTTGGAGTTCACAAACATTAACTTATTGATTGATGGTAATAAGGGTAAGAATATTCGTATCCGCTCAATAAGTAGGGGTAGCCTCCTAGCACAACAGCATGGCGCCATTAGGAGCGTAAAGTAAACGTATCGCACGCTTATAAAAGCCAATGATATTGCCCTATTGCCTCAAAGTCTTAAAAAAGAGGCGCCTTATGCTATTCATGTATTTGAACTGATACGTCATGCATTAATGGTGGTGCCTCAAAGCGTATATGTAGCACGAAAAAATAAAATATTGTTTTGGTAACATGGTGCCGTAGAATATGATACATGACGCAAAATCCAGAAAGTAAAAAGTTAGTACCTGACTTGCTGCAAAGCATTGACCCAAGAGGAATTGCAGACGCTTCATTGCGGCAAAGTATAGAAGTACTTCTGAACTTAATAGAGGAACAAAATTTAAAGATAAAAAGTTTAGAAGAAGAAATTCAAAAACTTCGGGATGAAAACAATCGTCTTAAAGGAGAGAAGGGTAAGCCAGACATCAAAGCCAATAAAACGAGCGGATTTAAGAAAGACCATTCGTCAGAGAAAGAACGTAAAACTCATAAAGGGCATACTAAGAGCAGTAAAAACGCCAGTATTAAGATAGATCGAGAATGGATTTTGGAGTATCCAGAATCTGAGCTACCAGCGGATGCGGAGTTTAAGGGTTACGAAAAAGTAATTATACAAGATATCTCACTTGAAACCGATAATGTACTATTCCTGAAACCAAAATTCTACTCAGCTTCTGAAGGTAAAACATACTTGGCGCCATTACCAACAGGTTACGACGGAGAGTTTGGTCCAGGAATTAAAGCTTTAGTCATAAGCCTGTACTATGGAGGCAATATGACTCAAGGTAAATTATTAGAATTTTTAGAAGATATTGGTATTTCAATGTCAGCAGGCTATTTGTCAAATCTGCTAATTAAAAATGATTCTGGATTTGAATCTGAATATAACGAAGTATATATATCTGGGCTAGAAAGTACTACTTGGCAGCACTTAGACCAAACGTCCGCGCGTGTTAAGGGCATAAATCAGACTACGAATGTTGTTTGTAACCCATTGTATACAGTTTATTCAACGACTCTAAAAAAAGATAGATTAAGTGTACTAGGGGTATTACAGAATAAACAAAAGCTTGAGTTTGTTCTCAATGAGCTTACCTATGAGCTATTGAATACTTTGAATGTACCCGTAAAGTGGAGTAATCAACTTAAATTATTGCCTCAAGAAACAGTTTTTACAGAGTCAGAATTTAATTCTCTGCTTGATACGTATTTGAAGAAACTAGGTTCTCAACATCGTACTCGCGTATTAGAAGCGGCAGCGATTGCTTTTTATCATCAGCAAACCAACATTCCAATAGTACAAACTCTCGTATGTGATGATGCTCCTCAATTTAAACTATTGACGAATAATTTAGCTCTATGTTGGGTACATGAAGGGCGCCATTATAAAAAACTGACTCCGTTTGTTGCCTGCCATCAAAAAATTTTAGACGACTTTCTTTCTGAGTTTTGGGATTACTACCGGGAACTGCTTGCTTATAGCGATTCTCCTTCTGTAAAGAGCAAACTTTGGCTTCAGTCAAGATTTTGGGAAATCTTTGGTACTGAAAGTGGTTATAAGCAGTTAGACGAGCGAAAAAAGTTAACAGCAGCAAAAGTTTCCGAGTTACTTTTAGTTCTAGAGTATCCTGAACTGCCGTTACATAATAACCCTGCTGAACTAGCTGCCAGAACAATGGTGCAGCGACGCAACATTAGTTATGCGACTCAGACGAGTGAGGGTACTAGAGCTTGGGATATATTTATGTCTCTTGTTGCCACTACTCGAAAATTAGGAATAAGCTTTTTCAAGTACATACAAGACCGTATTTCTAAGAATTATGATATCCCATCTTTGGGAGATGTTATTAGAGATAAATGTGTTCAAAACCATCAGCCCTTGTGCTCCCTAGCGCCAGCTTTCTATCGCTTTACCATTGATGGCATCGAAGGAAGTTTTGATATTAACCCAGCTGGCAATGTCCACAAGCAACTTCGATCTATCAAGGCCGATGATTTGCGAAATGCCACCATCTCTACATCAAAGGGCGAAGAACAACTATTACTACCTGAGCAATTTCGCACTGACGCAGGTAATAATCAAGTAAATGCTCTAGCTTTAGCTTTGAATAACTTGACTAAACTAGTCAACTCGCAAAATGAGGTAGAAGGGGTACCTGGTCTCTACCGAGTAAGTGCTGGAAGTCTATTCAGTTCTACACTACAATCTCAACCGGATTATCAATGGGGCATACAGACTAGTGCCAATGGTATACGAATCCTCGGTGGTAATGAGATTAACAAACTCGTAAATTCTTCAAACGTAGGGGAATTTTTCGTAAATTTAGGCGATACCATTGTGGACTTATTTGAAGGTATCGGAAACTGGTTGGACAAGAAATTACTGGAAGGATTAACCTTTATTATCCATAAAACAGGAGAAGCTATCAACTTTGTCTGTAAAATCGGCGAGAAAGTAAAGAATTTCGTCGTAGAGAAGTGGGAACAACTTGGTTCTGTGTTGAAATGGTTATGGCAGCAAGTCAATACGGGACTTGAAAAGGTTTGGGAATACCTAAAATTTGCCTTTAACTGGGAAGATATCTTCCTTGTAAAAGAAGCTATGGTTAATGTTGTTGACGAAACATTACGATATTTACAAGATTCTGTCGAGACTATGAAACCCAAGGTTGAGGAAGGTTTTGATGGTATAATTAAACAGATAGACCATTGGCGTAAAGAGGCAGTAGGTAGACCACCGACAAAGCTAGGGAAACCTCAACCAGGTAGTAGCTTCTTAGATTCTTTCAAAGATATTACAAAGGATTTACAGAACCAAATTGACCAGGCTACAGGTAACAGTGTCGTAGCATGGATTATGAATAAAATTAAGGAGCTTGGGAATGAGATCATCGAGTTTGAAGGTCCAAATCCAATTTCCCATTTGACTAATGCGACTATAGAGTTTTTCACCGGAGCAGTCGCAGATCAAATTAATGCATTGTCTGGAAGCTTTGAGCAAATTCAAGCAGATTTAGTGCGGCTCTTTGATGGAAAATTTCCAACGCTGGAAGACCTGAATATTGAAACGCTCAAAAAAGCACTGATTTCTGTAAGTTCTGGTGCAGTAGAGGGATTGCTTACAGGACTTAAGTCTCTGATTTTGCGGTTCCTTGACTTAATGAAAGAATTAATCGGAGTCATCCATGATGTGCTATTTACTAAAATTCGTTTTCCATTCATTGAAAAACTAGTAAAATTGCTTTCACAAGGAAAAGTATCGGTAGATACATCTTTTCGTTTAGTCGATGTATCGATGTTATTATGTGCAATACCAGCAACTGTCACTTATAAAGTTTTATTTGGCAAATCTCCCCTGCAAAAGGGTGAGGTCTTTGCTCTTCCCTTCCTCAATGACAAAACTATAACACTAGAGTCTAGTAAATATCCAATTGACTTAATTTGTACTTTAGTGCCATTAATACGCCTATTCGCCAAAAGGTTAAATCTAGGTTATTCTGTATTTAAGACTAGTATTCCCTCGGAGTTAGTTTCTGTTCCTTTAATAGCCGATTTGATATTTGCAGCTTTTGAAGTATTTGATTTTATTTTCGGATGGATTTTTAGTCTTATATCTTTCATTCGTAAACCTGGCGGCAATACTCAAATTGCTTTAAAAAGTATAGACTTTACCGCCAGCTTGCTTTTTGGCTGTCTTGGCACAATTTCTAAGGTAATTATTGCTTTGATATCGGAAAATAAAAAGGATTTGCAGGAAATTTTAAGTAAGATAGACGCATTTTTGGGTGGTACGCTTTCCTTTCTTAGTTGGGCAACTAATTTAGCATCTGGGATAGGTGGTGTTGTAGAGAAAGAATCACCTTATATTTTTGCAGTGAGTTCTCTGGAAAGTTTTTCTAGTACAGCATGTACGATTGCGCTTTCAGCAGCCGAATTTGCAAAAATAATTACGAAAATAAAACCAGAAGCAAAACTTGTTGAATTAGTTCTTATAGGGAGTACTTCAGTTCTTGTTGAAGTTAGTTCCAGTTGTATAATAGGGCAAGCCACATACGGTATTGTAGATTACGAATCTTAACCCTCTTCTGTCACTCTCGCGATACCAATTCAAGGCGCCCTTACAACAGCTTTAACCTAAAAGTTAAAATAAACGGCGCCTGATTCTAGACATCCAATAAAAAGGGATTGACAAGATAAACTTATAAACTTTTAATGTTTACTAGTGGTGATCTGACTTTTGACGTATGTTTCATTGAATCTGCAATAGTGGAAAATAATCAGAAAAAAACTTATGAAAAATGTGAAATTTCAATTTAATTATAAACAGTTACTGAAACTGGTTTTCATTAGTGCGGGAACTCTTGTCCTATTGATACCAGCTACAAACGCTCAAACTAGGGGTGCGAAACCGAAGTTTTTTATCTGCCCCAAGGGAATGGAGCGTTCTGCGACTATCGTCACGACAAAACATGATATCAATCTTTGTGGTCAACCAGGAAAAGAAGTTAGTGTGTTAGCATTTCGCACTACAAAAAAAAGTAAGGTTACTACTTTACCTTTAGCCAGTAGTAAACATCCTGTATATTCTGCTGTTACTACTAATGGCACTAACTATACATTAGATACTGAGAAGAAATTACTAACAATTACTCCAAAGAAAGGCAAGGCATCAAAGGAGAAAGTTGTACGTTCCGACTAAAAATAGTTTGTAAGCCTGGAATCTTGGTTAAATGTTGCCATTAGACATCCCATAAAAAATTTAGATACTGCTTTCTTTTGGTTAAATTTATGACTGGTACAAAATCTTTACTTTCGGAAAAAGCGATTGAGTTGATACTAGAGTTTGAAGTTGGCGGTAAAGCTCACTATGAGAAAACTTTAAAAAATCCAATTTGGCCCAAGGGCGCATCTGGAATTACTATTGGCATTGGCTATGATTTAGGATACAACACTCAACCAGTATTTTTAAAAGACTGGCAGCGCTTAGATAAAGCTTCATTGGAACGCTTGAAAGTATGTTGCGGTTTAAAAGGTGTGAAAGCAGAAAATGTTTTAAATAATGTTAAAGATATTGTTGTTCCTTGGGAAATTGCATGGGATGTGTTTCAAAATCTGACTGTGCCAAGGTATTATGAAAGCACACGTAACGCATTTCCTGGGCTAGAAAATTTACCAGCAGATGCACAAGGGGCATTAGTAAGCCTTGTTTTTAATCGGGGTGGAGGTATGAAAGATACGCCATCTGGGCTAAGTCGGCTACAAATGCGTAACATTCGCGACCTTGTACCAAATAAAGATTTGAAAGGGATTGCCGAACAAATTCGTGAGATGAAGGATTTGTGGAAAGGAAAGGAGATTGAAAAGGGTATGGCTCGTCGTCGAGATGCTGAAGCCGCTTTGCTTGAAAAAGCCACGAAGAGTTAGTAACTCATAACTTGCACATTACGAAAACCTATATATAGTAATGGTTTCAAAAAATGTGCGCTTTTTCATATTTTACTGGTGCGTTTGGGCGCCAGTCAGAAGCTCATATCTTGCACCATTCGCAACAAGCCTAAAGAAACCGGGCTTCTGTACGAAAAATCAACGTTTAATTGCGACATCTTTCGCAAGAAGCCCGGTTTCTGTTCTAGGTGCAAGATGTAAGGTAAGAGAACTCCACGAAAAGAAATGCACTTCGGTCATTCTGAACGCAATGCAGTGGAGTGAAGAATCTCATTGAAATGCTCCAATTAAGCTACTTATTGAATACACTTAGCACTGCTGTCCAGCTTCCATATCTATATACGATATCGGTGATAAAGTAAGATTGCTTAAGATATTGTTGAATTGCTTCGTTTGGGAAATAAGTTCTTGTTACATACACTTGCTTTGAGATATTAGTATCTTGAGATGCTATTATAAGCAGTCTTTCTCCGTCACTCGCAACACATGTAATGTATTGCTGGTTCTTAACTAAGATTTCACGTAGACTCAGCGCAGGAAAATTTTCTTTGATAAAGTAAGTTTGGTTGGCAATACCAGTTCCTACAGATATCACTATAACCCATTGCCCGTTTCCGTATGCTACAGCAGTTATAGATAATCCAATTTTTAATTGTTCTTTAAGCAGATTCTCGCGTGGGTATGTGTCAATTATATAAGTCTGATAGTTCTGATAACTATATATAGTTTGCTTGGACATAATAACAACCCATTTTCCATTGCCATATGCCAAACTAGTTATATAAAAATCTTGTTCCCAGTATTTTTGAATTTCATATGATGGAAACTCAACGCTAGATATATAAATTTGGTCGCAAAAGTCAGTGTTATTTGATACTATAATTGTCCATTTGCCGTTTCCGTATGCAAGGCTTGTTATGTAATTATTATTGCTTTGTCGATAAATAAAATTTTTTGGAAATTGTCTTTTTCTTATAACTTCTTGATACGTGTATCTAGGTTTATAACTTTTTGTTACATTTGTATTTTTTGTATAATTAGCTGGACTAATAATACTGAGAGCGTTTGCTAAAACTTTAACAGTTAGCGGTGTTTGACCAATAAATTCTCCATCGCACTGTACATTTTGCGGTGGAGATGCGTTGATTATAATTTCTTTTGCTACGTGTTGCTCAACAACTTTTATGTTTAAACCTTGAATATTTAAAAGTATTATATTAAGTAAACCATCTTCGATATCACAAGATGATTCGCTCCAATTATCCAGAGCCATGATGTTGTTCGGTTCACGTTTTAAAATTCCAGAATTTGCGATAATGCATTCTTGGGCACGAACTTTGATAGTTTTGCCGTCAATAGTTAATTTGAACTGGGAATTAGAAAAACGGTTTTTTAACAATTCCCATATATAGGTTCTAGCAAATGCTATATCTTGACCCTCTCTTTTTCTTGCTTCGTGAGAGGTATTTGCCACTGATGCAGCTTCGTAACCTGATGACGCGCGCACTAAGAATGTTTTGCTAACTATATCATCTTGACTTGATATTTGACCGACATCTATATGTCTAATAATATTATTACCTTGATATATAAGTGCGAAAGCTGCTTCTAAATTCAGTGGAATATTGAGTGCATGTGCTACAATATTGAGAGTTCCACCTGGAAGAATACCTAGAGGAATTTGATTTACAGTTGCGCTTGCACATTCCATAATTGTCCCGTCTCCACCATAGACAATTACGGCATCAACTTTTGATGCAATAGCTTGTTTTGCTAAAATATAAGCACTATTTGGTTGCTGTGTTGTAGTACATACCTGCCAGTCGAGATTCGCTTTTTGGATTAGATAGGTAATTCTATCAATTATATAACGGTCATTTTTCGGATTAACAATGACATGGGCATGTTTATACATATTCATGTTCAAGTAACGAGCTTTAACGGGATAAAATAAATTAATCCCATAGACTTTGAAGGCGCCGTTTTAGGTGGTTTCGATAGTAAGTCAATGGTAAATGAGATGAATCACCTTCTGGGTTTGGTGTATAATCGTGATTCTCTAGATTCCACTCTAAATCGGTTTGGACAACCTTGAATAAACAACATAATTTTGAAGCATTCAAAGAAGGCGCCTGATTAACTAATCCTTGAACTGCTCCAACTACCGAAGCTTCATGCCCAACTATTAATATTGTCTCAGAAAAGTGTTTAACTAAATTATCGGCAGTATTACCAGCGCGCTCTCGTATTTGCTGCAAGGTAATTTCAGGATATTTTGCCCGAACAAACGAAGTATATTTCTGGTCAATACGCGGAAATAATACCGCTAATTTCTCGATTGAAAATTCCTCGGCGCCTGGTGGTAGCCATAGAGGGAATAAAAACTCACTCAAACCCGATTCAACTTTGACTGGTAAATCAAGTATTTCGGCAATACAATGAGCTGTTTGTACTGTACGTAGAAACGGTGAACAAAATATGTGAACGACTCCTTTACCCTTCAAATATCTTCCCAGTGCTTGAGCTTGCTTAAAACCATCAACCGAAAGTGGCGAATCATAGAAACGCTCGGCAGTTTTCAACCAGGCAGGATTAACAAAGTCGAGTCGAATACCGTGTCTTGCAATCCAGACTGTTTGACCCATGTTTACCTCGTTATTTTACTATTTAATAGCAGAAAATGTAATTGTTTCTATATAAATAAAATTTCCATATCCATATATAGAATAACAGTAGATACTTAACAACGATGGTAATTTTAAACACTGATACATCAAAAATACAAAAGTTATTTATTAAAACCAGATTAACGTATTGATTGATGTAATTAATTTTACAAACATCTTGCTCACCCTATAATGTAAACTTTTCAGAAATTACTTAGTAAGAAATTGAAGCTATAAGTATATAGGACTTACACAATGCCAGAACATTCCAATCAACCACGCGCATTTGATGCAGTACTTGGTGGGCAAGTGCCACCACCAGAGTATGGTGCAGTATTGGGAGATTTTGCAAGATCACACCGAAACTTAAAAAATTTCCTTGAGCAGGGAATGTGGCAACAAGCTGATTTAGAGACCACAGTAATAATGTTGAAGTTAGCGAATCGTACAAACCAGGGGTTTCTTTCTGAACTCGATATCAATAACTTTGATTGCGAAAAATTAAAAATTATTAATAATCTCTGGTTAAAAAACAGTAACGGTCGTTTTGGGTTTAGCATTCAAAAGCAAATTTGGCAAGCTGTCAGCAATACATCTGAACCAGACTGGGATGCTTGGTGTCGTTTTGGTGAGTCTGTAGGCTGGTATATTAACGACAAATGGCTACATTGGAACGATGTTACATTTAATTTAAAGGCGCCTGTTGGACATTTACCACGTGGAGGTGCGCTCCGGGGTTGGGGTTTAGGAGATTTTTGGACAGGTTGCAGAACAATGTCCGCGCTTGCTGAAAAATTAGATAGCTGCGGCATTATTTGAGTAAAATTACTATGTCAGAGAATCCTAATAAACCTAGAGAATTTGATGCTGTACTTAGTGGACAAGTGGCGCCTCATAGTAACGCTGTTGTTTTAGGTGGTATTGAAGGTGTTAAAATCCGTTTAAATAGTTCTTCACAGCAAGCACAGCTATCAGCATTAAATGAGGCATTGAAATATGGAGAAGTAGGGTTAGATTTAGTAATTCAATCCTTAGATAGTAAATCAGTACGCCTGAAGCGAGCAGCTTACAACATACTTAAAAATAATCAACTAGCAACAAAAATTCAAGAAGAATTAAAAAATCGTCGTTATGAATTTTTTGCCTGTCTTCGTACTCTGAACGGACACGCATCTAAAGTTAACAGCATTTGTTTAACTTTAGATGGTTCTACTTTATATAGTGGCGCCGAAGATAGTAGTATTAACGCTTGGGATTGGCGAATAGGAAAATTTAAACGTATTTGTAACCCTCAACCTTTAGATTATAGATTTCCCGCTACATTTTTGCAATCAAGCCCAGATGGAGAAGAAATTGTAATTGCTTATCGTGGACAAGCTATTGAAACTCGCACCATAATTGATGCCCGAAGAATTATACTTGAAGATTCAGGGCTACATCATTCTTTTGCAATTACTCAAGATGGAAAAACTATATTTACTGATAGTTACAGTGGTACACGTAGAATAATAGCTTGCAATTTTAGAAGTGGTAAAATTAAATATCATTTGCCAGAAAATTCACATCCAGTTTTTGCTATAGTTACAAGTTTAGATGGAAAAACTCTTTTTAACGGTAATGCGAACTTTAAAATTAATATCTGGGATATACAAACTGCTACAATAACAAGAACTTTAACTGGTCATTCTTTCTTGGTAACTGCGCTTTGCTTAAGTCGAGATGGAAATACGCTGTTTAGCGGCAGTGGAGATTATACTATCAAAATTTGGGATTGGCGCCAAGGTGAGCTTAAGTCTACCTTAACAGGTCATTCTTACGGAGTTAATTCAATTGTACTTAGTACAGATGGATTAACCCTTTTTAGTGCCAGTAACGATAAAACAATCAAAATTTGGAATTGGCAAACGGGAGAACTTATAAATACATTGGAAGGACATTTAGGCAATGTAAGTTCTATTGCCATTAGTCCAGATGGAAATTATCTATTTAGTGCAAGTCATGATAATACAATCAAAGTGTGGGGATTGGAATAAAGGTGCCTGTCGATATACTCTGTAATTGCTAATACCTGAGCCATACTTTACTTTTTAACTAGATAAATTAACTTCATTATATGCCTATCCATCTCTGTTCTACGTTTTGCCTATTGCTGGTTAATGTAATTTAATGTTTTGAGCTAAGGCTTTTGTACCATAAACGTTTCTCAAACTTCAAATTAATAGTTTAATCTCAGAAGATTCTCCCAATGCTTCATTAACAACAGTCAATTTACCCTGCTCATTCAACGATAACTGTTGATTAGCATTGAGAAGCTCAATTCCATAAATTGTTCCATCTGGAGACTATATTTTCAGTGGTAGTAGAGATAAAACTATTCGAGTCTGGAATGTACGTACTGGAGAATGTCAGCACATTCTTAAAGGTCATACAGATTGGGTTTATTGTTTAGCGCTTAGTGCAGACGGGAATTATTTAGTAAGCGGTGGTAGGGATAAAACTATAAAAGTATGGGGTGTGCAAAAATGAAAATGCAATAAGAGAATTTTTAAAAAAATATTGAAATGTCATGCTGAATTACAGTAAAGCATCTTAGTATATAATTAAACTTTAGATTCTTCGCTACGCTCAGAATGACATTTTATATCTTACTCCACTTTGAAAATATTCTCGGTCTCTACATTATGCCCAGCGTGCGACGACTACTTTTACTGTACCGTCTTGCATAACTTCATCTTCTTCTATTGTAAATCCTTGTTCTTTTGCGGTTGCTTTTAATGCATGATAACCGTAGCGCTGCATTAATTTGTTCATCCATTCTTGATTATATCTATGTCGGTCGTATTCGGAGATTATTGCTTCATATTGTCCGTCTGCTTGTTGTTTGAAGCCTATGTCATTACTTGAACTGCCGATATATTGGCGCCTTATTATTACTTCTGCTGTTTGTTCGCGCACGTCACCTTGATAGCCATATAAATGTTGGGCTGTTTCGTGAATTTCGATATTTTTAAATCCAACATCTGATAATGCTGTAACTAATGCGTCACGGTTTTTGATTTGGGTTTTGATGCTTGTAAAGTGTGACATAATGTTAGTTATTTTATTGCTTGGTTTATTTTTACTATTAACCTTGGATTTTGAATCCAAGGCGGATATATTAAGCCCATCTACCAACAACAACTCTTACGGTTCCATCTTGTAGAACTTCTTCTTCTTCGATATTAAAGCCTTGTTCTTGTACTGTTGCCATTAAGGTTTTATGAGCATATTTTTGTGTGATTGAGTTCACAAATTTCTGCTGGTTAATTTGGGCGCCCCAAAAGTCTGCGACGATTTCATAATTATCGCCACTGCGCCGAAATCCTAGGTCGTAACCGTTGTTTTGACGTATTACATATTCGGCTTGGGTGGTATCTCCGTGGTATCCACGTACTTTGGTGTTACATTCGACTTTGTGCCCTAGTTCTTGCAATACTTGGTGCAATACTTCGCCGTTTTTGATTTGAACTTTGATGGTTGTAAAATGTGACATAATTTGTTTTGGTTGGTTTAATCTACTTCTAATGGGTCGATTCCTTGTTGTGTTGAATACTGTTTTAACTCCTCTACTAATTGAATATCGTTTGATGCTGCTCTGGCGCCTGAAGAAGCTGCCCATAATTTGAGTGCTTCTATTTGGTCGCGCGTTATTGCTGCTAATGGAACTGTTTGCGATGTTGCTTGTAATATATCTTCGGTGTTGAAGTCGCGGCGATGTCCGTTGATTCTTGTAGAAAATGCTTGGTGCATGGCATCGATTATTACTTGCTCTATTTCGGCGCCGCTAAAGTTATTTGTTTGTTTTGCTAGTGCTGGCAAGTTGAATTCACGCAAGCGACTTGGACGTAAGCGCTGTAAGTGAACTTTAAATATTTCTTGTCGTTCGGCTTCATTAGGTAAATTTAAAAAGAATATTTCATCAAATCGACCTTTGCGTAGTAATTCGGCGGGTAGTATTTGGACGTTGTTGGCTGTGGCGACAATAAATACTGGGCTGGTTTTTTCTTGCATCCAGGTAATTAAACTACCAAAGACTCTCCGTGATGTTCCGGAGTCTCCATCAACACCGCTTGTAATATTACCAAAGGCTTTATCGATTTCGTCTATCCATAATACACAAGGCGCCATTGCTTCGGTAAGTTGAATCATTTGACGCACACGACTTTCGCTTTCACCAACTATACCACCAAATAGGCGCCCAGAATCTAGACGCAATAATGGTAGGCGCCATTCATGAGCGATAGTTTTGGCACTTAGAGATTTTCCGGTTCCTTGAATACCTACAAGTAACATCCCTTTCGGGTTGGGAATACCATAACGTCGCGCTTCGTCGGTAAAAGCATCTTGACGCATTAGTACCCATTGCTTGAGTTGGTCTAACCCACCAACCCGTTTTAAAGATTCATTTGGAGTAAAAAACTCTAAAATACCAGTTTGGCGAACTGCTTGCTTTTTCTCTTCTAAAACACCATCAATATCTGTTTCATTAACTTGCTGTTTAGCTGCTAGCGCTTTTGCCAAAACCTTAGATATACGAGTTCGACTCAAACCTTGACAAGCTTTAACCAACTGTTCGCGCGCTAACCCATCTATATTTAATTTGTCTGGTACTACAAGCTGCTCGATTAAATAATTTATTTCTTGTACGCTGGGCAACGGAAAATCAACCACCGTCAACTCTTGCTGCAACTCGTCAGGAATATCTAATGTGTGGCTAGTAACAACTATAGTCTTACGCGCGCGCTTTAACTCCCGCGTTAAATTCCGCAACTCCCGCACTATAGGGGCACTTTTCTCTGTAGTCGGATTTTTGATAAACGGATGTAAATCACGCAGCACAAACATTGTAGCTGTTTGAGCATCGGCTTTAGCAATTCGTGCCAAAGCTGCCATCACCGAACCTTTATCAGCATTATTGTCGCTCCAACCCCTGACAATATCCCAGAACAAAACTTGCCTTTGAGGTTGCGCTCGCTTTGCTACTTGTAACAATACTTCCTCAACAGGTTCTTCTTCTACACATATTAAATAAAGAAGCGGATACCGCGCGCGTATCATCAAATCTAACTGTTCAACCAAAGCAGCATAACGCTGTTGGCTGTCTAATGCTCCATTTTGATGCATGTTATCCATATGATTCCTCGTGGGGAAGTATTGCACCGTCGGGAATAGGGAATTGGGGACAGGCGCCCTTGTGATTCTTTGTAGTACATAGTAGTATTATGGCACACTCGTTGAACTCGTTGTAAGCTCGTTGTAAGCACTTCAGTGCTTAAATTATGACAAGCACTGAAGTGCTTACAACGACGGCGTTTTTTATACTATCATGTGAAATAATATATAAGTGTGGCTATATTAAGTGGATGCGGTAACTTATAAATAAATATTATATCCAATGTACATCCTAGAAATCTCACACAAACCGATTCATCAGGTACGCTACTTAACAGTAGCCTCTGGTGGTGTCAGTTTGGTTGAGAAATATATACCTATATTAATAGGGGAGGTAGATGTTCTACCAAATCATTTAGATGCGATTATTGTAACCAGCGATTTACAAGGAATAGACCCAAAAAATCAACAACTCGTAGGTCATCTTGTCCTGGAAGAGCTAGAAAACCTAGCAGAACAGCAAAAAATACCCTCACTAAAAAACACGGGTGTTATACTAGCAGGCGATTTATACGCTGAAATCAATAAGCGTAGTGGAGTAGTTGGAGATGTACGCGAAGTATGGCACGCTTTTAGGCGCCAATTTCGCTGGGTTGCAGGTGTAGCAGGCAACCACGATAGTTTTGGAACTAAAGAAGAAGATATTCAACTTTTCAAACAAACCAAGGGTATTTACTACCTTGATGGTGAGATAGCAAAAAATGGTGAACTAAATATAGCAGGTGTTTCTGGAATTATTGGAAGACCAAGTAAACCATTTCGGCGCCGTGAAAATGACTTTATCCACGAAATTAGAAAACTAGTCAAACAGGCGCCTGACATTTTAGTATTACACGAAGGTCCCGACTATCCAAGGCACAACTTACTTGGCAAAAGTTCTATAAGATTAGAGCTAGAAGAAATAAATAAAAATACTAAACTACTGGTTATTTGCGGTCACTCATACTGGAAAATTCCCATGATAGTACTAAAAAACGGTATTCAAGTCGTTAAATCAGATAGCAGAGTCATTGTATTTGTACAAAAGAAATCTCCCTCTTAAAGGCACCTTTAATTTAAGAAAAGACCCCGTTTTTATTGATGCTGTTTAATTCTCTTAGATAATCCATTCTCGAAATCCATCTTTGTAAATCGGCGCCTTTTTCTCCAGTAATGCGCTTCGATGCGTCGCGTATTGCTGTTTTATTATATATTTGCCACAATTCCTCGAACATCTCAAATTTTTCACATGCTTCCAAATCTTTTTGTATCACCCTAAGATTTTCTTCGCTTCCCCAAACAGCAAGTTCTTCGGTGTAACGATTTTTCCATCTAGTTAACTTCTGTTTTTCTTCTACACTAAATTTTTCCCAAACTGCTTTTTTTAAATCATCAGAACGAGAAGACATATATTGAACTACATCGTCCCAATCAGAAGATGTTCTTATTTTATTAGCAATAGACGCAAATACATTACTGAGTACAAACGGCTGTGATGCCTTCAAATCCATTAAAGTTAGGGCATATTTAATTTCGTCTAAATTTACGTCGATGTTTTCTTCAATCCAGTATTTAATAGCTTGGACTTTTTCTGTATATGTTTTATTACCTCGATATTTCCTTTTTTTATTCTCAACAATAGGACGTAACACCGCAGGACGTACACTAGCTGGAACTTCTAACCATTCGGCGCCTTCACAAGAGGCAATCATAGGCGTACCACCACCTTCTACGACTCGCCCCTCTTCTAATACCCATCGAAGCGGTTTACCACAGTTAGCACAATCGGCTTCATAAGTAGTAACAAATTCGCATCGTTGTGTATTAAAAATCTCCGATGTACGAATTAAAGCAGGCATCGGTTTAAATACATGGTGGCAACTAGAACAACAACGGGCGCCCATTGTATCGGGGTCACATGTAATAGGTTCTAAACTCCATTCGCGATGGTCACATGGGCGCCCCAACCGATACCAGTTATCGGTCATATCTATAATGACAGCGTGAGTTTTACCAGGATAAGGACGTAATACACGCCCTATCATTTGTAACCATAAGGTAACGCTTGTCGTTGGACGCGCGATAATTACGACTTCCGAATCGGGACAATCGAATCCCTCAGTTAAAATGGCACAGTTGGAAATTACTTGTGTGGCGCCTTTACGAAATCTGTCTAAAATTTCCTTACGTTCGTCTTGTTCAGTTTCTCCATCAATGTGTTCGCAGGCAATACCAGCCATGCGGAATTGAGTAGTTATAGATTTGGAGTGTGCTACATCAACGGCGAATATTATAGTTTTCTTATTATCACCAAAATTATTCCATTGTTTTAAAACTTCTTCGGGTTTATAATCTTGGGCGACTTCAGATAATTCCTTCTTCGTAAAATCACGTTTTTTTGGTACTTTATGCTTTGAGTATTTAAATCCAGCAATTAATTTATAATCAGTCAAATAGCCAAGTGCAATTAATTCTTTAGTACTAACAGAACAAATTAACTCATCAAATACATCACGCAGTCCGTAACCGTCTTCCCGTCGTGGTGTTGCGGTTACTCCAAGAATTAAT
The DNA here is from genome assembly GCF_019977735.1 of Calothrix sp. PCC 7716. Lineage (GTDB taxonomy): Bacteria > Cyanobacteriota > Cyanobacteriia > Cyanobacteriales > Nostocaceae > Dulcicalothrix. The sequence continues at coordinate 3,866,862 of NZ_AP025018.1, read as the reverse complement.
GCATTCGGGTAAGCTTCAATTAATTTACGATAACTATTTGCACTAGCATGGTGCGCTTCGTCGATAATAACCAATCCGGCTGAGGGATAATTTTTACGACGTGCAAGAGTTTGAATACTACCAACTTGTATCAACGAGTCAGTTGGTTTGTAGCCAGCTTTGATGATACCCGGCGCCTTTTCTGTTACAGATTCTAACTTAGATGCTGCTTGTAAAATCAACTCTTCGCGGTGGGCAATAACTAAAACCCCTTCTTGGTGTCGTGCGAATTGAGAAGCGATTGCTGCAAAAATAACCGTTTTACCACCACCTGTGCTTAATTGTAGTAAAACTTTCCGAGTTCCATTAGTCCAGGCGCCAAGTGTTTTTGAAACAAGGTCTTCCTGGTAGTCTCGTAGGACAAGCATACTATATTTTTTACCTTTTTATATTAGATAAACAATAGTTACTAATAATACTGGAGTTCTCGCGCTCGTGTTAACTTCCAAATTAATTTATTCAAGTTAAATACGTAACCCCTGTAATATTTCATGCAAAGCACTACGAACATCTGCCAGCTTTTCAACAGGATTATCTGAGCTAGCAGCCCAAATTACACCTTCATTAATGGCGCCATTTAACACCACAGCAACTGCTTCATAAGATTGTAACTTCAGGCGCCCGTCTTCAATTGCTTGCTTTACTCCCTTTAACAATAATCCAAACCCATATTCTCTATCTAAACGGTTCCACTCCTCCCAACCTAAAACTGCTGGTGCATCAATCAACCAAATTTGTTGTATATCAGGTTTTGCTACAGCTTCTAGAAATGCATCGCACCCAATAATTAGTGCATCAAACGAATCTACAGCTTTTTCGATTGCTGTATTTATATCTTTTACAATCTCTTGTTGAATTTGTTCGCATACTGCACGCAATAAATCAGCTTTATCAGCAAATTGATGATACAAGGCGCCGCGAGTTACATTTGTACTTGATAAAATTTGCTCAGTACTGGTGTTTGCATAAGTTTGAGACGCAAATAACTCTCGTGCAACACTAATAAACATTGCGCGAGTTTCAGCAGATTGTTCAGCTTTAGTACGTTTTTTCTTCACTTGACGAGACTTGACATGCATACAAACAGTATGTATCTTAAATTTATACCAACAGTATGTATATTATCTCAGTTTTTTATGAGTGATTTATTACACCACTCTAATACCAACACGCTTAGAGTTAGAAAAGCAACATCGATAGATATTCCATTTTTAGCTGTAACCAGTTATGAATCATCACTTCCACCACTCAATCACAGTCCTTGGGATGACATCTTGGAAGAGACAGGGACTAGTGGGATTAAATTTCTGGAAGCACTTTTAACAGCTTCGGCATCAGCTTGGGGAAATGTAGAAGATTTTCGTATTCTAGAAGAAAATAATAAACCTGTCGCAGCAGCAGCGGTATATCTACCGAACCAAGATGACTACCGTTACTTGAATTTATCGCGTTTTGCGGATGTTAGTAAATTACTTAGATGGTCAGATGAAACTATAACCAAGTTTCGTTTAAATTACGAAGAAACTTTTGGAAAAGAACCTTGTAATATAGTCTTTAAACCGCAGGCGCCGTGGATTATCGAAACAGTTGCAGTTATACCAGAAGCGCGCGGTCGAGGTTTAGGGAAAGTACTACTCAAAGCTTTATTAGAAGAAGGACAAAAACAAGGACATTCTCACGCTGGAATCATGATTATCAACGGTAATGAACTCGCTCGTCGTACTTATGAGTCTTTGGGATTTAAGTTGTATATAAGCTTTGGCGCCGAGTATTTCGATAACGGATTCCCAGGATTAACCAAGTTTCGTCTTCGTCTCAATTGAGATATTGCGAGGAAATAATATGCTGTTTATGGTAGTTGAACGATTCAAAGACGGCAAAGCCAAAGATATATATCGCCGATTTCAAGAGAAAGGGCGAATGATGCCAGAAGGGTTGCGATATATAGATAGTTGGGTTGAAGTCAATTTCGGACGATGCTTTCAGCTTATGGAATGTGATGATTTACGTTTATTTCAGCAATGGGTACTAGAGTGGGAAGACTTGGGAGAATTCGAGATAATCCCCGTTGTTTCATCAAAAGAAACGATGGAAGTAATTACTAAAATACTATAAAAAGCGTGTAAATTATGCTTAGACAAATAGATAATAACCTTTGGGTTGCCGAACAGCCATTTCAGTATTGGGGAATAAACGTTGGCACCCGGATGACAGTTATTCGCTTAGAATCTGGATTGATGATTATTTCCCCAATCAAACCAAACGAAGAGATTATCCACCAACTCAACAACATTGGTCAAGTCGCTTATATTATTGCTCCAAATCTTTACCATCACCTTTTCATCTCAGAGTTTCAAGCAATTTACCCATCTGCAAAGCTGATTATTCCAAAAGGGCTAAACATCAAATTGCCAAAGCTTGATTTTGCCCAACTTCTAAACGATAATAACGGGAGTCTTGAAAATCAAGTAGAATATTTACTAATAGATGGATTTAAAGTTCTTGATATAAGCGGCGCCTCAATACTTAACGAGTACGTATTTTACCATAGAGATAGTCGTACTTTGATACTTACTGACACAGCTTTTCATTTCGATGGTAACTTTACTTTTAAAACGCAGCTAGCTGCAAGATTATTGGGAATATACGGAAAACTGGCGCCATCTTTTTTAGAAAAACTTGCATCAAAAGAAACACAAAAAGTAAAACAATCATTTCAAAAAGTATTTGAGTGGGACTTTGATAGAGTAATTATGGCTCACGGTAGCATTGTTGAAACTGGCGCCAAACCAAAGTTGAAACAAGGATATGAAAACTTTCTAGGAACATTACTTTGAGAATAAGTTAGCCGAATATTTGCGATTACAAAACATTTCTTTATAATCAAAATCAGGGTTTATCTTAATCGGGAATAAGCTCTAATCCGTTTTGAATCAAAGTTTAAGCTGCCCACTTGGAAAGAATTTTACTTTCTGTAATTTCAAGAGCGTTTGCAATTCTATAAAGTGTTGTGCGATGTGGCATAGAAGCAGAGTCAAAAAACCTATTTAAAGACGGTTGTGGAATACCTGTTTTTTCTGCTAGTTTTGCAACTCCTCCCCATCTATCTACCTCGTTCATAAGAGATTTTTTGAAATCAACTATATCATTAGCAATTTTATCTAGTTCATCAAATGATATGTAGGGTTTTCGTTCTATACCTCGTGGAAGTTCTTTATACTGATCAATCTCATCCTGAATATCCGCAATAATCTCATCTTGAGTACAAATATCAGTTTCTTCGTCCCACAGAACCATCAAGTCATGTAGACCTTCATATTCTGAAGCCATTTCTACAGCATCATTAATAAATGCTACTGATAATCCTACTTTCGCCATTTTTGTTGCTATATCATATACTCTAATTTTCTGCTCAGGCGAAGTGGTAAATGGAATCATAACATACCTCTATATGAAAACTTTCCTTTACTAATATTACGAATATTAATTTTAAGTTTTGCCATTTTTCGCTTATCTACGTTTTCATTACTTTTTACGTATCCCCTACATAAGAAAAAATCAGATAAGACTGCGATACCAAGTCTCAATTGTACTTTTCCCTGCCCCATATTATGCCACTTCATTTTATATCCATCTTTTATAGTGGAGTTTCCAAGCGTTGCAGGACTCCAAAACTTCCCATTGTGAAACTTTGGATTTTGTGGAGGAAAACCTTCCTTTAGTAGGATTACATCGGGACGAATTATACTTCTGTATTCTTCAGAAGTAAAAGTATTTTTATGCTTTAAGTCTAAATAAGATTGTAATGCCCAATCAGTAATAATAATGTCCAATAAGTATTTCCCTATAAAATTCATATATGATTATATAACATCTCGGATGTAAAAAGGCAGTTATAGAGTAAAAAACTCTCCTGTTACGTCTCAATAAGGTGTTGATGGAAGCGCCCAAGAAAGAAGAGTTGTTGAGCAGGTGCCCAAAAATCATAACAACCGCTAACAGTACTACTGGTTAACTTAAACCAGTAGTACCAAATTGCGTCGTTTGAGGCATAACCTTTAAAAGTACTACTTGTTATCTCAAACCAGTAGCACCAAATTGTGACATTTTTTCAAGCCATCCAATAATAGATTCGGTTTACCGAACCTTTTTGTTCGGTCTGCTAGGTGCGAAGATTGCAACGTGCTTGACGTTCGTAACAGTCGAGAATCCTCAATTAAGATTTCAGCTAAAATATTTTACAAGGTCAAACTTTGTTTTCAACTAGCCTATGCTACGTCGTTGATATGAATAATTTACGATTAAATCTTGGATGCGGCGCCAATCATGTTGATGGTTATCTAAATATAGATAAATTCGGCAAACCTGACTTAAAGTTAGATTTGGAAACGTTCCCTTACCCTTGGGAAGATAATAGTGTTGCTGAAATCAGGATGCATCATGTATTAGAGCATCTCGGACAGCAAACAGAAGTCTACTTAAAAATAATTCAAGAACTGTATCGAATTTGTAAAGCAGGCGCCAAAATACATATTACAGTTCCCCACCATCGTAGCGATAGATTTTTTCATGACCCAACTCATGTTCGTCCAATTACACCTGTTGGTTTGAGCATGTTTTCAAAACGACTCAACAATGAATGGAAAGCGCGCTCTAAAGCTTTTACTTTACTTGCTTTGTACCTCAATGTTGACTTTGAGTTAACAGATGTAGCTTATACTCCAAGTGAGGTATGGTGCGAACGGTATCCTAATAATGTTTCTGATATGGAATTGTTAGTTAAGGAAAGCGATATCTATTGTAATTTAATAAAAGATGTAAAAATGACTCTAGTGACAGTTAAGTAACTACGCAAAGAAACCTGGTTTCTACGCAAAATTGTCATTTTTGTTACAAATTATCGATTAAGAAACCAGGTTTCTAGAACATTATGACTATTATCGCTGAAACTGACCGTTTAATTATTCGTACTTGGATTCCTCAAGAAGATGCAGAGCAAGCTTTAAAGATTTACAGTGACCCTGAAGTTACTCGCTTCCTTCCTAATTCCAAAGCTACAGACCTTGAACAGATAGTAAATACACTAGAACGATGGGTAAAAATAGCTGCTCAACTTAATAATGGCACTGGTTTATGGGCAATGGTTCTTAAAGAAACTGGAGAAATTGTAGGAACAATTCTTTTAGTACCTTTAAAGGGTAATGATGGACAGTTTACGGAAGATTATGAGATTGGTTGGCATTTGAAAAAATCTGCATGGGGTAAAGGTTATGCAACGGAAGCAGCAAAGGTAATTCTTAATTACGGGTTTAATGTTTTGAAGCTACGCGAAATATACTCGATTGTTAACCAAGATAACACAGCATCAATTAAAGTTACTCAAAGATTGGGAATGATTCCAATAGGTAGTACAACTAAATATTATAATATGAAACTTGAGTTATTTAAACTTGAGGCGCCTCCTCAGTAAACAAACTGGGTGATACTTTAAAACGTTTACCAAGAGCTTCAGCTTGTGTTTGATTAATAGGCTTTTTACCGCTTAATATGTCCGAAACTTCATTCTCTGAACCAATGAGATTTGCTAAATCTTCTTGACTAATACCACTTGCTTCTACTATATGTTGAAGTACTTTGTGTATACTGACATCATTAATTGGGTAATGTTCAGCCTCATATACTTCAATTAGCGTTACCAATAGTCTATATAGTAATCTTTCTTCTGGAGTTTTATTTTTTGTAAACGTAAGCTTCTCTGCTAATTCTAAAGCTTTTTCATAGTCTTCTTCTGTCTCGATTACTTTAGGTGCCGCTTGTGCTAAAAGATTGCTATATAAAACTTTGTCAAAAGTATGAGTCATTTTTCCATTTACCTTTATCATATTCAGCGTGGGTAAGAAAATATTTATAGTAGATAGTTTTATCTTGATAATCAATACCAACAATTAACCTATAGGCATTACCTTTTATATTAAAAACAGTAAAATTGCCAACCGCTTCTGCATCACGATATGTTTGACGAACATCCTCCAAATTATTCCATTCCACTTTCCTAATCGATTTATACCATTCCTCAATTTGGCTTTCAACGTTAGGATATTGAGCAGCGTCAACACGGAGGTTACGAATTGATATTAGATGCATCTATACTTCATACGAATTAATACAAATTTAAGATTTAATTATAATAGTTTTTGAGCGGAACGGTCAAAGTTAGTACTATTATAACCGATTCTTATCCAATAACGACGGTGCCCAAGTGCTAAAATCAGCTTGACCAATGAACAAGCTAAAGTCATAATTTGCAACATTAACCTATAGTAGGTGTAAATCATGGCAATTAACGGCGTGATGATGCAGTACTTCCACTGGTACAACAGTAGCGACGGTACTCTTTGGAATCAAGTTAAAAGCAATGCCAGTGAGTTGAAGAAGAAAGGTTTCACGGCAATGTGGTTGCCTCCTGCTTATAAAGGAACTGGGGGAGGATTCGATGTTGGTTATGGTGTTTATGATTTATATGATTTAGGAGAGTTTGACCAAAAAGGGTCTGTTCGCACTAAGTATGGAACTCGTCAGCAGTATCTTGATGCGATTAAAGCACTCCATCGTGAAGGGATACAAGTTTACGCTGATGCGGTTCTTAACCATAAAATAGGCGCCGACTCTCCTGAAGTCTTTAAAGCTACCCCTTTCTGGCAAGATAACAGGCAAAGTCCCAAAGGTGGTTTAGAAGAAATACGCAGTTATACTCATTTTCATTTTCCTGGGCGCCAAGGCAAGTATTCTCAGTTTGAATGGCATTGGTGGCATTTCGATGGTGTTGATTACAACGAGTATAAATCTGATGACCGTGGAACTGTTTATTTAGTAGAGGGTAAAACATTTGATGATTATGTAGCTCTTGAAAAAGGCAATTTTGCTTACTTAATGGGTTGCGATTTAGACTTTCAAGATGAATGGGTACGCCGTGAAATTACTGATTGGGGTAAGTGGTATTTAGACACTACAGGTGTTGATGGGTTTCGACTTGATGCGATAAAACATATTTCCTCTTGGTTCTTTCCCCAATGGTTGGATGATTTAGAAAAGCATGTTGGTAAAGATTTATTCGTTGTTGGTGAGTACTGGGTTCCCGATGTTGATACTTTAAAGTGGTATATCGACTCGGTTGGCGCCAGGATGTCAGTTTTTGATGTGAGTTTACATTACAACTTTCACTATGCTAGCAAGTCGGGTGGTAACTACGATATGCGTCGCATTTTAGATGGCACTTTAATGCAACAACGCTCAACTCATGCTGTTACATTCGTAGAAAACCATGATTCTCAACCACTGCAAGCACTAGAGTCTGTTGTTGAACCTTGGTTTAAACCTCTTGCATACGCAATAATCTTACTACGCGATCAAGGATACCCTTGCGTTTTCCATGCCGATTACTACGGCGCCGATTACAACGACAAAGGATATGATATCCACATGCCTTCACATCGTTGGATAATCGATAAATTACTCTACGCACGTCAACATTATGCCCACGGTTCGCAATACGAATACTTTGACCATTTTAATACTATCGGTTGGACACGCTTAGGTAATGAAAAACACCCCAAAGCTATGGCTGTTATTATGAGTGATGGCGCCGAAGGTTCTAAATGGATGGAAGTTGGCAAGCGCAAAACCAAATTTATTGATATCACCGAACATATCAAAGAGCCAATTTATACCAATGACCAAGGTTGGGCTGAGTTTCGTTGTAAAGGTGGTTCTGTATCGGTTTGGGTACAAGACTCCGGTTTGGATTTAAAAGCATTATTTGGTAAATAAAATAGTAGGGTGGGCACTGCCCACCAAACAAACACCATTGAATATCCGAGTATGAAAGCAAAATTGCCTGATTTTGATAGCCTTGTAAAGGAAGTCATGAGTGGCGAAGTTTCCTTTGAACGTCTTAAAGAATTATCCCAAAAAAATCTGGATTTAGCGCGCTTAATGGCTGCAAATCCGGCTTCTCCACCAGAATTGCTTGAAATCATGGCAAGACGTAGGGATAATATTATTTTGGCTAATGTTACAGCGAACCCTAACACTCCAACACAAGTATTGTGTCAGTTAGGCAAAAAATTTCCTGTGCAATTTATTAAAAACCCTATATTACCGTTGTTACTGCTAGAAAATCCTAATTTTTTCCAACAAATCCCTTTAAAAACTCTTCCTAGCTTGTGCGATTATATTTTAGAGCATTGTTATTCTGAGAAAGGAATTCTAAAGCAAGAGATATACGATGGTTTGGCGCCTGCGGAGGTATTGCAACAGCTTATTAACAGTGAAGATTCAATGACTCGTTTCACTATCGCCAGACACCCAAATACACCTTTAGCTTTTTTAGAGCAGCTTGCAAAAAGTAAACATCAAAATGCCCGCTATGGTGTTGCCATAAATTTGAATACACCGCTTCGCTTACTAGAGAAGTTATTAGTAGATAAGAGTTTCCATGTTCGTAGTGGTGTTGCTGAAAACCCTAATATTCCTCTTAAAGCGATAGTACAATTGGCTAACGACCCAATTTCTGAGGTGAGTCAAAGTCTTTTCTTCAATTCTCAGGCGCCTGCACAAATTTTAGATGTTCTTTTAAAGAAATTTAGCCAATACGGTAACGGTGAAGCTTTCATTATTTGGTTAGCTTCATGTTATAAAGTTCATCCTTATATACTAGAAAAATTATCAACATCTGATATTCTCAAAGTACGCATTCGTATTGCAGCTAATATAAAAACACCACCAGAAACGCTTAATAAAATGTCACAACTTCCAAATGAGCATCGCTTAGTATTAAGAGAAATAGCTAAAAATATTGCTACTCCAAGTGATGTTTTACAAAATTTGGCAGAAGAGCGTAGACTCACCATCTGTGAACCTGCTCGTGATAATCTTCGTCTTGGAGACGAGGTTAAAGCTAGGTGGCTAGGTTGGAAAACCTAACTATCATAATTTATATAGTAAACATTTTTTTGACTTCTAGCTGTATATTTGGAAAATCTTGAGGTGAAATAAAACCAGTAGTTAATTTTACTTCTGAAAGATATTGATTTGAACTAGGGTTGCGAAAAACTATCAGTTGTGAATTTTGTAAATCAACAACCCAATACTCACGAATACCAGCTTCTGCGTAAGCTAGTTTTTTCTCTCCCAAATCTTTCTCTAAGGTAGTATTTGAGTATTCCACTACCCAATAAATATCTTCTACATATGGATGATGGGCTAGATATTGTGCAAGAGGAGGAACAACAACTGCTATATCTGGTTCGGGTTCCGAATCATTCGGTAGTGTAATTGGGTGTCCTTCTCTAATTGTTGCTCGTTCGCCCAACCTTAAACGTAAATACTCAACAGCAGAACTACTATATACAGCATGTGGTTCTCGCTCTGGAGGCATTTCTACAATTTCCCCTTTTAACAATTCTACACGGCGCCCAGACAATATGCCTTTATCAATCATCTGGTGGTAATCATCAACTGTCCATTTGGCTCTGGTTATAGTCATGTGTTTACCTCATTTTCCCCTATTCTAAACTTTGTTTGATGCTGGATGCGAGTTAATCATAATTGTTTTTTATAGTGAATTTTATATAGGCACCTCTGTAGTATAAGATTTTTTACCACAGAGACCATTAGGACACAGAGAGAGGAACTGGTGTTGGTTGTTGGTCGCTCATATCTCGTTCCTAAAGACTTATCTATATATTTCGTCATATTTCGTCATATTTCGTCGATTTTTATCCTTATAGATATTTTCAGAAGGGTACTACTTTATGCAAGGGTGCCTATAATATAATTTTATGAATTTTTATGTACTAATTTATTGTCAAGTTATATTATTTTGTTTATAATTCATCATCTTGCTCTATTGCTAGCTCTTGTTTAAGGTCTTCGATACTTTGAGGTTTTATCTTGCCTGTTTTAGATTCCTCAATTGCTTCCATTAGCCGAATAGCATTTTTTGGTGAACGTAAAAGAAAAACTGTCTCAACCAAGCTTTTTAAGTCTGATTCAGCAATTAAGGCTATATTTTCACCATTATCACGGTTAACTATATATACCTGACGACTTTCTTCAATCTTCTCTAATAATTTGAAGAAGTTATTATAGGCTTCATTTTGAGATACGATTTGGTAAGATAGCATAAAATATGTATGGTTTAATTTATTTATTGAATTACTCTAAATCACTTGGTTCACCTTGGTCGTATGTTAATAATAGCGTAACTTACCGGGATGCACCTGATGCAGGGCTTGGGTAAGGTGACATAGCCACAACTACTTTATCTCTACATAACGAATAAAATTACCTCTAACTGCTTGTAGAGCAACAATTATTGCAAAAAATAGTTGAAGTGCAGCTAGTACAGGAAAAAAGAAAGTATCTATTAGTATAATTAATATAATTACGCTAGGGTTAAAAAGGATACTAAGCATACAGACCAGTAAATGAATAATAGAGGAATAAGTTGCTGACTTAAGCTGGAAACTAAAAGCTTCACTTCCATGCTTTTTTATAAATAAATTTATATTCCCCTTTAGTTTCCAAATAATAAATGTTGTAAATACGCTTATAAAAGGTAAACTCCAAAGTAAAATAGACCAAAGGTAAAGTGCAAGCAAACTTTGAAACTGTCTATTTACACATTCTGGAAACGGTTTGACAAAACAAGCTGCTGAAGAAGAAGGAAACAGTCGTTGAATCAAAAATATAAAAGGCGCCCATATAATAACAGTGAGATGACATAAGGCTGCCCATAAACGAATGGATAATGCCATTACATTAATTTTTAGTAGAGAGTGTATAGTTATATAATTCCCTCTCAATTCTAAAAACTTCAATTTTGTCAAGTGTTCGTAAGTAATTTTAGTATAATGCTCACAGGCAAAATTTAGACTCATGTCATGCGCTCACGCGACGGTAGTAAAGTGAAGCATCTTGTGGGGTGGGTATCCTTCGCTTACACCCACAGTTTGAACGGGCAAGGATGCCCATTCCACATTCCGGGAGAATTAAATTTTTGGAAGTCCCTAACTTGGTGATAGAAGCGGTAAAGAAATTGCAGAAAATAATACAGATTGCTTAACTTACATCTTGCATCTCGAACAGAAACCGGGCTTCTATACGAAAAATCAACGTTTTATAGCAAAATTTTTGGCAAGAAGCCCGGTTTCTTTAAGCTTTGCTGAGAATGGTGCAAGATGTAAGTTAATTCGTGCAACAGTTGATTGTTAAGAATTGTTAAGATGCCCCTGTGTTGTTGACTTTTAACGTGTAAAGATACTATTCCCACGATTCCCACCGATGTATCTACATATAAAAATTATGTCTTTAGAACAATTTACAAAATTCACGCTAACATAGTTGCAAAAATACTTTGTGATAATGGCTATAAAATTGCAACAAAAGCAAAGCGTCAATTCCCTAAATGGCTTTGTACATTTCATTGCATCTGTACTACTTTTCGGTCAAGTTTGGTTACGCTTTATTCAAGGAAAAACCTGTTACAGCAAGGTAATGGAACACATGGTCAAAGTTGGCCCTGGTTCTTTGTCTCCTGTGTTACTTGTTAACTTTTTTGCAGGTATGATTTTTACTATTCAAACTGCAAGGGAGTTGGTTAAATATGGTGCTGTAGAAAGCGTTGGAGGCGCCTTTGCTTTAGCTTTTTGTCGAGAATTGGCGCCGATATTAACATCGAGTATCATTGCAGGACAAGTAGGTTCAGCTTTTGCAGCAGAAATAGGTGCGATGAAAGTTACTGAGCAAATTGATGCTCTTTATATGCTCAAAACTGACCCAATTAATTATTTAGTTGTTCCAAGAGTGATAGCCTGTTCCTTGATGGTGCCCATTGCTACTATTTTTGGTTTAGTGGTGGGAGTTCTTGGTGGTATTTTTGTTGCCGCCCAGTTTTACCAAATTGCTCCAGAAGTTTTTTTAGAATCAATTAGAACACTTTTATCAACATCTGATTTGCTACTCGTTTTACTCAAGGCATTTATTTTTGGTACGATGGTTGCCGTTAATAGTTGTAGTTGGGGACTGGTGACTAGAGGAGGTGTTAAGCAAGTCGGAGAAGCGGCAACTGCAGCAGTTGTTAGTTCTTGGGTCGCTATTTTTATATGTGATTTCTTTATTTCGTTGCTATTTTTGGAAAAACCAATTTAGTTTAGTGGCTATAGAAACCGGGTTTCTAGGTTTCTATTGCTAATAACCAATGACTAATAGTCAACCAAAGGCAAAAAACTAGCCACCAGCTATTAGCGATAAAATTGTACATCAATGAAATTAATTGGTCAATGATTAAACATTACATTAACATCGCTCATCAAAACGGGTATAGAAACCACCGTATTTAATCCAGTATTGTTTCAAGGTATGATGAGGAGTATGTAAACTCGCTTTGGCTTGATAAAGAATCACTTGACGATGGGCGCCCATCCAGATTTTGTTGATAGGTTCAACTGAGATTAAAGTGCCTCCCAGCGCTGCAACACACTCTGCAAAGCGCTCAATAGTCGTGTATTCCACAGTTTCAAAAATGAAAAAGTGACCAGAACAAATTAGATGGCGACTGCGAACCCAGCAACGCATCTTTCTTTCAGCCTGTGGCGGCAACATTTTGACACTCTTTGTTTCTAATTGCATTAACATAAATCTAAGACCGCAGCTACTTCGTTTGCAAAGCTTTGTTTCTTCTTAAAACATAAAGACCCAACTGTTGAACCCCATATTTGTTTATGAGTTTCTACATCCATGCCTTTATTCTAGGTTATCCCAAGTATTGTCTGTTAGTCTTATTTTACTAACGACTGGAGTTTGGCGCCCATAAATCATAATCATAAACTTGCTCGAAGTAAAAACCAATGCCAGAAAAAAAATTAATGGTAAAGGTCGAAGTCAACAAATCACTAGTATTTGCACTCTGATTGGTCAGTGATATAATCATATTATCGTTTTTCAAAAAAACAAAAGTAAATGTTTACTATATTGTTATAGCCTGAAAGCTTTAAAAGTCAATTTAAATATTTAAAATCTTGAGTTGCCTAGAACCATGCTCTTTTACAACTTAATCTCTATAAATAAAAATTAAAGTCATAGCAAGCACGATTCAATCAGCAAGAAAAGTTAACTGCGAGTCTTTTTCGCACGCTTAGTATTTTTCGGCGCTTTTTCTGCCGATTTATTTCCAAAGCTACGAGTTTTTTCTAATATTGGTTTGGCTGTGATTTTTTCGTCAATAATTGCTTCCACTTGAGTATTTTGCTCTTTGATATCTAGTGAAGACATCGTAACGTTTACAACTTTTCCCCCAGTCCTGGTAATACGTTGTATAGTTTGTGACAAACGATTAAATGGTACTTTGATTATGTAATTACTATTATGTACTTGTTTGTGAACAGCACCTGTCACTTCTACCAGCACAAGACGATTATTTGAATCATTAGAGCCGAGAGTGCTAGTAGTTGCCATACCATACATCGAAATTGCCTCCTGTGAAATAACCAATTTAACTGTGTTACATGCCAGCTATCGTGCGGATAATTGCTTTTTAATCAGAGTATAACTCCTTACACTTTATCATTGATATCTAAAACTTGCCTGAAAATGCTTTGGTTGCGATGATTTGTAAGCTATGTAATTTTTTATATTTTTCTCTGTTCTCATTTTCGTATGGCTTTGGAACGATGTTTATTAAAAATTGTAAATTTTTATTATACTGGAGGGAATAGAGATTCCCCCTATTAACTCATATTCCCTTCTGCTCAACTCCAAACCCCACCAATACAACATCCGATAGAGTTTCTCCTTCTGTCGGGCGCCGATATGTTAAAATGCGGCGAATACGTAAACTCGGATTAATCATGGTAATAGAGTCAACCGCGATTACACGAGTATATTTAGTAGTCATCAGTAGCTCACGCTTAGTATTATCGAAGCGAAAATCAGCAATAATTGGTCGCTCTTCCTCGTAAGCACGGTCTCTTAAATATTTTCCTTGTAAAGAATTTGACTCTTGTTCTTGTGTCACAAATAACATATTCAACTGCTGCGAAACTTTCTCACCTTTTTCTGAAACAGTTTCAAACTTGAGATGATACCCAGGTAAACTATTAACATTAGGTGGGACGCTAAAAGCATTATCTGCAAGCACTTTCAGCTTAAGTGACTCCGTTATTGGTTCAACAACAAACTTGGTGTGTGAACGCTCAACTTCTTGCTGTGTCAAATAATGATATGTACGTTCAGTAGACCAGTTACCAACACAATCATCAAAAAATTGTTGAAATTCTGAGATAGGCATACAGTAGGGTGCGTGAAGGCTATCAACAATTTTACAACGAAGCAAGTAACAAGCGTAGCCTTCACGCACCTTACAACAACCTTATAGCCACATCTAATTTTTAAAAGCTGCCATTTTTTGAATTAAATGGTCAAAATATGGCGCCAGAGATAGTTGACTTTCTTCACATCTTTTTAAAGAAGCAGCTTTAAGTCCTTCTAGTCCCACCACCATCGCATCTAAAGGTACTTGTAACTCTTGATACAATAACTTCATATAATGCAACCCTTCAGCACTAGTATATTCAATATTTTGCCCAGCAATACCGTAAGTAATACAGCGTTCAAAGTGCCAAAAATCACGCCAACAAGCCGCCGCTCGCTCGCTTGGATAAAGACCACCACCCGGACTAGTAATATCAGGAAAAGTAGTTAAAACTTGTTCGCGGGCTTCATCTATAATTTCAGTAACATGGTCGCGTAAGTATTTCACAACCGAAATAAATTCACTGCTCTGCGGTGTGAGTGACGAAATTTTAGTCAACTCAGAATCTGTCAGATACTTGCCTGCGTCGTCTGCTGCTTGAAATATCTTTACAGCTTCGCTTGGGTACGTTTGTTGCCATTGAGCAAAGCTGACAATTCTCGCTTTTGTAATGAGTTCTTTAACTTTTTGCGTTAATTGAGCCATATATAAAATAAGTAGATTTGGTTTACCGTTAAAATAAACCTATTATAATTATCTACTTAAAGGCACCTAAAAAAATATTACCGTCTACGAATTGCAATTGTATAACTAGGTCGCTGATTTTGCTCACGTTGAGTTTTCACCAGTCGTAAGTCATTGTCTACATATACATGTTCTAGCACAGGAGTTGCCAAATAAGTCTTCTCAAGTTTGCGAACTGTATTTCTATCTAGATTTTCCAGCTTTAAAGTACTAGGTAATTCGCCATTTTGATGCTTGTCTTTAATTTTTGTGTTTACAACGTTAGTAAACCACTCATCCGCATCATCAATAGTCAGGGGTATATCTCTGTTTCTAAACGCTTGGAATATTCCCACATTTTGAATATACCACTGGTTATTTTTAACCTCATACTTTTGCATCACCATCAAGTCATAAGCTGGAAGCTTTGCAGAGACTTGTTTTAATAATGATGATTGCTGACCAGGTGCATAACGCGCGATGTTAGCATACAATCCATCGGCGTGAAAAATTTGATATGATGACGAGTGAATACGTCCAGGCAATACATCATGAAATGGTATTGTTGACCAAACTGGAGTCCAAACACCAAGTACTACAGGTATTTGATTTTCAACTACTGGATACGGATGACGTTTGCTTAACTCTTCAAAATATGGCAGCAGTTCATTTTGATAAAATAAAACTTTAGTCTTCAATGCTTCTGTGTCTTTGTCTTTGACCAAATCCAAAAGTTCATTCTTCAATTCTTGAGTGCTGCGATAGCTTAGTTTCTCGCTGTTAAGTAAATTAACCATTAAAATTAACCTTTAATTGTTCAGTAATTCTTGAGTATTCTAATATCGTTTGTACTAGCTTCTTTCTCTAGTGCAGCATTTCATATAACTTTTAACCCCTTTCATGAGGAATAAAATATTTAATAAATAGTTATAATTTTTTATGACTCAAGATAGAAAACAATAAACCTGGTTTCTTGGATTCTAACAAAAAGAGGAAAGGAGAACCAGAATGAACTCGATACTGCTTCCTTTCCTCAAGACTAGCTTTCCACTATTTAGTTTGCTATGGTTTCACATTGCAAATCGATATATCGTTAAAAACTTACCAAACTCTCTCACCGTTTTCATCTACGCGCGCTTTACGAATTAAGTCAGATATTTCTTCTGCATCTTTGACGTGATGAAGTGCTTTCTGTTCACCACTTTCATCTTCTGCGACAAAATAGGTAGGTACAGTAATATGGTCTCCTGTAATATCTGGAGCGTCAACAGCGATTTGCTTAGATTTTTCCTCAATTGACTGAGGTTCATCAGCAATTCTATCCCCAGGATTTGCGGTTAAATTTCTTTCTTTAACATTAGGTTCGTTGCGATTCTGTCTGTCTTCATAAGTAGGACTTACTGGCTGATTGATAGGTTCTTGGGAATTAGTACTCATAAATTATTATTACAAAATTTCTAAACAACGCTTTTAACAATCTAGATAAATCATTTACACATTTAATCCTTCATCAGTAAGACTTTTACCACCAACTAAAGTCTTAGTTTTTGCCCAGTCGAGTAATACAACTTTAGAGGTACGAGTAAGTATATATCCTTAATACTTTTGAACTAGACTAATAAATATAACTTGAGATGGCGCCATACATGCTTTAGGGATGAAGAAATAATCATTTAAAATCTTGATAATTATATTTGAGAAAATAAAATTTCTAATTGCTCGTGTTTAATATAATATATACAGCAATTAAGTGTATACACGGTAATTTGACTATTCGCTTATGTTAATTAACGATGTTTTAGTCTGTTTACGTATGACTGCCGATAAATGTACTCAGAATAAAGGTTCAAGCTGCTACATTAATCCACCGTGTGGTTGCCGAAACCCTGGTAAAGAAATAGAGTGCGAAAATTGTGAACATCTTGAATCTTGTTTGTCACGTTCTGCAAAACCTTCAAGAACGGTATATTAACTTGTTTAAATTAATGTTTCTAATAGACTTGACATGGTTTTAGATATATGATATCAACGAAATTACATAGGGTAAAAATATTTTGATTAAGTAAAAACGTGAGTATACCATTAACTACTAAGAAGCCGCGTGTCGCATCATGGCAGGCGGTTTTCTCATTGCTAATGTTCATTTTTATGTATCTACCAATTATAGTGCTTGGCTTTTATAGCTTTAACCAATCACCTTATAGTGCTGCTTGGCAAGGATTTACTTTAACTTGGTATCAAAAATTATTTAGTGATGAGCGTCTTTCTTCAGCGTTAACAAACAGCTTGATAGTTGCCTTCAGTGCAACAGCAATATCGGGAGTGCTGGGAACATTGATGGCAGTGGGTTTAGCGCGCTATAGATTTCCTGGTAAAAGTTTATATCAAGGTATTGCTTATCTACCTCTAATTATTCCTGATATTGCGATTGCAGTTGCAACACTTGTTTTTCTAGCTGCGTTTGCTGTTCCTTTAAGTATCTCAACAATTATTGCAGCGCATATAGTTTTTTGCCTTGCTTACGTGGGTTTAGTTGTATCTTCACGGCTAAATAATCTTAACCCTTATTTAGAAGAAGCTGCCCTTGATTTAGGCGCCACGCCATTACAAGCATTTACCCAAGTTTTGCTACCACAGTTAACACCTGCAATTGTAGCTGGTTGTCTGCTAGCTTTTGTACTGAGCTTGGATGATTTTTTAATTGCCTCTTTCACCGCTGGTAGTGGTTCTAGTACATTGCCGATGGAAATATTTAGTCGCATTCGTACAGGTGTGAAACCAGACATTAATGCTTTAAGCGTGATTCTCATCGCTGTATCTGCAATAATTGCTGGCATTGCTGAGTTTGTAAGAATTAGAGGCGAAGCAAAGCATTAGCTAGAAATCCTAGAAACCCGGTTTCTTTATTGATTTGTTGCAATTGTAAGGGCGATAAAAGTCTATATAAAGATAATTCGCGCAATTGCACGGATGTCAGAGAATAAGTGATATAAATAGACTAGTGATATCCCAACGTTTACTGATATTCTAGTAAATTAGAGTCAATATAATTTTGCATAAATTGCTCAGAGTTAAGTCTTTTATGCCTAAAAGCCATAAGCATTCGTTCATCTATTTACGGGTGTTGAGAGCCGCACTAGTAACATTGATAGCCATACCCCTGCTATCACTGCCTAGTATGGCAGGAAGGATAACTTTCAAACCACCTGGAGATCGCGCACCAAAAGAGACTGCGGGAGGAGCGTCACGAACTGGTGTTGCTGAAACTACCGCTTGCAGTTCCGCACGTACTGGTATTGGTAAGTCTGTAACACCAGTGTTACCAAAAAAAACTAACATTGGCTTTACGTTGAGCGAACATCCAACAGTGTTTGTTTATATTCCGCTTTCAACCGCACGTAAAGCATTTTTTAGCGTACAAGATCAAGAAAATAATAATATTTACCAGACAGATATCGAGTTGCCATCTCAACCAGGTGTAATGCGGCTAAAACTACCACCCGATGCACCTGGGCTAAAAACGAATAAAAACTACAAATGGTCTTTGGTAATGATATGTACCGCAGATTTAGAGCCAGACAGCCCATTTGTAAGTGGATGGATTCGTCGCGTTGAATATAGAACAAACATCAGAAATAACAGTAAAACTATAACCCTAGACTCTGTTTCTAAACTAGCTGAGAAAGGCATTTGGTACGATACGCTTGCAACTTTGGCACAATTGCGAATGAATCAACCTAATAACCAGCTATTAGCCACATCTTGGCAAGAACTTCTAGACTCGGTTGGTTTGAATGCAATTGCAAACGAACCGTTGGTACAATAGCACCGACTCCCAATTGTAATTATTTTTTAATTTAACTTCAAAGCTTGCGGATGTGGTTCCAACTAAAAAAACGACTTTGGCAATGGCGTGTTGTCTTAATAACATCTCCCAGCGTAGCAATCATGATTATTGCCGGGAGTATGTTGGGATGGTTTCAGCTATTAGAATGGGCAACACTAGAGCAATTTTTTGGGATGCGTCCGCAAAAACCACCTGAAAAGCGCGTACTAGTTGTTACTTTTGACGAAAAAGATATTACCAATACAGGTAAAGCATTAATACCTGATAGTGTTATTGCCTCTGCAATCACAAAAATTAGGCGCCAAAATCCTGCTGCCATTGGTATGGATATCTACCGAGACTTACCAGTGGTATCAGGGCATGAACAACTAGTTGATGTCATGAAAAGCACACCTAATTTGATTGGGGTTAAAAAACTAGGAGGGCAAGGAGTGGCGCCTCCCCAAACTTTAGCTTTATTAGACCGTGTAGCACTCGCAGATTTTGTATTAGACGCAGATGGTAAAGTGCGACGAGGCTTATTGACGGCAGGAGATAAAAATGGAAATATCTACGAAAGTTTAGCTGTACGTTTAAGCCGAATGTATTTAGAACTCAAAAAAATAGAATTAAAAGCACTTGACGAAAGTGGCACTATTTTGGGTTTGGGTAAAGCTGTCTTTAAACCACTCCAGAAAAATCAAGAATTTAATTATCATGGTGCCGACTTTGGAGGATACCAAATTCTGCTTGATTTCCGTGGTTATCAAGATAATTTTGAAACCGTTACACTGCAAGATGTACTGAATGACTCAGTTCCTTCATATAAAATAAATTCACGCATTGTTTTGATAGGTTCAATAGCTCCTAGCAGCAATGACTTTCATAGTGTTGGCTTTAAAAGTGGTTGGCGCCAATACAAACGAATGCCAGGAGTAATTATTCATGCCAACTTAACAAGTCAAATTTTGAGTGCGGCAATTGATGGAACACCTTTACTACGTGGATTATCTTTACCAGGAACATGGGTTTGGATATTGAGCTGGTCATTGTTTGGTAGTTCGGTTAGCTGGCAATTATTGAAAGTCAGAGCATCATACAAAAAACCCTTTCCAGGATTGTTACTGTTTATAATTACATTTTCTGCTGGTGTAATACTAGTTTTTAACTTTACTGCTTTTACATTCGGTTGGTGGATTCCTTCCATTTCGCCAATTTTAGCTTTACTTGTATCTACAGTTATTAGCACTATCTACCATAAACAGTTTCAACTCGAACAAGCTAATCTTCAACTTCAAGAATACTCACGTACCCTTGAGCAAAAAGTTTACTTACGTACACGTGAACTAGCTTTAGCTAAAGAAAGTGCGGATATTGCGAACCAAGCGAAAAGCGAATTTTTGGCTTCGATGAGTCATGAGTTGCGAACGCCTCTTAATGGTATTCTAGGATACGCCCAAATTCTTCAACGTTCTCAAACTATGGCAAAGCGCGAGCTTGATGGTGTAAATATTATTCAGGAATGTGGCACACATCTTTTAACCTTAATTAATGATATTTTAGATTTATCTAAAATAGAAGCGCGTAAATTAGAATTACACAATAGTAATTTTCATTTTTATTCATTTCTAACAGGCATTATTGAAATGTGCCGAATTCGAGGAGAGCAAAAAAATATTGTTTTCGTTGCCAATCTAGATGAACATCTACCCTTAGCGATTAATGCTGATGAAAAAAGATTACGACAAATTTTAATTAATTTGATTGGTAATGCAATTAAGTTTACTGATGAAGGGCAAGTTTATTTGAATGTTAATTTCTTAAATTCCAGCACCAATGAGCAACAAATTATAATTAATAAAATTCGCTTTGAAATCATTGACACTGGAGTTGGAATGTCTACTCTTCAAATAGAAAAGATTTTTTTACCATTTGAACAAGTCGGAGAAAATAGAAAGCAGTCTGAAGGAACGGGACTTGGGTTAGCTATTAGTTCTAAAATTATCGAACTAATGGGTAGCAAAATAAATGTTGAAAGTCAATTAGGCGCCGGAAGTAGATTTTGGTTTGATGTTGATTTAGTCGTTTCGCGCGAATTAGTGAAACCTCCAATAATACAGCCAATTAAAAATATTGTTGGTTTTCGAGGTGATAAAAAGAAAATACTTGTTGTTGATGACCAATGGGAAAATCGCTCGGTAATTACTAACTTGTTGGCGCCGATTGGTTTTGATTGTTTTGAAGCAAGCAACGGAAAAGAAGCATTATTACAAGCTGAACAAATATATCCTGATTTAATTATTACTGATTTAGCAATGCCAGTAATGGACGGTTTTGAGTTAATGCGAAGCATCAAAAAATATCAAAGTTTACAAGAAACTATACTTATTGTTTCTTCTGCTAGCGCTTTTGAAACCGATAAAAATAATAGTTTAGCAGCCGGTGGAGATGATTTTATTCCAAAACCTATACAGCTTGATTTGTTATTAAATATGTTAAAAAAATATTTAAAGCTGGAATGGATTTATATAGATAAATCAGAGCCAATTAAAAATGATGCGCTCCTCAATCAAGAGTTAGTACTTCCACCTGCAAATGATTTAGATAAAATTCTTGACCTCGCGATGCGAGGGAATGTTAAAGACATTCATAAAATATTGGATATACTGGAAAGCAGGAGTGAAGAATTTACTCCTTTTGTCTGGAAAGTGCGAGAACTAGCTGATAGTTATCAACCTAAAAAGATTAAAATATTTATTCAAACTATTAGTCAAGCAAATCTATGAAACAAAATACATTTAATAAAGCCACTATTTTAATAGTAGACGACAATCAAAATAATCTAAAAGTTTTATGTGAGGCAATTGCAGATTTTGGTTGGGAAATTTTAGTAGCTAATGATGGTGAAAGCGCTATAGAACAAGCTCAATATGCTCACCCAGACCTGATATTACTCGATGTCATGATGCCAGGAATCGATGGATTTGATACTTGTCAGCATCTTAAATCTAATTCCTTAACTCGTGAAATTCCAATTATCTTTATGACAGCTTTATCTGATACAATCGATAAAGTAAAAGGTCTTTCTATTGGTGGTGTTGATTATGTTACAAAGCCATTTCACACCGAGGAAGTCTTAGCTCGCATTAATGTACATCTTCAGCTACGCTATTTGAATAAACAACTCGAAGAGCAAAAGCTAGATTTAGAAAAGCGTGTTGCTGTACGTACTAATGAACTATCGCAAGCACTACACGAATTACAGCAATCTCAATTACAGTTAGTACAAAGCGAAAAAATGTCAACGCTGGGTCAATTAGTTGCTAGTGTTGCACATGAAATAAATAATCCGGTTGGATTTATTACAGGTAATTTAAGTCACTTAGCAGATTATACTCATAAAATAATTAATCATTTACAAATCTATCGTCGCTATTATTCTGAACCAGCTATAGAAATTACTCAGAATGAAAAAGAAATTTGTTTAGATGAATTAATTAAAGAAATTCCAGAAGTTATCTCTTCAATGGAAGTTGGAATTGATAGAATTTCCAACATCAGTACCAGTTTAAGAAATTTCTCGCGTTCGGATACTTCAAGTAAAATTGAATTTGACATTCATCAAGGAATTGAAAGCACTTTAATGATTTTAAAACCTCGTTTGAAGTCAAATAAGAAACATCCACAAATAGAACTTATCAAACAGTATGGAGATTTGCCTCTTGTTAACTGTTATCCTGGACAGCTTAATCAAGTTTTTATGAACATTGTTTCTAACGCTATAGATGCTTTAGAACAATCTGTAGAGTTTTTAGAAAAGCAAGAAAAAAATCAAGTTATTTTAACAATAAATATTATTACCAAACAGGAAAACAAAGAGTACGTCAGTATTATAATTAAAGATAATGGATTAGGAATGAATGCAGAAACAAAAGCAAGAATTTTTGACCAATTTTTTACCACAAAATCTATTGGAAAAGGAACAGGTTTAGGGTTATCAATTAGTCGGCAAATTATTGAAAAGCACGGAGGAACAATTTCTTGCACCTCTAATTTAGGTCAAGGCACAGAGTTTACCATTAAAATTCCAGTTTCTTAATTTTTTAATCAATTTTAACTAAATTATATATGAAATTTATCAAAGACCATACTATTGTCATCATCAATCCTGGACAAAATAATTCATTACAATTAGCGTGAGTATGACCAATCAAAAAAAATATGTAAATTTTATTACAAGTACAAAACAAAGAAGTAATTTTTTAATTCGTGCGCTGTTCCAATTCAGTATCGGATTTTTAGCTTTTTTGGTGGTAGTAAATTTGGCGCCTGCAAATGCTTTGAAGCACGAATCATCAAATATTTTAGCTCAATCCGCTCAAATTCAAAGTGCTACATCATCTCTTGAACAAGGTAGAATTCGATATGAAGCTGGAAGGTTTACCGAAGCTGCCAACATCTGGCGACAAGCAGCAGTTAATTATCAACGTCAAGGAGATATAAATAATCAAGCATGGACTTTAAGTTACTTATCGCTTGCTTATCAAAATTTAGGAGAGTGGAAAAAAGCCCAAACTGCAATTGATGATAGCCGAAAAATACTCCAGAATAACTCGAACAAAACCGTAAATCCTTTATTATTAGCAGTTGTTTTAAATACTGAAGGTAGCTTAAAAATTTCCATTGGGCAACCTGAAGCTGCCTTAAAAAGCTGGCAAGAAGCAGAACGAGCTTATACAGCAGCGAACGATATATCCGGTCAAATTGGTAGCAAAATCAATCAAGCTCAAGCATTGCAAGCTCTAGGTTTATATCGTCGTGCTAAAGACGTATTGACAGAAGTTAATAAAAAATTAAGAAATCAACAAGATTTATCGCTGAGACTCAAAGCTTTACGAAGTTTGGGTGTTGCACTGCAAGTTGTTGGTGATTTACAGCAATCTGAAAATGCTTTAAAAGAAAGTCTTACGATAAGTCAAAAATTAGGTTCAATTGCTGACACAAGTGAAATTCTATTTAGTTTGGGCAATACTAAACGCAGCTTACCACAAAACGAACAAGCTCTCTCTTATTATAAACACGCTTTCTCAATAGCTACGAATCCTAGAGTTCAGGTAGAAGCTTTACTTAACCAATTAAGTATCTATGTTGAAACATCAAAAATAAACGAAGCTGTTGAACTTGTACCAAAAATAAAACCGCTATTATCAAAGCTTCCTACGAGTCGGATGTCAATTTACGCAGAAGTCAATTTTGCTACAAGTATTAAGCATTTATCTCAGAAAGACGACGGTACACCTTGGCAATATCAAGCAGCCCAAATTTTAGCTCGCGCAATAAAAGATTCTGAAAGTATAGGTGATTTGCGCGCTAAGTCCTACTCTTTAAACGAGCTAGGAAAATTATACGAGTCTTCGCAGCAGCCAGATTTAGCCTTAAAATTGAGTAATGAAGCTCTTTCTATTGCACAAGCTATTAATGCTTCTGATATTGCCTACCAAGCTGCTTGGCAAATTGGGCGCCTGAATAAAAGTAAAGGTAATATAGAAGTAGCATCTTCAGCATATAGCTCTGCCGTAGGAATTCTTAAATCACTACGTAGCGATTTGGTAGCAGTAAACCCAAATATTCAGTTTTCGTTTCAAGAAAGCGTTGAACCTGTTTATCGCGAATATGTATCATTATTACTAACCTCAAACCCCAATCAAGAAAACCTCAGAGAAGCACGAGAAATTATAGAAGCATTGCAACTTGCCGAACTTGATAATTTTTTCCGTGAAGCTTGTATTGATGCCAAACAGCAAAAAATCGATAAAATCGATACACAAGCAGCAGTAATATATCCAATTATCTTACAAGACCGCCTGGAAGTTATTTTATCAATGCCCAATGATGAAACACTTTCAAGTTACCGCACACAGCTTGGGCAACGTGACATTGAAAATACAATAAAATTAATGCGTCAATCGCTTAATCCTGTATTTTCTAATGAATTAAGATTAAAGGCATCACAACAACTATATAACTGGCTAATTCAGTCAGCAGAAGAAAAATTAGCAAGTCGCGGTATTAAAACTTTAGTCTTTGTGCTTGATGGTTCGCTTCGCAATATCCCAATGGCTGCTTTATACGATGGTAAACAATACTTATTAGAAAAGTATAATATTGCACTGTCTCCTGGCTTAAAAATTATGCGCTCGCAATCTGTAAATAACAGGCGCCTAAAAGTAATTGCAGCAGGGTTAAGCGAAGCTAATCAAGGATATAAAGCATTACCTGCCGTCAAATCTGAAGTCATCAAAATTTCTTCTAAGTTGTCAACAAAGCTACTACTTAATGATAATTTTACTGACTCAAATTTAAAAAACTTAATCAAATCTACACCTTTTTCTGTTTTACATTTGGCAACGCATGGTCAATTTAGTAGCAGGTCAGATGACACATATATTGTCACTTGGAATGGCAGAATTAACGTTAAGGATTTAGATGAACTATTAAAAACCCGTTCTGAACCTGAGTCAATACCTGTAGATTTAATTGTTCTCAGTGCTTGTCAAACTGCTAAAGGTGATAACCGTGCAATTTTAGGATTAGCTGGAGTCGCTGTGCGTTCAGGCGCCCGTAGTACTATAGCAACTTTATGGGCAGTACAAGACGAGTCAACCGCAAAATTTATGGTGGAATTTTATAAACAACTCAGTACTCCTGGTATAACTAAAGCTCAGGCACTACGTAACACTCAAATTACATTCTTAAAAGATAAAGAATTTTTACATCCATTTTACTGGGCGCCGTTCGTTTTAATTGGTGACTGGCTTTAAGAAACCTGGTTTCTATTTCGATTTAGCTTTTCTATTATAAGTTATCATCAGAAACCAGGTTTCTATTTCGATAGTTTCTATTTCGATTTAGCTTTTCTATTATAAGTTATCATCAGAAACCAGGTTTCTATTTCGATAGTTTCTATTTCGATTTAGCTTTTCTATTATAAGTTATCATAAGAGACCAGGTTTCTATTTCTTTCTGGCTCATTAACAGCTTCTAATGGTAAGAAAATAGTCATAACTTCACCATGTTTAGGACGCTGACGTACAATTAACTTACCGCCAATAGCTTGAAATAAATGCTTTGTCGCTGCTAAATTTAAACTAATGGTTCCGGTTTCTGGTTGAAACATCAACAACTGACCGATAGCTTTACGAATTGGTGGTGTACATTCATGTTTGTTAACATTTGCATCATCACCTTGTAACAAAGGTAGCAGTTGTAACTTAAGCTGGTTGCCAGCAGTCACAAATTGCACTTGAAGTTGGCTACCTGAAGGTAAATTTCGAGCAAAGTTCTCAATCAAATTGGTGAGAACTCTATCCAACATATTAGGGTTACTTATAACTGTTGGTAGCTTTTGCGGTAAAACTACATTTAAATTTAAATTACGACGGCTTGCTGCTTGTTGCCAACGAGGAATACTTTCTTGTAATACTTGCTCTAAACACATTGGAGTTAACTGTGTCCCGGAACTACCCGACGTATTAGATGTTTCTAATTCCGCTGCTCTAAATAATAACTCCATCCTGTCAATTTGCTCTGTACACTCTGCATCTATCATCTGTAGTCGCTTAATGACATTCGCTGGCAAATCTTTATATTTAAGTAATAACCGTGTCATTGTACGAATAGTTGCTAAAGGAGTACGAACTTCGTGAGCAAAAGCTTGGAGAAGTTCCACGTCAGAACGATATGAGCTAGCTGAGGAAATTGGGATGTGATGAGATTGATTTCCATCGCTTTCTACAACTAGCGAATCATCTTTATCATTAGTAGAAGCTGATTTTATATCTTTGTTTTCTGAAAACTCTGTTAAAAGCAATTGGCTAAACTGTGTTACTACCCGAAAATCAGGCGCCACTTTTGCATACTTTTGTACTAAAGAAGCTAAATTAGCGAATTCATCAGGGTTGACCAACATTATGCGGGCACCTAAAGCTTTCCAAGCTTGTTGTACAACTTCGGGGTCAAACGAAAATGAGAATAATTTATCACCATTTTCACCTTCACCCAAAACCAGCACTAGTTGAAAGGCATTTGTAAACACTAAGCAAAATTGTTCTGAACCTAATGGGTCTTGTGCAAGTAACGGTAGTACAGGCTCAGATGGATGCGAACTTAATTCTGGTACCTTTACAGTAGGCATCTGAAACGGCATTAATGCTAACGGGTTAAATGGCTTTGCTGTAAAAGTAATTGTTTGAAGATTCTGGGTTAGTTCAAGCTGGCTAAAAAGCGGTGCGGGTGCAGCTAAAACTAAGCCTTGAGTGTTATCGTTAATACTATTGCCGAGTGTATTTAGCAGTAATTTTTCGGTTGCTGCTAAACTCAGGCGCCATTGACTTTCCGCTTTTGCAGAGCAAGCAGGCGCCATAGATGTTTGGTTGGCGGCTAAAATATCACTCAGGCTTGGCAGAATCCATTTATACACAATTTTTCACCCCTTCAGAGAGAGCGCGATATCAATAGGTTTGATAAGCATACACAACTACTACGAGGTTATATGCATTTGTGTCTGTATGAAAGTCGTAGAACCGAACATGCAAAGGGCAATTTCCGCGCAAATACCTTTATCCGCAATTAAAGCTCGTACTTGTTCAAATTGTACATCAATTGATAGATATTGAACCTACACTTGTGATTGATGGAATCAACCTTCAAATAAGGCAAAACTATAGTATCGGTTGTCCTTTATAAGCTCCTCACACTCAACGCACACCTTACCCAGTAGTTTATTTGAACGGATGAAAATGAAAAAACTAATTGCATTACTCATCAGTAGCGTACTAGTTGCGGGTGTAGCTGCTTGTGAGTCTGGCTCCAAAACAAGTGCAGATGCACCTAACAATACCAACGAAGCTGCATCTTCCCCAGCAAAAGAAGCTTCTCAACAAGCTCAAAACGATGCGACAAGTCAAGTACGCCAAGACCAGCTTAACTCAGACATACGCGCACGTGAGCAACGCAATAACGCTACAGGTGGCGATGATGAACGTGATAGCGATGATTTAGAAAGTGAAGTTCGCAGTAAATTAGAGGCAAATCTACCAGCTAGTCGTTTAAAGGTTGATGAGGACGACGGTACTATTGTCATTACTGGAACAGTGCCAACGCAAGAGCAATTAAACAAAATTCCGACTTTAGCGCAAGAAATTAAAGGTGTCGCAGGCGTAAAAGTAAATGCTAAAGTGGCGCCTGCTCAGTAAATTATCTTGTAGAACAGGCATCCTTGCCTGTTTCTTTATACCAGGGCGGGCAGGGATGCCCGCTCCACAAGAGGGGCAGGGATGCCCGCTCCACAAGAGGGTAATGTAATATAAAATACTTATTTTAAAATTAAACTACTAATTGACTAATAAAAACATTGCAATAAAATAGTTCAGTTAAAGCGCGTCTAGAAATAGCAGATTTTCTTAAATCTGTTACTATCTATTCACCATTTGATAAAGATATTTGACAGTTTAGTACTCAGTTATTTGAGTGCTGGACTAAAATGCCTTTGCCATTTCACATTTAATTTTGTTTTAAGATTTGCTCCTCAGCACCGCACACCCTATTAACTAATCGCTGTTCATTACTCAAAAGCGGAGATAATAATGAAAAAGATAATCCCATTTTTAGTTAGCGGTATTTTGATGGTTGGTGCCGTAGCTTGCCAACAAGATGCCTCGAAAACTTCAGATGCAGGCACTACTAACGAAGCTCCTGCAACCACTGCAAAAGAAGCAACTTCCAAAACTGCTGACAACGCTAAAACTGCTGTTACAAACACAGCTACTAAAGCTACTAATGCTGCTAAAAGTACTGCCGATGGCGCCAAGACAGCAGTAACGGGAGCAGGTGGTGTAAAAACCATCGTTAAAAACCGTTTAGAAGAAAAGTTTCCTGGCAGCAAACTATCTGTAGAAGAGAAAGAAGGTGTACTAACAGTTAAAGGTACCGTACCTGATCAAGCAACCCTCAATAAAATTGAGCCTGCTGTAAAAGAGTACAAATTCCAAGGTGTTAAAACCGTTAAGGTTGAAGCTACTGTTGCTGGTAAGAAACCGCAGTAATTATTGAGTACTAAATAATAAATAAATTTTGGGACTTACTAATACGTGTAAGTCCTATTTTTTAATAAGTTAGTTTAACGAGTTAATTCGCGCCAAGTAATGGCGCCTACTATTCCATCGATAGTTAAACCACGTCGAGCTTGAAAAGCTTTAACTGCACTTTCTGTTATGGCGCCAAACGAGCCATCAATAGTAACAGGATAGCCATTAGAGCGTAATAGCCTTTGCAATACTCTAACAGACTCACCCGAATTGCCGAAACGTAAAGTAGGTAGCCCATTAGTGTTGGCTAGTAATCGCATAGTTGGTTGTTGAGATTCTGAGGTTTCCATATTAAATCCTTTATAAAATCTTAATGCCTGTAGTTTCAACCGTATTGCTTTGGCTTTATCGCTTACTCACAAGTTAATTACCTGCTATAGAAACTACAAACATAATTTATGTAAATACGGAAATAAAACAAAGAAACCAGGTTTCTTCAAGAAACCTGGTTGCTAATAGAATCTCAACTTGTAATAATTACAACTGAGGTACAAACTGTAGTTTTTCAGGTACTTCAGCGTATTCTGCTACAATTTGACGGAATTCTTCACCGTCGATAGTTTCTTTTTCGATAAGCAAATCTACTAAACGGTCACACGCAGTGCGCTGTTCACGCATGATTTTCTTCGCGTTTGCGTAGCACTCTTCAACAATAGTATGTACTTGTGCATCAATACGCGCTGCAATTGATTCAGAATACTCTGAGCGTGTTGTCCAGTCACGACCAAGGAAAACTTCACCTTGTTGACTTTCTAAGCAAAGAGGTCCTAAGTCGGACATTCCGAACCTTGTTACCATTTGACGTGCCATTCCAGTTACCTGCTGCAAGTCATTTCCGGCGCCAGTAGTTACTTCTGCGCTGCCAAATATAACTTCTTCAGCGGCACGACCACCTAATGCTCCGGTAATTCTTGCACGTAGTTGGGCACGAGTTATTAAGCCCATTTCTTCGTTAGGAGTAAACCAGGTTAAACCTTGAGCTTGTCCACGTGGAATTAAGGTAACTTTTTGTACAGGGTCATGGTCTTTGAGCAGGGTACCAATGAGCGCATGTCCAATTTCATGGTAAGCAATTAATCTCTTGCTCTTGCCATCTACTAACGGTGTACCTTCCATACCCGCAACAACACGGTCAACTGCATCATCAATTTCTAAAAGTGTGATGGCATCTTTACGACGACGAGCAGTCAAAATTGCAGCTTCGTTGAGCAAGTTCGCTAAGTCGGCGCCTGTAAAACCAGGTGTGCGACGTGCAATAGTTTCTAATGAAACACTTGCATCCAACTTCTTGTTACGCGAGTGTACTTTTAATACTTCTAAACGACCTTTAATATCTGGTGCATCAACTGTTACCTGACGGTCGAAGCGTCCAGGACGTAATAACGCAGCATCAAGGACATCAGGACGGTTGGTAGCAGCAATAATAATGATGCCTGTGTTACCTTCAAAACCATCCATCTCGGTGAGCAACTGGTTAAGAGTTTGTTCACGTTCATCATTACCACCACCAATACCTGCACCACGTTGACGACCAACTGCGTCAATTTCATCGATGAAGATAATACAAGGTGCATTGTCTTTGGCTTTTTTGAATAAATCGCGAACGCGCGAAGCACCCACACCAACAAACATTTCTACAAATTCTGAACCTGAAATACTAAAGAACGGTACACCCGCTTCACCAGCAATTGCTTTTGCGAGCAATGTTTTACCTGTTCCTGGAGGGCCAACTAAAAGTACTCCTTTAGGAATACGGGCACCAACAGCAGTAAATTTCTCAGGTTGTTTCAAGAAAGTAACAACTTCTTGAAGTTCTTCTTTAGCTTCTTCAATACCAGCTACATCATCAAACTTAACGCCTGTTTTAGCTTCCATCGAAAATCTTGCTTTCGACTTGCCAAAATTCATAGCTTGACCGGGACCACCAGGAAGATTGCTCGAACGTCGGAACAAAAAGAATAATCCCGTAATCAATAGTACTGGGAAAATCAAATTGCCCAACAATCCCCAAATAGCTCCATCATTCCGTACTGGATGAGCATCAAAGTTAATATTTTTTTCTTTGAGCTTGCTTATTAGTTCTGGTGCGGAAGCAGGTAAATCAACTCGTACCCGTTGAACACGATTATCAAGTGCTGGGTCAAAAGCCTCAACAATCGCAGTTCTACCACCTTCATAAAAATCAACACTCGATACCCGATTCGCATCCAAATATTCTAGAAAGCGACCGTAGGTCATGCGTGTACCGGCTGTATTTTTAGTCATTTCAGCCGGAGCGCTTGCAAATGCTCCTTGCCAAAAGAAAAAGCCAATAACTAAAGCGGGTAGTGTCCAGAGTAGCAGTACTCTCCAGGAAAATTTCATTTTAACTTGTCGTTCCTCTTTGCAATACAACTTCGATGGCTCAAGCAACCGCGCTATACACTCGGTTACGAATCGCGCTTAAACGGATGTTTTTTAATCCATTATGTTTAATTTGGATGCGTGACGAGGCTGTGATAACACGACGCTCGTGTTACGACATTACCGTAAAGTCAACACGAATCTTAATTAAATTTAACTTAATTCTTATTTATTTTACTAGACATTACTCAAAGATGGTGAATAGATTCCCGACTACGACAACTAAAAGTCGGGAATCACACCATCTACAACTCATTTACTTAGCTTCTGTGATTTGTAACGTATAAGGAATGTAACTATTTTTTCGGTAAGAACCAATCCAGACGTTATAGGTTCCGGGTAGCCATGCACCTACAATACCGGGGTTTTTCCCATCTAAATCATCGTTACACCAGGCGCCACCGGGACCTTTGACTATTAAAGTTGTATCAGCAGGACTTTCAACTCGTAGCTTTAAATATTCAAATCGATTTTTTAGTTCAATAGTATGGTCTGGTTTCTCATCAAAAAAGCCAGCACATGGACCAGTTGGTGTGTCTGGTGAGTTTGTGATGCGTCTTCCGGCAACATCTCCACCACTCATCCCTCTTACTGTTACTGGGTCTGGCCCAAATTGTTGCCCTATAGTCACATCACCAAATATAGGCGCCTCTTGTGCGCGTACATGGGTATTAACTACCGAGGTGACAGCGACGGTTACTAACAAAAATGATAGTTTAAAAGTCTTATTTAACACGGCATCAGAAGTTTAATTGCATAGTACTCTAAGTGTGATAGATGACATCTATGCTACGTGATTTGTTCCAGATGAAGAGTAATTTGCTACCAAATGTAGGGTGGGCACTGCTACGAAATGTACGGTGGGCAGTGCCCACCCTACTACTAGTTGATTAGTTGCAGTGCAGTTTTTATACGCGACACATCGGCGCCATTTTGGTGAAGTAATAACCATGATTGTACCAAGTCTGGCCCGTGGGTTTCTCCTGTCAGAGATGCACGCACGGCTTTCATGACCGCAGGTTTTTTCAAGTTAGTAGCTTTCATTACCTGTTTAATAATGTCTTGCACTGAATTTTCGGCAAGTTCTTGTGTATTATCTAATGCTGTTAACACAGATTCCAAAGCGTTTTTAGAACCTTCTTGTTGTAATTGAGCTTTTGCTTCTTCGTTGTATTCAATGTCATTAAAGAAGGGTTTGCTAATTTCTACTGCATCTGTTAAGCGGGTTAAACTGGCGCCTATTAAAGCGGTTAATTTTTCTAGCCATTCTTGAGGGCGCCCTTTAACATCATAACCAGCCTCTTCCCAATATGGAATTAGCATAGGAATCAACTTTTCGGTGGGCATTGCGTGAATATACTGACTATTAATCCAATCTAACTTTGCCCAGTCAAATTTGGCGCCAGCTTTATTAACTCGTTCAAAGCTAAATTGTT
This sequence comes from Calothrix sp. PCC 7716, assembly GCF_019977735.1. Lineage (GTDB taxonomy): Bacteria > Cyanobacteriota > Cyanobacteriia > Cyanobacteriales > Nostocaceae > Dulcicalothrix. The sequence continues at coordinate 3,833,979 of NZ_AP025018.1, read as the reverse complement.
TAGCAGCTTCTTCTAAAGTAAATATTTCTTGCGTCGAGTCAACAGGAGACCAACCTAACAGCGTCATATAGTTAACTAACGCTTCAGCAACAAAACCCATCTTCTTAAAGTCAGAAATTGACGTTACACCGTCGCGCTTCGATAATTTACGCCCTTCTTGGTTCAAAATAAGGGGTGTATGAGAAAATTCTGGAACTTGGGTGCCAAAAGCTTCGTATAACAAAATTTGCTTGGCAGTATTAGCAATATGGTCTTCACCGCGAATAACATGTGTAATTTGCATATCCATATCATCAACAACCACAGCAAAATTATAAAGAGGTTGTCCCACTCCATCATCTGCTGCGCGTGCAATTACCATATCACCTCCCAAGTCGCTTCCTTTCCAGACAACTTGACCGCGCACTAAATCATTCCATGTAATTTCTCGGTCGTCATCGATTTTAAAGCGAATTACAAAGCTACGTCCTTCAGCTTTAAATGCATCTTCTTGTTCTTTTGTCAAATTGCGATGACGATTATCATAACGAGGCGCCTCGTTTTTAGCTTTTTGAAGTTCGCGCAATGTATCAAGTTCATCGGAAGTCGTATAGCAGCGATAAGCTAAACCTTTGTCTAATAACTTTTGTACTGCCTCTTTATATAAATCTAAACGTTTCGATTGAAAGAAAGGACCCTCATCCCAGTTCAACCCTAACCAGCGCAAACCCTCAAATATATTTTCTGTAAATTCGTCTTTTGAGCGTTCTTCGTCAGTATCTTCGATTCGCAGAATAAACTTACCATCAGAATGGCGTGCGAATAACCAGTTGAATACAGCAGTCCTAGCTGTACCAATGTGTAAATTTCCAGTCGGACTAGGTGCAATACGAACTCTTACTGTCACAGTAAATCTCTCTTAAATTAATTGTGGGGAAGCAAAACTTATTATATAGTTACAGCCATTGTCCGCCACGAAACCGCCAACGTACAAAAATAATCCGCATTAAACTTTGCGAAGCGATAAACACTGCTAACCATACAGCGCTATAATGCAGCAAAAACATTGCTGGGTTTAATTGCTCTTTAGGTATAGGAATTGGCAGAAACCCAAATAGCTTGGCGCCACAGAAAACAAACACCATTTCCCATATTCCCGCTAATAGCTGGTATGCTGCGGGCCAGTCTCTATCCCAACGGTACTTTTGTATTTGGTCATAGACAACATCCCAAATAATCCCAAAAACAGCAACATAACCTAGTATCCAGAAATATATCGACCCTGGACTGGCGCCGATTAAACCTGATACAAAAGGTAACGAGACAATAACACCAACCGTTGCGAGTAACAATAAGCGAGTTTGCCAGCGACCAAATAGAGTAGGAGTCATAAGGAGTTTAAAGTGCTGAGTGCTGAGTGCTGAGGAACGGAGTTAGGAGTTAGGAGTTAGGAGTTAGGAGTTAGGAGTTGGGAGTTAGGAGTTAGGAGTTAGGAGTTAGGAGTTAGGAGTTGGGAGTGCTAAAGTTTAGAACTGTCATTCTGAACGTAGTGAAGAATCTATAAGATAGCTCAGTTTTGTATACTCAGCACTTCAATACTCAGCACTCAGCACTCAATACTCAGCACTTTCAACTTTAGATAGTGGTTCCCAATTTATAACTTGTTCTAATAAAGTTTTATAGCCTAGAGTGTTGGGATGTAACCCATCTTCACCAATACGCGCATCAATCCAGTCTTGACCGTGTGCTATCCAAGTGTCAAAAATATCAAGATAAGGTATTCCTCTTTCTACACAAGCCATACGAGTCGCTTGTTTATAACGATATTGATCAGCGTGATTATAGTATAAACAATCTAAAAATGGCATTTTACTTTCATTAACAGGCGCCATTCCCACAAAAAACACAGGACATAACCGTTGTGCTTGTTCAAGTAACGTCGCAATTTCAAGCTCAAAGCGGTCAAAGTCCGTATAATTCTTACCATCAATACGACCAACACGTGCGGAGTCATTAACCCCTACAGAAAGAATAATCAAATCAGGAACACGATTTCGCAACTCTCCACGACTCTGAAACTCAACCTCCAAACGTTGGGCAACCTGCATCGTTCTATCACCCCGCACTCCCAGGTTATACAATACATGACCCGGACTATCAGGTAACATCCAAGTGCGGCGTAATCTTTCCACCCAACCACCGCCTTCAGGGTCGCCAAAACCATATATTAAACTATCCCCTAGCGCGACAATCTTTTTCGGTTGAGTTTGAGGTTTTACTGGTCGAAACGACAATTGCATTGGGGAAGGTGTTAAGAAAGTTTGCATCTTAAATATTTTAAGTTTTTATCTCTTCAAAATACTATACATTTCTACACCATTCACCAACACATCCCTCCAAAAACCCAAAAAACCTCGTAATAGTAACTTTAGTTACTTCTTCCTCCCCACTCTAAGTAATATTCTCCTCCGGAAACACTCCGTGAACGCAAAAAACGCGCAAATAAATAGCCCGGTGGTTAGCCGAGCCGCAACGAAGGTCACTAAGTATGTGAGGTGATTGCAATGTCTGTATTATTGTCATAAGTATTATTTACAGTCATGTACCGTGCGCTACAATATTTATTTCTTTACATTTTGATAAAAATCCCCCCTCAAACTATTTTTTCTCAGCTTTAGTAGATTTCAACTCACCAAATTTAGGACTCCACCAGCCTTTCGCTGTATTAAAATAAGCTGCATCTTTATGCTTACTATCATTCCGCGACTCTGGGTTAGAACACCGCAGCATCGTTTTATTTTGTCCGTCTTTTGTATAGCTGTACTCTTCAAGTGGTTTTTTGCAGACTGGACAGGGATATTTGGTAACTTTACCTGTAGTGGGTGTTTTAGTAGTTTTGGCTTTTGAGGGTTGTGAGTCTTCTTGACTAGACTCCAACTCACCAAACTTAGGACTCCACCATCCTTTGGCTGTACTAAAATAAGCTACATCTTTGTGTTTACTATCATTCTGCGAGTCGGGGTTAGAACACCGCAGCATTGTTTTATCTTGCCCGTCCTTCGTATAACTGTACTCTTCCAAAGGTTTTTTGCAAACAGGACAAGGAAATTTTGTTAAGTTAGCAGCTGATTTTTGAGATTTTGGCGCCGTTTTGGCGCCACCATCTGTTTTCGCAGTTTCACCATTAGAAGAGCGAGGCGCCTCCCATGATTTGCTATAATCGCTCCAAAATAGAACTACATTGTCGCATCCGCTTACACACTTCAGAAAATATTTTTTCTTGACTTTGCTACTAGGTATTTTGGCTAAGTTGTTTTTGCACTCAGGACACTTGCTGCGAGAAGTTTCATAATTACGTTGAGTTGTACTGCCAGCATTCTTTACATTAGATGGAGTGACAGGTACTGTTTTGGCTTTTGCAATAGCTGGGGCAAAATAATTTTGATTCCAATCAATGAGATAACGCTGCCAAGCTTGTTTACCCGAAGCTATTGTGTCTAGCACATCTTCCATTTTGGCGGTAAACTCGGTTTCTAATAAATCTGGTAATGCTTTTTGTAAAAAATCATCGACTTCTAACCCTAGTGTTGTCGGGTGTAATATGTCTTTGGCTAACTCTATATAAGTGCGTTTTTTGAGAGTGGCAATCGTGGGAGAATATGTACTTGGGCGCCCGATACCTTTACGCTCCATTAATTGCACTAACTTGGGTTCGGTATAACGTGGTGGTGGTTGAGTTTTTTTCTTTTCGTGACCTGCGTCTTCTAAAGTTAATTCTTGCCCTTGCTGTAAATTGGGTAAAAGTGTATCTTTACTTAAGTTTGACCAGTAACGTGCGTAACCGAGAAATTCAACAACTTGACCTCTCGCTTGCCATAAAACATCACCCGACTGTGTAATAATCAGGGTTTTACGTAGTTGAGCAGCACAACACTGCGAAGCTATCGCGCGTTTCCATATCATTACATACAAGCTAAATTCATCCGACGTTACTTCTAGCCGTATCTGTGCTGAAGGTTTAAATACATCTGTAGGACGAATAGCTTCGTGACCTTCTTGAGCAGTTTTACTACTACGGTGTTTAGCTGTGTTCTTGGGGACGTTTTGCGGGTCGTTCTGCTGTAACCACTTGCGTGCGCTATCGCAAAACTCAGGACTCAACATTACAGAGTCAGTTCGCATGTAAGTTATTAAACCTGCTTCATACAACTTTTGTGCAACTTGCATAGTTTTGTCAGGAGAAAATTTCAACCTGGAACCAGCAGCTTGCTGTAGCGACGAAGTGATAAATGCTGGAGGAGGTTGACGGTAAGTAAGTTTTCCTTCGTATTGAACAACGTGGTGAGGATGACGTTTTGCTTCTTCAACTAAACGGTCTGCTTCTTGTTCTGAAAGAACGCGCGTTGATTCAGGCGCCTGTGTATCATTTTTAGTAGCAGCATCATCATTAACATCTTCTTGATTAGCAGGCGCCTCGGTTTGAGTATTTAATAAAGCTTTATAAAAAGCTCTAAACCCCTCAGCGTAGTCTACCCATACACTCCAATAATCTTGAGGTACAAACGTTTGGATTTCTCTTTCACGCTGACATATTAAATGTAAAGTTGCACTTTGAACTCTGCCGACACTTTTGGCGCCATTATTTAATGCCCAAACTAAAGGACTTCCTTTATAACCAACCAGCTTATCTAAACAATCTCGACATAAACCAGCCCCAATTAAATTTAAATCAAGCTTTCTGGGATTTGCAATTGCCGCACGCACAGCAGCTTCTGTAATTTCTGTATATACGACACGTTTCGGTTCTCTTAACCCCAAAGCTTCTTTAAGGTGCCAAGCAATAGTTTCACCCTCTCTATCAGGGTCAGTTGCTAAAACGACTTCCTGCACCTGGGAACAAGCAGCTTTTAACTTTTGTATAGTTTCCTTCGCTTGATGGTCGCGCGCAATATAACGACACTTAACACTGTTGTCATCCATAGTAAAACCCAGCGAATCTTCTCCTTCATCGCTAAGTTGCCGAATATGACCACAACTCGCACGAACTATCCAGTCGGCGCCGAGTATTTGACTAAGCTTCTTGACTTTACCAGGAGATTCTACAACTAGAAGGCGTTTAAGCATAAACCTGACAGAAATGATGCAGCACTTGTAGAGACGTTACATGTAACGTCTCTAACGTTATTTATATAGTACAGTTGTTTAAAATATTGCTATCTTTAAGAAATATTTACTTTTCACTCTTTAATCTGCTGATTTATGTCGTCAATTTTGTGGTGTTGTGGCACAGGCATCTTGCCTGTGCAGTCATATATATTTTTTTTAACCACAGAGACGCAGAGTACACGGAGAAAAGAAGAATAAACCACATAAGGAGCGAGGATTTCCCGCTTTCTTAGACACGCTCGTACACAAAGAAAGAGCTAAGAAGAGAGAACAGACCAAAACTATTGACACGAACCACTATCTATACCTTAAATTTCCTGCTCGTAAAGAGCTACTTCAAGATTAGCTCCATCAAAATTGGCGCCACCAATAGCGGCTTCGGCCATATTAACTCCTGTCAAGTCAGCATTTTTGAAGTTAACATCTATAAGACCAGCACCAAATAAAGACGCATTTCTTAAATTCGCCTCTTCAAAGGAAATTTCCCGCAGGGTAGAACACAAAGGTAAGAAAGAAGAAAAGGTAAGTTTACAAAAATTAAAATTGTCTTTGCTCCAAAAGCTGTTTATTTTGTCACAGTAGAAGATAAGAACAAACATTGTAAAAATTAAATAATTTGTGAAAATTGCGATTGTAGAGACCGTATTAATTCTGTCTCTAAAGCGCGAATATAATTAATAAACAAAATTATGACTCAAACATTTGAAAACTCAACCTATACGAAAGAACGCTATGTCTTTGCTGCCAAATTAGTTGAAGTACAAACAGAGGGCGGTAAAGTAGTTAATTTAGAACAACACGTTATCGCTCTTTTTTACAGCGATGGCAAAGTTTATGCCATTGACAACCGTTGTCCACACATGGGTTTTCCGTTACATGGCAGTATTTGTAAAGATGGAATTGTTACTTGCCCTTGGCATTACGCTCGCTTTGACCTTGATAGCGGTGGTACTTTTGATTCTTGGGCTGATGATGTGCGCGCGTTTCCTGTAGAAATTAGAGATGGCGAGATTTGGGTAAATTTAACGCCTCAAGTTGATTTGGTTACACACCAGCGTCAGCGACTTCAAGATGGTTTAGAGCATGGTATTTCTCTTGTTATTGCGAAGTCTGTGATTGCTTTAGATAAGCGTGTTGATGCTGCTGAGATTTTCCGGACGGGATTAGAATTCGGCACCCGTTACAATAAGCAAGGTTGGAGTAGTGGTTTAACTATTTTAACTTGCATGATGAATTTGTTGCCTTATTTAGATAATCTCGATAAACCTTTTGCCCTTTATCAAGGACTTTCTGCTGTAGCGCGTGATAGTTCAGAAGCACCACCACATTTTGGTGTTCATCCGTTGCCCAATTCTAATATTGATGCAAACACTCTCAAAAATTGGTTTCGCGAATTTATCGAACGACGAGATAGCGAAGCAGCAGAACGTTGTTTGGTAACAGCTGTTCGTGTGGGTTTATCGAGAGCGCAAATTGTAGATATGCTGTTTGCTGCTGCCACAGACCACCGTTACCTTGATGTCGGTCATACTGTTGATTTTATCAATAAGGCGTTAGAAGCACTTGATTATGTGGACTGGCAAGGCGCCGAACAGGTCTTAGCAAGTTTGGTTGTTCCTTTAACAAGTGCTTCTCGCATGGAAGAATCTAGTTCATGGCGTTATCCTGTAGATTTAGTAGCAATTGTTGATAATGCGTTTGAACAGTTACCTGCTGCATTAGAAGCAGGAAGTAGGCGCCACGGTAGTTGGGCAAGTCAGGATGAATCAACTACTATTCTTTTAGGAGATGACCCCCAAGCTATAGTTGATGTGTTGCTTAATGCCTTACGCTCTGGCGCAACAGAAGAACAATTAGCGCTTGCTGTGGCTTATGCTGCTGCCTTGCGCGTTGCCCGTTTTAACACGAATAATGACTTTGGCGACTGGGACACAGCACACCATCCGTTTACTTATGCCAACGCTGTTCATCAAGGTTTACGGCGCGTACCTTCAATTGAATTGTTACGCGGTGTGTTCGATGGCGCCATGAGTGTATACCTCAACCGCTTTTTGAATGTGCCACCAGCACGAATTCCTGAACCAAAAGATACTATAGATAACCCAGAAAATTTACTTAACCAGCTACCAGATTTACTAAACCGTCAGCAACAAGTAAATGAAGCTGGCAAATTAGTTGCTCAGTATCTATATAGTGGAGGTAAACCAGAGTTATTAATGGCAACGTTAGGTAAATTAATGTTGCGAGAGAATCGCGATTTCCATGTCATTCAAGAAATAGAAGCTGCCTTCAAACAGTATTATTTATTGGCCAAATCTCATAAAGAAGGCGCCTACAATCTTTTGATGGCGGCAACAAGGTATTTAGCGGCACATGCTCCAACAATGCGCTCGCAAGCTCAAACTTACCAAATGGCTTACCGCTTGCACAAAGGTGAACGTCTGTTTGAGGATGGGTGATAAAAGCCCACATTGCGTTAATAATTATAGCCACAACACTCAACTTCTCCATAAGTTTTTAGCAACGTCGAAAACTTGCGACGCATCAAAATGCCGGGTTTATCGGTCATCATATGCTGTTCTTTAGTGATATCGAGCGGTACGTTGTAGTCGGTTGTTTCCAAAATAACTTTATCTTCAAGCGTAACTGCGCGGTCAAAAGCGATAATATTTTCTGCTTTTGTTTCGGCTTCGGTGTCGTTACGTAAACAAAATTGTACTATTTGAGAAGTCGAATCGTCGATTGGTGTTGCTGTATTGACGACTATATGAACTAAGCCATTAGGATAACCTATCCGCAGTTGGGCAGTAAATGGCATGTACCAAGTCATATGCATTGTTCGCACTACCTGGTTTTGCTCTATTTTCAAATTTTCTTGCTGTAGCTTGGGGTTTGTTACTCCTAGCACTGTCCAAAAATCAATTCCCCACTCGTGTTCTTGCAATTCCATTTTATCGGGTATCGGATGTTCTTCGCTACCAAAAGTTGTTGTGTGTACAAACGTTGGGTGTGCGGTGTCAAACTCATTTTCCATCACTCGTAAACCTGCACACTTCCAAGGTTCATAAAATTCTTGAATTAAACGATATTTAGAGTCTTTAGCTTCTGGTATATCTGGAATATCGCACAATGGTTCCTCTAAACATACCCAAATATAACCATACCGTTCTACACAGTTATAGGCGCCTATTTTATAACTAGGTGATATCATTCCATCTTGCAGTTGGGGTACATGTGTACATGTTCCTGCACCATCAAACCTCCAACCATGATATGGACATTCTATATTACCGTTTGTAACCTTTCCTTTCGATAGCTGCGCCGAACGATGACAACAACGGTCTTGCGCTGCTGCTGGGCGCCCAGATGCATCTAGCCAAAGGACTATTTTTTGACCCAGTAGCGTAAATGGTTTAGGATTACCATCTAATAAATAACTCTTGGGAATAACAGGATACCAAAAACGTTTTAATACTGGTTGCTTTGTTACTAACATAAATATATTTTGTTTACTAATCTAGTTTGACGTTACTACTTTGACGTAGGTGGCATAGCCCTACTTACTACTTGTATCTAATTTTTCCTAAGTTATTATACTTATTTTGTATTAAAAATTACAAATGAATCAAGTTGTAAGTAATTTTTAATGGAACTGGTAGGGCGGGCAGGGATGCCCGCTCCACAAAAGAGAAGATTAATTTGGATACAAAGTGAAAATTTTAGAAAGAATATAAATAACATAATATTTCTAGTTTTTATTTTATTATGAATTGCGATAAATCTACCCTATTACGGCTAAAATGGAAGCAAGTCACGATAAAATCGAAAGCTTTTCTGATGGGCAAAAATCACTCTTCAAGCGAAATCAACAAGATTGTGCTTTTGATGGGGCAATGATGGCTTTAGTGCCTATTGCAGACGCTGCTCATTTAGTTCATGGTTCGAGCGGTTGCGTTGGTTCTTTTTTGTCTGGTAGTAATAATGCTGCAATTCTTAATAAAATTCGCTTTACTACCGATATGGAAGAAAGTGATATTATTTTTGGTGGCGCCAAAAAGTTATACTCTTCAATTTTAGAAGTTCATCGTCGCTATAATCCTAAAGCAATATTTGTATATTCTACTTGCGTTTCTGCTATGATTGGTGATGATATTAACGGCGCCGCGCACGATGCAGCAGAAAAATTAGGTATTCCTGTTATCCCTGTAGATTCACCAGGGTTTGTTGGTAACAAAAATTCAGGTATTCGTCTTGCTGGTGATATTTTACTCGAACATGTTATCGGTACTGTAGAACCAGAATTTACTACTAATTATGATATTAACTTGATTGGCGATAGCTTTGATGATGGCGCCGTTGAAATCGAATCATTATTAGAAAAAATAGGAATTCGAGTATTAGCAAAAATTGCAGGCAATAGTGAATACAAACAAATAGCTCAAGCACACCGTGCAAAACTGAATGTGGTTATATCCTCTAAAACACTGCTAAAATTAGCTCTTCAAATGCAAAAGCGCTATGGAATTGATTATATTGAAGAATCTCTACACACCTTAGAAGAAATTAACAACTGTTTAATAAATATTGCACTCAAACTAGACGCTGACTTAAAAGAACGAACCGAAAATTTAATCATAGCACAAACTAATAATCTTAATTATCAATTAGATTTATATCGTTCCCATATAAAAAAGAAGAAAATTATCATTGATGTCACAAATGGAAACTTATCAATTATCTCTACAGCTAAAATTCTAAATTTAGATATTATTCCTATTGCCGAGCATCTCAGTGACGAAAATAAAGCCAAAATTACACAACTACTCAATCAAGAGGTAATTATTTTAAATAAAGGGAATGAAAAAAATCAATTATTACAAATAATTCAAGATAGGGAAGTAGATATGTTAGTGGCGCCACACAATTATCAATCTATCGCAATTCAAACACAAATCCCTTTCCTCAATAATCATCATCAATCTACTTATGCAGGATATACAGGAATACTCAAAGCTGCACAAGAATTATATACAGCTTTTAAAAGCACTATTTGGAAGCAATTAAATACATCGGCACCTTGGTAGAAACCCGGTTTCTTTTATATAAATAATCATCATGGCAATTGTAAGCATCACAAACACATCGGTAGCAGTAAACCCCCTTAAACATAGCCAAGCAGTTGGCGCCACTTTAGCATTTATGGGGTTTGCGGGAGTAATGCCTGTACTACATGGTTCACCTGGTTGTAGCACGTTCGCACAAATACCTTTAACCCAACATTTGGGTGAAATAATTCCTCTTTCTACAACAGGAATGACTGAAGTTGTTACCGTTTTGGGTTGTGAGGAAAACATTAAACAAACAATTCTTTCATTAGTACATCAGCATCAGCCAGAAATTCTCGGTCTTTGCACAACTGGACTCACCGAAACCAGAGGGGATGATATGGCGCGTTTTTTAAAAGAAATTCGCCAAATTCCAGAATTAAATAATTTACCGATGGTTTTGGTATCTACACCAGATTTTAAAGGTAGCTTACAAGATGGCTATGGGGCAGCAGTGGAAAGCATTGTTAAGGAAATTCCTATAGTCGGCAAACCAAATACACAGTCAAAACAAATAACAATTTTGGCTAGTTCTGCTTTTACACCCGGTGATATTCAACAAATCAAGGAAATGTGTCTTGATTTTGAATTAGACCCAATTGTTTTACCAGACTTATCGGGTTTACTTGATATAGATTTTAATAATTATGATAGTAATTTTAATAGTACATTAAATCGTGCAGTCACTCGTAGCGGCACAACTTTAGAACGATTACAATTAGTTGGCAATTCTAGCTTCACTTTGGCACTGGGTGAAAGTATGCGCTCTAGTGCAAGGATATTACAACAAAGATTCAAAGTTCCTTACGATGTATTCACAGAATTTGTTGGACTTGATGCTACAGATAAACTTTTATACGCACTCTTTAAAATTAGCGGTAATGCTGTACCCGAAAAATACCGAGTTTATAGGCGCCAGTTACAGCAAGCAATGCTGTCTACACACCTTAAACTTAGTTGTAAAAAAGTTTCTGTAGCTTTAGAACCTGATTTACTTTGGTTAACTATTGATTTTTTACAATCAATGGGAGTATCTATTCATGCAGCGGTAACAACTGGACGCTCTCCACTGCTTGAAAAAATACCAATTCAAAGCGTTACTATTGGTGACTTAGAAGATTTTGAGCAACTAGCAGCGGGTTCAGATTTATTAATCGCTAACTCCAACGCTTCAGCTATTGCAAAACGTTTAAGTATTCCTTTATATCGTCAAGGAATTCCTATTTTTGACCGTTTGGGCAATATTTTCTCAACCAAACTTGGTTATCGAGGCGCCATGCAGTATTTATTTGATATCGCGAATGAAATAAACGCACTCTGATGATTGTGTTTGCTTTACACACTTATGATTAAGCAACGCTTATGGCGCCTTAATTTACCTTCGTCCTCTAAATCTCGCAGTACACGTGTAACAGTAACACGAGTCGTATTTAGCACGTCGGCTATTTCTTGATGAGTAATATGCAAATCAATTAATTTACCATCTTCTAAATCACGGCTAAATTTATCGCTTAACCAAATTAAAAATTGCCATATGCGGGTAGAGACACGTTTACTATTAACGATACTTACTAATTCTTCAGTTCGTTGAATACGCGATAAAAGTTGGTCTAAGTTTTCGTGTAAGTTTTCAGATGGAATGCTAGCTAACTCCACACCACTAATGCATTCAAGATGATAAGGTTGAACACGCGATAGCGAATAACCAACAATATCACCAACTCCCCAGTAACCTAAAGTCGTATAAACTCCGTTTTCATCCCAGGTCAACGCACGCACACTTCCCCTTTGAATTTTCCATAGTACTTGCTCTTGCTCAGGTATTAACTGGCGCCGTTCAAGAGTGCGGTGCTGAACACGAGTAGATGTGGATACGGAATTATTCATATTTGTTATCGCTACAGCCTTATTCATAAATAAATACCAGATTATTAGTTATTAAAGTAGCTTAGAGCTAAGTATTATTAGCTACTTCATATTCTAATACTGGCTACAGGGCAATCCAATACAAATATGATTTTTATACATTGTGTTTATGTAAATTTCATATTTATAAAATAAATAAATCATTAATGTACGTTTCTTCACTGTTTTTATAGAAAATTTTAACCAAACCTTCATACAATCTTTAAATACTACCTTAATTTTCGTCATGGTGCCTTTAAAGTGGGCGCCACTGACGTAAGTAAGATAGTGTGGTAATGTATTACCAACTTTTAACAAATTTACCAATTAATTTGGTAGAACTATGCCAAGAAAAGAACAAGGATGGATAACATTCCAAACATCTGAAGACGAGCGGAAAATCTTAGAGGAGTTCTGTCACTCGTCTCAGCGTACTAAAACAGAGGTGCTGCGTGAGTTACTACGTAATTTAACCGATAAATCTTCGCAATCATCTATACCAACTGAGTACGAATCAGAGACACGTATACCAACTCCAGAAAAGCTAACAGATACAAATGTATCGTTCATAGAAGCTAGCATTCAAAAGAAACCGCTCAAAGTTAGCTCACGCAACCTCCTTAAAGGTGTCGTGACTGAAGTTAAAAATGGGCCAGTTAATAGTGAGGTGACGCTAGAAGTTGTGCATAAAGTCAAACTCACCTCTGTAATTACTAGAGTCTCAGCAGATGAGTTGGAACTTGATATAGGTAAAGAAGCTTACGCTGTGATTAAATCTACAGATATAGTGATTGCTAGCGAGTAAAGTTAAAAACCGGGTTTTTTTAGAAACCCGGTTTCTTTTAACTAATCAACGGCTACCATAACATCAGTAGATTTTACAACAGCATAAGCATCGGCGCCTTCAGTCAAATTAAGTGATTTTACGGCATCCTTAGTAATAATTGCTGTTACTTCTATACCTTCTGAGATTTCTAAAATTACCTCTGAGTTCACAGAGCCTGGTATAATTTTTTTAACTTTTGCTTTTAAAGTATTGCGTGCGCTAATTCTCATTTTTTACAATCCTAGTAATAAGATTACCATGTGATATTAGCAGACTGATAAGGATGATATCATATGCTTTTAGAAAGAATTAATAGTTTATACTTTATATGTAACTGGAATTTCGATTGTAAACTTTGTTCCATAACCTGGAATTGAATCAACGTTCAGGGCGCCTCGATGTTTTTCTACCACAATCTGATGTACAATAGCTAGCCCTAGTCCCGTTCCTTTACCTACTGCTTTGGTGGTAAACAAGCGGTCAAAAATTCGAGAAATTACTTCGTCTGGTATTCCAACCCCACTATCTTCAATGATAATTTGAACTTTCTGTTGTTGAGTTAAATTCGTACAAATGCGAATGTATCCAACGTGAGATTTATTTTTATTTTTATGGTTATATTTATATGATTCGTCTAATGCGTCAATTGCATTGGCAATAAGGTTCATAAACACCTGATTAAGTTGACCTGCAAAACATTCAATTGCCGGAATTTGTCCATATTGTTTAATAATTTCAATATCTGGACGGTTAGTGGTGGCTTTGAGACGATGTTTAAGAATGAATATGGTACTGTCGAGTCCTTCGTGCAAATTGAAAATAACCGGATGTTCGGTGTCCGCGCGTGAGAATGTTCTTAAACTGTTACTGATATCCTCAATACGCTGAATTCCGTCATGCATAGAGTTTAGAAGATTCGGTAAGTCTTCTTGGATATATTTTAGCTCAATTTTTTTTATTTTTACTTCGATTTCCTCTCCAGGGCTTGGAAACTTTTGCTCATATAATTTAATTAAACTTAAAATATCTCTAACATAATTTTCGGCAGGTGCCAAATTACCGCTAATAAATCCCAACGGATTATTAATTTCGTGTGCAACTCCCGCTACTAAATTTCCGAGAGCAGACATTTTTTCGTTTTGAAGAAGTTGAAGTTGAGACGCTTGTAACTCAGATGCTTTTTGGGCAACCTGCTGTTCTAAGTTTTTTGTTAAACTACGTAACTGAAGATGGGTTTGAACTCGTGCTAAAACTTCTTGTTCTTGAAAGGGTTTAGTAATATAATCAACAGCGCCAATTTTTAATGCCTGGACTTTACTATCAGTATCTGATAGAGCGGTCATAAAAATAATCGGGATGTCGGCTGTTTCGGGATTTTGCTTAATGCGTCGGCAAGTTTCAAAACCATCAATTCCAGGCATCATGACATCGAGTAGTATTAAATCAGGATGGCGCCGTTCGATTTGTTGAATAGCACGCTCTCCATTAGAAGCTATTGCCACCTGAAACTTCGCGTCATTTAATGTTTGAAATATCACATCTAAATTTGTAGGCGTATCGTCCACAATTAGAATGAGTTCTTGAGCTAATGTCATAACGGCGCCCTTTTATCAAATTAGTTACTTAATAAGTTGCTGAAGAAATGCTTCGATTTTCTCGATTTGAAATTGTTCTGCGAGGAGGAGCAAATGTTGAGCAAACGGTTGATAACGGCTGTCTCGTCGTTGAATTTGTTCTGCCGTCTCTATAATTCGCTTTAGTAAACCATCTTGAGCATATTCGAGCAAGCGTTGTAATTCTGACTCTTGTGGCACCACAATTTCTACGGGATTTATACTAGCTGATGTCGATATACCAGCTTTTTGTCCATTTTTAAAAGACAGGTAGCCAACTAACCCAACAACTGCAAAAATTTGAACTATAAAAGGAACAACCAAAATTAACCGTAGGGGAAGCTTTCTGGCTGTGTAGACACTGTGCTGAGTCATGGCTATAAATCCATTTTTTTAACAAGCGATTAGAAACATCACCTTAGTATTCCCACTTTTTTTACTGTCCTAACGGCAGCTTCACAGATTCTTCACTATTGAATTTTAAATTAAAAACATCAGAATCGCGTTATTTTATAGCACGCTATGAAATAATATTCCCCAAGTGCTTTTAACGACAATGAAAGATTCATGAACTTGTTGCCAATATTTAAATTATGGGTTTAAATTAATAGGTTCGTTTTTATTTAATGGCAACGCTATCAGTTATCTCAACTTTAATCTTAACTTCAGGGTGCAGATAAGCAAACTTTGACTGATGTACAGCTAATCACACACAACATGAGCGTAAATTCAAACATGATCACATTGCTTCACCTAGTGCGCTTTGCTGGTCTTACACTTCTACTGTTCCCTTCTATTGCAACGGCTTCGCAGTTACAATCTTTACAACAGCAGTCAAATAATACTAAATTGGCGCCGTTACCACCCCTACCAAATATTCGCTTCGTTGCTCCAACAATACAAAATAATTCCATAAATATTATCCCGGCGCCAGGAAGTAATGGGGAAATGCGGTTAGGAAAACAAATACTACCGCTCAATTCTCAAATTAGAGCATTGATGAGTCGCTACAGTTATCTTTCACCAGGAATGTTCTTCGTTGATTTACAAACAGGCGATTATATAGATATTAACGGCGATAAAGTATTTTCAGCAGCTAGTACCATTAAACTACCAATATTAATAACATTATTTCAAGAGATAGAAGCAGGTAGAGTTCGTTTAGACGACACTCTTATAATGAGACGTGACTTAGTAGCTGGTGGTTCCGGTGACATGCAAAACATGCGCGTAGGCAAGAAGTTTAGCGTTTTGGAAACAGCCACCAAAATGATGACTATTAGTGACAACACTGCTACAAACATGATTATTGACCGTTTAGGGGGATTTTCTCGATTAAACGAGCGTTTCCGGAGTCTTGGACTACAAAAGACCGCACTTCGTCATTTATTAGCTGATGTGTACGGTACTAACACCACCAGCGCTAAAGATTTAGTGCATTTGTCAAGTTTAATCGCAAACAATCAAATACTTAGTGATGGCAGTCGCGCGCAAATTTTAGACATTATGCGTCGTTGCCGTAACCAAAGTATGTTGCCATCAGGTTTAGGAGCAGGTGCAGTAATTGCTCATAAAACCGGAACACTTCGATTTGTGCTTGGTGATGCTGGTATTATTCAAACCGCAAGTGGTAAACGCTACCTAGCAGGAATATTAGTTAAAAGACCAAATCACGACAAGAGAGCAACAGCTTTCATCCGTCAAGTTTCACATATCGTATACGACTACATCGACCACACACAACAATTCACCTCAACAAATCCCAAAGACAAAGTATAAATTTAAACCCCCTCTTGTAGCACAGGCATCCCTGCCTGTGCAGCATCCCTGCCTGTGCAGCATCCCTGCCTGTGCTGTAGAGACGTTACATGTAACGTCTCTACCGTTTTTTCGTCGTCCGATAAATAGTAATTGCCTGTGCCCAAGATTGTAAAGCTGCTCGATATTGATTACTTTGGTACTGATTAATACCTTGTTTAAACAGTCTACTAGCTTTGGCCTTACGACCATATGGCGTTTGAAACGCTGTCTGCGTTGCTCCAGAAGAGTCAGGAATGAGAGTTACAGGAGTTGCAACGGCAATAAGTAGAACAAAAAATATAACGTTTATCTTGCTACCCATAAGTTTCTATACCAGATAAATATAAACTAAATTGTTAAGAGTCAGCTTCTAATTAAACTTATATCTCGTTTACCATTAATTATGCAATTTGCGAGCGTAGTGGACACAAGCTTCTATGTTACACCTGCTTGAAGAAAATGGTGGCGCCGAATACCGTAAACACCCTTGTTATTATCTTCTGAATAAAGTATAACTTTGTAGCCCGGTAGACTTGCCAGAATTGGGTAGATGATGAATGAGATAACCTGATAAAATAAGTAAGATTATTATCTATATTATTTAGATATTGGCATAGAAGTTAAGAAAAAATATCAGTATTTACACTAGTTTTGTAACTTCAAATGGAATTGACATTGTGGCTACTTTATTAACGTCAATTCCACGCACATCAGAAGCAAGTGGTGTGTTACCAGTACTAGGACCGCGAGTAGTTCTATCTAAATCATCAATTAAACTATCGGTCAAGTTCAAAAATTCGTCACCCGTGACTGCGGGAATAAAACTGCGTTTACCTGCAACTCCCCTGGAAGCTGCGAGTGTTTGTAAAACCCGAAGCGAGTCGCGTAAAGGTGAGGTGCTAGCAATAATAAGAGCTTCTGAAAATCCTTGAGGTTCAGAAACTTGTAAGGTAGAATTATTTGCTCCTGACTCAGGTATTAAAACTTGTTTACCAGGTTGTATCAAAGCGTCACCTTCAGAAGACGACCAGTCGAAGGGAAAAATTACGTCCATTTTTCCACTGCTATCTATCGATAAAATGCTGACATAAAGCGGTACAGTTTCGTTATTTTGGATTTGAAAGGCAACTTTCATCCCTACTGGTAATTTTGGTATACCTGAGTCTGATAGTGTAACAGGTTTATTTGGTTGACTGGCGCCTGTATTTTTGCCGATACCGCGCGCTGTAAAAGCTTGACCGAGAACTTTTTTACTATCGGCAACAATCATTTTAACGTTGATATTGACTCTTGATGTGCCAGCATTGCCCAATATATACCTAACAACACGACCTGCAAGCAATGATTTTAATTGCGGTTGTAACCTTGTAACAGCTACATTTACAGCTTCACCTGTACTTCCAAACGAAGTAGCAACTATTGCATCTAAAGTAGGGGAAAACAAACCAATACTACCAACAGCAGGTAAATTTGCGACTCGTCGCTGTAATTGTTCATGCTGGGTTTTACTCATGCGACCAAGCACATAATGGGTTTCTTGTTGCCCTGTAACTGCTTCAACACGTGGAATAGTTTGCAGTGCTTGTTGTGCTTGTCCAATGGCAGCACTATCAAGCAAAGTCTCATCAAGTCCAATTTTCAAAGTTAAATTTTTCGGGATAGTGCGAATACTTTCTTGTAAAAGCGTTCCAGGAGCAGGTTGGACTTTTGTCGCACTTACTAACCTCGCTTTGGCATTTAATCCTTGACGCGATTCGATTTGTACCTGTCCTGCTGCTTCACCCTTGGCATCTATAATATTTAAAATTGATTTTTCGTTGAATCCTTCTAAGCTTTGCGCTTCTATACCACCCAACCATAACTCAATGTTACTGTTTGGAGGGGCGCCACTAACACCAGTAACTACAGCTTCGGCAGGAATAGTTTTAACAGGAGAGAAATATATTAATTTATTTTGATTTGGCTTCAAATTTGATTCAATTTCAGGTTCTTTATCTAAACCTCCCCTTTGCTCCCATGCTATTTTTTTAGCGCTTTGATTAACGTTAGAAAAGGTTGTAGTTAAAGACTCATTCGCTGTTTTTTGCCAAAGGTACTGAGTTAACGCATAAGTAAAAACACCCGCATCAAAGCCACTAAATTGACCATCCATTGCAAATTGGTCGCGTTTGACAGCAGTAATTACAGTACCCTTAGCGACATTTTGGCGCCGTTTCTTAATAAAATCCTGTTGAGATAGTCCTGTTTTTGCCAACCATTTACGCTGTTCTTCAAATTCTGCGGGACTCGGTAGAAAATCACTGCCACCAGAACGTGAGCGAACTCTAAACCTACCTCGTTTCGCACCTCCTGAGTGACAACTATCTAACACCATCGTAACATTATCGGTTTGCAGCGCATACATTAACATAAATAATGTATGTCCCATAATATCTAGCACCACACCTCCATTTTCAGGTAAAGAACTATCCACAGGAACTAAGGTACTATTTAATTTATCAGGTGTATCACGGTCTTTGTCTTGTACTAGCGAACCATGTCCAGAAAAGTGGAAAACAACCACATCACCAGGTTTAGCTTGTTTAATTAAATGTTCATTAAAAGCTTGTAATATACCTTGACGTGTAGCTTGCTTACCAATCAAAGGTAAAATATCCGCATCCTTAAAACCAAAGCGATGTATCAATAACTCCCGTTGCAACAAAACATCTTGCTCGCAACCACCTAAAGGAGGAATATTATTGATATATTCATTAATTCCTACAAGCAGCGCTAATTTACGCGGAGTACTTTGTGCCAGAACCTTACCATACTCCTGCGATTGCCGCATAATATCCAACTGACTAAAACCAGCAGCAGCTAACGCAGAACCAGCAAATTGTAAAAATTGGCGCCGTTTTATATAAGACATAGGTCAGTAGGTTGGGTGGAGGAACGTAACCCAACATAACTCACGTTTGTTAGGTCATATTATCATGCAACACTAATTAATACTTCTAGTAACTCCCAACATATGCAAAAATAGTAGGCACCGTTTTAAAATGTTAAAGTACTAACTAATTGCTTATGTGCTAGTAAACTCAATTCCTTTTTGCAAAGCTTCAAACTTAGCTACAATTGTATAAAATTGAGCATCCCATTCATCTTGGTCAAATATGAGAGAAATTAATTGTGGAAATAAAACATTTTGTTTTTGCAATATTTTTGTCAGTATTTGCTCAATTTCGTTGATTACAGTCTGGCTAAAAGTTCTTTTAATTTCACATCCAAGAAAGAAAGCTGCTGCTTCATGTTCAACGATTCCTTGTAAATCTTGATTTTCTTCGGAAAGTATATCTATAATATCGTATTTATCAAGTATAAAATAAATATCTTCTAAATCTTTTCTAGCTTTTCGGTCATTCCAGGCAATTAGCTTTAGAACAATAAAAGCCATAACACTAATAACCTTAATTTCTAGTTCCTCAATTTTTTGCAATTCAGCCATCGAAAATGCTTCATTTAATCCAAGCACATTCATTTGATTACCATCAACCC
Organism: Calothrix sp. PCC 7716; assembly: GCF_019977735.1. Classification (GTDB taxonomy): domain Bacteria; phylum Cyanobacteriota; class Cyanobacteriia; order Cyanobacteriales; family Nostocaceae; genus Dulcicalothrix. Next base: position 3,814,048 of record NZ_AP025018.1, on the reverse strand, counting down.
ATTGTATTTTTTGGTTTGGCTGCCCAATGGCGCCAAAAGGTACAATATCAATCTCAATACCAGTTGCAATATGTATAAATTTGTGCTGAACACGTGTTGCCCGAAAAAGTGGACTGCTTCCCTGAGTCATTTCTTCGCTCAAAACTTGGAACTCTTACCAGTTATTAACTTGTACTGCGACATCTAAATCTATTGTTGTTCGTCCTTCGACATTATAACGGTTGTCAAAAACTAAAATTCTTGCCCCGGCTCCTACTACTAATAAAGAGAGTTATAATCTATCAGCGACAGTTTTTATATCTAGTAAAACTAGCTTTTTCTCCTGGTCTTCACTCATCTGGCTGCCTACTTATAATATATTTAGTAAATATTCTTTTAGCAGTTTCTTCAAGTCTGTCATTGCTTTCAATCATTAATTCTGCATGAATTAATAATGGGTCGGCAATATACGAACCTTGGTCATAACTACCATGATTTAAATTACCAAATTGTTTTAAAAAATAAATTTCACCTCTAGGACTAGGCTTGAGTTGAAGTTTATCTACAATCAAATCGTAATTATCGACGACGTGCAATGTTGCACGCTGAGGAACCAAGTAAGGTATTGCAAGTGACGCTCCCAGTTCTCCACCTATCAAAAAATTATTTTTACTTGCTAGTTCAATTATCTTTACAGCTATTTCAGAAAATTTACGTTCTTCAGTATAAGTAAAAGTCTCAAGTAACAATTTTGGACGTAAACTTTCAACATACCCAATTTCCCAACGTTCAAAAAGCTTAATATAGTTAGAAATCCGATAACCTCCTCTTGGTTGTCGGTAAAGATAGCCTAATTTATATAAGTTTTCTAAAATATTCTTAAGAGTTTCTAATGCTACCCCAGTCGTATTAGCAAGTTCTAATAATGGAAATGCTAAAATTTCGGGTGTTTTGAGCAAAATATAAATTACTTTGAGAACTGTAGGTGTAATTTGCGAAGTATACGCAGCATCATCTTCGTAACTTTTTGTTAATTGTTCATTTGCAAGAGGGCGCCGAGCTTCATCAGAGACTTCATCTTGACTCGGCTCCACCATGATGATAACTTTGAGTTGCTGATTTTGTTGTAACTGCTGCAAAAGCGTGTTTGGTAATTCAATTTTACCTTCTGCATTTACTTGGGCTGGAAACTCATATGTTTTCATATAGCCGATTTCACGTTCTAAAACGCATCTTCAGTTTTGATTATTTATATTGTGTCATGAGTTCTATATCTGAAGAGACAACCCTGAATTCGGTTTTTACTGCAAATTTTTGGCTATGGCGCCCCGACACCGATAATCCAGAATGCTCTAGAATTAAAGCAGGTGAATCTATATGACCGAAACGCGGGGGATTCAAGGGCAATGAGTCAGCCGAAAAATACCAATCCAATTGTGGATGTTTGGAACAAAACTGCATCGCGCTTTGTAGAACTGCTGCCAACTGAGCAAGTAGCTAAAACTGTTGTTAATTTATTTAACGTTAGCGATACGCAGATAGCAGAAATATTGAAAACTGTCAAGGCGCAATTACCGACAACAGAAGCTTTGCTAATTGGTAAACCGCAAGCTGGTAAAAGCTCGATAGTTAGAGGTTTGACAGGTGTCTCCCCAGAAATTATCGGACAAGGATTTCGACCGCATACGCAGCATACAGAACGTTATGCTTACCCTTCTAACGATTTACCTTTGTTGATTTTTACTGATACAGTCGGCTTAGGTGATGTTAATCAGGATACTCAAAGTATTATTCAAGAGCTTATTGGCGATTTACAGCAACAAGCTCGTGGTGCCAGAGTTTTGATATTAACTATAAAAATAAACGATTTTGCTACCGATACATTACGGCAAATCGCCAAACAACTACGAGATAAGTACAAAGATATTCCGTTTTTACTTGCTGTCACCTGTGTACACGAAGTTTATCCACAGGGTGTAGATAATCATCCTGCTTATCCCCCTGACTATGAAGAAGTCAACCGCGCGTATACAGCAATTAAAGAAGACTTTAAAGGTTTATACGATGCTTCAATTTTGATTGACTTTACTTTAGAAGAAGACGGTTACGAGCCAGTATTTTATGGTTTAGAAACATTACGCGATACTTTGGCTGATTTATTACCCGAAGCTGAAGCACGCGCGATTTACCAATTATTAGATTTAGATAAACAAGCAAGTAATCAAATTGGTAACTTATACCGCAATGTCGCACGACGCTATATGTATGCTTTTGGTGTAATAGCAGCAACACTTGCCGCAGTTCCGTTACCCTTCGCGACCATGCCAGTACTAACGGCACTACAAGTATCAATGGTTGGGTTATTAGGAAAATTATACGGACAAAACCTCACGCAATCACAAGCTGGAGGAATTGTTAGTGCAATTGCTGGTGGTTTTCTGGCGCAAGTGATAGGAAGAGAACTTGTGAAATTTATACCTGGTTTTGGTAGTGTAATTGCTGCATATTGGGCTGCTTCATATACCTGGGCATTAGGTGAAGCTGCTTGTGTTTATTTCGGTGATGTAGTGGGAGGCAAAAAACCTGACCCAAAACAAATTCAATCTGTTATGCAAGCTGCGTTTACTGAAGCTAAAGAACGTTTCAAAAATGTGGGGGCGCCTCTCTCTAATAAATCATAATGATAAGAAATAATTTTGTAAACCGATTTGATTAATTGGTGCCATTAAACCAAGTGTTTTATGTTATAAATTTTACTGATAAATATTATTACCATAGAGACGCAGAGTACACAGAGGCAAGAGATGGAAATATTTATACTGCAAACGGGTAAAATCTAGACTTTTGTCATGAGTCGCGAACGAAGGACGCAGTTTTCGCGCTTTCGCGCGCATCTTACAGATTTTGACGCTGTTCCAATCAGGAGGTTGAATCGATTATCCTGCAAGCCCATAACACAGATGATACAGAGTTTCTGCAAACGGAACTTATGGAACATTATATGAATAGTAGTAACTACGATTAGTAATTAAGGTGTTCAGCAAGATAACCATTGACATACATACTTATTAATGCATTATCTAGTATAAAAAACTTTAAGTATTGCAAGCCATAAATCAATTTTATGCAGCGTAAGCATATATAAACATCAGAGTATTTATTCTTGAGTATTAAAAACTATCTTGCTGATTCCTAAGTAAAGCTCGTAATATATCTCGTTGTTGTTTCAATAGGTCTTGCTGTTCTGTGACTAAATTAGTTAATTGGGTGTTTAATTGAGTCAGCGACAAAACTACATCTTGGTATTGTTCTAGCAAACGAGTTTTTTCTGCTTGGCGACGGCGTTGAAGACGATGAGCAATTAAAGGTGGACGATTTAGTCGTAACCGTTTACAAGTAAATTCTCCTGTTAAAGTTAGAGCTACTAGCTGCCCATCCTCTAACTCAATAAAATGTTTCTCGTAAAGTTCAGAGCGAGGGTTCCACAACTTAGGTGAAGACTCATCCGTATTCCAATAATCTTGTTTATATTGATTACAACAAGCACAGGAGTAAATCAAGTTTTCTAATTTATCAGAACCTCCTTTCGATTGAGGTTGGTAGTGATCTATTGTTAGAGTTCCTCCTACATCGGTTTCTCTTACGCCACAAAATTCGCACGCATAGTTTGCCCGTTGCTGAACTTGTTCTCGTATTTCTTTTGATATAGTCATGCTGAACGTCGAACTGTCAATTGTTGCTTCAATACACTAATTTCCTTGCGTAAATCCTCATTTTCTTTAGATATTTGTTGAATGCGTTGAGTTACAAATGTTAACTGGCTTAAAGACGCTTCAAGCTGATTTTGCAATATTTTCGTGTCAATTTGAGAGTCCGTGTTCTTACTAAGCAGCTTGCTTTCAATTGCGTCAAGCTGTGCATACCAGGCATCTAGCTGCTCTTTCTCTGAGTTTGTTAAGGGTTCACCTATCGTTGAGCGGTGGTGCAGTTGTCCGCCTATTTCATTTGAAATCATTAGTTACTTACTTGCTAGATTACTATAAAAATTGTACCAATAAAGATTTAAACAGCACAGGCAGAATGCCTGTGCCACGTTGAGGTTTTAATTATTTAGTGTATGGTGCAATTTCCTTACCGAACAATGTTAAATACATCAAACGATATATATCGGTGTTATCTAAAGTGTTGGGTAACTTATCAGCATTTAGACCGTGTGCTTTAGAAACTATTGAACCTGCGTTATCTCCTCCAGTTGACCAACCAACAGCAAACGGAAAACGTTTCCCTTGTTTATCCGGCGCCGAAACAAATGGTAGGGTGGCTTTACCGTCTTTACCATCCCAAGGCGCCCCGTTTCCACTTTTTTCTGGTAGTGGTTTATCAAGGGGGAAATCTCTCTCTGTAACCCCTACAACTTCTAAACCACCTGCATCACTATCTGCGGCAGTAACCATAAGAGTATTTGAATTATTTTCTATAAACTTCATTGCAACTCCAACAGCATCATCTGCACGCTTTATTGCTTCCAAGGCGCCTGCGGCATTATTAAAGTTAGAAAAGTTATCGGTACCTTCTTCTTCTAACACAACTATAAAATTCTTATTCTTTGCAGCAAAGTTTTTCAAAGTTACATCAAGCATCTCTCCAACAGTAGGCGCCGTTGGTACGTATAAACCTTTATTTTCCAACTTTAATTGCTCTTCAGATGCATCATTATAAGTATCATCTGCTGCAAAAATACCTAGTATTTTCTTGGTATCAGGTGGTAACTTTAATAATTCGTCGCGATCGTATACTACTGTATATCCTTTCTGCTTGGCAACTTCAATTAAATTTACACCATCCGCACGCTGACTTTGTTCTGCGGGAGTGTGTCTTCCAGCGGTTCCCTTTGGTAAATACCACATCTCACCACCACCCAAAATAATATCAACATTCGACTCAACAATTTGCTTGGTAATTTCAGCAAAGTTGCGTCTAGTAGGCACTTTCGCCACAAAAGCACCTGTACCCGGTTCATGAATCATACCTGAGTTGATGAGGGCTGTGCTTTTCCCTGCTGCAATTGCTTCCTGAACGATTGTTTGATTCTTCCCTGATGCTGCAACGATTGGTCTAAAATTTTCATCTAAGCCAAATGAGTCAGCGTTTACCTTTACCCCCGTCGCATGTGTCACTGCACCTGCGTTGGAAGTACCAGTAAGTTGGTTTTTCATGTGTCCCAAGTAGACACCTAAATTAGATGCTTTATCCCAATTTAACCTGCCATCTGGACCATAATGCAACATCCGCGCGGCGCCCCAATGTGAGGGACTTGTACCGTCGGGGTGAATAAATATTACATTACCTTGACCTGAAGTATTTCTAGAAGCGCAACCACTTATAGCCAATAAACTTAAAAATACTGTACTGATAACTCGATTTCTTAGTAGCACGGGTTTATATTCCTAATCGTTGGTTATTTTATTAACTATTTTTAGAAATATCTTACTAAGGTTAAGATTTGTTAAATAAGTAGACAAACTCTCTTGTGGAGTGGGTGTCCTCGCCCGCCCTTAGCATTGAAACAGGCAAGGATGCCTGTTCCACAAGAAAATTAGAAATTACTGAGCGTTTTGGCGCCACCAGTCGATTGTATTCTTTAAACCTTCTTCAAATCCAACTTGGGCAGTGAAGTTAAAAGCTTGTTTCGCGCGTTCGGTATCTAGGCAACGACGAGGTTGACCGTTGGGTTGGTGGGTTTCCCAAACGATTTCACCATCAAATTCCATGAGCTTACAAATCAAAGTAATTAAATCTTTAATGGAGATTTCGTAGCCTGTGCCTAAGTTCACTGGTTCGGAATCGTTATATAATTGAGTTCCCATGACGATACCGCGCGCGGCATCTTCTGAATATAGAAACTCACGTGTGGGAGTTCCATCACCCCAAACAGGAAGTTGTTTGTCACCTCTTGCTTGCGCTTCTTGAACTTTACGTATCAAAGCTGGAATAACATGTGAGCTTCTGGGGTCGAAGTTATCTTCTGGCCCATATAAGTTTACAGGAAGTAAATAAATACCATTAAAGCCGTACTGCTGACGATAAGCTTGCAGTTGAACTAATAAAGCTTTCTTTGCAACACCATAAGGTGCATTCGTTTCTTCGGGGTAGCCGTTCCAAATATCATCTTCTTTGAAAGGCACTGGCGTAAACTTTGGATACGCGCAAATTGTGCCTACACAAACAAACTTTTCAACACCAGCTTCGTAAGCAGCGTGAATTAACTGTGTTCCCATCATCAAGTTGTCGTAGAACAACTCTGCGGGTTTTTCGCGATTTAAACCAATACCGCCAACATGTGCCGCTAGATGGATGATAATATCCTGTTGGTCTGCTGCACGTTTACAAGCTTCCATTTGTCGCAAATCATAGTCGCGCGAACGCACCACTGTGATTTTATCGAGGCTAGCTCCAGCTTTACACAACTGGCTAATTACTTGTTTACCAAGAAACCCGGCGCCGCCTGTTACAAGAATCCGTTTATTATTTAGCTCTAAGCCAGTCATAAAATTTTGCAAATACAGGATTTTGGATTTTGCTATGGGCGGATTATACAAATATCCTATAAATAATATTAAATATCTTGTAAACCCGCCCTAAAATTTAGAAGTGTAACGCGCCAAGTTCTTGACGAACGGTTGCAAAGTCGCTTGGCTTTAGGGTGCCAGTAGCATTAGGTGAAGTAATGCCCAAAGCTTGTAAGTCAGCTTGAACCATCAACTGCACAAGTCCTTCAAAAGTTACAGATGGTTCCCATCCTAGCTGTTGGCGTGCCTTTGTTGAATCACCAATTAACAAATCTACTTCTGCTGGGCGTAAGTAACGTTGGTCGAATTCAACGTAATCTTCCCAATTTAAATTAACATAACCGAACGCACGCTCTAAAAACTCGCGTACTGTATGGGTTTCACCTGTTGCGATTACATAATCATCAGGAGCATCTTTTTGTAACATCAACCACATTGCGCGGACATAATCTTTTGCGTAACCCCAGTCGCGCTTAGAATCTAAATTACCCATGTACAGCTTTTTCTGTTTACCAGCAGCAATTCGAGCTACTGCCATAGTAATTTTACGGGTTACAAAAGTTTCTCCACGACGTGGAGACTCGTGGTTAAATAAAATACCGTTACAAGCAAACATGTTGTAAGATTCACGGTAATTTATTGTTTGCCAGTGGGCGTACACTTTCGCACAAGCGTAAGGACTACGAGGGTAGAAAGGAGTTGATTCGCTTTGAGGTACAGCTTGTACTAAACCATACATTTCTGATGAACCCGCTTGGTAAAAGCGAACTTGAATACCTGTACGTTGCTGATAGTCACGAATTGCTTCTAACAGACGTAAAGTTCCTACACCTACTGAATCAACAGTATATTCAGGTGAGTCGAAGCTGACACGTACATGAGATTGGGCGCCGAGGTTATAAATTTCTACAGGTTGAACTTCCTCTAAAATGCGGCGTAGCGTCGTACCATCCGTCAAGTCACCATAGTGTAATTTCAACCGTACTCCCTCTTTGTGAGGGTCTTCGTACATGTGGTCGATACGGTCAGTGTTGAATGTAGAAGTACGACGGATAATTCCATGAACTTCGTAACCTTGTTCAAGTAAAAACTCACTCAGATAAGAACCATCTTGACCTGTAATGCCTGTTATCAGCGCTCGCTTTCTTTGCGTCATGCTCTATATCCCTTGTTATCTGCTTTATATTTACTGATGAAAGTCATAGATATATACAACCTGATATAAGCTAGCAAGCGCTAGCTATATTCCCCAATGGGAAAGCTACTAGTTATTAGTCGTATATCGAAAAATATCTCAGTAAATTCACTAGTAGTAACTTACGTACATAACCCTATAAGCTTAACTACGAAATGTTAAGTAACTCAGTGACGTTATGTTTATATTCATTAAAACTTTATATTACTTGGGTATTTATGAAGAGTTCATTAAATCTAAGAAACCTGGTTTCTAAGTAAAATTGTGACTTGATTGCAAGATATTGGCAAAGAAACCAGGTTTCTAGAGGTTTCTAGAGGTTTGAGAAACCTGGTTTCTAAGTAAAATTGTGACTTGATTGCAAGATATTGGCAAAGAAACCAGGTTTCTGGTTTCTAATAAATATCTGTAAAGCAAATATTTGCTCTACAGATATAATTAAAAATATACATTTAAATGAGTCAGTATGCGCCGTTATCTTTGGGTATAACGACCACCCCAACAGTCTTTAAAACAATCCACAAATCAAGCCAGAATGTTCTAAATTTTACATAATGCAGGTCAATCTGAACTCGCCTAGGGTAAGGAATATCATTACGTCCAGAAACTTGCCACAACCCTGTAATACCAGGACGAATAGTCAAAATTTCTTCGATGTGGCAGCCATACTTTGGTAGTTCTTCCTCGACTAATGGTCGTGGGCCAACAACGCTCATGTCTCCCATCAGCACATTCCAGAACTGAGGAAATTCATCTAAGCTAGTTATTCGTAGCCATCGACCAATAAGTGTAATTCTAGGGTCGTGTTTAAGTTTAAAATTTGACTCAAACTCCTGCTGTAATTGCGGTGAGGTTTGCATCATTTGCACTAGAACCTCGTCAGCATTGCTCACCATTGTACGAAATTTTATACAATTAAAACGTTTATAGTTTTTCCCGACTCGTTCTTGGATATAAAAAATCGGGCCAGTTGAGCTAATTGCAATCAGCAAAGCTAACAGTAGGTATACAGGGGAAAAAGCTACTAGCATGAATAGCGAAAACGCTATATCAAACAATCGCTTGGCTAACTCTCCGTTGATGCTCTCAAATGGCAAAGGCGATGGTATCTTTTTTGGTTGACCCCGCTTTATCATACTGCGCGCAGGTGACGCGCCAGTTGTTTGCCTTTTGTTTCGCGAACCGGAGAGGAGTGAGCTCTGGGCTGTCATCATACTCCTTTATTATCCACACCACACATAGTCCCAATCTTAAAGCTTTTTGGTTGGCATCTAGTTAGGGACTTATAACCAAAAGCATACCAATCAAGACTTCATAGACTCTTGTTCCTTACTTTTTTCGGCAGCACCCATTTACGAACTCAACATAGCGACGCGCAAATACTTGTGCGCCAAATTGAGCAGCATGTTCCTTTGTATACTCTGAATCGAATTTACCGATACATGTTTCAAATTCCCTTACTGCTTCAATTATTGCTGCAATGGTTTGAGTTTCAAAAAGTACGCCAGTACCAGTGCGAGGTGAGGAGCGGATATCGCGCACAGTCTCTAAGGCGCCTCCAGCACCAAAAGCGATAACTGGGGTGCCGCAAGCCTGAGCTTCAACCAGAGCAATGCCAAAATCTTCACATGCTGCATACACGAAAGCTTTAGCAGTGGACATATATTTTTTTACCACATCATCTGGTTGCCATCCCAGTATATTTATATTTGGTTTTGATATCTGTCGTATTTTGTTCATTTCTGGTCCTGTGCCGATAATAACCAAAGGTTTTTGAAGTTGATTGAAAGCTTTGACAATTAAAGATACTTGTTTATAGCTTACTAAACGGGACACAATAACGTAAAAGTCTTCTTTTTGGGCTGAAAACGGAAAATCATCAACATTAACGGGTGGATAGATAACTTCGGCTTCACGGCGATAGCAGCGCCAAATGCGTGCGCGTGTATGATGAGAGTTGGCGATAAAGTAATCCACTCGATTTGCACTTAACACATCCCACTGACGTAGACGGTGCAGTATGTAACGAGATATCCACCCAGCGGCGCCTGAACCAACATTACTTGCGTTTAAGTAATCGAAGGTTAAGTCCCAAGCGTAACGCATTGGACTATGGCAATAGCAAATATGTAACTGGTTGGGAGTCGTTAATATACCTTTTGCAACCGCGTGTGATGAAGAGAGTATTACGTCATAGGAGCGTAAATCCAATTGCTCAATCGCTAATGGCATCAAAGGCAAGTATTTTTGTACGCCTTTCTCAGAACCAGGAAAATGTTGGAGAAAAGTGGTGCCGATGTGACGTTTATATAAATAACTATCGGGGTTACGAGATTCAAAATCAATCAAGGCATATAAGTCCGCATCAAAGGAATTCAGAATTTCGCGAACAACGAGTTCTGACCCTCCAGTGGCTTTCGGTGTAAGCCATTCATGTACTAAAGCATATTTTGATGACACATTCTTAGCGGAAAAATTAACGATGGTGTAAAAAATAATGTGCGTGACTTGAATAGAGTCAAAGCTTTACCCATATCAAAGACGTGAGTCTGCTTTTACTAGTTCCAGAGGTATACCACAACCTGATAACCTCGTTGTTGGGATTAGTTACAACAAAAGGGTATTTATGCGAATCTTAATTATGGGTGGCACCCGCTTCATAGGTATTTACCTCACACAACAGTTAGTAGAACAAGGACATAAAGTTGTTTTGTTTAATCGCGGTAATCGTCCTGCACCTGTATCCGGGGTAGAAGTAATAACAGGTGACCGTACTAACCCAGAGCAACTAAAGCAAAAACTACAAGGCGAGAAATTTGATGCCATCTTCGACAATAACGGTAGAGAACTTACTGATACTCAACCATTAGTTGAAATTTTTCAAGATAGTGTGCAACATTTTGTATATATGAGTTCCGCTGGTGTGTATTTAAAATCTGATCAAATGCCCCACAGAGAAGGCGATGCCGTTGACCCCAAAAGTCGCCACAAAGGCAAATTGGATACAGAAGATTACTTAATGAAACAAAACGTACCGTTTACATCAATTCGTCCAACTTATATTTATGGGCCACAAAACTACAACGACCTAGAAGCGTGGTTCTTCGACCGAATAGTCAGGAACCGTCCTATACCTATTCCAGGTAACGGGATGCACATCACACAATTCGGACACGTCAAAGATTTGGCAAACGCCATGTGTTCAGTCTTAAATAATTCAAGTGCAATTAGACAAACTTATAACGTTTCAGGAGAGCGTTTTGTTACATTTGATGGTCTAGCACGTGCGTGTGCAGTTGCCGCAGGAAAATCATTAGACGATATCCAAATAATTCACTACGACCCCAAAAAATTCGATTTCGGCAAACGTAAAGCATTCCCAATGAGGGTTCAACACTTCTTTGCCTCAGTTAGCAAAGCCAGAACCGAGTTAGGGTGGCAACCCGAATACGATTTAGTATCAGGATTGAAAGACGCTTACGTTCATGACTTTATCCTATCCGGAAGAGACAAAAAAGAAATTGACTTTTCTTGCGACGACGAAATCATTAAAAGTTAGGAGTAGGGTGGGCACTGCTAAAAGTTAGGAGTAGGGTGGGCACTGCCCACCTTACCAGGCTAAAAACTTAGGTGGAGAAACTGGGAATTTGTATGTATATTTGGAGGTTAAACATTAACCCAATTTAAAGCTTGGCTTGCTATATACAATATGCCCTTTGCTTTTGAAATTATTGCTACCCGTGAAGTACATCGCGACTTTGGAGGAGACAGTTACCGTCACTGGACTTTACTAGTAGGTATTCTTCGTTCTGGAGTTATTAAGCTGCGCGACCATATATGTCTACCAACAATGACGGGGCAAAATTTAGTTTCCACTGTTATTGGGTTTGAGCCAAACGTTCATGACATATCAGAAGGTGAAAAGCGTTTAATGCTTCCCTCACGCCCATTTTCTCAAAATATTCCTGACTTTATGCGGCGCCGAGGTAAACTATGGCTCAAACAAACATCAAAAAAGCAAGTCAAAGCAAACGAAGTCAACCACCCATTTATGCTTGTAACCTGGGAACCTGCTTACAATGCAGCAGATATCCGTTTAGGGGGGTTAGCTACAGAATGCTCAAACTCATATTATCAAAATCGTATATTAGAAACATTACAGCTAACTCCAGAAACCATATTACACTGTCGTGATTGTGCTACACCATTATCGAGTATACCTGCTGCAATGCCTTACCTAAAAGAACTTTTCACACACCCAAACAAAGAAATAGTAAGTCGTGCCGTCAACATATACAATTATCTACATTGGCAACAAAAAGGGTAGGGGTCAGGAGATAGGGGTCAGGAGGTAGGGGTCAGGAGGTAGGTGTCAGGAGATAGGGGTCAGGAGGTAGGGGTCAGGAGGTAGGGGTCAGGAGATAAGATTCTGAATTCAGAATTCAGAATTCTGAATTCTGGATTCTAAATTCTAAATATCAAATACGTTCCCCCTAATCCTTCTACAATAGTACGTGTGTTTGCAATCATCATTTTTTGATAAGTATCGCTTTCGCTACCCTTGGCGCCTAAATTATTCGTAAAAAGCGACCGTTCGGATACTCTGACATTTGCTTGTTTAGCAACGCTTTGAACTACTTGAGGATTTGCGGCATTAGTTATAAAAATAGATGGTACACGGGTCTTTCTAATATTAGTGACTAAAGGCTTTAATTGTGGAGAATTTGGGTCTTCAGAAGAGTTAATAGTTAAAAACGCTGTTTGATATGTAAGTCCATAAGCTGTTGTATAGTAGCCCATTTGTACATTATTGGTAATTAGCGTGCGTTGATAAGATGGAATACTAGCAATTCGCGATTTAATCCATTTATCTAATGCAGTTATGTGATTTTTGAGTTTATTACTATTATTCGTATACAACTTAGCATTTTGCGGCGCCACCTTTTTAAGGTTATTACTGATAACATCTACCATTGCAGTAGTATTTTTTGGATTGTGCCATAAATATGGATTAATTTGTTTTTTGTTGCCTTGTTGAATACTCAAACGAGGTTTAGGAACTGCGACTTGGGCAACTGCTATTTTTGGTGCCGGGTTTTTACTGACTTTGATTGTATTAAATATACCCGATTCAAGATTATAACCGTTGTAAAGAACTAATTTTGCTCTATCAATAGCTTGACGGTCTTTTAGTTGTGGTTGATAGTTACGAGGATTCGTATCTGATGGAATAAGGCAATTTATATCAACTGTGTTTCCTGCGACTTGCTTTGTAAGGTCACACAATACACTTGTAGTTACGACAACTAGAGGAAGATTCGGTTTTTGCGTATTTTGCGGCGCCGTTGTTCTAATAGTTAAAGATGTTGTATTATTAACATTGTTTTGATTGCTACAAGCTGATAATAAAATCTGAAGTGTTAAAAGCGATATCAGCAACTTCCCCATAATTTTTTAAACTTTTTTAAACTACAGTTTAATTATATTTACGAGGTATTGTAGCAATTAAAAACCTGGTTTATTTAAGAAACCAGGTTTTTTAGCATAAATTTATAAGTTATTCTTATAACAAACTAGAAAGTGATAATTTGCCTTCGAGTTGAAGTTTAGCTTTAACACAAGCTGAACAGCTACAACCCATCGCATCATTAATAGGATTGGATTTTTGTGAGAATTTTGGAGTAACCGTTGCTTCATTCGGGTGACTGGATACTAGTTCAACCCGTTGGTATTGAGCAGGTTGAATAACTTCTGCTGTTGCTGGACTAATGAGAAGCAGCGAAGCTAGCAATACCGGGAAAGTAAATAAAATCAATTTAGTCAACTTCATGGTGTAGACCTAAACAAGGCATTTGTGATAAAGCATAACGAATTCGCAGCAATTAGTCATTAATCGCAAGCTACGTGTAAAGACTTTTTTTTATACAGTTTGGTTCCTTACTTGCCAAAACCTTGACCACGCGAGGATTTTGCCCAAATTATAAATTTACCATTATCAGTTCCTGCTGCAAGGAGTTTACCTTCTGGATGCCAAGCTAAACAAGAAAAACCCGCTTCGGTTGTAAGAACTTGAGAAACTTGTTTTGCTCCCTTCCATAAACATAACCATCCATCACTAGCAGCAGAAGCTAGTAGAAAACTCTTTGGTGCAAACTCAATACCCTGAATAATGTCAACGTGGTTAGTTAAAACTCGTGCTTCCCATCCTTGAGATTCGTCTTCGAGTTTTTCCCACACTACCATACCTTCGACACTCGATGTTGCAAGTAATGGGGCGCCGACTGGTGTATTAACATCAGACCAAGCAACTTGTCGAATCTTACCAGGGAAACCGCGCATTAACCAAGGCTCAGAATTACCCCATTCCATTACACCCACAGAACGGTCCATATTGCCCGAAGCCAAAAATTTTCCATCTTTTGACCATGCGAGTGCAATACTAACTGTAGGCATTTCCCATACATAAGGTTCTTCGTTCCAGTTTTCACAGTTCCAAACCCTAACACCTTGATTTCCACCAGCAGCCAAATTTTTACCATTGCTAGACCACCCCATACCTAACGGAGAAGAATCTTCAAAGTTGAGTGTAGCGACAACTTCGTTTTTAGAAGCATCCCAAATTTGGATGTAGCGGTTCAAGCAAAAAGCTAGCTGGTTGCTGGTTGGGTTCCAAACAAGCTTATCTACCCAAGCAGGAGCATTTTCTAACGTCGTAACTATTTCACTTCCTTGCCAAATAGTCACTCGTCCATCTTGTCCCCCAGCAGCTAAAAACTTACCATCATAAGAAAATTTTACACAGTCAACAGACTTACCCGTAGCAGCTTGCAAAATTTCTAATTCATTATTCTGCCATAAAGCAACTTCTCCCGCAGCAGAAACAACAGCAAGCCTAGAACCAACAGGCGCCCAAGTCACAGACGTTATATAATCTGACAGCGTTGCAGTAAATTTAAGGTCAAAGTCTTTTACAGTTGTTGATGTACTCATAAATATTGCCAGGTGCGCGTAAAATTATAATAATAGATTTTGTGCTATGATTAAAACAAAGAAAGTTATTTTCCGCAAAAGAATGTAGCTCAACGCATAGAGAAATTTATAGAAGCTCAAATCAAAAATTTTAAAATTTCAAAAATAAAATTTCCATAAGCTCAATCGCAAGATTGTTGATATTTAGAGTGATTGAGTCATTTTTAACAAAAATGAGGTCAAAATGCAATTATTAAATAAATCTTTTCAAGAGCTATCTAGTCCTGTAACTAGAATCAGCCAGAAAGATGCTGTGATATATAACAAGCAACTTATGCTCAGTAATTCCACCTGTCCTAGCTGCTCTTATACTTTGCTTCGCCATATCAGCTTGAGAGGAGTTTACTGGCGTTGTAGTCATTGTTACCAAGAAATGCCTTACATAAAGAAACCGGGTTTCTAGAATTTGATGAAAACCAATCTGTGAAAATAATGTTCGACCTTAACGCTTTAATTCAATTCTCAAGCACTTACTGTATAGGCATTTGTGCCTTTCTAATTCCAGCTAATTTGCTTGCTACCGCATCGACAATAATTTTAACACTGCTACATCGTCCATCTGTTCAAATTTGGCAATCTGCTGCAATTGCCAGTGTCTTTGCTTCACTGATGATACTGCATGTACTTGCTTGGTTTATGATTGGAGTAGTCATGGCGCCTACGTACATTTTATTAAGTTTGGCAACTATTTGTGTATTAGCTAATTTCGGGGCAATTCTTGGACACAGGCACTTGGTAAGTGTTTATAGTTAAAATAAGTGTGCCAAACTAATTACAACAATATACTTAACTCCTTGATTTGAAAATGAGCAAATCAAACCAACCTAGGGATTTTGATGCAGTACTTAGTGCAAAAACGGCGCCTCCTCCTATTGATGGTATTGTATTAGGAGGAATTCTTGGCACCAAAACTCGTCTATTAAGTCCAGATATCAAAGTCCGTCAAACTGCGCTTTCCGAAGCAATAAATTATGGTGAACCTGGTTTAGACCTAGTAATTCAAGCATTGCAAGATGAATCAAAGCAACTTCAACGCACAGCTTATTCTTTATTAAGAAAAAGAGACGAAGAAAAAGTCAAGCAAGCGTTACAAAACTATAAACCTTGGAATCTCGAAGAGCGTTTACGACGTTATCCAGGATATAGGGGAGACAACGTATCGATATTTGCAAATCGACAAGTAGAAAATTTTGTTCCCGAAGTCGGTATTACAAACCCAATTAATACAGCATACGCATTACGGTGTGAATACGACGAAGAAGAAAGTGCAGTAGATAAGTTAGAAGAACTGTTACAACATCCCTCTTCTGGTACACTTGAAGCTTTAATTATAGGCGCCTGGAGTGGAGAAGTCACCGATTACAGTTCGAGTGGTATTATCGAAGCGTTAGTTGCTGCCTCGAATAAACTTATAAATCTTAAAGCACTATTTATTGGGGATATTCACTATCAAGAATCAGAAATATCTTGGATTTTACAAAGCGATGTTAGCCCAATTTTACAAGCATACCCCAACTTAGAGATATTACAAGTTCGCGGCGGCACTGGTTTAGAATTTAGTTCAGTACAGCACGATAACTTAGAAGCATTAATAGTTGAAACAGGTGGATTAAATGCTGATACAATCGCTCAAATATGCGCTTGTAATTTCCCAAACCTAACACATTTAGAATTATGGTTAGGTTCAGCAGAGTATGGTGGAAATTCATCAACTTATGATTTACGACCAATACTAACTGAATTAGTATTTCCCAACTTAATATATTTAGGTTTGCGAAACAGCACATACTCAAATGATATCACCGAAGCTGTAATTAATTCATCCTTGATAGAGGAAATTAAAATTTTAGACTTATCAATGGGAACACTTACTGACAAAGGTGCCGATGTTTTACTCACAAGTCTAGGAGTAAGACAGCTTGACATTTTGAATATTAGTGAAAATTATCTTTCTGATGACAAAGTTTCTTTACTATCTTTACAGCAATCAAGAGGTAATTTTAACGTTAGTGTCATGACGAATGAGCAAAAGAAAGATGATTATGAAGAAGAAGATTATCGTTATTGTTCGGTAGCTGAGTAGTTGATCCCCCCTAACCCCCCTTAGTAAGGGAGGAACTGGAATAAAAAAAATTTGTAATTTGTAGAAACAACTAAAAATAAAAAAATTTTTTATAAAAATCTATAGCCCCCCTTATTAAGGGGGGTTGGGGGGATCAAAATTATTACTAATAAAAAAGATGTCACAACAACCAAGAGAATTTGACGCAGTACTTAGCAACTCCTCATCTCCAAAAGAAGGCGCCGTATTAGGAGGACTCGCAGGTGTAAAAAGTCGTCTAAATAGTGCAATACTCGAAGTACGAATATCAGCACTAACTACTGCGTTAAATTACGGTGATGCGGGTATAGACTTAATTATAAAAAGCTTACAAGATGTAGAACAAGTCCAACGTTACGCTATACAAATACTACTACATAAAGGCGGCGCCAAAGGTAAACAAGCTCTACTAGACTACGACCCAAAGCTATTTTTTACAACATTACAGCATTGGGATATTCAAACCTACAACCCTCAACTTAGCATTACACATACAGCGTATAGCATTAATTTAAATTGTATTCAAGGCAACAAACCAGAAAAATTTGATTTAACCCAGTTGCAAACCTTTATTCAAAGTAATCAAACCACACAAATAGAAGCTTTAGCATGTAAAATGTGGGATGACTACTGGCAGCATGACACACAATATAAAGATTTTAGTAACGTTTTGTGCGGCGCCTCTAATAAATTAGCAAATTTAAAAGCCTTATTTATAGGAGACGGAGACGCACAAGAAACTAATTACATGAAATCTCGGCTTTTACTAGGTGATAGCACACCAATATTAAAAGCATATCCTAACTTAGAAGTATTACAATTTCGGGGCGGTTGGGGTTTGAAATTTGACAAAGTGCGACACGAAAACCTAAAAACCCTAATAATTCAAACAGGTTATACATTAGTACAACCACAAACCCTAAAAGACATTGCCAACCTCGACTTACCAGCACTCGAATATCTAGAAATATGGCTTGCCGAAAGTTTTCACTACCCACAAGATATAAGTACCGAACAACTGGCGCCAATCTTATCAGGCAAATTTCCCAACTTAAAATACTTGGGACTCAAAAGTAGTGAATACTCAGATAATATTGCCACTGCAATAGTTAACTCACCCATACTCGAACATCTTGCAGTACTCGACCTTTCCCAAGGAACCTTAACAGATTTTGGCGCCGAAACTCTACTAAAATGCCCAACCATAAACCAACTTCATACCCTCAACATTTCAAAGAATAAACTTAGTGGGCGCCAACTCCAAAAACTATCTCAACTAAATTGTAAAGTAATTGCACAACCCCAAGACAACGGAGAACGACAACAAGCCTTAAATTAACATACTACAAACTATAATGTCATGCTGAGGAACGTAAACGGAGTTTTCCCGCAGGGTAGCATCTAAAATGTCATGCTGAGAAACCAAGCATCTACACGTCATGCTGAGGAACGAAGCATCTAAAAGATTTTGACGCTTATTTAAAAATCAAGTTATATCCATTTACAGATAATAAAGGTAGGTTGGGTGTAGTGAAGCGAAACCAACATAACGTAAAACTGCTTACTAACAACGGTTTAGTCCCACAAGCGGAAATCATTAATTTGAAACTGCCTTAAATCGTGAATTGCAGCACTGAATCGAAAAGTATCAGTTTCGCAACAAGCGGAAATCATTTGCATCAACAGGTAATTGCTCCATTTTACTCACCCTTGATTTAAGCACCCTAACCAATGCACTAATGTAGATGCTGTTACATCGCGTTCTACAGCATAATTGTTTTCTAACCCATGATATAGATAAGCTTATACCACACATACATTATTGCGCCTGATAATGTTAAAATTAAACGCTGGATACGCTTAGGCAAGTGGGCTGCGAAAATTCATGTAAAAGTTATTAAAATACCTGTAGAAGCCTTTCTGTAACTAAGCTCTAACTGGTGGACTTTCAAATTAATGACTTCCGCTTGCGGAATTGAAACCACCGATTAAGGCACCTGCAATAGCATAAAATAGATGAAACGGCGCCTGTATTAAATAGCAATTCATGAAAGCATTTCTGCTATTCCAATAAATCAAATTAATCACGACACCAACGATAATTCCTCAACAGGTACTGGTGTTAGGAGATTATTTAGTTTTGCAAAGTCGTCTTCAATATTTTCGACTATGAAAGGATTCCAAATACTTAAGTGCGGCCAGCAATTTAACCATATTACTTTGTCACCTACTTTTATTACTGCTGTTTCTTCAATAGTATTATTAGGAACATTTTCTTGTTGTGTATAGGTTTTTTTCAATCCTAGAATGTGCGCTTGTTCTTCTTTGTTGAGTAACTCCCATGATGCTATACGTGTTGGTTTATCAATCACTAGGGCACGGGCAAATCCGAGAATTGCGGAGGTTGTACCATTTAATGTATTAAATTTGTCCAAAGATACTGGTGTATATGTGTTGGTAAGCATGGTAGATTAGAGTTAATGTTATTTTTGTTTGGTCAGTTGGCTGCCTATTCGTGTAGCCAACTACATTTATTAAACAATGAGTGAAATTTTTAATTTCACCTCTGTTACAAAAATTAACAATTTGATTGCTTGTGTCATCTGTATTGACTGTGAGCATTGGAATTTAAATAGATGCAGTATTTGTTGGAGAAACAATGAAAGTAAAAGGAGCGCTGCGCTGGAAGTTGAAAGTGGTGATGGATAGGTGCCAGATAGGCACCGTACAGCTTGCTGAGTTTTTGAAAGTCAGTAGGACTGTTGTGAGTAAGTGGCGTTCCTACGAGTACATGCCCGAAATCAATGAGAAACGCTACGTGCAAATAGTGGCGGCAATTAACGAACTGTGTGATATCAATGGCACACCGAAAAGAAAAATAGATTTGTGGGATTTAATTGAATTTTGTCCGGATGAATTGCGTGATTTTGATATGCTTGATTATAATTATCCATCGGGCGACGCGCGCAAGCAACCTTCTAAGGATAAAAAAAAGAAGAATCTTGAAGAGGATGATACTAATAAAGGAGAGTCAATTGCCGCTTGAAATCCAAAAAAACTCAAGCATTAGAACGGGCAGGGATGCCCATTCCACAATACATGCTTAATTAATTTTTTGGAATTTCCTAGGCCGCTGATTTTTGTATAAATACTTCAGCAACTCTATCGAGTTCTAAGTCTGATAAATAATCAACAGTCCAGTTGCTAACTCGTTGTAGCATGTGAAATGGGTAGGTATTAGCAATTCCCACTACTTGCATTCCTGCACTTTTAGCAGCTTGAATACCAGCAGGAGTGTCTTCGATAACTAAACATTCGTTTGCTTGGAGATTTAAATCAGGGTATTCTTGATTCAAGCGTTCTACTGCTAAGAGATATCCGAATGGGTCAGGTTTGCTGGTTGTGATATCATCGCCTGCTACTATAACTGAAAAGTATTCTTGTAATTTACCCCGTTCGAGTACTATTTCAACTTCCTTACGAACGGCGCCTGTTACTAGTGCTAATTTTAAACCTTTTGAGCGTATTTGGAAAATTATGTCATCTATCCCAGGATACAATGGCAATTTTTCTAGCTTATCGAGTTCATTCAAGTATAAAACTGCTTTTTTTTGTATTATTTTATTCAAAGAATCTTCAGTGAGGATTCGACCGCGATTATTTAGTAACTCTCGTAAACAAACACGATCACTGCGTCCTAAACAAACTTGTTCAAATTCACCCTTTCTTAGATTTGTGACGTTTTCACCAATGAGTATTTCTTCGACGAGTCGCTTGTGAATTGACTCGTCGTTTATTATTACACCATTAAAATCAAATAGAACCGCTTTTAAACTCACTGTTTTTTAGTGTTGAGTGCTGAGTGCTGAGTGTTGAGTGCTGAGTGAAATAGTACAGCAATGAGGCGCCTTTTGTCATTTGTTATTTATTACAATGTTGAAGAAGCCTGGTTTCTTTTGGTTTTTATGGGGAAACCAGGTTTCTAGGAGTTTATGCTGGTGAGGGAAAGCCTTGTAATCCTGTATCATCAATAACTTGTGGTGTATAGGTTCGCACGTTTTGATTTGTGGCAGTTTCTCCGTTGACTATGGGTTTTACACCACTTGTAACTTGATGTATTAACAGAATATCTTGCGTTTGCACTGCCTCGAAACCAGCAGCACCCATCCAAGCATCGACACTACCCGCACTAAAATCATGGATGTATGGTTCTTCAAAGATGTTGTGCAAAAATCCTAACTGGCGCATTGTTTTTTGATTACCGTCTAGAACTAGTACTTGTCCTCCTGTAGTCAGCAAGCGGAAGCATTCACGTAAAATTCCTACTGTTACCGCAGGTGGTGTTTCATGAAATAGTAGTGACGCTGTAATTAAATCAAACGATGCATCTGGAAACCCTGTTTTTTCTGCATCAGAGTGGCGCCAGTTGATATTTAGTCCTGCATCCGACGCTTTGTGTTGTGCCCTCACCAACATATACGGTGATAAGTCTAAACCAATTACTTCTGCTTCTGGGTACGCACGCTTTAACATTATGGTACCCGTACCCGTTCCACAACCTATATCAAGAATCCGTCGTGGTTGTACACGTACTGCGTCTATTAAACTTTGACGAACCCATGTTTCATTCGGTGGTACTACATACTGTGTTATTGGGTCGTAGGTAACTGCGGCGCCTGAAGTGAGGTAACCACCCTTTATTCCGTGAAAATTTTGGCTACTGTAATATGTAGGCGTAATTACATCTGGGCGCCGGATGTAGCTGCATTCTTTTTCCCAGTCAACACTATCGTTATATTCACGTAACGCTTTCTCGTCTATTAAAAGCCTGAATACAGGTGATAAAAACTTTTCCCAGATTGTATCTTGACGTGTTGTCATAGGGTTGTTAGGTTTCCTGCACTGCTGTGTAGACTATTACTTCTTTTACAAATTGTAACGGATGTGTCTAAATTCTGCTTTGTGTTACTTCTTGACGTTTATATATTACATATACTACATTAGAGTTAAAAAAATATCTAAAATCTTATGGCTTACGAAAAATTAGAACTTTCTACACCTACACCTGTTTTATCTTGGGCTGGTCATCCTCTAGGGAAGGATGAATCTAAAATGGCGCGAAATGTGGCATCGCTACCGTTTGTTTTTAAACATGTAGCGTTGATGCCTGATGTGCATTTGGGTAAAGGCGCCTTAGTTGGCTCGGTAGTTGCGACAAAGGAAGCTGTCATTCCTGCTGCCATTGGTGTCGATATTGGTTGCTTTGTCGGAGATACGCTTATTCCTTTAGTTGATGGAAAATATTATCCAATTAAAGAACTTGCGAACATTGATGATGAATTTATAGTTTATGCTTGTACTCCAACCGGAAAGATTGTAGCAGCAAAAGCTATAGCGAAACTAACAAGAAAGAATGCGCCTCTGGTAAAAGTAACTCTGGATAACGAAGAGGAAATAATTTGTACTCCAGACCATAAATTTATGTTAAGGGATGGCACTTATCAAGAAGCTCAAAATCTTAGCTCCGGTACATCCTTAATGCCTTTTTACTCCAAACTAGATAAAGATGGTTACACCTTAATTTCTCAACCTTACTCAAGCAGATGGCAGAAAGCACACTGGATTGTGGCAAGAAGCGGATTGATGGGGGAAATTCCACACTTTGATGGGCAAAGAACTGTGATTCACCACCGAAATTTCCAAGAATCCGATAATCGACCGGATAATTTGCAATTTATGGGAAACAGAGACCACTCAGCTTACCATCGCAGTTTGGTTGAGCGCAATCAATCTTGGCATTCAGAAGAATTTGAAAGCAGACGACTTGCCGCAATTGCTAAAAAAGCACAAACACCAGAAGGATACGAGTACTACGCTAATCGGGGAACTGCTAATATCCTTAGATACATGGAACTGCGACCAGAGCATTTTAAAGAGTCTGTTGCAGACAACGGGGAGCGTGGAAAAAAATACTTGGTTGGTTATAACCAAAGTGAAAAAGGTAAAGCAAAATCTAAGGAAATAGCTAACCGATACTACACTTGCGAAATTTGTGGTGTTGAGGTAAAGAGTCCAATTGGATTACACAACCATAGATTATATAAACATCAATGTAATCACAAAGTATTAAATGTAATTACTTTAGATTACACTGAGGATGTTTATTGCTTGGCAGTACATAAGTACCATAACTTTGCTTTAAAAGCTGGTGTTTTTGTTCATAACTGTGGGATGTCGGCTATTAAGATGCCATTTAAGGGTAATAAGCTTGAAGGTAAGCTTAAAAAGATTCGTCTGGATATTGAAGCGGCTATTCCTACAGGTTTTAACGAAAACAAAGACGTTGAAAAAGCTGTAACTAATTGGCAACATTGGCGCCAGTTTAATGATTTGCATCCAGGTGTACAAGACTTGGAAACTAAAGCAATGCGTCAGTTAGGTACGCTAGGTGGTGGTAATCACTTTATCGAGGTTTGTATCGATATAGATAACCAAGTTTGGCTAATGTTGCACTCTGGTTCACGTAATATTGGTAATAAGCTTGCTAGCTGTCATATTAATACAGCAAAAGACTTAGCAAAATTAGCGGGTAATAATTTGCCTGACCCAGATTTAGCTTACTTTATTGCTGGTACACCTGAGTTTGAAGCTTACTGGCGAGATTTACAGTGGGCACAAGAATATGCCAAGATGAACCGCGATGTGATGATGGCACGGTTTAAGCGAATTATTGAGAAGCATTTAGCAGGCGGTAAAGTCACAAAACCTTTACTCGAAGTTAATTGTCACCATAACTATGCTGAAAAAGAAGTGCATTTTGGCGAAGAAGTTATTGTAACTCGTAAAGGCGCCGTGCGCGCGCAACAAGATGATTACGGTATAATCCCTGGTTCAATGGGAGCAAAATCTTACATTGTTAAGGGTAAAGGTTGTACTGAAAGTTTTTGCAGTTGTTCCCACGGTGCGGGTCGTTTACTATCTCGAAACAAAGCCAAAAACGTTTATACACTCGATGATTTAATTAAACAAACTGAGGGTGTAGAATGTCGTAAAGACGAAGATGTTTTAGATGAAATTCCCGGCGCCTATAAACCGATAGAGCAAGTTATGAATCAACAAACAGACCTTGTAGAGGTAGTTGCCACTTTGAAGCAAGTTGTATGTGTGAAAGGATGACTCTAAGAAATTTGGTTTGTTTGTAATTAATAGAATTAATCCCCCCAACCCCCCTTAATAAGGGGGGCTTAAAATAGTTTTATTTTCGCACTTTATAAGCAGTTTAAAAATAATTCTATTCCCCCCCTTATTAAGGGGGGGTTAGGGGGGGATTTTATTTGTACCAATATTACACAAAATATGAGAGAATCATGTGGGTCAAAACTAACATCCGTGTAGTTCAGACTTGCAATAAGTATAAATGCTCAGAACAGTTTAAAAAATGTCTGAAAATCGGCTATCTACAAATATTGTAGGTTTGGATGAAGTTTTAGAGGGTGGTTTTATTGCTAATCGCGCTTATCTATTGCGTGGTGGACCAGGTACAGGTAAGACGACGTTAGGGTTACATTTTCTCACGGCAGGCGCCGCTAAAGGAGAACGAACTTTATTAATTACATTAGCAGAACCTGGGGAACAGATTTTAAAAAATGCTCAACAGTTAGGTTTCGATACTGATGGTGTTACTTTTCTCGACCTGAGTCCAACTTCAAACTTTTTTGCCGAGGTGCAAACCTATGATATATTTTCTCCAGCAGAAGTAGAACGAGAACCGACGACGCAAAGAATTGTTGAGCAGGTAGAAACTCTCAAACCTCAACGTGTTTTTCTTGACTCAATGACGCAATTACGCTATCTTGTCAGCGATGCGTTTTTGTTTCGCAAGCAAGCATTATCGTTTCTACGTTTTTTGATAGAACAAGGTGCTACGGTATTATTTACTTCTGAAAGCAGCGAAGAGGCGCCTGATGAAGATTTACAATTTATTAGCGATGGAGTAATTAATCTAAGTTTTTCTAACCAAGAACGAACGCTGTGTGTTAGCAAATTTCGCGGTTCTAACTTTCAGAGTGGTTCGCACTCAATGCGCTTGACAAAAATAGGAATGCAAGTGTTTAAGCGCTTAATTCCAGAAAGTCACCGACAGGAGTTTATCAAAGAAACAATTCCTTCAGGAGTGGTGGAAATCGATGAATTATTGCACGGTGGGTTAGAGCGTGGAACTATTACAATTTTAACAGGCCCTAGTGGTGTGGGTAAAACTACACTGGGACTTCAGTTTATGAAAGAAGCAGCAGGTAGAGGGGAGCGTTCGGTTGTCTACACATTTGAAGAGTGGAAAGAAACGCTATTACATCGCTGTGAAGCAATTAATATCCCTGTTCGCATTATGATGGAACGTGATATACTTTCGATTGTTCAGGTAGAACCATTACATTATACCCCTGATGAGTTAGCAGATTTGATTCGCCATGAAGTCGAAGTCAACTCTGCAAAAATTATCATGATTGATAGCATCTCTGGCTATCGTTTGTCAGTGCGGGGTGAGGATTTAGTTAGCCATATCCATGCGTTATGTAAGTATTTACAAAATATGGGTGTTGCAGTATTATTAATCAACGAAGTCGAAAGCATTACAGGTGAATTTAAAGTAACGGAAAATAGTATTAGCTACGTAGCTGATAACATTATATTTTTACGTTACATAGAATTTAGAGGAGAAATAAGACGCGCAATTGGGGTGCTGAAAAAACGGTTAACTGACTTTGAGAAAAGCTTGCGCGAGTTTGAAATTAGCCGCTATGGGATAAAAGTTGGCAAGCCACTTACAAATTTACGTGGTATTCTCAAAGGTGTACCTGATATTTTAGATTCGTCCGATTTAAAATAACCGTCGTTTGTGTAGCTAGTGGTGGCAAATCAGCACATGAGTCGCATTCTACTTTTATTAGAGCATACAGAGAATCGGCGCCTGCTGTCTGAATGGTTAGAGCGTTACTACGAGGTAATAATTGGAGATGCTGCTGTACTGACACGACAAGCAGTTCCCTTACTTGATGATAAATTTGACCTTTGTATAGTAGATGGTGTTGCATTAAACCATCTATGGGAATGGATACGGGCAAGAAAACAAGCAGAATACCCAGTATTTCTACCGTTTCTCCTCAGTACAATTTGTTCAGATGTCAAATTGTTTACTCGTGATTTATGGCAAAGCATTGACGAATTAATTACAAAACCCCTTGAAAAGCGAGAATTACACGCGCGTATAGAAATACTTTTACGCTCACGTCAACTTTCGTTAGAGCTTTATCATACCAATATTAAATTACAACAGGAAATAGCCGAGCGCGAACAGGCACTATCATTACTGCGTCAAAGTGAACTGCGTTTTAGACGTATCGTACAATCGAGCATTGTTGGTATTGTTATTGCCGATTTTAATGGTAGTATTCACGAAGCAAATGATACTTTTTTGCAAATAATTGGTTACACACGAGAAGACCTAGAAGCTGGTAATATTAGCTGGATTGACATGACACCAAGCGAGTATTTACCACTCGATGAACAAGCAATTGAGCAAATCAAAGCAACGGGTGATTATACCGTGTATGAAAAACAATATATTCGTAAAGATGGTAGTCGCGTTCCGGTTTTGGTTGGAGCAATACAAATTGAACCCGAACAGCCAAAAACTATAGCTTTTATTCTTGATATTACAGAACGTAAAATTGCCGAACTCGAAACCCAAAAAGCTTTAGAACAAGAAAGAGAACTTAACCAACTAAAATCACGCTTTGTCTCAATGGTTAGCCATGAGTTTCGTAATCCTCTCAATATTATACAAGGTTACGCTTCTTTACTCGAAAAACAAGGCGCCGATTGGTCACAAGAAAAACAAGCAGAAGTATTACAAAAGATAAGAAAATCTGTTAATAATGTAGTTGGTTTATTAGATGATGTTTTAGTAATTAGTAAAGGAGAAATTACCAGTCAAGCATTTAATCCGACTACAATAAATCTGACGCAATTTTGTCAAAACTTAGTTACCGAAATGCAATTAGTCGCCAACCCCAAACACCAAATTTTCTTACTGGCGCCAGAACAAGAAATTCAAGTTAATTTAGATGAAAAAGCGTTACAACAAATTATAACTAACTTGCTATCAAACGCCATAAAATACTCACCGCAAGGAGGAGATATATTATTTGAACTCGCTTACTATGATAAAGCAATAACATTTAAAATTGAAGACAAAGGCATTGGCATTTCTATAGAAGACCAGCAAAAGTTATTTGAGTCATTCTACAGAGCCAAAAATGTCGGCAATATTCCCGGTACCGGATTAGGATTAGCAATTGTCAAGCAAGCAGTAGAATTACACCAAGGTGAAATAAACGTAACCAGTAACCTTGGTACAGGTACAACATTTACAATCACAATTCCTGTTGATTCACAAATGTAGATATGCAAAAGTGGAATGGGCATCCTTGCCCGTTCCTGATGAGCGGGCGGTTCGGGATGCTCCGAACTTTGCCAGAAGAATAATCTCCTGGCAAGTTCTCTCCACCCCACAAGAAATAAGTGGATATTTTTATTTGGAAATTCCTTAACTAATTATCCTTCCCAAATTTGTAGTTGCCTTGATGCTGCAACAAAGCAGTTAATAATCTTTGGTTGATATAGCGGTATCAATTACTGAGTTAGAATAGAAACCAAAAAGCTGAGTAACAAGAGGAAGCACCTTACTACAAGTTTGCACAAGCTCTAAAATTAAACGCAGCAATACTCAAAACCGATTACCAAAAACTGATATGTCAAAACCATTTAAATTTGTCCCGAAGTTAAGATGGAAGTTGTCAATTCTATGGATGCTTGCTACTGGTTTTACATTGATGTGTGTGCCTTTGACAAATGGCTATGCATTTATAGCACTCCCTTTTGTACAATGGCTACTGCTAAAAATTTATGTGGGTGAGCCTGGACTATGGATTTTAGCAACGTTTTTCGGTGGAATCGCAGCATTCGCTAGTTTAATTGTCGCTTTGTTTTTTCTCCCTTCACGATATTTAGCAGCAGCAGTTGCAGGGGCTGTATTAGGTTTCGCACAGTCATTAGTACTCAGGCGCCTTTGTTATAAGGCTAACTGGTGGATTCTTTCAAGTTCGTTAGCTTTGGCTATTGGAGCAGGATGGGTTATAGATATTGATTTTCCAACATATTTTAAATTTGGTGGTTCCAAACCAAGTCAACAATTGTTGGTAATTATGTACTTAGCAAGTGGGCTTATTGGTGGCGCCATTAAAGGTGGAACACTTGGTTGGCTGATTGAAAATCACAAGAAGGATAATAAAATTAACGCTTGAACTTGCTTGGCAACCGAAAATTGGTTAGTTACTGTGGTGTTTATTTCTCTTAAGAGCCAAAACTTTTGACATAGACAACTACTCCTCCCTCTGTGTTCTCTGCGTCTCTGTGGTAAATAAAATTACATTGACGACTGCACAGGCGAGATGCCTATGCTACAACCGCCAAAATTAATGACACTGAAAAAAACGACGCGAGGAAGGTATATTTATGTCAGAACCAGAACAAATAAAAGAATACAAACAGCAATTACTCACTGACTTCAATTCTCGTACCAATTATGACAAAGGTAGATTTTACATACCAATTGCCAAGCGTTTAATTGAAGTTGCAAACCTGCAAAACGCGCGCATAATATTAGACGTTGCCACAGGTACAGGAATAGTAGCATTAGCAGCAGCAGGAAAAGTAGGCGCCCAATCCAAAGTAATTGGTATAGATATTTCTGCGGGGATGCTAAGTAACGCTCAAGAAAAACTAGCTGCCTCTGGTTTACAAAATGTAGAATTTATCGAAGCTGATGCTGAATTAATAGACTTTGAGCGAAACAGGTTTGATGTAATATTATGCTCTCTAGCAATTTGTTATTTAACTGATATCCCTACAGCTTTACATAAATGGCATAGTTTTCTCAAACCAGGTGGAAAACTTGTATTTAACGCTTGGACTGAAAACGCATTTACAACCTCTATATTATTTCGAGAAGTCGCAGCTAGATACGGTATTAATGTACCCAACCCAAATGCACCGTTAGGTACACCGCAAAAATGCCAGCAATTATTGTCAGCAGCAGGTTTTCAGAATAAAAATATTATAATTCAACAAGAGCAATTTGGCTGGTACTTTACCCCTGATGTAGACATAGCACAACAAATATGGGAAGTTAACGCTAAAAACGTTTTTGGCTACCAAGTACAACAACTGGCGCCAGACAAACTGCGAGAATGTTTTGCAGAATATATAAAAGAAGTCCAAGCATTACCAGTTACTGAAAAAGGCGCTTGGTGTGATGCATCAATATTTTTCGTAACAGCAGTAAAAATATAATAATCAAATGTAGAGACGTGATTAATCACGTCTCTACAATGTAAATCAAGTTATTAATTTCGTGACAGCAAAATCTGAAAAAATACTAACTACTAACCTAATTTTACTTTGCGCTTCTTAAGTGAAGTGGCGCCAATAAGACCCAAGGCAGCTAAACCAAATGCTGTTGTAGGTTCAGGAACAGATTTAGGAGGTAATCCACTTAACTCTCCTACTGTAGAGCGAGTGCGGAAGATAGTATAATTGGTGTTTTTAGAAGTTCCTCTTTGTTGTCTATCGGCAGTAGTAACATTAAGAAATTGAGCATTTTGGCTAATTCCTGCAATCTGTCCCCAAGGACCAGTGCTACGAATATTAGCTCCTCGGTTTATGGCGCCAATCCAGTTTCCTGTTTGGATTTCTTGAGCTAGTTCTCCGTTCTTTGGAACATTTCCTTCAAATTTATCACCAGCAGCTAGGAAACCCTTATCACGGTCTTCGATTTTAACTGTGTTACGTAGACTAAAGGGGTTAGCACTTTTGCTAATCATGTACTCCCAGTCAGTCGCTTTACTCAAAAGATTTTTACTGACACCAGACTGACCTGTGGAAAAATTAAATTCACCAAGCCAAGTCTCATCAACGCTTTGGTCATCCCACACAACCATATATAAATAATCTTGTGAGTCAACGTTAAATTTCCAACTTTCTGGGCGAGACCAATTATACGTTCCTTCACTACCCTTTGCTCCTAGTTCGTTACGTCCAACAAAGTTCAAAGAATTTCCATCTTTATCACCGTAGAAAAACCCATAATGATTATCTGCGGTTATTGTTGCGCTTCCTGTAAGTGATACAGCCTTCGCTTCACCCGCACTGCCAATAGCTAAACCAACTGAAAGTACTGTACCAGCAACCAAGCTTTTAAATAGTTTAGACATGATGTTATCCCGTGTTCTTAAATTTATTTGATACTCATAAGTTGGCACATGAGAATAGTTATCGTGTTGTATTTTTATCAAACTTTGCAGAAAGAAAATATTTCAAATGACTTGTATAAAGATGGATTCAACAATTTATGCTTACAAGCTGTTTTATAGAGAATTTTGATAGTATTTCTAAGTATTAATCCGGTATCTAAAAATTAATTTGTATTAGTTATAAACTGATAAACAGTAGTAATACTATTCAGATCAGGTATTCTCGAACTATGTCTTTTGACAGCGCGAGAAAATCTCTGTAAATTCATAGAGAGGTCAAGAATATGCTTGCGTAAATTACTTAGCCAATGATTTTTTTAACAGCGCACAAATATAATCAAATTTAGAGATGTTACATGTAACGTCTCTTGAAAAAGGTGTTTGGTGGGATATCACTACTTTTTTAGCTACTGGTCGTAAAGCTTAGTTGTTAATATAAGATCAGAGTAATTATACCTATGAGATAGCTTTATGAGACCGCAACGCATTGAACCTCAACCTGGACAAGAGTCAGTATGGGACTATCCACGTCCACCACGTTTAGAAGATGTCAGCAAACATATTCAGATTATTTTTAATGGTGAAACAATCGCTGATACCCACAATGCAAAACGAGTTTTAGAAACTAGCCATCCGCCAGTTTACTATATTCCACCTGCCGATATTAAAATGGAATATCTTATTAAAATGCCTCAATCTAGTTTTTGCGAGTGGAAAGGAGCAGCAGGATATTATACACTGCGTGTAGGTGATAAAGAACTGCAAAACGTTGCCTGGTTCTATCCTAACCCCACACCTAAATTTGAATCTCTCAAAGATTATGTAGCTTTTTATGCACACCCAATGGATGCATGTTATATAGATGGCGAAAAAGTGGCGCCGCAACCAGGTAATTTTTATGGTGGTTGGATAACCAAAGATATCGTTGGACCATTTAAAGGCATTCCCGGCAGTTGGGGATGGTAATAACTATCTTGTGGAATGGGCATCCTTGCCCGTTATTACATATCTATATAAGGAGGCGGGCAGGGATGCCCGCTCCACAAGAGTTTCTCCATAAGAGTTTATCCACAAAAGTTTATCCACAAGAATAAACTATTTTTGCCAACCTAGTTTAGTTGGTTGTTCATATACCTTTTTTAAGGTGTTTACATCTCTTGTTGAAATTAGTGGTGGGTTACGGACTTGAGAAAAGTATAAGGCGTCGCTTTGTAATGGGCTATGTCCCCAAATACCTAATGCGTGTCCAAGTTCGTGCCGCGCCGCAGCAATAAGATATTCACCCGTTTGACTCGGACTCAATAAAATACTAAACCTATGGTATAAAATATTATTTTTTGTATACAAATTATATGTTGTTTGTGCAGAACGTGCGCGTGGTGAGAAGTGGGCGGTGTCGGCTTCCGTCCCGCCCAACTTCGGTGGGTTGCCTTGAAGTGGAGGCGCCTTTCTTAAAATTGTAATATCGGCTGACTCTGATTGCTCAACTATCTGTAATGGTAAATAAGTATTCCATTCTTGAACTGTTGATGAGACAGCATTTACCCATGTACTAGCTTGATTCTTATTAAGATTTTTTGGCGTTTCGATGTAAACCTTAACAGGAAAATTTGACCAGACTAAGTATCCTACTTCTGTTGGTTTCACAGCATCAAAATAATCACCGCTGTTTTTCACGTCTTGCCAACGCATGAGTGTTGACGGTAAAGGATGTGTAAGTGTTGAAGGTGTTTGCCCAACAACAATAAACTGCGAGTTAATTACAACTAGCAGCCAAGTGGTTGATAATATTCCTAAAAATATAAATATGCGGGTTGGGATATTGGGTTTAGGGTTACGGTTATAGTATTTTTGTTCCGTTCCCATTGCCCTATCCTCCCTTATAATTCTTTACTAATTATTTAGGCAACCAACCAGCGCTTAACACGACTGTCAAACCCATAAATATAGCAGTTAATGCCCAAGTGACTCGGTTAAGAGTACTTTCAGCACTTTTGGCACTGCTAAATAATTGAGCTTGTCCACCAATGGCGCCAATACCATCACCTTTAGGACTGTGAAGTAGCACCAAAATAATTAAGCCAACAGCAGAGAAAGTCCAGATTCCTTGAACAATATTAGTGACGGTCATGACCAAAATTACTTATCCATAGGTTAATGAATTGTATAGACGCGATGAATCGCGTCTCTACTATTCTACATTCCTACTTGTGCAGGTGTGCGGTTGTTTCGCACTTCGTAGTCAGCAGATACTACTAGGGATTTCCCAGTCATTTCTACTGGTTGGGGAATTTGCAAAATTTCTAAAATTGTTGGGGCAATGTCCGCTAGCTTACCATCTGAGCGTAAGTTAACATCTGTACCGTGTCCAGGAATTTTTGCTCCTTCGCCTTCGACTAATATAAGGGGTACTGGGTTTGTGGTGTGGGCAGTCCAAGGATTACCCAAATTGTCTAACATATATTCTGCGTTGCCGTGGTCGGCTGTAATAATTGCCGTGCCACCTGCTTTTATTACACCCTCTAGCAGGCGCCCCACACAACGGTCTACTGTTTCAATAGCTTGCACTGTGGCTGGAATTTGACCTGTATGCCCTACCATATCTGGGTTGGCATAATTTATTACCACTAGTGAGTAGATTTGCTTGCTTATCGCAGAAGTCGCTACATCGGTGAGGGCTTCGGCAGACATTTTAGGCGCCTGGTCATAAGTTGCCACCATTGGACTCGATACGAGTTCGCGGTCTTCACCTGGGTAGGGGTCTTCTAAACCACCATTGAAGAAATAAGTTACATGGGCATATTTTTCAGTTTCGGAAGTGCGGAACTGTTTTAAACCCCGGTTTGATATTACTTCCCCCAAAATGTTACTAAGATTTTGTGGCTCAAATGCAACACTGACAGGTAGTTCAGGGTCGTATTGAGTAAAAGTAACAAAAGACAGTGGCGCAATTAACTGTCTCTCAAAATTATTAAAATTAGGACTCACCAAAGCTTGAGTTAGCTGCCGCGCGCGGTCAGGGCGGAAGTTAAAAAATATAACACCATCGCCAGCTTCAATTGCTCCAGATGCTAACCGCACGGGAACAATAAACTCGTCGGTTATGTCGGCAGCATAAGAAGCCTTGACAGTTTCCATTGCCGAGAGTCCATTACCCTCACCATCAATAGTCATCACATCGTAGGCAAGTTTAACTCTATCCCAACGACGATCCCTGTCCATTGCGTAGTAACGACCGCTAATTGTCGCTATTTTACCAACGCCGATACGGTCTATGTAATTTTGAATCAGTCCTACTGCTTCTACACTCTCTTTAGGTGCAGTATCACGACCATCAGTGATAGCGTGAATACAAACTTGAGAAATACCTTGTGCTTTAGCTAAGTCAAGTAGTCCAAACAGGTGGCTAATGTGGGAGTGTACACCTCCCTCAGAACAAAGCCCGACCATATGCAGTTTGCCGTTTCGACTCAGGACTTCCTGACAAATCTTTATTAACGCTGGATTTTTATTAATGGAACCGTCTTCTACCGCATCTGAAATGCGTACTAACTCTTGCGGTACCACTCGACCAGCGCCAATATTCAAATGACCAACTTCTGAGTTACCCATTTGACCTTCTGGCAAACCGACGGCTTTTCCTGACGTGCGAATGAGCGTGTGCGGATATGCCGACCATAGGCTATTCATGACTGGAGTCTTAGCCTGTGCAATTGCATTTCCTTTCGTCTCCTCGCAGTAGCCCCATCCGTCTAAAATGACTAGCACCACGGGAGCAACAGGTGCCTTGGTCATAATAAAACTGCCCTTTACTTTTTGTAATATCCGAATAATACCACTGCTACCTGCCATCGCAAGTGAATTTCTGCTTATTAGCTTCTCTTATTACAAATATCTGTTTTTTTAGACATTTTTTAATTATTGAACACCTGTAGACATATTTACAATCTTTCAATACTGTCACCAGATAGATGCAATTTATTCATATCTTGCTTGACTGTATCGGCGCCAACTGTTATGTAATTATCTCAACATTCTTCAATCATATTTTCTAATACAAATCCCTGTAACCAATTAGTAATTTCAAATTAGTGTTTAGCTAACTTGTAGCAACTGCAATAAATTCTCATTAATATATTTTGTGAAATATCTTGTGAAATATAATATCTTGTGAAATATAATATCTTGTGGAATGGGCATCCTGCCCGTTCCTAACAAATGCTCAAAGGCGGGCAAGGATGCCCACCCCACAAGAGAAATGATTCCACCCCACAATATTGTGATTTGACAAACAATTCCTACTTTTTCTTTGCGGTAGACTTAGCGCTTTTAGCAGCTTTTTTAGCAGCTTTTTCTTTCTCGATATCAGCCAGACGCGCGGCTTCTTTTTCTTCTTCAAGCTTGCTGAGATAGTAATGGTAATCACCCAAATAAACACGAAATTCACCATCGCGAATTTCGACGATTTTATTTGCTATCTGCGAAACAAAATAACGGTCGTGCGATACAACAATTACGCTACCATCATAATTTTGCAGTGCATCTTCGAGCATTTCCTTGGCAGGAATGTCTAAGTGGTTTGTCGGCTCATCTAGAATTAATAAATTCGCAGGACGTAGGAGCATCTTAGCTAATGCCAAACGTGCCTTTTCACCACCGCTTAATGCTGAGACATTTTTAAATACAGTGTCACCACTAAACAAAAAGCGTCCTAAAATAGTCCGAACTTCTTCGTTTGTCCAGGTAGGCACTTCGTCATGGATAGTTTCCATAACACTTTTACTTAAATCAAGTGCTTCTGCTTGGTTCTGTTCAAAGTAACCAGGAAGAACATTATGGTCGCCTAGTTTTACAATACCTTCACTCGGCGCCTCCATTCCCATAATCAAACGTAGCAATGTAGACTTACCTGCACCATTGGGAGCTACGAAGGCAATTCTATCACCGCGCTCAACTATTAAACTGGCGCCTAAGAACAGAATTTTATCGTCATATGTATGTGTCAACTCATCAATAATTACAACTTCGCGTCCGCTACGAGGTGCAGGAGGAAACTGGAAGTGTAAAGTACGTACTGAACTTGTAGGCGCCTCAATACGTTCAATTTTATCAAGTAGCTTTTCTCGGCTTTTCGCTTGAGTACTACGAGTCGCACTAGCACGGAATTTTTCTACAAACGCTTGTTGCTTTTCGAGTTCTTTTTGCTGACGTTCAAAAGCACTAAGCTGCGCTGACTGATTTTCAGCTTTCTGTTGCAGGTACGAAGAGTAATTACCTAAATATGTAGAAGAAACACCACGTTCAGTTTCGACTATTTGAGTACACAAACGGTCAAGAAACTCCCGGTCATGCGATACTATCACCATCGGGGTAGTAAGTTTCTTGAGATAACCTTCTAACCACTCAATAGTTTCCAAATCTAAGTGGTTTGTAGGTTCGTCCAGCAGTAACAAATCAGGTTCTTGCAGCAAAATCTTACCTAAACCCATTCGCATTTGCCACCCACCACTGAAAGCGCTTACCAAACGCTCCCCATCTTCGATTTGAAAACCCATTTCTGGTAGAATCTTACCTATGCGCGCATCCAACCCATAACCATCGAGTGCTTCAAACTGACGCTGTAACTTATCTAATTTATTAATTAATTTATCGAGTTCTTCGGGTGTGGCACTTTCCATCTCGCGCGTTACTTGTGCCAACGCCAACTGTACTTCGTTTGCTTCCTTAAATACAGTCCAAAATTCTTCGTTAACTGTGTGTGATGGATCTACCTCAAACTCTTGGTTAAGGTAAGCTATATGTAAACTCGAAGGACGAACAATTTCACCCGAAGTCGGCTCGACTTCACCTGTGATAATCTTAAGCTGGGTGGACTTGCCGGCGCCGTTAACCCCAACCAAGCCAATCCTATCACCGGCTTTGACCTCCCAATTAACATCCTTGAGGACTTCACCAGTCGGGTAAATTTTACTGATATGTTCGAGTCGTAGCATCCAGTGTCTCCAAGGTAGGGAATAAGTGGGAAAGTGCGCGCGTTTACGCTTCGTGTCCAATCTTAACAAAAATTAATGCAATTGTAGAGACGTGACATGTAACGTCTCCACAAAATTTTGATATTTATTTCTACCACACAGACACAGAGGAGAGAGTTGGCGCCTGTCAAGAGCCTGAGTCGTTATTCTGTACTACCTGTCTAACCAGTTCCACATTTATATCAAGCGCTTGAGCTATTTGTTCTGGAGTTAAGCCCATAGCTTTAAGCCAGGTACAGATTCTAGTTTAGTTTCCTGCTTAACTTCTTCCTTGACTTCCTGCTTGACTTTCTGTTTGATTCTTTTTTCAATTTTTCGTTCAATCTGTTGTTCAAGCTGTTCTTGTATCTCTTCTTTGACTTCCTGGTAGAATGTTGTTTTCTTCAAATCGCTTATTCCAAACATAGCTCTTAACTCCTTCCTGTTTATCTTAGGTAATTTATACAGTAAGATTGTTCCAATTAAATTCAGTAGTTGCAGCTGTTGGGGTTGTGTAAGACCCTGTTGCTTGGTTCTTGCAACTAACTCCTTAGCTTTTGCCTTGGCTTTTCTTTTATTTTCGACGATTAGTTTAATAGTAGCAATTCCAATCGGTAACGAAGCATCATCACCCAAATCCTCAAGATAGATACGAGTCACTCGCCCACTGCCCTTAGAATTCACGGAAATGCTTTGTGTCTGCTACATCTAAACTTTTCCTTGGGTATATAACTACACCATACCAATCATTTTTAATGATGTTCTGACGTAGGTATAAAGAGACTTCTGAAATCAGCCGTGAGTAGATTTCCTTATCTTGTTGAAACTGCACCTCTATAAAATAAGTTGGTTTGTCTTTACCTCTTTTTGGTATAAAAACGCCATCGATACGGAATGCTGTTTGCTTGACTTCAATTGATTTGAAGTTATAGGCACTGGCAGTAGTAGATGCATCTCCAATGAGTTCAAAGAAAATTCCTGGAAACTCTCTAAATAAGCGGTAAAATATGCTGTCGGTCTTCACAAATTATCAATTATTTAAGATTAGATATATGTATCACTAAACCAACAGTTTTGTACCTGCTTTTTTAGAATATTTTCTTAATCTCTCTATGTTTTCAACTGTTGAAGATTCAATTTATACATTAGGTTTTTAGACTAGAGTTATATAGGATACATATACCTCTAAAAGCTTTAAATGCTAACTCTTACAAGTCTTGATACCAGGGAAGAGAACATGACACCAACCCAAAAAACTCCCCTCATTGAATCTCTTTCCCGAATTCCAACCTTTGAACTCCAAAAAGGGAGGTGTCCGATAGGTGCTGAATTACCATAAGTAACTTCCTCGCAAATAATCCAACTATCATTTATCTTCCAGCCCACTTTCTCTGCTAATTTTATCCATGCTTCTTCGTAATACTTGCCATCTGCTTCAGCACCGACAATCAAATAAATTTCTTTTTGAACACTGAAGCCAAATTTTCCATCGCTATATTTGACCCAAAGGGTGTTGATTGTGCGAAGGTCTTTGCTGGGGAATTTTAACAATTCTTCATTTCTAA
The DNA here is from genome assembly GCF_019977735.1 of Calothrix sp. PCC 7716. Taxonomy (GTDB): domain Bacteria; phylum Cyanobacteriota; class Cyanobacteriia; order Cyanobacteriales; family Nostocaceae; genus Dulcicalothrix. The sequence continues at coordinate 3,776,229 of NZ_AP025018.1, read as the reverse complement.
TCCAGTCATTTTCTTCTCTACCCACAGCATGAAGCATTACCAGGTAGGTTTCATAGTCTGCTTCTTTCCATTTACCTGCTTGAAGTAAGTCGCGTAGTTTTGCATAGTTTACTCCTTTTTCAGAACTAAGGTCATCTTCTTCAAGTTGTTGTTGGTTATTTGTGGCAGGTTGTTGATTGTTGATTACAGAACCTGTTTGAGAAAGTAATTGTTCGTATATTTTTTGAATATCCTCATCTCGTAAACCTAGAAACTGCTTATAATCTTGGTTGAGTTGACCTTTTGGCTTGTGACATCTTGCACGAGGTCTAGAAACCGGGCTTCTTGCCAAACATGTTGCGTAAAGCGTTGATTTTTCGTACAGAAGCCCGGTTTCTTTCGGCTTGTTGAAATATAAGTTATCACTGCACAGGCGCCTTTGGCCTGTGCTACAAATGACCGTCTCTGACTTTTAGTAATTCGTCTTTAGATTTTCCTAAAATGCGGGCGAGCGGCGCCATCAATGCGTCTTCAATTTTGTCACCGGCGTAGATATTGTTTAATTCGACAGGTGAAACTTTAAAAGTGTCGCAAAATTTAGCAAATTCTTTGTCGCCTAAGTCTAATTCTTGCTGTCTTTCACGTAGAAAACCTGCAATTGCAAATGTGCCTGACTTTGGAAGCTCGCTGGTTTTGAGATATTTTTTGATTAGTTCTTTAACTTGACTAACATCACCACCCGATTGCCTAATTAAATCGGTACAAGCTGTAGTCAATGCTTTTTTCAATAATTCGTCTTCGTTTAACTGTTTGATTATCGTTTCTGAATATTCTTTTTTGAAAAATCCAGCTACGGCGCCTTTATAATAAACAGGCATGTAACTTTCATGTACGCCTAATTGCCAATCGGTAGGTTCATTGCGTAAGGACATGGCTGCACCAGTAAAATACGTATAAGACTTTACCTGTTATAGCCTCTCTTGCAAAAAATGCCCCCTTGGGCTTCTAAGTAACTATTTATACTAAAAAATCTTCTTGATTCTAAGAAGTAAATTAACTCTTGCATGAAAACATAGCTATATAGTCTACTTTATTCTTCTGTATTTTGTCTTCTGCCCTTGTGGCTATACTTTATATAAAATGCTTTGATTGAAGTAGTTTGAAGAATCTACAAAAAGTATTAGTCTTTTTAGACGCGAAAAATCGTACTATATAACTAATTGCATCGTTTAAAATTCGTAAATCGCTGCTGGGTAAAGCCATAAGTATTTTTACTTGGCTAATACCGCACTATACTATTATCTATAGTACATGTAATATATAAACCTTGTACAGGCGCCTAGATTGCGTAGCGTTTCTGAAACGTGAGTTTGTATCAGTATGCAAAGGTAATGGTATTAAAAGTGTGGAAGCTTGGATATATCTCCACAGTTACACGTAATATAAATCGATAGGATAAGACAATTGGAAGTACTTCTACGCTTGGATAGCAAGATACGTAATTACATGCTGATTTTATTCGCAGCAGGTTTACTATTTTGGTCGAGTATTGGAGCGTTGTTATCAACGTTACCGCTTTATATAGAAGATTTAGGCGGTTCTAAACAGCAAGTTGGCATTGTCATGGGCAGCTTTGCTGTTGGGTTATTAATTTTTCGTCCTCAGTTGGGAGAGTTAGCAGACCGACGTAGCCGTAAAATTGTTTTGATTATTGGCGCCTTGGTTGCAGCTATTGCACCATTGGGTTATCAAGTATTTACATCAATACCTGGACTTATTGCACTACGCGCGTTTCATGGAGTTAGTATTGCAGCTTTTACTACAGCATACGCAGCACTAGTTTCCGATATCGCTCCAGTAGAAAATCGCGGTGAGATTTTGGGCTATATGACTTTGACTGGGGCAACTGGTTTAGCACTTGGCCCAGCAATTGGTACCTATATTCAAGAAAATGCAAGTTATACATTATTATTTAATACTACTGCTATTTTAGGTTTACTTTCGCTTTTATTTGTACTGCCACTTCATAGCTTTCCTGTATCGCAAGATGTGAGTGAAGATAGTAGTGACGAAAGTATTTGGCAAATTTACAAAAGCCCAAGGGTGAGGGTTCCAGCGCTAACAATGTTACTAATTGGGTTAGCGGTAGGTACGTTAAATACTTTTATTCCATTATTTATTAAATCTATACATGTTGACTTCGATTGTGGTTTGTTTTATACAATTGCAGCGGTATCCAGTTTAGTATCGCGGTTTTTTACTAGCGGTGGTAGTGACCGAATTGGTAGGGGTATATTTGTAACTCTTGGTTTAATTGCTTATACGCTCTCGATGTTACTACTATGGCAAGCAAACAACGATTTGTCATTTGTTATGTCGGCAATACTTGAAGGCGCCGGAGGTGGTACATTCCTTTCGACAATGGATGTAGTTATAGCCGACCGTTCATTACCCCAAGAGCGCGGACGAATTTTTGCTTTATGTGTAGTAGGGTTTGACTTGGGTATTGCAATTGCTGGCCCGCTTGGAGGTTCGATTGCCGAACAAGTCGGTTATCATAATATGTTTGGTATTGCAGGCGCCTTAACTTTTTTAGCCATTATAATTTTCCTAACGTTATCAAACAAAACTCTAATTAACTCATTACAGTTTGCCTTTGGACGTAGTGATGATGACTTTGCTTATAGTACAGTTGTAGCTCCGGTGCCGAATTTTGACGATAGCGAAAATTATCCCGCACTATCTGGTATTACTGCTGAGTAGTGGAGCATTCCAATTTGTCATGCTGAGGAACGAAGCATCTCAATTTGTCATGCTGAGGAACGAAGCATCCCAATTTGTCATGCTGAGGAACGAAGCATCTTAAAAAACTTGAATTTAACTAAGATTTTTCGCTAGCTCGTTTAGGACAAATTTATATTTTGGCAAAATTGGGATGCTCCTGCTGAGTAGTCGTAGGAAACCGCCACAAAAAAATATAAACAGAACTGCATAACTCTTCTGACTCAATACCTATATGTATATAGGAAGGCGAAAAGTTTTCTAAATTTTTCGTCTGACCTCAACAATACAAAATTTCTAATTTTTGAGATTTTGTATCGTCATATACATAAGATTTATGATTTGTTAAAACATGACTAATAATATTAGGTTTGAGCAGAAACGTGTTCATAGTCCCTTTGTAAACAATGCCGAATTTACAAAATTTGCAGTTATAATGACTATTCACAAGTCATTAAAAGCTAATGTCGAGGAGAGTTTGGCAATTTTAGATGAAGCTCGGAAAGTCGCGTATCAAATTGAAGAAGATTCTCAAGCGCGCGTCGAAGCATTAAAAGACTTAGCTTCAGCTTTAGCATATGCGGGACGCTATCACGAAGCTAAACAAGTACAAGAGACTATAAAAAATTCTGCTGTTGTCAAGGCAAAAGAACTGCGAGAATTAGCAGCAGCACTTTTCAGTGCGGGAAGTATTTACTCCGAGGAAGCTTTTTCAGTTTTTAGAGACGCAAAGAAAATGGCGCTTCATATAAAACATAAGCCCACACAAATGAAAGCACTGAAAGAATTAACTTCCATTATTATCTAGACTTAGAAACCTGGTTTCTTTGTTGATAGCATGTAATAAATGAATGCGTAAAAACCTGGTTTATTTAAAGCCGTTGTTTAATGATTTCCGCGAGTAGCCCACTAGAAGCCATATTCAAATTTAATGTATAATCGATATAATTAAAAGTCTCTTCCAAAGGTTTTAAAGTACTCTTCCAACCCAAACCATCAGTAATCCAAATAAATTTGTGATTTTGTGCCGTTAAAAAATCATACAAACTTTTATACTCACCTGCGGTGGCTTTCAACTTAGAACCACCTCCACCATAAAAATTTACTTCAATTAAATAAATTTTTTCACTATTATTAATTGCAAAATCAAATCTTCTACTTGATTTATCTACTTCCACTACAATGTCCCATTCAGCCAAAATCTTTTCAGCAGTAGCTTGTTTAATATATGTAAAATTACTCGCGTTACAAATAGACTTTACTAATTCTTCAACGATAATTTCCATCGTATCTCCAGCACGATTTTTTCTCCCGTTACTATCGAGTCCCACCTCAATTCCTAATACATAATCTGGAATACTTTTAATAGTACGATTTTCAAATAGTTCCAGCACACCAGTTTCTCTGACAAATTCTACTGCTGCATCAATGTTTTCTGGAAATAAAAGACTCTGATTACTAAAATTAAAGCCTTTATATTGAAAATCTCCTTCTGTAAAGCTAGTTAGAATTCTAAAAGTTTTTGTTCGACAAGCTATTAAAATTGGAATTGCGCTGTAAACGCCTGGATAAGTTTGTAATAGTTCTCTAAACTCTTGCTCTATATTATTTTTTCCAATTAAATAATTTAGAGTATTCAAATGTATTTCGACGCTTTTAAAATTGGATAGGACTTTTTGCCAATTGACAAAATAGTCCCATATCGTGATAGAGTCAGTCAAAGTATTTTTCAAATGCTTAAATACATCTTTGGTAGCAGCACTTCCCAAAAAATCATGAAATACCTGACTATTTTTCATACCTAACCTGCGAACGACTTAGTAATAAGCACTTCAGTGCTTACCACAACCTTAATAATTCATAATTAGTAACTCATTAATCTGACCACGCTTAGAAGCATTACAATTAATCTTCCGCGCAGCTCTTACTCGCTCAATTCTATACTTATCATAAGCATCTTCAAAAAAATTATCATTAACATCCTCATTTTTAGGGTCTGAATTACTCAATAACAGCTCGGCGCCCTTACCATCTAACTCAGCAAAAAAGTCCCTTAGTCTTAACTGCTCACTATCATGCCATATATTTTGAGAATAACTAGTAAAATTAGCAGTATTACTTATAGGTCGGTAAGGAGGGTCAAAATAGACAAAAGTCTTATCATCAACAAAATCTTTACACTTCATAAAATCTCCCAACTCAATACGAGTTTTTTGCAGTACTAAGGAAATTGCCTTCAAATTATCCACATTACAAATTAAAGGCTTCTTATACTTACCACAAGGAACATTAAACTCACCTCTAGAATTAACCCTAAACAAGCCATTAAAACAAGTACGGTTTAAAAAAATAATTTGAGCCGCACGCTCTACCCAATTACTACTGAATACATTAAAATCAATACTTCTTCGCTTTGAATTAAACGATTGACGCACATAATAAAAATATTGGCTTTTTTCGATATCTGACATAGACCAATACTTAGATTGAATCTTTGATAACGCATCAATCAATGCACATACATCAAACTTAATAGTTTTATAGGCAAGTATCAATTCAGGATTAACATCATAAATAAAAAACTCATCAATACTCGACTGATAACCCGAAGAAGCAAGATAGAAAAACATTGCCCCTCCTCCTACAAATGGCTCAACATACCTTTTGATTGAACCATTTAACAAGCCTTGTGGCAAATATCTACTTATTTGTTCCAGAAGCTGACCTTTCCCCCCAGCCCATTTTAAAAACGGTTTTGCTGGCGCCTGGTTTGCTGTATAAACATTGTAATTAGAAGGCGCCTCAAATACACCTCGCTTCGCCACACCTTTTTGCAAAGCCAAATGAGTTCCTACTTTCACATCATAGTTGCTACGTACTATATAAGCCATTAATTTATGATGAATCTAGTTTAGTACTATCGTACTTTAAAAAAACGAAAAAAGAATACCTGTTCTACTTTACTCCAAAGAGCAAAATTGCAAAACAAAACAGTGTAATATTTTACCCGTTTTTACCACTAGCCAACCCAAATCCAGGCAATAGAAATACTCTTATGTCAAAAAAAAGACTAACATCACTGACATAATGCCCCAAACTAAAACAAACAAATATTAACCGTAAGGCGCCGACTCAACTAAGCTTTAATCTCAGAACCCGACAACTCAATCGAAGAAGCAAGTCTATCCATTACAACGCGCCCAATAACCGCCACATCAGACAATGGCATCACCTGAATTTGCTTAACAATCTGATTCAAATCTGAAGAATTAAATTGTGGCTTAATTCCCAAATAATTTAAAAGCTCCTCAATTGTGTAACCCGCTCTATCGGCAATATTTGCCAGGTTAAGAACATCCGGAATTGACTCGCCTTTCTCCCACAGCTGCACCGTTGTATAAGATACACCAAGTAATTTTGCAAACGCTCTTTGGCTCATGGAATCACGAGCCGTTTTAACAACTTCACCTAACTTCTTGCGCGCTTCTAAATCCACTGCTGTAATATTTTTCTAACCGTACAGACCAAAATATTTTAGCCTGGAAAACCTAAAGATTAAACTTGTATGTGAATAATTCCGGTGATTGTAGAGTACACAGCGATTATTTGTACCGCTAACTAGCTTTCGGTTCCTCCAAAGATTCAACCGCAGCAGCCAACCGACTGGCGCCTGCTTGAACAATCTGAGCAACTTGAGATAAAGGCATATGATTAATTTGCCTCAAAATCAAGCTCAAATCAGAAGCTTCTTGTACAGGTTTGCCTTCCAAACAGCCAAGCAACTCTTCGAGTGTATAACCTGCTCTAGATGCAATTTTTCCTAGATACTCTGTATCAGGCACATTCACGCCCTTTTCCCACAACTGTACAGCAGTCGCAGAAACACCTAAAAGTTTGCCAAACGCTCTTTGACTCATAGAACCACGAGCTTGCTTAATGATTTCAACCAGTTTTTCCCTGCTTTCGATATTCACTGCTGTGGTTACTAAGAGAGCATTTACAAATTTAGTTTAGTAATCAATTACAAAAAGTTTCGTTGCATATTGACAACTTTCCTTGGAAGATGTATCTTACAATTTAGATTGTCAATGTATAACTACCAATGTAGTTTTCTGCTGGAATTATATAGATGGGGTGCATTATGCGTAAGCGAGTAAGGCAAAGTTACTATAAGGCTCCAAACAAAAAGGTTCAGAGCTTAATCGCCGCTAACAAAATTACACCACATGTTTGGCGCCTGAGCGAAGGTAATTTAATCGAAGCGCTCAACGCTCAAGGTTACAACGTAAAGAAAATCAAGAAAATCTCTTACCTCAAGCACCAAGTAAGCATTTCGTACTGGGATAAAAAAGGTGGAGTGTGCAGTGGTTTTTTCAGCTATCGAATATTCGCACGCTGGCAACAAGCCGTTGAAAGATTAGTTTACAACTGTGGAAGTGTAAGGCAGTTACAGCAATTGAGTGAATTGATTGAGTATGAATATACTCATTACCCTTATCCCTTTGAAATACAAGAAGCAATCAATAACACAATAGAGACTTGCAACTCTGAGCTAACTGCGCTTGAAAGTTACAGAAAAACTGTCCAACGCGAAGTTGCTTGTGTTTGATGAATAAGTTAGCTACACGCTTTAACTCAAAAATCTTATCTACATACATAAATGAGTTCAACAAAAGAAAAAATACAATTCTTGTTAAATCAATTGCCTGATGACTGTTCAATTGAAGACGTTCAGTATCACTTATACGTATTACAGAAAGTTGATAATGGATTGAAAGCTGCTGAGGCACAACGTACTATTTTACAAAACGAAGTAGAACATCGTTTAAGTAAATGGTTTATCTTGTAGTTTAATTTTTTAGTGTGAAGTTTGAGAAACATTATATTCTAACTAGCCTTTACTTCTTCACCCAAACTTTGAGCCGCATCTGCAAATCTCTCAGCAGCAGCTTTGGCAATTACCGCTACCTCTGATAAAGGCATTACTTTTATCTGTTTAATTATTTGGTTTACATCTGAAGTCTCAGATTGTGGTTTAACACCAAGATAGTTCAATAGTTCTTCAATCGTGTAACCTGCCCTATCGGCAATATTCGCTAAATTCTCAATATCTGGTACAGATTCCCCTTTTTCCCACGCCTGTACCGTAGTATACGAAACACCCAAAAGCGTTGCAAAAGCCCGTTGGCTCATAGTATCACGAGCCTTTTTTGCTATTTCACCAAGTTTTTTTCTAGCTTCTGGATTCACTGCTTTAGGTTTGTTGCAAGCGCAATAATTAAGTTCTATCGTTCCTTTTACAGATTGTAAATTCTTTCTTGACAAAGGTAGCTAAAATCAATATTTTTAGTTCAAACATGTCAATGACTGCCTGTAGCCTGCTAAAGATGAAAGTCTAAATGCATATCATTGAATTTGTTGATGATGGGTGACCGCCGAGAAACCTGCTTTCTTAAGCATGTTGTAAAGTTATATTAAGCAAGTCGAAGCAAAACTTTTGGCATAAGGTAGTTTTAGCTAAAAGCTTTTGATACTACCTCCAAATGAACGTCCACCTAACCTGCGGCATAAATGATAATGGAACAGGCATAGAAAGCCTGTTATAAACAAAACCTTTATCTGGAAACTGTTGGCGCCGTTTAAAATTTTAGTTACAGGCTGATATGAAAGCACCCAAACGCTTGCGGTGCAACGCATGTGTACCTTACACGATGGTCGAACTTTAGTCAGTGGTAGTAAAGATAAAACAATTAGATTATGGCAACCTTCTTCAGTTTGACAGGCGCCGATGAATATTTCATGTTTGAGGGTGAAAATTAGTCGCTATAATTTAAATATTTATGTAGTTTAATTATCTAGGTGCCGAAGTTGGATATATAGTCCCAACCATTCAACTATTTTGACAAAAGCTATTTAAGTAATTATAAAGTTCACGAAATAAAGGGCATCTTTGTTGGACTTCATTTGGCTGTATATCCAATAATAGCAAAGGGGTATGTAAACCTTTAGAGTAACGTGGCAAAGTACTATCAAACTCATTTAAAACGCTTGACTCAATTAATGCCTCTGATAGTTTTTCTTGACAACAATCTCTTTCGGGGTCATATTCACTAAATGATTCTGGACTATCAAAACCCACGTTTCTTTGTGTACTTAACCACCAACGCATACGCTGATGTCTACTCCTAAAATCTGGATGTTGACCTATAGAGTTCTTCCAATCCCCTATAATCCAAGATTCTAGTTCGGGTGCAGCAAACCCAACAAATTTTGCAATATCAGTGCTTCCTTCTATTTTTGATATAGCTTCTAAAATCTTTTCTTTTTGTTCGTCTGGTTTACGACAATCTAAATCATCGAAAACCAAAATTAAATTGCATGTATTCGGTTGGTATTTTAAGGCAATGGGTAATTGTTCACTGATTTGCTTAATTAAACTTTGACCTGTTCCTCCATAGCTAGCTGCTTTATTTGGCTTCGGTCCAGGTTTATGACGTACTGGTGTTTTTCTTTCAAATTTACATGCAGGAAAATTTTTCTCTAAAAAAGGAATCAGTCCTCTAACTTCAGCTTCTCCACCTCCGGCAAAAACCCACACTACCACGGCCATCCTCCAATACTTGGGTCGCCAACACGGTATAAATCACCTAATTGCCATCCTTCTTGTAGCTTTTCCGATAGCACTTCTTTAGAGAGTGTTTTAATAGAGAAATGTGTTTTATCTTCTGAATAAAAACAAAAAACATCCTCTAGACAATCTGTAAAATGGTCTAAAAGGTCAGGACTATGTGTGGTAATAATGACTTGAGTTTTGTTTGCGGCTTTTTTTATCCATTCAGCGAGAATTGGCATCCAAGATACATGTAAACCTAATTCTGGTTCATCTATTACTAATAATGAAGGTAAAACTGGCGAATTTAATATAGTAGCCCAACATAACATTCTAACAGTTCCATCAGACATTTCATTTAGATAAAAAGGTTCTTCCATATCATGAAAATACCATTCTACGGTTAAAGATAAGAGACCAGAACGTATAGGTCGAAGGCGACGTGTTTTTGGTAAAATCGACTTCATTGCCTTATTAATACTTTCCTCAAAATTAATATATCGCTGAGTCAAGTTATCCAAAACTAGTGGTAAATTATCTCCATCTGGAGATAAATAAATATCGCTACCTCCAATTTTAGGCTCTGATGTTCTAATTTGATTTAAATCCATATTGTTGGCGTTATAAAATTGCCATGCGGAAATAAATTCAACTAAATTTCTTCTAATTCTATAAACAGGTGTACTTTCTGGTGGATATTGGCTATATTCAAGCAGTCGAGGTATAGAAGAAAGACCTAAAGAATTTGTATGTATATTATCTAAAGGTTCAAAATGGGTTCCTGAATTATGCTCTGGATTATTATAAACTGATACAGCACCTTTTCCTACTTCCTTGTCATGAAATTTATAATAATAGAAAGGGCTGGATGAATCTGATGCATGTAAATCTTCTCCACTATATAGAAACTCTTTGGAAATACTAACTCTAGGTTTATTTTTCTCAACATAAATATTTAAATCAAGAATTCCGCTATCTCTTCCAGGAATACCTGTTTGTGAAATTTGTGAAAAACAATATGCTAGCCTTACTACAGCAGGACTTGCCACATTAGCATCTAAAATTCTATTACTACCAATTTGGGCAACTGCATTCTCAAAACTGCTAACACCTCGGCTTTCGTCGGGAATAGTAATCAGGCTATTTTTTAAAAGTTTTAGGCAGTTGATAAAGTTGCTTTTGCCTGAACCGTTTGAACCGATAAATATATTGAGTTTTTTTAGATTTACTTGTGTATCTAAAGATAAGTTTTTATAATTTTTGGTAGCTAGGAAGCGAATAAGAGGTTGATTCATAGCATTTAAAAAAATTGCATATTATAAGTTTCTCACAATTTATTTCTATTATACTGAGAGCGTGAATCTTTACAAAACTTTATTCTTCTCTCTGTGTACTCTGCGTCTCTGTGGTAAAAATAACATTATTAATAATAATGGAACAGGCAGGGATGCCTGTTCCACAAGATGAGCAAATTGCACAATGATTAGTTGTTGCCAGCATTGGCGGCGAGTTCGGCTAGTTGGTCTTGTTGGTCTTGAGAGATACAAGACTGTATTACTGTTTCTAGCTCGCCTTCTAGAACTGGGGTTAAGGAGAAGTTTTGGTTGAGACGATGGTCGGTGACGCGGTTGTCTTTGTAGTTGTAGGTGCGTATTTTCTCGGAACGGGCGCCTGTTCCTACTTGCAGGCGCCTTGCTGAAGTGATGGCTGCTTGTTGTTCTTGCAGTTTCATTTCATACAATTTCGCGCGCAAGATTTGCATTGCTCGTTCTTTGTTTTGTAACTGGCTTCGTTCTTCTGTACAGAAGATTCTTATACCTGTTGGTTTGTGCAATAAGTCAGCGGCAGTTTCTACTTTGTTGACGTTTTGTCCACCTGCACCACCCGAACGCGCGGTTTTCATTTCGATGTCTTTGGGGTCGATATGTACTTCTACATCATCGACTTCTGGCATTATTGCTACTGTCGCTGTTGATGTATGTACTCTTCCACCTGCTTCGGTGAGGGGGACGCGCTGGACTCTGTGTACTCCTGCCTCAAATTTTAATTGGCTGTATACGTCGTCGCCTTTAATTTCTAGAATTACTTCTTTCCATCCACCCATGTCTCCTAATGATTCACTCATTAGCGAAACTTTCCAACCTTGGGTTTGAGCATAACGAGTATACATCCGCATTAAGTCTCCGGCCCAAATACTGGCTTCGTCACCTCCAGTACCCGCACGAATTTCTAACATGATGTTTTTATCATCGTTAGGGTCACGTGGTAGTAATAGTAATTTTAAGCGGTTCTCTAAATACTCAATTTTTTCTTCGAGTTCTTTTACTTCCAGTCCTGCCATTTCTTGCATTTCTGGGTCACTCGCTGACTCTTTATATATTTGACGCGCTCCAACTAAGTCGTCGGTAGCTTGTTTCCAGGTTTCGTAAGCGTTTACTACTTCTTCTAAACCTGACCGTGCCTTAGCTATCTTTTGATACTCGTCTTGGTCTCTTGCGGTATCTGGGTCTGCTAGGCGCCGAGTCAACTCGTTAAAAGTTTGTTCGACAGATTTTAATTTCTCCAGCAAATATTGTTCAGCCATAATGCGTGCCTCACGCTCCTTCAAAAATAAGTTGGTTAGCTAAATTGCAAAGAACACAAAATCGACCCGGCACTTCTCTGTGCGGGGTCGTTCAAAGCAAAGCTAACCAGCTACTTCTGGTCTTCTTCTTTAGCTGCGGCTGATTGGTCGAACATACCGTATTTACGGAGGAAGCGCTCTACGCGACCTTCGGTGTCAATAATCTTCTGAGTTCCTGTGTAAAAGGGGTGGTTTCCAGACCAAACGTCTACGTGTAATTCGGGTTTGGTGGAGCCTACTGTCATTACAACTTTTCCGTTGCAATACACTTTCGCTTCTGGATACCACTCAGGGTGAATTCCGTCTTTTGCCATTTTCCTGTTGTGGTGAATCTATTTTAATTATAACAGTTAATGAAGAGTTATGAGTGCTGAGTGCTGAGTGCTGAGTTATGAGTGCTGAGTGCTGAGTTATGATTATAACTCCTAACTCCTAACTCCTAACTCCTAACTCTTAACTTTTAACTCTACTCAGCACTCAGCACTCAGCACTTTTAACTTTTTATCGTTTCGAGTATTGAGGAGCTTTGCGAGCTTTGTGTAAACCGTATTTTTTACGCTCTTTTGCACGAGGGTCACGGGTTAAGTAACCTTCGGTTTTGAGTGGAGGACGGTTGCCTGGGTCTAGTTGGCACAATGCGCGCGCTACGCCTAAACGTACTGCGTCTGATTGACCTGTAAGACCACCACCTTCGGCTTTCACTAAGATGTCATAGTCATTTTCCATACCTAGTGTTTCTAGGGGGGCTTTGATGATACCTAGGTAGTTGGCGTTGAATTGGAAGTACAAATCTCCCTCTTTCCCGTTAACAACTAGTTTTCCTGTGCCTGGAACGAGACGTACTCGCGCTACTGCTGATTTACGGCGCCCTGTACCAAAGTACATCGCGCGACCGCTGGTTTCGGTGGCTTGCATTAACCTTCTGCTCCTGGAATTGTATTGATTATTAATTCTTTAGGTTTTTGAGCGGTATGAGGGTGAGTTGGACCTGCGTAAACTTTAAGCTTTGTAAATAGACTTTTTCCAAGGCTATTTTTGGGAAGCATACCTTTAACCGCTTGCTCGATAATCCGTTCGGGTATACGTTCTTGCAGTTTAGCAAAGGTTTCTGTTTTCATTCCACCTGGGCGCCCAGAGTGGCGACGGTAAAGCTTTTGTGAGCGCTTTTTACCTGTTACTGCAACTTGTTCAGCGTTAACTACAATTACAAAGTCACCTGTATCTAAGTGAGGGGTGAACTCAGGTTTTCTCTTGCCTCTGAGAACCATTGCAATTTCGCTGGCTAAACGACCAAGACGTTGGTCTTTAGCATCTACTACATACCAGTCACCCTCAAGGGTATTAACTGGTGGAAGATATGTTTTTTGGGCTGTCATCTTTTTTATTTCCTTTGTTTATGAGAATTGGTTTATTATCCCCTATTCCCCAAATACAAATTTCGGCTGCGTGTCGTACCAAATTTCTTTTGGAACTGCAAAGTCTGGATAGCCTACTCGCAATAAGCATAAGCCTTGTGCGGGCGCCGAATGTTTCACTTGTTCTCGGAGTTGGTTCTTCCAAAGATTTGTGAAGTTTGAAACTGTTCTTTCTTTTGTTCCTACCTGTACTAACATCCCTACAATCAACCGCACCATACCGTACAAAAAGCCGTCTGCTTGTATTTCTATATTTAGAAACGCACCTGAGCGATTACATTCTGCTGCTTGCACTTCTACTATTGAGTGCGCTCGCTTTGAGTTGGCACGTCGAAAAGCACTTAAGTCATGCTTTCCTACCAGAGGTTCTAACGCTGTCTGGATTAATGATTCATCAAGTGGCGCCTGATAATAATGCCAGCAAAAGGGTTGAATAAACAAATTTGGGCGTGCTTCAGTATAAAGCGTATAACGATAACGTCGATACGATGCGCTAAAACGTGAATGCCATGTGCTATCAACTTCGATTGAGGCTCTTATCAATATATCTTTCGGTAAGTAAGTGTTGAGAACAGGCGCCCATTTATGTGGTGGCAGCGGACTTGCAACATCAAAATGTGCTACTTGTGCTGCTGCATGTACACCACTGTCGGTACGTCCGGCGCCATGCAAGTTAATGTGTGAACCCACAATACTCGCAATCGCTTTCTCAATTTCTTCTTGTACGGTACGGTGCTGTGCTTGCCTTTGCCACCCATGAAAATTAGTGCCAAGGTATTGAATTACTATGGCTATTCGCTGCAAATCTATGGGTTGAGACGTTAACATTGAATTAGAACTTTTATACTAATTCAATAATTGCCATGTCAGAATTGTCGCCACGGCGTGGTACGGTACGCAAAATACGGGTGTAACCACCATTACGATTTTCATATCGTTTTGGCGCCTGCTCGAATAAGGCTTGTACTAAGTCTTTATCATAGATATAACCTAGTGCTTGGCGCCTACTAGATAATGAACCGTCTTTTGCTAAGGTAATCATTTTGTCAACTTCGGCTCGTACAACTTTGGCACGAACTAAAGTAGTAGTAATTCGACCGTGACGAATTACTTCGGTTGTGAGCGCGCGCAAAAGGGCACGACGCTGGTCTGCTGGTTTGCTTAGTTGTTTGACTCGACAACGGTGACGCATAATAATTGACGCATGAAAAATAGAATGGAATTGATATCCGAATCAGCGGCTGGTAGCTAGTAGGTAGCGGGTGATATACGTAGGGTGGGCAGTGCCCACCTTACATACCCGCGCACGAACGTAACTACCAATCAATATGCAAATAACTATTAACTATTAATTCTTCAGAGTTACCTTAGTTACTAGCTATGCTTTGAACCCCGCTCTTGAGGTAGGGTAATACCCAAACGTCGCTGCAAAGCTTCTACGACTTCTTCAGCAGACTTTTGACCGAAATTCTTTATTTCTAAGAGGTCTTCTTGAGTATAATCCAATAAGTCAGCTACAGAGTTGACTTGGGCACGCTTCAAACAGTTGTAAGCGCGTACAGAAAGTTGTAACTCTTCGATAGGAATTTGTGCGGTTGGGTCTAAGTCTTCAGCTATACCTGTATCTTGCTCAGTGTAAGTGAAGTCTTTTAATGGATTAAATAAATCCACTAATATACTTGCTGCTGAAGATAACGCTTCTTGTGGGCTAAGACTACCGTTTGTCCAAACTTCTAATAAAAGTCTGTCTTTGGGTATGTTGCTTTCACCGCGTGTTTCTTCAACACTATAATTAACTTTACGTACTGGCATAAATACAGAGTCTATCTGTAAAAAATCTAACGATGTCGCTTCTTCACGACCACGTTCGACTGTACGATAACCCTTGCCCTTTTCAATCCGAAACTCCATTTCAAGTTTGGCGCCTTCTGCAAGAGTAGCGACATACTGAGTTTGGTCAATCACTTCAACTTCACTAGGTAAATCAAAATGCGCTGAAGTGACGTTCGCTGGGCCAGTAACAAGCAAGCGACCAATTTGAGGTTGAGAGGAATAGCTTTTGAGAATAACTTCTTTCATCCGCATCAGGATTTCAAGAACGTCTTCCCGCACACCTGGAACGGTGGCAAACTCATGTGTAACGCCCGCAATTCGTACCGCAGTAACCGCCGTACCCTCTAAGTTAGAGAGTAATACTCGTCTAAGGGCGTTACCAACCGTTGTTCCTTGACCTCTTTCTAAAGGTTCTAAGACAAACTTGCTGTAATGGCTCCGAGTTTCTTCTGTATTGGACTCTACACATTCAATTTGAAATTGCGCCACGGAGCAGCCTCCCTTGTATAACAGTCCTGAATTCGCAACTGCGTAAAAATTGCTAGTTCTTTCTTTGACAAACGTTGCCCAGTTCTGGCTCAATTACGAAATGAAGTTCGTATTACGGGTGAGCGTGGGCGATACGAATTAATTTGCGGCCAAAGACAGCGAGTGAGGAGAACTTCAAAAATGCTCTTCTTGGGTTAAGACCCCAATTTACTACTACTATCTCTATACACGGCGCCGTTTAGGAGGACGACAACCATTGTGGGGTATAGGAGTGATATCGCGAATCAATGTAATTTCTAGTCCTGCTCCTTGTAATGCTCGAATCGCTGTTTCACGACCCGCTCCAGGACCCGAAACCATTACTTCCACTTGACGCATACCAGAGTCAATTGCTCGGCGTGCTGCACTTTCTGCTGCGGTTTGAGCTGCAAAGGGAGTACCTTTTTTCGCTCCTTTAAACCCGCTAGACCCTGCACTTGCCCACGATATGACATCGCCGTTTTGGTCGGCAATAGTCACAATACTATTGTTGAAAGTCGATTGAATGTAAGCAACTCCGTTGGGAACGTTACGTTTTGCTTTTTTGCTCCCGGCTTTTTTAGGTGTTTGACGCGCCATATTAATTCGTTTGAGTAAGCGTATAACTTGCTATGAAGCAAGCGATGAAATTTATTTACCTGGTGCTTTCTTCTTACCAGCTACTGTCTGACGTCTACCGCGTCGAGTCCGAGCGTTCGTCCGAGTTCTTTGTCCCCTTACTGGTAGTCCCATCCGGTGACGGCGCCCTCTGTAGGTGCCAATATCGACTAAGCGCTTGATGTTCATTGCTTCGAGGCGCCGCAAATCACCTTCTACTTGGTAATTGCTTTCAACTTCGCCCCGTAATGCTGTAACATCAGCATCACTTAAATCTTTAACTCGTGTGTCAGGATTAACACCAGTTGCTGACAATATCGCTTGTGCCCGCGATAGACCAATTCCAAAAATATAAGTCAGACCAATTTCAATCCGCTTGTCACGCGGAAGGTCTACTCCGGCAATACGTGCCACTATGAATATCTCCCATTGATTGCGTTGTTTTTTGCGCTGTACTTTTAGACAGCTGATACTATGTACTTAGTGAAAAGAAAATGCGCGGTTGCGCTTGAGGACTTAACCTTGACGTTGCTTGTGCTTGGGGTTTACACAAATTACCATGACGCGACCGCGACGCTTTATAACGTTGCACTTTTCGCAAATCCGTTTGACTGAAGCTCTAACTTTCATGTTTCGCTCTTTAACTCCAAATGTTAAATTATACCATTTTTAAGAAAAAAATTCTGTTTTCAGAGTAGATATTACCCCAAAAATTTTTTGTTGTGGTAAAATCCTCTACATAATCTACTTTTTCCTCAATCGATAGGTGATTCGACCCTTCGTTAAGTCATAGGGAGTAAGCTCCACTTTGACTCGGTCACCAGGTAGAATTTTGATGTAATTACGGCGAATTTTGCCGGAAATGTGAGCAAGGACGTTAAAACCATTGTCCAGGTCAACACGAAACATCGCGTTGGGCAATGACTCTGTTACCGTCCCTTCCATTTCTATTAAGTCTTGTTTAGACAAGTTGCTTTCCTCTTTCCAATCAATTAATTTTTGCGCTTTTTCGAGCGTAAGTTGGATTTTTTAAAATGGCTTGCTGTATCGTCTATACTACAAGCACATAGATTTTGTCAAATACACTAACAGTTTATTAATATATCTTATTTAATCAAGAACTGGCAGCTTCGGTTGGGGTTAGCTGTTAGCCAACGGCTAACAGCTAACAGCTAACAGCTAATAGCTTGACCAATTTCAACAGTGACTTCTTCTAGGGACTGGTTGCCATTGACTATTACTAGTTGCTGTTTGCCTGTGTAGTAGTCAATTAAAGGAGCTGTTTCTTCTCGATACACTTCAAGACGGCGCCGTATCACAGCTTCGGTATCATCTTTACGTCCTCGCTCAAGCAGGCGCCCAATAACAATTTCGTCAGGAACGTCAAGATTAACAACCTTTTCTCCATGATGGTCTAACCTATCAAGCAAAGCTTCTAAAAAACCAGCTTGTTGAACAGTTCGAGGAAAACCATCAAGAATCCAACCATGTTTGGTATCAGCTTGAGTTAAGCGTTCCTCCACCATGTCTTGTACTAACTGGTCGGGCACTAACTCACCCCTGTCCATATAACCTTTAGCTTTGATTCCTAAAGGAGTTTGGTCTTTTAATGCTTGACGTAAAATGTCACCCGTCGAAATGTGGGGAATTTGCCAGTGGTCAGCTAACGCTTTCGCTTGCGTCCCTTTACCAGCTCCGGGCGGCCCCAAGAAGATAAGTCGCGTCACTATTGTTTCACCATTCCTTCATAGCGCTGAGAGATGACGTAGGTTTGTACTTGTTTAGCAGTATCAATTGCTACGCCAACCAGAATTAATAACGAAGTAGCCCCCAATCCCTTAAAGGTTGGAACTCCTAGCGCGCGCTCAATTGCAGTCGGAATAATCGCAATCAAGCCTAAAAAGATAGCACCCAAAAAGGTTAGTCGATTTAATACACGCTCAATGTACTCGCTTGTAGCTTTACCTGGACGAATACCAGGAATACTTGAACCCATTTTCTTTAGGTTCTGTGACACATCAACTGGGTTAACAATTAATGAGGAATAGAAATAGCTAAAGAAAACAATCGATACAAGGTAAACGAGCGCATAAACCCAAGAACCACTGCCACCGGGACTCAAATATGTATTGACGATATTTGCTACTTCAACATTTTTAGTAAAGTTAGCTATTAATAAAGGCAAACTGAGAATTGCCGCAGCGAAGATAATGGGCATTACACCACCTTGGTTGAGGCGTAAAGGTAAGTAGCTGCGTTGTTCTGCTAAAACCCTACGACCAACTTGGCGCCGTGCTGAAATAATGGGAATACGTCGAACACCTTCTTGTACGAAGACGATACCAACGATTGTTACTAAGAACAGCAGTAATAAGACGATGACGCGACCGACAATTTCACGACCACCAGATTCAACAAATTGAATTGTGTCGCCTAATGATTTTGGCAGCGTTGACACAATGTTGACAAAAATCAACAAAGAGGCGCCATTTCCTACTCCACGTTCTGTAATTACCTCAGAAGCCCACATTACAAACATTGAACCAGCCACTAACGCAATTGCAGTTTGGGCGACAAATAAAGGTCCAAAGTTGTAAGCATACGGTCTCAACCAGAATGACGCGAGGAAAACACTTTGTACAATCCCCCATCCCAATGACACGTAACGTGTATATTGAGAAAGTTTGCGTCTACCTGCTTCACCTTCGTTTTTCTGTAAATTTTCTAAAGATGGAATGGCGGCGGTCAAAAGTTGGATAATAATCGAAGCATTAATATAAGGCAGAATGCCTAAAGCAAAGATTCCCAACGCTGAAAGTCCGCCACCCGAAAAGATATCCAAAAAGCTTAATATCTGATTATTACTGGCAACGGCACGGGCAAATTCTACACGATTGATTCCTGGAATTGGTAAATGAATACCAAGGCGAATCAACATGAGAATACCGACCGTGACAAGCAGCCGACCTCTTAGTCCGGCTGCTTGCGCCATTTGCATAAAAGTTTCTTGAGCGGTTGGGGGTTTATCTCGACTAATCATAGCGGGTGTTACCTAGAGAACGAACGGAGGCGCCAACATTTGAGAGTTTGCGAAAGCATCATATTGGGCGCCGAGGCTCACCCTATAACTTCGCAGCTCCCACCAGCAGCCTCAATTTTGCTGCGTGCCGAACCTGTAAAGGCTGCGGCTTTAACTTGAAGCGCAACACCTAACTCTCCGTTACCCAAAATTTTCAAAGGTGCTTTACCACTTGTGAGAATCCCAACTTCTTTTAGCGATTCCAAAGTTACCTCTGTATTTGCGGGGAGCGATGCTAGCTTTTCTACATTAATCGTAGTGTATTCTTTGCGCGGAGCGAGGGGAAAACCCTTCAATTTCGGTAAACGACGGTACAAAGGTTGTTGACCACCTTCAAAACCTGGACGAGTACCACCACCAGAACGCGCATTTTGACCACGCATCCCTTTACCTGAACTGGCGCCTTGTCCGGCAGAAATACCGCGACCTAGACGGCGCGGACGCTGTTTTGAGCCGACTTGCGGCTTTAAATCATTAAGTCTCATGACTCTATATTTAGTCCTTAATTACACTAAACCCTGTCTACTACTGAGCGTAGAGATTTTCGATTGGAACACCTCTATCTTCTGCTACTTCCGAGAAAGTACGTAGAGTTGAGAGTGCATTAACTGCGGCGCGTGCATTATTTAAAGGATTGTTCGAGCCGAGTTGTTTTGCCAATATATTGCGGATTCCGGCTAGTTCTAAAACAGTACGCACGGCACCACCTGCAATTACACCTGTACCAGGTGATGCGGGACGCATGAGAACTTTTGCACTACCACCGACTCCATTAATTGGGTGAGGTATAGAGTTAGCCTTGTTCATTGGAACTTCAACTAGGTGCTTTTTGCCATCAGCAACACCTTTTTTGACGGCGCCAATTACATCAGATGCTTTACCAACACCAACACCAACTTGACCGCGTTCGTTGCCGACAACAACAATGGCACGGAAGCTGAGTTTTTTACCACCTTTTACAACTTTGCTAACGCGACGAATTTGAATAACCCGCTCTTGCCAGTTGGTTTCTTCTTTTTTCGTTTTGTTAGTTTTACGACGACCACCTGTAGCCATATTTATTACTCTCTCGTTTTGTTGTTTGCGACTGCCTTAAAAACTTAAACCAGCTTCGCGCGCAGCGTCGGCGAGAGCTTTAATGCGACCGTGATAAAGGTTTCCACCTCTGTCAAACACAACTTGGGTAATACCTTTTTCTTTAGCACGCAGAGCAATTAGCCTACCGACTTCGGTTGAAGCAGAGCAATTTCCACCTGAAGTTATTTTTGATTTAATTTCAGGCTCGACTGTTGAAGCTGCGACTAAAGTATGTTGAGCAGCATCATCAATAACCTGGGCATATATATGGTCGTTCGAGCGGAAGACTGATAATCTTGGACGTTCGGGAGAACCATTTACTTTGCCGCGAACACGACGATGGCGCCGTTGTTTCGATTCTTTGCGAGTCAGTTTCATATTTTACTTCTTACCCTTACCAGTCTTACCAGCCTTACGAAGAACCACCTCACCGGCGTAACGAATACCTTTACCTTTGTAAGGTTCTGGTGGTCGAACCGCGCGAATACGTGCAGCAGTGTTACCAACAATTTCTTTGTCGTAACCGCTAACTATAACGTTTGTGGGATTTTCTACTGCAAATTGGATACCCTCTGGTGGTGGTATTTGTACTTGGTGACTGTAGCCCATACTTAATACCAAGTTACGTCCCGAAAGAGCAGCACGATAACCAACCCCTTGAATTTCCAACTTCCGTTGAAAACCAGTTGAGACACCTTCTACCATGTTGGCGACAAGTGTTCGACACAAACCGTGTAGTTGGCGAGATACGCGCGAATCATCTATACGGTTAACATTAAGTGTTTCTCCATCTTGGACAACCTGAATGTTAACTGGCAATTCGCGAGACAGTTCGCCTTTGGGACCTTTAACAGCTATTTTGGCGCCATCCAAAGTTATTTGAACTTTGGCAGGAACCGTAATTGGACGTTTACCAATTCGAGACATAATGTTTACCTTTCTTTACCAAACGTAGCAAAGTACTTCACCACCAACATTCTGACGACGTGCTTCACGGTCGGTCATAATGCCACTGGATGTGGAAATAATTGCGATACCGATACCACCTAAAACTCGTGGCAGGTCTTTTCGGTTTGAATAAACGCGAAGTCCGGGTCTGCTAACTCTTTTTAGAGCGGTGATTAAAGGTTGACGACTTTTGCCTTTGTACTTCAGGGCAATTACTAAGTTCGTTTTAATACCTTCACCTTTCTCTTCATACTCACCAATAAAGCCTTCTTCACGAAGAACTTTTGCAATACTGCGAGTCATTCTGGTTGCGGGCACTTCTGTAGTCTGATGCCGCGCCATGTTAGCATTGCGGATGCGCGTAAGCATATCTGCAACTGTATCGTTTGCCGCCATCTTTACCCTCTAATGGTTAAATTACTGGTCGCGAAAGGGCATACCCATTTCTTTTAACAACGCGCGACCTTCTTCGTCGCTCTTCGCAGTTGTAATGATGGAAATGTCCATCCCGCGAATTTGGTCAACTTTGTCGTATTCGACTTCAGGGAATATCAATTGTTCGCGAACACCGAGTGTATAATTACCGCGTCCGTCAAAACTTTTTGGACTAACACCACGAAAGTCACGGATACGTGGCAATGTCAAATTGATGAATCGTTCTAAGAACGAGTACATCCGGTCGCCACGTAATGTCACCATGATACCTACGGGCATTCCCTGACGAATTTTAAAGCCCGCAATCGCTTTTTTAGCGCGCGTGACAACTGGCTTTTGTCCTGTAATCAAAGCAATTTCAGCCAATGAAGCTTCGAGAGATTTTGCGTTTTGCGCTGCCTCTCCCATTCCTCGGTTAACAGTAACTTTAATCACCTTGGGAACTTGGTGAACGTTCGTATATTCAAACTGTTTAATCAGTTTAGGAACAATTGTTTCCTGATATGTAGTTTTGAGTGTATTTGCCATAAATCTTAGAAGGGTCGTATTAGTCCCTGGTCTTGGTCAGGAAAAAAGAATGAATTCGCCTTTCGTAGAGACGCGATTAATCGCGTCTCTACTTGTCAAGAATTTCCCCGGTCTTTTTAAGCATCCGCACTTTCTTTCCTTCGGCTGTTACTGTGTAGCAAACGCGACTAGCGACGTTTTGCTTGGTGGAGTACAGCATGACGTTGGAACTGTGAATGGGGTACTCTTGAGTAACAATACGTCCAGATTCCCCTTCTGCTTGGGGTTTGACGTGTTTTGTTTTGATGTTTACGCCTTTAACAATGACTTCGCTGTCTTGAGGAAACGCTTTCATTATTTCCCCGACTTTGCCTTTGTCTTTGCCTGTGATTACCTGAACGGTATCACCTGTTTTGACGTGCATCTTGTGAAATTTGGGTTTTTCTTTTGTTTTACCCATTACAGAACCTCCGGCGCCAGCGATACAATTTTGGTAAAGCTTTTATCACGCAGTTCGCGAGCTACTGGTCCAAAAACGCGAGTACCTCTAGGATTTCCATCTTTGTTAATGATGACTGCGGCGTTGTCGTCAAAACGAATACTCATGCCACTATCTCTACGGATAGTATGACGAGTCCGAACGATAACTGCTTCAACAACATCAGACTTTTTAACTGCCATGTTGGGTGAAGCATCTTTAACGACGGCGATAATGCGGTCGCCAATGAAACCGTAACGACTGTTACCTGCACCCAATACGCGGATACACATTAATTTACGGGCGCCGCTGTTATCTGCGACATTTAAATAGCTTTGCTGCTGAATCACGATTTGTTCTCCTTAACTTGTGAAACCGTGAAACCACGATTTACATTTTTAGTCTTATTTCAGGATTTCTGTGACTTTCCAGCGTTTGGTTTTGCTCAAAGGACGAGTTTCAGAAATGCGAACACGGTCGCCAATTTTACACTGATTCTCTTCGTCGTGAGCTTTGTAACGCTTGGTCTTCACAACAATTTTTTTGTACTTAGGATGTGGAGCGCGGTTCTCAACGGCAACAACTACCGTCTTTTGCATTTTGTCGCTAACCACCAAACCAACTCGTTCTTTTACTGCCATTTTCGGGTCTCCTAACTTTGTTTCGCTGCTTCACGTTTACGCTCGTTTTCTACAGTTAACAACTGCGAGAGACGGTGACGAGCATGACGAAACTGGTGAGGTTTTTCCAACTGACGTGTGGCTTTTTGTAAACGCAACTGAAATAACTGCTTTTTAACTGCGGTTATTTGTTCTGACAGTTGTTCGTCGCTCAATTCTCTTGCTTCTGAAACTTTGGAAAGTGCCATTACCTACTCCTGTTCACTTAAAACTGGCTCGCTGGCAACTGCTTCATTTGCAACTGCTTCTGAGGTAACTGCTTCGCTATCATCTATATCAACAGATGGTTCGATTTGAGTACGCGAAATAAATTTTGTTTTGATTGGCAGTTTATATGATGCCAAACGCATTGCTTCGCGTGCAATTTCTTCACTAACACCAGCAATTTCAAACAAAATTCGACCGGGTTTCACAACAGCTACCCAAAATTCTGGGTTTCCCTTACCAGAACCCATCCGGGTTTCTGCAGGACGCATTGTTACAGGTTTATCAGGGAAAATACGAATCCAGATTTTACCACCCCGGCGAATATAACGAGTCATCGCACGACGTGAGGCTTCGATTTGTCGGGAAGTAATCCAGCATGGCTCTTGTGCTTGAAGTGCAAAATCTCCAAACGACAAAGAGCTACCGCGTGATGCCAACCCTTTCATTCGTCCGCGTTGCTGTTTGCGGAATTTAGTTCTTCTTGGACTTAACATAATTGGGTACCAAACATTTTAGATTTTAGATAATCCAAAAGAAATCCAAAATCTATTTATCCTTCATTTGAACGGTCTTCAAACTGTTGACGGCGCCTTTGACCACCACGACGACGCTGGTCGCGGTCTCCACGTTGGTCACGGTCTCCACGCTCACGTGCTACTGGCGGCAATTCGCGCTCTTCTTGACCAGGAATAATTTCTCCCTTGAATACCCAAACCTTGATACCAAGGATTCCGTAAATAGTTTTCGCAGTGCAATAAGCGTAATCGATATCAGCACGTAAAGTATGTAAAGGCACGCTACCTTCACGGGAAGCCTCTGTACGTGCAATTTCAGCACCGTTGAGACGTCCGCTTACTTGAATTTTGATACCTAGTACACCCGCACGTTGCGCGCGCTGAATCGCTTGGCGAACTACACGACGGAACGAAACCCGACGTTCGAGTTGTTGTGCTACATACTCAGCAATTAAGAAAGCGTTAGCGTCAACTCGCTGTACTTCAACAACGTTGATACGAATTTGACGATTGCTACCTAAAAGTTGTTGTAACCCAGTTCTGAGTGAGTCAATACCTTGACCACCACGACCAACAACAACACCAGGTCTAGCTGTACGAACTTCAAGGTCAATTTGATCGGCTTTACGCTCAATTCGTACTTCTGAAATTCCGGCGTTGTTTTGTGCGTATCTACCCAGTTTTTCTTCTATATATTTACGAAGCTTATAATCTTCTTGCAGAAGCTCTGGGTAACGACTGGGGTCAGCAAACCAACGAGATTGATGTTCTTGTGTAATCCCTAGGCGAAAACCTACTGGATGAATCTTCTGTCCCACAAATACTTCCTCTAAAATTTCTTACTGTAGAATTTCATTTCTTATTCCGCAACTGCACCAGCAGCTACAGCAAGAGTTATATGACACGTTGGTTTGCGAATTTGATATGCTCGACCTTGCGCTCTAGGTTGAAAACGCTTTAAAACTGGACCTTGGTCAGCAAAAGCTTGTGTAATTACTAGTTCCGCACGGTTAAGTCCATTGTTATGTTCAGCGTTAGCTGCTGCACTTCGCAATAACTTTAAAACAGGGTCGCACGAGCGATAAGGCATAAACTCTAGAATTACCAAAGCTTCGCGGTAAGAGCGTCCACGTATTTGGTCGAGAACACGTCGCACTTTTAAAGGAGACATGCGTACAAAGCGTGCGATAGCTTTGACTTCTGGGCTAGTAACTTCAGTTTTTGGCATAGTTTCTTTTATCTCCCACCTTTCTTATCGCTCTTAGCATGACCACGATAGGTACGTGTAGGAGCAAATTCGCCTAATTTATGACCAACCATTTGGTCACTTACAAACACAGGCACATGCTGTCTACCGTTGTGTACAGCAATTGTATGTCCAACCATTTGTGGCAGAATTGTCGAAGCACGCGACCAAGTTTTAATAACTTCTTTTCGATTAGAAGCATTAAGCCTATCTACTTTTTTCAGCAAATGGTCTGCAACAAAGGGACCTTTTTTTAGAGAACGACCCATAACAAAAATTTATTAGTGAGTAATGAGTGCTGAGTTCTGAGTGCTGAGTGCTGAGTTGTGTTTTACTTTACACTCAGCCCTCAGCACTTTTAACTCTTTTTACGATTCGCGTCCGCCGCGTCCACGTTTCGATGTCTTACGACGACGACGTACTATATATTTAGAACTTGGGTTCTTACGCTTACGGGTTTTCATACCCAACGCTGGTTTACCCCAAGGTGTAACAGGCCCACTTCGACCGATAGGCGCCCGACCTTCACCACCACCATGTGGGTGGTCTACTGGGTTCATTACGCTACCACGAACCGTAGGACGGCGCCCTTTCCACCGATTACGTCCTGCCTTACCTGCACTGAGGTTACGCGCTTCTACGTTACCTACTTGTCCAATTGTTGCGTAGCATTCGCGACGAATCATACGGACTTCAGTTGAAGGTAATTTCAAAGTTACATAATCGCCTTCTTTAGCTACTACTTGAGCAGCAGCACCTGCCGAACGGACGATTTGACCACCTTTACCAGCTTTGAGTTCTACGTTGTGAACTGTAGTACCCAAAGGAATATTAGCTAAAGGTAATGCGTTGCCAATTTCAATTGGAGAAGTTGGACCCGCAATTATAGTTGTTCCAACTGCTAAACCAGCAGGTTGGATAATATAACGCTTTTCACCGTCTTCGTATTGCACAAGCGCAATGCGAGCGTTACGGTTTGGATCGTACTCAATAGCGATAACGTTTGCCGAAATATTCCGCTTGTCGCGTTTAAAATCGATAATCCGATAAAGTCTTTTGTGTCCACCACCACGATGACGACATGTAATGCGTCCTTGGTTGTTACGACCTTTAGCGCGGTGTTTGTAAACGGTTAAAGACTTTTCTGGGTCTTTTTTAGTAATTTCTGCGAAGTCCGAAATTGTGACTTGTCGCGTACTGGGAGTATAGGGACGGAAAGAACGAGTACCCATTTTGCTTTTTTACACTTCTGGGAATAGGACTTTTCTGATTTTCTCTTCATCCCCAGGAGCGACAGTGACTATCGCACGCTTGTAATGGGGTTTGTAACCAACAAATTTACCAACACGACGTTTTTTACGTGGTGGGTTTGCAGTGTTGACTTTTACAACTTTAACGTCAAATAAGCTTTCAATTGCTTCTCTAATTTGCAACTTGTCGGCTTTTGGAGCAACTTCAAAAGTATATTTATTTTGCTCCATATTAATAGTCGCTTTTTCAGTCACAATCGGGCGACGTACTAAATCAGGTAAATCACGGGTCTCAATTCTAGGCACTGTAGACCTCCTGAATTTTTTCTAAAGCACTCTTCGTAACAATAATTTTGTCAGCGTTTAACAAGTCGTAAACGTTGAGTTGATTTGCTGGTAACAACTTTAAATTTTCAACGTTGCGAGCTGAGTAATAAATGTTGTCGTCACGTTCTGAAGTTATTAATAAAGTTTTGTTCTCAGGTTCTGAACCCCAGCGAGTTACTGCCTGCACCAATTCTTTGGTCTTAGGACGAGACATTTGGGCGCCGAATTCTTCTACAACGATTAAATCGTCAATTCGACTAGCAAATGCTGTACGCAGTGCTAACTTCCGCTCTTTGCGGTTCATATCTAAGTTAAAATCACGCGGTTTGGGTCCGAAAATGACACCACCACCACGCCACAACGGTGAACGTATCGAACCAGCACGTGCGCGACCAGTTCCTTTTTGGCGCCAAGGTTTGCGACCACCACCTCGTACTTCCGAACGGGTTTTAGTATTTGCCGTTCCGCTACGCGAATTGTGCAATTGGCGAATCAAAGCGCGATGCACGATGCTCGTAGCTGTTGATTCCTTAGCAACCTTCATCTCGAACGTCTTCTGCTCGACTTGCTCACCTTGCCAGTTTTTGACTGTATACTCAAACATTTCTGTTTCCTTCGTAAGAAAGCTACTTTTGTCTACCGACTAAATTGGCAGGGACGACGTTTACTAAAGCTCCAGGTTTGCCAGGAATAGCTCCCTTGATTAGCAACAAATTACGTTCAGTATCAACTCTAATGACAGTTAACTTTTTGACAGTTACCTGTTTACCACCGAGACGACCAGCCATCCGCATACCAGGAAAAACACGACCTGGGGTTGTACCCGCACCAATCGAACCTGGTTCACGGTGGTTTTTAGAACCGTGTGACATGGGACCTCGACCGAAGTTATTGCGTTTTTGGTTACCCGCAAAACCTCGACCAATACTAGTTCCGCATACGTCAACTATTTGACCTGCGCTAAAAATATCTGCCTGAATCTGTTGACCTAAAGAATACTCGCTAGAATTTTCAATGCGATATTCCCGTAAGTGACGCAAAGAAGTCGCTTCCGACTTTGCTAAATGTCCCAACTTTGGCTTATTCAAAGATTTGGGTCTCACTTCACGATAGCCAACCTGAATGGCAGAGTAACCGTCGGTCTGTTTTGTCTTTACTTGTGTAACAGTGCATGGCCCCGCTTGAATGACGGTAACAGGAATTGCAGCTCCTGCTTCGTCAAAAATTTGAGTCATGCCCAGTTTGGTGCCGAGAATACCTACAGACACAGTTACTGGTTCTCCTTTTTTGGTAATAAGTACTTTAGTACTTTATTTGTTAATTTCGCGCCCAACATAAATTGAGGGATTTACTTTTTATCAAAGCAAAACCTCTATCAATGCCGAAAGCAATGCATTAATTTACTTTGCTTCTGCTCTGACACTGTGGCGCCTTTAAATGGACTTAGAGAGCTATTCGCTTCCAGTATCCTTTTGTTCTTCGCCTTAACACCAACCTTAAATATAATATTCAAGGTTCAACTTACTTGTCGGGACTAGTCAATAAAACTAATATACTAGTCAATTGGGTCTGAGAATGCGTTTACAAACGAATCTACAAACTTTTCCCAAGCTCTCTAAGTCTATCAGCCACTGGCGCCAGTTTCAACTAGCGGTTCGTCGCACGATTCATAACCTAGACATTATAATATATCTAAATTCAAATTGCGGCACCGAAAAGCTGTGACTTTCAGACAATGCGACGAGGCAACCAAATTTTACTTTGGTCACAATCTAACAATATAAACCGTTTATAAAGATTTGTCTAGAGGTAATTTAAAGAAACCTGGTTTCTGATGAAAGATTATGGTTAAGCATGTAGGTTATCGTAAGAAACCAGGTTTCTAGGGTTCTATGCTGACTATAAGTTTATTGCGTAACTTAAATTAACAGTTCGGAGTTGATAATAGATATATTGAAGTGGAATATGACTAAAAATCTATGGCACTAATAACCACTGGTAAAGGATTAATCCGCGATTTGGAGAAATACGGCGCCCTTGGCGTTTACGTACCACTCGAAGGCGGTTTTGAGGGTCGGTATCGGCGCCGTATACGTGCAAACGGATACGCAACTCTCAATATTACTGCGCGCGGTTTGGGTGACGTGGCTGCTTATTTAACTCGCATTCACGGTGTAAGACCTCCACACCTTGGTAAAAAGAGTACTGGTAGTGGTGCGGCTGTTGGTGCTGTATACTATGTACCACCAATTTTGTCGTACCAAATCGAACAGTTACCACCAAAGTCAAAGGGACTTGTATTGTGGATTATTGAGGGACATATTCTTTCTGACCAAGAGATAGAATATTTAGCTGCGTTACCTAGTATGGAACCTAAAGTTAAGGTAATTATCGAACGGGGAGGTGACCGCAGTTTCCGTTGGACACCTTTAGAGAAAACTTTGGCTGTTGCTAGCTAATAACATATTATGTGGCACAGGCAAGATGCTTGACTATGACACAGGCAGGATGCCTGTGCCACAAGTGACACAATTATTCAAAATATTAGTCATACTTATATAGAGGGGAAAGCAGTTTAGATTTAAACTACTTGCTCCTGATACTTCAATTAAACTAACTCATAATTTAAAAATGAGACGCAGACCTCCCGGTAGACAAGCTACTACTTCTAAACCATCTGCTTTACAATCCCCACTTTTCAACTTCACGACTATTGCGATTTTGGGAGGGGTGTTTGTATTGGGTATTGGGATTGGTATAGCTTTTAGTTCGACTACTACATTAACTCCTTCAAATGTGGCGTCACGTGAATTTATTGATACCAAGGCGCCAAACCCTGAAATTTGTGTTCAGTATGGAGCTAGCGCAATGGTTATGGACGCGCGCTTGTTCGTAACGCTCAACCCGTTTAACGTTTACGTTGCTCAACCGAGTATGCGTCCTGGATGTGTTATTCGCCAAAACAACTGGGCGCTTTTAGAATCGAAAAAGCTTGTAACTGCTCAACAGGTTAATGAATGTAGAAACCGTTTGAACACTTTTGGTTTTACGGGTGATTTAGGTAGTGAAAAACCTGATATTCGCTGTATTTATCAAAACGAAGCAGCCCAAAACTTGTTTCTTAGTCAACCTGGGGCAGTTGGCACACCCCAAGAAACAGACAGATTTTAGTCAAAAGTATGGTGGGCAGTGCCCACCCTACTATCTATCTTTGAGTTGGTAAGTTTTGCCCCCAAGGAACGATGTCATTAGGATTAGTATTGGTTATTGGAATATTTGGGGATGTTGGGACTATAGTTGTGGGAACTATAGTAGTAGGAAAGTTATTGTTAGGCGTAATTAATGGTGGAGTGTTAATAATTCCTCCAGATGGGTTTGGAAAGGTTGCTGGTGGAAGTATTGAGCCTGGTATTGGTGAAGTGTTATTAATAGTGAGTGGAGGCACGCTCACAAATGGTTGTTGCTGCTGCTGAATATTGGTGTTTGTTGAGGGTAGACTGGCGCCAGGTGGTGTAATTATTCCTGGTTGTTGTGGTATATAAATGGGCGCCGTATTGTTTGGTGGTAAAGGTGCGTTTAGAGATTGTGGGATATTATTGTTCGGTGGTTGTGGTGCGTAGATTCCTTGCGGGATATTATTGTTCGGTGGTTGAGGTGCGTAGATTCCTTGCGGGATATTATTGTTAAGTGGTTGTGGTGCGTAAATTCCTTGTGGGATGTTGTTTGCAAAGTTAGCAAATGGTCGTAATACCCAACTAGTAGGAGAGGTTGGTTGTACGAGTACTTGGCTTGGATTTATTGGTGTTCCTGGCGCCAAGTCTAAGACAATACGTGTAACGCTCTCGTTGAGTTGAGATAGACGAATACGTTGAATGGCGCCAGAATAATTTTGTTGAGTTGGTACAAAGCCTAATTTTGTTCCTGGTAAGTCTATAACCAAGCGCTCTGGTTGAGAAAGAAAGAAAACTTTTGGTTGAGAAACAGCAGATAGAGTAAATTCAAGTTGTCCAAATTCTGGAGAAAACCGCCAATCTTGAAGTTGAGCATTTGGTGCGACGGCGATAGTCATGCTAGAAAGTGTTAATACTCCACACAGACTTACTATGCTAGTTGATAATAATCGCTTATACCAATTACTAGCGTTAAGACGGCGCCACAACAGTAAACTAAAAAATCGTTTACTCGTACTTCTACTTCGTTTCAGCATATTATCATCCTTTGCTATTTAAAACACTCAAGATTTATTTGAATGACTGTGTTGATTGCTCTTGAGGTTTCTGGAGAATAGCATTAAATTTAATCGATTTTGGCACATCTTTGAAAGTGATTTGTCCAGAAAGTCCACCTTCTGGTACTAAGCTAGCTTGTAACGTTTCAGGTATGGCATTACACAATCTAGTGTTATCAACCCTTCCAGATAAGCTGAAAGAATTATTATTAAATTTGCCATTTAGCGAAGGATTTTTTTCTCTGTGGGTAGATATTTTTTGGTTGGTTGGAGTCGATAAAGACGCATTCAGAAAAATTCCTGATTGTTGAATATCTAATACCAAAGTATTTTGTTTGCAGTTAGATAAATTTTCGGCAAGTGTAATATAGTATTTGCCGAAGACAGATTTTGGAGCTTTGAGTTGGCTTTCTCCATATGCTGTAACGACTTTAAACAAAATCAAGACTGAAGTTATGGCAACAGCGTAAAAGGTTAGAGATTTGACGTTAAATTGATGCATAAAAATCCCCTTTCTTTATTTAATTTCTAACTAGCAACTTGTGAGTGCATATCTGCAAGTACAGATGTTAGGTGTGCAGTAACTGGACTGTAGCGACGGGTAATTAAAAGCGAGGAACGACAGTAAATTGCTAGTTGGTCAGTATATCTACCAAGAGTTTGCCGTTCAATACCCCAAGCACGACTAGTTCCGGCAATGGTTAAATCAATTCCTTCAGATGCTGCAACTACTGCTTGAATTGGTTCAACTGCTTCAACGGTTTCTACATAGATACGTTCGCGTACACTAGATGGTAGCTGTTCCATGAGTGTTTGCACTTCGTAACTCAATTCTTTTTTGATGTGTTTATCTGTGACGACTTGAAGTATTTTAACTGTACAAGTATCTTTATTTAGTAGTAGTCTTAGTGCCAAAATGATAGCTAAATCGTCATGAATATTGGCAGAAAAGGGTACTAAGATACTTTCTATTTTTTGTTGACCTCTATCTATATACACTGCGACATCAACATCGGCAGTAGAAAGAATTTGACCGACTCTGCCACCTAGACGATTTTTACTGAAAGCTGGACGGTGCCAACCAAGTAATATTAAGTTCGCTTGCTCAATGTGGGCAATTTGGGTAGTTTCGCGCGCGACGTTATTGGTAATTCTAACAATTGGCTGAATTTGATAAGAATTTGCTGGGTCGAAACGATAAATAAGTTCTTCTAACTCTTGCTGACGTTGGCGAATCATTTTCTCAGCTTCGGCTGGAGTACTTTCAAAAGCATAGTCTTCAGGAAGCTCAATTAAGCTCAAGGGGTTTACTATGGTGTTTTGCTGACGATTAAAACTAATTGCAGTTGCTAAATGTAGTAATCCTCTTTGGGTGCTGGGGTTCGCAACTGGTACCAAAATTCGGTAAGGATGTTCACTTGAAGAGACACTAACCGTTGCGGCGCCATTAATTTCTTCAGTATCCATTTTTGGCTCAATAATATCTTTACGTATCAAACGTTTAGGATATGTTAGCTCCAGCAATGGGGAAGTCATAAACGTTGTCACCAATGCCATAATCACCAGCATTGTAAATAGAAGCGGCGAAATGACTTTTAGCTCCAAACCAATGTTAAGAACTATCAGCTCTGTTAAACCACGAGTATTCATTAACCAACCAAGAGCAGATGCTTCACGCTTATTGATTCCACAAACCCGTGCGGCAATGTAAGTCCCGATATATTTACCTGCAATTGCAACTAATAATACAAGTAAACATAATCCCCATAATTGTGGACTATTGAGTAAACCGATTTGTGTTTTCAATCCACTATACGCAAAAAACACGGGTAACAAAAATATTAAGACAAAATCTTCAGTTTTAACGGCAAGTTCGCGTACTAAACCCTCATTTTTCGGCATCACAGCCCCAAGCAAAAAGGCACCAAAAATTAGGTGTATTCCGATGTATTCTGTAATTAATGCTGATGCAACTACACCGCTATAAATCAGAGCCATTGTTAACTGACTTAAGCGTCCAGCACGTTCATAATAGCGAGAAAGACGTTTGAGAAACCAACGTCCTACAGTAAACATGAAACCGATGTAGAATAAACTCTCAATAATCGTTAATACTGCTTTTTGGTCGATACTACCATTACGCGCAACAGCAATTGCAACAGCTAGTACACACCAAGCTGTTACATCATCAACTGCTGCACAAGTTAATGCTAATGTTCCCAATCTAGTACGCTGCAAGTTATTTTCGGTTATAATGCGCGCTAATACTGGAAACGCTGTAATAGACATTGCGGCGCCTAGAAATAAAGCAAATGCAGTAAACGGTACACTGCTAACAGAAACTAAAGGATACAGTATTACCGCTAAAAAAGTACCTAGACAAAAAGGCACTAATATACTGATATGCGATGTCAATATTGCTGTTTCCAAATTGCCTGTCAGGTATTTTGGGTTTAATTCCAACCCAATCAAGAACATGAAAAATATTAACCCTACCTGCGACAGCATATTTAAAAAAGGAACTGCTTCAGAAGGAAATAAAGTAGCTGCAAACCCAGGAGCAACCAGACCCAGTAGCGAAGGCCCCAGCATAATGCCAGCAACAATTTCACCGATTACTAATGGTTGATTAATCCATCTAAATGCCACCCCGACAAACCTTGATAACCCTATTACTACTAGAATTTCAAGTAAAACTACAACGACTATATGCATCTTTCCCTCACTAGCTAATGTCCAGTGTCTTTAAGATAATTAATGAAATCAGTCATTAAAGTCAACCTTTTTAGTTGCTATTATCGCCTATTTATTGTTTTCTAAAGGTTTTATTATTTTTTCGTTATTTATAATCTAGCTAACACAGATAACTTGAAATGTCGAGTTAGCTCTTATCATTTATCTAAAAACTATTTGTAAATATATTGTATTAAAGATTAATTATGAAGTTTTATGTAGATTATGTTACAAATATTTAATCGTAGCTTGGAAGTTGGGGGGAGCAAAGCCTACCCTTCGGGAAAACTCCGTTTACACCCAACCTACAAGTAGTGTCAACTTTATACTAAGATTTAAGAAACCCGGTTTCTAGAAACAGGGTTTCTATATCCTATTACGATGCTAAAGAGTCTACAAGACGGACGTTATCGAATTATCGCAGCTATTGGAGGTGGGGGATTTGGGCGCATTTATGTTGCCGAAGATACTCGGCGCCCTGGTAATCCTAGATGTGTTGTCAAGCATCTCCAGCCTGCCAGTAGGGAATTAAATTTTTTGGAACTTGCGCGGCGCCT
Source organism: Calothrix sp. PCC 7716 (assembly GCF_019977735.1). GTDB lineage: Bacteria > Cyanobacteriota > Cyanobacteriia > Cyanobacteriales > Nostocaceae > Dulcicalothrix. The sequence goes on along the minus strand of NZ_AP025018.1, from coordinate 3,741,596 downwards.
ATTTAATACAGAGGCAGAAATTCTTGAGCAGCTTGGTCGCCACGAGCAAATACCCCAATTACTCGCATATTTTGAAGAAAACGAGGAATTTTACTTAGTTCAAGAATTTATTGATGGTATTTCACTGTCTGATGAGTTAGTTAATAATGCTAAGTTTGATGAAGCCCAGGTAATTATGCTTTTGCAAGATATTCTTAGTATTTTAGTATTTGTCCACGCGCACAACTGTATTCATCGGGATATTAAACCGAGCAATTTAATTCGGCGTGCAAGCGATGGCAAGTTGGTTTTGATTGATTTTGGTGCGGTTAAACAAATTCGTCAAATACCAAATAATTCGGGGCAATCGGAAATGAGTGTTGCAATTGGCACTCAAGGATATATGCCAAATGAGCAATCTGTTGGTAAACCGAGACTAAATAGTGATATTTACGCATTAGGTATAGTAGCAATTCAGGCGGTAACTGGCTTACGTCCTTCAAAGTTACCCGAAGACCCTAATACTGGTGAAATAGTTTGGCGCCATCAAGCTAGAGTTAGTAACAAGCTAGCGGATATTATCGATAAGATGGTGCGCTACGATTATCGTACTCGCTATCAATCTGCAACTGAAGTATTACAAGCTTTACAAGAAATAACAAATCCGGATTTAGCAAATAAACGTTACACTTGGAAACAATTTTATCGTAGTGGTTTAAGTATTATTGGCGCCAGTTGGTTAATAACCATAGCATTGGTTTTGGGAGTTCGTGAACTAAAATTATTTCAACCATTGGAACTTGCAGCTTACGACCGAATGATGCGGTTGCGGTTTACAACTGAGTTTTACCAAAGTTTAAGTTACGAAGAACAAGCGAACCACAATACCGACCGAAACTTATTAGTAGTTAATGTTGGTGATGAAAACATATCTAACGATACTATAAATAAGCTATTAATTAAGCTTCAATCTTACAAACCAAGTGTAATAGGCTTAAATTTATATAAGCCTCAACAAAAATTAGCTGTTTTTAATAGGGAAAAGAATAATCAAAATAATAATATTATTGGTGTTTGTAGTCTTGGTAGCTCATCACAACCAGCAATTTTACCACCTTCACTACCAATCGAAAACATCGGTTTTAACGATGTGTTGGTAGACGACGATAATATTGTGCGACGCAGTTTACTATTTGCCAATCCTGACATCAGCAAAAAATGCACAGCTAAATACTCCTTTGCAGCTTTACTTGCAACTGAATTTCTTCAACAGAAAGGTTTACAAGCTAACTTTACTCCAAAAGGGGAGTGGAAAATAGGACAAGTCTCAATACAACCCCTCAATTCTAATTCTGGTGGGTATCGTAGAACACCTGATGCGCGGGGTTATGAAATTATGCTTGATTATCATTCAGTCGGTAAAGTCGCACAAGAAGTTACTGTAGATGAGGTGCTGGCAAATCGAATCAACCCTGAATCGGTGAAAGACCGTATTATTATAGTTGGCACGAGTATATCAAAATCTAACCCAGGTTTTTACACTCCCTATAGTCAACGGCGCCGAATTAGCGGTGTAGAACTTCAAGCACAAGCAGTTAGTCAAATTTTGAACGCTGTAACTAATAATCGTCCTTTATTAAAAATTTGGTCAGAATATGAGCAAATAGCATGGATTAGTTTTTGGGCACTCGCTGGAGGTATTCTCTCGTGGCCACTACGTCGCTTTTGGGTTTTATTCCCTAGCAAAGTTGCGATATTGCTCGTATTGCTAGTAACTACATTTTATATTTTTATGCAGTCCGGCTGGGTACCTCTTATTGCTCCAGCTCTGGCTTTAATAATAACAGGATGGATGGTAGCAGGTTTACGGGTTTATTTAAATAAACATCAATTGAAAATCCGTACTCCTCGCACTTCTATATCTAAGACACAGAAACAAGTTGGAGACTCACAGCTAATAACGGTTCCACCAATTAGCATTTTACAAGGTTCTGGGAATACCGTACTCGAAGGAGAATCAAGAGCAAATCAAATTGCTCGCTATACAATCACTTGCGAACAAGGACAACAGCTAACATTAGATTTACTAGAAGGTGACATAAATATAAAAGTAATCGACCCAGATGGTATTACTATTGCCACCGCTATAACTACATCTGTGAACCAAACAACCCAATGGCAAGGTTCAGTATCCACACGCGGAGATTTCATACTGGAAGTAGCAACTATCAATGAGTCACATTACTCAGTTAGCGTCAGCCTTCAGTAAATTATTAACGTTTTGAGACGGGGTCGACGAGGCTCGAACTCGCAACTTCCGCCGTGACAGGGCGGTGCTCTAACCGATTGAACTACGACCCCAAGTAGTAGTTTCTTTTAAAGAGCGTCTGCTCTTTTCGGCAACTTATTCATTATGCTCAGATAAAATAATTTTGTCAAGTGCCTCTTTGAATTTTATCAACTAAATTTTATCAAGTGGCGCCAATTAAGATTTTTTTGTACTTATTTATACACTTTTGCCTCGAAATACTGGGCGTGAGACGACGCGCGAGACTTTGGAGACAGCATAGTTAAGCCATTCTCGAACGCTGAATTTTTGATTTCGCTGGTTTTCGGCTAATTGGCTGATAATTTCTGGCTTCTTTTTTTCCAGATGTAACCGCAACATATTTTTGCTCTCATTCAATTCGATAATTGACTTTGTATTTTCAATCGACTCTAAACAATCAATAATTTGTTGACGTTGAAGTGCAGACAAGGTGAGGGTTATTACTTTTTCACACTTACCCGGATTCTCAAGCGAGAAAAACAGTAAATGGTAATAACCTGTATTCACAAGAGCTTGTGCAATTTTTTGGCTCTTGCTATCTTTCATGTCGAGAAAATACGACAACCAGCGTGTTAAATCAAACTTTTTATCACATAAGGTTGTTACCCAAAGCAATAAGGGGTACAAATTTTTCTGAAAGATAAATTCAGTATTACTGATTTGCTTAACTAGTACATCTATTTCTTTTTTAGGTAACATTGCCCATAGGGTAGGGATGCTACCTTGGGTTGATTGTAGTAGATGTGGAAAGCAAATAAGTGCCTTTGGTTTGTTCACAGGCCATGTTTTCTGCAAACAAATTTTTTCGGATATTGAGGTAACGGGTACTAGTTGTACATTTGCGGAATTGTAAGATTGGTTTGTTGAGTTAAGAACTTCGCCATTCTCCAACTGTTGGATACGCTCCAAACTACTTAAAACTTTTCCCATATCTTGAGGACGATTTTTGACTTCTTTTGCTAAACAAGTCATTACTAGTTCAATAAGCTCTCTGGGAATTTTCAAGTCAGGGTTAATTTCTTTAAATGTTGGTGGTGCTTGAAACTTATGTGCTTGATACCAATCTCCAAACGAATTGGTTTTGAGGGCAAAAGGGTGTTCTCCTGTAAGCATTTCGTACATTAGTACTCCCAAACTATATATATCAGAACGCACATCTATCAATTTGCGTCCTTCCATATGTTCTGGAGAGCAGTAAGGCAAACTACCAATAAAAGATTCTGTAAGCGTCATTCCAGCACGTTCGGTTAAGAACTTAGCAATGCCAAAATCGAGTATTTTTACTACATCCCCTTGTTTTGAATCTTCGGCAATAAAGATATTTTCAGGTTTAATGTCGCGGTGTAAAACAGGGTATATTTCACCTTTGAGGCTAATACCTTGATGCGCGCATTGTAAACCTAAGCAAATTTGATAGAGAATTTCTAATGATTTAGTTAAATTTAATGAATTGGATTTAATAATAGCTTTGAGATTTCTACCTTGTAGGTATTCCATCACATAAAACGGAATTTTATCATCGGTGATGCCGTAGCTCAAAACGCGAGCAATTTGTTTACTCTTACGTCCTAATTGGGCGCCGATAAAAATTTCTCTACCAAAGCGTTGTGAGATTTGCTGGTTATCAATACTTAAAGATAGAATTTTGACAGCTACAGGCATTCCACCTTTAGCAGCATCTTCAGCCAGGTAAACCCTGCCCATTCCACCTTTGCCAATTAAATCTCTAATTAAATAACGATTATTTAAAAATTTTCCTATGTATCCGTCTAACTCTGCCTTATGCATTGCTTCATTTTGAATATCCGACAACATAGAAGTTTTCATAAATATTAAGCTTTCATTCCATAATTTTAAGTGACCTTACAGGTATTTACTTTTAAGTATAGCGATGATACAAATCACTATTATAAAAAAAGTGAATAGAGTCCATAAAAATTAGTTCAAGTAAAAATAAAATATATATAAAGTCAATAAATAGTTCGTGTAAAACTATCTACACTAAGGTTTAACACATACTTCAAGCTATCCATATGAGAAAATCCACTGAAACATAAAAACCGCTCAATAAGCGGTTATGGTTAGTTCAGTACATATACTTATGTATGTGTGGCATAGCCGCCCTACTTATATTATTGTGGGAATAAGCGACGTAGTAGTCGTTGTAATCGTGATGGTGATTCAGTTTTAAGCTTGAAAGCGATGAATTGTGTACGCTGGATTTTCTGAAAATTGTTATCACTGACAACAATTAAGGTAGGTTGTCCATTAGGTAGAACACGACCGAGCGTTAAACCTTCTATATTGTCGAGAGAAACGTCAAGTTTACGTAAATCTAACAGTAGTTTTTTCTGAACAGGTATGATAGCTTTTGTGTCTACCTCTGAAAGACTGTCAACGTTTTGAATATCAGTGGCGCCTTCAAGGGAAACTTGAAATAGCGAAACTGCAAACCCTAAACCAGTAAAAGCGCGCTCGATACTAATAAAATGTCCTTGATTATCAATCGCGTGTAAGTCTGGTAAACCTTGAGCGTATTTACCAGTGATGTTAATCAATGGCTTTACTGCTTCGGTTCTATATAAATACTCTTTTTCTAACTGGTTAGTAGAAAGATTATATTGCAAAATGCGGCTAGATGTGGTAAGACCTGGTTTAGCTTCGGGACCATCTTGAATGAGTGCATTTTCTGTAGCAGAGAATAAATACTTATTATCGGGTGTAATCGTCAGGCTTTCAAATGCTAAGTTATTGCGAATACCTTTTTTACCATCACGTGAAGGTAAAAACTTATCTGGGATAGGTAAACTACTAACTTCTTTACCCGAAGCAAGCGAAAACTCTTTGATAAAGGGGTTAATGAACTTTGCCGCATCACCTTCGGAAGATATAAATACAGTACCTCGATTAGTTAAAGCAATTCCCTCAGAGTCGATAGTGCTTCTGGCAAAGTTCTGATTATTTTTATCTATTAATAAAGTAGCCCCAACAGGCGCCACCTTTCCATCGAGGAGTACTCCCTGACTCAAATCGATTCTAAAAGTATAAAACCGTGCAGGGGCTTTTTCGCTGCGGTCATCTGAAATTGCATAATAAAGTTGCTTGGTATCATCGTAAGCAATGCCAGATAGTCCTCCAATAGGTGTATTTTGAAAAATCGTACCTGTTGGAATAACAGCTTGCCCAATAAACTCGATACCAGTAATCTCAACCGCAGATGAAGGTTGATTAAAAAAAAATAAACTAATAATTAGAATAGGTATACAAAAGAAAACAGTTAATTGTAAGGCTTTGTTTTTTCTGATAAGTTGCATAACTATAGCCATCTCGTCAAAATCACCAACACAATATCATAATTAATTCGAGTTGATAAATTTAAGCTTCGGCAAAGAATTTAAATAACCAGTCTTTGACACAACGTGTAGCATGGCAATCATCTTCGTTATAACGCTGAATGATTGAAAGCATCGCATGATTGCCTGTTTTTAACCATTGGTCATACCAGTAAATACACTTAGCACCACTAGCATCACTATCACGCCATTCAAATTTTAACCACTTAGCAATAACTTTGAGTGCGTAGCTTTCTATGGGTAAAGCCACATTTTTAATAAGTTCTTCATACACATCAACAAAACGACTGAGTATTGGCAACACAACATCGTATTGAGTGTGATATAGTTTCGCAAGTCGTTTGACGGTATCAAACTCATACACGCAAAAATGGTAAATAGGCGCCTCTGGGTACTGATTTACTAAGTTTACAAACTGCTGCCATACTAACTCTTCGTCTTCAGGTTTCTCTGCCAAGAACGAATAAAACTGTTCAGTCTGTGCTATTTTATCAACAACCAACACTCCCAGTAAGTAATTAAGATTCAAATCGGGTTGTGCTTCTATATCAAAGTAAAGTTCTACAGGATATTCTAGACGAATATCTTTAACGGCTATTTGACTTTGACGTAACGAAGAAATACTTGTATATGTATATGGTTGGGTTAAACTGATATTTTCTTCTACTTTGCGTGTTGAGGGTTGAAGTAGCAAAGCGCGATTCTCGGTTATTGATTTAGCTTGTACTACCAGCTTTGGGGCAATATAACTATCAAATCCAGGTAAATTTTCGAGCATTAAGGGGTTTGTATTAGCTAGAGCTTCGGGAGTATTAATATTAATAGCTCTAAGTTGAGCATAACGAACTGGAGTCACTCCAGGCATTAGCGAAAGATGACGTGAAGCGCGCGCAACATTATAACAATCGGTATGCCAATGACAAAGAGTGCATTTTTGCCGTGAGATAAATATATCGGGTGCGATTTCTGCTTCGAGTGACTCTATGCATTGCGATAAAATTCGCTGCATTTGCACAGACCATCTTTTTAAATCAACGTGATAGCTCGTTTCTTTGGAGCGCAGTATCAACCCAGCAGTTGTAGGTTCGACGAGTTGCGTTATTCTAAGTATTTCGGCGTGGTAAGCAGCAATAACTTGATACTCTTGTTTTGGACGCTTACCAAGTTCAATAGTGGTTGGGATGTACTGAAAATCGCCAAATCGTGATTTTCCTGGTTGTTTAATTAATAAATCAGGACAGCTTACTAGTGTATACTCACGACTTGGAACATAAGGTGAAAATAATGGCGGCGCCGTGTAATTAGTAAAAGAATCTTCAAGCGAGAAAGTAAGCGTAGATATATTATTATCACTTTCGTTGTCTTCAGCAACGGAAGAGACAGCAGCTAACTCAGCACTCAAAATATTTTGTTGTAAACTATTTGAGACTTGGGTACGCCATTCAATATCAGCATAATCTGCCAATAAAACCCCTTGGTAGATACAATCAACACCTTGCTGCATCAATTCCAAAGTTTCCACCGCACCCGCACGCCAATCACGCGGTCGATAGTTGGGACGAATGTACTCAGTGCGTCGTAAAATACTTTTTTGGTGGTTAATTTTATCTTGTTGAAGTTTAACCAGTAAATCGGTCGGTTCAGAACGCAATGTATAGTCGCCGTAGATGTCTAAAAACGGTCGGCGCCTACAGCGTTGGAATTGCAGCAGAAGTTCAGCGTTAATTAACATCTCTCTAGGCTAACAATAATTTGGTACGAATAGGAGTAAAACATACGTAATATGACAGATAAACTATATCAACATCGCGCTTTGTTTCCAGCATTGGCAAATAAGACTTACTTTAACTATGGTGGACAGGGCCCAATGCCACAAGCTGCTATTGACGCAGTTATTACTGCACAAGTTCAAACGCAGCAGCTAGGTCCATTTAGTAATGCGGTGTATTCCTGGATGAATCAACAAATAACGACGGCACGCAATAGCATTGCATCGCATTTACATGTTACATCTGAAACAATCACCCTTACAGAAAATGTTACCGTGGGTTGTAATATTGCGATGTGGGGTATAAATTGGCAACCAGGTGACCATTTGTTACTTACAGATTGTGAGCATCATGCTGTAATTGCAATTGCTCAAGCTATTAGGCGCCGTTTTCAAGTAGAAATTACAACTTGTCCAATTCTCGCAGCAGAAAACCCTGTTGATGTAATAGCCCAACACCTTCGTCCGAATACTCGTTTGCTAGCTATTAGTCATATATTGTGGAATACGGGTGAGGTTTTAGCAGTTGATAAAATATCTCAATTGTGTCGAGCGAATAAAACTTTGTTGTTAGTGGATGCAGCGCAGTCGTTTGGTTCGATGCCTTTGGATTTGAATCAGATGGGAGTCGATTTTTATGCTTTTACTGGTCATAAATGGATGTGTGGCGCCGCCGGGTTAGGTGGATTGTACGTGCGGGAAGAAGTTAGAGAAAATTTGTTACCGACATTTGTGGGATGGCGTAGTGTAATAACAGATACACAGGGACAACCGCAAGACTGGCAACCAGATGGACGAAGTTTTGAGGTGGCAACTTCTGATATACCGCTACTTGCAGGGCTACGGGAGGCAATGATAGTTCATGAACAGTGGGGAAGTATTCAGGAACGTTCGTCGCAAATATTGAAAAATAGTGAGTATTTGTGGCAAAAATTACAATCACTACCTGAAGTCAAATGCTTGCTAACCTCTCCACCACAAAGCGGTTTAGTGTCATTTCAACTAATAAACATGCAACACCAGAAATTAGTTAGTTATCTAGAGACACAACATAATATTTTAACTCGGACTATTGCAAATCCTGATTGTGTGCGTGCTTGTGTGCATTATTTTACTCTGGAATCGGAAATTGATGATTTGGTTGCGGCGGTTCGGGAATTTGGTGTTTGATTGGCGTGTGGGGGGGGCAGGTTTACGAGTTTGTTGTGATAGGTTTTGACGCTCACCGGTCTAAAGACACGGTGATTCACTAAGAAGTTCGGCCGTATTTCTTAGTTATCCGTTTGTCGGGGGAGTGATACACAGTTGTGTCAAAGAGGGACAACTGCATTCCACTCACCCCAAAGGCTTGGTTGCTGGACACAACTCCATCGGTTGTTCTCTTCACAGCCGTAACTTTCGCGCAGTCCGCACGTAGAGACTTATTATTTTTAGGGAAATCTAACCCTGCTTTTTTAGCAATTGTTCTGCTCGCTTTCGTGTCAGCGTGGTCAGTGTGCCCACAATTAGTACACATTATGTGAGATAGACAAATCTTATTATATAACAACAACAACAAAAACTATTGACAGGATTTGTATCCTTGTGTAGTATGTTATGTAGTATAAGTCTACAGAGCCTACAAAGCTCATGAAAGTACAAAGAATAAAACTCCCTAGCAACGGGAAGAATACCTGGATTTTGATAGATGATAACTATTTACCTATCAACCCAGTTAATAACTATTTGCGCCACCTAGAAAGCATTGAAAAATCGCCAAATACAGTCTCAAACTACGCTTACCATCTCAAGCTGTTATGGGAATTTATACAAGATTCTAAGTTTGATTGGAGGGAAATCAATCAATCGTATCTAGCCAATTTTATACTTTGGCTACGTAGTCCTAATCCTAGAATTATTTCTATACAGCAGCAAGAAGCGAAAAGGACAGAAAGGACTATCAACACAATCCTATCAGCTGTGTACAATTTTTACGAGTTTCATAAACGTAATGGGACAGTAAATTCAGTAGATGCTTATCGGTACATTAATCCTGCAAATCGCAAGTACAAACCTTTGCTGTATGAAATGTCTAAAAACAAAGCAGTTAGAACAAAACTGCTGAAACTAAAAGAGCCAAAAGTTTTCCCAGGAATTTTAAATTTAGAACAGATTAAACAACTTGTCGATTGTTGTCACTCTCAAAGAGATAAGTTTTTAGTTATGCTTCTTTATGAAACAGGCATGAGAATAGGAGAAGCGTTAGGACTACGACACGAAGATATTAATTCAGTCGCGGGTAAAAATGAAATTCGTATTGTCACGAGAAATAATAACTTTAACAATGCCAGAGGTAAGTCAAGAAATGAAAGAATTTTACAAGTACCTGGCTCTTTAATGAAGCTTTATAGCAGCTACATAATTAACGAATATCCTGATGTTGACTCAGATTATGTATTTGTCAATATTTGGAAAAGTGAAGCCGGAAGCCCAATGCAATATTCGACTGTAACTGGTTTATTTAAAAAACTAAAAAAACAAACAGGAATAAAAATAAATGCTCACCTTTTTCGTCATACTCATGCATCTGAGTTAATCAAATCAGGAATAGATATGGCTTATGTACAGAAACGTTTAGGTCATAGTAGTATCCAAACAACAATTAATACTTATGTTCATCTTAATGATGATGACATGAGAGAAGCTTACGAAAAATATTTAGTATCCAAGGATAAATAGATGTTGCAACAAAACAAGAACAATAAAAATTACAATAACGAGCAAGAGTTAAAGTGCCCCAAATGTGGAAGCAGTCATCTTAAAAAAGCAGGAAAGAGTCGAGATACAGGAGAGCAGATGTACAAGTGTAAAAGCTGCCAAACAAATTTTAATAAAAATCCCAAAAGAATATCAAACAGTTATATCTCATTCGATGGTCTTTCTGTGTCAGAAATGTTTAATTTAGATATTTGGAATGTCACAGTTTTTGGTCTAGAACCTGACATTGCTTGCTCCAAGCGCTTGCTAAATTTTTCAGATATTGAACTATACTGGCTGAAGATAGCTGTTAAATATTGGATTCAATATAGAATTGGTGTTGGTGATGCAACTTCTACTATTTTTAACAGATTATATGACCTCAAATATTTTTACAGATTCCTGAAACTAAAATATGGTTCATTACAAGAGTCGGAAATTAATCGTGATTTAGTTGTCAACTATTTAGTATATTTAAGGGAAAAAATAAAAAGTCCTAGCACAAGGAATGGACGACTCGGTTGTTTAAAACTATTTCTAGAGAATTGCGCTAGATTTGATTGGGCTAATATTTATAAAGAGCCTTTAGTATATCCTGAAGATTTTGCTAAACGAATCAAGTCACTACCAAAATTTATTCCGCCTGACGTGATCAAACAAATTGACGATAACATAATGGCACTTCCAGAACCTGTTGCTCTAATGGTAAAAGTTTTGCGACAAACGGGAATAAGGTTATCAGAACTATGTTATCTTAATTTTGACTGTATTCGTCAAGATAGCACAGGAACATGGTGGCTAAATATTTACCAATTTAAGATGAAGAAGCAACTTGCTATTCCAGTAGCCAGAGAATTAGCTTCGGATATTCAAAAACAGCAAGAGTATATCAGAAAAGAGCTAGGAAAAGACTTTGATTATTTATTTTGTTTAACCAAAAGTTATTCGTGGTTTGAAGATTATACTTATAAAAGAACTTCAGCAACAACTAGAAAAATTCCTTATAGAGAACTTCAACACTTTATTCCTATACCTAAACGAATGAGGCAAAAAGTTCTCAGAGGTTATTTAAGTCAATTAGCTAATGAAAAAGAAATTAGAGGTTCTTCAGGAGAGATTTATCCTATTCATAGATGTCACAGTTTTCGACATACACATGGAACTGAGTTAATTAATGCTGGAGTTCCTCAACATATAGTGCAGAAGCGTCTTGGTCACGAGTCACCAGAAATGACAATGTGCTATGCCCATATTCATGACGAAACAATGAAGCATGAGATGAATAAATTTTGGGATGGTAGAGTAGTCAATATTAAAGGTGAAATAATTATATCTGAAAATCCAGATTTAGATACAACTGAGATGCAATGGATTAAGAAAAACATGAAAGCTCAAACTTTGGCAGACGGTTTTTGTGCTTTACCTATTACCCAAAATTGTCCAGTCCAAGGAAGTCCATGTTTAGCTTGTCAACACTTTCGTACAACAAGAGAACATTTAGAAACTCACAAAAAACATTTAGAGTCAACTGTCAAGCTAATTGAAAATGCTAGAGACAAACAGTGGGAACGACAAGTAGAAAATAATCTTCCCATTGTTGAAAACCTAAACAATATAATCCGTGGTCTCTCACAAAAAGATGTAGTTTACGGTCACGAGAGTTATCCAAAATTAGGAGATGAAACTAATGGCTAAAGGTAATCAAGGAGGAAATCCGGAATTATTAGTGGCTGCCGCTGAGTTGAAAAAAAAGGAAGCTATTGAAAAAACAGAAAAAGCAATAGCTAAATTAAGTTCACGTGGTGAAGAAATTACTTTCAGAAGTATTGCACAACAGGCTGGTGTCTCAGTTAGCTACTTGTACAAGTACGAAGAATTAAAAGATAGAATTAAATATCTTAGAGAACAGCAAAAACAAACAGTTGTAATACCAACCCAAGAAAAACGATACCAACCAGCTTCTGATAAATCAAAAGGAGTACTGATTTATAGTATAAAAGAAGAGAACAAAAAACTTAGAGCTGAGATTGAAGGATTAAGACGGCATATTGAAGTTGTGCAAGGCAGGAACTACGAATTAGCTTCAGTTGAATCAGATAATATTCGCCTGAAAAAAAGCTTAGAATTAATTAACCAAGAGTTAGAAGATTGTCGATGCCAAATCAAAGCGTTAACCATAACAGATACTAAAGTTACACCGTTTGATAAAAAAACAGGTTCTCAGGCGCCAACGATTAATGAACAGATTAAATCTAAGTTAGCTGAACTAGGGATTACTTTAAATACAACTCTAACTAAAACAATTCAATCTAAATCTTCAGAAATTGTTTTGGCTGCCATAAAGTCTCTTGAAGAAACAATTGAGCATGGTCAACAAATTAAAAATCCAGGAGGTTGGCTAAACAAGGCAATACAAGATGGCTGGATGCCTGACGAAAAAAATCTTTCTTTATTAAAAGGAGAACGAGATATTTTTAATGAGTGGTTTAATTTAGCTAGAAAACAAGGGTTGGTAATAGCAAGTACCAAAGGTGATGATGGTCAACTAATTGTCTATACAATCCAAGGTAGACCAGTACCGTTTAAGCAGATGCTAGCTGAGTACCCCATCGAGACGCTTAAACAGAAAAAATAGTTTGTGTTGTTTACTTTGTGGAAAAATATTTCTGGATGAAAGTGTTGTGTAGTAGGCTTTGTAGACGTTGTATATCACATAACCCAGAAAAACTTCTCACCTTCACGGTTACTTTTATCAATATGCCCGCACGCTGGGCACTCAATACTCGTGTGTTTTGGGTTAACAGCAATTACATGCTTTCCTGCTTTTAGGGCAAGCCAAGCTATTTTGTTAAAAATATCTCCCCAACCACAATCTAAAATTGATTTATTTAACCCTGATTTGGCAGAGGCACCATTCTTTTCATATCCGCCTTTACCGTCATGTTTTGGTTTGGCGCGTTTGACCATGTTCTTTATTTTAAGGTCTTCACGCACCACAACATCAGCGGTTTTTACTATATCATTAGCAACTTTCCAATTGCGGCCATTTCTCGTGGCTGCAATTTTGTGTTTAGTTCTTGCTAATTTTATTACTGCTCTTTTTCTATTTCTTGAACCTCTAACTTTGCGGGCAATACTGCGTTGACGCATTGCCAAACGTCGCGCTGTTTTTTTGTTTGTTGCAGGTCTTGTATTAATAGCAAAACTGCCATTCGAGGATGCAACTAACTTGTTGATTCCTACATCAATTCCTACTACTGACTTGACTTTTTCAAATGGTACTTGCTCTTGAATTAAATCAGGAATTTCTACAATGATGGAAATAAACCAGTATGTTGCTTCCCTTGATACTGTAATGCTTCTAATGTCAGTTACGTTACTGAATTCTTTTTTACGACTGTTATGGAACTTTACGTTTCCAATGCCAGGAAGATAGACAGTGGCGTAGTTTTTATTAGTCAACCCAATTTTAGCTTGACCGGGCTTATATTCAAACGAATCGAGTCGAGTTATATAGCTTGGATAGCCACGTCCATGCTTAAAAAAGTTAGTGTAAGCGTCATCCAGTCTTTCTAAGTTACCTTGCAATACAGCAGAATAGATTTCTTCAAAGGATGGAGACTTACCGCGTAACTCTGTGGTTACTTTTTTCTGTATACCGCTTGCGTCATCCCATTTTACAATACTAGGTTTAATTAACTCTCCCGTCTTTGCATCAAACTTTTCTTTAGTTTTTTTGAACGCAATAGATATTTTTTCTGGTACCACACCATGTTTAAGAACTGGACATGTCAAGGGGCAACACGCACCATACTCAACACGTGTTTCTAAGTCACAGTAACTACCAAATGCGTAAACTATTTCTGACTCCACATCTTGATTATTTGTGCTATATCCTTGCTCTCTTTCACGCAGTGCATAGTTACGATGCTTTCTAAGCGTAACCAGCCAACGTTCCATTGTTTCTACGTGTTCTTTATTTGGCTTTAGCTTAAAGTTCCACCTTACCTGCACGCATGTATCACCTCCTTACTCTTTAATTAATTTATTGACTTCATTGCTGACTAGTATACAATAACTGTAAACAATAAATTAATATCTTTTTGTAAAGAATATGGCTTCTTTTGACCCTGATGAGTATCGTCATGAAGGTAACGCAGTATGCTTGCTTAACTACCACTTTGTTTGGATACCTTCTTCGCAGGAAGAAAGTATTGGTAGGGGACATAGCTCACAGGCTACAAGAAATTATTGCTACAGTATGTACCGAAAACAGATGGAAAATTATAGCAATGGAAATTATGCTTTTTTGCATGTACATTTATTTCTTAATGTTCGAGTCATAGATGCGCCGGCTGATATTATGCGGAAAATTAAGGGGCGTGCATCACATCATTTAAGACAAGAATTTCCAGAACTGCTTAAAATACCAACTTTATGGACACCTAGCTACTTTGTTTCTACTGCTGGTAATTAGCTCGCGGAAACTGTAAAAAATTACATAGCCAATCAGAGAAGTTAAATATTTAACGTCAGAAATGGAATCGGCGCCATTAATTAGCCTTCATCTCTTGGCTGAAGCACGAAGATGTAAAAAATGATAAGCTCCGCAACCATTTTTTACATCTTCTCAAGAGTTTTCGGCATATTTCTTATAACTCTTGGTTAACCTGCCCCTACGGTATTTTACGGTATTTTATACGGTATTATGGAACGTCCTGCTATATATATTGCTATCACGAATCATGGTTTTGGTCATGCAACACGTACTGCTGCTGTTGCTGCTACTATTCAAAAACTGTTTCCTGATGTTTTGCTGATTTTGGTGACTACGGCGCCGCGATGGTTATTAGAATGTTATATACAGGGAGAATTTATACATCGTCCGCGTGCATACGATTTAGGTGTGGTGCAAGCTGATAGTTTAACAATGGACAAGGATGCTACGTTGTCTAAGTTACTAGAAATTAAGAAAAAGCAAAATTCAATAATTGCCTCGGAAGTAAACTTTATTCGCCAAAACCGCGTTAATTTAATTTTGGCAGATGTCCCCTTTCTTACGGCGCCAATTGCAAGTGCGGCCAATATACCTTGTTGGATGATGACAAACTTTGGTTGGGATTTTATATATCGTGACTGGGGTGGAGAATTTATTGCCATTGCTGACTGGATAGGTGAATGTTATAGCAAATGCCAGCGCACTTTTCGTCTTCCTTTCCACGAACCTATGTCAATGTTTTCTAACATTACTGATGTAGGTTTAACTGGTGGTTCTCCCCATTACTCTACTGAAGAAATTAGCCAAAAATGGAAAATTAATGCTCCTAAAGAGAAAACTGCGTTACTTACGTTTGGTGGTTTAGGTTTACAAGAAATTCCTTACCATAACCTGAATAAATTTCCCGACTGGCAATTTATCAGCTTCGATGCTTCGGCGCCGGAATTACCAAATATAATCAAAATTACAGACCGTAAATACCGTCCAGTAGATGTTATGCCAGTTTGCGGTCAAGTTATTTCTAAACCTGGTTACGGAACATTTGCCGAAGCAAGCAAACTTAATATACCTATAATCACAATTACGCGCGATAACTTTGCTGAAGCTGCCTACATACTCGAAGGGATTACAAATTGCAACCAGCATAAAATTCTATCACCACAAGAATTTTTTGAAGGAGACTGGGATTTTCTTAACCAAGAATTTCAGCAACCGAGTAAATTAAAAACAATTACCAAAGATGGTAATGAAGTAATTGCTCAAAACGTAATTAACTTTTTAAATAAATAAAAAAAGCGCGACATTTTTTATATGTCGCGTCATCCATCGCGTATAAACTTTAACTAAGTCCTAGAAACCGGGTTTCTCCAAGAAACCCGGTTTCTTCTTTAGGAGAGTGATTTTTTGTAAACAGCGTTATTTCCACCAACTATAAACACATCCAGTTTATTGCTGCCTTGTGAAGTTGCAGCAGGCGCCGAGATAGCTGTACCACCGATATTTTCCCAGGAACTCCAAGTTACGCCATCTGAGTATTTACGGTAGACTGCGTTATCTGTACCAACTGCGAATACATCTAAACGGTTTTTGCCCCATGAAGTGACACTCGGAGCATATAACCATAAACCACCTAAAGATACCCAATCACTCCATACTTGACCATTCCAGTATTTATGGTAAATAGCATGGTCGCCACTGCGTACAAATAAATCAATTCTATTTTCACCCCAAGATACAGAGGAGGGGGCCGATAGTGCAAGTCCGCCTAAACTCGTCCAGTTACTCCAAGTGCTACCATCCCAAGTCATTTGGTAAACAGCGTTATCTGCACCTACAGTAAATACATCTTGACGTGTACCCCAACCTGAGACAGCGACACCTTGCTTACAGAAACCACCTAAATTTTCCCATTCGCAGGCGCCCCAACTGGTATCACTGCAAGATAAACGCTGTATTTGGCGTTGTTTACCGATAGTAAATGTATCGATGCGGTTAGGTGTTGGTGATATTGCAGCAGGCGCCGATAAGCTAAACCCACTTAAACTTTCCCACTCAGTCCAAGTCGTACCATCCCAAGTTTTTTCGTAGACGGCACTATCACCACCGATAGCAAAAATATTAAGACGTTTTTCACCTAAAGATACAGCACCAGGAGCAGAGAAGGCATTTCCACCCAAGCTTTCCCACTCGCTCCAACGAGGTAATTGAGGATTTAATTTGTCAAAAGCAACTTTGGGTTGAAGAATACCTGCACCAGTATTTTGGTCGAAACCAGGTTCACCAATATTTTTTGCAGTCTGCTTAAAGAGGTCTTTCATTTCCTCTTGGGTGATGCCTGGTTTTGCTTGTGTGAATAATGCTGCCACGCCAGCAGCAATTGGACAAGCCGCTGAAGTACCGTTATCGCTGCCAAAATAACCTCGGAAATGTGTAACTGAACAGAAATCTGGTTTGTTGGGGTCGAGTGTTGCTGGTCCTTGGCTACTGTAACCTACAAATTGTTCGTCTTTATTAACAGCACCAACTGTCATTACTAAAGGATGTCCATTGGCGCCCCAAATACTTTTACCAGAACCAATATCACCACCGCAACGGTCTGCTGGACAAGTGCCACCACAGTTACCTGCTGCGAACAGCATAATAATGCCTTCGTTGATTGCTTCTACAACCTTACGAGTGAACGGATGGTCTGCATTGGTCGCGTAGAATTCATCCCAGCTTTTTTGATATATACCCCAGCTATTGGAAAGAATATGTGGTGTACCATCAATACGATGTTGGTTAATTGCCCATTGAAATACAGCTAAAGCGTTAGATATAGAATCACCACCAGCAATGCGACAGTCATATAATTTTGCTTCAGGCGCCATACCGAGAATATCTGTGGCACACATGTTACCGTGTTCACCCCAAGAACGCGCTTTGGTTCCCCAATCTTGTGCTGGACCACCAATTACATTTGGAATGCGACGAATACCTTCAAATGGGTCAACAGGGCGCCCCTCAGCAGTAATACCACCATCAACAACGCCAACTACAATACCTTGACCTTTAAACCCAGCAGCCCAAATTTGGTCAACACCAAAATATTTTGCTACATCTGCAATTGTGCCTTTTGCTGTAGTGGGTGAACAGTCGCAAGTGCCAACAGGACAGTTACCTTTACCATCCATCGGTTTGACTAAATCGTAGGTAGTCTTTTCCAAAACCGATTGATTGAATGGAGCAATAGGTGTATCTTTATAAACTTTAACAACACTTGGTTGAGCTTCGAGTTCAGCAATTCTACGTTCTTCGACTTCACCGCGAATGATATAAGTTTCTTCGTTAGCAGCCATAATACTTGCAACAACGTTGCTAGATGGAGCAACTGGAACTGGTTCATATGCAGTGTCGAGTCGAAAACTGTCAATACTGGCGCCAACATTTTCTGATGCACCAACTATACCTTGTGTTCTAGATACTCGTAACTCTACAAGAACCTTTTGCATCGCACTAAAAGAGTCAGCATTCATCTGCGCGCTACTCATTACCCCTGTTCCCCGCGACTCACCCATACCTAAAGACGGCATATTACTGGAGTTGGATGATGGAGGCGCCTGTTTAGACTTACCATTACCGTTACCATTGCCATTACCATTGACGCTTCCATTGCCCGAAGCGTTAAAGTCATTATTTTGCATATTCTCAATCCTTTTATAAATTAATTTTGTTTCAATGCGACCAGCGCACACTCTAATTGCTTAAACCTTACTTTTTGGAGGGTAATGTAAGTACTGACGACTTTAAATAAAGGGCAAAAGATAAGGTCAAGAAAAATTTTATGCGAGATAGCCAAAAAAATACAGGTAAGGAAATTTACTAATTTTTTTACCTTTAATTTCCTGAGCTTTACCCACCGGATTTTTCTCTCTAACTTAACTTTTGCCCATATTCAGATAGGCTTTTCGACTTGTCAGGGAGGAATTCTAGCCTCGGTTCTCACCGAACTGCTATGGTTGATATTATGAGCAGTAATAAGACTAAAGTGAATACGTGATTACACTGAAATTCTTACTTAACCACCGTTGAAGTTCAGTGTAAATCACGGTATCATTTATAAATTAAGGCGCTATGCATCGCCAATTACTTATTTCGCCTGTCTTCGAGGGGCTTCACCCCTACTTGCTTATACCCCTACTGCACTTGACCCCTACATTATGACACCCCTCATAGGTAATGGCAAGTTTCTAATACCAGTATCTATAAATATTTTGCAGAACATCTTGTGGAGCAACATCTTGTGGAACAACATCTTGTGGAGCAACATCTTGTGGAGCGGGCATCCTTGCCCGCCTCTAACAATGAACTTAACAATGGACAGGCAACGATGCCTATCCCACAAGACTATTCATAAATTCTTAGTCAAGAAACAACACTTATAACCCGGTGGAAAACCAGATAACTCACCAAACACCCGATAACCATGTTTCTCATAAAAATCAGGCGCCTGAAAACTAAAAGTATTGAGAAAAACTTGTTTCACACCCCTACCACGAGCCTCATCCTCAGCCATCTGCAAAATAGTACTTCCATACCCACCTTTCCGATATGGCTCGCTAATCCAAAACAACTCAATATAAAAGCAATCCCAATAAGTCTCTCCAACCAACCCACCAACTATTTTTTGTTCAGAATCTCGCAATGAAAAACAAAGCTTTTTATAATTATAATCTCCAGCTTGCTCTTGGTTAAACTGATTAATACCTTCTTGAATAGCTTGTGTAAATGCACTATCAGGCTTGTCTTCAAAAACAATGGCACATGTCTGACTCATATCACTACCATATTTACGTATTTACCAAGATGACTATTATACAAAACAAGCAATAGTATAGATAATTAGAGCTTGCGTGTGCGTCAAAAAGTCAGTGGTAAATATTGCCATGTACTAAAACTGCTACAAACACTCAACAGGCTAGCATCCACCTTGCAATCTAATTCTAACAATGGATGAAATAACTCCACCTAAATCTATAGATACTAGTCTTGTTAACAATATAGAATAAGCAAGAATAGTAGCAGAAAATATAAGCACCGACCCCGAACTTCTGCTAGAGTTAGCACATTCTCAAGACAAAGCGACCCGTAGAGCAGTTGCAGCTAATCCAAATACTCCAGCAGACGCACTTTTAAAATTAGGCGCCGAATTTCCAACACAATTAGTAGAAAACCCCGTATTTTCACTGTTGCTACTAGAAAATCCTAACTTGGTTGCAGAAATTCCCCTGCCTACACTACGAAGTATTTTAAAGCTGGATAATGTGCCACAGTTTATCTTAGAGCAAGCAGCACACAAAACTGATGTAGAAGTACAATTGGCATTAGCTAATAATATTCAAACATCTGGTAAAACTTTAGGAATGATAAGTATAGGGAAAGCATTTGAACTACATAATATTGGTCATGAAACACGTACCTTTAAGGGTTATTCAAGTGGTATCCAAACTGAAGCTCACAGTCCTGATGGTTATTTTATCGCTAGAAGCACACCTGATACAAATGGGCAAATTGAACTGATAGATAAGCAAACTGAAAAAAAAATCTGTTTCTTTAGCGGACATAAAGCAGCAGTTCAGTCTTTATCTTTTAGTGCAGATGGTAAGCTTCTAGCTAGTAGAAGTGCCGAAGATTTTAAGTATCCGCTCAATAAGTAGGGGTAGCCTCCTAGCACAACAGCATGGCGCCATTAGGAGCGTAAAGTAAACGTATCGCACGCTTATAAAAGCCAATGATATTGCCCTATTGCCTCAAAGTCTTAAAAAAGAGGCGCCTTATGCTATTCATGTATTTGAACTGATACGTCATGCATTAATGGTGGTGCCTCAAAGCGTATATGTAGCACGAAAAAATAAAATATTGTTTTGGTAACATGGTGCCGTAGAATATGATACATGACGCAAAATCCAGAAAGTAAAAAGTTAGTACCTGACTTGCTGCAAAGCATTGACCCAAGAGGAATTGCAGACGCTTCATTGCGGCAAAGTATAGAAGTACTTCTGAACTTAATAGAGGAACAAAATTTAAAGATAAAAAGTTTAGAAGAAGAAATTCAAAAACTTCGGGATGAAAACAATCGTCTTAAAGGAGAGAAGGGTAAGCCAGACATCAAAGCCAATAAAACGAGCGGATTTAAGAAAGACCATTCGTCAGAGAAAGAACGTAAAACTCATAAAGGGCATACTAAGAGCAGTAAAAACACCAGTATTAAGATAGATCGAGAATGGATTTTGGAGTATCCAGAATCTGAGCTACCAGCGGATGCGGAGTTTAAGGGTTACGAAAAAGTAATTATACAAGATATCTCACTTGAAACCGATAATGTACTATTCCTGAAACCAAAATTCTACTCAGCTTCTGAAGGTAAAACATACTTGGCGCCATTACCAACAGGTTACGACGGAGAGTTTGGTCCAGGAATTAAAGCTTTAGTCATAAGCCTGTACTATGGAGGCAATATGACTCAAGGTAAATTATTAGAATTTTTAGAAGATATTGGTATTTCAATGTCAGCAGGCTATTTGTCAAATCTGCTAATTAAAAATGATTCTGGATTTGAATCTGAATATAACGAAGTATATATATCTGGGCTAGAAAGTACTACTTGGCAGCACTTAGACCAAACGTCCGCGCGTGTTAAGGGCATAAATCAGACTACGAATGTTGTTTGTAACCCATTGTATACAGTTTATTCAACGACTCTAAAAAAAGATAGATTAAGTGTACTAGGGGTATTACAGAATAAACAAAAGCTTGAGTTTGTTCTCAATGAGCTTACCTATGAGCTATTGAATACTTTGAATGTACCCGTAAAGTGGAGTAATCAACTTAAATTATTGCCTCAAGAAACAGTTTTTACAGAGTCAGAATTTAATTCTCTGCTTGATACGTATTTGAAGAAACTAGGTTCTCAACATCGTACTCGCGTATTAGAAGCGGCAGCGATTGCTTTTTCTCATCAGCAAACCAACATTCCAATAGTACAAACTCTCGTATGTGATGATGCTCCTCAATTTAAACTATTGACGAATAATTTAGCTCTATGTTGGGTACATGAAGGGCGCCATTATAAAAAACTGACTCCGTTTGTTGCCTGCCATCAAAAAATTTTAGACGACTTTCTTTCTGAGTTTTGGGATTACTACCGGGAACTGCTTGCTTATAGCGATTCTCCTTCTGTAAAGAGCAAACTTTGGCTTCAGTCAAGATTTTGGGAAATCTTTGGTACTGAAAGTGGTTATAAGCAGTTAGACGAGCGAAAAAAGTTAACAGCAGCAAAAGTTTCCGAGTTACTTTTAGTTCTAGAGTATCCTGAACTGCCGTTACATAATAACCCTGCTGAACTAGCTGCCAGAACAATGGTGCAGCGACGCAACATTAGTTATGCGACTCAGACGAGTGAGGGTACTAGAGCTTGGGATATATTTATGTCTCTTGTTGCCACTACTCGAAAATTAGGAATAAGCTTTTTCAAGTACATACAAGACCGTATTTCTAAGAATTATGATATCCCATCTTTGGGAGATGTTATTAGAGATAAATGTGTTCAAAACCATCAGCCCTTGTTTTGGCAAGATGAATTATTTTGTATGTCAGGGTAAACACTCTTAGATTAACTTGTTGGTTAAATTAAAAACTCACTGCATTTAAGGATTGGTGTGCATGTATTTGTGCTGGATAAAAATTTCCGTGTTTGCCAATGCAGGTAATCCACGCTGTTGTTGGTACGTTTGAAAGTGCGTTATTAAAGAAGTGCTATTGTAGTTTGTATCTTTTGGGAGCATCCAATGAAGGCAGATAGGCTTTTTTAGACCAACCATATAGTAAGGTTTCTGGCGCCGAATAATTATGTTTCTTCCGTTCATTGGATGCTCCCGTATCTTTTATTGTTATGTAGTTAGCTCTTCCACTTCGTAATTAATATTATCTTGATATAAATTACTGTTAGCAACGTTCTGTGGCGCAGCGGGCGCTCTGCGCCCGCATGGCTTAAGTTATTTGTATAAATAATAAATATATCCAACAACAAAGAGAATCACTATTTACCCCAACTTATTGAGCCGATACGTACTGTTGTTGTACAACTAATATTATACCAAATGATAGTGCAAGCAAGGCAGAATATTACATAAATTTATTTGTTAGCTTCAATTAGTTTTAAAGCACTGGTATTAGTTGTAGTCACCTCAGCTTTACTACCTTCTGAGGTATACCACTGGACGCGCGCAACACCAGAAGTAGGTATATCACCTTCATATGCAATTACCTCACCTATCTTGTGTTTTTGATAACCATGAATTTTTGACTTTACTTTTGCTCCTACTGGGAAAATATCCAGTGGTTTATCACTATCTGTCTTGATTTTTTCGTGGGTATCCTTATCAGTTTGCCTTGGGCTGTTAGGAGCTTTAGCACTAATCGGCGCCGTTGGTTTATTATCAGTAGCTTTGTTGGTTTGTGTTGGTGCCTCTAATGAAGAGACTTTCGCTACCAATGTTTCACTCGAATATCTACGTTTATTTACTTGATTAGTTTTAATGTTTAAAGACTCAGTATTGTGATTGCTGAAATTATGGGCACCTTCCCCTTTGTCTTGGTCTCCGAGACTGTTCGGTATCTGCTGTATTGGTTGTGTAAACGGAATTTCAGATACAGAACAAGGAACCGAACAATCTTGAACGATTTGATTTTGTTCGGTATTTTTAGTGTACTGTTTGGTATTCTGTTCGGTATCGTCAAATGTATGTATATCAGTACTTTGAGATGTACTAGTAGTAGTGTTTAAGAGAAAGTTAGGGGATGCTCCCGTATGAGTTAATTTAACTAGCTTCTCTCTGTTATCTTTGCCACCTAAGAATTTAGAGACAGTACCCTCTTTAATTAATCTGTCTATTGTTATGCGAGTAGAATCATAGCTTTCTCCAATCCATCCAGGTATATCCTTTAATGGCATCGCATCATCTGGATTTAAGCTCAAAAGGTTAATTATTTTTGTTTTGATAGCTTTAGTCTCTTGTTCATTCTGTTTTGCACTATCGCTAATTACCTGAAAATGTCTATCAAACCCATCCAGGGTTATTTTTAGTTCCCTGCGTTCGGCGCCGCGTATCTTAGCTGTTGATAGTTTGATAGTGTTACTAACCAAGTCTTTATCTAGTTGCCAAACAGCGCTACTGCTAGCTGCGATAGAGAAGTTACCCGCTGCACAAGCTATTTCTGCATATTCCTGAGATTTCTTGTTGTGGTGAATTACAAGCATTGCTGTTTTGTATTGATTGCACAAGCCTTGTAATCGTCGAATAGGCAATCCTGCTTTCGAGTTATTTTCATCGAAATTAGGTAAATAACCTGTAATGCCTCTATAGCTATCAATCACTATAAGTGTCGGTTGCAACTCCTCAATAATTTTTTCAAGCTTTGGCAGTTGCGTCATATCCCAGTCAAGCAATAATTCATATTTATCTGATACACCTATACGCCTATCGATGAATGAAGATAGCATCTCGTTATCGGACATTTCACCGAAACTGTTTACAAATATTACTTTTCCAGTTTTTAAAGGTTTTTCATCTAAAAACTTTTCGTTGTAAATCACTGAAGCGGCAAGGTCATAACCTAGTGTTGTTTTACCTACACCTGGATTAGCTCCAATTAGAGTTACACCCGTTGCTGGCATCAATCCTGGTATTAGCCATTCAACGTCCGAAGTTTGGTTTACGTAAAATTCTTGAGATGTCAGGCGCCTAGCTTGTGGCTTTGATGTGGAATCAATAAGCTGAACGAGCATTGACTCAAGTCTAGATACCTTTTTACCGTATCTTTGAGCAATATCGTTAAGCGTGTCATCCCAAGCAAGAATATCAGTTTCTTCAGATAATGCTAATAATTCAAGTCTTAATCTATCTCGCCGAGTTTTTTGTTTAGCAGCAATGTCCCTACGTTCCAACTCTTCTTGAAATTCGTTCTCTAGCTCTTTCATAAGATTATTCCAATTGAAAGGGTTTTCATTACACCTTCTCCTTAGAATATCAAGCTCCTTAGTCTTTTGAGAGCCTTGTAACAACCTAATTGCGACTTGTGCCAGATTAACCGCATCCTGGTGTTGTAATTTATTAGACTCTTGGTTGGTTGCTTTCAACCAATCTTCAATCGGTTTTGAGTGATTGAAAATATTGTCAAATACCTCAATAGATGTGGCATGGTCAGGCGCCAGGTATGAAAGAGGTAACTTAGATTCACAGTGCCATATACTACATTCTCCCACTGTCCAAGCAATAGCCTTAATAATTTCTTCACTGGCGCCAACATCCACAATATAGTGTTGTGCATCAGTCGCAACGTAATCAGTAATCTCTTCAAAGCTTCTGATATCAAAAAGGTTACTGAGGTGACTGTTGGATGCATCTATAAAATCAGATACCCACAGGATAGGGTAGTGACGCTTTTTAGCAGTTGATGAGTTAATTTGTTCTGGTTGACTTTGTACTAGATTCTTCATATGATTAGAATGATTCAAATTTTATGCACTGGGAGCTTTGTCTTTATCCCAGTATTCCAATATTTGCCAAAGCTTAATAAATCCCAGTTATCACTTACTCGTTAAGTCGTGAACAGGCACTTATACCGCAGTGCCCATAATGGGTTAACTGCGGTTAAGATGCTTTTGATTCGTTATCGCTTTGTTCGCTAGCCCAAGCTAATAAAAGCTGTCTAACCAAGTGTGACAAGGTAATACTTTTTTTTGCTACAACTTGCTTAACTAACTCTTTCTCCTCCTCTAGTAAGAATATCCTAAGTTCGGTAGCTCCTTCCTGCCGTGCGGTTACTGTTGGCAATTGCATAATAGTTTTTATCCCATCATCTGTGTTAAGCACTAGACTACCACGAGAAGGAGTTTCGCTTAACACATTAGAAGAAATATTTTTAGTTAAGTTTTGTAACGGTTTGCTGTTACCATTCGCTTTTTTGGGTTCTCTATGTACCCCTCCTTAATAAGGTACTCTCGCAAAATTCCCACAATCAGGGCACTTACAGACTGTTCCCTGTTAGCGGCGCACTCTTCGAGAGCGTCCTTTACTTCGTCGCTAGCCTGAAATGTAATTCTGTTTTTAATCGTAGGCATAAAACATAAAATATCAACACTTCTTACTCACCACATTAAACGCCTCAAACGCTTATAGCAACAAATCCTGTAGGCATTACGGCTATTAGTTCAAGCATTGATGCTTAAAAAGTGTTGGCACTTTGAAAACATATTGCTACTTCAGTGCTGTGATAATTAGTTATTTGGCTCTGATAGCTCAATATTCGGCGCCGATGTTTCACTCAGCTTTTTTACGTATATTTATTTAAGAATCAATATTTTCAAGACTCAGTATTGTGATTACTGAAATTGTGGGTACCCCCCCTTGTCTTTATCTTCCAATTTGTTCGGTATCTGCTGTATTGATTGCGTAGATTGGATTTCAGATTCCGAACAAGAAGCCGAACAATCTTGAGCGATTTGATTTTGTTCGGTATTTTTAGTGTACTGTTCGGTATTCTGTTCGGTATTATCATAGCTTTGTATATCAATACTTTAAGGTGTACTAGTAGTTTTTCCAGACAAAGTTAGGGGAGGGGGGGTACAGGTTAATTTAATTAGCTTCTCCTGTTATTTTTGCAACTTAAGAATTTATAGACTGGCGCCAACAAGATAGTCAGTACGGGAGCAAAAATTCTAGAAACCAGGAATATACGTCGATAACTGCTTGATTAAAAGTCTTAAGTCTTACTCAATGTCAGCTTTGCGTAATGCTGTTAAAGATGAGGTTGTATATGGTGTACTGGCTTATCATGATTTGGTCAAACCTCCAAAACAAAAGCTTGAGCAACGTTTACAAGCTGCTTTTGATGAGGTTCGTCCTAGTTTAAAAAGCCATAACGGTGATGTTGAGTTGGTGGCAATTAAATTACCGGATGTAGTGGAGGTTAGATTTACTGGTACATGTAAAAGTTGTCCTTTTCTGATTTAGGCGCCTAGTGCAGTATCTATGTTTGGTTCCCGTGGTGCCTTTCCAAAATATATATGTCATTATCATAATTACAAATTCCGTCAGGAGCATCAAACCAGAAGCCGCCAAAAACAATCATTTGATGATTAAATTGTATAGTTGAATGTCCATTTCTCGGAGCAGGAAATTTGCCGTCAACTTGAGGAATAATAGCACTATAAATCCCATTAGTCACGGATTCTATAGGTAAATTTAGCAAAACTAAATTACCAATTGTCGCATGGCTAATACCATCTTGTGGAGCTAATCCGCCAAATACAACTAGGTTATTTCCAAATTCCCCATAACCGCAAATAGTTCGACCTGGATAAAAAAAATAATCAATATTTTCGTCATCTTCATCTTCATCTTCATCTTCACTATTCGACAAAGATAAAATAGTTTTACCGCTATAATTTTTAATTTCTTCCGAAAATTTAGCTTTTTGCCACTGCAATTTTAGTAGATTTTTAGAATCTAAATCAGTCAAATTTAAAGTTAAAATATCTGAGCAGAATCCTTCATAACCACCATCTCCAAAAAACTTGATTAATGTATTGTCGCGAACTATCAATCCACCAGAAGCAGAACCAGGAGAACTTTTAACTTCTAGTGTCAGCCAAGACATTGTGGTTAAATCGAGAAGATGAAGGTCGTTATACGAAAAGTAAATATCATAAGAGCCACCATGAATAAATAATTTGTCTTTAAATAAAGCTGCACTATGATGAGAACGAGCAACTGGTGGAGTTCCATTAGGAATAACTCGCGACCAATGCCAGGTTTTGAGTTCGAGAATATAAACATCTGTATCGTGACAAAGATATCCTCCCTCTACCTGTTCTTCATATCCTCCCCACACTACCATTTTTTCTTGATATAATACAGCAGTATGAAAACTTTTGTTAGGGGGAATTTTACCTGAAACCTGTGGTTTTTCCCAAGTCCAGGATTTAAGATTGAGTACATGAACATCGTTAAGAGTAATATTAGTTTCATTATCTTCTCCAGCAAAAATAATCATGGAGTTTTGATATCGAATTGCAGAATGTCCGCGTCTACTTTGAGGGGCATTTCCTTGAATTTGAGGAAATTTCCAGATAAAGCGACTCTGTTGTGATACTAATTGTGAATTACTTGGTGATAGCATTGAATTTAAATATTAAAAATTATTGTTAAAACTATCTTACGTTAAAAAAAACTTTATTTTTATTGTTTTGGCGCCATCATTATTGAGATTTCAATTGATGTCTCAATATATTCATAATTTTTTTAGTCTCAACTCGAATGTTAATTTGTACTGACAAATACCAAATGAGAGATAAAAATATCAGATGTCCAAAACCTATTAAAGCAAATTTAATTGCAATAAAAATACTAGCATATATGTAAAAACAAAGAAAAAGTAACCAAATTCTTGTCAGCATCAATATTTCTTGATTGGCTACCTGCATTTTGAGTTCTAAATTGACTTCATTATTTGTTGAGGCGCCACAATTTATTTGACCTTGGGTTAAAAGACGTAATCTCTTATATCCCACAGGTCCATCAATTTGGAAATAATTATCATTTATGATTGTTATTGAATATAGTATATTTCCGCCAAATAGAAAGCCAGAATTTTTCTCTACAATTCCATTAATCGACAATTTTGTTAGTCTTTGTTGTAACTCTTCCAGAGAAAGGGGTACATAGAGATTGCAATGTCGATAGGGAACAAAGCGTAAAATAGTTTTGTTCATCTGAGCGCAATTTTTTATATTTGCTTGTTTATATAGTTATAATTACTTAAAATTGAATTGACATCGTTATATTTACGGTTATTTTTATAGAGGTGCCGTTTCCACAAACAAATTATATTTCTTATTTGTAACCCAAGTTTCTTTTGACAATTTCATTAAAGTAAGAATATATACTTTATTTAATAATGGAATAGCTACACTGAAAACAAGCATAACTTACGATATTGTCACAATTCTGAGTCAATGCGTAAAAGCTATTAATTTATGTAATAAAATGATATATAAAAGTGATTTGGAAGAGTTGGTTACGGAAATTAGTCGCTTTGAGGCAATTATAGCTGATTGGGATGAACGAGAGCGAGGTGTAGCTGTTGGGTTGAAAAGGGCAATTGAAACGTTACATAAAGAAGCACTCGCGCGTTTAATTAAAAGCGTCAAGCTTCAATCAATGTCGGCATTGCGTAATGCAGTTCAAGATGAAGTAGTATATGGTGTGCTGGTTTACCATGAATTGGTGAAACCACCATTACCTTCACTTGAAAAACGTTTACAAACAGCTATTGAAGAAGTCCGTCCTAGTTTAAAAAGTCATAATGGTGATATTGAATTAGTAGCAATTAAACTACCAAATACAGTAGAAGTTAGATTAATTGGCACATGTAAAAATTGTCCCTCTTCTAATTTTACTTTGTCTCAAAGCATTGAACAGACTATTCAAGCATACTGTCCTGAAATTACTAAAGTTGTTGCAGTATAGGTAATGTTCATGTCCTTTTTGCCCTTTTCAAATTTAGGTGCCGATATCATATTAGGTACACGTGAAGAATTTGCAGTACCACTGGCGCCTAGTGCAGTATCTATGTTCGCTCCGCGCGGCGCCTGTTTAACATCACAAAGTGGCCCTTTATGGGTTGCGGATACAGGACACCATCGGTTATTGGGATGGCAAAACTTACCAACTCAAGATGGTCAACCTGCTGACTGGGTAATTGGACAATCTGATTTTTTTCACGAAGGACAAAATGCTAAAGGTACACCAGGAAACACAACGCTAAGTGTACCAACAGGTATTTATGTTTGTGGTGATGGTTTAGCTGTAGCAGATGCTTGGAACCATCGCGTTTTAATTTGGAAGGAAATTCCACAAGATAACAATGTGCCGGCAGATATTGTACTAGGGCAAAATAATTTTACTGATAATCGACCAAATAGAGATGAGCAAGAAGCGGGAGCAAATACTCTTAATTGGTGTTACGGTGTTTTTTATCATAAAGGAAAGCTGTTTGTTGCTGATACTGGTAATCGTCGGGTATTGGTTTGGAATGAGTTACCAAACGAGAATGGTCAACCTGCTGATTTAGTCTTGGGACAACCAGATATGTTTTCTCGGAATGAGAATGGTGGTGGGACTGCCGGAGCTTCGAGTATGCGGTGGTGCCATGATATTACATTTTGGCAAGAAAATTTAGTTGTGACTGATGCTGGTAATAACCGCGTTATGATTTGGGAAGGAATGCCAACAGAAAATAATACTCCTTGTCGCGTAGTTATAGGACAAAAAAGCTTTGATTTTGTTGAGTTAAATCAAGGTGTTTATTTCCCTAATGCTAGTAGTCTCAGTATGCCATATGGTGTTGATGCTTTTGGTGATTGGTTGATTGTGGCTGATACTGCTAATTCGCGATTGTTGGGATGGAAGAATTTTACATCATGTGGGGTAGATGCTGCTGCGTTAATGGGACAAAAGGATTTTAAAAGTAAATCAGAAAATGGTGATTTTGGATTACCAAAGCGAGACAGTGTTAATTGGTGTTATGGCATTAATATATGTGGTGATACTGCTGTGATTTCTGATTCTGGTAATAATCGTATTTTATTATGGCGCCTTAATTAATCCCCCCAACCCCCCTTAATAAGGGGGGCTAAGAGGTGCTTCTTGTTCCCCCCTTATCAAGGGGGGTTAGGGGGGATTTATAACGAACCACAAAGGCACAAAGGACGCAAAGGAAAGAAAGAAGAGAAGGAATATCTTATAAATGATGTATGAAGAGATACGAGTACGGGGTACAGTTCAAGGAGTGGGTTTTCGTCCTACAGTTTATCGTATTGCCGTAGCGAATGGGTTACGCGGTGAAGTTTATAACGACGGTGAAGGAGTGGTAATTCGCGCATTGGGAAGTGAAGAATCTTTAGAAAAATTTGTTCGCCAATTACAGCAAGAATGCCCGACTTTGGCAAAAATAAATGAAATAACACGGAAACAACATATATCTGAGGGTGAATTTAACTTTGATGATTTTGTAATTTCTGAAAGTATTAATAATGTAGTCAATACCGAAATTACACCCGATACTGCCACCTGTGTACAATGTCAAAGCGAAATCTTCGACCCTCAAAGTCGCTGGTTTCGTTATCCTTTTACCAATTGTACCCATTGTGGACCACGCCTAAGCATTATTCGTTCTATACCTTATGACCGCAATAACACTAGCATGGCAAGCTTTGCGATGTGTCCAGAATGCAGCTCATCGTATAACGATATTACAAATCGTCGCTTTCATGCTCAACCAACAGCTTGCCATGTTTGTGGTCCCTCGGCATGGTTAGAACGTGCTGATGGCAAACCTTTTACAGCTTCTATGTTCTCAATGTTAGATGAAGTTGATGCCGTTTGCACTTTGTTACAAAAAGGGGAAATTGTCGCCATCAAGGGTCTCGGTGGAATTAATTTGGCGTGCGATGCTAAGAGCGAAACCGCAGTTAAAAAACTCCGCGAACGAAAACAACGATACCACAAACCCTTCGCCTTGATGGCGCGTGATATTACTGTTATTGAACAATATTGTACTCCTAATGCCAAAGAACGTGAATTACTTTTATCTCACCAGGCGCCTATTGTTTTAATTAATAAAGGAGAAGGAGATTTTGTTTCATCATTAGTGGCGCCTTCTTCAAGTACTCTTGGTTTCATGTTGCCATATACTCCTTTACATCATCTTATTCTCAAACGGATGAATCGTCCGATTGTATTTACTAGTGGCAATATATCTGATGAACCGCAGTGTATTAATAATGAGGAAGCGCGCGAGAAGCTAGGACATATCGCCGATTATTTTCTTCTCCATAACCGAGATATTATTAATCGTGTAGATGATTCGGTGGTTAGAGTCGTTGGCAATAAAACTCGAATTGTTCGACGCGCACGAGGATATGCACCTGCTTCTATTAACTTACCGTCTGGTTTCGCTACTTCACCTCAAGTTTTAGCGATGGGAGGTGAGTTAAAAAGCACCTTCTGTTTATTGCGTCACGGCAAAGCTATTATTTCACAACATTTAGGAGATTTAGAAAATGTCGCTACGTTTAATAGTTACCAAGAAACGCTTGATTTATATTTAAACTTATTTGAACATAAAGCAGAAGCAATTGCCACAGACTTGCATCCAGAGTATTTATCTACAAAGCTAGGTAAACAATTAGCAGCTAGTAAGCAGTTGGTTGAAGTACAACATCATCATGCTCATGTTGCTGCTTGTATGGCAGAGAATAATATAGATATAAATACGGCGCCTGTTTTGGGTATTGCTTTCGATGGTTTGGGCTATGGTGAAGATGGGACACTTTGGGGGGGAGAATTTCTTTTAGCTGACTATCGAGAATTTACACGAGTCGCAACATTCAAACCTGTTCCAATGATAGGAGGCGCCTTAAGCATTCATCAACCTTGGCGTAACACTTATGTACACTTAGTAACAAAATGGCAAGAGTTAGAGTCTAAGTACGGAAGCTTAGAATTATTCCAGTTTTTACAAACTAAACCGATATCACTACTTAATCAACTAATTAGTAAACAAATTAATTCACCTCTAACTTCTTCTGTTGGGCGCCTGTTCGATGCTGTTGCTGCTGCTATTGGTATTTGTCGCGACACATGTAGTTACGAAGGACAAGCAGCTATTGAAATGGAAGCACTAGTTAACGCTGGTGATAATAAAGAATTACTAAGTTATAGTTTTGATATCGAAAAATCAAATAATATTAGTTATATTGATTCAAGCTACATGTGGATTCAACTTTTAGATGATTTGCAGCAAAATATACCAAAGC
The DNA here is from genome assembly GCF_019977735.1 of Calothrix sp. PCC 7716. GTDB lineage: Bacteria > Cyanobacteriota > Cyanobacteriia > Cyanobacteriales > Nostocaceae > Dulcicalothrix. Next base: position 3,709,013 of record NZ_AP025018.1, on the reverse strand, counting down.
AAGTTATTGCTGCTAAATTCCATCAAGGTTTGATTAATATTATAGTTCAAATGGTAAACCATTTACAACAGGAATATAAATTTAATCAAATTGCTTTAACAGGTGGAGTTTTTCAAAATGCTATTTTGTTAGAACAGCTTCAAGACAAATTAGCAAAATTTGATACAAAAGTCATTACTCATAGTTTAGTACCTTCTAACGATGGTGGCATATCGTTGGGACAAGCAGTAATTGCCGCTGCACGATTACAGAAACCGGGTTTCTTTGTTGAAATTTCGTCATAAAAATGAAGATTTTGCGTAGAAACCCGGTTTCTTTATAATTTATTGGTTGTCTTTATGTGTTTAGGAATTCCTGGTCAAATAGTTGAAATTACTGATACGAATAATAAACTCGCTGTTGTTAATGTTGGTGGAGTCAGGCGCCAAGTAAATATTGCCTGTATAGTTGACGAAAATCACTCCCCTGCTGACTGCGTTGGAGATTGGGTATTAGTACATGTAGGCTTTGCAATGAATCGAATTAATGAGAAAGAAGCGGCTGAAACCTTGCAAATCTTGCAAGAACTAGCAGCCGCGCAAGCAGCACTTAGCAATTAATTGGCTAAGGTTAATCATATCGAAGTTCAAACAACTTAGACTATTAAATTAATATAAAATCTCAAAATCATATGAAATACGTTGATGAATACCGAGAACCCCAAAAGGGAGAAATATTACTCCGTGAAATCGAAACATTATCAAAAAAATTAAACAGACGTATAAAAATTATGGAAGTATGTGGTGGGCATACGCATTCCATTTTTAAATATGGTATCGAAGATGCTTTACCAGAAACAATCGAATTAATTCATGGCCCAGGTTGTCCAGTATGCGTAATGCCAAAAGGAAAACTAGATGATGCTATAGCTATAGCTAAACACCCAAATGTCATATTTACAACCTTTGGTGATACAATGCGGGTTCCCGGCTCCAAGACTAGTTTATTACAAGCTTCTTCAGAAGGCGCCGATATTCGTATGGTCTACTCACCATTAGATAGTTTACAGATAGCCAGAGATAATCCTGATAAAGAAATTGTTTTTTTTGGTATCGGTTTTGAAACTACTGCTCCAAGCACTGCCTATACAATTAAGCAAGCTTTATCAGAAAATCTTCATAATTTTAGTTTATTTTCTAATCACGTACTAGTAATTCCGGCATTACAAGCTTTACTCGATAACCCAGATTTGCAACTAGATGGGTTCGTGGGTCCCGGTCATGTTAGCATGGTAATTGGTTGTAACCCGTATAATTTTATTGCTAAAGACTATAATATACCTATTGTAATATCCGGCTTTGAGCCAGTAGACATTCTCCAATCAATTTGGATGTTACTACAGCAATTAATACAAAATCGCTGCGAAGTAGAAAATCAATACAGTCGTGTTGTACAAACACAAGGAAACATTCAAGCAATTACAGCAATGAATGAAGTATTTGAAGTTCGCTCTGAATTTGAATGGCGAGGTTTAGGTTATATTCCTAGTTCAGGTTTAAAAATTCGTCCTAAATACGCGCGCTTTGACACCGAAGCAAAATTCGCTATTCCTAACAATCAAGTTGCCGACCATAAAGCTTGTCAATGTGGAGAAATACTCAAAGGAGTTCTCAAACCTTGGCAATGTAAAGTTTTTGGTACCGCTTGTACACCAGAAAACCCAATCGGTACTTGTATGGTTTCATCGGAAGGCGCCTGTGCTGCTTATTATAAATATGGTCGATTATCTATAAGTAAATAAACATGAACTAGACTACTGGGAATATATTAATTAGGACTTACGCACAGAAACCAGTTTTCTACCTATTCATTGTCGCAGACAAATCCTCGTTTTTATTACAAATTATCGACCAAGAAACCTGGTTTCTAGGATTTTTAGTATTCAATTAATGACTACTTTGTATACTCCCATCTGGCATTATTGTATTACCAAATATAGTTCCACTTAAATCGGTGCCACTCAGATTCGCACTGTGAAGGTTAGAATCAGTAAAATCTACTCCGCTTAAGTTAGCATTACTAAAATTGGCATTTTTTAGTTCTGCACTCGATAAATTGGCGCCAGTAAGATTAGCACCAGTAAAATTTGCGTTACTTAAATAACCTAAAAATAAATTTGCACCACTTAGGTTTGCGTTAGTTAAATCAGCATTTTCTAAATTTACCATTGACATACCAGCATTGCTCAAATTTGCTCCACTTAAATTTGTGCCTTCAAGATACAATTCATGTAGAGCAGTTCCAATCATATTAATGCCACTTAAATTAAGATTTGATAAATCTGACTCTAAATATATATCTGTACCAGAAAAATTCCGTTCACCTGCTAAAAATCTTCTAATTAAATCTTCACGGGAAACACTTACCATTTTTATTTACTTATTCATTACTTTGTGGTTGGTTAAATTTATCTAGTAACTCTTCTCGTGATAATTGGCTCAACAGAGGTATAAATTGCTCTGGTTCTAGCACTGATAAAGGTTCAATAATTGTTTTTAATTCATCATCCACAGAGCCAAATCTATATTTAATTAAGTTTTTAATAGCGCTACGCATAATTTCCTGGTACCTTTCTTGTCGTGCTTCCTTTAGTCCTTCTTGCCGCCCTTGTTCTCTAGCTTCTGCTAGTTTTTGTAAATAAACAGGTGATAAACGCATAATTAAGCTCCTTGCTTCTTTACGTATACTTTGATACTAGACTTGTTTGTATACTATCCGCAGCAAGTGTTAAAGCTTAACTGTAGATAGTATATAAGTATTTACGATTAGCTAAATCTGTCTAGCAACTCCTCACGCGATAATTGTTGTATCAATGGTATAAACTCATCCTCTCCCAATGCTGCCAAAGGTTGTACAATTTGATTGAGTTCATCATCTAAAGAACCAAACCTAAATCGCAGCAACTTTTGAACAACCCTATATAAAGATTCTTGACTCCCTTCTTGGCGCCCTTCTTGTCTCCCTTCTTGTTTCCCTTCTTGTCTTCCTTCTTGTCTAACTTCTTCCAGCTTTTGCAAATAAATCGGTGATAAGCTCATAATAAAATCCCTATCCTCTTCTTCTTCAGGTTCTCTAAGTTCTAAGGTAGCCCTTAAGTTCAATAGTAAGTCAACTGCTTTTTGCCGTAAGGGGTTATCTGGTGATAATGCCTCTAACTCTTTTATAGCTCGTTTTTGAGTTCCGTCTCGACCTAAAAGCCTTAACCATAATGTTTCAGGGTCTTCACGTAGTTGATGGACGACAATGATAGCGGTTCTAGTGTTGTCGCCAAGAAAATATATTCCCTTACCCCAGTTTTCTTCATCGGGTGTCGCATGGAACCCATTATCTAAAAAAAGTTCTGATGCTGTAGGAGATATAATCCACAAGCGCGGTAAGTTATCCATTCTTAAGGGAGTTTCTTCTCGTCGGCTTTTTCGTTGTGCCTCGGCAAAGGTGGAGAACAGTTTACCCATACAACTACAAACCTCTAGTGGTTGCACTGCGTTCCGAAACGGTTCAAACAATGCTGCTGTGTTTGCAAATCGTCCTAATAACCCTAATTCGACCTCGGAGTCAGGTGGTTGGGGAAATGGTGCAAAGTAGACGTCGATTTCTCTAATTTCTGATGGTACTTTTTCGTCTGTGTCTACTTCTCCTACTGTTTCTAGCAGTGCTTGCAGGTAATTCTTAGAGAACTCGTCATACGGAAATTGAGTCATGTTGTGATTCTTTTTAATACAGCAGAATTATTTTATATACATGTATGTGTATATAGGTACTAACCGAAATAATAATTTAGTTGAACATTCCGGTTGAATTTTCAGTTGTGTTTTTAGATGATGTTTGTGATTTATATTACTTTGTTTGTTGAGTTGAAATAGGGTTGTAAGAAGATTGGCAGCGGATTATGTAACTGATTTAACGGATAGATTTACTAGTTATGTTTGCTACACTTCTCTTGTGGGATAGGCATCCTTGCCTGTCCCCTTGATGGAAAGGATGGAAAGGACGGGCAGGATGCCCGTTCCACAAGAGTGTTTCACAAGGGCTTTGAATTATTTGACTTTTATTTTTTAGATAAGTTTGGTTCGACAATGTGGGGATAGTTATCATAATTACGTCGTACCCAGTCCATGCCAACTTCGTTATTTAGCTTGATTTTTTGTGGTGTGTTGGGATAAATTTTTCCTAAGATATCTGAGTCTTGTTCAATTACTACTTTGACTAAATCTAGGAATTTGAATTTAAGCAATTTGAATATTGGGTTTTTTGCTAGACCAAACATTATTGCATAAGTACGTGATTTTGTTGGTGACTCTGGAATAAATGCGTGAATTTGTTTGAATTTCCCGGCGCCTGTTTCACCATGAAGTACTACAAGTGAGGGAAAATAGTTTTCAAGGTGAGCATTAAGTACTTTGGGAAACATGAATAAACCAGGATTGCTTAGTTTTTCTTTTAAATCGGTAAGCGCAACGGGCATACTAAAATAAGCATGTGAATGATGCCCATTATCTATAAACTTTTCAAAATTGACTTCTTGAATCTTGAATAATGAACGATGCGTACCGTTTTGATGATTGTAGTCGTGCATGTTTAGCAGTAACGACATTAAGTCAGCTTGAATGCTGGTATCTGCTGTACATCCAATCAATTCATACTCTGCGGCAATTTCATTCAATATATTAGGTATGGGTTGTTTTGGTTCAGTATTTCCATACGACCAAATAAAATCACCTTGGATAATTAACTCTAAAGGCGCCAACTGCGGTAAGGTCTTTTTATTTGAACCAGGTAAAATCGTACATCCTTCACTGTCAAACTCCAGTGCATGAAACGGGCAAACTACTACACTGGTTTTATCTGAGCGTACTTCACACCAACCTTCACTAAGCATGGCGCCCATATGTGGACAAGCATTTGGTAAAGCATTTATATTACCTAGGTCATCTTTCCATAGTACATAGTCATTGCCGTACAGTGATACTTTGAATGGCTTATTAACTTGTAACATTGATTTGTGCGCTAATAACCAAGGGGCGCCTTCTAACATTGACATATATATATATCCTCGTATTTTCTAGGATTGATTTGAAATTTTGTCCGAACGTTCAGTAAGTACTTGTTTAAGTACCTGAAGAATAATTTGAGGACGAAACAAAGCACCCGCAGATTTGAGCATGTGGAACACCTCAAATAAGGTAAGCGTTGTTTGAGTATTCTTTGTAGTTAGCTTCATAACTTGGTTCATGTACCAACCTATGAATTTTTCGGCGCCTGTTGGTTGTTTTGTAATACCCTTCACACTGGGATACTTTGCATCTTGGCTAGTTGCGGCAATCCAAGGACTAGCATTGATTTTGGCTAGACGTTTTTGAAATTTTGCTGTTAACCCATTTAACGTGCCAGATGCTTTTATCTCAATCAAACACTCTTCTAATTGAAGTACCCCTAATGCTGCTACAGTCATACCTTGACCGTAAATTGGTGTAAATGAACAAACCGAATCACCTAAAGCAACAAAACATTCTGGTAGTTGCTTTAATGCTTCGTAATGACGCAATGTATTACCCGGTGGTTGAAATCTACGAATTGGCGTTAGTGGTTTTGCTGTTTTGACTGCTTCATAAATAATAGGACTGGGAAGAGTTCGTAAATTTTCCAAAAATTCAGATTCATCAATTAATCGATTACCTGGTGTTGTATCGCATACCCCAACTACCCAACGATTTTTTTCAACAGGATACAATACACCCATGCTTGTTCGTTCGGGTGGCGCCGCTTGCATGTAAACTCCTTTCCAGTCAGCGTCAAAATCTGATGGTATTTCGTATAGACGACTGGCATAACCAATTTGTGCGGTTATAAAAGTTTCTTCAGGTGCCATATAACCTATTGCATTTAACCATTTACCTGCATATGAACCATAACCACTAGCATCCACAACCAAGTCAGCATCTAAGTCAACTTCTTGTTTTCCAACTTGATTGTTTGTCTTTATTTTCACGCCTTTAACACGTGTACCATCTGCACTGTTGATTAACCCAGTGACATAACCACCTTCAATAAAGTGAAGATTCGCAAACGCTTGTAAGCGATGATGAATCAACCAATCTAAAATTGGACGTGTAAATGAAAGTGCTTCAAAACCAGAATCAAAACGCTTTGCCCAACCAAATGGACTTAACCATTCCACATCGCGTCCCATATCAAGGACAACAGCACCTTGAGCTATTATCTCGTCTCGCAACCCAGGAAATAAATCTTCTAAAATTTGCTGTCCGCGTGTCAGCAGAATATGAAGTTGGGTAGATTGTGGAATACCTTTGCGCTCTGCTGGGGTTTCTGGAAAATAATCGCGTTCAATTATCGAAACTTTGTCAAAATGATTTATAAGAACTCGTCCAGCTAGCAATCCGGCTATACTACCGCCAATTACTACTGCATGACCATTATTAAAGGACTCTCCAGTTTCCATGATTATTGTAAATATGCTTTAAATACTCGCTCACATGACAAAAAATTCATGCCTATCATTAAAATATGAGTTTATCCTCACATTTGTCAATATCTTAGACAAAAATATTGCAGCTTACTTTTTAGCCCCAACATGAACCCAACTTCTCAAGACAGCCAAGAAAATGTAAAAATGCGGCGCCAACCTAAGCAAAAGCGTGGTCAAGAACGTGTTGAGCGGATTTTGGATGCAGCAGTAGAAGTATTTGATGAAGTTGGGTTTGATGCTGCGACGATGAATAATATCGCTTTACGCGCGCAAACGGCTATCGGTTCCGTATATCAGTTTTTTCCTGATAAACTAGCTATTTTTCAAGCTTTAGAACTGCGTCATCTGGAACGAGTACATGCTGCTTGGGCAAAACTTAGCAGTCTTAATATAGCCGAACTGCCATTTGAGACTTTTATTAAAACGATGTTAAAGATATTTAAAGAAATCTTTGACGAGCCTACATCACGGTTACTGTTCATTCAGTATTTTACTTCTAACGCGATGTTCCAAACCATTGATGATAATCTGACGCAACAAGGAATAGATTTCCAGGCAAAGCTACTACACGCACGTAACCCAAAATTGAGCGATGAAAAGTGTCAATTGATTGCCGAAATATGTGTTCAGGCTGCAAATGCATTACTTGTAGTTGCCCTTCGCAACCCAGAACCACGTCGTGAAGAGATTTTTCAGCAAATTGAAGAGTTAATGATTGCTTATCTACGTCCCTACGCTGGTGATGAGTTGATGGATGATATGCACAATGAAGTAATGAAGGTAATGATATGTCCACACTGTAATTCCCGGCGCCTTTCCAAGAACGGACATCGGCACAGCAAACAGCGGTATCTTTGTAAAGACTGCGGAAAGCAATTTTTAGAAAGCTATTCCCCGTCAGGTTACAGCAATGATATCAAGCAACAGTGTTTGGAACTGCACAATCGAGGTATAGGATTTCGGGAAATAGAGCGGCAAACAGGTGTCTCCCACAACACAATTATTAATTGGGTGAAGAAAAAATAATTACAGAAAAATTTTAATGTTACTTTCTCGTATATCTGAGAAATATTTCTGTGTTTATATGTAATAATGTCACGAGTCAAGCTACAAAATAATTACCCCACAGGGAATTTATTTTTTGGCTGATGCAGGCGCCGCTCTCAATTCGGTAGTATCTAATACCAAGTACTCCGCTATACAAAGAATTCAAAGCCAACATCTAATCTTCTTTCGACTCTTCCTTTGCGTCCTTTGCGTCCTTTGCGGTTTTTTTATTAAAACCAAAATAGGCATAGCAGACTACAAAACCCGTGGAATATAGAAAAACGTGATTAATGTCAAGGAAATCACGTTTCTCCTTAAACTTAAACATTTGTTCTATCACCACTAGGAGTAAATAGTGATGAACTTGTTAGAATTGCACGAACAAGAAGTCAAGCTCACTTCTTGTAGCGATAAAAATATAAATTTCAACCCAAGACAAACTGCTTACCCGCGTCCGCAACTGGTGCGGCAGCATTGGCAAAGCCTAAATGGTCAATGGAAATTCGCATTTGACGGTGAAGGGAAATGTACGAAGCCGGATAATATCAAGCAGTGGATTCATAATATCGAAGTTCCGTTCGCACCTGAATCTATCAAAAGTGGGATTGCTGATACGGGTTTTCATGCAAATTGCTGGTATGAGAGGGAATTTGAAACTCCTCCTTCTGAAGGAAGACTAATATTACACTTTGGCGCCGTTGACTATCGTGCGCGCGTTTGGGTAAACAACCAGTTCGTGGGAGAGCATGAAGGTGGACATACATCCTTCTCGTTCGATATCACGGATATGTTAAGAGACAGTAGCATCACAAAAGTAACAGTCTGGGCACATGATGACCCCCACGACTTAGCAAAACCTCGTGGTAAACAAGACTGGCAACTGGACGCCCATAGTATTTGGTATCCTCGCACGAGTGGTATTTGGCAAACAGTTTGGCTTGAACGTGTAGGCGCCACTTATATAGATAGCATCAAATGGACACCCCACATGGAGCGGTGGGAAATTGGTTTTGAAGCGTTTATTCAAGGTACACGCCAAGACGATTTACAAATCAAAGTAAAACTTAGCGTTGGTGATAATGTCTTAGTAAACGATATTTATACAGTATTTAAAGGAGAAATTCACCGTCATATCGCGCTTTCTGACCCAGGTATTGATGATTATCGGAACGAGTTGCTATGGAGTCCAGAAAAACCAACTTTAATTGATGCTTCCATTCAACTTTGGGATGGGGATGTACTCTTGGATGAGGTCAAATCTTATACAGCAATGCGTGCGGTAGGAATTCAGCGCGACCGCTTTATGCTGAATGGGCGCCCTTATTATTTACGCTTAGTTCTTGACCAAGGATACTGGGAAGAGTCCTTGATGACGGCGCCGAGTGATGAAGCGTTACGTCGTGATGTGGAACTAGTTAAAGCAATGGGTTTCAATGGAGTACGTAAGCACCAAAAAGTTGAAGACCCCCGTTTCTTATATTGGGCAGATGTACTAGGTCTATTAGTTTGGGAAGAAATGCCAAGTGCTTACCGCTTTACACCAAAAGCTGTAGAACGAATGACGCGCGAATGGACTGAAGTTATAAAGCGAGATATAAGTCACCCTTGTATTGTGGCCTGGGTTCCGTTCAATGAATCTTGGGGAGTTCCCAATTTGACAGAGACACAAGCTCACCGAAATTACGTCTTGTCAATGTATCACTTAACCAAGACCCTTGACCCAACTCGTCCAGTAATTGGTAACGACGGTTGGGAGAGTACTGATACAGATATTCTTGCTATTCATGACTATGACAATAACCCAACGACTTTGGCAAAACGTTATGGTGATGAAGTCAAGTTATCTGACTTATTAAATCGCGAACGTCCCGGAGGACGAGTTCTCACCCTTGATAATTATGCTCACAACGGTCAGCCAATAATGTTAACAGAATTTGGTGGCATTGCTTATACCCAGGAACATGAAACTAATAGCACTTGGGGATATGCCAGAAGTTCAAATATTTCTGAGCTACAAATGCAGTATAGTGGGTTGTTAACAGTAGTAAACCGCGTTGAAATGTTTAGTGGTTTCTGCTACACCCAGCTTACCGATACTTTCCAAGAAGCAAACGGGTTGTTATATATTGACCGTACACCCAAAATTCCAATTGAGGCTATAGCTAGTGCAACTCTTGGTAACGACCAGCAATACTCGGCAACTAAAACCGATTGGTTGGAGGCAACATTAGTGCAAGAAACTGCTTATTGCGGTAGCGATGGTTGTAGGTAAAAGCCTAATTTGTATATAAATCATCCGTATTGTAGAGACCGAATTAATACGGTCTCTACATTATATCTGGCCATACCAATTAATAATCAACCTAATTGCCTCAAACAGCGCGCGCAGACTGATTGGACTAACTTGATATTTAACAGTTAGTACATCAATCCAATTGTTTAAATCAACATGGTTAGGACTTGCTAAATCCATCGTTTCAACCCAAGCAGTGTATATTTCCTCACCTAAATCTGGATGTGCAATAGCTCCTGCCTCCGCGCGCACCATCAAAATACAACGTTGGTTCATACTACAGGCATATTCTAGTTTCATACTTTAGAAACCTGGTTTCTACACAAAATTATAATTTTTATTACACGTTATCAATGAAGAAACCAGGTTTCTAGACTCCAATAAAAAATTCTTCCAAAAATGCGTAAAACTTCGGCGCCAGAAACTCAAATTTTTCTCCAATACAATCAGGAGTACTAATTTTATACCCTTTGCCATTTAACCAATTCTGATTATTAAATGGCGTATAAATAAAATGAGCCATTCCTTCGGAGTAATACCCTGATAAAGTCATAGTATTAATTTTGGGGAAAAAGCACACACTAAAATTAACGTTTTTGCCTATATTTTTTTCTTTTTTGAAAGTAATAGATAAATTATTACTACCAATTTTTTGAGCCAACAATCTATATTGATTTTTTGGAAACATAAAAGCTGCATCGAAACAGCTAGCTTGTCGATACAATAACTTGAACTCAGTTTCCGGGAATGCTAAAGCCGCGATGTTAGCAGCCTCTGCCAGCAAATCTGGTTGTATACTATAAATTACTTTGATTGCATCACAAGACATGTTTTTTTACCTTAAAATTATTAGGATTGAACTGGGAGTCCTTTGTCCGAGATCAACTTAATGATTTTTTAATTACTTTTATTATAGCAATTGCCGAATTAACCAATCTCATATAAATCTCATATAAATCTCATATAATTATCTGGAATTTAAATATCCTGTGGCTTCCATGAATCTCGATTCTCTGCTTGAACTTATTAACAGCAAGCTAGTTACTATCCAAAGCCACCCTCTTAATTCGGCAGAACGTTTGGTTTTGCGGGGAATTTGGCACGATTGGAGTTATAACCAAATGGCTACTGAGGGGGGTTATAGTCCTGGATATCTTTCTAATGTTGTGGCGCCTCCTTTGTGGCAAAGACTGTCTACACTTATTGACAGGCGGGTTACCAAAAAAAATTGTCGTTTCTTGTTAGAAAACTATGCGGCTTGTTTAAATGCGGAGACTTTGCCACTTGAGCAACTTCCTGCTAGCTTTTCTGAGAATGTTAGCCAAGATATGTTGCCAAGATTTCCTAGTGGCTCAGTTCCTCTTGGCTCTCCTTTTTATATTGAAGACTCTGCCTTAAAAGATATTATTTGTCAAGAGATTATTAAAGGAGGCGCCTTGGTGAGAATTAAGGCACCTAGAGAAATGGGGAAAACCTCACTACTCTTGAGAATTTTAGATTACGCTAGTAGCATAAATTACCATACAGTTAGCTTAAACCTAGAGCAAGTTGACTCAACAATTTTGAGCGAACCAAATCGCTTTTTGCGCTGGTTATGTGCCAGTGTCACCCGTCAGTTGCAACTCGAAACAAAACTAGACGAATATTGGGATGAAGATTTAGGCAGCAAACTTAGCAGCACCTTATACTTTCAAGATTATCTGCTAGAGCATATAGATTCTCCCCTCGTCTTGGCTTTAGATGAGGTGAATAAAATATTTGAGTATCCTACGGTAGCAAAAAATTTTTTACCTTTACTGCGCTCGTGGTACGAAGAAGCTAAAAGACTACCGATATGGCAAAAGCTGCGTATAATTATAGTCAAGTCAACCGAGATATATATTCCCCTAAAGCTGAACCAGTCGCCTTTTAATGTGGGACTACCAATTGTTTTGAATGAATTTAGTCAAGAACAGATACAGCAGTTAGCCCAACGTTATAAACTCAACTGGAAGGACGACCTTGAAGCAAAACTTTTAATGGCAATGGTTGGAGGACACCCCTCACTAATACATACAGCAATCTATCATCTTAGTGTTGGCGAAATCAATCTAGCACAACTTTTGGAAACCGCTCCTACATCTACCGGAATTTATTCCCACCATTTACAGCGTCTTTGGGCTATTTTGCAAGAACAGCCAAACTTAGCTCTGGCTCTTTATCAAGTCATAAATTCCCCCCAACCCGTACAATTAGAACCGATTTTGGCTTATAAGTTAAAAAGTATGGGGGTAATTAAATTATATGAAAATAAAGCCGCACTTAGTTGCGATCTGTATGGACAATATTTCCAGAAGCACATAGCAATTGAAAAGTAAATACATTTTATTTATATGTTTTGAAAAAAATCAGTAATATTTTGATGAACAAGATTTTGATATGATAGGAACTGCGTCCCTATAATTTAGAATATTAAGGTACATGGATATTTTAGGTTATGATTGTAGGGAAATAATCTACGAAAGCGATAGCTCGTTGATTTACCGCGCGCAGCGAAAAGTAGATAAACAAAGAGTTATTCTCAAAATTCTCAAACCCGCTTATCCTAGCCCAAAAATACTAGCTCAGTTCCAACGCGAGTATGAAATAACTAAAAATATTAACTTAAGAAATACCATAAATGTCTACAGCTTGGAAAGCGAGCGGCACCAATGGCTAATTGTATTAGAAGATTTTGGTGGTGAATCCCTGACAAGATTAATGCAAGGTAAACAATTTACCTTAAACGAGTTTCTGCCGCTTGCTATCGAAATAGTTGACATTCTTGGTCAGGTACACGAGCGAAATATTATCCATAAAGATATTAATCCGTCTAACATTGTTTGGAATCAGAAAACGGGTCAAATTAAACTAATTGACTTTGGCATTTCTACAGTTCTTCCAAAAGAAGTTTCAACTTTCCGCAACCCAAATTTATTAGAGGGAACCCTAGCGTATATTGCTCCAGAGCAAACTGGAAGGATGAATCGCGCTATTGATTATCGCACAGATTTTTACTCGCTGGGAGTAACTTTTTACAAATTACTAACTCGCACGTTGCCCTTCCTTACTCAGGATGCGTTGGAATTGGTGCATTGTCATATTGCTAAACAACCTGTGGCGCCACACCTTCATAATATAGATATTCCTGTAGTAATTTCTGAAATATTACTCAAATTAATGGCAAAAAATGCCGAAGACCGCTACAAAAGTGCTTATGGAATTAAGGCAGATTTGGAGGAATGTAGAAAGCAGTGGCAGGATACAGGGAAAATTAACTCCTTCAAGCTCGGTCAACATGATGTTTCGAGCTTTCAAATTCCACAAAAGCTTTATGGAAGAGAGCAAGAAATTAGTACTTTGTTAGCTGCAATGGAGCGTGTCAGCCAAGGAACTAATGAAATGATGCTAGTGACAGGATATTCTGGCATTGGCAAGTCATCTCTAGTACAAGAAATTTATAAACCAATTACAAAGCAACAGGGATACTTTACTTCGGGTAAATTCGATCAATTTCAAAGAAATATTCCTTATAGTTCGTTCGTTCAAGCTTTTCGTTCTTTAATTCAACAATTACTTACAGAAAGCCAAGTAAAAATTGATATTTGGCGAGAAAAGCTGTTAGCTGCTTTCGGCGCCAAGGGACAAGTGATAATTGATGTAATACCTGAAGTGGAATTAATTGTTGGTCAACAATCAACAGTACCAGAACTGGCACCAGTAGAAGCTCAAAATCGCTTTAATTTGGTGTTTCAAAACTTCATCCAAGTATTTACCCAAGCAGAACACCCACTTGTTCTGTTCTTAGATGATTTACAATGGAGCGATATTGCTTCGTTAAAATTGATTGAACTGTTAATGACAGCTTCATGCAATCGCTATTTGTTGATTATCGGCGCCTATCGAGATAACGAAGTTAGTGCCAGCCATCCATTGATGTTGACGGTAGATGAAATAAAGAAGCTGGGAGTAACTGTCAATGAGATATTACTTACCAATTTAAGTTTACGCAACATTACACAGTTGATTGCTGATACTCTTAATGCTTCTATTGAAAAGGTTAAACCCTTAGCAAAATTAGTACTTGATAAAACTCATGGTAATCCATTCTTTATCAACGAGTTTTTAAAGTTACTTTATAGTACACAATTATTGACATTTGACTTTCAAAATGGCGCCTGGGAATGGAATTTAGCACAAATACAGAACAGCGAAATAACTGATAATGTCGTCGAACTAATGGCTAGCAGGGTGCGACAGTTGGCAGAACAAACGCAAGAGGTATTGAAGCTAGCTGCTTGTATTGGCAACTCATTCAACCTTGAAACCTTGGCAATTGTCTATAAAAAAGCTCCTAGAGAAACTGCTTCTGACTTGTGGGAAGGTATCGCAGCAGGTCTAATATTGCCTTTGACCGATACTTATAAATTAATCGATTTTGATATTCAAGGTTTAGCAACGGACGTTAACGTCGAATACAAGTTTGCCCACGACCGTATTCAGCAAGCAGCTTATTCATTAATTCCTGGCGCCCAAAAGCAAGCTGTACATTATGAAGTAGGACAATTGCTTTTAAAAAACACACCATCTCAAGAGCAAGAGCAGAAAATCTTTAGTATAGTTAACCAGGTAAATTTAGGCTGCAATTGGATTGTACAGCAAATAGAAAAGGACAATTTAGCTCAATTAAATCTCAAAGCAGGAAAGAAAGCAAAAGCATCGACGGCTTATGAAGGGGCGTTAAGATACTTGATGGTAGGTATAAACTTGTTGGGAGAAAGCTGGCAAAGATGTTATGACTTAACGTTAGCACTGTATGTAGAAGCAGTAGAGGCAGCTTACTTATGCGGTCAATTCGACCAAATGGAGGAATTAGCCAACTTGGTACTACAAAAAACTAGTATACCGCTCGACAAGGTGAAAGTCTATGAAGTTAAAATTTCTGCTTACAGTACACAAAATCAAATACAAAAAGCAATCGATACGGGACTAATAGCTTTGAAGCTTTTAGGAGTGAGTTTACCGAAACAACCCAGCAAAATTGATATTTTACTTTACCTATTAGAAACAAAGCTAGCATTACTCGGAAAACGAATCGAAGATTTAATTGACTTGCCCCAAATGAGCGATAAGACAGCACTAGCAATAATGCGGATTTTATCAGCTATTACTGCTGCCGCTTACTTCGCTACTCCTAACTTGTTACCAATAGTTATTTTTAAAGGAGTAAATTTATCGATTAAGTACGGTAATACAGATTTATCAGCAATGACGTATGCGTCTTACGGTTTAATTCTTTGCGGTAGATTAGGAAATATTAGAACTGGCTCTGGCTTCGGTAATTTGGCATTAGATTTGTTAGACAGGTTCAATGCTCAAAAAATTAGACCTAAAGTAACTTATATAGTTAATGCCTTTGTCAAACATTGGCACTCACATGTTAGGCAAACATTACCATCTCTACTTGAGAGTTATTTCAGCGCTATCGAAATAGGTGATTTACAATATGCTAGTTATTGTGGATTTAATCACTGTTTCTATTTCTATTATGTAGGTCATGAGTTAGAGCTTGTTTCTCAAGAAATAGCAAAATTCAACGAATTCATTCATAAATTTCAGCAGGAGCTTTATTATGAAAGTATATTAATGACTTGGCAAACGGTTTTAAATTTAATGGGACATTCTGATTGTCCATATCGTTTAGTTGGTCAAGTTTATAATGAAGAAGAAACCTCACTGAGTCAACTTGAGGCAAAGAATAACCAAAACATGATTTTTCAGCTATATTTTGATAAGTTGATGCTTTGTTATTTGTTTGAGAAGTACCAACTAGCTCTTGAATATGCAGCTATAGCTGAAAAATATTTAGATGGTTTAGTCGGAACTCTATGTGTTCCAGCATATCATTTTTACAGTTCACTTATTCAACTTGCAATATATACGAATGCCTCGAAAGTAGAGCAAAAACGATTGTATCGAAAAATGCAAGCAAGCCAAAATAAAATCAAAAAATGGGCACATCATGCCCCAATGAACCATTTAAACAAGTTTTTTCTTATAGAGGCAGAGCGATATCGAATTTTAGGACGAGAAATTAAGGCAGCAGATTGTTATGACAAAGCCATTGCTCTTGCCCAAGAAAATAAATATCTTCATGAAGAAGCTCTTGCCTACGAGTTAGCAGCAAAGTTTTATCTAGAGACGGACAAAACTACTATTGCTGAAGCTTATATGCAAAATGCTCGCTATTGTTATTTAATTTGGGGCGCCGCTGCCAAGGTAAAATATTTAGATGAAAAATACCCACAATTACTCAATAGAAAGTTAGAAGCAACAACTCCAATTATATCTACTATTACATCACTAACTAAAAGTTCTAATGCACTCGATTTTGATACAGTGATGAAAGCCTTGCAAACTATCTCTAGCGAGATTATGCTAGACAGTCTGTTGGTAAAGTTAATGAAAATAGTAATTGAAAATGCAGGTGCCCAAACTGGTTTTATTCTTTTGAAAAAACAAGAAAAATTACTTACTGCTGCTAAAGGTAATGTAAATAAAGATGAGTTTATACTTATTCAATCAGAGCTAAATAAAAATTATCAGTTACCAATATCCTTAATTAATTACGTAGAAATAACTAAGGAAGATGTTGTTTTAAATGATGCGGTTAATCAAGGAAGATTTACAAACGACCCTTATATTATCAATAATCAACCACAATCTATTTTATGTGTACCTATTATCAATCAAGGTCAATTTATTGGTTTACTTTATTTAGAAAATAATCTAAGTAAAGGTGCATTTACATTTGAGAGATTAAAAGTATTAAAACTATTATCTTCTCAAGCAGCTATTTTCTTAAAAAATGCTCAACTCTACGAAGAGAAAACTGCCCTGAGTATAAACTTACAGCAAGCAATAGAAGCATTAGCCGAGTCCAACCAAACTTTAGAACAAAAAGTTATTGAGCGTACCCAAGAACTTTCGCAAACACTAGAAGTGCTTAAAGAGACCCAAGCCAAACTAGTATTTGAAAACGATTTGCTCAGAAATGCAGAACAGCCTTCGACCTACGATTATCAAGTTGGAGGGAGTCTACCAATGGACGCTCCCACTTATGTAGTGCGCGCGGCAGACCGTCATCTTTATAAGGCATTAAAGCTTGGGGAATTTTGCTACATTTTAAACGCGCGGCAAATGGGCAAGTCAAGTCTCATGGTACGCATGATGCACCATCTTCAGCAAGAAAAGTTTAGCTGTGGGGCAATAGACTTAACCCGTCTTGGCAGCGAAAATATAACCCCTAACCAATGGTACAAAGGGTTAGCGGTGGAATTATGGCGAAGTTTTGGATTGCTCTCAAAGGTAAATTTCAAAGCATGGTGGAACTCACACCAAGATTTATTACCCGTCCAGTGCTTGAGCCTATTTATCGAAGATATTCTACTTCAGGAAGTTAAAAGTGAGAAAATTTTTATTTTTATAGATGAAATAGATAGTATTTTAGGTTCAAATCTTCCAGTTAATGATTTTTTTGCTTTCATCCGCTTCTGCTATAACCAACGCACCATTAATCTAGAATATCGGCGT
Source organism: Calothrix sp. PCC 7716 (assembly GCF_019977735.1). GTDB lineage: Bacteria > Cyanobacteriota > Cyanobacteriia > Cyanobacteriales > Nostocaceae > Dulcicalothrix. The sequence continues at coordinate 3,691,536 of NZ_AP025018.1, read as the reverse complement.
TTAACCTTTGTTCTATTGGGAGTAGCAACACCAACAGAATTGATAGTTGATTATAAAAGAACACCTTTTAATATTGGTCAAGCAATTCAGCTAGAAGGTTTTAAAGAGCATGAAGCTCAACCTTTGCTTCAAGGGTTAACAGAGAAAGTTAGTAATCCACAAGTGGTGCTGAAAGAAGTTTTAGATTGGACAAACGGTCAACCTTTTCTAACTCAAAAACTTTGTAAGCTAATTCGCAATTCTTCATCTCCTATTTCGACAAATAAAGAAGCAGAATGGATTGAAAACTTAGTGCAGAAATCTATTTTAGATAATTGGGAATCTCAAGACCAGCCAGAGCATCTGGTAACTATTCGCGACCGTATGCTTGGAAGTGAACATCAACCTGCTCGACTACTAGAGATTTATAAACAAGTATTGCAACAGGTCGAAGTTGCCGCAGTTGACAGTCCAGAAGAAAGGGAATTGCTTTTATCAGGACTTTTGATTAAGCACCAAGGTTGTTTAAAAGTGCATAACCGTATTTATAAATCGATTTTTAATAGTAGTTGGGTTGAACTATATTTGTAAATATTTATGTAATATATAGTACTAAGTAGATGGCTAACAGAGTTATATATTGTGTCTCTACACCGTTTGGTAGAGATATTGATTGCTCTAATTCAGATACAACTTTGATGGTAAGCAATCAGTTTCCAAAAAATAAACTATCTATTTGTTTTGTATTGTGGAGCTTGTATTGTGGAGCTTGTATTGTGGAGCTTGTATTGTGGAGCTTGTATTGTGGAGCGGGCATCCTTGCCCGCCTCATATATAAAACACCTAGTTATAGGTACTTAGATATAGACAATAGACAGTAGACATAGGACGGGCAGGGATGCCCGTTCCACAAGAGTACAAGAGTACAAGAGTACAATATTAGAATATTACAATATTAGAATAGTACAAAAAAACTATAAAAGTTGTATTGAAAAAATGTATACCCAAAAGCTCATAAAGCCTGATGGTCGGAACCTAACGTTATATAGTAGATTTCCAATTGAAGGGGAGATAAATGCTCCTAGTCCTAGTAATGAACCAGTAGTAGGAAATCCTCACTTACGCTGGCATCCATTACGAGGTGAATGGGTGGCTTATGCGAGTCACCGTCAAGGACGCACTTTTATGCCACCTCCAGAATATAATCCTTTGGCGCCTACTAAAGACAAAAATATTCCTACAGAGCTTCCTGAAGGAAATTATGATGTTGCAGTATTTGATAACCGCTTTCCTTCTTTAAATTTAACGGCACATAACCCACCAAAATCTATTGTTGATACTTTACCTGCTAACGGCGCCTGTGAAGTAGTAGTTTTCACTCAAGACCCAAAAGCTTCTTTAAGTTCATTAGAATTAGAGCATTTAAATTTACTATTACGAGTTTGGGGTGAACGTGTACGTTTACTTGGTGCAAATGCAGAAATTCAGTATGTTCTACCTTTTGAAAACAAAGGTGTAGAAGTAGGGGTGACACTGCACCATCCCCACGGTCAAATATACGCTTATCCATTCGTTCCTCCTGTTCCTGCTCGAATGCAACAAATGCAGCAGCGATTTTATGAGGAACATCAACAAGGATTATTAGCAGATTTGATACAAAAAGAGATAGCTGATAACAAGCGCATTATTTATCAAGATGAATATTCTATCGCCTTTGTACCAGTATGCGCGCGCTATCCATATGAAGTATGGCTTGCACCAATTCAGCCAGTTTCGACGTTTCATTATTTAAGGGAAGAACAAAGGTGGTCACTTGCTAAAGCTTTAAAAACTGTGACACTTAAATATGATGGCTTATTCGGGCGCCCATTTCCTTATTTAATGGCTTGGTTCACTGCACCAACAGATGGAAAAGCACATCCCGAAGCGCATTTACACGCCGAGTTTTATCCACCGTATCGAACAAGTGAAAGACTCAAGTATTTAGCAGGTACAGAACTTGCTGCGGGAATGTTCGCAAACGATGCGCTTCCAGAGGAAAAAGCCAAAGAGTTACAAGCAGTTATCGTAAATATAGAAGAACCATCACGTTTATAAAAAGGGTGTTAAAAAATGAATCAGTATACTGATGAAGTATCTACCAAACTCGAATTTATCCGTCAAACTCTTAAAGAAACTGGCGCCCAAGGTGTGTACTTATGCGGTACAGACTGGTTTGCTTGGATAACTGCTGGCGCCTCAAATACTGTTTTGCTTACTGCTGAAACCGGAATAGCATCAGTATTGATAACTGCGGATGATGCTTGGGTATTAACAGACGAAATAGAAGCGCAACGTTTACAAGACGAAGAATTGCCATCTAACTTTAAATTAGAAATCTATCCTTGGGCAGATACTAACGCGCGTAAGTCATTTATATGTAATGCAACAGGAGATGGAAAAATATTAAGTGACCGTCCAGTTGAAACACAAAAGCCATTACCTGAATCTTTACAGCAATATAAAAGAGTAATGATGTCGAGCGAAGTAGAGAGGTATCGCGAAGTTGGACGCAAAGCTAGCGTTGCTATGACAGAAGTACTACTAGCTGCAAAACCGACTTGGACGGAATATAAATTAGCTGGTGCAGGGGCAGAAGCTCTATGGACAAGAGGATTACACCCAGCATTAACACTTGTTGCCGGAGAAAGACGCTTACCCCTATATCGTCATGCTACACCTCAAAACGAACCAATAGGAGTCAAAGCAATGATGGTATTTTGCGCGCGGGGGTATGGTTTGTATGCCAATCTAACCCGTTTTATTTCTTTTGGTACTATTCCAAATAAAGAAAACGAATTGCATTTCCGTTGCCGTGAAGTAGAAAGTGTAGCGCTAAATATGTGTAAACCTGGAACTGGTTTGAATCAGGTTTACCAAGCTTTAGCCAAAGCTTATCAACAACATGGTTTTGCCAATGCAATCCGCGAACATCATCAGGGAGGAACAACTGGATACTTAGCGCGAGAAATTGTGGCAAATCCCACTACAACTGATACTTTGAAAGAAAACATGGCTGTTGCGTGGAACCCAAGTCTCGTAGGTGCAAAAATTGAGGATACTTTTGTAATTAGTGCCGATGGTAAGTTGGAGAATTTGACTTATGACCCTAACTTTCCTAGCGTCGAAGTAGAAGGAAGATTACGTCCACTTGTTTTAGAAGTTTAATATTTAGTATGAATTTTCAAACAATATTTAATCAAAAATTGCCTCAAGTTGAAGCGTTGGCGCCTGGAAGGGTTAACTTACTTGGTGAACATACTGATTACAATGACGGGTTCGTTCTGCCTACAGCAATTCCTCAACAAACAGTAGTACAAATTGGATTGAGTGATGATGGTTTTTACCACTTCTATTCAGAAAATTTAGATGAGCGAGTAGATATGGTCGAAGAGTCTTTTAGAGCAGGTGAGATGCAAGAGGAATATGCAAGGTATATTTTTGGTTGTATTCAAGTTTTGAAAGAAGTTGGGTATACAATATCACCTATAAATCTGTACGTGAAATCTTCAGTTCCGCTAGGTTCGGGGTTATCTAGTAGTGCAGCATTAGAGGTAGCAACGATAAGAGGAATACGCCAACTTTTTAATTTGCCTATCAATGATGTAGAAATTGCTCAGTTTGCACAAAAAGCTGAAATTCAATATGCCCATGTCCAATGTGGGATTATGGATCAGATGGCTTCGAGTCTGGCTGATACTGAACACATGCTGTTTTTAGACACTCGTACTTTGGAACGTCGTGTTTTACCTTTGCCTGAAGGCGCCAAGATTGTAGTGATAGATAGCGGTGTACCTCGGACTCTTACTGGTAGTGGATATAACCAACGACGTACTGAATGTACACAAGCCGCCCAATTACTGGGAGTGAAAGCACTACGAGATATTACTGACGTGAGCTTGGTAGAAACATTACCAGAACCGTTGCAACGACGCGCGCGTCATGTGGTAACAGAAAATAATCGCGTTTTAGAGGCATTACAAAATGTAGAGACGCGACATGTCTCGTCTCTACAAAGATTTGGGGAATTGATGAATGCTTCGCACGCTAGCTTACGTGATGATTACGAAGTTTCTGTACCTGCACTCGATATATTAGTAGATATATTGCAGAAAACTCCGGGGGTGTTTGGCGCCAGGTTAACAGGTGCCGGCTTTGGGGGTGCGACTGTTGCTTTGGTCGCAGCAGGAGAAGAGAAAAATATTGCTGAAAAAGTCCTTGAACAATACAATCATGCTGGTTACACCGGAAATGTATTGGTAGGCGCTTAATAAATTTTCATCCTCAAAGCGGATTTTAATGATTTCATTTTTAGATATTTTGCATTTATAGGCATTTGCATAATTCGGAGCATTATGGCTGACTCGACTAGCAAAACAGACAAGGAACTAAACACAAAGGTCGAGGGCAATATTTCAGATATACCCATCGACGAAGATATTGACCTTGTTTCGGATATACCCGTAGAAGACACAGACGAAGAAATTATTTCAGATTTACCCCAAGCAATAACTGAATCTTTTGGAACGGGTGTTGCCGTAGAACCTGGGCTTGAAATTGGTGGACGCACCATGAACGACCGGATGGAGCAGTACACATCCACTAGTCAAGAACTAACGGGTGGTGATATTGATGCTCGTTGGGACCAGGCTGAAGCGGTTGGCGACGAAGCTGTGGGGGGAACTGTTGCGACTCCTGATCAAAATGTTGTTCAAGAACTCGGCGCCGCTGTTGGGTTAGATTATGATGACGGGGTATCACTTCAAACAATCGATATTTTAGAGGAACGTGATTCTGGTAGATGGGAATTAGACCCTACGTCTTCAGAAGATTATGAAGAACGTTGATATGTAGAGACGTTACATGTAACGTCTCAATATTCTTTTGTTGCAAGGCTTTTAGAATGTGGAAATAACACTTCCCAAAGCTGACCCAGACGTATAGAACGCTGCTCCCAAATAAATAACAATGGTAGCAGTGCAAAAAGCCGCAGACCAGCAGACAGAGAAAATAGCACGTCCCAACCGTCAGTACTAGCAAGAGTTGTGCTAACACCACCAACAATGATTCCCATTGCTCCAGTGACACCAGGAACTGCTGCCGCAAGCGCAAAGTAAATAGACCTATTGGCTTTTGGCGCCACTCCCATTAAAAGATTGCCGCTACACAAGTCAATTGCCGCCCAAGTGGCGCCACCTAGCAAGTGTAATAACGGGAACCAAATCCAAAGCGAAACTGGGTTAAATCCACCAAACAGCCACAGTAAAGGTGTTAGCGCTACCAAAATTCCCACCATTAACAAAAGCGGACGATTCCCAACTCGGTCGGCCAGCTTACCCCAAAAAATTAACATGAGTAAATTGGCGCCTGTTCCCAAGCTGTTATAAATCGTTACCACACTCACATCTATAGACAGTTTGTCCAGTAGATAAAGGTTAAAGAAAGGAGCGCTGACATTAACAGCAAAGCTCCACAAACCAGAGTAAAGTAGAAATTTTAAAAAATTAGTGTCTTTAAGAAAGCTAGCAACAGTCTCCCACCTTTCTAACGGAACTGTATTTTTACTTGATAAAGATTCTTCTATTGGGTTTACATCAGTCATCAAAAATTGATAGCCCAGACTGATTAGCCCAAACACAATTCCTATAATCAAGACCACCCCAAAGCCCTGCACTCTTCCACCAGGGTACTTTGACACCATTAATCCTAACAACGGTACAGACACAAGATTCATTAGGTTAATGGAACTATTGCGAAAGCCAAAATATCGTCCTCGCAAACGTTCTGGCACTAACGCAGCCATCCAGCTAACATTAGAAGCACGACCAAAAGCTTCGATGATATTAGTCAGTAATATAATTGCCAATGTCAACTGTACCAGCAGAACATGGTCAATCATATGGAACTCGTTACCGCAAAAAATAGCGAGCGCAACAATCAACCATAGCAACCGCGACGATAAGAAAATGCTTATCGACCACCTTCTTCTGCTAGTACTTCTATCTGCAAAATAAGCTCCTAGTGGTTGAAATAAATTTAGCAGTTGAGGAATAGAAGCAAGCAAACCAATAAACACCGGACTGGCGCCCAAATCTAGCAAGAAATTACTTAGTAATACGCCGCCAATAATGCTGTAAAACAGGGTCGCGAAAACACCTTCAATAGTTGATGCTCGAAGGCTAGACCTAATTTCTGGTTTAGAAATTTTTTGAAGCTTCTCTGCAACAAGCACGCTTTCTGCTAATATCCTTTGATGACTTTGCTCAAAGGTTATAGGACATGTTAAAAATGAAATTTCGTCTCTGACTTCTGAATTCATATTTATAGCCAATATTGCAAGAGGGTAAAGGAGCTTACTTCAGCGCTTTAAACCAGGCGCCTTATTAAAACAGAGTGTTTTTGCGCTCCTCTTAAATCTCGCTTGCCATTTTATTATCTATCTTGCGATAGAAGCAAATACTACAGAATACGCTATAATGCGCGCATGTTATAAGTTAGCACATGAATCAAAAATTGACAATTGTAATTAGTTATTCCTGTCTTTATAGTTAAGTTACAGAAGCTCTTAACATTACTTAACTAAAATATACATGTAATTATTTATACAATATATAAAAGAAAATTACAGCCTGTAAATCAATCGATGCGTTGCGTACTAAAATTTTACCTAGAAACCTGGTTTCTTTACGTAAATGGCGAAAACAAGTAATTTAAAATTGTTTTTAAAATTGTTTTTAAAATTGTTTATATAAAAAATTGGATTACGGTGATGCAATCGAGCCAGAATAAAGTTATTTTTGGTAACGCGAAACAAGAAGGTGCAAGTCGTGGGGGTTGGTTTATTGGTCACTTTATCAACCCGGATGACGCTCGTTACACTGAAGAACTTGAGGTGAAATGGGCTATTCACAAAGCAGGCGAAAATAGAACGCAATGGGCAGTAAACAATGAAGCCACTACGCTATCTATTTTAATAAATGGACGGTTTCGGCTGGAATTTGAAGATAGAGAAATTGTACTATCTCATGAAGGCGATTATGTTTTGTGGCGCCCAGGTGTTTCCCATACCTGGGAGGCTGAATCTGATTGTACTATTCTGACTGTTAGATGGCCCTCTTTGTCAGGCGATAGTGTAGCAAAATAAATCTATAATAATTAATAAACTTCTTCAGCAGAATTATATTCTCTGGTTGGCATCAACTGCCAATTAGAGTCACCATCCAGCTTTAAAACATATTCATGATACTGCAATAAGCTTCTTCGGTGCCCAACACTAATTATAGTAGTTCCAGTAGCTTTCAATTGTTGATACAGGCGCCGTTCGTTGGTAATATCTAGCGCGCTCGTTGCTTCATCTAAAATGGCATAGCTCCTAGCACTTAGTAACAGACGGGCAAAAGCAAGACGTTGTTGTTCTCCTAAAGATAGGACGTTTGCCCAGTCTAGTTCTGCATCAAACCCTCCAACTCGTTCTGGTAAGTCTTTTAAATTGACCTCTTCCAAAACTTGACGCAATTTACTTTCACTGATGCTGGGGTCGGTATTGGGATAGAGCAACTGGCTTCGTAAAGAACCTAGTACCATATAGGGACGTTGCGGCAAAAACATCATATCTGTCGAGGAAGGGTGGATAATATGACCTGTTCCCGCATTCCATAAACCTGCAATTGCACGTAAAACAGAACTTTCACCGCTCCCACTGTGCCCGACAATGACCATTCCTTCTCCTCGGTTTATGGTGGCGGAGAGTTCTGTAATTAAAGTACGTTGATAATTGGGGGTAAGTAAAGTAACTTGACGTAAAGCTAATTTGGAGTTTTCCGTCATATCAATAGTTGTCATTCCTGTTGAGGAAGGAGATGGTGTTTTTAAAGCACTATGCAAACTATCCAGACGCTCAACTCCTGCTGCAAAAGCGGTGATGCTTTCAAACTGGCTAACGATAATAGATAAAGCTCGAAAAATTTGCTGAAATGCAATTGCTGACTGGGTAAATTTCCCAAATTCCGCATCACCCGCAAAGTAAATCGGCGCCACAACAATATATGGCAGTGCAGAAACAAAGTAATCGTAACTGACGGTAAAGAAGCCAAGGTTTCGCTGCCAGTTAATCAACAAATCAAAGTTACGAATGGCGCCTATAAACCGCTGTTTTAGTTGAACTGACTCTTGGGCTTCACCTTGATAGAAGGCAACAGACTCGGCGTTATCTCGAACATGAATCAGACCATAACGAAAATTAGCTTCTTGTTTAAGCTGGTTGAAGTTGATGGTAATTAATCTTTGACCTATATAAACTGTAATAACTGTTCCTATAATCGCATATAAAATTAGTGTAATAGATAAAGTAACAGAGATAGATAATAATACACCCGTAAAAGAGACTAGAGTAACAACTGATGTAAGAATCAATAATAGAAAAGAAAGACTAGTCCTAGTAAATGACCTAATATCTTCAGAAATTCGTTGGTCTGGGTTATCAATCTGTTCATTAAAATTAATCTGGTAATAAGCGCGACTTTGCAAATATTTATCAAGAAAGCGACCTGTTAGCCATTCTCGCCAGTACAAACCTAGTTTGTCTTGAAGATAGCCGAACATGACAACAATAGGAGTACCAATTACCAAAAGACCAGCGTAAATCGAAATAAATCGCCAAAAGGTTGCTGTATCTCTAGTTTGAGGAAAGTTAGCAAGTGATGTATTAATATCGCGAAAAATAAAGCTAATACCAACGTTAATTCCATTAACGGCTAATGCTAGTAATAACAGTAAGAATAACAATCCTCTTGCTTTCCATTTCTGCTCAGAAAACCAATAAGGTTTGGCAAGCGCTAAAAATTTTAACCAAAGTTGTCGATTTAATTGATTAGGCTGGTTTTTGATTCCACTCATTGCTAACAGTTTTCCTGAAGATATTTTTAATGTGATTTGATGAGAACTAGTTCAAGAAAACATCACCTGTTGTTTCAACTCGCATTGCAATTTTATCGTTACCAAAATAAGTCTCTTCATCTAACTTAACTTCCAGTAGTCCAGGTGTTGTTTCCCCTTGAGGTTTAACGGTAAGCAGTCCTTTATCCCGGCGCCTAAAGCTAATAGCTACAGAAACTGGTAAGTTTTTTAGTGTGACAGTTGATTTCCCTAAAAGAGTGCGTTGGTTGGTATGTCCAATGACTTCGTATGTAAGTGCTGCGTTAGTTTTGTTAGTTAGCTTCACGTTGACTTTTCCATTTACAGGTAAAACTGTAGCGCTTGGAGTTTGTAGTTCTTCAGGCATAGGTGGAATAACTGCGCTTTGTGCTAAAGAAATAGGCATCACAAATGATGTTAACCCTATTAGTAAACTTCCACCAATTGCTCCGAAGCGCACTACATTATTTTTGATGCAGTGTTTAAGCATAGTCATATTATCACTTTCCTGTAGTTTATATCTTATTTATGAGACGATACGATTAGCAGCGGCTTTCGCTTTTTCCACAACTTTTTCTGGCAGGGGGATATATCCAAGTTCTGCACTGAATTTCTGCCCATCGGTTAATGCCCATTCAATTACGCTTTTGAGGGTTTCAGCTTCCTTTGGGTCTTTATAGTTGTCATAAGCCAAAAGCCAGGTGTAAGTAACAATAGGGTAAGACTCGGCGCCCTCTGGGTCAGTAATAAAAGCAACTAAGTTTTCAGGTAATTCTACTGCTGCCAATGTTTTAGTCGCAGCTTCTGGTGTTGGCATAATAAAGTTACCAGCTTTATTTTGTAAAGCAGCCATTGCAAGATTGTTCTTTTTAGCAAAGCTATACTCTACATAGCCAATGGTTCCTTGGTTTTGTTGAATTTGAGCAGTTACACCTTCGTTACCCTTAGCACCACTGCCTGCTGGCCAGCTTACACTTCTACCGGCGCCAACTTTACTTTTCCATTGGGGACTAATAGCACTTAGATGTTCAGTAAAAACACTGGTAGTACCGCTACCATCGGAGCGATGCACAACATTAATTGGTAAGTTTGGTAATTTAATATCCTTATTCGCTTTTGCAATTCTGGCATCATTCCAATTTTTGATATTACCTAGAAATATATCAGTAAAAACATCTCGTGGTAGCCTTAAACCTGTTTTGATATCAGGGATGTTGTAAGCAACTACTATAGAGCCAGCTGTCATCGGTAGCAAAATAACACCCTGTTCGACCTTGGCAATTTCTTCCTTTGTCATTGCCACATCGCTGGCTGCAAAGTCTACTGTACCCTTAATGAATTGTTGTATCCCAGCACCACTGCCAATGGATTGATAGTTAATCTGCACATTGGGATTTTTCTTATTGTACTCTGCAAACCAGAGTTGGTATAAGGGAGCGGGAAAACTTGCCCCAGCACCAGTTAGAGTGATATTAGCACCAGCGTCTGCAACGGGAGAGGCAGCGGGGGTTGTCGCTCCTGTTGGAGTTTGTTGCGCTTGTGGTTGACATGAAGCGATACCGAGAGCAACTGCTGCTGTGGATAGAATAAAAGTGCGTCTCGTAAAGCGAAGTTTCTTTCTGTTACCGATTTTTCTGTATTGAACTGGCATAGTTTCCTCTATGTAAAGCTACAAAGTTTTTGTAATCTAGTTCTTTGCTTGATTTGAAGGAATTGCACCAGTTCGCACAGATATGTCCATATTTCTTCCCTGGCGCCGTAATTGCAAGCGTAAATTTTCACCAACAGAGCTATTTTCTACAGTTTGTTGTATTTTTTGAGAGTCTGTAACTGAGTTACCATTGAGCCTTTGAATAACATCGCCAGCACGTAAACCTGCCCTAGCTGCTGGAGAATCAGGCACAACTCTAACGACTAAAACGCCAGATTCAGTATCTACCTGCATCAGACGGTTGGGGTCGCTATTAATTTCTTGTTTAAGTTCTGGGGTAATAGTCAACATTTGGATTCCCAGGAAAGAATGTTCTACCCTTCCGTTTGCTACAAGTTGATTGGCGATGCGTTGAGCTGTATTAATCGGTATAGCAAACCCTAATCCTTGGGCGCCTTGAATAATAGCTGTATTTATGCCTATTACTTCACCCTGTTGATTTAATAATGGCCCACCAGAGTTACCAGGGTTAATTGCAGCATCTGTTTGAATAAATCTGACACGTTTATCGGCAACACCAACAGCACTACTAGAGCGTCCCGTAGCACTTATTATACCAGTAGTGACAGAATTATCAAGACCGAGGGGATTACCAATAGCTATTGCCCATTCCCCTGGTGTAAGTTGATCTGAGTTGCCTACGCGAACAGTTGGTAGTCCAGAAGCTTGAATTTGGATAACTGCCACATCGGTTACTGGGTCTGTTCCTAACACCCTACCCTCAAATGAGCGTCCATCCTTCAATCTGACTCTCACCGTCTCGGCGCCTTCAACTACATGGGCATTAGTAAGAATCCGACCATCGGAACTAACAATAAAACCAGAACCAGTCCCGCTTTGCGTTCGTCTGCGCGGTTGCATTGGCTCTAATCCAAAGAATTCACGAAATAATGGGTCATTGAAAACCCGTGGTACATTACTTGTTACAGTTCTTGAAGCATCAATCCTGACCACAGCAGGTCCAACTTGGTTAACCGCAGTAGTAACAAAGTTATTATTTGTAATGGCTGGTAAGTTAGCCTGGGCAATATTATTATTTGATACAGCAACTTCAGTAGAGTTAGGTTGCAGGGGTGAGACTGGACTGCGTGCTAATAAATAACCACCAGAAAGGGTAATACCGCTTCCTAATAATATTAAAGATAAATGGGTAGCTGGCTTTTGCCATCTTATAAATTTCATTTTGACACCTGTAGGAAACTATACAATTAATTAGAAACCTGGTTTCTTCGTTGATATTATGTAATAAAAACAATAATTGTGCATAGAAACCAGGTTTCTTAACTTACCAAGGAAAGTTTTTCTGAATTTGGGTAAGTAGGAGATATCATAACTTCTAAGGCTTTCTGTAAGTCTTGCGTTAAATTATTAACAGCTTGACGACGATTAATACAATATTCATCCCAACGTTGAGTAACAGAAATTTCTTCACCTACGGTAAGCTCAACCCAGCGCTGACCTAAATCAGGCCGTTTTGCTTTGCTACCCTTGAGGTTAGTAACTACATTCCACAGTAGCAAAGTGCTTTCTGCAAAGCGTTCAAATGTGGGTTTTTCTTGAACGTAGTCAGTAAGTATTCCCCAAAAACTTTCTGCAAAACGCATATGCCACAAATAGAGGTTGGTCATTTCTACTATATGATTGGCAAGACCATTTTCCATTGCTGGCAAAGGTTGATTTTTATCAATATCTTCGCGATAAATCCAGTCCCAAGCAGCTTGTTCAATGCGATGGCGCCTTTCGATTACAGTACCAAGGTTTTGTAGTCCAAAATAGCGTTCTGCTGTATTCAGTGCTGCATTTTGAACAGCATGTAAGCGCTCATCTAAACTAGCCACTTTTGGTAAAGGTTGATGATAAAATCGAGTATAAAAGTCTTCTAAAGTTAATAATATATGATAGCCTAATTGAATTAACCGCGAAGTAAGCCTTTTGTCTCGACTTTGCTTAGTTTGCAATCCTGGCTCTCTTGCAACGGTCAGCCCACAATCTGTTTCTAGCTGAATTACTAATTTTTCCAAAGCTTCCCAATTTGGACGGACATAGTGGTATTTAATACCAACGGGCAAAATCACTACTTGCCCAAATTGTCCTGCCTTTAACAAATCTGACTTGCACCAAAATCCCAGTTGGGCAACACCAGGTTGAAGGATATTCATCCGCTCACTACAGCCATTGAGAGTACCTTCTGGCGCCGCCGCTATCGGTAACTCACCATTAACAAACTTATCGCGCGCACTCCGCAGTCCCACAAAGTCTATTTTGCCTCGGTGAATGGGTGTGGCACCTAGGCGAGAAAACAACCAACCTGCCAGCGAGCCAGCCCAAAGAGGAATACCGCGCTCATAAATAAAGTGGGCATGAGTAGGATAACATAGAGGAATATTATGCTTGCGAGCCTCTTGCGGTAAAATATGGGCAAGCAGGTAATGCAGGCAAGCAGGGTCATCTAAAGTTGGATGGCGAAACGCAATCAGAAAACGGGTTTTGCCTAATTGAAATTGGTGATAAAGTTTTGCTAAACGTTCTACATTATGAGCTTGAACGTGGCTAATACCTAGGTGATAGCGCAACCAAAAGGGAAGTATTTTCTGGGTGACAGTCAGCACTGAATGGTTGAGGGCGGGAGGAATAAATTGCAGCGCAGGCTGCACAGTTCTTACTTGCATAACACACCTTCCTATTAAGTTGAAGAAGTTGATAACCTGCATCTGCAAGCGATAAAACAGGTAATGGTAATGGTAGAAAAATTAATCAGCTATTTAGTCTTTGATGAATGTAAATTAAACTACATTCCAGGGTTTGCTTATACCTCCATCTTAAACAAGCTTTCTAAGAAAATGATGAGAGAATCAATAACACCAGTTTATATTTACCCGGTATAAATTAATTAGGCATCCAGTTTGCCAAGAAAGGTACATCTGCCAGGTTCCAGCCTTGCTCAGTTTTAACAATTTCTTTTGTGTCGGCATCAATGTACACTTCTAAATCATTGTTTAGTTCAACTTCCCATGCCAATTTATTATTTTCATGCTCTAAATTGACATCTATTGCTGCTGTACCTGGGTTAGCAGCAAGAACCGTTTCTACCGCTTCGACCATTGTAACGGTAGGTGTTGTGCTTAAAGGGGAAGCTTGAACAGGTTTAGTTCTCAACAACAAATTTCCTGTAAGCATCAACGCTAATATTCCACAAGCAGCTATAAGTGTTTGCTTAATTGTCATAATTCAACCTTTGGTTCATTGGCTTATATCTTCATGTTATGAAGATTTGTTAAGAATACGATGAGAATATAGTTGTAGGTTGGCGCAATCTGCAAACTATTAAAACACTAGCAATAACACGCCAACAACTCCTATCCACAAGACAGCAGAGAAGACAAGACCCCACAAAAATCCTCTCATTGCATATGGATAGCAATCAATCATATATTCGCTAGCTTGAGTTTCACATATTGCATGTTCAAGTAACTGCTGTGATGGTGTATCCAGTTCGATTTGACTTACTCTCATGGTTTAACTCCATTGCAACTCGTTATGATATCAGGTTACATAACGAGATTAAGAAAACCATGAGAGGAGCGGCGCCTACTGCTTCATGTCAAAACTTTTGGTGTGTTGTATGGTGGGCAGTGCCCACCTTACTATCGGTGTCTAGACATCAAAACTTATGACACAGACTACTATCTTGTGCAATTGGTAGAGTTACCGTAAAAGTAGTTTCTTTGTTCGGAATGCTGTCAGCAGTAATAGTACCACCATGCAAGCGAGCAATTTCGTAAGCAATCGCCAACCCCAAACCGGCGCCGCTTTTTTTTTGTAAACGGGCTGAGTCTGCACGATAAAACCGCTCAAATAGGTGAGGTAGATGCATTGATGCGATACCTGCTCCTGTATTAATTATCATTACCTGCACTACATTTGAGTGCAAATTGGAGCGCACCCAAACAACACCCCCTTGTGGTGTGTATTTAACTGCATTGTCTACCAAATTTAAAAACAAACTAATCAACTGGTCGGGGTCACCTTGTACCCACAAATCAGGGGTCAGGTTATTTAGCAACTTAATTTGTTGTGATTCTGCGGCATATTGCAATTGTTCCACAATCACTTCTAACAAGTTGTTTAAGTCTACAGGTAATGGCTCAAAAGGCAACTGTCCCCGGTCAATTCTTGCTAGTAACAGTAAACCGTTGCTGAGGCGAATTAGTCGGTCTACTTCTTGTTCTAAGTCCTGCAAGGTTTGCTCGTATTCATCAGAAGTGCGCTCAGAAGTGCGAGTTACATCTATACGTCCCTTAATTACCGTCAGGGGAGTACGTAATTCATGGGCTGCATCAGCCGTAAACCGCTGTTCCCGCTCAAAACCTGCTTGTAAACGTTCTAACATCTGGTCAAAAGTGGTTGCTAACTGTCCCACTTCATCTTTTGCCCCTTTGTAGTTCAGGCGTTGGGCAAGGTCAATAGTACTAATAGCTTGGGCAGTCTGGGTAATTTGACTGATAGGGCGTAATGCTCGCAAGGAAAGAAATAAACCACCACAAGCAGCGAGAATAAGTACCAATGGCACTGAAAGTAACATTTCCCTAGGTAATTCTTGGGATATTTCTGTCAATGCTTCCAGAGACTTTGCTATTTGCAACCAGCCTATAATTTGACCTTGGCGAATTATCGGTTGGCTAATTAGGCGCCATGAAGTCTTATTTGTTGCCAGTTTTGTATATCCACTGGCACTTGGTATCCAATTAGGCACTTCTTGATATTTACCAAAGCCATCAACTATTTTACCTTGGGGAGTAATTAAGCGAACTGCAAATCCAGCCTCTATCAAAGCTTGTGTGGTATTTTGTAGGCTTGGCTTGTTCACAAAGGCAAGTTGATTCCCCTTATCCTTTAAATAAACCAAGGATTGAGAACTTGCTATTTGCAAAGCAGTATCCGCCTTGCTAATTATTTTACGTTCAAGTCGAAGATACAAATAGCCCGTGAACCCGCTTAGAGTCAGCGCTAACAAAAGGAGATACCAAGCAGTTAATTTTACACGTACAGGGATATGATTTAGCCACTTCAAATTAATCATTTGCTGTTTGTGCGCTGAGGCAGTATCCTACACCGCGCACTGTGTGCAGGAGGGGTCTATCGAAACCGTGGTCTATCTTGCGTCGCAAATAGCCAATGTAAACATCAATGACATTGGAATTTTCGTAAAAGTCAAAATTCCAGGTATGTTCGGTTATTTGGCTGCGAGTAAGTACTTGGCGAGGATGACGCATAAAATACTCTAGCAGTGTAAATTCACGGGGACTAAGATTGATACTTTTTCCCGCGCGGTGTACTTCCCTGGTAGCAACGTCCATCTCCAAGTCACCGACTCGCAGTACTGTATCCTGTTGCATCGGAGGACGACGTAGTAAAGCACGCAGACGTGCTAATAGTTCGGTCAAAGCAAAAGGTTTAGACAAGTAGTCATCAGCACCAGCATCTAGACCTCGAACCCGGTCTTCTATTGCATCGCGCGCGGTTAATAGCAATACGGGGGTTTTAAGACCTTGCGTTCGCAACTTCCGCAAAAGCTGTAGACCATCAATTTTAGGCAACATTATATCGAGTATGATCATGTCATACTCTGCTGCCAAAGCATAATCAAGTCCTTCCTCACCGTCAGTAGCCACATCTGTCGCATAACCTGCTTCGTTCAACCCCTGACTAATAAATTGAGCAATGCCAGGTTCGTCCTCTACCAGTAAGACGCGCATGGGTAAGTGTTTTGTTCAAATGGGATTACTTTTATTAAACTACACCCAAAGTTCGCGCGCAATCCGCACGCTTCTATATAGTTATTATTTATTGCCCACGCACTCAACTTGTGCGCTCATGAAATGCGTATGGCAACGAGTAGGCATCAATAGCTATTATTTATTTTGTATTTTCATCATATTTGTATTGAAAAATACATTTAAATGTGTTTTTTATCAACGCGCACGTCATACTTCAGATACTCATCATTTAAAACCATAGACAGGCAACAACTAGTGTGACGAATGATTATTATTAAATTGTCAAATTTAATTAATGCTTTTTCAAGAGTATTAAAACTCATAAAAAGTAATTTTGACTTTCAGTTATCTTGTTCGACGTACTTATGAATAAACAAGCTTTACCCTTAGAATTTGTAGCCGCATTCAAAAAGAATATATGGCTATTAGGAACTGGCTCTTGGGTCTTTGGTATAACAGATAGAACTATCGCTTCGTTTTCAGATAGTTATTTATCAGCTATAGATTTAACACAGTTGTTTACAGCTTTATTCTTTTTTGTAAGTTGGCTATATTTAAAACCGGAGAAATAGCAATGGCGCCACATAAATTTAGTACAAATCAACTGGTAGAATTTGTTGGGGGTACAGGAGTAGTTGTAAAAGTCAACCTTGAATCAGGTATATGGACTTACACTGTTGCAATGCCCATGCAACCAGAACCACCGATGGGTAGAATAGGAGCTGAAACTTGGCTCCTACTACATGAAACAGAAATCAACTCGATAATGTGAAATTCCAAGGCAATAGTATCAATAGAAATGTTACCGGGATAAAGAAAGTTAATTACAAGAAGCCATGCGCTTCACTCCTGATGGCGCCTCCATAACATAAACTTCGGCAATAAATTTAGACGCCGCTTGGTTCTTTTACACCCACATAGGCGCATGAAGAAGCATTGCTTGAAACAAGTTTACTTTTGGTAACAATAATCTAGTGTTGTTCGTGCAGCTTGTCCAGTTATCTTATTTTATGTAAGCAGGACAACCAAATTTGCATTTTGCACTAACTTCTGATTGATTGAATTAATTAGTTGAGCCTGATTATGTTTTATTTTTGAGGAAACAATTATTTTGACTCAGATAAATATGCACGCAGTAGATTTTTACTTAAAATTCTACCGATTTGCAACCAAACTAATACGCCAACTACAGATGTCGCTAACAAAGCAACCAGATAAGAAGCAACTGTTGCAAAACCGAAAATCTCTAATGTTGAAGCAAAAGCGATACAAACTCCAACCAGCGTTCCAGTAAAGGGAGTTAACAGTTGTATCTTTCTCCATCTGGTAAAAGCTTCTTGAGAATGGTATTCATTCCAATATTCAATTAGTTGTCGCAGTATTAAAGCAAATGGTAATGCACAACTCAAGCTAATTAGTAAACCAATCACAAGTAGAAAGTAGGGTGGTTGCGAGAATCTAAATAAAAACAAGTCTTGGATTTCTTGCATATATTGTATGTATTCTTAGACTAAAATAGTTAACTGTAACTGGCGCCTCAATTCGTTTAGTTGATATAACAATGCCCTGTCTTTAGTTCTAACTACTAACATTCATAAGGATGATTCTCCGTTAATAAGTGATGTATACAGAGAAACAATTCACGTGATTAACTGAATTTTGGCTCACAAAAAATTATCTTACACCATGCTGTAACAATTGGTGTGAGATAAATTATAAGGAAATCACAGAAAATATTGGCTGAACATGACTAATTTTGCACAACTAATTTAATGTTGGCATTTTGTAAACCAGGTTGCTTGAGTTGGCTTAAGGTCTTATTAACTGCGTACTTCTGATTAATTGAATTAATCATTTGAGGCTGGTTGTGTTTTATTGCAACACCCGGCACGTCAGCAATAAAGTCAAAACTTCCATCGACATTACGTGACCAGCCAATGTCACATTCACCTTCAAGAACAGCAACAATATCTGCTCGAATTCGTTGACCGTTGACACCACGAACAGTACTGTCTGTAATAGCATGGATGCCCAAGTCACGTAGGCTAGTCAAGAGAATTTCGGAATCGGTTAGTTTGGTAGGAAAACTACGAAAATGAGACACGGTTATTTACTCCTTAAAAAGTGTGAGAAAACGGCAAAGGTTAAAGATTTAACTTGATTCGACTCTTCGATAAACTGGAGAATTCAGTTTTCTATTTTGGACAGTTGTATTGATGAAACAAAAATCACAACAATTGATTGCTTCTTCAGTGAGAGCATAAGTAGGGTGTAAAGTACATTTGAGACGAAAGTCGTCTGTGAAAAATTGACAGTTTGGACAAGGAATTTGATGCAAACGCTTCACATGGGCAATTCCAATGCGAGCAGACACCCACATAGACCGCAACATTAGAAAAATTAATGCACAAATAGTGACAAAACTAAGAGGAGCGGTAACAGGGCGTGAAACAAAAGCCTCAATTAGGGGACAAAGTAGTTCCGGCATAACTTATAACGATACGTTACAGAGATAATTTGCAACTCCTCAGTGTTTTTATTAAGGAAGGAAACAATTAACAATACTCCTAAACAAATCTCAACATTTATTTGATATCTCGATAGTAATTTCCCTAGATACAACTATGCCCTGTCTATAGTTTTAACCGCTAGCAATCGTAAGTATGATTTCCCTTTAAGAAACTATGTATACAGGAAAACAATATTCGCGTTTTGGATAAGTAAAGAGTGCTTTTCAACATTACAGGGTAAAAATGAACCGATACGTTTAGCTAAGTTTAGGAAATATTACAATAGTTTGTATTTGCATTTACAAGAATAATTCATGCATAAGCCGCTACTTTTTAGAATCGTAAGTAGATCTAAAATAGGGTGTTATATAATTGTATATTTTAAAACCGATTAATTTAATAATTTACTCAAACTTTAGATAGAGCTAGCAGATTAATCTCTATCCAATGAGTGAAGAATTCTAATATTAAAATTGTATTAATTAATTTTTTGACTCTCCTGACGGCTATAAGCCAAACTATTAGCGAAATGTGGCACATATACTGGCAAACTCGAAAGTTAAACTCCTCACATACACAACAAGCAATATCTACTAAAATATTTCCTCTGGTTTCGATTGTAATTTGTACAGATAATCGCCCTTCTCTCCTAGAAAGAGCTATTAAATCACTGGAAATGCTTAGTTACAAAAACTTTGAAGTAATTGTGATTGATTCCTCATTAAATACAGAGACGACTCAAATTGTCAATACTTGGTTGAGTAAGAATAGCTTCAAACTTCATTATGCTAAAATTGAGCCTAAAAACATTAGTTACTCTCGAAATATGGGAGTTAAGATGGCATTAGGTACGATTGTTGCTTTCTGTGATGATAATACAATTGTTCCCTCTCAATGGTTAGACGAATTAGTACTTAAATACTCAGAATATGGAGACAAGTGTGCTGCTGTGGGTGGTACAGTTCGAGACTTAAGTCGTCCTAATTCTCCCTTACAATTTTGCCGTGGTATTACTAATGTTTTGAGTGAAACGATTGCACTCCGTCCTAATAATTATATTAATTATAATCGTGCTAATGGCTTTTGGTATAACGCTCTAATCGGGACAAATTCATCTTTTAGAAAAGATTCACTTGAGAAAATCAATGGTTACGATGAGTTTTTGGATTACTTTTTAGATGAAACCGATGTTTGTTTGCGCTTAATTCAAGCAGGATATCAAGTCCATTATGCTGATGTAACTGTATATCATTTTTCTCAACCAAGTCATAATCGGGTTGACCAAAAACATCTTACTTGCTGGTATTCATTAGCAAAAAATACAGCTTACTTTGCTTTTAAACATGGATTTAAAAAAGTACCATGTCCAATATTTTTTATCCGTTTAGCTTTACTTTTAACCTATCGCTGTTTTTTAAGAATTATTTGTCTTAAATTCACCCATCGTCTTCCTAATTCTACTTTAATCAAATATATTCAACAAGCTTATGATGGAATCCGCGTTGGTTTATGGGCTGGGTTAAATTTGCATAAAGCTAATTTAAAATCTCATACTTAATTTAAGGTATTTTTTGATACCTGATAATTAGTATTGTCAAGATTTGTTAACTTTTCCACTGTAATTAAGGCATTAGCCCAACATTTTGTAAAAATGAATACAGAAATTATTTCAATTACTTCTCTCTACTTTGGTTAAGGGGAAGTGCTTTCACAAGTTTAAATGGAGCAAGGTAATGTCCCTTCAAACAACTTATTCAGTTTGCTCACCAACACCCGCCCTCGTTCGAGCGATAGTTTCAGGTTGGAACCCGGTTTGCCACATCACCTATACTCGCGATACCTGGGTTAAACTATTGCTGGCGCCTAGTGAGTATGCATTTGATGAAGCTAAATTGCTCTGTCAAGAATCCCCAGACACTTGGGTTGCTTGGGTACCAGACTATGGTGAAGTTATTCTCGATAGAAGCCATTTTTATTGTTAATGGTCGGGTGCGTTCATAGGGGACATTTATTCTTTGAATGGTATTGAAATGGTAGAGTGATATGAACACTGAGTTATCTGTTGATTGGGATGAAATGTTTGAGTATTTACCGGGGACTATTGTAGAACTCACAAACGAACCGGGAGTTTTGTATCGGATTGATTACTATGAAGCTATGATGGTGCCTCCAATCTGGTTAGTGAATAGTCCGCGTCCACGTTATCCCCATGAATTACGGATTGTGTCCCGTCGAGAAGTAAAAGTTTGTGAATTAAAGCCCCAACCTGCTTTGGTTTGAGCAGGTTAAATAATGCTCCAGAGGTAAATTTAAGTATAACCCGGAGCATTTTCCAATGAGTTCTATTGGTTTAAGACATCTTTCTTATGTTGAGGTGCAGCAGCAACCGCAGCAACTTCTGCAAGTAAATCTTGAGAAACCCCCATTTCTTTTAAGGTTTCCATTAAATCTTCTGCAACTGCATCAAAATGTTCGCTGTTTAAACCCCGCGTTTCTACTAGTTCTTTGTGGGCTTCCCGCATATAGCGACCGTCATATTTATCTGTTCCACCAAAGGCATAGGTTAGAAAAGCTTTCTGATGTGCCCGTTGCTTTACCATATTTACATCAGCAAAAAAGTGCTTGATGCGGTCGTCTTTTAAAACTTTTTCATAGAATTTGTCAACGGCTAAGTCAACAGCAGTGGCGCCACCGAGTTTTTCAAATAAAGTTGTCATAATTCTCCTGATTATTGAATGGAAGTTGTTTGGATTGGCTTTTCTATCAAAATTTGCACAAAAAACAGTGCCATAGCTACACCAAAGAATAGGGTGGTAACTTTTTGGCTAGGAGTGGCAATACGAATCGCAGGACGATTATTAACTGTTTGAACTTCTTCGCTATCCTCTTGGGTTAGATATACGAATAGAAAAAGTGCAATTGCCGCAATTAAAATTACTACCGACACAATCGACCAAATCACAAACTGAGCCGGAGCTTGGTTGCCAATGAGGTCATCATGAGGAAAGTTTGCCGTGTAAGAAAAAGGTGAATTGGGACGGTTCGCCGATGCTGCCCATGCTGTCCAGGTAAAGAAAGCCGTTACATCCCGTATTTGTGTTTGATTAGTAAACCAACCACTAGGAATTGAATGTACACGTGACCCTTGAGAGAGCAAGATTTGGTAATCGTCAAAGACTTTTTGTAATCCCTGAGTTTGGGCTGTGGTCAAGGTAAGGGTTCCTGTATCTGAATCGTAGCGATTGGTCTTAAATTCCTGCTGTACTTTCATTTGTAACGTCGCGCGCTCAACAGGAGGAAGGGCTTCCAAATTTGCCTGACTAAAGTTTGTATCGGAATTATACAACACACCAGCCGTCGCTAAACCCCAACGGTGCAACACATCCGCCGTCCAGTCAGGCGCCAGATAACTACCATGTCCCCAAACACTGCCAATGTGTTGCCCACCTCTCGCTAAATAAGTTTCCTGTCCAGATTGAATGTTTTCCTGGGTCAGAATAATCTCTTGCTGTGATGATACAATTGCATTTGGGATCGGTGGTGCATTTTTATAAATGGCGGCGCCTGCCGAAATTAAAACAGTAAAGGTGATAATACAAATCAACACAAGCCAAGCAGGAAGACTGAATTGCCGAGTGCGCTCCTGCCTAGTTCCCGTTACATCAAAGGTTGGATTTGCCATCTTGTAGTTTCAGTATGTGCTTCATCAGTTTTCATCCATACTGTCAAGCATAGGCGAACAATTCTTGAAAATCTTTGACTTAAGTCAAAACATACGTTGAAAAATTATTAATTTTGGATACATTTTAAGGATTATAAAAAAATATAATTCTCTCCATAGTTTTTATATATTATTAATTTTACAAAAAATAAAGTTCTTTAAAAAATTGTTAAATGGTAAAATAGCATAACGACTTACTTACATAATCAGGTGGAAATGATAAACGAATCTGATTTAAGCAGTTGGTTGGAGGCAACCCTTCTTTTTCAAGGGTTATCCCAATCAGAATTCATACCCTTGGTGCAAATTGCTCAGTTACAAAAATTTAACAAAGGAGAACTAATTTTCGATCAAGGAAGCAAAGCAACAGGGTTCTTTGTGGTAAAAATTGGTCGGGTTAAGGTTTTTAAAATGGCGCCGACTGGCAAAGAGCAGATTATCAACATTTTTGAACCTGGAGAAAACTTTGCTGAAGTTGCCGCATTAGATGGTAAACCCTACCCAGCTTCAGCAGCAACTTTAGAAGCAACAGAACTGATTTTTTTTCCACGGATGATATTTCTGGACTTGCTACATCAATATCCTAATATTGCTATCAAGATGCTAATAAGTGTTTCGCAGCATTCGCGACATTTAGCTGGAGTAATTGAAGAGCTATCTTTCAAGGATGTGCCACAACGTTTGGCTGCATACTTGCTAAATTTGAGTAACAAATCCTCAACTCCTGTCAATATCGTAACGTTAGATTTAACAAAAAGCCAACTTGCTGCAACTTTGGGCACAATTCCCGCAACCCTTTCCAGAACATTTTATCGTTTAAGTACTGAAGGGTTAATTGCGGTCAATGGTTCCCAAATTGAATTGCTAGACCTTCCTCGCTTACAGAAGTTGAGCCAGTTTTTAGCATAAATTTGTATCATATATTTAGTATCTCATCAAATTATAAATCCAACCACTAGTACCAATTTGCAGCTTACTCATTTAGTTGTTTTGTGATACTTCATTTATATTTTCTCTGGTAAACCACCAAGCCCAAGTTACTATTAAAGCTAGAAAAGGAAACCGCAACCAAATCAATGGTGGGTCATGTGGTAATCCTGCAACCTCAATGTTATTAAGCGCTTGATAAAGATTAGCAGGAAAAATCACAATATAAAACACAACAAGAAACCGTGCAGCAAAACGGCTGACACTAGGAATTAATAACCCTACGCCAGCCAAAACTTCTAAAAATCCACTACCGTAAACCAATGGCAAATGGTAGGGAAGAAAGTCTGGTATAATCTTCTCAAACCCCCCTGTATGAGTAAAGTGCAAAATACCAACTACTACCATTCCGATTGCGAGTATAATTTGGAAGACTGTTTTGTACCTTCTCATATTAGAAATTTTCACCTCGCGGTTTCAGAATTAGCAGGCGCCATTTGTTCTTGCGGTTTGCTTTTAGCTGCATGTGTTGTAGGCGCCCACGAATATCATCATCAGTACAATCTTCGATAAATTGCTGCTCATTGCTAATTAGCAGATTTTGTATTACTTTCATATCTGCCAATTTTGCTGCAATTGAAATACGCTTGGTCATCAAGGGTTGTAACAATTTTTTTTCTATGTATTTTGATTACTTTGAACCTTATGCATTTTGAGTTTGGAGCGAATCATAAATACCCCAATATTCAATATTTAGGTCACGTAGTATTGGTTCTGCGCGCTCAATTTCTTCTTTTGTACCATCTACTATAAGCATGTAGTTGCTCTGTTGAAGACGGTCACTATAAATTCTCGCGCGCTCTTCAGGTACACCAAAATCAGCTAGTGCTTTTACTAAATTCTGAGTTGCTGCTGCTCCTACAGCAACACCTCCAATACTAGCTACTAACGCTACACCCACAGACCCTGCTGCTAAAATAGCTCCTAAACCGGGAAGTGCCAGACTACTCAACCCAACTAAAACACTACCCCAAGTAGCTCCTGCGAGCGTATCTCCTACCGCTCCCGTGGTATTTACATTTTGCTCACCAATCTGGTCAGTTAATTTGGCTTCGCTAATACTTTCACCTTTTTCTACATCTTTAGCAATAACAGAAACTTTCTCCATAGGAAAGTTAGAAGCTTTAAGTGCATTTACTGCTTGCTCTACTTTTTCAGTACTAGCAAACACTCCTATTGCATGTATAACATCTTTATTTGTCATTGCAATAAACCTTTAATAACTCTATTACATCCAAATGTTACTTACTATTACGATTGCAGTTCTCTGTCTTTAGGGTGAAGAGTTATTTACTTTTATATAAGACTGATTTATATAGCAATTATAAGTATGAAAAAGGCGGGCGCGTGAAGATAGCTGCGTTAAACGAGTAAAATGTCTTTGATTGAAATAAAGAATATATTTATTTACAAGCATTCTTAACTAATTTGAATTTATGGATAAGAATAATTGCCCAAATACTAAATGTATTAGGCATTAAAGAATGTACAGGTGCTTATGATAAACACCTGCGACACTAGGTGAAGGATTTCTAAAGTACTTTCATTATGATATAAATACCTAGTTTATTTATCTGACCGAAGAAATAAATTATATTAAGAATCTGTGTAGCGCTTTTTATATTTGCCATTATCATTTGTACTAATAAGTCTTTGCGTATTAAACAGGCGCCGACCGCCTTTGATTCGGATAACCGTCCAAAAAGGTTGGGTTTAACGTAAGATTTTTTGGAATTACTATTATATATTAAAAATAATGACCATCAGTAGTTTCAATTTAATTGCATAACGCGCATCCAATCAATATGGCAAGAAAGAAAGTAGTAGACCCTGTAGAGAGCAAGGCATCAAAATCGAAAGTCAAAGAAACAAAACCAAAAGAGAGCAAGGCACCAAAAGAGGAAGTTAAAGAAACAAAACCAAAAGAGAGTAAGGCACCAAAAGAGGAAGTTAAAGAAATACAGCCCTTAGAAGGTGAGGCATTAATTAACAAAATTAAAGAAATGCCGAATAGTAGCAAAGAAGAGAAAGCTAAAGCCTGCGGTTACTATAGCGTCACCAAAAATGGTATTTTTCGAGTCAATATGATGAAATTTCTCAATGCATTGCTTGATGCAGAAGAAATTTCGTTAGATGGCCGAGACGAGCATGGTCATGTGGGACGTAGCGCTAGCTACCGAATTACAGTACAGTCCAACGGCAACCTACTGGTTGGTTCAGCTTATACAAAACAGTTAGGCTTAAAACCAGGTGATGAATTTTCTATCAATTTAGGACGAAAGCACATTAAATTGGTAGCAATTTCAGGAGAAGAAAATTCAGAGGAATTAGCCGCTTAAAGGTGCAAATCTACACTCGAACTAATGTTTTGGTGTAGATTTTTATCTGTTTCGGCGCCGTAAGAACTAGCCTTAAAAGCTGTTTTACAAATTTGGGTTTCGTCGGTAGAATTGCTCGTAATTACTTTCTTTTTTCGTTGAGTAGTCGGTATAATTAGCAGATGTTGCTGTAAGGTGAGATTCTCGCCTTTAGCAAAAATACGATGCTTCAGATTAATAAGGCTGAAAATATCTTCGCTCTTGACCAAGCTTTCTGTATTACCCAAAAAAAGAAAACCATTATGATTTAAAGCAAAATGAAAGCGAACAAAAACGGATGTTTGAGTTTCGGAATTTAAATATATAAGTACATTACGACATATAAGCAAATCAATTTTAGACATTGGCGCATTTTTTGCCAAGTCATGATGCCCAAAAATAATTTTGCGACGCAGGTTGAAATTAATAATATAGTATTGTTCGTTATTCTCAAACTTTTTATCAAAATATTTCAACAATAAATAACTGTTAATATCTGCTACTTCTAATTTATTATAACAACCTTGGCGCGCTTGAAGTAGTGCATCTTTATCTATATCCGTGGCGAATATTTGGACTCGTTCTAAATATTGCTCAATTCCTAATATTTCTGCTAATAATATAGCTATTGTATAAGCTTCCTGTCCCGATGCACAGCCAGCGCTCCATACTTTAATTGGCTCTTTACTTTGTTTATTTGTAAGAATTTTAGGAATAATATCATTTGCGATATAACCCCAGCTATCACGGTCACGAAAAAAGCTAGAGAAGTTAATGAAGACGGTATTAGATAAATGAAGATACTCTTGGGGATGATTTTTTAAGTACTCCAAGTAATCTGTATAACTATTTATTTTTAACTCCAGCATACGATGCTTAAACCGACGCACTACAGTAAGACGCTTATAAATAGTCAAATCGCAACAAAGGTCTTCCTTAAGGTAGTTTAACAAAGCTTCAAATTCTTGTTCTAACTCTAATTTACTCATGTCACTGTTATGTGTATTCACTTAGAAAGACTGGTAAATTGTCAACTAATACGGAACAAAAGAACAATTTAGCTGTCAATAAATCTTGACGACACATTTAACATTATGCTTTTATAAAGATAGATGATTTTGAGCCTAAAATTAATTTTTATTGTTTAAAGTTAACATTAAGGGCGTGGAATCACAATAAAAGTGCTGCCAGCCTTATTATAAAGCTTGCAGGCTACTATTACACCATTCTATAGTTTGATTATATTGTCGTTACCAAAGGTATCAATCCAGGTGTGTAAACGTAGGTGCGGCAAAAGCCACCTTACAAACTGTGTAGGACAGGCGAGGCACCTGTCCTACACTGATTAAACCCTTATTTTTGAGGTTTGCTTGATGTGTTGCATTTCCTCCTTTTAGAGGCATATAAAACGAATGGCGCCTCTACAAATAAGAAGAGAATCAATAAGCGAACGACTCAGGGCAAACGCATCTTAAATTAGCAGTGGGCAAGGAATAGCGGTCAAACAGCGGCGCCTCGTAATTCAAATACAACTATTATTCATTATCAACTATTTAACTATATCAAAATTTAATTAAATCATCATTAAATAATAACTTATGTTAATACTCATATACTATCAATGAATCAACAAACAAATAAAGGCGAAGGCTATGGCGGAGCCATAGCCCAGCCACGGGCGCCTGTAATAAATTTGCCCTTATAAATAATATATTTAACAAGAAGTAATCGCTCTTATATTCTATGTGCTTGCTATTTATAATTTAAAAATTAACTCCGAAGTTTAAGATAACTTGCTGTTGATTTTTAAAAGTCATCGGTCACACATAGTTAGAGATTTACTAACATTTATAACGAGTTCGATATTTGGCAGATGATTATAAATTTAGCCCCAAAATATCAGCCAAGTATTCGTTATTCATGGATGCCAAAAACTGTTTATTTTTCGTCCCAAATTTTCGACTTTTATCTTTACCTAAAAGATTAACTGCTATTCGACGTAAGACTGCAAAATTTTGTGGTGCATTATCTTTACGAATGCGACAATCATCTTCGTTGAATCCAACATCTAATATCCAGTGTAATGAATTTTCAACACTCCAATGGCTGCGAACTGCATTCCCAAATTTTTTTGCGTTTCGATTTAAACTACTGATATAATAGCGCGTTTCAACTGTTGTTTCTCCATTTACAATTCTCACTGATTCAACCATACCTATACTTTGGAAATTTTCCCATTCTTTACTATCTGCAATGCGATTAGAAATGTCTGTAAGCATAAGATAATTACGTATTTCTTCACGCCCATGTCCTAATTCACGAGTGCTGTAACTGCTTGATTTGAATCCTCTACATCTTACGGAAATAGCTTCCTTAAATAGCTGCTCTACATTTTGATATAAGTTTCCTTGATTAGATTTAAGTGCAATTACATAATCTCCTTCTTGTTTCGTTATAGTCTTAACTATTTCTTTCTGACAACCAATTGCATCAATCGTAACAATACAGCCAGAAATATCTAATACCTTTATTAGTTCTGGAATTGCTGTTATTTCATTGGATTTATTATCTACCTTTAGCTGTCCCATAACTAATCGATTGCTTACTGCCCAAGCGCTAACCATATTAATCGCGTGCTGAGACGATTTTTTATTATATGAGCGTCTTAATTTTTTCCCATCAATAGCAATCACTTCACCATTAGTTATTTGTGCAATTGATTTTATCCACTCTAAAAAACATTCTTGAAAAGAAGCGGGATTAATTTTTGCAAAAACCCTTGCAAAAGTATCATGAGAAGGAATACCATTCGATAACTCTAAAAACTTTTCCAGCCATTCTTTTTTTTCTTGCCCATACGTTTCTATAGCTATCCATGTTTCGGCTCCACAAATAACCGCACAAATTGCAATTGTAATTATATCTATCAGCTTGTGTCTCTTAGTACGTTCAACTCTTGGGTCTTTTACATTTTCAAAAAAGTCAGCAATTGTACGTTTTTGTTTTGGTTCCATCATTAAATCAGTCATAGCCGCACCTGAGAAATCTTTTTAAAGATTATCATCACATGCCCACATTATTTTCGGCGCCCGTGGCTGGGGTATAGCGAAGCCATACCCTTCGCCTTTATTTGTTTGTTGATTTTTTTATAGCAGTGATGTATTAATACATGTAATCGTTTAATAACAAATTAGTTAAATAGTGATATCGTTAAATGGTTGATAATAAATAATAGCTGGATTTGAATTACGAGGCGCCACTGTTTGACCGCTATTCCTTACCCACTGGCAATTTAAGATGCGTTTGCCCTGCGGTTCATGGTCTTCACCCAACTTACCATCAGGGTCGGCGCCAGCAGCGTTGAAATAACGAAAACGAACAGATTTTAAATTATACGCCGTATCAAAATCAGACAAAATTCGCTCTACCATCCACTTGCTTGTTGCATAAGGACTAATAGGGTCAATAGGATGGTCTTCGGTAAGGGGAATAAACTTTGGTACACCATAAAGCGCACAAGTAGAAGAAAAGATAAATTTCTTAATAGAAGCATCAACCATTGCTTCTAACAGCGTTAAAGTACCTGTAACGTTATTACGGTAATATTTGGCTGGGTCAGTCACCGACTCACCTACAGCAATAAAGGCAGCAAAATGCATCACTGCTTCTATATTATGATTTGAAAATATATTATCTAAAAGCGCACGGTCATTTGTATCACCAACTATTAACTTAACTTGCAAAACTTCTTCTACTAATTCTCGATGTCCATAAGACAAATTATCAAGAACTATAACTTCATAACCTGCATTTAAGAGAGCTAATACGGCATGGGCGCCAATATATCCGGCGCCACCTGTAACCAAAATTGTAGACATATATTAATTTTTAACATCATGGAAGTAACGCTCAATCGCAAAATCAAGGGTTGGTAGTAATTCACCTCTATTGCTACCAAGAACACTGTAGCTAGGGCGAGGCGCCGCGAAACCGAGTTCTTTAGTTGGCAGAGCAATTAAACTACTAATACTTACACCCGCGCGTTTCGCTGTTATTCGTGCTAAGTCCGCCCAAGATATGGCGCCAACATTAGCTAAATGCCATAGTCCAGACTCACCATCTATTAGTAAATCAAGACTGGTATTAACCAAGTCAGGAACATACGTAGGCGATACAGTTGAATCAAACGCGGCAGTAAATGTGTTTCCTGCACTCAACTGACGCAAGGCAATTGTGACAAAATTATAATCATCCCACGGACCAAAAAAGGCACTGGTACGAATCACTAACGATGCAGGATTAACTTCTAATACTCCTTTCTCAGCCAAAGCTTTACTACGCCCATATACATTTAAAGGCGCCACAGGATTATTTTCGACATACGGATTAACAACAGTACCATCAAAAACCAAGTCTGATGAGAAAGTTACAAAAGCAACATTATGTCGCGCGCACGAAACAGCTAAGTTTTTTGCGCCTTCAGTATTTACTTGTAGACAAATATCAGGCTCCGTTTCTGCGTCGTCTACTCGAACATACCCAGCAGCATTTATAACAGCCCAAGGTTTCAATTCAGCTAAAACAGCATCTATTGAAGTTGGGTTAGTAATGTCCATTTCTCGACGCGATAATAAACGATATGTAATACCGCGTCTTTCACACAACCGCGCAAAAGCTTTCCCAAGAGTTCCTGTGGCGCCAACAATTACAACAGGAGATACGACGAGGGAATTTAACATTCTATCTCCCCCCTTATCAAGGGGGGCAGGGGGGGATTCAAAATTACAACTTACCATTGGATACAACAAACGCTCATCTCGGCGCCACCATCCAGCCATCTCAAGCACTGGATGATTAGATTTTTCCCCTTTAGCTAAATCTTGCACCATTTTAGCTATTGCTGTAGGTCTAGGAAATTCCGACCTTAAGTCAAATACCCCTGGTTCGTAATGACCACTAAAACGAGTTAATAAGCTATTCCAATCATAACTACCTAGTAACGACCAGGCAGTAATAGCACGCACATCTACATTTTCTGCTCGTAATTCTTGTACTGCATTCCAAGCTTCATGAAACCAGCGCAGTTGTTCCTCACGAGTACAACCAAGATGAACTTCTGTAATTGCAAGTGGTAGCTTGTAGCGTTCCCATGCTTCTAACAACAATGCTTTATGACCCGTTGTACCTTCTGCACAAACTCGTACTGCTTCCACATCGGCATACTCGTGCTGATTATTACCTCCACGCAATGAAGCAGGATAAAGTTCTTTACGCTCATCTAAAAAGCGGTCACTTGTTAGGTAATGATTAATACCTATAATGTCTGGTGGACAAGGATTTTCTAAAAACCATTCAAGTTCAGCTTGAGTTATTCCACAATGAAGTAAATAACCCCACATTGGATGATTTTCATTGATTCGACCACATAGCAAATCAAAGCTTACCCAGCGACGTTCGTTTTCAAATTCTGCTTGATAGGCTAATGTTGGTGTACTGTAAATCTTTCCTAAATCATCTGTTTGTACAAGTTTGGCATTTGGGTTTACTTCACGAATAGCTTGCATCGACTTAGCTACACCTTGGCATTGCCCAAAAAAAGCACGTGCAAAAGTAACTTCATCTCGTCCATGAGGATACCAGTGCCCGTATAATCCACTAAAGCGCGCTGTTGTTAATGGTTCATTAATTGGTGTGTAATGTGTTACCCAAGGATAGCGTTCTGCAACCGCACGAGCAAAAGTCGCCAGTTTCACAGGAAATTCTGGGTCTACCAAACTTGTGTAACGGGCGCCACTACCATGATGTACTAACCCTACAATTGGGCGAATACCAAGTGAGTGTAGTTTCTCTAACCGTTCATCCGTCCATGACCAGTCTGCATTTTCAACTCCTTGGGGCGCCACCCGTTCCCATAATACTGGGTAACGAATAGCTTGTATACCAAGTTCGGCAAATAAATCTAGGTCAGATAAACGCACATCATGACCGTTGCGTTCTAACTGGTCAAAATATTCTTCACCTACACGATTAACCGTACACTCTAAACCAGCCCACATTTCTAACGGCTGTTTTGAAGTATTATCTTTATTTGAATTAGATATAGAAGTCATATTTATTATTCTTAAATTAATATTGATCCCCCAACTGGGGGATCATCCAGTCTTAAAACACCTTAACGGCAATTTGCTTGTACATAGCCAAAGCTTGAGCCACACAATGATCCATATTCAGATACTTGTATGTAGCCAACCTGCCTACAAAATACACTCCAGATGTTTCATCAGCCAAAGCTTTATATTGCTTGTAAATTTCTTGATTTTCAAGACGCGGTACAGGATAATATGGGTCTCCCTCGGCTTTGGGGAATTCGTAAACAATGCTAGTTTTAGCGTGTTCTTGACCAGTTAAATACTTAAACTCAGTAACGCGCGTATACAACTGGTCGTTTGGATAGTTAATTACAGGCGCCTGCTGAAACTTCGGAGTATTATGAGTTTCATGTTTGAAATCTAACGAACGATATGGTAGTTTACCGTAGCGATAATCAAAATACTCATCTACAGGACCTGTATAAACAATTTCCCGGCAAGGTATTGCTTTTTGAATTTCGCGATAATCAGTATTTAGCATCACCTTGATATTCGGATGATTCAACATATTCTCGAACATCCGGGTGAAACCGTGTAACGGCATTGCTTGATAACTATCTGTAAAATATCGGTTATCGCGGTTGGTGCGAGTTGGTACGCGCGCTGTTACTGATTTGTCTAGCTCAGATGGGTCAAGTCCCCATTGTTTGCGGGTGTAGTTACGAAAGAATTTTTCGTAGAGTTCTCTACCAACTTTGCTTACTACTACATCTTCGCTAGTACGGATGTGTTCACATGGTTCTGCGACAGATTTGAAAAACTCCTCGACCTGAAACGAAGTTAAATTCATTCCATATAGTTGATTGATTGTATCAAGGTTAATTGGCATGGGAACCAATTGTCCATCTACACTAGCAAGAACGCGATGTTCATAAGAGCGCCATTGCGTAAATTGTGAAAGATGTTCAAAAACTTCACGCGAGTTAGTGTGAAAGATGTGAGGACCATATTTATGGACAAGAACACCGTGGTCGTCGTAATGGTCGTAAGCATTACCACCAATATGGGTACGTTTATCTACTACTAGAACCTTTTTGCCAGACTGACTAGCAAGTCTTTCTGCAATCACACTTCCAGAAAATCCGGCGCCGACAACTAAGTAATCAAATAAAAATTCTCTGGTAATCACGTTTGGTGCAGTTGAGACACTCTGTGTTGAGGCTCTGCTGTTGCGCTGAAGTTCGGTGTCTAAGGTTTCATTTATTAATTGCATCATCGAGTTCCAAGTTCTATCCCAAGATATTTGTTCTAAGAAAGCATCTACCCGAGTTAACCAATTGGATGTTGGGGTATCTTCTTGCATTGCCTTTTCGGCTTCAAAGACAAATTCACTCTTCGTATCAGCTATTCGTACTAAATTTAAGTCTCCATAAGGACGTACCACATCTCGAATTGAAGTTGATACTACAGGTTTAGCTGCGGCAAGATATTCTGGAGTTTTTGTTGGACTAATAAAGCGTGTTGACTCATTACGCGCAAATGGCAACATCGCTAAGTCCCACCCACTAAGATAAGCAGGTAAATCTTGATAATTTTTCCCACCCAGATAATGAATATTTTCGTGTTTGGGTAAAGTTGCTGGGTCTATTTTTACAACTGGCCCAATCATGACTAAATGCCAGTCGGGACGCTCTTGTGCAATACCAGCGAGCAACTCAATATCCATACGTTCATCTATAACGCCAAAAAAGCCTAAACGAGGATGAGGAATATTTGCTTGGTCAGCTGGTTCGTCTTTAATAGTTCGTGCTTGTGCAAAGTGTGGAACATCAACACTGCTAGGAAATGCATAAACGTTTGAATGTTGATTAACCTTACTTTCGTAAAGGCTTTGTCCTCCAGTAAATACTAAGTCCGCGCGCTGGAATAGTTCTGCTTCGTAATCTTTCAAAGTAGTAGAGGCGCCTTTGAATGCAGCTAACTCATCCATACAATCATATACTATAGCTTCTGGTTGTAAGTGACGTGTAAAAGCTATAGCCATTGGTGTATAGTACCAACAGATGTATTTGTTAATCTTATGTTCAGCAAACAGTTGATCAATCAGTACTTTTAAATCTTGGTTTACAGCATCAGAGCTTAAATTTTGGGGAAGGTGAGGTACTACAACCCAAACTCCATTTTTATCTTGAGTCACTTCAAGGCGCCAGACTTCTTCAGGTGTAAAAATTGGCTCCTCAATAAAAAACACCCTGCTACCAGCAGCACAACGAC
This sequence comes from Calothrix sp. PCC 7716, assembly GCF_019977735.1. GTDB lineage: Bacteria > Cyanobacteriota > Cyanobacteriia > Cyanobacteriales > Nostocaceae > Dulcicalothrix. The sequence goes on along the minus strand of NZ_AP025018.1, from coordinate 3,657,179 downwards.
TAAGAATATGCTGCGGTCTTTGATAAACAAAGTTCCAACGCAAATGTGATAGACACACTATATCTGGTGTATACGAAGCAATTGCTCGAAAGTCTTTATTCGATATACTTTTCGATATACTTTGTTCGGTTTGGACTATATGTGTTTTTCCGTTACTGGTTTGAGGCTTTTGGGCTACCATAAATTTTCTCTATTTTTGATGAATATTGAATCAGAGTATTTTACAAATGATATAAGTTGCAAAAGTTCACAAAATAAGGACAGACAGAACCCTGTTAGACATGAAGTGAAGTTTAGTAGTTTTTGATTTGACTTAATTACCTTTGGAAATTCGTGTGTCCTTATTTGAAGTTTTATTCGTAACGCAATCATCATAAAATTACTTTATATAAACTTATTTATCGTCTGCCCAAAGTTTTGAATTTTTTTTGCAATCTATATCTTTAGTAGTAATTCAATCAACTGTAAATTAATTTATAAATTTAAATTATATTAATTAAATTAAATTAAATTTTTAGCATATTATTCAAAATAGCAATAGTTTATTCTGTATCTATAGTCACAAAATAATTTAATATGAATACATTTATTTTTAAGCGATAATATATTCTGTACGAAACACTAAGGGACTTCCATATAAAAAAATCTCCACAATTCTTTTGGAAGTCCCTAGGTGAAAGCATTACCATAATTTATTGCTAAATTTCATAATTATTTTTATAACTTACGAATGAGATTGCATCAATTATTTATGTATTTATCAATACACTGATTTTACACTTTTGAAAAGTAAAAGCTTTATTTAGCTAGTTTAGTTTATATTGTGTACAAAAGGATAATAAATTCTTTTATATTAACTACATAAATTCATATTTTAATATAATGCTTTTATTCCTTCTTCATTTACTTCTAGTTGGATATATTTTCCTGGCCGTAACAAAGCTGCCTCAATAAAATATGTTTCTAAAAACTTAACATCATCTGAATCAAACGCTTCATTTTTTACACGGCGCCATTCTTCTTCATGTTGTGTATTAGGATTGCACTCAGTAGCATATGCTACAAAGGCTGGATTATCTAAAGTTGTTAATGCAAGGGCATTGTCCTTAAATAATCCTGGGATTCCATTGGAGACAAGATAAATACCTTCATTTGCAACTAATAATAGTCCTGGTTGCCTTGTGCTTTCATCACCATATATAGGAACATGACTTTTAGAATCTTTAGTATGCTCTAATAGCTTCTGAACATCTTGCTTTAAGAAATGTAACTGCATTAACTACTCCTCAACAACTTTAATTAACAGTTTAATACATCTGTATGGTAAATTATTGGCGCCTTGGGAATAATAAGTAGCCGTGCCAATACTGGTCGGTTAAGAAAATTCGATAAATCCAACACCTTCTACTCGACCGGCGCTCTAGTGGAAACCTCGACTTCTATCGTGGTAGTCTACAAGTCTGCCAAGTTTGTGTCACTGATGATGAAAGCGGTAATGCCGCACAAGGTTTGTACGAGTATCATATCGCAGCTAAAGCATGTTCCCCGCCCAGAAATGAGAATAATAGAACCAGCACTCACTGTAAAGAAATTCATCGCTGGTACACTCCTCCGCCTGCTTACTTTGGTCCTGGACCAGGTGCAGCACCAGGTCCCTAGTACATTAGATGTTGAGATGGAGTAATACGAGTATTGACATATTTTGTGTTCACTAACACATTAATATGGCAAGTTCGGCGCCTTATTTTATAATAATAAAAATTTGTCAATATTTGTAACATTAACTTTATTGCAGTTGATTATTTTACTTCTATAGGTAAAATAACAGTAAAAGTAGTACCAACGCCAACCTGCGATTCTAAGTCAATTTCGCCCTGCATTAGTTTTACTAATTGCTTAACAATTGGCAACCCCAAACCAGTACTATCATGTTTAGGTACAGCAGAAGCACCTCGATAAAAGGGGTCATACACGCGCGATTGTTCTTCTAAGGGAATTCCAATTCCAGTATCAGTAACTACAATCATCCACTGAGTATTAGATATTGTATAGCAAGTTAATATAATGCTCCCCCACTCTGTGTAGCGAATTGCATTACTGAGAAGATTTGTAATAATTTGCTGTAATCGCAGAGGGTCTGTTATAACTTGATCTGGAGCAAGTGTGCAATCTACTATTATCGGCAATTGTTTCGCTTCTGCTAAAGGCTCCATCATTTCAATTGCACTATTAATTATACATTTTACACCTGAGTTAACTAACCGCAATTGCATTTTTCCAGCTTCACATCGCGAAAGTTCCAATGCTGAATTGATTAGGCAAATTAACTGGCGCCCATTACGTAACACGCGCTCAATATGTTCAATACTAGGAACAGAATCTTTTAACTCAGAACGTTTTCGTACCTGGCGCAAAAATAAATCTGAGTAGTTAATAATTGAATGTAATGGAGTTTTAAGTTCGTGTGCTAAGTGAGAGATATTCTCTTGAGTAGCATTTACCAAACGATTTAATTCCTCATTTGTAAGTAATAATTGACTATGCAACTGCTCCATTTCCAGCACTCTCTCCTGTGTATAGCTTACAAACGCTTGAGCAATAGCTTCATCAATTACTGCATCAATCAACTTCACAACCCGCATAACTTCTGTACCTGTGGCAAACTGTAAATCACTTTCTAATGCTGAAAGTACCTCTTGACGCAATAAATGGTACTCGCGCGCAATTTCTGTAGGCTCAAAACCGAATTTTGCTCTCTCTGTACCATGCTCTAAACTTGCCCAAACCAGCGATTTAACATCGTTTTCGGTTGATTGAGAAATAAGATTTGCCATTGCCGTTAACAAATGAGGTATATGATTTTTTACACTTGCATAAGGTAGTAAAGTACTGCTTTGAATCTCAGAATCTGAGTAAACTGCTCTAACCCAATTATTTACAATCATGTCAGCTTTTTGATGAAGCAATTGTTTTAAATCCATTTGCAAAAAATATTAAATTTCCTCTATACAATTAAGTAAAAGGGAGACGCAAGAATATACAGACGCGGTTAATCACGTCTCTAGATTATTTCTACAATAATTTCTTTATACCTAAATTACTACTAAATTGATTATTTTTTTTATAACTGCGGAAAGAGATTATATTAATTTTTAATGTATTCATCAACACATATATATATTGTAAAGTTTTGAAAACTAAATTTGACTTTTCTTGTGGAGTGGGCATCCTTGCCCGCCTTTAATCTCTTTGAAATAAAACGGGCAAGGATGCCCATTCCACAAGATATATATAATCAAGATATCTATAATCAAGATATATATAATCAAGATATATATAATACAGTTTAGATAAATATATTTTGGTTGTGGTTAGCTTGTTGAACGGATATGTTCAATTGCGGCCAGTAACGCATCAAGCATAACTTCATAACTTTCATCGGTTGAACGTCCTAGTGTCATCAACCCTGCTTGTTCTATAGAAATAAAACCTGTTATGGCAGCATTTACCATCCGCATTACATCAATTAGTTGATTTTGATTTAATTCATATAAACGCAGTGAGTTTTTTAAAAAACCAAGGGATTTTTGAATTACTGCACCTGCATCTGGGTCATTAGGTTGTAGCTGATATTGCATCATCAATCTGTAAAATGCCGGATATGTGCGTGCAAAGTTACGTGTTGCGTGTCCACCTGCAAGCAACATTTCGCGAGGTGTATTTAATTGTGCGGTTTGTTGTTCACAATACATCAAATATTTTTGCCACACTTCTAACACCACACCTTTTCGTAATGCTGCGTTTCCATCGAGATGCTTATAAATTGCGGGTGGTTTAATACCTAACTCCCGCGCGACTCGATTTACACCAAGTCCTGCTTCTCCTTCTTTCTCCAAGCAGCTAATTGCCGCCTCTATTACATCCTGTCGCGTTAACGAATTTTCTTTAGTTGGGCGCCCCATGTCAAAAGTAGTGCTGAGTATTGAGTGCTGAGTGCTGAGTTAGCACAATTACTAATTAGTTAACACAATTAACTAAAAGTTAATATAATTAACTTAATATCGATTAGAGCGAGTTGCATCAGTTATGTACGCTCCTCGATCTCCTATGGTAAGGGTGGGTTAACAGATATCCTAAAACGGTATTAAAAATTTCGTAAACCCGCCTTCCTGATGCTTACCCTAGGCTAACCCCCTACGATAATCCAAAACTCTATGAATGATCTAACCCTCATACCCGCTCACAAGCTTGCTCGAATGATAAAAGAGCGGGAAACCTCATCATTAGAAGTAGTAAATGCTTATTTACACAAAATAGATAAGTATAACTTTCAACTCAATGCCATTTGCACACTAGACAAAGAAAACGCGCGTCAGCGTGCATTTCTTGCCGATGAAGCAACTTCACGTGGCGAAAGTTGGGGAATTTTACACGGAGTACCCATAACTATTAAAGATGCATTTGAAACTGCTGGACTTCGTACAACCGCAGGATATAAAAGGCTTAAAGATTATATCCCTGCTCAAGATGCCACTGTTGTACAAAGATTACGCGCAGCAGGAGCAATTATTATAGGGAAATCAAATTTAGCTAAATTATCAAGTGATTTTCAAAGTACAAATGACTTATTTGAAAGAGTAAATAATCCTTGGAATTTGGATTATACAGCAGGTGGAAGTTCAGGTGGAAGTGCTGTTGCGGTCGCGACTGGAATGGCGCCTTTAGAAATAGGAGATGATATTGGTGGTTCAATGCGTCAACCTGCTCACTTTTGCGGTGTGTATAGTTTAAAACCAACAGACCGTCGTATATCTACTGCTGGACACATTCCAGAAGTGCCTGGACAGCCTAAATGTATTCGACACATACTCACACCAGGATGCTTCGCTCGCTCAATTGAAGATTTGCAATTATGGTTCTCAATCTCATTAGGCACAGATTCAAGGCAACCAAATTTGGCGCCAGTTCCTCTCGATACTCCATCAAATAAATCTTTACAAAATTTAAAAATCGCTTGGACAGATAGTTGGAAAGAAATTCCAGTTGCTTTGGAAATTCAAGCTGCAATTAAATCGTTTGTGAATAATTTAGCCCAAGCAGGCGCCTCCACCGAAAATTGGAGTCCAGAAAAGTTTGATTTAGGAGAAATTTTAAAATTTTACAATTTACTTGTGGCTCAAAGTATGGGACATGCGAAACCTTGGGAAGTTGATGATTTGTGGCAAGTGCTTCCGTTTATGTTTCGTGAAGCAACCCAAGGTGATAAAACACTTCGTAACCTTAGCAACCTTAGTCAGCTTTTACCTAGTTTATTAAATCCAAATCCGAAAAAGTATTTTGAGGTGCTGACTGAACGCGACCGAATTATTGCCCAAATGGATGAAGCGTTGGAAAATTGGGATGTTTGGTTGTGTCCGGTTGCAACTTGTACTGCATTTACTCATAGCGCGAAAGGTGCAGCTATTGATGTTGATGGTAGAAAAATACCTTATTTGCTGGCTAGTGGCGCCTATACTATGCCGTTTGCGTTTACTGGGCATCCGGTTGTGGCAATTCCCATAGGTCAAGATGATACAGGATTACCTATTGGTATACAAGTTGTAGGTAAACGCTGGAGGGAGATGGAATTATTGAGTATTGCGCGGCAACTTGTGAGTGTTACTAAGGGTTTTCAAATTCCACCTCTTGTTTACACACCTTGAGTGAACAGGCAGGGATGCCTGTTCCACAAGATGTTGTTGCAAAAGTATTTCAAGGGAAGATTTGTGTGTTTATTTAAAGACTTAATGCGTTCCCCAGAGCAAAAGCTGGGAAACGGTAAAAAGCCTTTAGTTACATTTGACCGCTAAAGATAGGCTGAACTTTACGGTCAGTCAATTCCCCCAGGTCATCTGCTACTGTTAAAACACCGGGTTTGCAGCGCTTGACTGTAACAGATACCCCTATGGCGCCTTCTTGTTCAAGGTCATCGATATAACCTTTGCGAGAGGCACTAGCTTCTGCGGAAGTTAGGAATGGACCGAAATAATAGGTGCAGCGGGGGGACTGAGTTTTAACCTCGACCCACCACGCCATACCAATATTTTGATATACGTTGATCAACAATTCTTTGAAGTTATTCCAAACGCTTGTCATGGCTTTCACCAAGTAGATGTTTTGAGTTGTGTGTAAAAGGTACGTTGAAAAAAAGTGTGTTTACATTTCTTTATACTCTTTTACTCTAACTTTTTCCAAGAAATTGTCGCTTACTTATCAGGATGTAAGGTATTTACCCAACGTTGACGATAAATTTCGTAAAGTGTCATACCTGCTGCTACGGAGGCATTAAGGCTAGGAGTCTTACCTGATAGGGGAATTGACACCAAAACATCACATGCGCGCTGTGTCAGCAAACTAAGACCTTCACCCTCAGAACCAATAACAATAACGATGGGGCTGAGTTTTTTGTCGTCTTTGGGGTTGCCAAAATCAACTGAGTGCAGTGGAACGCTAGCATCATCGGCAGTGCCGTAAATCCAAAAGCCAGCTGCTTTTAAATCTTCTAATGCACGGCTTAGGTTTGTCACCCTTGAAACGGTAAAGTTTTCTAACGCACCTGCTGCGACTTTCATGACAGTGGAAGTGATACCAGCACAGCGTCGTTGTGGTATAACCAACCCGTGGGCGCCAATAGCTTCAGCAGTACGAATAATGGCGCCGAGGTTATGGGGATCGGTGATGCCGTCTGCCACCACAATTACTGGTGCATAGCTCTTTTTAAAGGCTTGAGTCATTAAATCATGCAAATCAGCATAGTTGTAAGGAGCTACTTGTGCCGCTACACCTTGGTGATTTGCTTGTTCAGTAATTTGGTCGAGGCGCCTTGGTTCAACTTCATCAATTACTGTGCCATTTTCTTTCGCTTGAAGAATTAACGAATGAAAACGGGGATCATAACGTAAACGAGGAGTAATCCAGATACGGTTCAGATGACGTGTACCTTCTAAAGCCGTCAAAACAGGGTGACGACCATAAATCATGTCAGTACTTTCTGACTGTGTATCTGTATCAAATTCGACGATATCATCTTTGACAAATCGACTTGCGGCGCCTATAGAATGCGGAATAACTCGTTTGCCTTTAATTCTCACACCTTGGCGAGATGGAAGGGCGCTTTCACCTTTAGCTTCAAATTTGCGACCCTCCAATTTGCGACCTTCCAACTTGCGACCCTCGAATTTGCGACCCTCAAATTTACCTTCATATTTTCTATCTTCATCTCGCTTGCCGTCGAATTGCTTGTTTTCAACTCGCTTGCCATTAATTGGCTTAACTGATGGAGCTGAAAATTTACCGTTTAGGCGAGGACTTGGAACGGGACTTTCGATGTCTCTGTCTCTGTCTCTATCTCTATTTTTGTCAAATCCCTTTTTAGATACATTTGGCAGCGATAACTTAGCTTGTGGACGTGGACTAGGAGCTATACTACCGTTGCCATTAGCTCTTCTTGGAGTTCCAACTGAATTTCCAACTACGCGCTTACCCTTAATTTTGAGGGATTGCCCGCGTTGCTGTTCACGGGGGGCGTTAATTTTTTTGGTTTTGTTAGCCATGATAAGTATGATAAGTCCCTAATTTCATGTGCGTTTCTGGCACTTCTATCACTACAATTCAACCCAAATGCAAGCGCAAGAGGTTATTTTAGGTAGAAATACCACTACTTGTTCTAGATATGTGATTCGATTGATTCGGTCGGTATTTTGTGCAGGAGTTCTACTAAACGCGCTTCGTCAGTTAAATATAAGTAACCAACTAAGGTCTCTAAGCTTGTTGCTTGTTGATATGTTTCGGCACTCACTCGCTTTTGTCTTCCGGTAGTGGCATTGCGGCCTCTACGGACGATTTCTAGTTCTAATTCGGTCAATTCTGGTGCTAACGCTTGTAAATGGCGCGCTTGCATCTCCGCTCGTACTTGTGCAACTACCGAGCGATGATAACTATCAATTCGCTGCGGTGGTAGGAGATAGTACATTCTAAAGTACAGTTCATAAACTGCATCCCCCAAATAGGCTAAAGCAGTAGGAGAAATTTGTCGAAGTTCGGCTAGAGATATTTGAGTCGGTAACTTGTTACAAGCTGCTTTCAGTACTTGGTTCCAAGGGTTATGACGACAAGACGTCCCTGAGTCATCATCAAATGGTTGTTCCTCCGATAATTTCACAAATTCATCATTCCTCACTGTTTACATATCGCGATTAACGCAGCACAACGCTGGGGTAGAACTAAACACTTTGCCCGCAATCTCCCATTACGGGTCAATTAGACATCATTAGGGATTACATAAAATTACTTCTAATATCAGGCTTTACGATTCAAGCGATCTGTAGATAACACTTTAGCGCATTATCACACTCTAAACAGCTTATTATATCTAAAATTTACGTAAAAATTAAAGCTATCCAGATTTTTAACATCGGATAGCTGGTTGTAATTTGTCGTTACAATCAAGCAACAAAGCTACTTGATATTCTCTAAAGCCGCGTCAACACTTGTTTGTAGGGCGAGAAATTTCTCTAGACGTACAAGTTTGACTGTTTGAGTGACGCGGGCGTTTGTGACAATTTGTAAGGTTCCTTCGTTATTCTGTGCCTGCTTGGCGAGTTGCACAAGGGCGCCTAACCCAGAACTGTCTACAAAATCAATTTGTGAGAGGTCTAAGATGATATTCTTTGGACCATCATCAATTTTGCCTCCAATAACCTTGCGGAATGTCGGTTCAGAGAAGGCATCTAATAAGCCTGTGAGACGGAATAGCTGACAGTTATCCCGAACTTCGCGGGTACCTCGCAGGCTAACGGTTAGATTTAGTGGTTCAGCAATAACTCCCTCCTCGTCTTAAAACGAACGCTCAAGTATAGATGAATTTGATGCATTTTGTCTATAATAGACCCGAAACAAAGTTAATTGCCAATGGTCAACAAACATTTGCCGTTTGTGACTGTCTTGCTTTGCTCATTTCTTCCACAAATTGCTCAAACAAGTAATCAGCATCGTGGGGTCCAGGACTCGCTTCGGGATGATACTGCACTGAGAATACTGGCAGTTGTTTGTGACGAACACCTGCTACTGTGCGGTCGTTCAGGTTCAAATGACTGACTTCGACCTGGGATGTTGGTAATGAGTCTGGGTTTATCGCAAAGCTGTGATTTTGACTGGTAATTTCTATTTTTTCAGTTAAGCCTGCGGGTTGATTTAAACCGCGATGCCCAAATTTTAGCTTAAAGGTTTCTGCCCCTAATGCGTGACCTAAAATTTGGTGTCCCATACAAATTCCAAACATTGGCTTTTCGGCTTCGAGTAATGCCTTCGTCGTCGCAATACCCTCTAAAACAGTCGCAGGGTCTCCTGGCCCATTCGAGAGAAATATACCATCTGGGTTATATTTTAAAATCTCTTCTGCACTTGTAGTGGCGGGAACAACAACAACACGGCAACCGTAAGAAGCTAATCGTCTCAGAATGTTACGTTTTACGCCAAAATCTAAAGCTACAACTGTAAAACTATTTTTTGAATCACTTTGACATTTAGGGTTAAATTCCCAAACCGCTGTAGTTGGGTCTGACCATTCGTATACAGATTGTGTTGTTACTTCACGCACCAAGTTCAAACCTTCCATATTCGGCGCCGCTTGAATTTGTTCAAGTAATTCGTTCTCGTCGAGAATGGACGTTGAGATACCGCCGTTCATTGCTCCAAAATTACGGATTTTACGAGTTAGTGCGCGTGTATCTATACCATAAATACCAGGTATTTGGTGCTGTTTTAGGTAATCGGACAGTGACTGGGTAGAACGCCAGTTACTAGGACGGTGGCAAATGTTACGAGCTATGGCGCCGCGAACCTGTGGACGGTCAGATTCTTCATCAAGAGGATTGACACCAGTGTTTCCCAATTCTGGATAGGTAAAAAGAACTATCTGACCACAGTAGCTAGGGTCTGTCAGGACTTCTTGATATCCCGTCATACCTGTATTGAAGACTACTTCTCCAATAGTGGTACCAATGGCGCCAAAAGACCAGCCACGATAAGATGTTCCATCTGCTAGTACGAGTAAAGCAGGTATAGCGTCAGACAGTGACATATGCTGCATTGAGAAAAAAGAGTTAGATTATTTGAGAGCGAATGGTTCCGATGGTTAATTATGCCATAAGTATATTTATTGGATTTTGTCGAGCGTTGGAAAGCAGGTAGAATTTAAACTATAAGAGCAAAAATCTAATTACTTCGATGCGTAACTCGTGGTACCTAATATTAGTTACGATAGCAGTCCTGACTACTAGTTGTGACAAGCAAACTCAAATTAAAAGTGAAAGGCAATCTGTTTCAATGTCGGCGACTACAGAGACTGACGGTCAAATAGTAGTGGAAAATTCCACTTCAACATCTTCGTCGGTGCCTCAAACCATAGACCAAGCCAAAACGTTTGAGTTAGGTTTAGATAAAGCGGCTGGTGCATATACTATAAGTCAATCGGCTCAATCGGTTAATGATTGGCTGTTAGTCGCTGGTCAATATCAAGACGCAGTTGCGCTAATGAAACAAGTCCAACGCGATGACCCTTATTATTCAATCGCACAGCAAAAAATTAGCGAGTACCAACAAAGAGCAAAGCTTGCACAACTGAGAACCATTGCGACCGCAAAACCAACCCCACAACCCCAAGTGACTCAAGTTGTTGTCGTTCCTGAAACTATGAACAGACCACAAGTTCAAGCGAACGCCAAAATTGCAACTGCTCCTAAACCTCAAAAAATTATTGCTCCAGTTTTCGCACTCAAACCCAAGCAACCACAAGTTGAGCAGCAAGTTCAACCAATTATTCCCCCCGAAGCTTTTATTAACCAAGAAACAGAAGAACAAGTAATTACAGTCCCAATTAAACGCAGGATGGGAGGTACACCAGTTATTGAAGTCAAATTTAACGGCAATCAAAATTTTGAGATGATAGTCGATACAGGCGCCAGTGGAACTGTTATCACTCAACAAATGGCTGACTCCCTTTCAATTGTACCTGTTGGTCAAGCTAAAGCTAATACCGCTAGTTCCAAAGCAGTAACTTTTCCCATAGGTTATGTAAATTCAATGGAAGTTGGCGAAGTCAAAGTTGGACAAATTCCAGTTGCCATCGCAGGAGCAGGACTAGAAACTGGACTTTTAGGACACGACTTTTTTGGAGACTACGACATAACTATCAAGCGCGATGTCGTCCAATTTCGACCTCATACTCCCACCGATACTAAGACCGTAGAAACTCGACCAAGCATTCCAATTTATCCCAAGCTGCGCCGCTAGCCAAAATATCGAGTGCTAACTCTGTACCTTTTTGATGCTCACCCCAAGGTACAGCATCTCCTACTTCTAGCGCTAACCCAGCATTAAGCGCAACAACAGAAGTTTGTGCGGTTGTGCCTTTACCCTGTAACACAGCTTTCAAAATATCAGCATTTTCTTCAACATCTCCACCTCGCAGTTCCGTGACAGGCACCTTTACAAGTCCCAAAGCTTGAGGGTCAAGTGTTTTCATCTCTACCTTACCATCACTAAGAACTGCTAAATCAGTTAAATCTCCTAAAGAAGCCTCATCGAGTCCTTCGCGTCCATTTAAAACAATAGCTTTATGCGTTCCTAATTGCAGCATCGCATTCGCAATCGTTTCTAGTAATTTAGGGGTATATACTCCCATTACCTGCCCAGTTGGACGCATTGGGTTTACTAAAGGACCTAGCAAGTTAAATACAGTTCTTACCTTTAAATTCTTTCTTATTCCTGCTACTGCCTTCATTGCTGGATGCCAACCAGGAGCAAACAAAAAACTTATACCTACAGAATCTACAGCAGCTTGCACCTTATCGCTAGGGGCACTTAAATTTACACCTAAATATTCTAGTACATCCGCGCTGCCAACTCGACTTGATGCGGAGCGATTACCATGTTTAGCAACTCGCACACCTGCTGCTGCTGCAACAAATGCTACCGCCGTCGAAATATTAAATGTAGAGGCGCCATCACCTCCAGTGCCACAAGTATCAATTAAAGGAGTAGTTGTAGCTTCTATTGAACCTTCGCTCACCGACAGAGATTGTAGTACTTGCGCCATTCCTGCTAATTCGTCGCAAGACACACCTTTGGCTTGAAGTCCAATTAATATTGCTCCTGATAATTCTAGGGGTATAGCTTCGTTCAACCAACCCTGCATCAACTCAACAGCTTGTTGGCGCGATAATGATTGATGGTCGAGAATTTGTTGAAGTAATGAAGACCAGTTAACTGTAGTAGATTCAGAAGAAACTTTTAAAGTGGTAGGCGAACTGCTCATAAATAGCCCTGCTCAGTTAGACATTGCAGTTATCGTACCTAATAATCAACCTAGCAAGCTTAACTTATATATCGTTTGTGTATATCTAAATTTTCTATAGTGACCATTCTTTACTATAATTAATAAGACTTAACATTTATTAATATTTTTTTTGAGTGACAATCTAAATAATTATGCCTAAATCAAAAAAACAAAAGTTTCCGTATTTACTCGGTTCAAAATGGACATCACAAAAAAAAGTTGATGGTTGGCGCCACTTTGAAGTCGTCAACCGTAAAAACCAGGGAAAATGGGTTTATGCCGAAATGGTTTCATCTTGTGACCCGAACGTTCGGTTTTGGACGAACGCCAAGATGTTGCAAGACCAGGAACTTTGGCGCCCAGGTTGGTTAACTTTAGAAGATATGGAATTGATCCCCCCAACCCCCCTTACTAAGGGGGGCTAAGAATTTGTTGTTTTTTCTTGTTCCCCCCTTATTAAGCTAGGGCTAAGAATTTGTTGTTTTTTCTTGTTCCCCCCTTACTAAGGGGGGCTAAGAATTTGTTGTTTTTTCTTGTTCCCCCCTTATTAAGGGGGGCTAGGGGGGATTATTCTCCAATTGTGATAATTATTTACACTTACTGCATTTTCATGACTATTACTCATACTACCATCCTAAAGATGCGAGCTTAAAAGGCTTTTATATTATGGGTTTTAGGTTTTTGTGTATTGTAACTATTTTTAGTAAATAAATTATATAAAGATACTTTAAAAACATTTTGTAACTTTATTTGCTTAATTTAAGAAGATATGTGACAAAAAAGAAGTTAATGAGTACAAGCACTTGGAATTAGACTACTATTCACAGAGCAAGTCCCTTTATTTCCTGAGTGAATTGAACAATAATGACACTCATGAACCATTAAAGCTTCAAGACACAAAGTTTTATAAACAAGAATTAAGAGGTAAAGACGTGAAACTAGCAGTTTATGGAAAAGGTGGCATCGGTAAATCTACAACTAGTTGTAATATTTCTGTTGCTCTAGCCAAGCGCGGTAAAAAGGTATTACAAATAGGCTGTGACCCAAAACACGATAGTACATTTACTCTAACTGGATTCTTAATTCCCACAATTATTGATACACTGCAAGAAAAAGACTATCACTACGAAGACGTTTGGCCCGAAGATGTAATTTATAAGGGTTACGGTGGTGTAGATTGCGTCGAAGCAGGTGGGCCTCCAGCAGGCGCCGGATGTGGTGGTTATGTAGTTGGGGAGACAGTGAAATTACTGAAAGAACTCAACGCTTTTGATGAATACGATGTGATTTTGTTTGATGTTCTTGGTGACGTAGTTTGTGGTGGTTTTGCGGCGCCTTTAAACTATGCGGACTACTGTATGATTGTTACAGACAACGGTTTTGACGCATTGTTTGCAGCTAATCGCATTGCCGCTTCGGTACGTGAAAAAGCACGCACCCACCCATTGCGTTTAGCAGGGTTGATTGGCAACCGTACCAGCAAGCGGGATTTGATAGAAAAATACATCGAAGCAGTACCCATGCCAGTCTTGGAAGTTTTGCCATTGATAGAAGACATTCGTGTTTCTCGCGTTAAAGGTAAAACATTATTCGAGATGGCAGAACATGACCCCTCGTTAAATTACGTGTGTGACTACTATCTCAGCATCGCCGACCAAATTTTAGCGCGTCCGGAAGGAGTTGTGCCTAACGATGCCCAAGATAGAGATTTATTCTCTTTGTTATCAGATTTTTACTTAAATCCGGGTAAACCCGCAGTCACTAATCCGGAAGAGCAATTAGACTTGATGATTGTATAAATCATTATTTCTTTTCGGGATGGGGCTATATGGCATTCTTTTACAGTTTTACAGAATCGTTGAAACAAAAGTGGTTGCAATTTTTTCAAGCTAACCATGAATGGATAAGCTTGCAGATGCAAGTGGAATCGGTTTACACACCTGATGGTGGCAAACGTCCATCCAGTTACCTTATTTTGGGTGTAGCAAACGCGCTAGAGCCAAAATTAGCTCAGTTGATGTTACCCTTTTCAAAATTGAACCCAGATGCCGATACCCTCGTCGAAGTACTAGGTTTACACTTTGACCCAAATGTTGCACTAGGTAATCATTCCATAGCTTATCAGCAAGATAGCAATATGGTTATAAATGAATCAATTGATGAATCGTTGGCTGGACAAGAAAGCCAATCAATTGAAGTTGATGATGCACCAGGAATTCTTACCAGTGGCTTTGAAACAGGGACAGTTAGGAATAGTTTCTCAATCGATGCTGTTGATACCAATGAGATACATACCATGTCTCTAAATGGTGTTGGCGCCAACGTAGAAGAAACAGCACAAAAATTGTCTTCAGTATCATCAGATGACGATTTTGGTGGTGATATCTCTTTTGACAGTGATTTGCCACTAAAAAATGATAGTTACAACGAACTTGAAGACCTCAACACTTCAGATGACGACCACGGATTTAGCGACGTGTTAATCGACGTTTGGAGCGAAGAAACAAAAACTCAGCAAAGTGAAGATGGGGATTTCGGCGCTAGTTTTGAAGAAGACTCAGAAATAGCTCGTCTCTTCCCCAACGGATAAGGGTCAGGAGGTCAGGAGGTCAGGGGGTCAGGAGGTCAGGAGGTCAGGGGGTCAGGGGGTCAGGAGTTGGGAGTTGGTGACTCGTAACTTATAACTCTATAAATCTTCAATCTTCAGTAATAACTCATAACTTATAACTCCAACTCCTGACTCCTGATTACTGACTTCTGACCATAACTAAAAAAGGGGATACTTTAAAAATGACTGTTGCAGAATCACAAGCTTTAACATTCGACTGTGAAACCGGCAATTACCACACTTTCTGCCCAATTAGCTGTGTAGCATGGTTGTACCAGAAAATTGAGGATAGTTTCTTTTTAGTTATTGGTACAAAGACTTGCGGTTACTTTTTGCAAAATGCGATGGGGGTAATGATTTTTGCCGAACCTCGTTATGCAATGGCAGAGTTAGAAGAAGGTGATATTTCTGCCAAACTCAACGATTACGAAGAGTTAAAGCGATTATGTACACAAATTAAACGTGACCGTAACCCCAGTGTAATTGTTTGGATTGGCACCTGCACTACTGAAATAATTAAAATGGATTTAGAGGGTTTGGCGCCTAAGCTTGAAGCTGAACTAAACATACCCATAGTAGTAGCGCGTGCAAATGGTTTAGATTATGCTTTTACACAGGGCGAAGATACAGTATTAGCAGCAATGGCAGCACGTTGTCCTGATAAGGCACCTGTTGCACAAACCGAAAAAGAAGAACGCGGTTTGTCTAAACTACTTAATTTTGGTAAAAAGAAAGAAGAAATAGTTCAAGAAGAATCAGAGTATGTAGCCCATCCACCCTTGGTATTATTCGGTTCACTCCCCGACCCAGTAGTTACACAGTTAACACTCGAACTGAAAAAACAAGGCATTAAAGTTTCAGGTTGGTTGCCCGCAAAAAGATTTACAGAATTACCTGTACTAGAAGAAGGTTACTACGTTTGTGGTGTAAACCCATTCCTTAGCCGTACCGCTACCACCTTAATGCGGCGCCGTAAGTGTAAATTAATAGGCGCCCCCTTTCCAATTGGTCCCGACGGCACACGTGCTTGGGTAGAAAAAATTTGTTCGGTATTTAACATAACACCAAAGGGCTTAGACGAACGCGAAGCAAAAATTTGGGAAGGTTTAGAAGACTACGTAAAATTAATACGTGGCAAATCAGTATTTTTCATGGGTGATAACCTGTTAGAAATATCTTTAGCGCGTTTCTTAGTGCGTTGTGGCATGACCGTCCAAGAAGTAGGCATTCCATACATGGACAAACGCTACCAAGCAGCAGAACTAGCAATGTTAGAACAAGCTTGTAAAGATATGGGTGTACCATTACCATCAATAGTTGAAAAACCCGACAACTATAACCAAATTCAGCGCATTAATGAAAGAAAGCCAGATTTGGTAATAACCGGAATGGCACATGCAAACCCATTAGAAGCGCGCGGCATCAATACCAAATGGTCAGTAGAATTTACATTCGCCCAAATTCACGGCTTTAGTAACGCACGCGACATCCTAGAACTAGTAACTCGTCCACTACGTCGCAACAACAACCTCAAAGACCTCGGTTGGGACAAACTAGTAAAAGAAGCCCATGTTTAAATTTATCTTCTAGAGCAAATCTTGTGGAACGGGCATCCCTGCCCGTCCTTCCCAACCTAGCATAATTAAACTTCAAATATGGTACAATAGCATTAGCTAAATTCAAGATATCAGTTATATGCTTAGTGGAATTAAACAAAAAGCGATAGTAGGGATT
The DNA here is from genome assembly GCF_019977735.1 of Calothrix sp. PCC 7716. GTDB lineage: Bacteria > Cyanobacteriota > Cyanobacteriia > Cyanobacteriales > Nostocaceae > Dulcicalothrix. Next base: position 3,640,461 of record NZ_AP025018.1, on the reverse strand, counting down.
GCGACTATTTTCAGCCTACCGTTCTTAAGCATGTAGTACATTAACTCTAGTAAGATGATGCTGAATGCAATTAAACAAAAAGCTGTGGTCGGAAAAGATGGGAAAATAGAATTATTTGTCAAAGAACTTCCAGAAGGAACTGTTGTAGAAGTTATTGTGTTATTTGAAAAAGAAATTGAAGAAGATGCAAATACTTATTTATTAAAATCTAAGGCGAATAAAGCACGTCTGATTAAAGCTATTGAAAATGTTGAGAAAGGGAATTGAATTTATGTTGATTTAGATGAATTTGAAAAAATCACTTTTGAAGTATTTCTTTATGTACTTTTTGGTAAAGTTTCTCTAACTCTGTGTCTCTGTGGTATACTCAATGATGGGTTAGAACTTTACTTTTAAACAAAGTTACAATTTTAAGATGCTTCGTTCCTCAGCATGACATAATACTTATATTTTAACCGTTTGCAGTATAAAAATAATAATTCATATGTTAGAAAACTGCACTGCACAGGCAAGATGCCTGTGCCACGTGTATAAAATGTGTGGGTTATTTTTCGGTAGCGATGATATGTAGGTCGATGTTTTGGTGTCGTATTAGTTCCATTAGGCGTTGGGTGAAGGAGCGTTTAAAAAATCGATTCCATCCGGACTGTTGACTTTCACCGATAACTATTTGAGTAATGTGAAGGTCAGATGCTATTTTGGCTATTTCTGTGGCTACGCTATGACTGTTAGCTTTGACGAATTTACCACCAAATTCTTTACAGAGTTTTTCACAGGTTTCTATGTGTAAACTTTCTTCCTTGCTTAAAAAACGGTCGGGGTCTGCAACAAATACTGTGTATAAGCGAGCATTCATGTAGCTGGCAATTCTGGCGCCACGACGTAATAATTGCATAGAATTAGGATACGTCGAAATACAAACTAAAACTCTTTCGTGGATATTACAGCTTAAACCAGCCAAGTTAGAAGCGTTTCCATCGTCTTCTACTGTATCTGCAACTTCCCGTAACGCGAGTTCTCGCAGTGAAATTAAATTACGTCGCTGGAAAAAATTCTCTAGTGACTGCTCAATTTTATCGAGTCTGTAAATTTTGCCTTCTCGTAATCTTTCTTCTAAAGTTTCTGGTGTGACATCTATTACTACCACTGCATCTGCTTCATCGAGTAGACGGTCGGGAATACGTTCGCGAACTACAACACCTGTAATCCTTGCGACTAAATCATTTAAGCTTTCTAAGTGTTGAATATTAACAGTTGAGTAAACGTCTATTCCTGCTTGCAAAATAACTTCTACATCTTGGTAACGCTTTTCGCACGCTGAACCAGGGACGTTGGTATGAGCTAGTTCGTCTACTAAAACTAGTTGTGGGCAGCGTTCTAAAACTGCATCGGTGTCAAACTCTTCTAAGGTGACGTTTTGGTAAAAAATGGCTTTGCGTTGAATTGTTTCGAGTCCAGTCGCTTTTTCTGCTGTTTCTTTACGTCCGTGCGTTTCAAGAATACCAACAACTACATCAATTCCCTCTGCCTTGAGTTGATGCGCTTCTTCAAGCATTTTATAGGTTTTGCCTACACCAGGCGCCATTCCAATAAAAATTTTATGCTTACCGCGTCGAGCAGGACGAATGTACGTATTGTTAGGAGAAGGGGAGGCTGAGGAATGATACATGGTAGTTTGAGGTAACTAACTTTATATTAGAGCTGCTAGCTTGTCAAAGATTTCGTAAACTAATGTCAGTATTTTTAAAGTACGGTTACTTGCTGCTGGCTTGGCGCCAAACCGAAGGTCTGTATAGTGCAATATTGTTGGTAACTTAGTAATATAGGGACGTTTGTTTATATTTTCTTGTCAAAACAAAATAAATATATTGCTATGTCTAGTGGGGATTTCGGAAATTTGCGTTTAGAGAAGTTATTCGGCGGTTCAACGGATTTATATATTCATACTCAACGTTTATCTTGAATACAGCAACAAATAAAGTTGAATGTGAGGATACTTCCATGAACGTGCAAGAATTTGAATCTCAATACCGCGACGCAATGGCTGAAACCCTTAATGAATTACAGACGGCTGTTTTACTACTGGCACAAGTACAGCGTAAAATTTCTCAAATTGGCAGTTCTGTACAGAGCTTGAGTCAAAGCGTCGAGGAATATATTACCAATCAAACACCTGATTGAGAATGAGGGAAATTAACTATACGCTCTTCGACTAACGAGCTAACTCCTCTTCAACTGCTGCCACTAGTTCGTTAAGATTCACAGGCTTTACGAAATAACGACAGGCGCCTAGTTTCATAGCTTTATCTTGGTCAGCTTTAAATGCAAAAGCTGAAACAACGATAACAGGTATTTTTGAATACTTTGGCTTCTGCTTTATTTGTGTTAAAATCGAGTAACCATCAATATCTGGCAACTTTAAATCTAAAAGTATCAATTCTGGTTTAAATTGCTCGACTGTTGAGAAAAATTCCGATGCTTCAGGTAAACCAATAACATCGTAATTAAAATAGGCTAAATAATCACTTAGCAACATTCGATTCATGTCATTATCTTCTATTAACAGAATACGTCTAGAAGGATATGACTTGTACTTTTGTTTATTTTCAAGTAATTGCGCTGTCATTTCTCCCTATTCAATTAGGTAAAAACTCAACGAGAAGTACTGGACTCAAATATAACTGCACAAAACTCGTTGAATTTGTAAGATTTAGTTATTTATTTCATGCAGCCTGAAGTAATGACAACAATTTACATATAGAATTATTTATGTTAACCAATATTAACTCAATTTTTAAATTTAAGCAAAGTTTCTAAATTAACTTACTATCCAAGCACAGAAGGCGATTGAGACATATTATTGCTCAATACAAAAAATATCAATCGATTTTTCTAAAAAAGCCGATTTCCTATAAGAATATCTTATAATTATTCTTTTGTCTTGGTGCCTTGCCCTAAATATTTACAGTTAAAATTTCTGTACCCGTTTTAACGAACATCGTGCAGCAAAAGCAATAAATGCTAATACTAAAGCGAGACCTGTAGAAGGTTCTGGTACTTTTCTAGTTCGTTTTGGTGCTTGTAATTTCCAAGTAACTTGGTTAGCTGATGAAATATTTGCATTATTACTAAGAGCAACAGGCTTTATCGTTTCTAGCTTATAAAGATATACAGTTTTACCACTAATGTCTTCTTGGATAACTTTATCTGCTTCTCTGACTTCATTGATAGTATCTTTCGCTTCTGCAAGTAAGCGTGATTCAAGTTCATTCTTCTGACTTTCAGGGTTTTTACTGAATAAATTTGAGCCAAAAGGCACTATTTGAGTAAATGGAGTATTTAAGCTTGCATTATTATTCAGTTTTAATTGTTCTGCAAATGAACCATTTTTTAACGATGTTGCTTGGGCTGGTATAGAAAAACTACCCAACATTAAAACTACAAGTATATTAAAACTTGTTGTAAAAATTGTACTTAAATTTCTCATAAGCAATTAGGTTAGCTGTAGAAACCCGGTTTTTTTATGTTTAATATAATACGATAATATTCAGTAATCCCTCTGTAGTCTAGCTTGGGAATACTGAAATTTTAGGAAATCTTTATAAACTTATGGTTAATTCCTAATAAAGTATTAGTAAATTTACTTTAGAAATTCAGCAATACGTTGAACCGCTATTTCCAAAATTAGGGGTTCTCGAACAAGCGCAAAACGGACATAACCTTCTCCTGACTTACCAAAACCTGCACCTGGTGATGCAGCTACACCTGTTTCTTGGACAAGTTTTGTGCAAAATTCAATTGAGTTATGGCGCCAAGCAGGAGGTAGTTTTGCCCAGACATACATTGTTGCTTGGGGTGTTGGTACATGCCAACCAATGTTATCTAAAGCACCGATAAAAGCATCACGGCGCCTTTTAAAAGTTGCGACAGCAGTCTGTACTCCTGTTTGGGGGCCAGTCAAAGCAGCAACGGCGCCGTTTAAAATTCCTCGATACTGGTTAAAGTCAACGGCAGCTTTGACTTGACGCAGCGCACGAATTAAGTCCGCGTTGCCAATAGCAAAGCCAATACGGAAACCGCCCATATTATAAGACTTCGAGAGTGTAAAAAATTCAATCGAGACGCTTTTTTCTGGGTCAGCTTGAAATATTGATGGGGCTGTTTCGTCAGAGAATATTAAATCAACGTAGGGAAAATCATGAACGAGAACAATATTATGCTCTTGGCAGAAGGCAACTGCTTCAAAGAAGAATGATAGTGGCGCCGTTGCAGCAGTAGGATTATGTGGATAACTTAACACCATCATCCGCGCTTTATTTAGCACATCGACGGGAATATCGCTAAATATAGGTAAAAATTCATTTTCAGCGCGCAGTGGCATTGGATAAATTAATCCTGAAGCTAAATAGACTCCACCTGCGTGAGAAGGATAACCTGGGTCTAACAGTAAAGCGTAATCACCAGGGTTAAGAATTGCTAGAGGTAAATGAGCGGTTCCTTCCTGTGAACCAATTAAAGGTAATACTTCAGTTTCCGGGTCAATGGAAATACCGAACTTTTGCTCATACCAAGTTGCCGCAGCAGTCCGAAATGCTATCGTGGCGCCGAAAAGTAAGTAACCATGAGTTGATGGGTCATCTAATGATTTTGCGATAGTATCAATAACATGTGGTTGTGCCGCTAGGTCACTTGAACCCAGCGACAAATCAATCAATTCTTTGGAAGCTGCCAAAGCTTTGGTTTTAGCAGTGTCCATATCCGCAAACACATTACTTTGCAGAGGTTGTAGACGTTTAGCAAATTGCATTTCGTTCGGGAGATTTTGGTATCTTGCATAACAAACAACTATATTATGCACTATGAGTATGGTGGGCAGTGCCCACCTAGCCCTGTCAAGGTGAGCATGGGTACTAACCATTTATAAGGGTTTTAGCCTTTCACTGATTAAAATTTGAAAGCAAAAAATAATATTTGCGCTCAATTTTATATTCCAGAGTTGGGGGTACAACGTAAGAATAAGGCTTTTATCTAGTACTGTATTGGTACACCTTGACAGGGCTAGCAGTGCCCACCCTACTATGTACTGGTTTCTCGCAAGCTAATTTAGATAACTATCAATGAAGTTAAACAGCTTTTCTTTACCAATGGCGCCTTCAGTAGCAGCTAAAAGTTGACCATCTTGAACTATACGAAAGGCAGGTACACCTTCGATTTGGTACTGCTTGACAGTAGTAGGATTAGGGTCAACTTCCATTTTAACTACTTTCAGACGGTCGCCATAAGTATTGGCGGCATTGTTCACCGTCATAGTCATTAACTTGCAAGGACCGCACCAAGAAGCCCAGAAGTAAAGTAATACGGGCTGCTCAGATTTCAAAACTTCTGTTTCAAACTCAGTATCAGTGATAGTAATTACACCCGTACTCATGTGCTTCTCCAATCAGGTGATATCGTTAATAATTTACACATAACTTAATGTATAACAAACTTGCCCATATTCCCAAGCTATTCACGATTTTTTATTCGTTGAGCGAGTAAAATCGTAAACAAAAAGTTTGCATACCATGAATAACCATAAAGAATTATTTACGATTGGTCACTCAAACCATAATAGCGAAGCTTTTATTCAATTACTCAAGCAACACGAAGTAACAGCCATTGCGGACGTGCGTTCGCATCCCTACAGTCGTCAAAACCCCCAATTTACTCAAGCTGCTCTCAAAGCTACTTTGCTCGAAGTAGGTATTTACTATGTTTTTCTAGGTAAAGAGTTAGGCGCCAGGTCAAGTAACCCTAACTGTTATGTAGATGGTAAAGCTTTATACGAAAGAATTGCAGCAACCGAAGAGTTTGGCATTGGTATACAACGTTTGCTCAAAGGCGCCCAAAAGCATCGAATAGCTTTAATGTGTGCCGAAAAAGACCCAATGACATGTCATCGTGCCATTTTAGTATGTCAAAACCTACGTCATCACGACATAAAAATTAACCATATATTAAGTAACGGTACACTTGAATCGCAGCAGCAACTAGAATCAAGACTGTTACAAAAATTCGGACTTGCTTACGAACAAGTTAATCAACCAGTACAGCTATCTTTATTTACAGACACAAATTCTGTAGAAACACCAATGTCAAATAGTACCTTAGAAGACAGACTAAAAATTGCATATCATCAGCAAAGTCAAGAAATTGCATATCAAGAAAAAAAATATGACTCATCAAATTAATATATATACAATTGGTTTTACTAAAAAATCCGCTCAACAATTTTTTGAAACATTAACTAAAAATGGTATTAAACGAGTCATAGACGCAAGATTGAATAATAATTCACAATTAGCAGGGTTTACTAAAAAAGCCGACTTCGAGTATTTTCTAAATAAGATAACCAATATTGAATATGTTCATTTATTAGAACTGGCGCCGACTCAAGAAATATTAGACACGTATAAAAAAAATGGTGGTGACTGGCAAACTTACGAACGTCAGTTTTTATCCTTAATGCAACAACGTGCCATAGAAAAGCAGTTCTCACCAGATACCTTCGACAGTGGGTGTGTATTATGCAGCGAACCAACCGCTAAAAACTGCCATAGGCGCCTCATTGTCGAATACTTACAGCAAAAATGGAACAATATAAATATACAACACCTTTAAACTCCCTCTTGTGGAGCAGGCATCCCTGCCTGCCCTTACAAAATTAATCAACGTTTGCAGTATCTCAAATGTCGCGACGTATTTTAGCATCAGTTGAAGGTGTTTCCCCATTTTGGGTTGCTTCTCCTGAAGATATGGTGCTGCAAAAGTTAATGTGGGGGAGAGGTAGTCAATCTGAAAAACAGTGGCGTGATGTTTTAGGTATAATCAAATTGCAAGCTGAAAACCTAGATTATGGTTATCTTGTCGAGTGGGCAGAAAGTTTAGATTTGGCTGATGCTTTGACAGAAGCTCTTGCTGAAGCTGGTGTTTAATAATATGGTGGCGCCTCTTCAAATGTAAAAGTTTATTGTCTCTATAGCTGTACAAGCATAAAAAAGGTCAAAGTTAATAACTTTGACCTGAGAATGTGGGATTTTAAGTTAAATTTTTGGTTATGGGTTTAACCAAGCTTCTAAATCAGAAATGTTCGAGAAATTTAAAAAATCTTCTCCTAACGCTTCTAGTTGATCTGTTGTTAGGGCTTGAAGACGCTCAAGGATTGATGAGTCGATGGCGCCAAATTTTCGGTTTAATTGACGACTTAAAAAGCGAAAAGCTTCATTTTTCTCACCTTCCTTCTTCCCTTCCTTCTTCCCTTCCTTCTTCCCTTCCTTCTTCCCTTTCTGTAATATATCCTGATAAATTACTGATTCTTTCATGATGTCCTCACTTAGTAAATTACGAATCATGTTTTTGTCGAATTTTAAACCAGCTAATATTTGTGTGTATCCGGCAGTGTTTTGTCTATCATCTCTATTTGGAATTGTAGCAATCTTCTGGGCAACTTGGGATAGTAATTCTTCGGGTGAAGTTGTTGCTGCCAAAGGCGCCAGTGGTAACAATGCTTCACTCTTCAGGAAACGCTCCGGATTTTGTTCCCACATTCGGATGACTTTGTATTTATGGAGTGTGGTCTCATCTTTATACTCGTCTGTATAAGCAATTGGGTCGTTTGTGGGTTGTAAGAAAATCACTACTTGCGTCACAGGAAGTTTGTATTGTCGCTTGAGTCTGACGGAGTAATCCAATTCTCTAAACGGTATTGGAGGTTCAGATTCAGGTCGCGTCTGGAATTCTATGTGAAGAATGCGTTTCCCTGCTTGCAAGAATGATACGGAGTCCGCGCGCACTGGTTCGATGCTTAATTCAGTTTTTAGCACTTTGACTTTTTTTGCTCTTGTTGATATTAGCCATTTGGCAAAGTCAAGCGGATACTTTTCGGCTAGTATTTTACAAACGTTGTCGTAACTCACTTTTGTGACCCTGTGTTGTTGATGTTTTTAGAATATGTTAAATAATTGAGCATAGAAAGAGCATTTGTATAATTTTTTGCTGCTTTTTTGGAAATTTTTTATATGATTATAACGTGACAAATTAGATAGAATTTCTATGCAATAATGTAACTGGGGCATCGCGTTCAATTGTTTCTATATATTTCCGTGACCCTGATTTAAATTTAATCGAAGTTTCAAATTACCTTAATTCAGCAGGATAATTTAGGATAGCTCAGGAGCGTTGAGAAAGAACAGAAAATACATTTTTTCTAGCTGCCAACTTTTTGACAATGCCATCAGAGTTTATGGATAAATCGTATTGCAAAAATACCGCTTTGATGTAAAACTAGCCAGGTAGTTTATGAGAACGGGCAAGGATGCCCATTCCACCTTGAGTATGAAATTATTGTAAATTCTCGATTCTAGGTTTGATTAGTATTAAATTCTGGGAACTGTATAAGTAGTAATCATATATAGATATACTATCTTATGTATACACAGGTCATCTGCCTAGCGAACTCCCGGAAACGTGGCGACCGATGCATTGCTGGTATCGAGTTGAGTACGGGGAGATGGGTTCGTCCCGTCACAAATTTAGATGATGGTCGCATTCCTAGTTATATTAGACTTATACAGGGTAACGAACCAGCATTACTTGATATATTAGAAATTCCTTTATCAGAAACAGGCCCAAGTTTTGGTTTTGCGAGTGAAAACCGTTTAATTTTACCTGGAATGTGGCGCCTATTGGGAAAGGTAGAACCAAACGAGTTAATAAAATACACATACAACCTGCATAACCAAATTCTTCACAACACTAAAAAATACGTTTTAATTCCTTTTCTACAGTCTCAACCAGTTGAACGCAGACAAACGCTGCAACTAGTACATGTTTCAGAGTTTGAGGTTAAAAATACTGAGAGAGTTAGAGGTGGAAGTTCATGGAAAGGTACTATTAAAGGAATTGGTGGAGAGTATTTAGTAGATGCGAATATAACTGACCCTGTGTTCGTTGAAAAACTCAACGCTGGCTATCGTCCAAAAACACCTTGTTTCGTTACCGTTAGCTTGAGTATGCCTTGGCGCCCATCTGACTGGGAAGGTGAAGACCCTTGTTGGAAGTTAATAGCTAGTGTAATAGAAGCAAACGATGTAAAAGCATCAAAAGAGGCGCCGAAATATATAAATCTTCATACAAATAATAAAAACCAAACTGAATTGTATACAGCAGAATGTTTATATACACTTAATGGACAAACTCCAATTAATTTTACACCCGATAGTAAAACATTAACCGCGCGCAGTCACGATACAGAAATAAATGCTGTAAAGTTTTGGAACATCGATGCAGGTAAGTTAAGCAAAACACTTCAAATTCCTGCTATTGATTTTTCTCCTAGTATAGTAAATCATGATAATGCCATGCTTGTAAATATAGCTGATGGTGATACTATTCAGTTATGGAATACAAATGAAGGTTATTTAATACGCTGCTTTGTGGATAATACATTTAATACAATATTATCAGTAGCACTAAGTAAAAATGGAAGTTATATTGCCACTTCTAATAATTCAATTAAAATTTGGAAGCAAGATACTAGTAAACAGCTAGTACATCAACTCTATGTCAAATCAGATGATAACTGTATTCACACATATAGTAATATTGAATTTAGTCCAAACTGTGAAATTATTGCTAGTAAAGTCGAGACAGATTATAATACATTTGTTGCATTGTGGAATGTTAAAACAGGAGAGTTAATTAATCGCGTAGGTGCCGGAGATAATATAAATACTTTTGCCTTCAGTCCTGATAATAAACAAATCATCACAACAAATCAAGATGGCACAATCAAATTTTGGAATTTAGAAACTTTTCAACCTGTTTTTAACATTATTGGACATAAAACATCTGTTAACTGTATTTGCTTTAGCTCAGATGGTAAAATAATTGCCACAGCAAGTCAATCCGAAATCAAGCTTTGGAGTATGGCTTCATGTAACTTACTATTAACTATTCATAATTACACAGATAGTATAAATTCAATAATTTTTAGCCAAGACGCGGAATTAATAGCCAGCAGTAGTAAAGATAATCAAATCAAGCTATGGAAACTAATTAAATCACATCAAAAACATTGTGATTACTCTTGTGGAATGGGCATCCCTGCCCGTTCCATATAATTAATTAATAGCAATTTCTCTAAAAGAGTGTAATATACTATAAAACTTATCAAAATCAAAACTTACAGGGTCAATTCTTTGTCCCGAACGGTCAACTGCACGGTGAGTAGTAATGCGTTCATCAGGAACATCGCTTTGTGCTACTAACCAAGCTAACGAATTATACTGTTCATCTGTATAACCACTATGACTAGACACATTTTTGTCCCATGCATCGGGTGGTGTCTCTAACGAAACATGATAAGCAAAGTTGTTGACAGAAGGTTTTAAAGTTGGGTTAGTTTGTACTGTTTCGGAACCATTAAGACCATCGAATACTGAGTTCCCGGCGCCGAACGCACGTTTATCTGGCGGAACAAGATAAACAACTAACCCATTACGCGCGATTAAAGTATGATAGCTAACTTGTCTGTTTTCGTCTTGTGAATTATTGCTTCTAAACGTATTAACAGCGCTTTGTGCAGAATTTGTAGTTTCGTGGAGAACTATAATTGGTGGATTGTTAACAGGAGTACCATAAACATCTGTAGCGAACCTATCCCCATAATTACTTGGGTCTGCCCAGGCAACTACATATTTAGGTGTGTAACTTTTAAATGCATAAGTAGTAGTGAACGCGCGTTTGGGTGGTTGCTTATTAGTTGGCGCCTTTTTTGGTGGAGCTTGTGCGGTAATAGTTTTGGCAGGAGTTGGTTGTACAGGCGCCTTACTCGCTTGTAATGGTTGATTATTTACAGGTTGGTTAGGTATTTGTGCGGCGGGTGGTTTAAGATCAGATTGGTACTGCACTTTAGCTGGACTCCAAGCTGCCTGCTCTCTTGAACCAAGTTGCTCGCCTAGCTTGTCTGAACTAGAAACGTCTTTGCTGCCAATAAAAAACACAATCACACCCAAGACTACCAAAGAAATAGCCAGCATTCTAGTTATCCAAGCGCTATCTCGCATTTCTAATAATTACCCATGCTACTCTATGTAATTTTAGTATCAACCCTTAATTATAAATAGGCAACTTATATACAAGCAAATAAATTTGTTGGGTTACGTTCCTCCACCCAACATACACTAAAATGTAGCTTATAATACTTTTCTTCGCGATATCAGTATTTAGACGGATAGATATGATTGTTGGGCAAGCAAAATCTTTAAAGATTTCAGTAAAAATTCAGTTACTCAAAAACCCTAAAAATTGGTGAGAATATTAAATAAAGTGGAACTAGACCACAATAACTCAATTTAGTTTGAAAGTATGCCTAATTCCTTTCTCGAACACTTATATAGTCCCAACCGTCCGGTCATAGTGTTTGACGGTGCGATGGGTACAAACTTACAATCACAAAATCTGACTGCTGATGACTTTGGTGGCGCCGAGTACGAGGGCTGTAACGAGTACCTTGTTCATACGAACCCCGAAGCTGTGGCAAAAGTTCACCGTGACTTTTTAGCAGCAGGCGCCGATGTTATCGAAACAGATACTTTTGGTGGTACATCTACTGTACTTGCTGAGTATAATCTGCAAGATCAAGTTTATTATCTCAACAAAACGGCGGCAGAATTGGCAAAACGTTGTGCTGAGGAATATTCGACACCAGAAAAACCTCGTTTTGTTGCTGGTTCGATGGGTCCAGGTACCAAGTTACCAACATTGGGACATATTGGCTACGACACGATGAAAGATGGCTTTGCTCAACAAGCCGAAGCACTTTGGGATGGTGGTGTCGATTTGTTTATTATTGAGACATGCCAAGATGTGCTGCAAATTAAAGCTGCACTCAATGGTGTGGAAGAAGTCTTTGCCAAAAAGGGTGATAGGCGCCCGATAATGGTTTCTGTAACGATGGAAACAATGGGGACAATGCTAGTAGGAACGGAAATTAACGCCGTTGTGACTATTTTGGAACCATATAAAATAGATATTCTGGGTTTGAACTGCGCGACAGGCCCCGACTTGATGAAACCGCACATCAAGTATTTGAGTGAGCATTCGCCGTTTATAGTTTCCTGTGTGCCTAATGCGGGTTTACCAGAAAACGTAGGTGGACAAGCGCATTATAGGCTTACGCCGATGGAATTACAGATGCATTTGATGCACTTTGTTGAAGACCTGGGTGTCCAAGTGATAGGGGGTTGCTGTGGGACAAGACCGGCGCACATTCAACAACTTGCAGAAATTGCTAAAAAACTAAAACCTGCTGAACGTCATCCACAGTTAGAACCTGCGGCAGCGTCTATATATAGCACACAAAATTACACTCAAGATAATTCTTTCTTAATTGTAGGAGAGAGACTCAACGCCAGCGGCTCTAAGAAATGCCGCGAAATGCTTAATGCTGAAGACTGGGATGGACTTGTGTCGATGGCGCGCGCTCAAGTTAAAGAAGGCGCCCACATCCTTGATGTTAACGTAGACTATGTAGGGCGTGATGGTGTAAGGGATATGCACGAGTTAGTATCCCGCATCGTTAATAATGTAAACTTGCCTTTAATGCTTGACTCAACCGAATGGGAAAAAATGGAGTCAGGATTGAAAGTTGCGGGTGGTAAGTGCATTCTCAACTCCACCAACTACGAAGACGGCGAAGAAAGATTTTTTAAAGTATTGGAACTTGCCAAGAAGTACGGCGCCGGAGTAGTTATTGGTACAATTGACGAAGAAGGAATGGCGCGCACCGCTGATAAGAAATTTGAAATTGCCCAGCGTGCGTATCGTGATGCCGTTGAGTATGGTATTCCCCCGCACGAAATATTCTTTGATACATTAGCTTTACCTGTTTCTACGGGGATTGAAGAAGATAGAGAAAATGGAAAAGCCACTATAGAGGCAATTAAGAGAATTCGCGAGAATTTACCTGGTTGTCACTTTATGCTTGGTGTATCAAATATATCCTTTGGCTTAAACCCAGCCGCACGGATAGTATTAAACTCAATGTTCCTGCATGAAGCAATGCAAGTAGGAATGGATGGAGCAATTGTTAGCCCTAATAAAATACTACCGCTTGCGAAAATTGAACAGAAGCATCAAGAAGTTTGCCGTAATCTAATATATGATGAGCGCAAATTTGAAAATGACATCTGTGTATATGACCCCCTGACAATACTAACTACATTATTTGAAGGGGTAACAACCAAGCGCGATAAAGGTGTTGACGAAAATCTCCCCGTTGAAGAGCGTCTCAAACGTCATATTATTGATGGTGAGCGCATAGGTTTAGAAGATGCTCTCAAACAAGCTTTGGAAAAACATCCTGCTTTGGATATTATCAATATATTCCTGCTGGACGGCATGAAAGTAGTAGGTGAGTTGTTTGGTTCCGGACAAATGCAGCTACCATTTGTACTACAGTCAGCCGAAACCATGAAGTCAGCGGTTGCTTTCTTAGAACCGTTCATGGAGAAAAGCGAAACCGAGGATGCAAACAGCGGGAAAGGAACGTTTATTATTGCCACTGTCAAAGGAGACGTTCACGACATTGGTAAAAACCTTGTAGATATTATTTTGTCGAACAACGGTTACAGGGTAATTAACCTAGGTATTAAACAACCTGTAGAGAATATCATCGAAGCATACAACAAATACAAAGCCGATTGTATCGCGATGAGCGGCTTACTCGTTAAGTCAACAGCGTTCATGAAAGAAAACTTGGAAATATTCAACGAAAAAGGCATCACCGTACCTGTAATATTAGGAGGCGCCGCCTTAACACCCAAGTTTGTTTACGAAGACTGCCAAAAAACCTATAAAGGCAGAGTCGTATACGGTAAAGACGCATTCTCTGACCTACACTTTATGGACAAACTCATGCCCGCCAAAGCATCCACACAATGGGATGATATTAGTGGGTTTTTGGGAGAATATGCCAGTGAGAACGAAGTAGGCAGAAACGCGCTTAGAGAAGAAGAGGATGCCAAGAAAAAACCCGAAGAACCAAAAGAAAAAGACACCCGCCGTTCCGAAGCAGTCGATATAAACATCGCGCGTCCCACACCACCTTTTTGGGGAACTAAGTTACTACAAAATGGTGATATTCCTTGGGATGAAATATTCTGGCATCTAGACTTGCAAGCACTTGTTGCAGGTCAGTGGCAGTTCCGCAAACCTAAAGAACAAACTAAAGAGGAATATACTGCTTTTCTGGAAGAGAAGGTTTATCCTATTCTGGAAAAATGGAAAGCGCGCGTTGTTGAGGAGAATTTGTTGCATCCGCAGGTATTATATGGGTATTTTCCTTGTAATGCTGAGGGGAATACATTATGTATATGGGACGGGCAGGATGCCCATCCCACAAGAGCAAGAGAGCTTGCTGCATTTGAATTTCCTCGTCAACGTTCTGGGCGCCGTTTATGTATAGCAGATTTCTTTGCGCCAAAAGAAACTGGTATTATAGATGTGTTTCCAATGCAAGCCGTGACAGTTGGAGAAATAGCTACCGAGTTTGCACAAAAGCTCTACAAAGATAACCAATACACCGATTATCTGTATTTCCACGGTATGGCTGTGCAAATAGCAGAAGCTTTGGCTGAGTGGTCACATGCTAGAATACGCCGTGAGTTAGGGTTTACAGCACAAGAACCTGATAATATTCGCGATATGCTCGCACAAAGATATCAAGGTTCGCGGTATAGCTTTGGATACCCAGCTTGCCCGAATATTCAAGACCAATATAAACAGCTTGAATTGTTAGGCGCCGAACGTATCAAAATGCACATGGATGAAAGTGAGCAATTGTACCCAGAACAAAGTACAACAGCCATTATCACCTATCACCCAATAGCCAAATACTTCAGCGCCTAAACTTGTAATTGCATAATTGTGGCACAGGCATCCCTGCCTGTGCAGCGAATATGATTTTTTACCACAGAGACACAGAGTACACAGAGAGGGAGAGTTAAAGAGGTTAAAAATAGGCGCCAGTTCCCCAAAATCAATGACACAAAATTTCCAAAGTGCAATTTATTTGATTAACTATCTTTAAAACAAAGTTTAATTTTCGATTTAGAGATATAATAATTAATGAAGGGGTCTATACCGGAACACCCTCCGTTTGGGAGAGTTAAGCTCAAAAGCTAGGGATAGACTCTTTTATATAAGCATATAAAGGTAACAAACTTCGCCCTAGCTATACTGTAAACGGATAAAAGCTAAACTTATGTCATGCTGAGGAACGAAGCATCTCTAAAATTTTGACACAATTTAAAAATAAGGTTGTAACCCTTTTTAGGTATATTATTCGCTTATTGAATAAGTTAATAAAATAGTTCATGCAAAAAAGTATTGCCAGCATGTTCAAAATCATCATCGAGTGAAAAAGTTAAGCTGCGAACTCGGATATCTCCGACATATTCATCTAAAGGCTGTTTTAAAGGAGTTGGATAGAGTAAAATAGCTTCTTTGCAATTTTTGGAAACAGCATAAGCTATAACTTGTGCAACATCATCAGATGACACGCTGTTTGTATTCTTATATTTTGTATCAATAATAAAGCGAGAAACACCAGTCAAGCTTTCATAAACTACTAAATCAGTTTTAAAATATAAACTTTTGGCTATATCAATTTTTTCTTGATACTTTATCATCCAACCTTGAGGTAAATTTACTTTAAGCCATTCGCCAATAAATAATTCATATAACCTTGCCATATCCACAAGAAAAGGTAGCGCGATATATTCCCCTGTTTCATGGGTAGGAACAGAATTATCCAAAAATAATCGACAGAGATTGTGTAACAGTTGGTAATCCTGATTTAAACGATTATAATTTATTCCGATACAATCTTTTAACCTAAAAACCAATCAGCTAACAAGAATTTAGATTCCTCATTATCTACATTTGATTCTACTAAAAAATTAAAAAATATGTTATCGTCTAACACTACACAGTATTTATGCTCACGTTGTTCGTTGGCAGCATTAGAAAATAAATTTGGATGCCCATGATCTAGCCACCAATATGTAGATTCTTTTCCAATAGTTTTTGCTGGTTTATTATACTGAGCAACAAAATTAAGTTTAGTCCACATACTGTCTAGCCCGTAATCACGACGACAGGTTAAACCAATGCCAGTATATTGTTTGGTAATTTTAATTAAATAATCAACAAGTTGTCTAGCCACTCCTTTACCTTGATGTGAAGGAGCAATACACAGATGAAGTATTTTCACCCGATTATATTTACTTGAAACATCGTATAACAAATAGCCGATACACTCAGTTTTATTCTCAAGAGCTACGATTATTTGGGGCCGAATAGCATGTTTATGAAAAGCACCTTTTGGGAAAAAACTCAAGGTTGCTTTATTCGCATCGCCAAGTTTTATCACAGTATCTAAATATTGTGATTTATCATCTATTTCCTCAATACTGACTTGTATGTGTTCTACCACTTTTACTAACCCTGTTCAATTGCTGGTATGTATCATTAAGAATAATCACAACCCTAACATACAGACAATCGTCTGTTGTCTGTATTTTTACGGTATAGCAGTGCAAAATGCTAAAAGCGTTAGCAAAATTGACATACACCACTATTAACCATAGATTATACTTTGGCGCCCAAGAACTCGGCAAAACTCGTTACTCCTTGTCTTCGGCTAACAAGCACGGTATGTTCGTGCTATCCAGCTTGTTTTAATATGGTTATGAGTTGTGCGACACAGTTATAGAGGCGCCGATAAAATGGACAAACTAGACCAGTATCGCCAACATATACAAACTATCTTAACCAGATACGGTAGCCGCAAACCCAAGCAGCAAGACGTTGAAAACGAGCTAATCTTTGATACAACACACGACCATTATCAATTAATGGGCTGGAATGGTTTACACCGTGTGTATCACAGTGTCATGCACTTTGACATAAAAGATGGGAGTATTAAAGGAAGATATTGTGCTAGGGTTACAGCCACCATACAAACGACCGTACACTGGATACGCTGTGGCTTAACGTAAATTTGTGCAGCGTAGGGAAAATTTATGAAAGCTAAACTTTATGACCAAATTAAAACATTGGTTAAAATTCAAGACGACTTTAGTAGTCAGTTAATTCCTCAAAATGCATTGGGTACGGTTGTTGAATGTTATGAGAACCCAGAAGGTTATGCAGTAGATGTAGCTATACCTAATTTTAATTTGGTTGGAGACTTTGAGTACTTTAATATAATTGTCAGTCCTGAGCAATTTATTTTTGCCGATACTACAGAATGACAGTTAGTACTGTGAAGCGCACCCTTTCGCACAATCTAGTATTATAATACAAAAACTACATAAAAGTTGGTACCAGGAGGCGCCACTGGTTAAGAACGGGCAAGGATGCCCATTCCACAATACAGGAGAATTTAATTTTTGGAAGTTCTCAGTACAACATTATTTCGGGAGCAGGCGCCGTCCTTCAATATATAACAGTCGGCGCGTTGGATAGCCACGTGACACGCATTTAGTAGTTGATACAATTAGATAAAGCGCATAATGCTTGTATAAGGAGAGAAATAGTATGCTAATGGCGCCTAGCGAAAAGAATGTGTGGAAAAAATTACCTTTAAAAAGCCATGTCAACCAAGCAAATGAAAATAAGAATGATTATAAACTTGCTTTTAGAGGTAAAAAAATAATCCAGATGGTGGGTAGTGAGAAGTTACCCGTTTTAGCTCGTTTATTAGAGAATCCTAATTATATAGATATAAATAATTTTTATCAAAGACGATTATCTTGGGATAAACAAGCTCAGTCAAGGTTAATTGAATCGTTTTTATATAATTTTCCTGTCCCGTCCATTACTTTATATGAGAAAGGGCATAAGTCATATATAGTGATTGATGGTAAACAAAGAATTCTTGCAATCAAAGATTTTTATGATAATAAATTACAGCTTACAGGTTTAGAATTAAACCCTGAGCTTAACGGACTTACATATAATCAAATACCTGAAAACTTTAAGGAAAATATTAATCGTCGCCCAATAGACACTGTTGTACTACTGACAGATAATACTTTCAATGCCGAAGAAGTATCTCAGCAAAACAGAACAATTTTTGAACGACTAAATAGAACAAGCATTGGCGAACTTTTAACAAATCAAGAATTTCGTAGCTATGTTTACTATGGCAAGTTAAATGACCTATTAATAGATTTAGCGTCTAGCAGTATATTTGCTTCATCTTGGGAAATTCCTGTAGACGAACCGGAAAAACTAGCTACAAATAAACTTCATCAAAATCTGGAAGACGCTGAATTGATTCTATACTTTTTTGCGCTTCGTCATCTACAAGGTTATCAAGGAAAATTGCAAGATTTTCTTGACATTTATATGTTGAGAAGTATGAATTTTAAGAATGAGGATGTACAATTTCTTAAAGAGATATTTCTTAAAACAATAAATTTAGCTGATGATATATACAAAGAGAACCTCTTCAAACCTTTTGATGCAAAATTAAATAATTGGGCTGAAAAAGCAGATAAAGCTTATTATATTGCCGTTATGGTTGGATTAAGTAGACATTTGCACTCCTTAGATATTTTAGTCGAGCGTAAATTGAGGTTAGTTGAAGAAACAAAGAAAATGTTTAAAAAAGATGAATTTGGTCTATTTACAGAAACTACAGATACTACAACTGAAATTCTCCAAAGGAAAATTGAATTATTTGATGATATGCTTTCTAAGGTGATTGCAGGATAAAATTTGATGTTTCAGGATATTCTGGAGACAGTTCGAGAGGATATTTCCGCTGTGCGTCTTACTACAAAAACCAATAATAATTTAAGAGACTTGATTAGTAGGCAGTCAGCAGAAGAGGAGCTAGAGTTAATCGTTAAACTTAAGCAAGATATTCCTGATGCTGAGAAGTGGAGAGCTTATGAACACTGTGCCGTAGTTACAAGATTATATTCAATTTATGAACGCTTCACCGAAGATTTAGTAAAAAAATGGTTACTTGTTTTACCAAAAATATACTTGAATTATTCTGAACTAGATGAAAGAATACAAAACACCCATATGATAGGAGTAGGCAAGTTATTAACTAATTTAAATAAAAATAGGTATAAGCATCTTCCTATAGAAAAAGTTATGAGTGGTTTATATTTGGGAGTAACAGTTAATCAAGGATACCAACTATTGCCTGAAGCATTCTTGATTCATGAACAGAATTTGCGTAGAGAAATTTTAGAACAATTCTTAGCGGATGCTGGCATTTCCAACGTATGGAGTTGGATTGATAAGTATAGAAAAGTTCAGTTTTTTCTAGAGCAAGTGAGAGGAGGTAAAAGTAACGCTGAAGGTGAACTTCTTAATTTAATTAACTACCGTAATGAAGCTGCTCATGGAACGCCGCAGAAAATTCTTATCTCTCAATCGCTTCTTGAGTTTTGTAATTTTGTAGAAGCTTTATGCGAAGCTCTTACAGAGTTGATGACTTATCAAGTTATTCAAAAACAGGAATCTGTAGGACAAGCAAAAGAAATAGGCACAATTACAGAATGGTTTAAAACTCCTAAAGCTGCAATAGTCAAAATGCAAGAAATAACTTCTTTAACTGTTGGAGAAAGTCTTTTTATGGTTAGTGAAGCTTATTGTCAGTTGGCTAAAATTGAGAGTATTCAGGTTAACGATGAATCAATTAGCGTTGTGCAAACTGTTTTAGAACAAGAAGTAGGTTTAAAGTTTGATGTTGATGCAAAAAGAGGCTTGCGTGTATATCAATGTTTTTGATACCTGTATGGTGGGCAATGCCCACCTTACGTATTACTTCAACGTTGAATATTGAACTGGTGTTAGTGAATGTGCATATCTGGGAACTATATCAATAAGTCCATCAGGATATAAAAATCAGGACTGCCCATATATTAAAACATTCATTCGAGGCGCCTTATGGCAAAAATGTTCCCTGAACACTTGCGCTCTACTGTTCGCTCGCAAGCAGAAAAGTTACTATATAAAGCTTTTCAGGAGCAGTTATCAGATAGCTTTGTTGTTTTTCACTCTTGTCGTTGGCAAGTATGTAATCTTCGTAACGGCGCCAAAGACGGTGAAGCAGATTTTATTATTGCTTGTGCCAATCTTGGTATTTTAGTAATAGAAGTTAAAGGTGGTCAAATTCGTTATAACGGCAGAGAAGACCAATATTATAGTAATGATAATCATATTTCAAATCCTTTTGAACAAGCATGTAACAGTAAGTATGCTTTGCTTAGTCGTCTAAAAGAATTTTCTTACTGGAAAAATTGCTGGGTTCCCATAGGACATGCAGTAGCTTTTCCAGATGTCAAAGCAAATATTAATCTGCCTTTAGATGCTCCACGTGAGGTTATATTAGATTATACTCAGTTGAATAATTTATCTGCTTGGGTAGAAGGTGTATTAAATTATTGGCTCGGTCAAAACTTACATCAAAATCCAAATATAAATAAGTTTGATGCAGAAAGCATTAGGCGCCTGATTAAAGTCATTGCACCAATTTCGCCTAAAATCTTACCGCGTCACGATGATGATGTTTTTAAAAATCTAACTGACCAACAAATGGATATATTAGATTTTCTAGGGACTCATCGACGTGTAGCTATAAGTGGTTGTGCTGGTTCTGGTAAAACCTTATTGGCACTTGAAAAAGCTCGGCGGCTTAACGAACAAGGTTTTAGTGTATTATTAACTTGCTATAATAAAAGCTTGGCTCAATTCATGCGTCAGAATACTAGCTGGAAGTCAGATTTGCATGTTTATAACTTTCATGGGTTATGTAAAAAACTATTTCAACAAGCTGCTCTGGCGCCGAATGAAAACAATATCTCTGAAGACAAACTCTTTAAAGAAATATATCCTAACTTATTAATCGATGCAGGTGACAAATTAAAATGGCATGTAGATGCAGTGATTGTTGATGAAGGGCAAGATTTTTATGAAGACTGGTGGTTAGCTCTCAAATTCTTGCTTAACGACCCTGATAATGGCATCTTTTATTTTTTCTACGATGATAATCAAAATATATTCAACGCAGGATGGAAACCTCCTTTAGAAGAAGTCCCCTTTAAATTAAATAAAAATTGTCGTAATACTCAAAAAATACACGATTATGTTTTGAAGTTTCATCCTGACCCTCACTCAACAGCATCTTTATGCCCATTAGGACAGGATGTAGAATTTCATAATTATAGTGGCGATGCTCAATTGAAAAAAATACTTGGGCAGGTGCTTCATCGTTTAGTAATTAATGAAGGTTTTGCAGCTAAAGATATTGTAATCTTGACTACTACACGAAAACAATCACTTCAAAACCAGGTTGTTGGACAATTTCGTATCAAAGCAGAACCAGACATAAATAAAAAAGAGATTCTCTGCAATACAATTTATTACTTTAAAGGACTTGAAAGCAAAGTTGTTATTTTAGTTGAAACCGAGTCAAAAAATCCAAACTATCAGCAACTACTTTATGTCGGAGCATCGCGCGCGCGTCACCACTTGATTATTCTTCAACCCAACGCTTAGATGAAATTTCCTTCAATACAATTTTTTTTGAAATTAGCTTGTTACATCATAGTTACTTGAGTTAACCTTAAGCTGTATTTTAGGGCACTTAAAACCCCTAAGTTATTTTATTGTATGAAATAAAAATGATATGCCAACAATTACTAGTACTCGAAGCATCACAAAATCTATCCGGCAAATACTAGAAAACACAAACGAAGGTAAAACTCAACTACCAGATTTTCAGCGTAGCTGGGTTTGGAATGACGAACAAATATGTTCTTTACTAGCTAGTATTTCTTTATCTTACCCGATTGGAGCAGTTATGATGCTTGAGACGGGTAATCCTGCTGTCAAATTTAAGTATCGTGTGCTTGAAGGTGTTTCACTTGGTACAATACCAACACCAGAATCTTTAATTTTAGATGGACAACAGCGTATTACTTCACTGTTTCAAGTGCTTTTTTCTTCTAACTTAGTAAAAACCAGAGAAACGCGGCTTGCTAAAGATTTACAGGAAGTTTTAGCATGGGTCAATGACGGTTCGGAGCCAGATACTATTACAAGTGCTAACTTTGCACCAGGTCGTCTTTTAAGTTTACGTACACGCAACAGTGCAGCTTACAAAGGTTTGTTTGCTTTACTACTCCATAATGGCAGTGTTGATTTTCGTACAGGCTGCCCAATAGATACTGAAATATATTTTGATGATAAGATAGATATTCATCATATATTTCCGCAGCACTGGTGTAAAGAGCAAGGAATTGACGCTAAACTTTGGGATTGCATTTTAAATAAAACTCCTATTTCAGCAAGAACTAACCGTATGATTGGAGGTAAAGCTCCAAGTATTTATTTACCGAAAGTTCAAAATGAAGCTGGGGTTACACAAGCTCATATTGATGAGTTTTTGCAAACACATCTTATTGACCCGAAGCTTCTGCGCCAAGATGATTTTGAAAATTTTTTGAATGCTCGAAAAAAGTCAATTTTAGAAAGAATTGAAAAAGCTATGGGTAAATCTTGTTTATATAATATTAATGCAGAACAAGAAGCAGAAGCTAATTATATTGATTTAGTCGAGTACGATGAAGAGTTAAATGATTACATCTGTTTATGACCCTTCGAGCTTGTAAATTAAAGCAGTTCGTTGTCAAGTGAGATTTGGTGGGAAACAATTTATGGAACCTTTGCGAATGACCCAATGTATGATGAAGCTATGAAGCTAGGACGTGAATATCGCGAATCCCTAGGCTCAAATTCTACTGTGTAAATAAATTTGTCAATTATCTAAAAAATTGGTTGTTATTACCAAATGAACGAAATACACAGATTTGGAATCATTAAGTAATATTAAGTAGCACTATAACTAGGCTAAATCATGGCAAATATTCTACATGTTGATACAAGTCCTCGTGGAGAGCGTTCTATTTCTCGTAGTTTGACCAAGGAGTTTGTTAGTACTTGGTTACAAGCTCATCCTGGTGATAAGGTAACTTATCGAGATATTGGGCATAACCCTATTCCTCATGTTGATGAAGCTTGGATAGCAGGCGCCTTTAGTCCTCCTGATCAGCGCACTCCCGAATTAGAAGCTGCTTTGAAGATTTCTGATGAACTAATTGATGAGTTAGTTGCGGCGGATATTTATGTATTCGGCGCCCCAATGTATAACTTTGGCATTTCCTCAGTTTTCAAAGCGTATGTTGACCAAGTTGCCAGGGTAGGAAGAACTTTCACTATTACGCAAAATGGATTTGAAGGTTTACTCAAGAATAAAAAAGCTTTGGTCATTACTGCGCGAGGAGGTAGCTTTGCTCAGGGTACACCATTGGCGCAATACGATTTTCAAGAACCTTACCTGCGAACGTTGTTTGGGTTTATAGGTGTGACAGATGTTAATTTTATTCATGCCGAAAATTTATCTGGTGATGGAACACGAGAAAAATCTCTAATAGCAGCGAGGGAGGCAATAGACAAACTAGTTACTACAGCGTAAGTTTAATTATTTGGGTGGGCGCCTCCTTAAAAGTAAGGTGGGCAGTGCCCACCCGAAGCAACAATTTTTACGCGCGTTCCTACCATAGCGAGCGCGCATTTTTTATTTCATAAAGCTATTTACCACAACTCACGGGCGCCTTTTATTGTAAAAATAATCGAACTTTTCCGTAAAATACGTAAGTTATAATGAAGTTATATGGTATAAAGTGCATCAAAGTAGGGAGTTTGTTAATATTTATACTCATCCGTTTAAAGAGTTCGCCAAACTTATAACCCAAAAACCAGAGAAAAATATGAAGCTGATAGCTAATATGCGTGCAGCCTTAACTTCCAATGTGAAAAATACTACCGATGTTATTTCCGTTTTGAAAAGTTGGAAAAAGCTTTGCAGTATTGCTGGAGTCGGTTTCTTCTCTTTTGGCGCCACTTTAACACTTTTTAATACCACTGTTACGTGAAAGGCAGATAGCCCCGAAGTCAAAGCATTAATTCCAAAAAGAATTAATGCTTTGACGGTATTTATATCGGGGTGGAATGCCGAGAATCCAGTTTTAACTGGATTCGCTATTTTAGCAATTTAACTTGAGTGATGCGGGTCATTAATATAGTTCATTATTACTGCACTTGATACCTTTCCGGTTGTGTCATAAAAATAGGCATGTGTCCAGAGGCTTGGGAGTCGTAACAAGTGTGGATATTCGCGTCTTAGGTAACAACTTGACCTACCCTTAAAAGCCTTAACCATTTGATTTATTGCCACATCTGGAGGATGCTCAACAAGCAAATGAACGTGGTCGGGTGCTATCTCCATCGCTTTAATTATCCACCCATTCTCGTTCGCAACTTCTGTTAATATCTCAGCAAGCCTTATCTTAACGCCTTCTGTTAGTACTTTCTTTCTACGTTTCGGTATCCAAACTAAATGTACGGTTGCGCTACCAACTGAGTGATTATTGTGTCTATAATTTCTGTCCATATATTTTATCAAACTTGTTGACAAACTGATTCTATCTACTCTATTGTAGTTGATAGATAAAACAAGTCAACACTAAGGAGGTGATTAGATATGGCTAAGAAGACGAGAACACCGTCATTTGTCACTGAGTTTGAGTTATTGGTTACAAGTCTTGCAGAGAAGGAACTAGATGCAAGATTTCAAACTGGCAGGCAGTTATATAATGCAGTGCTTGGTGAAGCAATGGCGAGGGTGCAAAATGTACGCAATTCTGAGCCATATCAAGAAGCCAAAAAAATCAAGGTCAAAACTGAGGATGATAAAAAGCGGAAGAATGAGTTATTTTCTCAAGCTAGAAAACAAGCACGCTTTTCTGATTTTGAACTGCAAGACTTTGCTACTTTAACTGCCAAGAGTTCTAAGTGGATGTGGGAGAAACTAGATAGCCACACAATCCAAAAGATAGGAACACGCGCATTCAAAGCTGTTGAGAAAGTATTGTACGGTAAGGCTAGAAAAGTTAGGTTTAAGTTGTTTAGCTCTTTTCATTCGATAGAGGGTAAAACCAACACACAAAGCATTAAATTTTTTGGTGGTACTGATTGCTGTATCAAATGGGGTAAAGATTTAACTTTGCCTATCCGTTTTCCTGATAAATGGAACGAAGTACTTGAATATGGGTATCGTTCACCAATTAAGTATTGCCGCATTTTGTGGCGAGAAATAAATGGTAAGCGTCGTTGGTATGTACAGCTTATTAACGAAGGTGTACCCTACAAAGAAACTCCAGCGTATAAACTGCACAACAAAGTTAATTCCAATACTGGATTAGTCGGTATTGATTTAAATGTTAGTAATGTAGCTGTAGTTGGTGACAACAAAGCTGGTTTATTCCCATTTGCAGAGAACGTACCAACTTTTGAGCAAGAAATTAAGACTTTGCAGCGTAAAATGGAGCGGTCGCGTCGTGCAAATAATCCAGAAAACTACGAACCAAATTTTGAGAAAAAAGTTGGACGTAGCAATAGACGTAAAAAAGGTAAAGTAAAAAAGGGTTCTCGCCGTTGGAAACAAAGTAATGCGTATAGAAAATATGCAAGTAAAAAGCGAGAACTAGAGCGCCGTAAAGCCGCTTATTCTAAGTCTCAAAATAGAGGTTTAGCTAATAAAGTAGTACGCGAATTTGGCGTAAATATTAAAGCTGAGAATGTCTCAGTACGTGGTTGGCAGAAAAGATATGGTAAAGCAATATCTGCCAAATCACCCAGTTTTTTCCAATCTGAATTAGCACGCAAGGCTGAAAGTGCTGGTGGGCAATTCACAACATTTTCTACTCGAAAAACCGCGTTATCTCAAACACATCTTGATGGTACTCGTATCAAAAAATCTCTATCAGAAAGAGTACATAAAGATGTCTCAGGTTTTGAGATGCACCGCGATTTATTCTCCGCATATTTGAGTAGACATGTCAATGATAACGATGAACTCAACGTGTCTCAAGCTCATAGAGATTGGGAAAGGACGGAGCCGTTCTTAACACAGGCGTGGAGTGAGTTTAAAATGGCGAGTGCAAAGACTAGTTCTAAGCCCGGTGGTGTCATTTCCCCCGTAGAGCCAAACTGTGTAAAGACTGAACAGCCTAACCAGATAGCTTGTAAAAAGGGCGAAAAGTTAGGTAAAAGTGGGGTTAGCAATAGCCCTGCGGTTCAGCCCGAATCCCCGTCTCTTTAGAGCGGGGAGTCGGCTCAAAATTGCAACTAAAACGTTCGCGTTAGAAACAGCAACAACAGCACAAACAAAACAACGCAAAAGTGGGCATCGATATGCAACCCTGCGTCGTAATAATAAAGGTCAAGAAGTCGAATATTTGCAATATCGCTTGTGGCAATGGGGTTATTTTAAACAAAGAATAACGGGCTTTTTTGGTTCTGATACTGAAAATGCTGTTAAGCGATTTCAGCATGATAGAGATATTTTCCCCACTGGAATAGTGGATGCTCAAACTTGGAACGCTATTGAGAGAGTTTCGGTTATTGTACCTCCACAGTCTCCACAGGATTGTGATCGACCTACTTTAAAACCAGGTTCTGAGGGTGAAGATGTACGAGACTTACAGCAGCGTTTATACGATTTAGGCTATCTCAAAATTCGTCCTTCAGGTTACTTTGGAGAAGCTAGCAAACTCGCGGTGATTAGTTTTCAACAGCAGCAAGATTTACCTGCAACTGGTGTTGTAAATGCGCGGACTTGGCAAGCATTAAGACTTTCTTGCAAAGCTGAATCATTTTAGATTTTAATACTGGAACGGGCAGGGATGCCCATTCCACAAGACATGAAGTTTACTCAGCACTCAGCACTCAACACTCAGCACTCAACACTCAGCACTCAACACTCAGCACTCAGCACTCAGCACTCAGCACTTTCCACTTTTACACATTGGCTTGTTGACGCTGATAGAGTGACCAATATAGTCCTTTGTCGCGTAGTAGTCCTTCGTGTGTTCCGCGTTCTGCTATTACTCCGCGTTCCATTACTAATATTTGGTTGGCGCGTTTTAATGGGGCGAAGCGGTGAGCGATAATAAATACCGTGCGGTTTTGTGATACTTTTTGGAGGTTTTGCAGTACTTGTTGTTCGGTTTCTGCGTCGAGTGCGCTTGTTGCTTCGTCTAGTATTAGTATCGGCGCCTGTGATAAAAATAGTCTTGCTAAAGCTATACGCTGACGTTGACCTCCCGATAATGCAGTTCCTCTTTCACCTGCGTTTGTTTCGTAACCGTGGGGTAGTTGACTGATAAAATCGTGAGCGACGGCAAGACGCGCTGCTTCCACTACTTGTTCGGCTGAAATATCTGGGTTTCCTAAAGTGATGTTTTCCAAGATGGAAGCATTAAATAGAAAGTCTTCTTGGAGAACAACAGCTATTTGTTGCCGCAGTGACGCTAGGTCTACGCTCTTTATATCAAACCCATCGATTAAAATACGACCCGATTCGATTGTATATAGTCGCTGTAATAATTTGGAAAGCGTACTCTTTCCAGAACCACTTCGCCCTACTATACCGATAAATTGCCCTGGTTCTACGTCGAAGGATATTCCCCGCAGTACTGGTTCGGTTCCTTCTTTATAGCGGAAAAATACTTGTTCAAACGAAACTTCACCTTTGAGTGGGGGTAATACTAAGCCTGTTCCTGGTTCTGCTTCTGGCGCCACGTTTAATATATCGCCTATTCTATCTACTGATAGTAGTACTTGTTGCAGGTTTTGCCAAAGTTGTACTAAACGTAGTAGAGGGCCTGTTACACGTCCAGATAGCATCTGAAACGCGACTAGTTGACCGATGGTTAATTTCTGCTCGATAACTAATTTGGCGCCGAACCACAAAATTAGTAAGCTAGATAGGTTCGTTAAAAAGTCACCGATGTTGCTACTTATATTTTGAGTGGTGGAAGCTTTAAAACCTGTGCGAATAAACCGAGCAAATAATCCTTCCCAACGGTCGCGTGCTACTGGTTCAGCAGCATGTGCTTTGACTGAGTGAATACCTGTAACCGTTTCTACTAAGAATGATTGGCTGTCTGCACTGCGGTTAAAGGTTTCGTTGAGCCAGTTACGTAATATTGGTGTAGCAACTAGCGTCAGTGTGGCGAATAATGGTAGCACCGCTAACCCAGCAAAGGTTAAAGGAATGCTGTAATAAAACATCAACGCCAAATATACAACAGCAAAAATACTGTCTAGTACAACAGTTAATGCTGTACCTGTTAAAAATTGACGAATTTGTTCGAGTTCTTGTACGCGCGCTACGGTATCTCCAACCCGACGTGATTCAAAATACGCTAGAGGTAGCCGCATTAAGTGCCGGAACAACTGCGCTGATAAACTTAAATCGAGGCGCCGTGCAGTATGGGTAAAGATAAATAAACGAAGTACACCGAGTAATGCTTCAAATAATGCTACAGACAATAAAGCTATTGCCATAACATCAAGAGTCGGTAGACTCTCTTGCACCATCACCTTGTCAATAACGACTTGGGTAATTAAAGGTGTCGTAAGTCCAAGTAACTGTAATGTAAAAGAAGCTAACAATACCTCAGTTAATAAACCTCGGTACCGCATTACTGCCGGCAAAAACCAACTGAGGTTAAATTTCTCTTGCTTGTTAACTACTTCAGTTTGCCAAAGATTACCATCCCAAGCTTCGACGACCATTTGTTGCGGTAAGCTTTCAGTTTTACCTTCTTGGTTAAGAGGGTTAGCAACAATGAGTCTATCTCCCTTCATTGCATAAGCAACAACCCAGGCGCCTTCTTTTGTTTGACCTGTGTTCAAACGCATTAAAGCAGGGAAAGATAATTGTCTCAGGTCTGCCCAAGTTACCTGTACTCGTCGTAAAATAAATCCTAGTTTTTCTGCTGCTTCAACCAAATTTTTTGGTTTTTGTCCTCGAAGTTGACGCTGTACCCATTCAAGCTGCACCGGGTTCTTTAGCTGAATAGCTGCCATCGTCAAACATGCTGCTCCTGTATTGTGACTTGCCACAAATGGGTAGCCAGACGATGAGTGAGATGATGCAGTTGCAAGCAGTTCGCGTTGAAATTGAGACTGTTGTGTTCGGGTTTGCGGTACAGAATCTTCTCGCTGTGTATCTAGTGGCGGTTGCGGGTTATATTCAACTTGCTCAAATCTATTTTCATCTTGGCGAGGTGGTGAGTAAGTAGTGATGCTAACATTACTATTACCATTAGAACCTTCTTCAGATGTTGAACCTTCCCAAAAAGCATTAATTTCTGGGCTAGATAACTTCTGCCAAACTTCAACACCCCAGCAAACTACTATTACTTCTTTGCTAGCAGCTACAGCTTTACAGTCAACCGCACACAGTAATAAGTCCCCAAACCAATCACCAGCTTCCATTGTTGCCAATGGTTTGCTTGTTTCTTCCTCGCGCAGCCTAACTTTACCTGCAACAATAAAATAATGTAAGCCAGGGTTCGTTCTAGACCAAATTTTTTCACCTAACCCATAGCGCGATACTTCAGCAGTATTTTTTAATACGCTTTTATTATCAGGTGTTAACCAGCAAAACGGTGCTTCCTGCCAAGGTAAAGATGCTAGCACTTCGGAGTGCAAGTCTTTATCCGTGGTACTTAGCCCACTTGCAGTCTGACTGTAAGCTTTTGAATTTTCTCTGCTAGCCATTTCTCAAACAACTCGTTTTGTAGTGTCTGCTTTAGTTGAGTATCATCTAGGGATGCTGTTAAGAATTGTTCCACACGGAATAACCCAAAACGCCCTTCTAATTCCAAAGGTCCAATTACTGTACCTGTAGAAGCTACATCGACTGCCGCTCTTAGTATATCCGGTAACGTTCCCCGGCTTACTGGCCCCATCATGCCGTTTACAACCTTGTCATCTGCGAGGGAATATTCACGCGCAATTTGCTCAAAACTGGCGCCTTCTTCAACTTGTGCGTGTAGTTCCTCCGCGAGTTCATGATTATCAACGATAATTCGGGATAACACTACTCTATCGAGAAAAATCTTACGTTCAATAAAATATTCTTGAAGTTTGGGGTCGGAAATTGCGGCTTTAAGTTTCTCTAATTTAAAGCTAGATGCAACCGACGAGTGAAAAGTCTCGTAATTAGTGCCGTTACTTTTCAACCAGTCGTTGAAACGCTGCGAGTCTGTAAGCTGGTTTTTTAAACGAAAATCGATTATTGCTTGCTCTGTTAATGCTGGACTGATGACAACATCAGCACGGGTGGCAATTTCCTCGTCAATCACGTATTGACGAAGAATATCACCTATGAACTGTCCCAATTTTCCTGACGCTTGCAGGTATTTTACTGCCTGTGCCACAGAAATTGATTGTTCATCGACGGTTATAAATGAAAGAGATTCCATTGACATAAAATACGTATTAATTTATACGTCCAAAAATTATACTATTGTTTTTGAGCAAAAATAGGAGTTAACGGAAGCGCGTGAAGCTACAACCTTAGCCCGTTCTATACTTTAAACGCTCTGTTATAAAAACAGCGCACTTCAATCGTAAGCAAGAATAGCCTAAATCAGCAACTGTACGCTTGCTCAAAGTCAAGCGAACTGCTGGCTGTGTAAGTAATATCTACATCGTATATTAGTCAAGAAATTGCAAAAAAATTAACTTGATTTTTCCAATATAGTACTTGTGAACTGTATATTAGCGTGTGAAATAGAGCCACAACACCGATAACAGCATTGCGACAGCGGCGCCTATCAATGTATTTAAAATATTTACCAATTCATTTGTCAGCCATGTGTACCTCGATTGCAGCGTTGCCCCAATTACACTTTCAATATTAGTAGCAATAAAGGCAGCGAGAACACACCACAATACATCAAAACCATTAATCAATCCAACAGCTAGTCCTATTAACGCTTGTGCCAAAGAAGCAACTGCTCCAGCAACAGTACCTTCTAAACTGACGGCGCCTTCTGTTCCCCGTGCTACAGGTTGTAGGGTTGTTATTAGAAATGTTCGCTGCCCATATGCTTTACCTATTTCGCTAGCACAGGTGTCTGAAAGCTTAGTGCTGAAACTGGCGACGTAACCTAACACAAACAGCGGGTGAAGATTATCGAATTGTGAATTTGATGAAAGTGAATTTAATGTGAATACGGCGCCAAGCGCGCATAATGTAGCAGTCAATGCTGAACCCCAAACGTTTTCTGGACCTCTTGCCCCCGAACGTTTTTCTGCGATACCCTCCGCTTCCTTCTGGGAATAACCAACTTTTGTAACAAAAGAACCAACTAAGAAGTAGAACATTACTACTACATAACCGGAGAAACCAAGAGTTCCCCAAATTAAGACACCTAGTAACCAAGCGTTAAGGTATCCAGCAACAGTCAGCAGTTTTTTTGGCAAAAGCCATGCGACAGCGAGTAAAGCTGTATTGAGTCCGATAGCTACAACCCAAGGATTGAAATCGTTAATTGAAGATAGCATTTGATTCGGTGAGTTCGGAATATTAAAATTTTAATGAACAAAGCCCACTTATAGATAATTTTTTTTCTAAGTAATATCACTTACAATGTTATTGAACCGACAAAATTTAAAATGCTGTATTTAAACTATACGTGAAGGCTCAGTAAAAATATGATGTTTTTTTTGTAAATTTAATCACTATTAAATTTTTTTGCCGCCAAAGCAAGCGAATATCGATTTTGATAGTATTTGTATCTCTCCTGAAAATAAACTAACATATGCCTGCTGACGTTCCCGGTACTTTGTTAAGTACAGCACTAGATATAAAAGTTTCTAGCAATGTACAAGTATTCACTGATACAATTAATTTATCGCAATCAAGCGATTTCTACAAATTTGGGTTACAGGGACGTAGTAGTTTTTACTTATCGCTCAATCGCTTTCGGGGTGACTTAAATGTTGAACTAATAAAAGACAGCAACAATAATGGGTTGGTAGAATCCAGCGAAGTAATTGCTTTTTCACGTTCACCTGCCCGTCGAAGAGAGTTTATTGATGCAAACCTTGATACTGGCACCTATTACATCCGAGTTTATAGTAACAGTAATACCGACAGCTTTTACAACTTGTCAGTGTCAGCAACTCCTGAGAGTGATGCTTTACCACCAATATCATCTCAGATAAGTGATGTTCCTTTATCAAGTAGTGTAAATGCCACTAACTCTAGTTTAAATGCACTACCTAGTCAACAAAGTGTGGCGCCTGCAACTCCTACTACTTCTTGGAAAGTAGGAAGATTGAGTGCAGAGACTTTCACTTATAACGGAAGCAGTCAAATTACATACGTGTCTGGAAACGGTAATATTGACTTTGGATTAGGTAAGCGCGACACACTCGACTTTAAAACTGCTGGCATTAGTTCGGGGCAAGTTAGTTATAACTGGGCAACTTCAACAGCAGGTGGTGTAGTTGGAAATCCTGGTAATGGTAATCGTCTTTTTGATGCTATTACAATTAATGCTGGCGCCTACACAGGTTATAAAATTTTGTTTGAGGGTATCGAACAACTTGAATTTAGCGACCAAACCTTTGACTTGGCTTCTGTAGTTCCTGGTGCTGCTGCTGGCTTTAAGGGAACCATTGTAACTAATGACCCAAAGTTCAACGAGCAAGTCAACTTGTTCACAAGCGGAATTCCTAATGCTTGGCGGTTTACGACTGGCAATGACAGTGTACTAATTGGAATTGAAGATTCAGGGTTGGGTGTAGATGCCAGTGGTAATATTCATCCAGATTTGAGAAGCACAATTTTTTCAGGTACTAACTACATAGATGAGTCAGGTACTGATTTCCACGGTACTAAAGTACAAAGTGTAATTGCAGGCGCCACAAATAACGGTGTAGGCACAGCAGGAATAAATTGGGCTTCAAGAGTCAAACATATTGACGTGTTAGGTGGAAATGCCGATGACAAAGATTTGGCAACTGCCACACAATTACTCATCGACCAAGCAACCTTAAACGGTCAGAACCTAATTGTTAACTTGAGTTTATCGGGTGGAGATACGCAGGCGTTTATAAATTTAGTTGCTCAAAACTCAAATAAAGTTTTGTTTGTTGCGGCAGCTGGTAATAGCGGTACTATCTCATCCCTTGGCGCCTTGGCTGAAACAAATCCCAACTTTATTACTGTTGGTTCATCGTGGGGTAATGTAGATGACTATGGCTATGCAAAAACACCTGGAACTAGGGTTGATTATAGTCAAAACAATCCCGAACTGACAGCAACTGGGCAGCCACAATCTCCTTACCCAGAATGGTGGCGTAGTAGTTATGTTGATAATACAACTTTCTTAGCTGGTAAAAAGCCACTAACTTTAATGGCATTAACAGAATATCCAGCAGCTAGCGCAACTCAAAATTCAAACGGTGCATTTAGCTTTGGCTATAACGACAAATTTAATGGTACTTCCGCATCTACACCTATTGTTTCGGGTATAGCTTCGCTTGTGTGGAGCTTAAATCCAACTCTTACTGCTGGACAAGTTAAAGAAATTCTTGCACAAACTGCTGTTGATTTAGGCGCCGCAGGTTATGACCAATATTACGGTCACGGTTTCGTCAACGCTGATGCTGCGGTGCGCGCTGTTGTAGCAATGGCACGAGCTTAAAAATAATAATCAGTAAAGACGTTACATGTAATGTCTGCTACTCCTCTTTATAAAAAGCTTATGAAGAGGAGTTTTTTTGTCAGTTAACATACTGTCACACTCATTATCCGTATGTTATAAAAAAAGAGTAGAATTTAATACTTTTTCTTTCAGTATAAAATATTTTTACATAATTGCTTTTGACCTGATAAATACTTAGCGTATTAGTAAATTTTATCACGTATATTTCGCGTGGCTGTTTGATAACTTTAAGCAGCAATATAGAAATTCAACAATTTAATAAAGAAAGTGGTGGCTGACTAGCAAGTCCCTTTTATTACAAGGGGCATAGGGTGCTTTGTGCTTAATTCATATAATTTATAAAGCAAGAGTAGTTATGTCGGTTAATTTATTTGAACAGAATGTAAGTATTCAAAATTTGAGTATTAATCAAAGTACACAAATTGTCGCAGGTTCTATATCAGCAGCAAATACAGAAGACTATTATCGGTTCAATTTCAGTGGTCGTAGTAGTCTAAATCTTGCAGTCAAGGGTTTATATTCAAATGCTAACCTACAAGTATTGAACAGCGACGGTCAAGAATTAACTGGTTCTTACAACCGACGTAACCGAGATGAATCTGTAAATATAACGTTGGAAGCAGGTAATTATTACATTAAAATCTTTCGATTCAAAAACGCGACTACCATATACAATCTCGAATACAGTACTAACTTGATTCCAGAAGTCCCACCACCAACTCAAAGCAGTCCTTCTTGGTTAGATACGATATTTCAAGATGCACAACTGCGTGCGGATATAAAATCATTTTCTATCGATGGTGTAATTGACCGTAGCGAAGTAATTAGAATATTACGTGCATCTGAAGATAATGGTGTAGTTGATAGCACTGAATTTAGAGACTTACAGAACTTGGTTAGTAATGCATCAAGACTAGGGATACCAGAATATGTGCAAGTATTAACGAATAAAGTAGTCAATGGTGATGTCGCAAATCAGAGATATCAGAATAATTCATTAGGTAATCTGACTGCGGGTAGTAGTAGTACTCAGATATCCAATCTTGTGAATAAGTGGTTTTTTGGACGTGACTATCCTACAAGTGCATATACTTACCAGCAAGTAAGCGGTGTACTATTTCAGAATGGTGTAAATTATCAAGACATAAAACAAGGTTTGATAAATGACTGTTTCTTTCTAGTCGGACTTGCAGCAACAGCAATTCAATCACCAACTACGATTGAGAACATGTTTATTGATAACGGGGACAATACTTACACCGTTAAATTCTTCCGTAATCAAGTCGCAGACTACATTACAGTCGATAAATATTTGCCGACAGACTTAGCCGGAAAATTCGTTTATGCTTCTAAAGGTAGTAGCTATAACAATCCTACGAATGAACTCTGGGTAGCACTAGCAGAAAAAGCATATGCACAACTGAACGAATCTGGATGGATTTATCAAGACAGTACTAATTCTTATTCGGGTATCGGTAAGGGTGGCTATATCAGTGATGCTTTTTCACACATTACAGGTCAAACAGTCTCAATGAGTAATGTTTTAAGCCTAGAATCACTTACAAACGCAATTAGTATAGGTAAATCAATTGGCTTTGGGTCTAAGTCAAGTGGAGTGGCGCCAGATATTGTTCCTCTTCACGCATATGCATTAGTAAATTATGATGCTTCAGCACAAACATTTACTTTATTCAACCCGTGGGGATTAGAATCATCATCCAAACCCAGCATCTTACAACTCAACTGGAATCAAATCTTAGCCAATTTCAGCTATTGGGATGGCGCCTTCTTTAGCACATAATGTAACGCTACCAGAAACCGGGCTTCTTTATTTATATCTTGTATAAAAACAATAATTTTGGTTAGAAGCCCGGTTTCTTTTGTGCAAGGTTAATAACCTGATATTCACCATTAACAACAAAATTTTTTAAAAAACTTATTTTATTCAACTGTTTTTGTAAAGCTAGCTGCAAATTTAATATTAAACTCCTAGTTATTATTTACTAGGAAATATTAGCTTTTCTTTTAAATATATTGCCAAAATAAATTCAGCAACAATTAAGATTTGGTGCATGACTCATTTCTCGTGGGGTTGGCATCCTTTCCCGCTCAATAGTTTAAACAGGCAAGGATGCCTGTTCCACAATCTGTTCCACAATCTGTTCCACAATCTGTTCTACAATCTGTTCCACAATCTGTTCCACAATCTGTTCCACAATATGGATAATTAAATTTTTGTAAGTTTGTTAGCGTAAGTTCTATTAAATATTTAATGTCGCCACAGGAAGTAAATTTTGAGGATAAATACCTATGTTTATTAATAATAAGAATATTGATTTAGCATTACAAAATAGTATAAATCTAACTTCGAGTTCTTCATTTGATAGCTTAACTACTGATACGTACACAGATTTAAGGCGCCGCAGTCGTTTTTATAATAATTTCAATGACAATAATAATACACCATTCTCTCAGTCATACAGTTCTAATAATGGTTACGGGTTAGTGAATGCGGGAGCAGCTGTTGCATCATCTATTGGTCAACAACCTTTTGCGGATGTGCCTGATACAGGTGGTAATGGTTGGGGTGCCGATATGTTGAAGGCTCCTGAATCTTGGGCAAAAGGGTACACAGGTAAAGGAGTTGTCGTTGCTGTTCTAGATACAGGAGTTGATATTAATCACGTAGATTTAAAAGATAATATTTGGACTAATCCCAACGATGACCCAAACGATGGCTATGCAGGAGATGTTCACGGTTGGAACTTTGTAGATAACAACTCAGATGTAATGGACAGAGACGGACATGGAACTCACGTTTCTGGAACGATAGCAGGTGAAAAGAATGACTATGGTGTAACGGGAATTGCTTACGATGCCAAAATTATGCCAGTCAAAGTACTTGATGATAATGGTTCTGGTTCGTATGATTCAATAACCAAGGGTATTTACTATGCAGTAGACCACGGCGCCAATGTTATCAATTTAAGTCTTGGTGGTGGTGGTGCTAATCAAACAATGCAAGATGCTCTTAATTATGCCAGTGGAAAAGGTGTCATAGTTGTCATGGCAGCAGGTAATAGTGGTGGAGCATCACCTATTTATCCCGCGCGCTATGCCGAAAAGACGGGCGTAGCAGTTGGAGCAGTCGATAAAAATGGTAATTTAGCGGACTTTTCCAACCGTGCCGGAAATCAACAGCTTACTTATGTAACGGCGCCGGGAGTTAGTATTTATTCAACAGTTCCCAATAATAGCTATGAAAGTTATAGTGGCACCAGCATGGCAACTCCTCACGTTGCAGGCGTTGTAGCGTTGATGCTCAGTGCAAACCGTAGTCTTAACGACAGTCAAGTTCGACAAATTCTTGCCGAAACATCTAAAAACTCTGGACAAGGTAACAATACTATTCCAAGCTTCAATTTTGGTGATATATTCTCTGGCTTTAATCCATTCTCTAACAGTATCGAATCTACTAAGCACAGCAGCAACATTTATAATTACACTAGTGGAATAAATACAACCGAAAACACTACCGTCAATACCACTTCAACAATTTACCAATACAGTACAGAAAATACAATTTACAAATCTGACGACTACTACTCAAGTATGGCCACCACAGACCCACAAGACCCGCAAAATATCTTTGAGCGCTACGGAAAAATATTTATGGCGCCGTATGAACCATACTTACGTTTATTACCTTCTTCGTAGGATATATTGTAGAGACGTTACATGTAACGTCTCTACAATATGTAACGTTTGTAAATTACCTGACCGAGAAAGCTTCGCTAAATCTGCGAGTAATCGGCTCCATAATAAAGGTTAAAACTGATTTTTGGCGAGTTACTATTTCGCCATTCGCGGTCATACCAGGCGTAAATTGTACTTCTTCTCCTCGTACCATTACTGAGTGTCTATTTAGTTTAATTCGGGTTGGAAATACTAATCCTAGTTCTTTATCTACAATCGCATTCGGGCTGACTTTAGCAACCTCACCTTCAATTGTACCGAACTCTTGGAAAGGGAATGTTGCCATTTTGACTTTAGTTTTCATTCCCTGACGGATAAAACCAATATCGCGGTTAAGAACTTTTACTTCCAGCATTAGTTCTTCGCCATCAGGTAGTATTGATAATAATTCTTCACCCGATTGTACTGGTCCCTTGGTTGCTTTGACTTTATATACTGTTCCTGCAACTGGTGATTTAATCGTTTCGTACTCGGTTTGTTTACGGGCTTGTTCTAGTTTACCGCTTATATCTGTATATTCTTCACGGCGCCTGTTGATTTGCGTTAATACTTCGCTTTGACGTTCAGATGCGAGACGGTCGGCTTGCTTTTTAGCGGATACAAAAGCAGCTTGCGCTTGGCGTATTTCTTGAACCTGAGCGGCAATATCTTTTTGTAGTGAGGTTACTTTGTCTTGTGCTTCGGTAATTTTATTTTGGTTATTTGTAATTTCATCGGAAGCACGGGTGGTTTCAGCATTTGCACGGTTGAGTCGGTCTTGTGCTTCGAGGTAGTCGAGTCGCGGAACGGCGCCATTACCAATTAAAGTACGCATACTTTGCTCACGCTGTTTGGCAAGTGCTACGTTTTGATCTACTTTTTCACGTAGTTGTCGAGCGTTTGCGAGGTTTGTTTGAGCGTTGGTAAGACTCGTTTGTGCGTTTGCGAAGTTTTCTTGCAAGCGAGTCAGCCGAACTTTTGCTTGCTCTATTAAAGCAGCTTGTTTATTTGCTTCAGCTTCTGCAGCAGCTTGTTTTGCTTCAAAATCTCGTAAGCGTGACGCTAAAAGCTCATCTTGAATTGGATTTCCAGAACTTTTATTGCCTGTGCGCTCGGCATCAAGGCGCCGTAAATCTTGTTGAATGAGTTTTGCAGACTGCGCTAACCGCGTTACATCTAATTTCTGAAATTCTGGGTCACGTTCGACTAATACTTGGTCTTTAACTACACGTTGCCCTTCTTTTACACGTACTGCGGTAATCGAACCATTACCAATTGATGTTACAGGACGTACTTGAGTTGAAGCTATCAGTTCTCCAGGCGCCGTTGCCACTTCATCAACTTTAGAAAAATGTGCCCACGCGATAGTACCAAAAACTATCGCAGTAATTGTACCAGCTAGTAATCTTGTATACAGAGGTGGTAACTCTTGTACGGCTTTGCCTAGTTCAAAAGATAACTGTTCTTCTGGTCGAGCGAATACTTGTTTTGTTTGACGTGCTTGTGCAGCGTTTGCAGCTAAGGGAGAACGCATAAAATTTTTGATTGGTATTATATTGAAAGATAGCGTTTTAAGAAGCTTTCCAACGGTTCCAGGGGGAAAGTGAAAATAGCTTCTAAATTAGTAATTTCTTCAGTTTTACAGAAAAACTCGTTTGCTAGCAATGTTCTAAAGGTTCCAAAGGATTTTTGCGCCTGGGGATTAATCAATCCTAATGCACCCCGGAACCCATCGACTAAAAATAATGGTGCATTGATTATAACTGGCTCTTTATTAAAAATACGACTGAATGTACGCGGTATATCTTCACGGGTTAATATTGAAGGCCCACCCACAGCAAAAATTTGATTACGGGCGCCAATAACGCTAACTGAATTAACAGCTATTTTCGCCAAATCGTCGGTAGAAACTATCGAAGTTCGATTTTTGGGGTCGCCGATAAGTACATATATCCCGGTTTCACGAAAACGTTCGGCAAGCGGTAATAAATTAGATGCTAAACCAGCCGGACGTAAAATAGTGTAATTTAAGCCACTAGAGACTAAATACTTTTCTACTTCACGTTTTGCCTTAAATACAGGTGCATCTTCATAACCTCTATCTGCACCTAGTACAGAAATAAATACAAAATGCTCTACTCCATTTACCTTGGCTTGGTCAATTAGTTCTATGTTCGCACGGTAGTCTAACGCCACTGCATCACCATCAGAACCATGAGTACTAATGATATATCGAACACCTTGACAAGCTTTTTTTATATCGCGCTCAAAACGTAAGTCACCGATAAATAACTCGGCGCCTCGATGTTCTAACTCACCATAATGTGAAGTCAAACGAACGAACGCACGTACTTGTTTGTCCGATTCGCGTAAAAGCCTCACTACGCGGCGCCCGATATCACCAGTTGCTCCTGTTACCAAAAACATAAGGGTTTTAGATAGATTTTGGGTTTGGGGTCTTCATCAATTTTAATGATTTACTTTTGTCTTGAGCCATCAATTATGGTTACAATAGTTGGTATCATAACTTGGTTGCATATAAATGTATGGGTATGGAACGTGAAGCTGTAACTATCCGTTTTCCGTCTGGTTTGCTTGAAACCGCAAAAAGTTTTAAAGATGGTAATGAGTCATTTAATGACTTGGTAATAGATGCTGTTGAGCGAGAATTACGACGACGCAAAGGCATTGCTGCACATCAACGAATTGTTGCCCGTAGTCAAAAAATAAAAAACAGAACTGATACACAAGAAAGTTCAATCGATTTGATTCGCAATTTAAGAGAAGGCAAAGAACGACGTGACTAAAGTTTTGTGTATCGATACAAGTGTTTGGATACCTTACTTAGTGCCAGAACTGTATCAAGCTCAAGCCAAAATATTAATGGATGAAGCTTTGAGTCAAAATATCCGTATAGTTGCTCCCACATTCGCCTGGGCAGAAGTTGGTTCGGTATTACGAAAGAAAACTCGTGCCGGAAGCATTATTATACAAGAGGCACAAGAAATTTTTGAGGATTTTTGCGAATTACCAATTGATTACATTGAAACAGAAGCGATTCGAGTTAGAGCGTGGCAAATAGCAGCAGATTATGGGTTGCCAACTCTTTATGATGCTGTCTTCTTAGCTTGTGCAGAAAGTTTCTCTGCTGAGTTTTGGACGGCTGATATAGCTATGATTAGACAACTGGCGCCTAGACCTTCCTATGTGCGTGAATTAACTGAGATAAAGGTTATATAGCGAACTAGACATAAGTCAGTAGGGTGGGCACTGCCCACCTTACAATTCCACTATAACCGGAGCATGATCACTGGGTTTTTCTAGTTTTCTCGGCGCCTTATCAATTACACAACTTAGTGCGCGTTCGTATAGTTCGGGTGTTAAGTAATGATGGTCAATGCGCCAGCCCATATTACGACGGAATGCCATCGCGCGGTAGTCCCACCAACTGTAATGACCTGCTTCGGAAGTAAATTTACGAAAAGCATCCGCAAAACCCAGTTCAAGAACATTTTTGAGAGCTTGACGTTCGGCATCAGATGACATGATGTGATTTTTTATATCGGCTTTTTCGTGAATATCCTTATCTTCAAGGGCAATATTAAAGTCACCACACATACAAATGTTAGGATTCTCTAATAATAAGGCTTCCAGGTATTTTCGCAGTACGGTCAGCCAATGTAATTTAAATTCGTATTTATCACAACCGACTTCGGAACCATTAGGTACGTAGAGATTTAAAATTCTCACAGAGTCAATTACACCCGTAATAACTCGTTTTTGTTCATCCCATATTGGGTCTAATTCGGGAAGTATACTCGTGAAACCTGTACTTACTTGTTCGAGTGGTTTTTTACTAAGTATAGCAACTCCGTTATAAGATTTTTGTCCATATATATATATGTGATAATTTAATGCTTCAAACTGGTCGTGCGGAAAGTCTTTGTCAACAACTTTGGTCTCTTGCACGCAAAGCACATCAACAGGGTTTTTTTCTAAGAAGGAGGCAACATGTTCTAAGCGTGTACGAATTGAGTTAACGTTCCAAGTAGCAATTTTCATTATTTTTTATGTTAATAATTTTTATTTGTATGGTGGGCATTGCCCACCTTACGTACTATCAGTATTGATTAGTATTTTTTATGTATATAATAGCAAAATATTAGCATTCATTAATATTACAACTTAGTGATGAAATTTTGTAGTGCATCTGACTAAAATCTTAATTTATATTTGTAAAGTTATATTTTCTTTTTCGTAGTTTTTTGTTGTTCACAGGCGCCCGCTGAACGGTTACCTATTTTGTGAGGTTTTGGATAGGGTATAATATTTGCGCGATAAATCACGATTCATATTGTTTAACCTATATTCTCGTATTGCTTTCAATGATCCCCAGGATAGATGAAGTGTATTCATAGTTGATTGTAATGTTATTAGTGTAGTTACCTAATGATTAATGACTGGTTAGCAGAAGTCAGTAAATACATTGTGTCAAGTACGGTTAACCGGAAAATATCTTTTCTAGTAGGTGCCTTGATTTAATGTAAACTGTTGGTGGCTGAGTATAAATGCTCTACCACATCTGAAATATTGGTTCTGAAATATCAGACCATTTCACCTGTACCTTTCACAAGTTATGAAAATCGCTCAAGTAGCTCCCTTATGGGAACGGGTTCCACCTCCAACTTACGGAGGCATCGAACTGGTAGTGAGTCGTCTGACAGATGAATTAGTACGTCGAGGTCACGATGTTACTTTATTCGCGTCTGGTGATTCATATACACTAGCGAAGCTCGAAGCAGTTTGTCCGCGTGCATTACGTTTAGACCCAAATTTACGGGAATATTCGGCATACGAAACGCTCGAACTAAGCCAAGTTTATCAGCGCGCTGAGGAATTCGACATTATTCACTCCCATGTAGGGGTTCCGGCATTACTAAGCGCTAACTTTGTACCAACACCAACGGTGCATACGTTGCATGGCAGTTTTAACAGTGAAAATATCAACGTTTACACCCATCATAAAAAGCAACCATTTGTTAGCATTAGCAACACTCAACGTCAAATAGACCTTAATTACGTTGATACAGTTTACAACGGTATTAACCTAGAAGACTATCCATTTATTGCTCAACAACAGGGAACTAAGCCTTACTTAGCATTCTTAGGACGCTTTTCACCCGAAAAAGGCCCGCAACATGCAATTAACATTGCGCGTGCGACTGGATGGCGCCTAAAAATGGCTGGAAAAGTGGATGTAGTAGACGCAGAATTCTTTGAACGCGAAATAGCTCCACATATCGATGGTGAGCATATCGAGTTTTTAGGAGAAGTTAGTAATGCCCAAAAGGTTGAACTTTTAGGTAATGCTGCACTCGCACTATTTCCAATTACCTGGCGAGAACCTTTTGGTCTGGTAA
This sequence comes from Calothrix sp. PCC 7716, assembly GCF_019977735.1. Taxonomy (GTDB): domain Bacteria; phylum Cyanobacteriota; class Cyanobacteriia; order Cyanobacteriales; family Nostocaceae; genus Dulcicalothrix. The sequence continues at coordinate 3,597,578 of NZ_AP025018.1, read as the reverse complement.
TGATTGAATCAATGGCAACTGGTACGCCAGTGATTGCAATGAATATGGGCGCCGTACCAGAGGTTATTGCCCACGGAGTGACTGGAATGGTTTGTACTAGTTATGAGGAAATGGCCGCAATGGTTCCTGTAGCGCTGCAACTTAGCCGTCATGACTGTCGCAAACATGTAGAAAAAAACTTTAGCGTGACTCGCATGGTTGATGGATACGAGCAAGTGTATGAAAAAATCATTCAAACTCGCATTAATCAGAACGGACGTATCCACGCAGCCAAAATCAAATTTTAATCAGTTGGGCGTGCATGGCCCTTAATCAAGAACAAATCAACAACGTTAAATAATTTAAAAGGAGAACAATAGTATGAGTATGAGAGCTAACAGTTGCCCCTGTTGCGGTAGTTCCATGCTGTTGCGTCACGTTCGCCACGGTAAAGTTTACTGGTTATGTCAATCTTGTCGCCAAGAAGTTTCTTTACTAACAGTTAATCGCGCGCCCACAGGAGGAGAATCTAGAATTCTTGGAGTTGTTTCGCAATCATAGCAGCGAAACCGGGTTTCTTTATTGATATTGTAGTAAAAAACAATTCGGGTAGAGACCCGGTTTCTTATGCTCGCTGCTTTACTTTACGGTCAAGAAGATTTACGGCTTGAACATATAAACGACCCCATACCTAATACAGGTGAAGTCGTCATCAAAGTACATGCTGCAACAACTTGTGGCACAGACTTAAAGGTATGGAAGAGGGGTGGTCATGCAAAAATGCTAAAACCTCCCACTTTGTTTGGACATGAAGCAGCAGGAGAAATTGTTGCTGTTGGTGCTGGTGTGACCAAATGGAAAATTGGTGACGCTGTGGTTGCAAATAATTCTGCACCCTGCGGTCACTGTTTCTTTTGTAAAAAGCAAGAATTTTCGCTTTGTCCGAATTTAACTTGGAACAACGGTACATTCGCACAATATCTTAAAATTCCTGCTACTATTGTTGAGCAGAATTTATTATTGTTGCCTGATGTACCATATCAACTTGCAGCAATGACGGAACCGCTAGCGTGTGTATTGCATGGTGTTGCCCGCTCCAATATTAAACCAGGTGATAAAGTTGTTTTGCTTGGTGATGGCGCCATTGGTTTAATGTTTGTTGCTAAACTCGTTTTAGATTACAATGCAAAAGTACTAGTTTTTGGTGGGAACGATCAAAGATTAGAGATAGCGAAAAAATTTGGGGCAGTAGAAGCTTTTAATTATCATAAGGTGCCAGATATTGCAGAAAGAGTAAAAGAATTAACAGATGGTTACGGCGCCGATATAGTTATTGAAGCAACAGGAGATAAAACTGTATGGGAGACAGCAATTGCTTGTGCCAGGGGAGGCGCCACTGTAAACTTATTTGGCGGATGTCCTAAAAATACAAATATTTCTGTAAGTACAGAGGTGTTACATTACAGCGAATTGACAATTAAAGGTGTATTTCATAACACGCCTTATTTTGTGCGTGAAGCGTTGTCACTAATTGCAAGTCGTAAAATTCCTTTTGAATTACTGATTAGCGAACAACGACCTTTAAAAGATTTAGAACAGGTCTTCGTAGATATGCGTGAGCGTAAAGTAATTAAAGTGGCAATACAGCCAGAGTAATTACTGCTGGAAATAAATTTGTAATTTGGGATTAAAGTAGTACAATAGACGGTACAGTAAAATTAATTTTGTGTTTTGAAAAGTAACTTTTGTAATAATTTGTGTCAATTTAGTTCAAAATGTTCGGTAAACACCCTCTGTAAAACTCGTTGGTCTCATGTCTCGAAAATCTTCACCAACTTTGAAACGCACGACTAGTAGCACTACCGCGACCACCACTTTGGCGCCGAGCCAAGTCCACCTACGTTTGGAAGGTCTTGAAATTGAACACCAAAAGCTGCTTAAGCAAATAAAGAAGAAACGCACGGAGTTAGATAAATTCATAGAGCAAATGCGTACTGTTGCAACAGAAGTGTATGGTCGAGCAACTCCAAATATTCAGAAAATAGCAGTTATTGATAAAGAAATTCACGCAATATTTAATGAAATTCTTAAAAATAAAAAGCTAAACAAGCAAAATAAAAAGAAAGTTGAAGAAATTTATCGTAGTTTACAATATGCTGAAATAATCAGTCCTCAGCCGATTGAACAAGAAGAAATAGAAATAGAAGAAAAATTTGATGGTGACGAAGATTTTAATAAATCAAATCAATCACACCAGCACTATTATTATCAATCAGATACAGAAGCACAATCTGCGTCTGCAAGTCGTAGCGAATCTTCTAAAAAAATTCGTCATATATTTTTGCGGTTAGCTGAAGTTTTTCACCCAGATAAAGCTAGTGACAGTGAAACTCAAGAGCGTCATACAGAAATAATGAAAGAAATTAATCGAGCGTATACTGAAGGAGATTTAGCAAGACTTTTAGAAATTGAGCAACAGTATCAAGTTGGAGAACAAATAGATAGTAGTAGTGAAGATGACTTAAGTCGCAAGTGTCTACGTATTGAGCAGCAAAATGGAGTTCTCAAAACGCAATTTGAAAGTTTGAAACGCTCACTTAGAGAAGCGAAAAAGACACCTCAAGGGGGAATGGTAACAGACTTTCGGAAGTTTAGAAAACAAGGAGTTGAGCCGCTTGATACAATTACCGAACAACTCGAAAATCAAATCAATATAATATCTCAGATACGTGATTACGCCCAAGACTTTAACCAAAGTAAAATTTCTGTCAAGCAGTTTCTACAGGGACCTGAGATTTTGCGCTCATTACAGCAGGAAATGATGGATGAGCTTTTAGAGGATATGTTTAATGACTTTGATAGGTATGTTAGGTATTGATAGCCTGGTTAAGAGTGCTATAATTCATCTACCCTAAATTATTGCATATGTTCTAGGGCGGACAATTTTATTTTGTCTGCCCTTTCGTTTTGTTATTTATATCGTTGATAAAGTATTTGGTTATGTAGTATATAAAGGTTTTTGCCCATGTGAAGAGAATTCTATCAAAAAAGGGAAAACTAATATTACCCCATATTTATACCAGGGGTATGTCAGTATAATCCCTTAACTTGATAAAGAAATATGAAACTAAACAAGCAATTAATTTCCCTCTGGCTATTACCTTTTACTTTTTTAGCTTTTACAAACCGTGTGCTAGCATTGCCAGGACAAAGTACCGAAGAAGTAGGCGCCTGGTTAAAAGGACATGCTACACTCAAACCGAAGCAAGGTGAACGTTTTTTAATACACAGAAGTGACACCGCAGCACAACGATTTACTTTCCAAGCATCTGTACTACCTCCAGGCGCCGTAAGTTTTTCCAGAGACCGTAGTAAAATACGTACTGAAAGACTATCAATGTATGATGCTATCAATGGAATGAGTTTTGAGCGTTTACAGGAATCACTAAGAATAATTTATGGTTTAGATGTATATCAAGATTTTAAACGCGCGCAATTAATTTACGATTATCCAAACCAAAGTGCAATAAATTCAGCACGTTTAGCTTCGTCACCTATTCGTGAAGCATTACGTGGTCAGTTAAGAATGGGAGACCGTTATGCTTACTGGATCGAAATTGCTAAACCTAAAAATGGTAAGGCTTTTACAGGGCAGATGACTGTACTACTAAAGAGCGATATCGATAAACTCGAAGCAGAATTAAGAAACCGTTGAAAAATGTAGAGACGCGTTCACGCAGTGTCCCGCAGGGAATAATCGCGTCTCTACATATTCTGCCACGTTCCAGAAAAAATGCTTTCGCAAGCTGCGGAAATTCTTAGTAAGTCTTCTTTGAATAAAGGAGGCCAGTCAATACCGTTTTTACGCCCAATTGCAAATAACTGTTGTGTTCTTAAAGATAATAGGTATAAAGCATAGGTAAGTTCTCGGTCTAAAGTGGTCGCTTCTTTAAGAGCTTCAAACGCGACTTTTAAAGCTAATAGTATGGATGTTATTTGACCTGGAACGGGAGGTTTACCTTGCTGCATTCGTGTCAGCAAGGCGTCGGGATTGTCTAAATTTGTAATCGCTTGGTCAATAAGGACTTTGCGCGCGGTGTCGTAATTCATTATTAAAGATTACCGCAGATTAGATAACAAAATCCCACAAATATAAGTTTGTGGGATTTAAAAATGAAATATTTTGTAAAAATACAAACTGTATATATTCTTACATGTTGTCTAGTTGTTTGCGGAGCGATTCTAGTTCGGCATCAACAACTTCTTCTGATTTTGGCGTTGATGTTGATGACTGTGGTTGTGGGGTGGTTTGTCCGGGTAATTGGGGTTGATTTGGCGCTTGCGCTGGGCCTAATGTCATTTGGGCTTTGAGTGCAGCTAACTCATCGTCAACGTCGCTACCTGCTTCTAATTTAGCAAACTGACTCTCTAAATCGGCGCCTGCCAATTCTCCTGCGGACTGAGCGCGTGCTTCTTGCATGAGGACTTTTTCTTCCATGCGCTCAAAAGCTGACATCGCGCTAGATGTATTCATACCGCGCACCATACCCTGAAGTTGCTCTTGTGCTTTAGCTGCGGTAATACGAGCTTTGAGCATCTCCTTCTTGGTTTTGGCTTCAGAAATTTTGCTCTCAAGTTGAATTAAACTACGTTTGAGAGTTTCAACTTGGGTTGTTTGCTGGTCTAAGCTTTCTTTCAGCGCGCTTCCAGAATCTGTAAAAGATTTTTTCCTTTCTAAAGCTTGACGAGCTAAGTTCTCGTCACCCTTTTGTAAAGCTAGCTGCGCGTTACGTTGCCACTTATTAATTTCGTTTTGAGCATCGTTATATTGCTTTTCAGTACGCTTTTGTGCTGCAATAGCCTGTGCAACACCCTGACGTAACTGTACCAAGTCCTCCTGCATTTCCAGAATCGCTTGTTCCAGCATTTTCTCAGGGTCTTCAGCTTTGCTCACCATGTCGTTGAGGTTTGAACTGACCACTCGTCTAATTCTGTCGAATAAACCCATAATTTTTTCCTTTGAGACTTACGCTTACTTTCAAGAACGATTTGGATTTTTACTATTAACTATCTGCCATTCTTTAAATTTAATCTTTCTTATGCGAGATTGTGCAGCAAACACCCCCTTAATATCTTTCTTCTTAAGATACGCTCAAATTTCCGCACATGCGTATTAATATTATTTTCATCACCACAGTGTTATATATTACTACTTTATCTCAGTAATAGTGCTTTTTGAGATTTGAGCCTTAATTGCTTTAAGTTCATTGTCTATATCATTATTACTTAATTCCAAAGCTAAAAATTTCTTTTCCAAATTATCTTCATGAGTAATATAGGATACTTCTTTTTGAGCTTCGAGTTGTATAATTTTGTCTTCAACACGCTCAAAAAGGCTTGTAGAACCACTTTCTAGCTCGCCTACAAGTTGTTGGAGACGTAATGACGCTTGTGCAGAACGCGCACGCGCAATATACATGTCCTTTTTAGTCTTGATTTCAGCTATTTTAAGTTCGATAGCTCGCATATCCTTTTTTAGTGTAACAACTACACTGTTTTGTTGCTGAATTTGGGTATTAAGCAAAATTGCGGTATCTTGATAACTCTTCCGTTTAATAAGCGCTTCACGGGCAAGAGTTTCGTTACCTTGTCCGAGAGCAAGTTTTGAACGTCTGTACCATTCTTCGGCAGCTTCAGTAGCATTAGCAGCTTGACGTTCAGTACGTTTTTGTGTAGCAATAGCGCTAGCAACAGCCTGTCGTAACTGAATTAAATTATCCTGCATTTCAATTACAGCTTGCTGTAAAACTTTTTCTGGGTCTTCCGAAGCTGCTGCCCAACTATTGACGTTTGAGCGTACCACACGGGTGATTCTATCTAGAAATCCCATAATATCTCCTAAGTAATGAGTGCTGAGTGCTGAGTGCTGAGTATAATTAGAAGTTACTACTCAGCACTCAGCACTTTCTACTTTCCACTTATTTAACTCTGGCGTTGAGGCCTTTTTGCCTAACGTCATTTAGCAATTCTTGAACTTTTTCTTTGTTTTTAATTGCTCCAAGATAAATTAACTTGCCATCGGGTGACAAATATGCATCTGGAACTACTTTACGGGCGTTGGCAAAGGCGCCTTCTGTCGTGTTATCTATAACTACATGATAAAACCCATCACTTGAAGGTTTAATTTCAGAGATAGAAATATCTGTTGGTGTTGGTGTTGGTGTTGGTGATGGTGTAATAGCTACTGGTGCCTGAGTTGTTGGAGCGGATATGGCAGGAACTACAGGAGGCGCCACATTTTGAGGAGTTGGAGGTGCTACAGTTGGAGTCGGTTTTGGTTTGGGGGTCAAGCCAACAACATCGTTAGGACTCTTAACCTCTGGGAATTCGTATGAAGCAAGGTTGGGATATCTAGTTATGGGTGTTAGCTGTGGTTGAGCGACTGTTTTTGTGTTGCCGTCACTACTGGAGCTACCTACATCACTATTAGTTGCAGTTGAACCATCGCGTTTAAACAAACCACCAAGACTAAATTGTGGCAGAAGTTTTGGATTTAGTACAACGGCACCCAAAATTATACTTGCCATTAAGAATAATAAAATAGAACCAATCCCTAAAGGCGAAAGCAAACTATCACTGTTGCTTTTTGGTCGCTTTTGTGGTTTTGGCGCCTCTTCTGTCAAACTCCGTAATAATGCCTCCGATGACTCTAAATAATTATCGGGTTGATTTTGATGAGTACTAGACTCTACATTTTCGTCTGTAGAGGCTTTGATTGTAGTAACTGGCACGATGCTGGCACTGCTAGATAATGGTGATGGCGCCGTTTCTTTTATTGGGTCAGGTATTGAGTCAGGTGTAACCGCAACTCTGGGACTTGGTGGAGGTGGGGGTGGCGGTGGAGGTGTCGTGGTTATTTCGTTTATATAAGTTACTGGTGTAACATTCGTTTCGGATATAGGAGTTTCACTAATATTTTCGTCTAAACTCGGTATAGCTGTATCAAATGGTATCGTGTCAGCTACCGGAGTTAAATATTGTAGTCCAATTACACTACTATTTTTGTCTTTTGAGCTTTGGCTAGAAGCACGATATCCACCAGTTCGTGTACGCCTGTATCTTGCTAACTCTCGGTCGAGTTGTACTTCCAAACTAGCTAGTGCTGCTGCTAGTGGTGGTTTCAAGCCAGGTGTTTTAGAAAATTGACTACCCAGATGCATCAGGGGATTTTGACTCATGAACTACTCACTTTCAAGCGATAAGACTCTAAAAAGTAAAAAAATAATTTACGCTTAGTCTTTATAATATCCCTCAAATTAAATTCGATGGCTTTCAGAACTGTAAGCGATGTATTAAAACTTTTACAAGCGCGGGGTCACTGGCAAACTCCACCTTTACAAATTTTGCTCAAATGCTGGCATGATATTGTCGGTAGTTCTATTGCACTACATACTCGTCCTATTTCTATCCATCGTGATGTTTTGCGGGTTGCAACATCGAGTGCTGCATGGGCACAAACTTTGACGTTTGAGCGCAAAACCTTACTTATAAAGATTAATCAAAAACTATCGGCACCCTCCGGGTTCGTCAGTTCAACGGGACGGAAACCGACATCGCTGACTGACTCACCGTTAAACGACATTCATTTTTCTACTGCTGGTTGGAATAGTAGCACCCGCATCATAAAACCAAGAAGAGCTTCACATCAAGAACATCCATGCTATTTAGAACCAAATATCTCTAAAACTGTAGAGAAGAATATTCCAGCAATAGGTAGTAATGCTGTAAATACAGCTTTTGATAGCTGGGTTCAAAAAGTACAAACTAGTTCACAAAACTTACCACTTTGTCCGCAATGTCAAGCTCCGACTCCTTCGGGTGAACTAGAACGTTGGGGAGTTTGTGCATTATGCGCGGCAAAACGGTTTTAGCTAGATTTTAGATTATTTTTTAGCTAATTATAGATAAAATATACATACGCCAAATAAGTCAAAAGAAGTAGAAAAAGTTAAAAAAGCGATAAAAATGTAAAAACTTTCTATCCAAAGGGCGATGAGCGAATTTATGACAAATCTATGGCGGTAATGTTAGCTTTGATCCCAATTGCTTTTAAAGGGTGATTTCCAAGAGTCCAATTTAGCTTTATGTATCGTGATTGTAACCAAAAAGTTGAAAAATATAACACAAACATAAAATAAATATAAAGGCAAAATTGGCTTGGGGATCGGTAAAACATATGCTGAATAATGGTTTGTTGGCAATAATCCGTATTTGTATCTAGGAGGAAAATAAATAGTGAAAACTATTTGCCTACGGCGTTGACCATGAAGAGCATCAATTTCTTAACTTCTGCCTGTAAATATTGTCGTCATTACAATCCAGAAGGTCGTCGCGGTGGAAACTGTCAGCAACTAGGGGCGCCAGTTCAAGGACATTGGAAAGCTTGCTCATTGGCTTTACCAGCGTTTGCACCATCTTGGGAAACCTTAGAAGGTGCATGGAGCTTGCCAGAAGCCATACCTGTTGTAGCATCAAATTTGAAGCAAGATGTTCGGACATTAGAAGAGTTACCAGTTCACCGCGCTGAACTTTCTGCGGCAAAAACTGTGTCAGTTTAATACCTCCTATTTATCAAATGTTACATTTTCTTAAATAAATCCTGAGTAAATAATCTGAATCTAGTTAACGTTCCTAGTTACCAATCACCTGGATATACTGATTGGTGCAACTGTGTAAAAAAAGTAAGAAGATAGGCTTCGGCTTCATGTATTTATCTTGATAAAAAAATCGCACCTTGAATATAAAGGTGCGATTTTTAGGATGAAATGTTAAAAAATAATTAAGGTAGCCAAGGAAAAGAGCGGAAATTTGGCGGACGCTTTTCCAAAAAAGCTTGTTTACCTTCGGCGCCTTCTTGAGTCATGTAATAAAGTAGAGTGGCGTTACCAGCGAGTTCTTGTAAACCAGCTTGTCCATCGCAGTCAGCATTAAAAGCAGCTTTGAGACAGCGAATAGCAATGGGGCTTTTTTCTAAAATCTCTTTTGCCCATTGAATACCCTCTGCTTCAAGCTGTTCAACAGGAACAATTGTATTGACTAATCCCATTTCTAGAGCTTGTTGAGCGTTATACTGACGGCAAAGGAACCAAATTTCGCGAGCTTTTTTTTGTCCAACGATACGTGCGAGATAACTGGCGCCAAAACCACCATCAAAGCTACCCACTTTAGGGCCAGTTTGACCAAACACAGCATTATCAGCGGCAATTGTCAAGTCACAAATTAAATGTAGAACATGTCCACCACCAATAGCATAACCAGCAACCAAAGCGATTACAACTTTCGGCATCGAACGAATTAAACGTTGTAAATCTAATACATTTAATCGTGGAGTACCTTCATCATCAATATAACCAGCTTGTCCCCTCACACTTTGGTCGCCACCCGAACAAAAAGCATACTTACCATCAGTATGTGGCCCATATCCAGTAAATAAAACAACTCCAATAGTAGTATCTTCGCGAGCATCACAAAAAGCCTCGTAAAGCTCAAATACCGTTTTGGGACGAAAAGCATTGCGCTTATGAGGACGGTTGATGGTTATTTTCGCAATGCCATCAGATTTATGATAAAGAATATCTTCGTAAGATTTAACAGTTTGCCAATTGGTTTCCATTACAGGCGTTTATTATTGCTGAACCAAAAAATTTTATCGCATAGGGCAACGACAGCATCAAAGGCGCCTTTCATCACACCATTAATTTGTAACTTTTGTCGCGTCTTGTCGCACAGGCATCCTGCCTGTGCAGTAAGTGATATTTTTTACCAATAGGGTGCGTTAAAGCACTTTACTATTCTGTTGCATTGATTGTAATAACTTTCACGCACCATTAATACGTTAAGTAAGTGCCATTCCACCCGTACCATAAAAATAAGAGTTTTGTACCAAAAAAAGGCAAACTCCGTACCAAAAACACTGTGATAAATGGCGCTGTCAGCACAGTCTTTTTAATTTCACATAGTCTGGTTACTTAAACTTCGTACCGTGGTACAGGAGCAAAAAACAACGAAAAAACGTACTTTTACACTTTCCCATGCTCAAATTTGTACCATGATTTTAGAATTATTCTTTATTTATTGGTACAATTTTTGTGCCTCGTACCTTAAAAGTTGGTACAAATTTGTAGAAGAAATGCTACGAACTCTTTTTCCGTACCATTTGCCGTACCATTGTAAGTATGAAGCTGTACCAATGATTTTTGGGTAGTCAACTTCCAACATTATTCAATATATCTTGACTCAAATATTGCTGTTGATTATTTTGTAACTTGGTAAAATTAATAACATGGACTACTAGGAATTTTGGCGCCTTCGTTATATCAACTTTCCTAGAGGATATATTTGGGTGTAATTTATCCTCTAGGAATTTGGCGCCTTCGTGATGTCAATTTTCCTAGAGGATATATTTGGATATAATTTATCCTCTAGGAATTTTGGCGCCTTTGTTATATCAACTTTCCTAGAGGATATATTTGGTATGATTTATCCTTTAGGAATTTGGCACATGTGCATTAAAATTACCATTACTATTAACCGTTGGCTTCAATGATTGTAAATATTTATCGTAAGCTGCTTCATCACCCCCAAAGGAATCTAGGCTAACTACAGCACCACTATCGTAAATAGCTTTCCTAAATTCATCCAGAGATAAGGGTACTTGTTCACAATAAGCAATTATGATTTCCCTGAAACCTGGTATCTCGTTTTTTGGTTCGTAGGTTTCAGCTTCTGTAACAACCCAGTCAGTAGGAATGGTTCTGGCTTTAAGTCCCCCTCCTATAGAAGCGCTAACTGTAAGACGTTCTCCTATTTTTACTTGCCGCTTGTGAACTGGGCGAAAATCATAAGAATCTTGAAGTATTCGGGTACAACGTCCCATCGTTAGTAAATTGCCGTCAATAGTAATTGATTGCTCCTCATGTTTAGTCATGTAAACAATCAAAGTTTCTCTATCCGCAAGGTGGTCATCAATTTCATCTGTATCAGTTGTCATAGATATTATCCTGCTTTGTTTTTATGTCAATCTAGAGACGCAAAATCATTATCAAAATATATTTTGGCAAAGGAATTGTTACAAAAGTTAGATTTTTTAATTTTTCGTAAGATAATTAAAACAGCAACAAGAGAAAAGTAAAACTCCTTTATCGGCGCCTCAATAAAGAGTGGGAGGGCTTCCCAGGCGCCACTACCATTAATAGTTTCGCAGTGTGGTAATTCCAGATGCCCTTCATTAAGGAGTTAGAGGACAGATTGCATCTCTTACAAATAACTTCGCTCTTCAGCATATTCTTTATAAAAAGAGTAAGAAATCGAGAAAGCAACACCACAACCATCACGCCACAATTAGTTCTTCTTTCTCTGAAGTAGAGTCATTACTATCCGCTGCTTTCTTCTTTTCCGATGCGGGTTTCCTACGCGCGTTACCTGATGCACACTGATACTCAAATGCATCAAAATCACGCAACTCATCTGGGCAAAATTCAATTAAATCCCACAAATCTATCTTCCTACCAGGAAAACCATTTATTTCTAGTCGAATTAACAGCAGCAGCATCCCGGAGACTTTGTTTTTGGTGCTTCTTGATATTGTTTAATCTCACAGGGTCATTTTTCAAAAATTCTTCTACTGATTGATTACTTTTATTTTGATTACATTGGTGGCAAGACAATGTTAAATTATTGAATCTGTCTGACCCACCCTTCGATTTTGGTTGAATATGTTCTATTTCTAGAGGTACATTAACAGCATCACAGTAAGCACATTTTCTACCCCAATGTTCTAACAGCACTTCCCGTAAAGTGTACCCCTGTAAAGTACCTTGTTGATATTCAATGCCTTCTATTTCAGGGTTTTCTAACTTCTGCATGTCAAATTTGACACGTTCGACTGCGATACTCTTTATCGGCGCCAACGCCAGTATACGCTTTACCCATGTCATAGTCGTATAAACTCGGTGTTGAAGGCTTGGAGGTAACCAACCCGGTTGTTTTTTATGATTTGGTCGCATCGGACGATATCTAGTATTTCTGTTTCGTCGTCCGCGTCGAACGTTCGACCTTGCTGTTAAATTTTCGGAAATAGATAGTCCACGATGTTCCAATTCCATTGCCCAAACGATTGTTTCTGTTTCAATTTCTACAAGAGCAATGCCAGTAAATTTGGAACCAGGGTCGATGCGTAATTCCAAATAAGGTAGTGGTAATTCTTTTACAGATTTTTTGAGAATAATTGTTGCAGGATACCATTTAAACATTGCTGCTTTTTGACTATCCAATAGTTTTCTTGCTAGGGAGCGCAGTACACATTGTTAATGGTTTTTTATCACTATCAAGTACGAAAATTAAATTGGTAGTCATGGTTGTGACTAATCTCCATTACCTGGGTAAAGTTTGCCTCGACACTGCTTACAGGTTTGTTGATAGTCTTCAGTTCAACGACAGTGGGAAAAATCGTTTTCATCTTTGACCGACGCTTGAGACTGGCTAATCTCATTGAATCCTGACCTGTGAGCGGACTAAAAGGGTTTTATCCCTAACGTAAAATAAACAGTTCTACGTTGAGTCTGGGCATGACCCGAAATAAGAAGGAATTACTCCTAATTACTCCGTTTTCCCGTCACGCCATACACTTTGCAAGCTGTGCTGTGCCTATCTGGCGCCTGTCCATTACTACTTTTAGGTTCTAGTGTACCGCTCCTTTTGCTTTCATCGTAAATTCCTGTGTTTGAAACCGCTTGTAAAAACCTATGAAAATCTAGTTTCCACAAGTCCAAGTCCACGGTGTAACTTACTTTAACTCAGAATGGAAGCGCAACTAGTGCTTGGAAACTACCCGACGTTTACGTTTTACCGCTACTTGCTCGGTAGTATCCTTGACCACCATCCCCCAGTTAGGTATGCTGAAATAGTCGTGCCGTGACAGTACTATGGCAGCAGTCAAAGTTAATTCATTCAATTTTAGTATCTCACTCTCGCTAGCTAAAAATCGAACATGATTTTTAGTATAATCAAGGTGCCAGAGATTGGCTAGAACATCAGTGCTAATTATTTTGGGATTGGCTTTTTTTGGTGGTTTTCAATCTGTATCATAATTTATGCAGTTACGACCTGATATGAACCACCCCACCCTACACTCGTTGTGGGTGGGGAATTCCGCGAATACGTTAAATTAAATGCATTTACTTTAAACCGATGTCACAAATATATCCTGGTGAGGTCTTCGCGAACACTTCTGACTTTGATGCTGGTATTCGTCAACTTTTGCCACGTTATGATGAAATGCTCGAAGTGATTACTCGCTGTGTACCATCTACAAGTAGAAAAATTCTAGAACTTGGTTGTGGAACAGGGGAGTTAACGCTTAAAATTCTTAAACGTTGTCCAGATGCGGAAATTATAGCACTTGACTATTCGCCACGCATGATTAACTTCGCGCGCGAGAAAGTTACTTCTTTTGGTTATCAACAAAGATGGTCGGGAAAAGAAGCTGATTTTGGTGAATGGGCGAGTTATCCTGATAGATTTAATATCGGCACCGATTTTGATGCGTGTATATCGTCACTGGCAATTCATCATCTTACGGATGAAATGAAGCAAAATTTATTTACACGTGTTTATGAAAGTCTTATTCCATCTGGTTGTTTTTGGAATGCTGACCCAATTTTACCATCTTGCCCTACTTTAGCAGAAGTGTATAAATTAGCGCGAGAAGAATGGGCAACTCAACAAGGTACTACACTAGCTGATGTCCGTGCAAGAATAGGAAGTAGCAGTACCTATGGTTACTCCAGTCAAGACCAATTAGCAACTTTGGACGCACACTTACAAATGCTTAGACAAGCTGGATTTTCAACTGTAGCTGTTCCCTGGAAATACTACGGTTTAGCTGTCTTTGGTGGAATCAAATAACAGTGTAAATTATGGTTTAACTTCCTGACCAATCCATTTGTCAACTATATTGGGTTTATAATTTGCAAATAAACTTAACAATTCTTCAGGTTCTGATGCTTGAAGAACCAACGCGCGTAAATCTGGTTTCAAAAACTGTTCTGTAACCGCTTGGTCAAATAATTTCAGCAATGGGTCATAATATCCCTCAATGTTTAATAACCCGCAAGGTTTATCATGAAGTCGTAATTGTGCCCAAGTTAAGATTTCACAAAACTCTTCAAATGTTCCGTATCCTCCAGGTAAGGCAATAAATGCCGAAGCTAATTCTGCCATCTTGGTTTTACGTTCGTGCATTGAATCTACAATGTAAAGTTCAGTAAGTCCAATATGAGCTATTTCTTTATTTGCTAAAAACTCTGGTATAACACCAATTACCTGACCACCTTTATTTAAGACAGCATCAGCAACAATACCCATTAAACCAACACTGGCGCCTCCATACACTAATTTTAATCCAAGATTAGCCAAAGTTTCGCCTAGTTTTTGCGCTGACTGCCTGTAACTTGGTCGAACTCCCATACTCGAACCGCAAAATACACATACAGATTCCATTGTTTTATTTCCCCCTCTTCTCTAATCAATATAAAGAGCGAATTTTCCTAAATTATCTTTACGCCATTTTGCATCATGTTTACGGTTTGTTGGTAATTCTAAAATGCGGATTCCTGATGTAGGCAATGGATTTAATTTTTCTTTTAATAAATCCCATGATGTAATTATTTCATGTTCAATATCATATGTCGCAGAGAGTTTGGCAAAATCAATATCTTGGGGAGTGGCAAAAAGTTCTTCAAATGGTGGTTCAAATTGAGAAATTGGTAACATTTCAAAAATACCACCACCGTTGTTATTAATTAGAACAATTGTCAAATGACCTATAAACTTTTTTCTAATCAAAAATCCGTTTGTATCATGTAGTAAAGCTAAATCACCTGTTAGCATAACACTACTTTGGTTACGGTGAGCTACTCCTAAAGCTGTAGATAATGTACCATCAATACCATTGGCGCCTCGGTTAACAAAAGCTTTAATACCAAGATTATTGGGTTTCCAGAAAAACTCAATATCACGTACAGGCATACTGTTGGCAATAAATAAAGGTGTTTTTGGTGGTAGTATTTGTGAAAGTAACCAAGCTGCTTTACATTCAAGCATCTCGCTGATTTGTTCAAAAGTTTTATCGAGTGTTATGCGCGTTTTCGTTTCAATATGGCGCCAATCTTCAAGGTAAGTAGTAGTTGGTAACGTGGGAAATTCGTTTAATTCGCAAATGTCTACCCGCAGGTGTGAAGTTCTTAAGTGCAGCGAATCAAGATTGCGAAAGCTTTTATCGATGATTAGTAATTGAGGTTGGGTTTGCTGTAACCAAGTTCGTAGCTCTTTGCTAGTTGGCATTTCACCAATAAGGATGGCAAATTCGGGTGCAAGCTTTTCTCTAAAGTCAGCATTACGAAGAATTGAGTCGTAAGTGGAAATTATATAGGGATTTAGATGAGCGTGGTTACGAACGGGAGAAAGTCCTTCTGCCAATACAGGATAATTTAAAGCGCGTGCAAGTAATGCTACCTGATTACAATATTGGTCGTCTATAAGCGGTTGAGCAATTCCAGCAATAATAATACCACGAGAAGATGGGGGAAGGGGTAAGGGTGAAAGGGTAAGGGGTAAGGGTGAAAGGGATTTAATATGGCGCCAAAAATCTTCGCTATTTATTTCTGACTGTAAGCTAGTTAAATCAATACCATCTCTTACTGGGGCTAGAGGGTCGCGAAACGGTATATTTAAATGTACTACACCTGGTTGAGGAGATAAACAACGCTCCCATGCATGAATTATTGTTTGCCTTAAATATGTTAATAGATTTAATGTGGCGCCAGGAATTGCGAGTTCGGCTTGCCAGTTGGGATAATTACCGTATAACTTTACTTGGTCGATAGTTTGTCCAGAGTGACAAAAGCGTAATTCTTGCGGTCTATCAGCAGTCAGTAACAATAACGGTACACAACTTTCATAAGCTTCAATCACCGCAGGATAAAAATTTGCCCCCGCTGTTCCAGAAGTACAAACAACTGCCACAGGTTTTTTTGTCACTCTTGCTCTTCCTAATGCAAAAAATCCTGCTGAACGTTCATCGAGAATAGGAATCACTTCTATTTTTGGTGCTTTTTGAGCAAACGCAACAGCTAAAGGAGTCGAGCGAGAACCTGGACAAATTACAGCACAAGTCAACCCTAACCTTTTTAGAGTCTCGACAAGAACAAAAGCCCACAGTTCATTTGTATTACGAATCAATGACATTTTGGCAGTGGTGAAATCAATATTGCTCTATCTAGTATCTAGTACTTGATTACCATTACCCAATACCTATTACAATCCAACCAGGCAATTTAACGTTTTTACATAATATATGAATATGGACAACATTCATGTGACAGGTATTCGTGCTTATGGTTACACTGGGTACCTACCAGAAGAGCAAGTGCTAGGACAATGGTTTGAAGTAGATGTTAAGTTGTGGCTAGATATCTCTTTTGCAGGAAAAACTGATGCCATTGAAGATACTTTAGATTACCGTAGCGTAATCAGCATAGTGAAGCATTTAATACAAACATCGAAGTTCGCACTGATTGAAAAGCTAATAGCAACAATTGCAGAGTCGATTTTAGCCGAGTGTAATTCTGTCACCCAAGTACAGGTGATTCTCAGTAAACCAGCGGCGCCTATTCCTGATTTTGGAGGCAGAATTAGTCTCGAAGTGACTCGTAATAGAGTTTAAAGTTTTATTACCAAACGCCAAAAGTTGTTCAGCAAACCGGGTTAAGAACAAACCTGGTTTTTTTTATACATGAAAACTGTATTTACAATGGCATTCCAAACGCTTACGTTTAGCTAATATTTCGTTAGCCTGTGAATAAGTTTTTTTCGGTTACGCAGTATATAAAATCAACACATAACTGAACTATATGTTAACATAATATTTTTATTCAGTTAAGTAAAAACCGAGTATAGTTGTATTTTGAGGTAATCAATAGTCAACATATAATGATATTTTTTATACAAGTATATGCGAAACATAGCTTTGAAAGCTTGATAATGATTGCATAGATTAATCGCGGGCTTGTGCCAAAATAAACGGTTTAATCGAACAAAGAAAAGCCTAATTATGATTATTCTGTCTGACTTTGTACTAATGATAGATGCAAGCAGTATGGAGATTGAATATGATAGAATTATTTTCTCGCCCGTGATGGTTCATGTCGTTAATCGCATCTGAACCGGCTCAAGCAGGTAACTTTAGTATGGACTGTCCAAAAATCCTAGTTGTTGAGGACTCTAAAGTTCTCGCAATAGATATTAGGAATAGTTTGCTTTCATTAGGGTATGCAGTTTCAGATATAATAGATTCAGGTTCATCTGCTATTGAAAAGGTCGCAGAAACGCAACCTAATTTAGTATTAATGGACATCTGCTTGGCTGGTGATATTGATGCGATTGCAGTAGGTAATATTATCCGGACAAAGTTTCATATACCAGTATTATATTTAATGGAGTATACGGTAGAACCGAATTTATATCAAAATCACCGGAGCGAACCGTTTAGTCATATATTTAAACCGTTTGCAGAAAAAGATTTACATAACGCTGTAGAAATGGCACTTTATAAGCATCATATTGAAACTAAATTTGAAGTAGAACAGCAACGGATGCTGTCAGTTATTAACAGTATGGGTAGCGCCGTAGTTATTACTGGTATCAGTGGAGACGTGCAAGTAATTAATCGAATTGCAGAAACTCTAACTGGTTGGAAAGAAGAAGAAGTTATTGGAAAGCACATTACACAAGTATTGAAATTAGTAGATAATGACACAGGAGAAGAAATCGACTATTTGGTAAGGCAAGCAATTAAGCAGGGTCAAGTTTTAAATTTGCCAGAAAACTGCGTGTTAATCAATAAAAATGGCGATTTGATTCCTATTGGGGACAACGTTGCTCCAATTCGCGACCGAGATGGTAATATTACAGGCGCCGTTATAGTATTTCAAGATATATCGCAGCGTAAACAAAAGGAAGAGCATTTAGTACGTAACGCTTTTTACGATGCATTAACATCATTACCAAATCGAGTTTTATTTTTAGACCGCTTAAGGCAAGTTTTCGAGCGTGCAAAAAGAAGGAATAATTATCATTTTGCCGTCATGTTTTTAGATTTAGACGGTTTTAAAGGAATTAATGACCGTTACGGACATTCGATGGGAGATGATTTACTAGTTCATGTTGCTTCTCGGTTAAACTCGTGTGTGCGAAGTGGTGACACGGTTGCTCGGTTTGGAGGTGACGAGTTTGCTGTGTTACTGGAAGACATCAAGAACGTACACTTGGCAACAAGTGTAGCAATACGTATTCAAGAATCTTTCAAAGAACCATTACACCTTAAAGGATACGAGCTTATTGCTAGCGCTAGTATTGGAATTGCCTTAAGTTCAAAAAATCATGAAGAACCTCTTAATTTGCTCAACGATGCGGATATTGCTATGTACCGTGCCAAACAGCAAGGCAAAGCACAGTTCGCAATTTTTAGTTAATTGTCCTGTTTAGCAATGAAAAATTTTCTTAACGGTATTGAACTTAACAAACGCACGAATGTACGAGATAAAAATATAACCCTCGCGCATGGCAGTGGTGGTAAAGCTATGCGCGATTTAATCGATGATATTTTTGTTAATACATTTAATAACTCATATTTGGCGCCACTTGAAGACCAAGCAACTTTTAATATAGCAGCTTTAATGCAACATGGTGATAAACTTGCCTTTACTACTGACTCTTATGTTGTAGACCCGTTGTTTTTTCCTGGTAGTGATATTGGTGAGTTAGCAATAAATGGCACAGTCAATGATTTAGCTGTAAGTGGTGCCAAAGCATTATATTTAACGTGTAGCGTTATTTTAGAAGAAGGGTTTCCAGTAGAAACACTAAGGCGTATTGTTAAAAGTATGCAAAATGCTGCAATTAAAGCAGGTGTCCAAATAGTCACAGGTGATACTAAAGTCGTGCCGAAGGGCGCCGCAGATAAAATATTTATTAATACAACTGGTATTGGAGTAATATCTAATAAAGTAAATATATCCACCCAAAATATCCAACCTGGTGACGTAGTCTTAATTAACGGAGAATTGGGGAATCATGGTACAGCTATTTTAATCGCGCGTGGTGAGTTAGCGTTGGATAGTAATATAGAGAGTGACTGTCAGCCTTTGAATGATTTAGTCGCCACTATAATTGAAGCGTGTCCTGATATTCATGCAATGCGGGATGTTACACGTGGTGGTTTAGCAACAGTTTTAAATGAATTTGCTTCAAGTGCCAATGTAGGTATTCGTCTTGATGAAGCAGCTATACCAGTCAAAGAAGAAGTTAAGGGTGTATGTGAAATTCTTGGTTTCGACCCTTTGTATTTAGCTAATGAAGGAAAACTAGTAGTTGTCGTCAAACGTGAAGACGCGGATACAGTATTATCAGCAATGAAATCACATCCAGCAGGTTTAAATGCGTGCGTAGTTGGAGAAATAATTGACTCACCCGCAGGTATTGTTTTGTTAAAGACTGGTTTTGGCGCCGAAAGAATAGTTGATATGTTAGTAGGAGACCAATTGCCTAGAATTTGTTAGTTTTGGATATTGCTACATAAAGGACTTGATAGCTTGATATCAATGCTACCAAGCTTATGGTATCACTAACTAGTCTTCCCACTCTTCAGCTGTAAATCCTATATTCTTTTCATTGGGAAACTTTTTTTCCATTTGTGCGATTGCATCTTCTATAGAGTTAGCTTTGATATAGTGCCCTTGGCGAGAGGCAATTTCAGTTTTGCGTGCAATATCGTTAATATAAGGTTTATTGCGCGTACATTTGTAAGTTATCATGTATCAATTGTGCTAGTACCTCTACAGTATAGCTTTTTAAGCGATTAAGCGCAAGTTAAAAGCAATTATTATAGAGATTTGAGCGGAATAATGCCCTTGCAAACTATTCTAAGTGAGATTGCGTATATTAATTATTAAGTAAGTTTATTTTCGGGTCGTAATTTAAATGTGGATGTAAGCATAGCTTTATTCTAAATTATTGCTGCTTGTTAGCTTTTCTTTAACCATCTAACCACAGTCAGTGATTTATAAAAAACTGATATCTTTAAAAGATATATCGATAATTCTTATCCTAAAATAATATAATTATAGGTTTTAAGATTTTGACTCAAACCCGCATTTCATCAAAACGATAAAGTCCTAATTATTAAATCAGCACTTGTCAATAATATTTAATAAATTATAATAAACTATATATATATCACAGGTGCCGGAAACTCTTGCAGAACGAGTTCAAGTAAAAGGTTGAGGTGGTAAATTTTTTATTGGATAACTAGGTTTAAATCAGGCACATTTAATTCAAGCAGAATGAACCTTTATACTCACCTGTCACGCTTCAAGATAAGCTTCTGACGGAGCAAGCTAAAATCAATATAATGATTTTAGGTTTTGATGCAGTAAGCAACCTTGGCACGCTATAAGCGATGTATATGACAGATGCCGTTCTAATTAATCCGGAATCATGCTCTTGCAACGTGTTGTAAAAAAGATACATTTAAAAATTATATAAATCTATACAAATTGGTATTGAATGAACCCAGCAATTGCACTTACCCAAAAACAACTATCCGAGTTTCTGCTGAATGTGGCTGTAGTACGACCAGTGTTTATTTGGGGGGCGCCAGGAATAGGTAAATCATCTTTGGTGGAAGAATTTGCAAAAGAGGTAGGAATACCATGTGTTTCATTGCTTGGTAGCCAACTGGCGCCGGAAGATTTAATCGGTGTACCACAAATTATGGATGGAACAAGTCGCTTCTGTCCGCCACGAATTATTGCCCGCGAGGAACCGTACTGTTTGTTCTTGGACGAACTAAATGCTTGTTCTCACGAGGTACAAAAAGCATTTTATAGTCTTATTCACGAACGTCGGATTGGTGAGTATCATCTTCCTGCTGGTTCTATTGTAATCGGCGCCGGGAATCGCGCGTCTGATAGTGCCATTGTTAAGCCGATGTCTTCTGCGTTGCTCAACCGGATGATTCACGTGCATTTAAAAGCTTCGCATCGCGATTGGTTAGAATGGGCAAAAAATAATAACATTCATCCTTGGGTAATTGAATATATCCAAACTCGTCCCGACCATTTGTGGAGTCAACCTCCCAAACATGAAGAAACTTTTTCTACACCACGTTCTTGGCATATGTTAAGCGATGCTCTTCATGAATTTGGTGAGCGTATTACTGATGATTGGCTGGAAGTTTTGGCTATTGGCTGTTTATCTCCCCACCATGCGACTCAGTTTAAAGGGTTTATCAAACAAATTAAAAGTAAGTATCAACTGAGTGCTATTCTCAAAGGAGATATTAGTTGGCCTCATCAGCCAGAAGACAGGGATGTTTTATATTTCTTGGCACAGTCATTACGCGCGCAACTTATCAAAGAATTACCTCAAGAACAAAAAATAGCTACAGGTAATCATAAAGATTTAGCTCATCGTGCAAAAGGACTGCTGAAAGAACTAGCTTCTATTAGTTTAGAGATTGCCCAAATGGTTGTTTCTCAACCAGAAAAAGGAGATGCTTTACCAAGTTGGCTGATGGTAGAAATTGTTAGAGATTTGCCGCGTTTGGTACAAAAAGAAAATGGCAAGTAAAAAGAAGCAACCAGGCAAGGATATTGCATTAATTAATTTTAATGAAGGATGTGCAATTATCCGCCAGCATCCCATGTTTACTGAGCTAATTTACCGTGCTGATATTATACGTAGAGAAGGGAATAAATGTCCACCTCAAGGTTGGGCTGTTGTTACAAGTAACGGCGCCATTCATGTACATCCTACCAGACGCGGTTCAAAAGAAGAGTGGGCGTATGTACTAGCTCATTGTTTATTACATCTAGGATTTGGTCACTTTCAGCAAAAAACTAATTTTCGAGAATGGAATGCCGCTTGTAATTACTTTATAGCTAAATTCTTGAATGACTTAAAATTAGGTCGCGTTCCAGATGAATATAATTTCACCCTTAATTTTGCGACTCGTAATGAAGAAAGTTTATATCAGGAATTTTGCCAAAATGGCATTCCTGGGTATAACTTTATTGATATGATTATAGAGTCTACTAAAAATAATAATTACTATCTAAGTCGAAACTTTGACTGGCAAGCAAGTTTTGGCAAAGGCTTAATTCGTGCTGTTACAAGCGCAGTAAATGTTGCTGGAGGACGCGAACCTTTTTTGGGAGCAAATATTGAAAAAGATACTCCTGCAAATAGAGCAAAGTCATGGTTTATTAACAGCTATCCTTTATTAGGCGCCTTAGCAGCAAACTTTGAAATTATCGAAGACCCGTTAGTTTGTCAACGTTTAGATATTTCTGTAGCTGCTGTCGATATTCAAAACAAAGAAATTTTTATTAACCCTGCTGCTAACCTTGATGACCAAGAATGTCGTTTTGTAATGGCACACGAGTTATTGCATGTAGGGTTGAGACATGATATGCGACGCCAAGGAAGAGACTTTTACTTTTGGAACGTTGCTTGTGATTATGTAATTAACTCTTGGCTGATAGAAATGGGTTTAGGAGAATTACCAAAATTTGGTTTGTTATACGACCCCGACTTAAAAGGTTTGTCTGCCGAAGCTATCTATGACCAAATAGTTACAGATTTACGACGCTTCCGTAAACTAGCAACATTGCGAGGTGTTGGGCAATGTGACATTTTAGAGAGGGGAACACCTGAATGGTGGACTTCTGATGATGGTATGGCACTAGATGATTTTTATCGTCGTTGTTTAAATCAAGGACTTATTTATCATCACGAACAAAACAGAGGTTTTCTCCCCTTGGGGTTAGTCGAAGAGATTCGCGCTTTAAATCATCCTCCAATTCCTTGGGATGTGGAATTAGCAAGATGGTTTGATAATTATTTTTCGCCATTAGTTCAAGTTAGGTCATACGCGCGTCCAAGTCGGCGCCAATCTTCAACTCCAGATATTCCCCGTCCTCGTTACATACCTGATAGCAGTGCCGAAGAAGGTCGAACATTTGGAGTAATTTTAGATACTTCTGGCTCAATGGAGCGGGAATTATTAGGGAAAGCTTTAGGCGCCATTGCTAGTTACAGTATTTCTCATGACGTTCCTTATGTGCGGGTTATTTTCTGTGATGCATTTGCTTACGATCAAGGATATATGGCGCCGGAAACTCTTGCAGAGCGAGTTCAAGTAAAAGGTCGAGGTGGTACAGTATTACAACCAGGAATCGATATGTTAGAAGCAGCATCCGATTTTCCCAAAGATGGACCCTTACTAATTATCACTGATGGATTTTGTGACCGCTTACACATACGCCGAGAACACGCTTTTTTGCTCCCCGCACAAAGATACTTACCTTTTGTTCCCAAAGGAAAGGTTTTTAGAATTAGTTAATAGTTAATATGTTTATATTGATTTTTGTTGAGATTTTAAGCAAATTTAGCCATTCACATTCGAGAATTGAAAAATGTGAGGGCGTGATACATGATTCCAGACTTTGATGAAAACGGGAACTTACCAGTAGGGGTACATTTTTGCGAATGGGAAGAATTTGTAGAGAGATTTGGTTATACTGTACAAAGGCAGCGTATGATAACTGGTCTCGAATTGGCAATGAAGCAATTACAAGAAGCTGGTTGTAGAACTATTTATATAAACGGTAGTTTTGTCACTCGTGAACCAGACCCGAATGATTTTGATGCCTGCTGGGACACGGAAGAAGTTGATATGGATTATCTGCGAAAAAATGCGCTCCCGATATTCACATCTTATAATAGTCAAGCACAAAAGTCTAAATATAGAGGTGAATTATATCGGTCAGATGAACCCGTGGGCGATTTGGGCTTAAATTCATTTGATTTCTTCCAGCGTGACAGAATGCAAAATCGGAAAGGAATTATTGCTATTGATTTAATGAGGTGGGAATCATGATAAAGAATGAAAAAGAATATAATTATAGTAAAGAATGTGCAAAAAAATTTGAATATTCTATATCAGTGATACAGCAGGATGAGGCATGGAGGCAAAATAATCCTGAAAGCTGGCAATCTGATATTGATGTTAAAAAGTCTCATTTAATGGCTTTACAAAAAGAAATTAGTGAATATGAAACTTTAATCAATTGTGAAAATAAACAATCAATAAGAATAAAAGTAGAAAATTTTAATAAGCTTCCAGACACCCTGGTTAAAGCTCGCATTGCTGCAAAAATGAGCTACAAAGAATTGGCTGATATAATAGGGTTTGAAGAAGAAAAAATTAAAGAGTATGAAGCAAAAAATTATAGATTTGCCAGTTTTAGTGAAATTCTTGAAATTAGCACAGCTTTAGGTATAGAGTTTGATGATGCGTTTGTAAAAGTAGATTTTGATGAGATTGAAGAAGTTAAAAAAATCGCTGAACAATGGCGTAGACGTAAGAAAGGCAAAGAGTTACAACCAAAGTAAAAGTTGAGGTTTGAGATAGGCACCTTTGATTCAAACAACTGATATTAACGATACAGAACGTACAAATGTCTTTAAACATTCAACAGTTGGATGAAATCAACGCGCGTGCTTGCGCTCTCTGGCATTATGAGGCGCCACTAAACTTCTATAATTTGAATTCCGATGAAATCGAACAAAACGTACAATACTTTCTTGACCCTCAAAACAACTTCTAAGGTATATTTGAGAAGCTGGAATTTATTGGCTTTTGTAGTTTTGGAAAAGACGGGCAAGTTGATGGAGGTAATTACAGCGCGCTTGCTCTCGATATTGGAATGGGTATTCGTCCTGATATGACAGGGCAAGGTCGTGGAAATTATTACGTATCAGCAGTTTTAAATTTCGCTTTAAGAGAATTTAATGCTCCTCTGTTTCGGGTTACAATTGCAACGTTTAATCAGCGCGCGCTTCGGGTATGGAGTAAAGCAGGTTTTCGTCCTATTGATACTTTTGAACACCAGCCACAGGGTGAAACTTTTGTAATTTTAGTACGAGAAGCTTAAACTTAGCAGAGCATTATTAAAAGTTATTGGTTGTATGTTTTATTTTGAAACTAATTTTGGTCGCCAGTGATAATCTGTATTAACCTTAAATTAATTGCTTCAAGGCTATTTAATGCTGCATTAGTTGTACGTTGATTTTCTCTAAAATCATTTTGATGTTGTTCAAAATTTCGTTGCATAATCTCTTGATTCATTTGTAAAATACTTTGAGTATCCCTAAGTTCTAAAACAACTTCATCCAGTACAACACTCCTCGTTAGTACCCTGTTAACGTCGTTTGTAAGCGATTCAACTTCATATTGAGTAGCGCTTAATTGT
Organism: Calothrix sp. PCC 7716; assembly: GCF_019977735.1. Lineage (GTDB taxonomy): Bacteria > Cyanobacteriota > Cyanobacteriia > Cyanobacteriales > Nostocaceae > Dulcicalothrix. The sequence goes on along the minus strand of NZ_AP025018.1, from coordinate 3,572,166 downwards.
TGTTGTGTGGTTTCTAGTTGCTGTTGGGTGCGTTGTAATTGATCTTCAGTACGTTCTAGTTGCTGTTGGGTGCGTTGTAATTGATCTTCGGTACGTTCTAATTGTTCTTGGGTGCGGTCAATTTTTTCCTGAGTGCGCTGTAAATTAGTTTCTGTCTGTAGTTGCTTACGTGCTAATTCTGCTAAAAGCGCGTATACTTCTTGATTGGCATTGTTTGCGTTAGTCATGATAGTGACATTCCTTAGTTGCTGACTTTTTCTAATATTTCATCCAAATTGCAGTTGAAAAAATCCGTCAATTTGTCCAAATGGTCTAACTTAATAGATTCTAAAACGTTAGATTCTAACTTCCTGTAATTAGATTCGGTCATTCCTAATAAATCACCCATATAACGCTGGGATGGTTTATCTGGATGATTAACCCTTAGATTTTTTACTTTGAGTCTCACAGGCATATGGTTAACTCTTCAAATCATAATACGTCGTTTTATTACCGCCCGTCAATTGGGCGGTTATTAGATTCGCTTATATCATAATATCTAGCATAATATTACCAAACTAATACAGTGTAGACATTTCAGTAATTTAACTGCTGTATGGTTATTTTATGGGCGGTTAAATCAAGGACGATAATATAATAACCTATATTAGTATTCAGGATTAATAATGGCGCCCCTGCTTAGGAGTTTCTTGTTGCGAAGAAGGTTAGCAAACGAACCAAAGGCTTCCAACGAAAAGTTATTACGTTGCTAACGTGCATCGTTATTAAATTTATAACTAAACTTTGGGTAAGATGTTTGTGTGCGCGGCACCCATCAAAGCGGTTATCTGTACCATCTAAAGTGACATAAAGCTCTACAGTCATTTCTGCACGGCTCATAAACGTATAGAGATTTAAGATTGGTGCGTATCCTTAACCTACATGAAGCTACTTACAAACTTGCCCAACTTGTAGAATCAGAACAATCTAAATTTAGTTAAAATAATAGTGCTTCTCTATCGATGGATATGATGAATTTGAACTTCCTGAAAATTTTCCGACTTTACTAGCTCTACAATAAATCAATATCTATACTGTAGGCGCCAACTTCAAAACATGTGTACTCTTGACTAAAGCTGATAAATACTACTTGGTTCTAAAATATTAACTGTAGCAATCTGGCGCCAATTTACCTACGGTACACTAACATAAAGGAAAACTACCCTGCGGGAACACCACGTTTACGTTTACGTGAATAAATCTTTTTTTCTTTTCTCTCTGTGTTCTCTGCGTCTCTGTGGTAAAAAAAATTATCTACTGCACAGGCGAGACGCCTATGCTACAAATGCGCCAAAATTAATTACAAGAGCTACTACCAATAATATTGCGTGATAATAATATAAATGTTGGGTTCCTCTACGTTCCACCCAACCTACGGTAGATATGCATGAGTTGAGTATTACTCAAAATATTGTAGCGATTGTTTCTGAATATGCTGAAGGTAAGAAAGTGCAGCGTGTTTTATTAGAAGTTGGTAAGCTATCGGCTATTTTACCTGATGCTATTAAATTTTGTTTTGATATTTGCTCGCAGGGAACTGTTTTAGAAGGCGCCATGTTGCAAATTAGAGAAATCCCTGGTTTGGCAAACTGTCGCAACTGCGGTACACAAATTTTACTTGAAAAGCCTTTTGGTCGATGTACGTGTGGTTGTACCGAGTTAGATTTAATTGCTGGTGAAGAGTTAAAAATAAAAGAAATTGAGATAGAGGAATTATGTGTGTAGATTGTGGATGTTCGGATGATGGAGATGTAAAAGTTACTAATTTAGAAACGGGTCATGTTGCTATGATTGATTCGCTCCATCATGATAATCATCATAATCATACACATGTGTTACCTGATGGCAGTGTGGTTACTCATACACACCATCATAATGAACCTGCTCATATTCATGCCCAAGTCCACAGCACGACTATATCAGTAGAAGCTGATATTTTAGCAAAAAATAATTTACTTGCGGCTCAAAATCGCGGTTGGTTTAAGGGACGCAATATTTTAGCTTTAAATTTGATGAGTTCACCAGGCGCCGGGAAAACAACTTTACTTACCCGCACTATCAAAGATTTAAAGGAAAAATTACCTATCAGCGTGATTGAAGGCGACCAAGAAACAATTAATGATGCTCAAAAAATCCAAGATACTGGCTGCAAAGTTATACAAATCAACACCGGAACAGGTTGTCATTTAGATGCAGGAATGATTGATAAGGGTTTACAACAGCTTAACCCACCTCTAAATTCGGTTGTGATGATTGAAAATGTTGGTAATCTTGTTTGTCCGGCTTTATTTGATTTGGGTGAGAATGCAAAAGTTGTAATTCTTTCGGTGACGGAAGGAGAAGATAAACCAATTAAATACCCTCATATGTTTCGTGCTAGTCAGGTAATGATTATCACTAAACTTGATTTGCTACCTTATGTACAGTTTGATGTCGAAAAATGTATAGAATACGCGCGTCAAGTCAATCCACAAATTCAAGTTTTTCAAGTTTCTGCACAAACAGGTCAGGGTTTGAATGATTGGTATGATTGGTTACAGTAGTACTTGTAAGGTGGGCAATGCCCACCATACTTAATACTTAATGTCACGTCCATACTTTTATAAAACTGTAAGGTAACTTTGCTCAGAATTCATAGGTAATAATCGCAACTTATGGTTTGTTAAATCTGGCTCAAGTCCTAAACGTTGCATTGGTAGCACACCTAGTAAAGCGTATGGTACTTCTGTTAGCTCTAAACAGTCAAAAGTACTTTGGCGCCCTTCAATAGATAATTCAGCATTTTGAAATATTCGTCCTTGTTGTAACCCAGCAGTGGTTTGAATGCTTGCTTCTCCTAGTTGAACTAAACCTAATTGAGTAATCACAGATGATGGTAAACATAATAATGTTGCACCTGTATCGACTAAAACATTTGTTAAAGTAACGGAACGGACTTCTTCAGGGGGAATAAAACCACGCTCGGCTAATATTTTATCTATTTGATTGGTTACGTTTAAGGTTATTATAACTTGACCCTTTTGTCTGTCTGGAAAATATGGTATCGATAGCTTACTCATAATATCCGACCTTTAAGCATTTACTACTATAATAGTTCAGCAGACACCGGAAAAAGAACTTTAGTGTTTTAATCCCCCCTAACCCCCCTTGATAAGGGGGGGACAAGAAGCTTTTTTAACCTTTTAAAAAAGAGGGGAAAAAAGAAGTTATTCTTAGCCCCCCGCGATTTCGGGGGGTTGGGGGGATTTTAAACTAATTTATCTGGGGTTAATGGTAAACTTCGCAGGCGCCTACCTGTGGCATGATACTTAATCTTGATTATTTAATTTTTTATGATTCGTCTTGCAACTGTTGATGACGCTGCCTCAATTCAAGCCATATACGCTCCGTTTTGCTTAACATCACCCATCACATTTGAAACTGAGGCGCCAACTATTGAACAAATGCTTTCTCGAATAACCAAACTTCAACAGCAGTATCCTTGGTTAGTGTATGATTCCAATGGTAAAGTTTTAGGCTATGCTTATGCGGCGCCGCATCATGAACGCGCAGCTTACCAATGGTCAGTAAATGTCAGCGTCTATATTCATGAAAGCGCGCGACGTATGGGAATTGGAAAAAGCTTATATACAGCTTTATTTGAAATATTAAAACTTCAAGGTTATTACAATGCTTATGCTCTGGTTACACAACCGAATATACCAAGTATGCGCCTTCATGAATCGTTAGGCTTTGAATACGCTGGTATTTATAAAAATGCTGGATATAAATGTGGCGAATGGCATGATGTTATTTGGTTAGGACTTATGCTACAACCAGTGGCGCCTAACCCTCAACCACCTACCAGTATTAAAGAATTTTACAATAGTCAGGAATTTAGTATGGTGGGCATTGCCCACCGTACCACATGATTACTTTTTAGTTTTGGTTTTTACGCTAACTTCAACTCCAGGTTGATAGTTTTCGCTAAAGGTACGAATAGCATCGAAACCAACGCGCGCACAAAAATCTCCAAATGTTTCACTCTTCTTACGCGACTTTTTGAAGAACACAAAAATTGGTTCAAGAAAAGTCTCTAAGTCGTCAACGTGCATTTTTTCAGTATAAGCTTGTGCCAACCGAGTTTGATTTCGACATCCTCCCAACCAAACTTGGTAGGATAATGGCGCACTACCCACAAAACCTAATTCAGCCATATAAGGACGCGCACAACCATTCGGACACCCAGTCATTCTGGTTACAAAATGTTCGTTTGGCAACCCGACTTTATCAAGTAATGCTCTTATACGTTGTAAAAATGAAGGTATCGCGCGTTCGGACTCGGTAACTGCTAAACCACATGTGGGCAAAGCAGGACATGCCATAGATAATCTTTCTAACGAGTCAATTTTATCTAAGTCAGTGACTACGCCATTACGATTCAGAATTGCTTCAATATCTTCTTTGTTTTCTGGCGTAATGTTACATAACAGGGCGTTTTGATGCGGTGTTAGGTGTATTGGTAAGTTATACTTCTCAACGATTTCGCGCAATGCTGTTTTGAGCTTAAAGTCACCTTCGTCTTTTACACGTCCATTGTCGATGGAAACACCTAAGAATAATTTACCATCTCCTTGTTCGTGCCAGCCAAGAAAGTCATGATATCTAAATTTGATGAGTTTCTTAAAAGGTTCAACGGGTTTACCAAAGTATTCTTCGACTTTCGTGCGGAACTTGTCTACACCCCAATCGTGTATTAAATACTTTAATCGAGCATGGCGCCTGTCGGTTCTATCACCATAATCGCGTTGTGTGGCAACAATTGCTTTTACCAAGTTGTAAACGTCTTCTTTCTTGACGTAACATATAGGGTCAGCAGTGCGTGCAAAGGTTTCTTCTTTATTATGAGTTCTTCCTAAACCCCCACCAGCAAATACATCAAACCCTTTCAACTCACCTTTTTTGTTGGTAATGACTACCAACGTCAAATCTTGACTATATAAATCAATTGAATTATCTCCTGGTACTGTTACGCTCACTTTAAATTTACGTGGCATGTAGTGTGTACCATAGATTGGTTCTGGGTTGTCATGAACAATTGTACCCGTACCATTCTTTTGACGTGCTGCTACGACTTCTGGGTTTTCTTCAGCGCTAATAGCTTTTTCGCCATCCAACCAAATTTCGTAGTAAGCTCCTGTTTGTGGTGTTAGTAGCTGGGCTATATTTTCGGCATACTCCCAAGCATATTGATATTCGGGTCTATTTTTGAAAGGTGCTGGTGGTGCCATGACGTTACGGTTCACGTCTCCACAGGCACCTAACGTTGAACCCATGCTTTGAACTATAGCAGCAATCGAAGGCTTGAGATTTTTCTTTAAAATCCCATGTAACTGAAACCCTTGGCGAGTGGTAGCACGTATTGTATGATTACCATATTCGTCAGCCAGTTTATCTAAAGTCAAATATAACTCTGGTGGCACAAAACCACCTGGGTTGCGTGTCCGCAACATCATTTGATAATCTTTCTCTTGACCTTTGGCACGGTTATCACGATTATCTTGCTGGTACGAACCATGAAATTTCAGAATTTGTACAGCGTCTTCGCTAAAGTGATTCGTGTCTTGAAGTAACTCAGTCGCAACTGGTTCACGTAAAAAATTACTACGTTCTTTGAGTCCTTCGACTTTAGAAGGTTTGCGGGTTTCAACGGCAGGAGGAGGAGCAGATTGTACCATTTCTGTAAAATAAAGTGTTCTTATTAACTCACCGCTACACGCCGAAACATGGTAAGATTCAGCACCCATTCGGCTACGGATGTACGGTAATCCGGTCGAGATTAAGTTGAATTATTTATATTCTACCACGTCAAAAAGCCGACTTGACTAGTGATGTAACACTAGAACAAACCCGGCAATAATACTTATTAATTATTTATAAATAGTCAATAACTCGTTGCTAATAGTTAATAAGTGGGCAGCAAATACCATTCTATATTGATAAAGTATTAACTATTAGCGAATGGAGAAGGGCAAATTTCTATCTAAAGCGATAACCAACACCACCGCTAAGGCTAACACCAGAAGCCGAGCTATTCTGATAAGCGTTGACACCAACAGTCGCGTTGCTATAGATAAGGAAATTTTTAGCTACTTCTGATTCAACACCAGCTACAACAGCAACACCGTCTTTGTTTCCACTAGGAGTTGGTTTGCCGTCTTCTTCAACAAATTGATAACCAGCACCAACATAGACGTTAGTACCTTTTGCGACAGGTACGTCTACAGTCAGGTGGGGAATAATTGCGCTTGTTTCGTCACTGAAGTTGATTTGAGTGCGTGCTGATACAGGTCCACCCAAGTTAAGACGACCATGAACATTACCACCAAAAGTTGCAGCGTCTCCATTTTGACCACCATTGGTGACACCAGCAGAAATACCAACACCTACGTAGCTTGCATCAGTACCTTTTTTAGGCACCGCACTAGCGGAACCAGCAGACATAAAAATTGGAGCAATTGCTAAAGCAGACAATGCAGAAATTGTCACAAAAGACTTCATCACACCTTTCATATTTTTAACCTAATTTGTAAGTATCGCTTTATATTTAAGGTCGAAAAAAATACTAAAAGGTTCCAGTTGTTTTTCTGCTTTTCTATGGTCAAAGTTGTTATTTATAAACAGTGATTTCAGCAGGTAATATGTAAAAAACATTATTTTTACAGCCTTTTAACGAAAACACAGGATAATAAGATGTTTAAGATGACACTTTTTTTTCTGTCACATTTTCGGGAACAAATAAGTTATAAATGATACGCAATATCTTATGAGCGAAAATGCTAAGTGCAAATAAAGTTTTATCTGGTTTAATGGGTGTTTGTGTTGGTGATGCTTTAGGAGTACCTGTAGAATTTACAAGTCGCGTTGAAAGAACCAACACACCAGTAACAGCAATGCAGGGTTATGGGACATGGGATCAACCACCCGGTACTTGGTCGGATGATAGTTCCCTGACTTTTTGCTTGGTAGAAAGTTTATGTAATGGGTTTTCACTCGATGCGATAGCAAAGTCGTTTTGGCAGTGGTACCAAGAAAGTTATTGGACTGCCAGAGGGGAAGTGTTTGACGTTGGAAACACAACTTTTTTGGCAATTGTCAATTGGAAACAAGGCGCCTCACCCGTAGACGCAGGAGGTAAAACTGAGAACAGTAATGGTAATGGTTCGCTCATGCGTATTTTGCCTATGGCTTATTTACATAGAGAGTTAGAATTTTCTGAATTAATCAGACGGGTACATCAAGTGTCATGTATCACCCATGCTCATCCAAGGTCACAAATAGCCTGTGGTATCTATATTAGTATTGCAGTTGCTTTACTAGAAGGCGCCGAACCTTATCAAGCTTACCAACAAGGTTTAGAGAAAGTTCAGGGTATTTATAGCGCTCCTGAATATAGTACAGAGATGCAGCATTTTCAGAGAGTCTTTAGTGGCGCCATTGATAAACTACCATTAGAGGAAATTAGTTCAGATGGATATGTAATTGATACGCTTGAAGCTTCATTGTGGTGTCTTTTAAATAGTTCTGATTATGAGTCAGCAGTACTAAAAGCTGTAAATTTGGGAGGTGACACTGACACGACAGCAGCAGTAACAGGTGGGTTGGCAGGCATTTATTACGGTGTGGAAAACATACCTGCAGATTGGATAGACCAAATCGCGCGTAAAGATGACATTATTGATTTAGTAAATCGATTTATTAAAGCATTAGATAATAAATAAACATTCCACTGTAAGCATGGCAATTTCCTAGAGGATAAATCACATAAAAATATATCCTCTAGGAAAATTCCTCTCTGTGTTCTCTGTGCCTCTGTGGTATAAAATAATAATGTGGCTGCACAGGCGAGACGCCCGTGCTACGGGTTTTTGGTATTTTCGGAAATCCAGTTGAGATAAGGCTGTGAACCTGTGAGAATGGGAAGGACGATAATTTCGGGAACTTCGTAGGAGTGCAGTTCACGGATTTTAGTTTCTATGCTGTCAAATAGGCGCCTGTCGGTTTTGATAAACAATTGAAATTCAGGCTCGTTATGAACTTTATCTTGCCATGTATAAATTGATTGAATAGGAAATATGTTAACGCAGGCGGCAAGTTTGGATTCTACAAGGTTTTTGGCTATGGTTTCTGCTTCTTGCTGCGAACTAGCTGTCACCATTACTATGCAGTATTCCATATGTACTAAATTTATAGTGATGTAATTAAACAAACAATGAGGGCTAACTAGCTGTTAACCCTCAAGGCGCCCTGCTTAATAATGTAGTTCATTGTTCATAGTCCATCTTTAAGGTGACTACTGACTAATGATTATATAACTACACAGAGGATAATGAATAAACCTGACCGTCGATTAACAAGCGGGTTATGCCCTTAGCTTGCAATTGATAGCGGGCTTTGTGCAACATCCGGCTGTCGGGAACTTTAATCACGCGGTCGCGTTTGGTCGAAAACCGTTTTGCGACTCTATGATTATCGAATATGGGTAAGGTACGTTGCTGCGTTTCGGGATTGGGTATTTGCCCTAAGTCACCAAAATCACGCAATGGACGGGTGATTAGTTCTGCGGCGCGGTCAATGACGAGATAACAGGTTCTAGGTAAACTAGCTGCTGATAGAGGTAAAACTCTAACTAAGCTATCACCACGTCGAGTTACTAATGGTCGAGGCGCCTCCCATTCTTCATCGTCGTCATCGTCTTCATCATCTAGGTCGTCCAAATCATCTAAGTCGTCCCCTTGGTCATCGAGTAGTTCCTCGCCAAACATCTCAGCAAAAGTGTTTTGCGTTGCTTCTAACTGCATTGCTGTTGTATCAGCACGTATATCCTCTGGAATATCCTCCTGATATTGAGAATTTTGATAAGAAGGCACATTGGATGATTTTGTTTCTAGCAGTTCTAACTGTTTTGCAACAGGTCGAACATTTATAGGCGCCTCAAGTTCTGCGGAAGAGCGTTTTTTACGTACCCTGCGAACCCCAACTTCACCTTCAATTGCTTCTGTTGGCATCGGAGCCTCTGGTTGTGGTTCTTTTAGTGCTACAGGAGGCAGTTTCGTTTTGCGAGGAGTTGCTGGTTTTTCAACTTCTACAACAGGTTCGGGAATTACAAGTTGTGAGTTAAACTCTGGGATATTTTCGTAACTTACCGTAGCTCTTCCTTCTGGTGTACGCGCTGCTCGCTTAAGCGAAACAAGGTACTCATACTCATCTTCGGGCAAAGTACTTTTTAGCAAACGACTAATTGTTGAGTTGCTAACGTCGTACTTCTCCGCCAAGGTTGAAGTTGTTTCAGCACTCTCGCGATAGCACTTAAGTATCTCTTGTTTGTCTGACTCTGTTAGTTTTCTCACGGTAGATACCAAATCTAGGCTCGTTTTTTTGAACGTTCGCGGCGCGAACGATTGAGAGATGCGTCATATTCTAAGACAGCACCCATACCAAATAACACTCCACTCCATACATAGAACACTTCTAGTATCCCTCCACTTTGATAATTTTGTATCCACGTAGTAGCGTATTTTTGCCACATATCTGCGATATATAGCGAAAATGCTGCGGCTGCAATCATTCGCCAAGATAAAGAAACACGCCCACCCCAAAATGCTAGCAGTAAAGCTGTAGCAATGATTAATAACAACACGTCACTAATCACATAAAACCAGTTTAATAGTGGAGCAATTTGAACTGCCCACTCTTCAACCTTGTCTTTCTCTACACCCGCTGGTTGATTCGATATTAACCATGCAAGCGCACTACCACATATAGCAATCATCGCTATGATAATCCACTGCCAAGACTCTAGTTTAATTCGTCTCGAAGCCACTGCTAAAATCATTGCTCCCCCCACAACTATATAGGTAATCACGAAAAACACATCGCCAATTGAAGGGAATGGGTCTTGCTTTAAAACAATTTCTGTGTAGCCAAAGAATACTCCTCCTAAAAAGAAAGAAAGCATACCTATGCCCATCAACAGCCAAACATTGCGGTTGCTCACCAAAGCTTGGCTGCGCCAATTTCTTAAGCATAGAACACCTGCACCAAGATAAGCCACTGCTTCAAAAATATTTGTACCAATTATGTACCAATCCGCCCGCTTTAAACTCCCGTCACTAGAAGGAACCTCAGCGCTAAATAACAGAAAGTACAAAAGTGTCAGCACACCCCAACCTAGACTAGCTAATACGATATTCTGGGTTGAAAACAGCGTAGATGGATACGAATTCTTATAAGTGTTACTCATACTAATTTATTTGTGCTATACGTGTTGTAGTTTTTTTAACTCAGTTTGATTCGCTGCTTGCTGTTCAAACCGCTTAAACCCACAATATACTCGCTTTACCCAAACTTAAGCCTAAGTAAAACTACTAAACACTAATGCCAAATTTTGTTCACAGGCGATTGATTGAGCCAACTTATAAAAAACGAACGGTCACTTTCTGACATCTCTTGTAATTTATCGACAACAGGATGAGCAAAGTTTGTGTTTCCAAAATAAACTTTACCCAACCTATGCAGTTCAGTTAAAAACGTGACTATATGATTTTCCTGCCAGGTTGGCAATTGAGATGCCTGTAATGGGTTGACGTTTAACAAATATTTAAATGATTCAGGTAAAGATGCTTGGGGATATTGCTTTTGTCTACACACTTCTGCCATATCTTTTTCAAATAATGCGGCTTGTCGGGCGCCTAAAAGTTCTTCTATATCAATATGTATCGATTGTAGTAATAAAATACTAGCTACAAGCAAAGTCGTTGTCTTTACTGAATCTTCAGTTTCTGTACCTAATTGCTCAAGACGTACTTTTCCCCAAACGCTATAACGGTCTGGTTCTTCGAGAAGAATACAAGCTTTACCTCGATTATCCGTCAACTCACGCCATAATGCCTTGGCTTCTTCTTCTTGATTTGCTCGAAATACACTTATCAACCGAAAAGTTTGCCCCTGATAATAAAGAATGGGCACCTGCTGGTCCCGCTTTGGGTGCTGAATGGTTGATATTTCAACATCCTGCCGCTTTAAAATGAACATGACAAACGCTTCACTACTCCTGACAGGGGCATTGTTATTTTTTATAAACAGCACACTGACTCTGAAAGTCAATTGTGTTTACTTTGTATCTTGTATATCAATATACTGGATACAAGTTAGCATATTTTTACTTTTATTCAACTTAACTATCCATCCGGCGCCTCATCAATGCTATTCTGTGATTATATGAGTAACAATATATCTTACACCTAGATTTTAGTCTTTACTAAAATTTACAAAAAACTATTGCTTTTTTTTTTAAATTGATATAAAATACTTGTAACGTAGACTGGGCGTGTAACTCAGGTGGATAGAGTAATTGCCTTCTAAGCAATCTGCCGCAGGTTCGAGTCCTGCCACGCTCGTTTTAAAGCCATTTTAAAGTCTTTGGGAAGCTTTCTTAGTCTAGTAATATTGTACCATACTTATGATAAATTTACCAACATAAGAAGTTTGGTTTAAAAAAAAATTGAAGCATCATACAAAAAATAAAGGTGATTTGGCAGTCGTAAAAACAATAGTAGATTTAGTGAGCAAGAAATACGCTGTACTAACTCTTGTGGCTTGCGAACATTTACCATTTAGATAAAGTTGTGCATCCATCAATTAGTTTTGCTGGATGCAAGATAACTACCAAGTTACCATTATCCACTCAACCTTTTTATTGGTGGGAATACTTTACAGGGTTTGTGAGAAATAAAAGTGAATCTAAATACAGGAATTAAATGACGTAAAGTAGAAATACATCCTATAAATTATTTACAAATTAACTTATGTACAATGTTTTAGGAATTGATGGTGGTGGAACCAAAACTGTTTGTCTTTTGATGAATTCTCAAAAACAAATATTAGGACGTGGTGAAGTCGGCGCCTCAAATTACCAAAGTATCGGCGCCAATGCTGCTTTAATATCTATAGAATCAGCAATTAAAGCTGCAATTGAACAAACAGGAAAAATCCCAGGAAAAATCGAAGTTAAAGCAATATGTTTAGGATTAGCAGGCGCCGGACGTTCTAAGGATATCGAAGTTATACAAGCTATAGTTAGAGGTTTACAACAAAGTCCTAATTTACCGATTGAGTGGATATCACCTAATAATATAATTATTTGCCATGATGCTTTAACTGCATTAGTTGGTGGTATTGCTAATGATGTTGGTATTGTTGTTGCTGCTGGTACTGGTACTATTGTATTTGGACGTAACGAGCAAGGACAAACTAAGCGTGTTGGTGGATGGGGTTATATTTTAGGTGATGAAGGTGGCGCCTATTATATTGCTGTTGCTGGAATGAAAGCTGCGATGCGCGCGTATGATGGACGCGAACTCTCAACTAGTTTGGTTGAAGATTTTAAAAATAAACTTGGGTTAGAGAGTATTGAGGAGTTAATTGAAGTTGTTTATCGTCGTGGGTGGGGTGTAAGGGAAATTGCTAGTTTGGCGCCTGTCGTTGATAATGCTGCTGTAAATGGAGATGAAGTTGCAAAGAGAATTATTGATGAGGGTGTGAGGGAGTTGGTAAAGGCAACAAAAGTGGTGGTTACAGAATTAGTAGGGGATGATTTTGAAATTGTTACTGTGGGTAGTGTTTGGAAGGGAAAGTCTAATATCCGGGAGAAGTTTATTGCGTCTATTAATGCTGAGTTTGGTAATTTAAGAGTGATTTTGCCACGGTATGAGCCTGCTTATGGCGCCTGTTTGTTAGCGTTAAAACAACTGTAAGAATTCTTATAATAGTAGGGTGGGCATTGCCCACCATACGAATGTCCACTGCACAGGCGAAGAAGGTCTGTGCCACAGTACAGTATATGAAGACTATATTTCATTTGGCTTTTCCAATTACTGATGTTGCCCAGGCTAAAGCTTACTATGTGGATGGTTTGGGCTGTATTGCCGGTCGCGAAAATAGACATGCGCTTATTCTTAATTTGTACGGTCATCAATTAGTGGCGCATACTACTAAGGAACCTTTAGAACCTCAACGCGGTATTTACCCAAGACATTTTGGGCTTGTGTTTACTGATGAGAAGGACTGGGAAGAGTTGTTAGATAGGGCACTTCGGCGCCAGCTTTTGTTTCGGGAGGAGGCTAAGGAGCGTTTTGTTGGTAGTCCTTTGGAACACAAAACTTTCTTTCTGGAAGACCCTTTTTATAATTTGATGGAGTTTAAATTTTATCGTGACTCGGAGGCGATTTTTGGTAGTCCTGAGTTTGGTTTGATTGGTGAGAGGGGTTTGTAAGCACTGAAGTGCTTATTACGAGGGGGTGCGGGGGGGTTTGTAGTGCTTCGGCTACTGTTTTAATTGTTCGGATGTCGGTTAATATCCACGGGTGAGTTAGTGCGGGTATTATTACTTCGTTCCCAAATGGCAGTACTGAACTGTTAGGTGGCACTATTATTAAGTCGTATGGTGTCCAGATGGAAGTGAAACTGAGTTGTTTTAATATTTCTACGTCGCTGTTCAGGTCTTTGATAAATAAACTATCTGGACGCATTTGCACACAACCAGGACGTTGTGAGGCATAAGCAGCTACGGTTCCGTTGTGTGGTGAGGAGATGGTTATAAATCTTTGTGTGCGAAAAATTCCTCCTAGTCGCTGGATGTAGTACCTGCTTATTAGTCCTCCCATACTAAAGCCAACTATATCTATGGGTTGTTGCAGTGCAAAGGTTGTTGATATGTACTTGGCTACTTGCCTAGCTAGGTTCTCCAGTACAACATCCCCGTTATTTGGAATCATATCGAGTGTGTGTACTGACCACCCCTCTTTTTTCAAAAAGGTCGCCATTTTGTTGAACACGGCGCCTGTATCATTGATACCGTGTACTAGTATTACTGGGTTGCGTTCCATCTCAATAATTTAACTGATGTTTTAGGTAAAAAATATAACATGCTAGCTGATATAATATCTTAAGCGTAACTGGAAACCAATGCCTAAAAGCACTTTTGCTTGAGATACCATGAGATTCTCATGCTAATTCGAGGATGAGAATCAGTTTACAGGATAAAGTTATGTAAATTTTTGTAAATAATAATGATAAAAATGATTGCCTTGAGCAGAAATAAATCTCATAATAATTTCGTGGGGTGTCATATATTTTATGGAGGTTATATTCTGGTATTATTTTAGTGTGAACTTTTTATTGAAGAAACACTGTGCTTTTAGGAACTATAGTTAACTAAGTACCTAGTTATAGGAAGTAAACTTAAGTCAAAGAGCAGTAACAATTTAACGAACAAATTAAAAGTTAGGTAATTCCCCTAGTTTTATGAGTTAATTTTTATTAGAATAGAGGCAAAGTTGGTCAAATGAAATTTTGCCTGTTGTTTGTTTAGTTGAAGCTATCAGCGTCAATTAATTATTCAAAAGGGTAAGAATTTACCTGATTCTTTACGATTTTAATCGATTAGCAAATAGAGCAAACGGAGAGTCAATAATCATGTTCGGATTTATCAAAAATTTAGCAAAAAGAAGCGACAACAACTTTTTTCTAGAACTTAAGGAAGAAGTAGAAGAGAAAATTGCTGACGTAAAGGAAGAGGTAGGACACAAAATTTCTGATGTAAAAGAAGATATAGAGAACAAAAAAGAAAAAGTTGCTGCAAAAGTAAAAGAAGTAAAAGAAGAAACAAAACCCACACCTGAAATGGCGCCTGCAACTGCTTCATCAAATGGTAAAATGACCAGAAAAGAATCAGCGGCAGCAGCAAAAGCATCTAAAATTGATGCTGCGAAGAAAGCAAGAGCAGAAAAAGAAGCAGCAGAAGCTAGACCGAAAGACCCATCAGAACTAGCAGCAGCAGCAGTAGCGAAAAAGGCCGAAGTACAATTGCCTACAGAAACCAACTTTGCTACAAAATATTTGATGACTCCTAGCTCTAACGGTCGTCGTCGTCCAGGTCCAAACATGAACTCATTCTTGGAAATGGCTAGCAAAGTCAAAACACCAACCGAGAAGAAGTAATTAAAAGTTATGAGTTAGGAGTTAGGAGTTAGGAGTTAGGAGTTAGGAGTTAGTACTCAGTACTCAGCACTCAGCACTCAGCACTCAACACTCAGCACTTTTAAAAAAAACTAATCCACTATATAACTGAAATGCTGAGTCCCAGTTACTTGCTTCTTTACGAAAGAGATGCACATTAGACTGAATATGACTCAGCATTTCGTTTTGGTCTAACGCTGTTTCAGCAAAAGGTGTAAAATCTGACCAAACTTTTACTTGTGGTAATTGTTCATTAAGCCAACTAGATAAATTATTCCAATTAATACGAACAGTATTTTGACTATTTGGTGGAGTAATTTCGATTCCTTTCTTCCATTCGTATCCACCATCGAATATTCTTAAAATACATTTCCTACTAGGAATATGTAAATCGCAAAATTGTGCATAGTCTAGGGTTTGAGTTTTGCGCTCAAGTTTTCCTCGTGCATTACGGTCTACAACTTCTTCAAAAATAGGCAATAACCCAACGACACGTGCTTTAACTTCATTCCATTCAAACGTCAGCGAACCAAGTTGTTTACTTTGGTTATGACAAACAACAGTGACTTGCCTACTATTTGACTCACTCTTCTGAAAATAATCAACTTGAAAAACCTGAATTTGCTGTAATGCTGCGAGCGTTGACCAAAAACAGGGTATCTCAGCTTGCTGTAATTGCTCCCCATAATATTTTAACTCCCCTATCGCCCCAGTTCGATACAGGCGCCAACCCCGACTTGGCAATAACAACCTCGCACTATAAGCATCGATTTGAGTAACTTTCGCAAATAAGAGTGCAGCTTGTGTTTTTAACTCGTTACTTATAGGTTCTAAAATCAATACACCTGCTTCATTACCATGAGTATCTCCCATCGCTTCAGAAATACCGCGTTTACGTTCCTCCTCCTCAAACTCGCGTAGTCGCTGTAAACCTTGACGTGCTTGAGCCACTATTTTACTATTAGTTTCGTCGCGAAGCAGGCGCCGATAAATTTTTTCAGCATCTTGATATTTTCCCGACACCTCTTGAAGTCTTCCCACATAAAACTTAACCCAAGGGTCTTTTGGTGATTCTTGTAAAAGCTGTTTAAGTAACTTACCAGCAGTTTTATAATCTTTTTGTTCAAAGGCAGCTGCAACAGATTCAATCATATATATAGTATGTTAGGTTACGTCACGTTGTAAGCACTATGTTGTAAGCACTTTAGTGCTTTCCCCCCCAAAACTAAAACGTAGAAATTTCGGATATTTATTTAGAGGTGCTGATGGTAAGGACTGAAGTCCTTATTACGAGTCGTTTTCCATCTCGGCAGCCAAAATAGATAAAACAACAAAAGGCGCCGTTACAGCACGTAAAATTCTTTTACCCAACGAAACCATTTTAAACCCAGCATTCACAGCATTTTTTAACTCTTCTTTAGTCCACCCTCCTTCGGGTCCAATAGCAATAACAACCTTTACCTTACTTTCCCCAACTTGGCGCCAACACTTCAGTAAATGCGGGTTATCACCACGTCCCTCACAAATGTACTTTTGTGAAGCTTCAAATAAACTTAACCCTTGAGTAAAATTAACTGGTTCATAAATAACTGGAACAAACGCACGTTCAGATTGTTCTGCTGCTTCTGCTGCTATTCGGCGCCAACGTTCAAGCTTCTGCGAACTAGGTTTTAAAAGAGTACGCTCACTTATTATCGGAACAATTGTATCAACTCCTAATTCCGTGCAAATACGTACTACATCATCAAAGGCGTTACCTTTTGGCAGTGCTAACAATAAGCTGATAGATACTTTTAACTCTGTCTGTACCTCTAAAGCTTCTAATATCTCACCGTACTCGGACTGTAAGGAAGTTAACCACCATTTTCCCACCCCATCCATGACAATGAATTTATCACCATCAGATAAGCGTAAAACCCTAGTTAGGTAATGAAGCTGGTCTTTTTCTAATACAACCTGATTATCTCTAATTTGGTGCGGAGATATAGTAATACGTTGTAGTTGCGCCATAAAAATTTATTTAGTCCAGTATAACATCTGACACATACCTCAATACACTACCCTCAAGAACAAATTACAGTAGTGATAACAGAGCAACATAATTATCTTTTATATACAATTTATGAAAAGCCAAGTATTAGAAATAGAATATTTATCGAATAGTCAAAAAGATGCCATGTATTTGTTGCTTGGTAATCATTTTGATGGGGTTAGGCGAGATGTTTTTGATTCAGATTTGAGTAAGAAAAACTGGGTTATTTTGCTTGAAGACCAGAAAACTCAACAACTCAAAGGTTTTTCGACATTATTAATATACACTACGCAATTTAATAATGAAAATATTAATATAGTTTATTCTGGAGATACGATTGTAGACCCTAGTGCTTGGTCGAGTTCTACACTGTCTCGCACTTGGATAACTTCAGTTCAGAAAATTAGGCGCCAGTACCCAGAAGGTAAATTATACTGGTTGTTAATTTCAGGTGGTTTTCGTACCTATAGATTTCTACCGATATTTTGGCAGGAGTTTTATCCGCGATATGATAAAGCTACACCAGAGAGTATCTCTGACTTAATGCACTTTTTAGGTTATCAGCGCTTTGGTGAGTCTTATAAACATATAGCAGGAATAGTTCGTTTTCCACATCCTCATATACTTCGCGACGAGTTAAAACAAATTCCATTAGAACGTCTACAAGACCCACATATCGAATTCTTTGCCAAACATAACCCAGGTTATATACGAGGTGATGAGTTAGTTTGTTTAGCTGAAATTAGTGAAGAAAATTTAACAAAAGCTGGTAGAAGGATTTGGTTTTCTAGAAACCTGGTTTCTTCTCAAAGATTATAATGAAAATTAATTTATCGAATAGAAACCAGGTTTCTTATGTTTAATAGCCCAGAATATTTTATCGAAGGATGGTACTGGGCATTACCTTCACATCATCTTAAAAAAGGTCAAGTTAAACCTGTAACTCTTATGGGTCGAGACTTAGCAATATTTCGAGGACAAGACAGTTCAGTTACTGCTGTTGATGCATATTGTCCACATATGGGCGCCCATTTAGCAGAGGGAAGAGTAGAAGGTAATGCACTGCGCTGTTTTTTCCACAACTGGAAATTTGATGTTGACGGGACATGTATAGAAATACCTTGTATAGGCGAAGCTTTACCCGTCAAAATAAATACTTGGCCAACAGCAGAAAAGTACGGAATGATTTGGGTATGGACAGGAAAAACGGCGCCCTCTGAACGTTTACCCTTACCTTTCGTTCCTGAGTTAGAACACGAAGAATGTGATAGTGCTTTAGCAAAAAGATTTATTAAGAACTGTCACCCGAATGTTGTGATGGTGAATGCTATAGATGCTCACCATTTCAACACAGTTCATAATTTTCCTGTCAAAATAGTATTTGAGAAAAATGAGCTTCAAAACGCCATCACTTTTAGTAATACTACACGCGGAGGAGAAAATTCATTATTCCTGAAATTAATTCGTCCCTTTTATAAAAATGCTGTGACATATAATATGTGTTATTGGTATGGTAGTACAGGTATAGTGACAGTTGGTCCCGACTTTTTACATTTTCATATTATGTTTACGTTGCGACTATTAGAAGGAGGAAAAACTGAAGGGCAAACAATTTTAATTACTAAAAAGCGCGCGGGAATACTTGGTTGGATTTTTAATAGAATAGTATTGGCTTTAACTAATGCAGTTGGTAATTACTTTGCTAAAGGTGATACTAAAATTTTCCAAACGATTAAATTCGATTTGAAAACACCTACTAAAGCTGATAACTCCATCATGCAATTTATCCACCACGCAGAAAAACAACAACCGCGAGTATGGTCAACATGGGAATAACTATATTAACCTCTGTGTCCTCTGCGTCTCTGTGGTAATATCTTTTTTCACCACAGAGACACAGAGAACGCAGAGAGAAGAGAGTATTTAGAGATTATTATGAATTACAAGATTACTGGTTTTGATATACCTCATGTTTCTAAAGAAGATAAGCTGCGTCGAATATTAGACTCTGCGCTTCAAAGTAAAGTGGGGAAAATAAAATCTTCTACAGACTTAATTTACTGGGATGCAGAACATTTTGATTTACACAAAGTCGATATTTTCTCAGCTAGTACTCCAGAAGAACAAACCCAAATTTTACACCTTTGTAACCAAACACTGTTAGAAGAAGCTTACTTTATTGAAAAAGCAGGTATTGGTTACATGTCAAAAATGGTCATGCTCGCAGAAACTACCGAAGAACGAATGCTCTACGCATTATTTAGCGCAGATGAAGTCACTCACCTTGCTAAAATAAGTTCTTTCTTACCAAACCCCGAACTAGTTTCTACAAATAACCCTTTCTTGCATCTACTCACTGATGTCGCTGAAACTTCTGAGAAAGCTGTACTAATATTTGTACTGCAAGTAATACTCGAAGGATGGGGGTTAACACATTACCGAAACTTGGCAAAAAACTGTATAAACACAGAATTCAAAGTAGTATTACAAAGCTTTTTAGAAGACGAAAGTCGTCACCATGCTACTGGTGTCAGGTTATGCGAGCAAGTTTCGATAGAACATCAAAGTCAAAAAACCATTATTGAAGTACTTGCATCTTTTCTACAGATGGTACAAGTCGGACCACAGGGTGTTGTCGCAGCAGTCGAACAAGTTAAAGGCAGTTTATCACGACAGCAGAAAATCGCCGTATTTCAACAATTAGGCGCCGAATATCATAGTAGCAGTCGTTTGAACTTACTGCGCGGCTTAATGACAAACCCGCAAACTGTCTCAATAGTTCAGGAACTAGACGCGCGTAACTCTTTTACACCTTTTTCACCACAACAATGTATAACACTGTAGTCAACCGTAGACTAGAAATAAACCACAAACGTAACAAACAGCAAGACCACACTGCACTACTCGATGCTGCATCTGCTGCTTTCAATTACGAAGATTGTAAAAACGAATACTGGAACCCTGAAGAATTTTCCTTAATGTATGGCACTCCCCTATGGGAACAAGCAACTTCTAGCCAACGCATTATTTTAAATCAACTTTACTGGGTAGCATATTACTCGCAAATTATCTCCGCAGAAATTGCCACCATTTATTTTAACCAAACGAGTGCAGCCGGACTTTACGCCCAAGAAGATTTTCGCATAGTTTGCGACACCCTTGATTTAGAATCGAGTCAAGAACGCGCGCACATCAATGCTTTTAAAACGGTAGCGAACGAAGTTGAAACAGCATTATTTGGTAAACGTATATTTAGTTATCCCATGCGAAGTCCGTTTGCCGAAACAATGGTTTTTGCCGACACTAACTATTTCAAGCGCAAATGGAAAGAACTGCAATTAAAAGCTTTTGGGTTACTTTCGGCAGATAACACCTTTTTGGCTTGTCAGTATTTTACTGTACGGGGAGTTAGAACACTCAACGGTAAACTCGTACAGCATAAGCTAAGTAACTATTACCAAAAACATCCTAACCAAGAACAGGCGCCTATACCAGCCAAAATATCTTACTATCACTTCATGGACGAGAGTTTTCACTTTAACAGTTCGACAATTATCTCCCATGATGTGATTGATTGTCTCAAACCACCAACAGAATTTGAAAAATTAGTAGCTAACCTGGGTTTACAAGGTTGTCAAAAAGACCATTATCACTTTTCTGTAGCCATCAACGGTATTTTTTGGTATGACCCCGCTTTATATAGTGCAGTTTACCAAATGTTGTGTTCACCTGTGTTTAGTATGGATGGCGCCGAAGCAAAAGAAATGATGCGACGCTGTTTTACAGAAGAAAGCGAAGGACTACATCGTAGCTACAACACACATACCGAAGCAATGGAATCTTATAAAGTTTACCTAGAAAAACTCGATTATGTATGGAAGAGTAACAAAGAAATGACGTTAATGGGGTCTAATAACATTTCTAAATATTTAGCACATCAAACTAAAAAATTCAAACAGTTTGCATCATCATGAAAATTTTCAATAACCCCAACATCATAGCCAAAGGATGGTATATAGCTTGTCCAAGTAAAGACATCCCAAAAGGCAAAGTAAAATCTTTAACATTATGCGGGCAAAAAATCGTCATCTTTCGTACAGCAAACGGACAACTCCACGCACTTAATGCATATTGTCCACACTTAGGAACCGACCTAGGAATAGGAAAAGTAGAAGGTAACTTTATTCGCTGTTACTTTCATCATTGGGCATTTGACGGTGAAGGAACTTGTCAAGATATTCCCTGTCAAAAGGAAATTCCTGCAAAAGCTAAATTACAAGCTTATAGTATAGATGAAAAATACGGTTTTATTTGGATTTATCCTGATGCCAAGGTGCCAGAAGGTGTAGTAGAATTTGACGAACTCAAAGGTAAAACATTAATGACAATGTTTGATAAACCGTTTGAACGAGGTTGTCATCACCATATTTGTATGATGAACGGTATCGATGCTCAACATTTACAAACCGTCCATAAATTGAACATCGATATGAAATTATCTTTACAAGCAAATGCTAGAGGTGACATTATAGATTTTACCCTCAGTGGCGAATTTCCCAATACAACTTCTAGAGAAAGGCTCGCACGACAAATTTTAGGAAACTATTACGAATACACAATGAGGTACGCACACGGATGTATTGGACTTTTAACAATTATGAAGAAAGTCAAATTCGTGGCGCCATTACACATGATTTATGCTTACATTCCTATAGATAAAGGAACACGCATTCAACCTATATATATAGCAGAAAAAAGAAAAGGTATATTAGGCGCCTTTAAAACAAAAATATTACTATTACTAACAAAAACCGCTTACTACTTTCTTAGAGGTGAAGACGGCATGATTTACGACAATATTAATTATAACCCTAATACACTTTTAAATATAGATGAACCCCTAGTAAAATACATGCAATATGTAAATCAACTTCAGCCCTCAATGTGGTCTAATAAACCCGAAGAAACCCGGTTTCCCCATCACTGAATAAAACAACCCAGCACTAAACACCAAAGGAAACCGGGTTTCTATTTGGTTAAAATAACTTCTCTGTAAACTCTGTGCCTCTGTGGTGAAAATAAAAAAATTTAAATTAGTAGAGGCGGGCAGGGATGCCCGCTCCACAAGAGATATAACAATGAATATAAAAGTTTGTAAAATTACTTTTGACCAAAAATATCCTGATATACATCTTAACCAAGACGATAACTTATCAGAACATTTAACAGTACAAAATTCCCCTATATTATTTGGATGTCGAACAGGAATTTGCGGAACCTGCCTTGTATCTATAAAAGGAGACATTCCTCCACCAAGTGAAGAAGAAAAAGAAATCTTAGAAATCTTCGCACCAGAAAATAAACAAGCGAGACTAGCTTGTCAAATACAACTTACAAATGATATTGAAATATCTCCTTTAATATAAATATGAAATTCGAGGATTTTTGGTACATAGTTTGTGAAAGCAAACAACTCAAAACAAACACCGTTCTTTCACGTACAATTTTAAACGAGTGGTTAGTAATATTCCGAGACCCAGACGGAAAACCTGTGGCACTACGAGATAAATGTATGCACAGAAACAGTCGTCTATCCAAAGGAAAAGTTCATCAAGGACAAATACACTGTCCTTACCACGGTTGGGTATATGACAAAAACGGCAAAGTCGTAACCATCCCCTCCGAAGCAAACAACCCTCGTATATGTAACGCGCGTCAAACACTCACCTACAACACCACAGAACAAGACGGTTTCGTATACATAAAACTCTCATCCAACCCATCCGAAGATTTTAAACCTTTCGCGATGCCCAACTACCAAAAACCAGGATGGGAAACAGTACGTGTAATAAACCGTTTTCAAAACAACGTCACCAACTGTGCTGAAAATTTTATTGATATCCCCCACACAGTTAGCGTTCACCCAGGAGTGTTTCGCACACCTCGTCAACAAAAACTAGAAATGTTGGTAGAAAGAAAAAACGGTACAGTTATTGCCCAATACCAGAACGAAACCAATAACCTAGGATGGTTCGCGCGCTTTCTCAACCGCAAAGCATCACAAATACATCATATAGATACATTTCACATGCCCAATATTACCAGCGTTGAATACGACATGGGCAAACACCGAAAACTTTTTATAACAAGTCAGTCAATACCAGAAACCGAAAACTCCACCTTAGTATACACCGATGTCACATATAACTACGGCATTTGGAACAAACTCGCACGACCCTTTGTACATTGGACAGCACAATATATTATCCATCAAGATATCGAAGCATTAAAAATACAATCAGAAGTTATCGAAAAATACGGCGCCCAATTTGCCAACACACCCGCAGATACCATCCATATATTCGTCGAGTCTATACGTAATGCTATCACAGATGGAAAAGACCCTCGTCAACTACCAAATAAATCAGTAAATGTAGAATTTTGGGTATAAAAAACTCTCTTTAATCTCTTACCTCTGTTTCTCTGTGCCTCTGTGGTAAGAAAAAGATTTTACCACAGAGACGCAGAGTTCACAGAGAAGGAATTTTATGTTAATTTTTATTGCTTTTATTATTTTGCTATTTTTAACTTTTGCCAATCAAAACATTATAACTATACTAGTCAGTAAAAATCGTCAAGACTGGCTTTTAGATATGATTGGTTTATGCTTCCAAGGAATTATTATTCCTATATTGCAAATCACAGTTGTATTCCAACTATATAACAACTTACTCCCCACTTTAAAATCCGCACTGACATTACATCCATTAATAGCATTTAGCCTAAGCTTTATTTGCGTAGACTATTTATACTACTGGAACCATCGTATATTCCACACACCTTGGTTTTGGTCAGTGCATAAAGTACACCATACAGTAACAACAATGGATGTAGTAGGAACATCGCGCAATACATTGTGGACAAGCTTTTTAATTATATATTTATGGGTTCACTCATTATTTATATACTTACTGCAAGACCCAACTTGGTATATTTTCGGTGCCAGTTTAACATCAGCATTAGATTTATGGCGCCATAGCACATTCACACCTAAACCAACATCTAAAATTTACCGTTTACTTGCACCTTGGTTAATTTTACCACAAGACCATGCATGGCATCACGCGCGTAATTACGAAGGAGGTAATTATGGAGCAAACTTTAAAATATGGGATAAAATACATGGTACTTATTCTGATAATGAAAAACAACCAGAAAATTTAGGCGCCATATCAAATTTGAGTTTATCGCAAAAACTATTCTTTCCTTTTATATGACTTTACTAAGTACAGTACTTTCTTTTTTTCCAACTTTAGTCATGCTAATGATATTCAGTTCATTTCTAGGAATTTGCTATCAACCTGGAATTATTAGCGTACTAAGTTTATTTTTTTCTATTTATATCTTCCCTTTACTGATTTATCGAATACATAATTACTTTTTACCGATAAAAGAAGATATTAGTTATCTTTGTGGCAAAGAATATTCACCTTGGTGGGGAAGTCATCAAATACAATCTATCTATATAACATTTCCTGTGTTTGAAGCAATATTGCGCTTAATACCAGGAGCGTTTTCTCTGTGGTTAAGATTATGGGGTTCAACAGTTGGTAAAAAAGTTTACTGGACACCAAAATTAGAAATCGCTGACAGAGGATTAATAGAAATAGGTGATAATGTGATTTTTGGGTATGGAGTTGGAATTTATTCTCATATAATTAAACCAAAAAAACAAGATTTATTACTATACGTAAAAAAAGTAAAAATTGGTAGCAATGTATTTGTAGGCGCCGGTAATAATATTGCACCAGGAGTAAATATTAACGATAACACCTACATACCTATATCTACCACACTTCCAGTAGTAAAATAATTATGAATATATTTATACAAATTTTTGGTAAAATTATCGCACCTGCTGCAAATAGATTTAATCGCGCGCTTAAAAACCCAGAACTAACGCAAAAAAATCTCCAGAAAGAACTTTTCCAACGTTTTGCTCAAAGTGAATATGGAAAATCTTTAAATATTACACACTGGCGCCAAATACCTATTGTAGAATACCAAGATATTGAAAGTCGTATAAACAAGCTTACTACTGAACCAATTATTTTTTACGAAAAAACATCAGGAAGTCGCAGTGCTGCAAAATTAATACCTTATACAAAAGCTTTACGTCGTTCGTTTAATCATATGTTCTGTGTCTGGGCACATGATTTAATTGTCAATGGTCCCAAATTCTCAACAGGAAGAATTTACTTTTGTATATCACCACAGTTAACTCCACCCACAGATGTTACAACTTTACAAGATGACTCTGAATATCTTGATGGTTGGTTACGTGCTATTCTCAGTCCTTTTTTAGTGTCACCTCCTGGAATACAGCATATACAAAACGCTGAAGAATTTAAACACAAACTTTCTCAAGCGCTACTACTCGCAGAAAACCTAGAAATTATCTCAATATGGAGTCCTAGTTTTCTCAAAGTCATTCTTGACTATATACAGACTCATCACAAACAACTAGCTGAGTCGTTAAAAACTAAAATATCAGCCGAACGCTACAACTTACTGTTGGAAGCACCCCAATATCATAAAGTCTGGCGCCACCTCAAACTAATTTCATGTTGGGACAGTGCGAACGCTGCAGATGGCGCCCAAACATTACGAAAGCTTTTCCCAGGTGTATTAGTACAGGGTAAAGGACTTTTAGCAACTGAGGCGCCAATGACCATTCCCCTCATACCAGCAAATGGATGTGTACCAATGTTGGATGAGGTATTTTTCGAGTTTGAAGACGAAAAAGGTAATATACATCTTCTCCACGAACTTAAAAAAGCAGAAGTATACGAAATTATTATTTCTCAAAAAGGTGGGTTATGCCGTTACCGTATTAAAGACCGAGTTTGCGTCACCCACTTCTATCACGCTACACCTTGTCTAGAGTTTATCGGACGCACACAAGAAATTAGTGATTTAGTTGGAGAAAAACTACACTCTGAGTTCGTCCGTCAAGTACTTGATAATTTAGCTTTGGCTGAAACCAACTTTAAAACTTTCATACCTACCCACATCCCAACAGCCAGATATATCCTTTTACTAGATACAGCCAATACAGATACGTTGGAACTTGCTGAAAAATTAGATATGTTGCTGCAACAGTCTCCTCAATATCGCCATGCAAGACTTTTGGGTCAACTGGCGCCAGCTTCCATAATAGTAAATCCTCATGCGGCTGAAATTCTCAGTTTAAATAAAACACGCGAAGGAAAAAAATGGGGTGACTTGAAACATGATATTTTGAATACGGCGCCTGTTAGTAGAGAATTATTAAGCGAATTGAGTAATGTTTTTTAGAATACGTGTTATGAGTACAAGAATTTAGGACACTAGCCTGTACAAAATTGCACAACTGCTTATTTTACAGAATCACAGTGTGGCGCCAATTGTTCAGATGGAATATTAACTTGGCGCCGAAACAATGTTCAATATAGCGCTGGTTTAAAAGCTGGTAAGTTAAACAACGCGAGCTGCTAGCCCTTGTGCAACAATCAATCTATTTTCGTTACTTTTTTGCATTTTCTTAAATTTAGGGCTACTAAATTGTTTAAAAGTAATGGGAGCATCAGGGTCAAGAACTGATGCCATATTAAGCCCTAGACGTTTTGCAATACGTCCTGCTGCCTCTAAAACAGCTACAGGGTCTTTTTCGAGGGACTCATCCCACCATTCTGGTAGTGCTTTCTCTTGAATAAACCTTGCTGGTAGTCCTATTGCATACAACCGCTTGTACAGCGTTGGCATTTCAAGGGTCTTACTCATATTTCCCTCCTTGCCTAATATCAAACCTTTTACCCTTTACTTGTATTTTTAGAATTATAATTAATGTCTCTACCTATATAGTGAGGTTATATTGACATTAATAATATGACGCATTAGAAAACAGTTCTAATACTTAGCAGAAAATATACTTAAACTTCATTAATTTTGTAATATTAAACTTAAGTTATTCCTAGTACATATATATTTATATCATAAGGCAATGGTGCCTAAGAATCAATATGTCATAGGTAATTTGAATTTTCTTATTAAATGTATTTTATGGGATATATCTTGTGGGATGGGCATCCTCTAGAGTCCCAAAAGTCCCAAAATTGAAAGGAAC
Organism: Calothrix sp. PCC 7716; assembly: GCF_019977735.1. Classification (GTDB taxonomy): domain Bacteria; phylum Cyanobacteriota; class Cyanobacteriia; order Cyanobacteriales; family Nostocaceae; genus Dulcicalothrix. The sequence continues at coordinate 3,544,873 of NZ_AP025018.1, read as the reverse complement.
AGGCAGGGATGCCTGTTCCACAAGAGTTTTTCAACCTGACCTTACTCGTCGTATTCGGGTTGTTTTTGTCTGACTTTTTCGGGGATGTTTAATGGGGTTGGCGCCTCGTCATCATCCCAGGCATCACGGTCTAGGTCTTCGTCTTCGTATTGTATGACTGGTTTTGGTGGTTCGTAACTGGCTTTTTCGTATTTGTCTTTGCCAGATGCTTCACTCCAGTTATCGTCTTCGTCGTCGTCATCGTAGCGAGGTGCTGGTTCATAAGTGGCGCGCGCTTCCATTACTTGGCGCCTTGGTGCTGGTGCGGGTTCGTAGTCGTCTTCGTCCCATGCTGGTTCTTCGACTCGTTCGGGTGTGCGAACTTTTGCCATTGGTGCTTCGAGTGGTACACCGCTAGGAAGTTGTTTGTCTGCGGCAACTGTACGAGGTTGAGCGTAGTATTCATCGTCACCACTTCTATCCCAAGGCGCCCGACCAATACCCAAGCGTTCGAGTAAACCTACAGATAATTGTGTGAGACGTTCTTCGGCGCCTTCAAATACAATTAAACGGTTTGGACCTGTGCTGACAATTTCTTCAATTGATAGTTCGTATGTGCTTAAAACTTGTTCGGGTAGTTGAGGTAGTCCTACTGATGCAATAACTATTGTTAATAGTTTGCCGTTTGCTGTGTCAAATTTAAAGCCGCGTACCCGACCTAAAGCTTCACCCGTTTCGGTGATAACTTCCCAGTTAACGAGATTACTATAAGCTTCGACATCAATATCTTCGATTGCGTCTTCGTTGTCTACTAAGATGACATCAGCGATTTTTCTAATGCTATCTAAGTACATGTAACGTGGCACACCGGAAACGGAAATCAGGCTGTCTCGTAGGCTAAATGCCACAACCTCACGTTGGTCAACGTCTACCCATACCTGACTAATAATACCGAGTCGCCTAGCGTCGCTGGTGACTACCTGTGTGTTTAAAATATCCGAGCGTCTAATAGTTTGTTCTGAGGTCATTCTAATACCGAGTCCCGATTCTCGAATCCGGTTAATCTATACACTATTATTAACAAAAAATCAAGCCGATGTATGTTCCGATTTGAGCTTGATTCCCAAAACTTGAGTATAAGCTCCTCTCGCTTGAGTCACACCGATTGTGCGTTCGGCTGATTCTATCATTGGGCGCCGTAAACTAACAACTATAAATTGTGCAGATTGCGCCTGTTGTTTAACCATTTTAGCTAATCGTTCTACATTTGCTCCATCTAAAAACATATCTACTTCGTCAAAAGCATAAAAAGGTGATGGACGGTACTTTTGCAGGGCGAAAATAAAGCTCAATGCTGTTAGCGATTTTTCTCCCCCCGACATTGAAGCTAGACGCTGTACTGGTTTACCTTTGGGATGTGCCACAAGGTTCAAACCGCTGATGAATGGGTCTTCGGGGTTATCTAATTGTAAATAGCCATCACCATCTGAAAGTGTTGCGAAAATTGATTGAAAGTTTTCATTTACAGCATCGAATGATTCTTTAAACGCGCGTTGACGCAATGTAGTGAAATTTTCAATTCTAAATAGTAGTTCTGTACGTTCACCTTCTAAAGTTTCGAGTTTTTGCGTTAATTCCTGCAAGCGGTTTTGGGTACGGTCGTATTGTTCGAGTGCGAGCATATTTACTGGTTCCATTGCTTGCATTCGCTTGCTGAGACTTTTGAGTTCTTTTTGCAGTTCCTCTAAATCCACCGTTACGGGTACTTCGGGTAATGGGTTGGGTAAATCTGGGGCAATAGTTCGCAACTGCTCTTGAACTTGGGTTAACTCTTCTCGACGTGCGAGTTGAGACTCCTCTAATTTTTGAACTTCCCACTCAAGTTGCTGCTGACGTAATAAATGCGCGCGTAGTTCTGCTTCGAGTGCATCGCGTTTTTTCTTCTCTTCTCCCAAGTTTGCTTCTAGTTCAGTTAATTTAACGCGCGTTTGTTCTATTTGAGTGCTGAGTGCTGAGTGTTGAGTGCTGAGTGTGGAGAGTAAGGTTGTTTGATTGGTTTGTTCTTGTTGGTATTGGGTTATACGTGTTTCTGATTCTTGGATGCGTTCGGTTAGACGAGTGAATTGTGATTCTAGGTTGGTTAAGCGCTGTTCGGCTTCACGTAGTGCGGTTTCGCGTTGTTTCAATTGTTGCTCGTTATTTTTGATAACTGCTTGGACTTGCTGCCATTCGCTTGGTGTTTGTTCTGCTTCTAATGTTGCTAGGGTTTGCCGTAACTGTGCTAACTGTTCTTCTTGACCAGGTAATGAGTTATTTAATATTTCTAAGCGCGATTGAGCAGTGGTAAATTTGTTTTGGTTTTGTGAGAGTTGAGATTTTGTATTTTCTACTTGTGCTGTTAGGGTTTTAACTTCACGCTGTAGCTGTTCTAACCGTAATTGTTGTTCACGTTTAGCTTGACGACTTTCTGTTAATTCTTGTGACAATTGCTTGACGCGGGTGCCCATTGATAAAATTGCGTCACTACATCTTTCTAAAACGCGCTCAATCTCTGTTAAACGCTGCTTTAATAATCTTACTTCTTCGGTTTCTCCTGTTTCCGGTGCCCCAAATCGTAATTGCGAACGTTGCCCAGTGCTACCCCCAGTCATTGCACCACTGGGTTCGAGCAATTCTCCATCAAGAGTAACTATACGATATCTACCTAAATGCGCGCGGGCTTGGTTTAAAGTTTCAAAAATCACCGTTCCACCAAACACATAACCAAAAACATCGCGGTAACGGTTCTCTGTCTCAACTAAATTAACCGCTAAATCAATGAAACCGTTTGCATATCTTAAATCACTAACAGAAGGTGTTCTCGCTGCTTGAATTTTATTCAATGGTAGAAAAGTTGCCCTTCCTGCACGACGCTGTTTGAGTAATTCAATAAGGGCGGCGCCTACAGAGTCATCTTCTACTACAATATTCGCTAATCTGGCGCCAGCAGCTATTTCTAAAGCGAGCTGATACTGTGGTTCAACCCGTCCTAACTCAGCAACCAAACCGCAAACCCCAGATACACCTGATTGCAATACTAACTTACTGGCGCCTGTTCCTTGTGCTTCTTGTTGTGCTTGGGAAAGCGCTTCTAGTTTATCTAATTGCCTGGTTTTATCACGCTGTTCTGCTAAAAGACGCTTTTGTGTTTCTTGTTGTAACTGTAATTCCTGTTCAGTAGCACTGAGGTTTTGCGCTAAATCTTGAATTGGTTGATTTGAACTATTTACTTCTTCTTGGAGTGTATTTAACTGACTTTGTTTTTCAGCTAATTCTGGCTCAATACGCTGTAATAACTCACTTTGCTCTTGAATTTGTGTTCTTAACTGTGAATTACGCTCACTTAACTGCGCTTGTTCTGTACGCTGCGGTTCGAGAGTTTGTAGCAAAGTTTCTACTTGACGGTTGAGTGCAGTTTGCTGTTGTACCCAAGCTTCCGAAGCTTCGGCAACTTGAGCAGCAGTTTCGCGAGATTCTTCTAAAGCTGTTTGAACTAACGCGCGTTGCTGCTGACAATATAATATAGATTGTTGCTCTACAGTTTGCGCTTCGGTGATTTGCTGCAAATTTTTTCTATATTGCTCAATTTCTAACTGTGTAGTTTGTAACTTTTTAGAGGTTTCTTGCTGTGCTGCGTTTAACTCGCTAGCTCTCCGGGTTAGCTGTTTACGTTCAGCTTCTTGGTTTGCTAACTGTGACTGTGCAGCTAATAACTCTTCACCACCCAAAGTTTTGAGGAGTAAGTTGAGTTGCTCTAATTCAATATTTTTTGCAGCAATTTGATTATTTACATTGGTCAACTGCTCAGTTAGCTCTACACTTTGCTTATCTCCAGCTTGAATTTGTGTTTGTAAGCGTTCCTGCTGATTTTGTAACGTTCGCCATGATAATACAGCTTCCCACTTTTGCTTTTCCAGAAATTCTACACGAAATTTCTGATATCTTTCGGCTTTAGCTTTATCTTGCGCTAACCTTTCGCACTGCGCTACCAACTCCGACTCAATAATGCGGCAATTATCTTCTTTTTCTTTAACTTCCTCTAAAGTCTTTTTCGCTTGGTTAATTTTTCTATCGAATGCTCCCACACCCGCTAACTCGTCAATAATTTCTCGACGTTCACGCGCGTTCATCGAGATAATACTTGTAACGTCCCCTTGGAGTACCACATTATAACCTTCAGGATGAACCCGTAACCGTTCGAGTTCTTCGTGTAACTCAGTTAAAGTGCAAGAAATGCCATTTATATAATAGTTAGAAGTATAAGTACCTTGCTGGGTTACACGTAATCTTCGCGTCACACACCAATCTTCACCCGGTTTCGCACGAATTTTTTCCTTACGGTTTTTATCATCTTCGCTAACTTCTTCTTCCTCTGGTTCCTCTTCTTCGTCTGGTAACAAGTCATCTTCAATAACCGTAACAGTTAAATCTTCATCTAACACAGCATCCGGCTCATGATCAGAAAGATCAAAGGTAACGGTAACACTAGCTTCAACCGTCGAACGTCCTTTTGACACTTGTGTTGTATTAACCAAATCAGGAAGTCTATCTGCACGCATCCCTTTAGAACCTGCCAAACCAAGGCAAAACAGTAGCGCGTCCAGAATGTTCGACTTACCAGAACCATTAGGCCCAGATATAACGGTAAAACCTGTCAATAGAGGAACTGAAGTTGTGCCGCCGAACGATTTAAAATTTGTAAGTTCAACGCGCTTGATGTGAACCATAAGCGGGTATTTGTCTTGGGTAGGTGTGTGAGGAACGTGTTTGTTTTAATGGCGCCGCTTTTATATATAAACTTATTCAAGCAAGCCAATAAAGTATAAGTGTACCAACTATAGTGATATTTGCAACAGGGAAATATTATAATCAAAGAAAAATTTTTGTGAAGCCCCAACCCCTCCCCGTAATAAGGACTTCAGTCCTTACCACTAGCCTCAAACTTTAAACCATACCACAAACCATTGTAAATACTACAATATTATTCAACCCATAAGAAATTTCCAAAAATTAAATTAATCATCTTGTGGAACAGGCATCCCTGCCTGTTCATTCAGGGCGGGCATTTATGAGTCAGGGCGGGCAAGGATGCCCACCCCACAAGATATTTATATAATTATGTTAAGATTTATATAGATAAATTCACCTTATGTCATACTTTTTTTCTCTACGTGGTTGGTTAGAAATAGAACCAGAAAAGTTTGAGACAGCGACTCAACTAATAGAGTCATTACAGCGTGACGAAGAATTAAGTACAGAAGTCAGTGATATGTTAGTGAAAGTGACGTAAGGTGCGTAACGCTGATAAAAATTTCAACGCAGCAATAAGACTTATAGCGTTACGCACCAGCTACCTAAAAATGCAAGATTTTTGAACGTCTGTGAACCTTAAATAACAACATCGTAACACTAAATATATTGCTCTTTATATTCTTATTTACTTTCCAAAGCGTATCAAAGGAACTTACCCGTATATTGTATTGAATCTATAAAGCATCTATCTTACTTTTATAAAGATTCATTATGGTAGGAGCGAAAATAATTTTCCTTTTGGTACTATTATACCATACAGGCAAGGAAAGGTTTTACAAAATGGCTACTACCCTTGATGCAAGTAATCTTACATTAAATAAAGTCAAAGCACTGTTAAAATTTCAATCAACTTTTAACAACTCCTTTACGTCTTTGTTGACTTTAGAACCTTTAACTGAATCTGAGCAGCAGGAATTAGAGGAAATTAGGGAGTTGTTTGACTCCTACTATGGAGATGGAAAAATTAGTGAAGGGCAAATAAGGTTTTTATTTTTGGCGCCTCTACTTAAGCTAGCAGGATTTTATACTCCTCGCATCAAAATACTTTTAGAAGAAAAAATCGCTGATATTTTGGTAGAAGACAAGGATAAGTTGATTAAAGGGCGTATGGATATATTAGCAGTCAACAGAGAAATTGAAGAAGAAATTGAAATAACACCATTCTGGATTTTGGTTATAGAGACAAAAAATAGCACAGTTCACCAAATGGAGGGATTGCCGCAGCTACTAACCTACGCATACAAGAGTTTAGAAAATCAACCGTTTGTTTGGGGTTTAACTACAAATGGGTTAGGGTATCAGTTTGTGTATATTGAGCGAGGAAATCCTCCCGTTTACCAACTTCTGCCTGAATTAAACTTAATTCGTCCTGATTCGTCTATTCAATTGTTACAAGTTCTTAAAGCTATTTGTAAGAAGTATCTTAACACATCAGTATAACCAATAATATTTTTAAACTGGTGAAAAAAATGACTACTACACTTGATGCGAGTAATCTTTCATTAGAAAAAGTTCAAGCACTGTTAAATTATGAAGAGCAATTTAACAACTCGTTTACTTCTCTATTAACTCTAGAGTCTATAACGGAATTTGAACAGCAGGAATTAGAAGAAATTAGGACTTTGTTTCGCAGCTACTATGCAGCAGGAAAAATTAGTGAAGGGCAAATAAGGTTTTTATTTTTGGCGCCTTTACTTAAACTAGCAGGATTTTACACTCCTAGCATCAAAATACTTTTAGAAGAAAAAATTGCTGATATCTTGATTGAAGACAAAGATAGGCTAATTAAAGGGCGAATGGATATATTAGCTCTAAATAAGGAGATTGGAGAAACTGAAGTAACGCCATTTTGGGTTTTGGTTATCGAAACTAAAAATAGTAGTATAAATGCATTAGACGGATTACCTCAATTGCTTACCTATGCATATGACAGTGTTAAAGAGCAATCATCGGTTTGGGGGTTGACGACAAATGGTATGGATTATCAATTTGTTTATATTCAACAAGCAAATCCACCCGTTTATCAATTGTTGCCCAAGTTAGATATAACTCGTCCCAATTCTTCTGTTGAGTTGTTACAAGTTCTCAAAGCTATTTGTAAACAGTATTTTGGTACATAGGCATCTTAAAGTCAATACCCGTGAATGAAATTGATAAAGTGACGGTAAAATAAGTGATTCAGGCGCCTGTTGAGGGTATGAGACACGAGTTGATTCACGGGTATTGGTCTTAAAGTTGTATGCCTTTATGAAGATTGACAGAATCTAATTAGAGTATATACAGCTACATTTATGAAGTTAAGTAAAGGTTATTTAAGAATTAAGTCTTTTTAATATGTAAGAATACGCAGGTTGGTAAGGTAGATACATAGTCAAAAATTCACGGTACTAGAAATATGAACTCATCAAATCCAGGTCAATTGGGTGTTTCAATCGCTATGGGTGTTGCTGTAATGTTGACCAGCGTCAGCGTTATTACGATTATGAGCATGTTTTAAATAAGTGTATCAACAATCATTTTGGTCATAAAACTTAATAGAGCCTCTTTCTTCACTGAGAGAGGCTTTTACATACGTATATTGCATGTCTATGACCTAAAGACTTTGTGAGGGTATATGTAAAACGTCTAATTCACTTTCATCTGTTACAATTTTCCCCAATATATCGCTAAAATAAACGACTTCATAATTAGGCGCCAGTTCTATTTGTAGTTGCTTCGGTGAGTTTAATTGCCTCTCTATCAAAATCTGCTTCTACTTCTGGATTAGAAAAGCCAGGTGAGTTTGTGGGGTCATCCCAGTTTAATGTTGTGTTGTAAACTGCTGCCCATTTATACAACCTACCTATAGTTTCTTGACTCAAAGGCAATTTCGCAGGGTCGATATTACCAACTAGGTCTCCCGATGCCCACCATAAAGGGTAACATCCGTAGTCTGCCATTAATTTAATTTTGCTTGCCATAGATGTTTTAATTGATTTTATATTAAAGAAGCAGGGTTTGCTCCTACTAATATGAGTTCTTAATAAGCAATTGCATATTTTTGGTCGTTCATAAATTTGGTAAAAATCTTAAAGATGCTTCGTTCCTCAGCATGACAGTCTTAAAGATGCTTCGTTCTTTAGTATGACAATAGTGTGGATTTTATTCGTTTGCGGTAGAATTAGCCTCCTCCGACGATTGTAACTATTTCTAAGTTGTCGTTTGCTTTGATTTGTGTGGTTTGCCAGTGTTGTCTGTGTAAGATTTCGCCGTTGTATTCGACGGCAACGAGACGGGGGTTGAAGCCTAGTTGTTGAAGTAAATCAGGTAAAAAGGTTTGCTCTGTACATGTACGGGGTTCGCCGTTTACCTGAAGTGTTATTTGGTTTGACATATTACTTGCGTTCGGGTTGAATGCGGTTCAACTGCGATAGTAAATATTGTGTTACTAAGGTTGGTTGTTCTGCTTGCATTAAGCTTCGCACTACTGCGACTCGACTGGCGCCTGCGTCGATAACGTCATTAATATTACTGGTATCGATACCACCAATCGCAAACCAGGGTATTGTGCTATGCTGGGCTGCATATTGTACATACTCTAAACCAGCTGCGGCTTTCCCTTCTTTGGTGGGTGTTTCATATACTGGTCCAACACCGATATAGTCGGCGCCATCTGCAATTGCCTGTTGCATTTCTTGCGGATTTGTGGTAGAACGACCTATCAAGCGCTGTGGTCCGAGTAGCTGACGTGCGACTGAAATGGGCATATCTTGTTGCCCTAAATGTACTCCATCTGCATCTACCGCCAACGCTAAATCAACGCGGTCATTGACTATAAACAGGGCGCCGTAATTGCGACATAAATCTCGTAGTGATACAGCTAAATCAAGACGTAGCGTATCGTCGGCATTTTTGTCACGGTACTGTATCAAAGTCAATCCACCTTTAAGTGCGGCTTCGACGGTTCCAATTAGATTTTCTGACGGGGAGGTTACAAGGTAAAGACGCGTACGCAAAAGCATTTGATGCCGCTCATAACCCATTAAATTTGTTTCTAGGGTATAAACTCGATAGCGCATTTGCTTAAAAGCAGTTCCCATATTGGAATTTACTAGCTTGCCATACTCTTCTAAAACTCGCAGCGCTTCTTGAACCCGGCAAAAGTTAGCTTGCAAAAGTGCCCTGATACCAGAACGTGTTTCTTCTTGTGGGTGACTAATTTCTGTCCCTGTATCACCTTCTGTGTCGCGTGCTGCACGTAACTCAGCAGTGTGCCAACTAGCGACTTCTTGCCGTAGCTGCTTACACTCAGAAGTCATTTGGAGGTTGTTCAACCCAAAACGACACCATTCTTCTAGAACTCGCAACCCTTCGCGCGCACGGTCTAAGTTAGCATCTAAAATGCGGTAAACAACTTGCTGTATCTGCTGTTTCTGGCTGTATGGCTCGACCATTACAACAACCCCATTAGTGCTTTCATCGTAATAGCCAGCCTGTTTCATATTGGCAACGTGTTTCGCATTCGTGTAAAGGTTTGTTATCGTCTTCAAGTTCTACTTTGTATCAAAAATAGCCAATTGGTCAATATGTCCTCTGGAAGGCTTGACTCAGTAACTTTACGTAGTCAAGAATAAAGAGTTTTAAAAATTATGTAATAAACATCATCGACATATTGACAATAAAAGTATAAAAAAGTCTTGTTGGTTAAAGGAGTGCAAAAAATTGATTAACTCTTACTCTTTCCCTAAATCGTCTCGGTCGGGCAATTTGCCAAATAGTTCGGCATTTTGTCATCATCCATCATATTGGTTCCTCAAAATTAACGAGATTACTTTGGTATTCCGTTCGTCAGTACTATTACTTGGCTTAACCATTACTGTCGCATCGACTATATTGTCAAGCGCTTTCTCTAGCACTGCCGTTGCTCAAACTCAATCGTCGCAACTTAGAACAGTTCAGGGTGAACAAACAATCTCTCAGGTTAATGTCCTATTTGTCAACCCAAGTGCTGGAGATGACAAAACCGGAAATGGGAGTACACGTACTCCATTTAAGACTATTACCCAAGCTTTGCATGTTGCGGCGCCACAAACCACTATTATGCTTGCTCCTGGTACATATACCGAGCAAACAGGTGAAGTCTTTCCTTTGATACTCAAACCAGGAGTTTCTATTCAAGGCGATGCTAGTACTAAAGGACGCGGTATTGTAATTCAAGGTGGCGATGATTATCTTAGCCGTACCTTTGGTAAACAAAACGCTGCAATTGTTGGCGCCAATCAAGCATCTATTACTGGTATCACAGTAATGAATCCCAAACCACGTGGATACGGAATTTTGATTGAGTCAACCAACCCTACAATTAGTGATAATACCTTTGCTGGCAGTACCCAGGACGGAATTTCGATTACAGGTAATGCCACACCAGTTATAAGCAAAAATTATTTTTATCAAAATAAAGCAAACGGAGTGACAGTTTCTGGCTCTGCTCGTCCCGAAATTAGAGAAAATATTTTTCAACAAACAGGATTTGGTATTAACATCGCTCAAAGCGCGGAGCCATTAATTATTGGTAATCAAATACAATTCAACCGAGCAGGAGTTGTTGTCCAAGCATCCTCACGTCCGAAATTGCGTAATAACTCAATTCAAAGTAACCGTGAAGATGGGTTAGTCGTAATTGCTCAAGCAGTACCTGACTTGGGTAGTGCAACAGAACCAGGTGGTAACGAGTTCCGCAACAACGGACGTTATGATATCAACGCGAATGCATCAAAGCAGTTATTTTCTGCCGTTGGTAATTCTATAGCGAGTAACCGTATTGCGGGTAAAGTTGATATTAGTGGCAATACAACTCCTGTAGCCACTGCTCAATCTGTTTCAACTCCAACAGAATCTAGTAACGAGATTACCTTTACTGCCCCATCGCCAACTACTAACATTGCTCGCAATAATAATTTTATTAGCAACCGCACCTCTAGACAAACATTAAACAATCAGTTAATGCCATTGCGACCTATAAACTCACAACTAGTTAAGGCGCCTCAACCAGCCACTAATGATACACCCCAAATTAATTATGTCCGCATTAACCCAGAAACTGTAGAATTTACGGCGTCTGCTTCCGCATCAACTCAGCTATCAGCACCTCAAACCTTACAACCCATTCAAACAATTAATCCCAATATCAACACCAACACCAACACCAACAATATAATCCAAATGCCAACATCTGGAATGGCGCCAATGCCTAATAACCAGTCGTCACAAATTGCCACTGCATCTACAGGCATAAGATACCGAGTGATAGTACCCACATCAAACGAACGAGACGAAGATGTAATTCGTTTCCTTGCTCCTGGCGCCTTCCGCACTACTGTACGTGGACAAGGGGTTGTTCAAGTGGGAGTATTCAGCAACACTTTCAACGCCGAACAAATGTTAAGAGTTCTTAACAATAACGGCTTGAAAGGTATGATTGAACCTCTTAATTAGTTAAAAGTGCTGAGTGCTGAGTGCTGAGTGCTGAGTGGAAAGTGCTGAGGAACGGAGGAACGGAGTGTACTTGCATGTCATGAGTCACGCCCCGTGAAGCATCTTTATAACTATGAATATCTCAGAGATTCTTCGCTACGCTCAGAATGACAATTTAAGATTTTTTCGAACTCCTAACTCCTAACTCCTCACTCCTCACTCAGCACTCAGCACTCAGCACTCAGCACTCAGCACTTTCCACTCTTACAATAGATTTTAGTTTCGATGCGAAAGATTCGGAGACTTTGGTTTTTTCGGGAGTGAATTGTTCAATAGCAGGGTGATGAGTTGCTGGTGGCAACATTTTAACCAGTTGTGTTGCTACATGGGACTGAGATTGATGTTCGACTAGTTCAATATTTGGTATGGGTGGTCGCCGAACAACTGCCCAGTCTGGCATTGTATTATTTTTTTCGTTTTGGTACGAATTCCCACTATCAGTACTATTTTTAGTATATTGATTATCAGTATCTTTTTTATCTAACTCAACACTCAAGTTGTTTTCGGTTCGAGAATTTTGGATATATGTATTTTGATGGTTGTTTGTTTGGGGAACAGGTGGTAGTGCTGGCAGTTGTTGCGATGTTGATGTGGGCGCCGTTAAAATTTGAGGAAATTTACTGCAAATCAAACGCTCAAATTCCATGTTGAAATGGAACGATGCTTGCTCACGTCGCAACCAAATATTAAGGATTTGCTCGACTGAAATGGCTTTGTATCGACCTTGATATAAGGCTTCTACCACTGCTAGGTGTAGCCAATGCAATGGAAATTGCACCTGCCAGCGCGCGATTAACTCGTTTGCTTTATAACCACCTAGGTCAAAACTGTAATGAGTTAATAAGCTTACTGCTAGGTTTGTGTAGTTTCCATAATAGTTCTCATAGCTGTCATAGTTGTCCGGTATGGAAGCGGACATCTGACTTTCAGCTTTGGGTATTAAGCAGAGATTGGTCTCCCGTCGCATATAGCTGGTTGTGCTTTTAGCTACAGTTAAGTATTTCTAAGTAGTTCTTTTATGTAAAAGAAGTGTTCTTAATTCTACCTGTAACAATGAAATTAAGAAACGATATACGGTGAATTTATTTTCGGTACCCGATTTAAGGCTACTAGCGCTTGGTATACCATAGCTGCTACTTCGCCTCGTGTTGCCTCCCGGTTTGGCTCTATTTGTTTGATACTTGGATAGTTGACGACAATATTATTCGCTGTAGCTATAGCCACCGCAGCGCGCGCACTTGAAGGAACTGTATTTATATCGCTGTATAACCCTAAATTATCACGACTGGCGCCTGAAGTCCCAATTCCGCTCACTAAGGAAACAATTACTTGTAACCTAAGAACATTTTGATTGGGTCGAAAGCTTCCATCGCTCAACCCACTCACAAATCCCCCACTTGCAGCCACCTTTATTGCACTATAACCCCAAAACTCTTTCGGTACATCCGAAAATTCCGGTGCAGACCTTTTCGCAACTGGATTAAATGCAGCAGCTACTAGTGCCGCATACTGAGCGCGCGTCATCGGTTTATCTGGTTGATATGTACCATCCGCGAACCCATTTGTTAAGTTCATACTCACTAAAGCACGAATAAAGTCTTCTGCCCAATGTCCCGTTAAATCACTAAATGAAGCTACATCCGTCACTGGCGCCACAATATAAGCTGATGCAATTGGTTTTAAATTTCCTTGTGTCACCAAACCTTGACAAATTAATGCGGCGACTTCTGCACGGGTGATATCGCGCATTGGTTGAATTTCATCAAGAGTCGGATAATTGACTACAAGTAAATTTTGTGTGGCAATTGCAACCGCAGAAGTGGCGTAACTAGGAATTTGGGCACGGTCAGTATATGCCATTAGTAAGTTAGAATTACCACCGCTCAACTTTAGCCCGTTGACCATTGATACTAGTGCTTGGACTTTAGTTAAATTTTGTGCGGGTCGAAATGTTCCATCTGGGAAACCGCTAATAAACCCCATATTCGCAGCAGCAGCAATTGCTGGAGCTGCCCAAAAATCTCGTTTTATATCTGTAAAATTGGGAATTTGGTTTTTTGATTGAATATTAAAGGCTTTTGCTACTAATGCTGCGTATTGAGCGCGGTTGATTGGTGCATTTGGTTCAAAATTACCATTAGGTAAACCTGTTATTAAACCTTTTGTAACTAATAACTCTATAAAAGGCGCCGCCCAATGTCCACCAATATCAGGAAAAAGGCTATTATCACCGGTATCAACATCATCACTAACTGCTGCGACAAACTCTACTAGTCCCTTTACTTGGACAGGGTTGACTTGGTTGCCAGCGCTAATAATTGTACTAGAAGTGGCATTTTGAATATCAAATTCACCATTGCCACGAAAAATATTTGCTGCTTGGTCTTGCGAGCTACCTAAATCTGGAATCGCGTTACCATTGACCAATAACCCACCCTGCGAGTTGTTCTCTATCAAATTGCTTCGCAGTACAGGACGTGCTTCGCGAGACAATCCAATGCCTGTTTTATTATCTATAAATTTATTACTTGCAACTAGAGGCGCCGAAAAATCACTAATCGCTAAACCCAAACCGTTTTTCTGAAAAGTATTTCGCAGTATCTCGCCTTTACTATTACGTGCAATTACTACTCCCCCAGCATTATTTTGTATAAAATTATTGCCTGATATCAAAGGCTTGGCTGTACCACTAACAAAGATTCCCTCTCTACCACACTTGTTAAATGTACAGTTCGTTATACTAGGTGTGCTGGACTCAATCCAAATACCAGTCCCTCTACTAGTATTATTCGTTACTGTTACACCCGATAAACTTGCGTCATCAAGTAGTAGCAACGTAATATTCTGGGCGCCGAAACTAGGACTGTTGTATTCACCGCTTCCGGTTATAACAATACCTTGACCGAGAGTAGCTTCATTACCAATGACAATAACCCCTTTTGGTATGACCAACGGAAACTTTTCACCTGCTTTATCGTTATAAGTACCAACAGCAAGTCGAATTACAGCAGATTTTGCCACTTGCAAGGCACGAGTAATACTTCTATAGGGAGATTGCCGTGACCCCGCATTGGCATCATTTCCAGTCACGGGGTTGACGTAGAGTGTTGCGACAACAAGGGTAGAGTTTACCATAATTTGGAGGGGTTAAGGGGTAAATAAAGGATACCGAGAAAAGAATAAATTATAAACAGCAAAACTATTCAATTTATACTTAAACCCCAATGTCAAATTCTTTCCCCTTTACCTCTAGCTTTTATAATTAGTGCTTTAATTATTTCTGGAGATTGCCGAAACGTAAAATGATTGAAGTTGAACATCTGAGTAAGGTATATGGCTCTACTAGAGCTATTTCTGATGTGACGTTTAACGTCGATAAGGGTGAAATACTGGGATTCCTTGGTCCCAACGGCGCCGGAAAAACTACTACTATGCGGATTTTAGCTGGATATTTACCAGCTACTAAGGGTACAGCACGTATTGCTGGACTTGATGTACACGAAAATTCTCTTTCAGTTCGGCGCCAAATTGGCTATTTACCAGAAAATCCGCCATTATACCCAGAGATGACGGTGGAAGGGTTTTTATATTTTGTCGCGCGTATTAAAGGAGTGAGTGCCGCGCTGCGTAAAGAAAAAGTTGAGACGGCACTGTCCAAATGTAATCTTATAGATAGGCGCCATACAATTATTCGCAAGCTTTCTAAGGGATACAAACAACGTGTTGGCATCGCACAAGCAATCGTTCATGACCCACCAGCAATAATTCTTGATGAACCAACAGTTGGTTTAGACCCTCGGCAAATAATTGATGTGCGAAACTTAATCAAAAGTTTGGCAGGAGACCACACAATAATTCTCTCCACACATATTTTGCCCGAAGTCAGTATGACCTGTAGCCGCGTTGCAATTATTAACCAGGGAAAAATCGTAGCAACAAACACCCCAGAAAATCTGATGACACAGTTGACAGGTGGTTCTGGTTATGAATTGGAAATTCGGGGTGAAGCATCTCTAGCTAAACAAGTATTGCAAAACGTTACAGCCGTGATTTTGGTAGAATCAATTCCTACGATGGCAACGCATGGCATGATTTTACCAGAACGAGCTTACTTACGAGTTGTAACGCAACCAGGAACCGAGCCAGGAAGCGAAATTGCACAGACATTACTGCGTGCTGGATTTGATTTATACGAAATGCGTCGGGTTAGCGCTACCCTCGAAGATGTTTTCTTAAAGCTAACTACTGAAGAAAAAATACAGCCTCCCGAATCAGTTGATGAAGTATCGGAGCTATCGAAATAATGGGCATTATATTAAGTAACATTATTGCTATTTATCGCCGCGAACTGCAAAGCTATTTTGTTTCGCCTCTAGCTTATGCCATAGCGGGTATTTTTTGGTTTTTATCTGGACTCTTTTTTATACTGATTTTACAAGATATTCTTCAGTATGTGGCAGGCTTAGATATTCAAGGGCAACAGTTTCAAGTTCCTGTACCACCCTTCGATGTCCCGTATCAATTTATTAGTGCATTCCTCGACCGTATGGGGTGGATGTTATTATTCATACTTCCAATTTTATCGATGGGGTTATATGCAGAAGAACGGAAACGCGGCACTTTGGAGCTACTCGCTACATCTCCTGTTACTAACTGGGCAGTTGCAGTTGGTAAATTACTAGGAGTACTAACGTTTTTTACTACGATGGTTATACCTTTGCTTATATTTGAAGCCATTGTGATTGGTGCTGCTAGTCCACCTATGCCACCTTTGATTTTACTATCAGGTCATTTAGGCTTAATTTTACTGGCAGGGTCTATTTTATCTGTAGGGATGTTTATTTCTTCGTTGACTGACAGTACAATTTTGTCTGCCGTCCTGACGTTCGCTGTCATTTTACTGCTATTGTTTGTTGATTTAATCGCCAAAAACATCGGTGGAACTTTTGGTGAAGCTCTTGGTCATTTATCGCTACTCAAGCACTACAACAGTTTGATTCAAGGTGTGTTTGACACTAGTGCAATTATATTATTTGCTAGTTATATGATTTTAGGTGTTTTTCTAACTGCTCAGTCAATTGACGCACTTCGCTTTCAAAGACAATAACCATTATGAAAACTATTGCTACTAGAAAGCTTTGGAAACAGATATTTTGGCTGGGGCCGTTCCTTGTCACTGCTGGTTTAACGGTTGGGTTAATTTCTGGTTTCAGGGGAGTTGTCCCCTTGGTGCTGCTCATACCTGGAGTTGCGCTTGTTGCAGCTTGGATAATAATTGAGGGTCAAAGAAATAATTGGTTGGGGCAACGTTCGACGCAAGCGGGTACAAATGCTTTATTGGCAACGCTTGCTGTATTGGCAATGCTTGGCTTAATAAATTTTATTGGCGCCCGCTACCATCTACGGACAGATTTAACTGAAACACAATTATTTAGTTTGGCACCTCAGTCGCGGCAATTAGTACGCAATTTAAAACAACCTGTAAAAATATGGATATTTGATGTTAACCAAAACCCTATAGACCGTGACCTTCTTGAAAACTATCGGCGCCAAAGCAGTAAATTCGAGTATGAGTACGTAGACCCACAAGCAAAACCAGGGTTAGCAAAACAATTTGGTGTAAAAGAAGCAGGTGAAGTTTATTTAGAAACAAATCAACAACGTAAATTAGTACAAGTAGTGAACCAGAGCGAACGTCTGAGTGAAATTCGTTTGACCAACCGTTTACAACAAATTACTTCTGGCACTTCAGTCAAAGCATATTTTCTACAAGGACATGGAGAGTCCCAACTGACAGCAGGTGAAAATTCGATATCACAAGCAGCCAAAGCTTTAAGTGATAAAAGTTTTACTACAGAACCCTTAAATCTTGCTCAAATATCTGAGGTGCCACCAGACGCAAACGTTATTGTTGTCGCAGGACCAAAACGCGCGCTGTTTGATACAGAAGTTAAAGCACTACAAAACTACCTTAACCGTGGTGGTAATGCTTTATTAATGATAGACCCAGACACCGACCCTAAACTTGACCCTTTACTTGACGAGTGGGGAGTTAAGCTAGATACTCGTTTAGCTGTTGACGTAGCTGGCAGCGAAGCACTTGGGCCAGCAGTTCCCATTGTCACCGAATATGGAAAACATCCAATTACAAAAGACTTTGGTAACGGTATCTCGTTTTATAGACTAGCCCGTCCTGTTGACACAACCCCTGTCAATAATATTCAAGCAACACCATTATTATTAACTAGACCTTACCCAAGTACATGGGCAGAAAGCGACCAAAAAAGTGAAAAATTAGAATTTAACGAAGGTAAAGACCGTAAAGGTCCTCTCACTTTAGGTGTTGCTTTAACCAAAAAACTCTCTACACCAACACCCACATCAGGAGAGTCACGTTTAGTTGTAATTGGAAACTCAGATTTTACTACCGATGGTTTATTTCAGCAGCAACTTAACGGAGATGTTTTCTTAAACTCTGTGAGTTGGCTAAGTCAGCAAGACCAGCAAGCTCTTTCAATACGACCAAAAGAACAAAAAAACCGTCGAGTTAATCTTTCTGTAGCTCAAACCCTTCTTTTGCGGTGGTCAGCACTGTTTATACTACCTTTTGTTGGCTTTATCGGAGCAGGTTTACTTTGGTGGCAACGACGTTGATGGTTGATGTAATAGTATGAAATTACAACGAACGACTTTAGTTTTGATGTTGCTGGCTTTGGGGTTAGGTGCTTTTGTCTACTATTATGAAATTCTCGGCGCCACCCAGCGTTCTGAGGTGAGTGAAAGTCAAAAGCGAATTTTTAGTTTTGCCGCTGATGATATACAGTCGCTAACAATTACAAAAGGTAACGAAAATATCATTTTAGAACGCAGTGGTACTCAGTCGCCTCCAAAATGGTTACTCAAGGCGCCTCAAACTTCACCAGCATCAAATGCATCAGTGTCATATTTGACAGATTTACTTGTAAAAGGACAAATAAATCGAACGATATCAAGTCCAATTAGCCAATTGAACGAATTTGGTCTAGACCAGCCACAAGCGACTATAGAAATCAAACTCAAAAATCAACAAACTTATAAGTTAATTTTGGGTAAACTTGATTTTAGTAAGAATTCTCTATATGCTCAAATCAACCCTAGCTCTAAACTAGATAAAATAAATGTACTACTAGTTTCCAAAGACTTTCAAAACGCTGTAAACCGTGATATATCAGAGTGGACGCAAGCTGGAGATAATCCTGGGCAATCGTCTCCATTACCATTGCCAACTTTTAATACATCATCTCCCACTCCTAAAAATTGAGAGACGTTACATGTAACGTCTCTACAGGTTAATTTTTTTCTTTTTGAAACTTAGAAGAATTAGACAGTGAAAATGACAGAGAATCTGTCAAGTTATTTTTAGAATTAATATCATCAAAGTCCTTGGAATTAGACAAATCTAATAACAAATTTATTAGTTGTTTGTTTTTCTTATGAAATTTCAATAGCTCTAAATACGCGAAAGGTACTGTAATCGGCCACAAAATGGTAGCTAACACCAAAATAAAGGTTGAAAGCGAGCGCATTTGCGGACTCATTTCTTCGTCTTCTACAAAGAAGTCGAGCCAGCGTACAAAAAATAACCCTGCAAACAATATATAAAATACTAATAACAAATAAAGCATGATTAGAAAAAGCTATTGTAACTTGGCGCTCGGTAGATACAGCACTAGTTTTTATTTTTACATTGGGCTGAAATAATTTAGAGTTTAACTCACTGAACTTATACGTACCTTTTACTTACCTAACTCTAGGTCTTTGATTATACTAGCATTTAATCGCCTCAATTACAGAATGACAAAATACATATTCAATTGTAAACGCCTTTTTCCAATATTGCAGGCACCTGCACTCAAGAAAAGTTCATCTCCGTAATTGGCAAGAAGATATTCAGTTAAAGTTCGTAAATTTAATCAATAATTAGTAGCGATTGTTACCTCTTAAAAAAGAAAAATAATTCATAAAAAATATTTATAAGTAAACATTATTAATAAAAATGGAGCAAATACTTAGTTGCTATTACTGAAAATAGCAAACTTTTTATTTCATCTTATCAGCAATTATTCGTAAAATAGCTTATACATTTACTTTTATAATGTTTAATTAATTTTCGTTTATTCAGCATAATTACTTAAAAATAATTTGCTTTCAGAATTTTTATCTGTAATGTTACGCATTAGAACAATTATTTGATACAAATATGTTACGTGTGTGACCCTACAGGTATTACCGCTACGTTTGTAATGTGCCGAGGAGTTATGTATATTAAAATAAAATTAAGAAATGTAAATTTTACAAAAATAACTTAAACCCTGATCAAAATGAGCCAAACAGCTTTAAATTTAGTTGCCATATCAATTTTTATAATGACGGTATCGAGTTTACTCGGTCCACTGGTACATTTATCGCCTGCGGTACCTGCGGTTGCTACAATTACAATTCTGGGTATAGCTACACTCGATAGCTTTGCGCTACAAGGAAAAGGTGGAAACGTTTTTTTAGATTGGATTGCTAGTTTTTCTCCAGCACATCGCGAGCGTATCGCACATCATGAAGCTGGACATTTTTTGGTGGCAACCAAGTTAGGCATTCCAGTTGTTAGTTATACTCTGAGCGCTTGGGAAGCTTTAAAGCAGGGACAAGCGGGACTTGGAGGTGTAAGTTTTGACGATGCTAATTTAGAATTTGAACTAAATCAACGTCAAATTTCTGCTCAAAGCTTAGACCGCTACTGTACAGTATGGATGGCTGGAATCGCAGCAGAAACTTTAGTTTACAATAATGCCGAAGGTGGCGCCGATGACAAGACAAAGTTAGTGGCACTATTAAAAAGCTTAGGTTTTTCAGAATCGACATTTAACCAGAAGCAAAGGTTTTGCATGTTGCAAGCAAAAACTCTGCTTCAAGAAAACTGGTCAGCATATGAAGCGCTAGTAAACGCAATGAAACAGCGCGCATCTGTAGAAGAATGTATAAAAGTTATAAGTGCTGAGTGCTGAGTGCTGAGTGCTGAGTGCTGAGTGCTGAGTGCTGAGTGCTGAGTAATGAGTGCTGAGTAATGAGTGCTGAGTGCTGAGTACAAAGTGATAAGTTTTACCTCCCTAACTCCCTAACTCCTAACTCCCAACTCCCAACTCCCAACTCCTAACTCCTAACTCCTAACTCCCAACTCCCAACTCCTAACTCCTAACTCCTAACTCCTAACTCCTAACTCCTAACTCCTAACTCCTAACTCCCAACTCCTAACCCCTAACCCCTAACCCCTAACTCCTAACTCCTAACTCCCAACTCCCAACTCAGCACTCAGCACTCAGCACTTTCTACTTTAAGAAGACACTGCGTGCAGATGGGTTGTTCTCGAAACATAATCACAACCAATAACTTTGTTACGTCCAGATGCTTTGGCTTCTAAGAGATATTGGTCAGCGCGATGTAGTAGGCTAATTCCTTTCGTGTCGTCTTCTGCACGCAAACAAGCGGTTCCAAGGCTGATAGTAACGTCGATAGATAAAGTATTATTAATCGCAAATGGCTGGTCGCTAACTATACGGTTTAAGCGTTTTGCCACTACGAGTCCTTCCTCACAAGTCGTATTGCCTAATATAATTACAAATTCCTCACCACCATACCGAAAAGGTACGTCTTGAAACCGCAAGTTGTGTTTTATCCGCGTACATAATAACTGTAATAGTCGGTCACCTACTAAATGCCCATATGTATCGTTGACCTTCTTGAAATAGTCTACGTCAAGAATAATCAGACTAAGCGGCAAAGAAAGCGAACGCGCTTTGTGAATTTGTTTCGGTAAGTCCCATTCTAATGCACGTCGGTTGTTTAACTCAGTCAACGCATCTGACAGTGCAATCGCGCTGAGTAAGTCATTCGTGCGAATCAGATCGCGGTACTTTTGGGCTTTTCGTAAACCTACTGCTAGTTGAGCTATCAGTAAGTGTTCTTTAGCTGGAGATTTAACGAAGTTATCTTTAAAACTGTTTTCTGAAAGCCACCAAATGTAAGCATCGGCGCCTTGATGCAATGCCGCTGACATCATTTGTGATTCCCATAATTCGTCACAATTAGCTTTATCGGAAAGAATATGCGAACGGTCTTCTAGTAAAATACAGTAGATCCACGATAACTTGGTTTGCTCCTTTAGCCAACAGCACAATTCCATACTGCCATCGGAACTAGCTTGTACCAAAATTACATCTGGCGGTGCAATTTGTATTTTCGACACCGCTTGATTTAAGTTGGTGATAGCTTCGATGCTAAAAGCAGGTGTATCACGGATCTGATCCGGAAGCGTTTCGAGAAATATTTTACTTCCAAAGACCAGAATGGATATATTCATTACTTTGCTTTATGCTCTATTTAATTTAATACTGGGTGTACCCTGCTTTCCTTACCTAGACTCCTTAAAAACAGTGCTTACTAGGCAGTATTCTTAACGATGTGAATTACCCCTGTATTTTTTGCTTTGGCAGTGGGTATTACAACCTTTGTTCAAATCAAATCACCTCTTTACTAGTAAACATACTCAAATATAGGCTTGAATCTTATGCTAACTACTGTCGGCTTTTACTTATTTTTTTTAAACAGTAAAAATACTGAATATTATACATAAGTATGTCAGTATTACTGTATTTTCCAGAATATACGTAAGGGCAGATATTTTTTTAATCATTTCTTTATGAACTATGGCTTACTTAAGAGTGTCACGTTTGTGTTTCCGTTAATCGTGGCGATGTTTACATCTATATATAGTAGTGAGAGCAAAAATTAGATTTTCCATTACGTATAATATACTATTGGCTACTAGACAAGCTAGTAACCAACATCAATTTTCCTTGTTACACCCTATTCGATTTATCTATTTATCATTTATGGAATGGGACATAAGTATCTAAAATTTGGCGTACAAAGCATAAAATAATTAGTGCTGCAATCAAGTTTTTGCAAACCTTCAACAGCACTTGTTGTGAATCAAGTACTGATTGCAACACAATTATTAGCTGTGAGTATAGTTAAATAAGCAAATAAGAATTATTAACTACCACAGAAGCCAGAAACCGGGTTTCTATGCATTCATTGTCGCAGACAAATCGTCATTGTTATTACAAGATTTCAATAAGAAACCCGGTTTCTAGGATTATTGATAGCCTTCAATTGTATATCCAGCAGCAACTATTGCTTGTTTAATAGATTCTTCTGATGCCGAAGATTCTATAGTAACGGTTTTTGCATCGACATTAACATCTACCTTTGCGTCGGGTTCCACAACATGAACTGACTCAGAAATAATTTGGGCACAGTCGTTACAAGAAATATCAGGGACGTTTAATTTGAGTGCCATTTCTCTTCCTCTTTGCTTAGTGCTTGGGGTTTTACGTTTATTTTTATCGCTTCTCGCTCTGCCGGCGCCGTTTCGGCACGAGTAACTTTTCACCATCTTAATAATGTAAGGTTAACCTAACAATCTGGCTAAAGGTATGTTCTTGTGACAGTAAGGAATAGTTGCACAACGGGGCGCCAGAAAGAAACCTGGTTTATATATAGTTAGAACCTATAACTTTAAGGCAAAATATAAGAATTAAGTCCCAGTTTAAACGAAGCCCGTAAATCATGTCTTTTAAACCTCAGTACCTAAGTGGTAGCGACATCCGCACCAAATTTCTAGACTTCTACGCGAGCTTAGAACACTCTATTCTTCCAAGTGCCTCTCTCGTACCAGAAGACCCCACGGTACTGTTGACTATCGCGGGGATGCTTCCATTTAAACCAATATTTTTAGGGCAACGCACACCAGAATTTAAGCGTGCAACAACTTCACAAAAATGTATTCGTACAAACGATATCGAAAACGTAGGTGTCACTAAACGTCACCACACGTTCTTTGAAATGTTGGGTAATTTTAGCTTTGGTGATTATTTCAAAGAGCAAGCAATTGCATGGGGTTGGGAAATCTCTACAAAAGTATTCGGTTTACCGAGCGAACACTTAGTTGTCAGTGTATTTGAGGAAGATGATGAAGCGTTTGCAATTTGGCGTGACCAAGTAGGTGTTACCCCTACACGGATTATACGCATGGGCGCCGACGATAACTTTTGGAATTCGGGACCAACGGGGCCATGTGGGCCATGTTCAGAAATTTATTATGATTTTCATCCCGAACGTGGTGACGACAATATAGATTTAGAAGATGACACCCGGTTTATCGAGTTCTATAACTTGGTGTTCATGCAATACAACCGCGATGCCGAAGATAATTTAACACCGCTAGCGAATAAGAATATAGATACAGGGATGGGTTTGGAGAGAATGGCGCAAATTCTCCAACAAGTACCCAACAACTACGAAACCGATTTAATTTTCCCCATTATTAAAACTGCGGCAGACATTGCAGGAATTGATTATAGTACTGCCGACGAAAAAACCAAAGTCTCATTAAAAGTCATTGGCGACCATGTACGTGCGGTCGTACATATGATAGCCGACGAAATCCGCGCTTCCAACACTGGACGTGGGTATATATTACGGCGCCTCATCCGTCGTGTAGTGCGTCACGGTAGATTAATAGGTATATCAGGAGAATTTACAACTCAAGTAGCAGAGACAGCAATTGCGCTTTCTGAGTCAGCTTACCCAGGTGTACGCAAGCGCGAAGATGCTATATTAGCTGAGTTACAGCGCGAAGAATCGCAATTTCTTAAAACGCTTGGCAACGGCGAAAAACTTCTCGATAAAATTATCGCTGACCTCAAGCAACAAAATGGAAGTGTCATCAGTGGTAAAAATGCCTTCGACTTGTACGACACCCACGGGTTTCCACTTGAACTAACCCAAGAAATAGCAGCAGAAAACAACCTGACAGTTGATGAAGCAGGATTCCTTTATGAAATGGAGGAACAGAAAAAACGTGGACGTGAAGCACACGAAACCATCGATTTAACTGTACAAGGTACCATCGACAAGTTAGCAGAGAGTATTAACGTTACAGATTTTGTTGGTTATACCGAACCTGTGACAACAGCAAAAATCGAAGCAATATTAATAGATGGTATTGCAACTGAAGAAGCAGAAGCAGGCGCCGAAGTGCAAATTCTTCTTAGCAAAACTCCATTTTATGCTGAATCAGGTGGACAAATAGGCGACCGAGGTTATATTACGGGCGATGGTATTGTTGTTCGTGTAGAAGACGTAAAAAAAGAATCAGACTTTTTCGTTCATATTGGACGTGTTGAACGCGGTACTATTCGAGTCGCTGATATAGTCACCGCTCAAATTGACCGTGCATGTCGGCGCCGTGCCCAAGCAAATCATACTGCAACACACTTACTCCAAGCAGCATTGAAAAAAATAGTCGATGACAGCATATCTCAGGCAGGTTCGCTAGTATCTTTCGATAGATTACGCTTTGACTTTAATTGTCCACGCGCGTTAACACCCGAAGAAGTACAACAAGTCGAAGAACAAGTAAACAACTGGATATCAGAAGCACACCCCGCCAAAATTGAAATATTACCCTTAGCTGAAGCAAAAGCAAAAGGCGCCACAGCAATGTTTGGCGAAAAATACGGCGAAGAAGTTCGAGTAATAGACTTCACAGGCGTTTCGATGGAATTATGCGGTGGTACACATGTCAGTAATACTGCTGAAATTGGTGTATTTAAAATAATTTCAGAAACTGGTATTTCAACAGGTGTACGTCGTATTGAGGCAGTATCTGGCGCCGCAATATTAGATTACTTAAACGTGCGCGATAAAGTAGTCAAAGACCTAAGCGACAGATTTAAAGTAAAACCCGAAGAAGTACCCGACCGTGTTACCGCATTACAAAACGAAATCAAAGCAGCACAAAAAGAACTAGGTACTTTAAAAGGACAATTAGCAATAGCCAAATCTGATAGTTTACTAGCGGGAGTCGAAACTGTTGGAGAGTTTAAGTTATTGGTTGCGCGCATTGATGATGTAGATGCAGCTTCTTTACAAACCGCAGGTGAAAGACTACAGCAAAAACTAGGCGCCAGTGCTGCTGTAGTATTAGGTTCGGTACCAGAAGAAGGTAAAGTTACTTTGGTCGCTGCTTTTGGTAGTGATGTTAATAAAAAAGGCGCCCAAGCAGGTAAATTTATTGGTGCTATCGCAAAAATTTGCGGTGGTGGTGGTGGTGGAAGACCTAACCTCGCTCAAGCAGGTGGACGTGATGCTAGTAAATTACCTGAAGCTTTAGAAAAAGCTAAAAGTGAATTAAAAGCTAGTTTGGGTTAAGTTATTTTAAATGTTGGGACGGGGCTTGCGATGCCCATCCCACAAGATTATCTGTCATGCTGAAGAACGAAGCATCTTTTTAAGTAAACTGAGGTATTATGCAAGAGATCACTCGAAACAAAATAGAAACATCTGAATATTTTAATGAAATGATTCAACGTATAAAACAGCGTCCTGGAATGTTTTTAGGACAATCTTCTATTACCCGCTTAAGGTCATTTCTAGATGGATATACAGCGTCGCGACAAGATTTAGGTTTGTCTGTAACTGAAGAAGAAATTAAGTTTAGTCAATTTCAAAGCTGGGTACAAGAAAGATTTAAAATAACATCTTCTCATGGGTGGGATAGTATTATTCTTTTTTACTCTGCAGATGAAAAAGATGCTTTAAATAATTTTTTTGAGCTGTTTGAAAAATTTTGTAATGGAGAGGCTGCTTTAAGAAATTAATTTTTACCACAGAGACACAGAGTACACAGAGAAACAGTTATTCAAACATTACTCTTGTGGAATGGGCATCCTTGCCCGTTTTTTCATATCAAGTTATGGCAAGGGCGGGCAGGGATGCCCGCTCCACAAGAGACAAGAGTTTATTTTATGAATGATAATAGTTGGTAAATTAATTGAGATAAGCCTACTAAGACAACTCCAAAAATGCCTGATAACAAAGCAAAAAAAGT
Source organism: Calothrix sp. PCC 7716 (assembly GCF_019977735.1). GTDB lineage: Bacteria > Cyanobacteriota > Cyanobacteriia > Cyanobacteriales > Nostocaceae > Dulcicalothrix. The sequence goes on along the minus strand of NZ_AP025018.1, from coordinate 3,518,544 downwards.
AACTAATAAATGATTATTTGCTAAGTTCAATCCTAAAATCGGTGCCGATGGCAAAATTGGCAGGAACAATAGTACGAGCGCAAATGTTACCCCGACAATTATATATAAATGTTTTTCAAAAATAATTTGCTTATATTGAGCGTAAAATAAAGCACCTAAAATTATTATTGCGAATACTATGCCAATTTTAGCTAGTAAATTGTTAAAAAATACTGCTAATAAACCAATTTCAAACCCTGTTACAAATGGTGCAACTAACCAATCTAAAGTAGAAAAATCTTGTTGACTAACTGGTGTTTTTTGCTTTAAAGCATCAAGAACATCTTTTGCCGACTGAAATCTGTCAATTGGTTTTTCCTTAAGCATTCGTTCTATAATTCTGGCATTTCTTTCGTTAACATTAACTGAAGGGCGCCAGTTCCAAGTACCAGTATAAGCATCAATAAAGCTTGTAGGCGGTTTGCCAGTTAGTAACAATAAGCAAGTTGCGGCAAGAGCATATAAATCAGATGAAGGAAAAATCGCTCGTCCATCAAGTTGTTCGGGTGGTGCAAAACCCGGTGTGTAAACATTGGTTATAGATACCGAAGACACATCAAGCGTTGAGTTCGCATCTTGCTGTTTACCTGTTGCAACAACCTGTTTAACGGCGCCAAAATCTACAAGATATAATCGACCATCGCTAGCACGCATTATATTAGATGGTTTAATATCACGATGAATAGAGTTATTGTTGTGGGCAAAATCTAATATATGTAAAATAGCTTCTAGCACAACAACAACTTCTGTCTCAGTAAATTTAGCTTTACGAGACAATTCTTGCTCTAGGTTTTCACCATCAATATATTGTTGTACTAAGTAAAATAACTCAATAGGTTCTTCTATTTGTAATTTGAAACGACCAGGATTTATGGCAAAAAACGCATACAAATCGGGAATTTGGGGATGGGCGCCTAATTTTTCTAAAGCTTCAGCTTCACGATGAAATAGCTGTGTAACTTTTTTAATCTGTTCAAGTTTTAAACTAGGTGATGGCTGCAACTGCTTAACTATACACTCGCGCATTCCGGGTGTTCGACGGTCGTAACTTAAAAAAGCGGCGCCGAACCCACCTTGCCTTAACTTTTTTATTGGTATGTAGCGACCATCTAAAATTAACGGCATTCCACAAGTAATGCAGTACTGTTGAGAAATATTCTTAAGGACAGAAGCATGATCTAATTCCGGAAAAGAATTTATCGGTTTCGGGCAGCTAGGACGAGTGCAACAAATATCCAAACTATCCTCCAGAAGCTTTCATGGTGTGTAACTATATACTGCTCCTACTGAATATCTATACATAAAGATAATTCAGAACAATATTTAAGACGTTAGAAACTAACCATATATCTCATCTTTTTACATTTATTAATATAAATATACATTTTGTAACTCTTGTAGCACAGGCATCTTGCCTGTGCAGTCAAATAAACATAAAATTAAAATATGAACAATAGTAATTTAATATCTACTTTAAAAGCCAACAAGTTAATGCGTTCAAGAGAAGAAGTTTTAGCTTTTGATGATGCTTTAAATCAATTGGCTAAAAATACTCATGGTGTAGATTTAGAGAAGCTCCATTTGATTTTAGATGATAACTGTTTGCAGCAGGAAGTAATGTGGGGTCTGGTTCACGTTTTAGAGTCTTTTGATGCGAGAGAGCAGCTTCAAGCACTTCTTAATGTTATTCAGAAGCTAGTTATTTCTGCTCCGGAATGGACAGAGGTTATACATTACCGAATATTTAATGATGAACCTACGCGCGTTTTATATCAAGAGATGTTAGAGACTGTTGATTTGAATTCTCGACAAATAGTTACAAGGATATTGGAAGAAGTTGCAAGAAAAGGGCAATTAATTAATGTTTGATGTAATTTTATGGGCGGGCAGGGATGCCCGCTCCACAAGAGATTATGATTTACTTGTTTTGTACTAGTTTGAAGGAATATTCAGAATTGGGTTTAGATGGGTCAGGCGCCGTTACTTGGACTAATTTTACTCTGTCTTTGGGTGTGCTGCTGATGTCACAATCAAATTGTAGAGTTTCACCAGAAGCTGCGGTAGCTTTAAAGTCTTTGCTACAGATTTGTTCTTGGATAGCTTCACGGTCAACGTTACGATTTTGCGCTTGTATACCTTTGAGTGCTTGAATAAAAATTTGTGCAGCGTCATAAGAAGTTGCTGTTTGCCAAGCTAAGTCTATTTTTCCACCCCACAGTGATAAGGCATCTTGATAAAACTTGTTTTGTTCGGTGAGTTGAGTAGCTACTGCCATCACCATTCCTTCAGCTTTTTCTCCTTGAGATAGAGTGATGCTTCTATATAAGTTACTAACATCGCCGATTAATTGTACAGATTTACCTGAACTTTTTGGAGGCATTGCGGATATTATATTTAAGGCGCTTTCTCTGGAGTTGAAGTTAGGTAGTATTAATATTGCTTCGGCGCCTTTTTGAATGACTCTATCAACTTTGCCTTTATCGAAGAATTTGTCGTCTAATGTCGCTATATCAATGCTGTCGATAACTTCTCTGCCTTGCGATTTATTCTCAAAAAACTTCATAAAATCTCTTCTTAGCTCTTGGCTATAAGTGATTTCTTTTGAAGAGTCGTAGAAAATTGCAACTTTTTTAATATTTTGACTTTCTAAATAATCAGCTAACTGCTTTTGGGCAATTTCTGAATCTGTATCAGTACGGAATACATAGCGTTTGCGATTATCGGGATTCAATGCATAATCACTTCTATTCAGGTCAGAATATATACCAGTTGGAGCAATAAATACAACCTTTTCTTTAGCATATAGCGGCGCCGCAATTTTACTGACGGGGGTTAAACGATGACCCATAACACCAATAATATTTTTATTACTTATTAGTTGTCTGGCAACGTTTGCAGCATTGTCTCTATTATCATTATCATCAACAATTAATAATTTAATGCGCTTGCCGTTGATTCTTTTATCAGGTTGATTAATTTCTTCTTGTGCTTGTGCAAACCCACGTAACATTTCTAACGCATTAGCCGGGTGTCTATTGGCGCCACCTCTGTTAAAGTTATTTTGAGGAATAGCTGGGACTGCCACGGCAATAGTATATGCTGACTCGGCGCCAATTTTAGCATTATTTAAATAAATTCTTGTTTCTGGAGCATTTCGCTGTATAGTCAAAGCTTCTTCAAAAAATTTCACAGCTTCAGGATAATTTTTATTCGCCATTGCTCTAACACCATTTTCTTTCGCACTTTGGAAAGCAGAATTATCAACAGCTATTTCCCGTTTTAATAAAATTTTATCACCAATACTCATCTGTACATCTGAATTACCAGTGCTGTCTGACGAACTACTCGCATTAGAAGTCCCATTAGATGTATACGTAGGAGATTGGGTGATATTTTTTAAACTCCAAAATCCAATTCCTAAAATAACAGATGCAAGAGCAATAGCTATATTTAACTTGATAAAATCTTTATTGTGTTGCATAGTAATTAACCTTTGGATAGAAAATTGTCATTCTGAGCGGAACTAAATTTAAATTGTCATTCTGAGCGTAGCGAAGAATCTCGTTAATATTGAATATTTATTAGATGCTTCACTGCGTTCAGCATGACAGTTGTTTTTTTAATGAGCAAATGTAAGTAATTGATAAATAAGTTGAGATAATCCAATTAAGACAATACTTAAAACACCCAATAAAAAAGCAAAAAACGCTACAAATAAATGATTATTAGCTAAATTAAAGCCCAAAATTGGAACAGATTGTAACATAGACAGTGACATCAGCACAAGTGCAAACGTGGCGCCTACAATGATAAATAAATGTTTTTTCTTTATAATTTGTTTATATTGAGCATAAACCAAAGCACCTAAAATAATACCAACCAGCCCAAGTCCTATACCTGGAAGCAAATTATTTAAAAAAACAGCTAATAACCCAATTTCAAAACCTGTTAAAAACGGCGCTAGTAACCACTGATAACTAGAAAAATCTGAAGAGTGTTTGCTCTTTCTTAAAGCCGTAAGCGCTTGAGATGCAGACTGGAACCTTTCAATAGGCTTTTCTTTAAGCATTCGTTCTAAAATATTAGCAAGTTTATCACTAATATTTACAGACGGGCGCCAGTTCCAAGTATTCGTATAAGAATCTATAAAAGACGTTGGTTGTTTAGCGGTTAGTAGAAATAAACAACTCGCTGCAAGAGCATATAAATCTGATGATGGAAACACTGCACGTCCATCCGTTTGTTCGGGTGGTGCAAAACCAGGTGTGTAAACATTGGTAACAGCTTCAGAGGGCATATTACTAGTAGAATTTTCGCTTGGGTGTTTTGTTCCAACAGCGACTACTTGCTTAACGGCGCCAAAATCAACAAGATATAACTTACCGTCGCGTGAGCGCATTGTATTAGACGGTTTAATATCTCGGTGAATAGAACCATTACTATGGACAAAATCTAAAATTTCTAAAACAGCTTCTAGTACCTCAGTAACTTCAGCTTCCGAAAACTTGCCCTTGCTGTAGAGTTCTTGTTCTAAATTTTCACCATCGATATATTGCTGCACCAAATAGAACAACTCAATAGGTTCTTCAGTAGTGGGAGGTTCCAACGCAAAAAACGCAAACAACTCTGGAATTTGCGGATGGGCGCCTAATTTTTCTAGAACTTCAGCCTCGCGATGAAATAACTGTGTAACTTTCTTGATTTGTTCAGGCTTAAAATTAACAGATGGCTGCAACTGCTTAACTACACACTCTCGCATACCCGGAGTTCGACGGTCACAACTCAAAAAAGCGGCGCCGAAACCACCTTGCCCCAATTTTCTTATGGGTACATAGCGACCATCTAAAATTAACGGCATCCCGCAACTTACACAAAACTTTTGCGGAACACTCTTAAGAACAACAGCATTATCTAAATCAGGAAAAAAGTTAATCGGTTTTGGGCAGCCAGGACGAGTGCAACAAATATCCAAACTATCCTCCAACAGCTTATATGCTGTGTAACTATATACTGCTCCTATTTATGTATCTATTTATTAACATACGTCAGAACAATATTAACTACGCTACCCACTCACCATATCTATTCATAACTTTACATTTCTTAAAATATATTTACTCTTTTTAAATTACAAACACAAAAAATAATATATATTGTAGCACAGGCATCTTGCCTGTGCAGTCATAAACAACAAAATCGTAAAATATCTACCATTAGACAGATGTTAGCAATTCCTGATACCATAAATTGGTATATGACAACACAAATTTTAAAGATTCTCGTTTATCAACTGACTTCTCAATTTCTTCAATAATAAAAACCCTGGCACCTAATGGAGAAAAGTCATGATTAAAGTCAACATGGTGCAAATGCAAAAAAATTTGAGCGAAGTTAATTACCCAATTAACAAAAAAGATTTGATAAAACATGCTGAAGAAAAAGGTGCTGATGAGAAAATTCTAAGGTTTTTTAAGCAATTACCTTTAAGAGATTATCAAACAGCAACTGATGTAAGCGAAGCTCTCAATAATCTTGATTCATAAACGCGCGTGTTGTAGAGACGCGTTCACGTAGTGTCCCGCAGGGAATTAATTCGGTCTCTACACGGATATAATTTTTGACAAATCATATAGTCTGTATAACTTAATCCACGTTATCTCAGTATAAATCATTTAACAAATAAGTATGAAATTTGTAGACATGACACCTACTGATTTTCCCAGTTTTGAGAACAAACCTCTAAACCCAAATTTGTGTGAACCAAGAAAAGTTAACTTTCAGTTTAATAACATACCAAAACATTGGTTAAATAATAGTTCTGTCCTAACTCATTACTTTAATGCAATGAATTTATTTCTACCTGCATTTGAAGCATTTATGGTGCGGGTAATGAGAAATGAATTACCTCGTATTAAAAATACAGAACTAGAGGCGCCAATTCGCGGTTTTATTAAACAGGAAGCAACTCACGGACAAACGCACCACAAGTATAACAAGATACTTGAAGCTCAGGGTTACAAATTTAAGACAATATTAAAAATAGCCGATTTTTTCTTTACTGAAGTATTAGAAAAATACTTAAGTCCTAAAATGTGCCTAGCTTTAATTTCAGGTTTTGAGAACATAGCAACAGTATTTTCTTATATTATTCTTAAATCTAATATGCTTGCAACTGCCAACCCAACAATGCGTTCGTTGTGGGAATGGCACACAGCTGAAGAAATAGAACATAGTGGACTAGCGTTTAAATTTTTAAATCATGTAGATAATCACTATTGGGTACGTATATTAGGAGGTTTGTTAGGAACTCTAATGCCTATTGCAGCTCTTGTAGTTGGTATGGCATTGTTAATAATGCAAGACCAAAGCTTAACAAATCAAAAAACATTTGATGATTTGAGAAAATTCTTGTTTACTGAGTATAAATTTTTACCATTAACTGTCAAACATATGGCTTCATACTTTAAATTAGAATTTAATCCGAAATCAGAGGATTTATATCAGTATGGTGAAAAAGTTTTTTCTCATTCTTAAAGTATATCCTTCTTAACGGCTCGTGCTTGAATAAAGCAACAGGCGCCTAGTTTGACAATAATAAAATCTCTGAGCAAAACGCCCAGAGACAATGCGGCATGAATATTAGAGGAATTCAAAACTTGAAAAACTAACTATTGGAGTTAAAAAGCTGTTGCTTCTGAGTCTTGGAAGCTTGCATAATTTGTTGTACTTGCTCTTGCTGTTCAGATGAAAGATTTAAGCTACTAACAGCTGCACGAAATATTTGGCGAATACGAGCCTTTTACTTGGCTTACACTCAGGATATTCAAAGCACTTTAGATATTGCCACAGGTGTGGATGCTCAAATTCTGCCACAGCTTGTGGCAGAAATTCCTTGGGGTCATAATCTGCTGTTATTAGAAAAAGTCAAAGACTTACAAGCAAGGTTTTGGTATATTCATAAAACTCTTGAGTATGGTTGGAGTCGTTCGGTCTTATGGCATCATATAGATACAAAACTTTATGAAAGACAATTTGAAGCCGAAAAGACAACAAATTTTAATTTAACTTTACCTTCTCCTCAATCTGATTTGGCGAAAGAAGTTTTAAAAGACCCTTATAACTTTGATTTTTTAACTTTAGCAAAAGATGCTCAAGAGAAAGATTTGGAAAAAGGCTTACTAGACCATATACGAGAGTTCCTCCTGGAATTAGGAGTTGGTTTTGCTTTTATTGGTAGCCAATACCATTTAAGAGTGGGCAATGACGATTTTTATCTTGACTTACTTTTTTACCATGTTAAATTACGTTGTTATATAGTTATTGACCTAAAAATGACGGAATTTAAGCCAGAATTTTCTGGAAAAATAAGTTTTTATATTTCGGCTGTAGATGATTTATTACGCCACCCTGATGACCAACCAAGTATTGGCATTATCTTATGTAAGTCAAAAGATAAAACAATAGTCGAGTATTCATTGCGTAGTACGAATATGCCAATTGGTGTTTCAACTTATCAACTAAGGGATGCTTTGCCAAAAACATGCTTAAGGAAGTTTACCAACTATTGAACAGTTAGAAGCTGAGTTAGATACGCTTGCTGCAACAATTGAAGATGATGAATAAATGTAGCAACTAGTTTACGGCGCCTGTAAATATAAAATCATCATCCGTTACATCCGTTCTCATCCGTTGCAAGCTACCCACTTGGCACCTAGAGTAAAATATATACTAAGTTAGCAACGGAGCCAATAGCAGTGAACATCACCGCTTCAATAACCAAAATGCTGAAACTGGCTATTTTGTGCCTGATGATGTTCCTACTATGGACTGGTAATACCTGGGCACAAGTTACTGTAGATGAAAAAATTGCTCCTCTGGTTGAAAAATTAATCGATAACAACGCGCGCGTTCGACTAGAAGCGCACGATGCACTTGTAAGTATTGGTTTAGGCGCCGTTCCCACACTTGTAGAAACTCTAAATAATCCAGATTGTAATATACGTTGGCGCGCAGCTTGGGTATTAGGAGATATGGGCACCGAAGCTGTATCTTCCGTTCCAGCACTAACAAAAGCTTTACAAGACGAAGATACTCAAGTACGTATGTATGCTGTATTAGCATTAGGCGCCATTGGTATACAAGCAAAACCAGCGGTTCCAGCTTTAATGGCAGCGCTACAAGATAAAGAACTGTACGTTCGGATATACGCAGCTTCAGCATTAAGAAGAATAGGTATGGAAGCGAAAGTAGCTGTTCCATCTTTAATAAATGCACTCAAAGATGATAACCCGCGCGTTCGGAAAAATGCCGCTTTGGCTTTGGGTGCAATGGGAACTGAGGCAACTTCTGCTGTTAAAGATATGATTCCTCTGTTGAATGATACCGAATATTATGTGAGGTATGGAACGGCAAAAGGGTTAGGTGGTATTATTGGTGCCTATCAGGATGTTGCTGATAAATTACCAAGTGCTAAGTTAACAAAGGTAATTACTGACTTTGAGCAAGTTACAAAAATTGTAGAAGAACATAAACAGAATTTTACTGAAATTGACGCTGCAAGAATACGGCGCCCGTTGGAAGCTTTGAAATCTGAGAAAGAAACGCGGTTATTTGATAGAGTAGTCGAATGGCTTCTCAAGCATAAGTTACTTTTGGGTATTGCTGCATATGTGACCTTGTTGCCTACTCTATGGTTTATGCTGCTGCGAGTAAAACCCATATGGCTATTAAAGATTAATAATGCTCTTAAGCCTTACACTGATTTTTCATTACCGCTTGTTAGTATCAATGTACCTTTAAGGTATGTGTTATTTGTTGGATGGTTTCATTACCATCCTAAAGTACTTGATGCATGGGTAAATAAATACATTGAATCAGCGCGCGAACAGTTTCCCAAAAAAGATACTGTAAGTAATCGTAATACTTATATTCCTATTCCTGTTGTTCTTGATGGCAATACCGTAGCACAACTGGCGCCTTCTAATTTGCGTGCGACTTTTTCTAAACAGCGTAGTTGCTTGATAATATCAGGTGAAGGTGGAATTGGTAAAACCAGTTTGGCTTGTCAAGTTGCTAACTGGGGAATGAGTGATGTTGTTGATAACCGCTTGTGTCAACATTTAATGTTACCTGTGCTGTTAGAAGAAGATTTTCGCACGGTAGATGGAAAGTCATCATTGAAAGAAGCTATTCGTGGACAGTTACAAGCATTAATAGACGAACCAGAACCAATATGCGAGGAATTACTAGTTAAGCTGTTACGAAAACAACGTATATTAGTAATAGTAGACCGTTTCTCTGAATTAAATACAACTACTCGCGAAGCATTACAACCAGACTCTCCAGAATTTCCAGTAAATGCGCTGGTTATTACATCACGGTTAGAAGAGAAGCTAGGAAGAGTAAATAAAACTACAATTAAGCCATTGCGAATTGAAGCAAACAAGCTTTCCTCATTTATGGAAGCTTATTTAATGCAGCGTGGAAAGCGTGATAAATTTACAGACCAGGAATTCTTTGACGCTTGTAATCGTTTATCTTTAATGGTGAGTCACGGTAATATTACAGTACTATTAGCAAAATTATATGCCGAGCAGTTAATAGCTAATGTTGAGAACCAAATTGTATATGATATTCCCCATACGATACCAAATTTGATGCTGGGGTATCTCAACGAGTTAAATCGTGATGTTGCTGGTGATAAATTGGACGATAGAATTATACATCTAGATACAAAAGCAATAGCTTGGGAATGTTTGCAGCGTAATTATCAACCAGGAACAGCTTTGCGTGCTGATGCTGTCACTGCTTTATTAACTATAAACCCTCTGGATGTAGACAGGCGCCTCGACTATCTCGAAAATCGTTTACATTTAATTCAAACTGTCGGTTCTGCAAAAGATAAAATCAGGTTTTGTCTCGACCCATTAGCTGAGTACTTAGCTGCTTTGCATGTTGTAGAGATATACGGTAACAACGATGGTAAATGGCGTTCGGGCTTTTTGAAAAAAGCTGATGATTTAGTGAAAGTGTCGGGGCAGGATATAATTAAAGGGTTTTTATTGGCAGTTTATGATTGCTACTTGTCACAAATTATAGGCGCCAAACCTTCTGATTTTGTACCAGTTAGATTAAGTAAGCTGACAGGTGTTACAAATGCTATACAATCAGTGGCACCGTGATTTTTAGAGATTATATATATCTCTTGTGGAACAGGCATCCCTGCCTGTCATAAAATTATAAATCTTATAGAACGGGCAAGGATGCCCATTCCACAAGAGCAATATTATTTAAGCAACTGCATAACCAGTATATTGTCTAACATTAGGATGATGAAACGCTAAAACAATCTTGTCTTTAGGCACACCAGCAGCCACTAAATCATCAGTTATCCCATCTTCTATTCCATCTCGATAAATCCAAATTTTGCCGTTTTTAATAATAACATAAACTACACATCCATGAATTCTCAAATCTTTATCCCAACCATAAATCATCAATATATAATGATTTCTATCTTGGCTGATAACGATTTCAGATTCAATCTCACCATATGAGTAAGGAATATCAGCATGATGCTTCAAAATTTTATAAATATTTTCTCGATAAAACTCTAATGTATCCATTGAGTAATCTCCTTTTTTTCCGGGTCGAACACAATAACGCATGTAGAGACGTTACATGTAACGTCTCTACATTTATGTTATTCAATATTATTGGCGACTATTTTGTTCTACCAGTTTACAGTTTTGCAGCGGTAGATTCTAGAATAGTTTTGAGTTGCTTTCTAAGTACTTGTTCGGTTTGAGCTACTGTTGCTCCAGCTTTAGCCGCTTTTTTATCTGCTTCTGTTTGATATTCGTCTACAGGTGAAGGTTCACCATTGGCTATTTTTGTTTTTGTTGCGTTGTATGAAGTTTGTGCTGTTTCCCAACGTTGCTTGACTTGGGTGTAACGGTCGCCATATTGCGCTGTTAATTTATCATCCCAGTTAGCTAATAGTTCTTTGAGGGAAACGTAATCTTTTTGAAGACTTACAGATAATTTGCCTCTTAGAGCGTTGAAAACTGTTAAGAGTAAAGATATTATACGACTGCGAGGTGCTTTTTGCTTTTGGGTTTCGACTGCAACAAGGGCGCCATCAACAGCATCTAAAATTTGTTGTTCACCGATAGCTTGGTTGGTAACTGTTTGCTGTTGAGTATTGCTATCTTTTACACCTGCGATGGCGCCTTCCATTGCTGCCATTGTTTCATCTTTAGCTTGTTGACCCTTGGTTTTGAAATTTTCTATAACTGCTGTAACAGCATCTTTAGCGATATTGCGAATTTCGCCAGAACCGCCTTTAAGCTCATTTACAGCTTCATTGACTGCAACTTGAACTATTTCACGAATTCTTTTAGTTCTGGCGCCGCCTGTTTCTTTAACTTGCGCTAAATCTTGAGCAATACGTTCTTTAATTGTAGACATATGATATTCCTCCTAATTTTCTTAGTTCAAATAATGATGTGTGTTTAAGATGTACACAGATAAAAAATAAGTTAGTAGTAATTGTGTTTAATTTACAGTCACAGCTTCAACATCAATTACATTGTTTACTACATTATATACTTTGTTTGTATCGACTTTACCATAAGTATCATGCTTCTTGCGGTTTTGAAGTTTATCCATAACAATTTGGGATACTTCAGCAACTAAAAAGGTAGCAATTACACCATCATCGATAAGTCCTAAAAGAGGTATAGTATCTGGAACAATATCTATAGGACTAATAAAATAGAACAACGCTGCAACAACTGCTGCCCAACGATACTTAGGATTACGTAAAGCTTTACGAATTCCGTTTTGCAATACCTGTGTAATAAACTGCTTTCTCATTTATACTTCCTTCGCTTCACAAATTTATATTGACAGATATATCTCAGAAAATCTGGTGTAGATAACCATCAATAAATTCGTAAAAACACACCGTCCGCCTTCTGTAGTGCCAACCGTACATGTTGTGTAGTATCTTGTGGAGTATCTTGTGGAGCGGGCATCCTTGCCCGCCTCCTAATATTAAACAGTTAATTAAAACCCACCCATGAAAGGCGCCGTTTAATGGCAGTTAATCTTATTAATCAATGAAAATAGAGCAATAATCTTCTAGATATTATTACCACAGAGGCGCAGAGAAGCCAGCGCCGTGCGGGGGTTCCCCCCGTTGAGGCGACTGGCGCGGCACAGAGAGTAATTAAAGTAGGCTTAATATAGGCGCCTACTCCCTATAATTAACGATACGAATCAATAAGTATAAATACCTCAGTTCTTGCAGTCTGAACAAGGGCATTCAAAAGCGACGCTTTTCGCTGTAGGTACAATGACTTTTTATCATAAAACATTCATAGTACAATACAACTAATACAAGTAATTAAATTTATTAATGTTTGGCGAACCTATAGAACTTGTACTAACTGATTTATCACAAGGATTACCTGCTATTACTCCTGCACTTGGTGCCGTGCTAGCTGAAGCTTGTGCTGTATGCTTAGATGAATAGGGTCATTGTCAAGGTGTTGAGATTATAGTCAGCGGGGAATTTAGTGCTAAATTCAAGTTGCGATGGCAGACTGTTACATCACAAATGTTACGTTGCTGGAATGATGAGGAGTTTACAACTGAACAAGCGGCTTATGGTATTGCCTTTTTAATTATTAGGCAACTTACTAATTTAACCGTTATCGAACGTTCGAGTAAAGGTACAGGGTTTGATTATTGGTTGGGTACAATTGATGCAGAAGGAGAAACTCCTTTTCAAAACAAGGTTAGGTTAGAAGTATCAGGTATACGTAAAGGAGATAGTACCCGTGTTAAAGCTAGAGTAAAACAGAAGAAAGAACAAACAAAACCTTCAGATGGAAAATATCCTGCTTATATTATTGTAGTTGAATTTAGCACACCTTTATCTTTTGTTGCAGAAAAATGAGCAGTATTCAAGAAAAACATACAATAGCAATGGATTTAGCTGAGGCGGCTTTTGTTGCTAAACTTAGAGGTGATTTGGAACAAGCATCGCAACTAACTCGGCAAGCATTTGAGAACGAGCAAGCAGCAGCAACGTTAATTGCTAATCAATTAGACGCGGAACCAACACGCTCAGTTTTACATCGTAGTGCTGCAAATCTTGCTGTTAACTGTGGAGAATTGGAAGCGGCAGAACGTTTGATAGCTACAGCTTTATCTGGTAATCCACCGACTGAAATAGCTGAGGAATTAAAGGATTTATTTATTCAAATTAATTTACGTCCTTATTTACAACGCCACGGCATCAAAGTTGACAATGAACAAATTAATGCTTTGATTTTGAAAAATGTATCATGAATAAATACATAATTAGTTCTATTTTTCAAAAAATTGATCAAAACCGCCATAAAAATAATCTTAAAACTCAATGTTAATCCGGCGCCACTGCGGGATTTTGTGATGTGGTTGGTACTTACTGATTATTTGAGGCAGATTGGACAGAGGAAATTCAGACTAGTGGATGAGAAACGATAAACTTATAAGCCGCTCCCTAGAAATCTTTGGCCTCTCAAACAGTATCTGTTAAAGTAGGATAAAATAAAACTTAAATAATAAATATGCTTGAACAAATTAAAGAGAAAGAATCCTTACAAAATAACTCGATTGAGCCGTCTCAAGATTCGCTAGCGTCGATAGTGCTAGAAATAGAGAAAATTCCTCAAGAACACTGGTCAAATTTACTACAAATCATTCGTTTGTACGGTGAAAGTGTAAAAATTAAAACACCACCAGTCGATGCTGCTTCAAAAGTAATAGATGAATTAACAAATCAAGACCCAATAGTCAAAGCTGCACGACAGCAAGCGCTCCTCCAACTTTTGGAAACTTGGGCAGAAAAAGGAGATGAACAAGAGCAAAAAGAAACTTGGGCAATTCTTAGCCAAGCTTTAGGTGTGAATGACAGTAGCATTTCTGCCTAATTGAGCCTTTGTATGAGTACTTTTGTTTTGCTCGATTCTGGACTCTTGGGGATGTTAACTAATCCTAAAGCAACACCGCTATGCGAAGAATGCAGACTGTGGTTTAGTAGTTTGGTTTCAAAAAACTACCAAGTAATTTTGCCTGAAATTACCGACTACGAGGTGCGACGTGGATTAAGAAAACAGCTGAATAATATTATTTATTCAGATAATATTCTTAACTGTTATATCCAAGCGTAGTCGTGATTTTAAAACTGCATAAGTCGCTTTTACTTGTACCTATATACGTTATTTGGACTGAATAAAATAAGCAATTAAGTTATCTATCCAAAGGTAGATATTTTACATTTATAGTTTGTTTATATAGATTTTTAATAACCAGTTGTGCAAGAATATTTTTGTTGTATTAATTATTTCTGAAGCTGCACATGGCATTGAGCCAAGATGCTCTCTTCTAAGAAGCAAAAATCTTTCTTTATATCCATAGAGAATTTTACTACTTTCCTCGGATGCTTTTACCAGTTTCGGAGAACCCAATTGCTGAAAGCCTTTCGGAGTTATTCTTCCATCCCATGAAAAAATTAGCTGATTTCAAAGTAACTGTTCGTCACGAAGACTTAAATCCACCCTCTAAGCTTAGAGTTTTTAGGAATATAAAACACAAAGCACTCAAAGCAGTCAAGTCGATTGTGATCGCGGTGGGTTGTATTACAGCCGAAGTCGTCGCGGGAACGGCGGCACAAGCGGTGACTGATCATAAATCCTTGAATATCGTCAACGATAGATCAATTACAGCTCCATCGCAATCAGCAGCACGACGTATAACGGTAGATGGAGATGCGAAAGAAGCAACTCTTGCAAGGAATAACTTGCTTAACTACGCCCAAGCCCCTCTCCAGTATGGTCAAGTTCAGTTAATAAACGATAAACCCTATCCCAAGATCATATATTTCCGCGAGCATAGGGAAGAAAGTACCACCAGATTTGCATACCTTCCCGGATGCACGAAGCGAACTCTGATGGGAACCTACAACAATCGCTGGGAATATAGTGGTGATAAAATATCATATACCACATTTGGGACACTAGCTCAGGGAAGGTTCACGCTCACAACTAGTCATCTCCAAAAACAGGACAATGGTCTCACGTGCCGTACACTATCATTGTTGAAGTCTCTGCGAGAGGTGGATAATGTCGGGCAATCAGAATGGCACGAACAAGGGGGCAAAGGTATAATCGCGGAACCTGTAAGATTGAGGGATTTCGGCGGGGGGTTGTGGGGTACTACTAGGCGTGTTATGAGCAACACAACTAGAGATGTCGCAACGGACGGCACTGTCGCGGCTCTACGCAGGTTGACCGGTGAAAATCTAGGCGGTAACGCAGGCAGAATGTTTGTCGCATCAATCGATGCACGCAGCGCCAGTGGGACGGAACTGAATCAGACTCGTCGCTACATAGCGTCGGTATTAGATGCAAATCCCTATTACACAAAGTTTGAAGCAGGCGCGGAACTGATCAGACAAGGCGGAAACCGCCTCCACAGTAATATCAAAAGCGAGCTTCAAGTTGCAGCTAAAGGAGATCCATCACTGGTGGACAAGCGGGCAAATGCTATTGCAAGCGAGGTCATAGAGGTAGCCCAACAAGGAGCCTGGACGGAGGATTTTTCTATAGCCGTGAAGCGAAAGCTAATTGCATCAGTAGAAGATGGCGGTTGTGGCTACGTAGGTATCAATGCCAACTTAGTAGTTGATGCCATACGCGCCTATGTCCAATTTGTTAACACTACCCGTGTAGCGATGGGTGAAGCTGGCGGTGTACCCGCAGCCACAATGATATCAGCAAACCGTCAGGGAGACTTATCTATATTTGAGAATAATTTACGTCAACTGCAATGCGCCGACTACGACCGTATCCCGTCCGTCGATGGTTCGTTAGTGGTCAGTCAACAGTAATTCCCACTGGATACATATACCGCCATCTAAATTGTAAGCGTCTGGTGTAACCTCTGGGGCGTAAGCACTTTAGGGGATACACCGAGTCAGATGCACAGAGGAAACACTACCTACGGCAATACAGAAAAGTAATACCCGACAAGGGCGACAGGCAGACACAAGCATTGATAAGACGCTTCTAAGCCTTCAGCTGATCTGACTTTCCACGGGATGGGGAAAAGTCAGACAAAAAGTTTAGCGATTTAAATGTAGAATTCTTCCCGTTTTATGTTCCACGCCTTAATTCATACTATGTCTCAGCAAGTTTTACGCTGTTCCAGCATCCTCAAATTTTATATCATTAAGCTGTATGTAATTCTGAATACAATTACAAGCATTTGCTATTAGTGTCTCAATATCTAAGTTATAAGTCTGTATTCTTCTATAGCTATCATCTCTTTCATTAAGACAAGTCGCCAGAACAACTCCTTTTCCATTGGAGCTAAAAGCGGCAGCCTCCACCTTGATATCCAATGTTTGTTTAGCCAATAGGTTAATTTCCTTCAGAGGAGACGACCCATCAAGGCTCCAGATCACTAAGATACCAGATTCATTGATCGAAACTATTATTTTGTTTTCATAGTAAAACTTTAAGGCATAAATTTTACCTGTAGTCTTTTTACACCAATTGTCGTTTAAGTCATTATGAACAATATTGTCTTTAATGTCAGAGCTTGATTCCAATGCTTGATTATCTTCAAGCCTCCAAAGTTTAACTATGCCATTATCACTACCTGAAGCAAAAAACTTAGCATCGTCACTAAAAGTAATTGTTGTAATTTGCTCGTTATGCCCAGCTAATGTTTTCCATAACTCTACATTCAAAGGATCTTTATTCACCCGCCAAATGCATATAGTATTATCATTACTTGCTGTTACAAAGATATCTTTTATAGCGCTAAAAATAAGGCTGTTAATTGTCTGCTCATGCTTATCAATGCATCTATACAGCATCGTCCCATTATAGCTATACAGCTTGACTTCAATCTCTCCATTTCTTGCTACTACAACTACAACTATTTCATTGTCGCGGCTCAATTGAACATCGCAAAACTCGCTTTTATGATCAATATTATGATCAATAGATATTTTCATTGGTTCTCCAGTAAATCTCCAAAACAATAAATTTCCGTTGCTACCTACCGTGGTGATGATTTGATTATCTCCGCTAAAGCTAACTTTCTCAAATTCAGTCCTCGTGTGTCCTTCAAATCTATCTGTAAAAGACCAAAACTTAACCGTCCGGTCATTGCTGCTAGAAAGCAGTTGGGAGCCATCGAATGTGAAGCTAATCCTATTAATCTCATCTTTATGCCCTGCTAACTTATATAGTTTTTGCAACTTATGAGAACTTTTGATTGAAGTATCCCAAAGATTGATAATACCATTGGTATGAGATGATGCTACTATCTTACGATCAGGGCTGAAAGCAACAGAGCTTATGCCTGCCTCTTTATCCGTAAACAAACAGTCTCTAATTTTGTTGTAATCTCTACTCATGGTTGTGGTTATGGACCAAATGCGAAGTATCCCATCTTTCCCAACTGAAACTAAAGTTTTGCCATCAGGGCTAAAGTCAATAGCTGAAATTTCGTCTTCGTGTTCTGCATCAAATTCATCAAAATCAAAGAGACGAATACCTTTACTTGAGCTAGCTTGATTTGCCTTATCTTCGTTCACTTGATATTCTTTGATCACTATGTTACGTTTTCCGGTATTTCTGTCTTGAGAAGCAAAAGCAATCAGTTTATCTTTTGGGCTAAAAACTATATCTTCAATATTATGACCATGAGGGATATTCGCCAAATATTTACCTTCCCGCTCCCAAAAAACTATGTTTCTATCAAAGCCAACAGAAACCAAAAAAGTTCCATCTGGGCTAAACTTTACACAACTAACTATACCGTCATGTTTTTTTGTATCACCTTGAGTTTTATAAAAATTATGCCAGCCATTAGTATCTCTTCTATAAAAATTAATTATTCCCTCATTTCCGCCAGTCACAAGAATTTCCCCATCTGGACTGAAAGCTAAATCGTAGAACATCTCTTGATTTCGCTCACAATTTATTAGTTTGCCGTTCCAATCCCAAAAACAAATCTTGTCATATTGACCAGATAGAGTAGCAATCACTTTGGCTTTCTGATTACAACTAAAGTTAATTACTTGATCTCCTATATCAATGCTATTAATCTCTCCACATTCATTCAACAACTGGTTAAATACAATTAAAAAATCGAGTTCTTTGTAATTAGTAATATTCAGTCTTCCGTTCTGCAAAAGTTTTCCAGCTTCAATCATCTTTACTATTGCATTAAGCCTATCGTTTGCATTAAAGAGTTTTTGTGATTGTTCAGTATAAAGCTCCACATCTTTTTCCAATTTTTCTCTTGCCTGTATTTTGCGGTATTCCACGCAAGCCTCAACAAAGTCTATCTCTAATTTGTTTAGCCAATTATTTTCAGATTTAGCTATGTTTTCTAACAATTCAATACGAGGGTCTTGTTTCCAGAGAAATTGAGGGTCTTTAGTACTGTTCCAATCAAGCGTAGGTGCAGCTAGGCGCTTTTGAAGCACTAAATTTTCTTGCTCCACTGCGATCCATTCCTTTAATAAAACCCATTCACGTATTAGAACATCATGGGCTGGTTCAATATATTTATCTCCTTTCTGGTTTGTGCCTCTTACAAATAAGCGAGCATCCACAAAGCGATTAATTACTAATTTGCAGATTTTGTTGTTTTTTTCATCAGCATATACGAATTCAGCGTCTAGGACTGCTTGCTTGGTTGGTACACCGCCATCCAGAGTAACCATCCGTAGCATCGCCCAACGTAGCATTGTTTGGCGAGCTTGCACTTCTAGTGGATTGATCTCGACTGTTTTCTCAAAGTCATATTTTAGATTATCGTATTCTTCAGTTGCTTTACGTGTGAGAGCTTTGGTAACACCTCCCAGTTCGTCATAGTCGTGCCATCTTAGTGTTCGATCGTTTCGCGCTTTTTCAACAGACTTGCAGTAAAGCTGACTGAGGGTGAAAGATAAAAGCGGTAATACTCCTGATGTATCGCCAATGTCATTAAGCAACTGATTAACTAAACTTTCACCATTTTCCTCTTCAAAATACAGCACTTGTGCTAACGCGGGTTGTTCGATCGCCTCACGCAACTGGTCGCGCGCCATTGAAGCGATGGAAAAGCAAGCCTTTTTCCAATATTCTTGAAGCTGCTCGCAGTTCTCGAAGTCGTGTCTAAAATCATCGCGCAGTGTCAAAACTAACCGAAGTTGTTGGGAACAGAATTTCAAGGCTGCTTGTAATGCGTTTAAAAATTGCTTTCTTTCCTCCTGATGGCATTGAGTGATTAATTCTTCAAACTGATCGATAACCAAAAGTATCTTTTTATCTTTGACATAATTCTCAACAAATTTACCGAACTTTTCGCCATCTTTTTGCCATTCTTCACTCCAATCCTGAATTTTTTTGCTGCACTCCTTATAGAAACTAGTTAGTTGCTTTTGTTCTTCAGAATTTAGTAGTTGCTTTTGTTCGGCGGAATCATTATTTTGTTTAAGCTCGTCAAAGTTATCCAACACTAGCCGACTGCGACTAAGCCCCATTTTCCGCAGTTCTTCAAGAGTTGTTTTTCCTATTCGATCTCCACACAGTTCTTTTAAGCGAGCGAAGTTCTTGATAATGACTAACAGCTTGTCTTCTGGAGCAGTTCCCCGCCACTGGGCGAACAAATTGTTCAAATTATTGTCGTTAGGAGCTTTTTTACGTGCCTGCCGCAACACAGCATCTATCTGTGTTAAAGGCTCAAAATCCGGATCGCTATCTTCTAAGGTAAGAGGTAACACTGCTTTTGCCAGAGCCTTAAAAGGTGTAACTCCAGGACGAAGCGGTTCAAGTATGCGCCATTGTGTTGGATTCTCACGCAGTTTTGGAATTAAACCTGCTTTGACTAAGCTAGATTTTCCTGATCCAGAAATACCTAAAACAACAGTCAGTGGCTGATTTTTATAATCTATCTTCTCATATAAACTGTCGATTTCTTTACTGCGCCCAAAGAATAATCGGCTATGGGCTTCTTCAAAGGACTCCAAACCTCGATAGGGATTGTTATCCTTGTTAAGATTTATAGCTTCTGGCAGTTTGGTTGGATCGAACTCTCCAGTTTGAAAAAAGAACTCTCCCTTGTCAAGTGTGGGTAAGCACCAAGTACGAGAGATTTGAGGATTATTCTGCTTTTCTGTAAGTTCACGTAATTTTTCACTCAAATACAAATTAAGCTCTGTAACGGTTGTAATTCCATCTTTGGTACAGTCTGCATCTCCTTCTTCTAATGCCTTAAAAAACAACCCTGCAAAAGGAGAATGGTTAGAATTCTCAATTGTACCTCGATCATCTTTAAGTTGAGCTACGGTTTCAAGTATATCTAGAGCTTTCTGATCGTGGGCAGCTGAGGTAATGACTTGTCCGACTTTTTCTTTTTTATAGCGATCGTAGCGCTCTTTGGAAAGTTCTTCTGGGCTGGAGCCAAGGTCTCTCGTCCCAAAACGAAATGCGCCTGCATAGCAGCAGTCTAGGATAATTAACAAATGATGGCACCCAAGTTGCGTTAATACATCATGAATTTCCTTCATCGACAGGTACTTGTCATGCTTGTTAACTTGTGCGTCTTGTGGCAATAAGTAACCTGCTTCGCCATCTTCTCCTTGTGGAGCAGTTCCGTGTCCTGCAAAATAAAACAGCAATCTTACCTGTTTATTTTTATCTTGCTTAATTTTTTCAGACAATTCGGTTTTTAGGTAATTCCAGATATTGTTCGATGTTGCCTGTTTGTCGATGAAACGTTTAACTTGATAACCGTGCTTTATCTGCAAAATATTAGCGAGTCGTTCAGCATCGCATCGTGCCGTTTTAAGTTCTGGGATGCCGTTTTGATATTGATTAATACCGATAACAACAGCAAGGTCGTAATCGAATGGACGAGGATTTGGCGAAGATTCAGGCATAATACTATCTTGCTGTAATTGGTATGGATTGTTGACTCAGTGCTTGACTAATTGCTATAGAAAGTGCATTCAACCCTTCTCGATCTGTAAAGTAGACCAGATGATCGCAGCCGATCTCTAGAACTAGGGGTTGCGGTGATCGCCCCTCTGGAACCTGCTTGATGCTATAGACCGTAGCAGCAATGTCATTAGGTTGTCCAAAGAACGGTAGCGCCACTGCATGACTCATCAACTTCTCCATCAGTGGCTTCAGGCGATTTGAGTCCACGGCTATTGAGGTATTGCCTGCCAAGATGGTGTAGGGAATCTGCGGATCGGGACTGGCGCCTAATGACTTGAGAAATTCCGATCCCGGCTGTATCTGATCCAGCGTGGTATCAATTGTCTCGATTGCCGCAACTAAACTCCCCAGTACTTTCACAGGCCAAGCAACGGTTGTCAGGCTATTCAGTAGGAGCGCTAGAGCAGCAGTACCCCAAGCTTGGACTGTAGGCCAAGGAGATCCGCCATTCGGGGTTCCCAACATAATTAAATGGTTGGCAATCGCATTGCCGCCTTCCCGTTCGATAAACCAGCGTGCCACCAGTCCGCCCATTGAGTGGGCCACAATGTGGAGGACTTTGCCGTGATTATGCTCGAGCCCAACTTCTGCGAGTTTTTGCTTCAAGCTGCGTGCATGGGTCTCAATAGACGTATTCAAGCTTTCATAGTCAAAGGACAGTACCAAGTCATATTGATCCCCCAGAGATTTTTGCTGTCCGTTCCCTGTAATTTGAGCATTCCGAACACTGGGCGCCATACTCTCGGTATCACCAATAAAGCCGTGGATGTAGAGTACAATACGCTTGGCTGTGGCAACGAGTTGCTTGACATTCTTTTGCTCCCTATCATAGGCAACCGTTCCATCAGGACTGACGTTAACCGCCGCTAGAATTGGGTAGGGAAACTCTAACCCCAGCTTTTCGCTCACCACTTTTTGGAAGAAAATACGAATCGCTCCAGTTAGGTTGCGCTCTCCTTGGCTCACGGGATCTGGCAATCTTTCTATTATAATCTCGGTTTTACCCGCCCTCGTCCGTCCCAATCCCAAGGGCAGAAAGAATTCGCCGTCATGGGCGATCGCTAACACCCGCTCTCCCTCACGCACGGTTGTATCTACTGATAGCTTCAGGGGTTGTTGGGGAGTTACCGTGGCAATTGTCTCTGCATCTACATGACTGAGTTCCAAAGCACTCAACCCTGGATCGCTGCCACGACTAGTCGTAAACTGAAACGGTTGAGTCACCGCAGAATTTTCCCGAAAGATGATTGGCAAGATTCGGCTGCCCAAATCTCGCGTAGATTGCGTGACGGTAGTTAGCCTTGCCTGAGCCTTTAAGCCAGGATGCGGTTGTAGCATTACCCCAGACCCTAAAGAGATCCCCTCTCCTTTAATGTCGTTGGGAATGACTGTGGAATTTAATGGTCGCACAGTCGTAATGCTAACCTGGCTACTCACCCAGTCATCGTAAAGCTCTTCTTCTTCGGGAGCCGCTCCAAGTTCACGCAATTGCACCCGCCGCATCAAGCGATTCAGTGTTCCTTGACCTCGTTGAGCAACTCGCGCGTCACGGGAAGGGGGTAAGTCTAAATTTCCTTGTTCGAGTAATGTGGCATCAAATTCAGCCGTACTGACAATCAGTTTAAGCAGATCTTTCTTTTCGGTAATTTCTTGCTTCCACAGTTCTTTCGGCACCTTGGCATAGATTAGATTTCCCCCTAACGCCCACGTTTCTTCTCCCGAAGCGAGCCAGACTCCGCCGCCACTAAACAAATTTGCATCCACCGCATACTGATCGGTTAAATCCAGAAGCGCACAGTAGAGAGGTTCATTGCTGGTATTTTTGAGCTTGACCCTGAAAGTCGGTTGTTCCCACTTACCATTTTTCAATTGATACTCTAGACGAATCTGAGCCTCTTGGAGTTCTCGCTCCTCTTGGAACAGAGACATTTGCACCGCACCCGGTTGAATACGGCTCTTGGCAGGATTCGAGAGTTCAGCGATATTTGTCCAGCGAGCCATATGTTCCAATCGCTGAATCGCTTGCATGGCACTTGCAGCAGTATAACTCTGAATTTGAGCAACTAGTGGGCGATCGTCGGCGGGTCGGGAGATCAGATATTGCCCGTCACGAGCCATTAACTTAAATTCCGCCGCTTCAACTGTGGTAACTTCGGCAACGTACAGTGATGGTTGCTGCCCCGAACCAATTTTTTGCAAAGCGGCACGAGCTAATTCAATTCCGTCTGCATCCCCGATCATCAAAATGCCTTTGGGTGGTAAAGGCAGACTGGTAATGACTGCTTGATAAGTTGTTTCTGGATTTAAGTTCTTGATGTCGCTGATCTTAACTATACTAAGTTGCGGCAGGATATTGATGACTTCAGCACGCCCAATCGGTGCTGGCAATTGACATAGTTGTTCGGGGGGACTGTTAAAGGGAAACAAAGCCAGTAAGGTAGTTTGTCCTCCGGTGGGTTGAGGAATCCCATGCACGGCGCCACCATCGATCACCCAACCGTGTTTTTTGTCATAGCTGACGGTAAAGTAGGGAGTGGAGGGGGCGATGGCGCCTCCCAAAAACGGCTGGTCTAAATCTTTGGAATTGGTGGCTTCAATTTGAGGCGATTGATCCGTCACTTTTGAGCGTACTAAGGCATTAGTGTGTTTAAACAAATTGCGATAAGTCAGGCTGCCATTGGCTTTTTGCAGCGTATCCAGCAAGAAGTAGGAGAACGCCCCCCGATACTTCCCCTCTCCGGTGTATTCTTTAGCAAGTTCGCTGTCGCGGCAAGCAGATAGGACAATATGTTTGCCTTTCGGTAATGTCCAGCCACTTGGATTTACCTCTGGATTAGGGGAGGCAACCGCCAAGTGTTTAATGTCTGCCTCGGAGAAAATAAAGCTATCGAGGGGACGTTCACGGCGATCAATCGAACATTTGCGAACAGCTGTGTCTCCGTCTAAATCGCCACGAGTCGCTGCCCCTGAATGGCAACAGTCCAAAATGATGGTAATGTGAGGTTCTTTCTGGTCAACCTCAGCAATCAGCGTTGCCAATTCCTTATCGGCTAAACCCCAACCACCTGAATCTTTACTGTTGTCATAATCATAACAAGCCAGGATTTCATCCAAGCGATCGGGTTCCAATGCCCAAAAGGCTTCAGGGGAGACTTGCTGTCCGCCATGTCCAGCATAGTAAAATAAGGCAACATCTTCTCTCTGTGCTTGGCACAGGTGTTGGCGGAAGCCCTCAATAACGGATTGACGAGTAGCTTCTTTATTCAGCAGGGTGCGGAGATGGAGCTGATAACCATCAGTCGCAACTCGCCCTTTCAGATAGGCTTCGACTTCACGAATGTCGTTAACACAACCCTTTAACGGAGAAACACTAACGTAGTCGTCAATGCCAACAAGAAGTGCATAGAGGTTACGAGTCATAATTTCCTCAAAAGTAAAGAGGTTAGACGTAGTTTAGATATAAATAGTTATGTAGTGCATTATACTTTGTTACAGCACCTCCCTTAACGATTTATTCTGTTCCGGATTACAATCCAAGTGCTTGTGCTTGTAAAAACACAAACACTTCGCTCTACTCTTTACTCAGGGAATTAGAATCATCTTTATCCATTACTAAATAATTATTTTATAAAAGTTTACAATTCTTGAGTCAGTAAATTTATTTATAAAATAAACTACATCAAATGCTTATATTCCACATTCCACACCCACTGGCGCCACAATAAATAGTTCCTCAAATTCATTAGTCCAGATATCCGTACTAGCAGTAAACTAGAATTTCCTCAAAAGCCTTGATACAGAAGTGACTTTGCATAATCGCCCCCGTAATGCGGGAACCCAAACAGGTGAAACGGTGATAGTATCGTTGTAGGGTTAAAGAACGATAAAGTATATTATCAATATTAAATTACAAAATTTTCGATTACGCTGAAATTCTCTAGAGTTATCTTAACGCTAAAATGCTCCCCAACGGCGCCGCTCAACTTTAGTTGAATCATTTTTGGCTTTAGCTTCGATAACAGAGGCGCTATCTTCATCTAAAATCATTACGTGTAATGATGGTGGTAAATATTCTTGGTCTTCTAAAGGATACAAATCTAAATAAACCTGCATTTTTTCCACATCGACTTCATCTTGTTTTACCCTCATGACTATCACTACTGATTCATTGTGTGTTTCTATACCAAAGTTAATTAACTTAGCTCTTTCGACTACATCTAAAATTGGCTGTTCAAAATTCGTAAATTCCCAAGCAGGTTCAGCGAATAAAAGCGTTTATACAGGTTGCCAACCAAAGTCATAAATTTTTTTCACGCCATTTTCTCAAACTTACAATCTTATTTTTACGTAATCTTTTATCTTGCAGTTTTTGAGAATTCATCTGCTCAAATTCAAGAGAATCTAAATATTCCAATAAATTTTCTAGTGGCTGCAATTCGTTAATAGGTAAATTATCTGTAGATACCTCTTTAAGAAATCCAAGAATTTTAGCTTTTCCCAATAATCCGTTTATTTGTACAGCCAAATAGCCAATTCGCTCTGACTGTGCTTCTGGTGGTACATATATCCATTGTTCATTTTCTAAGACTGGACGACACTCTAGCTTTCCCAAATTTTTAACTACTAAATCAGCTACATTTGTTAACATAATTTGGGCTGGGTTCATGCTATCGCTTTCTTTGATATCAGTCTCTACTCCAATACAGTCTAAATAATATTTCACAGACCATACAGCTAAACTATTTAGATACACCTGCTGACTTTTCTCTGGAGTTACTTGCTGCTGTGATAACTTTTGTGCCAGCTTCATAGCAGCAGTTGATATTGGACTTGTAAACGTATGAAAAGTATTTACTTCATTCATGGTAAATTTAACTATCGGTAGTCAGACAAATAAACTGTTTAATTCATCACGAAATTTATCCAGGCGCCGTAGGTAAAAGTTACTTAGGGTCGGTATTGGTACACATAGTTCTTCTGATATTTGCTTCCAAGATGCTCCGGATATTTTTTTTAGAGCGATTTTTTGGAAGGTGACATTTGGGTTGCTTTTCATTTGAGATTGTTTAAGAATTCCTTTGGGGTCTGTTTCTATATACCTTCTGACTTTTTGAAATCGCTCAATAATATCTTTCTCATAGTTGGCGCCATCAAAATTATGTGAAGGTAAATTGTCCCAAAAAGAAGGTTCAACAGATATCTCATTTTTTTTACCCATTATCGAGCGAGCCGCTTCTCGGTAAAATCGTTTTATTAATAGCGTGTTGACCCAAGCCATGATATCACCACGTGTATTGTCATACTTGTCAATGTTGTGACAAAGCCATAAAGATAAATTTTGTAACCCCTCTTTACGTATTTCATCATGAAGCGATGCAGGTAGTCCCATGTTTGGACGGCTAAGTTTATTGGAACAAAAAATACTATTGATAAGTATTGATAAAGCTCTACGCCTTTCTGTTTTGCCTACTGGGTGCTGCTTTGCTTCTAACGCTAAAATTCCTAGCTGGTTATTCATATAAGCTTCTAATTATATATTTGGTCTTAACTTTGAACTTTATCCACATATTTGGAGAAACTTTACAAAACTTTTCTTGTGGGGTGGGCATCCTTGCCCGCCCTAGATATTAAATGGGCAAGGCGCCTTGGATATTGGATGCTTTTAAGATTTGACGGCTGGGGACAGCCGTTCCACAAGAGTAGTAGTTTCTACTTTGAATATATTTGTTGTACTGAGATTCTTGCTACTTCTCGTAAAGTCTGAGTGATAGAGTTTGCTTGTATGCACAATCCAATACTTAATGAGGCAAGAAATCCGATTAGTAGATATATAGCCTGATTCTGAGATTTAAATTTCTCTACTCTTTTTACAGGTAAGTTAAAAGTTGATTTAAGTTCTTTAAGAAGCTGTTTTTCTATACAAGGACTCCAGTAATTATTACTATACAGTTCAGTATTGGATATAATAAATCTACCTAGATGCCTATTATGATAATTTTCTTGTTGTGACATATTTATCCTCCAATTAGCTGTTAATCACTTTTAAAAACTTAATTAACAAGTTAAAGAACGAGCAGCAGACCTTAAAGACTAACTTCAATTCCTAATTCACTTCTCCATTGCAATAGTGGCTTTTCCCAATTTTCTTCCCACTTTTGAGCGAAAAGGGGTTTTGCTTTTTCACCCATTTGATATCCCAAAACTATTTGTTTTAATAAATTAGGCAAAGCTTGCGGAGAAGTCGCAAGTGTTGCTAACATTGCTGCTCCTACTAGAAAAACTGCTAAATTTCTGCGCGTTTGAGCTAATTCAAAAGCTTTAAGTCCTATTTCTCCATTAGTATCTGTCTTAAAACCTGTAACTACGTGCCATATGTCATGTGTCTGACGTACACGTAAAAGAAAGTAACTAACATTATCTTCCACTTGAATCGTGCGATAAAAGCTAGGGTCAAAACCTGCTTTTTGAATGTAAACAGCATAAGCATACCCTAATGAATCTTTAGGGTATTGTAATAATGCTTCAATATCTGGAGGTGGTGCTATATAACGTTCTTGAATGAGTTGAGCTACTTCGGGTTGAGTATTTAACCACTCTACCGCTAGTAAACTCGCTTTAGTGTCACGCAACCCATCCTCTAAATCATAAATATGGTCAAGGTTATCAGGTTCTCTAACTAGACAAACTATTGAGCGCAATATCGTTTTTATATTAGGGTGAATTCTTCGCTTTTCTACAACCAACATGGCAAATCCTTATTTGAGAAGCTTAAAAACTCTTTGCTATCAATTATACATGCCTAAGTTATTATTATATTTTAACTTTTTTATCGCCATTAAAAAGTTTTAAGATAGCTGATGGAGCATTCTCTAAAGCATCAACAACATCAAAAGAACAAGCTTGGAGTGCTGTATTTAATTCCTCAATACGAGTTAAAGCAGTCCATTCCTCTATAGTTGAAAGCAATTGGGAAAATTCTAGATTTTGACAAGAGTAAAACTCGCGGGTCGTCACGAAGTTCGTAAATCTCAACTTTCTTAACCATTGTCTATATAAAACTAAAGTAGTATTTTTAGAGTTTGTTAATACTAAAATTGAAGGCTTCTTTATCAAAAGAACTTGTAGTTGAGCTAATTCTTCTACCTGTGACTACCATCTTGATAGGAGATGCTGGCGCCGTCACTAAACCACGGCGCCCAGCTTTTACGTCACGATTATCAGCCAAAGCCAATGAATACTCAGAAAGTATCTTGACGAGTGCGACTTTCATTTCAAACATGGCAAAAGCGGCGCCTATACAACGTCTGACACCACCACCAAAAGGTAAAAACTCGTAGGGAGAAAATTGACGAGCTAAAAAACGTTCTGGCTTAAACATATGAGGTTCAGGGTATAAATCCTCACGATGATGTGTCAAATAGATATTTCCGTATAATATAGTACCAGGCTCTAAATCATATCCACACAGATTTACAGAGCTTTCTACTACTCGTGGGAAAGTAAGCATTCCTACTGGGTATATTCGTAAGGTTTCGCAACAAACCGCATTCAAATAAGGTAATTTATTTATGGCAGTTGCGTCTATATCTTGACCTAAACTATCTATTTCTTTAAGTAACTTCTCTTGTACCGCAGGTAATTTGTGTATCCAGTATAAAGCCCAAGCTAAAGCAGTAGCAGTTGTTTCCTGGCCTGCTATTAATAGTGTTAACAGTTCATCACGCAATTCCTGGTCGGTCATTGACTCACCCGCTTCATCACGAGCGGACATAAGCAGACTTAGAATATCTGTTCTAGATAAATCTGCTTGCTCTCGACGACGTGACTCAATTTCTTGATAGATAAGTTGATCTATTTGTTTAGTGCGTCGTAGATGCCTACCCCAAAGACTAAGCGCGCCCCAATCTTTCTGCAACACCGGGAAGTAAAGCATTATAACGCCACCGAGAGAACTGCTGTTATTTACCATTGCATTCAAAAAGTCTTCCAATGTTTTGGCACGCTTACCGTCATACAGCCCAAACACAGCTTTAATAATTGTTCTTAGGGTAATAGCTTGAGTAATATCTCGCACCGAAAAGGGCTTACCTACCTGTAACTCACCCATTACCTCTTCTGTAATATTACTAATTACCTGGGTATAGCTACGCATCCTTTCACCATGAAAAGGAGGTGTGAGTAGCTGACGTTGGCGTTGATGCTGTACTCCGCTTAAAGTCATTAAAGAATATTTTCCAACCAATGGTTCAAATATACCATTCTGTTCTCCTGGGGCAGAAAACTGCTTGGTTGAATCACCAGTTAAAATTTCCTGCAACGCGGTTGGATTACTAACAAATACTACAGGGGCATATTTTTCACCGAGGCACAAAGTAAATATATCTCCATAGCGCTTGGCACACTCGGACATCATAGACAACGGATTTACAATCCATTGCATCATTTGTAGAAAAGCAGGCGCCTTAGAACCATTTGGTAAATTTATACTAGTTTTGGTCATATTTATATGAAATTAAATACTTTTTAGAATGTATTATTCTTGTGGGATGGGTATCCTTGCCCGTCTTATATCCTTGGGCGAGCAGGGATGCCCACTCCACAAGAGGAGTGTTTTGTTGGGTTAGTAAATAGGTTTTAATATATACTTTGACACTTATGTTGCAGTACGACACTTAACTAAAGTTAAGTTGTCAATTACATAAATATTAAAAACTGTAAATTCTTAATTTATTTTGTAAATATTTTATACCCCGTTTGTTTTGAGGATAGTTTAAGAATGCAATATTACAGCAGATTTTGTGTTATGCGGTACATGTAGAGACGCGACATGTCGCGTCTTTACAAGGTTTTGGGCATCATTTATATACCTCATAAACATGCAGCACGCTGTACCTTAAAATTACACAAGGCAAGTTTAGCAATTTAAGTTTAACTTAAGCGTTTTATAAAATGCTCCAGCTTAAGTAAGTGTATAAAATTTTACATACATTTCAACTGAGGTGAACTATGAAAAATTAAATACAGTGTGTACATCTAGCAGCTAGAGTCTTGCTTGACACTATGCAGTTATCACCACTTGGTAGTCTCAAAATTTACCTTGGTTATTACGGACATAACAATAATTTGTGATTTTTAATTTTGCATTTGATTTTTGCATAATTACGTCTCAACAAGACCTATAAGATTATATCGAATTATTTAAATATAATGAAATACATTAGTTCTATGTTTGATTTATTGAAGTTTACCTACCTGTATATTTTGTAGATGAATTTTCTTTCTTAAAAATATTTATTTTAGGTAACGCAGATGAAACAGCATACCAAGCGGCGCCACCGAGGCGTTATCCTTACTCTTAAAGGCTGGGATAAACTTCAAACCGCTAGAGGCACTGCTGAATTAGACGAGAATGGTGGAAATAGCTTTACTTTAGAAGAGCTTGGCGACCGGATGAAATTAGCACTGCATACAGTTTCTAAGATAATCGGGCGCCAGGAAGTTGTAGATAGAGGTTCTTTGCAAAAAGCCTTTAATGCTTTTAAATTGGAGTTAGTCAAAAGTGACTATACACAACCGACTGAAGAGTCTAAGGATGTGGAAGTACGTTCATGTGCAAACCCGCAGCAAGATTGGGGAGAGGCGCCGGATGTGTCGATATTTTATAATCGCTCTAATGAATTGTTGCAGTTACGACGGTGGATGTTAGAGGAACGTTGCCGTTTAGTGGCATTGTTAGGAATTGGGGGTATTGGTAAAAGTACGTTAGCTGTAAAGTTGGGACTGCAAGTTCAATCTGAGTTTGATGTAGTTGTGTGGCGTTCTTTGCAGAATGCTCCATCTCTAGAGGAACTACTCGCGAATATATTGCAATTCTTGTTATGGTCGCTGCGAAAAGAAGTACTAATCCCCGATAGCTTCGATGGTAAATTATCTAAGCTTCGAGAATGTATATACTCAAATCGATGTCTAATAATATTATACTAAGAACGGTTTAGAAATGTCATTCTGAGCGTAGCGTAATGCGGAGCATTTGCCGCAGGCTAGAATCTCTAAGATGCTTCACTGCACTGCGTTTCGTTCAGCATGACAAAGTTTATATTTAACCCGTTTGCAGTATAGATAATGTTGAAACTATTTTATCTAGTGGTGGACAAACAGGACTTTGCCGTCCAGGCTATGATGGGTATGGTCAATTAATCAAGACTATTGCTGAAGTCCCTCATAATAGCTGTGTTATTCTCACGTCTACAGAGAAACCAAGAGAAATAGGACTTTTAGAAGGAGAGGCAACTAAAGTAAAATCGTTGCAAGTAAAGGGATTACACGCTGAAACCGGGCGCCTACTATTTGATCAAAAAGGGCAATTTACAGGAACAGAGCAACAATGGCAGAAGTTAATTGAATATTATGGTGGCAATCCTTTAGCATTAAAGATGGTTGCAGCAGCCACACTAGAACTATTTAACGGTAGAATTTCTGATGTTTTAGAATGTATAGAGCAAGGGGCATTTATGTTTGATGATATCCGCAGCTTGTTAGAACGTCAGTTCAATCGTTTGTCGGCAGCAGAACAGGAAGTTATGTATTGGTTGGCAATTAAGCAAGAGGCAGTATCTTTGGCTTATTTAACTTCGGATATTATCGAAACCTTAAAAAGGCGCCAGTTATTGCAAACAATTAAATCTTTGTTACAACGCTCATTAATCGAAAAAAGTGGCGAGCAGTTTTTCTTGCAACCAGTGGTAATGGAGTATATCATACAACAGTTAGAAATTTCTGATTATGTGGAGACGCAATTAAGTCCATCTCTACCAAAAAATATTAACTTGCTTCTAGGTAACACTTATGAAACAGTACACTAAACGGCGCAACCAAGGCCTTATTCTCACCCTTAATGGTTGGCATAGACTTTTAGGCGCCTGAAGCTTTAGCTTCTTTAGATGAGAATTCTGAAACAGTTTTATTCTAGAGGAACTTGGCTTCAAGATAAATTTAGTTAGTTTCACCTTAATATCTAATAGAAAAATATCTATATTTATGCAGGAATTTTATCAAAATAATGCATGTAGATTGCAAAAAGCTAATCAACAAGCAGGGGGAGTTGTTCGTGCTGCTAATATTATTGAACAAGTTATGTCTACAGGTAAGCCTGTATTAGCTAACTCAAATTTGTCAAGTAATTAATCTAAGGAAAATGCTTAACCTTGAAGAGACGTGATTAATCACGTCTCTACTGCTGAATCATACAAAAGAACTCAGGACAGGCGCCTAAACAATGAGGTAAATCTTCTCTACTATTTATTTTCCTAACACTCAATTCAACGGATAAAGTACTTTTGATACTGGGGCAATAAGAGAATTGCTTTTTACGCTTTGTGTTTTAGATACCCCACACCTAGAAAAGTTGCGGCGCCTATAATTGCCCAATTAGTTGAAGGTTCAGGAATACTTGTACTTGGACTTGCAATTGCAACGCTTGCATCTATATCAGCAACAGGGTCACTACTTAAAACGTCTTTTTTGCCAATTTCTAAACCTATTTCTTCAACAGTTCCTTGCAAAGTGTTTGTTAAACTACTACTAGTAATTTTAGCTTTTTGACTAATACGTACTTTACCTATATCACTTTCATATACTTCTGCTGTAACGTACATTTGTTCTGTATCACCAAGAGCAACAATTCCCTTATTGCTAACAATTTCTCCAGGTCGGGTATGAATTTTGATAACCTGACTCGATGAAGGGGAACGCACGTAAGCATTTTCTAGTTCTGCTTGCGCTTGTTTGACTTCAGCTATAGTTCGTTGCAGTTCAGATAAAGCAATTGCAATATTGACAGGACGTACTTCTGCTGCTTGTTCTAGATTTGCTGTTGCTTCAATTTTCTGCTGACTCAGCGTTTCGACAGTCCGTTGAAGTATCGCTTTCGCTTCTTCTATCTGTTTACTACCACTATTAATAGTACGTTTTAAATTCATTTGCGCTTCTTGTAAACGCTTTGTCGTTGAGAGTTGTTGTAAGCACTTAACCTCTACTTGTTGAGTTGCTATTGCACCGTTTTGATATAGTTTTTTGTACCGATAGCATTCACTTGTGGCATTTTGTAACTCAGCTATTAATCTTTAAACTGTAGCAGTTTGAGCAAGATTTTCTCCTTGTAATTCAAATTCTAAGCGCTTAATAGTTGCTTGTTGCGCTGTAATTTGGCCGAGCTTTTCAGCTTTTATCGCTTCAATATTTGCCTTACGCACGTTAATCTCACCAACTGGGGCGCCTGCTTTGACTTTGTTAAGATTAGCTTGTTGTACTGTAACCCTTGCTTGGGCTGTTTTTAAAACAGCTTCCAAACGAGTGCGACTATCTAAAATTGCTATTATTTGCCCAGCTTTAACTCTATCTCCAACTTTTACCAACAATCGCTCAACTCTAGGACTAACAGCAGTAGAAGTTGGAGAGAACAGTTGAATTACTTCATCTTTGGGTTGTAACTCACCTTCCGCAGCAACCGCATTAACCGTAACTGGGTGTTGATAAGCATTAGATGATACATTTTTAGGCTGCTCACGATTAGATAGAAAATTATAAATGCTAAAAGTACTTGGGATGCATTAGGGGAATGATTTTATTAGATACTCACGTGTGGCTTTGGCTACTGCCCACCTTACAACCTTCCGAAAATTATGACATGAACCACTAGTAATTATACTTAGTTAGAAAATGTTACATAAGTTTATATAAAAAATTTCCCAATTCCCCCCAAAAGTTGTTTGCTATGCCATAATAGGAGATGAGAGTTAATTCGGTCAACAGCGTTTGTTTTTAGTGGTGACAGTATTTTTTGTTCTTGGTATTTACAAACTTTATCTCCGAAAGCTAAATCTCTACATAATTATAATTTGAAACAGTTCGGAGACAATCTATGTCAGTTTATGTAGGCAATCTTTCTTACGAAGTTACAGAAGACAGTTTAAACGCAGTATTCGCAGAATACGGTACTGTTAAACGAGTTCAGCTACCTACAGACCGTGAAACAGGTCGTCTACGCGGCTTTGGTTTTGTTGAAATGGGTACAGATGCTGAAGAAACGACTGCCATTGATGCACTTGATGGTGCAGAGTGGATGGGACGTGATTTGAAGGTCAATAAAGCTAAACCTAGAGAAGAAAGAGGTTCATTTGGTGGTAATCGTGGAAATAATAGTTTCCGTAACCGCTACTAATCTTTAATTAGCCCATTAAAAAAGCAAATTAATTTGATGTTCGCAGTGGCTCAGGCAAGAATGCTTGAGCCATTTTGATGTAACATCTCAACAATTAATAGACTATATTTTTACCTAAACAAACAAATAAAAACATTTAACTTTAGTTAAGTTATTCTATTCAACGACAGTTAAACTACCATTAAGAAATGCAGTCCGACAAGCATAACGCTGAATTTTGCCACTGGAAGTTTTGGGAATACTGCCAGTTTTGACTAAAACGGTAGCATAAACTTGTAATCCATGCTCTACCGTCACAGCTTGAGTTATATCTCCTACTACCTTTTGTACATCTAGGTTGCGTAAGTAAGTTCGCTCTACCTCTTGAACAATTACTAATTTTTCTTCACCTTTGATTTCTACGCTCAAAGCTGCTCCAAAATTAGGTCGTAGTGCTGGATTGCTCTTTTGAACTGTTAATTCAATATCCTGGGGATAATGGTTTTGCCCCCGGATGATTATCAAATCTTTTATTCTTCCGGTGATGAATAATTCATCTGAAAGCAAAAATCCTAAGTCCCCGCTGCGTAAAAATGGTTCTTCTTTCGTACCTGATAAAGAGGCATTAAAAGTTTGTTGAGTTTGTTCTGGTTTTTGCCAATAACCTTGAGCCACGCTTTTTCCAGAAACCCATATCTCTCCTACTTCTCCATCACCACATTTAGTTAATGAGTCAGGGTTGACAATTATAATTTTTTGACTTGACCAATTGCGACCACAACTTACAATTGCTTGAGAATCTACTGATAATTCATCTAAGAGAACTACTCGATTTTGTGATAGCTCTGTTTCTTTGACGAAGCGAATAATTGGTGGTTCTGCTTTCAAGCCTCCAGAGGTAAATAAAGTGTTTTCAGCCATGCCATAGCAAGGGTAAAATGCTTGTTTACGAAATCCACAACTAGCAAAAGTTTGAGCAAACCGCTCTAGTGTTTAGGCACGAACAGATTCACCCCCATTGAAAGATATTTCCCAACTGCTTAAGTCAAGACTTGCCAATTTTTCTGGCTTAATTTTGTTAACACATAAGTCATAAGCAAAATTAGGCGCCCCACTGGTAGTTGCTTTGTAGCGAGAAATAGTCATAAGCCACCGGATAGGCTTTTGAATAAAAGCGACTGGCGCCATTAATATTGCTGGGAAACCGCCGTAAATCGGCTGTAATATACCTCCAATTAAACCCATATCGTGATAATGCGGCAGCCAACTTACAAATATACTATTATTTGTATGCTCGAAACACTTGTATATTACAGATAAATTATGAAGCAGATTTCCATGAGAAACCATTACTCCTTTTGGTGTTCCTGTGGAACCAGAAGTGTATTGGAGAAAAGCCAGTGTGTCACTGCTTATTTGTAAAGGCTGCCAATAGTCGGCGTTGTTGCTGTCAACAGTATCTGTTATTATATAACGTAAACTTGATGATTCTGGTTCTTGTTTTAAACTTTTTTCTATATCGCTCATAATAGATATACTTGTCAACACAATTGTTGCTTGAGCATCAGATATAATTGCTTGTAATCGATTATTATGTTGGTTACGTTTCGGTGGATATACTGGAACTGCGATTACTCGTGCATATAAACATCCAAAAAATGCAGCAATAAATTCCAATCCCGGTTGGTAAAGTAAAAGTGCCCTTTCAGCTTTCCCGGAACCGTCACCTTTCATACTTTGTAAAACAGATGCAATTGCTCGTGCTTTTTTATCTAAGTTTTTATAACTTATGCTAGCTTCTTCTGTTTCTCCGTCAGGCAGAAAACTAAAGGCAATACCATCTGGCTGATATTTTTCTCTGTGATTAAGTAAATCAACTAAATTAGTGATATCATGGTACTGCATAATCAATGTTTATAAATGTTCTACTCGTAATTTAAGTTTGTAACATTGGCTACATTTACACTAGGCAAATTTAACAAGTTAAGTTTAACTTAGTGATATATGAGCAGGAACATGGCGCCCTAGTTACGAGAAGTATAGTCAGTTATCTCGAAAAGGCACCTTACATTTAGTTATGTTTTACTTACTTGTAGAGAAAGACTAGTGGTTCATGTCAAAAGTTTTGGTGGGTAGGTTGGCAACGGATGTAAAACGGATGTAACGGATAGTTGATTCATTTAATTCGGCACCGCAAAATCAAAGCTTGTTTGTATAAAATTACTTATCCGTTACATCCGTTGCTAATATTTCTACCAACCAAAATTAATGACATGAGCCACTAGTACAGAAAGCTTTTCTAGAAGAATCTGGCGACTTGTCTGGATGAAAAAGTGGTTGCCTGGAAGTGATGATAGCGAAAATGAAGAATTGGTCTGCTCTTTCCAACTTTGAATTAATTCATATGTTTCTGTTGAATCTTCTGTTCCAGCGAAGCCGGAGATAGAACAATCTATAAATAGAAGCACCTCCTCCTGCGTATGGAAAGCAGAATAAGCGAAAGTTAGCATTTGGATTTGGAGGGAGGCATTTAATCCAAGGATTAGAATTTAACATTGTTTTTTAAAGTTAAAGATGTTTAAATTAAAACAGTTCGGCTGGCTCTGCCTTACGTAGGCGCCGAACAGCAACGAAACCCGAAATTATACACATTAATATTGTTAATATTAAAACTAATATTGCACGGTCAGTATCCATTTGAATTGGTAATGCTGTGGCATCTTTAGTTAAATCGTACAATCCTAATGTTAGAGCAAAACCAGGGATATAACCTAAAGTCGCTAAAATAATTGCTTCTTGCAAAACAACAAATTCTAAATATATATTTCTAAATCCTATTGCTTTTAATGTTGCATATTCTGATAAATGGTTGCTGACATCAGAAAAAAGAATTTGATAAACAATCACTGTGCCAACAATAAATCCCATGCTGACACCTAAAGTAAAAATAAAACCAATTGATGTACTTGTCTGCCAGTAGTTTTTTTCAAACTCGACGAAGCCTTGATGCGTTAAAACTTTCACATCTTTAGGTAAACTAGTCTTGATTTTTTTTAAAATCTTTTGAGCATTGGCATGAGGTTCAAGCTTAATTAATCCAATATCAATTTCTCCCATTTTACGATAATTACTAAATAATCTCAGAAAATTTAAGTCACTCATGATTACATTTCCATCTGCTCCAAAAGAAGGCCCTAATGTAAATAAGCCAACAACGTTTACCTTTTTACCAGCTAGCTCAGTTGTAACGGTTTGATTTTGCTCAAATTCTTTAGCAATGGCGCCATATTCTTGACGCGAAGCTCTATCAAACAAAATGTTTTCTTTTAATTGTAATTTACTTAGGTTCGTAGCAACTTCCGGAAATTTAAATACTGAATCTCCAGGTCGAAAACCATAAATATATATAGCTCTAAAATTTCCGTTTTTAGGATTTCTCCAATCTCCGAGCCAAACATATACAGGACTTACAGATTGTACACCTTCAATACCCAAAACTTGATATAAACGGCGCCAAGAAAAAGTTCTCATATAACCCAAAGACTTAGAACGCGCGCTAATCAAAACCAAATCAGCATCTAAACTCTGATGAAACCGTGTTGCACTATCAAAAAGAGATGCTTGAAAACCTAACTGCATAAACATTAGAATAACTGCAAAAGCAATTCCTGCCAAAGCAATTAATAAACGTCCTTTTTGTCGAGTTAGTTGCAGCCACGCTAAAGGTGTATTAAAAAAAATTGCTCTCATTTTTTAATCACAAATTTTAAATATCAATCAGTATATTCACTTGTAAATTAGTCAAAGCCGAAGCTTTAAGACTAGACTTTGGGTCTAAATGAATTTTGACTTCAACAATTCTACGATTCACATCTGCTGTTGGGTCAGTACTTAAAACACCTTGCGAATTAATTTGTAAACCAATTTGGGCAACTCTGCCATATAATTTATCTGAAAATACATTACTAGTAATAGTGGCTTTTTGCCCAACTCGAACTTTGCTGACATCTAATTCATAAACTTCTGCTATTGCATTCATCCGGTTGGTTTGTCCTAAAGCAACAATCCCCTTATTACCAACCGTCTCTCCTGCTCTGGTGTGAATTTTTAAAATTTGTCCGTTTATAGGCGCCCGAATATAAGCTAGTTCTAAATCGGCTTGAACTTTACTAACATTCGCAAGCGCTTTGTTAATTTCGGCTTTAGCCGCTTGTACATCCGTAGGACGAACCTCAGCCATCTTTTCTAAAGTTGCCTCGGCTGCTTTAATTTGTCGAGTAGTAGTTGCTTCAATTCGGTTACGGTTAGCTTTTGCCTCCAAAACCTCTTGAAGCGCACTTTTCATCGCTAGCTGCTTACTATCTATTTGAGAAGCTGCAACAGCACCATTCGCAAATAGTTTATTGTAACGTTCATATTCAGCTTTAGCTGTATTAAATTCTGCCTCTAAGCGTGCGATTGTTTGGTCAGTAGCTATCAGTTGTCCTTGTAATTCGGCGCCTAACCCTTCAATGGTTGCTTTTTGAGCTTCAAGTTCTCCTCTTTTGGCTCCGGCTTTTACAATCGCAAGGTTTGCTTGAGCAACTTTGACTTGTTCATTAGCTAATTTTAAAGATGCTAGCAGATTTTGATGATTATCTAAAATCGCAATTACTTGTCCTGCTTTAACTTTATCACCCTCTTTGACTAGAAGCTTCCCAACTCGACTTCCTCCCAATCCATTGATTGTAGTTGGAGTAGATAGGTTAACAACCTCTCCTTCTGGTCTTAAATGTCCTAGAGCAGAAACCGCTATTTTTGGGGGAGTAGTCGTTACAGGACTCGGTGGAGGAGCTTGTGAATTACGTTGGTATTGCAACACATATACCGAAGTTAATCCGGTCAACGCTACACCTGTAAGTACTGTAGAAATGATAATTAATAGTCTTGTCGGTTTCAGAAACGATTTATTTTGTGAGTATAATTCAGGCTTCATAGTTTATCTAAGCTTATAGCTTTAGCGTGACTAAACACAGATGACTATCTTTATGACCTTGTTAGAATCGCAATTAATAATTGCAATGTTATTTTCACTTCATAGCTCCAGATAATAAAGCTTCATTCAATATTCGCATACTGGCGCCTAAATTTTGTCAAGCTCTACAAATATTACGTATATTTATTATTTATGTGTATAATTTACTGCTTTAAATTCTGAAGATATTCCTCATATATAGCTATTCTATATCATTTTAAACAACAGGTTGTACATTAATTTCTCTTAAGTGATTTCCGAAGAAGATAAAGATTAAATTTTTACAGACTATTGCAACTATGTAAGTGAATTAATATTTTACATCTATCTATTGATATATAAATTTGGTTATTTTTGTAAACATTAGAAATTTTATATTATTTCCAGGAATATTTTAGATTATCTTTTTATACTTATATTTTGCAATTTTTGACATTTTTTTAGCAATTTTAAATAAATTAAAAAAGTAAATTAATTTTTATAGATAATTTTAGTTTTACTTGGATAAGACTAATTGACTATTGCCATACTGATATTTCTATGCGAATAAATGTTTAAGTATTCCTAAAGATAGATGTGTATAAATTAACTTTAAATTTTTGCATTAATTTATAATAGCTTAACAAAAAACAGATTCTAATTCATAGAATCTTTACACAAGTGTCGAAGTTAAGAATAACACTAGGTTCTAGCGATGTAAAGCTCTCAATATCAACACCAAATTGCACGAAAATTTGAAATTAAGTTGATTTTTTGCCGAAAATGTGTAAACCTTTGATGTCAGTAGCAAGTAAATTAACGTCAAAGTTAGAAAGTAATTGATTTTATCTGCGCTGAAGCCCAAACTTTAGTTCACGCTTTAATAGCAAGATGTCAGGAAATAATGATAGCGATGAAAAGCTGTTACCTAACTCTTGTAATGTCAAAATAAAGAGCGAAATTTGTTTATGAATCAAATTTTGAGAACAGTCTAAATTTTATTTATTCAATAAAAATAAAAGTAGTACGCCCAATCAGCATAAATTCATCAAGGAGTACGTAATGACTACTTGTTTCACTGATTCAAGCGATATGAGGCATAAAGTTTCGCCCTTGGCAACCTTGGTAGACCTGCTTCAGTTCAGGGCACAAAATCAATCTGACTTAACGGCTTATACCTTTTTATTGGATGGGGAAACAGAAGTCCTTGACCTGACTTATAAAGAACTAGACCTTAAAGCACGAGCGATTGCAACTCAACTTCAAAGTATGAATGCTGCTGGTTGCCGTGCTTTACTACTGTATCCACCTGGATTGGATTTTATTGCAGCCTTTTTTGGATGTTTGTATGCTTCAGTCGTGGCTGTCCCCGCTTATCCACCGCGACCTAATCAGAATATGGCAAGGTTGCAGACGATAGTTTCAGATGCTCAAGCAACGTTAGCTCTGACTACTGCGTCTATGTTGAATAACATCAAGAGCCGTTTTACTGAAAATGGCGAATTTACTGAATTGCAATGGCTAGCCACCGATAGTATTAGCAGTGATTTAGTTCCTTATTGGCGCCAACCAGAGTTGTTAGACAGCAACCTCGCTTTTCTTCAATACACATCAGGCTCCACAGGTACACCAAAAGGTGTGATGGTCAGCCACGGCAACATGATGCACAATTTTGGATTGATTAAAAACAGTTTTGATGATACGCCTAACAGCCAAGGTGTAAGCTGGCTACCTCCTTATCATGATATGGGATTGATTGGGGGAGTGCTGCAACCTTTATATATAGGGGCACCAATGGTTTTGATGTCACCAATGGCATTTATGCAAAAACCTTTGCGTTGGTTAAAGGCGATTTCGCAATACAAAGCAACTACCAGTGGAGGTCCCAATTTTGCTTATGACCTTTGCATTCGCAAGATTACACCATCTCAACGAGCTAGTCTTGACTTAAGTAGCTGGGAAGTCGCTTTTACTGGCGCCGAGCCGATTCGTGCAGAAACGATAACACAGTTTGCTCGCACTTTTGCGGATTGTGGTTTCCGTATGTCGGCATTTCATCCTTGTTACGGAATGGCGGAAACGACGTTGATTGTTTCCGGAAGTGGTAAATTAGTTCCTCCCATTGTTCGCTATGTTGATGAAGCAGCACTCGAACAAAACCGGGTAGTCACTGATGACGATAACTCCTCGAGTACCGCGCGCGCAATTGTAGGTTGCGGTGGCTGTTTAGAAGAGAAAATCCGAATTGTTAATCCAGAATCTTTAACAGCTTGCCCAGATAATCAAATCGGAGAAATTTGGGTCTCAAGTCCTTCTGTTGCTGGTGGCTATTGGAATCAGACCGATAATACGCAACAAACTTTCAATGCTTATCTATCAGATACTGGTGAGGGGCCATTTTTGCGTACAGGTGATTTAGGATTTTTGCTTTCGGGTGAGTTGTTCGTTACCGGACGGATCAAAGACGTAATTATCATTCGCGGACAAAACCATTATCCCCAGGATATTGAAGCGACTGTAGAAAAGAGCCATCCGGCACTCCGACCTGGTTATGGAGCAGCGTTTACCATAGAGGTAAAGGGTGAAGAACGATTGGTAATAGTGCAGGAAATAGAACGCAGTTACTTACGGAAGTTAAATGTAAATGAAGTTGTAGGAAATATCTATCAAGCTATAGCAGCCCAGCATAGTCTCCAAACTTATGCCACAGTTCTAATTAAGACTGGGAGTATCCCTAAGACTTCGAGTGGTAAAATTCAACGCTATGCTTGTCGGAATGGATTTTCAAAGGGAACTTTGAACGTCATCGACGATTGGAGCGAGAATCCTCAGAGTAAAGCTAAGTTCTTGGGTTTACAAGCTGAAATTGAATCTGTGTTACATCAAGTAACCGCAGGTGAACAAAGATAATATCGAAAAATTTAAGTACAACTACCAGGATCTAAAAAATGGAACTCCAAAATTCTCAAGCCACAATGGCAGTAGATGCTAACAGCAATGTCAAACAGGCGCCTACATCCGCAGAAATTCAAGCATGGGTAGCATCTTATTTAGCTGAACTTTTAGAAATTGATGCCTCGGAAGTAGATACCACAATCGCCTTTGACCGCTACGGTCTAGATTCCTCGGTAGCAGTTGGATTAACTGGCGACCTAGAAGAATGGTTGGATATAAAACTCGACCCAACTTTACTCTATGATTACCCCACCATTGAAACATTATCTCGTCACCTAGCCTCGGAACTCAAAGCGAAAGTGTAATTTACCCAGACGCAACAAGAAATTAAAATTTACACTTTTACAGAAGTCAGGAGAAATTTAATGCTGGATACCACTAAGTTGCCAGAGCCAAAAAACGAATCTGCCATATCAGACGAAAAAGTAAAAAAACACATCAAACTAGCAGAAATCAATTATCGGCGTAACACCGAGTCCGACTACACTGAGAAGATAGAGAAGTTGGACAAAAACTTCGACTACAGTACCAACAGCAACTATTATTGGAGCGAGCCAGAACTTTCACTTCTTTACGGCACTCCACTCTACGAACAAGCTTCTGACTCACAAAAAAAAGCTCTCAATCACCTTTACTGGGCAATACAGTACAACCAGACTGCTGCAACCGAAGCTAATACTGTACTTTACAACCAGGTAACAGCGGGTGTTTTTGAAAATGTTGGTGGTTATGATGCACTGTGTAAAGAGCTAGATTTGGAAACGGTTCAGGAACGCGACCATATTCACGCCTTTCACACAATCGGTTATAAAACCAAAAAAGCGCTGCTAGGACAAGCAGGATTTAATGCATCGATTCAAGGTAAGTCTTACAAAAATGATTTGGCTAAAAAAGCGAAAACTGGAAAAAATCAATTATTTTCCTTCTCCTTTTCAGCTTCACCTTTGTCTGCTTATGGAGAATCTTCGTTGCGTTTCATGACCAATAAAGTATTCCTCAAAAATCAAGCACACTTATATTCTCAGTATTTGAGGGAGTTAGAGGATAAAGGCGAGTCAATACCAGCGCACACGACAGGTTTGTTGGGACAATTGGCGCCCAAACCTCTACTCAAATTCTTTACATTAAACTGTGGAACTTCCCCTTTCTTAGCGTGTTTGTTCTACGTCGCGCGCTTTATGGCGAACATGCTAATTAAGAATTACGAGTACCGCTATTCTATCTACTATCGTGAGTTAGAAAAGAACGGGGAATTTATTCCGGCGCCAACAGCTGTTTCGCATTACCACATGCTCGATGAAGCTTTTCATACCACAACTTCCCAACTCATTGCTCAAGACCTTTATAAAGACTTCGCTAAACCATCAGCATACGAGAAATTTTTAGCAAATTTAACAATATACAGAGCGCAAACAGTTGGATTGAGTGGTCTTTCTAGTGGACTACCTGCAATATTCCGCAATGATGCTCCATTTATGCTTTCGCTTCACACACTGCTTCAGTCTCCGTTATTTGGTATGTCTTCTACTGAAGCACTTGAGTGGCTCAATAAATGCATGTGTACTGAACATGAAGGTTTCCATGTAACTCTTAAGTATCACGAACGCTTACTAACAGATTTGAGGCGCCTTTTAGACCCTATAAATTACCTGTGGGCTGTTAACAGGGAAATGCACGTTATGGAAAAAGGAGGCTCAATTAGTAACGCTATCGAAAGTAATGCCAAAGCTTTTG
The DNA here is from genome assembly GCF_019977735.1 of Calothrix sp. PCC 7716. Taxonomy (GTDB): domain Bacteria; phylum Cyanobacteriota; class Cyanobacteriia; order Cyanobacteriales; family Nostocaceae; genus Dulcicalothrix. The sequence goes on along the minus strand of NZ_AP025018.1, from coordinate 3,474,569 downwards.
AGCAGTTTTCCAAAAGCCTCGCGGTGTAGCAAATATGTCTCAGTAAGGTGGGCACTGCCCACCGTACACAGCTTTAAAATACTTTAGAGGGTGTTAAAGTGGAACCTATAGCAATTATCGGTATTGGTTGTCGTTTTCCCAATTCGGAAAACCCAGAATCTTTTTGGCGCCTTTTGCGTAACGGTGTAGATGCCATTACGGAAGTACCAAAACAACGGTGGGATATTGATGCATTTTATGATCCCCAACCAGGTATACCCGGAAAGATGAGTACTCGTTGGGGTGGTTTTCTAGAACAGGTGGATGAGTTTGACCCCAGCTTTTTTGGCATTTCCCCTCGCGAAGTAGAGCGGATGGATCCTCAGCAAAGGCTAGCTTTAGAAGTAGCTTGGGAAGCTTTAGAAAATGCTGGCATAGCACCAGATAAACTCAGTGGTAGCCAAACAGGGGTTTTCATGGGAATTGGCAACTACGATTATTGCAGGTTACTAACTAAAGATTTAAGCCTCGTCAGCGCATATGACGGTACTGGTAATACTCTTTCTATTACAGCTAATCGTCTCTCTTACATCCTGAATTTACGCGGTCCAAGTGCGATAATTGAAACTGCCTGTTCTTCTTCTTTAGTAGCGTTGCATTTTGCTTGCCGGAGTTTGCAACAGCAAGAGTCCAATTTGTTCGTGGTTGGTGGAGTTAGTTTGATGCTTTCTCCAGAGCCGTTTATCACTTATTCCCATGCTAGAATGATGGCATCTGACGGACGTTGCAAAACCTTTGATGCTAGTGCAGATGGTTATGTGCGCGGGGAAGGATGCGGTGTTGTTGTTCTTAAACGTCTATCGGATGCCCAAAAGGATGGAGACAACATTTTGGCGGTTATTAAGGGTTCAGCAGTTAACCAAGATGGGTTGAGCAATGGACTCACTGCCCCTAATGGCCCTTCTCAGCAAGCTGTTATTCGTCAAGCTTTAAAAAATGCTGGCTTAACACCAGACCAAATTAGCTATGTTGAAGCTCACGGAACTGGCACTTCTTTAGGAGATCCAATTGAATTTAAATCTCTAAAAGCTGTGCTAATGCAACGTCAACCAGACCAACCTTGTTGGCTTGGTTCGGTAAAAACTAATATTGGTCATTTGGAAGCTGCTTCTGGAATAGCTAGTGTTATTAAAGTAGTATTGGCACTGCAGCATAAAGAAATTCCGCCTCACTTACATTTAAAACAACTTAATCCATATATATCTTTAGAAGGAACAACCTTTAATATTCCAACTCAGCCTCAGCTTTGGGAATCAGGAACTCAAAGCCGTTTAGCAGGGATAAGCGCGTTTGGCTTTGGTGGTACTAATTGTCACGTTATTTTGTCAGAGGCGCCTACAGAAAGTCAAAAATTAGAAGTTAAAAATCAAGACAACGAACGCCCTTTTCATATTCTGACGCTTTCGGCAAAGACTGAAGAGAGTTTGCTAAAATTAGCACAACGTTACGCAGATTTCTTGACTACTCATCCTGACGTATCGTTAGCTTCGGTTTGCTTTACTGCTAATACAGGAAGAACGCATTTTGAACAGCGTTTGGCTGTAGTGGCTGAGTCTAATATACAGTTACGCGAACGTCTTCTTGCTTTTGCCGCTGGTAACGAAACTACAGGATTAGTGAGCGGACAGGTGAATGGTAAAAAGCGCTCGAAAATAGCTTTCCTTTTCACTGGTCAGGGTTCGCAATATATAGACATGGGGCGCCAACTCTACGAAACTCAATCAGTATTTCGGCAAGCCATAGACGATTGTAATAAAATTCTGCATCCCTATTTGGGAACTTCGTTAATCAAACTTTTATATCCAGATACTAAACCTCAACAACCAAAATTAGATAAAACTGCTTATACCCAACCTGCATTATTTGCTTTAGAGTATGCTTTATGCCAATTATGGAAATCTTGGGGTATAGAGCCAACAGCAGTTATGGGGCATAGTGTTGGAGAATATGCTGCTGCTTGTGTTGCCGGGGTATTTAGCCTCGAAGATGGTCTGAAATTAATTGCCGAGCGCGCGCGTTTAATGCAAGCTTTACCCAAAGATGGCGAAATGGTAGCGGTTTTCGCTTCTTCTGACCAAGTACAAGCAGCCATTCAACCTTATGAACAAGTATCAATTGCCGCCATTAACGGCCCACAAAGTATTGTAATTTCAGGAGCTAGCGACAGTATTGAGGCAATAATAAATTCTCTACAAGCTCTTGGTATTAAGACGAAAAAATTAAATGTTTCCCATGCCTTTCACTCACCTTTAATGGCGCCAATGCTAGCAGATTTTGAACGAATTGCTAGTGGTATTAAATACTCAGCGCCGAGCATTAAGTTAATTTCCAATGTAACTGGAGAACTCGCTAAAGAAGAGATAGCAACCCCTCAGTATTGGTGTCGTCATATTCGTCAGCCAGTCCAATTTGCACGAAGCATGGAAACACTTCATCAACAGGGTTATGAGATGTTTGTTGAGATTGGGCCCAAACCAATTTTACTAGGGATGGCTCGCTACTGCTTACCAGATAGTAAAGACGAGAAAAGTCGCGTTTGGCTACCTAGCTTATATCCAACGCAACAAGACTGGCAACAAATATTACAAACATTGGCAGAATTGTATGTACGTGGGGTGTCAGTAGATTGGTCTAGTTTTGATAGCGATTATAGGCGCCATCGTTTGCAATTACCAACCTATCCATTTGTACGGCAGCGCTATTGGGTAGATATTCCCACTCAAGAAGATACAAAAGTAACTAATTTATCGCATGAAACACTTCAAAAGTTATTCCAGCAATTAGAAAAAACAGAAGAACTTTCATCTTCGGAGTTAAAATTACTACCAAAATTGTTGGAACTATTAGTTAAGCAACAGCAAGTTGGGGCTGTGCCTATTAAAGATTGGCTTTATGATACAGAGTGGCAACTCAAACCACGTCAGTTAACAATTCAAGAGAAAAACAAGGTTGAAAAAGGTAGTTGGCTAATTTTTGCTGACTTAGAGGGTGTAGGACAAAGCCTTGCCAAACTTTTACGCGAACTTTCTCACGACTGTATATTAGTTTATCCTGGGTATAGCTTTAGACAGAAAGAAGCCGGAACTTGGGTAATTAATCCTTCCGAAAAGAAAGATTTTGAGCGTTTATTCCAAGAGTTAGGAATAAAGCAACCGTTACAGTTCGTTATCCATTTGTGGGGTTTAGAGACGGGTCCCGCTTCTGAGTTAACAATTTCCACTCTCGAACAGACTCAAACTCTGGGTGTTGGCAGCGTATTGCATTTGCTGCAAACCTTAGTCAAACATAATAATACACCTCGGTTGTGGTTAGCCACGCGCGGTGCTGTGCCTGTTGCTTCACAACTTATGAACCCTGCTCAAGCTCCTTTATGGGGACTGGGCAAAGTCATAGCGTTGGAGCATCCACAATTGTGGGGAGGAATGCTTGATTTGGCGCCATCTTCAAAAGATGATGCAACAAAACTGTTAGCTGAAATTTTAGATTCGCAAGGCGAAGACCATTTAGCCTTCCGTGATGATAATCGATATGTTGCTCGCTTAGTCAAGAAACAATTACCATCCCAAGAAGTCAAGTTACGCTCAGATGGCACTTACTTAATTACTGGTGGTTTGGGTGCTTTGGGGCGCCATGTTGCTCGCTTTCTGGTGGAAAAAGGAGCTAGGCATTTGGTGCTAGTTGGGCGCCGTAGGGCATCAGATGAAGCGCTCGAAACCTTGAAGGATTTAGAACAACTAGGAGCCAAGGTTTTAGTTGTCCAAGCTGACGTATCAAATGAAGCTGATTTTGTATCAGTGTTTGAACAAATAAAGACATCAAAGCCGCCTTTGCGTGGGATTATTCATACTGCTGGTATCCTTGACGATGGTATACTTTTACAGCAGGACTGGGAGCGGTTCGCGGGGGTGATGGCGCCGAAATTGACGGGAGCTTGGAATTTACATAAGTTGACCCAAGAACTACCATTAGATTTCTTTGTACTATTTTCCTCGGCTGCTTCGTTACTGGGTTCACCAGGTCAAGGAAATTATGCAGCAGCCAATGCCTTTATGGATGCCTTAGCGCATTATCGTGTTTCCATTGGGCAACCTGGATTGAGTATTAATTGGGGCCCGTGGAGCGATGCTGGAATGGCAGCGAATCTCAATAGTCGTCAACAAGCTCGTATGGCTGCTCAGGGAATGAATACTATTGCAACCAATGAAGGTTTGCTATTTTTAGAGCAATTATTAGGACAAGCGAGCGCGCAAGTTGGTGTTTTACCGTTTGAGTTATCGGTGTTTAGTCAGCAATTAAAATTAGGCAAAATACCGTTGTTCGAGAAATTACTTGGAGAAACGAGCCTAGAAGTTGAGCCAGAGATAGTACAGAAGTATGAAATTTTAGAGAAACTGCAAGAAGCTTCAGCAAGCGAACGCGAAAAGCTTTTGATTGCTTATCTTAAAGATAAAGGCGCCAAAGTATTAGGGCTTTCTAACTCCGACTTAGATATAGACCAGTCTTTGCAAGACCTAGGATTTGACTCTTTAATGGCTGTCGATTTAACTGGTATAATACGGACTGAGTTACAGGTTGAGTTGCCTATTAGAGCTTTTGTTGAAGAGCCTACCATAAACACGCTTGCAACACTCTTAATCGAGCAACTTATCCCAGGCATTGCTGCATCAGAAGTTATAACCAATGTTTTGGATTTAGGCGCCGAAACAGTTCTCGACCCAGCAATTACTCCTGACAATATAGACATTGAGCCAACTATTGAACCAACAACCGAACCAAATTCTATCTTCCTAACTGGTGCAACTGGCTTTTTAGGAGCTTATCTACTCCAAGAACTCCTCGACCAAACTCAAGCTGACATTTATTGCTTAGTCCGTTCTCCTAATATTGAGTCAGCTAAAATTAGACTTCAAAATAATTTGCAAGACTATGAACTTTGGAACGAAAATTACAGTTCCAGGATTATACCAGTTTTAGGTGATTTATCTCAGCCTTTATTGGGTCTAGAAAATGAAGAGTTTGAAAGCATGGCAAGCCTTATCGATACCATTTATCATAATGGCGCCTTTCTAAATTACGTTTATCCCTACTCCAAATTTAAGCCAATCAATGTATTGGGAACCCAAGAAGTTTTGAGGTTAGCTTGTAAAACCAAAGTCAAGCCAGTTCATCATATATCTAGTGTTGCCGTTTTTGAGTCTTCTGCTTATTACGGAAAAACTATAACAGAAACTGACCCAGTTGATTGTAGTGAGGGAATTTACCTTGGTTACTCTCAAAGTAAATGGGTTTCTGAAAAATTGGTACAAATAGCAGGTCAACGAGGACTTCCCATCACTATTTATAGACCACCATTAGTTTCTGGTAATAGTCAAACAGGACTTTGGAATACAGATGGCTTTTTGTGTCGAATGATTAAAGGCTGTATCCAAATGGGAAGTATAATGACGAACTTAGACCTAATGTTGGATTTATCTCCCGTTGATTATAACAGCCGAGCTATTGTTTATTTATCGAGACAGAAACAATCACTTGGAAAAGCTTTCCATTTGCAAAATCCTAACTTGCTACATTGGCGCCAACTTGTTGATTTTATTTGCTCTATGGGCTACCCAATGGAACGGGTTTCTTACGAAGAATGGCTTTTAAGGCTAAGTAATTCAAGGGAAAACCCATTGTATCCACTTTTACCTTTCTTTAGCCATAAATGGTCATCAGAGCAATTAACTTATATAGAGTTAAATCAACAAGATAAAAGACCCCAAATTAGCTGCGAAGAAACACTTGCTGCACTGAATGGTACTTCTATAGTTTGCCCACCTTTAGATGCTAGATTGCTCGATACCTATTTTAGGTACTTTATTCGCAGTGGTTTTTTGGAGGCACCCAAGGCAATACTGGTCGTTTAAGGATAATTTTAGGTCGCAGAGACGTTACATGTAACGTCTCTACACGAGGGTTGTATTCGCAAAGGACTAAATATGATGAATGGTAAGATACACACAGTAGCTTTTTTGGTAACAGCGTTTCCTCCAGAAGTTAGCGGTTCTTCTCACTTCAACTGGGCGCGCGCCCAATGGTTTGCAAAGCAAGCAGGATATCGTGTTGTTGTATTTGCACCTGATTTTCAAAAAATACCAAATTTTTCATTCCCAGATTTAGACGAAAATTTAATTATTGAACGTTATCCCTCAAAGCCTTGGATTCCTTATAAGCTGACTTATGTCCCTACGTTTAAAGCAGCAAGTAAAATCACCAAAAAGCTAGCTTATTATCAACCTGACATAATTGTCATGACAGATGTAGAGCGTTATTTCTTATTAAGTGCATGGCATTTACCAGGTAGGGGTTTTGCAAGAAAAAATCGTATTCCATACCTAGCCGAATATCATACTGATGTTTATAATTTTTCATCAACTTATCCAGGTTGGCAATGGTTGCGAAATGTTGTTCGTCGCACTCGTTTATTAAGTTACTTATATCACCAGCTTGATCAAACAATATGCCCTAGCAACCCAGCTAGCCAAACCTGTCGAGAAATGGGGCTTAAAAATACCCATACAATTCCATTTTTTGGTACTGATATTTCCACTTATAGCCCTGAGCATCGCAATCGTAAATGCTTAGAACCGTGGTTAAGTGCTAAAGAACGCGATAACAAAGTTATAATATTTTTAGGTCGTCTTGGCTTTGAGAAACGAGTCGATTTAGTAATCGAAGCATTTGCAATATTAAAACAAAGACATCCCGATTACTCTTTGCTCATTGTTGGGGATGGCCCAGCCAATATAGTCAATCAATTAAAAAATCTTGCACAAGAAATTCCTGATATCCATTTTACAGGTTTTCTTATGGGACAAACGAAGGCTAATGTATTAGCTTCGTGTGATGTATTTTGCAGCCCTTCACCTTACGAAACGTTTGGTTTAACAGGAGTGGAAGCTATGGCTTCAGGCGTTCCGGTTGTAACTGTTAATAGCGGTGGGGTATCTGAATATATGGTTGATGGTATAAATGGTTATCTTGTCCCACCTAATGATGTAGGGAAGTTAGCTAATTGCCTTGAAAAAGCTTTAACTAGCGATAATATAAAGCTTATTCAACGTGCTTTACAAGATGCACAGCAGTTCTCTGTTGAGCAAGGATGCCAAAATCTTAATGATTATTATCAGTATCTATTAGGCGTGAGTAAGAGTTATAAAGGTTTACCAAGTTTAAGCAGTATTTGAATTAGCTTAAGCTATCTTACTCCCTGTTCGCTTATTTTTTAGGGAGTTAGATAAAAGGGGACATCCATTCCAAAGTCGTATTTTAGTTTTACAAAGAACACTCCATACTTGTCAAACAGACATACTGATGCGCGGTTCCTACGAATTGCAGGTGCCCTGCTACCGATAACAAAATTTTTTATAAACCCGGTTTACTAGAAAAACCGGGTTTATTTGGGTAATGTAATCTTCAAAGATGATTTAAATCGTGTTTGTTTCTTGAGAACATTACACTACATTCACAGTATTTAACTGTGTGAATTTTAACGTTGCCAGCAAGTCATCACCTGCAAAAATCAAAGTGTCACTGCCTGATATGGTAAATCTTAAATTCGTGCTGCTGGAAATACTGTTACCTAGGCTAATGGAATCATTGGATGTAAAGCCATAAACAGTCAGCGCTCCAACTCCTGCATCTAAGATAAAACGGTTGGCGCCGTTACCAACATACACTGTATCATTACCGCTTCCAACAGAGATGATATTATTACCTTCACCTGCATGAATTAAGTCATCGCCAGCACCTGTAGTGATAATATCATCACCGGAACCTACATATATTGTGTTATTGCCTGCACCTGCTGTGATGGTATTGTTACCTTCATTTGCATAAATTAGGTCATTTCCGGCACCTGTGTTGATAACATCATTACCGGAACCTGCATAAATTGAATTGTTTCCATTACCTGCTTTAACTGTGTTATTGCCGTCGTTAACATAAATAGTATTATTACCATTGCCCAAATTAACAACATCATTTCCGGAACCAGCGTAAATTTGGTTATTGCCATTGCCAAGGGAAATTGTATTGTTACCATCGTTGCCGTAGATTACGTTATTACCATCTCCGGCACGTACAACATCATCATTACCGTCACCAAAGAAAATTAGAGGTTCGTCTGGCAAAGGATTTTCTGGAGTACCGCTGAAGTCTTGCAAATTTCCTGTAGCAGCGTCAAGTTTAGCTGTCCAAGCATCAAAAGACCCAGCATTCAGAGACCCAAGAGAACCTTGAGTATCTCCTACAACGTAGAGATTACCTTGATTATCAGCAGTAATACTTATAGGGTCATCACGGTCAGGGGTTCCGAACTGTGTAATCCACTGCTGATCACCATTAGTATTAAATTGAGCTACCCAAGCATCAAAAGACCCAGCGTTAGCTCCTCCCAAGTCACCTAATGTAAATCCCGTTATGAAAATATTGTCCGATGCGTCAATGAATAAATCACGAGCTTCATCATCAGAAGAAGTGCCAAACTGTTTAATCCACTGTAAGTTTCCTTGATTGTCAAACTTGGTTAAGTAGGCATCATAAGAGCCAGCATTCTCTCCATCCAAACTACCAAGAGTCCATCCTGTGGTGTAAACATTGTTCTGGCTGTCGGTAGCAACACTCCATGACCATTCATAATCTGATGTTCCATACTGGCTAACCCACTCTACTTGACCAGTAGTATTGTTCAACCGCGCTAACCAGTTATCATAAAGCCCTTGATTTGGCGCCGCTAAATCGCTATTTGTCCATCCTGTAACATAAACACCGTTATCTTTACCAACGGTAATACCGTAAGATTCATCAAAATTCAGAAATCCGGAAGTTCCAATCTCTTCCTGCCACAGCTGATTGCCATTGGTGTCAAACTTGATTACAAAAGCATCATCCACATTCTCTAGAGATGCTCTGACGTCAGGGCCTGTTATGAAGACATCACCAGTGTTGGCATCAACAGCAAGGGTAAAGGTTGGGAACAAAACATTTTGCCCAACTTGTCGAATCCACTGTTGATTACCACTGCTGTCATATTTGGCTACAAAAGCATCGACTTGTTGTGATCGTAATGGTCCTCCTAAATTACCTTCAGTAAGTCCCGATATGTAGAAATTACCTTGATTATCAGTCGCAGTGCCAAATATCTCTTCTGTAGCTGAAGTACCAATCTGTAGACGGAATAATTCGTTACCCTGACTGTCATACTTGACAACAAAACCATCAAGTAGCCCAAAATTCTCACCTTTAATGGCGCCTGTGGTTGTTCCACCTACATAAACATTGCCGTTAACATCAGTTGCTACATCACGAGGAGCATCAAAGCCCAAAGTTCCTATCTGTTTTGCTTGCGGTATTACTGGGCCTGGTGGTGGAGTTGTACCTCTGTATTCAAAGTAGCTAGCATCTAGACTCAAAGAATTGCCAAGCACAAAGCCAATGGGGTCAAGTCCACCAGTTGGTGTTTGATAAACTATCGCCGTTCCAAATCCAACATTTAGCAGTTGATAATCGTTTGCACTGCCAAATAGCTGAATAGTATCTTGAGCAGGGTTGAAGTCCAAAATAACGCCAAGGTCATCTAAACCGTTGTTGGCATAGTAAGGCGCCTCCCAACCACCAAGAACAAATGTGTCATCCCACTGACGAAAATCTTCTATCGTCACATCACCAATTAAAATATCAATTCGTGGGCTGGGAGCATTTGGGTTATCGATAGCTGGAATAGGTTGGTACCCTAAAAGAATTCCATTTCCAGTACGCTCTAAAATAATTTGGCTTGGATTCTGACCTAAAGCAACGTCACTACCAGGGTTATATATTGCAAGTGATAATGAAGACAATATATTTTCTTCATTATTAGAAAGAATATTAGATGTCTCTTCACTACGTGCAACTATTTCGTTGCCACTGCTGCTGCGTCCCCAAATGGCTTGGCTTAATCTTTGACCTATAGCAAGGGCGCCACTTTCTTCGTATAGCGCAACTGACAATGACGGTGACAATGACGAAGGTAAATTGTTTTCCATTTTCCCTAATTCTTTTAAAATTTGCAGTAAAATTTGTTACAAGCCTAATTAGACTTGCATTGGTCTCCCTCTTCAGGACATGTTGATTGATACACAACAGGTTTTTGACTGCGTGCAGCAATTTGTTATTTGTTTAACTTTTGTTGGTAATGCCCTTGAGGAAATATACTTAGAAAGGTAAATACACTTAGATAATTTCCATGATTCCTGAAGGATACCAGATATCTAAAAAAATGTAAATTAACTACAAAAAAAGCAAATACAAAAGTAAGATTACTTAGTCAAGTATTCTTGTAAACCTTGCATATCAGCCCTTAAGAGCATATTGGCATCGTGAACCCACAAGTGTCGATGTTTTTTTTACATCTTTACCAAACTTTTAAGCAGTATTACTTAAATAAACTTTTGTTCCAAATTTTACGCAAACTTTAAATACGCAATTTTATATTTATGTGTTTTTTATTCTTGCTTTACGTAAATACAATAAAGTGATTTAAAACACGTATAAACCAAAATTTTATTTAAATAGAACACATGAACTCAGTATTGGCACTATATATATAGTAAAATTTTGAATAATCTTAAGTTTTAACTCACGTATTAGGCTACAATGTCTTACATGATGAGGAGGGTTATGTAGGCTTCGACCCATCCTTCAGATGGTATGGACGGGCTAGGAGCTTATCCCACAAGAGTTTTACAGTATACATATACTAAATGGTTTTTATTGATATGAGATATGAAGAGAATTTTATTTTATTTGATTAAAAAACCATTGGTAGAGATGCGATTCAATCGCGTCTCTACATTTTGATTGATACAATAATTCAGCGATGCCGATATTTTAAATACTAAAAATCAAAAAATTTAGCTTTCTTTATCTACAGTAACAAGGTTCGAGTCATAATTTTTGTTAACACTACTTACACACGATTTAATATGCGCTCTAATTGCCTGCTCGTAAACTACAGTTTGCTGTGTGCGTATCCCTATCGGCTGATAGACTAAGGTAATTTCTGGAAACTCTCCCCAAGACATTAAAAATATGTCACTAGCTGGAGTAATTATCTCATAATTATTTTCTTGTTTCTTTTTTTTGAGTTTACAGTTATTCAACTGTAATTTTTGTCTAAATAATTTCTCAAAGTCAGAAATTAGATTTGAAGTTACTATCATACATATACACGTTAAAACGTGGTATTGAGGAAATGAATATCCAGTGATATAAGTAAGTATAACATCTTAGCTACACCGAGAGAGTTAATTCTCTAGAAGTAAGCTCTACAACGTCGTGTAACATGGGTTATACAGACTTCGGCTCTCGACGGTAATTATACTTTGCTATAAAATTTACATAATTTTACATAAATTAATATAACAATTTTTAGAACTTCCACACAAAAGTTCTCTGCTATGCCATAATGGGTATAAGGTTAATTCGGTTAACAGCGTTTGTTTTTAGTAGTGACAGGTTTTGTTCTTGGTATTTACAAACTTTAATCTCCGAAACCTAAATCTCTATAAATTTATTAGTTCGGAGACAATCTCATGTCAGTTTATGTAGGCAACCTTTCTTACGATGTTACAGAAGAGAGTTTAAATGCAGTATTTGCAGAATACGGTACTGTTAAACGGGTTCAGCTACCCACAGACCGTGAAACTGGTCGTTTACGCGGCTTCGGATTTGTTGAAATGGGTACAGATGCAGAAGAAACAGCTGCGATTGATGCGCTTGATGGGGCAGAATGGATGGGACGTGACTTAAAAGTGAACAAGGCTAAACCCAGAGAAGAAAGAGGTTCATTTGGTGGAAATCGTGGTGGAAACAACAATTTCCGCAACAACCGCTACTAATTTTCAGTCTTCGCCAAGCAACCTAGCTTTTCATATCGATTATCTCAAGGAAAATTAGAAACAGTTATCTTTTATAAAGAAATCCTGTTTCTAATTGCATGGTAGCTAACAAATTAATTTGTATGCACGTAGTGGTTCAGGCAAGAATGCTTGAGCCTTTTTGATTTAAGCCTATATTCGAGTTTACTCTTTTACCTGTAATTACCATATTTATAGGAGATGCAGGCGCCGTCACGCTCACCACGACGCTTAGGCTTTACTTCATTATTACTACTACCAACTAACAAGAGCGAATACTCAGATAGTATCTTCACTAGTGCCACCTTCATTTCCAATAAAGCAAACGCGGCGCCTATACATCGCCTAACTCCACCACCAAAGGGTAGGAACTCGTAAGGAGAAAACTGTCTTTCCAAAAAACGTTCTGGCTTAAATTTTTTCGGTTCTGGGTATAAATCCTCACGTTGGTGCGTCAAGTAAATACTACCGTATAATAATGTGCCAGGTTCTAAATTCCATCCACACAGCTTTACTGGTTTTTCGACTCGACGCGGAAAAGTAAGCATTCCGACTGGATAAATACGCAACGTCTCGCAACAAACAGCATTGAGGTAAGGCAATTTAGTTAGCGTGCTTACATCAGCATTGGCGCCGTTTAACTGAGCTATTTCAATAAGTAGTTTTTCTCTCACTTCCGGTAATTTGTGAATCCAATATAAAGCCCAAGCTAAAGCAGTAGCCGTTGTTTCCTGTCCTGCAATCAATAATGCCATCAACTCATCACGTAATTCCTTGTCGGTCATTAATTCACCCGCTTCATCCCGTGCTGATATTAGTAAACTCAAAATATCTGTCTTTGATGAATCAGCTTGTTCTCGACGTTGTTTTATTTGCTCATAAAGCTGTTTATCGGTTTCGTGCCGACATTGCAAATACTTACCCCAAGGACTCCAGGCGCCCCAGTCTTTTCGTAAACTAGGAAAATAAAGCATTGCAACACCAGCAGGAGAAGTTAGCTGATTTGTAATTGCATTCACAAATACTTCTAAACCTTGTGCTTGCGAACCTTCATCAAAACCAAATACAGCTTTCACTATTGTTCGTAAGGTAATAGCTTGGGTTACATCTCTAACAGAGAAAGGTTTACCTACTTCCAAACCTTCCATTACTTCTTGCGTTAGGTCATTAATTACTTTCGTATAACTAAGCATCCTTTCTCCGTGGAAAGGTGGTGTAAGTAATTGACGTTGACGTTGATGCTGCACTCCACCCAAGGACATCAGAGAATATTCTCCCAACAATGTTGCAAATATCACATTTGTCTCACCAGGCGCCGAAAAAGATTTATTTGAATCACTTGTTAGAATTTCTTGCAACGCTTGAGGATTGCTAATAAAGACGATGGGAGTTCGTTTTGGACTGACGCGCAAAGTGAATATATCACCGTAGCGTTTAGCACATCTCTCCATCATCGACATTGGAGCAATAATCCACTGTATTGCTTGTACGAAAGCAGGTAATTTTGAATTATTTGGCAACTCTATATTATTAGTTTTGGTCATGTTCAATATTGAATGAATCTTTTTCACCCGCTGTCAATGCGGCGCCGTTTAACTAAGCTACCTTAAAAAATAGCCAAAATTAAATTCTTACCTTGAAACACAAGCTGATACACTTAACTAAAGTTAAGTTGTTAGCTAAAAATTATTAACGCTTGTAAATCCTGGTTTATTGCATAAATTTATTTAAAATTCATCTATCTTTAGATAGATAATTTGAATATCAACTATATAATTAATAGTTGTGAAGTTAATGAAGTTGAGTACTATATTATCTAAACTTTCGCTCTCTACTATTTTAATAGTTCCTTTTGTGCTGCAAATATTTATGGCAGTGGGTTTAACTGGTTATTTTTCGTTTAGAAACGGGCAAAAAGCTGTAAATGATATTGCCGAGCGACTACTGAGCGAAATTAGTCTACGTGTTGAACAAAATTTACAGACCTATCTTGATACTCCTCATCAAATTAATCAAAGTAATTTAACTAATATTCAACTTGGCAAGTTAGATGTGCAAAACTTTACTGATTTACAACGTTACTTTTTTTATAATTTAAAACAATATCATAATATTAGCTTAATTGGTTTTGCGAATATAAACAAAGAATTTATTTCAGCGGAAAGGCATTACAGCGATAATTCTTTAACAATTAGAGTTTCGGGTAAATCTACTAACTATGAATTGCGTACATACAGAACTGATAGCCAAGGTCGGCGCCTAAACATCATTGCGGCAGACACTGGTAAAAATTATAATCCTCATATAAGACCTTGGTATATAAACCCTGTTAAAGCACGTAACCAAAGTTGGGGCGAAATTTATCCTCATATTGGTGGCAAGATTTTATACCTTGGTGCTGGGCAACCCGTTTATAATAATGGTAAGTTACAAGGAGTATTACTCTCTAATATTAACCTGCTCAAAATAGGGAATTTTTTACGCAGCTTAAAAGTGGGTAAAACTGGGCAAAGTTTTATTATTGAGCGTTCAGGAAAGTTAGTTGCAACTTCGACTATTGATAAACCTTTTAGTTTTAAAGATATTTCAGCAGTAAAAAAGCCAGAAGACAAAGTTAGGCAGATTTTTGCAAAACAGAGTAATAATGAGAAAACACGAGCAACTACTGAATATTTAGAAAAAAGATTTGGAAACTTAAATTTAATCAAAAATGAGCAGCAGTTAAATTTTAAGCTTCATGGAAATAAACAATTTGTTCAAGTATTGCCTTTTAAAGACAATAAAGGACTTGACTGGCTAATTGTGGTAGTAGTTCCAGAAGATGATTTTATGGAGACTATTAATCATAATACTAGTTTTACAATTATACTATGTGTGATTGCTTTATTAGTTGCTATAGTCTTCGGTCTTTTAGTTGTACGGTCGATAACTCAACCTGTTCTAGCTTTAAAAAAATCAGCTATTGCACTCCAGAATGGTGAATGGGAAAAAACTGTAGAAATTCAACGTAGCGATGAGTTAGGAGAACTTGCCAACTCGTTTAAAAGTATGGCATATCAACTCCAAGCAAATTTTTTCGAGATGCAAACTCTAAATAAAGCTTTATTAGAAAGCGAAAGTCGTCTCAAGCAATTTTTAGAAGCTGTACCCGTAGGTATATCTATACATGATACAACTGGACAAATATACTATGCAAATCAAACCGCAAAACAGTTTCTTGATATTGAAGTAATACCAACCGCAAGTCATGAGCAATTAGCAGAAGTTTATCAAGTTTATCGAGCTACAAGAAATCAATTATACCCGACTCTTCAACTTCCTGTTATGCGTTCTTTAGCTGGTGAAAGCGTTGAGGTTGATGATATTGAACTTCACCAACTAAATAAAATTATTAGTCTTAAAGTATTTAGTACTCCAGTATTTAATGATGCTGGTGAAATAGTTTATGCAATAGCTGCTTTTGTTGATGTTACTGCACAAAAACAAGCAGAAAATCTATTAGCTAATTATAATCAGATTTTACAGCAACAGGTTACAGAGCGAACTTTAGAGCTTAGAGAACAAAAAGAAATTCTCCAAAAAATCTTTGAGATTATTCCTGTAATGATATGTTTATCGGATAAAAATGGTCAAATTCGGTTACTTAACTCAGAACATGAACGTGTAATGGGTTGGAAACGAGAAGAAGTAGACAATATTGAATATTTAATGACAGAATGCTTTCCGACTCCAGAAGAACGCGCGTTTGCTACTCAGTTATCATTGGATGGCAAATGGCATGATTTTAAAATCAGAGTTCGAGATGGTCGCTACGTCGATACTTCTTGGTTAAGGATTGACCTTACAAATGGTGCAATTCTTGGTATTGGGCAAGATATTACTGAACGTAAATTAGCTGAAGAAGCATCTATTTTAGAAGAACGCAACCGTATGGCGCGGGAAATTCATGATACTTTAGCACAAGCTTTTACGGGTATTGCTATACATTTAGGAGGCGCCTTACGAGTAGTAGAAAATGCCGAAGCTGTAAAAGAGCATATTACCATAGCGCGTGAACTATCTCGCACTGGACTAGCAGAAGCTCGTGCAAGTGTTCAAGCACTGCGCTCTCCTTTTCTCACAAACAAAGATTTGTGTAGCGCACTTAACCTAGTTGCTACGCAGATATCTTTAGCAAGCAATGCCGAAATTATCTACCAAGTAAAGGGTATACCGTATGCGTTGCCATCTGAAATAGAAAGCAACTTGTTACGAATCGGACAAGAAGCTTTAAGTAATGCGACCAAACATACTAATGCAAGTCTAATTATGATGGAGCTTATATATAGTAAACGAAAATGTGTTTTGCGTATTAAAGATAATGGACAAGGATTCATAACAAATAATGTCACCTCTAATAGTAGCTTCGGTATTTTGGGAATGCGAGAACGTTGCAATAATATAGGCGCCGAATTTACTATTAATAGTCAATTAGGGCAAGGAACAGAGATTTTAGTATCGCTTAACTGCATAATACAAGTGGAATGATACCTATTAGTATTTAGTAGCTTGTTGTAATTAGTTAAGACGAATCGCATACCGTTATGAGTGAATCAAACTTCATCCGTATTATATTAGCCGATGACCATCCGGTAGTAAGGCAGGGTTTGGCGACAATCATTGAGCGTGAGCTAGATATGTCTGTTGTTGGACAAGCTAGTAACGGGTGGGAGGCAAAAGAACTTTATTCCAAAAAGCGACCAGATGTTGTGCTTATGGACTTACGGATGCCTAAACTTTCTGGCGCCGCCGTAATTCAGAATATTTGTACTGATTTTGCCAACGCAAATATTATTATTTTAACTACTTATGACGGCGACGAAGATATTTATAATGGTATACAAGCAGGCGCCAAAGGATATTTACTCAAAGACACAGAACCAGAGGAAATTCTCTACGCAATAAGAACTGTTGCTAATGGTGAAAAGTATATTTCCAAAGTTGTCGCTACTAAGCTCAAGGAAAGGATGCAAAAGCCAGAATTAAGTCAGCGTGAGCTAGAGGTACTTCAACTTATTACCAATGGCAATACTAACCAGCAAGTAGCAGCTGCTTTATTTATTACCGAAGGTACCGTCAAATATCATGTCAATAATATCTTAGGTAAATTAGGAGTCAGTGACAGAACACAAGCAGTAGTAGCTGCTGTCAAACGTGGAATAGTCAAGTTTTAACGGACTCTATCTAATTGTTTATTACTAATTCTTACACAAAAATAAAGACAAACTATTTTTCCGGATTAATTATAATTTTACAGTAATTATTATGTTTGTTAATTAAAAAAATATTTAATAATTATAAATTGTTACGATTAGGTACTGTTATGTATATTTTGTTTGTTTTATTTATTAGTTTTATTCCTTATATTTGAAAATAGTTATTGTTCCGTTTATTTGTTTGATTTTTCTGTGAATTAAGATGTTTATCTATTCATTAGTTAGAATAAAATCTATAAGCAATTAAGTATTATCACGGTATGCATTTTTATAAGTATAAAAATATTATTAATAATATAAATCACTCACAAACAACGAGGATAAATACATGTTACGTCAGGCATTATTAAGTTCTGCACTTTTGTTAAGCAGCACTATTGTAAGCATGTCAAGTGTAAAAGCTGCTCCTTTGCCATCAACACAGGATGTCTATTTTAACGGCTCAATAATATCTGGGTGTAAATTTAATAGTAAAACTGATGGTACTGTAACACCAAATGCATTATTTGCTGCAAATTCTTTAGGTTCTACAGTCACCTATACAGGTGCAACTTCTGGTGAAGTTAAAGTTGTTTGTAATGGTACTGGTGGTCAAGTATCAGCTAGTTTACCTACAGCAGAAATAGCACCAACAGGAGCCACATTTGATGTGACAACCTCGTCATTAAATGGTGCTCTTGGTAATGTTGCACAGCCTCTTCTACCTAATGTTGAAAGCACATTGAAAGTAGATATGACGGCAACTAGTGCGTCAGCACCTTTACCTGTAGGTAACTATAAATTTAAAGTTGTTGTCACCGCAGCCCCTAACTAATCTGTAAATATTTCTGAGTTTGAATAAACATTAGCTTTCTTTCATAAACAGGGTGTATCTATCTTTTTAAATACAACTAACTCATCTCACCCTGACAATGCAGAAATATAAACAATTCATTTTTTCATGTTTTTTCGCGACTAATACCGTAGCAACTATATTTCCCTTCAACAATAGCGCAGTTGCTCAAGTTGGTATTTCTCCAATGGTTATCGAATCACAGGCATCTCGCGGTCAGTCAGAATCTGTAATTAATTTATTAAACCCTAGTAAAGTTCCTATTCGAGTTAGGATTTTTTCTCAACCATTCACTTATAGTAAAGATGGGCAATTCCAAACCCTATCTTCTAGTAAACAAGATTTAAGCTCTTATCTACAATTTTCTCCGCGTGAACTCAGTTTGGAACCTGGAGAATCTCGCAAAGTTCGTTTGCTGGCTCAATTAGACCCTAATCTTCCTGATGGTGAATATCGTGCTGTTGTTTTTGCAGAAAGTCTGATTGAAAATACAAATAATCAAGGCTCTGGTATCGGGGTAATTGCAAGAGTAGCGACAACTGTTTATGTGACTAAAGGTAATCAAGTACCTAATTTAACAGTTGGTGATGCTAGTTTTAACCCTAAACAAAACCAGCTACGCTTACTACTGCTAAATCTTGGTACTGCTACCGCGCGTCCCGTTGTCTCTTGGCAGTTAAAACAAGGTACAACTGTTGTCCGTAAAGGTACAATTCAACCTTCAACAGTAATTGCATCTAGTGAGCGAAATCTAATGATTGAATTGAGAGCAACAGGTACACAACCATTGCCATCAGGAAACTACGAACTTAGCGGTGAGTTGACATGGATGCATTTAGCGCAACCTAAAACCACCACTTTCAAAGTTCCTATAAATATTACTCAGCCCATTGGTCAGTCAGTTGGAGTTCAAAAATGATTGATGCTGCTACAACAACTCCAGAAAACTTCCGTTCTCTAGAGCAGCTTTTATCAACACAAGCATCCCTTACTAATCAGGCAACAGATACAGTTTCTGTTAATTCTGTTAATTCTGGCAGTTCAATTACAGTTGCCCCTCCAGAAATAGTAGACTCAATAGACTTTGAGTTTATTGCTAAAGTCTTTGACGATTCAGGACAGAATACAATAAAAAAAGAAACTGCTGAACCAGTTTCAGAATCATTTGAATCTTTATTTAATCTGTTTCCTAGTTTACCAGAGATTAATATTACCAGTCTGAAAGGTTTACAGTTAGATGAGGTAAAGCCTGATACTGAAGCTGCATTACCACAACCTACAGACTTTAAAACCATTCCTGTCGGTATTTTGATTGGTAGACGCAATGTCAAAGCTAGTGTGTTGGTGCGGGGTGAAGAAGACGGCGCCAAGGCAATAGAGTTTGACCGTTGGTTAATACCATATGATGTTGTAATTAATACCTTAAAGTTCAATGTCAAAACCTTTGCTTCGGAGCAAGTCGAATTACGCTCGTCTGGAATTATTACTCGTATCAATCTCGCTAAACTAAAAAAAGACCCACAGTTAGGGTTAGTTTTTTCAGTAGACGATTTACAAAAATATTTTGGGATTAGCGCTGATTTTGACATTAAAGAATATGCCATTCGCTTGAATGTACCTTGGTCAGAAGATAGTATTCGCAGCACGATTGAGGAAAAACCAGTCATTTTAGAAGGTTTGCCGCGTTTGCAAGCACCAACCATTGGTATATCTTCAATCTCTCAACAGTTGACATTGACAGGTGGTGACAATCAACCAACTCAACAACGTGGTGATTTGAGTGCTATTGGTACAGCTTTTGGAGGTAGCTGGTTCTTACGGGCTAATCAGTTAGACCTGCAAAATACCCAGACTTGGAATCTGACGGAAGCGCAATTTTTACGACAAACTGATACCGCAGATTATGTAGTTGGGTCACAAGTTCCTTTTTGGCCTGACCGAGGCGCCAACGGTGATTACTGGGGATTTAGTACTATTAAGCGCAGCGGTTTTCAGTCTCCTAATTCCGCAGGAAATACCTTACCACAACAACGTATGCAAGCTGCTACTGTTAGACGCACAATCAGCGGACGAGCGGCGCCAGGAACTTTAGTCAGGCTGGTACAGAATTTTACTAATCGAACGGTAGCTGAAGTTTTGGTAGATAGCGATGGTATTTACGAGTTTGATAATGTAATCGTCGATGGGCAAATTAGTATAACTAATTACCGCCTCTATCTCTATCCCCAAGGAAAACTCACTGCCCAACCAGAAATTCGAGAAGTCACCTTTAATAATGTTGCTGGACAATTACCATTAGGTGCGTCGCTCTTAAATGTTTCTTTCGGATGGCAACGTGAATATAATAACGGGTTTGTCGGTCAATTTACAGACTTTCAAGGCGGAGTACAAGGACGTTGGGGAGTATCAGAAAATTTAACCTTGGGTTTAGGCGCCGTTTATGACGGTTCAGCTAGAGGGTTAGGAGAAATTTTTTGGCAACCAGAAAACTTTCCGTTATCTGTAGCGATTTCAGCTTTAACACCAGGTGTAATGGCGGCAGAAAATAAGGGTTGGGTTTTTAATAGTAATATTAATTACCAACCTTCCACAAATTTTCAAGCGAGATTTAGTAGCGATTATCTGCGAAACCGTCTCAATGTTGATTGGCAAGTGATGCCTGGTATGACTTTATTTGGCATCGTAGATAGTAATAATCCTGCTGCTCTGGGAACGCAATTTGTTCGCAGTCGAGGTGATAGCTTTACCTTTGCTCGTGTGAGTGTGGATACCAAAGCACGCTGGCGCTGGAATTTACTGCAACGCATGGGCAGGCTAGAACTATTGTCAGATGGTAGTGAGATTGGGTCATCCTCTGAACTTGGTTACTATTTTTCACCCAGCAGGTACACTAATATTGGACATGCCTTGACACTAGGCTATCAGAACCGCTTCAATTCAAACTCTAATTCTATCTCAAATGATTTGTTGAGCTTAAATTGGCGATATCGCTCTCAAAAGCAAACTCAGAATGGAAACCCGCTTTGGGAAACCCAACTAGGGTATGGCATTGGTTCTAACGGTTCCGGCATAATTGCTTCTGCACAGACTTCTATCTTACCAGGACTAAGTTTACGGGCAAGATATCAAGGAGTATCCCTGTCCTCCGATGATTCATCATTTAGCCTGGAATTTTTACCCAGTCTTAATCTTCAAGGAGGACTGTGGGACAATAGCGATTATACTAATAGCCGCTTGCGTACTCAAGGCGGACTCTTACTTCAAGCTTTCTTCGACAAAAATAGTAATGGCAAGCGCGATTCAGGAGAAAAGATATATGAGAATACTCTTGATTTACTAGTACGTCTCAATAATAAACCCTTAGCGACTGCTCAACCAAAAAAAGCTGGCGCCCGTACTTGGGTACATTTATCTCCAGGAAAGTATCGTCTTGATTTTGACCCAGCTGGTTTTCCATTTGACTGGCAAGTATCAGCTCCTGCCTACGCAGTTGACGTAGTTGCAGGCAGCTTTACGCCAATCATGGTACCCTTAGTTCCAGCTTACACTCTTTCTGGTGTTATCACAGATAAGCAAGGAAAGGCTATTTCTGGTGCAAGAGTAGAAGCAATAAATCTCCAATCAGGGCAAAGATATTTATCTATTACTAACAGTGCTGGAGTTTACTACTTGGAATACTTACCACAGGGAAATTTTGAGTTGCGAATTGATGGTCAATTATCTCAACCTCAAACAGTTACTTTTAATTCTACATCTGAGAATATGCAAAAACTTAATCTACAATTTACCGAAATAGCTTCGCAACAAACCCAATTGTAATTTTTAAAACTTTTTTACCGACTGTAATTCCTTACGTAGGCAGGCGCCTCAATATTCTCTGGTAATCTGGAGTCAGCAACAGCTTTAAGAGCAACTAACTGTAGTGGTAAAACACCTGCCCATACTGGTAAATTATAATCGGCTTCATCATCGTTCGGCGCCCCCGTTCTAACTTTGGCTGATGCTTCGGTTATTGGTAATGATAATACTAAAGTACCTTGTAGTTCTTGCCGAGTTGGTTGTCGCACTTCATTCCATCTTCCGGGTACAACATGCTCTGTGAATGCTTGCAATGCTTCTAGTTTCTCAGATTCGGCGCCTACAATTTCAGCTTTGCCAAATATTGCAACTGAGCGGTAATTCATTGAATGGTGGAATGCAGAACGCGCTAGTACTAAACCATCAAGTAGAGTAACTGTAACACAAACTTCGATGGCGCCGACCAAAGAACGTAACATTCGACTAGCGGGTGAACCATGAATATAAAGCTTGTCATTTATCCTGCCGTATGCTGTAGGAATTACAAACGGTTGATTATTTACAACAAATCCTACATAACATATCAAGCTTTCATCTAATATATTATATATCGTTTGAAGCTTGTAATCAGCACGCTGCGGTAACCTTTTAACTTGACTGCGTTGAGTAGGTTGATTTTCATTATTACTCATAATTAACTCCTTATCTTGTGGAGCAGGCATCCTTGCCTGCCCCCTTTAAAAATCTATATGCATTGCATTACTTTCAACAAAACCAAGACTTGTATAAACAGGTTTACCCGCAGATGACGCATTTAATACAACCCTTGTACACCCAATATTCTTCAAATAATCAGTTGCTGTATTAGTTAATAACTTGGCTATACCTCGTCTGCGATATACTGGTTCAACATAAACACCCCAGATGTAACCTAACTTACGATGTTTAGGTTTAATTGCATTTGGATATAAACCTGCGTGTAACTGACAGCTTGTAGAACCAACGACAACACCATCAACTTCTGCAATAAAAGCTTGATATTGCAAATTATCCCGTGCGTTTTGAATAAACTCAAGAATTATTTCTTGCCAGTTTGCTTCAATTGCATTTTCAGGAACACCAACATCAATCCACATTTTATAGAAGTGTTCGGCAATTAGCGGTTCTTCCTCTAAATGTATTTTTCTGATTAGAATATTCGATTTTGTTTGCATGGACAGAAGTAATTCCAACTATTGCCAGCATAGCCTTTAAATTGGTATGCTTAAAGAGCCAATTCTGCAATTTTACACCAGTCCACTTGATGGATATAGCGATAACTCTAGGTACAAATTCCATACCGCTACACCAACAACTGTATGAACAACTGCGTGCGTACATTCTTACTGGAAAATTACCTCCTGGAACACGCATCCCAAGTACGCGCGCTATGGCAAAATCTTTAAATATATCTCGTAGTACTGTTACACAAAGTTATGAACAGCTTTTAAGTGAGGGGTATTTAGAAACTATTATTGGTTCAGGGACTTATGTTTGTACACAACTGCCTGATGATTTATTGCATTCTAAGCCTGTTGAGTTGGGGTTTGGAACGGGCAAGGATGCCCATTCCACAAGAGTTAGGTTATCTCAGTATGGGAAGATACTAGCTGAGACAGAAAATGTACCAAGGGTTCATGAAGGTAAAGAAGAAATTAGTTTTAGGTATGGGCGCCCTGCTTTCAATGAATTTCCTATCAAGCTGTGGCGTTCTTTACTTTCGCAATACTGTGGCGCCAGTTTAAATTGGTTAGATTATTCAATAGAACCATTAGGATACAAACCTTTACGAGGCGCCATTGCTAATTATATTTCCCGTGCGCGCGCTGTGAATTGTATCCCTGAACAGATTTTAATTACCAACGGTACACAGCAAGCACTCGATTTAATTATGCGGTTGTTGATAGAACCGGGTAATACTATTGCTCTGGAAGACCCTGGTTATTTGAGCGCACGCTTAATTTTTCAAACACATGGTGCAAATTTACTACCTATTCCTGTTAATGATAATGGTTTGGTAGTAAGCAAATTAGAAAGTTATTCAAATCAAGATATTCGACTCGTTTATGTTACACCTTCGCATCAATTCCCAACAGGCGCCGTTCTTTCATTACCCAGACGCCTAGAATTATTAGCATGGGCAACACAAACAGGCGCCTTAATTATTGAAGATGATTATGATAGTGAATATCGTTATGGTGATAGACCTATCCCCGCTTTGCAAGGTTTAGATAAAAGTGGGTCGGTACTATATATAGGTACATTCTCAAAAGTTCTATTTCCATCATTGCGAATTGGTTATTTAGTACTACCACAAAATTTAGTACCAATTTTCACGCGCGCAAAATGGTTAAGCGACAGACATTTACCGATATTAGAACAGCAAGTACTTGCAGAATTTATTGAACAAGGACACTTAGAAAGTCATATCCGAAAAATGCGGTCAATATATGACCAACGTCGTCAAGTTCTGGTGCAAGCACTATATTCACACTTTGGAGAAAAAGTTACCGTGTTTGGTGATAAAGCTGGGTTACATATAATGGTACACCTGCAAACACATTTATCAGAAAGCGAAATTATTGAGCGTGCGGCTTCATTCGGAGTCGGAATGATGTCAGCTTCTACACAATATCTTATACCCACATACAAGAATGAATTTATTTTTGGTTACGGTGAACTTAATGAACAGCAACTTGTTGAAGGTATTAGTAGATTAAAAACAGCACTAGACACAAATGTATTTAAATCCACATAACATTATTATTATTATTCTTCTTCTTGTGGAGCGGGCATCCCTGCCCGCCTCTGAATGTTGAAAATTGTTATTTTCAGTGTCAAAGAAACCAGGTTTCTGTTTTAGCTTTTAATGATTTTTTCGATTTCTGTTAGTTCTATTCCACCTGAGTAGTTGTCGGTGTTGAGTACAAAGAATGGTGTTCCTGAAACTCCTAACTGTGTTGCCAATAAAACATCTTTTCTAATGGTGTTATTAGCAATGGCTCTATCTTGGGCAAATTTATCTAAATCTAAATTTAGATTTTTTGCAGTCTCTATATAGAATTCTTCACCTAGTTTATTTTGATTTGTGAACAGTGCATCTTCATATTCCCAGAATTTACCTTGTTGTTGTGCTGCCCATGCTGCTTGCGCTGCTGCTACTGCTTGGGGATGTGTATTGGGTAGAGGAAAATGTTTATAAACTAGTGTGAATTTATCTGGATATTTTGCTAGTAGTTTTTTCAATGTTTTATGTGCTTCTGCACAGTAAGGACATTGAAAGTCTGAAAACTCAACTAATATTGCTTTAGATGCAGCGTCTCCAGTAGCGGGAGACTCACCTATCACCTGTTGAGGATTCATTCTTAAGTCTTGTAAAAATGCTTGTCGCGTTTGTTGCAGCTTTGATTGTTGTTCTTGTTGATATTTTTGTACTGAGTCAATTAGTGCTTCTGGATGTTCTTTTATGATTTTTAGAACTTGTTCTTCTAAACGGCTTGCTGCTTGAACAGGCGGCGCCCATAATAGTACAGTAAAGCAAATTAGTAGAACTGCGATACGAAGAACCCTGGTTTGGATGAAATTGTTCATAGTTACAATCCGATTACAACTTTTCTAATATAAGCGCTTAATTTCTTTTGGCTAAACCTTTCATCACAACATCAGGTAAATGTTCGGCAAAATCATCATCTATAGGTAAATGTCCAACCATCAACCGATAGTAAAGCGAACCGTACAGAACATCTAAAGCTAGTTCGGGGTTAAGTGACTCATCGAACTCGCCCAATTTTATCCCTTTTTCAATCAAAGAAGAAGCCGCTTCGCGTCTGGGAAGTATAAACCTGTCTCGAAAACTCTTTAGTGCTTCGCTCGAAGCTTGCCCCTCTGCAATAATTTCGGCGACAATGCGACCATTATCACCTGTAAAAGCTTTAATAAAAAGTGTAATCTGTTCTTTTAACGCTACAATTGGTGACTCTACCTCTGTTGTTGGTATTTCTGGTTCGACTTGTGCCATAAAAGCATCGACTATTACCGCAGCTTTACTCGACCACCAACGATATATCGTTGTTTTCCCAACTCCTGCTTCCCTTGCTATTGCTTCTATCGATAAATCTTTTACCGTTCCAGCTTGTAGCAACTTCCATGTTGTATTCAATATGGCTTCTTTTGACTGCTCAGAACGTGGTCTTCCGGAACGCTTGTTTGGTTTTATTTCATCCGTCATACGATTTTATATATTTAGTATTGTCTAGTACTATTTATATAATACGCTACGTATAGCTTTATTATGCATCAAGAAGAAATTCTTTTAACAGGTGGTAAAACCAATCTTGGCAGCATTGTCCGTGTCGGAGATACTGTAAGGCGCCCACTTAATAATAACAGTACTTTTGTTCATAAGTTTTTGCAGTATCTAGAAAATATTAATTTTGATGCATCACCACGTTTTCTGGGTATTGATGAAAAAGGAAGAGAAATAATTAGTTATATACAAGGAGACGTACCATCAAACGTAGGATACTACTCAGACGAACAGTTGATTGTAGCAGCAAAATTAATACAACGCTTTCATGATGCTACAACAGGATGTGAGTTAGCTAATAATGAGGAAATTATTTGTCATAACGATTTATCGCCATGTAACTTTGTATTTATAGATGATATGCCAACATCAATTATAGACTTTGAGATGGCGGCGCCGGGAACACGAATATTGGACACATCAAGATACTCATCCGTTAATCTGTTGCGGAAGCCAGCAATACAATTCCATTCAAGCGTATATTCGTTGATTCAATTAATACAATCACGAATATGGATGAGGTAAACACGACCTTATTTCATAACACAATAGCCTCACTCAATACTTTATCTCTAATTAAATAATGTAAAGAATTAATTGTGACTACATCTACTCGCCGCTTTAACAAAGTCTCTAAATCCTCAACTAATCCACTAGGAAACCAAGATGAGATTTTATCTAAATCATAATCAATTAAAAAATGAATATCACTTTGTTCTGTTTCCTCGCCTCTAGCAACACTACCAAATAGTCTAAGATTAAAAGTTCCATGTTGTTCTGCTATATTAATAATTTCTTCTCGCTTCTCTTTAATTATTTCTTTTAAACTCATTTTCTTTTTTTAAATTTAATATGATTGGGCACATATATTCTATCACAAAATTCATATTAACAAAGTATTCCAACCAAAGGGTTACTGTTATCAGGTATTATAATAGTTATACTCTCATGTGAATGACAAATTTACTAATAAGCTATTATAGCAAAAAACTAAAATCTGTTTATAGGGGCGAAAAACTCAGATGCTTAATACAAAAATCGATAATATAATCATTAACATAAGCGACAAAAATAACTCAACTCAAATTTTGCCTTATCCAGCATTAACATCAAGCAAAGCTGACTGGCAATCATTGTTTTTATCTCAGTACGACCATCCCCCACATAAAACACCAGAGCATGTATTATCACATCACGTTATTGCCATAGCTCAAAATCAATTTCACCTCGAAGTTAGAAAAGACGGAAAATTTCAACAACAGCTTGTAAATGAAGGTATTATACAAATAACTCCTGCTAAAATCTCTCAATCACTTGCATGGACTAGCCAAGGCAAATTTCTACTACTTGCTCTTAAACCTGAATTCATCGAGCAAGCTACCTGCGAAATTACTCTTAGGCGCCTAGAGCTTATCCCACAATTTTCTATCAGCGACCCAATTATTTTACATATCGCCCTAGCTCTACAAGCAGATATTGTTACAGGAAGCAATACAGGCAAGCTTTTCGGAGAATCAGCCGCTACAATGCTTGCAACTCATATAGTAAAAGCGTATGCAACTGAGAAACCCATAATTAAAGCATATCAAGATGGATTAGCAAAAAATAAGCTGCACATAATACTAGATTATATAGATACTCATTTAGAACAAGACATCAAACTTAGCGATTTAGCCAAACTCATAGAAGTAAGCCAGTACTATTTTTGTACTTTATTTAAACAATCAACTGGCTTGGCGCCACATAAATATTTAATTCAACAGCGAATCAAACGCGCGAAAACTCTGCTGCAAAGCACAAAATTATCGATAGCTGAAATAGCTCTACAGTGTGGGTTTACAGACCAAAGCCATTTACACAAACATTTCAAGCGGTTAGAAGGAATCACCCCTTCTTCAATACGTCAGTACAGCAAGAATCTACAAAACCCATCTTAAAAATATACAAGATTTTTATTTCAAGATTTACGTAAACTAAAGCCAGTTCAAGCACAAATCAATTATGACTCAATATCAAATTGGCTTATTAATATATCCAGACGTTACCCAACTAGATGTTACAGCGTCATTACAAGTTTTCAGCATGTTACCTAATACTAATGTACACCTGCTATGGAAAACATCAGAACTAATAAAAGATATGGGAGGTTTTACAATTTGCCCAACAACGACCTTTGATACATGTCCTCAACTTGATGTTATTTGTGTTCCAGGTGGTGGAATGGGACAAGTAAAGATGATGCGTGATACACAAGTATTAAAATTTATACAAGCCCAAGCGCAAACCGCAAAATACGTAACATCTGTTTGTACAGGTTCCCTTATTTTAGCAGCCGCAGGTTTATTACAAGGTTACAAAGCAGCATGTCATTGGGCATTTCGCGAGAACTTAGCATTGATGGGAGTTGAGGTCAGTACAGAACGAGTAGTTATAGATAGAAACCGTATTACAGGTGGAGGTGTAACAGCAGGTATTGATTTTGCGTTAGTTGTTGCAGCAGAACTATATGGTGAAAACACAGCTAAATTCATTCAGCTACTTCTCGAATATAATCCGGCGCCACCATTTAATGCTGGTTCACCCGAAAGCGCTGGTGAAGAGTTGGTAGCAATGGTTAAAAAATCTGGGTCAGAATTAATCGCTGTATTTCTGGAAGCTTCCAAAGAGGCAGCACATATACAGCAGATCTCGTGTTAATGCGGTACATGTAGAGACGCGACATGTCGCGTCTTTACAAGGTTTTGGGCATCATTTATATACCTCATAAACATGCAGCACGCTGTATTTTAAACTAACAAACTAAACCTATTAGTAGTCTGTGTCATTAATTCTGGGGTGTAGAGACGTGAAATTTCACGTCTCTACAAAGTTTTGATATTTACCCAACAACCCAAAACTTATGACACAAACTACTAATAGTAACAGATGCAATAGATATATACTGCAAACGGGTTAAATATAAACTTTGTCATGCTGAACGAAACGCAGTGCAGTGAAGCATCTTAGAGATTCTAGCCTGCGGCAAATGCTCCGCATTACGCTACGCTCAGAATGACATTTCTAAACCGTTCTTAGTATAATATATAAGTTACCCGTTACATCCGTTGCCAAGCTCCCAACCAAAATTCAGGAATCGACCAGGTTGGAATTGAATATAATTTTTAAGGCAATCAGAAAAACTGGTGTTATACTACAGTGTAGTGTACATAAGTCACTGAGACTGGCACAATAGTTCACAATTTATAATTTAGTAAGCAATAAGAAAATGAAGTACTAAAAATTACTTTTATCTATTGGTTCATATATATTAAGTAATGTCAATTAGCGTATCGCTATGAATTGACATTCACATTAGTGCAAGAATAATACTTATAGATAAAAGTAGATAAGTAGAGATGTTGAAGCGCGGTTAAAAGCGTGTCTCTACAAAATAAGGCAATTTTTACATCTAAACAAATATATATTTGCGCTTGGGAGGAGAATTTATGTTGCAACTTGTAGCGCTGCAAGTTAGTTTTGGTTTACAATCAGTTTTGCACAATATTTCATTTGGATTAAGTGCTGGTGAAGTTTTGGCTATTACAGGCGCCAACGGTGCAGGCAAGTCAACGTTACTCAAGTGTATTACAGGTATGATGGCGCCGACAGCAGGTGAAATACAGCGTCAAAAAGGTCTTAGTTTCGCTTACCTACCACAAAATACCCCAGCCTCAAATCAATCAGTAATAGAATTTTTACTTTCTGATTTTCCAGATATTTATCAAAATTACCAAAAGATATATTGTGGTGATTCGGAAACGATAGAATATGCTAATGCTATCACCGAGTATATGGAAGTCGGTGGATATGAGATGGAAGCCAAACTTCAGAGACTTATCGAATCGTTTGCTTTCTCTGAAAATGATTTATTCAAGTCATTACATTGCTTTTCTGAAGGGCAAAAGCGAATCTTTGCACTACTACGACTTTTTCTAACTGAAGCGCAACTATTAATTTTAGATGAACCGACAAATCATTTGGATATTTCAATGCGGCTTTATCTAGAAGAAGTTATTAGTACTGAGAAACATAAAGGACGTGCTTTTATTGTTGTTAGTCATGACAGAGTTTTTGTAGATAAAATTGCTGACCGCACTCTTTATATTCAACGTGGTGAGAGTATTTTAGTTAAAGGAGGTTATTCTCAAATTCAAGCGCATCTAGAGCAAGAGTTTCAAAGTCGGCGCCAGCTATCAATCGAAATTCAAGATAAAATTAATAAACTTGAACGTGAAGCTCGACGTAAGAAAGTTTGGGCTGGTCGTAGGGAAAAAGACAAAATAGGCGCCGCTGATAAAGGGTTTGTAGGTGCGTGCGCTGCTGCTTTAGCCAAACGTGCCAAAGAAGTAGAACGCAAGCAACAGCAGATGATGGATAAACTTAAATCTGAAAAGCCATTCGTTGAGAAAAGACTAAATCTTTCTTTTGCCAACTATAATGTTGTTAATAGAGAAGTTTTCTCAACAAAAAATTTATCTAAATCATTTGATAATCGTAAAATATTTGAAAATGTAACTCTGGAACTAAGTACGCATGACCGAGTTGCTATTATTGGCTCTAATGGTAGTGGTAAAACTACATTAATGAAATGCTTGTTAGGGCGCCTACAACCTGATAGCGGTAATGTATATCGCAATAATTACGTAAAATGGCTCTATCTTCCCCAAAATATTCAAGATTATTTTCAAGCAGAGATTCTACTTGATAATTTAATGATATATGGAGTTGAGGAAACAATAGTACGCCAGTTTTTAGGCGCCGCTAAGTTACGACGTGATAGGGTATTGCAACCAATATCTACTCTAAGTTATGGAGAATTAATGCGTGCGGCAATAGTTAGTGCTATTCTTGCTTCATGTGAGTTTCTTTTCTTAGATGAACCTACCAACCATTTAGATATTGAGTCATTGGAAGTTCTAGATCACTTACTCGAAGATTTTCCCGGCGGTATGT
Source organism: Calothrix sp. PCC 7716 (assembly GCF_019977735.1). Lineage (GTDB taxonomy): Bacteria > Cyanobacteriota > Cyanobacteriia > Cyanobacteriales > Nostocaceae > Dulcicalothrix. Next base: position 3,443,372 of record NZ_AP025018.1, on the reverse strand, counting down.
TGTTTATTAGCCATGACCGCCAGTTTATTGCTAAAAACGCACGTACTATTTTTTCATTTGAGTCATCAATGTTAGTACCCGTTGAATTTTAAACTTATTTTAATAATTCTCTAACTGCGAATTGAGCAGCCTGTTTTCATAACGACGGTTACGACGGCGCCGTTTTGCTCCATTCGCACGTTTGTGCGCGCGCTTATCTACAACAATAGAATCTAAGTCTTGAGCATCATCCCAAGTTTGAACATCATTATCAGAAGTACGCTTTGCCATATTTCTAAGATGATTTTAATGTCTAGGTTTCTCCCATTATCTAAAGTTATATTAAGTAATGTCAAGAGGTGTAGGGATCAAAAGTAAAGTGCAGTCACGCGCTTGTAACTGCACATAAGAAAATTAATGGTTGAGCGGATAGAGTTTAAACGCTTGCTAACGATGCAAATGGATTTTCCGTAGTATAAGCATCTGTATTGCGAATTACTTTATCAAAAGTTTCTTTCTCGGAAGAGTCAAAGTCGTCTGTTAAACCATAAAAGACATTGCCCATTTTTGTAACTGTTGTACTAACCAAGTCGTCAACAACACTCTTGATTTCTGCACCAAGTGCTAAGTTGTTAACTTTTTCAAGTAAGCTGGAAACGGTGAGTTGATTAGCGGGTGTGTTGTCAAGAACAACAGACCAGTTACCATTGCCAATAACTATACTGTTACTTGTAAATACCCAGTTGCCATCACCAATGACTAGGTTGTTATTTCCAAAGTTGTAGTTACCATTACCTAGCGTTGAGTTATTGCTTCCAATATTCCAGTTACCATTACCAAAGGTGTTACTTCCACTACTGTAATCTAAATTCCAGTTACCATTACCAACTGTTTTATTGTCACTTGAAAAATTCCAGTTACCATTACCAATGGTCGCGTTACCAGTGGCGGCATCCCAGTTCCAGTTGTTGTTACCGATGCTGGCATTATTTGTTCCATAGTCTCTATTCGCATTACCAATAGTAGCGTTACCGGAACCAAAGTCTCTGTTGCCGTAACCTATAGGTAATTCGCCTTCGGGAGTTTGAAAGATGTTGGCAGTACCTGTGAAAGGTAATAATCCTTCAAGTGCCCATCCTAAGAATTGGAAGAGTCTGCCATCAAGTTTTTCTATTGCAGTCTCGTTCTCGTTACTAGCAAATGGGTTTCCACCAGCAAAAGGATTGTCTGTACCTGCAAACGGGTTATTTTCACCAACAAAATTGGTAAAAGATTCAACGGTGAGACCAAAGCCAGCCATATCTGACCGGAAAAGCCTTAAAAGTTCGGAAGGAGAATTTAGTGGGGATTCGTTACCAGAATTACCACCAAACAGGCTGTTAGAACCCATACTTCTAAAACTTTCTCTCAAGTCTAGTACAAAGTCTAAGGTTCCTGATAGAGTCTCATTTACAGAGGCGCCTGCAAATGGATTATCGCTACCACCGCCAGTTATAGGATTACCACTACCGCCACTAGCACCGCCACCAAATGGGTTGCCACCGCTACTAGCACCGCCACCAAATGGGTTGCCACCGCTACTAGCACCGCCACCAAATGGGTTGCCACCGCTACTACCGGAGCCACCACCAGTTACTGAGTTACCACTATCAAGACTTGGGGGTGGATTACCAGTGTCAGCAGCGGCAATTAGGCTATCGTCGCCACTATCAACACTTGGACTATTACCGGTCAGATACAGATCACTGACACCTGTAGACGGATTGCTGCTACCATCAACAGATACATTACCACCATTAACTGGTAAACTGCTGCCATCAGTAACTGTGCCGCCTTCACTACCTAATGGACTACCGCCAAACGGCATGTAGTTAACACCATCTGGAAAGTTTTCTTGTAAGAAATTTGAGGCATCTTCTGAGGGCATCGGATAGTTTTCGCCAAATTGCGATACCAAAAAGTCTCTAGCTGGCAGTTCAGGCATATTGCCTTCACCAAAAGGATTGTTACCATTCGCAAATGGGTTTTCATTTGCAACTGAGTAAGTTTTTTTATCACCCCCTTCACTTACAAATTTATCATTCAGTCTATCGAAAACTACGGTTACAAATTTATCAAGAGCATTTCTTGCTTGTGTCGCAAAACTCTGTGGATTGTCTCCTGGAATTACTGATGCGTTGTTACCAACTATTATGTTACCACTAAGAGAGAGACTTCTAAAATTACTGCTACTTCTACCAAGTGAAATCCCACCGAGTAAAGAATTACTGCTACTAGTCGATAGTGAACTACTAGTTTTTAGAATATTGGCGCCAGTAGATGTACCAAGTGTGTTGTTATCTAGATTAAGAGATGTGGTTGAAAATCCGGTTTCCATTAAAAATAACCCTTTTTATTTACGAAAACAAAGTTTGTAGTAGAAATTAACTTCAATAGAAAAAAGCCTGCTACGCGAATATTTATTCGATAGTTATTCTATTTTTTAATCCAGGCTCGTTGTCAGACTTTTAGCAGAAACGCTCTTTTATAAAGAGCGTTTCTAGCTATAGTTTATTCTGCTGGAACTACTGGAATATTATCTAGAAAAGAAAAGTCTCCTCCTGGGTTAACAGAAGTCAAGAAACTTCTAACAGCTTCAACTGTTGGCTCGTCATTATCAGGATTGTCATCAGTAAATGGGTTGCCATTGCTGAATGTTTGAATAATGTTATTCAAGCCTTGTGAATTACTCCCAATCGCGCTGGCAATATCATCCGGTACTTGGTCAGGCAACTCAAAGCCAGAGCTACCGCCACCTGCGAAGCCGCCACCACCAAATGGGTTTCCACCACCGCTACCAGAGCCGCCACCACCAAATGGGTTTCCGCCACCGCTACCAGAGCCGCCACCACCAAATGGGTTTCCACCACCGCTACCGGAGCCGCCACCACCAAATGGGTTTCCACCACCGCTACCGGAGCCGCCACCACCAAATGGGTTTCCGCCACCGCTACCGGAGCCGCTTCCGCCACCGCCGAATGGGTTTCCGCCACCAGCGAATGGGTTTCCGCCACCAGCGAATGGGTTTCCGCCACCGCTACCAGAGCCGCTTCCGCCACCGCCGAATGGGTTTCCGCCACCAGCGAATGGGTTTCCGCCGCCGCTACCAGAGCCGCTACCTGTACTACCAGTTGTAGAGCCAACTTGACTGGTAACAGCACTGCTTACCATACTAGGTATTCCTAAGTAACTGCCACCATTTTGTAGGTAGGTTTTGATGCTGTTAGTTAACTCAGTCGCAAATGCGCTATTGTCTACAGTTCCACTGCCTGTGGCTGTGACTGTGTCAGTGTTAGAGGTTGGTATCGTTGAATCACCTACACCACTAGGAATATCGGATGATTGCTGCGTTGGGATGCCACCACCTGCCAAAGGATTGCCGCCACCTGAAGAGTTGCCGCTACCACCACCAGATGTGTTATTACCTGCTGGATTTCCTACATCTTGTAATACTCTCCAAGGGTTTCCACTGCCAGCAAATGCTTGAAGGAATGGGTTATCAGGTGCATTTGGGTTGCCTAAATTCTGAAAAGGACTACCCATTGAGGCGCCGCCACCGCCTCCAGATGGCCCACCGCCTCCGAAGCCGCTACCAGCGCCACCTCCAGACGAACCACCGCCTCCGGATGCGCCGCCTCCAAATGAACCACCAGGTCCGAATGGGTTGTTACTACCCAAGCGGTCAAATACACCAGCAGCACCACTAGCTGCGTTACCACCAAACTGATTACTGCCACCTGTCGAGCCGCCACCTGATGAGCTACCACCACTTATTGGGGTGCTGCTGCCACCTGTCGAACCACCGTTGCTAAGAGGATTTTGACCAGGAATACCTACATTGCCAAATATATCTTCTGCTCCATCTACACCTGGTATATCAAGCAAGGGACTGAAAGGGCTTTGACTCAAGTCTGGAGTGCCTGTGCCACCGCCGCTACCGCCGGAACCTCCACCAAAGCCGCCGCCTCCAAATGGACTTCCGCCGCCGCTACCGCCGGAACCTCCACCAAAGCCGCCGCCTCCAAATGGACTTCCGCCGCCGCTACCGCCGGAACCGCCACCAAAGCCGCCGCTTGAACTGCTACGACCTCCGAAGCCGCCCATTGATCCGGCGCCACCAAAGCCGCCACTTCCCAGTGAACTACCACCGCCACCTAAATCAGTTGTCAAACTGACACCAGGTATTTGATTGTTGTTGTTACTAACACCATCGGTTATTGCCACAACATTCATCCTTTTATTTCAAGTTAGAAAGATTTGAAAACGCACTAATATCAGACGCACAAATTAAGCTTGTAACTAACTAGATTTTTTCTTATTTACTCAAGCTAGTTAGTTAAAATTAGTTAGTAGCGTAATTAAGCTTATAAGTAATTCTTTAAGCTGGCTAAATAACTGTTAAGTTACTGATATTAAACAGTAACATACGCTACCATCACACCAACACTTTAATATAGATAGATAGCGATTACAATGAATAATATTTTGATTTACCTATCAATTTTTTAGAGATTATGTTTGAACTATACCTTACAAATTTTTTTAAGGCATAAATAATCAATCCACAAAAAGCATATAAAATTCATTAAAAAATAATGTGATAAATATCACTATATTTCTTAATGGTTAAAATATTTAATCACAAAAAAATATAAATACTTTTTACATAATTAATTAATTTTTTGATTAAATCAAACAAAAAAGCATTACAAAAAGCACAACCTGTTTTAATTAGGTGTGGCTCTTTGTAATGCATTTATGGGAAGATGAAATGAATAAATTTTAATTTATACTTGTTACACCAATGCTGGTATTAACGATGTTTCTTCCCAACGCTCAACAGCTTTACCAAAAACTGAAATTTCTTTAACCAACTTGTCGAAACTGTCGGGAGTTAAAGATTGAGGACCATCAGATAATGCTTTAGCTGGGTTTGGATGAACTTCAATCATTAATGAGTCGGCGCCTGCTGCGATAGCTGCTTTTGCCATAGGCGCCACGTATTCTGATTTACCAGTTGCATGACTGGGGTCAACCATAATTGGTAAGTGTGTTAGCTGACGCAGTACTGGAATTGCTGATAAATCTAAAACGTTGCGGGTGTATTTATCATCACATGTTCTAATGCCACGCTCACAGAAAATTACATTCGGGTTTCCTGCTGCAAGAATATATTCTGCTGACATTAACCATTCATCGATGGTGGCAGATAAACCGCGTTTTAACAACACAGGCTTACTTTGGGCACCGACTTTTTTAAGCAGCGAGAAGTTTTGCATGTTGCGGGCGCCAACTTGGATAATGTCCGCAATACTACTAATAGCTGGTAAGTCAGCAGTATCCATAACTTCAGTAATGATTCCTAAACCAGTCGCTTTACGTGCTGCATCTAATAATTGCAGTGCGCTTTCACCGTGTCCTTGGAATGCATATGGTGAAGTACGAGGCTTAAAGGCGCCTCCTCGTAAAAACTTAGCTCCCGCAGCTTTGACTCTTTCTGCGGTTTCAACAATCATTTGTTCGTTTTCAACTGAACAAGGACCTGCTACTATGACAACAGGATGGTTTTCACCAAAGTAAACATCACCGTTAGGAGTAGGAACGATAATTTCGCTTGCTTCACCGTAACGGTATTCACGACTCGCGCGTTTGAATGCTTTCTCGATATGCAATACTTGTTCAATCCAAGGGCTTATTTTTTGAATATGGAATGGGTCAACTGTGGCAGTATCACCAATTAGTCCTAGCACAATTTTATGCTTGCCAATACTTTTCTCGATTGTAACGTTTAAAGATTGGTTAACTTCTTCAACGATATGCTCAATTTCAACTGCTGGAGTACCAGATTTAAGAACTACTAACATAAGATTTTAGGTTTTAGGTTTTAGGTTTTGGGTTTCGGTCTTATATGACTTTTGCAACAGTTTGGACATCTTTATCACCTCTACCAGAGCAGTTGATAACGATGCGCGCATTGTCATGAATTTGCGGACAAAGTTTGTCTAAGTAAGCAATTGCATGTGCAGTTTCTAAGGCTGGAATAATGCCTTCAAGTTTTGCTAAACGTTGGAATGCAGCTAATGCTTCAAAGTCGGTGACGCTGTAATATTCTGCACGTCCAATATCTTTTAAATAGCTGTGTTCAGGCCCAACACCTGGATAATCTAAACCAGCGCTAATTGAATGTGCTTCGATTACCTGACCGTCATCATCTTGCAACAAATAACTCATTGCACCGTGCAAAACTCCTACACGTCCATATGTTAAAGTTGCAGCGTGTTTATCGGTATCAACTCCTTCACCTGCTGCTTCAACACCGATAATACGTACTGTTGGTTCATCTACAAATTCGCTAAATAAGCCAATTGCATTAGAACCACCTCCTACACAAGCAAGTAAAATATCAGGCAGTCCACCCCATTTTTCTTGACATTGAACGCGAGTTTCTTTACCAATTACTACATGAAAGTCACGTACTATCATCGGGTAAGGATGAGGGCCTGCAACTGAACCCAATATGTAATGAGTGGTTTCAACGTTTGTAACCCAGTCGCGAATTGCTTCTGATGTTGCATCTTTAAGCGTGCCTGTACCTGCTTCTACTGGACGAACTTCGGCGCCCATCAAACGCATTCTAAACACGTTTAATGCTTGACGCTCCATATCTTGAACACCCATATAAATGATGCACTCAAGTCCGAAACGCGCGCACACAGTCGCAGTTGCAACTCCATGCTGTCCCGCTCCAGTTTCTGCAATAATCCGCTTTTTGCCCATGCGTTTTGCTAACAAAACCTGTGCTAAAGCGTTATTTATCTTATGGGCGCCTGTATGATTTAAATCTTCGCGCTTTAAGTAAATTTGGGCGCCACTACCGTCTGGACGGGCATAATATTCTGTCAGACGTTCAGCAAAATACAATGGGCTAGGTCTGCCTACATAATCGCGAAGTAAACCTTGCAGTTCTGCTTGAAAGTCAGCTTGGTTACAATAGTTGTAATATGCTGTTTCTAGCTCTGCAAGTGCAGGCATTAAAGTCTCTGGTACGTACTTACCGCCGAATTTGCCGAACCTACCGTTTTTACCAGGACGTTGCGTTGTGTCTGAATCAGATGTTGTAATATTGGCAATACTGACCATAATTAGAAACCCGGTTTCTTTTTAATTCACTGTTTGTAGCGCAGGAGAAACAGCAGCTTTTAGTTCTTGACATAGCTGTTTAACTGCTTGAAGACCATCTTCAGGATTTTCAGCAGCAAGACGTTGAACAAAAGCACTGCCTACAATTACTGCATCTGCTCCCCATTCACGTACTTGTTTAGCTTGCTCTGGGCTTGATATTCCAAAACCTACACCAATTGGTTTGTCTGTAATATCTCGCATTTCTATAATTAAATCTTTGACTCGCTCTTGAATTTGAGAGCGCATACCTGTTACACCTGTCAAGCTGACTAGATATATAAACCCTTGTGAGGAATGAGCTATTGCTTCAATTCTATCTTTTGAGCTTGTCGGCGCCACAAGTAAAATCACTTCAATTCCAAATTTTGTTGCAGCTTGAATTAAAGGTGAAGATTCTTCAAGAGGTAAATCGGGAACGACTAATCCTTTAACTCCTACTTTAGCTATTTCTTGCAAAAATGTCTCAGTCCCAAGGTTGAGAATGGGGTTATAGTATGTGAACAAAATAATTGGCGCCTGCAAATCAGGAGTTACTTCTGCTAACATTTTCAAGACATCTTCTAATTTTGTTCCTTGTAAAAGCGCACGAGTTGCAGCAGCTTGAATAACTGGACCATCTGCTAATGGGTCAGAATAGGGAACACCTAATTCAATAAAATCAGCACCATTACTGTCTAAAATGCGAAGTGCTTTTGCTGTGGTGGCGATATCAGGGTCTGATGCTGTAATGAAGGGTATCAGCGCACATTGGTTACGATTTCGTAAAGCTTGAAAGCGATTAGATATTATCATTTGATGTGTTACCTAAGAGATGACGTACTGCTTGTTCGATATTAGGTTGTTTGACTAGTGATTCTCCGACTAAAACGGCTCTGGCACCTGCCTTTTTAACGAAGTTTAAATCTTCATAAGTATATATTCCAGACTCACTAACAATAGTTATATTTAAATCTTGAATTTCTTGATGCCGCTGCTCCCATAATTGTTCAGTAACATGAATGTCTAAGCTAAAATTTTCGAGATTACGGTTGTTAATACCGACTAAAGACACCCCATCAAGTTTCAGTACTCGGTCGAGTTCCTCTAAAGTGTGAACTTCTACTAAAGGTGTCATTCCTAAACTATGAATTATTTTTAGAAATGACTGAAGTTGAGAATCACTTAGTATTGCTGCAATTAGCAATACTGCATCGGCGCCATTATTTCGTGCCAAATATATTTGATAGGGTTTGATAATAAATTCTTTACATAGTAGAGGTAGTTTGACCGCTGAACGAATTTTGCGAAGATTCTCAAAACTACCTTGAAAAAACTTCTCATCAGTTAGCACCGATATGCAAGCGGCACCATTATCTTCATAAGCGCGCGCTATCTCAACTGCATTAAAATCTTCTCTAATTACTCCTTTACTTGGAGAAGCTTTTTTTACTTCTGCAATTAAACTTGGGTGATAAGGACTTTGCTGTAGTGCCTGCAAAAAATTATTTACTGGTGAAGATTGATTTAATTGCTGTTGTAAAGAAGTTAATGGCAGTTCTTCTTCCATTTGTGCAACTTCTTTTGTCTTGTGCAGCACAATTTCTTCAAGAATATGACGAGTGACTGATTTTGTCATGGATGCTTTTATTTATCGTGTTGGGTGGGCAGTGCCCACCTTACTTTTCATCAAGTGTTAAGTATGATCTTGTCGTATTGTGTATATTTAGCAACCACATTTTTAATGATTGCCAAACCAATATTTCCTGTTAAAGTCATAATTGACTCAGGATGAAATTGCACTGCTGCTATGGGTAATGATTGATGCTCAATTCCCATAATTACTTCGTCTTCAGTTATTGCTGTTACCTTGAGTTGGGATGGTAATTTTTCTGGGTTTGCGTATAACGAGTGATAACGACCGACGGCAAAAGTTTCGGGTAAACCTTTAAACAGTACGCTATTGCTATCTGTGACTATAAGTTGCGATGGTTTGCCATGTTGCGGGTAGTCAAGAACATTTAGCTCACCACCAAATGCTTCAACTATGCCTTGCAAACCTAAGCATACACCAAATATGGGAATATTACGTTTAACACATGCATGTACTGTTTCTGGAACCTTGAAATCTTTTGGTCTACCAGGTCCAGGAGATAATACCACCAAATCAGGACGTTCATCATCAAAGACTGATTCCGAAAACCCGTGTCTTAAGGTTTTAACTGTGGCGCCGCAGGAGCGAATATAGTTAGCAAGGGTATGAACGAACGAGTCTTCGTGGTCTATAAGTAAAATGTGTTTTCCAGGTTTAACATCGGGTATAGTGTCGATTACGTTAAAACCAGATTTGATTTTTACTACCTCTTCTATGTGCTTACTGCGACGAATTGTTTCAAATAATGCTGCGGCTTTTGTAATTGTCTCCTGTTCTTCTGCCTGTGGTATTGAGTCGTAGAGTACTGTGGCGCCAACTCTAACTTCTGCAACAGTATCTTTTAATCGAATAGTTCGCAAAATTAACCCGGTATTGAAATTACCGTTAAAGCTTAACCAACCAACAGCACCACCATACCAACGTCTAGCACTACGTTCGTGCTGTTCAATAAATTGCATTGCCCAGCGTTTTGGGGCGCCTGTTACAGTTACAGCCCATGTATGCGTTAAAAATGCGTCTAAAGAGTCAAACTCTGGACGTAATATGCCTTCAACATGGTCTACGGTGTGAATTAAATGACTATACAATTCAATTTGGCGCCGACCGATAACTCGTACTGAACCTGGTTCACAAATACGTGATTTATCATTACGGTCAACATCGGTACACATTGTTAACTCTGACTCATCTTTATATGAGTTGAGCAGTTGACGTATTTGGTCGGCATCATCCATCGCATCTTGCCCGCGTGTAATAGTTCCACTTATAGGACAAGTTTCGACGCGCCTACCTTCAACTCGCACAAACATTTCTGGAGAGGCGCCAATTAAAAATTCACCACCAAGGTTAAATAGAAACCCGTAAGGACTAGGATTAATTTGCCTTAAAGTTTGAAATAACTTGCTTGGTAACTCATCACAACTCTCAAAGAAGCTTTGACTAGGAACAACTTCAAACAAATCACCACGTTTAAAATAATCGAGCGCGACTGTTACTAAAGAAGCATATTCTCCTGGTGCGTGGTCTGCCTTGGATGTGACTGATGTATTTTTACCGCGATAATTAATTGACTCACCGACTCGCGCTAAAGCATTTGTACTATATCCGTTGATTTCAAATTCATATTCTACTCGGTACGCTTTCTGCTGGTAATAATCAACTACTACAAGCTCATCAGGTAAATATAGTACCAAATCGCGCTGGTCATCTGGACGTTGTAAGGTTTGCTCGATTGGATCAAACTGAAAAACTAAATCATAACCAAAGGCGCCGTAAAGCCCCAAATGTTCGTCATCATCACTAGCCAAGACATGTAAAATCTCGCGAACCACACTAAACGCCGAGGGTTGCTTACTGCGTTCTTCTTCTGTAAACGTTTCAGTAGCAGCCTTTATATTTCCAGTAATACAGTTATGACTTTGAACAACTTCGCACAACTGCTCATGCGCTGATAAATGTTCGTAAAGTAGCGGGATGAAAACTTTGCCTCGCTCGTTAAGCGCTGTAAACGTAAAACTTTTTTCTCGTGTCGCTAATTCCAACGGTGGGTTTACAAAGCCAATTGCCCACCGTCGATATCGACCTGGGTATTCGTAACTACTATTAAGCAATCCGCCACGCTGCGAATCTAAACGAAATAGTATATCGTCTAGCGCAGTATCCATTTTAACCTCGGTAATGCAGCGTGAGACGCGAACACCACCTTCTGTTACATAGGAGTAATTATCAGTCATGAGCAATGTTTTGAGATTAGTTATTCGTCATTCAAATATTCAGATTTAAATAACTATAGCATTTCTAAATCATTCGTAAATTTTGGATTGTAGAAACGCTGTTTACTGCGCCTTTACAGCTACAAAATGAAATGTTTAATCGCTATTTCATATTAGTTCAATATGGCTAAATTACTTACGCCTATTTTATGAACATTCTTTTGCTAGATGTACCAGTTTTTTCGATAATTCTGCAAATAATATTTGGGAATTTTTTGGCGCTACATCAAGAAAATTTAGCTTCTTCCTAAAGTTAGAGATAAAAAGAGAAATTAAAAAAGATATGCAATTTTAATCTACACTTATAAAAAGCTTAATATCCATTCGTACTCCCGTCTAATCGAAGCTAACAAATCTAACTTCATACTCGATGGTAAAACTTCCCATGTGTAAGTCTCTATCTCTAGATGGGTGCAAAAATTATCTTTTTTTAGTAAATCCAGAACGTCAATAATATCATCCTGAGTCGATTGCAAACCTTCATAATCGCGTATAAAAATTGGCACATGGAAGTGTACCCGCCATTCCTCGGCACCTTCAAAATCTGCCAAAGCTACATCCAAATCGGAGTAATGACCCATTTCACCATCAGCTTTTCGTGCGATTGCCTGATGTAGATACGTAGACTCTGCAAAGGTTTGTAACTTTCGTTTTAACGTACTTATTTGCTCAACATCCTTGGGTAAATTGACCTGTAATGCCGCACTAATTTGAATTTTGCTAATTTTTATACCTTCTTCTTGAAACTGCTTTACGACAAAAACAGGATTTTCGTATTCAACAGCAAAATGGCATGTATCATAACACACACGCACATGCTCAAGTATAAGCGTTTTTGCATCAGTTTCTGAGATTTGCAATTCTTTTGCTAAGTATGAACTTCCAATAGGTATCAAATACTCTTTAAAATACTGAACAACTTCGGCGCCGTTTTCAATTAATCCATCTGGTTCTGGCTCCAAACCCAAATGCAATATTTTTCCAGTTGCTTCCTTGATGCGAACAAGTTCTGCGACAACTTGCACAAGATTATCTGTTGCACTCACCGTTACCGATGATAAATCTGATTTATTATTCTTAAACCAAGGTTTATACGAAAGTGGTAGCGTCGAAATGCTTCCTTCAACTCCATCAGGCAAAAGCGGCGCCAAAATTCTTGCTAATCTTAATGTATATTCGAGCCTTTCAGGTTTCGTCCAATCTGGCGCATAAACTTTGTCTTTCACAACCGAGAAGTGAAAACCACCGTAGGGAAAGCCATTTAGGGTAAATACATACAAATTATTTTGTTGTAACCAAGCTTGGAAATTTGCTAAAGTCTCAGATTCCAATAGCTCGTGCGTTGCAACATTCGCTAATCGTAAACCGATACCAAAAGGTTTATCCCAGCCAAGTTGCGCTTTTAATTCGGGTATGTACTGCTGTAAATTTGCAAATACTTCATGCCAATGTTCACCTGGATGAATGTTTGTGCAATAGGTGAGGTGATAGTTGTTTATTTCCATATAGTTAGTTAATGTTTATTACAATTCATCCCCCCCTAACCCCCCCCTTAATAAGGGGGGGAACAAGATTTAAAGCCCCCCTTATTAAGGGGGGTTGGGGGGATTTATTTCTCGTCGCTCAGAACTTTCACAGCTTCTCTATACAAAGATAGATTGACTTCGTGAACTTCAACCCCTCTACCAATCGACTCTAAGAGCGTTATAGTTAACTTGCCTCCAAGATGCTCACGGAATTCTTCCAACCCTCGAAAAATACAACGTGGGTTTTCAAAATTGAATAGTTCTTCGCTAAGTTCAGGAACATACAAATTAAAACCCAATATCTTGAGCGTATTTATTATTTGCTGCCAATCTTTGCGGGGAAGTAAGTCAAGTAAGTACGAGTAAGTACTATCTAGAGCAATACCAATGGCTACGGCTTCACCATGACGCAAATTATAATGTGTGAGTTGTTCAAGTTTATGTGCTGCCCAATGTCCAAAATCTAAAGGACGGGATGAACCCATTTCAAAAGCATCACCACTTGTGGCAATATGATTTAGGTGTAATTGCGCGCATCGGTAAATAACTGATTGCATGGCGCCCATATCACGATTTGCAATTTTATGAGCGTTCATTGCAATTGAATCAAAAAACTCACCATCTTTTATTAAAGCGACTTTAATCGCTTCAGCAACACCCGAACGCCAATCTGCATCTCCTAAAGTCGTCAAAAAACTAAAGTCGTTTAATACTGCAGATGGTGGTGCAAAAGTACCATAAAAGTTTTTTTTCCCAAATGCGTTAACGCTGTTCTTGACACCAACACCCGAATCATTTTGGGCAAGCACAGTGGTTGGAATACGAATGAGACGAATACCGCGATGTGCTGTAGCAGCTGCATATCCAACCATATCAAGAACGGCGCCGCCACCAATAGCTAATATATATGAGTGACGACATAATCCAACATCATTAATTAAGCCATGAACTTGGTCTATTAACTTAGTATCGTTTTTCGCTGCTTCACCACCAGGAACAACCATTGGTTTCGCCATCAGTGTCATAATGCTGGCGTAACGTTTTGCGTATATATTAATTTGAGATATTAATCCTTTGTGGCACTCTAATAAACCATCATCAATAATGATGATAACTTTTTTAGGTTTAATTTCATCACCAGCTATAACACGCGCGAGTAAAGAATTTCGCAGGTGAAATAATCCTGTGGTGAAATGCACTGGATAGTCAAAGCTAACCGCAACACGCTGCTGAATTGGTTGTAAGCTCAGTATATTTTTTGGTCTAACATCTACTACCATTTTGTTTCTCTATTGTTTGCTAAAAAAGTTTTGAGTGAATTCAATTTCTTTGACTAACCCTTCGCGGTCTTTAGTCTCTATCAGTCGTGCTAAACGATTATAAGTATCGGCAAGCGATTTAATTGCTTGGCACCGTTCTTCGGTAGCAAGCATGATATCAATACACAATTGCGGATTTTGATTGAGCAAACGTTTGAGAATATCAATTTCTTGACGATAAACAGGACTTGACATTGATAAACTTTTGTCGATATCGATTTTTTCTTCCGCCAAATATACAGCTTGAGTTAAGCGACAAAAATGTCGTGTCGCTTGAATCATCACCATCATTTGGTCGTGTTCTTCTGGTGTAGAAAATATTAGTTCCGCTTGCTGATTTCGCATTAAATCTAATAACCAATCGAACGCGGTATCATTTCTTCCTGAACATACCACTACTTTCTGTTGTGCAAACGATTCAACGCTGGGGCCAAACATTGGATGTAATCCCATTACGGCGCCAGAATGATGTTCTAGCATTGCTCTAACAGGTTCTATTTTAATGCTAGTAATATCAGCTAAAGCTGTATGGGGTGTTAAATATTGAGCCGTGCGTTCAATTATTTCACAAGTAGATTCTATGGGAACACTAATTAATACTAAATCAGCTTGAGAAAGTAAAATATCGGCGCCTTGCCAATTGCTTCCTACTATATTTACTCGATGCCCTGCTGCGGTTAATTGGTTATTGAAGAACTTACCCATTCTACCATTTCCACCAACTATGGTGATAACTTTAGGAAGATTATGGGAGGCGCCTGCGCGAACTGTTAAAGTAGAAAAAACCTCATGTATCATGGTATTTACTCTGTGAACTCTGTGTTCTCTGGGGTGAAAATAATTTTTTTACCACAGAGGCGCAGAGGGCACAGAGGATAATATGGTGTAGGGTGGGCACTGCCCACCTAGCCCTGTCAAGGTGACTTTTTGGCTTCGGCTAAAAGCCTTGCAGTAGCGACGTGTCGGTGACGTGGGTCGCAAGTTGGAGGGTCAATATTTTTCTTTGGGGCGCGCGGTTGTTTGAGAAATGAACTTAAGCGAACGCGCGCAGCCAAATCAACTAAAACTGAAGCAAGCTGTTGTTGATTTAATTCAGCAAAAATACTCCAATTTTCGGGAGGAATGGCAATCATCATACCCCTATAAGTACCCTGAATTTCTTCTGCCATATAATAGTCAGATAGACCTGCTTCAACTTTTCCAACTCCATGTACTGATGCTAGAACTGCACGAACAGTTGCCAAAATATTGTAGGTAACTAATGCTAAACAAAAAGAAAATAATGCGGCTTTGGGATAACCCAAAGTTTGAATTTCACATTCGTAATTTTGAGTTACATCTTGGAATAAATTTTCGACACTTCGTCGCCCACGGTAAAGTTCTGCAACAATTTCAGTTTTTGCTTCACTAACTGGTAACATAGTTAGAATTGCTATTTCTGACTCCCCATTACGGGTTGGTTTAAATAGTTTTAAAACTATTCGTCTTACAAGTACTGATTCTCCCCCATAAGTTAAACGTACCATTTGCTCAAATAGCTCTCCTGTGGTGGTTTTGCCTTTTCTGCGTAAAGCACTTACTATCTCTTGTGGCATACTTTTATGTTCACGTATGACAAAATTTGAACCACGCTTAATGATTCCAAATAAGAATCCTAACGTACACATGCAGCGGTCTCCAATCCACAGTTCTCCCGCATTCACTGTTGGCAAAACTTGATTAAATAATGACCGTTCCTGTGCGTGACCATCCTCACAAGGAAAAACATTAATTGCTAATCTTAACTCTGGGTCAAGTATGACGAGAGATTTTCCCGGTAGCGCGACTGCTCCAATATTTCTGAGTACTTCAAGGCGATGGTCGGTTCCTTCTAAACAATTACCATCTATTACTCGAATCTTATATGGCGCCAATAAGGAAGGTGATTTTCCTCCAATCAATTCAATCAACGATGCCATCGACATCCCTGTTTCGCGGACAATTGCAGCGCTTACACAAGTATCAACTCGATTTAATTTATCGTACACAGCTGTTCTACTAAAATTTAATTGTTGAGCTTTGGCTCTATACGCCGCGTTCACGGATGGATGAATTCCGCATACAACCAAACTCATCAAATCTACTACACTCGAAAACAGCAACTCCCGCGTATACTGGGTTTGAGCGTTTGTTTCAAATATTTGATTGATTTTTTCTGGCGCCAACACTTGTTCCATCAATCCTCTAACCATGACACTGATTGGACTTTCTTCCACAAATCGCTCAAAAATTGCACCCAGCATAAAGCTAGCCCTTCCTCAAGTTGTCGCTCGGCGCCCGCGAATTCAGGCGCTGTAGATAATTATCCCACAAAAGGATATTGTCTAACCTTGCCACCTTGACAGGGCTAGCACTGCCCACCTTACGTCAATGGTAAAACTTCTAATTCATCCGCTTTACTAGCTATTGCATTACTAAACAAAGCTTCGTACTGCGCTATGGCACTGTCAAACGAATATTTATCAACAGCAAATTTTCGTCCTTTGGCACCTAACACTGCTGCTTTTGCAGGATTTTTATATAAGTCCATTACAGCATGAGCTAAGGCATTTGGTGACTCAGGCGCCACAACTATACCACCTCCACTTTTTTTAATCGATGATGCTGCTGTACCTAATTTGGGAACTGATGCAATAATGGGGCGCCCACTTGCGAGCAGTAAGGGAATTTTAGAAGGCATATTAAAGCAAACAACGTTTCGTTTTTGCAATATCAAACCAACATCTGCTGCTGCTAACATTCTTGGTAGTTCAGAACGCTGCTGTAAGGGTAATAACAATACATTATCGGCGCCGTACTTATAACAGCATTTTCTCAATTCCTCTAATGCTTTAGTTTCGCCAGCTATAACAAAAACAATATCTTTTACTTGACGCAGTTTCGCTGCGGCAGCAATGGCAGTTTCTAAACCTTGTGTTAAAGCAATATTTCCTGAATAAAGTACAACAAACTTATTTTCTAAATTATGAGTTCTACGGAACTTATTTTCTTTAGGCAAAGGACGAATAAAATTAATATCTACCCAGTTATATATACAAGCTATTTTATTTGCACTTACGCCTTTTTTAGTTAAATTATCTACAAACCCTTCTGCGATAACACTGATTGTATGAGCGTTTTTGTAAGCAAATTTTTCTAATGCCGATAAAACGCGAATCATGAACTTATTTTTAATTAATCCAATCCGTTCGGCTGCTTCTGGTAATATATCTTGTACGTTCAATACTACCGGACAATTATAAAGCCAACCTAAAAAACAAGCAGGCAATGTTACAAATAATGGGGGTACAGTTAATAATATTACATCTGGGCGCCAACCATTGAGTGCTTGTGGTAAACTGCTAACTACAAAACTTAACTCCAGTAAAAGTCTATCTAACAAGTTAGGTTTCGATTTAATTCGCAGAAAACAGCGCTGAATCGTTACACCATTCTTTTTTTCTGTAACGTACCATTTATTTTTGTACCCTTCGTAAATTTCTCGCTCAGGGTAATTTGGCATTCCTGTAATGACTCGTACTTCATGTCCCCGTTCCACTAACCCTTCTGCCAACTCGGTCATTAGTGGAGCAATACCGATTGGTTCTGGATAGTAGTTGTAGGAATAAATCAGAATATGCATGGGACAGAATCTTTGTGAAGAGAACTAGATAGTTAAAATAATTGGAATGTACAATCCGAATTATTTATATTTTTGAGAAAATAAGTCTTAAATATCAAAGTTATACTCCTATTATGTAACCGCGAACACCTCTGCTAATTTCATTGAAATTGGCAGTAAAAGCAATACTAGCAAGCCATATGGTAAACCAGCGAAACTTGTACTCAATGTAGCATTTAAAACAATCATCGACAAGACACATGCACGTACAGCTAACCGAATTTGCGCCGCACTAGGTTCTTTAAGTACCTTAACTAAAGGTACAAATACCCTAATTGCTAAAAGTAAAGCGAATGGTAAAACTGCGAGCAAGCTATATTTCAGCAACCCCAACCCCAAAATTGCCACGAAAACAGTACTCATTAAAACCATACTAATAATCGAGTTAGCTGTGCTACCACCTGTAACCTCACCTCGACTTAAGTTGGTAATGGCAGCGATATAAGTAATTGGAATTAAAGCTAAAAACCAATAGTTACTAACCATTCCTGATACTATGCTGACACCGAGTAGTAAATTTGCACCTCGACACACACCCATATTGAGAGGTCCCCAAAACGGATGATGTTTACCAAAAGCATCGTACAGAACAGCAGCAATTGCGGTAGACGCAGCTAAAATAGCACTTGACAAAGAAACCAAACAAGCAAATAAAATACCTATACACAATAGTAAGCCACCAACAAGAAAGGCGCCTTGACGTGAAGCTCTACCGCTGGGTATAGGACGCTCAGGTCGTTCAAGTGCATCCAAACTAGAATCGAAAGCGTCGTTTAACACAACACCACCACTATATAAGCAACTAGTAGCAATAAGTAAATACCCTAAAGGTAGTAAATTACTTAGTATTACTCCCTGTTCTACTTCTTCATAAAATGTAGTAATAAACCCAGAAGCAGCAACCCCAGCGAGTATATCAGCCCATGCAGTAATTACATTAGCAGGTCGCATCAACTGCAAATAAGCCCAAACACGATTAGTTCCACCAACAGTAATAGTCATATTAATAAATAATTTGATTATCTTCTTCTTCTTGTGGAGCGGGCATCCCTGCCCGCCCTAAGTGAGGATTAAACAGGCAAGGATGCCTGTTCCACAAGACTGTTCCACAAGACTGTTCCACAAGTTGTTTATTCAATCAGCGCTAACTCACGGTCAACAACAGGTTTCTGCCCCCGCAATACTGAATTACCCTGGAACAATTGACGTTGGTCAATAGGCAACGGATTAACCCAATCAGACTCATTAAACTGCCCACTTTGCCCATATGCTAAGAGAGCATTTCCATAACAAACGGCGCCAATATGACTTTCGGGTATACCGCGTTCGCGCATTAACGCAGCAGTCTTAGGAACAGCGAGAGGGTCACTTACACCCCAATCTGCACTACTATCAACAATAATGCGCTCACATCCATACTCACGAACAATTTCAACCATACGCGCGTTACCCATTTTTGTATGCGGGTAAATCGTAAACGCTGCCCAGAAACCTCTATCAAGTACTGACTGCACAGTTTCTTCATTATTATGGTCAACAATTACGCGCGCAGGGTCTAAGCCATGTTCGATACAAACATCCATACTATAGTTCGTACCTTCTTTCTTATTTCTATGTGGTGTATGAATTAACACCAGCATATCAAGCATTCTTGCTAACTCAAGCTGTTTACGAAAATACTTATCTTCAGCAGGTGTCATATCGTCGTAGCCAATTTCGCCAATAGCTACCACACCCTCTTTACAAGCATATAGCGGTAAAAGCTCCATAACTTGCTCGGCAAGAGCTTCATTATTAGCTTCTTTAGAATTTAAACCAATAGTGCAATAATGTTTAATGCCAAACTGCGAAGCTCGAAATCGCTCCCAACCTACTAAACTACTTAAGTAATCTTGAAACGAACCAATATTAGTGCGCGGTTGCCCGAACCAAAACGCGGGTTCAATAACAGCAACAATACCAGCATCACGCATCCGCTCATAATCATCGGTAGTGCGCGAACTCATGTGAATGTGAGGGTCAATATACATCATAAATCTTACTTACATTTTTCTAATAATTGCCAAAGTTCAGGTGCCACAGTACGATTTGCTGCTTGACGCTCGCTAGCATAATCATTTAACATTTGTGCAAGTTGAGAATTTGCACGTTTTTCTAAACCCTGAATTTGAGATAAAGGACTGCCAACAAACAGCGCTTTTAACACCATTTGATTCCAAGCTTGGTTATCAAAATACTCACTTGGATAAGGATTATTCAAAGCCACAGCATTAAATACAGCAGTCATATTGCTACGAACACCTTCTGCCGCGCGCTTTTGTAAGCGTCCAGGATAAGATAAAAGCGGTAAAGCTTGGTATAAAGCAACAAGTTCACCAACATCAGCAGCATTAAATAATTGCTCTAATATATGTAAATATTGCTTTTGATTGCTGTATGGTAAAGATAATACAAGTAATGTGCGTGCGGCTTGGTCTATACTCCAATTGCTTGGAAACCAACCCTTGTGTACATTTGAAGCAGCTTCTAATTCTTGACTTGTTAAATTTAAATCTTGCTTACCTGTATAACGTGGCACTGCGCTAAATGCAGCATAGAATATACTTGTTTCGGCGCCTGATTTAATTGCATTAGATTTTGCCTCAAGCCAATTAATTGCTTCTTTACTAACTCGCGCGGCTAACCAACTTTGTAAAAGGTTAGCGACAACAATGTTATTTATGTTTGAATCAATTGTAGCTAACATAATTATTAACTTACGATTAAGAACATGATTTATATTTAGGATTTGATCCCCCCAACCCCCCTTAATAAGGGAGGCTTTAAATTATCTTTATCCCCCAACCCCCCTTAATAAGGGGGGCTAAAAATTTGCTCTTGTTCCCCCCCTTATTAAGGGGGGGTTAGGGGGGGATCAGACTAATTCCACCTTTGCAAGTAAATCTTCGCCCAACTTACGCTGGCGCCGACGCTTGATTATTGACTTACTAGCAGCAAGTCCAAGCAACCCAAAGCCAACTAATGCACCTGGTTCGGGTACTTTTGTGCTACCTTTGTCAACATTCAGTACTTGAACGCGACCTTGGAAGAAGTCACCCACGTAAAGCTTTCCTCTGTCATAATGGGCGCCACCAGTCCAGTTAAACACACCAGGTGTAAGGTCGGAGGGGTTACCAAATGGAGGGCCTCCTCGTGTAGGAGGTGGTACTATAGAACCATCAGCGTTGCGAGCGGGTTCGCCATACGCAGTTAAGAAATTTCCATCTTTATCAAACACTTGAACACGACTATTGACTGAATCAGCGACGTAAACATTATCGAACTCGTCTAATTCAATACCAATTGCCTCACTTAACTGTCCTGGTTCAGAACCTTTAGTACCAAAAGCAAATAGAGGTGTACCTTCTGGATTGAATACCTGAACTCGGTTATTGTATTGGTCGGTTACATAAATATTGCCAGTATTTTGGGATATATTTAAGCCCGCAGGTCCTTGAAACTGTCCGAGTTCACTACCATTGCTACCAAAAGTTTGAAGTAGTTCGCCAGTGGTGCCGTCATATTTTTTGATTACGTCTCCGCTAAAATCAGTGACGTACAAATTATTATTCTTATCGAATTGCATACCTCCAGGCCCAAAGAACAGTCTGTTTGGTACTGGACCACTAAATGAGGCGTAAGACCTTACATACTCACCTGTGTTGGGATTGTATACATCGATTTCGCTGTTATAAACGTCACCCATGTGCAGTTCGCCAGTCACTGGATGAAATTTAAGGTCAGCTGTTTGATCTAAACCTGGACCTTTTTGTTGGCTACCAAAACTGATTGCTCTCAAGTGATTACCTTGAGGGTCATATACTTCGATACGATTACCTAGGGCTGGGTTAAAGCTGCCGTCTTGGTTCACACCTCGACCGTTAGCGACAAAAACCAGATTGGTTGAGTCCTGTACCGCAATACCTTGAGGAACAAATAGTTCACCAGGGGCGCCAACTGGAGGTCCAAAACCGGGTGAACCAATTTGACTGTTGAAGCTTAATGAAACAGCGAATGCTTGACTGGTTGCTGCTAGGAACATGCATCCAGTACTGGCAATTGTAAGAGACAGATTTTTTACTAATCCCATAGTTAATACTCGGTTTTGTAAGGTATACTCGTTCTTTGGTTAACTTGGTTCCCGATCTAGTCTGGGAACTTTTTCGTCTGAACAGTGTGAGGAGTAAAAAATTAAAGCGTCTCTACTTTTGCTAGCAACTCTTCGCTTAATTCTTCTTGGTGTTTGCGTTTGCGTAATTTGGTTGCCAGCGCGCTAAATGCAATTAATCCTAGAACAGAAGCAGGTTCAGGAACTTTCTTATTGTCAGCAGGAGCTTTAGGATCAATTCTGATAATTTCCCCGGTATCTGCTAGTCGTGCGCGGTTAGCAATAATGAAACTACCATCGGGAGCAAGGGTGATACCAGAAGCTGCTTCAAGTCCATTTCCAGTCCAAATAGTTTCGCGTGTACCGTCTTTGCCAATTTTGATTAGAGAACCACTGATATCACCAACAACGACACCACCTTGCAGAATTTCTTTCCACTCAGAAGTATTGATGTGTTGCAGAGCATATAAATTACCCTCTGCATCATATGACACACCAGTTAACTGTGTAAAACCATCAGCGATTTGTTTAATTTCTAGAGTATTAGGGTCAACGCTAAAGATACGTGCTTCGTTTTCTGGGTAAGGAAAATAGCTATATTCTGCTACTGTTAATGTTCCATCAGGAGCAGTTGTAATGGCAGTAGGTACTGATTGGAATGTGATTGGGAAATCTTGTACTGCTGTTACTCCAGTTCCAGGTGCAGGTAATCCACCCCCTGGAATATTTTCTCCTCCAGGTATTTCCCCAGCTGGTGGCATCGATGGAAATTCAAGTTTACTTGGATCTGTTTGTAGAACAGGGAACGCAACTACTTTTTGAATACCGCTACCATCAAGCCCTACTTTTGAAATCGTGTTGGCACCACCATCAATTACGTAAGCGATATCACCCATAATTTCAAAAGAATATGGGTTGCTAATCAAATCAGAGCCATCGGTATTATTCTCGGTTTCATACAACGCAAGGTCAGCAAGACTTGTTAGGGACTTGGTGTTTAAGTCTACTTTGAATAGTTTTCCTAGTTCAGGTGTTCCTAACACAGTATCACGGCTTGTTGGGTTACCAGCTACACCTGTTAAAAGATACATGTTGCCTTTAGCATCAAATTTGATGTCCGCAGGCCCAGCACCTTGTTCTCCAGAAGGTGTTAATGCCAAAGATGGAAGATTGTCAAGTACTGTCTGTCTCTGACCGTCGGGTGTAATTCTGATTAAGCTACCAGTATTACCAGCACACAAAGGAATATATTGTGCGCTAGGAGATGGAATACATCTACCGTCTGCTCCATCGCCACCACGACCAGTTTCGGTTATATATAAACTACCGTCTGGGCCAAATGCAGTACCACGTGGATTATCTAAACCGCTAGCTAGTACCGAAAGTGATGCTGCTTGTGCTGTTTTTGGTACGGCTAGCCCAGCCACACAAAGAGTAAGAAATGTAAGAGTAAAATGCTTGAGTTTCATGTTTTGTAAATTAAATAATTAGAAGAGAGTGCTGAGTGCTGAGTGCTGAGTGCTGAGTATAGTTAGAAGTAAAGAGTTAGGAATTAAAACTTCTTTCTACTCAGCACTCAGCACTCATTACTTTTCGATGCGGATGACTTGACCTTTACCAGGGCGCCCACCTCGATTTATTAAATAAAAGGCATTATCTTTACCAATAACTAAAGCAGCAGGCACCTCTAACCCTTCACCACTTAAAAGAGTTGTGCGAGTACCATCGGGTGCTATTTTAATTAGTGAGCCTTCATTTTTTCCTTTCCAGCCTGACTGATTCATATGCTGTAAGGCATACAAATTACCTTCGGCATCAAAAGCTAAATCAATCAGTTGTGTAAAGCCATCCGCAAAGACTGTTATTTGATCGTCAGCATCAATACGATAGATTTTTGCTTCACCTTCAGGAAAAGGAAAACCAGTGAATGTGCTGATGTAATAAGCTTTATCAAGACCTTTGACAATACTTGTAGGGACTGGTGCAATTGTTATTTGCGATGTTCGCGTATCACTATAAGCACCGGGAGGTGGTGTATGTCCCTTGTCAAAATTTAGGGCGCCAGAACCTGGAAAGATTGGATTAGTTAATACTTGAGAAGGAATTACAGCTTTAGCCTTGAGATTATTTCCTTCAGTACATACACTGAGTATATCATTAGCTCCCGCATCCGCAATAAGAAGATTCTGTAAAGTTTCTTCTTCATCAATAATGAAAGCTAAAGGATTACTAACTATATCATTTCCATCTGGGTTGTTTAGGAGTTCGTAGTCAGCAATGTCAGCAATGGAACTCCAAGAATTTGTATTAAAATCAACTTTTACAAGTTTGCCAAGCTCGGTATCACCTAATACATGCCGGAACTCAGGATTCGCAGCATAGCCAAGTAAAACATAAGCTGAACCGTTGGAATCAAATTTAATATCGTGAGGCCCCGCTGCTCCAGTTCCATCTGCAAACGCAACAGAGGGTAGTCCCGTAATTACACGTTGAGGTTTACTATTTTGGCTACCAATTTCAATTTTTGTAACGGCGCCTGTTGTACCATAATGTAAATTACCTTGACCACTTGCTGCGGGTATGGAAATTCCATTACCTCCTATTCCTGCTTCTGTTACATAAAGATTACCGTCGGAATCAAAACAAAGACCCTTCGGATTGTCAAGATTATCAGCAAGTACTGTAAACTGTGTTTTTGTAAGTTCTTGAATCATATGTAAATATTACTTTTAAGGAATAAAGCACCTTACAGATAAAAGTTACAAAGCCTATAGCTCTGTAACAAGGGTGTAATTATCAGTAGGGTGGGCAGTGCCCACCGTACAAACGTTACCCAACTGTTGCTAATTCTCGCTTTGCAACAGGAATATAACTTTGACCACGGTTAAACGCATCTAAATTACCAGCTTTAGCTTCAGTTAAACGCTTAATATTCATACTTTCGGCGCCAAAGTCTTCAATTTGAAGTTTACCGTGAGGTAATTGTTCGCCGTGCTTCCAAAATGCAATACGGTGCAGAATAAAACCAGGCGCCTCTGGGTCTGCAAAAGCATAAGATGCTGGTATCAACATGCTAGGACAGCGTTGATAAAAGTTCTGATCTGGATAAAAGAATTCATGCTCAACCAAATACCATTTGCTAGTAGGTTGAACTCGCAAAGTAGCTTTTACTTTTTGGTCGTACTCATCAAGATAATTACCTTCAAACTTAGAAACTTCCCCATCTGGTCTTAACAAGTGTGCCCAGTCATTCATGTTATTGAGGTCAGATAAATATTCAACCCCAACTTCAATAGGAGCATCAACATAAATGGTGTCAGTATCTATATAGTACTTACCTTTAGCGGCGCCGCTTAAACCAGTTTTACGTTCTAAATGACCTTTGAGCGAGCGACATTCAGAAGTATGTACAGTATGAATACCTTGCATAATCATTTGAGTTTGTCGTTTTGGGTCAACAAAACTCAACCAATGAAAGTAAACACCTTTTTCATCGGTTCCCGGTTCGATATAATCGCTAGGGAAAAGAAGAACAGGGTAAACTTGATAATATTTTTGATATTCAAGTCCACAGTGCCATTCAATACCGTAGAAAAAAGGATGCTCTAGTTTTTTAACATGATAGTATAAGGGTTTGTGATACCCAGAAGCTGTTCCCATCCAGGTATTTTCATCAACTTGTTCTGTCATTCGACTATATAGTGTCCACTCATCCAAATTTTTAAGACTACAAAGATAGTCGAAAGCTGTATCGGGTGAAGTTGCAATATAAGCTGATGTAGCAAATGTGTTTTTTTCCATTGTTAATTCCATTGTAGAACAGGCATCCCTGCCTGTTTATTTATGCCGCAATTGGTTGGTAACTACTCTTTCTTGCCTTCATAATTCTGTCTTCAGCTATGAGCTTAGAAGCATCATTAGTTGTAATACCTCTCTCTGAAGCACGAGTGAATATTTCTAGTAAAGTATCGTAAATATTATTTACTTGCTGGAAAGCTTTCTCTTCGTTATAACCTATCATTTCGTTATAAACGTTGATAAGTCCACCCGCATTAATTACATAATCTGGACAATATGTAATACCTTTATCGGTTAACATTTGACCATGAAGTTTTTCTTGCCCAAGCTGATTATTTGCGGCGCCTGCTATGATATTCGCGCGCAATTGTGGTATTGTTTGACTATTCAAGATACCACCCATCGCACAAGGTGAAAAAATATCTACATCTTGTGAGAAAATATCGTCTGGTTCTACTACAGTTGCACCATACAAGTTTCTGACTTCTTCAGCTTTTTCGGGACTTATATCAGTAACATATAATTTGGCGCCGTTTTCATATAAATGCTGACAAACGTTCTTGCCAACATTTCCTAAACCTTGCACGGCAACCTTAATTCCTTGTAAATCTACAGTTTTTAATTGAAACTGTACGGCAGCTTTAATACCTAAAAATACTCCCCAAGCAGTTACAGGAGCCGGACCACCCGATTTTTCCTCTACTCCAACAACAAATCTTGTTTCTTGACTAATTGTACGTACATCTGCTGGAGTGAGATTTATATCTTGTCCAGTGATAAAACGTCCATTTAATTTTTGAATAAATCGCCCGTAAGCACGAAGCAATTCATCGGTTTTTTGTTCAGGTTTAGCAATTATTACAGCTTTACCACCACCCGCAGGAATATTGGCACATGCAGCTTTGTATGTCATGCCGCGACTTAGACGCAATGCATCATTAAGTGCAGCTTCTTCGTTCGGATATGGGTACAAACGTGTTGCTCCCATTGCTGGGCCTAAAGTTGTGTCATGGATAGCGATTATTGCTTTGATATCTGGGTCTTTACCATGACAGAAAAGTACTTGCTCATGACCCATTTCGCTAACGTTTTCAAATAAATTAACCATGTTTTCGATTGCTAGTTGCTACTCACTCAATGAACTGCAAAGAAACCGGGTTTCTACGCAAAATCTTCGTTTCTCTTATCGGTTATCGATAAGAAACCCGGTTTCTGTTAGATATTGGGGAATGAAACTTGTTCTGTTGTAGATTTGGTTGGAGTTGATTTGACTCCTAGCGCTGCTAAACCTTGGTTACGTCCTTTTGAAGGCGCCTTTCTATTTGGGTCTATCATCACATCAATAACGAAGGGTTCAGATGATTTCATCGCCATAACAAGCGCGCTTTCTAAATCTGATTCATCCTCAACGCGAACACCTTCGGCACCCATACCACGAGCAACCATTACAAAGTCAGTCTCAGGAATTGTCGCATCGGCGCCTGTCATTCCCAACATTTGCATACCTTGATAACACATGTTGTAGCGGGCATCGTTGAGTACAATCCACACAGCAGGAATTCCATATTTAACGGCAGTGTTGATTTCGTTATTCATCAACATCGAACCGTCGCCAACTATTGCAACTGCTTTTGCTTTACGTGCAAATGCGGCACCTACGACTCCAGTCGCAACATGACCCATTGAACCAACACCAGTACTAACGCGGTAACGATTTGCATTACTGAATCTTAGACAATGTGTTGACCAAGTGAAAGAATTTCCTGACTCCGCCATCACAATGGCATCACTACCTTCGACAATGACTTTTTGAATTGCTTCCATCAACACTTCAGGGCGTACAAGTGGTACTGTGGCTTCTTTGATTTCGTCTTTTTCAGGGTTGGGAAGTGTTAACGTTGATGTTAAAGGAAAGTCTGTTGGCAAGCGGTCGAGTAGTGCTTGTACAAAAACTTTGATGTCACATTGAATCGGAAAAGTTGGAGCGTTTGGAAAAGCAACTCCAGGTACTTCCGCGTCACTATCTACGTGAATAAAACCGCCAGGAGGAATCATTGTCGGATTCCAGAACGATGTTGGCTCACCCAAACGAGTTCCTAGTACTAAGGTATGTAAAGGAGTTTGGTCTTGCATGTGGCTCATAACTGAACCATGTCCACCTAAACCTGTTACACCAATAAACTGCGAGTGGTTTTCCGGGAAAATACCTTTTCCACGTGGTGAACACATTACAGCGGCGCCAGTACGTTCAGCTAGTTCAAGAATTTCTTTACTTGCATTACGGGCACCAAACCCTAGCCAAATAGCAAAGGGACCCTCACTAAGCATCTGGATTGTTTGCGTAATTACATTTTCACTCACTGCCATTGAAGAACAGTTCGTTGTCATTTGAGGAATGACGACGCTATCAACGGGGGTATTTTGAACCGCTGTGGGAATACTTAAATGCGCTACAAAACCGCCTGGTTGTGCTAAACCTAATGCTAGTCGGCGGAAAATTTGTGGTAGTTGAGCGGGTGACTCAATTGTAATTGCGTAATTAAATAGTGTACCAGACGTAAAAATGCCGTCGGTAGGTAAAGTATGACTACTCGTTTCTTGTATCGCCCAACGTCCACGTTGTGGAGCAGATGTACAAGCTGAGAGTAAAATAACTTTTGCTCCTTCACCGCGTGCTGCGAATAATCCAGTTAGGGCGTTGGTAATACCAGGACCTGCCGTGGTAAAAGTCACAGTTGGACAGTCTGATGCAAAGTACGCTTCGGCAGCAGCAAATGCGGCGCCTGTCTCATGGCGGTAGTTAAGAACTTGCACCTTGCTGTTCGATAGCGCTCCCCATAATGTCGCCATTGCTCCACCAGCAACACCGTGCGCGCTTTCAATTCCTAAATTCTCTAACATTTGCACAACTGCTTCCGCAACGTTAAGCGGTTGTACTGCAAGAGTTTGTTTTAAATTATTAGTTCTTGGTTCTATTGAACCGCCATCACCTGATACATATCTTGTACTCGCCTGGGTTTTAGAGGCAATTGCAGATGTGGTGTTGTTATGGCCCATGTTGTTGATTCCTAAATTACTTGCCGTCGCTTGCTATCTATCATCCAAGCTGAACCTACACTTACAGCCAAAACATCGGCGCCGTGAACTGCTTGACTCTCACAACGAGCGTAAAAACAGCTTGAATTAATCTGAAGAAAACTGTTACACCCGCTACATTTGAGTAGTGAGTTAAAAACTTAACATTAGTTTTGATTTGTTTTCACACTAGTAACAGTACAAGAGCTTCATTCTTAACTGCAATGAATTTTCTTTTGATTAGATTATCAATTCTTTCTGTGTATGCTCTATAACAGCGGCTATCATTTTTTATTAGATACGCATCTATACATGGAAGGATACTGGTACTTGTATTTTATAATACTGTTATTTTACGCAAAAATATTATCCCACACTTTAGGACTTGCACTAATAAACCGGGCAACAGTCACGAAAAATTAAAGTTTTATAGCAAAGTTTTTGTCAATAAGCCCGATTTCTTGACAAAATTCTTATTTTTGTCACAAGTTATCGACCAAGAAACCCGGTTTCTACGATTTTGTGCTACAGTTCTACTCCTAAGCGTAAGTAAAAAATGGATGTGATAATACACACATTATATCTACATATAACGTATGCCTTTGGATAGATGTATAATTAAAAAGCAGTATATTGATACTTCACCGTATTTCCTACGACAGATGACTATATGGACACATTTGTAGTTAAATCCCAATGAAGGCAATTAGAGAGCTAGAAATGATTACTATTTTATTAAGACTTAAGCTAAGTATCCTTATTGAATCTGTACGCACAGAGCTATATCAGTAAAATTACCTTAAAATTTTGACTAAATAGAAATTGATATTATCGAAGTAATAATTATCACGAATTCTACAATGATTTATACAAAGATTTATTTTTGCATTTGGATTTTCGGTTTAAATTTATATTATTCATAATCTTAATTTACTAATAATTTTTTAATCTATATAAAGTCTGCAAACGGGTTTGTTTAAAAGGCAAATGCCGTATTTTATGCATTCAAAATCTTGTTAACATGTAATTATAAAGAAATTGTGAATTTTCTGTTGAGAAACCATATATTTATTTTAATATTGTTTATAGTATTCATAAGTGTTAACAACATCGGCTAGGTTCCAACAACTGAATTAACTATAAATCTCCATTCGTCTCAGGCTAGATAAATCTAGAACTAGATTTTTACAAGCTAGAGGCAGAAGAGGTACGAAAATCTGTGTCTATTAACCATTAAGTGCTGGCTCGACAGAATGTTTGTATTAGAAAACCGATTATTCGCTGATTTAATATTAAATCGAGCCGCTGATGCAGCATTTTGCATCAATGATTCAGGGTCTTTTCTGTATGTTAATGACGCGATGTGTCATTTAAGCGGATACTCGCGCGACCAGTTAATGAAAATGTCTTTATTCGATATCGATACGGAGATTCTTCATAATTGGGAAAACATATGGCAAGAGTTGCAGCTAAGAAGAGTAAATTTAGCTTCACAATTAACAACTCAAGTTGGTCAATTAATTCCAATTGAGATATCAATTGTTTATGCTGAAGAAAATGGGCTAAGTATTGGATGTGGATATGTACATCATCCTTCATATGTAGACCAGGTAAATACAAACTCATATTCTCCTACTGAATTTTCTTCAACAGAATTTTCTTCTGCTTATAAAAAGAAAGAAGCAGAGTTGGAGGCATCGCTTGCACTTTTGCGTTCGACCTTTGAGTCTTCGGCTAACGGAATACTTGCCGTTAATTTTGAAGGTGAAATTCTTTGCTACAACCAAAAATTTATGGATATGTGGCGCCTGCCTTCAGAAGTTCGTTTGACTAAAGGTTGCGGACGTGCGAAAGCATTTTTTGAGTCTCAGGTTAAAGACATAGAAGTTTTTCGTTCCTCTGTTTGGGAAATGCCAGCGCAATTAGAAATAGAGCGTTATGATTTAATTGAACTCAAAGACGGCAGAATTTTCGCGCATTATTCCGAACCGCATCGTTTAGACAACAAAATTATCGGTCGGGTATGGAGTATATGGGATATTACTGAGTCTCAAAAAACTGAGCAAGCGTTACGGTTTAATGAAGCTCGTTTTCGGGTTTTAGCAGAAACTAATCAAGCTAGCATTTTTCTAATTAAAGATTCCAATTTATGTTACGTTAACCCAGCTGCTGAAACTCTGACTGGATATACACTCGAACAACTGTTAAATGAGGTTCCTCTAAATCAACTGCTAGTAAACAAAAGCTTACGACAGGTTAATAAGTCTAGCGGAAGCGCAAGTGAATATCAGGAAATGCAGGTTGTTACAAAAAGTGGAGTTAAAAGATGGTTGGCTTGTACTGTTACATTAACTAATGGTGTTTTTGATTTTAGCGACGAATCTGTAGAATTAATTACAGCAATCGACATTACCGATTATAAACAAGCTGAGTCAGAAGTGCGTCAAGCTTTGGAACAAGCAAAACATCTTAGCGAGTTACGCGAACGGTTTGTTTCAATGCTCTGCCATCAATTTCGTACACCGTTGAATATAGTTTCGTTTTCAGCAGATTTGTTAAGACGACACATTCACCAGTGGAATGAAGAAAAAAATCGTTCTTATTTAGATTTAATTTTAACTGCTGTTGAACAACTGAGTCATTTATTAGATGATATTCTTTTATATGGTAAAGCAGATGCAGCAAAGTTAGAACTTCATCCTAGTGAAATTGACCTAGATAAATTCTGTCGAGACATTGCCATACAAGTTCAAATAGCTAACGGCAACCAGAAATTTATTAATGTTATTAGTCCAGAAAACTATATCGCAGTTTGTTTAGACCCCAAATTTCTACACCACATTCTCAATAATTTATTGTCAAATGCCATTAAATACTCTCCGCTAGGTAGTACCGTAACCTTAGAAATTATGCGAAAAGATAAAAGTATTATCTTTCAAGTAAAAGACAAAGGCATTGGTATTCCAGCCATTGATAAACCGCACATATTTGAGCCATTTTACCGAGGCAGCAATATCGATAGTATTGCGGGTACTGGGTTGGGCTTATCAATTGTAAAAACTCTTGTTGAGTTACACTGCGGTGAAATTAGCGTCGAAAGTCAGGTGGGCACTGGAACTCAGTTTATAGTTACCTTACCTACTTAAAAAAGTCAAGAACTCACTATTTACACAATTTATTGCTAACTATGAAAACATTACCAAAAACAGTCCTAATTATCGAAGACGACAGAACCACTCGTAATTTATATTTAGATGGGTTATCTGCTGAAGGCTTCAACACTATTGGCGCCGAAAACGGTATACTAGGCATTCAAAAAGTGCAAACGCATCTCCCCGATGTTATTATTTGCGATGTCGTAATGCCAGATATCAGCGGTTATGATGTTTTAAGCGTATTACAAGACGACCCAGTAACAGCAATTATTCCATTCATCTTTTTAGCTGGAAGTGCCGCCAAAACAGAGATTCGCAAAGGTATGGAAATGGGAGCGGATGATTTTGTTACAAAGCCATCAACCTTAGATGAGTTGACACGAACAATTACAGCTCAGTTAAGAAAGCAGAAGCATTTGAAAGAATGGTACACGCGCGAATGCAACCAAATAGTTGAAAATATTTCGCCAGATAAAAACTTAAACTCAAAGCCAGAGTCTATATTTCCTAAAAATACTCAGCTTCAGGAAGTATTCGATTATATCGAAGCTAATTTTCATTTAGGCATTACATTATGCGACGTAGCTAGCGCAGTTGGCTATTCAGCAGCATACTTAACACATCGAGTTGCAAAACAAACCGGAGACACTGTAAACGGCTGGATTGTTAAACGACGAATGTCTGCTGCACGCGAATTACTTCAAGAAAGCAAGCAAACTATTGAGCAAATTTCTACCGCTCTTGGCTATCAAAATGCTTGTCACTTCTCACGTCAATTCCGTCAACATCATGATATTCCCCCACAAACTTGGAGAAAAAAGCATCAATCAATGCGTAGATTAAGAAACATGTTGACAGGTTGAGCTGCTTGCTGAAATGAAAACACAGCTTTTATCTATCAAGTGGTAGATTTATAAATTTCATATATATGCGTTCGTTCATAAATCTACTACTTGAGATAGATGACGCTGCTAATACATATATAAGTAGAATTTAGTAACGATGCTACTAAGTAATGTCCATATATACTTACAACTGTATTCAGGACTCCAACGCTTTTGCCGTGCGACTCCAAGTACATATGTTCAACTTACGTTACTATCGCTTCACAAAATAAGGTAACCTGCTAAAGTGGATTTTTACGATAATGACTTGTTAGAACTTAATTTGCATTTAGGATATGGACTAGATGAAAATTGCTTATCCAATAATTTGAATATAAGTTGTGCTATCCAAGCTGAATTTTGTGTAAACGAGTATGGGCAATTTACCTATACTAATAATGCCATGTGTTGTCTAAGCGAATACTCACGTCAAGAACTTTTAGGAATGAGATTAATCGATATAGATACTTCGCTTGCATCACAAAACTGGGATGATATATGGAATCTTCTTAAAAAAAATGGTTCAACTCAATTATTATCACATTACCAGACTAAGACTAATCTAACCGTAAACGTCTCCGTGTCTATCTGTTATGTTAAACAAAACTTGGTTGAGTTTGCCTGTGCATTTGTAAGTTATACAATCTTACACCAATCTTTAAAACAACCAACACTATTTTTATTCGTATAATTACTATATTAGCATTCAATGCGCCTAGTATGATAATACACTTGTGACAGTTTTTAGTCTGGCACTATTATTCGAGTGAACCTTATCTAAAGCCTAATAATTTTCTATATATATACGTATATCCCCACGCGCTTTGTATTAAAAGGCTTTCAACCCAGCGAGAGATTTATAAGTACTACTGAAGCACGATGTAATTTTTCTGGAATGCGCGACAATGAAGTTGTAGCAAATAAGTAAGAGGTTGAAAAACCGAGCAAAATAGTACTATCGTGTTGATTTCAACCAGTCTACAGTACTAATTGTTTATACAAAGTGTTAGATAGCGTGGAGGAGAAAAACATGAAAACTAAATTTTTTGCAGCAGTTGCCCTAATGAGTGCTTTTGCTTTTGTATCTCCTGCTGGAGCGCAAGGCACTACTACAAACACAAATACAAGCGTCAGCACTAACGTCCGGAAATTAATTGAAACCAGAGAGTGTAGTGGATGTAACCTCAGTGGTGCGAATCTTCAAGGCGCCCATTTGATAGGGGCAGATTTGCGAAACGCTAATTTAAAAGGCGCCAACCTCAAAAACGCAAATTTAGAAGGAGCAGATTTAACAGGTGCGAATCTCCAATCTGCTAACCTCACATCAGCATTTATCAACAGCGTTAGCATGAACAACGTCAACTTAACTAACGCCAACCTTACAGACGCACATTTTGTTAGCAATGACCTCGATGGCGCCACGGTTATTGGTGTTAACTGGACAGGAACCGAAATTTACAACGTTAACATCGGCATTGGTGGAGAATATTAATAGTAGTGCTGAGTAGAAAGTGCTGAGTGCTGAGTGTATTGTAAAAACTCAGAACTCAGCACTCAGCACTCAGCACTCAGCACTCAGCACTCAGCACTCAGCACTCATTACTCTCCAGTAATAGAAAGTCCTTCAACCCAAACTCGTGGGCAAACACCAGAAGGAGTTAGTTCAGGTTCTTTCTCTATATATATAATCGAATTTAAAACTGACAGGAAATCACCTGCAACAGTTGCTGATTCGATACTTGTTTTCACACCTTTATTGACCATCCATCCGTCAAAAGGTAATGAAAACGAACCTTGAAGCGCCTTCACACCTGCATGAAGTGCTTGCAAATCATCTATTAAAATGACATTTTCAGCAGTATCTAAGCTGTATTCTTTCTCTGCAGGCGCCCCAGAGTAAACATGGTAGAAATTGGGACTCACACTAACTTTGGCACCGATACTCGCATTTCCTGTAGGTTGAGCATTAAGTCGTTTTGCTGTACCTGCGCTATGAAGGAATCCTTTTAAAACTCCATTTTCGATTAAAGAAACTTTACGTGTTGGAGTTCCTTCACCATCAAAAGATTCTGCGCCAACATTCGCTGGGTGCAATCCATCATCATATACGCTAAGTAAAGGTGATGCTATTTGCTTACCGATATCATCGGGAGTTGAAAGGCTTTGCTTATCGAGAATACTTTGAG
Source organism: Calothrix sp. PCC 7716 (assembly GCF_019977735.1). GTDB lineage: Bacteria > Cyanobacteriota > Cyanobacteriia > Cyanobacteriales > Nostocaceae > Dulcicalothrix. Next base: position 3,408,479 of record NZ_AP025018.1, on the reverse strand, counting down.
CATTGTATAAGTTAGAGAAGGCGCCAAGCAAACTCAAAAAAGCTTCCGGTGAAAATACGACGGTATATTTACCAGTTTGAACTTTTTCGTAATTGAGATGGCTAATTGTTTTATCGGCAGTTTCTTGAATACAGCCATCGACATCTAAATCTTTGACACCATGACTAATTCTAAACGCTCCACCGCTACGAGGTTTTTTACCTTCTTCTTCTGTCTTACTATATAGATACACAGAAGCCAACGAGTGAGACTCAGTTCTCAAGGCGCCATCACTATTAAGGTAAAATCTATCTACATCACGCTGCGATAAATTATTGTACGGTACACCCTTAATCGCAGGATGCTTTGCCATTAATTCTTTTTCGGCCGATATCAAGCTTTGAATTAACTCATTAACAGGCGCCTGTTCAACTTTCTCTGTAGAAGAATTATCTATATTTAGAGGTGCTGTTGCTTCTGGGCTAAAGTCAGGAACATTTTCCTTGACACCAAAAAAGCTCGCTTCATACGCTGTTTTCAAAGCCAACTCCAAACCTTTGGGGTCAACATCAGTAGTACTAGTGACACCAACGGTATTCTCTTCATTCCAAACACGCACCGTCACACCCGACAAATTAGAAGCTTTAACTTGTCTAGGTTCACCTTGGTCTACCTGTACACTAGTAGAATCAACACTCGAACCATAAATATCAAACTTTTTAATTCCAAGTTTGCTCGCGCTATCCTTCGCCGCAGAAGCGATTTCCTGAATTTTTGCCATATGTATATTCTAGATTTTGAATGATTGCTCTTAACGTCCACCAACAGTAATCGAATCAACTTTGATATGGGGTTGACCCACAGTAGTATAAATACTGCCACTTACAGAACCACAGAAACCAGGCGCCAAAGACAAATCTTGTGAACACATCGAAATCTTGTTCATAATTTCTTTAGCTTCCCCAATCAAAATGGCGCCTTTCAGCGGCTTAGTAATTTTGCCATTCTCAATTAAATAAGCTTCATCAACACCAAAGTTGAATTGTCCAGTGGCGCCAACGCTACCACCACCCATTTTTTTACAGTAAATACCTTTGTCAACAGAAGCAAAAACATTATCAAGAGTGTAATCACCAGTTGCAATATAAGTATTCCGCATTCTACTAGCAGCAGCAAAGGTGAAATTTTGTCGTCTACCGCTACCTGTACGGGGGTGTCCGGTACGCATCGAACCTGCTCTATCTGCCAAGAAATTCTTCAAAACGCCTTTTTCTATCAATAAAGTGCGCTGTGCTGGCATTCCTTCGTCGTCCATATCAATAGTACCGAAGGCATTCTCAGAGCGACCTTCATCCCATGCTGTTAAACTTTCGTGAGCAATTTTCTCACCTTTTTTGTCTGCAAAGGGGGTTGTTTTGCGTTCAATTTGAGTAGTTTCGAGCAAGTGTCCACAAGCTTCGTGGAAAATTACACCACCAAAGTGGTTTGCCATAATAATTGGATAAGTACCTGATTCTACATAATCGGCGTACAGCATTTTACCAGCAGACTCAGAAATATGTTCTGATGCTTCTTTATAATCCCAAGTACGCAAGAAATTAGGGTCACTTGTATTACCCGCACGTTCTGCAATAGAAGTACGGTTGGCGCCATCAGCACACAACAAATTGAAACCTACCGACTGAGTAAGGCGAATATCGCGAGCAAAAGTACCATCACTTGCTGCTACTAAAACCTCTTGCCAGTCACGAAAATAAGTCGCGCGACGAGATTGAATATGGCTAGCAGTTTTTTGTAATTGCCCAGTACCATCAAGGAGAACCTCGCCCATTTCGCGTATTTCACTACACAACGGCAACCAGCCATCTTTACCGCGCTTAGTAGCGTAATCTCGTAAAAGTTCTAAATTAATTTCAGGAATAAAAGCATTAGGAGCAGGCAACTGCAACCCCATAATTCCAAGAGCTTTTTCTAACGCAGCTTTTAAACCATTAAATGACAGGTTATTAGTTGTCACATAACAATCAGCTTTGCCCAAAAACACACGCACACCCGCACCAGTAGAAAGGCGAGGAGTAATGCTAGTGATAGTATCATCCTCAGCAAGACAACTTATATAGTTAACGCGCTCTAGAAAAAATTCAATAAAATCGGCGCCTGCCGCACGTCCCAAACCCAAAAGGGTAGACAAAGGAGCTTCCCAAGTATCATCGAATCTTTCCTGCGTCGAGGAATATTCGAGAGTCGGGAGTTGCTTAGAAACAAGTAAATTATCTGTAATTAGCATAAGTCGCTCTACTAGAGGAGTGGTTTTGTTAAGATTGCTTGCTGTTGTGATTAGTCTAACAAATCCGTACAACACGCAAAGCCAAACCCAAGGTAGAAGAAACCGAAAACCTCAACCACCATGCATATAATAAACCTCTTGTAAAACAAACCTCTTGTGGAACGGGCATCCCTGCCCGTCACCAACATCTACATCTATATTGATAGGCGCCAGTAATGAATCAATTCAGGGTATCATAAATTTGTCTTATGTGTTGTTATAGTGTTGACAGGGGTGGATTCAAGTAAACTCCATGAAGCCAATTCGTTTTACCAAACACGCTTTATCGCAATGCATAGAGCGTGGCACAAATGAACTAGAAGTCACTGAAGCAATTCTTAATGGCAATCAAAAGCCAGCCAAAAAAGGTAGAACTTGAATATCGTTACGACTTTCAATTTGATAGAGAATGGCAAGGGCGCTTCTATGCTATCAAACGAGTTTCGCCAATCGTTGCCGAAAGCGATACAGAAATTGTAGTTATTACTGTATATACATTTTATTATTGAGGAAAGTGACACTATGAAAATTAGTTATGATCAAGAAACTGACTCACTTTATATTCGTCTAGTCGATGGATATCATGAATGTCGTACTTTGCGCTTAAACGATGAAATAGCACTAAATATTGGTGCAGGTGAAGTTTTAGTTAGTGTAGAAATTCTTGATGCTTCATTGGTTCTTGGATCAGGTCAGGTGCCACAAGTAGTTCTAGAGAATATACCATTTCAGGTTGTATCAACGGCAGCTTAAAGCATAAAATCATCTCAAAACTTGACTTGTCAATAATCGCCTCAAGCAGAAGCTTTCAGTATTAGTAGTTATTGTGGAACGGCTGTTCCCAGCCGTTACCATATAAACATAATGCAGATTAATTACTCCCAACCCCCTCCAACGGCTTAACATCAGAATTATTCTCCAACGCCACTCTCCTTAACGGGGGAAACCCCCGCACAGAGGTGGCTCCCCAACCTACACAGTTGCCATTGGCGCCTTTTGACGTAATCGCTTCCCTGTGATAATCATTTTTACTCCATTAGCAGGCGCCAGTGTAACTCCGCGACGCTGGGGTTTTTCATTTGCAGCAGCCAACTTCATCTCGTATTGTGAGATAATAGTAGCCATAACCAACTTCATTTCAAACATTGCTAAAGCATCACCAATGCAACGACGGGCGCCACCTCCAAAAGGCATAAATTCAAACTGTGAATATTGCCGTTCTAAAAAACGCTCTGGTCTAAATTGGTTAGAATTTGGGTATAAATCTTCTCTATGATGTAAAAGATATATACAACCTCCTACTCGTGTACCTGGTTCTAGTGATTGTCCTAGAAGTTCAACAGGTTCTTGAACTAATCTAGTAAAAGTTAACATTGCTACAGGGTGAATGCGTAAAGTCTCATTACAAAAAGCACTCAAATAAGGTAGCCTAAAAATACTATAGTCCCCCCAAAACCAATTATCTCACCAGTAAAAATATCAGGGTATTGCTTGACAGCGCTTTCCATATACCCTATTGGGTCAATAAGCCACTGCAACTTCTGAACAACAAAAGGTTTCTTAAACCGATTAGGTAATGACATATTATTCTCTCACTAGATTTGCTCATAGTCAGCACAAAGGTGCTAATAATCTTAATATATTATCTATAAACCTCTTGTGGAATGGGCATCCTTGCCCGTTCCATACTTAGTATAGTAGTTACATACGACTGGAGAAATGTTTTCAACTAAGACGTAATAATTTAGTTTCTCCATAAAATAATTAAAATCTTATATATTATCTGTAAAGCATCAAGTTCATAACCTTAGAGGAATAATGGTTGATTTAACTACGCCTCCTAACCTTCAAAACTCCGACATTCTATTAAACGAACTATTTGAAGAAGTCCAAAAGTGGGAAGGCACACTCTCTTCAAGAGGTACACTAGGTAGAGGCGCCGCAGCAGTTCAAAACTTAATGCAAACCAAAGTCAACTTTAGAAACCCTAATGATAAATTAATAATAGTTACAGAATAAACCTTTAAATAAGTTGGCATCGAATTAAATAACTTTTTTCTTTCTTTGTGTACGAGCGTGCCTTTGTGGTTCATTCTTTGTTAGTTAAGATAATAATACTGATATTGTATTTAATTTAATTAAACATGCTGAGTCTCAAGGAAAACTAGTAGAACTTTTAGAAGCTGCAAAAAGGTATAATCCTGGAAATATTAAACTACGCAATTTTTATTTATAATTAAATTATTTTAAATTATTGATAGTCGGCGCCAGGGGGAATAACATGACTGAGGACGCATCACAGCGCATTAGTAAGTTACGTAAGTTGGGTAGGGAGGAACGGAACCAAACACTATATATAGTAGGGCGGGCAAGGATGCCCACCCCACAAGAAAATTTTAGATATTTTTTATTTACAAGCCTCTTTTAAAGGCTTAACCTCAGATTTATTCTCAACTCCCACACCAAACCCAGTAAACTGCCGAACAAAAGGCGAACGATAGCCCAACACAATATCACTTTGAGGAACACCTGCTTCCACTAATTGTTGAGCAATACCCTCTTGGGTGCCATCTTGTTGAATCCAAATCTCATTATTTTTAATATCAATATGAATCAAACTCCCATACACCTGAGCTTCATCTCGCCAACCAACAAACATAATCAAATAATGACCATTAGCTCGATCTGCAATTAATTCAACTTCCGTTCCTTCCCCCACTGTAGTTGCTGCATACGGTTGGAGGATTTTTTCAACTATGTCGGAATAATTTAGTTTCTCCATAAAACAATCTCCTTAGTGTCGGGATGAAAAACAATTAGCTTTAAATCATACTCCTCAACCATTTCCCGAATAAAATCGAATCTCAAAAAAAAGCTGTTGTAAATATCTACTGGAATTGCCAAATAAACTGATCCCAAGTTTTGCTTCAGGCGCCAGTTCTGCCAAGTGGGTCAGCAACACTGTATATTATCTATAATTCATAATCTTAGAGGAATATGATTGATTTAACTACGCCTCCTAACCTTCAAAACTCCGACATTCTATTAAACGAACTATTTGAAGAAGTCCAAAAGTGGGAAGGCACACTCTCTTCAAGAAGTACACTAGGTAGAGGCGCCGCAGCAGTCCAAAGCTTAATGCAAACCAAAGTCACCTTCGGCAACCCTAATGATAAATTAATACTACTTACAGAAGAAACCTTTAAAGAAGTTGGCGTAGAATTAAATAGCATTTACAAACAGCAAATGCGTGACAATTATGATTTTTATTACATGACTGTCACCGTAGATTTACGTCCTAAACCAAGCGTTAAATTTTGGCGCCTGTCTTGCCAACTTGATTTTAGTCCGAAAGGAGACCAAGAGCCAATTGTTCAGACAATTTTCCCAGAAAGTAAATGGCAATCTCTAATGAAATTTGGGGTTGGCATGAATCTCGGTTTGAACGAAAACTTACAATGGAGTGTAGGAATTGATACGTCTACATTTGCAGAACTGGCAGATATTCCTGATTTTAATGCTAGCGTAAGTACCAAAAATGAGCTAAAAGCATTTGTGGCTGTACCCGACTACACTTATGAAGGTGGCTTTTTTGAAATAATTGCTCAAGGTTCGGGTAGTTCCGAATGTTTTTGGCGTATCGAAGAAGCGGATATTCAACAGATGGCAACAGTCAAATTTGCCGTTGTCTTTAAAGTGCCGAAAGAATGTACATCTATTAATTTACACGGTACAGTATGGGCTGAAGCAAATATGGATTGGTTGTTTGCTGATATTCGCGACGCTGCCAGCGAGTTAAAACAAACGTTAAAAAACCTTTTTAAGCGTAAAGACGAAGCAGCCAAAGAACTTTCACGTGGTGACGAAAAACAATGGACTCTAAATCTACCAAAATAAAAGAAACATTTTTTACTGAATCTTAAGGCGCCGTTGTGTAGAAAAATAAGGTTAACCAAGAAAAGCTTCATCATGTCCAAAGTCTATTACACTTATCGCATCCGTGTAGCCAATGATAAACATGTGCAGGTAGAAAAGTGGGATTCCCAACATCAATCCCTTGGTCAACCCTCTGGAAAATTTCGTTACCATGACTGTTTGACTCCAGAAATTCAACAACTCCTCAATCTAACTTGTAAAAATGAACTAAATGATAGTGATAAAGCGCGCTTACTCGGAGAAGCTTTATTTAACTGCTTATTCGATGAAGTACTTCGCCAAGACTTTGTTAACTTCTACTACGATATAGTTCAACAGAAAAAGCAGCTACTGCGGATTGAATTAGACATTGATGAGCAAAACATGCCAGAAGTCGCAGCATTGCCTTGGGAATTTATGTGCTTACCCCAAAGTGCTAATTTAGGTACAATTTGGTTGGGCACAACTCCTGATATTGTTTTTTCCCGTCGTCGTGTACAATGGACTCCAGCACAACCTATTGCGTTGAGTAAAAACGAAAAGCTGAGGATTGCTTTGGTTGTGTCGGCGCCTAGTAATTTAGGTCATGTAGAATATAAGCGAGTAAAAGAAGCTTTAGAGAAACTAGCTTTGGAACAAGCTACACAAGTTCAGTTTTTACCAGTTGTAAACGAAGCTAACCCCGAAGCGGTTGATGAAATTTTAGCTCAGAAGCCACATATTTTTCATTTTATTGGGCATGGTCGTTTTGAAAATGAAAATAAACAGCAAGTTGGAGAAATAGCATTTGTAGACGACTTTGGTGAGGCAATGTGGGTTGATGCAGGTTACTTTAGTCAATTATTAAACCGACATCGCCCAGGAGTGATGATGTTGCAAGCGTGTGAAGGTGCTATGCTGTCTGAATCACAGGCTTTTGTTGGTGTTGCTTCTAGGGTGGTACAGCAAAATATCCCTGTTGTCGTAGCTATGCAATACGAAGTTAATAACGCTACAGCTTCTCGTTTTGCTTGTAAATTTTATAAAAGACTAGCACAAGGCGCCCCTGTAGATATAGCAGTACAAGAAGGTCGATATGCCATAGCTTTGAGTACTACTCAGTATCGTAAACGTGATTTTGCGGCGCCTGTTATTTTTATGCGCGTGCAAGATGGTTACTTGTTTAAATCAGAAGATAATTCTATACCACCAAATAATATTGAAAAAACACCACAACCTCAAAATGATGAAATTTATCAACTTTTGTTAGAGAAACTAAATAAATTCCGAAGAGATAGAATTATTACCGCAGACTCCGCGCGGCAGTTTGAACTCGATAAGCAAATAGAAGAAATTCAGCAACAACTTGCTAATATTGATGAATTGCATAAAACAGAATTTACAATAGATAATAAACAAAAATCTCAAATTTATAGCTTGATTAATATGAGTATATTACAGCGAAAGCAATTTCGTGAAGCGCTAATGGACGCTTTTCCTAGAAAGTCTAATTTAGAAATAATGCTGAGTGAGGAATTGGAATGGAATTTAAACGAAATAGTTGGTGAAGGCAACAACACTGAAATTATATTTGAATTAATTAGATATGCTGAAGCTCAAGGAAAACTAGTAGAATTGTTAGAAGCATTTTGACCAATATCAAGAGCGATTATTATCTCAACAAAAATCGGCGCCACAATCTTCTACTAAATTTTCTAAAACTGAGACAGAAAAACAGCCTACACAAAACTTAACACATGCACAACTACTAACCAAGCAAAATCAATCAGAAAACTTAGCACCAGAAGCAACAGAACTGCAAGTAGGTACGGCTGTTTCCATAAATACAACTGGAAATCAATTAACCATTACTAGTTCATTTACTCTTTCTGACGAATATTTTCCTGTAACGCGGCGCCAGATGAAGCAGGGTTGGCGAAAACTGCGTCAACCAGTGCGAGAAGGAATTGCTGTTGAGCTAGATATTCCAAGCACTATTAAACGCATTAGCCAACAAGGATTTTTACTAGAACCTGCACTAATACCCAGTCGAGTTAATCAAACTAAGCTTTTACTATTGATTGACCAAAGTAACTCAATGGTTCCTTTTTCGCCTATTTCTGAAAGATTGATAGAAACTGCAATGCAGGAAGGGCGTTTAGGAGAGACAAAAACTTATTACTTCTATAACGTTCCTGACAACTTTCTTTATAAAGATGTTGACTTACTTGAGGAGCAAACCTTAACAGATATTATCCCTCATCTACATAAAAATCATACAATTGTACTTATTTTTAGTGACAGTGGAGCAGCGCGCGGTGGTTTTAACAGCGCACGGGTCGAACTAACCAATAAATTTCTAAATCGTATTAAACCTGTAGTACGACAAGTCGCATGGCTAAACCCTTTATCAACTAATAGATGGCGTGGTAATACTGCCAGTCGGGTTGCAAAGTTATTACCGATGTATCCTTTTAACCTAATTGCATGGAAGAGAATGATTAACGCGCTGAAAGGAAAAAAGGCGCTTTATCGGCAGTATGAATATTTAAGCGATGAATTTAGTTTAGAAAATCAAGAAATCAATAAAAACTTACCAGAAACGATACGAGAAAAATTAGAACAGCTAAAACCGGCAGGCGCCAATATTGAAAGTTACGAAACAGCCATTAATTACATTGTCCATTTTGCGAAACAAGGTCAAGCATACTTAGATTTAGCTTATCATGCAGCCTTTCCCCTAGCCTTGACTCCAGATTTATTGTACTACATAAAGAAAAATTTTCTTTACGACCAACAAAATAAAAGTTTAAACATCCCCTGGCTTGCAGTTCCAGATTTATTACTATCTACTTTATGTCAAAGTGCAGGGCTGCCATTGTATGAGATGGACAGTACTATACGGCATCTGTTATTAAAATTGCTGCAACAGGATGAAAGATTTGGCAATCAAAGACTAGAACAATTATCTCAATGTTTACTATTCTACTTACAACAAAAACTAGAAAATACCAACTTAGACAGCAAAGATTTTGGAGAAAAACCACAATGGATAGAATTAGCCTATACTAAACCTAGCCAATTAGCCCGTGAACTAGCTTTAACACTACAACAAACCTTTTCTGGAGACAAAGCCGAAAAAATCAGAACAGCATCACTCGCTGCAACTTTCGTAGAATCTTTAGCCGAAGCTGGATATCAACCTCTTTTAACTTTTGCAAGTGGTTGGGGGCGTTATGCCAGAGGGTATGAGCAAAAAGCTAAAGAAATATTTGACACACTCCCTACAACTTCATCAGAACTCGATATAGAAGGAATTAAATTAAAAATTCCCACTCGTAGCGAATTATCCCAGTTTTCTTTTGATGTTGTCACTGTCAACTCCAAAGGAAAAATAAATAAACGGGAACGCCATCAAGCCCAATACTTTACAGAAAACCTTCCCAATAACGTTACTCTAGATATGGTCGCTATACCTGGAGGCGCCTTTTTGATGGGGGCGCCGGAAACTGAAAAAGAAAGCGATAGTAGCGAACGTCCTCAACACCAAGTAACAGTTTCACCGTTTTTCATGGGCAAGTACACAGTTACTCAAGCCCAATGGCGAGCAGTTGCAACACTTCCCCAAGTAAACCGCAAACTCAACCCAGACCCATCAAGATTTAAAGGAGAAAATTTACCTGTAGAAAGAGTTTCTTGGTATGATGCTGTAGAATTTTGTGATAGACTATCAAAATACACTGGAAAAAACTACCGACTTCCTAGCGAAGCAGAGTGGGAATATGCTTGCCGCGCGGGCACGACTACACCCTTCCACTTTGGCGAAACAATAACGTCAGAGTTGGCTAATTACGACGGCAATTATACTTATGGCTCTGGTTCTAAAGGACAATATCGACAAAAAACTACACCTGTAGGCAGATGTCCTTTTTACAAGAGGATGTCCTTTCCACAAGATTTTAAAATTCAAATGGTTCTAGAGTAATATTGCTCCATTTATCTTGATACCATTCAGCTACAAAAGGACGCGCGGTGAATTTAGGTGGGTTTCCAGCTTTTACATCAATTCGCACAAATGAGTAAGGCAGGCGCCGCATTTCATTGTCTCCATTGCGACCAGAAAATAAATAAGAATCAGCAACTTTACGGTTATCAATTCCATTTGGGGTCATGAATTTTTCCACTAATTCGTTGCCTTCCTTGCGTTGGCGCCTTGGGCGATGACCGCTTCCACCAGAGACTATACAATTTATATTGGAGTCTGCATGTCCAGTGTTAGTGGTTCGCAAATGTTCAAGGCAGTGAGCGTGGCCATTTAAAATTAAATCAACAATTGGACGTTCGCTGTTTTGTGAACCTAGTGTTTGTGCAACTGCATCGAATACTTCTCGTAAACGATGACGCACTGCTAGGGTTTGCGCTTGATGCCATTTTGTTGCTTCGGTGACGTAGGGGGGATGGTGGAAAAATATAATTCTTCCTCGTACTTCGTCGCTATGCCAAGATTCTATGAGACGTTTTTTGAGCCAGTCTAGTTGTTCCCAGTCAATTAAGTTGCTTCTTGAACTGGATGTAAGTTGCTTTTCAATATCTATTTTGACTTCATCAATTTGATTTAATTTTGCGTTGAGTTCATCTAGCTGTTGTACATGGTCGCTGTTTTCAGCATTTAGCTTGGTAATATCGTCGAGAATTTGAATTTCTTCTGCTTCTATATCATGACGCTGTTTGGAAAGTTGGCGCCGTTTTTCGTCTCCTTGTTTGGTTGAGGGTATGGGTGATGGCATGTTGAAGGTGTCGGAGTCGAGAGCAAAAAAGTCGATACCACCATAGCGGAAAGTATAATAACGATTTGGAATGCGGGTAAAAATTCCCGGTTCATACCGCAAGCAAAGTCCTGTATCTGTTTTAGCAGTGTAATGTGTATCCAAGTGTTCTGCCAGTAGGGATGAGTCGATATTACCTAAGCAGTCAATAAATGCTTGTGCAAATGCGTTTCCTTGCTCTGAACCGTGCCAACCAATTTCAATATCTTTATAACGGAAGAACTGTCGCAGTAATTTTGTGCTACCTGCAACTAAACGTGACATTAAAGGTACATCATAGTAGTCGTGGTTGCCTAAAACAGGCAAAATTGGCGTTTCATTAAAGGTAATACGGTTATAAGCAATACGTTTATAATTTTCCCCTCCCTGTATAAATTCACGATACGGTTCAATAAAATTACGTGGGTAGTACTCTTGCGACCCTACAACGTATATTACATCACCTGTATGGAGTACAAAACTACATTCTTCACGGTGGGGAAGCATCATTTCGGCAACTTTTCTTTGAGGGTGGAATCCTGGATATGGCTTGGTTCCACTATCTCCAATTACCATGAATGAAAAATCTGGGTTGTCTTTGCCGTTATCTAGCACCATGCTGGTTTGGTCAATGCCGCGCGCAGTTATGCTAGAGTGGCGCCAACGCACTCGTTCTTTCATTTTCTGAATTTTGACTCCTGTGGATGCTTCAGATATGAATTTCATGTTTTGAAAACTCCTGTGTCGCACCACGATTCTATCTATTTATTGGGTGTATACAAAAGGAATCGCTACAACTATTAGTAATTTAGTTCCTTGTAGGAGTTTAAACCCAACGAAAAGCTTATACATATATATGTATTGGGTTTTGTTTTTCAACCCAACCTACAAATAACTAAAACAGGGAGCAGTATTGGGGCGCCTGCAAAACTATCTATGGTTACTATAAGAGTTCAATCACGACTTAGAATGCCCTACAAGCTAAAACTAATACTGGGTAAGCTTTTGAGCGTATCAATAAAATATTTTCAAATTTCTTTGAAAAAGTGTTGACACTTCTTTATGCTCTCGCTATATTAGATAAGTCGCTGATGAGCGAGCGCGAGAGAGCGCCGTTCGGAAAGTGGTCGAACCTTGAAAATTATATAGTTTGATAGCCAGTATAACATTTGCGTTAGCAATGTAAAGAAATTAACCAGAGCTGAGGTTTAAATCAGCCGTTTAGAGCTAAACAAACAAATGCCTAGTAATAAGCGATTCATCGCTTTGCTGTGCATTAAATCCAACCAAAACGGAGAGTTTGATCCTGGCTCAGGATGAACGCTGGCGGTATGCTTAACACATGCAAGTCGAACGGTCACTTCGGTGATAGTGGCGGACGGGTGAGTAACGCGTGAGAATCTGTCTTCAGGTCGGGGACAACAGTTAGAAATGACTGCTAATACCGGATATGCCTTATGGTGAAAGATTAATTGCCTGAAGTTGAGCTCGCGTCAGATTAGCTAGTAGGTGGTGTAAGAGACTACCTAGGCATCGATCTGTAGCTGGTCTGAGAGGACGATCAGCCACACTGGAACTGAGACACGGTCCAGACTCCTACGGGAGGCAGCAGTGGGGAATTTTCCGCAATGGGCGAAAGCCTGACGGAGCAATACCGCGTGAGGGACGAAGGCTTTTGGGTCGTAAACCTCTTTTCTCAAGGAAGATGATGACGGTACTTGAGGAATAAGCATCGGCTAACTCTGTGCCAGCAGCCGCGGTAATACAGAGGATGCAAGCGTTATCCGGAATGATTGGGCGTAAAGCGTCCGCAGGTGGTTTAGAAAGTCTGCTGTTAAAGCGTGTAGCTCAACTACATACAGGCAGTGGAAACTATTAGACTAGAGTATGTTAGGGGTAGAGGGAATTCCCAGTGTAGCGGTGAAATGCGTAGAGATTGGGAAGAACACCGGTGGCGAAAGCGCTCTGCTAGGACAATACTGACACTGAGGGACGAAAGCTAGGGGAGCGAATGGGATTAGATACCCCAGTAGTCCTAGCCGTAAACGATGGATACTAGGCGTTGCCCGTATCGACCCGGGCATTGTCGTAGCTAACGCGTTAAGTATCCCGCCTGGGGAGTACGCACGCAAGTGTGAAACTCAAAGGAATTGACGGGGGCCCGCACAAGCGGTGGAGTATGTGGTTTAATTCGATGCAACGCGAAGAACCTTACCAGGACTTGACATGTCGCGAATCTTTGGGAAACTAGAGAGTGCCTTCGGGAGCGCGAACACAGGTGGTGCATGGCTGTCGTCAGCTCGTGTCGTGAGATGTTGGGTTAAGTCCCGCAACGAGCGCAACCCTCGTTTTTAGTTGCCATCATTAAGTTGGGCACTCTAGAGAGACTGCCGGTGACAAACCGGAGGAAGGTGGGGATGACGTCAAGTCAGCATGCCCCTTACGTCCTGGGCTACACACGTACTACAATGCTACGAACAAAGGGCAGCTAGTTAGCAATAACATGCAAATCTCAGAAATCGTAGCTCAGTTCAGATTGAAGGCTGCAACTCGCCTTCATGAAGTCGGAATCGCTAGTAATTGCAGGTCAGCATACTGCAGTGAATTCGTTCCCGGGCCTTGTACACACCGCCCGTCACACCATGGAAGCTGGTCACGCCCGAAGTAGTTATCCTAACAGTTCGCTGGGGGAGACTCCGAAGGTAGGGCTGGTGACTGGGGTGAAGTCGTAACAAGGTAGCCGTACCGGAAGGTGTGGCTGGATCACCTCCTTTTTAGGGAGACCTACCCAACTTGCTTGTAATAAGCACTTCAGTGCTTAAAAACCAACAAGATGGTCATCACCTAGGTCGGTTGTTAATGCAATGTGGCTATCAAACTGTATTATTGGTTCGTGTTTGGGCTATTAGCTCAGGTGGTTAGAGCGCACCCCTGATAAGGGTGAGGTCCCTGGTTCGAGTCCAGGATGGCCCACATTTGTTTGGGGGTTTAGCTCAGTTGGTAGAGCGCCTGCTTTGCAAGCAGGATGTCAGCGGTTCGAGTCCGCTAACCTCCACATTTAGATAGCATTTATTGAAAAAAGCAAAAATAAATGTTAGTATGATTGTATTGTAAAGTTCAGCAACTAGAGTTATTAAGATAACTAAGCCTGCTGGATTTACATCCAGTAAGAACCTTGAAAACTGCATAGTGACGCAAATTGTAGGCAGTAACCGCATTGCTCGTATTAATTACTTCAGTAATTTCTTTATTAATTACTAAAGTAATACAAGCAGCACATGGGTATTGAATTACAAACAATCCTTTGAATTGATAAAAATTGGTCAAGCGAATAAGGGCTGACGGTGGATACCTAGGCACGCAGCGGCGAAGAAGGACGTGGTTACCGACGATATGCTCCGGGGAGTTGGAAGCAAACATTGAGCCGGAGATTTCCGAATGGGGCAACCCTATATACTACTTGTTGAACACATAGACAAGTGAGAGCCAACCCAGCGAATTGAAACATCTTAGTAGCTGGAGGAAAAGAAATCAAACGAGATTCCCTTAGTAGTGGTGAGCGAAGGGGGAAGAGCCTAAACCAAAATACATGTATTTTGGGGTAGTGGGACAGCGACATGGAATCGAGCGATTAGACGAAGCATTTAATCGATGCACCAAAGAAAGTAAAAGTCTTGTAGTCGAAAATTTAACGATACTAGCTGAATCCCGAGTAGCATGGAGCACGTGAAATTCCATGTGAATCAGCCACGACCACGTGGTAAGGCTAAATACGTCTGCGTGAGCGATAGCGAACAAGTACCGCGAGGGAAAGGTGAAAAGAACCCCGTTGAGGGGAGTGAAATAGAACATGAAACCGTCAGCTTACAAGCAGTGGGAGTTCGATTAAACGAATGACCGCGTGCCTGTTGAAGAATGAGCCGGCGAGTTATATGTGCTGGTAGGTTAAGTAGTAGTTACGAAGCCAAAGCGAAAGCGAGTCTGAATAGGGCGATTATCAGTATGTATAGACCCGAACCCTGGCGATCTAACCATGTCCAGGATGAAGCTTGGGTAACACCAAGTGAAGGTCCGAACCGACTAATGTTGAAAAATTAGCGGATGAGGTGTGGTTAGGGGTGAAATGCCAATCGAGCCAGGAGCTAGCTGGTTCTCCCCGAAATGTGTTTAGGCGCAGCGGTGAATATTAAGCTTTGGGGGTAAAGCACTGTTTCGGTGCGGGCTGGGAGACCGGTACCAAATCGAGACAAACTCAGAATACCAAAGTGTACTATCACTAGTAAGACGGTGAGGGATAAGCTTCATCGTCAAGAGGGAAACAGCCCAGACCACCAGCTAAGGTCCCCAAATCAATGTTAAGTGGGAAAGGAGGTGCAAGTGCAAAGACAACCAGGAGGTTTGCCTAGAAGCAGCCACCCTAGAATGAGTGCGTAATAGCTCACTGGTCAAGCGCTTGCGCGCCGAAAATGAACGGGACTAAACATTGTACCGAAGCTGTGGACTTGAAAAAGTGGTAGGGGAGCGTTCTATTTGATGCGAAGCAGTAGCGGCGAGCAGCTGTGGATTGAATAGAAGTGAGAATGTCGGCTTGAGTAGCGCAAATATTGGTGAGAATCCAATACCCCGAAACCCCAAGGGTTCCAGAGGCAGGTTCGTCCACTCTGGGTAAGTCGGGACCTAAGGCGAGGACGAAAGCCGTAGTCGATGGACATGAGGTTAATATTCCTCAACTAGAATTGTGGAGCATTATTTGGGACGCACCGTTGAAGCAACTATGCCCTGATTGGATTGGGAGGGGAATACGTTCTCCGTTTAGTTGTGATTGGTGTCAAGAAAAGCAATTAATGTGTTGAAGCAGTTATACCCGTACTCGAAACCGACACAGGTGGGGAGGTAGAGAATACCAAGGGGCGCGAGATAACTCTCTCTAAGGAACTCGGCAAAATAGCCCCGTAACTTCGGAAGAAGGGGTGCCCAGTGAAAACTGGGTCGCAGTGAATAGGTCCAGGCGACTGTTTACCAAAAACACAGGTCTCTGCAAACGAGTAATCGGAAGTATAGGGGCTGACGCCTGCCCAGTGCCGGAAGGTTAAGGAAGTTGGTCAGGGGGAAACTTTAAAGCTGACGACCGAAGCCCCGGTGAACGGCGGCCGTAACTATAACGGTCCTAAGGTAGCGAAATTCCTTGTCGGGTAAGTTCCGACCCGCACGAAAGGCGTAACGATCTGGACGGTGTCTCGGAGAGAGACTCGGCGAAATAGGATTGTCTGTGAAGATACGGACTGCCTGCACCTGGACAGAAAGACCCTATGAAGCTTTACTGTAGCCTGGAATTGTGTTCGGGCTTGGCTTGCGCAGGATAGGTGGGAAGCGTAGAGACATTCCTTGTGGGGAATGTGGAGCTAACGGTGAGATACCACTCTGGCGAAGCTAGAATTCTAACCAATGTCCGTAATCCGGAATTGGAACATTTTCAGGTGGGCAGTTTGACTGGGGCGGTCGCCTCCTAAAAGGTAACGGAGGCGCGCAATGGTTCTCTCAGCACGGTTGGAAATCGTGCGTCGAGTGTAAAGGCAATAAGAGAGCTTGACTGTGATACCAACAAGTAGAACAGGTACGAAAGTAGGCCTTAGTGATCCGACGGCGCAGAGTGGAATGGCCGTCGCTCAACGGATAAAAGTTACTCTAGGGATAACAGGCTGATCTCCCCCAAGAGTCCACATCGACGGGGAGGTTTGGCACCTCGATGTCGGCTCATCGCAACCTGGGGCGGAAGTACGTCCCAAGGGTTGGGCTGTTCGCCCATTAAAGCGGTACGTGAGCTGGGTTCAGAACGTCGTGAGACAGTTCGGTCCATATCCGGTGCAGGCGTAAGAACATTGAGAGGAGCCTTCCTTAGTACGAGAGGACCGGGAAGGACGAACCGCTGGTGTGCCAGTTATTCCGCCAGGAGTAAACGCTGGGTAGCCATGTTCGGAGCGGATAACCGCTGAAAGCATCTAAGTGGGAAGCCCACCTCAAGATGAGTGTTCTCACCACTATAAGTGGGTAAGGTCACACGTAGAACACGTGTTAATAGGCTTTAGGTGGAAGCGTGGTAACATGCGAAGCCGAGAAGTACTAACAGACCGAGGGCTTGACCTCTATCAATTCAAAGCGCGTCACTGTGCAGTCTTCAAGGTTTTTAAACTTTTTCCTGGTGCTAATTGCGTGGTGGAACCACTCTGATACCATCCCGAACTCAGTTGTGAAACGCCGCAGCGGCTACGATAGTTGGAGAGTTGTCTCCTGCAACAATTGCTCGGTGCCAGGGCAATATTACAAAACAAAAGCCTTCTCTTACTTGTAAAGGAGGCTTTTTGTTTTTGGCGCCTCTTTATTAAATAAATAATTTATTAACATTTGTTGGGTTGTGCAAAGCCTTCAACGCCACTTGCTACAACCGGGGGAAAGAGAGGCAACGCAGTGGCTCCCCAACCTACAGTTTTAATATAGAGGATAAAGTTTTTAATAATTCTAATGCTGTATAAGGCTTTGATAAAAACGCTTTTGCGCCAACCGAAGCTGCTTCAGCTATTCGTTCGGTTGATGCTAGTCCACTTGTAGCAATAATTTTTACCTGCGAATTGATTTTTTGTAACGTGCGGATAGTAGTTAAACCGTCCATTTCTGGCATTATCATATCCATCAAAACTGC
The DNA here is from genome assembly GCF_019977735.1 of Calothrix sp. PCC 7716. Classification (GTDB taxonomy): domain Bacteria; phylum Cyanobacteriota; class Cyanobacteriia; order Cyanobacteriales; family Nostocaceae; genus Dulcicalothrix. Next base: position 3,390,778 of record NZ_AP025018.1, on the reverse strand, counting down.
ACTAATGTTAGCTTTATGTTGAGCATACAGCGCTATCGCTTCAATACCATCACTAGCTGTAAGCACCTTATAATTACCCATCTCTAATGAGATTTGAGTAATTTCCCGAATCGAAACTTCATCGTCTACAACCAAAACTAATTGCCCGTCACCTTTTGGCTGTTCTAAATCTTCAACTTGCTGACTCATGGCGCCTTCTACTGCTGGCAAATATACCTTAAACTGTGCGCCTAACCCAACTTCACTATACACATTCACAAAACCACCGTGGTTTCTAATAATACCAATAACTGTTGAAAGCCCCAAACCTGTACCTTTACCAACTTCTTTAGTAGTGAAAAATGGCTCAAACATTCTCTGCAATATTTCATTTGAAATGCCAACTCCCGTATCTGAAACAGTTAGCATAATATAATTACCAACTTTTGCCTCAACATTCATCTGGGCATACTGTTCATCAATATATAAATTTTCAGCATAAATACTTAAAGTTCCACCATGTAGCATTGCATCGCGCGCATTAACTACTAAATTCATTAGTACTTGATGTAATTGAGTCGCATCTGCACAAACAGTCCAAAGATTGGGTGATATATCTGTATATATTTTGATGGACTTGGGAAATGTCTGTTTCGCAATCTGCTGAATTTCTAAAAGTAAATGCCTAACTTGAAGAATAGTCCGCTTACCTTCAATTCCTCGCCCAAATGATAGCACTTGCTTGACCAAAGAGGCGCCACGTTTGGCACTAGCTTCTAATTCTGTAAGCAACTGCTGACTATTGACATCAGTGATTTTTTCCTGTAAAAGTTCAGCAATCATCAAAATTGGCCCTAGTGCATTGTTTAAGTCGTGGGCAATGCCACTAGCAAGGGTACCAATGCTCTCTAGTCGCTGAGAACGAAAAAGCTGCGCTTCGAGTTGTTTCTTCTCAGTAATATCAGTATTAACAACAAGAAACGATTTTGGCTGTCCTTGTTCATTACGTACCAACGTCCAACGACTTGAAACAATTATTGAACTGCCAAACTTGTTGAAGCAACGTAGCTCACCTTCCCAAAAACCACTCGATTGTACAACTTGTTGCACTTGTTCGAGTTGAGGCACTTCTTGGTACAAAAGCTGATTGGCATTTTGACCGAGAGCTTCGTCCTGCTTCCAACCATATATACGCTCGGCGCTCTCATTCCAAAATATAATTTGGTTGTCAAGAGTTTGTACATTAATTGCATCGCTAGCAACATTTAGTAAAGCAGCTTGTTCGCGGATTTTGTCTTCAGATTTTTTGCGTTCAGAAAATTCACGCTTGACCCTCTCTCTATAAGTGCGGAAGAAATCAGCCAAACTAGGCTCATCTTCTATTAAAGGCGCAAAATTATCAATAACTCGCTTATCTGTTTCATAAGCCACTTCGGGGTGAGCTTCCATCCACACATGACACGTTTTTATGTAAGCGATAAATGCAACTAAATGCTGATAGTAAACAGTACCCAAAACCCGGCGCAATCTAAGACGATAATGTTCGGAACAATCTGGTAAAGCAATATAAATAGAACAGTAAAGTAGACTTTCTTCAATTTGCGAGTTCGGCTCAAGACAGTCAATTGAAAAATCAGACTGTCCTGCAAGTTTACTAAAATGTTTTTCAATATCTGTCGAGTTAGGCACGGTTGCTTCAAGCAACTCCAACACCTCTTTTGCTCTCATCCCTAAAGGACGTAAACTACAACTATGGCAAATCATGCAGTAAGGAACAGCACAGAAGCGCGAGAGGTAGGCAGAAAGCTTTTCCTTAAACAGGGTTGGGAAGGGATTATTTACATACGCACTCAAAGTCTGTTGCCATAAATTTTCTAGAACCTGCGGAGTTTTTGAAGCTGGTACAAAGAAAGGTGGAACAAAACCAAATTTTAACTCAATTTCTGCCTTAATTTGTTCGCTGGATCGCGGCTTAGTCCTAGCAGCGTTAATTTGCTGTTGTTTATTAAAAACTTGTGACATTGTGTTTTTCAATGGCTAAACAAATAAGGAATTTATTGATGCTAGTAATTACGTACTAAAACTTTGTCCTTGTGCTTTGTTAGAGTTATTAATGGCGCCAGTTCACGGCTATATTTATATTAGGAGTTGTAACGTGCGCGATTCTAAAGTCATAAAAACTTCGGCTTAACAAGGATTATAACGTCCTGGGCAATAAATCGTACTGCTGTAAATAGCTTTTTCAGTAATTTCAACAAACAGCTTACCTAGTGTAATTAGGACTTGCTGCTCAAACGAATAGCCGTAGCATGTATTAAATGAATAAATGGGTACTTATAAAACTATGGTAACAACAAAATTTGGATATTTCACGATTAGTTTCAAAAGCTACTGTGATAACACTGCACAGTAATAAGCCTAGCCGATTGCGCGCGTTTTAACTGGCGCCTTTTTATTGAAGGTTTTTCTAAACAATGACGCACCATTATCTTCTATAAATATATGCATAATGAACTTAAAAGAATATTGAATACTATTGGAGTCCGTAAAACAAAAAAAATGGCACGTTATGTAGATAATTCCGATAATAGTATTTTATTAAGAAACGTAAAAAATTTTAGGTTGTTGCAGAAATTAGCGTGCATCAAGTCCGATAGGTAAATGGAGGTTTACCTAGTACATCTGTGAGGTGGGCACTGCCCACCCTACTCTAATCTTAAACGTGCTTCTTGCTTAACCAAACCATTCATAGCAGCTTCTTGCAAACTCATAAAAGCGTTCAAATCTTCTTTGTCATATTTAGTTCTCAAAAGCTTACGTAATTGATTTTCGTCCGCAAGGGTTAGATAACCAGTTGTTAATACTTCTTTGACTACATCACGAATTAATACCATGACCAATATCCTGACCAATTTAAATAAGGGAATATAAATATATACCAAATGCATTCCTCTACCTTTTCTCTGGAGAAAAAGTATCATTTTTATGCATAAATACTTAATTTTACAAAACTTAATATTAATTGTTTAAAAACATCTCTGTATGGATAGAAATAATTTAGTTATATTGATTACTTATTTTTTAAGTATTATTACGATAATGATATTGGCAACGGATGATGAACGGATGTAACGGATAGATAATTTTAAACGACAATATAAATGTTTGTGACGAATAACTCATCCGTTACATCCGTTGCAAGGCAACCCATCATATTTAATTACACAGACCACTAACTATTATGCAGAACCTTAATTAAACACAAGTATAAAAACATACATATAAATATTTATCCAAAATAGAGTATAAAGTAAAAAATTCGACTGTTTGGCGTAAAACTCGTAGTGTAGACCTGAGTATATATAGAGGCGCCTACAATTTTTGATGAGCTTTGGGGTTTTCAATGGACAATACAAGGAGCAAGGAACTTGATTTAGAGCTACTTAAGCTAGCACTCTTGGCACAGCAGCAACCAGTAAAAACCATTAAAAGGCAGTTAGTATTGACACGGTTGGTTAATGAAATCAAGCTATCCGGTAGACTTTGCCATCCACAAAGAAATCAATTTTCAGCAAGACTCTATGAAGAAATTTATAATGAAGCGCTTCAAGAGCTTTGGTTATATATTTGTCAAAACATCCATAAATATGAACCAGAGCGCGCGTCCGTTATTGTATGGGTAAATGTATTACTCGAACGACGGTTTTTTAGAGAAGCTATTCCAAAAGTTTTAGGTAAAGCGAGTGTGGAACGTATGAATTTATCAGAATTAGAAAATACTCCATATTTAGAAGAACCACCTGCACTGACCGAAGTGTTGAGAGAATATATTGAAAACGACCCGGAAAACTTGTTCAAAAAAGAACATATAGAAAAATATCCTTCTGCCACTTTTCAAGCTTTAGCACAACGTCGATTTAAGGGCAAATCTTGGAAGGAGATAGCCGCAGAGTTTGAAGTAAAAATACCTACTGCTAGTAGCTTTTACTACCGATGTATTGATAAGTTTCAGTCAAAAATACGCGAACATTGCGTTAATTGTTAGTTAATTAAATAAATAAATAAATAATTAAAATTACAGTGCAAGAGTACTAGCAATGCTTACTAACCACCAAGAACGTTTAACTTTTACAGTTCCGTTGACTTTAGAAAATCACAGTCTTGCTCAAGCTTTTAGGCGCCAGCAAAGCGATTCAACGCTTAGAAAACAAGTATATCTTAACACTCTGGCTGTATGTGCTGTTAGGTATTACTTGTGCTGCATGGGAATTGAAACGAATTGCGAAAATTGTTCGAGTTGGAATTCTGTGGCACAATCATTTATGGATGTCGCTGATTTAGAAATTCCTCAACTTGGAAAACTTGAATGTCGTCCAATATTACCGAATAGTGATATAGTTCGCATTCCGGCAGAAACTTGGTACGACCGCATTGGTTATATTGGGGTGCAGTTTGATGAAGCTTTGCGCGAAGGTACTTTGCTAGGGTTTGTAAAAAATGTTGCATCATGTGAGTTGCCAATTCGTCAATTACTGTCTTTAGAGGATTTACTTATTCACTTAGACGAACTACAACAAACAGCGCTTAGTAGAATGCAAGTTAATCTTAGCCAGTGGTTTGAAAATGTTTTTGCTCCTGGTTGGCAGTCTTTAGAAGCATTATTAACGGCTAATGTTAGCCAACTAGCCTTTAGTGTCAGAAATGAGACTAATATAACTAATACAGTTAGAGGAGCAAAGCTGATTGATTTAGGATTGCAGCTTGGACAAATTTCGCTAGCATTATTAATCGCGATTACTCAGGAAGCTAAAGAAAGTAGGTGTATTACTATACAACTTCACCCAATGACTTCTAATAAATTTTTACCTAATAGCTTAAAATTAGTTTTAATGTCTACTAAGAGTGAAATTATTCAAGAAGTTCATTCCAGAAGCATGGATAATTATATACAACTCAAACGATTTAGAGGTAAACCTGGAGAGCAATTTACTATTTGTATCACTAATAATGAATTTACACTCACCGAGAATTTTGTTATTTAGTAGGTAATTTAATAGGAATGCAAAAGTTAGTTGTTTTAAGTTTGGGAGAAGGTAATTTAGGTAGTGGCTTTTTGGTGACAGCAAAGCTATCTAAACCTGGTGAGCATCCAATTCAGTTACGAGGTGCTTTACCTGCGTTTCGCGAATTACTCGAACTAGAACGTAACTGGCAACTATTATATTCTGCGCTTTATCGTCGTGTTGATTTTGCCCCTCGTCTAGAAGTCGAAGATACAGATGTTACAAACGTTTCTGAGGTTGAATTTCATGACTTATGCCAAACTTTGTCAGATTATATAAATACTTGGTTAAACTCAGATGGATTTCGTAAAATAGATAAATCTTTACGAACTCACTTAAACATCCATGATGAAATTCGGATAATTATCGAAACAAATGATGTTATTTTGAAACGACTTCCTTGGCATTTATGGGAATTGTTAGAAGATTATCCTAAAGCTGAAATTGCTATTGCATCTCCAGAATATCAGAAAAAATCAGTTACTCAACCTTTAAATAGAAAACTAAAAATTTTGGCGATTCTTGGGAACAGTCAAGGTATAGATATAAATAAAGATAAGGAGTTTTTAGAAAAATTATCCTCACAAGCGACTATTAAATTTCTTATAGAACCATCTATTGAAAGTTTAAATAATCTTTTATGGAAAAATTGTGATATTTTATTTTTTGCTGGTCACAGTTCGAGCCGAGATAGAGGAGAAATTCAACTTAATCAAACTGATATTTTAACTGTTGATAAATTAAAGTACGCACTTAATAAAGCTATTTATGGTGGACTTAAGCTTGCTATATTTAACTCGTGTGATGGCTTAAAGTTAGCACAAGATTTAGCCAACTTACACATTCCCCAAGTTATTGTAATGCGGGCGCCTATTGCCGATACAGCCGCGCAAGAATTTTTAAAGTACTTTTTAGAAGCATTTTCTAGTGGACAATCGTTATATGTAGCAGTACGTCACGCGCGCGAACGACTCCAAGGTATCGAAGGTGAATACCCCTGTGCTAGTTGGTTACCAGTTATATGTCAAAACCCAGCCGAAGAACCACTGTTGTGGAAATTGCCACCCTCTAAATTGACTTGGGGAAATCTAAGCAAAATTTTAGTAACGAGTACGCTAATTACTATCTTAGTTTTAGGCGCCCGCTATTTCGGATACCTCCAACCATTTGAGCTACAAGCTTATGACCGTTTTATGAGTCAGCGTCCAGCTATCGAACGGTCAGATGAGCGTTTGCTTTTAGTCACGATAGACGAAAGTGATATTCGTTACCAAAATCGTAGACTTTTGAAAGGTAGAGGTTCACTATCTGACCAAGCGTTAGCTGAACTTTTACAAAAACTCGAAGCATATAAACCCCAGGTTATTGGTATCGATGTATATCGAGATTTTAGTGTAGAACCCAACTACCCAGATTTAGCGAATCGATTGCGCTCTGACGATAGAATTTTCACTATATGTAAAGTTGACGCCAAATTTGATGGTGATGAGGGAATTCAAGCAGCATCTGAAGTACCGATAGAACGTTCGAGCTTTAGCGATTTTATCGAAGATGACGATGAAGTACCTCGGCGCCATCTATTACAGTTACAACCAGATGTAAAATCACCTTGTGCTTCAGAATATGCCTTTAGCCTTCAGGTAGCTAGTTACTACTTACAGTCAAAAGGTATATATCCAAATCTTACTTCCGATGGATACTTAAAAATTGGTGATGTTGTATTTAGGTCATTAAAAGAACATTCTTCCGGTTATCAAAAAATAGATGCATCCGGGTATCAATTGTTGCTTAATTATCGGTCATTATATCCAACTGAAAAAATTGCTACATCGGTATCGCTTCGAGATATTCTTGAAGGTCAAATTCAGCCAGATTCGCTAAAAAATAGACTAATTATCATTGGTGTCACTGCTGGTAGCACAGCAGATTACTGGAAAATTCCTATCAGCAAAAAGCGGGTTCCAGGCATTTTTGTGCAAGCGCACATGGTTAGCCATATATTAAGTGCGGTAGAAAATCGTAGACCTTTGCTGTGGTGGTGGTCTGGATGGGTAGAAGCTATTTGGATTTGGGGGTGGTCAATAATTGGTGCAGTAATTGTTACCTATATTCAAAAGCCATTACACCTAGGAATAGGCGTAGCTACAACTCTTTTGTTACTACTTAGTATTTGTTTCAGCATTTTTATACAAGCTGGATGGATACCCTTTATTCCTTGTGCTTTAGCATTTGTGTTAACTGCGACTTTTACCATAATGTGGATGCGTAAATTTGCAGCTTCTAAATGTAGTTAAAGGAGGAGTACAAATATTGCCAAAAATTGGAAGCTCGCATTATGGCTGGTATAAAATTACTACAATTATTCATAAGATTTTTGCTGTTCGTTGTAATAATTAATTTTATGAATTATCCTTCCGAGGCGCCAGCACAAAGTATTAAACTAATAAGTACCTCTCCGAATCAGCCTAAAAACCGTCTTGCTAAATTAAAGTTTCCTAACAACGGTGCCCCTGTAGGTAGGCGCCGAGGTGGTGCAAGACGCGAGGTATGTCCGAACCTTGATAATAGTTTAACTGCACTGGTTCCAGGAGAAGATTCGGAAGTTGAATCGAAATCTTTTCTCACGTTGACTGTTTCTGAGCATCCAACATTTTGGATTTATCTACCAAAATTTCCAGCGACAGTTACAACCGGACAATTTTCGCTTCAAGACGAAAATAATAAAGATATTTATCGTAAATCGCTAACTTTACCTAACAAATCAGGTGTAATTGGGTTTAAATTACCACAAAACGCGCGTAATGCATTAAAAGTGAATCAAAAGTATCAATGGTATTTTAAAGTAAGCTGTAATGAAGTGCAAAAAAGACCTAGAAATTATTACGTTTATGCATGGATAACAAGAATAGAAATGACCTCGAATCTTGACAGTCAGTTAAAATCTACTAAACCGAGGGAATATATAACTTATGCAGAGAATCAAATTTGGGAAAGTGCCTTAACGAATTTAGCTGATTTACGTTTGAGTAATGCAAATTTACCACAGCTAATAGAAGATTGGACTGGTTTGTTAGAATCTGTGGGTTTAGGTGAATTTTCTCAGGTGCCAATACAGCGTTACCAGTTAGAGGAATAGTTGTTATTCGCGCGTTAGTTATTAAATTTTCAATAAAATTTTATATTGTTAAACACTTTGGAGATTTTGTATGTACATCAAAGAGATTTTTAAGCGCTTTAGAGTCTACATAACTACCTTAACTATGCTAACAATTGGATTATTATCTTATCAAGGAGATATAGTTTTAGCAAAGAATCCAAGTAAAATTGATGTAAATACAGCAAAGAGAGAAGCAGTTCAAAGACATTCTTATATTCGGCTTCCAAAAAAAGGTCACGAGACAGACTCACCGTCAACACATAATTCATTGAATTTACAGCGAATAATCTGTAATACAACTGCTGAATCTGCTCCTTATAATATGGTAAAAATAAAAGTTTATAAACATAACCCAGATATGCCGGATGGCTTAGAACTTTTAGCATATTGGGGACCAAAACAGCTTAGTTCAGGAAATAATGATGCGGTTAGTATGATTACAACATTTGAACACGAGGTTTTAGTTCAAGTGTCTTACCTTGCTGAAGATGGTACAGAATATTTAATTGGACAAGAATGGTTAAGTGGGTGGAACAATCAAGAATTGAATTTTATTAATGAAGGTAATAGATCAAACTACTCAATGTCTTATTCAATTAGTATTGATAATTCGTCTATTTAGTAATTGGTATTGACAAATCATGAAAAAGCATATTTGCCCAGTCTCGATAACCGCGATTGGATTTTGTTTTCTGTTGACTAATCGCACTCAAGCAGAGATAGTTCCAGATGCAACACTAAAAGTCAACTCTCAAGTTGTTTCTCCTGAAACCAATCTTGAACAGGTAATAGGGGGAACTGTTGCAGGTAGTAACTTATTCCATAGTTTTGAGAAATTCAATATCAACGAAGGTAATAAAGTCGATTTCGTTAGTCCTAGTAGTGCAATCGCAAATATTTTAGTGCGGGTGACAGGTGGAAACCGTTCTGATATTAAAGGAACCTTAGCAACATCAGGTCTATCGAAACCTAATTTCTTTTTAATGAACCCCAATGGAATTTTCTTTGGTTTAAGAGCTAGACTTGATATTGGAGGTTCTTTTGTAGCAACAACAGCGAATGCAATTCAATTTGGTGATGGCGCCATTTTTAGTGCATCAGTACCTAATAATGTTGAGCTACTAACAGTAAACCCTTCGGCTTTTTTATTCAATCAAATAAAAAGCGCACCAATTACCAATCAATCAACAGCAGCAATCACAGGTTTAAAGGTTCCTAATGGCAAAAGTTTGTTGTTAGTGGGTGGAGATATAAATTTACAAAGTGGTATATTAAACGCTCAAGGTGGTTATATTGAGTTAGGAGGTTTAGCCGCTTCTGGAAATATCGCATTAAATACTGACACTGATTTTCTTAAACTTAGCTTTCCTGAAAATGCTCAACTAGCTAATGTCTCACTAACTAATGGCGCCGCAATAAATGTACTTGGTCAGGATGGCAAAATAGTAATTAATAGTCAAGATTTTAGCATAGATAAAAGTTCTTTACGTATAGGTTCTTCGCGTACTACTCAAGAAGCAAATCTCATCATCAATGCTCAAGGAAATATCAATGCTACCAACAACTCGAACATTAATTCTAACGGTAGCAGTATTAATATCAAAGCTGGAGATATTTATTTCAATAATACAAGATTGAGTAGCCCAGCAGGAAGTAGAAATGCAGGTAACATTAGTATAAATGCTCGCAATAGTATTAATTTAGTAAATAGTGGAATTAGCAGTGATTCTAATGGTGTTGGTAATGGTGGAACAATTGATATTAGTGCGAAATTACTATCTTTAAGCGATGGTGCTTTGATTTATACAAGAGCTTTGAAGGAAGGTAATGCAGGCAACGTCAAAGTCAACGCTGACGATATCAACATTGTTGGTGTTAATTCCATTCAAGGATTTTCTAGCGGTTTATTAACATCTGCTGAAGAAAAAGATAGCGGTCAGGCTGGTAATATTGATGTTAGTACCCAGAACCTGCGTATATCTGATGGAGGAGTTTTAAGTGCTAGAACACTTAGTGTCTCACCTGGAGGTAATATCTCTGTCAATGCGAATAAAGTTGAACTTTTTGATGGTGGACAAATACTTACCAGCACTTTCAACAGTGGCAATGCAGGCAATATAAGTATTAATGCTAACTCGGTTCAAATATCTGGTACTGACCCTACATATTTTGAACGACTTGACAAACTACGTAATAGTGGATTTGACGCTATCCAAATAATTGATAATGATAGCTCGGCTAGTGGCTTATTTGCACGCGCGCGCGGAGACACCGCAAGTAGTGGAGGAAATATTCAAATCCAAAATTTTAAACTGTTGGAGTTACGCAATAATAGCCAAATTAGTACTACTGCTGGAACAGAAAATAGCCCCGGAAATGGTGGTAATATCACCATTCAATCACCTAATGGTTTTATTGTTGCCGTTCCAGAAGAAAATAGTGATATTACAGCCAACGCTTACAATGGTGAAGGTGGTTTTATTAAGATTGATGTACAAGGTATATACGGTTTGGCGCCGAATGAACAACTTACTTCATCGAGTGATATCACAGCATTTTCGCAACTCAATCCTGAACTGAATGGAATTATTCAAATTGATAGGTCTGCTGTAGAACTTAATACTGATTTACTAGAGTTACCTTCTGTACCGACTGATACCAGACTTGCTCAAACTTGCCAATCAACTATAGCAACAAATCAAAGTAGTTTTAGTATTATCGGACGTTCTGGTTTACCACCGAATCCGAAAGAAGTGCTTAGTGGTGATGCAGTACAAGTTGGTTGGTTGGAGCCAACTACATCAAGTCAAAATAATCAAATAGCATCTGCATCTAAAATTTACGTTCCAGCTAAACCTGTACAAATTGTTGAAGCAAATACTTGGGTAAGAAATTCTAAGGGTGAGATATTACTTACTGCAAATGAACCGACACAAAACCAAAGTCAAAGTAAGGTGGCTTTTGCCGCACCTACAAGCTGCCAGCAGTTATAACCAGTTGCCCACTAGTACATAAGGCGCCCAGTGAAATGGTTTTTTATCTTTTTGCAAAACTGCTAATTGGGCTTGACGTAATGCTTCGGCTTTACTCATTCCAGTATTTAATTGTTGGTAAAATTCACCCATGAGAAACGCAGTTGAACTATCTTCAACTGACCATAGACTTGCTAGTGTACTACGGGCGCCTGCTTTTACAGCAATACCGGCAAGTCCTAAAGCTGCGCGCTTATCACCAAGAGCAGTTTCGCAAGCGCTAAGGACGAGTAATTCTATATTAGTTAAGCTATTTCGGTCAGTAGTTTTCAATAATTTTTCAAAATCTCTGACTTTTAAAAGACCGTCCCAAGTTAGAATAAAAGTTTTTTCGGGGTCGGAACTAAATTCACCATGAGTAGCAAGATGTACAATAGAAAAAGATGTTTCCTGTAATTGTGTTTGCAAATTTTTTTGGGTGAATTCTTGATTTAATAGTTGTTTGCTTCTGGGTATTTCTGACTTAACTTGTTTTAATTCTTGCGGTACATTTTTTAAAGGAGCAAAGGGTTGATTGTTAATAACTCTTTTTTCTCCCACTCCCGCAGTCAAAGCGTTAATTTGAACTTTTTGTAATGGTTGTGGGTCAATTAATTGTAAACCAGGAGTAAGAGCTATAGCGTATTTTTCAATTAGGTATTTATCCTGTTGCTTGTTATATAAAACAGCCATTGGAATATTTCGTAAGCTAGCATCTAAGACAAATACTAAAGTTTTAATTTTATTATTAGTTAATTGTGTTTCAAATGGTCGAATCAACCAGTTATAAATTTGTCCTGAATTTTCTTGCACTTGAGAGGTGTAATCAGGTTCTTGTAAATCTCCTCGCAGTTTATCGATAATATCTTCAACTTGGCTTTGAGCAATTTCAACTTGGTTATACACCAAGTTATTTTCTCCTGGTAGTTTGAGAATAACTTCAATTCTATCTTTAAGGACAATTGGATAAATAAATGCTGCACTTCTATCTTTTTTATCTACTACTTGGTCAATATTGACTTTTGGTCTTAAACAAGCTTGACGAAAGAAATTGTCTAATTCTGCTAACTGTAATGATTCGATTACATATCGTGCTTGTTTGAGATTTTCAAAGCTAGGCTGATAGTTTTTATTATTGTACAATTGTAATCCTACCAACTCGCGATATACAGGTTCAACCATATCACGAAACGAAAATTGGATTTCTGGATTCATGAAGAGCAAATCTCGACGTAAAGATTCTAGAGTTTTGAATGCTTCTTGATAATAAGAAATTGCACCGCGAGTATCACCTTGTTGATTGAGTAATCTTCCTAGTTGCCACAACCATTGATAAGTAATATCACCAGATTGTAGATTTGACGCAATTAGTAATGCTTTTTGCGTCAGTTTTTGCGCTTCTGCTAATTGTTTGCTTTTTTCATATAATCCTCCCAAAGTCCCTAATGCATGAGATTCCGCGCGTTTATCACCTAGCATTTGTGCTTGCTGTACTGAGGCAGATAAAATTTTAGCAATATCTAGCAATGATAAACCAATAGATTGATTATTATTTTGTAATTTGATTAGACTTTCTGCGAAATTAATTTGTGCGTAAATGCTATTTCGGCTTGGTGATAAATTTTTAAGTTCCGATTCAATTTGCGGAAGTAAAGATAATGCCGTGGATATTTGCTTGTCATCTATCAAAAGTCTGAATTTATTTAAATGTGCTTGAATGCGTGTTGTGGGAGATGCAATTAATTCTGCTTGTCTGTAATATTCTAAAGTTTGTTGTACTAGCTTTTTTGCAGCTTCATTATTTTGAATATAAAGTAAATTGCGATATTGTGCTAAAGTTGTATTTCCCAAACTTAATAATATGTCACCAAGTTCAGTAGAAGCTTGAATATTACTTGCAACTTTTCTACTTTCTTCTAAAATAACTCGCGATTGATTCAAATTTCCAATAACTCGTAAAACATTACCAAGACTACGTAACCCAGTTGCTTTTACAAGTGAGTCAGGTTGTTTTGTTAAGCGTTGTTCCACCTCAGTTAATACTGTTTTTGCCTGATAGTAAAGCCCTAATAATTGCATGGCAGAGGCTGAATTAACGTGGTTGCGGATTAAAAGAGCTTCATTGCCATTTTTTTTATAATTTTTTTTATAAATCTTAGCAGCTTGGCGCCAAGTTTCAAGTGCTGCTTCTGTTTGACCCTGTGCGAGTTGTAATTTTCCTTGCACATCTAATGTTTGTGCAGCAATATCTGAATTAGATATTTGTGAATGGGCAAGTAAATTTAGAGAACGTGCAATAGCAGCTTCTGCATCCCTTAATTGTCCCATTTGTTGGTAAGTTAAAGCCAAATTGCTCAATGTTACAACTTGGTTAGCTTTGTTACCACTTCTTTCAAAATCCGCATTTGCCTGCTTTAATACTTTAACAGCTTCTGCAAGCCTTCCCGCATCGTAAAGCGCTTTCCCCTGTTGTAGTAAATTTTCGGTTTTAGCGTGCGTATTTTGAAGTCGAGATTTTGAAGTCAAGATATTAACGCGAATTAATTCAGCATTAATCGGCGCCGTTGTAATGGTTAATACCGCCGTCAAGAGCAAAAGTGAAACTAGTATTTTCACTCTCTTAAATCCATTATGCCGCTTCACCATGCTTTATCGCTCGTATATTTTATCTATCTTACAAAAAATAACCAGTCAACAAGTCTTGACCATTAAATAAAACATAATTCATGTAGTTATGTTTTTATTCAGCAAATACCTATATTTTTGTAAATCTTTGCATAATTTGACGTTTAAAACTGCGACGTCGTTTTAATAACAATAACGAATGCAGTTGACATTGTAATTTGGTATCCTTGGGTTAAATTTATATCATGGGACGGGCAGGGATGCCCGTTCCACAAGAGAAGCTTTTAGTTGTTGAGCTAGGGTTTCTACATTAGGTGTCTTCAGCATATTAAGATGATTGCCTGGAATTATGTGAGTGTCTACTTTTTCACTAGTTAGCGCATCCCAACCTAAATTTAGATTGTGAACGGCGCCTTGTGATTGAACATTTGTTCTAAAAAGAGTAATTCGGTTTGGGTAGACTTTTGGGACGTAGTTGAGGACTGCTTGAGTATTAGCTTGAAAAATACGAAGCATTGGGCTAATTGTTAGCTCGTTCAAAATTTGAGACTTAGATTCGTCAGATAAAAGGTTTGCTATAGCCGTATCTCCTTGGAGAAAACGCGATAATATATTACTTACGATTTTTCTGACAAATTTATTTTTATGATTTGAAGCTATAAATAAATAGCAATAATCGAGTAAAAAAGACCAAATATTACGCGCGGCAACTGTGAAAATATATTTCAAAATATCGCTAATAGAAGGTTGATTAGTAGAGATAGGCGCCGCAGTGTCGAGTAATGCTAGTAAAGCCACCTCATCTCCATTTGATTGTAGCTGTTGAGCCATTTCAAAAGCAACTAAACCACCAAAAGACCAACCAGCTAAAAAGTAAGGGCCATTCGGTTGTACTGTACGTAAAGCTTTAATATAACATGTAGCCATATCCTCAATGCGAGTTAATGGTGTACTTTCTCCGTCGATGCCAACAGGTTGTAGTCCATAGAAAGGTTGATTTTTTCCTAGATGATGAGCTAATTCAAAATAAGGAAGAACAACACCGAAAATAGGATGTACACAAAATAAAGGAGGATTTTCGCCATTCGGCTGAATAGCAACTAATGGAGACCAAGATTGAGCATCATTTAAAGATAACTGACTTGCTAACTGAGCAATTGTTGGATTTAGAAAAAGAGCAGCTAAAGGTAAATCTCGTTTTAACTGCTTATGTATTTGCTCTATAAGCTGTACAGCGAGTAACGAATTACCACCCAAATCAAAGAAGTTATCATTAATACCTACCCGCTCAACACCAAGAACTTCAACCCAAATTTTTTCCAGTACCAACTCAGCTTCACTACGAGGAGCAACAAAACCCCTAGTAATAAGCACTTCAGTGCTTTCCCCCCCAGCTAAAGCGCAATAATCAACCTTACCCGCTGGTGTCAGTGGCAAACAATCAATTACTATAAAACCTCCGGGCGCCATATAATCAGGCAATTTTTGTTTCAAAGTCTGTTTTAAACTATCCAGTTCAATTACTGATGCCTTTTGGCTCTTGACAATATAAGCCACCAAATGCTTATTACCTAATTCATTCTCTCTAACAACCACCACAGATTGCTGTACATCTGGATGCTGATTTAGTACACTTTCAATTTCTCCCAACTCGATACGAAAACCGCGAATCTTTACTTGATTATCAATACGACCTAAAAATTCAATATTTCCATCTGCCAAATAACGCCCCAAATCACCCGTTTTTATAGAATTAACATACCCACGCGCCAAACCATCACCAGCAATATACAATTCACCTACAACCCCAATAGGCACAGAATGTAAATACTTATCTAATATATATACTTGGGTATTAACAATCGGGCGCCCAATTGATACTTTATCATTAACACTAGTAATTTCTGCAACCGTTGACCATACAGTAGCTTCAGTAACTCCATAAGCATTAAAAAAGCGGCGCCCTGGTTTCCATTTTTTTACAATATCCTGAGTACAGGGTTCACCAGCACAAATAATAGTTTGCAGTGCTGGAAACTCTGTTTGCGGTAAAACAGCTAGTACAGTAGGTGGAAGCGTGACATGAGTAATTTTATTACGACGCAACAGTTCAATTAAAGGTTGTCCAGGTAAAAGGGATTCTTTTAAAGCTAAATATAAAGTTCCCCCTGTTGCTAATGCCATGACAATTTCAAAGATTGAAGCATCGAAACTTAAAGAGGCAAATTGTAATACGCGCGCAGTTGGTTGTAAGTTAAAGGTTGATTTTTGAGCATGTATTAAGTTAGTTAAACCTTTATGCTCTATTTGGACTCCTTTGGGTTTTCCTGTGGAACCTGAAGTGTAGATGATATAAGCAAGGTTGTTAGGGGTTAGGTTACTGGTAGGGTTATGAAGGGGTTGTTGTGTGATGTTTGAGTTTTGATTTATGTAGATAAAAGATTGTTGATCCCCCCAACCCCCCTTAATAAGGGGGGCTAAAGATAAGGAGGAATGGGTTAGTAAGATGGGTACTTGGGCATCTTCTAGCATGTAGTGAAGACGCTCAGGGGGATAAGTTGGGTCTAAAGGTAAATAGGCGCCACCTGCTTTAAGGATTCCTAAAACTCCTACAATCATATCTATAGAACGCTCTAAGCATATACCAACTAAAACCTCTGGCTTAACCCCAAGTTGTTGTAAATAATGCGCTAGCTGGTTTGCTCGAATATTGAGTTCCCAATAAGTTAATCGCTCCGAACCAAACACTACAGCTTCTTCATCAGGAGTCTTTTCAACTTGCGCTTCAAAAATCTCATGAAAACACCGCTCATCTCCCCTCTCTTCTTCCCCCCTTATCAAGGGGGGTAGGGGGGATTCTATTATCTGCAAATCAGAAATTTTCTGAATAGGATTTTTCACAACACTTTCCAACAGCGTTTGAAAATGTCCCAACATCCGGGTAATAGTGGCGCCATCAAATAAATCAGTACTATATATAGCTTGAACTTTTAGACCTTCCGCATCTTGCCAAAGATGAAACTCCAAATCTAACTTTGCGCTACAATGCTCAATTTCAAGCACTTCAAACGTTAAACCTGGTAACTCTAATGCTTCTACTGGAGTATTTTGGAGTGAGAACGCAATTTGGAACAGTGGATGATAACTCAAAGAACGTTCTAGGTGTAGTGCATCTACTAATTTTTCAAAAGGTAAATCTTGATGAGCATAGGCACCTAAAGTAACTTCTTTGACTCTACAAACAAGTTCTTGAAACGTTGGATTGCCTGATAAATCAGTACGCAATACTAAACTATTGACAAAAAAGCCAATCAACCCTTCTATCTCGCTACGGTTCCGATTTGCGATTGGAGAGCCTACAACAATATCACATTGCTGCGTATAACGATAAAGCAAAGTCTTAAATGCAGCAAGAAGCGTCATAAATAATGTAACACCTGATTGCTGGCTAAGTGCCTCCAATGCTTTATTTAACGATTGCGGTAATTGTAAATATTGTTTGTCACCTTTGTAACTAGGAATTGCAGGTCTTGGTCTATCGGTAGGAAAATTTAATACTTCTATGTTGTGTAACTGATGGCGCCAGTAAGCTCGTTGAGTTTCGAGAACTTCTTCAGTTAACCATGCGCGTTGCCATTGAGCATAATCAGCATATTGAATAGGTAGTTCCGGCAGGTTGTCATTTTGATAAAATATACTTAGTTCTCGAATTAATACTCCAATTGACCAACCGTCAGCAATAATATGATGCAAACTCAGTAATAAGACATGTTGTGCTTCTTCAAGTTGTAGCAACGTTACTCGTATTAGTGGCGCCTTCGTTAAATCAAAAAGACGTTGAGACTCTTCGGTTGCTATTTGCTGTATTTGTATCTCGCGTTCTGCAACTTCGATATTACGTAAGTCTATTACAGAAAAGGGTATAGTCAGCGAAGGCGCAATTACCTGCACTGGTTCAGATACCAATATAAATGAGGTGCGTAATACTTCGTGGCGCCGGAGAATATCATTAAATGCCTTTATAAGCAAATTCCTATTGAGCGAACCTGTGAGACGAAGCGCTGTTGAGACATTATAGAGAGGATTGTCTCTTTGCAATTGGTTAAAAAACCATAATCTAGCTTGAGCAAATGATGTAGGAAAAACAAAGACTTCTGTTTCTTCAGAAAAATGAAGTTTTTCCTCACCTGCTGATACTGATGTTCGCTCAATTGCCATAGACTATACCAGGAGCGTTGTCATCTTAATTTTAGTAGAATTATACAAACCGGGTTTCTATCTTAAAAAATACCAAATTTATCTTTAATTGAGGAAAATACCTAATTTTTAGATTTTTTTTGAAACTTTCTATGGTAATATTCATCTTATAAGAGAAATACTTATTGTTGTGATTACCTATTTTTGCTCGTTATAGCTCATATCTATTTTGCGATTCTTCAACTTTGGAAGAAGGCACTGTGGGTTTTTGAAGCTTAATTTTATAGTGGCATTAGAATTCAGTTAAATTGTACAAAAATTCGATAAGCATGAAGATTAACCTCTGCACAAGTAGGTTTAATTGTCATAGCTATATAAACCCAGAAACCGGGTTTATTTTGTTATTTATAAAAATAAAAATAGTTTTTTCTCAAAAATGGTGACATGAAAACAGTTAATATTGGCAGACAAAAATTTTTACATAATAAAGAGCTTACCTTGCTATTAGAGGAAGTTTCTCACAATTCTATTAAAGGGTGTCTACAAGTATTAAGTCTATCACAAACATGGTCTCTATATTTTGATAAAGGACAATTGATATATGCTTATCAAGCAAATAGCATGTGGGATATTTTTAGTGAGAAGTTACAGCAATTATTTCCTCAACTTAATAATTTAGATAATGAACTTGGTGGTCAACTTAAAGCCATATTTGATAGTAAAACAGATGATGCAATACTAGACAGACCAGATTATTTAGCAATATGCTGGTTAGTTGAACAACAATATTTAAATTCATTGCAAGCTGGGAAACTAATAGAGGAAATGGCTATTAGAATGTTGGATTCGTTTCTGAAGCTAGGAGATGGAGCTTATGAATTTATACCTCAAACCTTACCAGATTATCTGCCAAAATTTTGTCATCTTGATATTTCTTTGTTGATTCGGCGCCGTCAATTACGCTCTATGAATTTAACTAATGTTAACCTTTTTAAAGAATCAGCTAATCGTAGTGAAATTAAACTATTTTTAGATTTAGAGCAAAAACACTTGAAATCCAATTTAATCAATGATATCACAGTTACCACTGAAAATATTGAAGATAGCACTGTTAAAATTAATCAATTAAATGATAGTGACACTGAACAAAAACCTTATAAAGTGTTATGTATCGATGATAGCCCGACAATGTTAAAAACAATTAAAAGTCTTTTAGACGAACAAATATTTACTGTAATCAGTATTGATGACCCATTAAAAGGGTTAATGCAAATTCTTCGTATTAAACCCGATATAATTCTGCTTGATGTTTCCATGCCTAACTTGGATGGCTACCAACTTTGCTCTTTATTACGTAAACACTCAGATTTTCGTAATACTCCAGTAGTAATGGTGACAGGAAAAACCGGCTTTTTAGATAAAGCACGAGCAAAAATGGTGAAAGCTTCGGGATACTTGAGCAAACCATTTAGCAAAGCTGATTTACTGAAAGTCTTATTTTCACAAATTGGTCATATGTAGACTTCAATATCCTTGACGATTTTTTCATCTAGTTAAGTAGTAGTTTTGAATTAGTGGCGTTGTAACGGGCAGGGATGCCCGTTCCACAAGAGGAGGAGGCAGAATAGACAAGAGGAGGAGGCAGGATAAACAAGAGGAGAAGGCAGAATAGACAAGAGGAGAAGGCAGGATAAACAAGATAAGAAAAAAATTTTGATAAAAAAATCTGTGGCTGCATATTTGGCTATATGTCACCACTATTAGTAAATAGCAACCTTATAACTGTACTGCTGATGACTGAAAAGTAACTTCCTTGCTCTCGTATGCGCGTATTCTGTTTGTTTTATAATAGAACCCATGTTCTGATTTAATCAAAATAAACGAACAGGTGTTGAGCGAAGACGAGCATTCATAGGCGCCACTCGCTCAATTACAGATTTCATATACGTGTAATCGGGTACATCCGCATTCGGTATATATCCAATTTCTTGAACCAAAGTTAGAGGTGCTTCTTGCATGTACTTCTTTATCATATCTCGGTTCCTAGTTTCAATAGTTGGCGCAATTAACACTGCTCCTGGAGGCAAGTTCTGAGAATCAGTAAAAAAGATACGAAAGTCAACATTACCAAACTTTTTATGATACAAATTAAATTCCTTTAATGACACAGCACCAACATCAGCCTTTTTTTCTGCAACTAGCTCAAGTACCGAAGAAGCGGTTGGAGCAAATAAAATTTGTTTCAACGTTAAACCATAAAGATTATAAAGTGGAACATAATATCCAGTTGCAGAACCTGGAATACCTAGTGCAACTGTTTTACCTTGTAAATCTTTCAAATTACGTAACTTACTGTCATTCCTCACTACCAAACAAGCCCGTGCATTAATATCCATTCCCAGTGAGAAAAGGAGTTCATATCTGTAAAGAGTATTTGCTAATGCTGCCAACCCAGGAGGTGCAAACACTAATGACCAACTAGTACGTTGAATTCTTTCTATCGCGATGCTTTCATTGAATGCCGGCTCTAATTGTACAATTGTCTTCGTTTTATTTCCTAAGTACTCTTGAAAGCGCGCAAATTTATTTAGTGTTTGCCCAGAATCTTCATAATTGACTATACCCACAACCAATTCTAGCTGTTTTGTTGATAATTCTTTTGTACTACACGCAGTAATCATGAATAGCATTTTTAGAATAAAAGAGCGACGACAAAGTAATAATTTCATCAATCAATTTCACCTAAGTTTTTATTTTCCAAAAATTAACCGAAAGAAATCGGGCTTATGGCAAAATAGCTAAAAATTTAATATTTTGTAAAGAAGCCCGGTTTCTATTATCTAGCATTTCAAGCTAATGATATTGGTTAACAAAAAATATTAAAATATATTACTAAAACGTTTTAGTGTCAAGATAAAATGTACAATAATATATTTAATATTTTCACCATTCTAAAAATCCAAAAATTATATGAAAATTAACACAAAAGTCAACTTCATTCTAATAATAGTTTTTATTGGCGGTATTTTCATTAGCGGTACGGCTTTAGCTAGCGTACTTGAACAAAAAACACAGCGCGAAGTGGCTAATAAAGCAGTAATACTAATGGAACTTAGTAACTCTCTGAGACAATACACTAATGATAGAGTTCAACCTTTATTGTTGCCAAAAGTCGATACTGAAGAACGATTTATTCCAGAGTCAATACCAACTTATTCAGTAAGAGAAGTATTTGAAATTTTTCGTAAACACAAAGATTATGCCAATTTTATCTACAAAGACGCAACACTCAACCCAACAAATTTGCGAGATAAAGCTGATGCTTTTGAAAGTAATATTGTCAAAGAGTTTCGCTCCCAACCTGCTGTAACCGAAAAATCTGGTTTCCGAACAGTATCTGGAGAAAGATTATTTTATACTGCTCGACCTTTTAAAATTGAACAACAGAGTTGTTTACGCTGTCATTCTACACCAGAACAGGCGCCGAAAAGTCAGTTAGCGACTTACGGTAGGAACAATGGTTTTGGTTGGAAGTTGAATGAGATTGTTGCAACTCAAATTGTTTATGTTCCAGCAGAGGATATAGTTAATCAGGCAAATCGCTCTTTTCTTGTTGTACTAGCTGTATTAGCAGCTATTTTTACAATTATTGTGATTGTCATCAATTTTTTATTAAAGAAAACCGTACTCAAACGCATTAAAAATATTGCGTCTGTAGCGGAAAAAGTTAGCGTTGGTGATATGGATGCTAGTTTTGGTAAGCAAGATAAAGATGAAATTGGCGCCTTAGCTGAAGCATTCAACCGTATGAAATATAGCTTAGAAATTGCCCTAGGTATGTTGAATAATCCACGATAAGGTAAAATTAGGGGTTAAATCCCCTACTTGCCCATCAACCGTTGTTCAAATTCATAAGCTTGCTTAGGGTCAGAAATTGTGACAGCTAACTTTTTGATAAATTCTGGACGTGAGATTTGCGGATTTGATTTTAAAACTTGTTGAACCATAAAATTAGCAATCGGACCAACTATATAAGCTAACTCGCTCGTACATTCACGAGCAAATTTTTCATCGACGCTTTTTATAATAACTGATTTGTCTTGAGATACAACAGCTTCTAACATCGCCATTGCTTTGGAGTGAAATTGTTGTTGTTTTTCAGGCGCCAGGTAAGCTACTAAATTCTTAACCAACAGTTCCAAGCTGCTTACTTGTTTCAACGCTTGTTGTAATATAGTAGACGCAATTGGTCCGACTTCTTGTTTTAACAACTGTTCGAGTTGGGAATATTGCTTAGTATCTATTTCTAACGCAGTAGTTTCTGGTACATCGGGTTTTTGAGTCACTTGAGGTAACGGAGTCGGAGTATTAACAACAGGTTTCTTTTCTTCTTGAAAAGCCTGAGAAATATTACCAGGTAAAATATCAATTACCGCTTGCGTACCTGATAACCATGTATGTAACTCAATCCCTTTTGCAACAGAGATATTTTCTAACTCGCTAATCCAAGACGCAACTGGTAAACCAACCTGTGAATTTGCTGCTGTCAAAGTTTCAAACAGCGCGCATGTGAATGCTTCAAATTGTTCTGCCCTTGACGCTCCTGCTATTAAATATTGTCCATTTTCTATTCCAGATTGCAAATCTTCTACCCAGTTTTCTAGAGTTTCAGCTTCTGGACAATCTAAAATAATAATCTGTTTTGAAGATGCTGCACGCCGTAATTCTTGCCTTAAAGTCGAGCGACTCAAACGGGCGCCATTACCCAAAATTAACCATGCTTCGCCATCTTCAATTTCTTCAATATACCCCCGTAGATACAATAACGCTGTCGGAATATTTTTCTTTGTATCGTCAGTAGATGATGCTTGCTCATTACACCAACGAATTAATTCTTGTATTGAAGCACGTATCTCTGATAACCCTTTATCTTCTGAAGAAACATACTCGACCGAGAACCCACCACTTCCTTGTAATACACGACTTAAATTAGTTACATTTTTGTCGTTTGGTAACCCATCAATTATTAATGCTCGTCGTGATTTAGTTGATTTTTCTGCGTTTTTAGCTTTAACTCCTAAAACTAATTCTCCTACACCTTCAACAATCCGTTTTGGTGTTTGCAAAGGATATTCAGGATGTAACTTACTATCACCACGTTTGAGCTTTTGTTGATTTATCAAACGCAGTTGCTGATTCATATTATCTATATATTGCAGCGTCTGACGATACACATACTTATACAGTCCATCAGCTTCAATCACACCATGCGAATCAGCAGCTTCCCCTTGTAACCCCTGCATTAAAAAATAAGTAAATACTCCATGCCCTAACTCAGGAAATTCCCAAGATTGTTGTCCTTGGTCGCATGATAATAAAGCACAAAATCCCTTACTCTGTGACGCGCGCTGCCGTAATATATCTTCCATCTGCGACACCGGATTGACCGTATCGCTAACCGCACTTCTAGCTCTACCTCCTCCCACTAATCGCATATCACCACTATGACAGGTATCCAAACAAAGTAATTGCTGATTCGCACTACTTTTTGAGAGCATATCTACCAATTCATTCATCCTTAACCCTGTCGCTAGCAAGTCGTCTTTGCGGGTATCTTTCATACACAGCACGGCTTCTTGCTGACTTGGCTCTAGCACTCCGTGTCCAGAAAAGTATAATAATATTGAGTCGCTAGCTTGAGTTTGTGACACTATTCGCATTAAAGATGCGCGTATTACCTCCAAGGTCGGGGGTTGTGGAGTATTGTCGTGATGAATTATTACTTCTTTATTTGGAAATCCTTCTGTAGCTTTAGTAAATGCCTCTGCCAACCCTTGACAGTCTAAAGCTGGGTAACGCAAAAAAGGTAAACTGTCATCTTGGTAGCTATTAATACCCACCAATAAAATCCACAGTTTCGCTTTTCCCGTTCTTAATATATTAGTCGATAAACTTGAACCAACACCAACTGGAGGCATATATTTTAATCCTATTCTTCAATTTAAAAACGATTATCATTTCTTATTCTTAATATTTTTTGCTAATACTACAAAAGTATTTTCACTTCTTTTATTCTAACAATAATATTTCACTATGAATAAAATAAATAATTCTTAATTGTTGTTCCTGTTTCCTTGTATCATTTACAATTTCAAGTTAACTCACAGGGTTATTTTCAAATATTTATGCTTGATATTTATAAATATTATTTATCATGAAATAATTATAGCATAAATTATTGTTATATAAATAAATTTGTTTAATTGAAGATGAATATACTACTAAAGATAGATTCAAAATACAGTTTTATAGCGTTGAAGAAAAGTGTAGTAGTAGTATATTTTACAAACAATTAGAATTAATAAGATTAGCTCTACGGCGCCGTTAATTAAGGTATAAAGGTTAGTGGTGATGGATACCATAAATAAAATAGGGGTATTACATTAAATGATTTGGTAATTAAATTTACCATAGAGGCACTGAGGAAACAGAAAGGGAGTAGAAAAATTTTGAGATTAGTGCATTAATCACATGAATCACTACCCATCTTAATATATAGGTTCTTTGTTCACTGATTATGCAGGAATAAGTTATATAGTCATGCGAGTGCGTCAAAATTTAATTGAATTATTTTCAACATTCTTAGAGTTAGACGCTTCTAAGGTAATTGGTTGGGCTACCGATGCTTCCTTACGGCGCCATATGATGAATTTGGTGTCTAAGTTGCCGCAACCGGAACAATCAGAGGATTTTTGGGTGTTTTATTGGTACAAACTCTGGTCGAATGCTCCTGAAAGTTTAGGGAAAGCGCATTTATCAGCTTATCTACAAGAAGTTTGTTATTGGGCTGCACGTAAAACGGTTTCTGGTATTACTTCATCTCAGTACACTTTATCTGACTGTTTTCAAATGGCAGTTATACGTGTCGATAAAGTCTTAAAAGGGTATAAACCGGATATGGGGTTTAGCCTCAAGAATTATGGTAGCGCCGTATTCAACAGTGAACTTAAAGAAATGTTGCGGCAGCAAAATGAGATTGACATTTGTACCAACTGGCGCCTATTAAAAAAACTAACTCAAAAACGTTTGGTAGAGTCTTTGCAAAATGCTGGACAAAGTGCCGATGCAATTGGGCGTTACGTTCTAGCTTGGAAATGCTACCAAGAATTATACGCTCCTCAACAACCATCGGGTACTCGTAGATTACAAAAGCCGGATTCTGAAACTTGGCTTCAGATTACTCAACTTTATAATCAGTTACGGCTGACTCAACTACCTACTCCAGGCACCGAATTAAACCCAGAAACTCTAGAAAAATGGTTAAGTAGTTGTGCTAAAGCAGTGCGGGCGTACTTGTATCCAAATATGACTTCGCTTAATGCTCCGAGAGGCGAAGATAATGGGGGAGAACTGCAAGATATTCTGCCACAACTGACACAACAGTCTTACATATCAGAAATTATTGCTAGTGAAGAACAACGTGATAGACAGTCACAACAAGCTCAAATTAGTGATGTACTAGTAAAAGCGATTAAAGAGCTTGATGAAGAAGCACAAAAAATAATTCAAATATACTATGCTGAAAAATTAACACAACAGCAAATAGCTTCATTGTTAGGAGTCAAACAATATACGGTTTCTCGGCGACTAACCAAAGTTAGAGACACATTACTCGTTAAACTGGCAACATGGAGCCAAGAGTCGATGCATATTTCTCTAAATCCCTCGGTACTAAACTATATAAACACCGTATTGGAGGAATGGTTGCAAGCTCACTACAACCCTAACTCCCTATAATAAGGAGCAGTATATGACGTCTAATTCATCACTTACCCTCAATAACCCTACACATTTATGGTTAGAAATTCCAGAAGTTGAATTAGAAAGAAGTTGGCAGCAACAACCTTTTTCTACACCTAACCGTAGCTGGGTAGCGTATCTCAACCGTTTGACCCTAACAGCATTTCTTCCTTGGCTTTCTGAGGAACATGGCGCCAATGCGAAACCATATCCAAAAGGTGCAGCTTTACCTAGTATCTGGGAATTTGTTAACGGTACAGCAATTAGCTTCGGGAATACAAAAATGGTATTAATTCCAACCGAAGCATTAGATATTGACGAATTTCGTGTACCTCAAGAATGGATAGATATTCCCAACTGGGTAGCCGACTACTACGTAGCAGTACAAGTGAACGTAGAAGAAGGGTGTATCAGAATTTGGGGATATACAACTCACGCACAACTCAAAAATCAAGCAACATATGACGCATTCGATAAAGCATATTGTTTAGACTCTGAAGAGTTAATATCAAACCTGAGTATTTTGTGGTTATCACGCCAACTTTGCCCTGATGTAATAACTCGTGCTGAAGTGGCGCCAATACAAGAATTACCACTCTTACAAGCGCAAAACTTAATTCAACGTTTGGGAAACCCTAATGTTATTATGCCTCGGACTCAAATTCCTTTTACCACATGGGGCGCCCTTTTACAACACGGTGGTTGGAGACAGCGTTTATATGAACAACGTCAAGGACAACAACAATGGTCTGTTAGCGAATGGTTACAAAATGGTGTATCAGATTTTGCCCAAAGATTTGGATGGGCAACTATTGATACACAAGCTTTTGCAGGCGCGCGCGGATCAAACGTTGCAGAAACATTACCAACTATCGCACGTAGATTAACTATCAACTCACAGCAATGCGAATTGCGAGTACTACCACAAAGTAATATTAACTCGAGAATATGGCGCTTTGAATTGCGCGCGCTCCCAGGTGAATTACTTGCCACAGGTGTTAAACTAAGACTTCTCACAGAAGATTTACAACCCTTTGAAGGTAACGAAGTTGAAGTTAGAAGCAGCAGAGAAAGCATTTACCTTGAAGTCGCGCTTGGTGAGGCGCCTGAAGGGTTAGTTTGGGTAATTGAACCAACTCCTGATAACTTTGAACTAGAAATTTTATATTTTTAACCCTCTTTTATGACTTAGAGCAAGGTGCAGCAGTCACGGTTGACTCAAATAGCATTCGTATTCGCATTCTACCGCTGAGATATAACATCTAACAACGTAGTAGAGGTAAAACATGTAACGTCTCTACATTCCTGCTTACTGCTTTTTACTATCTTTATTTAATGAAGATAATCTCATTCGTCGGCTCTCACGAGATATTGGTACTAGTGCAGGCGCCTGACTTTTTGCGTTATTATCTTTCAAGCTTTCTACGACTTTAGATAATCCTGCAATTGTCGGCACCTCAAATATACTACTTAAAGGCAACTCGACTTTAAAAGCATCCCGTACTCTAGAAGCAAGCTGAGTTGCTAATAAAGAATGCCCACCTAATTCAAAGAAGTTATCATGAATACCGCAACGCTTAATTCCTAAAACCTCAATAAAAATTTTGACTAAAGTCTTCTCAACATCAGTTTGGGGAGCAATATAACTTTCTGTAAATTCTTTTTTGACTGTATCAGGTGTAGGTAAAGCGTGACGGTCTATTTTACCTGCTTGATTAAGGGGTAATGATTCCAGTACGACAAAAGCGGATGGCACCATATACTCTGGTAGTTTTTGTGCCAAGTACGCCTGTAATTGCGGTATTATTTTACGCGCGGATTTTGCTTGTAAAGGGTTATTTGAGTGCTTAGTGCTGAGTTCTGAGTGTAGAGACGCGATTAATCGCGTCTGTACGAGTGGAGTAATTGTTACATCTTGCCTTACAAATAATACGTTATAGCGTCCTTCTCTATAAGAATCTGACCAGCTAATGTTTAGGTTGTAGGGTAGTTCTTCAACTAAAGTATAAAAATCTTCTGGGTTTATTCCTGGGTTATCGAGTTTTTGTAATGCTTCGCGCATTTGAGCTACTGTTTTATAATCTTCGGCGCCTGATATCCATTGTGCTGTTTTAACTGCTGCTGTTACGCGCGCGTTTGGTATGTTGCTGATATGTAATATTTCTGGTTTTTCATTTAGTAGTTGACGCAATGTGAAGAGTGATAATTTATTTTCGTTCCAGTCTAGAATTGATCCCCCCTGCCCCCCTTGATAAGGGGGGTTCTGAGTTACATTCAATAGCCCCCCTTGGTAAGGGGGGTTGGGGGGATCAACGGCGCCAATAAAAAGAACCGCATTATAACGATACCGAGTTAATTCATTATCATTACGACCACGCAATAATTGTATTTCTACATTGCTAATTTGAGGAAAGCGTTGTTTTAATGTATAAAATAAGGCAGGGTCTATTACTAACTCTGTTTCTTGAAAAATTTGCATTTGCACTCGTTGTTGCAACTGTTCACGAGTAACATCCGGTTCTGCTTGATACAATTCCACTTCTGCATGAAATGCTTCCAATAGCGGCAAACTACGAATATCACCTATAAATATAAACCCACCTGGAGCAGTTGCTTGGATGGCGCCTTCTAATACTTGTGTTAAATAATCAATGCTGGGAAAATACTGGACAACTGAATTGAGAATTACTGCATCAAAAGCTTGTGCTTCGATTCCCTCAAAATCAGTTGCCATTTTCTCCATCAATGTTACCTGTTGATATGGCGTTTGTGCTAACTGTTGACGAATATAATTAAGCGAAACACTAGAAAAATCTGTCCCACAGTATTTGGTACAGTGAGGTGCAATTTTAAATAATAGTAATCCTGTTCCACATCCAATTTCTAATACTCGACTGGGTTGTAAAGCCAAAATTTGCGCTACTTGGTTATTGACCCACGCGCGCATAGACTCTGCTGGAATTGGCGCCTTTGTATAACTGCTATTCCAACCTACTATATTAAATGTTGGGTCTAATTCAGCAGCAGATTGATTATAAGTCTCATCATAAAGCATCTGCCACTGAGAAATTTGCTCATTTAATAGTGCTGAGTGCTGAGGAGCCATCGCCGTGCGGGGGTTCCCCCCGTTGAGGCGAATGGCGTTGCTGAGTGCTGAGTGGGAAGTTTTGTTGAGGACTATGTAAGCTGTTAAACGTTTTTCTGGTAGAGATGTGGTATTTTGCGCTGTGACTACAGCTTGTTGTACTGCTGGATGTTGGTTGAGAAGGGTTTCGATTTCTTCTAACTCTATACGATAGCCACGAATTTTTACTTGATTATCAATGCGACCTAAGAATTCGATATTGCCATCTGGTAAATATCGTCCTAAATCACCTGTTTTATAAATTTTGTAGTCCCTTATATTAATACTAGGCGGGCAAGGATGTCCGCTCCACAAGATGTTTGTTAATTCTGGATTATTAATATAACCGCGCGCTAGTCCATCTCCTGCAATGTATAATTCACCTTTTACACCAATTGGCACGAGTTGTAAATGCTCATCAAGTATGTAAACTTGTGTGTTCGCTATTGGACGACCTATTGTAGGAATATTGCCAGAGGTTGTTACAACTGTGTTTTCAGTCGGTCCATAATTATTGACAATGGCAAAAGGATATTCAGTTGTGGGATAATAATTTAGTTTGTCGCCACCTGTTAGTAATATTCGTAACTTGCTTGCTTTATTTGACCAATCTAATAATAAAAGTTTCTCGCATAGAGGTGTTGGTACAAAGCTAATTGTGATTCCGTTATTATTCAACCATTCTTGTAGTTGCTCCGGCGCCAGTCTTATATTATCATCTGGAAAATAAATACTTGCTCCTGCACTTAAATAAGGAAATATTTCCCAGACACAAGCATCAAATGCTACAGATGCAATTTGTGTAGCTTTGTCTTGGGATGAGATACCAAAAGCTTTTTGATGCCAATAGACAAGATTTAATAACGAACGGTGTTCTATTTGAACTCCCTTTGGTTTTCCAGTTGAACCAGAAGTATAAATAACGTAAGCAAGGTTATTAATTGTAATATTACTATGAGGATTTTCTTCGCTTTCTTGAGCAATGTCCTCATCGTTCTCTAAACAAATTACTTGTAAATCATTTTTACCAAGATGTTCTACCCATTGCTGCTGAGTTAAGACAATTTTAACTTGGGCATCTTCAAGCATATAACTCAAGCGCGCGGTTGGGTAGCTAGGGTCTAAAGGTAAATAAGCACCACCCGCTTTGAGAATACCAAGCATTCCCGCTACTAAGTTAATTGAGCGGTCTACACATAGCCCAACTATAACATCGGCGCCGACACCTAATTTTTGTAAATAATGCGCTATTTTGTTGCTGCGAATATTTAATTCGTCGTATGTAATTTTGTCATGTTGAGCGTAGCGAAACATCTCAGTTGTTAGAGATTCTTCGCTACCCCCAGAATGACAGTTGTTAATTTCGCTTACATTTGCAGATTCTTCGCTGCGCTCAGAATGACAGTTCACAGGTACTAGAGCTAATGCATCTGGGTTTTGTTTTACTTGTTCTTCAAATAACTGATGAATGCATCTATCTTGAGGATACTCTACATGAGTATTATTCCACTCTACTAATAACTGATGTTGCTCATATAACGTTAAAAGCGGTAAATTGGCTATACGTTGTTCTGGATTATTTACAATACCTTCGAGTAAGACGTGGAAATGTCCTAGCATTCGGGTAATTGTCGCTTCGTCAAATAAATCAGTACTATATATTACGAAACCGCTAATTCCTTTTGAGTTTACCCATACGTTTTCACCTTCCCATAAATGAAATTCTAAATCAAATCGAGTCGTTTCATAATTTAGTTGTAGTGGACTCAAAGTCAATCCAGGTAACTCTAAGGTTGACTGGGGCGCATTTTGCATTGCGAACACAACTTGAAACAGTGGGTTTTGATTCAAGTTACGTTCTGGATGCAGTAATTCTACCAGCTTTTCAAACGGCAAATCTTGATGTTGATAGGCGCCTAAAGCTACTTCTTTAACTCGATATAATAATTCTTTAAAAGTTGGATTGCCTGATAAATCTGTACGCAGTACTAAACTATTGACAAAAAAGCCAATTAACCCTTCTAGTTCACTGCGGTTACGGTTGGCAATTGGCGAACCAATAACAATATCATCTTGATGAGTGTAGCGGTAAAGTAAAGTTTGGAATGCTGCTAGTAAGGTAATAAATAAAGTTACTCCTAATGCTCGTGAAAGAGTTTTTAGTGCTTGACTTAACTTTGAAGGCAATTGCAGAAATTTTCTTGCACCTTTATAAGTCGCTACTTCTGGTCTTGATCTATCTGTTGGTAAATTTAGTACTGAAATATTATCTAACTGATGGCGCCAGTAATTCAACTGGTTTTGTAATATATCTCCTTGGAGGTATTGACGTTGCCAATGTGCGAAGTCTCTATATTGAATGGGTAATTTTGGTAATGATGTGTTTTGGTAGAATGCTGCGAGTTCTTTAATTAACACTCCAATAGACCAACCATCGGAAATAATGTGATGCAGATTAATTAGCAATATATACTCTGTGTCATCTAACTGAAGTAGTATTATGTGTAGTAAAGAGCCTTTTGATAAATTGAAAGGACTTTGAATTTCTTGACTAATTAGCTGTTGTGCTTGTGTTTGACGCTCATCTAAAGCAAGGTGACGTAAATCTATGATTTTTAAGGGTGTTTGTAGTTCTGGTGCAATAACTTGAATTGGTTGTTCTTGCTGTAATACAAAATTGGTACGTAAAGCATCGTGGCGCCGAATTATTTGTTGAAAAGTGTATTCGAGTGCTGCTATATCTAGTCTACCTGTGAGACGAAGCGCGAAGGGGACATTATAAAAAGGATTATTGGGAAACAACTGGTCAAGAAACCATAACCGTTGTTGAGCAAAAGAAAGAGGAGGATTTGCTAGATGAGAAGGAAGTATAGGAGTATGTATTGTTAGAAGTGCAATAATTTCTGGTTTGCGTTTTTGAATTTCTGTGCGTAGTTCGGGTGTAAGCGTTCCTTCTGGAGCAGAGCAAAGTAGACGTTCGTCTTCGACGAAAATTTGGATGTCTAATTGACGAAGGTAAGATAAAAATTCTACTGTATTCAAAACTCAACCTCTTCTCGGTCAATATTAGTATTATTCGAGCTAGTGTCAGTAAGCATTTTAATGCATTTAGCAAGACTAGCAATAGTTGGCGCCTCAAACAAGCTGCGTAATGGCAAATCTATATGAAAAATATCTCGAATTCGGGAAGTCAACTGAGTTGCTTTTAATGAATGACCACCTAGCTCAAAGAAATTGTCATGAACTCCTATAGGTTGTTTACCCATTGTCAAGATGTTTGCCCAAATTTCCACTAACACCTGTTCGACATCAGTCTGAGGTGCGACATAATTTTCTTCTACATTTAGACTGAGCGTATCTATCTTAGGTAAGGCATAACGATTTACTTTACCTGCTGGTGTTAATGGTAATGATTCCAATACTACGTAAGCTACTGGTATCATATACTCTGGTAATTTTTGCTTAAGAAACGCGCGTAGATTATTAGTTGTAACTTGCTGTTGCGGTTGAGGCACAATGTAAGCAACTAAATATTTATCACCTGGAATGTCTTCTTTCGCAATGACTACTGCTTCTCTAATTACTGGATGTTGATTTAGAAGGGTTTCTATTTCTTCTAATTCGATGCGGAAACCGCGAATTTTGACTTGGTTGTCAATGCGACCGATAAATTCTATGTTGCCATCTGGGAGATATTTTCCCAAATCACCCGTTTTATAAATATTTTTATTGTGAGATAAACTCTTGTGGAACGGGCATCCTTGCCCGTCCCTTCCATTTACACTGGGCGGGCAGGGATGCCCGCTCCACAAGATATCTGTTGCAACATTATTCCACAAGATATCTGTTGCAACATTATTCCACAAGATATCTGTTGCAACATTATTCCACAAGATATCTGTTGCAACATTATTTATATAGCCGCGCGCTAGTCCATCACCACTTATATATATTTCTCCAACAACACCAATAGGTACAGGTTGTAAATGTGTATCTAATATATAGATTTGTGTATTGGAGATTGGGCGCCCAATTGGTATTGATGTTGCTAATGGTAGTTCGTGTATGGGGTAATAAGAAGAGAATGTGGTGTTTTCAGTTGGCCCATAAACATGGATTAGTTGCTGCGGTGCCTTATTCTGGATAACTTTTTTTACCCATCTGGTATCAATTGTTTCACCGCCGAATAGTAAGTATTTTAAGGTTGAAAACGCTTGGGGTACATCTCTAGCGATTTTTTGGAATAGGGCAGTTGTTAAAAATAATATACTAATATCTTTTTGTTTTAGCTGTGATGCAAATTCGGTTGGTGAAAGTATTATATCTTTACTAATGCCGATAAGTTGGGCGCCGTTTAGTAATGCTCCCCAAATTTCAAACGTTGCGGCATCGAAGGAAGTATTTGAAACTTGAGCTATTTTATCATTAGGAGTGATATTTATATAGTTAGTATTGCGAACTAGTCTATTTACGGCTTTATGAGTTATTGTAACTCCTTTCGGTGTACCTGTAGAACCTGATGTGTAAATAATATAAGCTAAGTTATCACTTCTTGTTTCGCTATTTAAGTTTTGTTTGCTTTCGTGCGCGATTATTTCCCAATATGAATCTAAATTTACAATTGGATACGAGAAATTTTCAAAGTGTTGAGCAAATTTTTCTTGTGTAAGCAAAACTTGAGCATGTGAGTCTTTTAACATGAAGTTGAGACGCTCAACAGGATAGCTAGGGTCTAATGGTAAATATGCTCCCCCTGCTTTTAATATACCTAGCATTCCTACAATCATATCAATTGAAGGTTCAGCGCAAATTCCAACTACAACTTCTGTATCTACACCTAATTTTTGTAAATGATGTGCGATTTGGTTGCTACGATTATTTAATTCATCATATTGTAAAGACGCGATATATCGCGTCTCTACATTTTCAAAATCTAACGCAATATTATTACTATATTGTGCAACCTGTTGTTCAAATAATTCATGAATACATTGATTTGAAGGATAATCGCTTTGAGTATCATTCCATTCAAATAACATTTGGTTTAATTCAGCTTCACTCAAAATTGGTAAATTCGTGATTCGTTCTTCTGGGTCAGCAACAATACTTTCTAAAAGTGTTGTAAAATGCTTTAACATCCTAGAAATAGTCGCATCTTCAAATAAATCAGTGTTGTATACTACTACTCCTCTAATACCCTCTGAATGTTTCCAGTCTCCACCCCATAAACTTCTAAAATCAGAAGAACATTTCCATAAGTGTAATTCTAAATCAAATCGAGTTGTTTTTAAATCTATATTCATAAAACTCGGCACCAAGTCAGGCAGTTCTAATTCCTGCATTGGTGCATTCTCGAAACCGAATACAACTTGAAAAAAAGGATTTGCGCTGCTCTTGCGTTCTGGTTGTAAATGTTCAACGAGCTTTTCAAACGGCAAATCTTGATGACTATATGCTTTTAATGTAACTTCCCGTACTCTGGCTAATAGTTCGCGAAAAGTTGGATTTCCTGAAAAATCGGTACGCAACACTAAAGTATTGACAAAAAAGCCAATTAATCCTTCAATTTCACTACGGTTACGGTTGGCAATTGGTGAACCAACGGTAATATCATCAGAATATGTATAGCGGTAAAGCAATGTTTGAAATGCTGCCAGCAATATCATATATAAAGTGGCGCCTTCTTTTTGACATAGTTTTTCGAGTGCATCAACTAAACAACGGGGTAACTCTAAAAATTGTGTAGCTCCTTTAGGAGCTTGAATATTAGGGCGCCGTTTATCGGTAGGTAAAGGCAGCATTGTAATACCATTTAATTGATGGCGCCAGTAAGCTAACTGATTTTCTAGAACTTCTCCAGTTAACCACTCGCGTTGCCATTCTGCAAAATCAGCGTATTGTAAAGGTAGTTCTGATAACGGGGATGGTTGATTTTTTATTTTGGCAGTGTAAAGGGCGCCTAACTCACTAATTAACACTCCAATAGACCAGTCATCGCAAACAATATGGTGCATATTCAGTAACAAAATATGCTCATTCTCTGAAAGCTTAAGTAATATCACTCTTAGCAATGGGCCTGAAGACAAATCAAAAGGACGCTCTATTTCTTGCGTAATAATATACTTAGCTTGTGCTTCACTTTGTTGTGTGGGTAACTCAAATGTCTTAATAGATATCAGCAAACTTGGGGCAATAACCTGTACTAATTGCTCTTCGAGTATTCTAAATGTAGTGCGTAATGTTTCATGGCGCCGGACAATTTCGTTTAATGCGAATTCGAGCGCGCTTTGATTGAGCGAACCATGTAAACGAATAACTGTAGGCACATTATATATAGCATTGCCCGGTACAAGCTGGTCAAAGAACCACAACCTAAGTTGGGCAAAAGAGGCGCCGAATATAAAAACTTCTTGACTAGACATGCAATTCTCCAGTTGTACATCAACTTTTAAGGTATATTATGCCAGCACCAAATCATCAAAATAATAATTATGAACTACCAGGGGTAGATAATGAACCCTTACCTGGTTTACCTAAAGAAATTAACCCAGGCGCCGATATTGGTGAAGAAGCTGCAATACAAAAAGCATTACAATCAGGAGCAAGGTTTAAAGCAACTAACCCGACAATTATTAGGTGTGCTTTGATGACCTACTTTGAAGCTAGGCAGTTCGGAGAGCCAATAGATGATACTCAGCCCGATGCCCAACTTCAAGTACGTTTAGTAGAAATGTCAGGTACTTTTCAGGGAAGAAGACATATGCGAGGAGTACAAACACCTGCTCCTGTTTTCAAAAAAGCTTACGTTATCTTGAGAGCTTCAGATGGTCTGCGATTAGGTTATAGTCTTGCAAACGGTTGACTATCATAATATAGAATTACTATTTGATTTTTGAAATATATGCTTATGTGGGCACTGCCCACCAAAGCTAGACTAAGAGCGAGAGATGGTGGGCACTGCCCACCTTACAGCTACTTATATTTTTTCAATTATCAAATCGGATTCCTATAATTCTTTCTTTGTGTCCTTTGTGCCCTGGTATTCACGTGGGAGGATAAAATATTATGATGGCGCTATGTTCTAAACTTATTACTCAATGCCATGAGGTTTTTATGACTTTACCTACTATCACTGAAGATAAGATAGAACTGGCGCCAGGGGATGAATTAATCCTGAGATGTAGAACGTGGGAAGATTACGAAGATTTACTTGCTCGTCGGCAGGATAAATCAGGACTAAGAATTAAATACAGTAGTTTAACTGGTGAAATTAGGGTTCTGTCGCCATTACTAGGACATGGTAAAAATGTTGACATGTTGGCAGATTTTGTCAAAACATTACTCAGAAATAGTTCTAAGAAATGGGAAGCTTTTACACCGATTACTTTAAAGTATAGTAA
The DNA here is from genome assembly GCF_019977735.1 of Calothrix sp. PCC 7716. Classification (GTDB taxonomy): domain Bacteria; phylum Cyanobacteriota; class Cyanobacteriia; order Cyanobacteriales; family Nostocaceae; genus Dulcicalothrix. Next base: position 3,354,422 of record NZ_AP025018.1, on the reverse strand, counting down.
TCAACAAGGAGCAGAACCTGATTACTGTTTCTACATTGAAAATCGTCAACGCATTTTAGGTAAAGAGCGTATCGACCTACAAAATGACCCACCTCCCGATTTAGCCATCGAAGTTGATTTAACGTCAATGACGAAACCAGAAGATTACCAAGTAATTGCCCCTGCGGAACTTTGGATTTATCGAAAAAGTGGCTTATCGATTTACCAATATGATAAAAAACAATACAGGGAAAGCCAAACAAGTTATAATTTTCCTGATTTTGATGTAAAAACTTTAATCCCACAATATATTGAACGAGGTTGGCAAGTCGGCTCAAGTGTTGCAGTTAAAGAATTTGAGGAATTTTTGAAATAAGGTTTTTAACAAGATAGTTTTGGGAAGTTGTAGCATATCTGTCCTGTGATGTGCAGGAATATATTTTTTACCACAGAGACGCAGAGTACACGGAGAGTAGAGAAGGTGCCCTGCTCCCGGTATGAACCACAAAGGCACAAAGGACACAAAGAAAGAATTTTTAAGATATCCCCAGCTATTGGCACAATAAAAGAAGTGCTTTGAGGGGATATGCAATAAAAATGAGTATAGATAGTACTGAAATGGCTAGAAGCCTTTATCAGAGCGGGGTAGTGGCGTTTGAAAACGGGAAATACCGTGAAGCTGTTGAAAGTTTAGAGCGAGCGAATTCGCTTGTTGCTCGTAATACCCGCTTTGGTGGAGAGGTGCAAATTTGGTTGGCAACAGCATATGAAGCAGCAGGACGAAACCAAGATGCTGTTGACTTATGTGAGCAACTTAAGCGTCATCCTGATATTGATACTAGTACACAAGCAAAACGCTTACAGTATATTTGGAAGGCGCCTAAATTGAACCGTCCCAAGGAATGGTTGACAGAAATACCAGATATGGGCGCCGTATCGAGTAATAATGATAAAACCAAGTTTGTAACGAATGTTTCATCAAATACAGCTTCCAAAGCTCCAGAAAAAGAATATGTAGACTTAAGCCAAGTCAACACCGAAGATAATCGCTTTATTTGGGTTGCTTTAATAGGGGTTGCGATAACGCTTTCATATTTACTTTGGTTAAATTTTCATGCGTAACTCGTCAAGGAACAAAGCTATATGATTCGACTGGTTGCAAGAAAAACTAAATATCTTAAAAATCTATTTCAAGGCATCTCAAAACGCGCACGGATTATTTTCTTGATAGCCTTAGCATCTTTATTGTTATCAGGCTGTGTAAAATATGACGTTAGTGTAAACTTCAATAACTCTAACTATGGTGAATTTGTCCAGCATATTCACTTAGGCGAACGTCTCACTACCTTTAGTGGAGACTCAGTATATGAATGGTTAGACAGTATTGAACGTCGCGCGCGTAAACTTGATGGTAAAATACGGCGCCTTTCTAGAGAAGAAGTTGTTGTCACAATACCTTTTAACAACGCCGAAGAATTACAAACCAAGTTTAATAAATTCTTCAACCCTAATCTAAATGAAAAAGGTAAATACAAGGACGTTAATACAGACTTACCAAAAATTGAATCAAATATACTACTGTTCCAGAACAACTTTCTGTTACTAGTTCGGAACAAGTTAATTTACGACTTAGACTTAAGCTCGCTAGCATTAATATCCAATAACGGTAACGTACTAGCAAATGCAGGCTCAATATTAGACCTAGAGTTTAGCCTAAAAACACCGTGGGGCGCCAAAAATATCATCGAACCAACAGAAAACCCCGTATTACCCGAAACCAACGGCAAACAACTAACTTGGCATCTCAACCCAGGTACACTTAACCACGTCGAAGTAGTATTTTGGCTCCCAAGTCCACTAGGTATAGGCGCCTTAATAATCATATTATTAGTTGTGCTAGGAATATACATCCGCTACAACATACTCCCCGACCCCACAATACAATTTGCTCAACCAGTAGTTACAGAACAAACCTAAATATATCTCTTGTGGAATGGGCATCCTTGCCCGTTCCATTATACTTATACATGTAATTTTATTTACCCGCCTAGGATTAAAACCCGTAGGCTAATAGCTTAAGTCCATTAAAATGGACTGAATTAATCAGTAATATTAAAAACATGCTTATTTTTAATTAATAATTTAGTTACACTCCATGCAGCAGTGGCGCCAGTTTAGTTGGTACTGTTTCTACCTCAGACAGCAAATCATCTGCTGCATCTCCTCCCAAATCATTTGCTACCGGGTCATACAAACATAAACTATCACGTAACTCATCGGTCAGTAGTCTTCTTTAATAAACGTTCTGCGACTACATATTTAATATCACGACGAGCAATTAAAATTTGGTCGTAACGGTCTTTTACCCGTCGCATTGCATCAGCTTCAAAAGTAAAACGTGGATTATCAAACAAAGTCTCTTGCAAACCCGCAATAATCCGAAATTTCAAATCTTAATGTTACGCTTTTTACAAATGCAAGCAAATTAAATCAAATTGTAACTTTTAAGAGGGCGCCTTCACCCTCAATCGTCTCCAGATAATTCAAGTTATACTCAAGGTAGTTAATAAGTCTAGTACTATGAACACTCGCCAAAAACTTGAACTTATAATTGACCAACTCAATGATGAGCAATTGTCTACATTACTGGATTTTGCAGTTTTATTAAAAAGTAAAGAAAAAACTACTGTACCAATGATACAATCTCAAGCTTATGAAGAATGGTTAAGTTCTGAGAACGATATTTATGACGAACTCTTCAGCGATGAATTATCAACGCGGTAATGTAGTAATTTAGTTATACTGCTCGTATTTATGGTGCTAAAATCCGGTAAAAAGTCTTAAAATCTACTAATATTTTTGAAAATACGGAGCATTTATAAAATCTGCATTTATATATTAATTATGTGATAAATATAACAATCAAACACTGGTCTGAAAAGAATTATAATTTATCTTTTATCTACAAAACGCGCTTTCATTTATAGACTAACTATTTTGTGTTAATTTAAAAATTAAGAAATATTACAGTTGTAAATATGGGTTGAAAAATCAATATCATCTGTTAAAATATAAATAATTAAACAACTGTAGGTCGAGCAGTTTTCAGATGGTAAAATCTTTATTGAGTGAGTTAACACATCGCTCTTACTCAAAAACAAAAAATCTTGACGGTACGCGTACTCCACAATTACGAATTGGGGTTGAAGCGAAATTGCCTTATCACTCATTCCTGTCAGATTGGGGTGATAAATATCAGTCAATAATGCGTACAGCATTAAATGGATTACAAAATGGTCAATCAGAGGATGACATTGAAAAAACTTTTCAAAGAAAGTTTGATATTGATTGGGCATGGGCTGATTCAGTAGCAAGTGATGCATCAGGAACATTTGACCAACTAAAAACAGCACGCGATTTAAGAATAAAAGCATTAAATGATGACCTAACAGCAGGTTGGAAATCTGTTGCTGCTACAATTGAGTTAATGGAACAACAATTAGCAAACCCCTCACGAAAAAATATGAAAGGGTTTGCAAGACGGTTAATGGGATTAGAATCAAAAGTTAGCAGACTTGAGCGGAAACAAGTTGAAAAACAAGAATTAGAACTTGCTAAAAGATTACATATATGCTTTGGCAGTTCCAAGCTGTTTAATGCTCAATATCATTTAGAAGAGAACGGTTACTCATCTCATGCCCAATGGCGTGTAGATTGGGAGAAAAAGCGTGGTGGAAACTTCTACAGTGTTGGTAAAGGCTCAGTTTCAGGAAACAATCCTGTAGCCAAAATATTTTATATAAACAACGATATATTTAATGTTATCTTTACTGTACCAAGATTTTTACGTGAGAAATATGGAGATACAGTTAGTCTTCAGTTTGAGGTATCTGGGCAACGTAAACACAATTTACTTTACGCATTAGAGTCAGGAAAACCAGTTACAGTTCAATGTTTTCGACGCGAACATAAAAACGACCAGTGGTATATACATTTAACTACTTATGTTCAAGACGTTCCGACTATTTCTAATATAAATAATGGTTGTATTGGAATTGACTTAAATGCTGAAACTATTGATGTAATTTATATTAAACGTGATGGAAATCCAGAAAGATGTCGTAATGCCATCAGTTTTGCAATTCCAACAGGTACCACCGGACAGAAAGAAGCTAAACTTCGTGATATTGTATGTGAAATTGTTAAGCTAGCAGAAATTTATCAATGCCCAATTGCGTGTGAAAACCTTGATTTTTCAACAAAGAAGAATCAATTGAGACATAGCGGCAGTAAAGAATATAATCGGATGCTGTCAGCTTTCATTTATGATAAATTTCGTTCTTTTCTTGTTGTTAGAGCAGAAAAATATGGAATCTTGATCTTATTTAAATCTCCATTCATGACTAGTGTCATAGGAATGGTTAAATATATGCAGAAATACGCATTGAATAGTGGTAGTTCTGCTGCAATGGTAATAGCTAGAAGAGCTATGGGTTTTCGAGAGTATATCCCCCAGAAATGGTTAAAAACTCTCACTACGTTTTTTCGACCGGAGGATTGGAAAGACGTAGGTTTTGGGGGAGGTTGGAGAAGGATTTCAGCATGGCTGAAAAAGTTCTTTGTCCGTAGACCCCGTATGTTTCAACTCGATACCGTACTTCAGTTCTTACTAGATTCCTTAGTAGCTGAATCTCAGAAAAAGACCCATAAAAAGCGCTCATCTGGGAGGTAGCAACAAGTCTGGGGGGAGGCAAAAGGGAAAGGTTAACCCTACTGAAGTTCAAGTTCCACTTGAACGAGAAGAAATGAAGGTTACGAATATAGGGGCATTCACCGTGGCTCCATAACTGGTGAAGGTAGTGATTTTATAAGTTATTGCCACTTTTTATCAGGTTTTTTAGTAGGTGTATCTTGGTTAGGTAGCCATATACGGCAGAAAGTATTGCCCCAAAGTGTTTGGGTTTCAATAACTTTACATAACTGCCGATGTTCTTCACTCCATAACCATGTATCGAGCATTGTATTTTTGGATACGATTAAAATTAGGTTATCTAGAATTGATCCCCCCAACCCCCCTTGATAAGGGGGGGCTAATAATTTCTCTTGTTCCCCCCTTACTAAGGGGGGTTAGGGGGGATCAGAATTTAACATAGCAGCACTAAGATAGTTTCATTTTAATCGTTGTCTGGTCTTTCACCAAGGTAACATGCATTACATGGGCAAAATGACATACTCACGCTTCAATATCTAGCCTAACATCTTCTTCATAGAGCTTTATAGATGTATCGATAATGAGATTATCCCGCATTCCTTCTCTAATATCATAAAATTTAGCGTTAATATCTTCTGCTTTTTCCAAGCAACATAACTGAATACTTTCTTGGTGTTTACGCGCGATTAATTCAAACTTCTTTAGTACAAAGTAGCTATGAGTAGCCATATAAATTTGTACACCAGCTTGACTCAGTGCAAAAAGTATCTCACACAAAGCAATGATGGTACGAGGATGTAAGCTCGTCTCTGGCTCATCAATAAATAAAATCGTACCCTTTTTAATTGCTCCATTACGAATTAATGTAGTCAATAAACTAATTCTTTTGATACCTTCTGCCACTTGTGACAGTTCATATTTCTCGCCACAGCATTTAAAGATAAATCGTTTTTCTTCTACACTGAGTTCTCCTTGAAATAAATTTTGTAAGGAGTTAAGAACATCTTCGAGAGGTTTATCCAATTTTTTAATAGAAGCTCGTACTGCTAAGACTTCAATTAAATCTTGATAAGTTTGGTCAAAACCAAAAGCTCTTAGCTGTTTATAAAATGTTTCTATATTATCAAGAGCGGTGAGAAATTCTTTTGAAGGTATGTATAAAGCATTTAAATCTAGTTTCTTCGCAGCTTCCCCACATTCAGTTATACTATATTTGGCGCCTTTACCAAACGAAAAACTATATTTATCCCCTTGTAGTAGTGCTTTTACATGTAGAGTGTTACCGCTTCTACGAACTATTCTACCAAGATTAAGCTTACTGGGTTGAAATATGAAAAGCATTTTATCTGATAAAATTTGTTCCCAGCTTTTTTCATCGGAAAGTTTCGTATATTCTTCGACACTCTTGGCAATAGTATATAAAAGCTTTAGGATATAGCTCTTTCCTGTATCATTTTCACCAATGATAATATTTATTTTTTGATGTTCTTGGCATTCTAAGCGCTTAAAAATACCGAAATTTTTTGCAAGCAAATACTTAAACATGATTTGAATTACCTTTAGGCGCCTCTCTTGCTTTAATAGCATTGATTTAAGTATATAACTATTAGAAAGAAATGTGTGAAGTTTTATCCCTTTCTAAAGTGTTATTACGACTAAGAAGATTAGCACGTCTTTGCTTTACTATTTCTGGAATATATTGATTTTTGTCATCCTGATTTTTAAAACCTAATCTTGTGTAGACATTTCCACCTATTCCGGGAATGACTTCACCTTCAGGAGTCCTTTCTGTATCCTTAGCAAAGTAGAAAAACTTGAATTTCTGATAAATATGTTCTTCAAATTCATTTTTGAGCTTTTCTTCTGCATTGTAGTAAATTACAGGTGCCGCTATAAATATTTTTTCCGGCTCAATTTTTTGAATCAGATTAACTAAATTTGTTCGGACTACACATGCACCCGAAATAATAGATTTTACAACTATTAAATATTTAATTTTATTTTCAGTCGGTTCTTGATATTTTTTTAAAATCGGAGCAACTTTTAAATCTTCTATTTCAAAAGGAGAAAAACGTTTATTCCAAAAACAAGCAAAAGCAAGTTTAGACAACCTATTTTCTAAACTAGTTAGTATACCCTTAGCCAAAAAATCAGCATCTTCCACTGTAGATGCTAAATACACATCAGACTCTTTATTATCAATTTGAGCCAAAATGCAATCACCCAGGCTACTACCAAGCTGGATCATAGTTTTTTTGTATAGCTGAGGCTCAATACTTTTATCAGCTAAAATTTCTAACCAAGTCTGGATATCATCATTACAGAAGTCTGAATAAGCTCTAGTCATATTAAAAAGACCTCTAACTCTTCAAAACAAGTAGGTCGATTCTTTTTTATTAACTCCTGAAATTTTTGGAAACGTTCGGTTTCAATACTGTAGGAAAGTATACCTTCCTCAAGCCCGTCCTCAAACTCCCAACATAAAAATCCTCTTGAAATTTTGTACGTAAATGAATTAACATTATTTAAGATTTTTTTTACTTCAGGGTCTAAATCTAATCCAGCTTGGAAACTGCGAATGTATGAAGGAATGAACTCTTGAGCTTTTCTTAGTATATCCATTACGGATGCAATAGATTTATCACTTGCTGTCCAAGCTCCTAATAGTACAGATGCTACACATTCAAGTTTGTCTGGGTCTGGATTGTCAAAAGCACATAGGTACTCAATTGAGCGTCTAAAATCAAGCTCCTTGTCGATTATTCGAGGTAAACTATTATCATAGCAAAAATACAATACCTTACTATAATTCTTTATATCATTAGGTATACTTTTATTTAATTTTTCTCTAAGTTCCTGTGAAGAAACTACAAGATATATTTCAGACTCCCTAGATATGGCTTGATTTAAGGTGTATTGGTTTTGAAAATCGTCGCATATTGTTTTTTCTCCATCTCCCCAGACAACATTAGAACTATTTTTGAGTTGATAGTGTCTTAGTACTGCTTCCGTTTTGCAATCAATTATCAAGTCGTCAACAAAGGCAAAACACTGGCTTAGTATATCTATTTCCTTATTACATTCGATTACACATCTTGACAACAAAGCCAGTTGATAAACAGCAAAGATATCTTCATATTTAATTCCTTTGTTACTACTAATACCACCTATATTTTTATTTTTGAGATACTCTAATGTTTTGGCACCAAATAAAGTTTCTATTTGTTTTTCTGTATACATTTTGCCATTTGAATCACGTAGAAATGTAAAAATATTCTGGAAGCAAGTACTCAAACATATTTTTAACTACCTTCAGGCGCCTAAGAGTGCCAAATCTAACAAATGCGATTTCAGCTTATACTTTTCTATTTCAAAGTCAATTAGCATTTGTTTTTGTAAATCTTGGCACATTACGAGTGCGTCATCACTGTCGGCGCCTGTTCCCGAACAAATTTCTGCAAGAGTCATCCCCGCAGGAACACTACCCAAAAGTCCCAAGATTTTTGCAGCTTCAGGAGTAATAGTAACTCCCAAACGCTGTTTCCAAAAAGTATCGGCAATAATTTGTAATGGACGCGAATCAAGCTCGATGTAAAAGCGGTTGTTTTGGTCTTCAGATTGAATAATAGGAGGACGACGTTTTGCATCATACCCACGGGAGATTTGGCGCAAACCAGAACCAGAAAGTTTGGCAAAGCCAATTAATTTCAACGCACGCGCGATTAATGGATTACGAACAGTAGAAGTAAGTCTTTCCGCCATTTCTGAGGAAATAACATAAGTAGCAACCAGTCGCTGTGCTTCAGCCAACTCGCTAGCGTCCTGTAACTGTATTACAGTTTCAATAGGCTCAAATTGAATCAACTCACCGTATTTCATAGCAGTTTATTATATGGATTTACGTTTCTGAAGCCAGCTTCTGGTTGTTCTAGCTTAACCATAAAACAATCACCTATAGGGTAAAGGTAATTTTTGGGCTACTCCCCGTCCAGAATTAATTATATAGTTGTTTTCAATGTTACGCTTTTTACAAATGCAAGCGAGTTAAATTCAATTGTAACCGTGATGAAAGCACGCTTATATTGCCTCTACGCACTAATAGATAAGAATAGTATTGTATCTTCAACTAAAATGGTACAATTATAGATTATAAGAAAAACGATAATGAAAAATTATGGCACTTCGACAACCGCAATTTAGTAAAGAAGAATTTGCAAGACTGGGTGATGAGATTTACGAACGCGATATTTATCCGCAGCTTCAACCCGGTAGTGCAAGTAAAATAGTTGCTGTCGATATTTCTACAGGCGCCTGGGAAATAGATGATGATGAAATTTCAGCTTGTAATCGTCTTGAAAAACGTTACCCAAATGCACAAAGAAAGGATTGTACGAGTTGGTTCTCGGTATGTTCGCTGATTTGGCACCAGTCGCAGTGAAAAAACAAAAACAACATGATTATTGGAAAAGCTATGCAAGATACATCATCACCGCTATACTTAATTGAGCAACAATTAGAACTATTGACTTTCAAACAATTAATAGAGATAAGAGTTAAAGTTGATGAATTGATTGAGAAAAATAACATTTCCAGTCACGGAAATCATGAAATAATCTCTCATCTTAGTAAACAAATAAGTCCAGTATTTGCCGCAATTTATATTCAGCTTATTGAAGAAAAAGAGGTAAAAAATAATTGCATAGAAAATGTGAACAAGCTTGTTTCTGAATGGATGCAAGATGAATCGGATTATGATGAGGAAACTTATCCTCTACTTGAGGAAGGATTAAAAAATAATCGTTTTTCTATATAAAAAATTCCAATGATACAATCTCAAATTTATAAAGAATGTTTGAGCTACGAGAACGGTATTTATGACGAACTCTTCACCGATGAATTTTCAACGGCTATCGGACTTAGTACTAACATATAATTTCTACAGCGAGATTATAGTTTCACTCTTTAGTGAGTCTCCATGACGAGGACGAAGATGTAAGGTAATTTCCGTATCGAGTCGTTTAAGAAAAGTTAGAAGTTTTCCCTCACTAAAGCGTTGAAATTCTCCCTTCATTAAATGAGATACTTCTGGTTGTGGAATACCAAGAAGTTGACTAATTTCACGCTGCTTTAAGTCACGTTGTTTTAATATACGAAGTACTTGAATCCCGATTTTACCTTTCTGCATAAGCACAGTAACTACAATTATACAAGTAGATTAAATAACAATCTTAATTTAATTTTTATCATAAATATTGACTATATATCTAAGTATTAACACTGAATACTTACATAAAATTTCATAATTAAAATTATAATCAAGCTCTTGTGGGATGGGCATCCTTGCCCGTCCTATAAATAACTATATGACTGCACAGGCGAGACGCCTATGCTACAAGATTGATGCCTGTGCTACAAGATTACGGTGATAAGCGTTCAATTTTCCAACTGCCGTCTTCTTCATTAAGAGTATATCGTAATCGGTCATGTAAACGACTTGGGCGCCCTTGCCAAAATTCAATTTCATAAGGAATAACTCGTAAACCCCCCCAATGTGAGGGACGTGGAACATAAGAGTCTGAATATTTACTTTCTAATTCTTTAAAACGCTGTTCTAATACTTCGCGGTTTTCTATCACTTCGCTTTGCTCTGATGCCCAGGCGCCGAGACGACTCGATATTGGACGACTGTAATAATACGTATCTGACTCTGTATCTGATACTTTCTCGACATGCCCGCATATTCTTACTTGACGTTCGAGTTCTGCCCACCAAAACACCAGTGCTGCTTGGGGATTTTCTGCTAGTTCTTGCCCTTTATGGCTGTTGTAGTTTGTGTAGAAAACAAAACCTCGTGCGTCAAAGTCTTTTAATAGTACTATTCGTGCTGATGGTTGACCTTCTTGTGTGGTGGTGGCAAGTGTCATTGCATTTGGTTCAGGAAGTTGGGAAGAGCGCGCTTCGTCGAACCATCGTTTAAACTGTACAAATGGGTTGGTGTCTACGTCGTTTTCGTGGAGACCTTGTAAGGTATAGTCTTTGCGTAGGTCTGCTATGCTTTTATCCATCAACTGCACTCCTTTTGGCTTGACTTATTATCTTAACTCCGCGCAAAGCTGTATGGGCGAGTTAACCTATATCCTAGTTATCATAAAAAATTTCGTAAACCCGCCCTTATTATGCGCCGTTCAGCAACATTTAAAAATTTACTATTTTATGGTCTGAGCGGTCCTATTATCGCTCTCAATGTTTGGATACTGTCACAGTTGTTCAATTTTTTCCAGCACCCTATCACGATTTTGAGTGTTGCTGCTATTCTGGCTTTTTTGCTCAACTACCTTGTCAAGTTTTTTGAACGCGCGTATTTGAACCGCACGCAAGCTGTTACCCTCGTTTTGCTGGTTACTTTGATGGTTTTTGTGATACTCGGTGTAACACTAGTACCAGTCATAATTGACCAAGCTACACAATTATTGAACAAAATACCCAATTTATTGACTCAGAGTCAATCAAACTTGCTTTTTTTAGAGAAATTAGCCAGGGAACGGCGTTTACCTCTAGATTTTACCGTTGTTAGCAAGCAGATTAATGCCAATATCCAAATTTATATTCAAAATGTAGTACAGCAGGTAGCTTCTGGTGCAGTCGGTTTTGCTTCTTCGATTGTGTTATGGATATTAGATTTTATACTAGTTATTGTACTAGCGTTTTACATGTTGCTTTATGGTGACACTGTTTGGTTTGGTTTATCTAGTCTTTTACCCGATAATATCCGTGAACCCCTGACAAAATCGATACAACTCAATTTTCACTATTTTTTTCTCAGTCAAATTTTGCTAGCTTTGTTTATGACTGCTTGTCTGATCCCCATTTTTATTGTACTCAAGGTGCCTTTTGCTTTGTTGTTTGCAATTGTGATTGGTATTTCTCAATTAGTTCCTGTAATTGGAGCTACGTTAGGAATTGGATTAGTCACAGTGCTTGTACTGCTGCAAAACTGGAGTCTTGGACTTCAAGTCGGACTCAGTTCGGTTATTATGCAGCAAGTTAAGGATAACTTTTTGGCGCCGAGATTAATCGGTAATTTTATTGGCTTAAATCCACTCTGGATTTTTGTGGCAATATTAATGGGTTTTGAAATCGCTGGACTTTTCGGAACTATTGTCGCTATCCCTATCGCTGGTACAATTAAGGGCACATATGACACTTTCAAAGCTAGCAAACTCCAAGATCAGTAATTTTTTTACCTGTGCTTATTTTAACCAGTATTTAGACAAAGCTTAAAGTTCAGTCAGTATTTACAAAATAAAAGTATAAAATTTAACTAATGCTTAAATATCAATATATCATAAAATACTTGCCTGAAAAAAACTTTTCTTATAAGATTTTGGCTGTAAGCATGTAATACTTGTACCGTTAGTTAACGAAGGCGTTTACGGCGCCAACAATCTTAGAAACCTGGTTTCTTGATCGATAATTTGTAATAAAAACGAGGATTTTGGTTAGAAACCAGGTTTCTGTGCATAAGTCCTAATTAAGATAAAACGAAAAAATATAGTTTGTACTAATTAATGGATGCCTCCGAGCTATTAGAGACAATTACACAACTCATTCACCAGGCAGAGTCCGGGGACATAGACCCTTGGGATGTGAAGGTGATTGATGTAATAGACCGTTTTCTCGAACTAATGGCTACTGTAGCAACGCGAGGATATGAAACCGACTTGTCTACATCAGGACAAGCATTTCTATCTGCTTCGATGTTGGTATTATTCAAAGCCAATACTTTAACGCAATTGCAAGCGGTCGAAGAAGAACCAGAACTTGAAGACGGTGAATTTGCAGACGAAGAAAACGTATTTTTACGAACTGCTCGATTACCATTAGAGCGCGCGTTACGTCGTCGTTCTGCTGCAATGCCTCCATCGAAACGTCGCGTTACACTTCCAGAACTTATCGAACAGCTACATGTAATGGCTGAACAACTCAAAAAAGTTCAGCTACAGAGAGAAGTCAAGGCGCCTCGAAGCATTCGCAACACAGGTAATAACGTGCGAACAATGCGGCAAGCGTTGGATTTAGCACACCAAGAAAACTTGACGGAAGTCGCTCTTGAACTTGAACAGCTATTATATCATTCGGCAAGTGAGCTATCGTTAGACAAGGAGTGGATGGATTTAGAACAACTTGTCGCGCTTTGGCTTCACGCACAGCCCAATAAAACTTTATCAGGTCATCATTCACCGAACAGCGAGACAGTCGGGGTGTTTTGGGCATTGTTACTACTGTCTGCCCAGTCCAAGGTGGAGTTATATCAAGAAGAATTTTACACTGATGTCAAAATTCGATTACTCACAGACGTTAGTACAAATAAATCATTGGATGCCGCAGTGTAGAGACGCGACATGTCGCGTCTCTACCAAAGCATTCCAAAATTTTGAGACATGAGTCACCAAAATCTGGGTAAATTGGATAGATGACCTAATTAATCGTCATCATCTTTACACTTATGGTTACATAAAGCGCTCTTTGTACCGCTATCCGTGCTTTTAAGGATGACTTAGAGTAGAAATAAACAGATGATTAAGTATCACGAACATCAAAGTAAACAAGCTTGTGGCTGAGGAATAACGAGGGAAAAACACATTATGAAGGCGATGATTCTAGCAGCAGGTAAAGGTACACGTGTGCGTCCTATTACCTATACTACTCCCAAACCGATGATTCCCATTTTGCAAAAACCTGTTATGGAGTTTTTGCTGGAATTATTACGGCAACACGGTTTTGACCAAATTATGGTCAACGTTAGCCATTTAGCTGAGGAAATCGAAAGTTACTTCCGGGACGGTCAAAAGTTTGGCGTGCAAATCGCTTATTCTTTTGAAGGTAAAATTGCTGATGGTAATTTAATTGGAGAAGCGGTTGGTTCAGCTGGAGGGATGAAACGTATTCAAGACTTCTCGCCGTTTTTCGATGATACATTTGTTGTATTATGCGGTGATGCCTTAATTGACTTAGATTTAACTGAAGCTGTTAAATGGCACCGTTCTAAGGGTTCAATCGCGACTATTATCACCAAGACAGTTCCTCGTGAAGAGGTTTCTAGTTATGGTGTGGTTGTAACTGAAGAAGACGGTCGCATTAAAGCTTTCCAAGAAAAGCCTTCGGTTGAAGAAGCACTTAGCACCAACATCAACACGGGTATTTATATCTTTGAACCAGAAGTTTTAAATTATATCCCATCTGGGGTTGAATATGATATTGGTGGACAGTTATTTCCTAAATTAGTAGAAATCGGCGCCCCATTTTTTGCGAAACCAATGGACTTTGAATGGGTTGACATTGGTAAAGTACCCGATTACTGGCGAGCGATTCGCGGTGTACTATTAGGAGAAATCAAAAACGTCCAAATTCCAGGTCATGAAGTAGCGCCTGGTATTTATACTGGATTAAACGTTGCAGTTAACTGGGACAAAGTAGATATTACAGGCCCAGTTTACATTGGTGGTATGACCAAAATTGAAGACGGCGCCAAAATTATAGGCCCTGCAATGATTGGCCCCAACTGCTGGATTTGCAGTGGCGCCACCGTTGATAATAGCGTTATTTTTGAATGGTCACGCTTGGGACCAGGTGTTCGCTTAGTCGATAAACTAGTGTTTGGTCGCTACTGTGTCGATAAAACTGGCGCCACCATCGATGTTCAAGAAGCACAGTTAGACTGGTTAATTACCGACGCACGTCAAGACCCCCCAGTTCAAACACCAGCAGAACGTCAAGCTATTGCAGAACTTTTGGGCACAAATTCCGCGAGTTAGTAGGGTGCGTGACGTGCGAGAAAGAATTTCAACCTAGTTATAAGACTTGTAGCGTCACGCACCAAATCCTTAAGTAAAAATAAAAATATAGAGACCGTAAATTTACGGTCTCTATATTATTTATGCTACTTGTTATCGATAGGCGCCTTTTATTTTAAGACCAAAAAAATGCCTGGGTTGGGGAGGCTAAAATATAAAAAACATACACAAGTACTATATAAACTATAGCAAAGGTTGGCGCCGAAGTGATGGCTAGTATATTTGGAGAAAGGTATTGTGGAGCGGGCATTATTGCCCAGCCTTGATATTAAAACCTACTCCGACACCCGTATATTTATCTGACTCAATTCTTCGCGCACAACTCGCCGTAAAATTTCTTCTAAAGGTTCGCGACGCTGTTGTACATATTCACGCAATGCATTATTTATCAAAGTCTGGTAATTTCCACCACCTGCGAGATGGACTTGTTCGCGGAACCACGTTAAAATATCATCATCTAACCGAATTGTAATCCTCGTTTTACCTTCGGGAGTTGGTTCAATAGCTCCACGCTTTCCTTGACTAAAATCATACTCAGTATCCATGATTTATTCCTCTAATTCATACAGCAAACGCTCTCTTTTAGTTGCTTTCCGAGCAGATATTAACCAAATACAACTGTCACCCCGCCACGTATAAACAACAACTATAATTCTACCCAAAGCATCCGAAAATACAGAAACTGCGTCGGCAAAGTCTATTCCATGTTTTTGGATATTGGATTGAGCTTTATTACTATCCCATTCGTACTCCATACAATTATAGATGCACAATTGTACACAGCATAATTGTTTGTGTTTACGCAGTCAAGTTTTTGTTTCTAGCAACTTTGCTGCTTCAGCGACTTCGCGTGCGAAGCACGCGGAGGAGGATAACCCGCAACTTGGGTTATTAAAACTTCTGACATAAACCATTAAACTGCCAAAATTTAAGCTGGTAATTATTTGCTTCTACTGCTAAAGCTGCTATATAGTCAGGAGCAAGAGTAATTTCTGCTAGTGACCAACAGTTGACTTCTTGCTCATCCCATGTAGTATTTAGTAAAGCTGCTGGCTCTCCGGGTTTAAAGGATACATCAAACTCGTTTAAAGGAATAGAAAGACCCATTCCTTTTGCTTTTATATAAGCTTCTTTGCGCGTCCAGCAATTAAAAAATGCCTCTTGCTTTACAGAAGTTGGTAGTAAACGCCAAACTACCTTTTCTGCTGGTGAAAAAAATCTTTCAGCAATTTCTTCATAATTTACATTGGTGCGAACATACTCAATATCCACACCAACATCCCAATTTTGAGCCACAGCTATTAAGGCAAGTCCGCGTGAATGAGATACATTAAAACTAATTAGTTTATTAGTATTAATTGAGTGCAGCGCTGGCTTACCATACTGATTGTATGAAAATTTTAACTCTTCTGGTTTTTTATCAAGGTAACGACCGAGAATTGTCCTAAGTGTACCGCGCGTAACAATATATTTTGCACTGTCCTTTTCAAAGCGGAAACGTGCAGCTTTTAAGCGTTCATCAGTACTTAAAAGTGGCTGTAACTTTTTGGTAATGGAATCATCTGTATCAATATAAACACGCCAAACATGAACTTCCTGATTTGATAATTTTAAGCTGAGTGGTGGTTCTAACCACGAATCTACTACATCGTCCATTAGTTAAGTTTTAATAAGAGTTATGTACAAGTCGGCGCCTTGATGTGTTCAGCTAAGGTTTTAAGTAAAAGTTCTTGGGCTGAGTGTATGAAAAAGTGGTCGCCATGAAACCGAAGTATTGAGAAAAAAGCGTTTGTATGCTCAAGCCATGCTAAAAGGTTATCATAACTAACTTCTGTGTCTTGTAAGCCGCCGAAAACGGTGATTGGACAATCCAGTGGCTGTTCGTGTTTGTAAACATATGTTTCTAAAACCGCAAAATCCGCGCGCAGCATGGGAAGGAGTAACAGCAGAAGTTCGGGATTATCCACTATAGAAGAAGGTCTTCTGTCAATAACTTACTGACGCGAACAATAACACTTTAGCGACATTAATCTTGTATTCGTGCCGACAACAGCCTAACTTGGTATTACCGCAACAGGCGCCGCTATATGGTAATATTTAGACTTATGTCATGAGTTGCGTTCCGTTGCATCTCAAAGATTTTGACGCGCGTTCACTAAAGTTCTAACCGTTTTAGCGTGTAAATTAATTGGCTCCACCAGTATATAAATTTAAGATATGTCAAGCGTGAAGAAGGCGCCGAAGCATTATCAGAATGACCCGGAGGTCGCGGTCTCTGGTACAAAAGCTAAAATAATGTCTTTTTCGGGAATACCTTTGTCTATTAAATCCTGGGTAATCCCTGATTCCATTCCATCGTACTCAATAATAACTTTTTCACCTGACAAAGTAATATAAATTAGATTGCCTCTAATTCGTTTCCCTCTGTCCCAACCAACTTGCATCAAACTATACCTATCTTGAGCTTCGTCAAATACGGTGTCTAGCCTTATATTACCATGAGACGGTTTGAAGCGTGAGTAGTAAGTAACTACTTGTTTAACTATTTGACGATACTGGTTTATCTTATCCATTTTGTTATCTCAACCCTTTCTAAATTTACGATAATCATTTTTAATGGTAGTTCATTAATTACGAGCTCACCGATTGGTTCACTAAAAAAATCTTCATAAAGTTTGTCAGTAATAGCCAAGTATACTTCGCGTTCTGGGTCTATTTTATTCAAAAGTAACCGATATAAAACATACTGCCCAATTGCTTGCTCTAAATCTTTAATTAAAGATTTAGCTTTAAAATCCTTGATTTCTATTGCGATACGACTGTTATCTTTGAAAGCCCCAATCAGACTACCCTGTATATCGTTATCCGTAGATTTACTTGCCCCAAGGTCAACAAAGAGAAATCTTTGTCCGTAAGATATTACGTAGGGGTCATCTGCTTCTGTAATCATCCAACCATCTTTAATAACTGCCTGCTTGACTATTTCATGAATTGTATCCCTTGGTGGCACTACATTTCTCCTACATAATTTGTTAAGTGATTATTATACTACCAAAGTAAATTACAATCTGATAGGTGCCGAATTTGAAGCAGTCGGAAGCAATAAGTTATACTAGTACAAAAATGCAAAATTAAAAATGTAAAAATATTTTCTTTTTACTTTTTACTTTTTACTTTTATCTTTTTACTTTTTAAAAGTCGGCGCCTTCAGGGATTCAGCTAAGGTTTTAAGTAAAAGTTCTTGGGCTGAGTGTATGAAAAAGTGGTCGCCATCAAACATCTGTATTGAAAAAGAAGCTTTTGTATGTTCTTGCCACGCTAAAAGGTTATCATGACTAACTTCTGTATCTTGTAAGCCACCGAAAACGGTGATTGGGCAATCCAGTGGCTGTTGATGTTTGTAAACATATGTTTCTAAAACAGCAAAATCCGCGCGCAGCATGGGAAGAAGTAACTGCATGAGTTCGGGATTATCCAGCACAGAAGAAGGTGTTCCATTGAGGCGCCGTAGTTCCTCTTTAAAAGCTAGTTCTGGTAAATCATGAATAGGTGGTTTTGTATCAGGAATAGTAGGCGCCCGCCGACCGGATATAAAAAGATGGGCTGGATTAATGCGATACTCGTTACGGAGTAGGCGGGCAAGTTCAAAACTAACCAGTCCACCCATACTATGACCAAAAAAGGCAAATGGTTTGTCTAAGTAAGAGAGTAAAGCGGGAGCAATTGCCTTGACAAGAGGCTCAAGTTGATCAAATGGCGCCAGTTTCATCTGGATTCCGCGTCCGGGAAGCTCAATAGGGTAAACTTCAATATTCGGTGCTAACTTGTCTGACCAATTACGAAAAATTAACGAACTACCGCCGGCATAGGGGAAGCAGAATAGACGTATTGAAGCTTGAGAATTTGGTTTGGGACAGGTGACCCAGGAGTTCAAAGTTGGCATGGTTATTACACTTGAAATATAATCAATTGCAAAGAACTAGTTATTTTTTTAACTAGCAAGACAATGATTTAAGGTAGCATCCTATTATGCTAGAACAGGCAAAGAAACTTATTTATCATTTTCTTTGACGTTAAACAGATAAAAATTTCCTTCGTCTTCCTCAATACCTCCCTCAAACTTTTGTAATAATTTGACGTTTAGGTTAGTTTGTAATTTTTGAGATATTAAAGATTCCAGTGCTTTCACTTGGTCATTTGTAGGTAGAAAACTTAATAATATAATTGTGTTTTTATAATCTTTGATAATAATTTCACTCAACTTACTTAAGAGTTCCGCTTCTGATAGTTCTTCTTTTCTCTTATTATTCCAAATTAGAAAAGTACCTAATCGATTACTTTGTGGATAAAATATACTTTTATTTAAGATTAATTGCTGGAATACATAATGGGTCATCGGCTTTATTTACTGGCAATATTTCTGTTGTTATTGGCATACCTAATGGGTAAGAGCGTCGATAACATAATTTTGACCTGCGGGATAAAGCAGTAAAGCCTATTCTCCAGTAAAAACCAATGCTTGTAACTGAGCAGCAATTAGACGTGAGAGCAGACCTAACTCTTGATAGGTTCACTTAGTTTACTCTGTTTACCTATCTAACAAAAAGGTGAAAGCATCTTGATTTGGTTGGGTAGAACTTCTAAAATTTAAGAGTTCAACAAATATAAAACAGTTGCGAGCGCTGTGTTGAAAGTTCTGAGAATATTGGTTCATAAGTACTCAAAAGTGGCTGTAACTTTTTGACCATAAAATCATCTGTCTCAATATGAATGCGCCAAATATCAACTTCCTGACTTGATAATTTTAAGTTAAGTGGTGGTGACAACCACGAATCAACAGCTTTGCTCATCAGTTAACTAAAATTAATAGCTATTTACAAGTCGGCGCCAAGATGTGTTCAGCTAAGGTTTTAAGTAAAAGTGGTTGGGCAGAGTTTATGAAGAAGTGGTCGCCATGAAACATCCGTACCGAGGAAGAAGCGTTTGTATGTTCTTGCCATGCGAAAAGGTTATCATGGCTAACTTCTATGTCTTCTTGACCCAGGAGTTCAAAGTTGGCATGGTTATTATACTTTAAATTTAATCAATCATAAGGAACCAGCCACTTGTGAGAAATCCAGAAAAAACTTGATGCTCATCACTCCTCCTACCAATGCATAAGAATACTCAAGTTTAAACCTCAATACAAGTTTAAGAATTTTCATTATTGTGTGTCTACCCTTTTTAGGACAAATTTTCACCCCTAGAGGACAAGTCTACTGTTCCGACTGTTTTCCCCGCATTTTTCACAACACGTATTCGTCTCCCTTATTGAGAGTAGTGAGTAGAGACCATGCTCTCACTCACTATGCACCACTTACAGTGCAGCTTGAAGTACGGATAAAATCTACTCACCACTCACTTGTGAGAAATCTAGGTAAAAACTCTTTCAGATTTTTCCAGACAGGGGTTGGGTGTTTCTGCCAAAACTGGATGCTCCCCTCAATTGTCCGCTACATATCAATCTATGAATTATCCAAGCAAACGTTTTTAGTTGGCGTAAATCACAGTAAGTACTGTATTGACGTAAATAACCTAATACCTGACTGTGTGGTTGGGTTGAGTTTGACATGATGCACTTGGTAAAAGGGTAATAACTTTACCATCTCATGTAAGAGCGACCCTTTTTATTAAATTCCCTGATTTTACTGCTTCAGACTTCTGCCAGGTAGTCAAGGCAAGAAAGAAGCCAGCGAAAGCAACGCCTCCGCTGATACTGAGTATAAGACTTGTATAATTTGACGCTTTCAAATATTCGACTAAATTCTCAATTAAAAGAGATTGGGTTGAATGAATAAAAAAGTGGTCTCCAGAAAAAATTTCCAATTGGAAGGAATTTTGCGTTTGCGCTTGCCACCCTTCTAGTTCTTAGGTATTTACTCCTTGGTCTTCCAGTCCACCAAAAGCAGTGGTTAGACATTCAAGTGATAGCTCTTAGGTGTAGACATAAGTTTCTAAAACTGCAAAATCTGCCCGCAGTAGCGGGGTAAGTAGTTCCATTAACTCGGTATTTTCCAGTACTGAAGCAGGTCTACCATTGAGACGGCAAAGTTATTGTTTAAACTTTTAGTCTTATGCGGAACCTAACGTAACTTTATTAATGTTTGCTTTTACTAAGAGAATCTAGCCTACACTCAAGTTCTTTGGCTTAAGTTAAGTAACATTCGACCTTATCGCCGAATGGTACTGAAGCAAATCTAATCGTAGGTTGGGGAGCCACTGCGGTGGACGGGTTTCCCGGCATAAAGCAAGTGGCGTTGGAGGAACGGAACCCAACAGCCTACAATTATTTATGCTGGGAACAGAGGCACCTCCACCCAACCTACAGTTGATTCGTCAAAAAATTTTGTAGTGGTTGCAAGTTACGTTTTATCTAGCATTCATTACTTTAACAATGATTCGCAACTTTAGTAATATGTCAGGTATTGCCATAATTTATCAAGAAACTATGACTTATCAGCTTTGCCTATTGCTTACTGATTTATATCTTTAGATAGATGGTTTAGTGTCTCATTTTTCAAGATGCTTATCTAAATATAGATATTTAAGTTTTGCATGAGACTACATTAATTTGGTATTATCTTGTGCAAACCTGCATTAAAAAAGCTATTTTGGCTTAATGAAATACTTTTAGGCTAAGTATATTTAATTCATCACATAGTATTTTGTCCATGTGGCAAATAAACACGCGGTTAAAAAAATTACTGCTTGGCATTAACTTAATTGAAATAAATTATTAGTTGTCTTGTGTTTTGCGCTACTTCGTAATATAGTTATTTCAATTAAATTAAATGATAACTGGTTTCGTTAAGTCTCTTGTATCTTTGGGTATAAGCAGGTAATTTTTATTGAGTGTGAGGAAATTAATGAAGTTAGATCAAGTGTTTCAAAGCCTGCTGCTAACAGGTGCGGTTGTTGTTTTTATCAGCACTCCCGCTAAAGGTGAAGAAGTACGGAAAGATATTCAGGGCAAATCTTCAACTGCGACCGTAGGAAAGTTTACGTTAGGTAATTTGGTTGCAGTTACAGGTCAGGAATTTGCGCTCACCAAATCTTCAGTATTGACTCCTAGTAGCATAAAAAACCGACTCAAAGAGGGTAAAATTCTAAACTCACTGCGGGGATCAAAGTTTGATGAAGCAAGTAAAAATATTTCTCAACTGAGTGAAGTTCAATTTCCTGCTACTAGCGCCGGGATGCTTGTACAGGCGCCGACACCAACTAACCCTACGAACGTCCCGCCTGTGGAAGGGGGCAATCAGGGGGGTATTGTACCAATTACTGGAGTCAAGGCAAATCCCACTGATAAAGGTGTGGAGATAATTCTACAGACCACTCAAGGGCAGCAACTGCAAGTTACAAATCGTAGTGCGGGTAATAATTTTATTGCTGATATTTCTGGCGGGCAGTTGCGTTTACCTTCAGGTGAAGCTTTTACATTCCGTTCAGAAAAACCGCTTGCAGGAGTTACTGAGATAACTGTTACGAATGTTGATGCAAATACTGTGCGGGTGACGGTGGTTGGTGAGACAAGTCAGCCAACGGTTGAGTTGTTTGATGATGATACAGGTTTGGTTTTTGGGGTGGCAGGTGCGGCAACCGCGACACAACCACAACCAGAGGCGCCCTTCGCTACTGAAAAGCCTGCAACTGAGGCACCGCAAGAAGAACCAGCCGCGCGGCAGGATGACCCGATTGAGTTGGTGGTAACAGGGGAGCAGGATGGGTATCGGGCGCCGAATGCGAGTACGGCAACGCGAACTGATACACCATTGCGAGATATTCCCCAATCGATTCAGGTAGTGCCGCGACAGGTGCTAGAAGATCGCAATGTGAAAACTGTGAGTGAGGCAGTAGAAACTGTCAGTGGGGTGGTTGAAACTTCTTCGACTTTTGGTGGTTCTTCACCTATTGGTAATCGTAGGTCTATCCGAGGATTTGAGGAAGATTCATTCAGTTCCAGTCTCCGAGATGGTTTCCGCGAGCAAGTTTTTCCTAATTTCTCCCTAATTGGAACAACTGAGCAGGTAGAAGTGCTTAAAGGACCTGCCTCAGTTTTGTTCGGAGCATTAGAACCAGGTGGGGTCATTAACCTGATTACTCGGCAACCTTTGGCTGAACCTTACTACAAAGTAGGATTTGAAGTAGGGAGCTTTGGAAGGTATCAGCCTAACATTGATTTTTCAGGACCCTTAAATACAGATAAAAGCGTACTTTATCGGTTTATTGCCGCCTATCAAAGTGGAGGAGAGTTTCAAAATGTCGCGAAATCTCAAACAACAAGCATTGCCCCCTCCCTCACATTTAAATTAGGAGAGCGGACAAACCTCAATCTTTACTATGAGTATGGTAGGTACCATGCAGACCCTATAGTATATCAGGTTCCGCTTCTTAGTGATGGTCGCCTACCACCCAGAGGTTTCTATGCGAATTATTTCCCGTCACTGAACTCTGAAAATCATAGATTAGGGTATACCCTGAATCATGAATTAAATAAAGATTGGCAGATTCGTAATAATCTTGCCATTAATTTTAATACCTATTTTCTTCGAGAAACTTATTATTCAAACCTATTAGACGATCGCTTTTTAACAGGATTTGAGCTTGGCGTACAAAATCTTACTACTAGTAACTATATCGGACAAATTGACTTAGTTGGAAAGTTTAAGACTGGCTCAATCTCCCACCAACTTATAGCAGGATTTGATTTCAACCGCCTTGTATTTTACAGAGGAAGCGCTTTCAGTTCAAGCAATTTGCCCGATCTAGATATTTTCAACCCAAATTATGATGTCCCAAGACCCGAATTCCCAACCGCCCCCTTTACTACACTGACCACTAATCAATCCTACGGAATTTACCTCCAAGATCAAATTGCTTTTAGTGATAATCTGAAGATGCTAATTGGTGGTCGCTACGATTGGCTATCCAATGAATCTGGACTAATTGATAGTGATAAGACAGTTCAAAATGACGGAGCTTTTAGCCCCCGAATTGGCTTGGTGTATCAACCTAGTAAGAATATTTCATTTTACACTAGCTATAGCCAGTCCTTCCGTCCATCAATAGGACGTAATCCAGATAATAGAACCTTTCTTCCAACCAGGGGGACTCAATACGAAGTCGGTGTCAAAGCTGATTTTCTCGATGGTAAGCTTTCAACTACTCTAGCCGCCTATAATCTTACAAAAACGAATGTATTGACTCCTGATCCCGACCCCAATTTGGCAATACAGGGTTTTCAATTGCAAGTTGGGGAACAACGAAGTCGCGGTATTGAGTTAGATGTTACGGGTGAAATTTCACCTGGTTGGAGAATGATTGCTTCCTATGCTCTCACGGACGCGCAAGTCACCGCCGATAATTCCATACCCAGCCAAGTTGGTAATCTTTTGGGAAATGTGCCACAAAATCAAGCGAGTCTCTGGACAACCTACACAATTCAGGACGGGGATTTGCAAGGGCTGGGATTTGGATTAGGACTGTTTTATATTGGTGAGCGTCAAGCCGATCTAGCAAACTCATTCCAACTAAAGGATTACCTGCGGACTGATGCAGCGATTTACTACCGTCGAGGTGGGTTAAATACAGCGATCAATGTTCGTAACCTCTTCAACATAGATTATGTTAGGAACGCTCCCTTTGGCACACTCTATGTTAACAGAGGAGAACCACTGACCATCACTGGTTCTGTCAGTTGGGAGTTTTAACTTGTGCTTTGTTTCGTTAAGTAGCACAAATTGTTATAGAGTTTAAGGCTGTAAATAACTAGCTTAATGAATGTGAAAAAACACCTTATTAACTATAGAGTAATTAAGCCATTTTTATTAATGGCTTTATCCTTTCTTTTGGTTACAGGCTGCAATAGTTCAGAGATTCAACTCAGTGATATATCAACCCAACGTGCGCCGAGGTTTGCTGAGTGCCAAGTTGTCGAGCATCCCCTTGGCAAGACTTGCATTCCTCTTAAACCTCAGCGTATTATTTTAGATTCTTGGTTTCTCGACCCACTATTTGCCCTTGAAGTTAAAGGGTCTATTGTAGGTACAACTTGTCCGACTTGGTGGTGGATAGCTAAAGGTTGTGTCGCCTCTGGCTTATCATCTGATCAGATAGAAGGCATAGAGACAGTGGGTAACTACCCACCCTCTTTAGAAAAAATTCTCCTCCTGAAACCAGATTTAATTTTGGGTTCGGATAGCTTTAAATCAATATATAAGCAGTTATCAAATATTGCACCTACTGTGCTGATAAATTGGGATGATATAAAATTTTCTTTCAAAAGTTATCTTCTGCATATTGCCCAGCTTTTTGACCGTGAAGAAGTTGCAAAAGAGATTCTAGTGCAATATCAAAACCGAGTTGCAGAGGTGCGAAAACAACTAGGCGATCAACTGAAAAATGCAGAAGTTTCTGTGATTATCTATGGTTGTGCGGGTAATAATGGATTTTCAGTACCACCAAGATACGCGATTTGGTTTCAAATTTTAGATGATCTTGGCATTAAAATTAAGCCGATATTTTCAATGAGTCAAGAGGATTGGTGTACTACCTTTGATAGTATTGAGACTATAAATAATTATGATTCCGATATTCTATTTATCGCAAACCTTCACAGCAAATCAGGATATTTTATACTGGAGAAGCCGCTCGTCTCTTCACTCAACGCAGTTAAGAATGGACGTGCTTATGTCATAGATGGTCAAGATGTATGGGATGTCTATGGTCCATTAGGAGTAAATAGACTACTAGATTTGCTTTCCAAGCATTTGTTAAAAGCCGCACAAAGTTTTTGATTTTGAGATTATTAAGGTAATTTATAAAAAAGGGTTTGTAACTTGCTTCTCCGCAAGAGTCGCGCAAAATAATTAAAAATCCAAAGCTTGTACTGAGCGGAGCGAGTGTATCCAAAATCGAAAATTGGCACGGTTAAAATTGAAAGCTGCATAACATAATTAATGTATACAAATAAACTGAAATGCTGAATAAATTATTGGTGTTCATTGAGTCATTGATGGGTTCTACAAATACCTCCTCAACACAGGCTGACTCGATATCCAAACCCACCCTCTTTGTCTGTAAATCTTGTCAGTGTTCCTCTGAAGAAAAACCAAAAAATCAACCCAAAGATGGCGCTGTTTTACTTGACAAACTAAAAGGTTTATGCAAAGAAAACTTGGCCTCTGGCGAACTGGAAATTAAACCAGTTGGATGTTTATGGGCATGTAGCCAAGGCTGTGTTGTATCAGTATCAAGCCAGGACAAACCCACATATCTTTTTGTCAATCTTCCCCCAGAAGAAAGCCCTGGCGCCTTATTAGAACCTGAGTTCGACGTAAGAAAGATAGGCTTCTGGGAGTATTTTGGGCATGGAAGTTTCGACACGGCTGCGCCGCGCCTTTGACAGCGCATTAAATTATAAATTGTGTGAATTTATAATTTGACTGTGAGGACTTATACAATAACTAAAGGATTAGTGTCATAATCAGACAAATTAATTTCTGGTAACGCTGCTAAATCTTCCGGAGTTAGATTCAAGGAAGGTTTTTTATCTTGATATGTATAAGCAATTAAACCAGCAATAATATTAACCATAAAATTAGGAACATAACGATGCCTAGTATGTTCGATTTGAGAAATATTTTTTAACTGGTCATTGACTGTTTCTATAAGAGAACGTTTTCTAAGTAGAATTTTATCCATTAAAGGAATTAAACGATTTTTCATATTTTTTTTGATAGTGGTAATGAGTTGAACATTTTGCTCCAAAAGTTGCTGAAATAATTTTTGGGAAATATAGCCTCTGTCACCAAACAGCTTGCCAAATAAAGAAGCTGTCATTTCTGGAACAGGTTTACGGTCATCAACATTGGCAGGTGTTACCATGAAAGACATAATTTCTCCTTTTTCGTTAATTATTAAATGTAATTTAAAACCGAAATACCAACCCAACGAATTCTTTCCCCATTTACAATCGTAAGTGTAAAAGCTTTGTGCATCGATAAAGGACATTATTTACCTATCGCCTCTACTTGCACCTTAATATAACTGCTTATATTTAAAAAATGATTTTGTGATTCTTTCATATTTAGTATAAAATAAATAGAGTTACGCTCTTTACCTACGAAAGTACCCTTTTGCGAGCGTGGTTTATGTTCCTGATTTTCGGCGCCATCACGACAGTTTATTGGTACTATAATTTGTCGATTTTGATTTATTCACAAATTCATTTCCTTTTCTTCAGTACAAAATTACAATCTATTCTCATTAATTAAAGCTTATTGATATTTAATCAAGTAACTGTTTTTTGTTACAACCCTTGCTCTGCTTTATTTTTAGGCTTTTTCTTACATCGAACTCAGGTTTTACGAAGATGGCGAGCAAGTTCAAAACTGAGCAATCCACCCATACTATGACCGAAAAAAGCGAATGGTTTGTCTAAATATGGGAGGATGATGGGAGCGATCTCATTAACTAAAGATTCCATTTGCGTAAATGGACGTGATTTCATCTGCGTTCCCCGTCCAGGAAGTTCTACTGGGCAAATTTCAATATTTTTAGGTAAGCTTGAAGCCCATGTACGAAAAATTAAAGAACTACCACCTGCATAGGGAAAGGAAAATAATCGTAAGTTAGCTTGAGAATTAGGTTTAGGACAAGTGACCCATGAGTTAAATTGGTATGTAGTTTTCATGATTTATCTTTATATATTCCACTTTTTGCGGTTATGCTACAGCAACCGCAAAAAGTGATCCGATTGAGAGGGGTGCTTACGGTCATTTAACATTTGAGCTTAAACTCTAGATAATTTATATTCCCGTACATTAACGCACCTAGGGTCTTGCGATTTAATAATGTACCAATCCGGTTTTGGGCTTTTCTTTGTTATTTAGACTGTCTAGCTGGTATTTTATTTTTACGCAAGTCCCCTATCTCCATATTTGCAGTCTACTCTAACTGGCAACTTGGATTTTATTCACAACAAACTCGTCAAAGTCAGTACTCATAGATACTTCCCTCCAAGTATCTAATTCTGCTTTCATAAACTCTAATGCACCTTCAATAGCTTCTACTGTATCTGATCCCAGTGCCAATCTGATTGGTGGGTTATCACTATCAACCACTTTAATCATTGCTAGAGCAGCTTTCCTTGGATCCCCTCGTAACAGGTTCTGTATATTCCGTATTGTCTGGCGTATGTCATCAATTAAGGGTTTGTAGTCCTCAATTTGAGTTTCAGTTAAGACATAAGAACGGTTGAAAAAATCTGTACGGAATCCGCCAGGTTCAACTATTGTGACTTTGATGCCAAAAGGTGCTACCTCATTAGCTAGCGAACCAGAAATTCCTTCTAATGCAAGTTTGCTACTACCATAAATACCTCCACCAGCACCAGCACCGAAAGAAGCAATTGACGAAAAATTCAGAATATGACCACTGCGTTGTTGTCGCATATGAGGTAGTACCGCTCGGAGGATTTCCAAGACACCAAAAAAGTTTGTTTCAAACTCACGTCGAACTTCTTCATCACGAACTTCTTCAATTACTCCTGCAACTTCACATCCAGCATTATTGACAAGTACATCAATGCGTCCAAAGTTAGTGATTGCCTGTTTTACTGCTTCTCGTACCTCTTCGGGTTTCGTTACATCAAGTTGCACCGCTAATGTACGATCCGGAAAGCTTGCCGCTAAATCTTCTATCTGCTGTGGATTCCGTGCCGTTAGCACCACCGTCTCACCTCGTTCAAGCACTGTTTCTGCTAGTGCTCGGCCAAAACCACTTGAGCAACCAGTGATAAACCATACTCGTGTCTCTTGAACTGAGGACATTACCATAGAAATTCTCCATTTTGAACAAGTATTACTAAGCTGAAAAAATTTGAAGTTGCAGAAGCATTTTTATGCTTCTCTCTAGTGGAATCGATATGCAAAACACCCTCAAAAAAGCAAATTTAAACCCGCATTTTTTTATTGGATGTTACCAGCTGTTTCCTGCATTTTTTTTCGGAGACTGAGAGGTCTCATATCAGTCCAGACTTCTTTGATGTAATCTAAACATTCTTGTTTGAGTCCATTTTTTCCAGCATCCTTCCAACCAAGAGGATTTTCACGCTCTAGTGGCCAAATTGAATATTGTTCTTCGTGATTAACTACAACTTTGTAAATTGTCGTGTCTTCTTTGTCGTCTTGATACATACTTGACCTCTTTATATTTGACTAGCTATGCTTTACGCTTCATCAATAACTGGAAAAATCTTATGCTTCTAATGGTTCTAAATGTCCCTTACCATTTAAAGTCGCCAGGTCAATATCTGCAATACATCTAACTTTGACATAGTTTAGTGTCAGGTCGCCAACCAAATGAACTTTCCCTGTTTGATGATCAAAGTCAGCTTCATTAAAATTAGATGCTTTTGAATCGAGTTTAATACCTAAATCAGTACCACCCTTGGTGTTTGTAAATTTGATATGTACATATCCTCGGTCGATACTTTCTTTAAGTGCTGTAGCTGTTTTTTCAGGTTTCAAACTAGCTTCTACAGGATGTTCCCCTTCTGACAATCTTTGTACTAACTCGTTCATGAAATTATCTCCAAACTAAAAATTACTTTTATTTTGACTTTCAGATGCTTGTACTTGTACTGCTTCATAAATAGGAATCTCGAAGCCCAGAACTTTTTGACAGAACTCTTTCCATGCAGGTGTTATATTATCAAATATGATATTCTCGTCCTTAAAAATTCCATCTGTAACTACATAATTATCTTGTAAATACAAAAAATCATCATCAGTTAATACCCTTTTTATTTCAACTTCCTTACCATTTATCTGTTCCTTTTCTGTCCTTGTATTTTCCGAATTTTTCGTCCACTGGTCAAATTGACGTAGTGTTTTTACTAAATATGCTTTGCAATACTTTCCAATTGTTGCCATATTGTCACCTAGTCACTGAAATCATTTGTTTACTCAACCTTAACCAAATGGCTAACACGATACTGCTTTACCGCTTCTAACTCCACTTCTTTCGCTGAATGTAATAGTGAGTTGTTTGCCACACTCTTAATTTTCCTTTGGAAGAAGGAGCATATTCTTTACGTAATTGTCAATATAAAGACGTGCGAAATCTGCCACAAGCGAGATATACTTTAGCGCGTTTTGAAATGGAAATTCAGCAACGCCATTTTTTGAATTAAGCATCAAGCTTCATACTCTTTCGTAGTTGACCAAAAAGAAAAGTGTCATAAAAATACTGGTGTGGAAGCAATCTTTTTGCAAGGTAAAACAGTTGGTCATCTAACATTCCCAATATAGAGCTTGAGACAAAATATTGTCTTTTAGGTTTACGATCTTCTAAAGCTTTTAAGATAACATTTGCAAATATATCGCATGGCTGACCATTACGGTTTTCCTCTTCAATTGCTTGCAGTTTTATTCTACAATTTTTATCATATATAGTTTTCATTTCTGGCGACATATTGGCAAAAGTTCTCTCATAGCTCGCCTTTACTTTCTTATAAATATCTGTCTTAAACGCACCCGACAAAATAGATACAACTTCAATATCAGAAGAAAATAATTCTGTCCGTAAAGAATCTGTAAATGCCTCCAGTGCAAATTTTGAAGCGGATAAGAGTCCAAAGTATGGGACGGCTATTCTCCCACAACTTGCACTTATGTTGATGACTCGGCCTTTAGCCTTTCTAAGCATTGGTAAAAAGGCTTGTGTAACAGCAATATGCCCTATAATACCTACTTCAAAATTCAATCTTACATCATCTATTGGAACACACTCTAAAGGTCCATACGCTATTCCACATGGATTGTTCACTAATCCTAATAGTCCTTCTTCACCGACTGCTAATGAAACAAATTCAGATGCGGCTTGAATTTGTTCTTGTTTCGTGATGTCTATAATTATTGGAGTTAGAACACCAGATGCTGCTTGTTTTAGTGATTCAGCATCTTTTTCTGTACGGACTCCAGCAAAGACGCGGTATCCTTGTTTATCCAGTAAAAGTGCGGTTGCTCGACCAATACCAGCAGACGTTCCTGTTATTACCACAGCACCTTGATTTTTCTTTGTCATATCTACTAGCTCCATAATAAAATATACTTTTAGCTTGAAAAGGTCAGTTCAGAAATATGATGTATCAACGGAATGAAAACCCAATCTATACTTAAAACAAGCAATAAATGAGTGACTATTGCTGCCCTTAGTTTTAACGCCGACCATGCATAACCATCTTTACACACTCCAGTATCAACGTAGAGGAATAAAAAACTTCAGAGATTAAATTAAATCAAAAGCCAATATTTGTGACTGTTCTTGATGTTGACGTAGACCGTGCGTGACCATCTTTACACCGCTAGCTGGGTAACAAATCAGACCTCCATATTTGGGGCGTTCTGGACGTTGGCTGACTAGCTCTAATTCGTAACGTGAAAGAATTGTTGCTAATATAAGTTTCATTTCAAATAAGGCAAAAGTTGCGCCAATACACACACGAGAACCACCACCAAAGGGTAAAAACTCATAGGGGGAGAATTGTTTTTCTAAAAAGCGTTCTGGCTGAAATTCTTTTGGCTCTGGGTATAAATCTTCACGCTGATGTGTCGAATAAATATTAGCAATAAGTACTGTTCCAGGGTTTAACTTGTAGCCCATCACCTCGACGGTCGATTCTACTAACCTGGGAAATGCAAACAACTGGGTTGGGTAAATTCGCAAAACTTCGTTACAAACAGCATTCAAGTATGGTAGTGCAAAAATGTTCATGGGGTCTGGGTTGTCACCGAGACTGTCGAGTTCCTCAAGCAAGCGCGACCGCACAGTAGGTAAACGGTGAATCCAGTATAAAGCCCAGGCGATCGCAGTTCCGGAAGCATCGCCAGCTGCAAATATAGGAGATAATAAAAGGTCGCGCACTTCTTCATTGCTTAATGGTTGACCTGTCTCATCTTCAGCTAAAATAAGATCGGCAAGCATATCGGTTTGTGAAAAGTTTAATTGCTGGCGACGTTCTTCAACTTCGGTCAATAGCAATTGAAAAAGTTGTTGCCGAAGGTAGAGACGATAACCATATGGACTCCATCGGCCCAGATCCCTCTCTCCAAAAATATTGAGCAGAATCTTATCTATTGCTGATTGTCCATATCTAAGAGCAGTAATAAATAAATGCTTGATTTTGTCATGACGTTCTCCTTTATCTAAACCCATTACAACTTCTATACCTACTTTTAAGGTAATATCTTCAATTGTTGGGTATGCGACGAAAGGTTTTCCGACTGTTTGCTTACTAATAATCTTTTCTGTGAGTTCACAGATACGTCGCCCACAAGCTTGCATCCGCGCTCCATGAAAGGTCTGCATTAATAATTTGCGTCGATTTTTGTGACATATCCCGTCAAGTTGGAGGACTCCTTGTTTTCCCGTCATCAAGGCGAAATCCCGATTCAAATCACCCCTAGCAGCAATTTCCTTGGTGTTTGTGAAAATATCCTTTATTCCTGACGGATTGCTTACATAAACTATTGGTGTAGAACCAAGCATTAGAGTAACGATGTCACCATAACGTTTGGAAATAACATCCATATAACCAAAGGGATTAGCCTCGAATTGCAGACCGATTAACCAAGAAGGAGTTTTAGGCCCTGGAGGTAGTTGCATAAGTTATTTGCTCCCATTATCTATTTATATTACAGATAGCATTATCGATACAAACTCTCAAATGTTTAGATAATTCTCGGATATGAGGTTCTACAAAAATAGAGAAATGATCCCCTGGAATATCAATGGTTTTAATGGGTTGGCTAGAACATTTGCCCCAACCTAATAGTGGGTCACTAGTATACCATTCTGGATTGTCAAAGTCATGAATTATTTCCTCCGATGCTCGGAATAGAGTTATTGATTGAGGATAAACCTGGGGAACGTAATTTCGCATTGCTTGGACATGCAGTTTAAAAAGTTTGTAATAACTGAGAAAATCTTGAATTTCTGCATCACTAAATATAAAATTTTCCTTTTTATTAATCAAATTTAACTTCTCTGTTAATGGCAAATCTCGAAGTTCTTCAAAAGGTACTGAAAAATCCACATTACTATCGGTTTTCATTGATTCAGCGATACGAAGCAAGAACTTAGCATCATCATCATCCGTAGGTTCAATTATTGTTTCTGGTAATATGGCATCAATAATAACTAATAAACCAACAGTATCACCCTCCTTTTGTAATTGTTGTGCCATTTCAAACGCTAGTACACCACCATAACAATGACCACCTAAAAGATAAAGCCCATCCGGTTGTACTTTGCGAATTTCTTGCAGGTAGCGACTTGCGGTCTCTTCTACCGAGATAATTTCTGGTTTATTTTGTTCTAGGGTATCTTCCAAAGCATAAAATGGATAATCTTCACCAAGTCTTCTGGATATATTAAAGTATGGGCTAATATTCCCACCGGCGCCATGTATACAGAAGAAAGGTATCTTGTCACCAGAAGAGTTAATTGCTACTAAAGGAGAACTGGAACTTTCACGAAATGGCTGACTAACAATTGTTGTAAGTTTTTCAATTGTAGGATTTTCAAAAAGAGTGGATAGGGGAAGATTATGTCCAAATTTATCATAAATTTGAGACATTAAGCGAACAGCTAAAAATGAGTGGCCACCCAAGTCAAAAAAGTTATCTGTCACTCCAACAGGGCTAGTATTAAGGAGATTTTCCCAAAGCTTCACTAAAGCTAATTCCGTAAAATTTCGGGGAGCAACAAAGGATTTATTTGTATTTGACAGGATAATCTCACTATTTGGTAGCGCGCGCTTGTCTACTTTCCCGTTAGGTGTAAGCGGAAGTGCATCAAGTACAATCAAAGCAGATGGTAACATGTAATTAGGCAGTTTTTGCTGCAAATAAGATAACATCTGTGTAGTTATATCCTGCTTATCTGTTACAACATAGGCGATTAAACGTTGATTTTCTTGAGCATCGCTGGCAATTACAACCGATTCTTGCACATCTGGATGTTGTGCGATCACAGTTGCTATTTCACCTAATTCTACTCGAAAACCCCTGATTTTTACTTGTTCATCACGGCGCCCCAGATATTCAAGATTACCATTTTGGAGATATCGTACTAAATCGCCAGTTTTATAAAGTTTGCTCCCTGGCATAAAGGAGTTATCTATGAATCTTTTCTGAGTTAAATCTGGGCGATGTAGATAGCCCTTTGCCAACCCATCACCACCAACATAAAGTTCTCCAATTACTCCTATAGGTGTTAGCTGTAAATCGCGATTCAACACATAAATTTGAGTATTGTCAATTGGACGACCGATAGGGATACAGTGCGCTTGATTTGGTAATAAACTGGTATCGTAGTAAGTTGCATTAGCGGAAACTTCTGATGAACCGTAAAGGTTGATAAGTTTTGCAAATGGCATCAACTGTCGGAAACTTTGTACTAATCTAACAGATAGTGCTTCTCCGCTAGTTATCCAGAATTTTAGCTGCGATAATTTCTTGACTAAATGGCTATAATTATCTAAAAATAGGCGCAGTAATGAAGGTACAAGTATGATGCGAGTAACTTTGTAGCGCGCTAGAGATTCTATAAATAATTGCGGGTCTAGTACGGTTGAATTGCTAATAATTACTGTAGGAATTCCTCGAAGTAAAGGAGCAAAAATTTCCCATACAGAATCTACAAAACTAATAGCTGTTTTCTGGCAGCAAACTTCTCCTTGGGTAAAAGGATAGGTTCTCCATAGCCAGTGTAAGCCATTGACTGTACCGCGATGAGTACCAAGAACACCTTTTGGTGTTCCAGTTGACCCAGAAGTATAAATAATATAAGCGAGATTATTAGATGAACAGATGTTAATGAGATTTTCAGAATTCTCCCGCGCGATTTCCTCTTTGTGGATATCTAAGCTAACAGTTTTAGCCGTAGATAATGGTAGTTTTTCTAATATCTCTTGCTTGGTAATTAACAGCGATGCTTGGGAATCAGAGAGCATAAAATTTAGACGCTCCACTGGATAACTTGGGTCTAGAGGAATATATACACCACCTACTTTGAGAATAGCTAAAATTACCACCACCATATCTAGGTCGCGTTCCAAACATAGAGCAACCAAAGTTTCTTTTGTTACACCCTGTTTTTGTAAGTAATGTGCAAGCTGATTAACTCTATGGTTAAGTTGATGATAAGTTATTTCCTCCGACTCACTAATTAATGCTACAAAATCAGGTGTAAGTTTAACTTGCTGCTCAAATAATTTATGCAGAGAAACATCTTGAGGATAATCTGCACGAGTTTGATTAAACTCAAATAATAATTGTTCTTGCTCAAAAGCGGTTAAGAGCGATAATTCACTGAGATGCTGCTCTGGATTTACAATTATATTTTCTAGTAAAGTTTGAAAATTGTTGATAAATTGGGTAATTGTTGTTGAATCAAAAATATCCGTATTGTATTCCAAACACCCCGCTAATCCCTCTTCGGATTCAGACATCGATAGAAAAATATCTAGTTGAGCTGTACCGCTATCAAACTCTAAAGTACGCAAAGTTAAACCAGACACTTCCTGCACAGAACTTGGGGTATTTTGCAGGACAAACATGACCTCATAAAGTGGATTTCGGCTTAAGTCCCGTTCGGGTTGCAATTCTTCTACAAGCATCTCAAAAGGTAAATCCTGATGTGCATAAGCATCCAGAGTCACCTCCCGTACTCGATGTAAAAGTTCACGGAAACTAGGATTACCACTGAGATTATTACGTAATACCAAAGTATTGACAAATAACCCCAGCATCCCTTCTAATTCTGCACGATTACGGTTGGCAATTGGAGAACCTATTAAAATGTCTTCTTGGTCTGTGTAGCGGTATAGTAATACGTTAAACGCCGCTAGCAAACTCATAAATAAAGTCGTGTCTGCTTGCTGACTTAATTGCTTAAGGGCATTAGTTAGGGCTTTTGAGAATGTAAAGTATTGCTTGGCGCCAGTGAAAGTACTAACGTTAGGTCGTGGACGGTCTGTGGGTAACTGTAGTACAGGTAACTCACCCTTGAGTTGTTGCTTCCAATAATTTAATTGGGTTGCGAGGAATTCACCCTGGATACTCGCGCGTTGCCAAACTGCGAAATCAGCATATTGAATTGGGAGTTCGGGTAAGGGGGAAGATTGATTTGTGAAGAAAGCAGCATATAGCGTTGACAGTTCGCGCAGGAACACACCGCAAGACCATCCATCTGTGATAATGTGGTGCATGGTAACAAGCAAAACGTGTTCTTTTTGGCTTAATCGCAGTAAAGTAGCCCTAACTAACAGTCCTTTAGCTAAATTAAAGGGTTTTTTTGCTTCTTGGGCTGCAAGGTTTTTAACCTCCGACTCCCAATCTTTACCAGACAAATGTTCAAGGTTAATAATGGATAAATCCCAAGTTAATAGGGGAGCAATTTCTTGTACTGGTTCTCCGTTAACAAGTCTAAAATTTGTACGCCAAACCTCGTGACGCTTGAGAATTTCGTTTAAGCTTTGCTCAAGTGCTACAATATCCAGATTTCCTTGTATATGAAAAGCAATAGGAATATTGTAGAAAGAACTGCTGTGATAGAGTTGGTCGATAAACCACAGTCTTTGCTGAGAAAAAGATAAAGGAATATTTTTACCATCTTGACGCTTGGGAATAATATCAGCTTTAAGCTTTCCTCCCTTCCATTTTTCTAAGAGGGCTTTTTTCGCTGGTGATAAGTTAGAATATTGTTTATCCATAACTAAAATTATTAATTTACAAATTATCAATTGTTTAAAAGAACCGCAACTTCTTCCTCAGATAATTCCTCAATTTTTTCTAAAATAAGTTGCTCAATAATTTCTGCCTGCTTAATTGGTATCATTGCTTCTAATAACAGGTCACGCAGTGGTAATTCTACAGGAAACCTGGCTCGCAATCGAGAAACTAATTGAGTTGCAATTAGGGAGTCTCCTCCTAACTCATAGAAGTTGTCGTAAATACCAATTTCTGCAATTCCAAGTACCTCTTGCCATATTTCCGTAATTTGTTTTTCCAACTCATTTGTAGGAGAAACATAGGAATTACTCAGGTTTGGTCGAGAGTAGCGTGAGGATGAATCTAATTGATTAGTAGATTTTGAATTTACTAGAGAGTCGAGGTTAATTGTATGATTTTTCCTGGCATTAATATCAACTGTAGAAAGAATAATCTGAGTTCCTTCTTTTAGAGAAAAGACTCGCTTAAAGACTTCTACTGCCTCTATTGGAGTAATAGCTAATTCTGACCCAGAGATTTGCTCAAGTGGTATTCCTTCCTGGTTCACATCCAGTTGTACTTTATCCCAATTTATAATATACCACGGCAGAGTATTGTTTTGGTTATGTCGATTGATAAAAGTATCGACGAATTGATTTGCTGCTGAATATAAGCCTAACCCAAATCCTCCTAAGATAGAAGATAAAGAAGAAAAAATTATACAAAAATTTATATTCAGATTCTGTAAGGCTTCCTCTAATACTATAATCTTACGACGTTGTGTTTCTAATAGATTTTCTAATTCTACTTCAGTAATTTCGGAAATGGAAGCAAATATATGCTCGCGCTTCATTCCAGTTGAACAAATTACACCATTAATTTGCCCAACATTTTCTGATGTCAGGGTTTGATGCATTTGCTCATAATTAGTTGTATCCGCACGCAATAGCAAAACTTTTGCACCTAATTCCTCTAATGCTAGCAATTGTTGGATTTTGCAACTCACTTCATCATCTTGAGGATGAGTTTCAAGCCATTGTGAGAAATCATCTTTCTCTGGAAATTTAGAATCTTCGATAAATATGAGTTTTGCTTGGAAAGTTTTTGTTAAATATTCTGCAAGCACAAACTCAATACTTTCTAATCCACCGGGAAATAAGTAAACACCTTGTTTTATCAATGGTAATTTTTCATCTGCTATTGATTCTAAGCAAACTGGTTCAAATGTTTGTACCCAACGATGACGATCATGATAAGCAACTACCGTCTCTAAGGATACCGAGGTTAGCTCATCCAGAAGTTTGCCAACAATATTACTGTTACAATCCTCTTGACCATTCTCTGTGTTTCTACAGTTAGTTAACGCAATATCAATGTACTGACAGCTAATATTTGGATATTCTTGAGGAATTACCTTACATAAACCTAATATTGCTGCTTTTTCTGGGTCTAGCTTTTCATTACCATTGACCTCTTGAATGTTGTTTGATATCACCCTAAGTTGTAAGCGCTCGCTAATTTTTAGCTTACTAAGACTCTGAATTAAAAAGAGTAAACTCTTGAATTCTAAATAGTTTCCTAGTTGACGATTATCAACTTCCAAACTTAAGCTCCATAAATAAGCAATGTGTTCGGGACGTTGACGTAATGATATTAATTCTTGAAGTAGTTTATCATAGTCTTCTTTTATGTATGGATTAATTTTATAAGTACTCTCATTTAATTTACTAAACTTTTCTCCTTTTTGAACAGTAATGACATTTTTGCCTTGATTTTTTAAGCTAGCAATTAGTTGGTTGCCAACTCCCAAATCATCCACAAAAAGTAGCCATTTTCCTTGTGTCGAATTTATTTGTTCAGAGAAGTGAGTCAGCAAAGAGCGCTTCCATGAAGGAATATAGAACCAGTCAGCGATATTTTGTTTATTATTTAATGTTGTTGGTTTTATATTTACGGAAGAAGATGGAGATTTTGCATCAATCCAGTACCTTTGTCTTTCAAAGGGATAAGTCAGCAAAGGCAAACGATGGCGCCGTTCATGGGTATAAAATCCTTGCCAATCTACTTCTACACCAAAAAGCCACAGCCGACCTAATGTTTGTAACAAAAATTTAACATCCGATTGTTGCTCTTTAACATGCCGTAAAGAAGTCAATACCTGTTGCTTGGCATTTTTCTCTAAATGCTGTATCGTTAATGTGCTTAAAGTTCGTCCGGGTCCCACCTCCAAAAAAACACCTTCAAACTGCTGTATTAATTGGGATATCCCATCCGAGAATCTGACAGTTTGTCGTAAATGTTGACACCAATAGTCAGGGCTTGTAGCTTGTTCATTCTTAATCCAGTCACCAGTAACATTGGAAACAAAACTAACGCGTGCGGGATTAAGTTTAACTTTCTTCACGACCTGCACAAAATCTTCCAAGATGGGTTCCATCATCTGGGAATGAAAGGCATGAGATGTGTGTAACAGGCGACATTCAACCCCTTGGGAAGATAATTGGTTTTGTAGTGCTGTAATCGCCTCTTTTGTACCAGAAACAACACATGAAGATGGGCTGTTAATGACTGCTATTTGTAGAAAGTTTTTATACAACGTCTGTGTATCCAAAAGTGATTGCACATCTTGTTGCGGAAGTGGAATTGTGAGCATATTGCCTACGGGCAACTGTTGCATCAGTTTCCCTCTTGTTGCCACAATCATTAAAGCATCTTCTAAAGAAAACACACCTGCAATTGTTGCTGCTACGTATTCCCCAATGCTGTGACCAATCATTGCTTCTGGGCGTACTCCCCATTCCATCAATAACTGAGCGAGGGCGTACTCAATAATAAATAAAACTGGTTGGGTAAAAGCAGTTTGTTGTAGTTGTAGTTGTGCAGTTTCAATGTATTGTTCAGTTGGATACAGTAGAGAGCGGATGTCAAGATTGAGCAGTGGTTTAAGTATTTGGGCGCCAATATCTACATGTTTAGCAAATGTCGGTTCGACTAAGTACAACTCTCTCGCCATATTTACATATTGTGCCCCTTGTCCTGAAAACATGAATATGACTGGGCAATGACTTGGCTTACGCTGGTAATAAAAAACACGTTGCGGGTCTTGGTTGTTAAGCAATTCAACCGCTTCTTCTAGATCATGGCAAACTACCATGCGGCGATAGTCAAAAGCTCTACGACCGACTTGTAGGGTGTAGGCTACATCTGGTAGTGAAATATCAAGATTTTGCTGAAGGTGAGCAGCTAAATTTGTTGTAGCAGTTTCTAGGGCTGTCTGGGTTTTAGCTGAGACCAGCAATAATTGACAAGGGCGGGAAGCGCTGGAGGGTTCAATAACAGGAGCTTCCTCCAAGATAGCATGAGCATTAGTCCCACCAATGCCAAAAGAGCTTACACCTGCTCTGCGGGGTGTGCCGTTGGTTTTCCACTCTGATAATTTTGTATTAACGTAAAAGGGACTGTTGACGAAATCTATCTCCGGGTTGGGCGTTTTAAAGTGTAAGCTGGGAGGTATTTGTTTATGTTTTAATGCCAGGACTGTTTTGATTAATCCTGTTACACCAGATGCTATGTTCAAATGCCCAACATTAGTTTTAACTGAACCAATAGCACAAAATCCTTTCTGATTGATGCGTGCAAATACTTTTTTCAGGGCACTAATTTCAATTGGATCTCCCAAGGCTGTACCAGTCCCATGAGTTTCGATATAAGTAATGGTTTCTGGAGTAACCCCAGCAATTGCCTGAGCCTCAGCAATTACCTCAGCTTGACCACCTACGCTAGGAGCTGTGTAAC
Source organism: Calothrix sp. PCC 7716 (assembly GCF_019977735.1). Taxonomy (GTDB): domain Bacteria; phylum Cyanobacteriota; class Cyanobacteriia; order Cyanobacteriales; family Nostocaceae; genus Dulcicalothrix. The sequence goes on along the minus strand of NZ_AP025018.1, from coordinate 3,314,265 downwards.
CGACCTTCGCAGCACCATCGTTATTAATGGCTGAACCCTTGATTACTGCATGAATATAGTCACCATCAGCAATGGCATCTTCTAATCTCTTAAGGACGACAAGACCCACCCCATCCCCGAAAATAGTGCCTTGGGAACTGGCATCAAAGGCACGACAGTGGCCATCGGGAGAAGTGATACCCCCTTCTTCATAGAAATAGCCTTCCTTTTGGAGAGATGTGATACAAATACCACCAGCTAAAGCCATGTCACACTCGTAGTTTAGCAACCCTTGACACGCTGAATGGACGGCTACCAAAGATGTAGAGCAGGATGTTTGAATATTGATACTTGGCCCCTTAAGGTTCAACTTATATGAAACTCGTGTGGCAGCAAAGTCTTGACTATTGCCATATATAATAGGAAGTCCAATCGATTCAATTAAGTCAGGGTGGGAACTTAAATTTCTCAGAAAGTAAGAACTCATATCGGTTCCCACATAAACACCAGTCAAGTCTTTGCCAGTTCCAGCTTCATAACCAGCATTTTCCAATGCTTCCCAAGCACATTCAATCAAAATACGATGCTGGGGATCTACGGTTTCAGCTTCCCTTGGCGAAAAATCGAAGAAGGAAGCGTCAAACATCTCAATATCTGAAAGACTTGCACTAGCTTTTACATAGTGAGGGTTACTCAGCAATGTTAGATCTACACCTAAAGCCTCTAATTCCTCATCACTGAAGAAAGAAATTGACTCCCGTCCCTCGCATAAGTTTTTCCAAAATTCATCAACACTTTTGGCGCCTGGGAAACGACCAACTATACCAATTACGGCTATACCTTTAATAGAATTGTCCATTTCTTGATTAGACATCTATTTTTCTCCTTTGCTTCATTAATTGTCTTTTTTCTTGCATAGCCGCTTCTTTTCTGCTGGCACGTTCATCAGCTTGTTGGAATACTGGTTCCTCAATTTGTTTACCACTTAAATATTCAGCCAGGGTACTTACGGTTGAATATTCAAACAGGTCAGCAATCGATAAATTTTTCTTTAAGACTTTGAGAATTTTACTACGAACCTGAATTATTAATAGAGAGTCTCCACCTAATTCAAAAAAATTATCGTGAAGTCCTACATTTTTTATTCCCAAAAGCTCTTGCCAGATGTTGGCGAGTTTTTGTTCAATCTCATTACTAGGAACTACGTAGGGATTTGACAAATCTGGTCTGGAATGTAGTAATAAATTGGTTTGCTGGCTCTCGACTTCTTGTTGCAATGATTCCAACTTAACCCATTGTTTAATTCTAGCTTCAAGCTCTCCAGTGGAAACGACTATGTGATTTAATATACCGGAACTTAAAATTCTTTGAAAAGCTTTTACTCCTTCTTCCGATGTAATAACTAATTGTGTTAGATTTGTACCCAAAGATATATTTTGTTCATTTTCATTTGCTTTTTCAAGTTGCCAGCCATCCCAACTTATACTACTCCACGAGGCAGCATAACTTCGATTATGTTGGTGTACAAAAACGTCCATGAATATATTAGCTGCTGAGTAGGCAACAAATCCTAATCCTCCTAATACAGAGGATAGAGAAGATAACAACAAACAAAAATCAATGTGTTGTTTTTGCAAGATATTTTCTAATACTAAAACTCCATGTACTTTTGATTTAAATTGCTGCTCACAATCAGGTTTGCTTATATTTTCAATTGCTTCAATAGATTTACCTTGAACAACTCCAGCAGCATGGATAACACCATTAAGTTGACCAAATAGCTGTTGAGTTTGAGCAATGACATCTTGCATTTGTTCAATATTGCTGACATCAGCACTCACTACTAAAACTTCTGCACCATTACTTTCTAGCTCCTGAACTTTACGAATTTTACGACTAGTATCATCAGTCTCATCATGGGTAATCAGCCATTGTTCCCATTCGCCTTTTTTGGGTAAAGCAGAACGTCCTACCAATACTAGTTTTGCTTGTACAGTTTGCGCCAAGTATTCTGCTAAAACCAGCCCAATACCTCCTAATCCACCTGTAATTAAATAAACTCCTTTTTCTTTAAGTCGAGGCAAATCGATTTTAGCTTTCTCGAACCGCACAGGTTCAAAGGATTGTACCCAACGATTCAAACCTCGATAGGCAATCAGTTTTTCCGAATCAGGAACTTTGAGTTCCGCCAGTAGCTGTTCTACAAGTTTCGCTGACTGCCAACTGCCACTTTCTGGAAGTATAACATCAACACTGCGACACTTTATATTTGAGTATTCTTGGGAAATAACTTTAATCGGTCCAAGTAAAGTCGCTTTTTCTGGACAAAGGTCTTCATTCCCCATTACTGACTGCACGTTGTTAGAAATAACTGTGATTTGTATTTCATCAGCAGTTTCTTGCCTTCCCAGAGCTTGAGCAAGAAATAGGAGACTGTAAAATCCTGTTGTTTGAGCCTGTTCGACTGTTTCAATTTTTAATTCTTTGTGACTACTTGGTGTAACATTCCATAAATGAATAATCGTTTTTGGAAACTTGTTTTGCTTGCAAAGCTCCTGAATGAGAATATCATAATCAAGATTATTTTCCGGATTGATAGTATATTCAGACTCGCTGAGTATGGCAAATTTTTCACCAATTTTAACAGTAATTATGTCTTGGTTTTGTCTTTTTAATCCTTTGAATAATTTACTACCCAAGCCACACTCATCAATAAACACCAAAGTACAAGATTGATCAGAGGCTAATTCTTGGTGTTCGATTTGTACTGGCGGTAAAGAAGGCTTCCAGTAAGGAATATAAAACCAGTCGGCGATGTCAGGTTTTTTACTCAGTGATACTGGATTTTGACGCTCGTTTTGTGCTTGTTTGTTAGGCTCAATCCAGTACCTTTGCCGTTCAAAGGGGTAAGTCGGCAAAGGCAAACGATGGCGCCGTTCATGGGTATAAAATCCTGACCAATCTATTTCTACACCCCTAAGCCACAAACGGCCTAATGTTTGTAATAAAAAGTTAACATCCGATTGTTGCTCTTTAACATGAGGCAATGAAGGTAATACCTGTTGCTTGGCATTTTTATCTAAATGCTGTGTCGTTAATGTGCTTAAAGTTCGTCCTGGTCCCACCTCCAGAAAAACACTTTCAAACTGCTTTATCAATTGGGATATTCCATCTGAAAACCTCACTGTTTGTCGTAAATGTTGACACCAGTAATCCGGATTTGTCGCTTGTTCAGAGCTAATCCAACTACCAGTTACATTGGAAATAAAGCGTATGTTTGGTGGATTGAGTTTGACTGCTTTGACAGCCTCACTAAATGCTGACAATATTGGTTCCATCATCACAGAGTGGAACGCATGAGATGTATGCAACAGACGACATTCAACTTCTTGAGAAGATAATTGTGTTTCAAGGGCTGCAACTGCTGAGTTTGTTCCAGAAACGACACAGGAGGATGGGCTGTTAATTACTGCAATTTGTAGGGATTTTTGATACAACGTGTTTGTATCCAGCAGCAATTGTACATCTTTTTCTGGCAGCCTAATTGCCAGCATACTTCCTGTGGGTACTTGCTGCATTAACTGCCCCCTTTTTGCCACAATTTTTAGGGCATCTTCTAAAGAAAAGACACCTGCAATTGTTGCGGCGACATATTCGCCAATACTATGACCAATCATCGCCTCTGGACGCACTCCCCAAGACATCAATAACTGAGCTAGGGCATACTCTGTCACAAATAATGCTGGTTGGGTGAGGGATGTTTGTTGCAGTTGATTTAAAGCAGTTTCAGTCTCTTCTGGGTTAGGGTAAAGTACGGAGCGGATATCAAAACCAAGGTACGGTTGCAAAATCTCGGCACAGGTATCTACGTGTTTTTGATATGTCAGTTCTACTTCATATAGTTCCCGACCCATGTTTGTATATTGTGACCCTTGTCCCGAAAACATGAAGATGACTGGACAGTGACCAGGCTTAAGGTGGTGACTAAAAATACGTTGTGGGTCTTGGTTGTTGAGCAATTTGACTGCATCATCTCGGTCGTGGCAAATCATGATGCGGCGATAGTCAAAAGCTCTCCGACCCACTTGTAGGGTGTAAGCAATATCTGGTAGGGGAGTATCGAGGTTTTGTTCGAGATAATCACGCAGCTGGGCTGTAGCAGTATCTAAAGCGGTGCAAGTTTTGGCTGACAACAGTAATAACTGCCAAGGACGGGAGGGACTAGAGGCTTGAATTACTGAAGCCTCTTCTAAAACCACATGGGCGTTAGTCCCACCAATACCGAAAGAACTGACACCTGCTCTACGGGGTATGCCGCTGGTTTCCCACTCTGATAATTTTGTATTGACATAAAAGGGGCTATTAGCGAAATCTATCTGTGGGTTTGGCTTTTGAAAATGCAAGCTGGGAGGTATTTGTTTGTGTTTTAATGCAAGGGCTGTTTTTATTAATCCTGCCACACCTGCTGCTGTATCCAAATGCCCAATATTGGTCTTTACTGAACCAATAGCACAGAAACCCTTTTTGTTAGTACTATTACGAAAAGCTTGTGTCAGAGCCTTAATTTCAATCGGGTCTCCTAAGATGGTTCCTGTGCCGTGCGTTTCTACATAACTAATAGTCTCAGGTTCGGCGCCTGCTAAGGCTAAAGCTTCTAAAATTACTTCCCTTTGACCATCAACACTAGGGGCTGTATATCCAACTTTTAAAGAACCATCATTATTAACAGCTGAACCCTTTATTACTGCGTGAATGTAGTCACCATCACGTTGAGCATCCTCTAACCTTTTCAAAACTACCACACCTAAACCATTGCCACCAATCGTTCCTTGCGCTTGAGCGTCAAAAGCTCGGCAATGACCGTCAGGGGATTGAATTCCTCCCTGTTGATAATAGTAACCAGTTTTTTGCTGCGCTCCAACGGTTACACCGCCAGCTAAAGCTATATCACTTTCACCATTGAGTAAACTTTGGCAAGCTAGGTGGACAGCAACCAATGATGTGGAACAAGCAGTTTGAACGTTGATACTTGGTCCTCTTAAGTTCAATTTATAAGAAACCAGGGTAGGTAAAAAATCTTTGTCATTTCCAATTAAAACTTGGTAGCTGTCTCCTGATTCCATCAAATCTCGATTGAGATATAAGTTAGAAAGCAAGTAGTCACTTGCAGCAACACCAGCGAAAAGACCTATTTGACCCCTATAAGTTTCTGAGTTATAACCAGCATTTTCTAAAGCTTCCCAAACACATTCTAGAAAAATCCGATGTTGTGGGTCTGTAATTTCAGCTTCTCTAGGAGAAAAACCAAAAAAAGAAGCATCAAATAAATCTATATCTTCTAATATACCGTTTGCCTTGACGTAATTGGGATTGTTTAGCAATCCAGAATCTACTCCTGCTTTTATTAGCTCCTCATCTGTGAAAAAAGAAATTGACTCTACACCAGAGCGCAGGTTTTGCCAAAAAGTGTCAATATTATTTGCTCCAGGAAAACGACCCGCCATACCAATAATAGCGATTTCGTCTTTATCATTTAAGCTTTCAATCAAATTATTGGCTATATCCATAGGTCAAAACCTTATCATAAATAGTTTTTCTCTAATATGAAAACACTTAATATGCAATTGAAATCCCTGAAGCAATTTGAATTTGGTCATTTAAAACTGCTTCAATATCTCCTTCAGTAGTTAATGGATTAGCAATTACTGCACGCATGGCTATCACAGAGATTTCTTTGTCCCAGTTGATAGTTTTTTTTGTTGTGCGTGAGATAAAAGTGCGACCAATCTGACGCTGCATTTTTTGCAAACTTTCATTAAAATTATTGATAAATTGATTATTTGTCTCTGTTAACTGCTTGTTCGCAATTACATCTCTAAATTGCTCTGGAATATAACGATAAATTAACAGATTAGTATCAGGTTCTGCCAACAATTCAAATTCAGGCATTGCTGAAATACGAGCAGCCATGTATTGAGTTTTACGGATACCTTCATCAATCAAAAACTCATATCCATTAAGACCAATTAGCTTTAGGCCAGCGTGTAAAAATAAAGCCATGCCCGGTCGAGAACCTTCTAAAGCACGTTTACCTAAATCAAATGACCCCTTACGCATGGTATAGCTAGCCTGCTTTTCAATTGAAGAAGCTAAATGAGGGTCACGGAAAAAGACCATACCAATACCCATTGGTAAATACAATTGTTTATGTCCATCAATAGTAACAGAATCAGCTTTTTCAATACCAGCAAGCTTATGTTGATGTTTTCGAGAAAAGATAACTGGTCCACCCCAAGCAGCATCCACATGGAAATGTATATTATTTTCTTGGGCAATCTCCGCAATCTCTTCTAGCGGATCGACACTACCAGAATCTGTGGTTCCAGCAATACCAACGATAGCGATAATATGTAAGTTTTGCTGGCGACAATCTGCAACGGCTTGACGCAATACTCGTATATTAACTCGATTGTTAGAATCTACTGGAACTCGAATTAAATTTTTAGTACTAATACCCATTAAATCCGCAGCTTTATCAAAAGAGAAGTGCATCAATTCAGAACCAATTACAACTGCTCCTTTGTAGCCATAATAATTTAAGGCTGCGGTTAAACCTTCTTTTTCTATACCTAAGAACTCATGTTTGGCACCTAAAGATTTATTTCGCGCGCACCAAAGAGCAGTAATATTAGCTGTTGTACCACCAGAAACCAAAATCCCTAATGTACTTTGATTATTTTGAATATGCTGGGTGTAGAAATTATCGGATAAATTATAAATTTGTCGATGCATCATTGCTAAAGCTTCACGTTCGCAAAAGCTTAAGGCTTTAGCTGTCTCTATTTTGACAGCATTTTGATTCATAGCTGTCATCAATTTGGCTAAAGGGCGCACAAAAGAAGGGAGTGCTGAGGTCATGTGACCGATAAATTGTGGCGAAGACGTGTGTATTGAATGAGCAACGACATTCTCATTTAAGGATTGAAAATAGGTTTCAAAATCAGTAGGTTGTGCAGGTATTTTGCTATTACCAAAGTTTCTGATTACCCAATCAATTTCAACATTAGTATTTGCATTATCCGCAATCAAAAAATTTTGAGAAAAATCATTAATGATTTCATCTATTTGTGTTTCAATAGACTTTTCTGGAAAAGGTGTAAATATTTGTTTTATATACTCATAAATTTCATTATGTAATAATTTTTCTACAGCAGGAAAATTATTTTGGGATAAAGTTTCTTTTTCACTTAATGTCATGTCACTTCCTTGAATTACTCATTATTTGTTCTTAATTGCTACTCACTTTAATAACTAACATTTTAAATTAGTTACACTTTACGTTTCTATTTATAATGGCGAGTCAAGCAATAATTATTTGTATGATGAAGAGTCAATATGAAACTTTAATTTTCTAGATTTTTTTCACTTGATTGATACGAAACTCCCCTTTCATTGATTGCGCTTCGATGTTCTTTTCTCGCTTGTTTTCGACGTTGTGTCGAAGCTGTCCTACTTTCAGAACGATGAGAATGTATAAAAGATGTTTCTTCTCTCGATTCATGAGTAAAATATCTAGCTAAGTGACTCACGGTTGGATGTTGAAACATTTCCACCAAGAGCAAATCTTTCTGGAATATTTTTTGCAATTTACTATGAACCTGAACTAAAAGCAGCGAATGACCACCTAGTTCAAAGAAATTATCATGAATTCCTACGTTCTTAACATTAAGTACTTCTTGCCAAATATTGGCAATAGTTTTTTCTATCTCAGTTTGGGGCGGCTGATAAACTACTTCCAGTTCTGGACGTACTGTATTAGGTACTCTTAGTGCTTTGCGGTCAACCTTACCATTGGGTGTTAGTGGTAATGCCTCTAATGTAACAAAAACTGCTGGTATCATGTAGTTCGGTAACTTCGACTCTAAAAAGCTACGTAATTCAGGAATTGCCAGTGTTTGTTCTTTTTGAGGGACTACATAAGCAACTATTCGTTGAGAATCTAATGATTCTTCGTTGATTACAACTACAATTTCTCGCACTGCTGGGTATTGGCTGATGATTGCCTCAATTTCTCCCAATTCAATCCTGAAACCACGTAGTTTTACTTGGTTATCAATCCGACCTAAATACTCAATGTCTCCATTCGGTAAATATCGCGCTAAATCGCCGGATTTATAAAGACGCGCATTGGGTTTATCACTAAAGCAATTAGGAATAAATCTTTCAGAGGTTAGTCTTGGTCGGTTTAAATAACCCCTGACTACACCAGCACCACCAATGTACATTTCACCTGGTACTCCTATGGGTACTGGCTGCCCATATCTATCTAGTAAGTAAACTTGTAAGTCACCAATTGGACGACCTATTAAACTTGCTGATGCTACTTCTAAGTCTGCCATTGTTAACGGACGATATGTTACATGCACAGTTGTTTCTGTAATGCCGTACATATTGATTAACTGTGGCGACTGGTCGCCATGACGCTCAAACCAAGGTCTTAAGCTTTCAAGTTGCAACGCTTCCCCACCGAAAATAACTTTTCGCAGGACTAAGTTGTTACTATTTCCTAACGATTCTTCTACCTGTATCAGTTGGCGAAAAGCGGAAGGTGTCTGGTTGAGTATCGTTACTTTCTGTGTTAACAACAACTTATAAAAGTCTTCAGGCGAACGACTCAGCCAATACGGAATTACTATCATCTGTCCACCATAAAGCAAGGCACCCCAGATTTCCCAAACGGAAAAATCAAAGGCTATCGAGTGGAATAGTGTCCAAACATCATGTTGGTTAAAGTTATACCGGGATTCAGTTGCTGCAAACAGACGAACAACATTGCTGTGATTGACTAAGACACCCTTGGGTTGACCTGTTGAGCCAGAGGTATAGATGATATAAGCTAGGTTATCAATTGTACATTCACTAATTGGGTTGTGTGAGCTTTGTTGAGCTACGTTTTCCCAATGTGTATCTAGACAAACAACTCTTATCTGATGTTGCGGTAAATTCTCTATCAGGTGCTGCTGTGTTAGTAGTACTGACACCTGAGTTTCTTCTAGTATAAAAGCTATGCGTTCTGGTGGATACGCGGGGTCTAGAGGTACATATGCACCACCGGCTTTGAGGATAGCTAATAGTCCGATAACCATATCAAGTGATCGCTCTACACAAATCCCTACCAATAACTCAGGTTTTACTCCTAGCTTTTGCAAATAATGTGCTAGTTGATTTGCTCTGGTATTTAGTTCCCAATATGTTAGCTGTTCCAATTCAAATACTACAGCTATTGTATCAGGTGTTTTCTCTACCTGCGCTTCAAATAATTCATGGATACATTGATTGTGAGGATATTCAACTTTTGTGTTATTCCACTCCTGTAGCAACTGAAGTTTCTCAGGCTCTGTTAATAATGATAATTCTGAAAGTCGTAGCTTCGGATTTGCAGCAATTCCTTCAAGCAAGGTCTGAAAATGTCCAGCCATTCGCTTGATAGTACTTTCCTTGAATAAATTTGTATTGTAATGTAAATCACAAATTATTTTATCCGCTGTTTCTGTAATGTCCAAATTTAAATCAAAATCAGCATTAACACTGGGAACTGTTAAAGAACTTAAAGTTAAACCAGGCAACTCAAAAACCGAAATCGGCGCATTTTGCAGCACAAAGGCTACTTGAAATAGTGGTGTATGCCTTAAATTTCGTTGTGGTTGTAGTTCATCTACCAGCAATTCAAAAGGCAAATCCTCACGTGCGTAAGCTTCCAATGCCATTTCTCGCACGCGATTTAGTAACTCTTCAAAGGTTGGGTTTCCTGATAAATTAGTTCGCAGCACCAAAGTGTTGATAAAAAAACCAATTAAATCTTCTATCTCGTTCCGGTTGCGGTTAGCAACTGGTGAACCAACCACAATATCTTCGCTACCTGTGTAATGCCATAGCAAGATTTGGAAAGTTGCCAGCAAAGTCATAAATAAAGTACTTCTTTGCTGCTGACTTAATACATTTAGCGCTACAGATAGCTCTTGAGATAGCTCAAATGAATAAGTTGCACCTTGGAATGTCCGAATGGCTGGTCGTGGGTGGTCTGTAGGTAAATCTAGTACTTTCGGTGCGCCCTCTAACTGTTTTCGCCAGTAATCAATTTGAGATTCTAGTACCTCTCCTTGTAACCATTGCCGTTGCCAAACAGCGAAGTCCGCATACTGTATTGGCAATTTTGAAAGTGGGGAAGGCTTTCCTTTGCAGAAAGCTTCGTAAAGTGCTGTTAATTCTTTAATGAGTAGCCCTATTGACCAACCATCAGAGACAATATGGTGCATGGTAAACAACAATACGTATTGTTGTTCACTTAAATGTAAAAGAGTAGCTCTCAGCAAAGGTCCCTGTGCTAAGTTAAAAAGCAATTGGGTTTCTTGAATTGCTAGCCGCAAAACCTCAGCTTCCTGCTTTTTAACTGGGAACTCTTGCAAGTCCACAACAGATAGCTTCAAGGTCAGGATTGGATTAATAACCTGAATTGGTTGTCCATTTACACTTGTAAAAGTTGTTCTCAATGCTTCGTGACGCTGCACAATTTCGTTGAGACTTTGCTCCAATGCTGGCACATTAAGTTTACCAGTAAGACGCACGGCAAATGGAAGGTGGTAAGTGGTGTTATTTGGCTCCAACTGATTCAGAAACCACAGCCTTTGCTGCGCGAAAGATAGTGGTAAATTTACATCCCTGAGTACGGGTTGTATAAACTCGATTGCGGAATTTGAGTTACTTGAATCATGTATATATTTGAGGATTTCTATTTTACGCTCTCGTACTTGCGCGATAAGTTCTGATGATAGTATTCCTTTAGAATCGCTCAAATATAAGCGGTCGCCATCAACCCTGAGCTTTATATCTAAACTCGAAAGGTAAGACATAAATTCGTTGATACTTTCCATAGACTTTTACTCCTCGTAGCTGAATTATAGCTAAGATATTTTTTATTTATAAATACTCCATCAAAATAACTAAAAGTAACTCAATTAAGAGTACATATCAATCAATAGTTTCTATTGAGATAATTCTTTACAACTCTATTTCGCTATCACTAGCAGCAGTACTAGAAAAAATGATTAGTTTTTGAGATGTTTCACGAACATTCTCAATATACTGCGATATTTCAGATATAGTAGGTTCCTCAAAAAAACTACGTAGGCTAATATCTATACCAAAGACTTTACGACAGTGGGAAATAACCTGAACAGCTAACAGTGAGTTCCCTCCCAATTCAAGGAAATTGTCGTTAATTCCTATATATTCGATGCCTAGAATTTCTTCCCAAATATTAGCAACTTTTTCTTCCACTTCATTTTTGGGAGCAAGATATGCTATGCCTAAGTTTGGCCTTTGGTGCTTTAATAATAAATTTTTCTTATTTGATGATCCCCTAGTTCCCAAAGATTCAAGCTTTATCCATTCCCCAATTCTAGCTTGCAAGTTTCCAGTGGAGACAACAACCTGAGGAAATCCACACATCGATAATAGGCGTTCAAATGCATTTGTACTGGCAGCCTTCGATGCCATACCATATTTATATAATGTGTTTAAAGCATCTGTATTTTGCTGTTCCTTTTCAGTCACCCAATCATCCCAGTTAAAACTACTCCAAGGGCAAGAGTTGCTTTTGTCATATTTGTGAACAAAAGCATCCATAAAAATGTTTGCTGCGGAATAGGAAATAAATCCTAAGCCTCCCAGTACAGATGCTAACGACGATGTTAATTGACAAAAATCTAGCTTTTGTCCTTGCAGGACTTTTTCCAAGACAAATAGCCCATAAACTTTGGGGTGAAATTGCGATTGCACTTGAGCTTTAGAAGTCTCCATAATTGGGTAATGTGCATCATCGGCATTTCCCGCAGCATGGATGACACCATTAATTGTACCAAATTTTTGAGTGGCGATCGCAATTGCATTGTGCATTTGTTGTTCATTCGCAACATCGGCACTGATGATTAGAACCTCAGCACCCAAAGCTAAGAGTCCCTGCACTTTGCGAATCTTGCGGCTAATACTATCCTCCTCATCATGAGTTGCCAGCCATTCTTGCCACTGGTTTCTTTCCGGAAGGCCCTTTCGTCCAAGCAGAATCAATTTTGCCTCCACTGTCTGAGCTAAATATTCTGCTAATACTAAACCAACACCACCGAGACCACCTGTAATTAGGTAAACTCCCCCTTTTCTTAACCTGTTTCTTCCAACAATACTTTCATCTAAGCGGATAGGCTCATATGTTTGAATCCAGCGATGATGACCACGGTAGGCCACAACATTTTCAGTTGGTTGTGCTGCAAATTCTGCAAGCAGATAATCTATTAATTTATCCGATGGCTGAGTTTCAGATTTTGGAAGCACAACATCAAAACAGCAGCAGGTAATGTTTGGATATTCCTGTGGAATTACCTTGCATGGTCCTAATATAGTTGCCTTTTCAGGGCATAAATTCTCACTACCTATTACATCATGTATGTTGCTAGTGACAACCATCAGCTTTATTGACTCAGTTATATTATGCTTTGCCAACGCTTGTGCTAAAAACAGTAAACTGTAAAAACCGAGATTTTGACAATCTTCAAAATATTGATACTGTAATTGTAACTGTGTTTGTTTACCTAACCCTTGGCTCGGTAAAGTTTCGTTAGGAGCAACACTCCAAAAATGGGTTATTCCCTGTGGAGTCCAATTTTGTTCTTGTAGTGCTTGAAGCAAGGTATCATAGTCATCTTTTTGTTGAGGATTAATTGCATACGTAAAGTCATTATGTTTGGCAAAATTATCTGCAATTCTAACGACAATCACATCCTGACCCTGTTGTTTGAGTCTTTCGGCAATTTCTGCTCCAACTCCATAGGTATCGACAAACACCAACCAACGTGACTTTTGTTCCAATAATTTTTCTTTTTGGAAAAGCTGAAGTGGTGTGGATTGTTTCCAGCGAGGAATGTAGAACCAATCAGCAATATCTGGCTTTTGATCTGAGGTTTTTTGCGATTTCATTGCCAGAAGTGCATTTCGATTTACTTCCAACCAGTAACGCTTGCGCTCAAACGGATAAGTCGGTAAGGGTAGACGATGACGCTTTTCATCTACGTAAAAACCAGACCAATCAATTTGAACCCCTACTGCCCAAAGCTGACCCAAGGTTTTAAGTAGAAATCTTACATCTGATTGTTGGTTTTGAGAATGCTGTATAGAGGTTAGTACTATTAATTCATCTGCTTGATGTTGTTTAGCCAAACTACTTAATGTCTGACCCAAACCAACTTCCAACAGTATTCGCTCTGGCTGTTTGAGTAACTCAGTCACCCCTTGGCTAAAACGGACTGGCTGCCTTAAATGTCTAGCCCAATAGTTAGGATCTGTTGCTTCTGCTACAGTAATCCAAGTTCCGCTAACATTGGACATAAAAGGAATTTTCGGAGGATTAAGTTTCACTTTTTGTAACGATCTAGTGAAAGTCTCAATGATGGCTTCCATCATTTGAGAATTAAAGGCGTGGGAAGTATGCAAACGTGTACAGCTTACACCTATTTGTTGTAGCTCCTGTTGCAATTGGTCTATTGTTTCTGTCGAACCCGACACCACGCAGGAAGAAGGTGCATTGCTCGCAGCTAAAGATATTTCCTTCTCTAGCAGTTTTTGCACATCTCGCTCTGGAAGCTGAACCGAGAGCATAGCGCCAACAGGTAACTGCTGCATGAGTTTACCTCGTTTTGCCACTATTGCTAAGGCATCTTCCAAAGAAAAAACTCCAGCTAAAGTGGCAGCTACATACTCTCCTATACTGTGACCAATCATAGTTTCAGGATACACACCCCATGCCATCCATAACTTGGCTAGAGCGTATTCAATCACAAACAGCGCTGGTTGAGTAATTGCTGTTTGTTGCAATTTTTGTGTTGCTTCTTGAGCTTTTTCTTCGCTAGGATAAAGTACTGTACATAAATCAAATTCTAAGTGAGGTTTGAGCAGTTCGCAGCAGTAATCAACTTGCTCTTTAAATACGGTTTCGCTTTCGTATAATTCCCGACCCATATTTACGCATTGCAAACCTTGTCCGGGAAACATAAATACAACCGGGTGATTACAAGGTTCTTGATAGTGGGTGAAAGCTCTTTGCGGGTCTTGCAATGCCTTGATTGCATCTTCTTGATTTTGGCAAACTACCATTCGGCGATGGTTCAAAGTCCAGCGACCCACTTGCAGAGTATGAGCAACATCAGCAAGATTTAAATCTGGATGTTTCTGGAGGTAATTAACCAAATTTTCTGTTGCAGTTTCCAGTGCTGTACTAGTTTTGGCTGAAAGTAATAATAATTGCCAAGACCGAGAAGGGCTAGAGGGTTGAATTATTGGAGCTTCTTCTAAAATGACATGGGCATTTGTGCCGCCAAAACCAAAAGCACTAACTCCAGCACGGCGAGGAGTATCATTACTTTTCCACTCAGACAATGTGTTGTTAACATAAAAAGGACTGTTAGCAAAATCTATCTGGGAGTTAGCTTCTTCAAAGTTCAAGCTAGGTGGTATCTGTTTATGCTTGAGCGCTAAAACAGTTTTGATTAGACTTGCAACTCCAGCAGCTTCGTCCAAATGTCCAATGTTGGTTTTCAAAGAACCAATCGCACAAAAGCCCTTTTTCTGAGTTTTGGTGCGAAAAGCTTGTGTCAGGGCAGCAATTTCAACGGGATCACCTAGAGCAGTTCCAGTTCCGTGAGCCTCTATATAGGTAATTGTTTCAGGCTCAACCTCAGCCATAATCTGAGCCGCTTTAATCACTTTTGCCTGACCATCAATGCTGGGTGCAGTGTAGCTAACTTTGCTTGATCCATCATTATTAATCGCAGAACCTTTGATGACCGCATGGATATAATCTCCATCCGCTATGGCCTCCTCTAAACGCTTTAAAATTACAACACCTAAACCCCTTCCTCTTGGACATCCTTTCGCCTTTGCATCAAAAGCACGGCAATGTCCATCAGGAGATGAAGTTCCATCTTGCTGATACACATAACCGACTGCTTCTGATATTGAAACTCCTGCGGTCAACGCAACATCACATTCACCACTGAGCAAACCTTGGCAGGCTAAATGTAAAGCAACCAATGAACTTGAACAGGTGGTTTGAACTGCATAGCTTGGTCCCTGCAAGTTTAATTTATAAGAAGCCAATGTAACGGAAGCTCCAGAGGTTCCTTTCTCTATTTGTTGTTCACCAACAGATTCTACTATCTCGATATTTGAATAAATATTAGGTAAATAACCACCAAAATTAGTACCAACATAAACTCCAATCGGCTTATTGTAAGCTTCGGAACTATAACCAGCATTTTCAAGAGCTGCCCATGCATGTTCCAAAAAGAAACGGAGTCCAGGGTCCATAATTTCAGCTTCTCTGGGATTTATACCAAAGAATGAAGCATCAAACAAATCGATACCTTCAACTACACCCTCTGCCTTGACATAATAAGGGTTTGTAAGGTCAGCAGAATCTACACCTAAATCTTTTAGCTCATTATCAGTGAAAAAATGAATCAATTCTAATCCGTCTCGGATATTGTGCCAAAATTTCTCAATATTTTGAGATTTTGGGAAACAGCCACTCATCCCAATAATAGCTATTTCTAAGCCTGTGTTGTCAGTTAAATAATCTACTGAACTATGCATTATTTTTACCTCTTAAATTAATTTATTCTTATTTTTTACATATTTTTTACGTAGTTTTTTGTTTTTTTCGTAAAAGGCTTTGTTTTAATCTAGCTTTACCAGCTTCTAGACTTTGATTGATTTGATTACTTTCAGAAGCAAATACTTCATCACTATCATCTTGTTGACTGAAATATTGTGATAAAGAGCTTATGGTCGGATATTTGAAAAGGTCAGTTATAGCTAAATCCGCTTTCAAAAGTTCCCGCAGTTTGCTGTAAACCTGAAGTACATTTAGCGAATGACCACCAAGATCAAAAAAGTTATCTTTAATCCCGACTTTTTCAACCTTAAGTATTTTCTGCCAAATATCGGCAATTGCACGCTCCATCTCATTTTGCGGTAGTACGTAAGCTATTTCTAGTTCTGGGCGAAGATTATCTGGTTCAGGCAGAGCTTTACGGTCTACCTTACCGCTTGGTGCTAGCGGTAAATTGTCCAGCATTACAAAGGCAGAAGGAATCATGTGGTCAGGTAATTTTTCCTTCAAGAAGCTACGCAATTCACTAATACTAGGAACTGGTTCCGTCTTCGCAACTACATAAGCAACTAATTGAATTTTACCTACTTCCTCCTGTTGAGCCATAACTACAGTTTCACGTACATTCAGGTGCTGACCCAAAAATGCCTCAATCTCTCCCAGTTCAACTCGGAAACCACGAATTTTAACCTGATGGTCAATACGTCCGAGAAATTCTATATTACCATCCGGAAGCCACCTTCCTAAATCTCCAGTTTTATAAATTAAATCTGTGCGATTTCCTGGTAAGTTCTTTCTAGCATCTGTAAACGGATTAGGAACAAAGCTTAATTTAGTTTTTTCTTCGTTTTTCCAGTAACCAGCACCCACACCTATCCCTGATACGCAAATCTCTCCTGGAGCGCCAATCGGTAATAATTTCATTTGCTCATCCAGAATGTAGAGATTTAAGTTTGCTAGTGGTTTACCAATTGGAACTGTTCGCTGATTTTCACTAAAAGGCTTATCAACGATAAATTGGGTGATATCATCAGCGGCTTCGGTGGGACCATAAGCATTAACAATTTTGATTTCAGGATATATCTGGAGCCACTTATTTACCCAACTGACCGATACAGGTTCTCCCACAACCATCATCCATTTCAAATCGGGTAATTTTCTTTCATAAATCGGTAGCTCCGAAGTATATTCAAGTAACCCTCCAAATAATGCTGGTACTAATTCAAGAACTGTAATTTCTTCTGATTTCAGCACTTTAAAGAGTTTATCAGGAATAGCAACAGTTTCAATATCTACTATTACCGTCTTTCCACCAATTAAAAGTGGCGCCAAAAATTGCCACACGGAAATATCGGTTGAAGAAGGGGCACTTTGCAGAAAACAAAATTCCTCCGTCAACTCCAACTCATCGAACTGGGCATAAATATGATTAACTGCACCATCATGTCTAACTATTGCTCCTTTTGGTAGTCCTGTGGAACCGGAGGTATAAAGCATATAGGCTGGGTCACTAGCATCATTTATTTGCTCTATATTTTCTTTAGGAAGGTTACTAAAATCAAGTTTATCGTATATTGTTAATGAATTGTTATGAGTCAACTGTATACTTTCGGGAACAACCTCATCTAAACAGATAATAGATTTTAAAGAGCAGCTATCTATCAAGTCTGTCAAAACGCTTAATAACGAAGAGTCAGTCAATAAAAACTTAACTTCGCTATTAGATAACATATATTCAATTCTATTTGACGGGTAAGTACTATCAATAGGTACGTAAGCTCCACCTGCCTTATATATAGCCAGAATAGCGATAAGAAAATTTAGATCACGGTCTTTAAATATGCCAACGAATTCACCTTTACTGAGTCCTAGTTTACGTAAAATAACAGCTAACTGATTAGCTTTTTCATTTAGCTCTTGATAAGTTAATTTAGTTTTATCATGAACTACAGCTATATTATTAGGGGTTTTATATACCTGCTGTTCAAATAACTGATTTATTGTATTATCATCTGGATATTCTTTAGTATTATTATTGTATTGCTTCAATAACTGGTGTAAATCAGATTCTTTCAAAAAAAGAATATCTGATATTTTAATGTTAATATTATTGATAATGCTTTCAATAATACTTGTATAATATCTACCTAACAATTTAATATTTTCATCTTGAAAAATATATTTGCTGTACTCTATATTAGCACTAATAAATTCATCATTAATTACAAAAGAGAATGTAATGTCATTATTGAGATAATTTAAATTATTTTTATTGTGAATATTTTCTAATAAAACTACTATGTCAAAAAGTGGACAACGATTGGAACTTGTCGGTATATCCAATAACTGAATTAACTGATCAAAATTACAGTTTTGATTGTTGAAAGCACCTATGATTGAATCTTTGACTTGAAAAAGATAATTTTTGAACGTTAGTTGAGGTGTTACCTGAGTAACTAAGGGAATAACTTTACTATTTAAATGATTTATTCCAATTTCTTCATATATAGGTATTCCGACAATAACATCATTATTTCGAGTATATTTTTGCAGCAATATATTCAAGGCAGACACAAGTATCCAGTAGGTTGAAAAGTAAGAACCCTTAGCCAGCTTGATGATTGCTTTAGATAAATTATTGGATAAGTCAAAGCTAAAAGATTTGTTTTTCTCACTAGAGAACATAGGTCTTACATAGTCCAGCATCAGATTTGTTTCTGGCAGTTCTCCTGATAACTTATTTATCCAATAAATTTTTTGAGACAATAAGTCATTTGTATATAATTTTTTACTCATATTTTTCTCCTGATAACAAACTACTTGTCGAATTATGAATATTAGTAAGTCGATTTAATGTGACATGCAGTCATTAAAAGCTTTTTTAATAATTGAACAACCTTTTTTTAAGGTAGACATATCAATTACTAAAGGAGGCAAAATCTTAATTACAGTATCATTTCTACCTGCTCTTTCAACTATTAATCCTAGTTCAAAACAACGCGAAGTTATACTTTTAGCAAAACTTTTACCGCCAAAGTTCTGAACATCAATACCCCAAATCATGCCAATCCCACGTATTGCTATCTTTTCACTAATTGGCGCTATTTGTTGAATAAGAAAGTTTTTCAACAAAAGCTCTTTGTCTTTAACGTGTAGTTCAAGATTACTACTTTGTCGATACTCTAGAGCAGCTGTTGCTCCTACAAATGCCAATTGATTACCCCGAAAAGTACCATTATGCTCACCCGGTTCCCATATATCCAATTCTGGTTTAATTAATAGTAGTGACATAGGAAACCCGTATCCACTAATAGATTTAGAAAGAACTACCATATCGGGAACGATATCTGCTCTTTCAAAAGAAAAGAAAGAACCTGTTCTACCACAACCAACTTGAATATCATCGCAAATTAGTAAAATATCGTTCTCGTCACACAACTTCCTTAGTCTTTGCATCCACTCAGTCGGAGCAACAACAACTCCCCCCTCAGCTTGTACTGTTTCAAAAATTATCGCGGCTGGTTTTTCAATTCCTGAACTAACATCATTTAAAACTGACTCTATATATTTTATAGTATCAAAGCTTTCCATGAATCCATAGGGATAAGGCATAAATGTTACATTACTTAATGTTCCAATTGTTCCTCCTCGAATTCCGGTGTTAGCAGTAATTGATAAGCTACCCAAAGTCATTCCATGATAGGCGCCCATAAAGGAGAATATACCAGGTCTTTTTTTTACTTTTCTAGCTAATTTTAAAGCAGCTTCGACAGCATTTGTTCCAGTTGAACCGCAGAACTGAATGCGATAATCTAGATGTTTTGTACTTAGTACAACCTCATTAAACTTAGCTAAAAACTTCTCCTTAGCTGAAGTATACATATCCAAACCATGTGCTATTCCATCGGCATCTAAATATGAGATAACTTTCTCTTTGATATAATCATGGTTATGCCCATAGTTTAAAGCACCTGCACCTGCAAAAAAATCTATGTATTCTAGACCTGATTCGGCATAAATAATAGAACCCTTAGCCCGATGAAATATAGCAGGAAAACTACGGCAATAGCTTCTGACGTTTGATTCATACTTTTCAAATGTATTCATACAACTTACCTTTACATACTACTATTGATTACTCTATTACATTAAATAATTAACCTTTTACCATCAAGAGACATAATTCAAATACGATTTATAAAATTTAAATATTATTGAAGAAGGTATTTTAAATACTAATCCCATCGCTAATAAAAAGTTATAGTATGAATTTTGAATGGGCATACCCTTTACACTAGCGGCTAGAGCATTCAATGAACTTTTTTCGGTATGCCAATCAATATTAAAAGAAATTGACATATCTAAGCTTCTAACATGATGTAACGTTCCAGGTGGCATATATAAGATATCTCCAGGATTAACAATAAACTTGATTGGTCTGGTATTTTTATATTCAGGATATTTATTAAAATCTGGATTTTCTGGATTCACAAAAAACCATCGCCAGCCCTTGCGATAACAATATTTAGCATCTTCAGGTAGTAATATAGTAAATTGTTTGCGCCCAACAATTTGAAAAAAAATATTGTTAGTTAGCAAACAATCAAAATGTAGTGGAGTAATACTGTTAGATGCTCCAATAAAAAATTGACAGTAACGCCACCATTTGTACCAATACCATTTTGGTAAATAATCTAAAGGAAATGGTTGAACGTCTTCTATTAATAAAGGTATTAAGCTAAATAGTGGTAAGTCATGGCAATAGGGTGGCAAATCATTTTTTTGGTCTTCTTCATATTTTTTAATTAATTCTACATATTTTTCTATCGTTAAACTACATAATTCAATTCTTTGATTAACACTAAATTTTTTAGCGTAAATATTTAAAGTAGGAGATACATATTTTAAATATTCTAATGACCATTTTTCAAAGCTTTGCCAATTTTGAATAATTCCTGATATAATGACTGGTTTTCCACAATTAACATAGTTTGACTTAAATTCATTACTTGAAAGTTTATATCTACGTTCTATTTCATTTGAGATGATCATAAATTACCCATTTCGTCTTAGATTTTTAATACAATTGCTGAATAATGCTTAGTTAAGAAAATCAGGCAAGTCTGAAAATACTGAAATTTAAGATTATTCAGTAGGTTTTATGTATGCTAAGTTTTTAATTAAATTTGATAACTTTGCTTTAAAATCAAAGCTTATAGACGCTTATAGCTTAAATTTCAGAATCAAACCTAAAAGGTTGAGGATAACGGCTATTACTATTGCCCAGCAAAGATTTTAAGCTTATTTAGCCACTCATTTAGCATACTATGTGCTGAATATTGACATTTCTTTTTCTAATGTTAATAATTTAATATGGGGTTTTTGCTCCGTGAGTAACAATAACTCCTGAAGACTTACTTTAGGATTAGTCGTCATACCTTCAAGTAATATTCTGAGATGTTCCAAAATATTAATAATTGTTGCAGCGTCAAAACGTTGAAAATCGTAATTAATTCCAATTATCAGTTCTGAACCAGGATACCCAACTATGTTTAGAGGATAGTTAGTCTTGTAAAAGGCTGTATGCTCAGAGATGTTTAAACTCCCCCATTCTTCCAAAAATTTACCTGTTTTTTGGTTCTCGAACACGACGAAGCTTTCAAACAAGGACACATTCCCTGGCACTTCGCTGCACTTATGTACATCTACCAATGGATAGTATTCATATTCACGAATTTCTACCAATTTAGCTTGTAATTGCTGAAGCCAAGGTAATAAATAATCGTCCATATCTACCTTGATATGTACTGGTAAAGTATTAACCATTTCCCCTACCATTGACTCCGAACCCTCTAAATCTACTGGACGACCGGAAAAAGTACAGCCATAGACTACATCCTTTTTACCACTGTAAAGACTGAGGAGTATAGCCCAAGCTCCCTGAACTAGGGTACTTATAGTGAGGCGATGTTGCCTTGCTAAAGCATTTAGATTCCTTGTAGTTGCTTCCGATAGGGTAATTTGTATATCCTCGTAGCGTTCTTCTGAATTGGACAAGTTGTTTGAATATAGATTAGTTAAAGGAGTAGGCTCTTTAACTCCACTGAGTTGCTGTCGCCAGAACTCCTCTGCTGTTGATGAATCTTTTTGCTGCAACCAGTTAATATAGTCTCCAAAGCAACTACCGGATACTAAAGGCGCATCTTGATCTCGGCAATATGCTTCATAAAGTTCAATCACATCCTTTAATAGAAATGGAATAGACCAGCCATCTAGAATAATCAGATGCCAAATCCAGACAAGATGGTAAACATTGTCTTCAATTTGGAGCAAAGCTACGCGCATTAGAGGTGCTTGGGAAAAATCAAAGCCCCGCAGGCGATCTCTCTTGAGAAAGGACTTTAAGTGTTCTTGCTTTACGAATGGAGCGATTCCTCGCCAATCCTGGTATTCTATAGGAACTTCAACTTGCTCATGCACAACTTGTAATGGTTTATCTAATTCTTCCCAATAGAAACTAGTACGTAATACTGTATGCAAGGCTGATAATTGCTGCCAAGCACGCTTAAAAGCGGAAACATTAAGATTGCCACCAAGAGTGTAGATGTCCTGCATATGGTACAGTCCCATTTCCGGGGCGTGCAAACCATGAAAAAGAATGCCATGCTGTATCGGGGATAGTGGGTATATATCTTGGATGTCTTCTCTCATATTATTTTATTTTTACTCCCTCGTTTAACTTTCGCTAAAAATTGGTCAAGGTCTTGTTGATTCAAGTTTGCCTTTGGGAAATTAGAAGGTGTATCATTTTTAATAACTTTTTGTTCTGCTTGACTTACCTTTTTCGTAACCGCTACAGCTGCCAAATCAGCAACTGTTTGATGTTGAAATAATTGTTTAACGGTCAGTTGTAGACCAGCTTGGTTAGCTTTAGTGATAACGACAATAGCAACAATAGAATCGCCACCTAACTCAAAAAAGTTATCGAAAATACTTACTTTATCCACACCAAGCACCTCTGTAAAAATTTCAGTCAGCTTGGTTTCTACAAAATTACGAGGTTTTACTAGTTTCTGGTCTAATTGAGGTCTTGCTGTATTAGGTGCAGGTAGAGCTTTGCGGTCAACCTTACCATTAGGGGTAAGCGGCAGTGCCTCCAATATTATGAAAACAGATGGTACCATGTAGTTTGGTAACTTAGATTGCAGGAAGCTCCGTACTTCAGGAATTGTTAACGCTTGCTCTTTTTGAGGGACTAGATAAGCTGCTATACGTTGAGAAGCTGAATCTTCACGTACTACAACTACTGTTTCTCGTACTCCTGGGTATTGACTGATGATTGCCTCGATTTCTCCCAGTTCAATCCGAAATCCACGTACTTTTACTTGGTTGTCAATCCTACCAATGTATTCAATATCTCCATTTGGTAAATAACGGGCTAAATCTCCTGTTTTGTACAACCGTGTTGATTTATCGCTAAAGGGATTAGGTATAAATTTTTCTGCTGTCAAATCAGGACGGTGGAAATAGCCCCTTGCAAGTCCTTCTCCAGCAATACACAATTCCCCTGCTACACCCACAGGCACTAACTGGTGATATTTATCAAGGATATAAAGCTGCGTGTTGGCAATTGGAGAACTGATTGGCACGGAGTTGTTAACAGTTTTTACTCGGTTAGCGGCTGACCAAATAGTGGTTTCCGTCGGACCGTACATATTCCATAAACAATCACATCGGTCGAGTAACTGATTTGCCAACTGTCCTGGTAAAGCTTCGCCACCACAAAGAATTTTCAATTGATGATTTCCACTCCAACCTGCTGCCAAAAGTAACTGCCATGTCGCTGGTGTAGCTTGCATGACTGTAGCTTTTGAATCTATCAGTTTTGCTGACAACTGAGTTCCATCTGAGACAATTTCCCGACTGGCAACTATCAAGCGTGCGCCTACAATGATTGGCAAGAACAATTCTAATGCTGCAATATCAAAGGAATAAGTAGTGACCGCTAGTAATGTGTCTTCGGATGTTAACCCTGGCGCTTCCTTCATGGAATACAAAAAGTTGCTCACAGCAGTGTGAGGAATTTGCACACCTTTAGGTTTACCTGTGGAACCAGAAGTATAGATTACGTAAGCTAGGTTGTCAGTAGTTAGTTGGGAGAATACATTTTCCTGGCTTTGTTGAGCTATTAAATGCCAATCAGTATCTAAACAAACCACAATCGCTTGGTGTTGAGGCATTGCTTCTACAAGCGAAGCCTGAGTCAGTA
The DNA here is from genome assembly GCF_019977735.1 of Calothrix sp. PCC 7716. GTDB lineage: Bacteria > Cyanobacteriota > Cyanobacteriia > Cyanobacteriales > Nostocaceae > Dulcicalothrix. The sequence goes on along the minus strand of NZ_AP025018.1, from coordinate 3,290,299 downwards.
ACACTGGCGCTTGGGTGTCTTCTAGTATAAAAGCTATGCGTTCAGTAGGGTAGCTATGGTCTACGGGTACATATGCACCACCCGCTTTGAGGATAGCTAACAGTCCGATGACCATTAAGAGTGATCGCTCGACACAAATTCCTACCAGTACCTCTGGTTTTACTCCCAGCTTGTGCAAATAATGCGCCAATTGGTTAGCTCTTGCGTTCAGTTCCCTATAGGTTAGCTGTTTTGATTCAAATACTACAGCTATTGCATCAGGTGTTTTTTCTACCTGCGCTTCAAATAATTCGTGAATACACAGTTGTTGGGGATACTCAACTTCTGCACCATTCCACTCCCACAGCAATTGATGCTGCTCCAATTCCGTCAACAGTCGTAAATCTGACAAACGCTGCCGTGGATTCGTAACAATTGATTTAAACAACGTTTGCAAATGACCCGCCATCCTTTGTATTGAACTTTGGGCAAATAAATCAGTATTATATTCAAAACTTCCAACTAACCCTGACTCTGTTTCTGTCATCGATAAGGTTAAGTCAAACTGGGCAGTACCACTATCACTTTCCAACGGACTCAAAGTCAAACCAGGCAATTCTAAAGCTGACCGAAGCGCATTCTGAAGCACAAACATCACTTGGAATAGTGGCGTATGGCTTAAGTTCCGTTGTGGTTGCAGTTGCTCAATTAACAACTCAAAAGGCAAATCCTGGTGTGCATAAGCTCCTAATGCTACTTCCCGCACACGTTTTAGTAGCTCTTCAAAGCTGGGATTTCCTACTAAATTAGTTCGCAATACTAGGGTATTGACAAAAAATCCAATCAACCCTTCTATTTCTGCCCGGTTGCGGTTAGCGATAGGGGAACCAACCACAATGTCATTTTGCCCTGTATAACGCCATAGCAGTATTTGGAAACCTGCTAACAAGGTCATAAATAAAGTAGTTCCCTGCTGCTGACTCAATTTATTTAGGGCTACGGATAGTTCTTTCGATAACTCAAATGAGTAGGTTGCGCCCCGAAAAGTTTGAATTGCTGGTCTTGGGTGGTCTGTAGGTAATTCTAATACTTTTGGTGCATTCTCTAATTGCTTAAGCCAATAAGATAACTGAGTTTCGAGTGCTTGTCCTTGCAGCCATTGTCGTTGCCAAGCTGCGAAGTCTACATACTGTATTGATAGTGGAGGTAATGGTGAGGGTTGTCCATTACAAAACACTTGATACAGCGTTGCTAATTCCTCTACTAATACGCCGATTGACCAACCGTCAGAGACAATGTGGTGCATTGTTAGTAAGACAATATGTTCTTGCTCTCCAAGACGCAATAGTTTTACTCTCAATAGAAGGTCGCTGCTGATGTCAAACGGTTGTTGTGCTTCTTGTGCTGCTTGTTGTTTGATTTCGGCTTCTTGTTGATTTTGTGGTAGGTCGCTAATATCAAATATTGACAACGTTAGGGGATTTTCTTGAGAGATGATTACTACTGCTTGTCCTTCTCTTGTTTGGAAATTGGTTCGCAGTGCCTCATGGCGCCTGACGATAGAGTTGAAACTTTGTTGTAATGCTTCTATATTCAACAGTCCTTGTAGGCGAACAGCAGCAGGTATGTTGTAGAATGGACTGTCGGGTTCTAATTGAGCTAAAAACCACAGTCGTTGTTGTGCAAATGATAGTGGTAATTGTTGCGACCGCGTAATGCGCTTAATGCTTGTTGCTTCAACTCCTGAGTCTACCTTAATCGCTTTTTCAATTTCTTTTGCTAACCCTGCTATTGTTGGTTTTTCAAATAAATAACGTAAAGGAAGCTCTACTTGAAATACTTGCCTAATTTGGGAAATTACACGAGTCGCAATTAACGAGTGACCTCCTAATTCAAAGAAATTATTATCAATACCTGCTTTATCTATACCCAGTACTTCTGCCCAAATACCTGCTAATAAATTCTCAATTGGTGTGGAAGGAAGGGTAATATTCGATGATGAAACCTGTGTTAATTCAAGTGAAGGTAGTGCTTTGCGGTCAATCTTACCATTGGGTGTTAGTGGTAGTGCTTCTAATATCACAAAAACTGCTGGCACCATGTAGCTTGGTAACTTCGCCTCTAAGAAAGTGCGTAGTTCACGAATTTCCAATGTTTGCTCTTTTTGAGGAACTACATAAGCAACTATTCGTTGAGAATCCACTGATTCTTCACTGACTATAACTACGGTTTCTCGTACTCCTGGGTATTGGCTGATGGTTGCCTCAATTTCCCCCAATTCAATCCTGAAACCACGTAGTTTTACTTGGTTATCAATCCGACCTAAATACTCAATGTCTCCATTCGGTAAATAGCGTGCCTTGTCCCCTGTTTTATATAGACGTTCAGTTTGCTTACTAAAAGGATTGGGTATAAATTTTTCTGCTGTCAAATCAGGACGGTTTAAGTAACCCCTACCCACTCCCACACCACCAATATAAACTTCACCCATTACACCCATTGGGACAGGGTTGAGATAATTATCGAGTAAATAAATTTGAATATTTGCAATTGGGCGACCGATGGGAACTGTATTTTGGTTGGTAACACTATCTTTTTTACACTGCCAAAAAGTAACATCCACAGCAGTTTCTGTTGGACCATACAGATTATACAGTTGAGCATCAAGCCGATTAAAAAACCGTTGTTGCAATTGGGCTGATAATGCCTCACCACTTGCAATTACTCGCACCAGAGACTGACATTTTTCTAAACCTTCTGCTTCGATAAAAACTTGTAGCATTGATGGAACAAAATGTAAAGTCGTTATTTGCTGCTGTAAAATTAAGTTCACTAGGTAGTCGGTATCCCGATGCCCTTCTGGTTGAGCTACAACTAAACGTGCGCCCGTCATCAACGGAAAGAAAAATTCCCATACAGATACGTCGAAACTGAAAGGAGTTTTCTGTAAAACGGTATCTGCCGATGTTAATTGGTAAGTATCTTGCATCCACAGTAAGCGATTAGAGATAGCACTATGGGTATTCATAGCACCCTTTGGCTTACCTGTAGAACCGGAGGTGTAGATTACGTAAGCAAGGTTATCAACTGTGATGCTGGATGCAGGATTTTCTGTGCTTTCATCGGCAATTAGTTCCCAGTCACTATCGACGCAAATTACTTGAGCTTTATGATTTGGTAGACTTTCTAACAAGTATTGTTGTGTTAGCAATACGCCTGGTTGCGAGTCTTCTAACATATAAGCCAAGCGTTTAGTAGGATAGCTAGGGTCTAGGGGTAAATAGGCGCCACCTGCTTTGAGGATAGCTAATAGCCCGATAACCATATCAAGCGATCGCTCTACACAAATCCCTACCAATACCTCTGGTTTTACTCCCAATGAACGCAAATAATGCGCCAATTGATTTGCTCTGGCGTTCAGTTTTCTGTAGGTTAATTGCTGATTTTCATATACGACTGCAACTGCATCGGGTGTGCGTTCTACCTGAACCTCGAATAACTCGTGGATGCATTTCTGTTGAGGATATCCAACTTTTGTATTGTTCCACTTGAGTAATAATTGATGCTGTTCAGATTCTGTTAACAGTGTTAACTCGGATAAACGCTGCTGTGGATTTGCCGCAATTCCCTCAAGCAATGTTTGTAAATGCCCAGCTATACGCTTTATTGTGCTTTCTTGGAATAAATCGGTATTGTACTCGAAAGCGCCCGATAGTCCCTCGACAGTTTCAGTCATGTGCAGAGTCAAATCAAACTTGGCAGTACCATTGTCAATTGGCAAGTAACTTATAGTTAAACCAGGTAACTCTAAAGCTGACATTGGTGCATTTTGAAGCACAAACATGACTTGAAATAGTGGTGTATGGCTTAAGTTTCGTTGTGGTTGCAGTTCCTCTACCAACACCTCAAAAGGTAAATCTTGGTGTGCATAGGCTGACAACGCTACTGAACGCACGCCAGCTAATAACTCCTCAAAGGTGGGATTACCAGCCAAGTTAGTCCGCAGCACAAGGGTGTTGACAAATAATCCAATTAACCCTTCTATTTCTGCCCGGTTGCGGTTGCCAATTGGCGAACCGATCGCAATATCTTCAATGCCTGTATAACGGTATAGTAAAACTTGAAAAGCCGCCAGCAATGTCATAAACAAGGTGGTTTCCTGTTGCTGGCTCAAGTGGTTTAAGGCAACAGATAGCTGTTGGCATAACTTAAAAGAATAGGTCGCACCTCGGAAGGTTTGAACGGGGGGACGTGAGAAATCAGTGGGTAGCTCTAATAATTTTGATATGCCCTCTAACTGCTTTCGCCAGTAAGATATCTGAGATTCTATTCTCTCTCCTTGCAGCCATTGGCGCTGCCAAGCTGCAAAATCTACATATTGAATGGGTAACTCAGCTAACGGTGCGGGTTGTTCGTCATAAAAAGCTTGATAAAGTGTTGCGAATTCACGTACTAATATGTCTGTTGACCAACCATCACAAGCAATGTGATGCATGGTCAAAAGTACTACGTGTTCTTGTTCGCCAAGGCGCAGTAATTTGACTCGCAGCAGAAAACCGCCGTTCAAGTCAAAAGGTTGTTGTGCTTCTTCTAATGCTTGTTGTTTAACTTGTAATTCCTGTTGACTTACAGGTAACTCACTTATGTCCAATATCGGCAATAGTACTGGTGCTGCTGGTAGGATAACCGCCACAGTTTGTCCTTCAATTGTTTGAAAGTTAGTTCGTAAAGCTTCGTGACGGCGCAAAATTTCATTGATACTTTGTTGTAATGCTTCTACATTAAGTTGCCCCTGCAAACGAACAGCACCAGGCATATTGTAAAAAGAGCTGTGTGGTTCTAACTGAGCAAGAAACCACAATCGTTGTTGGGCAAATGATAGCGGTAAATTCTGAGATCGCGCAATTCGCTCAATGCTTTTTGCTTCAACTCCCAAGTTTGCTTCAGTGGCTTTTTCAATATCTTTAGCTAGCCCAGCTATTGTTGGTTCTTCAAAGATGCGACGTAAAGGAAGTTCTATTTGAAAGACTTGCCGTATTTGGGAAACTACACGAGTTGCAAGTAATGAGTGTCCTCCCAAACTAAAGAAATTATGATGAATGCCTATATTTTCAATTCCTAGTACCTCTGTCCAGATATTTACTAGCATCTCTTCAATTGCTGTAGAAGGAGCAATAAAATCTGATTCAGATAATAGCTGTGTTGCTTCTGGTTCTGGCAATGCCCGCCGATCTAACTTACCATTAGGTGTTAATGGCAATGCTTCTAACGCGACAAAAGCAGCAGGTATCATGTAGTTAGGAAGCTTTTGCTCTAGAAATTGACGTAAGTCTAGGGCTAGTTGACGCTGTTGATTTTTTTGAAGGGGAGCATTGGCATAATAATTCCAAGGTTTAATGCTAATAGTTTCCCTTGTCAGAGAAGGAATAGCTATCTGAGGCATTTGTCCATCTGAATTTTGCCGTATAAAAACTAAATCATAATCACCATCAACACCAGAACAAGACCAGCTAATATTGACAAAATAAGGTAACTCATTACCTAAAGCCCACAATTCTTCTGGGTCTACACTATCAGTTTCACCTAAGAGTAAAGCTTCCTGTAAAGCTGCAACTGTGTGGAGTTGTTTATCTGTATTAAGTAATTCTAATAACCTAACTTCTGCCACTAATCGTGCATTGGGAATGCGCGTAATTCCTAAAATTTCGGGTTGTTTCTCAAGTAATAATTGACGAATCGCATTTACGCTCAGTCCTAGTTTTTGCCAATCTAACCATGACATATTTATGGACTGATTAATTTCAGCATCCACATAAATAATCACATCGTACTTAAACTTTGTGAGTTCGTTATGATGGCGACCGCCCTTTAGCTGAATTTGTACATAGCTAATTTTTGGCAAAGACTGCTGCAAAGCTTTAAAAAAGCCTGGGTCAATAACTAATTCATTATCTATTTGCAAATTCTCTTGGACGCGCTGACGAAATTCTGCTGTGCTGAGTTCGCCAGATGCTTGGTGCAGTTGTACCCAAGCATGAAAAGTCTCTAGTAGTGGTAGACTGCGGACACCTCCTATGAAAATCCGGCCTCCAGGCTTGACTACCTCAACAAGATTAGTCAGCACCTGTGCTAAATAATTAACACTGGGAAAATTTTGAATGATTTCGTTAAGAATAACCGTGTCAAATTTGGATGGTTCAATTCCTGGTAATTCGTGAGCCATACCCTGCAACAAGGTGACTTTGTCGGTTATTTCCGGTTTTAAATCAATCTGTTGCTGAAGATAATGCAGCGCGACATCGGAAATATCTAAGCCACAATAATGTTGACAATGAGGAGCAATTTTTAATAAGAGTAAACCAGTACCGCAGCCAATTTCTAGAATATGATTTGGTTTCAGGGCAAGAACTCGCTCAACTGTATTTCTCACACATTCAAGAATTTCAACTTCTGGTAACGGCTGATTTGTATAACGGCTCGTCCATACTCTTAAATTAATTGATGCATCTATTGGCGAAAATTCCCAACTGTAGAATTGGTCATAAATATTTTCTAATTGAGATAAATATTCACTTTCTAAATCTGTTTGTAACTGTGCTGGTAACTGTTGTTGATTTGTTTGATTGCGTTGAAATTTTTCCACAACATATGCAACCAACCGTTTATCGCCAGGAACATCTTCTCTGGCAATTACCGCAGCCTCACCTACATATGGATGTTGCTTGATAACTGCTTCGATTTCTCCTAGTTCAATGCGGAAGCCCCGGAGCTTAATTTGATAATCTAGTCTTCCCAGAAATTCAATATTACCATCTGCTAAATATTTGGCTTTATCCCCAGTTTTATATAATCGTTTTTCCCCATTCCAGAGGATAAATTTTTCTTTTGTTAAATCAGGTCGATTCAGATAACCTTGCGCTAATCCCACCCCACCGATGTAAATTTCTCCAGGAATACCAACAGGAACAAGTTGCAAGTAGCTATCTAATATATAAATTTCCGTATTTTGTACGGGACGACCAATGGGTGTATTTCTTTCACAGGCAAACTTTGATTTTACACTATATAAAGTAGCGCAAATAGTAGCTTCTGTCGGTCCGTAGCCATTGATAATTTGCAATCCAGGGATACTATGGCTAATTGATAGCAATAGTTGTTCGGAAATCGGCTCAACGCCAACCAGCAATCTTTGCAAACAACAATTTTCTGGTGTGCGAGCAACCCAATCGCCAAGAGTATTGAGACAAAATGGGGGAAGAAAAGCACTTTGAATTTGGTGATCGCTTAACCATTCAATCAAAGCAGTTGCATCTGCACGAATATCTTCTGGAACAATATGCAGCATTCCTCCACTTAAAAAGGCGGAGAAAATTTCATACACTGAAACATCGAAAGTTAAATTTGTCCACAAACTACAGCGCGTACCTACTGCTAGCGATCGCCTGCTTTCAATATCCGCTAATAAATTGGTAACACCTCGATGGTGACAGCAAACTCCTTTCGGTTGACCTGTGGAACCGGATGTATAAAGTACATAAGCTAGGTTATCATCACTGACTTGACATATGGGATTTTCTGTGGATTCACGGGCAATATCTTGCCAATCGGTGTCCAAACAAACTACTTTAACAGGGTACTTTGGTAGTTTTGTTAGTAGTTTTTCCTGAGTTAAAAGCAAAGAAATTTGAGCGTCTTTTAGCATCAAAGCTAGGCGTTCTTGCGGATAAGTAGAGTCTAGCGGCAAATAAGCTCCACCTGCTTTGAGAATACCAAGTATGGCGGCAATCGCCCACGGGGATTTCTCTATGTACAAACCAACTAATTGCTCCGGTTGCAATCCTTGCATTAACAAATAATGAGCTAGTTTATTTGCTCGCTGATTTAATTCCTGGTAGTTTAACTGCTCTTGTTTACACACCACAGCCATAGCGAATGGTGTTTGTTTTACCTGTTCCTCAAATAACTGATGCAGGCATTGGTGAATTTGAAGTTTAATAATTTGGGATTGATTTTGGCAAAATTCTACCTGCAATAGATGCTTTTGCGCCTCAGTTAAAATTGGCAAATCTGACAAGCATCTGTCAGGATTAGCGACAATTCCTGCAAGCAAAGTTTGAAAATGCTCTGCTATGCGGGTGATAGTATCTGCATCAAACAAATCACTGTTGTATTCAAATGTACCTATCAGTTCCTCTTGCTGTTCTACCATATCCAGGCTTAAGTCAAACTGAGCCGTCGCGCTGTCTACCTCTGATATAGTCAAAGTGAGTCCCCCTATCTCTAAGGATGGCATAGGGCTGTTATTCAAAGCAAACCATACTTGAAACAGAGGATTGTGGCTGAGGTTGCGTTCTGGCTGAATTTCTTCTACTAACTTATCAAAAGGCAAATCCTGGTGGTTATAAGCATCTAATGTCACCTCCCTAACCCGTCCCAGTAAATCTAGAAAACTGGGATTACCACTCACATCGGTTCGCAGCACTAAAGTATTGACAAAAAACCCGATTAACTTTTCAATTTGGGGAAGATTCCGATTGGCGATTGCAGTACCAATAATAATGTCATCTTCTTTAATGTAGCGGTAAATAAGGGTTTTGAAAGCAGCAAGCAAGGTCATAAATAAAGTAGCTTCTGCTTGCTGACTGAGTGTTTTAAGTGCAGTGGTTAAAGATTTAGAGACGGTGAAACAATATTTTTTTCCTTTGTAAGATTGAACCGCAGGGCGAGGATAATCTGTAGGCAGTTGCAACACTGGCAAAGAGCCGCCTAACTGTTGCTTCCAGTAAGTTTTTTGCAAGCGTAGTACTTCTCCTTGCAAGTACTCTTGTTGCCAAATAGCAAAGTCTCCATACTGAATTGGCAGTTCGAATAATGGAGAGAGCAGCCCATCACAAAATGCTTGATATAACGTTGCTAATTCACGCACCAATACGCCTATAGACCAACCGTCAGAGACAATATGGTGCATCGTAAATAATAATATATGTTCTTCTGTATTTAGCCGCAGTAGCTTCACTCGTAATAAAAGGTCACTGCTAAGGTCAAAGGGTTGTTGTGCTTCTTGGTATGCCAGTTTTTGTATTTCTGCTGCTTGTTGACTAGCAGTTAATTCACTAATATCAAATACAGGAAATAATAATGACTTTGTGGGAAAAATAAATGCTACAGGTTTATCTTCTATAATTTTAAAATTACATCGCAAAGCTTCATGACGGTTGATGATTTCTTGCAAACTATCTTGCAGTGCTTTAAAATTCAACTTTCCTTGTAAATGAACTACACCAGGCACATTATAAAATGGACTATCTGGCTCTAATTGTGCAAGAAACCATAATCGTTGTTGAGCAAAAGACAAAGGAACAGGATTTTGCTGGGAGCGACGGGGAATAAATTTTTGTTGATTATCTGATTTGCATTCACCCCGCAAGCGCTTTTCTAAAATTGCTTGTTTTGCAGGTGATAGCCCAGAGCGTCTTATAGAAATTTCATTTTTTTTGTTATTCATAATATTATCCTGATACTTTCCTAGTAATGGAAACTTTTCTATTCCTTGTTTGCTCTTACTTAATAATTAAATTACCTGAAATTTTATATATGGAGGAACAGGCTGAATCCGATTTAAAGCATTTTGAAAAATTATCAAACTACCATCGTTATCAATTTCTTTAAATCCGGAAAATTTATAAGATATATACATCATTCTATTACGTTCATTTGGTACAAACTCTGCCAAAAGACGGACATTATTGTTTTGAGCTAGACTCATAATATAATTCATCATAATTGTCCCAACTCCCCTTGACATAACGCGACAGGACATTAGTAAAAGCTTTATTGTCCATATCTGGGCTTGGCATTCAATTAGAGCTAAACCTATTTTCCCATAACTTCCATACTTATCTTCTAGACTTGCAATTAGCAGCTTATGGTTTCCTGATTGACGAAAATGATTAAGTTCGTCATAGGAGTAAGTATAACCAGTTGTATTTAATTGGTTAGTTCGTAATGTTAATTCTTCTGCACGCTGTAAATCCTCTTCTTTTGCAGAGGATATTGTAAAATTCATGTTGAGCGTAGCTAAAAACTCGTCTGCTGTGCCAACAAATTCTTTCTCTGCATTTTGTCGCTCTACATCACTAATATACATCAATCTTCTAATGCTAGAATCTTCCGTAATAAAACGGGGATTCATTACAGGCATATCTAAAATATTATCTATTTCGTTTGCGTTTATACAAAGAATTTCTGGCAGGGTAAATTTTACTTCTTCTAGTTCAAATAATTGATCGTCAACAAAAGTAAGCGCGTCTAGTCCAATATTCAGCAAAGTAGCAATTTCTTTCAGAGAAGCAGCTTTAGAATTCCAATTGATTTGGGGATACAAAAAATACTCTTTTAACCCAAATTCTTCTAGTTTAGCTATTGCTGTAGTAAAATCATTCTTACTAGCTATAGATTGTAAAATACCACGACTATCTAAAGTATGGATAAGATTTACTATATTCTCCCGTAGAGAAACTTGCTCATCTTCCAGCAAAACTCCGTGCCATAGTGTATTATCTAAATCCCAAACTACACATTTAATAACTTTTTTGTCTTTCTGTTTACTATTTATGTTTTGTTCTTGGGTGCTAATCATATATCAAATCCTTTCTGCTAATTTTTTTCTAAGCTAGTAGATACGCTTGAAAAGAGATAATCTTGATAACCTGACTCCGCAATAGTAATTTCTTGAATTTGAGTACTACCTTCAATAATTTCCATAATTTTAGAGTCTCGTAAATACCTTTCGACTGGGTACTCACTACTACAACCATTACCACCATGAAGTTGTACAGCATCATTTGCTACTTTGGTAGCTACTGTGGATGCAAAGTACTTAGCAATAGAAGTTTCTATAATCGAGTTTGGGTCGTTAATATCTTTGAGATAACCAGCTTGATAACATAACAATCTTGCTGCTTTCACGTTAGTTATCATTTGAGTAATCTTTTGGCGGATTAATTGATGTTCTTTAAGATAAACACCAAACTGTTTTCGCTCATTTGTATACTTAATACAAGCTTCCAAACAAGCTTGAGCAATACCCACACATCCCGATGCCACGCTATATCTACCATAATCAAGTGCAGAAGAAGCAATGTATGAAAAGCCAAAACCCAATTTACCTACTAAATTTTCTAAAGGAACGTGGCAGTTATCGAATTGCAATTCTGCTACCATCGAAGCTCTAGTACCTAAAATACCAGACATCGGTTTGACAGAAAAACCTGGGCTATTTTTTTCAGCTAGAAAAGCAGTAGGTTTATCCTCACATTTAGCAAACACCAAAAATACATCTGCTATTTGTCCATAGGTAATCCATTTCTTTTGCCCATTTAAGACATAAGCATCGCCAATAAATGTTGCTGTCGTTTCTACGCTTTTAGCATCACTACCGACATTTGGTTCGCTTAATGCAAAAGCAGCAATTATTTCTCCAGAGGCTAACTTGGAAAGCCAATACTCTTTTTGAGATTTATTCCCCCACTTACATAAAGCTTGGGAAACCATGTTATGCACTGTCAGCAAACTTCGCACAGAAGAACATCCGCGTCCAATTTCCTCGTTAAGAATGCCATAAGTAATCATGTCCATTCCTTTACCACCATATTCTTTGGGTAATATGGCACCAAGGAAGCCACGTTCAGCTACTTTTTTAATTAGCTCTGGTGGAGTAAATTCTTTCTTATCCCATTCCCCAGCATTAGGACATATTTCCTCATTAACGAAAGCTTTAAATTCAGCTTGAGCATCTTTTTGTTGAGCAGATAGTTCTAATTTCATAATTTCGTCTCTGCTGCATAAAATGGCTATTTATGACTGCACGAGAATAGCAGTTTTACGTTCAATTAAATTGGCGATAGAATTTATTGTGCGAAAATTTTCAAACTCCAAATCCTCATTTTCAATGGCAATTTGAAACTCTTGCTCTATAAACAAAACCAGTTGCATGGCGAACATTGAATTAACAAAACCTAGAGAAAAAATGTCTTCATCTAGCTGCAAATCATGATTGCCAAAAAATTTTGAAAGAAAAGTTTTAATTCTAGCTTTAATTTCGTTCATTAGCCTGAGATTATTCCTATTTATTGATATACGTAAAATCCTTTGCCGCTTTTTCTCCCATGCAACCCCGCATCCACCATTTTTTTGAGTAAGGGACATGGTCTATATTTACTATCGTTAAAGTTTTCATACAAAACTTCGATAGAAAATAAAATTGTGTCTAAACCAATCAAATCCGCTGTTTCTAAAGGTCCCATTTTATGTCCGAAGCAGCTTTTAAAGATTTTGTCTACATCTTCTGGTGTAGCAACTTGGTCTTGCAACAGAAAAACAGCTTCGTTAATAGTCAGCATCAACACGCGGTTTGAAACAAAACCCGGTGAATCATTAACAATTATACATTCTTTCCCCATTTGAGATAGCATTTTTTTTGCTGTCTCAATTGTTAAGTCAGAGGTATGATATCCGCGAATCATCTCCACCATCGGCTTCATTGGTACAGGATTCATAAAGTGGATACCAACAACTTGATCAGCACGTTTTGTGACTGAAGCAATACGGGTAATGGGGATTGCTGATGTGTTGGCAGCAAATACACAATCTGCTGGACAAATAGAATCTAATAAGGGATATACTTCTTTTTTAATATCCCATTTTTCGGGGACATTTTCAACTATAAAATTTGCACTTTCCAGAATTTTATAGTTTGTCGAGAACTCTATTTTTTCAATAATACCATCTAAGCTTCCTTGGCGATCACTTTTTTTGAAAAATCCCTGGAAGCGGATATTATTCCTGATTTCATGTTTAGCTTTATCCAGAATATCTTCAGAAATATCTACAAGAAGAACTTGATGACCTGTTTGAGCAAGGTTTTGGGCAACTCCTATTCCCATTACGCCGGCGCCAACAACGCCTACTGTTTGAATGTTCATAATTTAACCAACCTCTACTTAGTATATTTGCTTTTAATTTAGTAGCATTTGCTTCACTAAAGAGATTTAGGTAAAGGAATAAGATGACGGCATTCGTGAGCATTAAATTGTGACCAATCTATTTGAAATCCTGCTAACCACAATCTCCCTAATGTTTTAAGCAAGAATGCCAAATCTGGTTTTTTATCGTAGGAATACCTAAGAGAGGGTAAAATAATTTGACTGACTGCTGGATTATTTTCTATACATTGAAACGCAAAACTACCTAGAGTTTGTCCAGGACCAATTTCCAATAAAATAGGATACTTATGTTTCCACAGTTCTTGTATACCTGGAGCAAACAACACAGGTTGGCACAAATGCTTAACCCAATAATCAGGATTTGTAGCTTCTGCTGCCGTAATCCAAGTTCCTGTGATGTTAGATATATAAGGAATTTCTGGTGCTTGGAGATTGAATCCTTTTACCAACTCACGTAAATTAGAACTAACAGCCTCCATCATATGAGAGTGGAAAGCATGAGATGTTTCCAGGCGCCGACAAGCTAAACCTTTTCTAGTTAACTGCTGTTCCAAAGCTTCTATAGCATCAATTCTACCAGCAATTACACACATGGAAGGTCCATTTACCGCAGAAAGTGAGAGATTATCATTGAGTATAGGGGGTATCTCTGTTTCTGAAAACGGAACAGCAAGCATTGCTCCACCTGGCAACTTATCAATCATTTGCGCTCTTGCGGCAATTAATGTTAAACCCTCGTCTAGGGATAAAACCCCTGCCAAAGTCGCTGCTACATATTCACCAATACTATAGCCAATCATTGATTGGGGACGAATTCCCCAGGATATCAATAACTGTGCTAAGGCATATTCAATCACAAAAATGGCTGGTTGAGCAAGGTGAGTTTGATTAAGTAAAGAAGTTGCAGATAATATCTTTGTATCTGTTTGTCTCTCACTGCGACCCACCATTTTTCGCAAATCTAGACCAATGCCAGCTTGACTATATTTTTGAGAATTTTCTTGAACCAACTGTTGTTCTTGAGTTTGAGAAAACCTGTCTGGATATAGTACATCTCGCAAATCTTGGGCAAGACGAGGTTTAAGAAATTCACAACAGTAGTCAACTTGCTTCTGAAATATAGCTTCTACTTGGTAGAGTTCCCAAGCCATATTAACGTAATGAGTACCAAGTCCAGGAAACATAAAGGCTATAGGACGTTTTTCTGTTTCTTGGATGTTGGTAAGTACCCGCTTGGAATCTTCAAATGCAACTAAAGCATCTTCTATATCTCGACAAACAACCGTCTGCCGATGCTTAAAAGCCTTTTGCTCGCGTTGCAATGTATGAGCAACATCCGCAAGGTTTAAATCACGATGCTGTCTCAAATAATCTGCAAGCTTTACAGTAGCAGTTTTTAGTTCTGAGTCAGTTTTTGCAGAAAGTACTAATAACTGCCAAGGGCGATAAGGGCTAGTAAGCATTGTTTATAAACTCCAAAATTGCTACTTAGTATTAGTGAGAATTCTTTCTTGACTTCCTCATCAATTTATCCAAAAATTACCAGCTTTTACTATCTGTATTGAAAATATGAATTGGGGATTAACTTAGCAGCAAACCCATAATCTATCTGTGTGTATTTTTGGTCATCGATTTTCCATACCTCGTTGTCGGCAATAAGCCTCTGGAGGTCTAATTTGACAATTGCAAATCATGAGTTTTGTTTACTTGTTCCGTCAAACTTCCTTCGTTTCTAGATAATTGTTCTAGCTCTTCTATAATAATTTCTTCAATTACTAAAGCTAACTCATCAATTGTGGGAGCTTCAAAAAGAGAACGAACAGGTAGTTCTACCTGAAAATTTTTGCGAACTTGAGAAATAAGTACAGTTCCTGTAAGAGAGTCACCACCTAATGTAAAAAAGTTGTCATGAATACCAATTGGCTTAATACCTAGTAACTCTTGAAAAATATCAGCTAATTTGCGCTCTATATCGTTACTAGGAGCGACATAAGCATTTTTTAAGTTTGGTCTTGAGTGACGAGAAGATAAACTAGCTTGTTGGGTAGCACTTTTCTCTTGTGAAGATTCTAGCTTAATCCATTGGTCAATTCTAGATTTTAAATTACCAGTCGAGACAACTATTTGATGATATTGACTCCGCAAAAGAATACGTTCAAGGGCATTCATACCTTCTTGCGGCTGGATAGCAAATTCTGCCAAGCTTGTACTAGCAAATATTTCTTGATTGTCTGTTCCCAATTGCCATGCATCCCAATTAATACTCATCCAAGAAACAGGATTTTTCTGATTATACTGGTAAGCAAAAGTGTCCATTAAAAGACTTATCGCTGAGTAGCGAACAGAACCTAATCCTCCTAAAACAGATGTTAATGAAGACATCAATAGACAAAAATCAAGTTTTTGAGACTGCAGAATCTCTTCTAATACTAATAGCTCCTGTCTCTTTTGTTGAAATAGCTGTTCACACTCAGTTGAATCTATCTCTACAATAGGAGTGAATAATTTCTCTACAGGCATCTTAGGTGTGTGGAATACGCCGTTGAGTTGACCAAACTGTTCTTGAGTTTGAACAATAGCACTTTGCATTTGTGCTAAATTCAGCACATTAACGCTTCTAATTAAGACTTCTGCACCCAGATTTTCTATTTCCTGCGCTTTGAGAATCTTGCTGCTAATATTATCTTGCTTATTGTGAGTTTTTAGCCACTGTTCCCAGTCCTGACTGTTGGGAAAATCTTCAGCCTCTAGAATTAGCAGTTTTGCCTGTACTCTCTTTGCTAGATGTTTGGCTACTACAAATCCTATGCCTTCAAGTCCACCATTAATTAAGTAAACTCCTTTTTCTCGTAACTTTGATGTATTATGAATGCTTGCTTCTAATTGAACAGGTTCAAAAGTTTGCACCCAACGCTCCCAACCACGGTAAGCAGTAACTGAATCAGGAGAATTAGCTTTGATTTCCGTAAGTAGTTGCTCTACAAATTTCTCTTCTTGCCAGCTTCCTGATAAGGGAATAGTAACATCAATACTACGACATTTAATATTTAAATATTCTTGTGAAATGACCTTAACAAGTCCAAGTACTGTTACTTTTTCTGGGCATAGATTTTCAACTCCCGTTACAGCTTGCATATTATTAGATATTACTACAAGCTGTAACTCATTGGTAAAGTTCTGTTTTCCTAACGCTTGTACCAAAAACAACAAACTTTGGAATCCTTGTTCTTGGGCTGTGTTAAAGTCTATAAATTCTGACTGTGTAACACTCCATAGATGAATAATTTTGTTTGGAATGAGGTCTTGGGTGTGAAGTTCTTGAAGCAAGATGTTGTAATCATCTCTTTGCGAAGGATTTATTGTATATGCAAGCCTGCCAAGCTGCTCTTTTTGTAATTTACTTGTACTACTAAATTGCTCCCCAACTCTGACGGTAATTATATTATGTCCTTCAAGTTTGAGTCGATTCACAATTTGAGTGCCTAACCCGTACTCATCGACAAATACTAACCAGCATTCTGCTTGTTTAACTTGATCATTTGGCTGTGGTGGTAGCGAACGTTTCCATGAAGGGATGTAGAACCAGTCAGCAATGTTGGGCTTTTTGTCAAATGAAATTTCATGTGTCTTATCTGCATCTTGTTCATGAAGCAATGCTGTAAATGCTGTTGGTGCTTCGTGTGTTCCTGGCGTAGTAGCTTGAGCTACAATAATGTGGTCTGTAAAAGGTGCAAATTCTGAGAATGCTGTCACCTGCACAAAACCGTGAGATTTGAGTTCTGTTTGCCACTGCTGTTTGGATAAAAAGGGATTACACATATTGCGCTTGCTTTCTGGGTTCTCTATCGGATTCATGAGCAGTGCGTCGATAAACTCAAATTCCAATTTGGCTTGAGTTGTTTCCCAAAACAGAAGTAAACCCCCAGGAGCTAGTAAAGAGCGAATGTGATCAAGAGTTTCTCCAATATTTCGAGTTACGTGCAGAGCCTGGAAAGCTACAATTACATCAAAGCTGTGACTTGAGTATCCTTGTTCTTGTGGCGAACGCTCAATATCTAACAACCTATATTCAACAAATGGATAATCGCTAAACTTATTTTTGGCTGCGTTTAGGAAAAAGACTCCCACGTCAGTGAAGGTATAATTAGTTTTTTCTGATGGCAGTATGGGTAATAATTCTGCTGTACCAGTACCAGTACCGGCACCAAGTTCCAGAATTCTCAGATTGACTTGAGATGGTAATACTTTTAACACTTGTTCTAAGCATACCCGCATGATTGAGTTGTAGTACTTATTTTCAGGCAATTGTTGAACTGAAAATTCTCCTTCCTTTAATAAGGTAGAAACATGGAACTCTAATGGTTCCTTTTTACCCGTAAGCAAGTCCACCATATTTTCGCCATAGAGTTGCAGCAAATCTATTTGTTGCGGTGTGTCTACCCATTTACCTCGGGCTTCTACCAAAAGCTCATTAACAAAGTCTGTTGATATTGGTAGAAAGTTAGTAAATAGACCTTGTTCTTGATGTAACTGCCCTTGTTCTACCAATATTTCCAGCCATCGACTTAACAATTCTCTATAGCGAGTAATAATCTGACATTGGTCAAGCAACTCCTTCAAAGAATACTTTTTAGTGGGATGGCTAAAAACTTCTAAATGTGTTAAGGCAAGATTAATATAAGCAACGCATAAACGATCTAAGGACTCTCTTTTCTCTTGAGAAATTTGCTTGTCAAATTCCAATGCTCCTGTACTAGCTTGGAGTTGACCAGCTTCTATCAGAGACTGCCAAAGTTTTGATACTGTTAACTTAGGCTGAGAATTTTTTTGTGCTGAAGATAATTTTTGCGGTTCAATCCAATATCTTTGTCGCTCAAAGGGATATGTTGGTAAAGGGAGGCGATGTCGGCGCTCATGGGCATAAAATCCCGACCATTTGATATTGGCGCCTGCAAGCCATAGCTGCCCTAACGTGTTCAAAATGAAAGCAACATCAGATTGTCGCTCGTATGCATAACGCAGCGAAGATAACACTACCTTGTTATCACCAGAAACATTATCTAAACATTGCATCGCCAAGCTGCTTAATGCCTGCCCTGGTCCTATCTCCAACAAAATGGGACTATGTTGTGCCCACAACTGATTTACGTCATCAGCAAAGCGCACAGGTTGGCACATGTGCTGTGTCCAGTAGCTGGGATTTGTGGCTTGCTCTGGTGTGATCCAAGTTCCGGTAACATTTGATAAATAAGGGATTTGTGGTGGTTTGAGATTAATAGATTGTACTAGCTCGGTGAAAGAATCAGCGATCGCTTCCATCATGAAAGAATGAAAGGCATGAGAAGTCTGTAATCGCCGACAGGCTAACCCTTTGGCAATAAGTTGCTGTTCTAATTCTGCTACCGCCTCTATTGTTCCAGCAAGGACGCATTGGGATGAGCCATTGACCGCTGATAATGAAAGGTTATCGCTCAGGAATAGTTGTACTTCTTCCTCTGTTAGGGGAACCGCCAGCATTGCTCCCTCTGGCAACTCTTGAATCATTTGCGCTCTTTTGGCAACTAAAATAATCGTGTCTTTAAGGGATAATACTCCTGCCAATGTTGCTGCAACATATTCACCGATACTATAGCCAATCATTGCCACTGGACAAATACCCCAGGACATCCATAATTGAGCTAAAGCAAACTCAATAGTAAATAGTGCTGGTTGAGTGAGATAAGTTTGATTCAGTTTTTGTGTAGCGGGATCTTCTGGTTGAGTATTACGGCCAAGCATCTGGCGTAAATCTATCCCCGTTTTTTCTTTTGTTGCTTCTTGCTTTGTTGATTGAGGAGTAGCATAAATAACTTGTTTGAGATCAACACCCAACAAAGGTTGGAAGAGGGAGCAACAGAGATCAATGTATTCGCGAAAAGTTGGCTCAACTTGATAAAGTTCCTCAGCCATATTAATATACTGAGTCCCTAAACCAGTAAACATAAAAGCTACAGGGCGCCCATTCGTTTCCTCTGTACTGGTCAAAACACGTTTGGGGTTCTGGAGGGCAACTATGGCATCTTGAACATTTTGGCAAACAACCGTGCGCCGATGAGTAAAAAGGTGACGACCAACTTGCAATGTATAAGCTACATCAGCAAGGTTGAGTTCTGGGTGCTGTTGCAGGTGATTAACCAAATTTGTAGTTGCAGTCTCTAAGGCTGAATTCGTTTTAGCAGAAAGTACTAACAATTGATGCTTTCTCCCCTGCCCTCCTACTTTTCCGCTCCCCTGCTCCCCTGAAGGGGCTTCTTCAAGAACGACATGAGCATTAGTCCCCCCAAGACCAAAAGAACTCACCCCTGCGCGGCGGGGTGTTCCGTTTGTTGGCCATGCAGACAGTTGGGTATTAACGTAAAAAGGACTGTTGGCAAAGTCTATCTCAGGTGATGGTTCTTCAAAGTATAAGCTGGGAGGTATTAGTTGATGTTTTAAAGCCAAAGCAGTTTTAATCAAGCTCGTTACGCCAGCAGCTGTATTCAAATGGCTGACATTGGTTTTAACTGAACCGATGGCGCAAAAACCCTTTTTACTGGTTCTGGCACGAAAAACCTTTTCTAGCGCCCTAATTTCAATTGGATCGCCAAGGGCTGTACCTGTGCCATGAGTCTCAACATAGGTAATAGTATCAGGATCAAAGGAGGCGATAGCTTGAGCTTCGGCAATAACTTCTGCTTGTCCAGTAACACTTGGTGCTGTATAACTGACTTTCATTGCACCATCGTTATTAATAGCTGAACCTTTAATCACTCCATAAATAAAGTCACCATCCGCTACAGCATCTTCTAATCTCTTGAGAACAACAATACCTGCCCCTCTGCCAAAAGGACCACCAGTAGCTTTGGCATCAAAGGCACGAGTGTGAGCATCAGCAGAAGCCATACCGCCAGTTTGATAAAAGTAACCTTCTACTTGCGGAACTTGGATGGCAATACCTCCAGCTAGTGCGATATCACACTGGTAACTCAGTAATCCTCGGCACGCCAGATGAACAGCTACTAGCGAAGTGGAACAAGCTGTACCAACATTCACACTTGGTCCTTTCAAATTCAATTTGTAGGACACTCGTGTAGGTATAAAGTCTTTATCATTACCAAGCGTAATTGGCAGATTTAGTGATTTCAGGAGGTCAGGGTGTGAAGCCAGATTATAGAACAAGTAAGTACTTAAGTTTCCTCCAGCATATAAACCAGTTAAGTTGTTGTCTACTTTTGGGTTATAACCAGCATTTTCTAATGCTTCCCAAGCACATTCCAAAAAAACTCGCTGTTGAGGATCAAGAAGTTCAGCTTCTCTGGGAGAAAAGCCAAAAAATGAAGCGTCAAACATCTCGATATTTTCTAGCACAAACCCAGCTTTCACATAGTTGGGATCTCGTAAACTAGCGGGGTCTACACCTGAAGCTAACAACTCTTCATCATTGAAGTATGAAATTGACTCTACACCGTCACACAAGTTTTGCCAAAACTGAGCTACGCTTTTGGCGCCTGGAAAGCGACCTGCCATGCCGATGATAGCTATGCCTTTTAATTTATTATTCATATACTCTCCTTCTTTGCTTCATTAACTGCATTTCTTCGACAATTGCCGCTTCTTGCTTCTTGGCACGTTCGTGTGCTAGCTCAAAAGCTGGTTGTTCATTATTTTGTCGGCTGAAATATTCTGATAAGGTGCTGATGGTGGGATATTCAAATAATTCAGCTGTGGAAATATTACAGCTGAAAGCTACTTGCAGCTTACTTCGCACTTGCACCATGAGGAGTGAATCACCCCCCAACTCGAAAAAGTTGTCGTAAACACCCACTTGTTCTGTGCCAATAAGTTCTTGCCAAATAACCGCTATCTTCTGCTCGATTTCATTCTTAGGAGCAACATAAGGATTTTGTAAGTTAGGTCTGGGATGAAGTGATAAATTAGTTTTTTGCTTAACCGTTTTTTCCTCAAAATTAGCGAAATTAACCCATTGATTAATTCTCGTTTGTAGGTCTCCGGTGGATACAACAACTTGATTAATGTGACTACAATTCAAAATTCTTTGAAAAGCTTCTACACCTTCGTTTGATTTAATTGCCAAATCTGCCAATCCAGTAGCAAAGTATGATTGATTTTGCTTATTTTCTTTTACAGTGTGCCAAGCATCCCAATTAACACTTATCCACGGTATAGCATTACTTTGGTTATGTTGATGTATAAAAGCATCCATAAAACTATTAACCGCAGAATAAGCAATAAATCCTAATCCACCTAAAACTGAGGATAAAGAAGACATTAATAAACAAAAATCGATTTCTTTATTTTTTAAGACTTTTTCTAATACTAATAGTCCATATATCTTTGGTTGAAACTGAAGCTCACAGTCAATTTTACTAGTCTTTTCAATAGATGAAAATGATTTTTTTTCAGTTATTCCAGCTGCATGAATTACACCATTAATTTGACCAAATAGTAATTCTGCTTGAACAATAACTTCTTGCATTTGTTCAAAGTTAGCAACATCAGCACTTATTGGCAAAACCTCAGCGCCTAGTTTCTCCAATTCCTGCAATTTCTTAATCTTGCAGCTAATTAAATTATGTTCATCATGAGTCCTTAGCCATTCTGACCAATCGTCTTTGGGAGGAGTTACTGAACGTCCTGTCAAGACCAGTTTAGCTTTTACGGTTTTTGCCAAATGTTCCGCTAAAATCAATCCAATTCCTCCAAGACCACCTGTAATGAGATAAACTCCTTTTTCTCTTAATCTTGGTGTTTCTTTTTGAGATTGATGTAATTGGATAGGTTCAAAAGTTTGTACCCATCGCTGATTACCACGGTAAATAATAACTGAATCAGTAGCAGGACTTATAATTTCTTTTAGAAGAAAATTTGTTAGTTTATTCTCTTGTAAACTTTTTGCTAAGGGAATAACAATATCAATATTCCGACATTGTATATTTGAGTACTCTTGTGGAATAACCTTAATTCCTCCAAGTAAAGTTGCCTTTTCAGGACAGAGAATTTCTTCTCCAGTCACTGCTTGCATATTATTAGAAATAACCGTAATTTGGAAGTTATTTGGAATATTTAGTTTACCTAGCGACTGAACTATAAATAGCAAACTATAAAATCCTTGTACTTGAATTTCTTCCAGCCATTCTAATTCTGAAAGTGTGTGATTATTTGACGTAATGCTCCACAGATGAACAATGTTTGTTGGTAGATTCTTTTGTGCATACAGTTCTTGAAACAAAATATCGTAGTCACTACTTTGTCGAGGATTGAGGCTATATTGGTTGTCACCTAACTTAGCAAACTTTGAACCCCCTTTCACAATAATTACATCTTGGTTGTGTGTTTCTAGTTGTCTGACTAACTGAGAACTCAAGCTCAACTCATTAGTTAAAACTAAAGTGCTAGATTTTTGTACTGTCAACCCTGGTTGTTTTATGGGAGGTAGAGACTGTTTCCACAAAGGTAGATAAAACCAGTCTGTAATGTCTGATTTTTTGCCAAATGATGCGGGTTTAGCACGCTCATCTTGTCTTTGTTTATAGTCTTCAATCCAGTAGCGCTGTCGCTCAAAGGGATACGTTGGTAAGGGAAGACGATAACGACGCTCGTTGATATAAAATCCCGACCAATTGATCTGTACTCCGTACAACCAGAGTTTGCCTAGTGTGTTTAGTAAAAATGCTACATCCGACTGTTTTTCCTTTGGATGCCGTAATGAACACACTCCTACAACATCTGAATGCTTTTGAGCAAAAGTACACAAGGTGCGTCCTGGGCCAACTTCTAACAGCATACGATTTGGCTCTTGCAGCAATGCAGAAATTCCTGCTGTGAACTGCACGGTTTGCCGTAAATGTTTTGCCCAGTAGTTAGGGTCTGTGACTTGCTCTGCTCTTATCCAGGTTCCTGTGACGTTAGAAATAAAGGGAATTTGTGGAGGATTTAGTTTGACTTTTTTTACTTCCTTGATAAATGGCTCAATAATGGGTTCTATCATCATAGAATGAAAGGCGTGGGAAGTATGTAGACGGCGACACTCTATACCTTTAGTGGTAAGGTATTCTTGAAATGTGTCTATAGCTACATGTGTTCCCGAAACAACGCATAAGGAAGGAGTATTGCTAGCGGCTAAGGATAAATTTTCATTTAGCAAAGTTTTAATCTCTGCTTCTGTTTGTGAAACAGAAAGCATGGCGCCCACGGGAAGTTGTTGCATCAGTCGCCCACGAATAACAACTAGCGCCAAAGCATCCTCAAGTGACATGACACTAGCAAGGCAAGCTGCGACATACTCCCCAATACTATGACCAATCATTGCGCTGGGAGAAATCCCCCAAGACATCCACAACTTAGCTAAAGCATATTCAACCACAAACAATGCTGGTTGAGTAATGGCTGTTTGTTGCAATTTTTCTGCTGCGGCTTTTAACTCGAACTCGGTGGGGTAAATAACTGATCGCAAATCCAAACGAAGATGAGGCTGCAGCAATTGACAGCACAAATCGACCTGTTCTTGAAAAATTGGCTCAGTCTGGTAAAGTTCTTTACCCATATCCACATACTGAGCGCCCTGTCCAGGGAACATGAAGACAATGGAGCGATCGCCACTTTCAACTAAGCGAGTGAAAATTGTTTGAGGGTCTCGTAATTGCAAGGTTTTAGATGCATCTTTGCTATCCTGACATAATAGCACGCGACGGTAATTGAATTCACCACGTCCTACTTGCAGGGTGTGGGCAACATCCGCTAAATTCACATCAGGATGTAACTGGAGATAATTAGCCAGATTTTCTGTTGAAGTTTCTAGAGCCGATTCAGTCTTAGCAGAAAGTACCAACAACTGCCAAAGACGAGAAGAACTAGAAGGTTCCAATACTGGTACTTCTTCTAAAATAACATGAGCATTTGTCCCACCAATACCTAAAGAACTCACACCAGCACGTCGAGGAACACTATTAGTTCTCCATTCTGTCAGTTTTGTATTGACATAAAAAGGGCTATTCGCAAAATCAATTTGGGGGTTAGGTTGCTCAAAATTTAAGCTGGGTGGTATTTGCTCACGTTTCAGGGCTAGAACTGTTTTAATCAGTCCGGCAATCCCAGCAGCAGCATCTAGATGACCGATATTTGTCTTCACTGAACCGATCGCACAGAAGCCTTTTTTGTTGGTACTCTTACGAAAGGCTTGAGAGAGTGCAGCAATTTCAATGGGATCGCCTAAAGCTGTGCCAGTACCATGAGCTTCAATATAATTGATTGTCTCAGCCTCAACTCCTGCTAGCATCATCGCTTCAACAATGACCTCTGCTTGACCATTAACGCTAGGCGCCGTGTAGCCAACTTTACCAGAACCATCATTATTGATAGCTGAACCTTTAATTACGGCGTAGATACAATCACCATCTGCTAGAGCATCGCTCAATCGCTTGAGGACGACAACTCCTACACCATTACCAATAGTTGTTCCCTGTGCTTTGGCATCAAAGGCACGACAACGACCATCAGAAGAGAGTGTTCCTCCTTGTTCATACAAATAACCTGTTTTTTGAGGAACATGGATAGAAACCCCACCAGCCAAAGCCATATCGCATTGATAATTCAACAAACTTTGGCAAGCAAGTGTGGTTGCAACTAATGAGGTGGAGCAAGCTGTTTGGATTGTAATGCTTGGCCCGGTTAGATTTAATTTATAAGAAACACGAGTTGTGAGGAAATCTTTATCATTACCAATTACTGTTTGATAGCATTGGGCTGAACCCAGGCGATCGCGGTTTAAATCTACAGAATAATAGTTATTGAGGCTGGCACCAGCATAAACTCCAATCCGACTTGTATACCTAGTGGAATCATAGCCAGCATTTTCCAACGCTTCCCAAGCACACTCTAAAAAAAGACGGTGTTGTGGATCAGTAACTTCTGCTTCTTTTGGATTAAAACCAAAAAATGCTGCATCAAATAAATCGATATCTTCTAATATGGCACTAACTTTCACATAATTGGCAGCGTTTGCTATGGCATAGTCTATTCCATCAGATATTACTTCTGCATCTGTAAATTCAGAAATTGACTCTACACCATCTTGTAAATTCTGCCAAAACTTTTCAAGACTTTTGGCACCTGGAAAACGCCCTGCCATGCCAATAATAGCTATTTCCTCGACTGATTCGTATTTTTCTGCACTACCCATAAGTTTTTTCTTTCTTCAAATTTGCTATGTCACATTGAACTTACTGGCTACAAGTAACGATAAAACTTTAAATTTTAATCATTTCATAATCTTTTCATTTGTCATAATTGCCAAGATTTTTTCTCTTTTGGTTAATCAGTAATTTTTTTCGTCTTTCAACTGCTTCTATTTGCTTAGTTACTCGTTCACGTATTAGTTGAAATGAAGGCTGCTTTTCGGGTTCTTGATTTAAATATTGTGCCAATGAGTTGATAGTTGGATTCTGAAACATTTCTACAATGGATATGTTACAGTTCATAACATCTTTTAGTTTGCTATTAACCTGAACCATCAATAATGAATGACCGCCAAGGTCGAAAAAGTTGTCATTGACACCCACTTTCTCTAGGCGCAGCACCTCTTGCCAAACCTTTGCAATCGCTCGCTCCATTTTAGAACGAGGAGCCACATAAACCTCTTCTAACTCTGGGCGAGCGCCATCTGGCACAGGCAATGCCCGACGATCTATCTTGCCATTCGTTGTCAACGGCAGCGCTTTTAGCTGTACGAACACCGAAGGTAGCATGTATTCTGGTAGTTGTTCTTTAAGAAAGTTTCGGAGGTTGCTAGTGGTTAGTGTTGTTTCTGTATTGGTAACAAAATAAGCTACTAAAAGCTGATTATTTGCTACATCCCCCCGCATCAGTACAATTGCTTCTTGTATTTCTGGATGTTGTCCCAGTAAACCCTCAATTTCTCCAAGTTCAATACGGTAACCACGTACTTTGACTTGATGGTCAATCCGCCCTAAAAACTCTAAATCTCCATCTGAACAATAACGAGCCAAGTCCCCAGTTTTGTATAATCGTGTTCCTGTCTCATTACTGAAGGGATTGGGAATAAACTTAATAGCTGTAAGTTCTGGTTGATTCAGATAACCCCGTGCTAAACCAGCACCGCCAATGTATAGTTCGCCTGGAATTCCTATCGGTACTGGCTGGTAATGTTGGTCTAATACATATAATTGTGTGTTAGCTATTGGCTGGCCAATAGGAACGGAATTTGACTCAATATTATTCTGGGGTACTCGATAAACACAACAGCCCACAACAGTTTCTGTTGGACCATATTCATTCACCAATAATGTTTCAGGTGCAAAGGCTTTCCAGAAGGTGATGTTTTCTGCCAAGAGGTTCTCTCCTCCAATGATAAAAGCTCTGGTTATACCCGCTGCTTCTTGTGGCAATAATTGCTTAGAAAGTAATGATAGTTCAGCTGGTGTAATTTTAACAAGACTTAAGTTTGACTCTTGGCGAAGTATATTTCCCAAAGAGTCGATGCTTTGGTCTTCAGGAATCAGTTCTACCTGTCGCCCAACTAATAAGGGTGAGAATAGACCTGTGACGGTTAAGTCAAAAGCAAGAGAAGAGTGAACAGTAGTTCCTTTGCCTTGCTCAATTGAATATGCTTGGGTACACCAAGTTAAGTAATTGAGTAATCCTTGATGAGGAATTAACGTTCCTTTAGGCTTACCAGTAGAGCCAGAGGTATAGATAACATAGGCCAGATTATTAAAATTTGTCTCGCAAACGGGGTTTTCTGAAAACTCTTGAGCAATTTCATCCCAATGCGAATCTAAACAAACTACCTTGATGCTATCTGTTGGCAATTTCTCTATCAACTTCTGTTGAGTTAACAGTATTGAACTTTGGGTGTCTTCTAAGATGAAGGCTAAACGCTCTTCGGGATGTGCAGAATCTAACGGCAAGTAAGCTCCACCAGCTTTTAAAATGCCCAACACTGCAATTACCATTTCCAGAGAGCGCTCCATGCAAATACCAATAAGCACCTCTGGCTTTACACCCAACTTTTGCAAATAGTGTGCTAACTGATTCGCTCGGTTATTCAACTCTCGATAGGTTAATTTTTGGTTGTCAAAAACGAGAGCGATCACATCTGGTGTTGTCTCTACTTGTTCCTCAAATAACTGATGAATACATTTATCCTGAGGATAGCCTGTCTTGGTATCATTCCACTCAACTAATAACTGTTGCACTTCAGGTGGTGTTAGTAATTGCAATTTTGAAATATATTTTCCGGGATCGCTAACTATGCTCTCCAATAAAGTCTGGAAATGTCTCAGCATCCGAGTAACGGTATCTGTATTAAATAAATTCGTGTTGTACTCACAAGTCGCAACTAACCCTTGCTCACAGTCCTCCATAAACAATGTCAAGTCAAACTTAGATGTACCGTTATAACCCTCCTCATAACTAATTGATACATCAGATAAACTTAAATTTGGTTTAGGAACATTTTGGAGAACAAACATCACTTGAAATAGTGGATTGTAGCTGAGGTCTCTGCTTGGCTGTAGTTCTTCTACTAGTTTTTCAAAAGGTAAGTCTTGATGAACATAGGCTTCTAAAGCTGTTGACTTCACGCGCGCTAACAAATCTCGAAAATTCGGGTCACCAGAAAGGTCTGTACGCAATACCAAAACATTGACAAAAAATCCAATTAATGATTCAATTTCTGCTCTGTTACGATTGGCAATTGGCGAACCGATTAAAATATCAGTTTGACCTGTGTACCGATACAGCAAAATTTTAAAGGCTGTCAGCAAGGTCATAAATAGAGTTACCCCCTGCTGACGGCTCAAATTCTTCAGTTCTTTTTTCAGGGTTTGGGGAAGAACTAATTTTGCTTGGGCGCCTTTAAATGTTTGAACAGGAGGACGCGGACGGTCAGTTGGTAAATTCAGTACAGGTAGCTCACCATGTAATTTTTGTTTCCAATTGCTCAATAAAGGCTGAATGCGTTCGGGAGCAAGCCATTTTTGTTGCCAGTTGACAAAATCTTTATACTGAATAGGTAATTCAGAAAGTGGTGACGGTTTACCAACAGAAAATGCTTCATATAGCGCAGCTAGTTCTTTGATAAAAACTCCGATAGACCAACCATCTACAATTATATGATGGAGAGTGACAATTAATTGATAACTTTTGTGATCTAATTGTAAAATTTTAGCGCGTAAAAGTAATTGAGTGGATAAGTCAAAAGGCTGCTGCGCGAACTCAGTAGCTAAACGTTGTGCGACTTGAGTGCTATCGCTTGTCTTGAGTGTACGTAAATCTTCAACCGCTAAAGTTAAGGGTACATAAGTATTGATGACTTGAACGGGTTGCCCATCTACCACTGTAAAGCTTGTGCGTAAAACTTCATGGCG
Source organism: Calothrix sp. PCC 7716 (assembly GCF_019977735.1). GTDB lineage: Bacteria > Cyanobacteriota > Cyanobacteriia > Cyanobacteriales > Nostocaceae > Dulcicalothrix. Next base: position 3,261,891 of record NZ_AP025018.1, on the reverse strand, counting down.
CCGAATAATTTCGTTAAGACTGTCTTGTAAAACAGCTAAGTTAACATAACCTTCAAAGCTAATAACTACAGGAATATTATATGTAGGAGTATTGGGGGTTAGCTGATTAATAAACCACAACCCCTGCTGGGCAAAAGATAGGGGATAAATAGATGTATTATTCTCTTGTTGGCTAAAGGATATAGACGGTATTGCGTCTGTTGTCATTTGAGCGAGTATCTTTGTCACTAATGACCGCGTACTCATTCCTTCAAAGAAATCAGCTACAGATACTTCGACTTCTAGGTCAACCTCAACCCGATTCTTCAACTCAAATACTTTTAGAGAATCAAGTCCCAGAGTAATTAATGGTTCTTGAGGATTGATATCATTCGACGCAATTGACAGTACACGCGCGACTTGTTCAATTAGATAAGCTTCTAAAACTGGCTGACACTCCAAAGGAGTAAGCGCCAAAAATTCAGAGCGCTGTAATCGAGTTTCTTTTCCAGCAATATCACTAATTTTCAGAACGTTACTTCCTACTACATTCAGCGTACCTGACTCAAACTGCGCGCGAGTTGCACGTCTTTGAATCTTACCACTAGAAGTTTTAGGGATACTACCAGGTTTAATTAGAACCACAGCATAAACTTGTACCTCATGTTCTTCAGTAACTGCTTGCCGAATTGCATTAATTACTTCTTCTAAATTTGGCTTGGCACGAAACTCCAATTCTTGTACAACTACCAGTCGTTCTTCGTTCTTAACATTGACTGTAAATGCCGCACTAGCATCAGGACGCAACGCTGGATGGCTGCGTACTGCGGCTAATTCTATATCCTGCGGGTAAAGATTGCGACCGCGAATGATAATTACATCTTTTAACCTACCTGCAATAAAAAGCTCCTCATCATCTAAAAAACCTAAATCTCCCGTCCGTACAAATGGTCCTTTACCCGTGTCTAATAAATAACCACAGAAAGTTTCTTCTGTCTCTTGCTGGCGCCTCCAATAACCTTTACCAACACTTGGCCCAGATACCCAAATTTCGCCAATTTCATCCGGTTTACAACAAGCGAGTGTTTCTGGGTTGACAATCACTACTTCCTGTTCTGCTATGACTCGACCGCAACTGACGAAATCATAAACATCTTCATTGGGAGCAATTGATTTAACTACCCGATTAGATTCCAGTCCAGATTTTTGGACAGTTTTGATTATTGGTGCTGTTGCCTTTTGAACACCAGAAACCATCAAAGTTGTTTCAGCCATTCCATAACAAGGGTAGAATGCCTCCCTGCGAAAGCCACAGTCTGCAAAATATGAAGCAAACCGCTCTAAAGTATCACGTCGAATTGGTTCGGCGCCGTTAAATGCAACACTCCAACTACTTAAATCCAGAGTCGCTTTTTGTTCGGGAGTAATTCTTTGGACACATAAATCATACGCAAAATTAGGACCTCCACTTGTTGTACCTTGGTAGCGAGAAATTGCTTGTAACCAACGATAAGGACTTTGGAGAAAAGCAGTAGGAGGCATCATAATACAAGGAAAACCTCCAAACAAAGGTTGTAACATTCCACCAATCAAACCCATGTCATGGTAAATTGGCAACCACGTTACAAACACACTTTCTGAAGAATGCTCCATGAATTGGTAAGTTGTGGCAGCATTGTGTATTAGGTTCCCGTGAGTAATAATTACACCTTTGGGTGTTCCTGTAGAACCAGAGGTATATTGCAAAAAACCTATAGTATTGCCATCAATAAAAGGTTCTTGCCAACTATCTTCTAGTCCAACAGGAAGATTGTCTGTAGCCAACCACTGTAAAGTTTCTGAGTCAGTACCTTTCGTCATTAAAGACTGTACTGTATCCAAGCTTTGTGCTGTAGTCAGAGCTATAACTGCTTGTGAATCTTGAGAAATAGCTTTTATCCGAGGTGTATTGCGCTCATTCCGTGGAGGGTACGCGGTTACAGCAATAACTCCTGCATATAAACAACCAAAAAAACCAACTATAAAATCAAGTCCTGGTGGATATAACAGTAAAGCTGGTTTCCCTGTTAAACCTAACTCTTGCAACCGAGTTGCGACTCTACGAGCAAGCTGGTCTAATTCTTGATACGTCAACGTCGCTTGTTCTGTTTCGCCATCCGCCAAGAAAGTAAAAGCAACTTGATTTGGCTGCGTGGCACTTCTGAAACGCAAAACTTCAACAAATATTTTGAAGTCAAAGTGAGATTTAATGAAAGAAGATTTACTCATCTTTATATTAACCAGTTGAAATATGGTCTTGACAAAATACTAGTTTCTCACTCTGGCAAGAGAAAAATAGGAGAAAAACTCCAGCACAGAATGAAATTCCAGTTCAGATATCTACGCACATATTTTTATTACTTCACCTAAAAACAGTTAACAACATCGATAAAACAAAGCTAACACTCTTCGAGCAGGCGCCGTCTATCGGCAATACTATTACACTTGCAAAACCATAGAGTAATTTCATCGTATAACTCCTATGACTACTATTTGACTATCTGGGGAATCTATATAATCTCAACACTGTGAGCTTAGTAGTCAACCAAACCAAAACTTGCCAGCCGAGTTAAAAAAGTATAGTACGCTTACTTCCTCAACGTAGATTTTGACACTCGATAATTTAGTTCAGCTAACCATCAATACTATTTTAAGTGCTAACTAATAAGCATGACTAGAATAAAAACTCATTTGTACTGTTGCCAGTAATTAGCAGTTAACCTTATTCAACTTAACCTTATTCAACGCCATTAGCAATATTACAAATATAAACTTTAAGCGTCAAGCTACTATCAATTTATCAACATTGCTTATAAAGCTGAACTTTTATAACTTTAGGGAGATGTGCAAACGCAGCATCAGATATATAATACTTTTCCCTTTAGACGCGGCTCAGTGTTGAAGAGGTTACTTTAGCTTTTTATAATACTTGAAGAAGAAGTATATTAACTTATAGCATAGTCTCTGTCTATTTGACAAACAAACGACCGAACTCTAGGAAGGATTGCTGATCCCATCTATATTAACCACAACTAAATGATAATTACTTCTGTTAACTTAACTGTGCTTTTGAGTACAACTATAAATTTTATGGTGTAAGGAAATATTGCAGATGTTCTTAACCGTAAGTTCGGTATCATCCCTAAATCTTGTTAGATAGGTAAGAAAATACTGACTTGTCCTCTAGGGGTGAAAATTTGTCCTCTACAGGGTAGACTTGCGCTAATCAAAATGCTTAAGCTTTTAGTTGAACTCAAACTTTAATCGTTTTCACCATAAAGGCAATCAGTCCTTGCTGTAGTAGGGAAGAATTGTTTTATCCACGTGCCCAGATGTGTTGTAATAGAGAGTCTAAAACCTCGCGACGACACGCGGCGCCTACAATTCCTTGGAATTTAGGAACTTCCAAATAAAAAAATACCCAAAATTTTCTTGTGGGGTGGGCATCCTTGCCCGCCTCATGTTTGGAACGGGCAGGGATGCCCATTCCACAAATGGAGAATTTAATTTTTGCAAGTCCCTTAGACCCCAATTGTTGCAAGTCCCTTAGACCCCAATTGTTGCGAATGACTACTGCTGACTACTTAAATCACAGTTAGTAACTTTTATTAATAAGGAGGTATAGGTGTGAAGCTTTGAATATAAGAAATTGCATTTGTTTAGTTGGTTTGGAAACGTAAGGAGCGCCTGCCATTTGACTGCAATCCAACATGACGCACATAAAACGAGCTTCTCAGGTAAACATGAACACGTCACAGCAAGCAACCCCTACTAGCCTTCGTTATTTTCTTACTATCTGGTTTGGTCAACTAGTTTCTGGTATTGGTAGTAGCATGACCAGCATTGCAATTGAAATCTGGGCATGGGAAATTACAGGTAAAGCAACAACTCTTGCATTAGTGGGTTTCTTTAGCTTGCTTCCTGGCATTATCATCACTCCTATAAGCGGCGTAGTCGTAGACCGCTTTAACCGGAAACTAATAATGATGATGGGTGATACTGTTGCCGTACTGACAACAGTTATTCTTCTGTTACTGTATATCAACAATCACTTAGAAATTTGGCATCTTTACTTAGCCAGCGCTTTTGTCAGTACTTTTAACCAATTTCAATGGTTGGCATTCTCCGCATCAGTGTCGTTAATGATTCCTAAACAACACTATACGCGCGCAAGCAGTCTTGAATTTTTGTTAAATCATAGTGCCATAATAATTGCACCCGCCCTAGCAGGATACCTTTACAAAGTAATTGGTCTATCAGGTATTTGGCTAATTGATATCTTCACTTTTGTGGTAGCAATTAGCATCCTGTTATCAGTAAAAATCCCCCAACCAGTGCAAACAGAATCAAATCAAAACCAAGTTATTTTTTGGCAAGTTACTTTTTGGCAAGACTTGGGGTCTGGTTTGCGTTATTTGATGGGTAAAAAAAGTTTACAAGCGCTGTTAGTAGTCAACTTATTATTCATTTTTGCACATGATGTCGGTAGCTCCCTATACTTGCCACTTATTCTTTCACGCACAGGAAATGATACTGTAGTGCTAGGTAGCTTAGTGACATCAGCAGGATTAGGGGGTGTTATAGGAGCATTGGCTATAAGCACTTGGGGCGGTTTTAAAAATAAAATCAAAGGTGTTTTACTGGGAATGATAGGTGTTGGCTTAACTAAAATAGTATTTGGTCTAGGTCGAACAGCTTGGGTTTGGATTCCCCCGCAATTCTTATGTTCCTTGAGTTTCACTATCGGTGGCAGTTCAGATCAAGCTATTTGGTTAGCAAAAATTGCTCCTAACTTACAGGGACGTGTTTTTGCAGCGCGTTCATTAGTTTTACAGCTAGCTTCCGCAGTCGCTTTCTTGATTTCGGGACCTTTAGCGGATAACGTTTTTGTTCCCAAGTTTATTCAACAGGGTAGTCTTGTAAACATTTGGGGTGGAATATTTGGAACAGGTACAGGCACCGGAATTGCTATGTTGTATGTGATTTCTGCTGTTTGTATGTTTTTGATTGGTTTGCTTGGGTTCAGTATCGCCCCACTCAGAAATTTGGAAAAAATCTTACCAGACCATGATGAAGTGCCAGCACAGTAGAGCATATACTTATTGGTGATTAAGTAATATGATTTATAATTATTATTAATTAAAGATTAAGAAATATATATTAACGAATCCGTTTGTCTGAAATGAAGACTTCCTGTTTCCGAATAAAGGGGTGTAACTCCCCATCCCCTACTTATCCCATAAGAGAGATAAATAAGATAAATTCTCAAAAATTTTATTCACGGTACACCAAACAATGCTAATATTAGTTAGTAGAGTTTATTTTTGAGAAAATTAACCCTTGTAAGTATTTATGTAATATTTCCAACTAAATATTTACACTCAAAAATAAATAAAAATAAATAGGAACAAACTAAATACTAGTACGCGACGACCATATCGAAAGGTGGTTGTTAGTTGGCATTCGTAGCAATTGGATGGGTATCTAAAACTCAAGTAATTGTGGGCGCCGCCGAAGGTCGCGAGGTTTTAAACTTAAATTGCGCTTCCATGCCTGCGTGTGTAGATACAACAATTCTTTTCTACTGCTTGCCTTGAGTTGCCCTTATGGCGATAAGGCTGTTGAAATCAATGCAAATCAAGTAAGCTCGTGATTTATCAATCACACCATAATTAAGCCGAATATACGGATTTGATTTTCCTAATAACTTTTTTTGCTTTCAATAATTTTTAGGTAAAACTCCTGAGAATTTGTTCTTTATTGAGCAACAAATCGAGAGATGCGATTTTCAAAATTATCTGTCCCTATTACAGCAAGCATTTAAATATTATGAAAGTAATTACAGAATTAGATTTATGCCAGCAAACACAAGAAAGCTTGATGCGAGGAGAAGTAATTGACAATAGTAACGGTTCTGACAGGATAGAGATATTTCAGAACAAGTTTAGTAAAATTGACTACCAAACAGTCAAACTTCGTCCCAGCTTAAACTTAGATGTTTGTAAAGAATTATTTGATGAATCACTGAGTATAAATAGCCAGTATAAAGAAACATGTACCTTAATATTAAATTTTTACATCTCAAGCAATCGAAAGACTATTTTTTCTAGCATTCAAGGGGTTGCTAAAATTTCTCAACAAACAATAGGAGATAACTACTTGTTTTATCTACCAGATACTAAGCAAATTAAGCAATCCTTTGCAGACCAAGAATACTGTTTTCTTGGCATACACTTAGATATATATTTTGTAAAAAGCTTTTTAACAAGTTCAAAACAAACTTTACCTGAGCAATTACAGCTTTTTATCAATAATGGCTCTTCACAAATTTTTCAACGCCAGAATGGTAAGATTACACCCGCTATGCGAACAGTGTTAAATCAAATTATAAATGCACCTTATGAGGGAACAATGCAGCTAATGTATCTGGAGGGCAAAACATTAGAACTGTTAACTTTGCAATTAGCGCAGTGGGTAGAAGCTGGGAAAGGGAAGCAAAATACTATTCACCTTAAAGCTGATGTAATTAATAAAATTTATCAAGCAAAAGAAATTTTGCTTGATAACCAAGCCAAACCTCCAACTATAAATGATCTAGCCGCGCAAGTTGAAATTACCCCTACGAAACTGAAACAGAGCTTCAAAAAAATTTTTGGAACGACGATATTTGGTTATTTGAGAAATTATCGTATGGAAATAGCACGGAATTTGCTCTTAGAAAAGGATATGAATGTGACAGAAGTTGCTTCAAGCGTCGGTTACTCAAACTCTAGCCAATTTGCGGCTGCATTTAAACGTAAGTTTGGTATCACCCCTAAAGAATGTCGTCAGGAGAAGAAAGTAGCCGAAATACGAAACTTGTCCTCTAGGAGTGAAAATTTGTCCTAGAAGGGGTAGACCGATAGTAATGAAAATGCTTACACTTGTATTGAAGTTTAAATCTCACAACTATTTGCAGTACTGTGAATGCATTGATAGGAGGAGCATTCGTTTATAGATAACCTAGTCGTATCAGACTGACGTTCGTCTAACACAAGCAATTACAAGGCATAAGCTTTGTAATTGCAAGTATGTTGGCGCCAGTTATAATTTAACGATATCTCCAAATCAACTTGATATCCCAGAAAGGTTATAGAGTCATCAACTTGCCTTCTATATTTTTGGGTTTATTGGTACGACCCATAAATGGGTAGCGTACCCAGATAATGTATGCAATTACATAGTAATTCACTTGTATTGTAGACTTGCATACAGGTGATACTACTAGCTAATATCTGCAATACAAATATATTAATATATCTTTATATAATTTAACAAATTTTAATATTTAGTAATTATTTTACCTACAAGGAACAGGTTTTATCCGTAAAATCATTAAAAATCCAAACCTTGTACTGACCGACTGTATCCAAAACCTAAATTGGCACGGTCAATGTAAAGCTGTGTAAAATAATTAAATATATACAAAAAAAACTGAAATGCTGAAGAAATTATTAGTGCTTATTGAGTCATTGATGGACTCTAAAAATACTTCCTCAACATACCCTAACTCCATAGCCAAACCCACTGTCTACGTTTGTAAATCTTGCCAGTGTTCCTCGGAAGAAAAACCAAAAAACCAACCCAAAGATGGCGCTATTTTACTTGACAAGCTAAAGGGTTTATGCGATGAAAACTTGACCTCTGGCGAACTGGAAATTAAACCCGTTGACTGTTTATGGGCATGTAGTCAAGGATGTGTTGTATCTGTATCAAGCCAGGACAAGCCCACATATCTTTTTGTCAATCTTCCCCCAGAAGAAAGCCCCGGCGCCTTATTAGAATTTATGCAATTGTATATCAAGAGTAGCAAAGGTAATATTGCTTGGAAAAAGTTTCCCAAAATTTTACAATCCGCGATTTTCGCACAAATTCCGCCTGTAGCCCCTAATAAAAATTCAAACTAATTTTTGAGTAAATTCTTCTTTGTTACCAGACCCAAATTTTGAATCTGGTAACATTAAGCTAAAATACTTTACGTTCCTCTAAATGGGCTGCAATTTCTTCTCGCGCGCGCCAAACTGGGCGTAACTTTTTCTCTTGCATCATTGGCAATTGTTGAGTAACATGTGGTGAACCTGGTTGAGTTGCATTACCATAGCCAATTAGTGCCATTGCTTTTACAGGTTTAGAAAACTCAATTGCAGCAACATAAGAATCACCGGCAACTGGTTGAAACTTACCTTCTGTTGAGGGAGCGAAATCAATTACACGGAAAATACCAAGGTCTCCATCACCACCATTACCTGGTAAATCTACATTACCATGTTTTAAACGAAAAACTTCTCCCCAAGCAACATCTAGCTTTCCATAAGTTTTTTCTACCTTTGCTGCTGCTGTTTCCAATAATGCAACGGCGCCACTAGGATTAGCTAAACCATCAGGTGTAATACGTGGTAAGCGTTCAATCCAAGGTTTGTTAAAGGCTTTATCGAAATCTATTTCAATAGCCCAAGTTGCAAACAATACCGCTCCTTTGCTATCTGCATTTGCTTGCCTATCCCATGTCTCTAAAATAGTAGCCGCCCTAACAGCCACTTCATTCCCGTACTTGCGCGCTGCCGGAATTAAATCATCTAAAATGCGGTCAGCTAATTCCATGCGCGTTGAATGTTTATATGAAATCATCTCATCAAACGAGATTTTTTTATCTTCATCAAGCATTCTTGCAGAACGCTGCGCGCGGAAATCCATAAAACGCGGCGCCATATAAGCTGGATAATCATCTGGTTTTATCGCGAGTGGAAAGGTAGTAGTCCAAGGTGGGTCATTGGCATTCTGTAACCAACCACTTGGAGGATCAATAACGCGCGGTAAATCTTGGTAAGGGTGAATTTTTGTCCATAAAGTTTTCGATGTATCACCAGGTATAAGACCTTGCCAGTATTTAAAATCACCTTGTGAATGTACTGGAACTTGTCCGTTAAACAAGTGCATGATATGACCCTTTCGGTCAGCATACATCACTGTAAACATTGGCAATTGCAGGCGCCTGAGTACTTCTTGAAACTGTGATAAATTCTGCGCGCGTCCCATATCCCACCACTGTTCTAAGGTTCCAGGACGGTCAAGCCCAACAACCCGTAGTGCTATGGGTTTATCATCTTTTTGAGTAACAACAGGGCCGTGAACAGAACTTTTAATTTCTAATGGTTCAGAACGCAGCGTCCCATCAGCAAGCTTGACCTTCAACTGGGTAGTTTTTGTTTCAAAAGGACGAACTTTACCGTCATACATATAACCATCAGCACGAAGCTTAAGTTCATATGCATCCCACCCATCATGAGTATTCACAGTATGAGTCCAGCCCAAATTATCGTTGAAGGCAATATTTAAAACAGGAATTCCTACTAAGCTTGCTCCGTAAGTATCAATACCCGGCGCCGTTATTTGTGCTTCATACCACAAAAATAAATCTGACCAAGGTAGATGTGGATTAGCTAACAGCATTGCATTACCACTCGCAGAACGTTTTGGTGCAATAGACCAACCGTTAGACCCAGCTTTTGATTTTTGTTTACTTATACCTAAAACTTGTTCTGGGTTAACCATGAACGTGAAATGTAACACTCGTTGCAGATGAGCGAGTACATCTTCTCCTTTCACTGGCAATACAACTTCAACAGAATCATCAATCAAATTCGGATTTTCTTTTACATAAGCATTTATCCCTTCTGCAAAACCATCTAGATAGCTGCGGAAAGTTGGGTTTTGTGCTTTATACCAGGAGCTAGCGCGACTAGGCACTCCCATAGTTAAAGTCCATTTATCTGAATCTAAGTATTCTTCTCCCCAGTATTCGGCGCCACGTCCTCTTGCCTGACCGTATAGACGTAAAAGCAAGTTCCCATGACTCTGCATCTGCGCCCATCCAAAAGCATAGAATGCACTTCGGACATCTTTACCGTAAATATGCGGGACTCCGTAAGTATCCCAAAGTATTTCAGTACTTCTTGGTGGGGCGCCGAAACTTTGACACGCCACAACCATACCAAAAACGAGAGCGATGATAAATGCCCTTACTCGAAGAGGATTTTTTCTCAACGCACTAAGTAGCCGTGCGTTCCAACAGGAGAAAATATTTTTAAAGGGAATTGAATGTACCCTAGTGACAAACATTATGATAAACGCTCTCATTAGTTACAGGACTACAAAACTACTTCATGTATCAAGTGATACAATCTTCCAGAATGTTTTAAAAGCTCAAAATGCCACGCTGTGTAATCAAAGCTAGAGGTGCTTATTAAGATTCTACTTGAAGTACTATTGAGAATAAGAGTAATTATAAACTTTGTCAATTGTTTTTAACCCCTCTTAACGATTGTTATTTATCAATTGAATCAATGCTACTAAGTGCCAACAACCTACAAAAGTATCATTCACATTGTTTAACTCATTGTAAATCCCTAAATTAAATGGCAAACTTAAGTATTAATATTTATTATACATGTTTTTAATGTTAAAAATACTACATTAAAAATTAAATGTAATTTATATTAAGTTTTAAATTGAATAATTATTTTGTAGTTTAAGTGATAAATTATATCAATTAACTGTATTGTATATAAGGAGGCGAAAAGGAATTGGTAACTTTGGATTTGAAGTCAAAGGTAAAGCTGCCCACGCAGGCGCCGAACCAGAAAAAGGATGCAATGCTTTACTTGAAGCTGCTCATCAAAGCTTACAAATGAAGAACCTTAGCAACCCAAGTAAACAAACAACGGTCAATTTTACTTTGTTTCAAGCCGGTGAGCGCGCGAATATTATTCCAGACTCTGCAAAAGTTCAGGCAGATGTGCGTGTATTAGAAGCAGTTGAATTCGATAGGTTAGAACGCGACTTTACAAAGATATCGCAAAATAAACTTCTGCCTTGTACCCAAATAAAGGTTGTCGCAGAACGAGGACGACCACCTTTTCCACCTAACTCAAAAACCGATGCGCTAGTTAAAAAAGCCCAAGCTATTTACAAAGAAATTAAACTCAATCTTGGAGTTGAAGGTAGTGGTGGGGGTACAGATGGTAACTATGCTGCTGCTGTTGGTACTGCAACTCTTGATGCGCTTGGTCCTGTAGGAGGTGGCGCACACGGTGTTGATGAATACATAGGGGTTGCTGAAAAAGAGAAAAAAGCAGGCGCCATCAGATTATCAGACCAAAGAAATATATCCAGATGCAAGAGAAGAAGGTAAAATTACCTAAAATCCTTGCATCTACGTGACTAGCGCTCAAGAGTGCTTATTAGTAACCATGTACCGAAAACAGGAGCAAGCTCCAATTTCACCTGAAAACTTTCAACTTCCGTTTGAGGGAAAATTATCAGAAGATAACCGTTGGGTACTGATGGCAGAGTTTGTACCTTGGTCGGAGTTTGAAGACGAGTACTCAACTTCATTCTCTATAGAAATGGGGGCACCTGCAAAGCCATTTCGCATGGCATTAGGAGCATTAATAATTAAAGAAAAACTAGGTATAAGTGATAGAGAAACTGTAGAGCAAATCAAAGAGAACCCTTACCTACAGTATTTTATAGGGATGTCATCTTATAGTAATGAGGCTCCATTCGATGCATCAATGTTAGTCCATTTTAGAGAAAGAATTAGTGTTGAGCTAGTCAACAAAGTTAATCAGGGAATGGTTAAGAAGATGCTAGAAGCCGCATCCGAAGAATTAGCCGAAAAAAAAACAGAAGAGACAGAAGAAGGTAATACACCAAAAAATTGGGGAAAATTGATATTGGATGCAACATGTGCGCCAGGTGATATAGCCTATCCGACAGATTTAGGTCTTTTAAATCAAGCCAGAAAACATACAGAAAAAATTATAGACTTACTTTATGAGCAACTCAAGGGGCGATTAGAGAAGAAACCAAGAACATATCGAGAAGTAGCTAGAAAAGATTATTTAGAAGTAGCTAAGAAACGTCGTGTATCTCAAAAAGATAGAAGAAAAGCAATTAAAAAACAACTTCAATATATCAATAGGAATTTGTCTCATATTAGACAGTTAGTCCTATCAGGAGCTACTCTAGAGGTTTTAACTGACAGACAATATGAGATGCTGCTTGTTGCAGCAGAAATATATCGTCAATAACTATGGTTGTATGAAAATCAAAAACAAAGTATTGATGACCGCATTGTTAGTTTAAGCCAACCTCATATCCGCCCAATTGTTCGAGGTAAAGCGGGTAAGGCAGTAGAGTTTGGCGCCAAATTATCTGCTAGTTACTTTGATGGATATGTATTTTTAGACCATATTAGTTGGGATAACTTCAATGAATCAGGAGATTTAAAAGCACAAGTAGAAGCATATAAAAATTATACTGGTTATTATCCAGAATCGGTTCATGTAGATAAAATTTATCGTACAAGAGAAAACCGAGCTTGGTGTAAAGAAAGAGGTATTATAATGAGTGGACCTGCTTTGGGAAGACCAAAAGTTAATGTTAGTAAAGAAGAAAAAAAACAAGCTTTGGAATCAGAGAGAATTCGTAACTGCATTGAAGGGAAGTTTGGACAGGGCAAAAGAAGATTTAGTCTTAATCGAGTCATGGCCAAACTTCCTCATACTTCTCTAACCGTAATTGCTATTACTTTTTTAGTAATGAACATTTCTACTCACCTGTCACGGGTTCTATATGCTTTTTTATGTTTATTTTTGAAAAACACATCTTTTTTACAGCCTAATATACTTGAAAATTATCATTTTGCTATTTTTCGACAACATAAACTTATGCTTAGTTGTTCTTAAATAACTTGTCAACACTTGAGATTGCTTTCTATGACTTTTTCAGCAACCCCTACATAGATTTGGAACGTATTGCACCGCGCATTTATTTGCTAACCAAACTTTTAATGGATTTAGGAGCAAGTTGAACAAGATAATATTTAAGGACGGTAGAATCCGTCCTATAAAGATTTATTTGTATAGTATATTACTACTTTATTTAAGCAGCCTAGTTATCCTAATGTCATACTCACTAGCTTTTGGATACTCGCTTCTAGCTTTATCGAATGCCACTACATCAACTATTGACCTCGATTCCGCATCAATTTCGTAGCGCGTACTGCCAAAACGCGCATCGTTGCTTTTGTAATCAGCAAATTCTTTAACATCAACGAACACTTCGTAGGTATGAACCATGTTTCTACCTCGCTATGTGAAATTAAAAATTGAGAATAAATCCAGTATATGAAGATTTGATAATAGAGAGTTATCTATCAAGTAAATAAGAACAATTCTTTATAACAGTTAAAGTAATACTTACATAACTTAATTTATCTTAATAGTAGGGTGGGCAATGCCCACCTTACAAATTACCGAGCGTTGGGTTACGCAAAGCCTCCACCCAACCTACGAGGAAAGGTAAGTGTATCTACTTAAGCTTTGTTCATAAGTTTGTAACAACCTTTGTGATTCAGCTAAAGTAATACGCTTTTCTTCGAGTGCTTTTTCACAGCGCTGGCGAATGTTTTCCACCATGTCTTCAGAGTCGTACTGTACGTAGCTAACTACCTCGCTCATGGTGTCACCTTTAACAACATGTTCGATTTGATAGCCTTTGGGTGTTAGCTGAATGTGAACGGTGTTTGTGTCGCCAAACAAGTTGTGTAAGTTACCCATAATTTCTTGATAGGCGCCATTTAGGAACATGCCAAGATAATAAGGTTCGCCCTGTTTAAACGGGTGTAACTCTAATACTGGTTTAACATCGCGTAAATCGATAAAGTTATCGATTTTTCCATCACTGTCGCAAGTTAAATCTGCCAATATCCCCCGTCGCGTTGGTTCTTCTCCCAAACGATGTATGGGCATAATGGGAAATAATTGGTCTATTGCCCAACAATCTGGCGCCGACTGAAACACCGAAAAATTGACGTAATAAATGGAAGCCATAATTTGTTCAAGGTCTTCCAATTCATCGGGCACGTATTCATGCTGCCGAGTCAAATAAAGTATTTTATGGCAACATGCCCAGAACAAACGTTCGGCTTTGGCACGTTCAGTGAGGCTAAAAATTCCCAACTTAAAGCGACTAATAGCTTCATCTTTAAACTGGGTGGCGTCGTGATAAAGTTCTTGATAGTTATCGTTGTTGATTGATTGGTAAGTTTCCCAAAGATAGTTAATAATGTGGGACTCACCTTCTTTTGGAGGTTCGGGTTGTTCGTGGGGGACTTCGCACGTACTAAGAACATCGAAAATCAACACTGACTGATGCGACGCAATTGCACGTCCGCTTTCACTAATTAAAGTTGGTACTCCTATACCACGCTCGCTACAGGTATCTTTTAACTCTGCCACAATATCATTGGCATAGTTTTGCATGTTGTAGTTTTTCGAGGCGTAGAAGTTGGTTTGCGAACCATCATAGTCTACACCTAAACCACCACCAACATCGAGATACTTCATGTTGGCGCCGAGTGCAGCTAGTTCTACGTAAATTTGACTAGCTTCTTGAATGGCATCTTTTATTACATGAATGGCTGAGATTTGCGAGCCAATATGAAAGTGTAAAAGCTGTAAAGAATCTAACAAATCTGCCGCACGTAGTTTATCAACAGCTTGGATAATTTCGGGGATGCTCAAACCAAATTTAGCACGGTCGCCCGATGAAGTTCCCCAACGTCCCATTCCTTGCGTACTAAGTTTCGCGCGTACACCTAAAATTGGTTTAATACCCAACTGAAGATTCGCTTCGATAACTAGGTCAACTTCTTCAACTTGTTCAAGCACAATAATTGGAGTTTGCCCAAGTTTGATAGCCAGCATCGCTGTTTCAACGTACTCGCGGTCTTTATAACCGTTACACACTAATAAGGCGCCTGGAGTTTCGAGTAGTGCTAAAGCAATCATTAACTCTGGTTTAGAGCCAGCTTCTAAACCAAACTGATGGGGTTTGCCGAACTTGACTAAATCTTCAATGAGATGTCGTTGCTGGTTGCATTTGACTGGAAATACACCACGGTATACACCTGCATAATTATAGCGGGCAATTGCTTTAGCAAAACAAGCATTAAGACGCTCGATTCGGTCTTCCAAAATATCAGAGAATCGAATCAGTAACGGTAAACCGAGATTACGCTGCTTGAGTGCATTAACCAAATCATATAAATCTAGCGAACCACCTCTGTCACCTTTGGGGGAAACCGTAATATGACCAGCAGCGTTAATCGAAAAATAAGGCTGTCCCCATCCGTCAATGCGATATAAATCTTCGCTATCTTCAATAGTCCAATGACGACGGGGGGTATTTGGCGTACTACTCGGTAAAAGCAACTGTTTTTGCTTATTGTTTGAATTATGACTACTTGCAGCTTTTTTACCGTTGGACGGAGGTTTCAACACCTCATCAGTCATAGCAGTTGACTCAACACCCATTTTTTCCTAAACCTCAATATTCTTCACCCACGAATCTACAATTTAGCAAAATTCCACGCTATGTCCTGCACCATCAAGAAGATTAACAAAAGATTAAGAGGCGCCTCCATAGGTAACGAGTTGGATGTTTTTCCTTTTCCTCTTTCCGCTTTCGCCTTTACCCGATAAACTTTTATTGGTCAGTTGAATCACGATTACCCATATTTGAGGAGTACAACTTTGGAGCGCACATTCTTAGCAATTAAACCCGATGGCGTACAGCGTAAACTTATCGGCGAAATTATCCGTCGCTTTGAAACTAAGGGTTTTACCCTTGTTGGCTTGAAGTTCATGAATGTTAGTCGCGAATTAGCTCAAGCGCATTACGATGTTCACCGCGAACGCCCTTTCTTTGCAAGCTTGATAGATTTTATTACCTCTGGCCCAGTTGTAGCGATGGTATGGGAAGGTGATGGTGTTATTGCCTCTGCCCGTAAACTTATTGGCGCCACCAACCCTCTCAACTCCGAGCCAGGTACTATTAGGGGTGACTTTGGTGTAAACACTGGTCGTAACATCATCCACGGTTCCGATGCTCCTGAAACCGCAAAAAACGAAATTGCTCTATGGTTTAAAGAAGAAGAACTAGTCAACTGGGCGCCTGAAATCAAAGCTTGGTTGTACGAATAAGTTCCAAAGTAAGGTGGGCAGTGCCCACCCTACGTAGCGTATCATAACTTTTATTCTGCAACTTCCTGTTTCTTTAATTCAGGCGCCGTTAAAACGGATTCTACTGCGTTCTTGTCGTTACGTTTAGAGAATCCCCACATTAGAATAACTGCAATTGCGCTAATGACAATCCACTGTGGAGGAACAAGCGATTCGTTAATGACTTTGAGAAGTAAGCGTAAACCCACAAATGCCACGGTGATATAACCAGCATCTTCTAAATGAGTAAACTCATCCAACCAGCGAATAAATAAACCTGCCATGAAACGCAGGGTAATAACGCCAATGGTAGTACCTGTTAAAACTAACCAGGTTTCCTGACTTACGGCAATAGCTGTTGTAACGCTGTCTAATGAGAACGCTAAATCAGTAAGCGCAATTACGGGAATAAGCCGTAAAACTGAACTAAACTTGGGACCGTGATGCTGATTTTCTTCGTCCTCCTCTGACGTAAAATGCTGGAAAACTAACCACAGCAAGTAAGAGGCGCCGATTAATTCAAACTGCCAATACTTTTGTACCCAAGTAGCTGTAAGCAGCAGTGTGATACGAAGCACGTAAGCTATCACCAAGCCATAGTTAAGAGCTTGTTTCTCTTTTTCCTTATCGTCAAGCCCTTGGGCAATAGCTGCAAGTGCAATAGCGTTATCAGCAGAAAGTACTGCCTCTAAAAATATCAGCAGTAACAGCACGATAGATGCTTCTACGCTGAAATGAAATTGGAGGTTATCAAAAATTCGGTCTAGCATTACAGTTTCTTGAGTTGAAATAAAAAATTAACACTTAAGGCGAAATTTCTATAAATAGCGCTGAAAAAATGCTACTCTCCTCCAGCTTAACCTGTGGTAGTAAATTTATGACATGCGGTTTCTACCATACTTATAAAGAGTGCTGAGTAGAAAGTGCTGAGTAGAAAGTGCTGAGTGCTGAGTTGGTTCTTACTACTCAGCACTCAGCACTCAGCACTCAGCACTCATTACTCATTACTCATTACTCATTATTTCTTAAATCTTTGTTAATTAATTAGTTTTGTTGAACCTATTTTTAGGCGGTGCAGCTTCAGGTAATGTATAAATTTACTCACATATGAAATAGTCATTGCTAACTTGGAGTGGCGTTAAATATATATAAGATAAGCTTTATTAAAAAATATTACGCCAAAATTAAGTCATCAAAAACGGTAACAAATATAACTTTAAGATGATTGGGAATCGTTAGATATTTCTAAGTACGATTGTTGGTACATTTAACGGCACTGTGCTTGGTAAGGAGTGGCAATGGAATTGCTCTTGCGCTGGAATATATTAATTATCACGGGATTTTTATTATCGGTAGTTCCCACCGCACCTGTGGGAGCGCAAACTCAAAAGCAGCTACCACCCCCAAACTGTAAAGACCCCCAAACAACAAGGGATATGATTGAGTGTGGCGAACGCACCTACAAAGAAGCAAGTAAAAAGCTCAGTTCCATAAATAAACAATTGCTGGACAAGGTGAGTGTTAGTCAAAGAAAGCGTTTGGTCGCATCACACCAAAACTGGTTGAAGCATCGCGATACATTTTGTGCGTTTGAGGCAGGAATGTATGAAGGTGGAACACTTGAACCAACAACACGAATCAATTGTTACGCGCGCATGACAAACGAGCGAAGTCAAGAACTCAACACTTGGCTAATTGAATTAAATCGACGCTAGTTTTTAGTGATTTTAACTCGCCCTAAATACATCAGCTTTAAAGCTATTTGGGGCGCCGTTAACTACACAAAAGTTCACCCAACCAATTCTCGACTTGCAAGCGCAGACGGCAAGAAGCACCATCGTTACTGTTTTGTGAGGTTGGTAGCTTCTCTAAAGCACGACGATAATCGGCAATAGCCCAATTCCAATCACCCCAAAGATGATAGGTTCGTCCACGCTCTGCAAAAATGTGACCCTCGTATTGGTCAAATATCAACGCGCATTCAAAATTATCTGTCGCTTCTTCATATCGTCCCAAGTCACGTAGCGTAATTCCACGGTTTATCCAAGCACGCGCATAGCTAGGATTTAAGTCTAATGCTTTGTCGTAATCATCGAGTGCTGCCGCTAAATCACCAATCGCAGCGTAATAGTTCGCACGGTTATTATAAGCACTGGCTAAATTCGGGTTAAGCTCAATTGCTGTGTTATAGTCGCAAATAGCCTTTTGTCTTTCGCCACATTGATAATAAATTAATCCCCGATTATTATAATCAATCGCGTTTTCAGGGTGGCGCTGTAAAAGTAAACTCAACAGTGATATGGCTTCGCGGTAGTCCCCAAGTTTCGCAGAACGCAGCGCACAAGAACGTAAGTTCCCATCTCCCACATAGAAGTTGTCGTTACTCGATGTTTCTTGATGTCGAACCTGGTTTTTCGTACTGGCAACAAACTGGTTGGAGTAGCGTTGCTCATCGTCAGATGCGAGAAAAGTGTGAGTATTCATGTCTTCCTGCCTGTGGTGCTGCTTTGATTGTTGTTGGTTAGTATCGGTACTGCCCCTGTATCTTTAATGAATCTGGTTGTGTGTACGAGGAGGAAGTATCTTTTTAGAACAGTCACTGCGAATTGACGCGCGTTCATGCTCTAATTCAATTAATGGTCGAATCTATTAATAGATACTTCGTCCCCTGGTTCAATTCCAGAAAAAGTAAACCTCAATCTGCCAGACTAGGCAAGTGGTGAGAGTTACAGGTTGCTAAAATCCACCTACAGGGTGTATTCGAGCAATTACTCTACAGGGCTTTTAAGCATTCGGGGTTAAAAGTCGCCTTTCAACCCCTTCGCTTTTATAGTTCCCACCTATAAGCTGGTAGTCTCAATTTTCTGTTAAATAGTTTCTATTTGTTTATTAATTTTTCATAAATTTTTCTTATGTTAGGAACTTCTTACCCCAGCGCACCCGACTTGACTCAAGACGACTATATTGTTCTAGGTTTAGCAACATGCTTCGTCAAAGAAGATGGTGAAGTCCATCAAGTGGAAGTTATCGAACCAATACCGTCAGCAGCATTAGAAGCACTAGTTAAAGGAATTCCCACTTCATATAAATTTGCTTGTGGAACAACGCTAGGAAGTATTTTAAGCGGCAGTAACTTTCAAATACCCTCAGAATTTCCCGAAACTGCTCAATTAAGTGACGAATTTGAGCAAAGAGTGTTCTCTGCTGCCCGTACTTATAAACGACGGGAAAGTGCTAAATCTCTTATTCCTGAAGGTACATGTTACAAAGACTTTCAATACTCCATTGACCGTAAGCGTGTACTAAACGCTGCACGAGTCGTCACAAAAGACGATAACGTTAAACAACATCCAAATACCCACAAAATCCTTTGAAGAGTTAGGAGTTAGGAGTTAGGAGTTATTATGCTTAAACTATATGCAGGCGCCCGTAGTCGCGCATCAATCGTACAATGGTATCTTGAAGAATTGAGTGTTCCTTATGAGCTAGTCATGCTCGACATGGCAGCAGCAGAACATCGTCAAGATGCGTTTTTAGCTATCAACCCATTTGGCAAAGTCCCAGCAATAGTAGATGGTGACTTTAAACTATGGGAGTCAGGCGCCATTTTAATGTACCTTGCCGAAAAACACGCAGGAATTACATCAGTAGAAACACGCGCAGTACTTAATCAATGGGTATTATTTGGTAATTCAACTTTGGCAACAGGAGTTTTTATCGAAGCAAGCAGAGAAAAAGAAATGCCGCGTTTGATGACGGCACTTAATAGTATGTTCGAGAAGCAACCTTTTATAATGGGCAATGAATTTACCGTTGCCGATGTTGCCGTTGGTTCTATTCTTTGTTACATCCCAATAATGCTAAAACTCGATTTAAGTCCATACCCAGCAGTACTTGATTATATGAAGCGCATGACCGAACGCGATGGCTTTAAAAAAAGTATTGGCGCCCGCTAGTATGTCATTGATTTAACACTAAAGATTGTAGAATGGGGGTAATTAATCTTGTGGAATGGGCATCCTTGCCCGTTCCAAACATTATCCTAAATGATTTTCAATCAGAGATGCAATATCAGTGGGTTTAACTTGGCTGAATTTTTTATTACCAAGTTGTACAATACAGTTCGGCGCTTTGGAGCATTTCTTTAAACAGCCAGTGCTTTGAATTTTAACTTTATTTCGCACTTCAGATACTTGCTGTTGCGATAACTTGGTTTTACTAAGGGTTTTTTCTATCTTTGATAATAATTCTTTGGCGCCTCGTTTACGACAACCAGAACCTTGACATACCAAAATTTTGGCTTTTTTTGGACATTCAGGGTTATGGGTTGTGTGTAGGGGTGATTTATTTATAGCGCAGACAGGTAAAGGTGTGACATCATATGCTTTGAGCTTGACATCACCTGTACGTATATGTAATTTACTATAGCCGATGACGCGAATGTGGGCGCCTGGTATTAAAGAACCAGAAAGTGCTTTTCGTAATTCTTTAGGAAGTTTGATTTTCAAATTTCCGGCTGTAAGTGCGGTAACGGTGTTACACTTAGTTAAGGAAAATTGTAGATATTTAAATTTTTTGGGATGTTTGTCCGCAAAACCGAGAAATTCACCTTCAATGTCAAATTCTGATAGTTTAAGATAGTTATTACCCATTTTAGATGTTTAATTAATAGATAGCGGTAGACTGTAAGTAATATGACGCAAATAAGAAGCTAAGAGTAATTGTTAAATATTAACTCCTAACTCCTAACTGTTAATTTACTCGTCTTGCTTCGTAGGTTTGAGGAATTTTTAGAGGTTCGGCTAAATTTAAAATCTCTAATTCCCAACCGTTTGCTAAGGTGAAAACTTTACCTGCTTCTGAATCTATTTGTTTAACAACTTCTTCCTCTAGGTCTTTTTTGGGAACGTAGACTGTCAACTTGCCAGCAGAATTTTCACGCAACATTACTTTCATCTATTTGCCTCTTTATCTGGATTTTTTTCAATCAGTTCAAGTTCCTTTTTTTTACAGCCAACGACAAACCCTGACTGTAAAAAATGCACTGCGTATATATAGGAGCTTTGCAGAAATGTACCTATACTAACGACGTATCCAATTTCTCCCTTTTTGGCAAGAACAGTACCAATTTCTTGACCGGGAAAGGTTCCATCGTTTTTTAGAAGCTTACGAGTACGAACTTTGTCGCCAATATCAAATTCTGGTGGCGAATGTAGTTCCATTTCATCAGATTGTTGCATAGCTTTATACCTCTATTTACGTGCTAAATTCAACAGTTCTTGCGTAGTTAGGCTACGTTTTTTGTGAGTCGATTCTTGCCGTACAGCGTCTAATACTGTTTGAGTTTCTTCGTGATTTAGGACAATGCCATGCTCTTTCAGCACGTTCATTAGTAAATGCCGTCCAGAATGTTTGCCAACAACTAGGCGCCGTTCCCAACCAACTTCTTCTGGTGCGAACGGTTCATAAGTGCTGGGGTTTTGTAATACACCGTGGGCGTGAATTCCTGACTCGTGAGCAAAGGTATTGTTACCGACAATTGCTTTCCAAGGTGGAACGTTGCAACCAGATGCTTTTGCAACTAATCGGGAAAGTTCTAACAGTCGTCGTGTATCTATACCTAAGTCAATGCCGTGCAAACGTTTGAGTGCCATGACGACTTCTTCTAATGCAGCATTTCCAGCACGCTCACCCAACCCATTTACGGTAGTGTTAATTGATGTTGCACCAGCTTTAACACCTACGAGTGCATTTGCTGTTGCTAGTCCAAAGTCGTTGTGGGTGTGCATTTCCACAGGAATTTGCAAACCTGTAACAAGTTTTTTAACACGTGTGCAGGTACTAAAAGGGTCGAGTATTCCTACTGTGTCGCAAAATCTAAATCTAGAGGCGCCCCATTCTTGAGCATATAATGCAACATCTTGAAGGAAGCATTCATCAGATCTAGAAGAATCTTCACCACCGACGGCAACCCATAGTCCGTTATCAACAGCATAGCTGATAGAATTTCTGAGTTGCTGTAACGTTGTACGCCATTGTCCCTGAAATTTAGCTGCTATTTGAACTCCAGAAACAGGTATAGATATGTGAACTCGATGCAATCCGCACTTTATCGAAGCTTGAATATCAGAAATAACTGCACGGTTCCAGCCAAGCAGTTTAGCTTTTAAGCCAGAATCTAATATTGCGCGAATTGCATAGGTTTCTTCCTGACCCATTGCCGGAATACCGACTTCTAGCTCATGAACACCGATTGCATCTAAAAACTTAGCAATCGCAACTTTTTCTTGCAAATTAAACGCAACGCCAGCAGCTTGTTCGCCATCACGTAGCGTAGTGTCGTTTATCGAGATTTGGTTCATCTAATAAATACCTAATACAATTAACTAACGCATAAACGAGTGCATAATTTTGATGATTTTAATAATTTACACATTTATACATATTCCTACTGCTATTAATTTCCCTTTGCTAAAGTCTTTATATAACTTTTGCCTAGTAATAATAATTTATCTGTATACTAACCGACCATAAAGCTAACTATTTATGAATCATTTTTACTCGTATATATTGAAATTTTACTGAGTATTATGTATAAAATTAAAATCTGATAAACTCGATTTATTAGCGTATGACAACAACTACATATATATTTATAACACTTGCTTTTCTAACCAATCAAAAATACGTGCTAATTCTTCAATGTTAACCAATCCATATTGCCAAAGTAACATAGGAAAAGGTGCATTTTTTGACTCTGGATGCCTTAGAGCTACTGAAATATCATCTATTGACAGGTTAATTTCGTTTTGCAAAAAATGAATTAATTTTGTGTCACTATTACAACTAATCATACTTAAATAAACTCCTCTAATTGTCATAGTTAACTACTGACCTGACAAAAAGTTATAGGCGCCAACATTGTTCAAGCCAATCAATTAAATCAGCTCGATTTGCAAAAAACTGCATCAAAATGCTACGAACCAGAATAGCTGTAAGGAGGCTGTTAATATGCACTCGTAACGAACCATCGTCTGGACACCAGCAAGCAATTGTTAACTCTTGTAAGCGATGATAAATTTGCCAACGTTCTGCAAACGGAATGTTGATAATTTGCAGCTTTTGATTTCCTAAATTATTCTGTGGAAACATGTCTTCTTTGGGAGCGATGTGCTAGTTTTATGCTTATATCAGGCGCCTTGAACTAGCTAGCTCAGAACATGCGTGTTAAATTTATTAAACTAATTAATAATGTACTCAAATATCCAAATATATATATAAATATAGACTTAACAAAACTTAAAAATCTTTCTTAGGGTAGGGGCACGAGCATTTATAGGGTGAGGTACTAGATTTTTTTGGGTAAGGGGTAAGTATTTTTGCACTCAATCTAAAAGTCAGAACCGCCTAAAATCATTATCTTTGAGCCAACTCTTTCTTAAAATCAACTTGTACTCACACATAATCAAGCAATAAAAATAAGTAAAGTTTTGTATATCTAGCCACTCTTCGCCATCATATACCGATATTGACTAGAACATATGATTTCTTTAGCTTGTTTTCAGAAACCAAGAAACCCGGTTTCTTTATGAGAGATTAAAGTTTTATTGCAAAACTTTCTACTAGAAACCGGGTTTCTGTAATTTTTTTAACAATAAAATGCTACTAGATGATAAAATCAAGCAGTTTATCGACAAAAATTAAAAACTAAAAGGGCTGTGTGAAAATGGCAGAACAAAAAAAACCTGCGTCTCGAAAAGTTTCCTCTACGTCTAAACCTTCTTCGGCACAAAAGCGTCCGTTGGCAAGACGAGCATCAAGTGCCTCGAAGGTTTCCACGACGGGGAAAAAAACGAAAGAGGCACAAGTTGCTTCTGCCTCAAATGCTTCAGATGACGATGAAGTAATAGCAACAGTTGAAGACACAACTTCTACAACTGAGACTACAACCCATGAAGTCTCAACATCAACTCAGGAACCTGCACCAAAAAAGGCGCCTGCAACTAAAGCAATAGGGATGTTTTTACAAGACCCTAGCTTGCCAAAACTAAGAGGTAACTATAAATTTCCTCTAGACAAAGACTATTTAATAGCAACAGGTTCAAGTCGGTTTACGATTCGGGATACTAATGAAGCTGGAGAACCAGTTTTCGCAAGTCCTGATTGGTCAAAACAAGAAGACTTATCATTTGAACATTTCGAGCAAAACGGTTTAGTAGATAACCCAGCATTCCATCAGGTAAATGTATTTGGTGTATTAAGTCGTACCTTAGATTTAGTTGAAGAAGAAGTTGGTCATGCCATAGTTTGGAAAGATGGTGGGCCTCTTATTATTCGTCCTCATGCATTTGAAGGGATGAACGCATATTATGACCCAATGAATCCTTCGCTAAATTTTGGCTACTTTAATTCTCCGTTCCGACGAGCGCCAGTTTGGACATGTTTATCGCACGATATAGTTTCGCACGAATTAGGACACGCGATTTTAGATACCTTCCGTCCTCTATATTTGTATAGTACTGACATTGATACATCAGCATTACATGAATCTTTTGCTGATATCTTAGCAATGTTCGCAGCACTGCAATATCCAAGTGTAGTTGAATATATATATAGAGAAACAGGTGGTGATATGCGCCATCCTAGTTTAATTACTCGACTGGCAGAGGAATTTGGTGTCGGTATTTTTGGTGCAGGTGTACCTTATTTGCGCTCTGCACTCGAAGGAGCAAAATATGCTGCTGACACACCAAAACAACCGCATGTGCGTTCAACAATTTGGACTGCTGCGATTTATGAAATTATGCAAAAACTCGTCGAAGCTATAGAACCAAATGTTTCTGATGATACAGCATCCGGGTTTGCAGGATTTATCACTGCACTTGTCAAAGCTACGCACGTATTAAAAGGAATGCTTATCCGTGCCCTGCATTACACTGCACCAACTTCGTTATCAATGCCAATGTTGGCACGATTAATATACGAAGCTGACGCGCGTGTTTATCCTACTGACAGCAAATTTAGAGATATTGCGAAAGAAGTATTTACAGCACGCAATCTGTGGAATGAAAAAATCGACTTGAAGGCGCCAAATATTGGTAATGTATTCAAAGAATTACAAGGTGCCGATACACGCACATTAATGCGGGCACTTGTTCATAACGCTCCGGCATTACGTATACCAGAAAATGCCTCACGTTTTCTCAAACCACGTCTAATAACTACAACTCGTCGTATAGACAAAGTAAAAGAAGGCAAAGAAAGCAGCATCAAAGAAATAACAGAACACTACCTTGAATATACTTATGAATATTCGCAAATGGTGTCAGATTTTCTAGGTGGCATGAGCGCATTTACAGTCTACGGTGGTGGAACATTAGTATTGGATGAAAACTGGAACGCCGTTTGTTTAGCAACTAGTCCAGAACCCATACTAGAAGACCCAGCAGGCGCCGAAGGAGGTAAAGCAGCATGGAAACGCGCGCGTGAAAATTTCGATAAAATACACGGAAGCAGCATTCAACGCACACTAGCATCCAAAGACGAAAACCGCAGCATCAAAGACCGTCCCGTAGTACCTGGTTGCCCATTCGTAATTCAATCAACATCAACAGGTGGATACCGACTACTACGTCGTAACTGCAACCTGCACGAACACATCAAAGGCATTTCAGTAACTCAAAATGGACTAGCTGACTTATAAACAGTTTAATTTTAATCTCCATCTTGTGGAACGGGCATCCCTGCCCGTTATTTCACATAATTAACTTATATTTTACAGAGGATATTCTAAAAGTAAAACAAACCATAAATTGTCATTCTGAGCGTAGCGTAAACGGAGTTTTCCCGCAGGGTAGAATCTAGATTTCGACCATGTACTAAGATATTTCATTATATTGAGTCATACTTTTGGTATTTTCGATAAAACCGAACTTTAAAAAAATGACAAATGCAGAACTAAAAGCTTACGCAATAGAGCATTGTTAAGACAAGGACATACAAGCTTTGCAATTGCTATTTATATCTTAGTAATCCTCATCATCGTCTTTTTCTTCAAACTCTTCTGAGTAATCTAAAACAACACCAGTATCTTTAAGATAAGGAAGTAATTTACTTTTTGCAAAGTCCTTATTTATGTATAAAAAAATACTCTTGACATAAGTGAAAGGTTTAGCTTGACGGTCAGCTACAACTTAAGGAATTGTTACTGCACCATAAAGTTCCCGTAAGATGTCACTATGCCCAGTTCGCAGCAAATAGCAAATTGATGATGTATGGGAGACAATAATCATTATTATTCTTAACAACAGCTTGCTGAACTAATGTATTTATGATGTCAAGAGTTCTTGCCACACCTACGAAGCAATTTGAGTAAGTAGTTCTGCAAGACGCGCGCTTTGGGATAAATATGGGCAATGTCCACTTGGGAATTCTATAGCTTCAACTCCCAAGCGTTTGCGTGCTGCGTATTTAGACCAAGCAGGGGAAATTATCCTATCTTCAGTACAAACAATATATGATGACTCCACATCTGGTAGAGCTTGTAAAGGAAAAATCTCTGTTAAATGTGCAGATGATAAATGATTTCGTAATTCAGACACAGCGAAATTTGCCACCTCTGGTTCGCAGTCGTGAAAGAGAAATTCCATTGCTGCTGCTTCATCTTCCAATGGGCTTTTTTCCAACGAACTCTGATTAAATATATCAGGTTCATCGCGTACCTGCTCAAATTTACTTGAATAAGGCGCCTCAAAACCAGCTGCCTTCCACATATCCGGAACAACATCCTCATACATTTGCTCAATAACACTCATTCCTGGATACGGAATTAAAGCAGCAAGATATACAAGTTTCCTAACTCGACACTGTGCTGCTACCAATGGAATAACAATACCTGCCATTGATGTTCCCACAAGTATTACATCACCCTCTCCTGATGGAAGCGCTTTAATTACAGCTTCTGCATAGTCTGACAAAGTCGCTTCGGGGTTTTCAATGGGCAAATCCATTGCTACCGAAGAATGACCCTTTGCCTCTAATTGCGGAATTAGCAAATCCCAAGACCAGGCGCCTTGAAAAGCCGCATGTACTAAACAAAAAACACTCATATTGATTTTTGATTTTTATATTTAAGCGATTGCTTAAATATAAACTAGCACATCAAAACAGATGGTCAAGCAAATCAAAATTAGGAACCTTTCCGTAATACCGCTAGCACATACTGTAGAGATGAGTAATAAAAATCACGCTTACTTAGGAAGTATAAAATGCAAGTTCGCACACAAACAGTATCTAAATTTTCTTGGCGCCAGTTGCTTTTAGTAGCATTAGGAGTTTGTTCATTATCATTACCACTGGTTCAAACAGTTGATGCAAGCCAGCCAAAAAAGGCACGTAACTACTGCCAAAAGCAAGAAAGTATGTTTTTATCAGTCGAGACAAAGAGCTTTTGGGTGAATATTTGTGGTGGTGACTTAGCACACACTTATGTTGGTGTAAATAAAAAGACAGGTAAATCGATTCGTTTACCTCTTAAAGATGTTGACCAGCAAGGTCGCTACTTTGAAGCTATTAGTGGCCCTTATACATATATACTGGCAGATTCTACTAAAGGTAAAAACTTGACCGTAAGTAAAGGAACTCGTGAACTGTTGCGTGAACCTGTTTTGAGAGGTTGGTAATATCAAAGCTAGATGATTTTCCTAGAGGATATATTAATGAGATTTATCCTCTAGGAATTTTGGAACATGAAACAAAGTATCAAGTCAGTAACATCATATCTAATGTAACTCCTGTCCGCAGGGTAAATAAGTGTTTTTTTATACTTAGTTATTAATTATTAAGAAGATTGCATAATCGTTTTGCAATCATTTCTTGCGTTTCTAAAGACAAATCATCAAAAGGAAAAGTGCGAGGAATATTTTACCTTTGGTCATAGAATGGTTTTCCATCATCTATAGTATAAATATCTTCCTCCAAATCTGTAATTGAATTAAAATCTGGGTTACTAATTACTGAACGATTAAATTCTGGGTCACTAAATGGTTTGCCATCAGCTAAAGTATAAATATCTTCTTCTGGGTCTCTAAGAAAATCAAAAGCAGGGTTTTGGAGTGCTGCTTTAAGCCATTCAAGCTCCTCTAGTTTGGCTTTTTTTAATACGATAGCCTCTAATGTCTCTAAGCGTTTTAAATCATCATAAGTAATGATTGCAGCAGTTGCTTTACCTTCCTGCTCGATAACGATACGCTCTTTATTTTCTCTAACTCGATTTACCAGTTTTGGTAAATCCTCGTTTGCACTAAAGTTAATCATGGTTTTGAACAGCAAAAAATAAGGAAAAAGGGAAATGAGATTCATAGGATTATAAGCTTTAATATAACGTTTCCTTTACCTTTTGCCTAAAGTCTCATTAGTATTAGGCGCCGACGCGCGTTGTACGAATTTTCAAGCGAGGATATATTAATGCAAATGCAATTTATCCTCGCTTGAATTTTGGCGCTGTTTGACATGTGTTTGTTGTATGGGTAACTGTATAAGGCGCCGTTGCAACAAGGGTAATGTTACCATCGGTGCCTTTTACCCATGCTTGTGCTTCTATGATTTGTGTGGGGGTGGGTTTAGTAGATTGTTCTGTTAATTTGATGGATGTTGGTGAACTCACCCCGATAAGGTTGTTTTTGATAATGGTGCCTGGTAATGGTTCTAGGGGACTTGGTGGTAAACTACCACGTCCGGTAATGGTAAATTCACCTAATGGTTTGGCATTGGAGGCGCCTCTTGGACAAGTTTGACCAATTTGATTACTTGCGTCAGTAAATTGTTCTGGGAGTTCTTGTAATTCTTGTGTAGGCTGAATTTCTGGCTGAGTTATAGTAATTTGTCCTTGAAGACCTTCTGCTGAACTCGCGGTGATATCACTTAAAGATGTTGTATTTGCGCGCGGTTCGATACCAAAAATAGTTTGAACAGTTAAATTTACATTGCCTCCTTTTCCTGTGAAGGCATTTGCTGTAATATCGCTATTTTCTTTGAGTACGGCAACGACGAAAGGTGTATTGATGCCAATGTTACCACCATCTCCACCAGAAAAGGCTGTTCCTGCTGTTGTTGAGATTACACTACCTTGACGCAATAATAAAAAGTCATCTGCTGTTAGTTTAATATTTCCACCATTTCCAGAACTGGTTATTGCCGCGATGAAACCAGCGTTAAGTCGCACAGTTGCAGAATTTATATCAATATCACCCGTAGCACCTTGTCCAAAACTGCTGCTATTTACTCCTCCACGGTTAATAGATAAACTGTTTCCAGTGATTTTTATATCACCACCTTTACCAATACCGTTATTCCCGACAAAGCTATATACCCCACTAAATAATCCATCATTGCCCACCCCATCAAAGCTAACTGTATCAGAAGCATTTATATTAATTTTTCCTGCATTTCCCCTTCCATCAGTCGCAGTGTTTATTTGTCCGCCATTTTTCAAAAGTAGCGAGTTCGCATTTATTGTGATATTACCAGCATCACCATTACCTGCGGTGTTTGCCAATAAAGACCCTTGCGAAACCTTTAATGAACCAGTAGTAATTTGAATATCGCCACCTTTACCAGTTGCGCCTGGAAAGACACTCGAAAAAAATCTAGTTGTTAAATTACTTGTATCAGAACCAATAACTACTTGCTCGGTTGTGTTTACTTTGATTTGGCCTGCATTACCTTGTCCACTAGTTGCAGAAACAAGTGATGCGCCATTTTTCACAAACAGAGAATGTGCATCAATATCAATATTTCCAGCTTGTCCACGCACAACAGAATCATTAGCAGCAGGAGTTAAGGACGATGTGATAATGCTTTTACTATCTAACGAAATATCATTTTGTGCTTTTATGAATACATTACCAGCATTTGCTTGCCCTGTACTTTGAGTATTAATTGATGAGTTATTAACTAAAGTCAGCGAACCTGCTGTAATGCTAATATTTCCTCCATTCCCAGTACCTCGGAATTCTGGAATTGATGAGCCTCCATCTAATACAGCACTGGTAATAGTGCCTTTGTCTGTATATATATTATTACGCACGTTTATAGTGACATCACCTCCTTTGCCTGATGAAGTTGTATTCGCAGTAATTCGTCCTGATATAGATGGAGTTTGCACATCCTTAGTAGTTAATAAAGTAGAGCTTGCAGGACGTTCCATTGTTAAAGAGTCAGTATCTATTATTATAACTCCGGCATTACCTGCTCCTACTGTACTGCTATCAATACCTGCATTTTCTTTAAAAGAAAGCAATCCTGTTTGCAGTTGAATATTTCCACCCCGTCCGCTACTTCCATCTTGGACTGAACTGTTTAATGCTGCAAACGACCTTACTAATTCTAATTGGTCGGCTTGAATCGAAATATTACCTGCGTTACCTTGTCCACGAGTCGTGCTTGTAATAGATGCACCATCACTGATAGAAAAGTTTTTTGCTTGAATGCGAACATTTCCTGCATTTCCTGTTGCTTGCTTCTCTACTCGCATAAAAATTCCACTAGAAGCACCACCACTATTATCGGGAAATGGAACAATGTCTTTAAAAGCAATATCGCTGGCTTTAATAGTAATATCTCCCAGATTACCACTTCCGGATGTTAATCCACCTAATTGGGCGCCGCTTTGCATTGCGAGAGATTCTGAATTAACTAAAATACCTCCACCTGTACCAATAGCATTACTGAGCATACTATTATCTACAAATGAAAATTTCTCTAAAGTAATTGAGCCAGCTTGAATCTCAATTTTGCCAGCTTGCCCAATTCCTTGCTCTTCTACCGAATTACTAAAATAGCTTGTATCTGTTAGTGTAACATTATCGCGCGCATTCACAGTAATATTACCGCTATTCCCTCGCCCATAACTTCTAGCTTCGAGCTTACTTCCAGACAGCAATATAGAACCAGACTCAAGTACAATATTTCCACCATTTCCAACAGCAGTAGCATTTGCTTCGCTAAAAATGCTGCTACCAATTAAAGAAATTCCGTCTCTTGCTTGTATTAAAACATTTCCTGCATTTGATTGCCCAGAAGTACTAGCATTTATTTGGGATGTATCTAAAATCAATGAGCCTGTATTAATTTTGACATCACCTGGTTTACCAGAAATACCTTCTAAGATAACATTGGCTACAAAACTTACATCTTTTAAAGTTGTTGTACCTGTTGAGTTGATAACAATATTACCAGCTTGACCTTCTAATATACTATTTGTTGAAAGTCCGGCGCGGAGTTTACTTTCTTCAGTTAAACTTAAATTTGCTGCGTGAATAGCTATACTACCATTATTGGTGCCGCGAACATTAATTTCTGCTCCATTGCTTAAAGATACATCCGTGCGTTGAATTTGTGCTGGTACATCCAAGTTAATATTATTACCAGTAATTAATTTTACTTCTCCAGGCGCCGCAACCGCTGCTATTTCTACATTACCTTCATATGCTCTCAAAGCTCCCGAATTGATGTTTACATTACCCCCAACAAGTAATAAACTTCTAGCATCCGCGACTCGTAAACCTGTAACAATTTCACCTGTAGGACTAACACCAGCAGGCGCCTGTGATAAATTAGTAATGTTAGCTGGTTGTATTTGATTAAACAGTAAAGCTGAGGGATTTACTGTTAATAATGCCGGAGCTTCAGGGTTTGCAGCGCTAAATAATCCTTGGTTGTCAAATTTAATACCACTTGCTGTAGTAGCTAAAAAGCTTCCTCGCACATCTAAACTGGCATTCTTGCCAAATAAAATCCCCGAAGGGTTGATTAAAAATAAGTTTGCGGCGCCAGTAACTCCCAGAGTTCCTAAAATATTCGAGGCATTACCACCTGTGACGCGCGTTAATATATTTTGCACGTTGCTAGGATTTGCAAAATATACCCGTTGACCATCACCAACATTAAAATCACTAAAACTGTGAAAAAGATTTACACCACGTTGGGCGCCGCCATTAATCAAGTTAAAATTAATACCGTTGATTTGAAAAGGCGCAATGCTGGAATTTTCAGAACCAAGAGTATTATCTGGTATAATTTGGGCACGAATGGGTACAGAATAGCTCAGTATTAAAATGCACAAAAGTGATTTATTAAACCAGTTTTGTAAGCGGCTCATAGATATTTATGTATAAACTTATTAAATTTCTGTTACTTGAGTGAATTATTGCAGGTTTTATTTTCACCAGATAATAATTTTGTTTTAATTTAACAATAACTCTGAATCATTAGCAAGAACACTATTATAGTATTAATTACAACAGCTTGATATTAGCATGATGTAAATTTATCGAACTATAGTATAAATATTAAGTATATAATTTATCTATTTGTTCATTCTATCAAAAACTAAACGCGACATTTTTGGCAAAATATCCTGACTCTTACCATAAGTTTTGTCATCTCCGATTATCTGTTCTGCTGATATTGTCTTGATAAGCTTTACCTGTTAGTAATTGCACTCCGAGTTCAGAACGATGGTTGGGGCCAAATATTTCTCGTTTTGCACTAATCCAATTTCTAATCGTTTGCTCGGCATCTGCTTGTGAAATACGTGCATTTGTTTGAGGAAGTACAGAAGTTGGAGTACGCTCTTGTTGTGGTTGCTGAATAGGAACTGGGTCTTTCAGAAAATGAAAAGCTGGGTTTATTGCTGCTATCTGTCATCTAGTTATCTAGTTACAAATGTTTCTCTAACATGGGCAGTACAATTTGCACCGTCAGTAGTTTTTACAGTCACGCTCCCATTAAGCTGGTCGTAGTTGGTCAATTCACCTTTGGCTTTAACGGCGCCATTAAGTTTCCGAACTTCCACATCGCAACCAATCAAATCACTCACATCACCGTCTATTTCTACTTGTAACAATGAGATATCGTTACTAGATTGATTCTCTTCTAGGTTTTGTTCGGTATTTTGATGAGTATCCTGAAACTCTTGTTTTATAGGCTCTTCATCCGTTTGAGCGCTCTGTTGGTTATCTTCTTGAAATTCTGTAACTAGTTCTTCTTGAGAGGTAAATGTATATAAGGTAACACGATTATCACGGTTAGATGTAACGGTAGAAATTAGGCGCCTTGATTCCATGCGATTAAGTTCGTTATAAACAAGGCGCCCTTCTTCCTTACTCATTCCCATGAGTTCGATAATTTCCTGCCCGCTCAAACCGTTTTTGTGAAGACGCAATACAGCAAGTATTTGATGACGCAGTTTATCTTGCTCGTTAATTATTTCTTGGTCAGTACGCGCATAGGAGTTGTTTTCAGGCTTAAATTCCAGCCTAAGAAGTTGTCCTTCAATGTCACGAGGAAAAACAGTAAGCAGCCGACCTGGGTCTGATGGGTCAATAACTAAACTTTTACCACCGTTTTGAGAAGGCTTGGGAATATGGTCAATAATCCACGTGCCCCAAGTAGCCGCAACAATAGAGGATGAGCCACGTAATTTAGCAACACCCATCGCGTCTTTGTTTTTATTCGTGTGGTGAATCAAAATGCCCGCACAGTTAAAACGATTTAGAACTGTTTTGAGATTGTAGATTATATTGGCGAATTCTGCGGAGTTTTCGCTAATTCGAGAATTTGTGCTAATTGATTTTAAAGAATCAATAATTACTAAGTCAGGTTGAAAATCTTCCATAGCTTGTTCTAGTTCGTAAAGCTGATCTACTTTCCAATCGCTGACAACAAATAAATTCTCCCCGTCCCCGTTTCTAAATCCACGTCTTAAAAGTTTTGCTTTAGTAGAACGAACTGTTTCATCATTCGATATAACCAAAACCTTACCGCGTTCGCATCTAAACCCAAGAAAATCGTCTTCACCTGTGGCAATTGCAAAAGCTGCATCAATCGCCATCAACGTTTTGCCACTCTTAGGCGCCCCACCAAGCACAATCAATTCTCCGCGTGGTAGTAGTTCAGGAATAAGCCAAGATAAACTTTCTGACTCAAGTTCGAGTAACTCATCGAACGAGTAAACTTTTAGGCGCCTCGGCTGAGTTTTTTGTTCTGTATCTTTAAGTAAAGATTCGAGTTCTTTCTTCGTAATTTTGTAGTGCTTACAAATATGTGAGCGTTTGATAGCGCGCGCGACTGAATCCGTCTCCTGTACTAAATCAAGCAAATCTAACCTTAGTCGCTCGGTATTACTCATAATATTTTCTTCTGTAACTGTTTTCGATGAAGGCTTAAATGTTTCAACTGTTTTTAACTTCTCTCCAATAGCTGTAATGATGTCTGATACACAGGCGCCATCATTAATCCAGTCTTTAACATCCAAGCCGTTTGACTTAGGTAATTTGCTCCAGTAAAACTCACTTGGCGGAGCATATAACCATTGAGCATCGAGGAAATCTTTGTAGATATCCTCCATATGAGAAACACCTGGTTCATCGCGGTCGGGACAGAGAACTAATTTGGCGCCGCTCAAAGAAAGTCGATAAGCAATCCCGTATGCACGATATTTTCCGGCACCTCCAATTATCGTTGTCGCTGGTAAACCTAAACTCCATAGAGCATCAGCAACACCTTCACCTTCAACTACAAATATTTGTTTATTTTCTAGAACTGCTTCTAGTACATCTGCATATCTATACCAGGTAATTTGCTGTTGGTACTTTTGCTTTGTTGAAGTATCAATACTTGTAGCTTTTACCCAACGGCGCCCATTCCAGTATTCCTGAAATACATCTTTGTCTTTAGTTTTACCAGGACGCACAACAACCACTTTGATTAGTGGATTGCTATTGCAGTCAGTATAAATAAATTCTTCACGACCAGTTAGACGTGGCGCCTTCTTTGATTCAGGTGCATAGTACGGTATACCAGCTTTATCGCACTTTGAGGTTTTTATCCAACCATCGGCAGGAATGGCGCCGCGATTACACACCGTCAAGTCACCGATTGAGTAGCACCAATCCTCGTGATTACAGTGGGGGCATTTGGTGCCGTTCTTGAATTCTTCAAGTAAAGAAGGCATAATAAAGATCTCCATATATATTTTGTGGGGGGAAGGCGCCTACCGACTACCAATCACTAAGCGCCTTCTCTTTGTGTTATATTATTTCTTGTTGCGTAACAGTAGTCAAGTTGTTCATAATATTTTACATAAATGGTAAATTTAAAGGGTCGTGCGAATCGCGATGTAATGAGAATAATAGTTGAGCTAGAAGTTGAAGGTTTGGGGAAAGCTCTCAAGCAAGCAAGGGAAGCTGCTTCCTTAAGTGTTGCTGCGGCTGGTGAGCGTGCTGGAATGAGCGGCGCCAATTTCAATCGAATTGAGAATGAGGAAACCAAGGGTGTTCCTCTAGAAACTCTTGCTAGAGCAGCTAGAGCTGTTGGATTGGATTTATCTATCTATATAGGTGATTGGATTAAGTCTGTACCAGGTATTGGCGAAAAGCGAAGGTAACAATGGTAACAATAATAATAATGCTTAAAGTTGCTGCCAGTTGCGTTCACACGCATCTAGATTAGTGGTAGTAAAGATTGAAGGTTGTGGAATCACTCCGGTCATGAGGATAATTTTTGAGGCAAAAGTTGCAGGTTTGGGGAAAGCTCTCAAGCAAGTATGGAATGAGCGGGCACAAACACTCTAAGGTTGGAACGGGCAAGGATGCCCATTCCACAAGATGGATAATTAATTTTTTGGAAATCCTTTAGTTATTGTGTACTGGAATTTGACTAATTTAAAGGTTCTTTTAACAAAACATCACAAAGGTTTTTTCCAAATATTTTTTCGCTTGCTTCATCTATAATTTCCATAACTGCCCAAAGAATTTCTGGGGAACACCCATTTTTTACCTAATATTGCGTGATAAAGCCATTTGATAATACTTAAAGCGGTTGTACAAGTTTCTAAGTCAATTTCATACATATTCATTTGATATTCGTCATTGGAAAAATATAAATCGATTTGAATGGTTAAATTTGATTCGTTAAACCAAATGCGATACCATCGTTCTTGTTTATCTATTTGCCATTTATAAGAAGGTTTGCTTCGTTTGGCTAGTTGGCTTCTATCAACCAATTCAAAAAAATCTGATACATCAAGTAGTAGTGGTTTATTCGTTGAGTTGCTGGTATTTACCGAATCAACAAACTCTACTGCTTGAACCCATCGTTCAATTGGACTATTAATTAGTTGATTTGTAATTGAACTCATATATTTATATTGACATTACAGCTAAATATAGTTTATTTTTAATTATATTATAATTACGTCTTGTGTTGTGATTTTAAGTCTATATATGTAATTTGATAATTATAATATTATATTGAGATTTTAATAGATGCTTCACTACGTTCAGCATGACATGTTCTTATTCATCTACTATAATTAAATCTAAAATAATATCAAGCCGAAAATTTTCAACTAAATCTTTTAAACCTTGAATTAAACAAGTTTCACTTGCTGGTATTTGGTCAATTAGATTTAATACAAGTTTATCATCCAGTGTTTTCGCGGCTTCAGCTAATTCTAACAGCCACTCTCTTGGCATTATATTTAAATTATTACTCGTTAGTTTAATTGTATGTGTCGGCGCCTCTATTACTTCAGGTAAATTATTTTCATTTT
Organism: Calothrix sp. PCC 7716; assembly: GCF_019977735.1. Classification (GTDB taxonomy): domain Bacteria; phylum Cyanobacteriota; class Cyanobacteriia; order Cyanobacteriales; family Nostocaceae; genus Dulcicalothrix. Next base: position 3,225,153 of record NZ_AP025018.1, on the reverse strand, counting down.
CGTAAATATATTGCACACCCAAATGTTGAGCGATTTTTTCTAAAAGTTCTTCTTCTGTAAATGGTTTATATATTAAGTCATCACAACCTGCTGCGAATATAGCTGCACGCTGTTCTTCAAACGCATTAGCTGTTAAGGCAATAATAATGCATGTACTTTCTTGTTTAATTATTCTAGTTGCTTCGTACCCATCCATTACTGGCATTAACATATCCATACAAATAAGATGGGGTTGCCAATTTCTATATTTTTCAATTCCTTCAGAACCATTTGCTGCTGTACAAACTTCAAATCCGACTAAGGTAAGCATTTTTGTTAGCAATATGCTATTTTCTAACATATCTTCTACTATTAATATACGGTATTTAGGTTGATTTGCGTCTATACCAATAATGCGACGATATGCTGATTTTTGTATTGACTGAGAGTCATCTGCTAAGTCAACAGGAATATGAAATGAAAAAATAGACCCTTGCTGATAAATACTTTTAATGCTGATATCACCTCCCATTGCTTGAACAAATTTTTGGCTAATAGCTAATCCTAAACCTGTTCCTTCTATTGATTCTCTTCCGCTCTGAGATTGAACAAAAGGAACAAACAGTTTACTTATTTCAGCTTCTTCTATTCCCGCTCCTGTATCTTGTATTTCAAAGTATAAAGTTGGTTGAAAATCATAATTAGAATAATTTACTTTTAAGGTAACGCTACCTTTACTAGTAAATTTTATAGCATTGCCCAGTAAATTAATTAAAATTTGACGTAATTTACTTTCATCTGTTTTGATATATCTTGGTAAGTTGTCTTGAGGTTGAATAATCAATTTGATATTTTTAGATTTTGCTCTAATTTTTAACATTTCTTCTAATAATTTTATGAAGTTTAACAAATCAAAGCTATTAGTTTTTACAGTGATTTTTCCAGCTTCGATTTTAGACATTGATAAAACATCATTAATCAGTTGCAATAAATGATTTCCACTACGATGAATAATATTTATATTATTTCGATGTTCTTGTGTTAAGCAACTATCTCGCTCCATGATTTGCGTAAAACCTAAAATCACATTTAAAGGTGTTCGTAATTCATGACTTACCTTTGAGAGGAATTGAGTTTTTGCTTCAGATGCTGCGTTTGCTGCTACTAATGCTTTTTGCAGCGCTATTTCAGCTTGTTCTCGCTTTTGTAAGGCAGATTGTAATTCTTTGGTACGGTTTTTTACGCGAAACTCTAATTGATTATTGGCGTTTTCTAGAGCTATAAACGCATTATAAATTTCTTGCGCCATACTAGTAAATAAATCTGATAATACTGAAAATTCAGTAATTTTGTGAGTATTAATATTATTTGTATCTTTATCTTTAAAAGAATTACTACTGTTAAAGTCGGAGTTGACCGCTTCTTCTGTTAATCTTTGTGCTGCAAAACTTAATTCTTTTATCGGCGCCGCAATCCAGCACGATGTCAAAATTTCAATTATAATTGCTAATATCAAAGTTAGTAAGCATAATAAAATTGTATTCTGATTATTGGCATTAATCTTTGCCATAAAGTCACATTCAGGCACTACTATAACAATTAACCAATCTATGCCGTATTTATCTTGCCAAGGAGTCACTTGCACAAATTGCTTTTGATTATTAAATGTAAAATCAAGTTGAGTTTTAGTAGTAATATTATTAAGATTTGGAAATTGTTTATTTAATAAAACTGCTGTTTCTCTAATTAAATGAGTGCTAATTTGAGAAGCTTTAATTCGTTTCGCTTCATTGTTAATAATAATGTATCCAGGTTCTTTTGAAGAACTTGCTACTAACATGCCATTGCGCTCAATAATAAAAGTTTGTGTTTTAGGACTAATACGGATGTTACGCAAAAAAATGCTAAGTTCCGATAAAATTAAATCTACTCCCAATACGCCAATTAATTTTTTATTACTGTTATACACTGGATAACTCGCAGAAATAGCTATAATATCAGGTGCATCTTGCCAATTATAAACCTCACTCCATATCGGTTTTTGGCTTTTTACTGCATCCGTATACCAAGATGCCTCATTTGGATATGCACCCGGCTTAATTGTAACTGTACTACGGCGCCTACCATTCTCATCAACTGAAAAAATTTCGTAATCTTTATTGCTTAACTTTTCAGAAATGCGTTTATAACCGTCCTCTAGTCCGGCGCCGATAAATTCACCTTTTGTGTTACCAAAGTTAATATAGCTAACATCAAAAATTTTAAGTTGATTCCAAAAATATTGTCCCGTTTTTTGAAAGTCCTTTAAGTCCAACATCCCTAACTTTACAGCTTGCAAGTTAGTTTGGTTAACTTGGTGCGGTGTTTCTAAGTAACTGTCGAGTTTTTGGTCTATACGCTTACTAATTTCACTTCGCATTTGTGTCGCTAAGTTGTTAACTGCCATTTGCCCATTGTGGTAAGAAAAATAACCAACTAGTAACACCGCAGTAAAAGTTTGCAAAACAAATGGTACTGACAAAACCGTCGTTAATGAAAAAGAACGTTCAAATTTAAGACCGAAAAAGCGATTTAGTCGTTTGATAGACATGATATCACTACACTATCAAGCTCAAGTATGCCGTTTGTTAATTTGCTTACATTAACACGTCAGAAACCCGGTTTCTATGTAAAATTGTTTTTTTATTACAATATATTTATGAAGAAACCCGGTTTCTATGCGAAATTATTTTTTTTATTACAATATATTAATAAAAAAGCCCGGTTTATATGGTTTCTGAATCAACTAATAATTCGATATATTAAGAGTTTCCTAATAGTTGTGTCATGTTGTCCAATAATACCGGACGTTTTCAAATCAATTGTGTATCCTGAAAAAAATTAGTCGATTATTTGGAATGGAGGTAAATGTGACTCCGAATCTTATGCGTCAGTTTTGGTCGGTACTAGAAAGCGCTCAGAGTAGAACGCTTTTACAAATGGATGATGCAAGCTTGGTACAATGGCTCGTAAGACAGACCAAGATGCAAACATCTCTCGATTACAGCGAAACTGCTTTTTTGAACGATTACATTCAATCACGGTTAGCTCTTATTCGTGATATGGCTTACGAACGTTCGTACAATTAAATGTTAAGAGGTAAATACCCCTCAATTAAACAGTCAGTTCCAACTAAACGTATTTCAACACGTTCTAAAGCAAGTGCCTCAGTCATAGTGGTAAAGCCTAAATCTCCGACGGGGGTAGGAGCAGCACTGCCACCTATGATTTTAGGGGCAATAAAAGCTAAAACCTTTTGTACAGCATTTTCTTTAATTGCACTTGCTGCTAATGTTCCACCACACTCCCACAAAACGTTACAGAAACCACGCTCATAAAAATATGCCATCGCTTTATCGGGTGTAAGTAAATCTAATTCAATTACTTCTACGCCACGACGACGTAGACTTGCCTGAAAATCGGGGTTTGCTCCCTTACTCGTCAGTACCAAAGTGGGAGCTACCTCGGTTTGCCACAGGTGAGCTTCAGCAGGTAAGTCAAGACTACGACTCATTACTACCCGTAAAGGATTACGTGCGGACTCGTTATGACTTGTTAAATATGGATTATCTTTTCTAACTGTATTTCCACCTATGATGACTGCATCAGATGCTACTCTTGTTTGATAAACTACGCTGCGAGCTTCCTGCGAAGTAATCCAAGCGCTATGACCTGTATTTGTAGCTATTTTACCATCTAGAGTCATGGCATATTTTAATATACCCAACGGGCGCCGATGCAATATTCTATGTATAAAACCTTCGTTTAACTTTCGACAAGCAGCTTCTTCGACTCCAACTATTACTTCAATACCGCCGGAGCGAAGTTTAGCAATACCACCACCTGCGACTAAAGGGTTTGGGTCAACCATTCCCACAACGACTTTTGCAACACCTGCTTTTATAAGTGCTTCCGAACAAGGTGGAGTGCGTCCATAGTGGTTACAAGGTTCGAGACTAACATAAGCTGTGGCGCCATATGCATTTTCACCAGCTTCTCGCAACGCAAAAACCTCCGCGTGAGGTTCACCAGCTTTTGGATGAAACCCTTCTCCAATTATTTTCCCATCTTTGACAATAACCGCTCCAACCATTGGGTTTGGCGCCGTGCATCCCAAAGCTTTACGCGCAAGTTCCAAGCATCGCTGCATCATGCGCGCGTCATAACCCAAAGTTGAGGTCTTAACTGCATTTTCCTGACTTTTGAACGCTTCTGCATCGGGATGAGCGATGATTGGGGAATTATCCATACCTTTTAACACAACGAATCTAATTACAGGAACTTAAGCCGAGTTTAGAACATGAAGCTTAACAAATCCAGTAAAAAGATAAAATTGTGATTTTATTGATAATTTTTATTGAAAAGCCTTGCTGTAATACTTCAGACTATAGGTAGTAAGGTGGGCAGTGCCCACCCTACAACTTTCTTCTTCCTTCTTTCTTTGTGTCCTACCCTACCCTTCGGGAAAACTACCCTGCGGGAAAGCTACCCTACGGGAAAACTGCGTTTACGCTTACGTTAACGGATAATGTGCCTTTGTGGTTCATTCCTCATAATAATCTTGTATTAATAGTATCTTTTGTGACAACACACGTAGAGACGTGATAAATCCCTGCAGGAAAACCTCCGGTTTACACGTCTCTACATATCAACTATAAATATATTAAGAATCCCATCTTCACCAAAGAAAATGGGACTCTAATTTCTCACCACACTCCGCCCAATATACTGCAAACGGGTTAAATATAAACTTTGTCATGCTGAACGAAACGCAGTGCAGTGAAGCATCTTAGAGATTCTAGCCTGCGGCAAATGCTCCGCATTACGCTACGCTCAGAATGACATTTCTAAACCGTTCTTAGTATAATTAGTTTTGCTCTGCGAGTTTAAGCTTTTGCCACCAGCGGTTTAAAGGATAATAAACGACAGGCGCCCAAAGGCTACTAAGAATAGCAGAAGCAAGAGCGACTCGCTGAAAATATGTCCAAATAAATGTGACATTTCGACCTCCACTCAAAGCAAGTTGTGATGCAAAAACAGCTTCACTAAAAACTGCCATTACAAACACAATTAAAGCAATAGAGATAAAGTCCTCTTCTATAAATCGCTGTTTTTGAATTCCACCAGTGATTAATCCTACCAAACCCAGAGGCAATGCATGAGTCGGTTCAGAATATGTCATCGCATCTTGAAGGAATCCTAAAATGATACCAGCGAAGGCGCCTTGCCATGCATTACGCTTAACACTCCAAGCGACTACCCAAATAAGCAGCCAATTTGGTGCAATTCCGAGTAACTCCATACCAGGTAAACGGTTGGGTAGCAACATCAAACATAAGAGTACACTGAAAAACATCAAAGAGTAATCTACGATTTGACGAGTTCGGGGTTTCCAAGTAGCAACTGGCTTGAAGTTGAATTTAAATAGTGGTTTTGATTTTGGTTTTGAGGAAGGCGCCTCTTTTTGGCGCGCGGACTGTTTTCTTTTTTTAGGTTTGGCGGAATAAGAGCTAGTGCGACGCTTGGAACCCTTCCATGAAAATAGCTTCATACTCTTTGAGGTGATGCGTATCTTAAATGTTTAATTATTTGATTGGTTAATTAGGTTACAAAAGTGAAACAGATTTTTGTGATTCTTGAGTTTCTTTTTGTTTGTCAGCGTTTACTGGAGCTTCTGGTTGCGCTTCTGGCTTTGAATAAATTTCAACCCAATCAAGCGAACGAATTGGTGGGAAAAGTTCGATTTTGGCAATCGATGCAGGTAAGCGCTTTAAATCTAAAGATTTTATACGACCAACCGCAATTCCTGATGGAAATTTTTGGCTGTAGGTGGATGTAGCGATTAAATCACCAATTTTGACGTTGGGGACTTTTTCGTAAAACTCAAGTACAGCTTCACTAGAACCATCACCGCGTAATACACCTTTGGCGCCAGTTCGACTAACGGTTACACCAACTTGGCTTTTGAAGTCGCTAACTAACAGCACACGGCTAGAGTTTGGAGTTACATTTTCTACAAGACCAATCAACCCACCTTCGGCGCGAACAACAGAACCCTCTTGAACGCCACTGGAACTGCCACGGTTGAGAGTTACTTGTTGCCACCAATTGTCAGCACTGCGCCCAATTACACGAGCTACAGCCAGAGGTTTTGCGGCTTTTTCTTGTTCGTTATAATTTAAAATTTGTTTAAGCTTTTGATTTTGACTTTGTAGCTCAACAATCTGGGTTTGCAATTCTAATAACTGGGCATCACGTAATCTTTCTTCTTTAGTTGGACCAGAACTCATAATTTGTAGTGGATGAGTTATGCCTTGATAGACCTCAAGTAAAAATGAACCTTGAGTTTGTCGTAGTACAAAAGCACCACCAACTACTAAACCGAGTAAACCTATTTGTAAGCCCCTGCGCTCCCACCACCGTGCTGTAAACATACGTACCTTTCTTATAGCTATAAATAATAGGGATACTGGATTCTACCGAGAATCCAGTAACACTTGCTGCATTCTGCTTTACATATTTCGTGAACGAGCGCTAAATACTCGCTCATGCTGTTTAAAGTTCTCCAATACACGACCAGTACCAAGAACTACACAACTTAATGGGTCTGATGCTACGTGTGTAACAATACCCGTTTCATGACTAATTAAAGTGTCAATACCCTTAAGTAACGCACCGCCACCAGCAAGCATGATACCCCTGTCGATAATATCTGCTGCAAGTTCCGGAGGTGTGCGCTCTAAAGTTCGCTTCACTGCTTCAATAATTACGCTTAAAGGTTCCGACATGCTTTCGCGAATCTCTGGCCCTTTAATTGTGACAGTACGTGGTAATCCTGAAAGCAAGTGCAAACCGCGAACTTCCATAATTGCTTCTTCGTCATCAGAAGTAGGATAAGCCGAACCAATACGAATTTTAATATCTTCGGCAGTTCGTTCGCCAATCACCAAATTATGAACTTTTTTCATATATCCGATTATTGACTCGGTTAACTCATCACCTGCGATACGTACCGATTCGCTCAATACTGTACCTTGCAAGCTCAGAACTGCTACCTCTGTCGTGCCACCACCAATATCAATAATCATGTTACCTGTTGGGTCAGCAACTGGTAATCCGGCGCCTATTGCTGCTGCAACAGGTTCATCAATCAAAAACACTTCCCTGGCGCCAGCTTGGGCAGCAGCATCCATTACAGCCCGTCGCTCAACACCAGTTACACCGCTAGGAATACCGATGACAATTCTTGGTAAAACCAATGACTTGCCCTCGTTAACGCGCTGGATAAAGCTTTTCAACATCAGCTCGGCGGTATCAAAGTCAGCGATTACACCGTCACGCAAGGGGCGGAGAGCAACCACATTACCTGGTGTCCGACCGAGCATTTTTTTTGCTTCTTCTCCCACTGCCAATGCGACCTTTTCATTTTGGTCGATGGCAACCACAGAGGGTTCTTGGAGAACAATACCTTTACCACATACGTAAACGAGGGTGTTGGCTGTACCTAAATCGATACCCATATCCCGCGATAAGGAAAACTTTTTAAAAAGACCCACGCGCTTCTACGCCCCCTATTTGCGATACTTTTGACTACGAGTTTTTGACTGAATTGTGCTGGATTCTATTACTTTTTTTATCCTGAGTCTAGTAAAGCAGGCTATTTTTTATAGAACTTTTGGTAATCTTTACTAAACATGAGCTGCACTACTTTTTTCTATTCTATGGCTACGTCAGTATATCCGTAAGGATTCACTCCGGCGCCGAAGTAATTTTTACCAATTTTACTGCTTCTATATGAATTGCTCTTTATCTAAACATATATTTTTAGATAGTGACAATTCCTTTATGATACAAGTAAAATATATATAAAGTACCTTTGTACTGAATAATTTAGCATTAGTATGAGTATAAATTCTATCACTCTTATCGGTCGTGTCGGCACAGACCCAGATATTAAATACTTTGATTCTGGCTCGGTGAAGTGCCGGTTAACATTGGCGGTTAATCGCCGTAGTCGTGATGCAGAACCAGATTGGTTTAGCTTAGAGATATGGGGTAAAACAGCCCAAATAGCCAAAGATTATGTAACGAAAGGTAAACAAATAGGAGTTAAGGGTTCTTTAAAATTTGACACTTGGATTGATAACAAAACAGGCGCCAACCGTTCCACACCAGTTATCTTGGTAGAACAGTTGGAGTTACTAGGCTCTAAGCGCGATACCGATAACTCAGGGAGCGACTTCGATAGCCCTGATAATTTTTAATTTGTAGCACAGGCATCCTTGCCTGTGCTTCCCACATGATTAATAACTAATTTGTAAAGTAACTGAAGCTTCAACTTGTTGCTCACCACCAACTACAGGAGTAGGAGGTGCCGCAGCATCTGCCCTTACGCTAGCAGCCATTTCTCGATATACAGGTCTAGGAGGAACGGCACCGTTAATTTGTATATTAACTACTTCTTTTGATTTCAAGCCAAGAGTCGTGAATACTGCATTTGCTTGTTGCTGTGCGTCTTGGGTTGCTTTTTGTAATGCTTGTCTTTGAGCTTGAGATATCGCTTCATCTGTCGCGACAAAACTTATGCCATCAATACGTGTGGCGCCTGCTTTAACTACATCATCAAGTAAGTTACCTGTTCTATCAGTAGGAATACGGAAATTAACGGTGTTAGTAGCACTATAACCAGTAATTCGCTGTACGTTGTTAGTGTAACTATAAACTGGGTTAAGGTTAATGTTTGTTGTTTGTAGCTTTTCAACCCCAGGACGCGATTTTATTAACGTGACTACAGCACTTGAACGACGTGCCGCTTCTTGCTGAACTTGTTTCGCGTCTTTTCCTTGAACTTCTACACCAACGTTAACTTGCGAGAGAGTCGTCGGTATAGACTCTACACCACGTCCACTTACTGTTAAAGTGCGTAACATCCGCTCTTTTTCTTGAGCTAAACTAGGTTGCACAAAACTAGCGCACAGTAATAAGGCTACTGGTAACGCTTTCCAAAAATTGCCATTAATTTGACTCATCACTCTTCACTCCTCATAAATATATACACACGAAATTTTACAGATACTTAAGTAAAATCAATAGTACCTGAAATAAATTAAATGTCAAAAATATCAACAATATATCTATTTAATTAGCAAAAATTTACATATAAAATCTTTACCAATCTATTAGAGAATTATTGTTTTTACCTTATTTCACTTGAACTTATCAATCACAAAGGTAATTATATAGCAGGAGTTTGAATGTAATCGCGACATGTTATACGATACACTTTTATTCATAAGCCTGGGCTATTTATTTTTCTTTGTGTACTGTTTTTCAGTTCATTTGAAACCTGATTTATCATGTTTATACTTTGGCATGGTGCCTTTTTAAAACGATGCACGGTTACGTTTTTTGAAACTAAAAAATTACCATAAACCGGGTTTATACGCATTCATTGTCGCAGACAAATGGTTATTATTATTACAATCTCCGACAATAAACCCGGTTTCTTACTAATTGTAGCTATTGATAAAAATTACTATTAATTTGGAGTCAATAACAATTAATCCCCTAGCAGTTGGTAGAGTAGAGGGATGATTTCCGCGTCTTATACAATGCAATTAGGCTCAATGACAATTTTTTTTCAACCGTTACATTTACTTGCATCTACAGCTGAGACTGCCGATAGTTCTTTAGTATTAGCATCAGTACTACTAAGTTTAGTGGTAGTTTACTTTGCTAGCAAGTTGGGTGGAGAGCTATCTAACCGTATCGGGTTGCCTCCTGTTTTAGGAGAACTTGTAGGTGGTGTAGTAGTCGGTGTTTCAGCTTTACACCTTTTGGTATTTGGTGATGCTGAAACTTCAAGCTCAGTAATAATGCAGTTTTTAAGCTTTACAGGTGGTTTAAGTCCCGAAGCTGCAAACAGCGTATTTCATGCACAGTCGGAAGTAATATCTGTTTTGGCAGAATTAGGTGTTATTATCCTGCTGTTTGAAATTGGCTTGGAGTCTAATTTAAAGGATTTGTTATCTGTTGGACTGCAAGCAACGGTGGTAGCTTGTGTTGGGGTGGTGGTTCCCTTTGCAGCGGGTACTGCTGGGCTAATGTTAATATTTGGTGTGGGTGCGGTTCCTGCTATTTTCGCTGGAGCGGCACTGACGGCAACAAGTATTGGTATTACATCCAGGGTACTATCAGAGTTAGGGCGCCTCAATTCTAAAGAAGGGCAAATAATTTTGGGGGCTGCTGTTATTGACGACGTGTTGGGTATTATTGTTCTGGCTGTCGTCGCTAGTCTTGCTAAAGATGGTGCTGTAGATGTTGGCAAAGTCGTATATTTGATTTTTAGTGCTGCTGGCTTCTTGGTAGGCGCCATTGCACTCGGTAATTTCTTTAACAAATCGTTTGTAGCGGTTGTTAATGTTCTCAAAACCCGGGGTGAACTTATATTACCCGCATTTATTTTCGCTTTTTTAATGGCATATTTTGCCGCGTCTATTCAGTTAGAAGCAATTTTAGGTTCGTTTGCTGCTGGTTTAGTTCTTGAAGAAACTGAAAAACGTAAAGAGCTACAGCAACAAATAATTCCCATTGCTGATATTTTAGTACCAATTTTCTTTGTAACTGTAGGCGCCAAAACTGATTTAAGCGTTCTTAACCCTGCTATACCTAGCAACCGCGAAGGGTTAATAATGGCAATCTTTTTAGTAACGGTAGCTATTCTCGGTAAACTTGTTACAGGTTTTAGTGTATTCGGAAAAGAAAAAATTAACCGCTTGGCTATTGGTGTAGGAATGATACCACGTGGAGAAGTTGGACTAGTATTTTTGGGTATTGGTTCAAGTGTAGGTATTTTAACCAAGCCATTAGAAGCGGCAATCATCGTCATGGTGATAGTTACAACATTTTTGGCGCCACCATTTTTAAGGATTGTATTCCCAGACCCAGAACCAGCAGCTTTGAGCAATACTGCCGAAAATCCATAAGAAACCCGGTTTCTAAGATTTAGCGATTAATTTTAGCTATCAAAGAGTGAACAAGTTGTATAAAAAGCTTATATGTTGCGGCACCTTCTATTGGTGCCTTTTATTTTGTGTTTAGATTTATATTTTGGCTAAAGTATTTTAAATATGCCGTGGATGTGCGGAGTAGTTTGTGATAGCATATGACGCTACGTGCTGTTTGCCAGAATTATTGAGAAATCTCAACGATTCGGTAACAACAGATGCTAGAGTATCCGTGCGTTGACTGCATAAGGATTTGCCAATGCTGTCTTCAGATTGCACTACTACCAGGAACATTTTGGTGGAGAAAATATTGTGAAACTACATTGGTTGTTATCAGGTACTTTTATAACTTCGATTTTGATACTGCCGTCCGAAGCTCGCGCTCTGAACGGTTCAATTATATTTGATAACGATAATGAATCAAAAGTAATACAAATATCCCAACTAGCTCAAAAACTCAAAACAGCTCAAGCTGGAACACAAATCGAAAATGTACGAGTTACGGGTGACGGTTTCTTCGTCCGTACCAATGGCGGAAATCCTTTGGTTCGTATTTCTCGTAGTCGTGATCAAAAAACTATCAATATAGATATATCGGGAGCATCGCTAGCACCAACTTTAACGCCAGAGATGATGGTGAATCGTTTTGGTGTTAGCCAAGTAATTTTGTCGCAGCTTGAAGGTAATACTCCCATTGTTAGGATGTCTTTACAAGTTGAAAGAAACAGCCCTAACTGGAGAGTTTTGAAAAATGCTAACAATCTGATTTTTTTACCTGACCGTTTTAGTGGTGGCGCCAATACTTCAGGGTCTAATAGTGGTGGTTCAAATAATCCTGCTCCTTCCCCTACACCTTCCCCTACACCTCCATCTTCTCCTCCGTTCCCTGGTATTCCACCAACACCAGGTCGCAGTAATACTCCAGCAACAATTCAATCAGTAGAACTTGCAGGTGGTGGAACGCAATTAATTATTCGTGCAGACCAAAACTTTATTGCCACAAGCGGTTGGGACAGAACAACAGGAATGTTTCGTATTACCGTAGCAAACGCGCGTCTTACCAACAACGTTCGTGGTCCAGCACTTGATAGTAATAGCCCTATTCTTAGGATTCGGTTAACCGAACAAAAAGAATCGAATACTGTAGTAATTTTGGTGCAACCTGCTAGCGGAGTGCAAATTGGGCAACTAAATCAAATTACTGGGCAGTTTTTAGCGCTCGAATTGCGTCGTAATAGACCAATACCACCAATTACGCCGTTTCCTGACCCAATTAGACCAGGTGGTTCGGGGCCAATTATTGGTGGCGAACCTCCACGTCCTCCTGTAGACCCTGTACCTGGGCGAAGACGTAATGATGGGCGTTTAGTCGTAATTATTGACCCAGGACACGGTGGTAAGGACTCAGGCGCCCTTGGGATAGGGGGTGCTATGGAAAAAGATGTTATTTTGCCAATAGGCATTAGAGTAGCTCAAATTCTTCAGCAAAACGGCATACAAGCCGTAATGACACGCAATGCCGATTATTTTGTGACGTTGCAAGGTCGAGTGGAAATGGCAGAGCGAATCAACGCTGATGTTTTTGTTAGCATCCACGCGAATTCAGCCGGTGCAAGTCGTCCGGATGTGAATGGATTGGAAACGTATTATTACGACAGTGGTCTAGAACTCGCTCGCACAGTCCACAGTACCATACTTCAGAGTCTCAGTGTCCGAGACAGAGGAGTACGGCGAGCTAGATTTTTTGTTTTGAGAAAAAGCTCAATGCCCTCAATTTTAGTAGAAACCGGGTTTATGACAGGTACTCAAGACGTATCGCGGCTCGTGACACCACAATACCAAGCTCAAATGGCTGATGCCATCGCGCGCGGTGTTTTGCAATATCTCCGACAAATTCGATAGCAAATAGACTCATATGTTTAAACCGAACACCAAGTATTTTGTACTGCCATTACAAATAGCATTGTAGAGACACGTTCATGCAGTGTGCCGCAGCAAATATATCGCGTCTGGGTTATTGGTAACTAGTTTTATTGGTCAGCATCAAATATTACACCCCTGACCAAGAACAAAATTCCAACAATCAACGACTACATAGACAGCGACTTATATAACGCTTACGTGCATCGATTGTTGATAACTGCTCATACGTCCTATTCCTCGCTACTTCCATCAACTTTACCTTTCGACAAATTTATTATTTTTTATGCTTGGGTTGACACTACGATTCAAAACTGGATAAATTGTTTCAAAAAATACAATTCTTATTTTAGGCAGTTTGTTAAACGTATGTCTTGTGCGCCTGTCCGTGTCGCTGTTCTGAAAATCTCAAATAACACGTGCTGTATGTTACAACCAATGATTGACACTTACTGTTAATTTTGGTTATCTCATGATTGGCGTAAGAATAATGCTTCTTCGAGCAATTTTTGATACGTAATTGTATCAAGATGTGTGGTGACCAGAACGCCTGCAATTACTGCTTCTCGTTGGGTGACGGTGTGAGGAATAGCTAAAAAAAACAAAACATTATATTTAACCGATTGACGCTTCATGGCGTTACATCAATGGATTCAGGAGAAAACACTGTGAGATTAAACTGGTTACTACCCAGCACCCTTTTTACTGTCTTCATACTTCCGTCGCCCGCCCATGCAGCTAAACTGAACTCTTGGCGGTTTGATGCCAATCAAAATCGATTGGAAATCGTTACCGACGGCGCCGTGCAACCAAAAGCACAGCTAATTTTTAACCCAACACGGGTAGTTATCGATTTACCAGGAACGCGGTTTGGTCGTTCTCAACTTACGCAACCAATCGGTGGGGCAATACGTTCGCTTCGTATCGGACAATTTGACGAAAATACAGCGCGTCTTGTCGTTGAACTTGCACCTGGTTTTACGCTTGACCCTGCTCAAGTCAAATTTGTTGGGGTTAGTCCCAGTCGTTGGAATGTTCAATTACCAAAACCCGAACGTGAACAAGTTGGAGATTCCTCTGATAAAGGTATTTATAATGTAGTTACTACTCCCTCCAATAACACGCCTCCTAGCAATGCAAATAACTCAAGACCCTTACCCCCATCAACAAGTACAACAGTAGTTGCCGCTTCGTCCGTACCAACCACAGTTGAGAATGTTCAAATTACGGGTGATGGTTTTTTTGTTCGCACCAGTGGGGCTGGAAGTCCACAGTTGAGAGTGATTCGTAGTCTCGATAGACGCTCGATAGATGTAGACATTACTGGCGCCACAATATCATCGCAAGCGCAACGCGACATTTCAGTTAATAAACACGGTGTTAACAGAGTTTTATTATCTCAATTAAATTCTAAAACTCCAACTGTTAGAATGCAGCTACAGGTAAATCGAGACAGTCCTAACTGGAATGCTTCATTAAGTGGTGCAAATGGATTGATTTTAATTCCTAGCGCTACCCCAGTTGTTAGACTCCCAAGTCCAAATACTCCTCGTCCTCCTCTCAACGAACCAAACCCAAATCCACCAATAACTGTTAATACACTTGCCACAATTCAATCGGTTGAGCTTAACGCTACAGGTACACAGCTAATTATTAGTGGAGACCAGCGTTTAACGGGAAGTGGTGGGTGGGATAGGTCTACTGGACAATATCGTATTACTATTCCTAACGCCAAGTTAGAGCAAAACGTTCGGGGTCCAAGTTTTGGCACCAATAGTCCAGTATTAAAAGTTCGTTTACAGCAGCAAGACCCCAACACCGTCGCAATATTAGTACAACCTGCTGCGGGAGTACAATTTGGACAAATCAATCAACTTAGTGGTCAACTACTATCACTCGAACTGACTCGTGGACGTATAAGTACCCTACCACCTATTAATCCACCGTCCCGACCGATTCAACCTCCTGTAGTCCTTCCATTACCGCTTCCACGTCCTAACCCCCAACCGTTACCCCCCGGTGGCAACCCTGTACCTACCCCACGACCTCCAATCGGTCAACCAACTCCTAGAGGTAAAATTGTTGTGGTTGTTGACCCAGGACATGGAGGTAAAGATTCAGGCGCCCCAGGTCTTCGTGGTTTACTTGAAAAAGACGTAATTTTACCTATAGGTTTACGAGTTAGGTCAATCTTGGAACAAAATGGTATTCAAGTTGTCATGACTCGTGATTCTGATTACTTTGTTGACTTAAAACCACGGGTAGACATGGCAGAACGTGTTAACGCCAATTTATTCGTCAGCATCCACGCTAACTCTATCAGTGGGCGCCCAGATGTCAACGGTTTGGAAGTTTACTATTATGACAGCGGTTATCGTCTTGCTGAAGCAGTTCGCCAAAGCATTCTCCAAAATATCTCTACCATCAAAGACCGAGGCACCCGTAAAGCCAGATTTTACGTTTTGAGAAAAAGCTCAATGCCTTCGATTTTAGTAGAAACTGGTTACATGACAGGAAGAGAAGATAACCCCCGTCTCGGTAATCGTGAATATCAAAATCGCATGGCTGAAGCTATTGCACGCGGTGTTCTCAGATATTTAGGAAGATAAATACACAAATGTGGAGACGTGATATATCACGTCTCTACAAAAAATTCCCTGTTTGTAAAAAAACTCCTTGGCTAGATATTTGTCTAATTGCTATAAATCCTGTATTGTTATTCAAAAATATAAAGACTAAGTAGCTGTGTTTCTATCTTCAACTTTTGAAACTAATCTTCTCCAAGAAAACTTTAACTATTACACAGAGCCACAGCGTGCCCCGATTGGGGTATTTGATAGTGGTGTGGGGGGTTTAACTGTACTACGCGAACTGTATCGCCAAATTCCGAATGAGTCGATTCTCTATTTTGGAGATACGGCTCGACTACCTTATGGTATTCGCTCTCAAGCTGAAATTATTCAGTTTAACCGCGAAATTCTAACTTGGATGCAGCGTGTTGGTGTTAAGATGGCGGTAATGGCTTGTAATACAAGTTCTGCACTCGCCCTTGAAACTGTACGCGAAGAATTTGATTTTCCGATTATTGGTGTTATTCTTCCAGGCGCCTTGGCCGCAGTTCAACATGGAAAACGTATCGGTGTTATCGCGACTCCTGCCACAGCAAAAAGTAACGCCTATAAAAACGCTATCCTAGAAATTGATGCTCAAACTCAAGTTTGGCAAGTTAGCTGCCCTGAATTTGTCCCTTTAATCGAACAAAACCGTATCCATGACCCTTACACTGTTGAAGTAGCAACCTCATACCTAGAGCCACTAATTCAACAACAAATCGATACATTGGTCTACGGTTGTACTCACTATCCTCACTTGGCGCCAATTTTACGCTCGCTTTTACCAAGCACAGTTAACATTGTAGACCCAGCAGTTTACGTTGCTTCTGCTTGCGCGACTGAACTTGATATACTCAACTTACGTAACAACTTCCCCGCGATGCCAACTCGCTTTGTCGTCAGTGGTTGCCCAGAAACGTTCGCACTTACTTCTGTAAACTGGCTCGGTTGCACTCCAACAGTTGAAGTTGTAAACTGTGGGTTAGGTATTTTGGCTTGAGTTCTGCACAGGCAAGATGCCTGTGCTACCTGTTACAAATCATCAATTGGCGAAGTTTTGTTTCCAGAACGTTTCGCTAATGCTAATAAGAGGTATACAGTAAATAAATATCCAGAAGCTAATATAAAAATGATCATTGCCGTTCTCACATGAACTATTTTTTTTTACGAGTTATTTGTGTTTAATATTAAGCAAACGCCATTAGCGTTCCCGCGTTTCGTGCGAATACATCTCACGATTACAGCAGCACTCTGCGTGCGTACTAACAACAACTAGTACGGTTTAGTTTGCCTAGAACTAAGTTCTTTGCTTTTTGGCTTTATAGTTATTTATGTTTACAGACTCACTGCTGTTATTCAGCTATCTAAACGCCATACAGCAATTTAAAGCGCTGCCTGGACAGTCTCTTCAAGTCTGCAAAATTTTTGCCTTTGTGTTTATTTACAACAAAGGACATATAAGCCTTTTAATTAAGCGTTAAAGGCTTACTGACTCCTTTACCGAAATAATTTCGCTCTTCCGGCAAGAAACTATATGAACCTACTGTCAAACTACTGAAATTGCTAAAAACAGCTTCCTTAGTTCAACGAAAGGTATCTATTTGACTCACGACTCTCGAAAAGCAAAACACCCTTAAGCGCATTACTTTTCGTGCGGTGATTAACAAAAAACTTTTAAGTCCCTTAATTTTAGCGTAACATAACCACCGGGACTTTTCATCTCAGTTCTGAGTTATTTTTCAAATATTTTGGCAATCACAAAAATAAGTTTTTCTTTTGTTTGTTGCCTATTGTATAAATAATAATTATATTATCTACGTAGATATTAATAATTTTGCACCCTTTCCTTATGTAGTAAATAATATAACAATAATTATCTCACTTCAGCAAGTATTTTAAAGTATCTTTTTATACACTTGGTTTCTTTTGAGGTCACGTGACACCTCAAAATGCCTTGTTGAGGCATTGTGAGTAGAAAAAAAATACTGCTGTTGCTATTGATTAATACAATGATTCTTCACTGCGGAGCTTTGCAGTCTACCTGCGTTATCTTAAAATGAGTATAGAATATGTAAACTTTCGTAACTTAAGCCAGAGTCCGCCCATCCATGACCCCAGCAACCTCCCTTTTTACTCCTGTGGAAGCAGACCTGCGATTACTAGCAGACAATCTGATACAGTTAGTTGGAACAGACCACCCCATCCTCTATGCGGCGGCAAAACACCTATTTGGAGCTGGGGGAAAGCGTATCAGACCAGCGATAGTTCTGCTTGTATCGCGCGCTACCATGTCCGAAGATATTACAACTCGTCATCGGCGCCTAGCTGAAATCACAGAAATGATTCACACAGCGAGTTTGGTACACGATGATGTAGTAGATGAGTCGAACGAGCGACGTGGAGTTCCAACAATTCATAGTTTATTTGGCAACCGCGTTGCTGTACTGGCAGGAGATTTCTTCTTTGCCCAATCTTCTTGGCACTTAGCCAACTTAGATAATTTAGAAGTTGTAAAACTTTTATCACAAGTATTGATGGATTTCGCGGTTGGAGAAATTCAACAGGGACTAAACCGTTTTGATGCGAGTATCACAATCGATACTTATCTTCAAAAAAATTATTATAAAACTGCAACATTATTCGCTAACAGCGCCAAAGCTGCCGCAGTGTTGAGCGAAGTTTCTGCTGAAACAGCAGAACACTTGTATTGCTATGGACGTGACATTGGTTTGGCGTTCCAAATAGTTGATGATATTTTAGACTTTACGAGTTCGTCAGAAGCGTTAGGCAAACCAGCTGGCTCAGATTTGAAAAGCGGCACCTTGACGGCGCCTGTTTTGTATGCGTTGGAAGAAAAGCCAGCTTTGTTTATGCTAATAGAGCGAGAGTTTGCCCAAGAAGGAGACTTAGAGCAAGCGTTGGCGTTAATTTCGGACAGTCAAGGTATCGCAAGAGCAAGGGAACTAGCAGCACATCATGCGAAGTTGGCTGTAGAGCATTTGGTAGATTTACCATATTCAGAGTCTCGTCAAGCTTTGATAAACATGACTGATTTTGCGCTGAGTCGATTGTATTAAGTTTTTTATTTACCAAATTTAATTTATTGGTCTTAAAAGAGCTAAGGAGTAGGCACAGACGGTAAAATCCAGTAGTGCTAGTTACCCTTAGCTCTTGAAATAGTTACAGCAATTTCCCACAATAACCCGTATGACAAGTTAAGCTGATATCTGGTAGTTTTTAAGCGATATCAGGAGGCACGGAGGTGTTACGGTACGGCGCCATTACCTGTTGGATCAATAATTGTAGCTCAAAACGTGGGATTTCGATTGTATCACCACTCACGCCAGAAGTTTCAAAAAAAACTATACTATCTACGGGTTCCATTGCCGTTAACTGAAACAAAACGTGTATAACTCCGTAGGGAGTGGCAGTTAACTGAGGGTTATCCCTCCTGTATTGGTTTTTAATCGCATCTTGTAATGTAGGGTAAGCATATACCACTCGTTTTTCGAGTTCTGGATTAGTACGATTGCTCAATGTAGTGACAACCCACTCTTCGTCCATACTTTGGAGGATGAAGTACCGTTTATGGGCTAACCTTTGAGCAAGCGTCTGTAAAGCCGGAGCGATTGCTGTTATCAGTTGTGGTGTAATGCCATCTTGGGGTGCATTTTCTTTCAGCAATTGAATTTGTGCTTGTAAATCCATAAATGTACCAGAGGGAAAAATGATAACGGTCGAGAAGAATTTTGTCAGGCATAGCTAAATAATCGCCACTTGGTTGGGAATAATAAACTAAACCAATTCTTTAATTATGGTGTGCGTCAATCGCGCTAATCTGAGACATAATACTTTTTTACCAATTATTTATTTTGATCCCAGGCTGTAAATAGATTATGTTAGGGTCTTTTTAAGAACGAGACTATGAATTTAGCCGCAACCACAACTATTCAGGGAGAAAATTCTATCGGCGTGGAGGCGATATTAGAACTTTCCTTCCAGGAACTTAGGCAATCAACCAAAGCTTCGGAGAAAAATTGTCACGATGTGGCAATGCGTATCACCAACGAAGTTTATCGGATTTGCAATGAGAGCAAACGCATCCAAGCTTCTGGCTCTATAGAAAGCTCCGCCATTACCCTGGCTCGACATCGCCTGACTCAGTGCTTGCGATATTACCAGTTAGGTTCATCTCGTGGCAGGGTCGAACTTCACAGTACTTTGAGTGCAATTATCTATCGTTATATTAATCCTCCGCAACGCCAATTGAGCTATCAAGGGCGCCTAACGATAATTGAAGATTTTCTACAAAGTTTTTATTTAGAAGCTCTTAATGCTTTTCGCAGAGAAAATCAACTCGGTGCTACCTACCAGCCTCATACACTTCTGGAATTAGCCGAGTATATGGCGTTCACCGAACGTTACGGTAAACGTCGCATTCCTTTACCAGGAAGACAGCAACAACTTATTATTCTGCGCGCACAAACTTTTTCTCAACAACAACCACCAGAAACCTGTGTTGACATCGAACAAGCTGCCGAAGGTAGTGGAGGTGAAAGCGATGGCTCTTGGGAAGAACCAGCGGTTCAAATGTTGCGAAGCGCAATGGCTACACAGCCAGAACCAGAACCAACTGAAGATACGCTACGTTCTGTTGTCATAACTGAATTAATGAGTTATTTAGAGGAACGACAACAAACCGATTGTGCAGATTATTTTGCGCTGCGGTTACAGGATATGTCGGCAACTGAAATCGAATCAGTTTTGAATTTAACCTCCAGGCAACGCGATTATTTACAACAGCGTTTTAAGTATCACTTGATTCGATTTGCTTTACTGCACCGCTGGGAACTAGTTCACGAATGGCTTGAAGCTGATTTGAGTACAAATTTGGGCTTGACACCTATTCAGTGGGAAAAGTTTATTGAAGAAATGGATCCGAAGCAACGGTCTTTACTCGAACTAAAGCAACAAAAAGAACCTGATGAAAAAATTGCCAAGTTGTGTGGGTTATCAATGGCACAACTACAAAAACGATGGTTTAAAATTCTTGAACAAGCCTGGGAAATTCGTAACTCTCTAGTGTCCGGATCGGGTGCATCTACTCATGAATAGTGACTCAGAATCCTTATAAAACCAGTTGTTTTGATGGTTAATAGTGTGCGTATGCTATAGAATCAGAAAATACCTCGGTCAATTGTAAGGAAAATAACGGGGTCGAAAATATACCGAGTGCTGCGAATACTCCAATGGATTTGCAGCAACCGGAATGGACGCCCCAAACCTCTTAACTAGGAGAAATTCCTACTGTGCAAGAACGTTTCCAAGCCGTCCTTAAACGTCGGTTACAAATTCAAATACAAAACCATCCTCCGTTATTCCCTTGGGAAACCCAAATCCAAGAATATCCTGACTACGTAGACAATCCCTCAGTCGCGTTAGTTCCTACGTGGGGATGGGGTCGTGGAGCATCTTTAACGCTCCCGATTGACTTACCAGAACGTGTATTTCAGCTTATAATGGCTAGATGCCAAGAATTAGTTGCTTCTTCGTTACCGTTAGGAGCAAAATTAGTGGCTGCTGTGGAAAGCTTATTTCCTAACGATGAGCAGGCAATTAATGATTTAGCTGGATTAGTGCTAAGAACTCCTTATCGTTCTGCTTCGACCATTGAAGCAATGCCTAATTTGGATGGTGATTACTTTGATCTTCAAAGTCGTCAGCAAATGGCCGTTTCATTGTTGGCAGCAAAACAACTGTTTGATAACTTAACATTACCTGTTTCTGCGACTAATCCAGTTGTAGAAAGAGAATGGTTAACTGATGTTGGTGCTATCAAACTTCATGTTGAGTACGTACAATACGGCGCCGAAGCAAAGCTTTGTGTTCGGGCTGATTTACCTACTCAAGGAAATATCAAAGTTGGTAATGCTAGCACAACTGCAATGGCTCAGTCTTCGAGTTCAGGTAATTTACGTGTAGAAATACTTTGTGTTTCTCCACGTCAACCTTACACTCTCGAAGTAAAACTAACAGAAATCGACCAACAACCGTTGACATTTTTAATTCTTCCCACTATGTAGAAAATAATACTTACTGCTAGCACCAATTTTAGATAGGCTCTTGTTGGTTTTCGAGTCAGGTGACGAAACCTAGTTTAAAGCGTATGCTTGGTATAAATAAGCGGTCATTAGGAAGGCACTAGTACATGTCGTATTTCGACGGTACGGTGCCTCTCCGGTCTACGGTTAACAGCATTTTTCCGGACAATGTATTAAGAGTTTATACTGACTACATTAGTATCCGTTGTCTACAAATGCATCGCTTAGTGATTACATCCACTAATTGCTTTATAACTAAAAAATGTTTACCAGGATACGACTTGGCGCCCCAAAACCTGAATGGAATTATTGGCGCAACAGGTTTAAGGCATCTGCAATCGAAGTAGAAAATTCAATTGCTTTAAGGGTGCTGGTGCTAGCAAATGTAATTGTGGGAATTATTGCAACAGATATAGCGGCAGAAACTCAATTATCTTTTTGGGCAGCACCGCTTTCAGTTGCGGGGGCAGCTTGGAGTTATAAAAGACGCCAAAACAGTAATGTATCGGTCAAATTTGGAATTGCGATCTTGATGTTAATAGCACTAGGTGCTTTCTTTGGTCGAATACTGGGGGAATTGAACGATACGCGATTAGTTTTGGCGCAGTTACTAGTACAACTCCAAGTACTCCATAGCTTTGATATGCCTAGGCGTAAAGACTTGGGGTATTCGATTGTTATTGGTATGATTTTGATAGGTGTAGCGGCAACATTAAGTCAAACTTTAGCGTTTGCACCAGTGTTGTTACTATTTTTAGCTATCGCCCTACCAACTTTAATATTCGATTACCGTTCAAGGCTAGGTATTACAAAGCCAATAGTTAATCAGGAGAAGACGAAGCATTCAGATGTGGCTTCGTCTTTACCTTCTTACTTTTTGCTTTTTGGATTAATTTTAGTTATCGGTTTGGGAATATTTGCCGTATTACCGCGTTTTCCAGGCTATCAACTGCGAATGTTTCCAGTTAGCTCTAATATCGAAGTCAAAGGTAATTTTACTGGACGCAGCATTATTAATCCTGGTTATGTGCGTGCAGGTAATAGAAATGGTGGCGCCGCAAGTCCAGGTAGTGCAAATGCCCCAGGAGAGAATGGGGAGCAAGGGTTAGTTGACTCAAGTTTTTACTACGGCTTTAATAGTCGCATGAATCAAAACCTGCGCGGTGAAATGACGCCCAAAGTTGTAATGCGAGTGCGTTCACAAATTGAGGGGTTTTGGCGGGTATTGGCATTTGACCGCTATACAGGCAAAGGTTGGGAAATTTCTCGTAACGATAAAGTACAAACGATTCGACGTTCTCCTTGGTCTTATCAAATTTATATACCTAGACCTAACGCCGTTGGCGCCACCAAAGAAATAGTACAGACATATAGAGTATTAGCTGATTTACCGAACTTAGTGCCAGCTATGGCGCATCCCAAGGAAATTTACTTTCCAACTCCGGTGATAGCGGTAGATACAGAAAATAGTTTACGGGCGCCTGTAGGTTTGTCAGATGGCTTAACATATACAGTTATTTCTGAAGTTCCACTGCGTGACAGAACTCTATTAAATAAAGCAGGGAATGATTATCCAGATAGCATTTCTAAGTATTACTTACAAATTCCAGAAGCCATTCAAGAGAAAGTTCGCATTCGTACAGAAGAGATATTGGCGAACTATAATAAAAATCGTGTTGGCTTTGCAGATAAAAGTTTAGATTCAGCTTACGAGAAAGCGCTTTACTTAGCGCAGTACTTAAAACAAAACTACAAAGTCCCCGAAAACCCTTTAGAGTTTCCCTTTTTAGAGCAAAACGAAGATTTAGTCGAAGCGTTTTTATTTAAATATAAAGGTGGCTATCCTGACCACTTTTCTACAGTATTAACAATGATGCTACGCTCTTGTGGTATTCCAGCGCGCTTAGTAGCAGGTTTTGGAGCAGGACAGTTCAACCCATTTACTGGTTTGTATATTGTTCGTAACACCGATGCTTACGCGATGACCGAAGTGTATTTTCCCAAATATGGATGGTTTGCGTTTGACCCAATACCTCAACATCCTCTAATTCCCCCTTCAATAGAAGAAACTCAAACATTTTCGGTACTTCAGCAGTTTTGGAAATGGGTGGCTTCTTGGTTGCCTTCTCCAGTGAGTGGTTTGCTAAATAATTTGTTTGGGGCTATATTCTCATTTTTAGCTAGGACATTTGTTTGGTTCTTTGGTTTATTTACAAAAGGTTTTTTTGGGATAATCCAAGCATTAATAATTGCAACAGCAACAGCTTTTGGTATTTGGTTATTACGCCAGCAATGGAAAGGATATCGGAACCGAAAAACTCTTAACAAACTGCCACCAATGGAAAGTCTTTATCAGCAGATGTTACAGTGGCTTGCTACGAGTGGTTTTAAAAAACATCCATCTCAAACACCACTAGAATATGCCCAAATATCTAGGATGCAACAACCAGCAGCAACATCAGAAGTTATTGATGAAATATGCTCATCTTATGTTAGTTGGCGTTATGGTGGTCAGGTGCCTAATTTACAATTGCTGAGAGAAAAATTCAACAAACTTAAAACAGTACAGAAACCCGGTTTCTAAATCAAGAAACCCGGTTTCTTTAGTTTCTTTGTGGCATCAAATAAATTTAGTTTATTTGATGCTTTCTGTATCTACGGATATTCGATGTGTAACATTTGATGAAGTAATAGATTTGACTTTAATATTTTGCTTACATTTTATTCATAAGGATTTACCTGTATCTTTAGAGAGATTTTTATTCAAGATTTATCGATTGAGATTGATAAATATTTAAAAAAAGCAATGATAATTAAAAAACAAGCATTTCGAGGACTTTAGGGCGTTGTAACTGCAATTTTTTACGGATAACATGAGAAATAGTATTTTGTAGAAACACAATTTCTTCTTTAGTCCCGTATCGGTATTTACGCTTTTAAGGTAAATTCGATTCGGCATCCTGTATTGGGTGAAAAGAATATTGTGTTTAACCTCACACCGTGCATTGAATAAGTTTTTTATATGGACATTCAGCTAATCAACATAGGATTTGGCAATATTGTCTCTGCCAACCGGGTAGTTGCCATTGTCAGTCCAGAGTCAGCTCCGATAAAGCGTATCATTACCGATGCGCGTGACCGGGGTCAGCTGGTTGACGCCACTTATGGGCGCCGTACTAGGGCTGTAATCATTACAGATTCGAGTCACGTGATACTCTCAGCGATACAGCCAGAAACGGTAGCAAATCGTTTCGTAATTTCGCGGGAACATCAAGTTGTGGATAATTAATCAAAAATTTATGGGTGGGTTTAAATCCCTACCCCTAAAAAACATTTATCGGCAGTAACATGTGAATTAGAATAGTTTATCTGTTAACAAAGTTACAGATACTGAAGTTAGCTATCGTGTTAGGTTATACCCCTACTTTACACATGGCTAATGGATAATGTATATTGATTTATTCACAGGTTGAGCGGATGATGCAACTTTTATCCATCCAGAATAGTGCAACTACCTTTTCAAAGCTGTCTCAAGGCAAACTCATAGTCTTGACAGGCCCAAGTGGAGTTGGCAAAGGCACACTAATGCGGACGCTACTCCAGCGTCATCCAGAACTATACTATTCTGTTTCGGCGACTACGAGGGCGCCTCGCCCAGGCGAAATAGATGGCAAACACTACCATTTTATCGAGCGTAGTAAGTTTGAACAACTAGTTGCTCATGGAGAATTTTTGGAGTGGGCTGAGTTTGCCGGAAATTATTACGGTACTCCTAGACTTGCTGTACTTAACCAAATAAATGCAGGTAAGTGCGTAGTGCTAGAAATTGAATTAGAGGGAGCGCGTCAAATTCGCACTTCTTTTCCAGAAGCCAAGAGCATTTTTATTTTGCCTCCTTCGCTCACCGAATTAGAAAACCGTATACGCGGTCGCGGTCAAGACCCCGAAGAAGCAATTAGGCGCCGTTTAAATCGTGCCCACGAAGAAATTCAAGCCGCAGACGAGTTTGACGTTCAAATTGTCAACGACGATTTTGAAGCTGCTTTACAGTCAATTGAAACTGCCCTGGATAGTTTCGCCAATTGTAAACAATAACGTCGGCGCCCCCTGAACGCTTAATATAAAACAGAAACCGGGCTTTTTTTAAAGCCCGGTTTCTTTGTAGAGACGTGATTAATCACGTCTCTACGAATTTATCCAGATTCACGTCTCTACGAATTTATCCAGATTCACGTCTGTACTAATTTATTCAGATTCACATCTGTACTAATTTATCCAGTTATACCTTGGAGAATTCCCAAGTTGCTGGTTAGGAAGTAAGCAACAACGGCGCCACCAATGCCACCAATAAGAAACGCGCTTCCAAAGTTATTCCAACCTTCTTTTGAGGTAAAAGCATCGGGTGGGTTTGGAACTGTTACGCTTCCGAGTGCTGGTTTGGGGTTGCTGTTAGCGTACAGCGATAAAGTACCAGTCAAAATAACGATTAAACCAATAGCTGCCAGTAAACCAGCTAAATTAGCGTTTGCGGTGTTACGCAGTGGGCCAAGTTTAGCGAATGGGCCAAAAATAAAGTACCCATGTGCCATACCAACTTCTAGTCCACGACGGAAAGGTGTAAGACCTGGGCGATAAGCGGGTAAGTTATTGATGTACCACTTACTCAAGGGAGAAGCATTAATTGGTGTGTCCAAATTGCCTTGCATCGGGTCGCGTTCTGCGGGGAAAACGACCTCACGATTCCTAGGGTCGCTAGGATTATTTTTTGATGCGTCTACTGCTTGTACCATATTTTATCTTCGCCTCATCTAAGTGAATTGAAATTTTGGCAGGATTTTTCCTTCATCATAAATGTAGCTGAGTACTATAAAGTAACTTCTGTTTAAAAAACTTAATAAGCGCTACAAATCGATTCATTAATTTTTATTAAAATACTTTAAAGATAATCAAAAATAACTCATTATTTGACACCTTGCTAAAAGCATGATATACGTAATATTTTTTTGCAAAACGATTATTGTAGATAAAAAACACTCATAGACAGCTAAGAGTTAGAAATAAATATCTAACTCTTAGCTGTCATAACTTTTAAACAATCATGTTTACTTTTTATACCCCATAACTAATAGTTATCTGGGCATTGGGTGGAAAAGCAGGTCTGGGAAAATGAGATTAAATACAATCAACAGTACAGCTTGTGCAATCAATAAAGCAAACAGTGTGACTGGGGCAAGGGATAAATATCTAAGAAGACCATTTTGCATGAGTAAAGCTCCAAAAGTATTTCCACTTAATTCGTTTCTCTAATTAATAGAGACTTTAACCATCGAGCGCGCTTCCACATAATTAAATGTGGAAGTATAGTTTATAACTAGTAAGTTTAACTAGCGTGGAGAAATGGGGATTTCTGTATCCTTAGCAGTTAACTCACCAGACGTAAGTTCTTTGATTGCAGCAAGGGGCCATGTAAATCCACTTAGCATAATTGGGAGAGCCAAAGGAACATCGATAACGATTTCCTTCATTTCTGGGTTTGGCATTTTACGTACAGCCATGATGTAAGCACGACCAACCCAACCAATCCAACCAGCGATATACAAAAACAGGATGCTAGGAATCAAGAAATCACCTGCATGGTCGAGACCCCCATCTACAATTAGGTGAGGCAGACCTTCAGGACCACATAGTGCTTGTGAATAGCGTTCAAAACGCTTCGCACCAGAGTTTGGGTCGGCAGTAGTATTTCTCGCAGCTTCCGCGCGTGCTTGGAAGGCTGGAGACTGACTGCAAGGTACTAAGTCAGCTCCTAACGCCAGGGTTGGCGGGGTAAAGCTGAACCATAGACATAGGGCTAGAAAGAGAGCAAACAAGCGTTGCATGATATTGTTTCCTTTTATTACGAAACAAAAAGTTCCTTGTACAAAACGAAGCGGCCTGTACAATTTTTATTTGCCTAACTAGCATGTCATCATAATCTGTGGCGGTAAAGCGAGTAAAGTTGAAGTAAATAAAAGTTAAAGCTTCGCAAACAAAAGTTAAAATAAGTGCTGAGTGCTGAGTGCTGAGTGCTGAGTGGGAAATAACTCCTAACTCCTAACTCCTAACTCCTAACTCCTAACTCCTAACTCCTAACTCTTGCACTCACTCAGCACTCAGCACTTTCTACTCAGCACTTTCTACTCAGCACTTAAAATTATGGCGACTGTGTTGGCGATTGAGACAAGCTGTGATGAGACGGCAGTGGCTATTGTCTCTGGGCGTGAGGTTAAAAGCAGTATTATTTCTTCACAAATTCCTGTGCATCAGCAGTATGGTGGAGTTGTACCAGAAGTTGCTTCACGCGCGCATTTGGAAATTATTAACGACATCATTACACAAGCAATGGTAGATGCCCAACTTGGTTGGGAAGAAATTGATGGAATTGCAGCAACAGTAGCTCCGGGTTTAGTGGGAGCGCTGTTGGTGGGGATGACGGCGGGTAAGACGCTGGCGATGCTTTATTCTAAGCCGTTTTTGGGTGTTCATCACTTGGAAGGGCATATTTACGCGACTTATTTAAGTGAGCCTTCTTTAAAACCGCCTTTTTTGAGTTTGCTAGTTTCGGGGGGTCACACGAGTTTAATTCATGTACAAGAATGCGGCGCCTATAAGACGTTGGGTGAAACTCGTGATGATGCTGCTGGGGAAGCTTTTGATAAGGTGGCTAGGCTACTAAAGCTTGGTTATCCTGGTGGCCCTGCTATTGACCGTATAGCTTCTCAAGGTAATAGTAAGGCGTTTGTGTTTCCCGAAGGAAGAGTTTCTTTACCTAATGGTGGCTATCATCCCTATGATGCTAGTTTTAGTGGGTTAAAAACGGCTGTGTTACGTCTTGTGCAGCAGATAGAACAAACTGGCGCCCCTATACCCGTAGAAGATATTGCTGCTAGTTTTCAAGCAACTGTGGCACAGGCTTTAACTAAGCGTGCTGTTAGGTGTGCCCTTGATTATGAGCTTGATACAATTGCTGTTGGTGGTGGTGTTGCTGCTAATAGCGCGTTGAGAAAGACACTTACAGCGGCTTGTGCTGAAAATAATCTGAGAGTATTATTCCCACCATTGAAATACTGTACTGATAATGCTGCGATGATTGGATGTGCTGCTTCAGAACATTTGGCTCTCAGTCATACCTCACCACTCTCATTAGGCGTTCAATCAAGGCTAGCACTTACCGAAGTAATGAAATTGTACTAAATTTTGCATCTGTGGGCAGTGCCCACCCTACTCCTAACTCCTAACTCCTACCTCCTGACTCCTACCTCCTACCTCCTACCTCCTGACTCCTGACTTTTCAAGAATGTTGGGCTACTAGCCTGCGAATTTCGTTACTTACTGCGTCTGGTTGTTCTAACATTGCTAAATGTCCACAGTTGGGTATTTCTATGACGTTATCGCCGCTGTATTGAAATGAGGAATGGAAACTTGCTAGGTGACGCACGTACTTAGGTTCCATGACTTTATCTTCGGCGCCTGTAAGGAAGTAAACTGGTTGCACAAGTTGGGCTACTAGTTGAGGCAATGTATTTACTTCTTCTTCTGTAGTAGATTCAAGCAGTGTGCCTAATGCCGCTTCTGGGTCTGCTACAACAAAATCGATTACTCGCTGCCTTGCCCAGTGTCTATCTAAGGGACGCGCTACACTGGTTCTGGAAAATAATAAATCTATTAATGGCACTTGAGAAAGCCAACGGGGACGTACTTGTAAAAATTTTTGCCCTGCTGACCTAAATTGCTCGAATGCTTCTTTTAAGTAAATTCCACCACCAGAATTGATACAAATAACACCTTTGATTGTGTCAGGAAGTTTTGCCGCAGCCCAAAGCGCGATTGTTCCTCCTAACGAATGACCAACCAACCAAGCGCTTTTAATTTGAAGTTTTTGTAAAAGAGTTATTAAATCTTGAGCATAAGCTGACGGAGTATAAAGCGATTCAGAGGGATGTGTAACATCACTACTATAATCACTACCATAATTGGGAGTTAGATTTGACGAAGTAACTAATTCACGAGCGTTTTTGCTATGTGTAGACGCTTGTGATTCGCCAAAACCTCTAAGGTCATATGATAAACACTGAATATCAACCCCGATACGAGAAATTATAGGCTGCCAGTATCCACGACTATTTAGCCAACCGTGGATAAAAACTATAGTGTCGGGGCATGACGTAGGTTTTGAGAACTCGTATGCGTGTAATACGCTTCTAATTTCTATGGTTGCCATACCTCTATGGTACAGTAGTGCCTGTTAGCATGTAACTGAATATGAATTTACAAGGGTAATGGAAGAAAGTTTAAGCGTATAAATTAAAATTGTTTATCTGCCAAGTAATCTCGTTCGCACCCCTTCTGCAATTTTATGACCTAAATACTCAGGTATCAAACTTTCGTTAGGCCCGAGTAAGTAGAGAATTAGACGAGTACGTCCACGCCATACTAATAAATTAGCATTCACCACTAACAAGTCTTCTTGCCATATCGCGTACATGACTTTGTAAAATAAGCCTGGTTGATTGTCTGCTTCAATTACTAATGCAGGTAGGTGAAACACTGGGTCTACATAAAACTCCGTCTGGACTTGCTCTAAACCAGCATCTAAATTAAATTCCACTGCTAGCATTTCTTCTACTTCAAATCGACCACCTAATGCTTCACGTATTGCACGACAAACGTTTTCAGCGGTTTTATCGGTAAGCGATTTACTTCCACGCGATACTATCAGCTTCATAAAAACTAGCATCGGTGGTTTGATTTGACCGTATAACGAAAGTGAATGGATTGTTAGTCCATAAGCTGCTAGTACACCAAAAATATCGCTGAGAAGGAATGATTGATTCCGGTAAGCGAAATGCAAAGCGCTTTTACTTCCCTCGGGTTTTAATTCAATAACGGCACGTCGAGTTTTATATAACCGATAAGCTAGACGTAAATTTTGCAGTTGAATTTCGCTGCTCACAAATTGCTCGTAGAACTGGGGAAACGCTCGATTAAAGCGTTTGAGAAGTTCTAGGGTAGAAGTTTTTAATCCAGTTGCCATTATAAGTTTTTGGTAGTGAGTAGTAATTAACAGGCATCAAACCGAAAAATAAGACCTTAAAAGTACAGCAATATTATCCGGAGTCTTGCAACAAAGTGCTACAGTTGAAATTGATTGATTTGAAATAAGCTCATGAATGGTAAAGGTTAATTAGATATGCGATAAGAGCGCACTTAACATCACTTTAAGTGTGACACGTCCTATTCTGTTACCACCATAAACAAGCTTATCAAGATTCATGAGAGTGGAAACTCCCTCAGTTATACTACCCGAACCACCTGGCAATGGGTTTTTGGAAAACTTGGTTTAGTACGTCGGAGACTGCGGCAACCCGCACTACTCCCTTTGAAGAGCAAATTATGGATGCAAACGGTAGATCCATTCCCAATGGCGCCACCGATGCTTCCAAAGCAGAAACTCGTATTGTTTTTAGTACCGAGCGCGACATTGACCTTTACGAACTCGAAGAACTTTGTGATGCGGTTGGTTGGTCACGTCGTCCTTTACGAAAAGTCAAAAAAGCTATTGAGCATAGTTTTCTCGTTGCCTCAATGTGGCAGGTTCGAGGAAACCAACGGCGCCTAATTGGTTTTGCCCGCGCAACCTCAGACCACGCATTTAACGCCACAATATGGGATGTGGTCGTTCATCCAGACTACCAAGGAAAAGGTCTGGGTAAGGCACTGATGAAATATGTACTCAAAAAACTTAGAAGCGAGGAAATTAGCAACGTCACACTTTTTGCTGACCCCCATGTTGTTGATTTTTATCGTGGCTTAGGTTTTATGCCTGACCCCGAAGGTATTAAGGGTATGTTTTGGTATCCTCAGTAAACTCATGTAGTATGCTTACTTAGTACAAAAATGACACGTAAAAAGTAGAAGAAAATAAAAATAATATTTTTCTTGTAAAATAGCGGGTTGTATGCTAACTTTATTTAAGTTGGATAACTCGTTCATCGAGAAAGCGGCTTAAGTAAAAAACGGGATGTAGCGCAGCTTGGTAGCGCGCCTGCTTTGGGAGCAGGATGCCGCAGGTTCGAATCCTGTCATCCCGATAGTATATTAGTTTCTATAAACCCAGATTAATTAATTAATCTTGGGTTTTTTAGTATGAGTGATTAAAAAATAAAATTTAATCTAAGTTTAATTGTTTTAAATGCTCTTGACTGCGAGTTTTTGCTTGCTTAGGATGTGTACTTGTTTGAATTCGTATTCAAACATTTAGAGCGCGTGCTTTCATTGAATAACGTTCCCAAAATAAGACACCACGTTCTTATTCATGAGTTAATCGCCAACACAAATTGAGTGAAAACCGAAGTAAAAATTTATGACTTAAAACAATTGCAAGTTATTTTACACGGAACGATTCATTTTATGGCGCCGTCGAATATAACAGATAAAGACAATTACATTTGCATCCCTGAGCGCCATGCAGGTGAAAACCAAATTTTCATCGTTTGAGCGTGTAATTCCACACGTATTGCTAGATATATAGTCAATGCTTATGGAGTACAACCAATGCTTAAAAAAAATAGTGCTATTAGTTGGCTAAGACGGTAGTATAGCTAGAAATACTAAAACTATTTACCGCTCAACCAAACTAGAATCTCGGCTTGATAAAAGTTTTAATGTGTTAGGAGAGGTTATGAAATCATTAATTCGCTGGGGCACAACATTAGGTATAGTCGGAAGTACTGTATTAACAACAGTATTAGGTGGTTTTATCCCAGCGTTTGCGTTATCAGAGCAACAAATCAAAGAAAAATTGGATGCTGTACCGGTTTGGATGATTACCAACCCTCAAGGTTTGCCACTTAGTCGTCAGCTACCTGCTGCTTCGGACGGCAAAAAAGCACCTGCTGGTTCGGTGACAGGAGTTTACATGAGCAAAACAGAAGCTCAAGCTTTTATTAAAGAACTGCAAGCAGTCAAAAACCCTGACCCCAAAATGGCAGAAATGTTAAAAAGCTTGCAGGCAACAGCAGTACCTTTAGGCAGCATTTATCAGCAGTTACAGCAAACAAAGAACCAAAATGAGCGCTTACAGTTTGCTTTTAAACCAGTTGACCAAGAAATTAAAGGAGCTATGGACTTGCTCCGTGCTAGTGGTCAAGATGTCAAACAGTTTAGAAGCGTACCTGTGTTTATGGTACGATTTGCGCCCGACAAAGGATATGTTCCGATTCAACTCGGTCAAAACAAACAAGAGTATTTTCCACTGTTTATGAGTAAGCAAGATGCTTTGGCTTTACTAAATCAAGTTAAGCCAAAGTTTCCTAAAGCTGACATCCAAGTTGTTGATGTCGATGGTGTACTCAAAACAATGCAAGATAAAAATGACAAGTGGCTTGAGCAAGTAGTATTCTTCCCATCCCCAGAAGCACGGGAATACATTCGTACATTATCTAGCAACAACCCACAGCAGAAACCAAACCAACAACCAGCTAATCGTCCTGCTCCCAAAAAGTAAGATGATATGGAGATAGGGTAACTCTCTGTCTCTATATCTCCCCTTGTGTTATGTCTGAATATCCTTACTCAATTTCTGGTTTACAACTTTGGCAATGGCGCCTTAAAGCAATTGCTTCGGCCGTTGAGCATGACGTAGAAGTTGCAGAAGTGGATTGGTTACTTAGGGGAATTACACAGTTAGATGGTTTAGCATTGCGTTTAGGGTCATACAAAGACCAAGCTCAAATCAACATCAAGTTAAAGATTGAAGAATTAGATGCATTATGGCAAAAACGTTTAAAAGAACGTTTGCCTGTGCAGTACATTGCTTCATCTCAACCTTGGCGCCAGTTTGAGCTATCCGTATCACCCTCTGTTTTAATACCAAGACCAGAAACAGAGTATTTAATAGACTTGGCAATTGGCGCCGTCAAAAATAGTAACATTCTTCAATTTGGGAATTGGGCAGATTTGGGAACCGGAAGCGGCGCCATTGCGATTGGACTTGCAGATGCTTTTAAGCAAGCAACTATTCATGCTGTTGATGTTAGTCCCGAAGCTCTTAAAATAGCTTCAGCAAATGCTCGTAATTTAGGCTTCTCTGAACGTATAAAATTTTATCAGGGTAACTGGTGGGAACCTTTAGCTTTATTCAAAGGTAAATTTAGCGGTATGGTTTCCAATCCACCATATATTCCCACAAGTACTGTACTAACTTTACAACCAGAAGTTGTGAATCACGAGCCACATTTAGCATTAGATGGTGGAACTGATGGTTTAGATTGTATCCGTCAATTAATTACATCATCACCAGAATATTTACAACCTGGTGGAGTCTGGTTAATTGAAATGATGGCAGGACAAGCGGATACTGTTTTTCAACTTTTACAAAACCACGGTAGTTATTGCAATATAGAAATTCATAGTGATTTTGCTGGGATTGAACGATTCGCAGTTGCTTATATAATTTAAATTTATGGTTTAAATTTATAAATATTTATAGATAAAAATATATGCCTCAAGTTTCAATGGATGCGCTGATTGATGGAGCGCGTAAAGGTTTACTAGTCAGCTTTCCCACTGATACTGTTCCAGCACTTGCAGCAAAACCAGAAAATGCCGATTTGATTTACACTGCAAAACAACGCAGTTTAGATAAACCCTTAATTTTAATGGCAGCTAATCCATCTGAATTGTGGAATTTTGTAGATGGTAGTAAATATGAATTAGAAATTTGGCGCCAAGTCGCAGCTAAATATTTACCTGGTGCATTAACAATGGTGTTACCAACTTCATCACTTGTTGCAAAAACAATGAATCCAAATGACCCTACAACAATTGGTGTACGGGTGCCAGCAAGTGAAATTGCGTGTTCAATTTTGGCACAAACTGGCGCTCTGGCTACTACAAGCGCAAATTTATCTGGTCAAAGTGCTTTGCTAACTATGACAGAAATTGCACAACAGTTTCCACAAGTGCTTACACTCTTCGATAGTCAATGCCAAGATACTGCTGCCATTGGAGTACCTTCAACCGTCATAAAATGGAATGGTAATAATTGGGATATTTTGCGACAAGGCGCCTTAAAATTTATAAACTAAGAAACCAGAAACCGGGTTTCTAAGCAAAATAATAATTTTATTACAATATTAAAAAAAGAAACCCGGTTTCTATAATTTTATTTTAAGTTAATGGCAGCAAATTATGAATTGGAACAATTGGATATATTTAGCGGTAGGACTATTAATTGGCGCCGGATTCCGCAGTTTGTTTACTAATAAAAAATCTAGGTCAATTGTATCAGAAAAATCGCATCAAGATGAAGTAAGCGAACTCCGAAACCAAATTAAGCATCTTTATTTAGCATATAGTCTCGCAACTGAGATGAGCCAATTTAAAGCAGGTTTTTTAGCACGCACAACACATGTATTGCGTTCACCATTAAACGGTTTAATTGGTTTGCATCAGTTGATTTTGTCTGATTTATGTGAAAGTCCAGAAGAAGAACGCCAATTTATCGCTGATGCTCATGAACGAGCGTTAAAATTGCTGAAGTTAATTGACGAAATTCTCAATGTTGCTCGTGCAGAACGCAGTAACAACTGTTTAAATATGCAGCCACAATCTTTGAATGAACTCTTGCAGGAAGTTCATGATTTGATATATATGTTGGCAGAAAATCGCAATTATCCATTTAAAATTTCATTGCCCGACTCAGAAATATATGTGTTGACAGATATTAAATGGCTACGGCAAGTACTAATAATTTTAATCGAGACTGTAATTGCTCAAATGGAAATACAAATGGAAGAAGGCAGTATTTATGTATCTGTGTCAGGCGCCGATACAAACAAATATACTTACATTTGGTTAGATGTACCAACTTATGCATTTCCAAGCAGCGAAATAGTAAATTTAATGGATATTGAAGCTCAACAAAACTTGAAAGAACTCGAAGACAAAGCAATATCACCAGGTATGAAATTACTACTAGCTACAACTATACTTGAAGTATTAGGAGGCAAGCTTGAAGTTGTTCCATACCCAGACAACACACAATCACAAGCAACAACGAGATTGCAAATTTCTATCCACCTAGCAACTCTTGAAACTGCACCGATGATTGCAGCGAGTTAAATTGAGATTGATTGTATATAACCATTGTGGTTGTAGAGTTTTTCTCAAACCCAATTTTTTCGTAAAACCCCTGTCGATGAGTTGTCATTAAGTATGTACGCTCAACTCGATTGACTTTGGGGTGACTCAAAACGGTTTCTACTAACTTGCTACCAAGTCCTTGAGAACGGTAATCAGGGTGAATTACGACGTCCCAAATTGTAGCTCTATATATACCGTCACTTGTTGCCCTTGCAAAACCTATCAATCTTTCCCCATCTTTAACTGTTATCACAGGTTCACTATTAGCGACTGCGATACTTAAATCCTCAGTACTGCGCTCAGACGCCCAAAATGCCGCAATTTTAAATAATTCGCGCAATTGCTCAAAGTCTACATCTGACTTGCGCTCGCTAAACTGAATGTGAGCATTACTCATTTTGATAATACCAAATTCACAATTTTTACTTAATTTACTTACTTTTATTCTGCGAAATGTTTCACAAAACACATTTATGACTACTATTCTAATGATTTATATAAAAAAAGATTACAGTATGTTAAGGTTTGATAACAAGAAACCGGGTTTCTAAGCAAAATCTTCATTTTTATTACAATATTTGACAAAGAAACCCGGTTAAGAGCGAAAAATCCATTTCCATAAAGGATGCGTGGCGCCTTGTTCTCGAATTAGAAAGACTTGTTTTTCGAGACGTTCTCTATCGCGTTGAGGTAAACCAAATAAAATATTTCGACTTTGCCAGACCAGTACAGATGTTGTCATACCAATACAAAATGCTAAACCTAAAGTAGCTAGTGGGTTGTAATAAAGACCGAAGCGTACAGCCACCCATGTGAAATACTGGCGCCACAAAGCAATTTCTCCACGTAAATTCCATAAACAGATAGGAGCAATAAAAATCCACAGAAAACCAACAAATAACCACCGAGCATAAACTGTGAGTCTGTGTAATTTCTGAACTTGTGCATTAAAAATAGGGTCTTTATCTAGATTTTCCATGAAATCAGGAATTGAAAATACAAGTAAAATTGAAAGAAGCAGGGGGTGGATACCCTGCTGTCTTTATTTATACGATGTTCAGGTTGCAACTGATTCAGTATTTGGGGGAGGGGTGCCTTTTTCGCTTCGTTGTCTCCACCAAGCGAGTAAAGTGCTAGCAATAAATATGCTGGAATAAGCACCCATAGTAAAGCCAACAATCAAAGACAAAGAGAAGATTTTGAGTGTTTCTCCACCAAATAAGAAGATAGCGAACAGCGTTAGCATCGTTGTGAAAGTGGTATTAATCGAGCGAGCGAGAGTCTGGTCTACTGCGTCATCAACAATTTCGGTGATGGAGCGCCCTTTTTCAATTTGCGCTGTTTCCCGAATTCGGTCGTAAATTACCACAGTGTCGTTTACCGAGAAACCAACAATTGTCAGCAGGGCAACAACAAATAAGCTGTCTACCTCAACACCAAAAAAACCTAGTATTGAAAATACACCGATTGTAATTAATACATCGTGAAACAAAGCAACAATTGCAAATACGGCATAATCCCACTGGAATCTGATTCTTAAGTAAACTAATATACCAATAAGCGACAAAAATAGAGCAGTTAAACCAGAGGTAAATAGCTCTCGTCCAAGAGTTGGACCAACAGTATCAATTGATTTTTTTTCCGGGTCAAAGGCGCCGATTTTTTCTGCGAGTGCGTTTTCGAGTTGGGTACGCTGTTCAGGACTTAAGTCTTTGGAGCGAATTAATATACCGTTTTCTTGTTTTGTTTCTTCATCGGTAATAAGCTGAATACTGGCATCGCCCAGTCCTCTGGCTTGAGCGATTTCACGCACAGCGTTGATATCGATTGGTTTATCACAGTTTCCAGGTTGTGTGCAGTCTCTTTCTAACTGTAAGCGTGTACCACCAATAAAATCTAAACCAGGACGTAGAGGCGCCTTAATTTGAGGGTTAAACGTGGAAATTACCATCGAGATAATACCGATGATAAGTAAAGCAGAAGAAATACCCCACCATAGCGACCGCCTTTTGTTTACAGCTATTTTCATCGTGCTGCCTCCACTTTTTTAGCTGGCGCCAAGTTAGGGCAAAAATATTCTGGTTTCTTCAATGCGGGAATTCCTATTGCCAAAAACATGAAAGTGCGACTACATGTAACTGCTGTAAACATACTAACGAGTACTCCTATACTTAAGGTTACAGCAAAGCCTTTGACTAAACCAGAACCAAAAATAAACAGGAAGAAGCAGGCAATCCAGGTTGTGACATTACCATCTAAAATACTGGAAAAAGCTCGATAAAAGCCTGATTCAACAGAACGGTACAAAGTTTTACCTGCCTGCAATTCTTCGCGCGTCCGTTCAAAAATTAAAACGTTGGCATCAACTGCCATGCCAATACTAAGAACAAACCCCGCGATACCAGGTAATGTCATCGTCACCTGTAACAAACCAAAAGCAGCCCAGGAAAGTAAAGCGTAAATTATTAATGCAACAGCCGCTAAGGCACCTGGTAGTCGATAATACACCACCATAAATACTAGTACAAGGGTAAGACCACCGATACCAGCATAAATACTGCTTTGAATACTGTCTTTACCAAGGGTGGCGCCGACGGTACGGTTTTCGACGATTGCCACAGGTACAGGGAGGGCGCCGCCTCGTAACTGAATACCTAAGCCAGTAGCTTCTTGGGCAGTAAAATTACCAGTAATTACCGCATTACCTCCGGTAATACCTGTAGCAGCAAACTGGGCGCCGACACTTGGAAAGCTAATAAGTTCATTATCCAGAAAAATACCAATACTTCTTCCAGTACCAGCGAGTTCCTTAGTTATTTGGGCAAATAAATCGCCACCTTGTTGATTAAAACTAATTGCGACTTCCCAGGTAGTGCCTTGGGTAGGTGTACCTTGGGCATCTTTGAGAAATTTACCGCTAAGTGGAGGATTAGTACTTTCAAATAATTCTGCTATAGCTTGATTATTTTTTTGTAAATCTTCTTGAATTTTAGCGATTGCTGAAGAATCTTTGCCTTTAAGAGCTTGGTCGAGCTTTGCCTTTAACTCACTACGTGAAGCGAAAAACACAGGAAGTTGAGTTTCTGTACCTGGTTTTTGCTTGCGAAACTCTAACTGAGCAGTTCCACCCAAAACTTTTTCGGCTTGTTCAGGGTCTTTAACACCAGGTAGTTGGACTAAAATTTTGTCACTGCCAGCTTGTTGAACTAAAGCTTCAGAAACACCTAAACCGTTAATGCGTCCTTCAATGATTTTGAGAACGGCTTCCATTTCACGTTCGGTGATTGTTTTAATTTCTGGTGTAGTCTTGACTTGAATAGTAAGTTGGGAACCTCCTTGTAAATCGAGACCAAGGGGTACACGTAAACCAGGAGTGGCAATCACCGCGATGGCGGCAATTACCATAACAATAATTAGGGCTAATAGCGATTGCTGTCTTTGCTGCATACCATAACGGGAGTGCGGACACACGCTATAATAACGCTCTTTTAACCAGTTATGAGTAATGAGTGCTGAGTGCTGAGTGCTGAGTAATGAGTGCTGAGTGCTGAGTGCTGAGTAGGTAACAACTCCTAACTCCTAACTTCTAACTCCTAACTCCTAACCCCTAACTCTCAACTCAGCACTCAGAACTCAGCACTTTACACTCTTAGTGTCATCATTTTTTCGACAGCTTCGACAATTTGTTCTGGTTGCACAATAGTTAAACGTTCTAAGGCGCCATTATAAGGAGTTGGAATATCCTGCGAAGACAGTCGTAGTACTGGTGCATCCAATTCGTCAAACAAGCGGTCATTAATAGAAGCAGTTAACTCGGCGCCAATACCACCTGTTCGCATACACTCTTCCACAATAATTACACGGTGGGTTTTACGTATAGAGGCGCCAATGGTATCAAAATCTAAGGGTTTGAGCGAAATTAAATCAATGACTTCGGGGTCAAAGCCTTGTTTTTCTATATTTTTTACGGCTTGCATAACGTGATGCCGCATCCGTGAGTACGTTAGTATTGTGACATCTTTACCGGGGCGTACAACTTCAGCTTTATCGAGTGGCAGTACGTACTCTTGTTCGGGTAGGTCTTCTTTTAAGTTATAAAGCAGCACGTGTTCAAAAAACAGCACTGGGTTATTATCACGAATAGCAGCTTTTAGAAGTCCTTTTGCGTTTTTCGGAGTTGAGCAAGCGACAATTTTTAAACCGGGAACAGCTTGAAAGTAAGCTTCAAGACGCTGTGAATGTTCTGCTCCTAGTTGGCGCCCAACACCACCAGGTCCACGAATTACCATTGGAATTTTAAAATTACCGCCACTCGTATAGCGTAACATCCCAGCGTTATTAGAAATTTGGTTGAACGCAAGGAGCAGAAATCCCATGTTCATACCCTCGATGATAGGACGTAAACCAGTCATCGCGGCGCCGACTGCGATACCAGTAAAACTGTTTTCAGCAATGGGAGTATCTAGAACGCGCAAATCACCATACTTTTTGTACAGGTCTTTTGTTACTTTATAAGAGCCTCCGTAGTGTCCTACGTCCTCTCCAAGTACAAATACAGTGTTATCACGCGCCATTTCCTCATCAATGGCTTCCCGCAGAGCGTTGAAGAATAATGTTTCTGCCATTAGACCTTTAAATACAACTAAAGTTATTTGAATCTTATCGCGCCTAGGGATCAATTACCGTAACAATTGCATGAGTTACATTATGCCTTTGTATATATTGCCCATTGTGGAGCGGGCATCCTTGCCCGCCCCTAACTTGTTTACATGGAACGGGGCAAGAGAAAGCCCATCCCACAAGATAATCTTTACAAAAAACCTATTTAGGTTGGAAGGCTGTATATTTGCCGCCTATTTCTTAATCTTACAAGCACTGACTAATCTCAAAGAAACCCGGTTTCTTCATCACTAAGCACAACAATCTTCAACAGAAACGAAAAAAACTGGGTTTCTAAATAGCTGAGGTGTATGTGCCAGCGTGATAACCTTCATTCAGAATGTAAAGTTTTTAGAACTTTACCACTGGCGGCATTGATTTTGTGCAAATCAATATAGTATAATTGAACTAAATAAAGCAAAGAAACAGTTTTTATAGGATATTTTGCCAGGAAGGATGAAAAAATTAGCGCTATTATTTAAAAGATGTTACCGCAAAGATTTTAGTATCAATTAATACTTAGCCTTGATGAAGAGTAGAGTAAAAAGCAATGTTGGAAAAACTCATAAAATACTTTGTTTACGCGACAAAAGGAAATATTACGAAAACACAATTAATCAAGTTTTTGTATCTTGCTGATTTGTACTCTGTTAAATGGACAGGTAATCAGCTTACAGAACTAGATTGGTATTATTATAATTTTGGTCTTTGGCATGAAGATGTAGATATAGTCTTAAGTAGAATGAATGGAAAAGAAGTTGCAATAGAGCGAGAGAGAAATGCAACTCTAATTAGATTGGGTGTTCAAGCAAGTAATGTAGATGATTTACAACTACCCGTGAGTATAAAGTTAGTTCTTGATAATATTAGAAAAGAGTGGGCAGGTTCTAAAAAGCTTCCTCAACTGTTAAATTATGTTTATAACACTGCTCCAATGCTTGAAGTTAGAGAAAAATGCCAATCAGGAGAAAAGGTTAGGCTAAATCTACAAGCAGAAAGAGAAAAATTAATAAGTGAGTTAGGTTAGGATTATTCTTTCTTTTCTCTCTGTGTACTCTGTGTCTCTGTGGTAAAGAAAATAATACAGATACACAGGCAGGATGCCTGTGCCACAACATTTGAGGTCTAACAGTCGATTAGTTCAGGTGTTTGGTTGAGAATTTGGCGCCTAATTGAAATGAAATCAAGATACTGTGGTGAATTAAGCTTATCTAAACGAAAAACTCCGACGTTATGGCAGTTTTGGAATGCTAGCTTGACACCAAAATAACGTTCAACGGCGCCACGTATTGCATCACCACCCATCATTCGCAATAGCTGGGCGCGCGCTTGTTCACTTGGTGGTGGTACCGCATGGTTTGCCCACTCTTCTCCTCTGGTAACTTGTTCTACAAGACCGGATACAACACTCCAAGCGTATGGTAACGATTCTCTGATTGTTTCAACAAACTCTGTCTCGTCAATGTTATCTAACTGTGCTTGTTCAAGCAGATGCACGCTTACGTTTAAAGACATTAGTTTTCCTCTGTAATTTTTTGGTACAAGTACCGTATCAATTTACAGTGAGAATAGTAATCTTTATCTAGCTAGTTGCTACATTGTCGTAAAAAAAAGTAACATTTGCAACGGATAAAACGGATGTAACGGATAGAAGAATCAACCATCCGTTACATCCGTTTATCATCCGTTGCCAGGGTTATTTATCGCATTCACAGCCGGTGTGACCGCAACCTTTACCGTTTTCATGTCCATTTGCACAAGCTTCGCCGCAGTAAGGTTTGTTGTCTTTCATCACAGCACTGGATAGAGAAACGATGCAAAGGCAAGATTCGCAAGCGCATTTCATTTGAGTAACTGTCGTCATAGCTAGCACCCGATGTATGGTGTACATCTACTATATTACTACAATTGAACAGTTATTCAAGTGTTGTACAAAAAAGTTATAGTTTCTTTGCATTTGGCAATGTACACACCCCAAAGACGGCGCCTCTAGATCACTTTATTGCCCGCGCGCGCCATCGGTTGAGCGTTAAAGCCTTTATTGTTGCCGTAATAAACAGTTTTGAAGTCAACTTGATTTGTGTTGGGGTTGTAAATTGTATAACTTGCTTGTCCTGGGGTTCTACCGACGTTTCCGACTCCGATAATTTTGCGGGGATAAGCGTTGATGATATGGGGGGAAGTTTGAGTGTCTAGGGTTGTTACAGAGTTGGTTATAGAACCACTGGTGAGTTCGTACTCAAAGGTTAAACCGGAACGACCACAAAATAAATTGTTTGCTTGCATCCGTGTTGCTCGGTCTAACATTGTTATTGGTGAAGTTTCTGGTGTTAATGCTTCGCTAACAGAGACTGTAGAACCATGAATTAACAAGCTATCTAATTCAAAGAAGCCAAAATCAAGCATACTTAACCATCGTACTGTTTGACGAGGTACATATTCCCATAGTTGTTTGACTGTTTCTAAGCCATATTTTTCTATAAGTTCTGTGGGTGTACCATTTCCTGTTATTGCGTGTAATATTAAGCATTGTTCTTCCCACCATCCTTTACAAACTAAAGGTTCTAGTTCTCCACGACGAGGTTTACGCACTCGTTCTACTAGTTGTTCTGATTGTTTTGTCGGTCCAACTAAATCACCAATAATATATAGTGCTTCGATGTAACGAGAAAGGCGCCTAATATCTTCTAGTACAGCTTCATATGCTGCAAGATTTCCTTCAATACCGCTTAAAATAGCCCATTTCATATGATAATATTACCTTTTTACCTTTATCTAGT
Source organism: Calothrix sp. PCC 7716 (assembly GCF_019977735.1). Taxonomy (GTDB): domain Bacteria; phylum Cyanobacteriota; class Cyanobacteriia; order Cyanobacteriales; family Nostocaceae; genus Dulcicalothrix. The sequence goes on along the minus strand of NZ_AP025018.1, from coordinate 3,181,873 downwards.
ACAAACATGTGTAGGGTCATCGGCACGTTCTGCAAATTCTAAACCCCGTGCTAGGCGCCAAGCAAAAATAGCAGGTAAACCACGTTCTATAATTGCGGTGCAAGTTTTTTGCACATCATAAGTAACTTCGCGCAAGGTGACTTGTTGAGTGTCTGTGTTGTAAATTACATAAGTTGCATTTGGGCGCCCGTGTCGAGGTTCACCCACAGAACCCGCATTAATAATTTGTTTTAAATTTGCGGTAAAACTGCGATTTTCTTGTTTTTTATCGTTTACAAGTGAAAAATGTAAGTTTGTAGCATCAAGTTTACGAACATATGGGACATGAGTATGACCACAAAAAAGCACATCGGCGCCTGATGAAAGTACTCGTTCTAATGCAACAAAAGCATCAAGTTCAGGTAATAAATACTCGTGGTTACTGTGGGGACTGCCATGAACAAAAGCTAAGTTTTCGTAATGCAATGCATGAGGTAATGTAGCTAAAAATTCACGATTTTCTGGTAAAGTATGTTTGTTTGTCCACTCGTGCGCGCGTAGTCCTCTTTTTTCTGCTAGTAATGAAGGATGACTACATTCGCAAGCATTTAAACCTTCAACAATATCTTCATCCCAACAACCAATGCAGGAAGGAATATTAAGAGCGCGAATTTTTTCTACTACCTCGTTGGGGAAAGGGCCATATCCAACTAAATCACCTAAACTAAAAATTTTATCGCATGAATGATTATCAATATCAAGCAAAACTGCATCAAGAGCTTCGATATTACCATGAATACATGATATGACTGCTATTTTCATTCTTCAATCCCTTCTGATAATACTTGTTTGACTTGTTCTTGATATTGTGTAATAGCTGTATCTGACAATAAACAATCTTGCAAAGTTTGTCCTAAAGTTACCTCATCAAGGTTACTTCCTACAACTTCTATACCACTAAAACGCTTGGGTCTTCCTTCTAAGTTGCGCGTTAAATCTAATTCAAATAGACCAGTTGGTGGTAAGGAAGCTACATACTCAGTATAAAGTGACCTACCGTCGTTGACATCAAAAATACCTTTGGCACGAGTCACATTTCCATAGGCGCCATTAGTAACTTCATACCAAAATTCTACTAAGCTATCTTCGTCAATCACTTCTCCGCTGAGAGGAACTCGCCATATTTGAGTGGAGTTATCTATATATATAGTGTCATGAACTGAGGCGCCGGATATAATTTCTGATGCCCATTGATGTAAATCAGAATCTTTGTCTTTGAGATGAGGTGGTAAAACGGCAATGGCTTGGTATGGCTGATTATTAGGTAAGATTTTAGAGATAGTGGCTAGTTCTAAGTAAAAACCAATTTCTATATATATTGATAACGCAGAATTTATTTGGTTGAGAAATTCTGCTTCTTCTCCATCATGAAATACTTTGACACCAGGACATTCTGATGATATGCGAGTTTGGTCAATGGGTAGCTTACCTGTACCGGGACTGTAATATAGTGTTTTATTGTAAGGGAATTTGTGGTTGTTAGATGCTAGCTGTTGAAGAATCCAAGTGGTTTTGCCACTACCTAAAGTTCCGGCAACAACTGTAATTTTGGGTGTAGTCATTTCAATTAGATTCAATCATAGTAGGCAAGCACAAGCAGGATGCCTGTGCCACAATGAACTCCCTATCATATCAGACATTCACGTAAACGAGAATGAATTTTATTCTCGTCAAGATGGCGCCCAATAAAGACAAGTTGGTTAGATGGCGCCGTTTTCCACTCATCCGCATCTAAGTTGTAACGAGGTCCACTAAGTTGGAAGATATGACGTAAAGGACTGTCATCAAACCAAAGAATACCCTTGGCACGAAATACGTTATCTGGCATTTCCTCAATTAAAAAATGCTCAAATTTATTAACATCAAAGGGTTTATCAACCTGGAACGACACGGACACAAACCCATCATTTTCTAAATGGTGCGAGTGATGGTGGTCATGGTGATGATGCTCATGTTCGTGATGATGATGCTCATGTTCGTGATGATGATGCTCATGGTCGTGATGGTCATCTTTTGCAAAAACATGCTCGTCATTAGGCGTTAGTTCTACACCTAAAATTAGAGGTAAAGCAACTTTTCCATACTGAGTGCGTAAAATTTTAGCAGTATCTTTTTTATTACGTATGAAAGTTTCTAACTCTACCAGCTTATCTTCACTTACCAAATCAGTTTTATTAAGCAAGACAATATCACCGTATGTAATTTGTTTTAGCGCAGCTTCACTCTCAAAGTGAGTTTTGTCAAAACTTTCAGCATCAACAACAGTAAGTATAGAATCTAAATTAGTTAAATCTCTTAGCTCAGTTCCCAAGAAAGTCAACACAATAGGCAAAGGGTCAGCAACACCAGTAGTCTCAATCACCATATAATCAATACGGTCTTCTCGTTCCAACACTCGATAAACCGCATCAACCAAACCATCATTTATAGTACAGCAAATACAACCATTGCTCAGTTCCACCATATCCTCGTCCATAGAAACGAGTAACTGGCTATCTATATTAATGTCACCAAACTCATTAACCAAAACAGCAACCTTCATATCTTGCTTGTTCTGGAGTATTTGGTTAAGCAGCGTAGTTTTTCCACTGCCCAAAAACCCTGTAATTATAGTTACAGGCATTCCACGCTTCGGAATCTCAATATTATTATCTAAACTAATTGCAGCCGCACTAGTCATAAACTCTCCTTATATACAGATGTTGAGTAGTACTTACCATATTTATAACTAAGTACTAAACCACTTTTACAATAATGATAACAATTATCATAATAGCGTAAAAGTCTTACATTTAATCTTGTTTGTGGAATGGGCATCCTTGCCCGTTCCAGAAGAGGGAAATTTTGGAATTTTTTTATTGGATGTTATTTGTTTTAGTGCTATGTTTATTCACCACAGAGACACAGAGATACAGAGGTAAGAGGTAAGAGAGGCGCCTACTTCCCAAGTTTAATGACACAAACCACATTATTGCATTTTGTAAAATGTTATTTTTTATTTTAGGTATTTTAAGATATTATATTTGATTTTGTGCGTTTATAAACACAACTCATGATTAGTAGTACACATCAAAAAAAATTAGAATATGGAGATTTTCAGACACCGCTCGAGCTTGCTGTTAAAGTGTGTGAGAAGCTAATTGAGCTTGGTGTAAATCCAGATGTTATTATTGAGCCTACGTGTGGAGTAGGGAATTTTATAGAAGCTGCGGCTAAATTATTTAAATCAGCTAAAAAAATTATTGGCGTAGAAATTAATCAAACTTATTTAAATGAGTTGAGTAAGAGAGATAAAATTGCGCGCGATATACGAATTGATGTAAAACATGCAGATTTTTATCAATTTGATTGGTCATCACTAATAAGTAAAATCAACAGTAATATATTAGTACTTGGTAATTTTCCTTGGGTAACTAATTCACAACAAGGATATATTGGAGGTGTAAATCTACCTAACAAAAATAACTTCCTTCTTCATAGTGGTTTAGACGCTATTACAGGGAAAAGCAATTTTGATATATCCGAATGGATGCTAATACAGCTTGTTCAACTATTACAGAATCAAAATGCTTGTATTGCAATGCTTTGTAAAACTGCGGTTGCTAGAAAAATACTAAGCTATCTTCATTCAAATAATCTTAATATTTCTAATTATACTACTTATAAAATAGATGCTAAAAAATACTTTAACGCCAACGTTGAAGCTTGTTTATTATTTTGTAAATTTGATTCAATCTCAAAACAATATTATTGTGATGTTTTTGAGAGTTTACGAAGCTCCTCACCTCAAAGAATAGGATATTACAATAATATATTAGTTCAAGATATCGATTCTTTTGCCAAATTACATAGTTTATATAATACAAGCAAAAAATCACAATTACAATGGCGCTCTGGTATAAAGCATGACTGTTCAAATGTAATGGAGTTTAAAAAAATTAATAATCAGCTTGTGAATGGACTGGGAGAAATAGTAGACATTGAAGATACTTATTTATTTCCTTTAATGAAAGGGTCTGATGTTGCACAAAATCGTATACACACAACTGAACGTTTTGTTTTAGTTACTCAAAGTTTTGTTGGAGAGTCAACAGAGTCTATTCAAGATATAGCTCCTAAAACTTGGAAGTATCTTGAATTGCACGCAAACTATCTACACAACAGAAAAAGTAAAATATATCAAGGTAATCCTCGCTTTTCTATTTTTGGAGTCGGCGCCTATACTTTTACAAGTTGGAAAATAGCAATTTGCGGACTGTACAAAAAATTAGACTTTAAATTGGTGGGAAAGTTATGTAACAAACCTGCTATATTCGATGATACTGTTTATTTTCTCAGCTTTGATGATGAAGAAACTGCAAATCAAACATTTAAACTTTTAAATTCTCCTACTTCAAAAGCTTTCTACTCATCGCTAATATTTTGGGATGACAAACGCCCTATCAAGTCCAGCATCCTTAATAGCCTTAACCTAACAGCATTAGCAAATACAGTCAAAAATATTACAGCGCACAATCAAATTTTGTAGTGGGCGCCAGTCTGGTCAGTAAAGGGGAACGGGACTAAAACAACATCGCCAAATTTATAACTTGTCATATTCGGCATCATCCTGGTTATCCCAGATTTGTTGTAGAACCGCTTCAGAAAGCTTTGCAGCAGCTAAAGTAATGGCAGCGTCACTATTTTGAGCTTTCAAAGAATCAATAAAGTTTTCAACCAGCAAAATTTGTTCAGGAACTAATTGCCGTAATTTTTCAATTACCCTTTGCTCTTGCATTTGGTCAGCTTGCATTGTTAGACTCTCCTTGTGTATTTTGGTACTTAGGAATGCGTGTACTCTCAAGACCAACAACCCCAGCCAAAAAGGGGTTTTGTATAAGTACTACCTAATTATCGCAAAAAATCGTCTTTATTGTTGTCTGGGTGTTAAGGGCAGTTATAACTAATCCGTGTAGATGAGACGAAGACACTATCCATTATTAGTAAAGAGATTAAAGTAATAGTAACCAGAGAAATAAATTTATAATTCTTAGGTATTACTTCAAAATAACGTTCAAACCTTGGTGAATAGCTGAGTGTTCCGACACCAAGAAAAGAAATAATTACAACTCTTAACATTAAATCGACTACTTTTAAAAACGGGGAGCGCTGATTTGTTAAGCAGCTTACATTAAAATTTGATACAGTCGCTAGATTACTCTCTAGTCTTAAAGATGAGGACAAAGAATGAATATTAAATGCAGCAAACTGATTTGATAAGAAAATTATTGCAGAAACTAGGCACAAGCTAGTGCCGATTATTACTATATTGTGTTTTAATTTCATAATCACAGGTAGATACTAACCTTCTTCTATCTCTTGCTTTGCGACCAACCAAAATTAAATCATTGCAGAAATTATATAATCGGCTATCGTTCCTAAAAATTGGCTAAAACCAGGAATTAAAAATAACACCATTAAAATGAAAAGCCCCATTTGATTATATTCTAACTGTCTAAGCTCAGGAAAAAACTCTTTAAAAACGCTATATCCGTCAAGTGGTGGAAGTGGTAATAAGTTAAATAAAAAAAGCGTTACATTGATTCTTGCTGCCATGTACAAAAAATCCTCGTTAAAAAAAAACGAAGCGAATGGTGTTAATGAGACTTTTATAAACAACACAAATAAAAAAGCTAATGCCAAATTAGACAAAGGTCCAGCAGCAGAAACTATAACGTCTCCATATTTGGAGCGAAACTTGGACGGGTTAACAGGCATTTGTCCCCAAGCCATACCTGCTATGCACAAAAAGATTATCGAATGCCAGCCCATATGTATTACAGGGTTCAAGGTAATATGACCTCTAACGCGCGGAGTGTCATCACCTTGATATATGGCAGCAAAGCCATGTGCTAATTCATGCACTGTTATTGAAACGATGATTATTGTTATATACGCGAAAAAAAATCCTGGATTGCGAATCAGAATATTTAAAAACATGTCTCACTACCTTTTATATAGATGCCCAAAGTGCCCAATTACAACGGCATGACAAAGCAGCAGACAACATTAACTAATGTCAGTTGAATGCAAGCGTATATCTAAAAACAGCAATTGGCTAGATATTTCTCTCACAGTATAATAAATGCCATAGAGAAAAGTAGGCGAACAATTACTGAGGTAATAAAGTATTATTTTTTACAGCTATAGTTGGGCGGCTATTGACTTATGTTTTGCGAATCGAGAGTTATACCATTAGACTGTTATTGTATCAATCATTTACAGTAAATCATTAATTAATGCGCTCTCGGCAAGATATTCCAGAAATATTCGCGACTTTCCTACAGTTTGAGACTGATTACTTGAGTGGTTGGGTATGGGATGCAAAGTTGCGTCGCAGTATCCAGAATTGCTTGCTCAAATGCCCTCAAGACAAATCAGAAAATTTTTGGGCTGTTTACTGGCACAAATCCTGGTTGACTGAGCCAAACTCTATAAATATGGGGCATTTATCTGCTTACTTACAAGAAAGCTGTTATTGGGCAGCTAAAAGAACGATGCCTCAGTTTGCTAGCGTGCAGTGTAGTTTGTCTGATTGTTTTCAAATTGCCATTGCCTCTGTCCCCAAAATTCTCAAAGCTTGTAACCCTGACTTACAGGCAAGTTTGAAGAGCTATAGTAGTACGGCTTTTGGCAATATTATCCGTGATGGCTTACGTCAAAAGCAAGAAATTGATTTTTGCAGTGATTGGGGATTATTACTGAAAACGAGTCGTAAGCGGTTACAAGAAGCTTTAGAGAATGCTGGATTTAATTCCGAAATTATTAAACGCTATCTTTTAGCTTGGACTTGTTTTGAAGATGGCTATATTCAAAGTAAATCTTCCAAAAATCGCAAGCTACAGCGTCCAGACCAAGATACTTGGGAATTAATTACCCAAAACTATAACCGTGCAGCAACTCAACTCGACTCCGAGGCGCCTTTAGAGAGTGCTAATCTGGAAAAATGGTTACTGATTTGTGCTAAACACGTCCGTGCTTATTTATACCCAGTCGTGTCTTCGCTTAATGTCTCTAAACCGGGACAAGGGGAACGGGAATTACAAGATGATTTACCTTCTGGAAGCAATGAATCGTTACTAGCGAATTTAATTGAAGAAGAGGAAGCCATATCCAAGAAAAATCAACAAACTGAACTGAGTAGCTTCTTGGTTACAACTTTAAAAAAACTCGATATTGAATCTCAACAGATATTAGACTTTTACTATCGCCAAAAGTTAACGCAACAGCAAATTGCCAAGCAGCTGGAAGTACCACAGTATAAGATTTCTCGCCGTTTATCTAAAGCACGAGAACTTTTACTGGTCTCAATTACTAAATGGAGCCAAGAAAAACTGCATATTTCTCCGACTACCAACGTGGTTAAGCACATTAGTGCAGTTTTAGAGGATTGGTTGCAGGATTATTTCCACAATCTTGACAATCAAGCCAATTAGGAGTAAAGCCATGTCATTTTCTAGTCATACCCCAACTCAACTCGGATTAGAAGTTTCAAGAGAGGTGCAAGACTTTTCTTGGCGCCAACTTCAGTTTTGTACTAGTGCGAACAGCCGTTGGAATACTTTTCTCAACCAAATTTGTCTAGATACTTTTTTGCCTTGGTTGCAAGCTGAGTACGCTCCCCAAGCGCAAGTCTGGACTGATGTCGCCCACAGTAATGTATGGAAATTAGTAAACGGCACTGCCATAATTATGGATACAAGGCGCCTAATTCTAATTCCAGATAAAAATGTAGAAACCAGAGAATTATCTGTTCCTCAAGAGTGGATTGATATTCCGAATTGGGCAGGAGATTACTATTTAGGAGTGGAAGTTAGTCCAGATGGCGAATGGTTGCGAGTTTGGGGATACGCTACCCACGAACAAATAAAAAATCAGGGTAGCTATAACTCACAAGAACGCACTTACTGTTTAGATGCAAATCTAATGGTAGAGGATATAAGCGTTTTGTGGGTGGTGCAGCAGTTATATCCCACAGAAGTAACACAAGCTCAAATAGCTCCCTTGCCAACATTACCAGATACCCAAGTCGAAAATCTCTGGCGCCGTCTAATCAATCCATCTATTGTAAATCCTCGCTTGGAATTACCGTTTGAAACTTGGGGCGCCTTACTAACTCGTCCTGATTGGCAAGAACATTTGCACCAAACGCCTAATATTGTTAGTTTACGTGAATTATTTGAAGGCGTTCTTACAAACACTTGGCAAAGCATCGAAGCATTATTTAATCAAGAGCCAAATTTTGCTTTTAGCTTTCGACAAGGTATTGATACAGAACAAACATCAATTCAAAAAGCTAAGTTGATTGATTTACCGACAAAACAAGGTAATCAAACTTTAGTTTTAATGCTGATATTAACAGAAGAAACTGATGGTAGGCTCTTGGTTCGTGTTCAACTACATGCGAAAGAACGCGCGCAATATTTACCAGAACAAGCCAAACTAGAGTTAATTTCTGCATCTGGAGAAATTATCCAGTCGATTACTGCTAGAAATCAGGATAACTCCATCCAATTAAAGCGGTTTAAATGTCCTACAAATGCACAATTTAGTTTACAAGTGTCACTAGATGATTTTTGTTTCACAGAAAATTGTGTAGAGACGTGACATGTCACGTCTCCCTTACATAACAACCACCATGAACAAACAAATCGTCCTCAATTTAGGTAAAGGAAATTTACAGCAGGGTTTTTCTGCTGTCATCGCTCAACTTTGGCTTACAGATGTTTCCACACCAATGCAATTTACTGGGGAATTACCTGCGGCGCCAAAACTCGAAAATCTTTATCAACGTTGGCAACAGCTATACACAGCACTGTATGGCAGTTTAGGATGGCGTAGTCAGCAAATTGGGGGATTTGAAATTGAGGAAGAGGATGTTACTCATATTTCTCAAGCAGAGTTTGAAAAACTAAGTCAAGAATTAAAACATAGTCTCAATGATTGGTTGAACGCATCGACATTTTTGAATATTGACCGGAAACTACGCACACAACTAACACCAACAGATAATATTCGTTTGATGATTACGGCAGAATATGAACAAGTATTAAAGTTGCCTTGGTGTTTGTGGCATTTTTTGATAGATTATCCCCAGGCAGAAATTGCCCTGAGTCCAATAGACTATACCCGCTCCATCAAAACAGCTACAAAAAATACTCAAGGTAAAGTGAGGATTTTAGCTATTTTAGGTGACCGTCAACGTATTGATATTGAGACAGACCTTCATTTGCTTCAGCAATTACCCAATGCTAAATTAAAATTTTTGATTGAACCAAGTCGTACTGAGTTAACCGAGCAATTATGGGAGTCTGGTTGGGACATCCTTTTTTTTGCAGGACACAGTACCAGTCAAGGAAAGGGGCAAATTCAAATTAACCCAACTTCTAGTTTGACTATTGACCAGTTACGATATGGTTTGCAAAAAGCGATAGCTCAAGGTTTGAAGCTAGCAATCTTTAACTCGTGTGATGGTTTGGGACTTGCGCGCGATTTAGCTGATTTGCATTTACCCCAAGTAATTGTGATGCGAGAACCTGTACCAGATAAAATTGCACAGGAATTTTTGAAACATTTTCTAACTACTTTTGCGCGCGGGCAATCTTTATATAGTGCAGTCCGCGAAGCTAGAGAAAAATTACAGTCATTAGAAGGAGATTTTCCTTGTGCTACTTGGTTGCCTGTAATCTGTCAAAATCCAGCAGAGGCGCCAGTTAATTGGCAAGAACTGCGCGGTCGGCGTATAATTCAACTACCAAAACCCAACTGGCACCAGTTACCGTTAGTGTTTATAAGTAGCTTATTAACTACTATATTATTAGTATTTTTACGTAATTTAAATATCATTCAAACCTTAGAATTCCATGCATATGACACTTTAATGCAATTACGACCAGAATCAGACCCAGACCCACGGTTATTAATTGTTACCATTACAGAAGAAGATATTCAATCGCAAGGAACAGAACCAAGACTAGGTTCTTTATCAGATAAACATCTCAACTTACTATTAACAAAATTAGAGCAGCACCAACCACAAATAATTGGTCTAGACATATACCGAGATTTTGCTGTTAGTCCTAACCAGCAAGAATTAGTTAAGCGAATGCAGCAAAGTTCTTTAATTGCAATTTGCAAAAGCACCGACACAGAACAAGACCCTACAGGTATTGCACCACCTCCAGAAATTCCAAGCGCGCGACTAGGTTTTAGCGATTTTGTTGAAGATAGCGATGGAGTTTTGCGTCGTCATCTTTTACAATTATCTCCAGACCCTACTTCACCTTGTACTACTGATAAAGCTTTTAATGTTCAATTAGCTTTCAATTACTTAAAAGCTCAAGGTATAAAAGCGGAATTTAGCTCACAAGGAATCAAACTAGGCAATACCACATTTCCATCTCTTAAAAGTCCAGCCTTGGGATATGAACCTGTAGATACCAATGGCATTCAACTGTTACTAAATTACCGCTCCTCACCTCGAAATATTGCTCAACAAGTAACCCTTAATCAAATCCTTTCTGGACAAATTAACCCTAGTGCGATTAAAGACAAAATAGTTTTAATTGGAGTCACATCGGCATCTAGTGGAGATTATTGGTCTACACCATATGGTAGAGGTTTTGTACAGCGCACACCAGGGGTTTTTCTGCAAGCACAAATGGTTAGCCAGCTTATTAGTGCAGCATTAGATAAACGACCTTTATTGTGGGTATTACCTCAATGGGGTGAATTTTGCTGGATTTGGGTTTGGTCTTTAACGGGTGGTTTAATTACCTGGTATTTTCACAGAAATTCTTTAATTATTATTACTTTAAGTATAACAGTAGGAACATTGGCTCTAACTTGCTTTGTCTTACTGATACAAGGATGCTATTTACCTTTAGTACCACCAATACTAACTTTAATTGTTTCTAGTAGTCAGGTATATTATTTAACCAAAAAACTAAAATGAAAAACATTTTTTGTTCACGAACTATTAAGTTTACTTGTCTAATAGCTTTAACCCTTGCCAGTTTTTCTAATTATTTAGAAGCAAACGCTCAAACAGCTAGAACCTCAATACGCTATTCTACTCCAAAACCACCTAACCCAGGCGCCCCACGTGGTAGAGGTAGAGGAGGTGGTAGTCGCGGCCCTTGTAAATCATATGCATCACTAACAGCATTAGTACCAGAAACTCAAGGCACACAAAAGTTTATTTGGGGACAGTCAGCATCGCAAAACCCCAAATTTTGGTTTTACGTACCAGAAAAATTAACCAGCAAATTGTCTGTAGAGTTTGTACTACAGGATGAAGCAGATAACTATATATATAAGACAAAGTTTAATCCACAGGCGCCTGCTGGAGTTGTGAGCGTGACAGTGAAACCAACTGTCGCTTTACAGCCAGGAAAATCATATAACTGGACTTTCTCTGTTTATTGCGACCCAGATAAACCCTCAAGTTCTGTTTTTGTGCGCGGTTCTGTAACCCAAGTTGCCTTAAATGCAACACAAAAACAGCAACTCCAACAATTGCAGGCGCCTGTACAGCGTGCAGCTTTTTATGCCAATAATGGTATGTGGCACGATGCCCTCACAACACTAGGAGAGCAAATTCAAAACAGCAAGCGTAGAGAACCAGAAGTTATATCAGCTTGGACTGACTTACTAACGCAAACTAATTTAAGTAATTTGGCTACGGCGCCTGTTGTTCCATGTTGCCAAAATAAACAGTAGTTGACGATAAAAAAAATTTTGGGGATATTTTGGCAGTAGAGTGCATAATTTTGCCAACATCAACGTGATAGCGATTAGCAAAAAACACTAATCGAGAATCTAATTATGTTAAAAGCAATTTCCTTCGCAGTAGCTACTGTTATTATCCCCTTTGCTAACTATACCCATAGTCAAGCAATTGCGACCACTCCTACAACTTATCAAATTTCTCAAAATACTGCTAAATCAGCAAAAATAACTTACGACCGCATTGGAGTGGGTGGTATCAAACTGTCGATGTCTGAAGCACAAGTAAGAAAAATTTTAGGTAAACCTTTACAAGTCAGTGACAGCTTTCTTGGCGCCGTTGGTAAAACTAGAACTCTTAAATATTCAGGAATTACAGTTGAATTGGGTGAAGGTTCCAAACCTGGTAGCTATAATGTATATCAAATTAAAGCTAACGGTTCTAACTATGCCACCCCAGATGGAGTAAAAATAGGTGATAGTCAAAGCAAATTGATTAAAACATATGGTAAAATCAAACCCTCTAAAAACGGTAATGTAAGCCTATTCAATTACAGCATTAGTAATCCTAGTCCTACTATTTTTATTTTCACCGTTAAAAACAGCAAAGTTATAGAAATTGAATGCTTAGACGTTCTTTCATAAAGTTTTCTAAACTAGACCACATATAATTTCCAACCCTGCTTTATTTCATAAAGCAGGCTTTTTTGTGGCAGAAGTTACAAAATTTACAAACAAAATACACATTGTGTATATAGTAGTTATGTGCTATGTATAAGGTTAAAGGAGAATAGTATGCAATCAAATAACAACCCTGATATTACTACTCATACTGTCAATTTGCATATCCGTGAGGATGTGCGGGTACTCATTGACAGGGCAGCAAAAGCACAAAGTAAATCATATTCTGACTTCATGATTGATGCTGCACGACGCGCGGCAGAGGATACTTTGCTTGACCAAACCTTCCTGCAAGTAGATGAAGAAACATACAAGTATTTTCTGAGTGTTCTGGATAGTCCTCCTCAAAATGAAGGATTTGAACGCTTGATGAATGCAAAAAAACCGTGGATTAAATAATGCTTCAAGCCCCCGTTCCTCTCTCTGATACACACATACTGGATAATTTTGATTGCGGGGTTATCAGTCTCAATGACTGGTTAAAACGTCGTGCATTTACCAACCAGAAAAATAATGCATCACGTACTTATGTTGTAACGAATGAACAAAAAGTTATTGCCTATTATTGTCTCTCTTCCGGAGCATTAGCACTTATCGACACACCATCACCTATAAAACGCAATATGCCAGACCCCGTACCTGTAGTCATTCTGGGAAGGCTTGGAGTAGATACCGCATGGAAGGGTCAGGGCTTAGGTACAGCATTATTACAAGATGCTGTGCTTCGTACTACGCAAGCGGCGGAAATAGTAGGGATTCGCGGTATAGTAGTACACGCCATATCAGAAGAAGCGAAGCAATTTTATCAGTACTATGGGTTTTCTCCTTCACCTACGCAAGATATGACGCTTATCCTCTCCCTCAAAAAACCATCAACTAACCTCTAAACTGTTACACGCGACGGGCGTCGTTCTTGCTGAATGAGAAATAAATATTATGAAGAATACGACGTTATCTCTAATCTATTATTAGTTTATACAAATAAGTAATAAGTAAGGTGGTTTATGCCCACCCTACAAATAAGCAATTAAGATTAATTTGGACGAGTGCTAGGAATACTAGGTAAGTAAACATTTTCACCATTTAGTAATGCTTTAACTTTCGTGTTCGGGTAAGTTTTCTGATTCCATTGCAAATTAGCTATTGCTTGTTCTTTGTCCCAACTTGGCTCAAATCCAACACGCACACCATCCCAGAACAACTCGTAACCAATTTTTTTACCGTTTAATATACCTTCAACTCGCTTATTAGGATAAGCTTGCTTGTTTTGTTGCAAATTAGCGATAGCTTGTTCTGTATCCCAACTTGGCTCAAATCCAACACGCACACCATTCCAAAACAACTCATAGCCAATTTTTTGACCGTTGAAATAGCCTTCTATTTTCTTATTAGGATATGTTTTTTTAGTCAATTCTAAATGAGTTATTGCTTCCTGGCGCGTAGCCTTCTCCATAGTTCCAATAAAGGCGCCATCCAAATACAAATGGTATCCCTTGGCGCCAACGAATCTATCGTCCGATGACATTGTGCGATTTGGAAAATTCAAGGTTATTGGTTCTGTTTTACATGCTCCCGAATTACAAATTTGAACAGCACCCTTCAATTGCGGTGGTCTAAAGTATGATGTGCATCCCTCAACTCGAAGCTGACTGTTTGCTGTATCCATTGCACCAAAAACAGGACAATGTTCTCCACCATCTATCGATACTTTTTGACTTGTCACCGACCCAGATTTAGTGTAGAGATTGTAATAACTTTTATCTGCTTCTACACAAATGTCTACCCCTGCTTGAGAAATGCAATTAACGAAGTTAGAATTGGCTTTTGCAGTTTGTGCTTGGGAAAAAGTAAATAAAGGGGCGCCGAGGCTTAAAAGCGTAATAACTGATAGTAGCGATTTACGATTTTTGAGATTATTTGTTATAAACATAGTTGAAATTCCTTATTTTTAGGTATTAGGTATGGTGGGCAGTGCCCACCCTACTACTAGGCAATAATTTTAATTACATGCATATACATTCACAGCAAATCCGACTGTATTACCAAATTTATCGTAGGCGCCTTCCGGACTTGAAATATAGAGGTTACGAGCTTTTTTTACACCAGTTTTTGTACCAGGAATCACGTTGCTAAAGTGAGTTTTGTCTTTTAGTACACGTAAATCCTCTTTGACATTAAATTTAATTCCAGAAGGGTTTACAGCAGAAGTTTCAGATACTTCCCAACAAAGATTGTTGTAGCCTTTTGGCATATTATCTGTGCTAAAATTTCCACTGGAACGACCTTTTTGACCTCGTTGGGGTTCTCCTTGCGACCGAACAGTAGCTATTAACTGTTTGGTAGGAGCGCTAGCAATTAAGTTTTGTGCTTGAGAGGATTGTTTGACATTTGCAAAAACACTTGCTGAAGAAAAAGCGCTGGCAGCAAATACTAATGGAAGTGCAACTTTGGTTAATGATTTAATAGACATTTTCAGAACTCCTGTTGTGTGTTTTAATTTGTGAGTAACAGGTCAAGCTTATTAATTTGAGTGTGCTTATTTTTCCTGTTACCGCAATACACGTTTGGTGTTTCTGATTTATGCAGTAACCACGAAAATTTTTTTTGAAACTATTTTTTTGGTGATGTGGAAACGCGATGGTGGAGACGTGATATATCACGTCTCTACAGCCAATTACCCAGCAACACGTAAGGCGCCCAATGTATGGGATGTCGATAATCTGGGTCTTTTAGTAGCTCTAGTTGCGCTTGTCGCAGTGCTTCTGCTTTTGTAATATTGTTTTTGGCTAACTCCCGGTAAAAGTGACTTATTAAGCGGGCGCCAGATGCATCATCCAAACTCCACAGCGAAGCAAGAGTACTACGGGCGCCTGAACGTACAGCAATACCTGCAAGTCCCAAGGCGGCTCGTTTATCTCCTTCGGCTGTTTCGCAAGCACTTAGAACAAGTAGTTCTATTGGTTCCGGTTGAATTTCTTCTCTACCCCGTAGCAATTCCCTTAATTCGTTAACTTTTACTGGTCTATCCCAAGCCAGTACAAAAGTTTCGTCAGCATTAGAACTAAACTGACCGTGAGTTGCTAGATGCACAACCGAAAAAGGAAGCGTATCAACCTCTTTTCGTAGTGCGGAACTAGTAAATGTCTGATTTAACAGTACTTCGCTAGGTATTTCTGATTTAATTGCCGCGACTTCATCATTCACATTGGGTAATGAGCTAAACCCATGTCGTGCTTCTGTAAGTCCAGCAACCAAAGTTTTTATTTTGCCTCGGTTTAAAGGTTTAGGACCCAGCAACTCTAATCCAGGTGTTAGCGCGATACTATATTTCTCTACCAAATATTGTTTGCCATCATATAAAGCAGCCATCGGCACATTTCGCAGACTACCATCTAAGACAAATACAAGTGTTTTGATTTGTTTTTGTAATAGTTCTGTATCTATTGGGCTAATCAACCAACTGTAAACTGTTTGTGCAAGCGATTTACCTTCTGGTGTAGTATAAGGTTTCTCTAAAGACAGTCGTAACTCTTCCAAAACCTGTTCTAGTTGTGCTTGAGATACTTTTGTACTGTAGTGATGAAGTAATTGCCCTTGTATACTCACAATTACTTCGAGTTTGTCTTTAAGGATGATGGGATAAATTACTGCTGCTTGCGACTGCTCTATTTGCTCGACTGGAACTATTTGTCCCTGTAAACAAGCCGAACGAAAGAAATTATCTAACTCTGCCAGTTGTAAAGATTCAATTACTGCACGAGCTTGTTTCAAGTTTTCTTGACTAGGTTCTATTTTCCCCGAATTTTCCTCAGATAATAGCGTTTCTACATATTCCCGATATAAAGGTTCTACGCTTTCACGGAACGAAAATTGAATATCCGGGTTAATTGCTACTAAGTCACTACGTAGAGATTTGAGCGTTGTAAAAGCAACTTTATAGGCGCCTGTTGCTTGCTCGACTGCTCCTCTAGCCCTTAAAATTCGTCCTAATTGCCACTGCCACTGGTATACAATATCTGAGGCATTAATAGCTTGTGCTATTTGCAAAGCCTTTTGTGTTAAATCTTGAGCTTGCGACCACTGCTGGTTTTTTTCATACACTCCACCCAGATAACCCAAAGCATAAGACTCCGCTCGTTGGTCGCCTAAATTTTTAGCTTTTTGAATAGCTTTTGCAAGTATTTTAGCCGATGATTTTTGATTCCCATCTCCCAATTTCATCAGGCTTTGAGAAAAGTTAATAGTCGCATAAACTGCTACTCGACTGGTCGGTAAATCAGTAAGTTTACTTAAAATTTGCTGAGATAAAATTTCAGCATCAGCTTGTTGCTTAGTCTCAATTAATAAACTCAATTTATTAATTTCAGCTTGAAGCTGTTTAATTCCACGAGAAGAAGTTGCGATTGCTTGCTTGTAATATGCTAATGCAGCTTCTGTATCTCCTTGAGCGCGCGCAGTGTTGCCCAAATTCAAAAAGGTAAGGCTCAGATGCTGCTTAAATGTTGTATTTATATTTTGTATCTTTGTAATTTGCTTTAAAACGCGATGAGAATCATTCAAATCTCCCACAAGTCTTAACACATTGCCCAAACTACGCAATCCTGTAATTTTTAATTCTTGGTCAGGTTGATTTAAGAGCGTTTGTTCTAACTCTTTCAATGTTTTACGCGCTTGTAAATACATCCCTAAAGCTTGTTGCGCTTGAGCTTGATTCAAACTGGCGCCTATTTTTCCAGAAATAGAACCAGCTTCTGTATAGGCGCCTGCTGCTTTCTGCCAAGTGTGCAAAGCTTGCTCTGTTTTACCTTGCGCTAATTGTAAACTGCCTTGGGTATTGAGTGCTTGGGCAAAGATAAGTTTTCTAGAAACGAGATTATTAGAGTTTCGATTTGATTGAATAAGTTTAAGACTTGAGCTAATTGCAGCTTCTGCTTGTTGCCATTGTCCTAACTCCTGATAAGCTAGAGACAAATGATTTAACAGCATTGCTTGTGTTGATAGATTCCCCTGAGCTTTCTGTTGATTAAGTGCTTGCTGCCAAATAGTTACAGCTTCAGTAAAACGTGATGCTTGAAAAAGTTCTTTACCTTGTTGAACTAATACAGGAAGAGCTTCAACCTGGTGAAATGGAAGTATGTTAAGTATGAGAATTATAATTAAACCAAATATCAAGTTTTTGACACCACTACACCAATTGCGGCACCTAACCAAACTCTTAATAACTCTTCCTTTGTGTCCTTTGTGCCTACCCTGCGGGAAATCTTCGCTCCTTATGTGGTTCATTGATCTTCCTCTGTGTTCTCTGTGCCTCTGTGGTAAATATAATTACATCATTTCACAGGCAGCGATGCCTGTGCTACCAACAAGAATCACATTTTTATGGCTATCAATAATCCATCCTTGAGCTTCGATAATGTTAACAGGTAGTGGTGTTCGACCATCACGCGATACTTCTACATTATCAGAATAAAACTGCAAATCTTGCCAAACAGCATCACCACTTATAGGTTCGCTAGGGTTAGTTGGTAAACCACCTCTACCAGTAATTACAAACTCACTTTTGCTAGCAGTTGTTACACCTCCCGTTCGACAGTTTTGAGCAATTTGCTGAGAAGCATCTACCAAATTTGTAGGTAAAGCTATAAGTCCGCGACTAGGGTCTACATCAGGTGTATTGATATCTATAGTTCCATCAACTCCCAGTTCTGAACTCGCATTAATATCACTTCTTATAGTTAACTCGTCGCGTGGTGCAATTCCAAAGATACTTTCAGCTTTGATATTAATGCGCCCTCCCGAACCTTTAAAAGCATTGGCGATAATGTCGTTGTCTTGGTCGTCAACAGCAACTAGAAAATTTGTATTAATATTGATATTGCCACCATTACCATTATTCAAAGCTCTGGCATTAATTAAACTCTGATTCCGCATCAATATATAATCATTAGAACGTAATCTAATGTTGGCATTACCACCAGAAGTAGTTTCCGCATCAATCCTACCTTGATTTAAAGAAATAGTTCCTGCTGTTACCTCTAAACTACCTGGTTGACCGGCGCCTGTACCACTAACACTGATTTTACCTGTATTTTCGACGAACAATTTCTCCGTTGTAATTCGTAAATCTCCAGCGTTACCATCTTCAAACGAACGTGCTGACAAATTTGTGACGCGCGAACCACTAAGTCCTGTACCGACAACTCGCACTGACTCACTAGCATTGACTACCAAGCTACCTGCATTACCTTTACCTCTTGTCGATGCGGATATTTCTGCTCCATCCCTTACAATTAGCTGTTTGGTATCAATTCTAAAATCTCTGGCATTCCCCGTGCCACCACTACCAACTTGATTAAATAATCCACTGGCAATGCGATTATTAGCCGAGGCGCCACTAACTTCTACCAAATCTCTAGCATTAATAACTAAAATGCCAGTATTACCAGCACCAAATGTGGAAGCAGATACTTGGGCGCCATCCCTAACACTGAATTTACCTGTGGTAATCTGTAATTCTCCACCATTCCCTGTAGCATCTGTATTGACTTGAGCAGAAAGCCGACTAGCTAACTCTTGATTAAAAGAAGTGCCAAACACGTCTACAGATTCAAAAGCATCAATAGTTACATTCCCAGCTTTGCCAGCACCAAATGTTGAAGCTGATATTCTTGCCCCATCTCTAACAGTTAATTTGCCAGTTGTAACAAACACATCGCCAGCATTACCAGTAGCTTGGGATTCGGTTTGCGATACTAAGCCACTGGCAAACACAGTATTTCCCACCTTTCCAGTGCCACTAATTTCCACATTTTCGGCATTGACTGTTATATTTCCACCCCTACCCGCTCCATAAGTTGCAGCAAAAATGTCCGCTCCATCATTAATAACTAACTTCCCAGTGTTAATAGTTACATTTCCTGCATCTTTGGCGCCGAGTGTAAAAGCAGCAAAACTACTTGCTATATTTCCATCAGGAGTAGTACCAAGAAGTTGTACAGACTCTTTTGCATTAACAATGAGATTTCCTCCACGTCCATCACCAACCGTGGCAACACCAATAAATCCACCACTTCGGAGAATTAAACTAGAAGTGTTAATCGTAATATTTCCAGCATCTCCGCTACCTTCCGAATCTACGAAAAAAGCACTAAAAGGTTTTCCACTAACTGTTGCACCAATCACTTCTACTGACTGGGCATTCACTAGCAAACTTCCACCCCGTCCTTGGTCAAACGTGGCAGTCGATATCCTTGCACCTTCTTGAACAGTTAACCTATTTGTATTAATGGTGACATTTGCAGCGGCGCCACTTCCAAGCGTTCGAGCAAATATTCCACCTGAATTATTATTGGCTCGAATACCTGCTAAGTCTACAGATTCAGAAGCATCTATTAATAAACTACCACCAATATTGGCGCCCAAGGTATTTGTAACTAATCGAGAACCCTCAGTTAAAGACACCCGTCTAGCAAATAGCTGTATATCACCAGCCCCTTCACCACTAGTATTAACCAGCGCTGCTTGAGAAAGAAAAATATCGCCCCTTGCAACCGCTTCTGGAAAACGGAATTTTAGAAGATTGTTTTCCATGTTTATTCCAACAGTCCCATTTTCTGCTATCGAACTTAAGTCAACTCGTCCTGCTGTTGCTTGTAAAGTGGCGCCAGAAAGGAAAATATTACCACCTACTAAAGCAAGAGCTTTACCTGTGGGTACTTCTAACCTACCTGTTTCTACTTGAATTGGTTTAGCAGTAGTAGCAAATTGCAAACCTAGAGGTACGTTTATAGTTAATAAAGGTGGAATTTGACGATTAGTAGCACTAAAAGCAAAGCTATTGTCAAACATCAAGCTATCTGCTGTACTCGCGACAAACGAACCTGCAATGTCTAACCGTGCATTTGCTCCAAATATTATGCCGTTGGGATTAATTAAAAACAAATTTGCATTTCCCAACACCCCTAGCGTTCCTAAAATATCAGAACGGTTACTCCCTGTTACGCGCGTCAGGATATTTTCAACTCCTGCGGGATTGGAAAAATAAACTTGTTGACCATTATTAATATTAAATTCTGTGAAGCTATGAAATAAATTGGCGCCTCGTACTGCACCACCATCAATACGTTCTCCTATTTTTCCTCCAACATTAACCCCTTGCCTAACTGACGATGATTCACTCAATAATGAATTATCAGGTTTAATCTCAGCAAGAACAACTGTTTGTCCAAGCCAGATTATTAAATAAAAATGTAAACATCTTAACCCAAATAATAAAAAATGGCTACGAAACACAGGCTTTAACAATACTGAGTGCTAAATATCTTAGCATAGAAAGTCAGAAAACATAGCGCGCGTATCACAGCATTTTCTTCAATACAGTTGTATGGGAATTTCAATTATAAATTTACTTCCTTGATTTGGTTGGGATATGCAAGAAAGTTTGCCTCTGTGCTGTTCAATTATTTGATAGCTAATTGATAATCCTAGTCCAATACCACTACCTACGGGTTTGGTTGTAAAGAATGGGTCGAAAATTTTATGTTGATGGCATGGTTTTATTCCTCTGCCGTTGTCTGTAAAGGATATTTGGATGGAGTTATCAACCACTGAAGTGGTTATTACGACGATTTTTTTGGGGTTTTGGTCACATGCTTGTAATTCGTCGATGGCATTGAGTAGTAAGTTCATGAATACTTGGTTTAGTTGACCTGCAAAGCATTCTACTAAGGGAAGTTTGCTGTAATTTTTTATGATTTCTATTTGGGCGCCAGTACCAGACGGTTCTAAACGATGTTGTAATAGTGAAAGTGTACTTTCTATTCCTTCGTGAATATCAACCTTTTTGATTTCGGCTTGGTCAAAACGTGAAAAGGTTCGTAGGGAAGTTACTAAATTGCTAATACGTTCGGCGCCTGCTTTTAGTGAGTCGCAAAGTTTAGGTAAATCATCAAAGATATATTCAATATCTGTTTGTTCATTTTTCTCTTTTAAGCTTTGTGTCAGGTGTGGACATTTATTTTGATAGTTTTTAAATAAATCTAATAAAGTTTGAGTATAGGTATCAACATGAGTTATGTTGCCATATATAAAGTTAATGGGATTATTAATTTCATGTGCGATTCCTGCAACAAGTTGCCCCAAACTTGACATTTTTTCACTTTGAATAAGCTGTGTTTGAGCAAGTTTTAGGTTATTGGTGCGCTCTTGCACTTGTAATTCTAAGTTTGTATTCAGCGCTTGTACTTGTTGATATAAACGATATTGTACAACAGCAGTTGCAAATCTTTCACCCACTGCATTCGCATATCGAATCTCATTCTCACTCCAAACTTGTGCTTGATTTGTTTTAATTTGGCGCCAAACTTCAAAAGATTGTCGTGGCATTAATTGCCGTGTGTCGGGGTTATGATATCCTGCCCAAGTAATTTCGGTATCAACTTCAGAGCGAAAAATTGTAAGACAAGCAAGAATTTTTTCACCATACTGCAAAGGGATAATTAACAAACTACGAATTCGAGACGATTCAAAAAATGGAGCTAAAGTCCGAAATAGCGGTTCTCTATATAAATCATCTATTGCCCATAATTTGGAATTAACCTGTGAGTTTTCAACATCAGCTTTACCAATACGGTACATGTTTCGCATCCACTCTACTGACCAAGGTTTATAACCAGTTTGATCAACTAATGTTTCTACGACTGAATGTAAGTACTTTTGCCACAACTGATTTTCTTCAACTACTCGACTTTCTTCGGTGTCTATTGAATCTGGTTGGGTTCCACATGTATAAATTTCTACTGGTTGATTGTCAGAAGCTAGCAGATACAACCTTCCTCCCGAACCGTTAAAGGTTTTCACCACTTCTTCAAGCGCAGGTTGTAATTTTACAGTTGGAGAAGTGTAAAGTACTTTTGTAAGATTATTTATATTTGCTTCTTGACGTGCTTGTTCACGAACTTGGTTGAGTAAAATTGAATGACTAATCGCGATGCAAACTTGGTCAACCACTGCTTGAATAAGTTGTAGTTCTTCTTCTGTGACTTTGCGAGGTTTAGAATGGTGTGATACCAATAGTCCCCATAGTTGTGCTGATGAATGTAGTGAAGGTGGTTGATATTTGCCTGTTTGCTCGTTTTCCAAAACTATCGGCACAACTACAGATGATTTTACCCCCATTGCTTTTAAATATTCAATATGGCATGGGTCAATAGGACGATAGCGAATATCTTGGTTTTCGTTATATTCTTCTTGCTGATTAAGAGGACTAACACCAATTTCTTGCGTCGTCAAATCTACAATAGTGCGTTGTCGTGCTTGTACAAATAATTCGCGAGCAAACAAAGGAATATCATCCGCAGGAAAATGCAAACCTTTTAAAGAAGGTAGTTGGTTTTCTGCAAGTGATTCTGCAATTACAACTCCACTACCATCTGAGTTAAACTGATAAATTTTAACACGGTCGGTGTCTAAATACGCGCGCATTTCTCCAACCATTGCACTCAAAATTTCTTTTAATTCCAATGATTGCCGAACGCGATTCGCAATACGATGCAGTAATATTTCTTGCTTTATTATTAATTGTTTTTCAGATATATTCATATAAATTTATATTAAATACTAAATTACACGCAAATGTAACAAAGCGCTCGTTCAAAACATTAATTATTTTTAATAATTTTAATTCTGATTGTAGACAAAACTCGATAATAAGGCGCCAAGCCTTTAGACCCTGATTCTAAGTAATATTAGTCTAACATGAATTAGTAAAAGCAAAGTTTAAATTTCTAACTAACTTGAATTAATAAATTAAATGAAAGTAATTAATAGTCTTATTTATAGTTGTTATAGAGACACCCTTTATTAGACAAGTGCTTTAAATCAAATTTCATGATTCTTCAGCTAATTAATACGTATTTATACCTATAAACAAATACGTAGAGACGTTACATGTAACGTCTCTACATAAATTTTATTATGATTACGTTACCGAACATGCTATACAAGGCAGAAAAAATTATTAATTGTATTTCTTAAGATAGATAATTTATTGACACGTATTTTGTTTACATTTATTTGTGGTATCAAAAACAAAGCGCGCTTATTTATGCCACAATATTTCGGGAAACTGCCTACCACAGACCAACCCTGGACGAAAATCGGTCAAGTTCAAGCTTGGAAGCAATACGATAGAACTATTATTTTTGATTGCGACTCATCTAAGTTTTCCATTGCTGTACTGGCGCCTAATTTATTACGAGTCCGTTTGGCGCCACAGGGTGAGTTTACCGAGCGTCCAAGTTGGGCAGTAACACGTGATGATTCTGAATGGGCGCCAGTCTCATTTGAGGTGCATGATACAGATACATCTGTCCAAATAAAAACAGAATCTATACATATATATATAGATAAATCTTCAAGTCGAATAACTTGCTTTGATTTAGATGGGCGCCCTTTCGCTACTGATGCTACCACTAATATGGGTTGGAGACTTGGCGCCGTTGCAGGATGGAAGTGTATTGAAGCTGACGAACATTTTTATGGGTTTGGCGAACGTACTGGGTTACTCGATAAACGCAGCGAAGTCAAAACAAACTGGACTACAGACGCTTTAGATTATGGTTCGCTCACTGACGAAATGTATCACGCTATTCCATTTTTTATTGCGCTGCGTCCACATGTTGCATATGGGATTTTCTTTAATACCACTTTTTGGAGCCAGTTTGATATCGGCGCCGAACAACCTGGTGTATGGAAAATGGAAACGCGCGGCGGGGAATTAGACTATTACATTATATATGGCCCCAAACCAGCGCAAATACTCGATACATATACCCAACTTACAGGAAAAATGCCGCTACCACCAAAATGGTCAATCGGCTATCACCAATGTAGATGGAGTTACGAATCAGAAGAAGTAGTACGCACACTCGCACAAGAATTTAGAACTCGTCGTATTCCTTGTGATGTTATTCATCTAGATATCGACTACATGCGAGGTTTTCGGGTATTTACTTGGAGTCCTGCCCGCTTCTCGAACCTAGAAAAACTAATTAGTGATTTAAAACAAAATGGCTTCAAGACTGTAACTATTATTGACCCAGGAGTAAAATACGAACCTGAAGCTAATTACCATGTTTTTGATGAAGGAATAAAAAACGATTACTTCGTGCGTCAAGCGGATGGTAGATTATTTCATGGTTATGTGTGGCCCGATAAATCTGTATTTCCTGACTTTTTGCGTGCGGATGTTCAAAAATGGTGGGGTGATTTACATAAGTCTCTCACTGATATAGGTATTGCTGGTATTTGGAACGATATGAATGAACCCGCAATTAATGACCGACCATTCGGTGATGGTGGTACTCATATCTGGTTTCCCCTCGATGCACCACAAGGAACAGAAAATAATACTACCCATGCAGAAGTTCACAACCTTTATGGTTTGAATATGGCTGCATCTAGCGCAGAAGGTTTAATTAAACATCGCCCTAACGAGCGTTCGTTCGTATTGACACGTTCTGGGTTTGCAGGGGTGCAGCGTTACTCTAGTGTATGGATGGGTGATAATCAGTCGCAGTGGGAACACTTAGAAATGTCGCTACCAATGCTTTGTAATATGGGGCTTTCGGGAGTAGCATTTGTTGGATGTGATATTGGTGGATTTGCGGGTAATGCTACGGCAGAATTATTTGCGCGTTGGATGCAGGTGGGAATGTTGTATCCGTTGATGCGGGCACATTCAGCGATGAGTACCGCGCGTCATGAACCGTGGGTATTTGGTGAAAGGGTAGAAAATATTTGTCGTGAGTATATTAATTTGCGCTATCAATTAATACCTTTTTTTTACACTTTATTTTGGCAAGCAGCTACAACTGGGGCGCCTATTTTACGGCCTTTAGTGTACGAATATCCCAACGACCCAAAAACCTATATGCTTTATGACCAAGTATTATTAGGTTGTGACTTAATGGCGGCGCCGATATATCGACCGGGAGTAGAGCATCGTGTTGTATACTTACCGAGTGGTACCTGGTACGATTGGTGGACAGGAGAAAAATATGTAGATGGCGCCACTCATATTTTGGCACATGCACCATTAGAGCGAATGCCATTATACGCGCGTGCAGGTGCAGTTATTCCCATGCAACAAGTCACACAATACATTGACGAACATCCATTAAACGAGTTACAACTGCTAATCTTTCCAGGAAACAGTGAATATACACTCTACGAAGACGATGGAAATAGCTTTGAATATCAAAAAGATATTTACTCAACAACAAAAATAAGTGTATCTACTGAAGCAGAACAAGTTATCGTAAAAATAGCACCAAGACAAGGAAAATGGAAACCAATTAGGCGCCGTATTATAGTAAAAGTACAAGGTAATGGTGAACAAAGCTTTGAAGACGACGGCAAATTCATAGAAACCAGGTTTCCCCATCACTAGTTATAATAACCTTCAAGTACACCCAAAGGAAACCTGGTTTCTAAACGAAGCGCAAAAACTCAAAAAACCGTTATTGTAAATTCTGCGTAAATACGAGAAACCAGGTTTCCCCATCACTAGTTATAATAACCTTCAAGTACACCCAAAGGAAACCTGGTTTCTAAACGAAGCGCAAAAACTCAAAAAACCGTTATTGTAAATTCTGCGTAAATACGAGAAACCCGGTTTCCAAAAGAAACCGGGTTTCAGGGGTTTTTAAACAAAGCTAGGTATAATCGATTTACACTCACCAACAATAAGAGTAGGTAAACTATCAAGACTATTATTTGGACATAAATAGCCATCAACCTCGGTACCAATTTCTAAAGCTTGGTTAGCACGACACCAACAATATTCGACACTTTTTGTCTCAAAGTCTTTCAAATACTGAACATAATAGCTTTTGTCAGTATTATATTTCACTAATACTTTGCAACGTTTATACGGTAAAGAAAATTTAATTTGTGCCAACATACCAATATACCTGCCAGTTATTGATTCGCTACAGAACTTACCTAATGGGAGAAAATTAAATCGCTTAAAAAATCAGGAATATCAAGTTTGATATAAACTTTTGACATCAATAGTTTTATTAAGCCGAGATCAGGGGAACACATCTCAAAGTTATAAGAGAAAACTTTATGAACCGCACTAGTAGATATACTGAATTTAAGTAAGGGTGGATATTTGTAAACCCGCCCTACGATAATATCAAATGGGCAAAGTATATCTTGTCGGCGCCGGACCTGGAGATGTGGCATATTTAACGGTAAAAGCTTATAAACTTTTACAACATACAGAAGTACTAATTTATGATGCACTTGTTGACGCGGAGTTATTAGAGTTGGTACCATCAGATTGTTTGAAAGTTGATGTTGGTAAACGTGGAGGAAAACCAAGTACAGCGCAAGCTTCCATCAACGAGTTGTTAGTGCAATATTGTCAACAGGGAAAACAAGTAGTACGGTTAAAATCTGGAGACCCGTTTATATTTGGACGATGTACTTCTGAAATTGAAGCATTAAAAGCAGCGAATTGTGAGTTTGAAGTTATACCAGGTCTTTCTTCAGCAATAGCGGCGCCGACCTTAGCAGGCATACCTTTAACCGACCCAGTACTGAGTAGATGTTTTGCAGTTTTTACAGCGCATGAACCAGATGCACTGAACTGGGAGGCATTAGCGGCAATTGAAACATTAGTTGTGCTGATGGGTGGTAGTACTCTACCAGAAGTAATATATCGGCTAATAAAATATGGTAAGTCGCGCAAAACACCTATTGCTGTGGTACGTTATTGTGGGACACCCCAACAGCAAATCTGGACGGGAACGCTCGAAACAATTCTCGAAATAACAGCAAATATTTCACTCTCACCAATAGTAATTACAATTGGTGAAGTAGTTCAACTCAGGAAGTACCTTCAAGCAGACAATGTAGAGACCGACCAAGCGATAGGTAAGTAGCACTCACCCATTTATGCCTACCAACATCTCTCCCCTTCCACCAACACAAACCCTCCCTCTTGCTGGCAAAACTATTTTAGTAACACGTGCAGCAGGACAGTCAAGTCCATTTTCCCAAATGCTAACTGACTGTGGCGCCAATGTTATAGAAATGCCAGCACTAGAAATTTGTCAACCTTCTACTTGGTCAGAATTAGACGATGCAATAGCTAATATATCAAGCTTTGATTGGCTAGTCTTGACTTCCACCAATGGCGTCGAATATTTCTTTGACAGATTATTTACGAAAGGTTACGATGCACGTTCATTAAAGAATGTCAAAATTGCTGTAGTTGGAGAAAAAACGGCTCAATGTTTAGAAAAGAGAGGACTACGTGCGGATTATATTCCCCCGAACTTCGTCGCAGACTCATTAATTGAAAACTTTCCAGAAGAACTTACAAATAAAAAGATTTTATTTCCGCGCGTTGAAAGCGGTGGACGTGAAGTCTTAGTAAAAGAATTGGGTGCAAAGGGTGCAGAAGTCATCGAAGTAAGTGCTTACCAGTCATGCTGTCCTAAAAGCATCCCCCCTTCGGCAGAAGTTGCACTGCAAAGTGGTACAGTAGACATCATTACGTTTGCTAGCTCCAAAACAGTGCAATATTTTTGTGAACTAGCAAAACAAGTATTCGGCGACAATTCCATCGATAATTATTTAGAGGGTGTATGTATAGCCTCCATCGGTCCACAAACATCAAAAAGTTGTCGCGAACTTATCGGACACGTAGACGTTGAAGCAGTCGAATACACCTTACCCGGATTAACACAAGCCCTAATTGAATGGGGTGTAGAGACGTGACATGTCACGTCTCCGTAACGGGAGCAAAGACCGTACATATACGGTCTCTACAATTCATAACCTTTTATTAAATGAAACGTATAATAGGACTAACAGGTGGTATTGCCACAGGAAAAAGTACAGTAGCAAACTATTTAGAAAAAACTTATAAATTACCCATATTAGACGCTGACATATACGCGCGCGAAGCAGTTGCCGCTAATTCTCCCATATTAAATAAAATCGCACAACGTTACGGTAGAGATATCTTAACAAACAATGAACTAAACCGTGCGAAATTAGGCGAGATTATATTTAATAATGAATCAGAACGCCTTTGGGTTGAAAGTTTAATTCATCCTTATGTAAAAGAAAGATTTTATCAAGAAATAATTACATCATCCAATAATATTTTAATACTAGTTATCCCTTTATTATTTGAAGTAGGAATGACTGATATAGTTACAGAAACATGGGTTGTAAGCTGCTCAGAGTCGCAGCAGTTAGAAAGATTAATGCAACGTAATAACTTAAATTTAGAACAAGCACAAGCTAGAATTAAAAGTCAAATGCCACTTGCTGAAAAAATAGCGCGTGCGAATGTAGTACTTGATAATTCTCAAAATATAGAAACGCTTTTAAAACAAGTTGATATTGCAGTAAAAAATCAAGTTGAAAATTTTAAGCTTAGATAAAATATAAAAAGACACCATTACATCAAGTAGCTTATGAGTGGAAAAACTACACGGCGTAATTTCTTGCTTACCAGTGCGGTGGTTGCTGGAAGTGTTGTGGGTACAAAGACCTTGGGTTACGCGGCGCCAAATTTCGTATCAGCATTCTTATTAAACTCCGTCACATCATACCCGACATACCATTAACCCGCCAACACCATAGAATGGTGTGGCGTTCTCGAACAAAGCCCACAGAAAGTGGGCTTAAAAAAATAGCCTACGTAGGTAGGCTTTGTATCAATAGCCCCAGGCTTCTAGCCTGTGGACGTTATAGGTGTTACATGAGTATTAATAAGCGCCACCTCTTGCATCGCATATGGGAATGAACCATTAATAATACAGACGTTGAAAACTCTATAATAGCTTTAGATAGACTGGGTTTTAATACTATACCAAGTAGCATTAATTTTGATGATATTTCCGAAGAGTAATATTTATAAATGTTTATGTCAGATAAATTAGCTGAAGAAACACAAGGTAAAGAACATTTTTTAGATACCTCATTTGTTCGCTCATTATTACTTGCCACACAAATTTACCAAACTTATCTAAGTTCTTTTATTGATTACTAAATCATAGCTAGCACGGTCATATAACTCATTTAATATAGTTTGCAAATCAAATACTGGTTCTATATCTTTATCTGGTGAATACAAGACTTACGCATAAAATGTTATAAACTCGGTTTATGCAACGTAAGTTCTATTTCGATGGGGAACTCGAATTTTCAAAAATGCGTCTTTAGTATAAAAACTAATATGTGATAAAAGTCCATATATAAATATAGCTACTCCTAACTGTTCTAACAACTCTTCTAAAGTAACCTCAAATATATAAAAGATAGACTCTTTCGTGTACACGCTAACAATATAGCCCCCTACTAATTCACAACCTATTGCACCAGCAATGAATGTTGCACCAGCTATCAAAAATAAGTTTCTGGTGTTTGCATTCAGATTAGTTATAAATTTCAAAAATACTAGTAAAAAGATTAATACACCAATGCCTGCGGGAATGACCCAAGCAAAATATAGAAAGCCACTAGTTCCAAGAGCTGTTCGTACTGGTCCGACCATGTGTTCATGCAGACTAGCTATTTCATCGAAAGACAGGAAAGCAAATATAAATGATAGTCCCCCCCAGTAAAGAGTGTACGAATCATGTCTACTCTTTTTAATGTAAGTTATGAAACTTAAAATGATTGAGCAAAAGAGTAATGCCGATGCTGAGTAGAAAGCGGGTATATTCATTTCTCCATCAAGATTAAATGCAATAGCAAAAGCATCACGTAAGAAAAAGTCAGGGAGATACCGCTGACTTAAGCTTCCAATCAGACCTGCAGATACAAGAAAAGATATTATGGTTATAAAAACTCTGAAAGCAAGTTTAGGAGAAAGATTAATAGTTATATTTTCAGGCTCTAAAATTGTTTGTTGCTCAAAGCTATTTTGTAAATTCTCTTTGAAATATGTAATTGTTTGTGGTTTAACCCAGCCTCGTTCAACTAAAATGGTTTCGAGACTTTTTTTGCTTACCTGCTGCTGCTTAACTACAGAGCATAATTGTTTTTCGTCAATCAGACCTGCTTTGGTCAAACTTTCTGCAAGTAACTTTTCCACATCAATATTATTTTCTGCCCTTTTCATTAAAGTCTTCCTTCGTAAGTAAGATATTTGGGACAGATGCAATTTAAAGCTCATATTGATAATGTCTTATTGAATACTTCAACTATTATCACACTGGATAACTGATTAATAATGAAGCCTTAATAAGCTCTTAACCCTTTAGTGTAAAGATATCATGTAATTAATATTATGTCTACTTATATACCGCACTTAGCAATGAATTTACTTCTATCTCTGACTGAGAAATAGTACTGACTTGTTCAGTCCACTGAGAAATCAAGTATTTAATTTAACTAAGTAAGCACTAAAATACTATTAAAAAGGGTAATATTATTGGTGCTGGTTTAGTTGTTGCGAAAGATATTGCACCTCATTGCAGTTGTAGTGAGTCTTGTAATATTAACCTTTGAATAAAGAAATAGAACTTTTGTTCTTAAAATTGGTATTATCCAAAGGTAATTGAACTGTAAAAGTGGTACCCTTACACAATTCACTTTCTACATTTAGCTTTCCTTTATGTACACTAACTATAGCCTGAACAATAGATAAACCTAAACCTGAACCACCAGTGCTGCGAGAACGGTCACTCGAAACACGGTAAAAGCGGTCATAAATGTGAGGAAGTTCCTGAAGTGGAATACCAATACCTGTATCTTGAACTTTAGTTACAGCATAATAGTCACTTCCAATACTGCTCGGTTAAGGAGATAACGTAGGCTGAAACCCTTATAATATCGTTGTTTATCATGCCGAAAAAAGCTTAACCGAGCAGTATTGTAGTCACTTCTATTTAATAAAATTTTTACATCTCCTCCTGTAGGCGCCGAAAAAGAATCGAAGCATGGTTAATACAAGAGTTCTAATTGTATTACCTGGAAGCTTGGTACTAACAGGCATATGCATGGGTAATGTGATAGTTTAGAGTCACAAACTCAATGGGTGGTTAATCTGCTGTGGCTAAAGATCGTTTTCATGAAGTTGTTAAAAACGCCTTAATCAAGGATGGTTGGAATATTACTCACGATATACTAGAAATTAAGGTAGGTGGTGTTGATATGGAGATTGATTTAGGTGCGGAACGATTATTAGCAGCGGAGCGAGGGACTGAAAAAATTGCCGTTGAAATTAAAAGTTTTCTAGCCAGTACATCGACAATCTCACAGTTCCACATGGCAATGGGGCAATTTATCAACTATCGAGCGGCACTACGCCGTGAAGATGCCGATCGCATTCTTTATTTGGCAGTACCTGATTTAACTTATAACACCTTTTTTCAACTTGATTTTCCAGCTTCAATGATACAAGAAAATTCGATAAAACTAGTTGTTTACAATGTTAAAAATGAGGATATTGTTCAATGGATAAACTAACACACTATCAGCAAATAGTACAGGAATTGTTGATAAGTTATGCTCAAAGTAAACCTGCCTATGGTGAATTTGAAGTTGAAACTATTTTCGATACGCAACGAAACCATTATCAGATTATGCATTTTGGTTGGCACCATCAGCGATGGGTACATCACTGTATAATACATCTGGCTATCCGGAATGAAAAGGTATGGATTTTCAACAATTCAACAGAGCATGATATTGCTGCTGATTTGGTTGAGTTGAGTGTGGCAAAGCAAGATATTGTGCTGGGGTTTTATCCTCCCTATATGCGAGAAATGAGTGATTATGCGGTGATGTAAGCTTCTATATTTTTGATATAATTATGTACTAACTAATAAATCCCCATAAATCCAAACTAATTTTCCTCGGACACAATAAATACTACGCCCTTGAGTTGATGCTGAACTAAACTTTTTGAATAATTTCAGCAAAAACTTTCTTCACCCCCTTGACTCTCCAGTAGAGGGGAGATTTCACAATAACAATAGTTGTTAATAGGGTGATGTATATGACACTTCAATTAAAAGTTCCCAATATGGCTTGTTCTGCTTGTGGCGCCACTATTACAGAGGCGATAAAGGCTGTTGACCCTAATGCTACGGTGCAAGCTGACCCGAAGACAAAGTTGGTTAGTGTTGAGACTCAGGCGCCTGAAGTAGTTGTTAAAGAGGCTGTTATTGCTGCTGGTTATTCGGTTGGGTGATGTTTGGTGTGGGCGGGCAAGGATGCCCACTCCACAAGATTTGGATGCCCACTCCACAAGATTTTAATGCCCACTCCACATTCCGGGTTATCCCATAAGATTTTGATGAAGAAAGAATATATGGAAAATGCGACTTTAAAGTTGGGTGGTATGAGTTGTGCTTCTTGCGCGCGAGGTGTTGAGGAGGCAATTAGTTCTGTAAATGGTGTTTCGGAATGTGTTGTGAATTATGGCGCCGAACTAGCGACAGTAGAATATGACCCTAGAAAAACAGATGTAACAGCTATCCAACAAGCTGTAGATGAAGCTGGTTATTCGGCTTACCCATTACAAGAACAAAATCCAGTTGCACAACAGGATGAGGCTGAGAAACGTAGACAATCAAGAGAAACTAATGAACTAACCCGCAAAGTAGTTGTTGCAGGTATTCTCAGTGGGATAATTGTTATTGGTTCTATACCAATGATGACAGGATTACACATACCTTTCATCCCTATGTGGTTACATGACCCTTGGCTACAACTAGTGCTAACAATTCCCATTCAATTTTGGTGCGGCTTATCTTTCTATAGTAATGCGTGGAAAGCTTTTAAGCGCCATGCGGCAACTATGGATACTCTTGTTGCATTAGGCACAAGTACGGCATTTATTTATTCGCTATTTCCTACGTTTTTTCCAAACTTTTTTATATCTCAAGGTTTACGACCCGACGTATATTATGAAGCTTCCTCTGTTATTATTGCTTTGATATTATTGGGAAGACTCTTAGAAAGCCGTGCGAAAAAACAAACTGGCGAAGCTATCCGTAAATTAATTGGTTTACAAGCAAAAACCGCGCGTTTAATTCGTGACGGACAAGAAATTGATATTCCTATTGAAGAGGTGCAAATTGGGGATGTAATCTTAGTTCGTCCCGGTGAGAAAATTCCTGTTGATGGTGAAGTAGTTGATGGCACATCGACTATTGATGAATCTATGGTGACTGGTGAAAGTGTAGCAGTGAAAAAACAACCAGGTGATGAAGTAATTGGCGCCACCATCAACAAAACTGGTAGCTTTAAGTTTAAAGCAACACGAGTAGGAAAAGATACCGTGTTGGCACAAATTGTCCAGCTTGTGCAGCAAGCTCAAGGTAGTAGGGCGCCTATCCAAAGATTAGCTGACTCTGTAACAGGATTTTTCGTGCCTGTAGTAATTGCAATTGCGCTGCTTACTTTCATAATTTGGTTTAATATCATGGGTAATTTGACCCTTGCTTTAATTACCACAGTAGGAGTCTTAATTATCGCTTGTCCTTGTGCATTAGGTTTAGCTACTCCAACATCAGTAATGGTAGGAACGGGTAAAGGCGCAGAAAACGGTATTTTGATTAAAGGCGCCGAGAGTTTAGAACTAGCGCACAAAATCAAAACAATTGTCCTAGATAAAACTGGAACTATCACCCAAGGCAAACCTACAGTTACAGATTTTATTACCACTAATGGAACCGCAAACGCTAATGAAATTAAATTATTACAATTAGCAGCATCACTCGAACGCAACTCAGAACACCCTTTAGCCGAAGCAGTAGTTAGATACGCCCAAACCCAAAATGTAGACAATAACAATAATGTAAATGTAGGGACGTTACATGTAACGTCTCTACAACAACGGCGCCAACAACAGGTAAACAATTTTGAATCAATACCAGGTAGCGGTGTACAAGGTATTATTGATAATCAATTAGTACAAATTGGTACACAACGCTGGATGTCAGAGTTAAATATAAACACACAAGCATTGCAACAACAAAAAGAACGCTTAGAATACCTCGGTAAAACAGCAATTTATATTGCAGTAGATAGTAAAATCGAAGGACTAATGGGTATTTCTGATGCCGTCAAACCTACTTCCACCCAAGCAATAAAATCATTGCAAAAATTGGGTTTAGAAGTAGTAATGCTTACAGGAGACAATCGCCGTACCGCAGAAACTATTGCCAAAGAAGTTGGTATCAAACATGTTTTAGCAGAAGTTCGACCCGACCAAAAAGCTGACACTGTAAAAAAATTACAAAGCGAAGGAAAAATTGTTGCAATGGTGGGTGATGGTATTAATGATGCCCCAGCACTAGCTCAAGCTGATGTGGGTATAGCCATTGGTACAGGAACAGATGTAGCAATTGCTGCTAGTGACATCACACTTATCTCTGGAGATTTACAAGGTGTAGTAACAGCAATTCAACTTAGCCATGCAACAATTCGCAACATTCGTCAAAATTTATTCTTTGCCTTCATTTACAACGTAGCAGGAATTCCAATTGCTGCTGGTATTCTCTTTCCTATTTTCGGCTGGTTGCTTAACCCAATTATTGCAGGCGCCGCGATGGCGTTCAGTTCAGTATCAGTATTAACAAACGCATTGCGTCTACGTAACTTCCGACCCAAACTAATTGCATAGGGGGCATATATTATGTTGATTAGAAAGGTAATTATTGGCATTGCTGCTTCGGGATTATTATTTGGTGGCGCCAGCAATAGAACAGTAGCCCAAATGCCCCATCAAACCCATACATCTGAAACATCACAGACAAGTGAATTTCAACGTATTGAACAACCACTATGGGTAAAAGGAGTAGTTACAGCCTCTGGTTTAGGATTGATTGGTTTAGAAATATGGTGGTTTTTGCTGAGTAAGTCAAAATCAAAAAATGTATAAGATAATATTACTCCCAGTAGGTGCGGCATAGCCACCTTACCATGTTTAGCGTGAAAGGCTGAAAGCCCCGTAATAAAAGTCTTAATTCCAAAAAGAATTAAGACTTTTATGTTATTTATAACGGGGATGAAAGCCGAGAGTGCGATTTTAATCGCACTCGCTATTTTATATATTAGATTATGGTTTTGCGCTCTGGTGGGTCGTTTATATAGTCCTGAATAACAGTCGTTGAAACATGCGCCAGTTGTGTCGTAAAAATAAGCGTTTGTCCAGAGGGATGGGAGACGCAGCTTTGTGTGGATACTCGCGCCTTAAATAACAAGAAGACCGCCCTTTAAAGGCTTTAACGATTTGATTAATTGCAACGCTACTGAGGATATTCAACAAGTAAATGAACATGGTCGGGGGCAATCTCCATCGCTTTTATAATCCATCCATTCTAGGAAAGCCACTTCCGAAAGTATAGCAGCTAGCATTGTTTTAACAAAGCGCAACTAATACTTTTTTCCTACGCTTGGGAATCCAAACCAAATGTACAGTAGCACTTCCTACTGAGTGATTATTATGACGATAAATTCTGTTATCCATCTTAGGCTACAAAACTTCTTGACAACTGTTTCATATAATATTAGATTTGATAGCAAATCAAATACAACAACAGTTCAAGGAGGTGAGTGATATGGCGAGAGTTAAAAAGCCATCGTTTGTTACCGAATTTGAGTTAATAATAACAAGTTCTTCAGAAAAAGAGCTAGATGCTAGATTTGAAGCTGGCAGACAGCTATATAATGCGGTACTAGGTGAGGCGATGGTTCGCGTACAACAAGTGCGTAAGGCAGAGCCATATCAAGAAGCGAAAAAGTTAAAAGTTAAAACTGAGGAAGATAAGAAATTAAGGAATGAGTTATTTTCAACCGCACGGAAGCAATCACGCTTTTCTGACTTCGAGTTGCAGGAATTTGCGACTATAACAGCCAAAAATGCAAAGTGGATTGTAGAGAAATTAGATTCGCATACAATTCAAAAAATAGGAACACGCGCATTTAAAGCCGCAGAGCGTGTATTATTTGGTAAAGCGAGAAAAGTAAGATTTAAAAGTATAATAGCATTTCATTCTTTAGAAGGTAAAACGAACGCATCTGGAATAAGGTTTTTTGGTAGTACTGATTGCTATATAAAATGGGGGTCAAATTTAGTACTTCCAATTAGGTTCCCCGACAAATGGAATGAGGTACTTGAATACGGGTATCGCTCACCAGTTAAATACTGTCGTATTTTGTGGCGAGAAATAAACGGTAAACGTCGCTGGTATGTACAACTTATCAACGAAGGTATACCTTATAAAGAAACACCAGCTTATAAATTACATAACAAAGTTAATTCTAATACTGGCTTAGTCGGTATTGATTTAAACGTAAGTAACGTTGCAGTAGTTGGTGACAACAAAGCAGGTTTATTTCCATTTGCAGAAAACGTTCCAACCTTTGAGCAAGAAATTAAAACCTTACAACGTAAGATGGAGCGGTCGCGTCGTGCAACCAATCCAGAAAACTATGAACCAGATTTTGAGAAAAAAGCTGGGCGTAGTAATAAACGCAAAAAAGGTAAAGTTAAAAAAGGCTCCCGACGCTGGAAACAAAGTAGTGCTTATAAAAAATATGCACGAAAAAAGCGCGAATTAGAAAGACGTAAAGCCGTCTACGCTAAGTCTCAAAACCGAGGTTTAGCGAATAAAATATTTCGTGAATTTGGAAATAATATTAAAGCTGAGAAAGTGTCAGTAAAGGCTTGGCAACGCCGTTACGGTAAAGCAATATCAAACACGTCACCAAGTTTTTTCCAATCTGAATTAGCTCGCAAGGCTGAAAGTGCTGGTGGGCAATTCACAACATTTTCTACCCAGAAAACAGCGTTATCTCAAACGCATCTTGATGGAACCAGAATCAAAAAATCTTTATCGGAAAGAGTGCATAAAGATGTTTCTGGTTTTGAGATGCATAGAGATTTGTTCAGTGCTTATCTGGCTAGATTCATTAATGATAACGATGAACTCAACGTGTCTCAAGCTCGTAGAGATTGGGAAAGGACGGAGCCGTTCTTAACACAGGCGTGGAGTGAGTTTAAAATGGCGAGTGCGAAGACTAGTTCGTTCGCTCGGTGGTGTCATTTCCCCCGCAGAGCCAAACTGTGTAGAGACGAAACAGCCTAACCAGATAGCTTTGAAAAAGGGCAAAAAGTTAGGAAGAAATGGAGTTAGCAATAGCTCTGTGGTTTCGCCAGAATCCTCGTCTCTTTAGAGCGAGGAGTCGGCTCAATACTCCCAAAAATTATTGTAGAGGTGTGCGCGTATGTTACTGCAAGAAAATACAAAACAAATAGGCGCCGTTGCCAAAGAAAGTGGTGTACCAATCAAAACAATCCGTTACTACGAAGAATTAGGCTTGCTCAAAGCCATAGGTAGAACAGAAGGTGGGTTTAGATTGTTCGACTCTGATGTTTTATCTCGCTTACATTTTATTAAACGGGCGCAAAGCCTTGGGTTAAGTTTATCAGAAATTAAGGATTTTTTAGCAGTTCATGACCAAGGTAATTTACCCTGCAATGATATAAAAGCTAGACTCCAAAATAAGGTGATAGCTATTGATAAGCAAATTCAAGAGCTTTTAATGTTTAAACAGGAGTTAGAAGAACTTCTTTCAGGATGGGAAGCGGTGACAGATAACTCACAGCAAACAATTTGCCCAATTATTGAGAAAAATTAATCTATTTAATACATAGGTCAAGCAAGATGCCCACCCTACAAAAAAATTTTGTATATTTTTTATTTGGAAGCATGGCTATTACTTAAGCAATTTACTAGAACAGAAATATTATTACTGCGGAGAAAGTGAAGAAGACTTGAAGACTAAATTTTTAGAGTTAGGAGTTGGTAGTAAATCAAATTGATAGTTGTTAAACAGTAGTGAGC
The DNA here is from genome assembly GCF_019977735.1 of Calothrix sp. PCC 7716. GTDB lineage: Bacteria > Cyanobacteriota > Cyanobacteriia > Cyanobacteriales > Nostocaceae > Dulcicalothrix. The sequence goes on along the minus strand of NZ_AP025018.1, from coordinate 3,143,495 downwards.
AGCATTACAGCTACTACTTTCATTAAAGATTAAAATATTTATAACGTGATCAACACCTGACGGTATCTAAGGTTAAAACATCTTGGTTTTACAAACAGAGGTATTAAGAATGGTTCTGTGATCAACACCTGACGGTATCTAAGGTTAAAACATATTCAGTATTTTTAACTAAATATTCATAATCTTTATGTGATCAACACCTGACGGTATCTAAGGTTAAAACATCAGCGCGTGCATCCTCACCCCACACTATATATTTGTCTGATCAACACCTGACGGTATCTAAGGTTAAAACATTGTCGCAAGCCCATGCATATTTAGGCTTGTTTTCTTCCTGATCAACACCTGACGGTATCTAAGGTTAAAACATCAAAAACTGGCTGAACCAACGAGCGCGCGCTCAACTGATCAACACCTGACGGTATCTAAGGTTAAAACATTAGTATTACAACTCAATCCACTTTTGTAGGGATTCCTGATCAACACCTGACGGTATCTAAGGTTAAAACATCATTCACCACTTCCTGGCGCCAACCATTTGGAAACTGATCAACACCTGACGGTATCTAAGGTTAAAACATGACTTTCCGAAACGTATTAACTCCATCCATCACAACCTGATCAACACCTGACGGTATCTAAGGTTAAAACATATTTATTAAGTTGCTCACAGCTATTCTGTCCTAATCCTGATCAACACCTGACGGTATCTAAGGTTAAAACATAAAAGTAGGACAACCAACGATAGAGGAAGAAGAATCTCAATACTGCTCGGTTAACGTATGTAGAGACGTGTTCACGTAGTGTCCCGCTCTTAATAATCACGTCTCTGAGCGGAGTTTCACGTTTCGCAATTGCCTTAACCGAGCAGTATTGAGAAGAATCTGATCAACACCTGACGGTATCTAAGGTTAAAACATCAAAAGGAAACTTTTCTGCAATGCCAGAAACAGGACTGATCAACACCTGACGGTATCTAAGGTTAAAACATACTTATGCGTCAATATTATTTTACTTACATTGGCCTGATCAACACCTGACGGTATCTAAGGTTAAAACATTTATAGCTGTGATATCTGGGTTAAAAAGTTTGTTCCCTGATCAACACCTGACGGTATCTAAGGTTAAAACATAAAAAGAAGTCTTTTTATTCTTAAAATGGTATTCCTGATCAACACCTGACGGTATCTAAGGTTAAAACATCTACACTGACGAAGGTGATGTTGAGCAAACTTATAACTGATCAACACCTGACGGTATCTAAGGTTAAAACATGTATTCTGTAAGCACTTCTTTGATGCGGTTGTAGCTCTGATCAACACCTGACGGTATCTAAGGTTAAAACATAACAATTAATAGCAACCTTTATAGAAGCATATCCGACTGATCAACACCTGACGGTATCTAAGGTTAAAACATAAACGGGAGAACCGAAGAAAAATCCAAACGGGAATTCTGATCAACACCTGACGGTATCTAAGGTTAAAACATACAAACGGCAAGAGTTTGTATGCCTTGACGCCTACTGATCAACACCTGACGGTATCTAAGGTTAAAACATTTTTCACTCTTTTTGCTTTGTTTTGTTTTTCTTTCTGATCAACACCTGACGGTATCTAAGGTTAAAACATTTTATATAACCTCGCAGGTAAGATATCAAACAGTTTACTGATCAACACCTGACGGTATCTAAGGTTAAAACATGTCTCCCAGTTTGGTCAAAGTTGTATGTACCATCACTGATCAACACCTGACGGTATCTAAGGTTAAAACATCCTCTTGGCAAGGCACCTGCGCTATCCAAAATTTGACTGATCAACACCTGACGGTATCTAAGGTTAAAACATAAACTTTCTTTAAAGAAAATGATGGATGGAGTAGCTGATCAACACCTGACGGTATCTAAGGTTAAAACATGCTGTCCTTGGAAATTCTTGCCCTGAGTACTTCCCTAAGCAATTTTACAAGCACCTCTGGCAAAGACACAACCGTGAGCCTAAAAAAGGGTTGAGACTGCACTTTTACACGACTTTTATAATTGCTACAACTTATACAATATAAGTAATTCAAGTATTTTGCAAGCACCTCAAACTAATTTTGTCTAGTTCAAACGCCTGTTAGGTAAGACTTGCGACTACTTTTATTTTTAAACTGGGTTTCACAAACAGAGGTGCTTGCAGTTTTCAGCAGAGAAAACCAAATCGATTTTAAGTTATGATTATTCTGTATTTTAAAAACTCTGATGCCGTTAGCTTTGAGTAAAGCGACTGTTTGGCGTTGATCACTTTCGTGTCTAAAAAGTGTAGAAGCTGCAAGTGATACAGGGCGGATGGGCTTAATATTACCCTTCTTGCTCCTAACCTATGATGCCGTCAGGCGATGAATAATTTTAATAAAAAGCTTGACAGGCTAGAGTTAGTATGCATACAATTATTTTACTCAGATGTTTCGAGTTTATAAAGTAAAAGCTCGCTCAAGCTGAAAAATATAATTTGATTTCACTTTGAAGATGACGTGTTAAATGCGGCAAGCTTGGCTATGGCAAAGCTAATGCAAGTAAGCGTCGTGTCTCACCTCAGATGCCGTAAAGGTTTTGAAAATTTTTAGATATTTCGATAAGTACCCGAATATTTTGAATTTAGGGGGAATCCTGAAATGGTCGCATCTGTCGGTTTTTCTGCGTCTCAATATACAGGTAGTGGACTTGAGCCATTCGTTGAGTTATGTTTTCCAGTGCGAGGAAAATATTTACCTGCGGATCATGGGTACGCGCTTTTTGCTGCGTGCGTGTACCTTAATCCAGAAATACGTCAGCAAGATACTCTCAGTATTTTGACAATTCCTGGTTTTCCCGATAAGCAAGGGAAAATAATTCTTACCGAACAGTCTTGTTTACGAATTCGCGTACCAATTCCATTAATACCCTTGGTTTATAAGTTTGCTGGAAAGTCAATTCGTTTGGGAATACATGATATTCAAATTGGTATACCTGAAATATTTACATTAAAACCAGCAAGTAAACTCAATTCCAGAATTGTTGTAATTAAGGGATACAGCGAACCTGAATCTTTTTTAGTGGCAGCACAACGTCAGCTTGATGATTTAAAAATTTCCGCTCAAGTTTCGATTCCCAAAGATAAACGGGGTGAATTCTGTCGTAAAACAATTAAGGTCAAGCGGTACACGGTAGTTGGTTTTACAACAGAAGTTTCTGGTTTAAATGAGGAAGATTCTCTTAAACTACAGCAGTGGGGAATTGGTGGTAAAAGACACCTTGGTTGTGGATATTTTCTCCCGTATCGAGGAGGTAAGAATGTTTAAAACTTTACTTGCTAAATCATTATCTGTTCAAGAGCAGAATGACCCCAAAATCAAAGGAGCAGCAAAATATACTGGTCACATCAGTTTTGTTATGCAAGCTGCTGATGTTTTAGTAGACAAAGTAGGTATGTCAATTCTCAGACAATTGGGTTTAGAGCATATTGATTTGAGTTTTTTCGCAACCACAGTAAGATTAAGTGCATATTTACATGATTGGGGTAAAGCTAATCAACATTTTCAGGAAATGCTTTACTTAAAAACCATCGACCCAAAATCACCAGATGTAAAAATTCAAGATTATAGAAAGAGGATTGCTGCATCTTCAAAAGCACATTCAGACAGGCAAATACTACGTCATGAAGTGATTAGCGGTATTTTAGCGTTACAAGTACCTAGCTTTCGAGAATGGCTTGAACAATGTTCAAATGCAAATCTGATAATTGCAGTTTGGGCTGCAATGGGGCATCATTTAAAAGTTGGGGTAGGTAAAGATGGTAAACCATCGGGTTTGATAGCTGAATTTGTTTCTGGTACAGGAGACCAATTAAAAATTTATACCCGTCATTCTGATTTCCAAGCAGTTTTAAAAATGGGTAGTCAAGCCTTGGGATTACCAGAGAAGTTACCAGAGGCGCCAAGCGAGAACTGGACGAAAAAGCAATTAAAAGAAACTTTGAACAAATTACGTGATGAATTCATTCAATTTGAATCACAATTAGACTGGGAACAGCAGAAGTTTGTAGCAGCAGTTAAAGCAACGGTAATTGCAGCAGATTTAGCTGGTTCTGCACCTCCTTTAGCGGAAGAAGATTTTAAAGAGTGGATAGAAGAAGTACTGTCTCTATTACTTTCAGAAGAAGAATTACAAAAACTAGTCAATCAACGTCTGGATGGTAAGAAACTACGACCATTTCAAGAGTTAATTGCTTCGTCCAAGCGTCGGGTAACACTTGTGAAAGCAGGTTGTGGAACTGGTAAAACTGTAGGAGCTTATGCTTGGGGGAAAAAATGGGCTGTTGGACGTAAATTATTTTTTTCCTATCCAACTACAGGAACGGCAACTCAGGGTTATATCGACTATGCACATGGTACGGAAATTGAAGCCGCTTTAATGCATTCACGTGCAGATTTAGATAGGGAATTACTCTTTTCTGGCGATTCTGATGATTCTGAAGGAATTGATTCTCGATTAATGGCTTTTCAAGCTTGGCGAAAAAAATTAATTGTCTGTACAGTTGATTCAGTGTTAGGCTTAATTCAAAATAATCGTAAACCCCTTTACTCATGGGCGCCATTAGCACAATCTGCTTTTGTTTTTGATGAAGTCCATGCCTATGACAAAAGCCTGTTTGGAGCATTATTAAAGTTTATTAAAGCTTTTCGAGGGGCGCCAATTCTATTAATGAGTGCTAGTTTTACTCCCGAACAGTTAGCAGCTATACGTCAAGTGTTAGCAGAACAGGGAGAAGATTTAGAAGAGCCTATTGAAGGACCAAAAGAATTGGAAGAATTACCGCGCTATTCGATTACCTATATTTCTGAAATCAATAATTTGGAAGAATTAACAGAAATTTGGGTACCTGTGATTACAGCTTTGAGAAACAAACAAAAAGTTTTATGGGTAACAAATTCTGTTAAAAATTGTATTGAAATATACCGCACAGCACAAATAAAACTTATCGAACAGTTACCAGAACTAGGTATCAGCCCATTAATTTATCATAGTCGTTTCCGTTATAAAGATAGGTTGAAAAAACATCAAGCTGTAATTGAAGGATTCAAACAAGAAGCACCTGTTTTGGCAATTACTACCCAAGTCTGTGAAATGTCTCTAGATTTAAGTGCTGATTTATTAATATCCGCAATGGCGCCTGCAAGTGCTTTAATTCAACGTTTGGGAAGGCTAAACCGTAGAATGACAACAATAGAAGAAGGAGCAAAACTCGCAATTGTTTATCCTTGGGATAATTCAAAACCATATGATCAAGCTGAAATTTCAACTGGCAAGAAACTAATTCAAGAATTTTCTGGTAAAATAGGTATTTCTCAGCGAGATTTAGCAGAATTAGCGGCAAATCTTAATACTGAAGTAGTTAAGGAAGTGAAATCAAATTGGTTGGAAGATAATTGGTGTACGTATCAAAATTCCTTACGAGAAGCAGGATACACAATTACTATAATTCTGGGCGAAGATGAAAAAGAAATTTGGAAGATTGCTGAACAGAAAGAACAAGAGTTACTTAAACAAGGCAAAAAAGAATCGCGTATGAAGTTATTTAAGCAAGAAGCACAGAAATGGACAGTACCTATCCGCATTGAAAATGATTATTATACATGGAAACGCAGAGGATTTTATCCTGTGGCGCCAGAAGGTAGAATTCGCTACAGTGAAGAGGTAGGAGCAGAACAGTGAATCTAGAATTAGATTTGGGTAATCCTAGTTTTACCTTGCTGCATCGTGCTGGTTTAGCTGGGTTATGGATGACTTTAAAGCAATTAGAAAAAGAAAAAGTAGAAGTACCATTGGGATTAAATTGGCAACGAAGTCCCCGCCAAGTAAAATTAAGCTGTGATGGAAATGATCAAGATGTTTTGGAATGGTTACTCAAAGAGTCTTTTCAATTAAATAATGGTATTATCGCATTACGTGGGTTAGATTCGCAATCCATGCGTGAAGATGCACAGATAATAGTACATCAAGGTATTTTAGGAACGCTTTTACAACATACTAGTACTCATAAATCTGATGGAGTTGTAACAAAATCTTTATCTTTAGGCGAAAATGAACCAGAAATTCAAGTAAAATATAAAAGTCTACAAAACTATGTTTATCAAGAGTTTGCTGGTAATTTATGTGATAGAAACGGGAAACTATCAACAAAACCTATTAGTGTTGCGGGTTGGTTAAATCCTGGTGCAGCAGTAAAACATGTTGCTTTTAGTTCTGATACAAGTTTTGAAGAACTCTCAGAAAATGCTTTCGTCTTATTATTTGCACCTGTTGCCTGTTATTACTACATCCTGAAATCTAAGTTACGAGACAAACAGGCGCAATACGCTTTGGTGATTCCAGAAATAACTGATTTAGAAAAATATGCTCAGTATCGTCAAAATCAAAATCTAAGAAATGCAATTTATAAAGACTTTCATGCTTCTGGTTTGGGTGATGCTGGTTTAAGATTTTTGACTTTGGATGCAACCGTAAACATTACTCAAATTTTTGGTGTACAGCGCTGCCAAGTTTTGACATTAGGAACTGTTGCATGGTCAACCCAACAAAAAACCCGTACAGATTTGTATATAGTAGAAGTAACCGACGAAGTTTGTCATAACTATCAAGTTTGTGATGACTGGTTAAAAGATAAAGCGATTGCGGGTAAAGATGGGGGATTTGTTGCTACAAGCTTTGCAAAGGAATTAATTGCTGAGAACTTAGCCAAAAATCTGCCTTGGTATTCTGGAATTTCGGATAAAGTAAATAGTAATGAGCTTTTCCAAAAGTTAGCTTATGAAAGGGGAGGACTATATCACGTGATTCAAAAAATTCAATCAGATGAACGAGAAAAACTATTCGTTAAAGCTTGCCATGAAGCTATTAATTATACTTTCGGAAGAATCTCAGACGTGGCAACTAAAAGAGGGGAATCACCCAATTTTGATCGAGAGACAGTGCGTATTAGAACCGGTTTAGGTCGATGTAAGAATTCTGAAACATTTCGAGAATTTATTACTGATTTTTGGTCAAGAGCGGGAAAAATACCAACTTTACAGGAACATTGGGAAGAATTGATCGATTTTGTCATGTTAGAAAAAAATTGGAAGAAGTCTAGAGATTTAGCTTTGCTGGCATTAGCTAGTTATAAAGGTAAGGGAGATTTTAATAAAGACAAGGGAAATTTAAACCAAGATAGTAATGCTAATGAGAATGCTTCTGATGAAAGTATTATTGATATTGGCATTTAATCCTCTTGTTACCAAGCAAAGTACTAAAGCGCTACTACAAGCAAGCATTTCAATTTTTAAAAGGAGATTGTAAAGTGTCATTTCATTTATTTGGGAACATCTTGACTAGTTACGGTACTGCTGCAAACAATAGAGGAGAAAACGAAGGAAATATTACTACTCTTCAAAAAATTCTCTGGAAGGGAGAGGTACATACAACTGTTTCCGCAGAAGCGATTCGCTGGGCATTACGTTATTATTGGCAAACCTGTGGTAATAGCTATCAAGTAAATCGTCGTTGGGATGATGATGCTAATGATAATATTTGGCAGAATGAAAATTTTGATGATACGATTTTTATTGATGATGATGTTTTAGGTTTTATGCGTGCGGAAGCTGCGAAAGCAGAAGCATCTGATGAACCAAAAGTAAAAGGCAAAAAAGCTGCTGCACCTAAAGGTAGTACAACAGCAAAACGAGGGGTTTTAGAAGTAACTCGTGCTATTTCCACAACACCTTTTAGTGGAGATTTAACCTTTAATGCTGCAAGCGGTAAAAAAAGTAGAACTTCACTTTATGGTACAGAAGTTCATGCAACTTCTTATCAATACGGGTTTGCGCTAACTCCAGAAAGACTAAAAGAAAAATCTCGCATTCTGGCTGTATTAGATGGTTTAAATTCCTTGGGAGAAGTTGCAGGTAATCATTCACGCTTTCTCTATGATTTTTCTCCTGAAAGTTTAGTTTTAAGATGGACACATGATTTTTCACCTCGTATCTTGTACTGTTTTGAAGAGAATGAAAGAGAAATATCAATCGGAGGATTAATTAGAAAAGTCAAAAACCAGGATATTGATCCCCAAGAATTATGGATAGCTGGCGCCGTCACAGAATCTGAGGAAGTAAAAAAACTTAAAGATAGTGGAGTTCATATTTTTTCTGGAATAAAATCATCTGTACAAGGTATTAAACAAGTGATTGCCAGAGATTTAAAATTGCCACAATTAGAGTTAAGCCGATGACAACAGCAACCAATAAAATTTTGGCATTAGAAATTGAAGTTCCCATCGCTTGCTTTCGTCAATCAAGCGCAAGGGAATATGCTCAAACTTATTTAGCACCCCCACCATCGACTGTTTACGGCATGTTATTGTCAATTGTAGGGGAAATGGACAGATATAAACATTGTGGTGTGAAGATTGCGATTGCTCTTCTCACTCAACCTCAGAAATCAACGGTTATTCGTACTTTTCGCCGTTTTAAGAAAAAAGACATTCATGACCCAACCAATGCTAGACCTGATTATCAAGAATTACTGACTAATGTTCGATTTATTACTTTGATTAATTCCCAAGAAGATAAATCACAACCAACATTATCAGAACGATTACAACAAGCATTTGTAAATCCGGCTTCTATAAACCGTTTTGGTGGTTTATGCTTGGGAGAGAGCCGAGATTTAGTAAATTCTGTAACAATATTGCAAGAAAACTATCAAAGTCAATCTTTGCAATGGTTAGTGCAAGATGAGGATGGGTTATTAACATTACCCTATTGGGTAGACCATGTTGGTTCCAAGGGTACGCGATGGAAAAGGTATTTAATACTTGAACCATCAGACAATGTTCTTCCTCAGTCCGCTTGGACGGTAATCCAACCAAACTAATGATTATTAACCTCAGATGTCGTAAGGCGCCGAAACAATTACCTTATAGACATATATGCAAACTATCGAACATCTCGAACTTGCCACCAAATTAGAAACAATTCGTGTTTCTGCTCTTCATGCTCTTGCCTACTGTCCTCGACTTTTTTACCTCGAAGAAGTCGAAGAACTTTATACACAAGATGCTGCAGTATTTGCAGGACGTAGGTTACACGCAGAACTGGAAAAGCAAGAAGATGAAGACTGGGAAGAATTATTTCTTGTTAGCGAAGAATTAGGTATTCGCGGACGAGTTGATGCACTGCGTACCCGCAATGGCGAAACTATACCCTACGAACACAAACGCGGTAAGTGTCACCGTGATGAAAATAAACAACCTCAAGCCTGGGAAAGCGATAAATTACAAATCCTTGCTTATTGCTGTTTACTCGAATCAGCCCTTGGTTTACCTATTAAAGAAGGTCGCATTCGCTACCATGCTGATAATGTACTGGTTCACGTACCTCTTGATGATGCAGGACGTGCAGCAGTACAACAAGCAATTGAAACAGCACGTAAACTTAAACAATCTACTCACCGACCACCAGTAACCGATAACGAACGTTTATGCGCGCGTTGTTCCCTTGCTCCAGTATGCTTACCCGAAGAAGCGCGACTTGCACATGATCGCGAGTGGCAACCAATCCGTTTATTTCCTGAAGATGACGATAGGCAAATAATTCACGTTATCGAACCAGGAACTAGTGTTGGTAGAACTGGAGAACAAATCAAAATTGCCCGTCGCAACCAACCTGTAGAAATTATTCCCGCGCGTCAGATAGGGCAGTTAGTATTGCACAGCTTTTCACAAATTTCTACCCAAGCACTACATTTTTGCCGCGAGCAAGGAATTGGTATACATTTTATCTCCGGTGGAGGGCGATATCTGGGTAGTTTTGATACTCGTCAAGGTAGTATTCAACGTCGAATTCATCAATACACAGCACTTTCTGATTCCAATACTTGCTTAGAGTTGGCACGTAAACTAGTGATTTGCCGCGCGCAAGGACAGCGTAAATTCTTGATGCGTGGGAAAGGTAAAGCCAAAGCTAACGAAAAATTGACAAAAGCGACCGAACAAATGAAAGCTGTCCTTAAACTTGTTCCCCAAGCAAAATCTTTGCAATCGCTGTTAGGGTACGAAGGAAATTTGGCGGCACTTTACTTTGACGCTTTAGCCGATTTAATTTCACCAGACGCACCACGGGAAATGCTCTTCGACAGCAGAAATCGGCGCCCACCTAGAGATAGATTCAACGCCATGCTAGGTTTTGGTTATTCTTTGCTCATCAAAGACGTGATGAACGCAATATTAACAGTTGGACTAGAACCAGCATTAGGTTTTTACCATCAACCTCGCTCTCAAGCTGCACCATTAGCTTTAGATTTAATGGAAATTTTCCGAGTTCCCTTAGTAGACATGACCGTAATGGCTTCTGTCAACCGCAACCAGTGGGACGTGAAAGCAGATTTTGATATCCGTGGGAAACAAGTTTGGTTGAGCGAAACTGGTAAACGCAAATTCGTAGAACTTTACGAAAACCGTAAGCAGGAAACCTGGAAGCATCCAGCAACAGGTTACTCACTTACCTACCGTCGCTTGCTGGAGTTAGAAGTGCGACTGTTGGAAAAAGAATGGATGGGTGAAGGTGGTTTGTTTGGTCAGTTGATTGTACGGTAAAGCGATTTGAGATTTTGGATTGGTAGAATCATGGGTGAAGCACAACATATATACTTGATTTGCTACGACATTCGTAACCAGAAACGCTGGCGCAAAGCTTACGGTTTGTTACAAGGACATGGGGAAAGAATACAATATTCAATTTTTCGATGTATTCTTAATCAGCGCAATCGCGAAAAACTGCGTTGGGAATTAGAGACAATTTTGGCAAAGGAAGACAGCATTTTATTTGTGCGCTTGAGTAACAGATGTTTGGAAGACATACCCAAATATAATCGACCAGGTGCATGGGAAAATACAGGTAAGCCTTACTTGATTATCTGAAAAATACAAGCATCTCTGTTTGTTGGGGTAATCAAAGCGGATGTAATCCCTGAAACCTTTGCCACTACAAGATTTGAGGTATTTTGACGCTCCCAGAGGTGCTTGCAAAATTTTCAAACACCCTTATATCAAGGGTTTTAGCCAATAAACTCAGCCAGGAATTAAGGAAAAATTGAAAAATTTTAGTTTGTTATTGGTTTTTTCAGGAGGTACTTGTAAACTTGGACTAGAGCGATTGCCATTCAAGCCTTTCAGCCGTCGCTGTGTTTAAACCTTAGATGCCGTAAGGCGTTGATCACTTGAAAAACGGAACAGTTCAAGGCAAACCAAGTTTAGTGTTTAAACCTTAGATGCCGTAAGGCGTTGATCACATTGTTAATTTCACCCTTAACGCGCGGGTCTAAGTGTGTTTAAACCTTAGATGCCGTAAGGCGTTGATCACTATTGTAGCTTGTCTTGTATTGTCGCATCCTAATCGTGTTTAAACCTTAGATGCCGTAAGGCGTTGATCACATTCCTTCGCTATCGCGTGAGGTGCGCGCGTGCGGTGTTTAAACCTTAGATGCCGTAAGGCGTTGATCACGTACGCTAATACCTTCTCTTCCTCGTCCCAAAAGGTGTTTAAACCTTAGATGCCGTAAGGCGTTGATCACCAAGCGGTATCAATGCTTTTGGTACGGCAATGCAGTGTTTAAACCTTAGATGCCGTAAGGCGTTGATCACAGAGTTTCAAGATTATAGGCTACAAAGAAGTTAACGGGTGTTTAAACCTTAGATGCCGTAAGGCGTTGATCACCATACGTCAGCAATCAAAAAGTATCTTGTGTAAGATGTGTTTAAACCTTAGATGCCGTAAGGCGTTGATCACATAACCGGAACAACAATTACCGTAAACAGGATTGGTGTTTAAACCTTAGATGCCGTAAGGCGTTGATCACAAAGTGAAATAGTTTTATTAGGACATAGAGCATTATGTGTTTAAACCTTAGATGCCGTAAGGCGTTGATCACTTAGTCTAATCCAGAAAAGACAGTGTGAAGGACACGTGTTTAAACCTTAGATGCCGTAAGGCGTTGATCACCTCACAGTCGTTGCTACCGAAAGCATCGGTAGAATGTGTTTAAACCTTAGATGCCGTAAGGCGTTGATCACGAAAACTGATTGCTATTCCTCAGCCTCTTTAAATCAGTGTTTAAACCTTAGATGCCGTAAGGCGTTGATCACTAATAGGAATATCAATAAAACTTTCAACTCAATTCGTGTTTAAACCTTAGATGCCGTAAGGCGTTGATCACTTACTTCCTGTGAAGTTTGGGTTTACAAATATGCTGGTGTTTAAACCTTAGATGCCGTAAGGCGTTGATCACTTGCTTGAACCTGTTAACAATATAAGCAGAGAATCGAGTGTTTAAACCTTAGATGCCGTAAGGCGTTGATCACTATCAGGTGTTACATGCTCCATAGCTTTTGTTGTGTTTAAACCTTAGATGCCGTAAGGCGTTGATCACAAAATTCACGCTCGCCTAAAGGTCGATTATTTGCTGTGTTTAAACCTTAGATGCCGTAAGGCGTTGATCACCAGGAGTCGGAGAACAATGCCCACAGTTTCAAGTAGTGTTTAAACCTTAGATGCCGTAAGGCGTTGATCACTAGAATCTACTTTTGCTGATTTTGCTGATTTTATAGTGTTTAAACCTTAGATGCCGTAAGGCGTTGATCACTCTTTATCAGGTGATTTCTGCTAGTGGTGGTGATTTGTGTTTAAACCTTAGATGCCGTAAGGCGTTGATCACTTGTTTCTATAATTTCGTCTATGTTTGTTGAGTATGTGTTTAAACCTTAGATGCCGTAAGGCGTTGATCACTATTAAGTTAAAAGAGTTATAGCAATTAAAGAGGTGTGTTTAAACCTTAGATGCCGTAAGGCGTTGATCACAATATTATTGCGCTGTTCTCCAATCCTTTGAAATTAAAGTGTTTAAACCTTAGATGCCGTAAGGCGTTGATCACATACAGGCGCCACTATTCTAGATTCTGTTGGCAATGTGTTTAAACCGCCAAAAAATTTGGTTGCAAGATGCTCAAGAATTAACACTATACAGTGAAGATTTAGAAGTTGATGGAATTGTTAGGTACTCTACCGAAGAAAATGTTTGGGTCGCTGTAATTAATTGGGATGAGATTCGAGAGCAAGAAAATTACTTAATTCAAGAAAGCAAACTCAATCGATAATTTCGTTTTGTAAAGTTGATTTTAAAAATCAATTTGTTTGATTCAAAGCTTTACTTAAGATGCTATACAAATATCTTCTAAGTGTATTTGCCAGGACTTGTTAACACAGCAACGGGTTGACATGAGTGTAACTGTGGCGCCTGGTTCTAATAATAACTCAACCACTTTGGCGCCAGTTATTGGAGTAGTAACTTCTACTTTTTGGCTGGGTAATGTTTCAATTTGTCCGGTAGTTTTAATACCTACTGCTAATGGTTGACGCTTAACTAATTCGGTTTTAATACCTAGTCGGTTAGCTGTATCAGTGTCAACTTCTACTGAACTGGGGGTTGCTGTATCACCACCGCTTTTAAATTCATTCCCATGTCCTCCATGTGCCAAAACAACTGCTGGACTTGCCAGTAATAACAAGTTGATGAGCGTGCCAGAAAGACGATAAATTACTTTTTGTGGTTGGTTACGGTTAGAGGGTCTCATCGTGCGTTTGCAGTGTCCTTTGGTTATTAGGGTGCGCGCGTTGGGGAACTCGCACCTACTCTAAAGCTTTGCAGATAGATATGAAATCAAGATGAAATTGCTCCCTACCTTGGATATGAGGCAAACAGAAAGATTCTTCGCTTTTATAGTATATAATTATTACAATATTCAATATAGACAAACAAATCACCATATACCCTACCTGCGCGCATATGAGAAAGCAAGAAGTTATGGGAAGCGTTGACGAAAATGGTTTGCTGTACCTAGATGAACCATTAGCAGTTACAAAGCATAGTCGTGTCAAAGTAATTGTGCAGTTTGTAGATTCGGAAATAGATTCTGACTTTGAGTCAAAAGAATCTATATTAAATAGTCTTCGCACTTCATTGCAGCAAGCTTCATCTGGACAAACCAGACCAATATCAGAACTTTGGGATGATATATATGCAGAGTAAGCAGCCTCCAGTTCAAGTTAAATTTACAGATGAATTTAAGCGTCGTCTACGTACTTTATCTAAAAAGTATCGTAGTGTTCGTTCTGATATTCAACCAACAATAGCACAATTAGAAATAGGAGATTTTGTTGGTAATCAAATTGCTGGAACAGGAATACTGTTTTTAAAGTAAGAATTCTTAACAGTGATATTTAGAAAGGGAAATTGTTATACTTTTACTAATATATTCTCAGAGGATGTTTGAAAAGTCAGATAAGGTGTAAATTGTCCCAAGCGAGTGGAGTCTTACGGAACGTAAACGGAGTTTTCCCGAAGGGTAGAATCTAGGGTTTGAGCTTGTACACTGAGATGCTTCGTTCCTCAGCATGACATAAAACAACACTTTTCAAACAACCTCTCAGAGTGATCAAGAGGATGTTACAGCAGAGGAAATTAAATTAGCTATAAATGAATTTCAAAAAGAAGATGATAAAGAGTAGAATTTACCCCCAAAGTTTGGGGGTTATTGATATAGCCTACTTTTTACCATACCAAGCTTGGCGCCACTGTTTCATTTGATTAATTTCTGCTTCTTGGCTAGAAATAATTGCTTGAGCAAGTTTTGTAATTTCTGGGCGTTTAGACTTATTTAGAGCATCTCTTGCCATGACAACAGCCCCCTCATGATGAGGAATCATCGCATTAATAAAGCGCAGGTCAAATTCTGCATTACTTTCACCCAAATCCATATCCATCCGCATTGCTTTGATTTGTTCGGGAGTCATCGCCATCATATGTTTCATTTCGGCGTGCCAAGCTTGAGGTTCGTTGGGTGCTGTTGGATACCATGCCTTGCGCCACTGTTTTAATTCAGCAATTTCCTTATCTTGAGCTTTTATTATTTCGTTTGCCAGCTTTTTAATTTCTGGACGTTTTGACTTTTGCAAAGCTTCTTGCGCCATGACAACTGCACCCTGATGATGGGGAATCATCCCATCAATGAATCGCAAATCGTAGTTTATATCAGTTGGACCTAAATCCATGTTGTGGTTCATGCCGCTATGATGCATCCCATCATGATTCATATTCCCTTGAGCCACTTGCTTGTTAGTAGCTTCGGTAGCAGTGGTATTATTTGATTGAACCTGATTTTGAGATGCAGTTGTGGAACAAGCAGTTAACAAACCCGCAGAGGTAGCAGCTATTGTAAGGCTAAACGCTATCAAGCCTGTTTTTAATTGATTAATTCGCATAAATGTTAGTTGAATTCATCTAGAGTTTTGTATATGTCGATTATGAACTCTCCAGTTAGCTAGAGAGTCAAGTCTTTGTTCGGTAATTACTGCTTAATACGCGCGATATACAACATATAGCTGCGGCAGTGTCTATAATACTTAGTCTGCCTTCTAAATATGAAATTAGGATGAAATTTGAAGCTAAGACACATTAAATACTGTAAGGGGTAGCTTTGTGTAACATAATTAATCCCCCCTAACCCCCCTTAATAAGGGGGGAAAAAGAGGGTTTATAGTCCCCTTAATAAGCGGCAAAAAAGAGAGTTTATAGCCCCCCTTATTAAGGGGGGTTGGGGGGATCAAATTCTTATACTGAGTAGTATTGAAAACACATTTATTTCATGCTCTTTAAATGTGTCGCTCACTAGATAAACCAAATCCTATAATTTGCGATTTTTAATTAGGTAAAGTAAGGTTTGTGTTTCCTGGTAAGCATTGGTTTTTCCTTGTTGCTGGAAAAGAGTTACAGCTTTTTCTAAATCAGTAATAGCACTCTTACGATTTCCTAAAGCATGTTGTGCAAGTCCGCGATTACCGTATGCATCTGCTAAATTAGGATTAATTGCTAGTGCCTGGTCAAATTGTACTATGGCTTGTTTATAATTCGCTTGTCTGTAACTCAAAAGTCCCAAGTTGTAAAAACCATCAACAAACTTAGGATTTATTTTGATAGTTTGATTAAAATCAGCAACTGCTGCGTTTATATTTCCTGTCTGCGCGTATATTGTGGCTCTCAAATTATAAGCATTAAGGTGTCCGGGATTTAATTTTATTGCTTGACTTATATCAGTTATCGCTCCTCGAATATCTCCAAGCTGTGCTTTTGCTTGTCCTCGCAAACAATATGCTTCTGAATATTTAGGGTTTAATTGTACTACTTTGTCAAATTCTGTAATGGCGCCGTTAAAGTTACCTTGGGCAAGCTTTTGCACACCTTGGTTGTATGATTGTTGAAAATCTGCTGCTAGTACAGGCGTTGCACCCAACATGCTGTTCATTAAGAGAATTGCAAAGGTTTGCTTATAGTTCATGGCAATATTTCTTCGCTCCGCAGCCCATAAAACAATTGTACCAGTACATATAAACCATATATAGCCACAGTAAATATTTAACCTTTTCTTAAAATAAAACAATTAAACTAGTACAGTTAAAATTATTTATCTACTTTAATACAATCAATCAATGAATATTAAACGTCGTGAATTTTTGCTGTTGATGGGAGGAAGTGCCGGTGCGGTAGCTTTGGGTTCACTAAGTGGATGCGAACGGAAAGTAGGAATTAGTCCTCAAGTGACAAAACCTATTGTTCAAGCATCATTCTCATTCAACCCAATCAAAGGTTCAATTCCCCTAGAAACTGATGGATTTAAACCAGAACAGCATAAGGAAAACTATAGCAGTTTTGAGGTAGTTGATGATTTGACATTGCCAGATGGATACCAGTATCAAGTGATTGCAGCTTGGGGAGATAAAGTGGGTGATTCCCGTTTCGGTTACAATAATGATTATTTATCTTTTATCCCAACAAGCGAAAACGAAGGGTATCTGGTAATTAATTTTGAATATGTTAGTGCCATTCCCTGGATGCAAACTTACCAACAAGTTATTGGAAAATCGCTGCCATTTGATGAGGTAAAAGCAGTTCTCAAGGAGAAAGCATCAACAAAAAATGAAATCAATGCTTTTGGTTTGGCAGATAAAGACTCTATTAAGTTGAAAATTAGAGAAATATCTTTTGAAGCGCTATTAGACCAAGGATTAGGTGTTATTTCGATTCGCAGAAATAGTAATGGTAACTGGGAAAGAACTAATTCGAGTGCAGACAGACGAATTAGCGGTATTTCTGGTTTGGAGGATAAACGTTACCTCAAAGCAACTGGTCCTGCTGTTGCGGTATTTCGTAAAAAACAAGGTATAGGTTACATCGATAAACTTGGAGAGCGCATTATTGGAACTTTTGGTAACTGTGCGGGTGGAACTACACCTTGGGGTACTGTTCTGAGTGCCGAAGAAAACTTTCAAGCCCAAGTACCAGAACCTGTATATGCTGATGGTACGCCTTTTGACCCAGGTAAACGACCTTTTGCCCTTGATGATGAGGAACTTTATGGGCAGGGTAATGTATTTGGATTAGGCGCCCATAAATATGGTTGGATTGTGGAAGTAGACCCAGCAAATGCTAAAGACTATGGTGTCAAACATACTTGGTTGGGACGCTATCGTCACGAAGCTGTAGGTGTTCGCGCAGAAGCGGGAAAACCTCTAGCATTTTATTCTGGGTGCGACCGTAGAGGAGGACACATTTACAAATTTGTTAGCAGTAAAAAAGTAAATAACCCAAAAGATAAAGCCAATTCTAAGCTTTTACAGCAAGGAATGCTCTACGCAGCCAAATTTAACGCAGACGGTACAGGTCGCTGGATACCTCTAAAAGCAGATACACCTATTAACCCAGACCTTCCTGGTAATATCGCTGGTAATTTGATTCGTTTGCCAAAAGGTCCCGAAAGCAAAACATCAAAACAAACAAATCAAAAAAGTTTACTGAGACTTCCAGACCCTATCCCTGGTGGATATTTAGAAGTCAATAAAGACGAGCAAATTCCACAGTACAAGAAAAAATTCAAAAAACTCAACGACCTTTATACGGGCAACCCAGAAGAAAAACAGGGTGCTATTTTGATTGACGCACACTATGCGGCTAATGCAGTAGGCGCCACTTATACAGCTCGTCCAGAAGACACAGAAATTGGACCTAATGGTGATTTACTTATCAGCTTCACCTCTGGCTCTGCTGATAAAGAAGGTGGACCCGACAACAGGATATTCAAAAGTCCCAAAGGTGAAGCTCCCTACGAATATGGTTGGATAATGCGTCTAACAGAAGATGGAAACAACCCCGCAGCAAATACTTTTCGCTGGAAAATGATGGCAACAGGTGGTGAACCTTTCTCAGGTGGTCTTGGTTTTGCCAACCCAGATAATTTGCTGATAGACCGCAGTGGCAATGTATGGATGGTAACAGATATATCTACAACCAAACTTAATAAAGAGCTTAAAAGTCGTACCAGTGATGATGGCAAGCCAGCCAGTGTATCTGGTATATTTGGCAACAATGCTTTATGGTATATTCCTACAAGTGGCGCCGATGCGGGTAAAGCTTTTCTTTTTGGAACAGGACCAATGGAGTGTGAAACCACAGGCCCCTGCTTTACCCCTGACGAGCAAACAATGTTTCTTGCAATACAACATCCCGGAGAAGCAAACGGCATTCGCAAAAATCAAGCCTTGGAAACAAGAGAATTTATGGTAACAACAACCACGGGCGAAGAATTTGTGCAAACTCGTCAAGTTCCAGTTGGCTCCAACTGGCCTAGCAAAAATCCTGATGCTCCACCATTACCAGCAGTTGTAGCTATTACCAAATCTACAACTAGTTGATATCATGTCCAGTTGATTACCCACAATGTAGAGATGTTACATGTAACGTCTCTTTAATAAAGGATAAGTAA
Organism: Calothrix sp. PCC 7716; assembly: GCF_019977735.1. Lineage (GTDB taxonomy): Bacteria > Cyanobacteriota > Cyanobacteriia > Cyanobacteriales > Nostocaceae > Dulcicalothrix. The sequence continues at coordinate 3,124,573 of NZ_AP025018.1, read as the reverse complement.
TAAGTAAGGTGGGCAATGCCCACCCATTCCAAAGCGAAATTACTAAAAGTCGTAAAGATAAACGGCGCCTAGACTTCTAACGTTTAATTAAAGATGCTTTGATTTTATAGTATATAATTATTATATTCTTTGAGTTTGCCTTATAAATAGCTTTGTTAAAGTTTGAGAATTTTTGCATAAATTTTGTTTACAAAACAAAGCAATATAGACAAATAAATTACTATATACCCTATTTTTGCACAGTTGTTGAAAATAATTTGATTAAACGGGCAAGGATGCCCGTTCCACAAGATTGTTAATTTAATTGGTTAACTTACATCTTGCAGCATTCTCAATAAGCTTAAAGAAACCGGGCTTCTGTACGAAAAATCAACGTTTTATAGCAAAGTCTTTGTCAAGAAGCCCGGTTTCTAGGACTGGTGCAAGATGTGAGGGTATTTATTCATTATTAGAAAGTCGTTACCGACGAATTGCTAATCTGTAACTTTTTGATTTTCCGACCAAATTGGTAGTTGGTTTACTTTTTGTACCGTTAACAGTATCCCGTTATTGATTGTTTGGATTTGTGTTATTAGTCCGAACAATATATTTAGCCGCAGGTAAATTATTTGCAAGTGGTTCTGCTCTTCCTTGAGCAACCAATGTTTGATAAACTAAAGCCGCAGTTTCAGCACGGGTCGCAGGTTTAGTTGGATTGAGAACTTTGGGATTGGGATAATTGACTACTATATTTGATTGAGTAGCTGCTGCGACATTACCAACAGCATATTGTGGAATCTTGTTAGCATCTGCGTAAGTATTGGTAATGATGAATGATGCTGGACGATTGAGATTTGCTGCTTGATTATTAGTTGTTGATGTTGATGGGGTAGGTGTTGCAGCAGATACTTTAGATTGTAATATTGGTTGCATCAAGCTAGTAATTGCAATTGGAACGAATATAGGTTTTCTAGCAGTTCTACGTCTAGTTGCTTGATTTATTGGTACTGTAACTGCTGATGTACCACCCGTTATATTTAAACCTTTTGTTAACGACGTTATCGCTTCAACTTTAGAAACAGGTTGTTGTGGACGAAAGTAACCACCAGGGTAGCCAGTCATAAATCCTTGTTGGTAAGCTTCTTCGATGGGACGAGAAGCCCAATAACCCGCAGGTACATCTTTATATACGGCGCCACTTTGAATCTGACGAATTGGTTCAACATCAAAGGCTTTGCGAACTATTGCGGCAAATTCATCTCTATCAACCGATTTCTCAGGTCGAAACGTACCATCAGGATAACCAGTTATGATATTTCTTTCAGCTAAACGTTGAATATATGGTTGTGCCCAGTAGTTGGAGGGAACATCAGGAAAGGTGGTTTGCCTTGAAGTTTGGGCATGACTTTCTAATGCTCCTGCTGCTAGTACAATTATACATAAAGCAGGTAAAGGGGCGCCTACTGACAAAGTTTTAAGTAGATTAGTCATTCAATTTTCTCCACACATTCAGATTTTAATTAATAGTAGTAGTTTCTAACAAAGAAGCAACTTTCGGGAACAAAAAAGCCATACAGATGCCTATCTATGAAGAAACTCCTGATATTCAAAAGCAAGCTGTTGTTCGAGAAGAAGTGAAGGTTACAAAATTTGTAGAACAAGATACAGTTTATTTAATTAGTTATAATTCAAAATAATTATTCCAAATTGGATGTAATCAATTTGCATATTTTCAATGCAAATTAAATGGAGTAAGAGAATTGAGCGCTCAACTCATAAACCATAAATGGAGTTATGAAAACTACAGACTGTTGTTATAACTTGAGATTAAATCATAATGGTGGAAAACTCGTGGATAATTTCAGATATTATCAAAATATATTACCAAAAGTACAACTTTAGAAATATTTTGGGCATCTTCGCTATAAAAATTGTAAGTAGCAAATCTAACCGATGACTGACGTTGTAGTCGAATCATGAGCTTATAATAGTTTATATATCTAAAGCAAAAAATCTAACAATCAGCTTTCAGCAAGAGATACTTGTATATATAGGATTACTGTTTGATTTTTGAAATACTGCGTAAGGTGGGCACTGCCCACCTTACAAATTAAAAAAAATTCAAAAATAATTGAGGATTCCTATAGTGGGTATATCTCTGACTTTTTTATTTTTCAAAGGAGCAATCTATGAATAATAAATTTATTCCATCAAGTCTTAAGTTAATTGGGGTTGTTTCTGCAATGTCTTTAGCTGCTTTGCCTTTGAGTACTAAACCAGCGACAGCACAAACTCCTTTAATTATAACAGTTGATGGTTATCTGAATGAATATTCGCCTTCTACAGCACCACTTCTAAGACGTGGTATCGTATCGTCAACTGTTCAAGATGTTCAAATTTTGTTGCGACGACTTGGGTTTTACTATGGACCGATTGATGGTATTTACGGCGCCCAAACTGCTTCCGGAGTTATTACTTTCCAGCGTTCTAGAAACCTAATTGCCAATGGTGCAGTTGACTCGCGAACTTGGGAAGCGTTAATTAAAGCTGATAATCGCACATCTCCAACACCTGTTAGTAACCTAAACAAATACTCACCACAAACGGCGCCAGTATTACGTATTGGTAGTAGAGGACAAGCTGTGCGAGATATCCAAGGGTTTTTGAAACAGAAAGGATTTTACACTGGTGCTGTTGATGGCATTTACGGTAATGCTACCGCTACAGCAGTTGAAGCATTTCAACGACGTGATGCGCGCGTTGGGAATGACGGAATAGTTGGACAAAGCACTTGGGCTGCTATGATTAACGCTGCTGGTAATCCTCTTGCAATTAACTAATAAATAATTCAACCAAAAAGAGAGTGCATTTACCCAGATTTTAGTTTTTTATGTGCCAATTGCGTAAGTCCTAAAAGTGAAAAACTCACCAAAATGGATGAATTAATTGCTTATGCTTCTAAAATACTATATCAAACAACAATGCTCTGCGTTTGCTTTACTTGTTACTGCATTTGTCATTTTGCCTTCAGTAGTAGCCGCATTTAACATATATTTCTATAATACTAAAAACAAGCTCAAATCGGCTGATGCGGCAATTGTACTGGGAGCAGAAGTTTGGCAAGACGAACCATCTCCTGTTTTTAGAGAACGAATTAACCATGCAATCAATCTATATAACAAAGGCAAGGTTAGTAGTATAATTTTTACTGGTGGAATTGGCGAAGATAAAGATATCGCAGAAGCAACTGTTGGTAAGCGTTATGCGATAGCGCGCGGAGTCAGAGAATCAGATATTTTAATTGAAACTAAATCTCATACAACTCTCCAAAACCTCAAAAACGCAAAAAAAGTTGCGTCGAGGCAAGATTTGTCTAAGTTTATCATTGTCAGCGACCCCTTACATTTAAAACGAGCCACATTGATGGCACGAGATTTAGGTATGAATGCATATCCGTCTGCTACACCTACTACCCGCTACCAAAGTATGGAAAGTAAGCTGAAGTTTTTGGTACGAGAAACCTCTGCCTACTTTTTTTACTTGATGTCTAAAATTTCGTTATTCTAAATTATAGTTTGGGATGTAGCCAAATAAACAACCCAGCCGAGGCGCCTGTACCAACACACTTAAACTGCTTACCCATGTTTTTCCACCAGTTTTCCACTTTTAAGATATATCCTTAAACTTAAAGTAGTTTGGTTTGTTAAATAACCCTCACAAGTTACATTTTAACATCATTCCCCGTAAAGTCTATAGTTAGAATTCACAGATATTATAGGAGTAGAAATGATTTTGTATAAGTTAGATAAATACTATCCTGAATATCGCGACGAAACTTTAGCTTATTTTGATATCAAAGATTTTTATGTTTATGCCAATAATGAGTTAATTGGTTCTGTTAGCAATATATTAATTGATGGAGATAATGGTCGTTTCCGTTATTTCGTCATTGATACGGGCTTTTGGATTTTTAGCATCAAAGTATTGTTGCCTGTTGCTTTGGCAAGTGTAGACTATGATTATAAACGCTTATTTGTTCCAGGATTGAGACAAGAGCAAATTGATAATTTACCTGAATTTAATGAAAATTTTGTAATTGATAATGATTATGAGGAGCGAGTCAGAGATGTTTATCGTCCGTTAGTAACAATCACTGATTTAAGTGCATTTTATCACGCTTCTACTTATAATTATACGCTGGAGCCTTATTTTTATGAAGTTAGCGACCGTAATCTCAAAATGTACGAGGAAAAGTTGATGAGTAGAAAAAATTGTCGTCAAGTAACACACATCTTGCACGAGGCTTAGAAACCGGGCAACAGTCACAAAAATTTCGCTATAAAACCCTAATTTATCGTAAAGAAGCCCGGTTTCTTAGGAGGTAACAAAAACATCAATACAATAGCCTACAATTCGTTCTTCTGTATTTTTAAACAAAAGGGGTTGGGGGTTAGGTTTATTCGTCTTTCTTTTTAGGATTTAATAATGAATTACTAGAACCATTAAAACTATCACTCTGTGATTGTTTATTCAACAAAGAAGCTAAAATAGCGGAAATGTTCAATAAAGAATCTTCTAACTTGGGTGAAAGTTCTAAAGGTAAACTTCCTGAATTTAGATGAAGCGAACGTTGAGGAAAAGGAATTAAAATCTTATCGCGTCGGAAATTTTCATCGATTTGAAAGTAGAGGTCGCTTTTTATTTGAAATTGCCTTCGAGGTTTAGATATCCAAACTAGTAACTGAAAATCTAAATAATCCTCACCAAATGCTTTGACCCAAACCTTTGGTGCTGGTTTGTGTAAAACTTCCGAATGACTTTTTGCTGCTTCTAGTAATGCAGAACGTACTTGATTCATATTTGAACCATAACCTACACGGATAGGTAACACAAGTCGAGATGCTTGGTTATGACTACTCCAATTTTTAACTTCTTTTTCTAACAGGCGAGAATTTGGCACAATTACCAAAATATCATCTAGAGTGCGGATATGGGTGCTACGAGCATTTAAACGCTCTACTGTTCCCATATGTTCGCCAATATCTATAAAATCTCCAACAGTAATTGAACGTTCAAAAGTAATGACTAAACCACTTACTAATTCTCTGGCAACTCCCTGTAAGCCAAAACCAATCGCAACACCCAAAATACTGGCAAAAATAGCTAGAGAACTGATATCTAAGCCCCAAATTTGTAACAGGATAACAGTACCAATAAATATAAAACTATAGTTGAAAATAACAGCGATAGATTCTTGAACACCTCGACTTACGCGCGTAATTCGTAAAATGCGCGAGCGCAGTAAGTTTGTGACTGCTCCTGCAACACCCAGTAATCCAAAAAATAAACCAATTAAAATAAGTATATTGATGACTGAGTAAGATTTAGTACCTAAAGAAACTAGGGGAGATGTTAAACTCATTTCTAGGATGTTTATTATGCGCTGACTCCACTCTCGTGTTAATGGAAGTAAGTCAGTAATATAAATAATTATTCCTACCCATAACCCTGTACGAATTAAGAAAAGTGTCAAGTACAAGAGCAATTCTAGACCCTTCGGTTGCGCTCCTGTTTCGGGGTCGTTAGCAGCTCTTGGCACTAGCCTGCGTAACCAATATCGCCAAACCCAGCCTAGAAGTTGATGTATAAATAATGCGCTTAATATTGATAATAAACCAAGTAATATTGCCTGAGTTATATAACTCGCCTTTCGTTCTTCTTGACCTTGCTGTATTGCCTCAGTAATTATTTGTGCCCAAATTCTCGCTTGTTCTTCTCTCGTTCTACCAGTTGGTATATCTTGTGAGGTGACAGTTAATAAGTGGCGCCCTTGAACTCGAATAACTGGTAGCTGGTTATTTTCTATAATCTCAATTTTTACAGGTTCTCTCGAACGAACCGCCTGCTTCAAAATTAAATTGGCATCGGTAGCACGATTTTCTGCACTCACTTGACCTGTGTCACTAACTTTAAATAACTGGCGCCCATCAAGTGTAATCGGAAAATTTTGTAAGGATTGCGCTTGTACAGGCATTACTAGCAGAAAACATCCTAATATTACTATCAAAGCAGTGGTTCTGATAGTAGAATGAATCTGAGAATGATTACAACGCATATAGCAATAAATTTTTACTAAAAAAGCTAATTATAATAATTTTAACAAAAGTTAAAACTTTATATATCTACCTAAAAGAGGTATTTTAATGTTTATTAATTGATACTTTGGTTGTAGATTGACACATTTTATGCTAATGCTGCTTCTACTTGAGCAGCTAGTTTTTGAGAATTAAAGGGTTTATTAATTATGCCTTTAATGCCCAGTTCGGGAAACAAACCTTGTCTAGCAGTGCGTCCTCTAGCTGTTAGTAGAATCACAGGAATATGCTTAGTTAATGGATTCGCTTGTAGCTTTTGAAACGTGACTGTTCCGTCCATATCAGGCATCATCACATCTAAGAGGATGGCATCGGGTTGAGCAGCTTGAGCCAAGAGCAGTCCTTCACTACCACAAGAAGCAGTCAGAACTTGCCAACCTCCCATAATCTCCAAACAGGTCTGGATTAATTTACGGATGTCCGAATCATCATCAATAACTAAGATTTGCTTGGCTGTCATCGTTCTATAATTTTGCTATGGTTTTGCAATTATTACTACCTATATAATAAAATATAGTATGATTATAATTGCTATACTACTTTTCCTAATATGACTTTAAACTTCAAAAGTGGAAAACTCGTGTAGAAAATAATTTTCGCGCTTAAATCAGAAATGTGGCACTTTCAGACGATGGGGGGAAGCTATTTTTATATGTAGACAAGATAATAGCTCTGCCATTGTCTACTGTAGTAAAGATACCCGAAAGCACCCAACCCAAAAAAATGCAAAAGTTAAAGCGCTTTCTGCTCAAAAGTTATATTGTTGCTGTAATAGCCGTTATATCGGCTCTACTGCTTACCAGGCTACTATGGCAGGTGTATAATTTGACAATTTACCCATTATTTTTGGCTGCTGTCATGGTTAGTTCATGGTATGGTGGCTTTAAACCAGGGTTGCTGACAACTGTTTTATCTACATTAGTCTGCGCTTATTTCTTTTTACCTCCGATTTCTTTTATATCCATTAACGATAATAGTATAGTAGGTTTAGTTCAGTTTCTGCTAGCTTCAGTGCTAATTTGCTCACTAAATTCAAGGCTACGGGAAGCCCAAGCACAAGCTCAAATTAATGCACTTTCTTCACAGCAAAATTACGAGCGCTTGCTAAAGAGCCAAGAAAATTTGCGCGCTTCGGAAGAACGCTACCGTTTGTTTGTTGAAGGAGTTAGGGAATACGCTATTTTCATGGTAGATGTAAACGGTTTGGTGACCGATTGGAACAAAGGGGCAGAAAGAATTTTAGGGTATAAAGAAGCGGAAATAATTGGTCAGCATTTTTCGTGTATTTTTATACCTGAAGATATTAAGCGAGGTAGACCCAAATTAGCACTGAATACTGCTGTAACCAATGGCATGTCTAGGGATGATCGTTGGCATCTTTGTAAAGATGGCACTAGGTTTTGGGCGAATGGTGTTATTATTCCTTTAAGAGATGAAACTCAAGATGGAAGGCTACATGGTTTTGCTAAAATTCTGCAAGATTTAACCGAACGTAAGCACGCAGAGGAAATACGTGAGCAACTATTATTGCGTGAACAAGCCGCTCGCGCGGAAGCAGAAGCCGCAAATCGTTCTAAGGATGATTTCTTAGCTATCGTTTCTCATGAATTACGCACCCCAATGACCTCAATAGTCGGATGGGCTGGGATGTTGCAAACAGGTATGCTCGATGATTCCCAGATGAAAGAGGCACTTGAGGCGTTAGAACGTAATGCTAACTCGCAATTGCAGCTTATCGAAGACCTTTTGGATATTTCACGTATTGTCCGGGGAGACCTTTCGCTATCTTTTAAAAGCATTGACTTGGTTGCGGTTATTAATGCAGCCATTGAAATTGTACAACATAAAGCTGATGCTAAATCTATTAAACTTGAATTTATTTTAGATACTTCACAAGAGGTTATTTGGGGTGACTTTGAGCGATTACAACAAGTTGTGTGTAATTTACTTTCTAACGCTATCAAATTTACACCCAACGGTGGACGAGTTGAAATACGCTTAGAGGTAAAACCTATCCCTCAAATTCAAGTCAGCGACACTGGTATTGGTATAAACCCTGAATTTCTACCGTATATTTTTGAACGTTTCTGTCAAGCAGATAATACAAGTACAAGGTCAAACAAAGGGTTAGGTTTAGGGTTGGCAATCGCGCGTCATATAGTAGAACTACATGGTGGCACTATTCAAGCGGAGAGTCGAGGGGTAAATCGAGGGGCGACATTTACAGTTAAACTACCAATTAGAACAAATGATGACGCAGAAAATACTCAAGTTAGTAGTATTCCTCTAATACAACCACCGGCGCCTATTAAAGATGCAATACCATCAGATAATTCTTTAAGATTAGAGAGGTTGCGCGTCTTAGTTGTGGATGACGAAGCGGATACACTCCAGTGGATAACTGTAGTACTTACTCAGTGTGGAGCATCCGTCTTTGGTGCTAACTCAACTGCTAAAGCATTGGATGCTCTCGAGCAATTAAGACCAGATGTATTAGTAAGTGATATCGGAATGCCAGATGAAGATGGTTACGCTTTAATGCGTAAAATTAGAGAGCTTGAACCTGATATGGGCGGACGCATTCCCGCTGTGGCACTAACGGGCTATGCTAGAGTTGACGATTATAAAGAAGCTTTGCTAGCAGGTTTTCAGCTACACGTAGCTAAACCTGTAAGAGCAACCGAGTTAATAGCAGTTGTCGCGAGCTTGGGGCAAATGTCTGGCAAACTTTAATTTAACACCTTTGACATATGCGCTTTTCCTTAACTTGATAGATGGTAGAGTCAAGATAAAAAATAAGATTAATAAAAAAGCATTGATCTAGTGTGAGGGTGCTTTCAAAAGCAAGTATTTTGTATGAAAATTTTGATAGTTGAAGATGATAATTCGCTTGCTGAAGCTATTGCAGCGGTTCTCACCAAGCTACATTATGTAGTTGATATCGCTTCGGATGGTCAAGATGGTTGGGAGTTGGCAGTAGCTTGTAATTATGACTTAATTTTACTAGATGTATTACTACCAAAGTTTGACGGCATCAGCATTTGTCGGCAATTACGTCAAGAGGGTTATCAAATGCCTATTTTGCTTTTAACATCACTTGATGCTAAAAGCGACAAGGTAATTGGTTTAGATGCAGGAGCAGATGATTATGTCGTCAAACCTTTCGACTTTCAGGAGTTAACAGCGCGCATTCGTGCTTTAGGGCGCCGGGGCAGTTCTTTTTTACCTCCTATTTTAGAATGGGGAAGTTTATGTCTTGACCCTAGTAGTTGTGAGGTAACTTATGCAAATGAAGTGCTACATTTAACAGCAAAAGAGTTCAGTATATTAGAGCTTTTTTTACGTAATAGCCAGCGCATTTTTAACCGAGGTGCTATTATAGACAACCTTTGGGGCGCCCTTAAAGACCCACCAGAGGAAGACACAATTAAATCTCATATCAAAAGTTTACGGCGAAAAGTCAAAGCAGCAGGCGGCGACTATAATTTTATTGAAACGGTTTACGGAATGGGTTATCGTCTAAAGCCTTTACCTGAAGAGAAAATTACTGACAGTGAGCCAAATTCAGAACTTTCTCAACTACTGTTGGCAGAAATTGCACTTCAGCAAAAAGCCTTTAAAGCTAAAGTTGGAGAGCGCATAGCTGTGTTAAAGCAACTAACACATGCAATTTGTAAAGGTGATCTTGACAAACATATATGGCAAGATGCTTCACAAGAAGCTCATAAGCTAGCTGGTTCGTTAGGTAGTTTCGGTTTCGCGCGCGCTTCACAAATCGCCGAAAAAATAGATAATATGTTTCAAGATGTGGCGCCAATTAACCAAGCACAGTCATTACACCTATACAAGCTAGTGGTGGACTTGCAACAAGAGTTAGAGCAAACCGATATCCAAACAAATAATGAACTTCTCTCGAACAAGCCAACTCAAGGTGTACTTTTATTAATAAGCGACTCGGAACAAATAGCCCAGCAGTTGGTAGAAGCTGCAACTGGGATAGTCACTGTAAATATTGCTACTACTAGTTCCATTACTAAAAGCGGAGTAATATCTGCTAACGCTGATGTAGTGCTAATCGACCTCGATTCAGATTATGGTATAAAAGATAGCCTGAAACTAGTGACAGAATTTTCTAATCGAACACCATCAATACCAGTCTTAGTTTTGACGAATAGAAATAATTTTGATGACCGCATAGAAGTAGCGCGCTCTGGTGGACGTGGTTTTTTACACAAGTCTATGTCGAACGAACAAATATTACAGCATGTTACTAAAGTGCTGCAAACTGTTCATATGCCGTTTGCCAAAGTCATGATTGTAAATAATGACTCAAATGTACTAAATACAATTAAAAACTTATTAGAACCAAGGGGAATAAAGCTAAAAACTCTCCAAGACCCTCGCCAGTTTTGGGATACTTTGACAGAATTTTTACCTGATGTACTCATCTTAGGTTTAAAGATGCCTTATATAGATGGAACTGAACTTTGCCAAGTAGTGCGTAATGACCCTTATTTTTGCTCACTGCCTATAATCTTTTTTACTGATATCCCACAAGTAGATATTTTAATGCAGTTATTTAATAAAGGCGCCGATGATTGTATTATTGAGCCTATTCAAGAATCAGAATTACTTACTCGCATTTTCAACAGATTTAGGACGAACCTATATTATCAAAAGTTTTTGACACTATGATTGATAGTGTCGAATTCAAAACGTTCGTCATATGCCGTAACTCCGTAAAGATTAAATGTAATAACTGGCTCTTGACCTAACGCTTCAATACTGTGGATAGCATCGGGTGTAAAAGCAATAATATCACCAGGAACCAAAATTTTCTCACCGATATATTTGATTCCTGATAGATTTTCTGAGGTTGAAGAACGGCGCCAAAACTGATTTTTTTCCTGCCCACTGACAATAGCTACAATTCCCCAAGTTGCGTGGTTATGAATGGGAGAAACATGACCAGGTAGCCAAGCAACCATTTGTACTGTGAGAGGAAATTCATACTCATCATATAGAAATTGGACAGACCAACCTGGGTCAGTTGGTGGTTCTGTAAACTCCATTTGCAGCCAATAGGAACTAGCAAGCAACTTCCGTACCAGTGGTATAATTGCCTGGATACGAAAAGAATCATTAGTGATAGTATCAAGGATATCCTCCAGTTCCGTAAGAAATCGGTATAAGCGATAAGGTTTTTCTGGTAACGCGAGTTCTTCAAGGTTAAGGGCAACGCAGTCACCACCATCTGTTACTAGCCAGTTTTGACACTCAGTACAGTCATTTTCTTCTGTGAACATCATAAAATCTACTAAATCTGTGAGCTTTGCATAACCACTGTTCCAGTCGGACGAGGAACGTTTGCATCTGTCTCTAAGGTAATGATTAACCCTGAAAATTGTGGGTGACTGAATTCGTTATACATTTGATTTGTAAATGGTAACTCATAAGAAGCAGTTCCCCAGGAATAAGGTGCGACTTGACCGCAGGGTAGCTTTTGGTCAGCCACAACTGTCCATAGTAGGTAAACATATCCAGGGGGTGGAGCGGGAAGATTTTGGAAAACCATCACCGCTTTTTGTTTTTGAGGATTTATAACTATACTTCCCGAACTGTTTTTTGTGGAATTGACCGCTTGAAAGGTAAATAATCGTGTTTGTGAATTTTGCAATAAGCTTTTAACCTCTTGAGCTTGGGCAAAATCCTGGCGTAATTTTTGGTTGTCTGCGGTGACAACACTCAAGTTTTGCCGCAACCGATAGTTATCAACTCCTAAAGCGATCACCACCAATGCGGCAAAACTACCAGCTATTTTTGTCCATCGTCTAGATTTCGGTCTTAGTAACTTATTGGTTTGCTTAATTTGAATATCGTTTACATTTTCTTGTTGAGTCGATGCTTTAGCTTGATAGAGAATTTTTGGTAACAAATCGGCTGGTGGTTCCACCTCGGTAAAGCCATCTAACACCTGTCGCAGAACTTCCTGCAAATCCTCAACTTCGGCAATCATCTCTGGATGCTCATTAAGTAACAGACGAAATTCCTCAGCTTCTTCCGGGGTGAGGTCATCAACAACAAATCCTGCTGCCAAGTTTTTTATATGTTCGGAATCAAAAGATTTATTCATATATTAATATATCTGCATCGAGTAAAATCTGTTTTAATTTTAATAATCCTTGACGAGTGGATGTTTTAACTGTGCCGAGGGGAATATCGAGTTGTTTGGCTATTTCCGATTGACTTAATCCCTGGTTATAGGCTAGTTCGATTACCTGGCGTTGCTTTTCTGAAAGTTGGTGCAAAGCATGATTAATTCGTTGTGAGCGCTCGGCAAAACTTGCCTGTTCGACGGGTGTTGGTTCTGGTGCTACGTCATTGCTCATTGTTTGCCCCCATTTTTCTACAAGTTTTAGTTGCCTAGTTCGCGCACGTAGCTTATCAATCGCACGCGAGCGCGTTATCGTCACCAAATAGCGCACAAAAAAGCGACAATCAGGATTAGTAGATGCTTTGCGCCACAACGTGAGAAAAATTTCCTGGGTTAAATCTTCGGCTTCTTGGGAGTTACCTAGAATTTTTAGTGCTAATCCATACACCAGGCGCCCATGACGCTGGAACAAAACGCTTAATGCCGCAGCATCACCATTTTTAAGCGCCACAAACAAAGCTTCATCGGTAACATCAGAAGCTAATAACGAATTTGACTCAGGTAGTTTAGGCTCCATGCTATTTTTAAACCATGTCTAAACTGATACAGTCACAAGTTAAGGGTAAATTGTGTACCATCACCTCTCTCCATAACGCGCACTAAGAGACATTTCCTGTTAAGGGTGTCATCTACATTTATATGACGACTGGTGCTATGGAATTGGATTGGATGCTCGAGCGCTTATTTTTGATTTTATTTAAATCCAATTTTGATACTCAGTCGTCTTAGTAACAGAATGCAACACAATTCACAATTCGATCCAATCTTGACGCGAAGATTGTGCCAGTATTCTGTTATACAAGCTTGAGGATAAGAAGACATCATGTATAAACATACCAAATTCTTGCTCAGTCTACTGTGTTTAAGCAGCCTGGTTTTGACGGTATCATGCGGCGCCGCAAAATCAGATAATGTTGGGCAAAATCAAGCATCATCAGCTAAAGAAGTAGCTCAGGCAGATCCCTGTGCAGGTAAAAACCCCTGTGCAGCTAAAGATAAAAACCCCTGTGCGGGTAAATTAACCTCTGTAGGGGGGCCCTTAGCAAAAGAGCTTCAGGGTAAACCAGTTGTAGTAGATGTGTTTGCTACTTGGTGTGCTGGGTGCAAGAATATCGCTCCCACTCTTTCGCAGTTGAAACAGGAATATTCTGGCAAGGTCAACTTTGTGGTATTGGATGTCACTGACCAAGCAAAGGTTAAAGAGACACAAATTAAAGCAGAAAAATTAGGTCTAAGTAAGTTTTTGGAAGCTAATAAGAGTAAAACAAGCACTGTAGCTATTGTTGATCCAGCAACTGGCAAAATTTTAACGATGTTGAAAAATAATCCGAACAAGGCTGATTACAGCAAAATACTCGATACTGCTAAGGCGCAAAGTTAGTCTCTATCTGTTCATCACGGAGAATTTTATGAAACAAATACCTCAGTCTTCCACCGAGCAAACCCCTTCTCGGCGTTCTAAAATTTCAAAAAAATGGTTTATCTATGGTGGACTGGGGTTACTATCACTGATTCTAGTTCTCACCCTCGGATCTGTAATTAGCGCTCTTTCATCACTCTGGCTAAAGTAAAATAACTGCATGTCAATTTTATTCGGAACTAAATGCTACATATCCCTTGAATTGATTCATAATATTTATTAGCTTTAAAAATCCAGTTTGTAGGCAGGGAATATTAAAAATAGTGAGCCAAGGCTTAATTAAATTGAAAAATCCATATGGTTGAATAATGAGACGTAAATTATTTAAAGTAGACTTCCACCCTCCACTAAAATCCCACCAATTATGTTGACTATAAATTGATGGTTCTGACTTGGAATATGACTGACCATCGGGAATTTCAGCATCAGCTTTGCTGTCTATTCCTCGCGCGGCGGCGTGCCAGCTAATCATCAAATAAACACAACAAACAACTGACCACCATCTTTCTATTTGTTCATAATTAGTTACTCGAAAATCTGCCCATCCTAATTCATTCTTAGCTTGTTTTAACCCATACTCAATCCAATTACGAAATCCATAAAGATTTCCAACTGTCTTTTTAATTTCACCTGGTAAATTACTAATTATATACCAGGTCGTGTTTTTTCGTTCTTTCAATATATCTTTAGTAATTTTCCAATATCTAATATCTTCGCTGTTCTCTTCACTATTTTGACAAATAATTTCCTGAATATAATAAATTTGTTCGTTTCCATTAGAAAATATTCGGTCAAATGTATGCCAGTCACTATATTCTACATTATCTGAATTTGACCAAGCTTGATGATTACTTCGTACTGCTAATACATATTTTAACTTAAATCCATCTAAAACTGTCCGGAATGGCTGACTTTCTCCGTATAAACAATCTGCTAAAACCACATCAAATTTAAATCCTAGATTTCGTAACTCTTCAATAATTTCTCCAGCTAGTTGTGGCTTAGTTTTATATACATCATTTTCTTGAAGTGTTGATAAGGGTTTGAAGATTTTAAAAATTAAAGGAAATACTATTGTTCCCCAAACTCCATAAGCATTAACTGAAACTAAGCCATTGTCTACTTTTCCCAGATTTCCAATGTATTGTCTCGATACATAATCCGTACTATCTCCTTTCTTCTTATCACCAGTTTCATCTATTACTAATATAAATGATTCCCCTTTTAACATTGATAACGTTAGAGATAATCTCCGATTTTCTAGATTTTTAATATCCCACGGTGATTCCGTTAAAAAATGATGTAAAGGCTGTTCATTATCTAATCCTACTATTTTTGCAATCGCTGGCAGAGATTTTCGTTTTATTTCCGACATCATTCCTACATGAAGGTATTTAAAACTTTCAAAACTTCTTACCTCCGGAAATATATCTTGATATGCAGCACAGTAATCATCAATGAAGCCAACAGTGGGGGCTGGTTGTCTCGGCATTACCATAGATTCACTCTAAAACCAAGTAATTTGTTCCTTATTATACTCTAGCTAGAGTGATGAAAGAGCGTTAGCTTGATTTTGCGTTTCTGTAACTGTTGGTATTGGAGAAGCTGTAGGTAAAGAAGTTTGCCTAGATAACTCTCTTGAACAGCTACTCAAAAGTCCTACAGTTAAAGAAATCAAAGGTAGTATTAGGTAAGCTGTTAATTTTTTCCTCACAAAACTATGTTTTGATTTACTTTTTTAAGCGAAAGTATCTAAATTTATGTTAAAAAATTGATATTAATAAAGGCGCCTGATAAACCTTTATCTAATCTTCTGTAAAGTAGTTCTCTTACATGTCACCTCTTTGACGCTTCCAACTGCGTAGTCGGAAGGCAAGCATTAACAAAAGGATGCCAAAGAAAATTGCGTAGATGCCAATAACCCACAGAATCGCTAATGCTCCAGCTCCAGGCCAAATTAACAACGACACGCCAAAGATCACAGACCCAATCCCAACCAAAAGAAGTAACCATTCATTCTCTATCTCTTTTCTCAGTCCAATGGCAGCAATGATCTCCAAGATGCCAATCATGATTGCCCAAGTTGCAATGAAGTAAAGTAATACTAAAGCAGTGATGGCTGGCCAGACGAAAGCAAGCACCCCTAGTATGATGCTAATTGCTCCTTCGATTAAAAGTATCCATCCGTGGGCATTGTTAAGACGGTCTCTAAACGCCATCGTCACTAGTAAAATTCCACTTCCTAACACAAAAGCAGCAAACAAAAATACTAACGATGCCAGAGTAATTCTTGGCAAAAACAGTGCAGCTAAACCAAAAATAATGGCGATTGCTCCTCGCAATGCGATTGTCCACCAGTTCCGTGCTAACCGGGTTCCTATTCTTATTGGGTCAAGATTTGGTGTCATAACTTTCGTGTTAGTTGAAACAGCTTTCTTTTTCTGCCTTTTTACTTTTGCCTTAACATATATTGATATATATATTTTTAATAAACATATATTTTTATCAATAACACGTCAAAACAGCATTTGTAGCCTGCTCCAAGCAGTCTTATGCTGTATAGATAAACACACACATATATATACGTGCAAAAAAATTAGTTTTTAGTTAAGTTTAAAAACCAACTATCTTTAATTACAAAATTTTACATATTAATTGTGGAAAACTCGTGGATTAATTCAAAATTTTGCTTATAAAAGAGTATACTTAATAAATTATATCTTTTGGTGTAAAACTTTTTAACCTTAGAGGGATGCGAATAAATACACACCTTCTTTAATATTGAGTGTTTATCTAGTATTGCTCCTACTAATCGTGCGTAATAGGGCTGAAATGCGGTCATCTGGCGTCGGGTGGGTACTTAAAAATGTTGGAGGAGTAGGTTGATTGCGTAACTTTTGTAAGAATGCAATCATGGCTCTTTGGTCGTAACCTGCGCGCGCTAAAGTTTGAATTCCCCTGCGGTCTGCTTCTCCTAACTCAACGGTGTTAATCGTTGCTGGATAAAAACCCAAACTCACCAACTACCTCCAATAATTCCCACAAGTAAAATAGCACCTAACACAAGACTAGTGCGACTTAATAACAACAGCCAAAAATGTCGATTAGGAACGCGGCTCATTTTTTTGACAAAAGAATTATGGTGTTACGGTGTTAGTCTGTGCCTGTTGCAGTTACTGGCGTAGGGTAAGATTGGGTGGTATTAGCACCGTGTTAATTGCGTGAATAACACCATTACTTGCTTGAATATTTGGTTGAACAACTTGAGCATTATTGACACTAATTTGATTGGCGCCTGTGTTAACTTGAATATTCACAGGGTTATCGCCAAGCGTTTTGATTTCACCAGATGAAAGTTCATTTGCAGTTAATTGTTTCAAAACTACGTGATATCTCAAAATCCGAATCAGCGTTTCTCGGTTTTCTGGTAGCTGTAACTGTCGTAAAGTTTCCGGTGATAATGTAGCAAAAGCTTGGTCTGTAGGAGCAAAAATTGTAAACGAGCCAGGAGTTTCTAAAATACCAGCAAGGCCAGAGGTTTTTAATAATGAAGTAAAAGTTGTGAATGAATTATTCGACGCGGTAACTGAAAAAACGTTATTCGCAGCTTGAGTACCACCAATCGTGCCAACAATATAATTCGCTGCTGGAATATTACTCGCTAAAGGTTGTAATTTTCCTTGTCTGACCAACGCTTGATACAAATGTGCTGCTGCTTCTGCACGAGTTAGAGGTTGTAAAGGATTAAGTTGTCGCACTTCTGGATAGTTGACAATTAGATTTGCTCTAGTTGCAGCCGCAACTTCATCAGCTGCATAATTAGGAATAGCGTTGACATCAGTATAATAGCTAGCGAGACTTGCAGTATCATTTGCCGTCAAATTCAAGCCATTCGTTAATGCTACAATTGCTTGAACTTTAGGAATTTGCTGATTAGGAAAAAAGAAATTCCCAGGATACCCAGACATAAATCCAGTTTCATAAGCTTCTTGAATTGCAGAAATAGCCCAGTAGTCAGCAGGTACATCTCTAAATCCTCCTGTACTTAACTGCCGAACAGAATTTTGATTAAAAGCTTTTTGAATCATAGCTGCAAATTCAGCACGACTTACAGGTTGTTCGGGTCTAAAAGTGCCATCAGGAAAACCTGTAATTATATTTCTCTCGGTTAAAGCAGAAATAAATGGACGTGCCCAATAATCTGTTTTAACGTCAGAGAAATAACGCGCGATAGCTATATTCTGGCTTGGGTTTGCACTTGGAATGACTTGAGCTTTAGCTGGTTGATTAATAATTGTGGAAACAGCAGTAGTTGTTACCGCTCCAAAAGCTAAGAATGTAGATTTTACTCTAAACCATTTAAAAGAACTACGCATGATAAATCCCTTATAAAAAATTAAATAGTTTGTATATATAAACTCAAAAATATTAAGCAATAAATACGCTCGTACAATATAAATATTTTATTTGTTTATAAGCATATCAGACGATGTTTTAAAAGTATATTTTGTGTCATGCTGAATGGAGCGAAGCGCAATGAAGCATCTCGAACCCAACGAGACATCTAGATTCTTGACTTCGCTTACGCTCCGTTCAGAATGACAAATTATACCTGTATTTAACTTTTAAAACATCCTCTCAGACTGAAATATACACAAAGCTTATTAAGTGCTTCAAATGAAGCAAATTTCAGGTTCGGGAAATACAAACCTCATAGAAAAATCTCGTAGAGACTAAACATGTTTAGTCTCTACAATGAACTATAAACTATGAACACGCTTGCATTGCTGTATGTCTAATCATAGTTTAAATATCAATTGTGGAAAACTCGTGGATAAATTAATTATTTTACTTAAAAAACATCTTTAATAATATATATCTTTTGGCAGAAAAGGTTTTAACCTAAGATGGATGCCAATACTGCTCGGTTAAAAATATTAGTAGGTTAGGTGGAGGCTTTGCTGAACCCAACAAAATCTTACGCTTGTCGGGTTTTCATAAGCGATAACTACCCTGCGGGAAAACTACCCTACGGGAAAACTGCGTTTACGTTTACGTTAACGTTCCTCAACCCAATCTACGAGGTTAATAATTATCCCTTTATTTTAATTGCTTGAAAAATTTATGAAATTTATTTATAAATTAATATAGATTATAAGTTAGACAAACAAAACATGCCGAGTTTTGATATTGTCTAACTGTCAAGCCATTTATTAACTAGCTTGAATTATCACTTGTGAAGTTTCTACAGCTTTGGTACCATCTACCTTGCTAGCTACATCTATCATGTGGTCGAGAATAGACTGATTCGGTACTGAGCCTTTAAGGATGATTGTAGAATCATCTTGGAAGATTTCTAAAGTTTCAACATCCTCTATATCTGGATTTTTATCAAAAGCAGCAGCTACTCGCTTTGCTAAACCATTGGCATCGTATTCACCCTCAAGCCCCATATTTTTGGGCAAGACTGGAGGTTGACGCATTCCTGCCTTTTCACGTAATTCCCAGTCATATTCGCCCGTTAGTCCAGGACTCATAGATTCCTCAACAGCGCTTTGGTTTTTAGTACTTTCGTCCAGAGTTGGTTGTGAATTTCCAAACTGTCTCTTTAACCAACTCATATATTTTTCTCCTAAGTTTAATATCTAATGTTTTATCAATAAAATCATTATTAACAATTTTTAATTTTTTTAAGTATGCTTTCAGTATAAATTTTGAATCAAGTTTTACTTTTAATTTATACTATATATTTTAATTATTGATGTTTTATAACACATCTATCAGAAGAAAGAGTAAGAGGTTGTTTGAAAAGTGTCCATGAATGTCATGCGGAGGTACGTTAACGTAAGCGTAAACGCAGTTTTCCCGTAGGGTAGCTTTCCCGCAGGGTAGCATCTCAGTAGGTTTCTACGCATTCATTGTCGCAGACAAATCTTCGTTTTGATTACGAGTTATCGACTCATATTCCAGGTTTCTATGATTTTTTGCGTAAGTCCTGGTTCCCTTATGGAAAATCATATTATTGTAGTTCTTATGTTCGCAATAACATTGTTTCTTTAACTGTATTGCTATAAATACCTTTCCAGATAGATTTAAATCTCACTGTTTTTTACTATCATTGACATTGCTAGTAAGTAAGTAAATGACATGAATGCAGAGATATCCGCAGTTTGGGATAAGATTCAGGGCATGATTAACGGGTTTATTATCCTGCTGCCTAATATAGTGCTAGCATTAATTGTTTTTGCCATTTTCTTTTTCGTTGCTAGAGCAATTAAGCGGATAGTCAAACGTTTAACTCGTAACCGTCGGCAAGCAAGGAATTTGGGATTAGTGCTAGGACGGTTGGCACAGGGTATAACAGTTCTGGTGGGACTATTTGTCGCTCTATCGATTGTTATTCCGACATTCAAGGCAGGCGATTTGATACAATTGCTGGGAATTAGTGGGGTAGCGATTGGTTTTGCTTTCCGCGATATCCTACAAAATTTCTTATCTGGCATCTTAATTCTTTTAACTGAACCGTTCCAAATTGATGACCAAATTGTGTTTAATAATTTTGAAGGAACGGTAGAAAATATTGAGACCAGAGCAACTACAATCAGAACCTACGATGGGCGCCGCATAGTAATTCCCAATTCTCAATTATTTACTAATTCTGTTACTGTCAACACCGCTTTCGATAACCGCCGTCTTGAATACGACGTTGGCATTGGCTACGGTGATGATATCGACTGGGCAAAAGAGTTAATGCTCGAAGCCATGCATAGTGTGGACGAAGTTTTGAAAGACCCGGCGCCTGATGTGCTAGTGATGGAACTAGCAGAAAGTACTGTCAATATCCGCGTGCGTTGGTGGATTAAACCGCCACGACGCATAGATTCTCTTAGATCACGAGATAAAGTAATTTCTGCAATCAAGCAAAAGTTGTACGAAAACGGCATTGATTTGCCTTATCCAACCAGACAAATTTTGTTTCACGACCAAACCGAAGAAACAGATGGAAATCGTTCGCGACAGCGTGAAGGATGGCCAGCAGGTAAAAGTGAAGTTCCAAAACCTCGTCGCATCAGTGATTCACTGCGGTTGCTCGCGAATGTCCGCTCAGAAAATAATAACAACGGCAAAGTAGATACGAATGTTCCCTCTCAAAATCCTTAACTTTTCTGTATCGACAACCAAAGCATCAACCGATATAAGTTAAATTACCTAAACTGGCTAATATGATAATTTAACTTCGTGAGGCAAAAACCGTGCAAAACCTGACTTCATCCTATGAGTACCAAGTTGGCGGTCGTCTCCCTGTTGATGCGCCTAGTTATGTAGTACGCGCGTGTGATGAAGAACTTTATAATGCTCTAAGGGTAGGTGATTTTTGCTATGTTCTCAACTCCCGTCAGATGGGAAAATCGAGTTTGCGGGTGCAGGTGGCTAGGCGCCTACAAGAAGATGGTATTGTTTGCGTAACGGTTGATTTGTCAGGAATTGGTAATCGTAATATTACAGTTGACCAGTGGTATGCTGATATTATTATGCGGTTGGTGCGGAGTCTCCATCTGTCTGGTCAGATTAATATACGTAATTGGTTAGCAGAAAGACCAGATTTTTCTCCAGTCGGGCGCCTGGGTGAGTTGCTGCAATTGGTCATAACGGAGTTAATTGAGCAACCGATAGTAATTTTTTTCGATGAAATAGACAGTACTTTGAGTTTACCATTTAATACTGATGATTTTTTTGCCCTTATCCGCTCTTGCCATGAACATAAACGCCTGACTTTTGCGCTTTTAGGAGTAGCAACACCTTCAGATTTAATAGCAGATAAAACCCGCACACCTTTTAATATTGGACGCGCGATTGAGTTAAATGGGTTTAATTTGCATGAAGTCCAAGTATTAGAACTGGGTTTAGCTGGTAAAATAAATAATTCCCAAGCAGTGCTAAGAGAGATACTTGCTTGGACAGGAGGTCAACCATTTCTCACGCAGAAATTATGCCAGCTAGTTGCGTCAGAATATGGGAATGTGGCATGTAGAGACGCGATATATAAAGACGCGACATGTAAAGACGCGACATGTCGCGTCTCTACAGAATCACCATTTTTGACGAAACTGATGCGGGAGATATTGGCAGAACCAGAAGAGGTTGCCGACCAAGTTTGTGAAATTGTACGAACACATATTATTGATAATTGGGCAGCGCAGGATGAACCACCCCATTTGCGGACGATACGCGATAGATTACTTTCCAACGAACAACGCGCGAGTAGGTTACTGGGACTATATCTACAAATATTACAAAATAGTGGTGTTACCGTAGACGATTCGCCAGAACAAATTGAGTTGTTGCTGTCGGGGTTAGTTGTAAAAAAACAAGGTAATTTACAAGTTTATAATCGTATATATCAAGAAGTTTTTAATCAAGAGTGGGTAGAAAAGCAATTAAAGAAATTACGACCCTATGCCGATTTATTAAATAGGTGGGTGATATCAGATTATCAGGATGAAAGCAACCTCTTACGACGACAAGCGCTTTTAGATGCTCAACTTTGGGCAAAGGGCAAAAGTTTGAGCAACCTAGATTATCGATTTTTAGCTGCAAGTGAGGAATTAGAGAAACGGGAAGTACAAAGCGCGCTACTTGCCTCGGAACAAGCAAACCAAATCCTTCTCAATGCCGAAAAGCAAGCTAAAAATACAATTCGCCGTGGTTTGCTTGGACTATCATTAATTTCCTTGGTAGCTATTAGCCTTTTGGGATTATCAGCGTTGCTTGCTTGGCAAACCAATCAACAAAAAAAACAGGTTGCTCTAAGTGAAATTAAAGCCTTAACTATATCTTCAAAAGCTTCCTTCAATTCACAACAAACCTTTGATGCTTTGCTATCCGCTTTAAAAGCTGGTATGAAGTTAAAGCAGATAGGTTGGCAAGATAAAAACGCAGAGCTTCAGATACACGTAGAAAGAACAATTCGCCAATCTCTTTATTGGGTACATGAATATAACCGCTTAGTTGGTCATGGAGATGTTGTCACGCGCGTCAAATTTCATCCCGACGGTAATACCTTGGCAAGCGCTAGTTGGGATAAAACAGTAAAAATATGGCAACGTGACGGCAAATTACTCCATACTCTCAGGGGACATACTGATGCAGTTTGGAGCATAAATTATAGCCCGGATGGTAAACTATTAGCAAGTTCCAGCCGAGATAAAACAGTTAGAATTTGGCGTGTTGAAGACGGTAAAGAATTATTAGTTCTACCTCACAAAGATTGGGTAGCATGTGTTGGATTTAGTCCTGATGGTAAAACAATTGCCGCAATGGAATGGAATGGTACAATGCGGTTATGGAATTTGCAAGGACAGCAGTTAAAAACTTTCAAAACCCACAACTCCCCAGTTGTTGCCATCCATTTTCATCCCAAGGGAGAAATGATTGCTACCGCTAGTCGAGACGGTACTGCTAAAATTTGGAGTTTGGACGGTAAGGAAATTGCTACATTGCGGGGACATAACGATTGGGTAATGTATGTTAATTTTAGTCGAGATGGTAAAAATTTGATTACCGCGAGTCGTGACAAAACCGCGAAGCTGTGGAATTTCAACGGTGTAGAGACGCGATTACACAGTGTAGAGACGCGATATATCGCGTCTCTACAAGGTCATGAAGATACAGTCGGTAGCGCAGTTTTCAGTCGTGACGGTAAAACAATTGCTACTGCGGGTTGGGATAGAACTGTAAGAATTTGGAACCGTAAGGGCGAACAGTTACAAGTTTTAAACGGTCATCAAGATGCCGTTTGGGGTATCAACTTTAGCAAAGATGGTAAAACCCTAGCAAGTAGTGGTGAGGATGGAAGCGTTAGACTTTGGAACCTCGAAGGAACAAATCCCAAATCTAAAATAAAAACTGCGACTGCTTGGCGTAAAAATTTAGGTGAAGGCGCCTCTGTAAGTATTAGTTTTAGTCCGAAAGGCAAAATCTTAGGTACAACAGGAAGGTTAAATAATGCCATTCTTTGGAACCTTCAAGATGTAGGGGCGCCAAATGTAGAGACGTTACATGTAACGTCTCTACAAGGTCATACCGATACATTGAGAAATTTACAATTTAGCCCCGATGGTAAAATGGTTATTACCACCAGTCGAGATAAAACAGCCAAATTGTGGAACCTAGATGGTAAAGAATTATTAACACTACGAGGACATCAAGCAGATGTGAGAAACGTTGTATTTAGTCCCGATGGTCAAACAATTGCCACTGCTAGTTGGGATAATACCGCCAAACTTTGGAACTTAGATGGAAAAGAATTATTAACACTGCGAGGACATCAAGCAGGTGTGAGAAGCGCTGTATTTAGTCCCGACGCTAAAATCATCGTTACAGGTAGCGAAGATGGAACTGCTAAAATTTGGAACCGACAAGGTAAAGAATTATTAACACTGCGAGGACATCAAGCAGGAGTTTTAGCAGTAGCTATAAGTCCTGATAATCAAACCATTGCCACAGTCAGTAAAGATAGAACCGTTAAATTCTGGAACTACCAGGGTGAATTATTATCAACCTTATACTGCCATGAAGGCGAAATTAATAATCTAGCTTTCCATCCCGATGGTAAAAGCTTTGCTACAGCTAGTGAAGATAAGGTAATTAAACTATGGACGCGCGATGGGGACATTTTACAAACCTTTGGAGGTCACAATGCAGGGGTTAAAAGCGTGAGTTTTAGTCCAGATGGTCAGATTTTAGCTTCTTCCGATTCGTTAGGGAATGTGATTTTTTGGCATTTAGATTTAAATTCCAACCCAGATAAATTATTAGCGCAGGGTTGCGACTGGGTGAGGGATTATTTGAAGAATAGTGCTAATCTGAAACAGGATGAGAGCGGGCTGTGCGAGCGCGTAAGCACACACTAGCCACATCAAATCCGTTTAGTTGGTCATGACAAGTCACTGCGAGCGCAAAAAAGTGAAGCCAAGCAACTTGCTTACAGTTGAAGGTTGCTTCACGATGCTAATGCTTTGCTATGGACAACTATAATCTACAATATAGAATTTTGTTAGAGAATCTTAGCCAAGATAAAGCCAGCTTAACCTAAATTCCCTCATTAAGAATGTTAATGTATTCAGCATATACAAATAAGCGGTCGCGGCTACGCCCTGTCACCTCTTTAACGATACCAAGACTTTCCAGGTTTTTCAAAGCCGAGGTGATGGTGGGCACAGTCAACCGTAACTCGGTCTTCGCATAGGTAATGCTAAATAACGGTTTTTTCCGCATTAAATTGTGTACTCGTAAAGTGGAATTAGCCCCACGACCAAGAGTTTCAATTTTTTGGCGGTCTTTTTCAAACATGCTCAACAGCCGACGTGCAGTACTACTTGCCTGCTCAGAAGTTACCATAACCCCCTCTAGAAAAAAGACCAACCATGCTTCCCAGTCTCCTTTTATCCGCACCTGTTGCAATAATTCATAATATAATTGCCGATGAGTTTTGAAGTAAAGACTTAAATAAAGCAAAGGTTCCGACAAGGCGCCTTCAGCACAGAGTAGAAAAGTAATTAGTAGGCGCCCTAAACGGCCATTACCATCCAAGAACGGGTGGATAGTTTCAAACTGGACGTGAGAGAGTGCCGCTTTAATTAGTACTGGTGTACGACATAGCTGATCGTGCAAGAACTTTTCCAAATCTCCTAAACAAGACATTACCTCACTTGGTGGTGGTGGCACAAATGTCAAAAACCTTTCTGGCATAGTTGTGCTAGGTATATAGTCTCCCTGGATACCACGTTCCATCTTTTTTGTACCTAAAAATAAACTAACTTTTAATAACGAACCCCGTTATTAAAAGATAAGGGCTTATCTTTTAATAACGATCTTAACCATAACACCATCTGTTTGCTCGCAAACATGACCTTTGTGTTCTATACACCTGTCCTAGGTTTGACAAAAAAGAAAAATCAAAAGAACAGCGATGACTGCCTAAATCCACCCGCAATAAACGCGGCGCCGAAAAGGAGTAAGCTATAAGAATCCAGTTTGATTTTTGTTGGCGTAGCCTCCGCTTTGCGCTTAAATATACGTAGATAAATAGGGTGCCTTCGCGACTGCGTAAGTTACAATCAATATCTACCAATTACAAGTGGTATCCTGTCAATTATTACGTTGCCAGCTTCTGAAATATTTGCTTTTAGTTGGGAAGCTTGGTTAATTAGTAGAATAGATCGTGATAGTTTTTCAATTAAACAAGCAGCATGATTAAGTATATCAACTAACACCGTAAGCTTGGTTCTAGGATTATTTTTCTTACCGCCAATCACTCACGTTAGCTTTACAGTTTTTTGAACTTTTGGTATCAGTTTTAATCTGGAACGGGCAGGGATGCCCATTCCACTCTTATAATGAGTTCAATTTTTAAAAAGGTAATCTAGGTAATGGGGGTAATGGTGGTAGTGGGGGTAATGGAATTGAATTCCTAAATATTTCTGCCAATATCGATGCTATCACGCTAGGACTTACCCCCCGGAAAACGTTTGTGAGAAGACGACGTAAATCGTCAATACCTAATTTAAAGACATCGTTAATTAGGAAAGCTACATCTCGAACGCTAAAGCCAATATCTCTTAAAACACTTGCTGCTTGTTCAGCCTGAGCGCGACTGTTAAAGTATAGTCTATTAATAATGTCGAATACCTCTCTGGCGCCTATTTTATAAACATCTCTAAGAACTTGACCCGTCTGTACTGCTGTATAGCCTATATTTCTCAACAGGTTAGCAGCTTGTTCAAATGAGAGACGGCTATAAACACGATTTATAGTATCCACAACTTGTCTCGCAGTCAGTTGGTAAACGTCTTTAAGTGCTTGACCAGTTTGTTCTGCGGTATAATTAAGAGTATTCATGAATCTTGCCGCATCTTCTGCTACTTGGTTGAAACTGTTCCTCAATACCTGAGCAACATTACCTGTAAACTCTATAACTCTAGTTCTAATGGCATTTACCCAACTAGCAGCATCTCTAAACAATTGGTTGAAGATATTGTAAGCATTTGCTCGGATTTGGTCTGTAATCAAATTTGCCAATTCTTCTACACTTTGGAATGCTACATTGACTGTAAATGCAGGTAATTGCCAAGTGGTTCTGTTCCAGGTAAAGCGACCGGAAACGCTAGCAGAGAAACCAGAATTTGTGATGTTGACATCAACCCGCGCGTTTACTACCGTATTCAGGTTGATTCTATTCGCAAGTGTAATTTGGCGTGTCGGTAGGTTAATCGGACCAATGCTAATGTTCGACAAACGCACATCAACATTTACACCTCCTCGAACTGCTAACGCTTGATTGATTTGTTGTACATTGAGTATTGTTGTGGTTCCTAGCCAGTTTCCTTCTAGAAGAACTTGATGGTTAGAAATCATCGCTTTGGCATTTAATAATCTTAGTCCTGCCAAGTTAGTATTAACGCTGCCCATCAATTGGAGTTCGGAACTACTTAAAGCACCATTCAAAGTACCTTGAACTTGCAATAGTGAGTTAGCGGGGAACAGATTTAAGTTGCCTGATAGCCAGAAGTTGTTGTTACGAAGCTCAATATTTCCATCAAAGACGCGACGGTTAAGAATGCTCAAGCGGCTTTGTCCAACTATTTGCACGGCATCTCGACTAGGGTCTGTTAAAGGAGATACTATCGGCGCCCCTGGTTGTTGCCATTGTGTACCTATAATTAGACCAGTGTTTCTATTGGTGGTTTGGTCATTGGCACGGTCGCTTCTACCCTCATTTAAAGACCAATAAGCAACTAAACCTATCTCATTACCTCTGAGTCTACGAGACATATCAGCCTGAATTTCTGAGTTAGAACGCGCACGGTTCCAAATTCTCACTTCGTCAATTTGTCCTTGGAAGAAGCGTTCTGTACCTGTACCTCTGGCGCCTATTGCCCAGCTTTCGTTAACCGGAATTGCACCTCTTACAGTTCTAGTCATGCCAACTTCTACACCATTGCGGTACAATCTCCAGGTGGCGCCATCATAAACCCCTGCCAAATGTACCCATCTACCAATATCTTCCTGTGGTATGGGAGCGGTAGCCAAGTAATTTTGACCATCCCAAGAACCTATTTGGTAATTACCATCGTTAATTCGTAGGAAAACTTCGGCGTTGGGTGCAAAGCTGTTACCATGAGCAACTATGTTACGTAAACCGTTGGTTGCTTCCGGTCTTATCCAAGCTTCAATAGAAATTTCTCCACTAATATTTAAGCTGGCTGGATTTTCTAAACGAACATAATCATTCTGCCCGTCGAAAGACAAACTATAGGAAGTGGGAGTAGTGGTAGGTGCATTAATTGCTACACGCCCTAACATTTCTAAGTCAATGAAGTTTTGAATATTACCAGCAATCCGGAAGCCTGTGTTAAATCCAGATGACCCGGAGGTGCCAACAATAAAGGCTGCATTTAAGGTAGCTAATTGACCCACTGACCATTTCCCGTTGAGTAATGCTACCAATGCTTGCTCATCTTGGCTACCCTGTTGACTGGTAGGAGGTAATAAATTTAACATTCCATTGGCTTGGTCGGCGCCATCAAAACCAAGTGTTCGATAAACTGATGGCTGTCTAAACTCGTTTGGTGTCGAGATTAACCAACGCATAATACTTGACAAACTGGCAAATGTTGTACTGGTATTTCCCACCCGATATTGTAAGGGTACTGCTTGAATTAACTCGTTCAGCGAGAGAGTTTTTTGCCATTGCTGTAAACATCCAGCTAGTTGCTTGATTTTCAGCATTGCGTCTAACAATTGTAAAACCATCAAAATCTAGCATCACCGACATTTGCCTATCAGGTGGTAAAACAACGGTAACACTACTATTTTCTGGCATAAACATTAAGCTGGCATTACCATCATCACGTCTTGCCAAAGTTAAGTTTCCTGCTATGTCAAATACATTATTAACACGAATGCTACCACTACCAGATACTTGCCAACTAGAGGTTTCTCCAGCTTGACCTTCAATGAAAATTTCCAGATGGGAAAGGTTTAAACTACCTACATTCCTCAAATTAACCAATTCTCTGGTAAAAGTTGCTGCCGTCAACATCAAGGTTCTAATATTACCCATTTGAGCGTAAGATGCAGATAGCGCAAACATCTGTTCGTATAGTTGAGCAGATACATCCCCTGATAACGACCAGTCACTACCTGACCAACGGAAGTTTAAATTGAAGTTGGATAAAGCAAGTTCTTCAACAACAGTCAAAGCATCAATACCTGTAACCAGAATGTTAGCATCAATTTGGCTGCTACTATCTTCCATAACACTACGACTGAGCGTCACACCAACTTGCACACCTAACGCATTACGACTATTAGCAAAGTTCCATTGAGTTGTAGATGTGGCATTTAAAGAAAACGCGCGCGTTGCTGGGGTGATACTAATTGCGATATCACTAAACTCAACGTTTGGTAACTCAGATGGACTTGAAGTATTATTGAGGAAAGCTTGGGTAATTCCAGATAAACTGATTCGAGAAATTTCCGCCCGCCAAACTACTTCCATTCCTGCTTCTAGGGTAAGAGTAATTTCTACACGCTCGCTTCCAGTGCGAAGAACACCAATGATAGTTCCTGTAACTATTGTAGATGTTGCCAAAAGGGAGATACTTACATCTTCTAGAGACAACCAAGAGGCGCCGGGAATTGCGGCGTTAGGTAGTGTTGCACTCAGATTTACTGATATGGCGCCGTTATCTTCAGAAAATGCAATTGCAAGTCCAATATTTTGGGCGCCGAGTAGAGAAGATTTTCCTGTGAGTGCAACGCGATTGTCAGAAGTTGTAATTTCAGCGTTTAAAAAAGTAAAGTTTGGAACGTTTATAACTCGTAAAAACTCGCCAATTCTAATAGAATCAATCGTTGTCGCATCTAAGACGAGTTGTCCTGATTTGACATTTTGCTGGAGAGTGTCGGCAATTTGTTGAAGTATCATTGTGTCTTTTTCCTTTGTTTTGTCGATAGTTTGAGATTTACCTAATAAAGTCAAATAACTGTTGAGTTAAAAAACTATTTAATATCAGAAGTTATTTGTGTCTTATACTTGTGTTATAAATATAAAAAAATCAAGCGTCGATAAAGAAAAGTTAAGGAGTTTAATAGACAATAAACTTACTTTTTCTATAATAAATTTCTCCTTTGCGTTCTTTGCGCCTTTGCGGTTTGTTAAAAAAATAACCGCAAAGAACGCAAAGGGCGCAAAGAAATGGCAATAAGAAAATAAACTTTAAAAGACTTGTGTATACAGCTTATTTTCCAGCTTGCCATAATCTAGCTTGAATATCCTGTCTGCTAAATCAAAATAGTGGTCATCATGAGTAACTACGATTACAGCTTTACCTTGATTTTTCAATTCAGGTAATAATTGTGTGTAAAAAATTTTCTTAAATATAGGGTCTTGGTCAGAAGCCCATTCATCAAATACATAAATAGGTCTGTCTTCTAAATAAGCTGTTAATAAAGCTAGACGTTTTCGCTGCCCTTGAGATAATGATGTGCTAGAAAGCTTACCATTTGTTATTTTAACCTTTTTATCTAGTTGTAATTTAACTAAATAGTCATAAACCTGTTTGTCACTAATTGTTTTACCCAAATTCAAAAAATTATCAAACAAATAAAAATCAGAAAATACTACTGAAAAATGCTGGCGAAACCACTCTCGATTTTCGGCATTAACTAATTTACCATTGAGATAGACTTTTCCAGTTTCAGAAATGTATAAACCAGTTATTAGTTTAACGAGGGTGGACTTACCACTACCATTACCGCCAATAATAAAAACAATTTCACCAGCGGAAATAGTAAAATCAATTGAACCGAGAGTAAAAGCTGTATCTTCTTGGTCTTGATAATAAGTATGAGTTACACCGAAAAGTTGTAGACGTTGACAAAAATTATCTGTTTCAACTCTATCCATTAAATTACTTTCATAAAAGTGATTGGATAATGATAGTTTGAGAGAGTCAACCTTATTTAAAGCGACTGTTGCTTTACTAAAAGTCGGAATAGCGCTCATAATATAGTCTAAAGGTGAAAGTAGGTAAAGAATAGTGAGAGCATATCCAGATAAAATATGGCTAGGAATAGCTTGGAGAATAGGGAAAGCAAAAATTACTAGTCCAATCACTACAAAGAATAAAATATTACCCCAACCAGCTGCGACTGCAAATACAGTAGTTCCACATACATTTGTACGCCGATATAACTGTGCAGTGTCTTTAAGTTCTTTCTTGAGAAGTGTCTGGCGCCGCTGATAATGAAGCTTCAGTTCTTTTGTTCCTTCTGTTATATTATGAAAGTGGTTAAATAATTTATCATTGTAATGGCGAGCTAATGTAAAAAATGATGTGGCTTTGTATGCTATACTTTGGTAGCTGAATATCCCTAATAACAAAGAAATTATTACTAGAAAAAATATTGTTGGAGATAAGTAAAACAAATAAACAAGGCAACTGACTACAATAGCAATATCAATACACAGTGTAGGAATAGCGTAAACTGTATTAGATATTGATAAAACATCATCTGTTAATGTTGCTAATATCTGATGCTTCCCTATATTCTCTAAATGAGATAGTGGCGCCGCTAAAATTCTCTCACTCAATATAAGGCGTAATTCCAAAATTGCTTTTTCTGCTAGATTTATTAACAAAAACTTAGAAATTATATTAGTAATAAATCTTATAAAACAAAGTATGATAAAACTCCAGATTAATGTATTATTAAGTGAATATTGATTGATTTGAGCATTTATGACAACAAGTAGTCCCCCAGTACTAACGCCACTCAATAAACCGATGCAAGTAGCAAGAGCAAGGATTTTCCAAGAAGAGCGTAGTAATAGACTAATTAAGTTCATATAAATTTCATTGCGATTGAATGGTCTTACTGTTTATATATAAAGTTTGAAAATTCCCTTGTCTATACATAAAAGTTAAGGATTTTACTACAGAGACACAGAGGAGCCAGCGCTGTGCGTGGGTTCCCCTCGTTGAAGCGACTGGCGTGGCGCAGAGAGGTTTCCTCTTCCCTCTGTGTACTCTGCGTCTCTGTGGTGAAAAAATATAACCGCGCGTCCTTTCATTTTAAACGCCAACCCTAAA
This sequence comes from Calothrix sp. PCC 7716, assembly GCF_019977735.1. Lineage (GTDB taxonomy): Bacteria > Cyanobacteriota > Cyanobacteriia > Cyanobacteriales > Nostocaceae > Dulcicalothrix. The sequence goes on along the minus strand of NZ_AP025018.1, from coordinate 3,092,647 downwards.
AATTCCTTAACTAATCTGTATTGAAGATTTAAATCCCAAATTTTAAAATAAATATTTAATATTTTGAATCAGAACAAATTTTATGAACACTGAAAAAGACGTTATCATTATTGGTGCTGGCTTTTGCGGTATTACTGTTGCTGCAAGTTTAAAAAAATTTGGTATTGATAATTTTGTCATTATAGAGAAGGGTGAAACTGTCGCAACTATTTGGAAAAAAGCCTATGACAGATTAGTTACTCAAAATCCTTATTTCACTCTGCCTTTTTTTGAAGGAGAGCGAAAATACTCTACGTTTAAAACCAAAGATGAAATAGTGGACTATTTGACAGAATATACACATCATTTTCAAGTTTATTCGCATATTCGTTTTACTGAGGAAGTGCAGAACATTAACAAAATCAATAGCCAGTGGCACATACATACAAGTAAAAATACCCTGAAATGTAAAATTTTGGTTATCTGTACTGGGTTAACTAATGAACCTGTAATACCAAGTTTTTTGGGACAACAAAATTTTTCTGGTAAGATAATTCATTCCAGCGTTTATAAAAATGGTGTTGCTTATCAAAATCAGAAAGTTTTAGTAATTGGTTCAGGAAATTCAGCAGCAGAAATTGCACTAGATTTATATGAACATGGCGCCGCTACTGTAGATATGCTAATTCGTGGTAAGCGTTGGGTATTCCCTCTCTACCCCAGACTAAGAGCGCTAGAATACTGGTTATGGCGAGCTAGATCATATTTTAAACAATTGTTTAATAAGTATACAACAGATAGTAGAATTGAAGCAATGGAGAAAGCCATTGATTTTTCTCCAGAAGAATTACAACTACAAATCAAGGAAACGGATAAATTTGTTCGACGTTTCGCTTCAGATTTAAGTACATATTCTATTTATCCAGAAGATAAAGGAGCAATAGATATAGAAGTGAATTATGGTCGTGTGGCATGGGTAGATAGAGGTACTGTCAAACAAATTAAGAAAGGAAATATTCAAGTCATCTCTAGTAGTATTCAACAACTTACCACAACTGGCGCAATTTTTGCCAATGGTAAAGTACAAGATTACGATGCAATTATTTTGTGTACAGGCTTTTGTCCTGGCATCAATAAAATATTAATTCAGCCTGAATTATACCTTCATATGAACGATAGTTTACTACCGAGAACAGATGGGAAGTGTCAATCTATTGTTGACTCAACACTATATTTTGTGGGCTTTGAGAAGAATGTTGGTAAAGCAACAACTTATGGATATTACGGTTGGTGTACAGGTAAAAGAATTGCTTTCCAATTGCAGAAAAGAAAGTTCTCATTACATCAAGAATTTAATATTCCACTAATGATGTAGTAAAAGTTCAGTTAGTTTCTGCCCTAATTTCCTTAACTTTTCTGTATCGACTTTTTCCTTAGTCAATTCTATAAAGATAGTATCACACCTGAAACCAAGGAGTTGAATTTATGAAGAGTGTAATCACTTCTATGAAAAATATGCACTGGAATAGAATTGTCACAGTTGCTTTACCAATCAGTATTTTGTATTTAGCACAAGCTTGTGCGCCACATCCAGGTCGTGCAAACAATGATGTCAATCCTGCATCATCTGTTGCTGAGATATCTGTTACGTCTCCAGTTAATAATGTTCGTAATTAGTTAGCTTCACGCTTTTTGCACGTGAAATTTTCTCTGCGCTCTCTGTGCCTCTGTGGTAAAAAAATACATATATTCCACCACAGAGACACAGAGGACACAGAGGCATATACGCATTTTCCCCAGAATATTCTACTGACGACCACCAAGACCTTAAAGAATCATGCATTTACAAATCGCCATACTGCGTCCAGCTAATCTTAGTAAGCAAAATGATGTAAATATCAACCCCTTGATTGGATATTCTATCATTTCCCTACCGCTACTTCTTTTACTGGTAATTACTAGCGTCCGTAAATATCAAGCTTATATGTTTTGCCGACGTGTTACAAAGCTAGAAAAAGTATGGCATTTATCCTTAAAATCAAAAGCACCTTGAATTTTTACACCACGGCGCCTAAAGCTTGTAATGTTGAAATTGTTGCATCCGTTAATCCCTTTACCCCAGTTATTCTCATTCCTTCATAAAGCCTTTTCGCAATTAAAATTTTCATACATTCACCCGTCGTAGCATTCCAAATTCTTACCGTTTGGTCTTGAGAACCACTAGCTATAATCCCCCCAACCCCCCTTAATAAGGGGGGCTTATAGGAAGTCGGACTAAAAGCAACGGAAGAAACTAAATGAGTATGTCCAATGCAAACGTGATTACATTTTCCTGTTTCCACATCCCATATTCTCACAGTTTGGTCATGGGAAGCACTAGCTATAATCGCCCCTTTAAAGCCCCCCTTATCAAGGGGGGTTGGGGGGATCGGACTAAAAGCAATCGAAAAAATCCAATTATTATGCCCTATTAAAGTTCTTATCAGTTCACCTGTATTAAAATCCCATAATTTAATCGTTTGGTCAGTACTGCAAGTTGCTAAAATCTTACCATCTGGGCTAAATACAGCTGCATAAATTCTGTCTTCATGCGCGCGCAAAATTTGAATACAATTACCAGTTTCAAAATCCCAACATCTAACAGTTTGGTCAGCACTAGCACTAACTAATATTTCCCCACCTGGACTAAAAGCTAATCCAAGAATTTTATCCGTGTGACCAGTTAAATTTTTTAAACATTGCCCTGTGTGCCAATCCCACATTTTAATAGTACAATCAGCGCTACCACTGGCAATAATCTCACATAAAGGATGAAAAGCTACAGTATATGCCCAATCTGTATGTCCTTGTAAAATTTGGAAGCATTTTCCTGTATTTACATTCCATAACCTAACCGTAGAATCTGTACTTGCACTGGCTAAAATTTGCCCAGAATGACTAAATGCAAGCCCATATATAAAGTCTGTATGTCCTTGTAAACTGAAAAGACAATTTCCTGTCTGCCAATCCCATAATTTTATAGTTTTGTCGTTACTGCCACTTGCTAAAATTTGTCCATCCGGACTAAATGTAACAGGAAGTGCCCAATCAGTATTTCCTTGCCAAGTTCTTAAACATTGCCCACTATGGTAATCCCACAATCGCATAGTTTGGTCTAAGCTGACGCAAGCGATAGTTTGATTATCTGGACTGACGGCAACACAACATACTTCATTAGTTTGTTTATGTAACGTTTTAATACAAGTATGTGTTTTACAATCCCAAAGTTTTACAGTTCGGTCACCACTTCCACTAACTAGTATTTCACCTTGGGGACTAAATGCAACTGAATAAACACTATTTGTGTGTCCCGTATAGGTTTTAATGCATTCACCTGTATAATAATTCCAGATTTTAATCGTGTGATCACCACTCGCACTTGCTAATATTTGCCGATGTGGACTAAAGGCAATAGAACGCACCCAACTTTGATGTTCAGTCAGGGTTGCCAAACATTCTCCATTTATATTCCATAATTTAATCTTATTATCGGCGCCGCTACTTGCCAAAATTCCCTCTGGACTAAAAGCCACACAACGCACCCAGTCTGTATGTCCAACAAGCGTTTTGATACACTTCCCAGACCCAATATCCCAAAGTTTTACCGTGCAATCCCCACTCGCACTAGCTAAAATACCCCCTTTAAAGCCCCCCTTATTAAGGGGGGTTGGGGGGATTAAACTAAAAGCAACACAAAATGTTTCGTGTCTATGCCCAATTAGCGTTTTGATACAAACACCATCACCAACATTCCATAATTTAATAGTATGGTCGGCGCCGCAACTTGCTAAAATTTCTCCATCTGGACTAAAAGTGACAAAGCGTACCCAGTTATTATGACCTTGACAAATTAGTAATAATTTACCTGTTTTTACTTCCCAAATACGCACGTTGCAATCAGTATCACAAGTTGCTAGCAGTAGCCCATCTGGACTAAAAGCAGCAGATAAAATATTACCTAAAGTTACCGTAAAAACACAGCGAGATAAATCTGAATTGGAAAAATTAACATCATGTAAATTAACCCCTTGCATGTATGCTTGCCACAATGTTAAACCTGAAAAATCAAAGTTACTAATATCAATTTGTGCTTGATGCAACAAATTTAGAGTGTTCCCAGCTGCGTACCCCGTTTGTTTAGATGCTTTTCCACGTAAATTTGAGAGAATTTGCTGGAGATAATCAGAAATATTTTCTAAATCTCCAAGTTGAGTAGTCAGTTCATTGATAATAGGTTGTAAAATCAGATTGATTTGGGTTTCTCGCACATAGTCTTTAGCTTGCGCTTTGATCAAAGCATGAGTAACGAATAGAGAAATGTCCCGATTAACTATTTCCTCAGATACTTTTTCAATGATTTGATTAATCACATATTCCATTACTACTGGTTGCTGAGTAAATGTAGAGACGTGAAATTTCACGTCTTTACATAGTTCAATAAAAGAACGTCTTTGCAAAGATGAGAGTGACTCCAGTAAATCACGAGGAGGGATATGGGTAACAAAATCAGTTTGCAACTCTGGTAAAGAAACTACTTCACGATTAATGGCAATCCAAAACATTATTTCCCGTTCCAGGTTTGTGAGACGATGGAACTGTTGGTCTAATAAATCACGGATATCATCAAAAATCAAAGTGCTTTGCTGAGAAATTTCCAGAAATTGGGAAATACTGCCATCAAAAAAATCGCGGATAGAAGACGCAACAATCTTTAAAGCTAGAGGGTTTCCACCATAACGCTCAATCAAAGCTTGCCATTGAGCTTCTGAAGCTGTAAATTTACCTTTGACATCAAATAATTCTTGCCCTTCTGCTTTTGCTAAACCTGTAAGCTGGAGAGAACGTACAGGTAAACTTTCCCCTTCAAACTTTGCTAACCCTTGGGGTTTTTCCCGCGAAGTTAAAATTAAACAGCTTTGATGTGAAGTTTCTGCAACACATCGCAACAGTTCACCGTATCCTTCATATCCATCTCGATAACGACCTGTGCGCTCACCTGCTTTTAAGATAGACTCAGCATTGTCTAGAATTAGTAAGCAGCGCGCGGAGCGTAGGTATTTTAGTAACAGTAAGATTTTACCATTAGTACTATTTGGTAAATTGGTTTCTTGTTGTCTGGATAAAAATTGAATTAACTCAGCTAAGATATCTTCCACGGGTGGTGCGTTGCGAAGACTTCGCCAAATTACAGACGCGATATGTTTTGTTTCTACAATTTGTTGTGCTAGCTTGACAGAAAGTGATGTTTTACCGATGCCACCCATACCCAACAACGTTATTAAGCGGCAGTTTTCTCGTATAACCCATCGCTTAACTGTGTTTATTTCTTCTTGGCGCCCATAAAAAATCGATACCGAAGGCGCCTCACCCCAGTCTGTATGTACAGAGGAGGGTACAGAGAACGAAGGTACTTTCTTTTCAATAACCTCTTCCCAACTCAACCCAAGAACTTGGCAATAAGCTTTGAACGCTTCGGCATTAATGGGGTGTTTTCCCGCTAAAAACCTTTTCCAAGTTCCTTCCGAAATACCTACAGAAAGCACTCCTAGGTCTTTCCAGTTTGTTCCTAAAACTAAGCTCGCTGCTTCCATCCATCTGAAATCATCGACAGACCAACCTTTTTGAATTCTCGCTTGCTTTATTTTTACTAGTCCTTCTTGAGAAGCTTTGAGGGTCGCCATGATTCTTATAGATGCTTTCTACTTAATAAATATCAAATTTTGTATGTCGCGCGCAATACCACACGCATATAATATTGCCAAGATCAGTTTCATTCAGTCTCGCGATGATAAAAACTGATCTTGGTTTGTTTGAGCTAAGTTATAAAATATATAGATAATTGAATAAACGAACCGCAAAGAGCGCAAAGGACGCAAAGAAAGAAAAAGAGAGAAGTAAGTAAAAAGATGACTTTTCATTCTGGGGAAATTGCCATCCAAAACCAAGCGGGAGTGCGGGACGAGGCACAACGCTTGTGTCATCTAATTAGTGATATCATCAAGCCAGCCGCTCAAGAGTTTCTCAAAAATCAACAATTAGCAGTTGTAAGTACGGTAGATACAAATGGAAAGGTTTGGGCTTCATTATTAACGGGAGAGCCAGGTTTTATTAGAGTATTGAGTGACCAAATAATACAATTGGAACCTAACCCCCCGACCCCCTTCCTTACAACGGAAGGGGGAGAGGTCACAAACCTATACCAAAACCTTACTATCAATAATACAGTTGGACTAATAATAATTGATTTAGCAAACCGCAGGCGCCTACGTCTCAATGGTAAAGCTAATTTACAATCAGATGGAAAAATTAACATAGAAATTGAGCAGGCTTTTTTTAATTGCCCTAAATATATTCAAGTACGTTATGTAGAAACAGAAATAGCAGAATCATTTAGACAACCAGAAATATTCGTTAGAGATGTGCTGACTCAAACGGATGAAAAATGGATTACTCAAGCTGATACATTTTTCATTGCTAGTTGTCATCCAGAAATTGGCGCCGATGCTTCTCACCGAGGTGGTTCTCCAGGGTTTGTACAAGTGTTGAATAGTAAAAAGCTTGTGTTTCCAGATTATCAGGGTAATAATATGTTTCAAACCTTTGGCAACCTGCTTGTTAACCCTCATGCTGGGTTACTATTCATTAAATTTGAGAATGGACATACACTACAATTGACGGGACAAGCAAATGTTATTTGGGATACAGTAAGAGTAAGTGATATTCCTAACGCACAGCGATTGGTCGAGTTTAACATCGAGCAAGTATTAGAAATTCGGAATGCTTGCTCTCTGCGTTGGCGGTTTGGAGAATGAATATTCTCTCTTCTTTCCTTTGTGTTCTTAAGTTTAGTTACATAAAATATAATTTTTGTCAAGGTCAGTTTCCAAGTTCTCCCGCGCACTAAAACTGATCTTTCATTGTGCCATGCAATTGAGCGATTCTAGTAATGATGAAGTGGTTAGGAGAAAATCTCCTGTAGTGGGTAGGCTCCTAACGTAGGTGTTGATAACAATGGAGTCAATTATGCCCCAATATCTTCTAGATATCGGTATTGAAGCAGTGCCCTCTAAATGTAAGACAGGCGCCAACATTATCAATGTAACTGCTTTGAGGAATGCAACAAATAATGTTTCTGTGCCTTTTGCTTATTCACTAAACCTAAATAAGTTGAAGAAGGATGGGGTCAAAAATAAGGCTAGGTCTTGGTCGCAACATAGGGAAAAGAGATTAAGGGCAGAAATTGGCGCCTTAAAGCAGGAGTTGATGGTATTAAAGCAGGAAAAGGCAGAATTAGAAAGTCTACTGATAACCCAGAAAGAGGCTAAAAAACTCCAAATTGAGGAAATGCAGTTACACATTGATTTACATAAACTTGTAGATCAGGTCGCAGAAATTACTCAAACGAAGTATTTTCAACAATTGCAGGCAGAGGTTGAGTATCTTCAGAATACTGATTGCTAATAGCTTAAAACTGTAAATGTAAATATAACTATATGTCTAAGATTATCGCAGTTCACTCATTTCGGGGCGGGACGGGTAAATCTAACTTAACGGCGAATTTGGCAGTTGCGATTGCGCTCCAAGGTTTGCGAGTTGCAATTGTAGATACTGACCTCCAATCTCCCGGTATTCATGCCCTATTTAATATTAATGAGACAATAACAGGCAAAGCTTTAAATGACTACTTATGGAATCGCAGTTCCATCGCTGACACTGCGTATGACGTTAGTTCTCATCTCAAAGTCGAGGGAAAAGGTAAGGTTTTTCTAATCCCTTCTAGTATTAATACTGATGAAATTGCAAAAATTGTTAGCGAAGGATACAACGTTAGTTTACTTAATAGTGGCTTTCGGCGCCTAATCAAAGAACTGCAATTAGACTACTTGTTTATTGACACTCACCCAGGTTTGAGCCGAGAAAGCTTACTATCTATTGCTATTTCTGACCTATTAATTATTATTTTACGCCCAGACCGTCAAGACTTCCAGGGAACTGCAGTTACTGTTAATGTTGCCCGTCAGCTTAAAGTTCAGAAGATGGTGATGGTAATTAATAAAGTACCGAGTCGAATGGACTTGTCAGCACTACAACAAAAGGTTGAAACAAGTTATCAAGTACCAGTTGCAGGTATATTCAGGCTTTCGGAAGAGATTGCACAATTAGGTAGTAGCGGACTTTTTTGTTTGCAATATCCCAACCATCCTTTTACTCAAGTACTGAGAACAGTTGCAGAGAAAGCAATTATAGATTACTAAAATACTACTAAATTTTAAACACATACACATATAGATAAGTGGAATCAAAACAATGACACAAGGTATTAAAGAAGAAACAATAACTTTTGACCTAGCGCTAAAACTAGCAGATACGGCTGTATTTGCTCAGAATAAAAGACATTTAAAAAATATTGAAGTCACTGTTCTAAAGGGAGCTTTACAAGGTCAAAAGTATGACCAAATTGCCCTGGAGTGTGGTTACGCTCCTGAGTATATTAAACATGATGTTGGACCAAAATTGTGGCAGATACTTTCATCCAGCCTTGGTGAAAAAGTCAGTAAAACTAACCTAATGGCAGTTCTAGCACAGCGAGCATTTGAAGAATTAAAAACTCAAGAATCTATTTTGTTGCCGCAACCGCTAGAATTAGAGGCGCCAGTAGGATTAGTAGCACTAGATTCAGCTTTTTATGTAGAGCGTCCTTTCATAGAATCTCGCTGTTATGAGGAAATTACCAAACCAGGAGCGCTAATTCGGATTAAAGCACCCAGCCAAATGGGTAAAACTTCCTTAATGGTAAGAATTCTTGCTCATGCAAAACAACACAGCAATCAAGCAAACCCTGTAATACAAACCGTCGCACTAAGCATACAGCGAGCAGAACGTTGTATTTTTAATGACTTAGATAGATTTTTACGTTGGTTCTGTGCTTCTATTACTCGAAAGTTACAATTACCACATCGAGTAGAAGATTACTGGAGTGATACCTTTGGCAGTAAAAGTAACTGCACAGCCTATTTTGAAGATTGTTTACTACCAGAAATTAATGGTACTTTAGTATTAGCGTTAGATGACGTTGATGAGGTATTTTTACATCCCGAAATTGCTGATGATTTCTTTACATTATTACGCTCTTGGTATGAAGAAGCAGCTTATGGAGATAGCGGTAATCCTCTGTGGCAAAATTTACGCTTAGTTATCGTGCATTCCACAGAAGTTTATATCCCCCTAGATATTAATAAATCACCCTTTAATGTGGGTTTAGCAATTGAGTTACAAGCATTTACACCCCCCCAAATACTAAATTTAGCTCAACGCTACGGAATTAGCTTATCTGAAGACGAATTATCAGAACTTATGCAGCTTGTGTCAGGACATCCATATTTAATACAGCAAGCTCTATATCATTTGGCGCGGAAAGACTTGACTTTGAAGCAGTTAGTACGAACTGCTGCGACCGATGCGGGTATTTATTGTAACCACCTACATCGGCATTTACGAAGCTTAAAGCAGCATCCCCAATTGGCAGCAGCATATGAGCAAGTAATTACTTCGTCAACACCTGTAGAATTAGAGCAGCTTAGTGCATTTAAACTACATAGTATGGGTTTAGTCAAGCTTCAACTCAATCAGGTAATATCTAGCTGTGATTTATATAAGCAGTATTTTAGCAATCGTGTAGATATATAAAATATTGTGACGCTTCAGCTTGCTGCTTCTAATTTTGGATCGAGGCTTCTGTAACCTATCAAATTTAATGTGTTCAACCGTTACTACTATCTAAATTATGTTTACTATTTGCTGCAACCAATATCTTTTCCCTATGATTATTTTTTCTACTTTGCTGCCAATTATTAAGTACATCCTTGACCAAAATCTCTTGTACCCACGTTTGTAGAACAATCACTAGCGGAACAGCTAAAAATACCCCTAAAAACCCAAAAAACCTACCAAATATAACTACTGAAACTAAAGTTACTGCTGGTTGTAAAGATGCTTGAGTTTTCATCACCAAAGGCACTACAATCAAACTTTCAACTTGTTGAATTCCAAAATATAAAGCCACAACAGCTGCTGCTTTAATCGGCGCCTGACTTAATGCTAACAGTGTTGGTGGGATAACACTCAGGGTTGGTCCAACATTTGGAATAAACTCTAATATCCCCGCTAACGCAGCATTTACCAATGGTAATGGTACATTTAAAAGTGACAGACCAATATAGCTTAAAATACCAATCAGCAACATTGTTAAAAGCGTACCTTTGAACCAACCAGTTAAAGAAGCTCCGCATTTATTAAGAATTTCATCTATACGTTGACGGTAAAAAGCTGGAAATAAAAGCGTAAACCCCTGCCGATAAGGTGTTGGATTTGCCAAGAGCATAATACTAAGGGCAATAAATAGCAATATACCTAAAGCAATAGAAAATGATCTACTAACTAAAGAGAAAAAGTTATTAATAAGTTGATTTAACCAAGCTTGTAAACCTTGAGTTAAATATCTAAGCCCACGAATATTTTCTAAAAGTTGCTCTGGAATAACACCTTGTAGCCAATTATTCCAAGTACGCAACCGTTCTAATGCCATAGGCATAACGTCGCCAAACTGTTGTAGTTGGTCAATAATACGCGGTACAATTAGTACAAAAAAACCAGCTAAGATTGCAAATACAAAAATAACTGAGATACCGACTGCAATACCTCGCTTCAGGCGAAATTTTTGTAAAAATTGTACAAGCTGATTGAGAATTGTTGCCAAAACGATAGCCGCAAATATAACCAAAATTATTTGGCGAATTTGCCAAATAATGTAAAGAGATATAACAAAAGCGACAAAGCTAATTAGTTGCCCAAAGCTCACAACACACCCTCCACTTGTTGCCTAATAGTTTAGCTACTATTGATCTAACCAGTTAAGTAACCCAAATGAAGTGGCGACTCCTACAAGATGGGCGCCAATTAGATTGACATTTGCCAAAACTACAAAAATATCCAGAGGACGAATGACATTTTCGGGTCTATATACAGCTACTGTTTGAGGTAGAGCTAGAATTTTTGATAATACAGCAATAACGGCAACTTCAGATGCTAAAAAAGCTAATAATAGCCCTACTAAACTCACAATTAATCCAATTTGTAAAACTTGGATTACATCTTCTTTCCTTGGATGTAATTCACGTGCTGGTGATTGTAATATTTTATCCAAACGCCTATAACGGTTCACCCAATAAAGTCTAAAGGACACAACTAAAAGCCCAATAATACCCAAAAATACACCAAACCCCATGACAGAATTTGTTGTTGTTTGAACAGTGGCATTGCGGCTAAATATTGCCAAAAACAAAGCTAAAAAAGAAACAGCGCTTAGTGCTAACTGTAACCAGAAGCTGATTGGTCGAACTACACTGAAGGTGGCTGCAAACTTTTGTTTAGTCGGTGTAGGTAGATAGGAATTTAAGTCATTTACCATGTTATTCTTCTTAAACCTGCTAAAATACCTTTTGATGTTTGATTGATGTTTAAAAAAGTCTGACTGAAATAATTTTCGACTTGCTAGAGCATTGCACGTCCAACTTTAGAATAATTTTCAAATCCTTTGTATCCTTCCCAAGTATTAAATATGCGCGTAAGTTGAATCTAAGAATCTTAATAATATATTGTAAATATATCTTCAGCTAGATACATAACTTTGATGCAATGCGACATGTTTAGCACCAGGAGGCTTAATATGCGTCAACTTATTATTCAAGTACCGCGCGGGCAAGGAAAAGAAGTTCTTGCGATTGCAAAATCACTTGACGGTACAAACCTTGCTCAGTTTGAGGCAATGGCTAGTGAAGATTTAATCGACTTAGTAATAGTTCATATTTCTAATCGCCAAGTTGAAAAGTTATTAACTCTACTCGAAGACATAAATAAAGTACATATTACATTACTACCAACTGATATAATTGCATTACGTCCTCCAGCATCTCAAGCCCCAGAACAGGTTAAAAATGTAGAGGAACGTAGCCCGTTGGAAATTTTTCTGGGTGGATTACAAAGCGTTGGTTCTTGGAAGGGATTTTTGGGATATGCGGCGCTTGCTGGTTTCGTTGTTTGGATTGGCTTATATACCAACACCACTTACTTACTAACTGCGGCGATGCTAATAGCACCATTTGCAGGTCCTGCTATGAATGTTGCAATTGCTACTGCAAGGGGAGATAAGCAACTTCTCTGGCGCAGTATTCTGCGTTATTTTTCTGCACTCGGAGTTACTATTGCCGTTACCGGAATTCTGAGTTTAATTTTGCAACAAGATATCGCCACTAGCTCAATGATTGATACAAGCCAAATTTCTTCTGTAGCGGTGTTGTTACCTTTAGCAGCAGGAGCAGCTGGCGCCTTAAATTTAGTTCAATCTGAACGAAGTAGTTTGGTATCTGGAGCCGCAACAGGAATGTTAGTTGCTGCATCGTTGGCGCCACCTGCTGGAATTGTAGGTATGGCAAGTGCCATTGGTAGGTGGGATATGGTAATTAGCGGGTTGTTTCTATTGTTATTACAATTGGTGGGAATTAATTTTACTGCCGCTTTGGTATTTCGATTTTTTGGGTTGTCATCACAAGGAGTCCGCTACAAAAGAGGAAAACGTTGGTTGTTTCCTGTGACATTAGGCTTAACTGTTGCAATGCTCGTTAGTTTATTAACTTGGCAATTTGCCCAAACTCCGAATTTACAACGTTCGACTCTGGCTCAAAGAGCGAACGCAGAAGTTCAAAAAGTTGTGAGTCAAAATCCTTCAGTGGATTTAGTAGAGACAAACGTTCGATTTACTGGTACTAATATTAAAGGTCAAAATACATTACTTTCAGTTGTTTATGTTCAACCACGACAAGGAGTTAGCGCATCAAAAGAGGAAATTAGCTCTCGTTTAAAGCGAGAAATTCAAACTCGTCTACTACAACAAAACTTAAATATCACACCTTTGGTAGATGTCAGCGTTCTAGAGCCGACAAAGTAAAATAGTTACCTATGAGAAATCTAAATCCGTCTGACCAACAAGCTTTAGAACAAGAGCGCAATCAAATACTCCAACTGTTAGAAGATTGGTTAGAAACCCCAATGCTAGTACTTGCGTTTGTGTGGTTGGGGTTATTTATTATTGAGCTAATTTGGGGAGTCTCTCGACTCTTAGACATCGCCAGCAATACAATATGGATAATTTTTATACTTGATTTTATAGTTAAATTTGCCGTTGCTCCCCATAAACGTTATTATCTTCAGCGTAATTGGTTGACCGCAATTTCTTTATTGCTACCAGCCCTGAGAACTTTACGTATAGTACGAGTTGTGAAAGTACTACGAACAGCGCACGCTGTTCGAGGATTACAACTTTTGCGTGTGTTCAGTCGTGCAAACCAAGGAATGCGGGCATTAGGCGCCAGTTTTAACCGCCGTGGTTTTGGTTATATAGTGGTGTTAACAGTGATTGTAACGCTTGTTGGAGCAGCAGGAATGTATACATTTGAACGCGGACTTCCTGACGGTTCTGGATTGAACAATTACGGTGCAGCTCTATGGTGGACAGCAATGTTGGTAACAACTATGGGTTCGGAATACTGGCCTAAAACACCTGAAGGTCGGGTTCTATGCTTTATACTAGCGCTATACGCTTCTGCTGTTTTTGGCTACCTTACAGCTACCCTTGCTACATTTTTCATTGGTCGAGATGCAGATGATGACCAAGCGGAGTTAGCAGGAGCTAAATCGATTACACAGTTGCATGATGAAATTACTGCTTTGCGCGGTGAAATTCAAGAATTATTACGGCAGAATTCTAATGATTGTTTATAGTAAAATTCCACTATTTTTCCACTATTTTTAAACATAGTTATAACAGAACTTAAGCGAATATAAAATGGAACCCAAAATTATAAGACACGGCAAGGAAAGAATTCAACTGAGTTCGCTAGCAGATTTAGACCAGATTTTATCTGAGAAGTTTAATTTACCAGTACGCCCGTATTCAACAGATACTAGAGCAGCTTTAGAACTAGTGATACATGCTTTAGAAAAGACAGCATTTCCTCACTTTCACATATCTTACGCCGAATCAAATGCCTTTCCGGGTTTACCTTACGTAGTTGGTTTTGATAAAGAAAAAAGAACTCATGCTAAGACGGCGCCTTTAGCAATTTGCCATGATGCTCTCCATCGACTGCGAGGTGTTGTAGTAACAATACCAGGTTGTTACTATTGGGATATAGAATAAGCTACAAAGCCAAAACTCGCCGCTGCTAGTAAGCAGCGGTATTTTTGTGACTAAAATATCACATATTTGAATATTAAGAGTAAAAACTATAATGTACTTTTATAACTTCATAATATCTATCTTTATGCAGAAGATTTTTTTTATGTAGTTGGGTATCAACAATTAGTTAAATTTTAGTCTGTCTTGAGTAGTATATTATCCAATAAAATATTTTTTTCACCAGTTTTCCACTATTCAAGATTAAATTTAAAACTAATGTAATTCTGCTACCCAAAACTTTTAGACTCAGTAGATTAAGTAGCATTTTTATCATTTAATTACATAATTTTGTATGAAACTAAAATACAAAAAGTAACCTTGATTAGAATTGACAATAAAATTTGAGGAGTTTGAACTAAACATGAAGAAACTTAATCAAAGCAGTAGGTTTATACAAAAGCTGCTGAATCCAAAGGGTTTTATTACTTTAGCACTGTTTGCAATTGTCCTTCCTGCTTGTAACAACAGCTTAGAACCAAGAGCGGCAGCACCAGAAACTAATGTCACGGCTGAAGAAGTTGCAGATAATACAGCGCAACTAATTGGAAAAACTGTAACTGTTAGAAGCCAACCCATTAAAAAGTTAGGCCCATCAAGTTTTACAGTTAGCGACAAGCAATTCTTTGGCAGTGAACCGATTTTAGTCGTAAATGCCTCTGGTAAAGTTTTCAATATACCGGCTGACCCGAATACAGCAATTCAAGCTACAGGTCAAGTTCGCAATTTTGTGATTGCAGATATTAACCGAGATTACAATTTAGGTTTAGACCCTAACTTATACCGAGAATACGAAAGCCGACCTGCAATTATTGCACAGTCACTCGCACAGGCGCCTAAACCCGGTGAAATTACTACAAACCCTAAGCAGTATTATGGTAAAACACTAGCTGTGACAGGTGAAGTCGAAGATATTACAAGTCCTAACTCGTTTACGTTAGATGAAGATAAGTTATTTGGCGGACAAGATTTGTTAGTTTTACGCGCGACTCCTTCTTCCGCAGTAAGAGAAGGTGAAAAAGTCGCCGTAACAGGTGTTCTACGTCCATTTGTTGTTGCAGAGTTTGAACGAGATTATGACCTCAAATGGGATTTGACGGTGCAAAGAAAATTAGAAGCAGAGTACAGCAATAAACCTGTATTAGTCGCAACAGATGTTTACCCTTCAGCAATTCCACAATAAAAATAAGCAGGAATCATGATTAGTTCAAATTCAAAATATATGCGCGCGGTTGGTACATTTAAGAGCCGTTCGGAGGCAGAAAAAGCTCTGAATGAACTGAGAAATTCTGGTTTCTCTATGGATAGAGTCTCCATATTGGCTCAAAATACAGATAGTAATGAAATTGCAGGCGCCCAGGTAAAAGATAGAGGAGACGACGAATCTACTGAGGGTGCAGGGATTGGTGCAGCTACGGGTTCAGTTTTAGGAGGTATTGGAGGTTTACTTGTAGGTCTTGAAGCTTTAATTATTCCTGGTGTCGGGCCGTTTCTTGCTGCTGGAACTATTGCCACAACTTTGGCTGGTGCAGGTATTGGCGCCGCTTCTGGTGCATTAGTAGGAGCGTTAACTGGCGCAGGCATTCCCGAAGAAGATGCTCAAGCTTATAGTGATAGTATATCCCACGGGAACTATTTGGTAATCCTAGAAGGTCAGGAAGACGAAATTGAGCGCGCGGGTTCTATATTGAAGAAGCATAATATTAGTAATTGGAAGACCTACAATATTTCTAATTCTTCTGATTACAATCGCGATACTGCTTTTGTTGAAAATCGAAATACACAAAGTTATGTCGATAGAACCGATATTGATGACGATACCGTAGTGGAAATTGTTGATAAACGTTCGGAAAATCGTTTGTCTTAACGAGTAAAGCGAAATTATCTTCTATGGTTCAAAAACTTTAATATTTAGCTTTGATTTTTGATGAGTCATTTTCTCCCATACCATGCGCGGTATGGGTTTCTGTATACAGTGTGAGGTTACATGAATCTCCAGAGGCAAGTATTATTAACATTACGTTTTGTCAAACTCCGACGATTTTTAGGGTCGTTATTTTATCCGCTTCAGCGCGACTGGTTGGAACTGAGGTCACGCAGTCATAACATGGAAGTAACTGAAGAAACAGGAGGCGCCGAGAAAGCTGAATCAATAAAACGTGGTGGACATTTTTACTTTAAGCATCTAGAACTTGAAGTTACTTTTTTGGCTACGGACTTAATTCGAGTTGATTGGCAACCAGGTAAAGTACCTCTTCCTTATGGTATTGCTCGTAAGGATTGGGAAGAAGCGGAGATAGACTTTCAAGATAAAGAAAATTGTTGGATAATATCGAGTAGCGCGCTCAAAGTTATTATTAATGCTGATGGTAGTTTACAATTTCAAAACTCTCTTGGACAAACAATACGAGAAGAACTACCTCCTCAACGACGAGTAAAGCTATCGGATACGGCTAAAGGTGAGGGTTGGAGAATAAAAGCAAAATTAAAATCTGATGAATGCATTTATGGTTTGGGAGAACGAGCGGCGCCTTTAAATTTGCGAACTGGGAAAAAGCGAAGTTATCGCATGTGGAACTCTGACAGACCGGGGAAATATGGTCCAGGTGATGACCCGTTATATTTATGCATACCTACTTATATAAGTGTTTGCCAAAACGGGAGCTATTTAGTTTTTTATGAAAATTCCTTTAGAGCAAATTTCACTTTTACAGATGTCGCAACTGCTGAGTTTGAAGGTGGAGCGCTGCGTTACTATTTTACTTCTGGCTCGCTGCAACAATTACTAGAACGCTATACAGAATTAACTGGTCGTCCTGCTTTACCACCGAGGTGGGCTTTGGGTTATCATCAGTCGCGTTGGGGATATGAAACAGAAGAAGAAGTGCGAAAAACTGCTCAAGGGTTTCAAACTTACAATTTACCTTTGAGCGCTATTCACTTAGATATTGATTGTCAAAAGGAATTTCGTGCTTTTACCATCGACCCAGACCGATTTCCTAAACTCGGTGAATTTAGCCGTGAACTTGCTTCAAATGGAGTGCGGTTGATTGCGATTAACAGTCCTGGGGTTAAAGTTGACCCCAAAAGTAAACTATTTTTAGAAGGTAAATTACAAGAAGTGTTTTGTCGGCGTGCAGATGGTAAGTTAGTTACGGCACCTGTTTGGGCGGGTATGTGCGCGTTTCCAGATTTTACTAACCCTCTTGCTCGTCATTGGTGGAGTCGGCAGTATGAGTACCTTTTGGATTTAGGTATTACAGGCTTTTGGCACGATATGAATGAACCTGCGGTTTTAGTGCTCTGGGGTGATCGTACTCTACCCGCGCGCACAACTTTACATTATATGGAAGGTAGAGGTGGCGACCATCGCGAAGCTCATAATGTGTATGGATTATTACAAGCTGAGGCTGCATACGAAGCTTTGTGTGAGTACCAACCCCAACGGCGCCCTTTTATTGTTTCACGTTCTGGTTGGGCAGGTTTGCAACGCTACGCTTGGACTTGGACGGGAGATGTCGAAACTAGTTGGGAAGGTTTGCGGCAAACAATTCCAACAGTACTAAATATGGGACTATCTGGAATACCTTACACTGGCCCAGATATTGGCGGATTTAAGGGCGACCCTAGTGCTGAACTATACTTGCGTTGGTTTCAAATGGCTTGTTTTTTACCATTTTGTCGGACTCATTGCGCCGATAATGCCAACCCTCGCACTCCTTGGAGTTATGACGAACCAACACTAAATATCATTCGGGAATTTTTACAGTTACGGTATCGATTGATGCCTTACTTCTATACCTTAGCTTGGCAAGCAACCCAAACTGGGCATCCTCTTGTTCGTCCGCTTTTTTGGGCAGACAGTCAAGATTCACAACTTTGGAGCATTGAAGATGAATTTTTAGTAGGTGATGCTTTGTTAGTTTGTCCAATTGTATCAGAAGGTACTACCGCGCGTTCTGTAACTTTGCCAACAGGGTATTGGTATAACTATTGGAACGATACTTTATTAGACGGCAAAAAAGAAATTCATTCGGAGGCGCCGCGAGAACAGATACCCGTGTATGTTAAAGCGGGAAGTATATTACCAATGGAAGAACGAGAAAAATTAATTCTTCACATCTACCCACCAGTTAAAAACAACTTCCAAGATAATCAATATGGTGATGTGGAAAGTAGCAATATTACCACATCATCTTATTTATACAGCGATGGTGGAGATGGGTACGGTGAATGGCGCCTGGATTACTTGCGGATGATATTTGATTCCAAAACTTTGCAGCTAGTTAGAGAAGAACAAGGAAACTTTACTTTTCCTTATACAACTATTCAGTTACACCTACATGGAGTCGAGATAAGGCAAGTATGGATAGACGGCAAAGAAGCGAATTATGAGGGAAAAGTATTGCAGTGCAATCATTTTCAAGAAATTCGCGTTCAAGGAGATTTTGACTCTATTAAACTTCAAAACCAAATTTTAGCAAACCATTAAGGAGATTTTTTCATGATTAACAAATTGACTAATATTTCTTTTGGTGCAATTGCCATCGCTTTTTTGACTTCGTTAGTTTCTGCCTGCCAAAATCAAAATGAGCCGGGAGCGGTAATATCACCTGTTCCGGAAGTAGCCGCAACACCAGTTGTAACACCAACGGTGGTAGTAACAACAACGCCACTTGTGACACCAACGGTTGTAGTAACAACAACACCAACTGTAACACCAACGGTGGTAGTAACAGCAAGACCAACCGCAACACCAACAGTCACAGTAACAGCCACACCACAAGCAGGTCTATCTAATGCTGAACTTATTGGTGAAAACGTGACTGTAAGTACAAAAGTTCAAAGAGTTATAAATCAAAACCTCTTTACCGTTTACGACAAAGAATCACTTCGTGGGCAAGAAGTTTTGGTTGTGAGTAAGCAAAAAGCTCCTCCAGTAGGTACAAATATTGAGTTGACAGGTGTAGTTCGCAACTTTGTTGTCGCTGATGTAAACAAGAACTATAGCTTAAATCTTTCTCCTACTACAGTTCAGCCATATGTAAATAAGCCTTACATTGATGCTAAGGCAATTGAAAAAGTCGATTAAGTGTAGAGACCGTAAATTTACGGTCTTTACATTTCTGATTGTAATGATAGGTATTATTCATTCTATTGATTATTCTTGATTACCTCCCAAGTTCGTGGCCCAACAATACCATCATCTCTTAAATTAGGATAAAGTTCTTGAAAAGCCTGAACAGCTAAGGATGTGGCAGCATTATAATAGCCATCAACGACTCCATCATAATAACCTCTTTGTTTTAAAAATTCTTGAAGTTCCCTTACAGCTTGACCTCTGCTGCCAATCCTCAATACTGGCAATGTATTAGGTGAATTACTAACAGTTGTAGAAGATGTACTATTATCTGCTTTAATTAAAGCTTCCCAAGTTCTCAGCCCAACTTTTCCGTCAGCAAATAAGTTCCTTGACTTTTGAAAGTTTATAACAGATGAAAATGTTCGATAATCATAGATACTATCAGCAACACCATTATAAAATCCAAGCTTTTTTAATAGTAGTTGCACATCTTTCACGGCTGGCGTCACCGTACCACGCACAAGAAATGGCGCCGTTGTAGGTGAGTACTCATTTAGATTCCCGTCAGCGGTTATACTCAAATAATTTTGATTGTATAAAGGTGTATTCTGAGCTTTTACAGAAGTGTTTAAGAACACAAGCATTAGATAAATAGTACAGGGGAAACCAAGTAATATTGTGAAAAAGCGACTAAATTTGTAGCTCATATTGCTATACTATGACAATGATTTTTAAAGAAGATAATTATTATGCCTTTTTGTATTTTAAGTTTAGATGGCAGAGGCATTAGAGGAATAATTTCAGCAACTATATTAGCTTAGTTTGGTAAAGATTTTTGAAGAGTAAACACTGATTGCCGCTTTAAATAGCAACAGTCAGTGTTTATTTGTCATCAGTGAGTTACTTATGCGACCATTGCTGTAGACATTTTCCGGCACGAATCTGCACAACGACGGCAAGATTGAGCGCAGCGTTTGCAATGTTCGTTGTTATGTTTTTCGCATTCAGCAGCACAACGGTCACAAGCTTCAGCACAAACATTACACATTTGAACATGAAGAGCGGAATTACGAGACATAAAGCGCGCGCAAAGGGTACAAGTATCAGCACAGTCTTGGCATAGCTTAATACATTGAACCATCATTTGTATCATGTCGCTACTCAAGCAAGCATTTGCACAATATTCACAGTCACGCAGGCAATCCAGACAGTTCTGAATGCAGGTTTCAAGTTGAGATTGATGAGTTGTTGTAGTCATAATTTGGCTCCTAAATTGATAAATTCTACATGAAACAGTATTTATGCTTTCTTGTCTTTACATTAAATAATTGCCAGTTATAGTTACGTCTTCCTAATGACATAATAAATATTTTCTACAATTCACAACTAATGGAGTACGAGTATTTCATAATGATTTCATTTGTGTATGTATAACTATTGTTTTAAATTATTTTTCAATTAATCAGGTTTTTCTGATTAGAAAACACAAATATTATGTTTTTATATTTACAAGCTTTTGTTTTCACCTGTATAAAGGCAAATTGTATTAACAATAAGCATTATAGTTTTTCAATTAAATCGAGATATTTTTGTTACATTTTTTTACTTTTTGGGCAATAGTCTGAACAGTTATTTGCTTTTTCTGTAAGAACAAGAGAAGGTTGTACTGCACAATTCAAAAAATGATTTTTGACAAAATATTGACATTTATGACAACGGTGTTTTGTACACAAATCCAACTGATTATCTGATACACTTTTTAATTTTTTAGATGCCAACATCAAAAGACTAACCCAAAAGAAAAGCAATAATTCCTCCTCCCTGAGTAATTAAAGTTTCATAAATGTCTACTTGATTCGGTAATCTTTCTTGAACTTGAACTTCTTGTTGTCTGTTTTGATTAGAATTTGCTGCTAATATCCAATTTTGCGAATTTTCTACGAACATATTAATTCACCTCAGTAAAATTTTTAAACGTTGTTTATTTTTACCTATTACTTTAGATAGAAGCTAATATTGTTAAATAGTGTAATTTATAAATACACGACTAGCAATAATAGATTTGACTTGTTAAAGCAATGAGAAATAATGGTAAGTAATGCTTGTTTAATTTTTTGCATGAGTAAATTTAATATCGAGGAAGATAGTTATTATGCCTTTTCGAATTTTAAGTTTGGATGGTGGAGGTGTTCGAGGAGTAATTGCTGCAACAATATTAGCAGAAATTGAAAAGCAAATTAATCAACCATTAAATAAGTATTTTGACTTAATTGCTGGAACTTCTACCGGAGCAGTGTTAGGGGCTGTTATTGCTACAGGGCGTAGTAGCAACGAAATTATTGAGTTATATAAGCAACAAAGCTCAATAATATTTCCTTACAGGAGTCGTTTTTCTTTAGCACGAATTCCACTAATTTTAAAGTATGGCTTGTCTGCTCCTAAATTCTCAGATGATGGTTTAATTCAAGTTGCCCAAAAAACTTTTGGTAATATTAGGCTTTTTGATGTTGCTTCACCGTTGCTGCTAATCATCTCCTACGATACAATTACTAGGCGACCAATTATTTTTAAGAATTGGCGTAAAGATAAAGACTACGAAAATTTACCTTTATGGGAAGTATGTGTATGTTCAGCATCAGCTCCTACTTATTTTCCTGCACATAAATTGGATAAAAAAGTAAGTGGCATAGTCCAAAATGCTTCTACTCGTACAATCCAACTAGATACAAATGCTTCTGTTGTTGATGATGTTTATACTGATACAGATATAATAATCATTACCAGTAGAGGTTATCGACAAACTCGCACTATCATCAGGTATGAAGGATTAACTCGAACAGCGGAAATAGATCAACCTTGGAATATTATTCCTGGTAATACATCTACCTACCTGATTAATTTTTTATACTCTGCAATTGATGGTGGTGTCGCAGCTAATAACCCTTCTGCTAGTGCTGTTGCTGAAGCACTAAGATTAGGTCATAAAATAGAAGACATTTCTGTGCTTTCGATAGGAACCGGAGAAAGAACCCAAATTATACGTTATAAGCAAGCACAGGAATGGGGTCTTTTAGAATGGGCACAACCATTAATTGGTGTTTTGTTTGATGCGTCATCAGACATTTACCAATATATTACCGAGCATATTATGCATAACCGCCTTTTGCGGCTACAATTTCAGCTTGACCGACAATTAACTGGTAAACGGTTGAGTGATGAAATTGATGATGCAAGTGAAGAAAATATCAATAACCTGATAGAAGCAGCAAAAGTTTACATTAACCAACCCCTGGTACAAGCAAAGTTACAGAAATTTTTGCAGGTTAACCAATAGTCAGAATTTCGTAGAGACGTTACATGTAACGTCTCTAATCAGTTAATTAAACAACCCACTACCATATTGGCTACGATTTGCCAAAACTCGCCAAGTATTTCTTCCGACAACACCATCAGTTCTGAGAAGATTTGCATACTGGAAATTTCTGACTGCTCTATCTGTACGATAGCCGTAAATACCATCGATACGACCAAAATAATAGCCTCGATTACGTAGAAATGCTTGAAGGTCTCTAACAACTGGCCCTCTGGCGCCGTAGTTTAAAGTAGGTGCTGTACTTGGTCTGTATTCTCTGAGAGAACCATCAACAACAATTTGAGCATTTGCTGGTGAGTTACCTATGAACACCGGAGCTATGGCAAACATAGATACTACACCAAGTGGCATAATTGCGCGAAGAAATTTAGTGAGCATAATAAATATATCCCCTTTATACTAAACAGTGTTTTGGTTTAAATAAAGATTTCCTGATAACTACCTCCTAGTGGAGAAGTAAATAATTGCTGTGAAAAATATGTCCCTTAGCGGATGTTGAGTTTGGTGAAAATACTCAATTTTATTTATATAGAGACCGGATTCATACGGTCTCTACAACATACAAATTTTACAAATATGTCTTTACGAATAGTTTGTAACTGCTATATAATAACAGCTTAAATCTCAATAGTGGAAAACTCGTGGATAAATCAACTCTATTTGCAAGTAAAATGGTTAATTTCTTTATTTATCTCTTTCCATAGAAATTATGTTATCTGAAAATAGATAGAGCATTACTACAGGAATGGGGGAAACTATATCCACGATACACGCAATTATTCGCATATCTAAGAGAGCAGATTTTTGCGAATTATTTAGGACTGCTAGATTATGAAAACGTAATTTATATAATATTTCTTTTCCCAAAAATACTAATTACAGTACTCAGCAATAAATACACAAGAGCGAATATTAGAATAGATAACCAATTGAACCCAATTCCAAATCCTTGTGAAGTATTTTCCCAGCGTAAAATCCATAATTTATTAGTGCCAATAATGAATGAGGGTACGGTTAGTGCTTTGAAAATCGGTGCTAACAAAAAGCTGGCAATTACTATCAATGCCAAACTCATTAGAATAAAGTTTAATGACCTTTGTACAACTGAGCTAGATTTATTATTAGTTCGAGAAAAAGGAAGTTGCTGACGAGTGACGCTAGGAGGTGCATAAATAGCCATTCCTTCTTCCCTGTCTTGAACTTGAACTGATTTTGGACAACGTAGCAGTTGCACAGCCATCCAGATGTCACCAACGGCGCCTCCTGTATTAAACGCAATTACCATAATCAGCCAAGATGCTTGGGGAAAAATTGCTAATAATAGCAAACACACTGCATCAATTACGATTAGAGGCGCCAGTCCGATAACAATGAAGGCATTACGGCGAAAATAGTCTCCTGGTGAAGTGGCATAAGCGAGCGGTAAAAAATACTTGACTTTAACTCCATAGCGCGGTGAACCACCAAAAGCTGTAAACGCTACTCCATGAACCAATTCGTGAATAATAGCGGTTCCCAAAATAATGGCAAACAAACTCAAAAAGGGAAGGATATTTTCCCAAAAGTTATCTTGAGAACCTTCTAAACTAAAATTTAATGATGATTGCCCGTGAATTTTCCCATAAAACCAACTAGCACTTGATGCTGCTAGTATAAAGAGGAACAAGCCTAGAGCAGTCCAGATTAGTGATATCTTAGGAGTAATGCGAAATACATATATCGGCTTATTCCGTGTACCTGTATCCATGATTTATCTCTCATTGTTGAGGATTAGTAAGTTTTTCAACAGAGTTTGACAACCGCTCTAGTGCTTCTGTTTGTAGTTCAATTTGTTTCGTTTGCTTCTGGAGTTCCTGCGATTGTTTTGTCTGAGACAGTGCATCACTGGTATGAGGAATAAAAAATTCACAACCTGACAATAAAATACAGATTGACATTGTGATAGCTAGAATATAGCGCATTTGATATGACCTCCTAAAACTAGATTAAAAATAGATTAAACAAACAGTTGTTTTGCCGATTTTATTGCTTGATTGTAGACGAAATACTTGAGATAAGAAAAATTTATTTCATTTTTAATAACGTCAATTTATGATTGACTACAAATTATTTGATTTGCATGATATCTGTCTGAATCACCTGCTCCTTGAAAATCGGCAGAAACCAACTTATCAACCAGTTCAATGTTACTAACTTTGTCATTTGCATTATAACTGCGTGAGCGTAAAAGGCGAACATTGCTAATATCATCACAGTGTACTATATAGTCAGTTTCACTTTTACGGTTATCAATGCCAATAACTGTAGTATAAACATAAGAATTATTACTGACTCGTTTAATACTACGTTTGTCAAGATAAATTGGTTGATTATTATCGAATAAAGAAGTACCAATTGCTAGAAAAAAAGAAGGTACTTCGCGCTGACTCATAACAGAATGATAATTTGGATTGATTTTTAAAGAATCATCATCTGCTTTATCACTAACTTCTGCTGCATAAAGTTTTGTAACATGCACATTAGAAAGTAAAAGTGCCAATCCAAATAATATTGAAGTAAATTTCATTACAGAACCCCGCTGATTATCTGTGTTTTATCTTGTGGGCATAATTTTTGTAAGTATAATTAAATATTAGTTATATCTTCCTACAATAATTTTGCCCATTATTAATAGTAACAGCGGTTTTTAAGACTTTACTTGTAACACTTTTTTATCCATATTATAAAGTTAATATAATTTCTTTCCTCTAACCAATGGCTTATAATACTAGCTTTATCCTTACACCCATTGAATGAGTTAGTGTCAATTGATAGTGTAAATTAATTTAAATTGTTCTACCGACAGTAAGAATTTATCAAACTAATAACTCTTATCCACTTGTTTTCCACTATTTACCTATATATTATAAAACCAAGCTATTAGGTAAAACTTTAGCTTAATTTTAATGAATAGCGGTTAGAAGACTTGAAAATAACATTTGCTCATACATTAGTACTACAAAGATGCTAGAAAATATAGCAATCATAGCGGCGTTTCTTGTTGAATTTTACTAGGTAATATTACAGCTTCATTTTCCAGCACTTGCACACCAACAGATTCTAGAGCTTGAGCAAGTTTGGTGGCTTGCTGTACGTCTGGATTGCCGTTTTTGGATTTCATTCCATAATCATGATTGCCCAACACGGCATATGTAGGAATGCCAGAAGAAATCAGTGGACGAACAAGCTCAATTGATTGATTAATTTCTTCGGCTGCATTTTTCCCGGCGCCATAAAGAAAATCACCAATAATCAGCACAGCTGCGGGACGTTCTCTAACAAGTCGAGTAACTATTCGACGAATTGTAGGGGTGTTACCTAGCCACATTCCCACTTGCCAATCACCCATAACTGCTACACGTTGACCAACCCAAGAAGCAGGAAGACCAGGAATTGATGCTGTTTGCGGTTCTACATCTATTATATATGGCTCAATTAAACCGTAAATTAAAAGTGCGCCAATTAAACCTAATAAGCCTAGTAAAAAGTATTTAATTTTTTTGCGAATTTCTTTCATAGTTAGTTCTCGCTTCTTAATGATAAATATCTTGTGGTCGCTTAATAAAATAATCAAATTTGAAAACCTAATAAATTCCAGTAAGCCAAAAAAGGAATGAAAATCAATGCAGCTAGTGTAATCAAGGAATAGTGAGTTCGGGTCATCCAAGACCAATAATTATTTTTCCAGACCAATATAGTAAAAACTAATAATACTAAAGATAAAATACTAGTAATTAATGGTAAGCAAAGTAATGCCAGCACTATTGTAGGTACTCCATATGCTAGTTTCCAGCCAGTTAACCAAAGCGATAAAGGTAAGCCAATCAAAAATACTAAGTTGAGAGTTCCCAGTACTCCTGCAATTACCCACGCAAAAGTGTTTTTTTGGCGATTTAAACTAGCTTGACCTCGTATAAAATTGAAAATATAACCTATTGGCCAGACAATGCAAGCCGATAGAAAAACAATGGCACAAAAGGCAGCAATTCCTAACTGTACCCAAACAGTTTCGTACCAATAAACTCGCTCATAAGCTCCTATTTTTGGCCATAGTGGATTAAAAGCAAAGGCTATTCGACCATTTTCTTCACCAAAACTAGTAAAAGCGTCCGAATCTGCCCGCTTGAACAACATTGGTTCTACGGGTATTAATTGAATCTTTGGTACACTTCCTGGGAATAACAAACTAGGAGTATTAATCACCAAATCACCGTTATTACCTTTGTTGATAATTATATGCTTAAACGGTGAGGTTAACTTAGCCAAAGTATGGCGAGGATACTCCATATCTCGGTAAGTACCAGTAAACCGTTCAAGTTGAGAATTATTTAAGGAAAGGGGTTTGATAGGTTCGTTGTTTGGTGCTGGAAAATAGCGGTCTAAAAACTTAGTTAGGAATGTTCCATGTATACCACTGTAACTATTAGTAGCGATAAATATACCAATGTTACGGTTAGGCATGAGAGACAGAGAGCTAGAATATCCTCGCAAGCTGCCTAAATGACCAATCATGCGAATATTGTTTTCCAACCGTTCACGAAAACTGTAACCAGTACCAGGTAATTTTGGATGCTCGCTGAAATGAGTCTGATGCATCAATCGTACAGTATCTGGCTCAAGAATTCGCGAATTCTCATAGCGACCTTGTAGTAAATGAGCAATCATGAAATTAGCCATATCCGTGGCAGTTGTACTCATTGCCGCAGCAGGCGCGATATTTAAGTATAAATATGGAACGGCTTGATATTTACCATTTTGATATTGATACCCCACAGCTAAATCATTAGTCAAAGGCGCCGGAGGTGGTTGGAGAAACGTACTGCGCCGCATATTTAAAGGTTGAAAAATGTTTTTGTTAATGTATTCGATGAAGGAGGCGCCAGAGATTTTTTCAACTAAATAGCCTAATCTCATATCTTGCACCTAACGTAAAAACCCGTATAAAGCCAATTAGAGATGGTAAAACTATAACCAAAAGATAATTTTATTACCTAAGTATGAAAGAACATATTTTTGACTACGAGGCACCATATTAATACGTATTTTAAAGCTGAATTTTCATTTGATAATGGCGCCATTGAATTGAAAAATACATACAAATATACTGTTAGCAGTAAGTGATAATGAATTTAATTTGCATTGTGGCGCCAAAACATGAGAAAAAGGGCGTTGAAGTTTATATGAATAAGCAAGAAATATGGTTTCAATTCTTGCCCACGCCCAAAATCTAGTTTACACTTTGCTGTCATTGATGCCTTCTACCTACCAACAAGAAAATCTCGAAGCGATGTTTGGGATGTTTTTAGAGGCACAAGGTTATCCTCTACCTCAACACAGTAAAAGTAAGTCAGCTAGCGCCTTAAGCAGATTTCTCAACGTTTATAATTGGTCAACTAGAGGTGTGATTCGCACTGCCCGTAACCGTATTATTAAGGAGATTTTATCTGAGCGTTCGTTGGGGCGCCAACCATTTTTACAAGTTATTATTGACCTAACAACTTTGGAGAAAGCCGGAAAATTTAAGGGGCTTGAAAGCTTAATCAGCGTTTACCACGGAAAACGAGGTATGCATTTGGTTGTGGTGTACTTAGTTGTTGGTCGGTGGCGAATACCCTGGAGCTTCCGTGTTTGGAGGGGGAAAGGCGCCACTTCCCCAGCAAGATTAGGATTAAAAATGGTTAAATCTTTACCTAAAAAATTAACCAAGCACTTTAAAGAGGTAATGGTTTTAGTAGATACAGGCTTCGGCAGTATCCAATTTATACACGGTGTTCGAGAGAAAAAATTTCACATAATTGCTGGCATAGCTTGTACCCGTAAGTTAGTTGATGGGCGCAGTGTCGCCCAATTACACAAACGAGGACAGCAACTTTACCTTCAGGGTTTAAAATTTCCTGTCTATATATCCTGGTATTATTTTAAGCGTCATGACGGTAAGTATGAGAAACGATTTGTTATTTCAACCAAAGCCCTCAAAGCAAGCACTATTTCTTGGTGGGGTAAACGAAGATGGCAGATAGAGGGTTGGTTTAAAACCGCAAAACACCGTTTTGGATTACATCGCTTTGGACAAGGAACCCTCCTAGGGGTTTATCGCTGGTTAGTGTTGTCCCTGATATCTTATGTTTTGGCACATTGGGCTTATTTATCGACATCGGGCGCCAACGGCGACTTACCTGACTGGGGTGAAGCAGCAGAAATTGCATTCCAAACTATATTTCCCCATTTAGTAGTGTTACTTCTTTTACAACATATCGAACAGATGAGAGACTTGCTACTGAGTCAAGGAATTGACATCCAAATTTCCAGGTGCAAGATATGAGTTAGGATTATCTCCAAAAAACCATTGATAGATCGGCAGTGAAGAAGCATTTAGTGCTTGAGGTTGTACAGTTCTGGTAACACCTATTTCGACCACCGCAGGTTGCACTTGTTCTACAACTTTAGCTACAAAATTCTTACTGTCAAAGTTAGGTAAAAAGCTATTACTTTCATTTCCTGGTTCTTGAATAGCTTTTGAAGGTATGGTCGATGTAGTAGCTGGAGTCAGAACATTTCTAGTTAAATATATTACATAGCTGCTAACGAATACTACTGAAACCATGCTACTACAAGCTAATAAAGAAACCATGCTAATTAAGTTGGTATCTTTAAGTGCAACAGTTGGATTTTGACTATTAGGCTGTTTTTTCCGATTCATAAACTCGAATTTATCCTAGTTATTTAATTTTCAAGCATTATCATGCTAAGGTTAATTTCTAAATCTCTATTAATATAACTATATGTTTAGATTACAAAATGTATGAATCTATCAAAGGTAAGGGAAATAAATCTAACTATAGGCATGTAATAATAATTTAAAATTTGTAGAATTATCCACGAGTTTTCCACAATTAAGATTTAACTTTAAATAAAGTAAAAAAGGAACTTCAACTATGAAATACTCAAGATTGTCTCAAATTATTGGCGCTGGCATTCTCAGTTTAACTATGATAATGGCGCCCTTAACTCTGCCGGCTTCTGCTCAAGTTATAGTTGAGCGTGAAGGAATTTATGAAGCTAGAAAGATTGTAATTAGGTTATGAAGGCTGCAACCGGAATGTGTCTTTTATAACTAAATGCTGGATAAGTTGTGAACCATAATGCATTTTTTTGTTAGTTATTAAGTAAATACAGTGTATAAAAGTATAATTTAATATAATTAATAATAAGTATGATAAGTTTTAAACAGTTTAAGTTAAAAGTTAATTTTGTTTTAGGGTCGCTTTTTTACCAACGTTACGCAATACAAGCGTACCTTTACACACGCCACAGGAACGCCAGCGAACGGAATTTTAAAAGACCACCAACAAAAGAAGCTTTTGACAACCCTGGTAAACTAATTCGTGTCGAAGCTACACCAGCAGGAGCAAATTTTTACTTTGAACAAGTAGAACTCGAACCCTAAACTTGCCATTGAGCACGATTCATTTAGATATTGACTCGCAGGTGGAATTTCGTGCCTTTACTATCGACCCGCTACGCTTCCCCAATCTCGCAAATTTTACTCAGGAATTGCGACAGATGGGAGTGCAGTTTATTACAATTAATAATCCTGGTATTAAGTGTGACCGCAAAAGCAATTTATATTTAGAAGGAGAGGTATTAGGAGCGTTTTGTACATACCCTGATGGACAAACAGTGACTGCTCCTGTGTGGCCCGGTTGGTGTGTTTTCCCTGATTTTACTAATCCTTTGGTACGCAAGTGGTGGAGTCGGCAGTATGAATATCTTCTCGATGTTGGGATAGCGGGTTTTTGGCATGATATGAATGAACCCGCAGTATTTATTACGGACGGTGACCGCTCGCTTCCCAAAGTGACTCAACATTGTTTAGAAGGTAGAGGTGGCGAGCATCGCGAAGCGCATAATGTGTATGGATTACTCGAAGCGCGCGCTGCATATGAAAGTCTCTGTCATTACCGACCGCATCAACGTCCTTTTATTGTTTCTCGTGCAGGTTGGGCTGGACTGCAACGCTACTCTTGGACTTGGACGGGTGATATTAATTCAAATTGGAATATGTTGCGGATAACAGTCTCAATGGTAGTAGGTCTAGGATTGTCGGGAATTCCCTACAGTGGTTCGGATATTGGCGGTTTTCAAGGAAATCCTAGCGCTGAACTATACCTACGCTGGTTCCAAATGGCAACTTTCCACCCTTTCTTCCGCACTCACTCCTCTAATAACGTTGCCAACCGCAACCCCTGGTTCTATGGTGAGCCTTACTTAAGTATTCTTCGAGATTTCTTACAACTTCGTTACCGATTGCTACCGTATTTTTACACGTTGTCTTGGGAAGCAAGTCAAAAGGGCTATCCTCCTGTACGTCCTGTATTTTGGGCAGATAGTAATGATTCTGCACTCTGGGATGTGGACGATGCATTTTTGTTAGGGGATGCATTATTAGTTTGTCCAATTACTGAGAAAGGAGGGCGCCAGCGGCAAGCTATTTTACCCAAGGGATACTGGTACAATTTTTGGGATGACATGGTATTCCAAGGTTCGCAGCAAATCACTTTAGAAGCACCTTTGGAAAGAATTCCTCTTTTGGTTAAAGCTGGAAGTATTTTACCGATGGAAGAAGATAGGCAATTAATTCTCCATATTTACCCAACACTGGAAAAAACGGAGAATTTATCTGTAACCCCTACTTCATCCTTTTGCATTTACAGCGATGCAGGAGATGGGTATGGTAAATGGCGCCTAGATAAATTCCAAATGCAACGAAATAAAAATAGCTTGGAAGTAACTTGGGAAGAGGAAGGAGATTACGATTTTGCTTACACTAGTGTGGTAGTACAATTGCATGGAGACCAGGTAGAGCAAGCTTGGGTGGATGAGAAAGAAGTCATAACTAAGGGACAAAAGATTGAGTGCGCGAAATTTAGTAAAATTCGAGTTCAAGGATTACTTCTCAAATTAACTAGTCAAGTGGAGGCATAGGCTTATGTTATACGAGTCAATAGCAAATTCCCTAATTGAAAGTGTTAATGCTGATAAAGAAACACTTGCTTACACGATGGTAATAGATACGATAGCTGATGCAAATGACTCTAAAGAAGCAAGGAAGATTCTCACCCAATGTGTCAAGGGGCAAATCTCAGACCCCGATGCAGAAGAAAGATTAATAAATCATATAAATGATGCTCCGCAAAAATTTGAATTAGATATAATGCAGTTTAAAACTTTGGATTTTGAGAGAAGGTATCTTGCACTAAACGAGCAATTAAAAACTACTACTTCCCAAATAGAGAAGTATAAACTTCAGGTAAAAAATTACAAATTAAGCGCTTGGATACCATCCATTTTTGCTATTATTTCCCTTGCGTTGGCTGGTACAGCTACTAACTTCGCAATTGGGGTTAATAACTCCTTAACCTTAACCAAAGCAGAGCGAGAAGAACTATCACAAAAGTATTTGGTTTTGAAGACTGAGCATGAAGCCTTGAACAAAGAATTTGCAGCTTTACAGTCACAAAATCAACAGATGCTAAAAGGTAACCAGAAACTAGAAAAAGCTTTTGAGCCTATCAAATATTTCCATAACTGAGGTCAAAAAACTACATCGTCCTTTAGTTATTACTTTCAGCGTAGTTAAATTACCTCTAAAGTAGTAATTTACTATTTAGCAAGAACTTTTCCACCAAATTTCCACTATTGAGGTATACATTACAAAGTGCGTTTATTTCTAATTAGCATTAATGCAAATGTTGAAATTTTGCTAATGTTTAAAAATAAACAATTGTAAAAGGTTTTTACGCCCCCAGTAGACCTTAATACATTAGTTATATCATCTATATTTTAAGTTATTTACAGCAAACTTTGATGTAATAAGTTAATGAATAGCTAAACAATTAAGGCAATTACTTCACAGTTTTTTAACGGAGCAACTTCTCATGATACATCAATTGATTACTAATTTTAGTGGCGAGCGCGCGTCTAACTGCCGCAAACCCTTCCAGATTGGAACTATTGCGCTTGCATTAACGACGATGTTTTTGGGTGCTGCTTGCACCAACAATCTAGAAGCAAGACGCGCTGAAGGAGAAAATAACGTAACAGCACAGGAAGTAGCTGACAATACAGTCCAGCTTGTTGGTAAAACTGTTACGATCAGAAGCCAACCTGTGAGAAAAATTAGCCCGACTACATTCACCGTTAGTGACCAACAATTTTTTGGTAGTGAACCAATTTTAGTTGTAAATGCCACAGGAAGTGTGGCGCCGCTACCAGAGAACATTGATTTACAAATCACAGGCCCAGTCGCTAACCTTGTAGTCGCTGACATTGAAAGACAGTATGGTTTGGACTTAGACCCGACTTTGTTAGTGGAATATGAAAATAAGCCAGCGATTATTGCACAATCAATTGCTTTAGCACCGAAACCAGGGGAAATCAGCAGTAATCCAAGTGCGTACTATAACAAAGTTATTGCCGTCCCAGCAGAAGTCGAGAAAATCGTCGGACAGAATTCATTTACCCTTGATGAAGATAAATTACTTGGCGGGCAAGACTTGTTAGTGGTAAATCCAAATCCAAAAGTACCTATTCGAGCTTCGGAAAGAGTTGTTGTTACTGGTGTGTTACGCCCGTTAGTTGTTGCAGACATCGAAAGAGAGTTTGGTTTCAATTGGGATACTGGTTTTGAAAGACAGTTGGAAGTAGAGTATAAAAATAGACCAGTGCTAATCGCTCAATCTGTATACCCATCGGCGTTAGAAAGAAGATAGTAAGTAAAAGATAAAAGGCATAAGGATTTTAACGTGATCTTCATGCCTTCTGATGATTTACTACATTTAAGGAATCTTTATTTATGTATGTTCATCTTTTTGCCGCGTTTGTCGGTTGGTTATTATTCACCATTCTAGTCAAAATATTGAAAGTTACCGCAGTGATAGCCCTTATCATTACTGCGGTTGTTGTGACTATACAAATCAGCAACCGTGTGGATCCTAGGGAACTCTGGCAGGAGGTGACTCAGTATTCTCAAAGCATTAATAATGTCGAAACTGCTAGACCGTTCGTAGTTATTTCATCTATGAATGGGATGTGAAACCCTTGTAGAGAGCGTATTAATTCGGTTTCTACATTTTTATTCATACCCAAATTCAGGAGTAAAGTGAAAATCTTAAGACTGACCAATGATTAACAGTACTAGCGAACTGATTAAAAATTTTTTGCACCAAAGAGTTGAAGCAATTGAATTAGAGCAATTGCAAACCGAGTTGTTAGAAGAATCCACACCCTCACTGGCTTACCTGATTTTAACAATTGGTTCTTGTACTATCGCAACCCTTGGCTTAATTACTAATAGTGCTGCCGTTATCATCGGAGCTATGGTAATTGCACCTCTAATGCTGCCAATCAGGGGACTTGCTTACGGCGCCCTTACGGGTAATATCATACTCTTTCGCAGAGGGTTAATAGCTATTGTACTTGGAACTTTACTATCGATTGGGTTAGCTTATAATCTTGAGTTACTAGTCAAAATTTCCGCTTTTGACACTGAAGTGCTATCTCGTTCTAAACCTACCCTGCTAGATTTAGCAATTGCACTGACAGCAGGTAGCATTAGTGGTTATGCTAAGGTAAAGCCCGAAATTTCTGGTAGTTTGGTGGGAACTGCTATAGCAGTAGCACTAATGCCACCTATTTGTGTTATCGGTTTAGGGCTAGCCCAAGCAAATTGGTCGCTTAGTAAGGGAGCAGCTATTCTTTACCTTACTAACCTCTTGGGTATTACACTCGCTTGTATGCTGACGTTTTTGATTATGGGCTATTCTCCTATAAAACGAGCAGGTACTGCGCTATTTTGGACATTATTACTTACCAGTATTTTACTGCTGCCTCTGAGTGTTAGCTTTGCCCAATTAATTCAACAAACAAATTTAGAAACTAGTCTCAAAAATGCACTGCTGACCAAAACAATTACATTTCAGCGCATGGAACTACTTAAAACCAATATAAATTGGTTAACAAATCCACCGCAAGCCAGATTGACTGTACGGACAAAAGTACCTGTGACTCCCAGGCAAGTTGGGTTATTAGAAGATTTTGTGCAAAAAGAAATGGGTCAACCTTTGACTCTTATATTTGAAATCAGCCAAGTTCAAGAAGTAAGAAAAAAGTGATTGGATTACGCGAAACAAAAGGTAAATATTCCTATCTAATTTTCAAGATAATCAATATTACCTCACCGGAATGCAGCATTCTCAACAAGTCAAAAGAAACCGGGCTTCTTTAGGATAAATTAGAATTTTATAGCAAAATTTTGTCAAGAAGCCCGGTTTCTAAGCTTGGTGCAAGATGTGAGTTACGCTTCTGTACGTGGGGAGTGTACTTATAATGAAAAGGCATCGGCAAAGCATATATACTGATTATTTTTATACTTAGGTATGCTTTAATAGTGCAACTAGTACACTCGGTCAAAATTTTTGTTCATGCTTTTAACACTTTATTGTGTTCATCTTAAAAATCATTATCATCTCTTCCCTCTAACTAATGGCATATAATATTAGCTTCATCCTTACGTCGATTGGATGAGTTACTGTTCAATGGTAATTGTAAATTTCCTCAAATCGGTCTATCTATAGTATTAATCTTAAAAAAAACTAGAGCGGTAAAATTTGCTAGATAAGACTCAAAATCTGGTAGTGTAAGGATTACAGATAAAACAGGGGTGCATCAATGGCAAGAAAAGACCTCAAACCAGAAGCGACATCAGAAAAAGTACTCGAATGCGTACAAAAGCACTGCCCAGAGTGTGGCTCAAGGATGTGGAATGAATATAACAATCTTCGGCATGTAAGAACCCTAGAAGGAGTAGTACAACTGAGACTAAAAATTTATCGTTGCCAAAATATGTCTTGTGATAGGTATCGAATCGCGTATCGGCCAGAGCAAGAAGGTTCATGGATACTACCACATCATGAATTTGGCTTAGATGTGATTGCTTTAGTAGGAGCATTACGTTACCAAGATCATAGAAGTGTTCCACAAATTCATATTCACCTTAAATCCAAAGGTGTGTGCATCAGCGAGCGTAGTGTAACTCACCTGCTAGCGCGGTATGATGAATTACTTTCATTATGGTTAAGAGACATTTCAAGGCTAAAAGCAGTAATAAAAGAGCAAGGAAGATTAATATTAGCAATAGACGGGATGCAGCCTACTGTTGGACACGAAGTATTATGGGTAATTCGCGACTGTTTATCAGGAGAAATATTACTTGCAAAAACATTACTATCTTCAAAAACAGAAGATTTGGCTGCATTATTGCTGGAAGTAAGTAATACATTAAATGTACCAATCGATGGAGTTGTAAGTGATGGTCAACAGTCAATTCGTAAAGCTGTAGAAGTGGCATTGCCAGGAATCGCTCATGGTTTATGCCATTTTCATTATTTAAAAGAAGCTAGTAAAATAATCTACGAGGCGGATAGACATGCGAAGAAGCAATTAAAAAAGCATGTTCGAGGTATACGAAAAATAGAAAATAGCATATCGGGTGATGAGAAAAGAGTTGCCGCGATTGTAAGTAAATATTGCTCGGCGGTGCGTGCGTCACTAACAAGCGACGGGCGCCCGCCGTTAGATGCATCTGGTTTAAAACTACAAGAACGTCTGACATTAATAGAACAAAGTCTCACAAAAGTGGAGAAAAAAAAACTTTACCAAAGCCATTAGTCAAGCTTAAACAGATTATTTCTAAGGGTCTCGAATCAACCTCGGCATTATTTACTCCAATTAAATCAGCCTATGAGTTAGTTCATAAAGCCGCAAATATTCTTGATAATGAAGATAATTTATCTGCAACTGAAGTTAAACAAAGCTATGAAGATTTACTTCAAGATATGTCGGGTAGAAAGCACTTATTAGGTACCTTAGAACAAGGCATAGTGCATTTTATCAAAATCACAATAAGTTATTGGTCTGGACTTTTTCATTGTTATGAAATTGAGGATTTACCTAGAACAAACAATGATTTAGAACAAACTTTTGGAGTTTTACGACATCATCAGCGTCGTTGTACAGGTCGTAAAGTTGCACCCTCATCACTCGTCATTCGTGGGTCAGTTCAATTAGCTTCTGCTGTTGCCACTAAGTTTCGCTCTTTTACAGCAGAGGATTTATCACAAGTTTCTTTTTCTGACTTATCTGATCTACGTAATGATTTGAAAAAACATCATGAGACGAGAATATCTCAGCTTCAATTTCGGCGAAACCCCTTGGAATACTTGGCTAGTCTTGAGAGTATGCTACTCTAGCAAGTTTTACCGCTCTAGAAAAAAATAACTCCTATCCACGAGTTTTCCACTATTTAAGCTTAACATGCAAGGCAAGGTAACTGGATAAATATTTAGACCAACTTTAATCAATAGTGCTTTTCAGACCTGAAAATAATATTGTAATACTTAAGGTTACTTAATTGGTTAACTCACTAATAGCTTAATTAACCATAATTTTGATTACAGTGTTTTTCTCTTTTTACAAACTCGTTCAAATCTGGGAATATATTATGGCTTTGTTAAAGATAGAGGATTTTAATTCTGATTATAATCAAATTTTTTCCGGTGATAGTAATATTATTAATCTCAATGTTTATTCGGATATTACAGATGAAAAAATCGGCGCCGTTAAAGACATATTAGTTGATGAGCATGACGGTAGCTTTCGATATCTAATTGTAGATTTGGGTTTTTGGATTTTTGGTAGGCAAGTTTTATTGCCTATCGGTCGCTCTCGCATTGATTACTCCCAACAGCGGATTTATACCAAAGGTCTAACAAAAGAGCAGGCAGAAAATTTGCCGGAGTTCACTAAAGAATTGGAGATTGATCATGATTACGAAGAGCGAGTGAGAACGGGTTATCGAGACAGCACTAGTTTTGACCCAATTTATACTGTAGACCCATTAGGGAATCCAATTGCACCGACTGTTCCTTATGGGCCAATGGCTTTGAATGAAGTTGCAGCACTATCGGTTCCCCATACCAATGAAAGGACAATTAATATTCCAGAATCAGGGAATCCCCCCTTTGACCGAAACACTTACAGATATGAGAATGACCCTTCGCTGTATGAAATTAATGAGAAAGACCACCCATCTTTGAAGTCTTATTCTCAACGTTTAGCAGAAAGTAGAATTTACAGAAGAAAAAGTTAATTTTAGGACTTTTGCATTTTATAACAGGCGCCATCTGAAAAAATTAGACAAATCAGTATTATTCTATACGAAATAGCACAAAATGAATAATAGAAGCGACTACGATTTACCAACAGAGATTATTAACAAACAGCACGAACAAAACGCAATAAGTATACCTGATTCACCGCACGGTCGGGAAAACTTGAAATGGCTGGGTCCAAGTTTTTTGTGGATGCTTTCGGCTGCTGGTTCTGGAGAGTTATTATTTACACCACGAATTGCTGCACTCTATGGTTATAGCTTGTTATGGGCACTACTTGCAGCTGTTATTCTCAAATGGTTTATTAACGGTGAAGTTGGTCGCTTTTCAGTTTGTACTGGCGCCACCATCTTACAAGGTTTCAAGCAACTTCCCGGTCCGAAAAATTGGGCAATCTGGGTAATCCTACTGCCGCAAGTTGTCGTAGCAATTTCTACAGTTGCTGGACTTTCAGGCGCCGCTGCTACAGCTTTGATTTTGGTTACTGGGGGAACAGTGCAACTATGGACGGTGATTATTATCGTTGTCACCGCAGCAATTGTACTGCTTGGACAATATAACGTAGTCGAAAAAATTTCTTCTTATGTAGGAATTGCCCGCACAATAGCAGTGGTAAGCGCAGCTATTTTTGTTTTTCCCCAGGTTCGCCAATTGGCAGCAGGTTTAGTACCTCAAATTCCCAAGAATGTGCAGTATCAAGAAATACTACCTTGGCTAGGTTTTATGTTGGCAGGTGCTGCTGGGTTAATGTGGTATTCTTACTGGGTAGAAGCTAGAGGTTACGGCGCCGCGAGTGTAGAAGGTTTAGAAAGAATAGACCCAAAACAACTTAACCATGAGGAAAAAAATAAGTTGCGCGGTTGGCTGAATTTAATGACCATATCCAATACTTTAGCAGTGGTAGGCGCCTTATTAGCAGCACTATCTTTTTTAATTCTTGGTGGTGAGTTGTTACGTCCTCAAGGACTTGTACCAAAAGAAAATCAAGTAGCAGAAACCTTGGGTTCATTGCTGGGCGACCTTTGGGGTTCGTTTGGCTTTTGGTTTATGATTGCAATCGTTTTTATTACTTTTTGTAGCACTGTACTCTCGGTAGAAGATGGTTTTGGACGGATGTTTGCTGATGGTACGCAGATATTACTGCAAGGATTTGGAGTTAGAAGCAGTCGCTGGACAAATGAGAAGTTTTTGCAGAAATTTTTTATTATAGTGTTGTTAGCTGTGCTACCGATTGCAATTTATCTATTTTTTGGCGAACCAGTCGCCTTACTGCAAACCGCAGGTGGAATTGAAGCTGCCCACATTCCGATTGTTACTGCTTTGACTCTTTACTTAAATCACAAGATGTTGCCCAAAGAATTGCGACCATCGAAAATTATCTTTGGTGGTACATTGATTGCTGGAATATTCTTTGGTGTATTTGCAATTACCTATCTATTGCAACTGCTGGGCATAATTGGCTAAATGTGGAAGTTTAAGTTAAAGCAAAAGATATTTCTTACAAGCAAAAATGACACAGCAACATCAAAGCATAGCTAAAGGAAAACCAGGAATAGAACCCCGTTGGACTCAAGGTAATAAAGACGGAGTGGGAACTGCTTACGCTATTTCCAGTCGCATCTGGTTTACTCTCTCCAACGGTATTCTCAATGAAGTTTACTATCCCACGATTGATAGTCCTCAAATTCGGGATTTGCAATATTTAATTACCGATGGCTCTAGTTTTTTACATGAAGAATGGCGCCATTTACATACCAAAACAGAACAAATTTCCCCACATGTGTTGGGATACAAGATTACTAACTCTGACCCTGAAGGGCGCTATACAATTACTAAAGAAATAATTACCGACCCACGAGATTCATGCATTCTTCAACACACACGCGTTGCTGGTGATAAAGAGATACTGTCAAAACTCCGACTTTACGCGCTATGTTCGCCGCACATGGGTATTGGTGGTTGGAATGACAACGCCAAAGTTGTAGAAGTAGCAGGAGTCAAAATTTTAACTGCCCATCAAGATAATAATTGGCTGGCAATGGCTGCAACCGTTCCCTTTACTCGCCTTTCTTGCGGCTATGTCGGAATAAGTGACGGTTGGACAGATTTGGCGGATAATTTTCAGATGGACTGGGAATATATTGAGGCAGAAGCAGGAAATGTTGCCCTAACTGGGGAAATCAATATAGAAGAGCATCAGGAATTTACCTTGGGAGTAGCATTCGCCAGTCGTCTCCATGACGCAGTGACAACCCTTTTACTATCACTAGATGTGAGTTTTGAGAAACATAAGGCACGTTACATCGAACAGTGGCAACGCGCTTGTGAAAATTTTCTACCACTCGAAAAAGTCTCGTGTGACGGTGGTAATTTATACCATAGTAGCTTTAGTTTGTTACTGGCACATGAAGACAAAATATACCCTGGCGCCATGATTGCTTCGTTGTCGATTCCTTGGGGTGAAGCACATAGCGACCAACAGCAGGGCGGTTATCACTTAGTTTGGTTCCGCGACATGGTAAATAGTGTTACAGCGCTACTAGCTGCTGGACATTCGACAACTGCGTTGGAAGCTTTGATTTATATTGCTGCTAGCCAACAGGCGGATGGTGGATTTGCTCAGAACTGTTGGATAAATGGTGAACCTTATTGGACAGGAATTCAACTCGACCAAGTGGCGTTCCCAATTCTGCTTGTGTGGCGCCTTTATCGAGAGAAAGCTTTGCGGCAATTTGACCCTTATCCAATGGTAATAAGGGCTGCTAAGTTTTTAATTCATCATGGGCCTGCAACACAACAAGAAAGATGGGAAGAAGCAAGCGGTTATTCTCCATCAACCCTTGCATCTCAAATAGCAGCTTTGATTTGTGCAGCAACATACGCGCGCTCTAAAGGAGATAATTCAACAGCCCAGTTTATCGAAGAATATGCTGATTTTTTAGAAAATCACTTAGAAACTTGGACGGTAACGACCGAAGGAAGCTTAGTTCCTGAAATTAAACGCCACTACATCCGCATTAATCCTGTAGACATTCATGACCCCCAACCAAATGAAAATCCAAATCAGGGAATGCTAGCTATTGCCAACCGTCCAGAAGCAGAAAAATCACAATTTCCAGCAAAAGAAATTGTTGATGCAGGATTTTTGGAATTAGTACGCTATGGCATTCGCTCTCCTCACGACCCCCTAATCGTTGATTCTTTGAAAGTTGTGGATGCGGTACTAAAAGTAGATACACCATATGGTTCCTGTTGGCATCGTTATAACCACGATGGTTATGGACAACAAGAAGATGGCGGCCCTTTTGTCAGCTATGGCAAAGGACGAGCGTGGCCACTTTTAACAGGAGAGCGGGGACACTATGAGTTAGCCGCAGGGCATGACGTGCAACCCTTTATCCAAGCAATGGAGGCTTTTGCTTCTGATACAGGATTATTGCCCGAACAAATTTGGGATGAGCAAGACCTTCCTG
Organism: Calothrix sp. PCC 7716; assembly: GCF_019977735.1. Classification (GTDB taxonomy): domain Bacteria; phylum Cyanobacteriota; class Cyanobacteriia; order Cyanobacteriales; family Nostocaceae; genus Dulcicalothrix. The sequence goes on along the minus strand of NZ_AP025018.1, from coordinate 3,051,141 downwards.
AAGCTCATTTGTATCTAGGAAAACCAACTGGCTCGGCAATGCCCTTAGCATGGGCGCACGCTGAGTATATTATGCTGCTGCGGTCAGTTAGAGATGGTCAAGTATTTGAATGGATACCAGAAGTTGCACAGCGATATCAAAATGGAGGGAAATCAACTAAATTTCTTGAAATCTGGAAATTCAACCGTCAAATTAACGCTGTTAAAGCAGGATACACACTGCGAATTCAAGCCAACACTCCTTTTCGCTTGCATTGGTCAATTTCGGACTGGCAAAAAGTGAATGAAACTAATTCAACGGCAACGACGCTTGATATTCACTTTGTAGATATTGATATTGAACCGAATCAAAAACATCCTATCAAGTTTACTTTTTTCTGGATTGAAGCAAACCATTGGGAAAATCGTAACTACCAGATTAATGTTACTGGTTAGTTTTGATAATGGCGCCTGATAGATATAGTACGTAAGTATGTTTTTGCCTTGATACCGTAGTTTATAAGATATTGATATGACAGTTGTAACAAAACCTTTTTCTAACCGTATAGCCGTAGTATTTGATTTCGATGATACTTTGGTACAGGATACCGTTGATGCTTTATTATCAAGCTTGGGTATTGACCCTCTTAAATTTCGTCAAGAACAAATAAAACCTTTAATTGATAAAGGGTGGGATAAAATTCTGGCTCGGTTTTATGCCTTGATTCAAGAATCAAAACGACAAGACAATAAAATTACACAGGAATATATTGCTAAGTTTGGTCAAGAGCTAGCTCCCTTTGATGGTGTAACTGATATGTTTGACCACCTAAGACAACGTACACATGAACTGAATCCAAAGGTAGAACTTGAATTTTACCTAATTACTTGTGGAATGGTGGAAATTGCCCGCCATAACTGTATCGCTCCAAATTTCAAAGCAATGTGGGGTTGTGAGTTTTACTACGGAGAAAGCGGTGGAATTGAATTTATCAAAAAAATAGTTACCCACACAGAGAAAACCCGCTATCTTTTTCAAATCACTAAAGGTTTAGATGATCATAAAGACGACGGTGCAACATTTGTATATAGAGATTTACCAAGAGAGCAACTTTACGTTCCACTGACACAGGTAATTTATGTAGGAGATGGAGAGTCGGATATTCCTTGTTTTTCTTTAATGAATGAAGAACAGGGTACAGCAATAGCATTATATAAAGACATTACACCAGAAGAATGGGGGCGAGATTTAAGCATTACTCAAAGTCAAAGGGTTGCAAACCTCGCACCTGTAGACTACAACAAAAATTCAGAATTAATGCAATCACTGACACTAGCGGTAGAAAGTATTTGCAAACAAATTTCTTTACAGCAATTGAGCGTTGGTGAGTAAAACTGCTCAAAAAGCATTATTTCTGTTTTTCATTGTTTTGTTTTTTATTATAATAAAATTTTAAAATCGCAAATATAAAAAATAAAAAACATGCTTGATTGGATTACTAATATTATTTCTTCAATGGGATACCTGGGCATTGTCTTACTAATGCTGTTAGAAAATATTTTTCCTCCCATCCCATCAGAAGTAATTATGCCTTTAGCAGGATTCACAGTCCAAAAAGGCGAGTTAAACTTATTTCTAATAATTATAGCCGGAACATTAGGTTCAGTTTTGGGAGCATTTCCTTGGTATTATCTAGGGAAATTTGTCGGTGAAAACCGATTGAAAAATTGGATAAACAGATATGGTAAATGGTTGACCTTATCTGGTAATGACATCGACAAGTCTAAGCAGTGGTTTAAAAAATATGGCAACTCTATAGTTTTGTTTGGTCGTTTAGTTCCAGCTATTCGTACTTATATCTCTATCCCAGCTGGTTTTGAGGAGATGGGGTTTTTACCATTTATACTTTACTCAACGATTGGCACTTTAATTTGGGTAGGATTTTTAAGTTACGCTGGCTATACACTAGGACAAAATTATCAGCTAGTGAAAAAATATCTTACTCCTATTTCTATAGTTGTGGTCGTAGTACTTACAATAAGTTTAGGAATTTGGCTTTTCCGTAGGTATAAACAAAGACATAAAAATTAAACAGGAGAGATATTTATGGCTCATATCGGATATCATGTGTCTCACGAACAGTTTAAACCTAGCGAATTATTAAAATATGTTCAAATGGCAGAGCAGGCTGGTTTTACTCGTGCCCTTTCTTCCGACCATTTCCACCCTTGGAGTGAAGACCAAGGGCAAAGTGGTTTTGCTTGGTCATGGCTCGGCGCCGCAATGCAAGCAACACCAACACTTTCTTATCGCATTGTTTGCGCTCCCGGACAGCGGTATCACCCTGCTATCATTGCTCAAGCCACAGCTACTTTAGCAGAGATGTTTCCTAACCGTTTCTGGCTAACAATAGGTAGTGGTCAAGCACTCAACGAACACATTACAGGAGAAAAGTGGCCTTGCAAGTCTGACCGTAACGCTCGTTTGAAGGAATGTGCTGATATCATGCGCGCGCTATGGTCGGGGGAAACTGTTACTCATAAAGGTAAAGTATGTGTTGAAGAAGCAAAACTTTATACTCGTCCAGAAATCATACCCCCAATTATTGGCGCCGCTATTACTCCTGAAACTGCGGAATGGTTAGGTAGTTGGGCTGAAGGGTTAATTACAATTTCTCGTCCACCAGAAAAACTGAAAACAGTTGTTGATGCTTTTCGTCGGGGTGGTGGAGAAGGCAAACCAATGATTTTAAAAGTACAGCTTTCTTATGACCGCGATGAAGATAGTGCATTACAAAAAGCATATCAACAGTGGCGCAATAACATTTTTAAAAATACCCTGATGACTCAATTACAAACTCCCCAGCAATTTGATGCAGCTGGAATGTTTGTACAGCCAAAAGAATTACATGAACATGTTCGTATTTCCGCAAACTTACAGCAGCATATCGAGTGGCTACAAAAAGATATTGAGTTGGGATTTGATGAACTAATTCTACACAATGTCAACAGAGAGCAGCAGCAGTTTATTGAGGTTTTTGGTGAAAAAGTTATTCCGGCTTTGACATAAAGATATTTGAAATTTATTAATAACTAAGTTAAAAAAATGAATAGGAATCAACGTCCAAGTAATATTTTTATCAAAGTAATTGGTGCAATACTATTACTATTTGGCTGTTATTTAATTGGAACATTTATATTTAATGCAGTTAGAATGAATAATGATGATTATAAGGAGTCTAGGAAGTTTAATGTCCATTGTAGTAATAACAATTATGATTTGATATGCGTTGCTAGCCAAAACGTTTATTCTGCAAATATTGTAGGTATGCAAGTTCTAAAGAGTATATTTTTTCACTCAATATAATTATTTATTATAGTTGGAGTAATTAAGTTTATAAATATTAAACAAAAAAATAAACAAAAAATATTTTTATATCATTTGATAGAGGTTATATTTTCAACAAAATTTTAAATTAAATATAACTTAAATGGTTATCGCAAATAAAATCAAACACAACAAGTAGGAGTTGATTTCAATGGCACTTGTAAAAGTTAACGATTTTTACCCCACGTACAACGAAGAATATTCTGATTTAGACTACGTTGAGAACTTCGATGTTTACGCAGAAGGACGTGAAAAAGTTGGTACAGTATCCGATATTTTAGTTGATGAAGATACAGGCCGTTTACGCTATTTAGTAGTAGATACCGGATTTTGGATTTTTGGTAAAAAAGTCTTGCTTCCTATCGGTCGCGCGCGTGTTGACTATGAAGACAAAGATTTGTTTTGATTAGATACTAGTACAAGTTACAAAAATGATTGCACCTAATTATAATAACTTTGTTCTATCAGGATTAATTGTAATTTGTCTAGCACTTACACACCTATTTTCTGGAAAATTAAGATTTATAAATATTCCTCGAAGTCGTTGGCTTTCCGCAGCAGGAGGTGTTTCTGTTGCTTACATTTTTGTACATATCTTACCCGAATTAAGTAAACATCAAGCCGTGCTAAAGGAAGTAGGAGAAGGAGTAATTCCGTTTGTAGAACACCATGTTTACTTGATTGCATTACTAGGACTAACTGTGTTTTATGGATTAGAACGAATAGCGCTCATTACTCGCTTGCATCGTAAACAAGTTGGTAAAGGTGATGCAACTAGTTTAAATGTATTTTGGCTGCATATGGTTTCGTTTAGTTTTTACAATGCTTTAATTGGTTACTTATTACTTCATCGAGAAGAATCAGGTATTGTTAGTCTACTAGTATTTAGTTTAGCAATGGCAACTCATTTTATTGTAAATGATTACGGCTTGCGTGAACACCATCAGCATATATATGACCGGGTTGGCCGTTGGATTTTAGCAGCAGCAATTATTGTAGGTTGGGTACTTGGCGCCCGTACACAATTAGATGAGGCTGCAATTGCTGTATTATTTTCTTTTTTAGCAGGTGGAATTGTTCTGAATGTATTAAAAGAAGAATTACCTCAAGAGCGAGAAAGCCGTTTTTGGGCTTTTGCTTTGGGTGCAGCAGGTTACGCAGCACTTCTGTTGGTTATTTAATTTTTTCAGCAAATTAAACCCGTTGCTAGAGTCCATTCCCAATTAAAATAAACGGCGCCCAATAATAAGGATATAGAATCAACCACGAAGACACAAAGGACACAAAGGAAGTTTCTCTTTGCCCACAGAACTATCAACAACGGATTGAATCAGCATTTGGCTAGGTAAGACACCGTGAGCCTACCAGATTTAATCACAAGACCACTAGTATCCAAGTTATGTTTTGAAAGTTTCATCAGTTCACGCGGTTCTAGGCGCCGCAACTACACAGTAGATTTGTTTTATTAATTTTTTGTGAAGACAGGAAAATATCAATTAATACTTCAGCCCAGATGGTGATCATAGAAGGTTTGTATCAGTTAACCTACTGCCTAAAAGAGCAGAAACAAGATGGTTAAGACTTTTTGGTCGGCAAACAGTACAAGGGAAAGCCATCAAGAACTTAGCACAGGCGCCGCCCTTTGAGATTAGGACGGGGCTTGCGATGCTCCGAACTTTGCCAGAAGAATAATCTCCTGGCAAGTTCTCTCCATCCCACAATAAAATTTTGGAAATGGTAGTTCATCCACCACGTGCAGCAAACTTCTAAAAGTTAAAACTTTCCCGTTCTTCCTGTTAGGCTGGCAATTACCGTTGCTAACTCCTCTGGTTCTACGGGTTTTGGAAGATGCATCTGAAAACCTGCTAATAAAGCCTGCCTGCGATCTTCGCTCTTTGCATACGCCGTTAATGCAACGGCTGGCATCCAACCACCACGCTGTGCTTCAAGTTGCCGCAGTTTCCGAATTAGTGAGTAGCCATCCTCATTCGGCATCCCAATATCGCTTACTAAAACATCTAAGGTTTTCACTGGGGCGTTTTCGATGATTTTCAATGCCTCACTAACAGAGGCAGTGGGAATAACTTGAGCGCCATACCCTTGTAGAATTGTACTTAGTAATTCCAGCGAATCTACCTCGTCCTCCACAATCAATATTTGTAAGCCTTCTAAGCTAGGCGCCGCATCAATATTATTATCAGCAAGGGAAATTAATTCTAATGGCTCTGACTCACTTGGTGTTTCGTGGGTAATCATGACGGGCAACTTTATAGTAAAGGTTGCCCCCTGTCCTATTCCTGGACTTGCCACGCTTACTGTGCCACCATGTAATTCAACTAGTTGACGAACAATTGCTAACCCCAAACCTAGTCCACCATAACTTCGGGTACTGGTACTGTCGTGTTGGCGGAAACGATCAAACACATAAGGTAGAAAATCTGGGCTAATGCCAACTCCTGTATCGCTAACTATAATTTCGACATGAGAATTGACGCACTCCAAGCGAATTTGTACTTGCCCTCCTTGAGGCGTAAATTTAATGGCGTTTGAAAGCAGGTTCCAAACGACTTGCAGTAAACGGTCGGCATCTCCAGATATGCGATTATTTGAAGAATCCAAAATGCTTTTAATGCGAATTGACTTTGCCTCAGCTGCTAACCGCACAGACTCAATGGCTGCCTCAACTATTATAACTAAATTTACTGGTTGGACTTGCAAACGTAGCTTGCCTGTTATAATGCGAGAGATATCCAGAATGTCTTCTATAATTTTAGCTTGAGATTGAGCGTTGCGCTCAATCGTCTCCAAAGCGTGCATTGCTTTATCTTGGCTCAAATGTTGTTTCCTTAAGATTTGCGACCACCCCAAAATGGCATTAAGCGGTGTTCTCAATTCATGAGAGAGAACCGAGAGAAACTCGTCTTTCGCACGATTAGCTGCCTCAGCCTCCGCTCGGACGACTTGTTCGCGGATTAAAAATTCATCTTTAGCGCGATTGGATGCCTCAAGTTGTGCTGTGCGTTGCTGCACCCGTTGCTCCAGTTCCAAATTAATCGATTGAATGCGGTTTCGGCTATCTTCGAGTTCCTGGTTTGTGATAGCTAGCTGGGCTGGACTTGGTGCGTCTAGAGCAACTGGAATTAACGGAATTAATAAAAAGGTGAACGCATAGGATGACCATAGGGCATTAAAGGCTTTCAGCAGCCCTGAAAACCAATAAATGGGATACCAGAGCGTAACAACCCCCATTAAATGGGTACTACCACACAGGGCAAAGACAAAAAAGTACCCAGTTAAAAGCGTGACAGTCTTGGCAGGAAGGTCTTTGCGCTCATTTCTAAAGTAAACAATTGCGATGGCAACCGAGTAATAAGCCATTGCGGTCAATGCATCTGAAGCCAAATGTAGCCAGACTAAACTGGGCTTCCAGAGGTAACAATGCCCGTGGGGAATAAAGGCAGTTGAAAGGAAGTTGGTGAGTAAGTCAGGCATATTTTTCTGATTTTTGGCTGTTGGATGTTGGTTGCAGTCGCTAGCTGCATACGGTCTGAGTCAAATCACGCCAAAATTATATATCTTGAATTCAATTAGGCGCCATATCCTATAGTTTATACTAATTTCATATTTACGTATATAGAATAAGCACATTGACATTACTTAGGTTCAATCAAAGTTTTAAAGTGTTGTGTAAGAAAGAAAATATAACGCGCGCAGTATTGCGATAACTTAATATTTATTCTCAGCAGGGATTCGAGCGGAGACTCCCCCAACATTATATGATAACCATAGCATAAGACCGTTTTAAATCACTAAGTGCGGTCATTACTCAGGTATCAAAAAACTGTGATGAGAAAAGCGTGTTTTTACAAGTGGTTATGTAGTGAGGAGGAGATTTAGGAATGGATATCAGTCTGGTAATGTCCAATATCCTGAGTCCAGCAGTCCTTTCCTTTTTTCTGGGAATGTTGGCTGTGACTCTTAAATCAGATTTAGAAATTCCTCAACCTTTGCCTAAACTTTTTTCTCTATATTTGCTGTTTGCAATTGGATTTAAGGGAGGGGCAGAACTAGTTAAAAGTGGTATTAATTCTGAGGTACTATTTACCCTTTTAGCTGCTATATTTATGGCTTGTGCTGTACCAGTGTACACATTTTTTATTCTCAGACTCCAACTAGACCTGTATAATGCAGCCGCTATTGCAGCTACTTATGGTTCCATTAGTGCTGTTACATTTATTACGGCAGGGTCTTTTTTGAATGAAATCGGGATTGAATTTAGTGGCTATATGGTAGCAGCCTTAGCTCTAATGGAATCTCCAGCTATTATTATAGGACTGTTGTTAGTAAAAATATTTGCACAAGACGACAAAGAGGATGGGGACTTCTCTTGGTCAGAAGTTTTGCGAGATGCTTTTCTTAACAGTTCTGTATTTCTCTTGGTAGGTAGTCTTATAATTGGGATTGTTTCTGGAGAAAAAGGCTGGAAAATGGAGGAGCCATTTACTCAAGGAATATTTTATGGTGTTCTGACTTTCTTTTTGCTAGATATGGGGTTAGTAGCAGCTGGCAGAATTAAAGACTTGGCTAAAACTGGCCCATTCTTGATTACTTTTTCTATCTTAACCCCAATCGTTAATGCAACAATTGGCATACTGTTAGCAAAACTAATTGGAATGTCCCAAGGAAATGCACTTTTATTTTCAGTTTTGTGTGCTAGTGCTTCTTACATAGCTGTTCCTGCTGCTATGAGATTAACAGTGCCAGAAGCAAACCCCAGTCTTTATATTACTGCCGCTTTAGCACTAACATTTCCTTTTAATATCATTGTTGGAATCCCTTTATACCTTTATGGTATCAGTATCCTTTGGAGGTGAATTATGCACCCAGTAAAAAGAGTAGAGATTATCGCCAATGCGGTAGAACTGGGAAAAATTTTAGATGGCTTAGAGAAAGCAGGGGCGCCTGCACACACAGTAATTCGTAATGTGGCGGGCAAAAGTCCTGGTGCAACTGCAACTGAACTGGATAATATTTTTATCATAGTCTATTGTCCACCAGAACAACTCAAGCCAGTGGTAGAAAAAATTAGACCTATCCTCAACAAGTTTGGGGGTACGTGTTACATCACTGATGCAATAGAGATTCGTTCTACCAGGTGTGTTGCTTCTCTATAAAAAATTTCCCGTTTTTTACTTGATGAAATAAATAAAATGACCCGAATAAATGGATTTTTAGGTCGGCGCCAGCTTTTACAAATTGCAGGCAGTAGTATTCTAATGTCTATTGGTGGTACTATTGTTAGTCAAGCAACTGCTATCGCCGAACAAAAGTTTGAGACCATAAGTCCTGATGCTGCATTAGCAAGACTATTAGATGGTAACAAACGGTTTATACAGCAAAAATCTCAACATCCTCACCAATCACAAACTCGTTTGAAAGAAGTCGCACAAGCCCAGCATCCTTTTGCGACAATACTAAGTTGTGCTGATTCTCGCGTATCTGGAGAAATTCTTTTTGACCAAGGAATTGGGGATTTATTTGATATTCGCATAGCAGGTAATATTATTACACCTGAAGCATTAGGTAGTATTGAATATGCCGCAGTTAATTTAAATTGTCCTCTAGTTATGGTGCTAGGTCATGAAAGATGCGGCGCCGTGACTGCTGCGGTAAAAGGCGAACCATTACCTGGGCAAATGAGCGCTTTTGTTAAAGGCATTAAACCAGCAATTAGTGATATCAAGGGCTTTTCAGAACAAGCAGTTGAAAAAGCTGTGGTTGAAAATGTGAAATATCAAGTTCACAAAATGAGGCTATACTCTCGACTTTTATCTCAATTGGTAGATGCAAGTAAACTCAAAATAGTGGGTGGGCGTTATGATTTAGATACAGGAGAAGTCATAATTATTTAGTAGGGGCGGGCAAGGATGCCCACCCCACAAGAAAATAAAGGTAGAAAAATGGCATACAGTGATTTTACTCTTTCTCAGGCACAAAGCAGCTTTAATTTAACACTTGATGAAACTGTAAATTTATTTAATAATGTAAGTCCAGTTTCACCATCAGAAATTTTAAAAACAATATTGGCTGACACTATGTTTTTTTAGCAACTTCAGTAGGCACTGAAAAAGCTCGTTCTGAATTAATTATTGCACCAATTTTAGTTGAATTAAGAAAGCTATTAAACAATAAGATATCATTCTTTTCTGGAAACGAATTTAATGTTGACGCGACAAAAGGGTTACAAGGGCGTTGCGATTATATTCTGAGTGGGTCACGCGAACAACTCTTTATTTCGGCGCCTGTAATGTTTATTTTTGAAGCGAAAAAAGAAGATATTATTGGAGGTCTTGGTCAATGTGTTGCGGCAATGGTTGCAGCACAATTATTCAATCAAGCTAAAGGAAATGAAGTCAAACGAATTCATGGCTCTGTTACCAGTGGGACTACTTGGAAATTTTTATTTATCGAAGATTCTACTGTTTATATAGATTCTGTTGAATATTATATTAAAGAGGTGGATAAAATTTTTGGTATTTTACTCCAAGCTTTTGACCCCTTTTTAAAGGAATGATGCTCTAGTGTTTCATTTCAAAAGTTTTGGTGTGTAGGTGCCGATAGTAGGGTGGGCAATGCCCACCATACAACTCTCCAAAATTAATGACATGGAGTACTATTTTCTTTAATCATTATGGCTAGTTTATATGAACGAACGGCTGTTTACTAAACGGCGAACTATGCTCAAACCCGCATAGGGGGTAAAACAAATGTATTTTAAATTACTTATTAATACGTTTAGGTGCAAGTTATCAGTAAATTATCTTGCTAATACAAATAGTGTATTGCGGCGCCTATAAAGCTAAGAATCTCGTAAAAATACTGATGGCAACAAAGCGGTTAGTATTATTACCATTTTGATTGTAATATTTACATCTAAAACAATGGCTGAAACAAATTTATATACGAATGAAACTGAACTCGATAATCAAGAAAAGATAGAAGCAAAAAAAGCACCCAGTTTGAGAGAAAGAGTCTTTCTTGCCTGTAATTTTCTGGAAAGCCAAAACGCAAAGATGACGCGCGATGCAGTACGAGCAATAACTAAAGGAAGTTGCCGTGACATATCTCGCTATATGAGAGAGTGGCGTGAAAGTAAAAATAGTAACACTACAATTTCAGCTACCAGTAACGACGGGCAAGATGTTAACAATAGCTTTGGTGATAGTAAAAATACTGTAAGTTCAGTAATGACAAGTGCTAAATGTGCAGCAGAAATAATATTAGCACACGAAAAGAGTGTCCAATATTTCCTAGAAAATCCAGATAAACTTCCTGAAGAATTTAAGCAAGAAATTGCAAAAGCGAAAAATGAGACTTATGACATAATGAATAAACGCTGGAAAAGGTATGCAGGAAGTGTTTTTCAAGAATGGTTATATCAAGTTTAAACACAATAGAATAGATGAGTTTAACAGTGATACATTTTCAAAACACAAACTTTTCATTGCTATAATTACTACAATGGTAATAACAAAGTAAAGCAACTACCGCGTCCTACCTCCGACTTAAGTATAATATCACCTCCATGTAGTCGGGCTAAATTTCTCGACACAACCAACCCCAACCCTGTACCTTGCCGTTTCCGATAATTGCTCCCAACTTGCTGAAATACTTGAAACAGCTTTTCTCCTTCCTCTGGAGAAATACCAATACCAGTATCGATGACAGCAAATTTAATATATCCTGCCTCTCTATCAACTTTTAATGTCACAGAACCAGATTCGGTAAACTTAACGGCATTTGAAAGTAAATTCAATAAAATCTGTTTTAAACGGCGTTCGTCAGCGTTACAAGTTGTTACTTCAGGCGAAATCTCTAATAATAATTGTAAACCACGTCTCGACGCCTGCTCCCTAACCACTGAAATACACAAATTACAAACTTCTTCTACCGATAAAGTAACTATTTCTAACTCTTCTCTTCCTGCCTCAATTTTGGCTATATCTAGCAAATCGTTAATTAAGTTTAACTGCTGATATCCACACTCGTGTATTACATTTATATATTGTCGCTGCTTATCGTTCAATGCACCAACAGTTTGCTCTAAAAGGACGCTCGAAAACCCTATAATTCCATTTAACGGTGTTCGCAGTTCATGATTCATATTAGCTAAAAATTGTGTCTTGGCTTTGTTAGCTGTTTCTGCTGCTTCTAAAGCCGTTTCTAATTCTGCGGTGCGCTGCTTAACAAGTAGTTCTAGCTGTTCTTCGCTTTGTCGCAAAACTTCTGTTTGTGCGACTTCTGCACTCAGGCGCCTACCAAAAAATGCAGAGAGTTGTGCTAATGTCAAGGTAATTAAAGTCGCAATGCTAATGGCAATTACCAATGGTGTGTTGTCTACGGGAGCAAACTCGGAGACATTCAAAGATTTTACCACACGGTAGCGAATACCTGCGATTGCAATATAATGCATTCCACAAATCGCAATTCCCATTAACAAAGAACTGCCAACTTTTTGTACACTCCAAGGCGCCCTTATCTGTTTGTAGAATGTTACCCATAATCCCATAAAAGATGCAGTAATTGCCACTAAACCACTTAAAATAAATAATTTGAGGTCATGCGACTCTTTAGCTGGGACTAACAGCGATGACATAGCAGTAAAGTGCATCCCAATAACGGCGCCACCAATAAAAAGACTGCCAGCAAATATAGTTAGCCATCCCACTGTTGAAGAGCGTGTAACAATAAAAAATCCAATAGCCGAACCCACAATTGCCACAACCATTGAAATCATCACAATTGTGTAATTATAATCAACTTTTATAGGTAATTTATACGAAAGAATAGCTGTAAAATGCATCACCCAGATACTAATACCCAAAGTAGTGGCGCCACCTAACAGCCACCAAACGCGCGCGCGTCCTGATGCAATCAAAATTTGTTCAGATATATCTAAAGCAATACAAGAACCAACTATTGCAATAGCAACTGAAAGAATAATTAGACGGATATCAAAGGTAGCTGTTAAAACCGCGCCTACTTCAAACATGATCTTTCTTCACAAATAATTATAATATTGCTACACACAGAACATCTTGTGGAACGGGCATCCCTGCCCGTCAAAAGTCCTATTCCTGAAGGCGGGCAAGGATGCCCACCCCACAAGAGTATTAACACCCCACAAGAGTATTAACACCCCACAAGAGTATTAACAAAAGTATCTTTAGAAAAAACCACACCATAACAGACGGACACCACTACCATTACAAAGATTAAAATTGCTTAACATTTCGTTACTATAGAGACATCGAACTCAAAGGTAGGCGCCATGAATGGAACAATTCGGATAGGCAACCTCTTTAACATTCCTTTTTACATCCACCCATCCTGGTTCTTAATCTTAGGTTTAGTAACTTGGAGCTATAGCAGTGGACTAGCAGGGCAATTTCCTTACCTGGGTGGTGGACTTGCAACACTACTGGGAGTGACAACAGCACTATTATTATTTGCTTCTGTCGTTGCTCATGAATTGGGACATAGCTTCGTTGCCATTCGTCAAGGTATTGATGTAAAGTCAATCACACTCTTTATATTTGGTGGTTTAGCAAGCTTAGAAAAAGAATCAAAAACCCCAGCTGATGCTTTCTGGGTAGCTATTGCAGGCCCTTTAGTTAGCTTATTACTATTTGCTATATTTACAGCTATTGGTTTCGGCGCCTCTCTTGGTGGGCCACTCGCTGCAATCCTAATGGTGCTAGCATCTGTTAACTTATCATTAGCACTATTTAATCTAATTCCTGGCTTACCACTAGATGGTGGAAATATATTAAAAGCCATCGTCTGGAAAATTACAGGCAACCCTTATAAAGGTGTAGCTTTTGCCAGTCGAGTTGGTCAAATATTTGGTTGGGTAGCAATTGCTTCTGGCTTAATTCCCCTACTAATGTTTGGTAGTTTCGCCAACTCTTGGAACTTATTGATAGGTTACTTCCTGTTGCAAAATGCTGGCAATGCTTCAAGAGCGGCAACCATACAAGAACGACTAACAGGACTAACCGCAGCAGATGCAATAACTCCAGATAGCCCAATTGTTAATTTCAATATGAGCTTGAGAGAGTTTGCAGACGAACAAATATTAAACGGGCAATATCGTAGGTTCTTAGTAACAGGCGCCCTTGGAGAATTAGTAGGAGCAGTATCAGTAGATAACTTGCGCGCGGTACCTACAACACTATGGTCAGAAACTCCGGTAAGCGAAGTAATGCGACCAATCGAAGCATCCACAACTGTAGAATCTGATAAATCATTGCTAGATGTAGTACAACTACTAGAACAACAAAAGTTATCCGCACTTGCTGTCATTCGTGATAACGGCGTACTACTCGGAATCCTAGAAAAAGCTTCCGTCATTAACTTGCTTCAAAAGAAAATGCAAGCAAACCCTGCATAATTTAATCCCCCTTAGTCCCCCTTAATAAGGGGGAAATTTTTTATTTTTAGCCATATTAAATTATTAAATATAATCAAAAAATATCACTCTTAGCCCCCCTTATTAAGGGGGGTTGGGGGGATAAATTTCACTCATGCTGTAAATAAAAACGTTCTACAAAGTCAACAATTAAATCGCATGGGTCTTCCCCTCTTTCTTTAAGAAAGAGCATCTCCTTCAAATCTTCCTTTGTAATAAAAAGAATAACTTTACGGCGCCGACTATAAAGATTGTTACGTTGAATATGGGCGGCATTATTCGGAATCTTGCTACATACTATAATTGCAAGTCGCCCCATAGGGTCAGTTAAATAATTCTCAGTTTGAATAACTTCTTGAGACCCTATTTCAATTTTGTCATAGTTTTTGAACTCAAAAAGAACCATTCTTGCTTCTAATTCTCGAAGAAGCAAACCCCAATTATGCTTTTCATCAAAATTACGGTTAGGAAATACAGCATCGCGTCTATTTGTACCAGAATATGTTCGTGCTTGAATAATTGGTCTCACTAAAGGTGGAACGAATAGAAATTCAAGAATCTCCACACATAAATCTTCAAATTCTCTCCAACCTTTGTCTCCAGCAGGACAATTATCAAGTCGATTGGTCAAATCACTTACTCGACTCATCTAATTGCACCGTTACTAGCAGCAAAGTATTTAGATACCAAATCAGTATTTTGTAGAAGAAGCCGTTTTAACTCAGTTCCATCAACTACACGGATAGGAACTCCAGTAACTTTTGGTGCATCATTAACCCAATCAAGAGCAACAGATGTAAGATTTCCGTCAGTAACGACAAGTGCTTTATCTATATTTGAATTGCTTTTTGCATGAAGAGCTAGTTTTCTAATACTTCGTAGATCAGCACGCGACTCTCGATATAATTTAGTTTCAAGAGCATATATATCGCGAGTTTCGGCGCCAAACGGGTCTTTGTGACGAAACTCTACGACACCATTAATGCCATTATTTTTTTCCTCCATCTGCAAATTAATAAAGCCAAGTTTTTGAAGAAGTTCCACAACGAGTTGTTCAAATATTGGCGAAGATAATTTTTCAAAGTCAATCTCTGAAGTATTTTTGAGTGCATCAACAAGTTTCTCCAGGTTTTCTTCGACTGGGTTTCTCAGATCGAAATGCTGGTAAGGAGTAAGTGATAATGGAATATCACAATCATCTAGTAGTACTGGTATAAGAGTAATGTCTCGGAATTGCAATTCTCTCAGGACAACTTCAATATCATGATTACAGCAAAAACTTGTTGATTTGGATAGTAACAGTATTAAGTAAGCATTTGCTGATAACGTAGTACGGTTAAATTCAATCCAATTTATACCAGCATGAAGTTCTGAAAGCGAAACATCAAGCCCTTTAAAACGAAGTGCTTCCATCAGTATTTTTGCTACTGCTTGGTCTGGTGTTGCGTAACTTATAAATACATTTGTTTTTTTCATAACTTCAGTTTCGCTCTAGGGTAAGAAGTTAAGCAGATAAGTTAAATTATACTATAATTAATATATATATTGGTAGAGACGTGATTAATCACGTCTTTACATTCACGTCTCTACATGTTTATTATGGCGCCGACCAAAAAATATCAATCAGGTTTTAAGTTAACTGTTCAATACAGCTAATCTCTGTCACCCGACCAGCTTCAATTTCAAAAATAAAAGCAGCGGGAATATCTTTCAAATCGATTTGATAACTTAAATAACCTTTCTGACCTTCCTGCTGTGGAGATACTTGACCATAAGCTTTTATGACTTTCGCTCGATTGTCTCCCACACGTATACCACCTGGCGTGGCATATTTACGACTTCTCGTAGAAAATCTATATACAGAAAATTTATTAGAATTATCGCCATCCTCAACCAAACCCACAGAGATATCGTTGTATTCCAAGTATCGAAGTTTACCGACTGCTGGACTATCCTCATTTTTGACACTTTTAGGTTTGCCCAGAATTTTGCGGACTTGTGCTTCAGTCATTGATAGACTAATACCACCCAGCTTTGCTTTCACATGAGGAATTAATGAAGCTTTTGGGGTTTGGTTGCTTGAAGATTGAGCAAGTAAGAGTTTTTTGGTTAAAAGATTAGTTTGGTTAGCGGCAGTTGCTGGCATTACCATCTGTACGTGAGATAACCCAGTTAGTACCGTTAAACTCAAAGCAATCATCAAATGCTTAATCATGGTGCAATTAACGTATAAAATATTACTTATTATATTACGTGCAAGGATTCAGGCGCCAGTTTTCTTTTATTCCCATATAATGGGCTGTGCATCTACGTTATTGGATAAATGAAAAAGCGGAAAAAGTCTATATTTAACATACTTCTTGCAGCAACACTGGCAATTAGCATCATTCTCAGTCAAAGCAACCCTTTACAAGCGTTAATTGGCAAAGACACACTGACAATGATAACCTCTCCCGATTATCCACCTTATGAGTATTACGATACGGAAGGCTCAGGAAATATTATTGGGTTTGATATTGATATTGCTAATTATATTGCGAAGGAATTAAAATTTAAACTTAATGTGATTGAGTCTGACTTTAATGGCTTAATTCCTGCGCTTGCTACAAATAGGGTTGATTTTGTAATGGCTGGTATGTCTCCAACGCCAGAACGTCTAAAAAACGTTGATTTCTCTATTATTTATTATACTGCTCAAGATACAATTGTGGCGCCGAAGGGTAGCAACCTGCTCAAAGTTCAACAGTTATCAGGTAAAACAGTCGGGGTGCAATTAGGAAGCATTCAAGAAAAAAATCTTAAGGAAATTGCTAAAAAAGTAACAGGAATTCAAATCAAGCAGCTTAATCGAGTTCCAGAAGCTATTCAAGAACTTAAATCTAAGCGTATTGATGCGGCAATTATTGAAAATAATGTAGCGTCAGGATTTGCAGGAAGTAACCCAGATTTAGAGTTTAATGCTATTCCTTCACAAGAAAATTCTGGTTCGGCAATTGCTTTTGCTAAGAACTCTTCTTTAGTGGTGCCTTTCAATCGAGTGCTTCAAAAAATGAAGGATAATGGTACACTAAAGCAACTTGCGACTAAATGGTTTTCTAAAAACACAAACATTGCTAATTTATCCTCAACAGAAGTCAAAACAGGACTGAATTTAGATTTTAGTAGAATTAGTAAAGATATTCCTTTTATTCTTCGAGGTATTCCCTTAACTTTATTATTCACTATTATCTCTGTATTCTTAGGATTAATTTGGGGAACGGTATTATCTTTACTCAAAATTTCTGATATTAAACCGCTTCAGTCACTTGCCAATGCTTACACCTCAGTGTTTCGAGGTACTCCACTGCTTTTACAGTTAGCATTGGTTTATTACGCAACACCCCAACTTACAGGTTATAATATTTCCGCATTACAAGCAGGTGTATTAACTTTTACACTGAACTCCGGTGCCTACATGTCAGAAACCATCCGGGGTGGAATTCAGGCAGTAGATAAAGGGCAAAGTGAAGCTTCCATATCTATGGGTATTCCCAAATGGTTGATGATGAAGGATATAATTTTACCTCAAGCTTTAAAGAATATTTTGCCTGCATTAGTAAATGAAACCATTGGACTATTGAAAGATTCGGCGTTAGTGTCAACAATTGGTGTAGTGGAAATATTACGCAGTGCCCAAATTGTCGGCGCCAATAAATATATTTACTTTGAGCCTTTACTATTTGCTGGATTGATTTATTATATTTTAGTCATGGGTTTAACACAAAGTGCATTCATCTTAGAAAAAAGGTTAAGACGCAGTGAGTGAAGCAATTATTCGTACAGAATTTTTATATAAGTCTTTTGGTAAGCTCGATGTACTAAAAGACATTTCAACGCAAATCAACAAAGGCGAAGTAGTTGCAATTCTTGGACCCTCTGGTTCTGGCAAGTCAACCTTTTTGCGCTGCATGAACTTACTCGAACGCCCTACCAAAGGACAAATATACTTTAAAGACCAAGAAATAACCAATCCCAAAATAAACATTGCCAAAATCCGCACCTCTTTAGTAATGGTATTTCAGCACTTCAACTTATTTCCTCACATGACAGTGCTGCAAAACGTGACTTATGCTCCCATCAAAGTCAAAGGAATAAATAAGCAACAAGCAAACTCACAAGGTTTAGAATTACTCAAAAAAGTAGGATTATCCGAAAAAGCAGACGTTTATCCATCGAAATTATCAGGAGGTCAAAAACAACGAGTAGCTATCGCGCGCGCGTTAGCAATGGAACCAGAAATGATACTATTCGACGAACCAACAAGCGCACTCGACCCCGAAATGGTCAAAGATGTATTAGAAGTAATGAAACAACTAGCGCAAACTGGTATAACAATGGCAATAGTTACTCACGAAATGGGGTTTGCGCGCTCAGTTGCTAGTAGAATTATGTTTCTAGACCAAGGAACTTTAGCCGAAGATACTACACCAAGCGAATTTTTTGCAAATCCCAAATGCGCGCGGGCAAAAATCTTTTTAGAAAAAATGCTTTAATAATAATAATAATTTTTATTCTACTATTCTACTGCGACTTTGAAGGCTGTGGATTAAAGCAATATTCTACCGTTATATCTTCCCATCTTCTAGCATCCGTATATCTTTGTAAGTCACTTACATTGGAAGTCGCGATAATGGAATATTCTCCTGTCTCTTGAGATCAGATAATTGATTGTGCTGCTAAAATAACATCAACATCTATTTTATCTGCGTTCGCAGTTTGTTGTCCTGTTTTTCTTGCCCAACCCCATAACTCAGATGCTTTTCGCATAACTGCTGTTGTTATTGGGGCATAAATTATTCCAATGTCTTCTAGTTTATCTAAATTTTCTATTCCTTCTACTTTATTTGCATAAATTAATGCCCGACGCAGTTCATAATCAATTATTTCTGGAGTGACTACAAATATTTTATGATTAATTAGTTGCTTGACCCAACTCTTACAATTTAACGCTTATGCTTTTGAACTTGGATGTGATACAAGTGACAGAGGGTGCGAGTCAAGCATTACGATGGTCATTTTGGTAACTGCAACAAGTATACTTATGAATTTTATACTATTTTAGGAATTTTTCAAGAAAATCTACTATATCTGATTGCATTTTGGCTTCTTCGGCGTTTTTTGCCTCTAATTCGTCAATTCGATGAATTCTTCTTTGGCTTTCTTCCAATAATTCTTGGTAAGATTGTTTACCTATAACTAGTCTCCGAGATGTACTTGATTTGTTACTTTCAGATGAACTGAGTATAAAGCTAGCTGAATTTTTTAGGCGCCTCTTGTAATGGTTATTTTGAGATTCATTATCATTTTTAACAGAAGCGACAGCTATTATTTTTTTTGCTAATTTATCTATATTTATCCAAGTTTCTTCTGAAAAATTATTCTGACCATCTATTGCTTCTGAGAAAAGTTCAATCCATTCTGTCCACTCTTTTAAAGTTTCTAAACTACTATTTTCTGTGAAGTCTTGATGAACTTCAGAAACGGCGATAAAAACGTCAGCCCATAATTTGAGATTATTTGAATGTGAAACAATAATATTAATATCTTTTTCGGAAATTAAATCATGATATTTATTTGCTAAAATGCTCAAATATTTTGATGTTTGTAAAGCTTTATCAGCAGTAGTTTTTAAGTTGTTGCTATCGCCAATACTTTCTATAATGGCTATAATTTCATGGCAATCTTCCTGAAGCTCGATAGATGCAGTAAATTGAATACAAAAAAGTTTTTCTAGTTCTTCTTTGATAATTTTTAACTGTGCAATTTCTTGACTTTCTTTCACTAATTCTTCTGTGGAGATTGTAAACATTTTCTTAATCCCTCCCTAACGTTGGTTAAATCATACTAATGATTTTAGCGTATTCTATATGTAAATGTATTCCAAGCCTTACCAAAGCTAACTTATACACACATCGTTCGATGCAGCTACATATTTTCTTTGCGTTCGCGCGCGGTTCGTAAAAAAATAACTACTGTTTCACGTCATTAAAGAAAGGTGTGTTGTTTGCAACGGATATAAACGTGGATAAGTTATTGCTTACAAACAAAATTTAATTATTTAAAATCAACCATCCGTTTCATCCGTTTATAATCCGTTGCCAACCTTCTCTGTGTCTCTGTGGTAAATATATATACCATCTAAATTTATAGAAGAAAGCACTGAAGTGCTTATTACGTAGCTTCTCCACCCACTACTACATCTCGAATTCTTAGACTTGGACCACCGCAACCTACAGGTAAACCATTTTGCCCACCTTTACCACATCCTCCTGACTCATCCCAGTAAAAGTCATTACCAATAGCTTCGATATCTTCTAAAGTTTGAAACACATTTCCTGATAACGTTACATCTTTAACTGGTTCGGCAATTTTACCGTTACGAATCATCCATGCTTCCCCAGCACTAAATGTAAACATTTCACCATTCGTCATTCCACCTAGCCAGTTTCGTGCATATACACCTTCTTTAATGTCGCTAAATAAATCGGATACTGGTGTTTTGCCGCGTTCAATCCAGGTATTCGTCATGCGTACTATAGGGGCATAGTGATAATTTAAACATCTAGCGTTACCAGTCGGCGCCTCATCTAATTTCCCAGCAGTTTCCCGTGAATGTAGTCTCCCTACCAAGACACCATCTTTAATTAACTGTGTAGTTGTCGCAGGTACACCTTCATCATCATAAAAATAACTTCCTCTGTGTCCAGCAGGCGCCGCACCGTCAAAAATTTGTAATTCTTCACTTCCAAAACGGCGCCCTATCGTCATAACCTCAAGTAAATCAGGATTTTCATACGCCATATCAGCTTCGCTTAAATGCCCAAAAGCTTCGTGAACGAACAAGCCTGTTAATATCGGGTCAATAACCACAGTATAAGTATTACCCAAAACCGATGGTAAAGATAAAGCATTAATCGCGCGTGTCGCAGCACTTTTAACTTGGTCGTCCAAATTAGTCAAATCTTCAAACGCTTTACGTGAACCTGTAGTCTCACGTCCAGTTTGTACAGTTTCACCATTTCTTGCAGTTGCAGCGAAACGCATTTCCATGTCAACCCAAGATTGTTCAATAAATGTACCTTCACTGGTAGCAATCATGACTTTTTGCGCGCTGTCAGCATAGCGAACCGAAGTTGTAGTAATGCGACCATCTACACTTTTAAGTAGGTCTGTATAAAAATCACATAATTCTTTTTTCTTTACCAGAGGAATTTTGCGGGGATCAGTTCCTGTTAATGGTAAAGTGCAACTTGCTCGTACTGGTTTGATAGGCGCCAGTATAGTTTCGTCATCACCTATCATGCGTGCAGCAGCAATAGCTTCTTCAATACGTTCTGTAATAGTATCAATGCGGTTAAAACTACTTAAACCCCAGCCACCTTTGTAACATGCACGGACATGTCCACCAATTGAAATTGCTTCGCTAAGAGTTTCTACTTTGTCACCACGCAACAAAATATCTGTCCCAAGAGCTTCTTCAAAACGAATCATTAAATAATCGACACGTGGAGAATAGCGCTTTATTAAGTCGGAAAGTAGGTTTTGTAAGTTAGCTAATTTTGTTGCCATTTTCTCTGGTGTGCGAGTAACTATATTATATTGAACGAAAAACGACATACTTTATTAACTTAAAACTCGTGAACGTTCCTGTAAATATCTCGGCACAAACACAATCGCGCAAAGCTGACCACATCCGTATCTGCTTAGAAGAGGATGTCCAGTTTCGACAAACCACCAACGGATTTGAGAAATACCGCTTTACTCACTGCTGCTTGCCAGAAATCGACTGCGATGAAATAAATCTTAGTCAAACCTTTCTGGGCAAGACACTCAACGCACCTCTATTAATTTCCTCAATGACTGGGGGTACCGAACAAGCGGGTATCATCAATTTTCGTCTTGCCCAAGTCGCACAAGACTATAAAATTGCAATGGGTGTGGGGTCACAGCGGGTAGCAGTAGAAAAACCCCAAGTTATCGATACTTTTGCAATTCGTAAACACGCACCAGATGCATTACTGTTTGCTAACTTAGGCGCCGTTCAGCTTAACTATAAATACGGCTTAGACCAATGTCTACAAATTGTGGACATGCTCGAAGCTGATGCACTAATTTTACACCTAAACCCCCTTCAAGAATGCATTCAACCGCGCGGTGATAAAAACTTTAAAGGATTACTTGACAAAATAAATATATTGTGCTCAAAGTTAACAGTACCAGTGATAGCAAAAGAAGTAGGTAATGGTATTTCTCAACAAATGGCGCAAAAGCTCATTGCTGCTGGTGTAAAAGTTATTGATGTGGCAGGAGCAGGTGGTACTTCTTGGGCAAAAGTCGAAGGTGAACGCGCAGAAACAGTTTTGCAAAGGCGCCTAGGCAGAACTTTTGCAGATTGGGGTTTACCGACAGCAGAATGTATAAGTAGTATTCGGGCAGTTGATCCCCATATTTCTTTAATTGCATCGGGAGGACTACGTGATGGTTTGGATGTAGCCAAAGCTATTGCACTGGGCGCCAATATTGCTGGGTTAGCAATGCCATTTTTACGTGCAGCAGCAGATTCAGAAGCGGCAGTTTACGATTTAGCATCAGTTTTAATCGCCGAAATCACAACAGTGTTATTCTGTACTGGTAACACTACTTTAGCTTCCCTTCGATCTTCAGGAAGTTTGCAACGTTTAAAATAGGTAATAGTGGTAGAGGAAGCGGAAATATAAATATATCAATAGTCATTAGTTTTTGTCATTCGTCATTTGCTAATTGGCTATTAACTATTGACTAATTGAAAGTGGGCTATAATGGGTAATTTTTTCAAACAAACATTTGCTAGCTTAATTGGAAGCTTGCTGGGGCTATTTATATTTTGCGGGGTCGGCGCCACAGGTCTTTTGGTACTGCTATTTGCGGCCGCATCAAGCGATAGTGGACCCCAAGTTAAAGACAAGTCGGTTTTAGTATTTGACTTGTCGATGAATATTACCGATGCTGCTCCCAGTTCAAGCGAAGTATTTCAACAAGCACTCTCAGGTTCAGAAGAACAACGCATGACTTTGCGAAACGTTCTAGATGCTATAGAAAAAGCTCGAACCGATAAGCGTATTGTTGGTATTTATCTTGATGCAACAAAAGGAGCAGGAACTGGTGGCGCCGCTGGGTTTGCCACCCTCAAAGAAGTTCGACAAGCTTTAGAAAAGTTCCGTGCAGCAGGTAAAAAAGTCATTGCATACGGCATGGAATGGAGCGAACGCGAGTACTATGTAAGTTCAGTTGCTGATACTGTAGTAGTAAATCCTTTGGGAGCAATGGAAGTCAACGGTTTTAGTTCACAACCAATGTTTCTAAGTGGCGCCTTACAAAAGTATGGTGTAGGTGTACAGGTAATACGGGTTGGTAAATTTAAGGGCGCCGTAGAACCTTTTGTACTTAATAAACTAAGTCCCGAAAACCGCGAACAAACACAGAAACTACTAGGTGACGTATGGAGCGAATGGCGAAGTGCGGTTGGAAGCAGTCGTAAAATTGCCCCAGCTAAGTTGCAAAATATAGCTGACAGTCAGCCTTTATTAGAAGCAGCAGAAGCCAAAAAGCTAACTTTAGTAGATAAAGTCGCTTACCAAGACCAAGTAGTTGATGAACTTAAAACCTTAACCGACGCTAAACGCGAAGATAGAACCTTTAAACAAATTAGTCTCTCTGACTACGCCGAAGCAACAGATAAAAAGCTTGACTCAGAAATTTCGACAGCAAATAAAATAGCTGTAGTATATGCAGAGGGTGAAATAGTAGACGGACAAGGTGAAACCGGACAAGTTGGAGGAACTCGATATGCCAGAATCTTCAACAGAATTCGCCAAGACAAAAACGTCAAAGCAGTAGTACTGCGAATTAACAGTCCCGGTGGTAGTGCCACTGCTGCCGAAGTAATTCAACGCGAGGTAAAATTAACTCGCGAAAACAACATACCCGTTGTAGTATCAATGGGTGACGTTGCAGCATCAGGTGGTTACTGGATAGCCGCAGACTCCAACCGTATTTTTGCCGAACCCAATACAATTACAGGTTCCATCGGAGTATTTGGATTATTACTTAACTTCCAAAAGCTTGCCAACGATAACGGTATAACTTGGGATGCAGTCAAAACAGGCAAATTCGCAGATAACCAAACGATCGCACGTCCCAAATCACCCGAAGAATTAGCAGTATATCAACGCAGCGTAGACCGTATATATAATTTGTTCCTTAGCAAAGTATCTAAAGGACGTAAATTACCCCAAGAAAAAGTTGCAGAAATTGCCCAAGGTCGAGTATGGTCGGGAACTGCCGCAAAAGATATAGGTTTAATAGATGAAATAGGTGGTTTAGACGCAGCCATCGGACATGCTGCTGAAATAGCAAAACTAGGAGAAAATTGGAAACTACAAGAATATCCTAAACGAGGCACTTTTGAAGAACGTTTTTTCAGCCGTGCGGCAGATGAAGTGCAAACCGCTTTGGGCATCAACGAGAAAAAATCTGATCCCAAGCACCTGCTAAACTCAGAACTGCAAAAACTCCAGCAAGAAATTCAAGTATTACAAAACCTCAACGACCCACTCAACGTATACGCGCGTTTACCATTTAACCTCAAAATCGAATAATCAGTAATGAGTAATGAGTGCTGAGTGCTGAGTGCTGAGTACTGAGTATTTAACTATTTACTCTTAACTTATAACTCCTAACTCCTAACTCCTAACTTCTACTCAGCACTCAGCACTTTCTACTCAGCACTCAGCACTCAGCACTTTCTACTCAGCACTAAGTTGGTTGTTCGTTGATCAACTGTTCTGAAACTTCATCAACTGTTTTATTCAAATACACCGCGCGCTCATCGACTGCTCTCACCCAGTCAATAGGGAACCAATGATGCTGTCCATCAGCCGCGCTAGTTTTAGTTAGTTTAATATACTTGCCATCTTCGAGCTTATCTACAGTGCCAATATGCACATCAGCAGCTCCGCGTAAAGCATAAATTGCTTTATCTTCTCTAATTTCTTCTAAATCCATTTTTAGCCTCTTGGTAGAATATAACTTTTAACTTGTCGCTTTTAGTGTTGTAAGCTACTTTTTAGCGTATCGCCCTAGCTAGGCATAAATCCTCATCCTCAAGAAATAAACGTCATAGTAAGAGTTTCGATAGTATTTATTTTTACCACAGAGACACAGAGTTCACAGAGGCAAGAGTTAAGAGAGTTGTATGGTGGGCACTGCCCACCCTACGACAGGCGCTAACTAACCAAAACTTATGACATGAACCACTACCTTGCATTGTCATGGTTTTTTATAATGTAAAAGCTTTATATATTTAAGATAAAACTTTATAGATTCACAATATATAACTAAAATTAAAAAATAATTGAATTTAGATGAGCTTCTTTTACAGTAACTTTATGAAAATTCAATAAATTTTTTATAAAAAAATATTCAATTTAGATAAAAACTATAATCATAAATATTAAGCAAATCGATTAATAAAGATTCAATCAAGATACTGTAAGTGATATTGCTTAAATACGGTGATTCCCATTACTCTCTTAGCAAAGGGTGTATGACTATAAAAACTTAAAAATTACTTCAGAAGGGAATCATGATAATGCATCGCCATTTTTCTATACAATTTGCGGCGGCAATTTTGGTTGCTTTTACGGCGCCAATAACAGCAGTCCAAGCAGCAACTTTAACAACAGTAAAATACGAAAGTTCAGTTAATGTTCAAAAAACCAACTTTAATAAATTCGTTACTCTACCAAAATTTGACCCGAAATTAGGTGAATTACAAAAAGTATTTGTGCAACTAGGGTCAGAAGTTCAGGGTTCAATACAACTAGAAAATCTAGATGCAGAACCAGCTGATGTCACAGCGAACTTATCTGCTGAAGTTAGCTTACTCAAACCAGATAAAAGCATCTTATTAACAACGCTCCCCACAGCATCAATAGCAAAGTCATTTGCCGCAGACGACGGAACACAAGACTTCAGTGGACTGTCAGGCGCCACCTACAACAACTTATCCAACAGTAAAACAGCATCAACATCATTCACAAGTGACTTTGGTTTGTTTATCGGTTCAGACACATTAACACTACCAGTTACCGCAGTCGCAAAGTCTTCTGGTACAGGTGCAGGCAACCTAGCTCAAATATTTCAGACCTTAGCGGGAGCAAAAGTAGAAGTAGTCTACGAATACTACATCAAAAAACCAGAAGAACCAAAGCGAGAAATACCAGAATCAAGCATACCTCTTAGCGCACTCGCAGCAGTCGGAGTTTGTACCCTATTAAAAAGTAAATACCCAAGAAGTGCTGAGTAGAAAGTGCTGAGTAGAAAGTGCTGAGTGCTGAGTATTCAACTCATAACTTCTCACTCCTCACTCCTAACTCCTCACTCCTAACTCCTAACTCCTAACTCCTAACTCCACTCAGCACTCAGCACTCAGCACTCAGCACTCAGCACTCAACACTCAGCACTTTTCACTAAAACCGATACTTGTGAATCCTCCCATTCGCATCCGTATCGGTAACATTCATCTCTAGCGGCGCCGCATTACCTTGTGAATCAACTTTGATATGCATAATAATAGGCTTAATTTGTCCAAGTCGAATTTGACGAGTTTGGAAAATATCCTGCTTGCTAAAATCCGCTTGAACTTCAGGCATGTAATATTTTTCTAATCCGTAAACTATCGAACCATATTGATAGCGACCTCGTAGTGCAACTTGATTTTCTGGTAAACTTGCAGGTAATGCAGTTGTGACTCGTAACGGGCGCCAAGGTTTATTTTTAGATTCGTTATGTAAAATTACATATAAGTTAGTTCCTTCTGCAACTGGATAATACAGCGAATTAATACCAGGATATTTTTTTACCAAATCATTCCAACCAGGTAATTTTTTCAACGTCTCAAGTCGCGAAATATCATACTCTAAAGCGACGTATCGACCGCGCAATGTGTCATTAGCGTCTACAGGCATTGTGGATAAAATAACAGTTTTACCTGTGTACTGTGTAAATATAGAAGGCGCCAGTAATGTGATAATAGTACTCAATTGCAAAGCTAAACTAACTAACAGGCGCCAGTACGGCAAATCTTTTTGAATCATGAAAAGAAGTTTTATCTAATTTTGGTTTCAAACCACGTACCCGTTCCTATTACTGCTAATCCATACAATGTAAGTACTAAGCTGCCGAAGAGTAAATCAGTTTGGTACTCATATATTCGAGTTAGGACTAACAGTGTTAGCATTAAAACGCCACCCCAAAATTCTTTACGTTCGCGCGTTTGCATGGCATGACGTATTAACAGTAAGCAGAAGAGAATATTCATAGCGTTGAAAAGTATAACTGGGACATTGGGTATATCAATATATAGATAATTCCAAAAAGGCGCCAATCCACAAATTACAATCCAACTTAAAATGACTAAGTTCTTCCAGCTAAATTTGTGTTGTATTAAAAATAGCCATTGAGTTACTGCAATTACACTTAAAAAAGCAATATCAATAGAAGCAGCATTATTTAATGAAACATTTACTGGCTTTATATACGAAAGCGTTAAATCCGGCGCCTGCCAGTGATAATTAAATCCAAGTATGTAAAAAAATATGCATAAACACGCTAAAGCAAGATTGCGTGCAACTCGTTGAAAGTAACGTTTACTAACTTTGGGAAATAATAAATCATCATAACTCCACAGCAAAGCAGGTGGGAGTATGAACGCAAACGCAGCTAACCAAGAAAAGTTATTTGTAGTGTTGAGATATTGTAACGGCTTGATATTAAACAGCAAAGTTAGAGTAAAAGCTATAGCCGTTAGAATAAAACAGGTGCGCGACTTACACCAAATAGACAGTGGTACAAACACAACCCATAGTAACAGAGGTATATGTTGGAGTATAATTACTATCCACTTAACATCATTATTGAGATATGGTAGTTCGTTTGAAAAAATAAGATAACAAACTAGTACAATAACTAGTCCAAATATTGCCAGCGTTTGCTCTTCGTAGCTATATGCCATCAAGGTAACACCTGCACCCCACATCAGCAACAATTCGTAATTTGCCTGATTGATATGGAATAATTGCGCTATTACCGATAAATTTACACCTAACAGCAGAGCGCTAAGAATCAATAAACTCTTTCCCAGTATGTATTTCCTAAAGACTGGTTTACCTTCTAACTGTGCTTTGATAGGTTGCTGCCACAGGTAAAATCCAGTAATATTTGATGCAGCCAATAAACTCAGTAGCAGCAAAACTTTGATTTCTCGCGTTACTACTTGCTCTATCCCAGCAATAAAAGTAATAGCACCAGTAACTATAAGTATGCTTGCTAGAACAATCACAGTTTTAGCGCTACGGTTTTGTACTGTTTTTTCTAGATTTGCTTGATACTGAGTGATTTGCTGGTACTGTACATCGTTAATTATGCCAGCATCGCGCCATACTTGTAGTGAATTGCGTAATTTTGCGCGAAAATTGTCTAGTAACATGACGATTAAATGCGGGCAAATAGTATTTTTTAGTATGATGCTATGTTTATTAACGGTTTGTTCAAATGTGACAGTTTAATTCTTGGTTGAATATCTATATAACTTTTACACATATTATTATGGAAAAAATATCTAATTTATTACTCAAACTATCACGGCGCCTGTATGTAGATACTGAGCAACAAGAAGAGTTTATTAATGCATTAATCAATCCGCAGGTGTACAACCCTAGCATCCTTTGGTGTCGAGACAAGCCAAACGACTTCAGCTTAAGTATAGCCAAACCAGTTGATTGGCAACCAGCATTTGTAGACAGATTAGAATTAAATCAAAAACCCGGTCAACATCCTTTACATGAGCAAGGATATTTTTACTGTTTAGATTTTTCATCAGTATTTGCCGCGTCAATTTTTTTAAAAATATCTCAACCAATTAACTTGATATTTGATATGTGTGCGGCGCCGGGAGGAAAAAGCATCTTTGCCTGGAGAGTTCTGCAACCTGAGTCACTAATTGCCAACGAAGTCATAGGTAAACGTATAGGAATGCTATTCTCTAATTTCAAACGCTGTAAAATTACACCAACAGCAGTATTAAACCGTGATTCAAGTATTTTAGCCGAAGCCATACCAAAATCAAGTGACCTAGTAATTGTCGATGCACCCTGCTCCGGACAATCTTTACTAGCCAAAGGAGAAAAAGTACCAGGATGCTTCCATCCCACCAACATCAATAAAAACGCCAACCGTCAAAAAAGAATTATCGCCAACTCCGCTCAAATAGTGGCGCCGCAAGGTTATCTTGCATATACAACCTGTACCTACTCACCCGAAGAAAACGAACAAGTATGCGAATGGTTACTACAAAAATTTCCTCAGTATGAACCAGTCGAAGTAAGTCATTTAAAAGACTACCAGTCACATTTAACTACGATACCATGTTATAGAATGTTTCCACAGTCAGGTTTGGGAGCAGGCGCCTTCGCAGCACTATTTAAAAACACCGAAACCGAAAATGTAACAAAAATAAATGAAGAAACCTTACAACAACTAGGAATTCGATACACCCAAATTTAAAATACGCCATTGTTGTAGAGACGCGACATGTCGCGTCTCTACACGTGATGACAATTAATACAAATATTCTATGAATTTAGGAAATTATTATGCATTCAGCGTACCCGTCACTAGAAATTCAACCACCAGATGGCGATAGCTATATAATAAACATTGAAAAAGTTCGTTTAACAGTGGGACGTGATACTCAAAACGATATTGTGCTACCTAACCCCAAAAGAACAATTTCGAGACAACATTGTGTCCTTGAATTTAATGATAATTATTGGTGGGTAGTAGATGATAAACCAAGCGCGAATGGAACTTTTGTTAAACGGGGTGAAAATCAAAGAATCGATGTACGTACTGATGGCAAATTACGTTTAAAAGATAATGATGTTATTGAGATTCTGGATAAATTTTTGTCACAAGATAAACCTGTATTTTGGAAGCTAACATTTAAAAATCTTGAAAATTTAACAACTAATGCAGTTGAGCAATTTAGACATGTCTATTTAGCTTATAGCTTCAGCCAGCAAAAACTTTGGCGGGTAGATGATACATCAGAAGCAATAAACCTGCGTCCGCAAGCTCAAAAGCTTATTGATTACATGGCTAAAAAAAATCAGCTAAATAATAATCAACTTACTGTCTGTAATAGTGAAGAGCTAATAAAAGCTATTTACGATGATGCTTTTGAGCGCAATAATAGCGACCTAGCTCACTTAATTTATGAAATTCGCAAAAAGATTGAGTTAGACTCACATGAACCTGAATTCCTTAAAACTGAAGGCAGACGAGGTTACACTTTAAAAGTAAAATTATTAGACTAATAGTTCATATAATTTTTCTTTCTAAATCAACCTCAACATGTTTTATAATACTGAGAGCAATGCTTGCTTAAATTCTATTGCTGTTTTAAAGTAAATTTCTGGTTTTTCCACCAATGCTAAATCAATTACCTCTGCAAGTGGTTGTGGAATTGACGCATTTCGCGCTTTAATTGGTACTGGGTCATTTTGCAAAACCGTTAAGAAAGCGTCGGCACCAGTGAAGTTGCGCGGTAAATTTTCTGTAAGCATATAGTACAAACAAGCTGCTGTAGCCCAAATATCTACATCTGGTTGGGTATATTTAAAGTTAAGTACTTGCTGACGAGGCATAAAAAATGGAGTCCCAGCTTTGGCGCCGCTCATAGTTTGACCGCTTAAACCTGCGATATCAAAAGCTTTAGATAAACCATAATCACCAACTTTAGCAACAAATTTTTTATCAACATCAACCCAGTCCAAAAAGATATTATTAGGTTTAAGGTCACGGTGAACTAAACCCCTACCTCTACCAAACCCACCACCATCCAGTTTGACATAAGGAATTTGAGCATTGTGGGTATATTCCAAACCGTCAAGAATTTGTAGTATGATTGCCAACGCTAAATCAATAGATAGTGGCTTATCCTGTTGCCGTACTAAATCAAATACATTACCACCCTTACAATACTCCATTGTAAAGAAGAAAATGTTTTCAGAGTATCCATAGTCTATTAACTCTACTACATTAGGATGTCGTAAAGCTTTAGTGTTCTCTGTTTCCCTAAGAAACATTTGATAAGCTTGCTCACCAGCAGCAGCCACAGATGGTAACATTACCTTGAGTGCGACAAATTTACCAGATTGATTATGTTTTGCTAAATAAACTTCTCCAAATCCACCTTTTCCTAGCAGTTTAACAATTTGATAACCCCGAATTGCAATTAAATTATTGTCGCCACTGTCAGCTAATTTCAACAAGCCTTTAATTTTATTCAAAAAATTTAGCGGCTGTGTAAGTTGTTCTGAGTTGTCGTCTATATAAACAGTGCTAGGAAAAAAGTTGGAAATAAAGTTAGAAATAAAGTTAGAAATATTTATTTCCTGTGGGTCACTTTCAATGCTAATTTTAAAAATAGTGTTACCCAGTTTGATTTCATCACCATCTTGCAAGTCATGTTCAGCAAATTGAAGCTTGGCGCCTTCTTCTGGAGTTTGTTCAGCTTGCCGTTGTCCAATTTTTTTGCTATTGACGTAAGTACCATTTCTACTACCAAAATCTCGTATCCGAATAGCAGGGGGATTTATATCTAGTAAACAATGGTAGCGGGAAATAGTGCGATGGTCTTCATTATCAGGCAATTTTGGATTACAATCTACATTTCTACCAAGAATACAGGTAGTGCGGGAGTCAAAAATAAATTGTCGTCCTTGGAGTTTGCCTTGGGTAACAGTAAGGGTAATTTTGGCTGGCATGAGAAAATAATAAATCTTAATCTTCAGGATATGCTGCTGGTAAAGTATGATTTGAAGTAGATGAAGTCTCTAACGTTTTACTTGTTTGGTGTGTTGATAAGCCATTACTTGAACCATTTGTACTATTTTTAAGAGTTCTTAACACTTGAGGCATTACCGCATCGATTAATCCAGAACCCCCATCGCTAGAATTGTTAACCCAAACCTCTGGAAGCTGAAGTTTGACTAACTCCTTCAATTTTTCAATATCTAGCCAACCTTCACGACCAATGATATCAATAGTTTTTGCTAGAACTACTAATTCTATTTCACGTAGTTCGCGAGTTCGTTCGATTTCAAGATTAATTCTATATTGTTGTGCCATAGCTTCGAGTTGAGCAATCTCTACAGATTTTTGAGCTATGACTAAACTTTCTTGAATCTTAGTTTCCGCTAACTCGCGCGCAAGTTCGAGGCGTACTTTTTCAGTTTTTCTTTGCTCATCCATCGTTTTGCGCTCTTCCTCTGCCATTTTGCGTTCTGTTAAAATATGAAGCAAATTATCAGGCAGGTCAATCTCACCAATTAAAGTTTTTTCTGCTTCAACACCATAATCGTTGAGTGCTGATTTAATAAAATCATGTGCTTGTCTTGCTTGATAATTACGTTGGTCAAGAAAGTCTAGCGCTTCGGAATTTTGTGCAGAATCACGGAAGTAATTCTCAACTGCTGGTTGTAATATCTTAACAATTAAAGCTTTTATAGAACTATTTGCCGAATTATTATCTTTCTTGCCAACACGATAAATCATTGTAGGCGCCTTTTCTTCTGGCACGCGAATAACTTGCGTTACTTCTACATGAAAATGGAAAGAACCATCTTTGGAGCAAAGTTTTATCGCATTCAAACTTGCATCGTAGTTAGTAGATGGCTTTTTTTTGTTTGACCAGTCTAATGTTATTGGTTGAGTTGGTACTATCTCCACATCCATCACTTTTGTGTTAATTACGTGTTTACCAGGACGGAGAGGTTGGTTCCAAACTCCTCTATATCCAGGTTCGACGACACCATCTTTATTCTCAGAATGTTTACCAACTTGAGAGATAACAACCCCAACTGAACCAACTGGAACATCAGTCAGTTCTACCTGCTCAACTGAAGCAAACCAAGGATTTATATTCCATGACCCAGGTGGTAAAATTTCTTCTTGTAAACCTCTGCGTCCTTTGCCATCAATAAACTTTTGCCCATTCTGGAAATTATTATGACCATCGACAGGCGCCCCAGCTATCTCATCAGATTGAATTGGTATACCATCGTAGGTAGTTACAATACCTATATTTCCAGCTTCGATAGTATATACCCGTAAATCACTCTTATTCATACCATACTGAGTAGCATTAGCAGCAGTAATAACAGTGAATAAATTTGTGTTAATCTGGTAAACTCCAGATGTTAAAATTGCTAATTGTCTACCCTTTTGACCGCCATTTTGAATAAACGCATAAGCATCCTGAAAATTATTGCACTCTACAACTTTACCCAGTTGTTGTTGTTCAGGTTTATTGGTGCCATCTAGGGCAACCACTAGTCCAATTTCTCCTTGGGGAATATTAATTACTGACTGAGTGTAAACGCTAAATAGCTCGGTGTTAATATCGTACTCACCAGGTTTTAAAATTGCTAGCTGTTTACCCCTTTCACCTCCATTTTGAATAAATGCATGGGCATCCTGAAAGTCATTACAATTTACAACTTTCCCCAACTGTCGTCCTAACGGTATAGTGGCGCCATCGTTAGCAACAACTAATCCAATTTTATCTGGGGGAATAGAAATTCCAGAATTCTTGGTAATTTCAAAAAGTTCAGTATTAATTCGGTAAGTGCCAGATTGTAGAATTGCTAATTGTTTACCCTTTTGACCGCCATTTTTAATAAATGCATCTGCATCTTGAAAGTTATTACATTCAACAGGCTTACCAAAAAGTTGTCCCAATTGTTCAGATGGTATATCCGCACCATCTTTGGCAACAACTAGTCCAATTTCATCTGGAGAAACATTAATTACTGGCGCCTTGGTAATTTCAAAAAGTTCAGTGTTAATTCGGTAAGTACCAGACTGTAGAATTGCTAACTGTTTACCTTTTTGACCGCCATTTTGAATAAATGCAACCGCATCCTGAAAGTCTTTACATTCAACAGGTTTACCGAAATGTTGTCCCACTTGTTCAGGTGATATATTGGCGCCATCTTTGGCAACAACTAGTCCAATTTCCTCCGGTAGAATTTGAATTGCTTTCTCCTTGCGGACGGTATACATGTGAGGGAAATAACCCCAATGGGAACCAGGAGCAAGTACTTTTGCTTGAGAACCAGCTTCTCCATGCAAAGCAATTAAGTGTCCTTGTTGAAGTTTAGGAGTAAGAGGATTAAGGTTAAATTTCTTAATCACAATTCCAACTTCATCATTTTTAATTACTACAATTCCTTTTTTTACTACTATGACATATCCAATAGCTCCCAATACTAAGAAAATACCACCCACCCAACCTATAGATATTCCCGCTGTTGTTACAGGTTGCTTTAAGCTAGCTTGTAATAATACAGATTTATTTGGCGCCTGACTAGACAGTAGATTTGAGGTGTGTTCCACTGAAGTGGCAGAATATCGGTAATTCACTAGATTACTAGACTGCCTCATGATAAAAATGCTACTTAAACCTATTGAAACCGTTACCAAACTGCTGATAAATGAATTAGTTTTCATAGTCATACGGTATCTTCCTAATAATAAAGAATTGCAGTTAACTACGTTATTTGGGTATCGTTCGGCACCATAACCATTAAAGGAACTATTTCTAAAAACTCGTAACAACGAATTTACGTTGATACACAGAGTAATTAGCTTAAGAGCGCGCGACTATAAGATCATCTCTCTTTAAAGTGGTGGAATTTATGCATCGGAAGACAAAAACAATGATTTTGTTATTGTGATAGACAACTACTAATGCGAGGGAAGAAATCTTGCAAACTGGGTTGCCATTCATGGAAGGGCTGAACACCATATCCAAATGAAGGAAGGTGTCCTTTTTGAGCCTCTAAGTTAAAAGTAAACTTATCATATTTTAACCATTCATTATTCCTTCGCCAGCCCACTTCCTCACTAAAGGTATAAAAAGTTGCAATATTTAGATTTTGAGAGGAAATACTAATATCACGCCAGATTTGCTGCTGAACAGTTAAGCCAAATATACCGTTACTGTATAATTTCCATAGTTTGTCAATATAAAGAAGAACGGAACAAGGAAAGTTATGTAATTCCTCTTTTCTCATCCAACCAAACGCTTGACGATTAACCGCTTGAAGCATCAGTTGATAGGTTTTATAATCTGCTTCTCTCCACTGAGAAGCTCTTAACAAGCTTTCTAGTTCAGCGTAATTGATATTTGGTTGGATATTTGGTTGGCTTTGGACTGGTGTTACAACTTTAGGAGCGTTATAACTATTGATTTTTATTTCATTAACATTTGTAACTGTGGCGCCAGTTAAAACACCCAGTAACTCTCTAAACTCCCGCACAGTTTGCGGTCTATCTTGAGGTTCCAATGCCATCCCCTTGACAATAGCATCATTCACATGGCTACTAATTTTAGAATTATACTGTTTCGGTGGTGGTAATTGTTCAACCTTCCTAAAATTAGCCTGAACAGGCACAATATCTGTTAAGAGAGTATATAGTGTTGCAGCTAAAGCATAAACATCAGTATAATCACCAAGTAAACCTCGTTTTTCATGCTGTTCAATAGGTGCATAACCAACAGTTCCACCACTTGCAATATTTCCTATTTGACCAGTTGTAAATTCTTGTGCCAAACCAAAATCAATTAGTACAGCTTCTTTTGTACCACGACGCAACAAAATATTATTGGGCTTAACGTCCAAATGGAATAATCCTTGTTCGTGGACATATTCTAGGGCTTTTCCAACCTGGTCAATATAAGTTAAAGCTTCTGTTTCCTTTAATTTTCCTCGGAATTTAAGATAAAACGCCAAATCCGAACCATCAACATATTCCATTACCATCCCTAAAAGTCCATTTTCGTCAATGAATTCGCGCGCTCTAACAATATGCGGGTGATTGCATGTGGCTAAACGCATTCCTTCATTGACAAAATTTAGCTGTCGTCTGTTAAAATCTGGTTGACTTTGCTGTTGGGGTTTTAAGGTTTTGATAACAACTAATTTGCCCATAGGGTATTCAATTGCACTATAGGTGACACCAAAGCCTCCACCTCCAAGCACTTTTTGAATAATGAACCTTCCGTTTTGTATTGGTTGATTTGGTTCCCAAGTTGGCATTGGTAAGAATTAAGTAATAGTTACTACACTATAAATCTAACGTAAAGTAGCTAAAACTATTAGAATGAGCAATACAAGCCAAACAAAATCCTGCCTCTTCCCCCCTCAAAGAGTACCTTTAGTTTTTTAATCATAATGTACCTCAGCTAAAGAACCCATGCGCTTTTTCTTTTCAAGTTCTATTATGAAACCGTAACGCATAGAGTATCAATTGAAAAATTATTGAAATTCGATGGAATTTTGATGTAATTTCAATATAAAAGTTTACAATTACGACTCAAAAATGAGAAAAGGTATTATAGCAATAGACCTTTTAAGGTGGGAGCCATGATTAAAAACGAGCTAGAGTATAATATTACCAAAAATTGGGTAGAAGGCATGGGTCGAGCAATCACCATGTTAGAGCAAGACGACCACAAGAAAAAAAATCAACCAGACGTTTGGCAGATTCACTATGATGGTGTCACGTCTCAATGCGAAGACCTACAAGAACAAATAGCAGAATATGAAGCCTTAATTGCTCATAATCCCAACGAACCTATTGCGCTCAAAGTGGAGTGCATGAATAAAATATCTCAGTTATTAATTAAAGCTAGAATAGCTTTTAAAATTACCCAAAAAGAACTTGCTGCACTATGCAATCGCACCGAAGAAGAAATTAAATCCTTTGAAGATAAAGACTATCAAAATGCATCATTCCTAGATTTTTTAGCTGTCAGTGATGCGTTAGGAGTAGAAATTGTTAATGATAAATTTATTGCAAAAATTGATGATTTTTACTTAGAGCATTTAGCTGCTATGCGGCAGACAGAAAATCTTAAGCAAGAAGTAAAAGTAAGGTAGGCGCCTCTCTCTAACTCTCCTCTCTGTGTACTCTGTGTCTCTGTGGTAAAAAAACTATATTGATGCTTTCGTACAAGTTCTTGGATGCTGTTTGAAATTGTCACGATTGTGATGCGTTAATTGCGTTAATATAACTAAATATAGTGTCTAGTTCGCCTATTGCCTCCAGTTCAGCAGTTTCTTCTGGTGTCAATAAGTCAAACTGCTATTTTTTCTTCAACGCTGGTTGCCTCAAGTCGCTGAAAAAATATTGCGTCCTGGTCTGTAGCTTTTTGCTAGGCAGTACTCACTATATTGTAATATAAGTGATACTACTGATGACTATTCATACACGAATCATTAAAAATTGATATCGAAATAACATACCAATCGTAAATCATTTGTGAAGATGTAATTCATATACCCGACTTTAACGCTGCTTAAAGTTGGGTATCTGGGCGCCGTGATTTTCACTCTCTGATATCGGTTGCTATACAAAAATTAATTCATGTGTGGTGCGCGTTAGTAATTAAGTATTATTTTATTGTCCGCATCAAACATCAAGAAAATTTAACGCATATGTAACAAGGCGCCTTTATCTAGAGTGTATCAGAAAGGATAGTTTATCATGACTATAAAAGCGAATCTACAAAAATTCTGGGTAAGTTACCTGGATGTATGTGAACGATTCATTGAACAAAAGCAATTTCAAGTCCCTTTTGTTTCTTACCGAATTGACAAGACTTCAAAGTGCATATATTTAACTCTTGCTTCAGTTATTTCATCGGAACTATTAAAAACTATTAAGCAGTGTCGTCAAGGCGATAATATAAACTTATATACTATTAAGCCACCAAAAAAGTATAAGCTTATATCTGTAGTTTCTCATAACCTCTCTTTCAAAGAATTTTATCAGCAGCACTATCAAGGCGATAGTTTTTTCTTATTAACAAATAATATTGGCGCCGTAATTGGACATCTACCACCGAAAATCATAGAACAATCGGAATTACGAACGTCAGAAAGATGTCTTATAGAACTAAAGCAAGAAATAGATTTTTTAGATTTTGAGCGAGTATCTGCCAAATTTGAATCACTGAATTCACAAACACATACTCTAAAAGTCTCATTGAGTAAAGAATATTTAGAACTCACTTCTGTCAGCGGAATCATTACGAACTCTCTAGTTGGTGACTTGCATCCAATTCGTGTACAAAAAGATGCCATTAAACGTTTGATAGAAAAACGTAGTTGTCAACCTGCTCTGGATGTATTTCTTTTTGGTCAGAATAAAGAGCTAAAACTTCCTGAAACATTACCTTTGGCGCCAATACCCTTATATAAGCACCTAAATATACACAAGCTAAACGAGCATCAGAAACTAGCGATAAGAATGATTCTAGCGTCACCTGACTTTTTTGTATTACAAGGACCACCAGCAACAGGAAAATCAACAGTTATTGTTGTGCTTTGTTCTATAATACCTCTTCAGGGTCAAAAAGTTCTTCTATCTTGCCAGTTTAACTCAGCAGTGGACAATATATTTTCAAAACTACCAAAGCACCAAAGTATACTTGCTGTTAGGTTAGGTGAAATTACAAAGATTAGTGAAGACGTTCTAGAATATTTTGAAAAAAACGCTGTCATAACGTGGTTAAAGTCTGTAGCAGAAGATTGTGACAAAAATTTGCAGGAGATGAAAAAGAAATTTGAGCAAGTTGATTTATTTATTAATTGCTGGGAAGATGTTATTCGATGGGTTAGTTGGCATCAACAAAGTATTCAATTACTAGCTATAGCTGAAAATAAAAAAGGTATAGCTGACAAATATCAAGAAGCAGCACTTGAATTTAAAGATAGATATTTAAAGACTATAAATATTGAAAAATGTATAAAATTATTTATTCAAGAATTTCAAACTCATCAATTTACTTATGAGTCTAATTCTGAATTACTGCAATTCTTAACTGAATTCAAAGTTTATAAAGTTGCTCCTAACTTAAACCAAACTGAATCGGACTTATTGGAAATAGCAACTGAGATTAAACAACTAATTTTAGATATTAAACCAGGTGGCTATATTCACAATTTTAAAAAAGATTTTGCTAAATTATATCGAGATATTAAACTGAATATTTTAGAGCGACAGAATTCTCTAAAACTTACACAAGAGATGGAAGACAAGATTAAAAAAATACGTTTCGAGCTAAATATGCTGCAAAATAGTGTGCAAAATCTCAAAAATATACTTAATCATGGAATTACAGATGAGTCATCAGAAGTAGTTTCTTTGAGTTCTACCTACACTAGTATATGTGAGAGATTAAGTAAATTTAGAAACCGAAATAAATCAAAAATAACTATAACTATTATAATTGATGCTTTTCAAATTTTGAGGCGCCAAATAAATTTTGTTCAGTTAATCCGTTCTTGGGAGGAAGCGGAAATAAATTTATTACCAAACAAAATAAATCAACATAAATATATATACGACAAATTGATAAATCTCGAAAAGCTATCGACACTAATCTTTGTTGGGCGCCTTTACAAACCTACATTATACCATGCCAAAGAGCAATTAAAATGCTCTCTCGAAAATATATTTAATAACGCTCAACGCCACTTTTACCATGCAAAAACCTCTGACCTTGCAATAAAAATACACGACGAGTATAATTCAGAATTACAAATTGCAGAAGCTAAAGTCATAGAGCTTACTAGTCAGTACGAACAAGAAGAAATAAACCTTCAAGGTGAACAACGTCGCTATAAAAAGTTATTAGAAGATGCTCAGTTGTGTTTTGGTGAGGCAAACTATTTAAAAACAGCACTTAATGAAGTATTTGAGCCTTTTGTTGACACTATAGACCTGATAGAAGTTGAAAACAGTCTTGAAATTGAAGAATTGCTCAAAGTTAACAAAAATGTTGTTTCTATGGCTGCTTCTATAGAAAAGTTTATTCCCATCGCGGAAAATAAAATTATTCAACCCTTTCAAAATGGACTTCTGACTGTATCTGAGTTCAACTTATCTTCGCAGAATGAATATGCGCTGAGTGAGCAATCAGCTTTAGATAAAGCCAACTCTTTTAACGAAGAATATGATAGCATAATGTCTCAGATAAAATGTAAAGATGAGAAACATCAATTAGGTCATCGTCTATGGGAAGAATTACGAACTCAAAACTCTGTGCCAGAGTTCTGTAATAAACCTATTCCTGATTTAGAATTATTAAAATTACAAAGAGAACCTTGGTTATCGTCAATTGGTGGTGAAACGGAAGTTAAAAGGCTAGAAATTAAAATTCAAATCAAAGAAGATTGGATTGCTCAAATTCGCAGCGGTGATATAGAAATTAGTGATGAGTCATATGAACTTTTTTTAAAACATGCTAATGTTGTAGGCGCCACTTGTATACAAGCAGGCAATCAGAAAACTTTTTTAAACCGCTTTTCGGAATTTGATGTTACTATTATTGACGAAGTATCTAAAGCAACAATAACCGAAATGGTTATTCCTTGCTTAGTAGGTAAAAAAATAGTTTTAGCTGGAGATTGGAAACAACTGCCACCTATATTTAAAGACGAAGCTTATTTTATTGAAGCAGCTAAAACTTTAGGAGTAGATGCTGTTGAACTTCAAAAACAATTAACTAAATCTTTGTTTAAAGAGCGATATGAGTATTTAGAAAAGATTCAAGCTTCTCGAACCATAATGCTAATCAATCAATACCGTATGCACTCACAAATTATGTCAGGAGTTAACCCGTTTTATGGAAATAAACTAATTCTTGGTTACTCAAAGCAAGACAGCGAACGCGCGCATAAAATATCAATTCCCAAGTTGATAAATAGCAAACATCATTTAATGTGGGTTGATTTACCATTAGATAACAGCAATTGGCATCATCAGCAAATTGGAACAGGTCGGCAAAACCCGCTCGAAGCAGAATTAATATTTTCAATTATCATGAAAATGAAGAACAGCTTCAAGAAGGATGCATCACATAAAAAAGAAATTGGTATTATCTCTGTATATAAAGCTCAAACAGACCTAATTAAAAGCTTATATAACCAAAAAAAACTTGATTTACCTCCAAACGTTACACTTACCATTGGAACAGTAGACGAATTTCAAGGCATGGAAAAGGATATAATATTTGTAAGTCTTGTTTTGAACAAACCCGAAGTATTACCAAGCGAGTTTTTACAGACTCCAGAGCGCATTAATGTAGCAATAAGTAGAGCCAAAAGCTTACTAATTATCACTGGTTCCTCACATAACTATGTAGAATTAGAAAGCGAAGCTAGCCCAATATATAAACATATTTTAGACATTGCTAAAAATCATAAAGGATATGTACCAGCCAATAAATTCATGGATTAAAACAACAATTACAGACAAGCACCGCGAAGCAATGAGTGGCAAAGAAATTATAGGCGCCTACTCTAATGAGGTGTTTTATCTACCCAAAAAAACAGCAAGGAAATATGATACTATCGAACAATACATTCTCAGATGTTTCAGAGATTTAACCCCGGTGCCTGATGCTCAAGAAATTGCTTCAATACTCGGAGTTGACAAGGTTGAATTCATAAGAGAATTTACTCAACTGGTTCAAGTCAAACCAGTAGTATTACTTTTACACAAAGAGCAAACTAATTTCAACCCAGATTACTCAGTATTCGATTGTCAACAACAAAAAACCAACCCCTTGCTAAAAGAAGCTGTGGAACTATCAGGCATAGAAGAAGAGGGACGAAAATTTTTTTAGATAAATGCTTTTGCAACTCCTATGCATTTTTCGTAAGCTTCAACCAAATCCACGCCACACCTTGTGGCAGCTTCTGCCAACCGAGTATCAAGAGTTGCCAGCGGCAATTGCAACCGCAGCGCTAATTCCAAATAAGCTGCATCGTAAGCAGCTAAAACTTCCTGGCGCCCTAGTACCAAAGTTGCACCCAATGCATTAGCATGTGTTGACGTATCAACCTGAATTAAAAGCGACTGTAGTAAATCAATAGCTTCTGATGATTGTTTCTGCGTCATCCGGTTACGTCGTTCAGCTACCAGTAGCACATTCGCAATCTCTAGCGACCAAATCTCAGGCACGAATGCTTTAGAGTAAGGCATCATAGCTAATATCGAGTTAGCATAGTCGCTATTTTCATCTACCAAACACCAACTTATTGATACAGAACAATCTAAAAAAAACTGCATTTAATATCTTCGCCCCTCTTCTATCATGGAACGAATGGACTCTTTATCTAATGCCACTTCTTGCCGTAGTTGTTGCATTCTAGTAATTGCATCACTTATTGATTTTTGAGTAGTTGGCTTTCCCCAAGCGTTATAACGAACTTCTTCAGATGACGCAACATCCGCATTAGCTAACGGCTGTACAACCACTACAACTTCAACAGAAGTGTTTTTTAAATCAGTAGGCATCTGAAAAAGCAATACTCCATCTGCACCAATATGAGATTGAAATTTCATTGTTTCCATATCTACTCCCAATAAAATATATCAGATATTTAGATTTTAGCGGTTTAGACTACTTTGTGCCCAAATAGCTAACCACCATATATAATTTAAGTGTTTTTTAGCTGATTAAGCTATCTTATCCTTATCGGGTAAAGGCTGTACAATCACTACCACCTAAATAGGAGTATCTTTTAAATCAGTAGGCCGATATGAAAAGCAATATACCGTCGGCGCCAATATGAGAGCGTAACTTCATTGTTTCAATATTTACTCCTGATACAATATCCCAATGGAAAACTTGGGTTAAAGTTGGGTTCCAATCGGACACCCAACCTACAATTAAATTATAATGTTCCAAGTGATGTTAATGAGCGTTGCATAATACTCGTGCTGAAAAACATTCTCGAAGTCAGGGCACGTTTAGGGGAAGGACCATGTTGGAACCAATCGGAGCAACTGTTGTACTGGGTTGATATCTACAACCATCGCGTACACCAGTATAATCCGGCTACAGGCGCCAGCAAATATTTTAATGTGGGTGAAGTGGTAGGTTGTATTGCACCAGCAGGGACTAATCGTCTCATTATGGCTCAACGTAACCGACTAGCTTTTTTAGATACTCTTCACGGTCAAGTGACGCCAATTATAGATATAGAACATAATCACCATGACATGCGCTTTAATGATGGTAAGTGTGATGCAGCAGGACGTTTTTGGTTTGGTTCGATGAATCCTGAAGAACCAAAAGGTCGTTTGTACCGTTATGACCCCGATGGTTCCTTACACACACTACTAACCGGACTGACAATATCTAATGGCTTAGGATGGAGTCCTGACGAAAAGACATTTTATATTACTGATTCGCCCCTCAAAACTATTTACGCCTTTGATTTCGATGCGAAAAGTGGCGATATTAGTAACCGTCGAGTATTTATTGATTTAACAACTGAATCCTTTGTCCCAGATGGTTTAACAGTAGATAGAGAAGGTTGCATCTGGTCGGCAATGTGGGACGGTTGGTGTATTATCCGGTTTGACCCCTCTGGCAAAGAAATGATGCGAGTAAAGATGCCAGTCGCACGTCCTACTAGCTGCACTTTTGGTAATCAAGATATGACGACGCTTTACATTACAACAGCATCAGTCGGTTTAAGTGAGACAGAAATTCAAAATAGTTTTTATTCTGGCGATTTATTTACTCTAGCCACAGATACTTCAGGATTTCCCTCTCATAATTTTGGCGGGTAGCTTATCGGAATGTACCTTCTATTGGAAGGGTAAGGTGGGCAGTGCCCCACCCTACTGCAACTTATTCCCCCCAAATCATCGGGGGGTTAGGGGGGATCAACTTGTAAAACGTATGAAAAATCCACTAACTCGAAGACAAACACTATCTTTACTTCGCGCAGCCGGAACAGCAATACTAGTAATAGGATGCACAAGTAGAAAATCTAGCTCCGCACAAGCACAATATAGTTCAAAAGCTAAACTTACCTCACTTGCATGTGTAGTAAGTCCACAGCAAACTGAAGGACCATACTTCGTAGACGACAAGCTCAACCGTTCTGATATTCGTACCGACCCAACAGACGGTACAGTCAAAGAAGGCGTACCACTGCAATTAACACTAAAAATTTCCCAAGTTAGCAGTAACGGATGTGTACCTTTAGAAAATGCAATTGTAGATATTTGGCACTGTGACGCACTAGGGGTTTATTCAGACGTACAAGACCG
Source organism: Calothrix sp. PCC 7716 (assembly GCF_019977735.1). Lineage (GTDB taxonomy): Bacteria > Cyanobacteriota > Cyanobacteriia > Cyanobacteriales > Nostocaceae > Dulcicalothrix. Next base: position 3,007,019 of record NZ_AP025018.1, on the reverse strand, counting down.
AAGCTTTAATACCGTTGGCAAAAAATTCCTACGCGGTTATCAAACAACAGACGCAAACGGAACAGTTAATTTTACAACGATTTATCCTGGTTGGTATCCAGGTAGAACTACTCATATACACGTTAAAGTTCGCACACAGGCAACATCAGGACAAGGTTACGAATTTATATCACAGCTATACTTTGATGACTCAATTTCCAACCAAGTATACACTTTGGCGCCTTATGCAAGCAAAGGACAACACACAGCAAACAATGCTCAAGACGGAATATTTAATGATGGTGGCGCCCAAATGTTACTCAAGCTTACTCCTGCTGAAAACGGCTATGGAGCAACTTTAGATATTGGAGTTCAAATGACGTAATCATATTTTCAACTATGTTTCAGCACAATTATTCCCTGATTGCTGAAAGGTATGTGTCTAATGTCAAAATATTGAATAAACGGCGCCAATATTAAATTACTGGCACCGTGTAAAGTTATAAAAAGAATGTGGTTTTAAGAGACTTATAAATAGAGATTATTTAACAGCAATAGCTTGACCAGCATTGCTAAAGATGTCTGTTAAATTAGTTACAGAAGCTGTACCGCTACCAGTGGGGCCAGCAAATGTTTGTTGACCAACTTGGAGCTGTTTTAGTGAATAGCTGTTTGATGCATCAGATGCAAAACCACCAACGTCACCTAAAGTAATTGCCAAACCACCAGCTTTAGCTTTAGCTAGATTGAATAGCCCATAGTAAGCTGTAGGATAAGAATTAACAGCAGCAGTACCCTGTGCAAACGAAGTAACATCAGGTAAAGGATAGACTGATTCAGCATCATGCACAATTAATTCAGCATATGCTCCGAGAAAAGTATTTACATAAACACGGTCGCCCGTTTTAAACTTGGTGACACCTTCCCCTACTGTTTCAATTACACCTGCTGCTTCAAAGCCGGGAATATATGGTAAAGGAGGTATTGGGGCACCGTGACTTTGTTCGCGCACGTATGTATCCAGTGGACTAACACCTGCCGCATGAACTTTAATTAATACTTGTCCTGCATTTGGTGTTGGTGCAGAAATTTCTTCGACAGTGAGAACTTCAGGGGCGCCGAATTGGTGAACTAGTACTGCTTTCATTGTATTTTTTCTTTTATTTGAAATAGGATATTTGTCTTGTTTCTTGTGGAGCGGGCATCCCTGCCCGCCCCATGCAAACTATTTATGTTAGGAACGGGCAAGGATGCCCATTCCACAAGAGATATATATTCCACAAGAGATGAAAGTTTATTTTGCAAACAATGATTCTGTTCCTGTGTAAGGTTTTAATGGTGTAATTTCAGTTTGCAAAACACCTTCTTGCACCATTGGTAATTGAGATACCATCTCGGTTACTGCTTCTAAGCTAGGCGCCTCCCAAAGCAACACTGCTCCACTCATGTCAGCTATATAATAAGTATTACGAACCGCATCGGCTGCATAATATTCCCAAACTTTAGCTGCTTCTGGTTTAACCAAGGGTAATACTTTATCCATTGGAACACCTGGAACAACTTTAGCAATAACTAAAAACTGCATAATTTTCTCCAAAAAATCTAAAATGTAATTACGACTTTGCCAAAGTGGGCGCCGCTTTGTAGATGGCGATAAGCTTCGGGTGCATCATTGAATGGAAAAACTTTATCGATAACAGGACGAATTTTGTGTAGGGTAATAGCTTTATTCATTACTTCAAACATTTCTCGACTGCCAACATAAATTCCCTGCACATCGATACTTTTTAAGAGGATATTTGTATGGTTTACATTCCCACCAGTACCAGCTAAAACACCAATTAAGCTAACGCGACCACCAACACGAACAGCACGTAATGATTTATCTAATGTTCCAGCACCACCAACTTCAATAACTTGGTCTACACCTTCTTGCTGTGTCACTTCACGAACTTTTTCATGCCAGTTTGGATAAGTTTTATAATTAATAGTTTCAGCGGCGCCCATTTCTTTCGCACGTTCTAATTTTTCGTCGCTGCTGGATGTAATAATAATTTTGGCGCCAGCAATGCGGGCAAATTGTAGTGCAAAAATAGAAACACCACCCGTACCTAGCAAAAGTACCGTTTCTCCTGCTGCTAACCCACCTCTAGTTACTAATGCTTGCCATGCAGTAACAGCAGCACAAGGAAGAGTGGCGCCATCTTCATAAGAAAAATGATCTGGCAATATAACCACTCCATCTTGATTTAGCACAACATACTCAGCTAACATTCCATCAATAGAACCACCCAAAGCTGATAGAATTTTTTGCCTGGTTAACTTGCCTGCTACCCAGTCTTGAAAAAAACAACCTGCTACTCTATCACCAACTTTGACGCGCGTAACACCTTCACCCACCGCTACTACTTCACCGGCACCATCAGATAAAGGAATTAATGGTAATTTTTGATTGGGATAGGCGCCTGCAACTACAGCAGTATCTCGATAATTAAGCGAAGTTGCTTGAACTTTGATTAAAACTTGCCCAAAACCTGGTGATGGTTCTGGAATTTCCACAAGCTTTAAACCATCAATACCTGAAGCGTCTTGAATTTGGTAAGCTTTCATTTGTATTTAGTGTATTTGCTTGATTTCTTTCGCAAGTCCTTGAAAACTACTTGGGTCATAAAAATAGCGTTCATGGACAATTCTTCCATTTTTCCATGTTTGCATCCCCAATTCCTCAATATGTATACGATATCCATCTTGAGTTGTAGCTTCGATGTGCATTTCTACAACAGATTTATCTCCATCTACCAAAACAGACCCTATATGAAAATTATGTATTTCTTTAACGTTCGCGTTCATGCGCTTTTGACGTTCGATACTTAGTGCCCGTCCAACACGCGGCGCCTCTAAGTTTTCTTGCACTACAACGTTTTCATCATAGAAGCGTTCATATATTTCCTCAACGGGTGGGTTTGTTTTGAAAAAGTCTAATAATTCTTGAACGCGCGCACGAAGTTCCATTTTTGTTCTCCTGATATTGATCCCCCCCCAACCCCCCCTTAATAAGCTACCGTGTACACATAACTTTTTGGCATTGGGGGCAGGGGAGCAGGGGGTGTTTTTGGGGGCTGGAAACGGGAGAAGTGGGGAAATTGAGGAACTATTCAGAGGAAATTATGCATCAAAAAAGAGTCAAATACGGCTCCATATTGCTTCAAGTTACTCCTCCCCTCCCTGCATCCGAAGCCTTAAAAGCTTCCCCTGCCCCTTTTTTAGACTTGTGTGTACACCGTAGCCTTAATAAGGGGGGGCTAAGAATGATTCTTGTTCCCCCCTTATTAAGGGGGGCTAGGGGGGATTCTTTGCATTTACAATAACTAAAACGTGCCGAAGAAGTCTTATATATTTTTGCCGTTTTTATACGTTCTTGCTATTTCTTTGGGAGTGGCGCCTGTAAGCAGTTTAAAATGTCGGTTAAAATGTCCTTGATTAGCAAACCCACACTCCAGGGCAATGTCCGCTAAACTAAGCTCTCCTTTTAGAAGTAAAAGCTTTGCTCGTTCAACTCGTTGCTGAATTACATACTGATGCGGTGTAATTCCTAAAGACTGTTTAAACAAGCGGCTAAAATAGAATTGACTCATTCCTACTTGTTGCGCTAATTCTTCTAACCCAAGACTATTATTAAGGTTTGCTTGAATGTAATCTAATACATGGTTCAGCTTGTGACGCGGCAAACCATCCGCATAAGTTGCAATTTGTACCTTACGAACTCCATATTTACGTAAAATATGAGTTACTAATGTCGTTTTAAGTTGGTCAATAAATAAATCACTGGCAACCCTAGAAGTAACCAATTCATCTTTAAGAGTAAGTAAAATCCCTTGAATTAGCGAGTCTTCCACCGTAGCAAAATGCGGTATTAATTCGATTCGGTCAGGATTAACTAATTCTTGCCCTACCTGTATAAATACATGTGCGTCAAATCCTATACACATAAATTCTATATCTTGGCGCCAGTTACAGCGATGCAATAAACCCGCAGGAAGAATAAACACATTATTATCACCAACTAAATTTCGCTGCGTCTGCCCATCAATAGATTGATTAATAGGTGTTTTCGATGTCACCATAGTTATCAAACTCATACTATGACGGTGTTCGCCAGTATCATGGGCAGGTTGACGCTGCGTTTCAAAATGCCAGTCCTTACAAGTAATTTGACGAATAGCAGGTTTTGGCAGCACCAAATTAGATGCTTCCGGTGAGGAATGATAATCAATTACGGTAACAGTGGATGTTGTTACTGGCGCCATCAGATATATTATCGTAGGGTGCTTAAATCAGATTAAGGCGCCGACACATCTAAACGCAACAATAACAACCGTAAGCTTTACACTGTAGACTCTTGTCATGCTGAGGAACGAAGCATCTGGAACGAAGCATCTTGGAACGAAGCATCTTCAAGATTTTCATGCGAGAACGCGAAAGTAAATATAGTTTTGGTTATCAATTACATCAAACTTATTTATCCTGAGTTTTTATACGTTGAGCAATCAAACAATCCTCAAAGCTGAGCGCAGCTTTTATATAATTAGGCAATTCGTTGACCAGCAGATTAATCGCTTCCTCTGAAAGGTGTTGGGTGGTGGGAGTTTGAGTCATAATTCTCTGAGGTTATGGCAAGAAGCATTTCAAGATATGAAGGCAACAATTACAATAGTAGTTGATAGCAGCAACATAAAACAGTATTATTGTACTGAAATGATATTGCCTGGGTTAAGTAAAGTCTATGATGCAAGTAATTAGGCAAATAAAAGAGCGAAATAAGATAGACCTGGAATGCAAAGGTATAAAGTATGACCTTTTCAGGCTAGATGATTCAGAATACGACCTATTCAGGGATAATAGCTTACCAATCGAAGAACCGGATTTTTGGTTCTACCACTCCCTATTTCGTTCTAAAGATGATAGAGGGAATGAATTAAATTTAGCTGAAATTTTTGTAACACTAGAATCAATATTTGGTAAAAGCAGTAATTCTTTTGACCGTCACAGAGGTTCATTCAGCTTTCCCGTATTGCTCCTTATAAAAAAATCTGAACAAACTTATTATTACTTAATGAATATAAGTGACCGTAGAGGCTCTGTTTATTTTAACTTGTACAAAATTATACATGAAGGCTTAGAAGATAAAGATTATAATAACACACAAAAACCATTTGAGGATGAGTTTTCGCGGCATGAGATTAATTATTTCATTAGCTACTTTTATGGTTATCTAAGCGGTTACTTTAGTACTTATCAACGCATTACTCCTGTTAAACCATTTATAAGAAAAATTAATTCGAGTGGGGTTTTATACGGGTATAAAGACGATGGATATTTTGAATTAGACTGTGAATCCTCAGAAGAGTGTGAAGCAGAAATTCAACTTTTTGAGGAAAAGTATGGCAAAGAATCAAAATCCGAAACAATCAATGCACTTTTACAAGCTATCATTAGCGAGTCAGCTTAAAGATCTCCAAACTTAAATATCTCCAAAAATTCAATTAACCATCTTGCAGAATGAGCATCTATCTTGTGGAATGGGCATCCTTGCCCGTTCCATAATAATCTTAAATAATATGTAATTTTAAATACACATATAAAAATTTAACTTTTGGGAACCGAAGTTACAAAAATTGCTCATAATAGGAGAGTTACCAGCTTTGGGTTCCCAGGAGATGCAGACTAATGAGTCAGAGCGCGCGCAAATCAAATAAACAGTTGGTCGATAGAGCGCTCGAAGAAATTCTTCCTCCAGCGCTTAAACCCTTTATCAGCCGTAAAATGGAGGATAAGTACGGCTCAAACTGGTTGCAGAATGCTCAACGGAGTTTGGAACATTACTATTTTGACGGCGCCAATCTAAAATGGAATGACCCCGCAGCAGTAATTAAGTTATTACAAAAGCACTGGGAAGCTTTTTACGAACGCAATAAGCTTGATAATCGAGAACGTAGCTGGGTAGAGGAATTACGTAATATCCGCAACGAAATTAAGCATAATAACGATGTGTTTGACTACGATTACAGCTTCCGCGCGCTCGACACAATGGAACGATTGTTAGTAGCTGTCGAAGCTAAAAAAGCTGCCCAACAAGTCAACCAGTTAAAAGAACAGTTGCAAAAATCGCTACCAGTGGGAGTACGTGGTGAGTTTCAAGCCCTGATTCAGGAAAAAACTGAGGGCTTTACTGGGCGCGATTATGTGTTTAAAGCGATACAGGACTTTTTGGGCAGTCAGCCAAAAGGATACTTTATTATTGAGGCAGACCCAGGAGTGGGTAAAAGTGCTATTCTTGCTGAGTATGTAAAACGCACGGCCTGCATAAATTATTTTAATATTCGTTCTCAAGGCAATAACCGCGCCGAGCAATTTTTGCAGAGTGTCACAAGTCAAATTATTTCTCGCTACAACTTACCTTATCCCTTGGAGATACCACCGCAAGCAACGCGCGATGGTAAGTTTTTGAGTAAATTACTCGAAGAAGCTGGCGCCAAACTAAAATCGGGAGAAAAGCTGGTTATTGCCGTTGATGCACTCGACGAAGTTGACCAAACTGACCATAAAGGCAGTAATATTCTTTATCTACCCATGACTTTGCCTAAAGGAGTTTACTTTGTCCTCACCCAACGACCAATAAATTTACCTTTAAATCTTAACTCTCCTCCCCATCGATTCGACTTGATGCAGTACCAAGCCGAAAGTTTGCAAGACATCCAAAATTACATTCGCACTCGTACCCAAAATTCCAAGCAGTTACGAAAATGGATTGATGAGCAAGGAGTTACGGTGGAGGATTTTGTCATCCAGTTAGGAAACAAAAGTGATAATAATTTTATGTATTTGCGGTATGCACTAGCGGATATAGAGAACGGGAAATTCCGCGATTTAAGCATTGATAGTTTACCGCAAGGTCTTATGGCATATTATGAAGACCATTGGCGCCGTATGGGGATGCTCGATAAACCCTTACCTATGCACAAAGTGCCAATTGTATACTTTTTAGCCGAACTGCGTGAACCAGTTTCCCGTCGCTTACTTGCTGAGTTATCTAATGAAAAATCAGTGAAAGTACAGTTGGTACTTGATGAGTGGAAACAGTTTTTACGGGAAACGGTTGTAGAGGATGAAAACCGATACAGCATTTATCACCAAAGTTTCTCTGATTTTTTATACCGTAAAGATATTGTCCAGGCATATGGTGACGACTTTTTATGAAGAAACTTAGAGAGAGGATTGTCGATAAGTTTAGCGGGGGTGTAGAAGTTAAGGATATCAGGAAACATTTAGATAGCCTGGTGTCTGAAGATAGAGACTATGCCTTAAAACATTTACCTAGCCACATGGTTGAGGCTAATCGCTTAGAGCAATTTTATCAATGGCTAACTGATTTCGATTTTATAGAAGCTAAGGTTTTTTATACTGAAATTCCAATTCAAGCGCTAATAGAAGATTACAACTTAGCTTTAAATCCTAAGAGTTCATTTTCCAGCGAGCAGGCGGGAGTATTGAAATTAATTCAAGGAGCCTTGCAACTTTCAGCGCATGTCCTAAATGAAGATAAAACGCAATTGGCAGGGCAATTATTAGGGCGTTTGCTGTCTTTTCAAAATGAGGAAATTAAAGCACTATTATCCAAAACCCAAAAGTTAAAAATTCCTTGCTTACTTCCTCAAACACCAAGTTTAACACCTCCTGGGGATTCCTTAGTACGTACTTTGAGTGGTCATCAAGGTTCGATAAATGCAGTCGTTATCACGCTGGATGACAAATATGTAATTTCTAGTTCAGATGACAACACCCTTAAAGTTTGGAATTGGCAGACTGGGGAACTTGTACGTACCATCACAAATGATTATAAATCGGTGAAAGCATTTCTCCTTACCCCAGATGGCAAATACCTAGTTTCTGGCTCCAATAAAATCCTCCAAATTTGGAATTGGCAAACAGGAGAACTAGTGCGTACTATTGAAGGTCATAGTAGTCATGTAAATTCAGTCACCATTACCTCGGATGGCAAGTACCTAATTTCTGGTTCCGATGACAACACCCTCAAAGTTTGGAATTGGCAGACTGGGGAACTATTGCGTACCCTTGAAGGCCATAGCCGATCTATAAATACTGTTGCCCTTACCCCAAATGACAAGTACCTAATTTCCGGTTCGGGTGACAAATTATCTTTCGATTCTACTAATTATGATGACAACTTAAAAGTATGGAATTGGCAGACTGGAGAATTAGTATTCAATCTTAATATTGATAGTGTGTCGGTAAAAGCAGTTGCTTTTACACCTGATAGCAACTACGTAATTTTTTGTCCCTATAAAAAATTATCAGACTACACTTATGATGACAGCTTAAAAGTCTGGAATTGGCAAACTGGAAAAATAGTACGTATCCTTAAAGGTCATAATCGTTCAGTAAACACTGTTGCCCTTACTCCAGATGGCAAATACTTAATTTCTGGTTCCGATGATAATACTATTAAAATCTGGAGTTGGAAAACCGGGGAATTAATGCGTACTCTTGAGGGGCACCGTGACTCAGTAAACGCAGTTAACCTCACACTAGATGGCAAATACATAATTTCTGGTTCAGATGATAACACCCTTAAAGTCTGGAATTGCCAAACAAAGGAAGTAGCGCGTGTCATTGAGGGTAATAGTAAATGTGTAAAAAAAGTAATTGCCCTAACTAATAATAGTAAGTACTACATAATTTTTATTTTAAACAACTGGACTCTATTTGTCTGGAATTTTAAAATGGGCGAAGCATTGCGTACCCTTAAAGGTTCAGATCAGTTTGAAAATGCATTCACTTTAACTCAAGACGGTAAATATCTAATTTCTGTTTTAGAACAAAGCATAAAGGTTAGAAATTGGCAAACAGGCGAGGTAATGCATATTTTTAGAGGTCATCATGGTTTTATAAAGGCAATTGCCCTTACTCTGGATGATGAATATGTAATCTCTGCCGCTTGTAAGAACTTCACTCATAAAGATATTAATAGTTTTCCTAAAGGCATCTTAGAAGTCTGGAATTGGAAAACAGGGGAATTAGTGCGTACCCTTGAGGGACACCGTGATTCAGTAAAGGCAGTTGTCATTACCTTAGATAACAACTACGTGATTTCTGGTTCCAATGACAACACCCTTAAAGTTTGGAATTGGCGAACCGGAGAACTAGTGCGTACTCTTGAAGGTCATAGGGGTTCGGTTAATGCAATTGTCCTTACCCTGGATGGTAACTATGTAATTTCTGGTTCCAATGATTACACCCTCAAAGTCTGGAATTGGCAAACGGGGGAACTAATACATACTCTTGAAGGTTATAACAGTGAGCTATACGCAGTAGTCCTTACCCCAGATGGCAACAACGTAATTTCTAGTTCTGGTAACACCTTCTTTTCTGATAGTGAAGATGATACTTTAAAAGTATGGAATTGGCACACAGGAGAACTACTGTGTACTCTTGAGAGTCACAATAACTTGGTAAACCCTGTTGCCATTACTTCAGATAGCAAATACTTGATTTCTAGTTTCTATCGAAGCACTTTGAAAGTATGTAATTTACGAACAGGAGAAAAACTTGCAGCTTTCATAGGAGATGGGAAAATAAATTACTGTGCAGTTTTACCAGATGATGTCACAGTCGTTGCTAGCGATGACTTAGGACAGCTACATTTTTTACGATTGGAGGAGGTTGAAAAAAGTAAATAGGATGTCCCCGTTTTTCGTTTGCGAAACCTGAGTGATTAAACTTTTAGCTAACGGCACCACATGAAGCCAAACAAAAGCGCAGAAGTTTGATTTAAAATAAAACCAGGATTGTATTCTATTTGTTTATGACTGAATTACTTCGCTTCGTTTTTGCAGAAATTGAAAAACTCCCAGAAGAAAAGCAAGACGCTATCGCATCTCGCCTTTTAGCTGAATTAAAACAAGAGTCAGAAAAACTTCTACTGGAACAGTTAGCATCCACTGAGGCAGTTGTGTGGTCTCCTTATGATGCACACGAAGCTGCTCAAACATTATCTGAGCTTTTAACCGCAGCAAAACAGGAAGGCAATGCTTGAAGGTAAACGGTTTTCTTTTACTGAACGTAGAAACAATCTTGGTGTTTCCAGTAATATGCCTTACTTACCCCTAACGCTTGCGTACAATAACCGTTCAGTACAAGCTATGGGTTTATTGGATACAGGCGCCAGTGTTAATGTGTTGCCTTATGATATTGGTTTACAACTAGGTGCAGTATGGGAAGAACAAACAACCTCAGTTATGTTAACTGGAAATCTTGCTGGTTTTCAAGCACGAGGTTTAATTGTAACTGCTACAGTTGATATTTTCGCGCCAGTTTTACTAGCATTTGCATGGACAGAATCTAGAGAGGCTCCTTTAATTCTTGGGCATATGAACTTTTTTACAGAGTTTGATGTCTGTTTTTATCGCTCGGATTTAACTTTTGAGCTACGTCCAAGGAGAAAACGGTAATATGGGGTGTTGGTTGGTTGGCACCCACCAACAGAAACTTAATATCATCTCTCCAGGCTTATTTATTGCTAAGTCATTTCATACGACTCTTCATCACTTGAGTTATTTATTTCAAAAATAATCTTCTCAAATTCTTTACGGAGTGCTGCAAGTTCTCCTACCCATTGGTTTGAAGAGGTAATAGCTTCTTCTTCATTGTAACGAGCTTCAGTAATTTGCTTTTCAATCTCCCCGTAAACTTGTACTTCAACTTCTTTAAGTTGCATTTCAGTCTGACCTTCAAGGTCTTTTCCTAATGCGATAAACTGGCTCGTAATATCGCGTCTTGCATCAGACAATCTTTTGTCTTGTTGTTCTTCTTCCTCCTTAGCGTATATATCTACTGCTAACATACCGACCGAAAGCAAAGGACCAAGAAACTTAGCTACGTTGCCTATACCTTTAGCGATATTTACTGCCCGCCAAGGCTTGAATTTAAAACCTAAAAATTTTCCAATAGTACGAATACCTTTATGAAGTGGACTTCCAGCTACGTCCCTTGTTCGTAAAAACACTCGCCCTGTAGAGTTACTTGCTGTCTTTGTCGCTAATTTTGTTATGCCAACTCCTACTTTCTTACCAATATATTCGAGCATCTCTACCTGCTCTCTTAATCGCTCCATATTTATGCCAGGGTATACATTCCGAGCAGAAAATGTTTGGTTTACTTCCAAACGAGCAACAAAAGCTTGAGCTAAATCACTGTTAAGCACATTTTTAACTTCTTCTTGAAGCGATTCTACGGCTTCCTTAACTGCCTTCTCCATTTCTGCTGTTGCTTTTTCACAGAGAGAAAGGACATTGCTTTCAGCTTGTTTAGCTAAAGCTTCAATATCTACATTACTTCCTACTGCTCTGCTTAAAACTGTGCCCTCATTTGCAACTGCCGCTGATAGCCTTAGTGCAATCCCTCGAACTTTAGTTCGGAGACGGTCGCGTTCTTGCCGTACTGTACGTGAGAGACGGTTAAGTAATTCAAAAAAAGCTGAGTCTTCGTTAGAGTCCCGTGTCAAGCTTAACTGAGCTTCATCAATATAGCTTAGGGCAATTCGGACAGGTGTATCGAAACGAGTAAAGAAACCACGGCGCCGCACAAAAGAGTTGAGAGAGTCGATCAAAGTTTGGAAGCGACTAATTTCGATTAAAAATTCATCTTTCTCGTCTACTCCCTCACAATAATCTTTGGCATCGATAAAACAAAGTGGAAGTTCATCAAGGTTGTAAGGCTCAAGTGCTACTGCCATACTATGACGGTAGTTAGCAATTAATTCCTCTTCTTCTCCTGCACCATCAGACATTTTATTGACGACAAGCATCATCTTCCAACGATAGCCAAGTTCGTAAGCTAGCTTTTTGAAGTTCTCTGCTGTTATTGCATCGAAAAGCATGTAAGTGAGAGAAAAAACCAACAGGTCAGCTTGACGAATAGCATCATAAGTAATTTCATCATGGTCACTACGGTCAGTAAATAACCCTGGTGTATCAATCAACTTGATACCATTCCAATTGTAACTAGCAGTTGTATCGGTTGTAATATCGGCGCCAATACGAATATCGCGCTGTCCTGTTAGAGCAGATATAATAGTAGACTTACCAGCACTATACTGTCCTACAAAGGCAACTGTTAGGAATCCTTGTTGCCGATGTTTATCGAGTTCATCTTGCATTTTTTGGCGAATAATCGCTATTTCAGGCTTATCAGCGCGAAGTAGCAAATCATCAAATCTTGCAAGTGTAACTTCAAAATTTGCGGCGAGCGCAGCAGCTTTAAAATTTTTGTTTTCTTCTTTGTGTTCTGTCATGGTTTGTTTTTTCAATATTTAAATTTCTATCAGGTCAATTTTTACAATAAAAATGCACTAATTAAATTAGGCACACTTGAAGCTAGGTTTACCTTATGCTTTTGGTACTCTTGAGATAAAGTAAAAGCTCCAGTAATAGTCATAGATTGAACTTTACCAGTGCCTTTTTCCTTAGCAATAACAATCAGTACTCCATTTGCATCAATCTCGAAAATCACCTCAATTTGGGGCACTCCACGAGGAGATAGTGAAATGCCATCCAAACGTAAAATGCCCAAACTCTTATTATTGCTAGCTAGTTCTGCTTCTCCTTGAAGCACATGGATATCTACATAAGTTTGCCCATCAGCAGCAGTCGTAAAAACTTCTGATTTTTTAGTAGGAGTACTGGTGTTACGAGGAATAATTTTAGTCATTACTCCACCAAGAGTTTCGACTCCCAGAGATAGTGGATTTACATCTAATAAGAGAATACCTGTAACATTCCCATCTAAAACTCCTGCTTGTACAGATGCTCCGAGAGCTACTAATTCATCAATATTTAATCCCTGCTTAGGTTCTTTACCAAAGAAGTGTTGCAAGAATTTCTGAACAGCAGGAATACGGGTAGAACCACCCACTAAAATAACTTTATCAATATCACTTTTGTCTAAGTGGGCATCTTTAAGAGCATTTTCCACACTGACACGACAGCGGTTAATTAAATCAGCGCATAACTGCTCAAACTTTTGTCGAGCTAACGTTAGCTTTAGATGCGTATTTCTGTGAACAGAGGTCGTATTCGTCATCCAGGGTAAATCAATTGTTGTTTGTGTAGTGTTGGAAAGTTCAATTTTTGCTTGTTCTGCTGCTTCTCTTAACCTCTGCCAAGCTTGTTTGTAATAATAAAGAGGATTACCATCGAGGTGTTTAAATTCTTGAGCCACCCAGTCTATAATTTTTTGGTCGAAGTCATTTCCACCAAGTTGAGTATCTCCGGAATAGGACAAAACTTCAAAAACTCCATCCCCAATCTCTAAAATTGAAATACTCAAGTGACCACCGCCTAAATCAAAGAACAAAGTAGTTTCATGATTTTCTTTGTCTCGACCATAAGCCATTGCTGCTGCTGTAGGGTTAGGGATAATCCGTAACACATCCAACCCAGCAAGACAACCAGCTTCTTTAACAGCATGACGTTGTATATCATCAAAGTATGCTGGAACTGTAAGTACAACTTTAATAACTTGTGCATCTAAATATTGGGTGGCATCATCTGCTAACTTACGCAAAATCTCAGCTAAAATTTCTTCTGGTGTAAATTGCTTACCCAAAACTGGACAGTCAATCTTAATCTTACCTTGAGTATCCTGCAAAACCTGATAGAGAACTTCTTTAGCCTGCTCAGTAACTTCATCATATTTTTTACCAACAAAGCGCATCACCGAGTCAAAGGTGTTTAGAGGGTTTTTTATAGCTTGGCGCTTTGCAGCTTGTCCAACAAGACAAGTACTTCCGTAAGTATAAGCTACTACAGAAGGAGTAGTGCTAAACCCCTCCTTATTAGGGATTACCATTGATAAGCCATTTTTGATCACAGCCATAACTGAGTTAGTTGTACCAAGGTCAATACCTATAACTCCCTGAAATTTTTCTTTTGGCTTTGTTGCTGCCTCTGGTTGTGGCAAAGTAGGGGTTGGAATATTGAAATTTGGTGTCCCTGCTGGTATTGTGGGTTGAGAGATTTGAATACAGATATCTTCTTGTATAACCCTATTAATTTCATCCTGAGTTCTTTGTAACTGGATAAAAACTTTTACTTCAATATTTATCTTCCTTCCAAAATTCCTGTTTACTCTAGCAATAGTACTATCTACACTCTCGCTTATCAGCGGTTCATAACACTTAAGACTCCAATCAATAATCCGTTTTGCATAAGCATTATTAAAATTGTTAACTTGGCTTGTAAGCTTACTTTTAACAGAATCAAGCTGTTGTGCAATTGCCTCTAAACCTTCAATTAAGTCATTAAAATATTTATCAATATTGTTTGCAACATCACCACAAACTATATACATTTGTTCTACAGCTTTAGATAAAGTTATTTGCTTCTGGTTATTGACTTGATTCTCTAAAGAACTCGATATATTTGCAACAGCTTCTCTACGCTTTTGGTCTTTTGATTTAAAAAAACCACCAATAAAACTAATAACACCTCCAAGAATACTAACAATGAAAGCAGCACCAGCTACAGGAGGGATAAATGCCATCACTGCTCCTGCTACTGCTATAATTCCTCCTCCAATACGAAAAAAATTGCGCTCATCATCTGAATCCTGTTTTTTAAAGCTAAATGTCATACCACCCAGTTGGGCAATTATTTGTAATTCATTTCCTATTTCTTTAAGATATTCTTCAACTTGCTGACCAAAAGTTGTGATAACTTCTTGATATGCTATACTTAAACGCTCTTCAAACCGAATATTTTTTAATTTTTGTTCCCATCCTTGTTGCAAACTAGTTTCTGAATGGTTCCAATAGTCTTCTGCAAAAGATGGAATAGTATTTAGAGCATCTTGAAAGACAGATTCAATCTCATACTTTAGAGACTCGCAAGCATCATTAATTGATTTTTTAATTTTGTTTTGGATAGTCTTATGCTTATTTTTTAATGTATTATTTAAAATTTTATAGTTCTCACTCTGTTTTTTAATCCACTGGTAAGGCGCCTCGATATCAATCGCTGTAGAACCAAGTAAGGTTTGTGAGCGCCTAATAGCACCGTACTCAATTAAAGATAATCGAATTCCTTCATAAAAGTTTTGCATCCGGCTTGCGTTAAAAAGCTCATGTTTATGATGTTGGTGTTGAGGTTCACAAGATAACTGTGCTGCTAATAGCATTACAGGAACAATCTCAAAATAGTCGTTGCCATAATGCTGCCGCGCATAACGACGTATGCGCTCAATATGACCTCCTAAACCACTGGAACCATCATAAGCGAACAGTTTATCGGGGTTATTAATAAATTTATCTATAGCAATCCTAAATGAGTCGTGAAAAAAGCGAAATGTTTTGGATGGTTAATCTTACTTACTAACAAAACTTAAGCTCGTGACCCCCAAGGGGGGTCACGGCGCCATAAAAGTTAAACAAATAAGTATCTAAGAAACTTTAAATATAGCAATCCGCGCATCCGAAGTGAAAAATTACAGTTGTTGGTATACTGAAGTTTAGCAGTGCTAACAGGGTGTTAGATAGTACATATGGATGAGTTAATACAGTTTATTCAATCGAACCCAGACCCTAGAGAATTAAAACGAGCGTTAGCTGTACAGATGGTAATACAAAACTATAACTATTCAATGATTAGAAATATTTTAGGAGTGTCTGTGGGTTTTATAAACAAATGGAAATATATATTTGCGGAACAAGGAGTTGCAGGACTAAAACTAAAATATAAAGGGTCTAAAAGTTATCTTGATTCAATACAAAGGCAAATAGTAATAAATTGGCTTAAACAAAAAAATTATTGGCATTTAGAAGAATTAAAAGAGTATTTGGATGATAATTTTAGTGTAGTCTTTGAGTCAAATCAAAGTTATTACGACTTATTTAAACAGGCCAATATTAGTTGGAAGAAAACACAGAAAAAGAATCCTCGTAAAGATGAAGAATTAGTAGCAAAAAAAAACTAGAAATAACAGCTTGGCTTCAAAAACACCAAAGCCAGATAGTATCAGGAGAGCTAGTAGTATTTTTTGAAGATGAATGTCATCTGTTATGGGGAGATATTTGTGGTTACATTTGGGGAAATAAAAAAGAAAGAATTCAAATTCCAATATTAAACGAAAAGGAGAAACAAACTTACTTCGGCGCCTTGAACTATTATACACAAGAGTTTATAATTAAACCTAGTGAAAAGGGTAATTCAAAAAATGCTATTGCTTTTGTAGAATATTTAATTTCTCAGTATCCTAAAAGTCGTATTGCTTTAATTTGGGACGGGGCTAGTTATCACCGTTCATTAGAATTTAAAGATTATTTAGATAAGATTAATAAAGACTTAAATGAAGATGAATGGAAAGTTACTTGTATTCGGTTTGCTCCAAATGACCCAACGCAAAACCCTGTAGAAGACATTTGGCTCCACGCTAAAAATTTTGTGAGAAAATTTTATCATTTATGTAAATCTTTTCCTCATGTTAAAAGTTTGTTTGAATTCGTCACTCACCATCAGATATTTGATTTCCCAAAAATGTTTATGTATGACCCGATTTTTGATAACTATTCAGGTTTGAACACGGTTTGACGCTCCTGATATACACGCATTCATTAATAAAAGTTTTGTCCGCGCGCATAAAGAGTGTGTGGCTTATGGTGGTAATTGTTGCTCCAATTAAACTGAAATTTGAGAGTTTCATTAACTTTAGAAGCCCGTAACTATTGCTGTATAATGAATCTAGACTATATTTATAGTTTATTTTAAAACTGTTTACCAAAACTTCAAATTCTCTTGTCTAAAGCTACTGCGTGTAATTTTTACCGGCAGCAGGTGCCGTTATGCGTAAACAGAGTGATATTTTTTAAAGTAAGTCTACATTTAAAGTTTCTTACATACTTTTTTTTTAATTTTTGTGGCGCCGTCACCCCCGAAGGGGGTGACGAGCTTAAGTTTTATTAGTAAATAAGATTAAATATCCAAAACGTTTTGTTTTTTCACAAATGATTTAGGATTGCTATAGTTCATAAGAACCACGCCGTGAATCTCGGAAATTTTTATGTACGTTTAGCAGAATAATTAGTGGCTTGGCATTTTCCTTAAGTAAACGTAAAAACTTAAATTCGCTTTCTTGAATACTGTCATTTGTTACCACATAGCAGATGACATCAGACTCACTGATAACACTTTGGGCAATTTCTTCATCCGTTTTACCATCAGGGGCGCCAATTCCTGGAGTATCGATAATACGCAGATTGTTCCACTCATAAACTCGATTAGAACGAGTAGTGCGTTGCTTGCCTACACCGATTGCATCCCAGCCTTCTCCTGTCATAATGGCGTGGAGAGTACTTTTACCAGCCTTTGTTTTACCCATAAAGGCAATGGTGAAATAATTGAGAGCGCGTTGTTTGGCATCTAGAGATTCGCGTACATTCTCAATTTTTTTGACAATTTCTTCTTCAAGAGATTGCTTTATAGCCTCAAGCTGTTTTGCGACTTCTTTAGCTGTCTTAGCTGTAGAATTGCTGCTAGTATTGCTCCAAATAGATTCTAATGTGTCTTGGATACCGATTCTCAAATCTTTAAGTGTTGTCTCAGTTTCTTGAAGAGCCAAATCTGTAAATTTGTAGTCTTCATAAGCAATTTTTTGACATTTACAAATAGCATTTTGATAGTCTGAATCGTCCCACAAGCCACCCTTGCCTAGCATCTACTGTTTATTCCTAATTTTTATATTTTGTAAATTCTGATATTTTCTCCAATACTAGTATTTACAAAATCTTTTTTTAACCGCAAACTTACGGAAATTTAAATTTAGGTACTCAGGGAGAGTCCATACGCTACTATTGGATTATCCTGATATGCCCGCAAGGTTAGCCGTATCTCATACCGACCTTTTGGAGCATATCAAAGGAAGCAACAAAGCACTCGTCGGAGATTTTATGCTTTATGAGAATGAAAACGAGTTGGAAGATGAATTACTTTTTGAATATGACTTCTCACCGAGGACAGGGGGTGTTAAGGGAAAGTACGCAGAACGCTATAAAGCTGGAACTAATCTTGTTTTACTTGAACCAGATGTAGCAAAGGCATTTCCGACTGCTGAGTCTGGAGAGCGAAGCATTACGGCAAAAACATGCAAATTGCTAGGCACCAAACAACTACACAAGTAGAAAACAATAGGCAATAGGGTGAAATAGCGTTTTAGAGGCGCCCTTAAAAATCATTGTTTGTAACACTCATCCGTTACATCCGTTGTATCCGTTGCCAATTTTGCCAGCCCCACATAAATCCTCATATTTTATACTTACTATTATTTGAGTTTACTACCATGACTTCCGTTTTTAACTATATTCCTCAATCAGACCCACCGCTCCCTCCTCACTTAACCCTGCCAACAATGTATGATTTACCTAGTGAGAACCCGGAGGAACCAGGTTTGCCAGACGATTTCCATTTTTTCCAACCTTTACTTTTACGTTTAACTTTTCAGCCGACTAACTGGAACCCTGACCTAGTTTACAGCGCTGCTGACCTCAATCTCTACTATGATAAGAACCACACCCTATGGTACAAACGTCCAGATTGGTTTGGTGTGGTTGGAGTTGGAAAATTATACCAAGGACGAGATTTAAGATTAAGTTATGTAACTTGGCAGGAGAACGCAAATCCTTTTGTCGTAGTTGAGCTATTATCCCCAGGTACAGAAGATGAAGATTTAGGAGAAACCGAACAAAAAGAAAATAAACCTCCAACAAAGTGGAAAGTATACAAAGATATTTTACGAGTCCCTTACTATATAGTGTTTAGTCGCTACACTAACGAAGTTCAGCCGTATCATCTTGTTGGTGGTCGTTATGAAGCAACGGATTTTAGCAACGGACGCTTATTAGTGCCAGAATTAGGTTTAAGTTTGGGGTTATGGCAAGGAACATTTCTAGGTATTGATCAGTTATGGTTACGATGGTTTACTCTTGAAGGAGAATTTATTCTTTTTGCTGAAGAGGAAGCACAGTCAGCGAAACAAGAAGCACAGTTAGCTAAACAAGAAGCACAGTTAGCTAAACAAGAAGCTGAACTGGCTAAACAAAAAGCTACCGAAGCTGAACAAAAAGCTACCGAAGCTGAACAAAAAGCTACTGAAGCTAAACAAGAAGCTGAGTTAGCTAAACAAGAAGCTGCCGAAGAGAAAATAAAAGCGGCAAAACTCGCAGAACAATTGCGTCAGCTAGGAATAATTCCTGAGCAATAGAATGATTTTTACAATCCAAATCTAAATAATCGTTCTTTGAGCGTTTTCTTAAGCTTCCGCACGTCAAGTTGAGGTTTAGTACTTATGACTTCTAGTTTTAGCAATATCCCTCGGTCAGACCTACCCCTTCCTCTTCACCCAACTCTGCCAACAATGTATGATTTACCAAGTGAGAACCAACAAGAGGAATCCGGTTTTCCGGACTATTTCAATTATTTATAGGCTACATTCTTATATTATACTTGTATTACTAAACTCTTTAAGTTTTCTCTGTAATAATACTGAGCCAAGTTAAATATGGTCATTCTTAGAATGTAAGCATAGTAACTAGTAAAGTGTCTACCATGTCACAGTCCCCGTTGCAGTGTCAGAACCTCAAAGCACAAGTAGATGAGATTTTAGAGCTTTTGCATCAAGAGTCAGCGTTACGTGCGTGCGATATTACTCCTGTCCAAACTTCTTTGGGTAAAGCAATTTCTCCAAAGTTTGAAATTGTATTTGCAGGCGCCTTTAGTGCAGGTAAGTCTATGTTAATCAATGCACTACTTGGACGTGAATTATTATATAGTGCAGAAGGACACGCCACGGGAACGGAATGTAAGATTGAGTACGCGGCGCCCGATAGAGAACGAGTAGTATTGACGTTTTTGAGTGAAGCAGAAGTTCGTGAGCAAGCTATTTCAATATGTCAACAATTAGGTTTTGCTAACGTTAGCAATATAAATAAAGCTGAAGTTGTTGAATTATTGCAGCAAGGATGCAGGGCAATTATTGAGAAAGAAGGTGGCGAAACCAAATCAGAGTTAGCCAAGCAAGCAAAGGCATTAATCTTATTATTAGAAGGGTATGTAGCAAACAGGCAGCGTATTAATACTCTTGATAATGCAACCTATTCGATGGAAGAGTTCAATTTTACAACGCTCAAGGAAGCTGCTAGTTACGCGCGTAGAGGTAGTAACAGTGCGGTATTAAAGCGAATTGAATATTACTGTTATCATCCTTTACTGCAAGACGGTAATGTAATTATAGATACACCTGGAATTGATGCGCCAGTTGCTCGTGATGCAGCTTTAGCTTACGCCAAAATTCAGCATCCTGATACTTCGGCGGTTGTGTGTGTGTTAAAATCTGCGGCAGCAGGTGAAATGACGAAAGAAGAAACTCAGCTTATAGAAACAATCACTAATAATCCTGGGATACGTGATAGAGTTTTTTATGTTTTTAACCGCATTGATGAAACTTGGTATAATTCCCAGTTGCGGCAAAGACTCGAAAGTTTATTGAATGTGCAGTTTCGTGAAAGTGCCAGGGTTTATAAAACGAGTGGTTTATTAGGTTTTTATGGTAGTTTGATTCGACAAACTAATCATAGTGATAGGTATGGTTTAGATACAGTCTTTGCTGAAAGTGTTAAAGGATTAAATGGTAAAGAAGAAACACCACAATTTGTTTACGCTTTTAATAATTACTGTGTAAATTCTGGCAAGTTATCTCCAACTGAGTTTCGGATATCGGTAAATGGGTATGAAACACCCAATCAAAACTATACGCGAATTTTAGATGAGTCGGGTAGCGAGTTAATCGAACAATTAATTCGAGATAGTGGAATTGAAGAATTTAGAGGCGCCATCACTCGTTACCTCAACGAAGAAAAACGTCCACAACTATTCAAAAACCTTGCTGATGATTTAGAAACAGTTTGTATTCAAATTAAGAATCATTATCAAACAGTGCAGCGCGAATTATATAGTCAACCGCGTGAAATAGAAGCGATGAAAAGCCATGAGTTACAGCGTCTCAACCGCGAGTTACAAGAAATTGGTAATGCACTGCGCTCTCATCTTACTCAAGAGGTAAACAATACAATTAACAATGAGTGTAATGCGTTTGAAGCAGATTTTCGACAGCTTCAAGCAAAAATGATTCAACGTTTAGATGAGTTATTAGAATCATTCTCTGTAGCAGATGCATATCGACGCGCGACTATTAGTCACCCTCGCAATGCAACGGCGCCGCTATTAGCTATTCTAGTAGAAGCTTTTTATTATCTTGCCAATCAACTCGAAGACGTATTAGTTCAAAATACTTTAGGATTAATTAGCAACTACTTCAAACGCTTAGGCGCCCGTATCAATACATCAGATTACTATCGTCAATTGTACCGCTTACTGGGTAACGATAGCGGTATTGAGACTGAACTGAGATTAATTGAGAAAGAAATAACTTTAGCTTTAATCAATGCAGCAAGCGTAGAATGTGACCGTTTTGTACGTGAAAGTCCAAAATTCTACGAAGAAGGCACTTTTTCTATCAACCACTTTCGCAAAACATTACAGCAAACCTCACTTGGTTACGACAGCGAAAGCATGGTAGACGCAGAACCAGAAATTCGACAACTATTAAAGTTAGACTTTGAGCCAAAAGTATCTAGCACCATCCGCAAAACCTTCCGTCAAACAATTAACCAAACTCTAAAAAATCAACTTCTACCGCTAGCAGACAAACAAGCTTATGCAATATTACAACAGTATGCGAGCGCGCGTAGCTATTTAGAGAAAACTTTAGAACAAGAAGCAACAGAGAAAATTGCTCAAAACCAACGTTTATTAAATGTAGTCGAACAAAAGATTACAGCATATAATCAAGCAACTTCAAGTATAAATAGCTGTTTGCAAGCAATGGCTTTAAATCAGCATTTATTACCATCTATCCACTGGGTAAATAATTCGAGCAGTGTCAATAATGTAGATAGCGTTGCTTCTATAAACGGTTTGGTAACGTTACATTTATGACATAAAAAGATTCGTATGTACGGTTTGTACGTAGAAGCAAAATTCCTAGAGAATAAATTCAGTCAAAATTATATCCTCTAGGAAAAACTATATACACTAGTACAAAAGATTCATAAATATAGCTGATTGTAACGGCTAGAAAATTGGTAAAATACTAATGCTTGATTGTGCGGATACAAACTCTAGGTATGGATTAGAGTAAAGTTTGGTAATAATCATTTTATCGATATCCATTACTCTGAAGTATTATGCACCTGAGATTTTCTCAAGATATTAAGACCTTATTGCAACATTTAGCTGATAAACCTTTGACTCTGGGCGATATTATTGCAGAAACCTCAGAACGGGGTTTTAGCTTAGTGATTGCATTATTGGTACTACCATTTTTGTTGCCTATGCCACCAGGGTTAAGTACTCCTCTCGGTGTTGCTTGCTTGTTGATGGCTGGGCAAATGGCTTTGGGAAGGCGTACACCGTGGCTTCCAAAAAAAATTGCTACTTTTCAATTTCCTAAACGTTTTGCCCAAGCTCTGCTGCAAAATTTACAGCGTGTTACCAAAGTTTTAGAAAAAATTTCTCGACCACGTTTTGAAAAAATTGCCGATAATGATTTAACTTGGCGCCTGAATGGCATATGCTTGACTTGGCTGGCAATATTACTAATGTCACCATATCCTCCTGCTACGAATATGATTCCTGCCGTGGGAATGTTACTGTTGGCGGTCGCGACTATTGAGTCTGACGGTTTATTAATGTGCTTAGGTTATATAGCTACCGTTTTGAACACTTTGTTCTTCGGTTTTGCTTTTTACCTTTTGTATGCAGGCGCCACCTACTTACTGCCTAATGTTTTCCGATAATCAATATAATATCAAACCGTCCTAAAATACAAGAAGGTTGACTGGGACGGTTATTTATAGATTTATCAAGCTATTTTATAAGTTATTTTCTTCTAAATATTCTTGAATAGACTTTTCTATTAAGCTATCATCTATACTTTCGCAATCTGATTTTGAATAAATATTACACAGAATAACCAAATCGGATGTTTTAACATAGTAAATAACTCTATATCTACCACTAGCACCCTTCTGATTATCACTATTTTTTACCCTTACTTTATATACTTCATAGTCGAATCCCTTTAAACGGCCGCCGACTATTTCACCATCACTCAATTTATTAATTAAAGGTAAGTTCTACCTTGACAGGCTTATCATCAGTCTGCATCTACTTCATCCCATAGCGCTGATAGCGGAACTGTTTTACCTGTAATAGCTTCATGCAAACCCTGAATAATTTCATCTGTTAATTCCTGTTGAGTTTTGAGCTTCGCAGGTTTACTATCTTGGTTTGTTCCTTTGAAAATTATAGTTACATTTTGAGGCTCTGTTATTTCTATTTCTTCATCAAAAGTAACAAAGCAATCTTTATTTATAATTCCTGTAACTTCTCTATCAATCATATATTATCTCACAATTAAAATAAGTATATCATAGCATATTTATAATTGCGGTGCTAGGCGCGAAGCTGCCCACAGGCGCCACCTATCTGCTGCCTAATGTTTTCCGATAATCAATGTAATATCAAACCGTCTTGCACTCGAATAATTCGTTTGGTTTGAGCGGCAATATCTGGTTCGTGGGTAACGATTACAATTGTGATACCTTGTTCGTTGAGTTCCGAGAGCAAATTCATTACTTCTTGGGATGTTTCTGTATCTAATGCTCCTGTTGGTTCGTCTGCCAAAACTAGTGCTGGTCGGTTTACTAAAGCGCGCGCGATAGCAACTCGCTGTTGTTGTCCACCTGATAGTTGACTGGGACGGTTATTTACACGTTCAGCTAAACCGACTCTTTGTAATGCTTGTAATGCTCGTTGGCGCCGTTGTGGTTTACGTTCGTTAGCGTAAACCATTGGTAACATGACATTATCAAGAGCAGTAGCGCGCGACAACAGGTTAAATTGCTGAAATACAAAACCAATTCTTTGATTACGAATATAAGCTAATTCATCATCATCAAAAGTTGTCAGGTTTCTGCCCTCTAATATATAGTGTCCAGATGTCGGACGGTCGAGACACCCAATAATATTCATTAACGTAGATTTTCCCGAACCAGAGGCGCCCATTATTGCCACATATTCCCCTTCCCCAATAAACAGCTCAATTCCCTTTAATATAGGAACACTCATTTCTCCCAAACGATAAGTTTTAGTAATCGATTCCATGTAAATCATAATTTTAAATAGTAATGAGTGCTGAGTGCTGAGTGCTGAGTAGAAGAGAGGAGTTTAGAGTAATACTCAGCACTCAGCACTTTCTACTCAGCACTCTTTTAGTCGCTTCTGAGAGCGGTGATGGGGTCTAATTTCGCAGC
Source organism: Calothrix sp. PCC 7716 (assembly GCF_019977735.1). Lineage (GTDB taxonomy): Bacteria > Cyanobacteriota > Cyanobacteriia > Cyanobacteriales > Nostocaceae > Dulcicalothrix. The sequence continues at coordinate 2,982,544 of NZ_AP025018.1, read as the reverse complement.
GTTACGTGCAGGAATTACGCCAGCGACTAAACCTACAGATAGTGAAAGTGCTAGCCCAGCAATAACTGATAATACAGAAATAACAAACGGAAACTTAAAAATATTTGCGGCAATAAAGGCAATTAAAATACCACTTCCAATTCCAATACCTCCTCCAAGCGTGGAAATTACAATTGCTTCGGTTAAAAATTGATTGAGTATTGCTGAATTTGTGGCGCCTACTGCTTTGCGAATTCCAATTTCGCGCGTTCGTTCTACAACAGACACTAACATAATATTGGCAATTCCAATTCCCCCAACAACTAATGATATTCCGGCAATGGCAACAACCATGACTGTAAATAAACCAACTATATTGGTAAAAGTACTAATAATATCAGCTTGGTTAGTAATGCGAAAATCGTCTTCTTGGGGTGGATAAATATTGTGACGTAAGCGTAAGAGATTGGTAACTTGAAACTGTACAGCATCTAATTCTTCACCCGCTTTAATTAAAATCGCATTTACAGAAACTCCTGATAAAGCATTATTACCAACTAACCTTGCCGACATAGTAGTTAAAGGAATAAAAACGACTTCATCTCTGTCCATTCCTCCCTGCGAACCTTTCGACTCTGTTACCCCAATGACTTCGTAAGCTTCACCTCGAATTCTAATTCGTTTACCTAATGGGTCACTACGATTAAATAAATTACTTTCTATTGTTGGGCCAATTACAGCAACTAATGATGAAGTGTCGAGTTCTTCTTGGTTAAAATATCTGCCGTTTTGAATTTCAATATCTCTAACTTGTGGGTAGTTTAAGTCTGTCCCAAAAACTGGCGTTGAGTTGTTTTGACCTTCATAAACAACTTGTGCATTCCTTTGTAAGTAAGCAGATACAGCTTGTGCTGACGGCGCCTGTTCTGCAATTGCTTTCGCATCATCCCATGTTAATGTACTGCTGCTTCCTGTTCCCTGACGAATATTTCCACTTCTTGCAGAACCAGAAAATACCGAAAGAACATCAGGCCCCAGTGCTTGAATTTGTTGCTCGGTTCCTTTTTGTACACCTTGACCAACAGATGTTATGGCAATAACCGAGGCTATCCCAATAATTACACCTAGCATTGTTAATCCAGTGCGTAATTTGTTACTCCATAGCGTTTCAACCGCCATTGAGATTATTTCTGTTACCGGAATAGGGCGCTTACTTTTTGGTTTAGGATTGTTGTATTTAGATTTGTTGTATTGAAGTAAAGGCTTTGCCATATTGCCATTTTTATGTAAATTATTAAATTAAGGCGCCGCACGTCTTGAACCACCACCACCTGCACCAGGAAGTACTCCCCCACGCGGTGTTGACTGAGGTCGTGAACCTGGTGGAAAGCTAAGTAATACCCTTTCGTTTCCTTTCAATCCAGATTTAACTTCTGTATATCTATTTACTGTTACACCTGTTTCAATAGGAGTAAACACTGGTTTATTATCTTCTCCTGCTACAAATACACCTGTTCTTCTTTGTTGACGTACAACTGCTGCTGTTGGTACTAAAAGGGCATTTTCTAATTGACCAACTTGAAAATCTGCCGTTACATTCATTCCCGAACGCAGTAGATTTTTGTTATCCGAGACGATTTCTGCTTTGACTTGAAAGCTAGTAACGTTTTGCTCTACGGTAGCTTGAGCAGCAATTTGAGTTACTCGACCTTCAAAAACTACACCTGGATGAGCATCTGCTGTAACTAGTACTTTTTGCCCAAGACTAATTTTACTAATATTTACTTCTGCAACATTTGCTACTAACTGATTTGTTGAAGCGAGAGATACAACAGACGAAGATGTTGCACTAGATACAGCACTACCTGAAGTTGTTGGTGTTACAAAGGCGCCTGGGTCAGAATATTTTTGCGTTACAACACCATCAAAAGGCGCCCGAAGTATTGTGTCATTAATTTGAGTTTGAACAGTTCGTAACGAACCGCGCGCAGATTCTACTTGAGCGCGCGCACCTGAAATATCTTCTTGTCGAGTTCCCGCTTTTAAAAGCGCTAAAGCTTGTTGTCTTTGTCTAACTTGTGCGCGCGCAGTGTCAATATCTTCTGTGCGTGAACCTGCTTTTTGTAATGCCAATGCTTGTTGTGCTTCTGTAACTTGACCTCGTGCGCTGTCTCTATCTGCACGACTTTGATTTACAACTTGTAGCGAAACGGCGCCACTAGTGTAAAGCTGCTGATTACGACGTAAATCATCTTCAGCTTTAGTTAAACTTGCTGTAGCCTGTTGTAAACGCGCTTGTGCTTGACCAATATCTTGAGGTCTGTTACCAACTATAGCTTTTTGTAAATTTGCTTCTGCTTCGTCTAATGCAGCTTGTGCGGAAGCAATATCTTGAGGACGATTTCCTGCTATTAACTTTTGTAAATTAGATTCTTGCTGTGCTAACTGTCCCCTTGCTTGAGTAAGTTGTCCAAGCAAGTTGGAATCATCCATATAAGCAATAATTTGTCCCTGTTTAACAGTATCACCTTCTTTTACAAGTAGCGATTTGAGAACACCTGACTGCTTAGGACTAATATTAATCGACCGTTCGGGCTTAATAGTGCCATTCGCCGAAACCTTTACAGGTAAAGTTCTCCTTTCTACAGGTTGCGTTAAAACCTTGCTTTTAGCTTCAATAGCAGGAACAATTACTACTTGACGATAAACCGCATAGCCAATTCCACCTAAAAGCCCTAAGATTAGCACCCAAGGTAGCCAACTAATTTTACGCTTTTTCTTTTTTTCTGGAATATCTGGTAAAAAACCCGCACTATCTACAGGATTTGATGTGTCTAATGTCATATATAGCTTTTCCGTATAAAAATATCAAAATAAAGCCAATGCTAGTTTTTCCGTTATGCCAGATTATTCGTTGGCTGCATAGATTCAGGTTACAGGTGCTTATAAGCGTTCGGCGCCTAACTGTTTTTATATCTATAATATACGGTAAACTTTGATGGTATATGTGTCAAAAGTTTTAAACTGTCCATGACTAAAGTCATGATTACAGGCTTTCAGGCTCACGCGGTTGCTTCTAGTAAATTTTTTAGATGTTTCCCTTCGGGAAAAGCTCCGCTTTACACTGCGTTCAATATGACGCTGTAAAAAAAACAAAATCCTAGGTAAGAAATACCTAGGATTCAAAATTGTCAATCCGCATTGCATTTTTCGCAGCTAAAAATTAACCAAACTTACCGCTGATGTATTCTTTAGTTGCTTCTTGTTGAGGGTCTTGGAAAATTTTCTCAGTGCGTTCGTATTCAACTAAATAACCTGTACGACCACCTTTTTCAGATGTTTGAACGTTGAAAAAGGCTGTTTTATCAGCAACGCGCGATGCTTGTTGCATGTTGTGGGTAACGATTATAATTGTATATTGCTCTTTTAACTGGTGAATCAATTCTTCAACGCGCAAGGTCGAAATTGGGTCAAGTGCTGAACATGGTTCATCCATAAGGATAACATCAGGTTGAACTGCAATTGCGCGCGCGATACACAGACGCTGTTGTTGTCCACCAGATAATGACAAACCGTTTTGACGAAGTTTGTCTTTAACTTCATCCCATAACGCAGCTTTTTTAAGGCTACTTTCGACAAGTTGATCCATGTTGCCTTTGAAGCCATTAATCTTGGCGCCCCAAGCAATATTGTCATAAATAGATTTGGGAAATGGGTTTGGACGCTGGAAAACCATTCCAATTCTTCTACGTACTTCTACTGGGTCAACATTAGGAGCATATAAGTTATGACCTTGGTAAATAACATTACCTTCAGCCCGAAAAGTTTCGATTAAGTCATTAAGACGGTTATAACATCTTAAAATTGTACTTTTACCGCAACCAGAAGGACCAATAAATGCTACAGCTTGATTTCTAGGGACATCAAGCCAAACATTGCTGACTGCTAAAAAGTTACCGTAGTAAACATTTAACCCTTCAGTTCTCAGAACTGTATCTGTATCATTGGCTGTACGAATGTTAGTAGCCATAATGTATGTGCTATTGTGCTGTGTTATTTAATGTGTTTGATAAAGCTAAAAAGAAATTTTCTTAATATGCTTTTTCAGATTGGTTTAGTAAGTTTTGCGTCTGGTTGCAAGTCTGGCAATGATACTGGCTATTAAAACCATTAGCACCAAAACCAAAGATGCTGCCCAAGCTAGTGACTTCCACTTTTCATAAGGAGAAATCGCGTAGTTATAAACCAAAACAGCTAAAGATGCTGTTGGTTGAAGTAATCCTTGAGGTGTTAATGATGGCCAACCTGATGAAAATAAAGCTGTAAACAATAAAGGTGCTGTTTCACCTGCCGCGCGTGCCACTGCCAAAGTTGCACCTGTAACAATCGCTGGTACTGCTGCTGGCAGAACTACGGAGGCAACTGTTTGGAATTTTGTGGCGCCGACACCGACAGCAGCTTGTCGTAAGTCGTTGGATACTAACTGCAATGATTCATCTGTAGTTCTAACGATAATTGGTAGCATCAAAATTGACAACGCAAATCCACCACCAACTGCGGAGTATGAACCCCACCCCAATCTATTTAAGGTCAGAACTACGACACCGTAAGCAAATACACCTGCAATGATTGAAGGTACTCCGCTCAAAATGTTTGTAGCAAATCGTATCCATCGAGCTAAATTACCAGAACTAAACTCGGTTAAATAAATTGCAGCTAGAACTCCCACTGGGATACTAATGAAAGCACCAATCAATACCATGATGAAAGTGCCAAGAATGGCGTTACCGAAACCTCCCTGCGATGGTCCAAATGGCAACGGTGGTAATTCAGTAAATACTCTAGGGCTAATACTACCGAACCCTCGGTACAAAATGTAAGAAAGTACTGCTGCCAAGGTAAAAATCGCAACTGCGCCGCAAAAAAATGCAACACCAGTCATGATGGAATTAAACATCGTCCTAGGAGCAGAAGGAGAGCGGACTAAGCTACCCATTGTGTATCCGCTCGAATTACCTGAACTATCTGACAAATTAGAAGGCATATTTTACTCAACACTATCTAATTAACTATATTCGCTTGACTCGCATCACAATTAATTCCGCCAAGACGTTAACTATGAACGTTAAGAAAAACAACACCAACGCTGCGTACATCAAAGCACCAACCTGCAAACCGCTAGCTTCCGCAAATTGGTTCGCAAGTAGAGAAGAAATTGTGTTTGCTGGTGAGAATAACGAAGGGCTGATATTATTCGAGTTACCAATCAACATTGTCACCGCCATTGTCTCACCCATCGCTCGACCAAGTGCCAGCATCACCGCACTAACTATTCCGGAAAAAGCAGCAGGCACAAGAACTTGTAATATAGTTTCCCAACGTGTGGCGCCTAATCCTAAAGACGCTTGCCGCAAGCTAGGAGGAACTGAGTTGAGAGCATCGCGCGAAATTGCTGTAATAATCGGTAAAGTCATGATTGCTAGGATAATTCCTGCAACCAACATGTTTGGACCTGTTGGAGTAGTACTAAAGAATGGTATGAATCCTAGGGTCGCATTCAAACCTTTCCCAACATTTGTTAATAAAGGAACCAAAACAAAAAGTCCCCAAACTCCGTAAACTACGCTAGGAATTGCCGCTAGCAGTTCTACCATGAACACCAGTACTATTTTGACTTTTCCTGGTAAAAAGTCTTCGGAGAGAAGAATTGCAGCACCAACTCCAAGCGGTACAGATATTAACAGTCCAATCAAAGAGCTAAAAAGAGTTCCGTATACCTGTGGAAGTACACCGTACTCATTAACTACTGGGTTCCAGTCGGTTTCAAACAAAAACCCTACACCAAACTGTTGAATAGCAGGCATTGCTTGTAGCGCAACCTGAATTGATATCCATACTAAAATGACAGCAATTGCAATCGCAAAAAGTTTTGTTATCCAAATAAAACCACGGTCTAGGTTTTTGTCAACCTCTGAGCGCGATTTTGCCGAAGCCTGACTACCTTGAGCTAAACTACTCATGAATCAATTTACCCATCAATACTAAATAAATGTGGGAGCGAACACGTAGAGACGTAACATGTTACGTCTGTACAATACGTCTAAACAATACGTTTATGGTTTAGTTGCACTGGCGCCACCAGCACCACCACCGACGCTAATCTTATATTCAGCACTAATTGGGTCTGCTGCGGCTGCTACTTTTTGCACTACATTGGCAGGTAAAGGAATGTAACCTAACTCTGTAGCGGCCTTTTGACCTTCAGTTAAAGCATACTCAACCATTGCTTCAACTGCTTTAGCTTTAGCTGCATCAGGATATTTTTTGTAAACCAATAACCAGGAGTAGCTAACAATTGGATAAGAATCAGCACCTTCTGGGTCGGCAATAAACGCGCGCAAGTTCTCAGGTAATGTTACTGATTCTAAAGTTTTGGCGCCTGATTGCTCATCAGGTTTTATAAATTTTCCGCCTTTATTTTCCAAAGCAGCAAACTTAAGGTTGTTTTGCTTGGCATAACCGTATTCAATATAACCAATTGAACCTGCTGTTTGACCAATTTGCGCGGTTACACCTTCGTTTCCTTTAGCACCAATACCTACGGGCCATTTTACAGATTTACCCTCACCTACTTTGGTTTTCCACTCTGGGCTAATTGCGTTCATATGCTTTGTAAATACACCTGTAGTACCGCTACCATCAGAACGATATACAACTGTTATCGGTGTATTAGGTAGCTTTGCATTTGGGTTAGCTTTCGCAATTGCAGGGTCATTCCAAGTCTTGATTTTACCTAGCAAAATATCAGCGTAAACAGCTCTAGGTAACTGGAGTTCAGGAACATCAGCCAGATTGTAAGCTAGTACAATACTACCAGCAGTTACTGGCAGCAAAATAACTCCTTTATCAGCAGGTACCTTGGCAATTTCGTCATCTTTCATCGCTACGTCGCTAGCACCAAAATCTACAGTACCTTTAGTAAACTGCTCAACACCGGCGCCGCTACCAACTGATTGATAGTTGATTTGCAAGTTAGGATATTTTTGATTTAAAGTTTGGAACCATGTTAGATACAATGGAGCAGGAAATGAGGCGCCTGCACCTGTTAGCTGTACATTACCACCTAGGTCAAGCTTACCAGGGGCTGAAGCAGTTGCTTCTTGTGCTGCACCAGGTGAAGCTTCGGCACCAGGAGTTGATGTATTTGTGGCTTGGTCTCCACCACCGCAAGCAGCCAAGCTCATTGATAGAGCTAACGCGGGAATAATACCCATGATGCGTTTGTGATTTTTGACAGGGTTAGAGGAAAGCATGGAAGGTAAATTATAAAAAGGGGTTACAGTGCTAACAATATCGTGCGTATCTTAAGATAAGGTTAAAAGAGACAAGAACCATTTGAAAATATTATGTTAACTATGGAACAATAAAGCATACTCAGTATCATGGTTTAAATACACGCCAAACATTAACTATAGACTGGCTTTAGACTCTTTGCACTAATACTGTCACCTGACTAGCGGCATATGACGTACCGTTCAGTATATTTAATTACATCAGTGATATATATAACCTTAGATATAGTATTTACTCGGTTATAATTCCAACTCTTAGCCATTTAATGGTATCTTATACAAATTTTTGCTTATATATATTGATATTCCATAGAGTGTCTCGTGAAATTCTCTTAAATAGAATGCTAGCTGCGTCCAATCAATTATTATGGTCAATGATTGGCTTACTGCTGACGATGGGGGGCACCTTCCTCGAAGCGTATGTCACCACGCTACCTTGGAACTGGGGTCAGCACGGAATCCAAACTTTTTCTCTAGGAGTTACCTATCAAATTGGTGGAGTACTACTGGTTGGATGTTTAGGTGGTAAAAATGCCGGCGCCTTAGCACAAATTGCTTACTTAGTGATGGGTTTAACCTTACTGCCAGTATTTTCTGAAGGTGGTGGTATTGGTTATATCAAGTTATTGCAGTTTGGTTACTTGCTTGGGTTTATACCAGGAGCTTGGATTTGCGGTTTAATAGCATTTAAAGCTAGACCACGACTTGAGAGTCTTGCGTTTAGCTGTTTATGTGGTTTGTTCACTGTCCACGTTTGCGGCATTATCTATCTTGCGCTTGGTTATATATTCCAATGGAAAGGCACAGAAGCACAAACATTGGTGCAAGCAATCTTAAAATATTCTTGGTACGCGCTACCCGGACAGCTTATTGTAGTTTGTGCTGTGACTGTTATCGCGTTTATACTACGCCATTTAATGTTCTATTAATGTTTTATAGTCCTTGAACAAGTCCCAACCAAGTAATGCACCTAAAAAATCGCAATTTCTGGATAGCTGCTCTAACTGCCTTTTTCTTAGACCAGTTGACAAAATACTGGATATTACAAAGTTTTCAACTGCGACAAACACAACCTTTAATCGCTGGAGTGTTTCATTTTACCTATGTTCGTAACTACGGCGCCGCATTTAGCATATTAGATGGGCAAGTAGAATCATTACGGTGGTTATCGTTAATTGTTAGTTTAGCTTTGATGGCTTTGGCGTTGTTCGGACCCGAATTAAGTTTTTGGGACAGACTTGGGTATGGATTTATCCTTGGTGGAGCAATGGGTAATGGAATCGATAGATTTGTACTCGGTTACGTCGTCGATTTTTTAGATTTTCGCCTGATTAACTTTCCTGTATTCAATCTTGCTGACGTATTTATTAATGTCGGTATTGCTTGTTTAATTTTGGGTAGTTTCCAAAAAAGTCCTAGTTCTGACCATCGGCAATAAAAACAATAATCCCGGTAACTTTTACGAAACCGGGATTTTGGAATTTTTGAGTTTGAATCAAAGCGATTGAAAGCAGTTTCTAGTTTTTAAAACCACCAGGTGCTACTTCAGAACCTGAACCAGGATTAAGTGCGGGTGGAGTGTTACCAGGTAAAGTCATATTATCTGGTGTTCCAGATGTTGGCGCCTTTAATGGCTCACTTGTACTGCTTGGTGTATCAGAAGCAGGTGTTCTTAATTGTTCACTAGAACTACCACTTGGGTTAATCTCATTACCTGAACTGCCAGGGGTGCCTGGTAATGGAGTTAGGGGTGCAGTTTGTCTATTGCTGCCACCAGCATCCGGAGTTGCACCAGGAGTTGTACCTGGGGTTTCAATGCTGCTACCAGGTACAGAAGGAGTTGCACCAGGAGTTTCATTACTGCTACCAGGTACAGAAGGAGTTGCACCTGGGGTTTCGTTGCTACTACCAGGTAATGGTGTAACTGGAACGGTTTGTTGATTACTGCCACCAGGATTATTTGTACCTGGTTCTACGGGGTTAACGGTACCTTCAGGACTTGGGGCGCCTGTTGGGTTAGTATCACTAGGTGCGCTGCTACCTGTACCAGGTGTAGGGGTGCTACCAGGAGTATTAATGCTACCAGGATTAGTAGTACCTGGTTCTACGGGGTTAACGGTACCTTCAGGACTTGGGGCGCCTGTTGGGTTGGTATCACTAGGTGCGCTAGTACCTGTACCAGGAGTGGATGAATCTGGAGTTGTTGTTGTAGATGGATCAACTGGAGTACTGCCTCCTGTTGGACTGCCAGTTACACCAGGAGTGTTTTGTTCTGATGAACTGCCACTTTCACCTGCTGGATTCGCATTTGCACGACCTTCACATCGTGAATTTAATGGATAATTTTTACATAAAATTTCCATTACGTCAGGAGCTAGTTCTTTCGGAGGTGCTGCTTGAGCAACCTTGGACTCGTTTTCTCTTTGTGCTTGAATCAACTCTGGAAATTTTGTTGATTGAGCGGAAGCTACGTTGCAAGATAGCGCCAATCCGAAGGCTGTACCTACTAAGGTCAGGAATTTTTCCTTCATATTACTTAACCTCAACACCTCGACACATACTCCGCCCATTAAATCAAACAACGGGTTTTAGAAAATCTTCCCTTATAGGGATGTATCTTCAATAAAAATATGTACCACAACTAATTTTTTGGGTGTTGAGGCAATCAAATCATGTAAAATTTATGTCAGCTATATATTGCTTACTAGATTACACTAGCACCAATATATCAGAATATATATATTTCCTGAAGACAGTGTAACTTAGATATAGACAATAGTATAGAGTATTGGCTCAAGTCAATCAAAGAGTTAATGAGTGTATATTTAGTTTTAATAAGTATGTAACATTATTGACAAAGTAATTCTAATTAATAAATTTAATTAATGTATATTTATTTAGTATCTATTGAGTTGGAAACAATTCAGTACAACCAGCGTCTTGTTAGGCTTGTGATTACAATGGTGGAATAGCTAGCATCGCATGTAAGTAAGTCTAAATTTTAAGCTAAATTTTAAGTAAAAACCGTGGTGTGAATAGTAGATGAGTTCCCCCCAACCTCAAAAACCGCAAACTTTGCTTGGTCAGTTGACGCAAGCAGTGCAGACAATTCAAGCTCGAGTCGATTTTTCCAAATTAGCACTCAAGCCAAATGCCAGAGTTCCGGAACTCTGGGTACAAGATGCGGGGGCATCTCAAGCAGAAGTATATCCGTTGCTAGGCGACCGATATATGCTTGGTCGCAGTTCAAAATCCTCCGATATTGTTGTCCGCAACCCAGTGGTTAGCCAAATACATTTGTCGCTGTCACGCGACTCTAGTCAGCGGCGCCCAGTATTTGTAATTAAAGATGAAAATTCTACAAATGGTATTTATCGAGGTAAACGTCGCGTCAACACCTTAGAGTTACGTCACGGCGATATCTTGACTCTTGGACCACCGGAACTTGCCGCTTCGGTGCGCTTGCAATATGTTGACCCACCACCTTGGTATGTTAAAGCTGCCACGTGGACAGGTTATGGGGTTGGTGCTGTAGCTGGTTTAGTTGCTTTAACTGTTGGTGTTGAGTGGTTGAAATTTTCAGTTCGTCCGCTTCCTGGCGCCACACGTTCACCAATTGTAATTACAGCACGCGACGGTATTACTCCACTGCGCGAAACAAGAACTATCGCGCACATCGACCTCAAACAGATGGAAGACTTTGGCCCTTACCTAGCTAATGCCGTCGTCGCTTCGGAAGATAGCCGTTTTTATTGGCATCCTGGTGTTGACCCATTAGGGGTGTTACGGGCGTTAACCATTAATGCTCGTAGTGGTGATGTTCAACAAGGTGCTTCGACGATAACACAGCAGGTAGCGCGCAGTTTGTTCCGCGATTATGTTGGAACCCAAGATTCACTTGGTCGTAAGTTTCGTGAAGCTGTTGTATCGCTCAAATTAGAGACTTTTTACAGCAAAAACGATATTTTGCTTACTTATCTCAACCGAGTCTTCTTAGGCGCCAATACTTCTGGTTTTGAGGATGCATCAAGATTTTATTTTGACAAATCAGCAAAAGAACTAACTTTAGCTGAAGCGTCAATGCTAGTGGCAATTCTACCAGCACCAAATCGATTCGATTACTGCGGCGCCGGAGAGAGAAAATTCCGAACAATCGAATATCGTAACCGTGTTTTGCGGCGTATGCTCGATATGGGCAAAATCAAGCAAGATGAATATAACCGCGCTCGACGTTCACCAGTAGAAATTAGTCCTAAAGTTTGCGAACAGCAGGCAAAAACTATTGCCCCTTATTTTTACGATTATGTTTATTCTGAACTTGAAACAATATTGGGGGCAGAGTTAGCACGAGAAGGCAATTTTATTGTTGAGACGCAACTCGACCCAATAATTCAAACTCAAGCTGAAACAGCACTGCGTAATTCAGTACGTACTTCGGGCGCCCAAGTCGGTTACTCACAAGGGGCAATTGTAACTATTGATACGAGTACGGGTGCAATTTTAGCAATGGTAGGTGGTACAGACTACCGTCGCAGTCAATTCAACCGTGCTTTTCAAGCAAAACGCCAACCAGGCTCAACTTTCAAAATTTTTGCTTTCACAGCAGCTTTAGAGAAAGGATTTTCGCCTTCTAGGTCTTATTCCTGTGATGCTTTACGTTGGCAAGGGTTTTTGTATAAACCTTGTCGGTCGGGTGCTGGTGGTAGTATGAGTCTAGCAACAGGATTAGCTCTATCAGAAAATCCAATTGCCTTGAGAGTAGCGCAGGATGTTGGGCTAAACAGAGTTGTCGAAGAAGCAAAACGTTTGGGAATACGTTCACCGCTTGACCCGGTGCCTGGTTTAATACTAGGGCAAAGCGTTGTAAATGTATTAGAAATGACAGGAGCATTCGGCGCCATTGCTAACAACGGTTTACTAAATCGTCCTCACGCAATTAGTCGCATTTTAGACAGTAGTGATTGTCCTGACCGTAATGATTTAAAAACCTGTCGCGTTATCTACTCCTACGACCAAGACCCAGATGCTAACAAGCGTGTTCTCTCAAAAAACGTAGCTTCTACAATGACGCAGTTACTTAGGGGTGTAATTACAAACGGTACAGGAAAAGGCGCCGCAATTGGTTTTGGAGAAGCAGGCAAAACTGGTACTACCGATAAAAACGTAGACCTTTGGTTCATTGGTTTTATTCCCGGTCGGCGCCTTGCCACAGGTATTTGGCTTGGCAACGACGAAATTAAACCCACATCTGGTAGCAGCGCTCAAGCCGCACAATTGTGGGGTAATTATATGGGACGAATTGTTAAATAAAGTGCTGAGTGCTGAGTGCTGAGTGCTGAGTGTCCTTCTATGTCATGCTGAACGTAGTGAAGCATCTCTATAACTTCTTAAAATTTTAAAGATTCTTCGCTGCGCTCAGAATGACAATTTATGTCTTCCCCAACTCCTAACTTCAAACTCCTAACTCCTAACTCCTAACTCAGCACTCAGCACTCAGCACTCAGCACTCAGCACTCAGCACTCAGCACTTTTCACTTTTTATTGATATCCTTCCCAAGGTTGAATTTCTAACGTCCCACTGGGTTTAAATATAACTTCGTAGTGAGCGAGAGGTTGCTTAGTATCTGGTGGAGCAACATTAGAACCGTAGATTTCATTAAAAATTTTAGGCAGGGGAGTTTCTCGGTAAAAGTCAAAAGCTCCTTTGTTTAATGGTTCGTAGTCAGCAATTACACCTTCTTTATTCACTGCTACTCTGTATTTTAAGTCAGTGTTGAAGCTTGGCGTACCACCCCAACTATTACGAAGCGTATCGTATAGTTTTGTATTTAATTCTTTGAGTTGATTTGCATCTTTAATTTTTTCGCCAACTACTTGTGGTGGTTTAGAATAACCCAACCAAGGACTAACTTCTAACACTCCTTGTTTTCTAAATACAACTCGAAACTGAGCGATTGGTTCATTTGTTGCTAAACTTCTTGTTGCAGGGTTGTAAAGCAAATTGGGTAAAGGTGTTTGACTTACTGCGTCATTTGAATTTTTGTTCACTGGTTTATAGCCAAGAATTGCACCATCAGCTCCTACACCCACACGAAATACTACATCTTCATTTAAGGCGCCGCGTCCTGCCCAAGCTGGGTTAATTTGGTTGTATAATTGGCGATTTAATGCGCGTAGTTGTGATGGGTCGGTTATTTCTGGAACTGTCTTTAAAAGTGCCTCAATATCTTGTGGTACACCTGGAGTCGCTGCAACTGTTGGTGTTGATGTTGGTGTTGGTGTTACTCCAGGAGTCGGCGCCAAAAAAGTCTCTATAGTAGGAGTAGGAGTTGCTGTTATTCCAGGTGTGGGAACAGTTGCAGCATCGGTTACTACTGGGGTGGGTGAAACTCCAACCGGAGTTGCCACATTTGGCGTCGAATTCGCTGTTAGACTATTTGAGTCTTTTTGAGCTTCGGGTTGTGCTACCCTTGGTTGCGGTGTGGGAATTAAGCTAAATGCAAGCGCTGCTGCCGCTAAACTCGATAACCCTACTGTTGCTGGTACAATCTGTTTTGTTACAGAGTCACTGGCGCCACCTGGACGTCGAGATGATTGAAGGGCTAAAGTTAATTCTGGTAGTGTTTGGGTATCCGCAAAAAATTGGTCTACCGCTTCAACTAAATCGAACAATTGTACTGTATTAAGTTCGATTTCAACGGGCATTTTAATATCAGAATTAAAAGAGTCAACATGAACAGTTTCTGAACTAACAATTAATTTGTGGCGATTGCTATCAATTGTGTGCAGTTGTACTATGTCAGTATCTTTATTTTCCGCGAGTGGGTTTGGAACATTGCTCAAGAACTCTTGTGCATAACCACTAACTACACGTACTAAGTTTTCAAAAAATTCACGTCCACCAACTAGGGGTTGCTTTAAACCAGATAAATAGCATTCTACATTAACTAATATAGATAGTTCTGGACGCATTTCTTGAAAATGTGTGGCTTTCGATGCGTCGCTTAAACCTTCGAGAAGCAGGGTGCAATTGGGTAAACTATATTTTCTTTGAATATTCATAATTTTAATTCACTTCACCGTCAAAAAGGCTAATCCAAAACCGTTGCATTCCAGCAGTTCCGGTACAAAATAATAATTTGCCCAGCAAATCAATTGCTAGCTCATCAAGTTTTTCGTCGCTAGTTACAGATAATACACCCGACGTACGACGTGGATTCATGCGGCTTTTGAAATGCGCGCGGAACCTTTCTAAGTAGTTCGATAACCTAAGATTTTGTTCGAGTGGTATTTGTTTATCGGTCATTTGCTGGTATATCATCAGCAATTGGCGAATTGTAACTGTTAAGCGACGTGCAATGTAACAGGCTATTACTACTAAGGCTTTTGCTTCCATAATAGTTAAAGGGCGCCGTATATGCGCTCTTCGCATTGGGTTACTGCTACGCATTCGCCACAGATTTACTCGGTCTTTAATAATACCTTTGAGGTCTAATTCTTCAGCAAAAGCCAAAATTGCTTCAGAACCTCCTAGCTCTAAAGCTTCAATCGCGAGTAAAATTAGGTCGATTTGCAACCGAGTTCGACGGGGACAATCTTGTCCCTCAATCGCTGGTTCTGGTAAAGTGTCCAAAATCATCGGAAGCGACGACGGCATTGAATTATGGTTATAGGGCGTTAAACTAGCTGAGACATTCATTATAAATACCACTACAAGGCTGCATATGACTACATAAAACTACTTAAAGATACCCAAGCGTTAACCTTTACACCCTCCTGGGAGCGACGACAAAGCACTGCCTGATATATACATTAGTTACTCATTCGATTGAAAGGTTTCCGTATACAAGGAATCAATGTTTTTATTACATAGTTTACCCACTTTCGTTATCACATCTGACGAATAAAGCTACATCTTACCTGCATCATTCATTATGATTCCTGTTTGATTGCTATGAGCGGGGTGGGTTGTTCCATCCCTAGCTTCGTGTAGATTGGGTTAATCGTCAATGATAAGAGTGTAACGGAGTCCGCAAATCAAACGAATACCGTTATAATGGACGATTTGACGAGATGACGCCATCCGTATATTTAACGCTTCGGCGCCAACATCAACTGATTTAATTAAATATATTGTATGGATTTGATTGTATGGATTTAAAGTCATTAATTCGGGACATCCCAGATTTTCCTAAGCCAGGTATTGTATTTCGGGATATTACAACATTACTGCGTGATGCGAAGGGATTACGATACACCATAGATTTACTGAAACAAAGATGTATTGACGCAAACTTAACAGTCGATTACGTAGTAGGCATGGAATCACGGGGATTCATTTTTGGTACTCCTTTAGCATACGAATTAGGTGCTGGTTTTATTCCGGTACGTAAACCAGGCAAATTGCCAAGTGCCGTCCATTCTATCGAGTACCAATTAGAATATGGTACTGACTGTTTGGAAATCCATCAGGATGCTATTCAACCAGATTGCAAAGTTTTAATCGTAGACGATTTAATTGCAACTGGTGGTACTGCTGCTGCGACCGCTAAACTGTTACAGTTGTGCGGCTGCAATCTGGTGGGATTTGGGTTTATTATCGAGCTACAGGACTTAAACGGGCGAGCGTCTTTACCAAATGTACCGATTATCTCGCTCGTTGAGTATTAAATCATTGTCACAATATATTGACTGGTGCGTGACGCTACGAGTCTTTTAACTACGTTAGAATTTTTTATTAGCGTCACGCACCCTACTATTAACTATTAAATTATCATTATGACAGCAAGCAGGGTTTCTTGGGAATCGGGAAAAGATTCAATAATAAGATTTATAACAAGTGATACTTTTGTATATATCATTAAGCGTGTGACTCAAGCGCTGTTCACTTTATTTTTTGCGTCTGCATTATCTTTTATCATTATTCAATTGTCGCCTGGTGATTATTTGGATACATTGCGGCAAAATCCGAAAATTTCGCCAGAACGAATTGCGGAGCTAAAACGCCAGTTTGGTTTGGATAAGTCATGGTTTGAGCAATTTTTCCTGTGGTTACGACGAATTATTACGAAAGGGGACTTTGGACAAAGTTTTGTTTATCAGCGTTCGGTTTCGTCGTTGTTATGGGAACGGGTACCAGCGACACTATATTTAGCTATTTCCTCGTTAGTCCTAACTTGGGCAATTGCAATTCCTCTAGGTATTTTTGCTGCTGTGAAGCAAAATCGTGCTGCCGACAGAATTTTGCAGGTAATTAGTTATGCTGGGCAAGGTTTTCCTAGTTTTGTGACTGCGCTCATACTATTAATATTTGCTCAAATTACTGCTCCCTTGTTTCCGGTAGGGGGTATGACGAGTATTTACCACGATGAATTAAATATATTTGGTAAATTTATTGACATTGTTTGGCATATGTTTTTACCCACAATTGCCTTGAGTGTTACTAGCTTTGCTGGGTTACAACGCATTACCCGTGGTGAACTACTTGATGTACTACGACAAGATTATATTCAAACAGCGCGTGCGAAAGGTTTACCAGAAAACCGTGTTATCTATGTTCATGCGCTTCGCAATGCTATCAACCCGCTAATTACTCTTTTAGGGTTTGAGCTAGCTGGTTTATTGAATGGCGCCTTTATTGCAGAATATTTCTTCAATTGGCCCGGTTTGGGTAGGTTAACATTACAGGCATTACAAGCTCAAGATTTATATTTACTAATGGCAAGCTTGGTTATGGGCGCCGTTCTGTTAATTATAGGCAACTTAATAGCCGACTTACTGCTCAAAGCCGCAGACCCACGCATCAAACTCGAAGACCTCAATTAGTAATGAGTGCTGAGTAATGAGTGCTGAGTGCTGAGTACTGAGTACTGAGTGCTGAGTAATAACTCCGCTCCTCTTCTACTCAGCACTATATCATCTACTCAGCACTCAGCACTTTCTACTCAGCACTATAATATTATGGCTCTCGATTTTTACTATATAATGCGTTCTAAAACTGACGGTAAGTACTTGGCAGCGCGTCCTCATGAAAACGAATCAAGTTACTTGCTGTTATTTAAAGAGCAATACGACGCTTTGAGCTATCTCAATACCCACGCCTCTGAATATGCAAGTCGTTTAGGAATTGAGATGGTTTCCAATAGCCAAGTTCCAGGTATACTAAAACGTTGGGGTTTTATTGGTGTAGGTGTTGTTTCAGACCCATTAATACCAAATATTGAGTTTTTGCAGCGAAGCTAGTCTTCATTGTGAAAAATTGTGAAGCGTATATCTATTTACCACAGAGACACGGAGTACGTAGAGAAATAGATTTCACTCTATTCACCTTGAGAAGAAGCAAACTGTGCTATAATTGCTGACGAGACTTAATTCGGACGACCACGTTTGTTTTCACTATTCACGGACTTTTCTCCGAAATCTAGATCTCTAAACATGCTTAATTTCGGAGAAAAATAGATGTCAATTTATGTAGGCAACCTCTCCTATGAGGTTACAGAAGAAAACTTAAATGCTGTATTCCAAGAGTATGGTACTGTAAAGCGAGTTCAACTACCCACAGACCGAGAAACCGGTCGTCTTCGTGGCTTTGGTTTCGTTGAGATGAGTACAGAAGCTGAAGAAGCAGCTGCTATTGAAGCTCTTGACGGTGCTGAATGGATGGGACGAGACCTCAAGGTTAATAAAGCTAAACCAAGAGAGAACAACAGAGGTTCATTTGGTGGTGGTGGTGGAGACCGCAGAGGCAACTTCCGTAATAACAGATATTAAAATTCCTGGTTTAAGGTCATTTTAAGTAAATTCATCATAGATAGAAATTTAATTGCAATAATGGTTCAGGTTATATAAAATCTTGGCCCATTTTTGATAATAAAAATTTACTGTCACTTCAAGAGCATTTCAATTCTGCACAAGCATAATTGAGATGCTCTTGTTGTTTTTAGAAGTATTCAGATGGAACGGGCAAGGATGCCCATTCCACAAAACATGATTTTACAAGATAAATTGCAACAGTATTAGACTGTAACTTTTTCTAGGACTAGTTTTGTGCGTTTGACTTGTTCGGGTATAGCTACAGGGTAGTCACCTGTGAAACATGCTGAACAAAAGCTGTTGGTGTCTTCTTGGGTTTCTTCTAGCATTCCTTCCCAACTGAGGTAAGCAAGACTATCAACTTCTAGTTGTTTGCGAATTTCTTCTACAGACAAGCGTGCGGCAATTAGCTGGTCTTGAGTGTCTGTATCTATACCGTAGAAACAAGGGTGAGTGACTGGAGGTGAGGATATTCGCATATGCACTTCGATGGCGCCTGCGTCACGCAAAGCTTTTACTAGTTTACGGCTAGTTGTACCTCGCACAATCGAGTCATCAATAATTATCACTCTCTTGCCAACCAGAACATCTTTGAGTGGGTTAAGTTTCATTTTAATTCCCGACTCACGCATTGCTTGTGTCGGTTGGATAAATGTACGTCCAACGTAGCGATTTTTAATTAATCCCTCAGCGTATTTAACTCCTGATTCTTGGGAATAACCAATTGCAGCAGGTATTCCTGAGTCTGGTACACCAAATACTATATCCGCTTCTACTGGAGATTCAGTAGCAAGTCGGCGCCCTAAGCGCATTCGATAGCTATATAATGTTTCGTTGTGCATTAAGCTATCAGGACGTGCAAAGTAAATCATTTCAAACACGCATAGCTTTCTTTGTGGCTTTTTGCTCCAATGGTATGATGCTAATCCCGCTTCGGTAATCCATACAACCTCACCTGGCTCAACATCACGCAAATAATCGGCACCAATTATATCTAAACCACAAGTTTCTGATGATAATACATAGCGAACTGGATTAGAGCCAATTGTACCTATTACAAGTGGACGAATACCATTGGGGTCACGTACACCCATTATTCCTACTGGTGTACCCACTACTAAACTAAATGCACCTTCACAACGATGAAATGCTTTGATGGCGCCATCTAACCAGTCTAATCCGGCGCCTACCTCCTGCGCGATTGCATACGCTATCATTTCGGAGTCAGTTGTTGTCACCAAGTTAATACTGTCTTTTACAAGTTCGTCACGCAATTTTACAGTATTGACTAAATTGCCATTGTGTGCTAAAGCTAATTTACCTAACCGCGTATCTACAACAGCAGGTTGAGCATTGACTTTACGACTAGAACCTGTAGTGGAATAGCGCGTGTGACCGACACCAATTGTACCAGGCAGTTCGCTTAAAACCGATTCGTTAAAGACTTGGGATACTAGACCCATGTCTTTGTATAAATGAACTGTGTCACCAAGAAACGTAGCAATACCTGCTGATTCTTGACCTCGGTGTTGCAGTGCGTACAATCCGAAATAAGTCAGCTTGGCAACATCCTCATCGGGTGCGTAAATGCCAAAAACTCCACAAGCTTCTTCTGGCTTGTCGGGTCGTTCATTATAGTTGCTATCCTCGTTGGTAGATTGGAAATCGCAATCCGAAGTGACGGGATGATTGGGAACCATGCGCTTATATGCTCCTGATGATAAGATGTCGGTCACAACGATGAACAATTGCCCAGTTCGGGAAAACTGAGAAAACTTAAGAAATTTGGAAAAATGCAAAAATATTCCGTTCGGTAGTGGTGGAAGAATAATTAAATATTTCTTAACCATCCATTAAAACAGTACCGCAAAATCAGTTAAAAGTGATGAATTTTTAGTGATGAGTGCTGAGTGCTGAGTGCTGAGTGCTGAGTGATCAGTTGAAACTACTATTCTTCATTCCTAACTCCTGACTCCTAACTCCTAACTCCTAACTCCTAACTCCTGACTCCTAACTCCTAACTCCTAACTCCTAACTTCTGACTCCTAACTCCTAACTCCTAACTCCTAACTATACTCAGCACTCAGCACTTTCTACTCAGCACTCTATTAAAAGTCTTCGTTCGATAGCGTTAAGAAAGTTTGAGCTGATTTCTTCGATCGTAACTCTGATTAAAGTTTGGTTATCAGATGTTGTTACCTGTAAACCAGTGTCGCAATTACCGACTTTTCCTAGTTTTTGCCAATGATTAGCCAAGTTTTTATTTATGTATGATTCCCATTCTATTTGTAGTTCTGGTGGTACAGAGACTACTATTCTGGCGCCACTTTCTCCAAACAGCAATTCATCAAAGCGTATATTAGCTATGTCATTGGATGGTAATTCTATAGTGGCGCCGCATTTGGAGGCAATACAACATTCTGCAAGTGCTACAGTTAAACCACCTTCCGCACAGTCATGTGCTGAACGTATCCAATTAAAATGAATTCCTTCACGGCAAACTTTTTGGACTTGACGTTCTAAATCAAAATCGATACGTGGCGGTTTACCAGCAATAGTATTATGAATTGTCGCTAAATATTCTGATGCTCCTAGTTCGGTTTTAGATTGTACGGTTACACCTAATAAGTAAATTACATCACCTGGTTTTTGCCAAGCTTGACCACAAATATTGTTTAAATTGCCTATTGCACCGACCATTCCCACTACAGGTGTTGGATAAATTGCTTGTGGATTTCCCTGTGAGTCAAGTGTCTCATTATATAGAGAAACGTTTCCACCGGTGACAGGAGTTTCTAATTCGCGACAACCTTCTGCTAAACCTCGACAAGCTTCTGATAATTGCCAGTAACCTATGGGTTTTTCTGGACTACCAAAATTTAAGTTATCTGTAACTGCTATTGGTTCGGCGCCTACACAGCTAAGATTACGTGCGGCTTCAGCAACAACAGCTTTGGCGCCTTCATATGGGTCAAGATAAACGTAACGCGGATTGCAGTCAACAGTAGCAGCAACACCCTTATAGAAAGTAGAATTTTGTACTCCTTCGAGGGGACGTAATCTTAATATTGCAGCATCGGCGCCACCTGGAAGCATAACCGTATTATTCTGGACTTGATGGTCATATTGACTGTAAACCCAACGTTTCGACGCAATAGTTGGTGTATCGAGCAAAGTTAATAAAACATCGTTCCAACTTAGCTTTTTACCTTGCACCTCAATACCAGATGCTGTACAGCTAGGTAATTTTTCAGGTGTCCATTCCCAAGCTTTTTGGGCATATTCTGGTGGTTCTTTGAGTAATACGCGCTCATATAAGGGGGTATTTTCTGCCAATGCCGAAGCCGGAATAAGGGCAGCAATTTCTCCCTTGAATAAAATTCTGACTATGGGTTCTTCAATTACGGTACCTGCAACAACTGCATGAAGTCCCCAACGATGGAAAATATCGATTAACTCTTGTTCGCGTCCTTTGTGTGCCACAAACAACATCCGTTCTTGTGACTCAGAAAGTAGGTATTCATAAGGCACCATTCCAGTTTCCCGCACTGGTACTTTATCTAAATCAAACTCAATCCCCACTCCACCTTTTGCCGCCATTTCGGCAGTAGAACAAGTAATACCTGCTGCTCCCATATCTTGGGCAGCTACGACGGCGCCTGTTTTAAATGCTTCTAAACAAGCTTCAATTAAAGATTTCTCTAAAAATGGGTCGCCTACCTGTACAGCCGGACGGTCATCCATTGATTCCGCGCTCAGTTCGGCACTCGCAAAACTGGCGCCTCCCATTCCATCGCGTCCTGTTGTGGAACCAACATATAATACAGGGTTGCCAAATCCAGAGGCGCCAGATTTTACTATTTCTGGCGTTTCCATCAAACCCAGTGCCATCACATTAACTAAAGGGTTGCCAGAATAAGCTGGGTCAAAATAAACTTCTCCTCCAACAGTGGGCACCCCGACACAATTGTGAGTAATAATGCCAGAAGTGGTAACAAATAAATGAGTATTGTCAACTTCCACATCGTAAACATCGCATTCGCTTACTTTCTGCGTCTCAATACCTTTTATTTTGACGGATACTACATCTTCTGAAGATTGGGTAAAACGAGGGAAAGAATATTTTGTACCATTGTAGCGAGCCAAAGCTGTTGCTAACTTAGTATTACGTTCTTCACTAAAAACACCAGTTAGAGCTTTTAAGCCAGCGAAGTTACTCACCTCTAACTCCCATAGTGGCAATCGAACATGCTTACGACCCTTGATTTGCGTTTCGGTGGCTGACCGCAAATAGATGTAAGGAATAGCACCCTGAGATTGAACCAACAATACTGTTTGCTCAAACAACTTACGACTAGCTGTTGCGAAAGAGATTTTCGCGTGATTTCCATTTGTTTTTGTGGTTAGCGAACCATCTCCTCGAAGTAAACCTTTGAGAACTTCTTTTTGCAAATGATGCGGCCATAAAAAAACAAAATCTGGTATCGCTTTACTGCTTGCTCCTATGCCGCATTGCCAAACATTTTTTAAAACATGCCCTAAAAGCCATGATGTGGCATAAACAGCAATTGTCGAGACTCTTTTCTCTACACATGGGCGTAACCCAAGATTTTGAAGCCCATCAGCTACATCATCAACATATTCAAGTTCGTGATGAGCAAAAGTAAAGATAATTTTAAAAGTGTTACCGTTTTGCGAGACACATCCCTCGCTTAAGTAGTAACCCAGTAAACGTGCAAATTTGTCATCTGGTTGTATAGTAGCTCTAGCATAATTCGCTTTACCTCGGCGAAACAGGCAAACCTCGTTACGTGTTACACCAAATAAGTTTTCCAATTTTAGAAAATGTGATAATGGAAAACCCCCATTCTTAGTGTACTGATGGCGGTTAACAGCCTTTGGCTCGATTAATTGTAATGCTGTACGTACAATATCTGTAGCTTGCCAGCATGGGGGAAGTTGTACGTAAACGTCTTTTCCACTACCATCTTCGAGATTAAGAGTACTTAGTAAATCCAATTCTGGTACTTCAGTATCACTAGAGATATCTTGTGGTAATGATGTAAGTATTGCTAGTTCCTGACCAACCTCTAAGTTTTGAGCAGGCAAAATATCCCATCCAGTATTTGATTTAACAAACATTGGATGGTCTGGTGTAATGGTAAGGGAACGACCCAAACAAGTGTTTACTTTTACTAATGTTTGAGTACGACGCTTAAATACCCGTCTTACCCTTTGCCAACAACTTTTGTGGGTAATAGGGTCAATCGATAACGTTTCAACTGCTTCTTCATCACTTATTTCGAGTGTAGTCAAATTTGAATGTAGCCGTGACTCTACGAAATTCCCAATTGTGTCAACGTGTACCCCAGTATGGTCACGCCAAACAAGCGTTTCAGTACCTACCAAGCAATTACCGTAATGACTTATACCAGCAACTACACCTTGAAATAATCTTTGAGTTCTAGAATCTTCTAAGGAACCGAATCGCAGCGAATTTAGTACAGCAATGGGACGCGCACCCATTGTAAAAATATCTCTAAGTATACCACCAACACCTGTAGCGGCGCCTTGAAATGGTTCGACAGCAGAAGGGTGATTATGCGATTCGATTTTAAACGCTAGTTGTAAACCATCACCAATGTCTACAACACCAGCATTTTCACCGGGACCAACGAGAATGCGCTTACCTGTGGTAGGGAACTGCTTTAATAAAGGTCGAGAATTTTTATAGCAACAGTGTTCTGACCACATTACACCAAACATTCCCAACTCGGCTTTATTGGGATGGCGCCCTAATCTATTAAATATTTCTTGGTATTCTTCGGGTTTAATGCCTTCTGAGGCGATTTCTTGAGGAGAAAACGGAGGTTGTGAGGAGACGGTCATATTGAACTATGCACCATAGCAACAGACGAATATTTTACCTATTTCTGTCACCACTGTGTTAATTACCTGGTTCTATAAACCGGGTTTCTAAGATTTTAACTATTTTAACTGATTAGCCGTTATTATATAAAGTATTGGCATAGCTTATTGACATTGTAACGGTGCTTACAGTTTTAAATGACTTTATATGCATAGTTACCAGAAAAATAGGTATCAAGCATTAGCGCTAGGTTTTTTAAAATTCAAACTTAATAGGTAAATTCAGGCGCCCTTGAAGAAGAGGGATGATACAAAACAGTAGGCGCTTGTGTTGTGATGACAATCACATTGATACATGATTAAGATCGTCTTCTTACGGTTGTGAAACTGGAATAATAAGGATACTGAACTCTAGCCGAGTCATTAATAGGGAACACACTAAGCGCCGACAGCCTTTTACAAGACTGTCGGTTTTTTGTTTTACACGTAAATCCGTTTAATTGCTTATAGTGTGACGCTAATCACAAACTTATTATGATGTTGGTCGTATCGCGCACAGTATAAGGGGTGCATAATAAAAGACAACTGAACTCTAGCCGAGTCATTAATAGGGAACACACTAAGCGCCGACAGCCTTTGAACAAGACTGTCGGTTTTTTGTTTTTGTACTCATAGCTTTCGTTGTTGAACAGTGTGACGTGTATCACAAGCATTGATGATTAAAATCGTATCGCAAACAGAAAAAATGGCACATAATAAAAGATAACTGAACTCTAGCCGAGTCATTAATAGGGAACACACTAAGCGCCGACAGCCTTTGAACGAGACTGTCGGTTTTTTGTTTTTATGGTTATGTACATAAAATTTCCCCACAGATCGTTGGTAATTCGACACTAATGCCAAGCTTTCCAACAAGCTGTGGGGAGTTACAATCTTAATAGATGATTTATATTGAGGCTTCAAGCTAGTGCGCTAACGAAGAAGATGTTTGATTATGACATTCCTTGAATGATGTAATCAAAGTAAGGTGCTGCTTCAGTAGCATCGTCAGCAGTAAGCAGGTCGAGAGACGCAGCTTTAAGACAACCTATCGCTTCTACCATTCCGGGTAGGGGTACACCCAAGGAATTGTACATTTCGCGGGCGCCAACAATACCAATTTTTTCGATTGGCTCTATGTCACCAGCAAGAACACCGTATGTAACGAGACGTAAGTACCATCCAAAATCGCGGATACATTGAGCGCGCTCACGTTGTCCGTAAGCATTACCTCCAGGAGAGATAAAGTCAGGACGCTTACGCCATAATTGTTTAGTTGCTTCACTCACAATTTTCTTTTCGTTTTCAGAGAGGGTAGAAACAATGCGTACCCGCTGTGTACCTGTTGTCAAAAAGTCTTTGATACTTTTGAGTTCGCCACTGCTAGGGTAACGCAGTTCGTCGTCGGCTTTGAGAATAACTTGGCTTACTACAGTCATGATTAATGCAGCATGAAATATTATTAGCTAGTTTAACGAGTCTTGAGTACACAAGTGAAGTCAAAGCAAAAAGTGCTTATTGAAATTATACGTTTAGTGATGGGTAAAAGTAATACGTAGTAGGTATTTATGACTAATTGGCAGCAGGGTGAATTAATTGAACTCGAAATTACTGATCTTAATGATGATGGAGATGGAGTAGGACGGGCATTTAATAGAGTAGTGTTTGTGCCTGACACAGTACCAGGTGATGTTGTAGAAGCGCGTTTGGTTTTCGTTAAACCGAAATTTGGGCACGCAATTCTAAAGAAAATATTAAAATCTTCAATTCATCGGGTTCGACCGAGTTGTATTGTGGCTGATAAGTGTGGGGGGTGTAGTTGGCAGCATATTGATTATCAATATCAACTCGAAGCGAAGCGTAATCAAGTTGTTCAAGCTTTAGAGCGAATTGGTGGTTTTGTGGCGCCACGTGTAGATGAGGTACTGCATTCGACAGCGCTCTCTTATCGCAATAAGGCTACTTATCCGGTTGGGATATCCGCGACAGGTAACTTTGTGGCTGGTTATTATCAAAAAAACAGTCATCAAATTATCAATATAAATCAGTGTCCTGTGCAAGATGAGCGTTTAAACCCGCTGTTACATAAAGTCAAGCTAGATATACAGTCTAATGGTTGGCAACCTTACAATGAAAAGCTGCATACTGGGTTAATTCGCCATATTAGCTTGCGTATTGGGCGCCGGACAGGAGAAGTATTAATCACTTTAGTGATAAATCAATGGAATATACCAGGTATTGAGGCAGTAGCGCAAGAGTGGTTAGACAGCACACCCCCACTTGTTGGAGTGATGTTAAACCTGAATGGCGAGCGTACTAATGCCATTTTTGGGCGAGAAAGTCGTCTAGTTGCTGGCAGAAATTTCTTGCGAGAAGAATTTACCGAGCTGGAATTTCAGGTACGTCCCGACACATTTTTTCAGGTTTACACAGAAACGGCAGAAGCGTTAGTACAGCAAATAAAGATGGAATTGGGACTTAAGGGTAAAGAAACTTTACTTGATGCTTATTGTGGAATTGGCACTTTAACTCTTCCACTTGCTCGTTACGTTGGTCAAGCAATTGGTATAGAGGTACAACCAGAAGCTATAGAACAAGCACGTACAAATGCTCAACACAATGGCATTGATAACGTCAAGTTTTATGCTGGAACCGTTGAAAAAGTAATTCTTTCAATAGATGTTAAACCAGATATCGTTGTTCTCGACCCACCTCGTAAAGGTTGTGACAAGAGCGTCATACAAGCTTTGCTTGACTTGAAACCAAAACGTATTGTTTACGTTAGCTGTAAAGTTGCCACATTGGCACGTGACTTAAAAATACTCTGTCAAGATGGAGTATATACCTTGATGCGCGTTACTCCCGCCGATTTCTTCCCTCAAACCGCACATGTGGAAACTGCTGCATATCTTGTGTTATCACAGTTAGATATAGGCAGTTAGGGATTAAACAACAATCGTCCGAATTTCAAATTTGTAGTCTAGCGCATAGTAAAAATGCTAAAATTGAATTAAGCTAAAAATATAATTCCTTTTAATTAAAGAAATTGAAGTGGCATTGTCACTTCTTGCATATGAGTGAAGTTGTCAACAACTATAAGTCGGTTTTCCATCTGGCGCCTGTGACAGTTGCTTGGTTCAGTATCGGTTCCATTCAAATGTACTTCTGCTAATGGTCAACTTCAAAAGCATATAAAATTGCTTATACACTAGTTGAATACGAGTATTTAATGGCTCTAAAAATTTAGTGATTAAATATGTGTACTCAGTTGGTGATATAGTTAAATGTTGCAACCCATTAATATTAAGGAGAGACTTTGCTCCCTAGCTATTTTCAAAATTTAGTTTTAAAGACGCAAGTTTGACAGTGCGACCGTCTCAATATAATCAGGGTGCCTGTGTAACGCAAACTGATGTCTAAAAGACCGAACGAAAGCTACGGGGTTTACTTGTGATTACTATCTCGCTCCGTCCTGTTGGACGCAATTGGGGAACGATTAGTTTCGCCTCCACTCTATATCTCTGTCCTATATTAGATTTACTCCTGGCAGAGATTCCCGCGAAAATGCAAGCCGAATTACGATTAGGGCTTCAAGAAGCTCTAGTCAACGCCGCTAAACATGGTAATAATTTAGACCCTAGTAAAAAAGTTATAGTTCGTTTTTCCCTTATTGATAATCAATACTGGTGGGTCATATCAGACCAAGGTGGAGGTTTTGACGTTAAGTCAAATCCTGGTAATGTACACGTAGACCCGTTTGAAACATCATTAAATTGTGATGATGATCCCACAGAATATCTGCCTCCAGATGAAGCAGAAAGTGGTCGGGGTCTATGTATTCTACATCAAATTTTTGACCAAGTTGAATGGAATCGCAAGGGCACAGAGCTACGGCTTTGTAAACAAGTAGAAACACGACCACGATTATTAAGAAAATAGTTGAAAGTGCTGAGTGCTGAGTGCTGAGTAGTAAATAGTAACTCAGCACTCAGCACTCATAACTCAGCACTTATTTGGTTCCGTGTGTTGGACAGGGTGGCGCCGAAATTGAACGGTCGAGCCAGCCAACAGCTTGTTGTAGCCTTTGTTGTGCTTCTTCTTTTTCGTCTTTCAGTAAATATACTAATGCGGCGGCAACTTGTTCCGAAGCGCGCGCTTTTCGATTAGACTTGAGTCGATGCCAGTCATTTGGCGAAATACCAAGTCTTTCTAAAAGTGCTTGCGCTAGTTCTAAGTCGCTAAATTCTTGTAGTTGGTTTGTTTTAGGCTGTTGTGTAGATTGAAACATAAGAGTGTAAAGTGCTGAGTGCTGAGTGCTGAGGAGCCATCGCCGTGCGGGGGTTCCCCCCGTTGAGGCGAATGGCGTTGCTGAGTGCTGGGTGATAGGTGACTAATTAGGGGTTGTTGTAATATAACCGGATTTATATTTAATTTTAGTTTATAGCCTATCCATGAAGCCGCCGAAAAAACAGAATGAGCCATCGGGTGAAGATTCATCGCAGTCGCAAGAATTCCAACAAGGACTCTCTGATGTTGAGAGTGCGTTAATTGCGCTTAAAGAACGTTACGAGCAGGTTGAGAATGATTATAGCTTACAAAATGAACTAAAACGGCGCCGCTCAGAACTTCGTAAAAGTAAGCTACCAGAAATGAAAGCGGAGTTAAAGTATATAGAGCAACAGTTAGAAGTATTGGAAATTAACCTAGAAAGTCGGTTATTGAACTGGCGCTCTTTCAAAGACCCGTTTTGGCAAATTGTCCGCTTCAGTGGATTGGGCGTTATTATAGGCTGGTTATTAAAGTCTTACACACTGTGATAAAAAGATGATTATTAGACGAATTGCGGAAATATTGCGTAGTGGGCAACCTGACGAAACCGTAAAAGTACAAGGTTGGGTACGCACGAAGCGCGAACTTAAGGGTTTTGCTTTTATCGAAGTAAATGATGGTTCATCGATGGCTTCTTTACAAGTCGTCATTAATGAAACTGTACCTAATTACAGCGAGATTATCAAAAAAGTAAACACAGGCGCCTCTGTAGAAGTTGATGGTGTAGTAGTAGCATCACAAGGTAAAGGGCAACGTATCGAAGTTAAAGCCGAATCTGTACAAGTGTACGGTGATGCTGACCCAGAAACATACCCATTGCAAAAAAAGCGTCACTCGTTCGAGTTTTTGCGAACCATTGGACATTTACGCGCTCGTACCAACTCGTTTGGCGCCATGTTCCGTGTGCGTAACGCTTGTGCAACAGCTATTCACCAATTTTTTCAAGAACGTGGTTTTTTGTGGGTACATACTCCAATTATTACAGCGAGTGACTGCGAAGGCGCCGGGGAAATGTTTAGTGTTACGAGTTTTGATTTAAATAAAATACCTCGTAATAAAGAAGGCGCCATCGATTACAGTAAAGATTTTTTTGCGAGACCAACATATCTAACTGTAAGCG
The DNA here is from genome assembly GCF_019977735.1 of Calothrix sp. PCC 7716. Classification (GTDB taxonomy): domain Bacteria; phylum Cyanobacteriota; class Cyanobacteriia; order Cyanobacteriales; family Nostocaceae; genus Dulcicalothrix. The sequence goes on along the minus strand of NZ_AP025018.1, from coordinate 2,953,045 downwards.
GACAACTCGAAGCCGAAGTAATGGCAATGGCATTTAGTAATGTCTATACATTTGGACCAACATTCCGCGCGGAAAACTCAAACACATCGCGTCACCTAGCAGAATTTTGGATGGTAGAGCCAGAAATGGCATTTTGTGACCTCAAAGAGGACATGGACTTAGCCGAGGCATTTTTGAAACACATCTTTAAATATGTGATGGAAACATGCCCAGAAGACATGCAATTTTTTAACGAGCGTATAGATAATACAGTATTGGCAACGGCTGACAATATAATTAATAATCAGTTTGAACGCATTACATATACTGAAGCAGTCAAGCTTTTAGAAAAAGCCGTCGAAAAAGCTGATGTTCAATTTGAATATCCAGTTAGTTGGGGTACAGACCTACAATCGGAACACGAACGTTACTTATGCGAACAGCTATTTAAAAAGCCCACAATCATTACTAATTATCCCGCCCAAATCAAAGCGTTTTATATGCGCTTAGACGAAGATGAAAAAACTGTATCAGCAATGGATATAGTGGCGCCGAAAATAGGGGAAATTATCGGAGGTTCACAGCGCGAAGAAAGATTAGATGTGCTGCAAAGAAGAATAGCAGCGCAAGGAATGAAAGAAGAAGACTTATGGTGGTATCTTGATTTAAGAAGATTTGGCACAGTTCCCCATGCTGGTTTCGGTTTAGGGTTTGAAAGAATCGTGCAATTCATGACGGGAATGGCTAATATTCGCGATGTAATACCCTTCCCAAGAACACCAGAAAACGCCGACTTTTAATAGTTGGTAATTGTAGCACAGGCATCCCTGCCTGTGTCAAAAATAATTAGAAAAACTGGAAACGAACTAGAGAAGAAAACCTACCATATTTTGCTAATGCTTCTTAGTATTAGGCTTAGTTTGCAACGGATACAACGGATGTAACGGATAATTTATTAGATTATTCTGTAGCATTTGCCTAAAGATAAAAACATCAATTTATGGCGCTATGTTAATTGACTCAATTGTAATGGTTTAGTATCATTATTTGGGGCGCCGATTCAAAATAAAGGCTGTTTTTATGTTAAACCCATTCATACGCCTACTGGTGTAGAGTTCATGCTTACCGATGGACGTATTTCGAGAATTGATGTAACTAAAAATACTAAAATTACCACAGTCAGCGGTGCCAAAATAGGTGATACTGAAAGCCGCATTAAATCACTTTACCCAGGAAAAATCCAAGTTACACTACATAAATATGTTAAAGGTGGACATTACCTTACTTTTATATCAAAAGAGCCACTATATAAAAATTATCGTGTAGTTTTTGAAACCGATGGTAAGCGAGTTACCCAGTATCGTGCAGGTAAATTACCAGAAGTAGAATTTGTAGAACGTTGCAGCTAATTATTACGAAACTTTAAGATTCTCGATTTTGTTAAAAAGTTGAGAATATTTTGATTCATAAATGCTTTATAATCGATACATTACATCGAAAATATTGATTATGTTGCAAGTCGTCCAAGCAAGCGAACTTACTTTGCACGAAGTTAAAAAAAAGTTTAACTTACGAGAAAATCAAGATGACTCTTTCTTTCCAGAATGTGGTTTACATAAGACTTTCGGCGCCTTAATCTGATTTTCCTAGAGGATATATACGTGCCTAATTTATCCTCTAGGAATTTTGAGTATAATTAATTATTACAAAAAGCTTAAACATCTAATTTCAGAGAGTTATCAAAAATTTAATTAATTATTTACAAACAAACAAACGAACTGACTCTAATTTATACATGAAAAAAGACACAATTATCACGCGAAGAGTTGATAGATAGATTTACCCAAGCATAGATAGCTGTGTATACAGAACAAGCAGTTTGTAATTAGTAATGCGGCGGATATAGCGACTAAATTTTTAGTGGTATCCGCTACATTACTACGTTACTCTACAAAAGGTAGCACGAATACTCCATACCTCCTCCCATTTTTAACGGCGAAAACGACGGTGCCTTTTCGTAGTTTTGGTTTAAGTAATTCTAAAACAGGAATATATAAATATTTCCATCCATCCAATAGTACTAAATCTATGGGTTCGGGTATATTTTGAAGTGTATCTAGAGCATTGCCTAAACGGATATCTACAATATCACTTAAACCTGATGAAGCGAGGTTTGCTGTTGCACGCTGATGTTTTGCTGGTTCTAGTTCGCTTCCAATTACGATTTCTCCTTGATTATCTTGTAGGGCAGCAGCTAAATATATTGTAGACACACCAAAGGATGTTCCAAATTCTACTACTCGCTTGGCGCCGATTGCACGTGCGGTTAAATAAAGATATTCTCCTTGTTCGCGAGAAATTGGTATGTAAAGGTCTTTAGCCAAAGCGGGAGTTATTGCATCAAATAACTTTTTACCAGATAAACGAGCAGCTAGTATTTGCGGCGCCAGGTTAGTTTTGTGATTTTACTTTATGGCATACCTTTATTTTATTACATTACCATCCTCCACCATCACCACCACCTCCACAGTCTCCACCACCGAAACCACCGCTATCTCCCCAACTGCCTCCACCTATTCCCCCATCAGTAGAACCATTTGAACTGTATTGCCCTATTTTAGGTATTGGGTGAATTGTTGTATGAGAGTAAGTACAACAATTACACTTTTCTGTTACTGACTCTTCACCTTTTTTCGCTATAGTGGCAGGCTTTATAATTTTGTATTTACGCTGAACAGTTAATTCTTCACAATTCGGACAATTAATAAATTTCCTGTTATTTAGTACATATGCACGGAGATGGATTCCTGTTGCAGGAACTTCTGGGTGGCATTGTGGACATCTCCAACCCTCAAAGCTTACACTACCTAAATTTTGAGCTACTTGTTCTGGTTGATTTAAATATGAAACTAAAGATTTTTCGTCAAGCTTTTGCATTTGCTGACCACATTCACTACATTTTGCGGCGCCATTTTTTGTACCATCATATACACGAGATTTGCCAGACGGCGCCAGACGAAGTGGACGCAAAGCAAGTGTAATAATAGAAGAAACAGCAATAACTAATCCTGCCAGCAGTGCGAAAAATATATATTCAGGATGAGTTACTTTGCTACCAGCTATTTTAGGCTTAATGTACACAGCAGTAAAAGTGTTCTCTTCTGATAAAGCTTGAATCAACGCTTGTGTACCAATCAAAGTTCCTTCAGAAAAATTGTGCAGTTTGAATAAAGGAATGATTTTAGAGTTAATAATCCGCTTGACTTTATAGTTCGGCAGTATAGCTTCAATACCGTAGCCAGTAATGATTTCTACCCTTCGTTCTGCTTGAGATACTAAAAACAATATGCCGTTATTAATGTTCTTTTTACCAACTCTCCAATATTTAAATAATTGCGTTGCAAAATATCTAGGAGTCAAGCTTGGTGAAGTATCTTCAACTGTCACTACAGCAATTTCAGTACCAGTTTTCCTTTCGTATTCAGAGATGATTTGATTTATTGTACTTTTATCTTCTGAAGTAAGAATATTTGCCATATCTGTCACCCAACCACCGTAAACAGCGCGAGGGTTAGGAACTTCTTGAATAGTTAAAGCAAATGCTGGCGCCGAAATATTGAGAAGTATGAAGACAGTCACAATTAAAGATATTGCCTTTTTCAAGAAATGTAATATCATTTTGTGCTTAATTATGAATGATTGAAAGAGAGTGTGTTATGTACATTAGTATAGCGCGCGTTTGCTGGCTGAAATCTTCTGATACTCTCTTGTGGAGCGGGCATCCTTGCCCGCCTCTAAAAACATAAGCAATAAGCAAATGATTGGACTACCATAAATACCAATCTTAGCAAGGCATTTAAATCTTGAGCTAAAAACATGAAAGAAAAACAAATTAAACTCATCAACCGCGCGGTATTAATTAGACTTAGCTATCTAGCCGCATTTCTCATCATATCTATTACCTGGCTTTGGTTTACTCTTTTCCAAATGCCCGGAAAAAGCTATCAAGGTGAGCTATCACCACTATCTGCAAGCGAAACAGCCCTTCAAGAATCTGTACAAAAAGATATTCAAATTATAGGCGCCAATATTGGAAAGCGTAATTATAGTTATTATGAGAATCTCCAAGCAACAGCAAGCTTCTTAAAATCAGAGTTTCAAAATGCTGGATATACAGTTAGCGAACAAAAATATAATATCGATAATCAAACTTATTCTAATTTAGAAGTCGAAATACGCGGTTTAAAACTTCCAAACGAAATAGTAATTATCGGCGCCCACTACGACTCAGCCTTTTCAAGTGATGGCGCCAATGATAATGGTTCGGGTGCTGCTGCTGTTCTGGAACTTGGGCGCCGCTTTGTAGATAAAAAGCCTAGTCGTACATTGCGGTTTGTTGAGTTTGTCAATGAAGAACCGCCTTTTTTCTGGACGGATAATATGGGTAGCTTGGTTTATGCCAAGCGTTGTAAAGAACATCAGGAAAATATTGTCGCTATGTTGAGCTTGGAAACAATGGGATATTTCTCAGATAGGGAGAATACTCAAAAGTACCCTTTCCCGCTTAACTATATATATCCTTCTACAGGAAATTTTATTGCTTTTATTGGTAATGTTAAATCAAGTGGGTTTGTGAAAGATGTTATAAAAATGTTCCGTAGCAATGCGAAGTTTCCTTCTCAAGGCGCCGCTTTACCAGCACAAATTCCTGGTGTGGGATGGTCTGACCAGTGGTCATTTTGGCAACAAGGATACAACGGTTTAATGGTTACTGATACTGCTCCTTTCCGCTATCCTTATTATCATACTCAAGAAGATACTCCTGATAAAATTGATTATGGAAGGTTAAGCCGAGTTGTTTATGGCTTGGAGCAGGTTATCAATAAGCTCGTTGAATAATTTTAATCCCCCCAACCCCCCGCGTGGAAGGGGGGCTATAAATGCTCTTTTTATGCGTTTATTAAGATTAAGGAGGTAAAAATATTTTTTCTTGTCCCCCCCTTATCAAGGGGGGTTAGGGGGGATCTAAGCATCTTCATGAGAATTTGGCGCCCTGTTTCCGCGACCATCAAAATATAATTCAACTTCGTTACCATTATTTACAACTTCCACTTCGTAAAAAATACCTTGCGGTGTAATTTCAATCTCTCGCTTTTTAATTGTACCGCTTGGGTATTGCGCTCTAACTTTATCAAGCACTACTTCGGAAAAGCCATTATCTGATGTTAGCTCGTACTCTGTTTCTAACCATTGACCATTAGATGAGTACTCTGCTTCGTATTCTATGCCATTTTCAATGAAAACAGCTTCATAACCATAAGGTTGTAATTCCCAGTTAGGTGTTTTACCTGGATATTTCTTTGCGAAAGCACTTTGAACTACTTGAGGTACTTCTCTTGAGGAAATTACATTATCTTGTGAGTCAACCGCATTGTCGCAAGATGCTAATAAGGTAGCTGCTAATACACAAGCAATTGTAGCCAAGCAGCGCAAGCTAGATAATGAACTTAGCTGCGTGAGTAAATGCTTGCTATCCAAGGTTAAGTACTGCATTTTTTATACATAGGGTATAAGTATAAGTTTAACTACAACGTCGAATTAGAGCATTCCATACTCTTTTTATTCTAAATATATTTTCTCTGCAAATGCAACTATAAATACATTAATGTTACGTTCCATACTTATAAATATCATATTGAATGGAGCTTTGGCGCCTCCTAAAACAGATTTATTTGTATGGCTTTAAATCTGTAGCGAACAAAATTGTAAAATATATATCATGATTGCAAATACCATTGAGCGAAAAATAACAGTACCTGGCGCGCGTGTGTCTCCACTGTTCGGACATATTAGTCAGGTTTTAAATTTTGTTGGCGACTCTATTAAGTTGTCGAGTCGGTTGTTTGAAAAGTACGGTTCGGTTGTTGCTTTGGCTGAAGGTGGTGGTACTAATGTATATTAGCCATATCCTAATTGTCCTGGTACGGTGTTAGCTAAAGGCGCCGAGGCTGTTCGGGAAGTAACTAGCCAGCATGATATCTATCATAAGTGTCCTCTGACTGGACATATTTACGGCAAGCGGAATGACTCAGCGCATACTCAACCTTTTAGACATTTTCTGGTTGGGTTATTTGGTGTTAACGGCGCCGACCATCGTCAACACCGACAACTTTTAATGCCTGCTTTTCACAAGTCACGTATCGAAGCTTACCGCGACGATATGGTAGTAATTACTCAATCTGAGCTTGAAAAACTACAGGTTGGTGAGGTTGTAGATATTCTTGATTTGATGCGACACCTAACAATGCGTATTGCCACTAAAACCTTATTTGGAATGGATTTTAGTCAAAATGGTGGCAGGTTTGCAACGCTGTTGAAAGAAGTTTTTGGTAAATTTGCAAGTCGAGAAGTTCTTGCTCTTCCGTTTGATATCCCTGGTTTTCCTTACCATAGACTGCTTAACGGTATGGTTGAACTCGATAGCACTATGCGGGGTATTATTCAGCAAAAGCGTAATGGTATTGATAAAGTTGATATTCTCTCAATGCTTATTCAAGCTAGGGATGCAGAAACTGGTGTGACGCTAACTGATGATGAGTTGCTTGGACACCTTGGTGTTTGTGAAATGGTCGATTTAGTGAAATAATTTAAGATAATGATTACAATTACCAAGTCCAAATTAACGGTACCTGGCCCACGTGTTGCTCCGGTGTAGCAATACCTTGGAACGGTCGCGTCACCTCACAACCAACCACTTTGGGTGGATACGAATTACCTGTAGGAACAGAGGTATTTGTGAGTATTTATCAGACACACCACATGCCAGAAATTTATCCTGAACCAGAACGCTTTAATCCTCAACGTTGGGAAACAATTCAACCAACAATGTATGAGTATAACTCTTTTAGTGCAGGGTCACGCATTTGTATCGGCGCCGGGTTTGCGATAATGGAAATCAAAATTGTTTTAGCAATGCTACTAATGCGTTATCGCTTGCAATTAATTACAGAAAAACCAATAAATGGCAAAGGTTTAATTGTGATGGCGCCTGAAAATGGAATGTTTATGAAAGTTCATAAACAAGACCGTCAATTTAATCAAGGTGTAGGTGGTGTACATGGTAACGTGCGTGAAATGGTCAATTTGATGAATTAATAGGTGGACTCAGAAAATTATGGCGTATTTTCCCAAAATACGCATCTCTAACTTTTGCTAATAATATCTGGTATAATATAGAAAATTAGAGTAGTCTAACTATGATTGGTATTAATGTTTATATTAATCAAGCAACTCAAAAATCTCTAATTCAAGCCGCTGCTTTAAATGAAATGTCTATAGAAGAGTTAGCTTCCTCACTGTTGAGAGAAAGTATCCAAGAAAGGTTTGGTGAAATTAGCAATTCGGAAACCCAAGCTGAATATCCAATTAATCCTCTTGGAGAAATGCGACCATATTCTTATTTGGCAGACCCGTCGGAACCTGCTATTTCCCCAGATGATTGGGAAATAAATCAGGATTTTTAGGAGATTATAGAATATTTAATTACAAAATCGATGACTAACGTATAACTTGTATATTAATACCTAGATTAAGGTTTTGCCATTGACGGTCTGCCGTTATAACTGGTTGACTAAGGAAAAGCCCTAACCCAAGACAAGCCCTATCTCCAAACGATAACCCAATAATCTTTGTCAAAGGTCTAAGCATTCCTGCTTTTATTGCTTGTTCTAAATCAAAAGCAATAACTTCAAGATTTAAGTTACCAAGAATTTTTTGAACTGTTAATTCTGGCACACCAGCGTCTGCGAGTTTAGCAACAACTTCTGAATAATTTACAGAACTAATTGCTGCTTGTGGTATGTAAGTAGCTACTTGCTCGCTACCTGTCTCCTGCTTAAGAAGAGCTAAAACAGCAGAAGCATCCAAAACTACCTCACTCACAGAGACCTTCCTCTCTACGTTCGTTAATAAGTTCTGTTGCGAGCGAACGTTCGGCGGGAACAAACTGACGTACAAGAGCTTGTGCTTCGGCAATCAATGCTTCTACAGAAGGCTGAGGTGAAGAATTGTTTAAAACCAAAACGACCTCGTACTCACCTGCCGGAATGTTAGTAGGTAGCTGAATTGTTAATTTGTGGTCTTCACTAACATTGACTTTTGTTGCGATTGTTTGCATACAGCTGCTTAAGGTATTTACAAAATATATTATATGATAGCTATTTTCACTTCAACGAGAGCATCATAGGTCATTCATTGAGTAATAATGAAATTATAGGTTGGGTGTAGGTACAAGTAATCAATGAATATTGTAGTGATAGGTGCCGGGTTTGGTGGAATAGCCACAGCGATACGTTTACAAGCAAGTGGGCATCAAGTTACGTTGATTGATAAACGTGATAAGTTAGGGGGACGTGCTTATGTATATGAGCTTTCCGGATTTAAATTTGATGGTGGCCCTACTATTATTACGGCGCCGTGGTTAATTGAAGAACTGTTTGATGTGTCGGGTAAACCGATGGAAAATTACGTCAAGCTTGTGCAACTCAACCCGTTCTATAATATTCGCTTTGAAGATGGTTCTGTTTTTCACTATAACAACGACGCTGATTATCTAATTGAACAAATTCGCGCGTTTAACCCGAATGATGTAGTTGGTTACGAACGTTTTTATCAAGCTAGTCAAGCTGTTTTTAATAAGGGTTTGCCTTTAATGACTAAGCCTTTCGGTAGTATTACTGATATGGTGAAGGTGGCGCCTGATATGGTGGAGTTACAGTCTTTTAAATCGGTAGCAGGGTTTGTTAATCAATATATTCAAGATGAGCGACTACGACAGGTATTTAGCTTTCATCCGTTATTAATTGGTGGCAACCCTTTTCAAAGTACTTCGATTTATGCGATGATTCATAAGCTGGAGCAGGCTTTTGGTATTTGGTTTGCGATGGGTGGTACGGGAGCATTGGTTGACGGTTTAGGAAGGTTGTTTGTTGATATTGGTGGTAAGGTTTTACTGAATACAGAAGTTACAGAAATAGTTATTGATGCTAAAACAAAGCGCGCGACTGGTGTAAATACAAATAATCATGGGTATATCGGCGCCGAAGCTGTTGTTAGTAATGCTGATGTCGCTTTTACATATTTAAATTTGATACCAGCAAAGTACCGTAAGAAATGGAGCGATAAGAGAATTAAAAGCCTGCGCTACTCAATGTCGCTGTTTGTATTGTACTTTGGTACGAATCGTCAATATGAACATATGGCACATCATGAGATTCTGATGGGTAAGCGCTATCGAGATTGGATTGAAGATATATTTACGCGCAAATACTTACCTGATGATTTTTCGCTATACTTGCATCGACCTACTGCTACTGACCCTTCGCTGGCGCCATCTGGTTGTGATTGTTTTTATGTGTTGGCGCCTGTACCTCACTTGGGTGGTGATGTAGATTGGAAAACAATGGCAAAACCTTTTCGTGACAGGATAGTTAAATATCTAGAAGAAAAATATTTACCCGATTTGTCGCAGCATATTGTTACGGAACATTATATAGACCCTTTGCATTTTCGTGATAGCCTCAATAGCTACTTGGGAAGCGCGTTTTCTATTGAACCTACTTTGTTTCAATCTGCTTATTTTCGTCCCCATAACCAAAGTGAGAATATTTCTAATTTGTATTTTGTTGGTGCCGGTACTCATCCTGGTGCGGGAATACCTGGGGTGTTGAGTTCTAGTAAGATTGTAGCGGATATTTGCGACGGATAGAACGGATGTAACGGATAGAGAAATAAACCATCCGTTACATCTGTTAATAATCCGTTGCACTTACTATCAATTCACCTAAACGTTTTAATATGGTTAATACCTGTTGTAGTTCATCTTCTTTTTCTATTGATAAGGCATAAGAACGAGCATATTTTGGTTGTTCTTGTTTAATCAATTTTATAAAGACAAATTCTCTACCGTTAAGCAGTAAACCAAAAGTAGGCTTTTCAATATTGGGAGTGTCAAGCATGTAAGCTAATGCTTGGGGTAATGCTGTTATTACGTCAAATTTGGTGCTTTTTGATTCTATTACCAAAACCCAGAGACGCTTTTGTATAACTAAAACATCTATATTGCCTTTAACTATAACACCTTCATCTTCAGCAGATATTTGAGTGGAGGTTTCTGTTTCGATTTCGTAAGGTGCCTGATATAATCCGGCTAGGTCTAGTAACCTTGATAGTACTACCATTTTAACGGCTTCTTCTGACATTGGGCGCCGTTTTGTTAAATTCAAGTAGTTGCTTTTAATTCGTTCTAATGCTAGTTTTTCTTCTTCTACTAGCGTTGGTAAGTTATCTACCCATTCTGTGAAAAAGTTAGGGTCGTTAATTAATTCTAAGCCAAATTTTTCTTCTAAATCGTAAAGACTTATATCGCGCGCTTGGATTGTTTGTACCATAATCACTGAAAAATAATCAATACTTTTGTACTATACAAGATTAAAACTTCACTCGTAGTTGCCCTGTTATGGAGTTACTATTATAAGCACTTGCACCAGTATCTAAATTGCGGACGTTGGAAAAGTTATAACCTAGGTCTGTTTCTATATTGGGTGAGAGTTTTACTGTACAGCGCGCTTGATAGGTATTGGCGTTGTCAAATTCTCCTTTAAGTCTCTGTCTTCCTAGGTTAGCAGCAAGCCGACATTTTAGGAATTTAGTAACATCTCCTTCCCAGCCTGCTTCGGCGTTGTAGACTAAGAAGTCTTGCGGTGAAAAATAGCCGCTTTTACGCTCGAAGTCATCTGCGTAGTTCCAAGTAAACAAGTTTGCTGCTACGAAAAATTGTCCAATTTTGCGCTCTAGTCTACTGAAAGATTGAACTTCGGAATTACCATCGTTGTAATTACCTAAGCGCAATGATGAAAATAAGCTGGTGTTACGGTCTATCTGCCAGTATAAATCGGGTCCATAGCGCCAAGCTGTAATTTGATTTTCTAAAGTTTGAGCATTGAATTTGTACGGCGCCTGTTGTAAGTTAGCTGATAGTATAACAGCCGATAGCAGTTTGCCTGATGGTGAAACTTTTGTTGGTGTAATAGGAGTCTCTGCCCTAGCATTAAAATTAATAGCTGGAGTTAGACGGTCAAATATATCTATCCCTGCTGCTGTCTGCAATGTCACTTCGCCAATTTTTCCTTGCCATCCGAGTTGAAAGGGTATGTTGGTTATGGGTTTTACACTGCGTTGGTCAAAGTAATTTATACCTGTTTTGAATTTGATTTTATTACCGTTATTTAATCTAAATTGAGCGGTTGGTTCGATGAATAAATTTTGTTGACCAAAGTTATCTGTTTCGTTACGGAAGTCTGTTTGGATGTTTTCTAACTCTCCTAACGGTTTTAGTGCTTCGCTCGATGTTGACGGTGTTGTGTTTTCTGTTGGTTTTAATTTAGGTTTCGGTGGTGGGGGCTGTAGACCAGGATTGAAATTTTCGGGCGCCGCCAGTAGCTTAGTTTCACATAAAGTTAAAATACCTATGCTGCCCACCACTGCTAATACTAACCGTAGATACATATTATAAGACTTACTATTAGCCCCCCGAATTCCGGGGGGTTGGGGGGATTCAAAAGGTCTAAAATAACTTGCCATTAGTTATTAATACTTAATACAAATGTATGTATAAAATCCTCTACCAAAACAAAATGTTTATTATTGCTTTAAGGTTTGGACTTGATTTTATAATTCCCAAATAATTCTCAAATATTCGCTGCTATGTATATTTTCAGTAGAATTACCGTAACGGTTTGAAGTCAAATATTGTTATTACTTAAAATGATTCTGTTGACTTCAAATTAAGATACACAAGGATGAAAGCACCACTACCACTAAACGAGGCACAGAGAATCGAAGCTCTTAATGAGTATAAAATCCTTGATACTCCATCTGAAGCGGCTTTTGATGACATTACTCGTATAGCTTCGTATATTTGTGGAACTCCGATTGCTTTAATCAGTTTAATTGATAGTGATCGCCAGTGGTTTAAATCCAAAATCGGTTTGGAAGTCTCAGAAACACACCGCGATGTTGCCTTTTGCGCTCACGCTATTTTACAAACTGACGTTTTTATTGTCCCTGATGCTACATCCGACGAACGGTTTGCCGCAAATCCACTGGTAACATCTAACCCTAGTATCCGATTTTATGCTGGTGTTCCGATAATAAATCCAGAGGGTCACGCGATAGGAACACTTTGCACGATTGACTATGTACCACGAGAATTAACTTCAGAACAAATTGAAGCATTGCGAGCATTAGGGCGGCAAGTTATTAAGCAACTGGAAATGCGCCGTAATTTAGCTTCCTTAGAACTGGCAAATAATAAAGGTAAGCAAGCTTCTAAATTACGCAAACGATTTTTTAAAAGGATTGCTTCTGGGTTTGGGTTAGCATCGGCAATTTTAGTTTTGATTGGAATGGTTTCATACCATAATACTCAAGTTTTGATTAATACTTATAATCAGGTCAGAAAAAGTCAAGATAAAATCAATTCGTTACAAGAACTTATTCTAGCAATAAATGACGCAGAAACAGGACAACGCGGTTATATTTTGACTGGGCAAAATATTTATTTAGAACCGTATCGAACAGCAAATACAAAAATTAATAAAGAAATCAAAAAAATTAAGAGTTTAGTAATAGATAGTCGCTACCAAAAAAAGCAGATTGAAAGCTTAGAATCTCTAATTACTGCAAAACTAGCAGAACTCAAGCAAACTATCGAATTACGCCAAAACCAAGGATTTGATGCATCTTTGCAAGTGATTCAAACAAATCAGGGAAAAAACCTGATGGATGATATCCGTGAGCTACTATTGAAGATGGAGAATGAACAAAGGCAAGAGCTTAATAAAGAGTCTCAAGCTGCACAAGCGAGCGCGCGTAAATCATTTTTGACACTAGCAATCGCTATTATTCTAAGTTTTATTATTATCGTAACACTTTATTATTTTATATCCCGTGAAATTAATGAGCGAAAGTTAGCAGAGGAATCATTAAATAAAGAACGCAATTTTATTTCAGCAATTCTGGATACAGCTAGTGCCTTAGTTGTAGTTCTTAATTCTCAAGGGCAAATTGTTCGCTTTAATCAAGCTTGTGAGCTAACAACAGGTTACTCGTTCGATGAAGTTAGAGGTAGATATTTCTGGAACATTTTCCTCGTTCCTGAAGAAATAGAACCAGTTAAAGCTGTTTTTACTAAGATACAAAGTGGGCAAGTTATCAAAGAATATGAAAATTACTGGGTGACAAAAGATGGTAGTAAACGGCTAATTGCATGGTCAAATACCATCTTAAAAGATTATGAAGGCGCCATAGAATATATTATTGGTACCGGGGTTGACATTACTGCTCGCAGACGGGATGAAAAGCATTTAGCAGCACAACATTCTACCACGCGCGTGTTAGCAGATTCGTCTACCATTGCCGAAGCAACTCCCTTAATTTTACAAGCAATTTGCGAAAGTTTAGAATGGGATTTGGCGGAAATTTGGATGGTAGACGCAAGCGCAAATGTTTTACGTTGCCATGATATTTGGCATAAAGAAAATATTGACGTGCAAGAATTTAAAGCTATAACTAAAGAAATGACATTTGCACCCCAGATTGGTTTACCTGGTCGTGTTTGGTCATTGGACGAACCTGTATGGTTTACTAATGTCGTTGATAATCCAAAGTTTTTGAGAGGAAAAATTGCTGCCGAAGTTGGACTACATGGAGCTTTTGGTTTTCCGGTTCGCAGTGGTAATAATGTTCTGGGTATGATTACCTGCTTTAATCGTCAAACTCAGCAACCTGACTCAGATTTGGTAAAGATGCTGATTTCTTTAGGTGAACAAATAGGGCAATTTATCGAGCGCAACCAAGCCAAAGAAGAACTTAAACAATTGCTAAAAGCGGAAAGGGAGCAGCGACAAGAATTAGAAGTAGCTCGTCGTCAAGCAGAGTTAGCATCTCAAACCAAAAGTGCTTTTTTGGCGAACATGAGTCATGAAATCCGCACCCCAATGAACGCTGTATTGGGGATGACTGGACTTTTATTAGAAACTAACTTGACATCAGAACAACAAGATTTTGTTGAAACAGTCCGTGTCAGTGGAGACGCGCTGTTAACCCTTATCAATGAAATTTTGGATTTATCTAAACTTGAGGCTGGGGAAATGACTTTAGAGATTTTAGACTTTAATTTGTCTACCTGTATAGAAGAAGTATTAGATTTACTGGCGCCTCAAGCTCACAAAAAAGGATTAGAGATTGCTGCTTTAATTTATCGTAACGTTCCGATTCATCTTAAAGGGGATGTTAGTCGCTTGCGGCAAATTCTCATGAACCTAATTGGAAACGCAATTAAATTTACTACTAATGGAGAAGTAGTAGTGCGGGCAGAAGTAAAAGAGCTTTCCTCTACTACAGCCACAATTCATTTTAGCGTCACAGATACTGGTCTTGGTATTAACACAGAAGACCAAAGCAAACTGTTTACACCATTTACCCAAGTAGACGCTTCGACTACCCGTAAGTATGGCGGTACTGGTTTAGGATTAGCCATTTGCAAACAACTCGTTACCTTAATGTCGGGAGAAATTGGAGTAGAAAGTCAGTTAGGCAAAGGTTCGACATTTTGGTTTGATGTGAGTTTCGCTTTGGCGCCAGTACCTATTACCGCAACAGAAGCTCAAAAACTTTCTAGTAATTTACGTTTATTAGTGGTAGATGATAACGCTACGAATCGCAAAATTGTTTACCATCAAGCCACCCGTTGGGGAATGTGTGTACATGAAGCCGACAGTGCAGTATCAGCACTCAAAGCAATGTTGGATGCACGCGCGCAAAATAAACCATATGATATCGCCTTAATTGACATGCAAATGCCAGAAACAGACGGCATCACTTTGGGAGAACAAATTAAGGCAAATTCCGCTATTACTGAAATACCCTTAATTATGCTCACCTCTACAAATCAGCGTAATGAAGTACAACAAGCGCTCAAAATTGGATTTGCTGCTTATTTAGTTAAACCCATTAAACCATCTCGACTACTCGATACGATTATGAATATTTTAGGAATGAATTCAGAAGACAGAATTCAGGAGGTAGGAGATAGAAGACAGCAAACAAATCTCCTGACTCCTAACCCCCTAACTCCTAACCCCCCGACTCCTAACCCCCTAACTCCTAACCCCCCGACTCCTGACCCCCCGACTCCCGACCTCTATCCTTCTCCTACTCAACCCAAATTAAGAATTTTACTAACCGAAGACAACGTAGTTAATCAAAAAGTCGCCCTAAAAATACTTGAAAGTCTTGGATATCAAGCTGATGTTGCTGCTAATGGTCAAGAAGCGTTGAATTTATTAGAAAAAATTCCTTACGATTTGATTCTTATGGATTGTCAAATGCCTGTTCTCGATGGTATGGATGCGACAAAAGAAATTCATCGTTGGCAAGAGAGCAAATTTATTAACCATCGGCGCCCTATAATAATTGCGATGACTGCTAATGCAATGAAAGAAGACAAGCAAATGTGTCTAGATGCAGGAATGGATGACTATCTAAGTAAGCCAGTATCAAAAGAGAAATTAGCAGTAGCACTAAAACATTGGGAGAATTTGATATTTATAAAACAAACAGATACTGATTTAATGAAGTTACCAATTGATTGGGAACACTTACATCAGCTTTCAGAAAATAACCCCGAATTTGAATTAGAACTATTACAAATTTTTGTTGATGATACTCAATCTCGTTTAGAAGCTGTGAAACTGGCTATTAATCAAGGTGATTTTGAGCAAGTTTCGAGCCTTGCTCATCATCTTAAAGGCGCCAGTGGTAATGTTGGCGCCACAATTATGCAGCAAGCCGCAGAAAAACTAGAACTATTAGCTAAAAAAGGCGAGCGTCGAGGCACTGCTGATTTAATTCTAGATTTAGAGACATTTGTTAATCGTATTCAAACGTTTTTAATTCAAACACCTCCACTCCCAACTCCCAACTCCGCACTTTTGTAAGGTGGGCACTGCCCACCCCTACAGTTCTTAACTTCTTACGCTTTTACTAATAAATAAACAATAACGATTATCTGTTGTACGCTCATAACTCAATTTGTCTGCGATTGCTGACATAATTCTTAAACCCCTTCCGCGCTCTTGTTCATTCTCTTCAAATTCGCATGTTTCTTGTAATTTTTTTTCTAAGTCAAAAAATGCACCTTGTGACCAAATACGAATTTCTATTTCTTGACTTGACCTGATTGCTTCAATTTCAACTAAAGTTGATGGTGGCATGTTTTTATGAGCATGTTCTACAATATTTGTAAATCCTTCTATTATAAGTGTTTGACATTTCCACCAAATTTCTGGTTCGGAAATAGGAGGTTCATTTATCTGCTCAAACCATGACAAAACCTGAGATGAAGCAGTAAGGTCTGTGTTAACTTTTAATTGAATTTTTTTAGCCACTTTTCTAAATATCAAATAATTGTTAATATAGTATAAAATATAATTTAATCGTATTGAAACCCTATTTATTAAAGCTGTAATTCATGTTTAAAATCCTTATCATTGATGATGACCCAATTGTGCGCGCAGCGTTAAAAAGAACACTTCAAAACCAAGGTTATGATGTTAGTGTTGCTAGTGATGGGGAAGAAGGAATTGTACTAGCGAAGCAGTTACATCCAGCTTTAATTATCTGCGATTGGATGATGTCAAATTTAGATGGACTAGAAGTGTGTCGCCAAATTAAAGTAGATTCAGAGATGACAACTACTTTTTTCATTCTCCTAACTGCTAAAGGAGCAGCTAAGGGTGAGGAAGAAGATAGAATTCGGGGACTTGACGCTGGTGCAGATGAATTTATCTCTAAACCCATTGAGATGAACGAATTAAAAGCACGGGTACGAGCGGGGTTAAGGTTACACCAGCTAAATCAGGATTTACACAACCAAAAACAAGCTTTAGAAGTATTAAATCAGGATTTGCAAACCCAAAAGCAAATTTTAGAAGCAGAATTAGCCGAAGCAGCAGATTATGTGCGGTCGCTTTTACCCGAACCACTTGTTGGAACAGTAACTACAAAAGCTTTATTTGTTCCCTCAACACAGTTAGGGGGTGATTGTTTCGACTATTACTGGCTCGATGATGAAAATTTGGTTATCTATTTATTAGACGTGTCGGGACATGGGGTAGGTTCAGCTTTACTATCTGTATCTGTACTTAACGTCTTGCGTTCGCAGTCTCTCCCTAATACTAACTTTTCTCAACCTAGCGAAGTTTTGAAAGCACTTAATAATGCTTTTCAGATGAGCAATCACGGTGATAAATACTTCACAATTTGGTATGGAGTTTATAACCGTCGAAAACGTCAACTTACTTATGCTAGTGCTGGACATCCGCAAGCTGTACTTTTATCTCATACATCTACAAATAAAATCCAAGTTCAACAGCTAGGTTCTTTAGATTTGCCTATTGGCTTTGTGCCCAATATTGAATTTGAGAATGTAGCCTTTGATGTTGAAGAGAATAGCACTTTATACATCTTTAGTGATGGCGCCTACGAAATTAACCAGCCAGACGGTACAATTTGGGGTATCAACGCTTTCATTGATTATCTTATCAACTACAGCAAGGAAGAAACGCACGATTTAAATCAAATATTAAAGTATATCATGGCATTGAATGGTAAATGTAATTTAGATGATGATTTGTCTTTACTGAAAGCCGGATTTAACTAAAGTTAAGCAAATTATTGTACTGCCAATATTTGACGGCAAAAATCAGCTTGGTCATCAAAAGTTTGAAAAAGTCTATCCATTTTAGTTAGTTGAAACAACATTTTTACTTGGTCGCTAGCGGAGCATATAAATAGTTTACCATTTGCATTTCGCACCATTTGCATTGATGATACTAAAGCACCTAAACCAGAACTGTCAATAAACTTGACCTCTTTTAAATCAATCAAAAGAATTTCTACTTTGTTAGCTACAATATCGCTAATTTCACGGCGAAGTAGATTACCTCTAATTCCGTCTAAAATTCCAGAAGGTTCAAGTACTTTTACATTAGTATCCATAATTTTTGTATACTCCAATTTGGGTTATTACCTACACATTTCTATTTTGGCACTGACTTAATAAAAACGGCAATATCTAGACGTATATTTTTTATTGTCAGAGGTAGAAGATAGGAGATAGAAATTTGATGATCTTAAATTCTGTCTCCTATATTCTGTCTCCTGTATTCTGTCTCCTGTATTCTGTCTCCTGTATTCTGTCTCCTGTATTCTCTTTAAGTCATTTTTTGAGGTTGCCACACAGCCGCGCGGATAATAGCTGATAGAAGGAACAAGTTGTAAATAGCCCAAGCACTGTTAAGCAGGTGAACCCAAGGTTCGTTTAAATTACCACTTGCAAAACGAATTAGAGTCCACAATATTCCAAGAATGGTGAGGGTAAAGACAATTAGTTGGGGTACAATTAAGCGCAGATAAATCCCAGACTGTCGTTGTTTGGGTGTTACTTGGAATTTAAGCGCTTGCCCTGAAAATACACTCCATACAGCTTGGATTAAAAGAGGAAATAATGCAATTGCATACTGTTCGGAGCGCCAAACCTCACTAGCAGGAATACCCCAAGTAGCTGCAATAAATGTCAAGCGGTTGACAATAAAAGCTGGGAAAAAGTGGATGGCAAAATCTGGGCCGTAGCTTTTGACTGGGACTATTTCTGTGAAAAAATAGATGATTGGGCAAGAAATGAATACAAGAGTAGCAAAACCAGAAAAATAGCTGTACATCGTCTTAAAATAGTGCAAACGCTGCCAAAAAGATAGTCCTGGCTTAGTAAGTGGATTTTCTCGCACTAACACTTGAATAGTACCTTGCGCCCAACGTAACCGTTGTTTCAAAGTAGAGCTTAAATCATCAGGCGCCAAACCTTCTGCCAAAGATTCATTATGGTAAATAGACTTCCAGCCAGCACTATGTAGACGCATAGCTGTATTCATATCTTCTGTAATACTGTTGCTAGATACACCCCCAACTAAATCAAACTCATCTAAACGTTTTGCATCTTTGGCATACTCATCAGAAAAATTTTGTAGTCCGACACTAACTAAAGCTTCACGCCTTAGCATCGCATTTGTACCTGTATAAAAAGCGGCATTCATGCCATCTTTACCTTGTTGCAGCGGTCCATAAAATAAATTGGCTCTATGTGCAAATGGGTCGCCTGTAGGAAGGTTATAAAAATCTTGACGAGTCTGAACAAAAGCAATGCGATTTGACTCATATTTTCCGGCGAGTACATTATAAGTATAGAAATATGGCAAGACTCGCTTGAGAAATTGGGGCTTAGGAATATGATCGGCATCTAGAGTAACAATAAACTCTCCTGATGTTTCTCCAGAGAAAATTGCATAATTGATATTACCTGCTTTTGCATGATGAGGTACGCCAGGAACTTTAGGACGAGCAATATAGCGAAAACGCGCGATTTCTAGTAATGAGTGTTCTTTTTGACGAATTGCTTCTTCTAATTTATGCCGTTCATCTGTTAAAAGACGTGAAATCGTATTTGAATCTAAATTGCTGCTGTCTTGATTTTTATTTAGCCAAACAAACAACTGTTGCATACTTTGCAATAATTCAGCGGCTTTTTTGTCTGTTGTCTCAACCTGACCTTCGGATAAGTCTAAGAGCCATTGTTCAGATGCTATTGAATTGAGCGTTAGACTTTCTAGTTGCTTTAGTCGTTGCAACAAACCCGAAAGTTCTGCGTCAATACGATTACTTTCTTGTTGTAATTTTGGTGACTGTAAATCCTCTATACAAAGTTTTTCCGTCATCGCGCGCATTTCGGGCGAATTACCATCATCTAGCACATAAACCCGTAGCTTTGTCGCTGGATAATCCATTGCTAGAGCGGCTTTAGCTGTTTGTTCAACGATGGACGGCGCCTCGTTATAACAGGTAACAAACACGTCAACAGTAGGATAATCTGAGCTAGGAATAGCTGGTGTTAGCTGGTCGAGCGACTTAACTTGTCGAACTAACGGACGCCACAGCCCAATTACAAACATCATGCCGCCAAAGTAGCTGTAAATCTCAGCTATTATCAAGGGAATAGACAGCCATAGGGCATCCATATTAATCGAATGGGTGAGGCGCCATTGTAAATACCAGGCGCCAAAAATTAGATTTATTTCTGCCAGGTAGCGAAACAGCAGTGTTCTTTCCTTCAACCTTGAGCGACTGTTACCTGAAAAACTTGATGTATTAGCTGAATTTTTAGAAATGGGAATAGAAGTCATACTGAAACAAAAAATAAAATTATCAATTCAAAACTAAAAACTATAGAATTCAGGAGACAGAATTCAGGAGACAGAAGGGATATTCTCGCTTCTAACTCCTGTCTCCTGAATTCTTATCTCTAACTCCTGTCTCCTGAATTCTTATCTACTAATGCCCGCCTACCTGTAGCTTGATAAAGTAAACTCTCTAGAATAATTGCATTGGTATTAACGTCAACTGATTTATTGACTCCTATTTTTCGATTTTCATATAGTCCTGAAAAATAGCCGCGTTTTTCATCGGTCAAATTTTGAACAGAGTCTCGAAGTTTTTTTGTGTAAGAGTTATTTGGCATAAGAGCAAACCACGAAAATGCAGCTTTTGTGCTGAGAAAGCGAAATTGAGGATAGGCTTTTCCTATAGTATTCACAGCTTGCCAAGGTTCGTCATTAGCATAAATACTGTAATATAGAAAATAAGGTACACGGTCTAGAGAATCTTCATTTACACCAGTTAAAATGCCTGTACGCTGAAACCTTTGTGCTTGTACTTTTAAAATATTTTCAACTTGAGGTTTTATCGCGTTTGTCCAACCTAATTCTAAACCCCAAAGGAGATAAGGGTCATTTGTCAAGTAGTTGGTAGCTCCCGAATTTTTGAAATTGCGTTTATCTACTTGTAATGTAATACCATCGACTATTGCAGTTTTGACAGGTGGATTATTTAATGCATTTGGCGCCTGAATATTCCACAGTTTAAGACTTTCGGCAGCGTATTGTTCGTAGCCAAAGCGTCCTTCTTGCACTTCAAGAATTTGCCCGTTTGCTCCTGTAATTCCACCGTTTAACCAACCATCTTTGACAAGTTTGGATAAATTCCAGCGAGCCACAATACGGTTAACATCAGCGTTATATTCGGGATAATGCGAACGTATAACATGCAGCGCTACCAATAATCTCGCCATATCTAAAGCCGACCAACCACTTATACCTTTAGGGTCAGGGGTATTATTAAGTTGGCGCATTTGGGCTGTACTAGTGCTATAAGCTTTGTTCGGTAGATCTGTTGCAGGTAACGGTAGTGTTAAGAGCGTGTTTAACAAAGTGCTTATCCGAAGACGAAACACATCGTTTGGCACTAATCCTAACTTGTAAGCCGCGTGAGTTCCTAATATTGCACTACCTTGATCCCACCAAGTTGTCCACGGTATATTATCTGATGAATTTACCAATCCTGTTTGAGAATTCCAGTTGCGCTCAAAATACTTCCAAGCACGTTTAGCTGCAATCAAATCCGCTTCTTGCGTTAATCGTGGTGGGGAATTCGTTACAGAAGGAACGTTTATTTCTTGAGTCGCCGGTAATTGAGGCGCCGTTGGTTGTATTACAGGCTTTTGTATCGGCTTGGGTGGAATTACAAGGCTAGGTTTAGGAGTAGGTAATGGTTTTGGTGAGTCTAAGTCAGGATTAAAGTTATTAGGCGAAGCAATTATCACATTAGAACATTGCCACACCTGTGTATTTTGACAAATCAGTGGTTGCTGTATTGTTAAATACAAGATAGATTGCAGAATCACAATTTTTATACCTTTGCTCGTTATCTATATCTTTTTTGCCAAATCAACAGGAGATACATAGCCAAAAGCTGGATTAGCTACTGCGTCTTTATAGCCAGCAGATTTGGCGCCATTACTGTACAGTGCCCAATCACACTCCTTATTAATGTTGAAATAAACGATAGCTTGTACACCCTTGGCAGCTAAATAACTATAAGAATCGCGGAACCATTGGTCTTTAGCATTGCTCGAAGAACCCTTTTTTGTATTACTTGTTGTGCCCGTTTGGGCGATAAAAATCGGTTTATTTGGCGCCATTGCTTTCATCCGTTTAATGTAAGGTTCAAACGTTTCTTTGGCGCCGTTCCAGTGTTTCCACGTAGAATTATCACAATATCCCCAGTTATAGGCACTAAAAGCAACTACATCTACCTGTTTGTTGCCGGGATAGTAATTTTCAAAGCGGTGTTCGTTGTTCTCACTCCAGCCATTCGGTGCAAATACCCAACGCACTGAATCCGGAGATACACCTGCGTCTTGGAATATCTTTTGGATGCGTAGGTAGGCTAACTTGAAGTTCTTGGGGTCTTTGCTGTACGTTTCGACTGGAATGTTCATCTCTTGCAAGGGAGCAATAAACGCCATCCGTCCCTGCCCTCGATTTGCCCACTCAGCATAAGCTAATCCGATTTTTCGCAACCTGCCGTCTAAGTCTCCTTTACTAATCTGTGCCGCAGTTCGAGTTGATTTGAGATTGATAAAGGCAGTGTACCCGTTTTGTCGTAGTTGCTCTAAGGGAACTGGTATGTTATAAGCAGGATTTTCGTCTTCAATATCTATAAAAAATCCTGCAATCGAATGGCGTTTACCAGCCCACTCATCAATTTGACGTAACTGGCTATTAATTACACTTTGCAAACCCAAATAATTTGGAGCATACAAACCCAACAGCACAGGTATTTTAGAGCCTTTGACGGCTGCTGTTATGTTTTGACTAACAAACAAGCTTGTTAGTAAAATCAGCATCATTATCACCAGCCGTATCTTTTTTATAAATTTGAAAGAACTAGTAAAGGTTTTAATTATCATAGGAAGTCAGTTTTTTACAGTACTTAGAGTTCTGACAGCGAAGAGCAAAGTTAGGAATTTTATCCTTCTATAAAGTAGTATTCCCAAGTTCAATTGATTACTAACAAAAGATAAAATAAAATCCCCCCAACCCCCTTAATAAGGGGGATATAAATCATATATTTCTTCACTTATTAAGTGCTATAAATTATATATTTCTTCACTTATTAAGTGCTATAAATTATATATTTCTTCACTTATTAAGTGCTATAAATTATATTTTTGTTCACTTATTAAGTGCTATCAATCATCTTTCCCCCCTTATTAAGGGGGGCTAGGGGGGATCAATTATAATATAGAGTACTTGAACTATTTCCTAGTCGCGCGTCTTTCTAACTGAGTATTATCTTTAGCTGAAACCCAGTAACTTCCGAAGCTATCAGACACTAGCTTGGCTTTTTGCTCGGTAGTATAGGGTAAACCTCGACCTGAATCTTTCTTTTGTGCTGCTTGCCACCAAGGAGAGTTCATTGCAGTAATAGGACGAATTAGAGGTTGTTGATTTGTGAGGTTGTACAGCAAGGATTGTAAAATCATGCTGTTGGTGCTGCTAGTAAAACCAATTGCTGTTTTACCAGTTTTTTCATAAAAGCCTTCGTAAAAACCTAGTGTTGGGTTATACACGTCTGTTGCTGCCCGTATTAGCTGTTGAGCGTATTTATCGTTTGGAAGTAGGGCATGATAAGCAAATGCCACTGCGGTACTTACTAATCGTTCATTTGATAAAGTACCATCATCGCTTAAAGCTACCCAAGGTGTACCCTGTCCGGTAATTGTGCTGTGGACGATGTATGGTTTGCGGTCAATTAAAGTGGTTGCTGAAGCGGTAAAAATACCCGTGCGTTTATAGCGTTTAGCTTGAGCTTGGAAAATTGGCAGCACAAGCGCGCGCATCTGCGGTTCAAGCCCAAATTCCAATCCATAAAGTAAAAAAGGATTGCTAACGGTATATTGATTATATTGATTGCGACGGCGCCCAATTGGCACTTTTAAACCTTCTACTACAGCAGTTTGATATTCACTCCCCACAGCAGAGCGTTCAACATCGAAACCCCACAATTGAAAAGCGCGCGCTGCATATTCCTCGTAACCCAAGCGAGTTTCCGGGTTTATACGGCTAAGTAGGCGCCCTTCTTTATCTTTTGTAACAACGGCACTCGAAAGAATACCATCCCGTACAACTCGCAAATAAGACCAATCTAAGACGACTTTATCGACTGCCTCAGTGTACTCTGGATAATTGCTCTTTAAGTTATAAAGCGCTGCTAACATTCGTCCGACATCTAAAGATGACCAACCGTTACCTTCGGGAACTGTATTACCTGCATAATCGATTGGTTCGAGTGTTCGCGTATCATAACCTCGACTTGGTAATTCCGATGCATATAGAGGTAGTTTCTTGATGGCGCCTAAAAGATGGCGGGTACGTTGGTCAAATTCTTTTGCAGAAATAATATCAAGCGAACGCGCGGCATTGAGTGCTGCTAAATAATCTCCCAATCCCCACAAAGTGGCGCCTTTAAAATCACTGCGGTCGTCGATTAATCCACTTTTTGAATGATAATTTGCTTGAAAGTAACCCCATGCTGCCTCTGCATAACGCCGTTCAATTACTGACAATGGTCGAGTTAGTTTAATTGTAGAGGTTGGTTTAGTATTACTAACTGGGGGTATAGGCGCCACACTTACCTCTGTAATTTTAGGAGTCGTGACAGCATCAGCAGGAGGATTTGCGGTTGATGTTGTTGGAGACTGAGAACCAGAAGCAATTAAAGGACGATTTCCTCTAGCTTTGTAATACAAAATCTCTAAAATTAGACCGTTTGTATTACCAGTTAAAGCTTTATTCGGTTGCTTTGTTTCCTCATAAATACCAGCGTAGTAACCACTATCATCAGGACTTTTGAGGTCTTTTACAGCATCAAAGAGTTTTTGAGCATAGGCATTATCTGGGTAAAGATAACGCCAACCAAAAGCTGCTTTTGTACTAACGCTGCGTAACTGTGGGTAAGGCTGGTTATTGTCGGTGATAGTTGCCCATTTCTCACCGTTAGCGTAAATCGTGTTATAGAGAAAATACGGTTCTCTATCAATATTGTCTTCTGTCACCGCAGTTAACTGACCAGTGCTATCATGGCGCCGCTTTTGCACATCCAAAACCCGAAGAGCATAATCAGCCAACTCGCCTTTTAAACCAAACTCAATCCCATCTAAGATATACGACTCACTAACAACGTAATTATTTGCGTTAGTACTTTTGAAATCACGAGTATCAACTGGAATTTGTACACCATTAATTTCAACAAACTTAAATGGCTGAAAATTAAGAGCTTTGGGTACTTTATAACCCCAAAGTTCATAACCCCTAGCAGCATATTCCTCGTAACCAAGTCTTCCTTCTTGCACCAGTAAGGTTTTGTTATCTGGTAGAACAGTGGCGCCGTATAATTGTTCATCTTTAACAGAGCGAGCGACTTGCCACTTTTTCACAATTCCCTCTAACCAATCTTTATATTGAGGATGACAAGTGCGAATCACATCAAATGCAGCTAGCATCCGACCAATATCCAAAGCCGACCAACCAATACCGCGCTCAATTGGTTTATTTCCATAATCTACCATTTCTCCGGTAGCTGCATTGTAGACTTTATTTGGTAAGGCGCCATCAAATAATTTCAAGCTACCAAGGCTAGTCAAAAACTTATTGAGTCGAGCATCAAAGTCAGCTTGGTCAGTTAAAGAAAGCGCACGCGCGGCATGTAGCGCCATCAGGTAATTACCCATATCCCAAAGCGTACCCGAAGGATAACCACCAGTCGAATTAGTAAATCCAGTTGCAGGTTGGTAATTCTTGAGAAAATATTGCCAAGCAGTGCGAGCATAGCTCTGTTCATCAGGTGTTAGTGGAACTGTAATACTATTACAAGCGACACTAGGGGTTTGGGATAACACTGGTGTTGGGATATATAACCAAAATTGGATAAGTATTCCAACAATAAACAATACAAACAGTCTCAACAGTCTTTTCTTTATGCGTTTGTGAATCATAATCTTAGAACAATTTAGAAGTTGGGGGGGTCAGAATTCAGAATTCAGGAGGCGCGCAGTTTAAAGTTGGGGGGTCAGAATTTAGAATTCAGGAGGCGCGCACTTAAAGGTTAGAAATCAAAATTCAGACTCCTAAATTCTGCCTCCTGACTTCTGTCTCCTGCATTCTGCCTCCTAAATTCTGCCTCCTAAATTCTGCCTCCTGACTTCTGTCTCCTGACTTCTGCCTCCTGACTTCTGTAGTTAGGGGTTAGAGTTTGGAGGTTGAGGGTTTGCAGTCAATAAAGAAGAACGGTAAGCATCTAGTAATTTACTGACTTGTTCGAGTAGAGACATTAATTCTGTACTATCGCCATATTCAAGGTCTTTCGCCAAAATTAGGTAATAGCGACACTCTTCTAAAGAACCTTGGGCAATATTCATAAACCGGGCTTTATCTGGTCTAGTTTTTTTCTTAAAGCCTTCAGCTATATTTGCTGCAACCGAAATAGCAGCTCGTCTATATTGAGAAGTTAATCCATACGTCTCTTTTTTCGGAAAGTTCTCACTAAAACGGTATGTGGACAAAACAAATTGATGTGCTTTTTGCCAAACAATCAAATCTTGAAAAGTTTTAGCTGCTGGTCTATTCATTTCCTAAACTCCTCTCTCCTGTTTGTATTTCCCATCTCCTGTCTTTTATCTTCCATCTCGCATCTCCTCTCTACTGACCCCTGTCTCCTGACCACTCACCCCAGCCCAAGTAATAAGCGGTTTTCCAACTTTTTTATACAGCAAGCTTTGCAGAATCACGCCATTGTTGTTAGCTGTCAAAGCTTTATTTGGCTCGCGCAAAGACTCGTAATAGCCGTTGTACCAGCCTTTTTCAGACTTCAGATTGGTATAAACAAAATTAGATAAAGCGCGCGTGTAATCTGTGTCATAAAGTACATGCCAGCCTATTGCTGCTTTGGCACTTAGGAAGCGTAAATTATTGTGTTTTTCTCCGGTGTCGGTAATAGTTGCCCAAGGTTGTCCGTTGACAAATAAGCTGCTGTACACGAAATATGGAGCGCGGTCTAGATTATCTTCGGTGACAGCGGTTAATAGTTTTGTCGCTTGATAACGAGCTTCTTGAGCAGCTAATATTCTGTCTGCATAAGCTTTTGGTAATGCTTGAAATCCTGTTTCTATACCATCAAGAATATACGGTTCACTCAGAACGTAATTATTTGCACCAGAGTTTTTAGAGTCGCGCTTGTCATAAGGAACTCCTTGTCCGTAAAGATTAACAAATGCTGTGTTGGATTGATAATCCAAAGCTTGTTTAACATCTAAACCCCATAGCTTTAGACCGTATGCAGCGTAATTCTCGTAGCCCAGGCGCCCTTCTTGGTTATACTGTTCTTTGCCTTTAACAACAGCAGTACCGTACATTTGCCCTTTTTTAGTTAAACGGTCTACTTGCCAGTGCCTCCATACCGCTCTTGCGCGCGCTCGC
This sequence comes from Calothrix sp. PCC 7716, assembly GCF_019977735.1. Classification (GTDB taxonomy): domain Bacteria; phylum Cyanobacteriota; class Cyanobacteriia; order Cyanobacteriales; family Nostocaceae; genus Dulcicalothrix. The sequence continues at coordinate 2,925,518 of NZ_AP025018.1, read as the reverse complement.
ATTTGTGGATATTTTGTCTCAACAATCTTTAACCAGATTGCCATACGTCCCAAATCTAGAGCTGACCAACCAATTTCTTCTCGCTTGTCTAATTGACCGTAATTAACAGGGGTAAGAGTTTTACTGTTGTAGACTTTGTTGGGCAATTCACCTTTATATAAAGGCATTGAAGCTAAAGTCTTTAACATTCTGGTCATTTTTTTCTCAAATTCTGTCGCTGTGATAATGTCCAGTTCTTTTGCACTGACTAAAGCAGCCATAGCAGCCGCTTGATCCCACATTGTTACAGAAGTAAAGCCATCAACCGAATTTACCAAGCCAGTTTCTTGGTTCCAGTTGCGCTCAAAATATGACCAAGCTTGACGTGCAATCAATGTTTCTTCTTTTGTGAGTGTTCCAACTCCAGGGGCAATATAAGCTGTTGTGGTTGTAACACTAGTAGTAATTGGTGTCCCTTGCAAGCTCACAGATTGAGCATCCAGTTTTGCAGCTATTTCCGCTCTTGTTTCGCTCTTTTTCTCAAGGGAAGTAGTTGTGGTTGATGGTAACGGTTTTTGTGCAGAAGTCAGAGAAAGTTGTTTAGACCAAGAGTTGAGAAGCGCAATTGTAACAACTGCTGTAATAACTCCTCCCACACAAGCCAGTATAGACCAGCTTTTTGGTGGTGGCTCAAAATCAGAATTCATGACCAATGATTTAAAGGTTTGTGTATAAACTTTATTCTTCCCAGCTTTAAGAGCTAACTAACACTTTGAAAATAAATTAATTTTTCCCGATAATAATGATAATGATAATGATTATATATTTGAATAAATTTGTGCCGAAAATTTACTTATATGATAATATACACGCATCTCGAACGCGGGTAACGGCGCCGTATAATTTCATGTTAGTTTGGTTAAAAATTATTACATGCACTTGACTTCTGAGGTTGATTTCGGCGTTGATTTGTTCTATTAGTTCTGCGTCTGGTTGGTAGTCGGCGCCTGTTCCTCGAACAAAATAACGTATAATACCGAGTACATATAAAGGTTTATCTGGAAAGATTTTTGTTCGCTTTATAACTAAATACGCTTTACCCACAGATGAATAATTCGATAAGTGTTCAGCAATTTGCTGCACTTCAACTGGTGATAAGTCATGGGCAATGAATTTATCGGTGTGGTTGACGTGCTGACGTTCGAGTTGAAATAGTTTGAATGATGGTTGATACTGTTGACGAAGTAATAAATATTTGTTCGCTTGCTCAGGTTGTGAACAGCGCATATAGAAACCGTAAAGTATTTCGCAGCTTGGTATTACTAACTCTGGGTCGAGGTCTATAGCTTTGTTCAGGTAGTCAATACCTTTGCCATCATAGTTTTGCAGTAATATTCTCCCTAACTCGTAATTCGATGAAGCATGGTTAGGGTCAGATGCAAGCAATGAGGAAAATATTTTTATCGCAGCTTCTTGAGATTGAAACTTTTCTGTTAAGACACCCCGTTTCCAAGCTTGTTCGGGAGTTAAAGTATATCTATATGCTTTTGCTTCTAATGCCGTTAAGTTTTGCTGTTGATACATTAGTCTAACGTGCATTTTTTGCCAATATGAAGCAATTTCTCGCTTCCACTGCTCATCTAGATATGCAGCAAAGCTAAATAATGTCTCGTCAAAAAAGTATTCTGCTGCTGTTTCTTTAATATATGCAGGTAGTTTATTAGTATTATTTGGATTGATGAGATATCCCATTGCTTCTAGACGTTCTGATAAGCAGGGGTGAGTATCATCATTATTGGTAATGTCTGAACAAGCTAACCCTAACCATTTAACTGCGTCATGAGTTTTGATATCTGTTCTCAAAGCTTGCAACAGTTTAGTTATTGTACCATTCGGCGCCTCGGAGCTATGAATTGCTTTTTCATAAATATTTTTCCAGAAGACTTCATGTAAAAACGAGTTATGTATATATATATTAATTAACTCTTCTGCTGAAGTTTCAATGCCACATATTTCAACCGAACGTCTATCTGCTTCGTACTCTTGTGCGCGTGCGAGTGCGAAAGAATAAGCGTTAAAATATGGTTCATACCATTGAAAAAAATGCTTAAATAGAAAAAAGTCCCCAGTCGAAGCTAATTGATACCAAGTTCGTCGCACTCGGTAAACCCATCCAGAAAAGCGACTGTGGTTTCCAGATAAATGTCCTAACTCATGAGCTATTGTCGAACGAAACTGTTCAACACTCAATGATTGTAATAACGGCAACCCTAATAATAAGTAATTTTTCTGCCAACCCAGAAAACCTAAACGCGGTATTTGTAAAACACCCGCATTATGCTCATAAGTTAATAATATATGGTGAATTCGCGGCGCCTTTAATGTTTCTCTAATTTCATCAATAATAGCAAATAGGTCTGGTAGCTGTTGACGGTATAATTCTAAACCCTTTGGACGCTGGAATTTTACCCAAAATAATCTAATAATCCCAATTATTAATATAATAATTACATAGTTAATATTGGACTTTGGACAAAATAGTACGTTCGCGCACTAATATTGCGAAGAACATTTACGTTGTTTTCATTTATATTTTTCATTTTATTAGATTGACTTCCCAGTAGTTGATATGAACTAATAAAAACTTTTGCTCTAAGTTGTTAGTTATAAAAATAGCCATCAGGGTGAGTATATCAATACATAGTATTATCAGAAACGAACTACATACCAAAACAACTGATGGCTATGCAAGTAATAAACAATAATCAATTAATAGCGCAATTCCGCTCTTTTCGGCAACATTTACGTAAATTGTTTAAATCTTACAGTGATAGTATTATTGATTTAATTGATGCTTTGGCTAGTAACTCAAACGGCGCTTCTTCCCCTGTTGAGTTATCTATAAGTCCTTTATTTGAAAGGACTTATAGCTCAATCTACAAGGCAATTGAAAAATCATTTAATTTCAACGATGATAAGAAAAAGAAGAGAAAAAAGCTAAAAAATTTAACTCGACTAATTGCTGAAGTTACGCCCCAACCGGAAAAACGCTCTTTTTACTTATTTGCAACGGATACAACTCCTCACCCGCGCCCTTACTCTCCAACCTTACCTGAAAGAGGTTATATTTACCAGCCAAATACTATTGCAGGTAATAAATCCATCGGTGTTGGTCATTCTTTTTCATTCGTGTCGCTGTTACCTGAAAAAGACTCCCACCAGTCGGCGCCTTGGTCAATTCCACTGTCGGGAGAAAGAGTTCCAACTGATAAGAAAGGTATAAGTGTTGGCATTAACCAAATTAACGCATTGATGTCAGATGAATCGCTTCCGTGGCACGGTAAATTATCAGTATTAACTGCTGATAGTGCTTATAGTCAACGCTCATTCCTATTTAATTCATCCAAACACAAAAATTTGGTTGTAATTACCAGAGTTCGTAGTAATCGAATTTTTTACTCTTCACCACCTGCACAACAAGAAGAGAAGAAACGCGGGTGTCCAAAAAAATTTGCTGAACGTTTCGACCTTGCCCTTGAAGAGACTTGGCACCCGCCTGACGAGACAACACAATTCAAGAGCACTAGCAAGAAAGGTCGCCAATTCACAGTAACCCTCAAGGCTTGGCACCATATGTTGATGAGGGGAACTCAACAAGAACAAATGTATAAATGCCCATTTACTCTAGTACGGGTTCATGTTACCGATGATACTGGCTGTGCGGTTTGGAAACCGATGTGGTTGATAGTTATGGGTGAGCAACGCGGACGTATTACGCTTGCAGAAGTCTATTCTTGCTATCGGCAACGGTTTGACATAGAACATATGTTTAGATTTAAAAAGCAACGTTTACTAATGACTAATTTCCAAACTACCGACGTAAAGCGCGAAGAAAATTGGATACGTTTAGTAATGCTCGCCTACGTACAATTATGGGCTGCAAAAGAATTATCTAACTATTTACCAAGACCGTGGGAGCGCTATCAAAAGCAAAACAATGATAAAATTATTTCTCCCAGTACCGTACAACGTGACTTCCAAAGAATTATTTCGGAGGTCGGAAAACCAGGAAATTCGCCAAAACCCCGAGGAAATGCGACTGGTAGGGTGAGGGGTCAGACCCAGACTAAAAGAGTTAAGCATCCTGTTATCAAAAAAAGTCAAAAATCAAACATTTCACAGCCTAAAGCTGCGTAGTTTTTCTGCAAATATACTTGTTTTACTCAGTTAATCTCATAACTGGGATAAAAAACTGCGTCCTTTTTTAGCTCACAAACATTGTTCGCAAACTTATTATTTTGTCCAAAGTCCAATTAATACGTTTAACTAAATAATCTGATTGCGTTGATTCAACAAAATTTCTTAAAGTCCATATTCCACCACACATTAATAAAAATACAAATGTAATGTAAGCATACCCTAGTATTGCTAGCAGAAAAACGCGCAGCTTATAGTAAGAAGGGTTTTGCCGAGCATATTTCTCTATTTTTTGAACTATTACGTTAAATTGCTCTCGCTGTTGAATATTCATCTATCTTCTTCTTTGTAAGTCATACCAAACTATACGTGTTTGTTTATACCAAGCATTAATTTAATGACGATATCTATATATAAAGATTAATAAGCCAATAAAGATAATAGATCCAATCGACGTAAGCATTTCTAGCACCCGATAATACGTTCATAAGATAAAAAAATATTCATTTGTTGAGCAATTAAATATGCCCGTAAATATAATGATTCACTATTATTGAATCAAATTTATTAAGTAGATGTATGTAATTGCAGTTTCAATATGAAGAGTATAAAAAGAATCCCGATTTCTTCAAGAAACCGGGATTCTAATGTGAATGATAATAATTATGACGGTATTAATGCGGCGCTGTTAGACTCTTTAGTTAGTCCATTCAGGCTAAACGCTTCAACAGGAATTGGATACTCAGCTTGAGTGAATGTTTCGCGAATTGTCTTGTTGGTATCGAAGTACACTTGCCAGTAATGGTCATTATTGCAATAAGGACGTACTACCAAGACTGGACCAGCTGCCTCGAATTTAAGAATTTCAATGTCGGGTGCAGGAGAGCTAAGAACGTTTGGAATAGCGCTAACTCGGTCTCTCAGGCGCCGAATTGCGTCGTTATGGTCTACGCTATGGTTTAGTTGAGCAACTAAATCAACACGTCGATAAGCGTTGGTAGAGAAGTTTTGGATGTTATCGGAGAAAATTTTGTTATTTCCGACAATTGTCATCACGTTGTCAGGGGTATTGATACTCGTGGCAAACAATCCAATTTCGTGGACAGTTCCCGTGACACCACCTGCACAAATAAAATCACCAACTTTGAATGGACGGAAAATTACTAGGAATGCACCAGCAGCAAAGTTTGCTAGTAGTCCACCCCATGCGGCGCCAATTGCTACACCTGCTGCTGCGAGTAGTGCAGCAAATGATGTGGTTTCAATTCCGAAGAAACCTAGTAAAGCGACAATTAATATCACCCGTAATGTTACGGAGATTATGTTAGTTAGGTAACTAATCAGTGTCGCATCTACATGTTGATTGCGGAATACACGTCGTAATAATCTTGTCGCAAAGTCTATAAGCTTTTGACCAACTATCCACAGCGCGATGGCGCCTAAAATTTTCAGTCCAAACGTGGTCAATAGTGAAACAGCCACTGTACCAATTTGATTGATATCCATAAATGCAGAAGATACGAATCTCATGATGTCTTTATTAAGACAATACATAAGATTTGTCACATCGGCGCAAAATTACTTATTTTTTTTATTAAATAAATGTTAAATCATTTTCGTAAAGATTAAATAAATATTAAATTTTACATATATATTTGTTTGTAAAGTTTTTACACTTTCTAAGGAGTTTGTGCAATCAAGTACTAGTACCTAGCTTATAAAGGTGCGATACTTCAAAAAAGTAATTTCAAAGCATAATGTTCAAAATATAATGGATGTCAAACTTTTTGGTCTGCCTGCTGAAAAAGGTAGATGGTTATTTATACCTCTTGGTTTAACGGTACTATTGTGTTTAGGTACGGTGTATTCGTGGAGTATTTTCAGAAAACCTCTTGAAAAATTACTTAACATTGGCGCCACTGAGAGTTTGCTACCTTTTACTGTGCTATTGGTAGTTTTTGCAATATTAATGCCAATTACAGGATTTTACATCAATCGCTTTGGCGCCCGTTTAATTACAGCAGTTGGAGGAATTATAACTGGGTTGGGTTATATTCTTTCTAGTTTTGAAGGCAATATAACTATGCTGACTTTTACTTACGGTGTAATTGCTGGTGTAGGAGTTGGGATTGTATATGGTGTACCTTTAGCAGTTGTAGCTAAATGGTTTCCTGATAAAAAGGGTTTGGCTGTTGGGTTAACTGTAATTGGTTTTGGTTTGTCTCCATTAATTACAGCTCCTTTAGCTAAATCACTTATTGACTCAAATGGTGTTAGACAAACGTTTGTAATCTTAGGTATTGCTTTCACTATAATTATTCTCGCTATCTCAGCGCTTTTACAAACACCACCGACTGGTTGGAAACCTCAAGGTTTTCATGCTTCTGCTAAAACATCAGTTTCAATTAATGAAAGAGTTCCAATGCTTTCTAGTGGCTCATTTTATGGGTTATGGTTGTGCTACGCTATCGGTTCCTTTGCTGGACTTGCTGCTATTGGTATTGCTAGTCCCCTTGCACAAGAAATTGTCAAGCTCGATGCGGCAACTGCTGCTTCGTTAGTATCTTTGTTTGCTATTTTTAACGGCGCCGGTAGACCTTTCTTTGGTTGGTTCACTGACCGTTTTAGTGCTAAATATGGAGCGATATTAGCGTTTGTACTAATATTAATCGCTTCGATTATGATGTTGAAGGTTGGACAGGGTGATGCTTTGACTTATAAGGTCGCTTTTGTACTGTTTTATTTTTCGTTAGGAGGATGGTTGGCAATTGCACCAACTTCTACGTTAACTTTGTTTAATCCTGAGAATTACGCCAAGAATTATGGTATCGTTTTTACCGCGTATGGAGTGGGCGCCTTGGGTGGGACTTTACTCGCTGGTAGAATTAGAGATATTTTTGGTAGTTATAGTAATTTCTTTTACCCTACTGCGGGTTTGGCGGTTTTGGGAATTGTGTTGGCTTTGTTTACTTTGAAGCGTAGTCCGGTTGTTGTGGGACAAGAGGTTGAGAGGATTGGTTCGTAATGGGTGAAGGTTGGAAGGAGTGTAAGGACTGAAGTCCTTATTACAAGGTGGGGGGGGGAAAAGCAAAAAGCGCTTGGACGTGTGACCGTGTTTCCACTCCAAGCGCTTTCTGTTTTCAACTTACTCCTCACACACTCCTAAAGAATATCCCCTGTTGTCGAATATGGCAAGTGTTTCGGATAACTTTTTCTAAAATCTTTCAAACCACTGTATAATTATGTAACGATAGGCGCCGTTTATCGTTTCTGGATAACTATATCGGGATAACCTTGGTGTACTACTACAAACTGTTCAATCCCAATATCCAAATTTGCGATGGCATCTGCATCCTTAGAAATAGTCGTCCTCTTGGCCGGAGTCTGACAATAAAAATATAAAGTTTTTTGCTTAGGGTCAAATTGTAGCTGACAAATACCCCAAAAAGGAAACCGATGCGCCCAAAATTGACAAATTAAATGAATGTAACTCATGCTTTGCAGCTACTCCAAGAAAGGTGTAGATTTGTGAATCGCAATAATTAGTAAGTATTTTGTTTGATAGGCGCCATAAGAAAGCGCTAGGCTTTTAATTAAGGCTAACGCTAGAAAATATGGTGCATTCATTGATAAAATTCCAAACTCCGAGTCATTAATGTAAAGCGACCCGTTTGAGTGCAGAGTTTTTTATTAGCTTTTAGATTCGCATCAAATACGCTTGTCTAAGCGAACTTTAAGACTTTTTTCAGAATTGGGAACTTTATGTAGAGATGTTACGTCCTCAATTATTTGGAAATATTTTATACAAGTAAGTTAATAAATATAAGGTTTTTCTATATATAGAAAGCAAAAAGCGCCTGGACGTGTTACCGTGTTTCCACTCCAAGCGCTTTCTGTTCTCAACTTACTCCTCACACACTCCTATATAATAGAGTGTTTTTTAAATAAAACAAGTAATGCTGGTGACACTTTTTTAACTGCACACTCCAGAAACCGGGTTTCTTATTACAACCTACGCTAAAAAACCAAGTCTCTGAACAGAAACCCGGTTTCTCATTTTTCACTTTTAAATAAAATACAAAAAGCGCCTGGACGTGTGACCGTGTTTCCACTCCAGACGCTTTATGTATTTTCAACTTACTCCTCACACACTCCTATAGAATACTCTGCTTTTTTTCAAACCGCAAGTGCTGTACATGACAGTTTTAAAATTGGCTAATGGAGTGCTGAGTGCTGAGTGCTGAGTGCTGAGTGCTGAGTGGAGGAGCGGATTTAGTGCATGAAGTGTCTAATTCCTGTAAACACCATTATTAAACCCAGTTCGTTTGCAGCTTTGATAGAATCTTCATCGCGAACACTGCCACCTGGTTGAACGATAGCTTTAATTCCTGAAGATGCTGCGGTACGCACCGAGTCATCAAACGGAAAGAACGCATCGCTGGCAAGGAATGCATTTTCGGCGCCACCGTTCGCTTGTTCGAGAGCAATTTTCACAGAACCAACGCGGTTCATTTGTCCGGCGCCTATACCAAGGGTAGTATAGTCACGTGCGATGACGATGGCGTTTGATTTAACGTGTTTACAAACTTTCCAGGCAAATAATAATTCTTCGAGTTCTGTGTCAGATGGTTTTTTCTCGGTGACGACATTCCATTTACTTGTGTCCGCGATAATATCATCGGCGCCTTGAACAAGAAAACCACCTGCAACAGCTTTGATGGTTTGCTTCGGTCCTGTGAGCAAGTCAGGTAAAATTAATACCCTGACATTTGCTTTTTTTGCCAATATCTCTTGTGCTTCGTTATCACACCCTGGTGCAACTACACATTCTAAGAATATTTTTGTTAACTCAGTAGCGGTTGCCGCATCAATTGGTTGGTTAAGTGCCACAATTCCACCAAACGCCGATACTGCATCAGCATTGTAAGCTTTTGTATATGCTTCGTGGATTGTATTTCCAATCGCAGTACCACAAGGATTTGTATGTTTAATGATTGTCGCAGCAGGTTTATCGGTAAATTCAGCGATAATTTGGCGTGCAGCTTCTAAATCAACCAAATTATTGTAGCTGAGTTCCTTTCCTTGAAGTTTACTCGCTGCTGCCCATCCAGTTGCCGTGCTACCAGTTTGATACCATCCTGCTTGTTGATGAGGGTTTTCTCCGTAGCGTAAAGCTTGAATTTGCTTACCGGAAATACTGTAGTGTTGTGGTAATGTCTCTGTAGAAGTTAGATTACCAAGATATTCTGATATAGCTTGGTCATAACTCGAAGTATGTAAAAATCCTTTGAGCGCGCATTTTTGCCGAAACTCTAATGATGAGGCGCCATTTTGTCGTAATTCTTGGAGATACTCATTATATTGAGCGGGGTCACATAATACAGTTAAATGAGCAAAGTTTTTCGATGCTGCTCGTAACATTGCAGGGCCACCAATATCAATCTGCTCTACAGCTTCAGCTAGAGTTACACCCGGTTTAGATATGGTTTCTTCAAAAGGATAAAGATTTACAACAACCAAATCAATAGGACGAATTTGATTTGCTTCCAAATCTGTTACATCCTGGGGAATGTCACGACGTGCTAATATTCCACCGTGAATACGTGGATGCAAAGTTTTGACTCTTCCACCTAAAATTTCGGGTAAACCAGTATAATCAGCGACTTTAGTTACTGGTAAACCTGCATCCTTTAAAGCTTTAGCGGTTCCTCCACTGCTAACTATATCAAAGCCAAATTCTTCCACTAAACTTTTTGCTAGGTCGATTAAACCTGTTTTATTCGATACACTCAGCAGTGCTAGAGGCGCCATAATTCTCAAGCTTCCTTTGTCAAATTTAAATTAGGAGCAAAGAATATTTTACAGAAGTTCGGTTACTGTAGCTTTTTTTGCTGATTCTTGGTGAGCCAGTTGGCGGTGTCGGCTTCCGTCCCGTCAAACTGGCGAACCCGAAGGGCGCCGACATTATCATCATTTGTTGCTTTGGCATCTTGGCAACAGCCACCATCATCCCAATCATCGCTATGATTATGATTACGGTTGCAAATCTTAACATTCCCTTTAGCTGTTTTGTCAGTATCAGACATGGCTAAGTATTACCTACTGTAGATTGCACAATGCCAAGTATAAACGATAAACGGCAATTAGCGGCAATCAGCGGCAACCTTGCGGTCTAGTAGAAAATTGGTACTAAAGTAAAATAGCGCAATCAAGATAATTGCGGGTAATGTCACCGCTAATAAATCTCCAGTTTTATCAAACCCTGATAGTTCTATTGCTACAGTTAGCAAAATAGCTGTCATCCCGTTTTGATGACCAAACATAACTTTGAGCTTATTTGCCATTGAGTCTTTTAAAAAGAGTACAGCAACCAGTACTTGAGCAATAAAAAACATGGAAAACGCTAATATTCCACCCGATAGCCAATTTAAGCTGATGTTAGTGCATAACAGACCTATAACTACGACGCTAAAGTAAAAGATTACTGAAATTACTGGTTCTAATTTTTCTGGAGCAAATGGTCTAAGGAAAAATCCTACGAATGCAGGTAAAAGGAAAGACCCTGAAATCAGACTATAAATCATTATGGCTACTAAACAAGTAACTTCGATTGTGGTTTTTACACTGTCACTCAATAAACTTACTCGTCTGTTATCTATATATAGTCTGTACAAGCAGTAAGCTAATGCACAACTCAATATATCAGTAGCTATTTTGACTACGTATTGACTGATGTTGGAATTTTGAAAAATTAGTGCAGGAAGGAATATATAAAATGCGAATAGTACTGTTACTGGGTCATCGAAGCTTGACCATGCTCGTAATATTGTTTCAGATTTTGGGCTAACTTTGGTTGTTTGAAGCGATTTTGATGCGGCAATTGGGTCGATTTGAGCTATTACTGTCGCACATAGGTACGCGATAGGCGCCAGTTTTGGAGAAAATGAAGCTAGAAGAAACCCAGATAAAAGGATTTTGACTGGTACTCCTATACATATAACTGTAATAACGGAACCCAAACACGTTTTTAATAAGGTTGTATCAATACTTAATACATTGATGTATAGTCCAATTATGATGGCAATATTCATCAATGTTTGTAGATAAGGAATGTGAGCAGCATCGATATTGAATAAGGCGCCTAACCAGTGGGATGTTAGTCCTAAAATAGCCGAAATAATGCTGAGTCTTATTAGCATTATTGATACACTACCTTCAACAATTTCGATTTTACCATTATTTGTTGTATATAGAATCCCCCCAACCCCCCTTATTAAGGGGGGCTTAAAAATTTCCCCTCCTTATTAAGGGGGGCTTAAAAATTTCCCCTCCTTATTAAGGGGGGCTTAAAAAATTTCCCCCCCTTATTAAGGGGGGTAGGGGGGGATTACAATTTATTTGCAGGCAATAACATATTATCAACTATTTGTTCGCGTAATTCTTTTGAAGAATAGTTTTCGCCAGATATACACTCTAACAATAGATGATTGGCGTAGATGTAATCATACAAAAGTTTGATATCTTGTTCATCAAGGTCTATTTGATAACCTACGTCAAGATGATTTAACATTGCTTGTCGTAAATCTTCTGACCATTTTTGCCAGTTGTGAGCAGATGCTGTACTTGATGGACAGCTTTTTTGAAATTCGATTAAAGCTTCAGTTAATAAATTATCATTTATTTCTTGTGCTTTTTCGATTGCGTCGTTTAGTTTCTCAGCAATGTCAACTTCTATGTCTTCGCTAATTTTGAGCATTTGACTGCTAAAAGTTCTTGCACTCAGACTTATATATGATTTACGAGTCGCTTCGTTTGACATATCTTCAGCTAACGCATGAATTGCTGCTAGTCGAGAAATAAGTAAACTTCTTGGTTGTGGAGGAGTTAATTCGCGCCGTTTACTATTAAAATTTCTGATGTCAGTTGCAAATTTCGCAAAAAGCGCACGTTCAATTTCGATATCGCGACTAATATATAAATCTACATCTAAGTCAATTGCTAAATAGTAAGCTCTCCAACCACTCGTTCCAATACCCGATGCAGTTGTCATTCTATCTAACCAAGTTAGCATACTCTGCAAACCCTGACTATCTTTGACTATATTATTAACACATCTAAACATGAGCTTGAGAAATTCGTCAGCACTGCTTAAACGTTCCGTAACCAGAACAAATACTTCTCTCCATTGCTTTGCTGTGAGATTTTTTTCTACAAAGTTCTTTAGAAACTCTTGCTCACGATTTTCTACTACGTATTCCGCAGCAAAATATTCTTGAAATGTCAAGTGTGAAAACGAATATATATTTTTAGCTTGCTGAATTAATATTCCATAGTTAGATTCAATCAGTTTTAATATTTGCTGTGAGTCTATTTCAGTGGTAATATTTTGCATGAAGTCCGAAATTTGCTTTAGCAGTTCCCACTGATGCCATAACACTTTTGAAGGTTTATTATCTAAACCTTGGTAAGCGATTTGGCTGAACATATTAATTTTTCGTTGCCGAGATATATTAAAGCTGGTTCTACGCTCGATTCTGCGACTAGCATCCCATTTTTTTAATAGTGTATCTACAGCATCGTTATATATTGCATAGCGGTTTAATGAAAAGTCATAAGTGTCTTCAAAAGTTAAACACAAAATTGTTAACAATAAGGGATTTGTTGCTAACTCTTTGACTGCTTCGTTGTCTTGCAACTTTTTTAAAAACACATTGCAAGTTTCTGCTTCACCTCTTTCTCTAAACCAGTTGCGGGCAAACGCTTCTATTTCCGCGCGCTCAAAATCAGCTATTTCAACTTCGGTAAAGTCATGAAATACATAATCTGAAGCTGTAGTACGACAGGTGATTATAAAACGGTTATCGGGAAATGTATTAACTAAATTATCAATTTCTCTATATATGTTGTAAATATTTTCGTTATTTTTATCAGCTTTTACCTCGTCTAAACCATCAAGCAAAATAAAGCACTTTCCCTGAAGCAACAGTTCACGCACCTTAAATTCTGAGTTTGGTATCCTGTTAGTAAATTCTTTGATAACTACGTTTGTTAAACTATCAAATGGCTCATCATAAATATCTCGTAAACGAATAAATATTGGTATAATTTTATCTTCCAATTCCCCTGTAGAGAAATTCATTGCTAGGTATTTTAAAAATGTAGTTTTACCTGCTCCTGGTTTACCAAGAACCATTAGCTTTCTGTAACGCATTACAGCTTCTAATGCTGGAATATGCGTTTCGTTGCCAGAAAATGGTAATCGCCTATAGCTAGGGTTTTCTTCTGGAATTGAGTCAAAACCATCTAGTAACAAATTTATTGTTTGTTGTCGGCGCCCTTGAATGTTTTTGAGTATTTGAAACTTTACATAAATATTATTTATCGATACTGGTTCGTTCATATCCAATATCCTCATTGTGCTACATTTGCGAGCTAAATTATTCCAGTAGGGTGCTAGCCAATCTTGCGCTAATTCTGTATGAGCAAATTGTCTAACAGCTTCTTGGTAAGAAGACTGCTCTAATAAAACTTGACAAAAGTAATTAAGATTTTTTTCTAAAGTTTTCGGTGGTTCTGTACTATTAAAGAAAGACCTTATTGTTCTTTCAGCTATTAAATTTTCGGAGTCATTATCAATTTCTTGTTTAAAAGCATTATTTAATCTATTTATCAACGAACGAGGCGAACTACCAAACTTTTCTGAGTACGCCTGCTTCAACAGCTTAAAAATTTCCGGATGAACTGGAATAGCTGCCATTTCTAACTCCTGTGTTTTTAGCATAATTATTAACCTAATATAAATAATCTAAAGGACATCAAGCTATATAAAGCAATACAAAGTACTAAAATTAACCAGAAACCAGGTTTCTTATGACAAGCTGCGCTAAAAAACAAAATTTATCGTATAGAAACCTGGTTTCTTAATCTCATATTGTAGCCAAAAAATGTGACAATATCTCAAATTGCCGCAGAATGCCGCTAATTGCCGTTAATTACTTTGAATATTGAAAAAGCTATTTGTAAAAACTATAAAAATTGATTATATCTATAATTTGAATCAATAAAATAAATTGCTATATTAAATACATATACCACATACCCCGTTTATAATTCTCGGCGCCTCTATGGTTAAATAGGCATTTGTATTAAATTTATCAGGGGAATATCGGTAATTGCTGCATAAGAGTGTGAAGTTTAGAAGTATAAGAAGTATAGTTACCTGTAAGAACCATGAGCAACCAGGAAGATATACGCACGACTCCACCCGGTTGGCAATTAGAACGCACCATGACGGGGCACAATGGATTGATTAGTCGAGTTGAATGGGCGCCTAATGGTAAGATGTTGGCCTCACCGTCGTTTGACCGAACTATAAAACTTTGGAATTTAGATACTGGTGAGTGCATCCACACACTCAAAGGTCACGATGGACGAGTATGGGCTGTCGCTTGGTCTCCAGATAGTAAACTTATAGCGTCTGGGTCAACTGATAAAACTGTCCGATTATGGCATACAGCTACAGGTGAACTAAGGTATAAGTTTGATGTACAAGGTGGTACCTGTTTAAATATGGCATGGTCTCCCGACAGTGAGTTAATAGCAGCTGGTGGAATTGGAGACAATTGGTCGATAATAATTGGGCATGTTAAAACGCAAAAAAGCCAAGTTCTTGAAGGACACACCGGACAGGTTAATAGTGTGGCATGGTCTCCTAATGGAAGTATACTGGCATCTGTTTCTCACGATACAACGGTTCGTTTGTGGAACAGAGACACTTTAGAACTTAAAAAAATCTTGACAGGACACGACGCTGATGTTCATAGTGTTAATTGGGCGCCTGATGGAAATCTGCTAGCAACCGCTTCGCTTGATAACACTATTCGTCTATGGAATCCGCACACAGGACAAACAATATTTATATTAGAAGGACATACAGCATCAGTTAACTGCGTTGAATTTTCTTATGATGGCAAGTTTTTGGCTTCTAAATCTTCTGATGGCACTGTGCGTTTATGGCGATGCGATACGTGGGAAACAGTAACAATATTATCTGAGGAAACTTTTAAGTCTTTGCCGTTTGGACTTGCTTTTCACCCAACGCAACCAATATTGGCAACTTTAGGAGAAGCTGATATTGCAATTAGAATTTGGAAACTTAACGAAGAAGCTTTACTTAATCAGTCTCCTGCAAATCCCTCTGATTTATATAGAAATGCCAAAGTCGTATTAGTCGGTGAAAGTGGTGTAGGTAAATCTGGTTTAAGTTTGGTATTGACAAATAAACAGTTTCGTCCTACCGAATCTACTCATGGTCGCTATGTTTGGACTTTTGACCGAAAAGAATTAAATTTAAGCGACAATCGTAAAGAGTTACGAGAAATATTATTGTGGGACTTAGCGGGGCAACCCGGTTATCGTTTAATTCATCAACTGTATTTAAATGAGTTAGCAGTAGCGCTGATAGTTTGTGATGCTCGTAGCGAAACAGACCCCTTTGCTGGAGTATACTATTGGAACCGTGCGTTACGGCAAGCTGAAAAATTGCAGGGAGATTCGGCGCCGAAGTTAAAAAAGTTTTTGGTTACTGCTCGTGCAGATAGAGGTAGCGTTAGCGTCACTCCTGCACGTATCAATGAAGTAGTTGAAAAGCTAGGATTAGATGGTCATTTTGAAACTAGCGCCAAAGAAGGATGGAAGATTAAAGAACTAGCACAGGCAATTTGTCAAGCTGTGGAATGGGACAATTTACCACAAGTAATTTCTACAGAACTATTTCAACGAATCAAAGTTTTTTTGATACAAGAAAAACAAGAGGAAAGATTATTATCTCCGGTAGATGATTTATTTCGTTCTTTTGTCAAAACTTTAGATGACTCTAATTCTAAACAAACACGTCAAGAATTTGATACTTGTATACGACTCGTCGAGTCACGCGATTTAATTCGGAGACTAAGTTTTGGTAATCTTATATTACTACAGCCAGAATTATTAGATGCTTATGCCTCAGCAATAATTAACGCTGCCAAAGAGCAACCAGAAGGTTTAGGTTGTATTGCTGAAGAAGATGTACTTGCAGGCAAGTTTCGGATGCCTAATGCAGAACGCATAAAAGACAAACAACAAGAAAAATTATTATTAATTGCCACAGTTGAAGAATTGTTCGCTCGTGAAATAGCTTTACGCGAACAAAGTGAAACTGGTTCTTTGTTAGTATTTCCTTCTCAAATGACTCGCGAATGGCCTCTAGCGCCTGACCCGGAGGGCAAAGCTGTAATATTAGGATTTGAGGGAGCAATAGTAGGTATATACACGACATTAACAGTACGTTTATCGAGAAGCGCATTTTTTAAGTGTAAAGAAATGTGGAAAAATGCCGCCATCTTTGAAGCGCAAGTCGGTGGAGAGTGTGGAATATGGTTACGACACATTGGTAATGTAGATGAAGGGAAAGCAGAATTAACGCTTTTCTTTAAACCAGAAGCAAGCGAACAAACACGACTACAATTTGAAGAGTACGTGCATACCCACTTAAAGCGTCGCGCATTACCAGAAACTATTCAGCGTAAAAGAATTATTGTATGCCAAGAATGTGCTACCCCTGTTACCGAATTACAAGTAACACGTAGAAGAGAACGTGGTTTTGACTGGATTGATTGCAGTGTCTGTAGTACAAAAGTTTCTTTACTTGATGGTGATAGTAGCTTAAATAGTCAACGCGCTGAAATTCCACAAATTATAAAAATGGATATAGCTGCCGATAAAGGGCGTGAAATTGAAACGGCAACTTCTATAATTAAAGGCAAAGAAGCTACAAATGATTTTGATGTATTTCTATCTCACAATAGTAAAGATAAACCTTTTGTAGAAAGAATAGCCGAGCTTTTACGGCAGCGTGGTTTAAATCCTTGGCTAGATAAAGCAGAAATTCCTCCAGGAATGTCATTTCAAAAATATATAATAAATGGAATTAAACAATCAAAATCGGCGGCTGTTTTCATTAGTACTAACGGCTTAGGAGATTGGCAAGAGCAAGAGCTACTAATTCTCAACAACCGCAGAGTCAAAAAAAATCTACCTCTAATTCCCGTTTTATTACCGGGTCTCAATGTAATACCAGATGAGCCAGATGTACTATTATTTTTCAGTGAATTAAACTGGATAAATTTTAACGAAAATGTTGACGAGCTAGAACCCTTAGAAAAGTTAATACAGGGAATTAAAGGTTTATATACAGACTAAAATCCGAGAAACCGGGTTTCTTTGTTGAAATCTTATAATAAAAATAAAGATTTTGTATAGAAACCCGGTTTCTATAACTTCTACCAATAATTATTTTTATGGCTAAACACGACGCACCCAAGTTAAAGAAAATATCTGTCAACTTGCCTTTTGGTATTGGGGGGACAGAATGGGAACCAGATGCTAGCGAAGCTAGAGCTGCTTGGTCGTTATATGTTGAACTCGTTACACGTATTGCTATTCAACCTTTAAGTATCGAGCAAGACTACGGTTTGCTTCGCGAAGCGCTTACATCTTTACACAGCTTATTTGCGACTACACGTCAAATTTTGCGTGAAGCTGGACCTGGTGTCGGTGCCTCAAAACAATCAGTAGGCGCCATTGCTATTGCCGTACTCAACCGAGGTTTGCGACCTTTTTTATCTAAATGGCATCCTTTGTTACAAGCTTGGGAAGCTTTGAGGGCGCCGGACGTTAACCCTGTAGAATATGAGCGTAGCTGGGAAAAAGAAGAACAATTACGACAGGAGTTAGAATTGCTTAGGCAAGATTTAGAGCAATATGCCATTGCGCTATCTGTCATTGCAGGTGTTGATTATTATCAGTAAAGTTGGAATACGGGCAGGGATGCCCGTTCCACAAGAGTTATGTTGAAAATAAAAAATCAATGAATAAGTATATAGAGCCATTAGAAGAACATAATGGTAATGACAAAGCAATATTTTTAGCAGGGGGAATAAGTAATTGTCCTGATTGGCAAGCAGAAGTAGTAGAATTACTTAAACCTTCAACTTTGACAATATTAAATCCTCGGCGCCATAATTTTCCTATTCATGACCCAGATGCTTCGCTTAAACAAATAGAGTGGGAACACAAACACCTGCGACTTGCACACACAATACTCTTTTGGTTCCCTCAAGAAAGTATATGTCCTATTGCACTTTATGAGTTAGGCGCCTGGTCAATGACCGATAAACCTATATTTATTGGAATGCATCCAAATTACCCAAGAAGGCAAGATGTTGAAATTCAAACGCAATTAGTACGTCCTGAAATCAAAATTGTTTATTCTTTAGAAGAGTTAGCACAGCAAATCGTTGGAGATTCTTCGCTGCGCTCAGAATGACAATGGAGATTCTCAGAATGACAGTTTTTTGGTATAAAATATGACATTAGAAGCTATTACTGTTCCACCACAAACGAAGCAAACTCCTGGGCAACAAATTATTATGCTGCATGGGTGGGGCGCCAATGCTGAAGATTTAGCTTCGTTGGCGCCTTATTTGAATTTACCTGATTACCAATTTATTTTTCCGAATGCACCATTTCCTTACCCCTATTCCCCTGGTGGTAGAGCCTGGTACGACTTAAGGTCAGATAATATGTATAAAGGATTACCGGAGTGTGAAGAAATATTAAGACAGTGGATACTCTCTTTAGAGGGAAGTACCTCAGTGCCGTTATCGCGGACAATTTTGAGTGGTTTCTCACAAGGGGGTGCGATGACTTTGGATGTAGGCTCAAAACTACCTCTGGCTGGTTTAGTGTCGATAAGCGGTTATTGGCATGATATGAAAACCAGTAGTAATGATATTGATGACATGAATCGGGCGCCGACTTTAATAATGCATGGTAAGCAGGACTCTGTAGTTCCACTTGAGAAAGCAGCTAGAGCGCGAGAAGCCCTACTGGCATTAAGTATCGAGGTAGAATATAAAGAGTTTGATGCCGAACATGAAATCAATGTAGAAATGTTAGAGGTATTACGGAACTTTATTTTAAAAACACTTCCGCTATTGTAGTTACAGAATTTTTACAAAATCGGGTACAAATCCGGATAAAATTCACGAAAATCATCGCATTGAGTGAGTAATATATATTGGGTGGGTTAATTAAAGTAACCAACCGTTTCCTGATTGCGAATGCAGAAACTGGGAGGGGCAAGCATAATGAAGACTTTAAGCATTTCTAAAAATCAAATTGCTACCATGACTGCACAAGATGTGGAAACACTAGCTACACGTCTTGAACAGGATAACTATGGTAACGCTTTCGAGGGGTTGAACGATTGGCACTTACTACGTGCTGTTGCGTTTCAGCGTCCTGAGTTGGTTGAGTCCTACGTCCACCTTTTAGATTTAGAACCCTACGACGAAGCGTAATAATGTAGAGACGTGACATGTCACGTCTCCTCCTTTCACACGATGCAACCAAAATTTAAACGTCGAGTCCTAATTGGTGTTGGTGGTGGTATTGCTGCTTACAAAGTTTGCGAAGTTGTTTCTACACTTTTCAAACAAGGTATAGAAATAAGAGTCATTCTTACTAATTCCGCGCAGCAGTTCGTTACACCATTAACATTCGCAACGCTATCACGTCATCGTGCTTACACCGATGATGATTTTTGGCAGTCTAACAACCCACGTCCCTTACATATCGAGCTAGGGGAGTGGGCAGATATTTTTCTAATAGCACCTTTAACTGCCAATACTACCGCGAAGTTAGCTCAGGGAATGGCCGATAATTTGCTGACCAATACTGTACTTGCTTCCAAGTGTCCCATATTATTGGCGCCTGCCATGAATACCGACATGTGGGAACAAGTTGCTGTACAGAGAAATTGGCAGCTTTTACTAAATGACCAACGCTATCACAGTATAGACACCACATCAGGGTTACTAGCTTGTGACAGAGTTGGTAAGGGTCGGATGGCAGAACCCAAAGAAATAGTTTGTTACATTCAATCTTTGTTACATACGCAAGGTTTACGTGACTTAGTAGGGAAAAATATTTTAATTAGTGCGGGTGGTACTCGTGAGTTTGTTGACCCAGTAAGATTTATTGGTAATCCCTCTACTGGCAAAATGGGGTTAAGTTTAGCTGTTTCGGCTTTACATCGAGGCGCCAATGTTACGCTTGTACATGGAGTATCTTCTTTGCAAGTGCCACCAGAAATAAAAGCAATACCAATAGTGACAGCAGAGGAAATGCGGCAAGTAATGCTGCAAGAATTACCGAATTATGATGTAATAATTATGTCAGCCGCCGTCGCTGATATGAAACCGCGTGATTATAATAGTGAAAAACTACCCAAAAAAGCACTACCAGAAAATCTAGCTTTGGCGCCAGTACCAGATATAATCTCAGAATTAGCTAGTCACAAACAACCATATCAAAAGCTGATAGGATTTGCCGCACAAACAGGAGATATAGTCACACCAGCATTAGATAAATTACATCGTAAAAACTTAGATGCTATCATCGCAAACCCAGTAGACAAACAAGACAGCGGATTTGGGAGCGATAACAATCAAGCTATATATATAGATAAAAACAACCAAATAGAAATACCATCTTGTTCCAAACTAGAAATGGCACATCACATATTTGATATTATTAATCATCATTTAATTCATTATAATTAACTTCAAATGTTTGTCCATCCACTGTAACTTTATCACCCTCAGCCATTTGGCGCTTACGTCGAGTTTCAAGCTCTCCATTAACCTCGACTTCACCACCTTGAATCATCACCTTAGCTTGTCCTCCGGTCGCAGCTACACCCATTAACTTTAAAAATTGGTCAAGTTTAATCATCTTTGTCTGTGTATAAATTATGCATTTATTGTAATTTCGTTTAGTTGGTTTATTATAACGTCGGCGCCTCTCACATGGTCGGGTTTATTTATCCAGGTAATACCAATACATCCAGCAGCACCAGCATTTCTTGCCATCTGCATATCACCAATTGCATCACCTACCATTAAAGTCGCACTGCTTTCTACCCCCAGTTGTTCGCAAGCTTGTAAAAATAACCTAGGGTCGGGTTTGCCTACTCCACCATCTACACCCATAGAAAGCTGAATATATTTACTCAACTCGTTAAATTTTACAAATTCACGCACCTCTTTAGTTGTTGCTGCTGAAAGAATACCAAGTTTTAAACCCGCTTGCGATAAATTTTGTAGTACTGCTAAACTACCTGGAAATAAGGGTGAAGCTGTTTGTCCCATATATCTATCAGCTTCATCTAACGAAGAACGCGCGATAGAAACAGACTCATGCCAACTTCTACCGGTTTCTGCAATGTAAGCTGCTGCGGCAACTTCAGTATCGCGTCTACTTGCAACAGAAATTAACCCTGCGGGGTCAAGAGTATTATTATTAACACCAAATGCCATTAACAAAGGTTCCCCAGTACCAGGTATTTGGGCATCGATAATACGCGCACACCGTTTTGCCAAGAGTAATAAATGTGACTCTGAGTCTTCTAACGTGCCGTTCTTATCAAATAAAATTGCCTCGATATTAGTGAAGGTGACTTCCCTGCATTTAATTTCAACCATGTTTGTTATAACCGCATGTACCAACCTGATACTAGTAGAATATTACAACAAAATTCTTAACTCATATTGATTGATGGCAAAGTCTCAGGTATGGTTACTAAAGTGCTAGATATTATAAATTAAGTACATTAGTTTTATTTTCTGTAAAAGCCTGTGAATTCTGATATTGCGAAAGAACTCGAATCAACAGAAGTTGAAGACCTTGATGTCGAAGAACAACAAGGTAAAATTTGGGGTAACTTAGAAGATTACCTGCGAAGATTTTCTAAACTTGTTGAAAATGTTACGGAAGCGGCAAATCTAACCGAAACTGACTCACCCTCTGAAATGGCGCCAATTTATGCAAGTCAAATTGCCCAAGCGCTGAGTATCACTGAAAGTAACGCTCACATTTGGAGAAAACGGTGGCTAAATTTGGGTTGGATAGAACCAACTCCCGACAAAAAGAGGGGTTGTTACCAGGTTACAGAAGAAGGGAGAAAGCGACTTAAAGAGTGGGCAGACAAAGCTGCATTGGAAACGGGTAAAGAATTGTGGCTAACTATTCCCCGCAGCAACTCCAAAAAAGCAGCAGAACTTTTGGTTAAATATATTGATACCGAACAACTCAAAGAAATTTACCAACTTGTAGGGGAATCACTCGGTTAAAAGAAACCTGGTTTCTTCAAGAAACCAGGTTTCTATATTAACCAGCAGGTAAATAAACGGTAAAAGTACTACCTTTACCCAATTCAGAAACTACTTCAATTTTTCCACCGTGGGTTTCAACGATGCGATGCGATAGGTGTAACCCTAAACCGCTACCTGCACGCTTGTGTTTTCCTTGTCGAAATCTTTCAAAAAGGTGTGGAAGGTCTTCCTCGGCAATACCGTAACCAGTATCTGAAACTTCCAGTACTACCCATTCTTTATCTAATGGTGATTCACTGTTAGATTTACCACTAGACTTACTACGATAAATGCGAACATCAATACTACCTAGGTCTGTAAATTTGATGGCATTACCGATTAAATTACCAACAACTCGTCGCAGTTCCAAGCGGTCACCAATAACAGATAGTTCATTAACAGGATGTTCTTTTTCTGTACCAGTGTCTATTTTGATAGTTAAACTTTTTTCTTGTGCGAGTGTATTGAGTTCTTGTACTACTTCTTGAACTATTTCTAAGAGGTTATAGCTTTCAAACCTCATAGTCTTTTGACCTGCTTCAAAGCGTGAGACTTCAAGAAGGGTATTTACCATCTCTAATAAATTATGGTTGCTGCGAACCATTGCACTTACTGCTTGTTTCATTTCATCCGATGTTGGACAAAATATATCTTGCAGAAATAAATTTAGCATTCGGTCGGCTGCAACGAGCGGTGTTCGTAAATCGTGAGTCAAACGTGATACAAAATCTTCGCGTGCGCGTGACATTGCTCGTTGTGCGTCTAAACTATGCTTTAAACGCAACAAAGACCTGACTCTTGCCATTAACTCATCTTGGTCGAATGGTTTGCGAATAAAATCATCGGCGCCAGCATCGAGTCCTTCTACAACACTAGCATCGTTAAACGCCGTCAA
This sequence comes from Calothrix sp. PCC 7716, assembly GCF_019977735.1. Taxonomy (GTDB): domain Bacteria; phylum Cyanobacteriota; class Cyanobacteriia; order Cyanobacteriales; family Nostocaceae; genus Dulcicalothrix. Next base: position 2,902,193 of record NZ_AP025018.1, on the reverse strand, counting down.
TAGTAAAATTGGAATGTAGGGTGTTGAGCTGCTACGAATTCGACGTGTAACTTCGTAACCATCCATTAACGGCATCATCACGTCAAGCAATATTAAATCTGGTGGTGATTCTTCGACATATTGAAGCGCAGCAGCACCGTCCGCTACCAAGTCAATCTCATAACCTTCTACTTCTAAAATAGTTTGAAGCAAGATGAGGTTATCGGGAGTGTCATCGACGGCGAGAATGCGGTCTTTAGTTATTTCATCAGAAAGCATAATTTATCACTTGATTTATTAACAAAAAATAATATTTTTAAATATTGCCTTATTTTTAGGCGTAAACCTATGGTCATGTCTTCTATCAAATGGCTTATGCCTTTTTATTTATCCTCTATCGGAAGGACGGGACAAAACATCTGACTGTGTAGAGATGTTCTTCTTTGTTACAAAATTATCCATTAATTTAGCATCCGAGGCGCCATCACTACAAACTTGGCGAGGTATTTCAATACGAAATGTAGACCCGTGTCCTAACTGACTTTCAACATGAATTGTACCTGACATCATATTAACAAGCGCTTTCACAATTGCTAATCCTAAACCTGTACCTGGATATTCTCTGTTAATAGCTTGGTCGATTTGCCGAAACACCTCAAATATATTATCTATTTCGTTACTATCTATGCCAATACCCGTATCATGAACCGAAATTGCAATTCTGTCTTCGTTGACAGCTTCAACTTCAATGTTAATTCCCCCAACTTTTGTAAACTTAATGGCGTTGGAGAGTAAATTCGCGACGATTTGCTTGACTCGAAGCGGGTCACTATAAACAATTGAGTCATCTAGTTTATTTGTAACAGACAAAGACAGCTTTTTCATCGAAGCTTGCGCCGTCATTTCTCCAACTGTACTGTTAACCACGGTTAATATATCATATATTTGGGGCTTCAATTCGAGTTGCCCTGATTCAATTTTAGAAAAATCTAACACCTCGTTGAGCAAACCTAACAAATGCTTACCATTATTGAGGATACGTTGAACCATATCGCGTTGAGAGTCAGAAAGTGTGCCAAACTTGGGACGCAGTAAAAATTGTGAAAACCCAATAATGGCATTCATTGGTGTGCGTAATTCGTGCGAAATTGTGGCGAGAAATTTTGACTTGAGTTGCGACGCTTCTTTTAGTTTAATATTTTGCTGCTGAATCAGCTTTTGTTGTTGTTCTAACTCTTGATTTTTCTGAACTAATATTTTATTACTTTCGCGTAATTGTAGCATTGCTTGTTCTGCTTGCATTTCGGCGCGATAAACTCGAATCGCATTCCGTAACACCTGTCCGAGCGTTTCTGATGACACTTGTGACTTAGAAAGATAATCATTGGCGCCTGCCTTCATCAACTCAACTGCAATAAGTTCATCACTTTGTCCAGTTAGCACAACCAAAGGAACCTTGATATTTTCTGCACGCAGTTGAGAAATTAGCGTCAAACCATCTCCATCTGGTAAGCGATAGTCGAGAAAAACACAGTCGTATGAGTTAGTATGAACTAATTTAATCGCTTCGGAGCAAGTATCTACCTCCGACAAAACAGCTAGTACACCAGCATTATAAAGTGCGCGACGTACTGTCATCCGATCAACTTCGTCATCATCTACGACTAGTATTTTTAGCGTTTTTTCCATTCTTACTTGGTTGGCTCATTTAAATTAATATAATTAATAAATACATTAATAAATTAATAAATTAATTATTACTAGGGCATCTCGCATAGCATCCAGTAAGTATTTAATGTAGCTATTAGCTCAGTGAAACTAGCGAAAGTTACTGGTTTAAGAAGATAACCAGCAATATTCAAGTTATATGCTTCTAATCGGTCTTTGTCTTGATTTGAAGTCGTCATTACTACTACAGGTGTTGCACGAAGTTGTTGGTCAGACCGTAATTCCTGCAAAAATTCGATACCACCCATTTTAGGCATATTCAAGTCGAGTAACACTAGGCGCCTTTCAGTAGGCATTTTGGTGTCGCTAATATCCCTCAAAATTTCAAGAGCTTCATAGCCATTGCTAGCTGTAAAGATAGGGTTCTTGATATTTGCTTTCTTAAATGCCCGTCTTACGTTCATTACATCAACTTCGTCATCCTCCACGAGTAGTACATTGATGGTTTGTTCTGGCATGGTCTTTCAACTTAAAATAGTATTATTCTGCTTTTAGTAGATGATGTTAGCAAACACTGATACAAAGTCATTTAGTTTTAGCTGACTTATACTATCGTACCTCGCTCAACAGATTTGCACTTATCAGTATACACGCTAACAAGTGTTAAATTCAATACATATATTTAGTTATAAACGAATTATAAATGATTTATGCTTATTTTGGCTTCATTCGATAGTGCAAGCTAGAAACCGGGGATCTCGCGCAAAATAGTCGTTTTTATTACAAGTTATGACAAAGAAACCCGGTTTCTGAAGAAGTAAATAAAGAGCTGCATTATTAAATCATAAATATGAGGGATATTACCATATACCTAGAGCTAGATTTGCATTATCGAGAGTAGCAATAGTGCCAAATGCCCGTTACTTCCATTGGTGGATGCTTTATAGGGAGAATATCATCTATCTTTAGGATTGAAAAATCATAAAAGAAATAGAGGCAAAAATCAGTTTGTAGCTGATGTCATTAAATTAGAGAGAGTATAGAAATGAGCGAAATAAGTATAGTATTAATCGAAGACCATGATTTAACCCGCATGGGGTTAAAGGCCGCGCTTCAGTCGAACAGTGGACTTCAAGTCATTGGTGAAGCAGGCAATGCGACCAAGGGTCTAAAATTATTAGAGACAGTAAAACCTGACGTAGCGGTGGTTGATATTGGGTTGCCCGACATGGATGGGATAGAGTTAACGCGAAGATTTCGTGCGTTTCAACACGAAAGTGGAGATACCTCGACAAAAATTTTAGTATTAACAATGAATCATAGCGAAGATACTGTATTAGCGGCATTTGCAGCGGGTGCAGACTCTTACTATATGAAAGACACTAGCATTGATAAGTTAACAGAGGCAATTCATGCGACTTATTCGGGTAACTCATGGATAGACCCAGCAATTGCCAACGTGGTGCTACGACAAATGCGTCATGTATTACCCGAAAACGAAGTAGCGAGCCAAACAAAGACAGTTAAAATAGAAGCACTCGATAGTGAGTACGAGCAAGTACTAGAGACTTACCCGTTAACACAGCGCGAATTAGAAATATTAGAGTTGATTGTAGCTGGATGTAGCAACGGGCAAATTGCCGAAAAGCTTTATATTACCGTAGGTACAGTTAAAACTCACGTTCGTAATATTCTCAATAAACTCTGCGCTGATGACCGTACACAAGCAGCAGTGCGTGCATTACGTTCTGGTTTAGTAGCATAGATGTTGTATGAAGGGAGATTTAATCAAAACTTAAATAACATCATTTTTGCTATTTATAATATACATATTTCTTCACAAATATTGTAGAGACGTGACATGTCACGTCTCTACATTTATATTTACACATTTATATTTACACATTTATATTTACACATTTATATTTACACATTTATATTTACATATCTATAATTGGCGCCTAATCGGATTATTTCGATATGTTTATTCAATTTGACTGACTGGATATCTCTAAAGGTTTGTTCTATATTATCACTGTTGATAGATGCATATAATGTTTGCAGTTGATACTATTAAATCAAGGTAGAGGAACACATAACTTTAGAGGAAAAAGAAATGAATCTCTTAGCATGGATTGTATTAGGTATTATTGCAGGTGCGATTGCTAAAGCTATTTATCCAGGGCGCCAAGGTGGCGGTATACTCGCAACAATGATTTTGGGTATAATAGGTGCATTTCTAGGAGGTAGTTTAGTTACTTTCTTCGAGACGGGAACGCTACAGTTAACAGCTGCAACACTCAGCATACCTGGTTTAGTAGTAGCAGTAATTGGTGCTTTGATTGCAATTTTCCTTTGGGGTCTATTTACTCGTAGTAATGCAGTATAAAAAGTAATAAACAGTTTTAAGCAATAGTAGAAATTGATGAACGTCCCTAAAGCGAGATAAGCGGTTGTTAACAGAACGAAATATTACAACAGGGTACAGCTTAACCGTTGTACCCATCATTTTATTTGTAGCAAAAATCGAATATGAAAATAGAACAATCAAAAAAATGTTTATGGTCAAACGAGTTAAATGACATTATTCGAGGCGCCTGCGGTGGGTTTTTATTTGGTATTCCGTTGCTTTATACAATGGAAGTGTGGTGGATAGGGTCATTAGCACAACCGCCAATGATATTAGTGGCACTTATTATAACTTTTTTTGTTATATATTTGCTCAACCGTACCGAAGGTTTTCGTAAGTACGCAAAAAGTAACAGACCTTATGAAGCGGTTATAGATACAGTTGAAGCAATGGCTATTGGCATAATTTGCGCGACATTTATGTTAATATTATTGCGCGAATTAACATTTGATACATTTTTAAAAGAGTCTATTGGTAAAATTGTATATGAAAGTGTTCCATTTACGCTTGGTGTTGCACTATCAAATCAGTTTTTAGCAGGAGATAAAAAAGGTAATTCTGCTGAACAAAATAAGCAAACGAATAATCAAGATGATTTACATGCTACTTTAAGTGATATTGGTGGAACATTAATAGGCGCCACAGTAATAGCGTTTAATATTGCACCAACAGACGAAATACCAATGTTGGCAGCAGCAGTTTCACCAAATTGGCTATTAGCGGTGATTGCCACATCTTTATTATTGACTTATGGAATAGTATTTGAAGCAGGATTTGCCAATCAGCAAAAACGTTTTCGTCAACGCGGAATTTTTCAGCGACCATTGGGAGAAACCATCATGGCTTATTTGGTATCATTAGTAGCTGGTATGTTTATGCTATGGTTTTTCCAAAAGTTGACGTTTAGTGACCCTTGGACAATGTGGTTAGACCATGCATTGTTACTAGGGTTACCAGCAAGTATTGGTGGTGCAGCAGGTAGGTTAGCGATATGAATCAATCTCGAGAAGAACTTAATAATACAAACGAACAACCAAAACGTACAATTGCGGAATGGATAACTTTCGGCGCCGCAACATGCATTTTATCAGGAATTGTAGGTTTAGTTATATATACAAAACTTACAGATAAACAACAGGCGCCTATACTTTCAGTGCAAACAAAAGAAGCTATTCGTCAAGCAAACGGCAAATACCAAGTACCATTTGAAATAACAAACGACGGTGATAAAACCGCCGAATCAGTACAAATACTAGCTGAATTAAAAGTTAATAATGAGGTTGAACAAACTGGTGAACAGCAAATCGATTTTTTATCAAGTAGAGAAAAAGAAGAGGGCGCCTTTATTTTTGACACAGACCCAAATAAAGGTGAATTAAAGATACGTGTGGCAAGTTATAAATTACCTTGAAATTGAGAATCCTGGTTTTTCACAGAAACCAGGATTCTGTATATTAAGATACGTTAGCTTTAGCTTTAGACCAAACACCGTTCTCGTCTTCATCAAACTTCTGATGAACAGCTTCCCATGCAGCTTGTTCAGCTTTACTTTGGTCGTTATTTTCTTTCATTGCTGCGTTATAGCTTTGCATGAAAGTGTTTTGTGCTTCTTCAGATAAATGACTGCGAACTTCTGGCGCCAAATCTTCGATACTATTGCAGTCACCTTTACAAGCACGGGGTAAAGCTTTTTCCATTGTGTGAACTTCTTCACCACCCGCACTTTCAATCAAAAGTTGATATTCACCAGAACGGTCGTATGGTACTTCTGCCATGACCAAAAAATCACCAGCTTCTAAACGAGTTTGATAAATAGCTGCTTTATCTTCAGGCATTCCCACGGTAACTAATGCAGATACTAAACCTGCACCAGCACTACCAGCAATGGCGCCGCTTGCAGCGCCTAGTAATATTGCACCAATGGGCCCGGCTGCAACAACAGTACCCAAAAATGGAATGAATAAAACACCTACACCCGTTAGTAAACCTAATAGCGAACCAAAGAACGAACCAAATAAGGCGCCTTGTCGCAGACCACCCAGAATAATATCGCGCTTTGTAATAAAACCAGCGATTCTAGTTTCAGACTGGAAATTTCTTCCCATTACAGAAATGTGATCTTTAGGAACACCTCGGTCAATTAGACGTTGGATTACATCATTTAATTGCTTTTGGTCTTTAAAAACAGCAGATATAGTACGTTCAGCTTGGTATTCCGACACAGTAAACTCCTTATTGATAATATGCACCTGGTAAAACGTTAATCAAAAACGTAAATCAAAATAAATATAAGGGCGCAAATTTAATAATTGCGCCCTTAGAGATTCCCCTACCTATAGCCATTTACGAAAATTTTTGACTCAATCAATAGGTAGTTACAACCCCAAAATCTTTAAGATGCGTTTTTTACATCAAGATTAAACGTTAGCAGGAGTCTTCATTGCTTGGTTCATTTGGTTGCCATCTGGTTGAAGCGCTTGTCCTTCGATGAATGAACGTAACATCCAAGCCATTTGTTCATGACCTTCCATCAAACCAGTTAAGAAGTCAGCAGTACCTTCATCATGGAAGTTTTCGCTACATTGGTCAATGTGTTCACGCAAACCGCGAATAATTTGTTCGTGGTCATCTACCAAGCGTGCGACCATTTCAGTTGCGACAGGAATATCACCTGGGTCTTCTTTGAGAGTTGCGACTTTTAAGAATCCTTCCATCGTGCCAACAGGATAACCACCTAAAGTACGAACACGCTCTGCAATTGAGTCAATAGTTTCAGTTAATGCTTGGTACTGTTCTTCCCAAAGCTGGTGCAATGTGCGGAATTGAGGACCTACTACATCCCAGTGGAATTTTTTGGTTTTCACCAATAATAGATAAGAATTTGCCAAATCTTCGTTCAATAGCTTGGCAACACCATTACGTTGTTCTTCGGTTAAACCAATATTTAGCTTACGCATGTTTTTTTCGTTCCTTAGCTTTCCTGTTTCTAGGTTCGCTCATAAAGCGGTAGAGAACATCAACCAAAGGTAATATTATGATTTATGAAGAAATTATCTTATGGTACAAAAAAATCTTGATAGCTTATTCTTGCCATCAAGATTGTTTACAACAGCATTTCTGATTCAATTGCAGAATTATAGGAGACGTGATAAATCACGTCTCTACATTTATTTCTTACTTTTTGCCAGTCACCTTACCGAGCAAATTACTGATTTCATCTTCAACAGAAACTGCTTCAGTAGAATTTTCAGGACGTTTCATTTGATCAATATCAGCAGTTCCCTGAACTTCGTTCAAACCACCTTGGCTTGTGCGTTCTTGAGTTTGTTCTAAATTTGGACCACCTGGTGCATATCTCGAAACTTCGTCAGTCAACTTTTGAGTTTCTAGTAACTGTGTTTCACCTTCTCTGGTGTCGCTTTGATAGCTTTCAATTGCAAACGCAGGAACCGCATTTGTCAAAAACATGAAAGCACAGGTAAAAACTATAACGATAGTACGTACAAAATTCTTCATCATCAAACTACTCTCCAGATAAAAAACGGCAAAAATACTAAAACTACAGTGTTGTTGCAGTATTAACTATTATCAGTAATTTACTAACTATCGCTTTTTGCAACAAAATAGAGAAAATAAATTTCTAAAATCTAATTAACTGTAGTTCACTCAAATTCAGCCTAATATTCTTTTACTAATTATGTGTTTAAATATGAATCAATCTGTGGAATGATATTGACTTATCTAGAGTTAGAACAGCTTCACTCTTCCGGTAGAGAATACAAATGTAGAGATGCGAATGTAGAGACGCGATAAATCCCGTCTCTACATATCACGTAAAAAGTTTATACTAGTATAAACTTTTTGGAAACCGACGGACTCATACAAACGCAAGGCGCCGTTAGGGTTATCAGCATCAACACCAAGTCGCACAGTATCTACACCAGCTTGTTTCAAACAATGTAACCCAGATAGTAACATTGCTCTACCTAATCCAATTTTTCTAAAACCGCGTCGTACACCTAGAATGCCAACGTTACCTTCATTGCGTCCTGTGCGCGCGTTGCTTTCAGGATTGATATAACAGTAACACTGTGCAACAAACGTATCATCCAATTTATACTAAGAACGGTTTAGAAATGTCATTCTGAGCGTAGCGTAATGCGGAGCATTTGCCGCAGGCTAGAATCTCTAAGATGCTTCACTGCACTGCGTTTCGTTCAGCATGACAAAGTTTATATTTAACCCGTTTGCAGTATATCAACATCGTTACAAGCGTTGATCAGATTTGCTATTTTTGGTAAATCTTCATCCTGTAAAGGCCCACCGTACAATTAATTAATAATTTTAGAAACAACACCGGCGCCGATAGTACGACCACCTTCACGGATAGCAAAGCGCATACCATCTTCAACGGCAATAGGTTCAAGAAGAGATACAGTCATTTGAACCCTATCACCAGGCATTACCATTTGTGCTGCACTACCATCATCTGCGGTAAAAGCTTCGACGGTACCAGTTACATCTGTGGTGCGTACAAAAAACTGTGGACGGTACCCAGCGAAGAAAGGAGTTTTACGACCACCTTCTTTTTCTGTGAGTACATAAACTTCAGATTCCATCTTGGTATGTGGTGTAATTGAACCAGGTTTAGCAATAACCATTCCTCGTTCAACTTCATGTTTTTGCACACCTCGTAGCAATAAACCTACTTGGTCTCCTGCAATAGCTTCATCAAGTGTTTGCTTGAACATTTCCACACCTGTAACTGTAGCAGTACGAGTAGTGGCGCCAATTAATTCCACAGTGTCACCAACTTTAACTTTGCCGCGTTCAACTCGACCACTAACAACAGTACCGCGTCCAGTAATTGAAAACACATCTTCAACTGCGAGTAAGAAAGGTTTATCAACTTCTCGTTCGGGTGTAGTGATATAAGCATCTACAGCATCCATCAAGCTATAAATTTTATCAACCCACTCATCTTGACCGCGTATAGTTTTTGGGTTCGCAGTCATTTTTTCGAGCGCTAATAAACCTGAACCAGGAACGATAGGAATTTCATCACCAGGGAAATTATATTCACTAAGTAATTCCCTAACTTCTAATTCAACAAGTTCAAGAAGTTCAGGGTCATCAACCATATCTTCCTTGTTTAGAAAAACTACTAACTTCGGCACACCAACTTGTCGAGCTAACAAAATATGTTCGCGCGTTTGGGGCATCGGACCATCAGCAGCAGATACTACTAATATTGCCCCATCCATTTGCGCGGCGCCTGTAATCATGTTTTTTACATAGTCAGCATGACCAGGACAGTCTACATGGGCATAATGACGCAAAGCTGTTTCATACTCAACATGAGCAGTATTAATCGTAATACCGCGCAGTTTCTCTTCAGGCGCCGAATCAATTTGGTCATATCCTGTAGGCTTAGACCAACCAAGCGCAGCCAAAGTCATAGTAATAGCCGCCGTCAACGTAGTTTTACCGTGGTCAACATGACCAATAGTGCCAATGTTTACATGGGGTTTTGTCCGAATAAACTTAGCGCGCGCCATGCATTTGTTACTCCTTTTTACTTATATATAGGGTTAAGTGGGTGGTAGAGGAATCGAACCTCTATGGTGCTGATTAAAAGTCAGCTGCATAACCACTCTGCCAACCACCCAAAATATCTGTATTTGTCTTTCTCTTGTGGAGCGGGCATCCCTGCCCGCCCATAAGAAAAATAAGGAAGATAGAGGTATCGAACCCCCAGGTATTACCCTGCCCCAGTGTTCGAGACTGGTTGCCCTCCCGTGAGCAGTATCTTCCATTACCAGTCCACCTAGAAGGTACTGCCCCTTCTAACTCTGTGTTATCAGCACAGCGCCTCGCTTCTCGGCTCTAGGTGGATAAGCGGAAGTTGAGAGAATCGAACTCTCGACGGTATAAACCGCAGCCGTGTTCAAAACGGTGTCCTCGTCCGTGCCGGACAACTTCCATTTATGGGCGCCTGACGGGGCTTGAACCCGTTAATGACTTGCTTCACAAACAAGTGCCTCGACCGCTTCGGCTTCAGGCGCCACAATGGAATCAAGGGAACTCGAATCCCTAACCTCTAGTTTGCAAGACTAGCGCTCTAGCCAATTGAGCTATGACCCCGTGATTTAGTTGGGGCGGGTTTAGATGAATTTTCGATTTGGTTGTAGGATATCTGTTAACCCGCCCTTACTACTCTTGCCAGTTCCATACTGCTTCTTTGCCAGTTAGTTCTGGTAGATAGATTCCGTCTTGCTTGTTGGGACGGACATATTTAACTAGAAAGTCAACTTTCCATACACGTTCGGAACTTTTACCTGGACTTATTAATGTGTTTCTTTCAACCCGCCAAATTGCACCTTCAACAGGGTCAACGGCGCCGTGTCCAGAAATTTGAATTGCTTCTAAAGCTTGTTCAATAGTAAAAGGACTACCACTGTGTAATAAACGTGGTTGAATAAAACCGTAATCTTTTATACGCTCGGTTACTTCTGCAAGAGGGCTTCTTTGCTTACCTTGCATAATGTCGAATGCTACAAAAGGCTCGTGTGGCAAGTTATATCTAGTACCATGAGCTTGTGCTAACCATTCGCCGCATAATCGTTCGCCATCTTTGAGAACAGCTAAAAACCTATCTTCTTGTTTATGTACCCACTTGGCAAACAACCAATGCTGTTCAAAAGGAGATGTATCAGCTAAATATCCCGCACGAGTTAGAGCGTATATATTGGCATCAATGCGCGCGATACCAACATTAGAACCATCAAGCTTCTCTTGAACGATGATATTGTCATGTCTATCGCGCGCTTTCTCGGTAGAGATACGGTTTTGACCTTCGTTGCATTTATAATCACTTGGACCCATCCGAGAACCAGGCAAGTGTGGAATATGACCGTAATTTTTAGCCCCTAAAGGCTTTCGTTGTAATTCCATTCATTTTGTTTTCCTCAAATATAGTACATAAAAGCAGGAGTGGTAAGACTCGAACTTACACGAATCAATTTAGAAGATTGATGCCCTTCCATTAGGCGACACTCCCACATGAGAGCGGATAACGAGCATCGAACTCGTACCAAGAGTTTGGAAGACTCACATGCTGCCGTTACACCATATCCGCTTAGAAAATCCCCCCAACCCCCCTTAATAAGGGGGGCTAAAAACCGCTCTTTTCCCCCCTTATTAAGGGGGGTCAGGGGGGATTAAACCAAAGATTAAATATTAAACATAACTTGTAAAATATTCTCTAAATTCTCTAAATGTTTCTTGTTGTTTACTAGAGTCAAAAACAGAAAAATCTATATATTTAAATCTGCCCCAAAATATATTATTAGGTAACAAGAAATTAGCAAACATTTGGGCAACTATTGCAGGGTCGTTTCTAAATACACCACATCCCCAGGCGCCTAACACTAAAGCATCACAACCATTATCAGCAGCTAAACTCAATAACTTACTACCGCGAACTCGAAGCACTTCAGAAATCTTATTAACATCCTGCGGTTGATTTTTCTTAACTTCCCCAGCATTCGGCGCCGGACTTGTAATAAAATCAACTACATAAGGTTGTTCTTCAAGCGTTCCCTCATCATCTTTAAACACTGGGCAACTAGGAGAATAAATCATTCTATCGCTGTATAAAAGTGATTTATTACTGCGATGAAAATCATAGTATCCAGGGCATTTTAAAAGGCTTTTGTAAAGTCCGCTACTACGTGCTAAACTTTCTTCTTGTGCTTGGGCGCCTTTAAGAAAACCACCCCCAGGATTTTTAGCAGAAGCAAAATTGAGAACACCAATTTTTTGATATTGTTGGCTCAGTGCAAGACGCTTTGCTCCCATCAAAGTTGTTTCATTCCTCACTTCATATTCAGTACTTGAAAATTGAGGAGCATTAGAAAGAACTTTTTGCTGAATTTCCAAGAGATTATCAGGATTGTAGCATTTTGTGTTACTCAAACAGGATGCTAGTTCTTGTGTAATATCTACTTGATTACCATTCTCTAGAACATAATAACCAGCTTCAAGAATTGAGAGCGTGTTTTGAGCTATTGCAGTTCGTTTCATTTTTGCTGTGTAAAATTTTGCTGACCACTCAGCCAGGTGGGAAATCTCAAGGACTTTATGGCGCCATTAACCAGAAACCTGGATTTTATCGAGTTTTGTAGTTTGAGCGCGTGAACTTTAAGAAGTTAATCTTTAAGCATTAAGGTTTAAGCTATAAGCGTTAACCGTTGAGCTTTAAATTTACCTAACAAGGTACGGCTTATCAGTCCGTGACAGATTTACAGTCTGCGAATCCATAAATTGAGAGATTTTCGAGTGACCAGCGTATACCTATTCTAATCGGGAATTTCTATATTAGTTCTGGCATTGCTGATGGAAAGAACTCTATCCACACTTGATTTAAAATCTTCAATAAATTCTTGTCTACGCTCAATTTCTCTGGCTATATTAGTTGGGTCAAGCAGTTCCACACCTTCGCGTGCCATAAAGCTATCGGTTAAAGCTTGGTATTGCTCTGAATTAACAGCTTCGTTTTTACCTAATACTTCCAAAGCTAGTTTATCAAGTCTTTCTTTTACTTTTGCCTGCGCTTTCTCATACTGGTTACGAGTTTGATTGTAAGCTGACTGCATAGTGGAAAGAACTGTTTCATAGTAAGCAATAAAATTTTTCATTTCAATTGCTTCTGCTACGGTCATTTCTTGTCCTGCAACAGTAACGCGCGTTGAAGCATTGGCAAGTACAATTGCTCTCTTAATTAGGCGCCTGCGTTCAATTAGCGCATTCACCTTTTGTAAAGCTGCCCTTGCATTAACTTCGTATTCTTCTCTGGTTCTGTAACCAGTTGGGACTTTACCAACTTCGACTACTGTAATTAAGGCGCCGTTTTGTAAAGTTTTAGTAGCTGAATCAATGCGTTTTTGCAATAGTGTTAACTCAGCCAAAGCATCAGTCACCGTTATTACAGCCATTTATTTTAAACACCTCCTTAATATTGCCTTTATAAATTTGGCACAATAATTTTTAGAATGACGGAATTTTAAGGAGCTGGAGAAGGAAGTTGAATCCTTAACCTTCCGATTACAAGTCGGATGCTCTGCCGATTGAGCTACACCAGCATATATTTTGGTCACGGGGGCAAGAATTGCGCTTGCTGATTTCCAGGGTATGAACCTGGCGAGCCACTGTTGCTCCATCCCCGCATATCACCAAGTACCCCTGACAGGACTCGAACCTGCAGTCAATACACCGAGTCTAAATCGGCGATGTTTTCCAATTACATCACAGGGGTAAAATCGGGATGGCTGGATTCCAACCAGCGACTCCTTTGTCCCAAACAAAGGCTTCTGGGCACTGAATTACATCCCGTTCATGCTCCTGACTGGGTTTGAACCAGTACTGAACTACGTTTAAGGTAGTGGCCTTCTTCCAATTGGGCTACAGGAGCGTATGTAAATTGACTGCCCTGCCTGGATTCAAACCAGGACTCTTCCGGGTCAAAACCGGAGATGTTGTCAATTACACCACAGGGCAATAGATGGATGCCGGAGTTAGGTTTGAACTAACCTCTCCATGATTCAGAGTCATGGCGACTTACCCAATCGTCCATCCGGCAGTCCCCAAGTTGGTCTTGAACCAACGACCTTTCACTTTATAAATGTGAACGCTCTAACCAAACTGAGCTATTGGAGAATAATAAATAGCTGCCCTGGTAAGTATCGAACTTACGACCTCACGGTTAACAGCCGTTTGCTCTACCACTGAGCTACAGGGCAACGAAGCCCCCCAAATCGGAATCGAACCGATGACCTTCTGTGCTTCAAACAGACGCTACTACCATCTGAGCTATCGGGGGATAATTGAGGAGAGATGGGAATCACTGCCGTGGACTGGTTTTATTTAACTTGCCGAATCAGCCACTCTACCATCCCTCCTATGTAATGAGCGCGCAAGGACTCAAACCTTGAATCTTCAGTTAGTGCTGTCGCACCGCTACGCGAACGTAGACTGATGTGTTATTCAGTTACACTACGCACTCATATTGTATGGGCGGGTTTACAGATATCTTGAAAATGAATTGGAAATCTTGGTTAACCCGCTCTTACACATGGGCATTGATTAGGAGAGAGAGGGATTTGAACCCTCGGTAGATATTACTACCTACTTCCCCTTAGCAAGAGGACGCTTTTTAACCACTCAGCCACCTCTCCACAGTAGGTCGGGCAAGATTTGAACTTGCAACGCAAACGCGGCTGTTTTACAGACAGTTACCTACGCCAATAGGCGGGCCGACCCATGTATTTTGGTAGTGCCGACGAGGCTTGAACTCGCATTCTCTTGTTTGAAAGACAAGACGCTTCACCAATTAGCGGACGACACTATGAATATCTACATTTGAGCTTCTTTTACAAGGCGCCCATTCGTAGAACGCAGCGACAAGGACTTGAACCTTGATTCTTCAGTTTTGGAGACCGACGTGTTAGCCAATTACACCATCGCTGCATTTGGTAGCAGTGACAAGATTCAAACTTGCATATTTCCACTTATGAGATGGATACCTTATCAATTAGGTTACACTGCCATAATTCACCAAGGCTGAGGTGAGGATTGAACTCACGATTTCCAGTTTTGCAGACTGGCGCCTTAATCCACTTGGCTACTCAACCATAAATAAGCGCCAACGGGAATTGAACCCGCATCTTCGGCTTGAAAGACCGACGACTTAGCCATTGGTCGATGGCGCCATATTTATTGAATGGAGCCAGGATGAGGGGACTTGAACCCCCAACATCTCCGCAGACAACGGAGCGCTCTAGCCAATTGAGCTACATCCCGAAAATTTGAGAAAACTGTGCCTAATTTGTTTGATTCTGAGATATTTAAATTCAGGTTTTTACACAATTCAAAATCCAAAATCTAATATCAAATCAGGCACAATTATTTTTGGTGAACTTGCCCATTTAATATTCGTCTTATTCAGTTTTCAAGGTTCAGTAAGTATTGAGAAACCTGGTTTCTTTATCGATAAATTGTAATAATAACGATGATTTGCGCTCGATTCCAGGTTTCTTTAAGTTGGTAAACTTTTAAGAAAACATCCGACGCTCGTAGTAGTAAGCCCGTTGCGCGTTGCGAATATATTCTTTTGTTTGGTTTTGTGCAAACTTTGAACTTTTATCAGTTCTTGCCTCGGTTTCAGATGGTTGGGAATTACGAGGCTTTCGTTTGTCTGGGGATACTGGTTTTGACCAGCGCGCGTGTGCTACTTGTATGTAGAACATTTGCTTTTTTCTCCTTGAGGCGTTGTCTTTTGCCTTACTACATAAATACTACATTAAGACTACAAAAGGTGTCAAGGGGTTTTGGAAAATTTTTTGAAATTGTTTATAAAGCTTGCGGGAGTTGGATTTTGGTCATGTATTATGCTTGTAGGCTGAGTAGTTGGTTTATGATTGGCTTGAACAAACGGGGAGTAACGTGAAAAATATGTTTGTGCGGAAGAGTAAAAATCTAACTGGCTTAGAATCCCCCCAACCCCCCTTAATAAGGGGGGCTAAGAATAGAACTCTTGTTCCCCCCTTATTAAGGGGGGCTAAGAATAGAACTCTTGTTCCCCCCTTATTAAGGGGGGCTAGGGGGGATTTAATTTTAATTACTATATGTGTGTGTATTACGGCGTGTAGCAACTCCAAAATAGAGACTTTTAACAAACAGGCGCCTCAAAGTCAAGTTTTAGCGGCAAACACTACAGCAAATCCGGCGCCATCATCACCGAAACCGCAAAATCTAAGTTTTCTTGCTCCTGAAAAATTCCAGGGAAAAATAGTATATAAATCGGAAGTTCCAAACAACGAGAAAGTCATAGCTTTGACATTTGATGATGGTCCTTGGAAAGAAACCACACCACAAATGCTAGATATACTCAAGCAAAATAATATAAAAGCTACATTTTTTTGGGTAGGAACATCAATTCAAGAGAACCCAGAAATAGCTAAAAGAGTTGTGGCTGAAGGACATGCAATTGCTAATCACACATGGCACCATTGGTATAAACACATGGATACAGCCACAGCCAGAAGCGAAATCGATAAAACAGCAGATTTAATCTACAAAACCACAGGCGCCAAAACTAATTTATTTCGTCCACCTGGTGGCTACTTAAATAACGGTTTAGCAGCTTACGCCAAAAGCCAAAATTACAGTGTAGTAATGTGGTCACAAACCTCTGCTGATACTGACCCTAAAGCCAAATATGAAGTTTTTGTAAAGAATGTACTTCGAGATGCCAAACCAGGTTCCATTGTGCTGATGCATGATGGGGGAGGTGATAGGCGCCGGACAGTACAAGCGTTACCAAAAATTATTAGCGGGTTAAAAGAAAAAGGCTATAGATTTGTTACCGTTCCAGAAATTTTAGAAATGGATAAAAAGTTATGAGTCTCGTAGGGTGGGCAGTGCCCACCGTACAACTTCTAACTTCCCACTCACCACTCAGCACTCAACACTCAGCACTCAACACTCACAACTCAGCACTCAGCACTAATACAAGCTTGCGCTTCTTGCCAGAGTTTGTGCAAAAAGAACTCGATGCGGTCGCTAATTGTGGTTACAAAAACGCCTGTTGCTTCTTCGCAACCGCTAGACATCCATGAACCGCGTAGCGTGACTTCTAAATATTCAGCGTCGCAAACACAGACGGTCATGATTTCTTTGTCGCAGCATTTGGTCTGAGCTTTTAGCACCTCTACTCCCGGTAAATCAACAGGAAGCAAAAATGATGCGGTGCTGGGTTCGACGCAGAGGCTTTGACCCGCGCGAAGTGATAAAAGCACGCGCGTTTGTATCCAGTCCTCAATAGACTGATTTATACATTCAAGGTGAAAGCCAGTTTCCGTGTACGTTAATTTCAGCATTATCCATGCGCTCCCGTTACTCCAGGCTTTTAGGTTGTTCCGTCCAAAACTTTTCGGCAAAAGCTATTGTTGGATGGATTGGTGCTTTTAACTTGTGACGCAGTTGCATTCCTGCTTCGTGAAGTGTTTTGTCTCCTTTCTTGGAGTTACATCTCTCACATGCAGTTACTACGTTATCCCATGTATGTAAACCACCTCGCGACCGAGGAATTACGTGGTCTAGCGTTAAATGTTTGCTGCTACCGCAATATTGACAAGTGTAGTGGTCGCGTTTTAACACTTCTCTACGATTTACTGGTGGCAGTTTCCATGTTCTCTCTAAAGAAGCTATTTTTAAACGAATGTGTTTCGGTACATGAAGCACTAAGCTCGGAGAGTGAACCATCCAACCAACTTCAGAAAGCATATCGAGAGGTTCCGCTTTTTCTGTCACCAGCAACACAATCGCACGTTTAATATTGACGCGACATAGTGGTAGGTAGTTTTGCGAAAATACTACCACCGATTGTTCTAACACTTGCCTACTTGTCGGGTTCGTCACAGCTTGACTCCTCATAAAATTAACCCCCGCTTCTCCTGTATTCGGTGAAGCGGGGGTTAAAAGTTGACGTTGTTGTCTCTTTCCCTATTTTGGTACAGCACTATTATTCCTGTACCTCCCGCTTCTATTGTTCGGTTTTGACCCTAGATTAAAAACTAGATTTATAGCTTTATCCAACATTTGACTAAATATGCTAATTCGCGCATATCCGTAATCTCGATTACTATCTGTGTTCCGCTCCTGATATCTATGGGATGTGCCCATAAATAAATACTCCACCTCCACACACCATGATTCCCAATTTAGATGGGCGCCACAGCCGCGCGTAGAAGTAGAGTTTGGGGAAAAAGTAATCACAGAAAATTTCACCTATTGAACATTCCTATAAACATACTACACTTGTAATACTATCCTGTCTATACTTTTAAGGAGAAAATCATGCATACTATCGCTCGCACCCCAACCACCGATATGGAAGTTACCAGCATCCGTTTAGAGCGAGAACTTAAAGAGAAACTCAAAGACCTATCAGGGAATCAGGGATATCAGGCGCTTATTCGAGATATTTTATGGAATTACGTCCAGCAAAAATCAGGTGAGTGGAAACCGAGATTTTCGCGTACTGATATACGAGCTAGCATTGCCGCTACGGCACAGCAAGAAGAACGCTGCGTACTTACAGGTCAACTGATTCAACCACAACAACCTATGCTGCTGGGCTTGACGAGAAATGGCGAAATGGTACCGCTAAGTGCCGAGAGTTTAGCCGATTAGTATCGAAAACCCGCGCGCAGTCAGCAGTCTTTGACTCTACCAAGACTGCGCGCAGCTTATTTTTATACGAAGAAACAATATTTAATTTAAGTTAATATTAGTTAATTAAATGTTTTTTTGGTCAATTTTCATTTATCCTATATAACTCTAAGACTAATATACTTTTATTCGAGCAGAGGGCTACACACCTCTTGACATTCAGTAGTCTTATATTTAACAAAGTAAGTGCAATGTGACACAAAAGGAGTAAAACTATACCCTAATCACTCTTAACCATTCTTGAAATTGAGATAAATATTGTCTTTGTACCAAGGGTAAACACTGATTAGAATAAGTACTGATTAAAATTGATTAGCTTTATCATCAGCTTTACTTTGTGTTTCGACAATCCCTCCAATGGCACCACTAAATCGAATGTCAGAAATATGCTCAGTACATTCCGTAATTCCTCAGTATTAACGCGGATATAGTTCACGAGTAACTCGTCTGAAATATAGCATAATTACGGTTTGTGTAGAGTCTGAGAAAGGATATTCTAAATCAGAGTATGTAAGTCAAGAACGTAAAACCTTTACTATGACTCTCCTAAACTGAGCCACGATTATCTTTGTAAAGTGTGTCCTTATATCTTTAATGCGTTTACCAAAAACGTTTATGATATTTTGTCATCTTGAAAAAAACGGGCTATAACAGGTGAGAGAAAGTTTTATACGCTCATACATTTGTCCAAAAGGGTGCAACAGACGATATAGGGTGAACCATATGTCAGGAGGGTGGTTAACAAGAAAATGGGTTCGATATTTAACAGCGCACCAGGGATGAAAAAGCGTTTTTCATCGCCTTTACAAGATTTAGACGAAATTGCCCGAATAAGTAATAACCCGTATACAAAGCTGATGCAGCAGTCAGAACAGCCAATTCATCAACTGGCACAACAAATAAATCAAATCGTCGCCAATCATGCATCCTTTGGGTTTGATATGACGGGTCAAAAGCTGGCACCGTCAAGCGTCTCACCTATTTTAGACATGCTGCATTTGATTGCTCAGGTTCTAGGAACTGCATTTGATGTAGATTGCTGCTTGGTAACGCTATTGGGTAAAGGAAGTGAACCAGTTAGCAACAGTTGGTTCAAAGAAGACCCCGAACAGTTAGCTGCATACTATAAAGAGATGCTATCGATGGAACAGGTTAATTTGCCTGTTATTCAATGCGCGTCCGAAACATTGACAATTGATGATATTTCGACTATAGAAAAAAGTTTAATAGCCGGATTTCAAAATTTACATCTCAGTATTAAAACCGTTTTGGCTATTCCTATCAAGTTTGGTGGTCAGAAAAACGGTGTAGTTACCTTGGTCAAGTTACAGCAGCACGAGTGGGGCAATAGCGAAAAGCAAATGCTCAAAGACCTTGAACCTTCATGTGCTATTGCGTTTTCGGTTCTTCTCCAGCAGTTGGTTATTACTTCACAGCATCAATACGTTCAAACCTGTGCCCAGCATCAAAGTTTAATTAAACAATTATCTATATTAGGTCGTAGCAACTTAGAATTAAACCAAACTCTTCAGCTTGTTATTACTTCTACTGCTGAAGCCCTTCAAGTTGACCGCGCTTTATTAATATTACTTAAATATACTGACCCTTTATTTAGAATTCGACAACGAAGACAAATACCCAACGCCAAAGCCACTGTAAACTCTAAGTGGATAAACGAAGCGGAATTTCCTAATAGTACACAGCCGCAGTTAGATGATTATTTTATGACATCCGACTGTGGATTATGCCAGCGTATATTTACTGAGTCTGGTAAACCTATTATTATTAAAGATATTGCTGAAATTGCCGAAATTACAACTGCGGCGCCTTTATTTGAAGTATATAGATTACCAGCTATATTAATGATGCCTCTAGAAAGTCAAGGCAGAATATTAGGGTTTGTGGTACTTCAACAAGCAACACCACGGTCTTGGCAAACCGCAGAAACGAATATAGTCGAAATGGTTTGCGCGCAACTTAGCAACTCTATTATTCAATCTCAAACATTGCGGCAAGTGCAAACGCTAGTTGATGAACGCACAGCACAACTACAGCGAAGTTTAGAAGTACAAGCAAAATTGTACGAAAAAACACGTCAATACGTTGAACAGTTACGCGAACTCAATGAACTCAAAGACGAATTTTTGAGTAACATGAGCGATAGACTTCGCTATCCCCTCACCAACATGCGAATGGCAATGCGTAACTTACGACGACCGGAAATTAAACCCGAACGTCAAGCAATGTATCTTGATATTCTTGAACAAGAATGTGATAAAGAAATTAACTTGATTAACGACTTACTGACGCTCCAAAAGTTAGAGACACATTCTGAGCGTCCGCAGCTGGAAAAAATAGATTTAAATAATCGACTCCAAAACTTAATCAGTCCGTTTGAGAAAAAGCTGGCTGAAAAAAATATCAGCATAAATGTTGAATTAACCAATACACCACTAACGCTCGAAACCGAAATCGAAAGCTTTGATAGAATTCTTCAGGAATTACTTACTAACACAACTAAATATACTGAACCCGACACAACAGTTAATTTAAGAGTTAGCCAAACAGTTAAAGAGCAAATTGACCGGGTTATTATAGAAATTACAAATGTCGGACGCGGTATCTCACAAGAAGAAGCTACTTATATATTCGACAAATTCCGTCGTGGTCGAGGACGATGGACTCCCGGTACTGGTCTTGGACTCGCACTCGTCAAGTCCTTGGTGCAGCACTTAAATGGAGATATTGCTGTCACTAGCAATACTGTTGAGGGTTCTGACATGAGTGAAATTTGTTTTACTCTCAATTTGCCTCAATTTTCTGATGATATCAACTCATAACACAGCAACAGTGACTCAACAATACAACGCAGCATCCGAAGAGGATACGAATGACCATTACGAACAAGATATGGCACCTGAACCTGAATTGGAAGCCATTGAGGTAGTCGTCGAAAAAATTGCCGAACGCAGGCGCCAAATAACTGCTAAGGTAGAAATTTCACGACCACCAGAAATTGTTTGGAAGGTTTTGACTAATTACGAAGCACTACCTGAATTTGTTCCAAGTCTACATTCGAGTAAACGACTCGAACATCCACAACCTGGAGGTATTCGTGTCGAACAAATTGGTCGAGAACGATTATTAAAGTTAAACTTCAACGCGCGTGTTGTCCTTGACTTATTCGAGTCCTTCCCTACAGAAATTAGTTTCCAAATGGTTGAAGGAGATTTTAAGGAATATTCGGGGAGCTGGCTATTACAACCGTGTGATAACGACCAATCAAATACTAATCTGTGCTACACCCTTACTGTCCATCCTAAACGCTTAATGCCTGTAAGTCTTATTGAACAACGCTTAGGCAAAGGTTTAAGAGTCAACTTACACGCTATTAAAAAGCATGTTGAATCTAATTAACATAATATATGGCGCCTCGAATTTGTGGCGCTTTTTTTCTACAAATAACAGTAGAGACGCTATTAATAGCGTCTCTACAATTCTTTGGTATACCCCCAGGGGAATTCGAATCCCCGTTACCTCCGTGAAAGGGAGGTGTCCTAGGCCTCTAGACGATGGGGGCGCATTGGACTCAACAATATATAAATTAACGGTTTTTCTGAAAGATGTCAATACCTTTGGACAAAAAAAGTTTTGCAAGGCAATATGGTAGGGGACGAGAAAATGTCACTTACCAAAACGCGCGCGTAAAAGTTAGTACATTTATTAGTCTTAAGAGTGTTATAGAGTTTCCATAGCAGATTAGCGTAAATATCGTAAGATGGTTAACTACATATGGTTAGCAGTATCTATTTGGTAAAAATGGTTGGGTGTAATGTTCGCTGGCATAAGTTTAGTAACGACTATTCTTTACCCCAGATTTTGAAACCGTTCACTCAAAATCTACAACATGGAAGCATCTCTTGATATCACCCTTCAGATGGTGATTAGCGTTATTGCCGGAATTGGTGCCCAGGTATTGGCTGCTTACAGTCAGGTACCAAGCATCGTGTTTTTATTGCTGTTCGGTATTTTATTAGGTTCAGATGTAATAGGGTTATTACATCCGCATGTTCTGGGTACCGGGTTAGAAGTGATTGTTGGCTTGGCAACCGCAATAATTTTATTTGAAGGTGGGCTGAATTTAGATTTGCGTGAATTGGGCAAAGTCTCCCTAACCCTACAATTACTCGTTACCCTAGGAACTCTCATCACACTCGTGGGTGGAACTCTCGCTGCTCATTGGCTTGGCGAGTTTCCTTGGGCTATCGCGTTTCTGTACGCTTCTGTCATTGTTGTCACAGGTCCCACCGTCATTAGTCCTTTACTCAAACAAATCAACGTAGATAGGCAAGTTGCCACACTACTTGAAGGTGAAGGAGTTCTTATCGACCCAGTTGGCGCCATTTTGGCTTTCGTCGTTCTCGATACTATATTAGATGGCGAAGCTGACCCCAAAATCGCAATTATTGGTTTATTCGTTCGTCTTTCTATTGGAGCTTTAATTGGCGCCTTTGGTGGCTACTTAATGAGCTTAATCTTTAAGCACGCTAACTCTTTATCTTATGAACTCAAAAATCTTGTCGTCCTCGCTGTTCTATGGGGATTATTTGTTCTAGCACAAACTATTCGTACTGAATCAGGAGTGATGACTACAGTCGTCGCTGGCGCCGTTTTTGCCAATTCATCTGTTCCAGAAGAGCGATTATTACGACGCTTTAAAGGACAACTGACTATTTTAAGCGTATCAGTTCTATTTATATTACTCGCCGCCGACTTATCGCTAAAAAGCGTATTTGCCCTTGGTTGGGGTAGTTTATTTACGGTTTTAGTACTAATGTTTGTAGTAAGACCGATTAATATTTTATGCTGTACTTGGAATAGTGACCTCAACTGGCGCCAAAAAATCTTTTTAAGTTGGATAGCACCAAGAGGAATTGTTTGTGCGTCGGTAGCTTCGTTGTTTGCAATTTCTTTAACGCAGCATGGTGTTAACGGTGGAGAAGCAATCAAAGCGCTGGTTTTTTTGACAATTATTATGACTGTAGTTTGCCAAGGATTAACTGCTGGATGGGTGGCAAACTTTTTACAAATTACTTCCAAAGAAACGAAAGGAGCAGTAATTGTTGGCTGTAACCCTTTGAGCTTGTTAATTGCCCGTTTATTCCAACAACGAGGCGAAAAAATTGTCATGATTGATACAGACCCCGAATCATGCCAAGCTGCTGAAGCTGAGAATTTACAAGTTATTGCTAGCAGTGCGCTTGATACAGGAGTGTTAGAAGAAGCTGGGTTGAGTTCAGTAGGTACTTTCTTGGCAATGACAAACAATGGTGAAGTGAATTATGTATTAGCACAACGCGCAGCAGAAGAATTTAATCCACCAAGGGTTTTAGCTGTTTTCCCACGTATTGCACAAATAAACGGTGCAAATAATCAAAAAGTCAGCCAAGCATTTATTCCAGAATTAACTATAAAAAATTGGAATGAGTACCTTAACGATGGGCAGGTCAAGTTAGGGAAAACAACTTTGAACGAAGTCGATTTTAGTAACCAGCAAATACATTTACAAGCACTAATTAGAACAGGTGAATTAGTGCCATTATTATTTGAGCGTGATGATAACTTACAGGTAATACCCGCAGCACAAGAATGGGAAATTGGCGACAGAATTATTTACTTACTGCATGACCCAAGACCAAATTTACTCAAGCGATTATCAGATGCCAAGGAGTCAAAACGTTTGACATTAATTAATCTCCCAGAAGTTGAGGAAGTTCCATTGGCAAGGTTAGTTCAACTTTCCACAACCAACGAAACCGTCGGTCGGTAGAGACGCGATTAATCGCGTCTCTACAATAAAATTAATAGGCGCCTTCTTTGTTTAATGATTGTGGTTGTGGTTGTAATTCTGTAGCTTCGTTGGTGCTTGTTGCATACATTTCTTTTTCTTGCTTGAAGACACCAACTAAATGCACTATGGCTCCGACGAGAGCAAAGACTGAAACAATATAGCTGTGTATTGTATATAGGTGCTGTACAGTTACGCTATCCGTTGCACCTCCACCAGTTAAAATATCACGTAGCAAATGACCAACGAAGGGTATTGATTCAATAGTGCCAAGTTCAATACTAAAGCGCCAGTAACCATCTTGAGTCCAACCCAAAATTATTGCAGTCCAATCAAGTCCAATTGCAGCTAAAGTCAAAAATATTCCACTGACCCAAGCAATTAACCAACTCTTGCGGAATTGTCTGCTCAAAAACATTACTACGATTTGTACCAAACTCACAACTATCATGCCGTTGCCTGCAATACTGTGCGCTTTATGGAATAACCATCCATACCCGACGGACGTATTTATTTTAGCAAGCGAAGTATATGCAGCACCTGCTCCAGGCTCATAGTAGAAAGATAACAAAATCCCTGTACTGGCGCCGATAAAAAACAAAGTCAGAAGTACTACAGATAATATAGTGCTTGCTCGCCGTAAAGTCTTGTCGAATTGAGTGGTCAGCATAACAGTTGAAGATAATATGTATACTTTTATTACATTTTAACTAAGAAATGTTAAGATTTCCCAGACTTTAAATCAAAAAGTAGATAAGTTCGGCAAAAACGACAACAGATATGATGGCGCCACTTTCTCAATATCCTGGTACGATAATGATGGGTAACATCATTACTGCTTAGAATTATGGAATCCAAAATTGTACTTATTAGTACTATGTGCGATTAATGAAAATATCCGCAAAGAAACCTAGTTTCTACGGAAAATCGTCATTTTTATTACATGCTATCAACGAAGAAACCAGGTTTCTAGGTTTTCTTACACAAGTAGTGACATAGGAAACTCAAAATGTAGACTTTCGTCTAAATTGTAAGGGTGAGATTGTACTTGTTTTGAGCAAGAAATGGTATTAAATAGCGATTAAAGTATATACAGTAAATAAAATTAAAATGAATTGATTTGCAAATGTAATTTATATACCAGAAAGTCGTGGATATAATATACATGATAAAAAAGATGAAGTATCGTTGAAGATTTAATACTTTTGCTGTTATGGCTCCAAGAGAACGGAAGTTATGATTTGTAGAGGTAATAATATAAGCTACGATATTTAACTTTAAACAATAAAATTGCTAGTCTATATAAACGGTCTTCTGAGTGAGTGAAAATTGCTATGTCTTATGCATCGTTTCTGAAAAATGTGCCAGAAATACTAAGTCAGCCAACTGGAATTGCTGCGTTAGCATCGCTTGGTATTCACGGTGCTATTGCATTTATACTGCCGTTAATGCCAGTTGAGTCTGCTAAAAGTAATAAGCAAGCAGCGACACCAACAAAGCCAATTGGTTTGTCGGAATTGAGCAGCAGTGAGCAAAGTCGCATTCCTCAAAAATTGCCAAATCAACCTGGTGTTCAATCACAACTGCCACCATTACCCAGTCAAATATCAGGACTTCCTGCACAGCAGCAAATTCCTTTAAACCTGAATGGCGCCCCAACAGGTTTACCTCCTTCACCTCCACTTGGCTCAACTAGTTCAATGATACCCCCAGGTGGTTCTAATAGTTCGGCGTTTACACCTTTAGAAAGAGCTTCTGGGTTGAGCATTGCAGGACTACCAAGGGGAGGAAGTTCTGTACAAAGATTTCGTAATGACTTGTTTAAGACAGACACTTCAAGATTTAGTTCAGCACCAACGATGAGTTCTAGAGTTACACCAGAACTTTCATTTGGAAGAAATAGTAATGCAGCAAGTAGCAATTATAACATTGGTGCTGGATACTCTAGGCAGCAACTTCAAGCATCGCGTCCGTCTGGATTAAGTGAATTACCTGTATCGGCGCCAACAAATCTACCTGTATATCCACCAGCATTGCCACCAACAGACATGGCATCTCCACCAATGGGTAACACAGGTAATTACGGTAATAATTACGGAAACGTAAGTGCAGCACAACCAGGAAACGAGCGAGTAGAACCAACAGGTGGGCAGTATATTGCCCCAATCGACCAAAATCAGACTGTAGGAAATCAGAAGTTTAATTTGGCGGCAGGTACACCCTTACCAACTTTTCAGCCGCAACCAGGTGGACCATTAGATAATTTAAATAGACCGACCAACACACCTGGAACAAGTGTGGCGCCAACTGGTAGTGCAACACAGCATTCTGACGATGACAAGCTTTCTGACGCAAGAATATTTGGAGATTTCAAAAAAGAATTTCCACAAGGAGAATTGCGGGCGCCTATTAATTTGACGATGGACTCAGCGAAGCTTGATAGCAACGTGAAAGTTTCGTTGGTAATGGACTCTGAAAATAAAATTGCTGATTTGAAACTATTAGGTGATGCAGCAAAACTGCCATTTCCATCTCAACAAGCAATTCGCGAACGCTTACAGCAGTATTTCAAAGAAAATCCAACTTCTACAAGAGGCAAGGGTGCGCTATTCAGTTTTGTAGTTTCACCCGGTTCAGTAAATTCAACTCAACCGAATAGTAATAACGCACTGCAAAATAATCAAACCCCAGTTGCGGCGCCAACTGCAACAACCAATAACATCTTCAACCGTTTATCGGGTACGCAGCCAAATGCGAATCAAGCGGTTACGGCGCCCGTAGTTAATAACCCAACAATCACTAACTCAACCCAACTACCAGTATTACCTCCATCACTACCTGGACCTTTAAAACCAGCAGGTGGAACGCTGCAACAGGGACAACAAACAGTTTTACCGAAGTTGCCTTTACAAAAACCAGCTTCCACAACTGATTCACCTCAAACACTGCGTAATGTTCAGCCAGCATCCCAAGTGAAACCGAGTATAGCAGCTCGCGAAACGCAAGCTGATAATACAACATCTCAACCATCAAGAAATGCTTTAGTTACCAAATTACGTAATACTGAATCATCTTCAGATGACAGCAAAATGTCTGTTATTGAGAAATTACGTAAAGTTAAACAAGAGCGTGAAAATGCAAACCGAGAAAATGCTAATCCGTAACTAAAATAGATTTGACATTTAAATGGAAATAAAAGACGTGCTTTTAATGTGCGCGTCTTTTATAAAAATTAAATGTTGAACATTACCATCCTTGTTCGGACTTTTGAAAAACATAAGCAGCAACTTCCAGAATTTCTTCCTCGTTCAACTTATTTTTGAAAGCAGGCATGGCGCCTTTGCCGTTCTTGACTTGGTGTATAATTGCCTGTATTGAGTCAGTATTATAATTATCTAAGTACTGAGATAAAGCTTCTTTGTGTAAAGTCTTATTGGCTATCAATATATTGCCACCACCAAGGTGACAAGAAGAACAATTATTTGTAAAAATTCTATCTCCGTTCGATTCGGCAAATACTGGGTTTGTCCATGCGAAAGAAAGCAGTATAATTACTACTGCTAATAGTAGTTTATGAATAAATCTCAATTACCAATCTCCCTGTAAATTAGCATATAAGTATAAATCAAGCACGATTATAACTATTCTAAAGTTGCAGCAAAGCTTTGCGGGAGTCGTATCAAACATTTTCGAGTAAAAATAAAAGTTTAAGGTGGCTAGTTTGTCTCGCACATAACTAGACAAACTAACCACCTTGATTTTAGAGTACTCGATATTAAATTTATCGAGTTATTTACCAAAAATACATGTGCCAAAAGGCGCCGTTGTGTAATAGAGAATTATCCTTCAACGGTAATTTTACCAACCATGCCAGCACCACGGTGAGGTTCACAGTAAAAAGTATAATCACCAGCAGGAGCATCTGCGGGGAAAGTTGTTTCAGTTGACTGACCAGGGTTCATCATTAGTTGTTTGTGAGATAATGCTTTTGCAAAATCAGCACTTTTCGCGGGGTTTTTAGCTGCATCAAACACAACGTTGTGGGGAGGTACTTTATTATTAACCCATTTGATTGTGTCACCAGGTTTGATTGTTACTTTAGCTGGCTCAAACGCTAGCATACCTTTATCGCTACCTAACTTAATCGTAACGGTCTCAGCTGAGGCGCCAGGTGCAAAAACAACAAAGCTGCTTACAACCAAAAATAATGTTACTGCTACCAAGCTAAAGCGTCGCAGAATTGCTGCTGTAGACTTCATGGCTTTCTCCTGAAAAATTACTTTATTCTTAATGTTCTTTCATTTTACGACGAAATACGACAGCTTGTCATATTTAATTTTTTGAGTTTTATATTACTAATTAGTATAGCTAATGTGTTAAATGATAAGTTTTACTTAGAAACCAGAAGAAACCTGGTTTCTTTATCGAGACTGAAATAAAAACAACGATTATGGGTAGAAACCAGGTTTCTGGTTTCTTTATCGAGACTGAAAATAAAAACAACGATTATGGGTAGAAACCAGGTTTCTGGTTTCTTTATCGAGACTGAAATAAAAACAACGATTATGGGTAGAAACCAGGTTTCTGGTTTCTATAAAAAAGCAGAGGCGCCTTTGGAAGAAATATCTTCTTATCCTCTGCTGTATAAATTTATATGTTATACAATCAGCAAGGCAAATTAGTAGTAAATTTTACCGCCGCCCCACTGAGAACCAACAATCTTGGGTTGTAGAAGGATATATCCAGCAATAGCTTCTAGGTCTTTGTCGGTAAGGTTCCGCATTTCAGTAAAGATATCAGCGCTTTTGGTGCTAGGGTGTAATTCAGAAATTTCTTCCTCACCATCGTATGTAGTAGGATTCTTCATATAATCCACCAAGCCACTAATACTATTGCGGTTAGGTGTGGCGCCTGCCAAAGCTTCTGGTTCTAAACCAACGTTTTGGTTAGTTTTAGTAACACCACCAGCATGACATTGGGCACAAGCATACTGAAATAGACGTTTACCTTCTTTTATTTGTTTAAGACTGAGAACTGTGGTATCTCCCGCATCGTTAGCAGCTACGGTACGAACTTCTTTAGATAGTTCCACCGCATTAGCACTGCCGATAACAAATTGGAACGTTAGCAACACAGTTGCCACAAATATGCCAATAAATCTTTTTAACATCTTTCCCCTTAAAGATTTCGACGCTCAACACAGCTAAGTAATATGTCGCGCTCAATCTCAATTGAGCTACTGTTATACAAATATCATGAAGAGAGCGCAAATGGTCGCCAAAACTACAAAAGTAATGAGTGGTTATCCTTTGCCACCTGTAAATGTGACACCTTGGATGAAGTAGCGGTTGAAGAAGGCATAGATACACAGTGCGGGTAGAGTAAATACCATTGATGCTGCCATGATGTAGTTCCAGTAGCTGATGTATTGACCTTTAAAGGTATTTAGACCTAGAGGCAATGTAAACATTTCTGGATTAAATAGAATTACTACGGGTAGTAAAAAATTATTCCAGCTACCCATGAAGACAAATATCGTTTGGGCTGCGAGTGCGGGTTTTGCGAGTGGTAATACTATTTTTCTAAAAATACCAAATTGAGTTAACCCATCAAGGGCGCCTGCTTCTTCAAGTTCTTTAGGAAAATTAACAAAAAACTGCCGCATCATAAAGATGAATGTGGCATTAACCATACTTGGGACTATCATTCCTTGATAGGAATTTAGCCAACCAACAGCTTTTAATATCAAAAAAGTCGGGATAAGCGTTATTTGTAAGGGTACCGCTAGTACTGCCAGAATCAGCAAAAACCAAAATTGTTTACCCGCAAAGTTTAGTCTTGCTAAGGCATAACCTGCCATTGTGTTGAAAAGCAAGTTTAAGACTGTAACGCTGAATGCTATAAATATACTGTTGAACAACCAGCGAAAGAATAACGGCTGCTGGAAAAATATTTGCTTATAATTATCTAGGGTAAAGTTCTTGGGTAAAAAATTTGCTTCACCACTGCTAATTTCTGCAAGCGTTTTAAAGGAAGCAGAAAGTGCCCATAAAAAAGGTATCAGCGTAATAACTGCATAGACTGTCAGCAGTACATATAACAATATTTTCCAGATTGAGATTTTTTGATTATCCATCTCCAAGCTATTGTTCTGCTGAGATAATATGAATATCGATGTGATTGAGTAAGCGCATCAGCTTATCTATTATAGAGTTGTTTGTTTGTTGTAGGATAGGCATCCTTGCCTGTCCAGTTATTAAGAACAGGCAGGGATGCCTGTTCCACAAGATGTACAAGATAATGATTTTATGTGGCTGGTTTTAGTTTGTCTAGGGCGATGTTTAGCTTTAAGACGTTTACTCCTGGTTCACCGAAGATACCTAGAAAGCGACCGTCGGTGTTTTGGGCAATGAGTGAGTCTAGCTGGTTTGGTTGGAGTCCGCGCACTTTGGCGACTCTTGCTATTTGTGAAGAAGCGGCTTGAGGGGTTATATGGGGGTCTAAGCTGGAGCCGGAGGTGTATACTAAGTCTGCTGTAGGTTGTACTCCTGCTTTTTTCAAACGGTTGTAGTCACCTTCGATACTTTTGCTTGGGTCTAGGTCTGTTTTTCCTTTGATGCGTTCCATTAATGCTGGGTTACTGGGGGCAAGGTTACTGGCGCCAGAAACTCCTGTTTGTAATACTTTAGCTTCGTCTTTTTTAGGGTCGGCAGTACTGTAACTGGTGGTGCTAGGACGACTGTTAAAATAACGGTCGGATGTAAAAGGTTGACCTATTAAAGCTGAACCAACTACTTGATTTTGGGCATTTGTTTGGGTATTTGTAATTAGGCTACCGTTGGCTTGTGATGGAAATACTGCTTGTCCAATGCCAATCATGAGAAAAGGGTAAATTACTGCTGTTAGTACCCATAATACAATTGTAGAACGTATGGCTCGGTTGGCTTCGCGTGCAAAACTCATATATAGTCCTTCCTTTTAAAATCTTTCGGGTACAAACATTACAAAGAATAAATAAGTAGAAAGTGCTAATGCTGTTAGTCCTAATAGTCCTAATAACCATGCTTGAACATGAGAGAATTTTTCATCGGTTGCTGCGTATACTACTGGCGCCACTATTACGTTGAGGCACATGGCGATGAATATGTATAACGGGAATTTTTGACGGCGCCAAGTAGTCCAGATTTCTATTACTGTTTCAACGGTGCGTGGGTAAATTTGGGATTTTTTGTGTGTTAGTTTCATCGGTGTTTGGGTTTTTATATTCGGGTTTTGATCCCCCCCTGCCCCCCCTTAATAAGGGGGGTTAAACTTTTTCTTGTTCCCCCCTTATTAAGGGGGGCTAGGGGGGATTCGTTAAGATAAAGGTAGAATGATGTCGATTAGTTTGATAGCAATAAAGGGAGCGATGATACCACCTAGTCCGTAGATGAGAATGTTACGTTTTAAAAGTTGGTCGGCGGTTAGGGGGCGGAATTTTACTCCTTTTAATGCTAGGGGTATTAGTACTGGAATAATTAAGGCGTTGTAAATTAGGGCACTGACTATTGCTGATTGTGCGCTTTTTAATTGCATGATGTTTAAGGCGCCTATTCCTGCTGCACCAAAAATAGTGGGAATAATGGCGAAATATTTGGCGATGTCGTTTGCTACTGAGAATGTTGTTAAGGCGCCACGAGTAATTAATAACTGTTTACCAATTGTTACTAGGTCTATTAATTTGGTGGGGTCGGAGTCTAAGTCCACCATGTTGGCTGCTTCTTTGGCTGCTTGTGTTCCTGAGTTCATCGCTACACCAACATTTGCTTGTGCTAGTGCAGGTGCGTCGTTTGTGCCATCCCCAGTCATGGCTACGAGTTTACCTTGACTTTGTTCGTTACGAATTACGTCAATTTTGTCTTCGGGTGTTGCTTCTGCAATAAAGTCATCAACTCCTGCTTCTTCAGCAATAACCGATGCTGTAATTCTGTTGTCTCCTGTGAGCATGATTGTTTTTACTCCCATGCGTCGCAGTTGGTCAAAACGTTCGCGTAAACCTGGTTTGACTATATCTTTGAGGTAAATTACACCATAAATATCGTTATCTTGACAAACTGCTAGTGGTGTGCCCCCTAATCGAGATACACGCTCGAAAGCTTCGTCTAATTGAGCGGGTACATTACCACCGCGCGAACGTACAAAACCTTTAATTGCATCAACGGCGCCTTTACGAAGTTCACGACCATCGGGTAAATTAGTTCCGCTCATTCGGGTTTTGGCAGAAAATTCTATCCCTTCTGCACTTTTTGTATTAAAATCTAATGTCGCTTGTGACTTTTCTGCTAACGCTACAATCGAACGACCTTCTGGTGTTTCATCGAACAAACTAGCTTCTAATGAAGCTTGTGCAACTTCTTGAACTGAGTGACCGTTTACGGGAATAAATTCATTCGCTAACCGATTTCCTAATGTAATTGTACCTGTTTTGTCTAGTACTAGAGTATTGATATCACCACAAGCTTCTACTGCACGTCCAGAGGTGGCAACAACATTAAATTGTGCGACTCTATCCATCCCCGCGATACCTATTGCACTTAGTAAACCACCAATAGTTGTAGGAATTAGGGCGACTAATAATGATATTAAGATTGCAATACTGGCGCCTGTGCGTAAGTTGTTTGCTGCCGCTTCACCATATATTGTGCTGACAAAGTTAGCAATGTAGCCGGCAAAAGGTGGAACCGTGGAAACTACGATTAAGAATACTTGTGTTAGTACGGCGAGTAATACAGTTAAAGCGATTTCGTTTGGTGTTTTAGAACGTTCGGCGCCTTCTACTAAAGAAATCATTCGGTCAATAAAACCTTGACCTGGGTCAGCAGAAATACGAACAGTTAGTTCATCAGAAAGTAAGCGTGTACCACCTGTGACGGAGCTTGCAATATCTGTTCCAGGTTGCTTAAGTACAGGCGCCGACTCTCCTGTTATCGCGGATTCATCAACTGAACCAAGACCAGCAATTACGTCGCCGTCTGCAGGAATCATATCACCTGCTACGACTTTAACAATGTCACCACGTCTAAGTTCGGTTGAATTTGTATTTACAACTGTGCCATCAGGTAAGACTTTTTTAGCGACGGTATCAGAACGAGTTGACCTTAACGAATCTGCTTGTGCTTTACCTCGTCCTTCGGCAACTGCTTCTGCAAAGTTCGCAAAAACAACGGTGAAAAACAAAATGAAAGTAATAATTCCGTTTAGTAAGCGTTGTTGGTTAATATTCGCTTGCACTGTACCGAATAAATTCGGATTTATAGTTACGAGTAAAGTAACAATTGTGCCGACCCAGACAATAAACATAACTGGGTTTCTGACGGCAACTTTGGGATGAAGCTTGAGAAAAGACTCACTAATTGCTCTTTGGTACAGCCCACTCATATTCACTTTGGGCGTATGCCTGCGCGAATCTCTAGTGCCTTGTGATACTTTTTGCTTAGATGGGTCAATATTAGTTGGCATAGAATTTAGCTATTTGGAATGCTTCGGCAATTGGTCCTAGAGCTAGTACTGGAAAAAATGTCAAGGCGCCTAAAATTAAAATTACACCTGCTGTTACACCTGTAAATAATCCAGTGTCGGTACGGAGTGTACCTACATTCATTGGTACAGGTTGTTTGCGAGACATACTATCAGCCAAAAACAGTAAACCCGTAATTGGAACATAACGTCCTGCAAGTAAACTGAAACATGTGCTTAAATTCCACCACAATGCAGTTGCGGTTGTCGTTGCACCTGTGGCAATAGCAATTGGAGATGGTTGAGAGTCACCTAAACCTTCAAAACCCGAACCATTATTAGCTGCGGCAGAAGCATATTCGTAGATTACTTGTGAAAACCCGTGGAAACCTGGGTTACTAATACCAGCTAATTGGTCAGGAAATGCAAGCGTAATACCTGCTGGGATTAAAATGGCGATTGGGTGAACTAGAAGTATTAAGAAACTTGCAAGCACAACTTCGCGCTTTTCGATTTTGCGTCCTAAAAATTCTGGTGTACGTCCCACCATCAAACCTGTAACGAATACTGCCAATATTAAGTACGCAAACAAGTAAGCAGTTCCTGTACCTTGTCCACCCCACATGATTTGTAAGAACATATTCGACAAGGTAATAAAACCGCCATTTGGCATGAATGAATCATGCAAACTATTAACGGCGCCTGTCATTGTGCCTGTTGTTGCTACAGCATACAATGCTGACTGTGCCCATCCAAATCTGACTTCTTTACCTTCTAAGTTTGGTTGCTGACTACCTAATAGTGCATTGACAGCAAGATTACCGTTATATTCTCCTACACCGACTACTGCAATAAATATTACAAACAAGGTAAATACCATGCCGTATACTAACCAAGCTTGCTTGATATTATTGGCGAATACACCGTAAGCGTAAATTAAAGAAGTAGGGATAGATAGTAGTGCGACTATTTGGATTAAGTTTGTAAAGGCATTAGGGTTTTCAAATGGATGTGCTGAGTTTATTGCAAAAAATCCACCTCCGTTTTCACCTAATTCCTTAATTATCTCGAAGTGGGCAACGGGACCACGTGCTATTGCTTGGCTGATGTTAGGGTCTTCTAAAGTACTTACTATTGCAGGACCAGCTAACGTTTCTGGAACACCAGCAGCAATTAAGACGATGGCGCCGACAATGCTGATGGGTAATAATATTCGTGTAATCGCACGAGTTAAATCAACGTAAAAATTACCCAACGACCGACCAGTCAACCCGCGAATAAAAGCAATTCCCACAGCTAAACCAGTTGCCGCAGAAACAAACATATGATAACCGAGTCCAAAAACTTGGCTAGCATAGCTTAAATATGTTTCACCAGAATAATGCTGTTGATTGGTGTTGGTGATAAAGGATATTGTGGTGTGTAATGCTGTATCCCAAGTTGGCGCCGGAACATTTGTTGGGTTGAAAGGTAGCCAACCTTGATTCAGAATGATGAAAAATATCAGCATTGCCATTACAATATTGCTGTAAACAATTGCGCGTGCATACTGCCAACCCGTCATATTTTCTCGAATTGAAACCCCCATCAGAGAGAAAAGTACTCGTTCCAGCGGGTTTAAAATTGGGTCGAGAATTGTGCTTTCTCCCAAAAAGACGCGCGCAATATATTTACCAAAAAAGGGAGTTATTGCCACTACTATAAGTAACGTTAAGGTAATTTGAATCCATCCTTCTAACATGAATTAATTTCACTCCAAATAGAGTATGAATCAAATGAATCAATATATAAATTATGAAATTTTTATTGAAATATAGCTAGATATAGTAGGTATAATTTAGCATTTACTAGACCAAGAGGTTATTGTGATGGCTACACAATTGAGTTAGCCTTAAACAAAATAAAGCGAAGATATAGAAGCGTTTAGATACAACTAAACACAAACGTTTAATTTGTTTATAACAACTAAACTTGGCTAAACGCAAGCTTAAACAGCATTTATATACCGCAGTCAGAAGAAAAATAGTAAAGTTGTTGTATAGACGCTCTTAACTCATAACATCTCTTTGTCAAACATATGTAGGATAGTTTCAACAATGACATCATCTCAAGCTAGAGCAAAATTAAAATATTTACGTAACGGTAGTTATTTAATTATCGCAGCACTATTCTTAATTCTATTTATATTTGAGTTTGCTACACCACCAGACTTCGTTTTTGGATATGTTTATACAGTACCAATTTTGCTTGCTGGGTCTTGGTTTGGTTCTCGTGCCACGTTTAAAGCCACATTTGTTGCAGTTTTTCTAACCATGTTAAATGTGTGGATACCTGTAGGAAGTCTGATCACGACTTCTACCCTTACAAACCGAATTATTGCATCGATATCGTTAATAGTTACGGGTTTTCTTAGTCAACGGTTGCGACGTTCAGAAGAAGCTATTAACTTGACCAAAGCGAAGTTGGAAGCACAGCAAAAACTGGTTCAATTGCGTGAAGACTTTGCGAGTACCCTTACCCACGATTTAAAAACACCTCTTTTAGGAGCAATCGAAACGTTAAAAGCCTTTCAACAAGAAAAATTTGGCGCCGTTTCCGAACCACAGCAGAAAGTTTTAGCAACAATGGTGCGTAGTCATGATGGTTCACTACAATTGCTTGAAACGCTGTTAGATATTTATCGCAATGACACAGAAGGGTTGAAACTTAACTTAGAAGCGTTAGATTTAGTTGCTATTGCAGAGCAAGCGACTAGTACTTTGACAGATTTGGCAGCTTCACGTCGTGTATTTATTTCATTTCGGCATGGAGACTCAGATTTTCGCTCATCATTATGGGTACTAGGTGATGCTTTACAATTAGAGCGTGTTTTTACCAATTTATTAGTCAATGCAATTAACCATTCGCAGCGAGGTGGTATTGTAGAAGTTGTTTTAGAGCCACAACCATCTTACCAAGTCGTGAAGATATTAGATACAGGTGCTGGAATTCAACCAGAACAATTTCCAAATCTGTTTGAGCGGTTTTACCAAGGTAACAGCGACAGACGTGCGAAAGGGTTTGGGCTAGGACTTTATCTTTCGCGTCAAATAGTCGAAGCACATGGCGGTATAATTTGGGCTGAAAACCGTGAGTCAGCAAAAATTAGTTCTTTTAGTGCAAATAGTACAAGCAGTGGAGCTATTTTTGGTTTCAAACTACCAGTTTATGCTTTTTAGCCTTTTAAAGCTAGTGTTTCAAGTGGGTGTAAAATAGGGGAGTGTAAACCCTTTTCAAGAAATGGCGCCATTAAAAGTAAAAGTTCTCTTGGTTGAGGACGATGAGTTATTCCGTCTGGGATTGCAGGTCAGGTTACAGCAAGAAGAAAATTTAGAAATTGTTGCTGAAGCTATTGACGGTGAAACAGCAATCGAACTAGTAAATTCTTACCAGCTTGATGTTGTTTTGCTAGATATTGGTTTACCTGGAATTGGAGGAATGGAAACATGTCGGATTATCAAACAAAATCATCCTCAATTGCCAGTATTAGTTTTATCTTCCCACTCCGAACAATCACTGGTAATGCAAATTATTGAAGCAGGCGCCCAAGGATACTGCCTTAAAGGTATAAATCCAGAAAAGTTAGTACTAGCGTTGCGTTCTGTAGCAAGTGGCGCCTCATGGTGGGATGAAAAAGCTACCCAAGAAATACGTTTTGCGTTTGCAGCGCGGGCACAACCTGATGTAATTAAATCTTCACCAGTACAAAATATACTTACCCAACGCGAGCAAGAAATTTTGATTTTAATCGCAGCAAATCAAACGAATCAGCAAATAGCCGATAAACTTTACATTACACCTGGAACAGTGAGAGTACATGTCCACGCTATTTTACATAAACTTGGAGCTAGTACGCGCACCGAGGCTGTAACAATAGCTATTGCCAAAGGAATGATAGTTTAGTTTTGTATAGTCTAATATAGGCAGACGTAGCTTTCTATAATAGATAACTGCTACTTCTTCACAAAACTTTGTAGAAGGATTGGAATTGAATCCTTATCTAGAAGGGAGTCACCAGTTTGAGTGCATGACCTTCTAAATTTACCTTCCTGGGGGTAACTAACACCTCACTGTCCCCTATCCCTAAAGCTTCGGGGAATGCTTTTTTAAGGATATTGTAACTTCCGTTGATATCTGCATTTATAGCAATACCATTCTGGGAAATATACAAACCTCTTTTTATCCGTTTTCCTGATGGTTTCCAGTCTTGTGGTTTGTTCCCATAAACCGGAATAAAATCATTATCCAAAAAGCTTGCCTTAGAGGTATAAGATTCTTCCTGAATAATTACTTGAATACCTTTCATTGCTGCTTTATACATCAATATTTCTATCAACTGAGCATGAGGTATCTGTACAAAATTTTGGTTATTAATTCCTCCAATATTAATACCATTCTTCCATCCCTTATTTTTGCCCAAAACTAATTTACTCACACCCAACTCAGCTAAAAGGTTAATTACATAAGTCGATGCTCTATGTAAATAATCTTTTACCTTATGATTCCTGGACGTGGTAAACTTTTTTAATCGTTTTGAGCTTGTATTTTCGTTGCTAGAAGTAATTGCCGCACGCTTTGAATTATAGAATTGGTTCAACACGCGCGAACATCAAAATCATCCTGTTTTAAAAGCAACTCTCGTACTTTTTACGATTATCGTTTAAACCACTCCCTACTTCTTTAACAATGTGAATGATTTGATACTATGAATGCTTCTGAGTATCTACACAACCTCTCAGCTTGTGACTCTAAATTTTTTCTGTTCTCGGCACTGGACACACGCGCTATTATTGCTTCGGCGCGTGTACTTTTTATATCCAGGTTCGTTTTTTGGATCAAAATCTACAATTACGGCACCGGATGGAAGTTGCCTTGTTGGGTAGGGAATTAAACCGTTTTTGTAGTGCTTCCAAGCAGTATGGTAAGCAATACCCATATACTTGGCAACCGACTGATAATTTCATTTGAGGTTAGGAATGTTTTACTATGCCTGACTATATTAGCCTATAGAATGAGTAAAGTTTTACAATACGTGGTAATGGGGCAAACTAAACCTTACGCTTTTTCTCCAAAGAAGCGACGTTGAATTAATGTAGCCATAATAATAACGATAGCAAGTAAAAATGCGATAGCGGCGCCGTAACCCATTTGTAAGTAACGAAACACAGATTGGTATATAAGTAATACAACGGTGAGTGTAGCGTTGTTGGGTCCTCCGGTACCATTAGAGAAAATATAAGATTGGTCGAATAATTGAAATGTACCAATAATTCCCATTGATAATACGAAAAATGTTACTGGACGCAGAATGGGAACTGTAATATTTATAAATTTTTGCCAACCGTTGGCGCCATCGAGTTCGGCGGCTTCGTATAGTGACTGTGGAATATCTTGCAACGCTGCCAAATAAATTACCATGAAGAACGGCGCCGTTGACCAGATATTCATTAACATAATACCTTTGAGTGCAACAGCAGGGTCTCCCAACCAGTTATAAGTAGGCAGTCCAAGAAATGCCAGAACATTATTTAAGAGTCCGTTGCTGTTGTATATCCACATGAAAATCAACGTCAGCACAGCAGAAGAAGTTACAGTCGGTAAAAAATAAAGAATTCGCCACCAATTTTTACCGTGAATACCCGAATTAAGCGTTACCGCCAAAATTAGAGCTAAAATAGTTTGTAATGGCACAACAATGATTACATACTCAAGTGTATTCCGCAGTGCTATCCATACTCTTTCATCGGTACCCAAATTCGCAAAATTCTCTATACCTACAAACCGATACTCAATACCACCCAATAGTCGAACCTTGTGCAGCGACAGGTATACAGCAAAAAGAATAGGTAATACAACGAAAACCCCTAACACTAATATAGTCGGCGCCATAAATATATAGCCCGCCAAGTTTTCTGAAAGGTACCACCCCGCAGAAGTGCGCTGTCTTCTCAATTCAACCACTACATAACCTCCGACCTATCATACATCATTGATATTTTAAATAACGATGATGCATGATTATATATTTTACTGCTTTAGATAGATGTATTAATAAATATTTTTTATAGTAACCAGAAATGATGCTTTTAACTCAAAATAACAGGTTAAGCAAAATAAAAGTCAATTTAATCAAAAGATAATTCATTTAGTGATTTATAGTATTAAAGTATACAAGGCTTTTTTATACTCCAAGAATATACTAGTGCTGTGTAATATTAAGAACACAAAGCTGTGTATTCTCTATGGATTCTACCGAATTAAAAAACTCAGAGTCAGCAGATATATCCGAAATAGTTATTGTTGATGATGAAACAAAAGTAACGTTAAATTCCCCACTCAAAATACCTAAAGAGGCAATTCGTACATCGCTACGTGCTTCAACGATAGATGTAGTTTTTGCTAATATTTTTGCTATTCCAACGAGTGGAATTTTATTAAGTAATTTTGTTGTAGAATTAGGTGCTAGTCCCATAGCGTTTGGAATGCTATCGTCAATTCCAATGCTGGTAAATCTTGTTCAGCCATTAGGCGCCTATTTTTCTGAAAAGACTACGAGTCGGTTTCGTTACTCACTATTGATATTTGGAACTGCTCGTTCTCTTTGGGTCATTTTAGCAATTGCAATATTTTTAGCTAACTGGGGTTTAATAAATTCATATGATTTGGTTAATATAACGTTAGTAATAGTTTTAGTAACGCGCTTACTCGAAGGATTTGGTGGCGCATCTTGGTTAAGTTGGTTGGCAATAATAGTGCCTCATCGCTTACGAGGTAGATATTTTGGTTTTCGCAATAGTGTAGGAAGTCTTACAAATTTAATTTGTGTACCGTTAGCAGGAATTGCAGTTTCAGCTTGGCATGGTGGAACACTTCAAGGTTTTGGTATTGCAATGGTCGTGGGAATAATATCTGGATATATTAGTTTGGGGTGTCAATATTTTAAGTATGACATAAATCCACAGCATCATAACTGGGCGCCGGAGCATGGAAATAAAGAAGCTGTGACATCAACGGCAGAACCTTCTTCGATTTTGGAAATATTTAAAGATTTTAACTTTTTAAAGTTTTTATTTTACTTTGGCTTATCGATGTTCGCCATTAACTTGAGTTTACCCTTTTTTAACCTTTACATGTTAGATACACTATCATTAGATGTTAGTTGGGTGACAATATATGCAAGTATTCAAGCAGCGGTAAATCTACTATTTTTTGTAATTTGGGGTCGTTTAGCAGACCGTTTTGGTAATCGTTTAATATTAGCTTTTGTCGGAATTATATTAGTAATTATTCCATTTTTATGGTTGGGAGTTGGAACTAGTAATTTAGACTTCTGGTTATGGTTGCCCATGATACATATTTTAACAGGTGGAACTTCAGCAGCAAGCGATTTGTGCAATAATAATTTGCAATTAGGAGTGGCGCCGATACGTAACCAAGCGAATTATTTTGCTATTAGTGCAGCAGTTGCAGGCGCCAGTGGAGCATTAGGCACAACTATTGGCGGTTTTATTGTTCAAAATGGTTATTTTGGTGGTTTATCTGGTTTATTTGTGATATCTAGCCTTTTTCGATTAGTAGCTTTAATACCATTAGTATTTATTAACGAACCGCGTCGTAAATCTTTTATTGAGCTAATTCAAGGATTTCAGCACAGACTTAAAACATTAAATCAGAATTAACTATCTTTTAGCTATCTTTTAGCTATCTTGTGGAGCGGGCATCCTTGCCCGCCACGAAATAAATGTCAAACAAGAGCAAAAGATTACTAATTGCTATCGCCCCTCATAATCTTATAAGGTGTGGTTATAAACACGGAGTTCGTGAACTAAGTCTTATACCATGCCTTCACATTTACTCTCAAAATCCTTTCTTCATCTTTCAGTTCTTGGGCTTTGTCTAACTGTTGGAGCAAGAATACAACAAGCAACCGCAGCTTCATTAAGTGTAGTAGCCGATGGTCTTAATAATGTTCGAGGTTTAAACTTTGCTCCAGATGGTAGTTTATATATTACCGAATCAGGTGTTGGAGGTGATGGACGATGTATTCCAGGCCCTTCTTTGGAGGGTTTGTTATCATGTGCTGGTACAAGCGGCGCCGTTACCCGTGTAAAAGATGGTAAAATTGAGCAAGTACTTACAGGATTACCATCAATTGCATTAAGACCTACTGGTGATACAGGTACAGGTCCACAAGATATTCAATTTGATGAGAAAGGAAATGCTTATCTATTAATTGGATATGCTGGTCATCCAACTATTCGCGATTTCGGTGAAAACTCACCTAGTTGGGGACAACTTTATAAAGTAGACTTTAATAGTGGTTCGCTCACAAGCATTGCTGATTTTGGAAAATATGAATTGGCAAATAATGCCGATGGGGAAGAAACGCTTGATGTTAGTGGTGAAATTGCTAGCAACCCCTATGCTTTTACAATAAAAGATAATACAGCTTATGTTGTTGACGCAGCAGCAAACAATATTTTAAGTGTGAAACTTGATGGTAGTAACTTGAAGTCGTTTGTAGTACTTCCTACGCAAACAATAACGAATCCTGTTTTTCCTACTCCTGCACCAGGACAGGTACTACCCCCAGATGCACCAGCACCAGGTCAAATTCCCGATGTACTACAAATTGAATCAGTTCCTACAGGTGTTGTTGTTGGGCCTGATGGTGCATTGTATGTTAGTGAATTTACAGGTTTTCCTTTCCCTGAAGGTAAAGCGCGTATTTTTAGAGTTGGTCTTGATGGCGCCACAACTGTATATGCTGATGGTTTTACACAATTAGCAGATTTAGAATTTGATAAACAAAGCAATTTATATGCTTTACAATATGGCAACTCGCCACAATGGGAAGGTATTAGCGATGCTTCAGTAATTCAAATTGCTCCAAATGGCGCCCGAACTGTGTTAGCTAGTGGTAATGGATTAGAGTCAGCAACTGCACTAACCGTTGGTTCCGATGGTGCGATTTATATTGCCAATAAAGGTGATAGAGCTTCACTTGGTCAAGTTTTACGAATTGAATCGAAAGCAAAAGTCAACGAACCAAGTACAATAATAGGCGCCTTACTATTAAGTGCTTTCGGATTAAGTTCATTCCACAAACGCAAACGCAGACAGATACAAGTAGTGTAGATGCTTATAATATAAAACAAACATATCTTTATATCTTGTGGAACGGGCATCCTTGCCCGTCTCATATATAGTATATAAAGTATATAAGGCAGGCGAGGACGCCTACCCCACAAGAGATTCAATAAGAATAAGTTATAACTAAGCTAAGATAAATAATTATCCACCTCTTTACTGAAATGCCTTCTCCCTTTCCTGGCATGGATCCATACCTCGAATCAGCTTTATGGCAAGATGTACATAATGCACTTGCCAGCAAACTTCGCGCGCTTCTTGTTCCTCAGCTACGTCCTAAATATGCTGCACGGTTAGAGGTATATGTTGTTGAGGAAACATCTGTAGAAAGTGAAATTGGTATTTTGTACCCTGATGTAGAAATTTTGCAGTTACGGCGGGACGAAGTAAAATTATCCAGTCAATCATCTAATATTGCTACAACTCCGGCGCCGCTGACTCTGCCAGTAATTCAACCGATTCAAGTACGAATACCTAACATTGAAATTAGAGACGTAGCAAGTAATACGCTGATGCAGTTTTAGATTTACAAAATGCTCTAAATGCAATTTATGACGAAGCTGGGTATGATTTATCTATAGATTATCATCAATCCCCCCCTCCACCTGCATTGAGTCAAGCTGATAAAGATTGGATTGAAGCAAGGTTAACGCATTACTAGTGGTCTGTGTCATAAGTTTTGGGTTGTTGGGTAAATATCAAAACTTTGTAGAGACGTGAAATTTCACGTCTCTACACCCCAGAATTAATGACATAGAACAATAGTACTCCATGTCATTAATTTTGGCATGTGATAGCATATCTGTCTAAAATGTGCAATATATATTTTTTACCACAGAGACACAGAGGCACAGAGGGAGGAGAGTAAGATTTGATAATGCTCACGGCTTCTGGTATACCATTTTCTGACCGTATTTATATCTAACATTTGGCGCCAGCAATACTTAACGCGAGTGTGTTATTAATGACAGTTGACACTGACGCGAAAATTGAATATACATTAATAAATACAAATAATGTAATTGTCTCAAGCGCTTAGGAAAGAATTAAGTGCATTCTTTTATACAATTGCATAAATTAAAATCGAACTCACGTAAAATTATGTTCAACTTCAAGAAAAAACTAACAGCTATAGCATTTTTAACACTAATCGCAACTGGTGGAACTTTACCAGTTGTTGCGGCTCAAGCTCAAACCCCAGCAGAGAAGCTATGTCGGTTACGACCAGGAATTAAGCCTGTTTGTACTGTGTTAGTAACTGCCCGAGTTGGAGTTGCCATTCGCTCTGGCCCTGGTTCTAATTATAAAAAAATTGGCGCCATTCCTTATCAATACGATGTTAATGTCAGGGTGAGGAAATCTTCTCGCGATTGGGTAAAGCTAGCTGATGCTCCTGGTTGGATTCATTCTAAGTTCTTGCAAATGGTTGGAGATTGAATACACACTCTGTTTCTCTGTGGTAAAAATTAATACTACACAGGCAGGGATGCCTGTGCTACAGCGTATCAATAATTACTAGTTAATCGAGTGCTTGAATGAGTTTATTAGCTTGAGTTTGCGCGCGTTGCATTGCTTGAGGTAAAGGTTGTTCACCTAGTAACGCGCTAACAAATTGATTGTCAAAATTATTCATAATAGCAGCAGGATATTTACCTACTTGCCAAGGTATACCGTAATTTACACCTGCTACTAATGAAGACCGTAAGTTATCTTGGTCATACCCTAAATTAGTAGCTACAGACCTACGAGTGGGTAAAGCAAAACCTGTACCTGTCCATTTTTGCATTCCTTCTTTTCCTGTTAGATATTTAATTAACTCCCAAGCTTCGGGTTTGTGTTTGCTTTTTTTATTCATGACATAGGCAACGGTAAACAACATTGTGCTGCGTTGACCGTTGATAGTAGGTATTTCTGCTGTGGCAAAGTCTAGTTTAGGATATGTATCTCTCAAATAAGGAATTGCCCAGTTACCTTCAATAACCATTGCAGCTTTACCTTGACCGAACATTTCG
The DNA here is from genome assembly GCF_019977735.1 of Calothrix sp. PCC 7716. Lineage (GTDB taxonomy): Bacteria > Cyanobacteriota > Cyanobacteriia > Cyanobacteriales > Nostocaceae > Dulcicalothrix. Next base: position 2,857,300 of record NZ_AP025018.1, on the reverse strand, counting down.
CTGCCTGAATTTGTGCCAACATCCGATTTTTGAGCAGATGAACGTTCGTTTCTATACTGGTCAACAACTGATTGTAAACCCTGTAAACGAGCTTTTTCTGCAAATGCCGCGCGACTTTCACGGTCAACAACTTGACCACCGTAAGCTTTAATTTGATAAACTTGTCGAGCTAATTCTGGGTTTTCACCAAAGCCGTATTGGTCAATTCTACCGTCTTTATTTGTATCAATAGTTAGTTTTTTCGCGTATGCCCGTAGTTCTTCCCAAGTTTGAGGAGGATTTTCTAGACCAGCATTGGCAAAAGCTTGTTTGTTATAGAATAGCGCTAACGTCGAATAATCTTTAGGTAAACCATAAATAGTAGCCCTATATTTAAACGTATCAAGTAAGGTTGGTTCAAAGTCTGTTAACTCAAATTCAGGTTTAATATAACCATCAAGAGGTTCTAGCACATTTTGACTCATTAAAAAAGGCGCCTCAAGTGCATCAAGATAAAAGACATCAGGAGCAGCGTCACCAACCAAACGAGTTTTCATCACATCCATATATTGGTCTGCGATTTGCTCATATTTAACTTTAATCGTAGGATGCTGTGCTTCAAAGTCACGTAACACACCTGTTAACAGCTTTTGTTCAGCAGGAGAAGCTCCCCAACCACTAAGTTTTACAGTAGTCGCAACAGGTGCATTCTGTGCTGTTAGTGTCGGTAAACTTTGACACCCTACCATACTAATTGCGATTGCAACTACTAATCCTAAAAAGTTGAACACAGTTTTTCTCATTCTAGTAGGACAAAAGACTATCTTTTAACCTACATATAACGTTAAGGAAGCTAGAAAAATAACTTGAAAGTGTAAAATTTTATTGAGAACTAAAAGATTTTGTACAAACTAATGTATCTGTCATTTTTTTATCATAGTAAAATTTGTAACACTAACAGTAAGCTTACGCAGCGCATAAGCTTATGGTAGCCATAGACTTTTAGTAAGAGCTACAAGCCAAGATAGATTAAGATATATTCACTAAGTATGAAGAATTATTTAAGAATATAAGTTAATATTACAATAACTTGGCACTCCGCGTGGCTAGCTAACAAAACGAAGCGATTCGTGGGGAAACGAAGTAATGCGGAATACCTCAGCTAGATGCCTACTACGTTTGATTGTTATTAGATGCTACGACAATAAAACGAAATCCTTGGCTACTCCAAAATAATATCTAAGCACCACCGATCAATACCCCCATGAACTCCATTCAGCTTGAAATCCCTGCTTTGGACACGATAACTGATGCACCTGCAAGTTCCGTTATTGATTTAGAAGTTACAACTGCTCGAAATATTACAAACCAAATTACAAATCAAAATCTTAAAATACCTAAAGATAAAATTCGCACTTCTCTGCGAGCTTCTACGGTGGATTCTGTTTTTGCAACAATTTTCTCAATTACAACTACTGGAATTTTACTAAGTAATTTTTTAGTGGGGTTGGGAGCTGATGCTGTAGCCTTTGGGATGCTTTCTTCAATTCCAATGTTAGTGAATTTAATTCAACCACTAGGCGCCTACTTTAGCGAACAGACAACGAGTCGTTTTCGTTACTCAATGTGGATATACGGAACTTCGCGTTGCTTGTGGGCAGTGCTAGCAGTGGGAGTCTTCATGGCTTATGGGGGTTTGATTGATTCACATCAACTGATAAATTTAACTCTACTTATAGTTTTAGCTACAAACTTGTTAGGAGGACTCGGAGGCGCCTCTTGGTTAAGTTGGTTAGCTATGATTGTACCAAGGCGCCTGAGAGGCAGATACTTTGGTATTCGTAATAGCGTATCTAGTTTAACTAACTTGATTTGCGTTCCAATAGCAGGGGTAATAGTATCAACTTGGGGTGGTGGAACACTACAAGGTTACGGTGTTGTACTATCAATTGGGATTTTATTCGGTTTTATAAGTCTCGCATGTCAGTGTTTTAAAGTAGATATTAATCCGCAAGAACAAAACTGTGTAGTGTCTGCATGTGTTTCACCATCACACGAAGAAACCACTAGTACAGTAACAAATACTGCTCAACCAGTATATAATGCTCTGGGTATTTTGAAAGACTCAAATTTCTTAACTTTCTTACTGTACTTTGGTTTATGGATGTTCGCGGTTAATTTAAGTATGCCGTTTTTCAACCTTTACATGTTGGATACACTGGCATTAGATGTTAGCTGGGTGACATTTTACGGTAGTATTCAAGCAGGTGCCAATTTGTTATTAATGGTAATTTGGGGACGTTTAGCAGATCGATTTGGAAATCGTCCCATTCTTGCTTTAGTAGGAATTTTAGTCGCAATAACACCTTTATTATGGCTAGGAGTAGGTACTCATAATATAGATTTATGGTTATGGCTACCGCTTTTACACGTCCTCACTGGTGGAACTTGGGCGGCAATTGATTTGTGTAACAATAACTTACAAATAGGAGTGGCGCCAATACGCAACCAATCAAGTTATTTCGCCATTATCGCAGCAGTTGCAGGCGCCTGTGGTGCTTTAGGTACTACAATTGGTGGGTTTATTGTACAGTGGGACAGCTTTGGTGGTTTACCAGGTTTGTTTGCTCTTTCCTGCGTTTTCCGACTAGTTGCTTTAATTCCACTTCTGTTTGTAAATGAACCTCGAAGAAAATCTTTATTTGAGTTCCTTCAAAACATTCAAAAGAATTTACTCAACTATCAACAGTCAATCTAATATCACGTCTTAAAAAGATAAAATCTTGTAGCACAGGCATCCTGCCTGTGCATTTAAGTAATTTTATTTACCACTATTACGCAGAGTACACAGAGAGAATTGAGATAAAGTTCATATTTTAGAAGCCATATGACATTTACAAGCGAGGATATATATGTATCCAAATTTATCCTCTAGGAATTTTGTTGCCGCATCAGATTTTTCTAGAGAAAATATATATGTATTAGTCATTCTCTAGAAAAATTTGGCGCCACATCATATTTTCCTAGAGGATATATATCTATTAACCTTATCCTCTAGGAATTTTGGTGCTGGTTTTACTTGATTAAGTTTTTACTATCACCAGTTTGCTCAAACTCAGTGATATTGGTTATCGTTGTCTCGGCAATATTACAAAGCGCTTCTTCTGTGAAAAATGCCTGGTGTCCAGTGATTAGCACATTGGGAAAAGTTGTGAGACGCAGAAAAACATCGTCTTGGATAATAGTTCCTGATAAATCCTCGAAGAATAAATCGGATTCTTTTTCATACACGTCTAAACCTAGAGAACCGATTTTACCCGATTTTAATCCCCAAGTTACGGCTTTGGCATTAATCAAGGCGCCTCGACTAGTATTAATTAACATGACCCCAGGTTTAATTTGTTCGATTGCATCAGCATTGATAAGGTGATGCGTTTCGGAGTTTAGTGGGCAATGCAACGAGATAATATCAGATTTTGTAAAAATTTCTGATAATTCAACGTATTTTATCCCCAGTGCTTCAATTTCAGGATTTTGGTAAACATCGTAAACTAGTAAGTTACATCCAAATCCTTTGAGTATTTGAGTCACAATGGCGCCTATCCGACCTGTGCCAATAATACCAACAGTACGTCCATGTAAATTAAACCCCATTAAACCATCTAAAGAAAAATTACCTTCCCTAACACGGTTATACGCACGGTAAAGTTTACGATTAAGCGTTAATATCATCGCGATTGTATACTCAGCAACTGCTTCAGGAGAATACGCAGGAACACGCACAACAGAAATACCCAACTCAGCAGCAGCTTTTAAATCAACATTGTTAAAACCAGCACATCTAAGAGCAACTAGTTTAGTTCCACGTGAAGCAAGAACTTCGAGAGTCGCTGCATCAGCTTGGTCATTAACGAAAATACAAACAGCAGGAAAATCTGCTGCAAGAATAGCTGTGTCTTTATTTAGATGCGGGTCAAAGAAGATTAAATCGTGTTGCTTATCTGAATTTGCAGCTTCGAGAAATTGACGGTCAAATGCTTTAGTACTAAATACTGCGACTTTCATAAATACCTGATTGCTTTGTAACGTATCTAGTCTCAGCATTATAATAGCTTTATAGCAGGCGCCTAAACAGTACTTATAAAGCAAAATGATATATTACTAATATAATTTATTATTCTTTTTTTCGTGAAAATACTACGTAAGGTGGGCATTGCCCACCATACATATTTGAACTAATCAGTAAATAATAAGGAAAAAATTATGTCATTCGAGTCATACAGAAACATCGCTCAAGTTCTACAGGAATTTAATATAACATCATCTGAAGCAAGTTTTGTTGTTGAAACTAAATTTGATATTAGAGAAACTTTTAGAGAAGAATTAAACTTTTCGCTGCGAGAATTTACTTTTGAAGACTCAGAGTATGCTATTTGTGAAGCTGTAGTTTTTCCAATCTTGAGAGAAGTCTACCGTAATTACCGAGAAAGTTTTACACTATGGAGTCATAAAACCCTTACATATGATGTAAATCTTACTGGAATACCTAATTATATTCTGGCTAATAAATCACCATTAGGTAAAGAAGTTTTTGAAAAACCCTTCTTAATTGCCGTTGAAGCTAAACGCGATGATTTTATTAAAGGGTGGGGACAGTGTTTAGCTGAAATGGTAGCAATTCAAAAGATTAATCAAAATTTAGAACAAGATATATATGGAATTGTATCCAACGGACAATTTTGGCAATTTGGTAAATTAAAGGGCAATATCTACACCAGAGAAATAAAATCATACACATTATCTAATATAGATGGCTTATTTGCAGCGCTTAACTATATATTTATGCAATGCCAGCACGCACTTGATTTATTTAATTGCGAACTAACTATTTAGAGGATATCTATAGGGTTGTCGAAGTTGAAATTGAGTATTAAGTATGTGGTTTAATTAATGGAGTTCCGCATTTATTACAGAAGTTGAGATTAGCTGGATTATTATGACTACAATTGGTATTGGTACAGACAATGTGATTTTTAACTCGTTGAGAAATTTCTACTGGAATTTCTTGAACAGGTGCTAGACTTCTTTGAGTATAAGAATTAGCAAAGTGTTGGCGTAGCAGGTCATGGATGAAGCGATAACTACCACCGACTCGTTGCAAAAATAACCGATTGGTGCAATAGTTGAGAAATTTAGCATAATTCCAAGGGATATAACCGTTAGACCAGAGAATTACGCGCAAAACAAAGTGTTTAATAGCTGGTGTTCCACTTCTAGGTATTCCAATAAGTAGTCCAGCACACAATCCCTTTACTAAGCTATCAATTAAATTTTGGTTTAGACTAACGTTCGGTGGTGTAACTCTTGGAATTACAAATACAAATATTAATAATGAAGCCAATAAAAAAGTTACTGTTGATATAATTATAGTATTAATAACTGATTGTTTAATTCCTTGATTAGGAATAGTTTTATTTTCTAATTCTATCCCATCAAATCCAAAAATCAGCCCTGCTATCAGCCCAACAATCAGCCCAACAATCAGCCCTTCTTTCAGCGCAAGCATCAGCCCACAAATCAGCCCAAACATCAGCCCACAAATCAGCCCATTTAAAGACTTCTCAAAAGAAAATTTGAGGTTTTCAACGGGTTGAATTTCACCTCCTATCAGCCCTGCTATCAGCCCTGCTATCAGCCCATAAATCAGGCCTGCTATCAGCCCTTCTGTCAGCCTTTCTGTCAGCCCTCCTGTCAGCCCAATAATTAGCCCTCCTGTCAGCCCAATAATCAGCCATTTTATAGTTATCCTAAAATTTATTAGATGATTAATTAATTGAATACTTTTTATTTTATTTTCTATTAGCTCTCCAATCAGCCCTTCTGTCAGCCCAAAAATCAGCCCAACAATCAGCCCAACAATCAGCCCTTCTGTCAGCCCAACAATCAGCCCAACAATCAGCCCAACAATCAGCCCAACAATCAGCCCACAAATCAGCGCACCTATAACTCCCCATACTATTACACTATAAATATTTTTTTGAAATTTATTGCTCAACCAATCAGGCTGCATTTTTTCAATCAAAAACTCAGTGGTACTTTCTTCAATTAACCGATGTGCCAACCAACTTAACCACGCTCTCGTATTTTCTAGCTTAAGTTGTTTATCCTTGTAAGGACGTTTAAGCATTCTACTGATATAAACATCAAATAAATAGCTTAGTCGTTCTTCAGAAGATTTGAACTGCTGCCATGTTTGTATTGATAGTTCTTCAGCAGAGAGGACAACAATATTTAATAGAAGTGGTGTTTGGGCTAATTGGCTTAAATCATCATCATGACTAATACTGTCCCATAATTGTAGGTTATCTGTGCTTTGTAAATATTGATGAATCTGTTGGGTCGTAAAAGGAAATAATTCGAGACTATTATTCAACTGTAATAAAGTTGTATAATTTTGATATTCTTGAATTCGACTACAAACAACTACAGGATTAGTCCAATTTATCGGATTTAGAAAATCGTTAATTTTAGTAACGCATCTTTCTTGACGTTCTCCCGCTAGTTCATCTAGACCATCTAGAAGAGGTATGATTTGCTGATTCTTTATCCATTGTTTGCCAATATCTTTTCGCAGCCCATATTTGTCTTTAAACTGGTCAACTAACCAATCTTCAATATTTTGATTATCATTTTTCCAAGAAGATAAAGAAAATAGTAATGGGACAGGATGTTCTAAATTGTTTTCAGCCCGTTTTACTAATTCTTCTGCCAGTTTAAGGAGCATGGTAGTTTTTCCGGCGCCTGGTTGTCCTAAAATTAGTAATCTTCCTGCAATATCCTCTCGGTCAAAAATGTTAACAATATCTGTATTATTTAATTTAGTTTTAGGTTGAGTACTAACTTTGATTTCACTTGACCAAGGTAATTCAATCTGTTCTGGGTTTTGTTCTGTATCTAGAACAATATAAACCCGGTTATGAAGAGAACTGTTGATTCTGATTTCAACTTCTGAATTTACCTGTTTTAATAAATCTTGTCTCAGACGAGAATGCTTTGCTGATGACTCATTACTACCTGAGCGTCCAAACAGTACAAAATTATTGTTAAGAAAGTTGTTTCTTCCTTGGATATAATCTCCCTCAATGCGCTCGTTATAATTGCCTTCGTTAATATCGATACGTTGATTGTCAGGCGCCTTATTATCTGCCATAATTTCATCTTAGTAAATTTATTCAATGTCAAGGAAAGTAAACGTTTTAGATTCATAAAACCATTTTTATCCTTTGGTTTTCTGCCAATCCTCTAATGCACCAATGGCAAAGCTAGCAGCAGGATGATTAAGCAGTTGAGCTAAAGCTTGAACACCACCAGCTTTTAAAGCACTAGTTACTCTTTGTGCTAAAGTAGGATTATTTTCAATAGCCTTGATAGTTTCCGCAGCTACTTGCATCTTGCCCAAGGTCGTATCAGTTGGATAGGTTTTGTCTAACTGTTCTAAAAGCTTTTGAATTTCCGCAGCAGCGTCAGCAAGGTTTTGTTGCTTGGTGCCATCGTAATAATTCCCTTGAATATAATTACCTTCAATACGCTCGTTATAATTACCGCTACCAATGTGAATATTGCGATTACCAGTCATATTAGATTTTTGCTCTGTGAGCGGAAATAAGGTTTTAGAGTTATTTTTAATTTTGATTTTTGGGGTTAAAGACTCTGGTATGCTATTGAGGTCAATATTGTTACAACCAAAATCGTAAGCTTCTTTATAGCTTCTCCCGGCGCCAAGAGCGTCATAAAATGCTGTAGAAAAATGAATAGCAGCTTTATCACTGACAGCACGTTCCATACCAATCACACAATCAATATGGTGATAAATTGCAAGAGCCTGTGTTTCTGAGTAACATGCATTAAGTAAAACACACTCAATTTTAGCTTTAAATAGCTCAAATAGATTGCTTAGTGATTCTGTACTAACTAGTTGGGTGCCACCATAGTTATCCTCTAACGCTATGCCATCAGTTCCGGCGCCGTGACCAGAAAAATGTACTACAGTTGGTTCGTTATCTAATAGCGCGCGACGTAAATCATCAATACGAACTGCTGTTCTATATATAAGTTCAAACTGCTCACGGCTTCTGGAACGCAAGAGCGCAGATTGAACTTCCCGCATTTCTTCATCTAAGCGCAGCTTATTCGTATCTATAGGATTTGCTAATAAAATCAAAATCTTCTTCATGTTTAATTTGGCTCCTTGCATGAAGAAACTACTTGGCTCCGAGTCACCTCAAAGATGGCACAAGCTGCGGTCTGCATGATTTGAGTGTTATCTACGATACTAATGTGCATCACTTATACGGATAGTAGTTAGAGAGAAAATAATATCCCTATAAAATTACAAATGTACAACATATGATTCCAGTAATCCGCTATAAATTTATGTAAATTTTTTACGAATAGCTATATAGGGTGTTTACTGAGATAACAGCAGACACTTATAATACTCCCTGATTTACAATTTTTAATAATTACTGCGCTAACAACTTAACTTTAGTCTAGTGTAGTTTATTAAAATATGTGCATAATGTCTAACTGAATTAAAATTTAAATTGTTAAAGTAAGCATTATAGTTACGAGCATTAAATTTTATTTGGAGTAAGTAACCTCAAGGGTGAGCGCCGTTACCTTTATTAAACAATATCCCGAATGGAGCAAGCGCGCGTATTATACATTACGAGTATAAGAAGAAGCAAAATGTTGGCGTAGCAGGTCATGAATGAAGCGATAACCACCACCTACTCGTTGCAGAAATAGGCGGTTAGTAGAGTAGTTGAGGAACTTAGCATAATTCCAGGGGATACAGCCGCTAAACCAGAGAATTATACGCAAAATAAAATGTTTAATAGCAGGTATTCCACTTTTAGGTATTCCAATAAATAACCCGAAACATAATCCTGACACTAAACTAGAAATTAAAGTTTGTTTGAAATCAATATTTGGCTGGCTAGTTCTAATTATAAAGATTAACAACGTAGGTAATAAACAAGTTACTGTTGATATAATAATAGTGTTAATAATAGATTGGTGAATGCCTTGATTAGGAATCTTTTTATATTGAATTTCTAACCCATAAATTCCAAAAAATAGCCCGACTATCAGCCCGATTATCAGCAACAACATCAGCGTATAACTTAGCTGACTTAGCCCGGATATCAGCCACAACATCAGCCCGGGTATCAGCATCAAACGCAGCCCTCTTATCAGCATCAAACGCAGCCCATTTAAATACTTTTTCAAAGAAAATTTTAGAGTTTCAATTGTTTTAATCTCGTCAGTAATCAGCCCAGAGAATAGCACATAAAACAGCCCAGAAGATAACCCAAAATTCCACCCAAAACGCCACCCATAAATCAGCCCATAAATCAGCCCATAAATTAGCCTTTTTGAAAATACTATGTTGTTGAGTTCAATCCTCTCTTCTAATATTTTAAAAATCACCCCATCAATTAGCCCATAAATTAGCCCTCCTATCACCCCACAAATCAGCCCATAATAAATCAGCTCATAAATCAGCCCATAACTCAGCCCTCTTATCAACCCATAAATCAGCCCGAATGTAACTCCCCACACAATCGAATTATATACAACCTGGAATCGCTTCTTAACCAACCAAGATGGCTGCATTCTTTCAATCAAAAATTCAGTAGTACTTGACTCAATTAACCGCTGTGCCAACCAACATAACCAACGTTTAGTATTTTCCTGCTTCGGTTGTTTACCTTTATAAGGGCGCCTAAACATTTCTGAGATATAAGTATCAAATAAATAACTTAATCGTTCCTCTCTTGATTTAAATTGCTGCCATGTTTGTATTGAAATTTCACTAGCAGACAGTACAATAATATTTAATAGAAGTGGTGTTTTGGCTAATTCGCTTAAATCAGCATCATTACTAATACTGTCCCATAATTGCAATTGACCAGTATGAAGTAAATATTGATGAATCTGTTCAGTAGAGAGAGGACATAATTCTATAGAATTATTTAGCTGTAATAAAGCTTGATGACGCTCGTATTCAAATAGGCGACTACAAACAACTACAGGATTAGTCCAATTACTAGGCTGTATAAATTCATTAATTTTAATAACACAACTTTCTTGACGTTCTGCCGCCAGCTCATCCAACCCATCAAGTAAAGGTATAATTTCTTGATTCTCTACTAGCTCTTTACCAATATCTTTTCGCACTCCATATCTATCTTTAAGCTCACTGACTAACCAATCCTTGATACTTTGATTATCATTCTTCCAACTAGATAAAGATAATATTACTGGTATCGGATGATTACTATTAGCCAACGTGCGCTTAACTAACTCAAGAGCCAGTTTATAAAGCATCGTCGTTTTTCCTGCACCTGGCTGTCCTAAAATTAGTAACCTACCAGCCACTTCTGAGTCGTCAAAAACATTAATAATTTCTGTATTATTTAAATGAGTTTCATGTTGAAAATTTACCTTAACTTCTGCCAAAAAAGGGGCTTCTATCTGTTCCGGGTCTTGCTCCATATCTAGAACCATGTAAACCCTGTTGTTAAGCGAACTGTTTATTATAGCTTCAATTCGCTCATTGACAATTTGTAATAATTTACGTCGAATATTAGCATAATTTTTATTCTGTCGCCGAAAATTAAATGAAACGTTATAATAATTCTCTTCTACATAATCTCCCTCAATACGCTCATTATAATTACCTTCGTTAATCGAGATATTGCGATTGGGACTCTCCTCCGAATCAGTCATAATTTTACCTTGGTAAGTTTCGCTCGATATCATTAAGCATAATTATCGCGCAAGGATTTTAAATTTTCACGGATATTGGCTGTGGTAGGATGATCTACCCCTAAGCTTTTTGAAGCAATTTCCAATGCTTGCTGATACAAGGGTTCAGCTTCTGAGTACCGAGCTTGCTTTGAATAGAGACTAGCCAGGTTCTGGAGGCTATCGGCAATAAATGGATGCTCCTTGGAAAGCAGGCGCCTATTAAGTGCCAGTGCTTGCTGAAACAAGGGTTCAGCTTCCGCGTATCGAGCTTGCTTTAAGTAGAGACTAGCCAAGTTTTGGAGGATAGCGGCAACAGCTGTATGCTCCTCTCTATGCAGGCGCCTCTCTAATGCCAGTGCTTGCAGAAACAAGGGTTCGGCTTCCGCGTACCGAGCTTGGTGTAAGTAAAGACTAGCCAGACTATCGAGGCTACTGGAAACAGATGGATGCTCCTCTCCGTTGAGGCGCCTGTTGAGTGCCAGTGCTTGCAGAAGCAAGGGTTCAGCTTCCGCATACCGAGCTTGGTTTAAGTAGAGATGAGCTAGGTGGTTGAAACTAAAGGCAACAGATTGATGCTCCTCTCCGTTAAGGCGCCTCTCTAATGCCAATGCTTGCAGAAACAAGGGTTCAGCTTCCGCATACCGAGCTTGGTGTAAGTAGAGTAAAGCTAGGTTGTTAAAGCTAGAGGCAACATCTGGATGCTCCTCTCCTAGTCGTTTTCGTACAATGAAGGCGCACTGAATATACCAAGGTTCTGCTAAAGCATACGAACCCTGCCCTTGATAAAATCTACCAATACGAGAAAAAACCAAAATTAAATTTTCATCACTAATAGCCTCAGTCAAATATTGTGCCACTTCTACTAAATGTGGAATAACATCTTTGACTGAATTAATCAACTCAGCCGTTATTAAATAGGGGATAAGTTTTGCTTGCGCTACCATTACCTCTACAAAAGCGTGTTTCAAATTCAATGCTTGTGGTAATGCTGCTAATTTAACTTTCAGAAACTCCCGAATTAATGGATGAATTTTTATTTTATACTCACTAGATGTATCCTCTACTGATTGAATCAAATGAAGTGCGTATAGTTGCTCGTTCGCTGTTTCAACATTAGCTGCACTCCAATTAAGCAATTCACATGCAGACTCCACCCATTGCCATACAAAGATATTTGGTGCAAACAAGCTTAACAATGCAGCGACTTGCTGTGTTGTAGGAGAAAGCTCAAGCCAGCTTAATTCAAATGCTGCTAAAACTCCTTGCTGTGCTGTGCTAAGGGTTTGTTGCAATGACTGCTGCTCAGAGTTAAGAGCTTCATTTTCTAGTCGTTGTTCATTGAGTCGCTGCAACAAGAGGGCTAACTTGTAGTTAGGAGGTTTTTTCGCCACATATCGTCCCACTAATTCCAAACCTAACGGGAGATAACCTAACCATTCACATAATTGCTGGGCAGTTTGGTATTCCTTTTCTACTCGTTTTTGACCCACCAATGCTATCAATAATTGCAAAGCTTCTTCTGGTAACAGCATATCTAAGGAAATCTCTTCAATATTAGGGTCTAAATTCCGCAACCGTGTTGTCATTAATACGCGGAAACGGTTATATGAAGGCAACCAGAGCCGATAATTCCCCACATCCATAACATCATCTAGTACGATTAGTACCAGTCCGGATGATGGTTGCCAATGCTGCCAGCACCACTCTACCTGTTTAGTAAGACTCAGGGAATTTCCACGTCCATCCTGTTGTGGGACTTCCAAATTCATATGAAGTTGGGCAAACTGCACAATAGAAGCAGCTAAATCTGATTCTCTAGCTGATAACCAACATATACCACCAGGGTAGTCCGCTTCATGCTGCAATACAAATTGAATCGCCAGTTCAGTTTTACCAACGCCACCCATACCAGCAACAGCAGTTATGGCGTAAACACTTCTGAGTTGCAACCTATCACGCAGTAAGGTCAGTTCATACTGTCTTCCTACAAAGTTGGCAGAGCCTTGAAACTGAAGATTTTTTGGGGGATTTAACTTTAACCGTTCCCAATCAGGCACCTGTATTCTGTTAAACGTGATATTATTACCACTACCACCGTGAATCAAAGGTGCATTGTAATTTCCTTGGATATAGTCGCCTTCAACACGCTCATTATAATTACCGCTACCAATATGAATATTGTGATTATCAGTCATATTCGATTTTCGCTCCAAGGAGCGAGAATAAAGTTTTAGAGGATGTTTGAAAAGTCGGATAAGGTATAAATTGTCCTATTTGTTATCACGGCGCCAGTCTAATTCAACCTATCACATTTTACGAACTTCTGGGCTTCTTTAATTATTTGCCTTAGTTCATCACCAAAAATAATTATAGGCTGGACTTCATAACAAAAGCCAGATGCTGAAATTATCCAGACTTCGTTTTCAAGGATATTAAGTTGTTCCAGTTTAGATGTATACTCTGGTAAATCATCTATGTGCCGCGCGCGATAAGCATATATATTAACATCGCCATAAAGGTCATCTATTCCTTCTCCATCAGGAATAAAAAGTTCTTCAACTTGCAAAATATAGTAATCAGATAGTGAAGACAGCTAAAAAATCGGCAATAAGTTTATCAGGGTCTTCTGATACCTGAAACCTGGTTCCATTTAAAGTTACAGTATGCATTTTTATATAGTGAGTGATGCTTGGCTCCAAAGCGTTAAAAGTTTATCAACGCTCGACTATTTTACTTCCATCAAAATATACAGATAAATCAGGTTCTATAAACTCACACTTTCCTTTTATCTTAGGGGCGCCTGTGCAGTTATAAAATCCACACTTGTAAAATGTGGTATTCTTTATAGTAAATTCTTCTAGGTCAGTATTCCTAAAGTCGCAACGGTTAAATACAGTGTCGTGTGCGGTTGTGGCGATTAAGTTGGCAGCTTGCAAGTTACAATCATTAAAAATAGCTCTATGAAGTCTCGCTCCTTGCAACCTAGCTCTACCCAAGCATACACTTTCTATAACCGCACTATTCCAATCTGACCTGTGTAAATCTGTTTTGCTCCAATCTCCACCTGAGACTCTGGCACCTATAAAATTTGTAGCATTGAGATAAGCCCCAACAAATTTACAATCTTTAATAGTGGCTTTATCTAACGTTGATAATTCTAGCATTGCCGAATCTAAGTTACACTCTACTAGCTCAATGCTGGTTAAATCACCACCTCGTACATTTACACTACTCAAATTACACTTTATAAATTGTGCTTTGATCAAATTGGCGCCTGGTATATTTGCTCCTGACAAGTTACGCTCATGAACCATTAAGCGTCCATCATCAACACATCCGTTACTAACCCACTGTTCATGAGCTTCCAATTTTAAATCTGAGAGATATACAAGCCACCTTGATTGATTTGACATAGTACAATTGCTCCGTAGTTTTACGCTCACTGGGTATTGGAATGGCGCCGAGTTATTTTGGTTGTCCTCCCAAACGCGGGACAATGTTTTGTAGGTATTCTTATGCTTCTAAAATCAGGTGTGACATATCAAAGTTATCTTTTTTCTCTGGGGGCAATAATTCATACTTATATCTTCTTTTAATATTAATTTTTCTGGGTTTGATGGTTTTGTGACTAGTCTATAAGTATTTACTAAGGTAAGAAAACGAACATTGATAGGGGTTTCACTTCCTACTATCTGTCTAAAGTCATCAAATGATACACTTCTTGCCAAACTACCCTGTAATTCTACATAATTGATATTTTGGCGCCTGAGATTTTTGATTACTGCTACGAGAAATTCTTTTTGGTTGATACCTTGTTGTAAGTGGCGCCTAAATAAGTAAACTAGTGCCAGAAGGCAGAAGATAGAAGGCAGACGGCAGAAGGAATATTCCTTATTTGATAAGCTTTTTGACTTTTTCTAACTGGATAGTTATTTTAGCCACGCTGCACTAGTTTATAGTCAGTACCATTACGAGCAGAAAGAAGAGTCCATTTTACTTAAGCTTTTATTGTATCAAACCTAACATTAAACAGCATTTTAAAACGGCACTTTATCCATTGGTAAACTACTTTCTGAGCGAGTTGGAGAAGAATTAACGTGATTTTTATCGACATCAAAATTTACCTTTGTGTTTACCAACATTAACTCGTCACGTTGTTGCCAAATAGTAAATATCTCCTCCCTACCATCGTTGAGTGTTACCGAATCAATTTGATAAATTCCGTTTGCTCGCTTTAATTTTAAACCTAGCAAATTTAATAATCGACTGAGTATTTTTATGGTTGGAACTTGGTCGTTATCTTTAACCAAGTTAATACCCAAAACTCGCTTGATATGTTGACTACACTGCGATACTGTATTTTTTAGTCTTAGTAAATCTGTTTCATGTTCTGTAAAGGTGCGTCCTGACTCTAAAAATTGTTGCATTCCTAACGCGCGTAATGCTTCAACTTTTAATGTGTAAGTTTTTAAGTCGGGTAAAAACACTTTTCCGTCACCTGATAATAACTGTTGATACCATTCTTGTTTGTCTTTGAGTCTAAAATATTCGCTTTCGTGTGTGAGATGATAGTGTATTAACAGTTGAGCATAATACCCCTGGTCATCACGCATCTTTAATTCTGGGGTTACGGGGACACCATAGCGTTGTCGAAGTGTATATTTATCTATTTGATGACGTTCTTGTTCGCTATGTGAGTGTTTGGCTGATATTTTCTCGTACTCTACTTTATCTATATCTTTGGCGTTTGCAACAGCATTGGCGCCAACTATTTGATTTTGGCGTTTAATTTTCTTAATACTACAGCTAATTTCTTTAGACTTTTGCCGAGAATGGCGCCAGTCTTTTTGGACTTTAACAATTTCTAACATTAATCTGCGACGAGTTGGCAAGTCTTCAGGGTCTGTTGCCAAAAAAGCATGACGTAAATCGCGGATAATATTTTGATGTACAGCATTGCTGCGTAACCATATTTGATGACCATCTGCGATTAAACCATCTTTCATTGACTGACGGTACATACAAATCGAAGCATTTATACGTGCTGATAGTTTTGCCCAAGTTCGTAAATGTATAGGGTCATATACCAACGGTAAGTCTACATCAACATGGTGTAAGGGACTTAGTAAGGCTAAATTTTCCTTTTGGTTTTCCTGATACCACTGTGATAGTAATCGATAATTAGTGCTACCACTGCCAATTATTCCAATTCCTCGTTTTGCACACCATACTGCACGTGGTACAGAGTCACGAACACGTGATAATGCTTGTCTTGCCTCTGAGTCAGGAATTACACCTTGAAAAATTCCGTAAACACGGTCAAAGTGCTGAACGTCGATACTAACACCTGTTCCTAAACTAGGTGTCACTAACACTAAATCGTAATCTGTAACTTTCTGATTGATTTCAGCAGCAAAGTCTACTGCTGCATGTCCAGGAGTATTAGTTGTGCTGCTGCTTATCACCAATGATTTAGGAGATATTCTATATAAACGCTCTAAACGTTCTCTTAAATAACGTTCAATAGTTTCACAACTATATCGTCCTGCACGACTATCGGTAGTAACATAACATTTACGTCCAGCTATTAAGTCAAGTTCAAGCTGTTGAATTAAGGGAGTAGGGTTAGGAGAATCATAAAACGAGATATCCCAACCTTTCTCAGGTTGCCATTCATTTTCTAGCACCCAAGGAGTTATTTCTATTCCTGCTAACTGCTGTATGTACTCCAGGGAAATATCTGATAAGTCAGCATCTTGGGCAATTACTAAACCACCTGTTGTTAACACAATATTAATAAGTTCCTGGAATGCTTTGAGAAGCTTGACGCGCTTATCTTTACAAGTAGTACTATGAAGCAAGTGTGATAAAGACTGTTCAACTTCGTCTAAAATTATTATCCCACCTGCCCAATCATTCGCATTAAGTTTCCAAATTGAATCTACACACAAACCAAGAGAGTGATGAGTGCTAAGTGCTGAGTGCTGAGTTTTGAGTGTTGGGTGTGCTGAATACGTGGTTGTATGTTCTCCGAATCCCCAGTCGATACCGATTTTGTCGCAGAGGAATTTTCCAAGTTGGATTCGGTGGGTGATTAATAAAATGGGACAGTTATTTACTTTTGCCGATTCGATTACTTTTTGTAGTGCAGTTGTTTTTCCCGTTCCTTTTGCTGACTTTACACCAACTAAACCAGAATTTGGCAGAGGTATTTCACCTAAATAACGACGATTTACTGTCAGTGCAGCTGAAACCGTTAATTGAGCATGAGGTTTACAAAGAGCTAAATATGTCTCTAAATCTAAACTGTGACTATATATATTATCGACGGCCGAGGCGCCTTGCTCAACAATAAATTCATCAACACCTTTTTCTTTACCAGGTAACTTCATCACCTGGACTGCACAATTTTGAGATTGAAACAGCAAACCAAGCTGAGAAATTGCATTATCAACAGCAGCAATTTTTCTCGGTTCTGTCTCAAAATCGAAACAAATGTAAAATTGGCGCCTGACTGTAAGTGTAAAAGCTGCTAAATCTGGTATAAGCTGCCGACTAATAACTTTACCAAATTCATTCTTATTAACACGATAACCACTAGTAATTCCAGGTATCGCAATTGCAACATAACCTAACGATAATAAAGCAGCAGCTTTTTTAACACCCTCACAAATAATAACTGGTATCGAACGCTCAATCACCCACTGCCAAAAACCCTCAGCTTCACCACTTTGATTAATATATATATTGCATGGTAAATCTATACCATAACGTTGACAAACTTTCTCCCACACAGGCAATGTCACACGCAGGCAAAATACGCGCGTAGCTGTTCCTGGAGGATGCTCATACTTAATATTTTTACCCTTCTGATTCAGTCGAGGTTGATTTGGCTTAAAACAACCCCACTCCATACTTTCCCAATTATTCAACGGGTCAAGTCCCGAACACCACCAACCCCCAGAACTAACATGTGCGTAACGCTGCAACCAGCTATTTCTGACCATCCCCGTATTAGTACGCGGAACCTGCTCAGAAATCAACAAGTAATCATAGGCGCCATTATCTTGAAGTGAACTGAAATTTAAGCTCGCGATATCCGAATCAATACCACTATCTCGAACTAACTCGTCAAAATGCTGTGGATGCAGATAGTACCGATACATGTTACCTGAGCTTCAATGCTTCATACGATGCAAACAACTTAACATGCATCCACTTTTTTCGATATAGGTACTAAGTAAAGACTCTAGGGTAATCTATATTATATTGTAACCTAAAATACCTCGCTCCCCACTCCCCACTTTGCTCCCCCCAAGCTTACCGTTCAATCAATAAGTATGTATTGTGATATTTTACATCTCATAAATTTTGTAAATCAGTAAGAAACCGGGTTTCTCCCACACTAAACATAACAATCCTCAAAATAAACGAAAAGAAACCCGGTTTCTCAGCGTCACGAAAAATCCCCCAATAACCAAATCAGTAAGAAACCGGGTTTCTCCCACACTGAACATAACAATCCTCAAAATAAACGAAAAGAAACCCGGTTTCTCAGCGTCACGAAAAATCCCCCAATAACCAAATCAGTAAGAAACCGGGTTTCTCCCACACTGAACATAACAATCCTCAAAATAAACGAAAAGAAACCCGGTTTCTCAGCGTCACGAAAAATCTCCCAATACCAAAAAAATATTAAATAAACATTAAGGTTTCATGGCGCCAATAAAATTTAACAAATCAGGTTTCAGTTCGAGATTGTTATACTGAGTGTGAGAGAAACTGGGTTTTAGGGCGCCAATAGAGCTTGAGAAACCGGGTTTCTTTTAGTTTCAGTGTAAAAGAAACCCGGTTTATGGAACCTCGCGATTCTGCACCAATAATAAAAATTTATCAGCAAGCTATCATCAAAACTTTATCGGAAGCTATTTCTACAAACGTATTTCCAAAGACATTACAGATTGTACAAATATTCGACCGACAATCAAATCGTTTCCAAGTGCTTTGTCACGGTTGGGTAGATGAAGAAGAACGAGTTTTTCACCCAGTTATTCACGTTGAGATTATTAATGATAAAGTTTGGATTCAACACAACCAAAGTGATGTAGATATTGGAGAAGAGCTATCAAATAATGGTATTCCAAAATCGCAAATGGTTTTGGGGTTACATCCACCTTCTATTAGAGAGCTAAATCCAACTTATGCTAGTGAGTAATAGAAGGCGCCTATTCTAAAATCAAATGTTTAAAACTTTCTTCTTCCTGCTGAGACTCGACGAAAGAGCGGTAAGAATCTTCGGGTGCTAGATATTCTAAATCAAAGTATTCCAATATCTTATCTTTTTTAACAAAGCTATCTTTTTTCGGGATGATGTAGTCTAGGTAACTTGAGTATATCCAATCTTGAGGTTTTTTGACTAAGTTGGCGCCGACTGGATTTAGATGAATGTAACGTGATAGGTGTAACAAGTATTCGTCTGTATCTACGTGGATGGATTGAAATGGCCCTTGGAAGAGTGAACCGACTCTGTTGAAGCGGTTGTTGATGGCTTTGGTGTATGATAAGGCAAATGCTTGCATTAATTCTGATAGATTATCGTTGTTGAGGTGAATTAATAGGTGGTAGTGGTTGGGCATTAAGCAATATGCTATTATTTCGACTTGATTGTCTATTAGGTGTTTTTTGATGAGCCGTTGGAAGTACGAGTAGTTTTGATTTTGAAAGAATATTTTTTGACGGTTGTTTCCTCGATTATAGATGTGATAGTAGTTTCCTGATTTAAATTGTGTTTTGCGAATTGGCATAAAGTTGTATTTTATAGTTTTTATTTTATAGCTTTTTTTGTTTTTTTATGCCAATTGTTTAATAAATCTTAGAAACCTGGTTTCCTTTGGGTTTACTTGAGGATTGTTTTATTCAGTGCTGGGGAAACCAGGTTTCTTTTGAGTTTGCTAGCCACAGCAAAAGTTACTAGTACTGCTAAACCTAATACTGAGCTAGCTTCTGGGATTCTAGTGCTATTAGTATTATTTACATCTAACACTTGGACGCGACCTTGGAAAAAATCGCCTACATAAAGTTTGCCATCTTTGAGGCTTGTACCACCTGTCCAGTTAAACTTACCTGGTTCAAGGTCGAGTGGGTTGCCGTAGGGAGGGCCGTCTAAGGCTGGAGGTGGTACAATTTCACCAAATGCATCAACATAATTGTCAACACCTGTCTATAAAATTAATCACAGCTATTTCCCCCTTTAATAAAAAATATTAGGTTTTGAGAAATAAATTAACCATTAATAACAGGCGCCTGTAATGCTACAGGTATTTCAGTACCACTAGCTAAATCAAGTGGGAAGTTATGTGCGTTACGTTCGTGCATTACTAGTGGTTTATGTCATAAGTTTTGGTTCGTTAGTTCGTTGTATGGTGGGCAGTGCCCACCATACTATCGGCTAGTAATTACTCACTATGGGTATTGATTTAATTGCTTAATACTGCTTTAATGTTAAGAAACGTAAAGAATATACGTAAATAAAAAAGCGCCCTCAGTGGTGGTTCACTGAAGGCGTTGTATGTCCAGGGTTTAGAGACGTGATAAATCGCGTCTCTACTATATTTAACCGTTAATAGCAGGCGCCGCAATAGCTACAGGAGCAGCGTTACCGCTAGCAAGGTCAAGAGGGAAGTTGTGAGCGTTACGCTCGTGCATTACTTCCATACCGAGGTTAGCACGGTTAAGAATGTCAGCCCAAGTATTGATAACACGACCTTCGCTATCAAGTACTGATTGGTTAAAGTTGAAACCGTTTAAGTTGAAAGCCATTGTGGAAATACCCAATGCTGTCAACCAGATACATACAACAGGCCAAGCACCTAAGAAGAAGTGCAAGGAACGGCTGTTGTTGAATGAAGCGTATTGGAAAATCAAGCGACCGAAGTAACCGTGTGCTGCAACGATGTTGTAGGTTTCTTCTTCTTGACCGAACTTGTAACCATAGTTTTGGCTTTCAGTTTCGCTGGTTTCACGAACCAAGGAAGATGTCACCAAAGAACCGTGCATTGCACAGAATAAGCTACCACCGAATACACCAGCTACACCTAATTGGTGGAAGGGGTGCATCAAAATATTGTGTTCTGCTTGGAATACCAACATGAAGTTGAATGTTCCAGAGATACCTAAAGGCATACCATCAGAGAACGAACCTTGACCGATGGGGTAAATCAAGAATACTGCAGTTGCAGATGCCAAAGGAGCAGAGTAAGCAACGCAAATCCAAGGACGCATTCCTAAGCGGTAAGATAATTCCCACTGGCGCCCTAAGTAAGCGAAGCAACCAATCAAGAAGTGGAATACTACCAACTGGTAAGGACCACCGTTATACAACCACTCATCTAAAGAAGCTGCTTCCCAGATTGGGTAGAAGTGTAAACCGATAGCGTTTGAAGAAGGAACAACTGCACCAGAAATGATGTTGTTTCCGTAAATCAATGAACCAGCTACTGGCTCGCGGATACCATCGATATCAACGGGAGGTGCTGCTACAAATGCAATGATGAAGCAGATGGTTGCTGACAACAGTGTAGGAATCATCAACACTCCGAACCAACCTACATAAATGCGGTTTTCGGTGCTGGTTACCCAGTTGCAGAACCGTTCCCATACGTTTCCGCTATCGCGACGTTGTAAGGTTGCAGTCATGTTCTTATTAATGCGAAATAATGTGAAGTTTGATCAAGTAAATTTAATTTACCTGTAATTTCCACTTTACATGCATTCACTTAATAAGAGTATCTACTCAGTATTTAATTTACTAATACCTTTTATTAGATTTATTTATGGATAAATCTAACCTAACGTTCTATAGGTCTAAATTATTAGCGGTCGGAGTTTACCTGAAATGCTTGCTGAACAAAGCTTTCAAGGATTTCACTATGCTATAATATTAAGTTATGTAAACAATATATTAAGCAAGTTTTGGTGCATTCTCAATATATCTAAATATCAGTTTACATAACTTATCTCATTTTTGTCAATATTAATTAAAAAACAGGCAGGGATGCCTGTTCCACAATCACAATCACAATCACAATCACAATCACAATATAGGTAAATTAGTATTCAAAGTAGATGAATGGTAAGCTACCTTGCGGCGCCAGTATCCAAACGAGATAAAAGCATAACGGTACGAACAGAACTTTGAGGTGCCAATTGAATTCAAGTTTGAGATGACGCTTAAATAGATAAGATATCGCCATGCCTAAAAACACAGCACCCAGTAACAGCGCAACTTGAGACTGACTAATTTTCAAAGCTTCGACATACACAAGTTGTGAAAACTGAGCGTCAGCTGTATGTCCCCAAAGTTTAGAAGTAGCTTCCATTGAGTCCCGTAGGTCAGGTAAGCGGAACCATATCCATGATGTAAATACCATTAGCTGTGTAACCAACCACGCCACAATAACACCAATTGGTGACTGCCAAAAATATTCGAGAAATTCCATACGGTCACTAACTTTATCAACTAGTCGATGCACGACTAAAGCTAAACCATGCCAGAACCCCCATACAATAAACCCTAATGCGGCGCCATGCCAAACACCACATACAACCATCACAATTACCAGGTTGACACATGTACGTTCCAACCCAACACGTGAACCACCAAGTGGAAAATATAGGTAATTTCGCAACCAGTCTCCCAAAGTCATATGCCAACGGCGCCAAAAATCAGCAATACTCGTACTGAAGTAAGGTGAATCAAAGTTTTCTGGCAACACCAACCCAAATAACATCGCACTGCCACGAGCTATATCTACATATCCACTAAAATCTAAATACAACTGCAAACCATAAGCAAATGTCGCTAACCATATATCTGTACTACCTGCACGTTGTAAGTTACCGAAACAAATATCGACAAAAACACCAATATTATCGGCGAATAATCCTTTTTTGACGGCGCCCTTCGCGATGTACCATAATGCGTCAGATATGACATTCGCACTTGGCAATGCTGCTTTGAATTGATTTGCAAGTTGATGAAAGCGTGTTATTGGACCGGAAGTGACTTTGAAAAGTAGTAACTTGTAAGTCGCGAATTTAATTAAATTATTTGTCGCAGGGGCGCCACGATAAACGTCTACTAGATACGCGATGCACTCAAATACAAAGTAAGATATTCCAAGCGGCGCCAGTAGTTTGAATGTATCTAATCGCAAGCCTTTAATTGTAGCTTCGGGTAAAGCAAATTTTAAAAAGGGTATTAGGTATTTAAAACCAAATAGTAAAAATATATTTAAGACTATACCTATACATACTAAAGTTAAACGGCGCCGATTCCAGTCCGCTTGAGCGTATTCCCAATCTTCGTTAGATATACCCGCATTTTGATTATGTTCTCCGGGTGAGGTGTTTTGTCCAATTTCAAGTCCTAGACGATAGTTTAAATAAACCAGTACTAGTAATAGTGGTAAATATTGAGGCTGGTACGATATATAAAATACTACGCTAGCAAGCAAAAGTATCAACAAACGCAGTCTTTCATTACCAACAGACCAATAAATACCGATAACACTAAGTAAAAATAATCCGTATAATATCGAAATGAAATTCATGTTTTATTTTTTACACTCAAGAACACAGAATACAGAATACAGAATTCAGAATTCAGGATTCAGAATTCAGGATATAGAATTCTAACTCCTGACCCCTAACCTCCTGACTCCTGACCCCTAACCTCCTGACTCCTGACCTCATTTTTTATTAATCCAGGGAATCATTGGGTCTTTGGCAAGCTTGTTAGACACTTCGTAGGCGCCGTAACGGTTAAGATGACTAGGGTCGGAGAAAAATTCATTTTTTTGTGGGAAAAGTAATCCTAAGTCGCGGAAAACAAAGTGCGAACGTTCAGAAGCTTGTTGTATCATGTACTGCTGGAATAGTTGCTCGAACTGTGTACGAACTGGGTCTAAGTATTCACTTGTTAATGGCATGTTGGCGAATACTAAGGATATTTTTTGCGACTGGGTGAACTTTAATATTTCTTGCAGCGCTAAGTTTTGGTCTCCTCCAAGTAAAAATCCTTTATAGTCGTTGTCGTAGCTACCACTTACTTTTGAATGCTTTTGGTAATAAATACCTGGGTCAAAACGTATTGATAGTGGTAAAAAACCATCAAAATCAACTGATTGTACTGTTTCTTCTGCGTCTTTGCCATTTGTTTGATTTGATGACGTTTTATTTTTATCTACACCTGTTAAAGCATCTAATTTGGCGCCTAGTACTGCTTTGAGTTGGTTACGATTTTGGTAAGCTCCTGATAATGAACCTAGTTTTTCGTTTAACCAATCGTTAGCTGCTTGATAACTGTTTTTTTGCTGGTCGTTTGATTTGGTTTTAGATTTAGTTTCTTGTGCTGTATCTGTATCTCCACGAGCTATTGATTTTTCAATGGCTTGTTTATAACCTGGAGATGCTGCTATTGACCGGAATGTAGTGTCCTCGCGTCCACTGTTGAACGCACGGGCGCCGTCTGCCCAGATAATTAATTTGGGTAGTTCAGATGGTTCTAAGACTTTACGCAATATAAAGTTAATGACTTGGGCAGTGGCACCGTTTATACCAAAGTTAAAGACATCTAAATTGCGATAGCCTTGAGTTGCCAAAGCTTTAGATAAGGCTACTGGGTCAACACCTCGTAGAGCGCGCGAAGAACCAATAATTAATATATCTGGTGGCTGACCGCCGTTTTTCTGTAATCTTTGTCGATATAATGCCAATTGCTCATCGAGTTGACGCGCGTTAAATGTTGGCGACTGAGTACGCGCTGCTAATAATATTGCCGTTGCAGTTCCTGATGGGCTACGGCTAATTTCACTACCTGTTGTTTGCGTAAATGCCGATGCGTTAAAGGCTTGATTATCTTTTGGTGTGGTGGTGTCTGCTGTGAAGGACGCATTAACATCATTCTTATTGGGGGTTTGCGGAGCAAGACTAGTAGTTAATGTTGGTAGGGGTTGCTGTGAAAATTTATTTAATACCCAATCGGTTTGTAATGTTAACAATAACCCGACTGTTCCCCATACTAATGCCGAAGCACTTGATTTCGCGCTGAAGCTTGGTGCGCTCGAAGCATCCTCTTTGTCTTTGAATAGCTGTGTGGCAAGTAAAAGTTTTCTTGCGCTTGTACCCCAATTTTGCACTGTTTGCTTAACAAAAGTTTGAACTTCCTCTGATGTTAAGTCTTGACGCAGTACTGGTTCATCGGTTGGTGGTAATAGTTCGCGAACATAACTTGATGTTGCTGCAAATTCTGGCGCCGGTTCGGGAACATATCGTTGTCTTGCTGCAAAGTCTACACCATAATGCCATGATGCTTCTTTATTGCCCGCACGGCGCCCATAAACACGCACTCCTAATATCCCTGGCATTTTGAGTTGTCGCAGCAACTTAACGACTTGAGTTGTTACTTGTTTACGGTCTGGAGATACGGTTGCATCGCACATCACATGCATTAAATCTCCTTTTCGCAGCAACAATACCCGCATACCACCTGTTTTAAGGCGCCAATCTAAGTCAGAATTTAATAAACGCTCTAGTAAAAATATAAGTGCTGGTTCATCTCCATTTGAAGCAAGTTCAATTGTTGGTATTGATAAAGCAGGGTGTGCTTGAGCGGGAAGTGTTAACCAATCTATCCAAGCTGGTTCCGCATCTGTACTAACTTGCCCGTATATAGTCGCCGCTGTTATTCCTTGGGGTGCAATATCATTTAAGCAAACACCTACTTCTTTTATGCATAACCCGCGTCTTGGCGCCGTATCACCATTTGAACGAACATTCGTACAGAAAACGTGAAGCGTTGATTCGTTGAGTGAGGCAGTAACTTTAATTTTTTCAGCTAATTTTTCATTCAAATAAGAAGCTATTGCTTGCACATCTCCCCAACGTGCCCAGTCTTTGAGCATAACCTCGGTTGGAGTTAAATCAATTCGCAATATCCAGTCAGGTTTTGGTTCTCCTTGGACGTGGCAAACAATTACAGCATCTTGATAACCTACTAGTTTAAGGTGACGTAATTTTTGGGCAACAGGTTCAGCAATTATTGAGGGGTCTGGACTATAGGTCGATTTACATAGTATCCATAGACGATTCTTATTATTGTTATTATCTTGGTTTTTGACTTTAACGCGAACACCAATACCCAAAGAACTCAGAGTTTCGCTTAAATACCTAGCAATTGCCTCGGGGTCGCCTTTTTTGGCTAAACTCTCGTTCGAGATAATTATGGCGCCAGTTGTATTGAGGGTACGTTCAGCATCTCGAAGTAAAGCTACGTTGACTTGTTCGAGATGACGGTCAAGTTGATTAAGATAAACTCGGTGACACCATTCGGGTCGCTTGACTGCTTTTTTTCTACCGTAGACAAATACTTGATATATAGATGGCTGTTCGCTACCATCGCTATTTTTTAACGCTTCTAAGTCTGTTTGCTGTAAAGCTTTAAGTAAATCGGATAATGTTTGCCAGCGCTGCGGACACTCAATAGCTTCACATAAAATATGTAGGTCATTTCCCTGCAACCGGATTTTCACCCCTAGAGTGTTTATACCAGTTGCTTGACTCACCCACTGCACTATTGTTTTTTGACGGTCTGGTAGTACTGTTTTCATGGAAATGGCTTAGGGGGGTAGAAGATAGTGGTATTTTGGGGCTTATTGGTTGGGGGCTATTAACAACAACAGATTCTCTGTAAACTAGAACGATAGAATCATTACATCTTGAAATTTTTTAACATTTTTTTCCCACTTATCCTACAACAACTCAAAAAACATAATGCGTACTAATTCCGATAATCACGGGTCGAACCCATTGTCGTTGATTCCTCAATCCATCCTCCTCCAAATTGGTACAGTTTCGGTGTTCACGCTGGTTTTAGCACAAAAAAGTGCAACTGACGCTTTAACTGCATTGGGACAAGCTAGCGAAGAATTACTTCGAGGTGAACGTTTACCTATTTTAGAGTTCCCCAATTCAACGAATAAATCAACCGAATCAAGGTAAAGTTAAACAAACTTTTTCTGTAACAAATAATACATTTTATCCATAAAAGTTTGCGGAACTTTCCCTACCCATATTTCTCTCAATGCCCAATAATTAAAAAGTCCGATAGCTCTACTACAACAGGATATGAGTTCCCTTTTATACTCTTCCACCGAAGCTGCTAATAACTACCCTGCATCTGATTTATTTTTGCGCCATCGTCTCCAGGTCATGGAGGAGTTATGGGAAACCGTGCTGCGTCAAGAGTGTGGTCAGGAGATGGTGGACTTACTGCGGCAGTTACGCGATTTATGTTCGCCAGAAGGACAAGCAACTCAAGACCAAGCAACCGAAGTTTTTAAGTTGATTGAACAACTTAGTATTAACGAAGCAATCCGCGCGGCACGGGCATTTGCCCTGTACTTTCAATTGATTAATATCATTGAGCAGGACTATGAGCAAAGGCAGCAGATGACGAGGTATGAGGTGGAGCCAACTGCCGAAGTTGAGGAAACCTTGCCTACTATCGTCCAAGGCGATAATGTTGAGGGACTTCCTGTTAATAGTGGGCTTGGTGCAGATTTACTAACAAAAAGCTGGCGTAACTCAGCGTCAAATCGACAGAGGGGTACATTTGCTGCACTCTTCCCTGATTTATTCAAGCTCAACGTGCCGCCACAGTTGATTCAACGATTAATAGCACAACTCGATGTACAGTTAGTGTTCACAGCGCACCCTACAGAAATTGTTCGCCATACAATTCGTGGTAAACAGCGTCGAGTTGTACAATTATTGCAAGAACTCGATGCTTTAGAAAAGCGTTTAGGAGGCGCCGCACTTCAAGAGCGTTGGGAAGCAGAAGAGTTACGATTACAGCTTATCGAAGAAATACGTTTATGGTGGCGTACTGATGAACTACATCAGTTTAAGCCATCGGTGTTAGATGAAGTTGATTATGCGCTGCACTACTTCCAAGAAGTATTATTCGATGGTATTCCCCAGCTATACCGACGCTTTAAACAAACCCTAAACGCGACGTATCCTTGGTTAGAACCACCAAGCAAAAACTTTTGTAAATTTGGTTCATGGGTTGGTGGTGACAGAGACGGAAATCCTTCTGTAACACCCGCTATTACTTGGGAAACAGCTTGTTACCAGCGCAATATCGTTCTACAAAAATATATTGACTCCGTAAAAGAACTGCGTGAATTATTAAGCGTTTCGATGCAGTGGAGTGATGTACTACCTGATTTACTCGAATCGTTAGAACTCGAACAATCGCAGATGAGCAAAGTTTACGATGAACTGGCACTGCGGTATCGTCAAGAGCCATATCGTCTGAAGTTATCGTATATTCTCAAGCGATTAGAAAATACACTCTCACGTAACTCAGCGCTGCAAAAAGGCGAGAGTATTAAAGAAATTTCTACTCCTGCTTATGGGTCGGGCGAAGATTTCTTAGCGGAACTGCGATTAATTCAGCGAAACCTCAAGGAAACAGGTTTAACTTCGCAACTTCTCGAAAATCTGATTTGTCAAGTTGAAATTTTCGGCTTTAATTTAACAAAAATAGATATTCGCCAAGAATCATCGCGCCACAGTGATGCGCTCAACGAAATTCTCGAATACATGGGTATTCATTCAAAACCCTACAATGAGCTTTCTGAGGCTGAACGTGTCGAATGGTTAATTAGTGAACTTAAAACTCGGCGCCCTTTAACTTCTGCGGAGTTACCATTCTCTGAAAAAACTAACGACGTTATCGAAACGATGCGTATTGTTAGGTCATTACAACAAGAGTTTGGTTATAACATTTGTCAAACCTACATTATTAGCATGTGTCGCGAAGTTAGCGACGTGTTAGAAGTATTACTATTTGCCAAAGAAGCAGGACTTTATGACCCAGGAACGGCAGTAGGAACAATACAAGTAGTTCCATTATTTGAAACCGTCGAAGATTTACTGCGGTCGCACGCTGTAATGCAGCAATTATTCGAGTTGCCTTTATACCGTGCTTTACTAGCAGGTGGGTATGCTGTAATGGAGCATAAAGAATCATTGGCGCCATCTTTACTATCTCCTCCAACACCACCATTACCTCGTTCTCCTGAGTCTCCACCTCCTTTAACACCCAACCTTCAAGAAGTAATGTTGGGATACTCAGATAGTAATAAAGACTCAGGTTTCTTAAGTAGCAACTGGGAAATTCACAAAGCCCAAAAAAGTTTACAAGGAATTGCGGAGAAATACGGTGTAAACTTACGCATATTTCACGGTCGAGGTGGTTCAGTGGGTCGTGGGGGTGGGCCAGCATACGAAGCTATTTTGGCGCAACCAGGGCACAGTATAAACGGACGCATCAAAATTACAGAACAAGGTGAAGTGCTAGCATCGAAGTACTCGTTACGCGATTTAGCATTATATAACTTAGAAACAATAACCAGTGCTGTAATTCAAGCTAGTTTACTGCGAACAGGGTTTGATGATATCGAACCTTGGAACGAGATAATGGAGGAATTAGCGACTCGTTCGCGTAGTCATTACCGCGCATTGATATACGAACAACCCGATTTTATCGACTTCTTCCATTCATGCACACCCATTGAAGAAATTAGCCAATTACAAATTAGTTCGCGTCCAGCAAGGCGCCCATCTGGTAAAAAAGACTTAACTTCTTTACGTGCTATTCCGTGGGTATTTAGTTGGACACAAACCCGGTTCTTATTGCCATCATGGTATGGAGTTGGAACAGCACTCCAGGAATTTTTGGACGAAGAACCAAAAGAACATATGACACTGCTGCGATATTTCTACATGAAATGGCCATTCTTTAAAATGGTTGTTTCTAAAGCCGAAATGACATTAGCAAAAGTAGACTTGCTAATGGCACAACATTACGTCCAAGAATTATCACATCCAGACGACCGTGCAAGATTCGCTGTTGTGTTCGACCAAATAGCCAAAGAATTTTATCTCACCCGCAACATTGTACTGCAAATCACCGGACACAAAAATCTCCTTGATGGCGACCCAGTTTTACAACGCTCCGTTCAGTTGCGTAATGGAACAATTGTACCGCTAGGATTCATACAAGTTTCTTTGCTCAAGCGTTTACGTCAAGCCAAAAACATTACAACATCGGGTGTTATTCATTCTCGTTACAGTAAAGGTGAACTGTTACGAGGCGCCTTACTTACCATTAATGGTATTGCCGCAGGAATGAGAAATACAGGCTGACCCCTCTGTGGTCTCTGTGTCTCTGTGGTAATAAAATAGATTCTTCTTTTTTACCACAGAGGCGCAGAGTACACAGAGGAAGAGAGGGTATAGAGAGAATATGACTAAAAACCGTGTATTAATTTGTACTTTTATAGCTTTAACATCAGGATTTTTTGCAGGCTTTACAGGTTGGCAAATCTCGATGAATCTCAAGAGCCAAAAGTGTCAAAATCAAGTTTGGGGAGTAAGAGAATTATGCACCGCAGCAGTTGCTCCTGGCGCCATGTGGTCAGGAAGCACTACTGGTTTATGGACGGGCACAATTTTAGGCGCCTTTGCAGGTGGTTTGGTGACTAAAAAGAAGTAAACTCCAATTCAGCCAAACTTGTCCATTCGCTGGTACTGGTGTCGTAACAATACCATTGCCCATCTTTACCGCGATAACAAAAAAGCGAACGACTACCAGCACTAAAATCATCAGTTAAGTAGTATAAAACACCGCGAAACGGAAAAGTTTTGCGACTCAGCCGTTTAGCAACCGCTTGATTTGGACATTCCACAACAAAAACAGGCAAATCATCGAGATGTGTTAGTGAAAAAAAACACATCCGTAAAATCGCACGCAACCAACTTTCGGAACTATCGAAATAGCTATCAATAATTTTATTGGTCAGAGCTTGCTCCAGCGAACGATTTTTTATATCTGGAACATCCAGGTCCGACATAGCATTACCACCTATCGCAACACATGACTGGTGCTTAGGTTAAACCATAAAACCCCTTACTGGCAAGTATCTTCATCAAAATCCTCTAATAGACAGCATTTTGAAGCGAATCGTTGAGGAGGCGCCGCGAGTTGGTAAAATTTACAATGCAATGCCAGAAATAAAAAAGTCATGTCTGCCGAAACCAGCCAAGCAAACCAAGATACCAAAGGTGCTGATGCCATTGATGAAGCAATCGCACGTGGAATTGATTTTGATGGAACTCCTATTCCAGAAGCAAAACTAGAATTGTATAACAAAGTCATGGGACTCGAAGCAAACCGTCAACGTAGTGGTGTATCTAATACCATGCGTTCGCGTATAGTCCGCATAGGCGCCAAACATATTCCCCAAGATGAACTTAACCAAATGCTTAATGGCGCCGGTTTTGCAGAACTGAAAGAAAAAGAAGTCGCATTTTATTACGGCGGTAAATAATTAATGTAGAGACGCGATAAATCGCGTCTCTACATTTCATTGTTTCCAAAAATCGCTGACTGAATAACCCAAATCAGCTAACATGTGTCTCAATAAAGGTAAACTCAACCCAATCACGTTACTGTGACAACCTTCTATTTTCTCTACAAACACACTTCCTTTACCTTCTAAAGCAAAGGCGCCTGCACAATTTAAAGGTTCACCTGTTGCTACATATGTTCTAATTTCCGAATCACTCGCGTTGGCAAAGTAAACTTTTGTAATTTGACACTTGACAATCATTCTGCTTTGTGTAGTATCTATCAAAACGTGACCAGTTAGCAAGTCACCAACTTGACCGCGCATTTCGTGCCAACGATCAATAGCTTCTTCGGAACTAGCTGGTTTACCGTGAATTTCACCGTTGACAGCCAATACCGAATCACAACCCATAACAACAGCATTTTCAAATTTTGGTGCAATTCTCTCAGCTTTACGCTGGGCAAGTATCTGCACCAATAATACAGGGTCGCGCGACTGCACTTGTGATTCGTCAAAATAACTTACAGAAACTATTGGCTCAATACCAATAGTCTGTAACAAGCGACGACGCGCAGGGGAAGCAGAAGCAAGAACAAATTGTGGAACAAATTGTGGAACACCCATCATTAGTAAACTATAAACGAATCTATCGAATCTTCAACCAAACGTTTAACTCTTGGCCAACGTCTTTCTGTAACTGAAGCGTTGAAAGTAAACAACTTACCACGACTAACAACTACATTCGCAAGGTTATGGCGTTTTTGATTATTAGGGAGCTTGATTAAATATTCCAACTTATAATACAGTTTGCCATCAACTTCCCTTTGAGCATCATTTATTAATTCAGCTTCGCGACCTGAACCTTCTGGCGCCAAAGCATTTTTACCAAGTTTATATCCAACTTCTCCAGGTGTTCCCAGTTCTGTCAGTGTCTTATTATCAGGAACAGGACTAATTACCACAGATATATTTTCAGAAGGCTCGATAATATCATGGAACACTACAACTGGACCATCCCCAACTTTAACTTGCACCCAACCGTTGGGATATAAGAACTCAAAACCATTATCAGTATCTGTATAATTCTTCAACCCAGCCGCAGTAGCAATATCCGAATAGCTAAAGCTAAAGCTCAAAACCAATAGTACAATCAATCCAATACGTTTCCACATTTCTTTTCAATCCTTTAGGGGCGCCAAGCAATAATATATTTCAAAAAAATATTTTTGTAATATTTCGTTAACATTGTCTCATCAAGCGTGACCATTAAGGAACCATGTCATATACAACATGTGAAGTACGCTGGTTTATTCCCGGCGCCATCCCTACTAGCTTTAAAACCTGGTTTGAACCATCACAACAACCAGAACAGCGTACTGATATTTATTTATACACACCAGAAAATGATTTTGTTGGTATTAAGTTACGTGAAGGGCGCCTAGAAATTAAATGGCGAATATCAGAGTTAGGCGCCGTGCAATTTACCAACTCAGTTACAGGTAAAGTGGAGAAATGGCGTAAATGGATGTGTAGCGACTCTACAAAAGAAGCTTTTCTGCCAATTCAAGTAGAAAATAACTCTACATGGGTAAGTGTGAAAAAAAGTCGTTATTTACAGTCATATCAAATTTTACCAGGCACCGTTCCAGAATTGTTAAACGATAATATAAATTTAGATAATATTAAAAACAGTTGCAACGTCGAACTAACATTATTGGAAATATATAACAAAACTTGGTGGAGTATAGCCTTAGAAGCTAGTGGAGAAAAAGCTGGTTTAGTTGATAGTCTACATGCGACAGCTAATTATTTATTTACTGATTATCAAGGTATTGAACTACAAAGAAATGATTCATATGCTTATCCTCATTGGATAGATAGTTTTATTTAAAATTATATTTATTATTCTTTACTCTTGTGGAGCGGGCATCCCTGCCCGCCCCTGTGCCCAAGAAAGAACCTACATTAGTCGTTTCATCCTGCTGTATAGTTTATTTTTTACTTCCCTAATAGATAAATTTCTTTATGGAAACGTGCCAGCCAGCAGATACTGAGTAAAATTAAGCTCCTATATATCAGGCTAATCACTGGATATTTTTCATCGTTATCTGAAAAATAGAATTTAATTTTGGTCAAATTAAAAAACATATGTCATCATGGCTAAGGTTAAATATAAAACCGTTTGGTAGGATAGCAAACACATTTGTGTGTGCTTGTTTTGTAGGCTTGTTAGGCGTAGATGTAATTTACACAACTAGTTATGAGGTGATTAATAAATTACCTTCTAATTACGGATGAGGAATAAGTAAAATTAAATACAAGTAAAACATTGTGTGGAGACTTAAATGCCTTTAAAGAATTATGGCGTACTGAAAGGTCGAGTTATTGACCGTAAGCTAGGTGAAGGACAAACACCTCATTACCAAGTGCTTCTAAGTGATGGAGACACCAAATATCGTATTGCCGTCAACGTCAAATCAAAACTGGCGCCATCAGAATTATTTTATTACGTAGACGAAAACTTCAACCATCCTATTCTTAAAGGACTGGTTGAACTAGATAATGGGTTTCATGAACTTTCAAGAAAACCAGGTGGATTAGCGTTGGACTTTATTCGGGGTAACTTGTTTGACACAACGCAAATGAAACCTTTACCACACAATGTTCCAGGCCCAGATAATGACTTAAACGAGTTAATCGAACTATATATTAATCGTGCAGTAGAAAGTGAAGACACTGCAATATACGCTTTTGGAGAAAGATGGGGTCCAGAAACCGACGTTAAAGACAAATATTTTGGTTTCCTACCTGGTAACGGTATCCACGATATCCATATGAACCAGGGTAATGATGGCAAGTTCCAACGAGACAATGGAGTTTGGCAAGACGGAGGATTATTAATACACTATCCATCACGTTCGACATGGGTAGGAATTTTTCTAGCTTTCCAATCACAATCTTTCCATACCGACGATACAACCGGCAACCGTATCGATACAATTATACCAGAAACAACCGCAGCGATTCGTATTGTTGCAGCAATGGTAAACCCTGTAGGTAAGGACACAAATAAAGAAACTGTTACTTTACTTAATACTTCACCTGAACCAGTTGATTTAACGGGATGGGCAATAGCTGACAAATTCAAGTCTAAACTCCCACTCACTGGTACCATCAATCCAGGTGAAGTTTTAAAAGTGACTTTAAGTAACAAAATCAACCTAGACAACGAGGGTGGTATTATTACCCTTCTCGATAACGGTGGTCTAAAAATAGATGGTGTTTCTTACACCAAAGACAAAGTAACCAAAGAAGGTTGGACAATCACTTTTTAGTGCTGAGTAATGAGTGCTGAGTAATGAGTGCTGAGTAATGAGTGCTGAGTGCTGAGTAATGAGTGCTGAGTGCTGAGTGCTGAGTAATGAGTGCTGAGTGCTGAGTGCTGAGTGCTGAGTGCTGAGTAACGTAGTGGTTCGTATCAAAAGTTTTGGGGTGTTGTAAGGTGGGCACTGCCCACCCTACACGACAGGCGCCAATATACCAAAACTTATGACACGAACTAGTAGGTTGGGTATAGCGACAGCGCAACCCAACATTTTGTACCCAACATTTTTTATTCTTGATTAGTAAAGTATTTTATATAACCTAAATACTTCAAAGTAAGTAATAATATTGACTAAAATACGCCTTTTTATATTGCACGTAAGTATAGATTGAAACTAAATCATTAGGCATAGGCGCCAAGAAGTTGCATTATTGAAAATGTATGTTTTGTTGGGTTACGCTGTCGCTCAACCCAACCTACTCAACACTCAGCACTCAGCACTCATCACTCAGCACTTTTTACTCTCTTATTTGTAGAACTACTAATGTCATGTCGTCGATGTTTTGTTTATCGGCGCCAATGAATTCGTGTACTGTATCAAACATATAATCTAGTATTTCTTGGGGTTCGCTATAAATGCGGCAGGCTGTGCTAAGTGCTTTAATTAAGTTGTCTTCGTCGAATCTATCGCCACTGGCGGAGGCGGCATCTGTTAATCCATCGGTATAATAAATTACAACGTCACCAGGTTCTAGCTGTGCTTGACCGTCTTCGTATTGGCTATTGGCGTCTAAACCAATTAACATTCCAAGCGTGTCTAAGCGCGTTATTGTTCTGGTTGCAGCGTGCCACCATAATGGGGGGTTGTGAGCAGCGTTACTAAAATATAAAGTTCGCGTTTCTGGTTCAAATTCTGAATAAAAAAGTGTGACAAATCTATTGGAGTTTTCTAAGTCGGCGTACATGACGCGGTTTAGGTTTTGTAATATTCGTTTGGGTGGATGACCGTGTAATACTTCACCCCGTAACATCCCCCGCATCATTGTCATTATTAACCCTGCGGGAACTCCTTTACCCATTACGTCACCAACTACTACCCCCCAGCGTTCTTTGTTGTTTTCGTTGTTAAGTGGTGGAGGGGAAAGTACTGAAGTACTTATTACGGAGGTTTTTGCGCTTGGTTGAATTTGGTTATGGTTGGTTGGGATGAAATCGTAGTAGTCTCCACCTACACGGTTAGCTGGTTTGCAGCGCGCGGCTAGGGCTAAACCTGGTATTGTAGGACATTGACGGGGTAACAGGCGCCTTTGAATTTCGGCGCCAATTTCAAGTTCTTGGTCTAAACGTTCTTTTTTACGTAATTCAACACCTAATTCGTCGTTTTCAATGGCAACTGCGGTTTGGTCAGCGACTAAACGAACTAGCTTTTGACGTGTTTCTGTCCAAGTGTAATCGGGGTCACGACTTAATACATATAACCATCCACGTTCATTATGTTTGACGAGAATAGCAGTACCAAATATTTGTACACCAGGACCTAAACAGCGATGCATTTGGTCGTCTAACATCCCTGTTGTAGCTGTTAGGGGAACAGCATTTGCTAATAAAGTAATTTGGCTACTGGCTGTTTCGAGCGCTTTACGAATATTTTTACGCTGAAGACTATCTTGCCAATGCAGTTGCTCTAACCGCACTTGTCCATTTGGTTTATAGAGAAATAAGGCACTACCATCAGCGTCAGTGACTCGCGTTGCCATCAGTGGAATTAACTCTAAAAACTGATTTAAATTGTTAAAGCTTCTAAGGGCAAATCCCAACGAACTAAGCAAGTCTTGAATTTTATTTTGCTCGCGATGCAGCCTTGCCACAAGTTCTTTCAGCGCTACCACTGGAGTGACATCGGTCGTAGTGCTGGTATTGCTGTTAGTTGGTTGAGAAGGTGGTTGAGGCACAGGTGTTTATTATCGTTTAAACTTTTAGCTTGGTATTGCTACACCATATTGGAGCAAAGCTTGTAATTTTAGCAAGCGTATTATGACGTAGGATAAAAACTTTATAAGTATTTCATTGTATAATTAAATTTCTTAATATAACAAATTTGATTTCAACATAATTTTTAGTAGTTCTTACTTAATTACCTTGATTGCAAAAGCAGTATTTTCTACTACGTACTGAAGGTTATTAATACTCTCATAACCTGATAAATACATCATGTATCAAAAGGTAGACAATTTATAGAACCTTCATTAGTTATTCGGTATGTTAACTATTTTTGACAAAGGGGTTAGAGGTATAGGGGGTAAGAGGATTTGTCAAATACATTTGATTTCCGGCGCCTTAGTTCTATTTGAACAGTTTTATTTGAACATAAATTACAACCCTTAATTTCTTAGCTAGAGAATATTAATAAATGAAGAATGTAGGCGTAGTAGGACTTAAGACGCTATCTCTCAATGAGTGAGATATGGCGCCTATTCATACTAGATTTTTAGGATGCAACTGATGATAGCAGCTCAAGCGCATTTTTAAATAATTAGTTTTGGGAAGTTTTGAATTTTTAATAAATCCGAGCCTCTCTCTTAACTAATAGAATGGCTGTTTGGTATACTGTTACATCTCAGTTACTAAGTAAAGCTTCGACAAATTCGTAGCTAGAGAAAGGACGTAGATCTTCTATACCTTCACCGGCGCCAATAAATCGAATTGGTAGACCCAACTGCTTTACAACAGCAAGTGCAACACCACCTTTAGCAGTACCATCAAGTTTAGTTAAAACTACACCACTTAACTGTACAGCTTGGGAAAAAACCTCAGCTTGCCGCAAACCATTTTGACCTAGCGTTGCATCAAGCACCAACAGTGATTCTACTTTAGCTGTGGGGGCTTTTTTATCGATTATGCGACGGACTTTACTGAGTTCATCCATCAAATTTTTCTTATTTTGCAAGCGTCCTGCGGTATCTACTAACAGTAGTTCTGTATTACGAGCGTTTGCAGCCGTTATTGCGTCGAACACCACAGCTGCTGGGTCTGTATTTTTACCCGGATTTGAAATGACTTCAACATTACTACGTGTACCCCAAACTTTGACTTGTTCAACAGCAGCCGCACGGAAAGTATCAGCGGCGCCAATCAAAGTGCGGTAGCCTGATTTTTGGGATAAATGAGCAAGCTTACCAATAGTTGTAGTTTTACCGGCGCCATTAACACCAGTCATCAGCCAAATATTGAGAGTATCTTTTTCTGGAGCGAAGACTGATTTTTGAATAGGAGCTTCGAGCATATCCTTAAGGATAGTCTTGAGATATGCAATAGCAGCATCAGCAGGAAGCGCTTCTGAGCGTAACTTAGTTTGTAAAGCCTCAATAATATAGTCAGTTGCTTCGACACCAACATCAGCTTGTAAAAGCAGCGCTTCAATTTCTGTAACCGCAGCAGAGTTTAGTGGACCCTTGCCAACAATCGCCTTTAATTGGTTAACTATATTACGACGAGTTTTACTCAAACCCCGTCGCAGCTTTTTAAGCCAATTTATTTCTTCTATTGATACATCTTCTGGGCGCCGACCTTGTGCCGCAAGAACTTCTGCCGACCACACAAACCCCTCATCAAACTCTAAATCTGAATCGAAATCAGATGTTTCCTCTGTTTCCGTAGCACTTGTATCATATACTACGTTTGCATCTGTTGTTTCTGCTTGTGGCGCCGGAACATCAATGGCGCTTTGCATCAACCGTTGTTGTCTAGCTTCTCTTTCTGCTGCTGCACGTTCGATAAAAGATAAATTAGATAAATTAGTCGATGCCGTTGGCGCCACTTCATCGTTGATTTCCGCCACAGATTCAGTAGAATCAACAATGTCAACTGTATTTTCCTCTACCGGCTCTTCAACAGATTCTTCGACAGATTCTTCAACAGATTCAACTTCGGGCGCAAGAGAGCTAACTTCTTCAATTTTCTGCTCTTCAACGACAGGCGCCTCAGTCACAGCTTCAGTAGCAGGTTCAGTTTCTATAGGAGCATCTTGTTGTTTTTGCTGAATATTCTTGTAAGCAGCCTTAGCAAATGCCAAAAGGTCAGAAGCATCGGGTGTGGTAGGAGGCGCCGCATCGGGTGTAGTAGAAGGCGCCTGGTCTTGGGACTGCTCAGTTTTTTCTACCTCAGCAGGAGTATTAGAAGATTCGTTATGTTGACGACGGAACCAATTAAAAGCCATTGTGATAAAAAAAATATGGTTTAGTAAGGGCGGGTTAACCTAAATTTTCCATTATTGAACAGGATATACGTCAACCCGCCCCACCAACATATAATCCCAAAATAAACCAGTAACCCATCCGTTACATCCGTTGCACTCTACCTGCCCTTTATTTTTTGCAGACTCAATTCACTGTTACTCTCAGTAACCCTACGTAGGACTCCATTAATAAACCGATGCCCATCAGCTTCACTATAACGTTTTGCCAACTCCACAGCTTCATTAATAGCCATACGCTCATCAAGCTGTAAAAATAACATTTCAGCCACCGCAATACGTAAAATATCACGGTCAATTTGGGCGAGACGATTAACTTGCCAATCTACTAATGCCTGAGAAATCTCTTCATCAATAAGAGTTTGATTCTCATTTACAGTGCGAACAATATCAATTGCATAGCGTGCAACATCCTTGTCCTGGTTAGCAAGTTGAATTAATTCGGGAAACTCAATAGCAGCACCTAGTTGATTAATTGCCTTCTGGGCATAAGTAACAGCTTCTTTGAGCATAGTGCGCGCGGTGTTTAAATCGCTAGCACGTGTTTCGCTAGTAAGTAATCTGTCATTACTACGCTGTAATTCGCCTGCGGCATTATCAAGGGTATCTTGAACTTCAGAACGGAGAGTACGAACAGCGGCAAGTACAAGTTTTGGTAAGTGTTCTTCGTTTAGCTTTTTAGGATTGGTAGGTAACTGACTCAAACATAGGAGTGCCAGTTCACGCGCAATTTGACGAGGTTTACGCTCTTGCATACTTTTTATGAATGGATTTTAGATAGATTAATAATAGAAACCCTTACGGTATTATCTGCCGTGACTCCGAAGAAGGAATTTCGACTTTATGCTCCGTCATTACAAGTGAGGGTATAGGGGTATTCGGGGCAACTATACCGCCTGAGACTATAATTTTAAAGGCATCTTCGATTGATATTGATAGATTAACAACTTCATTCTCAGGTACTACAGCATACCATCCTGTGGTTGGGTTTGGAGTAGTGGGCACGAAAACGCTTAATACAGGTTGCGGCATTTGCGCTTGGATTTCGTTGCTAATGGCGCCTGTTACAAATCCGACAGACCAAACACCGGGTCTGGGATATTCTACCAAAACCACTCGGCGAAACTTACCATTAGAGTCTTTGAATAAAGTTTCAAGAAGTTGCTTAAGAGTTTTATAAACCTGTCCAGCTAAAGGAATCGCTTGTACTGTTTGCTCACCAAAATCAAGCAACCAGCGTCCAGCGATGTTACGAGCCATTAACCCAATTAAAAGAATACCTAATAGTGGAACGGCAAAGCCCACCAAAATATTAAGTAAATTAACTAAAATAGGGTGCAGCCCATCAAAAGGATTAAGTTGCTTGGGTACGCGCGTGAGAAAGTCAATTACCCAATTAGCAATGGTAATCGTCAGCCAGATTGTAGTTGCTAGAGGTATGACAACCAGCAACCCAGCAATCAAGTCATTCTTTAAATCCTGCTTTAAGCGTTCGATTACCAATCCCCGACTCTCCTTGTTTAGGCTAGTAAAACTTTTTATATAGGTACTCATACAACCAATGCGCGCATATTTCAGCCATTTACGCGCTCTTCGACAAATTTATGAGGGTGTTACTCTCGCTAACCACGCTCAGGTTACAGCAGTTACCTGCCAGATGCCAATATTTTTTAACCTTGTAACTGAATGTTGCGAGTTTTAATATTTATTCTAATATTACCGTGCCAAATTTAAATCTGCCGGAATGCCGAACTTATAAAGGTAATAGCCGCCTTATACAGGTATCTTCAGGCAATACAGGCGCCGTAATTCTGATAAAGATAAGAAAATTTAATCTAAATATTAATTTATATTACACTTCCATCTTGTGGAACAGGCATCCTGCCTGTTCCTAATTCAACAATAGTTCGCTTTTAATTTTATATTGGGATTGTGTTGGGTTACGCTGTCGCGCAAGCCAACCTACGATTTGTTGAGTGCTTCTAGGGTTTTGGGTTCGGTATAGGTCGGCGCCGTGTTTTTGATTTCCCAGACTTTGAGTAATATTAGGTATTCGTAAAAGGCTTGTAGTGTACACCAAGCGAAACCGGCGCGTCCATCTAGACAGCCACCGAGTAAAAAATACATATAGATAAAACGAATAATAGGGCGCCCAGGTAAGCGTAATGATAAATCTTTAAGTGCGCGGCGCCGTTCGACTTCGGAGTTACCGAGAAATAAGTCTCGCCATTTGACGCTGCCGTGTTGGAGTTGATTTACTGTTTCTTTAGCTTCGTCGGTGGAATAGCGGTTGTGTTTATCAATCCAACGGCTTAATCCTTTGCCGGAAGTATAATGTGGGTAAGTTTCTTTCAAAAAGCTTGTGGCGCCATCACATACTTCACGTTCGGTATGACCGTAATCACTAAACCAAACTTTACCATGACGGAATAATCGCAGTTGATAGCGTGGGTATTGAGTGCTGCGACGAATCCATGAATTCATAAACATGACTCGTTCCGCTACATAGTAACCTATATATTCTGAATTAGACTTGCTTGCTTCGACGCATTCGGCAAATAATTCTGGTGTCATGCGCTCATCAGCTTCGAGTATATATACCCAGTCGTATTTAGGTTGTATATTTTCGAGCATCCAAGTTCGCTGGCGCCCGTGACTTTCAAAAGCGTGTTCAACGACACGCACGCTGTAGCGATTAGCAATTTCAACGGTGCGGTCACTGCTTATTGAATCCACGACGATAATATCATCCGAAAGCATTGCTGACTCTATACAAGCAGCAATATCTAATTCTTCGTTATAAGTCAATATGTAAATGGATATCATTATTTTTACGTCGTGGAAATATTTAATTGATTGTATCAAATAGGACTAAAAAGTAAAAAGTGCTGAGTGCTGAGTGCTGAGTAGGAGTTGTGAGTGTCTTGTCATGCTGAACGTAGTGAAGCATCTCTATAATCGAGTGAAGCATCTCTATAACTGAGTGAAGCATCTCTATAATCGAGTGAAGCTCTCTACAACTGAGTGAAGCTTTAAAGATTCTTCGCTACGCTCAGAATGACAATTTACACCCTTTCTAACTCCTAACTCCTAACTTCTAACTCCTAACTCCTAACTCCCAACTCCCAACTCCTAACTATTCTCAGCACTCAGCACTTTCAACTCATCACTCTTACCTTGCGGTCGCTTTGCGTGTGCTACTTTGTCCCATACCCATGCTTCTCATACCAGTCCAACCTATAATGATGTAACCAATAGAAAGTAACAAGCTGCTCATACCAATACGTAAACCAGATTTCCAAGCTTGGTCTTTAGCTTGTTTTTCGGCACTTTCTTTTTGCTCACGAATCTGACGCTTTTGTTGGTCTGCAAGCTTTTGAGGGTCGCTTTGTGAAGCGATAAAGTCATCGAGTACTTTGGGGTCTGTCTTAGCTTTTTTAAGCACATCTTTTACAGCAGGAGGAACATTTGGATTTTCTTGTGCTTGCTTAAATTTTTGCTCGTCTTTAAGAATGTCGTTTAACTGTGCTTTGGTTTGAGCTTTTTGTTTTTCAAGTTCAGCTTTAACTTGGTCGTTACCTAACTGAGCTTGAACCTGAGTTAATTGGTTATTGAGTCGGGTTTCTTGCTGTTCAGCTTGTCTACCAATTTGCTCAACGGTTTGTGCGCTAGCTTGACGAACGTTATTTAAGTGCAAAGGAAAAATCAGCAAAAACATCAAGCCTAAAACACTAGATAAAACAAATGCGGGTAATCTTAAATCAAAACCGCCAAATCTTTCATCACCTTCAAAGCTATCTGCCCAATATCCTGCAATTAATAATCCTAATCCGACCATAGGCACAATACCCCGGTCTACCAAAGCAGTAGCCAAACCAATTTGCCAACCTCTATCAGTTGGCTGAAAAGGAAACAGCAAAATTATAAAGTCAATAAGAAAAGACAAAAGTAGGATAATTCCCCCTACCTTAAGGGTTCTTGAAGCAGTCGCGGCAGCAAAACTGTTAATCATACGTTCTAGTTTTTGTAGTACAAGTGATTGTTATTACTTAAAGTTACTGGAATATGGTTCCCATAACCTTATCTGTTCTTTACGTTTACGACAACAATTTATAGATAGTAATAATTTTTTACTTCATTTTTCAGAACTACACCACGCTAGCATCTACTTTTCACAGTGTCTTCAGAAAAATTACGGTATTAAAATATACCTTATACTCTGGTTAATTCTGTTGTAAATTATGCCACACCTCCAAGTCCTCGGGACGGTCAACATCAGCAAGCGGCGCCAAGCATTGATAATATAGCCCTAAAGTATGAGCAACATTTATAGTCTGCTGTAACACTTCAGAGGTTCCCCAATTGATATTTTTGAATAACTCAGGAATTAAACGGCGTAACCCAATTAAATAATAGCCTCCATCCAAAGCTGGTCCCAGCACCAAATCTACGTCGTTGAGATGTGCAAACGCCGTAGTTAAGATTTGTGCATCAATACCAGGACAATCACTGCCAATAATAATAGTTTTACAGGCGCCTACTTTAAAAGAATCATGAAAAGCGCTCGCCATCCGCTCACCCAAATCACCCTCACCCTGTGGCTGATATACTAAACCAGAACCTAACCAAGCCTGCATCAACTCCAAA
Source organism: Calothrix sp. PCC 7716 (assembly GCF_019977735.1). Taxonomy (GTDB): domain Bacteria; phylum Cyanobacteriota; class Cyanobacteriia; order Cyanobacteriales; family Nostocaceae; genus Dulcicalothrix. The sequence goes on along the minus strand of NZ_AP025018.1, from coordinate 2,813,802 downwards.
CTACCACCAGCAAAACGCACCTCCATAGAAACATTTAGAGGTAAAACCTGAGACAAAGTATGCTCAGTCATTTCACGATGAAGCTTTGCCGCACCCTCTGCTCCAAGTTTAGGAATTAAACGAGTTTTAGTCCGGTTAGGTTCAGGGTAACGAGTAAAGAGTATTAAATGATGCATAAAGAGTGAAGAGTGCTGAGTGCTGAGTGCTGAGTGCTGAGTGCTGAGTGGTTAGTGTTAACTTATAACTCGTACAGACGCAATTAATCGCGTCTCTACTCATAACTCCTAATTCTACTCAGCACTCAGCACTTTCTACTCAGCACTATTTAATAACAGAATCTGCCATTATCATCAGGTTCATCATGTTCAGTACCAGAACGCATGGCGCCCAAAATAGTAGACACAAAAACACAACGCTTAATTTTGCCACCATATTTGGTAGATAACGTAACCCTACCCAAAGGAGGATTTACAGTACCTCGAAAATCAAATACAGTTCTACGCACACCATTATGACGTTGCATAGTAGTTTCAGTATCCAACACAATATTAGACTCAAGCTCAAACCACTGAGCTTGTTCAGCACTAACACTAACAGGATGAACAGCCCATTTAACAACTTCATCCTCAACCTTAAAACTCGCCTGATACTTAACCTTATCCTTCATCGCTTGGCTTTGAGCATTACGCAAAGCTAGGTAAACTTGGTCACTAGCAGCACCAAGGCGCCGAGCCTCAATAAAACCAAGCCAGCTAGGAACAGCAATTGCGGCTAATATACCAATAATAAAAACCACAACCAATGTTTCCAGTAAAGTAAAACCACTACTGGTAGAAAAGCTATATTTATTCCGCATTATAGGGTGGTAAATGCATTCAGAAAATTTACAAGCGGTAAATGCACCCTATAACCCAAGAAACCCGGTTTCTTCGACACTAAAAATTACAATCTTCAAGTAAACGAAAAGAAACCGGGTTTCTTCGACACTAACTAAGTAGACGCACCCAACTCGCGCGAGCCAAATAAACTCAAAAACTTAACAACAGTAAAATGTTAGAAGCGACTACTAATTCCGTATAAGCTCGTTAAAAGTAATTAGATGAGCCGATAATTTTTCTGCAAATTACGGGTCATGTAAACTAAACAAGCAAAGGTCATAACTGTGGCTTGTACAAAATTATTCTAATCACGCACCAAATTAAACCGAAACCGCAAAAAAACGGAATTAAAACTGCATTTTATAGGCGCCAGTGCAGAATTTGCTGGAGATCAGATATTTTTTTAAGTATGATTACTCATATGAATTTGATCCCCCCAACCCCCCGCGTGGAAGCTACCGTGTACACACATCTTTAAATAACCCCCCTTTTTTCCCTCTTTGTGTACGAGCGTGTCTAAGAAAGCGGGAAATCCTGCGGATTATGTGGTTTATCTTTTTAAGGAACCACAAAGACACAAAGAACACGTAAAGCGGAGCTTTTCCCGCAGGGTAGAAAGAGAAAAAGTAACTTTGAGAGACTTGTGTGTACACCGTAGCGCGTGGAAGGGGGGCTAAGAATGATAATCAAATCAAATTAAAATCTTATGCAAATGGACATACTCTTGTGGAGCGGGCATCCGAGCAAACACCCTGCCCTGTTCTACTGGTTTTTATATACTCGAATAAGCTGTCCGCTTAATGTTTCTACATCAGAAAGTGCTTCATGAATTCGTGTTGCTAACATAACGAAGTCTGGATTTTCTGTACATATAACAATACCAGCGTGTTGTGGTTGTTTTGCGTGCAGTTTAATAAAATCATGTCTATTAAGTGTTACAACTGCACGCTGAATACTTGCCGCAAATGCAAGAACTTGGTCGTCGGGAATTCTCTGGTTAGCTTTACCCGCTTCTTGAACTGTCAGAACGTCGTGTCCTAAAGTGCGAAGCATAAGGACACTTTCACGCGGAAAATGTTCATCAGTGTATAGACGTGCCATTAATTATACTTCGTTATGCTTTGCGATTGCTGCTTCGATCTCGTTAGCGTATGTTTGAGCGTAAGACCAAGCATTTGCTAAGTCAACAGATGATAAACTAGGATAATTATCTAAAATTTTGGCTTCACTTAAACCTGAGCGCTGGTAACTTACTAATAACCAAACAGGGATACGAGTTTCTCTAATACAAGCATCACCACCCATGACACCTGGAGTCTTGTTTATTCCTTGCCAAGTGTTAGCCAGACTTTGGGATAATAATTGAATGACTTCAGCTTTTTCTGCTGGCGTTAACGAGAGTAATTGAGATTTTAATTCTGTAAAAGTCATTTTATCTATTTACGCGCGCATTTATAAAATATATTTATAATTAACTACATTCTAGCTGACTGATGAATTAAAGAGTTAATAAATTATTAAGAAACTAGGTTGTAACAATCAATCCAGCTTCTTTAAATTGACCAAGCAATTGCTTAATTTGGTGGACTGCTGCCACCGTTACGGTCTCGCAAATATTCCAAGATACCCTATATTTGGCTTCTGAACTCTTGGCGGTCGGTCAATGGCTGCTTGCTGCCTGTCTTGCGCTGCTTGTTCTCTATCTTGCGCTGCTTGAAGAGCCAAGTTATTGACGTTTTCAGTTAGCTGGATAATATTGGCTACTAATACATCAATGGTATTGCTTTGTGCAGCAACCGCTTGTTCGGTATTTGTAAAACGATTTTCTAAACGACTTAAGCGGTCATTTACAGACTCTGGTTGGTTTGTTGCCATAAGTTTCCCTGTTTTTGATAATTATAACTGAATTATCCGGTTGCGGATAATTCATTAGCAATTAATTTTCGCTGTTGAAGAGCGTGATTGACGGCGCCCACAATCACAAACTGTACCAACAAACTATCCGTTACAGGAGTGACACCATTGCAAATAGCCATTCCTCCACAAATAAAAATGACTCACCAAGCTACTAACAAACAACTGCATCTCACTTGCAGCAACTAATTCTGTGAAAGCTCGGCGCCTGTATTTAATCAGATGAGTTAAAATTTTGCGCCTCGACTTTATTACGAGAATCCTCAACGGTTTGATTTATTACTGTTCTTGATTGGGTATCCATTGCTCTACCTCTTGCGTTAAAGTTAGATAGGAGAAAGTCATGCAACTGCAAACTCTGTATATTGTCTTACATGAGGGGGATGAAACGCTAAAACAATTTCCTCTCTTGCGATTCCCTTCTGTAACAAATCTGTTGCCACTCCATCTTCTGTTCTATCTTCCTCAATCCAAATTTTATTATTCTTCAAACGAGTGTGAATCATTACACTTTTAATCCGCTCATCTTTATGCCAACCCATCAGTAGTAATAGGTACTGGTCGTGTACTTCGTCAAAGGCTAAAGCGCTTTCAGTTGTAGAACCAGATTTTTCATTCAGTTGATGATATTCTGTCAATACTTCCTGAATAATTTTTCGATAATGCTTTAATCTATCCATTGCACGATTACCTCACTTTCAGCATCAACTATTAACAACTTAACTTGATTGCGATTGATAATCATTTGAGCTAGTTTGCTTTGAAAATTGCTTTTATAGGTTCCTTGTGTAATTGCCAAATATAATTTAAAATCTAATGCCGTTTCTACCAAAACATCTCGATAAACAACATATTGACCTACAGCTTGCTCCAAGTCGTTGATAAACGATTTACCCAAGAAACTTTTAACTTCTACCAGGATTTTCCGACCCTGCTTTTCTGCCGTGATTGATTTTTCTGCTGCAATATCGACGTATAAGCGGTCACCTCCATACTCTAGAGTATAATCATCTTTTAAAATTTGCCAGCCATCCTTGACTAATGCAAATCTCACAGCATTATGATAGATGTCTTTTGCTGGCATGGGCGTTATTTTAGGATAGACACCTGTATTATAGCTCAATATAGGATGTAATCATACTATAATGCAAATGATGATAAGTGCCCAACTCACTCCTAACCTGGCGCCTGTATTTAATGAGATGAGTTATTATTTTGCGTAAATCATTAATTATGTAAGCAAAACTTGCAATTGGTCTTAAAGCTGGTTTAATATTAACCATTCTGGTAACGTATCTACTTAAACCGATACCACGAAAAAAGGAATTAAATATTTATAATCTATAAATTTTTATAAAATAATCTCTAATATTTCTCTACGCTCTACTGAATAGTAAGCAACACTACTATCAGTAACTCGAAGCACCCTACCCATTCTTTTGGCTTTAGTATTAAATTCAGGATGCTGCAATATAGTCCGAAGTGAAGATGCAATCTCCCATGCCCGATGATCTGGAAAAGCAAAGCAAACAATGCAGAAATTATTGTCAATTTCTACTTTACGCCAAAAGTCACGCTCGTTAATGGTAACAAATGTTGGTTGAGACTGTTGCCGTAATAGCATTGGGATTGCATCATCCTTTATAATAGTATCGGGACGAAGGTCAGTAATAAAGCAAACACTACCTGGATACCATGCGGAAATTGATTCTTCAAGATTGCGCCCTAAAAGCTGTTCGTCAAGTACAATCATGCTGCTGCTTCTAGAGTTGGTAAACTCTCAAGGAACAGGGTTGTAACAATCCAGCCAGCTTCGGCAATAGCGTCTTTGCAAACGCGCCCGCGAAAACCTTGTACAATTGCATCAATATTCTCTCCAGCAGCCAGTCGTTCGAGTACGCCAGTAATTTCAATGCGGGTATATTTGAAAGTTGGTCGTTCCCCACAAACACCTACCGCTCGCACAATGTGCTTTCCAAGAGGTTGATAGCAATAAGTTTCTCCATTAATGACTTCTGTTACCAACGTTCGCATAGCTGATCCAAAGATAACAACATTATTCTAATATTACTACAGTTTGAAGCGTGAAGCTGTAACAACTTTGTACTAAATGTATATGCTTGAAATGCCCAATGAAAAATTCTGGATAGTTATCGTCGTCAAGGAAACCAATGAGTTGACCTTGCGCTTCAGTTACTGCGCGCTTACGTGCGTGTGCGGCACCTGCATATTGTATTGATTCCCGTGAGCGTATTTATTAAAGAATACAATATTCTGGGTTATGAGCTTCTAAGATGAGCTGGTATTAGTCCTAAAACAATGTTCGATTTTGGAATACCTACTTTTGCTAATTCTTCACCAATCTCAATATCTGTTTTATTTATTTGAATCCAAACTTTATCTTCAATAATATCAACATGAAGAATTGGATTAAAAATGTGTTTAGACCCGTTCCAGCCTGTTCGCAATAGTTGATAACGGTCGCTATGAGTATCAAAAATAGTTACAATTTTAATTTGCAAATTATCTTCTGGGAGATCAGCGTGGGCGGAAAGGACTTCCGTTATTAGCTTACGATATGTTTCTTTTATAGGCGCCTCGACTTGATTATGAGAATCCTCAACGGTTTGATTTGTTACTGTTCTAGATTCGGTATCCATTGCTCTACCTCCTGTGTTGTATCATTTACAAGCGCGCAAGTTTATTTGATTTTCGGTAACACTAGCTTGATAAAATGATTGGTTTAACTCTTTTTCGTAAACAGACAATGGTACCGCAAGATAGAGAATACGTCCTAGATTTTGATACCTAATAATCATTCTATAATGAATATACTGACCTATAGCTTAATTCTGTGAAAGCTCGGCACCTGTAATAAGTAAAAAATCCCCCTAAATCCCCCTTAGTAAGGGGGACTTTAAGAGGAATTTCAGATATTTACAACTTCAATCTTCTTGACAAAAAACCTAACACACTCTTAGCCCCCCTTATCAAGGGGGGTTGGGGGGATTCACTTATTCAAATACCCATGTTTCCACAAATAAAACGGACTAATCAAACTACTAACAAACAACTGCATTTCACAAGCAGCAACTAATTCTGTGAAAGCTCGGCGCCTGTATTTAATGACATGAGTTATTATTTTGCGTAAATCATTAATCATGTAAGCAAAACTTACAATTGGTCTTAATGCTGGTTTAATATTAACCATTCGGGTAACGTATCTACTTAAACCGATACCACGAAAGAAAGGTAGTAAATATTCTTTTTGCAGGCGCCAGTGTGGGATTTGATGGTGAATTTCCATAGCAGGGTTGTACCAAATTTCCCATCCGGCTTTTTGGATATATGAGAGCATTTCAGTATCTTCACCAGTAAGCATGTTACCGTTGGCTCTACCAGTGAGGATTGGGTTATGTGGAATATCTTGCCATGCTTGTTTACGAACAACTAAACCTGCGGATGGAGGCAGCATTTTTTTACGCTTGTCGTACAGTAAGGGAATATCACCACGTTCGGTGATAGCCAGAAAAGGTGTAATGCGTTTAAAGTTTGGTGGTGGTTCAGTTTCCCAAGCTGGATGAATTTGACTTGCATAGGCGCCACATTTAGGATGCAGTGTACTAAATGTATATGCAGTATATACCCAATTTGGTTCTGGATAGTTATCATCGTCAAGGAAACCTATGAGTACACCGTGCGCTTCAGATACTGCGCGCTTACGCGCGTGTGCGGCGCCTTGTTGGGTTTCGCGACAGTATTTGAGTGGGAAGGGGTGGCGCCAGTCTTTTTGATATTCGTGTACTATTTTAGATGGATTTTCGCTTTGTTCATTACCCGCATGGGATTGAAAATCCCCATGCTAATAGCCTAATTCCATTAAAATGGAATACGAAAATACCGTATCTCACATCTTGCACCATAAAATTATTGAGAATAAAAAAGCCTGTAACGCTTATTTTAGCGTAGGGTGGGCACTGCCCACCTTACCATTGTTGAGAAGGTGCAAGATGTGAGGTATGTCATGCTGAACGTAGTGAAGCATCTCAATAATCTAAATGTAGAGACACGTTCACGTAGTGTCCCACAGGGAATATATCGCGTCTCTACAACATGTGATTTTATAAATGATGCGTAGGATGCCATGTCTAGTTACAACGTCCCAGTTGTTTCCAGTTCATTCGTTGGAGTTTTGGCGCCTTTAATGCTTGTTAAAATAGCTGTAGACCAAGCAGAAGGAAATAAAATTATGACACTAATTTTAAATACAAGCTTTAACGTTAACTTGAGTCTTTTTAATCTTGAAGAATCGTAAATAAAATTTTTAATTATAAAAGATGCCGCCAAAAGACCTTTTTGTCGATTATGCGGTTGGTATAAAGCTCTACATGTCAGATAGTTATAAAGTTTAGCTAGGCTTAAATTAATAACCTGTTGATTAGTATTCGGTCTAATTTTATAAGCTTTGCTCAAAACATCTAAACAAACTTTTTCTTGACGGGCAAGATTTGAAGAGAGTGAATTTGCTCTAATTCGATATAAAATTTGAGGTTTAGGGACACATACAAAATTATATTTGTTGGCTAGTCGTAACCACATATCCCAATCTTGGGCAGCGGTTAGTGACTCATCGAATCCACCTAATGTTAATATAGTGTCTTTACAAATTAAAGGATTAGAACCACTTTCTAAAAAGTTAGTGATTAATAATTGCTCATAAACGTCTCCATTTGCTGTAATATGAGTACCTGTAAGTAAAAATTTATCTTCATCATCAATATAATTAGTCCAACTGTAAGCAACTTTTGCATTACAATTATTTTCTAAAGTTTGAAGTTGGCTTGCTAATTTATCTGGCGCCCAAATATCATCTGCATCTAAAAAACTAACAAATTCTCCTTGAGCAAGAGCTAATCCACGGTTACGGCTAACATTGGCGCCTGCTTTTGGATATGATAATACTTTGATACGTGAGTCGTTAATTTTTGAAACAACATCACAGGTTTTATCGTGTGAACCATCATTTATAACAATTAGTTCAAAATCTGTAAACGACTGTTTTAAAACAGAATCAATCGTTTTTACAATAGTTTTTTCACTATTATGAGCAGGGATGACTACAGATATACGTGGCATATAATTAAAAGTAGGTTGGGTGAAACCCAACAAATGAATGATGTTGAATAATATGATAATGTTGGGTTCCGTTGCACGGAAAACAACCTACGTTAATTTTGATAAGTAGCGTTTGAAAGAATAAAATGGACTCATCATGCTACTTACATAAAATTCCATTTCAACGAGTGCAACAGTATCAGTCCTTAATTTTCCAAAGTTTTTAAACAAGTGCTTCAACACTCGGCGTAAATTCCCTAGAAAAATCTTGGTATAAATTAACGGTTTTTGCCATCTAGTAGCATTTAACAGTCTTAGTTGACAGATACACAAACCACAACCACGAGCTAAATTGACTAAATAATCTTTTTCTAGGCGCCAGTGCGGTATTTGGTGGTAGGTATGCATTGTTGGGTTATACCAAATTTCCCATCCAGCTTTGTGCATGTAAATTAGTGGCTCATAGTCATCACCCTGTAGCATTTTCCCTGGTAACTTTCCACTTAGCGAAGGACGTGAGGGTACATTATCGCACCAAGCTTGTTTACGAATGACAATTGCCGCAGCAGGAGGGAGGCTTAAATTTACTGGGTCGTAGAGATTTGGTACATCTCCACGTTCTCTTATTGCTAAGAAGCTTTGAATTTTTTTAAAGTTGTCTGGTGGAGTCACTTCATAGTCACCGTGTATTTGACCTCCCCAGGCGCCTGCTTGTGGATGCTCATTAGCAAAACTAATTGCCTGCTTTATCCAGTCAGGTGCAGGTAAGTTATCGTCGTCTAAAAAGCCAATGATATGACCTTTAGCTTCGCGGACAGCACGCAACCTAGCAAAAGCGGCGCCTTGTTCTGTTTCTAAAAAGTACTTTAATTGGTAATTATAATTCCAGTTAGATTGAAAATTTTGGATTAATTCACTTGTTTTATCTGTGCTGTTGTTATCAACAATGACTATTTCCCATTGAATGTCTTCAAGTCCAACTTGTGAATGTAAATGTTCTAATAATTGAACTAAACGCTTTTCGCCGTTGAATGTTGGAATTGCAACTGTAAAATATAAATTAGTCATACCGTTTAATAAAATTATTGTTGAGTAAAAGATAAAAAGGGCTAATTAAACTACTGATTAAAAATTCTCTTTCACAGCAAGCAATTAAATCTTGACTAAACCTACTTGGAGATTTAAGAAGATAAAGTAAAATTTTCCGGCAATCATTAAATATATATCCCAAGCTTGCTAAGGGTCTTAGTAACGGTTGAGTTCTCAGCATACGTATATGGTGACGACTTAAACCTATACAGCGAATAAGACGAAGTAAATATTCTCTTTGCAGTCTCCATGCTGGTATTTGGTGGTAGATGTGCATGTCTGGGTTATACCAAACTTCCCAACCAGCTAACTGAATATGTAATACTGCTTCTAAGTCTTCACTTGCTAAAAGAGCATCTCTACCTTTGTGATTTAAAACTAGCTGTTTTGGAACACTTTCACACCAAGCTTGTTTACGAACTACTAAGCCGGCGCCAGGAGGTAGCATTTTCTTTTTAGGTTCGTAACAATGTGGTTGTGAACCTCGTTGGTTAATAGCTAAGAAGCAAGCTATTTTATCAAAGTTATCTGGTGGTTCAACTTCAAAGTCACCATGAATTTGACTACCAAACGCTCCTACGTTAGGGTTTTGTTGAGCAAATTTGTAAGCTGCTGACACCCAGTCGAGTGCTGGATAGTTATCATCGTCTAGGAAACCGATGAATTTACCCTTTGCTTCTTCTACTGCACGTTGTCTGGCATATGCGGCACCTTGCTTTGTTTCTAGGTAGTATTTTAATGGGAAGGGGTGGCGCCATGTTGCTTGATATTCTTGAATAAGTTTGGCAGTATTGTCAGTACTGTTATTATCTACAATAATTATTTCCCAAGAAATATTTTCTACATCTAATTGATTTTGTAATCTTTTAATTAGCTCATATAAATATTTTTCGCCGTTGTAGGTGGGAATAGCTATACTAAATTCAATGCATTTATTCATAATACAAAGTTTTTCAATAATCCATATAAAATTTATGCACGATTAAATCAAATTTCAATCATGCGAGTTTTTAGTGACTTTATATATCAGCTATTTACAAATAAAAATACACCCAGTGTTTCTATTTTCTACTCTGGGTAAAGTTACGGCTTCAGTATTTTTGACTATTATTCAGATATTGTTGATTACGGCAATTTCCCGATTATTCTTTACATTCCTCATCTTTCTCCGTCCTCATTCCCCCAATTAAAGTATCTATAAATACACATCTCTTTAAGTAACCAGCGGCGTTAGAGCCTCTTTGAGGTACAGCAACTGCAACCTTTAGACCAAGAAGATCTGATGAACCTCCAAATGTTCCAAAATCTGGTTTTGACACAGTACCCATGTAGTCAAAGGTAATGATACTACCACCAGGTGTACTAAAGTTGATATTTGAGGCTGTTTTTTTGTTGCTATTGGAAGCATCTAGGTTTGTATATACTAAAAGCTGTCCGGCTTGAAATTGCATATTTTCACCCAATTTTTTCCATCTTGGATCACCTGCGGGTATACTAGTTCCTTGAAACACAGCAAATTCAGGAATATTATCTTTGTTTCTAAAGCCAACACTGTAATTAACTTTACTCTTTTTCGCTTCTCGCTGTGCTTCCTGTAGTGCTGCAAATAAGGCATCACTAGCTTTATTAACACGTTGTCTTTCTAAAAAACCAAGCCAAGATGGAGCGACAATTGCTGATAATATTCCGATAATTACTACCACTACTAAAAGTTCTATTAATGTAAAACCTCCATTTTTATTTGACTGTTTGGGTGTATAAAAGTGAGGTGTGGTATATAATTTTTTTAAAATTAATGCTAAGTTATTTGACTTAAATTGCTTTTTGACTTTTACATTAGATCGATTTTGCATGTGATTCGTCCTTATTAACGTTTGCAATTTATACACTTTACTTGCTGAAAATAAAGCTGCGTCCTTGCACTCTTGCACTTGACGTTGGGAAAAAAGAGCTTTGATTATCGTTAAAAGCAATATTGTTATTTTGATAGCGAGCTAGCGCATTTCCCCGCAAGTAAACTTCTACAACGCTTCTATTGTTTCCATCGAGTGAATCAACACAAACATAAAAACCCGCCATTTGAGGATTTGCAGGAATTTTGCTCCATGTCGTTGTTGTTGTATTCGCTGGACAATTTGTAGCACTCGCACTTGGAGTACTTTGGTCGATGTAATCAACTAAAACTAACGCTTTTTCATCGTATGCAGTTGTTACAGGTGTCCAACTATTCATTTTCTCTTGCAAAGTTTTACCTTTTTGGGATAGATTAAAAGGCCTATATCCTTTATCTGGACATTTACTGAAAGTTACAGTTGAACTATATGTTTTACCTGTGCAGTCTGCGGTATTAAAACTACTTGCTACGCCATCTTTAATTTGAAATCTAGCGATACGAGCAGCTTTTGACCAAGTTGTACTACTGTCTTGGATTAAGTAGTATGCAACTAATGAATAAACAAAAGAATCATCTCTGTTTGCAACACCTGTTAAAGAAATACTTGCTTCACTAAACTCTCGTTTCCAAAATACTAAAATTGGTGTTCCACCAGTTATTGTTGGTAATTGAGACTTAATTGTATCAACACCTGTTGCATCGTATACATAAAGAGCTTGTTGCAAATCGCGAGCGATATAGTCTGTCGCGGCTTGAATTTCTTGTTCTGAGTTAGCTTTAACTTGTTCTCTGCGATCTGTTTGTAAAACATCTAGCATAAAACCTAGTAGGGGAGTGATAACTAACACTGCTAGTATCATTGCTACTAATAATTCAATCAAGGTAAAACCATTATTTTTTTGAGAGTCATGAGATTGCTTTAACTGGATTGTTAACAGCTTCCTCAGTATATTTATCTTGTTGTTATTTTTCATTGATAAGAATGCCAATTGAATTGATAACTTACTAACGCAGTTGACTAAAAATTACTGGCAACCTCCAAGGCGACTACATAGGGCACCATAAGATGGTTGACCTCTAACAATTTCAGTAGTCATTTCTATTAACGGTTTTTTGCGACTACCCAGTCCTCCTGTAAAAGTTGATTGGTTTTTTCCTTCTTCTCCATCTTTTGCTGCTTTTGCAGGAAAATTAGTGTCGTTTCGATATACTCTAATTCCCAAGCGATAACCCTGACCTTTATCGGGTTCGCTAGAATTTACCGCAAGCCGAATAGCTTGGATATAAAATCTGACATTTTGTTGGGAAGGACAACTACCAGGTTCAGTTATAGAACCATTTCTACTAAAACAGTACAAACCAGTTGTATTATTAGGAGTATCAACGTTTAACAAATAATCATTGCTGGCACTGCTAAGTGTTCGAGGTAGAGCAGAGGTCGCAGGATTAACTGGTTTGGTTATACTTGGGTCAGCTATAGTTTTAGACTGAATCGCATCGACAAAAGCCTTTGCTGCTTGAGTTGCTAGTTCTACACGTCTTGCCTGAACACGAGTTGCAGTAGATAAGACTAGAACAGGTGCAATTGCAGCCAGTAAAATACTGACTACGATTATTGCCATTAACGACTCAATAATCGTAAAACCAGATTCGCTTGATTCTTGTGAAGTTGCTTGCTGTTGCTTAAATTTCATATCTCTTGTTTAAAAAATGATTATCATTAATGGGTGACAATTTTGTTTAGCTTGTGTGTTGCAATTAGCTGCTTTTGCTGTTTTCACGTAAACCTATGTAGGTCTTAAAAATTTGTGAATTTATCCTCAGTTACTGTGTTTAATTAGGGACTTGCAGGGCAAGTACTAGGACGCACATTACTAGGTACAGCGTACTGAGTATTTTTTGTTGTAACTGTGGCACCTTCTGTAATTCTTATGCTGAAACCATTACCAAAACCTTCGTTTCTATCTTGAACTGCACATAACAAAGTTTGTACCCACTTGTCGTCACGGCTAATTTCTCTGTAATACTCGTTTGGTGGGTCTGTCGAGGGAATTACAAAGCGTTGTGCGAACAAGTCAGGGTTTTGTGACAAAAGTGCCACGTCGAAACCCCAGCTACGACCAGGAGCCATATAGAAAGGTGCTTCTCCTCTTGGTGTACTGTCAGTCACATAAGCAAAATTTTCTCTACCTGTAAATAAAGTTCTTACAGTCGGCGCATCACCTGGGTTTGGTCTAACAAATACTTGCCAAGGCGCCGTAGCATATTCGCTGCGTTTGAATTGGATGAAAGAACCTGCAATAGTTGCATCAACTGCATCCCAGTTTTCCAAGAAGCGTACAAAGTTATGTAAACCACCATTTCGTTCGTAGTTGCCAACCCCTGCACGTGCTGGAGTATCACCTGCTGCCATTACAAGATTAAATGTTGTTGCTCTTGCTTTTGACAACCACCGAGTATTTTTTACACGCTCTGTCTCTGTACCTATTCTTGATATGTCACCAAAATTAGTTCCAAAACTAGTTCTCGGAGATTGGATTTGCAAAATTGGCTCTAAGCGTGGTTGACTTGTTAATGGGGCGCCAACAGGAAGACTATAAAATAATAAACGATCAGTATTGTTATATCTCTTAGTGCCAGCGCCTGGATTTACGGCTGGAGCAGCAGCATTTGTGGTTGTAAACCACAAAGCGTTTGCTGGACTATCAGGCAAAGCTGCTACTGTGTTTACTACACCAGCTACTATTCCCAAAGGTATTGGGCGTTGAGATGCAATATTCAAATCAGTGCCACCTGAATTTGCTAAGTTACCACCAGCAGTACGTCGAAAAGCAACTCTTCGGGCAAATCTTTCATAACCTGCCTTCGGTGATCTAGCTGTAGTGCCAGCCACTAATTGAGTCGCGTTTGCGACAGCTGGTAAACTACTGGATCTTATATCTCTTTCAGCATCTGTAATTGTGTTATTATTATCTGCGTCATAACCAACATACCAATCAGTTGCTCCACACTCTGAAACTGGTAGTTTGAAGCACATTTCCATTACATACTCAGAGAAAGCGCCTCGCCTTTGAACAGGAGTAACAAAGTTATTAAGGTAAGAGCTATTTCGATTAACAGGATCAGCAGCAGTAGGAGTTGCCCTGTAGTAACTGTCATCAACAGCGGTAGATGTTACAAAGTTATTATTCCAAAAACCATTACTCAATCTGCTTGTTCTAACATCAGTTGCATTTTTAGGCGGATTAGCTCCCACTTGGGGTTCTGTTGTCGTATCTGTTTGATTATTTCTTAGGTCATAATCACCCTCATTGCGATAACCTTCACGGAAGTTATCAGAAAGTAAGGTAACAGCATCAGCTATAACTGATGCAGGTCGCCAAGTTTCCCCTATTGTACAGTTAGGTAGTCTTGGGTCATTAGGACGGCAAGCAAAGTCACTATCCCGGTTTGAACGAGTATAAAATTTGGTGTCCCACTCAGTAGCTGAATTTAATACATCCGAGCCTTTAAACTCTTGTTTCGTGTGCAGGTTGAAGTTTCCCTTAACGTAAACAGGTAAGTCTGTCGCTAAGATTAAACCCTTCTCTTCTGGTCTGTAATTATTTTGACGACTTAAATTACTACCGTTGATCAGCATGATAGCGTTAGGACGACGAGTTGGGTCGAGCCTGTAGTCTGTTGCGCTGACGTTAGCGCTAGTTGGATTGCTCCGATCTGGTTGAGCATCATCGCGAGTCGCGTAGATTACACCACTATTAGGTAAAAGATACTCGTTTGCCCAAGTACCTGTAATCGATGTGGTGCGAAGTAAATTTAGGTCTATTTGTGTCGCACGAATTTCTAAGGGCTGGCGCTCTTCAATTTCTAAATCATATGCTCCTGAAGGTGCGCCTGCATCTATAGCTTTAATTTGTCTTGCATCAAGAAAAGCTATCTCTCTGATCGCGTTATCTGGAATAATTGCACTATTAGGGCTAAGGCTGCCATCAGCTATTTGTATTGCACAGATTGTTGAATCAATTGCTGATTGTTCAGCTAGAGTTAAATTTTCTGTGCTGGGCTTTTGAAGTGCTTGCCAAAGTAGTGGGTTAACGATGCGACCGTTAGGAAATACTAAGTTAGCTTGATACTTTAAGCGCTCTACCAAGCTTAATCCACTATTCGTTACATCTTCGGCAACTGTATCAAATAAACCATTTGCATTTAGAGAAATACCTCTAGTAATACTTGCTGCTGTGGTTGTAGGTGCTGCGTAACTAACACCATTATTAGATGCTTCTACAGTTGCGGGGTTTCGAGGATTAAAACCAGGAGTTGTTGCAGTATTTTGACTAGTAGGATTGTAGTAGCTACTTACACAGGCTATTGGAGTTTGAAACCTATCCGGTGTGGTATTTCGAGGATCGTAGGCATCTCTATTGTAATGGTAGACTGCTGAAGCACGCATAACCAAGTGACCACGCGACTGTTGAGCAGGGTTGGCTGGATTTGGCACAACCATAGGCATTGCATCCGACCAAACTACAGGAGCAGCATTTTCGTTCCCAGTTGTGTTTGGATTGTTAGCAGGTCGTGGAGGTGTAGGTAGAAATGAATCAGCGCTTCTATATACTCCGGCGCCAGTAACTATTCTTAAACCACCTACAACATCAAGAACGTTAAGTCTTGGCGAAGCTGCGGAATTTTCCCAAAAACCATCGCGTTCAGTTACACCCAAGTCAGCTAGTTGTTTAACACGAGTATTTCTATAACGTGTGTTACTTGTGTCATTTCCACTGGTGTCTTTCCATTTCTGACCCGTAATGTCTTCATTTTCTTCTTCTCCAACGAACTCTTGCTTAGTGTTATCCCATCTAAGTTCAGGCAAGTTGTTACCAATAAGAATACGATCAGCTAGCAGTCTTTCCTCAGAAGGGCTTCTTTCAACTAGTTCTGGGTCTGTTGCTGGTAATTGTGCAGGAGCTAAATTCAGTCTTTGGCTTGGAACTGTTACTGCTTGGGGATATATCCACTCATTGGGAGGTCGCAGTTTGTCATTGGGAACTCCAGTTTCTGTTCCTTGTAGGACATTTGCTGTCGTAAAACCAGTAGTAGCAGGCGTAGGAGGATTAGTGTAGAGAACCTCTTTAAATGGTACTCGCCTAGTACGTTTTCTAAAATAATTTTCTATCTCGTCTCGACGTACTCTATTAAAGTTCAAACTAGGGTCATTAGACCTTCGTCTGGTAATATTATCTGTTACTTCAGTTGGGTCAGTACTTTGATTTCGAGCAAATTGTGCCGTTACCAATAAATCAATACGTTCGGCATAAGCTTGGCTGTTATAAGCAACTTGATTTGGAGCGTCAGTGGTTGATTTATTTGTAGATGAAAGTTTTTTACTTGTATCTGGTGAATTATTTTCCCTAAATAAATGAATTTCGTCTCCACCGCTATCTGTTGCTTCGACAGGACCAGCACCAGCTAAATTTCCACCAACAATTATCTTGCCGTTTTCTCGCTCATAATAACAAGAGTCTTTACTACTTACTTGGAATAGCGTAATCGGAAATAAACCTGGCGAACTTGCCTTTCCTATCATTAAGTTACTATTGGTAAACACACGTCCATTCAAGCGAAATTTTGGACCTGGTGTAATGTCCAAGTCATCCTCATAAACAACAGCATTGTTTGTAATAGGTAACTGAGTACGGTCTTGTTGTAATTCGATTGCTGAAAAACTTTTATTTCCTTTGTACTGCTCATATTTACTATCTGGACTTCCATTGTTTAGTGGAACTTGAGAAATAGGAACTGTCGCAGCGTAAACAAAGAAGCTCTTTTTTAATTCTCCTGTTTGCATTTTATACCAACCAGAATTACCAACTAAGCTGGCACTTGTATCTCCTTGTGCATCACAAGCATTGCCCGCTCTGCCAGAGAGCATAGGCGGTGTTCTAGCATCAAGTGAAATACGATTTCGAGTCGGGTTAACACCATTTTGGGGTGGAGTTCGGAAATAAATACCGTAGAGAGTATAGCTGTCAAATTTACCATCATTATCTGTGTCTACGGGGAATTTCCAAGCGGTTTCCAAAATTTCTTTATTTTCTAGTGGTCCATCATTTCGAGATGTAATTTCTGCATTTGCATCTAAGTTTGTAGCTAAAGTTAAAGGTGTTTCATCACCTAAAGTGTATACATCTATTTTGGATGTTAAAGTATTATAAAGAGTTGCATTTGACGGAACAGCACGTGGCAATGACGGGTCAGCAAATAATTCGCTTATTTTCGCTTTAGCTCTATCAAGTGCAGGAGTCGCGGCTCTCAAAACAGCTTCATTGACACGAACATTACTTGCATTTTGAGAGCGTTCAAATGAGCGGAATAAAATCGCCATAGTTAGCAACACTACAACTATTGAAACCATTGCGACTGTAGGCAAGACAAAACCTGCATTTGCCGACCTTGGTTTTTTCTTTACAAGCAGTAAATATTGCAATAACCACAATAACAGCTTTCTGAGTCTAGTGACAGTGCTGTAAATAGTTCTATAGTACTTCCGGATAGCCCTGACTAACTTGCGATTTCGAGACATAGCCCCTTTCCTGCCAATTGAATAAATTTTTTTGTAAAAATGTTTTCTGAGATTATGTTTACGTGAAATAAACAAACAACCATAGGCTTGTTTGCAAAGACAAGTTTTTGACCCTGCCCCCTGTTAAGCTAAACAAATAAAGATAGTTTAAAAAAAACTTACATAATGTCCAATTCATAGTACTTATAGAAAATTTTCGGGTTAATGAGGATTTCATATGTACTAATAGATTTATAGCCGAGAGAGAATAATAATGCCATAACTTTACATTAACTTTGTGAAAGATCAACTCTACACAAGACGGACTTGTGAAAAGTTATTAGGAGAGTAGACTTATGTTACCCACTAGCGAGCTAAAACATATCAGTTGCTTGTGAAAACATCACACTGGATTGTCGTGGCACAAGATAATGACACATTAAACATCTTTATTGGTGAACTATATGAAGGATTTATAAAGCCTCAAAGCTTTGCAATGGCAATATGTAATTCGATATTGCTCATGCTTATCTTCGGGTAGTACCACGAGATAGGAACTAAAATAAAATTTAATTTACTCTTTGAATTTACTTTTATTGCACTTTACAATTGTAGAAGCAGTAGAATAAACAGGGCGCCTATATAATGCTTTATAGTTATCAGGACGAAAAGGACGTTTGAACCACACTTCAAGAACCTGATTGAATATTCCATATTTCTTAAGCCTAGGTTTTTTGTTACCTTGCTCCTTTAATAGATAAATCTCTATTGTTTGTGTAGAATAGTTACCTTTAATTTTCCAACCAATAGAATCATTTACAACAGAGAAATCAGAAATTTCTATCGGTAGTTTTTCTGAGAAAGATTGCCAAAAAGGAATAAACTTACTAACGTAAAAAGCCGCAGTTAAAGACCTTAAAGACCATAAGCAACTACCCGAACCCGAATACTTATCAAGAACACTCAAATCTTTACAACAGAAGCCTTGAGTCACGCTACCATACTGTAAAGAATCTTTTTCTACAAAAAAACGCCAAGTTAAATCTAAAGCACGATAGGCAAGACCGGGTTTAATAACTTCAGGAGCTAGTAGTGTTCCTGTAATTAATGGAGCAGGAGCAGCCATTCGATAGCATACACTTCTCCCCATTACAGGAAATCCATTTTTACTAAATAAGTGTTTGTAAAACTCAATAAACTCCTGATGAGTTATTTTGATAAAATCATGGTCAAAGCTAGAATCAATTTGGTCTATCCAGAATAAACTATAATGAATTGCCCAGGCATTATAATAATCAACTCCTTTGGGAGGGTCGTTAAACCAACCTTCTCCAATATAGTTTTTCTTGAATTTTTCGTATCGTTCTTTGATAACTTCTTCTAATTTTAAATTATTAATTCCTACACTTTGTAAAAACTTCAAAATTATAACAGGAAACAGTAACCAATTATTTTCGTATACCTTTTTATATGCTACTGGTTCAAGCCAAGCAATAACTTTGCTTTTCTCCTCATTAGATAATACAGACCAAAGATACTCACGGCTAATCCATAGACCAAGAGCAATATCTGCGGCTTCTACAATTCGCTGGTCTAAGCTATTTATATGACCCCAGTATTCTATATTTTGTGGGTCAGTCCCTGCAATTATTCCTTGACGTAAAACTTTAACTAACTCAACTTCTTCCCCTCCAAGCTGAATAACTTCGTCATTTCCTGATGCAACCCAAGCTGCGACAAGTGGAAAAAAGCGAGCAAAACCTTCCAAACCCTCTATAGTCAGACCATGTATACTTCTAGTTCCAGGATAAAAAACAGATGCACCATTAACTGAACGGTATTTAATAAATCCATTTGCGAAATACTCAAAAAGTGCTTTGTAGCGTAAATTCAATTCTCTAGGGTGTTCTGTAGTTGTAAGAAATAAGTTTTTGATTTTAATATCATCTTGCTCGTATCCATCATAAGGCTTTACATGCATCGACCATCCGGAAACAGGACGAAAAAATAATTTTAGTCTAGTCAATTTAGGAACATTAGGAAAAAACTTAGTTTCCAACCACTTTACTTTTGGAATAATTCTTGTAAAGCTCATAGCTAAAATATACAATAATGCTAAGTATAAAACGTTATAATAAGCAGCTAAGTTGTCTTATTAACTATATAATATGTATTCATTAATCTTTTAACTAGCGTGTAAACACGTATAATTTAACTAGGAACTACAAGTATACGTTCCGCTCTCCGTTAGTTTACTAAATTGCTTATTAAATGCATGGCGCCTTCAAGAGCGACTTTCTAATTTAACCGTGTTTGATACTGCTGGAACGATGATAAAGCTAATTTATACAGTTATTACAGCTTGATATTTAAATTATGGTATTAACATGAAGATGCAATAGTACTCGATCAATAACTTTAATCCACCGGAGATTAATTTTAAGTTAATGTCTTAATCAAGTATTATTGCATGAAGATGAAAAAGCTCATTAGTAGCGATAGTTGACTTTGATGTAACCGAAAAATGTACTTGTATTTGAAAGACGAGGAAATTTATTTAGCAACTTTGAAGCACTTTTGGGAGGTATAAGCGACATTATAGCCAATTTCAATAAAGCTTTGTATATTATTGGCTTGAGCAAGAGAGTAGGGTCTGATATCACAGTTTGCCAAATAAGCCTTGTAGCTTGGAAAGTATTGTGTTTTCCTGGTATTTCTGCCAGCGCTTTACAACTCAAATATTTATACATATTTGCGAGTCTGTATTTTTTAAGATGCTTATATGGCAGAGCTTTCTCTTCAGCAAAAGCTCTTTCAATTACTTTCAAGCAAGATTTCTCTAACCCCAAAACATTAGAAGACATTGAATTTGCTATCTGACGATACAAAATTTGTACTTTCTCTACAGCAACAAAATTATACCTGGCGCCTAAACGTACACATAAATCGTAATCTTGACAGTTAGTTAGTACACAATCAAAACCATTGACTTCTGTAAACGCGCTACTGCGTACCATTATATTAGAACCACTAGCAATAAAATTATTTAAAAGCAACTTAGAAAAAACATCCCCATTCCAAGACGCGCGGCTGCAAGGGCGTAAAAAGTTATCATCTTCATCAATAGCATCTGTATAGCTGTATGCAACTGCGGCATTAGAATTTTCTAGCAATGCTTTATACTGAAGTTCAAGTTTATCAAATGTCCAAAGGTCATCAGCATCCACAAAAGTAACAAACTCACCTGTTGCATGTTCAAAGCCACGGTTACGATTAACTGCAACATTTGCTTTTGGGTAACAATATACTTGTAGTCGAGAGTCCTTTATTTGCGAAATAATTTCGAGCGTCGAGTCCGTAGAATCTGCATTGATAATAATTAATTCAAAATCAGTAAATGATTGTCTTAATACACTCTCAATTGTTCTTTTGATAGTTTTTTGAGCATTGTAGACTGGTATAATTACGCTAATGATGGGCATAATTGATATGTGCTAGCTACTTATTGGTAAGAACTACTTATATCTTAGAACCACTTAATAACAGGTAGCTTCAGTATATTCGCGTAATTTTTAAATTAAAGATACTATCAAGATAACACAATCTTCATAAATTTGCTAACTTACTCATAAGACGCTTGGCAGCTTTAACAGCAACTTTACAATTTAAGCGTGCTTGATATTGCTCGAATGATGATAATACTAGTGTTATGTAATTATCATAGTTTAACATCAGTGAATACACGTACTCTCAGTACTATCCAACCTATTCTCGTTTAATTCTTTAACTACCTCAAGTGCAGTATCGCCTCCCTTTCTTACCCAGTCAACGCCAATAAATAGTAATTTACATGGACTTGGCTTTTTCGCTTTGATTATAGTGTGTATATCATCTAACGTGCGATTACACTCAATGTTGGCACCCCAAGGTATGACTTTTACTTTACATGAGTCTATACCATAAGTTTTAATTGCCGTTTGTGCCGCCCATTCTGATGTATACATTATTAAATCACATCTGTGAAGTGCTGATGCTTCCATTTTGTAGATGTTTTTGATGTTCTCATCGCACAAGTTTTCCATGTGTCGATAAAACTTTATCAGCGAACTCAATGTTGCATCTGTCCACAACACTAAGGGCTGTTTACATTCAACATAGGCTATTGGTACTATATTTTCTGGACACAATGCTATCGAGGCGTTTGATTGTTTTAATTTTTGTTCGATTTGACGTGCATAGTTTTTAGATATTAATGGCTCGTAAGAACGGTAATAATCTTTTTTATATATATTCCTGTATATGCTCCACTTTGCTCTTGTTATAATTTTATATTTTTTAGCAAGGGCGCCGATATAGTCTATTGATACATCTTGCTCGGTTAGCTGGTGCCCTATGTAGTTACCTGCTGCACAAAGTCCTTGATGGTTTCTTGACCACGATGTTTTGTCTAGTACGTCATATTCTGTAATATAGGCAAGTTTCATTTTCATAATTTTTGTTCAATAATACACGTATAAAATATTCACGCGCAGGCGCCGGATATTGTTATTGTTCCCAAATGGGCGCCGCAAGTAGTCCAGCGTAAATAAAAAAATATTGTAGAGACGCGATTTAATCGCGTCTCTACTAACCAAATTTAATGACATAAACTACTAGTTAAAATTTTATCCTGATTAAAAGCCCCCGAAGAAGGTATTGAGGGCTTGAAAAATTAGATTGTCCTCGCGTCCAACCAAGGTTGTAAATCAACGAAAGATGTAAAATCCAATAAATCCTCACTCAAAGTTTCGAGAGTTGGCAACGATAAACTCTCTATTTGCGCGCGCGTCTCAAGAGATACTTCCTGCCCAAACCGTTTCTTTAAAAGACGGACGATGAGATTAACTGCTTGTTCTTCTCGTCCTTCTTCTCTAGCTTCTTGATAAACTCGTGTGTGCTTTATTAATGCTGTGTATGACATAGTATTCACATCTTTTTCGCTCAATTGTTCGCGTGTGAAGTAAACCATTGTCCCCATAACCCAAAATAAAAGGGTTAGGGGATAAAATTTATTGAGCCTTCAACCAAGGTTGTAAATCAGCTAAAGAACTAAAATCTAGTAAAGCCTCTCTTAAGTTGTGTAGAGTAGCTAGAGGTAAACTTCTAGAAAGCGCACGCATATCTTCTGATACTTTTTGCCTAAATCTTTTCTTCAACTGGCTCAAGATACCATCAGCGGCTTCCTCCTCTCTAGCTTCTCGACAAACTCGTGTTTCCTGAGCGTGTTATATCCAACATAGTATCTATACCTTTTCAGCTTAATTTTTCAAACTTGCGCTCCCGTTAAGCTAATTAGGGGTTGCTGAAAAACTCCACAAAATGAATCTAGACGCGCTCACAGTACAAAAAATGGTTGTTTCGGAGGTTGGCTTAAAAATCAAGCCCTAATTTTTCCATCCAAATACACGGATTTTGAGCCTGTAGGCACCTTTTTCTTGCGTCTATTTGGAATCTAAATGTTTGAAACCCTTACATGGTAAAGGTTTTAATTCTATTCAGCAAGCCCTAATTACAGAAACAACGGGCGCCTCTGCTTCAAATTTTACCTCTCGTCCTTCTGGAATTGCACTGTGCCTGACGGCATGCTACGCGAACACAAAAATACACAGTTCCAGGCTCTTTGCTTTCCGGTGGCAAGAATATGCCATCAATTTCAAATTTCGACTCTTTTAGAATAACACTATCAAATGTGTAAGCGTCCGCATTGGGCGGTGGTGTCTTAAGTAATTGAAATAGTATCGATGGATATTGTTGAAAAAATTCGTAAAATATTGAGTCTCGTTTCATTCTTCACCTGGTAATAATATTTTTAGTGTTTGGATGCATAAGCCAAGGCGAAAATCAAATTACCTTCGTGTCCAACCAAGGTTGTAAATCAGCGAAAGAACTAAAATCCAATAAATCCTCACTCAAACTTTCAAGATTAGGTAAGGGTAAATTCTCTAGTCGCTCGCGCATCTCTTCAGATAGTGAGTGCCCAAATCGTTTCTTTAAAAGACGGGCGATGAAATTGACTGCTTGTTCTTCTCGTCCTTCTTCTCGTCCTTCTTCTCTAGCTTCTTGGTAAACTCGTGTTTCCTTTATTGTTATGCCTAACATAGTATCTATATCGTTTCTACTCAGTTGTTCAAACTTGTAAACCATTATCGACGTTACCACCTCAAGTACGGCGCCACTTGAAACTTCCGGTTCTTGTCGTGAGCGTTCGAGCAAATATCTTGCTTCTGTTGGCGCCACTGCTTCACTCAGTGTAGTCAACACCATTACAGCAACCCAAATTGGGAGTGTACGAATATCTCCTAGTTCATCCAAATAAACTCTATGTACTTGCCCGCCATTAAGATACGAGCGATGTGGATAAACATTACTTTGCTCTACACTTTTCGATGGGTAAATTACAACAGCTTGCCAGTCACTGAATTTTGAACGGTTGCGATAAAAATAAAGATGAGATTCAGCAAAAAATTTTTCATATAACATCTCATCCTTCTCGAACCGTGCTGTGCCTGACGGCATGCTACGCGAACACAAAAATACACAATTCCACTTTTGTTGGTTGCTGGTGGCAAGAATACGCCATCGATTTCAAATTTTGGCTCTTTCACTGCTACACACTCGAACCTATAAGCGTTTGCGTTTGGTGGTTGTGTCTTAAGTAGTTGAAATAGCGCGCTTGGAGATTGCTGGAAAAGTTTATAGAATATTGGGTCTCGCTTCATTTGTCACCCTGGTCAAGGTCAGTTGAGTGTTTTATGCAGAGGCTAAAGCTAGGCTGATTAACAACTTCAGCGCTCTAATAGCATTAAAATACTATGAAAAACATTTGAATGATTAGTGTTATGACAGTTTCTGTACTGGCACTAATCAAAGTTGGCGCCTGTCTGGAGTGTGCTTGTAATTGTATGATTAAATCCCCCCTAGCCCCCCTTAATAAGGGGGGAACAAGAGAGGATACAAATTTTACTTGACTTCACTTTTCTATCAACAATTCATAGCCCCCCTTATTAAGGGGGGTTGGGGGGATCAATTAACTTTGATATAACCAAAAAATGTACTTGTATCTGAAAGACGAGGAAATCTATTTAATAAGTCACTGGCGCCTTTTGGAGATAAAAACGACATTGCTGCCAGTTTTAATAAAGCTTTATATAAAATAGGTTTAAATAGCAAAGTTTTATCATATTTAACTGCTGTAACTAAAAATCTTGCTGCAATTTGGGCATTATGTTGACCAGGTGGCGCCGAAAGTGCTTTATGACTAAGATATTTATATAGGTTTCCTATACTTACTGATTTTAAATGCTTATACTGAGTTGCTTTTGGATGCTTATAAGCTCGTTCAATAACTTCTAGATTAGATTTTTCTAGTCCTAATACGTTAGAAGACATAGAATTTGCGGATATACGGTATAACACTTGTACTTTTTTTACTGCAACAAAATCACCTATTGCAGCTAAACGAACCCACAAGTCTGTATCTTGCGCGTTAGAAAGCGAACCATCAAAACCACCAACTTCTGTAAATGCCTCAGCACGTATCATCACATTTGAACCACTGCCAATAAAGTCATCTAAAAGCAGTTGTGAAAATACATCACCTGACCACGCTGCATGACTACATGGACGCAGAAATTTATCATTTTCATCTATAGCATCAGTAAAACTATAAGCCACTACAGCTTTACTTTCTACTAATGCATTGTACTGCGCTTCGAGTTTGTCAGGTGCCCAAAGGTCATCAGCATCCAAAAAACTGACAAATTTACCTAAACAATGTTCAAATCCACGGTTACGATTAACTGCAACATTTGCTTTTGGATATGAGTATACACGAAGTCGAGAATCTTGAATTTGTGAAACTATTGAGAATGTGGAATCAGTAGAGCCAGAATCAATTACAATTAATTCAAAGTCTGTTAAAGTTTGTTTTAATACACTATCAATTGTTTTTTTTATAGTTTTTTCGCCATTATATACTGGGATAATAACTGAGACAATAGGCATATAATATCAATTAAATAAAATATAATTGATATGCTAATTTAAATCAATAGCG
The DNA here is from genome assembly GCF_019977735.1 of Calothrix sp. PCC 7716. Taxonomy (GTDB): domain Bacteria; phylum Cyanobacteriota; class Cyanobacteriia; order Cyanobacteriales; family Nostocaceae; genus Dulcicalothrix. The sequence continues at coordinate 2,788,258 of NZ_AP025018.1, read as the reverse complement.
AAACGGCTCAGTTAATTTGCGGATTTGTTTGTGAAATTATTTGAAATCCCCCCTAGCCCCCCTTAATAAGGGGGGAACAGGAAAAAAAAGTATTTTTAGCTGTTATGAAGTAAGAGTAAAAATGAGCTATCTTAAGCCCCCCTTATTAAGGGGGGTTGGGGGGATTAAACTCTTAATTACATTCCTAAACAAATAAAATGGACTTATAAAAGTACCAAGTAGCCTTTCCATCTCGCAAGCCACTAATACATCACTTTTCATCACCTTATAATTACGCACAAAATACACTAATAACTTTCTCAAATCATTCACAATATAAACAAAAAAAGCAAAAGGTCGTTGCCAAGTTTTGAGTAGCAGCATCCTTAAATAAAACCGTGCTAACCCAACTCCACGCATTAAATTAACTAAATAACTCTTTTCCAGGCGCCATGCCGGAATAACATGGTCAACCACCATTGCAGGATTATACCAAATTTCCCAACCAGCTTTATGAATATAAAATAAAGCCTCTGCATCTTCGCTACCTATCATCGAATTACCAACTCGACCCACTAAAAACAACTGCGCTGGAACCGATACCTTCCATGCATCCCTGCGAACCACCAAACCCGCAGATGGAGGAAACCCCTTACGACGCGGTTCAAATATATGAGGTTTATCACCACGTTCTGTAATAGCCAAGTAAAAAACCAACGACTTCAAACTCTCTGGTGGTTCAACTTCAAAGTCACCGTGAATTTGACTAGCAATGGCGCCTGCTTGAGGATATTCTTGAATAAACTTATACGCCTCTAATATCCAAGTCTCATAAGGCAAATTATCATCATCCAAAAACCCAACTATTTCCCCTTTCGCCTCCATTATCGCCCGCTGACGCGCAAACGCGGCACCTTGTTTGCATTCCACACAATAACGCAACTTAGCAGCATGGCGCCAATTTTCCTGATACTCTTGAACTAACTTCGCCGTTTCATCACTACTATTATTATCAACAATGATTATTTCCCAACTCAGGTGCTCAATACCTGTCTGCATCTGTAACTTATATAGCACTTTCGGTAAACGACTGGCGCCGTTATAAGTAGGAATAGCAACAGTAAAGTCAACAGTCATAATATCAAAGGAAAAGAGAAGCTACCCTTAGTATGCCCAGTCATCATTTTAAAATTAAGATTTTGTAGAGATTATATCGGCGCCCATATTCCTAAACCGTTCAAATTGTTTGTGTTCGTATTTAACTAACACGTAAGGTGGCACTGCCCACCTTACAGGATACTGCTGGCGAATGGTAGGTCTGACCCCTCAGTTAGACGATTTTGCGTTGTTTCCAAAGATGTAGAGACGTGAAATTTCACGTCTCTACACGTCGGTTTTCATGAAATAATGGGTGCCACCCTCGAATCGCCAGCAGTATCCTTACAGATACTAAGATTTTTTTAAAAACAATTTAGGGTTTCTATATAATCAAACGCGCGCGAGCCATTTCTTCAAATCTGTAATTGAATTAAAATCTAGCTGCGCTGCTATCAAATCTTCTAAACGTTTTCTAGAAAGACCTTTAATACGTTCTTGCTGACTTTGACTTAAGTCCCCGAAACGACGTTGAAGTAGCAACAGAACTACCGATGCAGCTTCCTCTTGCTTACCTAGTTCTTTACCTAGTTCCATACCTTCTTCCCTACCTATTTCTATACCTTCCTCCTTACCTAGTTCCTTGCCTTTCTCTATACCTTTTTCCATCCAGCTAGTAACAATTTCCATAACTTGCTCCTTCTTTTTTGTTTCTATGGTAGCAATTTGTGAATTAAACACTTCTTCTTCCTCTGTATTGAGTTTAAGGTACGTATCAATAAAAACAGAGATTTGTTCGACTTGTGCAGGATTTAGCCCTAACGAAGCGAGTACCTGTAGTGAAATTAGCTTTACCATTGGACGTTCTGCAACATCCATGTGCATTTTTGACATCAAAGCACTGGCAACAGGATTTTGTTTATTCACAAAGTCTTGCCAGTCAAGTTGATTTAACTGAACTACTTCATAATCAAACTGCATTACACTCTTGCCTCTTGCGCTGATGTTGAATGATGCTGGTTGTATAGTCAACGGTGCATCATGAGAGAAAATCACGATTGGTATTATTGGAATTCCATAGATTTTAAACAAATCAGCGAAGTACAAAAACATACGTTCACTAAAATCTTTTTGAATATAAGACTGATGCTCGATGTGTATAATAAATAGCGTCGTCTCGTTTTTGTATTTTGCTTGGACTAATACATCTATAAGTTTTTTCTCACCTTTTCTAACATCTGTAAGTATCTCTTGTGGTAAAAATGTGATTGAGTCTTTATCCAAAACATCACTGATATCTGGAAAAAATAACTCGATAAATTCAAGGAAAAAATTCTGTATTAACTTTTTAAACAAGCCATCGTGGTCAATCATGAATTTAATTCAACTTTTTGTGCATCCTGGATAGTACGTGATTATTAAACATAAAATATTTAATATATAAATTTTTTATGAAGTCTTAATAATTAAAATTATTTATGGAGCGTGCGTATATGTAAAATGCCTAAGTTTGGGACGGGCAAGGATGCCCATCCCACAAGAAATTTTTGTTATTTTTTGCTTGGAAGTCTTTAAATTATCATTGTATTAATCAGCTATAACCTTTACTGATTTAATTCCTGTACTACATTTTTGAATTAAAAGCCATTTTTTGGCATCTTTATCTAAGGCGGGTAAGACGCGGAAATTAAAGACAATTTTATAGTACTGAGAGAAATAATGATTTTACAGTAATAATACATACTTTTTAACCAGTGTAATAACTTAAGCTATTGCACGTCTAACAGATGCTTCATCTAAAGGATTTCCCTCAATTTGCGTCGAACTGCGCGTGCTTTTTTGCACAGCATCATGACGTAACCGCAATGCAGTATCAGGAGGAAGCGGTAATACTTCGATAACAGCGCGCGCTGCTTCAATAGTTCCCAGATGTTTTACTAGTGCGTCACAATAATTGAAGCGTGGTTGAAAAACCATAGATTTATATTTATATATTATACTATTGCTTTTTCAGTGATAAGCGGTTGATATTGCTGACCTGAAAACAGGCGCCCTTCATTGTTTATATCAAAAGTCATCTCACACATCAAACGAAATTGAAACAGTGTAGAAGGTTCGTTGACATGTTCTACTCGTATTTCGACACGCGATTTTTGTTTTATTTGTTCAAATACTTCTGCAAATAAATATCTTGGACAATAACCAACTATATAATGGTCTTCAGTACTTACGCTCAAAGCTTCATAATTATCAGGATTATAAAATTCGTGAGCTAACAATAATTTTTCTTTATGTTGTAACTGATTAATTCGTTCAATTGAATACTTTGGCAAATCTCGCAGTTTTTGCAATGGAAAGTTGTAACATGTGCTTTTACGTCGGGTGGGCAGTGCCCACCTTACCATCCCAATCGAAGGTGCATTCCGGTCAGTTAAGATGTTCTATTACCTCTTCTAGTCCTTCTATCATTCTTGAGCGTTTGGGCGTGTACCCAAATCTTTCTTTAAACTCGTCCCAATCACAAAAATACACCCCTGGTGGTAGATTTCCATTTTCATCAAATTCGGGAATCATTGTTGAATCAAAGTAGCCGCTATAGCTGAATCGTATTATAGGTTCATAATAATAATAATAAGATTTTATGTGCTTTTTACTACATTAAAGTAGCTGCAAAAATTAATAATTATTATATGCGTTCAGGTAATATTATTTGTGATTGAATTTGAAAATATAAGTATTGCCTTGAAATCATCTTAAAAATCGTAAATACGCGAAAAAAACATCAAATTATCTACAACAGCAAATGGTAATATTTGAGGCATAGCAGTATAAACACTTAGTATTATGTCTACCACCAATAAGTTATCGCTTGCTGTTTTCAGCATGGCTTGTATTGTCTTTAGCACAACTAATGCCGACGCTGTAACAAAATTAACTTTCGATGAATTAGGTTTTCCTACACCTGTGGATAATTTGACAGTAAAAGGGGTAACTTTTGATTTTAAAATAGATGGTGTTGACTCAAACGATGCAATGTACAATGCATCTTTTCCACCACAATTACCTCCCAATTTATTAGCTAATATTCAACAACCATTGTTAGAGGGTAATGCTAAAGGAATTTTATCTCTAGACTTTGCTGCACCAGTTGCAGCGTTAGAGTTTGCCGTTGGTGTAGAGGCTTTTCGACCTTTGGCGCCTGGTTTTTCTGTAGAACTATTAGACCAAGCATTAAATTCTTTAGGAATTACGGCAGTCAATACAGCACCATTAGCCATTCTATCTGAAGGACTATTTAAATACAGTGGCGCCCCAATTAAAAAGGCGATTTTGAGCTTTAATAGTGAATTATTTTTAAACCCGAATAATCCGCGATTCTCTCTTGATAATCTTACTTATACCGCAGTACCTGAACCATCTTCAGTGATTGCTTTACTAGCTAGTAGTGCGATTGGTGCATGTTTATATCGTGTACGTAAACAGCAAAAAGTTGTTTAGCTCTGGGTGGGCACTGCCCACCTTACTCAAACTAAAAGCAAGCGCGCGGTTTAGTAGTGGTTTAAATTGAGACCAGCTTCTTTTGCCATTGCAGCTAAACCCTTGATTTCGATGGTTTTGAGAGCTTTGGTCGAAATCTTTAGTTTCACAAAACGGTTCCCTTCTGCCCACCAAAGACGCTTTGTTTGCAGGTTAGCTTGTTGCAAACGCTTGGTGCGACGGTGTGAGTGCGAAAGTGCATAACCGTTATTCGCTTTTTTACCAGTTAATTGACAGCGACGAGCCATTTTATTTTTTCTCCGATTTTTTGGTAACAATCCCTAATTGTACAACTAGTGCTGAGTTTTGAGTGCTGAGTGCTGAGTAGGAAGAAGAGTGTTCTTTACTCAGCACTCAGCACTCAGCACTTTCTACTATTTGGTTGCTTGTTCGGTCAACTTGGTTAGTACATCATTGGAGCGTTCGACAAAAGATTTCATTCCTTCTGCGTCAAAGCCTTTTTGCGACATTAGCGCCAAGTCATATACGTGTTGGCATATCATGTTTGCTAGGTGTCCGGTTGGGGACTCTCCTCCACCTTGAATAATAGTACCTTGGCTCAATGTTGCCAAGTTTTGTATTAATGGGTGTGCTGTGTTTACTACCAAAACATGTTCATCAGGGAATTCTACTGCTTGTTGCTGCATCATTGCGTTCATCTCGCGCAGGCGCCGCAATATTTCAGGTAGTAGTACCATTGCTGGTGGTGTACCCTGTGGATTATCTGATTTTAATGATTCTGTACGAATGTTCAGTTTAGGCTTGTTGATGGCTTTCTCAAACAGTTCTTTGATAACTTCGCTCTTCGTTTTGTTTGTGGTGGGGTCTACTATTTCTGCTGGTTTTTCTTTATCGAGCAGGGTGTTATCAAGTTCTGAGTCTACGCGCGTAAATTTAACGTCGTTGTATTCGCGCTCTAAGAAGTTGATAAAGTGAGTGTCAATAAAGGAGTCCATATATAGGACTTCCAATCCTTGACTCTTATGCAATTCTACGTATGTTGCTTGTGATGCTTCGTCGGTACAGTAGAATACACGGTTCTCGTGACGCTCTTTGTTACGTTCCAAATACTCTTTAATGTTGGTATAAGGTAATTTGGCGCCTGCATTTACATCTTGCCAAGCATCACTATCTTCGGTTTGTACTTGTACAGTTGGAGTATCTTGGCTTGGTTGGTAAGTTGTGCGGAAGACAATTATATCTTCAACTTGCTTCTTAAATTTCTCGTCGTTGAGGGCGCCGAATTTAACGAAAGTTCCCAAGTCTTTCCATGCACCTACATATTGTTCACGGTTATCACGGTAAAGTTCCTTGAGTCTATCCCCAACTTTCTTGGCAATATAATCACCAATCTTCTTAACTGTTCTATCACCTTGCAGCGAACTACGCGACACGTTAAGCGGAATATCTGTACTATCAACAACACCCCGCATTGGTAAAAGGAACTGCGGGATAATTTCTTCAACGTTATCGCTGACAAATACTTGGTTACAGAACAGCTTAATTTGTCCCTTGGTAACATCTACATCAGGACGCAGTTTCGGAAAATACAAAATTCCATTGATAATAAATGGGTAATCAGTATTCAAATGCACCCAAAGCAAAGGTTCTTCTTGGAATGGATACAGGTATCGATAAAACTCTAAATAATCTTCTTTACTTAGATTACTCGATGACTCACGCCAAGGCGCCTTTTGTTTATTAAGAACTTCATCACCAAGTTTAATGGCAACTGGCATAAAGTCACAATAGGTTTTAACCAGAGTCTTAACGCGCGCTTCTTCGAGATACTCTTCTTCCTCCTCCATTAAATGCAGCGTAATAGTAGTACCACGAGTAGTACGCGCAGAGTCTTCGAGTGTGAAATTGGGTGAACCGTCGCAACTCCAATGTACTGCAGAGGCGCCGTCTTTATATGACAAAGTATCGATTTCTACTTGCTTCGCTACCATAAACGAAGAGTAGAAGCCCAAACCAAAGTGACCGATAATAGGCTGATTAGAGTCACCCTTATACTTCTGGATAAATTCTTCCGCGCTAGAAAAAGCGACCTGGTTGATATACTTCTTAATTTCATCAGCCGTCATCCCAATCCCATTATCGGTAATTGAGAGCGTCTTTTTATCTTTGTCGATAGCAACAACGATTTCAGGTTCCCCAATATCACCAGAGTACTCACCCGCGCGTGATACCATACTCAACTTCTGAATAGCATCCACCGCGTTCGACACAAGTTCCCGAAAGAAGATTTGATGGTCAGAGTAAAGCGACTTCTTAATAATCGGGAATATATTCTCGGTATGAATACTGATAGTACCTTGCTCTAGCATAATTCCTGTGTGTGAAAGACTAATAAATTTTAATGGGTTTTATACAGAATAGCTCTCTTGACCTATTCCTAAAGACATTTCCATTAAGGATTGTAAGCGCAACCGTAGCCAAATGCCTCCCAACCACTAAGTACTGTTTGCCGACAACCCCAAATTCGGTTTTCCCCACCCCCTCCCCCAGAAACCGGGTTTCCCCATCACTGAACATGATAATCATCGATATTTACCAAAGGAAACCCGGTTTCTTGTTATTACAATGAGCTAAGGACGGGCAAGGATGCCCATCCCACAAGAGTTTTAACCAAAGTTAACATCTGATCATATTTAGTTAGCAGTTATAACTAGAAGTCATAAAACAATGACATTGCCGTAAAAAGACCTACATTTCCTGATAAAGTGAGGTGGTTTTGTACAAATAATCGCGCTGAAGACTTGGTTAAAATCAGTTACTTTATTCGTCAATTACGTTCATGTTGATTTTTGTATCAAATATTGTATCAAATAATTACATTATGTTTTTAGTACGTTATCTGTACCAAACTTGAATAACATTGTTTAATTTCATTGTGTAGCTCAACAAAATTTAATCAATAAATGGTATTAACGATAGATTTTGCGCCTAGCTAAGTTTTTAGGTAAGATAAGAAATACTAAAAAGCAAAAAACGTATAACAAGTATAAACAATTACTTAAATCTACCAATACCCAGTTCTTTAAACTTAGCTTGTAAATCCTCCTCAGTGGCGCCGCAGTAATAATATTTTTTCTCTAGTAGGTTGGCTAGATAATATCCATGCTGTCCACCATTAATACGAAATAATTCTATAACTACATCTTTTTTACTTGTTCCAAAAAATGCTTCTATATCCAAAGTTGTCAAATTAGGGGTAGGTAAATTTGTGAGATTGCAAAATAGTGTTGGATGTTCAAAAGCCCAACCTACTTTACCATTCCTAATTTCATGCTTGATAATACGCCAACATAGAGGATACACAAGCGCCATAATGTTACAGAATCTTGGTTTACTAAGCTTTCACCGTTGGTAGTGAGCAACATCTGTTTTCTCAACTATTAAAGTCTTGTCTCGTTTCAAAAACTCATCTAAAAGTTGAAAAAAGTATGTGAAACCTTCTTTTTCGTCTACTGAATAGAGCAAAATAATTTTATCCCAAGAATTAACAGTTTTTACTTCTAATTTTTGTTGTAGCCACGGTTGGAAATTTTTATAAAAGTCGCTTTCGCTGTCTTGATTTTCTAATCCCATTTCTCGACGGGCAAATTGATAACCTACTAAAAACATTCTTAGGGAACTTATTGATGCGGCGCCTAGATACATTCCAGGTCTTTGTTTAATTTTTTCTAACAATTCGTATAGTTTACTCATAATTGTTTCCTTGTAATTTTATGAAATTTAAAATTTTTCAATTATTTCTATTTCAAACTCATCGCTGAATGAGTGAAAATCTTTAATCCAATCCTCTCTAGACATTCCCATTTTGGATAAATTATCAAAAACTTTTCCTCTGACTTCGACTCCATAGTGAATACCATTTCTGGTTATTGATTCTCCTATACCAAGTTGCTCTAAACGTGTACTAAGAACAAAATCCTCATCATCATACTTTGTTTCTAGTTTCAGAAGAGTTCCATTAATTCCATAACTTTTTAACCATTGTACAACTGCCATAGCACACTTGTCACATTCAAGCAGTTTAAATTTACTAACAATGTCTCCAAGCCTTTGGTAAATTTCTTCGTCCGTAATAAAGCCTACTATTTCTTCGTCACTCATATTCTAATGCTAACTTCTAATTTTAAGCATTTAAATATATTAAATTTTTTTGAGAGTAAATTTATTGTTTTTTTAAGTTTTTGGTTTAGTAATCAGAAAGAGGACGGGCAGGGATGCCCGTTCCACAAGAGTTTTAAGTTCCACTCATTGGTTTAATTTAAGTTAGCTTACTTCTGAGGTTGTTTCTATTAGTTGGACTGTTGTTGGAGTTATGGTAATGGCAGGCGCCTTTTTATCAAAAGATAAACCATGTTCTCCTTTGTCGATAATAACGGTGTCTCCGGGGACGAAAGTGTTTTCGAGAATTTTGGTTGCCAAGGTATTTTCGACTTCTCTTTGTATCGCGCGTTTGATGGGTCTGGCGCCATATGTTGGGTCGTAACCTACTTCTATTAAATACTCGCAAGCTTCTTTAGATATTTCTAAGCTGATTTTTTGGTCTGCAAGTAAGCTTTCGACTCGTTTGAGTTGAATTCTAATGATTTGACCCATTTCGCTACGGCTGAGAGGATGGAAGATTATTAAATCATCGACGCGGTTGACGAATTCGGGACGGAAGTGGACTCGAAGTGATTCTAATACGCGGTTACGCATTTTTTCATACTGATTGTCATCGCCAGAAATATCAAGGATATGTTCGCTACCGATGTTGCTGGTCATCACAATTACGGTGTTACGAAAGTCTACGGCACGTCCTTGAGAGTCTGTAATTCTACCATCATCGAGTACTTGTAAAAGTATATTAAATACATCGGGATGCGCTTTTTCCACTTCATCTAAAAGTACTACTGAGTAAGGACGGCGCCGTACCGCTTCGGAAAGTTGTCCTCCTTCTTCGTAACCAACATATCCTGGAGGGGCGCCAACAAGTCGAGATACTGAGTGTTTTTCCATGTACTCAGACATATCGAGACGCACTATGGCATCGTCGGAGTCAAACATAAATTGTGCTAATGCGCGCGCTAATTCAGTTTTTCCTACACCTGTTGGTCCCATAAATAAGAATGAACCAATGGGACGGTTAAGGTCTTTTAACCCTGCACGTGCCCTCCGTATGGCAGCAGAAACTTTTTCGACTGCTTCAGATTGTCCTACTACACGTAAATGTAAATGACTTTCGAGTTGCAGAAGCTTTTTCCGTTCTGATTCTAATAAACGGTTTACAGGAATACCTGTCCATTTAGCAACAATTTCAGCAATATCAGCTTCGGTTACTTGCTCGCGTAATAAAGTTGAACCTTCGCTTTGTAAGTCTACTAATTGGGTTTCTTTGGCTTCGCGTTCGCGTTGCACTCCTTCTAATTTGCCGTACTTTAACTGCGCTGCTTTATTCAAATCATACGCGCGTTCGGCTTGCTCAATTTGTACCCGCAGCTTTTCTTCTTCTTGCTTTAAGGCACTAATTGCTTCTAATATATTTTTCTCACCTTGCCATTGGTCATTTAATTCGTGCTGTTTCTCGGTTAAGCTCGAAATTTCTGACTCAATACGCTGCAATCTTTCTTTGGTTTGTAGGGTTGTTTTTTCTTCCCCTGCTAACGAAAGCTTTTCCATTTCCAACTGCATTAGGCGCCTGTCTATCGCTTCTAAGTCCGCTGGTTTAGAAGTGATTTCCATTTTCAATTGTGCAGCAGCTTCGTCAACTAAGTCAATCGCTTTATCAGGTAGAAAACGGTCAGAAATATAACGTGCTGATAATGTGGCAGCAGCTACTAATGCACTATCAGATATTTTGACGTTATGGTGAACTTCATAACGTTCTTTCAAACCCCGCAATATCGAGATTGTATTTTCAACAGTGGGTTGGTCTACATAAACCTGTTGAAAACGTCTTTCTAACGCAGCATCTTTCTCTATATATTTACGGTACTCATCTAAAGTAGAGGCGCCGATACACCGTAATTCACCACGTGCTAACATTGGCTTAAGCAAATTCCCAGCATCCATTGAACCTTGTTGTCCAGAACCTGCACCAACAACGGTATGTAGCTCATCTATAAATAAAACTATTTGCCCGTTAGATTCAGTAACTTCACGTAGAACTGCTTTGAGACGGTCTTCAAACTCACCTCGATATTTGGCGCCTGCAATTAAACTACCAATATCTAACGAAATTAACTGACGGTTTTTCAAAGACTCAGGAACGTCACCATTTACTATCCGTTGTGCTAACGCTTCGGCAATAGCAGTTTTACCTACTCCAGGTTCCCCAATTAATACAGGGTTATTTTTACTACGTCGTGAAAGTACTTGAATAACTCGACGAATTTCATCATCACGCCCAATTACAGGGTCAAGTTTCCCAGCTTTTGCAGCTTCCGTCAAATCGCGTCCAAATTTTTGTAGTGCTTCGTAACGTGACTCTGGGTTTTGGTCGGTGACTTTTTGACTACCACGTACCGTTTTAATTGTATTCTCTAACTTCGTTACATCTAAATCAACGTTTCTGAGAACTTTTTTTCCGATACGTTCATCATCAACGAAACCCAACAACATATGCTCTACTGATATATACGAATCATTCATTCGTGTTCGTGCTTCTTCTGCACGGTCAAGCATTGTATCTAAACTACGACCTAAATACAATTGTTCTCCACGAGCGACTTTTGGTTGACGACGTGCGTAATCTTCGAGTTGCTGTAGTATTTTATTGGCATCGGCGCCTGCACGGTTAATTAAACGCGCGGCTAATCCGTTATCTTGTTGTAAGGCAGCAATAATTAAATGCTCAACATCCAACTGCTGCTGTTGGTAAGCACGAACGATATCCTGTGACTTAACAATGATATCCCAAGCTTTATCTGTAAATTTATCGGGGTCTGTAGGCTGCATTTTAAATAGTTATGAGTTAAGAGCAATGTAGAGACGTGATTTATCACGTCTAGGGTTAGGATTTTTAATTTTTTTACTTAGCAGAATTATCTACAATATATATACTCGCATTTTGAAGCCTTTTCAGTAAGGCTACATCATGCTAAAAGCTTAAACCTCGGTGCCAACTTTATTGTAACTAGTACAAAAAGCTAGAAGAGAAGCTAGCTGTTTAACCATTAGAGATTATTACACGTTAAGACGTGTTGACCTGATATTAGTTTTAACTCTTGACTCCTGGGGAGACGCGACATGTCGCGTCTCTACATTGTTTAAAACGAAAATACTGTTCTGAGGGTGCTTTGCCAAATTGTACCGTTATCTTTGTCGTTGTCGGGGTTGGTGACGATGGTAAATATGGGGGTGACGCTTACGCTGTCACTAAGTCTAAGGTTATAAAATGCCTCGAAGTTAGTTTGAGTTGCGTTTCCTAAGTCACCTGTTACAAAAGGTTGACCAACTGCTACTCCAGCAAGGGTTCCCGGTATGACAAGGTTACGCTGTTGTAAACCTACTGACCAACTAAAAGGATGTGCGTCTAAATTACGGTTGATAGCGGTGTTAAATCCTTTGTAACTTCCGTATCCCACTCTTCCAAAAAACCCAGTGTTTAGATTCATTCGGTACTCAGCGTTAACACCAAAAGCGTTGATATCAGTGTCGTTAATTTGAGCGTTAGTATATTGTAATTTTAATTTTAGCTGATTGCTAGGAGCATATTCTAATTCTACGCTCGCTTGGCGCCTGTCTCCTGATATGCCTTGAGTTGGTTGATTTGCGTCTGCTGCTATATATAGACCACGTGCTGCAAATTTACTATCTTTGGGACTCCATGCTACGGCAACACCGGCACCAGATGTACGGTCAATTTGATTTTGGACGATAAGTGGATTATTTAAAAATATACCCGAACTAAAATCAAGTGCTTCATCGTTAGCATAAGAGTTTTTATCGATAAAATCACGTGGCGCCATTTTTGCCCCTACTGTTACAGCTAAGTCATCTTGGGGACGAAATGTGTAATATAGGCGCCTTAATTTCAAATTTGACTCATAATCACTATAATCAAGCCCACCAGCATTCGCAAATAAACCTGCACTACCTAATAAATTAAACCCTTCTCGCTGTTCTGCTCCCACAGCATCACTACCGTTATTACCTGACTCTAACTGTGTGACGAGTAAATCTTTTTGATTAAAGCTAGTTATTAAGTTCAAACGAGTACGCGACACAATTGTACTCGAAGCACTACTTCCCCCTGTAATGCCAGCTATTTGTTGTCCTTCTAATTTAGTTGTGGTCGAAAATTGATTTGCTTCAAGTTCCGCTGCTTTATACTCTGTATTGTCAATACGTTCTCTAACTTGGCTTAATACAGTAGCATACTCTTTTTGCAGGCGCCGAACTGTAATTGCATCTTGCCGAACATATTGGTCACCGATGGCATTCGCGAGTATTTCTTCAATTTTATCAAGAGTTGTCGCCAGTGCTGCGGCAAACTCATATCGCGTCATTGGTTTATTACCGCGAAATGTTTTGTCTGGATACGCCGATAATATACCGTAACGTTCCATTAGCGACTTTAATGCTTGATATGCCCAATCAGTTGGTTTAACGTCCTCTAGTTCGTTCACCATCGGTAATTGCTCTAATGCATCTGGGTTGCTATCTGGAGGTGTTACAGGGTCAGTAGCGATGGGTGAAAATTCTGCAACTTGAACACCTACATCGATTGTAGGCGCCTCATAATGTGGTAAAGATGCCATTGAAGGGAAACACAACTGGCTAAATATACCGCAACTCAATAAACCAATGAGTTTAGGGGGCGGTTGCAACTGCGACAACCGCGTATACTGTTTAGGCTTCAACTCCATCACACCTGCACTATATGTAAAAATTATTTATTAACTAACTCTTGATTAGTTTCATTTTTGGCTTTTGAACCCTGAGTACCCAACTGTATTAGTTCTACCTTATAACCATCGGGGTCTTCAATAAATGCAATAACGGTTGAACCGTGTTTCATGGGCCCTGGTTCGCGCGTTACCTTACCACCAAGCTTTTTAACTTCATCGCAGGTAGCATAAATATCATCCACCCCAAGTGCAATATGACCATAAGCATCGCCTAAATCATATTTTTCTTTACCCCAATTATAAGTTAGTTCTAACACCGATGTATCAGATTCGTCACCATACCCAACAAACGCGAGTGTAAATTCTCCACCCGGATAATCCTTTCGTCGTAGTAATTTCATCCCCAGGACATTACAGTAAAACTTTAACGACTCTTCAAGATTCCCCACCCGCAGCATTGTGTGTAGTAAACGCATAAATTCATTCCTTAGAGCTTCATATAAAGATTTTAGATGCATTTCTTCATGTCATCATATCGTTTATGATTAAATAGAAGTACTAATCTACTGTTATCCAACAATGAAAACTCTTCAAACCAAAGTACAAATAGACACAAGTGGTCAACTGAGTGTAAATATCCCAGTTGCTATGCCTCCTGGAGAGTATCAGGTTGTCTTAGTAATTGAAGGAAACTCACTTCCTAAAGTCAAGTCATCGCTTCTTGATCTTCCTAAGCATGATCTTGGTTCTTGGAACCCTAATCTTTCTCTTCGACGTGAGGATATGTACGGTGACGACGGTAGGTAATAACTCTATTTTTATTGACACTAATGTACTTGTTTTTGCTAGTGTAGTAACTGCTCCTTTGCACGCAATCGCACGGCAAACTCTTGTAGAATTGAGTGCTGCTGGTAATAATTTATGGATTAGCAGGCAAGTTCTGCGAGAGTACCTAGCAACCCTTAGTCGTCCACAAAATTTTACTATTGCTTTATCACCTGGAGCTCTTAAAAAAGACGTCGAAGACTTTCAAAACCAATTTTTAGTTGCAGAAGATAATTTTGAAGTTACCCAAAATTTATTAGATTTACTTCAAAAATATACTGTTGGGGGTAGGCAAATTCACGATGCTAATATTGTTGCGACAATGCTGGCTTATGATATTCCTCAGCTAATTACACACAATGTAAGCGACTTTAAGCGGTTTTCTAATTTAATCAATTTGATTTCGTTAGAATAATAGTAATGTGTGCCTGCTGTGGGAATGTAAAGTAATTATTTTGTATGAAGGGACGGGGCTTGCGATGCCCATCCCACAAGAGTTTTATTGATCGTTATTCGCGCATCAAATGTTTGAAGCTGATATTAGAACGGGCTAATTGATAGGGATTTTACTTTTTTGGTGCCTTTAGGAGGTGTAAATTTGAAGGTTTGCGGCGCCAGATTTTTGACTTCGGTGCGCTGTTGGATTTTTTCAATTATTGCAATATCTAAACCATCATCTTTGCCAACAATTTGCATTTGTTCGAGGTTGGCTAGTTGTGGGTTAACGAAAGCACTTATAGTATATCCTTGTTTGGGGTCGTTGAATGAATACACGTATGTTTGCTTGCCTTCAATGTCACGTGTTTCTCCTTGAATTGCTTGATTTGCTGCTGTGCTAATTTCTTTGATAACTTCTGGTTGAGATAAGGCGCCGCTAGCAATATATTTACCCATATTATTGGCAAATTCAAGGAAAAACGAAGAAGAAAGACCAATTAAAAACGAATCATCTGACTTATTAAATGCTTGAAATGAAATTACACTGTATTGTTTCAAATCAGGTCTATATATGTAAACTTGTTTACCATCAGAAACTACAACTGCTGATTCTTTGCTTGGTTTACCATCTTGAGTAAAGGCAATTTCTGACCTAAATTGATTCGTCGAATTGACTGTAGTTTTGGCTTGTATATAAAAGGTAACATCTGTATTTTGCTTGGCTCCTCTTAACTGCATTTCTGATACAGTTTGATAATTACTACCTTTAAAAAAACTTTCTCCTGTTTTAATTAGTAGCGGTAAATCTAATTGAGAAGAAGTTGCCGTTGCAGGTTTTGACGACGACGCTATAAATAGACTCGCTGGAACTCGCGAGTGCGTAGGTGCTGCATTACTGTAACCAATAAATCCAAAGCTTATAGCAATTATACTTACTGCACTTGCTAAATATTTTGAAAATGAAACTGAAACCATATTCCTCACACTAGAATTATTGAAACGGTTTTGTCGTAGCGTTTTGAGTTAATGGTATAAAATTTGATATCTATACCTAGTATAGTATAGCTTTTGGTAATGGCTCGTTGGCAACGGATGTAACAGTAAGGTGGGCACCCTCCGGGTTCACCAGTTTGACGCACACGGAAACCGAGACGCGCCAACTGGTTCACTGCCCACCATACTTATTCTCCTGTTGTTAGCTCCAACCCTCCTTGATAACCAGTTATTAAGCGGCTACCATCCTTAAAAATATGAACTTCAAGCTGGTCGCTAGCCCAATTAATTTTGTCAGAGAGCGCTGGGTTAAAAACATGGACTCGCTGGTTACTCGAAGAAACCGGAGAATTAGGAGAGTTCACCGCTAACTCCTCTAAGTAGGCGCCATCGACCAAAATATCAAGTTGTGTTAACAAGTCTTTGGCGCCATGTGGTGCATAATCAGATTGGAGTTGCTCTAGGGTAAAGCCAGTAAAAGACATAACGTTTAAACCTGCTGCTTTGACTTTTTTGGCTAAGTTAGACAGTGCAGAAGCTTGCCAGAAGGGTTCTCCACCAGAAAACGTGACTCCTTGGTTACGAGAGTCAGCGAAGATTTTTTCTGCCAGGTTATCTACAGTTAGGAGTTGATTTACCTCAAATGACCAAGAAGCTTCATTAAAACAACCCGGACACTCGCGCGTACACCCCTGCACCCAAACAACTGCGCGCGAACCAGGCCCATTTACCTCGGATGCATTTACATACCCCATGATGTTGAGATAACCATGCGGAATTTCAGACTGTGACAAATATGGATGATTTTTTTGTTGGTATTGAGTCATTTTCCGTTTGTTCTGTATTATTTCTTTGGCATGGATTTACTAGAAGACTCACACTCGTTCTATGCTAAATTGTCGGGCTGCCCAATAACTGTTTACTGTTAGCGCTTCATGTAGGGGCGCAGGTATTCTTACCAAAGGACTGTACAAATGATTGATACTGCAATTGAGGCAATTGTTGCACGCGAAATTCTTGACTCACGCGGAAAGCCTACGGTAGAAGCTGAGGTTCACTTATTTAACGGCGCCGTTGGGTTAGCGCAAGTTCCCAGTGGCGCCTCCACAGGTTCTTTTGAAGCACACGAACTTCGAGATGGTGAAAAAAATCGTTATGGTGGTAAAGGAGTACTAAAAGCTGTACAAAATATTAGAGATGTACTGGCGCCAAAGTTATTAAACCTTGACACGCTCAACCAAGAACTTATAGACCGCACGATGATGTCTATTGATGGTTCACCGAATAAAGCGAATTTGGGCGCCAATGCAATTTTAGCTGTGTCTTTGGCAGCGGCAAAAGCAGGTGCGGATGCGTTAGCTATTCCTTTGTACCGTTATTTGGGTGGACCTTTAGCTAACTTGCTCCCAGTTCCTTTAATGAACGTTATCAACGGTGGCGCCCATGCGTCAAACAACGTTGATTTTCAAGAGTTTATGATAGTGCCAGTGGGCGCCTCATCCTTCCGTGAAGCACTGCGTTGGGGTGCTGAGGTATTTGCTACCTTGGCGAAAGTACTCGACGATAAAGGTTTGTTAACAGGTGTTGGTGACGAAGGTGGCTTTGCACCCAACTTAGAATCAAACCAAGTTGCCTTAGAGTTACTCATAGCAGCAATTGAAAAAGCTGGATATAAACCAGGGCAAGAAGTAGCTTTAGCGTTAGACGTTGCCGCAAGTGAATTTTACAAAGATGGGCAATACGTCTATGACGGTAAACCTCATGCACCGAGTGAATTTATAGATTATCTGGCAAAATTATCTAATGAGTATCCCATTGTTTCAATCGAAGATGGCTTACACGAAGAAGACTGGCAAAACTGGCAAGCACTAACTACAAAAATTGGTTCCAAAGTGCAACTAGTTGGTGATGACTTATTCGTTACCAATGCCACTCGCTTACAAAAAGGTATCGACCAAAAAGCAGCCAATGCCATTTTAATTAAACTAAATCAAATTGGTTCTTTAACAGAAACCTTAGAAACGATTGATTTAGCTACCCGTAACGGTATGCGCTCAGTTATCAGCCATCGTTCCGGCGAAACCGAAGATACCACAATTGCCGACTTAGCTGTAGCAACGCGCGCAGGACAAATCAAAACAGGTTCCTTGTGTCGTAGCGAACGTGTTGCTAAGTATAACCGCTTACTGAGAATCGAAGACGAACTCGGCGAACGCTCAATTTATGCAGGAAGAGTAGGCATGGGTCCAAAAGGCATTTAAGCATTTATTCTCTATTCTTGTGGAACAGCCTTCCAGGCTGTTTCATAAAATAGTCTTTAAACTATTAAGCCCTATCCATTACCTCAATTAACTGCTGACTGTCCTCATCAGGTCTCAATCTCAACTCTTCGAGTGGTATCAAACCCAAAATAGCGCTTTCTCCTTCAGGCAACTCAATACAGCGAGAGTATGCGTTTCTTCCTTGCACTGTTAAAACTAAATCATTAAAAAGGCGCAATGTTCTAACTCCTGTCGCAGTTTGAACTTCTACTTCTTTTTCAAACGTTAAACCCAACTTAGCAACAACATCTGCGGGTAAACACAAACGGTTAATGCGTACACAAACTATAACATTTTCTATAGTCACAGAACGAATTTGTTCAGATGGCATATTAGCGTATTCTGCTAATATTTCATCTACAGAATTTGTTAAAGTGACTGTAGTAGTAAAATTTTCTGTATTTTTAGTTGGTATAGTCATTTTAATTTCCTATATATTGTTAAATACGCGCAAGAACCTCAACTAACTGCTGATTTTCTACATCAAGTTTCAATCTCAACTTCTCAAGCGGTATTAAACCTACAATTGCGCTTTCACCTTCAGGTAACTCAATACAGCGAGATTGAGTTTCTCGTCCTTTCAGTGCTAAAGTGGCACTTTGAAAAATACGTACTGTTTCAATTCCAGTCGCAGTTTCAACTTCCATTTCTTCTGCCAACGGTAAACCCAACCTAGCAATAATATCTGCTGGTAAATATAGATGATGCTGCAAAAGGTATACTTTGTAAAACTCCATCAGCGACAATAGCTAATCGTTTTTTAGCTAATTTGTCTGCAACAGGCGCCATAATAAGCTGGCTAAGTTTATTTAACTTTCGCGCTTTGGCTGGTTCACTCACAGAAAGTAAATCTGTTATACTGCTACGAAATTCTTCAGCAGAAGATTCTATTTCTGAGCGTTTAGGCAGTTCATATGTATGGAAAGAGTTAAGTGTAACAGCCCAAAGATAACTGCGGTTTGCACCTAAAGAATACTGTCTTTATCTAACTGTTGCTGAATTTGCTTTAGTTCTAAAGGTTGAGGATATTGAATTGATGCATATTGTGGGCTATTAGTACGGATTTTGTCTACCAGTTCGCGGTATTGCTTTAGAAGGTTTTCGTTGTTCAAATGAAGTTTTTCAAGTCTTGTATTATCAGTTGATGGTTCCTGCATCTGGCTTTGTATTGTTTCAATTTTACTAAGTATAAGTTGTTCTTCTGTTAGTAATTTCAGGTCAACAATAACTATTATTTTTACTAATATTAAAATAAGTATTAGAATTAGTTGTAAGGATTGTTGGGTTGCACAGGCAGGGATGCCTGTGCCACAAGAGTGTGCCACAAGAGATTTTAAAGTTAGGGGTAGAAGCCTAGTTTGGGTAGTCCTAATGTTTCATCCCAGCCCATCATAAGGTTCATGCATTGAACTGCTTGTCCTGCTTGTCCTTTAATTAAGTTGTCGATGACGGACATTACAATAATTCGTCCGGTGCGGGTGTCTACTTCTATACCTATGTAGCAAAGGTTACTACCACATGCCCATTTTGTTTGGGGGTATGTGTCGGCGTCACAAATTTTTACCCACGGGGAGTTACGGTAGAACGCGCGGTAAATGGTGATTAAGTCGTCACGTACTAATCCTGGGTCACGTAGGTTTGCGTAGACGGTGGAGAGGATGCCGCGCACCATTGGTACTAAGTGCGGTGTAAATTGGACTGTTACTTCGTGTCCTGCTAGTTCGCTACAAATTTGTTCAATTTCTGGGGTGTGACGGTGTTTTGCTACAGCGTATGCTGCTATTGAGTTATCTGCTTCTGCTAGTAACATGTTAACCTTGGCTTCGCGTCCTCCACCTGATGTGCCAGATTTTGCGTCAATAATGGCTGTTTCAGGTACTATTAATCCTTGTTTAAGTAGTGGTGAAAGGGCCAGTAAGCTCGCTGTTGGATAGCAACCAGGACATCCTACTAGTTGGGCTTCTGCTATACGGTCGCGGTATAGTTCTGGTAAGCCATATACGGCTTTTGATGCTGTTTCGTTGTCGCTTCGTTCTTTGCCATACCACGCTGAGTATGTTGATAAATTAGTAAATCTATAGTCGGCGCTTAAGTCTAATACTTTACATCCTTTTGCCAAGAGTATAGGCGCCATTTGGCAAGCTAAACCATTGGGAACTGAAAGAAAGACTACTTCACAACGTTCTGCAATAACTTCTGGGTCTACCTTCTCAACTGTCAAGTTAATTGCGTGTGCTAAGTGCGGGTAAATATCCGCAAATTTTTTACCAGTAGTGCTATCACCCCCCATGTACACTACCTCTACATCTGGGTGGTCTATTAACAATCGCACTAGCTGAACTCCGCCATAACCGGACGCGCCAACTATCCCAACTCTTACGCGCCTAGAATTACCCATAATATCAAAATCCTTATCTGTTTTTGTAATTTGCTGTTTAGTCAAAAACTTACTCTAGTATTAAAACGCAAACAGTGCGAATCGAGAACGAGAAGCGCGAATAATTTGCTCGTGAGTTAACATCATAAGCTACAATGATATTTACGATTGGTCGCAGGTTTATTAACATTTGTGTCGCAGCATCAAGAAGAACTAGCTACTGAATTTAGATTTGACCCGATTAATGCCGCCCTAGCTGACTTAAAAGCTGGTCGTTCTATCGTTGTGGTTGATGACGAGAACCGCGAAAACGAGGGTGATTTAATTTGCGCCGCTCAATTTGCCACACCTGACACCATTAATTTTATGGCTGTCGAAGCGCGCGGTTTGATTTGTTTGGCAATGATGGGTGAGCGTCTCGATGAACTCGATTTGCCTTTGATGGTACGGAATATTACAGATACTAATCAAACTGCATTCACAGTTAGTATCGATGCAGGTCCTAATTTAGGTGTTACTACTGGTATTTCCGCCGAAGACCGTGCCAGAACTATTCAAGTAGCTTTAAACCCGGCAACTAAACCAGAAGACTTACGGCGCCCTGGTCACATTTTCCCATTACGGGCAAAAGAAGGCGGAGTTCTCAAACGTGCAGGTCACACCGAAGCAGCAGTAGATCTAGCTCGGTTAGCTGGTTTGTATCCTGCTGGTGTAATTTGTGAAATCCAAAACCGTAATGGTTCGATGGCACGATTACCTGAATTAATCGAATACGCCAAGCAGCATAACCTAAAAATTATTAGTATTGCCGATTTAATTAGTTACCGCTTACAGCACGACCGTTTAATTGTTCGCGAAACTGTTACCAAACTACCTTCAAGTTTTGGTCAGTTTAATATTTACGGCTACCGCTATATTCTTAACAATACAGAACACGTTGCCATTGTTAAAGGCGACCCTAGCACTTTTGTTGATGAACCAGTAATGGTACGAATGCACTCAGAATGTCTCACAGGTGATGCACTAGGTTCACTACGTTGTGACTGTAGAATGCAGCTTCAAGCCGCACTCAAGATGATTGAAAGTGCAGGTAAAGGTGTTGTTGTATACCTACGCCAAGAAGGTCGAGGTATTGGGTTAATTAATAAACTCAAAGCTTACTCATTGCAGGATATGGGCTTAGATACAGTCGAAGCTAACAAGCGTTTGGGTTTTCCTGCTGATTTGCGTGACTATGGAATGGGCGCCCAAATTCTTATGGATTTAGGTTTACACCAGATACGTTTAATTACAAATAATCCCCGTAAAATTGCTGGCTTAAAAGGTTACGATTTAGAAATTGTAGACCGAGTACCGTTGTTAATCGAAGCAAACGACTATAACTCTTATTACTTAAGCACAAAAGCCGAGAAACTGGGTCATATGCTTCTGCAAACCTATTTATTAACAGTAGCAATACATTGGAAAGACGACCCACAATGTGTGACTGATAGATACGAAAGATTAGAGAAACTAAGATATTTAGCAAAAACCCACGACTTATTATTGCAAGAAGACGCGCGTCCATTAGCGATAGCACTGTTTGATAAACCATCGTTAGCAGTACACCTAGGTTTTGACCAACCTGGTATGGCAGCAGCAGACTGGTACTCTCAAACAGGTCATCCTTATATACAAGCTGTAAGCCAAATATTAGATAACTTAATAGATTTACCTTACATCGAAAAGCTAGAGTTTTTAGTTTCCCCTGGTGTTGACCCACTTAGCAACCTACAGGTACAACTAGACCGAGAAGTTTTTGATGTTGGAACTACGGCGCCTTCCTCAGTTTGTCACGAACAGTTACAAACACAGAAAATTTATAGCTTTACAAAGTAGAAAGTGCTGAGTGCTGAGTGCTGTGTGTTGAGTGCTGAGTGCTGTGTGTTGAGTGCTGAGTGCTGAGTGCTGAGTGCTGAGTGCTGAGTAACAACAATACTGGTGCTTGTGATTAATCGAAGCATATAATTAATTAATTAATACGATATATATACCGATATGTCTCAAGAAATTAATCAAGCTTTACGAGCAGAATCAGAAGAACTTGTAGAAAAGTTTCTTTTATATTGTAGGCAAAGAAACCCAGAAGCCCTTGATACGATATACAAGCACTATCCTTCAAATATAGTTTGGGAATTACTACAGTGTGCGATTACTGCTTTCTTTTATGATGACGTTGATTCTCTAGCTTGGTTTTGCAGTTACACGGCTTCAGAAATTAAGTGTAGCTCACAAATTTCTTAAAATCTTCCCAAAACTCGCCTACATCCGTTACTTTTACCCGTTTATTGTATACATCCGTTACATCCGTTACATCCGTTGCCATTAGCCAACCCATAGGTCTTGTGCAAAACGTATGCTGAAAATAAATAATAGTACTGTGAAAAAGCTTATACTCATGTAGCCCCAACGAGGGTTACGCGCGATAAAAATTCCATATACGATTATTGTGGGAACAATACCGTAAACAAGACGCGAAAGTGAGATAGTTCCACCTGATAATAACAGCATTGCCATTCCCAATAAACCATAAAATAACGTTACAGGGGTTAATTCATTGCGGTAGTGCCAAAGTAAGAAAGTACTTATGATAAACACTGAAGTGTTTATTACGGGGTCTCCTGCCAGTAGCCATAAAGCCAAGAATAATACGCCAAAACTATAATCTACTTTTGCTGTACTTAATTTATTTCGATGGCGCCACAGCAAATAACCACATCCTACTATAATTAAAAATATCAAAGGATGGGTAATGTCTTTGATTCCACCGTGTTTATAATTCCTTATTCCCACGGTAATTTGCATTAGCATTTTCCACCATGTCTGCCAGTCAAAACCTGGGTTTGGGCGCCAAGCTTTTTGAGCATGAATAAATGCAAGCGGGTCTCCATGCTGTACGGCACAGTAAATACTGAAACTAACTACTCCTATACTTGTTAAAAGTCCTGCTATGTAAGCTTTGGGTAATTTATTTTGTTTCCATGCTGCTAATAAAAACCCTGGTATTAATGCTAGCCCTGTTGGACGTGTTGCTGTTGCTAAGGCGCCGAATATTGCCGTTTGAGTATATTTATTTTGGTCAAATGCTCGCAATGCTGCTGTACTAAGTAATAAATATAATGCCTCTGTATATATTGTTGCTGTGAATATTGATAATGGAAATAACGCAGCAAGTGCAACTGTCCAACGTGCGACTTTTTCACCTTGATATTGATATAGCCAAAGATACAATACGTATAAAAATAGCAAAAATGCTAGGTTACTAATTAATACACACGCAACTTCAAAAGATAAGCCGATACTCATTAGCGCGCGCGCTGCCAACGAATAAAGAGGAAAAAATACTACATTACCTTTGCCGTTGATGTAATGGTATCCTGAAGTTGCAATATTATAGTAATGTATACTATCCCAACCTGAAAAGACTCCTAACCCAAATGTTGCGGCAACTCCTTTATGTGGTGCTGGTAATAATGGCGCCACTAGCAGCATTGCCACTAATATCAATGTACGACTTACAAACCACATCGTAGCAGGAAACATTAGCCCGTTTGTGGCTTGGGTGACTTTGGTAGATAAAGATTTAACACTAATCATGAATATAAGCTTATAGCATGACGCGCGTCATATCTTCTCAGAAAAACCACTACAAATCAAGTATTGAGAACTGCCGTTGTTTTTCTAGTTCTCCTAGTTTCATTCTTTCTTCAAAGTATTTCTGAAAGTAATACTCGTGTCTTTCACGGTCTACTTCTGGGTCTATTGACTGCCAAAGTTCTTTGTAATGTTGTACGTGCTTTTCACACATGGCTATTTCCATGCAGGCAATTGCTGCTTTAATTACTTGCTGTGCCCGTAATATTTCTGATTTGGTTTGTGGTGTTAAATGAAATAGGTGTGTAACTGGCGCCGTTTCTTCTGGATTTTCTAGACATGCATCTTGTAATTTTGATATTACAGCAGAATTATATTCGTCTGATGTTTCTTCTAAGACTCTTAGAATTTTTTGCCACAGGAACCGATGGTGCGAGTGGCTAAATTGCAAGTCGCGTTTATCTATAATGTCTACTATGTTTTGTCGTTGTCCTGGACAATGTAGAAATATTTGTAGCACCAACCCTTCTGCTTTTTCTAGTAAGCTTTTTTCTATCCTGGGTTTTGATTTGTCTGTTTCTTTATTATTGTTGGGTGTACTAGCACGATTTATAATGCTTTTATTAGGTGCCGAATTTGCGCTCTTATTTATTTGTGTTAGTAAGTTTTCAATTCGCAAAGGTACTAACTGCACGTTTCCTAAACTCAGAATTTCTGCACAGTATGTTACGTAATACGAACGTGTGTCTGTATTGACTATATTTTTAAGTAATTTTACTATTTGTTGCGATGCCTGTTGGTAGTCTACTGCTTGTTTAAGGTCTTTATCTTTGATGGTTTGCTCAATTTGCCAGTTTAACCATAGTGGCGCCTGTGCTAATAATTGCTGATACTCTTGGCTTGAATGTGTATGTAAATATTCATCTGCATCTTTACCGTCAGGAATATTTAAAATTTTAAGCTGTACTTCTCCTCTATATGCTAAATCAGCTATTTCCCCTATGGCACGTTCTGCTGCATTCGTACCAGCTTTATCTGCATCGAAGTTAAGAATTAGTTGCTTTGACTCAGTGTATCGTAGTGCTAATTTAACTTGTTCAATACTTAATGCAGTTCCTAGCGATGCAACGGCATTATTTATTCCAGCAGCATGAAGCGCTATGGCATCAAAATATCCTTCTACTACCACAACAGAGTCAAATTGTGATATACCATTTTTAGCGGCATCAAGTGCAAATAAATTCTTACCTTTACTAAATAATTCTGTTTCTGGGGAATTTAAATACTTTGGTTGCTCGTCTCCCATTGTTCTACCACCAAAGGCTATCACACGCCCCATTACATCGCGAATCGGAATTATTATCCTGTCGCGAAACACATCGTAATACCCGCTTCCTTCTTTACGAGGTTTGATTAAACCTGCTTTTTCGATTAACTGTACAGGATAATGCTTGTCTTCGACTAAATATCTATATAATGTTTCCCAACCCTGTGGTGCATACCCTAAACCAAACTGCTGGATTATTTCTGGACTTAATTTTCGCTTATTCTGTAAATAATCTAAGGCGCCACCACCTGAATTTTTGAGCGCATGTTGGTAAAATTGGGCGCTCAGTGCTAAAACTTGGTGTAACTGCTCACGTAGGGATATTTGACGCTCTAATTCTTGTCTTTGTTCGGGTGCAAGCGTTTTTACTGAAATTTGGTAGCGACGCGCCAAGTCTAATACTACCTCTGAAAATGAGCGCTTCTGCAAGTCCATCATGAACTTGATTGAATTCCCTGCTGCCTGACAACCAAAGCAATAGTACATTTGCTTGGTTGGAACAACTGTAAAGCTAGGACTTTTCTCATCGTGGAAAGGACATAACCCTACATAATCTTTGCCACGCTTGCGTAAAACAACATATTCTGAGACGACATCATATATATCAGCTCTTTGTTTGACTTCTTCTACAGTATCGGGGTGTAAGCGAGGGATTTGCATAGGTCAGGAGTCAGGAGGTAGGGGTCAGGAGTCAGGAGGGGAGGTAGGGGTCAGGAGTCAGGAGGGGAGGTAGGGGTCAGGAGTCAGGAGGTAGGAGGGGGGTCAGGAGGTAGGAGTTACGATTCTGAATTCTGAATTCTGAATTCTGAATTCTGAAATGATATAACTAATTGCCTGTACCTAGATTTTAGCAAAGGAAATACTGAGAAATGGGACGTATATTTATTTCAGCAGCACACGGAGGTAGAGAAAACGGAAGAATTGACCCAGGTGCTATTGCTGGGGGTACTACAGAAGCTCGTGAAATGATTTTGCTACGAGATTTAATAGTTACTGAGTTACGCGGTCGAAATTGGCAGGTTTTATCGGTTCCTGATGATTTAAGCGCGCGTGGTACTATTAATTGGATTAATGCCCGTGCAAATTCACGCGATGTTGCGCTCGAAATTCAAACTGATGCGGCGCCTAATCCTTCGGTACGTGGTGCTACTGTATTTTTCATTGGCAATAACGCAGAACGTAGAACTAATGCTGATTTGTTATTGTTAGCTTTAATTCGACGTGTTCCCCAATTACCTAATCGTGGCACTAGACCTGATACAAGTATTAGTACAGGTGGTTTAGCTTTTTGCCGTCAAACATCTATTGCTGCACTTGTAATGGCAGTAGGGTTTTTAACTAGTCCCGAAGATAGGAGACTTTTACAAACTCGGCGCCGTGATTTTGCAGTGGGAATTGCAGAGGGTTTAATATCGTGGAGTCGTGTCATTGACCCAAGTGGAACACCTAGTGAACCAGAATACCCTTCTATTAATATTAATATTAATGGCAAAAATTATCCCAATAGAGGAATTTTAGTTAGCGGTAGTGCTTATATGCCTACTGACTTAGCCGACGAATTACAAGTTGATTTATCTAAAGGTTCTCTCGGTCGAGTTACTTACCAAGGTGCTACTTACGTTAAAGCTGTTGACTTGCGCTCGTTGGGTGTGTCGGTTGGTTGGGATAGCGCAACTCGTACACTTAACTTAAAGTCAGCATCTGCAAACCAAGAAATTAATGAAATTATGGGTTCGGGTAGAGCATCAGAAGTTCAACTACACATCTTTTTACGTAGCAAAAATGAATCTGGTTCCGTACAGTTTCCCGATATCCCCTCACTTTATATCGAAGAAGCTCGAATTGAAGGTGTAAATCATGACATTGCTTTTTGCCAAATGTGTTTAGAGACTGATTTTTTACGCTTTAGTGGTAATATAAAACCTCAACAAAATAACTTTGCTGGTCTCGGTACTGTTGAAGGTGGTTCCGAAACTGCTACATTTGAAAGCGCACGTATTGGTGTTAGGGCACATATTCAACACCTCAAAGCTTACGCTAGTTCTGACCCGTTATCTCAAGAAGTTGTTGACCCCAGATTCCGATTTGTAACACGCGGTGTGGCGCCTATTGTTGAACAATTATCTGGTCGCTGGTCTGCTGATAGAAATTATGGCGCCAAAATTCTCGCTATCGTTCGCCAATTATATCAATCCGCAGGATTATAGTGCTGAGTAGAAAGTGCTGAGTGCTGAGTATAGTAGTGAAGAGTCTTTCCTTAACAATTCCTTAATAATTATTTTTATCTTTTGAGAGTAAAAGTTTTTTGCAGGCAAAGAATAATTGAGTGGCTATTTACAAACGTTTAATCTCTTAAAAATTGTAAACATTTGTAAAGATGCAGTCAAGAAGACTAGAAAGATGCATTATAGATAGTTACACTAACGTTTAGGTGTATGTTTGTTCTTATTCCTTGAAACCGCAAAAAGTAAGATGCTACGGATAGAAGTAATCGATGATTCCACTACAACTTACCATTAAAAATTTTCTCTCGTATCGCTCTGGCACGTTAGATTTCCACGGTTTGCATACCGCGTGTATTTGCGGCTCAAACGGCGCCGGAAAATCTTCGCTATTAGAAGCAATCACCTGGGCAATATGGGGTGAAAGTCGTGCCGCTTCAGAAGATGATGTAATTCATACTGGCAGTAAAGATGTGCGTGTTGATTTTGTGTTCGAGGCAAATCAACAAATTTATCGTGTCATTAGAACTCGCAGTCGTGGGGGAACTGGGGGGTTAGAGTTTCAAATCGAAACACCAAGTGGTTTTAAGGCTTTAACTGGTAAGGGACTTAGGGTAACTCAAGATTTAATTCAATCCCATATCAAGCTAGATTACGATACTTTTATAAATTCGGCTTATCTTCGCCAAGGACGCGCCGACGAGTTTATGCTCAAGCGTCCGGCTGAACGTAAAGAAATATTAGCTGAGTTATTAAAGCTTAACCAGTATGATGAATTAGAGGAGCGAGCAAAAGAACTATCAAAAACTTTAAAAGTTCGCTCAGATGAAATAGAACGCACGCTCGACACAATTAAAAGTCAATTGCAAAACCGGGATACCATCACTCTTCAGCGCAAGTCATTAGAAGCAGAACTTAATCAACTTCAACAGCAACAGCAGTTTGAAACTATACAATTGCAAAGCTTGCAGGTTGTAGAACATCAGCGCAAATCTTGGGAAGAGCAACTTAGTTTTGTCCGTTCTTCGTTTGCCAATTTAACCCAAGACTGTGAGCGTTTAGAAAAAGACCGTTTTAGTGTTGGCGCCGAGTTAGCTAAATTAGATGAATTATTAAAACGCGAAAAAGATATCATCGCAGGGTACCAACATTACCAAAATTTGCAAGCAAAAGAAGAAGCTTTTTCGACAAAATTTCAAGAATTTACCCGTACTCAACAACAGCGTGGTATAAAACAGCAACAGCTTAATCAACAAATTAATGCTCTAGAGCGACAATTACAGCAAGCACAGGCACAATTAGAAGCAGTGCTGCAACAAGAACGGGATATTCAACAAACGCTCAATAAATCTAAAGAAGTTGAAGCTGCTTTAGAAAAGTTACGGGAATCTCGTAATCATTTAACACATCTTGATGACTTGCAAATGCGTGTTGCCCCTATATTGCGTCAGCGTACTCAACTGCAAAGCCATCTTGATAAAGCACATGCGGGTTTGGTCGCGCGTATTGAGCAACTAGAAACGAATGAAATTCAATTACAACGGGCAACAAAACGTCAACCGCAAATTCAACAGGCAGTATTAGCAGTCGCAGCGCAAATAGAAGAACTCGAAAAAACGCGCGTTTATTTACAGCGAGTTCAAGAAAAAGGTCAAGAACGGCGCCATTTTATCGAGCGTTTGCAAGCACAGCAGCGCGAATATGAGCGACTTTTAGGTGAACTCGAACAAAAATTACAGCTTCTCAAAACACCTAACGCCATTTGTCCATTATGTGAACGTCCTTTAGATGAACATCACTGGAACCGAGTTGTTAGTAAAACAGAAACAGAATATAAAGATACCGAGGGACAATTATGGGTGTTCCGCGAACAAATGGCTGTATCTGACCGTGAAATTCAAGTTTTAAGGCAAGAATACCGCGACATCTCGCAAAAATTATCCCCTTACGATACTTTACGCGAGCAAAGAGGACAATTAGCGGCGCAGTTAGAATCTAGTAGCGATGCAGAAGAGCAACTACATCAAATTGCTGCTGAAAAAGAAAAATTAGAGCGCGCGTTACATTTAGGAGATTATGCACCTGACCAACAAGAGGAATTACGTCACCTTGATGAGTATATACAAAGTTTAAATTACAACGAACAAGATCACGCTTTAGCACGTAACGAAGTTGAAAGATGGCGATGGGCAGAAATCAAACAAGGTCAAATAAAAGATGCGGCAAAGCGACAAGCGCAACTCGATAAGCGTAAACCAGAGTTAGAAGCGCAAATCGTTGAGTTAGAACGACGTATCGAATTAGAAGCAGTAGAATCTGAATGTGCTTTAGAAATTGCAGCTTTAGATAGATATATTGCTGAAATTGGTTACGATAATAACGAGCATAACAACATTCGCACCGCACTTCGTACTGCACAAGCTTGGCATCTACGTTACCAAGAGTTACATAATGCGAAAACTACATACCCCACCCGACAATCGCGGTTAAATGAATTAAGTGTAGCATTAGCAGAACGTGGAGTTGAGCGTCAGCGTTTAGCATCGCAAATCGAAGCAACTATTGAGCAATTAAAACAAAGTGCCAACCCAACACAACAAATTCAAACGTTAGAAGCACAATTAGCAATTAGGCGCCGTCAACTCGACGAACAGCTTGGACATTTAGGAAGACTCGAACAGCAATCGCAGTACTTAGACACTTTACAAACTCAGTATGGTGAGCAACAGCAACAACTCACTGAAACACGCAACCAACAGCGTGTATATCAGGAATTAGCGCAAGCTTTTGGTAAAAATGGTATCCAAGCATTCATGATTGAAAACGTGTTACCTCAACTGGAAGCCGAGACAAATCAATTACTTTCGCGTTTAACCGCCAATCAGTTACACGTACAATTTGTTACGCAACGACATGGACGCAACGGCAAATCCACAAAGAAAAATGCCAAATTAATAGATACTTTAGATATTCTGATTGCAGATGCAAGAGGAACACGCGCATATGAAACTTATTCAGGTGGAGAAGCGTTTAGAATCAACTTTGCAATACGACTTGCACTAGCTAAATTATTAGCACAACGTGCAGGCGCCGCGCTGCAAATGCTGATAGTCGATGAAGGTTTTGGGACACAAGACGCAGAAGGATGTGACCGTTTAATAGCAGCAATAAACGCGATAGCTCCCGACTTCGCTTGTATCCTGACGGTAACACACATGCCACATCTCAAAGAAGCCTTTCAAGCACGTATCGAAGTTACCAAAACGACTGATGGTTCACACCTACGCTTACTCGTGTAAGGTGGGCAATGCCCACCTACTCCAAATGTCACGTCTCCAAATGTCAAATCTCTCAGTCATCTTCATCAAAGTCTAAAGATTCGCCAATAAGGCAATCAACTCCAGACATTCTCAACGATTTTCCGTAAAGCCTGTCTAAAACTCGTTTGACAGATATTCGTTTCCATAACTGACAACGCTTAGTCCGATATCCTTGCTCATTGAGCCAGTTAGCTATCTGTTGTAGAGACTTTCCTGATTTGTGATGACGGCGAATTAGCTCAATTACAGCTTGTTCGTGCGGTTCTTCGACAAGTTCACCGTTAATTGACGTCAAACCAAAAGGTGGTGAACCGTAGCCAGCATAGCCACCGCGCGCCGCTTTGAGTTTTCGTCCTTGTTCTAGCCTCTCCCAGATACTTCCTCTTTGGGAGCTATCTGCTGTCATGATTGTAGGGTATGTGTAAAAGACGTTGTTATTTTAACTTAAATTAGTCAGTATGTATACGCAAATTATAATCATTATTTATAAAACTCATCTATCTAAAGACTTAATTATTATATTAAATCAATATGACTTTGGAGAGAATTGATGAAGAAATCAAATGATTACTGTTACATCCGTCTTTTAAATCAGATATCTAATTTGATGACTATAGTTTTGAATGTATTTTTAAATGCATATTTTAATGTTCAAACTGGTTTTTATACACAGAAATAGTTATAACTATTAATATAAGCCCGTCAAGATATGTAATTAATTTTAACTGAATAGGGTGCTGATACCTGCATAAGTACTTGTACGAACTAATTTGTGAATAGTGCGTAGCACTAACTTGTGAGATTACGACAATATAATAAACCCTTAAACAAATATAGGAAGGCTATAGATTAGACATTAATTTAAGAATGTCTAATTTGTCATCTCTAGATAAACAAGTGTTTCCGGACTTTAAATATCGAAAATTTGTTTACAGTTCCCAAAACAAATTTTAAGTAACTTGATTTTAATAGGTGAAATTTATGTTGACTCGGTTAGTCATGAATACGGCAACCATTAGTACGTTTGATGTAAATAATATTACAAACTACCGCAGTTTGATAGTATTTTTATATACAGTAATTCTGGTTATAGGTGGAGTAATAGTTAGAAAAATATGGTCGATAAAGCATATAGGTAAGATTTTCTATAACTTGCTTCCAAATTCGTTAGCGAAACAGTGGCAAGTATACGATGAATGGGTAATTCAAACGAAAAATATATTTGATACAATCGAAGCACTGCGTCAAAGCGAGGAAAGGTTTCGAGTTATTTTTGAAGCAGCAGCAGTAGGAATTTCTCATACTGATATAGATGGACGTATTCTGCGGACGAATCCAAAGTTTTGTCAAATAGTTGGATATGAAGCTTCGGAACTGTTATCAATGCGGTTTCAAGATATTACTCATGCAGGTGATTTATTACTTGAACTGTCATTACAGCAAAAACTGTTAAAGTTAGAACAAACTAGCTATCATATGGAGAAGCGCTATATTCGTTGTGATGGTACGCTTGTTTGGATAAAATTGTCTGCTTCGGTTATTTGCGACTCGAACGGTAAACCAATTGAGCTAATTAAAGTTATCGAAGATATTAGCGATAGAAAAAATGCTGAACTTGCGCTAAGACGGAGCGAAGAACGTTATCGTTCGTTAGTTGCAGCAACCTCGCAGATAGTATGTATCAGTGATGAAAATGGTAATTTAACACACATGTTCGCAGGAAGAGGATATCGAGTTAAGGATATTGAAGGGTTACAGCGAGTAGGTTGGGTAGAAAGAATTCATCCCGAAGACCTTCCACAAGTTCAACAAGCTTGGCAGTCTGCACACTGTAATAAAAGCTTTTACGAAATTGAGCATCGACTAATGGATGCTGATGGGAACTATAGATATATGCAGACGCGCGCGGTTCCAGTATTCTCAGAAGATGGTAATGTACGCGAGTGGATATCGGCGATTACAGATATTTCCACACGTAAACAAGCAGAAGCAGAATTGCTTAAAAGAGCCATCCAAAAACTTGCTGACACCCAAGTACAATTAATTCAAAACGAAAAAATGTCGTCTTTGAGACAACTTGTTGCGGGTGTTGCCCACGAAATTAATAACCCTGTTAGCTTTATTTATGGAAACATCAGCCATATCCACGAATATACTCAAGACTTGCTGAACCTAGTTTTACTATATAAGCAACACTATCCCAAACCTTCGTCATGTATTAATAAAGTACTTCAAGCTATTGACCTTGACTTTATTCAAGAAGACTTGCCCAAAATTTTATCATCAATGATTAAAGGCGCCGACCGTATTCGGCAAATAGTTTTATCACTGCGAAACTTTTCGCGACTAGATGAAGCATCGTTGAAGGCAGTTGATATTCATGAAGGAATAGACAGTACACTATTAATATTGCAAAGTCGTCTCAATAGTTCATCAAACGCTTTAAACATTGAAATTGTCAAACAATATGGCGCCATTGGAAAAATTGAATGCGATGCAGGACAATTAAATCAAGTATTTATGAATATTTTTAACAATGCCATTGACGCAATTCACAACTCAGGCAGTCATCAAACAGGTAAAATAGTTATCAATACAAATATTAACGAACAAAATCAAGTAGTTATTAACATCATAGATAACGGGTGTGGAATGAGCGAAGAAATAAGGCGCCGAATTTACGACCCATTCTTTACAACAAAACCCGTTGGTTCAGGCAACGGTTTAGGAATGGCAGTTAGCTACAAAATTATAGAAAAACATCGTGGTAAGCTCGAATGTTCTTCTATCGTTGGAGAAGGGACAAAGTTTACTATTTTATTACCAAAACAAACATAACTCCTAGAAACCGGGCTTCTTCATTGAAATATTGTAATAAAAACGACGCTGCGTAGAAACCCGGTTTCTTCGTACAAAACATATTTAAAGTTTTTACATTACAAATCGTCTGGTTCTACTCCTTGGTCAATCCAAGCATCAATTGCTCTTTTTACTTCCGATTCTGTTACAGCTGACCATTGTTTTTCATTGAGGGTTGTTTGGAATACTGCTCTTTTTCCGTGACCAACTTTTTCGATTGTGTGTCCGCGATACTGATTGTTAGGTTTAACCATTTTTAGTACGATTTTATTTTTTATTATAGCAAATCTGGAGGCGCCATTTTTTCTTGACTATTGTTTGTAGTGTTAAACTCTAAGTTATATTTATATAGTGCTACTGGTTTAGTTCCAGCTTTAAAGTAATTGGGGTCTTGGGGGGATAGGTAGACTGCGGTAACTTGGTCGGCAATAATAGCAGGTTGTTTTGTTGGTTGTTGTTGATATGCGGTTGTTGATTCTACTATATTAAAGTAAGGATTTTTGGCGCCTTTAAATAATTGCTGGAATACTTCGCTTGTAATATATTTATCATCTTGTGTAGTTTCTATTGCCCGTGTAGTAACTATTGATACTAGCTGTAAGTCATTTTTGAGTGTGGTAATTTGACGGTTAGGTGACTCTGGGTCTACTTTAACAGATATTACTGCGTCTTCTCCTAAATATGCACGCGCTAAACTTAAACCGTTGTATGCTCTATCTGCAACAATAGCAGCAGATTTGTTTACTATACGAGGAATTAACTTGGAACCAGTAATATAAGTTTTTTCTGGTACAAATTTAACTTTAAAACTAACTGGTTGATTTAAATACTGTCGATTTCCTTCAAACCCTGGTGTAATTATATCAGGCGCCAGGGGTGCAGCCAAATCAACTAAGGTACTTTTTACAATCCATTCACCCTGCATCCAAGTCGGGTATATTAAATCTCCATTTACAGGTTGAGTACTGGTTAATCTCTCCCATTGCGAAAAATTTGCTAACCTTTGTGCTAATTCCCCAGCTTTTGCCTCATTACTCCATACAAATAACCCAATAATTAGACAAAAACTCAAAATAACCAATTTTCTCATTATCGTTTGTACCGCAGTGAAGCATCTGATGATAGTAAATTGTCATGCTGAACGCAGTGAAGCATCTTATAATATTCGCACGTTATAAAGATTCTTCGCTACGCTCAGAATGACATTTATAGAATGTACAGTAAACCGAATAAGATAATCCAGATTACGTCAACGAAGTGCCAATATAATTCAGCCGCTTCGATACCGAAATGATGTTCGTTGCTGTAATGACCTGGTTTACGAGAACGCCATAATACGGCAAGAATTGCAATTACACCAATTGTTACGTGTAATCCGTGAAAACCAGTTAGTACATAAAATGCACTAGCAAATAAGTTTGTTGTTAAACCAAATTCAAGGTGGGTGTATTCATATACTTGACCAAACAAGAATGTGATTCCCATTAGCGCGGTAATTCCAAACCACAATTGCATTCCCCGCACGTCGTTCTTTTTAATTGCGGTGTCAGCATTATGGATAACGAAGCTACTAGCTATTAGGTTAACGGTGTTAACACCGGGTAGCAGTAACTCAAGTTCGGGAGTTCCTTCGGGTGGAAAAACGGGTAGCACAGACCTAAAGGCAAGGTAGGCGCCGAACAAGCCCATAAAAATCATACCTTCAGCAATTAGGAAGAAAACAAGTCCAAACATACGATGGTCTGGATGTTCTTCGTGATGAGCTTCGGCTGTTGTATGGTGATGATTTAACTCGGTTAATTTAGAGTCAATTGTTTGACCTTGCATGTAGATTTATTATTTAAGGGACAAAAAATTTTAGTTAGTTGTAGGGTGGGCAGTGCCCACCACATGATAAGTAAGGTGGGCACTGCCCACCCTACTTTATTTATCGTTCGTCGGTTTTTGCTGCTATCGACGGATATGGTTCGTCAGGGTCTGCGCGCAATACAGAGTTTGTGCCTGCCGATGTCAGTGGGTCATTGGTTTCCATCGGTACGCCGTATTTGGCATTTTCTAAACCGTAGTCGTAGGGACCTGTTGCTAATACAGGAATTCCTTCAAAATTCTCAATTGCTGGTGGCGAAGTTGTCATCCACTCTAGGGTGAGACTTCTCCAAGGGTTGTCACCTGCTTTTTCGCCATACAACCAACTCCAAGCCATATTAATGATAAAGGGCAAGGTTGAAATAGCAAGAAGATAAGAACCGTAGGTGCAAATTTCGTTTATTGATGTAAATTTCGGGTCGTACTGAGCAATACGACGGTTCATACCCATCAAACCTAGTTTGTGCATGGGTAAGAAGGTCATGTTCAAACCAACAATTGTTAAGGCAAAGTGAACTTTACCCCAAAACTCGTTGAACATCCGTCCGGTCATTTTGGGGAACCAATGATAAATTCCTGCGAAAATGCCGAGAACGCTACCACCAAATAATACGTAGTGAAGGTGGGCAACTACAAAGTATGTATCGTGTACGTGAATATCAAATGGTACAGCCGCAAGCATTACACCACTGATACCACCAATAACGAATGTTCCAACAAACCCCATCGCAAATAGCATTGGAGTGTTGAGTTGAATTTTACCGCCCCACATTGTCGCCAACCAGCTAAATATTTTGATACCAGTAGGTACGGCGATAATCATGGTGGTAATCATGAAAAACATCCGTAGCCAACCTGGGATACCACTGGTAAACATGTGGTGCGCCCAAACTATTAATCCAAGAAAGCTGATAGCTAAACTTGAATAGGCAATAGCTTTGTAACCAAATATTGGCTTACGCGCGTGGGTAGGAATAATTTCAGAAATGCCACCAAAGAAGGGCAAAATCATAATGTACACGGCTGGGTGCGAGTAGAACCAGAACATGTGCTGGTAAACTACTGGGTCGCCACCACCGGTAGGATTAAAAAATGTCGTGCCGGCAAATAAGTCAAACGACAGTAATATCAAACCCGCTGCTAATACTGGGGTAGAAACTAATACCAATGCCGAAGTTGCGAGCATTGCCCAGCAAAATAACGGCATTTGGTGAAACCCCATTCCTGGTATACGCATTTTGAGCAGCGTTACAAGGAAATTAATCGCCCCTAAAATTGACGATGTTCCCAATATCAGCAAACTCATAATCCATATTCCCTCACCCACTTGTCCTGTGACTAGTGATAAGGGTGGGTATGAAGTCCAACCTGCATCTGGTGCGTCTCCCACAGCTAAACTACTAACTAGTAGTAAACCGCCTATAGGAATCATCCAAAATGCAACAGCATTAAGACGCGGGAATGCCATATCTTTGGCGCCAATCATTAGGGGTATTAAATAATTGGCAAATCCGGCGCCGACAGGCACAATCCACAAGAAAATCATGATTGTGGCGTGCAGTGTAAATAAGCTGTTATACAGTTCTGGGCTAACAAAATCGCTTTCTGGAGTTCGCAACTCGGTACGAACCAAGTCAGCCATTACCCCACCAATACAATAAAAAATGAAGCTGGTAACAATGTACTGAATACCAATAACCTTATGGTCGGTGCTAAAGGTGAAAAACTCCCACCATTTTCTAACACCAGGTTCTTCAATCTTTGCTGGAATATTCGCAGCTTCCTGGATTTTTGCTTGTGTCATAAGGAAAGAAATTATCGTAGTAAGCACTTCAGTGCTTACTACTAATGATGAATTTGATGTAATACTTCGTTTGCTTCAATTCCCATCTGAGTCGTATAAGGCGCCAAGAAATCAGAAACTGATTTATCTGTAGAATTGATAGCTACAGCTTGATTAAGGGTTTCTCGGCTAGCAACTAATTGCTCTTGTATCCAATTATCGTATTCTTGTTGTGGTTGTACTACAACAGTCGTGTGCATGGCGCCGTGGTAAGGCCCGCACAACTCGGCACAAATTAAAGGATAATCGCCTTCTTTTTGTGGAGTAAAACGAATTTCAGTTTGGCGACCAGGAATTATGTCTTGCTTGAGTCGAAACTCTGGAACCCAAAATGCATGGATAACATCGTTAGCACTCATGTTTAACTTGACTTCACGTCCAACGGGAACGTGTAGCTCGCCACTTGTTACACCTGCTTCAGGATAAGTAAAAATGAAGGCGTATTGTAAACCTGTGACGTTGACTACTAATTCAGGCTTTTTTCCTTCTTTATCGGGAGTGGCGCCTAATCTTGGAGAACTGATCCCCATACCTGGAGCATCATTTTTCTGCGGAATTTGGTCGGCATTGCGAACTTCAGCAGTTGCTGGGTCAAGATTAGCCTCGTCTGACTGTTCCTGGTTACGGTTAGGTTGGTCAGTGGGTGGAGTATCATTTAACGTCGCCGCTATTGCCGCACCTGGCATTTTCATTGCTTCAGGAGACATTGGCGCCGTATGTGCCGCATGGGGATCAAAACCACCCATGTCGTTGTACACTTCAAAGCTGTATACAGATATACCTATAACAATAATTGCTGGAATCGCAGTCCACAGAATTTCTAATGGGACGTTTCCGTGTACTGGGGCGCCGTCTGTTTCATCTCCGGCTTTACGACGATACTTAAAAGCGCTGTAAATTAAAATACCTTCAACTAAAACGAAGATACCAACAGAGACGGTCATCATGGTATTGAACAAACCGTCAATGAGAAAGGCTTCACTACTAGCAGCGGTTGGTAATAAGCCATGATTTTGACCGTACCAAAGGCTGACAAGGGTCAGCAGGATGCCAATTAGTAAAGTCCAGATTGAACTTGGAATTTTCACGGTGGATTTACGCTCTCCGACTTAATACTTTTGGAACTAACTGCTCACTCTTCTACTACGGTAATCTAGCCTATGCGACATGGAGTAGTAGAAAGTAAAAATATTATTAATTTTTTAGGGTTGAGTTCAATTGTCAAATATGTGAAAACTCTTTGCCATGACTAGCATAGGGGGGTGTATTTGAGTAAAAAGACGCAGGAATTAGAATAATGAGTGTTGTGCGCTGCTTATTATAAGCTAAAAAATATCTAAAGCTTTTGGCAAGGTCGTAATGACCTATCTTTAGATTTATTCGTAGCAAACAGTAAAAGTTTATCTCCAACCCGAAATCTATGAGCTAGGGTGTAGATAAGCAGAACACAATTTTTGTAAACTTCTTAGATTAATATTGCTTATTAATCAAATTGTCCGTTCGTTACTAAATAAATTACGTTCGGTTAGTATAGTCTACGAGTAGTGGGCAAAAGGTATCATTCATGAGCGAGTTTGTCCTTGAACAAAATGAACAACAAAATTTAGCGACAGAAACTCAACCAGTTGAGCGAATTCGTCGCTTGGTCTGGAAGATTTCTATTGCCACACTGATTCTAATCGCGATTGGCAGTGCCACTCGTGTAATGAACGCTGGACTCGCTTGTCCTGACTGGCCTCTGTGCTACGGTGAACTTGTTCCAGCCAAACAAATGAATCTTCAAGTCTTCTTGGAGTGGTTTCATCGATTGGATGCTTCGCTAATTGGTCTAAGTGCCATAGTACTAGTCTTTTTAAGCTGGTGGAAACGGCGCCATCTTCCCAATTGGCTACCAATAGCATCAACATTTGCCTTATTCCTAATTGTTTTCCAAGGTGTATTAGGTGGTCTAACAGTTACTCAATTGTTACGATTCGACATTGTGACGGCACACCTAGGAACGGCATTATTATTCTTCATAACTTTGCTAATCATTGGTACAGCTAGTACACCGTACCAGGGAACTGGAACTGTCGGCAAGCTACCTTGGATAGGTTTAACTGCTGCAATTTTGGTGTATGTTCAAAGTTTGCTAGGCGCCGTCGTTGGGTCACGTTGGGCACTTCACCAATGTTTTGCTGGATACCAACTCTGCGGTGTCATGTATAGTCACATTTTTGGCTTGATACCGCCAACAGTAGCAATTCTGTCTTTAGTAGTAATGGCATGGCGAACTCCAGCGTTACACCCAGCTTTACGAAAACTAGCTAACTATGCAGGTGGATTGCTTATTCTGCAAATTTTGTTAGGTGTCGCCACATTTAGACTACATCTTCAAGTTGAACCGCTGACTGTATTGCACTCAACAATAGGCGCCACATTGTTAGGAACCCTAGTTGTCTTCACTGTTTTAGCAATGCGTGATGCACAAACAAATAAACAAACAGAACTAGCAATAACAGCAACAGCCCAGTAAAGCTAACAAGTTCACCTCTTACAGAATCAAATTCATAAGAAGAGATACGAATGGGTTGGTGTGCAACCAATTCTCACTGCCCATTCCCAGTTATTTGTAAATAAGGAACTAGTGCCAAA
Organism: Calothrix sp. PCC 7716; assembly: GCF_019977735.1. GTDB lineage: Bacteria > Cyanobacteriota > Cyanobacteriia > Cyanobacteriales > Nostocaceae > Dulcicalothrix. The sequence goes on along the minus strand of NZ_AP025018.1, from coordinate 2,748,140 downwards.
ATGATTGAGACTAATGTCTCGAGACACCACCAAACTTTTTTAGAAGTGGTTCAGAGCTACTATTTGCTCACTAAACCCCGTATTATCCCATTACTACTAATTACCACCGCTGGCAGCATGTGGATTGCCGCCAAAGGACAAGTAGACCCATTACTGTTGTTAGTAACTCTAGCTGGTGGTACTCTCGCGGCAGCTAGTGCCCAAACAATCAATTGCGTTTACGACCGGGATATTGATTATGACATGGAGCGCACGCGCCATCGTCCCTTACCTTCAGGCAAAGTTCAATCACGCGATGCTTTAATTTTTGCTGCTGTCCTCGCAATTCTTTCTTTTACGCTTTTATCTGTTTTCGCTAATTTGCTTTCTGCACTTTTAGCAATGTCAGGTATTGTATTTTACGTATTGATTTACACTCACCTTCTCAAGCGTCATAGTACTCAAAACATTGTAATTGGTGGCGCCGCTGGTGCGATTCCGGCTTTAGTTGGTTGGGCAGCAGTGACAGGAACCCTTAGCTGGGCAGCATGGTTAATTTTTGCTATCGTTTTCGTTTGGACACCTCCCCATTTCTGGGCATTGGCGTTAATGATTCGCGATGATTACGCAAAAGTTGGTATTCCAATGCTACCAGTAGTCGCAGGCGCCAAAGCTACCGTACAACAAATTTGGTATTATACCTTAATAACAGTATTGGCAAGTCTCCTACTAATTTATCCCCTGCATGAGACAGGATTTATTTATGGTGCAATAGCGGTATCTCTAGGTGCTGTATTCATACATAAAGCTTGGAAATTATTACAGAATCCAGAAGATAAACCCACGGCAAAAGCATTGTTTCTCTATTCAATTTCTTACATGATGTTACTGTGCTTGGGTATGGTTGTCGATAGTCTCCCCATCACTCATCATGCGGTAAATTTTGCAGTCAGTAAATTACATTTGCTCGTTGGGTAATATTTACAATGTGTGGAAATCACACATTGTGGAAATTACGCATTTGTATAAGTCACGCATTGTAAAAATCACGCAATTGTAGAGACGTTACATGTAACGTCTCTAAATTTATGTAATGTTATTTGATACAAAATTTTGGGAAATATAAATTTGTAAATTGATTTACCAAGATTTGTAGAAAATAATAATGAATCTCAAATTTATAAAAAAGTATATATCTTGTTCTTTTATACTCATTCTCACAGGGTGTCAAAATGGTTGTCAGCAAAAAAAGATAGAACAAACGCTCACACCACTACCTCAAGACCCATTGATTCAAGTCTATTTAAATCATTCCGAAACTTCAGAATATCAAGAACCTTACAAAGATAAAAAGCGGCAGGGTGATGATTTAGAAAAACAAATAGTTGATACAATAATGGGCGCCAAGTCTCAAGTAGACATAGCAGTACAAGAGTTACGTTTACCAAAAATAGCCCAAGCTATAGCAGCAAAGCAGAAAGCAGGGGTAAAAGTTAGATTAATTATAGAAAACACATACAATCGTTCGATTAGTAGTTTATCACCGCAAGAAGTTAAAAAGCTCAAACCAAGGGAAGCGCAAAAGTATAAAGAATATCGTAGTTTTGTTGACATCAATCAAGATGGTAAGCTAGATACGAAAGAAATAGAACAGCGTGATGCTTTAGTAATTCTCGATAAAGCCAAAGTCACAAAACTTGATGATACCTCAGATGGTAGTCGTGGTAGTGACTTAATGCACCATAAATTTGTTATAGTAGATGACCGTTTTGTAATTGTCACATCAGCGAACTTTACACTTTCAGATGTTCACGGTGACTATACAAAACCAGAAACTCTAGGAAATGCCAATAATTTATTAAAAATAGACAGTCCTGATATCGCAGCACTATTTACAGAAGAATTTAACTTGATGTGGGGAAGTGGGGGTAAAACTAGCCAAAAATTTGGACTAAAAAAACCAATACGGGCGCCAAGAACAATCAAAATAGGCGATAGTACAGTTACAATTCATTTTTCACCAACTTCTCCAACTCAACCCTGGACAAATAGTAGTAATGGATTAATTAATACAAATTTATCAAGTGCTACAAAATCTGTAGACATGGCGTTGTTTGTTTTTTCCGAACAACGACTCGCTGATATATTGGAAGGGCGCCATCAACAAAACGTTCAAATTAGAGCATTACTCGAAAAAAGCTTTGCATATCGTTCTTATAGTGAAGGGTTAGACATGATGGGTCTGGCACTTGGCGACAAATGTAAATACGAAGTCAATAATAAACCTTGGCAAAAACCCATTACTACTGTTGGTGTACCGACGTTACAAAGGGGTGACTTATTACACCATAAATTTGGTGTTATCGATAATCAAACAGTCATTACAGGTTCACACAACTGGTCAGAAGCAGCTAATAGTGGCAACGACGAAACACTTTTAGTAATTCAAAACCCTGTTATCGCTGCTCACTACACGCGCGAATTTGAAAGATTATACAAAAAATCACAACCTGGACTACCACAAAAAATTCAGCAAAAAATAAAATCTCAACAAAAACAATGTCAGAAAATACAGTCACCTTCAACGATAAAAAATAAATCTGTGCAGGTTAATTTAAATACTGCAACTCTGGCTGAAATTGAAGCACTACCTGGTATCGGTAAAAAAACAGCACAGCAAATTATTGACGCACGACAGCAAAAACCTTTTACATCATTAAAGGATTTGGAACGAGTCAAGGGATTAAGTAGTAGTAAGTTGTTAAGATTACAAGGTTATATAAGTTGGTAATTCTTTGTAGATTCCTGTTTTTAAACTATTCGTTGAAATCTATCCCGCATACGACTTAGAGTCGTATGCTAATAGCTTAAGTCCATTTTAATGGACTGAGGATATATTTGGTACATGCAATACAAATATATTGTTTCTCTGACAACAAGTAAAAAATATTGCCTGATTTATTCAAAATTACGTATTTGTCTCTTTAGAAGCGCTTTTTTATATCTAAAAAATGTCTCAAATCAGTTTTTTTATACATGATTAAGACTGATTACTTATATTAAATAGTCTAGAGACTGAATTTCGCTGTAGCCAAATTCCTAGAGGATATTTACATTTAATTTATCCTCTAGGAAAATCTATCAAGCCTATTTACTAGATTAAACACAATACAAAAGTATTATTTTTTCAACAACAAGTAAATAACGCTGCCTAATTTATTCAAGATTACATATTTATCTCTTTATAAATGCCTTCTTCAGGCTGGTACCGATATCAACGCTAAAGATAATTGGGGAGATACAGCTTTGAGTCGTGCTAAGACAGCAGGATATACACATATTGTATAGCTTCTTCAACAAGCAGAAGCAAAGTAAGATTAAAATAACGTGAGTTTTGAATTTTATTAAAGAGATATTTTTTTTAAAGTAGATATTAACATTGTTACTTCTTTTAGTTTGAGTTACAATTAATTATACCTTTAAAATAAATATATAATCATGCTCCAAACAAAACAAGCTAGAGATATTGACTTACGTTACTTGATTAATAACTACGGTATCCAATTAGTATTAGATGACAAATTTTTCGGTTCTTCATTACTTTTTATGCTGAAGGAGTATAAAAAAAAGCTTCAAACCTTTACTAGGGAAGGATAACAGCCGTTAGTCTTAACGTTCGAGCCTTCGCGTGAAATTTTAGACTCTAATTGCTTGGAAGCCTTGATTTTAAAGGAAAGCTCTGAATTTTATTTTTAAGTTCAGCATAACACCTACGGAAGAGCCAATTTTTCCATGAATGGAAAGATGATTTACCAGAAATTACAGAGTTAGATAAACAACTTTTAGATAAAGTCAAAGCAGGTTATTTTAATCTTTTAAATTATCCACCTGTACTAGAAAGTGTTGTCAGAATAGCTATTGTTGACCCAATACTTTTTATTGGAGATTTTTTCTTAACTCCTTTTTATATCAAAGCTGAAGAACAAATAGATATTACGGATGAAGACGAAGGAGTAATTATTAAGGGTAAAATAGATACTTTAGTACTAAAAGACCAACTATGGGCTATGATTATTGAGTCTAAACAAGCTGAGTTTTCGATTGAAAAAGGACTCGCGCAACTTTTAGCTTATATGTTAGGTAATCCTCACTCAGATAAACCTAGCTTCGGTATGATTACCACAGGTGGAAGTTTCATTTTTATCAAATTAGTTAAGGGTGAAGTTATTCAATATGGAACCTCTAAAATATTTGAAGTGCGTAATCCTGGAAATGAATTATATGATGTACTTCGTACCTTAAAGCATTTAACCCAAATTGCAACTGCTTAAAGCCTTCCTTCCACGTCAGTTTAGATGAGATTATTGCAGGTTATGGTTTAATTTGATACTTCTCGCTCGAAAATTCCAAACGGCGCCCAATTCAAGCGAGGATAAATTAGATGTAAATATATCCTCTAGGAAAATCTACCAAGCCAATAATTTTCTAGAAAAAATACAATACAAATATATTATTTTGACAATTGTTGGTTCTTGGTTACTGGTGCATACTGTGTTTGCCTTAGAATATGCATATAGGTATTATCACGACACGAATATAACAAGCAAGCAATCTCCGTGTTTAGATTTCCCTAATGAAACTGACCCAGATTATTGGGAATTTTTATACTTTTCGTTCGTTATTGGTATGACAAGTCAAGTTTCTGATGTTCAAACAACATCGCGCTTGATGCGGCGCCTTGCACTATTACATGGGATAATATCTTTTTTCTTCAATACTTCTATTTTGGCGATGAGTATAAATATTATCGCTGCTCTAATTTAAATAAAAAATCACTCAGATGGCGCCACCTATTAACAAAAGTAAAACTGTAGGTGTTTCGCAACACCAAGAGTATTGGATACCTGCCGAAGATTTAGATAATTTTAATACTAATATTGTCAGTAAAATTGAGGTAATTGCTTAGTTTAAGAATGAAGAGTAGAAAAACAAAATATTTTTTTCGTTAAAATAGTTTTTTAGCGTGATGTGATTATTATATGCTGCTAAAAACTGACGAAATTTCGATTCGTCTCATGCAAGATAATATGCATGACTATGAGTTGATGGCAAAGTGGTTAACTGACGAGAAGGTTTTGGAATTTTTTGAAGGTCGGGATAATCCTTTTCCAGTTGAACGAGTTATTGAGACCTATCAACCAACTGTTTGCGGTGAAGATGCTGAAGTCGCTTGCTTTATCTACTACCAAAATCAGCCTATTGGTTACTTACAATATTGTGCTTTAGATGAATTAACACAAGCAGATAGGGAAACTTACAACTTGGAAGATACAAGTGGGGTGTACGCGATAGATTTGTTTATTGGCGAAACTGAGTATTGGAATCAAGGCATTGGTAGTAGAGTTATATTAAAGCTTGTTGACTATTTATTTAATGAACTCAACGTGCAAAGAGTTGTCGTAGACCCAGAAACTTGGAACACGCGCGCTATTCACTGCTACGAAAAATGTGGGTTTGTAAAAGTAAAACTGCTACCCAAACACGAATTGCATGAAGGTGAGTATCGAGATTGCTGGTTAATGGCTATTGACAAGAATAAATAAGTACACTTAATAGTAGTACCCGCACGCGCCCTTAACACCACATTTGACAAATGTCTGAACCAGAAGCACGAATTTGTATACTAGGTGGAGGTTTTGGCGGTCTTTATACCGCTTTACGCCTCAGTCAGTTACCTTGGGATAATAGCCAAAAGCCAGAAATTATCCTTGTTGACCAAAGCGACCGCTTTTTATTCTCTCCGTTACTGTACGAACTTTTAACCGGAGAGTTACAAACTTGGGAAATTGCTCCTCCTTTTGCTGAACTACTGCAAAATACAGGTGTGCGTTTTTGCCAAGCTGCTGTATCTGGAATTGATGTTGACTCGAAGAGTATTCACTTACACGATGGTCCCGAAATTAAATGTGACCGTTTAGTTTTGGCATTAGGTGGTGAAACTCCACTTGATATGGTGCCAGGAGCAACATCTTATGCTTACCCATTCCGTACAATTACAGACGCTTATCGTTTAGAAGAACGTTTACGCATTTTAGAAGAATCTGATCAAGATAAAATTCGTATCGCTATTGTCGGCGCCGGTTATAGCGGTGTGGAGTTAGCGTGTAAATTATCTGATAGACTAGGCGACCGTGGAAGATTTCGTTTAGTAGAAGTTGCCGACCAAATTTTACGCACTTCCCCCGAATTTAACCGTGAAGCAGCGCAAAAAGCTTTAGAAAAACATGGAGTATTTCTCGACCTCGACACCAAGGTAGAGTCCATTAGCCAAGATAGCATCACCCTTGAATATAAAAATCAACTTGATACTATCCCCGTTGATTTGGTAATTTGGACTGTAGGTACAAGAGTGGCGCCTGTAGTTCGTGGTCTTCCGTTAAAGCAAAATCAACGTGGTCAAATTATCGTTGAACCAACTTTACAGGCGCCTGACTATCCTGATATTTTTGCTTTAGGCGATTTAGCTGAATGTCACGATGCTCAAGGACAAAGAGTTCCAAGCACCGCTCAATCTGCTTTCCAACAAGCTGACTATACTGCGTGGAATATTTGGGCAAGTTTAACAAACCGTCCATTGTTACCTTTCCGTTACCAACCATTAGGCGAAATGATGACGTTGGGTGTTGATAATGCCACCCTCACAGGATTAGGTATTAAACTCTCTGGACCACTTGCTAATATTGCCCGTCGTGCAGCTTATTTATATCGTATGCCTACATTAGACCACCAGTTAAAAGTTGGTTTCAACTGGCTCGCTCGTCCTATTATTGAAGTACTTTCAAGTTAATTGCCCCAACCCCCAAATCTTGGGGGCTAATACTTGATGTGATTAATTTTAATGGTATATTTTTACCACAGAGACACAGAGGGCACAGAGTAAAAACAGAATTAATTCGACCTGTACGAGAGGCGCCTGCTCCCTAGAATTAATTAATATAATACTAGTGGTCTACGTCATTAATGTTGGTAGATTCATATCTTAATAATTCTTCCTTTGTGCCCTTTGTGTCTTTGTGGTTCATTTCTCTTCCCTCTGTGGTCTCTGCGTCTCTGTGGTAAAAAAATACATTACTACACATCACAGTCAAAATAGAATTCCATTCAAATATAAGTTTTAAGTACATTTTTAGGACTTGCTATGTCATCACCTTTTCCTGGGATGAATCCTTATTTAGAAAATCCTGCCTTTTGGTCAGAATTTCATAATCTTTTAATTTCATTAATCTCTCAAACACTTAATCCGATATTACGACCCAAGTATCGAGTTGCTATCGAACAGCGAGTATATCAAACAACTGATGGAGATTCTCTTTTAGTTGGTGTGCCAGATGTAGCAGTGCAAAGTCACCAACCTACAAATATTCAGGAAACAAGTAATGTTGCTGTTGCTTCTCCTCCTACTCAAGCAGTGACTGTAACTATTCCAATGCCTGAAACAGTGCGAGAAACTTACTTAGAAGTGCGGGATGTTGCAACAAAGCAAGTAGTAACAGTAATTGAAGTATTATCTCCTAAAAATAAACGTGCTGGGGATGGGCGCCAAACTTATAACAAAAAACGCTTACGAGTGCTAGGTAGTCTAAGTAACTTAGTTGAAATTGATTTATTGCGTAATGGCAAACCAATGGTAATTCTTCAAAATGATATTCAAAGTAGTTATCGTATATTAGTAAGTCGCAGTGACTTGCGTCCAAAGGCAGATTTATATGCTTTTAATCTTCAAAACCCAATTCCATCTTTTTCATTGCCTTTACGTGAGAGAGATTCTGAACCGATATTTGATTTACAAAATATATTGCACGATTTATATGACCGTGTAAGCTATGACTTAGTAATTGATTATACTAAGGAACCCGTTCCCGCATTATCAAATACTGATAAAGATTGGCTTGATACCTTTTTGCGAGAAAATGGGTTCAGATAAGCAATTATTTTTTACATTTCCTTTATAATATTGGGTTTTATTTTCGATTCGCGTGTAAATACTTATGGAGAGCGTTTATTTCTTGGGAAAGGCAGAATATAATAATCAGTATTTACTCTGACCATAAGAAAAAACTTTATATGCCGAAACCGAGAGTTTTATTTCTCGATGCTGTTGGTACCTTATTCTCTGTCAAAGGCAGCGTTGGTGAAGTATATAGCCAAATAGCTAGTGAGTTTGGGGTTCACATATCATCGTCCGCTTTAAACCAAGCGTTTTCCCAAAGCTTTAAAGCTGCACCATCTCCGACATTCCCAGATGCGGAAGTTCACGATGTGCCCGACCTTGAGTATAAATGGTGGTTTGCGGTTGTGCGCGAAACGTTTAACAAAGCAGGCGCCTTACACAAATTTACAGACTTTGATACATTCTTTGGCGAATTATATATCCATTTTGGTACCGCTCAACCTTGGTTTGTTTACCCTGATGTTATTCCAGCTTTAAAAAATTGGCGCACCAAAGGAATAGAACTAGGTATAATATCTAATTTCGACTCCCGTATTTTCTCGGTACTACGAGCTTTAGAACTACAAGATTATTTTGATTCTATAACCATTTCCACTCAAGTTGGCGCCGCAAAACCTGAAGCCAAAATATTTGGTGTCGCTTTAGCCAAGCACAACTGTCCAGCAGAAGAAGCTTGGCATGTTGGTGATAGCAAAAACGATGACTACTATGGCGCCAAAGCTGTTGGAATGCGCGGTGTACTAATAACACGACCCAGTGAGCAAAAAGTTTTAGTCGGCGCCAATTAATGCAACGTACAATTTTTGAACACTAATACCCGTAAGGATATAGGATAAGGGAAGGTAAAGAATCGGAATCTCAATTATGCTCTCTGACTCTTCTTCGCCGATTCTGTGTCATTCACCGCGCGTTAGTATTATTGGCGCTGGTCGGGTAGGTAGTACGCTTGCTCAAAGAATCGTTGAGAAAAACCTCGCGGATGTGGTATTGCTTGACATTATTCCGAAAATGCCGTATGCAATAGCGCTAGATTTAATGGAAGCACGCGCTTTAGAAAACCACACCCGCAGGATTATTGGCACCAACGATTATGCTGATATATATGGTTCAGAAATAGTAGTTATCGCAGCAGGTTTTCCGCGCAAAACTGGTATGAGTCGCGATGACTTGCTGCAAAAAAATGCCGAAATAGTGAGAGAAGCTGCCACAAACGCAATTACTCACTCTCCACAAGCTATTTTTATTGTTGTCACAAATCCTTTAGACGTGATGACATATTTAGCAAGGCTTGCTACTGGTTTGTCAAGAGATAGAATTATGGGTATGGCTGGTGTATTAGACTCTGCCCGCTTTGAAACTTATATTGCAATGGAATTAGGTGTTTCACCTCAAGATGTTAGCGCGATGGTTTTGGGAAGTCATGGTGAAGAGATGCTACCTTTGCCCCGTTACTCTACAGTTAACGGTATTCCAATTACAGAATTAATGAACGCAGAAACTATTGAGCGTTTAGTAAACCGTACCCGTAAAGGTGGTACAGAAATAGTTGATTCTATTCAAACTGGTGGCGCCTTTTTTGCACCTGCCTCGGCTACTTGTATGATGATAGAAACTATACTGCGTAACCACTCACGCATGTTACCCGTATCAGCACTGTTACAAGGGGAATACGGTCTGAATGATTTATTTATTGGTGTACCTTGTCGTTTAGGTTGCGGGGGAATTGAGAAAGTTATTGAATTGAACTTAACTGACTCTGAGTTAGACACCTTGCGTATTTCCGCTACCTCAGTGCGTCATAATATTGACAAACTAAAACAAGTATTAAACAACCTTTAATAGATACACACATTTTGTCTTGTCTTGTCTTGTCTTGTCTTGTCTTGTGGAGCGGGCATCCCTGCCCGCCCTCCATAAAAATTCCTAGAGGATAAATTAAATACTCAAAAACATATCCTCTAGGAAAATTAGAGGTACCAAAATTCCTACTAGTGGTATATGTCAAAAGTTTTGGTGAGTTGATATTATCTTACTCTTATACTTTATATGTACTCTATGATGAGTAGCCAACGAAACGTAGTAAATCGTAAGAAAAACTCGTTTTTCGCCGTTCACTTTTTCTACTCCTCTGTAGTCGTTACCTGTAGCAAGCGGGTCGTAGACCCAACCACATGGAACGTAGTGTAGTAGGAATATTACAGGCAGTCTACCCAAGCCCAATGCAGCAATAAGGGTACGTTGAATACCTTTTCTAGTATTGGTACATACCTAATCCATTACTGGTCTAGGCTTTCCTCAGTAACTAGTACCGAGTTAGTTTTTAAAATTAACTAATATAAACTAACTTCCTAAGGTTTAGTTTTCGTTAGAAGAGATTCAACGTAACTACTCACATAACTTCTAGCTCAATAGTTAATTTGTAATATCTTATTTTTATATTTTAGCATAAAAATCAGGAATTACTACGAATTACCCGGATATATTGCTACTAGATGCGACGACAAAAATACATAACTACACAGGCAAGGATGCCTGTGCTACAACCCTTCAAAATACTACTAGAGGGTAACTTTATCGATAGCCTTCTTCATCGGCAGGGTCGCCATACGGGTCTTCACTCGCTGGACGAACATCTCCATATTGACCGTAACCAGCACTGCCATATTGGTCGGCAGGGTCTCCATACGGGTCTTCACTAGCTGGACGAATATCAGCATATTGACCATAACCTGCACTGCCATATTGGTCGGCAGGGTCTCCATACGGGTCTTCACTAGCTGGACGAACGTCTCCATATTGTTCGTAACCCGCGCGCTCGCCATAATATTGTTGGTCGGCAGGGTCTCCGTATGGGTCTTCACTAGCTGGACGAACGTTTTCACGGTAATCACGTTCTTCATCGCGGTCGCTTTCAACACCGCTTGCTAAAAAATCTTTCGCTTTGCGGAAAAAATCGCCTACCATAATTTCTCTCCTTATTAAATTAGCCTTAAAAACTTTAGTTAAAACGTAGACCCTTGTGGCGCCAGTTCTCTCAAATCACGTCCTGTAGAGCGTCCGTTGTATCCTTGAAAATCACGGTATCTTTCTGCTTCAGAAGCTGGTACTTGAATACCTTCAGATGGTGGTGTTACCCATACTGGACGACCTTGAGCATCACGATAATAAACTCTTCCATTTTTAGAAAGATAATATTTTCCCTGTGCCCCGTCACCTTTAGCATTTTTGCGCTGGTTGTAGAGATAGTAAAGTGCTGCGGCGCCTGCTAAGGTAATTAATACTTTATTGCGGTTTGAAAGTCCTGGTTTCTTTTGAGCTTGTTGGTTCGCATTGGTTGGATAATTTACCTGTCTACCTGCTGCATCATTTACAGGAGGAGCTTCGGTTCGTGTTCCACCACCACAACCGTGTAACACGGGTGCTGCTAATAAAGCTGAAAGAAAAACCGCTATCGGTAACGAGGCTTTTTTATTTTGTGTAATTATTTTGCTCATCACAACATTCCACTACCCTAAAAAGCTTTATGCGCTGCACTTACGCTCCAGCACAAGTCTTACAAAGGTAATAATGATTGAATACCTGCTTCTGTTACATCTTGCCTTTGAAGGAAAGTCACTCTTTCTTTGGGGATATATATAGAATCCTAGAAACCGGGTTTTTTGAGAGAAACCCGGTTTCTTTTACTTACATGATGGAATTCCTGGAGCGTAAGCTTCTATGACTCTGCCTGTACGAGTACAAATAATCATTAAATAATCACAAGCTGGACACTGCGTCCTTTGTATTTGACTTTCTGAAATATAATGTCTTTCACCTTCACTACCGCAGTTAGGACAGCGTATTTTTTGTATAATTTGCACTGTTATTGCCCCTTTTAATAATCGTTTTAGTTTCTTACAGTTTTACAAATTCGGTAGTTTTCAGGCAAGCAATTACGTAAAGTAAGCACGTAATTAGATTCTATTTATCGAGTTTTATTATCTAAGTCGTATTCATAAAATTAACTAAGTTAATAGGATTACTTCTCAATAAACAAGTCAGCAATTTACCCTAACTTACCTAGCTTTCAAATTAGTTTCTTCAGCTATTGCATTGAAACAAGTCAATCAACGCAAGTCGCTTTACATAAATACACAATCGGCGCCAACTGTTTTCCTGATACCTGCCTTCTGTAAAACTTATAGATATGTTTTTCTATTATGCTCAATAAAATTACAATTGCCTATATAACTTCAGACATATTAGCTAATTATTTTTACTTGTTACCTCAAAGCGTTTACAATGATCCCTAATGCGTAACCCTTGAGAACAACCTATTTTCAATCGCACCTCTATCTGTAAAACACTACACTTTATATGAGTTTAGTTAAAAAAACAACTCATATTTGGTATCAAAGTTTACTATTTATCCAGTTTGCACAGCTGACATGCGAGATATTGGGACTATTTTCACAAAAAAAGAGATTCTGACTTGAAATACGTACTGAAAGCTTCAATACTTTACAAGAAAGAATCATTATGCGTTAAAAAGCTAAAATATTGTAAAAATCAGTACAGAAATTTTTAATAAACTTAAAAAAGCAAGCTTTACATAGGTATATTTTATCGATGCGACTATACAAAACTTAATAATTAATTAATATTTTGTTAATTATGAGTAAAAATATTATTTTGTAAGAAAATTTAATCAAAAATTCCAATGTTAGACATTAACAGTCTTTGAGAGATTTGCTAAGGTAGTGGTTGGTAATGGGTAATGGGTAATCGGTAATGGGTAATCGAGAGTGGAATTTTCGCTCCTGTCAATTACCCATCATTTCTTTTGTAGAAGCTGCATTTTTAAATACTATCCATCAGTTTGACGGGTGGAAATAATCGTAAATTTCTTGAGCTAAACGCGGGCCAATACCTGGAACTTCACCGAGTTGTGCTGGTGTTGCTAAACGAATATAATCTACCGAGCGGAAGTGAGCCAACAGTTGTTTTTGACGGTGACTTCCTAAACCTGGTATTTCGTCTAAACGTGACCGCTTCAGTTTATCACTTCGTTGTTGACGGTGAAAGGTAACGGCAAAACGGTGTGCTTCATCGCGTAAGCGTCGTAAAAGTTGCACTCCTGGTTGTTCTGCGTCGGTTTCTACTGGTAAACTGGCGCCAGGTAAAAAGATTTCTTCACGCTTTTTCGCCAAACTGACAACACGCACATCTTCCATTAAATTCATTTCTTCTAAAACAGCGACAACGGCAGAAAGTTGTCCTTTACCACCATCTATCATTACTAAGTCAGGAAAATCAGGATTTCCTAAACGCTGTAACTGTGGGTCTTCGATAAATTTACGAAATCTTCGTTGTATAACCTCCGCAAGTGAGGCAAAGTCATCTGAGTGACCTGCTGTAACTGTAGGATTTTTAATTTTGTAATGACGGTAATGCTGTTTTGCAGGTAAACCATCGATAAATACAACCTGCGAAGCAACTGCATTAGAACCCTGAATATGGGAAATATCGTAACCTTCGATGCGGTGGGGTAAGTCGGGTAAGTCTATTATTGCCGCTAAATCTTGCATTGCCTCCGAATTACGGTCACCCAACTTCTGCATTCGTTCTAACTCGTACTGAGCATTACGCTCTACCATATCGAGTAATTCTGCTTTGAGTTGACGTTGTGGCGCCACAATAGTAACTTTACGACCTTTACGTTGACTTAAAGCCGCAGCCAATATATCAGTATCGGGTAACTCGTGCTGTACCAATATTTCGGCAGGAATTTCTACATCATCAGCAGTTTGATAATGTTCTTCTAACACCCGTTGTATTATAGCTCCTGGTTCTGCACTTCCATCCGCAACAAATGCTAGGCGCCCGACAAGCTGACCTGCACGAATCTGGAATAATTGAATACAAGCATGATTATCATTTTTTGCCAAAGCAATGGCATCACGCGAAACAGTATCATCGGGAAGCGATACCTTTTGGTCTGCTGTTAACGACTTTAACCCATTGATTTGGTCACGATAACGTGCAGCAGATTCAAAGTTTAACGCTTCTGCTTGCTTACACATCGCCTCAGTTAATATATCTACCAACTCTTGCCCACGTCCTTGAAACACCATCGCGACTTTTTGCACTGTCTTACGATATTCTTCGGGAGTCTCAAGTTTTTGACATACCCCAGGACAACGACCTAAATCGTAATTCAAACAAGGACGGTCTTTAAATAAAGGTTGCGGACGTTGACGTAACGGAAAAATACGCTTACAAATGCGTAATATCTCTCTTAACAACCGCGAATCTGTATAAGGGCCATAAAATTTATCTTTCCCTTTACCAAGCTGTCGTTTGCGTGTGATAAAAATACGCGGATAATCTTCTGACCAAGTAATACATACGTATGGATACTTTTTATCGTCTTTGAGCAGAACATTAAAATAAGGCAAATGCTGCTTAATTAAGTTTGCTTCAAGCGCGAGTGCTTCGGTTTCTGTATCGGTGACAATAAACTCAATATCAGTCACTTGCTTAACCATTGTCGCAATGCGCTCAGTCAAACGTTGCGAGTCACGAAAATAAGAACGAACTCTAGACCGCAGCTTTCGAGACTTACCAATGTACATAATGCGGTCACTAGCATCACGCATGAAATATACCCCAGGTTGTGGGGGAATTTCTTTGAGGCGATTTTCTAACCGTTCGGGGTCTTTTACGAGCGGTAATACTTTACCAGATATTGTCACAGTTAAAAATGGTTATTTTATAATATATCTATATATATTTTAATTTTTTGATGAACTATGGGGTATAGCGATACTACCCAATCATGTGTGTAGAGACGCGACATGTCGCGTCTGTACATATGTAACGTCTCTACATAAATCGTTTTAAAATAGCTATACTCCAAAGTGATACTCTATTGTACTGATTTATTCTGGGGCTGGATATATGACATCCTATGCAACCTCTTCTGCGAAGGCAGAAATGAGCGAATTACGTCGATTAAAAGGTTTATTGCCACCTGAATTACAAAGCTGGGTTACGGTAGAAGGAACGACAGAAGTCAATCCACCCCTTGTTAGATGCGAAGAAATTGGTAAAGACCAAGTTGAAATTCAAATCGATTTGGTGAAATGGGACTCTCTCGCTATCGACCAGCGCAACTTGTTATTCTGGCATGAAGTCGCTCGCGTTCAAAATGATACTATTCCCAAAGATGGATGGGAAATGGCGGCACTTGCTATTGGTTTAGGTGGCGCCGTTGGTGAACTTTGGGTACAAGATGGATTATTATTAATCCTCGCTTTAGCATTATGCGGTGTTTCTGGATGGCGCCTGTATCAAAAAAATAGTGGCGAAAAAATCGCACGCGAACTAATTGAAGCAGATGAAAAGGCAATTGGACTTGCACAGCGTTTCGGTTACACTCTTCCCAACGCTTATAAAAGTCTTGGTAGTGCCCTAAAAACTTTGATTGATACCACCAACAGTAAGCGTGAACGCTCTAAATATGAAGCGCGTCTTTCAGCACTAAAACGCAGTGCCAACAAAGTTCGTGGCAAATCTCCCAGAAGCGCCGATGATGATATGTAAAGACGTGATTAATCAGTAGAGACGTGATTCATCACGTCTACAAATATCACGTCTACAAAAGTTTTGTGCTGTTGTTTTGAAAATACTGTAAAGCTGTAGAGACTTAGCGAGAAAGTCTCTACAATATGGAAAATTCGCTCGATATCGAGTAAATCTAGCTTTACAACTGGTTTAACATCTTATGGGTTTGAGGAACTACTCGCACATGCTTAACTATTCGCTTCATCATGGCTTGCCATACCAAAACTTGGTCGGGGGAAGGCGCCATTATTTCTTTTTCGGCATGTGTTGGCGATATTAAAGGTGTTACAGGCTGCAAAAATATTGGAATTGATGGATTTATGTCCGCGACTATTTGCGCTGCTTGCTTTAACTCCTCTACATCTGTCGAACTTGAAACAATAATCTTGACAAAAACTTCTACTTGTGAATCGTGACATATTTGTAAAAAGCGCGCGTGTTCTACTAAACGCTTTTCACCACTGACGCTTTCAAGTTTAAAATCCATACCCACTGAGTCAAGATACGGTAACACCATTGCGAGTTGTTCGCTTCGATGTCCACCAGTCTCTAAATATATGGGTAATTTAGTGGCACTACGGACTTGCGGTAAAAATTCAACAAGGAAAGAGGCATGAAGAAGTGGTTCGCCACCTGTCAAGCTAATGCTATCGTGTAGCTGAGGTATATTTTGTCGCTCAACCCATTCGACTAACATAGATAATGTTACAGGGTTTGAATATACTTCAAAATCGCGTAAACCAGGGTAGCGTTCAATTCTACATGTTGTTGGTGCATTCCATGTATTGGAGCTGTCGCAAAAGTGACAGCGCAGGTCACAAAGTGCGAACCGGATAAAAATCTGACGAGTTCCAACGTTTAGTCCTTCCCCTTGGATGGCTGAAAACACCTCAACTAAGCGTGCATTAGTTGTAGCAGTTGTGACAGTTGTTTTTGCGGTCATACTATCGATATATCAAAGAACGTGACTAAAAACACAGCTAAGATAAGACTGTAATAAAATTGACATTGTAGTACTGAATATGTTTTAACTTTGAGCAAAACTACATCAACCTTTCTTTAAGTACAGGAGGCGCCATAGTAAAAAAACTATAGTTAGAGACAAGAGCATGTGAACGAATGATTATGATGCCATCGTAGTAGTTATATATTAAGTACACTAAGAACGGTAAAGTATTTATTACAACATAATCATGTTTAGGAAAATTAATAATTACAGCAAGTTTCAGTACAAAGTTTCATGACTAGCCAACCCACAGAGGCAGATTTTTCCGTTAAATACCAAGCGGATACGGCAATAGTTCAGGTTCCTACAAGGTTGAGCGTACTTGAAGCTATAGCTTTCAAGCAAACCTGCCAAGACCTAACCCAAAAAGATAACGTATTGAAACAAATTATTATTGCTTTTGACAATACTATTTTTATGGATAGTAGTGGGTTAGGTGCTTTGGTGAGTAATTTCAAAATTGCTCAACAACAAGGAATTTCGATGACGTTGCGGAATGTCACACCACAGGTGATGGCAGTATTAAATTTGACCGGATTAGATCAAGTTTTCCCAATTGAATCAAAGTCCGAACCTGTATCGCGAGTAGATCAGTTAGAAGAAAACTTACCCACAACTCATCTAAGCGTCAAATCTTGGATGAAGCGCTTTATCGATATCGTTGGAGCTGTTGTAGGTTTGGTAATTACCGCTATCTTGGCAATTCCAATTATAATTGCTATCCAAATCGATGACCCAGGTCCAATTTTCTTTGCTCAAACGCGCTGTGGTTGGATGGGTAAACATTTCCGAATGTGGAAATTTCGTTCGATGTGCGTTGATGCAGAAGCCAAAAAGGCTGAACTACTAAAGCAAAACCAAGTCCAAGGTGCATTTTTTAAAATTGATAACGACCCGCGAGTCACAAGAGTTGGACGTTTTTTACGACGCACTTCGCTTGACGAACTGCCACAATTTTTAAATGTACTCAAAGGCGAAATGAGTTTGGTTGGTACTAGACCTCCTACACCCGATGAAGTTGCGCGTTACGAAGTGCCCGAATGGCAACGTTTAGACGTGAAACCAGGGATGACTGGAGAGTGGCAAGTAAACGGTCGCTCTAGTATACGCAGTTTCGAGGATGTAATTCGTCTTGATTTGCAATACCAGAAGAATTGGACTTTGCTATACGACCTCAAGCTGATTTTCAGAACCATCACAATTTTGTTCAAGAAAAACAGCGGCGCCGTCTAAAATACAACTAATCATCACTCAAAAACCTGGTTTCTTGAAGAAACCAGGTTTTTTTTCACGTAGAAACCTTAAAGTCATTTTAGCTTGTTATTGGGGGAATTTGTTAAAGCTGTCTCGGTTAATACCAATAATTTAGATTCGATTTGCAATTTGCAATTACTAATTTAAACACTAAATAATAACGATTACAAGCGTAAATACTGAATATTATGTTTGTATAGGTTAGTTATATAAATATTTTCGCCTCTAAAAGCGAGGGTATTCACGGAGATAAATTATTCTAAGTAAACATAAAATAAATGAGCGCAAGTAAAAAAAGTATTACGCACTATGTAAAGAGTTGACTTCAAGTTTACTCAATCTTCAACGAAAAAAAACGGACATTAATAAACTCTGAAGAGAAAATTAATAGTAACCAGCGTTTTTTAGGTAAGCGATAACAAAATAAAACTTGCCTTTAAATCACCGACCAGGGCTGTTCAAACTTACTATATTTATGAGAATTTTAATTTACTCTTACAACTATCACCCCGAACCCATTGGTATTGCTCCCTTGATGACAGAACTAGCAGAGGGTTTAGTAAAGCGTGGACACGAGGTGCGTGTAGTTACAGCAATGCCTAATTACCCTCAGCGTCAAATTTATAAAGAGTATCGTGGTAAATTTTTTGTTACAGAAGAGAAGAACGGCGTTAAGATTCAACGTAGTTTCGTTTGGATACGTCCTCAGCCAAACTTACTCGACCGTATTTTGCTCGACGCTAGTTTTGCACTAACCAGTTTTGTCCCAGCATTATCTGGCTGGCGCCCTTCGGTTATACTAACTACCTCACCATCGCTCCCCTGCTGTGTCCCTGCTGCTTTATTAGGATGGTGGAACCGTTGCCCAGTAGTTTTAAACCTCCAAGATATTCTTCCAGACGCTGCAATTCACGTTGGTTTACTCAAAAACAAATATTTAATCAAAGTTTTTCAGACGCTGGAAAAATTTGCTTACCGCACTGCAACCAAAATCAGCGTCATTGCTGATGGATTCGTTGATAATTTGTTACAAAAAGGCGTTGCAGCCAACAAAATGGTCAAAATACCCAATTGGGTAGATGTAAATTTTATTCGTTCCTTGTCTAAAGAAGATAATGAATTTCGTCATACCCACAACCTTAACGGAAAGTTTGTGGTGATGTACTCAGGAAATATTGCTTTAACTCAAGGTTTAGAGACTGTCGTCAAAGCCGCAAGTCAGGTGCGCCACATCCGTGATATTGTTGTAGTAATTGTTGGAGAAGCTAAAGGTTTACAGCGTTTGCAACTTGAATGCGACAAATACGGCGCCGACAATGTGATATTGTTACCATTTCAAAAACGTGAAAAGTTACCAACAATGTTAGCTGCCGCAGATGTAAGCTTGGTGGTACAAAAGAAAAATGTTATTTCGTTCAATATGCCGTCTAAAATTCAGGTAGCGCTAGCAAGTGGACGTGCCATTATAGCATCAGTACCCGATACAGGCACAGCGGCAAAGGCAATATCTAGTAGTGGTGGTGGTATTGTCGTTCCTCCAGAAGACCCCGACGCATTAGCCAACTCTATTTTGCAATTATATTCGGCGCCAGAACTTGTTAACTCACTTGGCTACAACAGTCGAAAGTACGCAGTAGAAAACTACTCGTTTGATAACGCCTTGAATCAATACGAGAACTTATTTTACGCAATTACAGAGCCAGCCACAAGCCCAGCTGTTCAAGCAGTTATTGATAACAGCGTTCAACCAATAGTCCAACCAGTTGTGATTCAGCCAAGATACGAGCCTATATTTTATACCGTTAGTGAAAATGAAGTGACTCGAAAACCAAAAACAGTTTCTAAACGAACACTAACAGAGTAATCAAGAATACTTTAATCAACTTTAACAACGCGAAACCCCATCGCACACTGATACTGTTCGGGCTGCTCTGCTGTAATTTTATCAATAGCCCGACCACAGTACAGTTGTCCTTCGCGCCAACGCGGTTGACCACTTGCATCTGCCAGCATACATGACTGACAAACTTTAGACGGCGCCAAAATTTGGTTTTCTGTTAAAATCGCTGCTAACATGCCATTCCCCTATTTTGAAATATCTTAGAAACCGGGTTTCTTTACCGATACCTTGTAATAAAAATAAAGATTTTGGGTAGAAACCCGGTTTCTTTATTTCTTTGTGATGATAAATTTTTTAAAAAACATTCCTAATTCTTACCCAGTTAGAATTAGTAGTATTCTTTATAACACATAGGTTATTATTTGTAATCATTTAATAATAAAAATTATTCTTAATAATATTCTAATGTTAAATATATTAGCAATCCAATCCTTTTGTGATAACTAATACAGAAATTAATTAAACACATCAATACTTTACAACTTGATTTCACACCTAGAGTCGCAAAAGAAGGTTATCATGGTTAACGCAATTGTAGAAGGCTCGAATCCCTACGATTTATAGTAGGGAGTCGGATTAAAATAGCTACATGCTCAACTTAAAGACTATGACTAAGACAAATTCTGATTTTTTGGCAACTTCTGACCCAGCGGTTGCGGAGTTAATAGGTGACGAACTGCAACGTCAACGTGACCACTTAGAGTTAATCGCGAGTGAGAACTTTACTTCAGCTGCGGTACTTGCTGCTCAAGGTTCGGTACTAACGAACAAATACGCTGAAGGTTTACCCGGCAAACGCTACTACGGTGGCTGTGAATATGTGGATAAAATTGAACAGTTAGCTATTGACCGCGTTAAAGAATTATTCGGCGCCGCACATGCTAACGTTCAACCTCACTCAGGCGCCCAAGCTAACTTTGCTGTTTTTCTAACTCTACTATCTCCTGGTGACAAAATCATGGGGATGGATTTATCGCATGGTGGACACCTAACTCATGGTTCACCAGTAAACGTCTCAGGTAAATGGTTTGAAGTTTCCCATTATGGTGTAGACCAACAAACCGAACAGTTGAACTACGACGCTATCCGTGAGCAGGCGCTAAGGGAGCGTCCTAAGCTCATCATTTGCGGTTATTCAGCATATCCACGAATTATTGACTTTGAAAAATTCCGTAGCATTGCGGATGAAGTTGGTGCCTACTTGCTAGCAGATATTGCTCATATCGCTGGATTAGTAGCAACTGGACACCACCCTAACCCTATCCCTTATTGTGATGTTGTCACAACAACAACTCACAAAACCTTACGCGGGCCTCGTGGTGGTTTAATTATGACCCGTGACGCAGAACTAGGTAAAAAACTCGACAAATCAGTTTTTCCAGGTACCCAAGGCGGTCCATTAGAACATGTAATTGCGGGTAAAGCTGTTGCCTTTGGCGAAGCACTCAAACCTGAATTTAAAGCTTATTCTGCCCAAGTTATCGAAAACGCCCGTGCAATGGCTAACCAATTGCAACAGCGTGGTTTAAAAATTGTCTCCAATGGTACAGATAATCACTTAATGTTAGTAGATTTGCGTAGCGTTGGAATGACAGGAAAACAGGCAGATCAACTTGTTAGTAAAGTCAATATTACTGCTAACAAAAATACAGTGCCATTTGACCCAGAGTCACCATTTGTAACCAGTGGTTTACGACTAGGTTCACCAGCAATGACGACACGGGGAATGGGAGCAGCAGAATTTGTTGAAATTGCCAATATTATTGCTGACTGCTTGACTAACCCTGAGTCTAATAGTGTAGCTGATGATTGTCGGCGCCGAGTAGCAACTTTATGCGAGCGCTTCCCACTATATCCTCATATCCAAACACCTGTACCAGCTTTGGTATAAAAAACACTTGTGCAACGGGCATCCTTGCCCGTTCTAAATATTAACCCCAATATTATATTTAAATTAAGATTACGTAGATTAAAAACACTATACTGATTGGCATTTAAAGCTTAGTATATATATAAAGTTGAGAGTGTATCTGAAATAAAATTCAATTGAAAACTGTTGTATACATTACTAGTTAAATATACTAATGCTTGCCCAGATATATCATCTGATTGCTTTTCTTGTTGCCGCAGTAGTCGTTCTCTGGACTACACCAGATGTTAGAAATATTGGTATCAAAAGCGGAAAACTTGATAAGCCTGGAGAAAGAAAAGTCCATCAACGTCCAATGGTTCGTCTTGGAGGTGTGAGCATTTTCGCTGGCGCCATGCTTTCATTAATTCTTGTGTGGTGGTTAGGTGGATTTGGAAATTTGCCTCCAGACAAAGAATGGCAAGTTATTGGTGTAATTTTAGGAGGAATCGGCTTTTTCTCAATTGGGTTTGCAGATGACTTATTAAACTTGTCACCATTTATACGTTTACTATTACAAATAATTGTAGCTTCCTGTGTTTGGAAAGCTGGTGTAAGTATAGATTTTGTTACGATTCCAATGTTTGGTATTGTTCATCTTGGGTGGTTAAGTTTACCAATCACGGTGATTTGGCTGGCTGGAATGGTAAACGCGATTAACTGGATTGACGGATTAGATGGATTAGCAGCAGGTGTATCGGGAATTGCTGCTGTTGTACTACTTGTCGTTTCGTTATATATGAAGCAACCTGCTGCTGCATTAATTGCTGCCGCACTTGCAGGAGCTTCATTAGGATTTTTACGATATAATTTTAACCCGGCTCAAATTTTTATGGGTGACGGTGGCTCATATTTTATGGGCTTTACCCTTGCTGCCGTTAGTATTATTGGTCTAGTAAAAATTCCTGCTGTGACTGCGGTATTACTGCCATATGTAATTTTAGCAGTACCCATTTTTGATATGTCGGCTGTAATTCTTTTGCGTTTACGTCAAGGTAAATCACCTTTCAGTGCCGATAAACGTCATTTACATCACCGCTTGCTCAATGCTGGATTATCTCATCGCTGGGCAGTTTTATTTATTTACTCCTTAACATTGTGGATGGGTAGTTTGGCGATGGCAATTGTTGGAATTCCTAGTGGCGCCATTTTTGCCTGTGCTGCGACATCTTTACTCAGTTATACTTCTTGGAAAGTCTGGAGAAGATCAAAAGTTAGGAGTTAGCAGGTAGGATTCAGAATTCAGGATTCAGAATTCAGAATTCAGAATTAAGAATTCAGGAGGTAGGAGGTAGGAGGT
Source organism: Calothrix sp. PCC 7716 (assembly GCF_019977735.1). Classification (GTDB taxonomy): domain Bacteria; phylum Cyanobacteriota; class Cyanobacteriia; order Cyanobacteriales; family Nostocaceae; genus Dulcicalothrix. The sequence continues at coordinate 2,725,176 of NZ_AP025018.1, read as the reverse complement.
AGGAGGTAGGACGTAGGAGGTAGGACGTAGGAGCCAATAATTATAGGAAGATTTTTAAACTGGTAATATTATGATGAATGCAAATTTATAACTTCTAACTCCTAATTCGTACAGACGCTTTATCCGGAGGATTTCCCAAAGGGATTAATTCGGTCTCTACTCCTACCTCCTAACTCCTAACTCCTACCTCCTACCTCCTAACTCCTAACTCCTACCTCCTACCTCCTACCTCCTACCTCCTACCTCCTGAATTCTTAATTCTGACCCCCCTAACTTAATCTAATGAGCGCAGAAATTATTTGTGTTGGTACTGAGCTATTGCTAGGTGATATTCTTAATAGTAATTCTCAATACCTTGCCCAGGAATTAGCAAAATTAGGTATTCCTCATTACTATCAAACTGTTGTTGGTGACAATACAGAACGTTTACTTGATGTAATTAAAATAGCCTGTTCTCGTTCGCAAATTCTAATATTTACAGGTGGTTTAGGTCCTACACCTGATGATTTAACGTGCGAAACAATTGCACATTATTTTGGCGCCCCCCTCATCGAACGGGCTGATATAATTGAGGATATAACTAAAAAATACGCTGCTCGTAACCGGGTGATGACACCCAGCAACCGTAAGCAAGCTTTAATTCCTACTGGCGCCGATATTCTACCAAATCCAACTGGTACGGCACCTGGTATTATATGGCAACCTAAACCAGGTTTAATAATTCTGACTTTTCCTGGTGTTCCGTATGAAATGCATCGAATGTGGCAAGAAACTGCTGTTCCATACTTAAAAAGCCAAGGTTGGGGTCAAGACATTATTTATAGCCGAATGTTAAGGTTTTGGGGTGTTGCAGAATCTGCTTTAGCCGAAAAAGTTAGTTCTTATTTGAACTTGCCCAACCCAACAGTGGCGCCATATGCTTCTAAAGGCGAAGTTAAATTAAGAGTTGCAGCAAAAGCAACATCTAATATTGAAGCACAAAAAATTATTGCCCCAATCGAAAAACAACTTAAAGAAATCGCTGGACTTGATTATTACGGCGCCGATGATGATACCTTAGCTTCTGTAGTCGGTGAATTATTGCGAACTAAAAATCAAACTGTTTCTGTGGCAGAATCTTGTACTGGTGGCATGTTAGGACAAATGTTTACAGAAATGTCAGGAAGCTCTGACTACTTTTGGGGTGGTGTAATATCATATGACAACTCAGCAAAAATTAATTTACTGGGTGTTAATGCTTCTGACATAGAAAAGTATGGTGCAGTAAGTGCAATAGTTGCCGAACAAATGGCACTTGGTGTCAAAGAGCGTTTGGGGACAACTTGGGGAATAAGTATAACAGGTATTGCTGGGCCAACAGGCTCTACTGAGACCAAACCAGTGGGGTTGGTTTATATTGGAGTTGCGGGGTCAAATGGCGTTGATGTTACTGAAAATAAATTTGGCGCCGCACGTGGACGTAGTTTAATTCGTCATGTTAGTGCTTGTACAGCATTAGACCAGTTACGGCGTAAACTGCTTGCTCAATAATATTGTCGTTCGGCAATGTTGTATTGTATGTGCCTGCATTGAACCGCATATCGAGTTAGAATTAAATATTGAAAATGGTATCACCCGTTTCAAAATGAATCGCTTCATATCCTTGCCTACTCAAAACGAAAGTACAGTTACGATTTGTGTAACTGACATCCTCGGAGATAGATTCTGTGTAGTGTGTGAAGACGGAAAGCGGGTTTACGAACACGTAGCCACAGCTTTAAGAGCGGGTAAAAAGGTTCATCTCTCCTTTAGAGGTGGCGAAGACATTACCTCAGCATTTTTGGCTGAAGCTTTTTCTCGGTTATACACAAATTTCTCAGAAGAATATATAGAGAACAGTTTAACTTTTACCGACATCGACCCCGATGATGCAGCCGATATTGAATGTGTCATTCAAGATGTGAAAGACTACCTTAATAATCCGCAACAATTTAAAAATGCGATTATTCAAGCTATGGGTGAAGATAGTATATGACCAAACAAGTGTACCCCATTGATACATATCATTTTAAATCCCATGATGGGGTACTGTTTGACGCGAATATTTGGATGTATATATATGGTCCTCCCAGTCATATATCGTCACAGTATAGATACGCTTATACTTCTGCCTTACGTCGAATACGTGGCGCCGGATGTCAAATTGTGCTAGATGCTTTAGTACTATCAGAATTTATAAACGCTTACGCTAGATTTTTTTATAATAAACTGCCATCTGAATTAAAACCGAGCGATTTTAAATTATTTCGTAATAGTTCTAGTTTTAAACCTGTTGCAGAACAAATTGCTCGACGCGCGCGTAAAATTCTTGAAAAATCTGAACCAGCTAAAATCCGATTTGAATCAGCAGAAATTGTTTCAATACTAAGTGAATATGCAGGTGGAGAAGCTGATTTTAATGACCAAGTTTTAGCAGAATTATGTAGGGTAAATAATTTAAAGTTAGTTACTCATGATGCTGATTTTAGCGGCACAAATTTAACTATTTTGACCGCAAATCCGAAATTATTACTATTAAAACAAGGACTAGAAATTGGGGAATAGGGGAAAACCCCTTCCCCTTTACCCGCTAATAAGGAGGATACCCGAATTCATCATCATCTGGGTAACTATAAGAAGCGCTTGCGACTCCTGCCATTGCCATTTTGTTATTATGATTTTCTTTTTCCGCACGAACTTGTTCTTTACCGAACTCTTTATACTCTTCAAATGTTTTATTAATAAGTTGAGATTCGGGAGAGTCGGAGGCGATTAAGAATTGCGTTAAATTAGAAACTGTAGGATGTTTATAATCTATTGTCGAGGAAACTAAAACTGTATTCGGTTGAATTCCTCGTTCTTCACAGTCGATAATTGGGCAGAAAATGCCGTGAGCGTGAAATAATGGTCCTTTGGGTGTAAAAGGTAGTTTCCGAAAAGCTGCATATGACCGTTCGAGTTCTACTACAAACCCACCAGATGGTCTTCCTTGTTGATATTCGCAGTAAGTTTTACTAAAACTTGCACCTGCGGCGCCATGAAGTGTTAATTGTAAAGGTTTTTCGTGCAAGAATTGTTTGTTTTCACCGACTAAAAAAACAAGATAGCGGATAAAGGTTTTAAATTTTAGTTTATCTGCTAAAAATGCATCATAATTATCGCGAAGTGTACCAAGCTTGTTTCCTGTTTCTCGGTCTTTAACCGACAATGGTCCACGACGCACTATCACTATTTTTGGAGTTGTGGTTAGATACACCGTTTCGACCCCAGAAGTGAATTCATGTTCAATTTGCTGCCAATTTGAATCAGGTTCAAAGCCTACAGCTTGGGCATTATCGAGCTTTACTGCTAACCCATAGGCTTGCATACCATCGGTGCCATAGCGTGGATTTATCATTTGGCACCAAGGAATGACCTGAGACGGTGGTGCATTAAACTTCTCGTCTTCAAAGTCGAATTTTGCTGAAGCTTTCATTTTTAAGAGCTTTTGAAGGGTTGGATGAAAGGACTGTGCATTTTGAATGATATGTTAGGCGCCTCAGATACGTCGGCTGTTTGTTTTTGCTCCACATGTCAGATGCCCCATCAAAAAAATGCAGTTAGGTTTTTGTACTGAATAATAACTTTTTTACCACTTTGATTGGGCAATGATTGTGACACTTAAGTACTTTTAACATCTTAAGCTTTACAGATTAAATTTTGTTCATTCAACCAATACTAAATTACTATTATAAATTATTTATGGTTATATTGTACTATGAAATATAGAATGCATAGAATAAATATATAAATATTAATATGGGTGAGCCAGAATTTACCAACTCACCAACCGACTAACCAATTTGTCAAGAACGCTGCTACCGTAATTAAGCTAGTTACTCCTGCGATAAGCGCTGCTCATAACAATCGATAATTTTGGCTGTGACATCAGAAATATCTAAACCATCGGTTTGAATTTCGACGGCATCGGGGGCTTTACGTAATGGAGAAACCTTACGTGTACTGTCTTTGGTGTCGCGTTCTGCGATGTCTTTTTCTAACTGCTCTAGGTTTATTTGTGGTAAACCTTGCTTTGTAAAGTCAGATTGGCGCCGACGTGCGCGCTCGCTGACGGATGCAGTTAGGTAAATTTTGACTTCAGCATCAGGGAAAACTTGAGTCCCAATATCACGACCTTCAGCGACTAAGCCACCTTTTTTGCCCCAAACTTGTTGCTGTTTGACTAACGAAAGACGAACAGCAGTTTGTGCGGCAATCGCTGATACGTTTGACGTTACATCAGGAGTTCTGATTTTTTGGGTAACATCATGGCCATTGATACGTACCTGAACTGGGGAACTTAGATTTTGGCTTGGCAAAAGTTCAATAACGCACTGACTAACCAACTCAGCAATCGCGCATTCGTCCGAAATAGAAATTCCTGATTGCTGCACTAACCATGTAACTGCTCGATACATAGCTCCAGTATCTAAATAAATCAAACCGAGATTAGCTGCCACAGTACGAGCAACAGTCGATTTTCCAGCACCAGCAGGACCATCGATAGCAATAATCGGTTTGCGATCGCGTAGTATGGTGTTGTCGATTAAGCGTGTAGAACCAAGACGAGCAGCGATCGCGAGCATTCCTTCCTCCTGAATTAATTCCAATGGCATCAAAGTAGTCGGTTCAACCAATTCAATATATTCGACTTTTACAGAACTAACTACCGCCAAACATTGCTTAACTAAAGCAATTAATGTGTTGGCGTCGCGAGTTCCTGCTTTAAATGCAGCTTGAGCTAGCTGTAAACTTTGGTATAAGACGGCAGCTTGTTCTTTTTCTGATTCGCTCAAATATTTGTTGCGCGAACTCATGGCAAGACCAGATGCTTCTCGTACCGTAGGACAGGTAACAATCTCAACCGGCAAGAAGAGGTCACACGTGAGCTTTTTTATAACAGCTAACTGTTGACCGTCTTTTTGACCGAAATAAGCTCGGTCGGGCTGTACCAAATTAAAAAGTTTGGTAACAATTGTTGCCACACCCTGAAAGTGACCAAGCCGAGAATGACCACACAAGCCAGATATCATAGCAGATGGAGGGATAACCTGTGTTACTTTTGACTCTTGTATATTCTTCCCGATTATTCCCATCTGTTCCGGAGTTGGTGCAAAAATTGCATCGACTCCAGCCTCCTCGCACAATTTTCGGTCTTGGTCTAATGTCCGAGGATAGTGTTGGTAATCTTCCTCTGGACCAAATTGTAAGGGGTTGACGAAAATGCTTACTATTACAGTGGCATTTTCTGCCCGTGCCCGTTGAATTAAGCTGAGATGCCCTTGATGTAAAGCTCCCATCGTTGGCACCAAACCTACTGCTGTTCGATGAGAGCTTGTTACTTCAAATTGTAGCGGCTCTGAATGGTTCAAATCGTCTTGTTTATCACTGCATTTCTTTATATAGCAGCGCAAAGCTGCAATTGTCATGATACAACGCACACAATACCCCTAATTTTATCGGTTCCCTGCCTACGTTAGTTTATCGCTCTTATTCCATGACGAGAAACCAGGTTTTTTCAAAAAACCTGGTTTCTATTAAAAATGATAAAGAGACCGTACATGTATGTACGGTCTCTACATTGTCTAATCAGTATTTATACTGATTCGATGTTTGAAGTGAAAGCGGATGAAGTAAATTAAGATTTTATTGATGCGTGTAATAAGAAAGTTTTATGTTTTTCCAGCATCAAATAGTTTGTGATTGGTGTGAGGTTAACTATCTGCCTAGTACCTCAATTTTCACAGGCGCCAAACCTTTGCCAATCATACCAATAACACGAGCGGCGCCGTAGGAGAGGTCAATAACTCGACCGCGAATAAATGGTCCTCGGTCGTTGATTCGCACGACTACAGAACGACCATTACGAGTGTTAGTGACACGTACTCGTGTTCCAAACGGCAAACTGCGGTGGGCAGCAGTCATATGTTCTGGGTTAAACCGTTGTCCCGATGCTGTACGAGTGCCCGAACCATCGTAGCCATAGAACGAAGCTATTCCACGCATCGCTATTTTGACTGGCTCTACAATTTCGTTGGGCAATTTGGGTGTTGACAATGATGGCAGCGAAACTGGGAAATTAGCAATAGAGTCTATTGGCGCCGCATTTCCGATTAGTCTCCGCAAACGATTAGTTGCCATCAGTGCATCAGCAGCACGATTTTTTGTTGCATCTGGCGCCTGGGTTTCATTATCAATCGCTACAAGTTCTCGACCGTCAACTTTGATGACGTAGCGACCGTTAGATTCATTGTTAGACAAGCTTTTAGTTTGGGCAGTATCTGCACTTGTATCTACGGCTTGTTGCCAGCTTACCGTAATCTTCGACGCATCAACTTTCTGCCGAATCAAATCATTGACGCGAGCAGCTACCATACTCGCTCTTTGAACTGGGTCTAAGCTTTTAACCTGGTTATCGGTAGTTAACGTAGATTGTGGGTTGCTAGTAGCAATTGCACCTACTTTAGTTTCTGTACTAACGTTTAGAAGCTGACCCACAAAAGTCAAAACCGGAATATTACGAATGTAAAGCGTTGCTGCTTGTCGTCCAGATACATTGTGAGTATGTATTTCTGTAGCCGCAGTTGTCTCTGGGTTACTTGTTTGATACTCTCCTACTTTCGTCACTTCTGATGAAGTCCGTGAAGTTGTTTCTGGAGCTACTTGGTTGTTCGTTTGACTTCGAGCAATCGAAGGTGTGCTTAAAACAGCACAGAACATTGCAACAACGGTCAATATATATCTATGGTTCATGTTGTCCGAATTTAAAGCGACATAAGATAGAGTCAGAAACTGACATCTAGTGCTGCACTACGGCAGCGCAAAAAGCAGAGCATATCGAACTCATTCCGCTTTCACTTTTTGATTGTGACTGCAACAGACTAACACGAAATTTTGCACTTGGGGATCAGGGTTTTATCGTAAACTTTGGTAAATTTGGTGATTTCAAAAAAAAATGACAAAGGTCTAACTTAAGCGCAAAGCGACTTTGGGCTATGTAACAATTTTTTTGCAAAGTCGTAATTTTTTTTTTCAAAACCTAACAACTTTTGGGAACGAAAACAACGCTCTCATCATCAATAATTATCTACTCTTCAAAGTCTCAAATCCTTTTCATTCATACACTTCAGTACACATCACCCAGTTGGTTATTTTGGCAAGATGGCTTGTAACAACCCTCTAAAACTAAAGGTGCCCAAGTGGGTTAAGTATGTGATACGGCGCCACAATAATTACAAGGCAAGTGGTAAAAAATCATGTCAAGGGTAACACACACTTACGTAAGTGATATTACTAATACTTAAGTATATTTACTAACGATAAATTAAATAATGTTTAATACTTAAGTTTATTTTATATAAGTAAAAATAATAAGTTCTAAAAAGTTAGTATTGAACGAGAATTTTTTGGCGCCAAGTATGCATGTAAACAGTGATAAAAGTATTGGCAGGCTTTGTATGTTTAGCGTTCGAGCAGATAGTAAGTATACGTTAGATAAATAAATTGGCATCCAAACAGCCCGAATAATGGGACAATTGAATATCACATTTTTATGTGGTGAGTTTCCCGTTTTTCCTTTCCCCTTTTCACTTACATAAATGACAGACACGAAAAACACCGACATAAGTGCATCTTCGCTATCGGAATTTATGAATGATTTATATTCTAAATACAAATCATTGCGAACTGGTGCGGTCGCAGATTATATTCCAGAACTGGCAAAAGTAAACCCTGATTTATTTAGTATTTGCATCGTTACCGTCAATGGTGACGTAGTACAAGTCGGTGACTTCGAGCATTTATTTACAATTCAATCAATATCGAAAGTGTTTGTTCACGGACTCGCATTAGAAGACCACGGCAGGGACTATGTGTTAAAGCGGGTTGGAGTCGAGCCAACAGGAGATGCATTTAACTCAATTATTTTAGACGAGCAATCGAAGCGACCTTATAACCCAATGGTAAATGCAGGCGCCATTGCCACTACAGGTTTAATCAAAGGTAAAGGCGCCACCGAACGTTTGAATAGATTACTCGAAATGTTCCAACGTTACGTAGGTAAAGATGTATTTGTTGATATATCTGTATTTACATCAGAACGCAGCACAGGACATAGAAACAGAGCAATGGCGTATTTAATGCTCAACTTTGGCATGATAGATGGACAAATTGACGAATCATTAGATTTATATTTTCAACAATGTGCAGTAATGGTCAACTGTCGTGACTTAGCAGTAATGGCAGCAGCATTAGCAAACAAAGGTGTTAACCCACTCACAAAAGAGCAAGCAGTCGATAGTCAATATGTAAAAGATATTTTGAGTGTGATGTACACCTGTGGAATGTATAACTTTGCCGGAGAATGGGCATATAAGGTTGGACTACCAGCAAAAAGCGGTGTTAGTGGTGGAATTATTGCCGTAGTTCCGGGTCAAATGGGAATAGCAGTGTTTTCCCCTTTATTAGACGCACGAGGTAACAGCATCCGTGGCGTCAAAGTTTGCGAAGAATTATCACAACAATTTGGTTTACATTTATTTGACTGCTTAAGACTTATGTGTACACCGTAGAAGACCCCAAAAAGCTCAGTTTGTCCCACTGCCTTCAGTCAGGCGCCTCTCCCTTATTATTAAGATGTAAGTTTTAAAAAAGGAGCAGTGATAATGGTTCGGTTAATTGTAATAGCTGTGATGGTAGTGTTACTAAGCGGATGTAACAGTAACCCACTGACACCAACAAACGGGTTGGTCAAAAAAGCCATTGCAGTTCAACTAGAGCAAACTCAACAGCAGCTGAGTAAGCAGCTAGATTTAGATGTGAAAGGATTTAACGTTAAGCATCTAGCAATTAAACAGCTACAATCTAAAACAATCAACACCTTACCTGCTTACATAGTTAAAGGAACTTACGATTTATCGTTAAAACTGAGCGAGCGCGAACTGACGCAGCCCAAAAAGCCATTTGAAGTTTACATGCAGTTACAAAAGGAAGGCAAAACATGGCGCCTGCTGCAACCACAAAAGAAGAGTGACGGTGAAACTGGTTGGTATAGCTATCTAATTGAATAAAGTAAATAAACTAGTTAGCTCTGATGTTTTGGAACAACTTTACAATAGTTACGTCTTAGCAGTTATTCAAAAACTACATTCAATAGATATATATCGTAAGACAGGTTGTAAAAATATTAGAAACTTTCGTCAGTACCTCCACGTCAATTAATTTAACGCTCATAAAATTGAGGAAACTTGAAAATGAAAAGCCTTCGCCGTTGGAAATCTGGTGCTGCTGCCATGATGGCAATGGCAATTACTACAGGTACAGTTGCTCCTATATTTATATTGTCACCAGCTAAAGCTCAGTATAGAATCGGGCAACCAAGAAACGGTAGTAATTATAACCGTGACATTACAATTAGTTCCGGAGCAAGAATTCCAACTACATACGAAAAAGATAAAATTATTGTATCCAAAGATGAAACTGTAGATATTACCCTTACAGTACCTAATAACATTACTGATAGTAGAGGAAATGTGTTGATTCCTCGCGACAGTAAAATTAGAGGTAAAGTTCAGCCAGCTAATAGAAACTCTCAAAAAGGCGCCCAATTTGTCGCGCGTGAAATCGAGTTCCCGAATGGACGCAAGCAACAAATCTACGCAGAATCGAATATTGTTACTAATACAGAGAAAATCACAAAAAGTTCTAATACTGGTCAAATTCTCACAGATGCGGCATACGGTGCAGGCGCCGGTGCTATTATCGGATTGATTACAGGTAACAGAAAGATTGAAATTGGTGAGTTATTAGCTGGCGGTGGTGCAGGCGCCTTAGCAAGTATCTTACTACGTCGTAACGATGCAGAAGTAATATCTATAGATACACAAAGAGACTTGACGTTAAGACTAACTGGTCCGTTGACTGTATCTTTAAACAACAGATAACACCTCAACCCTTTGCACGTGACTTTTAACATCCCTAAAAAGCAGCGGTCGTACTCAACAGAGACGACCGCTTAATTATTGGTATAAGCTCAAAATTTTTTTAAGAGCTATGCAACTATTTTTTTTATACTGCGTCATTCAATACATCAGGCTCAGAAAAGAGTTTTAGAAACCGGGTTTCTATGTAAAATTTTCATTTTAATTATAGATATTGCAAAATAAACCCGGTTTCTAGGGGATTTTTTAATGTCTTTAATAAACAGTTTTGGTACTCATATATTCAGTACTTCATGGAATAATTACATCTAAATGATATTACTGAAATAGTGTAAAATTTGGAACATTCAAGCCCCAAAAAAGTCAAATTAACTAACAAACAAAAGCAAAAAGTGTTGAGGAGAAATAAAAAAATGGCACACAGAAATCGTTTATCATCGGGTATGGCAGCATTCATGGCTATGGGTATTACCGCAGGTACAATTGCCCCAATAGTCTTATCAGCACCATCATTCGCTCAAACAGCAACTACATTTACTGATGTGCAGTCCGATTATTGGGCAGCGCAGTTCATTCAGCAATTAGCGCAACGTAATATTATCGCTGGTTTTCCTGATGGTTCATTCCGTCCACAAGCTCCAGTAACGCGCGCTCAATTTGCCGCGATGCTCAATAAAGCTTTCCAGAAAAATTCAGTTCGTCAAGGTACAACATTTACAGATGTACGCAGCAATTACTGGGCAAGTAGTGCAATTCAACGAGCTTACACTACAGGGTTTTTGTCTGGGTATCCTAACAACCGTTTCGCTCCAGAAGAACAAATTCCTCGCCAACAAGTATTAGTTTCACTAGCTAATGGCTTAGAATTTAGTCCTCAAGGTAACGTTGAAACCACACTACAAACCTTTAACGATTCTACAAATATTGCGAATTATGCTCGCTCACCAATTGCAGCAGCAACAGAAAACCGAATTGTAGTTAACTATCCTAATGTTCAGTTCCTTAACCCTGAGCAAGTAGCAACCCGCGCCCAAGTAGCAGCATTTATTTATCAAGCATTAGTTAGTACTAATCAGGTTGCTGCCATCAACTCGCCATATATAGTCGCACTTAACGAAGTTGAAAAACCTCCTGTCGCTGTTGTAATTCCTCAAGGTACTACAATTCCAGTAAAATACGACAAAGCAGAAAAAATTCTTGTGACTCAAGATGAAACGGCGCCTTTAACTTTAACAGTTGCTCAAAACGTAGTCACCGATAAAGGAACAATTGTAATTCCAGCAGGTAGCCAAGTAATTGGTCAACTTAAACCAGTTAAAGGTACAAAAGGTTCACAATTTATAGCAGATAAATTGGTAACTACTACTGGTACTGAATATAAAATTACTGCTCAGTCTGAAACAATCACTAAAACTCAAAGAATCGAAAAAGGTAGCCGTATTGGTTCTGCACTTAAAAATGCAGCATTAGGCGCCGGAGCAGCAGCCGCAGTTTCTGCCGTAACTGGTGACCGCGCTATCGCAACAGAAGAAGTTCTTGGTGGTGCAGCAATTGGCGGTTTAATCGGCGCCTTCTTCGGTAGAAAGAGCGTTGACCTAATTGTTATCGACCCCGACACCGACCTCCAAATGACTATCGGTCAAAACTTGCAGATTTCCCTTAAATAGTAAGGTGGGCACTGCCCACACTACCTACTACTACACAGCAACTGGCAACCATACAATAAAAGTGGTTCCTACAATGTCGGACGATTTAATTACTGAATTAATTGCAGGGCTTATTACTTGAATTTCGCCCTGCATTTGCTCTATTAACTGTTGAGCAATAGAAATACCTAATCCTGTTCCCGGAATATCTGTTTGTGCTTGCACCCCTCGGTAATGACGTTCACCAAGATGCTCTAAATCTTGTCGTGGAATACCTGGACCTGTATCACTAATCTCTACTCCTTGCATATTCCCCTTAAAAAGCCCCGCTTCAACTAAAACTTTTCCTCCACTAGGAGTATATTTCAAAGCATTATCAATAATATTGCTGAAAACTTCGCGCAATGCTTTACTCGACGCTCGTAACAAAGGTAACTGACTTGGTATATTACAAATTAACTGTAAACCTCGCTCGGCAGCAATGGCATTTGCAGAGTCTAATAGTGGTAAAAGTATATCTTTAACATCGCAATCAGTTTCTAGTTCATCTGAACCCGGTAATAATAATGCTCTTTTTGGCGATTTTGATGTAGGCACCGAAGCTTGTAACTGTTTATTAGACTGTAGCAGAGGAGCAAATTCAGAAGCTCTTAAATCTATCACTTCATCAAATTTCTGAAGCAATTCCTGCAAACGGTCGCTTTCACGCACAATCGATGTCGCAACCTCACGATTTTTGTCTCCTGGTTGCAACCGCTTCATTAATAATTTGCCAAAAGTTCGTAATGCAGTTAACGGGTTACGGAATTGATGTAACAAGCTATCTAGTAAATCTTGTTGTTTTTCCTGAATAATTTGGGACGAATGTAACTGAGAATGCAACCAGGCTCGTTTCTGGTCTAAAATGCACGCTATCGCCAGTGTTTGTACAACTCGTTTAATTTCGCCTCGCTCTTGTTCATTCCACATTCTTCCAAGAGTACACGTTGTCACTAAAACGCCCAACATCATATTTTCGTGAACCAACGGCAAAACCAATTGGTTATCTACGTTATCTATATTAGGTAGAAAAATCGCATTCACATTGTTAGTACTATCAATAGTACTACTTATCGCGTTATTCTGTACTAAAGAACTAAAAGTGTTTAAATCATCCTTGTTTGTATCGGCGCCGATTATCGCTGCTGTTTCGGGGAAAATCACCACAGGAACTAATTTTGCCTCAGTTACATGGGCTTCAACAAGTTCAGTAGTCAAATATAAAATACTCAAAGATGCTCCCAGCCCTTGGGCCAACAGCGCCATCTGCTCCCTTACCAGAGCAATAAACTCCGTACTGGCGGACATTAACATTTTTAGCTATTGCTTGGCAATTACGCTCCAAGCCACAAAGGTACTTAACAATAATAACGCTCTCCGGATTATTGTGTTAACTGACCCAGGCATAGGTTACACCTTCTTTCCCCGACAATATTTTTTTACCAATTTTGATTTATCAACCTGCTGCGGTATTATTTTTGAACATTTCTGCTAAAAAGTTTTACGCCTTGTCCTAAAGAGTTGTATCATTTATTTAAAAACAGTTGATTTTTTAATTTATAAATTTTATAATTACGACGGATTTTGTAGCTATAACTACAATCTTTTTGCTTGAAAGAGGAGGAATTTAGCTTGGCAAGGAGACGCAAGCGGAAGAGCCGTAGGCGCCAGGAAGGACGGCGAATTCTTGAGCACGTGCCTCAATATAGCATCGACAGCGGTGAGGAGAAACCTGTAACGGCAGCCAGAAGGTTCATACAAACCGAAGGTATTCTGCCACCTGCTTTGTTACTCGTAAAGCGTAACGAACATACTACAGACCGATACTTTTGGGCTGAAAAAGGCTTATTCGGTGCTCAGTACGTTGAAGAGAATCATTTTCTATTTCCTAGCCTAAGAACATTGGAGCCTCCTTCGGGGCAGGAGGTACTGGCTATAGCAGATAGATAAAAAAACCAATTACCAAATGTCAACGACAGTTGATATTTTTGGTCATTGACAATAATTAACTGGCAAAAAGGCGACCTTTATTTAAAAATTTATTTTTTCTTAATTATGTAGCTCGCTTGCCAGCCTTCTTACAATTGTGTTAACATCCCGTTCCGCCTCAAAATAACTAATGTAAGGGCTACAACGGGTAAAATAATGCATACCGTAAGTACAATTGATTCTCCACGATGTTACATCATGGAGAATCATATTTGATTTGCACTGGTAATTTTCACAGGTTTGTCGAGACGATTAAATTAAGCACTTGCCTAAACAATCTGAACGAGTAAAATCTGGGAAACACTATTTATTCAAATATCTTCTAACTGTAGTGCCTCTCGTAACTGGATAAGTTCATCACGATGAGCAACTACAGTTATTCGGCTTGGGAAAGTTTCATTGCTTGATGTCGGTTCAACCCGAAGCAAAACTTTCTCAAGCCTTCCAGCTTTTCTCCAATAATATAATCCACTTAAAGGCGCTAGAAGCAGCAACCCCAAACTGAAGGTGCCGATGTTCGGAAAAAGCTGCGACAAAACCAAGGCAAGGCATAATGTACCGACAGTAGATAGAAGCGTTAGGAACACTGCTAAAAACAGGCTAGGTCGGACAAAACCTTCAAAAGTAACTTGGTTTTGGCCCGGGTCTACCGCTGCCACCCGGTAAGACCGCGCTTGGAAATATTCCTTCAACTGCGGCAAAAGTATTGCTTCAAGTTGCTTTGAAGTTAGTTGTGCTGTTTCGGTACGGTCTTTAGTCGAGGCACGGATGAAAAAAAATTGCCCAACCAGTAAAAGTATCGTTAGCATCAACGTCGATGGCAGAATTGCACTATCCATAACAAGCAGTTAGGTTCAGATTAGAGACGATTTATTCATTATCAATTATTCGTCAATTAAGACCTCTCCTTGATATACTTTTGCCATAGCTGGGCTAACGAATTTGCGTGTTCCTGCCATTCGGGAGAAATTTGGTACATCCGTCTAGGACGACCTCGCCCTTCGAGCTTCTTCCAGTAACCAGTAATTGCCTTTTCGTCTTCCAAAAATTTAATTGCACTATATAGTACAGTGTCTGAAAGTCGATAAGTTGGGTATTCGTTTTCTAGTTTCTGGATTAACTCAGTACCGTAAGATTCTCCCTCGTTAAGCAAAACCGATAAAATGTAGCATACCGCAAGTTCTTGGCACAAGTAAGTTGGCGGAGGATTGTCAAAAAACTGATATATATCCTCTAGTTTCATGGTTGGTGAATGGCTATAAAAATGCCTGAGGGTTAAGCATACGAGTTATGCTAGTCAGTATATAGTGCTACCCCCTGATTATGTAAGTATATAACGTTACTTAGGGTAAAATGCCACCAAGTTTCCGATATACACAACTCCCATGCTGACTATCATGGGATGGGAGAGACAGTCCTTAAGACACTGTAAAACAGAGCCTTAATCAACGCGAGCATCTTGTGTGGTGAGGAGCGGTACTAGTAACAGCATATGCTATTACCTTTGTGTTAAGTGACGCCAGGTCTATTAGGACTGCTTAAGCATAAAATGCCACTCAAGATATTTTAAAGGTAAAATGCAATATTTTTTGTAAAACTTAACAATCACTTTCTATGACAGTGATTACCGAAGGCAACAGTGTTCAAAAAATCATCTTAAAATCAGTAATCGGCGGAGTTGATAATATCATATTTATACCTAATTATACATTTTTATTTCCGTATAATACTGAAACATTGTATTTAAGTAACCTAGAAAGAATTTTTGTTATGTGATATGTGATAGTAGACGAAAGTGACCGCGCATTATATAGCGCTGCTTCGAAGCTATGACAGAAAAATACGATTCTCAACTGCGCGCAATTGCACAACTTTTCCGCCGTGTCGGTTGGATTACTTTTTGGGCACAATTAGTTCTAGGTGTTGTCTCTGGCGGAATTTTACTATTTGCCAGCATTAGTCCAAGACCAGCAAATGCATCTCCTAACACAGGCGCCGGACTAGGTGTATTTTTTGCCATTAGTGGACTCGTTGCCTTGGGTGTAGGTATTTTTATTTCTTTTCGATATGTTCAAATTGGTAGACGACTTGACTCTCCAAACTCGAACAACCGTCCTCGTAAATTAGAAACTGTTCAAGTTGTGCGTTTAGGCTTAATCGTACACTTAGTAGGTATTTTGCTAACACTTGTCGGCGCCCAGGCAATTGTAGGTGTACTACTAACTAAAGCTTTAACATCAACCCAACCAGGTGTCATCACCCAACTTGACCCCAGTCGAGTTATACAACCACTAGATATATTTGTAGTCCAAGCCAATACCAACACAGTTTCCGCACACTTTGCTGGACTCATTGGCTCAATCTGGTTACTAAATCGAATTACAAAATAAATTGGGATGTACTATACTTTATTTGCAGAACTATTAAGCCAAAATTAATATATGGTGGTGTATTGGCAATGCGATATTAATTATTTAGATAGTTAGAGCTAGAGAAAACTTGTGCTAGATATCAAGCAAATACGCGAAAATCCAGAATTAGTACAGCAGCGCTTAAATACGCGCGGCGGTAATTTTGATATTCAACCCATACTAGAATTAGATAAACAACAACGCGAACTCGAAGCAACCCGAAATCAACTTCAAGCACGCGGAAACGAAATTGCCGCATTAATTCCACAAAAAATTAAAGCAGGTTCCAACCCGTCATCTACTGAAATCGCTACTTTAAAAGAAGAAGGCAAATCTGTTAAAGAACAAATTAGTTCATTAGAACCACAAGAAAAAGAAATAAAAGATAGAATTAAAGAATTTGTACTCGCACTGCCGAATTTGCCCAGTGAATCTACACCTGTTGGCAAAAATGAAGATGAAAATGTAGAAGTTAGAAAATGGGGTACTGAGTATATACCTCAAAACAAAAGTATTATTCCTCACTGGGAAATTGCTGAAAAACTCGGAATAATGAATGTTGAACGCGCGGTAAAAGTAGCTCAAAGCCGCTTTGTTACACTTATTGGAGCAGGCGCCGCATTAGAACGAGCATTGATACAATTTATGCTCAATACCCAAATAGGCGCCGGATACATAGAAGTAATTCCACCAATATTAGTTAATACCGAATCACTAACAGCAACAGGACAACTGCCAAAATTCGCAGAAGAAAGCTTTAAGTGTGCAGCAGATGACTTATGGCTAATACCTACAGCAGAAGTACCCGTCACAAACCTTTATCGAGGAGAAGTTCTAGCAGCAGAAAATTTACCCATATATCACTGCGCTTATACCCCCTGTTTTCGACGCGAAGCAGGAAGCTATGGACGCGATATGCGAGGTTTAATACGTTTACATCAATTTAACAAAGTTGAACTTGTTAAATTCGTAAACCCTAGTACGTCGTTTGAAGAACTCGAAAAATTAGTAGGCAATGCCGAAGCTATATTACAAGCATTGAAATTACCCTACCGCGTTATAGAGTTATGCACGGGTGATTTAGGTTTTGGTGCGGCAAAAACCTATGATTTAGAAGTTTGGCTACCTTCCTCTGAAAAATACCGCGAAATTTCCAGTTGCTCCAACTTTATGGACTTTCAAGCAAGACGTGGAGACATTCGTTTTAAAGAAGCTGGAAAAAAAGGAACCTCTTATATTCACACACTTAATGGTTCAGGTTTAGCTATTGGCAGAACTATGGCAGCTGTTTTAGAAAACTACCAACAAGCTGATGGTACTGTACGGATTCCCGAAGTTTTACAATCCTATTTAGGACGCTCAGTACTTTAGAGAGCCTATCCGTTATATCCGTTCATCATCCGCTGCCCCTAATTAATACATTCTGTAGAGGTGAGAGCTAGTTACTGGCTTTAGAATGGAAACATAGCGTCCTAAAAGATTAATTAAAGTTCACTCTATGTCATTTTTAGCGGCAATCGCAGTCTTAGCTGTTTTAATCCTGGTTCATGAACTAGGTCATTTTATAGCAGCAAGGTCACAAGGCATTTATGTTAACCGCTTTTCGTTAGGCTTTGGACCAGTAGTCTGGAAATACCAAGGCCCGGAAACCGAGTATGCAGTTCGTGCTTTCCCATTAGGCGGTTTCGTCGGGTTTCCAGATGATGACCCAGATAGCGATATCCCTCCCCAAGACCCAAATTTACTGCGTAACCGTCCAATTTTAGACCGGGCGATTGTTATCAGTGCGGGTGTAATCGCCAATTTAATATTTGCTTACTTATTACTAGCTCTACAGTTTGGAATTGTTGGAGTCCCTGAAGGTTTTAACTTTCAACCTGGCGCCATAGTCCAGCCAGCTTCGGAAAGTTCTATTGCTTACCAAGCCGGTATTAGAGACGGTGACATTATTCTCTCCGTTAATAATCAGGAGATTCCTGCTTCTAAAGAGGCATTGTCTGTACTCAGACAACAAATTCAAACTCGTGCTAATCAAGAGTTAGATGTAAAAGTTCAGCGCGAACAAGAACAACTCAGCTTTAAACTGACTCCCGAAGCCGATAAAGATGGTAACGGCATAATTGGGATTAGACTTATCTCACCCAACGCTAAACCTATTTATCGCCACACCGGAAATATCGCTGAAATTTTGAGTATCGCCGCAAATCGTTACCAGCAGATATTTTTTGGCATCGTTCAAGGTTTTGGACAGCTAGTCACTAAATTCGGTGAAACCGCCGGACAGGTGGCAGGACCTGTCAAAATTGTCAAGATGGGCGCCAACATTGCTCAAAACGATGCGGGTAACTTGTTCACCTTCGCAGCACTTATTAGCATCAACTTAGCCATCATCAACATTTTGCCTCTACCAGCTTTAGATGGTGGACAACTAGCATTTTTGTTGATCGAAGGATTACGTGGTAAACCCTTACCTACCCGTATTCAAGATGGTGTTATGCAAACAGGTTTAGTGTTACTTTTAGGATTAGGCATTTTTCTAATTGTCAAAGAAGCTTTGTTTCAGTGAACCTTACTCGCAATCGGTCATCTAAAAAACAACGGGCACTCGAAGTACTCGTCCGCTTAAATCGTTTATACCCAGACGCGACCTGTTCTTTAAACTATTCAACCCCTGTACAACTGCTGGTAGCCACTATTCTATCAGCACAATGTACAGACGAACGTGTAAATAAAGTCACACCAGCTTTATTTGCGCGTTTTCCAGATGCGAAAAGCATGGCAGAAGCTGACATCGCTGAAATCGAAGAATTAGTGAGAACCACAGGCTTTTTTCGTAACAAATCAAAAAACATCCAAGGCGCCTGTCGAATGATAGTTCAAGACTTTAACTCGCAAGTGCCCAATCGAATGGATGATTTATTAAAGTTGCCAGGAGTTGCCAGAAAAACGGCAAACGTCGTCTTAGCACACGCATTTGGCATTAACGCCGGAGTCACAGTTGACACTCATGTTAGCCGCCTTAGTCACCGTCTAGGCTTTACAAAACACGAAGACCCCATCCGTATCGAACGCGACTTAATGAAACTATTACCGCAACGAGACTGGGAGAACTGGTCAATACGGTTGATATATCACGGTAGAGCAATATGTAAAGCCAGAAAACCCGCGTGTGAAGCTTGTGAACTGGCGCCTTTATGCCCCATAGGAAAGAAAGTAAAAAGTGCTGAGTGCTGAGTGCTGACGAACGGAGTTAGGAGTTAGGAGTTAGGAGTTAGGAGTTAGGAGTTAGGAGTTAGGAGTTAGGAGTTGTAATTTGATTTAACTACTCAGCACTCAGCACTTTCCACTCAGCACTTAAGATTTCCCACTCAAAACTCAGCACTATTGTATAGAATAGGGAATGCTGTCAAAAAATTAATCTTGAGAGACTGTAACTGTAATGGCAAAGAAAGCAATGATAGAGCGCGAGAAAAAGCGCGCGAAAATGGTTGAGAAGTACGCAGCAAAGCGTGAAGCTTTACTTGATGAGTTCAGAACAACCGAAAACCCACTACAAAAGTTGGAAATTCACCGCAAAATTCAACAATTACCTCGTAACAGCGCACCCACTCGTCAACATAACCGTTGCTGGGTAACAGGGCGCCCAAGAGGATATTATCGTGATTTCGGTCTTTCCCGTAACGTATTACGCGAATGGGCACACCAAGGTTTACTGCCAGGTGTCGTTAAATCAAGCTGGTAAGAGAGTTAAAAGTGCTGAGTATTGAAGTGCTGAGTTTTAACTTTGCTCTTCTACTCAGAACTCAGCACTTTCTACTCAGCACTTTTATTGTCCGCAACATTTATTGTCTATACCTAAACTTTCTAAGAGAATATCGCTAACAGCATTAGCAATAGCAAACTCTCCGTAGAAACTTTTAGAAAAATCAAACGCCTGCATCTCGGTTACAATTGCTAAAACCAAAGAACCGAGGTCATTTTCCCCTTCCATACGTTGACGTATAAAGATTTGCGCTGCCCGCTCCGCAATTTTTTGGTTCACCGCTTCAGGGATAAACTGACTATCAAGCCATTGATGTAAATTTTGTTGTAGCCAACGACCTTCTTGTATTGGGTCAGAAGCAGGTAATAAAGTTATAGCTGGAATTGGTTCTGTCATAAGGATTGCATATAGCTATTTTTATTAAAAGACTACTATTCTTATGCAGTACGACGTTGATAGTATTATTCACGGTTACGCTCAAGGCTATTTTCTCATGGCTGATGATGATAATCACCTGGGTTGGTACCAAAGTCGTGACCGTACTCTTATTCCTCTTGATGAACGCTTCCGTTATCCGAAGTCTCTACGTCGAGTTTTGAACAAAGATACATTCAGTGTAGCAATTAACCGAAATTTTCCAGCGGTAGTAGAAGGCTGTGCGAACCGGGATACTACTTGGATTTCTGACGAGTTAAAAGATGTATACTTAAACCTTAACCAAGCAGGTTGGGCACATAGCTATGAAACTTGGCTCGGCTCGGAACTCGCTGGTGGTATTCTAGGTATTGTTATCAACGGCGCCTTTATTGGTGAGTCAATGTTCTTCAATATTCCAGATGGCTCTAAAGTCGCAATGGTCAAACTTGTACAACACTTACAAGCACAAAAATTTGTATTATTCGATGCCCAAATGATGAACCCACACCTCGAAAGATTTGGCGCCTATCGTATTAAAGATAAAGAATACCAGCGTTTACTCGAAAAAGCTTTACAAGCTAAATGCTCTTTTGTGTAGGGTGGGCACTGCCTACCATACTACTAATAAGATAAGAACATCTTTATAAAAGGTTACAGTCGCAAAAACGTGTTTGTAAAGTGTTATCCTACAACAAACGTATTTTGATTGTTCTAACTAGAAGCTGTAAATTTACATGGCTCAAGATTATCGCGCCAGCAAGCTCAGAGGTAAATCCTTTAAAGGCAAAGACCTTAGTGGCGCCGACTTCTCTTACTCAAACATCCGAGGTGTAGACTTTAGTAATGCTAATTTAGAAGGTGCAAACTTTAGTCACGCTAAATGCGGACTACAAAAACGCTATTGCCTTGTCTTAATATTCACTGCGTTACTACTTTCGGCTTTATCTGGTTTACTTTCAGCAATAGGTGGCTCATTAGTCGGAATTTTATTACTCGATACCAATCGTGAAAACCTTTATGTTGGTATTATTAGTTTAGCTGTATTACTAATATTTTTTCTCATCACTCTGTTTCGAGGAGTTAGCGCTGCATTTGGATTTATGGCATTATCGGTAACGTGTGCTGGACTTGCAGCAGTTGGATGGGCTGGAATTGTAGCTGTTACATGGGCAGGTGGTACTGCACATGCTGGAGCAATGGAGTTAGCGCAAGTTGTAGCTGTCATTGTCACAGGCGCCGTAGGAGTTGTAGCAACAATTCTTGGTACCGTTACAATAGCAGGCGCCGTAGCACTTGCTGGTACCATTGCTGGAATGATTGCCGTTACTATCGCCATTTCTATTGCAGCAGCACTTTCTGGAATTATGGCTGTAATGGCAGCAAGAGTTAATCCACTTGCTGGAGGAGTTGCTGTAGCACTTGCTGTAATTGTAATTCTACTATCAGCTTATGTCGGTTGTCGTGCCTTATTTGAAGATGAAAAACAAAGCGCAATTCGTAACTTAGCTTTATCAACAGTTACTCGTTACGGTACCAAATTTAAAGACGCAAATCTTACCGATGCTGACTTTACCCGCGCTTCAGTCAAAAACGCTAACTTTCTGAGAGCAAATTTAACACGTACCTGTTGGTTTGAAGTTAAAAAGCTAAACTTAGCAGTTGTTGGTAAAAGTTATCTCGCAAATCAAGCAATTAGAAAAATCGTAGTCCACAAAGACCTCCACAACCAAAACTTTGATGGTTGGGATTTGCAAGGTTTAAATTTACGTGCAGCAAACTTGATAGATTCTACCTTAGTTGGCGCCAAACTAAACAACAGCGACTTACGCAACGCCAATTTAATGAGAGCAAATTTAATGCGCTCCCAAGTTGATAATACAGACTTTCGTACCGCAATTCTTACAGGCGCCTATATCGACAACTGGGGTATAACACCTCAAACTCAACTCGAAGGCGCCGAGTGCGAATATATATTTATGCGCGTACCAACAAAAGAAAACCCTAACCCCCGACGTTTACCTGCTAACTGGGAGGACACATTCAAACCCGGAGAGTTCGCTCGATTTTTCAGTCCTTTATCAAGTACATTCAATTAGCTTACATATCAATGCACAGGCAGGGATGCCTGTGCCACAATAAATTAAATATTAATCCCAATCTGGAATTACAGCGTCTTCACCACCAACACCTATACCAGTACCATAGATATCAGCATCACTAATATTCATATCGTCCATCGACGCCTGATAAACGTTAGCGTTGTGAATAATCGCTTGCGAAAAGTTGACTTTATCCAGGTCAGCTTGTTTAAAATTAACGTTTGTAACAAAAGCTGATGTTAGATTAGCACCTTCTAGGTTTGCCCCTGTTAAATCGGCGCCTTCTAAGTTAGCTTTACTTAAGTCTGCTCCTTTTAAATTAGCACCACGTAAGTCGGCGCCAATTAAGTGGGCACCTTTCAAGTCAACCCCTACTAAATTACATTTAATACATTCACCAGTTTGTAATAGTTGTTGTAACTGGTTTGTACTCTGCGCGCTTACTGTACCAGCTAAAAATAGGGGAGTCGCTAGAACCACAGCCGCAAATAATTTCATTTTCATAATAATCCCCCGTGCATCAACAATAATGCTTTCGTTTTTTCCTCACGGGTTCATTATCGCACCTTTTTCTTTTCAGGTCATTAGTTCAGTTAACAAACTGTCCATATTTTTATCATGGAAAAATTTTCACAATTCTTTATTATTCTCATCTGTAAACCCAATCCCTGTAAGCAAAGGAGCTTCTTTCTACTCATCTGAATTAATTACTCTTAAAGAATCATTTAAATATTCTTAACAATAATAATTAATTCTCTTCATCATTATGATTTTATCATCGTTATATTGACAAGTATTTATACTGAGATAATTAAAAATTTCTTCATAATATAATAGAGTAAAAATGTAATAATTATAAATTTATATAAATTTATTACTTTAGGTATAGGCGCCTTATGTAGAAGTAGAGTAACAAGGCGCCGTTTTGATTATTCAAACGAAAGCAGCAACACCGAGAAAATCTCGCATATACTGATTTACCAAGCTGGGCTGTTCTTGCTGTATCCAGTGGCTACAATTAGGAATGTACTTAATTTGGAAGTCTCTGACATACGCTTCGGTACCATAAGTTAGTTCTTTACCCAAAGCGTCATCTTTTTCACCCCATATCATGAGTGTGGGTACTTCTAACACGCCAAAACTTTGATTAAAAAACTTTGGTTGAAAAGCATTGCGGTAATAATTAATTGTAGCAGTTAAGGCGCCGCGTTTAGCTGCTGCATCTTTGTAAGCGTCAATATCAGCTTGACTGAAAGCACTTTTATCAACAGCCATACCTTTGATAGCGGTTTCGATAAACTGGTAGTCATTAGACTGAACAAACAGTTCTGGTAATAAAGGTAGTTGAAAGAAAAACACATACCAACTACGCTGTATCTGTTGAGGTGTGCGTAACCCTTCAGCGAATTTTGCAGGATGTGGAAGGTTGAGAATTATTAGCTTGTCTAACATGTCCGAATGTTTATAAGCAAAATTCCAAGCAATGGCGCCACCCCAATCATGTCCTACAAGCGTACACTTGTTATATCCTAGTCCTTTAATTACCCCTTCTATATCTTTTACTAATTCATCCATAGTATAAGCAGACTGTGAAGAAGGCTTATCGCTATCGTTGTAACCGCGTAAGTCCAGTGCTACAACCTTATAGTATTTGGCAAATTCGGGTATTTGATGGCGCCAAGAGTACCAAAACTCTGGAAATCCATGTAGCATGAGCATTAAGGGCCCTTCCCCTTGGGTGACGTAATGCAGTCTCACACCATTTGTAATGATATATTCGTGGCGCCAGTTATTCATGTTTCTGTCCTGAAGTGGTTATTTGTTATTTTTTCTCGTTTTATAGTTTAAGTCGTACTTCTTTGGGTTGAGAATTTGGATTATTACCACAGAGACGCAGAGGACACAGAGAGGAGAGCATGGAGATACGTGGAGTTTGGTTGACGACTACTGATAGTTCTGTTCTCAATTCGCGGGATAATATAGTTGAGGCGATGGAGTTTCTGGCTGAAACAGGTTTTAATGTGGTTTTCCCTGTGGTGTGGAATAAAGCTGCAACTCAATACCCAAGTCAAGTTATGCGAGAAACGTTTGGTGTTGAAAGTAGTTCGCTGTGTGTTGGACGTGACCCTTTAGCTGAGGTGATAGAAGCTGCACGTGGTGTTGGTTTAAAAGTAATACCGTGGTTTGAATATGGGTTTGCGAGTTCGTATAATCTCAACGGTGGAATGTTGCTTGCCAAAAAACCTGAATGGACTGCACGAGATATACAAGGAAATTTACTCAAGAAAAACGGTTTTGAATGGTTAAACGCACTCTTACCCAACGTACAAGCGTTTATGTCCAACCTTATTCTCGAAGTTGTAAATAACTATGATATTGATGGTATTCAGGGAGATGACCGTTTACCAGCATTTCCGTGTGAGGGTGGATACGACGCAGCAACACAACAACGTTATTATTCTGCATTTGGTAAAAACCCTCCATCCAACCCCAAAGATACTCAATGGTTAAAATGGCGTGCCGATATATTAACTCAATTTTGGGCATCACTCTACCATCAAATCAAAGCAGTCAACCCCAACTTAATTGTCTCCATCTCACCCAACATACACGATTGGGCATACAAAGAATACTTACAAGATACTCCCACTTGGTTACAACAAAACATAGTTGATATAATCAACCCTCAAATATATCGACGAGACATCAACAGCTACAAAACTATAATAGACACAACAACCCAACAATTTAAAGGCGCCTTACAAAAAATGGCGCCGGGTATACTAACCAAACTAGGCTCATATATAATTAGTCCAGACCTACTAATCCAAAAAATCGAATACAATCGTTCTCAAGAGATAAACGGAGAAGTACTCTTCTTCTACGAAGGACTACGAGCAAACAATAACCAACTAGCAAAAGCTTTAAAAAAACAATTTTATCATAAATCAGCAACATTCCCAACAATATCAGACCTAAACAAACCCACCTTAAACACCAATATCACCTGGTGGCAAAAAATTCAAACATTCCTCAAAAACTTCTAACTCCCTCCTCTGTGTCCTCTGTGTCTCTGTGGTAAAAAATAAACATGCAACAAATAATACAAACCCTAAACCAAGACCTACCCACATTATTTGAAAAAGACATAACCTACAACATCTACACCCAAGACATATTATTCAAAGACCCGGTAAACAAATTCAAAGGCAAACCAAACTACCGAATAGTTTACTGGACACTCAGATTCCACGCACGCTTATTCTTCACCAACATCCACTTCGACCTACACAACATCGCACCATCCGACGAAAAAACCATCATAGCAAACTGGACAGTACGAGGAACCCTCCGTCTACCGTGGAAACCCAAATTATATTTTAACGGTTACTCAACATATAAACTCAACCAAAATCAACTAATATACGAACACATCGACACATGGGATAGAAAACCAAGTGAAATTTTAAAACAATTCTTCCAAAAACCTACTTCTTAATCGTAAATACAAAATTACTCCCCACCCCTATCTCAGACTCAACCCAAACTTTTCCATCATGTAATTCCACAATCTTCTTAACCAAAGCTAATCCAACACCCGTACTATCCGAATCTTGTAAACTAGTTAATTTTTGAAACAATTGAAATATCTTTTCAAAATGCTGTGATTCTATCCCTATCCCATTATCAGCCACACTAAACTTATAATATTTTCCTTCATCCACACAACTAATCTTAATTAATCCTTCTGGCTTATCGATAAATTTTATTGCATTGCTAATCAAATTTTGAAAAAGCTGCTCAATCCTGGTTTTATCGCACTTAATAGTCGGTAATTGATTCGGAATCTCAACTTTAATATTTTCGGGTATATTTAAAACTTCAATTAACTCAGATACAACTTCATTTAAGTTTACATCTTTCTTCTCAACCTTTGCACGTCCGACTCGTGAATACTTTAAAATATCATCGATTAATTGATGTAGTCTTTGCACTCGACTAATCATTAAATTAACCATCTTTTTGCCTTCTTCGTCGAACTCTTCACCATAGTCAGCTAACAACCACTCAGATAGTGAAGTAATTCCTCGTAAAGGCGCCTTTAAATCGTGCGATACTACATAAGCAAAATCGTTCAACTCTTGATTTGCGCTTCTAAGCTGTGCGTTTGCTGACTCTAGCTGAATAGTACGAGTTTGAACAATTTCTTCCAAATGTTCTTTATACTGACATAATTCCAGCTCTACACGTTTACGTTCTATAATCTCCATCATCAAAGCTTGGTTTGTAGTTTCAAGCTGTGCAGGACTTGGTAGAGCTAATGCTTTTGGCACTAAAGGTATCAAAGTTAAAGCTGTATACAACGATATTAACGCTGTTAGTGCTTTTAAGGCGCCTGCGAACCAGTAGTTAGGATGCCATAATGTCCATACCTCCATAATATGAGTTGTACCACACGAAATAATGAAGGCGCCGAACAATAGAAAAATATTTTGAAACGGAATATCTTTACGCTGACGAATAAAATAGACAAGCGTTATAGGTATTGAATAGTAAGACAGTGCAATTAATACATCTGATAGTATATGCAGCGATACCAATTCCGAATTCCATAGGTAACAGTGCCCATGTGGAATAAAATTACCTGAGTAGAAAAAATTGTGTAAGTTTTGTAAGTCCACGTTAATGCTCCACCTTTTTACAAGTGGATACAACGTTATTGCTACAAAGCAAATCTACCTTTGGAAGTAACTATTTGACATCGACCCAGAAATCAGCCGTATTGACCTTGCTATTGCGGTTAAACTGTAACCAAAGCTTATAAGTTCCTTTTTGAGGAAAACTCGACGCAAAGCTAACTTGACCGTCGGGTGAGTCTTGGAGCGATGTTGCTGGTATATAGTCTGTACTTTTAAGAGGTGATGAACTGCGAACTATGAATAAGCGTGTTTTTTCGCTCGTTTTTTGATTTGGATACGGTTGTAATTTTACTGGTTGTTTATTTTTCGTATCCTGCAAGTCAAATCTTAAATTTACCTGTTGTCCCGATTTCAAACTTGAAGAAGGCGCCTTTAATGTTATTTTTGTATTAGACAATATTTTTGTATTGCTAAATTTTTCAAGTTCGGTGGGTAAAGGGACATCCCCTGGAATTTTGATTTTTTGGATTGTAAGCTGTTTATCGTAATCGCTAAATACAGTATAGTTTCCAGGCGCCGGGAAATCTGGCTTAACTTCAAATTTTCCTGATTTGTATGTTGGTGTTTCGTGTTGGAAGAACCGCAAGTCATCACTGACTACCACCAAATGCATTTGTTTATCGGATGAGTCTGTTGATTTTATTGAGTTTGTCGTAGCAGCTTTTGGTTTGTTTGGAACTTTGACTGCTAAGGGTACCGCTTTAGTTGATTTTACTTCTTTGACTGACTCTGTTTGGGTTGATTGATTATTGCTCGTACTGGTTTCTTGCTTTACATCCTTTTGTGGTGATGAACAGCTTGAAGTTAGTAAGAATATCGCTAATAAACTAGTTTTCAAGGCTAAATTCATAATTAATTACTGTTGCTAAATGTATTAAATACAACATGCAACATCATTACACATAAATTTTCAAATCGGTACTGAGAAACCGGGTTTCTAAGTAAAATCATTGTTTTTATTACAAGACTTCAATAAGAAACCCGGTTTCTAAGGGTTATCATAGATTGAAGTATAAAAATGTATTAAATACATAGAGACATTTTGATAGAACTGTTGCACAATCTTATCTGCTGTGTATCTTCTGTGTTATGGATGTATCAACCCAGCGATTGGATGAACTTAATTTGAAATTGAGTTCTGTTTTGGGAGACTTACCACTTTGGGATACAAGTTTAGAAGTTAGCTGTGTAGGTAATAGTTTAATTAAATTGTTTGAAAACGAACCTTTAATGCCTGGGGTAATCTTGACAACAAATCATGATTATGCTGGGATGATTTCTAGGCGCCGTTTTTTCGAGTTCATGAGTCGTCCCTATAGTTTGGGTTTGTTTAACGAGCGTGCAATTGAGAACTTGTACGATTTTGTGAAATCAGATACTTTAATTATGGGCGCCGATACAAAGGTTGTTGATGCTACACAACAAGCATTGTTAAGAAATTCTGAGTTTGTTTATGAACCAATTGTTGTTGCAGGGAATAAACTGCTTGATATTCAACAGCTACTTTTGGCAAACTCGAAAATACATGCATTGACGCTTGCACAACTTGAAGAAACTCAAAAACAATCTCAAGAAGCTGAATTTAACTTGCATGAAAGTGAACAGAGGTATGTGGAATTACTACAAAAGCAAAAAACTCTAGCTTTAGAAGAATTAAATTTGAGTTTAGTGCGTGAAGTTATTAGTCCTGCCAAGCTTGTTGTTGGCAATTTAGTTCACGCTAGTCGTTATGCTCAAGAGTTAATTCAATTGGTAGGTCTTTACCAGAAGTACTATCCACATCCTGTGGAAGAAATTCAGATTGTTGCTAAGAGAATTAATCTGAGTTCGGTAAGTAGTGAGTTTCCTCAGTTGTTAAGCGTTATGAAAGGTTATGTTAAGAAGATTCAGGAGTTTGGGGGAAGAAAGCACTGAATGGTGTAAGAAAGCACTGAATGGTGGAAGAAAGCACTGAAGTGCTTATTACTAGGCAGCTTCAGTTTGGCAATCGAAAACTAGCATGAAGTTCGCATCTGGTGTTACCCGCAGTAATAGCTGCATGTGTCCGTCTGCATCTGAACGACTGCGAAACCTCGCGACTATTTCACGTTTCATATCTGGTAGCATCCGAGCTATTGCCCAGGAATTTAGCCGCTTTTTGTAATTTGCTGATTGGTTTTGCTCGGAATGGCTGGTGTGAGTGTCTTGTGCCATGATGATATTACACAGATTTATTGGTTAACTTTTGTCAGCAAGTCCCATATATGTGTGAGGATTGCTGACGTTTTTTTATCGAAGCTGTCACTTGAATAGCACACCAAAAATTGAACGTCAATGATTTTGGAAAACAATTCTTCAAAATCGTTTCCCAGACCCGAAATATATTTTTGTCAGATGTATACACCCACACACACACACATTCGTAATGCCACACACATTCGTAATGCAGTACTTCAGTACTGCTCTTCACTATTTCTGAAACAACATATCAAACTCAGCTTGCAAAGCTTGAATTTCTGCAACTCGTGTAACAATGAGGTTATCCCTACCTGCATCAACTAAACGTGATTTCCAGTAGCGGATGCTTTCTGAATTATTCATCCAAAAGTCAATTACTGTTTTGATGACTTCATCCATTTCCCAAGATTCTTTTGTGGGAACCGATTCGACTGTTTCGAGAAATGCGTCGAGTGTACAATCAGGCGCCCCTAAATATTCTATACCTTGTGGTTGTCCTTCTACTAAAGACTTTTGTTGATGATTAAAAAAATGTAAAACAGGAGATACGCCAACGATATTAAATGCATATTTCATATCTTTGTCCTCTTGGTAATTTTTTCAAACAAATAATCATGTTGAAATATTAGGCTAAAATTAGCAATCACAAACCGTCAGTGCTAAACATTATTAGATAGAAAATTAGCAGTTAGTAGAGGTGAGTGCTAATAGTTATTGGTGTCTTTATCTTAAATTATGAGATATTTCCAAGAAATGCAAATTGTTATATAGTAATTTTAATATTTTGTTTATATTTTGATGGTGATAAATTACCAGGGTGAGATTGCAGCGCTAGTTGCAGCGATATTATGGGCTTTTGCGTCGGTTGTATATGGACGTGTTGGCGCCCATATTCCACCACTGCACTTAAATTTAATCAAGGGAATAATTGCAATTGTTTTACTGCTAGTCACAATAGTTGCCACAGGAGGTCTGTCTTTAGTAATAGCTCCTATTCCTTTATGCTTACTTTTGTTGAGTGGGGTTATTGGTATTGGACTAGGTGATACTGCATTTTTAGCAGGAATCAATAGTTTGGGTGCTAGGAGGTTATTACTTCTAGAAACACTGGCGCCACCAATGACGGCTGTATTTGCCTTAATATTTTTACAGGAACGATTAAATGCGAGTGCTTGGTGCGGTGTACTGTTAACTATTTTGGGAGTCGCTTGGGTAATTAGTGAACGCACCGAAAAGGAAGTTAATTCTTCGTTACCTTTGCGTGGGGTGGTATTTGGACTACTTGCGGCAGTTGCCAATGCATCAGGCGCCGTTTTGTCACGTGCAGCGTTAGTTAACACAAATATTAACCCGTTATGGGCTGCTTTAATACGGTTAAGTGCAGCGACATTATTTTTATTGCCTTTAATTATATGGCAACAAGGTAAATCTAAAACTTCTATACTTAGTTACTCGAAAGGGCGTGTAGTTGCTGCCACATGCTTCGCGGCATTTTGCGGAACTTACTTAGGTATTTGGCTACAACAGACAGCAATTAAACTGGCGCCTGTAGGAATTGCTTCAACATTATTGCAAACTAGTCCAATATTTATACTACCACTAGCATTGTGGACGGGTGAAAAGGTAAGTATTAGGGCAGTCATAGGAGTAATAATTGCAATCGCAGGAATCGCTTTATTGTTTTACCTCAAATAACGCATATTGTTACTTAACTTTATAATTTTGCCACAGCAAGCTTTGCACTTGGCGTTGTGTAATTTTTCTTGAGAGTAAGAGTAAATAGTCTTGTGGCAATGAGTAACGATTGACAAACGGATATTTTGGTAAACGTGACGTGTAATCAAAGAAAATTGAAAACCTGTCTGATGCTACTGGTATTTTGCCGCGATGAAAAATATGACTCGTAGCAGCAAATATAACTGTACCAGCAAGCCCTAAGCAAGACTTGTAATCTGACGAAGAAGCGTTTTGTTGCATTACCGCGTCTTGAATATAACCTTGTCTGTACTTAAGTTGCTTAACTAGTTTTTGAGTAGTACTAACAGGGATATACTGAAACGGCCCTTGGTCTTCGTTAACATCGTGTAAGTAGATAATTACTTTAAATACCTGCCTGTCTTCACCATCTAAGTGCCACAAGCGAGACTTTCGCTGTACTTTATTAGCTACATCTCTACGAAAATAAGCTCCATGATATGCAACAGGAAGACCAAAGTAATTTTCTGCAATATTAAGTATACGTCTTTCCAGTCCCCACAGAAATATTTCTGGATACTCCATCATTTGCTCATTTGTAGCATGAACTACAAATTCATTCTTTTTTGTTACAGATGGAATTAATGGTATTAGTTTTCTTGCTGCTGAGGTCATCTTTGACGAGGAAGGAGTTGCTAACTCTTCTAATGAACTAATTGCCACTCCTTGATTTTTCAACGTCTCGACTATCTTCAAATCCCCCGTGGACATTGGTGGCAGGTTAATAGCATGTTGTTGTACTGCTGTTTTATAAATAGAGTCACTATGTTTTTGCAACGAAGGTATCGTGTATACATCTTTCAGAACTCGGTTGTATATTCTTTTTATCAAGTCCACGTTTTTATTTATATTTTGTCAACAATTAATCTTTGTTTTATTGTAAGTATTTTCATAAAAATTTGTTTAATTCTTAACAATTATTTCACCTGCTACTTCATCATTTCTTCATCAAACTCACTTAATAAATAGCTAGCTTTATATTACCTATACTCTACAATTACAAATTACTAAATAGGACTTATGCGAAGAAATTAGAAACCGGGTTTCTACGTAAAATCATTATTTTTATTACAAGACTTCAACAAAGAAACCCGGTTTCTCGGATTACAGTATAAACAGGGACATGGTTCTAAGTATATTTTCCAACAAAAAAATTATTAAATAATTGATATAGTTGGAAAAATTGTCTTACTTGCTGTAGAACTATGTGTTGTAGCCTTAATCACAGCAAGGAGCAACCGAGACAATGCCACTAATTTTAATTCAAGGTAAGTATAAAGTACTATCAACAGCCCCAGACGGAGACTCAATCCGTTTTTACCCGAATAACCCAGAATTGTGGAAAAAATTATCTACAAAAGTTCGTCCTAACAATTTTGGTGGCGCCCAATTACGCTTAGATGCAATAGATGCACTCGAAACTCATTTTTCGCCAAGGGGAGGTAGTGCGGGAATGCAGCATCAACCTCTAAAGTACGGTCAGGGTGCAGCGTCCGAACTGCTAAATTACTTAGGATTCAAAGATGTAACGCGCAGTAAAAGTGAGAAAATAACCTCAGTTACTCCAGAAGAGGCGCCGGGTTTCATTTTAACTAGGTTTGCAGATACTTATGGTCGAGCGGTTGCGTTTGTATTCAAAGGAGAAGCGACACAAGAAGATGGCAGTGAGGTATTTATAGATAAAGCACTTTTAAAAAAGAGTGCCAACTACCATTTATTAACCCAAGGACTTGTTTACCCGACTTTTTACTCAAAGTTGTATCCAGATATCCGCAAAGAACTAACGAAAGCTGCCGAAAAAGCACGCAAAGAATCAAAAGCTTTATGGAATGAAGACAAAACCAACACAGGTTTTACTTTAGAGAACTCTAAAACCATTATCGATGATGTAGTGATTTTGCCTAAACTATTTCGGCGCCTGTTAAGTTATCTTGCGATAAACGACGATAGCGTAGCACTAGATGGATTTTCTGCATACCTAGACTCGCTCAATGATAAAATAATCATCTTGCCAGACGGTCACATCACAGGTTTTGATTTTGTCGTCAAAGTTGAAGGGCAAAAGATTATGATGACACAGCAACCTGAAGATATTGTGTTTGTTGAGAAATAATTAGCAACGGATACAACAGATGTAGCGGATGCTACTGGTAAACTATCCGTTACATCCGTTTATTAAATGATTTAGGTGACAAATAATATGGAAATTACCAAACTTCCAATTTCTTGGCAGGTTGTTCTCGCAGAAGAATTTGAAAAACCTTATTTTAAACAACTTCAACAGTTTCTTGCTCTGGAACGTCAAACACAAACTATATATCCACCAGAAGAAGATGTTTTTTCAGCTTTTGAATTGACTCCTTATCATGATGTCAATGTTTTACTGCTTGGACAAGACCCTTATCACGATGAAAACCAAGCACACGGTTTATGTTTTTCTGTTAAACCTGGAATTAAAACGCCACCATCGTTAGTAAATATGTACAAAGAACTTAAAGATGATATTGGATGTGATATTCCAAGCACTGGATATTTGGTGGAGTGGGCAAAACAAGGTATGCTAATGCTCAACGCAGTTCTAACAGTACGCGCGCATACAGCTAATTCGCATAAAAATAAAGGTTGGGAAAAGTTTACAGATGCGGTTATTAGTCAAGTAAATCAAAAATCTGACCCAGTTGTATTTGTTCTATGGGGTGGTTATGCACAGAAGAAGCTTAAATTAATTGATACCACACGACATATAATTATTCAATCCGCGCATCCCTCACCTTTGTCAGCACACAATGGTTTCTTTGGTAGTAAACCATTTTCTAAAATTAATGCTGCATTAGAAGCGTGTAATAAATCACCCATTAATTGGAAAATTGAGAATAAATATATAGAGTAGTAGCTATTCAATATGGTACCCAAAACCAAATTTGTTAGTACAGAGATTAATTTACTTATTATTAAATGACACAGACTACTAAATATGCAAATCCTCTATTCCTAATCAGAATTTTCATTGGTAGTGGTAGTATGTCGTTTTTTCGATAGAGGCATGTATAAACGTGACGTTCTTCGCGTATGTACACAGATTTAGGAGAAGACATAATTTAGAGGCGCCAGCAAGCGGAGCAAATTATCAAAGTTGTTTTTACTAGGGGATAAAATTACTAGGGTCATTACTAGGGCTGGCGCCTATATCCCCTAGTAAAATTACCAAAGTTGTTTTTACTAGGGGATAAATTACTAGGGTCATTACTAGTACTCCATGTCATTAATTTTGGGGCATTGTATGGTGGGCACTGCCCACCTTACGTTCGGTGCCAACTAACCAAAACTTATGACATGAACCACTAGTAGTCCGTGACATAAATTCTTGTAGGTTAGGCGTCTTGCCTGACCATTGCACAGGCGAGACGCCTATGCTACGACACCCCAAATTTAATGACACAGACCATTAGCAAGATAAGCAAAGCACAAAAATAACACAAGTCAGCTACTTGCATTTAGAGGCAAATATTATTACTTGTTATGAGAAACAAATAAGTATTTATCTCAAAAAAGGCGCTGTTTTACAAAGTAATTTTTTAAATTTAGTCTTGTTTTTATACAGCATAATATATTTTTACTATCTAAATTCCTAGAGGATAAATTATAGACAAATATATCCTCTAGGAAAATTTGCGTGCTTGACTAGGCTTCTAAGTACAAATATAAATAATATATGGTAGTTAAAATGACAATAATTTCTTAGTCCTCTTCTAGAGGACTTGCGCTGTTAGCATACGGGTTTTAACACGCACAGCGGGTAAGAACGAAGCGAATAATTTACGTGTTATTAGGGTATAAAATACATAAATACACAGGCAGGGATGCCTGTGCTACAAGAGTTTATGATTAATTGTCGGTGGAAGTCGTATCTACGGAACTTCGTTCTTGTGATTGTTGTGTTGGGACGACAACATCCGAACGGTCAGACGATTTGGGCGGCGCCTCTACGGTTGGTACTACTACAGAACCAGATGATTTTGGTGTACTTTGCGATTTACTGCTGTCTGGTGATTTTTTTATACGAGAATCACGTACTGTTCTTAGTCTATCTACTAAAGATGGACTTGGTGGGGTTGATGGTGTTTGTGTGTTAGAACCATTTGAATTATTAGAATTGTTAGTGTTAGTACCAGTATTGACGTTATTGGTGCGCGTTGGTGTGCTGTCGCCGGAATTGTCGTTGTTATAGTTTCTACGTCTGGTTGTTGTAGTTTCGTTATTAGAATTATTTGAGTTATCAGTTGAGCGATTGTTTCTAGAATTGCTGTTGCTAGTGTTGGAATTATTATTGTTGTTATAGACGCGGCGCCGTTTGCGTCGTACTGGTGTTGTTAAGGGCGCCTCTTCAACACGGTTAGAGGTTGTAGTTTGTTGAGTTGATGTTGGTGATGGAGTAGGAGTTTCGACTGGTGGTGTAGTAGTTGTGGATGCGGGGAAAATATTGCTTGGTTGCTCTACTACTGGTTGTGTTGCTTGAGGATTTGAAACACTTCGCATTCCAGCAAAACCTGCCGCAGCAGCTAGCATTGCAATACCTGTTCCAATGAATACTTTTGGTTTAAGGACTTTTTGGGCAATGACTTTTACGGCTTTGGCTTTGTCTTTGTCTTCTTGTTTTTGTTGTAATGGTTCTTGTGTACGTAATTTTGTTACTGCTACAGAAGCTGCATCCAAGTTTGAAGCTTGTTGACTTGATAAATCGATTGTTTGTACTGCGTGCGTTGGTAGTGGTTGTGGCGCCGGAATTGCTCCTGACACAGGTAATAATTTTAACCACTCGCCAACAGTAGAAGGTCTAAATCTAGCGTCAACTGCCATACCACGCATCACTGCTTGATTAACAGCAGCACTCAAATGCGGTTGCAGTTCACGTGGGGAAGGCATTTTTTCACGGTCGCGCAGTAATGCTGGTATTGGCACCTGCGCTGTTAATAAAGTGTAAAGCGTCGCTGCTAACCCATAAATATCAGTTGCAGGTGAGCGGGCAGCTTGCGATAAATATTGTTCGATAGGAGAATATCCTTCGGAAACCATACCTGTATGCGTTTGCCTCACTCCACTATTAAACTCGCGCGCGATACCAAAATCAATTAGCACCACAGATTGAGTGTCGCGACGAAGAATAATATTATCGGGCTTGATATCACGGTGTAATAACCCGTTTTTATGTACTACTTCTAATGCGGCGCCAATTTGGCAAATGTAGTGAATAGCAGTTGCTTCACACAAAGGAACTCCTGGCATTACATATGCTTCTCCCAAAGTTTCACCTGGGATATATTCCATCACCATGTATGGTAATGCGGCCTCGACAAAAAAGTCGCTGACTCGGACAATATTAGGGTGAACACAAGTTGCTAACCGTCGAGCCTCATCCTGAAATTGCTTCTCGAATTTGGCAAAATCTGGATGTTGTCGCAGCTTTTCATTCAGGGTTTTAATTACCACCACTTGATGCAAGTAGTGATGAGTAGCTTTAAAGGTTATCCCAAAGCCACCCCGACCAATTTCGTGGTCGAGAGTATATTTGCCACCCTGCAAGGTTGTACCAGCAGCTACCATAGCGATTTTAGATTTGAGGTTTTCTTGAGTGAGTTCGTCAATTGTTCAGTCTATATGATTGTAGATGACCCAAAGCCACTCACCTAGTTTTTAAGTGCCAATTTTTGAGATTTGCTACTTAAGGTAGAAGCGCTTATACATAAATTATGCGCTTCTAAATTACGAAAACAGGTTACAGATGCTAAGGATATAACATTTATTTAAATTTTTGATGAAATTTTTGGTTAAAACTATAGTATAGGAATTTTATCCGAACAATGTAAAAATTCCAATATCTTAGTCCAATATCTTAGTCCAAACGCTGCTTTAACCATAATGCGAGTAATGGAAGTGCTAATTTATAGCCTTGTTCGGCGCCATAAATTAGTCCTTTATGCTGAAGTCCCATTAAGGCGCCTTGAAGGCTACCACCACGGGATAAACTATGTTTTTGAATATACTCACGGCTTTGTGGTTTTTCGGTGGGGTCACAAGCTAATGCTTCGAGCAAATGTACTTGGTTAGGAGGCAGCAACATTAATAATGATTCAAAGGTAATAGATAAATCTTTGAGTAGTCCTTGAATGGCATCATGCACTGCTTTTTCGGTAACTAACCCATCTGGGCGCCGTACTGATTGTATACGACGAATTAATGCCATTGCGTCCCCAATGTGTCCTTGTACTGCATCCAAAAATAATTGCAGCGCTTTAGAACGCGAATCAAACGTTAACCCTTGAGTGTGTAAAATCTCTCTTGCCCATACCGCAATTACATCTCTAACCAAAGGCGCCAATTTCAAAGTTTCCAATGGGTAATCGTTTTCTTCTGCATTGGTAGCTTCGGCAATTGTGGCAACTAATACATAACTAACAAAAGTTTGAGCTTTGATTTCACGGCGCAGCGTTGCTTCCCACTCCCCATTCTTATCCCATGAACGAATATGGGGAAAAGTATGTAATATCAACACCACGCGCTTTCCGTCAGCTTCTGCTAACTGCTGCGGTAATTTCAACAACAATTCAAATGCTTGCCACAATTGCTTCAAGTTTAAACTGCGTATCAATTTTAACTTGCCTGTAGTCTCATCTGAATTAAATACAAAATACTCTCTGGCTTTTGTATTCACCCAATTCTTAACTTGTGCGGGTTGGAAATTTTGACTAACCGCTTCTGCGAGTAACTGCAAAAAGCGCTCACCCTCGCTAGCACGAATGCAGTCGATTTCTAAAATAATCGCCCCTACTTCTTTTGCTGCCGAACGCACTAAGGTACGGCGCCCGCTTCCAGGCACCCCCGCAATCAACACATCACCGTCCTGTGCTAAAACCTCAACAATGCGCTGAAATTCCGCTGAACGTCCAATAAGTTCCAATCGAACAGACAAATTCAAATACACGCGCTTTCTGCCTTCAACCCAAGCTGTATCGCAAAGCATACTCACTCCACTACTTTATCGGCAACAACCATTGGTAAAATTTATGCAAATTATTCAAAATCACAAGTGTCATAAACTTAATAGCACTAATAACCAGTGCTATCACTTGTTTAACACATATTTATTAAATTAACTCAGGCGTCACTAGTGCTGTAATAACGAAAAATGTGGCTTTAAGATTTTTTCGAGTGCAAATTCTAGCTAACGGCGCGATTCCATACTTAGTCAAACGGAAATTTTTTGAGTAATAAATTACTAAGTAACTAAGTAATTACTTGTAAATCATTTTTACTTTTCCCATTCGTAAACATTCAAAAACATCAATATACCTATAGGAAGATATTCTATTGATACCCGTTGACAAGAGTGGGTAGTACAAGCTTTGTCAAGTTAAATATAAACAAACCATTAAGAAAATCTATGCAAATTATCGAAATAAAAAGTGTTTAGCTTTAGCCAGCACTAAAAAAACGTGCTAAAAATGAAATAACACAGATTTTTAAAAACTAGCTCTAAGGAAGATAATCATGGTGCAGGTAGTATCTGCGGTGGGACTGCCCTCTAGTGAGCCAAAAGTTTGGCATTCAATGGAGGGTTCTGAAGCACTATCACTCTTGAAAAGCACTTCTGATGGTGGTTTAAGCCATTTTGATGTGAAGCAGCGAGTCGAAAAGTACGGTAGAAATGAACTAACTGCGAAAAAAGGTAAACCTCTTTGGTTAAAGTTTTTACAGCAATATAACCAGCCATTGCTAATTGTATTATTGTGCGCGGGTTTATTAAAAGCGCTATCAGGGAGTTATTTAAATGCGGGAGTAATTTGGGGTGTTACGACTACCAATGCGTTCATTAGCTTCATCCAAGAATCCAAGGCAGAAGGTGCAATTGAAGCACTGGCAAACGCAATTACTACTGAAACCACAGTTATCCGTGACGGACAGAAAGTTCGTATTCCCTCACGCGAGTTAGTACCAGGAGACATAGTTGTATTAATCTCTGGTGATAAAGTACCTGCTGATTTACGGTTAATCCAAGCTAAAAATCTTCAAGTTGACGAATCTGGTTTAACGGGTGAATCGGTAGCTGTAGAAAAACATGTAGATATTTTAAAACCTGAGACCCCTCTTGCCGAACGTAAAAACATGGCATACGCGGGTGGTTTTGTCACTTTTGGACAAGCTGTAGGTATTGTTGTCGCAACAGGGAATGAAACTGAGACCGGGAAAATTTCCCAGTTAATGGACCAACACACAAACCTGACGACACCACTAACTCGCAAGTTCGATAAGTTTAGTCATAACTGGTTGCGTGTAGTTTTAGCGCTAGCAACATTAACATTTGTTGTTGGACTGAATACAAGAAATTTTACTGAAGCTCTCGAAGCTGCTGTTGCTTTAACTGTCGGCGCCATTCCAGAAGGTTTACCAGCGGTAATAACAATAACTTTAGCAATCGGTGTTTCCCGAATGGCAAAGCGAAACGCAATTATTCGTAAATTACCTGCTGTAGAGACTTTGGGTAGTGCGACAGTAATTTGTTCAGATAAAACGGGCACACTGACCGAAAATCAGATGACTGTTCAAGGCATTTATGCGAGTGGGCATCAATATGCTTTGACAGGAGTAGGATATGCTCCGGATGGTGAAATACTGCGTGATGAAAAACCAGTTAATTTGAATAGTGATAAGGGTTTACAAGAAACTTTATTAGCAGGGATACTTTGTAACGATTCTCAACTCGAATACAAAGACGATAGATGGACGGTAATGGGCGACCCAACTGAAGGCGCCTTAATTGCTTCGGCAAACAAAGCAGGATTCAATCAAGATTCGTTAACTCGCCAAATGCCAAGAATTGATACGATTCCTTTCGAGTCAGATTATCAATACATGGCAACACTGCACAGCACACCTGCAGGAAAAATCATTTATGTAAAAGGTTCAGTAGAGTCAATATTGAAGCGCTGTAGCGGAATGCTCAACAGCGAAGGTCAAAAGCGCCCAATGGATTGTGTTGAAACATTAAATCAAACCAGCATTGAGCGGGAAGTAAATATCATGGCACGGCAAGGATTGCGCGTACTAGCACTCGCGAAAAAGAATGTACCCGATAGCCAAAACACCGTAGACCACCATGATATTGAAAAAGGATTAGTTTTCCTTGGTTTACAAGGAATGATTGACCCACCACGCGAAAGTGCTATCAAAGCTGTACACGCATGTAAACAAGCAGGTATCCAAGTCAAAATGATTACCGGAGACCATGCTGTAACTGCACAAGCAATTGCTCGACGCATGGGCATGGGTAAAGACGGTTCAGTACTAGCATTTACAGGCGCCGAATTAGCGAAGATGGATAAAACCGAACTCGCGCACGTAGCAGAAGAAGGTGTAGTATTTGCCCGTGTGGCGCCAGAGCAAAAGCTGCGTTTAGTGGAAGCACTACAATCAAAAGGCGAAGTTGTAGCAATGACGGGTGATGGTGTGAATGACGCACCTGCATTGAAACAAGCTGATATAGGTATTGCGATGGGTGGGGCAGGTACAGAAGTAGCAAAAGAAGCATCAGATATGTTGCTTACCGATGACAACTTTGCCTCAATAGAAGCTGCAGTAGAAGAAGGACGCTCTGTATATAAAAACCTGCTCAAAGCAATCTGTTTTATTCTCCCTGTAAACGGTGGGGAATCGATGACAGTCTTACTAAGTACATTATTAGCAAGAGACCTACCGATTCTTTCTTTACAAATTCTCTGGTTGAATATACTAAACTCCATCACAATGACTGTACCTTTGGCATTTGAACCCAAAGCAGCAAACGTGATGAAACAGGCGCCGAGAAATCCCAACGAACCATTACTTTCTGGTAGTAGAATCAAGCGAATTCTATTAATTTCCTTGTTCAACTGGATTGTAATATTCGGTGTATTTGAATACTTCCGTGCTACAACAGGTAATCTACCTCTAGCGCGCACAATGGCAATTAACTCGCTCATTGCCGGACGGATATTCTACATGCTCAGTATCAGTCAATTAATTCCCAACTTAATAGCTAAGATGGACGGAACAATTGAAGAAAACGTAGATATTCCCGCAATTGGATTTGGAATTATCGGAGCAATATTACTACAAATCGTATTTGCTCACGTCCCATTAATCAACTATATCTTTGAAACGGCGCCTCTCAGTTTCCAACAATGGTTACTATGTCTAGCAATTGGTTCACCCATGATTCTATGGGCTGCCCTTGCCAACAAAATTGACCCTCCAAACTAAATTAACATTTCATTATTCAATCTTGTGTTCTTGTGGAACAGGCATCCTGCCTGTTCTTTGATTTGTCTGTAGGACAGGCAAGACACCTATCCCACATATGCCAAAAAACTATCCAACCATGACTTATACACAATTTCCCAAAACATGCACCCATTTAACAAAACCTCATAAACACCCTCTCTTAATTCTTTAAAATCAGCTATTTTACCAAACCTTTTTGCATCACGAAGTCTACGTAAATATGACGGCATTATTTCTATAACGTGGCGCCTCTCCAACGGTGTGAGCGCATCCCAAGCTTCATCTTTATACTGTTCATATTTGTCTAACATCTCCGAAATTTCTTCCCATGACTGTGCTGACTGAAAAGTTTCTATCAACCTTTCAACAGGAGTCATTTCATTTTGAAGCTCTAAATCAGCTAACGTTAATAAATCGTAATCTTCAGTATCATCACGCCACAAATCTGAATCTAAAGTTTCATCAATTGGTTCAGAGGGTATATTTTGATTATTAGCTGCATCAATTACTTCCTCACTTGTAACCAGGTTATCAACTTCAGAATCATTATTTACAGGGAGAGGACATTCTTGTTGTGCTTTAAGTGCATCTAACTTTTGTTTAACAAGCGCGATACCTTCTGAAATAACACTTTGCGCGCTTCTGCCTTCAGATTTCATTATTTGTTCGAGCATCACACCTGTTGCATCGTCATACATTGGGGGTGGTTGAAAAAATCTTCCATTGTCTGGCGCCGTCATCCATATAGTAGCTGTTTTTTCATCTACTCTTTTTGCTCTTGGCTTACGACAGTTTTGTATCAGATTACGAACTATATCTTGGGTAATTTGAGGAAACGTAACAAGTTGTGTAAAAACAGACTGATATTTTTTGAAGTTTTCAGCCAATTTAAAAATCGTTCTTGGCTCAACTTGTGCTAAATCTTCTGGTAAAAATCCACTAAAAGCTTTATCTACCTTTAAAAAAGGCTTTTCTTCACCATTCCATTTTAATTTACTTAACAATTCGTTAAATTGTTTTTGACTGAGTATTGCTTTTTGCTTCGCTAACCAGAATGAGAAGCGTAAAAGACTCACGGTTGATGTATAAACGGCGCCAATAGGATTAACGATATCAAATGCATCCGACATCAAATCGTCTAACTGTACTGACGACAATACTAGTTCATCTAAACTGGTAGTGGTGAAACCTTGAATGTGTGTCATCATAATAGAACTGTTTTTTTTGTTGGGTGCCTGCAAAATTCAAAAGTCAGGATAATGCAGGTACCTCGTTTTCTAAACAATTTTCGTTATTGAGTTTATAACGAGCAGCGGTTACGCACTTCCTTGCTGGAGATGTTGACCGCTTTTGTTTTGCTTATTATACCATGAAATAAATATCTAAGTAGATATTTACATAAATAAATAAATACATAAATAGCTATTGATGAGATGTAGAAAACGTGTAAACTAGAGTTAGCAAGTAAGTAATAGTTGTAGATAAATGCCCAAACCACCAGAAAGAGCAGAGCGTCGAGCTTACGGAGAAACCAAAAAGCCCAGGCAGTTTATGATTACTGACTCGGCATCAGAAGAATTAGATAAATTTGCCGACATTATGGGCATTACACGCTCAGAAGTTTTGGAAAGAGCTATTCGATGTGGAGGATTAGAGGCAGCTAAAAAATACAACGTTGATGCAGGAGAATAGCAAGTAAATTTTTAAATCTCGTCTACATAATATATGAGATAAGTAACGTAACGTTCCGTTAAATGATTTTATATTTAACTTGTAGGGCTTGAATTTTATTTATTGAGCTAAAACATATTGGGCAAGTCAATAGTTTAATCTGACTATAAAAGCATTTCTGAAGGAAACTATCAAATAAGGACAAAAAAGGAAAGTATAAAAAATGATTCGCTGGCGACTACGAGTACTAATGGCTGAAAAAAAGATAACCAATAGAGAGTTATCTGAATTATCAGGAGTTCACGCAACTTCGGTTTCAAAGCTCAAAAACGTTGATGAGATAGAACAAATTAGCGGTAGAGTTCTCAACAATCTTTGTAACGGTCTATCCAGGGCTTACCGTAAGCGTGGTGATAATAGAATCATTACCCCTACTGTTTTGCTTGATTACACTTACGACGGAGATGAATATACATCTGCTTGTTCTTAATCGAGCAGCCTATTATTTAGGATATATTTAGATGAAAATGTTATCAAAGCAGTCGGGGAAGCAAGTTCCGGAAACCTTGACACAGCGTCGTGTTTTCTTCGCTGTTATGGTTCTGCTG
Organism: Calothrix sp. PCC 7716; assembly: GCF_019977735.1. Lineage (GTDB taxonomy): Bacteria > Cyanobacteriota > Cyanobacteriia > Cyanobacteriales > Nostocaceae > Dulcicalothrix. The sequence continues at coordinate 2,681,552 of NZ_AP025018.1, read as the reverse complement.
TTGGGACTTGTATTAACGTTATTATTATCGCTATCGCAAGGCGCCGTTCCCTTTAGCTTTGATGAGATGTTACAAGCGCTACTGCGTCGAGGCGACCCACTTAAACAAACTATACTTTGGGATTTACGTATTCCGCGCATTTTTGCTGCGATGGTAGTTGGCGCCGCATTAGGGATGTCAGGTGCCTTATTACAAGGGATGTTGCGTAATAGTTTGGCAGACCCTTTTATTTTGGGAATTTCTGCAGGCGCCGGACTAGTGGTAATTGTGATGGTAGTATTACAAGTCTTTCAAGCTTGGATACCTTTAGCTGCTTGGATAGGCGCCATAATTACAACTGCAATAGTAATATTTCTTGGTCGAAGTGGTTCAAAACTTTCGGTAGAGCGATTAATTTTAGGTGGTGTAGCGGTAAGCTCATTGTTTGGTGCAGTGCAAAGTACTTTGCTACTACTTGCAGAAGACGGTCAAATTCAACAAGCTTTAAACTGGTTAATTGGTAGCTTAAACGGTAGAGGTTGGCGAGAAGTTAATGCAGCGGCGCCTTATATAATAATTGCCTTAATTGCAGGATGGTTACTTGCCCGTTCTTTAAATTTATTGGCTCTAGGGGATGACTTGGCAGTAAGTTTAGGGGTTAACCTGGGACGGTCGCGTATATTAATTGCTGGTGTGGCAACGCTTTTGGCTGCTGGAGCAGTTAGTGTTAGCGGACTAGTTGGTTTTATTGGTTTAGTAGTTCCTCATGGAGTTCGTTTGCTAGTGGGGAATGACCATCGTATATTATTACCCTTATCTGCACTTGGTGGCGCCTGGTTATTAATGTTCGCTGATTTACTTTCTAGACTCGGTTCCGTAGAACTCCCAGTAGGTTCAGTCACAGCACTTCTAGGTTCACCCCTCTTCATCTGGTTACTCTACCAACGTAAAACCGGAACCGAAAATTAAAGAAACCGGGTTTCTCGGCGCCAACGAAAAATCATCAAACACCAAACACCAAAATGCCCTTAGAAATACAAAACTTAAGCGGTGGATATACTACAGTCCCCATCATCAAAGACGTAAACCTAAATCTAGAAACCGGAGAATGGTTAAGTTTAGTCGGCGCCAACGGTTCAGGTAAATCAACTTTTTTAAAATTACTAAGTCGAATTTTATCACCCTCACAAGGCGCCGTGCTATTAGATGGCAAAGTAATTCACTCTCAACCTCCGAATGTAGTAGCTCAACAACTAGCATTACTACCTCAACAACAAACAGTCCCCACAGGTTTAAGCGTTCGTCAACTAGTTAGCTTAGGACGTACACCCCATCAACCTTGGTGGCAATGGGAATTAAGCGGGGAAGACAAGCAAAAAGTAGAAAACGCTATTCAAAAAACGCGCTTGGAGAATTTGAGCAACAGACCAGTAGAAAACTTATCAGGTGGAGAAAGACAACGCGCGTTTCTAGCTTTGGCACTCGCACAGGAACCAAAAGTATTATTACTCGACGAACCAACAACGTATTTAGATATAAACTACCAACTACAATTACTAGAACTACTCAAAGAACTAAATCAACAACAGCAATTAACGATTGTGACAGTCTTACACGAATTAAACCTAGCAGCAAGATATAGTGACCGTATAGCACTATTTAATCAAGGTAATCTTTGGGATGTCGGTACACCCGCAACAGTTTTAACACCCGAAGCAATAAGCCAAGTATTTGGAGTAAAAGCTCTAATTATTAATACACCAGTAGGATTACAAGTTTGTGCAGTATCCTCTCTGTAACCTCTGTGTCTAATAAGGTAAAATAATTTGCGGGCTTACAGGCAAAGTTAGATACTCTTGAGGGGTTGGTTGTCGGACATGATATGAGTATTCACTGCCAGTATCAGAATTAGTCACCATATCTAATGCTACGTATTAACAACCTACTATTCAGAATATTTACGCAGTTTTAGGACTATCAACACAGAAAAAGATTGATTTCTCCCAAAAATTATCGAGTCGAATCCTCTACATGTATACTTCTTTCCAACCCCTCTTAAAGGTGAAAATACTGTCCAATAAAAGACTTTAAAACTTGCAATAAAGATTTAGAGAGTAATCTTGTCAGTTCCCATTAAGAGTGATTAGAGTGTGTACATAGTAAACAAAATACGCTGCTGTGTTCGGAAAAGACATCTGTAAGCGGTTGACACTCTTAGTATTTTAAAAGGAACAGATAAAATGAAGCTTAAAGAAATTGGTTTGGTTGTAACTAGCTTAACAGTCACCATAATTGGAATGGGTATCAACAGTTCTTCTGCTCAAGCAGCCTCATTTTTAGGCGAAGATATTCAATATTTTGGAAATCCGAATACCAATAAAGCCGTTCAAGACGCACCTGACGTATCTAAATTAACAAATAGCTACAATGCCGAGCAACAGTTTTTGCAAGCTCTCACTGGTAGGTCTTTTAAGACAGTTAACTTTGAGGCTTCAGAGGGCTTTAATCAAATCAACAAAACAGGCGTTAAACTCGACTATAACGTCGATCTGACGAAGAATGATGGCAATATTGTCAGGATGAATATTTTTGACAGTAATAGTGGAACAGATACAAGCTTGCACACCACAATACAAAAAACCAATAGTAAGAGCAACGGCAACAATACAAATATTTCTGGTGGTCGTTATGGCATCAGTGACGCTGGTTTAACCAAGCAACAGCGTTTAAGTAACCAGTTTTTGAACACGAATGCAGGAAAAGATAGTAACCTAATATTTTCTTTCTCAGAAGCCATATCTGGCTTTGGCTTTTACGGTACTGACTTTGAGCGTGGTGCGATTATGGGTTATGAATTAACCCGCTTAGATGGCAGCACAAAATTCGTCAACCTACCGCTAACCTTATCTGATCCTAATGCTGAAGTTAGGATTCGAGGAACAGCATTCTACTCTGGTTACATCGCTGACTCGCAAGAAGACTACTTTACCAAGGTTCAGTTCAAAATCAAAGATGGTGAAAAAGGAACTAATGATATAGTTGCTTTCGACCGCATGACTTTTGCCTCCGCACCAGTGAAGAATAATTTGAGTAAAGCTGTACCCGAACCTAGTCTAGGATTTTTGGCTCTAGGCGCTGTTATTTCCGGTGCTGCTTTCAAGCGACGTAAGCAATTTTAATTAAATTACTAGACATCTCCAAAAAAGATTGTAGAGACGCGACATAAGGCTACTTATGTCGCGTCTCTATAAGGTTTCCAAACAACACCCAAATGCAAAACGACCCTAATACGCTTTAATTAACTTATTGCTATAAGGGCGATGAAGGTTTTAAAATACCTACCAAAATGTTAAATAATATTTCTAGATCAGTAGGTATTCGATATAACATTAAATCTTGAGATATGGTTTTACTATCTGTCATTGTTTTATGACTTCTAGTTATAACTCTTGTAAAACTTCCAAATTGCCAAATATCTCCAGTCGTTACGGCACCATAACTCATATATAATCACAGTATCAGAGCATTTAGCCATAAATGGCTTAATTTTTAACTATCATTACGTAGTGTCAATATGTAAAATAATACGAGCGTGGAGGGACTCGAACCCCCGACCTACAGGACCGGAACCTGACGCTCTATCCACTGAGCTACACGCCCTCGCTAATAAATTATATCATAGTTTGGAGTAATAAGTAAAAAGTGCTGAGTGCTGAGTGCTGAGTGCTGAGTGCTGAGTGCTGAGTTTGTACTCCTAACTCCTAATTCCTAACTCCTAACTTTACTCAGCACTCAGCACTTTCCACTTTCCACTTTATAAATAGGGTGCTGGGTCGGTTGGTGTGCCGTCTCTACGTACTTCAAAGTGTAGGTGGGGGCCTGTTGATAAACCTGTGGAACCTGTTGCTGCTATATGTTGTCCACGTTGTACTGTTTGCCCTTCGGATACATATAACTGGCTACTGTGACCATATAAGGTTGTAATTCCTTTGCCGTGGCTAATTATTACTGCGTTTCCGTAACCACCGTACCATCCTGCAAATATTACTGTACCATTATCTGCCGCGCGTATTGGACTACCATAGGCGCCTGCAAAATCGATACCCGTATGTAGGCGCCGATAACCAAGTACAGGGTGAGTTCTATAGCCAAAAGGACTACTAATTGGTGCATCGCTGGGGAAACCAAATATACCTGTTCCTTCAGTAAAGCGTTTACCAATTGCTTTTTCGGCAGCTTCGCGCGCTTTTTGAGCAGCTATTTTTTGCTGAATTAAGTTACCGATGGCAATAGAGTCTTGTTCGAGTTGAGTTTGTGCTGCTGCTAGTGCTAAACGGTCGTTATTTAATCTATCGATTAATTCTGATTGTGATGCAGCTTGAGACTGATAGTCACTTTTTTGCGCTAAGAGTTGCTGACGAATTAAGCTTATCTCGTTTTTTACCTGTTCAACATCTGTTTTTTGCTCTACTATTCGATTGGCTTCTTCTGTAAGTTTTGCTAGTATTTGCTGGTCTGCCTGATATACCATTTTTAAATGTCGGCGCCGACTCAAAAAATCGTTTATACTTCGACTTTGTAATAACACAGTCCACCCATGACTCGCTGTTGAACGCTGTAAAAACCTTAATCTTCCTACTGTCGCTTCTTGTTTAGCATTAAACGAACGTTCAGACTCTGACAAATCAACTTGGAGTTGTTCGAGACGTTCGGTAGCTTGCTTTAAACGGTTTTCACTGTCTTGAATTTGTGTAGTGGTTGTTTGTAAGTTTTGTTCTAAATTGTTGAGTCTATCTTGGGCGACATTTTGTAAGTTGTCCAAACGGTTACGTTCTTGACTAACTTGCCCACGCTGTAATTTTAGTTGTTGCTGCTGTTTTTGTAGTGCATCAATAGAGATATTTTTTGTCTGTGTTTGTAGAGATAATGCTGGAAACCAGATCAAAATAACACATAGTACAGATAATAAAACAAGAGTAAATCTTAAATGATTCCATCTTTTTGGGATATATATAGCTTTCATGTTGTTAGACTACTGAGGATTTTAAATCCAAAATTCAACCAACCACGAATATTATTCCCAAAAAAATCTGTTCGCTAACGGCAGAAGCTAATTTTGCAATTGTTTGCCAGATACTAACGCAAAAATACGGGTATGTCAGCATTAATTGCATATATTACCTGACATGAGGTCGTATGAATTCAGGCAGAGGCATACTTTTAATCGCACTTGTGATTCCCGGCTTAATTGTCATGGGGTCATCACTTTATGCTTTCGATGTTGATTATAACGCTTTAGAACGAACTGAAGACTACATCGAAAGACTTGCGCGCGATGGTAACGGCAGTACTCGACAACTCGATTTTGCTTATCACCGCAGCTTATCACACCGCATCAATGCTTTTACCGATGGCACTTGGGGATTTATCGGCGCCGCAATTGCAGCCCTCGGTGTACACGGTATGATTACTATGAAAGAAGATGACTTCGGATTTATTGGTAAAAAGCAAGATAAAAAGAAAGCTCAATAATCACTACCACAACAGCAATTGAAAAATTATCACGTTTACAACACCACCCTAGGGGCAACATCATACCCCTAGGGACTTCTCATTTTATATCTTGTTATATCTTTTTATATCTTGTTATATCTTGTTGTAGCACAGGCATCCTTGCCTGTGGCTATATGTAATTATTTTTACTATATAGTCAGAGATTGCACAAAGAGAGAAATCCGAATCCCAAAATCGTTGCAAGTCATGATCATTTTGATTATGATTTATTTAGATGTTAATAAAAGTTTATACAGGACAGGCAGGGATGCCTGTTCCACAAGAAGAAATTATAGTAAACCCTTCCAGTTTTCTAAATCTTGCAATGACCTGTCGCGATATTTTCCGTATCGTTCTGGTTTGCTTTTAATTTTTACGCCTAAATCGGGTAATATTCCGAAGTTGGGTGGCATGGGTTGGAAGTGTTTGGGTGATGCGGTACTGATGAATTCAAATAAGGCGCCCATCATTGTTGTAGTTGGTAGTGTTACAGGTTGTTTACCTAATGCAACACGTGCGGCATTTGTTCCAGCTAGCCAACCACCTGCGGATGCTGCTGTGTATCCTTCGGTACCAATTATTTGACCTGCGGCTAATATATTTGGATGTTCTTTGAATTGCAGTGTTTGATGCATTAATTGGGGAGCGTTAATAAATGTGTTGCGGTGCATGACGCCTAAACGTACAAATTCGGCATTTTCTAAACCAGGTATCATTTGGAAAATACGTTTTTGCTCGCCCCAACGTAAGTTAGTTTGGAACCCTACCATATTCCATAACTTGCCTTGCTTGTCTTCTTGACGTAGTTGAATAACTGCGTAAGAACGTTCGCCTGTACGGGTATCAGATAACCCTACTGGTTTGAGGGGACCATAGCGCATGGTATCTTCTCCGCGCAGTGCTAGTTCTTCGATTGGTAAACAAGCTTCAAAAAACTTAACTTTTTCTCTGTCAAAATCTTTCAACTCGGTTTGTTCGGCTTTGCAAAGTTCTTCTCTAAACCGAATATACTGTTCCTTATTCATTGGACAGTTTAGGTAAGCGGCTTCGCCTTTGTCGTAGCGCGAAGCCATAAAAGCAATATCCCGATTTATTGATTCTCCCACAATTATAGGACTTGCAGCATCAAAAAAACTAAGATACTCCATTCCTGTAAAACGACGCAAATCTTCTGCAAGCTCAGGACTCGTTAAAGGACCACTGGCAATAACAACAATACCTTCAGGAATATTAGGACTTTCACCTCGTCGCAGTTCAATTAAAGGATGTTGTGCGAGGGTATTTGTTAAATCTTCGCTAAATTGTCCTCTATCAACAGCTAAGGCGCCACCTGCGGGAACTTGGTGTTCGTCTGCTTTTGCAATTACGATAGAACCAAGGCGCCGTAACTCTTCGTGCAATAAACCCGATGCTCTATCACTTGCCATTGCCCCAAACGAATTACTACAAACCAATTCGGCGAGATGTTCAGTATGATGGGCGCCGCCGAAACGTTGCGGGCGCATTTCATGTAAAACTACTGGTATACCAGCAGTAGCTATTTGCCAAGCTGCCTCAGTTCCAGCTAGTCCACCTCCGATAACGTGAATTGGTTGTTGCATTGGGTTTTAGTATATATAGTTTGGTACTTGTGTATGTATACTACATATAATAGATTATTTGCTGTGGAGTGAACATATTTGTGAATGTAAGAAATGCGTTGAAGTGTTATTAGTCGCTCGCAATGTCATTCTGAGCTTGCGAAGAATCTATCAAGTCTAAATTTTACATGTAAGTAGTACAAGTATTTACTGTAATATAAGACAGTAATTTTGAATTGTTTATAAAAATTGTGCGTTGTGGAGTTAACTTTTTATAGGCTTAAAAACCTCTCCCCCAACCCCTCTCCTGCAAGGAGAGGGGAGCTAATATACTTAGTCTAGACATTTGTATAAGTTTCCAAAGTTTTTATTTTGGATATAGAAAATGAAAATTAAAGTTATGAGTAAACAGCAGGTTTTCTATAAAGCTATGCAAATTTTTATAATGCATTTAGAACCGTCCAAGGTTTTAAAATTTTGGGCAGCTTGTAAACTAAGCGAGGGTGATTATCTTAAACAAAAAGACCAAATTTTTGAAAAAGAAACTGTTGCGAGTCTTTATGATAAAATTAAAATTTATCAAGAAAAAGACAACAAGTAGCTCTTCACATGGTAATTTTTATGACTCAAGCTCTAACTAAGCCTGTAACCTACGAAGAGTTTATTGAATGGTATCCCGAAAATTCTCTATCTAGATATAAATTACACAAAGGATTAATCGCGCAAATGCCCCCACCAACGGGTAAACATGAAGAAGTAGTTGGATTTTTAGCCCTGCATATAGCGTTTCAGCTATTACAAGTGGGGCTACCATACGTATTCCCAAAACAGCATTTGTAAAAATATTTAAAACCGAAACTATTTATTCACCAGACATTTTAGTACAAAATTACGATAATGCTGCAAACGAGCCGTTGTGGGATAAACAACCGATTTTGTGTATGTCTGAATCTCTTCCCTTAGTTGTAGAAGTAGTTTCAACTAACTGGGAAGACGATTATTACGATAAGCTTAGAGAGGTAACGACCGCATTGTATCTCCTACTTTACCCCAGTTAAATTTTACCGCTCAACAGGTTTTTGACTCGGTTGCTGAAAAATAAGTAAGGCGCCGCAGTAGATAAAAGCTTAATTAGTAATTCTTCTGAAGAACTGAAGATTAATACAAGTATATTGCAGATTGAATCTAAAAATGAATATCCTTACTTTTCTAATAATAGAAAAACTTTTCTCTTTGATGAATATGTTTCTTACCACTCCACCGTTTTATTTATTAGAAAATATTGGAATGGTTTTAGATATATTAGTCCAATACGTGAGGCGCCAAGAAGATTGTACCTTTTTGATGATTTAAGGAAAATAAACATGGGAGTTAACGGAGAGTATACACCATTAGTTTTAGCAGTAGAACAAGAAATAGTAATTCCTAAATACTACAGGTGTATATATGAAGGAAAGCAAATTAGCCATTATGACTTAAGGGAGCAAGATAAATTATTAGAGAGTGTTAATTGGTGGCTATTTGATTTTATGAAACTTCCTCAAATAAATTCTGTTGCTGGTTTCAGAGGTGTAATTAATCAGATAATGGCGCCACAGATAAACAAGTGCTAAAAAGGAATAAGGTCGTGAGTTATAACAAAAGTATATGGATGAGGTAGCAAAGAAAATAGCTGCTTTAGGATTACCTGGTATTATTTTAGTCCTAACGATGGCAGCAACAGGTTTAACAGGCGCCGCAGCAATTACGGCAGCACTGGCATTTCTCGGTGGTCCTGCGGGGATGTTGGGTGGTATTGCTGTATTAGGTTTGACTGGGTTGATAACAGATGCTTTAGCTAAAGTTGGATTAGAAGATTTGTTAACAGAAGTATATTGCCATAGGCGCTCTAATGAGCCACACGGAAAATTATTAGAAGAAATTGATACTTTATCTTTATTCGACGGTGATTTAAAAGAAAGACTAAAAACAACTATTATAGATGGGTGTGGTTGTGGCAGAGTAGTGACACCCGATACAACAGGCGATACTCAAGAAGTTATAGCTATTTTAGAAAGAGTACCTGGTATTACACGCGCGCACCATAGAGACTTTAAAAGCTCACATCCAATAATAAGGCTTCGGGATGGTTCAACTGTGAGAACTTGGAAAAACCCTTTAGGTGTAGACCATGTGTTTGTTGCAGATAGAAACGACCGAATGGTTTATGGTGGTTTTGTCGGTTGGGTTCACAGTCCAGCGCTGGACTCAGCTATTACCCGTATTCGGATATATTTTACTTAACAATTTTATATTCTTGGTTCAAACGGTTTGATTTTGTCCTGATATGTAATTGACCATAGTGGATACAGAGATTAGTAGATGCACCCTGATTAAACTTTTGACCTCAGTCCTTTATTGGGCTGAGGTTTTTCACTCTAAGAAAACGTTTTCCCTCATGTGAGTTATGCGAGGGAGCAATATTTAGTAAGGTAGGTTCTCAAAATTCTCGCCCCAGTCATTATTAGGACACGTTTCTGCACCCAGGCATTTAGGATGATAACGAAACTCACATTTTCCACTTTCAGGAAATATCCGAATCGGCATATCACTGATTATTGGTAGTAAGCACCTGGAGCATAAACATCCAGGACCCGCATCACGAGACATAGTGAAATTGACATCTGTAGGTAAAACTTTTAATTGCATAATTCTTTTACTAACTCCCGAAACAACAGCTTAACCGCGCGAACTGCAACACGAGAACGTACTAACCGAACAGGTTTACCGCTAGCCTTTTCGGCATCAAGGTAAGCACAAAGTATTTCGGTTATTTCATTGTTAAGGCGCCGTTTCTTGGGTTCTAATGCAGTAAACACCCACTGCCACAAGGCTTTTCGACATAGTTTTGAGCCGTGGCGAACTTTAACTTTTTTCTTGTCTCCTGATTGTTCTTGTGATGGCGCCATGCCTAAAGTTTTCTGAAACCGACGTAGTGAAATGTAGCGTTTGGTAGGTTTACCGGATTTTCGACCTCTGCAAATCCTAATTTCTGGCTTCCCGTCTTTGAGGAAATTCTCTAGCGGGTAAATGTAGGCAACGAGAATCGTTGATAAGCGAGAACCAAAACCAAATTTGTTAAAAACTTTGTAGTAGGGAGCAAAACACGACTCTTTGAGTAAGTTTGATAGCTTGATTTCTATTGCAAATTCTTGCTGCTGCAAGTCACAAATTAGGAATGCTTGGTTACGTGTAGATTGTTCCAAGCCAGTACCGATACTGTCTTTGTACATTGCATCGTACTTTTTAGAGTCGCGCAATCCAGCAATCCACCCCCACAAAAGAGGAGCTAGTCCTTTTTTACCACGCTTTGAATTTATCAACGCAGCTTCTGGAAACTGCCACGCCAAGTCTTGACGTAAGCGGTTAATGATTGGCGATTGCACGCGGTTAAGATGTTCCAACCTCAGTATTAGCTCTCGGATGTTGTTAATAACATCTGAATGTCTAGCAACAAATCGATTTTCTAAATGATGATAGTCAAACCAGTAGCAAGCAAGCGCTAAAGAATCGGCATTATCATCTTTATCAGGTAAGTCAAGGTGGTCAGCACGGTAGTTACGCAGTTGCTTGTGCCCCACAAATACAACTTTTACGCCAGCTTTTACTAAATGTTCCTTCCAGATTTTGCTGTAATTAGTTCCCGTTGGTTCCATTACTGCCACATCAGGCTTTAAACTTAGTAATTTTTCTATACCTTCTTTATTGGCTGACAAGTTTAAGAACTGACAATCGTAATAAAATAGACGTGGTTCGTCTGGCTTTTCAGTTAAAAGACATGCAGAAACTGTGGACTTGCTGACATCAAGCCCCAATATTTTGATTTTGTTTTCCATGTGGTGTTTACAGTCGCATCAATAAACCCGCTTGAAAGTCTACGAACCACCAAAAAGCCGAAGCTTAATTCACTCTCAAGACAGCAGGTAACAGCATCAATTAGTAACCGAGCTTGCGAAAACCTAAAAGCCTTAGCTTGCTTCTGTATCAAAGCCCTAAATTACTTTTATTGATACTGGCGACGAGCGTTTTTAACCCAAGTCGCTACGGGTAAGCGCAACTTACAATCAGCCTATGCATCATTGCTTCAGTTAGCAATATTCATCACGTGAGTTACGCTCTTTACTGCTGATTTAACCCGTTTCGCTAGTGGGGTTACACTAGCTCATCAGGCTAAATTTCTCCTTTCGCTTTCTCTACAAGTGCATCAATTCTATGAAGCGAACTATTGACCATTTCGCCTGTATAATCATTATTTTCCTCAGTTTCACTTAACAGCTTTATTGAGGAATCTAAATCAGATTTTATTAACTGCAAAGTATGCCAAAGCTGGTAATAGTCCCAACTTGGGTCAGGTGTTGGTATTGTCACAAATCTATTGTTGCTGGTTTCCATAATTATTGATGTTGCTCGTAAATTACCAAGGGATGTTATCTTCATCGTCATCTTCATCAGTAACTATGCTGTAGTTGTGGTCAGGGTCGATGTTATTAAGAATGTCCACCATTGCCCGCCCAGTTATAACATCAAGCACCGAATACCCTGCCAAAGCTTTAGCGATTTGCTCTTTTTTTAAAGCTTCTTCAAGTTCGGGTGTTACTAACCTTGGGTCGAAACCCTCAATAGTTTTAGGCATTGGTGGTGGCTGTTCGTCGCCATCAATCCAGCGTCTGTACTGGTCTTGGTAAAAATCTTGATAAGCTTCTGCTGTAGGTGGTTGGGGTGCATTTTTTAAAAAATCAGCGACCTCTTTACATCGCTGAAACCCTTCAGCACCGCAGTGCATTTTCTCTATCCAACCATCACGAATCCCGAAACCGTTACTTGGGCGAGCATCTTCAATAACTTCTTCTCTTGTTGCACCGCAGTGGTTAGCAATTGCAGCAGCGAGAGCTTGTATTTGTTCTTCGTTCATCCTGTCCCAATCAGTTACCCATAACGAAGTTACTTCGCCTGTATCGGATACACCACGTTCCATTGGGAAAGGGTCACGCATCGGTATAAAGCCATCTTCAAATAATGAAAGTGCGCTTTCGTAGGGGGAACCGGGTTTAATACGTACAACTGTATCGTGTTTGGTCATACTTAAAAATCTATTTCACCTTCTTCTTTTATCGCGGGTTTAACGGGCATCTGCTTAGGTGGAGGCGGTAAAGTCGATGGTTTGACGACTTCATCTACACCTAGCAGTGCTTTAACTTTTTTTTTCAAAGCATCAACCGCGTCATCCACGTTTTCGTCAGAGTCAATATCAGCGAACAGTTCTAAATGTTCACTTTCGTAGTTGCCCAAATTTTTGACTCTTTTGTAACTGACACCTGTATATTTCATAAGTTATGCTGCAGAACAAAAGTAGATACATCCTGATGAAACGGCTATTTAACCCTACCTATCAAATGCTAAAACTGGGTCACTCGCTTTTGGCAATTGGCGACGGATTTTAAATAAGTAAGTCTCGCCATCACTACGGGTAGAAAAGCTAGCAATGCGTGTTCTGGAGCCTTTGGAGTCCAGGATAAACACTGCCCAAGGTTTAATAACTTCAGGTTGAATTGGTTTCATTTTTACGTTGTTGAAATAAGTAGACACTGGGAGGAAATGCCAGGTTTTAGCCCCACCTGACATTTGATAATAAATTCATTAATGCACGACAAATGATGTGCGTTCTACTTTATAGGCACGCTCCTTTACTAAACAGTTATTGACAAGGCAACACACTGCACTCCTTGCTTTTTGACAGTGTAGAAAATGTCAACGAGACAAACGGTAAAAGTCTCGTTAACGGGTAGTTGGGAAATTAGAGAGTTTCAACAATCTAGGTTTCGAGCTTTAAATAGCCTCCTTACTAAACAGCAAAGCTTAACTACGCCACTTGAAACGATAAACGGCGCCAATTTTTATTAACTTTTAGGTTGTTTCCTCACTGGGCACTGTGGCAAGTGTGAGGGGTCACGCTCCTGATTAATTGGTAAACCTCACGGGCACGTTGGCAATGTGAGGAGGGAGCTAAATTGTTTTGTTCATCCGTAACTAATGTTAGTATAATGGATGAACAAAACTTGTCAAGGGTTTTGTTCATGCAAAACGTTTTGTTCGTACAATACAATGAGGGTGTTGTTGTGATTTGTAAAAATGGCGAGACCCAAGAAGTTGGCGGAAGATTCAATAAGAGCAGTAGTCCGGATAAGCGAGAAGGACTGGGAAACGTTCAAATCTCAGGCTCAATCAATGGGGGTAAACAGATCAGAGCTGATAAGGCTGATTGCTCAAGGCAAAGTCCCTCTAGGGCAACCATTGATTACGGAGAAACACCTGTTGGGAAAATCTTAGAGCGTCTCGAATTTATCGAAGGCGCCTATATCTCATATGTTAAGTCTCACCAGGAGCGGCTAGAAGTTCGCCTTAGTGAAAGCAAGGAGAAAGAACAAGAGTTTCGCGAAGCGGTTAAAGAGGTTAAAGAGGAAATTTACAATTTAATCTCTAGCCAGCAACAAGAAACAGAAATAGAAGATAACGAGTAAACCGTTCTACCTACGGGTGGAGCGGTTTATATTATGTACGCAAAAACCCGTAGTTCAAAAAATGCGGACTTTCCCGATGACCTATCAAGGTAAAGTCCTGCATTTTGGATTGATAATCCCTGCTAAATCAATCCTATGAACAGTTTAATTACTTTGTGTGTAATAGCGCTAGCGCTCATTGTTGCTAAATGGGCGCCGCAGATAGAAAACTTCTTTAAACCTAGGAGAAGAAAAAGACCTTACCCAGATGAAGTTTATGAGCTTGAATCACGATTACTAAATATGCTGCAAGGAGACGTAGATGCTTTGAAGCGATTATTATCGGTGTCCCGCAGTGTGCATCCAGGACGTACCGCCAAGTGGCATATAGAAAAAGTAATTTGGGATTTAGAGCGAGACAGACGCTAAAAGCTCCTTCATTACATGGCGTGAAGGAGCGGACTACGTAAATTACCAATCACAGTTATAGCAAAATCCCTCACGCTCGCAGTGAGGGCTAGAGAAAAAAGAGGTGCATGTAATGAACACATAAAAACCTATCACATCCATAAAAAAAACCAAAAAGCATTCCGGAGAGCGACAGCTTTAATGGTTTTGTTATTTTTCAAATTAATTTACTTATTATTATGCATAAAACAATCAAAAATTTCATCAACCAATGGACAGACGAGCATGAGGAATTCTGTTTAAAACTCGGAATTAAGTGTGCTGCACAACAATTATGGTACTGGTTAGTAACAAATAGTGGAATCGGTAAAGAAGTAGAAATCGATTTGATTGATTTTAACCAGCTAGTTGGAAAGAAAAGAGGCGAACCATACTGCAATCGCCACTTAAAACAAGTGTTCGCCAAGCTGGAAGAATTGGGAGTTATTAAAATCGTAAAGCAGTACAGTTGGCACGTATTTAAGTTACTAATTAGACCGCTTGATTGCTTGAAACCACCTAAAAAACAATCATTCCAAACTAATACAAATAATTCCACTTTAGAGGCTGAAAAAGGGGATGAGTCTAAGAAAGTTGAAAACCCCCTTTCGCAGCAGCAGTCTTACTCTTTACCGACTATAGAGGAGGTATCTAAAGAAACCAAGGATGAAATTAGGGATTTAGTTAACCAAGAAGCCGGGTTAGAACTTCCCGAAATCTGTGATATTTATCGCTATTCAATTGAGGAGGTGCAACTCGCATTGATGTTACTTAAATTTCAATGTAAAAAGAAAGTCATCGCTCGAAGGGTTGGCTGGCTTGTGCAGTGTTTACGACATCGTTACTGGGAGGAATTAGAGAATCAATGGATACTTGAAAACATGGATGTAATATTAACCTTTGATACTTACACCGACTTATACATAGACGACGAAATATACCCAACAAAAAACGCCCAATAAAGGGCGAGTAACTAAAACATAGGTTATTAATGTCATGAATTATTCCAGAAGTTCCTTTATAGATAAAGGGCAATTGTTACTGTTCAAAAACTGGATTAAGCAGCGCTTTATTACAGAGGCTGATTTACAGCAACTCCCCCCAACCGTTGCCCTAGCCTGGGCAGAAGCAATGCGAGAAACAGCAAACAATCTCGTTCGCCATGAAATAGTTACATTTACCAGGGGAGGGAATCAGTAATGGAATTTGAACAATTAGCGTTATTCTCAATTCCCTCGACTCCCAGTACACATATATCATCAAAACCAATATATGACCCCTGCTGGGACACAGAAATTATTGCCCCCGAACACACAGAGGAGAAATGGAAAGAAGCGGACTTTGGGGAAGTACCTTTTAAAAGCGAAGCGGATCAACTTACCATCTTTTATGATGATTCGCATGAACCACCGGAACCAGATGACTTTAATAGTATTGAAGAGTTTGAAGAAGCTTGGTGTCAGTGGCAAAGTGTTCGGGGGCAGGTAACAAGCAATACTCAATCTATTAATAGTAGTGATGTAACACCAATCACATCACAATCATCAACTACGGGTGTTCGGGAGCAGATAACACAAGCTTTTGAGCTTGCTCCCGAACACATGCAACTCAGTAGCGATGAGGATGCAAATGAAACCTCTTACTTATTACCTTCACCTCAGTATCCTGTAAACAGCCACACAAGTAATAACAATCCAAGTCAAAAAAAGCAGAGTCATTGGATTGAACCATATTGGGTCAAAAGAGCAAATAAGAAACATAAATACTATCGCTACTGTTGGATGGAAGGCAGAAAAATCAAACGGGTGCATATTGGCTCAACATGTTCAAACATTGCAAAGCAAAAACGACAGGAAGTGTTGCAGCTAATAAGTAACGGTAAACAGCCAGACGAGATAACTCGCTACCTCAAACAACCTTGAAGAAAACACCCTGTAACAATACAGGGTGTAACCAGTGAGTGTGAAGCTTTAATCCTTTGGCGCCTGCATATAACCCCAAAACCCAACAATGATAGATTGTGTAAGCTGCATAAAAGCATCGCGGTAGTGGGCATCAAGAATTGCTACTGTTGCGGCGCCAACACATGCCAAAAACACCAACCAAATTGGTGCATTTTTACTCTTCATGGGTCAATTCTCAAACTGGGCGCCAAGTTATCCGAGTTTTGTGTTAAAGCAAGATTTTCGACCTCTAACCAAGCATCCTCAGCAACTTTTTCAAGTGCCGCTGCTAATTCACGCGGGTGAATAATTTTGTGATTAAGCACTTGGATATTGAGGTTAACGAGTGCATCTACAAGTTCTAGGGATATTAATGTCATTTGGTTAACCCCTCAACAATTGCAGTTGCCATTTTTTCAGCGTCGTACAAGTCCATATCCCGCTTACTATCACAGAAACAGCACTCAATTAAAATTGCGGGTGCTTTAGTATTTTTGACAACGAGTAGGCGTGAACCATTTTTAACACCACGGTCAAAAAACCCTAACTTACATATTTGCTCTAACACCGCAAAAGCGTACCTCCTCCCGGTTGGCGAAATCGCGTAAACCTCAGTCCCGTAAGCATTCCAGTTAAAAGCATTGAAGTGTATCGACACATACAGGTCAACACATGCAGCATTGGCAGTATTTACCCGCTGCCACAACGAATGACTAACAGAGTTTGCACTCGACGGTTTACATTCAACTACGGAATGTCCTAACTTTCTAAGTTTGGCTATAACTCTCGTGCCAACTTCCATGTTTAAAGCATTTTCTGCTTTGATTCCCACGGCGCCGCCATCAGGGGAAGTGTTGTGGCCAATATCAATACCAAATTTCATATATCAATATCAAGTTTGTAAGGTTTATCAAGTAAAAGATGTATATCGATTTAATTAAAAGCCTTGTGTATCCAGCCGTTTATCGAAAACCGACCACCGCTAAAGTAATTATTCGGAAAGCTCTTAAAATCACAAGCAACTGGTAAAACTTCATGCCAACACCGCGACGGAAAGAAAACACAAGTATTATTCTCTGGCTCGATTAAATGACAGGAATTAGCTTTTTGTGTATTCAAGAAGCAATCAACTTCTGAGTCATATAAAGCTAACTGTCCACCACTAAAGCTTTTTTCAAAATTTTGGTAGTAATAAACAAAACTCAGTACACGAGTGTTGGCACAGAAAGTATCATTGTGAGTTGCAAGGTATCCCATATCAGGGTAGGAACTCACATCTGTTTCAATTTCTCCAACATCAAACGGCTTTAAATCAAGCGCTTTAAACACTTGAGGCAAGCACAGCTTCACTTGTTTGAGAATTACGAACTTCCAAGCCGTAAACCCATTTGGGGCACCGAAAGCATATTGAGCAGGGTAATCAGGAGAGGTAGGACGCTGTATAAAATAACTCTCGTGATTGAGTGTAAATTCCATCAGGCTTTGATTTACTTCTATTGGTAAGAAGTTTTCAAACCGCGCGTATTTTGAAGTAACTATGTTCATAACACAGCAATTGCCTCCGCGAGTTCGTCATCACTCACCTCGATGTAACGTGACAGTACTTTTAAATCTGCATGTCCTGTGAGTTTTTGGATTTTAGAAACTGCAATACCTTTACGCGCGAGCTTCGTAATAAACGAGCGTCGGAAACTGTGAGTACTAATACCCTGACTTTCCATGCCAGCTTTACTAATAGCTCTACGCAGCGCATCATCAAAAGACTGAAGCTGTATTGGCACATTTTCCTCACTTCCAGGAAACAAGCAATTGTTAATATCTGGTTTGTGCAACTGCCAGTATTCACGCAAAAGCGCGCGTAAATTTTTATGCACAGGAACTTGGCGGGTTTTACGTTCACCATTGGGTGACGCTTTGCGGATGACTTTAGGAAAAGTGATGTGTGTTAATGGTTGACCCTTAACATCAAACACAGCTTTAACTGGAAGTTTACAAACTGCCCCCATGCGTTCACCTGTCCACCAAGCGACATCAACAATTAGCTTATGTTTTGGATTAACAAAGTGATTTTTAATTGTCAAGTATTCAGCGTCGTTTAACACTGTTGCTTGACCTGACCGATTGTTTTTAGGCATTCTACATATTTAACCAGAATTAATAGGTAAAAGTTGTAATAAGTTAAATTGCCCTGATGCTATTAATGCCTCAAGTTTATAATCAGCAATATATAGAGCGGTTCAGTGCTACTACTTGTTTTACATAAAAGTGGTGTATTTACGATTAAGTGAAAATAGTTAAAAATTGATTTGAAACTATATACAAAATTTCGAGCTATGACAGCTTTTAGCAAAACTCAACTACCCAACAGCGTTGACACTTTAGAGGAATTAGCTGTATGGGCAATCCTTTCTCTTTCTCATATCAATTCAGACCTAATCGTTATTGAAGGAGCGGGTTCAACAGAAAGAGCAGCGCAGGCAGGTGTCTTTTATGTTGAAAGTGATAAAAAATATCGTTTTTTGGGTAGAGTCTCTGTCGAAATGTCCAAAAACTATCTATCCGGTAATGATGGAATGTGGAATTATGCACAACCATTAAGCAGCGTAGAAATTCCTACCATTTTTACTGCATAATATGTCAAATTTCGAGCAGAACAGTAATTTAATGCAGGAGCTTTTGGAGCAAGCTGCACAAAAAAAAGCTCATGCAGAAAGGCTTCAAAACTGGCAAGAGCAAGAGATTCGTTCTGCCGATATTCAAAAAAAACAGTTAGCGAATAAAGCTGAACGAGTTGCAGATGCTGACGCTGCAATAAAACAAACTTTTAAAGACCGTGCTGAATATTGGAATCAAGACTATGAAACTGCTTCAGCTGACATGCACAATAAGCAAAAGCAGCGCAAGCAACAACAAATCAATGATGCTGAAGAAAGCATTAAGCGTACTAGAGAAGAAGTAAAAAACGCTAAATATAAACCACCACCATCACTCGAAGAACGGCAACTTCAACGCAGGCAAGCAGCAGATAGAGAAGTAGCAAATAGATATAAGCCACCGGGTGATAAACCACAGCCTAAACCAAGACCCGCATCTCCTCCAAAGGCGCCACCACCATCTAATCGGCCAACTTCAGCATCTCCACCACGTGGTAACGGTGGCGGTGGAACTGTGCCAACAGCGACACAAGTTAAGGCGCCACCAGTAACCAAATTTCCACCACCTCCACCAAGTACACCGCCAAAAACTCCATCTCCATTTCCAGGACTTCCACCAACTCCCGCTGCACGTTTAGCAGGACCTTTGATTGGTGGCGCCGCTGATTTTGCAATTCGTTCACTTAGGGGGCAACCTCCAGCCGCTGCATTATTTGGTGCCGGTGGTGGTGTTGCTGGGGGAATTCTTGGGGGTGTAATTGGCGGTGCGTTGGGTGGTCCACCAGGCGCCTTTGTTGGTAGTTTTGTTGGTGGAATGGTTGGAGGGTTTGTAGCTGATTTGTTGTTTCCACCACCTACACCTGTTGATTCTCCTCCGCCAACTTCAGCACCTCCTCGTCCGTCGGACAGGTTTCCAAAGCAAGGTAACGCTGGAATTTTATATTTAATAAAGGGCGATGTTCTTGTTACTTATTACAGTTATGGGCAAAAACAGGAGTTTCGCCAATACACGGAAAAGCTCGTAGAAGGCCCTATTTTTGGCTTCAGATGGGAACCAATAGAAGGTTCGCCAGCGCGTCCGTTCGACGGAAGAACAATACAAGTAGTTTCTGTTTTGACTGGATATCCCTCAAAATGGGAACCCTTTTGGAGAGCTGTGCATCCTTTAGCTTTTTCTGTTGCGAGTACAGCTAATGATTTACAAATAATTGATATAGTCCCTGTCGGTTCTGCTCCAAGCCCAAGTCCCTCACCATCACCAAGCCCAAGCCCAAGTCCCTCACCATCACCAAGCCCAAGTCCAAGTCCCTCACCATCACCAAGTCCAAGTCCAAGCCCAAGTCCCTCACCATCACCAAGCCCAAGCCCAAGCCCAAGTCCCTCACCATCACCAAGTCCAAGCCCAAGCCCAAGTCCCTCACCATCACCAAGCCCAAGCCCAAGCCCAAGTCCCTCACCATCACCAAGCCCAAGCCCAAGTCCAAGTCCAAGTCCAAGCCCAAGCCCAAGTCCCTCACCATCACCAAGTCCAAGTCCAAGCCCAAGTCCAAGCCCAAGCCCAAGCCCAAGTCCCTCACCATCACCAAGTCCAAGTCCAAGCCCAAGTCCCTCACCATCACCAAGTCCAAGCCCAAGCCCAAGCCCAAGTCCCTCACCATCACCAAGCCCAAGCCCAAGCCCAAGTCCCTCACCATCACCAAGTCCAAGTCCAAGTCCAAGTCCCTCACCAATTCCCAAGCCTCCTGGCTTTCCTGCACCCTTTCCTTTTGGACCACCCAGGAAAGCCGAACCTCCACCACCTCCACCAACGCCTAATGGATGTTCAAGCTGTCAGCAAAAAATGCTTGATAAAATTACAACAAATGGTGACAAGCTCGACAAATTAAGTCTCTTACTTCAAGGTACTGATTTAGCACTTTTAGGTGTAATTAATACAAAACTTGGTCCTCAAATGCCAGGTGGCATAAGTGGTAAATTACAGCGTTTTTCTAAATGGCTGCAACTCGACCGAATGCTTAATATTTTGACGTGGGTAAATACTTTACACAACGCTTACATGTTGAGTAGTTCCCTGACAGATACCTTATTTTCAATTATTGATAACGTTGTAAATATTTTCATGAAAGATGATGACGGCGTTGATGTTGACGCTAAATCTTTCTTTGGTAAAGCAATTGATGATTTTGCAAAAGGTTTATTTGGTGTAGAGACTTGGACGGGTATTAAAAAGACTTGGGCTAAATGGAACCGGATTTATCAAGCAGGCGCCAATATTTTTAATTCCATGCGGTCAATGCTAGATTCAGCTAGAAATATCCAAGAATGGACAGCAGAGAACACTGGACGTATTGGTAATGCTTTAAAACGTTTTGGAGTAGTTGGAGATAGAGCTTTTAAATGGATGCCTGAAAATGTAAATGCTCAAAGTAAGTGGCAACAACGTTTAGAGAACCTGCAAGAAGCTGCTGAAGGAATTGAGATGATTACTTCAGAAGTAATTAGTATTCAAGACAACTTAAAAGAAATCCAAGAGCAAAAAGAAGTATTCACTAAAAGTCTTGAAGATTCTGTACCTAAACAGGAGAAAGATAATAAAAAAGTTGCTGAAACTAAAGTTACTGAAAAGACAGCAAGTCAAGCACAAGCTATTAATGACGAGAATAAGGAGGCTGATGATTAATGCCTTTACCAACAAACTTTAGTGAATTTGAACATCTTCAAGACCTTGTTAGAAAAGAACATAATAAAAATGTTCGTGCTTGGTTTAGTCGGCAAGCAGATGATGACATTTCAACACCAAAGGGAGGATTGAAACATGCTTGTTTGATAAAAGACGACGATTCAGCATCAATGACACAAATGCGGTTGTGGTTGTTCGAGGTAACCGTAGGTAGAATGCAAGCTATACAGCGACCTGTTTACGCAATCCCAGAGCAAGAAGTACAAACTAATTGGAAGTATAAACCACAGGTAACACTTTATTTTTTAGAACCATATAACAGCGAAGCACACGGAAATGGTGAATCTAGAGCCGAAGCGGAAATTAGTTTTAGATTAGTAACAGAAACTAGCGAATCAATGACGCGCGTTAAAGCCGAGAAACTCGCTAGAGATATTAAAAATCAACTTGCTAAACCCGTATTTGAATGGGGCAAGGGTTGGTATAAATGCACCTATTTAGATACAGAAAGAGGTTATGATTTACGTTTGTTTGTAAAATCAAAAGCCGAGGGTGAGCGAGTAGTAAAGCAAATACTCAAAATTCAAAATCACCCTTTTGAGCGTGATAATTTTCAATTCATCGACCATGACCGCTCTTACCCTGCTAACCCTGGAACGCACAGAGTGTATGGTCAAACCCGCAAAAAATATACTAAACGGCCACGTGTAGACGTGAAATTTAAATACGCACAACTCAAAATACAGGGATTGCCTAACGCGATAAACCTGGTTGCTACCGGGGGAACTCGACTTAGAAGCGTTATTGAACAAGTTTAATAAATAAATTTTTGAGTTTTAGCAAAAATTTGCTGGACTACTTAACTTCTCCGGATGAAAAAATAACTTAAAACCCTTGCTACAACTGAAAAAGAATCAAAAAAGACTTTTTGTAATACAAAACTATGGGACGCCGTAAAACAGCAGCACAACTAGAAGCTGATTTGAAATACGCTAAGGCACGAGAAGCTTATAAAGCACCAGTTCGAGAAGAAGGAGCAACTAGCCGCAGACTACCTAAAGTTGCTTATGCTTACAAACCTATGGCTATTGCTGCTGGTGAAGGAGCTAAAAAATATAAAGTACAAGCATCCAAAGAATCTGTACAGTTTTTTACAGTAGCAGCACTTAATTTAACCGATGCAGCAGCAAAAGACCCGTTACCAAGGGGAGCTAGACCAGCTATGGTAAGCGCAACGGTTGCCGATGGAAGTCCTAAAGTATTGAGAGCTAAACCCAGCGGGCGCCCATACATGAGATATGGAAAGGGTGAAAGAGGCGGCGGGTCCCAATACAATTACAGCGCTCCTATTTCTATTCAATCAGTTGCCGCTATAGACACCGAAGTAAAAGCTGCATTTACCGCAGTTAAATCTAAGCTTGGTGGACCATATGGTCGTGTTTGGTTTACTCCTGAATATTTTGTATTAGCCGATGGCGGAGAATAGTAGCTTACTTACTCAACTTTCTACCCCCGCTCTTTGGTATCCCGAACAATCAGAAGCGGATTTTGAAGAAGAAATTGCATCAATGCTTGTTCGAGCAAAAGCTACAGATGCTTTTTTAAAGGGTGAAGTTGACGCTGATTTCTTCTTAAATTTCTTACACGAATCAGGTGTTGATGTTTTTGAAGCAGCCGAGGAATGGGATTTAGATAATGGCATTATCGTTTAACCCTTCTAACTTTGGTGCATGGGAACTTGTCTACCAACGTCGGTTACAAGAAAACACTACGGATGACCTCCCCTTCGGTATACAGCGACCGCGCGGTGTACGAGTTCCTTACATTGACCCTGTAGAAATCCCATTAATACCAACTAGCAGAATATTTCTAGTTGGTACTTTTTCAACCACAGCTAAACCAACTTGGAAATGTGCGGGATATTTAACGCAAGAAATATTAAGCGTAAAAGTTAATGACGCTGTAGTGTTTGAAGGTTTGAATTCTACACCAGAAACAACAGTTGACGCTAGCAATAAATTTATTAAATTAAATTGCGTTCAACTAGTTATTTTTCCAAAATACTCGGATAGCTTTGCACTAAGGTTTGATGCTGTCCCCTGGTTAAAATCTGTTACCTTGGCAATTTGGGAGTATCGCAGCACTGAGACAGATACAACCGAAGATTTAATTCAATCCATGCGTGCCAAATTAGAAACCATCGAATATAAAATTGACAATTTGTAAATATGACTCAACTAACTTTTGAAAGATTAGCAACACAATTACCTGCTGGTAGCATTGAGTTTGTAGGTAATAACCAGGTAAAAATCAATTGCTCTATTTTGACTGGCGACAATATTAATTTATCTTCTTCAATTGTGGAAGCACTTGCTAAATTGCTTAGAGGTGCAGCTACTTTAAATGATGAAATTAATAACGAGCGCCAGCAACAAGGTAAACAACCCATTAATTTTGTAGAGCAAACTATAAATGCTTATGGTGATTCTCAAAATCAAAGCACTCTCATGAGCTTTACTTGTTCGATACAAGTGAACACAGGTAGTTATATTGAAAACTTGATAGACCCTAGTAGCGACGACACTCAAACTAACTAGCATTGCTGCTGCTGGTATTGCAACAGCTTAGTGCAGCTATGATTATTTGCATGGAAATATAAACCGTGAAAATTGATACTCTTATCGCTATTGGAGGCTTGGTTCTCGCATTTGGTTCTGGATTCCTTAGCGTCCTGCTTTGGTACGCAAATTCAGAAAAGCAACGTTACGGTTTTGAGCGTGACATCGGACACTTGCGCCGTAACCAAGAGCAATTACAACAAGGCATTACGACGATTCTAGCCGAACTTGATAGACGCTTTGACGATATCGAACGACGTATCGAACAAAGGTTGTAACAACTAACCCACTAGTTCAATTGAGCTAGTGGGTTAATGTCTTTGGGGTTCTGTATAAACCTGGTTTGTTAACTAAGTTTTTCTTATTCGTTTTTTTATGGTATTGCTTGCATAACTTTTTTACGGCGCCCAAAAAATATGTAGTAAAAGATTAAACTTTGTAACAGGAACATCAAAACTTCTAGTCTTGGGTCTCCAGTATCTTTTGCTGTCCACATTGCAGGTACTGCGAGTACAGAATCTTTTGTGGTTACGAATAGGAAACTAAGGTTGTTTGCTGCGTGAACACCCAATGCTAGTTCTAATCGATTATCTTTAAGAGTTATTAAAGCAGTTAAGGCGCCGAATCCAAAGGCGCCTTTAAAACTGCCTGATGCACAAGCTATAGCTAATGATTTTTTTGGATGTGGTGTCATTGCTTTTACCTCACCGATTAATCTTGTGATGAAATATACATTAAAACTTAATAATCATTGTTCCTAATGAGTGATGTTTCAGAGCCGCAAAAATGTCTAACTTATTAAGCGTACAACTTTGGTATTAATTATGCAGCCTTACTTTCAAAACCATACATCTGAGTTTGCCGAGTTTATTGAAGAGTACAATTGCTTTTTAAAGCATTACGCAGAATCACAAGTTTATTGTAAAAAAAACTACATTGGTTATCGGTATAATACTGAGAAGATTTTAGAGTATACGCAAGCAGTAGACGCACATCTTGATGCAACAAAGGCTTACATACGACTTGTTGGCATATACGAACGTCTCGTTCTAAAATACTGTCATAGTACCGACATGAAAAATTCTTAAGTTCTACGTGTTTGCCTGATTTTTCTGGTCTGTATTATCAGAAAAACTCTTTTAAATTGCTCAAATTCTTCTGTATTTAACTCGGTGTTTTGCCAAACTTCGCGTTCCATTAAGCGTTTATACCAATCATTCAATTTTGGATATTCACTTAAATTAAAGCCAGATTTTGCTAGTAAATATATATCAGTACCCGCAACAATATCAGCCAAGCTTAAAGTATCACCACCAAAATAGAGATTTTCTCCTAGTGTTGTAGTGAAAAATTGAAATACAGTATGAATGTGCTGCTTGGCTTGTATGTATATTGGTGAATCTGCCTCTTTGAAAATGAATGAAATGGCTTTTGGTAGTAATTCATTGCTAGAAACCAATTGCACCATTTTTACTGTTGCTCTTTGTTGCGGTTCGTTTGGTAACAGTGCAGGCACCGGATATTTCGCTTCGAGATAATCTAAAATTGCTAGTGACTCTATTACTCGAAAACCATCATCTACTATTACAGGCACATGGTGGAATGGGTTTAACTCTAAATATTCAGGCGCCATTTGGTCGCCATTCAAGTTTACTACTATTGGTTCAAACTCAATTTGCTTTTCTAGTAAACCACGCCATACACGTCTTGCCATAGGTGAACGCTTATTGTAATAAAATTTCAACATTTTTTACTCCTTGATAAAAAAGACTGAACGGTCTGTTTATGCACAAAAAAAATACGTCTATAATTCCCAGTCTGTACTTCCAACAAAAATTGTTGCCCCAGTTTCTAATTGGTTATCGAGTGCTGAAGAAGCAATAGCATGGGCAAATTCCTCTATTGTCGGAAGAACACCTGCTTGTTGTTGCCTCTTTTCAATCAAACCTGGATTTTGACGTTGCATCAATTTGGGTGTAATTGTACCTTCGATTAAATCACCGCTAACCACTACAAGCTTGATATCTCTTTTTGATAGTTCTGGTATATAAGCACGTAATGCTTCTTCACCTGCTTTTTTACTTTGCGCTACTGGTTCATACAGTGGGTAAACAGGTTTACTACCGTAGAAGTGTGCCGAGTAAAGCTTGGCGCCCTTTTTCTCGTACAATGTTGGCAACTTCTTCTGCACGCGAGCTTTTGCTGTGATAATTTATTACTATATTTAATCCTGCTTCTGCTAGAAGATAGGCAGTATTGGCGCCAACTCCTCGTGATGCTCCTGTTATTAAGGCTACTCGTTCTAAATCATTTTTCATTGCAAACCTCATTAAAAAATCTTAGAAACCTGGTTTCTTGTTCGATAATTTGTAATAAAAACGACTACTTTGGGTAGAAACCAGGTTTCTGTGCGTAAATGCTAATTTCTTTCACGATATAAACGTAATACAAATTGCCCTGCTGGTGTTTTGCGAAATTGATTTATCTCTTTTGCCATGTTTACAGGAAAGTTATCTACGCTACCTCGTGTTGCTGGGTGTTCGGGTGGTGCAATAGTAGGTGCTGCGAGTGCGGCAAATGTTATATCTGCTGCGGAAAGTTTATCTTCTACTAAGTAACGGCGCCCGTCTGCTAATATATTGCTAACTTGTTCAAAAATTTGCTTTATTTTTTCACGTGTTTCAATGTTGGATTCAGGAGTTATATTAAATTTTTTACAAGCTAGTGTGCGAGTTTTCGGAAAAACTACTGGAAATAATGCACGCTCTATCCAAGGTACATTTCTACACCATGCTTGTTTTACTAGTTTGGGGTCGTTTATAGTATGAGAATAACCCCAAAGTCTTGTTAAAACTCCTAATTGCTCATCAAATAGTTCTTCTAACTTTTCAACTTTTTGTCTTAACTCTACTTGATTGGGGTATAGCTTTTTATCAACTGAAGCAATGGAATCAAGATATTTTAGACAATCGGTTGAGTCTAAAAATATACCATCTTTTGTTGTGAGAATCGGTGTTGTTTTACCACCAAAACGAGGCGCCACTAATAAATGGAATGGTGGAGAATGGCATTCTTCAACGTATGATATTTTCAAATAGTCTAATGCCCATCTGACTTTTTCGCAGTAGTGGCTGATTGGAATTGTGATTAGACGCATAAGTTTTGGAGAAAAAGACCGATTGGTTGGTTTTTTGGTAAGTGGGCAATGCCCACCATACATGTCAAAAATCTATACTTTTAAATGGGTATTAATATAATCATTTAAATGTTTAATCGCGCGTTCGAGGTGTATAGAGTCACCGTTAAGTTTACTCATCATCACAGAACCTTCAAGAATTGAGATAATTATTGATGCTACTTCATCACCATCTACATTTGGATTAATTTCACCTTTTTTTATACCTTTCTCGATAATACGACGAAAAAGTCGGCGCCATGAGTTCATTGCTTGCTGCGCGCGTGCTTTTAAAGCTGGGTGCGCGTCATCGCTTTCAATTGCGGTATTTAGTAATGGACATCCACCCCGCATAATAGGATGTTGTGGATTATCGATAAAAGTACGAAACACATCAATAATTGCTTGCAAGCGTTCTATCGCATTTTGCTTGCTTGCCCAAGCAGAGCGATATTGGCTTTGAATTTGCGAAACCGCATAATCAAAAGCTTGCAGCGATAAATCGTCTTTACTGTGAAAGTGGTTGTAAATTCCTCCTTTCTGTAACCCAGTCACTCGCATAATATCCGACATCGAAGAACCTGCATATCCTTGTTGGTTAAACAAAGCTGCGGCTTTTTCGATAATCATCGCTTTGGTATCATCGCCTTTCGACATGTGTGAGTTAAAAGTGCTGAGTGCTGAGTACTGAGTGGTTAAGACCGATTGGTCTGATATTAGCATGTAGATAATCAGAAGGTCAAGAGCCAATATTAAGCTAGCTCAATAGAAATATTTACCTTGTTTAGATACTTGGTAATAGCTGTCATTGTTTTATGACTTCTAGTTATAGCTCCCTCTTGTGGAATGGGCATCCTTGCCCGTTTCACACAAGCAGTCCTAAAATCTCATCTTCAACAGCATAATCTAGTAAGTACGGCGCCGCAAACTGAGTAGGTTGTTGAGGTAAGTTAGCACGTTGCCAATTAATCGTTCGCTGCAATGCTTCATCAGAAGAGACAATTTCTTTGTATCCTAACTCCTGACGAATGCGAGTTGAGTCTACTAACCAATCTTGTTTTACATTAAGTGGTAATTTCCACTCTGGTGGTAATTGAGTTTCGGGTACAGTTACAACTTTACCCTGCCAATGAGCTATTTTTCCAACTTGAGTAATGCGTTCAGCTTCATTTTTGTTTTCTATATCAGCAACGTGATAAATGCGATTTGTTGCACGCGCGTTTGTAACTACAAGTGCTATTGCATACGCGACATTTTCTACATAACCGTAAGAACCCCGCCAATTAGCTACACTTTCTGGCAATACAATAGCAGGACGGTTATCATCGATACGTTCTAAGTACGGTAATAAACGATGTAATGGGTCATTTTCACCGTATACCATTGGCAACCGTATAACTGTTCCAGGTAAATTTGGGTTTGACATTACAACCTTTTCAACCAGAATTTTTTCATAATCGTCTGGCGCCTGTAAAGGTTTATTTGGCATTTCCCTAAATGGGTAGAGCGAAGTACGCAAAGGAGAATCTTCGGTTAACGGTACTGGTACAACATTTGATTCTTTACCTAGAAGCACATCGTAAGCTTGATATACATCCATACTACTAACTACAACTAGACGCGCTTGTATACTTTGCAATGTTTCAGAAAGAACGCGCACGTCATGTTCAGTATATGCAATCATATCCAGTACGACTTCAGGAGAAAGCTGTTGTAACTTTTCTTTCATCTGGATGATATTTTTGCGTTCTCCGATAATTTCATTTACACCTGCTGGTAATTTAGGAGTTGTTTTACCTCGATGAAATATAGTTACCTTGTGTCCCATTTGTGTCAGATGGCGAATAACAGGAGGGCCGATAAAATTTGTGCCACCTATAATTAGAATTTTCATGATGAATTTTCAAATACTCCCATTGCACTTTTGTTATTAGACATTTAAATCCCCCCTAACCCCCCTTAATAAGGGGGGAACAAGAAAAAAATTACTTTTGAATGATACTGTCAATCAATCCATAAGTTTTTGCTTCAAGAGCGTTCATAACTAAATCTCTTTCAGTATCAAGTTTTATTTTTTCTACCGACTGCAAAGTATTAGCAGCTAATATGTTATTGATAGATTCCTTTAAGCAAATAAATTCTTTAGCTGCTATTTCAATATCACTGGCTTTCCCCTCAGTACTTAATATTGGTTGACGTATTGAAATCCGTGCATTTGGAAGTGCATATCTTTTACCTTTAGTACCTGAAGATAGTAAAAGTGTTGCTGTTGCACTGACATTACCAATACATACAGTAGATATATTACTACGAAGTTGAGTGACAACGTCGTATACAGCGAGTGCAGTTGTTAAGGCGCCTCCGTTACTGTTTATATACAATGCAATATCTTTATCTGGGTCTTCTGCATCAAGAAATAGCATTTGAGCTATAATTAAATTTGCTACTTCTTCTGTTAACTCTCCACGTAAGAAAATAATTCTTTCTACAAGTAATCGAGAATAAATATCAAACTGCTGTGGAGATGAAATTACAGTAGCAAAACCAAGTTGTGAAGGATTATTCATATATAAGAAACCTGGTTTCTGTTTTTAATGTTGGAGATTGTCGTGCTTAGTCAAGAAGAAACCAGGTTTCTAGATTTTTAAGTTTGTCTTCCCATCCACCATTGAAATAAGCGTTCAGAATAATGCTCATGGATTGTTCAAAGTTGTTATTTAAGCCGTAACTAGAATAAGTAAGAGTGGAAGTTCCTAATTGGCGATTCAATGAGGCTGAAGGGATAGATTTATTTGGTTGCCAATTGTAATGTTCTTGGTGTTGTTGTGAGTAAGCTGTTTCAAGTATTCGATGCTCTAGTTTTAATATAGTTCCACCATCTACTGCTTCTAATGTCCAAGTTACAATTGAAGGCTGACACATTAAGTTATCTTTCCAGGTAAATGAAAGGCGCCTTGGTTCATCAAGTTCGATAATTTCACAATTTATATGCGCGTTCATCCCTGGTAGCGATGAGTATATAAATTTAAATTTGTGTCCAAGACGTGCTTCAAAGTCGTTTTCCATTAACCAAGCTGCAAGCGCTTTTTGATTGGTAAGTACTTGCCAAACTCTTTGTAACGGATATGGATAAAAAACTTTTTTGTTTAAGTGTCTGAACATGGATTCTCCTCCAAATAATCGCCAAGGGCGCCTAATTTGTCTTGCCAGAACTGTTCATAATCACTAATCCAGTCAGATATTTGTTTCAATGGCTCTGGATTTAAACTATATAAACGCTGGCGCCCAGATTTTCGCATTTGTACTAAATCAGCTTCACAAAGTATTTGTAAGTGCTGAGATATAGCTGGCAAACTCATGGCAAAGGGTTCCGCCAACTCTTTAACTGGTTGTTCTCCTAAACGCAATTTATCTAATAGCGCGCGCCGAGTTGGGTCAGCTATGGCTACAAACACATCGGCACTGGCAAGGGGTCTACTCATTCAATCTAATTATATATTTAAGCAATCGCTTAACTATATTTTAGTATATATAAGCGATTGCTTAAATGTCAAGTACGGTGGGCACTGCCCACCATACGTACTATGCACAAAGTTGTAATATTTGCTCTACTGTTTGTAAATTTACATCTTGATGTTCTCCTAATGCTGTGTAACCATAACTTTCTAAGCGTTCCAGCACTAAAGGAATAGTATCTAAAGTTACGTTGTAGTCGGAGAGTTTAGTGTGTACACCTACTGACTCGAAGAATTCGCGCGTTTTATTAATAGCTGTATTGATGCGTTCTTCTTCACTACCTGTAGTAATTCCCCAAACACGTTCAGCGTACTGTAAAAGTTTTTGCGATTTTTGCTCGCGCTTTATTGTCAATGTACTTGGTAACACAACAGCTAGTGTTTGACCGTGGTCTAAACCGTGAAGTGCTGTTAACTCGTGTCCTATCATGTGGGTCGCCCAGTCTTGGGGAACACCAACTGCGATAATGCCATTAAGAGCCATTGTTGCACACCACATAAAGTTTGCGCGCGCGTCATAATCTTGAGGGTTGGCTAAAGTTTTCGGTCCCTCTTCAATAAGCGTTTTCAAGATACCTTCTGCCATTCGGTCTTGAAGTGGTGCATTTACTGGGTAAGTTAAGTATTGCTCCATCGTGTGGGTAAATGCATCAACAATACCGTTACTAACTTGACGTTGAGGTAGAGAAAAAGTAGTTTCAGGGTCAAGAACTGAGAAACGGGGATAAACTAACGGTGATGCAAAATGACGTTTTTCTTTATTTGCTGCTTTAGTCACAACTGAGTTTATATTCATTTCTGAACCTGTAGCAGCTAAAGTTAGTACTACACCAATAGGTAACGCCGATGATATAGGCGCCCGTTTTGATAAAATATCCCAAGGCTCACCATCAAAATTAGCTGCGGCAGCGATAAACTTTGTACCATCAGCGACCGAACCACCACCGACAGCTAGTAGAAAGTTTATATCTGAGTTGCGGACAATTTCTACAGCTTTCATTAACGTTTCGTATGTAGGGTTTGGCTCAATACCACCAAACTCGATAACATCATGCTCACGAAGTGCTGATTTTACTTGGTCGTAAACACCATTTTTCTTAATGCTACCACCACCATAAGTCATTAATATTTTTGCATTTTTCGGTATTTCAGTAGCTATGTTCGCAATTTGACCTTTACCAAACAGAATTTTAACGGGGTTGTAGAAAACAAAGTTTTCCATATTAGCCTCTATTGGTGTAGTGTTTACGGGGCAACCTTTATAATTTAACTCTCTGTGTCCTCTGTGTCTCTGTGGTAAATATAAATAAATAATTTCTTTTACCTTATTAGGCGCCTTGACACAGCTTTTTCTATAATGGCGCCTAATTCAGTAAATTTTGGATTGCATTTTTTACCCCTTTGAAATCAATTTATTGCATAAAATTTCCACCTCCTACATATGAGCAGTAGAAGATGAAATATTTATGGTAAAAACGATGAAAATTAAAGCTGTACTTGCAGGGTTGGCTATTATTCCCTTGAGTTTTTTGGCGCCTGCGGGAAATGCTCAAGCTGGGTTAGTTGCTACACAATGGTTTTTCGGTAACTGGGATTGTTTTATCGACGGCAGACCAGCAAAAATGCAGTGGCGTGTTGTCGATGACCCTCAAACACA
Source organism: Calothrix sp. PCC 7716 (assembly GCF_019977735.1). Classification (GTDB taxonomy): domain Bacteria; phylum Cyanobacteriota; class Cyanobacteriia; order Cyanobacteriales; family Nostocaceae; genus Dulcicalothrix. Next base: position 2,649,215 of record NZ_AP025018.1, on the reverse strand, counting down.
GTGTGATGGTAATGTTTGTTCTTCAACTTCAGGTGTAAAAGTTGTTGGAAGATTTAGCGATAATGGTGGTGCATGGGTTCCTTTAGCACAGCGTTATGTTCGTGGTAATGATTTTGGTATTCGTTATCAAGGCAGAGAACAAGACAACTGGTTTTTAAGATATGACTCGCGCGTTAGAACCGCAAATGGTTGGACTACCTGGCGAGGAAATCGTTATCCGTTGCAATGTCGTAAGGTTTAATAATGATTTAAATGTTGTAGAGACGTTACATGTAACGTCTCTACGTCGGTTTTTGTTACATTTGGAAAATACAAATGTTACAGAAATTATTGTGCGGTTAATTGTGGTGTGTAGGTGCGTTTATCCTATATATATATAGAGTCGTCACCGAAACATGTATTTTATGGAGCTAGATTCATTGCCAACTGAGGTTATTTTGACGCATCCACGTAAAACTCTTGGCAGTGTCCAACTTGACTGGATGCCACAACCAGGCAATTATCTTGATTTAGAAGGGAAAACTTACGCTGTTTTAGAACGTAGCCATAAGTATCAGCTTAAATCTGGACGCTACCGTTTGCAAAAAATTGCTCTCTACGTTCAATCAGCACAGCGTCCTTCTGAAAAAAGTTTAGTAAATGGATGTTGGGTTGTTGGCGATGCTACTTGCCGTTATAATGCTAAGTCAGAAATTATACGCTGTGCTGTTAATCCAGAAGGCCCTTGTGAATCTTGCCGCTATTATGAGAGTGCTGAGTAGAAAGTGCTGAGTGCTGAGTAAAGTTAGGAGTTAGAAGTTAGGAGTTAGAAGTTAGGAGTTAGAAGTTAGAAGTTACACTCAAGACGGGTGAGAACTTTACTTTTACATAAGCGTCAAAATATTGTAGATGCTTCGTTCCTCAGCATGACATAAGGTCACATTTTACCCGTTTGGAGTATAAAAATCACAACTCAGCACTCAGCACTCAGCACTCAGCACTCAGCACTCAGCACTCAGCACTCAGCACTCAGCACTTCTCCTATATTTAAGCGTGTTCCATTTACAAAGTCCCATCCAGACTGGGGACGTTTACCAGAGGGTTGAACTTCTAATAGCAGTAACATTCCATCTCCAGTTTGGACTAATGCTCCCATTCCTTTAATTATGCTGACTACTTCTCCTGGTTTCGGATTTTCTGATTGTTTTGGTACTTTGTCTAATATTGATTTATATTCTTCGGGCAAATCAATTGGGTGTGTAGTGCTAACGGGAATAGTAACGGTTATTTTTAGCGGTTGGTTACGAAAGCTAGTGGTACAGTTGGGGTAAAATCCTCGGATTTGGTTGTGTAGTGCAAGCGCACTTGTTGTCCAGTCTATTTTATAGTCTTCTTTTTTTATTAGTGGTGCGTAAGTTGCTTTCTCGTTATCTTGGGCAACTGGTTCAATTTGATTATTTTTTAATGAGATTAAAGTGTCAACTAATAAGTCGGCGCCTAGTGTTGCAAGTCTAGATGCTAGTGTATGAGCATTGTCAAGTAAACCTATCGATGTTGTTACTTTCTTTAACATCGCTCCGGTATCCATACCCGCATCCATTAACATTGTTGTTATGCCTGTTTCTTTTTCTCCGTTGTACAAACACCATTGAATTGGAGCGGCGCCTCGATAGTACGGCAATATCGAACCATGCACGTTGATACAACCAAGTTTGGGCATGTCTAATATCTCTTGCGATAGTATTTGCCCGTATGCTACAACTACAAATGCATCGGCGCCTGATTCCCTTAATTTGGTTAAAATTTCTTCGTCTTTTTTGATGCGTGAAGGCTGCCAAATGGGTAAGTTATAAGTCAAGGCTAAACTCTTTATGGGCGATGGTGTTAATTTATTCCCACGCTCTCGACGTTTATCTGGCTGAGTTACTACTGCTAACACCTCAAAACTTGGGTGACTCAGTAGTTTCTCTAAAGTGGAAACTGCAAACTCAGGTGTGCCAAAAAATATTGTTTTCATGTAATTGAGGAGCAAATTTTTATTAGTTTACAATTTTTAATATATTCTTACTATGATTACTATATATAAGATTAGCCTAACTTCATAATCATACTATCGGTACTGTCAGTGATACAAAACACAATTATCCAGTAGTTATTCGGTTGAGCATCGTCTGACGGTGAAATAAATTAGATGTCTAAAGCAACACTTACTTATCTTTTTAAGAAAAAGGAGAGACAAAACATAACCTTGTCAGGTTATAATAAGTTAACTATATAGCTAGCCAGTACATCTACCATGTCTTTTGATATCTAACTTCAATGTCTGAGTAGTGCTTGCAACAAAAGTTTACTCTTTTGGTAGATTGGATTAATAGTTCAGTTAATCTAAATTAAATTAAGCGCTACTATTCTGAGTTCATGTACCGAATAGACAATTCTTATTATTTTTTATCTACCAGTTTATCTTATAGGTATTTCTTTGAACCAGGATAAATAATATATTGGCGAATTTAACCACGTTTGTTTTCTTTTTGAGTTTACATTCGGGAAATGTGAGTTTAAACTCGAATGAGCCTCGATAAAACATTTGTTCGCATTTATACCTACTTGCCTGTGTTCGGGTAGCTGTATCTACTTTGTGTTACATAGTGTGCAGTTTTTAAACTTGAGCTTATAATTGACTGGTTTATACTTTTGGAGGTTGTGTAACCCATACAACATTTATTTGTTTTCGGGAATTACACGCACCGAAATGTATTTATATATTGTTAGTTATCGTTAATTATTCAAGGTGTAGTTTAAAATACCCATTTATGTAAAACTATGGTAAGCTTAAGCGGATTTCCATCCGATGCTTTAGTTGCCTGTTATACATAAAAGCTATAGCTTGCCTGGTTTCGCTTCCTCAGTATTCGTATAAAGCACAGCAACACCCCCCAATCTAGAGAGTCAGCAGATGTTGAAAACCCTTTTGTTGTCTGGATGGTTCCGCACAAAGCCATTCCTCAAGTACGCTGTAGTTGTGATGCTAATTGCCCCTTTAGCGGTTGCAAGTAGTCACGCTACTTCATCAACACCATCGGAAGTTGCAAGCACTTCTGTTGTCACAACTGATTCTATCCCAACACCTAATACGGATGTTGAAAGTATTGGTGTTAATTCACAATTGCCTGCAACTCCAGATACCTCCTCACAACACGATAACTCAACCTCATCACAGCTTGCTGCTGTTACTGCTCCACAAGAACCTCAGCATACAGATAATTCATTTAATTCCTTTGAAACTCCTGATAGTTCTACTACTAACGAATCAACTAACGATTCGCTAGCGGCTGTTGAACTGGCGCCACCTGTAAGTCGTTCTTCATCTATTGTCGAAATTCCAGCAGAAAAAAGTGACTTAATTGAGAGATTGAAAGCTTACAAAGCAAACTCTATCACTTTGAAAGACGGTTCTATTGTAGTCGCTTCATTGGCGCCTGTACTGCGGGGATCAAGTAATGGCAACAATTATTCTGCTCCTTCTCAACCAACTGAAGCACAGCAAAATCCTGATGACCCACTGGGTAGTGCTTACCCTATCCCGATGAAATGGATTAGCGCCACTACCGAATCAATGGCGCCACTTGGTGGTGGTGTACGATACTACCGTAGTGTACCTGTTATTTCTCCTGATGGTCGCTATGCTGTTTACAGCCGAATTCAACTCGAAGTTAAACCAGAAACACATAACAGTCGCGTTAGCAGCGTTCTATTTATTGAAGACCGTCAAACCAAAAATTTAAGGGTTCTTTCATCAACCTCGCGCAATAGCGATGTGTTAATTAATGTTAAGGCGACACCTGACGCAAACGGCGAAGGAACAATAGGAGTTTTAGTCCCAGTAAGTTGGTCAGAAAAAGGAGACCGCTTTTTGGCACGACGTTTTGAAGGTGTAATGAACACATCTGATGTATCGGATTATGCGGTAATTTGGCATCGAGAAAAAAATCTCACAAATACCGTCAGTCCCGCACATAAAGAAACTGACCACGAAAAAATATCTATTTTATTAGGTTGGAGTAAAGCTCAACCTAACCACGTATTGTTCCGTGCCGGAGAAATGGGTGAAGAAGACTGGGCACTTCTTTCTGTTTCTGACGATGGCAAAACTAATAACGCCAACGAAGTTGACCAACCTGTAACTTTTGGCAAACAAGCAACAGATGTTTGGGCTGGCCCACAAGTTGCTTATCGCTAATCAGTAAAATATTTAATCAAATTTATAAATATTTAGGTTCCTGACTTCTAGAAAAAATCAGGAACCTATTTATTGATATTGCAACCTATAACCCGATTTTTCTTTTAATAATTTATAATTCTTGAATTTATTACTGCCATTAAAATGATAACTTAATAGTCAAATAGTAATAAAAACATTTAATTCAAAATAAGCACAACTAATTATTAGTAATTAAGTATTAGCTGTTTATATTTTAGTTGATATTTAACTTTATGGAGATGACTGAGGTACATCTAACGATTCAGAAGAATCAGCTTGTTTATCAGTAAATACGATACGACGTTGATTTGGGTCGAATCGATAGCCTTGTTGCTGCATAATTTGATTGCTTTGACCAGGGTCAAAGTTGCGGCTAAATTCGGCTTTTAGAGTACTTACACGAACTTCTGCAAGGTTGACTTCGGTACGAATTGCACGCAGTTTCTCTTGCTGTGACCAGTGATATGGCAGAAGCTGAGTTAGAGCCGATACAGCAGCTACGGTTAGGGCAACATTGACACCAATTTTAGCTGTTGTTTCAAGTGCCATAACTTGATAGGAGCGTGTCCGGAGATGACGTTTTGGTCTAGGAGACTTTAACCGCTTTGGAGTCGGTTGTTGGATGGGCTGTTGAGAAGAGTGTCTAGAGGGTTGGATTGCGTTCATAATATTACCTAGAACAACCTCGTTATGTTGGCCAATATTAGTCGGCGCCAAATAACTATTTATTCTACTGATTACGGCAGTGGTTTGCTGTAATATTACTCCATTTTGAATATTTTGCTACTGTAATTTCACTGGCAAAAAATAAACTTGCCAATTTAGGTAAGTATTTGCACTCATTTTTATTATAGAAACCGGGTTTCTAGGAAGAAACCCGGTTTCTGGGGTTTCTAGTTGTTATATAGTTCGGATGCTAAACGCCAAGCTAATATGCCTGGAATTAAAGCAACAACGAGAGCTACATATACTTGAGTATCTGATATAGACATGTGTGATAGCCTCCTAATTGGATTAAATACCTCGTTTACTACTTTTCACCTTTTTACCGAAAATGGGGAATAGGTTGTTACAAGATGCAACAATTGGAGGAAAGTGGTGATTGGTTTTTTAAGTTTTGTTAAGAAAATATAAGAAAGATGGCTTTGTATTTGGGTATTGACTTTGGAACCTCCGGCGCCCGCTGTGCAGTTATTGATTCTGAGCAGAAAATTCAACAATCTGGACGTTACGATTTTGATGGGGCGACAGATAATTTACCTGCTGGTTGGCGGACGGCTTTGTTTACATTAATTGAAAAAATTCCACGTCCGCTGTTGAAACAGGTAGAGGCTATCGCTATTAACGGTACTTCTTCTACTGTCATGTTATGCGACGAGACAGGGCAGCCTGTCGATGCTCCATTGCTTTATAACGATGCACGTGGGGCAGTAATGCTCGACTATTTGAAGCCAGTGGCGCCACCGCATCACACCGTGTTAAGTGCAACTTCTAGCTTAGTAAAGTTGCTGTGGATGTTACAGCTACCTAGTGCTAAGACTGCAAGATATTTTGTACATCAAGCTGATTGGTTAGGGTTTTTGCTACACGGAAAAATAGGTATTAGCGATTACCATAACGCTTTGAAGTTGGGATATGACGTATCGAATCTAGAATATCCCCAATGGTTAAAAAATTTGAATTTAGCTGTAGAGTTGCCTACTGTTTTAACGCCTGGGAGTATTGTGGCGCCTATTAAGCCGGAATGGGTGGATTATGGTTTTAATTCAGAATGTGTCGTTTGTGCTGGAACAACCGATAGCATTGCTGCATTTATTGCCAGTGGTGCATTGTTACCAGGTGAGGCAGTAACGTCGCTTGGTTCAACACTTGCTGTTAAGTTATTAAGCCATACCAAAATTGATAATTCCCAGTACGGTATTTATAGCCATCGTTTTCCTAATTTCAAGCCGCAAGATACACAAAACTTATGGCTGGTTGGTGGCGCCTCTAATACAGGAGGTGCAGTACTGCGGCAATTTTTCTCTAGCGCTGAGTTAGAAAATCTTAGTAGTCAAATAGATATTTCCCAAAATACTAATCTTAATTACTATCCATTAATTAACAAGGGAGAGCGTTTCCCGATTAATGATGCAAATTTGCAACCGCGACTAGAACCACGTCCAAGCAGCGATATTAAATTTTTGCATGGTTTGCTAGAAGGAATTGCCCGTATTGAAGCATGGGGATATGAATTATTACAACAATTAGGAGCAGATAAACTCATCCGTGTTTATACGGCGGGAGGTGGCGCCAAAAATCAAACTTGGAGACAAATCCGCCAAATGCATCTGGGTGTTCCTATACAAGCATCAGTTTATACCGAAGCAGCTTATGGGAGTGCGCTGCTGGCTCATCGTAATAAGCACTTCAGTGCTTAACCCCCACCCAACTAAACTTTATGGGTTCTTCGCAAATATTAAATATTTCAGTATCTCTACCAGTGACAATCAAAATATATCGGTTGATACTGGGATGGTTAGACACTGGGCGTAATGGTTCCAGGTTAATAATCTGGGCAGCAATTTTGGGATGGATGTTTCGCAGTTCAGGCGAGTATCATCTATCCCTTTAACTTTACATTGAATTTGATAATAAGTATATTTCTTAGTTTAAAGATGTATTAGATTTTAAAACGCTCGGTATGGCAGTGATAATTTTTTGAGCTACTTGTTCTGGGGTTTCGTCGTGTGTAATGGTGATATGTAAATCTGCTTCAGAATATAATGCTTGGCGCCCTTTCTCAAGGGTACGTAGTTTTTCTTTAAGGTCACCATCTTGTAGCAGTGGTCGAGTTGTGTCGGCAGCCAAACGGTCATAAAGTACATCTATGGAAGCATCTAACCAAACAACTAAGCCATGATGTAGGTAACTCCAATTTCGGCGCCGTAGAATAATGCCTCCACCTGTGGCAACTGCTAATTTAGTGTAAGCACAAACTTGAGACAGTACATCACTTTCGAGATTGCGAAATGCCTCTTCTCCATTTTCTGCGAATACTTCGTTAATTGTTTTACCCGCAGCTTTAGTAATTACATCATCTGTATCTAAAAATCCATATTGCAAATGCTGTGCTATCATGCGCCCGACTGTTGTCTTTCCGGTGCCCATCATGCCAACCAAGTATACATTTAAACCTTGTAATAAATCTGTCATCTCTCAAAGTGTAGTTACCCTATTTCCCACTTTAACGTCAAATTCCACTATTAAAGCGTAGTTCGCGAATATAGTTTTTGAGTTGTGTCTCAAAAATGGGATGGTTAATCAATAAGGATGTTATCTGAGTATTGCCAGAACGCATGTTCTCTTCAATTAAACGTTCAGCAATATACTCAATTAGAACTGGAGATTGCGAAAAAGTTGAAGAATACCGCTCAATCAAAGACCTTCTTTGTAATAATTCGATTGCTTCTAAAATAGATCGTTGTGGAACCCTTGGCAAAATATCTTTTTGCAGTTTCCGTACTGATACAAAATTCCGGTTGAGTGCTAACCAATACATTACCTGTTTTTCGATATGCGACAAGCGTTCAAACTGCTCATCTAATACTGCGCGTATTTCACCGAAAACAACTGTTCCTTGTTGTAAAAATTCATACACATTGCCATCGAATAATTCTTGAATTGCTGTTGCTACTAACTTTAAAAATAATGGATTGCCAGCATACCAATCAATTAAAGTAGTTGCTTCTTCATCTTTAAGGTTGTTTAATCCTTTGGCTCTGAGAATAGATAAACTGTCAAGATGATTTAAGCCTGTTAATTTTAAAGCTTTTACGGGCAGACTTTCACCTGATAGTGCTGCGATGGCTTGGGGTTTTTCTCGACTGGTTAGCAAAACACAACTTTGGTGCTTTGACTCTCCTAAACGTCGAATTAATTCACCATACCCTTCGTAACCAGGACGGTATTGTATGGTGCTTAATGTGCTGCTATCGTTTTGATTTTTATTTATATCACCTGCTAAAATTGTATCAATGGAGTCTAGCACTATTAAACAGCGTGCGTTTCGTAAATACTCAATTAGTTGAGAAATGGCGACTTCGATTGTACTATCTATTTCTATACCTGGTGGCGCCAAAAATTTAATTAGTTGACTAACAATTAGTTCTAAAGGTGGTTCACATAGTAGTGAGCGCCAAATTATAAATTCAAAATCATCTTGAAATGAGTGTGCAAGTTTGACTGATAATGTGGTTTTGCCAACACCTGCCATTCCTAGTAGTACTATTAATCTACTACCTTCAACTACCCAATCTTGGAGTTGTTTAAGCTCGTGACTCCTTCCGTAAAATATAGAGACATCAACAGCTTCACCCCAATCTTGTTTTACCGAAGCAATTGTTACTGATACATGAGTTTCTTTTTTGCGTGCCATTGCTGAGTTAGCGATTGCTTCAATAGATGCCCAATTCTTTTTGTAACCAGCTTTTTCTAACAGTTGTGTAACGCGGCTCCAGTTTTTGACTTTAATGTTATTTCCTGATAAATTACTCAACATCTCCTCTATATATTTATATAACCCATTCGATAAGTAAACTCGAACGGTGCTACTACTGCGAGTTTTATATACAGTGTTTGCAATTTCGGCAGGACTAAAGCCACAAAGTAACCCGCGTAAAAACTTTTTCTCTACAGGCGTTAGTGCTTTACCCTTTGCGGATGCTAAATCAACGTATAGCTTTTCTAATTCCCAGTTATTTTTAGCTTCTACAAATTCCTCTTCCATTGCGTGTGAGTCGCTAGCAGTCATTCTTTTAACGTTTTTCCTTTGATTTGAGCAATATAATAACTATTTTTTTGTGAAGCTAGAATAAATAAAGAATAAATTCCTAACGAATTTAATAACATTCGTTAGGTGACTTGGTAATTCTTGCTTCGGTATCTTAAGTCTTAACAGGAATTTTAAAATTCTTGATTTAAACTTTATTTATTTTATGGTTGTAAGCAATGAGACGACGAAACAAATTTTAGGTGGAGTAATTATAGCTCACTCGGTGACGTTATTACTATCTATACAATAGGAATACTTTACTTATTTTGAGAAAATTTACATCTCAAGTAATTAAGTCAACGAGTGTTTGTGCGAGGCATCGTTACCGTCAACAGTTGTAGTGTGACACCAAGATTTTATTTTTTTTCTTGCTGTTCCTTACTGTAAAGCGGCAATTAGCACTGCATAACTAATCTAGAAAAGTCCGAATGTATAAGTGTGGTATGTAAGAGGTTCCTACAATGACTCGGATTCGTGATGTTGTTCAAGAAGCCCTGCTCACAGGTTATTTAACCTTGGAAGCAGAAAATCAACTCCGTCAGCTACTAACTACCCGCTACGACACTGAAGACCTAAATGCGTTTATGAAACTGCAAGAAGCCGCAATGGGTGGTGAAGTTAGACAACAGTCTCGTGAAGATAGTAAACACGAAGACGCAGCACCAAGTGTAACCGTTCACGCGGCGCCTGCTACTGCGTAAAAATGTATAAGCACGAATGTGGAGGACTTTCACTTACTGTCCTTCTCGTTATCGTCGTCGAAAAAGCTCCAGTCGTCATCTGAATCTTCTGGCTGTTTCTTTGGAGGTGGGGTTGAAGGTTGGGTAGGTTCTGTATTTGGATTAAAGGGTGGGACTATTACCCGGTAGTCAGCGTCATATATTGATTCAGTTTTGCCTACTCCGGAATTTTTTGGTTCGCGTGAACTATATGAGTAAGATGTATCTGCCTTTGAAGAGTTGGTCGTGGTTTGCCGACGCTCGTATACTTCTTCCTCGCTAACCCTTCTATCAAAATTTTCTTGGTTTGAAGATGGTTTAGAGGGCCCCTCTTCAAAATCCCAATCTTCACTTACTCCCTCTAAGTCCCAATCATCCTGCTGAGAAGAACTTTTAGTATTTTTGTATGTATTTTGACTTGGTGCTGAATCGCGACGTGTCGTATCTTCTTTACGGTAAGAGCTAGCACGATTTGAAGTTTGGGGTTTGGCTTTTGTAAAGTAGCCAGCGAATCCAAATAAACTATTAACTATTAATGATGTAGTGGCGCCTGCGACTATGCTGAACAGTAGCCACATTGCGAGAGGGAAAGGTTGAGTTCTGGCGCCGAGAAAAACTAGCGGTAATGCAGGAGAAAAATTTTGCGCTAGTAATAGCGTTAGTCCTCCCAATACAACGATTAATATAATTAAACGAATTACAGCCATAATAAGAGTTTGTATATAATATAAGGTAATGGGAATTTAGATTCCTAGTTATTTTCCTGTTTCCCATTACAATTTTATTTTCGTTTATTCTCTATTTTATTTTCGACCCTCCCAACGTTGAATAGGTATACAGTCGATATCGAGTTGGTCAAGCGCACGAGCAACAACGAAATCAACTAAATCTTCTATAGTTTTCGGGTTATGATACCAAGCGGGGATAGCGGGAACAATACGGGCGCCAGCTTCTGCCAGTGTTGTTAAATTTCGTAAATGAATTAAACTAAAAGGTGTTTCGCGAGGAACTACTACAAGTTTACGCCCTTCTTTAAGTTGTACATCGGCTGCGCGTTCGAGTAAATCGGAACTTAAACCACCTGCAAGTTTTGCAACAGTACTCATACTACAGGGAATAATGAGCATACCTAAAGTACGGAACGAGCCACTAGCAATGTTTGCTCCAACATCACCCCAAGCATGGCAGTTGAGCTTACCTGTTTCAACTTGACATTGTTGGCGCCAAAATAATTCTTGTTGGGTAGGTTCAGAAGGCATTCTGATATCTTGTTCAGATTGCCAAACCATATAAGTTGATTTAGAAGCAACTAACTCCACAGAATAATCAGCAGCAAGAAGATATTTAATTGCACGAACGGCGTATATTAATCCAGAGGCGCCGGATATACCGATAATTAGAGGTTTTGACACAGTAGGGGCGGGTTAACCGAGATTTTTTATTGTAACGCTAATATAACTAAACCCGCTCTTGCAACATAAGGAAGTTGCATTAGGGAGCGGGGCGGTGAGAGGATGAGGCGCCGAGGGGAGGAGGAGCGACGGGAGGAGGGCGGGTTTATAGAGATATCTTGACGGGGATGTGGGTTAACCCGCCCTTACCAAGCCCTTACTCGTCTTCTTCGTAGTCCTCCATGTCATCATCGTCGTCGTCATCGTCATCTTGGTCGATGTCGTCACGCATGTACATAGAACGCATATCGCCTGTGTTGTAATCTTTACCAATTATAGGAGTTCCATCACTACCGACTGTGACTAAATCGATTTGTTGACGGTAGTAATCGACACTCTTAACTTGGACGGCAACACGGTCTCCTAATCGATATGATGCTCGATTTTTTCTTCCGAACAATGCTTGCTGTCGTGCGCGATACTCGTACCAATCGTCTTTTAATGAGCTTACGTGAACTAAACCCTCTACTCTCAAAGGATTTACAGCATCCTCATCCTCGGTTGCTACTTCAATTTCTACGAAAAACCCATATGATTGAACACCCGTAATTACACCATTGAAGACTTCACCAATGCGCTGTTTCATTAAAGAAGCGCGCTGTAAACCAGCTAAATCAGTTTCAGCTTCTTGAACTTCTTTCTCACGGTCGTTAAGTTGGGTAATTACACGCGCTAAGTCGCTATGTAATTCGCTTTGCTGTTCAGGTGCAAGAACGTTCCAGTTAATTTCAGCATGAGATGTTGAAGAACGTAAATTAACTCGTTCTTTAACACGAGTATTACGACGGTCGCGTCCATTTTGAATAAGACTATAATAAACACGCTGCATTAGTAAATCTGGATAACGACGCAACGGAGAGCAAAAATGCGTGTACCCACTGGACAATGACAAACCAAAGTGCGGTGCTAATTTAGTACTGTAATTTGCGGGTTTAAGTGTGTCTTGAAGAAGATACGTTAGCACCTGCTCGGATGCTGACTCGGCAAATACTCGCGTTAGTTGCTGATAGTCAAGTGGCTGAACTTCTATATCTTCTGGAAGTGAAAGTTCAACACCTAAATTAATCGCAAGTTTGAGCATTTCCTGAACATCTTCTGAGTCTGGCACACCTTGAACACGCCAAATTGCCGGAACTCCCAAGGCGCTTAAGTGCGTTGCCATAAGTTGATTAACTAATAATACCAACTCGGTCAACAGCATTCGCATTGGAGAATCACTCTCAATAAGGCATCCTAAACTACCTTCGTCATAATACGGGTTTTGTACTGGTGGTAAATTTAACTGCAAACTACCACGTGTTAAGCGAATTTGTTTGAGAGCATTACTAAGACGAAGCAGGGTTTGCAGCAAATCAATAGTTTCGGTGGAGTCTTTGGGTTTTCTACCTTTGGTAGTAGTGCCCTCATTAGTGCCATCGAGAACCGCATTTGCTTGTTCCTCAGTCATGAACTTGTCTACTTTAACAACACTAGGTTGAATTTCCCATTTCAGGACATTACCAGTTCGTGCTTCTAAAGTAATCAAAAATGAAATTGCTAAACGGTCGTTACCAGGAAGTAAAGCACATTTTTCTGAAACTCCTGGAGGCAACATTGGCAATACAAGTTCTCCGAGATATACCGACCGTCCACGTTTGAGAGCTTCGCGGTCAAGAATTTCGTCGGGCAAAATAAAATGTGTCAGGTCGCTGATGTGGAAACCTAATAACCAATTGCCATTCGGTGTTGGTTCCAAAGTCAAAGCGTTTTCAATATTATTTGAATCAACTTCGGTACCAATTGCAATAGTAAATTTCTCTCGCAAGTCGAGCCGATTTTTCAAATCTGCTTTTAACAGCTTTTTAGGTAACTTTGATGCGGCATCTAGTACTGCATCAGAAAAAGTACGCTGCATGTCATGTTTGCAAGTTACCAAATCGATGTCGGCAGCAGCTTCTGCATCGCTACCAAGAACTTGAACAACTCGACCGAGTGGTGGGTACTGTGCAAGTGGGTAGCGTAACACCTCAACATGAGCTAGGTGATCTATAGCTTCCCCTAAAGCTTCGAGATTACCGTTACTCGCTAAAAGTTTTAACTCAAATAGCAAGCGGTCATCTAGCGGTACTGCACGATAACCACCTTCGACCTGTTTTATTCTGGCTAATAAAGTATGGTTAGAACGTTCTAAAATTAACTTGACTTCGCCTTCTGGAGAACGGCGCCTTGAGCCTTCTTTTAAAACCCTGACCAAAACGCGGTCGCCATTCCAAGCATTACTCAAATGGCTTTCGCGAACGTAAATATCTTCTGCCCCTTCCACATCTTGGATAGCGAAGCAAAAACCCTTACTCGAACAACGAAGTTTAGCTTCAATAAGTCCTTCCTCGGTTACACGGCGATATTTGCCCCGCTCTTTCACCAATATCCCGATTTTTTCGAGGACCTCCAAAGCAATATGAAGTTTTTGCAAGTTGGCTTCATCTTCGCAGCCAAGTTTTTTCTCCAGCAGTTTACGAGCTACCAATTTATCATCGGTGAAATTGGCAAGGAGTGTAGCGATTGAAAATTCCATGCAGTGAACCGACCTTTGGTCAAAACATCATTTGTTGTTGTGTTGTTGAAACGGGTTCATGACTCACTCCACATGCTTGTACATTTTAATTTGCCCTCAAATATATATGAGAGGACAAACGAAGTCGAGTAAAAGCACTTTGGGGCTATATCTACACACGTAAGTATATATAGATATAACCTTATTGCGTCTACCAACTCTTACTGCACGCCACTAAGAGCGAGTTTGGTTCGTCAAAGTTTTAACGCTTTCATGAACAATCGTACAAAGCACCCCTAAAAATACAACACAGTTTATCTAAAAATCACTGGTTTCCGGACGGTCGCGCGACTTGAACGCTGCTATGTGCTTTGAATGAATGCTCATGGAGCATTTTAACTACGAGAAACATTGGCGCGAACCCAACTGCACCACATGTAGAATCGGTAACAATTAGGTAAACAGTTCAACAAGTTGTGAGGGTGAACCTTACCTTCACTATTGTAGATTTAGAGCGTACTTCCAGAAAATACTTCTGGATATCAAATCAGGTAATTAGTATAGCATTGCTTTTTGTAACACCTAGAAAAATTAGTGCTTCTCAAAAAAAATCATTCTGTACTGCTACAATCGTAAGCGTGTACTCATATCATTTAAGAGTTTGTGGCTGTAAGTTGATTACTGTATAAGGTCGCGTTGCAACCAGCACACCCGTTCATGCTATTTCACGCAATATTTGAAGAGTTTGGTAATAATTATTTATGTTGGGTTCGTTTCTTCGCTCATATCCCACGGGCAGTCTTTTAACCGAACTAGTCCAAATCTACAACGGTAAGTATATTGTTAAGGCAAGTTTACAAATTGAGGCTGTGACTCGCGCGACCGCAATGGCAGCTGCCGAAACTTTGGAAACAGCCGAAGATTCTGCAAGACAAAGAGTTATTACATTTTTTGGCGGTGATGGAATACAAAAAGAACCACCTGAATCGAGTATTTTTACTCAGCAACCATTACCAGTACCAGTAGAAGAAGCAAAACCTGTACAAGCTTCTTTAAGTATTGATAATTCTGTTTATCAAAATAATGGTGCCATTAAACATTTTGAAACAAATCTTGATAAAACTTTGCCAGTAGAGATAGAAACATCGCCACAAAGTGATTTTAATACTGTCTCAGCCAGTCAAGACAATAGTGTATTAAATGAAACTGATGTTCCAGAAATTCAACTACCACCAGTAGAAGAAATTGTGGCGCCATCCAAAACAAAAGCAAAAAGCAAAAACACTCAACAATTACGGCAATATACAGAATTAGATTCGCAGGCGCCTGACATCCCAGCAATAAGTCAAGTATCAGAAGCTACAGAGCTAAATGGATTTAAAGAGCCATCATTTGATACATATGACGAATTTTCAGCAAAAGAACCATTGTTTGAGCCATTAGAACCAACAATTCCGACAGTAAATACTTTACCGAACAACGTTACACCTTTTACAGGACGTAATTACAACCCGCCTGAAGAAATTGAACTGCCACCAGTTGATATATCAGCAGAGGTACCAACTTCTACAAGTACAACCAAACGTAAAAAGAAAACTACCGATACTACCGACCAATCAGACGACATCGCCAAAATCGGTATTGAAATGCAGCGCTTAGGGTGGACAACCGAACAAGGAAGAGATTATTTAATTAAACAGTACAACAAACGTTCGCGTCATTTATTAACATCTGATGAGCTACGCGATTTTCGCTCTTTTCTCGAATCTCAGTCAACACCCGATGACCCTCTTGCCTTTGACCCTATTGCTGGGTTTTGATGGCGCCTAAAAAATCTGGATTATATACACACGTAGAGACGTTACATGTAACGTCTCTACATCTATATATATGGGTTATTGTGTTAGGCAACAACAGCCATAGGACGACTACCAGCGGAGTGACGGTTAATAACTTCGTCGATTAAACCATATTCCTTAGACTCTTCAGGTGACATAAAAAAGTCACGTTCGGTGTCTTCAGATATTTGCTCGTAGGGTTTACCTGTATGTTCTGCAAGATATTCATTCAGGCGCCGTTTGTGGTAAAGAATTTCTTTCGCCTGAATTTCGATATCCGTTGCTTGACCTTGGGCGCCACCTAAAGGTTGGTGAATCATTATTCGCGAATGAGGTAGACTCATACGCTTACCTTTTGTACCAGCGCTTAAAAGAAAGGCGCCCATACTTGCCGCAAGTCCGGTACAAATTGTACACACGTCCGAACGGATATACTTCATTGTATCAAATATACCCATACCCGCTGTCACTGAGCCACCGGGAGAGTTGATATACATATAGATATCTTTTTCTGGGTCTTCAGCGTCCAGAAATAAAAGTTGAGCAACAATTAGGTTAGCCACATTGCTATCAATCGGTTGCCCTAAGAAAATAATCCGCTCACGTAAGAGTCGTGAGTAAATATCAAAGGCGCGCTCGCCTCGACCCGATTGTTCAATAACGATAGGAATCATGTAGCTTTATTGAGTTATTTTAGGTACATTTTATCGATTTAAACGCGAGTGTCGCTGTCCAATTAACCGAACAACCAAATAAAGAAACCGGGCTTCTTTATGAAAAACTATCATTTCTAGCAAAATCTGTAACAAGAAGCCCGGTTTCTAGGCTTTACGTAACTTTACAACACAACAAGAAACCGGGCTTCTTTATGAAAAACTATCATTTCTAGCAAAATCTGTAACAAGAAGCCCGGTTTCTAGGCTTTACGTAACTTTACAACACAACAAGAAACCGGGCTTCTTTATGAAAAACTATCATTTCTAGCAAAATTTGTAATCAGAAGCCCGGTTTCTAGGCTTTACGTAACTTTACAACACAACAAGAAACCGGGCTTCTTTATGAAAAACTATCATTTCTAGCAAAATCTGTAATCAGAAGCCCGGTTTCTAGGCTTTACGTAACTTTACAACACAACAAGAAACCGGGCTTCTTTATGAAAAACTATCATTTCTAGCAAAATCTGTAATCAGAAGCCCGGTTTCTAGGCTTTACGTTAACCATATATAACTTTACTAGCTTCTTCACTATCGTTTTCCGGATTTAACCATCCGAAAGAGGTAGATAAATAGTACAAGCTGCATTATCATGTGGTACCCCATGCCGCCCCTGCTATCTATCCAGAGAGAGAAGCTATGTTTGAAAAACTTTTCCAGGCTGCTATAGCTACTTGTTTGCTCCAACTGTTAGCGACAATAAGCACAACTTCTGTAAGTCCTACCAACACATCACCAACCTTGGTAGAAAGACCTGAGCCAATCGGGTGGTTGCTGCACAATTAAAATCTATGTAAATATCTGTATATCGATTCATTATACAGCCTATACCCAAGTTCACCAGTTTTCAAGTCAAGGATTGTCTTCTGACATTATCAGTGGAGCGTTTATAAACATAACCGTTGCCCTTATAGAATTGGAAAAATTAGATATAAAAGCGCTCTCTATGATTGTCAAAATATTAAATTTAATTAAGTCGTGCTTCGCTTGGCTGACTCAATAGCCCACAAGCAGTAAAGTCATATATTCATAGATGGATATATTTTTTAGGGGGGTGATACAGTTGCCAGAAATTACAATTCAAACATTGACACCACAAACTGACAATAAATTAGTACTCGATTATCGGCAAACTTCGCCTCCAGGTGGTACGGTGCAGCTTCTAGAAAGCGCTCATATTCAAAAGACACCTGCGCTTAAAGTCTCCCTGTTGTTAATTTTAAGCACTTGTGCATAAGATTAGACAGATTTTAGAGAGCGCCCAAACATCATTATATAATGAACTACCCCGCCGCGTCGGCGGACGGGGTTTCTGCTACCCCATCCACTTTCGCTTTAGAACTTTGACGCTTCTTCTGCCCTAGTTGCTTCATCGAACCAGTCTGCTTACGCTTCTTAGTCGAGTCAGTAGAGCTAGAACATCCACAGTCTTCGAGGCGCATTCCACACCCCGGTTGCTGTCCGGTCGCAACGTTGTACATCACCATCACAGACCCTTTATCACGCTGTATTTCAAATTTACACTTACTACAAACATGATATCGGTTGGAAAGTTCAGCCCAATCTTTATGTACTTTTCCAAATTTTGGGCATCTCTGTGATGGTTTGATTTTTTTAGTAGGAAGAATCAACATCAAACCGCCTTTTTGCTCAATTTTATAAGCAATCATTTGGTTCAACGCACCAAAACCTACAGAAAGGATAGACTTATTTAGTCCTGCTTTTTGCTTTTTACGCTTACTACCTTTCTTAGCCTTTTTGGTCATCTTCTTAGTTTCTAATTTCTCAGTTACGCCGATGTCATAACGACTTGCAATATCTGACGTAACTTTGTGTTGCCAATCCTTTCTTTGAGTAGCAACAAGAGCTTGAAGTTTAGAAACACGTTTCCTTGCTTTCTTCCAACGGTTAGAAGCTTTGATTTTTTTAGCTTTGTTTGGAGCGCGTTTTCTTCTTAATTGTTTAGATGCTTTACGTATCTTCTCCTCAGATTTTTTGGTAAATTTAGGATTCTCGAAAAGTTCAAACTTCTCACCATCAAATGTGGTAAGTGCCGTTTCACATCCTAAGTCAAACGCAATAATCTTCTGATGTTCGAGCGAGGATTGCGAGCCAAACTTAGGCTCTAGAACAGGAACATCAACTGTTATAGAAGCAAACCATTTATTTTGACTTGGCTTATAAACAATGGTCAACGTAGTTGGTTTACCCCACTGTTTGGCTTGACCACGCATTCTAATATTGATGCCCAAATCATTTAGAGTTATACGTCCGTGTTTACCGTTACTGTTTACTTTCCATCCAGAAGTTGCAGGATAAGTCCACCCTGAGTAATCACGAATTGATTTGAATTTTGGTAAACCTCGTAGCCCTTGAAAAAAAGAATTGTAAGCTAAGTCAACCCGTTTTACAGTAGCTTGTAATGCTTGCGAGTGTAAAAACGCAAATTCTGGCCACTCTTCTTTGAATTCAGGTAAACAATTTTGTTGGTCAAAATAAGTTACTGTTTTTTCATTTTTCTTCCACTCAAAACGGCGGTCAGCAATACAAGCATTATACAAGTACGCATGTAATCGCCGTACCTCAAACAGCTTTTGTTCTTGTTCCTTGTTTGGGTACAGTCTAAACGTCTGCTTTCTTGTTGCCATATACTGTTCAACGCCTTAAGTGTCGTTACATTGTCTATGCGTATATAATATCAAATGTACAAACAATGTAACGATGTTCATGAAAAATAAAACATTGAATTTACGTATAACAGAGCGCAGACTGAATAAGCTTAAGTTATATGCAGCAAGTAAAGAAAAAACAATGACCCAACTAATTGAAGATTGGATTGATAGATTGCCCTTCCAGTCTCATTGACAACTACTCGATACACCCCTTTATGAGGTGTTTAAGTAGTTGTCGCGAAGCACCATTCCCACCCTGCATCTAAGATACAGAAGAGCGAATGGTAGGTATGACCCCTTACCCCAACGATTTAATAGGATTTTTGAGCTACCATTTGAGGTGCCACTTGTTTCTGAAATGCTTGATTTCTCATTATAACGTGGGGTGTGACCCCCGAATTGCCAGCAGTATCCTGCATCTAGGGTGGGGAATTCCGCGAATATATTAAATAGTTCGTTGCGCTAAAGTAAATAAGAAGGCTTATAGAAGTGCATTGAAAACTATGACTAATCGCCTTGCTCAAACAAAAAGCCTCTATCTTCGCAAGCACGCAGAAAATCCTATAGATTGGTGGTACTGGTGTGATGAAGCTTTAGCCACTGCATTATCACAAAATAAACCTATATTTCTTTCTATTGGTTACTCAAGTTGCCATTGGTGTACTGTTATGGAAGGCGAGGCTTTTTCAAATCTTGAAATTGCCTCTTATATAAATGAGAATTATCTGCCCATTAAAGTAGACCGCGAAGAACGTCCCGACCTTGATAGTATTTACATGCAATCGCTACAAATGATGAGCGGTCAAGGTGGGTGGCCATTAAATGTATTTTTATCACCAGAAGACTTAGTACCATTTTACGCTGGTACATATTTTCCGATTGACCCTCGCTACGGTCGTCCGGGTTTTTTACAAGTCTTACAAGCACTGCGTCAATATTACGATACAGAAAAAGCCGATTTACAAAAACGTAAGGCGGTTATATTAGAAGCATTACTTGAAGGTGCTGTTTTAGATGCAGGTTCCGTAACTGAGGCTGAAGATAATGAGTTATTACATCGAGGTTGGGCAACTAGTGTCAAAATTATTACGCCACAACAGCCCGGAAATCGTTTCCCAATGATTAGTTATGCTGAGTTAGCATTACGTGGAACTCGATTTAACTTTGAATCAGATTTTGATGCAAAAACTTGTTGCCGACAGCGCGCGCTTGATTTAGCATTAGGTGGCATTTTTGACCATGTGGCAGGTGGGTTTCATCGGTATACGGTGGACTCGACGTGGACGGTGCCGCACTTTGAGAAAATGCTTTATGACAACGGGCAAATAGTCGAGTATTTAGCCAACATCTGGAGTGCAGGATTTACTGAGCCAGCGTTTGAAAGGGCTGTTGCTTTGACTGTAGAATGGTTGAAAAGAGAAATGACGGCGCCTGATGGTTACTTTTATGCAGCACAAGACGCTGATAATTTTACCAGTCCAAACGAAGCAGAACCAGAAGAAGGCGCCTTTTACGTATGGAGTTATAGTGAATTAGAAAAATTACTCACTTTTGAAGAACTAACAGAATTACAGCAGCAGTTTACTTTTACTACTAACGGAAATTTTGAAGGTAAAAATGTATTGCAGCGGCGCCATGCAATAAAACTTAGCGATACAGTAGAGACAGCTTTACAAAAATTATTTATTGCCCGTTACGGTGCAGCGAGTAATGAGATACCAACTTTTACACCCGCACGTAACAATCATGAAGCCAAAACGTTAGAGTGGCAAGGACGCATTCCTCCTGTCACCGATACAAAAATGATTGTTGCCTGGAACAGTTTAATGATTTCAGGTTTAGCAAGAGCTTATATAGTCTTTCGTTCTCCCGTTTATTTAGAGTTAGCAACCAACGCTGCTAATTTTATTCTGAATAATCAGCGTGTTGATGGGCGCCTGCACCGTTTAAATTATGAAGGAGAGGCAACTTTACCAGCACAGTCAGAAGATTACGCCTTTTTTATTAAAGCACTTCTTGACCTACACGCTACTCAGCAACGCCACTTGCCTCAAGTCGGCGCAGCCGCCCACGGCAGTGGCTCCTCAGCACTTTCTACTCAGCACTTTCTTGAAGCAGCCATTTCATTGCAAGAGGAATTTGATAAATATTTATGGAGTGCTGACCTTGGTGGATATTTCAATGCAGCTAGTGACAGTAATCAAGAGTTGATTATTAAAGAACGCAATTACCAAGATAGTGCAATTCCTTCAGCGAATGGAGTTGCAGTTGCAAATCTTGTACGTCTTGCTTTGCTTACTGATAATTTACATTATTTGGATTTAGCAGAAAAAAGTTTAAAAGCTTTTAGTTCTGTAATGAGTAGCGCTCCCCAAGCTTGTCCTAGTTTGTTTGCTGCTAAGGATTGGTATCGGAATTCAACTTTAATTCGCACTACTTCAAATCAAATAGAGTTATTAATATCTCAGCATCTACCTACGGTGGTATTTTCTGAAATATCTAATTTACCGTCCGGTAGTGTAGGTTTGGTTTGTCAAGGATTAAAATGTCTCCCGGCGCCCAATAGTATAGAGCAGTTGTTGGAGCAGGTAAAGCAAAGTTCGCAACGGATGTAACGGATGTAACGGATGTAACGGATGTAACGGATGTAACGGATGAGTAAGAAAGTCAGTGCGATTATATTGGCAGGTGGGAAAAGTTCGCGCATGGGTCAGGATAAAGCGATGATAAGCGTGGATGGGGCACCTTTGTTGTTGCGAGTTTATCAAGTTGCTGTAGCTTGTGCTGATAGTGTTTATGTAGTTACTCCTTGGCAAGAACGTTATGAAGATTTGTTGCCAGTGGGTTGTCAGTTTATTCGTGAGGTGCCGTTTGAGGGTAGTAATAATGCTGGTAGTCCTTTAGTAGGATTTGCGCGCGCGTTAGTTGAAGTTAGTACTGAGTGGGTGTTACTTTTAGCTTGTGATTTACCGAATTTACAGGTGAAAGTGTTGCAAGGGTGGATAGAAGGATTGGAGAATAGTAGGGCAGAGGCAATCGCGGTTTTGGCGAAGCATGAAAAAGGGTGGGAACCTTTGTGTGGTTTTTATCGCAAAAGTTGTTTATTGGGACTTAATAAATATATTAGTGAAGGTGGACGTTCGTTTCAGCAATGGTTAGACCAAAACACTGTTGATGTTTTGCCTGACTCTAGTACAGATATGTTTTTTAACTGCAATACACCTGAAGATTTGCGGCGCCGTTTATTGTAGGGAAACATCTTTAAGTTTACAATTATTATCTAAACTTTAATTTGTCTTTAAGGTTGCTGCCGCTACCTACCATGAAACACACACTTTCCGTACTAGTTGAAGACGAAGCGGGAGTCCTTTCCCGTATATCAGGTTTATTTGCGCGTCGTGGTTTTAATATCGAGAGTCTCGCCGTTGGTCCTGCTGAACAATCGGGTGTTTCGCGAATTACGATGGTTGTACCTGGTGATGACCGCATTATTGAGCAACTAACCAAACAGCTTTATAAATTGATTAATGTTCTGAAAGTTCAGGATATTACAGAAACTCCTTGCGTTGAGCGCGAGCTAATGTTGCTGAAAGTTAATGCAACAAGTAGTAACCGCTCAGAAATTGTTGAGCTTTCTCAGATATTTCGTGCGCGAGTTGTGGACGTTGCTGAAGATTCGCTGACTTTAGAGGTTGTAGGCGACCCTGGTAAGATGGTCGCGATAGTACAAGTATTGCAAAAATTTGGGCTTAGGGAAATTGCACGTACTGGCAAAATAGTTCTAACTCGTGAATCTGGTGTGAACACGGAGTTGTTAAAGTCGTTAGAAGCTAAAGTTTAGACGAGCAAATACTGAATATATTGAACGTCTCATTGTGGAATGCTGTTTAGATTCAAAATGGTATTCTGCAATGATTAGCTTTATTTATTGGAGTCATAATTTTTACTTGTGTGGTTTTGTTAATTTATGATTGGTGAGTTTTTATTTTAGTTCTGCGTTTTATACTTTGCTTTGGACAGATAAACGTGATTAATATTACTATTTTTTTAACCGTATGAGATTGTAAACCTATAAAGTATTTAAAAATAATATGCTCTTTTGTCACCTTATATTAGGTGGTGTGTAGTTTTTACTTAGAGGGGTGAGACACCATTCATCAAAGTTATGCCAAAATGGCACACTTAGTTTAGATAAAACTGTTACAAGAAAATAGGAAAGATGAAAACATAAAACAAAAGCTGAAAAAAGCGCTTTGGTTTGGGTGTTGGTTTTCCTATCAACTAGTGTTCTAGCTGCCTGAGTTCTCACTCATAGGCAGTGGGGATGGTTAAGCGTTAATGGCGACTTCTAAGCGTTTGCTTGGTATAAGCGTGTTTGAAAAGTATTTTTTTGAGCATTGTGACTTAAGAAAAATGTCGTGTCTGAGGGTGCATAATCATATGTTCGTTTTAAATACAACAGATAAAAGTAACAAAATTCTAGAAACCCGGTTTTTTAGTTGACATATTGTAATAAAATTGACGATCTTGCCTAGAAACCCGGTTTTTTTATAAGTTTTTGAGTGCAGGTTATCTACCCATCTACTAGAATATAGCTGCTTTAGTATTTGTAACGATGCAGCTTTAGAATAGCTTGCATAGGCACTTAAATCAATTTTAAATGCATATCAATCGGCTAAGTTTTAATAACTAGTCGAGTTTTGATTGTATAAGTTTTACAACTGTAACGTTTGCTACCAAACGGTTAGTTATACTGATGCCCTTCGCTTGAACATACGTTTGTGAACGTGTGTTTCGTGGAGGTGCGTGCGGATTTTCCCAGAAGGACTGGACGAATATGAATATTTTATTTTTCGTTTCTCACTGGTTAGTTAAAAATACTTTAAATATAGTTTCCAAACTGTTGCTAAAGCTACGGAATCGTCATTTATTCTTTGTTGACGTATTCATATTTTCTATAACGCCGTTACTAGCATTACTTTTGCGTCTAGACGGAAAAATTGATATAAAATCATATGCAGAAAGTTTACCGATAGCAACAGGGCTATTTTTAGTAATTAAGATAGCTGTTTTTTGGAGCTTTGGATTTTATCGTCGCTATTGGCGCTATGCGAGTATTGAAGAACTGGTATATGTGGGTGTTCTTACAACTGCGGCAGTCATTGTACAGGTAATACTATTTGATACTTTGAAGTTTGTTTTGCCAGCAACTGTAGATGGACTACCAGAGTCCTTACCATTTATTGATGGATTGCTTACATGTCTGATGATTGGTGGACTTCGCTTTAGCTTTCGAGTTACTGAACGTCTTCAACAGCGACGTGCTAGTTTTGATTTAGAAGAGCGTGTTATAGTTATCGGCGCCGGAAATGCTGGAGTGTCTTTAGTGCAAGAAATGCAGCGTAATCCTCATCTTGGTTTACGTCCTGTTGCTTTTATTGATGATGACCCACAAAAGTTAAATACACGCATTCGCGGTGTGAGTGTTGTCGGCGCCCGAAGTGTGATTCCTGAAGCGGCTGAAAGACTGTATGCTCGTAAAGCGATTATTGCGATGCCAAGTGTTACAGGGCAAGTAATTCGCGATGTTGTTGATATTTGTAAAAGGGCCAATATTCAAACTAGTACCGTACCTGGACTTAATGAGATTTTGAATGGTCGTGTTCGCATTGAAAGCATTCGCGATGTCAGAATAGAAGACTTGTTACGTCGTGAACCGGTTCAAACTGAAACTGAGCGTGTGAATCAGTTTATTCGAGGCAAAAAGGTTCTAATTACAGGCGCCGGAGGTTCGATAGGTAGTGAATTGTGTCGTCAAATTCTTAAATGTCGTCCTAGTGAAATGATATTAGTTGGACATGGTGAGAATTCGGTATTCAACATTCAGCAAGAGCTTGAGCAAGTAATTCAGGTACTCAAAGAGGAAAGCAAAACTTTGCGTTACAGCCCGCGTTTATCAGCATTCATCGCAGATATTCGCTTCCGAGACCGTTTACAGCACGCCTTTGAGCGTCATCAGCCTGATGTAGTTTTCCATGCAGCTGCACACAAGCACGTACCTCTAATGGAAGTCAATCCTGCTGAAGCGGTAACTAATAATGTTGTGGGTACGAGAAACTTAGTTGAATTAGCTTTGAAATATAATGTTAATCACTTTGTGATGATATCCACTGATAAAGCTGTAAACCCTACTAATGTGATGGGCGCCAGTAAGCGAGTGGCTGAGATGTTGGTATTGCAAGCAGCGAAACAAAGTGGAAAGCCGTATGTAGCAGTGCGTTTTGGTAATGTATTAGGAAGTCGTGGCAGCGTTGTTCCTACATTCAAAAAGCAAATTGCCGCAGGTGGTCCAATAACTGTTACTCACCCAGATATATGTCGTTACTTCATGACCATTCCTGAAGCGGTGCAATTAGTGTTGCAAGCAGCAGTACTTGGTAGAGGAGGTGAAGTTTTGATGTTAAATATGGGTCAACCAGTGAAAATTGTAGACTTAGCAGAAGAGTTAATTAGGTTGTCGGGATATGAGGTCAATAAAGATATTGATATTGTGTTTACAGGGTTGCGACCGGGAGAGAAGTTATTTGAGGAGTTGTTTATAGAAGGTGAAGAGTATGACCCCACAGAGCATGAAAAGCTATTCATGGTGAAGAATGCAAGTCAAATAATTCCTGATAATTTGAATACTGCTGTGAATGCGCTTTGCCAAGCTGCTGCTAAGAATGATGCTAATTCTATTATGTTTTTGCTTGAACAGGTGGCGCCGGGTTATAAACCTAAGTATTTGGACAACAATCCACAAGTCGATGTTTCAGCCAATGACAAGGTACTATTAAACAATATTAATAAGTATCCGAGAACAGAGGCAAAAAGTGCATAAAGTAGCTTGAAAAGTCAAATATATAGGCTATCATGTATCTAACAAAAATATTGAGTTTATGGAATAGACTGACAACTGGTTCAACTAATAGAAAAATACTCGGTGCAGCAATTACTGTTGGTCTAGGAGTTGGATTTAGCAAAGGGATAGCTGTTCTTAAAGAATTAGTAGTTGCCTGGAAATTTGGTACTAATGATGAATTAGATGCTTACTTTATTGCTATAATGGTTCCCTTTTTTATCATTAATGTTATTGCAGGAGCATTAAATGAAGCCTTAGTACCAACATACATTCAAGTTTTGGAAAAAGAAGGAAGAAAGTCTGCTCAATCCTTGTTGTCTGGAGCAATGGTTCTAGCCTTGTCGCTACTAGTTATTACGGCTATTTTAATAGTAGTGACAACGCCAATCTATGTACCTTTCATTACAAAAGGTTTTAATATAGAAAAAACAGAACTGACATTTCATTTAATTTATGCAGTATCGCCTTTTGTTTTAATTAGTGGTTGTATTACAATTTTTAGTGCAATTTTGAATGCGAAAGAGCGTTTTGCTCTTTCAGCTTTTACTCCAACACTAACGCCAGTAGCAACTATAATATTCCTACTAAGTTTAGAGTCTTGGAAAAGTTTTTCCTTAGTTGCAGGTTTACTTAGCGGTACAACATTAGAGATAGTAATTCTAGGGCTAGAACTTAAAAGGCAGGGAATTTCAATGCTACCCAAATGGCATGGTTTTAGTAAAAACTTACGTCAAGTAGTTGCTCAATATTTACCATCTGTTACTGCTGCTTTTTTAATGTGTAGTACTGGTATAGTAGACCAGTCAATGGCAGCAATGCTAGCTCCAGGAAGTGTAGCAGCACTAAATTATGCTGATAAGGTGGTTGTATTGCCAATATTTTTAACTACCACAGCACTAAATACCGCAGTCATTCCCTATTTTTCTAAAATGGTTGCTCACCATGATTGGCAAGGTGTATTACACACATTAAAACATTATTTACGATTAATATTTATTGTAACTTTGCCATTTACAGTATTATTAGTATTTGCTTCTGAGACAATAGTAAAATTGCTTTTACAGAGAGGTTCATTTACACCAGAAGATACTCAACTAGTATCTCAAATTCAGAACTGTTACGCTTTGCAAATTCCTTTTTATGTTGGAGCAGTTTTTTTAGTTCAATTAATAATTTCTATCAAAAAAAATCGTATTTTAATGTGGGGTTCTGCTTTAAACTTAATAGTTAATGTTATAGGTAATTATACATTAATGCATTTCTTCGGTATTCAAGGTATTGCTCTATCAACTAGTATTGTCTATTTAATTTCATTTAATTTTTTACTCTTCTTCTCTTTCAAATATTTAAAGGAAATCACAAATAATAATAAAAGTGAGGTCAATTTATGAATATTACATTAGTAATATCATCGTTATACGGTGGTGGAGCAGAAAGAGTTGTAGTATTACTTGCAAAAGGATTAATCGACAGAGGACATAAAGTTACTGTAATCACGCTATACGGGCAAGAGACAGATTTTTATAGTTTACCACAGGGTGTAATTAGGGTAGCTTTGGGAATAATGAGCGATTCTATAAATGTCTTCCAAGCTCTTTATAACAATTTAAACCGCTTAATAAAGTTGAGACAAGCTATAATTTCTACTAAACCAGATATAGTTTTATCACACTTAACATCAACAAATATTTTAACAATAATATCTTTATTTCAAAGTAAATTACCTGTGCTTGTGACGGAACACTCAGACCCAAAGATGTTTTCTTACGGCAGAATATGGGAGTTACTGCGACGTTTCTCTTATCCTTATGCGACTAGAGTCGTGAGCGTTAGTAAGGGAGTAGATGTTGCTTTCGATTGGTTGGCAAAAAGCAAAAGATTAGTTATTTATAACCCTTTTGTATTGCAAAATCAAGAAGAAATTGTAACTTTTTTGAATCAAGATGTTAAAACAGAAAAAAAATGGGTTGTCTCGATGGGTCGCTTGCTACCTCAAAAAGGATTTGATATCCTATTATCTGCTTTTGCTAAAATCGCTCATCTTCATCCTGAATGGCAGTTATTAATATTAGGAAAAGGAAAACTTTATGACGAACTAGAAGAAATGAAAGAAAATTTAGGTTTATCTGGTAAAGTAGTTTTTCTAGGGGTTGTAAACAATCCATTTGCAATTTTAAAAAGAGCTAAATTATTTGTTATGTCTTCCAGACACGAAGCTTTTCCAATGGCTCTTGGTGAAGCAATGGCTTGTGGATTACCTGTAATTTCAACTGATTGTCACAGCGGACCTAGAGAAATTATTCGTGATGGTATAGATGGAATTTTAGTACCGAGCGAAGATGTCTCATCGTTAGCGAAAACTATGGATAATTTAATGTCTGACGAAAAAATAAGACAACGTTTAGGCGCCTACGCACCAGAGGTAACAGAACGCTTTAGTATTGAAAAAATATTAAGTGAATGGGAAAATTTATTTAAATTAGTTTTGCGTGAAAAATATAAATCTAACTTCAAAGAGATAATTTCATAATATTGTCGATAAACAATAATTGATTCAGATTTTTTGGGTAAAGCTATGAAGACAAAAAAAATTGCCTGTTTTCTCCCCAGTTTATTTGGTGGTGGTGCTGAAAAAGCTGCGATTAAGCTTTTCAAAGGTATGTCAGGAGGAGATTTTACTTTAGATTTAGTTTTAGCTGATGCAACGGGTCCCTATTTAAACCAAGTACCGAAGGAAGTACGTGTTGTAGATTTAGGTGCAGGTAGAGTCTTAAAGGCTATCTTACCTTTAGCCCGGTATTTAAAGCATCACAAACCAGACGCTTTAATTTCACATCTGGAATATGCAAACGTAGCAGCTGCTCTAGCAAAAGAGATTTCTGGTACAAACACTAAATTGGTATTGGTAGAACAAAACAATTTATCTGCCTCTATCAAAAATTCAAAATCATTGTTAAATAGAGTATTTTCGCTGCTTGTGCATACTCTTTATCCTCGTGCAGGTGCCATTGTCGGTGTTTCTAAAGGTGTAGCTGAAGATTTGGAGTCTATACTTGCTTTTCCAAAAGGAAAAGTTCATGTTATCCACAATCCAATAGTTGATGATGAAATTTTAAAGAAAGCACAAGTGCATGTAGAACATCCTTGGTTTAAGCAAGGAGAAGCACCAGTATTTGTAGCTGTAGGACGTTTATCTGAACAAAAAGATTTTCAAAATCTAATTCAGGCTTTTTCACTGTTAAGAAAACAAAAACAAGCTAAACTCATTATTTTAGGTGAAGGTGAATTAAGAGCAGAGTTAGAATTGAGTATTAATGCACTAGGCATTGCAGAAGATATTTCCTTACCTGGGTTTGTTGACAATCCTTACGCATATATGTACAATGCCAAAGCATTTGTGCTTTCATCTCGCTGGGAAGGATTGCCAACTGTAATTATTGAAGCAATGGCTTGTGGTTGTTCTGTAGTTTCTACTAATTGCCCCAGCGGACCAAACGAAATTTTAGACGAAGGAAAATACGGTTATTTAGTGCCAGTCCAAGATTCAGTAGCACTTTCTGAGGCGATGGTCGCTGTACTTGATAATACTGTAAGTAGAGAAACCTTGCTGAAGAGGGCACAAGATTTTTCTGTTGAACGTTCAGTTTCTGAGTATTTGAGTTTATTGTTTGCAGCGTAATTTTTTCTGAAATAACTTTTTTTAAATATTGTTAGAGATGCTTATTCAGATAATGACTAAGGTATTCTACTTATGACTATTTCATCTTCTAAGAAAACTAATAATTTTCTTGTGTATTATCAATGTTTTTTAGCAGTGGTAATTGTTGGGGTTTTCTTCACAGCGGCAGATATTTATTGGTTTGATTCTGGTTACACTCCTCCTCCTTACGTGTTAGTCCTAGCTGTCGGTTTAGCTGCTACACCTTTAGTACCTTCGTTTCTCTCTTTTAACTATAAATACTTTCCTAATGCACTTTTAGGATGGTGTATTTTTTATGTTGTTTTTTCTTTCCTTTCTTACTTGCTAACTATCAAAAACGATTTAGTTAACCAAGAATTAGACGACCGGATTTTAGTAGTAATTTTTTTGTGTGTAAGTTCATTTGTTTTTTCTGGTAAAGATATTGTTATTAAAATTACTAGAATAAGTATATTTTGTGTTATTTTTTGGAACATTTATACCTACATAGCTGAGTTGTTTCAACCAGAAATATGGCATACTTTAACTACATTTAATCCAACAGGACGTCCAGCAGGCTTTTATACAGATCCAAATAAAGCTGCTTGCGTATTAATTAACGCTTTAATCTTTACTGTTGGTTTGTTACCTCCCAAATACCGCTTGCCTTTTTGCTTAATCGTATTTTTGAGTGTATTTACCACTTTTTCTCGAGGTGGTATGATTTGTATGATAATTTTAATAACGTTGTTTTTTATTAAAAAAATATTACCAAAGCAACAGTTAATTTTTATTTTTGCAGGTGTTTTAGCATTAATTTTAAATTTTTCAATTTTAGGAGAATTCCTTGAATCAGAAGCTTCAAATTTAGGAATTATTAATTACGATTTACAAACTCGAATTTCAACTTTTACTAATCCTACCTCGCGTCAGGCTTCTGATGATACATCTCGTTTAGATGTAGTTACATATTCTTGGCAAAAAATTTTAGAAAGCCCACTTTCAGGTCATGGTTTTGGCTTTGTTAAAACTTGGGGTGAAATTCTACCACATAACATGTATTTGTCATATATGCTCGAACATGGAATAGTGGGAATTATCATTTTACCTTGGCTAGTTTTTGCTGTTCAAAGTAGAGCTAATGGTGAAGCAAAGAATTTAGGCTTATTCTTAGTAGTTTTTACCTTGATTTGGTCAATATTTAGCAACACAGTTGTCTATGATCGCGAAACCCTTACTATTTTTTCTTTAATGGGTGTAATGTCAAAAAAAAGCCAAACAAAACAATTGAGTGTCACTTTTAATTATTTAAATTAGGATATAGTCTATGAAAGTTTTATATATCACAACTGGTCTTTACACTGGTGGTGCCGAAGTAATGCTGTATCAATTACTAACACGAATTAATCGAGCAAAATTTAGCCCTGTTGTTCTTTCTTTAATGAATAATGGTACAATTGGTGAACGCATACAATCTTTAGACATACCCGTCTATACAATTGATATGGAACCGGGAAAACCGACATTAGTAGCTGCTTGGAAATTAATACGTACAGTCAATCAGATTAAGCCTGATATTATCCAGGGTTGGATGTATCAAGGTAATATGGCAGCACAATTTGCAAATCTTTTTAACTTCAAAAAAATACCTGTTATTTGGTGTATTCACCATTCTATTAATTCTTTAAAGTCGGAAAAAATACTTACGCAAATCCTGATTAAATTAGGTATTTTGCTTTCAAAACTTAATTACAAAGTCGTTTTTGTATCTCAGAACAGTAAAAAACAACATGAAATATTGGGATATTATCGAGATAATACTTGTGTTATTCCTAATGGCTTTGATACGTTACACTTTCAAGCATCCCAGGAACAAAAATGTAAACTTCGCAGTGAACTTAGTTTAGAACCAGATACATTTTTAATTGGACTAGTTTGTCGTTATCATCCAATGAAAGACCATGCTAATTTTATTAAAGCGGCAGCACTACTATCTCAAAAATTTCCTCATGCTCGCTTTCTTCTAGCTGGTAGAGATGTTGATTATAGTAATCAGAGTTTGTTACAGTTGATTCAGGATTTAGAGATTAGGAATAAAGTCTATTTACTTGGAGAACGTCGTGATACATCTAATATATTTTCTGCCCTAGACGTGTTAAGTGTTTCTTCTGCTTATGGAGAAGCTTTTCCTTTAGTAATAGGAGAAGCTATGTCTTGTGGTATTCCTTGTGTAGTAACAAATGTTGGTGATTCTGGGTGGATTGTTGGTAATACGGGTCGAGTTGTAGAACCACGGAATCCAGAAGCTTTAGCTAATGCTTGGCAAGATTTAATTGCTATAGGTCTGGAGGCAAGACAAGCTTTAGGTAAAGCTGCCAGAGAACGAATCATTAATTATTTCTCTTTAGCAAATGTCGTAGAGCAATATGAAAAATTGTACCTTGAAGTAGCCGGGAAGACATCATTAAGGAAAATGGTTTCTTTGGAAACTCAGCTCCAATTATATGCTTCTAAAGAATGAGTAAATGTGTGGTTTAGTAAACCAAATATAATCATAATTAATCATATTGGCAGAATGCAATTAAACCTTTGGACAGATTGATTTAAAGTAGCTAGTCAGGAGAAACTATATACAATGGCTACAGATAAAATAACAGTTTTAGTCACTGGTGGATGTGGATTTATTGGCTCACATATAGTAGAAGCTTTGGTTAAAAAAGGTTATAAAGCTCGAATTTTAGATAACCTTTCCACTGGAAAGCTAGAAAATATTGCTGCTATACCTTCCGAAGATATTGAAGTTTTACTGGGTGATGTCACTGACCACGCAACTGTTGAAACTGCTATTCAAGGATGCGAATATGTTTTCCATGAAGCAGCGATCGCTAGCGTGCCCATATCTGTAAACGACCCCGTAGGAACAGACAAAATTAACTACGGCGCCACTCTCAATGTTTTAGAAGCAGCACGTAAATACGGTGTTCGTCGTGTTGTCTTTGCAGGAAGTGCTGCGGTTTATGGCGATGAACCAACTCTTCCCAAGAGGGAGTCGATGCCAACTAACCCGATTACTCCTTATGGAGTAGATAAGCTAGCATCTGAGCTTATGGGTCATTGTTATAACAGGACTTTTGGAGTGGAATTTGTATGCTTACGCTACTTTAATGTATTTGGTCGGCGCCAAGACCCATCTAGCCCTTATTCTGGAGTGATATCTATATTTTGCGATCGCCTAGTACAAGGAGTTGCTCCGGTTATATTCGGTGATGGTCAACAAAGTCGGGATTTTGTTTACGTTTCGGATGTGGTAGCAGCAAATCTTTTAGTGATGGAACACCCCGATGCAGCAGGCAGAACTTTCAATGTTGGTAGAGGTAAAGCAACCTCTTTACTTGACATTGCCCATTTACTCAATGACTTAACTGGCCATAGCTTGCAACCCATTCACAAAGAACCTCGACCTGGAGATATTCGCCACAGTATCGCTGATAACACAGCACTGACAGCATTGGGATGGCTGCCCAAAGTTACTATTCGTGATGGGTTGGCGGAATTGATAGAAGCTATACAGATAGCAGCATGAGGAGAAGAAAATGACAAAGCTTTTAATGGTAACAACGGTTCCAATAACTTTAAATGGCTTTTTATTGCCATTTGCTCAACACTTCCGCAGTCAAGGTTGGCAGGTAGACGCAATGTCTTTACAAACTTCTGCCATGTCTGAATGTGTGGAAAATTTTGACAATGTTTGGGATGTGGATTTTTCTCGTAATCCTTTAGACCAACAAAACTTAATAGTTGCCCCCCGACAGATTCGGCAAGTACTAGAAAAACAAGAATATGATATAGTACATGTACATACTGCTGTAGCTGCTTTTGTTACCCGATTAGCTTTTAGTCGTCTTAAAAAGCAACCCAAACCAAAACTTGTTTATACAGTCCACGGTTTTCACTTCTTCCGTGGGAATAAATTTACCAAAAATGCAATTTTCCTGACTTTTGAAAAAGTTGCTGCTCCTTGGACTGACTATATGGTAGTAATTAATGGAGAGGATGAAGAAGCAGCCAAGCGTCATCGTTTAATTTCAAAAGAACGCCTTTATTATATGCCTGGAATCGGAGTGGACTTGAATTATTACAACCCCGATAAAGTTTCTCAGGCTGATATTCAAGCGGTGCGTAAGGAAATTGGGCTGGAATCAGAAGACGTAATGATTTTAGCCAGCGCTGAATTTAACCCAGGAAAACGCCATAGAGATATGCTTAGAGCATTTGCAAAACTGGGCAGACCAAACGTACATTTGGCATTCGCTGGTACAGGGCCACTTTTTCAAGAGATGCAGAGTCTTGCAGCAGATTTAGGTATCAAAAAACAGGTACACTTCTTAGGGCATCGTCGAGATATGCCAACTTTAATGCGTGCCTCGATTGCGACTTTAATGGCTTCCGAGCGGGAAGGATTACCGAGAAGTGTAATGGAATCATTGTGCTTGGAAACACCTGTCATCGGCGCCGATACTCGTGGAATTCGGGATTTGCTCGCGGATGGATGCGGGTTAATAGTTCCGGTAGGAGATATAGAGGGATTTGCTGCTGCTATGACTTGGGTAGTGAATAATTCAGAAGCAGCTAGGGAAACAGCTAAACGGGGAAAAGAGCGCATGAAGAACTATGATGTGCGCCACATTATTAAGCTTCACGAAAATTTGTATGCCGATGTTATGCAAAAGCAACTCGTGCATTGTTAAAAGTTACTTATTGTATTAAGAGCAGGTTTTAAATTATGGCAAATAGCACTTTGTTTGCAATCGAGAATAAGCCCTTTAGTAAATTTATCAAAACCATATTTGATAAAATAGCTGCTGCTGTTGCTTTAGCAGTATTTGTACCTGTAAGTTTTGTAATGGCAATTGCTATCTATTTCAAAATGGGTAGTCCTGTAATTTTCACCCAAGTTCGTGCTGGCAAAAATGGTGACCTTTTTACTATCTATAAGTTTCGCACCATGACTAATGCCCGTGACAGCGAAGGTTATCTTTTACCAGACGAAGATAGAATAACTGCTTTAGGTGAATTTTTACGAAAAAGCAGATTAGACGAAATCTTACAATTTTGGAATATTCTTAAAGGGGAAATGAGCTTTGTTGGTCCACGTCCGACTATTCCCGAACAAGTAGAGGATTACGATGATTTCCAAAAGTATAGGCTCCTCGATACTCCTGGCATGACTGGTTGGCACCAAGTAAATGGAAATAACGAATTAACTTGGGAAGAACGTATTTGTTTAGATGTCTGGTATTTAAAAAATTGGTCGCTGTGGCTAGATTTTGTTATCTTAATCAAAACTTTTGCGGTAATTACTTGGGGAGAATTCCGAAATGAAAAATCCCTACTTGAAGCAAGAAAACTAGAAGCTACAATTCGTCCCAAGAGTTACGATATCGTCAACAATCGCGCTCTCATTGAGACTTTAAAATAGAAGATTTTTGCCGTAACACGTAAAAGATTACGGCAAAATCAATTAGATAGTATCAGCTTACTTAAGCATATTTTTTTTTAAATTAAAGGAATTTGGCAAAATGAAGATTTTAGTAGTAGCACCACACGGAGATGATGAAGTTTTAGGAGTGGGAGGTACAATAGCAAGATATGCTTTGGAGGGAGCAGAAGTTTATGTGGTAATAGTTGCTCAAGGTTTCCCACCTGATTTTACAGAAGAGCAACGAATTCAAGACAAAAAAGAAGCTGTCGCTGCTCATAAAATTTTGGGTGTTAAAGAGACAATATTTCTTTCATTCACAGCGGCAAGGTTAGATACTGTACCTCACCGTGATGTTAATAAACAAATATTTGATATACTTAAAAAACTTAAACCAGATATACTTTTTGTTCCTTTTGTGGGAGATATTCACCTTGACCACCAAAAAGTATTTTTATCATCATTGGTAGCGGCAAGACCCAATAGCCCTTTTGCTCCAAAAACTATATACGCTTACGAAACTCTCTCTGAAACAAACTGGAATGCTCCTTATTTAGCACCAAATTTTGTTCCTAATGTGTTTATAGATATTTCTGCTTATTTAGATACAAAACTTGAAGCTATGCAAGCATATGTATCACAAATTAAAGGCTTTCCAGATGAGCGTTCTGAGGAAACTATTAGGGCGCTAGCAACTTTACGCGGTAGTACTGTCAATCGATATGCTGCTGAAGCTTTTTACTCGATTAGGCAGATTATTTAATTTAACTTAAATATTTAATTTATACAGCAATTTATGTTCATAAACGTAATAAATAATTGTGCAAATGGAGATAAAAAATGAAACTACTTACCGAAGCTCTGGCAGAGGAACTACTAGAACTACTACCAACTGAAGAAGATATTGCTTTTTACGAAGAACACGGTTGGTATATCTCTAAAAAGATTATTCCCGATGACATTATCGACGAAGCAATTCTTGCTAGCGAAAGGTTTTATCAGGGAGAGCGAGATGCAGAGCTTCCTATTACCATCGGTTACAGCAACTGGAAAAAAGAAGATGGTTATGATATTATTCGCAATAATGAGTTCGTTTCTTTACAAAGCAACAAACTACGTCATTTGGCTTTACAACCAATTATTGGCGCCATTGCAGCCCGATTAGCTAGAACCAATCGAATTCGTCTGTTGGACGACCAACTTGTTTATAAACCACCTCAAGATAAAACTGGTAAAAGCGCTGTTGGTTGGCACGCAGATCGAGCTTACTGGGCAACTTGCAGTTCTCACAAATTACTTACTGCTTGGATTCCGTTCCACGACTGCGACGAAACTCGCGGCCCTTTAGTTGTACTAGATAAAAGTCATAAGTGGTCAGGTACCCAAGACACTCGCTTTTTTAACAACTATAATCTTGAGGAAATGGAAAAAATATTTCAACAAGGTGGGCGCCAAGTTGTCAAAATACCCATGTCTTTAAAGAAGGGTCAAGTTAGCTTTCATCACTGCTGGACAATTCATGGCAGTTTACCCAACTACAGCAAGTCATTCCGCTTGGCATTAGCTGTACACCTGCAAGACGCTGACAACTATTATCAACCTTTTTGGAATAAAGAAGGGAAAGAGATTCACATTATTGATGAATCCTTATGTCGGAAATTACCCAACGGTAATCCTGATTTTAGCGACCCAGCAGCATTTCCAGTTTTATGGTCTGAATAAAAATTTTTAGCAATTCAAAATTAAAAATGAAATAATCTACCCTATCTTCTAAACGGAGTTCAAATTATGAAAGCTGAAATCATTGATATTTCAAATATTTTATGGCAGGATGTATTACAGCAAGTACGTCATGATATTTATCAATTGCCCGAATATTTAGCATTAGAAGCAAAAAGAACTAAAACCATACCAGAAGCACTTTTGATAACTGAAGGAGATAAAATATTCTTCGTACCATATTTGTTACGTAATTGTAATGATGTCGAAGAATTTACGCTCAGTGATATTTTTGATATTTACTCTCCATATGGTTATCCAGGCATTTTGGTTAATCAAGAAGCAATGACATTAGATTTTTTAGATGCTGCCTTCAAAAATTTCCAAGATGTTTTAAAGTCTAGAGGCATTTGTTCTGTTTTTCTCAGGATGCATCCTATTTTGAACGAACAGTTATTAGAAACTTGTTTGTCAAGTAATTTTACTTTGAATGGTGAAACAGTATCTATAAATTTAAAACTTTCTGAACCAGAAATTTGGGCGCACACGCGAAAAGGACACCAGAGTACAATCAATAAATGTAAAAGACTCGGCTTTACAGCAAGAACTGTTTCTTTCTCCGAATATTATAAAGAATTTACCGAGATTTATGAAGAAACAATGAATCGCGTCAAAGCAAATCAATCATACTACTTTGACGATGATTACTTTAATCAATTATTAAGTTTACAAGATAAACTCCACTTATGTATTGTTGAATTTGAGGGAGAAGTTATCTGTACCAGCCTGTTTTTTGAATCCTGTGGTATAGTTCAAGCTCATCTGGGAGGAACAAAAAATGACTTGTTAAGTCAATCTCCTTTTAATTTATTATTACATCATGCTCGATTGTGGGCAAAAGAACGGGGTAATGATTATTTACATATAGGAGGTGGAATTGGGGGGTCTACCACAGATAGTTTACATACTTTCAAATCTGGTTTTTCAAGGCAGAGACATAAGTTTTTTACATTAAGATTAGTCACAGACGAAGAAAAATTTATTCAGCTTGTTGAATTGCGAGCAAAGGCTTTAGAAACTCAACCAGAAATCTTACTTCAATCGGGGTTTTTCCCTGCTTATCGTTATACAGTAAATTAACTCGCTACCAAAAATAGGTTTTCTATCAACTAGTTAAAAATGAATACTCAGATACTTGAAGCTCAAAACTCAACTTGGATAGAAATTCTACAACTTATACGTCACGATATTTATCATTTGCCTGAATATGCCATTTTAGAATCCCAAAGAACTAATAGCATTCCAGAGGCAATTCTGATAATTGAAGGAGAGAAAATATTTTTTCTACCCTACTTACTGCGAAGATGTCATGAATTATTTGATACTCAATTAGAACCAGAAATATTTGATGTAACATCACCTTATGGCTACCCAGGTATTTTGTTAAACCAAGCAGCAAGCAATTCATCAGAGTTTATTAACTCTGCAATTACCAGCATGAAGACTGTCTTTAGGAATAAAAATGTATGTTCTGCTTTTTTCCGTTTGCATCCAATATTAAATCATAATTTTGATAAACTCTTAGTTCCCAATACCTGTAGAGTACATGGGGAAACTATTTCTGTAAATTTGGAGATAACGAATGCAGAAATATGGCAACAAACACGAGATAACCACCGAAGAAAAATTAACTGGTGTAAGCGTGCAGGTATGGTAGCCAAAATGGTTCCCTTACAAGCTTATATTGATGAATTCATTGAAATTTATGAAGAAACAATGAACCGTGTTGGTGCAAGTAGTTCATACTACTTTGATTACAGTTACTTCTTAAAACTTGCCTCATTAGGAGATAAGCTGCACTTATGTATCGTCGAGTGGGAAGGGCAAATCACCTGCGCGGGTTTATTTATTGAATGCTGCGGTATTGTTCAGTTTCATTTATCAGGAACTAGAAATAAGTTCTTGAAGCAGGCGCCGAGCAAGCTGATGCATGACTATGTTAGATACTGGGCAAAAGAGCGTGGCAATAAAATATATCATTTAGGAGGTGGTGTCGGAAGTGCCAAAGATAGTCTCTACGAATTCAAAGCAGGTTTTTCTAAGATAACCCATAACTTCATGACTTTCTCACTGATTACAAATGAAGAGAAGTATGATGATTTGGTTAAGTTGAGAGCTAAATCTTTAAATTTAGATATAAGTCAGCTTTTCAACTCTAATTTTTTTCCAGCGTATCGTAGCAATATTTAGTTCAAAGTTAATGTTTTTAAGGATACATTATGTTAATCACAAATAAAGAAGTTTACAGAACTCGCGAGTATGAACCTTGGGCATATGGACAAGGTTTAATATTAGAAGAAAAGTTTTTGGTAGAGCGTTATCTTCAACATCACAAAAAAACACTTGAAGCTGGTACTGGTGGTGGTAGAATTTTGTTGGAAATTAAGAAGATGGGCTTTAATAATTTGTTTGGCTATGATTACTTACCGGAATTTATCCAACAGGCAAAAAAGAAGGATACTAGTGGTAGTATTTCGTTTGAAGTTCATGATGCAACTGATTTAAATACTTATGAAAACAATGCTTTTGAACAGATAATATATTTGCAACAAATTTTGAGCATGATGGAAGATGAAAATAGCAGATTAAAAGCTTTTGAACAGGCTTACCGAATACTTGATAAAGGTGGAACAGCGCTCTTTTCTTTCCTCTGCTTTGAGGGCAAAATTCAAACTTCAAAACTATACACTATTTATGTAGCTTATTTGCGATTTTTAAGGACAATACTAGCCAAAAAAGTCTCCATTCAATCGATTCCTTGGGTAAAAAATAATGAAAAAATTCAATTTTTATCAGCACTGTTAGATAAAGGTCCCAATGTTTACTGGTATAGAGCTTCAGAGGCCGAGCAGTTGTTGAAGAAAGTTGGGTTTAAAGTAATTGCCGTTGGTGGCAACACTCAACTTCAGCAAGGAAAAATGTACGATGATTTTGAGTCACTACAAAATCAGCCACTTTCTGAGATGCTATATGTCGTTTGTACAAAATAATAAAAATAATTTATTTTAAAAAAATGAGCAAACCAATTCTTCTATCTACTCCTCACATGGGAGATCGTGAGCAAGAGTTTGTTAAAGAAGCTTTTGATACAAACTGGATTGCTCCTGTTGGTCCCCATGTAGATGCATTTGAGCAAGAATTTTGTCAAGTAACAGGTGCCGCTCATGCTGCTGCTGTTAGTTCTGGTACGGCAGCTTTACATCTAGCATTACAATTAATAGGCGTTGGGTATAGTGATGAGGTTATTTGCTCCACTCTCACATTTGCTGCTAGCGCCAACCCTATTACTTATCTTGGGGCAAAACCAGTATTCATCGATAGCGATCGCACTTCTTGGAACATGAATCCAGACTTGCTACAGGAAGCATTAGAACAGCGTTCGAGTATCGGCAAATTACCTAAAGCAGTGGTACTAGTGCATTTATATGGTCAAAGTGCTGACATTGACCCTATCTTG
This sequence comes from Calothrix sp. PCC 7716, assembly GCF_019977735.1. Taxonomy (GTDB): domain Bacteria; phylum Cyanobacteriota; class Cyanobacteriia; order Cyanobacteriales; family Nostocaceae; genus Dulcicalothrix. The sequence goes on along the minus strand of NZ_AP025018.1, from coordinate 2,608,941 downwards.
AAAGTTTGCAATCAATATGGTGTTGCTTTAATTGAAGATGCAGCTGAAGCTTTGGGTGCAACTTATAAAGGACGCACACCTGGAACTTTCGGAAACATTGGTATCTATTCATTTAATGGTAATAAAATTATTACTACATCCGGTGGCGGAATGCTAGTCTCCGATGACCGAGAATTGGTAGCAAAAGCCAGATTTTTAGCAACCCAAGCACGTGACCCGGCGCCTCATTACCAACACTCTGAGATTGGCTATAATTATCGCCTCAGTAATGTTCTAGCTGGTATTGGTCGGGGTCAATTGCAGGTGTTGAATGACCGAGTAGCAGCTAGAAGACGTAACTATGAAGTTTACTCGTCTGCTTTAGGCAACCTACCAGGGATAGAATTTATGCCAGAAGCAAGTTTTGGGAACTCCAGTCGCTGGTTAACCTGCCTCACAATAGACCCTGAAACCTTTGGTGCAAATACTGATCAAATTAGAATTGCATTAGCCAAGCAGCAAATAGAAACTCGTCCTGTGTGGAAACCATTACATCTACAACCTGTATTTGCTGAGTGTGAATGTATTGGTGGTGAAGTTGCTGAAGACTTATTTGCGCGCGGTCTTTGCTTACCTTCCGGTTCTAACCTTACAGATACAGACTTAAAACGAGTTATTGACGCTATATTAAGCGTTTACTCGTTAATAAGTTGAATTGCTTATATGGTATTCATGAATAATTGATTTTATCAATAGAACTTTAGTTTCCAAGAATAATTTATTTAGATTTAAACAGTTTTGTATAAAAGTTGAGTAATAGTGTTATGGAAGAGAAATCATCATCTTTTGACTTAACCAAGTATTGGCTAATACTAAAACGACGTTGGCTCCCTGGTGTCGCTGTATATCCACCAATTTTTATACTGGTATTCTTAGCACTTATGTCAAAAAAACCTATTTATGTAGCCGAGGGATCGCTAAGATTTCAAAAAATTAATACTACTTCTTCCTTAACAGGTGTAGGAAAAGAAATAGGAGATTTAACACCTTTAGCAGAAAAAACAAATCCTTTAAGTACAGAGGCAGAAGTTGTTCGCTCTCACGAAGTTGTAGAAACAGCCATAAATAGACTTCAGCTTAAAAATGACGAAGGTAATCTTTTAAAACCAAAAGAATTCATAGCAAATTTAACTGTTAATGAAATTCAAAAAACTGACATTTTAAAAATTTCTTATAAAGATATTAATCCGAAGATTGCATCACAAGTTGTAAATACACTATTAGCAGTTTACTTAGAAAGCAATGTATCTGCTCACAAAGCAGCGGCTTCAGCAGCTAGCAAATTTCTAGAAAAACAATTACCCAAAGCTGAACAGCTAGTTCGCAAATTAGAAGTAGAAATGCGCGACTTTAAAGAAAAGAATCAAGTAGTTGAACTCAAATACGAAGCAAGTAAAGCAGTAGAAGTCATTGCTGATTTGCAGAAACAAATTAGTGATAAAAAATCTAATTTAGCTAATATCAATGCTCTGTCAAAAGCCATCCGGCAGCGATTAGGGATGTCATCCGAACAAGCGGTATTAATGACATCTCTCAGTCAGTCGGCAGGAGTACAAGAAATTATTAAGGAAATTCATCAGCTAGAGTCTCTACTTGCAGACAGAAGGACTATACTAATGGATACCCATCCAGAAATTATAAAACTTTCGAGTAAGTTACAATCTTTGCAAGCTATATTACAACAGAGAGTCCAAGAGGTTTCTGGAAATATTCAAGTCAAGTTAGATAGCAAATTGCAGATGGGCCAGTTGCAACAAGACCTTTCGGCAGAGTTAGTGAGATTAGAGTCACAGCGTTTGGGGTTAGCAAGCGAATTGTTTACTTTAATAAACTCAGAAAATAGTTATAGAGAAAGAATAAAAAATCTGCCCAAATTAGAGCAACGACAACGTGAATTAGAACGTAAATTACAAGCTGCTCAATCTACTTACTCGCTTCTATTACAAAGACTGCAAGAAAGCAAAATTGCAGAAAATCAAAGTATAGGTAATGTTAGGATTATATCCAAAGCTCAAGAACCTGAAGCACCTGCAGTTTCTAGTAGTAATTCATATTATGTCGCCGGTTTAGTCGCTCTAATTGCTTCTTTCGCGAGTATGTATCTTTTAGAAGCAAGAGATAAATCAATTAAGACTGTAGATGAAGCTAAGGAATTACTAGGACTAACATTATTAGGGGTTATTCCCTCCTTTAGCAAGCCGAAAATATCTCTTCGCAACAATCAAGAAGCAGAATCATCCATCCCTAAACTTGTTGTTAGAGATAACCCTCGTGCATCGATTAGCGAAGCTTACCGAATGCTACGTGCAAATCTTAATTTTGTAAGTGCCGATAAAGAACTGAAAGTTATTCTTGTTACTAGTTCTGTTCCTCAAGAAGGTAAATCTACCGTTGCAGCTAATCTCGCTTTAGCAATGGCTCAAATGGAGCGTAAAGTCTTGCTAGTAGATGGAGACTTACACCGTCCAGTTCAACATCAAATTTGGGAGTTACCTAATAAATACGGTCTTAGTAATGTTATAGTTGGACAAACTGAAATTATGGCTGCGGTTGAGAAAGTTATGGATAATTTAGACATCTTGCCTTCTGGAGTTGTTCCCCCTTCTCCAGCTTCACTTCTCGATTCTAAACGCATGGCCAGCCTAATTCAAAGTTTTGCTTCTTACTACGATTTTGTTATTATTGATGCTCCTTCATTAAATGTAGCTGCTGATGCTGCAATTCTCGGTCAAATGGCTGACGGCGTGTTGTTAGTAGTACGTCCTGGGGTCGTTGATTCTGTTAATGCTACTGTTGCTCGCGAACTTTTAGAGAAATCGGGTCAAAATCTCATTGGACAAGTAGTAAATGGAGTTAATCCTAATAATGAACCTTACAGTTACTACTATTTTGAGCATGAATACCAACCGCTGGAAATTTCTTATCAAAATGAAACAGTTGCTAAAATTGCTAAATAAACAAAAGATGTATAATTTGAGTTGAGATTAGTCCGCTTATACCATTTTAATTTACTCTGCTGATTTCTATACTTTGGATTCATACCTAGATTTAACAAAGCAGAAAATTTCTTGTATATTCAATTTTTTAGGTTCTCGACTTCAATAAGTCGAGAAATCTTTTTTATGAATCATTGTATTGTTTGAGATTAAAATCAGAAGTTAAAAAATAATGTTTTTGAATTGATGTAAGCTTACAATTTTCAGTAAAAATGAGTATAATTTAGTTTGAAGTCAAACTAAATTAATCCATCCCAACTGTAGAATTTATTTATGCGATTCATGAACTTTGTGAATAAAAAGCACATTTTTCTATTGATTATCATCTTTTTATGCAGTTTACTACTTGTTTACTCATCTAACAAAAAGTTATTTGCTTTTAGTGCAAATAATCAAAGCCCTATGATTGTAAACTATCAAACGAGTGATGAGTATATACTCAATCCTGAACGTGGCTTTCATGCGAATATCGAATTTGCCAAAGATAAAGATTTGAATTTGTTTCGCGAGCAAGGCTTCACTCTTGCTCGTAGTTACATTCGTTTAGATCAGTTTCGTGACAAGGATATTTCTGAAGATTTTTTACAGGAATTTAGAAACGGTTTAAGTGAAGTACGCAAAGCTGGTATAAAGTTAATTATCAGGATTTCTTATAACTTCCCAATACCTGGAGAAACTGCGAAACAACCTGATGCTCCGTTACCTGTAGTACTAAACCACATCCAACAACTGAAACCTATTTTCCAAGAATACCAAGATGTAATAGCTGCCTTACCTGCTGGCTTTATTGGTGCGTGGGGTGAGTGGCACTCATCTACAAATGGACTTCAAGACTTTCAATCCAAACAACAGGTTTTGACGGCACTTTTGGATGCTTTACCATCAACACGGATGGTTCAGCTTCGTTATCCATCTGATATTAGGTCTGCCTACCCTAACCCACTTAACGATGCTCAAGCTTTTACTGGTATAAATCAAGCACGTATCGGCCATGAAAATTTATGCTTTTTAGCCAATGCCGATGATGCGGGTACTTACTCAATTCACGACAATGATAGTAATAACATTTACAGCCCTGATATAAAAAATGATTTGCAAGGCTATTTAGAAGCGATTTCTCCTTATGTTGTTGTGGGTGGAGAAACCTGTGGAGTGACTCCACAATCCGCGCGTACAGACAGCGACACCACTTTAGCAGAAATGCAGCGTTTTCACTGGAGTTATATAAATGTAGATTTTTATGCTCCAGTAATTGACCGTTGGAAGAAAGAAGGAATTTATAATACCATTGCCAACAAATTGGGATATCGCTTCCGTATTGTTGAAGCCAAGATTCCTGAGAGTGTAAACTCTGGCGGCGAATTCAAGATGAGCTTTACTATTGCCAATGATGGTTTTGCTAGCCCATACAATCCACGTAGTACGGAAATTATCTTACGTAACCAGGGAAACAAACAAGTCTATCGCTTTCCAGTTAATACTGACCCTCGTCGCTGGTTTTCCCAACAACAACATCAAGTTGGTTTTAGCGGAACTATTCCAGTAGATATGCCTAAAGGCAGTTACGAAGTCTTACTAAGCTTGCCTGACCCGACTCCACAGTTATATGAGCGTCCTGAGTACTCGATTCGGTTGGCGAATCAGGATGTATGGGAGCCATCTACAGGGTATAACTCCTTCCTCACAAATTTAAGTGTTAACTAGTCAAAATATGTAGCACAGGCAGGCTGCCTGTGCATTCAATATAATTCAATATATATTAGCCACCCTTATTAGTCACAATAGTTCGATGACGCGGGTCGCTTTCCACAGTCAACGGCGCCTCAAAACCAACTTCTTTTAACTCTTCTTCAATATTAAATGTATAATATTCATCGCTCCAAGGCTCAGTGCTTTTCATGAGCGTGAATAAAACTGGTGGCAAATTTTGAATGACTTTAGATTTAGGATTATTATCTACAATCGCAATGGCGCCACCAGGTCGAACTAATCTAAATGCTTCTTTAAAAATTGCTCTAGATGCAACGCCAGGTAGTTCGTGAGTAACAAATTGTAATGTTACTAAGTCAAAAGAATCATCTGGTAATTTTGTATCTTCAGCTAGTGCATGTAACCATTGCGATATTTCATTCTTTGTATCTAGTGTTTTAGCAACAGCCAGCATATAAGGTGATAAATCAAGACCAACCGTCCGAACCGGGTGGTTTTGTTTTTTTTGGTAGTAACGATGTAGTGTCAAAGTTGAAATACCTACCGAACAGCCAATATCTAAAATATCTTTAACTTGTTTTGGCCCATAAATTTCCAAAACATCATGAAAGCTACCTCTCAGACGGTTGTGAGCAACTTCCCAAGTTAACGGCTCGTTTTTCCAAACCCGCAGTGCCATTGAGTAAGTCGCGCTTGGCGCCTCAAATGCTGCTTGCCAACATAAATTACCCTCACTATAAGCATGAAAAGGTACCTGATAATATTTTGGGTAAGTAATTTGTGGGTTAGTTACTGCCGCTAAATTTTGTTGTATTCGTGATTTTTCTAGCTGCTCGTAATTTTGGCGCCAGGGAACACCATTTTTTTCAGCAGTTTTGATAAGTACTCGCCGAGCCTGGTGTTTCATCACTTTGTAAATAGGCTCAGTTTGGATTAACAAATTAACAAACTGGGATAGCAAACCTTTACCAGCCCAGTCTGGCTTAAGCTTTTTATTCATCAGTATACATTTGAAGCGACGCTGCAATATTTATTGTAATGCATAGCTTCACTATGCGAGACAAGCCGCTAAGTCAGCATCTGGTTTGGTAATTGGTTGTAAGTTATATTTCTGTGACAGCAGCTTAAATACGTTTGGTGAGATAAATGCTGGTAGAGTTGGGCCAAGGCGAATATCTTTAATTCCTAAGTAGAGCAAGGTGAGTAAAATCGCAACGGCTTTCTGCTCGTACCAAGATAAAATCATTGATAGCGGTAACTCGTTTACATCCACCTCAAAGGCATTTGCTAGCGCTAATGCAATTTGAATTGCTGAGTAAGCATCGTTACATTGACCAACATCGAGTAAGCGCGGAATTCCACCAATATCACCCAAATCCTTGTCAAAGAAGCGGAATTTACCACAGGCAAGAGTTAAAATGATACAATCATTGGGAACTTTTTCTACTAATTCGGTATAATAATTGCGGTCGGGTTTGGCGCCGTCGCAACCTCCAATCAAGAAGAAATGGCGAATTTGTCCTGCTTTAACGGCTGTTATTATTTGATCTGCAACGCTCAAAATCGCATTTCTTGCAAAGCCTGTTGTTACTTGACGGGGTACATTTGTAACATCATCTTCTCTAAATCCTGGCAGTTCTAGAGCTTTACGAATTGCAGGAGCAAAATCAATGCTACCATCAACCTCAGCAGTCAAATAATTCAATCCTGGGTAGCCAACCGGACCAATACTAAATAACTTATCTTCATAGTTTGCATGGGGTGGCATCAAGCAATTGGTAGTAATAATAATCGCACCTGGGAATTTTGCAAATTCCTTAGTCTGGTTCTGCCAAGCTGTACCATAGTGCCCGTAGAGATGGGGATAGGTTTGTTTGAGACGGGGATAACCATGAGCAGGTAACAATTCGCCATGAGTGTAAACTGTAATACTAGTACCAACCGTTTGTTTTAGTATTGCTTCTAGTTGGGGGATATCGTGACCGGAAACTAAAATTGCTTTACCAGCTTTTGCATGAAGGTCAACTAAAGTAGGAACGGGATGACCGTAAGTGCTAGTGTGTCCAGCATCTAGAAGTTCCATTGTTAGCAGGTTAATTTCACCAACTTTCAACGCTAAGTTTACCCAATGATCTAAACTTAAGTCTTGATTATCGAGGTTTGCTAAAGCTTCATAACAGAATTTATAAACTCGTTCGTCTTCTTGTCCCAATTCTTGGGCATGGAATGCGTAAGAAGCTACCCCTTTGAGACCATACAGTACTGTTAGTTTAAGAGAGAAAATGTCAACATTTGTTCCCGATTGACTAATAAATTTAAGAGTAATGTCTTGACCTTGTTCTGCCAAGCTATCATCAAAATTGGGTTGATAACAGGATATATCTGACCATGTTTGTGCTACACCTGTAGCTTGCTGTATTTGGAGTTTTAGCTGTTCGCGATAGGCTATTGCACGCCGAACATAATCGTTAAGGCGTTTTTGGTCGAAGTTCACATTTGTCATTGTGGCAAACATTGCTTCGCAGGTAAACACATCTATATTATGAGTCGAGATGCCTAACTTGTGGGCGCCTAATGCTACAGGTGCAAGACCTCGCAGACAATAAATCAATAAATCGTGAACGCCGTTAACCTCTGGGCTTTTACCACACGCACCCCACTGGTGGCATCCTTGTCCGCTGGCGGTTTGTTCGCATTGTTCGCAAAACATATTGTTCTCTCCTCTTCCTTGTCTGCGTGTATCCTATAAAATCTGGCTCGTAGCTTTCTTTGACTTAAGTCAAAAATTGATAGGTAAATGTAATTCTTTATATTTTCTTTGTATTCCCGTTGTAGAGACGCGATTAATCGCGTCTCTACATGTATAATTTTTGACAATTACTATAATATGTGATAGGCGGCGCCCATTAGAAAACTAATGGTTCGTGTCATTAATTTTGGGGTGTAGGCGCCGATTTTAAATTTCTCCGATTATTTTCTCTGTGTCCTCTGCGTCTCTGTGGTAAAAAATATACCACCCCAAAACTATTGACATGAACCACTAGATAGAAATTCATGATTTCGGCTAAAGTAGTAAGAGTATGTTTTCAAATAATTAAAAAATATTACGATATGAAAAGCTTTATTAACGAACCGTCAGAAATTGTGAATTTTCTAAGTCAAAGTCAGATGTTCCAAGGGTTATCAAAAGAGGAACTCGCTATTATTAAGCAAATTGCAATCGACCAATTTTATGGTAAGGGAGATATTATCTTTCACCAGGGAGATGAAGCAAGGGGTTTCTTCGTTATTAAATCAGGTAGGGTAAAGGTTTTTAAGCAGTCAGCAGAGGGTAAAGAACAAATTCTGCACGTTTTTGGGTTGGGGGATCATTTTGCAGAAGTACCTGCTTTCGATGGTAAATGTTATCCCGCTTCAGCAGCAACGATTGAGAAAGCAGAGTTGTTATTTTTTCCCCGTAATTCCTTTGTGCAATTGTTAGAACAGCAACCAACTTTGACAATTAATATGCTCAAAAGCTTTGCTCGTCATCTACGACGATTTTCTCATTTAGTTGATAATCTCTCATTGCGAGAAGTTCCAGCTCGACTCGCAACTTATTTATTGAGTTTAAGCGAACGGACAGGCAACGCTGAAACTGTAGAACTTGATTTAACGAAAGGACAATTAGCAGCGATGTTGGGCACAATTCCCGAAACCCTATCGCGCGTTTTTTACAAACTGAGTCGCGACGGTTTAATTGAAATAGATGGTTCTAAAATTAGCCTGCTTAATCGTGAGCGTTTGAGCAAATTACTTGATGGTATTTAATCTAACTCACCATCGCCATAATTCATTGTTCAGTGGTTATTTGTTTGAGCTTGTAGTAGAAGAATTGTTATACCACTAATAGCTGCATAGAATGGTGAATAAGCAGCAAAAAAAACTGGAATACCAAACATTCCACCAGCACCCCGTACCCACAAAACCATAATTGCTGATGCAATTAAAAACACCACCATATTCATGACTATCCATAATCCTGCTTTCTGGAATGTAAATCTAAGCGCTAACGATTGGAGAACCCCTATTATCAAAGCAGCTATTAGCACACCAGCTACTGACCTTGCTATTGCTTCTCTATTATCCCAAAGAGTTGTTTCCACAAAACTTCCATCCGGTTGACCAACTGGCCCACCCACATGGGTATAAGCTAAAGCAATTACGGCAACTATAATTCCAATCCAACCGACAGCACTAGTAAGTATCCACCAACGAGCTTGCTCAAACCACTGTTGCAAAACTAACCATTGCAATCCACCAATTACCGCACCAGCAACTGCCGCACCAATAATCCCACAGCCAATAAGTATATAACCAATTGCTCCTTGATTGTTTGCTCCTGGTATGAAAGCTATTAATGAACTCACTACAGGAACACTTACAAATGCAACCGCAGTACCAACAAGCCCACCAATAATAAAGCCTATAACTGTAAAAAGCATCCATTTTCCCCAAACCCCTAATCGAAAAAAACTGCTGCTAATCACTGTCTAACTCCCTCATACTTTAAATTTTTATTCCATTACAACATAACAGAACTTATCAAAGTCATGTATCATTTGTCACATAATTATTGGCTGGACGTTAGATAGGCTTCAGCCGCCGAACGGGTAGCTTACATCTTGCACCTTCTCAACAAGGGTAAGGTGGGCACTGCCCACCCTACGTAAGAATAGGTATTACAAGCTTTTTTCTTCTCAATAAAGTTAAGGTGCAAGATCTGAGGTAGTGCTTAGAGCATAACATTTCTTATAATCTTCATCAAAAAATATAGTATTTTTGCATTACAAAGTACAATTAAAGTTAGTATCCTCACAATTTCCTCAACTTCTTCATATATATATATAGGAAGATAGATGGGAGGATTAAAGGGCACAATATAAACCTTTGTCAAATATCGATGGTAATCATCAAGTTTGGCTGGTTATGTACCACAAGACTTTAGAGAAGCTCACAGAATAATTGATCCAATGTGGTCATGCGCTCGTGTAGCGTAAGCGTAACCTAAAGCGCAGCTTTTCCCGTAGGATAGCATCTTAAATTAGAACTCATGTACTAACTAGATTACTGTTCTTCTTAGCTATTTTTCCTGTTCCTGTGTTTTTGACGTATATTTCAACGCAAAGTTACTGCTGATTACAACTTAAAGACCTGAGTATTTATTTATCTACATTACTATACAAATGAAGCAGAGCAAGCTTACTTAAATTTACTTAGGTAGCTAGTAGTATCCTGTCATTATTAAAGATAAATATTAATTTCAATCCACTTCATCGCTTACAGATGATAAGAATCAGCGTGATTCTATTTATGAATGTGAGGAATATATGAACAACTTATCTAACCAAACTCCACAAAATATATTACTTGCAACTTTACCTACAGAAGAATACCAATTTATAATTCAACAATTTGAGCTTGTAGATTTACCGCTTCACCAAGTTATTTATCAACCAGGGGAATTTATGAAGTATGCATATTTTCCTAGTCAAGGCATGATTTCTTTGGTAGCGATAACGAAAGAGAATGCATCAGTAGAAATTGGTTTAATTGGCAAAGAAGGGATGATTGGTCTTCCTATTATATTAGGTGGCAATTCTAGTATTAGCCTCGCGATGGTTCAAATTGCTGGTAGTGCAATGCGTATAGAAGCAAAACAATTAAAAGCAGAGTTTAATAAAGGAGGGTATTTTCAATTCTTGTTACTTTGTTATATTCAGGCGCGATTGACTCAAGTCTCCCAAACATCTGCTTGTAATCGTTTGCATCATACAGAAGAACGTCTTGCTCGATTGTTGCTAATGGTACGCGATTGTTTGCAAGCTGACGAGTTTTCAATGACACATGAGTACATTGCTCAAATGTTAGGTTCTCGTCGGTCAGGTATTACTGAAGCAGCAGGAATACTACAAAAAGCAGGCATTATTCGCTACCGCCGAGGCATAATCACAATTCTGAGTTCGGAAAAGCTAAAAGACACAGCTTGTGAATGTTACAAAATCATTAAACTTGAATCCAAACGTTTGTTTAGTGGTAACAAATGATTTGGCTTATGTCCGCTACCGGACAGACAGTATAGTGGACTTTAATGTATAATGTCGTAGTTAAACTTCATTAAGGTAATGGTTAAAACTTATAATCAAAGCTTCAAAATTTGATTTCAATTTGGTCAGACTAAAAGCTTAAGAATTATTGAAATAATCATGTATGAATTAGTATTAGTAGATATATTAGTCACATAATTTTGTCAAATTTTAAAGCTCTCTAAAAGGGTTATGGATTTTTTATCAAATACTGTGGCGCTGTCGCGGATTCAATTTGCGCTGACAGCTATCTTTCATATGCTGTGGCCAGTTCTAACAACGGGAATGTCTATTATAACTATTTTATTTTCTAGGGTAAAGTGGTTAGTACCAGCGCAGTTGATTCATTGTTAAAGTAGCGGTATGTTATAAATCTCTCCTCAAACTCTCTCCTATGAGGTTAAGTAGTGGCGCCAAACGGGTTCACATCTTACAGGTAAGGATAGAGGGCAGGAAGCAACATTCCCTTCTGTTTCCTGCCCTCTGCATTCTTCGATAATTTTTATATATATCCAAAGGTTTAAACGAAATAAAAAATCTTATTAATGTCTTTAAAGTTTCATTTTTCAATTGACAAAGCTTGGCTTATCGAATAGCATGTAATCGGCATAGAAAAGTACCAAGCCAACACTTAATTCCCTGATAGTTTAACGATTGGTACATCTAGCTAATTAGATAGTTTGATACCTAGGAAGTGTAGAGGCAAACATCAAATAATTTTATTAGTCTTTTTTAGTTCAGACTAAACAGAACTGAATTTAACTTGTCTACATCGTCGGCAATTGGTCGTCTGTTATTAAGACCATTGTCTGTAGCAAGTACTGAGCGAATACTAAGATCAAATTATTCTAACTTTGGGGATTTAATATGACAGTAGTAAACGTAACACAACCCAAACCTCTGTCAGTTGAAGAAATAAATAAGATAAACGCCTACTGGCGCGCTGCAAACTATCTTTCTGTTGGGCAAATATATCTCCTTGATAACCCTCTACTCAAAGAACCTCTGAAGTTAGAACACGTCAAACCCAGACTTCTTGGTCACTGGGGCACCACTCCTGGTTTGAACTTCATTTACGTTCACCTCAACAGAGTTATCAAAAAGAATGACCTGAATATGATTTACATCGCAGGTCCTGGACATGGTGGTCCAGGGCTTGTGGCTAATACCTATCTTGAGGGGACTTACAGCGAATATTATCCTAATATTTCCCAAGATATAGAAGGGATGGGCAAACTTTTTAAACAGTTTTCCTTTCCTGGCGGAATCCCTAGCCATGTGGCGCCAGAAACTCCTGGCTCAATTCACGAAGGTGGTGAATTGGGGTATGCTGTTTCCCACGCCTACGGTGCAGCTTTTGATAATCCCGACTTAATAGTTGCTTGTGTTGTGGGCGATGGTGAAGCCGAAACTGGACCTTTAGCAACAAGCTGGCATTCTAATAAATTCCTTAACCCAGCCAAGGATGGCGCCGTTTTGCCAATTCTGCATCTCAATGGCTATAAAATTGCGAACCCGACTATCTTGGCACGCCTTAGCCATACAGAATTAAATAACTTGTTTATAGGTTATGGCTACCATCCTTATTTTGTTGAAGGTTCAGACCCAGAAACAGTACACCAACTCATGGCTGCAACTCTCGATACTGCAATTCGAGAAATAAAAGAAATTCAAGAAGACGCTCGTAAAAATGGTTTTAAAGAGCGTCCTCAGTGGCCAATAATTATTTTACGGACTCCCAAAGGATGGACTGGGCCCAAGGAAGTTGATGGTAAGAAGGCTGAAGATTATTGGCGGTCGCACCAAGTACCATTTTCTGAAATGGCAACCAAACCAGAGCATGTAACTCTTTTAGAAAATTGGATGAAGAGTTATAAACCAGAAGAACTCTTCGATGAAAATGGCACATTAATTCCAGAATTAGCTGAACTTGCACCATTCGGTCAACGTCGCATGGGCGATAACCCTCATGCCAACGGTGGTATTTTGCTGCGCGACCTAAAAATGCCTGACTTCTGCGATTATGCAGTGGAAGTTACTAAACCAGGAACGGTTGAAGTCGAAGCTACCCGTGTGATGGGTAAATTTCTTCGAGATGTGATGAAGCTAAACGCACAGGCAGAAAACTTCCGTATATTTGGTCCCGATGAAACCGCATCTAACCGTTGGGGAGATGTATTCGAGGCAACAAACAGAACTTGGGTCGCCGAAACTTACGACTACGATGACCACCTCTCTAACGATGGTCGCGTCATGGAAATTTTAAGTGAACATACTTGCCAAGGTTGGTTAGAAGGTTACTTGCTTACAGGGCGCCACGGTTTCTTCTCTTGTTACGAGGCGTTTATTCACCTGATTGATTCGATGTTTAATCAACACGCCAAGTGGTTAAAAACGACCCGTCATATCCCTTGGCGTAGACCTGTAGCATCGCTCAATTATTTGTTGACTTCCCACGTTTGGCGCCAAGACCACAATGGTTTTTCGCACCAAGACCCAGGTTTTATCGACCATGTAGTAAACAAGAAATCGGAAATTATTCGTGTTTACCTACCACCCGATGCCAATACCTTATTATCAGTAACCGACCATTGTTTGCAAAGTCGTCACTACATAAATGTGGTAATTGCAGGCAAACAACCCGCATTACAATTCCTAAATATGGACGCAGCAATTAAACACTGCACCAAAGGAATTGGAATTTGGGAATGGGCAAGCAATGACAAAGGTGGTGAACCTGATGTAGTCATGGCTTGTGCAGGTGATGTTCCAACTTTGGAAACTTTAGCCGCTGTAGATATTTTGCGGCAGAATTTACCAGAATTAAAAGTGCGAGTAGTCAATGTTGTAGACTTGATGACTCTGCAACCGCGAAGCGAACACCCTCATGGTTTAGAAGATAAAGATTTTGATGCCTTGTTTACCACAGATAAACCAATTATTTTTGCCTTCCACGGTTATCCTTGGTTAATTCACCGTCTAACTTACCGTCGTACAAACCATAAAAACCTACATGTACGCGGTTACAAGGAAGAGGGAACCACCACCACACCATTTGATATGGTTGTGCTAAACGATTTAGACCGCTTCCACTTGGTAATAGATGTAATTGACCGTGTGCCTAAATTAGGCGCCTCGGTAGCTTATGTCAAGCAAATGCTTCAAGACAAACTAATTGAACACAAACACTACATTCGCGAACATGGTGAAGATATGCCAGAAATTCGAGATTGGAAGTGGATGTATTAGTTAGTTCTTTTTAGGTTAGATGTAGAGACCGAATATACTCGGTTTCTCCTTTCTTGACATTATATTACTATATAGTAGTATCATGATAATATAAGTAAAAAGGAAGGATAAAACCTAACCAGGAGTTAGCCATGATGTTATTTCGCCAGCTTTTTGACGCAGAAACTAGTACATATACTTATTTGATTGCCGATACAGTTAGCAAAGAGGCTATCTTAGTTGACCCAGTGTTGGAGCGGGTAGAACGCGATTGCCAATTACTCAAGGAACTAGGACTAACTTTGAAATATTGCTTAGAAACCCACATCCATGCTGACCATATTACAGGGACAGCAAAACTACGAAAAGTGACAGATTGTCTTGGAATAGTGCCAGAAAATGCTCAAGCAGTCTGTGCGGACAAATTTATTAAAGATGGAGAAGTCTTGGAGCTAGGAAGTGTAAAAGTAGAAGCAATTACGACTCCTGGTCATACTGATAGCCACATGGCATATCTAGTTAATGGTACTAACCTGTTAACTGGAGATTCACTGTTAATTCGTGGTTGTGGGCGAACTGACTTCCAAGGTGGGAGTGCCCTTCGGATGTATGAATCGATAATGCAAAGGCTGTTGACACTGCCTGATGAAACATTGGTTTATCCTGGTCATGATTATCGAGGAAATACAGTTTCCACTATTGGTGAAGAGAAGCAGTGGAATCCTCGGTTTGTAGGACGCACCCAAAGTGAGTTTATTGAATTGATGGCAAATCTTAACCTACCCGATCCCAAAAAGATTATGGAGGCAGTGCCTGCCAACGAGAAGTGTGGTAATGTCGCTGCTTAACTTCAGTCCAAAATCGCATAACAGTACAGTTTTTCTTGAATAAAAGGATAAATATTTATGACTACTTCTCGCTTAAAAAAATTACAAACCGTTGATACCCATACACTTAAACAATTATTAGAGCAGCAGGCGGTAACACTCATCGACGTTTGCGAACCGGGAGAGTATGCTCAAGAGCATATCCCAGGAGCAATACTAGTTCCTCTTTCCAATTTTGAGGCGCCCAAAATTCCCCAAGACGGTAGCACTGTGCTTTACTGTCGTTCAGGTAATCGCTCGACAATGGCAGCCCAAAAGCTATTTGATGCAGGATTTGCAAAAGTAACTCATCTTGAGGGAGGTATGGGTGCTTGGAAACAAGCGGGTTATCCTACCGAGATTAACCAGAATGCTCCGATTAGCTTGATGCGGCAAGTGCAGATTGTTGCAGGTTCTATTGTATTAACTGGAACAGTACTGGGAGCATTTGTTTCCCCCTGGTTCTTAGTTATTAGCGGCTTCGTAGGCGCCGGATTAATGTTTGCGGGTATTACAGATAGCTGCCTGTTAGGAATGCTACTAGCAAAACTACCTTATAACCAACGGAGCAGTGTATGATTCATTGGATTATCGGGCATCTGCTAGCTACTTGTATTGGGATCAGCTTAGGCTTAATTGGTGGTGGTGGTTCGGTGCTGGCATTGCCGATTCTAGTTTATGTCATGGGTGAATCGCCAAAATCTGCAATCGCCATGACTTTGGTGATTGTCGGTACTGTCAGCATATTAGGCTTAATTCCTCACTGGCGAGCCAAAAATGTCAACTTGAAAACAGCATTTATCTTCGGTTCCGCAACGATGCTAGGGTCATTTGTAGGCGCCAAGATTGCCACACTGCCAGTAATTACTGAAACTTTGCAAATGATGCTATTTGCAATTGCGATGGTGTTTGCTGCGGTTTTTATGATTAGGCGTAGTTCTAAACCCGTAGCAGTAAATGAGAAGTTGGCATTCTATCCCAAACCTGTTTGTAAGTATTGTTGGTTGTGGTTAATGAGTGAAGGTTTAGGAGTGGGAATATTGACTGGGTTAGTTGGTGTCGGTGGTGGATTTGCAATCGTTCCAGCTTTGGTACTACTAGGAAATGTACCAATGAAACAGGCGATTGGGACATCGCTGCTTATCATTGTGCTTAATTCAGTAGCAGGCTTTTTGGGATATGTGGGACATGTGTCTCTCAATTGGAGCTTGATGTTGTCTTTTATTGTGGCTGCAAGTGTGGGCACGATTCCTGGTGCATACCTTACTCAGTTTATTCCCGCTGAAAAACTTCAGAAAACCTTTGGTTATTTTTTACTAGGAGTTGCAGCTGTTGTTTTATTACAGAATCGCAATGCTCCTCAATCTTCAAAGCCAGAGCAACATAACTATGTAACGATGGTAAACAATACTACTATATTGTAATATAACAAATATACCAAATTAGATTACTCATGTTAGAAACTTTACCTGCGGCTCTAGGACAAATTGCTGATTATTTTAAAGTGCTTTCTGAAATTAGCCGACTTCAGGTTCTTTGTTGCTTGAAGTCAGGTAGTAAGAATGTTTCGGAAATAATTGAAAAAACTGGATTAGGACAAGCAAACGTATCCAAGCATTTAAAGATATTGACACAAGCCGGAATTGTCAAGCGTCAACCGCATGGGGTGAGCGTTTTTTATGAAATTGTTGACCCATTAATTTTTGAGATATGCGAACTGGTGTGCGACCGTCTTTCAATTCGTCTCCAAGAACAAACTCAGCAGTTAGAACACCTGCAAATACTTCGCGATTCACCGCATCGGGATTAAAGTAGATTGCTAGAACGCTTGTTGGGGCTAAATGGAATATATGATTTTGCTTAAGTAGTAAAATCATACTGCCAAATAATTACAACTGGAAAAAATGTTTATCTTCTTCTCATAATTTTTTTAAGCTTATTCAGATATAATGAAAGTGTAGAGACAAGTTACAAGTTAAACACCCCACAAAACATCCACCCCAAGAGAATAAGCAAGATATAGTCACGACCCAAAACCCGAATAACCAGAGATAAATAACTGGGGGAATCAAATATGCTGGAACAATGGCATAGCTTCAAAACTGGTAAATGGATGAAAGAAATCAACGTCCGCGACTTCATCCAGAAAAATTACACTCCTTACACAGGCAATGAATCTTTTTTAATAGGTGCAACCCAAAGGACTCAAGCACTCTGGCATCAAGTCCAAGATTTAATGTCAGTTGAACGCGAAAAAGGTATTTTAGATACAGATACAGAAGTTGTTTCTACAATTACTTCCCATCATCCAGGTTATATTAACCGCGAACTCGAACAAATAGTCGGATTGCAAACAGAAAAACCCCTCAAACGCGCGATAATGCCCTTTGGTGGTATTCGTGTAGTTAAAGATTCATTACAAGCTTACGGTTACGAAATAAATTCTAAAACAGCAGAGACATTTACCAAATACCGGAAAACCCATAACGATGGGGTATTTGATGCTTATACTCGCGAGATGCGGTTATGCCGACATTATGGCATTATTACAGGATTGCCAGATGCTTACGGACGCGGCAGAATTATCGGAGATTATCGTCGAGTCGCATTGTATGGTGTGGATGCTTTGATTGAAGATAAAAAAGCGCAACTTGAATCTTTAGAATTAGATGTAATTGACGAAGACACAATTCGTCTGCGTGAAGAAATTTCTGAACAACTCAAAGCGCTGTTTGAACTCAAAGAAATGGCTGTAAGCTATGGTTTTGATATTAGCAAACCAGCAGCAAATGCCAAAGAAGCCGTGCAATGGCTATATTTTGGATATCTTGCAGCAGTTAAAGAACAAAACGGCGCCGCAATGTCCTTGGGACGAGTTTCTACGTTCCTCGATATTTACTTTGAACGTGACTTGCAACAAGGTAAAATAACTGAATCTGAACTGCAAGAACTCATCGACCATTTTGTCATGAAGTTGCGGATGGTAAGATTCTTGCGGACACCTGACTATAACCAGCTATTCTCTGGTGATCCCACTTGGGTTACTGAATGTGTTGGTGGTATGGGTGAAGATGGCAGACCCTTGGTGACAAAAAGTAGTTTCCGCATCCTGCATACTTTGTATAACCTAAGACCTGCACCAGAACCTAATTTAACCGTGTTATGGTCGGAGCGTTTGCCAGATAACTTTAAGTACTTCTGTACCAAAGTCTCAATTAAGACAAGCTCAATTCAGTATGAAAATGACGATTTGATGCGTCTTTATTGGGGAGATGATTACGCAATTGCATGTTGTGTTTCAGCAATGCGAATTGGTAAACAAATGCAATTCTTCGGCGCCAGAGTAAACCTTGCTAAGTGTTTGCTGTATGCTATTAACGGCGGTAAAGATGAAAAATCGGGTGAACAAGTTGCAACAGAAATTGCGCCTATTACTTCAGAATATCTAGATTATCAAGAGGTTTGGAGTAAATTTGAAAAAATGATGGCATGGTTGGCGAAAGCTTATATTAATACGCTCAACGTCATCCATTACATGCACGATAAATACTGCTACGAACGCATTGAGATGGCATTACACGACCGTGATATTCTGCGAACAATGGCTTGCGGTATTGCTGGGTTGTCAGTCGTTACAGATGCTTTGTCTGCCATTAAATACGCGAAAGTAAAAGTATTGCGGAAAAACGGATTAGCTGTTGATTATCAAATTGAAGGAGATTTTCCTAAATACGGAAATAATGACGACCGAGTTGATGAAATTGCGGTGCATTTAGTCACCAGATTCATGAACGAACTTCGTAAGCATAAGACGTATCGAAATGCAATAGCCACACAGTCTGTGCTAACAATTACCTCAAACGTGGTGTATGGCAAGAAAACAGGAAATACACCCGATGGCAGAAAAGCTGGAGAACCCTTTGCACCTGGCGCCAACCCGATGCACGGACGCGATACTAAAGGTGCAGTAGCATCGCTGGCATCGGTCGCAAAACTCCCTTATGAGTACGCACAAGATGGTATTTCCAATACTTTCTCAGTTGTACCATCGGCATTGGGTAAGTTAGAAGTTGACCAAATTACAAATCTGGTTGGAATGCTTGATGGTTACTTCCACGATTCTGGACATCATATTAATATCAACGTCTTGAACCGAGACACATTAATGGATGCAATGGAACATCCAGAATTATACCCGCAGTTGACTATTCGGGTTTCGGGTTATGCAGTCAACTTTATTAAATTGACGCGCGAACAGCAGCTTGATGTAATTAAGCGAACGTTCCATGAAAGGTTCTAAGTATATACAGGGTGAGAATTGTTGCTCACCCTTCTTTATTTAGTATAAGCAAAGGTTATGCCAAATCTAGAATTTTCAACGACTAAAGTCGAAAATAATAAAGTGGTTCCAGCAATTACTTCTGGTTATATACATTCAGTAGAAAGTTGTGGGACTGTTGATGGTCCGGGTATTCGTTTCTTAGTATTTACATCTGGTTGTCCGCTTCGTTGTCTTTATTGCAGCAATCCTGATTGTCGGAAACTGGAAAATGGTAAACAAATCAGTGTTGATGAAATTGTCACCGAAATTCAGAAGTATACATCTTATATGAAATCTTCTGGTGGTGGTGTTACAATAAGTGGTGGAGAACCTTTATTTCAACCTAGCTTTGTTCGAGAAATTTTTAAACGCTGTAAGTCATTAGGTATCCATACAGCATTGGATACTTCCGGTTTTTGTGATTTAGAATCGGCAAAATCTGTACTCGAATTTGTTGATTTAGTGTTACTAGATATTAAATCATTTGACCCAATAACCTATACATATGTAACAGGTGTTAGAATTGAGCCAACGTTGGCTTTAGCTAAATACTTAGATGAAATAAATAAGCCAACTTGGATTCGATATGTATTGGTTCCTAGTCTTACCGATGACCCAGAAAATATTGCAGGTTTAGCCAATTTTATCGCAACACTTAACAATGTTGAAAGAGTTGAAGTTTTACCATTTCATAAAATGGGTGAATACAAATGGGAACAATTAGGTTTTGAATACTTGTTGAAAGAAACTCCTACACCATCTCCAGAACAGGTACAAGTAGCAATAGATATTTTTCGGAGTAAGGGAATTTTCGCTATTTGATTCGTTACCGCAAAAGTAAAAGTAAGGTGGGCACTGCCCACCCTACAATATAAATGATGCAAAAGGATAAAGTTATGCAAGTAATGAATTGCAAAGTTACAAATATCGAAGAATTAGAATCTCTCGTCCAACGAGTAAAAGCTGCACAAGAACAATTCTCAACTTTCTCTCAAGACAAAATCGATTTAATTTTCCAAAAAGCCGCATTGGCAGCTAATGCAGAACGAATATCTCTCGCAAAGATGGCTGTTTTAGAAACAGGTATGGGTATTATCGAAGATAAAGTGATTAAAAACCACTTTGCTTCAGAATTTATTTACAACAAATATAAACATGAGAAAACCTGCGGTGTTATTGAAGTCGATAAATCTTTTGGTATTCAAAAAATTGCTGAACCTGTAGGTATTATCGCCGGAATTGTACCAGTCACGAATCCAACTGCAACAACAATTTTTAAGGCTTTAATTGCCCTAAAAACTCGTAATGCCATTATTTTCTCACCGCACCCTAAAGCTAAAGAATGCACTATTAAAGCAGCAAAGATTATCCTAGACGCTGCTATTGCCGCAGGCGCCCCATCAGATATCATTGGCTGGATTGATGAACCAACGGTAGAATTATCATCATCCTTGATGCAGCATTCTGAAATTAAATTAATTTTAGCAACTGGTGGCCCAGGAATGGTTCGTGCTGCATATTCTTCTGGACATCCATCGTTAGGTGTTGGCGCCGGAAATACACCAGCAGTCATTGATCGTAGCGCGGATATTCAAACTGCTGTTAGTTCAATTCTACTAAGTAAAACCTTTGATAACGGCATGATTTGCGCTTCCGAACAATCGGTTGTCGTTGTTGACGAAGTTTACGAGCAAGTCAAACAAGAATTTATTTGTCGTGGCGCCTATTTTCTTGAAAATGAAGAAAAACGTCAGCTTGGTAATTTGATTTTGAAACAAGGGCGATTAAATCCAGCAATAGTTGGTCAGTCGGTGCAGAACCTTGCTAAACTTGCACAAATCGAACTAAAAGGTGAAATACATGGCTGTGGAACGGATACATATTGTCCTTTACCCAGTAGCTATAAAGTATTAATCGCCGAAGTAGAAAACATCGGCGCCGCTGAACCTTTTGCTTATGAGAAACTGTCGCCAATTTTAGCAATGTATCGTGCTTCTAATTTCCACGATGCGGTAGCTAAAGCAGAAAAATTAATCGAATTTGGTGGTCTTGGGCACACTTCAGTACTATATATTAATCCAGCGAATCTTGATGATATCGCCTATTTCGAGAATACTGTTAAAACAGGACGAGTTCTGATTAATACACCTTCATCGCAAGGCGCCATTGGCGATTTGTACAACTTTAAACTAGACCCTTCACTGACATTAGGTTGTGGAACTTGGGGTGGTAATACAATTTCTGATAACGTCACACCACACCACCTATTAAATATTAAAACAGTGTCGGAACGGCGAGAAAATATGCTGTGGTTCCGTGTTCCACCAAAAATTTACTTCAAATACGGTTCACTACCAGTGGCTTTACGCGAACTAGCAGGAAAACAGCGCGCGTTTATTGTCACAGACAAACCATTATTTGATTTAGGAATAGTAGATAAAGTCACAGCAGTTTTGGAGGAAATTGGGGTTAAATATGATATATTCCACGACGTCGAACCTGACCCGACACTTTCAAATGTTAATAAAGGATTAGCTCTACTACGAAGTTATCAACCCGATGTCATAATCGCGATTGGTGGAGGTTCACCAATGGATGCCGCCAAAGTCATGTGGTTGATGTACGAACATCCAGACGTCGAATTTGAAGGGTTAGCGATGCGGTTTATGGATATCCGCAAACGGGTGTATGAATTACCTTCTTTAGGTCAAAAAGCGATGATGGTGGCTATACCCACAACTTCAGGAACTGGTTCGGAGGTTACGCCTTTTGCCGTTGTCACCGATGACCGAGTCGGAGTAAAATATCCCTTGGCAGATTATGCTTTGACACCAAATATTGCCATCGCAGACCCAGAGCTAGTGCAAAACATGCCGAAGAAGTTAACTGCATACGGTGGTATTGATGCATTAACTCATGCGCTTGAATCCTACGTATCAGTAATGGCAAGCGATTTTACAGACGGTTTAGCGTTACAGGCAATTAATTTACTGTTTAAATATTTACCCAGCGCCTACAAAAAAGGAGCAAATGACCCCGAAGCGCGAGAAAAAGTACACTATGCAGCTACAATTGCTGGAATGGCATTTGCTAACGCTTTTCTAGGTATATGTCACTCAATGGCACACAAGCTTGGCGCCACATTCCACGTACCCCACGGACTCGCAAACGCGCTGATAATATCGCATGTGATTCGTTACAATGCTACCGACATTCCCTTCAAACAAGCGATTTTCCCTCAGTATAAGTACCCTCACGCAAAGGAACGTTACGCACAAATTGCTGATTACTTACATTTAGGTGGTAGTACACCTGATGAAAAAGTTGAAAGACTAGTGTCAGCGATAGAACACCTCAAACATCAACTTGATATCCCCAGCACTATTAAAGAAGCATTAGGGAACGAAGATAAACAATTCTATGCCCAGCTTGAAGATATGGCAGAGCAAGCTTTTGACGACCAATGTACGGGTGCAAATCCTCGTTATCCACTGATGAGCGACTTGAAAGAATTGTATGTCTTGGCTTATCAAGGTTGCCGTATCGACGCTGCACTTTATCACGTTGAACCTGAATTTTTTAATAGTGATGCGCTCGCTACATTTGCAAACCTCATCTAAATAGCCTTACTTGGCGCCAACCTCTCCTCCCTCTGTGTTCTCTGCGCCTCTGTGGTAAAAATCTTTACTTTTCTGTTCACCACAGAGACACAGAGGGCACAGAGTAGAGACAAACAAATCTGAAATTATATAAACTATGCAAAGTAACATTCAACTCGCTTCAGTCCGTACTCACAATATTTTCCGTTCCGAACACCAACCGTTAGATGCAATATTTTTTCCAAAAACTATCGCTGTTATTGGCGCCAGTGAAAGAGAAGATAGTGTAGGACGAACTTTGCTATGGAATTTAATTAGCAATCCATTTGGGGGAACGGTATTTCCTGTTAACCCCAAACGAAACAGCATTCTTGGAATTAAAGCTTACCCAAATATTGCCGCAGTTCCTGAAAGTGTAGATTTAGCAGTTATTGCCACTCCTGCAGCAACTGTCAGCAGTGTGATTAGCGAATGTATAAATGCAGGAGTTAAAGGCGCAATAGTTCTTTCAGCTGGGTTTAAAGAAATAGGTTCTTCTGGTGTAGAACTAGAACGACAAATACTGGAACAAGTAAATCAAAGCCAAATGCGGCTAATTGGTCCCAACTGCTTGGGTGTTATGAATCCCCATACAGGTTTAAATGCAACATTTGCCAGCAGCATGGCACAGCCTGGTAAAGTAGGGTTTATCAGTCAAAGTGGAGCTTTGTGTACGGCAATTTTAGACTGGAGTTTTAGAGAAAACGTTGGGTTTAGCTCGTTTATTTCTATCGGTTCGATGCTGGATGTGGGTTGGGGTGATTTGATTTATTACCTTGGCGATGACCCCCATACAGAAAGTATTGTTATCTATATGGAATCTATTGGGGACGCGCGTTCATTTTTGTCGGCAGCACGTGAGGTTGCTCTGACCAAACCAATAATTGTCATTAAAGCTGGACGCACAGAAGCAGCAGCACAAGCAGCAGCATCGCATACGGGTGCGCTTGCTGGAAGTGACACCGTTTTTGATGCAGCATTGCGACGTTGCGGTGTATTACGAGTAAACCGTATCTCTGAACTATTTGATATGGCGGAGGTTTTAGCAAAACAACCGCGCCCTAAAGGCAAACGACTCACCATTATTACCAATGCAGGGGGACCTGGAGTATTAGCGACGGACGCGCTCATTAGCGATGGAGGTGAATTAGCCCAATTATCTCCCCAAACCCATGATGCACTCAATCAACTGTTACCTCCCAGTGGCAATCACAGTAATCCTATCGACTTGTTAGGCGATGCTGACTCAACTCGTTATGCAAAAACTTTAGAAATTACTGCCAAAGACCCAAATACTGATGGTTTGTTAGTCATTTTAACGCCACAGGCAATGACAAACCCAACTCAAACCGCAAACTTGTTGAGTTCTTATGCCAAAATTGGCAAACCCGTCTTAGCAAGTTGGATGGGAGAGCAAAATGTCAAAGCAGGAGCATCCATTCTTAATCAAGCTTCAATTCCCACATTTCCATACCCTGATACTGCCGCGCGTGTTTTTAATTACATGTGGCGTTACAGCTATAATTTGCGCGGTTTGTATGAAACTCCTGTACTTGCCAACCAAGGAGTTGAAGTTTGCGAGCGCATTTTAGTTGAAACCATAATTCAAAAAGCACGCCAAGCAGGAAGAAGTTTATTAACAGAGGTAGAGTCTAAACAAATACTTGCAGCTTACGGAATTCCAACAGTAGAAACGCGGTTAGCAACAACTGTAGAAGAGGCAGTTCAACAAGCTTCGGAAATTGGTTATCCCGTCGTTCTCAAATTATACTCCCATACAATCACACATAAAACAGATGTTGGTGGAGTACATTTAAATTTATGCTGTGGTGATGCAGTACGCGAAGCATACAATGCCGTTCAAACTTCAGTTACATCTAAAGTTGGCGCCAGTCACTTTGGTGGAGTAACTATTCAACCAATGGTTGATTTAAAAAACAGCTACGAATTGATACTTGGTAGCAGCATTGACTCACAATTTGGCCCGGTGTTACTTTTTGGTACAGGTGGGCAATTGGTAGAAGTATTTGAAGATAGAGCATTAGCACTACCTCCACTCAATACTACCCTGGCACGGCGAATGATGGAGCAAACACGGATTTATAAAGCATTGCAGGGAGTTAGAGGCAGAACATCTGTAGATTTAGAAGCTTTAGAACAGCTTTTAGTACGCTTTAGTCAATTAGTGGTAGAGCAACCTTGGATTAAAGAAATTGATATTAATCCTTTGTTAGCAAAACCAGGTAATCAAACGCTAATTGCCCTCGATGGCAGAATTGTACTTCACAATTTAGACATCAAACAAGAGCAATTACCTTTACCAGCAATTCGTCCTTATCCCGTACAATATATTTCAGCATGGACAATGGAAAATGGTAAAGAAGTAACCATACGTCCCATTCGTCCCGAAGACGAACCATTGATGATTCAATTTCATCAAACATTGTCTGAACAAAGCGTCTATTTTCGTTATTTTCATCTGATTAAACTGAGTCAACGCATTGCCCACGAAAGATTAACGCGGTTATGCTTCATTGATTATGACCGAGAAATAGCTTTAGTTGCTGACTACAAAAATCCAGAAACAGGACAACATGAAATATTAGGAGTTGGTCGATTAAGTAAATTATACGGTAAAAAAGAAGCCGAGTTTGGAATTTTAGTTAGCGACTATTGCCAATGTCAGGGACTAGGAACTGAATTATTGAAGCAATTGTTGCAAGTTAGTAAAAATGAAAATTTAACTGGAATTAATGCGGACATTCTCGCCGACAATATAGGAATGCAACGAGTTTGTCAAAAATTAGGTTTTCGTATCACTCACAGTAGTGAAAATTCTGTTATAAAAGCCGAAATTCTCCTGACTTCAGAAAGAGATTAACACAATTGAAAGCATAATTCAACTCAAGATAAACTTTGAGAAGGAGAGTTTACATATGAAACTTGTCATCCACGGTAAAAATATTGAAATCACCGATTCTATTCGTAAATATGTACATCAAAAGATTGAAAAGGCAGTAAGCCACTTTCAGAATATTACCAACGAAGTAGATGTGCATTTAAGCGTAGCAAAAAATCCTCGAATTAATCTTAAACAAGCTGCTGAGGTGACGATTTATGCCAATAAAAACGTTATCCGTGCCGAGGAAAGTAGCGAAAACCTGTATACAAGTATTGATTTAGTCGCGGATAAAATCGCTAATCAATTAAGAAAATATAAAGAAAGGATTCAAAATCAGAAAACTTCCAATCCAATTGAAGAAACAATCGTTGATACTACAACAGTAGTTAACGATTTGATTGGTACTCGTACACCAGAGCTACCCGAAGAGGTTGTGCGAACTAAGTATTTTGCTATGCCACCGATGACGATAACAGAAGCTTTAGAAAATTTGCAAATGGTAGGGCACGATTTTTACATGTTCCACAATGTTGAAACCAATGAAATTAACGTTATTTACGAGCGCAACCTCGGTGGATACGGTGTTATCCAACCCCGCAAAAACATATTATCTATAGGCGCCAGTTAACAACTTAAACTGACAATGACTTAATAGCTATGAATGTGCTTATTTGAGTAGGACGGAAATTATGGTTAATACTCTACCCCCATCTACCTCTTTTGAATCAAAGCCAGGGGTTAAAAGCCCAATAAAAGAAACCGTACTCACTCCCAGATTTTACACTACAAATTTTGACACAGTTGCTGGCTTAGATTTATCTGCCCAAGAAGCTGAGTTACAGACACTACTGGAAGAAATGCGGGCAGACTACAACCGTCATCATTTTGTTCGAGGTGAGGAGTTTGAACAGTCTTGGGAACATATTGACTCTTATGCACGGCAAGCATTCATCGAGTATCTAGAGCGCTCTTGTATTTCCGAGTTTTCGGGATTTTTGCTGTTTAAAGAACTATCTCGCAAGCTCAAACAGCGTAACCCACTTCTGTCTGAAATTTTTAATTTTATGGCTCGTGATGAAGCTCGTCACGCTGGGTTTCTTAATAAGGCAATGGGTGACTTTAAACTTTCCCTCGACTTGGCTGATGTTACTAAAACCCGTACCTATACCTTTTTCCCTATTGAGTGGGTGATTTATAGCGTATACCTGTCAGAAAAAATCGGTTACTGGCGTTATATCATAATCTATCGCCATTTAGAAAAGCACCCAGAGAATCAGTTTTACCCAATTTTCCGCTACTTTGAAAGTTGGTGTCAGGATGAAAACCGACATGGGGATATATTTAAGGCATTATTGCGCTCGCAACCAAAACTCTGGAATAACTCGAAAGCAAGACTTTTGAGTCGCTTTTTCTTATTATCAGTATTTGCTACCCACACCTTAACAGTTCACGAACGGTCTAATTTTTATAAGTCATTGGGACTTGACGCAACAGAATTTGATCGGCAAGTTGTTCGCGAAACTAACCAAACTGCTGGTCGTGCGTTTCCTGTGATGCTTAACACCGACCATCCTAAGTTTTTCTCACGTTTACACCAATGCTCAGATTACAATTTGAAAATGGTCGAGATTGAACGCAGTTCTCAACCCAAAGTCGTGAAGCTTGTTCGCAAATTGCCTTTAATTGGCGCCATTATTTGGAATTTGCTCCTGCTTTACCTAATTAAACCCATTGATACCGAATCATTGCGGGGAACTGTTCGATAGATTATAGAAACCCGCTTTCTTCAGAAACTGGGTTTCTGTGCTCGCCAATCGCTAACATACGCTCAATATCGCTGCGCTCGCAAATTCCACCTGTCACAATCAATGGAATCATCACACCCATTTTCTGTTTCAAATACTCTCGAATTTGCAAAATTACAGATTCAATCGAGTATTCTATAGAGTTTATTTGTTCGTACTCGGTAAAATGTCCTCCCACATCAAGGCAATTTTCCACAATGAAAGCATCTGGTAAACGATTATACCGACTTTGCCAGGTTTGACAAATTAACTCAACTGCCTGCAAATTAGATACAGTCGGCACCAGCGCCACATCGGGATAGTCTGCGGTATATTCTGGTAAAGTTAAAGGCAAGCCCGCGCTGGTAATAATTAAATTGGCGCCAGTAGCAGCTGCTGTCTGAGCTAACATAGAATAATCTTTAGTCGCAACAAGAATATTAACTCCAATTACCCCATCTGGACTAATGCTGCGAGCTTCTACCAATTCATCGATTAAAGCAAGTCGATTAGCAGTAAAAAAGCTACCTCGTTTACGACGGTCAAAATACGGAGAATCTAAACCCAAGCCCAAAGAGGCAATTACACCTATTCCTCCAGACAAAGCAACTGCAGAAGCTAGCTTTGCACTCCTCTCACCCACCGCCATTGCAGCTTGAATAATGGGATAGCGAGAAATGTGTTTGCCAATCTTGAGAGGATTGAGAACTTGGGTCATTACGGAATATTTGATTTATTAATTAAACAGTTGTCAAGCAATTTTACCATTTGAGTGTTTTAAAATAACTTTTGATAAATAACGAGCAGTTAATTTAAAATGACCCAAACAACATTGGCTGATATAAATACTGATATCGTTGTTATTGGTAGCGGAATAGGTGGTTTAAGCTGCGCTGCTCTTTTAGCATCTTACGGCTTTGATGTTATTGTTTGCGAAAGCCATTCTATTCCAGGAGGCGCCGCTCACGGTTTCGAGCGCAACGGCTTTAAGTTTGATTCGGGACCTTCGCTTTACTCAGGATTTTCATATAGTCCTTCTCCCAATCCTTTAGCGCAGGTACTTGCTGCAATTGGTGAAGAATTACCTTGTGTAACTTATGATACTTGGGGCTGTTGTTTACCAGAAGGTGATTTTGATACATCTGTAGGCGCCGAACAATTTTGTGAAGTGTTACAAAAACTTCGTGGTGAGCAAGCTGTTACTGAGTGGCGCCAACTTCAAAGAGTTATGGAACCATATGCACAAGCTGCTGTGGCACTTCCTACTGCTGCTCTAAGGTTAGATTTCGGCGCCGTTCGGACTCTAGGACGGTATGCTCCAACTATGTTGCGTCATGCTGTTAGTATTAATAAACTAACAGGTCCGTTTTCGCAAATTATGAATGGAACTGTTAATGACCCATTTATTCGCAACTGGCTAAATTTATTGTGTTTTCTTTTGTCTGGATTACCTGCTAATGCTACAAATGCAGCGGAAGTTGCTTTTATGTTTGCCGACTGGTATAGACCAAATGTAAAACTTGATTATCCTGTTGGTGGTAGTGAAGCGTTAGTTAATGCGTTAGTCAAAGGGTTAACAAAGCATAATGGTATGTTAATGCTTAATGCCCATGTCGAAAGTATACTAACAGAAAACAAACGTGCATCTGGTGTGAAGCTGCGATCAGGGAAAATTATCAAGGCACGTAAAGCTGTAATATCAAATGCGTCTGTGTGGGATACACTTAAGCTAATTCCCGAAGGCGCCATACCGTTAAAATATCGCTCATCGAAACAAGCTACACCCGAATGTGATAGTTTTATGCATCTGCATCTTGGTATCGATGCTGAAAATATTCGTGCCGATTTAGCTTGTCATTATATATATGTCAAAGATTGGGAGTTAGGCATTACCGCTCCCCAAAACGTTGTACTTGTTTCTATCCCATCATTATTAGACCCTTCACTGGCGCCACCAGGTAAACATGTAATTCACGTTTACACTCCAGGGAATGAACCATATAAATTATGGCAAGGTATGGATAGACAAAGCGAAGAATACAAACAACAAAAACAAGCGCGTGCCCAAATTATGTGGCAAGCGCTTGAACGTATTATTCCAGATATTAAACAACGTTGTGAAGTCACATTAGTAGGTACACCGCTTACCCACGAACGTTACTTGCGACGACATAACGGTTCTTACGGTCCCGCTATTAAAGCAAGCGAAGGTTTATTTCCTAACGCGCGTACTCCTTTAACTGGGTTATTTTGCTGCGGAGATTCTACTTTTCCTGGTATTGGTTTACCTGCAGTTGCAGCTAGCGGTATGATTGCTGCAAATACTTTGGCGCCAGTACACAAACATTTAGCTATGCTTGAAAATATTGGTCTTTAATCTTAGAAACAGAAACCCGGTTTCTTACGCTTGGCGCCTGCTATACCCATACCAGAAGCTACAATCAAAGCAGCAACTGTACCAGGTTCAGGTACACTTGTTGCCCCACTAGTAACTTTGATTTGGTAAGCTAAATTAGACCTTTGAGGTGCTGTACCTGTCCAAGAAAATATAGATTGACCTGTCAGCTTAAAGGGTGAAGTTATATTGCTAATTTGAAGATAATCAACATCACCACTAATAGCAGTACCTGCTGAACTTAAACTTTTACCAACTGCTTTACCATTTAAAACAAGGTTAGTCAGTGTTGATGTGATATTTGATGTGCTGCTGCTATTCTTTTGTGCAAAGGTTCGTAAGAAAATATCGGTTGCGGCGCCTGTTAAAGCTGTACTACTAATTTTTTGACTACCAACTGTATAATTTACTACGCTACCGTTATACTCAAGTATAAAATCAACAGGTGTTCCACTTGTCCAAGTACGCTGTCCACTTGCAACTGGGTTCCCACCTATAAGTTGTCCAACTGCATTTGGAAGCAAAGCACTATTAATTCCTAATTCCCGTTCAGCAGTTCCAAGACTGTTGTTGCCCATTCGACTTTCTGCAACAAAAGTTTCTGTATACTCTTTCGTTATCAGCAAATCGTTAAACTGCTTATCAGTCAAACTATCTCTGTTAACGAGACTGAAAGCGCTTGCTTGACTAGGCGCCACTATTATTCCAATTGCTGACAAACTCAAGAGTAACAATTTCTGCTGATTTAAAAAATTATTTAAACGAATCATTGTTTTCCTTAACTATCAAATTCAATAAACCTGGTTTCTAGGTTTCTTATTTCTACAGCTTAAAGAAAACAGGAATTGCTGTCGATAAAAAATTCTCTAGTTTACTCAATATTTGCTTTGAGATGAAACTATCAATTCTTCATGTATAAATACTTAAAAACTAAAATAGTTTTATACAAATAATCAAAAAATTATTTTTTACGTAATATTATTTATAAATAGATTAACTTTATATAGAAATTATAAATTATTTTTGAACAAATTTAAGTATATGTAAAGTGGGCATTGCCCACCATACCAATATTTTGGTAGGCAATTCTTATATAAGCTTGAAAATATGCGGCACAGGTGGGATGCCTATGCTACAAATAAGTGTAAAAAATAATGGGTAATTAAAATTATTAATTACCCACTATGTCTATTTAATTAAATCAAATCGCTAACTATGTACTTGAACTATGCAGGCGCCAGTTCTTTTTCTGGTACTGGTGCTACTGGTACTGGCTGTTCCATTAAGTCAATATAGAGTTCACTTAGTTGCTCTGCTACACCATCCCAACTAAATTTCTTCTGAACACGAACTTTTGCTGCTGCGCCTAGTTTTGCACGCCATTCAGGATTTTCTAAAATTCGGTCTATAGATAAAGCAAATGCTGGTACATCTTGAGGTGGCGCCAGTAAACCTGTTTGTTCGGGAACAACTGTAAACTGAAGTCCACCGACATCACTCGCGATAACTGGCGTACCACTAGCCATTGCTTCTATGGCAACTAATCCAAATGGTTCATAATGACTAGGTACGACACATATATCTGCTGCTGCATAATAGGTTGGTAATACCTCTTGACTCAAACGACCTGCAAATGTTGTTATTGAGCGCAATCCTAATTCGTCTACTATTGCTTCAATACGGTCGCGTTCAATTCCATCACTTTGTCCAGGTACGCTACCACCACCAATTATTACTCGTAGTTTCTCATCTCCATAAAACTTTGACTCTCGTAACGCGCGTACTAAAGTCTCGATACCTTTACGGGGGTCAAATCGCCCTACATATAATACTAGTTTTGCATCACTGTCTATTCCTAACGCTGCTCTTGCTTCGTCTCTACCTACCGACCCAAAACGTTGAATATCTGTACCACAAGGAATAATATCTATATTTCCTTTTGTGGAAACCAACTGACGCATGTGCGCTTTTTCTTGCGGACTTGTCGCTACTACTCGTTCTGCTGTTTCCAATAGCTGACACTCTACATCTAATCTATTTGCTGCGATTGGTGGAATGTCTTTTTGATCTATTGTTGCGTACTTAACGGCGCCGAGCGAATGGTAAGTGTGAACTTGTTTACAGCCTATCTTCTTTTTCAACTGCATTCCTACCCAACTTGAAAGCCAGTAGTTTGTATGCACTAATTCATAAGTCAGACCGTTTTCTTGCTGGAATTTTAAAAACTTCTCAATAAATTCTGGCAAGTAACCAAACAACTCATCTCGCGGAACAAATTCCAATGGACCTGCACTAAAACGAATGGTTCGGCAGTTTGGCATGTGTTGAACAATTTCTTCTTGCGCTGCGCTAACTCTGCGCGTATACATATCAACTTGCCATCCGAGTCGAGCGAGAGCTTCACCTACGTTACGCACGTAAACATTTTGCCCTCCAGCTTCTTCTTTACCAAATTCAATCGCTGGGTCGCCGTGGACTGAAATTAAAGCGATGCGCCGTTCTGTTTTAGAGTTCATAGTTTGTTGGTTTTTTATGCTACAGAGGTATATGAGTAACTCATAGAAGGAGTTTATTTCTAATACCTCAACCTGTGGAAAGTTTAGTAATTAATATTATAATTTACACTTGATATTTTTTTCATACATCTCCTTAAGGAAATATGCTCTTTTTCGTATATATTTGGATTTGATTATTTTATAGATAACTTATATTTTGCTTATGATTAGTAGAGGTATATCTAAATATATATAGTAGCTCTAATCCTTACTATACAATACTTGTAATTATAACAAATGACAATAGCTACAGCTTAGTTGCTAATATAATTAACATTTAAGCCGTAATTTAAAAACTTTTGACTATTCCATTTTACGTATTTTCAAACTATCAAGAATTCAACGGCATAGATATTCTTTCCGCAATAAATAAATTCTTGAAGTTTGCATTTTTGCTATTTTGTATAACACTAGCATTTTGTTGCTAATTTGTTAGGGATTATACTAACTTTCAAATCAGTGTATTTTTGTAACAATCAATACAATTCGTTAAGAAAGTTGACAATTCCGATAACGAATAACTATTTAATATTACGCTTTGTAAAAGAAAATTCAATCTGACGTTGGGAATAAATGTGTTGGCCCATCTTGCCATTTTTACGGCTTGGTGTTTATATAGCAATTGATTGATAGTATTTATCGAAAATTGGTATAAAAAATAACGTACTCACTGAGAGTGAATACGTTAGATTTTTATGTTGTTTAGTTAGTACGGAACGGGCAAGGATGCCCCGAACTTTGCCAGAAGAATAATCTCCTGGCAAGTTCTCTCCATTCCACAAGAGGGTGTATGAGTATATATATAGATATTTAGATGTTTTTGAAAACTCTGATTTATGGTTGGACGCCCGATGACGAGCGCTTTCCCAAAATACTTAAGGCTTTGTTGTGGTGCAATAAAGCTGTTTTGCGGTTAGAGAAGATAAAAATTAAAAATCAATAAACTTGGTTTTTAATTTTTAATCTTGCTCTGAAACGAATTAGTTTGTGGTTTGTGCCGCGAGACGTTGTTTGAGTGTTTCCAACTGAGCAGCCCAACGTGGGTCTGGACGAATAGCATCGGAGTCTCCACCACTTGATGTTGATACGGTTTCTTTTTGACCGCCACCACCACGACGTGATTTTTTCGAGCTTTTTCTCGATTCTCGGTTGCTACCACCAGCACTGCTTACTGGCGCCGCTGGACTACCACTACTTTCTTTTCTTTCTTTGACCGGCGCCGCTTGTTGTGGCTGTTCGTCACCCTCTTCACCCTTAGTTCTAGGCAAAGCCTTTTCTAATTTGATGGGAGAATCTTTGAACATCTGACCGTTATATTTCTCAATAATCGCGTCAGCTTGGTCATCATTGTTAACCGTTAAAAAACCGAAACCACGGCATTTACCCGTTTTTCGGTCTTTTATCAACTTAGTTGTTACAGCATCGCCTTCAGCAGCAAATACAGCTTGTAAGTCCTGACGGTCAATTTCTTCTTTTGGCAAATTGCCTATGTATAGGCGAACAGACATGAACAATACCTCCAATCAGAGAATTAATAAAACGTGTGAAGAAACCTTTATCTTGGCGAGCGGTTATTGATAGATGCTATGAACCATCACGACAGCAACCAATTTTGTACTCAAAAATGTCATCCTATACAATACAGTCTTTCCTTCGAGTGAAGCTTATATAATACAAGAGTGTACAAAGCGCCAAAAATTTCTTAATTGTAAGAGCCTTTTATTTTACAACTTTCTCAGTGCCACTATAATTCCATTTAATACTTTTGCTTTTCAATTCAAACACCATTTTTTAGATTATCATGCCTTGTTGTGCAAAGCTTGCTCAATGCCTACATTTTCATTACTTTATATAAATATCGTAACATAAATTACATTTTTCCTACCATTGAAGAGCGCGAAACAAAAACCAGCCGACTATGGCTGGTCAATTTTATGCTGTGTTGGGGGAATAATGTAGGTGGCTTGGGCATACTAATTGACACTTCTTTACACTTTTTACTAACCAAGTTTATGCACCCAGTTGTACTAACCGCATTCGTCATCTTTAAAAAACTCTTTATGAAAGTTAACATTATTTAACTAAAAACGCAACAATAATTTACGAACAAACAAATAAACTGATAATCATCCCTTAAGCAAGATGTAGGCGCCCCATGCTTGGAAAGCAACGGCGACAACAGTAGCCCAAATTGGGTGTGTACTATTGATTGTTTTACCAGTTTGTGTTCTAACCGATTGAATGTCAAGCCAAGGTGTAGCATCTCGTCGTAACCAACCTGTAACAGTGACTTGTCTGCCAATAAAATCTTGGGGGTTAACAGGTTGTCCAAATGAAACGTGATGCATTTTAATTAAGGCACTTGTTGTTTGAAGTATCAAGTCTTGTCCCAAGCTATTACTTACACCTCGACGACCCAGAATTTTGCCATCTAGCTTTACTCCATGACTATCAATGCCAATTGCAGCAGGGTTTGTTAGCAAGGCAGGTAAATGCTCGTTAGTTTGTATCGAAGTTGATTTTAGTTCGGGGAAGTAGGCATTGATTCGGATTAAAGTACCAATACTAAAACCAATGGCAATACAACCAGCAGCGAAGCCCCAATCATCGTATATCCATTTTAGATTAAGAATTTTCAAAGCGTACAGCGTTTGCCAAACCACTCCAATTAACAACGCAAACGCTAAACCCGTGGGAATTCCCAGAAAAGGGGCTATTTGTAAGCCAAACATTTGCTTTCTCACTTTTATCGCGTTTGTGCTGTCAATGTCTAGTTCCCTATCTAGGCGCCATTTTCCCACAATAGCCAATAAACGTTGAATACGGTCGCCAAGCAGTGGATGAGTATTATTTACAGTTAACCAGTAACGATGAGGGTTAAGATAATCCCACATTAAAAGAGATTCAAACGTTACATGCGGTGCCAGACTCCCTAACGTAATACTTTGCTTGAACCCTACTGGCAAACTTATATTCAAACTTTCTAGGCGCCAGTTTGTTTGTTCTTGCTTTTGAATGTCGTTGGCAATACCATTTGAAATTTTCAGCAAAGCACGGGTTATACCATTTGGGTTGCCAGTAAAGTTAGTAGCAAACAGGTCTGCATAATAAAGTCTGACCTGAGATAGTGCAATCACGCATCCAGTACATAAACACCAAACTCCGTAAACAAAACTTGATATGGCTACATATATATAGCTAACAAAAGTTATATTTACTCTGTCCCCCCAAGTCGAAACCAACTGATATAACTTATAAATTGGAATCGTCACTAACAAAACTACCGACATTACACTAACGTCCCAATGAGCAATATGTCCTAATTGCAGTGCTAACATTGCCGCTATTTCATCATCTGCTAGTTGCTGTAAAAGTCCCTGACTCATTACAATACGAGATATAGAGGGTAAATGCCCGTATGTAAATGCTATTGGCGCCGCTATTGGTAAAAGTTTAATTTTTATATTACCGCGACGTTGCGTATTAAATCTTTTGAGAATCCTCAATGCTTCTTGGCTATGCATTTCTAGGACTGTAGTTTCCAGCGATTGTATGCCGTATAACGAAGATAATAATTTATCTAGTAACCACGGTGACGTTGCTATTAGTACTAAAAAAAGTACTAATAAGAATGTTGTTGGGTCTTGATATAAAAGCTGTATTGGTTCAAGAAATGGCAACCATACTAAGGTGTTATTTATAGTTGACATTATAAAAACGATTATTATTCGTACTACCCAAAACAAAGCTATAAAACTTCCAGCCGTCAATAATCGTAATGGTATTAAATCGAGTTTTTTCTCTTGCCAAGTTTTTGCACGTCCACTACGGCGCCAATGAATTGTTGGTAGTTTATTTCTTTTAACTGGTACTATGCTACTACTATGTTCAGAATTATCATGATTTGGTGTATTATCTGGTGTAATAATGGTTTCGTTAATATTTGGTTTGGAATCACTAAAATCATCAAAAGGGACAAAACCTGTGCCATCTTGTTCGATACGCGCGTTAATATCGGTACGATTACGTTTGAGTAACTCTTCTAACGAACGGTTAGCCCATTCTTGAATTTCAGGGTTATTACTTTGGGCAAGAATCTCAGAAAGAGTCATGGCGCCTGCAATATCACCTGTTTTTGCGTATACTACAACTAAACCAATTTGAGCTTGGACTGCGCGTTGCGGGTTATCGTCCATTGCAACAGTTTCCAAAATGGCTTTAGCTGTTTTCCAATCTTCACTTTTAACAGCTGCTAACCCTGCTTCTAAAGAAGTCTTTGAATCTCTTGACATAACGAGTTTAATATCGCTTGTAGTTGAAGGATATGGGGAGAATATTCCTCGTATCATTAGGTAACGATTTTTTGGAGTAATTCGGTGTCAATAATAGTGAAAGAATACCGATACCCATCAGACCGATGAATAGGTTTGGTATTTTTGGGACTAAAGCTTGTTTCCTTACCTCTAAATGGAATAAATACCAGTGTTTTCGCCGCTTTCTTTACACGTCCCAATACTGATGTGCCGTCTTTTTTCTTGACTTTGATGATATCACCTGCTTTCCAGTCCTTCCTTACGTGTTTTGGTGAATAATCTTTGCGAGGGAAACCATGTTTATCCATCGTCATAAATTGACGATTCCCATGTCCATTACATTTTACCCGTAATGGCTGAATAGTTTTTAATATTACTAATGATGACGCATTTACACATCCTGCATCAATGAAATGCGCTTTGGGCAAATTTGATTTTATTCGCATCATCTTGGTTTCGGCACCTGAACTACTGTATACAAGTACATTGAAAGTTCTTAATGAATCAAATAATTTCTTCCGTGTTGAATTAACAGCCGCAGCATCTCGAAGACTTTGTTTTTGGTTCTTCTTTATATCGTTTAATCTTACCGGGTCATGTTTCAAAAAATCGTCTATTGATTGATTACTTTTCTTTTGGTTACATTGATGGCAAGATAGGGTTAAATTATTGAATCTGTCTGAACCACCCTTTGATTTTGGTCGAATATGCTCAATTTCTAAGGGTATATCAATAGCATCACAGTAAGCACATTTTCTACCCCAATGTTCTAACAGCGCTTCTCGTAAAGTATAGCCCTGTAAAGTACCTTGTTGATATTCAATGCCTTCGATAGAGGGATTTTCTAGTTTCTGTATGTCAAATTTGACACGTTCAAATGCAATACTTTTTATGGGCGCCAGTTTAATGATACGCTTAACCCACGTTATAGTTGTATCGACTCGATGTTGAAGACTAGGAGGTAGCCAACCTGGTTGTTTCTTGTGGTTTTGTCGTTCTTTCCTGTATCTAGTATTTCTATTTCTTCGCCCTTTCCGAACACTTGACCTTGCTGTTAAACTAGAAGAAATTTCCAATCCACGATGTTCCAATTCCATTGCCCAAACGATTGTTTCTGTTTCAATCTCAACAAGAGCAATGCCAGTAAATTTGGATCCAGGATCGATGCGTAATTCCAAATAAGGTAATGGTAATTCTACCACTGATTTTTTGAGAATGATTGTTGCAGGATACCATTTAAACATCGCTGCTTTCTGACTATCCAAGAGTTTTCTTGCTAGCCCAGCAGTACACATTGTCAATGGTTTTCTGTTATTATCAAGCACGAAAATTAAATTAGTAGTCATGGTTGTGACTAGTCTCCATTGCTGGGTAAAGTTGGCCTCAACACTGCTTACAGGCTTGTTGATAGTCTTCGGTTCAACCAGAGTGGGAAAACTGGTTTTCATCCTTGACCGACGCTTGAGACTGGCTAACCTCATTAAGTCATGACCTGTAAGCGGACTAAAAGGGTTTTACCCCTAACGTAGAAGGAACAGTTCTACGTTGAGTCTGGGCATAACCCGGAATTATTAGAATTACTCCTAATTAATCCGTTTTCCCGTTACGCCACATCCATCACGTCTGAACTGATGATTGTACTGAAGTTACTGGTGCAATTGCACTCAATATTAACTCTGGATGGTCGCCTATAAGTTGCTGGCAGTTCCACTCGTTGCGGAATAATAGAACTGGGCGCCCCATACTATCTTTTACAGTAGTGGTATTAAACAAACGTCCAACTTTTTCAAGTGCTTCCCAACCGTTAGTAACCCAACGAGCCACACTGTAAGGTAGTACATCAAGAGTAGTTTCTACACCATACTCGTTTTGTAAACGAAACTGCACGACCTCAAATTGCAATTGACCAACAGCAGCTAAAATTGGGTCACGTTTGGCTTCATCGGTGGAATACATAATTTGCACCGCTCCTTCTTCGCGCAATTCAGAAACACCTTTTTGAAATTGCTTAAACTTAGAAGGATTTGGGTTTCGTAAATTTGCAAATAACTCAGGCGAAAAATAGGGTATACCTTCGTATTCTATTTTTTGTCCAGTATAAATTGTATCTCCAATGGCAAAAACTCCAGGATTATTTAAACCAATTACATCACCTGCATACGCTTCGTCTATAGACTCACGCTCTTGAGCAAACAACTTTTGTGGACGTGACAACCGCACAGCTTTTCCTGTACGAGCGTGGTTTACCGTCATATCTTTTTCAAACCTACCCGTACAAACTCGGACGAACGCGATACGGTCACGATGTTTCGGATCCATATTCGCTTGTAATTTAAATACAAATCCTGAGAATTCTGGATAAGTTGGTTCAATAGAGCCAATATTGCTATCGTGGGAACCTGGTTTTAAAGCATACTCTAGAAAATTTTCTAGAAATAGCTCAACGCCAAAATTGGTCATGGCACTACCGAAAAACACAGGTGTCATTTTACCTGCGTGTACTAAATCTAAATCTAACTCAGGCCCTACCCCATCGAGTAGTTCTAAGTCGTTTTTTAATTGATAGTACAAATCTTGTTCGAGTAACTCTTCAATGCGGTTGTCACCAAGGTCAATAACTGTATCTTGGGCTTCGCGACTACCGTGAGCAGTACGTTCAAACAAATGTATTTGCTGCTTAAAGCGGTCGTATACTCCTTTAAACCTATCGCCCATACCAATAGGCCAGTTTACAGCATAAGTTTGTAGACCTAGTTCTTGTTCAATTTCATCGAGTAAATCTAAAGGTTCGCGTCCTGGACGGTCGAGTTTATTAACAAATGTAAAAATTGGAATTCCACGCAGTTTACAAACCTCGAATAACTTCCGCGTTTGTGGCTCTAAACCTTTGGCGACATCTATTAACATTACTGCGTTATCGGCAGCCGCTAAGGTTCTATAAGTATCTTCGCTGAAATCTTGGTGTCCTGGTGTATCCAATAAATTGATTTGACAATTGCTGTACTCGAACTGTAACACTGTTGAGGTAATAGAAATACCCCGTTGTTGTTCCATTGCCATCCAGTCTGATGTTGCTTTACGTTGCGAACGTCGAGCTTTAACGGCGCCTGCTTCGTGAATAGCACCTCCGTACAGCAAGAGTTTTTCGGTCAGCGTTGTTTTTCCCGCATCAGGGTGAGAAATAATCGCAAAATTTCGGCGCCGTTCAACTGCTTGGCTAATTTCTGTCTGAAGTTCAGTTGACATAAATGTATTTGCTTGACTTTACCTAATTTAATTTAACTTTTTTGATTTAAGGCTGAACTTTTAATCTTAAAGCAACAACGCTCATGATAGGGTCTTAATAGTGCAATTCCAATCGATTGTTGAGATGTGAGGGAGTTTCGGATGTACGATACTGATAAACGCAAGGTGCTATCAGCACTATGTCACGGCGCCATTTTCTTTAGCATGACATTAGTTTCTGTTGCCGTACCTATTTTTATCACTTTTGTCACCAATGACCCAGTTGTTAGAGAAAATGCCAAAGAATCTATCAACTTTCATATCAATGTTTGGGTCTATGGATTTATTCTTGGCGTATTGATATCTATGACTTGGGGTGTACTAGTCCCTGTGGCGGGTATCGGCTTTATAGTACATTGGGGTTTAACAATCTTGGCTTTATTCTATGTTTTGAGCGACACACGTAAACCTTTCCGTTATCCTCTAATATTCCGTTTGGTTTAAATTGTAACATCTGTCTAGTAATGATTGTTACTCCTTGCCATTAATTTCTTTCTAATGATGCTTCAGCTTTGACGACAGGGGCGTGTTTTGAAAACTTTTGCTAACTTTTGCTTGCTTTAATTAGATGAATCGAGTAAGCAATGTAAAATACAAAATTGCCCCACACTACCGGAGCAGCAATAGGGCAGAGGACAGTTAAGCGCTACATGCTAGTTTGCTTTACTGACGTACAATTTTGCCCTCAGTTTGTGACGCTTTGTTGATTGTCCATTATTCGCTGTTTAGCATTAATAAAAATTTATGTTTCCCATCCATCGCCCTCGTCGTTTGCGTACTCATTCTCAATTACGCCGAATGGTACGTGAAACAGTTTTAACGACAAACGATTTAATTTACCCATTATTTGCTGTACCGGGTGAAGGAATAGCGAAAGAAGTTAAATCGATGCCAGGAGTCTATCAGCTATCGGTTGATAAAATCGTAGAGGAAGCTAAAGAAGTTTATGATTTAGGAATTCCAGCAATTATATTATTTGGGATTCCAGCGGATAAAGATGTTGATGCTACAGGGGCATGGCATGATTGTGGCATGATACAAAAAGCTGCAACAGCTGTAAAATCAGCAGTTCCCGATTTGATAGTCATTGCTGATACCTGTTTGTGCGAGTATACAAATCATGGTCACTGTGGTTACTTGCAAGTTGGTGACTTAACAGGAAGAGTACTTAATGACCCTACATTAGAGTTATTAAAGAAAACAGCCGTATCTCAAGCCAAAGCTGGCGCCGACATTATAGCTCCTTCGGGAATGATGGATGGTTTTGTACAAGCTATAC
This sequence comes from Calothrix sp. PCC 7716, assembly GCF_019977735.1. GTDB lineage: Bacteria > Cyanobacteriota > Cyanobacteriia > Cyanobacteriales > Nostocaceae > Dulcicalothrix. Next base: position 2,567,505 of record NZ_AP025018.1, on the reverse strand, counting down.
GTAGTGGTTTAGACGAAGCTGGTTTTATTGACATACCAATTTTGTCCTACGCAGCAAAATACGCATCAGCATATTATGGGCCATTCCGTGATGCTGCTGAGTCGGCGCCACAATTTGGCGACCGCAGAACATATCAAATGGATCCAGGTAACGCGCGTGAAGCGATAAAAGAAATTGAACTCGATGTTGCTGAAGGCGCCGATATGCTAATGGTAAAACCAGCATTAGCGTACATGGATATTATTTGGCGTGTAAAAGAAGCCAGTAACCTACCAGTTGCAGCATACAACGTCTCAGGTGAATACGCGATGGTGAAAGCTGCCGCCTTAAACGGTTGGATTGATGAACAGCGCGTAGTTATGGAAACCCTAACCAGCTTCAAACGCGCGGGTGCAGACTTAATATTGACTTATCACGCCAAAGACGCAGCACGGTGGTTGAGTTAAAAGTTGAAAGTGCTGAGTGCGCTCGTGTAGAGACGCAATTAATTGCGTCATTACAAGTGCGCTTGTGTTGGGATGTAGTTAATTGCTTGATTACATCTTCACACAAGTGCATTACTTTTTATATATTCCATGAGTAAGAAATTACTTACCCTGTTTGCAGATGACAGTGTAATCGTATATGAAATAATATAGATAGATACAATATTTCAGTTTGCAATATTCGTTAGTAGGTGTTTTACAAAGCATCTGCTGGCACATATTGACATATATAGTTTGAAATTTAAGCTAGGTAATATCCGAAGCTTTAAAATAAACTATGTAGCTATCCTGTGAAGGGTAGATACTTAAAATGGCTAGAAGCAAATAGCCTGGAATTGAAAGTGGAATCAGGTAAATCTATATTAGTAAAAGGGAGCATTGAGATATGGATATGCAAGTTCTGAGAGAACGGGCAGGGTTAAGTCGCGCGGAAGTAGCCTTCAGACTTGCAATTAGCGAAACCAGTGTTCGTAACTGGGAAGCTGGACGTACTGAACCGACCATGACACCAAAGAAATATTTAGACGCGCTGCGACTATTTAAATGCACCCCCGAAGAATTAGCAGCAGCAAGCGAAAAATCTATTAATCAACGACATAAGCGCAAACCTGGAAGACCAAGACGTTTTCCTGATACTCAAATCAGCCAAGTTCCACAAACTATGACTTTAATTGATACCCCTGTTTTATATTAGAGCGTATGGTGGGCACTGCCCACCCTACTTATTTTGGAGATAACAATGGCAATGAGGCTTCTCAATTAATGATTCTATTAGCGCATTTAATGCCACTGCTGCAAGTAATCCACCACCATTTATACCTACAGTTGTAATATACTCAACACCAGAACGTATCAGGCGCCGTTTTGCAGCAGGTGCATGGCTAAAACCAATTGGCATTCCAATAATTAAAGCTGGTTGAAGTTGCTTTTTCTCGACTAAATTACAAATTGATATTAAAACCGAGGGTGCATAACCTACTATTAATATGCATCCTGGAGTTGCCTGCTGTAATTTTTCTTGCCATTTTATCGAAGAACAGTATTCTTGTTCAACTTCTGTAAAACTGGTAATATGAGGGTCATCGATAAGAGTGGTAATTTTGGCTCCTAGATGTGCAGCACGAGCTTGGTCAATACCAGCATAAACAGCACTCACATCAACAATAATGTCACATTTATTTTGAATAGCACTGCGACTTGATGCAATTGCGTTTTGACTCCAGCGCACAAACTCTACTAAACTAACATCACCAGAAGCTATTACTAACTTTGATAGTAAATCTACTTCTATTTGTGAACGTTTAGGTAATGGTAGTAACTGCTGTAATGATTCATTAAAGTCTTCAGGATGAGCGTCAGTTGCTGCATCCAAACCATCCCAAAGTTGTTCGAGTTGTTCTGCATAAGCACTGGTTTCGACTTCTAACTGTTGTAATTGTAACAACGCTTCAGCTTGCACGTTTAAACACGAATTATCTCTACCTAACAAACCTTCGAGTGCGCTAGCTGTTTGCCGCAGTCTAGTTAATTGCTGCATCACTGACCTATATTGCTGTTGTAAGCTATCGAGTAAATCATTATTCAACGGTGCCGAAGTTGAGCCAGGTTGCAGTAATTTACGAATATGGTCAAGTTGGAAACCTTGCGATTTGAGAGCTACAATTCGTCGCAAGTGGAGAATGTCTTTGTCTGTATATAAACGATAATTGCTTTGAGACCTAGATGCTTCTGGTAGTAGTCCTACTTTATGATAGTGTCTCACCATACGTGGAGTTAAACCACCACCTACTAATTCCGTTAACTCTTTGATTGTTAAATTTTGCGCGCGCATTAAGTATACAAACCTATTTTAATAACAATTTTTTCATAATATGAATTTACTATATTTTGCCTAAATATTGGCGCCATTTTGTCACCATTAAGTTAGAATAAAGTAACATCACGCTTAACCGCTTATGATTAACAGTAACGAAAATACAGTTCGTGTAACAGCAAGAATCCCAACAAGCGTTCAAGAAATACTACAACAAGCAGCAGAATTATCTGGCGCCAGCTTAAATCAGTTTATAGTTCAGGCAGCATTAAAAGAAGCAAAAAAACTTATTGAAGATGAACGGGTTATCGTTTTGTCTGAAAGGGATGCTGACAAGGTATTTAGCTTGATTGAAAATCCTCCTGAACCTAATGAGCGACTGAAAGCAGCAATAAAGAAGCATAAGGAATTTTTTAGTGAGAGTAATTGAGTTGCTTGACAAGAATCATGACCGTAATGGTTTTGATTGTGGCAGTGAAGCTTTAAACAAATTTCTCAAGCAGACCGCAAGACAACATATTCAAAAAGGGATTTCGCGTACTTTTGTTCTTGTAGATACAGAGCAGCCTAATTTAATTATTGGTTTCTTTACGTTGACCTTATGTGAAGTGCGTGCAGAAAAACTGCCACCACAATTTGGTAAAAAATATCCTCATATAGTTCCAGGTGTCAAATTGGCAAGATTGGGAGTTGATAAAACTTACCAACGACAAGGAATTGGGGAAGTTATAGTGATTGAGGCTATGAAGCGTGCTTTAGTCGTTTCGGAAAATGCAGGAGGTATTGGTCTGTTTGTTGATGCTAAGGACGAATTTGCAAGAAATTATTATGAACGCTATGGTTTTGTGAACTTAGAGGATGCACCTTTAGAACTGTTTTTACCATTGTCAGCGATTCTACAAATGCTTGATTAAGGATTTTTAAGTATAAAATATCTAATAATTTTCTTGTGGGGTGGGCATCCGAAGCTGCCCTGGATATTGGAACGGGCAAGGATGCCCATTCCACTCTTATGTGTCATTCTACAAGAGATTTTATTTTTAAATCAAAAAGCTTGACTTTGACATTAATGTCAAGGTTTAGGGTGAGTAGAGGAAATATATTGCTCTACCACTGTTTATGGCTGGTTATTCTTTTACAAAACTTGATATTAGGCGCCTCACTACTGAACACCCAGATGCTGTAGCTGCGGGTTGTTGTGCTTTATTTTTACTCTTTGGTTGGCTTGGTCTTTACTTCGGTTGGGTTGGGTTAGCTTTGTTACTGATGAGCGTTGCTTATGTGGTGGGTGGATATGCGAGTGCGAAAGAAGGTTTGACGACGCTTGTTGAAGAGAAAGAGTTTGATGTTGATTTATTAATGATTGTTGCTGCACTCGGCGCCGCTGCTTTAGGTTTATGGAAGCGTGAGTATCATTTAATTGTTGATGGTGCTGTGCTAATTTTAATTTTTGCGATTAGTGGCGCCTTAGAAGGTTACGCAATGGCAAGAACTAACCGCGCTATAACTAGTTTGATGCGTTTGACTCCTGATACCGCAAGGGTTATTTCACGTGGTCAAGAAAAACAGGTTGCTATAAATCAATTACAAATTGGCGATAAGTTATTAGTTAAACCAGGTGAATTAATTCCTACTGACAGTGTAATAACTGAGGGTGCTAGTAATTTAAATGAGGCTTCAATTACGGGTGAATCTTTGCCAGTAGAAAAAACTATTGGAGATTATGTTTATGCTGGCACAATTAATGGTACTGGTGCATTAGTCGTTGAAGTACATCAACCACCTGAAAGTAGTTTAATTCAAAGAGTCATTCGTTTGGTTGAACAGGCACAAAACGAGGCGCCTGCTTCACAGTTGTTTATCGAACGGTTTGAGCGCGCTTATGCCAAAGTAATTATTCTATGTGGAATAGTATTGATGACTGTACCGTCAATATTTTTAAATCAAGATTGGGAAACTACTATTTATCGCGCGCTGATTTTTTTAGTGGTTGCTTCTCCGTGTGCTTTGATGGCAGCAATTATGCCTACTTTATTATCTGGTATTGCCACAGGCGCCCGCAATGGTATCTTGTTTAAAAGTGGCGCCGACTTAGAAATGGTTGGCAAGGTCAGAGCAGTAGCTTTCGATAAAACAGGTACTCTTACTACCGGGCAACCACGTGTTGAGGAAATCATACCCTCAGATATATCTAATGTAAATAGTTTATTAATACTAGCGGCTGCGGTTGAAAGTTTTTCAGAACATCCAATTGGACAAGCTATTGTTGCCTATGGGAATGATAATCAATTAAATATTCCATCTGCAACAAATGTAGTAGCACATACAGGTTTTGGAATTAGTGGTGAAGTTAACTCGAAACAGGTTTTAGTAGGAAAAGTAAGTTTTATACAAGCACAAACGGACATACTTATAAATCAAGACTTGATAGAGCATAGTACACGTCTTGAAACAGAAGGTAAAACAACTGTTTGGGTAGCAGAGAATAATAAAATATTAGGAATTATTGGAGTTGCTGACACTGTTCGTACAGAAGCAGCAATGATGGTAAAGCGTTTGAAAAAATTAGGCGCCGAAATTATTATGTTAACAGGCGATAATCAACGCACTGCTTCATATGTAGCCCAACAACTAGGTATTTTAGAAGTATATGCCTCACTGTTACCCGAAGATAAAGTAACTGTGATTAAACGTTTACAACGAGAATATAAAACAGTCGCAATGGTGGGTGATGGAATTAATGATGCTCCTGCACTTGCTACCGCATCAGTTGGTATTGCAATGGGTGTGGCAGGTAGTGATGTCGCTTTAGAAACTGCTGATATTGTTTTAATGGCAGATAAGTTAGAAAAATTGGTTGTAGCTATTGAGTTGGGTAAACGTTCAATACGGGTAGTTAAACAAAATATTGCGTTTGCACTTACGTCTGTTTTAATACTGTTAGTGATTAATTTTACTGTTGGTATTACTTTACCTTTGGGTGTAGTTGGACATGAAGGTTCTACGGTGCTTGTAACTTTGAGTGGGTTACGATTATTAAAGAATAGATACTAATAAAATTAGATAAGGAGAAATTTTGACTCGTAAGTGTTTTATTATTGAAATGGGAATGGGAATTGACCAGCATGGTCAGGAACCAACGGTTGCAGCAGCTAGAGCAGTACGCAATGCAATAGCTAATAATGCTTTACTTGGTGTTTGGGATGTGGCTGGTTTAACTGACCCAAACCAAATGATAGTCGAAGTACAAGTTGCTGTTCCTTATCCTGAACAAGTACGAGAAGAGGAAGTTCTAGCTGTGCTACCATTTGGTCAGAAATCACTCCGTGTTGAAAATGGTGGTATGGTAGTTCAGGGTCGCGCGATTCCTGTACTGAACGATAAAAATGATGAGATGTTAATTGCTGTAGCTGCCGTTACAGTTTATATAGATAATTAAGGACTTTTAAATTTGTCTTGTGGAGCGGGCATCCCTGCCCGCCCATTATATTAGGAACGGGCAAGGATGCCCATTCCACAATATCTCCATTCCACAATATCTCCATTCCAAAATATACCCATTCCAAAATATACCCATTCCACAAGATTGTAATTAAATTTTAAATTTTTTATTTTCTTTTTGTACAAGTATCTAGTTATCGTTTCCTATGCAATAAAGCAGATGCTCTAATCATATCTTGTTCCATCTTCTTGACACGGGGGTTCGGTGAGAGTTTATTTTATCGCGCTGGGAATTTGTTTACTAAGTTTTGCAAAAGTTAGTACGTTGACTTGTGAGCGTGCATTCGTTAGAGATGATAAATGTCAGATTGTTAAGCACGGGTTTTTGTGGTCTGAAGAAAAAAATATTCCTTTTTCTCCGAATAGTAATTTTAGCGACAAAAAAGAACAGCAGGAAGCAGCATCCCGAATTGATAATTTTGCACGTTATAGGAATAAAACGTCTTTAGATGTAAGTCTTGATGATAGATGGTGGGTTGCTGTGGGGCTAATAAGTCTAACTATTGGTTTGTACCCTTATTTGTTTAGAAAAAAGCTTGCTTAAATTAAAGTAATTAGATTCCCAATTTAATTCTAATTTGGGAATCTTATCTTACTTATTTATAAAAGATTATCCGTATTTTTTCAAAACTCCTGGCTCTTGCTGCATCGGTAAAATATCTAAAATATCTGTTTGAGAACAGTATTTTAAATCTTCATGACAATCAAGACGCAGTAAACGCTGTCCATGACTAGCATGATGCAACAAACCTAATAGGTTTTTCTCCCACTGTGAATACAACGAAATTGCACTAATCATTTCATCGTTACCAGCTAGTTGTTCAATAGGTAAGTTTGTGTGCTGACAAACACTGTGGGCAATGGCGCCTGCACACACGGTATCTTCAAGAGAGTAACTACCTTCCCAACCTGAACCAACTATCCAAACATTCTCAGGTTCCTTGTCCACAACATACTTTACTACGGCAGCACGATTAATTAGTGCTGCTGCAATTACTGCACCCGCATCCTGAATTCTTTGTAAAGTTCGAGTGCCATTAGTAGTGCTAATAAATAAACGCTTTCCTTGTACTAGCTCTGGAGTACAATCGAGAGGAGAATTGCCTAGCTCAAAACCAGGAACTTTTCCGCCACCCCTTTCTCCAGCACGTAGCCGTTTAGAGGGCTGCCAGTTTTCGCTTTCTTGCATTAATTTATCTAAGTCACTAAAGACTTGCACCGCTTCGCCTCCGGCGGCTAAAACTGTGGCTATAGTGCTTGTAGCCCTCAATACATCAACCGCGATAGCACATTCGGGTACTTCGCTGTTAGGAGCCTGCTCTGGAGTGTGATAAACAAATAGCTTCACGCTCTATATACACCTGAATTTTATATTTACTACCGAAATTACATTCTAAGCTAGTTAATGTAACCAACTCGAAGCGCAATACCCAAACAATTTTGTTGTGTAGGATATTACTCATGTATCTACCTTATCTTTGGTTGTGCTTTGTGCAACTACTTTTGACCGTCTTGACATGTAACCTAAAAAAAGCAGAAATATACAACGTATACGTTTGAAGTTAATTTCCCTCTGACGATAGTAATTTCAAATAGTATGTATAGTGCTGAGTGCTGAGTGCTGAGTGCTGAGTGCTGAGTGCTGGGTGAGTCGGAGATTCAAATTCTAAAACTGAAACTAAAACTAAAACAGAATCTATAATTTTATGGCGCCTTTACCTGATTACCGTCCGAAACAACTTTCAGTCGGTCCACTGGAAGCAGAAATATTAAATATCGTGTGGGAACTCGGTAGCGTTACAGTTAAAGATGTACACGACCGTATCTTAGCTGACCCCAACCGCGAATTAGCGTATACTTCTGTTACTACTGTGCTACGTCGTCTGACTGATAAAGGTTGGTTAAAGTGTGATAAGTGTGGACGTGCGTTTTTTTGGCGCCCATTACTAACAAAGCAACAAGCTGAAGTCATTAAAGCCCACGAACAGCTACAGCGATTTCTTGCTATTGGAAATCCTGACATAATTGCCGCTTTTGCTGATAGTCTTGATGAAGCGGCTAGCACACAAATTCAAGCAATCGCAAAACGTATACAAGATGCTCGTCTTGCAAGAGAGGAACAGTAATAATGCATCTAATTATCATTTTCGCATCCTTAACTACCACCTGGTTTATACGACGTAATGCTTCTATAAGTGCCGAATGTTACCAGAACTTCTCTTCACGCTGGCGCCAAGCTTTATTTTTCTTCCTCTTTCCACCTTTACTAATTTTTACTACCCTCATCGCACTATTGTGTATGGGTACCCAAGGTAAAATGGGCATGTGGCAAACTGGTTGTTTAAGCTATGGTTTGGCAATTGGTAGTCTTGTACTATGTAGCGTTTTATTAGTAAGATTAACGTATCAAGGGTGGCAATCACTACGTTCTTTAAAAGTTTGTACTGAGACTAAATTAGGTCATCAAAATGTCCGATTACTAGATACAACAGCACTTTTTGCAGGGCAAATAGGTTTTTGGAAGTCGGAACTTGTCATTAGTAAAGGTTTATTGCAAAGCCTTTCTCCTGCTCATTTAGAAACAGTGCTTGCTCACGAACAAGGTCATTACTATTATCGCGATACATTTTGGTTTTTTTGGCTTGGTTGGATACGTGAATGCAGTAGTTGGTTGCCTAACACTGACGCTTTATGGCAAGAGCTTTTAATTTTGCGTGAACTCCGTGCAGATGCTTATGCTGCGAGTCGAGTAGATAATTTACTTTTAGCTGAGTCACTGTTACTTGTTGTTTCTTGCCAAACACAGTTAGAGAATAACTTTTCATCTTGTGCTGAAATTTTTTGTGCTGCTTTAGGTTCGTCAAGTGAAGGTACACGCTTGGAGCAGCGCATCGAAGCTTTACTTAACCATCAACAGCAATTTACTGATGCACAACCGTGTTCACAATACTGGCATAACTTTTTGCTGGCATTGCTACCCTTGATAACTGTATTATTTCATCAATAATTGCTTTAATGATTTATTTTGGAAGCGTCCATTTTCCAAATACGTTCCAAAAATTCTACATCTTTTACTCTCTTCGACTTTTTCCCAAACCCTGTTTGAGATATCATGCGTGTAATTGCTAAAAATATCAGCATCATTGCTAACCCGCCTAAATAATCACATACCGTTAGCGATGCTATACTATCACTTATTTTTGCTACTGGCGCCTGTTCAGTACGCTGTTGATTTCCTGAAGTGGCTGTCTCAGACTGTGAGTTCAAATTAGTACTTATGTTTGATGAATCCATATTTATCACCTTTTTTGCAGTATAAATCGCTGAGGTCAAATTACTTCCAAATCAAGTAATCATCCCTTATTTATTTCTATAGAGGATGACTGTCGGTTTTTATGCGGTTGTTTAAGAAACTTTAAATTTACGAGATTGAAAGAGAAACCCGGTTTCTACATCCCAAAACGTCGCAGAAAACCGCGTTTTTGGTTTTTTGGCTGTTTATTTCTATTTTGCCCTAATCTAAATCTACTCAAAAACCCTTGACGCTTTTGTTTTTGCTGCACTTTTGACTTACGTTCAGAACGGTTTCGCTTGAACCCAAACCTCTGTAAAAACCCTTTACGCTGTTTCGTTTGTTTTTTTGCCAGTTCAATTATAATTTGTTGCTGTCGGACGTATTCTTGTATTCCTGACTGAATATTGGATTTTCTAATGCTATGCATTGAGTTATCTTTATTCTTTACTGCCAATACAGGGGAGGAAACGAAAGAAAATATTAAGATTAAGATTACTGTGATTTTTCTCGGAAGCTTCATTTTTATGCTTTTACATAGATTCCATTGAAGTAGTTTAGCAATTATGCCCGTGTAAGTGTATGAAAATACTGGTATTAAATGCAGGTTCTAGCAGTCAGAAAAGCTGTTTATACGAAATTCAAGATAATATTCCTGAAAATCCACCAAAACCTATTTGGTCTGCACAAGTTGAATGGCGCCCCGAACTTGCTAAAATCAAAATTAAGACAACAACAGCCGAGTTACAGCAAGAGATATCAGCATCCCATTCTGAAATTATTGCCCATTTACTAAATAGTCTCTATCAAGGCGCCACTAAGGTCATAAACGATTTATCAGAAATAGATGTAGTTGGACATCGAGTTGTGCATGGTGGTAAAGAATACCAAAGTAGTGTAGTGATTACGCAATCCGTAATCGATACTATTCAACAGCTTTCAACTCTGGCGCCTGCTCATAATCCAGTAAACTTAAAAGGCATTCAAGCGATTAAAGAATATCTAGGTGATATAAAACAAGTTGCAGTATTTGATACAGCCTTTCATAGCCATATACCTGATGAAAAAGCGATATTTCCAGGTGCTTATGAATGGATATCTCAAGGTATACGTCGTTATGGCTTTCATGGTATTAGCCATCAATACTGTACACAACGTGCAGCGAAAATTCTTGGTCAAAATTTAGACTCACTACGGTTAATTAACTGTCACCTTGGCAACGGTTGCTCGCTGGCAGCAGTTAAAAATGGGCGCAGTATAGATACTACAATGGGTTTTACGCCTCTGGATGGTTTAATGATGGGTAGTCGTTCTGGCGCCATCGACCCAGGTCTTTTAATTCATTTACTACGCCAACAAAACTATACACCTGAAACACTCGATAATCTTCTGAATAAATCATCTGGTTTACTTGGCATTTCTGGTATTTCTGGGGATATGCGACAAATACTCGGCGCCATATCTCAAGGTAACGAGCGCGCAAAGCTAGCCTACGATATATATATACACCGTGTGAGATACTACATTGGCGCCATGCTTGCCAGTTTACAGGGTTTAGACGTTTTAGTATTTACTGCTGGAGTCGGCGAAAACTCTCCAGATGTACGAAGAACTGTGTGTGAAGCTTTCGGTTTTTTAGGATTGCTACTAGATAACCAGAAAAACCACAATCTTCCTATTGATATAGATATTGCGGCACCAGAAAGTAAAGTTAAGATTTTAGTAATACATACACAAGAAGATTGGCAAATTGCTTGTGAGTGCTTCAAGCTCCATTAAATAAAAATTAAGTATTACAAACGATTGTGAATAAATGTAAATATAATATAGGCACCATACAGATGTAATATGAGGAATTATAAAGACAAAATTAAAATATTAAAATTATAATTCACCGTTGAGGTGTAACTCATGCGGATAAGTTTTGTTACATCGGTAGATGGACACATTAGCAGAAAAGTTCTACAATTAGTTCCAAATTCTGGTAACTGTACTTATTGCTTAATAAATACAACCATAGTAAACATTAGTAAAGATTTAAGGGTTAATAATCTTTAAGCCAGGGTTACATTTTAACAAAACTCAAAACCGCTTATTAAGAAAGGAAACAAATCAAATGACCGTAAAGCTAATTTTAGTCGGATTAACAGTTGTATTTACATTCGCTTGTCTGTTCTTTGGTACCAAAAATGGATTTTACGATACAGACAATTACCACGGTAATGGTTCTGCACACTAAACTTTAGTTTTAAAACGCGACATGTATAAAACATCACATGTCGCGGAGGCGCATCAGCAATTAGAGAGATAATTAGAGAGATTTATTATAGGGAGGGTTCATAATGAGTGAGCGCATCTCGGTATCCTCTCGGTTTGATACTGGGGAACCGATATGTGAATTGGAGTGCTTGCCGTATGGTGTTCATCATAACGGTGAAGGCGTTTGTTTGTTGGTACGTCTTGGACAATATCGCATTTTACTTGATTGTGGTTTGGATGATGTTTCTCCTTTAGTCAAGGGGTTAAAAAAATCTGCACGTCAAGGTAGTTCACCCTTACCAGCCGATTTCGCTTTAGTTAGTCATGCTCACTCTGACCATGCCAAAGGTTTGTTACAGCTACATGAAACATTTCCACTTTTACCTATTTACGCTAGCGAGGTAACTAGTAAATTACTTCCGCTAAATTGGTTAGAACGCGAAGACAAAGATAATTTGCTTTTTTGTCAAGCTTTGCCGCTGCGTACTCCTATTGAACTTAAAGATGGTTTAGTTGTAGAGTTATTTCCAGCAGGTCATTTACCCGGCGCCGTTGCAACATTACTAACTTACACTACACCACAACGTATTTATAAGCTTTTATATACGGGTGATTTTTTTCTATCGAATTCGCGTTTGGTAGAAGGTTTACGGTTAGAAGAGTTGCGGGGATTAGAGCTAGATGTTTTAATTATTGAAGGTTCATATGGTACCGCGCGTCATTCGCATCGTCGTAACCAAGAAAATCAACTAGCAGAACGAGTTAATCGAGCAATTGCCGAAGGTTACTCGGTGTTAATGTTGACTGCTGCATTAGGTTTAGGGCAAGAAATGCTAATGCTACTTCGTAGTCATCACCATTTTACTGGACGTGATATAGATATTTGGGTTGATGATACTGTTGCTGTTGGCTGTGATGCTTATTTAGAACTTTTGCCACATTTACCAGCATCAGTCCAAAACTTTGCTCGACATCAACCGTTATTTTGGGATGAACGGGTTCGTCCACGAGTACGACGTTTACATCCTCAGTCACGTTCAATTGTCGGTAAATCTTCTTGTATTGTTCTAACTGATTCGGTTCAAGTTGATATTAACGAGTATTGCCAGCTTGACACAGGCCCTTGGTTAATTTTGGCGCCTGAAAAAGTTGAAATAAAAATTAACTCTCAATTATCACGATTAGTGCAGGTCGAAAGTTATCTTCTTGCTCAACACAGCGATGGCCCAGGTACCACTCAATTAATTCACAACCTGCGACCGCAACACGTAATGTTCGTTCACGGTTCACCCACTTATCTTGCTGATTTAACTAGTCTTGAAGAATTACAAAATCGTTACCACGTACATTCACCTGCAATTGGTGTATTAGTTGAGCTACCAATTGGTGATACATTTTTACAACCAGCTCCTCCAGAAACGAATTATGAAGGCGAACTTACAGAGTTAGGGCATGTAGTATCTATCACATTACCTGAATCTATTGCCGCAGACCCACGCTGGCGCCAGTTTGCTGACACAGGATTAATTGAAGCTCGTTGGCAAGGTGAAGAATTAGTATTAAGAGGATTGTCGCAACGCGAATTACTGAGTCAAAATAGTGATAAATTTATTTGGCATGATGTTGACTGCTGTGGAACTTGCCGACATCAACGAGGTGGACGCTGCTGGAACCCCACTTCTCCTTTATTTAATTTTAGAGTCACCCTCGAAGGGTATTGTCCCGCTTTTGAAAGTTTAAATAAAGAACGCTCAGATTAGCCCTAAAGAAACCGGGCTTCTTATCAAAATTTTCTTAGAACACGCTATTTATCTTATAGAAGCCCGGTTTCTAAATTTTATAATCAATAAGATAACCCCTGTTTACAATATCTTTATAAAGAAACGTAAACAGGGGTTAGTGCTGTGATTGCGAGGTTTGTGCTGCTTGCGAAAGCAAAAAACTTTTTAGAGAGAAGCTTCTTAACTTTTGGTGGAAATGTACTTAATCATGGCGCCTATGCTTTTTACGACGATAATTCATATAAAACATTTATAGGCGCCCCCGAATTATGTTTCAGGATTTGAGTCGGTGTAATTGTTGCGAATACGTTCAGCTTCGGGACAGTCTTCTGTCAAAAGTGGCTCAACATTACCGCGCGGTACAGAAGCCAATTTTTGCGTTACAGCACCAATACTTTCAAGCCGAACCATTTCTTCCCATGAACAAACTTCGTCTTCTTCGTCTGTTTCATATCGGAGAGTCACTAAATCTCCTTCAATGTCTAAAATGCGGGCACGCTCTATCCAGCGTTGCTGGTCTCGCAAGAAAACACAAACCTCACGCCCATCGCAGCACAATTGATAAATCTTGCGGTGTAGCATCTACTGCTTCTGCCTTTGTTAACGAAGTTAATTTTTTATTGAAAATTCGGGTATTAACCCCGTAGATAGCACCATTTGAAAGTCCGAATTATGACACCTCAAAAGGTCTTTTACTTAACCCAAGCCTAAGTAGGTCGTTTCTCTTTAAACTGGGTCAAGAGTAAGAATATCTACCTCGTAGAAATCGTATAAGTCAGGATTTTTCCTTACCAGATTGACCATTACTGGCGAGTCCTTACTTGTGTAACGTAATAAATTATACTCTAAAACAAGAGTGAGTTGCGGTTGCGTGAGTTGCCGACTGGTATTTTTTGACATCGTTGGGAACTCAGGGGACTATGCTTGAGTAAAACCCCTATGTATATGATCTTAGCTCATTAATCGGCTGTCCTGAATGATATTTAGCAACATAAATACAACAGTTTTTAGAGTTCAAGGTTTTTTTGTTAAAGAAGCGTGAAGAATAGGGAGTAAATATAAGCAATTAGATGAATATACCAAGATGATTATAGAAAATTCAGATATATCTCGTGTATCGGAGGGTTTTTCCGGTATCCATCCGATTATCTGTACTGGGCAATCAGTTCAAATAAAAGGCTTGAGGATGCTTCTCGCTTTACATCACCTGCCTGTAAAGCATCAAATAATGTAACCAAAGCTTTTAAGTCTTCTGATTGATAGCTTCTAGTTGCTAACACCTGATGGATAAGACCTTCGGACTCAACACTTAAATATCCTGTCTGAAAAGCAGACTCAATTAAGGCGCGAATCATAATTGACACAGCACTTCGGTAGTTTGATACTTCTACTGTGGAATATTTTTAGCCGTTCTCAACTGATATGAGTCAGTTAACGTTGGTGATTCATTCAACTTAGTTTATGTGATTAATATCACATACATTTCCGTAAGGTGATATATAGCTACAACCATTACCAATTAGTTTTTATATTGTATTACATTAGCTAATTTTCAAATTGAGTATGTACTAAATATAACTTATGTTTAAGTAATATTGTTTAGAAAAGTTTGGAATATCGCTCATTAATAGAACAGTCGAAAATCCTCATCCATTTGACTCAAAAGCGATGTAACACCATTGCTACTAAACTTTTGCGCTAATTTGCTGCAAGCTGGACGCTCGGTGGCATAATGTCCAGCGTCTATTAAAATGACTTTATAATCGCGGCTTTCTTGAAAAGCGTGAAACTTACAGTCAGCAGTTAAATAAACCTCGGCGCCACACCGTGCAACATCCTTTATATAACTGGCGCCAGAACCCCCCAAAACCGCGACCTGCTCCACAAGATGCTCTAAATTAGCAGGGGAGTACATTAAATTTTGGGGTTCAAGACTAGCTCGAATCTTCTTTAATAAGTCTTTCAAAATCATATTTGGTACTAGAGTACCAACACGTCCATATCCTAAACCGTTTTGAGTAGGCACTATAGGAGTAGTATCTTTCAATTCAAGAATTTGTGCCAAAACATCGGCAGTACCATCTTCAACTTGGTCAAAGTTGGTATGTGCCGAATAAATACCTATATTATTGATAAATGCTAACCGTACTATCTCACCAACTGGGTCGGAAACAGATAGAGACTTGGGAGGGTGAAAAATTAAAGGGTGGTGGGCAAATATTAAATTGATATTTGTGCCTGCATTACGAAGCGCAATAGCTTCTTGCATTACAGAAGCAGTTGGGGTCAAACACACGAGTACCGTCGCTGTTTCGTGTAACACCCCTGGTTCAACTTGCCAACCACAATTATCCCACTTTTCTTGCCAAGCTGGATTTGCCCAAGCTTCAAACCAATTAATTAATTCAGAAATTTTCATTTTGGTGTGCGATTAAATAATGTCAATGATACCTGTTCACGAAGTTGGTCGAATGGTTTATCCCATATAGTTGTAGCATTCCAGTTCCATGCAGCTACTGGTATAAGCTGATATTCAGAAAGGTACGTAAGTAATTTATATTCGTCTTTAGGGTCGCGCGAAAAACGAAAAGGATTACGATAGCTACGTGTGGAAATATGGTGGTAACGTTCGTCATCTATACTAATTCTATGTAATAATTCTTTACCTTTATTATGTAAACAATCTAGAAAAGTTAAACTAAAGGGTTGAATATTCGCTCGGTTTACAGGGTCTTTTTGTACCCAACGTGCCCAATCAAATCCATATGTAAAATCATGTACATAGCGAAACCGAATTTCGCGCTCACATCCAAACATGTACATTAGCTCTACAACTTTATTACCAAATGTTTCTAAAAATGTTATTGACCCTTCTTTTGCGCTCAATGCTTGCTCGAACATGCTATACACGATAAAATCATAATCCCAAAAAATATTCTCTGGAAAATTGTGTAATTGCGCGCGGATAATTTTTTCTAGGGTATTAAATAAACATTGTACAAGCTGTGTATCATCTGTTCTTTCTGCTATAATATTCCCGATATCTCGAAAACTCGTAATTATGTTTTTATGTGGATTTAATGACAATGGTGTAATTTTATGCTGCTGTATTATTTGGTCAATAACTTGAAAGCGAGATGATATTAAAGGTTGTTTAGTCATATTTAAAACAAGATTATCAACTTGTATTTGTACTATTTATCTGCACTTGATTTAAATAATTATCATAATGTCAAAATAAACAAAACTATATAAACATTTTTTTACATATATTTCTAAATCTTAAAGAAACCGAGAAACCGGGTTTCTACGCAAAATCTTTGTTTTTATTACAATATTGTAAAAGAAACCCGGTTTCTAACGCCAAAATAGGTTTTCATAATGATTCCATTACCAACCATCAACGCTTTAAAGCAACCAACGAGTTCAGCTTGGGTAGAACAAGCTCTCGCAAACCTCGATACAATTTTGCTTGACCATTCCCACTGCGAGCGTAAAGCTGCTGGTGTGGCGTTAAATTTTATGTTCCGCTACCCATCTAATACCAAAATGGTAAGGGAGCTTACTAAAATAGCTCAAGAAGAACTCGAACACTTTGAGCTAGTCAACCAATGGCTCGAACGTCGTAATATAGCTTTGGCGCCTTTGCCACCACCACCATATGGAGCAGGTTTAAAAGCACAAGTTCGTCCCCAAGAACCACATAGATTTTTAGATTCATTACTCGTCACAGGTTTAATTGAAGCGCGTAGTCACGAGCGTTTGGGGTTATTAGCAGCACATTGCCCTGAACCTGAGTTAGCCAAATTCTATAAAGGTTTAATGGCATCGGAAGCGCGACACTTTGGCATGTACTGGGTACTCGCCGATACTTACTTCGACCGTAAAGTTGTAATGCAGCGACTTGATGAATTAGCTGTAGTTGAGAGTGAGCTACTAGCAACTTTACACCCAGAACCAAGAATTCATAGTTAGTTATTATTGCTTACATGAAGAAATATTACAAAGATTATTTAATTCGCTCTTGGGAAAAACATCATCGCATTCCCGCATCCGAAGTTATTCGGTGTGTACTCGCAGAATATGGTTTAGGTTGGGAACCAGATGGTGCCGATAAAGATGTACTACAAATTGAGGAATGTTACTTATCTACTGGTGGGGAGTTCTGGGTGGTGGAATATCAAAACCAAGTAGTAGGTACAGGCGCCTATTATCCTATTCTTCGCGGACAAAAAGCTG
This sequence comes from Calothrix sp. PCC 7716, assembly GCF_019977735.1. Taxonomy (GTDB): domain Bacteria; phylum Cyanobacteriota; class Cyanobacteriia; order Cyanobacteriales; family Nostocaceae; genus Dulcicalothrix. Next base: position 2,550,135 of record NZ_AP025018.1, on the reverse strand, counting down.
TAGAAATCAGAAAAATGTATTTATTACCGCAAGTTCGCGGATTTGGCATCGGAAAATATTTGTTACAACAGCTAGAAGAAACTATCAAGAAGCGTGGTTTTAAGCAAATTTGGATAGAAACCGCTAGCGTTCTGGTTGAAGCTGTCAAACTTTATGAAAATAATGGTTACGAACCAGCAACAGGAGTTGAAACGGCAAGATGCGATAGAGTCTACGTCAAAAATTTATTAATGTAGAGACGCGACATGTCGCGTCTCCACCAACGACGCCATGATACAAAATTTTTTCAATTTATTTTTGAAATCGAATTGTCCAATTTGTCAGCGTGCGACATCAAGCGAATTATGCCCTAACTGCACAAAGCAATTATATAAATGCCAGATAAATGACGCGAGTGTTTTTTGGAAACCACCTGTAGGAGTTTTTGCTTGGGGCGCCTATGGTGGTATTCTCAAACAAGCGATTGCGGTGATGAAATACAAAAAACATCCAGAAGTTGGTCGTTTGCTAGGTCAATGGTTAGGACAACAATGGTTAGAAGACGTACCATTACAGTCGGCAGATCAAAAATTTGTAGTAGTTCCCATACCTATCCACCCTGAAAAATTAAAAAAACGGGGTTTTAACCAAGCTGCGGTAATTGCCAAAGGTTTTTGTAATGTGACTGGATATCACATTAAAGAAGACTTACTGCTAAGAGTGCAAGATACCCAAACAATGCACAGCTTATCACTTCGGGAGCGCCAAAAAAACTTAACAGGCGCCTTCACGGTTAAAAATTTACAAACTCATCCAAAGCGCGTACTGATTATAGATGATATCTATACAACAGGCGCTACCGCTTTGGAAGCAGTAATAACACTGAATCAGGTTGGAATAGAAGTCATTGGTGTTGCAGCAAGCGCAATAACATTGAAGCAGAAATATTAAGCACCTGGCAATTGAGGTTGTGAATTATAAATAATATGCTGAAGAGCGAAGTTATCCGCACCGAAATTCCCCGTCCATTCATGGCGGGGATGAAAGCATATAGAATGGCTTTAGCCATCAATCATACTATGGTTTCTAATCATTTGTTCAAGATATTCACTTGCGCTCATACCGTTTCGTGCTGCCAATTCTTGTACTTTATGCCATGCAGTATCAGTAAGCATTACGCCACGCTTTTTCTTAGGCTCGTTGTACAAAACTGGTTGTTCTCTAATTCTTTTTTTTCCTTTTGCTGTTGACATCTTTAGAACATACACCTATACTAAAATTAAGTAAAAAAGGAAGGAGGTATTTATAAATTGCTAACAAACTATGTATATAAACTTCAACCTAATAACAGTCAAAGCACTGAAATGGGTCGTTGGATAGATATGCTTAGAAGTCATTACAATTGGTGCTTAAATGATAGAATATCTCAGTATAGCCAGCAGTTTATACAAGGCGAATACTGTGATATTAGAACTAAGGCAACCGCAAGTCCTATAACTTGTTTTGTTAGCAAGAGTGGTGCAAGCGGAGAGCCTTGGAAAGAGGATAAGGTATTTCAAGAAACATTGCAATCAGTTCAAGGTGAATATTGCCTTCGACTTGTAGACCTCAAAAATCCGCGTCGCAGTCCTGGAGATATTCAAATTACTGCATTACCACAACTTAAAAAAGCAAGACCTTGGTATGCGGATATTGATTCAACTGTATTGCAACAAAATGTAAAGCGTCTAGATACTGCATACGAAAACTTCTTTAATGGTCAAGGTTTCCCAAAATTTAAGAATAGTAGTAACTTTACATCTTTCACCTATCAAAAGGGTATAAAAGTAGATGGCAATAAAATCTACTTACCAAAGCTCGGATGGATGGAGTTTCATAATTCTAGACCAATACCACCAGGTTTTATAATTAAAGCTGCGACAGTACGTAAGCGTCAAGACGGTTGGCATGTTTCTATCAGAATTGAAGATAAAACCGTTCCTGACTATATCCCTAAACTTTTGATAGAAGTGTCTAAGGTAATTGGTTGTGATTTAGGGATTACAAAATTAGTTCATCTATCCGATGGTTATCAAATCGATAATCCGCGTATTTCAACGAATAAAAAGGCTAGAAGAACGCTAAAAATTAGGCAGCGTCGAGTTAGTCGTAAAAAGAAAAATAGTAAAAATCAAAAGCGTGCAAGTAAGAGAGTAGGGAGGTTGCATAAGAAAATTACCGATAAACGTCAAGCTCTTCAATGGAAAATCGCTAACAAAATAGTATCTCGTAACGTAGATGCAATTGGTGTAGAAGATTTAAATGTTGCTGGTATGCTACGACGTTGTAAGGTTAAAGTTGATGAGTATACAGGACGCTTTTTGCCAAATGGACAATCAAGAAAGAAAAGTTTAAACCGTTCTATTTCAGACGCAAGCTGGAATGAGTTAATTTTAAAAATCGAGTATCTCGCTGCGAAGCAAGGAAAGGTTTTAGTAAAAATTAATCCGAGAAATTCTAGCATTGAGTGCCGAAATTGTGGTCATATCGATAAGTCAAATCGAGATGGAGAAAGATTTATTTGCTCTCAATGTGGCTATCATGAACATGCTGATATCGGTGCCGCAAAAACAATACGAGATAGAGTCATCGAGTTAATAGAACACCAAAAGGTACACGGGGACTGCGTGGAACCAGAGCCTAAAAACTCTAAACGCCCGAAAAAACGTAAGGAGACATCAGCACGCTCTACCTTGAGCAAACGTGTTGAGCCTGGGAATCCAAAATCTAAGGGTGAAAACCCTGAAACTGGGATACAAGAGGATATAGCCTGAAACCTTTTGTGAATCTCCCTTGCTTTAGCAGGGAGAGAGTCAATATAATTGACCCAATATATATACTCTTTAGTGGAAAAGGTACTGTAATGATTAGTAAAACTGTAGCGGTGTTCAGGCAATTATTAGTCATGAGTACCACATTACTAACGATTGGCATAACTGCAACCGCAAGTTTTGCTCAGGTAAACAAAGTCTATAGTCCTTTACCCTTACCTTCAACTTACGAAGTTACAGACTCGCTAACAGACAAAGACATCCCTACCGGTCAAGGTGGTTTTGCACGCGACTATACAGTTAAGTTGAACAAAGGTGAAAATTTAGCGGTTGACCTAGCATCAGACAGTTTTGACAGCATCATTACTCTACTTGGCCCCAACGGTAGTACTGTCGCAGAAAACGACGATGGTCCAGATGGCAGCAGTAACTCATTATTGTTTACTCGAATTAGCGAAACTGGAAGCTATATAGTTCGCGTGCGTTCATTCGGAGAAACTGGAGTTGGTGCATTTAAATTAAAAGTAACGCGATTAGAACCTGTCAAAAAATAATTGTCATTGCAAATAAAAATAGTGCTTCTGTCCATTCGACAACTGCACCATAGGTATCACCTGTGTGTCCACCTAATTTATAGTTGAACCAGGCGCCTGTGATGAAAGATAGGGTGATACCAGCTAGTACTGTAAATGGTACAGTTAGGAGATTTTGAGGATGTAGAAGCGCTGTTAAGGTGGTTATTGCTAAGAGTAATAGTAATCCGGGTAGTAAATCGAATGGTGAATTTATAGCTTCTTTATGAAAAGCTCCTTTCCCAGTCGGTTTTAAATAGCTGTAGCGTAAAATAGCTAATACTTGTGCCCAACGTCCCCAACCACATGCTGCAATAATCGCAAACCATCGATTTTGCGGGTTGAGGTCGGTTAGTGCTGCTGTTTTTAATAATAATATCAATACAGCAGCCATTGCCCCAAAGGCGCCTGTAGCACTATCTGCCATTACTTCTAAGCGTCGTTCTGGGTTTGTCACTGCTAACCCATCAGCAGTGTCCATTGCACCATCTAAATGCAAACCGCCTGTAATGTAAACCCAAAGCCCAACTACCAAAACACTGCGCGTGAATGTTGGCACACCTAATACAGTTAAACCTATATCAATTAGCAACAGTAGCATAGCTATTACCAACCCAACTACTGGCGCCAAGCGTGCTACTCGTTTAAAATCTAATCCTTCTATGTATGGCAATGGTATTGATGTATAAAATATAATGCTAGATACAAAACTTAACCATAAGTCTTTACACCACTGGCAAATAGTTGTCATATTAGTTACATTGATAATGTCGTTAATAAATTTCAAGATATGAGTAATCAAACGTATAGTTTATACATGGGTAACAAGATGATTTTTAAAGCTTTCGATAAGATTGTTTTGTAAAAGGAACTCAGTACTGAAAATTTTGTTATGCTTGTGCCATAAGCAAGAACAAAATTTAAAGTATAAAAAAATACTTTATAAAAAGTACGTTGAATGATACACAGTTTTATGTTACCGACTTCGGCTAATAATAAATTACAATTTATTAGGTGAATACCCTACATTTAACAAATTAATATAGATAATAATTAAAGTGCAGGGGGTCAACAAAGCTGTAACATTTTCTTTAGTTAGCATTGTTGTAAATTGTTTTTGAGCGGTCTTATTTTCTACTATGACTCATCATCTACCTGATACTAAAATACCAGCCCCGTGCATAATAGATACGGGCGTAATTGTCAATAAATTGGATATGCGACGATTGCTAACTGATTTAGGTCGTGTCCGCTATATTTACCTTTTGGATGGTGAGGTACATACAGAAGGTGAGGGAGATGTGATGGAGGTATTCGCGAATCCTTCTCGTTCGACCTTGGTAGCAAATCAAGCGCTTTATTTAAATGTTTGCAGCTTTGACTACCTCGAACTCAGACAAACCCCAGAAAAGCAAACTCATTTCGACTTGGTGCAAGAAGGATGGCGCCTGCGTATAATTCCTTTATCGACTCCTTTACAGGAGAGGCGTGACCGTAGTATGAATGTAAATACTATTGAGGCGATGATGGAGCAAGTACTTTCGGCGCGTTGGGATGCAGAATTTGATGATGATAGTTCTGATATGTTTTAAACCAGATAAAAATAATTAAGTTTATACATTTTTTAAAATTCTTTTAAAATAACCTCTGTATGGGCTTCTTTAGGAAGTCTGTTTTTTTATAGAGGTTGATATATTTTGAGTTTTAATTTTTCCTTCGAGTGTGTAGCAGAGTGTAAGCACACCAAAGCGCGAGCAGGTATTTTTCATACCCCACACGGTATCGTTGAGACACCAAGGTTTATGCCAGTGGGGACGTTAGCTAATGTTAAAACCATAACTCCAGCACAGCTTAAAGATACTGGAGCGCAAATGGTATTATCTAACACATATCATTTACATCTTCAACCAGGTGAAGCGATTGTAGCAGGTGGTGGTGGACTGCACAAATTCATGGGTTGGAATGGGCCGATGCTGACTGATTCGGGTGGATTTCAGGTTTTTAGCTTGAGTGAGATGCGAAAAATTACAGAAGAGGGTGTAACTTTTCGTTCTCCTCACGACGGTCAAATTATTAACTTAACACCCGAAAAGTCTATCGAAATTCAAAATATTTTAGGCGCCGATGTGATAATGGCGTTTGATGAGTGTCCACCATATCCAGCGACTCGTGAAGAAGTAGAGACAGCAACCGCACGAACATATCGTTGGTTAGAAAGATGTATTGCAGCACATCAACGTACTGACCAAGCATTATTCGGTATTGTTCAAGGTGGAGTATATCTAGATATGCGCTCCAAAGCGGCATTAAGTTTAGCAGCATTTGACTTACCTGGTTATGCCATAGGTGGTGTTAGCGTTGGAGAACCACCTGAATTAATTCATCAAATTGTCGAAGCAACGGCGCCGTTGTTACCCTACCATAAACCTCGTTACTTAATGGGAGTAGGGACATATCAAGAAATGGCAATTGCCATAGCATCAGGTATAGACTTATTCGATTGTGTAATTCCAACACGATGGGCACGTCACGGAACAGCAATGGTACAAGGAGAGCGTTGGAATATAAAGAATGCAAAGTTTCGTGAAGATTTTACACCTTTAGACGAAACTTGTCCTTGTTACACCTGTCAAAATTTTAGTCGCGCTTACCTATCACATTTAGTGCGATGCCAAGAAATTCTCGCTTACACTTTACTATCCATCCACAACATCACCGAACTCATCCGCTTTACTCAAAAAATCCGCCAAAGCATTATAAACGGCACTTTTGCCACCGACTTCGCTGAATGGCTTTCAATGAGTGATGAGTTGAAAGTGCTGAGTGCTGAGTAGGGTTAGGAGTTAGGAGTTAGGAGTTAGGAGTTAGGAGTTAGGAATAAAAACTCAGCACTCAGCACTCAGCACTCAGCACTCTTCTTAACTTTTGTAAACTCAGCACTCAGCACTTAGCACTTTGGTACTCATAACATGTTAAGATACATCTCAAATATTAAAGCTGTGTTGGATAGGTGGATTTAATTAACATGGAACCTACATTACTGTTGGCAAAGTTGCCTGAAGCATACCAAATCTTCGACCCATTGGTAGATGTTCTGCCAATTATCCCTGTATTCTTCTTACTATTAGCCTTTGTTTGGCAAGCTGCCGTAGGTTTTCGGTAAGTTACTTTTAAATTAATTTGCACTTAGACAGGTAAATAATGCCTGTCTTCTTTTTTAATTTTTTTTTAAATTATTTTTTTACATAGCTTAATATTAATTAATATAAGTTAACACTTAGGTATAATAGTGTACGAAGTAAAATAGACCGCTTGTGAGGTAATGGGTATGGGCAACATGAATTTTGTGAAGGAGAGTAAAGAAGTAATAGCAGCAAACGGCGCCAATATGCGGTGTCTGGCGATGCAAAATGGGATAGATATATATAAAGTCTGGGGAAAAATGATGAACTGCGGTGGTTATGGACAATGCGGTACATGCATTGTAGAAATCACAGAAGGAATAGAAAATTTATCACCACGTACAGATGCAGAAAATCGGATTTTAAAGAAAAAGCCAGAAAACTACCGTCTAGCTTGTCAAACTTTAGTTAATGGGCCAGTTAGCATAATCACCAAGCCGAAATAAAACAAATCTACTCTTTGAATATATTTTTTACTTCCACATTGTAGTTAATGCTATCCTAAAATTGTTAAGTGGATAACAGAGAGAGGCTTCGCTGCTATGCAAACTAATGATTTGGGGTTTATTGCGAGCATTCTGTTCGTATTGGTTCCTGCGGTCTTTTTAATTCTTCTTTACACCGTCACCGCAAGTCGTGAAGGTGGAAGAAAAGATTCTTAATTTAGAAACCTGGTTTCTTGAAGAAACCAGGTTTCTTTACTTTACGTTAAGCTGCTTCTGTGCGTGCTAGTAACACAGGACATGTTGCATTAACACGAACATAGTCTGAAAGAGAGGCGCCTAACAAGCGGTCTAAATCAACAAAGCTTTTAGCAATAGAAGGACGACGGTCAGGAGAACCCATCAGTAACAGGTCTATATTATTTTCTTCTGCCATGCGACAAATTTCTTGACCTGCTCGACCACTAGTAGTAGCAATTGCCTCTTGTCCAGAAGTACCACTGCTCGAAACACAACGAACAGGTACACCATACTTTTTAGCTTCAGCAGCAGCAGCAGCTAAAACAGGGTTATCAGCAGGATTAAAGTCAGGTTTATTAGATTTGCCCATCCACTCGGTATTAACATTGGCAAGAAACAACTCTGCTCCTTTTAAATCTTGCATTAAAAATAAAGCTAACTTCAAGCAGTGTTTAGCAGAATCAGAACTATCTATCGCTACCATGACTCGGTTAATCTTTTTAACGTATATATCATCTTTAACTAGTAACATTGGACGTGATGATAATTGGAAAACGTATTGACTAACCGAGTTCGACAAAATTGACTGTAATCGCTTTAACCCACGCGAACCCATAATAATCAAATCCGCTTCTATTTCATCTGCCACTTGACAAACTACATCTTTAGGTTCACCCTGACGTAAAATCGAAGAAACGCGACTAGGGTCTAAGTTGAGATACTGAATTGCATTTGCTAATATTTTGCCACCTTCTTCCCACTTAGCAGTCATGGACTCCGCAGTTGTTTGACCCGGTACTACGTGTAAAACAGTTATTTTCGCGCGCTTTGCTGCGGGTAATTCAGCGAAAGTTTTAAGCATTTCTTCTGCATGTCCCAATCCGGAGACAGCTAGTAATATTTTTTCTATCATCTTACTTGTTTACGTTCACAGTTTGGGTAGTAATCGGTTTTTGCGTAAATAAACACTATTAATTAACAGCCAAAGCATTACTGGCTGCTTATTAATACATGTTTTGCTTATATGTTTATTTACGCAGAATTATTGTTTATTTTGTTTGGGTTAAAGCAGATAAACTACTTAAATTACAGGAGTAAATAGTGCCTTATAAATGTACTATTCACAAGCTGTTGTGCATTTATTCTTCAATTATGTTTATCCACTCACTTTTGAGTATACTCTATTATTTTCCACTATTAAGTTTAACAATTGTTATCTACCCTATTAGCCTTAATCTATATCTGCCAATTCTAATTAACCAAAATTATAAAATTTGTTGCAATTTGCACTAATAAAATAGCTAATAATTAACTTTTGTAAAAAATAACTCAAAGTTTTCTAGCTTTCTGTTGCACAAATATTAAGTTTTCTATAATCTGTTTAAGCTGGCTTCATATTAAAATTAATTAACAATACGATTCGGTTCGTTTATCTTGTATGTGCTTAGGCGTAAACCAACCTACGAATTTGATACGAATGGTACGAATCTTGATTGTAAAGCAATATAGGGCGCCATTCATTACGTAGGGTAGTAGTTGGGTGAAGCTGCGAATGTTGAGGAATCTTAAGTATTGAGTAAGCAAGCGCGAGTAAAGGCGCTATCTCTGCTAAAATATCTTGGTTGTTTAAGAAGTGCGAAGCATCCGTCTTTGAGCCAGTCAACAGACCTTATTAATAATATCGATACGCTAGCGCAAGAGTTGGCGACTATCCAGCAGACAGGTTCTAAACGAATTGCACTGCTGGGTTCGCGTCACGTCCCCATTACGCATCAGAGTCTGATAGAGATGATGACTTATGCCTTGGTTTTATCAGGCAACCGCATTATCACTTCGGGTGCAACCGGCACCAATTCTGCCGCAATTAAGGGAGCAATGCGTGCTGATCCCAATTTTTTGACGGTAATTTTACCACAAAGTCTAAACCGTCAGCCGATAGAATCGCGCCAACAACTTGAACAGGTAATGCATCTTGTGGAAAATCCAACTAATGATAGTTTGGCCTTGGCAGAAGCTAGCTATCTGTGCAATAAGGAGATAGTCTCCCGTTGCCAGCAGCTTATCTGTTTTGCGTTTCACGATAGCCGCACCTTGTTACAAACATGTAGAGAAGCTGAAGAACAGAGGAAGGTGGTAACTTTATTTTACTTTGATTAACTTTACTGAAAGTCGGCAGTCATTAAGTCAACAGTCAAGAGTTAGTTGTATTGATTCGAGATTATAGACTTTAGACTGAGGGCTTTAGATTCACTCGTCCATGCATCACAAATTACAATTAACATTTACAGTTAGCCGTGTCAGCCATTTTTTTATACTCTATTTTCGCTAGTGTTGTGCTGATTTACGCTCCATTTCTAGTAGTCAGCTATGGTCGTTTTCGCGTAGGCTACGATATGGCTGCTCCTCGCGCAATGTTTGATAAATTACCCCCTTACGCACAACGAGCAACTTGGGCACACCAAAATTCGTTTGAAACGTTTATGGTGTTTTCCGTAGCAGCTTTAATGGCTTATGTAACTGGTGTTAATTCACAGACTTCAGCAGTCGCAGCAATTGCCTTTGTCATCGCGCGATTGCTGTACTCTATTTTCTATATTCTGAATATACCCATTTTGCGCTCCTTAATGTTTGCTGTGGGTGGACTCTGTTCGTTAACTTTGTTTGTTCAGAGTCTTATTCAAGTTAAAGGTTAGTAAATTAGAGTTAGGGCATTCACGTCCCTAGCTCAAATACTTTTACAACTTCAACCCAAGCATACCTATTTCTCACACCAAAACTGTTATGGCTTCAACCTATTCATTTGATATTGTCAGCGATTTTGACCGACAAGAGTTAGTCAATGCTGTAGACCAAGTTGTGCGAGATGTTAAAAGTCGCTACGACCTCAAAGACACTAACACCACTGTTGAATTAGGTGACGAAAATATCACTATTAATACCGACAGCGAATTTACTCTCGATACGGTACAAGGTATTTTGCGCGAAAAAGCTGCAAAGCGTAATCTATCACAGAAAATCTTTGAGTTTGGCAAAATTGAATCAGCTTCAGGCAACCGCGTTCGTCACGAAGTAACCCTTAAAAAAGGTATAAGTCAAGAAATAGCAAAGCAAATATCTAAGTTAATTCGTGACGAGTTTAAAAAGGTACAAGCATCAATTCAAGGTGATGCTGTTCGTGTCAGCGCTAAAAATAAAGATGATTTACAAGCTGTTATAACTCGACTGAAGCAAGAAGACTACCCAGTTGCTTTACAATTTACTAATTACAGGTAAATTTACTGTTAAGGCATGGCTACTTTATCAGCCGTCATCTTAAACTCGTTGGTGACGAAAAAAGTTGCAGTTTCTGCCTCATACGGTTGTCCTGCTCGCAGAATTTTGACTTGACCCGTCAAAACGACTTTTTGCTCCAATTTATAGTATTCTGCTTTCTCAGCAGTGGCAGTAACTTTTTCAGGCTCGTATTTAAACTCTACATCCCCAGACCAAGTAATTACATCATTGACCCTTGGTACTCCTGGCTGTACTAATAAATTTGTATTTGTTGTCGGCGCCCCAGTAACTGGCGTTGGAATTGTACCATTCGTCGGCGCCAAATCTGGCGCCTGAGCATAAACACTGTTAATAGTCGCATTAAGTAAAACCGCGTAAATCAAAACTCCTGGCAGCAAAAACGATAAATGTAAACCCCTTGCTTGGGCAAAGTTAGACAATAAGCCATATTTTTCACACATTTTAGCCAGCTTCTAGTTACAAACTTAAAATATAACTGCAACATCTTGGCACGATATCCAGTTAAATGACCACTCGATTCTCCACCCCCAATAACTTTGGGGGAAATTTGCCCCTCTTCCACGCGGGGGGTTGGGGGGATTAAGTATCAAATATACATTCCCCAAAGATGAGATATTAAAAACAAAATATACATCAAGCTTGTATTAATAATAATTTTTCAACATGCATATAATATAAATAGATGGTATTTTTAATTACATATAAATTAAACATTTATTTGATTTTACCGAATCACAAAGATATGAAAGTCAAAAAAAATACATGTATATAATCATACTCTTACAATAAACTTTTTGCCTCTTATTACGTATAAACACATAAAAAAGTTATAAATATCTAAAAATAATTACTAAAACGACTTGAGTATTAACACCAGTAGCAGATTTATAAGCCAAATTGGCATAAAAATAAGTGCGTATTTATTAATTTAAAGCTGTTTCATAGTAAACTCGATTATGGTACATTAAAGAAACAAATCGGTTTGCATTCAATTTACAATTATAAAATAATTTATTTTGTGAAAGTAATATATATTACTAAGTTTTCACCGTTCCCTATTCGTATTTACAACTAAATAGATACTAAAAAATAATTTTAGTAAATCATGCAGTCTTCATAACTTGGAGAATGCGTTATTTTGTCGGTATTTATTTGTCCACCCTCTAAATTCTTCACATTCATTGCCATGAGTAAATCTACTTTAGATCAAGAATCAATGAATACAGTTAATCTTGGTAGGCAGAAATTTTTTCAACCTCTTGAACATTTATCGTTCTTACAAAAAATTTCGCAAGATTATGTCAGTGGGAAGTTACAGGTATTCAGCATTTCACAACAGTGGTCAATATATTTTGAAGAAGGCAAATTGATTTATGCTTGTCAGTTGAATGAAATGTGGAATCTTTTCTACAAAAAATTACAGCAGGTAAGTCCTGATATGAATTTAAACAATCAGGTATGTAATCAACTGAAAGCGATTTTTGATAGTCATCATGATGATGGTGGTTGTTCGAGCTATTTAGCAATCTGCTGGTTACTTGACCAGCAATATATAGATGCATCCCAAGTTAAGCAATTAATCGAAGAGTTAGCACTCGAAGTTATGGATTCATTCCTTAAACTCCGAGATGGTATATATGAATTTTTGCCCAATAGTTTTTTAGACGATTTACCCAAGTTTACTCATATTGATATTTCTACTATTGCCCGACTTTGCCAGCAGCGTGCTAGAAAAATTGGTAATTTCATTCACCCAGTGTATCGCACCAGCAATTATTTGTTCTCAGATTTAAGTGAGCAAGAACTCAATAATTTCGACCAACCTCAATTACCTCAACAATCTTCTCGTAAAGAAATTAATCAGTACACCGAAATTACAAAGGTGCCATCCTTACCAGTTAATAACTACATCGACACACAAGTCAAGGCGCCTTCCCAAAATACTGACAATACAGCTACACTTCGAGATGTACCTCTGAATGAAATTAAATCGAATGAAACACATAAAATTTATAAAGTCATGTGCATTGACGACAGTCCAACAATTATAAAAGCAATGCAAGGTTTTTTAGACCAAGAATTATTTCAAGTTGTAGGTGTCACAGACTCACTCAAAGCATTAATGCAAATCCTTCGTGCCAAACCAGACATTATCTTACTCGATATCTCAATGCCAAATTTAGACGGTTATGAACTTTGTTCGTTACTACGTAAACATCCAGAATTTCGCCATACACCCATAGTCATGGTGACAGGTAGAACCGGATTCATCGACAAAGCACGTGCCAAGCTAGTCAAATCATCAGGATATTTAACCAAACCTTTCACCCAAGCAGAATTAATTAAAACAGTATTTCAACAAGTCAGTTGTTTAACTTCGTTTTAACAAACCCCAGAAACCGGGTTTCTTTGTTTAGAAACCCAGTTTCTATAATTTTATTTTATTATTGAGACAAATAGATGTTAGATAAAGTTGGCGCCAATAGCAACCCAAACGATAACGCGAATCATAACGTTGATTCAATTGCTTTATTTAACCCGCAACCAAAAAAATCATTTTTAGACAAAATTGGCTTGCGTACAAAAGCAGTTTTATTTGCAACCGCAATTAGTACAATACCAGTACTTTCGGTTGGCGCCGTTTTATATTCATTTATCAATCAATCACGTCGGCAAGAAATAGAAATAGCACATAGTAATCAAGCAAATCAAATCACGACAAACATCAAAAATTCTCTCAAAGAACAGTTACGTGAACTTGAATATTTACCCAACCCAGATTTAATTAATAGTCGTCGTTTCCAAGACCAGCAGGAAATACTTAACAATTGGCAAGAAGCAAACAAAATTAATAGTACTAATAGTCAACTTTTTATTGTAGATTATAATGGCAATATTATTGCTGATGCCCAAAATAAATTAACACAAAACCAGAAACAAGAAAATTATTTTCAAACTGTATTAAAAACAAATAAGACATTTATTAGCCAACCTTTCTCAAATAGCAATAACCAGTATTACCTAGATTTAGCTGTACCAGTTAAAGACAAGAATACAAATCAAATACTCTACATCGTTCGCTCTACTGTTCCTGTTAGCTATTTTCAAAATTTCCTGACTGCGACTCAAGATAAATACTATATTACCGATGCTTCTGGAAGAATATTTTTGTCTAATAATAAAAACTCACTAGGCAATAATGCTCAAGAACTATCTACCGAAAAATTACTTCTTACAAACGTTTCGTGGCCAAGCGACCCAGAACTTGGTAACTTAAAATGGAAAACTTTACTAACTACCGATAAAGCAATAGCTTTTGCGACCGTCAATCAATTACTGTGGAAATTAGTAATTGCTACTATTGCGACCACTTTGCTAGCTGGAGGAATTGCTGCTATTTTAGGTCATCGAATGCTTTTAAGAATCATTAATGCTAACTATACTTTAAAGAAGTTGGGACGTGGTAATTTACAAACTCGAATGTCGCTACAGGGAACTGATGAATTAACGAGTTTGGGTGTCAACATCAATGATATGGCACAAAAACTCGAAGAATTGCAGCAACAACAAAAGCAAGAAACTCAACAACTGCGTTTATTCACCAATACATTAATCTCAATTCGTCAACCATCTAGTACAGATTCTCTATTAAATACAACAGTTACCAAAATTAGACAAGTATTTAATGCAGACCGTGCTGCTATATACCGCTATGGTTTACAAAACGATAGTCAAGTATTGGCAGAATCACTGGCACCTGGTTTACTAAGTATATATGATGATATTATTACTACTCAATATATTAACCTCGAACCAATAGATGATTTAAAAAATAATCAAGCACCAGTTATTAGCAATATTTACGAAGCTAATTTCAATTCCGAACATTTGTATTTATTAGAACAGCTACAGGTAAAATCTAAACTGACTGTCCCTATATTCAAAGACAGTGTGTTCTTTGGTTATTTAATTGTCCATCATTGTAGTAAACAGCATATCTGGCAACCGCAAGAAGTAAGTTTTCTGACTCAGTTAGCACAGCAGTTTGGGTTAAGCTTAGAAAGAATACGATTGCTCGAAGATTCCCAGTCTCTTAAAAACTTAGCTGTACATTTAGCTAATTCGTGGAAAGCACACGATATATATAATGTAGCAGTACAAGATGTACGCCAAGCATTAAAAGCAGACCGTACTGTTCTTTATAAATTTGGCGAAAACGGACATGGTGTTTTTCTAGCTGAGTCAGTCATCGCGGGTTTTACTTGTGCAATGGGTATGCAACTGGTAGAACCTTGTTTAGGAAAGTGTGTAGATAAACTTACCAAAGGAAAAATTCAAGTCATCAATAATGTATATCAAGCCGGACTAAATGATTGTTATCTGCAACTATTAGAAAGTTTTAATGTCAAAGCAAATTTAGTAGTGCCAATTATAGTAAATAACAACCTACTCGGTCTACTTATCACACATCAGTGTTCACACCCGCGCAACTGGCAGCAGTCAGAAATTGATTTATGCGAGCAGTCCGCGCGTTTGATTGGTTTAGCATTAGAACGTGCTGACTTATTCTCAACCACACAACAAGCAAGAGCTAGTGCAGAACATCTGTTCGAGCAGCAGCAACAGCAAAAACAGCATCATCTTACACAACTAATGTTTTTGTTAGAACAAATTGAAGGCGCCGTAGTTACTCCAACAGAAGTAATACAGCACTTAAGCGAAATAGAAGATAACCAAACACACTATATAAATAAAATTGCGACGACAACGAACACACGCAACGAAATTAAAACTGTCGCCAAAAGCGCACGTCTCGCTGCACAAGCTGCAAGTACTACAACGTCGTTAGTAGAAAATATGAACTCAATAATCGATACAAATATTGAGAATATTAGTAATTTACAAAATACAATCGACGAAACAGTTAGTAAAATCAGGAATTTAGGAGATGATTCCCAAGAAATTGCTTCCCTTACTATACTAATCAATCAAATCGCTACGCAAACAAACTTACTAGCAATAAACGCTGGTATTGAAGCTGCGCGAACATCAGATAATAGACAAGGGTTTGGGATGGTCGCAGAAGAAGTTGCGGCATTAGCGAATAAATGTACTGCTGTATCAAATCAAATCATGAAGATAGCTCATCGTCTTCAATCTGAAACTACCGAAATTGTAACTACGGTAGAATCACAAAGTCAGCAAGTAACTGAAAATACTAACTCATTAATCGCAGCCAAAGCGAATTTAAGCGAAATAACAGACAAGTGTGGTCAAATCGAAACGAACGTAAACTCGATTTATGGCGCCACAGCGTCACAAATTCAAGCATCAAAACAAGTGGCAACTGCATTAAAAAACTTATCCAAACTAGATACAAACGAATATTCACAGCTTTTAAATTCTCATTCACAAGCGGTAGCACTAATTAAGCGGATGAAGCAAAGCCTTGAAATGTATCAAGTTGGAGAAAATAATGGATGATAAAGAACGAGAAATTCAACTTCAATTTATTGAAGAAGCGAATAACCACCTCAATACAATCGAAGTTGTACTATCAGAACCACAAATAAGTATCCATAATATAAATAATGCCATGCGTGCTGCTCACTCCATCAAAGGAGGAGCAGGAATGATGAGCTTTGGTGTTTTGAGTCAATACGCGCATCAACTTGAAGATGCGTTTAAAGTTTTAAAAACCAAAAAACAAAACTTAGATATAGATGAAATACAACCTCTTTTACTCGCAAGCGTAGACGGTTTACGCAAAATATTACATAATTATACTTCCAATTTTAGTAATAATAATAACGCATCGATTGAAAAGATTAGCGATTGTTTTGATAAGCTACACGAAATACTCGGAGAAGCAAACCCCGAAAATGCATCAACTATTTTAGCAACCGAAGAAAACTCGCAAGAAATTATTCCTTTAATTTTTCAAACTCAAGTCGAAGATTATTTACAGCAACTTGAATCACTTATACATCAAGAACCAGAAACTTTACGAGAAGAACTGGTGACAATGGCAGGTGAATTAGGTGGTTTGGGGTACATGCTACAAATAGAATCATTTACCCAGTTATGCGAGTCAGTTATTAACTCCATATCCAACGCACAAACAGACCAAGAAGTTATCGAAATTAGTAAATCAGCACTACAAACTTGGCGCGAATCTCAAATATTAATCCTCAAAAATCAATTAAATTCAATACCCACTACTCACACTCCTCCTACTACCCCTACTCCCTCCACCCCCCACACTCCTCCTACTACCCCTACTCCCTCCACCCCCACCACACCTCCCCCTACCCCCACCACACCTCCCTCTACCTCACCCATTCGTATTGGAGCAAAACAACTCGAAGTTACCAACGATTTATCGAGTGAATTGACAATTCAGTGTCAAAGTTTAAAACTCAAATTAGAAAACCTGAATGAACAATTCAGTAATTTAAAGCATTGTAGTAATAATATTGATTTAGGATATCGTGAAATTTCTTCAAACAGCATAAATAAAGTACACTTAAAACCACTGCAATCACAAATTTTTAAACTACAAGAAATAATTAATGATATTGACTTTAAACTTATTGACTTCAATCAAACTAATTCTATATTAAATCGGACAGCCCAGAATTTGCAAAATTCGCTGACGCAAATATTAATGCGTCCACTCACAGATATTCTTGAACGCTTGAAGCGCGCACTGCATGACTTAAGCCTTGAATATAATAAACCAGTTAAACTTGAAATTATAGGCGCCGAAACCTTAATTGAACGCAGTATATTAGATACAATACAAGAACCATTATTACATATATTACGCAATGCTTTTGACCACGGTATCGAAGACCGACAAACTCGAATAAACCGAGGGAAAGCAGAACAAGGTTTGATAGAAATAAGCATCACAACTACTCAAAATAATATTGTAATTGTAGTTCGTGACGATGGAAATGGTATCTCTACTGAAAAAGTCAGAAAGCGTGCAGAAGAAATAGGATTTGATAGAACACTACTTGCACAAGCAACCGACGATGAATTATTACTACTAATATTTGAAGCAGGTTTTAGTACAAGTGATGAAGTGACTGCACTTTCTGGTCGAGGTGTTGGCATGGATGTTGTGCGTAGTAACATTAAACAAATTGATGGAGACGTAAAAGTTTCTACACAATCAGGAAAAGGTACACAATTTACCCTTACCATTCCCTTTAATGTATTAATATATCAAGTGCTATTTATCGAATCTAATTCGATGTTGCTAGCATGTCCAACTTCAACTATTCGCGAAATATTATCTTTTACACCATCAGATACATTATTAGTAGCAGGTCAAGAATATTTATATTACCAAAATAGTAATATTCCATTAATTAACCTAGCCGATTATCTCTATTTTAATTGTAACCGTCCTAGTAGGCGCCAAGACCATATTACAGCAAAAACAATTACAAAGTCGGCGCCTTGTGTATTAATAGTTGATTATCAACAGCAAAATATAGCAATAAAACTAGACCATTGTTGGGGTGAACAAGAAGCAATAATTCGCTCATTTGAATCGAATATCGCTTTGCCAACAGGATTTACTAACTGTACAATTACTAACAACGGTCAAGTAGTTCCAATTATTAATTGGGAAAAATTACTATTCTCACCACCAACTCAAAATCAGACCAGAAAAAACGAAGATAAAACAATTTTAATTATAGATGACTCTACAAACATTCGTCAGCTACTCGCGCGGACACTACAAAAAGCAGGTTATCAAGTAGAAGAAGCAAGCGACGGTTTACAAGGTCTTGAAAAACTTCAAACAGCTTTATCAATAAAAGCCGTAATTTGTGATATTGATATGCCTAACTTAGATGGGTTTGGATTTTTAGCCAAAGCAAAAGCACAACCCAACTTTAAACACATACCAGTTATTCTCTTAACATCACATACAGGAAATAGATATCGTAATCTTGCATTTCAACTTGGCGCCAAAGCATACCTATGTAAACCTTACAACGAGTACGAATTACTTAAAGTCTTAAACGAGTAGGCGCCTGTATAATTAATGACTTAAAATCACATCAATCGTCAATTCAAAATCATGACGAAAGTCACATATATTTATATCTACAACCCGTAGAAAAATTCGACAAAATTAGATATTATTTATAACAATATTGTGGGGTGGGCATCCTTGCCCGCCCTACTGCAACTACATTGGTGTGTGGTGTGATGAACCTTGATTACAGAATCAGCATAGTTTTAGTACTTGCTTTCTCATTATGCGTAATGATTCCAAAATCGCTACAAGTAATGGCAAGTGACCGTTTTTGTCCAATCACAGAGGAATCAAGCCTTAAATCAACTTATTATTCCCAAAATTTCGATCTCGAAACGCAGTAAAAAAAGAGGGTAAAGGAAATCCCTTACCCCTTACCCCTACACAGCAGCTGGAGTTAAACCAAGCGACGATAACAAGCGGTCAGCATCAAAATTTTGAGCCATTAGTTCACGAATACAATTAACCTTGATAGGTTCGTGAACACGCACTTGCCCGAAAGTCTTGTCAACAATTTCCACAGTTGTTAATGTATCTAAATCTACTGACAAAATCGGTATTTCAAGTTCTTCAGCACGATTTAAAATAAAAGCTGGAGGTGGTAGCTGTCCAGTTAGAATTAGACATTGCGTCGAAGTTTCCAACGCTGCTTGTTGAATTTCTACACGGTCTCCTCCTGTAACAACAGCCATATTATGACGCTTACGAAAGTACTTAACGGCAGAATTAACGTTCATTGCTCCAATTGCTAAACTCTCAACCATCATCAAATCTAAGCGTCCATTTCCACATAGAACTTGTGCGTTTAATTGATTAACCAGTTCTCTAACGCTAACACTGCGTAATAAATTATTTTTAGGTAAAATACCTAACACAGGAATTGCAATCGACTCTAAGTATGGACGAAGTGTTTTCTCCACGACTTCAAGTTGAGATAAGGGGATATCATTAATTACGACTCCAATCAAGCGATTACCAATTCGCTCTTTCGCACTCTTGAGCGACTCCACTATCAGCAATGAAGTATAGCGACATACTAATAGTACTTTAGCATCAACAGCTTCAGCGATAGAAAGTAAAGACATATCAAACAAACAGCCTTCATCCAAACTACCTGCTCCTTCGAGCAATACCAAGTCTTTTGCTGGCAACTGAGAATACTGCTCAATAAAGGACTGTTTGTAATTTAATTGATCTTCACCAAGCAAGCGTTTTTGTATAGCTAACTCGTCCAAAGCGATTAAGGTTGGCGCCTTAGAGCTTGCCGATAAATTGAGACTAGAGCCAATAAACTCAACGTCTTCTTCTACCAAACTGCCTTCGGATTCACTCAAACAGGTGCCCAAAGGTTTACCGTAAGCAATATCAAGCCCTTTTTGAATAAGCTGATGAGACAACCCTAAAACTGTCGTTGATTTACCACTGTAAGCTTCAGTCGAACCTACAAGCAAATATTTCGGGGATTTCGGCATTCGGCACTCCTAATGTGATTCCGGAACTAACGTTTGAGCGCGGTTAATAAAAGAGGACAATTACAGCATAAAATGGCGCTATTGGAATTAAGTGCGTCTTTTTTAAGAGTATGATCTTTTTTTGCCGCAAGCTAAAACCGAGCAAATAACTCCAAAACTTTTTTCAAAGCCACTTTACTCAGTAATAAGTTGTAAAATTTACCAAATCTTCCTTTCTTACGAAGCTTTGGGCGCCTAACCTAATCAAATGCATAAAAACACTTGACAAAAAATACATTTTAAGCATATAACATGCCAGCATTCAGGTAGGTGCTTATTAATTTTAAGTCCAACCAAACGTAAGCGACGAAACCCAAAATTCCAGAAACCGGGTTTCTCCAGCACTGAACACGATAATCTTCAATTTAAACGAAAAGAAACCCGGTTTCTCCAGTTTCTCGGTTTCTCAATTATTTTCATCAATACGCAGTAATTTGCGGTAAAAAGCCTGTGAAAAATCTGTTGTGCGGTTACGCTTGTAACTTTCTAGCAACTCAATCAAAAAATTAATGAACTCGAAACTAGCGGTCATCACTTCGTAGTTAAGTTCCGCATTGCCATCAAACTGGATTCGGCAGCGCGTTAAATCTGAAGGTAAGCTTGCAGCATTCCAAGTTGCTACAAAAGGAACACCTGAACCGGACTCAATTTTGCGCTCTCCCTCTAGACTTCCTTTTTGGTATAAGCTAATCGCATAAGGCAAAAAATTACGCTTGCTTCCCTGAACATAAGGCATGTAGACGCTAGCTTGCTGTTGTGTAGCAGCTTGAAGCTTATCGATTGCCATAACTGAATTTTCCTTTGATACTGAGTTAACTAGTTGTGGATAGTGTTAACTTTAGTGTTCCCAAAAACACTTAATTATTCACACAGAAGCTTAATACAGAGATTGGTAATTAAAGCAACTCAAGAAAGAATATGAAAATGTCGGGTACAATAGGGCTGCACTCGCTTTTATGAGAGATAAAGAACGGTGGCGCCATAAATTCACCTATTTGCACGGTGGGTTAAGCTTTTCGTAATTTCTCTACTCAGAGATAATTATGAATAGTTTAGTAACTGGTGCGGCTGATTCAAAAACTTATAAAGCAAGTGTAAAAAAGTACTGGTGGTTGAATCAAGTGACCTATGCCAGCGAATTCCTGGCCCGATAATGATTATACAAGCGAGTTTGACCCGCTGACCTTGTTATCTGAGTTATCAGCAGACGAGGATTCCGTGGAAGAGGCAACTAATACCCTGTCGCTTCCATCCCGATTTCAAAATCGAAGACGCAAAGCCGCTATAGTCCTATCTATAGTTTGGAGTAGCACTATTGCCTTACATTTAATTTCTTGGGGTTCATTGTTTGTGTTGGGATTATCTACCATCGTAGGGCTTCATGCTCTTGTAGTGGTTTTTGCCCGACCAAGACGGTACACAGAAGTTATTGAAGGTGAGCTACCTTTTGTGTCGTTATTAGTAGCAGCAAAAAATGAAGAAGCTGTTATTGGCAACCTCGCCAAAAATCTTTGTAGCTTGAAATATCCTCAAGATAATTACGAAGTTTGGATTGTTGACGATAATAGCAGCGATAATACCTCACTCGTTCTATCTGAAATCGCAAAAGAATACACTAACTTAAAAGTTTTGCGACGCTCAGAAGATGCAACTGGTGGAAAATCCGGCGCCCTTAACGAAGTTTTACCATTAACTAAAGGTGAAATTATCGCCGTTTTTGATGCCGATGCTCAAGTAGCCCCCGATTTACTAGTAAACATAGTACCTATGTTTCAACAGAAACAAGTTGGTGCAGTACAAGTAAGAAAAGCAATAGCAAATGCCAGAGAGAACTTCTGGACTCAGGGGCAAGCAGCTGAAATGGCGCTTGATACCTTTTTACAGTCGCATCGAAATGCGATTGGTGGAATAGGGGAACTGCGAGGGAACGGTCAATTTGTTCGTCGTCAAGCTTTAAACCGTTGTGGTGGTTGGAATGAAGAGACTATCACTGACGATTTAGATTTAACTTTACGATTACATCTTGACAAATGGGATATTGAGTGTGTGTTTGACCCGTCGGTAAAAGAAGAGGGTGTCACAAATGCACTAGCACTTTGGCATCAACGTAACCGATGGGCAGAAGGTGGATACCAAAGGTATCTAGATTATTGGGATTTGCTTTTTCGGAATCGCCTTGGCGCCCGTAAAACGCTGGATATGTTGGTATTCCTGTTAACACAGTATATTGTGCCAACAGCAGCAGTCCCAGACTTATTAATGGCATTAATTCGCCATCGTTCACCGATGTTAGCTCCAGTTACGGGCATTGCGGTAAGCATGTCGATGACAGGAATGTTCGTTGGATTATCGCGAATACGTAAAGATAAAAAATTTAGAGTCTCCGCGTATTTGTTAATCTTGCTTCAAACCCTTCGCGGCACTGTATACATGCTCCACTGGTTAATCGTAATTAGCAGTGCTACGGCGCGTATGTCTGTACGACCCAAAAGGTTGAAGTGGGTAAAAACAGTACACCAAGGCAAAAGCAGTACATAAGAAACCTGGTTTCTAGTGTTATTCATCATCAGTTTCAACCACATCAATCAAATCAGACGATGCAGCAGAGTCCCCAAATTCTGCTGCATCTTCGTTATAGCCAATTACTTGCCCATCAAAAAACTGTGCTAAACGTTCGGCAGCATACCAAACCTTCTCAACATCCACACTTGATACTGTACTTGGTTGTTGTATAGATAATGTTGATGAAACTTCTTCGTCAGTCGGCGCCGACTCTGTAAGTGCATCAACAGATAAATTAGATACATCAGGTTTATGTACAGGTGTTTCCTCTACAGGTCTGTGTACCTGAGCATCTTGGGGAGTATATTTTGGTGCCGTATTATTTAAATAATTTTGGGCGCCATTACCATTTTGTACAGACTTATTTATTTCTTTATTTTGTTCTTTCTTTTCTACATTATTTTGTTCTTTATTTAAGTACGATGTAGTATTTTGTAGCTTATTACCATCATTTTGAGTAGTTTTGTTACCATTACTCGATATAACAGGGTCAGGTTCTACATGTGGTGTTGTCGGGGGAGGTTCCTCAGTCGTCGTATAAGCTACATCATTTTCTTTAGTACGATTTGAACCTGAGTTAAGAACTTCTAAATTTACAGTAATTTCGCGATTAAAAGTAGCTTTAAAAGCTCGTCGAATAATTGGCAAGTCTTCTTGAACCCGTTTATGCCAAGCTTGTTTAACACCAAGTCGAGCATATTCAGATCGAATTTCAATTACATTACACATCTGACGCAGCATTTCACGTCTTGATATAGGTTCAAGATTAGATAGTACTTTCTGCCAAGTTTGTGCTAGGTCGTCATTTGGATTGTTATTTATTGGTTGATTATTACTAGGTGGCACCTCCGGGTGTACTACTGGTTGGTTATTAACAGGTTGAGACTGGGTTTGCGCTTGGTGATTATTTGTTGGTGGATTTATTGGTGGATTTATTGGTTGTTGTATGGGCGCCTTACCATTGTTACCATTGGTACTAGAGTTATTGTTATGTGGCTGCTGAGTAGGTATAGGCGCCGCTTGAACACTTATATTAGAACTATTAGAACTTGGCGCCGCTGGATAAAGCGCAGATGGAAGTAAACCAAGAAGCGTAACTTCCAACCACAAACGCGGTTGAGTAGTATTTTTAAGTTGAACTTCAGCGTTTCGTAAATGCTGCTGTCCTGCCAAAATTTCATGAATATCAATGTTTTTTACCAATTCAACGAGAGCTTGCCAAGTTTCAGTAGTACAAGCAACCAAGTCACCACGGTTAGAAGCTGTTTTAGCAATCAGTAAATCTCGGTAAAAACCAGCCAGATTTTGTAAAATAGTTAACGGTTCACGTCCTCTATCCAGAATTTGACGGGTAGTATCAATTAACTCTTCAGCATTATTAGCAGTAATAGCTTTAAATAACCAATACAAATCATGTTCGCTAACAGTACCTACCAAATCCCAAACATTATTTGGGTTAACTTGCTCAGGCAATAAACTCAACTGGTCAAGTAAACTTTCCGCATCGCGCAACCCACCCTGTGACAACTGTGCCACCAAAGTAATCGCTTCAGTTGTAATATTGATATTTTCTTTTATTGCTATATCAGTTAAATGCGATACCATTGCATCCAATGGTATTCTACGAAAATCAAATCTTTGGCAACGCGAAATAATTGTAGGCAGTACTCTTTGCGGGTCAGTAGTAGCGAGTATAAAGACAATATGCTTAGGTGGTTCCTCTAGTGTCTTTAGTAGTGCATTGAACGCCTGTACTGATAACATGTGGCAGTTATGTATCAGAAGCCCATTCGCAACAAAATTATGATTGTCTTCAACCTCAATATCATAAACACGCTCAATTCTACCTAATTTTACAAACTTAACTATCTCGAAACTTGTAGAAGGTGCCACAACCGCATTAGCAGGGGACAGTATCTTCGTTCCTTCATTGATATCTTTTGCTGGTATCCACCCTTGGTCAGTTTTAATTAAATGATTGCCTGTGCATCGAATTTCACGATTAGTTGTTTTGATAACCAAGGTTTGACGTTCGCCTTGGTCGAACCAACGAACAACTTGTTTGTATTCCCAGTTTGCTGTGGAATCGTTATAACTTAGGACTTTCTTCCCTTTTATTTCAGGATTATCTATTCTGACTAATCCCTCGCTTGTTAATACAAGAGAATCTCCTGTTAGACATTCGTCGATGACATAAACCTTGTATCGACACTGGACTGGGGCGAACTGAGCTTTTTCGATGATGTCGCGGACATTTTCGACACCTGTATTACTTGCTGCGTCTATTTCAATAACATCGACGGTATAACCTTTGGTAATTCCTTGACAAACGTCACACTTTCCACATGGCGTTGCTGTTGGGTTTGGACTACTAAGGCAATTTAACGATTTGGCGAGAATACGCGCACTTGATGTTTTACCAGTACCACGCGGGCCAGTAAATAAATACGCAGGCGCAATACGAGACGTGTTGATAGCATTAGTAAGAGTTGTTGCTATAGCAGATTGTCCCACCAGCTCTTTAAAGCTTTTTGGACGGTACTTGTGATGTAAGGGTTCGTAAGACATGGTATTGGTGATTTTTATGCCGAATGAGGCGTTGAAATTACACAAGTGCCCTAAGTGGGACTAGCTGAGAGTATATATTTTAAGCACTAGGGAATGCAAAATCTCACCCTGTGAACATTTTTCTACATTCATAAAATTTAAATATTATATAGATTAGTTAAACTAATACAAATTTTTCCTGTAGATTTTATTTAATTGATACACCACTAAAGTACGGCGCCATAGCTACAATAAACGGGTACACACCAAGCAAATAAAGGTGCATGTAGATGTTCAAAAGGCTTATTCAGTGGCTGAAAAAATTTTTCCAAGCTTTGTTCGGTGGCAACACGACAAAGCCCAAATCCAAAATTGTCAGTTCGGTTGAGAAAAAACCCGCTCCTCCTCTCAGCGACACAGATTTGGAATTTTTGTTTACCGAGCTTTTGGAAGGAGTTAACCAAGCGCGCGGTCAAGCGTGGGCACTGAAATGGCTGCATAACATCGAACACCGTGTTTCTACTGAACGTTGGTTAGAATGGTTAAATAAGTTTGGTGATAAACTCCTGGCATCAACGGTGCCAAATAATGAATTAGCTGCAAGACTCGTTCAACTTGGCGAATTAGAAGTTGGCGAGGTTGGAGACACTGCTTATGA
Organism: Calothrix sp. PCC 7716; assembly: GCF_019977735.1. GTDB lineage: Bacteria > Cyanobacteriota > Cyanobacteriia > Cyanobacteriales > Nostocaceae > Dulcicalothrix. The sequence goes on along the minus strand of NZ_AP025018.1, from coordinate 2,524,278 downwards.
TATAGGGATGGAACTGCTAACTCGCAATCAAACCGAACCAATTTGGGAATACAGTGGACCTGACGTGACGCAGTTAATACCCGATACCGCTTCCCAAGATTCAACGCTTCAACAGCCAGAAAAGACACCCGACGGAGAAGGCGAATTTCAAACTATTACTCTTGACCAACTCTACGAACTGATGCATCAGGATACTAACCTGCGCGCTTCTATTGCTCAACAAGTTGGTATAGAAAGTGATGACCCAGATGTGATTATTCAAGCGTTAGTTGACCAGTTTCAAGCTGAATCTCAAGCTGAATCTCAAGCTAATCCCCAAGACTCATCCATTTAGTGCAATTGTACTAAATTAAACCAAATTTGGCAAGGGGGTAGGAAAATAAAAATTAGGTAAAGTTAATTAATTATTGGCAGCATAAATATAGCGTATAAATCGAATGAGTGGTATTGTATCTTTTGTTTCTCAAGAAAATGTATTCGCCTGTTAAAACATGTATTTTGATTAAATATTTCTTAAAATATTTGTAACTAAGCGAACACATAGCGATTCCCTAAATTCATGAGTATCGCTACAATCAATGAGGCACATCCAGAGTATAACGGTAGATGCTCAGGCGGTTAGTAAAATTGCTTAGAAAGTTTTTCCAGCAACTGTTTGGCAAAAAGAAAGAGCGTTCGAGGGCATTGGTAACGCAACAGACTGTGGTGCAATCACCACCGATGTTAACTAATGCCGATTTAGAGTATTTGTTTACCCAGTTGCTAGAAGGTGTGAGTCAAGCACGTGGGCAAACTTGGGCAATCAAATACTTAGAACGAATGTCCAATCGTATAAGTACACAACGCTGGTTAGAGTGGTTGCAAATTTTTGGCGAGCGATTGCTTGCTTCTCCTGCACCAAATGAAGAGCTAGCGTTTCGACTGGTGCAATTAGGGGAGTTAGAAATTGGCACTGTCGGAGACTTTGCTCACGACATAGGAATGCGACTGCTAGCTCGTAATACAGGTGTTTCGTGGCAAGATATTCGTCACGACGAAGTTACCGAAGGAAGTATCGAGATAATCGTGCCTAATCCAAACTACGAATCTGCCATTTCCTTATCTAATACAGACTCTCAAGATTTAGATTTCGATAATTCCTCAACTGCTGATTTTGAATTACCACCAGAAATATCTGGGCAAGATTTGCTCGATATATATAGTGAAGATTTACAAGAGTTTGAGCAGTCCACTTCTCAACCCGATTCAATATACTATTCAGATTTAATAAGCAACACAGCGATAACATCAGTAACTGAAGATGTTGATAGTGTTTTTTGTGATACACCAGGACAAAACTTACTGCGTCAGTTCGGTGAAGATTTGTGGGGAATACAAGAGCAATATTCAACACCAGTAACAAATTATATAAACGAACCAAATAATGATTTAATTTCTACAACAGAAAGTAATATTAATAATGTAGAAATAGTCGAAAATATCGAAATAGAAAATGTCGAAAATATCGAAATAGAAGAAATTACAGATACACAGCAGCAAGAAGAACTATTATGCCAGTACGGAGAGGAATTATGGGATTCAGAGCCGGCGGCGATCACGGAACCTGTAATATACGAATCTAATTCAAACGAATCTAATTCAAACGAATCTAATTTAACAAATGAATTAGCCAACGAAAATGTGGCGCCAGAAACTACCTCAATAGAAGAAGTTACTCCCGCATTATTAAATACTCCAGGGCAATATTTAATTACTGAGCTAGGAGACGATTTATGGGGTACAGATACAGATACAGAGCCAGAAGTTGAAATTGCGGCGCCAACTGAAACAGTTGTTGAAGAAATTACCACAGGCGAACAGTGGGCGCGGATAATAGACGAAAATTATATAGAGTTTATTGCACCAGAGGCAGCTACTGAAACAGTCTCTGAAGAAATAGATTTAGATTCTCCAGTAATTCCAGTTCAGCGTCCAAGCGTTTTACCAATACAGCAAGACTTTGACGATGCACTTACCGAGATGTCCCCAACCGTCGCGGTAACGCTTGACGAACTTTGGGTGCGGTTACAACAAAGTGCAAATTTAGTTGAACAACTAGCATCTGGGTTACTTTCTGAAACTAGTACCTCGCAAATTTTTGTCGATATCCCCAACCAAGCATCTAAGCAACTAGAAGCACAAGCATGGTTCTATCAAGCTTTAGCGCAAACTAAAGCCGGAAATTTATCAGCTGCTGTATTTTCGTATGACCAAGCAATAGCTTTGGCGCCTGATGCTTATGAATACTGGTTTAATAGAGGTTTAGCCCTGTTTCACTTAAAAAACTTGCCTCAAGCCATTGCCAGTTATGAAAATGCAATTGCCATTAAACCCGATTATTACAAAGCTTGGTTTAATCGAGGCGCCAGCTTAGGTGAATTAGAAAGATACTCAGAAGCAATAGCGTCATTTGATAAAGCGATTGAAATTAAATCAGACTATGGCGATGCGTGGGCAGGTAAAGGATTAGCATTACTCAAACTTTGGCAAATACCTGAAGCAATTAGCTGCTATGACCGTGCGACACAACTCGAACCAATGGATGCCGAAAATTGGTATTATCGCGGAATTGCGCTGTCGCAAAACAAACAATATGCTGAAGCTATTACCTCATTTGACGAAGCCGTGGAAATACAACCGCAACATTCAGGCGCCTGGTATCAACGTGGGTTAGCGATGGCACAATTACAACAATGGGAAGAAGCGGTTATTTCATATCAAAAAGCCCTAAAATCGCAACCAGGCTCTTATGAACTTTGGTACCTGCGTGGAGTAGCGCTCGATAAATGTAATCGACACGAAGATGCCGTTGAGTCTTATGATAATGCTCTTGCACTCAACCCAGAATTTTATGAAATTTGGATAGACCGAGGTGTACTTCAAGCAAGTCTCGGAGAATGGCATCAAGCAATAGCATCATGGGATAAAGCACTTGACATTAACCCCAATGTATATTTAGCTTGGTTCAACAAAGCCATCGCTTGGGAGCAACTGGGAGACTCATATCAAGCGCTTGTATGCTACGACCAAACGGTTGATAGAGAGCCAAATATATTTGCAGCTTGGTACAACCGAGGTTTACTACTAGCAGCTTCAGAAAAATATGAAGACGCAATTCTATCATTCGACTATGCAATTCAACTACAAAGCGACAGCACCGAAGCATGGATAGCGCGTGCGAATACCGTAGAAAAATCTGCAGATTTCGATTATTATTTAAGTTCGCATAGTTCAATCGCAAATGAAAATCCGGCATTAAACGCGCGTGGTCTAGAAGGTAAATTAGCGACTTATGCAGTAGCTGTTAACTACATAAATAAAGATACTCAACCTGAAGTTTGGTGTAAATTACATATAGCGCTTGGTAATGCTTATTATGATAGAGGCAAGCGCTACACTTACATTTCAGATGATTGGTCACAAGCTATTTACGCTTATAATCAAGCATTATCGGCTGTTAATAGTACAGATTTTCTGTCATTGCATTTAGAAGTTTTACAAAACATCATTATAGTTTTACTCGGATTCGGTGATACTTTACAGGCACAACAATTTCAAACTTATGCAGCAACCTTATTATCAAGTGCTTTAAACGACTCACAGCGAGACAATAATAGCAAAAAAGATTTAGCATTAAAATTTGCTGGTATCGGACAACTAGCAGTAGATATTTCCGTACAATCAGGTGAACTGCTCCAAGCTTTAGAACTAGCCGAATTTGGTAAAAATGCTTGTTTAAATTGGCAACAATTTGGTTTTGTTGACAACTTTTATTCTCCTAGCTACAAATCAATACAAAATCTAGTCAATTCCACAACAGCTATTATATATTGGCACATCAGTCCTTCTGGCTTACGAAGCTTTATTGTCAAAACAAACCATCCAGAACCAATACTTGTATTTACACCAATGTTAAACATTGGTGAAATGAACGAAATACCAATACCCGAAGTAATTGCAAATTTAACAGCATTTGAAGACTGGGCAACTGAATGGAACCAGCATATAGAAGAATCTTGGGTAACTTTCATGGAAGCGCGACTGCTCAAACTTCGTGAAATTTTAAGTATAGGCGCCATCGAACAAGAACTCGAAGGCATTACAAAGTTAATATTAATACCTCATCGCGATTTATTTAAATATCCACTTCATGCCCTATTCTTACTACCCAACATCAAAACAATCACATATTTCCCGACTGCCGAACTAGCATTAGCACTGAAAAATCAAACATCGCAACCTGTCGAAACACAATCATTACTAAGTATAGAGGCGCCAACCACTAAAAATTATCCATTACTAGAATCAGTAAAAATACAAACAGAAGGAATTACAAATCTATTTAATCAAGTCAAACGAATTCAGGCAGCAAAAGCAACAAAGCAAGAAGTACTTAACGCACTGAGTAACCATAGCATCCTGCATTTTATCGGATACGCAAACGACAACCCCAACAACTCCAAACAATCACAACTATTACTAGCAGAAGAAGAAAAGCTTTCGTTAGAAGAAATTAATGCGCGAATTCTCAATAACTATTCATTAATAACCCTTTCAGGTCAAACAGCAATCACCACAGACCAAACAATAACCACAGAATATGTAGGCATAGTCAGCGAACTAATGAAAGCAGGTGTTAACCACGTATTAACAACACAATGGATGGTTGACAATATTGCCAATGCACTAGTAATGACGGAATTTTATCGAAAACTCAAACAACGAAAACCTGCCCCAACTGCCCTAAACGAAGCAACCGCATGGTTAAAAGAACTAACCGCAGGTGAATTAAAGAAATGGTACGAAGACTTACTAAAAAAATCGCCCCTCGGAGGAACTAAAATACAGGCGCCAGTCGCAGAACAACTCCAAAAACTCAGCACCATTCCAACCAACCAAAAACTCTACAACCATCCCTACTACTGGGCAGCCTTCAAAATTCACGGCAACTTAGATTAATCCCCCCCAACCCCCCTTAATAAGGGGGGCTTTAAATCTTCTTGTCCCCCCGAATTCGCGGAGGGCTTTAAATCTTCTTGTCCCCCCCTTATTAAGGGGGGCTAGGGGGGATCAAAATCTATTAAATTAAATATTTACCTCCTACAAATTTATCATGACCGCGAATCAACTCCCACCAGGCAGCAACGGTTTACCAATACTCGGAGAAACCTTATCATTCGTCTTCGACAACAATTACATCGCCAAACGCTACCAACAACACGGCGCCATATTCAGAACCAACTTAATAGGTAAACCAACAATAGTCATGGTTGGACCAGAAGCAGCCGAATTCGTACTTTCAACTCACATAGAGCATTTCTCCTGGCGCCAAGGATGGCCCAATAACTTCAAAGAACTACTTGGAGAATCACTATTTTTAATGGACGGTGAAGAACATCGGCAAAAAAGGCGCCTGATAATGCCAGCAATGCACGGCCCAGCACTAGCAGATTATTTCGCCACAATGGAACAAATAACCCAAAATTATCTAAACAAATGGGTAACCAAACATGAATTTGCTTGGTTTGAAGAATTCAAACAAGTAACCTTTGATATTGCCAGCGAACTATTATTAGGTACAAAAACTGGTACAGACTCCACACGTCTAAGTCAGCTATTGACAACACTAACAGACGGTTTAATAACAATAAACCCATTAAAATTACCATTTACCCCAATGGACGCTGGAGATTTTTAAATGAGCAAACCTAATTTCGCAATAATGACTCGCTCGGAGTTTCGGCAATACGTTCTTGAACACAGAGAGGATGACGAAGCTTTATCAATTTATGTGGAAAGATTCCGAGACCCGAATGCTAAAGTATACCCACCCTCTGTTGGGTTAAATGACCCGGAAACTGAGAGAATACTCCGCGAACATTTGGAACAGCGACGCAATCAAGCATAAATAAAACTCTTGTGGGATGGGCTTTCTCTTGCCCCGTCCTAGATATAGTTTCAAATGTAAGAGGCGGGCTTTCTCTGCCCGCTCCACAAGACACAAGACTATTCCACAAGACACAAGAAAATTTGTAAATAAAAAAGCCTGTTTTTGACAGGCTTAGTTTAGCTTCACTTATGAGGGTGAAGCAACAAATCCACAGATTTCTAAAACATTGAGGCAAAAGTAAAATTACTTGACGGTAACTTTACCACCAGCTTCTTCGACGCGCTTCTTAGCATCTTCAGCTTTGTCTTTTGCAACTCCTTCAAATAATGCTTTAGGCGCCGCTTCTACTAAGTCTTTAGCTTCTTTCAAGCCTAAACCAGTTAATTCACGAACAATCTTAAGAACAGCAATCTTCTTATCAGCAGGTACTGAATCAAGAATTGCGTCGAATTCAGTCTGCTCTTCAACTGGTTCAGCAGCAGCAGCTCCAGCACCAGGCGCCATCATCATCATGCCACCAACAGGTGCAGCAGCGCTCACTCCAAAAGCTTCTTCAATTTGCTTAACGAGTTCAGATGCTTCGAGAAGTGTAAGACCTTTCAATTTCTCTAAAATTTCATCAGTTGTAGTGGACATTTTTTAGTCTCCTCTAATTGTAATTGTTGATAATGCCTACTCGGCAGCTGTTTCTTGTGCGCCTTCGGTGGCACCTTCTTTGTCTTTGTCAGCGTAAGCTTGCAAAGCGCGTCCCAACGAACTTGGTACTTCGTTGATACCAACGGCAATTTTGGTAGCCACTGCGTTGATGGCGCCTGCAATTTGCGCTATGAGCTGTTCCTTGGAAGGTAAATCTCCCAATGCTTTGACATCTGCTTCAAGGAGCAGCTTGCCTTCCATTACACCACCACGAAGTGTGGTTTTATCCTTGGTGGCTTTTTGAAACTCTTGGTATGCTTTGATTGCAGATGAAAAATCTTCTTTTACCAGCAAAAAGGCATTAGAACCCTTGAGCAATTCTGATAGTGGTTGCCATTTTTCGTCATCTTGAATGGCAATGCCCATTAGAGTATTTTTTGTTACTTTGCAAATCGTGCCACTCGGACGTAATTTGCGCCGCAAGTCAGTAATTTCAGCAACTGTTAGTCCTTGATAATCAATTACTAGTGCCAAACTTGACTCACCCAAAGTTTGTTTGAGTTCACTGACAATCTCTTTTTTATCCTCTACCGTTCTTCCCATTTCGCTTCACCCCCTTGGAGGATTTTAGATTTACGTTGGGGGCGGGTTTAGAAATATCCTAAGACTAAGGAAGATAATGGTTAACCCGCCCTTATATTAAGTGCGCGCGCAAACAATAAACCCCAGCTTCCGTGCGAGCCAGGGTTTTACATCAAGGTCGATTTCTAAAATCGTATTACATCCAGTAAAATCAATTTCACACTTTTAATTGTGAAACTAAACTATAAATACTTAGACGTAAACCTCGGCAGGATATTAAGCATTTTGCACCTGCTGTCTCTGGCTACTATATTTAGTTATGAGTTCTGAGTGCTGAGTGCTGAGTTTTAACTTGTATGTAATTCCTCAGCACTCAGGACTTTCTACTCAGCACTTTTTTAGGTTTCGTTCATTTTTAAGTCACGAAGTGCGTTGATGTCAATACGGATGCTGGGTCCCATTGTTGAAGCAACGTACATACTTCGCCAGTAACGACCTTTGGCGCCACTAGGACGGTTACGGTCGATAGTTTCTTGCAACGCCTTTAAGTTAATTAATAAATCGTCAGGCGCAAATGCCACTTTACCAAACATAACATGAACAATACCAGTTCTGTCTGCTCGGAATTCTAATTTACCAGCTTTGAATTCAGAAATTGCGCTGACTAAATCAAAAGTAACAGTACCACCTTTTGGTGAAGGCATCAACCCTCTTGGACCAAGTAATTTACCAAGCTTCGCAACTTGTGGCATTACATCGGGTGTTGCAATCAATTTGTCGAAATCCATCATACCTTTTTGGATTTCGTCGATTAGTTCTTCTGAACCAACAATATCGGCGCCTGCGTTGGTAGCTTCTGTTACTTTTTCGCCTCGCGCAATTACTGCTACACGAACTTCATTACCTGTTCCTTTGGGTAATGCAACAGTTGTACGCAGTTGCTGGTCACTATATTTTGGGTCAATTCCTAAACGGATATGAGCTTCTGCTGCTTCTGGAAATTTTGCTGTTGCGGTTTCCTTAAGTAAAGCTAATGCATCTAGCGGTGCATAATCTCTATCTTCTATTTTCGCAAGCAAAGCCTGCATTCGACGTGATACTTTCTTTCCCATTTTCTACTCTCCTGGGGTCTATTACGAAGCAAAAACCTCTCCCCCAATAAAATTTACTTAACTCAAAATTAAAAAGCCCAAGAGCAAAAAGTTCCTTCAAAGTTACGAATTTCTTTCTTAACTCCTAACCTCTACTCAGCACTCAGCACTCAGCACTTTCTACTCTGTAACTGTAACACCCATATTTCTTGCTGTTCCAGCGATGATGTTCATTGCTGCATCAATATCGTTGGCATTCAAGTCGGGCATTTTTGTTTGGGCTATTTCACGTAACTGGGTTTTCGTAATGGAACCGACTTTCTTTTTATTCGGTTCATTCGACCCTGTTTCTATTTTTGCCGCTTTTTTAATTAGTACCGAAGCTGGAGGAGTTTTAAGGATGAATGTAAAACTCCGGTCTTCAAATACCGATATCTCTACAGGAATAATCATCCCAGCTTGGTCGGCTGTTTTGGCATTATATTCTTTGCAGAACATCATAATATTAACACCGTGCTGACCAAGCGCGGGACCTACAGGCGGTGCTGGGTTGGCTTTACCTGCGTTAAGTGCCAACTTAATAACCGCTACAACTTTCTTCGCCATTTTGTTTTAGCTCTGTTTCTCTACCTGATTGAATTCTAGTTCGACCGGTGTATCTCGTCCAAATATTGATAGTAAGGCTTTAAGTTTACTCCGCTCTGGGCTAACTTCAATCACCTCACCTTCAAAGTCTTTAAATGGACCAGAAAGCACAATTATCTTGTCACCCGTCGTCATATCAATCTTGACGACTTCTTGCTGTTCGGTAGTCTGTTTAAAGATTCGCTCGACTTCAGAATTACTCAACGGTACGGGTTTAACGTGACCGCGACTTCGACCTGTTCCGCGTTTTTGCTCTGCCCCCACGAAGTTAATTACATGGGTGGTGTTGCGTACTACCTGCCAGACATCATCATTCATGATCATCCTCACCAGCACATAGCCGGGGAAGACTTTTTCTTCGGTTTGATGGCGACTACCATCTTTACGGATTTTGACGGCGGGTGTGTGTGGTATTTCCACCTGAAGTATTTTATCAGCTACATCAAATGTTTGAATGCGCTGCTCCAAGTTTGTTTTAACACGCTTTTCACAACCCGATGCTACTTGCACTGCATACCAGCGAGAAACCTTAGAAGAAGCATTATCTTGCCCGGTTTCCGAATCGTGCAAAGCTTGTTCGTTGTAACCAGAGTCTGTTACAGAAGTCATCCGAATACCTGTTGGGCGCCCCACGTAAAGAGTTTATCAACTAAAAAAATCAACGCTGCTGAAAGTGTCACCATTAACAATACAGCCGCTGACTCACTAATTACTTGCTTTCGACTGGGCCAGACAACTTTCTCGAACTCTTCTTTAGTGCCTTCAACAAATTTGTTGACGCTGAACCCACCCGAAGTTTCTGCTATTTCAGCTTCGTTTTTCTTGCTCACGGTTTCACCTCCCTTTTCGCTATCTTCCGTGCCTGCCGCTAAGAATAATCAATTCTCAACGAGATTCATACATCCAGTCAACAACTTACAGCTCTAGCTCCTGATTTCAACAACTCGAAGCAAGAACTGTAAATAATAGTTAATAAGATTCTACCCGAAATTTTCTTGTCTTGTGGTTAATACTACAAGATTTTTGAAATCTTTCGGGTTGCAATCTTTCTATTGAGAGCGCGCCCTGGAGGACTTGAACCCCCGACATCAGGTTTTGGAGACCTGCGTTCTACCAACTGAACTAAGAGCGCTTGTAATGTCTTTAATTCAGTCCCAAACGCTGAACTTTCACCATTATAACGCAACTTGGGCAATATTTTTATAAAAAATAAAAATTTCGCTCTTTGAAAAAGACTAAGCGGCTGAATGCCGCTATCACAAACATTTTCTCCTTCGGTCAGTTTGTTTACAAAGAACGGTCAAACCGTTGTTTAATGCGGGTTGCCTTACCAACACGGTCGCGTAGATAGTAAAGTTTTGCACGACGAACTTTACCACGACGAATAATCTTAATGCTGTCAATACGGGGAGAATGAAGCAAGAAAACTCGTTCAACACCAATGCCTTGGAATACACGACGGACAGTAATAGTTTCGTTAATGCCACCATTACGCTTGGCTATTACTACACCTTCGTAAGGCTGAACGCGAAATTTTTCGCCTTCTTTGATTTTTACACCGACTTTGACTGTATCGCCGACGTAAATGTCAGGCAAGTCTGATTTGAGCTGCTCCGATTCAATTGAGCGGATAATTTCTTGAGCGTTCATGAAAAACTTCCTGAGAGTTTGAAAACCCTGTAACTTGAGCTTCAGGGAGGAAACGACTAAGCCAGGATTAATCCTGAGTGGTTGTTAGTTTGAATGCAAGATTTTTATGCATTGAAAGCCAGGAATCTTGCAAAACCCGTGTATATACCCCGGGGGCTACTGACTGTCGGAGCGGTTAAAAACTTGGGGAGCATTCTTAACATCCTTTGGGCTACCACACCCAGACAATTCAGTTTAGGCTGTTAACCTCTAAGCTAGACACTGCTTTAACTCGATGAGCAAGAAATGGTTAGTTTCCCTATTTCAAGCCCCGTCTCTTAAGAGTGCGGTCAGTGACTGTTTTATCGAAAACTCACAATCAATAATAATAAGTCTACAAGGAAGTTTTAGTCTAGCTTTTTTATAAAATACAAGCACATAGACATAAAAAAACTCTGTAAGTATTAACTACAGAGTTTTTTAATTGGTGGCGGGAAGTGGATTTGAACCACTGACCTTCGGGTTATGAGCCCGACGAGCTACCAGGCTGCTCTATCCCGCGTCGTCTTTTTATAGTATATACTCAAGTTCTAAATAAAGCAACTATAAAATTGATAATTCTCCAATAACTTCCAAACGCTTATACTGACCGAGGTTCATAAATTTTTCTGCCATTGCTTGGGCACTAGTTGGAGAAATCCAACCCATTTGCTGGAGTAAATGAATTGCGGCGGCATTTCTGGCTCGCTTTGCTCCATCTATAACTTTAATCGCCAGTCCCATGCCTTCGCCGAGTCTGCTAATACACTGCACACCCTCTGCTCCGGCTTTACTAACGAGTTCTCCCGGACAATGGCGCATTAATTCGGTGTCAAACTCTCCATCTCCAGCCACCATCACCGGATGATGCGTCATCGCGCGTACAATTCTCTCCATATCTAAATTGCTACGCTCGGCGAGCTTGGCGTACAAATGTGCCATTTGCGCTAGCTGTAATAAATATGTTGGAACTCCACAGTCATCATGAACGCTAATAAATTCATCCGCTGGCATTCGTAGCAATTCCGCTACCTTACCAATGATTATTTGCTGAACTGGATGTTTACGGTCTAAATAGCTATGTAAAGGAAAATGTCGCTGCTGACAAACCGCGAGCATTCCAGCATGTTTTCCCGAACAATTGTACTCTAGACGACTTCGTTTACCATCAGGAACTGGGCATTGCAGTGCAGTAGGGTCAATATCTGCCCTCCAGAGAATATTAAAAACTTGTCGCACCTGCTCAATACTGGCTTTGTGCGAACTAGTGATAATAGCTAAATCTTTATCACTCAAGTCATAACGCTCGAGAGTTCCTGTTGTTGTCACACAAAGTGCTTGAAACGGCTTAAGTGCCGAACGTACAAATGTAGCGGTTTCAGCATTGCCTGCAACTGATAAAACTCTGCCTCGTTCATCTGACACTACAGCTTGTACTGTGTGTCGAGATTCAATAATACCTTCACGCAGCAACCTGACTTCCAATGCTGCGGCTTGAGTTCTTTTTGCCATTGCTGCGTTTCTGCTCAATACTTTTTATATAATCTGCCAAACTATAGTACCAGCAATATACAACACAAACATAAGGGCAAACGTTAGTTGCAGGCGCCGCAAAATTGGTTGAATTTGATACGTGACTATCAAACGGTCGCGCGTTAGTATTTCTGTTGGCTTTGCCCAAGTTTGACCGTCATACCATCCCGACTCTTCATAAAATATTACCGGGCTGAAAAGACGGTCGCGCACGTATGACCACCCCAAGTACAATCGCACCAATACAAGTACAACGCCAATACTAGCTCCAGCAGCAGCACTAAGAGCAAACTGAGCAATGAACTTGTGGGGTGGAAAACTAGCAGCAGACAATGGACCAGCAATTAGCCAGGACAAACCGTAAATCCAAGCGATTCTAATTGTGTACTCCCGTAATTCGGCAGTACAATCGCGAAACAACCAAGCCGATTTCAACTGTTCATATTCGTTGACGGGTTGTTGCTCGGTTGGCACTGGACATGAAACAGAAGACTTAGTCATGGCTCACTCCGCAAAGGCAAGCTTCACTCATTTGTAAAATCGATACGTTCCGCATGACCCCAAAAAGCTTCTAAATTATAAAATTCGCGCTCTTTAGGCATCATAACGTGAACTATGACATCACCGTAGTCATACAGCACCCAATTTCCTTCTGCTTTCCCTTCTATCCGTAGGGGAACACGTTGCAAATCCTCTTTAATTTTGTCTTCAATCGCATCCGCAACTGCTCGAACCTGAACACGTGAAAAGCCTGTTGTCACCACAAAATAGTCTGCAATATAGGAAACATCCGCGACCCTAAGTATCACAATATCTCCTGCTTTGCGGTCAGATGCCGCCAAGCTGGCTGAAAAAGCAAGTCGGGCACTGGCATCATCGCTGTTTAATTGAGTGGCTTTAAACGGACTATTTGTCACTGCTACAGACCGTAATGGGAAGTTTTCTTGAGAATAATCCGACATTCAAGTTTGGTTTGAAATTTACTATTGTTTTAATTACTCGTTTCAAGTACTCTTTACAATTACTTACAATTGCCTCGTAAAAAGCAATGGCATCACAATCATGGCTTTTTTTGAATACTAACAAAAAAACACGTGTCCTGCGTTAGGGATTCACGCCTTTTCTAAAACTATGCACAAGCTTTATCCTAAATTTCGCCTCTGTTCACCAAATTTCAAATTATACCACATTTTCCAGTATTAATAAAGATTTATACTAAAATATCGGTAAAACATTAATATTATTTATCATATCTGTGGCACATGTGTGTATGGCGCCTGTGAAAAGCCGGGAGCAATGCCAAGCAGCGATTACTACGTTATCCTAGATATACACAACGTTACTGTTAGGCATAGGAGAACGTAGCATGAGTTGGCGCGGCTCGACAACCGTTAAAGACCGTATTTTTGCTTGTTTACCTTATTTACTTCCTTTAATTGAGGTATCAAATTTTGGTAGACCTTTACTGTCAGAGTTCCCACCTCTCGCGGTAGTATTTAGTCCTCTGTTCGCAGTATCAGCTGTCTATAATACAATCGCTCGCAGCTTCCCGTTTGGGCTGGGTGGGTTGATTATATTCTTTGCCTTATTTATGCTAGTAGTCCGAAATGAAAGAGTGCCCCACTTTATTCGTTTTAACACGATGCAGGCAATTCTTTTAGATATTGTGATTATTTTATGCACTATATTACTAGAGTTGATTGGTATTACGGGTAATGGGTTTGCGCTCTCTACCTTAGCCACAACAATTTTTCTTGGCATCGTTGTTGCATCTGCGTATTCGATTGTGCAATCAATACTTGGACGTTACGCAGAAATTCCAGCAATTTCAGATGCAGTCTATATGCAGGTTCGTTAGTAGTAGCCTTTATAGCTTTCATCGTTAAGAGCGCGCTACTACAACATTTTCTAAACGACCAATTCCTTCAATTTCAACGCGGATGCGGTCCCCTAATCTAAGTGGTCCTACTCCAAGTGGTGTACCTGTCAACACGACATCTCCAGGTAATAGCGTCATCACTTGACTTATATATGACACTAAATAATCTGGTGAAAACACCATTTGGTCAATACATGCCGATTGTACTGGTTTGGTATCGTCATTTAGAAAAGTTTGCAAGCGGGCGCCAGGATTAATTTCGCGCACAATCCAAGGTCCAATAGGACAGAAAGTGTCAAATCCCTTTGCTCGCGTCCATTGCCCGTCTTTTGACTGCAAATCTCGTGCGGTTACATCATTGGCAATTGTGTAACCCCATATTTTATCAGTCGCTTCATTCTGTGTACAACCAACTGTAGGGGCGCCTATTACTAACGCCAATTCTCCCTCATAATCTACACGCTGCGATTGAGGGGGATACATGATGTTTTCTTTGTAGGCAATAACCGTTGTTGGTGGCTTCATAAATATTAGCGGCTCAGTTGGTACAGAAGTACCCATTTCTTGAGCGTGATCCGCATAATTTTTTCCAACCGCTACAATTTTAGATGGCGCACAAGGAGCAAGAATGTGATAACTATCTGGCGCCAACGTTAAATCTGTGGGTTGACCTTGCATCCAAGGAGGTGCATCTAATACAACCACATCAAGCGATAACTGGAGCAAACCATAAAAAATCTGCCCTTCAAGATTTTGAACTCGCACGTAGCGCTGTGCCATAACTAATATCCTTGCTTCTCACCAGTCGTAGTATCTCGTTATAAAGGCAAACAGCAGTTGGCTTTTCGTTTATTTCAAGGGAACTCACGACAAAGCTTACTAATTGTAAGATTACCACGGGTTCCATAAAACTCATTCATTTGAGATAAAAGCTGATATGATAGTAGTTCCTTGCTGAAAAACTGTCTACAAAGCCATTCAACTGCCTTTTAGTTTGAATCGAAACGCGACAGTACAGCCATTTTGTCCAAAAGGATTACTATCTAATCATGCAAACCGTTTACGAAACAATGTACATTCTTCGTCCCGACCTTGGAGACGAGCAAGTCGAGCAAAACATTAGCAAATACGAAAACTTGCTCAAAGAACAAGGTGCAGAAGAAATCGAAATTCAAAATCGTGGCAAGCGGCGCCTCGCATATGAAATTGGCAAGCACCGCGATGGTGTTTACGTGCAAATGAACTATAAAAATGGTGGAAAAGCAATTGCACCAGTTGAACGCGCGATGCGTTTGAGCGAAGAAGTAATCCGTTATTTGACCATTAAACAAGAAGTCAAGTTGGCACCTGCTGAAGAAGTTACAGAAGAAGCCGCATAAACTTTACTTAAATAACTTTAGTAAGTACGTAAGCACTGGGTACAAGGTCTACTCTCTTAATTAAGAGTGTGTCGCACTTTGTACCCAGTATCTTTATACATATGCTACATTAGCAGTTACTTGCCGTCTCCGGGATGACGCTGTTATACCTAATGGTGGTAAAGTTTTTGTAATGGGAGCGTAAACATACTGTGAGCCAAACTGATAACTCCACAATTCAAGCTCTCTCTACGGAAGCGTCGAAGTTGCGTCAAGAATTGCAACTGCGTGACCAGCTCGTACAACAACTTTCGCAAGAATTGTTTCGACTGGTAAAAGGCAATACAAACTTTATGCCTGGTCCGGAAGTTTCAGAGCGTCATCAAACTCAACTGATAGCACTGCGTGAGCAGCTACAAGCAGTTGAGCAACAAGTCACATTCTATCAAGACCAAATCACATCTCGTGATACAGAAATATATCAACTGCGGCAAACAGTTCAAGAACTGACAGACCGTAGTCGAATGTTAGAGCAAGTTGTACAAGAACTTCCGCAAATTTACCGCCGTAAATTTGAAGAGCGAATGGCGCCAGTTCGTGAGAAAGTAGCTACACTGCAACGCGAAAACAGACAATTACAAGCAGAACTGCAAAGCGTTAGTTACCGTTTAGCTTTAAAAACTCGCACGGCAACGCACAGTGGTATAGACCTACCAAATTTTCCGCGTTTGTCATCTCCAGATGGAAATATGTCAACTGTTCCAAATGTATGAACTAAATATATAAATAGTTGAGGATAAGCTTAGAATTACCCTAAAACATTAAAACTAAAATTCGACTAATAATGACCGCGATACGCGCATCTATATTTACTTACTTACTTACACACATAAATACGTTACATTATTCATCCAAGCAAGCCGTGAGTAATGGCCATTTGCGCTCTTGCAATCAGTTACTAACACAGAAGCAGGACCATACTACGGCGCCTTTTTCACAGGTTACAATTGAGCGCTCGCACTATAATAATCATAGGTATTGCTCAATGTTGCTTGAAAATAAAATCTTGGTAAAATCAGCTTAAACCATCGAAGGTTTAGATGTATTTTTTAGCGTGTTGCAGATAAAAAAGTTTCGTCATTGTCAGCAGTAAGAACTGCATCTTCATAAGAGTTATAAATTTCAAACACAGAGTCAAGTTGGGTAAGCTCTAAAACCAACCGAACAGGAGCTTGAACATTGCAAAGAACTAAACGACAACCATGTTGACGTGCAGCTTTTAAACCATTTACCAGTGGAACTAGACCAGAACTGTCCATGAAATTTACCTTAGCTAAGTCGATAACCCACAGTTGGTTAGCACTTGGGGTAATTTGACTTATCTTTTGGTTCAAATCAATTCCAGTTTGTGAATCAATACGTTCACTAGGTTGGAACAAAACTACTTGGGACTCGGATGAATTAGTCATGAATTTAATCAGGTAATTGTAACGGGCAAAAACAGAAAAATGACATAAATAACAAATTCTTCTTAACCAGAAACTACTACACTACTCAGAAATTCTGAGTTGCGCTGCAATTTGCTTTAGTCGAAGAACATCAGTATTCATGTCGTATAAATTGTATTAACTATCTCAATATACGCATAAGATCACCATAAATTCGGTAGCTTTCGTATCTTTTACAGACTTTTTATAATTTATCTATACATTTGTGAAGTTTTAATAAATATATCATGAAATCTTTACGTAAAACTGCTGATGTAGTCTAAGTCTAAGTAAAAATTATTCAGATAAGTAAAATTATTTACACTCCAACAGAAAATAACTTTTATTTGCTT
Source organism: Calothrix sp. PCC 7716 (assembly GCF_019977735.1). Lineage (GTDB taxonomy): Bacteria > Cyanobacteriota > Cyanobacteriia > Cyanobacteriales > Nostocaceae > Dulcicalothrix. Next base: position 2,507,117 of record NZ_AP025018.1, on the reverse strand, counting down.
TTAATAATTTCATTTGCTAGTACTTGATAATAGAGCCGTAAAATTACTGTTCCCTTTGAATTAATAATTACCTCTACTTTCGGAAATAGCAAATATACGTATTTTCAATAATAACAATAAGATATTTTTAATGTTCGTCGCAAGTACCGTTGTAAGTACTTTAGTACTTATCTGAAGATTTGACACTGAATATCAAAAACCGTCAAGATATAGGTAAGGTAAACAAATGTAAATATAGCGGTAACAGATGTCGTTAGAATTTATCTCGCTGGAGAATATCCAAGAGATTGCTCACCACTATGGGTATTTGGCAATTTTTGTGGGTATATTATTAGAAAACTTAGGCATCCCAATTCCAGGGGAAACTGTGACGTTAGTTGGAGGTTTCCTTGCTGGTAGTAATGAACTAAGGTATTGGTTTGTATTATTTGATGCAGTAGCAGGCGCCACGATAGGCGGAATTTTCGGCTACTGGATAGGACGTGCAGGTGGTTGGCCGTTATTAGTCAAGTTTGGGCAACTGCTGCGTATTTCGGAAGTACGACTTTTAAGTATTAAAGATAAATTTAGTGAAAATAGCGTCAAAACCGTATTTTTTGGCAGATTTTTTGCTTTATTGCGAATTTTCTTGGCGCCGCTCGCAGGTATTGTTGGTATGCCGTTCGGTAAATTCTTTCTAGTCAACATTGCAGGAGCTAGTATTTGGGGCAGTGTAATGGTAACGCTAGCTTACTTTGCAGGTAAAGTGGTCTCGTTAGAACAACTGGTTGGTTGGGTTAGTCAGTTTGCACTTTTAGCCTTGTTAATTTTAGCGGCTGTTATATTTATTCCTTTATGGCTTGAATCTCGGCAAGAAAAAATTGAGAGTTGAGAGTAGGGTGGGCACTGCCCACCGTACAAGTTTTTATTGTCCTGTTTGTGACCAAACGCGGGTTGGCAGTCCCCAAACATAAATAAAGCCTTCGGCAGCTTTATGGTCAAACTGGTCTTCGGCGCCGTATGTTGCCAGGTCAGGTGTATATAAAGTATTTTCAGAGCGGCGCCCAACAATTGTGGCGTTGCCTTTAAATAACTTTAAACGTACTGTTCCAGATACGCGCTCTTGGGTTTTTTGAATGAAAGCATCGAGTGCAGCTTTTAATGGGCTATACCATAAGCCGTTATAAACTATTTGGGTATAAGTTTGCTCGATTCCCCTTTTGTACTGGGTAACATCTGCTGTTAAAGTCAAACTTTCTAAATCACGATGGGCATTGATTAAAACTACCATTGCTGGAGATTCGTAGATTTCCCGCGATTTAATTCCAACAAGACGGTTTTCAATCATATCAATCCGTCCAATACCGTGATTCCCTGCTGTTGTATTCAGCACTTCGATTAATTCAACGGGATTTTTTGGTTCTCCGTTGATGGTTGTTGGAATACCCCTTACAAATCCAATTTCAATATATTCTGGTTCGTTAGGAGTGTCAGCTATTGCTTTGGTCATTTCATAGATTTCTTCGGGAGGTTCCATTGCTGGGTCTTCTAATACCCCCGCTTCTATACTCCGACCAAGTAGGTTTTTGTCGATACTATAAGGGGAAGATTTTTTGACGGGTGCTGGAATGCCGAAACGCTCACCGTAAGCAATTGTTTCTTCTCGACTCATTCCCCACTCGCGCGCTGGCGCCAAAATTTTTAAGTCTGGCTTTAAAGCAGCAGTTGAAACATCGAAACGTACTTGGTCATTACCTTTACCCGTACAACCATGTGCGATGGCATCTGCACCATATTTTTCTGCCACCTCTACTAATATTTTTGCAATTAGTGGACGTGCAAGCGCAGTTCCTAGAGGATAACGGTTCTCATATAAAGCATTAGCTTGAATGGCGCCAAAAGCATAATCCTTGATAAAAGTATCTTTTACATCCATAACTAGTGATTCACTAGCACCCGATTTTAATGCTTTAGAGCGAATAGGCTCTAATTCATCACCCTGTCCTAGGTCAGCAGCGAGAGTAATTACCTCTTCTACACCCCATTCTTGTTTGAGGTAGGGAATACATACCGAAGTATCTACCCCACCAGAATATGCTAAAACAACCTTCTTTGCGCGACCCATTCGTTTCTCCAATTGGCAGCAATACCGAGGTCTATATTATCTGATGATTTAGCTATTGGGGGATAGAGATAAGGAAGAATAGATAGTGGAAAGCTGACAATAAGGGGTAAACATGGGTAAGTACGATAAAATTTTTCAATCGGACGATGTATCTCAAGAAGAGTTAAGTCCAGAAGAAGCAGTTGCTGCTATTGCAGTTGTCACAACAGCAGCAGATGTAACGCTTGAAAATGTAGATATCGAAATGCTTGTTGATATCCTCTGGGGTTTTGAGGTATTTGAGCAGTATGACGACAATGCACTTTCTGAAATTGTTAGTAAATTAATTTCAATTGCGGAGACTGATGGGCTAGGTGCTTTATTTAACACTGCCTCGGAATTCCTTACTGACGAACTAGTTCTAGATGGGTTTGCAGCAGGAGTTAGCGTTTTAGTATCGGAGGATGATATTGATATTCCTTCCTCGAAAATGCCTTTACTCAAGCAGTTACAATCTGTGTTAGAAGTGGAAGACGAAGAAGCAAACGAAGTTATCGAAGAAGTTTTAACTGCGTTTGAGGAAGTTGACGAAGATATTCTGGGTGATGAAACAACTGATTTTGAAGAAGACGTTTACTCTTCTCCTGAAGGTAATTTTACTGTCTCCATTCCAGTTACTCCTGATACAGGTGGAAAAATCCAGTCTGCTGAGGGGATGGTTGGTTTTTCTGATGACTACGGAACTTTACTAAGAATTGATTATTACCTTATTCCCCCATCCCAGCGAGACGAAATTGATGATTCTGTTCGTGAGCAATATTTTGAATCTGTTCTACTCGATAAATATATTCCCCAAGCAATAGTCGCTAATTTATCTTCTGCTTCTGTGGAATATACTGAATTTTTACCGAATGAAATGCAAGGCGCCTATTTTGCTTTGGTGAACATGCCTGGTGGCTGTACAATATCCAAACAAGAAAATAACGGTCATCCACAAAGACTAGATGCATTTCGTGGCATCATCGCATTTCAACAACATGATTTTATATACATAGTTACTAGTCAGCGCTGCTTCTTTAGTGGTGAAACTCCTGACTCTATCGAAACCGAAGCCGAAGCGATGAAAGCAAATATACTAGCATTCATCGACACAATGGAATTTTCCAACATCTAACATCCCAGCACTCCATCACCATTAATTCTGATGGGTTGTAGCACAGGCATCCTTGCCTGTGTGGTCAATATATCTTTTACCACCAAGACGCAGAGTACACAGAGAGTAAGAGAATATCAATTTCATGCCAAAGATACATTCCAAAAATCTGCTAAATGTGTGACGTTATTTATGTAAACATCAAAATTGCCTCAATCAAGCACATTTACTTGTAAAATCAGAATATTAAGTTTTATAACAAGCGCTCAAAGCTCTAAACTAAAAACGGTAAAGAGAGGATTTTACACAATGGCATTTGAACAACCACCACTCCCCTTTGCAAAAGATGCGCTCGAACCATACGGCATGAAAGCCGAAACCTTTGAATATCATTATGGTAAGCATCACAAAGCTTATGTAGATAATCTCAACAAGTTGGTTGATGGTACTGATTTAGCCAACAAGTCACTTGAAGAGGTAATTCAAATCTCCTTCAAAGATTCTTCCAAAGCTGGCGTTTTCAATAATGCAGCCCAAGTTTGGAATCATACATTCTTTTGGAACTGTTTGAAACCTTCAGGTGGCGGCGCCCCTACAGGTGACCTCAGCGCTCGAATTGAGAAAGACTTTGGTGGCTACGATAAGTTCGCTGAAGAATTCTCTAATGCTGCTGCAACCCAGTTTGGCAGCGGTTGGGCTTGGTTGGTTGATGATGGTGGCAAGCTTTCTATTATGAAAACACCAAACGCCGAAAACCCACTTGCACACGGCAAAAAAGCATTATTAACTCTTGATGTATGGGAACACGCATACTATATTGATTTTAAAAATGCTCGCCCTGCGTTTATCAAGAACTTCCTCGATAAACTAGTTAACTGGGATTTCGTAGCTCACAACATGGCAGCAGCATAGTTTGTAGGGCAGGTTTACAAAAGCCTGCCCTTCCCCTTATAGATAAAATCCAAACGAATGGATAGCAAAGATATAGCCCATTACATCAATATTACAAACGGCGCCTCTAAACCTTGGCTGCTAGTTCAACTGCGACTCAAAAAGCTGCAAGAGCGTCGCGCAGAAATTTCTCACGAAGAATATGTAAAAGAATTAGAAGATATTCACCAAGATATGATGAAACTCGGTGAGTGGTGGCGTGGAAGAGAAAGTGAAGTTTTTTGATATTAGCTTTGACATTAGCTTTGTTAAAAAAAAATAAAAATTTGTATTCGTGTGATGATAGCCTAGTTAGTCGTTGGATTGATAACGGTGTTTTGACGACATGGATTACCGCGAGGCTGGAGTTGATGTTGAGGCTGGTCGAGCTTTTGTAAATCAAATTCGTAATTTGGTTCATAGCACGTTTAGACCTGAAGTTCTGGGTGGATTGGGTGGTTTTGGCGGTTGCTTTCAATTACCTTCTGGCTATAAGGAACCTGTACTTGTGTCGGGTACTGATGGTGTGGGAACGAAGCTCAAAATCGCGCATATGCTTAACCGTCACGATACAGTCGGTATTGATTTAGTTGCGATGTGCGTTAATGATATATTGACCAACGGCGCCGAACCTTTGTTTTTTTTAGATTATGTTGCAACAGGAAAGTTAGAACCCGAACAACTAACTCAAGTCGTAGCAGGTATTGCTTCGGGATGTAAGCAAGCAGGTTGTGCTTTACTTGGTGGTGAAACTGCTGAAATGCCAGGATTTTATCAAGCTGGTGAGTATGACTTGGCTGGTTTCTGTGTAGGAATTGTTGAAAAAAGTCTTTTGCTTGATACTTCACAGGTACAAATTGGAGATATTGCTATCGCACTACCAAGTACTGGTGTTCATAGTAATGGTTATAGCTTAGTAAGAAAAATTATTAGCGATAATAATTTGGCATGGGATGATAAACCAAATATACTTGGTGGTAAAAGTTTGGGTGATACTTTTTTGAATCCAACACAAATTTACGTTAAGCCAATATTAGCAGCCCGCGCTTCAGGGCTAGAAATTCACGGGATGGCACATATTACAGGTGGTGGGTTGCCAGAAAATTTGCCGCGTTGTCTCGGTGCTGGTCAGGCAATTAAAATCGAACTGAATTGGACTATTCCACCTGTGTTTGAATGGCTCGCACAAACAGGTGATGTCGGTCAAGCTGCAATGTACAACACTTTTAATATGGGTATTGGATTTGTTGTAATAGTGCCACCACAGCAAGCAGAGCAAACAATTAGTTACTTTGCTTCACATAACATTACAGCTTCAAAGATTGGAGAAGTCGTTTCTGGCGCCGGTGAATTAATAGGTATACCTACCTAAGACTTGTATTAAAAACCGCCCGGTTTCGTAGAAGTTACCGGGTTTCTTTAATATAACCAATCGAAAATACTCATGACTATAAGCTTTTAAATTTGCTAACGTAGTCTTAACATATCGCAAAATTTTGCCACACATTATTACAAAAATCACGGTTGACACTACAAAATAGTGCTGAATGTGACAAAAATCATAGAAGGTGTATCTAAAAAGTAAAAATAAATACTATTTAACTTAAATAGAAGAGGTTATGACTGTAAATTTTGCTCGCACTGTTGCGTCTAAAGAGCTTTTAAAGGAAGTATTCCAAAATATTAGTGCTTCATCTTGCCCTCAATTTTATAACTTTCACCTGCACACAGTTTATTCAGATGGGAAGTTGCAACCAAATGCATTGATAGAACAAGCAATTGCTTATGGTTTGAAGGGACTAGCAATTACTGACCACCACACAATTGGGGGTTATGAAGCTGCGATGTTATGGCTTGAAGATTGGCAATGGAAAAACCAAGGATGTAAAACACCACATTTGTGGAGTGGTGTAGAAATTAACGCCAATTTATTAGGCGCCGAAGTTCATATTCTAGGTTATGCATTTGATGTTGAACACCCAAGCATGAAGCCATATATTCAACGACGATGTGTGACTGGTGATGATTATGAGGCGAAAAATGTAATTGCCGCTATTCACGAAGCTTCGGGACTAGCAGTACTTGCCCACCCAGCACGCTACCGCAGACCGTTGTTTGACTTAATTCCAGAAGCGGCTAGGCTGGGAATCGACGCGGTAGAGGCTTTTTATGCTTATAACAACCCTAAACCTTGGAAACCTAGCACGATTGAAACTGAACAAGTGCTTCGTCTTGCAGACCAATATGGTTTGTATGCTACCTGTGGTACTGATACACATGGTTTAAGTTTATTGCAGCGTTTGTAATTGCCCAGTCTTTTTAAACGGATATACCGACTTGCTGTATTGTTCATATTTTGTTACAAAAATACATGGAAGTATAAATACCAAACGCAAATGTTCGGCGGACTAACTGGTTTAACAGATCCAAAAGGCACTGACTGGGGAGAGCGTATGCTCAACACAGTAGCGAGTCAGACTATTCGCCATTTGTTTACAAAAAGCGAGTCTGTCGAAGTCTCTGTGCGTTGCTTTCCAAGCAGCAAGTTATTGCAAGGTAGTATTGACAGCTTTAAGATGAGCGGACGAGGTTTAATGATTCGTCGCGACTTTGCAGTCGAGGAGATGTCATTTGAAACTGATGCAGTCGCAATTGATTTTAGTTCGGTACTGAGTGGAAAGCTAAAACTCAAGCAACCAACACAAGCTGTTGCCCAAGTTGTTTTATCTGAAGCTGGTATTAATCAGGCTTTTGGCGCTGAACTTGTCACAAAGCGTTTAGAAAATCTCTTATTACCACAATTAACTGAGCTATCAGGTGGTAATCCTGTTTCGTTTAAAGATGTTCAAGTGGAGCTTCTACCAGAAAACCGCTTGAAGATTATTGCTAAAGCTGATTTTAATTCAGGCGTACTCATACCTATTATTATGAGCGTTACTATTGGTATTCAAAAACGGCGCCGTGTTTCGTTTCAAAATCCAGAAATTGAGCTAATTACTGTATCAGAAGAACAAAAGGATTCTTCAAAGACTTTGGGATTAATACTGGCAGAAATTTTAGATAATATGGTTGATTTAGACCGCTTTGACTTGGATGGCGTCAAAATGCGGTTAAACCGTTTGGAAACCGAAGGCAAAAATCTAATTTTTAGTGGTTATGCGGAAATTGAAAGAATTCCGCAAACTGGTTAAGTAATGGTGGGCTTCAGCCCACCCTACAGTTTACCGTCCGACACCGATATATTGGAAACCAGCTTTTTCCATATCTTGAGGGTTGAGGAAGTTACGACCGTCAATAATTACAGGGTGGCTCATCAACTTAGCCATTTTGTTATAGTCTAGGGTGATGAATTGTTGCCATTCGGTAACTAGTACTAAAGCATCACAACCATCTGCAAGACGTTCCGCGTCAGTTTCTACTAATACGCCCGAAAGACCGTGACGCATTCCGGTTTGAGAAACGATTGGGTCGTATGCTTTAACTTTGGCGCCGAGACGATTGAGTTGTTCAATTAAATTTAGTGCAGGTGCATCACGTAAGTCATCTGTATCAGGCTTAAATGTTAAGCCGAGTAATCCTACAGTTTTGCCTTTAAGAATTTTCAGAGCTTGTTGTAGTTTTTCTAATGCAATTAAACGCTGACGTTCGTTAACGCTAACAGCAGCTTTAAGGAGTTGAGCTTCGTAACCGTAGTCATCAGCAGTGTGAATAAGCGCACTAACATCTTTGGGGAAACATGAACCACCCCAACCAATACCAGCATTGAGGAACTTGCTACCAATACGTGAATCTAAACCAATACCTTTCGCAACTTGAGTAACATCGGCGCCTACACGGTCGCAAATGTTAGCAACTTCGTTAATAAAGCTAATTTTAGTAGCTAAGAAGGCGTTAGCGGCATATTTAATCATTTCTGCTGAACTGAGGTCTGTTGCGAGTACAGCAACAGGGGCAGCAGTTTTATCTTCAGCGAACTGACGCTCGACAATAGGAGCATAAAGTTGCTTCATCAATGCGACTGCTCTAGGGCTGTTACCACCAAGTACAATTCGGTCGGGGTTGAAGGTGTCATAAACAGCGGAACCTTCGCGCAAGAATTCTGGGTTGCTAACAACATCGAAGTCTGCAACTTCGGGCAACCTTTCTGCGGGGCCGCTACCTGCTGTAACTAATTGTTTTTGACGTTCAGCAAGACCATCAAGAACAATCATTCGCACCCAGTCACCTGAACCAATGGGTACTGTTGATTTGTTAACGATTACTTTGTAACCACCATTTAAATTGGCGCCAATGCTGCGGGCAACTGCTTCTACATAACGGGTATCACTTTCACCGTTAGGTAGTGGAGGTGTACCAACTGCAATAAATAAAATTTCACCGTGTGCAACACCAGCGGCAATGTCGGTGCTGAACTCAATTCTTCCTGATTGAATTGCACTTTGCATGATTTCAGAAAGTCCCGGTTCAAATATTGGAGACTGACCGGCTTTCATAATTTTGACTTTTTCTTCGTTATTGTCGATGCACACAACATCATGACCAATATGTGCTAAACAAGCACCTGTAACCAAGCCAACATAACCAGTACCAATTACACAAACACGCATTTTCGTTCAATTCCTATCTTAATTTTGTACAATGAAAGTGAGGTAATATTTAAAACTGTCTTTAGCTTAAATAGCCGCATTGCCTATGCGTTGACGGAAATCTTCCACTGTTAGTTTTAATCCTTCTGCAAGAGGCACGGTAGGTTCCCAATCAAGCAATGTTTTAGCTTTAGTAATATCAGGACGGCGCCGACGTGGGTCATCAGAAGGTAAAGGTTCGTGGATTATATCTGCATTTGGATTAATCATGTCTCTTACCGCTTCTGCTAACTGCAAAATCGTATATTCTCCTGGATTACCAATATTTACAGGACCAACATAGTCACTGTTCATTAAGCGAATAAACCCTTCAATCAAATCTGAAGCGTAACAAAAACTACGAGTTTGAGAACCATCACCGTATACGGTTAAAGGTTTACCCTGTAATGCCTGGACAATAAAGTTACTAACAACACGACCATCGTTTTCTAACATACGTGGACCGTATGTGTTAAAAATACGAACCACTCGTATATCAACTTTATTCTGACGGTAATAATCGAATGCTAATGTTTCAGCAATACGCTTACCTTCGTCATAGCACGCGCGTAAACCGATAGGGTTAACATTACCTCTGTACTCTTCGCTTTGTGGATGTACATCAGGGTCACCGTAAACTTCGCTAGTCGAAGCTAAGAAAAATCTGGCTTTAACGCGCTTCGCTAGTCCCAACATATTTAAAGTACCCATGACATTCGTTTTCACGGTTTTCACGGGATTGTACTGGTAATGTACAGGAGAGGCAGGGCAAGCCAAGTGGTAAATTTGGTCTACTTCCAACCGAATTGGTTCTGTGATGTCGTGGCGAATGAGTTCAAAGTTAGGATTATCTAACCATTGCAGGATATTACGCTTGTTGCCCGTGTAAAAATTATCCAAACAAATGACTTCATGCCCAGCGGTCATAAGTCTGTCGATAAGATGGGAACCAAGAAACCCAGCTCCGCCCGTCACCAAAATTCTCATACTTTTCCTATGTTTAGAGATATTCACTTCAAGATGCGCTTGTATTTAGGGTACCCAGCACCAACCCAAAAATTCATCACTAACAAAATTTTGTCAGTATTTTTTCGTCTATAAGAGCCAATATTTGCTGCCAAGTGAGATTGAGACGTGTCTATCCACTGGTTGTAAATGCCACTTGCAAAATAACAAATATAGCTCGGTATAAATAAAGGAAAATTAAAGATTCACACAATCTTCAAAAAAACTTAACTTATACTATATGCTGAACTAACGATAAATAAATGCCAAAACGGGGTTAAAAATGGAGTGCTGAGTAGAAAGTGCTGAGTGCTGAGTGCTGAGTGCTGAGTATAAGTTAGGAGTTAGGAGTTAGGAGTTAGGAGTTAGGAGTTAGGAGTTATAAATAAAAACTCAGCACTCAGCACTCAACACTCAGCACTCAGCACTTTACACTTTACACTACGGCAGTTTTACTCGCCACACCAGCAGTTGCCGTTGCCTCAATACCGCGTTGTGGTTCTCCGAGCATGACTATTGAGCATGTTAGTTGACGTGCTAACTGTGTTGTAACATCGCTGATGCCTAAACCGCCTGGTATTGTATGATTACGTATAAAAGGTAGTACAACTAAATCGTAAAGTCGCGCGGCTTGAAGAATTGCTTGTGCGACGTTTTCGTGGGCGATAATTTGCACTTCTGGTGGATTAGATAGTGATAGCTTAGATACGATTAGTCCTAACTGTACACGTAATGATGCTATTTTGCTTGAACTTGTACGGCGTTCACATACGTTTAACACTGTTACTTGCGCTTGCAAACCTTCTGCTAAAATGTGCGCGAAATGCACGGGTTGTAGTACAGGCGCCATTAAATTTTCGATTGGTACTAATATACGCTGAATTTTTCTTGGTGATTCAACTAAGCGGGTGACGGCAACAGGACAATGTGATGCCCAAAGCACGTTATCTATAACATTTCCAAATAGCTTTGCTCGTATACCAGTACGCTTACCCCATCCCATTACTATTAAACTGGCAGTTTGCTCGCGTGCAGCTCTACTTATTCCTTGTGCAAAAGCATCGTCAATACGAAGTAGTGGTTCAGACTCGACGTTAAGAGCTTTTGAAACAGCGCAAGATTTAGCTAATAATCTTTCACTGCGCTGTAATGATGCTTCTAAACGTGGTGCATCCATTTGCGCGGCAGCTGTTGCAATTGCTAAGGGTATTATTTTACCATTTGCCTGTTGCGCCAATAATGCCGCCATTTCAATTAAGTGTTGCTGAGTATGAGGGTTATATACGGGGACTACAATTGTAAACGGATTATTATTTTGATTGACAGATGGATAAACGGGTGCAGCTAAGTGTTTTTTTGCAACAGATGTATTTAAACCTACTGCTGCTCTGCTCGTAATTAATGGGCCAATTGTTGAAGTTACGAGCATCAAAAGAATAATACTATTAAATATAGATTCTGGTAGTAAGCCTGCTCGATAGCCTACGAGTGTTGCTGCAACAGTGGCGCCTACTTGTGGTAAGGATAATGACCACATTGTGATTGCTTCTCGCCAGTTATATTGATATAAATATTTTGCTAATATTGCTGCGACGAATTTACTCAAGATTAAACCTGCAATAATAAAAGCAGGTAGTTGTAGAGTTGTTATATTTCGAGTCAACGAAGTTAAATCTACTAGTAACCCTAAGTCAACAAAAAAAATCGGTATAAATAATACACTACCGACAAACACGACTTTTTCTTTAACAGGACCGTCTGCTAAAGCTTCATTAACTGCCAAACCTGCTAAGAATGCTCCGACAATTTTTTCTATACCAATTAACTGGGCGCCAACCGAAGCAAGAAATACTACCAGTAATACAAATAAAAACTGATGTCCTTCGTCTTCACGTGAGCGTCGAAAAAATTCTTTACCTGCCCAATCAAAACCGACTAAAACTACTGTTGCATATATAGTTAACCAGCCAATTAGAGTAATTAAGCTAAAAACGTTAAGCTGACTTGTGTGAACAGCTATGCATACAGCGAGTAGTAATAGGGCACTAATATCAGTAAAAACAGTGGCGCCCATTGTGACTGTAACAGCTTCGTTGTTAGCTACGCCTAAACGATTAATAATTGGATAAGCGAGCAAAGTATGGGAAGCAAATAATGAGCCAATTAATATTGCCGCATTCCAATCAAACCCAAAACTTCTTCCAACAGCGGTACCGACAATCATCGGTACACCAAATGTGAAACTACCAAAACCCAATGAACGATTTGCAGTGTGGCGAAACTGATCGATTTCAATCTCAAGTCCAGCTACAAACATTAGGTACACTAACCCAATATCTGATAGCAGGTTCATGGTTTGAGATTTATCTTGCAAAAAATTCCAACCATGTGGACCTAGTACCATCCCAGCCAAAAGTAAACCTACTACTCCAGGTAGCCGCAGTCGTTCAAATATAATTGGAACGACCAAAATAACTAGCAGTAAAATAGCAAAAGGAACAATTGGCTCCTTGCCAAGACCTTGAGATGTTGGTGCAAGTACTTGGGATATTAGTTCCATAGGTTGGTGTTTGGCAGGAGTGAAATGAAGAAAGCAGAGAGTGTTTTCCTAATTACAAAGCTGACGCTTTTTTTATGAGTATTGTTGCTTTTATATTCTTTATATAAGGAAATAGTATTTTTAATGACAATTTGCGCCCTAATATGATAACCACAGTTACCTATTGTTTATATATGAATTTGACTCAATATATATTTTAAACGGTCGTAATCGTCTTTGAGTAATATACTTAGAGTTCGACCTGCTTTAACTAACCATTCACGGTCAGCCTTGCGTAGTTGAAACACTTCGCGAATCGCAGCTGCCGTCAAAGAATCGATAGGGGCACCGTTTATAGTTAAAAGAGTTCGTAAAAAGTCCATTTCCTCTGAAAATCGTATTATTGCATCTGATTCGCAGCGATAAACAGCCTGATGAATTTGTGGGGGACGAGGTGGTAAGTACTGATAGACAGCACCGTTTGAATTATTAGTTTTTGGCTGCTCAAACCCGATAATTGCGGCGCGAAACTCTGTTTTAAGCATAGCAAAAATTTGGGGTTGTTCCTCACGTAAATCAGCGAGTGACATACCCAAAGCGCGCGCACGATGCACTGAGTCTATTGGCATGGTGGTGGCGTGATAAACAACAGCGTATATTTGATTGCCAGATTCCTCATCTTGTGATTTTACCCAGCTACCGAATGGAGGCATTGGGGGAAAGCTCAAATCATCTGGTTCTAAACACTGAGCTAAAATTTCTGTTGTTGTTGTCTCTATGACTTCGGCAATGTGATTTTCATCACGGTTACTGCGATTGAATTGTGGTAATGGAAGGCGCATAGCTGTAGAGACGTGATTAATCACGTCTTGAAAATTATAAATATAAACCCTAACATCTCATATTTATAATTTAATACAGATGTTTTGGTTTTTTATATATTAATTCGGCGCCTGTGATTGGGGCGGGTTTTGGGACGGGTTTTGGGGCGGGTTTTGGGATATCGTAATTAATCACGGAAATTTCGGTTAACCCGCCCCTACATTATTTTCCTTTTTTGCGCCCTGCGGTTTCTACGGCTTCTAATTCCGATAAACGGAATGTGATTAATTTATCCCAATTACCACCCTCGAACAAAACGGCAACTTTACCATCGCTGACTCGTTGAACTAATCCTTCAAAGCGATAGTAGGTATCTGCGGGGTTTTTGACGCGAACGGTTGCTCCAGGCAGAATCATGGCTTTTACTCTTTTTATGGTTGGTTTCCTTTATATAGCTTAATGCTTGTTAGGTGAAGCGTAAAAACTCCTAACTCCTAACTCCTAACTCCTAACTCCTACCTCCTAACTCCTAACTCCAATATTTCTTTTTGGTTCGGAAGTTGGCGACTGATTCGACGATGCCTAGGGATAGAAAATTTGTTACCATTGCAGAACGTCCGTAGCTCATCCAAGGTAATGGTATTCCTGCTACTGGCGCCAGTCCAACGTTCATACCTACGTTTACTATTACTTGGAACACAATCATTGCTAAAACTCCAATTGCTAGGAGTGAACCAAAATTATCTTTGGCTGTTTGAGCAATATGTAGTAAGCGCAGGCAAAGTAAAGCAAAGACTGAAAGTAATATTAAACAACCTATAAAACCAAACTCTTCACCAACAGCAGAGAATATAAAGTCTGTATGTTGTTCAGGCACGAAATTAAGTTGTGTCATCGGACCCTTGTTTAAACCCCATCCTAGCCACTCGCCAGCACCGATGGCAATCCGTGACTGGTGTTGGTGATACCCAGTTGTTAACAGGTTTTGGTCGGGATTTAAAAATGATGTTAAACGCCCTTTTTGATATTCTTTTAAAACGTGATTCCAAAGGAAAATACCTATTTCCCCACCTAACATATTAAGTGCCCAGGCGCCGATTCCACTCGCACCAAATCGTTTCCAAGGCAAAGTACGCCACCCAACAATACCCATTGCTACTGCCCAAATTAACCCCAAAGGACCAAATACCAAGTCCTTAGAAAAAGCAATCGTAAACGGCCACTGAATACTAAATAATATTGCGGCGATAATCGGTGAAACCATTAGTACTAACCAACCTGGATTCGCATTTGCCCAATACAACATCCCTAAAACAATTGCTCCGAACACTAACGATGTTGCTAAGTCAGGTTGAATGAAAACTAATGCCCAAGGAATTGCGGTGAATGCCATCGCACGGAAAACGCTAGATAAATTCGATGCTGTAGTTTTATGTAATAGCGCCGCTAAAGTAATAATCATTGCCAATTTGGCAAATTCGGATGGCTGTACAGGTACACCAGCAATATTAATCCACCTTTGTGCCCCTTTTGCGCTTTTACCGATAATCATTACCGCAACAAGACTGATATTGACTGCGGTATATATATACCAGTGATACTGAAGTAGATTTTCGTAGCGTACACGAGCAATAATTAATGCCATGCCGGCGCCTATCAAGGAGACTAACCAGTGCCACCACCAATCTATAAGACCTTGGCTTAACTCGGTGCTGCGAATCATTAAGCCACCGAAAAAACTGACCCCTACTACAACGAAGAACAATAGCCAGTCGATTTGCTGCCAAGGTTTAATCCAATACTTCCAGCGTGATTGGGAGCGCGAACTCTTTTTTAATAACATTGTACGATTTTAGACTTTAGCTTTATAGATTTTAAATTTAGTCGCCACTAAAAATCTGTATTCCCAGGTATTACCTGAGAACCAGAATGAAAATATTTTATTTTTCTATGCCAAAACTGTAACATCCCACACAGAAACCGGGCTTCTTGTTATAAATTATGCTAAAAATTCTAGTTTGTCACAAAGAAGCCCGGTTTCTTACGAGCAACTTTATGCTAAAAA
This sequence comes from Calothrix sp. PCC 7716, assembly GCF_019977735.1. GTDB lineage: Bacteria > Cyanobacteriota > Cyanobacteriia > Cyanobacteriales > Nostocaceae > Dulcicalothrix. The sequence continues at coordinate 2,491,895 of NZ_AP025018.1, read as the reverse complement.
TTCTAGTTTGTCACAAAGAAGCCCGGTTTCTTAGGAGCAACTTTATGCTAAAAATTCTAGTTTGTCACAAAGAAGCCCGGTTTCTTACGAGCAACTCAGAGCTGCAACAGATACTTTGCCTGCAATGGCTAGTGCAATTGAACGTAAGGCTTTTGCACTTGCTGAGTCAGGGTCTGCGGCAACAATTGGCACACCGTTATCTCCACCAACGCGGGTGGAAATTTCTAGTGGAACGCAGCCAAGTAAAGGTACATCCAATTCTTGTGCTGTTTTTGACCCACCACCTGAGCCAAATATATCGTATTGTTTTTCTGGCATGTCAGGAGGTATAAAGTAGCTCATATTCTCTACTATTCCCAACACAGGCACGTTTAGCTGTTGAAACATCCGTAGTCCTTTACGTGAATCTAACAAGGCAACGGTTTGCGGGGTTGTGACTATTACGGCGCCTGCCATTGGTACTGCTTGTGTCAATGTTAACTGGGCATCGCCTGTGCCAGGAGGCATATCAACGATTAAATAATCGATATCGCCCCATTCTACTTGGTATAAAAATTTGCGTATGATACCATTCAGCATTGGACCACGCCAAATCACGGGTTGGTCTTTATCAATTAGAAAACCCATTGATACTAACTTGACACCGTGATTAAAAGCAGGTTCCAATATTTCACCGTTTTCGGATGGGCGCACAATTAGCGGTGTGTCTGATAACCCTAACATTGTTGGGTCATTGGGTCCGTAAATGTCAGCATCTAGTAAGCCGACTTTGGCGCCTGTTTGAGCCAATGCCACAGCTACGTTAACTGCTACAGTACTTTTACCGACTCCACCTTTACCACTAGAAATGGCAACAATATTTTTTACGCCTTTAATACCAGTACGGTCGGGTAAATCTTTTTGCTTTGGTGTTTCTGCCGTAACTTCCACTGCCACATCTGTAACACCCGGTAGCTTTTTAACAGCCCTTTGACAATCTTCGACTATAAACTCACGCAACGGACAAGCAGGTGTAGTCAACACTAATGTGAAGCTAACCAAAGAGCCGTCTATTTTGACGTTGCGAATCATGTTTAGTTCCACCAAACTTTTGCGGAGTTCGGGGTCTTGCACTGGTCGCAATACGGATAATACTGACTGAGTATCTAAAACATCATTCATCGCTTTTTCCACCCTTACTGCCCCAATAAAATTTTTTTGTATCTAATCGGATTTTAAAGGTTAATGGGGGTGGAGTGATGTTAACTAAAAATCGAAGCAACCAAATTGACGTGGTTTTCTCTTGCTTGACACTGCTTTTAATGCCGTTCCTTCTACTGCTTCAACTAGTGCGCGCGCTACACGGTCTGCATAGGGACGCGAGAATGACCAAATTAACGGAGATAACCAGCCGCGTAATGTTACGGAATATGACAAACAAGTGCCGCAAACTGTAGACTCAACTTTATAAGTTATCCGTTCCTCAATACCCGGAAGTGCTAACACCCTAATACTCAACAATTCTCTTGGGTTAACTCTTTCTACAAAAATACGAATGGGAATTGGTGATAAGCGCGTTACTGCTTCATATATCAACCCTGGTTTTGGAACTAATCCATAAGGTACATTAGTACTTTTTAACAGTGGATGCCAAGAAACATCAGCAATGTCAACAACTTTCTGCCAAAGTTCGTCAACTGAAGCCGAGCTAATTTCTCTGTATGTTCGTACTAGGGAAGCGCATATCCGGCGCCGTTTGCGGTGGATAAACCTAGATAACCAACCCTGCATCATCATTCGACCCTCCTCGTTATACGCGCTTTACTATATCGTTATGGCACTGTCGGCAATTGGTGAAAATCATTTATATGAGAATCTCTCAAAATAGCCGTACTAATGACAAGTGTTTTAGTATCAATAATTTTGCGATTGAAATCTTTGTTCTCAGTCAGAACTTAATACTTTAAATAGGTAATCGTTATATACATATATCTCTGACTACAATAAATCTTCCTTCTTACGGCATAAGTAGTTACGCAAAATTAAATATATATTTTTTTCTTATAAGCCCTACTGAATACTGAATACAGAATTCAGGAGTATATAATTTATTTTGCACAAGTACTTATACACATTTATGAGAGAGTATGAATTTTTATAAACATTGCTTGTTGTTACACTAAAAGTGTGCATATAAGAATATTTTTATAGAACCTGCAAGAGTAAATATAAATGTTTATGCTGAAGCGGCGCCAGTAGTAAGAATAGCACTTTAACTGTTTGTGTATTTTTATGTATTAAGTAATATTGGGTGATTTAGCCTGTATTGCTTGCTAGAAGTGGATTATGGCGATTTGGATGCGATGTTAAGCATTCGTTAAAATAACAAATCGTATACAAGTAGATACACAATTTAAGAGAGAATAACTTAAGTTACGCCGACGCTTGTGTGTCAACAAAGGGGATATCACGTGTCCGGCTTGTGGTAGTAGCGTTTATTCTACGCTCGCAAGCAATAAAGCTGCACCTACCGTATGGATTAAAAGCCATAAAAAAGAAGTGAAAATTTTAATCTAGGTTTTGAGACTTATGTTGACAAACTCGCATTCTCCTGCTATCCAAACAACTCCTACAAAATTTTTACCTCCAGACAACGCGAAAGAGCGAGTTAGTGCTTTCATGCGTCAATTACAAGACGAAATTGCTAACGGTTTGGAAGCAGTTGATGGTGTTGCCAAGTTTCAAGAAGATAGCTGGGAGCGTCCCGAAGGTGGTGGTGGACGTTCGCGCGTTTTACGTGACGGGGCAATATTTGAACAAGCTGGTGTCAATTTTTCGGAAGTGTGGGGAGACCATTTACCACCATCAATTTTGACCCAGCGTCCTGAAGCTGCTGGACATCGTTTCTACGCTACTGGCACATCTATGGTGTTGCACCCCCGCAACCCTTATGTTCCTACCGTTCATTTAAACTACCGTTATTTTGAAGCTGGCCCTGTATGGTGGTTCGGTGGTGGCGCCGACTTAACTCCGTACTATCCTTTTGCCGAAGACGCAAGTCATTTTCATAAAACTTTTAAACAAGCTTGTGATAAACACCATTCGGAATATTACCCAGTATTTAAACGTTGGTGCGATGAATATTTTTATTTAAAACACCGTAACGAAACACGCGGTGTTGGTGGGTTGTTCTTCGACTATCAAGATGGTCGTGGCGCCTTGTATCGCGGAACCGATAACCACGGCCCAGCAGCTAATTACAGTACTGAAGTTGGCGAACCCACACAACGTACTTGGGAAGAATTATTCTCTTTCATTACAGACTGTGGTCGAGCATTCTTACCTGCTTATGTACCCATCGTTCAACGGCGTCACAATACCGAGTACGGTGAACACCAACGCAATTTTCAACTTTATCGTCGCGGTCGCTACGTCGAATTCAATTTGGTCTACGACAGAGGAACTATTTTTGGATTGCAAACAAACGGACGTACAGAATCGATATTAATGTCGCTACCTCCGTTAGTGCGTTGGGAATATGGCTATAAGCCAGAACCGAACACTCCAGAAGCAGAACTTTATGATACTTTCCTCAAGCCTCAAGATTGGGCAAATTGGTCGCATACCTAATAAGAAAGGAAAAGTAAGTAAAAAGAGTGATGCGCTTGACTAAAATGTAACATTCGTTTTTATTTCCACGAAACATATAATGCCCACAGCATAGTCATTTCGGCATGGTGTGGGTATTTATTCATAAAAAAAGACTGGATACTAGCGAGATAAAAGGTTATAAAAAATACTAGATTAGTTTTATTTCGTAGTGCCAGGGGAGAGATAAGCGTGATTCATATCGACCAAAGAGTTTATAACATTCAAGACGGCAACGATGTAATCGTTCTGACCCCATCTGGGCGCCTAGATATTACAACAGCTTGGCAGTTTCGCTTAAAGTTACAGGAGTGCATATCCAAACTTACCCACCACGTTGTTGTTAATTTGGGTCAAGTCAACTTTATCGATAGCTCAGGTCTTACATCTTTAGTAGCTGGAATGCGGGATGCTGATAAAGTCAAAGGCAGCTTCCGTATTTGTAACGTTCACCCAGAAGCCAAGCTTGTTTTTGAGGTGACAATGATGGATACAGTGTTTGAAATTTTTGAAACTGAAGAAGAAGCTTTAGAAGGTGTACCTCGCAGTCTCACTCCTCAGAATTAAAAGTCCTGAGTAATGAGTGCTGAGAGTTGAGTGCTGAGAGTTGAGTGCTGAGTAATATGTTAAAACTCCTAACTCCTAACTCCTAACTCCTAACTCCTAACTCCTAACTTTGGTGTAGCAAAATGGCCCCATGATAGCTCCCCAAGTGGCTCTTCCTGTTTCTTCGTCAATTCCTTTGTCGTAAGTTTTTAGTTCTGTTTGATTAACTTCAAACCCTAACGAGACTTGGACGGTGTTGCCGAGGTAGGTAAAAGTGCATTTGGCTTCTTTTGGTGGCGCCGCCGAAAATTCGTAACAGTTGGGTGCTAATTCTTTTACTGATACGTTTAATACACAACCTGGTAGCAATTCTAACTTGTCAGTAGTTAAACTTTGTATTTTGCTTGGGTTCGTGCCGGAACCAGCTAATCCACCTGGGTCTTGAGGCATATAATATTGGACGGTAATGGGTGTATCTGAGTTACCTGTCTCACGTAACCTCATAATTCTCTGTCTATAAGGTTTGTCAAGGCTAATAATATTTGCCTGTTCGGCAAATATAGTTATGCTGTCTTCTTGAAAAATCGGTACAGGCGCCTGCCATAAGCGCAAGTGGACATACCACACAGGGTCTTGGAGTGCTTGTTCTTGGTTGTCAAATTCACCAGTGAGGTATTCAGCGAGAGCTAGTAGCTGCGATGAGAAGAGCATTTCGGTAATATTAATTTATGTTGTATTATGTTGATAAGAAGTTACACATTATAAAGTTTAAGCTAAAGAGCGTTAAAGCTACTAGCACCTAGAATATTGTCTTTTGACTTTGCCTTGTATTCTAGTACAAGAAAACAAACATTCCTTCGCCCTAATAAAGAACTATTGTTGTGAATAACGTCCGTACTGTCTCTGATACAAAGCGAACATTCTACTCAGTTCATACTCGTCCGGTAAACACGATTTATCGTCGAGTGGTGGAAGAGTTGATGGTAGAAATGCATCTACTATCAGTTAATGTAGATTTCAGCTACAATTCAATTTACGCCTTGGGTGTAGTTACAGCTTTTGACCGCTTTATGCAAGGTTATCAGCCAGAAAGCGATAAAGCATCAATCTTTCATGCTATGAGTCAAGCAGTTGAGGCAAATCAAGACCAATATCATCAAGATGCCGCACGCTTGCTTAATGTTGCCAAGAGTTTACCTGTAAATGATTTAGTTGCGTGGCTGAGTCAAACTAATCGTTTAGAAAACGATACGCAATTACAAGCTGAACTTGATGCCATCGCTCACAATCCGAAGTTTAAATATAATAGATTGTTTGCTATTGGTATATTTACACTATTAGAAGCATCTGACCCAGAAGTTGTTAAAGATGAAAAGCGTCGTACTGAAGCTCTTAATTCTATTGCTAAGGGTTTGAATATTTCTGACGACAAACTTAATAAAGATTTAGAGTTATATCGTTCTAACCTCGATAAAATGACGCAAGCTATGGCTGTAATGGCTGATATGCTGCAAGCTGACCGTAAAAAGCGTGAAGAACGGGCGAAAGCTAAACAATAGTAAAGTAATGAGTGCTGAGTACTGAGTGCTGAGTAATTATCTTTCACTTTATACTCAGCACTCAGCAGTTTCAACTATTAAATCGGTACAATGCGGTAGATAATGTTACTGACTATTGACAATGCTAAGGCGCCCATTATTGCGCTCCAAATGCCATAGCGTAAACGAAAACCCTGTACAAAATAAGCAGCTAAACAGAAACAAATAACTCCGATAACGAAGGTAAAAAAGTCGGGAAAGAAGTTAAAGGTTAAAGCATTTGGTATTGCAAATACAAAGGTAAGAAGCGGTTTAACCATTACTGTTATAATGCCAAGAGCGGCAGCAGCAGTAAAGGTTTTGTCAGGAGAATCAATATCAACTCCAATTGGAAGTTTACTGATAGCAAAAAAGCTGGCTGCTGTTACAAACCAAGCAATCATAATTGATGTAATATTCATTGCCACATACCCTGAAACGTGAATGGCGTAGGCTTGTTATTATGGTGTCTATTATTTGTAAATTTGAATAATAAATTCCGCTATCAGAGAACTATTTTAAATATTTTTATTTTTGATAAATTAATCCCCCCAACCAGAATGCTCGATAAGGGGGTTAGGGGGGATTATTTTAATTATTATTTGTTCGTAAGCGTTCAGGGGGCGCCTTTAAGGTTGTGCTGGAACTGTTCCGGGATTAACATTTTGCCTACTAGGTATATTTGTACCTGGAGCAGGAATTGGCGGAGCTTGATTAGGTAAATTAGGATTAATGTTACCTTGTGGGTTAATTTGTGGGTTAATTGGTTGAATAGGGTTTGGTACCACAGTATTTGGGATTGTTTGGTTGGGAATAGCGCCTGGTGTTGGTAAGGGTAATGTTTGGTCGGCGCCACTGGCTGATACTGCTAAAGAAACACGGTCGCCACCAACTTGTCTCAGTAAATCTATGGTTCCAATTACATCGTTGTAGCTTACTGAACGCGCTGCATATAATACTAAAGGTTTTGTCGGATTTTGCTTGACAAAATTTTCTAAGTATGCTCGCAATTGCTCTTTGGGAATTTGAGTTTGGGCCTCTGTGCTAATGTCAATAATTTGACCTAGCGCGTCGAGATATAGTACTAGTCTTTGCCCATCTTTTGTTTCTGCTTGGTTAGCTGGTGAGCCAGGTGCAGATGTTCCAGGAATTGTTGTTCCTGATTTAGCTGGTGCTAAGTCAAAATTAATACCACGTATTGCTTGTTGTCTAGAAAATTGTAGTGCTGCCAAGAGAAAAAACGTCAAGATACAAAAGATTACGTCTATTAAAGGAATGATTTGTACTTGAGCCTCATCTTTGGAATTATTAAGGTTTATTTTCATTCACGTCTCCGCATCTTGTATCTAAGTTACGTTCGTATTGTTCTATTAGTTGTTGAACTATATATTGTCTGAATCGGTAGGATTCGGTTCCGTTGGAGCTTCATAAGGTTCACCAAACCGATTTTTTCCTCTCTTGCGTGGAGAATTTCTTCCCGAATTTCTATTGCTGTTGGTTTCTGGTGCCAGTAAAGTTGGAGTTTCTGTACTTACAACATTAGTATCGACATTGGTATCAATATTGATATCATATGGAGGTGATTGGCGGTACAATAGTTCTAGCTCGTTACCTGCTTTGCGAAATACCTGAACTTGGTTAAAAATGAATGACTGAAACAAGCGGTAAAATACCAAACTTGTAATTGCCACTACTAATCCTGCTGCTGTACTAATTAATGACTCCCCAATACCTGTAGTCACTCCCGCTGTTGCTTCGGTTCCTAAATCACCGATTTTAATCGCGCGCAATGACTGAATTAGTCCCCACACTGTACCAAACAATCCTAAAAGTGGCGCCAGGGCAATTACTGCTTCTAAAAGCTTTTCACCACGTCGCATTCCAGTTAACTCATCTTCGGCAGTTGCTTCTAAGGCAAGTCGAAAAGTTTCAGGGTCGTTTTTTGTCAAGCTCAAAGGAGCATATAAAAATCTGCCAATTGGTTGGTCAGTAGCACGTTGGGCAATATCACGAGCTAATCCCCAATTTTCACGTGCAGCTTCTAAAACGCGCTCGACTATTTGACGCTCTTGGTTCAACATGCGGAGCCAAAACCATAACCGCTCAAAAACTACGCTTATCGTCAAAACTGACAACGCGAGTAGCGGATACATCGCGGGTCCACCTCTTCTAAATTCAGCTATTATATCCACGGTCAAAACTATCCTCTTCTAAAAACGACAAGCAAGCTATTAGCCTCTATGGCTACACAGCAGCCATTACAGAAATAAGTTTTTCGCACCTTCTGGACAATTAAGGGCGGTTATTCCCACAGGAAGTTTAAGGCAATATCGTGCAAAATTAAAGCTAACAAGGAGGCTCGATATATGAAATTCTCGATTCAAGCTGTTTACGGATGGTACCGTGAGTTGATACGCAACCCCAAATATCGCTGGTGGGTAATTCTAGGTACAGCTTTGTATTTTATTAGTCCATTTGATATTGCTCCAGACTTTTTACCTATTGTCGGACAAATCGATGACGCTTTTATATTGACTTTACTAGTATCAGAAGTATCTCAGTTAGTGATTGAGGGCTTTAAAGCGCGTAAAGGAAACACCGAGGTTAGCGATAGTACAAATACTACTACCACAGCAAGTTCACAAGCCAATACACAGACCCAGACGATTGATGTGGATGCTGTTTCAGTTGAGTAACGGTTACAAAGGCATAAACTATAGATATATATATAGTTAACCTCTTCTTAAGCATGAGTTTTGTTTGAGAAGGGGATATTTATTTATCTACCAATTCATACAGAATTCCCGTAAATATTCAAGTGATTTGTGATACTTGTAATATTAATATTTTAATTAATTGCAAAGCTGTATGAATCGGCGAATTATAGGATTGTTACCTGCGGGTGGGCAAGCAACACGTATTTCACCTTTGCCACTGAGTAAAGAATTATACCCTATTGGGTTTCAAGTTAAAAATATTTGTTATCAAAATAACTTTAATGATAAAGAGGATAAACTGCGCCCTAAAGTAGTTTCGCATTATTTGCTCGAAAAGATGCGGCTAGCAGGAATTGAGACGGCATATTTTATTTTGCGACCTGGTAAATGGGATATTCCTGCTTATTTTGGTGATGGTTCAATGCTTGAGATGAACTTGGGGTATTTAATAATGGGATTGCCTCATGGTGTTCCTTTTACACTAGACCAGGCATACCCGTTTGTTCAAGATGCGATTGTGGCTTTGGGTTTTCCTGATATTTTATTTGAACCGCTTGATGGGTTCCAGCGTATTATTGCACGTCAAGCTCTTGGCGCCGATGTCGTTTTAGGGTTATTTCCTACAAAACAACCCCAAAAAGCTGGTATGGTTGATTTTGATAGTACGGGTAAAGTTACGCTAATTGTTGAGAAACCCCCACAATCGAATTTACAATATATGTGGGCTATTGCTGTATGGGCGCCGACATTTACAGAGTTTTTGCATTCTTTTGTATCGAATTTAAAGTTAACAAATGATTTGTTGAGTCTACCTGAGTTACCTATTGGTAATGTGATACAGGCAGCTATTCAACAAGGTATGCGCGTTGAGGCTGAGGTTTTTGATAATGGTAGTTATTTGGATATTGGCACACCGAGTGATTTGATGCTCGCTGTGCAGCGGTTTGCTGGATGTTCGTAATAATCACTTTAGTGATTGATAATAATCACTTTAGTGATTGATAATAATCACTTTAGTGATTGATTTGGAAATCACTGAAGTGATTATTACCATGCTGCAGGTGGTCTTCGGGGTAGCCTAGACGATGGCGCCCAGACCAGAGTAATTCTTGGACTTGTTTGGTGTAGGGTTGTATTAGCTGTTGAGCTTGGGGATTTATATGATTTAGAATTTCTTCTTCTAAAACCTGCCACCATTTTTGTGTTAGTTCCCATTTGATGTTGACTCCTTGAACGACCATCGCGCACAAAGGTAGTAACTCTTGCTGTATTGGTGCTATGGTACCTTCAAATAGACATAGCCACAGGTAAGCTTGAAACATGGTTAAGTCGCGAATGCATGAGTGAGCTATATCCTCGTCACCCAAGTGACCACGACGACTTCGATATTCAGGGAATAATTCTAACAGTCGATTATAAACAGAAGAAGCAATAGACGGCGCCGCTGGTAACATTTCTTCGACTAAGCGAAACTCAGCAGAATCAACGCTATACTTTGCACTCGCAGCACAAACTCTTTGCCAAGGTATTGCTACTTGCTCTTCAACGAATTTTAAATAAGGAGCAAGCAGGATTTTTTCTTCTGGCTCAAGCTTTTTAGCAATTAATTTATTGGTAAAATTTAATTGCGTAGTCATAAATCCTAAAGCACGCCAGTCTTTAGAGGCAATATGCTGTTCTTGAAACACGAGTAATGTCGGTTCAAGTGCATACGCTAACTCTTGGATTGCAGGTAGTTCTAAGTTTGAGAACGATTCGTCAGTTAGCGCTTCGTCTGCACAGGGAGATTTTTGGTAAACGTCGATTAACTTTTTGTATACGCGAAACGCAAACTGTGTAATTCGACGTGCTTCCGTCAAATCCATCACATTCGGTATGTAGGCATAAAGTGTCTTCGTTTGTATCCATCCCATTTGGCAGTTAACGGTCAGTATATTATCTTTCAGCTTGGTCGCCGTTAAAGTTCGACCTTTTGAAGATGCACTCTCAAGCAACTTACTACCAAGTGAGTTTTGATTAAAGGTTCGATTCATGCCAAGTGTATAACGCTGTGCCCAGAGGTTAAGCAAACGTTCAACTGACGGAGTTTCTACAACTTGAGTTGTTTTAAGCATAGATTATTCTATAGAACAGTCAGATTACTACTGAATGCAATTTGTGTAAAATGTATCGTTGTTATACAATTGATGATAAGCTAAAGTACTTATTAATACTTATTAAGACTGTTACAAATGTCTATATTGATTAGAGTAACACTATATCACGTTCTGCACGTGATAATACGTAGAAAATTTCACTATTTTTTCGTTTGAGTTTACATAAACTTAACCTTTTAATAAATACACCTTTATATTGCAAGGCATAGGAATTTCAATAAGAATTATTACCTAAGTAGTTTCAGTGATGTATACAAGTAGCTATTTTTATTTGATATTTAGGCAAGTTGACGGATGTTTATATCTTAGGACGGCATAAAAATATATACATAAACCCAGTTTCCAAAATTTAAATTTACAGTCACTTTAAAATTAGGGCTGATTATTTCACCATTCTTTACTAAGTAATTGTATATTTGGGCTAGCTAACATATATACATCGGTGATATCTTGGTAATGTCACTCGTCAGTTCAGATACTTTAGTTTTTGTTATAAATTGCCTGTTATGTATTTGTTTTGTATAACCCTTTACAGATGTTACACTTTTTTCAGTAAAAATAATAGTAAGCGCAGTAGTTAAACCTGAGTTATATCTTGTCTTAGTATTAAAAGTCGTCTTTTGCGAAAGTTTGTACTAAATAAACCTGTGTCTAATTATATTACAATTCAATAATCGCAATTTAACATAAAGACTTTAAAATTTTTTAATACCAATAAAGTTAGTATGTAAAAAAAGTAAATTCACATCATGATATCAAAAATTATCAAAATTGGTAAGCATGATTATAATAATTTGTATTGCTAGTTAATTTGAGAATTTTGTACATACACTTATTATTTCAGCTATGCATTATTTTATCGTCACAATATTAGCTCGTTTACCTTCACATAATAGTCAACTTGACTCAATGCTTGAATACGTAGAACTAACATGTTGATTATCAATACTCAAAGCCAGACAAAATGTCTATTTTGATACTTGACACGACTCAAGCAAAGTTAACAGTGTCAAAAATATTTAATCTAGCTCTAAATTGATAATCAGATTAATTAGTTTTGTTAATTTTTGTTATTTGTCAAAAATGACACTTTGCAAACACTTTATAAATGTTTGCGAGTTTTTGCATTTGTGTACAAGGCAATTATATAAAGGGTTTCAAGGTTTTGTGTTGATTATTCAAATTTTATTTAAGGTTAACTATGTTGCTAAAGCATACGTGTAATGCGTGGATTATGAAAATAATGTTGCATATTGTGAAAAAAGGTTATAAATTATGATTAATATGTATTTAGATAATTATGTCTGGTAACTTGAACGTCTTGTGGGTAAAAGCTGGTAAAACTACTTAAGTCTAAATTTACCGGATAAGTCAAACTAATGAGTTTCTTTGTGAAACAAAATATCTAGGTAGTAGAAATAATTAGTTATATCTTGTTCAATAAACGAGAGTGCAAGTTTGTAAAATTTGAGCATTTGTAGTACACGCAAAAGCTTAAGACAGGTATTAATTTACATTTAACAAGCAATATACACAGTTAGTTTACAAGCGAGAATCGTTAATTTAATGGCGGTTTGAGTAAGTAAATATAGTTTTCCATTTAAAAGTGCAGATAATAAGATTTGCTTTTTCAGAAAACAGTATTGTTAATATGAAGATAGCAAGTTTATAAAAGTCGCTTCTACCATTAATCATTGAAATTGAAAAGGAGTTTTCTGACGATGCAACTTAAGGACTTAGCAGCAACAACAGTAAAAGACAACGATATCGACGCAGAAGCTTGGGAAGCTTTAGAAAAATCTATTGTGTACTATCAAGGGCGCCCAGTTGGAACTGTAGCGGCATTTGATAATTCAACAGAAGCGCTGAATTATGACCAAGTATTTGTACGCGATTTTGTGTCATCTGCTCTGATATTTTTAATGAAGGGTAGAACTGATATTGTTCGTAACTTCTTAGAAGAAACTCTCAAGTTGCAACCAAAAGAACGTGAACTCGATGCTTACAAACCAGCACGCGGATTAATGCCCGCTAGTTTTAAAGTTGTGTCAATAGATGGTAAAGAATACCTTGACGCTGACTTCGGTGAACATGCTATAGCACGAGTCACACCAGTAGACTCTTGCTTATGGTGGATTATTTTGTTACGCGCTTATGTCGTAGCAACCAAAGATTTCTGTTTTGCTTATCAACCAGAATTTCAAACTGGTATCAAGTTGATTGTAGAATTATGCTTGGCAAATCGCTTTGATATGTACCCAACACTGTTGGTACCCGATGGCGCCTGCATGATTGACCGTAGGATGGGAATTTATGGTCATCCTCTAGAAATTCAAGCTTTATTCTATGCTTCACTACGTGCAGCACGAGAACTATTAGTATGTGAGTACAACGAAAATATTGTTGCTGCTATCGATAACCGTTTACCCTTATTGTGCGCTCATATTCGCCAGCACTACTGGATTGATATAAACCGTCTCAATGCAATTTACCGTTTTAAGGGCGAAGAATATGGAAAGGCGGCAGTAAATCTATTTAATATATATAGTGATTCGCTTCCTTATTATGAACTAGACAAATGGCTACCTATCAATGGTGGTTATCTTGCGGGTAATGTGGGACCGTCACAACTCGATACGCGCTTTTTCTCGCTTGGTAACTTGATGGCAATTATTTCGGAACTAGCTACTGAAGAACAATCGCAAGCGATTATGAATTTGGTAGACCAACGCTGGGATAATTTAGTTGGGGACATGCCGATGAAGATTTGTTTCCCTGCTTTAGAAGGTGAAGAGTATCGAATTGTCACTGGATGTGACCCTAAAAATATTCCTTGGTCTTATCACAATGCTGGAAGTTGGCCCGTTTTATTATGGATGTTGGCTGCTGCTGCTGTGAAAACGAATCGTATTGACCTTGCTAAAAAAGCAATTGCCGTTGCTGCTCCACGTTTAAAGAATGATGAGTGGGTTGAGTATTATGACGGTAAGAAGGGAAGATTGATTGGTAAGCAAGCTCGGAAGTACCAAACCTGGACTATTGCTGGCTTTTTACTTGCTAAAGAACTTATTGAGAATCCTCAACACTTGCCTTTGGTTAGCTTTGAAGAATTACCGCAGGAACTTGTATCGCGTGCGTGTGAGTTTGAAATTGGTAGCGTTGTTGATACTGCGCGGTATTAATATATAGAAACCAGGTTTCTTGGAGAAACCTGGTTTCTTAATTAAAAAATTATGAGTATTTAATGTTTTCTGCTCGTCAAATTGCTTTTATTGCTTTGCGTGATGTCCATAAAGGCGCCTTTGTTGATGTTGCTCTTGACCGTGCTTTACAAAAATATAATTCAAAATCGAATTTGGCTGATAATGAACGGCGCCTCGTTACTGAATTGGTTTATGGATGTGTTCGGCGCCAACGAACGCTTGATTATTTTATTGACTTGCTTGGAAAGAAGAAAGCACACCAGCAACCAAAGGACTTGCGTACTATTTTACATATCGGTTTGTACCAATTGATGTACCAAGACCGCATACCCGCTTCTGCTGCTGTAAACACAACTGTAGAACTTGCAAAGGATAATGGTTTTGTACAGCTTGCTCCTGTTGTGAATGGAATGTTACGCTCGTTTATACGTGAGGGGGAAAAGCTAAAAGCGGAAGGGTTAGGAGTTTTATATAGTTTTCCTGATTGGATAATTGATGTGTGGGTAAAACAGTTTGGTGAAGAAGAAACTGAGAAATTATGCCAATGGATGAACCAAACACCGACAATTGATTTACGGGTTAATTTGCTTCGTGCGACGATTAGAGAAGTTGAAACAGCTTTTTACGATAGTAATATTGAATATGAAAAACTTGGTTATTTACCCCAAGCTTTACGTTTAATTGGTAGTAACGGCGCCATTCAAAATTTACCCGGTTATGAACAAGGTTGGTGGAGTGTCCAAGATAGCAGCGCGCAGCTAGTAGCTCACTTGCTTGACCCGCAACCAGGAGAAGTGATAATTGATGCTTGTGCGGCGCCGGGTGGAAAAACAACTCATATTGCGGAACTGATGGGTGATGAAGGTAAAATATGGGCTTGTGACCGTACTGCTTCGCGGCTTCGTAAACTTGAAGAGAATGCCCGTCGTTTACAATTAAAGTCTATAGAAATTTGTATTGGAGATAGTCGAAGTTTCTCACAGTTTATTAATACTGCCGACCGCGTTTTAGTTGATGCTCCTTGTTCTGGACTAGGTACCTTACACCGTCATGCAGATGCACGATGGCGCCAAACTCCTGAAAGTGTAGAAGAATTAGCTGTGCTTCAGCGTGAGCTATTGTCGAACACGGCAAAATATGTAAAACCAGGTGGTGTATTAGTCTATGCTACATGTACATTACACCCACTCGAAAATGAAGCGGTTATTGAGTCGTTTTTAGTCGCAAACCCAAACTGGGAAATTGAGGCACCTTTCCCTAATTCATTCTTAAATAATTATATAATGCCGCAAGGCTGGTTAAAAGTGATGCCGCATCAATATAATATGGATGGTTTTTTCATGACCCGGTTAAGAAAATCAAACAATTCTCAGTAAATACTCGCTTGTATTGTTAGGATTGCATCAAGGTGAAATCCACTCATAAAGGTCTTGCAGTATATGAGAACCGATTCGAGCGTAAAAACACAAGTAAAAATACTGATAGGCGCCGCATGGATTGACGGTATAATCCAACCTGAAGAGCGTAAATATCTACATCAAATCGCTCAAGCGAATAATTTGACAAACGACCCGGAAATAAGACCGTTTCTGTATGAATTTTTATCAGTGAAACCAAACGAGTTTTATGACTGGGTACATGAGTACTTAGGAGAACATCCGACTCACGAAGATTGTCAAAAGTTGATTGAGTCTATTAGTGGGTTGATATATAGTGACGGTGATGTTGCGAGTGAAGAAGCGAAGCTACTGAGTAAGCTGTTGAAATTATCTGATAGCAAAGATTCTAACAAGCCAGTAGCCGACACTATTCTAAAGCAGATTCAAAAACTTTACCGTCGTTGGATTGAAATCCAAAATTAATTAAAAGTGCTGAGTGCAAGAATTAGTTGAAAGTGCTGAGTGCTGAGTGCTGAGTAGTAAATGATGACTCAGCACTCAAAACTCAGCACTCATTACTTTATTCAGTTTTTGGTTCTCCAATACCTGGGGTTTCTTCTTTTTCAACTTTGGGTACAACACTTGGACGCTCTTTGTCTTCCCAACCTACAGGACGCTTTGAGTTATACCAAGCTATAGAACCTATTGTTGTAGCAGCGATAAAACCAATTACATATACTGCAACTGAAGCTACTGGAAAACTAGGCTCTTGAGATACGGCGCCTGCCGCTTGCATGAATAAGTACATAAGTATTTCCTTTTGTTAACTGTGCTACTAACTGCGCTACTTATGACCGTATAAAAATTAGGTTCTAACTTCATCTCCCAGTAGGGAGAATGCTCAAAAGTACTGTAGAAGGAGATTTAAATTTCTTGAGGATGAGTAGTATTTTATACAAATAAATTTAAATAGTAAAAAACCCGCGCAAAAAGCATAAAAGTTGTTTGTGCGGGTATGCAGTTATTGGGTGTGAGATTCCAGATTTTGAGAAAATCGAGAACCTTTTATATTATTTTATTGTACTATACTTAACCTGACTAACCACCATCGGGTCTCAAACGTTCACGCCATGATGGTGTGTTTGGTGAGGAATTGTTGCTACCTGAACCGCTACTTGAACCATTGGAGCCAGAACTTCTTTGACGTGAGGGTCTAGAGCTACCACTATCTGAAGAAGATTCTAAACTTCTACGACGACGCGACGAAGACGTTGGTTGAGATGACGAAGAAGACGAATCTGAATTTGAGGAACTTCTACGTCGGCGCCTTTGACGAGACTCTGAGGAAGAATCTGAGCTATTATTTGATGTGCTACTCGACGACGAATTGGAATCATCGCTTCGACTACGCCGTCTGCGACGACGTGGCGTATTATCATCTGAGTTATCTTGCTGGAAGCTTTGGTAAGAACGTCGGCGCCTTCTTGATGATTGTTCGTTGTTATCGTTATCGTTAGTGTCGGAACTTACTTGACTACTGCGGCGCCTTCTCGATTGTCTAGAAGAATCATCACCAGGACTGTCATCACCAGAGCGCTCGTTACTAGAGAATGAACGGTTGACAAGTCGTCTAGCTTTAACTGGTTCAGCTTTAATAGTGCCTTTACGACGAT
Source organism: Calothrix sp. PCC 7716 (assembly GCF_019977735.1). Lineage (GTDB taxonomy): Bacteria > Cyanobacteriota > Cyanobacteriia > Cyanobacteriales > Nostocaceae > Dulcicalothrix. The sequence goes on along the minus strand of NZ_AP025018.1, from coordinate 2,475,017 downwards.
TGAGTTTTGGACGTTCGGCAAATTGTTCAACGGACATTCCCTTTACAGCTTCTTCCATAAACTCGTGCCAAGTGTAAGCCGCACTCGCACTACTGCCGTAAGTAACATTATTATTATCGTTACCCAACCATACCCCAGTTACAAGTTGTGGAATAAATCCAATAAACCACAAATCACGAGCTTCATCAGTCGTTCCAGTTTTACCTGCTACTGGACGATTGCCCAACTGTGCAGGTTGACCAGTTCCAGATGTTACAACATTTCTTAACATCCAGGTTGTAATATTAGCGCTGTCAGAATCAAGCGCGCGAACGGGTGTGAAATTTGCCTTCCAAATTTCTTCACCTCGACGATTAAGAATACGGGTAATACCGTGTACTTCGTTATGAACCCCTTCAGTCGCAAAACTTCCATAAGCACTTGTTAATTCAAGCAAATTAACTTCAGAAGAACCAAGTGCTAAAGAATACATTGGTCGGAGTTCAGACTTTATACCCATTTTTTGGGCAAGGTCGATGACGGGGTTAAAGCCCACTTTCATCAAAATTCTTACTGCGACAATATTAATTGATTTAGTTAGGGCAGTTCGCATATCAAGCGAACCTCGATAACCTTCATCAAAATTCTTTGGTTCGTAACCGTCTACTACTAATGGGCTATCTTGAAAAGTGTCATAAGGACTCATGCCAGTAGCAATAGCTGCTGCGTAAAGAAATCCTTTAAAAGTTGAGCCAGGTTGTCGCTGTGCTTGGGTAACGCGATTAAATTGGTATTTACCAAAATCTTTACCACCCACCATCGCTTTAATTTGTCCAGTGCGGGGGTCAATTGAAACTAATGCTGCCTGTTTAAAGTTTTCCCAACGTCCTTGATTTCGCAATGTTTTCGCGACAGCTTTGTCTGCTGCTGCTTGCATCGTTGGGTTGAGAGTTGTTTCTACGGTTAACCCACCTGCTTCTATAACTTCGGGGGAAACGTACTTCGGCAGTTCTTTTTGAACAAAGCTAGTAAAGTAAGGAGCTTGAACTTCTAAGCGTTTGGGTAGGCTTGATTTAATAGTAAGTGTTTCTAAAACTGCTTCTTGTCTTTCGGCAGCAGTAATTACACCGTCTTCAAACATTCGCTGCAATACTAAGTTGCGACGCTGTTTTGCTGCTTCGGGGTTTTTATCTGGAGCGTACACACTTGGTGCAGGTGCCAAACCAGCGATAGTAGCCATTTCACCCAAAGTTAGTTCGCTAACTGGCTTACTAAAATATACCCAAGAAGCATCACCAACACCATAGGCGCCAGAACCAAGGTAAACAAGATTTAAATATCGTTCCAAAATCATGTCTTTGCTTAATTCTTTTTCCATCTTCTGAGCTAAACGCACTTCTCTAACCTTACGCAACATGGTTTTTTCTTGCTTCAGGAAAAGAATACGCGCTAACTGCTGGGTAATAGTACTACCACCTTCAACAACATTTTGCGAGCGCAAATTATTGACCACAGCACGAGCGATACCTTGAGCATCAACTCCGTTATGTTTATCAAAGCGTCGGTCTTCAGAAGCAATAAAAGCTTTTCTAAGTTTTTCGGGAATTTCTGAAAGAGCTAGTTGTTCGCGTGTTGCAGGTCCTGACTGCTGCAAAATTGTGCCATCAACAGCTTTAATAGTCAGCGTTTGCTCACGTACCAAGCTGTTAAGTTCTGAAGTAGGAGGTAAATTTCGATCTATAGACGAAATTGTATTAGCCACCGCAATGGCGCCACCACCTAAACCTAAGAAAGCAATAAACCAGAACCGACGATATAGCGGTTTTGGGTGACCAGGGAGTTTAGAGACGATTGTAGATGACACTCTCCCGACTTGTTCCCGCAACTGCTTACCTTTGCCTTGCTTTCTTGGCTTCTCTTCATCAGTCGTCAATTCTGAAACGTCAACCTCAACAGTCGGTTGAACATCGTTGCCCGATGGCAACTCAGAATTGTTTGTATGCGTATCACTCAAGTTGGTTTTGTCTTTGAACCAAGAGGTAAACTTAACCACGTCAGTTCCTCATATGAAGCAGTTGCTAATTAACGAATAATCAAAACTTTTGAATCGAAGCACTACGTTTGTGTTAGTATAACATTCCATTAGAGTTTAATTATATATACTGTTATTTAAAACTTACGTATAATTTTTTCAATTCAATTTCGTAAAATAAAATACATTAATAATACGAATTGTTGAAATAAAGCGTAAGCGGGAAAAACAGCTTGTCTAATAATGCAGCGATTGCTTTAGGAAGCAATATTGGTGACAGTCACACGATTTTATTAGGGGCGATTGACGCGATAGCGCAAACGCCGGGAATTAGATTAATTTCCCAATCGAGTTTATATCGTACCAAAGCGGTAGGTCCGCCACAGCCAGATTATCTTAACGGTTGCGTTTTATTGCAAGTGGAAATGATACCAGAATTGCTGCTAGAAATATTGTTAAAAATTGAAAATAAGTTTGGGCGCCTGCGTGGTGAGCGTTGGGGACCGCGTACCTTAGATTTAGATATATTATTATACTCAGACCGAATTATCGAAACACCGAAACTACAAATTCCTCACCCTCGGATGCGAGAACGTGCTTTTGTGTTAGTGCCACTTGCAGAAATAGCACCAGATTGGGTAGACCCAGTTTCAGGTCTAACGATTAAAGAGCTGATTAAAGATGTAAACTGTTCCAAAATATAAACAAAGCTAACTAATTATGCCATTAGGTAGAGAATTACCGCAGCTACTAAAACAGCGCTTATTCTATAAGGGAAGAAAGTTTGATTTTGAAGTCAATCGGTTACGTTTACCCAATCAAGTTGAGGGAGATTGGGAATGTATTCGTCACCCAGGAGGCGCCTTAGCAGTACCCGTAACATCAGATGGTAAACTAGTACTGGTGCGTCAATATCGTTTTGCGGTGAGTGGGAGAGTTATCGAGTTTCCTGCTGGTACTGTTGAAGTAAACGAAGACCCATTAGAAACAGTAAAGCGGGAAATTGAAGAAGAAACAGGTTATCATGCAAACCAGTGGCAGAAACTTGGCGAATTTTTTCTGGCACCTGGTTATTCAGATGAAATTATTTACGCATTTCTAGCAACTGATTTAGAAAAGCTCTCTAAACCACCTGCACAAGATGATGATGAAGATATCGAAGTGCTAATTTGGAGTCCCGAACAGTTGGAAAACGCCATTTTAGACGGTGAACCTATTGATGCCAAATCAATTTCTAGCTTTTTACTAGCACGGAAGTTTTTAAGTTAATAGTGCTGAGTGCTGAGTGCTGAGTGCTGAGTGATAAGTACTGAGTGGTAACTCCTAAATTCTAATTGTTTATTAGTAATCCATAATTTTTAGCTTTACTCAGCACTCAGCACTTTCTACTCAGCACTTCTTACTCAGCACTTCTATGAGAGCTTGACGCATGACATCGACGGGTACTGTTTCGCGTTGTAGCCAAATTTTTAAGGCAGCGGCGCCTTGTTGTACTAACATTTCTAAGCCGTTTATAGTTATGGCTTCGGCTTGTTGGGCAAGTTCGAGAAATTTTGTTGGGTTTGGATTATAAGTTAAATCATAGGCGATGGCGCCATCTGGTAAGTTATTTATTTCTTCGGGAGTTAAAGGCGCCTCATCAATATGAGGATACATGCCAATAGGTGTTGTATTTACAATGAGATTTGCTTGTGGAATATATTTTGGTAGTTTATCCCAGTGATGTACATGTAAATGTGCAGCTATTGTTGAATTGTTCCAGCTTTCATGAAAGGCAACTAATTTATTTAGGTTACGTCCGACTATGTGAATTTCGGGACAACCTAATTGCGCGCATCCTGCAACAACTGCGCGTGCTGCTCCTCCGTTACCTAAAATAACTGCTGTAGTGTTAGACCAATCACGGTTATATGTTGATTGTAGGGGAGCGATAAATCCTTCAACGTCGGTGTTTGTACCAATCCACTGATTATCTTTACGAACAACAGTGTTTACAGCACCGACAGATTCAGCCAGACTTGAGATTTCGGATAATAGGGGAATAATTGTTTGTTTATGGGGAATGGTAACGCTAAAACCTACTACTCCAATTGCTGCAAACCCTTCTAACGCAGCTTGTAAATTTTGTGGTGCGATTGGAAATGGCAGGTAAGCATAATCTATTCCCATCTGAGCAATGGCAGCATTGTGCATCCGAGGTGATAGCGAATGCTCTACTGGATATCCTATTACACCTAAAAGCTTGGTTGTTCCTGTAATCAACTTTGGTAGCCCTGATGGTAACTGTTACAATGCTTGTGCATAAGTTGACAAGTTTATTACTAATTATATAACTAGAAGCAAATGAATTTACTATTCGTAAATTTATGTAATTAACCCGCTCAAGGTTATAGGCGCCGTTGCTAGGATAGAGAATATTCTCTCCTTGCCTACATAACTGAATAGTTAAAGATATTACGCTGCTGCTCGTTTCAAGTTTACAAAATGTAAAGGATTGGGTAATGCTTTATACTGTCGAACCCGGTGATACTTTGTTAAAAATCACAGAGAAGTTTTATGGAAATCGTGTTTTTTGGCAACTAATTATTGATGCGAATCCAGATGTAATTGTACTAATGCCAGGAATCAGAATGTTGATACCTTTACAATGTGGTTATAACTGATGTTTGTCACGGCATTTATCAAGAAGCACATTTAGTTCGGTTACAACTTTCCAAGGATTTTTAACGTAAAAAGGAGCGGCAAAAGCTGCTTCGTAGGGGTTTCTACCAGTTTTTTTTACAGCAGCAATTGCCTCGTGGTTTGATATTCCACGAGTATGTACTAACCAACTTGGATAGAACATGAGAGTTTAAATTGTAAAACAACAAAATTGAAGTTATTTAAACAAGCGCGGTTGTTAGTTCTAAATTTTCATCAATTGCGTTAATTTCATCAAGTACTCGCCATACTTCTTGCATTAATTCTTCTAGTCCTGCACGTGTAGCTGCTGAAACTAAATAAATTTTGGCATGAGAAAGATGGTTTATTTGAGTTGCTATAACATCTAAGTCTACGCTTTCTCTATCAACTGCATCGATTTTGTTAAGGGCAATAATTTGTGGTCGCTCTGCTAACGAACGTCCGTATGCTTCGAGTTCTTGTTGAATTGTTTTGTAGTCGTCAATGATGTTTTCGCTCGTAGCATCTATTAAATGTAATAAAACACGAGTACGTTCGATATGACGCAGAAAATCGTGTCCAAGTCCGGCGCCAGTTGAAGCTCCTTCAATTAAACCAGGAATATCGGCAAATACCGTACCATCACCCGTTGGTTTTCTGACTACACCTAAATTAGGTATAAGGGTTGTAAATGGATAGTCGGCGATTTTTGGACGTGCGGCAGATAGAGCAGAAATTAAAGTTGATTTTCCAGCGTTGGGTAATCCAATAATTCCAACTTCTGCTAAAAGTTTTAATTCGAGACGCAGTAATTTAATTTCGCCATCTAAACCAGGAAGTGCATATTCTGGCGCCCTGTTACGGTTGCTTAAGAAATATTTATTTCCTAGTCCACCTTTACCACCTGCGGCAACTAGTAAAGTTTGTTCAGGTTGGGTTAAGTCGCCAATTATGTTACCTGTTTGGGCATCGTAAATAATTGTGCCACAAGGTACATCGATAATTAAGTCTTTACCATTGGCGCCAGTACAATTATTGGGACCACCACGGGTACCGTTTCCAGCCTTAAATTTATGGTTGTAGCGAAAGTCAAGCAAAGTTTGTAAATCTTCAACAGCGCGAAAATATATCGAACCACCTTTACCACCGTTACCACCAGCAGGTCCACCTGCGGGTACATATTTTTCACGCCGGAAAGCGACGATTCCATCGCCACCTTTACCAGCTTCAACTTCAATATCTGCTTGGTCAATGAATTGCATAAGTAAAAAGTGCTGTGTGCTGAGTGCTGAGTGCTAAGTAATAAGTTAAGAGTTATGAGTCTTCTATTATAAATATTCTTAGCACCATTAACCTAATTAATTCGGTCTTTACACTCAGCACTCAGCACTTTCCACTCAGCACTATATGTAGGGGGTGACATCCTCACCACAATCATCAGCTAGGTAAGAAAGCGCACGGAAACGCAACCCTACTAGTTGTTCGTAGATGGGATTGAGTTTACATAGGGGAGGGATATGAACTATTTTGCGCTTAAATAAAGTCACATCACGTTCAAATGGACATTGCGAGGGAATCATTTTACACAAGAAACGCGCAACTCTGGGGTCATGAATTTCGAGCTTATCTAGCCAGTCACGCAGTGGATGAAGCGCATCTGGGTGTTGACGACTGGGAGTTGTAGTTATAGCTTGTGACGTTGCTGGGTCAATTTTTTCTGGGTGTTCAAGGGTGTGACGTAAAGCTTCAAGAATATTTTCTGGTTCACCTAAAGCTTTGCACAACTCATGAAGCATGTAGTCTTCACTTTTGGTATATGTACCATCGGCAATTGCCACCATCACGGCAGTTCGTAAGAAATTTTCTGCTAATGGTGTACCTTTACCTAGTGCAATAGCTAGTTCGTCTGGCGAAATATCTTCTAGTGACTCGATTACTAAGCCAGGAGCTAACTCTTGCTCGGTAATGCTAGCAATTAACTGCTGTTCTTGGTCATCGAAATCGCCATCTGCCCAAGCAATAGCGAGCAACCCGCGCAACCACGCACTCACTTGTTCGCTGCTGTAAGGAGATTTTACCGCACTCATCATAAAGTCATGCCTAAAGCTGTATTTATGTCCATAGTAGCGAACGGTAAGTTAAGGCAGTAAGGATGAAAATGGAGAAATTTAGGGGTTTCGTATTAGGTATTTTTATCACATGTTTCTAGTTTAAGTATTTTATTTTATTATTTAATCAATTTGTGACAGACTTTATATCGAAATATTACAGTATAATTTTTTATGTCAATATTGATAATAATTTCTGATTATTTTTCCATTAGAGCAAGTAGTACTTGTATAAAAAAATATTGGTAATTGTAATGGTCAATGTATCTAAGTAGACAGTATTATTTATAAGTTATTTGCTAATCTTTAGCAAGTAGTAGGAGTAAATTGGCAACGGATATAACGGATGTAACGGATGAGTTATTTGTGATAGTAACTTTTTAAGGCACCTTAAATAAAAAAATCAGTTATCTGTTACATCCGTTCAAATCCGTCGCAAATGTTTAAAGGTGTGAATAATGTTTAATTTTGGCATAGAACATGAGGTTGCTTTCGTTGACCGTGCAGGAAATTTTGTTGATTTTTCACGTGCAAAGTTTGCTGATTTTAATCAGATAATTGAAGCATTACCAGAGTATGCTGATGATTATTTACACCTGCATATGGGGGATGCTGGGATTAGAAAAAAAAGATGGTATATTGAAGGGTTTGAGCGTTATTCAGAGTCTGAAGAGTTTGTGGAATGCGTACCAAAAGGAATTGAGATACGCACTACGATTCACTCTAGTATTCAAGATACTATTACAGAGCTAAATGAGAGTTTCTCTTTACTGTGCGAAGTTGCATCTAAGTTTGAACTTTCTCCAGTTCTAATTAGTTACAACCCTTACAAATCAAAATATGAACCTCAACCACCGTTAAATGCTTTTGAAATTAGTGAGTTGCAGGCATATCCAGATGAACAAACGGTTAATATTTATATGGTTTCATATGGACCAGATTTAAATATTTCAATTGCTGATTTACCAGTAGAGCGTGTAATTGAGATTGGTCAGAAGTTAACTTATTACAGTCCTTATATTGTTCCTTTTAGCTATAGCTCCCCTTTTTATGAGGGTGCTTTATGGGAAGGATTATCAGTAAGAACGTTTATTCGTACAGGAAAGCGTGCGGCAACACGGGTATTTGTAGCAGAACAAGAACAACTTATTTCAAGTATTCCTGCACTTACTAAAATTGCGCGTTTGCCAGCAGAAGTAGGTCGAATTGAATTTAAGGCTTGTGATAGCTGTGATGATTTTAGTATTTATGCTGGGATATTAGCTTTATTAAAGGGTTTAGTGCTAGACACAACTTTACCAGGTCGAGCAATTGTTCCCGATGCTGCGTTACATCAACTTTCTGCCCAAGAAGCATTCGATAACGAAGAAATTTTTGGCGGCGCAACTGATGTTATTCACGCTGCTGAAGTTGCTCTTAATAATGTTAATGACCCTGATGTTGAGTTATTGGCACCGCTTAAAGGTTTATTGTCAAAGCGCGAAACTCCTGCACATCAAATAGTAAGAGCATATAAAACTTTGGGGTCAATAGAAAAAGCACTAATGCAAACGTATTAATAATGTAAGGTGGGCACTGCCCACCCTACAAAAGTTGGGGGATCAAAATTTTCTTATTTAGGCAACAGCTGTTAAAGCAGGGTAATCAATATAACCCTTTTCGCCAGGAGTATAGAAAGTATGAGAATCTGGAGTATTAAGCGCTGTACCTTTGTGGAAACGTTCAACTAAATCAGGATTAGCAATGAATAGAGTTCCATAAGCTATTAAATCGGCTTCATTATTTTCTAAAGCTTCGGCGCCTAACTCTTGGTTATATCCACCATTAACCATGAGTATTCCATTATACGTGCGACGAATATGAGGCGTAACGCGCGGTTCTGGGCCTGCCAGTACACTACCAGGAAGTCCTTCGAGAACATGTAAATAGGCAAGTTCAAATTTATTTAATTGTTCAGCAGCATAAGTAAATAATCCAATGGGGTCGCTATCACTCATATCATTGTAGGGATTTGCTGGTGATAGTCTAATACCTACACGGTCAGCACTCCAAGCAGAAACAACTGCTTCAACAACTTCTAACATGAAGCGCGCACGGTTTTGTATGGCACCACCATATTCATCATTACGTTGATTTGCACTGTCTCGTAAAAATTCATCGATTAAATAACCATTGGCGCCGTGTATTTCTACACCATCAAATCCAGCTTCACGTGCGTTTTTTGTAGCTATAGCGTAGTCTGCTACAGTTGCGTGAATTTCTTCTACTGTTAGTTCTCGTGGTGTTACGTAAGGTTTTTGACCTAATGGGGTATGGGCATCACCTTTAGCAGCAATAGCTGAGGGTCCCACTGGTTGTTGTCCGTTGAGAAAATCAGGGTGCGATACTCTGCCCATGTGCCAAAGTTGTAAGAATATACGACCACCTGCTTGATGGACTGCATCAGTTACAGCTTGCCAGTTTGTAATATCTTCGGGTTTAAATATAGTAGGAGCATTTACCCAACCTACCCCAAACGGTGAAATAGAAGTTGCTTCACTAATTATTAATCCTGCTGTTGCACGCTGACGGTAATATTCCACCATTATTTCAGTGGGTGTACCATCGCTTTCTGCCCGTCCTCGTGTTAGTGGCGCCATTACCATACGATTTGGTAGTGTTAAGGCGCCGACTTTAATCGAATCGAAGAGTGTTGTCATTGCTTAAAGTTTTGTATCAATATTATTTAGATTAAACTATCTTGTGGAATGGGCATCCTTGCCCGTTCCTAAATTGTAGGATAGCTTGCTTGTTCCAAAGGTAGGATGGCTTAAGGATGCCCACCTCACAAGAGAATTTTGGATATTTTTTTATTTAGAAATTTATTGCTGTGTGCGATGCTGATGTGCTTCTTCTGAATGTGCAAACCAATCTTGGGCAACATCAAGGTCGCCTTCAGCATGACGAATGGTGCCTTCTTTGAGCTGCTGTCTCAGTTGTTCTTTTTACTTTCGGACAAGTATATTTTTTTGCTCTAAAAATTCGGCGAATTCAAGAAGCTGCTACTGTTTATCTAGAGGTAGGGATTTTACAAGAGCGATGATTTTGGTTTCTACACTCATAATATTATGGCTTTACATTACTAAAATGGCTGCACAAAGTATTTAGGATAAGAGCAAAGCTGCGGAGTCAAGCAACAAAGAAGCATTTACCTGTGTTTTTACTGAACCCTTTGTATTTTTGTTAAGCGAGAATCTAAAAAGTGGACTTAACGTTATACGGGGTAAAAGTATGGTTTCTAGTGCGCTGAAGCCGAACGTTCAAGGCTTGCAAGAAGACGTTGTTGATCTATTGGAGCAAATTAGCTCGTTAATGGGTTATGCTAGCGACGTTTTAAGTACTGATAATGATAACAAATATGTACAGTTTCAACATCAAGTACAGAGCGAAGAGGACAAAGTTAAGAATCTTGAGTTGAGAATGGCGATTGTGGCGCCAATGAAAGCTGGTAAGTCAACAATTGTGAATGCCATAGCAGGACAATAAATTTTGCCAAGCCGTAATTCCGCGATGACAACGCTTCCCACAGAAATTATTTTCGATGCTGAGGCGACTGAGCCAGTGCTGCATTTGAGTTCAGAAATTTTATCTGTTTTTCAAGAGACGCTTATAAAGCTACGCAGCAAAATAGACAAAATTGGGTTACAGCAAGCTGAAGAAGAGCTAGCTCAATACCCTCACCTGGTAAAAATGCCAAAAAGCAGAACTATATCTCCCTTATTCAAGGTCATTTATACAGCCTCTCCATCTTCTAATGTATATAAATCTGGTTCGTCGTTAAGAAAATCAAAGCTTCTACCTCTTTGTGCTAGTACCATGATGTCACGAGTTGAGGGGTCAGAAGCATCAAAAAATAATTTTTCTTCCAATAAGGTACGTTCTTCCTGGGAAAGAGATAATATAATTTGCACTAGAGATTCAACTAGTTTCGTGTTCATAATAAATAATAAAGTGTTTTTCTCATAGTCATTGCTTAGTTATTATAGTATTGCTTTTTTAATTAAGCATATTTTACTAAGGATGGTTTTAATTTTATTGCTTGGATGCTTGCAGGTGTTATGAGAGTTAGGGGGGGTGGCGGGCAGGGATGCCCGCTCCACAAGAGTTGCTTACAAGAGTTGCTTACAAGAGTTGCTTACAAGATTTGCTTACAAGAGTTGCTTATTAGAGTGATGATATTTAATAATATTCAAAATTTTATTCTGATGCTTGCCAGAAAAATGGGTATTCTTCTGGAGTATTAGAAAACCCTGCTTTTACTGGATTTTGTCTGATGTATTCCCAAGTTGCTAATAATTCTTGTTCATCTCTAACTATTCGGTCGTATCGTTCATCTTGCCAAATTATACCTTTGTGTTTGATGGCTTTAGAGATTTGATTGGAACTGTAACTTTTGATGCTGTGCATAATACTGCTGTTTGACCAATATTCATTTTCTGATTTTAGCCAAGGTTCAATTAGGATATGCACATGGTCTGCCATCACAACTAAAACTAGAATTTTATACCTTTTATTATTGAAGAATAAACAGCTATTTAAAACTATTTGTCTTGCTTCTGGGGTGAGTTCTAATTTTTGCCAAGTATTGAAAGTTATAAAATAAGTGGCGCCATCTAATTCCCAATGAGGCAAGTTTCTTTCGGTAGCTTTAAGGTTTGTTTCTTGCATTGAAATTTGGTAAATGGTTTTTATTCTTGTGGAGCAGGCATCCTTGCCTGCCATTTATATCTTTCCCATTTACCAAAAAATATTTTCTAATTTATTAGTAATAAATAGAATCTTTGTAAAATTTAAATTTTCTTATATTTTATATAAAGTAAATTGTTTTGATTATCATTGACATATTTGGTTCAACTCTTGTGGGATGGGCATCCTTGCCCGTTTAAATTTTTAAGGTGGTGGTGGCGGGCAGGGATGCCCGCTCCACAAGACAAGACCACAAGAAAAAAATCCCCTACCACATGGGTAGGGGATTTTATTAGTTAGCTAAGAGCTGTGAAGTTGGAGTTATCCAAATTTACTAGCCGTGGAAGCTATGAGGAACGCTGCGTAAGTTAGGATGTAGCCGACTGTGAAGTGCGCTAAACCAACTAGGCGCCCTTGAACGATGGACATAGCAACGGGCTTGTCTTTCCAACGAACTAGGTTCGCAAGAGGAGTACGCTCGTGTGCCCAAACCAATGTTTCTATCAACTCTTGCCAGTAACCACGCCAAGAGATGAGGAACATGAAACCAGTTGCCCAAACAAGGTGTCCAAAGAGGAACATCCAAGCCCAAACTGACAGGTTGTTCATACCGTATGGGTTGTAACCGTTGATTAACTGTGCGGAGTTCGCCCAGAGATAATCGCGGAACCAGCCCATTAAGTAGGTCGAGTTTTCGTTGAATTGTGCTACGTTACCTTGCCAAATACCTAAATGCTTCCAGTGCCAGTAGAAGGTTACCCAACCGACAGTGTTTAGTGCCCAGAATGCAGCGAGGTAGAACGAGTCCCAACCGGAAATGTCGCAAGTACCGCCACGACCAGGACCGTCACAAGGGAATGCATAACCAAAGTCTTTTTTGTCTGGCATTAATTTAGAACCACGAGCATCCAAAGCACCTTTGACAAGAATCAATACGGTGGTGTGGATAGCTAACGCGAAGGCGTGGTGTACTAAAAAGTCGCCAGGACCAATGGTTAAGAATAAAGAGTTTGTGCCGTTGTTAATTGCATCTAACCAACCAGGCAACCAAACGTTGGCGTAGTTAGGGTAAGCGGTATAAGCAACACTGTCTGGGTTAGAGAGCAATGTTTGCATTCCATACAGAACTTTACCGTGAGATGCTTGGATGAATTGAGCAAATACTGGCTCAATCAAAATTTGTTTCTCAGGAGTACCAAACGCAACAACTACGTCGTTGTGTACATACAAGCTGAGGGTGTGGAAACCCAAGAAAAGGGATACCCAGCTTAAGTGCGAGATAATCGCTTCTTTGTGCTTCAGCACGCGGTCAAGTACGTTGCCTTTGTTTTGTTCGGGGTCGTAGTCACGTACCCAGAAAATTGCTGCGTGGGCAAAGGCGCCAAGCATGAAGGCAACGGCTATGTACTGGTGGTGTGTGTACAGTGCTGCCTGTGTAGTGTAGTCCTTAGCGATGAAAGCGTAAGGAGGCAGAGCGTACATGTGTTGTGCAACTAATGACAATGCAGTTCCTAACGCAGCCAAGTGTATAGACAATTGGAAGTGTAGGGAATTGTTGTAAGTGTCATACAACCCTTGGTGAGGCAAGTTGAATTGACCTTCGGTCTTGGTGCCAAAGAAGTTTTTGGCGTTGAGCATTTCTTTAATGCTGTGACCAATACCGAAGTTGGTGCGGTACATGTGACCAGCAACGATGAATAATACTGCAATCGCTAGGTGGTGGTGTGCCATGTCGGTCAACCACAGCGATTCTGTTTGAGGGTGGAAACCGCCCAAGAAGGTCAGAATTGCTGTACCTGCACCTGTCGAGGTACCAAATAAGTGATTCGCAGTATCTGGATTCTGTGCGTATACAGCCCAGTTTCCTGTAAAGAAGGGTGTTAAACCTTCGGGGTGAGGCAATGTACTCAGGAAGTTATCCCAGCCTACGTGTTGTCCACGAGATTCAGGAATAGCAACGTGTACCAAGTGACCAGTCCAAGCTAAGGAGCTTACACCGAACAAACCAGCCAAATGGTGGTTTAAACGGGGTTCTGCACTCTTAAACCAAGAAAGGCTAGGACGGAACTTGGGTTGCAAATGTAACCAACCTGCAAACAAGAACACTGCTGCCAACAGGAGTAAAAACACGGCGCCCATGTAGAGGTCGTTGTTAGTACGTATCCCGATGGTGTACCACCAGTGGTAAACGCCAGAGTAAGCAATGTTTACTGGATTCGAGGCGCCACCTTGGGTGAATGCTTCGATAGCTGGTTTGCCAAAGTGAGGGTCCCAAATTGCGTGAGCGATAGGGCGAATGTGGAGAGGGTCTTTAATCCACTGTTCAAAGTTGCCTTGCCAAGCTACGTGGAAATTGAGGCTGGATGCCCACAAGAAAATGATTGCTACATGACCGAAGTGAGTAGCGAAAATCTTTTGGTAAAGATTTTCCTCCGTCATCCCGTCATGGCTTTCAAAATCATTCCCTGTAGCCATCGCATACCAGAGCCGACGAGTAGTCGGATCTTGTGCGAGGTCCTGGCTAAATTTTGGAAATTTTGTTGCCATAGGTTTTGATAAATCCTCTAACCTTTAGCCGTCATGTGATTTTGATAGTTAGTAGAGACACGATTAATCGTGTCTTTACAAGTGCTGAGTTCTAAGTTCTGAGCCAAAAATACATATTCTATTATTTCTAACTCGTCACTCAGCACTCAGCACTCATTACTTTTTATTGTTAGCCTACTGAAAGGATGTGCGCGTGGAAGAATGCCCACGTTGTGGCAATACCTCCTAGTAGATAGTGTGCCACACCTACTGCACGACCTTGAATGATGCTTAAAGCACGTGGCTGAATTGAAGGTGCTACCTTCAATTTATTATGTGCCCAAACAATCGATTCAATCAATTCTTGCCAGTAGCCGCGACCACTGAACAGGAACATCAAGCTGAATGCCCAAACGAAGTGGGCGCCTAAGAACATTAAACCGTAAGCAGACAGAGCGCTACCGTAGGAGTTGATGACTTGTGCGGCTTGTGCCCACAAGAAGTCACGCAACCAACCGTTGATAGTAATCGCACTTTGAGCAAAGTTTCCACCAGTGATATGTGAAACCATACCGTCTGAGTCAACAGTTCCCCACACATCAGACTGCATTTTCCAACTAAAGTGGAAAATTGCAATTGAGATAGTGTTATACATCCAGAAGAGTCCGAGGAACACGTGATCCCAACCAGACACTTGACATGTACCGCCACGACCTGGACCATCGCAAGGGAAGCGGAAGCCTAGGTTCGCTTTATCTGGAATTAAGCGTGAACTGCGGGCGAATAATACACCCTTAAGCAGAATCAGTACGGTTACGTGAATTTGGAATGCGTGGATATGGTGAATCATGAAATCCGCCGTACCCAAAGCAATTGGCATCATTGCTATTTTGCCGCCGACTGCGACGATACCGCCACCGAAGGCATGACTGACAACTTGCAATGCATTTGGAGCTGTTGCACCAGGCGCCACTGTGTGTAGGTTTTGAACCCACTGAGCAAACACTGGTTGTAACTGGATTGCAGTGTCAGAGAACATATCTTGAGGACGACCCAACGCGCGCATTGTGTCGTTATGGATGTATAAACCAAAGCTATGGAAGCCTAGGAACATACATACCCAATTGAGGTGAGAGATAATTGCATCGCGATGACGAATTACTCGATCCAGAACGTTGTTTTGGTTAACAACAGGGTCATAATCCCGCACCATGAAGATGGCTGAGTGCGCCGCACCACCGACAATTAAGAAGGCGCCAATCCACATGTGGTGAGTGAAGATACACAGTTGGGTAGCGTAATCTGTTGCCAAGTAAGGGTACGGAGGCATTGCGTACATGTGGTGCGCGACAATAATTGTCAGCGAACCCAACATAGCAAGGTTAATACCTAACTGAGCGTGCCAAGAGGTGGTCAAGTTTTCGTAAAGACCCTTGTGACCTTCACCTGTGAAAGGTCCTTTGTGGTTCTCAAGAATCTCTTTAATACTGTGACCGATACCCCAGTTGGTACGGTATTGGTGACCAGCAACGATGAAGAGAACTGCAATCGCTAAATGATGGTGTGCGATGTCAGTCATCCAAAGACCACCAGTTACGGGGTTCAAACCGCCTTTAAAGGTCAAGAAATCAGCGTACTGACCCCAGTTTAACGTCCAGAAAGGAGTTAAGCCATTAGCAAAGCTGGGGAACAACTCAATTAACAAATCTTTGTTGAGGATGAATTCGTGAGGTAAAGGCACATCTTTCAATGCTACCCCTGCATCCAACAACTTGTTAATTGGAGCTGATACGTGAATTATATGACCTGTCCAACCCAACGAACCGCAACCTAACAATACTGCTAAGTGGTGGTTGAGCATAGACTCAACGTTTTGGAACCATTCCAATTTTGGCGCCCGCTTGTGGTAGTGGAACCAGCCTGCAAATAAGAACAAGCCAGCTAATACTAGACCACCAATTGCAGTGCAATATAACTGGAAGGTATTGGTGATACCCCAACCACGCCAAACTTGGAACAAACCACTGGTGATTTGGATGCCGTGGAAACCGCCGCCTACATCACCGTTTAATATGTCTTGTCCAACGATTGGCCAAACAACTTGAGCGCTAGGCTTTACGTTGAGGGGGTCCATTAACCAAGCTTCGTAGTTCGAGAACTTGGCACCGTGGAATATCATCCCGCTTAACCACAGTGTCACAACAGCCAAGTGACCGAAGTGTGCTGCGAATACTTTACGGGAAATGTCTTCTAAATCGCTTGTATGTGTATCAAAGTCATGGGCGAGTGCGTGAAGGTTCCAAATCCAGGTAGTGGTTTTTGGACCTTTAGCGAGAGTTCTATCGAAGTGACCGGGCTGTCCCCATCGTTCAAACGAAGTTGGTACTGGGTCTTTATCGACGATTACTCTTGCTTTCTTCTCCTCTCGCTCTGGAGGACTAATTGTCATTCGACCTCCTCTCTATAAAGGGATTGAGGAATTATAAACACCACGTAGAGTCTTGGTGACTAAATTTTAGCTTATTCGCATCCTAACTTAAGTTGACCAATATGGGTTAACAAAATTTAGGCAGCGATCAGGACTCATGTGGAGAGTGGTTTCAGTCTGAATTATAAAGTCGAATACCCCACATTGTTAGATACTTGTTTACAATAATTCAAAATCCCTCAACTTCCCGTAGATTCAAGCTCCTAGGTTATATCACTGGTCAAAATGTCAATACTTTATTCCTAAATTTTACAAACCGAAACAATTCGTAAAATTTATCCGTTTTAACCTTTTCTGTGCTAGCATCAGCGACCCCATATTAATCTATAGTCACCATTAGTTTTATTATTATTCTGAGTCACGAATAATACTAAGGGCTAGGTTGTAACTGAAGATTTAACTTTTGCTTTGTTGCTCCCTTATGTGCGTTAATGAGCCACAATTGTTTGTTAAGTTGTTCTGATGCAGGATGCGGTTACATGGACTGGCTAATGACTTCGGCGCCCCTCAAACCTTTACGAACGCGACACAGGATAATTGCAGGTACAGTAAAATCATTCTTTGCTCTATTACTGGTACTAAGTCTAGCTAGCTGTGGTGACAAAGCTGTTAGCACCTCTCCATCGCTCATAGGACGTAAAGATAACCCACAGTTAACAAATCAAATTTCAGAAGTTGCCCCACCATCGGTTATTCAAGAACTTCAACGCAGTTTAGATACTTACCGTCCCCAGGTTACAATCATTACTCCCAAACCTGATGAGGTTTTATCGAAAGATACAGTAGAAGTGACGCTACAAGTAAAGGACTTACCAATATTCAAAGATTCTCAGTTTAATCTCGGCTCACATCTACAAGTAATTTTAGATGACCAGCCAGGTATTGAAGTTTATGATTTAAATCAGCCTTTAAGCCTACCCGACCTACCTCCGGGTACCCACACTCTGCGTGTTTTTACTGAACGACCTTGGTACGAAAGTTATAAAAACGAAGGAGCTTACGCGCAAACAACATTTCACGTATTTACTAAAACCGATGAGCATAACCCAGATACTATGAAACCCCTGTTAACCTATAACCGTCCAAATGGAGAATATGGCGCCGAACCTATACTTCTCGACTTTTACTTAACAAACGCGCCGTTACAATTAAACGGTAAAGACATATTACAAGACGAAATCGGCGATTGGCGGATTCGCTGCACAGTTAATGATGAAAGCTTTGTACTCGACCGTTGGGAGTCTATATACTTAAAAGGCTTTAAGCCAGGTAAAAACTGGATAAAACTGGAATTTTTAGATGGTAAAGGCGAAGTACTTAAAAACGTCTTTAACAGCACAGTTAGAAGTTTTACTTATGAACCCAAAGGCAAAGACACGCTTTCTCGCATAGTTAGAGGCGAACTATCGGCTGACCAAGTACGCAGCATAGTAGACTCTACATATGTAGCCAAAGAACCTTTACCTGAACCCACACCAACCGTAGAACCAACTGTAGAACCAACTGTAGAACCAACTGTAGAATCTACAGCTGAAGCGAAAGAACCAGAAATGGTGCCACCTGTAACGGAACCAGCTAAACCAAAATCTGGCGGTTTCTTCAAACGTCGAGATATAAAAGCACCATTGCCTGCACCAAGTATAGAACCAACACCAATTGAAACTCCTAATTTGCCAGAAGTAATTATTACGCCAACACCGCAACCAGAAGTTACAAATACACCTTTACCGACACCTGAAGATGAAAAGCCAACACCATTACCTGAGATAGTCCCAACCCCAGAAGTAACAATACCAGAGGCAAAGATACCAGAGGCGCCTGAAGTAGAAAAACCTATTATTGAGTCTCCAACACCACAACCAGTAAAACCATCAAAGATTCAATTAGGTAAATACTTTAAACGTCGCGAGTCATTTGAACCAATACCTGAACCTACATTATCTCCGGCGCCGGAACCAGAAGTAACACCATTACCTGAAATAACACCAGAAAAAGAAATAACGCCATTACCTGAAATGACTTCCGCTCCTTTATCAAATTAAACCTCTGTAGAGACGTGATTAATCACGTCTCTACTGTGTGGTAAATTAAAAAATTTTAAGTAACGTGAGTGTTTTTATGGTTCGTGTACGGGCCCCGGAACTACCACAATATAATTGGTTGAATACAGATAAACCTTTGTTATTAAAACAACTCAGGGGTCGAATTGTAATTTTAGATTTTTGGACGTACTGCTGTATAAATTGTTTACATGTGCTACCAGATTTAAAATATCTGGAACAAAAATACAAAGATAGCCTTACTGTTATTGGTGTACACTCTGCAAAATTTGATAATGAGAAAGATATTGAGAATATTCGTCAAGCTATTTTACGCTACGATATCGAACATCCTGTTTTAGTAGATAAAGATTTTAGAGTCTGGCAAGAATATGCTGTACGCGCGTATCCTAGTTTTATATTAATTGACCCAGAAGGTTATGTAGTTGCTTCTTTTATGGGAGAAGGGAAACGTGAAATTTTAGACGAGTTGATACAGCAAATAATTCAACAACATCAAGATAAAGGCACAATTAATCTTCAAGAACTAGATGTAATTTTAGAGAAGCAGCGACAACCAATAATTACACCATTAGCTTTTCCTAGTAAAGTTTTAGCAACTCATAAAAGTTTATTTATAGCAGACACAGGACATCATCGTATTGTTGTTACAAATTTAGAAGGTGAGCTATTACACGCCATTGGAAGCGGAAAATCAGGAGTTAAGGATGGTAATTTTAATACAACTGAATTTTCGGCGCCACAAGGAATGACATTTGATAATCAAAATCAAATTCTGTATGTTGCTGATACAGAGAACCATGCTTTGCGTAAAATTGACTTACGGCGCCAATCTGTGAATACAATAGCAGGAATAGGTACACAAAGTCGTAATTTGAGCTTTACTCAAGGTAATGCATTAGATATAGCATTAAATTCTCCTTGGGATTTAGTAAAGTACGAAAATCTACTTTATATTGCGATGGCAGGTTCACACCAAATTTGGATGATGGACTTGGAAACTAATATCATTAAAACTTATGCTGGTACTGGCGCCGAAGCTTGTTTTGATGGTGAGTTAAATACCTCAGTATTCGCTCAACCAAGCGGTATTACAATTAACAGTAATTTTATATACACAGCAGATAGTGAAAGTAGTTCAATTCGTGCAATTGAGGTAAATACTGGCAAAGTTACAACAATTTGCGGTAGTGGTGACTTATATCTATTTGGTGATAAAGATGGTATTGGAGAAGAAGTAAGATTACAACATTGTATGGGTGTAGAATATGCACAAGGTAATCTTTGGGTTGCTGATACTTATAACCATAAAATAAAGTTAGTTAACCCTAGAACGGGTGAGTGTAAAACAGTGCTAGGTAATGTCAAGTTTTCCGAACCTTCAGGACTAAGCATTTTAAACTCAAACTTGTATATAGCAGACACTAACAATCATGCGATTCGACAAGTGAACCTAAATACATTGGAAGTAACCACCTTAAAAATATCAGGTTTGTGCGCTCCAGACTTTTGTGTCCCAGCTAGTATTTGAATGCTTCATACAACTGAAAATACTTTGTTGGTTATCATTGATACATAAATACTTTTACTGAGGTATTAATCATGTTAGATTTTAATTGTTCTAATTGGGTAGCTTGTAAAGACATGGGAGAAGTCAGGGTCAAAGTGACATTTGTAAATTATTTAGATGAAATGTTAATAAAACGTGGGTCATTAAATCCAAATAAACTGAGAGTATACGAGACAACAGGGCTTGTAGATACTGGTGCTGTACGTACAGTACTACCAATGCGAATAGTAGAACAGCTTGGTCTAGAGATTAGAGGTCAAGAATTAGCTCAGTATGCAGATGGCAGAGAGGAGAGTATTGGTGTAACTGAAGCTGTAATTATTCAATTGGAAGGGCGTGAAACAATTGAAAGTGCATTAGTTACAGGTAACGATGTGTTAATTGGTCAAACTGTTTTGGAAGCATTAGATTTACTAGTGGATTGTAAAAACAGATGCTTAATTCCAAATCCCAGACATCCTAAATCTCCAGTATTTAGAATTTAAAGCATGAAGACAATTCATCATATTACACGGCGCCAAGTTTGGGAAGAAGCACTTAGGTCAGGCAACTATCAGGCTGATTCTCTTGTTACTGAGGATTTTATTCATTGCTCTACAGCTACACAGGTTTTAAAAACAGCAGATAGATTTTTTAAAAACCAAGCTGGTTTGATAATACTTTATATAGATGTAGATAAAGTGAAAAGCGAAGTTAGGTATGAACTCGCTGATAATGAACTTTTTCCACATATTTATGGCGCCTTGAATATTGATGCAGTATATCAAACTATCGATTTTGAAGCTCGTAATGACTATTTTGTATGATGATTAAGTTTCTTGTGGAATGGGCATCCTTGCCCGTTCCATTTCTGCTATGGCGGGCAGGGATGCCCGCTCCACAAGAGTAAAAAAGTATTGCAAATTACAACATTATAGATGAATTAGTAGTTAAAGTCATAATTCATACATATATATTCAGGGCTAGACCAGTGCCAAACACAAGAGATGCATCAACAAAGCAGGCAAAGTCAACATGGGTGGAAAAGTCCTTGGCTTTTATTGAGGAATTGGGTAATAAGCTGCCTGACCCGCTAACGCTTTTCTTCATACTCTCAGTTTTTGTGATTGTGGTCAGCGCGATAGCTGCTTCTACAAATTTATCAGTTGTTCACCCTGGTACTAATAAAACTGTTGCTGCTGTATCATTGCTTACACCCGATGGTATTCGTCGCATATTTACGCAAGCTGTAAAGAATTTTGTTGAGTTTCCACCTTTGGGAACTGTGTTAGTGGCGATGTTGGGTGTGGGGGTTGCTGAAGCTACTGGTTTACTTTCTACGCTTTTACGTGAAGTGGTAATGGTTACACCTAGAAAGTTAATTACTCCTGTGGTTATTTTTGCTGGTGTAATGGCAAATGTAGCTTCTGATGCTGGTTATGTTGTGCTGGTTCCTCTTGGCGCCGTTATTTTTCTCGCGTTTGGGCGCCATCCTTTAGCGGGGTTGGCTGCTGCTTTTGCTGGAGTGGCTGGTGGGTTTAGTGCTAATTTGCTTATTAGTTCGCTTGACCCTTTGTTAGCAGGTTTGACGCAGACAGCAGCGCAGTTGATAAGACCTGAGTATCAGGTGAATGCTACTGCTAATTATTATTTTATGGCTGTGTCAACGTTTTTAATTACGTTGATAGGGTGGTTTATTTGTGAAAAGATTGTTGAGCCTCGTTTAGGCGCCTATACAGGTGATGTGGATATTGAGATGAATGAGATAACGGCTACTGAGCGTAAGGCTTTACGCTGGGCAGGTTATGCTTTTTTGGCGTTTATTGCTTTTATTTTGGTGTTGGTGATACCACCGCAAGGTATTTTACGCGACCCTGAGAAGTTTACAATTATTCCTTCTCCGTTTATTGATGGGATTGTTTTTATTATTGCATTGGCTTTTTTAATTCCTGGTGTTGTTTACGGAAAGGTTGCTGGTACGGTTAGAAATGATAAGGATGTGGCGAGGTATTTGGGTAATGCGATGAGTTCGATGGGGTATTACATTGCTTTGGCTTTTATCGCTGCTCAGTTTATTAGTTATTTTGCTTGGAGTAATTTGGGTATTATTGTAGCTGTTAAAGGCGCCGATTTTTTGAAGGCGACGGGTATTACTGGGCCACCGTTGTTGATATTGTTTATTTTGGTAAGTGTTGCTATAGATATTTTTGTTGGTTCGGCTTCTGCTAAGTGGGCTATTATGGCGCCTATTTTTGTACCGATGTTTATGTTGTTGGGGTATTCACCAGAGTTGGTACAAGCTGCTTACCGTATTGGTGACTCGACGACTAATATTATTACTCCTTTGATGCCTTATTTCCCTGTGGTGGTGGCTTTTGGGCAGAAGTATGATAAGAGTTTGGGAATAGGGACTTTGATTTCTTTAATGCTGCCTTATTCTATTGCGTTTTTGATTGGTTGGTCGGTTTTGTTTGTAATATGGTTTATATTTGGTTTGCCTTTAGGTCCTGGTGCGGCAATGAGGCTTTAAGATTTTTACCACAGAGACACAGAGTTCACAGAGGGAAGGGAAGATGGAAGAGAGATTGGAGATGAGGGTGTTTGTTGAGCAGATGGCTTTGTTGGTTGATTTAAAGTTACGTGATGAGTATAGGGATGGGGTGATTACTAATTTTGAACGGATATGTAATGTAGCTAGGGTTGTTTTGGAGTTTGAGTTACCTGAAGATGTTGAAGCGGCGCCTGTTTTTGAGCCTTAGTAAATACATGTAGGATAGGGTGTGCCTGTTCATTAAAAGGCGGGCAAGGATACCCAACCCACAAGAAAAAGTTTTTCAATATATATTAAATAATGAGTTTAAATTTAACCGACGCGATATCAATAGCAAAGGCAGTAAAAACACGTGAAGTGACAGCAGTCGAGGTTGTGCGTGCTACGCTATCTCGTATTCAAACGCGCGAT
The DNA here is from genome assembly GCF_019977735.1 of Calothrix sp. PCC 7716. GTDB lineage: Bacteria > Cyanobacteriota > Cyanobacteriia > Cyanobacteriales > Nostocaceae > Dulcicalothrix. Next base: position 2,451,927 of record NZ_AP025018.1, on the reverse strand, counting down.
GTTGAATTAAACTGCTTTACGACTGTCATCGCTGAAGCTGCTTTAGCTGATGCTGAAAAAATAGATAATCAAATTGAGAAGGGTGAGGATGCGGGTATTCTTGCTGGTGTCCCGTTTGCCGTTAAGAATTTATTTGATATTAAGGGTATAACAACACTGGCAGGCGCCTTAATTAATGCTGAAAACCCAGTAGCTACACAAGATGCAACTGCTATTGCGAAGTTGAAGCAAGCAGGTGCAATACTCGTTGGTGCGCTAAATATGGATGAGTATGCTTACGGTTTTGTGACTGAAAACTTTCATTATGGCGCCACACGTAACCCGAATAATATTACTTGTGTAGCTGGTGGTTCATCTGGAGGTTCTGCTGCTGCTGTTGCTGCTGGTTTGGTACCAATAACTTTGGGTAGTGATACTAATGGTTCAATACGTGTACCAGCAGCTTTGTGCGGTGTATATGGTTTTAAACCAACTTATGGTAGGTTATCTCGCGCGGGTGTAGCGTTGTTTTCTAGTAGTTTTGACCATATTGGCCCGTTTGCAAATTCTGTTCGTGATATTGCGACAGTGTTTAATGTGTTGCAAGGTGCAGATGATAAAGACCCTGTTTGTACAACACGTCCACCTGTAGAGACGCGACATGTCGCGTCTCTACATAATATTGATGGGATTAGAATTGCTATTGCTGATGATTATTTTAATCAAAAAGCTGAACCAGAAGCATTTGCAGCAGTTCAAAAAGTAGCCGAAGCGTTAAATGTCAAAGATTACGTTACCATTCCCGAAGCACATCGTGCCCGTGCAGCCGCATTTATTATTACAGCAGCAGAAGGCGCCAACTTACACCTAGAAAAACTTCGCTCCCGTCCCCAAAACTTCGACCCAGCAACGCGCGATAGATTTTTAGCAGGCGCCTTAATTCCCAGTAACTGGTATATACAAGCACAAAGATTTAGAAAATGGTATCGCGATAAAGTCAGAGAAATATTTCAAAACGTAGATGTTATTATCGCTCCAACCACACCTATTTCGGCGCCTTTAATAGGACAACAAACCATGATATTAGATGGGGAGGAAATTTTAGTTCGTCCTTACCTAGGACAATTTACTCAACCATTATCCTTTATTGGTTTACCTGTTTTATCAATTCCAATTCGGCGTCCAAATGCTTTACCCCTAGGTGTACAGTTAATAGCGGCGCCTTACAACGAAGCTAAAATAATTCAAGTCGCAGCATACCTTGAAACCTTAGAAACCGGGTTTCTTTGTCACTGAACACAACAATCATTAATATAAACGAAAAGAAACCCGGTTTCTCAACATCAACGAAGACTTTCAATACTGCTCGGTTAACGTATGTTCTTACGTGACATGTCACCTCTCGGAGCGGGGTTTGGTTTTTGCGCTTCGTTGAGAAACCGGGTTTCTATTTTTTTCAGTGAAGGTTATTTTATTCAGTGAGAAAGAAACCCGGTTTCTTAAACATCGTTAAATACTTGTGGATAAACCACGTTACCAGTATATTTTATTTCGTAGTTTTTCAATGGTTTTACCATAAAAGCTTCTGCTGGAGAATCAAAAGGCGATTTTATACCGTAACAAGTTGATTGAAGAAATCCAAAACGAGGATAAAATGAGGGATGACCAAGTACAATTACTAATGCTTCTCCTAATTCGTCTGCTTTTTCTAATCCGTATTTTACTAAAGCTGTTCCTATACCCTGGTTTTGAAACTGTGGAGAAACTGCCACTGGCGCCAATGCTAACACAGGTAAAATTTCATTACTTACAATATGTATGTAACTAAATAGAACATGAGCGACAATGTTACCGTCAATTTCTGCAACTAATGAAAGTTCAGGAATATAATTTTCTGAATTACGTATTGCTTCGACAAGTTTAGCTTCATTTGGCTGTCCAAAAGCGCTGGTAATGACTTCTGCTATTTTTAGATAATCTGGCGAAGCTTCGCAACGAATATTCATAAATTAATTCCCTTTATTATAAATCGCTGAAACCACGCTTTTTCTTTTTGCTTGGCTTTGCTTTCTGTGGTTTCTCTGGTTTTTCTTTACTTGTGGCAAGGCGCCCAAAACCTTTATTATCTTCTTGTTCCAATAAGTTTGATTCTTCAGAAGATTCTTCTTTTGATTCTACAGTAACAGCTTCGATAGACTCTACTTTAGTTTGTTCGTGCGATTCATCGACTTTAGTTGATGCTTCACTTACTTGTGTTTCTTTACCAGCTTCAATTTCAGATGCAACTTCTTCTACCTCGTTTTCTACCTTATTTATCGTATTAGTTAAGTTCTCTTCTGTATCGATAATCTCCTGCTGTGCTTCTTTTTCATCTGGCAGTAAAGATGTATTCTCGGTTTCGGAAGCTAACTCGTCTTTCAGAAGTTCATTTTCTGGAGTTGGAGTTTGTGTCTCAGTGACTTGTGCTACTAAATCAATCAAAGCATTAATTTTATCTTCGCTTGCCTCTTCTACATCTGGTGTGGATGCTTCTGTAATGCTAGGTAGTGGAGTTGGTATAAACTCTTGAACTTCTTCGTCTGAATTGATACCTAAACTTTGTCGTACTTCGTCCCAGTTACCTACAATATCTTCAGCGACTTGGTTCGTATTGAATGCGTATTTAATTATAGGCGCCGCTTCTTGTGTCTGTAAGTTAATAAGCGCACTTACAATAAATCCATTTAATTCGGCTTCATTTTGATTACACGATTGTAAACTTTGAGTTAGTACGCTTTTAACTTGATTGCTCGCATCAGGGTGTTGCGACGCAATTTCTTCTAGGCTGTTTATAGCAGTGACGCGCGCTAAAAGCTGATTTTGGTTTTGAGCTAAATATTCTACAAGTGCCCCAATTGCCGCAGCACCTATATTGCCGTAAACTTTTGGCAGTTCTTCGTTGACTAAATCATTATCTACTAGCTTAAACAATTGTATTAATGGAATTATTGCCTCAGTTGCTTGTAGTTGACCTAATATACGCCAAGCATGAACTGGCGCCATTGTCTCTTTCTCCTGTACGGCGCCTAGCAACTCGTCATCAACCGCCATTTTAATTAAATCAGGAATATGCTCAGAACCAATACCGAGTTCTGCAACATCATTCAAGTGCTGCGAACCAAGAGTTAAGAGTTTATCTATAGGCGGTTGATAACTTGTGCTGTTTACCATTAGATATGTGAAATGTATTTTGAGTTAGGCTTTCAAATATCAGGTATAACAGAAAGTTGTCAAATTGCACCGAATTTGTGCCAAAAGTTTTTATTAAATTACTTATATTTTTTTATACTACATTGTATTGTTTCTTACTTAAGAAATCTATACCTTTTTGGGTAATTTTTACATAGTCTCTCAAGTCACCCGTAGGCGCCATTCCAGAAATTGTTTTACCAGGTAAATTTTCGATAAAGCCAAACGCACGTAAATGGCGTAACTCTTGTTCAAAGGTGCGTTGTTTTATGTATAGGAAAGGCTGATTACCTGATAATTGGTCGAGATGCTTTAACTCGTATTCGCTCAATAAACTATTTACAATCAGTTCTTTTTCATCTTTGTTTTGAGCTATTTGCTGCTCTAATGCTGTAATACGTTGTATTATGCTTGTTACTGCTTCGATATTGGATTGATTCGCTTGGATGCTGAGTTGCTGACTGTCTTGTGTTTCTTTAATTTGATTTAAATCAAGCGTGATACCATCTTTGGAAATTACGAGTTTAACTAGTTTTTCTAATAGCTCAGAGTTGAATAATAAGATAATAAAAAGTATTACTACATCGTCGGTTTCAAATTTAGTCTTTGTCCATCCTAATGGAATAGAGACGAAGTATAGTAAGCTGAGAATCGAAATTGCCTTTGATACGAGAAAGTTAATTAAGTTTTGATTGTTAATTTTAGAAGCTAAAGACATAATTTTTACTTTAGGTAAACAGGAAAGTATACTTAATTGTGATACAAAGCCTGTTTTCAGTATTCCGGAATGTTGCTTTTAATACCATTAGTTTTGGCTAACTAGAAGCATTACCTGCGATATTTAAGCAATATAACCTGGCGCCCATTGCAGAAACACAGCTAAGAATTAGAAAAATCATCTTTCCCGTTCCTAGGTATAATCTCAAACAAAAGATTCAGATCACACCCAAAAAATTCACATAAAGCAGCTAAAGTATCAACGTCATAACGTTTTGCAGTGTTCTCGCACAATCCTCTAATAGCTGCCGTAGTTAGTCCTGTAGCTTGAGATAATGCAGTTTTAGTCAATTCTTGAGCATCCATCAAGTCTTGTAGACGGCAACGAATTTTGAGCTTTGATTGTTGTACAGCCTTTCTGTCGTCTCTCTTTGTGAATATTGGTGGAACAGGGGTACTCATTATTATTGCGGACATAGTACATCTTATGTTTCTATTATCGATTACTAGATTAACATTAACTTTGATTAATAAATTAATTTACCGCTGTATTAATCGTATAATATTTGTAAGCAAAAAAACAAGGCGCCTGCCAGATTCCTCAAAAAGGTTTAAAACAGTCGCCTGACAAAACAAAAAATCATTACTATGTTGGCACAAATAGAAGGTTTCGGCATCACCAGTCCAGATGAACTAGCAATATCACCCGCACAGTTCATCGATTTTTTGAACACTGCTTCAGATTGCGTACATCCAATAGGCGCCATATACACGTCCACTGTGCAGCTTCTGCGTTATTCGTTCTGGTTGGCAGAGCAAAAAGCAACTTTACCTAGAAAAGAATATAAAGAATTATTAAGCCAGCTTAATTGGGAAGGTGAAGAAAAAGCTTACTTAAAGGTAAAAGCAGCTTTTGATACCTTTACCCCGTATGAGCTAGCACAAGTCGAACCGCGCACAATTTTTCAAATCGCTCTTAACTTCAAAAAATACCAGTCAGTTATTCCCCAAATGAAGGGTGTGCCCCAAATTACTCAAGACTTGGTTCGTAGCTTCATGAAAAACTGCTACAAGGCAAGAGCTAAGAGAGAAGAACAAGAAGAACAAGTACCGAGTATTTGGCTTCGGATGCCTCACCGTGGCTCCGTAACTGGTAAAGGTAATGATTTTATAAGTTATTACCAGTTTTTATCAGGTTTTTTAGTAGGTGATAATAAACGCGCATGTCAAATTGGCCCAATTTATAACCAATTTGTTGGGGTTATGTTGGAAGAGATGATGACGACTGAAGGTAGAACGGCTCAATCAATTGTCGAGGAAGCGCTTGTAGCTCGTTACGAATTCAAATATGGATTTTCAACAGCAAGTAGCTTTGTAGCAAATAATGTTACCCAAGAAGTAGAAACAACTCAAGATTCGGCGCCTATTGATAAAGACGTAGAAACGGCGCCTGACTTAGTTTGTAATCAAGTAACTATAAATAAATATGAATCTTGGGATGCCGACCAAGTAAGTGTAGAAGAAGATTTAAATGAAGAAACCTTGGATTATCAGCATGACTACGATGAAGATGAAGATAGTCAAGATGTATGGAGCTTTGAACCAGAAGAGAAAGACGATTTAATTGAAGATTACGAGATGTTTACCGCAGCAGTAGAAGTAACATCTCAAATTTCGGCGCCTGTCGATTTATTAGTTCAAAACCTTCAAACAGCAAATTCATGGCAAGAAATTAATGAAGTTCTTACAAATAATGAAGAATATAAGCAAGCCGCTTGGGATGCTTTAACACGAGAAGAACGGCGCCGCATTACAGAATTAACTCCGGAAGCAATTCAAAGGCTGAGTAATGCAAAGCGCAAAGGTTTAATTATAGACTTCCGTGAAGTAAGAGAAGGTGTGTATCAAGTAAAACGTAATGGGTGTTTGTTTTGGGAAGTTGTGTACGATTACAAGATGGAAGAATTCTTTGCGCGGTTATAAAAACAGGCGCATATAAACAATTTTAGGCGCCGTCAATAACACGCCCAATTAAGATACTCTTGATAAACAGTTCGTGTCAAATAAACTTACATCCACATGGAAATAGTCTGCAAGCCCTTCTGCTTCTGCTTTATTGATAGTACGAACACCATTAACAATTTCTTGTACGACTTCCAATGAGCTTATTACTTCAATTAATGCTTCTTTTGTAATATCGCGCGCATCCATTAGATGCATTAACATTGAATGAGGTGTTCCTTCAGGAATTGGATAATGCGTTTCTTCAAACTTCTCGATTAACGTCACTAACAATTTTAAGAGAATCTCCTCTCCCGGAGTTCGATTAGGACGATGCTCTAAGTTTTGAGCAAGAGCAATTGCTTGTTCGTTTTCTTCTTCAGTAGTAATTGTTTTTGGTTGATATTCGGCTAGCAGTTTACCATAAAGTTTGGCGTTAAAAGTATGGGTCATTTTTCCATTTATCCCTAGGAACTTCTACTCCCATGTCGCAACCAAACGAAACGGGTCGGGAATTTCTCCTTGTGAGACAGGAAATTCTAATATGGTTTCGCGATGTCCTAGATACCCAGACTCGGTAAACGACATTAACATTCGTCCTAACGCAAACCAAACTTCTTGTTCATATTCCCAGTCTCCATAGCGTGAAGCTTTACCAGCTATAGATTTTAGTGCCCAGAAATAACTGTTACGGACTACCGAACCACCTTTTTTGTATTCGGGCAAATCTTCGTGATGCAAAAATAATAAATCCTCTTCGATACGAGCGCGCATAAAATTGAATTAATAGGCTTTAGTTATTGTAACTTCTAAGATTATGAGCGACAAAAATCGGCAGCCGTGGGATTTAGGTAGATTTATTAAGACTCTTAGCTATTTTGAAGTTTTCCCTTTACTCAACTGGGTACAAAATCTATTTCAAGGTAGTTCCCAAGATAGTCAAAGTCAGCTATATGGAGCAAAACAGGTGGGTGTAATACTAGTAGCAGGCGCCACGGGTGGTGTTGGTAAGCGAGTTGTGCGACGATTGAATCAACTTGGCTATCGTGTGCGGTGTTTAGTGCGTGATATTGAAAAAGCACGTCTAATTCTCGGTAACGAAGTTGAGATGGTTGTAGGAGATATTACCAACCCTGATACTTTAACACCGTTAGTAATGGCGAATATTCAAGGTGTTATTTGTTGTACTGCTGTACGTGTGCAACCAAAAGAAGGAGATACTGCCGACCGTGCGAAGTATAATCAAGGCATCAAATTTTACATGCCTGAAATAGTTGGTGATACACCTGAAAACGTTGAATACAAAGGTGTGAAAAATTTAGTTGAGGCAGCAGCAAAATACTTACCAAAGGCTGATGTCAAAACTATATTTGATTTTACTCAACCTTCGGAGAATCTCAAGAATGTTTGGGGCGCGTTAGATGATGTGGTGATGGGTGGAGTTAGCCAAAGTAATATAATATTTACTGGCGAAACAGCTTTATTTACAGGAAATGTATCTACAGACAACTCTGGTGGTTTCGCTTCTGTACGCACCAAGAACTTTGACCCAGCCATAAATTTATCGGGTTACGAAGGTGTGGAACTGCGAGTCAAAGGAGACGGTAAGCGATATAAATTATTTTTGCGTAGTGACTCTGCTTGGGATGGTGTTGGTTATAGTCACTCTTTTGATACAGTAGATGGCGCCTGGATAGATATTCGTGTACCTTTTAGTGAGTTAATTCCTGTATTTCGCGCCAAAGTAGTAAGAGACCGTCCTCCTGTTAATATTGCTCAAATTCGCTCGTTTCAATTAATGTTGAGTAAATTTGAATACGACGGTGATTTGAACCCTCATTTTTCACCAGGTAATTTTTCTTTAGAAGTTGAAACAATAAAAGCTTACGGTGGAAGTCCTTTATCAGGGTTTGTATTAGTAAGTTCCGCAGGAGTCACACGTCCAGGAAGACCAGGTATAAATTTAGAAGAAGAACCACCAGCAGTAAGATTAAATGACCAATTAGGAGGTATTCTTACTTGGAAATTAAAAGGCGAAGATAGTGTTAGAGCAAGCGGTGTAAATTATACAATTATCCGTCCTTGTGCATTGACAGAAGAAGTAGGTGGGAAAGAATTAGTATTTGAGCAAGGTGATAATATTAGAGGCAAAATTAGCCGTGATGATGTTGCTGAGGTTTGTGTACAAGCACTTCAATATGATAAAGCTTGTAATGTAACATTCGAGGTTAAGGCAACCGAATATAAAGCTGATTATATAGATTGGCAAAAACTATTTGGTAGCTTACAACGAGGATAAACTGGCAACGGATAGAACGGATGTAACGGATGAGTTATTAGTTATAGGACTAGAGTGGGTAAGGTGGGCAGTGCCCACCCTACAATCTGATAAAATGTTTTTGTAATGCTTATAAGTAGTTTATGAATCTTTTAACAGTCGCAAGTCCAAATGGGCTATTTCTTCGGGTTCTGGTTGAAAAAACTCAATCAGGCGATTTTATAGAATCTGTACCAGAATTGAGTAATTGTCTAGCATTATGTGATAGTCGTGAAGCAGCTATAACAGCTTTGCAAGAGAAGGTTAAAGCAAGACTATTAAATATTGAAGTGCTAACGTTAGAAGTTTCTAATAATCCTTGGACTGATTTTATTGGGATGTTTGAGGGAGATGAAGAGTTTGCAGAGCTTACAGCAGAACTTCGAGCCGAACGTGTGAATTGTTTAATGGCTGGGTAACGCGAATTAACAACGCGCTGAATATTGAAGATACTGTGCGGCTATATGGAAAGTTAAGCCGGACTGTTCCTTATTTAAACGAGTAATGGTTTTAGATTTTGATGAGAACGCGGGTGAAAAATTTCAGCAATTAGTACGAGAAACTCCAGCTTTATCGAAACAACGATTACAGAAAGATATACGAATTGCAGCAATTGCTCTGGCGAATCATGCAGTAGTGGTAACACGAAACTATAGGGATTTTTCTCAAGTGCCTGAATTAAAAATTGAGGATTGATCTGAATAAATAAACTAAGATAGTTATTTAGGAGTCACTGAAAATAAAATCTCTGTTCGTAAATCCAATTGAGAACATTTACCTATTTTACTTTCATTATGTCTCAAATGGATAAGGAATTACTTGAGCTTCAGCTTCTTGGTATTAAACCTGTACATTTTGCTGATTTAGTACGCACGGCACAATTAATGTATAACCCAGCTAGCTGTATGTCAGGTATTGATATAGAGGTTGACTGGGAAGGACTAGGTGTTCCAAATGATGTATTAGAGAATTTGCGAGTACTTGGTTATGAATACCGATATGCTTTACCAGATGTGGCGCCGTCCATTGTGTGGAGTAAGCTAAACCAGGAAGCGCGCGTTTGGTTTGTTGCTAATAAAGATGATTTGTGGAAGTTTGAGGAGTATTTTCCTGCACTTGATGAGGATTGATCCCCCAACCCCCCTTATTAAGGGGGCTAAAAGTTGTTTTTAAGTAGTATAATTTCTAAGAATTTTTGAACTATTGGGGATATATCATCGCGGCGCCAGATAATATTAATATAAACTTCAGTAACAAACTCTTCGATAGGTTTATAAATAACACCAGTACGCTGAAGATGTTGAAGTGATGAGGGTACTATTGCTACACCCATTTGTGCAGCAACTAAGCTGACGATTGTTTGCATTTGAATAGCTTCTTGTGTGACCTTCGGGTAAAAGCCAGCTTGTTGACATAAACTAATCATTGCATCGTGAAGACCAGGGGAAAAGTTCCTTGGAAATAATATAAAATCATCGTTACTAAGAGATTTGATTGAGACACTCGTTTCTTTGGCTAATCGATGTCCTTCTGGTAACGCGACAATAAGAAGCTCTTTATATACGGTTTCGGTAGCAAATAAAGGTTCTTCAATTGGAGGACGCACAAAACCAATATCTATTTTACCTTCGCGTAAATGGCGCCATTGTTCGTCAGTTGTAAGTTCATGTAGTTCTAACTTGACTCCTGGAATTTCAGCACGGAATTTACGCAAAATCTCTGGTAATACATTATATGCAGTTGAACTTACAAACCCAATTACTAATTGTCCTGCTTCACCACGACTAGTTTGGCGCCCAATTTGTACAGCTTGTTCGAGTTGCTTAAATATTTTCTGCACTTCTAATAAAAACGCTTCTCCAGCTTCAGTTAATTGTACTACTCTTTTAGTACGATGAAATAACTGAAAACCAAGCTCATCTTCTAATTGTCGAATTTGTTGACTTAGAGGAGGTTGAGCTATATGTAACCGTTCTGCCGCGCGTCCAAAGTGTAATTCTTCAGCCACCGTCACAAAATAACGTAAATGTCGCAGTTCCATCTTATTAATTTAGGAGTTAGGAGTAGGGTGGGCACTGCCCACCTTACGCAGGAGTAATATTCTGTATATATTAATAGACAGCTAAAAATATATTGGACAAACATTTATATATTACGTACTCTAGTAAATACAGGCGCCACACAAAATCTAGGAATTAAAATCAATGCTTCAAAATACTTGGAACGCAACCCTTTACGAGGGTAAACATGCGTTCGTCTGGAAATACGGTGAAGACTTACTCAACTTACTCTCCCCCCAACCAGGAGAAAAAATCTTAGATGTAGGCTGTGGTACAGGACAACTGACAGCAAAAATAGCAGAGAATGGCGCCATAGTTACAAGTATTGATGCTGATGCAGCAATGGTGGAAAAAGCAAAGCTGAATTATCCGAATTTAGAATTCACAGTAGCAGACGCGCGCTCATTCCAATTTGATATAGAATTTGATGCAGTATTTTCTAATGCTACGTTGCATTGGATACCAGAAGCAGAAGCTGTAATAAATTCTATTTACTGTGCATTAAAGCCAGGAGGGCGTTTTATTGCAGAATTTGGTGGTAAAGGTAACGTCAAATTAATTACAGACGCACTTTATCAAGCATTAGAAATTAAATCCCCATTATCTTGGTATTTCCCTAGCATTGGAGAGTACACCACCTTATTAGAAAAGCAGGGTTTTGATGTTAGCTATGCAGTACTATTCGACCGTCCAACACCTTTACCTGATGGAGAAGCAGGTTTAAGAAATTGGCTAACGATGTTCGCTAGTAGATTTTTTGCTAACTCTACACAGCAAGAAGTAATTAAAACAGTAGAAGAACAACTTAAACCTATCTTATATAAAGACGGAACTTGGACTGCTGATTATCGGCGCCTGCGAATTGTTGCGATGAGGGAAAGTTAATGTTATCGAATTTATTTTTATTTACCGTTGCCATAATAGCAGGCGCCATGAATGGAGTTGCAGGTGGAGGAGGTTTAATTGCATTTCCAGCTTTAATGTTTGTGGGAGTTCCACCAATACCAGCAAACGCAACGAACACAGCAGCAATGTGGGTGGGAACTGCTGCTTCAACATTTGCTTATCGTAAAGATATCACGATTCGTCGCTGGGAATTATTCGTGCTGACTTTAGCAAGTGTTTTAGGAGGAACTATAGGTTCATACATACTGTTGCATACTCCCTCTAAAAGCTTTGCTGGTTTAATTCCATATCTGATGCTAACTGCCACGTTACTATTTGCATTTGGTAAGCGAATTAATAGCTGGTTGCAAAATCGTTTTCAATTACCAATGTGGTTGGTAATAATCTTGCAATTCTTGATTTCTATATATGGAGGTTTTTTTGGTGGGGGTGGTGGTATTGTAATACTGGCTATTTTAGAAATGATGGGTGTTAAAAGTATTCACACGATGAATGCTGTAAAAAGCTGGCTAGCAACGACTTTAAACGCTTGTGCTTTACTTCACTTCATCGCAGCAGGCATTATTGTTTGGTCAAGTGCGGTTTTGATGGCAGTTGGTGCTTTAATTGGTGGATATAGTAGTGCTTTCCTCGCACGTAGAGTCAGTTCAGTATGGGTACGTAATTTTATTACATGCATTGGAGTTTCCATAACTAGCTACTTCTTTCTGTTTCCAGCAAAATGACATTAAACCAAGTACAGCTAAAAGAAATACTTCTAAATTCTCCAGTAGGTGAAGTATTGCCAGCTATTGCAGAACTTCAACTTCCTGACTGGTGGTTGGCAGGTGGCGCCGTTCGTAATACAGTATGGCGCCATATATTTGGTAGTGATGATTGTAAATTAGTTATTAAAGACTTTGATATTGCTTTTTTTGATGCTCTTGGGGAACGTTCGCAGGAACTTGGCGCCAAAGAAACTTTAACAAACCAATTTCCTAACTATATATTTGACGTTAAAAACCAAGCTAGCTTTGGAAGATGGCGTGAGGGGCGCCAGACTTTTGACAGTACAGAAGATGGAATTAGTAACTGGTTACACACAGCCACAGCAGTAGGAGTACGAGTAAATATTCAAGGAGAATGGGAATTTTTCACACCCTACGGCTTAGATGATTTATTTAACGGTATAATTCGTCCAACTCCTACACATATAAATAATCCTGATGCAAGTAATAAAAGTATTAGCTTTTTAGAAAAGTGCCCAGCTTTGAAAAATGTAGCATAGGCATCTCGCCTGTGCAGTGATTAAATTCTTTTTACCACAGAGACGCAGAGAACACAGAGAGAGATTAAAATTGGCGCCTGCCCTCAATGGGATAATTAATACAAGCGCATTATTACTACTAATTTTATTAAATAGCGCGCCATTCCTGAGCATCTATGAACTGTGATAGATGTCCTACGTTAGTTGTTGCAATTACCACTTCATACCCTTCATTTTCTAGTAATATTGCTTGTGCAGCTAAAATTACATCACCATCTAATGCTGAAGGTTCTGCAGTTGGTCTTCCTCTAAGGGACTTCCAAATAAAAAAATACCCAAAAATTTCTTGTGGGGTGGGCATCCTTGCCCGCCTACAGTTTGAACGGGCAAGGATGCCCATTCCACTTTTATGGAGAACTAAATTTTTGGAAGTCCCTTACATTCTTGAACTTCTACAGAAGATGCTTTTGGATTTGTTATCATTCCCAAAGAACCGGAGTCTAGCAATACAACTTGACTCATGGAAATAATGGTCTGTTAGAAAGACGGTCTTCATCTAACGCTTTACGAAGAAATTCCCAAGTTTCTGTTTGTTCTTGTTCATCCTCATCTTCTTCTTCCCACTCTTGCATTAACTTGCTCAAAGCTTCATGTTGCTTCACAGGGTCAAATTTTTCAAGTTCTTCCTGACTAATTAGGCTTTTTCCTGGGGTTTTTACGCTTGTTTGGGTTAGCCCTCTAACATAAGAGTGCTTTAAGTAAATGTTGATAATCGTTAAAATCTATTACAACAGAGGCGAATATTCCCTTGGGTATCAGTAATTAATTCTTGAAACTGAAAGCTAGTCGGGGTTGGCAGCGCTCATGTAACAAACAAGGACTTTGGATTTGATTAACTTGCTTGACATGCAACTAAAAGGTTGCATATAATGAGAAACATGGATGCAGTGTTTAAAGCCCTTGCCGATCCGAGTCGGAGAAAGTTGCTCGACCAGTTGTATGCCCATAATGGACAAACATTAAACGAACTGTGCGAATACCTTGACATGACGCGGCAAGCCGTGACAAAACATCTGACGCTACTAGAGGCAGCAAATCTGGTTGTCGTCGTCTGGCATGGCCGAGAAAAACTGCATTACCTTAACGCAGTACCGATTCAGGAGATTTACGATCGCTGGCTGAGTAAATACGAACGCCCTCAACTAGACGCATTGAGTCAATTAAAGCGAAATCTCGAAGGTTGACAACTAGAAATACCAAGGAGACTAAACATGAATAAACCCACCTTCGTTTACGTAACCTATATTGCTACCACGCTCGAACAACTTTGGGAAGCAATCGTCAGCGAAGAATTCACCCAGCAGTATTGGTCCTCTGGGCAACTTCAGTCTGACTGGCAGGTGGGTTCATCCGTGCAGCATGTCAACCAGGATGGCGAGACCGAAAGCATTGGTGAAGTATTGGAATCCCAGGCGCCGCAACTACTTTCTTATACCTTTAGTTCATCCGATGTAACTGGAACTGTGCCATGTCACGTCCGCTTCAAGCTGGAGCAGTACGGGCCTAAAGTGAAGCTAACGCTAATTCAAACGGCTCTTGATGTTCAAAGCAGCATGACCATGAGCTACAGATGGAAGAAGAGTGTATCCTACCTCAAGCGTCTGCTAGAAATCGAAGATGTATTAGCATTGGTGGCTTAAAATTACGTCGGTAACTGGTAATGGGCAATTAATAATCGATTAAAAGTTCCATTACCCAATCGTCCACTTCATTGGAGAACTCCACATTATGATTCCTACCGTAATTGAACAATCGAGTCGAGGTGAAAGAGCCTTCGATATTTACTCTCGCTTGCTGCGAGAACGGATTATTTTTTTAGCAGAAGCAATCGACTCGGATACAGCTAACCGAATTGTGGCGCAAATGCTGTTTTTAGAAGCAGAAGACCCTCAAAAAGATATTTATCTGTACGTCAATTCTCCTGGTGGTTCTGTGGTAGCAGGTTTAGGCATTTATGACACGATGAACCATATTCGTCCAGATGTTTGCACGATTTGCTATGGCATGGCAGCCAGTATGGGCGCCTTTTTGCTCGGTGCGGGTGCTAAAGGCAAGCGCAGCAGTTTACCAAGTTCGCGGATTATGATTCACCAGCCTTCTGGTGGCGCGCAGGGGCAGGCAGTGGATATCGAGATTCAAGCCAAGGAAATTATCTACCTGAAACGGCAGATCAATGAGCGGATGGCTAACTATACGGGGAAATCTCAGGAGCAAATTGAGCTTGACACCGACCGAGACTTTTTTATGTCGGCACGGGAGGCAGTGGAGTATGGCTTGGTAGATCGGGTCATCGAGCGCCCAACTCTGACGATTCATCCCGAACTAATAGCAGCAAGATAATGGATAATCAAATTGAGCATCAAATCATCGAGGCAGAAGAAAAGCTCAGGCTGGCAATGCTTAACTCTGATGTGAAAGCACTAGATGAACTGCTATCATCTCGATTAATTTTTACAAACCACCAGGGACATTTGGTAGGCAAAGAAGAGGACTTAGCAGGTCATAAATCAGGCGCCCTTAAACTCAACTCGTTGTTAGCTTCCGAGCAGCATATTTTATTAACAGGTGATGTGGCGATAGTCTCAGTAAAAATGCAAATATCGGGCAGCTACAATGGCACACCTGCAAATGGCATTTTTCGTTTTACCAGGGTTTGGTCTCAGTCTGGGGAAGGAACTTGGCAGATTATAGCTGGGCATTCAAGTATGGTGTCCTAGAGCGCCGGTCGAGTAGAAGGTGTTGACAAATTACGCATACTATGCGATATCATGTCCGGTTACGTAACCGTAATAAAATCCTCGTAGAGACGCGATTAATCGCGTCTCTACATTGTCGAGAATTATGGGCAATCAACCGGACATGATATAAAAGCTAGCTGAAGACACAGGCGCCTTTATTAAAATAGTGATACAGTGAGCGGTAATGCCTAGGCATAGAATTCATATCAAACTTCAAAATATTATTGCGGGTAAAACACTTTTAAGGCGATATCTATAAGTAACTTCCTATGGTTCTCCATTTCTTGACTAGACCAAGTGGTTTTTGCTGCGATATCTCTAGTCAAAGACAAATATATAGATGCTAAACCTGCATCTCTTATATTGTCTATTTCTTCACCCCACTTAATAAGACTATTGAGATATTCTTCAAATTCTTGAATGTTTATGCTTGATTTTGGGCAAGCAAATAGAAATGCATCTAAATACAGGTAATACATCTGAAACTATTTAATTGGCTCTTTCTTTCTTTTCTCTATTTTTGATGAATTTCTACATCAAACCCTCAAGTTACTAACCCAAGAGAGTAATATTGCCTACCTAAAGATGGTGCAGAGGACTGTACAGAGGCTGAACAGGTGTTATTGGGATTGTAATCATGTTGATTAGGCTAAGTTGCATTTAAAATTAGCGTGAAGCATATGCCAGCCCTGCTCCATAAAAACCTACTACTTCCGCTGCACTTGCCTCTTATTTAACGCGCAATCATGTTCACTCCTGCCTATCTCCCTTACTGGGCGCGTAGTAGTATTGGCGCAACCGGGAATACACAGATTCTTCCCTAACTCAAAAATACCCGCACTAAGTTAATTGCTCCAACTGTGCCCATTGCCCGGAAGGGCGATATTCAGATTAATTTTGCCCCAACCAATGCGGGCAGCCAATTTCTTGTAGATAGTCAGCAATTGCCCCAATGTCAAAATTTGGACATAATTGCTTAAATTTGGTCGTTACCCAGACTTTTCTAGTGGGTACTATAAGACAGGGAGAAGGTTGGTTACAAAACTTAATCTTCAGCCCAAATCCAACTTGAGCACCGCTAAAATGTTGAACGGAATACTGATTGGGGCTAATGGGATAATTTCGCTCTGTTACTTTATAATCGCCTCGCTAATTTTGCGCCCCTTTCTGCGCGGAGAACAGAAAACCTCTCTGGTGCTGGCGACCATCTTGGTCTTCTTCAGTTGCGCTCTCGGACACGGAGGACACGTGTTGATGATGCTCTGGGACAGTCGGCATCTAGTACACCAGTCTTCCCTACTGCTGAAAGTGCAAACTGTAATCGATGTCAGCACTGCCGTTATCGCTATCACCTATATCGCTTTGCGCCGCTACTTTTCCTTTTTGGTGGATGCCCCTCTGTTGCTTAACCAGGCTCAAGCCAAGTTGGAAGTCGCCAACGCAGAGTTGAAAGATTTAAATAGCAAACTGGAAACCCTAGTTGACAAGCGTACATTGGAGCTAAAGCAAGCTAACACTATGCTTGAGGCTAGAACGATTGAACTCAACCAGACAGTCGCCGCTCTCAAACGCAGTAACGCTTTTTTGCAAGCGCAGCAGGAAACTGGTCGCGACGGGATTATTGTGGTGGACGAACACATGCAAGTCCTGTTCTACAACCAGAATTTTTACCGGATTTGGCATCTGCCCCAGGAAGTTGCCCAGCAGGGGGATCATCAGCGGATGATGACTTTAGCCATTGAGCAAATGCAAGACCCAGAGGAGTTTATCGAGAAAGTCAACTATTTATACCACAACCCCAGCCTAACCGCTCAGGACGAACTGTTGATGAAAGACGGACGGATAATCGACAGATACACCGCCCCTATTTACGCGGAAGGGGTTTACTACGGGCGGATTTTCTTCTTTCGCGACGTGACGAAGCGTAAAACTATGGAAGAAGAACTGCGCCAGTCGAAAGAATTTCTCTACTCCATCATTAACGTTCTGCCCCAGTTCGTGGTCTGGAAAGATAGAAATTCAGTGTATTTAGGGTGCAATCAAAAGTTTACCACCATTGCCGGTTTTAACTCTCCCGAAGCCCTGATTGGTAAAACCGACTACGATATGGCTTGGACGCAAGCAGAAGCTGATTTTTTTGTCATGTGTGACCGAGAGGTAATGGATGTCAATGAAGCAAAGCTGCACATAATCGAACCGCAGACCCAAGCGGACGGTAAAAAAGCTTGGCTCGACACCAGCAAAATTCCTCTGCGAGATAAGGAAGGGAAAGTCATCGGTATTCTAGTTGTGATTGACGATATTACGGAGCGCAAAGCCAACGCCGATGCTATAATCGCCTCCGAAGCGTTGTTGAAACAGAAAGCCACCGAACTAGAACTGGCTCTAACTGAACTGCAACACACCCAAGTCCAGTTAATCCAAAGCGAGAAAATGTCTGCCCTCGGTCAATTGGTGGCAGGGGTCGCCCATGAAATCAACAATCCCGTCAACTTCATCTACGGCAATCTAGCGCACGTTGGCGGTTACGTGCAGGACTTGATGAGCTTGCTTGATGCTTACAAACAAGAGTATCCCAACCCCTCTCGTGGTGTCCTGACTTGCATGGAAGAGATTGAATACGAGTACTTAATCGAGGATTTACCGAAACTTTTATCCTCCATGAAGGTCGGCGCCGAGCGCATACGCGAAATTGTCCTGTCCCTGCGTACCTTCTCGCGCCTGGATGAAGCCAATTTGAAAGCGGTTGACATTCACAAAGGCATTGACTCGACCTTGCTAATTCTGCACAATCGACTTATAACCAAAGCGGGAGTAAAAATACAGGTTGTTAAAAACTATGCCCCACTTCCAGAAGTAGAATGCTACCCTAGCCTATTGAATCAAGTTTTTCTTTACATTTTATCTAACGCCATTGAGGCTTTAGAGGTGGTGGAAACGGCAGGTTGGGAAAAGATGAGCGGCGAGAGCCAAACAGTATTTGTACCGACTATTCAAATCAGTACTGAACTGTTCGATGCCAAGCAGGTGATTATCAGAATTGCCGATAACGGCTGCGGCATTCCCGAAGCGGTAC
Organism: Calothrix sp. PCC 7716; assembly: GCF_019977735.1. Lineage (GTDB taxonomy): Bacteria > Cyanobacteriota > Cyanobacteriia > Cyanobacteriales > Nostocaceae > Dulcicalothrix. The sequence goes on along the minus strand of NZ_AP025018.1, from coordinate 2,433,599 downwards.
AAGCTCAGATTTTCAACCCCTTCTTCACCACCAAAGCAGTGGGACAAGGCACGGGTCTGGGTCTGGCTGTCAGTTATAAAATAATCGCAGACACCCACGGCGGGTTACTGAAATGTACTTCCCGACCTGGACAGACTGAATTTATAATTCAAATACCCTCTTTGCAAGCAGTGGCGGTTTAGATGTTGTTCTGTCTTTCAGCGCTGTATATTTTCTATACTAATCGTTCAGTAAATTTAAGATTATCCAGGTCTGTCTTTTTACAATTTACCCCTATCGTTTTGTCCTCTCTATTGACAATGAAGTTCCATGTTCCTTTAGGCACATTACGGGATTGGGAACAAGGGGCTAAATATCCCGATACGGCAACGCGGTCGTATCTCCGTGTTATTGAGAAAGCTCCACATATTGTTATGCAGGCTCTGGAAGATTGAGAGCGAGAAATTAAAATAAATTGTGCATTTTGTAAGGTCGGCGCCTCTGCAAGCCCTTTATAACTTGGGGGCGGGCAGGGATGCCCGCTCCACAAGACAAGACATAAAAACTACTTCACGCTTAATTCCAAAATTTTCTCCTCTTCTTCTTTGCTTATTACCCTTCCTTCATCTTCAAAACCTGTAATTTGGTCGAAGTTTAAATAGCGATACAAATTATCGGCAAACGGTTGAATCTTTGTGCCTACAATATCTAAATACTCTTGTACTGTAGGAATTCTACCTAGCAGCGCGCATACAGCAGCTAACTCGGCAGAACCTAAATATACCTGAGCGTCTTTACCCATGCGGTTGTTAAAGTTTCTGGTGGAAGTTGAAAATACCGTTGTTCCATCTTCAACTCTGGCTTGGTTCCCCATACACAAACTACAACCTGGCATTTCTGTCCGCGCGTTTGCCCCCACAAAAATATCGTAAACACCTTCTTTCTTTAACTGAGTTTCGTCCATCCGTGTAGGAGGCGCCACCCATAACCTTGCTGATACTTGACCGGCGCCTTCTAATACTTTTGCTGTGGCACGATAATGCCCAATATTGGTCATACACGAACCTACGAATACTTCTTGTACTGGGTCGCCTGCTACTTCTGATAGTAATTTAACGTTATCAGGGTCGTTAGGCGCCGCTACAATTGGTTCTTTTATTTCGTTCAAGTCTATCTCGATAATTTCCGCATATTCCGCATCTGGGTCTGCTTCCATTAATACTGGGTTTGCTAACCATTCTTCCATTTTGGCAACACGGCGCATGATAGTTCTTGCGTCACCGTAACCGCGCGCTACCATGTTTTTGAGCAGTGCTACGTTTGAGCGAATATATTCGGAAACTGTTTCTACACTGAGTTTAATTGTACAACCAGCACAAGAACGTTCGGCGGAAGCGTCGGTTAATTCAAATGCTTGCTCGACTTTTAAGTCTGGCAAACCTTCGATTTCCATTATTTTTCCAGCGTAAATGTTCTTTTTGTTCTTTTTCTCGACTGTGAGTAAACCTTTTTGAATCGCTACGTAGGGAATCGCGTTTACAACATCGCGTAATGTAACACCTGGTTGTAATTCTCCTTTGAAGCGAACTAATACTGACTCTGGCATATCTAAAGGCATTACACCTAAAGCTGCTGCAAATGCAACTAACCCAGAACCTGCAGGGAAGGAAATACCAAGAGGGAAGCGTGTATGTGAGTCTCCACCTGTTCCTACTGTGTCGGGTAGTAACATTCTATTTAACCATGAGTGGATAATTCCATCACCGGGACGTAATGCTACACCTCCACGTTGAGCGATAAAGTCGGGGAGTTCTTTATGGGTTTTAATATCTACTGGTTTGGGATATGCAGCAGTATGGCAGAAGCTTTGCATTACTAGGTCAGCACTGAAACCTAAACATGCAAGTTCTTTAAGTTCATCGCGCGTCATTGGCCCTGTAGTATCTTGGGAACCAACGGTTGTCATAATAGGTTCGCATGATGTCTCAGGACGAACTCCTGGTAAACCACAAGCTTTGCCTACCATTTTTTGTGCCAAGGTGTAACCTTTACCTGTGTCAGCAGGTTGTTGAGGACGGGTAAATAATTTGCTTGGTTCTAAACCTAGAGCTACGCGCGTTTTGTCTGTGAGGGTACGTCCAATAAGTAAAGGTATACGTCCACCCGCGCGTACTTCATCTAAAATTGTGTCAGGTCTTAATTGGAATGTTGAAATAACTTCTCCAACTTCATTGGTAATTTCTCCTTTATAAGGATATATAGTAATTACCATCCCTGTTTCCATTTTTGTGACATCGCAGTTTATTGGCAAGGCACCTGCATCTTCTGCGGTATTAAAGAAAATAGGGGCAATAGTACCACCAAGTACATATCCACCTGCACGCTTATTGGGTACAAAAGGAATATCTTGACCAATATGCCATAACACTGAGTTGATAGCTGACTTACGCGAAGAACCTGTACCTACTACATCTCCAACGTAAGCAATGGGGTGTCCTTTTTTCTTCAGTTCGACAATTGTCTCTAAACTTCCTGGTTGCCGAGTTTCCAACATTGCTAATGCGTGTAAAGGAATATCGGGACGAGTCGTAGCGTTTTGTGCTGGTGATAAATCATCTGTATTGGTTTCACCAGGTACTTTAAAGACAGTGACGTTAATAAATTCTGGTAACTGCGCGCGGGTAGTAAACCATTCCGCTTCTGCCCAAGAATCTACAACTCGTTTAGCAAAAGGATTAGTTTTAGATAATTCGATAACATCATGAAAAGCATCATATACGAGCAATATCTTACTCAAAGCCGCAGCCGCATATGCAGCTATTGGTTCCTTACCTTGTCCTCCCATTACCAAAGGAGTTTCCGAGGACTCAGATAATGAAACGGTCGGGACTTGTAACAAATCGATGAGTGATTGTACATTGTAACCGCCCATCATTGTACCTAATAACTCAACCGCTTCTATTGGGGAAACTAAAGGACTAGTAATTTCTTCCTTAGCAATACCCGTGAGGAAACCAGCTTTAACATAAGCAGCAGGGTCAACACCAGGTGGTACTCTGTCGCGTAACAAATGCAGTAATGTCTGTTCCTCACCCGCAGGTGGATTTTTAAGTAGTTCGCATAGTTCTGATGTTTGTTTTGCATCTAATGGCAGCGCTGGTATTCCTAGTGCTGCTCTTTCTTCAACGTGTTTGCGGTATGATTCCAGCATTCTGCTCTCCAAGTATCAATCAATCCAACTTTTTAGCTTAACTTGTTAATGTGACAGCCAAGTTATAAGTGTCTGTAAGCCTCTAGCTTATAATTATTACTGTATCGCCAATTATTGCTAGCTTTAAAGGTAGTTTATCCTGACTCCGGAGTTCGTATTAAGTATAGCTACAATTTTGGTAAAATACGCTTCTTTTAAGTTAAAATGTTGGATTTGTCAATTGTATCGTTATAATCAAATCTCCATATGACACAAACATATACCGTAGAACTCAACCATCAGGGTCAAACTCTCACAATTCAAGTACCTGAAGACGAAACAGTTTTAGCAGTAGCTGAAAAAGCTGGTTTAGAACTACCTGCTTCATGTCACGCAGGTGTTTGCACCACGTGTGCAGCAAAAATTACCAACGGTGGAACAGTTGACCAAAGTGAGGGTATGGGTATCAATCCTAACTTACAAAAAGATGGTTATGCATTATTATGTGTATCCTATCCCCGTTCCGACTTGAAAATAATAACCGACCAAGAGGAAGTTGTATATCAACAACAATTTGGGAAATAGCCTAGGTAACGGATACAACGGATGTAATAGATGGAAAAATCAATTATCCGTTATATCCGTTGTAAATTTATCGGCACCGCATAATTAGCAAATCTATTGTCAAGAGGAATTACTATAGCAGTTTGAAATTATTTGTAAAAAATTACACCCACGAAGAAACACGATTGTAAAGTTTTTACAATGCACGATTTTATGACTGATTTAGGACTACTATACACAACCTGACTTACCTACTGTACCTTAGTAGAGCGGAAAGCTGTTGATAACCCGATAACTTACATCTTCACCAAGAAAATTTGATAGATTTTAAGCACTCAGTATAAAGCATAAAGTTATTTATTTAATATTAAAAGCTGATAAAAATTATGTAACTTTATTGCTCTTGTTTATACTGAGACTGAGTATATACAGTGAGGCGCAAGATATAAGATAATAAGCTTTCTTAAGCTTTTATTAATTTGAAAAAATCTGCTTATCCTAGATAATCTAGCCTATGTATTTGCAATAAATTAAACCTCTTTCAAAATATTAGGGAGTATACATTGAATCTATCGAGACGTCAGTTTTTTACCCTGGCAGGGGTATCGGCTACAGGTGCTGTGCTTTTATCTCCTTTGCAAGCATTCTATGCTAAACCTGCAATCGCTGCGGGTCCCTACGGCAATCTAGTGCCCGACCCGAATGGAGTATTAGATTTACCATTTGGATTCACCTACCGCAGACTGTCCGAAACGGGTCAAACCATGAATGATGGTTACCAGGTACCTGGTGGTCATGATGGTATGGGCGCCTTTGCAGGTTCCAATGGCAATACAATTCTAATTCGCAATCATGAACTCGCTCCCTCTTCTAGCAACGGGGTAGGTGCTCCCATTAATAAGAAGTACAACTCAAATGCGAAGGGTGGTTGCACTAAAGTGGTTGTTCGTCCGAACCGCACCTTGGTATCACATCGGGGAGTCCTAGCGGGAACCATTCGCAATTGTGCTGGTGGCCCTACCCCTTTAGGATCCTGGTTAACCTGTGAGGAAACCTTTGAAACCAATAACAGCAAGAAGCATGGCTATGTTTTTGAAGTTCCCAGTAGCAGAACTAATTTTGTTACCCCCATTCCACTAACAGCAATGGGGCGTTTTAATCACGAGGCTGCCGCAGTAGACCCCAACACTGGGTATATCTACATGACAGAAGACCGAGGGGACGGGCTGTTCTACCGCTTCATTCCTAACGATAGCAACAACCTGAGTGCTGGTGGCTCGCTATATGCCTTAAACATTACAGGGTTGCCTGGAATTAATACAGCTACAGGTTTCATAAAAAATGTACCTATGGCAGTGGAATGGGTGACGATTGACAATCCTGACCCCACCTCTGATACCGTCAGAACAGAAGGGTATAACAAAGGTGCCGCCAGGTTTTCAGGTGGAGAAGGTATCTTTTATGGCAGTGATTATGTTTATTTCACTTGTAAGAGTGGGGGTAGTTCTGGAGATGGGCAGATTTGGCGTTATTCGCCGGGTAATAATACCGTTGAACTCTATATTGAACCCAACGATTCTGGCGTGCTAGATAATCCAGACAATATTGTCGTTGTCCCCAACCGCGACATCTTCCTCTGTGAAGATGGGGATGGAACGGATTACATTTTAGGCATCACTCCTACTGGCACTCTTTACAAGTTTGCTAAGAATGCCCTCAATACATCAGAGTTCGCCGGGGTCTGCTTCTCTCCTGATGCTCAGACGATGTTTGTCAACATACAAAATCCAGGAATCACCTTTGCTATTTGGGGTCCTTGGTAACTCTACTTCTTATTCAAAGTTCAGTCAGGTAAAGAGCAATAGCACTACCAAGAAAATCTATCGTTATAGTTCCCAGACTTGGCAAACACGCTCGGTTATTGAATATGTTATGATTCAGGTGCGTAGGCGCCAAATAAATTATTCTGTTGGCGAATAGGCGTAAAATTCGCTTACCGTGCTGATGGATACGAATATAAATTTAACTAGCACAGATAAGAGCGCGTTTTACCAGTATTGATTACGTTATATCGATATCTGGTAAAACGACTATTCGCCAAAAAGCAATGAAACAAGCTTTTAAGCAGCCCAAACGTCTTGGGTTTCTTCATCAAATTGAGTAGTTTGTGCAACTTCGGTAGCTACAACTTCGTTAACTGCTGGAGTAAGTTGAGCTTCTTCAACTGCTGTGGTATGTTCTGCTTCTTGAATAGCAGGCGCCTCAGTAGCAGGAGTATTGCCTAACAAGTTAACTTTCACAACTTGATTACGTGCAGCGCTTGCTTTAGGTAATGTCAAAGACAAAATACCATTCTTATAATCAGCTTGCACCTTATCATTCTCAACTGCAACAGGCAATTGAATTACCCGTTGGAACTTGCCATAAGTAAACTCAGAACGGAAATAACCAATTTTCTCAGTTTGGTTGTTGTCACTCTTTTCACCAGAGATAACAACCGCTTGCTTAGTAACACGAATATCTAAATCTCTTGCATCAATACCTGGAATTTGCGCGCGTAAAACCAAAGCTCCATCAGTATCTTCCATTTCAACCGCTGGTCTGAAAGCTACCATTTGTGTTTGACGTACCATCATATCTCCAAACATAGAATCCATTGCACGACGCATTGCTTGAATATCACCTAGACGAGAAGAACGAATAATAGCCATATCCAAATAATCCCTTGATTGCTGCGATTTCATTAATCTTTGTTGCATATGTCCCTATTGTGCCAATTATGTGCATACACACAGTGAGGTAAACCGGATGAGCAAAGCAGTAAATACCGCAGTAGGGGTTAACCAAAAATCCAAGGGCAAAAACGAAAAATCATCGTAAACCCGCCTTGGTGTAGGGTTAACCAAAAATCATTATGATTAACGAAAAATCATTGTAAACCCATCCCGGCGCCAGTTATAGTTATAAACACATATGGACACACAACCATGACCACACATTTCATCAGCGCCGAAATCGATTTACAAGAAACCCCAACCGAACTACAAAAAGCCGTAGAAACCGAACTGAAAAAACAAGGTGAACCCCTACGCTGGGCAATAACCTCTGTAGACACCGAACAACAAAAAGCCAAAGTAGAAGCAGTAGTAACAAAACAACCCTAAAAATTGTAAATTCTTTCTTATCTTGTGGAGCGGGCATCCCTGCCCGCCTCTAGATATATAGATCACCTTTCCGGCTGATCCTACAAGATACACATCCCACAGGAGTTAAATTGTGCCTTACAGTCAATTCAAAACATTGACAAGTGTAAAGTCAGCATTTGGGATTGTCACCCGCGAAAATGTGCGTTTCTTACCCCAGTTATCGCCCCTAGAACCTTCTAGCACACTTCAAAATTTTTTAGAATATAGTTTACCTATAGCAACGGCAACAGGAAGTGAGAAAGCTCGTTCAGAGTTAATAATCAGCCCTGTTTTATTAGAAGTGCGCCAAATTTTACAGCAAAAAATCAGCTTTTTTTCAGGCGAGGATTTTACAGTTGATGAAGCGCTAGGTTTAAACGGAACTTGTGATTTTTTATTAAGTCGCTCCATAGAGCAAATTGAAATTGAAGCACCAGTTTTTATTTTGGTTGAAGCAAAAAAAGCTGACTTGAAAACGGGTTTGGGGCAGTGCGCTTCAGAGATGGTAGCAGCACAAATGTTTAACCAAATGAAAGGGCAGTCCATTGCTACGATTTATGGCTGTGTTTGCAATGGGACTCAATGGCGTTTCATGCAATTACAAGAAAAGGTTTTGACGATAGATTTGAATGATTATCCTTTACCTCCTGTAGGACAAATTTTAGCTTTTTTAGTTTGGATGGCAGAGAATTAGTTAAAATCCACTGCTTCATTGCAATGCTGTCTAATTTCTTCTGATGTTAGCGGGTACAGATAATCGTAAACTTCACGATATTTATTTATAGCAGCAAGAGAAAGCGCTGTAACTGACTCCATGTATCTACTTCGGCGCCAATTCACTATTCTGGCAGTTTTTGCCATTTGTTGCCAAATAACTTCATTCGTATAAATTAACTTAACTAATTTGTATGGTGGGCAGTGCCCACCTTACTACTTACTACTCAGCTTGGCATAATGTGTATTGAGAAACCGGGTTTCTTTTAGTACATAGTGAAGGTTGTTATGCTTAGTGTTGAAGAAACCCGGTTTCAAATATTTATATGCGTCCATATACTGCAATTTTAATTATACCTACTGGCATCGGCGCCGCGATTGGCGGATATGCGGGTGATGCGTTACCTGTGGTAAAGACTTTGGCACAGGTTGTAGATAGACTTATTACGCACCCTAATGTGATGAACGGTGCCATGCTTTATTGGAACATTCCCAATGCGTTGTATGTTGAGGGGTATGGACTTGATAAATTTGCGGCGGGTGATTGGGGGTTACGTCCGGTTCATAATAATAAGATAGGTTTGCTTTTAGACCAGGGTATTGAGCCAGATTTAAGATTACGGCAGTTACAAGCGGTTGATGCTGCTAGGGCAACTTTAGGAATTACGGTAACTGATTATGTAGTAACGGATGCGCCGTTAAATGTAGAATTACGTACTTCGGAGTCCGGCGCCAGTTGGGGAACTATTGGTAATGCTGATAGTTTATTAAGGGCAGCAGATACTTTGATAAATCAGGTAGGCGCCGACGCTGTAGCTGTTGTGGCGCGGTTTCCTGATCAAGTTGATGAAGAAGCTGATAAAAATTACCGTTTGGGTAAGGGTGTTGACTTAATAGCTGGCGCCGAAGCGGTGATTAGTCATTTGATTGTGCGGGAGTTTGAGGTACCATGTGCCCATGCACCTGCTTTTTTGCCTCCTCCTTTGGATATAAATTTATCTCCACGTTCGGCGGCGGAGGAAATAGGTTATACTTTTCTTCCAAGCGTACTAGTTGGCTTGAATAAGGCGCCGCAGTTTATTGTTAAAGGTAAGCATGGCTATATGAGTGAACCAAATGATATTTGGGCTGGTCTTGTAGATGCTGTGATTGTACCTGCGACTGCTTGTGGTAATAGTGCAATACTAAGTTTGAGTCAAAAGTGTTTAATTGTTACAATAGAAGAAAACGAAACACATTCTAAAGTCTTATCTCAACCACTAGGAGTAAAATCATTACAGGTACGTTCATATTTAGAAGCAGTAGGTGTGATAGCGGCGCATAGGGCAGGTGTTAACCCCGAAGCGTTAACTTCGATAACTACATCGCTTAGGTTCTTGAATATATAATGAATTCCTAACTCCTGTACGGGCGGGTTCACCTAAATCTCCGATTTATTTACCAAGATACAGCTAAACCCGTCCCTCCGCTCCTCCTAACTATTAAATAAATTACTCGTGGCGCAACAGCAAAACCCAGAACCAGAAATTCCATTTTTAACTCGCACCCAAGTGCTGATAGCTATGGGGGTGACGGCAATTATTCTATGGATAGTTGCTAAACTCTGCTTACAATTTGCTAATGTTCCACTTATGGCTTGGCGTTGGGACTCTTCAGCATTTGGAGCGGGTATTATTTTAGGACTCGCAATTACTGCTTTGAGTGGTGTTGCTTATCGCTTTAGTCCTGATTATCGTCGCAGTGCTGATTATTATCTAGAAATAGTTTTAAAACCTTTAGCTTTACCTGATTTAATTTGGTTAGGTTTGTTACCTGGGTTAAGCGAAGAGTTATTATTTCGTGGGGTGTTATTACCTGCTTTAGGCGCCAGTCATTTGGCTGTGTTTGTTTCTAGTGTTAGTTTTGGAGTTTTACATTTGAGTGGCCCCCAACAATGGCCTTATGTTGCATGGGCTACTATTGTTGGATTCATTTTTGGTTATAGCGCTTTGATTAGCGGTAATTTACTTGTGCCTATTGTTGCTCATATTGTGACTAATTTGGTTTCAAGCTATTTATGGAAGTTGAAACAAACGTAGGGTGGGCAGTGCCCACCTTACAAAACTGTGCTACATCATATATCTAACGAATCGTTTGACTTGGATGTTTTCTCCTAGTTTGGCAATGTTTTGCTTAATTAGTTCTTCAATTGTTATATTGGAGTCGCGCGCATAAGGTTGGTTGAGTAAGCACATTTCTTTTAAAAGCTTCTCAATTCTGCCTGTAACAATTTTGGCTCTAATGTTTTCTGGCTTATTTGCTAAGTCATCGCGTCCCATTGCAATAGATTTTTCTTTTTCTACTACATCAGTAGGAATATCTTGGACTTTTACATACTCCACATCTGGAGATGCTGCGATTTGCATTGCGATGTTACGTACAAGGTTTTGAAATTCTTCTGTACGCGCGACAAAATCTGTTTCGCAGTTAACTTCTACTAAAACACCGACTTTTCCACCTGTGTGTATATAGCTACCAATTACCCCTTCTGCCGTAGTACGCTCTCGAATTTTTCCTAGTAAAGTAACACATTTTTTTCTTAGCCAGTCTTCTGCTTGACCAATGTCACCGTTACTCGCAATTAATGCTTTTTTACAGTCCATCATTCCAGCATTGGTTTTCTTGCGTAACGTTTGGACTAATTTTGCTGATATGTTCGTCATTTCACATTTACACCTTCTTTATTTAGCTAGGTTTTAAATCATTATTATCTAATTGAAACGGAGGCGCCTGCATCTTCAAGTTGCTTTTTAATATCTTCAGCTTCGGGTTTAATAATTCCAGATTTGATTGTTTTTGGTAGTGACTCCACAAAGTCTTTTGCTTCTTTTAAACCTAAATCTGTTATTTGACGCACTGCTTTTAATACTGATATTTTTTTATCAGCTGGCGCCGATAAAAGTACTACATCAAATTCAAAGGGCGCCGAATAGTCGTAATCTATTAGAGGTATGGGGAAACAAGTTGTGAAACTAAATGCAGGATGTAAATTGAATGTATCTTTAATATCCTCAACTAGTTCGGTTGTTTCGAGTGCGGATAAGGTTTTGAGTTGTTCGAGTATTTCTATTGTTTTGTATGACATTTTTTTTGTTCCTATTTAATTATGATCCCCCCCTACCCCCCCTTATTAAGGGGGGGAGAAAAGAAAGTTTTTCTTAAAGCCCCCCTTATTAAGGGGGGTTGGGGGGATTATTTAATTTGTTGCAAAATCAATTTGATTTCTTTTTTGTTACACTGGCGCCTGCGAGCTATGTAAATTCTTCCATCTATGTTTCTAATTTCTGAATGCAATTTTTTATTTATGGCGCCGTATGGAATATCGAAAGTAAGCAAGTACCATAATTCATTTATTTTACGGTACTCTTTGTATTTATCTATTACTACCAAATCATCAGGTTTTTTCTTGTTAGCTCTTGGTAGCTTTTTCGCTAAACAAAGAATGCCTGTTTCTGGATGTACGTATAGTGCATCTTTCCATTTTCCTAGAGGATAAGCGTGGTATAAATTTTGTCGAGAATACGGTAGTCCATCAATAAATATTACATGACGCTCTACCATTTGCCATAAATGAGATATCAGGTGTTGCCCTGCAAGCGTTTTGGTTTCTACTTTTTGACATAGTTCGCTGTATGTACTATCCCAAGGTTGCCCAACTTTGGATTTTAACCAACGCTCTAATGGTGATAAGTTATCAGAAAAATATTTTGTACGCCACTTGTTTTTTATCAAGTAATGACTAAATAATCCGTCTTCGCTTGCTTCAAGCGTAATTTGGTTGAGAAACTTTTTATACCCTGTTACTTTCTTTTGGCTTATTCTTCTTCCGTTACGTGGACGCTCAATTACTATCTGTCCCAAACGATGTTCGCTCATATTGGAAAACAATGGCTAGTTTACTTACTTGGTTGGTATATGTAGTGTTTTGATGCGGTTGGTTGATTGTTAAGTAAGCTGCTTGCATTGTTTTCCTCGTTTAGTTTGTTTCTATATTACATACTACACTTGTACTACAAAATATGTCAAGAGGTTTTGTTGGGTTCGCGTAGCTAAAGCCAACCTACGGGATTGATAGTACATATATATAGAATTATTGAATAGTTAAATTTACTTATTTGATGGTTTGGATTAAGGGCATATAATTATCGGGCACGCCTGACGGGGTTGCTATTTTCACGATTTAGTAACAAAAGTTACAGAAAATCATTGAATTTGTAAACTTACTTGTATTATTTTAAAAAATAATTAAATTTATTAAGATTTGAGAAGAATACTGATATCATTTTCTGCTATTTGTTTCTATAATCGAGGAAGTGTATTCGCGGTCGCTCTATTTGAGAAGTTCTTTCCTCAGTTCTGTATGTGAGCAAAGACAAGCAGACTAATCATTGTTGAGCGCAAGCCAGTCTAGTATAAACGCAGTTTTTCCGTTCCCTAGGCGCCTTGCGTAAGTTTGGCTTTTCAAAGTAGTCCAAAGTTAGTCTTTTGGAGACGGCAAAATGGAACTGGCGCGTGAATTTATGAATCAAAACAAGGTGCAAAGCTTTATGCCACCTCTAGTTTTAGTGGTGGAAGATAATGAAGATAATTTAGTGCTAATGAGATATGCACTAGACGCTGTTGGGTGCAGGTCTATTTGCTTGCAAGATAGCTATAGTGCTGTTGTTATAGCTAAAGAGCATCAACCTGACTTGATATTGTTGGATGTTTTATTACCTGGTTTAAGCGGTATTGATATAGTAAAGCTTTTGAAGCGGGAGCCTTTGACTTATCATATACCCGTTGTCGCTGTTACGGCCTTGGCATCAGCGGAGGATCGAGAGCGTATTTTATTCGCTGGTTTTGACGATTATCTTTCAAAGCCTTTTATGATTGAGGACTTTGAATTTATGATACATCAACACCTGGATAGAAAGCTCAATCCTCACGCCAGCATTAATTCGTGTTTGGAATAATCGCTTAGTTTGATTCTTCTTCGTGTCGATTATTTCCATCCCGTCTTCTAAGTTTTGCGTTAGCAGAGGGAACCCGAAAGTTGGGTAGGTCGCTTAAAATTACAATCATACCAGTACGCCCAGTCTCTAACTTAGCGTCGCTAAGTACTTCAACTACATCAACGTTCAAAATTTCTTGCACTATCTCTTTTAGCTGGGGCCGAATTGCTTCGTCTAAATCAGAACGGACTTGTTCTGCTAACTCTTGATGACCTTGTTGTGCTAGTAATTGTTCCGGTGGTGTAATAGAATCTTCGATTACAATTACCAAATTGCGGTCATTTAATTGACAAGTAACTTTACTTGGTTGATGTCCTAGCTGTTCCCGATAGAAACCTTGAATACGCTGTGATAGTGTACGTTCTATTTGTCCTCGGGTAGGTGTGGTAGTCGTCATGTTTCTGATGTCCATAATTATTTAGACTTTTATCAATTTGCTATAAAGGTTTCCTATTAGCTGTAAGCCATTAGCTAATACTTATTTCAAAAGTTTAGTTGTCAACCGCTCACAGTATAATTGAAAGTTAGTTGTCTAGAAATGACTATAGGTAATAATAACGACTACTTCACGCTCTTATCACCATCCACACGTAGTATTTATAAAGATGTTTATTCGACCGCAAGGTTGAAGTGTAAAAATCTAAAGTAATGAATTGAGTTAGGGTAAAGTTTTAAAAGTAAATGAAAACGTTTGCTGTCAAGGGTTTTCACTCCTTTTATTCTTCACCCAAATGTTAAACAATTATTAACTAATTGAACCTTTTGATTATTGCGTCGGCAAATTCGGAACACTTGAGAGGCTCAACAGCGGGTTCCATCAACCGTGCTAGGTCGTAGGTAACTTGACCCGAAGCAATGGCGCCTCCTAGTCCCTTTTTAATTAAGTCAGCAGCTTCTTGCCAACCCATATACTCAAGCATCATTACCCCAGACAGTATCACCGAACCTGGGTTAATTCGGTCTAAACCAGCATGTTTCGGCGCCGTTCCGTGGGTTGCTTCAAATACCGCACACGCATCACCAATATTGGCGCCGGGTCCCATACCCAAACCACCAACTATTGCAGCAGCAGCATCAGACAAGTAGTCTCCGTTAAGGTTCATCGTAGCCAAAATCGAATACTCATCGGGACGAGTTTGAATTTGTTGAAAAATACTGTCGGCAATACGGTCATTAACCATAATTTTATCTTTCCACTTGCCTGCACCGTGAGTATCCCAAATTGCCTTAAGAACTGTTTCAACTTCCTTGACTATTTGCGCTTTTTTCTCTGGTGTGAGCGCATCATATCCAGGGTCTATCATGTGCGCGTTTTCTTCTAAGGTAATATTAGGATTCTTTTCTTTATTTTCTAAAATCCATGATTCGCGCTCAGTAACACACTCGTTACGAAACTCACTTGTCGCTAATTCATAACCCCAGTCACGAAAAGCGCCTTCGGTGTACTTCATAATATTACCCTTATGTACCAAAGTCACCATCTGCTTGTGTTTTGGTAACGTTAAAGCGTGTTTAATAGCGCGTCGAACTAAACGCTGCGAACCAGTTTTACTAATCGGTTTTATACCAATACCCGAATCAAGAGGGATTCGTTTTTTACCGTGTTCGGGAGTCGCTGGTATAAGTTCTTCGTTTAAAAGCTTAATTAACCTGGCGCCAATTTCATCACCTTGTTTCCACTCAATACCTAAATAAATATCTTCAGTGTTTTCACGGTAAACAATTACATCTAGCTTTTCAGGGTTCTTGTGAGGAGATGGTGTCCCAGCATAATAGCGACAAGGACGTACACAAGCATAAAGGTCAAAAATTTGACGTAAAGCCACATTTAAAGAGCGAATACCACCCCCAACAGGAGTAGTAAGAGGACCTTTAATAGCTAAACCATATTCTTTAATCGCAGTTAAAGTATCTTGAGGTAAATACTGATATGTACCATATAAATCACAAGCTTCATCACCTGCATAAACTTTAAACCAGCTAATTTGACGTTTACCTTTATATGCGGTTTCAACTGCTGCATCTAAAACTTTCTGAGTCGCTGGCCAAATATCGATCCCCGTACCATCACCTCGAATAAACGGTATAATTGGATTGTCTGGAACCACTGGTTCACCGTTTTTAAAAGTAACCTTTTCTCCCGTGGTAGGTGGGGTAAGCTTTTCGTACATTACAACACTCCTAAATTTTTGCCGCAACACAATATAACCCGTTAGTAGGTTCGGGTTTATTAAACAAACACGTCTCGTTTCCGCAGATTTTCCTGTTCTATTCTCACATCAATGAGGCGCCTATTTATCAGAGCCAATTCAAGTAATGCATTTGTCCTATGCAAACTCCAATCTCAATGTACGAATTATATAGCAAGTTCAAATAAATTGTGGATTGTGACTGGGACATTCATTAGTACTATTTGAACATACTGATAATCATTGACTATATGAATGCTAAGTATTTGTAATTTTTGCTCTATAAAGGGCGCCTGATTAGTGTAGGCTCTTAGATATACAGCAAAATAGCAGCAAATGACCCAAAAACGCGAAATTACGATTCGGGTGAGTGAGCAAGAGTTTGCTATGTTAGAAACGCACTGTCAAGCGGTGGGTCGGACAAAAACCGACATTTTGCGCGAATTTATCAGAACTTTAGGCAAATTCGCTTCATCTAACCATACTCATTCCCTTAACAAATCTACAAATCTTTAGACTGTGTTTTTAAGAGAGATTGCATGACGACAGACCCAATGATTTTATCAAGCTATCCAAGTGATATTGATTCACTCCGCGTCCAGTTAATTGATGGGTCTTTTCAAGCTCAACAACAGCTGATTCCCCAGTTAGTTAGTCGTGGTGATAATGGATTCGATATATTAATGGAGTTTTTATATAATCGGCGCCAAACCCCAGTTAGCTTGGTAGATGGCAAAGTATATCAAATATTGTTTAATTCTGAATATGGGAAAGCTAAAGAATTTTTACAAACCTACTTTCCTACTGGTGTAGTACCACTGAAGTCCGATTGTGGTATAGATTATAGTCCTTTGCAACAGTTATTAGCTGTTCAAGATTTTCAAGCTGCCGACAAAATGACAATTCAAAAAATGTGTGAACTTGCGGGGCCTAGTGCGAGCGCACGTAAGTGGTTATATTTTACTGAGGTAGAAAGTTTTCCTATAACCGATTTACAAACGATAAATCAGTTATGGCTTATTCACTCGGAAGGAAAATTTGGTTTTTCGGTACAGCGTGAAATTTGGCTTTCTCTCGGTAAAAACTGGGATAACCTCTGGACAAAAATTGGCTGGAAATCTGGCAATAACTGGACAAGATACCCTTCGGGCTTTATTTGGGATTTGAAGGCGCCAAAGGGTCATTTACCTTTATCGAACCAACTTCGTGGTGTACGTGTAATTGCCTCATTGTTCGCACATCCAGCTTGGGGCTAATTGTTTACTCTTGTTTTGTGGAATGGGCATCCCTGCCCGTTCCAAACCCAGCTTGAGCATTTGTATTTATAAGTTAATAAGTATGTTTACGGTAAATAAATAAATAATAAACTCTACTTAACAGCAGTTTTACTTATTATCACAAATAAAATTTTTACTAAAATTTCTATATCTATTAATAAGAATCCCACTTACATTTGTGATGCGCTACAGCTATACTCGTTAGTATAGCTAATGGGAATCAAAGCTTAAATCTATGTTAAACAAATCTCTGATGATAGTTATTGTAACAGGTGTAGCGCTAAATACACTGGCGCCGCGCGCTTTTGCACAGAACGAGAGAACACTGAGTACTAACCAAACACCACAATATAATCAAGCAGGGATATTGACGACACAACCAGCGACAATTGATAGTAAGTGGGGTAATCGCATAGAGCAAACAGACGCTTTGAATCAATCAGCAAGCTCTATATCTATAGTACGCGAAGACCAATGCCGTAGAATTGACGCACAAGAAATACTTAATGACCCAGGTTCGTTTTTTAGAGAATGTCCAACAGTAGAAAAGACACAAACACCCGAATTAGGCGAAAAACTTCAATATTTTGCAGTACCTAAACTAGATTCTGGAGTCAAACTACAAATTACACAGTTTTAAACAGTTTAATAAATATACTTTCCAAAAAAGATTTTTTAATCAAAATAAAAATCAAAAATTTATGATTCAAGTCATTAAGGCAAAGGATGTCACTCTTAATCAGTTAGCTGAACATTTCAAACTACAGCGCGTGAGTGATAAAGCTTTTTTTTCAGAATGGCAGAATAATTTACCTGAACTTGACGACTTTGAGAAACAATCGTTAAACGAAATTAAGGAAGATTTTTTTCATCTTTCGCTTTACTCTATTTTAGAGCCTGTTGTAAAGATGGTAGTCCTTTCGCCTTTACTACGTTTAGCACAGTTTTACCGTCCACCGTTCTACGTAGCTTCTGAGCAAGAAACCGAAATAATTTCAGAAGACGAAGGTACAATAGTACGCGTAAATCTTGATTTACTTGTATTTCAGCCTCCATTTTGGGTAGCTGTGATTGAATCAAAGCGTGCTGACTTATCTTTGGTGCCAGCTATACCGCAAGTTTTAGCTTACATGTTATCTCACCCAGATAAAGAAAAACCTTGCTTTGGGGTAGTTACAAACGGGGGTGAGTTTCGTTTTATTAAGCTGGTTCAACAAGATACACCACAGTATGCTGTATCAGATTTATTTGCTTTAGATAGTCGAGATGATATTGAAATTGTTTTGAGAGTGTTAAAACGTTTAGCTCAGATAGTTTCAAATTAGGGCTACGTTCTTACCCGCATAGGATTCAAATCCTATGCTAATAGCATAAGTCCTCTATAAGAGGACTAAGTAACAGTTGTTGTTTTTACTACTATGTCAGAAGTTTTTCAGATACCAATAGAATTAGCTAATTTTCGACTCCCTATAGGTGTTCATAAACATCTCCAATATTTGTTAGACCCTCAAGATGCAGGTGAGCAATTAACACAAGCAGAGCGTCGGGAAGCAGAGGGACTTGTAGAGTTAGCGGAATTTTTGTCTTTGCTGCGTCTACGCTCACAACGTGTTATCAAAGATTATTTTTTATCTCTGTGTACTCTGCGCCTCTGTGGTAAAAAAGATTTAATTCACCACAGAGACACAGAGAGCGCAGAGGAAAATCAGTTAATTCTCAAACAAATTTAAATCAGTTACGGCGCCTAAACTACTCGAAGCAACTAATTTGGCATATTTAGCCAAAGTACCTTTTGTATAACGAGGTGGTTTTGGTTTCCAGTTTGCGCGACGGTCCGCAAGTTCTTCTTCTGATATATTCAACTGTAATAACCGCGCGGGTGAGTCGATGGTAATGCTATCACCTTCTTTAACAAGTGCAATTGTACCGCCAACTGCTGCTTCCGGCGCCACGTGTCCAACGACCATACCATAGGTACCACCAGAGAAGCGTCCATCGGTAATTAATCCTACCGAGTCACCTAAACCGGCGCCAATAATAGCGGAAGTAGGAGCAAGCATTTCGCGCATTCCAGGGCCACCTTTGGGTCCTTCATACCGGATGACTAATATGTCTCCTGGTTTGATTTTATCGGCGAGAATAGCATCTAAACATTCTTCTTCCGATTCAAAGACGCGCGCTGGGCCTGTTATTTGCGGTATTTTTACACCTGTAATTTTAGCAACGGCGCCTTCGGTTGCTAAGTTACCTTTTAATATCGCTAAATGTCCTTGTGCGTACATTGGTTTTGACCAAGGACGGATAATATCTTGATTCGCGGGTGGTTCAGAAGGAATATCTTTGAGAGTTTCTGCTACTGTTTGCCCGGTAATGGTAATACAATCGCTATGTAATAAATCATGGTCTAGTAGCATTTTCATAACTTGGGGAATGCCACCTGCACGATGTAAGTCTGTTGCGACGTAGCGACCACTGGGTTTTAAATCGCATAGTACAGGTACACGCGCGCGAATTGTTTCAAAGTCATCTAATACTAAAGGTACTTCTGCAGCGTGGGCGATAGCGAGAAAATGTAATACTGCATTGGTTGAACCACCAATTGCCATAATTACCGAAATTGCGTTTTCGATAGATTTACGGGTGATGATATGACGAGGTAAAAGCTGTTTTTTAATTGCTTCTACTAAAACGTAACCAGATTTTTCAGCACTTTCGGCTTTTTCCGCATCTTCGGCGGACATTGTAGAAGAATACGGTAAACTCATACCCATCGCTTCAAATGCTGAAGACATGGTATTTGCTGTATACATACCACCACACGAACCGGCGCCTGGACAAGCGCGTTTTTCAATCTCCATTAATTCGCTTTCGGGAATTTTACCAGCTTTAAAGGCGCCGACAGCTTCAAACGAACTAACAACAGTTAAATCACATTCTCTATAACTACCGGGTTTAATCGTACCACCGTAAACAAAAATAGCCGGTATATTCATGCGAGCAATAGCTATCATCGAACCGGGCATATTTTTGTCGCACCCACCAATGGTGAGTACTCCATCCATACTCTCACCATTACAAGCAGTTTCGATAGAGTCAGCAATAACCTCGCGCGACACCAGGGAATATTTCATCCCCTCAGTTCCCATCGAAATACCATCGCTAACGGTAATGGTACCGAACACCTGCGGCATTCCACCACCACCACGAATACCCTCCTGCGCGCGTACAGCCAAATCATTCAGCCCCATATTACAAGGGGTAATGGTACTGTAGGCGTTAGCAACACCAACTATCGCCTTATTAAAATCCTCATCTTGAAAACCCGTAGCACGCAGCATCGCACGGTTCGGTGAACGCTGCACCCCTTGAGTAATAGCCTGACTTCTAAAATTTTCTGACATCTTGGTTCCCTACGCGCCACCTTCGTACTTTGTCGGCGCCCATACAAGTGATTACTTCACTGTATTACAAAACAGCCAATCTAAGAAACCCGGTTTCTCCATAACTGAATAAAACAATCTTCGACAAAAACGCATAGAAACCGGGTTTCTCGAATCAAACGAATAAATCAGGTACAACAGCGGCACCAGGTATATCCACGAATGCTATGCTCAATAAAAATGCTAAATATAATATATTTTTTTCTCATTATGACTATAACTATTAAACAAAAATTAACATTCGAGCAATTTCTCGAACAGTGCCCAGAAGAGGGATTATATGAATTGGTGGATGGAGAAATTGTTGAAATGCGACCGACAAGACAACACGACGATACGGCAGATTATACTGCTGACTCTCTTATATTTTAATTCTTTTTCCAATTTGTTTAATCGCAGACTGTATGGCTCCGGAACCAATAGAGGATATTCCTTCGGCTTGAGAATAACCGTAATTAGCAATCCTTGATTTATGCTTATCTATGTATGCGGTAAAATTTTTCGCTTGTTTGCCTCTTAAACGTGTAAATAAAGCTTTAGTTTCATCGACACAACCTTGCCATAAAATTGCCTCAGTACCTTTTGAACGTTTTAAGGAACCACCAACTTTATAAAGATTTTCTTTGAAGTGATACCAATCTAGTATTTCCAATCGCTGAAACTTAAACAAAATTTTTCGAGTAATGGACGCGGGGCGACTTCAAGGATACATTATCCATTATCTCATAATTGATGTATTTTTATGTGTTAGCTTCCAAAATATTTTAGAATATCAACGGATGCAGTCTCGTATGGGGCGCCAAAGGCTATTACTGCGGCTGCTCACAAACTTGCACGTATTTTCTACCGTCTTTGGACATCAGGAGCAGCTTATATAGACCCAGGTGTCGATGCTTATGAGCAAAAGTACCACGAACGCATGGTCAACAACTTGAAGAAAAAAGCTCGCGATGCGCGGGTTTGATTTAATTGCTCAACCTACTATCAATGAAGAACAGTGCGCTGTGTGACCTGCCTTTCGAGTCTGCGATTTACTTGCTCCCTCAAAAAGCGGCGTTTCACTCCGAGCTACCTCATGCATTACAAAGACAATCAGATAACACGCTTTTTCTTGAGAATCAAGCGTGATAATTACCATGAAAAATTCTAGCCAATTTGAAGCGTTACGCCCTTACCAAATCTACTGCTCCGGGGATGTGTTTCTCAGAAGTTAATTTGGCGAACCCAAATCTAGATATGGCGCCTAGTAAGCGACACCAAGGAAATTCTGCCACAGCTTGTGGCAGAATTTAAGCATCGAATAAAGCTTTAACACCATAAATACGAGCAGAACAAGAAAGAGGATGCAATATTTGAGGGGTTTGAGTTGCTCTCGTAACTAATTCTATATTTCCATGAACATCAGCTATCCAACCTGAAGCTTCTATAATGGTTGGATAAGCTGTAATTAAAGAAGACAGGTTTATTCTCACATTGGTCTCTTCTCGTTTGACTGGAAATTTTACCCAAGCACTTTCAATACTCATAGCACGAGATGGTTCATATGGATGCGGGGGTAAACCTCCACGTCCAGTTACAGTAAAAGTATCATTAAACTTAGAATTACCCGGAGTGCAAGCATTAGATATTTGTTTCGAGGCATCAACAAAACGAATTGGAAGTTGCACTAAATCTTTACTAGGATTGACTAATGGTGTATTAATTTGCACCGTGCCATTGAGTTGAGGTGTTAATCCTCTAGCAGTAATTTGACTATCTGGAGAACCAAATATTGCTTGAGTGTTAATTAGTACTTTTCCGCCCTGAAAATTTATCGAATTAGCATTGATATTACTATTATCAAATATACCTATAACACCAGCGTCAATTGTAATATTACCGCCAATACTATTATTTCCATCGGCTTCAGTAGTAATGCTACTACCGGAACGCACTTGTAATAAATCTCTTACACGTAGTTCAAGATTACCACCGGAAGCAGATGTGGTGGCGCCTGTAATTGCACCTCTACTATCAATTTTGATAGAATTAGCATTAATTCGTAAAGTTCCGCCTCTACCCAAACCTTCATTTTTAACAGTCACCAAACCATCATCTTTTATATTCAAAATAGAAGTATTAACTGTTATATTCCCAGAAAACCCGCTAGGTACTGGTGGCAGTTGATAAGTTTGTTGAAACAACTTATCTCTAATCGGCGCAGATGAACCAACGGAACTAGGTAGAGACTTTGGATAAGTACCACTGACTTCTACATAATCTGTAGCATTGATGGTAACATCACCAGCACTACCGGTAGCTACAGCAGAAGAATTTACTTCCCCTCCATCTCGAGCTACTAAGCTAGATGTATTAATTACGGCTTGTCCTCCATCTCCTGCACCTAAAGAGGCAACAGATATAGAACTTGGAACATATGCACTACTTTGTCCAATTAATACAATAGATTTAGAGTTAACTATTACATTACCTGCATTACCTTGGCCAAGAGTTGCAGAACCTATATTTCCTCCATTTAAAGCTGTTATTTGATTGCTCAGTACTGATATATTTCCCGCATCCCCAGAGTTAAAAGCTCCAGAAGCAATGACACTAGATAAATATGGATTTGATGGTGAAAATCCAATCAAGTCTAAAGAATTAGAGGCATTAACATTTATATTTCCTGCATGACCTGAGCCAAAAGAACGAGTAACTATTGCTGCTCCATTATTAATCTCTAGTTGCTTAGTTGAAACCGTTAGGTCTAAAGAGCTTCCACTCCCTGTAGTCTCAGTGCTTAAACCTCCATTAAATTTTAAATTCGTACTAATCCCACTCAGTTTTAAAGATTGAACAGCATTTACATTTATACTTCCTCCTTTTTGCAATTCCTGATTTTGACCAAATATTAATGAACCATCGGTTAAAGATACATTATTACCCTGCACATTAATTGTTCCACCTCCACTCGCATCAGCTAATGCTTGCTGTGATAAACGAATATCTCTAAAATTTTTGATTTCTTGATAATTTAGACCAAAACCTTGAGGAGTTGAAGTTAGATTAACTTGCCCGTTACTTACAGCAACTAATTCAATCTGCCCTTGTTCAGAGTATAAAGTACCACCAATTAAATCTATATTCCCACCTACTAATGCTAAAGTATTTCCTGGTGACACTTGTAAACCATTTGTACTGCTACCTCTAATTAATGGAGAAAATATTAATTGCTGGGTTGACAAATTATATCCATTCCCCTGAACAACAATTGCTCCAGGATTAGTTCCAAACTGTAAACCAACAGGCGCCGTTATAGTTAGTAAAGATGTAGACTCAGCGTTAACAGCACTAAATTCAAAACCGTCGCCAAATTTGATACTGTTGGCGGATGTGGCAAGAAAAGAGCCGCCAATCTCTAACTGAGCATTCTTACCAAAAATAATACCATTGGGGTTAATGAGGAATAAGTTGGCGCCCCCGTTAGTTTTGATTAAGCCATCAATATTAGAGATAGAATTTCCCGTAACTCGAATAATAATGTTTTGAATATTTACAGCATTGTTAAAGATGGCGCCATTACCGTAAAGTATAGAAAAATCTTTAAAGCTATGGAATAGATTATTGAGAGCGGTACTTCCCCCTGTGATGTTAAAAGTATTGACGAATTGTATGACGTTGGAATTATTTGGCAGAGTAGCATCTGGGGTAATTTGAGCAACAGTACTATTTGTATATAAATTGATTGCACTTGCAATTGTAATTCCGATGTGCCAACAATATAAACGCACCTCCATCGTTGTAATCTCCTATCAAGACGCAAGACCTGTTCTTCAATTAAAAGTATAAGGTGCCAAAATTTCAACACTTAAAATATCTTGAGACTTCTAACTTTAGTTATTCTAGGGACTTCTAAATAATAAAATCTTCAAAATTATATGAGCGGGGTGGGCAACAATGCAAACGCTATCAGGAACGGGCAAGGATGCCCATTCCACTCTTATAGATGCCCATTCCACTCTTATAGATGCCCATTCCACTCTTATGGCGCCGACCCACCAAAAATGCTTATGGGAATATGTTGGGTTCCTTTAGCCTCCAACACCACTTGCTTTATGCCGGGAAACCCGTCCACCGCAGTGGCTCCCCAACCTACAGTTATCCGTTACATCCGTTTGTATCCGTTGCCATTTTCATATCACAAATAAATTTGTTGTGGGCACTACTGGCGAATTAGGTGCGTCAGGGTTAGTAGTTTGACGAATTGTGTTGTATCAAGTTATTTGATACACCACGGATAGCGCACGGTATGGCATAAAGAGAAGCATTGCCAATTGCTCGTGGGAGTAAACATACATTAAATGTAAACTATATGGCGAGTAGATTCCATCACAAAAATATGCGATGGCGTGCGTGGGTAACTAACATGTCATTCAAATCAATAAAACTTAGTTCGATTTTTCTTCTTCGGTTGAAGCTGAAGTCAATTGTACCAATTTTGTTTCTATTGACTTTTGTTGGAGTAATAGTACTAGATACTTTTGCTCCTGCAAGGGCGCAATTTCCGGCGCCTATGCCAATTCCACCACAACCACAGTTTCCGACACCACAACCAATTCCACCCCAACCGCAATTTCCTCAACCCGTTCCAATACCTATTCCGATGCCTCAAACTCAGCCGTTTCCACCTGCTGAAACTGATGAGTTTCCACAACCTGTTCCTGTACCGCAACCTGTACCACAGCCACAACCAGTTCCCCAACCAATTCCTCAACCCGTACCACAACCTGTTCAAAGAGTACAACGACCAGGGCAGCAAATCCGGGGTGTGTGGATGACTAATAATGACCTTGATATTTTAAGGGATAGGACTAAAGCTGGCGAAGCTATGGATAAACTGCGTAAATTAAACTTTAATACTGTTTATCCGGTTGTTTGGAATTCTGGATATGTAATGTACCCAAGCGAAGTTGCACAACGCGCGGAAATTCAACCTTTTGTATATAGGGGTACAGAAGGGCACGATATTATTGCGGATGTAATTAATCAAGCGCATCGTCGCGGGTTACTTGCTATTCCTTGGTTTGAATTTGGTTTTATGGCGCCTGAAACTTCAGAGTTAGCTTTAAACCATCCCGAATGGTTAACACGAAAACGCGATGGAAGCCAAACATCAATTAGTGCAGCGGGTGAGGTAGCATGGCTCAATCCCTTCCACCCAGAAGTACAAAAGTTTATTAGTGACCTTGTGTTAGAAATCGTAACTAAGTATGATGCCGATGGTATCCAGTTCGATGACCACATGAGTTTGCCTCACGAATTTGGTTACGATAGATACACAATATCTTTGTATACTCAAGAGACTGGAAAAGCTCCTCCATCTAACCCTCAAGACCAAGCGTGGATGCGTTGGCGCGCGGATAAAATCACAGCTTTTATGCTACAACTCAACCAAGCAGTTAAAACGCGCAAACCCAACGCTATTGTCTCAGTTTCACCAAATTACTACAACTTCGCTTACAAATTCCAACTTCAAGACTGGTTGAACTGGGTGAGGTTAAATATTGTTGACGAGTTGGTTATGCAAGTCTATCGTGACGATTTAAGTTCGTTTACTTCTAAAATTACCCGTCCAGAAATTGTAGAAACCCAACAGCTAAATATACCAACAGGTATTGGAATTATGGCAGGATTACGGACGCGCCGTATACCAATACAGCAAATTAAGTCACAAGTACAAGCCGCACAGCAACGCGGTTTAGGTGTGGCCTTTTTCTACTATGAAAGTTTATGGGATACTGGCCCCGAAGACCCTGGTCAGCGACAACAAGGTTTTCAGGCAGTTTTCCCATCCCCAGCATTGCGTGCGAGGGCTGATTAGTAGTTCACATCTACTATTATTTCCAAATAAAAAATACTCTAAAGACGTGGTAACGCTACGTCTTTATTTTTATAAGTATATTTAACTAAAAAACATAAAAAATATACATTAACTTTAACAACACTACTATCTATTTAGTAAATATTGTAACTATTATAAATAAACACCAAAATTTATTGAGGTGTTCACAAAAGCAATAATTATGATTCAGGACAATATGATAAAACTTTATAAATATAAAGTAATTTTAAACAGAAACTTCATAAAATATTTCAAAAAACATAAATTACATAATTAAAAAATATTTTAAATTTTGATTGTTTATATTTGTAGCGACAACATCTATTAAAAAGATGTTGTAAAAAATAAAAACGTATACATTAACAAGGCAGTATTTATGCAACTCTATACATCTAATGAAATCGAAAAATTTCAAAAAGATTTACCTTATCTAATTCAAACCTCTGAATGGATAAGGAGTTTTCTTGCCAAGTCACATCCTGATTTAGGTCGAAGTGGTAAGGTTTGCCCATATATACCATCTTCTTTAAAATCTGATGCTATCCAGCTAGCAGTTATTCGTCCTCAAACTTATACAACACAAGATATAGAAGCAATTGTTAAGGGTTATAGAGATATATTTTTGCAAACAGAACCAATTTCTGGAGACGCTTCAATATATAAAGTCATCTTGCTAATTTTCCCTGATATTAATATTAAGGATACTTCAACTTTAATTGATGACGTACAAAAAAAATTAAAACCTTTTTTTGTAGAAGCAGGCCTAATGCTTGGTGAATTTCATATGCGTAATCAAAGTCCTGGTTTACATAATCCAAACTTTCGTCCTCTTCGTAGTCCTATCCCAATGCTAGCTATTCGTTTTATGGTAGAAGCTGATTTACCTTTTCTTAAACTTTCTAGTGATGAACCTCAAACACGTATAAAATATCTTGAAATTTACTTACAACGTTTTGCCAACAATTTTAAAGATGAAAAAAACTATCACCAAGCGATGCAAGCATTAACGACAGCAAAGCAAGAGTTAGAAGTATTTGATACCTTCATTCACTAACGGGCGTAGTCAAATTCTCAGTATATAAACCGTAATTAAAAATACATCCATCTATGTTTACTTTAAATGATACTTTGTACGACGAGGTTACTCAAAATTACAGTACATCTTTGCAGCAGTGTGTACATAAATATTTTGAGGTACAGGTTAACAAAACTCCTGACTCAGTAGCAGTAGTTTTGGAACTGGAGTTTCTTACTTACCGTGAACTAAACGAACAAGCAAATCAACTAGCGCACTATTTACGTTCTCTAGGTGTCAAAGCTGGTGTAATGGTTGGAATTTGTGTAGAGCGCTCTTTAGAAATGGTTGTGGCAATTTTAGGAGTTCTTAAAGCGGGAGGCGCCTATGTACCAATAGACCCAAACTACCCATCTGAGCGACTAAGTTTTATATTAAAAGATACTCAAACACCAATTTTACTAACTCTAAGTAATTTACTTCCAAAACTTCCAGCATTGAGTACAAACTTAGTTTGTCTTGATTCGCAGTGGGATACAATATCTCAACACAGCCAAGAAAATCTAGTCTGTGATACAAACATTGATGATTTGATCTACGTTATCTACACTTCAGGTTCTACTGGAAAACCTAAAGGTGTAATGGTTCCTCACCGTGGAATTGTAAATCAACTTCATTGGCGCCAGTCAACGTTTGGTTTAACAGCGAAAGATAAAGTTTTACAAAATATATCTTTCAGTTTTGACCCTTCAGTGTGGCAGATATTCTGGCCACTATGCTTTGGAGGACAGTTAGTATTACCTCGTGTAGGAGGACATCAAGATAGCGCTTACTTGGCAAAACTCATCGCTGAACAGCAAATTACCATTACAGCTTTCGTTCCTTCAATGCTGCGAGTCATTCTTGAAGAAAAGGGTATCGAAGCTTGTTCTCATTTACGCCATATTTCTTGTGGTGGTGAAGCTTTAACTATGGAGTTAATAGAGCAATTTTTCGCGCGTTTGGGTTTAGATGGAGTGCTGCATAACGTTTATGGACCAACGGAAGCATCTATTGATGCCACCTTTTGGAAATGTCAGCGCAATGTTAGTACTAGCGTGGCGCCTATCGGTAAGCCAATTTTGAACGCGAGTGTCTATATATTAGATGAGAACTTACAACCAACTTTACCTAGTGAAGCTGGAGAACTATATATTGGTGGTGTCGGTTTAGCTAATGGTTATCTCAACCGTCCTGAACTAACTTCTGAAAAGTTTATTATTAATCCATTTGGCGCCGACTCAAAAGAGCGACTTTATAAAACAGGAGATCTAGCACGCTATTTACCCGATGGTAATATAGAGTTTCTTGGACGTATAGACCACCAAGTTAAAATTCGTGGTTTCCGCATTGAACTTGGGGAAATTGAAACAACTTTGCTACAACTACCAAATATACGGGAAACTGTAGTTATCGCGCGTCACGAAGAAGGACGAGAAAAACACCTAGTTGCCTATATAGTTCTTGAAAAAGGACAAACAATCACAAAGAGTGAAATTCGGAACTATCTCACTTCCAAATTAGCTGAATATATGGTTCCTTCATCATTTGTGATTTTAGAAGCTTTACCACTCAACGCGAACGGCAAAGTAGACCGTAATGCTTTACCTGCTCCTCTTCACACACGCGAAGAGCTTGAAAAATTTGTTGCACCTGAATCAACTGTTGAAATTCAGCTAGCATCGATTTGGCAGGAACTTCTAGGAATTGAGTCTATAGGAATCTTGGATAACTTCTTTGAGTTGGGAGGTACTTCTTTACTTGCAACACAAATGTTAATCAAAATTGAAAATCAACTTGCAAAAAAACTGCCATTAGCAACATTTTTGAAAGCAGCGACGATAGAACAACTTGCAAATGTTATTCAAAAAGAGACTCCAGAAATATGGTCAGCGATAGTACCTATTCAACCTCATGGAAAAAAGGCGCCTTTATTTTGTGTTCATGGCGCCGATGTTAATGTTCTTGTATTTCAAAACTTCGTAGAATATTTAGATTCAGAACAACCAGTTTATGCATTACAACCACAAAGACCAAATGGAGAACAAGATTATCTTAACCGAATTGAAGATATAGCAACAGAATACATCAAACACATTCGTACAGTTCAACCAACTGGGCCATATTATTTAGCAGGTTATTCCATTGGAGGAGTCATTATATTTGAAATGGCGCAGCAGCTAGTAGCGCAAGGACAAGAAGTTAAACTACTAGCATTCTTTGATACTGCCTGCCCAATATATTTTCAACATCAATCAGTAGATAAATTCTTTGCTCATCATTGGGGTATACTCAAAACTCTCAAATCAAAAGAAAAACTAGCATACTTAGTTAGTGGATTACAAGAGCGTTGGAATAAAATTATTCAACCACTTGTACCAAAAGTTACTATGGAATATCTAGTACCAAAAAACCCAGAATACGAAAGACTATTTTATACCCTTGTTGGCGCCGTCCGTAACTACAAACCTCAAATTTATCCAGGTAAAATAACTTTGTTTCGCTGCTTAGAACAAGAATGGTGGATAAAAAATGACCGTGGACTAGGTTGGTCAGATTTTACAGAAAAACCAATCGAAGTAGTTGACATTCCTGGTAGTCACAACTACTCAGTCAGAACCAACGCCAAGCACACAGCACAAAAATTACGTCCCTACTTAAATTAATCGCGTCTCTACAGAGGGCATTATTAAATTCCTAGAGGATAAAATAAGTTTAAAAATATCCTCTAGGAAAATTATCTAAATATTAAATATTAACCATTTGCATCAAAGCTGCTGGATAACGCTCACCTGAAAAAGCACCTCTAGGTACAATAGTATCAATCCGCGTTAAATCTTCATCACTTAGCTGAACATCCAAGGCGCCTAAATTTTCCAGCAGATAAGAAATACGCTTAGTTCCAGGGATAGGAACGATATTCTCATCCTGTGCTAACAGCCAAGCTAATGCTAGCTGTGCAGGAGAGCAATTTTTTTCAACTGCGATTTTTTGCACAAGAGTAACTAAATTTAAGTTATGCTGAAAATTGTCACCTTGGAACCTGGGAGAATTACGTCGCCAGTCATCGGGTGCTAAGTCTTCAAATTTCTGAATTTGTCCTGTAAGAAACCCTCTTCCCAAAGGACTCCAAGGAACAAAACCAATACCTAATTCTTTACAAGTAGGTAGAATTTCAGTTTCAACATCCCGACTCCATAACGAGTATTCACTTTGTAATGCAGTAATAGGATGTACTTTACTAGCACGATGTAGAGTTTTCGCTGATGCTTCGGATAAACCTATATATTTAACTTTGCCTTCTTTTACTAACTCTGCCATTGCTCCTACAGTATCTTCAATTGGTACATTAGGGTCAACGCGGTGCTGGTAATACAAGTCGATAGTATCAATTCCCAAACGACGTAAACTAGCTTCACAAGCTTGTCGAACATATTCGGGTTTACCATTTACAGGCATTGCTTTACCATCTTTACTCGTGCTAGCAAGCCCGAATTTTGTCGCAATTACTACTTGTGTACGTTTACCTCGAATTGCTTTACCTATTAACTCTTCGTTATGTCCAACACCATATGCATCCGCAGTATCAAGGAAAGTGGCGCCTCCCTGAATTGTTAATTCGATGGCTTTATGAATAGTTGCGATAGCTTCTTGTTCGTCCGCACTTCCATACATTCCCGACATTCCCATACATCCTAAGCCAATGCTAGAAACA
This sequence comes from Calothrix sp. PCC 7716, assembly GCF_019977735.1. Taxonomy (GTDB): domain Bacteria; phylum Cyanobacteriota; class Cyanobacteriia; order Cyanobacteriales; family Nostocaceae; genus Dulcicalothrix. Next base: position 2,403,378 of record NZ_AP025018.1, on the reverse strand, counting down.
GTTAAATTACCTAGTTTTCTAGTTTTCATATTTACTTCTTCAAATTAAAACGACGAACAAAAAAGCGACTAGGAACATTTTTTTCTTTTCCCGGTAAAAGACGATGACGAACACGTGACTCTGTAACCCAAATATCGTTACCAGCAATAGTCAAATTAACTGGTGATTCCATATTTGCTGCTATAGTCTCTATTGACCGAGGTCTATTTGTGGGTGAAAGCACATCAATACTAAGTAGGCGCCCGTTACCACTTGTTACACTACCTTCAGTTACAAGTAGTTTTCCATTGGGTGCAAATTGCATTCCATCAGGGTTTTCAAGTTTACGTGTTAGAGATATTTTTTCAACTGCAACTCCAGTAGGTTGAGGTGTAATTTTAAAAAGCTCTCCAGTAGAAAACATACCCACAATGACTACACCATCTGGTCTGCGAGCAATACCAGCAAGTCCTATTTGCTTAGAATTAAATAGTGGATTTTCTGCCCAAACTTGTAACTTACTTGTTCCTGGCGCCAGATAATGAATACGAGGGCGCCAACTATCGGTAAGATAAATACCACCTTTATCATCAAGCGCGATATCATTCCCAAAACCGTTATCAGGCATTTGAATAACACGTAACACTTTACCTGTACGGGTATCAATTGCAAAAATTCGATGTGGACGCTTAACTGTTTCACCCTTAGAGTTTTTAATACCAAGAAAATCAGAAGAAGCTCCCCAAAGAATGTCTCGTTGCTCATCAAGTCGTAAACTATTAGCAGCAAATATTTCACTACTTCCGGGGAAGAAAGTCTCGCTTTTAGCTTGGGAGTCAATACGCAGAATTTGACCGCTTGTCACAGAACCAACATATAAAATTCCTTTAGAAGAGCGTGCGATTCCATTTGGGTACTGAAAATTAGGAGGTAATTCAATCGGAGCTTTAACATTGGAATTTTGAGCTACTGATTCTATTGAGGTTAAAAGAAATACTGTTAAGACAACTGGAGAAAAAAACTTCTGCATCATAATTAAAAATCTGAAAGCTTAATCACTACTTTACCAAAATGCTTACCATCCTCTAAGTATTCAAATGCAGCTTGAGTCTGTTCTAAGGTGAAAACTTTATCTATCACAGGATGAATATTATAAGCTTCAATTGCTTGATTCATCACTATAAAATCATTGGTAGAACCTACTTCCATTCCTTTAATCGTAGCTTGCTGATGTAGTAGTGCTAAGGTATTAATACTAGTTTCAAAGCCATTAAGTAAACCTACTACTGAAATATGTCCACCCATCCGCAGTATATTAAGTGATTTTTGCAGATTGCTACCACCAACGGTTTCGACGACTATATCTACACCTTTTTCATCTGTATATTTATGAATGATGTTTTCCCAATCGGGTGTAGTTTTATAGTTTATGGTAAAGTCGGCGCCTAATTTTTGTGCTTTTTCTAGTTTTTCATCGCTGCTTGATGTAATAATTGCTTTGGCGCCATTTGCTTTCACAAATTGCAGTGCAAAAATCGACACTCCACCTGTACCATGTAGCAAAACTGTATCACCTGCTTGAAGGTTGCCGTATTTGAGTGCATTCCACGCTGTTAAACCAGCAATAGGTAATGTAGATGCTTCTACAAGTGAGAGGTTGCCAGGTATTTTGATTAATTGGTTAACTTGAAATATTTTATACTCGCTTAATTGCCCTGCAACATTACCTAATCCTTGACGAGTCGAGTAATCAGTGGTTTGACTAGTAGGTTTATCACTTATCCAATTTGGTATAAAAGTTGTTGCGACTTTATCACCTGGTTGAAATGCTGTGACATTGGCGCCAATGCTTTCAACGATTCCGGCGCCGTCGCATACTAGTATGTAAGGTAACTCTAAATTAGGATTTAGTAAACCTTTGACTACTAGTAGGTCAACATAGTTAAGCGATACTGCTTCGATTTTAACTAATACCTCCCCAAATTTTGGAACAGGAATAAGTTGTTCGTTAACTTTCAGGTTACTGATACCGAAATCATGTAGTTCTATCGTCTTCATATAACTACCACTATCCTATAACCCTGATTATGCAAGCGTTAAATGATTATGTCCAAGACCTTTTTTGCGCTAAACTGATACCCAAAAGGTATCAATAAACATCTTGTGGAGCGGGCATCCCTGCCCGCCCAAAACCAATATCTATATATGGAACTACGTCAACTCAAGTATTTCGTCACAGTCGCCGAAGAACTGAACTTTCGACGTGCGGCAGAACGTTTGTACATGGAACAACCACCACTAAGTCGTCAAATAAAGCAACTCGAAGAAGAATTAGGAGTTGAATTATTTGAACGTAGTAAACGTGGTGTACTGCTAACAGATGCAGGAACAGCATTTTTAGATGAAGCACGTTTAACATTAGCGCAAGCTGAACGAGCTTTATCATCTGCACGCAAAGCAATAGAGAGGCGCCAGCAAAATATTACAATTGGATTTTCTATTTGTGCATTTAATCGGGTTTTGCCGGAAATTATTCAAGAATTTCGTCATAACTACCCTAATGCGAAGGTGACACTCACAGAAATGTCTTCTCAAGACCAAGTGCGCGCGTTAAAAGATAAAAAAATTGATATTGGTTTTATTCATCCACCTGTTGAGCTTCAGGAAGTTGAGATATTAACGCTATTATGCGAACCTATAGTAGTTGCGCTTCCATGTAATCACCCATTAACAAAACAAGAAGTTATATCTTTTGCAGCGTTAGCAGACGAACAGTTTATAATTTGCCCTCAACACGTTAAACCAGATTTATACGCACAAATTATAAATGCGTGTCAAAAAGCAGGGTTTACACCAAATATTGTTCAAGAAGCAAGTCCACCAGAAGTAATGTTGAGTTTTGTTGAGTCAGGTATGGGAATTTCTCTTGTTGCTGCCGGCGCCGAAACACGGCATAAATTAAATGTAATATATCGTCCGCTTGATTTGGCGCCGATGCTTGAAATTGCAGCAGTTTGGCGTAAAGGTGAAATTTCAAAAGTTTTGCACGAGTTTTTGAGTGTGGTGATGGCAACGGATTAAAACGGATGTAACGGATGGTTTATTCATATTTTAACTAATCTTCTCTATAAGTTTCACGCTCAATTAAATCTTGTAGCTGTAAGTTTAATTCATCAATATTATTTTGAATCGTACTCCAAACTATTCTAAGATTAACTTGGAAATATTCATGAGCCATCACATTTCTCATATCACCCATGACACGCCAAGGGATGTTTGGGTAACGCTGTTGAATTTCAGAGGGAATATTTATTGCCGCTTCGCCAATAATTAAAAAGTCGTAGAACACTGCTTTTACTATTGTTTCGTTACTTTGAAATTCAGCAAAACTCATGCCAGCTATGCGCGTTTGGATAGCACTAATAGACTGCATTATATCTTGTATTCTAAATTGCCAATCTCTATAAGGCACGAATTACATCCTTTGTAACAGGTATTCTCATATGCTCGCGTAAAGCATCAATTGTTCCCATATCTACAGGACAGTTTAATATATCTTCTAAAAAATGCCGTACTTTTATAAATTCAAATAATCCAACTTCACAGTTAAACTCAACCAAAAAATCTACATCGCTGTCTTGCCTTGCTTCGTCGCGTGCTACCGAACCAAATAATAAAAGCGATTCGACCCCCATTTCGTTTAATCGTTCTCGATTTGCTGTAATAATTGATAATACCTCATCACGTTTTATCATTTATCTCACCTCTATACTGTAACATACAGGGTTATATGGAAAAAACTGTAATTCATATAAATGATTATACTATAAATAGTAGTAATGCTACAAGGGAGCAAAATTAGGTTTTATATTGGGGTTGGTACTTAAATAATCGTGCGTCCATTCACGACCACATGCTACTAATTCATCTAATTCAAATGATTTTGGTTTTGGAGGTTTTGTACTCCAAATTCTTGCGGTACGGTCGGCGCTTGCGGATATAATTAGGTTACGGTCGGAGTTAAAACAAACTCCGTTGACTTCACCGTTATGACCTTGAAAGGATTTTAGTAGTTGCCCGTTTTTGCTCCATAATTTAACGGTATAGTCTGAACTACCTGAAACGATTCTACCATCTGGACTAATACTAACGCTATTTACGCTTGCGGTATGTCCGTGGAGAGTTTTGAGCAAGTTACCTGTTTTGCTCCATAATCTAATTGTATGGTCGGCGCCTGCTGATACAATAGTTTTACGGTCAGGACTGAAGACAACGCTGTTAATACTACAGGTATGTGCTGTAAGAGTTTTGATTAATTTAGTACTTATATCGTCTGTACTCCAAAGTCTAATTGTTTTATCGGCGCCAGCAGAAGCTACCATTGAGGCATCTGGACTAAAGCAAACGCTAATAACTTGGTCGGTGTGCCCATGAAGCGTTCGTAGTAAAGTTCCTTTTATACTCCAAAATTTGATAGTTTTATCTGCGCTGCCAGAGACAATAACGTTACCACTAGGACTAAAGCAAACACTAAAAACTTGGTCGGTATGTCCTTTAAGGGTATGCAATAAAGTACCATCTGTACTCCAAATTTTTATGGTGTTGTCGGCACTTGCTGAGGCAATTTTACTGCCATTTGGACTAAAGCAAACGCTCCAAACAATATCTCCATGTCCTTGTAAGATATTTAGTAAAGTACCATCTAAATTCCAAACCATAATATTACGGTTAGCGCTTGCCGTTGCAATTGTTCGACCATTGGAGCTAAAATTTACGTTTGTTACCCAGTTACTATGTCCTTCCAAACGATTTCTTTCTTGAACTTCGGTAACAACTTGACAAATTCTATCGACCGCGCGCTTTTTGGTAGATGATGCCACATCAATTTGTTGTAATTGTATACCTGCTTTGAGACTAGCAACTAAGGCGCCTAACTGGTCATGAGTTACAAATAAAGCTTGCGATAACGATACAAGCGCTTCTATTTCTGCAATTTCTGCACGTTTTCGTTCTTGTTGCTCTTTATATAATGCTTTTTCTTTTTCTTGTAGTGCTTTGATAAGTTGTTCTTCGGTGAGTTTCTGCTTTTCTCTTGCTGCTGCAAGTGCTGCTAAAAGTTCAGGCGCCTGCTGTTGACGAATAAAACGCACAAGGTAATCATGTACTAATTGATAGCGGTTAGCAGGAACTTCGCGTACTTCCAAAACTAACCCAGAACCAACCAAAACTTCTAAGACTAAATCTATTTCAATATTTGAGATTAAATCAAAAGTTTTTAAATCGGTTTCTAGTTCGCTACGTGTTTTTAAAGGACGAGTACCGTTTTCATTAGTAAGCATGTACAAAATTAATTGCGCGCAACGTTCATTGTCTACTCCGCAATGTTTAATAACTTGTTCTAAAAAGCGTTCAACGAGTTTCTTTTTAGTGCCAAGTTGACGATATTGTTCTAAGGTGGTAATTTTTTCGGCTTGAAGTTGGGCGCCAACTATTTGCAACTCAATTGGACTAACTTCATCGTATTCACATGCTAAGTCTTTAACTAATTCATCAATTAATTGTGGTTCTAAGTATAATTTAGCTTGTTCTGTCAGACTTTGAACAACTGCCTTGGCTTCTGCTCGTGAAAATAATCCTAAATGGTAACGAATATTTTTATCAAGAATATTATTATTAATTGCATCAAGGTTAATAGTGTGATTTAAATCTAATAAATAATGTAAATAATCTTCACGTAATGAGAAAATAATTTTAACAAAATTAATATTTAAACAGGCGCCAAGAAACTCATAAAAGCATTGTCGTTGTTTTTTATTAGGATAAGCAAAGAAAAATTCTTCAAACTGGTCAAAAATTAATACTGTAAGTAAATTATTATCTGCGTTTTTGTGTAACTGTGCAGTAATAGCTTCTATGTTATTATCAATATCATCTGGAAAATGCTTACATAAATTTCCTATCCAGTCGGTATAAACTCTAACTACAATCGGTAAAACATCTCGTTCTCCAATTGACTGCTGTTTCAATGCTGGTACTAATCCTGCTTTGAGTATAGAACTTTTACCTACACCTGACTGACCATGAATGATAGTTAGTTTATGGTCATTACGACTAATTCGTTCGATTAAATTATCAACATCTTTTTGCCGACCAGCAGCAGCAATTTCTTGTGCGACTATTGCTTGCTGCTTTTTATTAGTAATTGAATTATTACAATAACGTTTGGCGTGTAAATAAGTGGCGCCGATAAATGCTCGTAAGCTATACTGATGTTCAATGGCAATTTGTTCTTGTTTAATTCGGAAAGCTTCTAAATAATTACCTTTTTCAAAATAGAGTTCGCGTAGTGTTTCTAAAATTGAAATATATAATTGCGGATTATTTTCGGGACTACTAGCAACACGAAGTTTTTCTAAACTTTTAATAGCTTCTACTATTTTTCCTAAAGCTTGATGAGCGCGCGCAATAATAAACTTATACAAGCTTCGGTATTGTAAATTTTCTTTGGAGTTAGATAATGCTTTTAAAGCTTGTCCACCTAGTGAAATCGCATCATACCATTGTGAATTTTCAAGCGCTATCTCAGCTAAAAAACCGTAATTTCTAGCAATTTGTAGCGCATTTCCATATTTTTGATTCAACTCCAAAGCTTTTTGAGCAAGACGCTGTAAACCATCCCATGCTTGTAAGCTTCGTAACACATCACCCAATTTGATGATATATTTAGCAACTAAATCAAAACGCTGTGCTTGTTCAAAACAATTAAGAGCTTTTTGAAGATAATCTTTACTCTCTTCAAGATATTTAATATAATCTACTTGAAATTTTTCGCCTTTAAGTTCGTAAACTAAAGCAATATTTACCAGTAAAATTCCTTGTCGTTCTAAGTCATGCTCTTGCCAATAATCTAAACTTTGATTGTAAAATTCTAAGGCAGTGTCTATTTGTTCATGTAAATACGCACGATAACCTAAAATAAATTGTAAACTAGCTTTATCATTCGGCGCCATTTCGGAGCGGCGCCATTGTAAATCTTGTTGTGCTGACTCGATTTCACAGCAAGTTTGTATATTTGGAGTAAAATTACCAGCAAAGATATCATCTGTAGTATCGCGTATCAAACTAACTAACTCCGATGTAGTACTATTAAACTGAATAACCGTTGCCCAATTTTCTAAATCAGTTGCCAGTTTAATAAACTTTTGTAGAACTTGGTCATTAACCCATACAAGTAAAGGAAATGCAAAATTCTTTCTAAACTCTTCTCGAACTTGGTTTGCAGAAGTCAAAAGATTATCAAGGTCTTCGACTGTATCTAATCCAGATACCATCAACGAAAAAGGCGCCTCGTCTCCAATACCTTCTAAAATAGTGGTGTAAAAAGTTTTGACAGATGCTTGAAGAGACAATTCGCTGATTTTTATAGGTGAGAGTTCATGTAAGCGCGCGGTTATACGTTGCTGTAACCCGGTATAATTACAGCGTAGTAAAACTAGAGAAAACTGACCTTGGGACAGTCGAATAGTTCTCACTAAAGTTTTTAATGATTGCTCATTTTCGGCATTAATATCTTCTATATTACTCATAATACTTACGTCTTCCCCCTCTGTGAACTCTGTGTCTCTGTGGTAAAATAAAGAATTTTTCACCACAGAGACGCAGAGGACGCAGAGTTAGGAGGTTAAATTATCCAAAAACTAATTCTTTTGCTTCTGCTAAAATTGGATTTACATCAAACCAAGAACCATCATAATCACGATACTCAAACACAAACATATTGCGTATCAAAACTTGATATCCATCTTGACCCCGCAAATCTTTGTGTTTAGCAACATCACGCAACCAATCCCATTCTTGCAAACTAATAGCCAAACTTAACTCATTTCGACGCTGACGAATTACACTATCCAAACATTCGCGTGATATCGGTGGGTCTTCACGCTGTAGACAACGATAAAGTAGCATTAATAAATTTCTCACATGACCACCACTAGCTAAACAAAGTTGCTTTAAAGTGTCAGAATTATCAAAAACTTCTGTAATCAAATTTTGACTTATTCCCCAATCTACACCAGGAAACGCGCGCGCCATTACTAGCTGTTGTAATCTTAAAATTCCTTCATCACATTCTGAACCATCACGCTGTTGCACAGGTACCATCGGCAATACTTTGGGGTCTACACCAAAACGGTTGGTTAGTCTTCCTAATGCATTAGAAAAAATTAATACTAGAGGTATTGTATAAACTACATGGCAATTTAACTGGTTCAATTGTTCGCCACGTTCCACAAACAAATATTCAGGTTGGTAATAACCTGATGGTTTAATCGAGTTATCAACACGGTCAAGGTTGTCAACTATTACTACCAGTCCCTTCTTACCATGCTTTTTGAGCAAATCTTGTGCAGGTTTGAATAGTTCGTTATTTATAGATTCGATAATACCGTTAGTGCGAGGTTCTAAATATTGTCGCAGTTGGTTTCTGAGTTTAGGACTATCTTTAGTGCGAGTAGTAATATTTGCAATACCAGTAGAGAATTGAATCTCAGAGACTTCTATCGGTGTTAGTAAAAAATTACTAATATCTGTGAATAAAGTTTTAAAGTATCCTGGTTTCAAGTTGATTTTGATAGCTTCCAGACTTTGACTAACTTCACGGGCAATTGCGAGCAATATATCAGTAACATCTACATCCGCCATGTCAAGACTTTGACTTGACTCAAAATAGACTACATGAAAAGCTTGTTGCTCTAACTCAGCTTTCAGGCGTAGTAATTCAGTAGATTTACCACAACCTATGTGTCCAGTAAACAATTGACAAGTCGGTTGGTCAGGTGAAAGACGGGTGATAGTTCGTCCTAACTCTTCAATAATTCTGGCGCCTCGAACTTTAGAAAAATCAATATAATACTTTCTATCTTCTGCATCTCCCACGACTAAGGTCTTACTGGGATTACAAGCTTGAAAAAATCTTACGAAATCCAATTTCATCGCAGTCTATCCCGAAATATAGCAACATATTTATTTTTCGTCTCTGTTATTCTACAGAGGAATATCTTGAAGTTACGCAAAAGATAAGTAAAAATGACCACCAAGTAGAGACGTTACATGTAACGTCTCTCCACACCGCGTAAAAAAAAGAACATGATGATCTAGTTAATCTATCATTGATCATGTTTTTGCATAAAGGCGATGTATAATTTAATGCAATATTAATCAATAATGTATCGAGATTTATTCAAACAATTCATACCCGCCTTGGAATCAAATTCCAAGGCTAATAGCGTAAGTCCATTATAAATGGACTAATAATTGTTGAATTTACTACTGGCTTATTTGGACAGTAATTATTTTTACTTATAAATATGAGTTTATATTTTTCTTAGGTTGCGGGTAAAGTATATAAGCCAGGTTCTACGCTACCATCAGGAAGAATATCAAGGCTACACAGAGGCGCCTCTACTTTCCTTCCTAATTTTTGACATAAAGACGTGGCAATGCTGGCGGTTTGTCTAATTTTTGTAGAAGTGATTCTGGTATTTTACCTATTGATACGTTGAAAATAAAAATATGATCTTCTTTTTTAAGATAAATAATCCAGAAGCCTAATTTAGTAAGGCTTGAAAAACAATTGAAGATAACTAACATCTTGCAGCTTCTCAATAAGAGTAAGGTGGGCAGTGCCCACCCGAAGCATGAATAAGCATTACAAGCTGTTTGATTCTCAATAAGCCCAGGTGCAAGATTTAAGGGTTGAAGCGTTCGTGTAACTGGGTCATGGCGCCAGATGCCATAACAGTAACTGTTGCAAAACGTACAACTGTTGAGCCATCTGGTCGAGTTTCTGTAATGTTGTTATTAGAAGATTTTCACTTACCACCACTTAGCAGAAACTACCCTGGCTTGAAGTATCTGATATAAATCTCTTGCTCAGAGCGGTTTTGCGGTGTAGTTTTTTGCGCGACTAGTGCCTTGATACGTTCGAGGGGATCTACTTCCCCCTTCAATACGGTTAGATGATTCGGTACTTTGGATCAGGGCAGCTTGTTGTAGTGTTTCCAACACTTGCGGCGCCTGTTGGTTGAATAGTTCCTGCTTACCTTTGTACTCACCGATAAGTCGGATAGTTCGCAGTATATTTCGAGTAATTGGTTGGCGTTCAATAAAGCCTGGTTCAAACGACTGCATGGGCAGTTCCTATAATATTACTCCACTTAACTTGGCATTAGAAAGGTATCTCCTTTGCCAAGTTAAACCTACAGTAACTCAGAAACATGATCATAAATCCCCTTAATGATCTAGTTAATCTCTATTTGATCATGTTTTTGCATAAAGGCGCCGTTTGCTTGTGTCCATATCCAGCAAATTTACATAATTTATTTAATTAAGATAAAATACTGTTGTGCCTAATGCACATAACAACAAATGTCAAAAAGGTGTTTATGGAGACCATTTCAATTCCAAAAACCACTTTGGAAGAATTTCTACAACTTCCTTACATTGACGAATCACCCGCATGGGAGTACATAAACACTATTATATCTCAAAAACCAATGGGTGGAGGCAAGCATAGTCTTTTACAGAAACGTTTAATAGCAGGTATTGATGCAACAGCTAGTAACTATGAGGCTTTTCCAGAATTACGCTGTACATTTGGTAATCGTTCGGTTGTTCCTGATGTTTCGGTAGTTGCGAAAGACAGGCTACCAGTTGATGAAAATGGCGATATTATTAGTACTGGTATCGATTTTGCTCCAAATTGGGTAATTGAGATTCTTTCACCAGACCAAAGTCAAACCAAGGTAACAGGTAATATTTTATATTGTATAAGAAATGGCTCGTTGCTTGGATGGTTGATTGACCCAAGCGAACGTTCTATCATTGTTTATCAACCAGATACTCTACCTAGTCTGTTAACTCTTAAAGATATTTTACCTGTGTTACCAGGTATAAATTTTACAATTTGTGTAGATGATGTATTCGCTTGGCTAAAGCTGAGATAATTTTTTGAACTATAAGTTTATATTTTTTAGTTTGCTGGTAAGCTGTGTAACCCAGGTTCTACGTTACCATCAGGAAGAATATCAAGACTGCTCTTGGCGCCTCTACTTTTACAAGTATCAGCGAAAGCTTGTATACTTTCTAACCTTGCTAAAAGCTCGCTCTTGGCATCTAGATATTCAGCTACAGCGATTTGTCGATATGTCCATTTTTGATCAAATATAGAGCTATAGGACATTTCAAACTCTAACTCAACATCCTTTTTCTTCCGCCGTATTTGGTCTTGAGACAAAGAATTATCTGCTGAGGAAATGTAAACAATTCTTTCTACGCGCTCGTTACTGATATATTGCTTAAAGAGAGGCGCCGTAAAGCGATATGCTGTTTTAAGCTGCTTTCTCTCATCAGTTATTAATGAATCTGACCATTGCAAAACAAGATTTTTGAATTTTGGGACTTCAAGAGCAAGTAACTCTTGTGCCTCATTAATCTGCCCAGTCTACTTTAGTAGACTTAAGCTATTAGCCTTGGATTTGAATCCAAGGCGGGTGTGTAGGACAGGCGAGACGCCTATCCCACAAGATTTAATTTGGATATTTTTTAATTGGAAAACTATAATGGTAACGATAATCATACACAGCTTTACAAAACTCTAAAAGCTGCGCTTCTTGAAAATCTAGCTTTGCATAATTTGCCATAACGCTAACAAACTGTACGTTTCCTTCTATATATCCTAATTTTGAATCAATCCTATCTAAACTAGCTGTTCTTGGATGTAGCTGATGATTATTCCACAATGAAGTCGTTGCAAAATTTTCTAAGTTCCATCCTGTGTAATGATTCACCCATAAAACTAAAGTCCACTGTATATATATAATTATACAGTGGACTCATTAGTTTTACTTATGGATCTGGGCAGAATCGAACTGCCGTCCGAAATAGGTATTAACTTCCGCATCATTCACAGGTTTAGCCTATCTTACCCTCAAGGCGGGAATCGTCTATTATCCCAGACGGTAGGATGCTCTGGTGATTTCTTTGCTAACTAGTCTACCAGAGGAAACTTGTTGGCGCATCCGTTGAGGGTTGTCTCTAGCTCTTAACGGAGTCAAACTAGAAACGCTCGGACCTGAAAGAGGCTTTTAGGCTGCTACTAGGGCATCCTTACGAGCAAATTTTACGATGTTGTTTGCATCTATTGTTTTGAGCCTTTATTTACGAGAGACACTCCCTCTCGACCTGCATCAACGAACAGCTTTCACTACCCCGTCGAAACCAGTACAGACCCGTGTTGTTTAGATATTTTTATTGTAGTACAAGATTTCAAAAATTGCCAACAATTCTTGAGGCGCCTTAAAGAATTCTTATATCCGGCGCCCGAAAAAGATGTTTTGTAGCAAGATTCCTAAAAATGTCATGCTGAACGCAGTGAAGCATCTCTTTATCTATGAAGACTTTGCGAGATTCTTCGCTTCGCTCAGAATGACAACGTGTACGAGATTCTTCGCTACCCTACGGGAAATCCTTCGGATTGCGCTCAGAATTACATTTGTACTAGTTTAAAGCTTCGGCGCCACCAACAACCTCAAGAATTTCTTGAGTAATAGCAGCTTGACGAGCTTTGTTGTATCCTAATGTCAAGGAACCAATGAGTTGAGCAGCGTTATCACTCGCGTTACTCATAGCAGTCATCCGTGCGGCAAGTTCACTTGCTGCAGATTCTTGGAGCGCGCGTAATAACTGGTTGCTTAAGTACAAAGGCAACAAGGAATCCAAAATTTGTACTGGGTCTTGCTCGAACAACATGTCACGAGGGAAAGCACGCACTTCGGTTGTTACTTTTTCGCGCGTAACTTCAAACTGACCACCACGAGTAGTTAAGCGGAAAATTTCATCGTCTGCTGCTTCTAAACCTTGAGGGTCAAGAGGTAGCAAAGTTTGAACAACTGGACGTGAACTTACCAATGAAACAAACTTTGTGTAAACTAACTCTATTCTGTCTACGCTTTGAGACAAGAACAAAGAAAGTAGTTCGTCAGCAATATTAGTAGCTTCAGTCGCAGTAGGAATTTGCTCTAAACCCATGAAGGTCGCAGTAATTGGATATTCGCGACGCTGGAAGAATTGTGATGCTTTACGTCCAACAATCACAAATTTATAATCTAGTCCTTCTGCTTTAAGTTCTTTTGCACGAATTTCTGCACGTTTGATAACGCTGGAGTTATAACCACCGCACAAACCACGGTCTCCAGAAATTACTAATATACCAACGGTTTTAACTGGACGTTTTTTGAGCAGTGGTAAATCTGCATCTTCAAACCGTAAGCGAGTTTGTAAACCGTAAAGTACTTGTGCTAATCTGTCAGCAAAAGGACGTGTTGATAAAACTTGTTCTTGCGCGCGTCGTACACGTGCAGCAGCAACAAGTCGCATTGCTTCGGTAATTTTCTTGGTATTTTTAACCGATTGAATTCGGTCGCGTATTGCTTTTAAATTAGCCATAATCTTAAACTCCTAAGTGCTTGTAGAGTGCTGAGTTGACAGTGCTGAGTGCTGAGTTTTATGCATTTTACTCAGCACTCAGCACTCAGCACTCAGCACTCATCACTATTTTTTACGCTGCAAAGGTCTTCTTGTACTCAGTAATACCTTCTTTGAGTGCTGCTTCTTCTGCGTCACCCATTACTTTAGAAGTTTGTACTGCTTGAGCGTATGCTGGTTTGCTGTTCTTTAAGTATTCGCGCAAACCTTTTGTGAAGGCGCCTACTTTCTCAACAGGTACATCATCTAAGTAGCCGTTAATACCAGCGTAAAGAATAGCTACTTGCTCAGATACAGACAATGGGGAGTTTTGTGGCTGTTTGAGAAGTTCGCGTAAGCGTACACCACGTGCTAATTGGTCTTGGGTAGCTTTATCTAAGTCAGATGCAAATTGTGCAAATGCTTGTAAGTCGTCGAACTGTGCGAGTTCAAGTTTAATTTTACCTGCGACTTTCTTCATCGCTTTGGTTTGTGCTGCTGAACCTACCCGTGATACTGAAATACCTGGGTTTACAGCGGGACGAACACCAGCGTTAAATAAGTCAGAGGATAAGAAAATTTGACCGTCGGTAATCGAAATTACGTTGGTAGGAATATATGCGGATACGTCACCTGCTTGAGTTTCAATGATAGGTAACGCTGTCATGCTACCTTTACCAAGCTCATCGCTGAGTTTTGCAGCACGCTCTAATAAGCGAGAGTGAATGTAAAATACGTCACCAGGATATGCTTCACGACCGGGTGGACGACGGAGTAACAAGGACATTTGACGGTATGCAGCAGCTTGCTTCGACAAATCGTCATAAATAATTAGAGTAGCTTTGCCTTGGTACATAAAGTACTCAGCAATTGCTGCTCCTGTGTATGGCGCCAAAAATTGTAGTGGTGCTGCTTCAGATGCGTTAGCGGCAACAATAACGGTATAATCTAGAGCGCCTTTTTCTTGTAATGTTTGAACAACGTTAGCTACGGTTGAAGCTTTTTGACCAATGGCAACGTATACACAAATTACATCTTCGCCTTTTTGGTTAATAATCGTGTCGATAGCAACCGCTGTTTTACCAGTTTGACGGTCACCAATAATTAACTCGCGCTGTCCACGACCAATGGGAATCATCGAGTCAATAGCGGTGATACCTGTTTGCATTGGTTCGTGTACCGAACGACGTGCAATAATACCAGGCGCCATCGATTCAATCAAGCGACTTTCAGTTGACTTGATTTCACCTTTACCGTCGATAGGATTACCCAATGCGTCAACTACACGTCCAACAATCGCATCACCTACTGGTACTTGAGCGATACGACCTGTAGCGGTAACGGTACTTCCCTCTTGGATGTTGCGACCTTCACCCATTAATACCGCACCAACGTTGTCTTCTTCTAAGTTGAGCGCAAGACCGATTGTACCGTCTTCAAACTCAAGCAACTCACCCGCCATTGCTTTTTCCAAACCGTACACGCGGGCAACACCGTCACCTATTTGAAGTACGGTACCAACGTTAGCAACTTTGACTTCTTTGTCGTATTGCTCGATTTGCTGCTGAATAATGCTGCTAATTTCGTCAGGCTTAATTGAAATACTCATGTTTCTCGTGCTTTCTTTAGAGACGTTTAACTACCTAAACTTAAAGACAGGCGCCGTAATTGACCGCGTAAAGAAGCATCAATTACCTGCGAACCAACTTTGATGATGACACCACCAATCAAATCGCTGTTTACCTTTTTTTCAAGCTCCACAGAACGCGCGTTAGTCATCGCAACGACTTTTTCGATTACTGCTTGCTCTTGCGCTTCACTTAAAGGAATTGCAGAAGTTACTTCAGCTAAAACCGTCTGATTTAATTCGCGTAGCAGTGATAAATACTGCCTCATGATTGGTTCAAGGAAAGAAATTCGCTTTCTATCAACCAATAGCATCAAAAAATTCCGAAAGAAGCCGTTCGTATCGTCGCTCAGTAAACGATTAACAAGAGACTTCTTTGTATCAATTTGAATGAAAGGGTTGTCAAAAAAGTTACGAAGGTCTTCGCTTTCAGAAAGTAAACCGACTATTGACCGCGCGTCATCACCAAACGCTTCGGTCAAGTTATTAGATTGCGCTACAGACATTAATGCCTGTGCATAAGGAGCAGCGATTTCTTCAGTAGCAACAGTACTTTTCATCTAACTTACCTCCAATAGCGCAATGCTGCGGTCGATTAATGCGTGCTGTGTATCTTCAGCAATTCCAGATTTTAGCTGTGACTCAGCTTTTTGAAGAGCCAGCGCAACAACTCTCGATCGTAGTTGTGCAATTGCTTTATCTTGTTCGCTCGTCAAATCAGCAGCAGCAGCATCTTTAAGACGCTGCACATCGACTTGGGCACGTGCCAAAATAGCTTCTTTAGCTTTTTGAGCATTTTCGCTAGCAGAAGAACGGATGCGCTCCGCTTCTTGCTGTGCTTGAGTTAAATTCTTTTGCGCTTCTGCTAATGACTTCTCTGCTTCTTTGGCACGTCCTTCTGCTTCTTTTATTTCGATTTCAATACTAGTACGACGCGCGCTCAAAGTATCAGTAAGAAACTTACGTCCAAATACAACTAGTACGCCAACCAGAATTGCCAGGTTAATTATATTGGTTTCTAAAATGTCTAGGTTTAGACCGAAACCACCTTCTTCGGCGTGACCGGCAACCGCCTCTGTCGCCAATAATATTAAGGTGCCCATTATACCCATCTACAACTGCGTACTTAACTGCTAATACGTTGATTTCTCCCCAATATATAAAAAATATGTTGGGCTTTTGGGACTGATAGGGCGATGAAAAAATATATCGCTTTGTCTAAACAGTTTGTCCCAATAATTTATCTAGAATTTGCTGACTTAAAGAGTCTACTCGTTGTTCTAAAGAACGCATCGCTGACTCTTTTTGACTTTCAATTTCGCGTGATGCTTCTTCACGCTGCTTTTGAACTTCTTGTTGAGCTTCTGCAATACTCTTAGAATAAATTGATTGAGCATCTGCTTCAGCCTGATTTATTGCTGCTTGTGCTTGCTTACGTGCTTCTGCAAGTTGCAGTTCGTAATCTTTCGCTATTCGCTCGGCTTTATCCAAACGCTCGCGAGCATCAACCTTGTTGGTTCTAATGTAGTTATCGCGGTCATCTAGTGCCTTTGTTAAAGGCTTATAGAAGATCGAGTTTAATAAAGCCGCCAAAAGCAGGAATTGTAATGCCATTAAAGGCAGGGTTGCATCAAAATCAAACATTTCTTGCCTCGTCCGCGCACTATACGGCAATTTTTATTGATAAAATCCAAAATTTGGGGGCGTATTACTGTAGAGACGGTGATAGTTACTAACTATACATACAGCGTCTCTACATTAAAAATTTGTATTACGCGGAGAATGGGTTCGCAAACAATAATACTAGAGCGATAACCAGACCGTAAATTGTCAACGATTCCATGAACGCCAAGGTTAACAGCAATGTACCGCGAATTTTTCCTTCTGCTTCGGGTTGACGAGCAATACCTTCAACTGCTTGTCCAGCAGCATTACCTTGACCAATACCAGGTCCAATTGCAGCTAAACCGATAGCGAGAGCAGCAGCAAGTACTGAAGCAGCAGAAACTAATGGATCCATTTTGGTTTTCCTCGGTGTTATTACAAATAATGAACAGGTTGCTAGATTAGATTCCAATCTAAAATTACATCAAATCGATGTATCTTTTGATGTTGTTTAATGTTCCTCGTGTTCTTCGCCATGTCCTTCTAATGCCTCATGAATATAGGCAGCAGCTAGGGTGGCAAACACTAACGCTTGAATAGCACTGGTAAATAAACCAAGAGCCATTACCGGTAGAGGAACAAACAAAGGAACTAGTAAAACTAGTACTCCAACCACCAGCTCATCCGCCAAAATGTTACCAAAAAGACGGAAACTTAGGGAAAGAGGTTTGGTGAAATCTTCAAGAATTGCAATTGGTAACAAGATTGGGGTTGGTTCGATATACTTTCTGAAATAACCCAAACCTTTTTTGCTAAAACCAGCGTAAAAGTACGCTAAAGAAGTCAGCAATGCCAATGCAACAGTTGTATTGATGTCATTAGTCGGCGCCGCTAATTCACCTTCAGGCAATTTTAATAGCTTCCAAGGTATTAAAGCACCAGACCAGTTCGAGACAAAAATAAACAAAAATAATGTGCCAATAAAAGGCACCCAAGGGCGATACTCTTTCTCACCAATTTGGTTTTTTGTCAAGTCCCGAATAAATTCTAGGGCATATTCCATTAAATTTTGGATACCACTAGGAACTTTCTGGATATTTCTCGTTGCAGCAAGCGATGCTATTACGAGAAGACCAATAACAAACCAAGAAGTGAGAAATACTTGCCCATGTACTTTTAATCCACCCAATTCCCAGTAAAAGTGTTTTCCAACTTCTAACTCGGCAAGGGTAAGAGAATGGAAGACGTTGATAAAATTCACCATTTTCTTCCTATATCAAATGTTTCTCCCATCTTAAATTAAGAGCAGGGGCAAATCTTACGGGTAGATATAAACCTAACCGCAAAATCTAGATTTACTTTTTCGGTTATCCCGCGTATAAAGCGCTAGTCAGCGTTAAAAGCCGTCCGAATTACATAGAAGATGAGAGTTGCCTTATAAGTCAGAAATCCCAAAAATATGGGCATTACCTGTAATTCATCCCACCGCGATGCGAGCAAAATTACTATTACCAATAATGCGAAGCGCGTTTTACTTAGCTTCTGTTTTTCTGGCCCCAATCCCTCAACATCTTTCGCCAACATTCTAATATAAACTAAGCCGGCACACGCCCCAAGCAAATAGTTTAGGGCAATGTTCAGAGAATAGAAAATCCAAACAGAGACGAAAATAATCCCCGTTATCACAAGAGTAATCGTTAGCAACTCTTGATAGAGTCGATAGAACTCTTGCATAGAACCAACTGGCTCGGAGTCCTCAACACCGGATTGAGCTTCTTGTCGTATTGTTGGTGTGGGTTCGGTTGTTTCTTCTGACAAGCTCACGGGACTTTAAACCAGTATTTTCTAGTTATGTTGACTGCACACTCAGCCAGTAAAATCATATCACGATTGGGTAACATTACTTTAGAAAAAAACAACTAACTTAATTGTTAACTCCAATTTGACCAAGAATTCGCCCCACGTAACCCGTTTTAGGCAACTGATTGACCATTTAGTGATTGAAAACTGGACATTGCCTCCATTTCATGCTCAATATTGCGAGGATTGGCGCCCGTTACGAACTTTGTCGAAAAAGCGAAAACCAATCAGGATGATAACCTGCTCTCAAGGCTTATTTTACTTGAAGCGATAAATATTCATCCTTCCCCTTCACATTTTAGCTCCTACTTTTCACCCGTTTGTGTCTTGCTGAACCTAATTTCAGTAGACTCTACTTACTGAGTGATATATCACACTTGATATTTCCGAGGAATACACTGCACTCACTAATCATAATTATCTACATTTAGTTTTTTCTATCCTGTGCATATCTACGAACTACATTGGCGCCATCATAATTAATTGTTGTGTTAGGAGGCGCCGGACTCCATCCAAATTGAAATCTACAGATTTTAAAATTTCATCCACACTTTTACTGTTATCACAAGCCTGCATAAAAGCTAACTCTGCGTTAGATAGATTTACTATTTTGTAATCATAGTTAAATATTGTTTGACTTGGGAACCCATCTATGCATGGGCTAACTTCAGGTATCGCACTTAGTAATATACTATTTGATGACCAGTTAGCTTTATTCAAAGGTGGACGTGCCAGAAAAAACTCGTAATGACTAGTTTCAGGATTTAATAATTCAATCAAACGATAACGCTGACGCTCCGTCAAACCTTCTGCACGCTCCATTAGTTCAGGTGATTTACCCAAAAGCGCTTGCAAGTCCCAAAACCCAGGATTTGAAAAACCGACAAATTCCAAACCCGAAGCATCAATAAGCTCAAATAGCGTATCAATGTTATAGTCAATCTCCTGGGGATGTACGTACATATCCGCGAAATTCTCATCACGATGATTTTCTAATGACCACCGTTCCTTATCTCGCTTCACAATTCGATTATTTTCTGGAAGCGAAGCAAAAATTTGCCGTCCCACTTTGACTCCATCTTTATAATCTCCACGTTTATCACCTTGGAGTAACGCAACAGCACGTTGCATAAGTTGAATTTCCCAACGTCCTAATTCCCCATATACAAATATATGAAACAAACCACCAGGCGCCAGTTTTTTTGCTAAAGCTTGAATTCCTCGAACTGGGTCATCGGTATGATGTAGAACCCCAACACAATTTATTAAATCAAATTCCCCAGGTAGCTGTTCGACATCAAATAAACTTAGCTGATGAAATTCTACACGATTGGCGCCGCTACGTTGACAACGTTCTCTAGCCACAGCGAGTGTTCCCGCACTTAAATCTATCCCTACAACCTGTGCCTCTGGGTTCAAATGTACTAAATACTCAGTTCCAACACCCGACCCACAACCAGCATCGAGAATACGAATATCTCGTTTTTGCGGTTTCATGCCAGTACAAAAATTATAGGCAGTCAACCAATTCCACCGCCAATTGTAACCTGGAGGCGCCTCATCTAGTATAGGTTCTGGCGGAAACGGATATGTATCGTAGAGTTTAGCAACTTTCTCGCTAACTTTTTGAGTATCGGACATAGTATAAACAACATCGCTGCATCTCTGAGTCTATCGCGTGGTTGGGCGTTTTGAACGGTTATATTAAATTCAACATATATATATAGTTAAATAATGCAAAACAGTACCACAAGCAAACCCAGCATATGGCGAAGCGTATTTCTTGTAATACTTGTAGCAAGTGTAATAATGCGGTTTATTAACCTGCACTACAAGTTATATTGGGCAGATGAGACGTTTACGTTATTGCGAGTCCACGGTCACACAAAGCAAGAACTAGTCCAAGGAGCTGTAAATGGTCAAGTTACTCCAATAAAGGATTTACAAAAATTTCAAACACCAACTCCTGAAAAAAATACGATTGATGTTATCAAAGGTCTTGGTACAGAAGACCCAAAGCACACACCATTATATTTTGTCCTTACACACTTTTGGGTTAATATCTTTGGTTCCTCACCTACAGCTATCCGCAGTGTTTCTGCAATATTCAGTGTGTTGACGCTAAGAGTTGCTTACTGGTTTTGTATTGAGTTATTTGAATCATCATTTATAGCTACTGTTGCCACGTTACTTATAGCGGTATCACCATTTCATATTTTGTTCGCACAAGAAGCAAGAATGTACAGTTTGCATATCTTGACAATTTTACTATCTAGTGCTATTATGCTTCGAGCTATCCGGCGCCAGACTAAGCAAGATTGGTTTATTTACACAGGAACAGTTATACTTGGTTTTTACACGCATTTAATTTTTGGATTCGTTGCTGTAACACATGGAATATATGTAGTAGTAAATTACGGTATTAGAAATAAAAAGATTTTAACCAATTATTTACAGTCAACTCTTCTAGCATTATTAGCATTTTCACCTTGGTTATTTTTGATTCTATCTCAGATTAATAAAGTTGTGGAAACAGTAAGTTGGATAAATAATCCATTAGCTTTTAATGACTTACTAACAGGTTGGCAAGTTCATTTTAGCCGTATCTTTTTTGACATCACACCCATTTATCTCAGAGATAATACAGAAAATGCCTTCTGGTGGTTAACTATCCGAGCGCTAATATTACTAACTTTATTTGCCGTTTACTTTTTACACAAGGCGCCTAAAAAGGCATCTTCTTTTTTATGGATATTAACATTCTTGCCCGTATTAACTCTAGCTATTCCCGATATAATTTTTGGTGGAACACGCTCAATTCAATTACGTTACTCAATAATACCTTACCTTGGCTACCTTTTAATTCTTGCCTATTTGCTAGGTACAAAAGTTAAAGAAAACCAAAAGCATAGTCAATTATCTAAAGTAATTTGGCGAACAGTTCTAGCTGCAATAATTGTCATGAGTATAACATCATGGTCGTTAAACTTCCAACAAAAAGCATGGTGGAATAAATATTATAATTACGAAAATCCCCAACTAGCTCAAATCGTTAATCAAAGTAAATCACCATTGATAGTATGCGTAGACTGTGATAATGACTGGTGATTTGGTAATTTAATGTCATGGAGTTATTTATTAGATGATCAAGTCAAATTTCAGGCATTCAAAGCCAAAGAATTTAATATATCAAAAATTTCTAACAATTTTACTACCTATTTTCTTTTCAACGCTGACGAGCAACTACGTAATGAACTGACTAGCAAACATAAAATTAAACTTGAAGAAGCTTACAAAGGTTCAACACCGTTATGGAAACTAAACAAATTTAACTAAAAATAAACTGCTTACCTTTAAACTAGTAATCCTTCAAGAAAGCACAATCTAATTTAACATACTTCTTGTGGAACAGGCATCGCAAGCCTTTCCTTACAAATAAATCAACCATCTGTTAAATCTTATAATTTTGTAATATATTTTGTTTTTGAGTATAATTTAGGGTATAAATGTATGAACTTGTGCTTAAAAACTTTGCTCACATTACGTCTATGGCTATTTCACACGCGCGTCAATATTCTTCAATATCACTCTTTAGTGGAATTGGTGGAATAGATTTAGGCTTACACGAATGCGGATTTCAGCCTCTCTTCTGCGCGGAAATAGATGTAAATGCTGCTTCAACACTTCATAATTGGTTATCTAATAACAAAATTAATTGTGAAACTGCCTCTGATATTAGACAAGTAAACCCAGAAATTTTGATTGAAAACTTAGGCATATCTCCTGGTGAACTAGATATTTTAGCTGGTGGACCTCCTTGCCAGTCGTTTTCATTAATAGGAAAAAGGCATTCTTTAGTAGATGACAGAGGTTTGTTACTATTTGAGATTGTAAGATTTGCGCGCGTCTTTTTGCCTAAAGTAATTCTAATTGAACAAGTTAAAGGTCTTTTAAGCGCTCCTTGTTTAAACAAGCAGAAAGGAGGCGTATTATTGAATTTAATTAAAGAGATACAAAAAATAGGTTATAAAGTTAATTATAAAATATTAAAAGCATCTGACTACGGAGTGCCACAACTCCGAGAGCGTTTATTTATTGTAGCGTCACAGGAAAAATTTATTTTTCCCGAACCCACTCATTGTCCTACAGATAAGCTAGAAAATACATTGTTTAATTATATTTATAAACCATATGTAACAGTGTATGATGCCATAGCTGATTTACCAGCACCTGTAAAGAAAGGAGAACTAGAAACAGTACCAAACCATACGGATATTACACCAAAACGAGACCAAGCTAGAATTCATGGGGTTCCTGAAGGAGAATGTTTAGCGAGACAATTAAATTTGCCATCTGAACAAAGACAACGGCTTGACCCTCTCAAAGATACAACTAAATTTAGAAGATTATCTTGGCGGCAACCCAGTTTAACATTGAGAGGAGGTGAAGTTTTTTACCATCCTTCAGAAGACCGTTACCTAACACCGCGCGAATGCATGAGATTACATGGTTTTCCAGACGAACATATTCTAATCGGTCCAATACGTGGACGTAGTGGAAGTGTAAAAACCTTAGACCAGCATCGATTAGTTGCTAATTCTGTACCTCCTATACTTTCCCGTATATTAGGTAAATGTATAGTTGAACAATTTTTATCTGATAAATCTATTACTTTTGATTTTTATTTAAATCAATCTTTGTTTGATGTCGGTTGCCTCCTCCATCACATCTAGTTTTTGTAAAAGGGCAAAATGCAGCTTTTCTTTCTTGAATATCCTCCTCAGACGAAATACATACTGGTTTTCCAAATAATTCGTATATTATTGGCATGACTTTGTTGTTTCATAAATTTTTCAAATAAAGCCGAATACGTAAAATTTGCGTTTTACAGAGACGTGATATATCACGTCTCTACATTTACGGATAATATAGGGCTGTTATATTTAAACGCTTCAATCGTATTCGCAAGCTAAATAATCTGTCAATAAAAGCTGGTATAAAAATTTTGATTGTTAGCAGTCAAGATTTACACTATATGGTATTGAAAAGCTAGAAGGTGTAAATTATGGTAGTATATGGAAATTCGTGCATTACAAGTGAAAATAATTATTGTTTTTAACCTCTGTTGGCAATAAAATCGCAATATAATATTTTCTACCTTATGATTTATGACCAAGCAGAGTTTGATATAACTTGCGAATGGGGTTTACACGGCGCCCACAAACTAGCACCTATCAGCAATATCATTATTATTGTTGATGTTCTGTCGTTTTCCACTTGTGTTGAAATCGCGACTAATAACGGCGCCATCGTTTATCCTTATAGATGGAAGGACGAAGCAAAAGCTTACGCTGAATCTTTAAAAGCAGAATTGGCAGGCAAACGACAATCTGAGAAGTATTCTCTTTCTCCTGCATCATTACAAAATATACCTGCTGGAACAAAATTGGTTTTGCCTTCTCCTAATGGTGCAACCCTAACGCTTGAAACTGGAAATACATTAACATTAGCTGGTTGTTTACGAAATTGTGAAGCGGTAGCAAAATTTGCTCAAAGGTTTGATAATGTTGCTGTTATACCCGCAGGTGAAAGGTGGGAAGATGATAGTTTACGTTTTGCGTTTGAAGATTTAGTTGGCGCCGGAGCTATTTTAAGTTATTTGAAGGGTACTTTTTCACCCGAAGCACAAGTAGCTATTGCAGCGTTTCAAAGTTCTAAAGATGATTTGTTAGGTTATTTGAGGAAATGTAGTTCTGGTAAAGAGTTAATTTCTCGTGGGTTTGGTCAAGATGTGGAGTTGGCAGCAGCTTTTAATGTAAGTAGTTGTGTTCCTAGATTTGTTGAAAGTGCTTATGTTAATAAGGGAATTTAGTATTTCTCTGTGAACTCTGTGTCTCTGTGGTAAAAAATTAACTATGCACTGCACAGGCAGGATGCCTGTGCTACAATTGCGGGGTTTTATCTAGAATTGCTGTATACCATTATTACGTGAAAGGCAGATAGCCCCGAAGTACTCGTATTAATTCCAAGAAGAATTAATATTTTGACGGTATTTATATCGGGGGACGCCAGTTGCCTCAACGGGGGGAACCCCCGCACAGCACTGGCTCTGGAATGCCGAGAACCCAGTTTTAACTGGGTTCGCTATTTTTAACGTTTTAATTTGAATGATGCGGGTCATTTATGTAGTTCTTTAGTGCGGAGAGTCGGCTCAATTTTAAGATTAACTTTAATGCTTTTTCGTTATATTGACTGAATTTAATTGTATCTTTTTTGTCTGTTACATTTGTCTTGTTAATTTTCTTACTTTTTGGCGCCGTATTTACATAGTTTTGATGTTGGTTGTTAACGGCGCCGTATGCACTATTTTGTTGTAGCGTGGGGAGAGGTCTATTTTTTGCCCATTTTAGAAATGATTTAACGCTTTGTCCTGGTAACGCTGTTGCAGGAGTAACAGTTTGTGTAAGCGCGATAGATAGAGCAGCTAGGGCTAGTAATTTATACTTAAAACGCATAATTTATCAGAAGTTTTTGCTTGTACTTATCTGTACTAACTATAAGTAGCTACAATAGACATCTCCGTATTTCCGGAACTATTAGCTAATAAAACTTTCAGTCAATTCGATCTCACTGGATATCTGTTACTTATCGTTACAAAACTTAGTCGATTTCTCAGATAAGATGGAGTGGTTACTGTCATAACTTGATACATTCAGGTGACAAGTTCGACATACTTCTTAATAAATCCACAGTAGAACCGCAAAACGTTCTAATCTATAAGCTGACTGGGTTAATTTTCTCTGATGGCTTTGTTAAGTGGCATACAGTGATGCATAAATTAATTACTGTGTCAAGTACAAAGCAATCAGACTTAACACAAAAAAAATATTGATGGGAGTTTTAGAAATCCGATGAGTGTTAAGGCGAGTGGTGGAAGCTCGGTTGCGCGCCCGCAACTATATCAAACTGTAGCATTATCGACAATTTCCCAAGCTGAACAGCAAGACCGTTTCTTGGGAACAGGTGAACTTTCGGAGTTGGCGAGCTACTTTGCATCTGGCGCCAAGCGTTTACAAATAGCTCAAACTCTGACAGATAATTCTGAGATTATCGTCTCGCGTGCTGCAAACCGAATTTTTGTTGGTGGTACGCCAATGGCTTTCTTAGAAAAGCCAAAAGACCCAGAAGTGGCGATGGCAGTATCAGAAGCGTTAGGCGCCTCAGTAGTGGATGTGCGTCGTGGAATGGAATTAGGAAACGTCACCTACGTTGAAAGTCGTGGTGGTTTCTTTGAAAATTTACGTTCTATCTTTAATACCGCTTCAACTGGTCCAACACCTCCAGGCTTTAGACCAATAAACGTTGCTCGCTATGGTCCGTCGAACATGGCGAAAAGTCTACGTGACTTAAGCTGGTTCTTACGTTATGCAACTTATGCAATTGTTGCAGGCGACCCTAACATAATCGCTGTAAATACACGCGGTTTACGCGAAATTATTGAAAATGCTTGCTCTACAGAAGCGACTATTGTAGCGCTGCAAGAAATAAAAGGAGCTTCACTTAGCTATTTCCGCCAAGACCCAGAAGCTACCGAAATTGTTAAGCAGTACATGGATGTTTTGATTAGCGAATTCAAAGCGCCAACACCTTCAACCAAAGTTCGTCAGAGTAATTCATCTGACAAACAAGGTTTGGAACTGCCCCAAATTTACTTTAATGCTTCCGAACGGCGCCAAAAGTTCGTAATGAAGACCGGTTTATCGGCGGTTGAAAAGAACGACGTTATCAAAGCTGCGTATCGACAAATCTTTGAACGTGATATTACCCGTGCTTATGGCTTGTCTTTATCATATTTAGAGTCACAAGTCAAGAACGGCGACATCTCGATGAAAGAGTTTGTACGTCGTATTTGTAAATCTCCGCTTTACCGCAAAAACTTCTTTGACCCTTATATTAATAGTCGCGCTTTAGAATTGGCTTTCCGTCATATTCTTGGTCGTGGACCTTCTTCACGCGAGGAAGTGCAAAACTATTTCTCAATAGTTTCTTCAAAAGGACTATCTGGACTTGTTGATGCTTTGGTAGATTCGCAGGAGTATTCAGATTACTTCGGTGAAGAAACTGTACCTTACCTACGCGGTTTGGGACAAGAAGCTCAAGAATGCCGTAACTGGGGACCACAACAAGATTTATTTAATTACAGCGCACCATTTAGAAAAATACCTCAGTTCTTAACAACGTTTGCGTCGTACAATCAGCCATTACCCGACCAACATCCATATGGTTCTGGTAATGACCCCTTGGAAATTCAATTCGGCGCCATTTTCCCGAAAGAAACCCGCAACCCCAGCAGCAGTCCTGCGTTCTTCGGTAAAGATACCAAGCGTCTGTTAATTAACCAGGGACCAGGAATTAATAACCAAAATAGTAATCCTGGAGCGCGTGGTGTGGCGCCTGGTACACTAGGACCAAAAGTCTTCAAACTTGACCAGTTACCAGGAACTCGCGGTAAAAAATCAAAAGCTGGTACAAACGTAAAGTTCTCTGAAAGCTCCACACAGGCAGTAATCAAAGCTGCTTATTTACAAGTTTTCGGACGCGAAGTATACGAAGGTCAGCGTCAGAAGGTCGCAGAAATTAAGCTAGAAAACGGCGAAATTAGCATTAAGGAATTTATTCGCGCGTTAGCGAAGTCGGATGTTTTCCGCAAGATGTACTGGACTAACTTGTACGTCATGAAATCGGTTGAGTACATCCACCGTCGTTTGCTCGGTCGTCCTACTTATGGGCGCCAAGAAACCAACAAGTACTTCGATATTTGTGCGAAAAAAGGTTTCTACGCATTAATTGATGCAATTCTTGATACCGAAGAATATGCTCAAGCCTTTGGTGAAGATACTGTTCCATACGAACGTTATTTAACACCTGCTGGACAATCTGGACGTAATTTACGTGTTGGTAGTATCCGTGAAGATATTACACCCAGCATTACCAAAGAAGAAGTACCAATGTTTGTGCAGTTGGGTACTCCATCAGAAGCTCGTACAGCACCCGATGTTGCTTTCCGTACCAGCCAAGGTGTATCGAAACAGCGTGAACAAACCAAAATCTTCAAGCTTGTTTCTGGTATTCGCGATAAAGTAGCTGTACAAACAGTTATTAGTGCTGCTTACCGTCAAATTTTCGAGCGCGATATTGCACCTTATGTTGCTTCGTCTCGTGAATTTAAGGTTTTAGAAAGTCGTTTAGGTAACGGTGAAATTAACGTTAAGGAATTTATTGAAGGTTTAGGTTGTTCGAGCCTGTACTTAAAAGAATTCTATACACCTTACCCCAACACCAAGGTTATCGAACTAGGAACCAAACACTTCTTAGGACGGGCGCCGCAAAACCAACAAGAAATTCGTAAATATAACCAAATCTTGGCAACACAAGGTATCAAAGCGTTTATTAGCGCCATGTTAACTACTGTTGAATACCAAGATGTATTTGGTGAAGATACTGTACCGTATCGTCGCTTCCCAACATTACCTGCTGCTAACTTCCCCAACACAGAGCGCTTATACAACCAACTCACAAAACAAAACAACGATGTGGTTGTTCCAAGCTTTGAGCCAGCTGAGTCAAAAATGGACATGTCAACCATGCCCATGACTGGTAAAGCAATAGCAGATTTAGCGGCACAAGGACGTAGAAGCAACGAACCTGTTTATAGCGGTGTTGGTCGTACAGTTACTCCTGCTTCACAAGTTTTAAGCGCACGTCAAAATGTTCGTATTTATCGCTTTACAGCAGGTGTTAATCAAACTGAGTTTGCAACAGTTGTAAATGCGCTTTATGCACAAGTATTAGATATTTACGGCAGTGAAATTCCTCAACAATTCCGTAATGCTGAGTTAGAAGCCAAACTCGAAAATGGCGCCATCTCGGTACGCGAATTCGTTCGTGGTTTAGCTAGCTCAGATGCTTATACAGTGCGCTTCTGTACAACCTTCCCACAAAACAAGGTAGTAGAGTTACTGTTCCGTCACATACTAGGACGTACACCCGCAACAATTGCTGAAATCAATCAATATAACCAACTATTGAATGAGCAAGGTGTTGTTGCTACGGTTAACGCGCTTGTAGATTCGACTGAATACGCTCAGTACTTTAATGAGGATGTTGTTCCTTATCAACGTGTACCTTCCTTAAAGGCTGGTAACTACTTGGGTAGCGTTAAAGCTGAATAGTTGATTCTGATCCCCCCCTACCCCCCTTAATAAGGGGGGAGTAAGAAGGAACTTAAGCCCCCCTTATTAAGGGGGGAGTAAGAAGGAACTTAAGCCCCCCTTATTAAGGGGGGTTGGGGGGATAAAATAAGATGTTATTAGGCTGTTGACTGTCAATTAAGCAGCAGCCTAATTTGTGTTGTGTATCGAAACATTTCTTAACAAGCTTTAAAACTATAAGCACAAAATGTGTACAATAGCAAACATGAAAGCAAATATTACAAAGTGTTAAGAAGAGTCATAAATACTCAACAGGATGCCTGAAAATAATCCATAAGAGGTAGTTGAGTTTAACCGCTTGTCGAGATAAATTCACAACCGTTGTAACAGTGCCAGTAAGTCGTAAATCTGGTTTTACCTAGTATTGGAGGAATCCAAAAAATGAGTATCGTCACGAAGTCCATCGTGAATGCAGACGCAGAAGCACGCTATCTCAGCCCTGGCGAATTGGATAGAATCAAATCCTTCGTCACCACCGGAGAAAAGCGCCTACGTATCGCTCAAGCATTAACCGACAACCGCGAGCGCATCGTTAAGCAAGCTGGCGACCAGTTGTTCCAAAAACGTCCTGACGTTGTTTCTCCTGGTGGAAACGCATACGGTCAAGAAATGACTGCTACCTGCTTACGTGACCTTGACTACTACTTGCGCTTAATCACCTACGGAATCGTATCTGGTGATGTAACACCTATCGAAGAAATCGGTATTGTTGGTGTACGCGAAATGTACAAGTCACTTGGTACCCCCATTGACGCTGTTGTTGCTGGTGTTGCTGCAATGAAGAGCGTTGCTACTGGACTTATGTCTGGTGAAGATGCTGGTGAAGCTGGCTCTTACTTCGACTACGTAATTGGTGCTATGTCATAGTTCATAAATTAGTCTCCAAAGATTAATTTCAAACTTTGACTCACTTGATTAAAAAGAACGGCGCCGAATTATTGTAATTACGGTTGGAAATAAGGAAATAACAACAATGCAAGACGCAATTACCTCAGTAATTAATTCTTCAGACGTTCAAGGCAAATACCTTGATTCATCTGCAATCGACAAACTCAAAGGTTACTTTGCAACAGGCGAACTTCGTGTTCGTGCAGCTACCACCATCAGTGCAAACGCAGCTGCAATCGTAAAAGAAGCTGTTGCTAAATCGTTGTTGTACTCAGATATCACCCGTCCAGGTGGTAACATGTACACCACACGTCGTTATGCTGCTTGCATCCGCGACTTAGACTACTACCTCCGTTATGCTACATACGCAATGCTAGCTGGCGACCCATCTATTTTAGATGAGCGCGTACTTAACGGTTTGAAAGAAACCTACAACTCATTAGGTGTACCCGTAGGCGCCACCGTACAAGCTATTCAATCAATCAAAGAAGTGACTGCTAGCTTGGTAGGTCCTGACGCTGGTAAAGAAATGGGCGTTTACTTAGACTACATCAGCTCTGGCTTGAGCTAATAGTCGTAACACGCGCGCCAGAAGCTAAAAATTAGCTGCGTAATTTAAGGGCTGGGAATCAGTTGTGAGTGCTAGAAGGCTGAGAGCTTATTGAGTGAAAAGTACTGAGTGCTGAGTGCTAAGTGATAGAGAAAGCTATACATGAAGTGACTTAAGTATTGAGTAAGTTTTGGTTAATGAGTTTTGGCAAGCTAGTATTGATGATTGATTCCCAGTCTTGCAATGAGTAGGCAAATATTCAACACTCATAATTTTTGAAATAAAAAAGATATTCCACTTCATACAGGAGACCTATCACCATGCGGATGTTTAAAGTTACAGCTTGTGTACCTAGCCAAACCCGGATTAGAACCCAACGCGAACTTCAAAATACCTTCTTCACAAAACTAGTTCCTTACGAAAACTGGTTCAAAGAACAGCAACGTATTCAAAAAATGGGTGGCAGAATCGTTAAAGTCGAACTTGCTACTGGCAAACAAGGTTTAAACACAGGTCTTCTATAACTTTTATACTTACTCTCCAACAAGAAATTACTATCGGGAGTTACCCAGAGGTCTTTTTAGACCTCTTTTTTATTCTCTTGTGAAACTCTCTTGTCTTGTGGAACGGGCATCCCTGCCCGTCTTTATGTCAAAATATCAATTATTGGAGAATGATAACAATTAAAATTAACATTTAGGATAAAAATGATATCTTCAGACTTATACACTCAATTAATAGATACTGTCTCACCAGATAAAATAGAAGTTTATCTTGAGTGTTCGGGATGGGTTAAATATAAAGAAGTTTACTATATTATTACCTTTAGATAAAGAGTTTGCTGATTTTGAAATTAAAATAGAAGAACTAGTCACCAGCTTGACCCAGCAAAGCGTATTAGGGGACTTATAAATAAAAAAATGTCCAAAGTTTTCTTGTGGGGTGGGTGCCCCCTAGAGTCCTATGAAAAAGAACGGGCAAGGATGCCCATTCCACAAGCATTCCACAATAATTACACAAGAAAGAAGATTAAATTTTTGAGTTATATAAGTAAGAAACTTGATAAATATGTATCTATAAATACTAGTGCATAATTAATTTATGGAATTGTGGGTAAACTTGGGTTTAATCGAGTAATATCGTTTGTTGTTTATACTTAGTAACTTCACCCAGTGTACCGATAGTGAAGATAATTCGTCGCCTGATACCATTTTTAGATGACTCCGTAAACAGTTGGGCACTTGAAGCGCGTTTATTGCGCTGGCTGACTATGGTTTGGCTGTTTGTGGGACTAGCAGTTCTATTTAGTGCGTCTTACCCAGTAGCAGACGCAAAGTTCCAAGATGGATTGTATTACTTTAAGCGCCAACTCATTTGGGTGGTTGTTGGCGTATTAGGATTCAATATTATTGTTAATACCCCAGTTAAGAAGATAACAGGTATATCTCACTGGTTTATCTTCTTGATGTTGCTGCTAATTTTTGTGACGCTAATTCCCGGACTTGGTAAAACTGACTTAGGCGCCGCGCGTAGGTTACTCGGTCCAGTTCCAATTCAACCGTCTGAATTAATTAAACCCTTTTTAGTTATTCAAAGCGCCCGATTATTTGGACAATGGGATAGATTAACATGGCGTGTGAGGTTTACTTGGCTAGGTGTATTTGGCTTAGTTGTTTTAGGTATACTTGCCCAGCCCAACCTTAGTACTGCTGCATTGTGTGGAATGACTATATGGTTAATTGCACTCGGCGCCGGACTACCTTATAAATATTTAGGAAGCACCGCACTTGGTGGAATTGTACTTGCCACATTAAGTATTAGCATTCGTGAATATCAACGTAAACGGGTAATGTCTTTTATCAACCCTTGGGCAGATGCCACAGGTAACGGTTATCAGCTAGTGCAAAGTTTACTTGCAATTGGTTCCGGTGGACAGTCGGGAACAGGGTATGGGTTATCGCAACAAAAACTTTTTTATCTACCTATTCAAGATACGGACTTTATATTTTCTGTATTTGCTGAAGAATTTGGCTTTGTTGGCTGCATGGTATTGCTATCATTACTGGCTATATATGCCACTTTGGGTTTAATTGTAGCAATCAAAGCGACTAACCAAACTTACCGACTAATTGCAATTGGTATTACTGTGGTCATGGTTGGACAGTCATTACTACATATTGGTGTAACTACAGGCGCCTTGCCAACTACTGGTTTACCTTTACCATTATTTAGCTACGGTGGTAACTCAATGATAGCCAGTTTACTTGCCGCAGCTTTACTAGTTCGTGTTGCTCGCGAAAGTAGCGAAGCTGAAGTTGTACCTATCAACCCAGAATTAATACGAACTAAAAGACGCAGACGTATTACTACATCACGATAAACCTTGCGATTGAATGCATTTACCTCTAAATTTATCTCTGTGTTCTCCGTCTCTCTGTGGTAATATAAATATTTTTTTACCACAGAGGCGCAGAGTTCACAGAGAATAACTAATAAGCTAAGATGGTTATTAAAGCTGGAAGTTTTGGGTTTAGTATCGCTGTGAGTGATTTATTTTTATAACAATATACTAAATATATTAAGTTATAGAACGGGCACTCTCTGCCCGTTCCACGTTAGAATGCAAGCAGAGTAAGCATTCTAACTTTATCAACACCCATGCTGGAAACTCTTTCTACCCAATTTTATCAACTCGAACGCTTTGCTAACGGTATTGTCGCTAGTCAACTGACGCATTTGAGTATCATTAGTATTGGTGTAATATTTTTAGCTGGATTGCTCACCAGTCTTACACCTTGTATGCTGTCTATGCTACCAATTACAATTGGTTATATTGGCGGATACGAAACTAAAACTCGTTTACAAGCTTTTTCTCAGTCAACTTGGTTTTCTCTTGGTTTGGCAACCACACTTGCTGGTTTAGGTATATTTGCCGCAGGTTTTGGGAGAGTATACGGTCAAATTGGAATTGGTCTACCAATCATTGTTAGTATTATCGCTATTTTAATGGGGTTAAACCTCCTCGAAGCTTTACCTTTACAATTACCCTCTTTTGGTGGTACAGATTGGATCTCTCAAGATTTACCTCAAGGTGTACGCGCGTATTGTATTGGTCTCAGTTTTGGATTAGTTGCTTCTCCTTGTAGTACTCCAGTTTTAGTAAGTTTACTAGGGTGGGTAGCAAAACAACAAGATTTATTTATGGGTGGAGTTTTATTACTCTCCTATACATTAGGTTATGTGGCGCCGTTAATTTTAGCTGGTACATTTACTGCTTCTATAAAAAAGATACTCGAACTGCGACGCTGGTCGGGTTGGATAAATCCTGTCAGTGGTGTAATGTTAGTAGCATTTGGCGTATTTTCTTTACTTTCTCGAATTCCTATTTAGCTTTTAGTCGCTTATATAATTCACATGACTGCTGATAATACAACTGAAAAAGAACTTAATTGGTTTTCTCTTCTTAAACGTTCAATAAAACAAGATTTATTACCAATATTGACCGATTTAAGACTTGCCATTGTGATGCTACTTGTAATTGCAGGTTTTAGTATTCTTGGTACTGTTATAGAACAAGGGCAGTCGCTAGCATTTTATCAAACAAATTATCCTGAACATCCAGCTTTATTTGGATTTCTAACGTGGAAAGTCTTACTTTTCATTGGTTTAGACCATGTTTACCGTACATGGTGGTTTTTAGCGCTACTTATATTATTTGGCACTAGTTTGGTTGCTTGTACGTTTACTCGTCAGCTACCCGCTTTGAAGTCCGCACGTAAATGGAAATTTTACTCTAGACCTCAGCAATTTCAGAAACTTGCTTTAAGTGCAGAATTTGAGAATGCTTCGTTAACCTCATTACCTGAGATTTTACAAAATCAGCAATATAAAGTCTTTCAACAAGATAATACACTTTATGCACGCAAAGGTATTGTTGGTCGAGTTGGACCCATTATAGTTCACATAGGAATAGTTGTAACTTTACTTGGTTCTATTTTCGGCGCCATGACAGGGTTTGTTGCCCAAGAAATGGTACCAAGTGGTGAAACATTCCAAATCAAAAATATTATTGATGCGGGTCCCTTTGCAGCATCACAAGTTCCCAAAGATTGGTCGGTACATGTTGACCGTTTTTGGATTGACTACACACCTTCAGGTGGCATCGACCAATTTTACTCCAAAATGTCGGTATTAGATGCTCAAGGCAACCCAGTTGATAACCAAACAATATATGTCAACAAGCCTTTACGTCACAATGGAGTAACTCTTTACCAAACCGACTGGGGTATTGCTGCTGTTCGCGTGCGTGTTAATAATAGTCCAATATTTCAGTTACCAATGGCGCCGCTTAATACCAACGGCAAAGGTAGAATTTGGGGTACATGGATACCTATAAAACCCGACTTAAGCGAAGGTGTATCATTACTTGCCAAAGACTTACAGGGAATGGTGTTGATATACGATAGTAAAGGTCAACTTGCAAACACCTTGCGAACAGGTATGTCCACACAAATTAATGGTGTGACATTAAAGTTACTCGATGTCGTAGGCAGTACAGGATTGCAAATTAAAGCAGACCCAGGTATTCCCCTCGTTTATAGCGGGTTCGCAATTTTAATGACAGGTGTCGCAATGAGTTATTTCTCCCACTCTCAAGTTTGGGCACTACAAAAAGATGGTCGCTTGTATGTAGGTGGCAAAACCAACCGCGCACAAGTAGCTTTTGAACAAGAAGTGTTATCTATACTTGACAAAGTAAATTCCGCATCGACTAAAAACCAAAAAGAAGTATCTCTTACTTAGCTCACCGGAATGCTCCTTCATTTAAGTAAGGTGGGCAGTGCCCACCCTACGTATGAGTATTTAAAATCACAATAAATATTTCAGTAATTTCTGGCGAAATCACTTAGAATATAAGCATAGTACAAGAGCTATTTATTTAAATTTAATCTAGGAAATTGACGCATGTAAGGAAAGTCAGTGGTATATTTCCATTTATAAACGGTTTGTGTATAGTTATGTGCTATTGGGGGTAATAGGGCGTAAAAGCTTTAATTTCTGGTATTTTTGATTTTTTGTGGTGGATGAGTAAGATGTAGCATAAATTTCGGGTAGAAATCCGGAATATTATTAAGTCAAGGTGATTCTATTTAATAAACGAACGTAGCAAAAGTGACTAGTCACAACAGCTACCCTAACTACGGAAGCCTCACCACTTTGATATAAACCTAAGTGTTTGACACACCTGTAAGGTATATGCCATAACAGGTAATTTCTTTAACCTAAAAACTTACTTGGTAAAACTTTGGTAAAATTATGGAAAATACTAGTTATCTGCATCTAGCTTCAACTGATGAGGGCAGTAAAGAAGTCGAAGCCACAAATATCCAAGTTGGTTTAGCATCTTGGAGTTGGGGTAAACTTTCTTTTAACGCAATGATGCGGTTTTTACCTGTAATGCTCTCACTATTTGTCGTCAGTATAGCAGGACAAAGTTTAGCGGTATCACGAGGAACTTCAGGCGCAGAAGTTAGTAGCGTTCAAAGATGTTTAAAACAATTAGGTTACTTCAATGGTCCAGTAACAGGTAACTTTGGTTCACAAACTGAAAACGCAGTTACTCGCTTTCAACGTGCGAACAGACTACCAGCAATAGGTTCAGTTGGTCCAAGAACACAGCAATTATTACGTTCACAATGTAATGCTCGTAACACAGGTGGTAGTAGCAGCGCGAGTGGAGTACTACGTGTAGGTAGTCGTGGACAAGCAGTAAGAAATTTACAAAGCAATTTGTCACGTTTAGGATTTTATAACGGGCCAATAACAGGTACTTTTGGACCACAAACCCAAGACGCAGTAATTCGTTTTCAGCAAGCGAACGGTTTGCGTGCAGATGGAGTAGTTGGTGCTGGAACTCTTCAAGCTATTCGCACAACTGGTATCATCTCTGGTGATGGTAGTGTTATTAGTGTTGGAGGAGATAACTTACCCAACGCTTTAAATTATGGTGACAAAGGATTTCTTGTTAGAAGATTACAAGAAGATTTACGACAGTTAGGTTTCTTTCCTGTCAACCCAACAGGTACTTTTGGCCCAACAACGCGCGATGCGGTCTCCAACTTTCAACGCAATAATGGCCTTATTCCCAGTGGTGTTGCCGACTCGCAAACTTTAGCATTAATTTCTCAAGCTCTTATTAACCCTAATCCAAACGGTAACGGTAATTGGAACAATAACGAATGTTCAACGGCGCGTGGTGAAATATGTCTTGGAGAACGCAGCCAGCGAGTCATAATTGTACAGCAACGCTTACAGCAGTGGGGAATTTTTAGAGGTAACGCCGATGGGTTTTATGGCCCAGCAACCAGAGATGCAGTTGCCCAGTTCCAACGTGCAAGACAACTGGCGCCAACAGGGTTTGTAGATTTTAATACATGGCAAGCACTAGGTTTAAGTAACAACACAACTCCACCCGCAGTACAGCGACCTGAAAGGAGTAATCGTTATGTAGTAGTTATTCCTATATTTGCCAACGACACATTAAACCGTGTTCGTCAAGTATTACCACAAGCATTTGCAGCAAAATCTGGTTTAGGTGACTATGTAAATGCAGGTTCATTTAACGAACGTAGCGACGCAGAAAGACTAAGTGACCAACTGCGCGATAGAGGTTTCGACGCCCGCGTGGAATACTTTTAAAAATGTGGAATGGGCAATATTGTGGAATGGGCAATATTGTGGAATGGGCAATATTGTGGAATGGGCATCCCTGCCCGTTCCAAATATAAGGCGGGCAAGGATGCCCACCCCACAAGAAAATTACAATGTTTTGTTATTTGGAAGTCCCTAAAATTTCCCATGCCCAAGCAGTATCTTCGGGAGATAATGGAGGTTTGGCAGGTTGTGAGTAATCAATAACCAAGTCAAACCTCGCGCGCTCATAAATATCATGTAACAATTGCTGCAAATCTAATACTGGCTCTGTATCACCTTGTTTCAAGGGTATAGGAAAAGCAGGTAACACATCACGGACTGTAAATGTATATAAATCCGCATCAGGTCTGCCATATCCTCGACTCACTAAAATATAGTAATCGCCTTTAGCATCACCAAAAATCGGCATCGGTTCCCCAGCCCGCAATAAATAGATTTCTACTAAACTTGTATTTGAAGCAAAAATTTTGAGTCGTTTGTTTTCATAAGCTTGTCTACCATCTTTAGACCGTTTATTTTTAGGCGAAAGCACTTCAATGACGGTAACTACCTCACCTGTTCGAGTAGATTTAATTTCTAGAAACCTTTCTGTAATTTCAAGAGCTAAATTAATTGGTGATGAATCATCGTTGCTTGTGTAAACTCGTTCCTCAATTGAAACATGATAAACAGGAACGATTTGAGGCGTTAATGCATCAGCAATTGCTATTATTAAACGATTATGAACTTGATTCCATAGTTCTGGCTGTTCTAAATATGGATTCATCCCTGGAAACACTTTAGGCATAGTGATCTCACCCTAATGCTCTTTCTTTATTGTAATATTCTTGTCCTTTGTAGTTTTAAATATATAACCACAAAGAACACAAAGGGCACAAAGGAAAGAGTTAAACGGCGCCTAATTGTAATTGAGAAGTTTGAGTATTAAGAGCAGTAAAGGCTTTTTCGGCAATAATTTGATGTGCAGCAGTTGTTGGATGAATACCATCCCAGAATAGAAACTGGTTGGGATTACTACAAGTTGCTCCTTGATTTAAACAAGCACTTGTCACGTTTGTAAAACCATATTTAGATGGGTTAGAAATTGCATCCTTATAGAGCGAACTTATATCTAACTCGATGATTTGTGATTTCGAGTCAAATTTTTGTTGCAGTTGTGATAACGATTTAGCCAAACCCTGATTATGTGCTTTTGTGACTGCACTTAGACTTTGAGAACTAGCACTGCTTTTTGTCGCTGGCAAATCACCTAAATCAGGTAAATCAGCAACCAAGATTTTTTTGGCGCCTGCCTTCAGTAAGGACTCGACGGTTTGAGTAATGTTTATAACAGGTGCTGTTGAATCAGCAACACCATATATATAGTCATTAGCACCTGCCCAAATTACATAAAGTCCGCTATCGTTTGCGTTTAGCTGATTTTTAGTAAAATTCTCAACTTGTCCTAGTAAACCAGGGATACCATTATTACTAACCTTACCCGTCATGGCGCCACCAAAAGCAAAATTTGCACTTTGTTTAGCATCAAGCGTTAACTTTGAGGCAAGATACTCAACCCACACCTGACCATTAGAATAACGTCCTTGAAAATACGGTGGATTGGGTGGATAATTCCTATTTGTCGCACGATACATATTCCCAGTATCTGAGAGACTATCGCCAAAAACATATATTTGATTGATAGTACGCGCACTGGTGTTATCGTGTAATGAGGATGTAACTAAAACCATAATTAAACTAAGTAGAGCAATTATTGCTGTAATAAAGTACTTTTTCACTGTTAAATAACCAGATTCATGTAAAGACGTGATATATCACATCTCTACGGTATTAATAATTACAAAAATATTAAATTTACTGAAAAACAAAACTATAAAGCATGAAGTGTGAAGCGTCTCGACTCAAAAATCAGACTCGAAACTTTATATGATTAAACCTAAACAAAACATATTAGAGATGCAGCCTTATTAACTTACCAACTCGGTATAAGCGCTTAAGGTAATTACCTTTATAATTTAACTAACTCCTTAAACACAAAGGGTGGTAATAACCGTCATCTGTAGTTGTAATCGTACCAAGTCTTACAATATTAATACTGAGGAAAGATAAACTACTCAACCCCAAGATATATCTTTAACAGTATAAAAATGCCAAAAATCACAACAGAAACATATTATCCACTTTTGTTACATCATACTTCCACTAACGGCGCCGACATGTCATACTGAGGAACGAAGTCAAAGTAATGAATATCAAAGTAATCAATTATCTGCCCCGGAAGTCTGACATGTCATGCTGAGGAACGAAGCATCTTTAAGCAATGCTAGCGATAATATAAACCCAGAGTTAGTGTAATTGTACCTAAAATTCCAAATTTTCCAACAATACCGCGAACCGTAGGGTGTTTTTCAAGCAGATTTTTAATTGACGACCAAAACACTTACCCTGTGGTTCTTTGAAGCATTTCAGCAGTTTAAAAGGTTCGCGGTAACTCTGAAACTCCTATCATCTATACATTCCAGCTATTTTTACCTATGCTTATCTTGACACACCAATCTCCAGAACGCTATCCTTATTCCAGGTTCGCGGAACAGCACCTTGAAAACCAAATATGTCAGTAGTTCTGAATCAAACCATTGAAATTTCAAATAATCCCTTAAAGGGATTGAAACGCTCTCTGCCTTTCTCAGCTTGCTGATGGCGCCACATTGAAATTTCAAATAATCCCTTAAAGGGATTGAAACAAAAATTCGGTAACGAAAAGCGACCTAGCTTTAGATTGAAATTTCAAATAATCCCTTAAAGGGATTGAAACGGCGCCGATTGGAGCGAAATGTTGTCGGCTGTAAAAAAATTGAAATTTCAAATAATCCCTTAAAGGGATTGAAACACGAAAAATTGGGTACAAAGTGCATGGGGAAATTATATTGAAATTTCAAATAATCCCTTAAAGGGATTGAAACAAGTCAATAATTTGAGCAATTTCTTCAATCGTGGATTGAAATTTCAAATAATCCCTTAAAGGGATTGAAACCAATTTTGCCCAGATACTACTAAAAATTCGTTTATTGAAATTTCAAATAATCCCTTAAAGGGATTGAAACCTAATAAACCTTTAGCTAGAGGACAAAAAATAACAGATTGAAATTTCAAATAATCCCTTAAAGGGATTGAAACCGATAGCGGCATTTTGAGTATTGATACGACACCAAATTGAAATTTCAAATAATCCCTTGAAGGGATTGAAACTGGGCAATGGCGACAAACTCGTATAGATAAACAGATTGAAATTTCAAATAATCTCTTGAAGGGATTGAAACAGTAATTATTGGCTCTCCAATATATCGGCCAAAAGCATTGAAATTTTAAATAATCTCTTAAAGTAATTTAAACACTGTGCGTTCGCTCATTTTTATAGTCGAAGGGGAATTAATGCCTTGAGAGGAGAGGAATAGGGCAGTCAGTAAGCTTGGCACCATTTTCCAGTAATGTGTAAGACATATTCTAGTTCATGGTGTACGTATGTTGATAAGTGAAAAAGTAAAAATTGATTCTGAGAGAATTGATGATATTCCCGTAATAGTTGAATGGCTCAAACAGATGGAAGTGGCTAAATCTATTGACCAAAAACTAAGCCCACTACACGGAAACCATCAAGGGCTGAGTTACGGTCAATTAAGTGTATTGTTATTGACATATATTATTACTCAATCAGACCATCGCCTATGTGCTGTACAAGCCTGGGTCGAGGAACATCGTCATATTTTAGAGTTAAGTACTGGGTGGTCAATACGAGAAAAAGATACCACAGATGACCGATTGGGCGATGTAGTCGAAGAGTTAGGTATACAGTCAGAGGCAAGGCAGGAAATAGAAATAAAGTTAGGACGACATATAATTCGCGCTTACCAACTGCCTACGGAAGTCGCACGAAGTGACACTAGTAGTTTTAGCGTCAACCATGAACAGGGAGAATCATCAGAAGAAAGTCTACTACGTTATGGCTACTCCAAAGATAAACGCCCTG
The DNA here is from genome assembly GCF_019977735.1 of Calothrix sp. PCC 7716. Taxonomy (GTDB): domain Bacteria; phylum Cyanobacteriota; class Cyanobacteriia; order Cyanobacteriales; family Nostocaceae; genus Dulcicalothrix. The sequence continues at coordinate 2,362,336 of NZ_AP025018.1, read as the reverse complement.
ATTTATTGCAGTACCGTCAATTACTGGCAACCCTTGACCCGATGGGAATGCCGTTGGTCAGTGCTACCCTTGAAGGAAATGGAGCCGATGACCCATTATATTTTCCCACCTGGCAAAAAATTGTGAAAGTTATTGGGCACAAAAAGTTTGTTTTCATAGCTGATTGTAAGGCTGGGTCAATTTTTACCCGCGCGAACATTGCAGCAAATGGTGGTGTTTACTGCATTCCCGTGCCAATGAGTGGACAACACCCTCAGTATCTCAAGCAATGGGTACTTGACCCACCAGCAGAGGCTACAGAGATTCGTTTACCGCGACAAGATGAATTAGAACCAGCAGTAGGAAAGGGGTTTGAAGTAGAGTTAGGTAAGTTTTGGTTAAATCCAGAAACTAACAAATTGGTGCGTTGGCACGAACGCTACTTGGTGGTGTATTCTCAAAGCCTTGCTGAAGCCACAATACGTGGTCAACAGCAACGCATCCACTGCGCGATTGCGGCCCTCAACAAATTAGCAGCAAAGCCGCTAGAAGACCGGGAACAACTGGAACAGAAAGTCGAAAACATTCTCAAACGTCACCGTGTTAGCGATTTCTTCTCAACGATGATTACAGAAGAAATTACTAAGGAAACTCGCTATGTTGGACGGGGACGACCATCAAAAAACTCTCCAGTTGAGGAAGTAACTAAAATATGTTTTCAACTTCATATTCAGAAGATTGAGGAAGCAATTAAAGAAGCAGAAAAATTAGCGGGATGGCGGTTGTATGTTACGAATGCGCCAACTGTTCAACTAACATTACCACAAGCCGTAATGTACTACAGAGATGAATGGCTTTTAGAGCGGGGTTTTCATCGTTTTATGCATAGGTTCTTTACCAGCCCTACCTATTTACTTCCAAAACCAAGACAGAATTGTCGGCTTAATGTTTGTTTTAAATATTGCTTTGCGAGTATTTACCTTGATGGAGTTTGTGGTAAGACAGGCACTTATAGATACTAATCAATCGTTAGCTGGCCTTTATGACGGCAATCCTAAGCGAAAAACTTTTCGCCCGTCTGCCGAGCAAATGCTTAAAGCTTTTTGTAATTTAACTCTCTACTTTCTTCCTGATTCTACCATTTTTATTACTCCGATTAACGAGCTTCAAAAACAAATTCTTATATTGATGAAAATGCCTGAATCTCTTTATCAGCTAGATTCGCTGCTATGTAAAACATAATTGCCTGGTTTTTCCTTTCTTTAAAACTTTATCCTTTATAAATAGTTATATTACCAAAGTATTCAAAGAAAACTGGTATTTATTCTATCTCCCAAAATGGAGAAGCAAATAAATAGCGGGCATATTTTCGTGCAATTTATTTAGATTTTTACCTCGACAAGTTTTTATTTCAATAAGCTTTCCCTACTCTCCGATGGAGAGCGATATGATTGAGAGAGCAAGAGAATTAATTTTTACCTATTTACTTAATAACATACGTACACATCTTTCTATCAAATGTCTTACAAGCTAACTGAAAATGCTTTTAGTTCTATTAAGCGTCCTATTCCTTTACCCTCAAGGAATTAATTCCTCTTCGACTATAAAAATGAGCGAACGCACAGTAAACAATAGAGCTTCTTACAAATTTCAAAATCTTCAAGATTCTTCGCTGTCGCTCAGAATGACATTTATTTTGGCAGGTTGGAACCTCCAAATAAAATCTCTCTTTTTTTGTTCTCTGTGTGTCTGTGTGGTAAAAAATATACATGACTGCACAGGCAAGATGCCTGTGCTACAATTCGAGCTTTCTAGACGATATCATTAGTAAGGTGTTACTCTCCTCCCTCACTACCATGCAAGCCGAACTCCAAATTACCCCTCCATACGCGCACACTTTAAATCGTCCCTCACTTCTGGCGCCAGCAGGTAACTGGGAGTGTGCAAAAGCTGCTGTAGAAAACGGCGCCGATGCAATATACTTCGGTTTAGACAAGTTCAACGCTAGAATGCGTGCAGAAAATTTTACCGAAGCTGACTTGCCTGAGTTAATGGAGTTTTTGCATAGTCGTGGTGTTAAAGGATATGTCACCCTCAACACATTAATATTTCCGCAAGAGTTACGCGAAGCAGAAAAATATTTACGTACAATTATTAGCGCAGGTGTAGACGCGGTAATCGTTCAAGATATTGGTATTTGTCGTTTAATTCGTCACATTTCCGAAGACTTCCCTATTCACGCTTCGACTCAAATGACTATTACGAGCGAAGTTGGTGTAGAGTTTGCCCAGGAATTAGGATGTAATTTAGTTGTACTTGCACGCGAATGTTCATTATCAGAAATTAGCAAAATCCAAAATAGAATGCAATATCGCGGTGCCACTTTACCTTTAGAGGTATTTGTTCACGGCGCCTTATGTGTGGCATATTCAGGACAATGTTTAACATCTGAAGCATTAGGAGGACGTTCTGCAAACCGAGGTGAATGTGCCCAAGCTTGTAGAATGCCATATGAAATGATAGTTGATGGCGAAGTATTAAATTTAAAAGATAAAAAATATTTACTTAGTCCACAAGATTTAGCAGGTTTGAGCGTTTTACCCGATTTAGTTAAATCTGGAGTTAGCTGTCTTAAAATTGAAGGACGATTAAAAGCACCTGAATATGTAGCAAACGTTACTCGTGTTTATCGTGAAGCATTAGATAAATTAATGGAGGCACCAGAGGAAGAAGAAATAGTAGAAAATACTTCAAAAGAAGAAGAAGAAAAAGAATATAAATTAGAAATGGCGTTTTCGCGTGGTTTATATACAGGCTGGTTCCGTGGAATTAACAATCAAGAATTAGTACATGCTAAATTTGGTAAAAAGCGCGGAGTATATTTAGGTAGAGTTAAACGTGTAAATAACGAAGAAGTAGTAGTTAAATTAGAGGCGCCGCTCAAAGCAGGTGATGGTATTGTATTTGACAACGGACATCCTGAAGCAAAAGAAGAAGGTGGACGAGTATATGCTGTACATCAACAAGGTAGAGATACAGTAATTAGCTTTGGACGCGGTAATATAAACTGGCGCCGAATTTATATAGGGGATAAGCTATGGAAAACCAGCGACCCTGAATTAGATAAACAGGTGCGACAAAGTTATGCAGGAGATATACCACAGTTCCAGCGTCCCCTTGATATTGAAGTTCATGGAGAAAGTGGAGTTTGTTTAGGCGCCGTTTGTCGCGATGAAATAGGTAATATAGTTTTAGTTGAATCTTCAGTTCCATTAGAAACAGCACGTAATAAACCGTTAACGCAAGAAAAATTAGAAGAACAATTTGGACGTTTGGGTAATACACCGTTTAAGTTAGGTAATTTAACGAATAATCTCAAAGGTGAGGTAATTGTTCCAGTCAGCGAATTAAACCGAATGCGTCGAGATATTGTCGCAAAGTTAGAAGAACAACGAGCAAAACCGAAACGCTGGCAATCAAAATCAAATGCTTCGCTAAAAGATTTATTACCTACACAACAAACTCAACCCAAAACTATTACCTCTCTAATTGTCTTAGTTCGTAATCTCGAACAGCTACAAACTGCACTCAATGCAGGAATTGAAACACTATACTGCGAATTTGAAGACCCCAAAAAATATCACGAAGCAGTAGAAACAGTAAGAAACTCAGCACTCAGCACTCAACACTCAGCACTCCCTACTATTTTCGTTGCACCACCCCGAATTACCAAACCTGGGGAAAACTGGATTTTACAGCAGGTACGTGCGTGTAATGCAGATGGGTATTTAATACGTAACTATGACCATCTTCAATTCTTTGCCAATGATAGATGTATAGGAGATTTCTCTCTCAATATCGCAAACCCACTAACGGCAGATTATTTCAAGAATAATTTTGGCTTAGAACGGTTAACTGCTTCTTACGACTTAAATATTAATCAGTTAGAAGATTTACTTACAACCTCACCCCCTAACTGGTACGAAGTCACTATACATCAACATATGCCTATGTTTCATATGGAGCATTGTGTATTTTGTGCGTTTCTTTCTGATGGCAAAGATTTTCGTGATTGCGGGCGCCCATGTGAAAAACATGAGGTTAAGTTACGTGATAGAGTCGGAAGCGAGCATATTCTCCAAGCTGACTTAGGATGTCGCAATACGGTATTTAATGCCACCGCTCAAACTGGCGCCGAGTACGTACAGCGATTAATTGAGCTTGGTTTACAAAGTTTTCGGATTGAGTTTGTAAATGAAAAACCCGAAGAGGTGGCTCAAATAATACAGTATTATCAACAGTTGTTACAAGGTAAAATAACTGGTTCGCAATTATGGCGCCAGTTAAGGCTACAAAATCAACTTGGTGTTACGCGGGGTACAGTTGCACGCTCGTAGGCGCCTGATATTTTTAATTGTGATTGAAAAAGTACACAAATAAGCATAAGCATAGCAGTTCACAGTAAACGAAACAGAACTGTGAACTCTGCATGTTCATGCACACGGGAAATTTGTCTACGGTGTTGGTATGAATAAAATAAGGCAGGTGCCTGATTATCAAGTAGTATTATAGTTTCAAATACTACCAACATTACTGACTGTACAACCGTGCTACTACTAGGCGCGTCTACGCGATAAGAGCATAAAACGAATAGCTTTCTCAATTACTGCGAATTGTAGTAAATTTTTGCTTAGCCGCCGGGGTAGTATAAGCGTAAGTGCCATGTTTCTTCTTCATATCGAGCATCTCAATGCTAAGTTAATACTGCTGGCAACAATATATAGAAATTTTATGATGACAAGTACCAACAGTAAAAATGAAATCGTTATGGTAGATATTAAGCATGTTTATAGTTTGACGTGGACGCAGCAACAAGCATTGACACTGCAAGCTTTACGCGGAAATATGACTCGCCGACAATTATCAGAAATGACCAATCAATTAGGATACAGGGTTGCATATCAATATATACAACAACTGGAACAGCCTCATATATTCGCAAAACGCCTTAAAAGCGACGATATAACCGTTTCGCTCAAAGTAGTACAAGTGCTTTGCAAAGTCTTTAATGTCGATGTGAGTGCTTTTTTTAATTCCGCAAAAATATTTAACAATTATATGTAAACAAAAGCTGTGTTTAGCAGTATTATAAATATTGTAAAAGCAAAGCGGCTGCACACGTCCGGCAAGATTTGTGCAGCCGCCTTGAATTAATTCCAGAATACTATGATTACACAATTCCAGGGATTTGGCACTACCAGTCTGGACGAACTTGTTTTATCTCCAGCACAGTTTAGCGACTTCATGACCAATGCTGATGATTGTTCGCACCCTCTCGGCGCCTTATATACGTCAACCGTGCGTGTTCTACATTATGCGTTTTGGTTAGCAAAGCAAAAAGCAACGTTGGCTAGAAAAGAATATAAAGAATTGTTAAAAAAACTAGGTTGGGAGGGGGAAGAGAAGCGTTACCTCAAGTTGGAAGCAGCTTTTAACATCTTTCTTCCACACGAGTTAGCACTTATTGAAATACATACACTCTTCCAAATAGCCGGGAACTTAAAGAAATACAGTTCTGTTATTAGCCAGATGAAAACCTTGGCTACTATTACTCAGGACAAAGTTCGTGGTTTCGTAAAACAGTGTCGTAAACCGCGAGCTACTCGTGAAGAAACAGAAGAAGATGCAGCAACTATTTGGCAACTGATAGGCGGGAAGCGAGCTTGTCAAATTGGCCCCATATATGACCAACCCACAGGAGTCATGCTGGAATTCATGATGAATGCTGAGAGTAGAACTGCACAAGCAATTATCTCTGATGCGGTGGCAGTTCGTTATGAATCTAAATACAAATTTTTAGCATCCGTTAGTTATACATCAGATAACGTTACCCAAGAGCTAGAAGTAACTGAATATTCGGCGCCTAATAATGAAGTAGAAACGGCGCCTGTAAACTACTTGTATGAATCTTGGGATGCTGACCAAGTAAGCGCAGAACCTGATTTAATGGAGTCGGAAACTTTGGACTATAGTCAGGAGTGTGACGAAGATGAACATGTTCAAGGTGCTTGGAGTTTTGAACCAGAGGAAAAAGATCATTCAATCGATGATTATGAATTTTTAACATCCTCTGTAGAGGTTGAGACTTCCCCAATCACACTTTCCTCCACTCCTCAACTGACCACAGTTGAGTTACTGATTCAAACATTTCAAACTGCCAGTACATGGGAAGAAATCAGCAAAGCACTTAAAACTCATGAAGATTGCAAGCAAGCAGCTTGGGATGCTCTGACTCGAACACAACGGAAGAGAGTCATGGAAATTACACCTCGCACTATAAAAAGGTTAAATCATGCCAAACGCGAAGGATTAATTGCGGATTTCCGGGAGTTCAGTTCAGGTGTCTACGAAATAAGGTACAACGGCTCTTTACTTTGGGAAACTGTTTTTGAGTACAGAATGGAAGAATTTTTCGCACAACTGCTAAGAGTTTTCCAAAAATTAGATTAACCATCTTGTGGGATGGGCGTCCTCGCCCGTCCGGTGGGTCAGGGCGGGCAAGGATGCCCACCCCACAATAGAATTTTGGAGATTTTTTTATTTGGAAGTTGCTAATTACTCAAAAATTTATGTAGTGATGTTTGTATATTAGGTTGCTGCATGTAAACTTGGGCTGCTTCAAGCAGGTTGCTAATATTTTCTGGACTTACGTCGTCGATATCGTCGCTGAGACGTTTTCCTGTAAGTTCTCTATCGAGCTTGAATTGTAGTCTGAGTATACGCTGATGAGCTATTTGCTTAGTTATATACTCGTATATTTCAGATGAACCGTCAAAAAGTATACCAATTAATGGTTGTGCCCATTGTATTAAACCCCAATGTTGTGCTTGTTCAAATGGAATTATGCGCGTGCGTTCTCCAGTTCCAATGGAAAGAACGCGAATGTCTTGGATGGAATATCCGAGTCTTAATGCTTCCGCAACTGCACAACTTGAGGGGTTATTTGCCGCAACTCCTCCATCAATAGCTGAGTATTGTGACTTGATTGAGTAAATCGAAGTTTTATCGGGGACTTTTTCCCAAGCTGGGTATATTGTGCAGGTGCGAGTTGAGCCAATATATTTTTTAATTGTGCGGGTTTGTGAAATTCCTGTACCGTCGATAATACTGATTTGCATGTTGTTATAAATATTATCGACTGAAGCGGCGCCATCATCTAATATAATTGCATCACTATATCCATCTTGCGCGGTTCCACCAATTCGTCTGTTAAGTTTGTGTGCGGGAAAATAAGTAGGCGCCGATGCTGAACAAACACATACTTCCCATAATGGAACGTTACCATAACCTTTATCTTGGCGCCAGCTTTTAAAAAAAATAGGCGAACGCTCAATAGTATCAAAAGATATTACTAATAATAACGGCGAAGCAATGTCAAAAAGCGTTGTACTTCCAAAAACACCTTGTAAAACCTGAATTAACCCTTTTTCTGAATATTTAGGCGCCGATATGCCATGTTTAAAAAGTAAAGGTAAACGTCTAAAACTAAAACGCTTTCTATAAGGAAAAATAATCGAACTTTGCTGTTTATATAAATCAACAATTTCTTGACTACTACGCCCACTGGCTATAGCTGCCGCTAATATAGAACCAGTAGAAGTTCCAGTAATTAGCTGAAAATACTCATTTAACGGTTTATCAATTTGTTTTTCGATAATAGATAGCATTTTCGCTGCAACAATTCCGCGAATTCCACCCCCATCTAAACTTAAAATATTAAATGACATAAATTAACAAATATTTATCATAAATTCTCTTTGCAAGAAAAGAAACCGGGTTTCTGGTAGAAACCCGGTTTCTATAAGTTATTAAATTAGAACTTGTAACCTTTTGCTACCCAGTAGTACCAGTCATCTAGCGCTTCCTGAGTATCTTCATCAGCATCAAGCACCTTCAAATCATTTAACCGCGCGATGTCAACGTCTTCGTCTTTGCCACCAACTTCGACTACTTCCACGAGCATATCGCGTAAGCACTCTTCTTCAGTTGCCATCGCTAAAACTTCGACATCCTTTTCTGGTGCAGTTCCTTTACGTCCCTTTTTTGCCCATTTAGCATTAAATGGAAAATTTAGGCAATCGTCTAGGTAATAATACCACCCCATCGCGCGGTCTTCTTTATCTTCAGCATCAACAAGTATTTCGTTCTTGATGCGTTCCTCACGAGTCTCATCGGTTTCTACGTCGGACATTTAAGACACCCCTCCCCTTATAATTTAGACTAGTGTTTTGGATTGAAGTTATAGACTGATAATCGTAAATATTATCGATTTCATGACTCAAGCTCAACTACTCTAAAGAAATAAGGGTGTAATTATTTTGAGTCAATAGTCATTTGGATTGACATTTGCTGGTTCATAGTTATTTCTTTCTTACTATTGGCAGGTGTCATTCCCCACAGCGAATTAGCTGTCATTGATACTTTAGAACTAACTGGCATTACTTTATTCATGTTGATTTGCGCTTGTCCCTGACCTTTGCTGTCATATGACTTAACAGTCATCGTCACTCCAGCAGGCGCCTGCGGCAAGTTTAATTTTTGCTGTCCTGGTACTTGCTGTTCGATTGTAACGTTGAATGTCGCAAGATTATCTTTAATGCTAACCAACTCGTACAATGCGCTTTGATTAACTGTCATTCCACTAACATTAACACTTTCGGTCGCACGCCATTTGGCGCCAACACCTACAGCTTCTAGTGGAAAAGGTGTAGACAGTTGCTGCATCGAATTTGAGAATTGGTCGATGTGCTGCTTAAGACTGTTGTCTATACCTTGGGGAACAGTCAGATTTGCTTGTTTGGTTTGCCCGCGACTATCAACTACTGCTGTACCTTTCATTCCAGTCAGCTTTTTAATTTCACCACGCATCTTGCTAATAGCTGCTGGTGGTAATGATGTATCACCTTGAATATCAACGTCTTTATAAGAAAACTCATAATGCACATCACCGTTCGGTTCAACTTTTGTAACCACAACATCGGTTTTCATTATTGTTGCAGGCATTTTAATGGCTGGTGAAGGTTTACCCTCAAAAGAAATTACCATGTCAACATTAACCTTCATATCAGCGAGTTCTCTTGTGCCCACAACTGGCTTTATCCGTAATTCTTGACGTGGTTCGGCGCCTGCGTCCATTAATTCAACCTTGGCTTTAGCAGTAGGGGTTATTTTTGGTGTATTAACTGGTGTATTAGTTTGTTGCGTGTTAATAGTTGGTTTGACCGCAGGAGTTTTAGCATTGGCTATGATTAAAGGTTTCATACCCGTGCCAGCAATGAAAAATGCTATACCAGTAATAACGATGCTTTTTTTCATGGTTAAACCAAATTTATTATTTTTGACTTTTAATTTTGACTTAAATGATGACGATTATCATGTTAGTTTGAATTCATCGTATACTTATAGACGATGAATTCAACACCTAGTGCCATTCGATTGTTATACATACATTTTTACACAGGCGCCTTGATTCAATATAAGTTAAAAAAAGTACAAAATTATTAAGTGTTTGTACGTTAATAATAAATTTTTGTAGAAACGATGAGGGTGTTAAGGGCTTTGAATGATGTTAAAGGTGTCCGTTAGTATAGTGCCATTGGAGCGCGAAAATCAGAAAAACACACTTTTATGACAGTTATCGTCTTCGGCAGCATTAATATAGATTTAATCGCGACAGCACCCAGATTACCCGTCGCCGGCGAAACGCTGTTGGGACAAGAATTTTTCAAAGCACCAGGTGGAAAAGGTGCTAACCAAGCAGTTGCCAGTGCCCGTTTAGGAATTAGTACACATATTGTTGGACGAGTGGGTGCCCATAGTTTTGGCGCCGAATTAGTAAATAGCTTACAAGCTGCAGGTGTAAGAACCGATAATGTATCAATCGAAGCAAATGCTAGTTCAGGTGTAGCCGTTATTATCGTTGATAACAGTGGCGAAAATCAAATTATTGTGATTCCAGGCGCCAATGGACTATTAGATAATGAAGACGTTGAAAGGCTCACAAACTTATTACCACGTGCAAAAGCATTACTACTACAATTTGAAGTCCCAATGACTGCTGTAGTTGCTGCCGCCAAAGCAGGTCATAATGCTGGTGTCAAAGTTATCCTTGACCCAGCCCCCGTACAAATAGATGTACCGCCAGAAATATATTCATTAGTAGACATAATTACACCCAACGAAGTCGAAGCAAGACAACTTGTTGGTTTTCCGGTAGACAACGAAGAATCCGCAGCAAAAGCCGCTCAAATACTATTACAACGCGGAGTAAAATGCGCCATCATTAAACTTGGCGCCAAAGGAGTATATTGCGCCACCAAAGAAGAAAACTTTTTTATACCAGCATTCCCTGTACAAGCGGTAGATACAACAGCAGCGGGAGACGCATTTAGTGGTGGACTAGCAGCAGCAATAGAAGCAGAATTACCTTTACGTGAATGTGTCACATGGGGCGCCGCAGCAGGAGCAATAGCAGCCACAAGACCAGGCGCCCAACCATCATTACCCGACAGATACATGTTTGAAGCATTTTTAAAAGAAAGAGGAGTTAAAAGTGCTGAGTGCTGAGTTAAAAATGTAGAGACGTGACATGTCACGTCTTTTAAGGAGTTAGGAGTAATGAAAGAACAAGTATTATTAGACCACGATGGCGCCGTAGATGATTTTCTAGCTGTCATGCTCCTAATGACCATAGAAAAAGTCGAACCCATCGGTATTATCGTCACACCTGCCGACTGCTACATTCAACCAGCAGTCAGCGCAACACGTAAAATCTTAGACCTAATGGGTTTTTCTCACGTCAGCGTAGCAGAAAGTACCGTCCGTGGTATAAATCCATTTCCATACCTATACCGTCGTGACTCGTTTGTTATCGATAACCTGCCAATTCTTAACCAGCAAGATACATACACAACCCCGTTACTTACAGAACCTGGTCAAGACTTTATGATACGCGCATTACAACAAGCACCCGAACCAGTCACATTATTAATAACAGGCCCATTAACTAACCTCGCATATGCATTAGATAAAGCACCAGATATTCATACCAAAATTCGGCGCCTTATTTGGATGGGAGGCGCCTTAAATGTAGCAGGTAACGTAGAAAAAAATTGGGAATCTGGACAAGATGGTTCTGCTGAATGGAATGCTTATTGGGACCCAAAAGCAGTAGCGCGCGTCTGGGAAAGTTCAATAGAAATAATAATGTGTTCGCTAGATATCACAAACAACGTTCCAGTTACGCCTGAATTTGTCCAAAAAATAGGCAAACAGCGTCAATATAATATATCCGATTTAGCAGGACAATGTTATGCCTTAGTCATTTCTCAAGATTATTACGCCTGGGACGTATTAGCAACCTCATATTTAGGTAATCCACAAGCTTTTGAATTAAAAGAACTACAAACAGAAATTATAGCCACAGGAAAAAGCCAAGGAAGAACCAAAGTAGTTGAAAAAGGAAGAAAGATTCTAGCAATGGACAAAGTTGATAAAGATTGGTTTTACTCCTACATCTTACAACAATGGAAAAGATAATCTCTTGTGGAACAGGCATCCTTGCCTGTGCAGTAATTTATTTTTTCAATAACATTCCACAAGAGAATTTTAGATTTAAGCTTGAGTAGAATGTTCTGCAACTGATGTACTATTTTTATTCAAAAACTTTGTACTAACCCAGTAAGTTAGGATGTGTGAGAGCAAACCCATTGGACCAGCAAACAAACACAGTGCTAATGAGTGAAACGTCCAAACACCTGTTTTTTGCCCTTCCAAATAAATATACCTACCCACAAATAAGTCCATTACTAAAAAATGAATCCAACCTGTAGCTGCTGCTGTCTCGTCAGCAAAAAATCTTGCAATATCCGCTAACTGTGGGTTTGACAGAGCTTGTGCATTTTCCGGTGTGATGCTAATGACAAATAGATACACATACGTTAGCGCTAAAGGAATAAACGCAATATAAGACTCCATAACTTTTTGAGTAATCTTCCATTTTGGCAATAAAATCATCAAAGCCCAAAATGGTAGTACAATTACATTAGCAATGTTGAAGATTTGAGTAATAGTCATAGAAGTTGAGATGTAAGGGTATGTTTTAGTTATTTCTACATTTAAATTGTCATTTATTTATAAAATACTTATTTTTGACTTTTTAATAAATTTAACCCCAGTAACAAAGCTGCTATACTGCTAACCACACAAATCTCACCGTTTTGAATTTTATCTAACACTTGGTCTATTGGAATTAACAAAACTTCAATTTCTTCTGTAATGTCTAAATTTTGCTCGCTGACTTTAACGGCGTTTTCTCCAAGAAACAAATGTATTTGATTTGTATCTTTACTTGGTGAGCTGTAAAGTGTAGCAATTTTAGTTATACTTTGTGGTACATAGCCTGTTTCTTCTTGTAACTCTCTTAAAGCTGCTGCTTCGGCGCCTTCTTTTTCTGCGTCAAAGCCTCCCGCAGGAAGTTCAATAAAAAAATCTTGTCTTGCGTGTCTATATTGCCTTACAAATATAATTTCTTGGTTAGGTGTAATTGCTAAAAAGAATGCAATATCGGGTTTGACATGTACGAAAAAATCATCTATAATTTTTTCATTTGGTAATTTGATATCATCACGCCTTACTTTACAATAATGATGGTTGAGAACCATTTGTGACTGTAATAGCTTCCATTTTTGAAGTTCTGTCATAAATACAATATTAAAAGTTAAACCATAAAGGACACAAAGGAAGAAAAAGCTTTACAAGAGATATATCATAAAATCTACCCACTAGGGTAGATTTATATTACTTGCGAAAGATGTAAGCACACAAATAAATTTTTACTATTATAAAAGGTTGTTCCTTACCAACCAAAATACAAACTATGCAAGAGTGTCACTAACCCCTAACTTCGGTTAGGGGCTTGAAATAAGGAAATTAACCAATTCCTGAAAGCGAGTTAAAACGGTGTCTAGCTTAGGAGCTAATAACTCAAACTGAGTGCCACTCTGAGGAAGAAGTTTTTCCTCCACCAACTGAAGTTGGTGGTTTCCAAAATATTAGGAGATTTTCATGCAAGAGTATGATGTGGTGATTATCGGTGCCGGACACAACGGGTTGGTGTGCGCTGCGTATTTGCTCAAAGCTGGCTATAGTGTACTTTTACTCGAAAAGCGTTCTGTACCAGGTGGCGCCGCAACAACAGAGGAATGTATTAAAGAGGCGCCTGGGTTTAAATTTAATCTATGTGCTATAGACCACGAGTTTATACATCTCGGACCAGTAGTTCAAGAATTAGAACTCGAAAAATATGGTTTAGAGTATTTAGAGTGCGACCCAGTAGTATTTTGCCCACATCCAGACGGAAAATACTTTTTAGGGCATAAGTCACTTGAAAAAACTTGTGCCGAAATCGCACGTTACAATGAACGCGATGCGAGAAAGTACGCAGAATTTACAAATTACTGGCAGCACGCCATTGGTGCAATGATACCAATGTTCAACGCTCCCCCAAAATCAGTTATAGATATATTTGGTAACTATGATATTGCCAAAATTAAAGATTTATTCTCGGTGGTAGGTTCCCCGAATAAAACTTTAGATTTTGTCCGCACCATGCTAACTAGTGCAGAAGACATTCTTAACGAGTGGTTCGATGAAGAATTTCTCAAAGCACCATTATCACGACTTGCCGCAGAACTAGGGGCGCCACCTTCACAAAAAAACCTCGCCATTGGTGTAATGATGATGGCAATGCGTCATGACCCAGGTATGGCACGTCCACGCGGTGGAACAGGCGCTTTAGTACAAGCCTTAGTCAACTTAGTCACAAGCTTAGGCGGCAAAATTATATGTGACCAGCATATAGAAAAAGTGTTGGTAGATGATGGTAAAGCCGTCGGTGTTAGAGCAGCAGGTGGGAACGAATACCGCGCCAAATATGGTGTAATCTCTAACATTGATGCTAAACGAGTATTTCTACAGTTGATGGAGAAGAGCGATGTCGATGCTGCTGATAACAATTTACGAGAACGCTTAGAACGTCGCATCGTTAATAACAATGAGACAATTCTTAAAATTGACTTAGCGATAGACCAACCCTTGCATTTCCCCAACCACGAACACAAAGACGAATATTTAGTAGGGTCAATATTAATTGCCGACTCCATGACGCATGTAGAAAGGGCGCATAGTTTATGTACACTTGGAGAAATTCCCGATGCAGACCCATCCATGTATGTAGTCATGCCAAGCTTCCGTGACCCATCCTTGGCGCCAGATGGCAAACACACAGTATGGATAGAGTTTTTTGCACCATATCAAATAGCAGGCGCTGAGGGAACAGGGTTAAGAGGTACAGGTTGGACTGACGAATTAAAAAACAAAGTTGCCGACAAAGTAGTTGATAAACTCGCGCATTACTCACCCAACCTCAAAAATTCCATTATCGCGCGTCGCGTAGAAAGTCCCGCAGAACTAGGAGAAAGATTAGGCGCCTATAAAGGTAACTACTACCATATAGATATGACCCTAGACCAAATGGTATTCTTCCGACCATTACCAGAAATAGCCAACTACAAAACACCCATCGAAAACCTATTTTTAACAGGAGCAGGTACACACCCAGGTGGTTCAATATCAGGAATGCCGGGAAGAAACTGCGCGCGAGTATTCCTCCAAACACACCGTCCCATAGCCCAAACACTCAAAGACGCAAGAGACGCCATAGCTTCCACAGTCTCCTCAGTCTTCAAAATAAATTAAACTCTTGTGAATTAGCCTCTTGTGGAGCGGGCATCCCTGCCCGCACATACAATTAAAATATTAATTACTATAAAGATAGATATTGTGCCATACAGTGACTTTAAAACCCTCGATAAAGCAATTAACGACTTAAATCTAACCCTTGAAGAAAGTCATGACCTGTTCGCTGACATTACTCCCATCCAACCATCCCAAAAACTAAAAGACGCTTTAGAAGAAACTTTAGAACTTGCGACTAATATCAGTACAGAAAAAGCAAGGTCTGAATTAATATTAACTCCAGTGTTTTTAGAAATTAGAAGAATTTTCCAAGGTAAAATAGGTTATTTTTCAGGAAATTATTTTAATGTAGATGACAGCAGAGGACTTAATGGCTTGTGTGATTTTATATTGAGCGCATCAGAAAACCAATTATTAATCACGGCGCCAGTTATTACATTGGTTGAAGCCAAAGACAACGACTTAAAACAGGGTTTAGAACAATGCGTTGCAGAAATGTTAGCGGCTCAAATATTTAACGAGGCAAAATAGACGTTTTAGTATTTCATCCGCAATTTTGGGTGCTTGTAATTGAAGCCAAAAAAGCCAAGTTTTTAAAATTAACTAGACAGGGTACACCTCAATATGGTAGGTCTTACCCTTTATCAATTTATCGTGGTGATGATATATATAGTACTGTTAAAGGATTGAAACTAATACGAGAATTAGTGGTTTAGAACGGGCAGGGATGCCCATTCCACAATATTTTGTAGAAATTTAGTAACTTTTATTTTATTAAAAGTTGCTTTACAATGAAAGAAATATTATACAAAGGCTTAGAGTCATGAACACAAGTTCATATCAACAACAAAATTTCCAAAAATCTCAAGACTCTATTTATGTACTCAACTCTAATAAAATTTATGAAGTTTGGATGCCAATTGAGGCGCCTGAAGCAGCCAAAATATTAATGAGTCTTCTTGCCACAGAACAAAACATGCCCAATAAATAAAAAATATTTGTACTCTAGTAAATTTAATCTAAGATATCAATCTTGTGGGATGGGCATCCTTGCCCGTCCGCGCTCCAACCAACCTGTACCTAGATGCTTCGTTCCTCAGCATGACATGAGGGGGAAAACCGAAAAATAAGTCAAATAGGCGGTTTGTATAACTCGCGAAAGAGTAAAATTGTCTACATGCTTCTTAACATCAGTGGATATACCTTATTATTTACTATTTAACGATGGAAGCATACGATGTTGTAATAATCGGCGCCGGACATAATGCATTAGTATGCGCCGCCTATCTACTTAAAGCTGGGTACAGCGTCCTACTGCTTGAAGCGCGCTCTATACCTGGGGGAGGCGCCACAACCGAAGAACTTTTACCAAGAGAGGCGCCTGGTTTTAAATTTAACCCTTGTGCTATTAATCACCTATTTATTTTCTTAGGGTCTGTAATCGAAGAATTAGAATTACGCAAATACGGTTTAGAATATCTAACTTGTGACCCTGTAGTATTTTGCCCGCATCCCGACGGTAAGTATTTTTTAGCACATAAATCTGTAGAAAAAACATGTGCAGAAATTGCCCGTTTTAGTAAGAGTGATGCCCAAGGGTATGCTGAATATATTGAATTTTGGCAGCGGTTTATTAAAGCAGTAACACCATTTTTCAATGCGGCGCCTAAATCAATAGTAGATATTGCTGGTAGCTACGGGTTGACACATCTACAAGATTTATTCTCTATTTTAGGTGGGCCAGACACAACCCTAGATTTACTTCGCACCTTGTTGAGCAGTCCTATGGACAATATCAACGAGTATTTTGACGAGGAATTTGTCAAAGCACCATTAGCAAGACTTTCAGCAGAACTAAGTTCACCACCTTCACAAAAAGCCATGTCATTCGGAGCAATGATGATGGCATTACGACACAACCCTGGTATGGCACGTCCACGTGGTGGTACAGGCGCCTTAACAAAAGCATTAGTAAATTGTGTTAAAAGTAATGGTGGTTTAATTCTTACTGACCAAAGAGTTGAGAAGGTATTAGTAGATAACGGTAAAGCTGTCGGTGTGCGAGTAAGTAACGGTAAAGAATACCGTGCCAAGAAAGGTGTAATTTCAAGTCTTGATGCTAAACGTTTATTTTTACAGTTAATGGATGGCAGTGACGTTGATAGTGCAGATGCCAATTTGCGAAAAAGACTAGAACGACGCATTGTTAATAACAACGAAACTATTTTGAAGATAGACTGTGCGCTATCCGAACCTTTGCGCTTTGAACATCACCAGCATCGGGATGAATATTTGATTGGTTCAATTTTGATTGCTGACTCGATGAACCATGTAGAACAAGCGCATAGTGAGATTACTTTAGGGAAAATACCCGATGAAAACCCTTCTATGTATGTAGTTATGCCCACAGCACTTGACGCTTCGATGGCGCCACCAGGTAAGCATACTTTATGGATTGAGTTTTTTGCACCGTATCAAATAGCTGGTGCTGAGGGTACCGGGTTACAAGGTACTGGTTGGACGCATGAATTGAAGAATAAAGTCGCTGATAGAGTATTAAATAAACTGGCAGAATATTCGCCTAATCTCAAACACTCGATTATTGCGCGTCATGTTGAAAGTCCAGCAGAGTTAGCACAAAGGTTGGGTACTTACGGAGGAAATTACTATCATATTGATATGACACTTGAACAAATGCTGTGTTTCCGTCCATTACCAGAAATTGCAAATTATAAAACCCCTATTGACAATTTGTACTTGACAGGCGCCGGCACGCATCCAGGTGGCTCCATATCTGGACTACCAGGACGCAACTGCGCGCAAATGTTTTTACAAACACATCAACCTATTACGCAAACGTTGAAAAAAATAGCAGATTCCATCAAGTCAACTGGAAGCTATGCTTAAAGGTAACTCTTAGCCAATTATTGGCGCCCATAAAGGTAACTTCTTACTTTGTACATAATCTCAGGTCATACTTACTACTGATGAAAATATTTTTAAAACCTGTTCAAATGTATAAAGCGTAGCTAAATTGTATAACTATGACGAAGCGGGTTTTAATTCTCGGTGGACGAGGAAGGATTGGTAGCAGCGTTGCTCAGGATATTGTCGCCCATACTGAGGCGGAGGTAACTATTACTGGTCGTAGTCCTATAATTAAACCTAATGATGGGCGCCTGCAATTTTTACAATTAGATTTAGCCGAAGATGATAAGCTACGCACAGCTATATCTAATTCAGACGTTGTTGTTCACTGTGCAGGGCCATTTCACTACCGCGATGCGAAAGTTCTTAAATACTGTATTGAGCATGGTGTAAATTATCTTGATGTTAGTGACCATCGCTCTTTTACCATTAAAGCTTTAAAATATCACAAAGATGCTGTAAAATCAGGTATTACCGCTATAGTTAATACTGGTATATTTCCTGGCATATCAAATAGTATGGTACGCCACAACATAGAACAATTTGATACAGCAGAAACAATTCATTTGAGCTATTTAGTTGCTGGTTCGGGTGGTGCCGGTATAACCGTGATGCGAACAACTTTTTTAGGTTTGCAAAATCCCTTCGATGCTTGGATTGATGGACAATGGCAAGTTGTTAAGCCTTATACTCAGCGTGAAACTGTTGAATTTCCCAAACCATACGGTCGTAGTGGGGTGTACTGGTTCGATATGCCAGAAACTTTTACTCTCCCTACAGCTTTTCCTACCATCAAAAATGTAATTACTAAGTTTGGCTCGGTTCCTGACTTTTATAACCACTTAACTTGGATAGCTGCAAATATTTTCCCTAAGTCTTGGATACAAAGCAAGTTTGGCGTTGAGTTTCTATCGAATGTTAGCCACAAGATGACTGACGTTACCGATAACTTTAGTGGTATCGGTGTTGCAGTGCGTTCGGAAGTTAGCGGTATTAAAGACGGAAAAAATGCTACTTATTGCTCTACTTTAGTACATAACAACACCGCTACTGCAGCAGGCGCCGGAACTGGAAGCATTGCTCAGTTATTGCTTGACGGGTATAGCAAACCTGGTGTTTACCCGGTCGAAGAAGCATTACCAACATCTTTATTTGAACAAACAATGCACAGTCGAAAAATCAATATTGATTATCATTGGCAACCATAATTGTGGCACAGGCATCCTGCCTGTGCATTGCCAACATAATATGAAAACAATAAGTTCTACTTATGTAAATAATTATTACTAAATCACTGACTTGATTAAGATTAAATCTGACCTATCTTTTGTAATTTACCAAAAATATTAATACTACACATATACATTATCATATTTTTACTCATTTTAGTCATAAAAGTTTATGTATATTGTAAAGTTACTCATCACAGAGCTTAAGAAAAGCTAAAATTGTAAGAATCACAACTGATTTCACGCTATAAGAGTATTTGATGATAATAAACTTTTTTGGTTGTTGTGTTGCAAAGCCTATTTGTGCGTAATTGTGTAAGTCCTAACTTTAATAATTGATAGTACAGTTTGTTTACAGCAAATAGCTTAATTGCGAAGGTAAATTATTAAAGGCAACAACCTGATAAGTGATTCGAGTCAATTTAAATTTGTTAGTAATGCCTGCTGTTGAGAGTAACTAGTTTATTCGGCAAGTAAAGCAGGCTAGTTTTACCTTTGAATTACTTATTATGTTTAATTAACTGATATGCAGGGTAAATGCTGTACTGAGTACAATGTTGTGGCAAACAGCACTTGTGATTATGAATCAACCTTAAATCGATCTAAAGTGTTGATTTTGGTCATTGATAACGATGAAGATAATTTAGAATTGACCTCAAAGCTAATTAGTTATTATGGCTTTCAAGTTATGACAGCCACAAATAGTCTAAAAGCGTTGGAGATTTTTAAACAATACCAGCCAGCAATAGTAGTCTCTGAGCTAATGCTTCCTGATGTTGATGGCATTGGTTTTGCTACATGTGTAAGAGCAGGCGCCAACGAAACTCCTATAATTGCTTTAACTAGTTTACCAAGTCATTTATTTTACGAACAAACTTTGAGGGCTGGTTTTAATGCCTATATTGAAAAACCATTCGAGTTTGAAACTTTAGAGCATGTACTTACTCGTTGTTTGAAGTTATTACCTTCTCTCTCTTAACTTTAGGAATAGATTCGGGGTCACGAATCGATGGTATATTACTCAAGACGGCAATAATGCCAGAGACATCTTTTTTCAAATCGCTGTTTATTAAGATTGTATCTACCCCAGTTCCAAGTATTTCTTCGAGTATTGCTTGTAACAAAGGTTTCATTTCAATATCAATTTGGTTCCGGAGTTGATAGGCAAACTCTGGACGTTGACTCTCTAATAACAAACGCTCAGATGGAGTAATGATTCTTTCGAGAACCATTGCCAGTTTTTCGTCAAAAAACTGGCACGTTATTCTCTCAGGACGGCGCCCAATTTTTTCAAAGTAAAAAGCTTGTAACTTTTGCGACAGATTTCGTTCAAGTTGTCCGCGCGTTATATCCGATGCAGCCATATGATTTAGCTCCATTATTTGTAAGAACTCGAATTAATTCAAGGAGAAGTAAATAGTACTTCCCCTATAATGCTATTTTGATTTACTCAAATTCATCTATCGTAGCCGGCATTTGTTTGTTGGGTTTTTTGACAGCAACATCGCGTTCGTACCAGTTCATTAGTGGTGTAGAGCTTACACCATGTATGATTACAGAAATTACAATCACAGTGTAAGTTATCCAAGCTATTTGTTCACCAAGTTCACCCTTTAGACCGTTGCCAAAAGCATAAGCAAGGTAATATAACGAACCAACACCACGAATTCCAAACCACCCCAACAATAACCGCGTGCGTCCATCCGTTTTACGATTAGAATCTGGAGAGCGCATACCAATCGTGCTGACCCAAGTACCTAAAGGTCTTATCACCAAAAATAGTAATACTGTAACTATCAATGATTGAACAGCATAATTTACCATTGGTTGTACTAATAATATAGTACCCAGTACTAATATAGTACCAATTTCCAATAACTTTTCGATGCGCTCAATAAATTCTAACTGTGCTAGTGGTTTTTCAGGATTTCTGTAACTGCGTTGAACTACTAATCCAGCAACAAACACAGCTAAAAAACCATATCCATTCACAATTTCTGTTAAAGCATAAGTTATTAAAATTGTCCCGAACGCCACAAAATCTTCCATTAAACTATCGGCAGGACGCACACGCTGTATTTTACGGTCAACCCAAACAACAGCCTTGGCAACAATGATACCCATTGCAATACCTGCCAATATTGCCCATATTAAATCAACTAAAACCCAGTTTTTTAACCAATTATTCCAATTATTATCTTTGAGTGCATGAATTGCAAAATAAACGAAAGGAAAAGCTAAAGCATCATTTAGACCACCTTCTGATGTCAAACCAAAACGTAATTCATCTCTATCTTTAACATCTGTTAGCTGTACCTCTGATGCTAGTACAGGGTCTGTCGGCGCCAAAATTGCTCCCAATAATATAGCTCCTGCCCAGTCCATTCCCAAAATATACTTACCAACTAAAGCAATTGCAAAAATTGAAATTGGCATCAGTAAAGCAATTAACCTGATGGTTATATTCCATGTTCTTAGTCCTAAAGGACGGACAATCTTCAAACCGCAGCTAAAAACAGAAATAATTACAACCAATTCGGTTATTCGTTCTAACACTTCAGCGTTGAATGTTCCTGCTGCGCGTAGGTTAATCAGTCCAAAGGCATAAGGCCCAAGAACAATACCTACCACAAGATAGATAAGAGCAAATGAAAGTGGTAAGCGCGAAATCCACCCAGACCCCAATGTTACCGTTAATAGCAGCAACCCAATTACCAGCAGGTCAAGGATGTAAATATCAATCATAAATAAAACCAGGGGGATGCGGTGAGGTCAATAATTAATAACCTTTTTGGTTAATGTAATTATTGAGACCGCTATTTTAATCGCCACAACAGAGGAATTTTTATAACCTTGCGATAGATTTCTGGCAACGGATACAACGGATGTAACGGATGTAAATTCGATATTTGTCTAAGATAACTAGTAATTTATTTTACAAAGATTAGAAAAAAATACATTAATTATTCGTTACATGTCTTTATAATATGATGCCAATGAGGTTTTTAACCCCTTATACATATAGTTAACTGAATATGGTAAGTTGAAATCATCAAGAATTAATAGCCAAAACTATGGTGGGTGACAAGTTGATTATCTCTGGTTATGGCATAGATAAATATCAATGATACTTTTAATTATCGCTAATTGATATTTAATCACATCAAGATTGCAAGTTGAGTCATGCAAGTCAATCGGTGCATTCAAGGAGCAGCATATGAGTCGTTTGTTGTACGAAAGTTCAGTCTCGTATAAGGGTTATCTCATCATTCCTTTTGTTTTTAATCAAGTGGATGGTAATGATATATACTCGTATAAGCTTTTAGCAGAAATCGGATATCGAAGTCGTTATCACAAAGCCGATAATCCTGCTAAGTCATACGGAGCTAGTATTGGTAATATCGTTGGTATTGCTAAAGGACATCTTGACAAGTACTCTGACTTCACTAGTCGAGAAGATGCGTTCAAGCATCGTTACACTTTTCGTCATAATCTCATCATTATTTTCACAGAAGCCAATAAATACTTCTATGACCATTATCCCCCTGAAACTTTAAACAATATTGCGGCGCCGAAAGTGTTCACATCTGAAATTGACTGTATCAGTTGGATAAAGCAAGGGATGGATAGGTTGCACGTGCGACGACAAGTCAGGTAATAAACAAAAACCGGGTTTCGTGAAAGTTTCCTGGTTTCTTCGATTTTTGTTGAATCTTATACATAACTCTGGCGACTACTGAAATTTTTGGCTACAATCCTAGAAACCGGGTTTCTCAATTTTGGAGACCCGGTTTATTAATTTTTGTGAAAAAAATTCACATATATTATCTTTGAATCAAGTTGATAAACTTGATTGTTATATAGTACTATACAAATATTTATCTATTTATTTATTGGAACAAGGAATTAGTAGCTGTGGAAAATGACTTAAAAGGTTTAGATATAAGTAAAAAAGAATTGCAGCAATTTACAAATTTACCAGTAAATGAAGAGCTTATACTCGTTGTTAATCAATTTAAAAAAGTTGTAAAGAATTTTTTTGAAAGAGCTAGAGGTCCAGAAGCTGCTACTGCCTATTTTCTTGGTATATCCTCAGTAGTATTTAGTTATCTAATTTTAGGCGCCGTTGGTAGTCTAATTATGCCTTGGTTGCCTTTCCCATCATGGCTTGTAGCGTTATTATTGTTAGGAATTGGTGGCGCCGCTTCTCAATATATTTTATATTTTATATGGAAACAAAGGAACAAAATTGTCCAAGCTAATATTACTCCTTCTTTAAAGATTTTATTGAGTGATGTTGACAGGTATAATAATGTTATTAAAGCTATATATATTAATGATGAAATCGAAGCTGCGGGCAATGTCGATGTAAGTATTAAAGAGAGACACAAAGTACTTGATGCTTTATCGCTCACACGCGCAGATTTAATTAGAGCATTAAAAACAGAAAGAATTTTGCGTGAGAACAAGAATTTTATTATTGGTAATAGCGAATTATTTGCCAATAATCTACCAACTTTGAGCGCACTTCAAGTTAGTGAACAAGCTACTGAGCATGGAAGACTGTTAAACGAGGCATTGCAAATTGCTTTAGATGTACAGTTGGAAATGAAACGTTTGCAAAGCCAAAGCTAGTTAGAAACCTGGTTTCTTTGTTGAAATATTGTAATCAAAACAATGATTTTGAATAGAAACCAGGTTTCTTGGATTTGGTACATAATGGGAAGTGGATAGGCATGGTTTTTTGTCAATGATTTGGAAAGAAATATCCGGTAATTGGGTTTTAGCGACAAAGCAAAAACCCCTTGGTATCATACATTTTTTAGGTGGCGCCTTCGTTGCGACTGCACCACACGTTACATATCGTTTGCTGTTAGAAGCGTTGGCTGAAAAAGGTTATATCGTAATTGCCACCCCGTTTGTCAATACTTTTGACCACGATGCTATCGCACAGCAAGTACTACTCAACTTTGAGCGTGCTATGATTCGTCTCGAAGAACGAGGTATATTAGGTAATGGCTACCTACCGATATATGGTATCGGACATAGTATGGGTTGCAAGCTGCATTTACTTATTGGTAGTCGTCCAAAAGTTGAGCGTGCTGGAAATATTTTTATTTCCTTCAATAACTACGCCGCACGTGATGCAGTTCCATTTATCGAGCAATTTAACACAGCGTTTACAAATTCACAGCTTGCCGTCGAGTTTGTTCCTTCACCAGCACAGACTAACGATTTAGTTCGTGAATACTATAATGTTCGTCGTAATCTATTAATCAAATTTACGAGCGATACAATAGACCAATCAGTGGGTTTAAGCGAAATTTTAAGAGAACGCTTTAACGATATGGTGACGATGCAAATAATTGCTGGAAATCATCTTACACCTTTAGGTCAAGATGTAAAATGGCAAGCAGGACGTGACTTTAATCCACTTGATGCTATAGGACAATGGTTCAAACAAGAAGTATACCGTGACCTAAATCTACTAAAAAGCATTATTCTGTTATGGTTGAATCCTTTATCACCACCAGTTTAAAGCTCGCAGTTAGTTGTTGATAATTTATAGTAGTTTTTCGCGGCTATCTTTTATGTATCAAATCTTGGTAATCGATGATGACCCTGCGGTGCTGATACTCTTAAAACGAATGTTGGTCAGACAAGGTTATGAAGTCATAGCAGCAAGCAATGGCGCCGAGGGAATTGCAATTGCAAATGCTAATCGACCCGCATTGATTATTTGTGATTGGATGATGCCGGGATTGAGTGGTATAGATGTTTGTCAACATATTAAAGGTTCAACTGCACTATCAACGACGTTTTTTATTTTGCTAACATCTCTTGATTCGGTTGCAGACCGTGTTAAAGGACTTGATGCTGGCGCCGACGATTATTTATCTAAACCAATTGAGCAAAACGAACTTCAGGCAAGGGTAAGGGCTGGTTTACGACTGCATCAACTTAGTCGCGACTTACGAGAGCAAAAACAAAAACTCGAAAACGAACTTACAGAAGCAGCAGAGTATGTTTGTTCGTTATTACCACCGCCAATGCTCGAACCATTAGATATTAGCTACCGATTTATTCCTTCGCGCCAACTCGGTGGCGATTGTTTCGATTATTACTGGCTTGACCCTGATTATCTAGCATTATACTTACTTGATGCTGCTGGACACGGGCTTAAAGCAACTTTACCATCAATATCTGTGTTAAATTTGTTACGTTCACGTGCGCTACAAAACTTGAATTATTACCAACCAAGTGAGGTACTCAAAGCGCTAAATGAAACGTTTCAGATGAATTATCAAAACGATAAATATTTTACTATTTGGTATGGCGTATATAACCGAAAACGGCGCCAGTTAATTTATTCGAGCGCAGGTCATCCACCAGGTGTATTAATATCCGGTAACAACCGTAGCTGTGAAGTCCAGTTATTGAGAACTTCAGGAATGCCAGTTGGAATGTTTCCGGATGCCAAATATGTTGATGGGTTTTGCAGCATAGCGGAATCCAGTAAGCTATACCTGTTTAGTGATGGTGCGTATGAAATTACCAAAACTGATGGAAAACTATGGGGTCTGGATGCTTTCATCAAAATGCTGGGTGATTTACATCATCCAATTGACACTCGACTCGACGAGATAATCATACATTTGAAGACTTTGAACGCTAAAGATGCCTTTGATGACGATTTATCTATACTACAAGCTCGATTCGACTAATCAAGCTCTTAACATCATCGATTTTTCAAATTCTTCTTGATTGGCAAAAATCTCGAATACTTTATCCATCCCCGTTAATTCAAATAGTATCCGAATTTGTTCGTTAATTGAACAAAGTACTAATTTACTGTTAGCTGCTCTTAATGTCTTAAATGCAAGAACTAAGGCGCCAAGACCAGAGCTATCCATAAAGGTAACATTTTTTAGGTCAACCAAAACAACTTTAGTGCCGTTTTCGACAATAGTAGCGATTTCTTGGCGAAATGCTTGCGATTTAGTGGCATCTAAACTTCCACTTGGTTGAAAAATTTTTACTTCTTGAGTCAACATGTTTAGTGAAATTGCTTCTTTTAACTCGATTTTGACAATGATATGTAAATTAATGATAATTCATTTGAAAAAGTGTTGCCAACTTCTTTCTTTACATAATTTTCATATAAATATTTATAAAATTTATAAAATTGAATATTTGCTCAAAAATGTAATCCAGCTTACCAACGAGGATTTAACGACACTTTTTGGTTAGATGCACCTGATAATCCGGAGAACGACAGTTAATGTCGCAATTGTATTTAATTTTTAATGGACAATCATAAATAAGTAGCTGTAAATTTTACAGGTACCCCATAAATGTGTTGCCCTTTTTCTTGTCGTTAAATCCTGACTGGTAAGGGATAAAGCATACAGTAGTAGCAAAAACTACCTAGTTAATACATGAGAGATTTTCACCTCTAGTAAAGATTGTTCCCAAATTTTTCGATAAACTAACATTTTGCCAAGAAACCCGGTTTCTTGAAGAAACCGGGTTTCTAAGGTTTCTACACAGGACTAACCTTCGCACGGGTTAGCAATTTTTCACCTTGACGGTATCCAACATAGCGAATTTTCACTTTTTCACCAGTTTGTGCTGTACCATCAAGCAACTGGTGTAACTGTGGGTCATAGGATACTTCTTCCCCTACTGATGTAATAGCTTCGACACCCCAGTGTTGCAGTAAACGTTCGAGTGGTTTTTGCACCAAAGGTAAAATATTAACTGCGGGTAATTGCGGATTTTCTTGACATGCACGCGCTGCTGTCGGGAACTGAACGAGTAGAGATTCTAATACCTGTAAGCTTTCTTGCTGAAATTCCTGCTTTAATATTTGTTTCTGCTCTTCAACCTGCTGTTGTAAAAATGAATACTCACGTTCTAATTCTGTAATTCTTTTTACTAAATCATTTTCATTATTCTCTGTACTTACGGACGGTTCAACACTATTTGACTCCGAAAAACCTGTAACCAACTCATCAACACTAACTTTCAAAGCTTGTGAAAGTTTTGCCAGAACAGAAACTCGTATTTCCTTGACTTCACCTCGTCGTAACCGCAAAATTTGCCGCTCCGACACACCAGTATCACGTCCCAACGCTTTCAACGAAGGAATACCAGCTTGTTTGATTAAATCTTGGAGATGCGGAGTAAAGTCAGACATTGTATAAAAGTTAGGAGTTAGGAGTTAGGAGTGAGAAGTTATAAGTTAGGAGTTAGGAGTGAGAAGTTAGGAGTTAGGAGTGAGAAGTTAGGAGTTAGGAGTGAGAAGTACTCTTAACTCATAACTCAGCACTCAGCACTCAGCACTATGATCTATTCTTCCAGTAAACTTCGCAACATCCAAGCAGTTTTTTCATGCACTTGCATCCGTTGTGTTAGCAAGTCAGCAGTAGGTTCATCGTTAACTTCTTCAACAGCAGGAAAAATTGAACGTGCTGTTCTCACTACTGCTTCTTGTCCCTCTACTAGTAAACGAATCATTTCTTTGGCTTTGGGAACTCCTGGTGTTTCGGCAATTGAGCTTAAACGAGCATAATCACTATAAGTCCCAGGCGCCGGAAAACCAAGCGCACGAATACGTTCGGCAATCAAATCAACTGCCAGCGCTAACTCGGTATACTGTGTCTCAAACATTAAATGCAGCGTTTGAAACATTGGCCCTGTTACATTCCAGTGAAAGTTATGTGTCTTAAGATATAAGGTGTAAGTGTCTGCCAATAAGCGTGATAATCCTTCAGCGATATTCGCACGCTTTGTGTCATCAATACCGATATTTACTGAATTTACTTGAGTAGCCATACCCTTTTGAATCTCCCTGTTATTTTATAAATAAATTACGAAATTACGCTATGTGCATTTTCAGAACACTACGAGGCGCCTTACGAACTCTAGCAAGAATTGTCTCTTTTCCTAGACGTTGACACGCTTCGTAACGATGACATCCTGAAAAACCATAGTACTCCCCGTCAACTTCTAGCACGTCTATTGGCTCAAGCTGCCCAATTTCAGCTATCGATGCCATTAAGGATTTTACTTTCTCTTGGTCGTTCACACGCGGCAACGGGCGCCGAATTTGATTTATGGGTATCTCTTGGACTTTTGCCATGATATTTTTACCAACTTACTGAATTTTTTCTTCTTGCTCATGCGTCCTTAAATAAATCATACTCGTTATGACTTTGTTTTGCAACTAATTGGCGAAAAAAATCGAAGAAAGTTGTAATGTAATAATTTAGACGTTTGATGTTACAAAGTTACTACAATTACAATATGAATCCATTGGGTGCGTATGAGTTTTGGCAAAGCGAAAAAAAGCGGTTTCCTATGAAGAGCATGTGCGGGCGTATGTACTACACGACGCTGACTGTGTTTTGCCTGTTGGGATTAACAGGTGCATCAGCGAGTACAAAAGGTGATAAAACAGATGTTGATTTGAAGATTGGGATTGTGCAGCGGTTTGGTGATAGTCCAAAAGATTTGTTACAGCTTGAACCAACTAAGGGGGATAAGCTGTTATTGAGTTTTCGGACGAGTAATGGTCAACAGACTGTTAGTACCGATAAACCTGTGCGATTAGAAATTGCGATGCAGCCACCAGCAAAACCTAGTATTAACGAACGGGTTGTTTTGGGGGTTTTTCGGACTTTTGAGACAGCAGAAGATAATGCCAATAGATGGCGCGAGCTAGGTATCCAGGTAGAAATAGCCCAGCCAGACCGTTGGCAGGTATGGGCTTCTCGCAAAGTATATAGTACTCCGCTGTTGCGACGGTTATTATTACAAAGTCTACAAGCAAGCGGTAGAAAGACTCCTTTCATTGATACCGAAGTTATTAAACAGGCGCCAGTTGTAAGTTGGACAGTGGGAGACAAACGTTATAACGTCAATTCGCTGGCTATCGATAGTCAAAAAAGCCTGGTTTTAGTAAACCAAGGTAAGAAACTCGACGTTCACGACGCAAAAGCAGCAAATAATCAACAAAAAAAGGATACTCTCAATCCGAACAAAGCACGCTTATTCCCTGGTAATTTACAGATACAACCAAATGCTTATGGAACTTACACGCTTGTAAATAACGTTCCATTAGAAACATATTTACGTGGAGTAGTACCTTACGAAATTGGTAATAACGCCCCAATGGCAGCACTCGAAGCACAAGCAATCATTGCTCGAACATACGCATTGCGGAATATACGTAGATTTGCAGCCGATAATTATCAACTGTGTGCTGATACACACTGTCAAGTTTATTTTGGTTTAAAAGATGTTTCAGCTAGTACAGACAAAGCTATCGCTAGTACTAAAGGGATGGTAGTAACGTATAAAAATCAACTAGTAGATGCATTGTATTCAGCTAGCACAGGAGGCGTAACAGCTTCATTTTCTGATGTTTGGAATGGAGACGACCGTTCGTACTTGCGACCCATATTAGATGCGCCGAACAATATATGGAACTTGACGAGGCAATCGCTGCGTGAGGAGAATAATTTAAAAGCGTTTGTCAATAAAAAAGAAGGGTTCAATGAAACTGGCTGGGACTTATTCCGTTGGAGGAGAGAGTCGCGCATTGAGGATATAACTAAAACTTTGCAGAAATTTTTGGCAGTAAAGAAGAGTCCATTTGCCAAGCTTAAGGAAGTTCGCGAAATGGAAGTTGTCGAACGTAGTGATAGTGGACGGATTTTGAAATTAGAGATTAAAACCGATATTGGTTCGTTTCACTTGACTAAAGACGAAGTTCGTAGTGCATTCGCGGCGCCAATAAGTACACTATTCTATTTAGAGCCACTCAATAAAGGTGAACCAGACTTGTGGGGATATGCCTTTGTTGGTGGAGGAATGGGACATGGAGTGGGGTTGAGTCAAGTTGGAGCGCAAAATTTAGCTAAACTTGGCAGGTCAAGTGCTGATATTCTTCAGTTTTATTACCCAGGCACACAACTTCAAATTCTTAACGACAAAATCAAAAAATAGCCTACAGTGTGATGTAAAGGCGCCAATAAAAAACCAAGCAAAAAAAGGGAAAAATGTTTCCCTTTTATGCTATCTATATTTTTCTACTTAATATTCGCGTTTCTACTAGTAGAGTTCTTCTTCCTTGTGGGTTTCGATGGTGCAATCAGATGTTGGATAAGCAACACAAGTTAATACATATCCACCTTCCATTTGGTCGTCATCTAAGAAGGACTGGTCAGACTGGTCTACAGTACCAGCAGTAATTTTACCAGCACAAGTTGAGCAAGCACCAGCACGGCAAGAGTAAGGTAGGTCAAGACCAGCTTCTTCAGCAGCGTCTAAAATATAAGTATCATCTGCACAATCAATGGTGGTTGTACCTTCTTCGCCAACAAGTGTTACTTTGTAGGTTGCCATTTTCGTAATCCTCTCTTTTGCAAACGGACGGTATAAATTCTCGCAAGTCAATAGCGGCGACCTATCATATAAGATTAGCCGTCGTTTTTTATTTACTTCATTCTGATACTACGAGAAAAACAACACTATGTAACCGGAAATTTGACGCGATTAGTAATGAAATTTAGTTACTTCTGACCGATAAGTTTTGTTTATATTATTTACTGATACAAAGTAAAATCATCAAGTAAATTTATACTCAAGTGATAAATTCATCAACATTATTGGTGTAGTAATAATGTACGATTCAGGATATAATCCAAATAAGCGTATAAATGTCGGCTTAGTTGGTACAGGATATGCGGCAAAGCTACGGGCAGAAGCATTGCAGCAAGATGAAAGAGCAAATTTAGTAGCAGTTGCAGGCGCCGAAAAAGCCCGTACCGAAGCATTTGCAGCGTCTTATCAAGCGCAAGCAACAGATTCATGGCAGCAACTGGTAGAGTCAACGGGTATAGATTTAATAATTGTATCGACGATAAACAGTGAGCATAGCGCAATAGCTCGTGCAGCGTTGGAGTCAGGAAAGCATGTTGTAGTTGAATACCCTTTAGCACTCAATGAAGAAGAAGCTACTGAACTTATAGCTTTGGCTTCATACAAAAATTTACTGCTCCACGTTGAGCATATAGAACTTCTGGGTGGTCTACATCAAGCCATTAAACAACACATATCAGAAGTTGGGCATTTATTCTATGTTCGCTATAACACTATCAAACCTCAGCATCCTGCCCCACGCAAATGGACTTATAACCATGAGTCGTTTGGATTTCCGTTTATGGGCGCCTTATCTAGGCTACATCGCTTTACAGATTTATTTGGCAAAGTTTTAACGGTAAATTGTCACCAGCGCTTCTGGCAAATTGAAGACGACTATTTTCAAGGTTGTTTTTGTGTCGCCCAACTTTCGTTTGAAAGCGGACTATTAGGACAAGTTATTTACGCTAAAGGTGAAACTCTTTGGCAAAACGAACGTAAATTTGAAATTCACGGTGAACACGGGGGGATAATTTTTAATGAAGATACTGGTCAAATGGTAAGTCGTGAGGGGAAAGTACCTATTGAAACAATCAACCGTAAGGGATTATTTACAAAAGATACAAGTATGGTATTAGACCACCTCTTGACAGGCGCCGAACTTTATGTAACTCCAGAACAAAGTTTATATACCATGAAAGTTGCCGATGCAGCTTTGCGTTCAGCACAAACAGGTTTAACAATGGTTGTTGATTGAATATCTGAGAGAAACCTGGTTTTTTGAAGAAACCAGGTTTATTAATTTTTTTATTTCTTACGAGCATTAGTAACAACAAGTTCAAATTCCCAACCTGGAATTTCTTTAACACATTCACTAATCTTAAGCAAAGAAAGTGAGCCATTAAGACTCAAATTTTTACGTGAACGTACATTAGCAGCAACTACTTTCTCACCATTTTTAGCTATCAAATCAAGCGAACAATCAGCTAATTTAGGTGGTAATTTATCAGCAGAAGGGTAGACGCAAACTGAGTAACCTTGTTCACGGTATTCGCGTGCTAGTTTTAACACTCGTTTGTGTTCAAGATTATTTTGATGGATAGAAGTATTCATACGAGTATAAAAAAGTTCACTTGCTATATGGTATTGTAACAGCACTAAAAAAATAGCTTCGTATGAACTAATACATCCTAATTTTCGTTTAAGCAGCTAAATCTTTAGGGTCAGGCGCCAAATCAATAACAATATGCAAAAATTCTTGACCCTGACAAAATGCTTCAGCAAGAACAGTAGATAAACCACGAACCCGAAAAGAACCATTAAGATTACGTCTTCTGCTCACAAAATCTGTGATTTGGTAATCATCTACATAAATAACACCATTCAACGCATCCCTTACTGGCTTAACAATATTATCGCTGTCTGGAACCGCTGACTCATCTCCATAAGGAGCATCATAATAGTGAGTAATTGTTACTTGTATATAATCACCCAAAGGCGCCTGACTACCCCAAAGACCAACAGATGCCGAACGAACCTTCTGTTTCCAAGTTTGTAAACGTTTACGTTCTTTTGTTTGATAAGAAACTGGTTTACCAATGACAACAAATTCAAATGGTAGCATTGGGTTCTTTAAGTAGTTTGTAATAAAAGTGACACTTTATCATACGTCTATACTTAAAGATTAGCATATTTCCAATAGTCATTATAAAAAAGCGCAAGTATTAAAAAGAGAAAATACTAAAAGCTACAAATTTTATAAATTATTATCTAATTATTATTTAAAAAAATATTTTAAAACTATTTCAACATGTCATGAGTCATACAGTAAAGTGTTTTTTATGTCATCCGAAACGCATTAAAGTCTTTTTTATGTCATGCTGAACGTAGTGAAGCATCTAATGCATAAGTACGAAGCTTAGATTCTTCGCTACGCTCAGAATGACAATTAAGGTAAACGAAGCTTAGAATGACAATTAAGGTAAACGAATATCAATAACAGTGGCATTAAAATTGTAATTAAAGCCCTCTAATTCAAAAGGCATACCGATTTTAACTTTACTATTACCAAGCACAGGTCCGCCATCGGTTAAATTAGCTTTACCCTCTAGGGTTAAAAGCATATCGGTGCTAAAGTTATTTTTTCTTGGGTCGGGTAATTCTTTGAGTGAACCATCAGGTTGGGGAACGCTGAGAGTCCGAGGTAGTTCTTGTACGGACTTAATTGCAATTTCGCCATAGGGTTGGTTACGGATAATGACTTTAGTTTTGCCACCTTTGCGAAAATCTTTCTCAACTAAGCGCTGTGGGTCGCGAACATTTAACCCTCGCACAACCAAGTCAACTTCGATAGGTACAGTTTTGCTGTTGACCTGGGCAACCGAACCTGTGGTACCCGGAAAGAAAAATATACTAATAACCACTAATAAGATAACGAAGACGGCGCCGACATCAAGAAGGTTGAATTTGCCGAACAAGCGGCCTTTAGAATCTAAAATAGCCATAAAAACTTCCTCTGAGAACGAGTAATCGATAACCGTGCGAAACAATAATATTTCAGTTCTTTTAAGTCATGCGAAAGTGTATCACAAGAAACCTGGTTTCTTGATTGAAATATTGTAATAAAAACGACATGTTACATAGAAACCAGGTTTCTGGGTTTCTTTGAGTAATGTTAAACTCTATAGCCTGTATTTCGTCAAGGTCATTAAGATACGAGCGCGAATATTCTTTTAATCTGTAGTAGCAACATACGTATGATGTTGGCTAAAGTATGTGTAATAGGGTCTTTGATGCAACTTATTGGCTCAACAAGCCGTCATATACCCTTAAGTTCTATCAAAACACATCTAAGCCCGGAAGGTTATCGAGGTAATTTTTGGATGAATTGGCAATACAATTCTCGTAATTTCTTTTCTATAAGGCGCCGCTTTATATACCCGCTAATCTCAGTAGCAGTCGCTTTGTCACTGTTTTTGGGTACGGGGAAACCATCCCAAGCGCTGGACTTTCTACCACTGTTAATTCGCGGTGTACAAGTATTCCAGCTATCTAATATATCATCTCAGCAAGAATTTCAACTGGGTCAACAAATGAACCAGCAAATTCTAGGTGGTGAAATTCGGCTTTCTCGTAATTCAGAAATTAATCGTTACGTTCAAAACATAGGCCAGCGTCTCGTTCCGTTTACTGACCGTCCAAATCTGAAATACACATTCCAAGTAGTTGATGAAGACAGTATTAATGCCTTCGCGACTACAGGAGGTTTTGTTTATGTTCATACAGGTTTGATTAAAGCAGCAGATAACGAAGCTGAGTTAGCAAGCGTTATCGCGCATGAAATTGGACATATTGGTGGTAAGCACCTACTTAGTCAAATGCGGCAACAAGCCATTGCCAGTGGTATTGCAACAGCAGCAGGTGTAGACCGTAATCAAATTGTTGGCTTGGGTGTAAATCTTGCCCTTAATCTTCCTCGCAGTCGTCAAGATGAATTTGATGCTGATAGAAGAGGTTTAAGAACTTTAGGTCGTGCGGGTTATGCTCAGTCCGCGATGGTTTCGTTTATGCAAAAACTCCAAAGAAACTCAAGAGGTTCAACTCCAGCTTTTTTGAGTACTCACCCTGGTGCTGGAGACCGTGTTCGCACTCTTGAGAAACTGATTAGGGCACAACCGACAAATGGTAATGCTGGGTTAGATACAGCTACATATCGAGCTAATACTCGTTCGTTACGATAATTGGTAATAATCTAATTAAAATCTAACTATTAAGCTCGGCGCTTTGACGGATGAGTGTATCTCATGTCGTTAGGATTGACATGCACAACTAATTCTTCCATCGGTAAAACACGCTTTATTTTCTTGAGTACATTAACTTGATATGCTATGCCGTTGGTAATATCTAAGCCAGTTAACCAACCACTACGAGGATGATACGCCCCTGTGTCAATATCAAGCCAGCCTCTACCCTGAGCCAATTGACCAGGCGCCACACCGGGCATAGTAAAAGTAATAGTATGACCAATAATAATTAGCTTGTCAGAGAAATAGGGCTTTTGAATACTGTGAAATTCATCACGTATCCAACATAGCTGTTCACCAGTTTGATTTTCTAAAGGCATAGAAGGGTCAACACCAGCATGAACAAGCAAAACATCCCCTAAATCTATATATGTCGGCAAACTAGAAAACCACTCTACATGCTCAAAAGGCACAATCCCTTGCTGGTAAGAAGCTACCGTGGCTTGACCTCCACTGTATAACCACGCTTGTACTACTGTCTCTGGATTACGTCCTTGTGTCAAGATATTAATCAACATTTGCTCGTGGTTGCCAAGCAAACAATGATACTCATTTTCCATCACAAAAGACACGACCTCAGCACTTTGAGGACCACGGTCAATTAAATCACCAAGAAAATAAATTGAATCATCAGAAGTTGGAGAAATAGCATCCATTAGCGTCATCAGTCCCTTATAGTGACCGTGAACATCCCCAATCACAATTCTACGGTGGCTTTCAGCGCTCATCAGTTTTAACTTTTTTAACTTTTTAATAATTATCAACAAATATTTTTTGTCTATCTAATATTCTTGGCTACACCCTTTGTGAGTGATTTTCAGGAAAAAACAGTAAAAATTACTGCATGTCTCTTCAACCGTACTCAATCGTAACTCTAATCGCTTACCTCAAAGAGTATAGTTGAGATACTCAGTAATTTCTAGTATGGCTCAAACACAAAGCTTAAACATCTCTAGTATAATTTAAACCTGCACACTAGGATTTCTGTATTATTTAGTACACTGAATGTCGCTAGGCAAAAGAAACCGGGTTTCTACCCAAATTCGTAATTTTATTACAAGATATCTTAAAGAAACCCGGTTTCTCAGTTTCCATAAAAAACAACGATGGAGTTTTAGCCATGTCAGAAATTACCATAGAAGTAAGTTCTCGAATATGCCAACATATGAACGACGACCATAGCAACGCTGTACTTCTATATGCTCAAGCTTTTGGTGGTTTAAAAGAAGCGCAAGCTGCTCAAATGCAAGCAATAGATGCTACAGGAATGGATATTAACGCTCAAGTTAACGGCGAGAATGTACCTGTACGTATAAATTTTGACCACGTTCTTCAAGATTCTGAGGATGCTCACCACACATTAATTGCAATGGTAAAGCAAGCGCGTCAAAGTTAGTAGGGTGGGCACTGCCCACCCTACAAGTAGTGCCCACCCTACAATTTATGTAAAATCTCAAACTTAAAATTAATGGACAGACGCTCTTTTTTAATTGGTACTGGTGCAATTTCCTCGCAGTTGCTCATAGGATGTTCTGATAATAAGACTAGATTAACTGTAGAGTTATTAAAAAATTCACTACCTGCTCAGGTAGTTGATGAATTTCGTCGGACTTTAAAATCGAATACAGATATTAATATTGCGCTAGTCGAGCAATTTAAAGATGTATTTAATAAGCTTGAAACTTGGCAAAAACCGACTCAACCAAAAAATGATTTATTTGGATGGTTTCGGCGCCTACAACTTGGTAATTCAGGTAATGAGAATAAAATTTCGACTGATTTAATTAGTTTAGGTGATTATTGGCTGAGAGTTGCAATTGAAAAAAAATTAATTCAACCGATAGATGTAAGTCAAGTTCAACAGTGGTCAGTTTTGCCAAAACAATATAAAGAACTAGTCACGCGCAACGATAAAGGATTTGTAGACCCACAGGGTAAAATTTGGGGCGCCCCTTACCGTTGGGGAAATACAGTTATTGTTTACCGTCGCGATAAATTTGAGGAAAAAAAGTGGGCGCCAATGAAAGACTGGGCGGACTTATGGCGCCCAGAATTACGCGACAGAATTTCATTATTGAATCATCCGCGCGAAGTTATTGGTTTAGTTTTAAAAAGATTAAATAAATCTTATAATGAAACTGATTTAAAATCTGTCACCGAATTAGAAAGCGAATTAAAAAAGTTAAGCCAACAAGTTAAATTTTACGGTTCGACTCAATATATAGAACCTTTATTAATAGGTGACACATTAGCCGCAGTTGGTTGGTCACAAGATATATTACCAGCCCTTGCTAACTATCGAGACCTTGCAGTAATTGTACCGCAGTCTGGCACTGCCCAATCAGTAGACTTATGGGTTAGTCCCAGTGGGCGCCAAAGCCAGCAAGAACTTTTAACACAATGGATTAATTTCTTATGGCAACCAAAAATAGCTAGACAGATAGCAACACGTACTCGAAGTCACTCACCAATACCTATAAAAATAGAAACATCAGAAATTCCAGAGCAATTGCGTAGCTCATTAATAATAAGCCAAAATATCCTCGATAAAAGTGAATTTCTACTTCCTCTGCCAGTTGAAGTAGAACAGCAGTATATTAATTTATTTGAAACAATGAAAAAAGGTTAAGTTTATTATTAATTAATAATTAATGATTAATTAAACTGGTGTTGAGGAACGTATCCGAAAACGGTTTTGATTATTCATGTTAATTCGACAATTTGTAGGAGTTGCTGTAAAATTACAAGTGTAAGTTCCAAGAAGTTCTTGCTGATAATTAAAAACTCGAACATTATAACCGTGACTGCGTGCATCATAACCTAAACGATTTATAAATTGGTAGCGTTCAAGATAATCAAGAACACTCCAAACTTGCTGATTCACAATTAAATCAACGCGCGCAGAAGCTTGTGTAGTTGCAGGGTAAGCTATCCAATTATCAAGTAGTTTAGTCTCAGAGTTTTCTTTTGCCCACCACAAACTAGGAATTGTTGATTTATCTTGATTAAAGGTATTCGCTGTAGTGACACCTACAGGGTTTTTTAGCATATTTAAATCTAAAGGCAAATTTGAAGGCTTGACGACTGCTAATGTTTGTGCATGGACAGGTTGATGTAAGTAATTGGGAGAACTTAATAAAACACCAGTAAAAGTAGCTACAGATACTTTAAAAAATGCCACACTAAAGTTACTCATCGACTGCATAAGTTGTTCAGCTTAAAATTTTTCTATATAGATTTACAATCACATCGCCTGAAAACAGCACTTTCTCCCATCAATTTTGCACCCAAATGTGCCGCAAGCTCGGCGCCTGTGCCTACAAGTACTAGTCACCAACTACAAATCACAGGTTCCCAAACGCTTATAGTGAGGATTCTGATAAAATTAGAATCGAAGTAAAAGTTTTGTAAAGGAGTATTAAGAAATGGGCGGCGAATTATTTGCAGCAGCAATATTACCCTTCGGTTTGATTTTCTTAGGTTGGGGTCTTGGTCAAGCACTGCTAAAAATCCAAGGAGCAGAAGAAGAGTAGAGTGCTGAGTAGAAAGTGCTGAGTGCTGAGTAGGATATGAGTAACAACTCAGCACTCATCACTCATCACTCAGCACTCAGCACTCATCACTCTTCTTGGTCAAAAAAGTTGCCATTTTATGTTAAAGCCCTTACATTCTGATAAGATTCTATTAATAAAGCTTAAAGTTTCGTAACAAGACCCTCATGACATTACTAATCGTCGGTGCCACTGGCACCTTGGGAAGACAAGTGGCTCGTCGTGCTATCGATGAGGGGTATAAAGTGCGTTGTCTAGTCAGAAGTGCTAAAAGAGCGGCATTCCTTAGAGAATGGGGCGCCGAGTTAGTGGGGGGAGATTTATGCTACCCTGAGACCGTGCAACGTGCCTTAGAAGGTGTGACCGCTGTAATTGATGCTGCAACTGCACGTCCAACTGACTCGTTAAGCATCAAGCAAATTGACTGGGATAGCAAAGTCGCATTAATTCAAGCAGCAAAAGAAGCTGGTGTAGAAAGATTTATTACATTTTCGATTTTAAACGCCGATAAGTACCCAGATGTACCGTTAATGGAAATTAAGCGATGTACAGAATTATATTTGGCTGAGTCTGGTTTAAATTATACGGTGCTGCAACTTGCTGGCTTTATGCAAGGTTTAATCGGTCAGTATGGAATACCGATTTTAGAGGGTCAACCCGTTTGGGTAACAGGAGCGTCATCACCTGTTGCTTATATGGACACACAAGATATAGCAAAATTCGCAGTCCGCGCTCTACAACTTCCAGAAACTTCTAAGAAAGCATTTCCGGTAGTTGGAACTCGTGCATGGAGTGCTGAAGAAATTATTAGTGTATGTGAACGTCTTTCTGGTAAAACAGCACGTATTACTCGAATGCCAATAGGTCTTTTACGTACAGTACGCGGTAGCTTGCGATTTTTCCAGTGGGGATGGAATGT
The DNA here is from genome assembly GCF_019977735.1 of Calothrix sp. PCC 7716. Taxonomy (GTDB): domain Bacteria; phylum Cyanobacteriota; class Cyanobacteriia; order Cyanobacteriales; family Nostocaceae; genus Dulcicalothrix. Next base: position 2,323,182 of record NZ_AP025018.1, on the reverse strand, counting down.
TTCTGACCGCTTGGCATTTACAGAAGTACTAGCTAGTGGTAAGCCTCTTGATGCTTCAATGGATGAAGTCTATAAAGTCTTCGGATTTGACGTAAGTGAGACCACAACCCTAGAAAGCTATTTCCAAGAATACTTTAACCGAATTATGAAGAAGCTTAAAGAGCTTGATTACGAGAAAAATAAATCTAAGAATAAAAAACAGCAACCAAAACGAACACCATTTAAAAAAGCAAATACTCAATAGTCAATAGTCAATTGTTTAAGACTAGGATGAATTTTTGCTCAAAAATGTGCAACGATTAGCATAATAAAAAGCGTCTTGTGAAAAGTTTGGATATTTGAGTGTGCCCAAAGCAGGCATTATTTACAACGACATTAAGCCGATAGCAGAACGTGTTGCTATCGAGGTTAAAGACAAACTGACCGCTGCTGGTTGGGAGGTTCAACTCGCAACTGGTGTAGGTGGCATGTTGGGCTATGCGACTCCCGATAGTCCTGTTTGTCATACCCCTATTTCCGGTCTTATACCCCCTGGTTTTGACTCTGAAATGAAGTTTGTGGTGGTTTTGGGGGGAGATGGAACGGTATTGGCGGCATCACGGCAGGTTGCTCCTTGCGGTATTCCGCTGTTAGCCGTCAACACTGGTCATATGGGGTTTCTCACTGAAACTTACCTCAATAAGTTGCCTCAAGCTATAGATACTGTACTTGCAGGTGATTATGATATTGAAGAACGAACAATGCTCGCGGTCAAAGTCTTTCGTAAAGAAAATGTTGTTTGGGAAGCGCTTTGTCTGAATGAAATGGTCTTACATCGAGAACCCCTAACTTCGATGTGTCATTTTGAGATTGTTGTTGGGCGCCATGCTCCGGTAGATATTGCTGCTGATGGGGTAATTGTTTCTACTCCTACAGGTTCTACAGCATATTCTTTAAGCGCTGGTGGTCCCGTTATTATACCGGGTGTACCTGTACTACAATTAGTCCCAATTTGTCCACACTCGCTGGCATCAAGAGCATTAGTTTTTCCAAATACCGACCCGGTAAATATTTACCCAGTAAATACACCGCGCTTAGTTATGGTCGTTGATGGGAATGCTGGTTTTTATGTTCTGCCAGAGGACAGGGTTTATTTAGAGCGTTCAGAATATGGCGCCAAGTTTATTCGTCTACAAAGACACGAGTTTTTCCGAATTTTGCGAGAAAAGCTAGGTTGGGGACTACCCCACATAGCTAAACCAACTTCGGTAGAGTTACCTTGAGCAACGGCGCCAGTTGTAGCCTGGGGTTTTAGTTGTAGCCTGGGGTTTTAACCCCAGGAACAGTTTTATTTGTTGCCTCTTTTAATCAAAAATTAGAATAAGATATAAAATTTATCAAAATACAGAATGGAATCGTGGATACTTATACGTACTCCCACGTATAATCGTATGTCTCAAAACTGATTCAATTGTTTAATTTATCAACATCGACGGTGCCTAGACGTGATAAATCCCTACCCTGCGGGATATCCTACCCTGCGGGAAAACTCCGTTTACGGATAACGGGAAAACCTCCGGTTTACACGTCTCTACATCAAAATATAACTCCTAACTCCTAACTCCTAACTTGATAAAATATGACGCTTGCTCACAATCCTTGTGTTTTAGTGATTGAAAGCGATGAAAGCTTGGCAAATCAACTTTCGTGCGATTTAAAAGAAGCTGGTTATGAACCAGTTGTCGCACATGATGCTGGATGCGGGTTACGATATAGTCGTGAACGTGAACCAGCTTTAATTGTTGTTGACCGAATGCTTTCAGGTGAATCTGGACTTTCACTATGTAAAAGTATTCGTGGTTCTGGTACTCGCTCACCAATGCTGATACTAATGGCACGTGATACCGTTGATGACCGTGTTGCTTGTCTTGAGGCTGGTGCTGATGATTACTTTTTGAAACCTTATCGCTCTGAAGATTTTTTAAATTTAATTCGTCTGTACTTAAAACCAGATGTAGATACTACTGAACAGCTACGTTTTGGTGACTTGGTGCTTGACATCGCTACTCGTCGCGCTATTTATAGTGGACGCAATATTGATTTGACGATGAAAGAATTTGAACTTTTGAAGTTTTTAATGGAGCATCCCCGTGAAGTCTTAACACGCGAGCAAATTCTTGAAAATGTTTGGGGCTACGATTTTATGGGTGAGTCTAATGTTATAGAAGTCTACATCCGCTATTTACGTCTCAAAATTGAGGATGAAGGTCAAAAGCGCTTAATTCAAACTGTGCGTGGTGTTGGTTACGTGTTAAGGGATACTTGAAAAATTATGACTAATAAGCAATAATACTTAAGTAGTATCCAAGAGATACTCGTTTTAAAATTCTCATAAAAAATTTAGACTTTAGTTACCAATAAACGCGAACAAAGATGTAGAATCGAGGTTTAAAATCTCAGAATACTCAATCATGTTACGTTTGTTACACTTATCTCCGATTATTTTGAGTATTTGGCTAATAGGGTGTTCGGCATCTACAACGGCTAAAACTCCTATAGAGGCGCCAACTTCGTTATCAAATGCTCAAGTGACACAAAACACCAACAAAGGGCAGCAATTACCTATATCGGCTGTGGCTGTTCTGCCAAGTGGCGCCAAAATCGAATTAGAAGTTGCGAAAACACCAGAGCAACAACAAATGGGGTTAATGTATCGACCAGCATTACCTGATAACCGAGGTATGTTGTTTGCATTTGCTTCACCCCAACCAGTTAGCTTTTGGATGAAAAATGTACCAGTGAAATTAGATATGGTTTTCATGTATCAAGGTGTTGTTGAGTATATTACAGACTCCGCTCCTCCTTGTACCGCAGAACCCTGTCCAACCTATGGTCCCAATAAATTAATCGACCAGGTAATAGAACTGCGTGCAGGTAGAGCAGCTGAACTAAAACTCAAAGTTGGTGACCGTATAAAAATACAACCTATCAGTACAAGTGGCAAATCCACTGCTAGCTAAAAAATACTGGGTTAAAAATGCTTCTTTACACATAGAGGAAATGCTGATATAAATATGTAACCCAGATGGCTTGAAACCCTTTCTGTGAGAAGATAGCATAAAATACTTGCTCAATACAGTTATGATTTAGTTGTAAAAAAGTTTATTTTGGCGATAAGATTTGGTATACTGCTTGTCATTCAAAACCAGCACCGCAAGTTGAAGGTAAAATCTTAAACTTTGAGTATCAAAAGATATTCCTTTAGATGCAAGAGTTACAAGACCTTAATGATGCAATATAAGCAAATTAAAGTTTTGATACAGCGGAATTTAACGAGTTAAATAACCTTATTAGGTATATTTACTCAGGTTAATAAAATAGATCAAAATAACGCCTATAAAATTTTTGGTTAAATTTTAGCAGTTTTGACATCAAAAAACTTATTGTTTGCTGATTCAAAGCTATTTTGTGAAAAATGTAGAGACGATTGTGTAGTGACAGATCAATTACTGGCAACTAGGCAATTAATATTTACTCACTGATATATGACAATACACACTACGCAAGGAGGTGAGAAAAAAATGTCACCATCGACATATCCCGGACTAATTGACTTTTTACAAGAGGATTTGGCAATTTCGAGTGCATCAATAGCTGTTGCACTTCGTCGTAGTCAACAAGACCCTGGACCGCTACCAATGATTTTGTGGCAATATGGGCTAATTACTTTAGACCAGTTAGAGCGAATTTACGATTGGCTAGAAACGTCATCATAAAAACCATACCAGATGTAGATAGAGAATTATTGTTGTATCGATAACAAATCTTGATAATGTAATAAAACCACTAAAATTTAAGATATTTAAGTGCTGTGAGTATTAAGAATTATTACTGAGTGAATTTATAGGCATTCAGAGGATTAAAGCTTATGTCAAACAAACTCAGGCAGTGGCAAATTTTGGTAGATAGTATAGACAAGTGGCGGGTTAGCTGTTTAACCCGCTTTTAAGTGTAGTGATATTTAATCTTTGCTTATCAGCGGTCTGCTAAAGAAGTTGTATTGACGTGATTAATTGACCAACGGTGGTCTATCTCCATCGCAGAAAACTGACAAATTTCTTCTAGGTGCTTCTGTTGAACAGCTGCTTTGCGAAGAGTAATAATAAGCTGGTTAACCTGCTGCCGCAGTGCCGGGTTTTGATTTACTGCTGACATTGTTTGCCGTTCTAGCAGTTGTAGCAGCAGTTCGTAATGAACAGGTGAAGGCAGAGGAATTTGATCCATGAAGTTTGATTCGCTTCGATTAAATATGGGGTATTAAGTCAGCAGAACGAATAGGGTACTATTTGGAATTGTGACACAGAGAACAAGTTTTTGGGTAAAGCCCCTATTTTGTTGGTAATGAAGATTTGGCAAAGAGACTTTGAATTGCAGCTTCAGGTTGAGGGTGTTTAACGAGAGACTCACCGATGAGGACAGCAGCAGCACCAGCTGATGTCACAACATTTAAGTCGTCGGGTGTATGAAGTCCTGATTCGCTAACCACCAAAATGTTACGTTCCTTTAACTGTTGACCTCTTTCGGAGAGTAATTTGCAGGTAGTTTGTAAATCTACGCAAAAATCCTCTAAATTCCGATTATTTATTCCAACTAAACAAACTCCATCTAATGCTAGTACACGGTCAAGTTCTTCTAAAGTGTGAACTTCAATTAAGGCAGCCATTTTAAGGGTATTAGCAATTTTAACAAAATACTGTAAATCTTGGTCGCTTAAAATTGCGGCAATTAATAAAACTGCATCGGCGCCAGAGACACGTGCTAAGTACATTTGGTAAGGATAAATTACAAATTCCTTACACAGCAACGGTAAATCTACGGCAGTACGAATAATAGCTAAATTATCAAAACTACCTTGAAAAAACTTTTGGTCAGTAAGTACAGATAGACAAGAGGCGCCTGCACGTTGATACTGTTGTGCTATTTCTACAGGGTCAAAATCTTCTCGAATTACACCTTTGCTAGGAGAAGCTTTTTTAACTTCGGCAATTAATGCGGGGTTTGTTTTACCATCACGAAGCGCAGCAACAAAATCACGTGTTGGAGGTGCAGCCATTGCTTGTTTTTGCAACTCACGCAACGGCACTTTTTCGCGAAGCATCTCCACTTCAGCTTCCTTATGCCAAACTATTTCCTCTAAAATATTACTTGGTTCAGTATCGCTTAAAGCTGTTTGATACTGCACGATAGATACATTAATGGTTGGGTTAGGGTTGATACGACGGATTTGCATAAGAAAAGAGTGATGAGTGCTGAGTGCTGAGTGCTGAGTAAGGAGTAAGGAGTGCTGAGTGCTGAGTAAGGAGTAAGGAGTAAGGAGTGCTGAGTGCTGAGTAAGGAGTAAGGAGTGCTGAGTGCTGAGTGCTGAGTGCTGAGTGCTGAGTAAGGAGTGCTAACTTTCAACTATACTCAGCACTCAGCACTTTCCACTCAGCACTTTTTAAGCGACCGCTCGTTTATAAGCTTCGTCTAACACTTCTGAGAGTGTTGGGTGTGCGTGTACTAGGTGGGCAAGAGTGTGGACAGTTTGACGGTTGGCAATAGCTGCTGACGCTTCATGAATTAAATCTGATGCGTGTAAGCCAAATATATGTACACCTAAAACTTCGCCTGTGTCTTTACGATATATTACTTTTGCCATCCCGTCGGCTTCACCTTCTGCTAAAGCTTTAGAATTGCCTTTGTAGTAACTTTTAGCAACTCCAACTTCAAAACCGAGTTCTTTACCCATATCACGTGCGGCAGTTTCAGTTTTACCAACATAACTTACTTCTGGGTGGGTAAATGCTGCTGCTGGAATGCTTTCGTAATCAATTTGCTTGGTTCTACCGCAAATATTTTCAACCGCGATAATACCTTGGGCTGAAGCTGCGTGCGCTAACATCATTTTGCCTGTTGCGTCTCCTATTGCCCACAAATGTGGTACAACTTCACCACCGCTAAGAACAGCCATACTGTCGTTAACTGGAATATAATTACGACGGTCAAGCTCGGCGCCTACCGATTCTAAGCCAAGATTTTGGGTTGCGGGAATTCTTCCTGTAGCTACCAAACAAGCATCAACTTCAATAACATCAACATCTTCTTTGGTTTTGAAATTAGCTAGTTCAATTACCACGGGTACACCAGGAATGACACGTTTAGCATATATACCTACATGAGTTTCAATATCACGAGGAGTAATTAAAACTCGTTCGGCAAGCTTGGCAATATCTCTATCAAACCCTGGCATTAACTGGTCTAGCGCTTCTATCATTGTGATTTCACAACCAAGCGCTGAGTATACATCAGAAAATTCTAAACCAATGTAACCACTACCAATAATTGCTACCCAATCAGGAAGTGTTTCTAACTTCACACCTTGGTCGCTAGTAAAAACTGTTTTTCCGTCAACTTCGATACCAGGAGGCACAAAAGGAATTGAGCCAGGTGAAAGAATAATATCTTTTGCTGTAAAAGTTTTTTCTCCAGATTCTGTACTAACGCTAACTTTTTGACTACCTACTAGTTTACCCCAGCCTCGGATAATATCAACTCCAAGTCGTTTTAAACTATTCGTCAAGTCTCCCTGAATTTTAGAGACAAGGTTATTTGCATGGTTAGCAATATCCTCTCTTGAGAACTGGACGTTGCTAATTTGAATGCCCAAAGTTTTTAGGTGGTGGGCATTACGCAACTCACGTACTTTTCCAGATGCTGCCAGCAGTGCTTTTGAAGGAATACAACCACGGTTTACACAGGTTCCGCCCATATCATTCGCTTCAATAATTGCTGTTTTTAAGCCACAACTAACGGCGTGGAGTGCCGCACCATGTCCACCTACTCCGGCGCCGATAATCACTAAGTCGTAATCAAATCCGTCACTCACGTTAATATACCCCGTGCGAAAGCCCTATATTTTCTCTGAATCAATTCAGCAATCAGTTTATTGTACAACTGGTACTAACTACTCAATTTTAGGGTGCCGCAAAACCTTTCTTTATGACTTTAGATACCAACGCAATGAATAAATTGATGCTTATAACCAACCAATAGTAGCATAAATAACTACCATTTTAAGATGTTGATATGTTTATGGCTAACTATGACAAGCAATCATAAATAATCTCTCAGTAATTTGTATGTAAATAAAATTAGCCTCATTGTTCATACAATATGTACAAACACTGATAAAAATTTTCAAAAAACTCATACTACATTTGTAGTAAAAAGTAATCAGGATAGGCGCCGCTTTATTAAGTGTCCCTTGCAGGCAACATTAGGTATGTACTGTTGTTATAAAATACAAAACCACAGCAGTAGCTACTTACTAGGGTGCTTGAGGAAACTTGATAGTTTATAAGCGTGCAAAGCCAATGACTCAGCAGCATACAGAGGAACTTGCCAAGCAAGGGGATGTCAACGCGATTGAAGCTTTGATAAATGAATTGATTGAACCGAATGGAATCAAGGCAAAAGTTGGAGTAAAAGACAGTTGTTTGTATGTTGCTTGTCTGGGAGCAGAAATACCAGAAAGGCAAGCTCTAGTAAAATGTATTGGTAAAAGGATACTCAAGCTAGGCATAAAATCGCTCGCTAGCGCCAAGATTTATGCTGCACAGTGGGGTCAAAACAAGACTGTGTGGCAACAAGAAATTCCACTTAATCCACTTCGTTTAGATTTGAACAATAACGCTTCAGCAAAGGCGCCTGTAAATCCTCAGCCAGCGAAACAACTGAGTGTAGGTAGGCACAAAGTTCAAATATCTTCCAAAGGTATTATAGTTAGCAAAGCCCAACAAAAAGAGATTGAATATCATTCGCAGTGCCTTGTAATGCTGCCGCGTCCTTTACCCAATTTAATTGGACGATTATCACAAATAAAAGGCGCCTTAACATCGTTAGATACAAATCAATCCATCGAATTTTATGGTTCAGAAGGATTAGGCAAATCGGCATTACTGAGACATTTATTATACTTTATCCGCAAAAATTCAATTTTTACCGATGGTGCAGTTTGGTTTGGTAATGCTTATCATTCGCAAGCCGATTTACTACAACATCTATTTGAACTTTTCCACGAAAGCGACACAAATAAACCAACTAAAACAACTAAACCAACGAACTTAGAAACTCGCCGATTTCTTCACAATAAAAAGCTTTTAATCTTTTTAGATGACGTAAACTTAACGTCAGAAGAAATCCAGCAACTAGAATCAATATTACCTGATAGTCGCTTTATAGTAGCATCATCAAGTCAAAAGCTATCTTCTAGTTCTTCTACACAATTATTAGGATTGTCTAAACGTGATAGCATAGCATTTATCACGCAAAAATTACATCAATCAATTAGTGCAGAAGAGCTAGTGGCAGTAGAAGCACTAGCTAATTTGCTTTCAGGACATCCATATATGATGCAGCTTGCTGTAAATTGCATCAACAAAAATGTGTGTACATTGAGTGAGTTGGTATTAAAGTTACAACCACCTGAAAGCAGTCAAAAATTGATTAAGCAAATTTTGAAAGTATTACCAGCAGAACATCAAAATATTTTAGCGACGTTAGCAACGGTTGATGGAATTGGGTTATCGAGGGTGCAAATCGAAGCTTTAAGCGAAGCTAACGATACATCAGAAATATTAGCCAGCTTGCTAAATTGGAATTTAATTGATACAGAGTTTAATCGATATTCTCTGAATAAAACTCTAGTAATATCATTAAAGCAAGAGCTAGTTTTAAACTCATTTTACGAACGTGTACTCTCTAATTTCATAACTTGGGCAGAAAAATATCCTGAATTTTTAACCTTGGGTACTCCCAATGCTTTAATCCCTATTCTCACCTGGGCAACTCAAACAGAATGCTACTCGAACATTTTGCGTTTAGTAAAAGCTGCTGAAGTTTCCTTATTCTTGAGTAAACGTTGGGGATTGTGGGAACAAGTATTACAATACGGTTTGCAAGCTTCAATTGCCTTAAACGACAAACAGAACGAAGCTTGGATGCTGCACCAACTAGGAAGCATAGCTCTGTGCTTGAATGATACGAGTGTAGAAGCGCACAAATACTTAACAAGTGCGTTAAAAATTCGTGAATCTTTGAATTTAGGAGATGCAGTTACAGCTACTAGTCAGAATTTAAAACTAGTAAAAATTTCTTCACCAGAACCAGATGAAATCACACAATATAGAATTAATCGCACTCAAACTAATACCAAATTACAATTTTTGGCTATTGCATTAATACCGCTATTGTGTTCAGCTTTTGCCGGATTACTAGCTTGGTATGTCGTATCACATTTAATCACATCACCTGCACCAAATGGCGCCTTATCGCAACCAAAAGAATTAACAAACGTATCAACATTTAACGTCAACACCAGTGATTTAAACTTTGGCAAACAGCGAGTAAACACAGAAAGTGAAAGTGAAACAGTAACAATTACCAACGATAGCTCAGTATCAATGCGAATCGCCGAAATTGAAACAACAGGCAAACAAGGAGATTTTGATATTACTAACAGCACTTGTGCAACCACAATACCACCCAAACAAAGGTGTAATATATCAATAGTATTTGCTCCTATCGAAATTGGTGAACATCGCGCAAGCTTACAACTAACCGACAGTAACGGCAAAACATTACAGCAAATAATAATGAAGGGAATGGCAATATCAGCTATTCAACCGACATACGATATTCCAGTGGCGCCTTCCCCTATAATTCAAACACCTTTACCACTCCCAAAACCAAAACTAATATCACCTCAAACACCCCAAATAAATAATCAACCGCGCATGGACACTCCATACATTGCACCAACACCAATTCAAACTCCTCAACAACCTATCGAACTACCACAAGCAACACAAACAGAGCAACATACGGACACAATAATCGAATCACCCGAAGTATTTCCGACCATCGAAACCACACCCGAACCCACACAAACACCAATACAAGCAAACTAGCTAACAAATAAATTTGTGGCACAGGCATCTTGCCTGTGCAGTACATGTGCATTAAGACACACTAGGGTCATCAGACTGTTTAATTTTCCTCAACAAACCCTCAATACGGTTAACTCGGTCATTACGATTTTGTGACTTAAATATATTCAAAGCCTTATTAAGTAAAGCCACCGCTTCATCACGTTTATTGAGTTGAAGTTGCACCTGTCCCATATACATAAGTGCATCACCATATTGGGGATTAATTTCCAACGCCTTACGGAATTGTGCCAAAGCATCATCCCATCGTTCTTGGTTAGCATAAACTAAACCAATCCCATTATAAGCAAGGGCATAACGCGGATTCAGTTTAACTGCTTCAGTAAAAGATACAAGCGCCGAATCTGACTTCTCCTGTAAATACAACGCATTACCGAGTTGAAAATGGGCGAAAGCATCTTTGGGAAACTTCTTAACTAGCTGACGTAGAGTTTCTTCGGCGCCAGTAAAGTCACGTTGACCCAAAAGGGAATTAGCCTTTTGAATTAATTCAGTCCTTTCAGCTTTTTCACGTTCTGAGAATTGGGCAAGTACCTGTGAGGGCGCCATTACAGTCACAATACTAGGTAGCACACAGTAAAACGGTACAAGTGCTGATATAATAAGGCTCTTGAGCTTCATAACACTCAATTAGATTTACGGGTTTTTCCCTATCATAGTTTTATTCTCGTTCTACATGAGCCTTACTTGTGTCACTTATCACTCATATCCACTTATTCCTTAAACCAAATAACACTTACCCAATTGCCACATAAAAACGTAGGGTGGACACTGCCAGCCCTTTCAACGCGAACTAGAGTACTACTAAATCGGTGCCTGAAACCCCCATTCTTACGTTACCTAAAAATTAAGCTTTTTAGTCATCCACCTAATTTACTCACGAGAGCATATCAAAAATGGTCAAGATGGCGCCGTATATATTGTTCATTTTTTGAACGATATCCCGCAAAGCTTATTATTGGGAAGTTAATTGAACATGTATTTTAGGTAATCTTTTTAGTACAATTGTTCACGTTGAAAGGGCTGGGTGGACACTGCCCACCATACTATCTAATAACCCTTAAAGCTAGAATAACTTTAAAATATAAGTTAGAAGTTTACACGCTTGGATAATGGATCATGGTTACAAACAGGCGCCAAGAGTATATTTCTCCCGAAGAATATCTAGAAGGTGAGAAAATTAGCGAGATAAAACATGAGTATATTGATGGAGAAGTTTACGCAATGGCAGGGGCGAGTGACCCACATACCACTATTGCTTTAAACCTGGCGACAATGCTGCGAATAAATCTACGGGGTAGCGGTTGTCGTGTATTTATGTCCGATATGAAAGCGCAAGTGTATAAAAGAAGTCGTTACTACTACCCAGATGTAATGGTAACTTGTGACGCGCGAGACAAAGACTCTGAATACTCTAAATCTCATTATTGCTTAATTATTGAAGTATTATCAGATGGTACTGAGGCAAAAGATAGAGGTACAAAATTTAAAGATTATCGTCGTTCGTCTTCTTTACAGGAATATGTGCTGGTTTCTCAAGACACAATGAATATTGATATCTTCCGTCGTAATGAAAAAGGGCGTTGGGAATTATATTCTTTTACAGAAGGTGAAGAAGTCGAGTTTACAAGTGTTAATTTTCGGTGCAATATAGCTGATATTTATGAAGATGTAACATTGGTTAAAACTGATGTCGAGACACTTTAAATAAAAATAGGTAATATAAAAACATGGTACCCGCAATTGTAAATCAGGGAGGCGGTAAATGGGCATTTGAAAAGTTAGCTAATATACTTTCCGAATCATTATGGGTAGATGTAAAAGATAATTTTGGAGATATGAATTATATCTTAGCCCTTGGAAAAGAACAAGCTAATGATATAAATAGTTTTATTCCTATAAAATCAATAAAAATAGCATCAGACAAGAGAAAAATTGCAGAAAGATTTAATGCTTATAATGTTAACCGACCTAAAACTTTCATTGCTAATAATGAAATAGATATTGAAGTAATTTTATCAGAATACCCTCAAAGGTGGATACTAAAATATCCAATAGGGTGCGGCGGAATCAACCATAAATTCATTGATAATATAAGCCAAATACCAAAGAATTGGGCAAAGCCATTTCTTATTCAAGAGTTTGTCGAATTAGAAATACCTGAAGTGTATAGATTATATTGTATAGATAGTGAAATATTTGGTTTTAATGCTAGAAGGTTCAAAGATAAAAATATTAAATCTCCTTGGGTATCCCATTCACAGGGTGCAGTATACGTATATGATGAAAGTCCTGATAGAGAAGCACAAGAAGTAGCCAAGATGGCTTTGATATGTACAGGTTTATATCATAGTTTCGGCGCCGTTGACCTATTAAAAGATAAACAAGGAAAATGGTATGCTTTAGAAGTTGGTACAGATGGAATATACAATTATGTAGACCGTGATGTCGAAAATGAAAAATTATATGATGAAATTAATGAGAGATTAGCAAAGGCTTTTTGGAAAAAGATTGGTATTCCCCCTTGGGGTAGAACTTGGAAGTATATGAATTAATTAGCGCTTGACACTTATCTCCACTCACCTTGTAAAGTGAAAGGCGCCCAGTAGTAAGGATTTTGCCATTCTTTTTGTTGCCAAAGTTGTAGTTGTGCTTCTCGCAAAGCGACCGTTGGAGATTTACCAGCTAATACTGCCTTGTAAAATAACGGCATTAATTGCGATGTGCCGTCATCATCAACTTGCCATAAAGACACGACAGCGCGTTTGGAGCCTGCATACATTAATCCTCTTGTCAACCCCATTAACCCTTCACCTTTGACATTTTTTCCCAAACCCGTTTCGCACGCACTCAAAACTACTAACTCGGCGCCTAAATCTAAGTTAAAAATATCACCTAAGCGTAAGTAACCTTTTTCAACTGCCTTACCTTGTTTATCGATTTGCGTAAGTGCAATTCCTGATAATTCAGGGTTGGTAGTATCAACAATACCGTGGGTAGCAAATAGTAAAAAGCGATATTGTTTTAGTTGTGGGTTGGTTGCGAAGTTGTAGTTGGCATCGAAATCATATACATGTAGACTTTGAGACGGTGGTACAAGTTTGAGAATTGCTTCCGCTTCCTTGCGCGTACCTGGTAAACGCGATAATTCATTACGCTTGAGATTTTTCATTGCACGTCGCAAGCTAGAATCTAAGATAAGTTCTTTACCTAGGGAATCTGGTTTACCTGTAACTCGCTCATCGTTGGCGCTGAATACAGGGTCGGCAATCACTGCAAGGGTTTTGGTTGCAAGTTGGCGTTTGTTTAATTTTCGCTGGGTAGCTATAGCTGTAACAGAGGGTAAATTGACGATTTCGTGGTTAACTATAAGGGGCTGGTAGGCAACGGATTTTGTAACGGATGTAGCGGATGGGTCAGCTAGTGCTGCGAAGGGTATGTTTTGCAGAACTCCATCAGCGACAATTAGTAACCGCTTTTTCTCTAATTTATTAGCGAGGGGTGCAAGAATAATTTGACTAAGTTGGGAAGCAGGCTTATTTATTGCATCAGGATTATTTTTGCCGAAAGGAGTGGCGCCGGAAAGCATGGCATCTCGGAAGTTGTTGGCAGCGTCTTCGATTTGTTTTTGTGCGGGAAGTTCGTAAGCTTGGAGAGAGTCGGGTGTAACTGCCCAAACATAGCTACGGTCTTTACCCAAGGAATATTGCAGTAATACGGTGTCTTTATCGAGTTGTTGCTGAATTTGCTTTAGCTCCAAAGGTTCTGGATACTGAATTGCGGCATATTCTGGACTGGTGGTGCGGATTTTGGTTTGCAGTTCGCGGTATTCGGTAAGGAGATTTTCGCTTTCTTTCTTAAGTGCTTCGATTCTAGTTTCGTTGTTAGGTTTTGCTGGTAATTCTTGGATTCGTTTTTGAGTAGCATCGATTTTATTAAGTAAAAGCTGCTCAGTAGCAAGCAGTTTGTGGTCAACATGCTTGCGAATATTTGCTCCTGCTTCAGCTAATAGTTCTACAAGTCCTCTAGCGCGGGAACGTTCGCTGACATGTAACGCTAATGCATCGTAACCCTGACTTGGGTTTTGTTTGTGCAGTTGCATCAACAGATCGATGTAAAATTCGTAGTAGTCCTGCACTGTCGCAAAGTAGGAAGTACGTAAATCTTGGCTAGTAACTTTGCCGCGTATACTCTCAATGAGTTTTATGGCTGTTTCTATTTGTGTTTTGGCTTGGTTGAGATTTCCGCGATCGCGTTCAATGATGGCTATTTTATAGAGTGGGTAGGTTTGGTTGGATGTATCGCCTATTTGCTTTGCTAGCTTTAGTTCCTGATGATAAGCCTCTATCGCCTGCTGCGGCTGTTTCATAGAAGTGTAAATCGTACCTTGAATTTTGTAGACGGTGGCTTGTGATGTTAAATCTCCTAGTTGCTGTGATAGCGACAAACTTTGTTTGCTAACATCAAGTGCGTTTTGATGATCTCCAGCGCGTTCATAAGCAGCGCTTAATAAACCGAGGGCAGTCTTTTCAATATCCTTAAGCTTATATTTGCGAGATAATTCCAAAGCTTGTTTGGCATTGGTAATTGCTTGCGGATAATCCTTTAATAACTCATAAGCTTTGGCAATGTTTCCAAGGATGCTAGCTTGCATGGAAACAGAATCTTTTTTACGGGCGTAGTCTAACGCCTGCTTGAAATAGTCCAATCCTTGACTACAATCTTCTGGTTTTTTTTGATAAAAGCAACTTTGTAAATAAGCACTACCTATGGAATTGTGAGCAGTTCCTACTAAACCCGGATTGCTTTTCTGATATATTGCCAAAACTTCTTTGGTTTTTTGGATACTCAAGTCATAAGCCCCTAAATTTCCATAAACGCCGCTCATATCATAGAGAATCTCTCCTTCTAGAACGGAATTTTGTTTTTGTTTAGAAATCTCCAGTGCTTCGTTGAGTTTATTTAGGGCTTGCTGAGATTCTCCTGATTTTGTATGAATAGAGGCAATATTTACTAGTGTTTTAGCTTCTCCTTGAAAATCTTTAATGTCACGTTGCAGCTTTAGGGCTTGATTAAGATTCTCAAGGGACTTTTGAGTCTCACCTAGATTATAGTAAGCCTCACCGATATTGGAAATCACCTGTGCTTCATCCTGGGTTCTACCTAACTCATGGGCAATAGTTTCTGCTTGTTTTAAATAGACGATTTGCTGCTGTGTATCGCCCAACGCAGAGTAGCTGGTGGCAATTTGCTGGAGAATAATGATTTGATTTCTTTGATATTCTACGTTCTGTTGCAATTGTCTTAGGACTGTCTTTTGTAACTCTAAAGCCTGCTGGATATATTTTTCTGCTGAAAGGCGAGCGCCTCTTGTACTGTAGACAAAGCCTATGGCAATGAGTGTGTTTGCTTGTTCAAATAAATCTTTTGTTTGGCGATAAATTTCTAATGCTTGTAGGTAATACTTAAGGGCATTCTCTGTTTCATCCAATTTTTGGCAGTTTAATGCGATGAGTGTCAGTGTACTTGCTTGTTCTGGTAAATCTTTATTTGCCTTGTGAATCGCCAAAGCTTTATCTAAGAACTCGCGCTCTTTTTTCTGTTCGCCGAATCTACCATATACCCCAGCAATTCCTGACAGTGCTTGAGCCTCTACTTTTGGTTGATTTTCAGCATGATACAATGACTGGGCTTGGGTATAAGCATTAACCGCTTTTTGCTTTTCTCCTAATTCTCGGTAAACTCCGCCAAGTCCCAAGAGGGCTAAACCTTGCGTAGAGCGAGCTTTTGGTTCTTTGGATTCCCGCGAGATAGCTAATGCTTGCTCCATATATCCCACAGCTTTGGTGTATTCAGTCAGCTCGACGCTGTAGATATAGCCGATGTGGAAAAGTATATCAGCTTCATAGGAGCGAGCTTTTTCAGGTATTTCGGCACGTACTTCTGGTAATCTCCAAATTTTTAGTATCTCTTCGTATTTACTAATTGCCTGTCGCTGTGCTGCTACTGATGGTTGCTTGGACAGTTCATATCCTTCTTTGAAAAGTTGAGATGCTTTATTAATCAGTAGTTGGATTGGACTTGGCGCAGGTTTTGTTGCTGGCGACTGGACTAGTTGCAATCGTAAGCTTGTATTGTTGGCACTAGCAGAGACTTTCCTAACTATATTTTCTGAAAACGAATCTACAAAAGATCGTTTTGCTGCTGCATCGGTTGCTTGCTGCGATTGCGGTTGCTCCGCGATTGTCACTTCGTAGAGTCCAGCTATCCCTACATCAGGCAGCAACAGCATACTGACAAATCCAGCAAAGGATACAATGCGTAAAAACTCGCATATTTTAATGTTGCTTTTTTCTTGGCTCATAACTAAGTACCTTTGCTCGCAGTCATTATTACAACCCATAATCAAAGCTATTTCTAGCGCCTTCCTACTTATGCAATCAAGCGGCAGGAAATGACCTAGATTTGCAAATCAAGCCTTAAACAAACGAAATTAAGCAGGTTAAAATCCTGCTTTTTGTGCTTTATTTAATTATTTTACAGATATTACAGTCACGTTATTATCTCCAATCTGGGTCAGAAAATTAAGGTATTCAATTATCACATTTAATATTGATGCGCGTTCTTTACCATAGTATTCAACGCAGCTTCGTCTGTCATTAATATATCTTCATCTGTCCAATTTTCGAGCCAATCTCTGTCAACATCCTCAACATACTCGTAGATGCCATCTATACCCTTAGCTAGTATAGATTCTCTCAAGCTTCTAACTCTTTTAATAGCTTTTCTTGCTCTTGCAACATTTTCTGACATAACAGGCTCAGAGTTGGCGGACATAATCACCTCGTCTATTAATATTAACTTTGTAGTGATACTTTAAATGAGGTGGTGCCTTTTGCCAATGAATTATAATTTAGCTAATAAACGGTTATCAAACCAATTATTAAAGCTAGAAATAATTTTGGCGAGTTTTCTCTTCTTTTCTCTTCCTTTGTGTCCTTTGTGCCTTTGTGGTTTATTACTCTTCACTCTGTGATCTCTGTGTCTCTGTGGTAGAAACATTTACCCCCTAAGTTATGACAAGAACTAATAGAGTAAAGGGCGGGCAAGGATGCCCGCTCCACAAGACCATTTTGTAAGGGTGGGTTAAGCAGATATTTCACTCTGTTTTAGAATATCCATAAACCCGCTCGTACTAGGCGCCTTCACGCAATTTATCGAGGACGCTTCTATCTTCGAGTGTTGAAGTATCACCAGAAACTTCTTGACCTGCAGCTAAATTTCTTAATAGGCGCCGCATAATTTTACCTGAACGAGTTTTTGGTAAAGCGTCGGTAAAACGAATTTCTCCTGGACGAGCAATGGCGCCAATTTCTTGAACTACGTGTTGTTTAAGTTCTTTAATTAGTGCTTCGCTGCCTTGATGAGTTCCTTCTAAAGTTACAAAAGCAACTACTTCTTCGCCTTTTAATTCATCAGGTTTACCAACAACAGCGGCTTCTGCTACAGCAGGATGGGAAACTAATGCTGATTCAACTTCCATTGTACCAAGGCGGTGTCCTGCTACATTTAACACGTCATCTACACGACCCATGACCCAAAAGTAACCGTCTTCATCACGTCTGGCGCCATCACCAGCAAAGTATGTATATTTCCCATCAGTAGGAGGAATATGTTCCCAGTAAGTGCGGCGGAAGCGGTCGGGGTCGCCGTATACTGTACGCATCATACCAGGCCAGGGATAACGGACGGCAAGATAACCACCTTCGTTTTCTGGTACAGAATTACCATCTAAATCTACAATATCAGCAAGAATTCCTGGGAAAGGACGAGTAGCGGAACCAGGTTTTGTGGAAATAGCGCCTGGTAAAGGTGTAATCATAATACCGCCTGTTTCGGTTTGCCACCAAGTATCAACAATTGGGCAGCGTTCTCCACCAATTACTTTGTGATACCACATCCAAGCTTCAGGGTTAATTGGTTCGCCCACAGTACCCAACAATCTTAACGATGACATATTGCGCGCGTTAGGATGCTGCTCACCCATTTTAATAAACGCGCGAATTGCAGTAGGCGCCGTGTAAAAGATAGTTACGCCATATTTTTCAATTACATCCCAGAAGCAACCAGGGTTAGAAGCACGTGGCGCCCCTTCATACATTACCGTTGTGGCGCCATTAGAAAGTGGCCCGTAAACAATATAGCTGTGTCCAGTAATCCAACCTACGTCAGCAGTACACCAATATACATCGGTATCTTGCAAGTCAAATATCCATTTGGTGGTCATATGGGTATAAAGATTGTAGCCACCAGTGGTATGCACAACTCCTTTTGGTTTTCCTGTACTTCCAGAAGTGTATAAAACAAACAGCATATCTTCGCTGTCCATCGGTTCAGCAGGACAGTCAGCAGAAGCATCTTTCTGTAACTCATGCCACCAATGGTCACGGTTCGGTGCCATATTAACTTCTTGAGCAGTACGCTTAACTACGAGTACATTTTCTACACTCGGACAGGCGCCATTATCTAAAGCTTTATCAACTTGCTCTTTAAGGGCAACAACTGTATCCTTACGCCAACCACCATCGGCAGTAATTACAATCTTCGCTTGTGCATCATTAAGCCTATCACGCAAAGCTTCGGCACTGAAACCACCAAAAACAACACTATGAGGGGCGCCGATACGCGCGCAAGCAAGCATTGCAATCGCTGCTTCGGGTATCATTGGCATGTAAATTCCAATTCTGTCACCTTTTTTGGCGCCTAAGCTTTTGAGAACATTGGCAAACTGACAAACCTCGCGATGTAGCTGTGCATAAGTGAGAGTTCGCGAGTCACCAGGTTCACCTTCCCAAATAATCGCAGCTTTATTTTTGCGCCAGGTAGTTAAGTGTCTGTCAAGACAATTGTAAGAAATATTAATCTTTCCATTTACAAACCACTTTGCAAACGGAGGTTGCCAATCAAGCACAGTATCCCATTTTTGAAACCAGTGTAATTCTTTTTCCGCTAAAGATGCCCAAAACTTCTCAGGGTCAGCCTTTGCTGCGTCGTAAAGCTTTTGGTATTCCTCTAAACTTTTAATCTGTGCAGCTTGCGAAAACTCCGCACTGGGTTGGAATAAACGCTTTTCCTGAAGAATTGATTCTATTGTTGATTCTGACATAGCAATAAATACAAAAGGGTGTTGTCACGTTTACTTATTTTTAGCCAAAATTAACAGCTAAATGCTTTGATCTTCATTAAGGAAAGCCAAAAAAGCAAGGTAAGTAAGAATACTATTGTTCAAAAACTCTTGTGGAGCAGGCATCCTGCCTGCATCTTATTTAAGTATTTATTTTTACCACAGAGACACAGAGTACACAGAGAGAGGTATTGTATAGATTATGAAAGAAGCAAAGGCGCCCAAGAGCAGTAGTTACCGTGACTATTTAATTTCTCGTCTCAAAAACCCAGAACGAACAGCAGGTTATATTTCTGTATAGGGGTAATGCTAGAACTAGATGAAGATGGTTACAACCCAAATATTTTACGTTCGGCATTAGAAAAAGTAGTTGAAGCACGCAAGCAGTTAGGTGACTATTCTTTATCAGCACAGCAACACCACAAAAAACTTGATAAAATCCTCGCACAAACAGGTGGTGAGGAGATTTTGACTTTAATTGAGTTTCTAGATGCGCTTGGTTACAGAATTGCTGTTGTAGCGTCATATGAGGAAACAAGTGATAGTAAACCGTAGGTTGGCTATCCCTTCGGGGGAACCCAACATCAACTAGCTTTTTTTGCGAAACTTTTATCAACCCAACCTAGTTATTTCTATGGGCGCCAACTTTAAACGCTCCCTCAAATAGCTTATCAAGCTCAGATTCCAAAATATTAAAAATATTATTTTCCTGTGGTTGAGTAGGAAAACTTGGTAGCTTGTTTACTTTACTTGAAATTATTTTATACAATGATTCATAACAATCTTGTATATTTTTCAGGTTTTGATCACCTATGATGTCAGAAGCTGTAAGATGAGCAAGTGTAAGTAACAAAGAAACCGCGTTATATCCAAAATAATAGTAACTAGTACCTACGAGCTTGACTTCTCCTGTTTCTTCTTCCCAATACTCGGTGTGAGAATATTCTTCTTTGTATCTATCAATTACCTGCCGAGTTACTATTTTTGTGTGATACCCAACAACTTCATAAACTTTTTTCCTCTTTCCATACGTACCATGTGTTACCAGATTTACATGTGCTGCAAATTTTAATATTTCTCGTTTTACTTGATTAGAAAACTCAACAGGTGCCTTTTTATTCTGGTAATTAATCAATTCGTCAAATACCTTTGCTTTATCCAACTCTAACATTTGTTTGGCAGAAGTCATTAACTCAGCAATTCCTTCTCCTGTCCAACAGTTGATTTTAACTATTTCAGCTTGACTTGTTTCTCCGAAAGCCGAAATGTGAACTTTGTTAATTTTGCTGACTACATCTGTAATATTTTCAAATGTAGCTGATTGGCTCTCAATGGCTTGTTTATTGCTAAATGTATTCAATACATAAATAATTTGGCTATGTTGTTTCAACAAATCCTGTAGATAAATACAGTCATCACGTAAAAACTGTTTATCTGCTGCAATTAAATAAAAAATTATATCAGGTATAAATTGTTTACTAAAATCGTTGCCATCGAAGCTTTTTCTCTCGCTGCTGTGATTTTCAACATATTGAACTAAGCTTAAACTATCAACTATCGGAAAATCTTCTACTTGTCCAACAACAACTTCGATAGTATCAACTACTTTCTTTTCGTAGCCAAGAAAACGAGTTTCCAGCCTCTCTATAGGTTTTCTGACTGTTTCATTAATTAATTTTTCTTCAAATACTTCATTACCAATAAATAAATTTGTAAAAAAGTTGATGCATTTTTTAAAGCCATTTAATTCCTTAACTCTTACTTCATTGATTTCAATATAATCTGTGACTAATTCATCTTTAGTAATTGGAATTCTTGGATAAGTTCCTTAAGTTCAGTAATATTTTTTGGAAGTATTATATCTTTGGCTTGGCTTTCTTTTACTAATGTTGCTGCATTCTCAATGATTTTTAAGAGGTCTGGTTGGTCATGAAAAATTAAGCGAAGAGTTTCTAATGCGTTGTCTGACATTATGAGTATCCTAGAGTATAAATATTTATGCAAATAGGTGGCGACAGTTAATTGGCGCCTTTGAAGAATATATGTATAAAAATCTGTGCCTATCCTGAAGATAAGCGTTTAAGTTTAATATTAAAAGCAGCTAATATGTGATTGATATGATGTTGGCACAATAATTTATACTCATCAACAGAGTTTACACTTAGAATATTTTGGTTGATGGTGTTGGGTTCCGTTCCTCCACCCAACCTACAAATAATTTGGGTGCGGCTCTTTCTCTCTCTGTTCTCTGTGTTCTCTGTGTCTCTGTGGTAAAAAATAAAACTAAAATTCACAGGCAGGGATGCCTGTTCCACAAGAGAATTAATTGATTTCTTGTTGCCAGAGGATTTGGGCTATTCTTTCCATTCCGGCTTTGAGATGGCGCCTGTATGTACTAAATGGTAGGTCTAGTAGTTCGGCGGCTTGTTCTTGAGTGGGGGCAGGGTTTATATATGTTCTGTGTATGGCACGGTAGAGTTTATCGTCGCGCGGTGATGCTTGTAAGGATTCGGCGGTTTGTTTGATTAAGGTTTGTAAAGTGGAAATTCGCTCGTTGATATCGTTGGTGTTAACTTTGTTTTCGATTAGGTGTGAATATAATAGTGGGCTGTTGTGTAATGCGTTGGTACGAGTGAAGTTTTTTAATGCGTCGTTTACTGCTTCGATAAAATCGGGTTCGCTTAGTACTAATAATCTAGGAGTTACGATAGAAGCTGTTTCTGCTTCGCTTTTGGCATCTATTTCGCGTTTTGCTAAGAGTTCTCGCCAAGCTGAGGGTGGAATTATTCGCCAGTCATGTCCATAAATGCCGTATATTCGTTTGTTGATTTCAAAGTCAGCTTTGGGTAATCTTTTTAAATCGAAGTACGTTAGCATCGGCGCCCACATTTCAGGTTCGGCGCATGGTAAAAATGTATAAGCTAGTCCAGGTGTTTTTTGGAAGTATTGTACAAAGTTGATAAATATTAGGCTTTGGGTTGGTGAGACTGCTTGATATGTATCGCGTGCCATCCAAAATCTAAATATAGTGGCGCCTTCAGACGAAGAACGCAATGGAGCTTCTGATTGTAAATATTGCCAAGCTGCAACGGCGCCTGTATCTAATTCTATATCTTGTGCTGTGGCTTTATGCAGTTCTACAAAAATCGCAAACCCTGCTGGAATGGTATTGGAATCACGGAATACTACAATATTTTCAGGTTGTCGTGATATCCAATGTGCTGCAATTGAAGCAGATTCTTTACCTTCATATTGTGTGATTATTTCTAAAATTCCAGCTTTATCGCTTTCTCTATATACATCTGTTTGTAAACTGCTATGTTCTTGCCAAGTAAAGCGTGGACGAATTGCAGCATTATCACGATGTAAAAACATGTAGTCAAAAAGAACCCGGTGTTTCTCATCTCCTTGGGTTTGACCTAATTTTATGGTGTAGTAATTACGCGCGCGTTGGTGTAATTCTGCGTAAAATTCTGGATGGCGCCAGCGTAAGTCAGCTATTAATACTTCTCGCGCTAAATCATGGGGAAATAAACCATTTTGCCCTGATTCTACAAACGAAAGTTCCCGCAACCACTCAAAAATATCCCTAACCTCAGACAAATCAAGCATTTGTTTCAATAAAGCTTCAGTTGTCAAACGTACTACCGCACAAGCTTCGAGTGCCATTCTGTGAGCAGTTGATGGTACATCTTGAATAAAGCGTTCAAGTAAAGTTTTTATAACATCTGGTTGACTATCAGGTTGAAAGGTTGTCTTTTTCTGGGTAAATACGTCTGCTACCAACGACAGTGCAAGTGGATAACCATGAGTAAAGTCGAGAATTATTTGGTGCTGAGTGTTGGGAATATCTCGACGAGCTAAATAACTTAAACTTTCTTCATAGCTCAAATTACGTAAAGGTAAAGTGCGAATTAATGCCTGCCAACCTGGGTCACTGCGCCAAGCAGGGGAAGGTGGAGTGCGACCAGCAAGGACGATTAAAGTATCAAGAGATAAGTGTGGTAGGAATTCCTCGCGCAGCCATTCATCAAGCGTTGCTATATTTTCGTAAGTATCTATAAATATGATGTTACGTTTATTACTTAGTTTTAAAACTTCTAAAGGTGATTCTGATTCTTGCAAACCCATAATACCGCGTAACGCTGCTAAGAACGATTCCGGCGCCCCCTCTAAGTTACGCGCTTCAATAGAAAGATAATCACAATTAAGTTGTTCGCACAACTGCATAAACTGCGCGCACAAACTTGTCTTACCAACTCCACCAGGCCCGTAGATAAACAAGATATTAATAGGTAGTTCAGTCGAGGCTATAGTATTTTGGAACAGTGCTAGTTCTTGTACTCTTCCTACAAACCGACGATTTCGTTCTGCGTTCAAGCGACCCAAAAGCGATGATGCCATAGTATAACCCTCGCGACGCACGATAAATATATAGTGAATCTCTATCCTAGATACGCTAGTTAAGAGATTTTGGATTTATGTTGCGCTTTGGATATTCTCTAATAATTTATCAACTTGTTCAGCTTTTTGTTGCTGACGCTGTGCTTTAAATAAATCACGTGCTTTTTCTAGATTTGCAACAGCTTCAGTTTTATTACCCTGCTGCATCAAAGCATTTGAGAGACGCAAGTAAGCATCTACCTTTTTGGGAGCGCGTTCAATTACATCTTTAAATTCTGTCATTGCTTCCTCGGTTCTATCCTGCTGCATCAAGCAGTCGCCTAAAAGCAAATGTACTACATCGTTCGTTGAGTTTATATCAATTACCTGACGAAACGCAGCTTCAGCATTTTTGTAGTCTTTCTGCTGGTATAGAGTAACACCCTTCTGGAAGCGGTTTGAGGTGATTAAAGTTTTAACCGCAAAATAAATAAGAAGGCATACACTAAAAAAAACTATTAGCGTTGCAGCTAAATTACTTCCGCTTGTAGGAATTTCCATATTTTATACCAATTGTATGGGTGGGGCGCCTGTTTAGTATATCAACAACTGCATAAACTGCATAAGTTGATTGTAATAAACACTATCAAAAGAAATAAGTGTATCTTGTGCTTGGGTGAGTTGCCGAATATTCAAATAAAAGTATTTATAGATATTAAGTGTTGTTAAAGGAGATAGACAATTATGTCAATTTGGTTATGGGTTGCTTTATCTGCTTATTTGCTTGGGGTTGTAATTGAGTGGCGGCGCTTTCAACCTGAAATTAAAGAGTATGACGAGTATAGTAATTTTCCTGTCGTTTGGGTTACTCAGCAGGTTGTGGCATGTGGTTATTTGTTTAGAGCGTTTGTATGGTTTTATGATTTGTAAAGTGTTCGAGAAACCTGGTTTCTTTTCGTTTTCATTGAAGATTGTTGTGTTCAGTGTTCGAGAAACCAGGTTTCTGGGTTTATAGTAAGGTCGCGAAAGGAAAAATTAAATATTCGATAAAGAATAACTTCCAAATAAACTGGTAAAAGCTCGCGATAGAAGTTTTATCTTGTAAGTCTACTCGCTTGCTACGGCGCCACATCCAGACTAATAGGATAATATGCGAAATTACAAGTAAAATCGCATTAACATCAGCGAGTCTAAATAAAGCAGCTAATATCATTGCCACGTAGCAAACTGTTATAACCCAGCGTGCGAGTTTAAAAACAGCTTCTTTACCAAGCTGAATTGTAAACGTAGTTATATTGTACTGTAAATCGCCTTCCATGTCAGGAATATCTTTAAAGATGGCAATAGCGAATGTAAAAACGAGTACAAATAAAGTTAATGCCCAAACTGCCGCTGGAATGCTTGAGCTATTTTGTAATACCCAGCTATAGTGTAAATAAAGCCCTAAATTCACAATGGCGCCGCGTACAGAGAAAATACATAAAGCAGCCCAAAAAGGGTAGCGCTTTAAACGAATTGGTGGTAAAGAATACGCAGTACCAATAGCCAAACTAATTACGACCATCCAAAATAAATATGGCCCTTGAAAAAAAGCAACAGAAGCAGCCAAAAAAGCACATATTCCGACAATAACTTGTGCAGTGCGTTGAGAAAACTCACCTGCTGCCAAAGGTAAATGCGGTTTATTTATTTTGTCGATAGCAACATCTTCAAGCTGATTTAACCCAACAATATAAATATTCCCACAAATACAACTAACCCAGGCGCCGAGCGGAGTTATAAGAGAAAAACTAGAATTTGTAATTCCAACAGCAACTAGATACAACCCAACTACACTTAAAGTCGTACCAATAATAGTGTGTGGACGAGAGAACTTCCACAGTGAATAAAACCAATTACCCTGAGATTGAACGCCAAAGACTCTACCCATACAATTTTAAATTTTTATATTTACCAACTGTACCGACTGTACGGTGGGCACTGCCCACCCTATTTTTTCCCACACAATAAACCAAATCGAATTAAACCAGTTTCGTAACCACGCTGCATTAAACCCAACGATAAGGCGCCTTGAATAGTCGTCCAACCCGAACGCAGCAAACCCCACAGTGCTTGTAAATTAAAAGTAGAGTCTATAACTACATTCCAAAAAGGCGCCACAGCAGTAGACCAATCAGCAGTACTAAGGTTCTGCAAAGGTAATTCACGGGCGATTTCTTCGTATTGAGGTAAAGAAATTACGTAGGGCAGGCAGTAAACGCGATAAATTTCTTCTAAGTGCTTTTGTTCTTCTGAAGTCAGGGGTGTATCTAACGGACGGTGACACCATGTAACTACAATCATCGTTCCACCCGGTTTTAACACGCGGTAGCATTCTTGTAGGAACTTGACTTTATCGGGCATATGTTCGCCACTTTCCAATGACCAAATCAAATCGAAGGAATTATCGGCAAACGGCATATTTAACGCATCTGCAACCTGAAAATTAGCTCGGTAACACAAGCCAAACTCTGCTGCGCGTTGTTTTGCCCTTGTTGCTTGCACTGGACTCAAAGTAATTCCTGTTACGCTAGCATTGTATTTGCCAGCTAGATACAGCGAACTACCACCTATGCCACAACCAACATCAAGAATATGAGAAGCTTGTTCAATTTTTGCCCATCGTAACACCTCCTCAATTAAATCAATTTGTGCTTGACGGCGTTCTTTTTTCTCAGTACCATCGGCGCCGTAATAGCCGTGGTGCATGTGTTCGCCCCAGATTTCCTCCCATAAACCAGAGGAAGCATCGTAGAATTGCTGAATTTGTTGATAAAGTGTTGCGCTCATAAGTCAAGCAGTGCTAAGACAAAACAGAAAGATTAGTCACACATATTTAAGTAGGCTACCATGTGTGATTTGATTTGAATTAGGGTATTTTTCGTTCCCAAGTCGGTACACCCTACCAAGAAGGCTTGGGATTGTTTAATTTTTTACCTTTATATGACGGTTTCTCGTACAATTTGTCTGGGCTTTTTAGCTGTTATCGCGATAGGCGCCGTCTTGTTGATGATGCCTTTTTCTACCAGTAGTGGTACGTGGGACAGCCCAATAGTAGCTTTGTTCACTGCTACTTCTGCTGTGTGTGTTACGGGTTTATCGGTGGTAGACCCAGGTACACACTTCTCATTTTGGGGTCAGTTTTTTATTGCTCTATTAGCACAAATTGGTGGTTTAGGCTATATGACCACCACAACATTCTTAATTTTGCTAATTGGTCAAAAATTTAACCTGCGTCAAAAAATAGCCATTCAACAATCATTAGACCGACCAGGAATGAGCGGTAGTAACCAAATCATTCGTTCGATTATTGCTACAACCCTAATTTTTGAAATCACCGGCATATTTTTACTAATGGGTGCTTTTGTACCTAAGTTTGGATGGAACCAAGGACTTTGGTTAGCAGTATTTCATAGCGTGAATGCATGGAACAATGCTGGATTTAGTTTGTTTAAAGATAGTTTGATACAGTATCAAACATCACCATTAGTGGTGTTTACAGTTACTGGTTTAATTATCTTTGGTGGGATTGGCTACCAGGTCATTTTAGAAACATACATGTGGATACGCGACAGAATCAAAAAAAGGCAAACAAAATTAGTATTGTCACTTGATTTTAAAGTAGCGACTACTACCACAATAATGTTACTGATTATTGGTACAATCGCCTTTTTTATAGTGGAATTAAGAAATCCAGATACTTTTGCAAAGTTTAATATTTGGGATAAATTTTTACTTGCATGGTTTCAATCTGTCACACCTAGAACCGCTGGTTTTAACACCATAGATATTAGTAAAATGACCAACGCGGGTTTGTTTATTACGATTGCTTTTATGTTTATAGGCGCCAGTCCGGGTGGTACTGGTGGAGGTATGAAAACTACAACTTTGCGTGTACTGACAAGCTGTACAAAAGCCATTTTACAAGGCAAAGAAGAAGTATTGTTGTATGAACGTAGAATCGCATTGCCTTTAATTCTCAAAGCAGTAGGTGTCCTGATTGGCTCAATTGCTACAGTGATTTTTGCAACAATCTTAATTTCTTTAACAGACCCTGAAGTTTCTTTCATTCAAATTTTGTTTGAGGTCGTTTCCGCTTTTGCTACGGTTGGACTATCTACTGGTATTACTGGCACCGTTACAACAGGCGCCAAGCTAATATTAATTCTCACCATGTATATTGGTAGAGTTGGCATTTTACTCTTAATGTCGGCGATATTAGGCGACCCTCGTCAAAGTCATGTTCGTTATCCAGAAGAGAACTTGCTTGTTGGCTAATTTAAGTGACAAGTAAATCTCTTAAATTTGACTTTGCAGTGTTACAATAATTTATGGATAAAAGAATTATTTTTAAAAATTTATGCAGCTAGTGACCTCCGCTAAATAATAGCTAATCAAGAAATAGCCAGGATACATCAAGGTAAAAATCGTGAATTTATCATCATTAGGTTTTTTTCGCAGCTTGCGTAAAGATAACCATCAATTTGCCGTCATTGGTTTAGGTCGTTTTGGACGTTCTGTCTGTGCAACATTGCATAAATTCGGTTATCAAGTGTTAGCAACCGATATTAGCGAGAAGCGCGTATCGGATGCTTTGACAGAACAAATAGTTGGACACGCAATACAACTTGATTCTACCGAACCAGCGGCACTAAAAGAAGCAGGAATATTTGAATTTGATACTGTAATTGTTGCAATAGGTAACTATATTCAAGAAAGTATCGTTACAACTTTAAATGTTAAAGAAGGTGGCGTTCCTCATGTCGTCGCCAAAGCTTCAAGCGAAGTTCATTGTAAATTACTTACACGTGTAGGCGCCGACCACGTTGTATTTCCTGAATTTGAAGCAGGTTGTGCATTAGCAAGAACTTTAACCAAACCATCTATTCTTGAAAGATTTGACCTAGACCCCGATAACAGCATTGTCGAAGTAATTGTACCCGACGAGTTTCACGGCAAAACCGTCTCCGAATTACAATTACGTAACCGCTACGGCTTAAATCTTCTGGCAGTTAGTAACGGCGGTAAATTCTTAATTAACCCAGAACCCGACAAGCGACTGCAAAAGGGTTCCGCAATGGTTGTAATTGGTTGCAACAAAGACATTAACCGTCTACCAATTTAATCATTTTTTAATCTCTTGTGGAACATCTTGTGAAACAGGCAGGGATGCCTGTTTCAATTAAAAAGGCGTTTGCTCGGATGCCCACCGCACAAGAAATAATATTGTAGGTTGGGTGGACGAAGCGCGGAACCCAACATCTTATCTAAAAAGCTTTAGGTAATCCCGCTTGTTTCAAAACACTATTTGCTGTGTGACGCGATTTAATAGAACCATCCACTACAAAACGACGGCTTGTAATTGGACTATACCAAACTTCATGGTCACCTTTTCCTTGACGTACAAAGTAACAACCAGCTTCTGAAAGAATGTCTTTCAATTCAGGAGTAAACTACACAGGCATTTTACGAAGCCACCTCAATTAATTCCTGTCACTGACTTATTAATTGGAAATTTATAGAACCCGTATAATCTATAAGCACTATCTCATTAGCAAAAATTAATTCCGGAATCATCACTCGTAGTTTAGAGGACAAAAGCTCAATTGTCTCAGCCTCGGTCACTAACCCTGGCACATCTTCACTTGTTGCAACCCAAACTTCCGCTTCTGAATCCCAAAACGCCTCAATATTGCATCTAAATTCTGTCATCATTGAGGAATAATCCTATTATTAAGTAGTAAGACAGGATTAATTACACAAAATTAGACCTGAAACCTTTATCCAACCTAAAAACCGTCTGTAAATATTTCTGTCCGGGTACTTATTAGACAATTTCTAGTGTAGTACAAATAGAATAGTATATGCAATATACTTACATAATTAGCTGCTTACATATACCTATTTAACAAGTAATTTCAGTAGAAAAACTTTTATTCGCGCGGCGGCAAAAGCAAATATTTTGACTATTGTTGATACAGCGCGCTTCTGAAGATGTGTTGGGATGCTGCGTAGCGGAGCCAACCTACAGTTTATAACTATCTTTTAATCTTCCGGAATTAGACAGCTAGCAATTGTAGTTCCAAGCTGCCTGTGATTTTACTACTTATAACGGTTGATGAATCAAGTATCTCGTTTAATAATCATTCTCTTAATTGCGTTGACTTGTGTAGTGACTTTTGTATTCCAGCCAACGCAGTCAGTTTTCTCTATGCCAAACTTAGCTTTACAACCTCAAAATAATGTAGACGGCGCCCAAAAAATCAATTTTGAACGGCACTTTAAGGAAATGGGGGTTGAAGGTTCTATCGTAATTTATGATTTAAAGGCAAATCGTACTTATCAACATAATCCTACTCGTAACGCAACAACTTATTTACCTGCATCAACTTTTAAAATTCTCAACTCTCTAATTTCTTTAGAAACTGGTGTAATATCTGATGAGGTTGCTGTTTTAACTTGGGATGGAATAAAAAGAGATATTGAGGAATGGAATCATGACCTGAATATGAAAGAAGCTTACAAGCGTTCAGCAGTTTGGTTCTACCAAGTTTTAGCCCGTAAAGTTGGGCATGAGCGAATGCAAGACTGGGTTACAAAAGTTGGTTACGGCAATAAAAAAATTGGTGGGGAAAAAGATATTGACAAATTTTGGTTAGAAGGAGAACTTCGCATCACTCTGAATGAGCAAATACAGTTTCTTCGTCGTCTTTACAATAAAGATTTGCCTTTCTCTCAAAGAACATTCTCGATTGTGAAAGATATTATGGTTGTTGAACAAACTCCAGACTATACAATTAGAGCAAAGACTGGTTGGGCTACAAAAGTGGCGCCGCAAATTGGGTGGTATGTGGGATACTTAGAAAGAAATAAAAATGTGTACTTTTTTGCAGTTAATATTGATATTCGTAACAACAAGGATTTAGCTGCTCGTAAAGAATTAATGCGTCGTTGTTTCAAAGATTTGAGACTACTTTAAAAATACCAAAAATATGAGCGTTAAGAGCAGCTTATTTTGAGGGGCGATTAATTCTTATTAATTTACCTTTCAAATTTTCTTCAACATAAACTGCTTCATGAATAAGTTTTGCCTGACCTTCAAAATTAGACCATTCAGTGCAAATAATAATACCAGCATGTTCAGGATTATCACGGTGCAATTTAATAAAGTCTCGGCGATTCCGTGTTAAAACTGTACGCTCCATTGTGGTAGCGTATATTAGAACATTTCCATCTGGAATTTTTTGATTTGCATTTCCTGCTTCTTTCGCAGTTAAAACATCATGACCAAAAGCACGCAGAAACTCTACAACCGGAAACGGAAAATTCTCATCGGTATAAAAGCGTATCAAATTAGAATACCTTAATTTTCTAACATTACTTCATCATTTTCTTTGATTGCTTGCTCTATCTCAGTAGCATGAGCATCTGCATAAGCCCAAGCATTTACTAGATCAACGGCACTAAGATCAGGAAAAGCTTTTAATATTTCAGCATCACTCATACCCAAATTGCGGTCATTAACTAGCGACCAAACAGGAATACGTGTATTTAAAATACAAGCATCTCCACCACACACGCCAGGTGTTTTTTCAATTCCCTGCCAAACATTTGTTAAACTTTGAACTAATATTTGTATCGCTTGAGCTTTTTCAGTCATTGTTAATGCTAGTAATTGTTTTTCCAGTTCTTTTAAAGTCATAGCTATTATCATTTACATAAATTTACTATATTTTAGTTTGTTCTTTTACTCACAATGCCTTTGTCAAAAATTTCAACGATGATTTTATTACCTTTTAGCCATGTAGACATGTAAATCAACTAAATTCATAGGTAGCATATTTATACTAGTATAGCATATTTTCTAAATCTAGCTTTTAATCCATCGTGCGGTCGTGAGAATGGTAGCACTACTCGCTCTAAGTTTTGTCCTAGCACCAGTTCCCACTCGTACTCACGAATTAATAAAGCTGCGAATATTTTAATTTCTAGCTTGGCAAATTCGGCTCTTCCGTAATTAGCGTGCTAAATTATTGCATCATTTGCTAATAGCTCAAACTAACTCATGCTTGATTCAGCCACTCCAACCATTGCACTAATATGAATGCTGTTACATCATGTTCTACAGCGTAATCGTCTTTCAGTTCGTGATATAAGTAAGCTTTTTGATTCGCATTCGCAGGACAAACCAAGCGAACTTCACCGTCAATTGCCTGTTTGCTCCATGTTAATCGAATACCCCCTTGCTCATCCGTCGAAACCGATGCTTTGAGAAAAGTATTGCCCATTGCTTCATAAGCATCTATTACCAACCGCATTGCTAACTTGAAGGCTGACTGGCTCGGTTGTAAAATCCCATAGTCATCTGTCTCGTCTTCTTCTAATAGAGCGACAAGCCGCTTCAATGTCACTGTAACATCGCTACTGAAAGGTTTGGTTGATTGAGCTATGGTCATATGACTCAACTAAATTGTAATGGTAGCATATTTATACTAGCTTACCACGTTTTCTAAATCTAACTTTTAATCCATCGTGCGGTCGTGAGAATGGTAGCACTACTCGCTCTAAATTTTGCCCTAGCGCCAGTTCCCACTCATATTCACGAATTAACAAAGCAGCAAATAACTTAATTTCTAGCTTGGCAAATTCTTTACCTAAACATTCTCTAATTCCACCCCCAAAAGGAATATGGGCAAAAGCTGTTTGTTTATCTTCAGCTTTTTCTAGAGAAAAACGGTCAGGGTCAAATTTTTCGGGATGACTATATATAATTTGGTCTTGGTGGGTTTCTTGAATTTGATAAAAAACTCCCCAACCTTGCGGAATTTTATAACCAGCAAATTCGCATGGTTCTAACGCTTTTCTTAGTCCACTGCGTACTACTGGTGGCGCCATCCGTAAAACTTCTTTCATCACCTGCTCAAGGTAAGTCATTTGTTTTAAGTCTTCTTGAGTGATAGGTTCTGAGAAATTAAATTGCTTTTGTTCGGCGCGCGCTTTAAGTAGTACATTTGGATATTGACCGAGCAGCAAACACAGCGAAGTTAGTGCGGATGTCAGGGTTTCGTGTCCAGCTACCAACATGCCCAATAAATTATCTTTTACTTCGTCTCGACTTAAGCGTTTACCTTCTTCATCCTGCGCTTGTAATAAAATCGTTAATACATCTTGATTATCAGCAGGGTTTTGTAAACGCTGGTCTATCAGCTTATCAAAATGAGCAAGTAATTTTTCGCGTGCGTGAATAGCTTTGTCATATTTGTTACCAGGAAAACGCACAGGAATCGATAATAATCCATCGCTCCAAGTTTCATAGACTTTTTCTAATGCTTCTTCTGAATCAGTTTCTACACCGATAAATAACTGACAAGCAATATCTAAGGTATATTTTTTTAATTCTGGATACCATGTCAATGTTTCCATTTTTTCCCAACGTTTTAAGTAGCGATGGGTAATGTTTTGCATTGTTGTTGCGTAATCTGCCAATGCTCTTGGTGCAAAAGCTTGGTATAAATATTTTCGCAAAGTCTGGTGGGCGGCGCCTGTCACCACTCCAATTGAATTTATTCCTAGTAGTCTCTCAAAACTAGGAGTATTAATCATCTCAAATTTTTGACCTTCGTTGGCAAATAAAAAGCGTGCCGCGCCTGCTCCTATAAGAACAATTGTAGGAAAACCAAAAAGATGAGTTTTGAAAATATTACCGTATTGTTTTTGCCGCTTTTCCATAAAGCTAGCTGGACTGCGTAGATAACTCACTGACTCGCCAATTACAGGTAAGCCAAAGCTACCAGGAGGTAAAGGTAAGCTAGATTGAGGCATATTTTTTAAATCATCAAATTAAATACGATACTATATCGTATTTATATTATCACTTATGAGCGAGACCAGCAAAAAATCACCAGGAAGACCTAGGAGTGTCCAATCTCACCAAGCAATGCTGCAAGCAACTTTAGAATTGCTTGCGGAAGTTGGGTTTGATGGTATGAGTATTGACGGTATTGCTGCGCGTGCAGGTGTGGGTAAGACGACTATTTATCGACGTTACACATCCAAAGAGGAGTTAGTAGCTGATGCGATTGAAAGTGTTAGGCAAGATGTGGAAATTCCTGATACAGGAAGTATATGGAGTGACATTGATGCATTAATTGAAGGCGCCGCACAAATTACTTTTACTCCTCTAGGAAGAAAGACTGTGGCGATGATTATTAGTAGTGCATCGAGTAATGGAGAGTTCGCGCGTATTTATTGGGAAAAGTATTTACAACCTCGACGAGATGCTTTTACTGTGGTTATAGAACGGGCAAAAGCAAGGAAAGAAGTTTGTGTAAATTTAGAACCAGGTATTGTGTTTGACATGATGAGCGGCATTATGCTTTATGGATTAATTTTTCCACCTACTACAGAATCATGGCAATTGTATGTTCGTCGTGCTTTAGGGTATTTGCTCTCTCCCTGATTTTTCTCTTTGCGACCTTTGCGCCCTTTGCGGTTAATTTTCTTACTCTCTTTCTCTGTGTACTCTGTGTCTCTGTGGTAAAGAAAGTGACTTGAATGCACAGGCATCCTGCCTGTGCCACAAGAAAAAAGAGGTGTTAACTTTTATTTTGTTCTGATTCGGCTGGCACTGGTTGACCGAATTCTATTACTTTTGTTTGGGTTGATTCGCTCTCATTATTGGGTTGGGTTTCTGTTGAAGGTTGGCTATTAGTATTTTCGCTGTCTTCGGTTGGGGTTTCTGTTTGGGTTGTTGCTTCGGGTTGAACTTGGGGTTCTGATGCAGCAGGTGTGATAGGTTTGTCACCTTGTGCTGTTTGGATGATGTACTCTTCGATTTTTTCGGCTAGTTGAATATTACCTTGTTGGCGATATTGTTGCTGCGCGCGTTTGAATGCTCTGTTGGCTTTTTTATATTCACCTTGGTTCATCCAAGCTATGCCGATACTATAATAAGCATCTGGATTTACGGCTGTTCGACGAATTGATTCAGTGTAGGTTGCGACAGCTTCGGTTGTTAGACCGCTTTTTGCCATTAAAGTACCTAAACGATTGTAAGCAGCAGCGTTATCTGGATTGATGTTTAATGCTTGGCGATATGAATTCATTGCTTCTTGAACTTGTCCTGTTTGTTCTAAAGCGATGGCCAAGTTGTAATAAGCGTTAGCATTACTGCTGTCGATATTTATTCCTTGTTGGTAAGCTGTGATTGATTCATTGATTTGTCCTAGTTCGTATAATGCTAACCCCATGTTATAGTGTGCTGCTGCCATTGTTGGGTTAACTACTAATGCTTGACGATAGGCAGTTATTGCTGTTTCTCGCTGTCCTTGCTTGTGCAGTCCTAAACCTAGGTTAAAGTAACCTTCTGCAAAGTTCGGGT
Source organism: Calothrix sp. PCC 7716 (assembly GCF_019977735.1). Taxonomy (GTDB): domain Bacteria; phylum Cyanobacteriota; class Cyanobacteriia; order Cyanobacteriales; family Nostocaceae; genus Dulcicalothrix. Next base: position 2,288,171 of record NZ_AP025018.1, on the reverse strand, counting down.
CTATTCGTACTGCTTCTGAATATTCTTGTACTGCTGATTCAATACGGTTTTGCTTCAACATGATGTTACCAAGGTAAGTCCGCGCGGCTGCTAAGTTGGGGTCGCGCTGTAATGCTTGCCTTAGTAACATTTCTCCACCCTGATAATCTCCACGGCTGTAACGGATTACACCTTGTTGATATAAACCTGCTGCTTCTAAGTCTTGGGTAACAACGTTTTGTGCCAATAGTTTACTATGAGTGTTTAAAAAACTCGGCGCCAAGAGTGTTAATAAAACAGAAGCTGTAAAAAGTTTGAACCGGGAATAAAGGCGTAAATACTTATGAGAATGATAATTATGAGACATATCAGGTAGACCTGTACTTATATTTAAAGGCTATAAGTCTAGGTTTCCCAGTATTCCCGATGAAATATACAGTGTTATGAATATTTATGCTTGTTGTAAGCACGGAGAGTGCTTAATGCAAGCACTAAAGTGCTTATTACGAGGAGCAGCTTTTTTCTTTTTCTGGAAGAATTAGCATTGCGTCACCAAATGAGTAGAAGCGGTATTTCTCGTTTATTGCTTCTTTGTATATATTGAGTAGGTTTTTTCGACCGATAAGTGCGCTGACTAGCATTAGTAAACTGGAACGGGGTAAGTGGAAGTTGGTTATTAACCCCTCAATTACTCGCCATTTAAAACCAGGGTAGATAAATAAATTTGTTTTGCCACAAAATTCTCTTATTTCCCCGGTTTCTGCTGCGGCGCCTTCTAATGCTCTAACTACCGTTGTTCCTACTGCTATAATTCTTCCACCTTTCTGTTGCGTTGCTCTAATTTGCTCGACTGTCGTAGATGGCACTTCTATCCATTCGGAGTGCATTGTGTGTGTAGTTACATCTTCAACTTCGACGGGACGAAATGTTCCTACGCCTACGTGTAATGTAATGAATGCTCGGTTAATGCCTTTTTTCTCTAATGTATCGAGTAGTTCGGGTGTAAAATGTAGCCCTGCTGTTGGCGCCGCTACTGCACCTGGTGTATTAGCATATACTGTTTGATACTGTTCGTCGGATGCTTGGCTTTGTGTTATGTACGGAGGTAATGGTACTTCGCCGAATGTATCTAATAATTGCACCAAGGATTGGACATTTGGCACGTCAAATTTTAATACCCGTCCACCCGTCGCTTTATCTGAGTCTATTACTGTCGCTGCTAACTTACCATCAAAACCAGGCGCCTCAAAAAAAATTTGTGAACCAATCTTAAATCGCTTTCCTGGTTTCACTAATGCTAACCAGCAATTTTGTTCACGCTCTTCTAATAGTAAAACTTCTAACTTGGCGCCAGTGGATTTACGACCGTGTAAACGCGCGCTCAAAACTTTGGTGTCGTTCATTATCAACAAATCACCTGGGTGCAAAATATCCGGTAAATCACGGAATATATGGTGTAAAGGAGAACTAATGTTAGTTTTACTAGTCGAATTTACTACTAGCAATTTTGAACTGTCACGGGGAACAGCTGGATTTTGAGCTATCAATTCTTCGGGTAAATTGTAGTCGTAACCAGCTGTGGAACGGTCTAAATCACAATATTTCTCTCCCTCTGTGGAAGTGGAATTGAAATTGAGTTGCTCTACGTCCTGCTGCATCTAGATTCTGATAATGGATATAAAGTAATTTTAGCTTTTCTTTATAAATGAACTTTACGCGATTAGGGTCAATCTTATCTTTTGAGTTTATGATGAATACTATTAGGTGACACGTAAACGAAAATATGAAAATTGGGTAAACCTACCCAATAAAAGACGGGGGCTTTTACCCTACCGGATGATGGGGTTGTTGTTCCAATAATAGATATGTAGGATTGGCTTTCATCCCAAGCAGCGAAATGGAATATTTGTATTATCTGGCAAATGCCAGTCTAACCTTAAGAGTAATTCAATTCTTACACTCCCGACCACAGTTGCCTGTTTCTTTCGTAACTGTGATTCATCAAATTGATGGCTGGGTGGTACGAGTTAAACTTAATTGTCAAGTATCATCGGACATAGATGGTGATTTTCGCGCGTTCTTAAACGAGTTAGGAATTGCTTACGAACCACCAATGCGGGTACAAATGGCATTGTGGAGTTTAGAAGCTGGACAGTATCCTGTTGATGTGATGCGTCGCTATCAAGTCGCGATAGTCTCACATGGAAATCCTGAAAGAGAAGAAATTGAAGCATTCCGTCAACAGTTTGTGCGAGGTTTGGGTTATTGCCCGGAAACACTCGCTTGAAAAGTTAACTTTGAGAAAGTGAATACACATCTTCGGAAAAATTGTAGAGACGTGATTAATCCCTGCGGGAAAACCTGCGGTTTACATGTCTCTACCAGTTATCACCGTTTGAATTAAAAGCACCAGCAATATATTCTTGTAGGGTTAAATAATAACCTGAATTTTCCTGCGAGCTTATGGCAGTGTTAGGTTTTGGCTTACAAGAGACGATAGCAACATCAAAGCGACACGTATAGTTTTCTTTATCTGGGTATTCTGCCAGAAACATTTGTGCTGCACTAATTATTTTAGTTTGTTTACGTGACTCTACGGCATCTCTTCCTCCAGAGTCCCAGTTTCGTGCGCTGCGCGTTTTCACTTCAACAAACGCGAGTGTTTTTTCTTGAGTACTAATATTTATTTTTCCTTTTGCTTCAACGAGCGCAATAATATCAATTTCTCCTCTACGACCACTCTTCCATCTGCGGTGTAGAATTTTTGAGCCATTTTCAGCTAACCACTCGGCTACAAAGTCTTCACCTAATGTACCGATGTCGGGATAATGATTAGAAGGAGCCATAAATGTAAATACTACTTCAAAACTATATGACTAAACGTATTAGGACGTATATACTTAGTTTATTCTTTTACGGAATAATTTGCTTAACTTTCAACTTCGGGCTGGCGCCTGCGAGTTTTGCACTCGACTATAACAAAGAGATTTTGATTGACGCTGATTTTTCGGGACGCGACTTGAGTGACTCTAGCTTTACCAAAGCCAACTTAAAGCAAAGCAACTTTACTAACTCTAATTTACGCGGTGTTAGTTTTTTCGCCTCAAACCTTGAGTCAGTAGATTTTACTGGTGCTGATTTAACAAACGCTACCTTAGACTCGGCACGCTTAGTTAAAGCGAACCTAACCAACGCAGTATTAGAAGGAGCTTTCGCAGCTAGTGCAAAATTTGATGGCGCCGTTATTGATGGAGCAGACTTTACCGACGTATTATTACGCGACGACGAACAAGAAAAATTATGTAAAGTCGCCAAAGGTACAAATCCTAAAACCGGACGTGACACCCGTGAAACATTAATGTGCCCATAAGTAGTGATGAGTGGAAAGTGCTGAGTGCTGAGTATAATTAAAAGTTAGGAGTTAGGAGTTAGGAGTTAGGAGTTAGGAGTTAGGAGTTAGGAGTTAGGAGTTAGGAGTTACCACTCAGCACTCATTACTCAGCACTCAGCACTCATTACTCAGCACTCAGCACTCAGCACTCAGCACTCAGCACTCATTACTATGATTGAACTCAGCACTTTTAACTTTATATTAGAGTTATTCTTTAATAATTAAAAAATTGTGAAAGCAATAACTCTTCTTGGTTCCACAGGTTCAATTGGAACCCAAACTTTAGATATTGTGGCACAGTATCCTGACCAATTCAGGGTTGTAGGGTTAGCGGCTGGTAATAATGTTGAAATGCTAATCAAACAGATTCGGCAGTTTCGACCGAGTATAGCAGCAATTTGCTCTCCTGAAAAACTGCCGATACTTCAAGATGGCATTAAAGACCTTGATTACAAACCAATTTTGCTTGCTGGTGAAGCTGGAATTATTGAGGTAGCTGCGTATGGTGATTCTGAGAGCGTTGTTACAGGTATAGTTGGTTGTGCTGGTTTACTTCCAACTATTGCAGCGATTAAAGCAGGTAAAAATATTGCTCTTGCTAATAAAGAAACTTTAATTGCAGGCGCCCCAGTTGTTCTACCTTTAATTGAAGAGTATGGTGTTAAATTACTACCTGCTGACTCAGAACATTCTGCAATATTTCAATGTTTACAAGGTGTACCAACTCACGGACTACGTAAGATTATTCTGACAGCTTCAGGAGGCGCCTTCCGCGATTGGGCAGTATCCGATTTAGCTTCAGTTACAGTTGCCGATGCTTTAAAACATCCGAACTGGTCAATGGGACGCAAAATTACTGTTGATTCTGCAACCCTTATGAATAAAGGCTTAGAAGTAATTGAAGCACACTTTTTGTTTGGGATGGACTACGACAATATCGAGATTGTAATTCATCCGCAAAGTATTATTCACTCACTAATTGAACTTCAAGATACTTCAGTACTAGCTCAACTTGGTTGGGCTGATATGCGTTTACCATTGTTGTATGCAATGTCATATCCCGAAAGAATTTTTACAGACTGGGAACGTCTCGATTTAGTCAAAGCTGGAAATTTGACTTTTCGTGAACCTGACCATCAAAAATATCCATGTATGAATTTAGCATACGCAGCAGGTCGAGCAGGTGGTTCGATGCCAGCAGTATTAAATGCAGCTAACGAACAAGCAGTAGCTTTGTTTTTAGATGAGAAAATTAAGTTTTTAGATATCCCACGTTGTATTGAAATGACCTGTGCCCGTCATAATAATGCACAAAATCCTTCTTTGGAAGATATTATAGGCGCCGATAAATGGGCAAGACAACAAGTTATAGATGTTACTGAGCAATTAGAAACTCGTCCCCAGGTTATTTCATTACGTTAGTTATAACTCCCTCGGATGTATAAATCCGGGGGAAACAAAGCCACGAAGAGCATAGAGAAAATATAATTCAATAAACAAATGTAACAATCAATGTGAATGATAGCAACAATTAATACTTAAATTTCTTTTAAGTCTCGTAAAATTCGAGTACTATTATCGTTGTTTTGGTTCAAAATTAAAACTTACCCATTAACCATTATCTGGTAAAGAGACTAAAACTGATACTTAACTAATTTTATACAATATATGTTCGTAGCTTTAATTGTAGCGTGGATTATCTTTACATTTCTTCTCAGAGTGATCAAGACAACACTCGTAAATGCAGCATTAATTGCTGCAGTAATTTTCTTTTTACAAGCAGGTTACGGTATAACTTTACTTGATGTAATTCAATACTTTACGCAAAATACGCGCAGTGGTAGATAATTAATTATAATGAAACACTGCACAGGCGCCTGGGCCTGTGCTACAACTAACTAATTCACGGGGTTGGTAATTTTGAGAAGCGCATCTTTAACGTTAGCTGGGAGTTGACGCATAATTTTACCGCGCTCTCGGTCTACAGCTACAAGTGTTACTGCTGCGGTTAAATATAACTCTTGGGTATCTTCAGATTCGAGAGCATAATCAAAATTAATACGCACACCGCTTAAATCACCCATGCGGGTTTTTAAAATTGCTGTTGTTCCTAGTTGCAGTGACCGATGGTAACGTATAGATAACTCTACAACTGGTAAATCGCAACCCAAAGCAACTAAATCGGCATAGTTTATACCGCAAGTGCGTAAATACTCAACGCGCGCTTCCTCCATCCAAGTTATATAAGTACCATGCCAAACTATTCCAGCATGGTCTGTGTGGTGAGGATATACGCGCACTGGGTACTCGAACCAGTTTTCGTATGTACTAGATGATGGATTAGTAATTGTACTTGTGGGTAACGAGTATTGATTTACTTTTTCTTCCGACATATTAAAATTTTCCCATTCTTATGCCTAACTATTTCGATGCTGGAAATAGCATAACAATACATATTGTAGTTATAGGAAAATAACTGAGGTTACTACGTATTTGGTTGTGTTTAATTTCTTTGTTGGTCAGCAATTATAGCACCGCGAGTCGAATCGCTTTCGGTTTTATTACTCGTAATGTCACCCCACTCATGAGCATGACCACCTGAGTTGCTCATGATTACATTGTAGTTAACTCGCGAAGTGCTATATACGCTTCCTATTCAACTTAATATCACTGCTCTCGTTGATTTATTACCGCAAAACCACTTGCCAGTATAAATCTTATTGAGATAAGGTGAGTGTGTTGCACGCTTGCTTTCTGGGCTTCAGGGCAATGGCTAAAGGCTAACAGAGTTTTTAGCACTTTGGTATCGTTTTAAAAACAAGCAATTAGCAATTAGCATTCCCAGTGGGAGCATTTCATAATTACCTTGTCTTCACGCACTATGTAAATAAATATACTAGCTCTATTTATTGTACTTAGTGACGCTTGGCAAGGGTTTTGTTAGTGGCGCCTTTTTCTTGCATAGAGTATTTGACAATATTAGCCAATTCTTGCAACTGGTTAACAGCCTCTGCTCCTTCCAACTTCATTAACTCACGGTCATCACGCATTTCAGTCCAGGTAATTCCATAATCGGATACCAAAAAGCGAATTAAGTGGTTTTCTCCCAAGCTCACCATAAATGAAGCACTGTTCATTTGGTCGCCACAGGTATAGCAAGATGCAGGATAGCCACGACGTTCGAGTACTATCGCCAATGCCTGTAAATTCATTACCAAGTCTTGGACAAATTGCCTATGTTGTTGCGCTAATCTTAGAAACACTATTTTTCCTCCTTACACCACGGTATCGGGCGTACTTTTATATTTTCTTTAGATTTTCTCATGAACTGGTATTGTAGACTAATCATTACAATTTCCAGGTCATCTACAAAGTCCCGGAAAGCTACCTCACGCTTAAGGTAGTGTATAGGAATTTTTGCTGCCGTATCAAAACATTCACTTTTGACGTTAGTTATATCGGACAGAATCGTCAGATTTAACCTTATCTTCATGTAATGCTTTCTTTGTAGACTTCGCCATTGTAGCGATTCCGCTTTAAGACTAACTCAGATTGAGTACAAGTAAAGCACGGAAAAGCTACAAATAGCACAAAAATTCACGAACCGCCGTAACATGCGCTACTATTCTTAAGAAAAACGATAGTATTTTTACTTTTGTACCATCAGTTTGCTCAAGACTATAAGCCTTTTACACTAACAATAACGCAAATCAAAAAATCGCTATTCTTAAGTACATAAGTCTAAATATATACACGTTTTTGCTATATCCTTGTTGTATTCTTACAAGGCAAAAGCTTATTTCACTTGCCTTTCAACTAAAAATACAACTAAGTATAAGTAAAAAAAGTGTTGAATTAGACTAATACTCAAGATAGTCTGCTTTCGTACTAATTTAACAGATACCCTAATTGGTTAATACACCTGATAACTTGTATAGACTTATATCAATGCTGCTGATATAAGCTTGACTACAATCCCGAAGTAACCCTGAATCGCTCGACTGATAAAAATGAAGATAACTGAGCCTCGGTAGAGAATGTTGCCATTTCGGCAGGTCGATTCTTAAGCTTTAATAAAAAAGTATCATTAGCTACTTGGCTCTTAGCCGTTAGTAAAATTGTATAATTTTCAGTATTGTAGATAACTTTTTATCAAGTAATTATACTAGTTTATTGAACTTATTGAATGTTTATATACTAAGAACGGTTTAGAAATGTCATTCTGAGCGTAGCGTAATGCGGAGCATTTGCCGCAGGCTAGAATCTCTAAGATGCTTCACTGCACTGCGTTTCGTTCAGCATGACAAAGTTTATATTTAACCCGTTTACACTATAAAAATACAACTGGGTCAGGGAAAATAAGTAGTTATGTTAAATCTTTTCCCTTGACCTTTTTGGCTATTAATCTACAGTTTGCCACCAACCGAAAGCTGGGCCAATAAAACGCACTGTTAACCAGATAGCAACCATTGCGCCAATTCCATACCAGGCGCCCTTAGTAGTCCATTTGACAAACTTTTCGGCTTGGGTTTTAGTAATAGGCAACCACGGCAGAATTTGCTGTTCTTGCCCGTATTTTTCCCCTAGCGATTCTTTACGACGTTTAGCTTCACCCATAATTTAATTAAAATTTGGTATTTCAAACACACTTACATGCTGATAATAGCGCGATTAAATGGGCATTAAGCAGACGTTGTAGGTTACAGAATATTAACGCGCATAGTACAAAACATTTACTCATTGTTGGTTGAGTTGAATAAATTTGGGTCGAGGTAGTTAATGCGAGAAAGCGGACTAAGAGAATTGAGAATTTGGGCGCCATAGCTACGGTTAACAACACGACTATCGAGTAAAGCGACTACTCCTTGGTTTTCACGAACTGGTGCGATAGCACGCTGTAATTCATTTAAAGCTGTGGGTAAAAGGTATAACCGAAACCAATCTTGATGTGTACGCTTGTAATATGACACTCTCAGTGATACCAAGGGGTTTTCCAACGATGGCAAAGGTAATGTGGCAATAATCATTAGAGTCGGTGAAGGTAAAACGCTTTGATGCTCACGCCAAAATTCCCAACCTGTTACTAAAATGCCGTTTTCATCCAAACAGGTTTTCTCAACTTGCACCCGTGAACCAAATTCTGATGCCAAAATTGTCCCCACTTGCGCTTTAAGTGGCACATCCCCTACTAAAATTACCGTTAACCCAGGCGCCGTTGCACTTAGGCATACTAATGTACGGGTTTTATGAATAAATGCCGCTTGATATTCGGGTGTATTAGGTAGGGGTAAATTATAAGGGACGTAAAGTTGTATGGCTTCGGTTTGATTATCACCAGAAAATTTTAAACAAGTTACCTCTCCTACTCCCATACGCTCTCGAAATAACGGTGCCTCGGTTTCTGTTTCTACAGCACTACCAATTAGTACAATTGGTTGACGTTGCCAAATAGGCGCCAATATTTGACCGAATTTAACTGGGCAGGTATGTAAATAAAATGTCCCATACGTCCGATTAATAGTAGCCCAAACAAGAGGGGGTTCAGATTGAGGTTGAAAATTAGAATAGAATTTTTTCCATGTGTCAGGGAGGGTAGGTATATCTAAAACTGAATACAATCGCTGTAAAATTTCGATTTCAAGATCAGAGACTGCATAGCATTCGTAAGGATTAGCGGGATGTTTAAAGATATTGTGCGTTAGTTCAACCCTGGAATTGCGAATAACTGACTCGTGAAACGGATAAGCTAGCGCAAGCGAGTCCCAGCAATTAGGAGAAAGCGTAACAGTAAGACTCGCGCGCACCCAATCTTCTAAATCATCAATACCATCAATAATTGTAGGAATTCCAACTCTGAAGGCGCCGTTTTGTGTAAGTTGCGCGTTTAGCCAAACTTCGGGTGTCGTTAAAAGTATTCCTTGAAAGTCACCACCGACCCAAGCATCACCCGTTCTAATTGGCTTATCAACTCGTAACCACTGCTGTAAGCGAGGAATTTCAACTTTGAGCAAACGATTTTGTATAACTTCAGGAGCAACAATAACGACTCCAGATTGCCACATTAACGCCGACGCAATAAAACTAGTGCGATACCTACCTTGATAGCCACAAACTGCGCCAACTTGAATTAAGGCGCTTCTTCCCAAACGCAAGGCGCGCGCAACCAACCGCGCCATCGTTAAATGATGGTGCCACGCTGGGAAACCCGCCTGCGACCGCAGGAAGTTGTGTAACGACAAATGAACTTCTGCCTCAATCACACGCTTTACGTTCCATACGAAATTTTGACTTTAGAGAGCAATTATGCGCGCTCCACAAAAACGAGGCGCCATCGTTAACCATGTGGGCAATTGTTATATTAGCCACATAACGAACGTTTTGGTTATAAACAAATTGCATTATGGCTTCTTACCCAGGAATTAAAGCGGAAGCATTCCGACATCCCTTAGATAGGCAAGCGGAACAGACGCTCCGCAGCCTACCAGGGTTCGATTTCCTTGCACGTAAATTTGTAGAATTTTTTGCCGAACGCCCGCAGTTAGTTTTTCTAATGGGCAACACCATCCAAGTTGGGCCTCGTCAATATTCCACTATTTACCATATGTTTCGCGAATGCGTGCGGGATTTAGACATTACCTACGAGCCGAAACTGTTTATCGAACAAAATGCTGTCGCCAACAGCTACTCGCTTGGAAAAGAAAACCCCTGCATCGTCATCAATACAGGTATACTAGACTTGCTTAGTGAAGTCGAGATTAGGGCGGTGTTAGCCCATGAACTGGGGCATATTAAGTGTGGTCATACTATTTTAATTCAAATGGCGAAGTGGGTGAGTCAGGCTGCAACTGCAATTGGTCAGGTAACATTTGGTGTCGGTAAATTTGTCAGCCAGGGTTTATTGCTAGCCTTTTACGAATGGCGCCGTAAAGCTGAATTATCGTGTGACCGTGCGGCTTTGCTTGTTATTGAAGACCTAAACACGGTAATGAAGACAATGATGAAAATAAGTGGAGGTAGTATAAATTATGCCCACGAGTGCCATTTACAAGAGTTTATAAAACAGTCCGAAGAATATCAGGCACTCGATGAAGATGGGCTGAACCAGGTTTACAAACTGCTAATGTATTCGGGGGTAATAGGGGAAATGCAAAGCCACCCTTTCGCAGTTGAGCGCGTGCATTATTTGCGTGAGTGGGCAGTATCAGAAGAATATCAGCAAATACTTCAGGGCAACTACATGCGTTCGCCTGCCGAAGGAGCCGTTAATGTTGAGGTAAATAATGATACTGAAGCTGATAAACTCAGGCGCCAGCTTGAGGAACTCCAGCGTGAAATTGAGAGAATTCGTAGGACGGGAAACCAATCATAGCCTAAAAATTGCTCTACAACAATTAAAATTTCTGAACAGTGTAGGTTTATACTATTTGAAAATTGTATAAGCAATATACTAACTTTTAGGTTCTACCTGGGAATTACAAGCATGAGTGGCATAGCCACTTTTTTTTTGATTATTTGTTCGTAGAGACGCGATTAATCGCGTCTCTACAATTAAATGGTTGAAAAGCTCCGCGCGCTTCTAGCATCTGTAAAATAGTTCCAGAATTAGGGTTTCGCATTAAAGAGCGTAAAAATTTTAAACGAGTCACGCTTTGAGCTTCGGTGTCTAGCTCCTCAAAAATACGGATTTCTTGGTGTCGCGATAAATCTCCTTTAATTTGTGCCATTACCGAGACAATCATTTGCTGTGGTTCAATCTGCATAATTAGCAAAAATTTAGATAAAGTTTCAACAATTGTGCTTTGGCTTTGTGTAGTCAAAGACAAATTATGAAATAACATTACCGACGTTGCGTGATGACGGCTTTTATCTGTCAAAAAAGCTTGTAATATCAAGCTTATATCAGGTTCATGACATTCTATCGCCAAGCTACGGTAATAACTCAAACTCCACCCATCCAAAACTAGAAGCACAAATAAAATAACAGCTTTATCTTGAGTGTCAATTACATCATTTAAAAATTTGAGTAATTGATTGTCTTCGTCTTGGTGTATTGCTGATGGTGGAATTGGAATAAATGGTTTAATTTTGGCCAGGTGCATCGCTTCATCAGCACAAAACAAACTATAGAGCATTTGTTCTTCAGTACTTTCATGCATTAGCACCAGCTTTGCCATATAATTTACACAAGCTTTTTCAATTGCGTATATTTGTTCTAGTACACAGTAATTGCAAAGCTGTAATATTTTAGTTTGATGGTGAAAATTAGCAGACTGAAAGGTTTTGACTTTGTTCAAGCCAAAATAGCTGGCGCCCCAGTAGATAGGGGTGTTCTCTGTAGGTGATAATTGGTTTTGATGCCCAAGTCGGGCGCCTAGTTCAGAAGAAAGCCAACATAAAAGTTTATTTTCTTCGGAATTTGGTAGATTTGACCCTGGTATAAATTGTTGTTTAATCATTTGATTTATAAATCAGACGACACCACAGACAGCGTATCTAGCCGAGGTTGCATCACAAAATATAAAATTATTCACGCTTGTGGTAGAAACGGGAATGCAAAAAAAAACTGCTCTATATTCCAGCCTGTCATAAATAGAGCAATTTAGTTATTTAGTTATGTGGCAGTAAAAAATCTGTCATATTTTCAACCTCATTTTTTGCAATTTGTGCAATAGTGGAAACATCACCTAGCTAGTTGCATGTTGTTTAAGTACAAGTGTGATTAAGCAAACACTAAAAGAGACGCGGCTGCTGAACCAATGTCTCAATTCAAAAAGTAAAAACTTATTGAGTGCTAGTTATTTAAAACTAGAGGTTTCATGCAGCCCAAAAATATGTGTCGTCTCCTGCGTGCTTTGTCACGTCAAGGTTTAGATGTTAGCTACGAAAATAAAACTTATTCGGTTCGCTTAAATAAATCAAAGCAAGATGTACCTGTTGCTTCGGTTCTTTTACCCGAAGATTTTCTAGTTGAAGCAAAGGCTTTTAATCAACTTGCACTACTTGCTAGTATGCAGCATCCTGCTGGTGGGTGTGTATGCGGCGCCTGTGCTACACCAGATTTTCATCCAGGAGATGCGGGTGTTGCTATTGGTTCGGTTATTGAAACCGAGAATATGATAATTCCTGCTGCCGTCGGTTCTGATATTAACTGCGGAATGCGGTTACATGTTGCAAATTTAAGCATCGATAAATTTCTGGCGCAGCGTGACCAATTTGTTGAATTAATGAAAGGCGATTACTTTTTTGGTACTCGCGATGTGACGATGACCGCTTCAAGTATGCGCGCGTTATTTCAGGATGGTGTTCTGGGATGGGTTGATGCTATGTGGAAGGCGCCAACAGGAAGTTTTGTTAAATCTGATTTTGCACAGTTAGCCAAAGAAGTAGACCATATTTTTCTTAATGGTTCGATGGAAGGTGACTGGAATGTGGCGCCATGCGAACTTGTTCCAGATGAAGGAGTTGTGCGCGATGGAGGTTTAGCCACCATTGGTGGTGGTAATCATTTTGTTGAAATTCAGCGTGTAGACAAAATTGAAAATCGTGGACTCGCGCATTTATGGGGATTAAAAGAAGGGCAGCTTGCTTTTATGATTCACTCAGGCTCACGTAACGTTGGTAAATACATCGGTGGTCAATGGCGTGATAAAGCAAAAGCTACTTGGGGTAAAAGTGTCAAATATCCTGACTCGAATATCTTCCCATTATCAACAAATTCACACCCTGAACTTGTAGCAAGTTATCTACAAGCAGAAGCAACAGCAGCAAACTATGGATTTATCAATCGTCTACTTTTAGCGGAGTTATTACGACTACGGCTACGTCAAGTATTCGGTGATATCGAGGCGCCGCTAGTTTATGATTTACCTCACAACATTACTTTACCTCAACCCGTAATTAACAAATGGGTGACACGTAAAGGCGCCTGTCCAGCATTTGATAACCAACCCGTAATTATTCCCGGTTCAATGGGCGCCAGTTCATATTTATGTGTAGGAAAAAGTAACCCTAAATTTCTAAATTCCGCATCTCACGGTGCAGGAAGACAACGTAGTCGCTTTGAATTAACTCGTCAAGGAGCAACATATACCGACGAAGAACTAGGATTAACTGGAGTTGATTGTATTACACTACGCTCAGAACGTCGAATTGAAGAGGCACCTGTCGCTTATAAACCCATACAATCAGTTATTGATGTACAAGTAGAAGCAAAAATGATTGAAGTTGTAGCAATGTTAACCCCAATATTAACCTTCAAAGCCTAAATTAAAATCTTTTGTGAATCTCTCTTGTGGAACGGGCATCCTTGCCCGTTCTTCTTCAGCATATTCTTCTTGTATCATCTCAAAAACATTAACAATGGAGAGCGCGCGCTTCATCGTTTGCCCCCAAGCATGACTCTAGTTTAAAGAATTAACTGAGGGAAGCTAGAGAGCCAGCTTCTTTAAGCCCGGTATTAACTTGTAAGGCTTAATTATAAACTCGCTTAGGTGGTATAGCGGTTGCCGTTCTAATGAAATACATAAAGGCGGGCAAGGATGTCCACCGCACAATAGCTTTATCAATTTAATTTGTGCCTCACTTGATTAAAAACCGCTATATTACCCAAGCTAATAGCTTAATTCCGTTAAAACGGGCTAAATAAAGTTCAAACAATTAAATGCCATTCCCGTGCGTCTACAAATATTGATAAATGTCTTACATTGGTGGTAGCAACAATAACTTCTTTACCTTGAGTTTTCTCTAATATTGCTTGTGCGGCAAGAATTACATCTCCATCTAGTGCTGTAGAATCAGCAGTGGGTCGTCCTTGGCGCCTAACTTCTGCCCATAATTGAGATGCAAGGAGCATAGTTTCTGTATTGATGGGTAAATAAGTGATTGCGGCTTTAAGTTGATCTAGGCGCCTGATACCTGCCAATTTATTAGAACGTAATAATTCTCGTCGCACTTCGTAATCTGTTATTTCGGGTAAAATAATTTCATAACCAAGCGATGGTAAATTATCTAACCACAACTTGCACTCTTGATGTAGCGCAATATTTGTTTTAGGATTCGTTACCATGCCTAGCGGTCTACTGTCCAGCATAACTATTCGACTCATAGCAACGCTACTCTATATGGAAGTGCGGTTTTTATCTAAATTTTGGCGGAGATATTCCCATGTTTCTGTTTGTTCTTTTTCATCTCCTTCTTCTATCCATTGTTTAGTTAACTCAGCTAACGCACGATGTTGTTGCATTAATAGATCGGTTTCTTGAGTTTGTTCTAAAACTGCTGTTTGAGTTACACTTTCACGATAAAGCTTAATGATTTGAAGTAAATTAAACCAGTATTCTTTAGGTAATTGCTGCATTTCCTTTAAAATATCTGTTATTGATACATAGGTATTGTTAGATTCGGTTTCATTTTCTAGTTGGTTGTGAATTATACTTTGCTCTGACATACTACTTATATATAATAGTTATAACTATTTAATTTTAACCGAACTGTTCCACAATCGACTATATGGTATTCGGCGCCTGTTTGTAGTTGAAAATTGCTATAAGAGATGTGAAATATTTCTATTTTTTTCGTTAAGATAATGAATTTTTTAGAAGTTTTTGTGAATGACCTTGACTATTACAGTTGGGGTGGGCAGGGATGCCCGCTCCACAAGAGTTATTTTACAGTTCTAGGGCGAAGTGCTGGTGTGCATATTGTTTGAGTTCAATTTGTGTACGCTCAACTTTCCAGATGTCTTGGCAATATTCGCAAACTGCACGGTCGGAGGAAAATTTACCTGTACGCGCGGTGTTAAGAATTGACATTTTTGTCCAGCTAGCAGTGTCGAGGTATGCTTGACTTACTCGGTCTTGGCAGTCGATGTAAGATTGATAGTCTGCCATTAACATGTAAGGGTCGCCGTATAATAAGGAATCTATCAAGGGTTTGAATAATTCGACGTTACCGTTTGCGAAGTGTCCTGATGCTATTAAGTCGATGACTTTACGCAATTCTGGGTTTGTTTCGTAGTGAGAACCAGGGTAGTATCCTTGCCATCTTAGGGTTTGTATTTCGTCGTTTGTTAGTCCAAATAAGAAGAAGTTTTCTTCTCCTACTTGTTCTCTAATTTCAATATTGGCGCCATCGAGTGTACCAATTGTAATTGCTCCATTAAGCGCAAATTTCATATTTCCTGTTCCAGAAGCTTCTTTACCTGCGGTGGAAATTTGTTCAGATAAATCTGCTGCTGGGTAAACTAGCTGACTGTTGGTGACGTTATAGTCTGGAAAGAAAACAACTTTAATTTGATTACGTACATCTGGGTTGTTATTGACTACTTCTGCAACTGAATTTATTAGCTTGATAATTAATTTGGCAGCAAAGTAACCGGGAGCAGCTTTTCCTCCGAAGATAAATGTACGCGGTGTTATTTCTAAGTCGGGGTTTTCTTTGAGGCGATTGTATAATGTGATGATGTGCAATAAGTTTAGGTGTTGACGCTTGTATTCATGAATCCGTTTTACTTGCACGTCAAACATACTCTCAGGATTGACAATAATACCTGTGCGCTGTTTAATGAGCTCTGCCAAACCTATCTTATTGTTGAGTTTAACTGTGTGCCACTGCTCACAGAAAGCTGCATCATCAACAAATATTTCTAGCTGGCGTAAATCTTCAAGATTCTTTACCCAGTCGGCGCCAATTTCGCTAGTAATTAAATTGGTTAGTCCTGGATTATTTAGTACCATAAAACGACGTGGAGTCACACCATTTGTCTTATTACTAAATTTTTCAGGGTAAATTTCGTAAAAGTCTCGTAATACGGTTTCTTGTAGCAGTTCTGTGTGTAATTGTGCTACACCATTGATTGCATGAGAAGCAACACAAGCGAGATTTGCCATTTTAACATAACGTTCACCCGATTCATCAATTATCGACAAGCGTGCGAGTCGTTCATGGTCGTCTGGATACTGAAGTTTGATTTCTTCTAAGAAACGGAAATTAATTTCGTAGATTATTTCTAATAATCTTGGTAGCAATGAGCCAAACAAATGTAAAGACCACTTTTCTAGAGCTTCGGGTAAAAGAGTGTGGTTAGTGTAAGCAAAGGTTTTTTGTGTTATTTCCCATGCTTTATCCCAGTCGAGTTGATATTCATCTATTAATAGTCGCATTAACTCGGCAACCGCAATAGCTGGATGAGTATCATTTAACTGAGCAGCAAATTCCTCATGAAAGCTTTCGATAGGTAAATTTCGCTCTTTAAGAATTCGTATCATGTCTTGTAATGAACATGAGACAAAAAAGTACTGTTGTTCTAAACGGAGTTGTTTACCTGAAAATGACTCATCGTTTGGATAAAGTACTTTAGTAATATTTTCGCAAGTTACTTTTTGGTCAATTGCACCGTAGTAATCACCACGATTGAATGCAGAAAAATCGAAGGATTCAGGCGCCTCTGCTCTCCACAAACGTAGAGTATTGGCTGTGTTTACCTTATAACCAAGTATCGGTGTGTCGTAGGGAATACCATTAACTACTTGATGTGGAATCCAACGGACTTGAAAGCGACCTTCTTCATCGGTAAACTGCTCTGTATAACCGCCAAATTTGATGTGAACTTCCCACTCTGGGCGCCGAATTTCCCAAGGATTACCATAGCGTAACCATTTATCAGTAATTTCGACTTGCCACCCATCCTGGATTTTTTGGTCAAAAATACCAAATTCGTAACGAATAGCGTAACCTAAAGCAGGAATTTCTAGAGTTGCCAAAGAATCAAGGTAGCACGCAGCTAACCGTCCTAAACCACCGTTGCCTAATCCAGGTTCTTCTTCAAGTTCGATTAACTCATTAAAATTTAAACCTAATTCTTCAATAACTTGCTTAACCTCGTCATAAATTCCCAGATTAATCAAGTTATTACCCAAATGGGGTCCCATGAGAAACTCCGCAGAGAAATAACAAACAGTGCGCGCGCGGTTTTGAGTATGAGCAGCAATAGAGCTTATCCAGTGATGCAATACCCGGTCACGCACAGTATACGCTAACGCCATGTAGTAATCATTCTTAGTGGCAAGCGATGAAAACTTTCCTTGAACGTAAAACAGATTATCAAAAAAATCATGCTTTAGTGCCTCAATACCTAAACTTGTGCAGTTATCTTCAGCTTCCTGAACCGTAGCATCTGAAATCTTGATATTCTGTTGTGTCATAGTTCGTGATTGTTGGTGATAATTGACGCTCTAAAACCAAAAATTATGTATACAAACGCGCGTGCGATTGACATCATACATTAACAGGTCAAGGTTAATGTATAATTAAAAACAAGTATTGAAATTGCAAATAATAGTTAAATATGGGTGTAGTTAACTTTGAGAAAATTTTAATGATTCATTAATGGGGAGTGTAATTAAAAATTCGGCGCCTTGATTTTCGGTTGATGTGCATTTGATTGTACCACCGTGCTGTTCAACGATGATTTGATGACTTATAGATAAGCCTAAACCTGTTCCTTGTCCTACTGGTTTAGTGGTAAAAAACGGTCTAAAGATATTTTTGCAAACTTCTTTAGTAATTCCACTCCCGTTATCGATTATTTGAATGTTAATTTCATTTTTTTGAGAATATGATGTACAAATGCGAATAGTTGGTGTTTCTTCCTCTTCTATTTCACTAGTAGCTGCTTTTTTATTTAATGCGTCGATAGCATTATTGATAACGTGAAAGAATACTTGATTCAATATACGAGGATTACAATATATTTTTGAAATTTCGCCGTACTCTTTAATTACTGCAATATGTTTAGTCCGGCGCCCACAAGAGTTAAGACGATGGCTTAAAATTGTTAGTGTACTATCAATACCTTCATGAATATCAGCTTTTTTAAAGTCTGTTTCATTCAACCGTGAGAAACTTGAGAGTGACTGTACTATTTCATTAATACGAGTTGTGCCTGCTTCCATAGAATTTAGAATGCTCGGAAAATCGGATTTGATAAACTCTAAGTCACTTGAAGCTATGGCATTAATTATTTTACTATCAGGATTTGGGTATACAGAAGCGTAAGTCTCTAAAAGGTCAAACAAATTTTTAGTGTATGAACTAACATATCCTAGGTTGCCTTCTATAAAGCTGACTGGGTTATTAATTTCGTGTGCGACTCCAGCAACCATTTGCCCTAAAGCCAACATTGTTTCACGATGAATTGATTGTAATTGCGATTGCTGAACTTTCTGTAATTGAAATAATATAGTCTCAGCATTTTCTTTTGCCGCTCGGTACTTATCTTGTATTTGCAAAAATCGATTTAGAGTCCGATAGTACACGTTGACACTAAACCAAACAAACAGCGCTCCGAGAAAGAAAACCATTCCAGTCAACAACGGTATCCATTCAAAAAGCCTTGCACTAATTAGATAAGCTAATAATGAGTAACCACATAGGAAAGAAATCATTAATCTATACATTATTTGCCAACTGGAACGGTCGGCTTCTATTTCAAATAAAGTTAAAATTTTACTTGTTCTAAAAATACACAGCCCCATAATTCCGGCGCCAAGAATAATCATGGTGACAATGATAGATAAAACCACTGATGAAGTCAGCATGAGTTGATTGCACACTGTAATCTGACTATTCTATTATGTGCTAATTGTATGGAGTATGACAAACTAAGTATGGAATATTACTGAAACTTTAACATACTATTTAGTATATTTATACTCAGCCATCATAGAAACCCGCTTTTTTATACTATTTGTAGCCAAATATTCTTAATGCTTTCTTAGCTTCAGCTAAACTGCTTGTTTCTATTTCTCGGTTAGTCTCTGATGAGACATTGAAATCTACCGTTTGAGCATCTAAATTCCAAATAGCAACTAATCGATTATTTTTGTATCCACTACAAATAAAAGCATCAATACTACAGGATTGTACTAACTGTCTATTTTTAAATTCATAAAAACCGACTGGAGTTCCATCATCAGTAACTCTAATGTATGCTGGTTTTCCTTTATGCTGACATAAATCGTATCTTAAAGAACCTCGTGTTATTGTTTTTTCCTTACAGGTTTCAGGGTGAAAGTCTCCATTAAACTGAGCAAGCTGATTTTTCTTGAAATTATCAAATTTTTTATCAGCTATTGCAGGAAGAACTACGGTGGATAGAATACTAATACCTAAGACAGCAGCAGTAAATAGTTTTGTAAATTGCATGATTTTTCCTTAATTATTGATTGAGTTAGTATTTTATTGAATTAACAACTTTTTCAGTTATAACATTGTAGATTTTTTCTTGAGACTTTGGATAGCGAATAATGAAATTTATTTTCTTATCGCTTGCCAAAATAATCTTTTCATAAAAAACTTTGCCATTGTCCATCCCTGAAACAACGTACCAATTTTTTCCTAAAGCTTTATAGCTGATATTTCGACCTTTTTGCTGTAACGCTTCTGTATAAAGTTGTTTTAAAGGTACATCATTCCAACCACTATCTGAAACATCTGCTTTATAGAAACCAGAAATAAACATACTCGCGTGTCCATCTTTAGAGACAAAGCTTTGCTCTCCTCCATAGTGATACGCTGACTGTGGTTTTTTTAGAACAAAAATATTCTTGGGATAAGAAATATAAAAGTTCTGATGTTCGTTATGATAAGTCTCATAACTATTAGTTTTTGTTTGAGCGTAAATTGTTTGAGAAGGTACTGGCGCCGCAGTAGTTTGAGCAACTAATAATCGAGGTGAACCCAACAAACAAATTAAACTCAATAAAAATGTTTTTTTCATTGACATTTTTTTGATTAGACAATTCTAACTTAAGATAGTAAACCTAAGATGTCACTGCAATAAATACTGGTATTTGACAACTTTGCTAAAACTTTATAATTAAGAAACCTGGTTTCTACGGAAACCAGGTTTCTAGTTGGCAATATCAGCGATGACTTGTTGTAATTTTACTTTTGAGAGATGAAAGTTTGGTACATCCCACCGGGGAATTAGCGGTTTGTCAAGGTCTTGCTGCGAAAGATATGTTTGATATCTAATTTCTATTTGCAAAGTTTCTACGCTTTTGTTTTCGCTGTAATGTCTTGTAATATAACCACCTGTAAAGGTTTTATTTTTAACGACTTGATATTTTTGATTAATAAAAGCTCGCTCGACGGTGTTTATGAAGTCTTCTGTACAAGTTTTGCCGTTGACGTTGCCTAAACATACTTCGTCATCTATTAACCCACCGAAGCTGTGCAAGTCAAGTAAGTATACTTTGCCAAACTCTTGAACTTTTTGTTCTATAAGTTGGCTAAGTTTATTATGGTAGGTTGTATAATATTTATTAATGCGTTCTTGAATTTGATACGGCGCCGGAGTGGTTTGATATATTGGTTGACCGAAAGCTGTTTGTAGTGGAACCACAGCAGACCAAAAGTTACCACTTAATGGTTCTTTAGCTTGTCTGTTTAAATCAACTACGTAACGATTGTAGTTAGCTTGCATATAGGTGTATGTATTGTGAATAATTCCATCAATTTTGATTTGTGGGATACATTGCTGAAAAAGTATGTTTCGGAGCAGGGACGTGTTAACTACGCTGCTTGGAAACGAGATGAACCAGAAGTGTTAGCTAATTGGCTATCGAGTATCGCGACACTACAAATAAACGAGAATGCAGGCACTCTCCTAAACATTAATGACCAGTTGGCTTTGTGGGTAAACTTATATAATGCGTTTACAGTTGCAACAATTTTAGAAAAATATCCAATTAAGTCAGTATTACCACGAATTTTAGGAATACCAAATTGGCTAGGTTTTTTATGGTTTTTTCAGCGTCAGATTTATATAGTTGGCAGTAAAAACTACAGTTTAGCTGAAATTGAAAACAAGATACTAAGAGAAAAATTACAAGAACCACGAATACATTTTGCTATAGTATGCGCTTCTATTGGTTGTCCGTTACTGCGTGCGGGTGCTTACTACCCCGACCAAGTTCTTTCTCAGTTAGATGATGACGCGCGTCGTTTTATTAATAATCCAGACAAAGTAAAATACGATGCAGATAAAAACATACTCTATTATAGCAAAATCTTTAAATGGTACCGTCAAGACTTTCTACAGGTGGCGCCATCTGTACCCGAATATATACGCTCTTACTTAAATGCCGAACTACCACTCACAGCATCAACACCAGTAAAATATTTGTACTATGATTGGAATCTTAATCAGCAGTTCTAGCGAATATCCTCGTAAAACTTTTTGAGATAATTCGCATCAACTCCGATACCCCATAGGATACCTATATATAGATAAATTGCGGTTGCTTTGATGGCGCCCCAACGTGCAACGCGACGGTCAGAACTTGTAACAACGCGGTTAACTAAGCGAATTTGTCCTAATTTGAATAATTTTAAACACAAATCACCATCTTCCATTATTGGTAATGCTTCATTAAACCCACCACAGTCTAAAAAATCTTGGCGCCTACAAAACATTACTTGGTCGCCAAATAATAATCGTAAACCTTTGAAAAATGAGTAGGGACGAAATATTAAGGGTGCATAGTAAGTTTTGAGGTAATTATGTAGCGATATACCCCAGCGTGTTGTTTGAGTACCTATCATTAAAGATATAAATCCACCACAAGAAACTTTTGAGTTTGTCAGAGTTTGTTCCATCACCGTGACTATATCATGAGATACCTGAGTATCAGCATGGAGAAAGCATAAAATATCACCACTTGCGACTTTGGCGCCAAAGTTCATTTGAAGCGCTCGTCCTTTAATATCACATTTAATAATTTGTACATCTACATTCAGAGGGAAAAAATGCAAGCAGTGTTTAGCTAATTCGATTGTATTATCTGTACTTCCTCCGTCAGCTATCACAATTTCTTTTGCTTTTGGGTTAAGAATAGTTAGCTGACGCAGTGTTTGATCTAAACTGCTTGCTTCATTAAGAGTAGGTATGATAATCGATACACTCGACATTATCTTCTTGTAGTTTTTTGGCGCCGCATCCAGTTTAATCCAAGAGTGACAGCCGCTACCACAATCACAATAAAAAATATTAAGCCAGCTATTCTTTTCA
Organism: Calothrix sp. PCC 7716; assembly: GCF_019977735.1. Taxonomy (GTDB): domain Bacteria; phylum Cyanobacteriota; class Cyanobacteriia; order Cyanobacteriales; family Nostocaceae; genus Dulcicalothrix. The sequence continues at coordinate 2,265,729 of NZ_AP025018.1, read as the reverse complement.
TAGTCAGATTACCTCAATTATTCTTTTATCCATAATGCTAAACCACCACCGCGACCACGCGCTGCAATAAAGTTTTCAGTTATTAAAAAGAATGCGAAAAACGGTAATTTGGCAATTTTTTGGTCATAAAAATTACTATTGTTGGTTTGACTACCAGGGACATTACCACTATATACTTTGTGATTAAATAAATTTATTTCATAAGTATGGAAGTCAAAAGCTAGTAGATTTTTTTTATCTATATATTGAGTTAACCCTGATAATTTAAGCGCAAATCCACCAAACTGAATTTTATTACTTATTCTACCTCTGTTTATAGATGTATCTAATGTATCAAAACTTATATAAGCAGGGGAAAATTTAGGCATGTAAAAACCTTTACCTAAAATTATGCCGGAACGTTTTCTGACTTTACGGGTTCCGGTGGCAAAACATAGGCGCCAGTTACCTGATAATGAGGTAAACGGGTACGTTAATTTTTGTTGCTTTGCTGTTTTCTCTGCTTGTAGTAGTGCATTCACAACTACATCAGGTTTAGGATGAGTTTTACTGCTATCTCGAAATGATAAAGCTGCTTGGGCTAAGTCAGCAATAAAATCAGTGTTGGATATCACAGTTGCAGGTTCCATATACAGTAACTTCGTAAGTTTGTGCTTTTAACCCTGGACGTAATTTATCTAAACTAACATCAGGAAAAGCCTCCCAAGGAATATCTTCTATTGTTTTGCACTCACGACAATAAAAGTGATGGTGCTTTTCTACATTCGCGTCGTAGCGTGATACACCTGCTTCTAAAAGGACTTCACGCACTAAACCAACATCGCGTAAAGCTTGAAGCGCACTGTATACCGTTGCTTGCGATGATATTGGCGCCTGCTTATTCAAGTCAAGAAGTATCTGCTCTGCTGTTGGATGGTCTTGACGTGACAGTAAGTTCGCGTAAACGGCAAACCGCTGAGGTGTTACTTTTAGACCTTTTCCTCTTAAGGTCTTAACTATGTCATCGACTAATTCTTTCATTGCTTATTGCTGCTACTTAATAGTGTCTCTATATTGTAATGGTTCGCGTCTTTAAATCATAATATAATCAGAAGCATTACTTAATGTGAGTATTTATTACTATTGACGAATTCTTAAATCAGAATTATTCTGAGTTGGAGTAAAAAGTTAAACCAAATCCTAGAAACCCGGTTTCTACGCAAAATCGTCATTTTTATAAAAGATTTTAATAAAGAAACCGGGTTTCTGAGCGTAGTCCAGCAAAAAATATAGATATATTAGGAGTAGATGAGATGGTAGCGGTAACAAAAGTACCAAACGTAGTTTTCAAAACCCGTGTACGTGATGAGTCAATTGGTGGGCCTAACCCTTTTCGTTGGCAAGACCGGACGACACAAGAAATCTTTGGTGGAAAAAGAATTGTACTGCTTGCATTGCCTGGAGCGTTTACTCCTACCTGTTCTTCGACGCACTTACCACGTTACGAAGAACTTTACGATGAAATTAAAGCGCAGGGAGTTGATGAGGTTATTTGCTTGTCTGTGAACGATGCGTTTGTTATGTTCCAGTGGGCTAAAAATTTAGGTATCAGCAAAATGTTTATCTTGCCTGATGGCAATGGTGAATTTACTCGTAAAATGGGAATGCTGGTGGATAAGTCCAACTTGGGGTTTGGAATGCGGTCTTGGCGCTATTCAATGGTGGTTGATGATTGCAAAATCGAAAAAATATTTATCGAAGAAGGTCACGAAGATAATTGTACTACCGACCCGTTTGAAGTTTCTGATGCTGACACGATGCTTGCTTATCTTAAGAGCGCTCGTGTAGGCGCCGCAGTGTAGTAGTGTAGGGTGGGCACTGCCCACCATACCATATATATATAAATATGGAAAAAGCAACATTTGGAGGCGGCTGTTTCTGGGGCGTTGAAGCAGCTTATCGTAAAGTCAAAGGAGTACTATCAACTTCTGTAGGTTACATGGGAGGACATTTCGAGAACCCATGTCATCTTGATGTAGTGTCGCGAATTACTGGACACGCAGAAGTAGCGCAGATTGAGTACGACCCTGATATTGTTAGTTATGAAGAGCTATTAGATATATTTTGGAATATTCACGACCCTACAAGTTTAAATCGACAAGGCGCCGACCGAGGTGAACAGTATCGGAGTGTTATTTTTTACCATACAACTCATCAGGAAGCTATCGCCAGAAATTCTAAACAGAGTTTACAATCTTCTGGGAAATTTGAGAAGCCTATTATAACAGATATTAAGCCAGCTTCAGCATATTGGTTAGCATCAGACGAACATCAACAGTATTTTGAGAAAGCTCGCTGCAATAATAAGAATAATTATTAAATTTAATAGTTTTTTGTACTATAGAACAAAAGTAGTTAGGGCTATGCCTCACTTACTAGTAGTTCGTGTCAATAGTTTTGAGGTGTTGCTATAGGTTTTGATCCCCCCTAGCCCCCCTTAATAAGGGGGGAAAAAGAGAGCTATTCTTAGCCCCCCTTATTAAGGGGGGTTGGGGGGATTTAATTCTACCCCCCAAAACTTATGACACAGACCACTAGTACTATAAGTCAAAAGTATGGTGGGCAGTGCCCACCCTACGTTCTGATGCAATACGTTATGTTACAATAATCTGTAAAGATTTTATGAAGAATTTACGAAAGCTAGTAAATTTTCCGGAATGAAATTATATTAGTACAACACGCGGTTTTTACGCAGGTGATATTAGTCAAAAATTATTTACTGTTTTATGAATAAAACACTTGTCCTTTAACTATTCGTATTATATAGATATGAAAATTGCTGTTATCGGTGCTAAAGGTTTACCTCCTGGGCAGGGAGGAATCGAAAACTACTGTGCGGAAGTATACCCTAGAATAGTTACACAAGGACATACTGTAGATTTATTTGCACGTTGTTCTTATACCGAAGGTAGTTGGTTTGGTTCGAGCAACTATCAAGGTGTGCAAGTTATATCTTTACCAAGTTTTTTTAGAAAAGGTGTAGATGCGTTTATAAGTTCTGCTCTAGGTGCAATGGCGGCATCTGGCAGACAATATGATATAGTACATTTCCATGCTTTAGGCCCAGCTTTATTTAGTAGCGTTACAAGCGTTTTGCGAGCTTCTAAAATTGTTGTCACTTGTCAAGGTTTAGACTGGCAACGTGCAAAATGGGGGAATTTTTCGAGTCAAGTAATTTTAGCTGGTGAGAAAGCAGCCGTCAAGTATGCTGACGAAATTATTGTAGTATCCCAAGCATTACAAAGTTATTTTTCACAAGCTTACAAACGTGATACAGTTTATATTCCGAATGCACCTGCTGGTTATTCAGAATCAGACCCGGACTTTGCTTATGGTAAAGCTTTAGGACTTACACAAGGACGTTACTTGCTATTTTTAGGTAGATTAGTACCAGAAAAATGTCCTGATTTATTAATCGAAGCTTTTCTTCGACTCAAATATCAAGGTTGGAAACTTGTGCTAGCTGGTGGTATTAGCGATACTCAAGCGTACACGAATTTAATGCTGCAAAAAGTTGCAGATAGTAAACAAATTGTGTTTGCTGGAGAATTGCGTGGTAAACGGTTAGCTGAAATTGTGCGAGGTGCAGGATTATTTGTTTTACCCTCTAATGTTGAAGGTTTACCACTAGCTATGCTCGAAGCAATGCGCGAAGGTATTCCTGTACTGGCAAGTAATATTCTTCCTCATCAGCAACTTATAGACCAAGAGCGTGGTGTACTATTTCCTGTTGGTGATATTGATGGTTTTGTAAATGCTTTGAAATGGGCATTAAATCATCCCAATGAACTGGCAAGTATGGCAGTAAATGCACAGCGTCATGTTCAGCGTTACTATACTTGGGATAAAATAACAGCACAGAATATAGAAGTTTACCAGAATTTATTAGGCGCCAATAAAGCCGAAAAAACAGCGTATATCGTTTAGTTTTGTTACGAAATAAGAGTGTTTGTGCGGTTATAGTGATAGGCGAATTCTGCATTTATTGGGATAAAAGTTATGGAAAAAGGCGTATCATCTTTATGGGCAGTTGTTAAAAGGCGGAGTTTACCAGCCTTTTTAACTTTATCAGCAGTAATGGCAGGCGCCGTCACCTACTTAGCGGTAGCTCCACGTATGTATGAGACAAGCTCTCGGTTAATGCTCGATAATAAAAGTGTCTCGGTATCCGCACTTGGACGTGACATCACTCAATTAGATGCAGGAACTCCAGGAGGAGCAAGTCCATTAGCTGACCAAGCAGAATTAATTAAATCACAGCAAGTTCTCGAAAAAGCTCTTACTGCTCTCAAAGCTAACCCTCAAACAGCTTCCTTTTCAGAAAAACTTTCATTCAAACAACTTAGTCGCGATTTAAAAGTCAAAATTATTCCTGCCACTAATATTCTAGAACTTCGCTACAAAGCAGCAGACCCTGTGTTTGCGACTAGGTTAGTCAACGCAGTTACTAACGCAATGGTTGAAGAAAACATCAAAACCATGAGTTCAGAAGCAACGAAAGTCAGAGAATTTCTAGAGAAAAACGAAGTTCCCAACGCTCAACAACGACTCAAAGCAGCTGAAATTAAAGAAAATAAATACCGTCAAACAAGTGGTGTTGTTTCTTTTGATGAGCAAAGTAAGAGTTTGGTGACAAGTCTAGCTAATCTTGAAGACCAAGAACGTATGCTGTTTGCCCAACTGCAAGAAGCACGTTCACGAGATGCTTCATTACGTCAAGTTACTAATTCGAGTAACCTAGGTAGTGCATATGCTTCGGTACGTAGCGGTCAAGATGAACAAATAAAAAACCTACGGGTAAAACTAACTGAGTTACAAACGCAAATTGTCGCACTTCAACAGCGTTTTACTCCTGAGCATCCAGAGTTAAATAGCTTGATACAACAACGTAACACTTTGCGTGCAGTGTATCAACAAGAATTAGCGCGTGTATCTAGTGGAAATGCACTTACTAGCATATCGAATGATAATTTAAGCCAAACTCTTAACTCTCAACTCGTTACAAATACAGTTGAGGGAACAGCAGTTGCAAATAAATTACGAACTTTGCAAGCAGAAAGAGTCAAGCTGCAAACTAGACTCGCGCAGCTACCTATTAAACAGGAACCTTTAACAGCGTTAACACGCGCACGTGAACAAGCTGCTGAATCATTTAAGACACTTGAGCGTAAACTCGAAGAAGCTCGCATTGCCGAAGCTCAAAAAGTTAGTAATATTCGTGTTATTGAAGTTGCGACTGTTCCAACGGTTCCTAGTACACCCAAATCTACAATTATTTTGGCTATTGCAGGCGCCTTTGGAATTTTGTTATCAACGGGTATGGTGCTTTTGCTGGAAATGATGGACAACCGTTTGCATGATATCGCCGAAGCTGAGTTGTTAGAGTTACCTTTACTAGGAGTTTTGCCGCGTCTATCGAAATCGAATTTAGCGCTCGCAGAAGCTGATTTATTTCTAGATGATATGGGATTAGTCGAGCCGTATCGAATGCTATTAAAAACACTCGAATGCCGCAGTGCTAGTAAATTACATTCAATTGTCGTCAGCAGCGCACTGAGCGGTGAAGGCAAATCGGTAGTAGTATCACATTTAGCAGCAGTTTCGGCAATGCTATCGCGTCGAACTTTACTTATCGATGCTGACTTACGCCGACCTAAGTTACACCGTGTATTCAATTTGCGTTCTTCACCAGGTCTTAGTGATGCTATTACTGAGCGTCGGCGCCTTGCAGATTTTGTTCAGTCTACAGCAATTGAAAACCTTTTTGTATTAACTTGCGGTTCCATGTCCACACGTCCATCGCAGTTACTCGAATCTACACATATGAAAGCTTTGATAATGGAAGCTGCCGAAAGTTATGATTTAGTAATTTTAGATACTCCTCCACTCAGTGCTTGTGCAGATGCGACGACATTAGGTCAACTCAGCGATGGCGTTATGCTAGTGACTCGACCTCGTTACACCATCAAAGAAATATTTCAAAAAGCAGTATCAGATTTGACGCGCGACCGCATTCCAATGTTGGGAGTAGTAGTAAATGGAATTAATACGCTTAGTGACAAATACTATCGTAATTACCGTAATATAGATGATGACCAAACTACATTAACGAGGGGGTTAGCACGCATTGGCGGCGCCTTTAACCCGAATAGTACATCAGAGAGGTAGGTATGGCGGCAACAAATCAACACCAGTTACCTTTAGTAACATTCCTGGTATTGGCATGTATAGCAATAGGTTTTGCTGCTGGTGTTGCAGTTGGAGTGCAGCCGTTATTGATGGGTTTAGCGGTAGTTGTTATACTAGCGCTAACTTACTTTTTCGCAAGTTTTTCTCAAGCTGTTCTCGTGCTGTTAATAGTGCGAAGTTCAGTAGATATATTTTCGCAGCAACAAATACCTTCTGCTTTAGCAATTGGTATTGATATACTAACGCTAATGTATGTCACTAAATTGTTACTGCAACAAAAAAAAGTCCACACCGATAGCTTTTGGTGGTTTTTTGCTGTATGGATATTAACGCAAGCGTTTTGGGTAGTGCTTTTACCGCTTGGTGGTTTAGGACTAGATGGCGCCTATTTAATAGATAGTGTACGCGAATGGGTAAGGTTATTTTCTTGGTTGATGATTTACTTGCTAGTAATGCAACTCAAAGACCAGGTAGAACCATCTGTAATGTTGTCTCAATTATTACTAGGGTTAGTACCGCCAATAACATTAGCATTATTGCAAATGTTTCTACCGTCGATATTACCACCTTTGCTGTCAGGAAGCGATGCACGTATTAAAGGTACTTTCGGACACCCTAACAGTTTTGCAACTTACTTATTACTGTTCATCTCTTTGACTTGGTGGAAACTAGGTGAAGCTAAAAATCGTTTACCGTGGGTTTTGTTATTAGGAGTGCTATCGATGTTTTTTGTCAGCACCAAAGCTTTGTTCAGCTTGATGATGCTGGCAATATTTGTGTTAGTACTAATTGTGCCACGATTAAATTTGCTAAAACTTATCGGTGGAATACTGTTTTTGATGTTTGTAATTGGTTTATTTGCCAGCACTCCATTTGGACAAGAACGTTTGAGTTCGCTAGGCAATACACCTTTATTAAACCCTGATATGGATATTTCACGGGCAATTTTGCTTGCTCAAGGAGATAATAACAGCTTTAACTGGCGCCTGTCGCAGTGGACGTACTTACTAGAACAATGGCAGCAATATCCATTGTTTGGTTTTGGGTTAGGACTAAGTATACATGTTAGCACTAACCAACTTTTACCTCACAACGACTATATACGCGCATTAGTTGAAGGAGGAATTGTTGGATTCACCACTTATATTTTATTCTTTTTTGCCCAAGGTGTTCGGTTGTGGAGCATTATAAAATCTCCTTTGACAGTTGCTTCACAACGTTCGCTATGTTTAATTTTGTTGGCATTTTTACTTGCTGTACCCGTTGGGATGATTACCGAAAACATTTGGAGTCATACAACGATGTTTTTCTATTGGTGGACAATATTAGCAATTGCTGGTTGGCAGTGGAAACCACACACAACTACTCCTTAAAGCCTTTTTTATAAAATAAACCAATATTAAGAATCAAATGAAAAGCATAATTAACTATATATTCCAAGATTGGCAAACCAATAAAGATAGCAGTTCTAAAACACGTTTTGCTTTAACTTTTTTTCGTTCCGCACAAATAATTGGCAAATTACCAACTTCATTAAAGATATTTTCCAAAATCTACTGTAATCTTTATATTTTTGTAGTAGATTGGATACTTGGAATAGAATTGCCTTGGGATACGCAAGTCGGCAAGAATTTGAAGTTATTACATGGAATCGGGCTAGTTGTTAACCATTATTCAGCAATTGGAAATAATTGTATTTTAAGACATAATACCACAATTGGAAATAAAAAACTAGCTGATGGTTCTTGTAGTGCTTGTCCACAAATAGGAAATAATGTTGATATCGGCTCGAATGTTGTAATTATTGGCGCCGTTACTATAGGAGATAATGCTGTAATTGGAGCTGGTTCTGTTGTTGTAAAAGATGTTCCTGAAAATGCTGTTGTTGCCGGAAATCCTGCTAAAGTTATTCGCATTAACCATACCTTAACTACGAATAATTTACACTCTATGCTACAAGAGATGGAATTTATCCCCCCAACCCCTTTTAATAAGGGGGGCTAAAAATCTATGGTATTGCGTATTTATGAAGTATTTGATTTTACAGAAGTATTAGCATAAAATTAGACAATTGTTCCGTATTTATAGTTAAATGATAATTGATAAAATAAAACGGCTATTGTCAGACCACTTTATTCGTAATATTGGCTGGTTAGGGGGTGCAGAACTTTTTAATCGGGTTGCAAGGTTAGCCACTACTGTGGTATTAGCTCGTACTTTTACTTCGTATGATTATGGTGTTGCTTCATTAATTTTTACTATTGCTGATTTTGGCTATGTTTTAACTATTAATCCTGGATTTGGCGCCAAACTTGTGCAAGCAAGTGAAGAGGAGCTAGAAAGTGTGTGTAATACGAGTTACTGGCTAAATTGGGTAGTATGTATATTATTATTTATATTTCAATGTTTAGCAGCATTTCCAATTGCGACTTTTTATAAAAATAGCCAATTGATTTTGCCAATTTGTATAGTTGCAACAGCTTATTTGTTTTTACCTATATTTGCTATTCAGGCTAATCTTATTCAACGTGAAAATCGATTAAAAATTACGGCTATATCTACAGCATTACAATTAATTTTTGGAAATATTTTAACTATAATTTTAGCTTTAGGTCAAATGGGGTCTTGGGCTGTAATTTTACCTGTCGTTATGACTATACCCATCAATATTATAATCAACTTAATGAATCATAGCTGGCGCCCGCCGAAATCGTTTACATTAGATAAATGGCGAGTAATTACTAGCTTTGGGCTAAAAATGCTTGGTGTAAATGCCCTAAGTCGGCTAAGAATGAATTTAGATTATTTATTAGTGGGATATTTTATTGGTATTGAAGCGTTAGGACTGTATTTTTTTGCATTTAATGCAGGTTTAGGAATTAGTCAAAGCGTCATCAATGCTTTTACATCAGCACTTTACCCTCATTTGTGTTCTGTACAGGGTGACAAAGTGCAAATGAAAAAGCGGTTTTTTCGCGGATTAAAAACTATTGCCTTAATTGTAGTTCCATTGGTAATTTTACAATCTAGTCTGGCGCCGTTATATGTGCCAGTTATATTTGGTAAAAAATGGGTAGAAGGAATACCGATATTGATTGTAATTTGTTTATCGGCTATACCTATAGCATTATCGCGCGCGACTTCGCAATTATTACAAGCTACGAATAAGACACATCTTGATTTTTACTGGAACTTAATTTTTACAGGTATTTTTGCTGTTTCGCTCTTGGTTGCAGTTAAGTATGGCATTTTTGCGGTTGCGTGTGCTGTTTTAGTATCACAGGTTATTGCTATGCCTATTTTTACTATTTGGGTGATGGGAAAGGTGTTTACACAACAACCTGATAAAATTGCTGTAGGTAAATAAAGTTTGTGGAATGGTCTTGTGGAATGGTCTTGTGGAATGGTCTTGTGGAATGGTCTTGTGGAATGGTCTTGTGGAATGGGCATCCCTGCCCGTTCTAATATATGGGCGGGCAAGGATGCCCGCTCCACAAGAGAGAGTTTGATAGTTTAACATGCAGGCGCCACAAATGGTTTGGAGTGAGGTATTATTTTTGGTGCGGTACTTGTTAATATAATAGTTCCATCTTTATCTACTTTCCATGCTTGTGCTTCTATAACCGAATTTATGTTGTTATATGTAGTGGTTTGAGATTGTTGAAAAGGATATTGCATTGTAGAATTTTCTACAGAAATCCAGTCGGTATCGGGTATTGTAGTGTTTCTTAAAAATTCTGTTGGATTTGTAGCTAGTCCTCTGCGTCCAACTATAGAGAATTTATTTTGTCGAGTATTGTCTGCTTTGCAAGCTTGGGTTATTGTTGGTACATTCGGTTTTTCTGGTAAATTAACTAAACCGCTACTACTATCAACATCTGGATTGGTAATGCTTACTACCCCGTCTAAATTCGCATTAGTTTGAGAAATTGCAGAAATGTCACTTGTAGAAAGCTTTTGTGGGTCGATTTGAGATGGGTCGTTACTACGTATCTTGCGTATTAAATCTTCTCTATTAAGTGCTTCGATACCTAATATACCACTCGCGTTAATTATTATTTTACCACCAGAACCGCTAAACCCATTGGCTATAATATCATTATTTTGATTTCTTGCCGCAACTATAAAACCGTTACGAGCATTAATTATAATGTTACCACCATCACCGCTCGATTGTATTTTACCTGCACTGGTAGATATCAAACTATTACGACGCATCTGTAATAGTTGTGTTTGCAAGGTAATATTACCACCTTGCCCTAAATCTGTCTCGGATGTAATTTTTCCTTGATTATCAATGAGTATGGAATTTGCTGTTATATCCAAGTTACCTGCTCTACCTAAATTAAATCTGTCTCCAAGATATTTTCCAATACTATTAGTTATGACTCTACTACCTACCTTTATTTCTCCACCATTATTAACTATTAGTTTACGTGTGTTAACAGTTAATTTCCCAGCATTCCCAGAACCTAATGTGGTAGCAGATAAACTACTGTTAGTTTCAGGAGATTTCCCGATTATTTCTACTAACTGTGTAGCATTAATAGTCAAATTGCCAGCATTGCCTGTTGCAGGTAAAACATCTTTAAATAATGATTCTGGTGTATTTATACCGCTTGATTCAACTACTATATTTCCTCCATCTTTAACTCGTAATGTTTTAGTATTAATGTTAACGTTTCCTGCGTTTCCATCTTTGTAGGTTGTACTGCCTATTGCACTAATAGCAAAAAAATCAAATTCAGTATATGAACCACCAAGCACATCTACATTAGAAGCATTTATAGTTAAATTTCCTCCTGTACCTTTTCCAACTGTACCAGCTAGAATTTGGGCACCATCTTGAAGTGTAAGTTTGTTTGCATCAATAACAATATCACCAGCATCTATGTCACCTAAAGTTAAATTTAAAATACCACTAACACCAAATATTTCTATAATATTGCCAATAACATGAATATTTCCACTACCACTTTGACCACTTGTTGTAATATTCGATGAATTTGAAAGATTTTTGCTTGTAATTTGTATGTTTTTAAAATTCTTAACATCTTTGTACTCAAAAACCCAATCTCCACTTGTTGGTATTAAATTCACGAAACTATTACTTCCAACGCTTCCAAGTTCTATTTGACCTAGCGGTGCTGTTAAACTTCCTGACTCTAAATAAATATCACCACCTATTAATGCCAAAGTTTTGCCAGGTGAAACCCGCAAACCTTCAGGACTATTATAATAATTTGTTGCACCGTTCGGACTTGCCTGAGATTGATTACGAATTGGTGCAGGATTGGCGCCAAATTGTAAACCAATTGGTGTACTTATTGTAAGTAAAGGTGTTTGAGGTTCTACTGCGCTATATTTGCTACCGTCCTCGAATTTTATACTGCTAGCTGTAGTGCCAACAAACGAACCGCCAATATCTAATGAGGCACTGGCGCCGAATGTAATACCATTAGAATTTATTAGAAACAGATTCGCGGCGCCGTTACTGCGAAGTGTACCATCGATATTAGAGCTAGACTTGCCTGTAACTCTAGTAATTATGTTTTGAATATTTACAGAATTATTAAAGTAAGCGGTTTGTCCACCCAAAACCGAGAATTCTTCAAAACTGTGAAATAAGTTTTTCCCAGCTTGCGTTCCACCTTCTATTACTTTGGTTTCACCTTGATTCAAAACGCGCGTATCTATTGGTAGAGTATTGTCTGGAGTAATTTGAGCTACACAAGTATTAGATAGTATACATATATGCAATACTGTCGCAATAAATATTGTTCTTGCACAATCTAACTTATAGTAATACCACGGATGTAACATTTGTGTAACCACGAGCGTGAGAATATTTTGTCAGGTGGGCGTTTGCGCCCACCTTACTACATTATCAGCAAGGGCAGCAACGACCGCACCAACAGCAACTAAGTAGCCTTAATTCCTCTCCTGGAATTTGTTCTAAGCTTTGCTGCATTTCTTCATCGCTAAGTGCTACACCCATGCGTTGTATTTTATTCAAGTCAATAACAGCATCAAACCTAATCACTTTTTCTGCTGTCAAACCATAACTCTTAAGTATCTCATCCATTTGAGAGTTATCTAGAGCTTTCATGAATTCTTGTAGAACTGCATGTTGTAACTGCTGCAATTTGGTTGCATCTTCTGGGAGTGGACCGTAATCAGGGACTGGGTATGTGTTTGATTCTAGTTGTTTGCTCATAAGTGTTGTAAGTGTTATCTTTCTGTAAGCACAACTAAAAGCGTTGTGCTTCTGTCTTGCTATATATGCTCGGCAAATCAACTTATGCACTCTCACACAACAAAAAAACGGCAGTATTAGGGATGTAACAAGCTGTACAGTTAAATTTTTGCCAAATTGGCATAAATTTAGGCTGTATGTGTTGGAATTAACTTAGATACCATAAAATTGTCAAAGCTTAAGAAATAATTGTCATATAGATGGCATATGTGTTAAGTATGACTTTCTTGCTTACGCTTAGTTTGAGTGGTGTGGTTTAGCAAATTCGTTTATTATGTTTTATAAATTGCTTTTAAACAGTCGTATTCAGCGATTTTACATTTGTTTATACCTTGTTGTTATAGCTGTAATTAATTCAGTAGAACCACTGAAGGCACAGGTAATAAGGCCAGAGGATTTACCAGGTAGACAGCAAAATCCAGATTTCCCGCGTCCAGAGATAAAGCCACCATCTGATAGACCTTTGCCCGAACCAACGGCGCCACCACAGTTGCCACCTCCCGACCAATTGTTACCAGGTAGCGACGTAAATCCACCGATAGCACCCGAACAAAATCAGCCTGGGGATATCCCGCAGACAATAAAAGTAACAAAATTTAACGTGACTGGTAGTACTGTATTCAGCGCGAAAGATTTTGATAAAATTACAGAAAAGTATACAAACCGTGCAATTACAATTGCCGAACTATTTCAGGTTCGCTCAGAAATTACAAAGTATTACGTTGAGAGGGGTTATATTACGAGTGGAGCATATATACCACCGCAAAAGCTTAAGGATGGGGTAGTTGAAATTCGAGTTATTGAAGGTTCGCTCGAAGAGATTAAGGTAAACGGTACACGCAGACTCAATGCTGGTTATATACGAAGTCGTTTAGAAATTGCCACTAGAAAACCTTTAAATAGAGAACGTTTGCTCGAAGCGTTGCAAGTTCTTCAGTTGAACCCGTTAATTCAAAATCTTTCTGCGGAACTAGCTGCGGGTACTCGTCCTGGTGTTAGTACACTTGCAATAGAGGTGCGTGAAGCCAAAACATTTGACGCGCAGTTTAGTATTGATAATGGACGTTCACCAAGTGTAGGTAGTTTTAGGCGCTCTGTGCAATTAAGCGAAGCAAACCTTTTAGGATGGGGTGATAGTTTGAGCGGTAGCTATACGAATACCGACGGTAGCAACTCTTTTGATTTTAACTATACAGTTCCAATTAATCCTCGCAACGGCACTTTTGCTTTTAGTTACGGAACATCTGACAACAACGTTATCGAACGTCCCTTTAATACACTTGATATTGAATCATATTCAAAATATTATGAAGTTACACTACGTCAACCCATTATTCAAAAACCAAATCGTGAGTTAGCACTAGGAATTGCACTAACTCGACGCGAAAGTCAAGCTAGCTTATTAAATAACGACCCAAATGGCCCAATTCCATTTCCTGCTGTTGGCGCCGATCCTAATGGTAGAACTAGTGTAACAGCATTACGGTTTATTCAAGAATGGACGCAACGTGATAGTCAGCAAGTATTTGCCGCACGTTCGCAATTTAGTGTTGGACTCGATGCACTTAATTCTACAACTAACGCCGATACTGCAGATAGTAGGTTTTATGCATGGAGAGGACAAGCACAGTGGGTAAGGTTACTTGCTCCTGATACTTTATTACTTTTACGTGGTGACTTACAGTTTGCCGACAGACCACTTGTTGCACTCGAACAATTTGGTTTAGGTGGACAGCAAAGCGTTAGAGGATATCGTCAAGATGCACTACTTACTGACAACGGATTTTTCGCTAGTGCAGAAGTTCGCTTACCAATATGGCGCCAGCGTCAGTCACAATCAGTATTACAAGTAGTACCCTTTATTGATGTTGGTACATCATGGAATAAAGGTGATACTCCAAATCCCGAAACAAGTACTTTAGTATCAACAGGTTTAGGATTACGATTACAGTTGGGTAACCAGTTAAATGCACAAATAGACTGGGGTATTCCTTTAGTATCTATTGACTCAAGGAAAAACACGTGGCAAGAAAATGGTATTTATTTCTCCGTTATTTACAATCCATTTTAAAATGGAAATCCCCCCAACCCCCCTTATTAAGGGGGGCTTTAAGATATTTTACTCTTATCTCCCCCTTATTAAAAAAGACTTTTATTCTTGTTCCCCCCTTATTAAGGGGGGTTAGGGGGGATTTAATTTTATTATGTTTATTAGCGTTTGCACTGCCAAGTCTTGCAAACCCGCATTATGCACAAAATATCACCCCAATAATCCAAAACCAAAAATCTCAAACCGACCAAGGTAAACTATTATATGATGCCGGCAGATATTCAGAAGCCGTGCAAATATTACAGCAAGCAGTACAAGAATATCAAAAAAAAGGTGATGCTTTAAAACAAGCTGCCACCTTGGGTAACTTATCTTTAGCATATCAGCAGCTTGGTAATTGGAAGTTGGCTTCTGTTGCACTTACAACTAGTTTGCGTTTACAAGAAGCAGAACCAAAAAACCAAAACCTGTTAGCCCAGACTTTAATTATACAAGGGCGCCTATTATTTTCTACAGGACAAACGAATGCAGCACTCTCGATATGGAGACAAGCAGAAAAAGTATTTGAGAAAGCAGGTAATAAACACGGCAGTTTAAAAGCGCGTGTTCAGCAAGCACAGTCACTACAAATATTGGGTTATTATTATAACGCGGTTAAACTTCTCAAAGAAGTAAATGCAGCATTTGACTCACAACCAGATTCGATAGAGAAATTAGCGGGTTTGCGTTCGCTAGGTGATGCTTTACAATTAGTTGGAGATTTAAAGCAATCACGCATAATTTTAGAACGAAGTTTACAAATTGCTCGTGGTTTAAATAATAATAATGAAATTGGCAAAAGTTTATTTAGTTTAGGAAATCATGCACTTAAGGAGCGAAAATCACACCAAGCTATTGAATATTACAAACAAACCGTTGATATATCGGAATCACCGCAAATTAAAGTCGAAGCATTACTGAATCATGTAAGTTTATTAATACAAGCTAAAAAAGATACAGAAACTACAAGCTTAATTTCTGTAATTGAACCGCTGCTTCAACAACTTCCACCAAGTCGCACAGCTATTTACGCACGAATTAACTTTGCAGAACGTTTAATGCAAATAGAGCGTGATATACAACGTCCTTATGCTGTACTTGCAACTGCTATTCAAATTGCGCGCGATATTAATGATAATCATGCATATGCATACGCATTAAGTGAGATAGGAGAGTTGTATGAAAAAACGCGACAGTATCCAGAAGCGCTAAAATTAACGCAACAGGCTTTAGTGATAGCGCAAGCAGAAAATGTAGATGATGTGATTACGTATCAATTACAGTGGCAGCTTGGTCGATTGTTACGTACACAATTTGACATTAAAGGCGCCATTGCGTCATATGATGCAGCAGTACAAACACTATCAAAACTTCGTAGTGACTTAGTCGCGGTGAATACTGATGTACAGTTTAGTTTCAAAGAGAGTGTAGAGCCAGTATATCGTCAATTGGTCGCACTACTTCTAGAATCGCAAACACCAGGGCGCCCAGACCCAAAAGTTCTTGATAAAGCACGTCAGCATATCGAAGCTTTGCAACTTGCCGAACTCGATAACTTTTTTAAAGAAGCTTGTTTACAAGGCAAAAAAGTTGTCTTAGATAAAGTTGTAGATAAAGAGAATCCAAATACAGCTATACTTTATCCTATTATTCTTGGTGACACACTCCAAGTTATAGTCAAAATTCCCAATCAACAGCTTAAACTCTACACAACTAAAATTAGTCAAGCTGAAGTAGAGACAACAGTTGCCCAACTCAGACGCGATTTAATTGACCCTTCTGCAATTGAAAGTTTAAAAATTCAATCGCAAAAGCTTTATACATGGCTAGTTAAAGAGTTAGAACCTAATTTGGCGCCTAATGGTGTTAATACTCTTGTATTTATCCCTGACACTGTATTGGGTAGCATACCATTCTCAGCGCTCTTTGATGGAAAAAATTACTTGATTGAAAAATATGCCATTGCCATGAATGCGGGGTTACAGCTTTTAGACCCTCAACCATTACAAAGACAAAAGCTAAACGCTTTAACTGCTGGTTTAATCGAACCTCCATATCCATATAAAAAATTTGCTTCTTTACCTGGAATAAAATTAGAGTTAGAACAAATTAACCAAGCTGGCATTAAAACCAAAACATTGCTGAATCAGCAGTTTACAAGTCAAAAATTAGACAATCTAGTTCAAGATACACCTTTCAACATTGTTCATCTTGCCACTCACGGTCAATTTAGTTCGCGTGTAGAAGATACATTTATTTTGGCAGCAGATGGACCCATTAACGTCCGCGAATTCGATAATATATTGCGTAGTCGTGACCAAACCCAACTTGAAGCACTACAATTACTTGTTTTGAGTGCTTGCCAAACTGCCGAAGGTGATAAACGTGCTGCACTTGGTTTAGCTGGAGTCGCGATTAAAGCAGGCGCTCGTAGTACACTTGCTTCATTATGGCAAATCGAAGATGAACCAACAGCAATATTTGTAGGTGAATTTTACCGCAAATTGAAAGACGCAAAACTTAGTAGAGCAGTTGCACTACAAAAAGCACAGTTAAAACTTCTCAACCATCCTAATTATAAGGCGCCAACTCATTGGGCAGCATATGTATTAATAGGTAATTGGTTGTAATTGTACTACAGGCAATTTTCTTTGATTAATGACATACAGTACTAGAGATTGAAATAAAATTGACAATGCCAAAATTTGAAGATACGCTAAAATCGGTTTATGCCTCATCACGTCAAGAATGGCGCGAATGGCTTACAGAAAACCACAGTACTGAAGAAGGTATTTGGCTTATTTATTACAAAGTTAAAAGCGGTAAAGCAAGTGTAAAATATAGCGAAGCTGTAAAAGAAGCTTTATGCTTTGGTTGGATTGATAGTAAAGTTAAATCCTTAGATACTGAACGTTACATGCAAATATTTACACCTCGCAAACCCAAAAGCGTTTGGTCAAAGTTAAATAAGCAATATATAGAAGAACTTACCGAACTTCGTTTAATGACCGAAGCTGGTTTAATTAAAATTGAAGCAGCAAAACTCGATGGTTCTTGGACTACCTTAGATGCTATCGAAGCGTTGATTATTCCAGATGATTTACAATTAGCTTTGCAATCAAACGAAATAGCGTTCCAGAATTTCCAAGCATTTAGCAACACCTCTAAAAAGAATATCCTGTTGTGGATTACATCTGCTAGGCGCCTAGAAACAAGATTAAAGCGAATTGAGCAAACAGTAAATGCAGCAGCACAAAATAAAAATCCTTTGTCGCAGTAAACTTCTCTCTCTGTGTTCTCTGCGTCTCTGTGGTAAAAATCCTAGCAGTAGGCAAATATTATTACTTTGATTTTTAAAAATTACGTATTATTCTCAAAAAAAGCGCTATTTCATTGGATAATTTGTGTGATGAATGACATTTTTATACAGATGACTGCACAGGTGTTTATTTTACCACAGAGACACAGAGGGCACAGAGGTAAGAGCAATACCACGATAAATTTATTTTGTCAAGAGTATAATTTTATTTTGGTTCAATTGGTTATATTTGTTTTGCGAGTGGGAAATATAGACATAGTGACAGTTAGTTAAATTTCCCTGGAGATGATGATGCAGTCGATGATACTCGGTTATGAAATAACAGAATTAATTCATGAAGGTTTAAATTCAGTCATTTACCGAGGGGTGTCGAAATCTAGACGAGTAATCCTCAAAGTTCTCAAAGCTGAGTATCCTTCGCTTGAGCAAGTCGCACGGTTAAAGCACGAGTACAGTATTATTGAAAGTCTAGACTTACCCACGGTTGTTAGAGCTATAAGTTTAGAGAACTATCAAAATAGTGTGGTTTTGGTATTGTCCGATTTTGGTGGTATAAGTCTCAAGCATTACCTAGAAAATCATCAATTATCACTCGTTTCATTTCTAAGCATTGCCGTACAGCTTGCACAAGCACTTTTATCGCTGCATCAACACCACATTATTCATAAAGATGTCAAACCAGCAAATATCATTATAAATCTAGATACCCACGAAGTTAAGTTAACAGACTTTAGCATCGCTTCACGTTTAGATAAAGAAACACTCCAAATAGTTAACCCCGACCAACTCGAAGGTACTTTAGCGTATATATCTCCTGAACAAACAGGAAGGATGAATCGTTCACTTGATTACCGCAGCGATTTTTACTCGTTAGGGGTAACTTTCTATGAAATGCTCACAGGTAACTTACCGTTTCAATCGGATGATGCACTGACTATTATATATTCTCACATTGCTAAACAGGCGCCGTCTCTTCAAACAAATTTAAATGTACCACCTGTGTTAACTGCGATAATTGAGAAATTAATGGCTAAAAACGCAGAAGACCGTTACCAAAGCGCATATGGGTTATTGAAAGATTTACAACGCTGTTTGAATGAAGCTAAAAGTACTGGGGAAATTAGAGATTTTGCGTTAGGGGAGAGTGACAAAACTGCTCAACTACTCATTCCAGAGAAACTGTATGGACGAGAACAAGAAGTTAAAACGTTACTAGCTGCTTTTGAACGCATTACTAAACAAGATAAAAACACTTATAGAAGCGAAGTGGTTTTGGTGTCTGGATATTCTGGAATTGGAAAATCTTCTTTGGTACATGAGATTCATAAACCTATTGTGCAGCAACGTGGATTTTTCGTCTTCGGCAAATTCGACCAATTTCATCGCACGGTTCCTTATGCTGCTTTTACTCAAGCTTTTAAATCACTAATACAGCAGTTACTTACACTCAGTACTCAAGAGTTAAGAGTTTGGAAAGATAAGTTACTAGTTGCGTTATTTCCCAATGCACAAGTAATAATAGATATTATTCCAGAACTCGAATTAATTATAGGGGAACCTGCGGCGCCTGTTGCAGCTTTAAATTTTACAGAAGCACAAAACCGTTTTAACTCTGTGTTTCGAGCGTTTGTAGATGTATTTACTAAGATTGAACATCCTTTGGTTGTGTTTATCGATGACTTACAATGGGCAGATATTGCCTCACTAAAGTTGATGCAGCTTTTAGTTACAGATAGCAATAGTCAATATTTGCTCTTTATTGGAGCATACCGAGATAATGAAGTCAGTTCTACACATGTACTAATGCAAACTGTAGAGGATATCCAAAAAGCTGGGACAACAGTAAATTATATAACAGTTAAGCCATTAGCACTTGAGTGTGTACAACAGTTAGTCAGTGATGCTCTACAAGAACCATTAACAACGCATCATCAAGAGTTAGCATTATTATTGTTTAATAAAACATCGGGTAATCCTTTCTTTTTGACGCAGATGCTGAAAACGCTGTATCAAGAAAAATTACTACGCTTTGATTTTGCTTCTGGGTGTTGGAGTTGGGAGTTGGAAGAAATTCAAAGCGCAGGTATTATTAACTTGGGTGTTGTGGAGCTAATGTCGAGTAATATCAGTAAATTACCTAGTACAACACAGTCAGCGTTACAGTTCGCAGCTTGTATAGGCGCCTACTTTGAGTTAAATATATTAGCAGCAGTATTAGATTTATCTATATCTGAAGTTCTTAATACTCTGTGGATAGCAATACAGCAAGGATTTATTCTACCAATCTCTTCTAGCTCTAAATTATCATTGCTAATGGCAAATAGTTTTGATGCTGGAGATTCCAAGTTAGAGTTTAAATTTCTTCATGATAGAGTACAGCAAGCGGCTTATTCTCTCATTTCAGAGAACCAAAAACCAGCTATACACCTCAAAATCGGACAGCTTTTACTCAATACCTCAGCACATAAGTTAGAAGATAATATATTAGATACCGTTAATCATCTAAATATTGCTGTCGATTTATTAACCGCATCTGAAAAAGAGCAACTAATACATCTTAACATCAAAGCAAGCCAAAAAGCCAAAGCCGCAAATGCATATGATGCAGCAGCTCGTAATTTGAACTTTAGTTCAATACTACTACCTGCAAACACCTGGCAAACTCATTATAAACTGACTTTAGATTTATATACAGAATTAGCAGGCGCCGAATTTTTAAATATCAATTACCAACGTGCATTAGAATTGAGTAAAGTTATATTAAGCCAAGCTGTAAATGTATTCGATAAAGTTCCTGCATACGAAATAATATTGCGAACTTATTACAGTACAGCACAATACCAAAATGGAATTGAATTTGGAATAGAAGCACTCGAAGAACTAAAAGTTAACTTGCTAGAAGAATTACCAGAAGACATAGATTTTCAGAAATTAGAAAATTTACCAGAAATTCAAGATGAATACCAAATAGCTGTGTTAAAAGTGCTGGTGACATTTTCTGGTTGTGCATTCATGTCTGATGCTAACTTATATAGAAAAATCATCTTGACGATGGCAGATATTTGTATGCAATATGGTCATTCGGGTACTGCTGCTTATGCGTATGTTGCTTGTGGTTTTAATAGTCATAGTCCTGGCAATATTGATTTAGGTTATCGATATGGATTATTATCACTTCAAATTTTAGACAAATTTAATGATAATAGATTTTATGCCAAAGTGAAAGTAATTTATTATGGTTTAATTGCTCATTGGAAACAACATGTTAAATTCACATTACAGCCACTTTTACACACGATGTATAAAGCAATTGAAATAGGTGATTTAGAATATGCTAGTATCGGTTCTGGTTATTATTGTCTTAATCTAATATTTAGTACAGAGACAATTAATTTTCTTGATGATAAAATAGCTGAAAAAATTATTTTTTTAGAAAAATTTAACCAATTAGTTTCCATTTATTTTATTAAAATTTTACATCAATTAATTTTAAATTTAAGAGGTGTGAATAGTCATCCATGCGAGCTAAATGGGCAAAGCTTCGATAAAAATAAAATGATGTCATTTATCATTGATAACAAAATTTCGATTTTGATGTTTATAGTTGACTTTTCTAAGTTAATTCTTAATTATTTATTTAAGCGATATACAGAAGCTATCGAATATGCTCTTTTAGCAGAGAAGAATACGATGACTATGGTATCATCAGTAACGATACCGCAACATAATTTTTATTATTCTTTGTCACTGATTGCTAATTATGTCAATGTTTGTTCATCACAACAAGAAGTGTATTTAAATCAAATTGAATTAAATCAAGCGCAAATGGAAGAATGGGCAGTACATTGTCCGAGTAATTATCAAAATAAATACGAGTTAGTTGAAGCAGAGAAGTCTCGGATATTAGGTAAGTATTGGGAAGCAATGCAGTTTTATGATGCTGCGATTAAAAACGCAAGTGAAAACGAATTTATTCTTGAACTTGCTTTAGCTTCTGAACTCGCAGGTGAATTCTATTTGAGTCAAGATAAAACAAAAATTGCCAAACTTTATTTGAGTGATGCTTATTATGCTTACAAAAAGTGGGGAGCAAACGCGAAAGTCAAACATCTCGAATCACAATACCCTTATCTAACTACGATTATCTCACAACCTACTTCTCTATTAAATAGTACTAAAAATAATACAACAAGTATCACGAATACAGCTACTACTTATAAAGGCGCCTCATTTGATATAACTACAGTAGTCAAAGCATATCAAGCTCTATCAAGTGAAATAATCATCGATAAACTGCTGTTCATACTAATGCAGTTAATACGTGAGAACGCAGGAGCGCAAAAAATCTATTTTTTAGCAGTGCGTCAACAAGATTTATATATCGAAGCTGTTTTAGACACTAATGATAGTACTAATGTACTGCAATCTATCCCACTTACCGAATCTCATCAATTACCTGCTTCTGTTATATATTATGTGCAACGTACTCGTAGTTACTTATTATTAGATGATGGCGCCTTTGAAATGTGGAGTAAAGATACTTACATACAAAAGTATCAGCCATTGTCAGCTTTAATTTTCCCAGTCATTAATAAAAATGAACTGGTTGGAATTTTATATTTAGAGAACAATCTGATAAAAGGCGCCTTTACAAATAATCATATAGAACTACTCAACATTATTGCTGCTCAAGCTGCAATTTCTTTGGAGAACGCACGGTTTTATGAGACTTTGGAGCAAAAAGTTTCTGAACGTACTCAAGAATTACGCTCTACTCAGCTAAAATTGATTCAAAGTGAGAAAATGTCGAGTTTAGGACAACTAGTTGCGGGAATAGCTCACGAAATCAATAATCCCATCAACTTTATTCAGGGTAATATTACATACACGCACGAATCTACCCAATCTTTACTTGATATAGTGCATAAGTATCAGCAAGATTATCCAAATTCAGTTATCAATGATGAGAATAGCTTTGACTTGGAATTTATGCAATCCGATTTACCCAAAGCGTTTATGTCGATGAAGAATGGAGTTGCAAGGGTAAAAGATATTGTACTATCTTTAAGAAATTTTGCGCGTTTAGATGAAGCTGAGTATAAAGAAGCTGATATTCATGAGGGTTTAGATAATACTTTGATGCTTTTAACGCAAAAGTTAGAAAAAATTCAAGTTATCAAAGAGTATAGTAATTTACCTCAAGTATTTTGTTTTGCCGGAGAATTAAACCAGGTATTCATGCATCTACTTAATAATGCCATTGATGCCGTGGTAAATATTAAGGCACCGAAAATAAGAATTATTACGGAATTAAGATTAAATCAAATCGCTGTAGTAATTGCAGACAATGGCAAAGGAATTAATCCAGAAATTGAAGAAAAAATACTCGACCCATTTTTTACAACGAAACCAGTAGGACAAGGAACGGGTTTAGGGTTATCCATTAGTCATCAAATTATTACACAGCATAAAGGAAAGTTATTTTTCACATCACAATTAGGAGTAGGTACTGAGTTTACGATATTACTGCCCAATACTAAAGTGGTTGCTTCTTCCTGACAAGTCGATGCATGAATGATTTGCCGCTTGGCGCCGGGATAATGGTTTCTTAATCAACCTGGGTTAAATGCATTTGATTTTGCTTCTGACGGGCAATTATTTGAAGTTAAAAGCTCAAGTAAGAGCGCAATTTCAAGAATTGTTAAATGATGAAGTAAGATATAAGCAAGCTTTAGAAAATCCTTCTGTATCACACTATATAAAAGATTTCTTAATCTGATGGAGGGTGTTCCGGCGCGGCTATTAAACTTTTGTAATATTTTAATCACTTCTTCGTTGCGTAGCAGCTTGTCCTTAAGAGGTTGTTTGAAAAGTGTCGTTTTATGTCATGCTGAGGAACGAAGCATCTCAGTGTACAGGCTCAAACCCTAGATTCTACCCTGCGGGAAAACTCCGTTTACGTTCCGTAAGACTCCACTCAGAATGACAATTTATACTTTACCTGACTTTTCAAACATCCTCTAACGTATAATTACTGATGTGATGTATTCCTCAATGTATTTTGGCGCCTGTATATCGGCTCAAAGGAGGCGAGATTAATCATATCCGTAAATAAGTTATAGGCGCCTAAACATTTCTGTCGTCTGCCCTCATACTTCTTCCTTCTTATTAAATTAGGAGTTTTTGATGAAGCGCTTGCACCGTGCATTGCTCTTTCTGAGCATTGCTTTAATCGTGTCAATCTCAACATTATTAGTAGCAACTGCCCAGTCGCGGTATGCATCTTCGGATACTGCCATCCGCACAATAATAAATATGCAAGCTATTGCTTGGAATCAGGACAATGCACAAGCATGGGTTCAAGACTTTAGTGAGGATGCTGATTTTATTAACATTATAGGTACGCACTTTAACGGTCGGGTTGAGACACAAAAACGGCACGCGGCACTTTTCAGTGGCATCTTTAAAAACAGTCATCTAGAAGTAGAAGTTTGGAAGGTGCGCCAACTTGGTAACAAAGGATCTGTAGCAGAAACAGTTCAAACGCTACGCGGCTATGACGCGCTTCCTCCAGGTATAGAACCGACAGAGCCGGGAGTACTTAAAACGCGAATGAAGTATGTTTTTGAAAAGCAGGGAAGAGATTGGAAAATTGTTTCAGCTCAGAATACAGCTATTCATCCAAAACCACCCATCTAAGCGTACAAAATTTTTATTGAACAGCGCACTGTAATTAGTGGTGCCAGTACATTGATTTATTTCCTTGTAGGAGAATAAATATTATTTTACCAAAGAATAAAAAGAGTAGTTAGATATACTCATGGTTATAGAGCTAGCAAATTTGACTGGCGCCAATCTAAATAATGTAAAACTCAAAAATGCTCAATTAAATTACGCCAAATTAAGCAATGCTGACTTAAGTCTTACTGATGAGTGCATTATTAAGAGAATTGAAAATCAGTTGCCTGGTTCATCAAAGTGTGCTGACTCAGGAGTGTTTTTATATTCTGCTAATGAGTGAAAATGCTAATCTTAGTGGACGCTTTCTACCTGGTGTTTGTCTAAAAAGTGCTATTCTCAAAAATGCTATTTTGCAAAATACTGATTTAACGAATGCTGATTTCTATACCTTGTTGATAATCAACACATTTTAAATCTTGAGATAGTCAACTGCTAGGACATTAGGATAGCACTTAAAACTTCGGTAGTTGTAAGATATCTATAAATGATTTTTGGCGGGCGAGTTTGATAACGTGATGCAATAGGCACAGGTATGCGTTGAACAATGGTTAACTTTTTGTTAGAGTAATCTACAGTGTAAGTAAAATTGCCATTTTTGGCAACAAACGCATTAAAATTATTATCTATAAGAGATGCAGGCAAAGATGTTTCTTTATCTCCAGTTCTGTCACGAAGAACCATGTAAAAAGTTTTATTATCATCATTTCTACAAATAGTTACGCTACGTTTTTCGCTTGTTCCTCGTGCTAAAAGACCCGGACAATGACTTGTCTGAGCTAGTTGCAGTTTTTGGGGTACAGCATATGCAGATGAATTTGGCAGTTGATACAAAGATGCTAAAAACAACAATGTACCGATGCCGAGTTGTGCGAAGAAAGCGCTCCGCTTGGAGTCAGGTTTGGATGATGTGAAGTTCATTTGTTTGTTTTTCCTAAAAATTAAAATAGCTAGTTTAAATTTATTTTTGTAGATAGCCAGCTATTTGTTAGTGTCTATTTATGCTTCATATCAAACCAAGACAATTCCCGAAGCAAACAAAATTTTTTGATAAAATAGCCCGATATTAGATTGTAAATTGATAATGGTGTTAGTTTATCGATATTTCTAACCTAATATTTTGTCAAAGCAATATTTAAATCTACTTTTGCCCTTTAACTGTAATTCATTTCTGGAATTGTTCTGACATCTACTGTAGTAATAAAGAATAGTTAGTCAGGTTAAAAGAAAGAAAGCTCACTGGAATAATGAGGTGCCCATCAATCAACCAACATTTCAGCTAACAGTGCATCATTAATAGCGCGCTTCTTCATCTGACTGTTCCAAAACTTCAAAAGCCTCATTAATTGCTTGTTGTATCTTAGGTGGTAAAGCTTCAAATTTATCAGTATTAATTATTGTAATGCGACAACCAACATAAGGGAGGAAATCAGTAAACGGTGCCATACCATGTTTGATAAGAAGTTTAGACAATAATATTATTGGTTGACGAGATTTATCATTGTCTGAACTACTATTAATCTCTGATGTTCTGAGGGATGGATTGACAAGTTAATTAGTGCTGCATATATGTCAAATTCTGGAAACCCAGCATTAAAGGCTCTTGCCCAAGAACTATCAAATCCTAACACATTAGACAATGACTATTATAGCGCTTGCAATGTAGACTATACCAAACTCCGAGATTTCCTAAAAGCACAACAGTGGAATTAGGGTTTTGGAAGGGAGTTTTGGTGGGTGTGGTGTTTGTGGTTATGTTTTAAGTATTCGAGAATTATGAAAACCTTATATAACAAAGGTTTCCCGAACATGCGCGGTACGGATGGCGCCCTCGGTTGTTTTGATTGTTACAGTTCCGTTCAAAGGTTCGTAGGCAGTTAATTTACCTTCAAATTTGATGCTGCCATTGATATTACGTACTTCTACGTGGCAGCCAATGAAGCCTGTTACATCACCGTCCATCTCTACTTCTAGAAGTGAGAAATCTGAGGTTTTATTGATTTCTTCGGCTTCTGGGGATTCTTGATGAATATTTTGTTGTTCTTGATGACTATCTTGAGGCTCTTGTTCTGTATGCTTTTCAGGATTTTTAGGAGCATTTTCATCATTTTTGGGAGGGGGGGAGTCTTGCTGTTCTGTAACCCTTCGGGTCAGCCAGTCCGACGGGACAGAAGCTGACTCCGCCGGCTGGCTGAGTATTTCTCCATCAGTAGTGATTGTATGTAATGTCACTCTTCTATCGCGAGGAGAGTTAATCGTGGAAATTAGGCGGCTGGTATTTTAAGATGAAAATCTGAAGCATGAAAATAAACAAAACAATGATAGAGCAAAATAAAGCATATAAGGCGCCTCCGTTCCTTAGATACTTAACCAAAAATGCGCGCTTCAATGCTGACGAAGTGGTGCCCAGATAGCAGTCATACAGCATGTCGCGTATTACACGGGCGCGCCTCTAAATCTCTATTGACTATGCCAAATACAGACATGGTAAGTACATGCACTTAGTAATCTGATACAAATCACCTAAAGTTGGTAAAACGGGAAAAATTGAGCCTGATGTCTCCAGGCGCAAGTCTCCAAATCAACGCAGATACCGCTGACAAGTTGCCTTAGCTACATCATCTTCATTAAGCGCTGGATGAAAGCGCAACCGTTCACAAGCAATTGTTAACCAATGCTCAAAATTAATATCCCACAACCTGACGGCGCCATCAGAATGAATACTGATTGCGGTTTTGGTGTCAGCGTCGATTCCTACTGACTTCACATTACCCTCATCACCTTTAAATATCTGACCCAAGGGCTGTCCTTGCTGATTCCACAACCTAACGGTGTTATCAGTAGCACCACTGACGATGGTTTTGCCGTCTGTGCTGATTGCTAGTGACCAGACATCTCCTTCATGAGCTTTAAAGGGTTGAGCTAACGACTTTCCCTGCTGATTCCAGAACCTGACGGTGCCATCACGACCACCACTGACGATGATTTTTCCATCTGTGCTAATTGCTACTGACCATACAGGACCTTCATGACCTTGAAAAGGAGGAGCCAACGGTTGTCCTTGCCGATTCCACAACCTGACGATGCCATCACCACCGCCACTGACGATGGTTTTGCCGTCTGTGCTGATTGCTACTGACAATATCTCTTCCTTATGACCTTGAAAGGGGGGAGCCAACGGCTGTCCTTGCTGATTCCACAACCTGATGGTGCCATTACTATCACCACTGACGATGGTTTTCCCATCTGTGCTGATTGCTACTGACCTAACCGAACCCTTATGACCTTGAAAGGGGGTAGCCAACGGCTGTCCTTGCCGATTCCACAATTTGATTTTGTTATAATCATCAACACTGACGATGATTTTGCCATCTGTGCTGATTGCTACTGACCTAACCAAACCCTTATGATCTGGAAAGGGGGGAGCTAACGGCTGTCCTTGCTGATTCCACAATCTGACGATGCCATTATAACCACCATAACCACTACTACTGACGATGGTTTTGCCATCTGCGCTGATTTTTACTAAATCGTTATTTATCAAACGACCTTGAAAGATCTGACCTAACGGCTGTACTTGCGGTTTCCACAATCTGACGGTGCCATCACTACCACCACTGACAATAGTTTTACCGTCTGCGCTTATTGCTACTGACTTGACCCAACCTGTATGACCTTGAAAGGGGGGAGCTAACGGCTTTCCTTGTGTATTCCACAACCTGATGGCGCCATAAAATCCACCACTGACAATGGTTTTACCATCTGTGCTGATTGCTACTGACCATACAGGAGCGTTATGACCTTGAAAGGGGGGAGCCAACGGCTTTCCTTGTGTATTCCACAACCTGACGGTGCCATCAGTACCACCACTGACAATGGTTTTACCATCTGTGCTGATTGCTACTGACCATACAGGAGCGTTATGACCTTGAAAGGGGGGAGCCAACGGCTTTCCTTGTGTATTCCACAACCTGACGGTGCCATCATAACCACCACTGACGATGGTTTTCCCATCCGTGCTTATTGCTACTGACATAACCGAACGCTTATGACCTTGAAAGGGGGGAGCCAACGGCTTTCCTTGTGTATTCCACAACCTGACGGCACCATCAGTACCACCACTGACAATAGTTTTACCGTCTGCGCTTATTGCTACTGAATTGACCCGATCTGTATGACCTTGAAAGGGGGGAGCCAACGGCTTTCCTTGTGTATTCCACAACCTGACGGCGCCATCATAACCACCACTGACGATGGTTTTACCATCTGTGCTAATTGCTACTGAACTTCCCGGAAAGGGAGGAGCCAATAGCTTTCCTTGTGGATTCCACAACCTGACGGTGCCAGCACCACTACTGACGATAGTTTTGCCGTCTGTGCTAATTGCTACTAATTCGACTTCATTGCCATGACCTTTAAAAAGATTTATTTCTTGACTACTGTGAAGCGCACTAAACAAACTGTCTTGTACTGTAGGAAATGATTTGTTGGGGAAACTGACAAAGGGCGCTCTACTTAGCTCCACTGTCTTAATCGCAGTCACCAGACCTTTTACAGGCTCGGTCGATAGGAAACTTTTTACTGTTGCAGCAGTTAAGTTCACCCGCTGTTGCTCTGCGCTTCGCAATTGCCATACAGCAACTCCAGCAAAACTTAGAGCAACTACCAAGCCACCAACTAATTTTAAGATAGTCCACCGCCTTCTGCGTTCAACTTCTTGATGCTCTTTTTCCTGTTCTTCCACACTGGCACAAATAAAATCTCGCTGCTTTTTAGTCATTTCATCCGAGCGCTTGTGTAACCATTCTGTGGCTACGGTCAAAGGTCCACCTCGCAACAATGCCCCTGAATCATGATTATTACTTTTCCATTCTTGCATTGCCACCTTTAACCGCTCCTGCCAAACGCGAAACTCACGATTAGCATTCATCCACTCTCGCAGGGTCATCCATTCTCTAATCAGCGCTTCATGAACAACTTCTACAGTGTCTTCAAGTGACTTTTCATCGCGTCCAGTTACAACTAACCGTGCAGTATATCCTGCTAAATAACTTACCAATTGCCAGTTTTGTTCTCCAACTTCTGCACGAGTTGCGACTCGCCTAGTATCTTCAGTTCCTTCTCCAGGACGTACCAATTGCACAAAAATACGCTGTGCAGCTTTTTGTTCTGTTTCACTTAATTGTTGGTAAATTTGCTCGGCATGATTAGCTAGCGCTTTCTTTACACCCCCAATTTCCTCGTATGCTTGGTGGGTTAATGTACGCTTTTGCTGCAATGACCAAAGTCGGGTGAGGGCAAATTCTAGCAAGGGTAGATTCCCAGGCTCATTGCCAACATCATCTAAAATCCGTTGTGTTAGTTGTGGTTCTAATTGAACTTCGAGCTTTTGGGCTGGTTGCTCAATCGCCGCTAAAAGTTCATTGCGACTCATAGAACTCAACAGTTGGGGTGTAAACTCCTGCAATGCATCTCTCCAAGGACGATAAGAGAGAACATAGCCGTAAAAGTCAGCCCGTAAAGTGAAAATTAGTGTCAAACTTTTGCTCAAGAGCGCTTGTAACAACATGTCGGCAAAGCGTTCCTGTTCTGCTTTATCCTGACATAGGGTGTAAAGTTCCTCAAACTGGTCTGCAACTAGTAACAGACGCTTACCGGGATTGCGTTGTGTAATGCGAGACACCACCTGCTCTAAAGTAATTTTGCCCTGCTGTATATCACCTGCCAATCCTGCCACTTCTCGCAGCTGTCCGGTTTCACCTAACGAGGGTTCTAATTGATGCATTAGGGCGGTTGTAAGTTGATAAAACGGCTGATTTCCCGGACGAAATGATTCAATCAGCCAACTACCTTCTTTTCTTAACACAGGAATAAGTCCAGCAAAGACAACAGAAGATTTACCACTACCACTAGGACCAATCACACCCACTAACGGCTGCTTTTGCACCGCTTTAATTAAGCCATTAACAAACGTTTCCCGTCCAAAGAAAAAATCTGCATCTTCTTCCCCAAAAGCAGCTAATCCTTGATATGGATTAGGAGGAATGATATATGTATTAACAGTGGAGGCGGTAATATGCTCTTTTTTCAATAAAACTGGGGTTTTGTGTTCTACAAAACTGATCATTTGAGAACAGCCGAGCTTATAGGCAAACTCCACCTCTTCCCCTGCTGCGATTGCATCGTAAAAGGCCACAGCAAACGCGACAGCTGCTTTATCCCCGACTGTCGTATTCATGCCAATAACATAGTTTACATATTGGCGAATTGCTTGTGCTTGCTCTGCGCTATAGCAAGCATTAAGCACCACACACTCCACTCCCTTTGTAGCAAACAGCGCAAATTGACTGGCGAGGACATCTGCTGTCACAAGCGCTGGTTGTCCTGTTTCATCTTCTAAAACAATTCCGTCAACTCCTGCACCGTGTCCGCTAAAGTGGATAATATAAGGTTTGTAGTCCAAAATCGCCCGGTAAAAGTCACGACACCGCACTGCCCACTTCTGCTCTAGCTTAAACTGCTCACGCTTATTGGAGCGGCGCAATCCCTCTTCAATTTCTCGTACCTCCTCATCCAGTCTTAACCTTGAGGTATTTGCTGGATTGGCTGCCAGAATTAAAATAGTTTTTACATTAGTGTTGTCATTCATAAAAAAAGTCAAAAGGTGGTAGCGCAGCTTACGCTTTGACATATTCTACAATATACTATCGCAGAAAAAACTTAGCTCCTAACTTGCACATTCTAAAATCTATATATAATATGAGTTTCACAGAAATATGCTAGTTTCATTATCAAGCTTGTTTTGAAGGGAACGATTTTTTTGAAGAAAATAATACCGTATTAGGCGCCGTTGCTTGGTCCGGATACCAAACTACGCATTCTCCAGGTGTTGTTCTAGTTCATAATATAAATAGTCCCTCTCCGAAAATAGATTATATTCCTCGTAAATCTCTCATCAAACTCAGGCGCCGATTTGGTGTAGACGGTGAGGATTTTAAAGTAATAGAGAATATGGTACAAGAATACAAACCTTCAAGCGATGTAGTTATGGTCTATGTTAATAACAACAATGAAATGTCTATGACTATGCAAAAAATTAACATAGCGCCATCCGAATGTTATGAAACTTTACATAAAGAAATTTCAAGTTTGGATTAACAATCATGAAAGAAAATAATGCCTATGTGCCGCTTATTTTAAGCAAATTATCCATTTATCTTTAATGTGCTTAACAATTAATTGATTAGAGCATTGTAAAAAATCTATTAAACTTAAATATTGAATAAAATCATGAGAAAATTAGTTATAACATTTTTAGTAGGCACCTGTTTAGGTTTAGTTATTGGAGTATTGGGGTTAAACTTTTTAACACCCTCTGTTTTTGTTGAAGGTGTTGTTGAATATGTATCACCAAATAATCAAGCTGCTAGTGCCGTGTTAAGAGAGGGTTTTATTGTTGAAAGTATTATTTATATTGAAGGATTGACCAAGCAAGATATAGGTAAGCGTAAAAGCTTTTGGGGTCAGCTTGGATATATTCCAGACTCAGATAATTATAGATATTATCCAAAGTTAGTTAAAATTAGAAAAAATTAGAAGAGTTTAATTAACTGGGTCGCAAATAGTTTAGGCGCCTGAACTGGTATTTTACTTTAGAAATAAGGAACAGAAAAAACATGTTGCTATAGTGTCTAATTTCTTGCTTCGGAAACAGGCGCCGATTTCAACCATGATGTAATTATTTTTACAAATCTTGTTCATCAACGGCGCCGAGTGCGCGCTCGCGTGGCTTTTTCTGCGGCGGTTAGACCAGTGGCGCCTGTACCGCAATACTCATAACACCTTCGAGGAGTATTGTAGAAATAGATTCAACTACAACCGTTCTCGGTCATATCAATTAATTGATGCCGCAACTGTTGTGGACGTTCTCCAAGAATGTCCACCATTGGTTATATACACCACAACGTACACAACGCTCACTGGGTAAGGATTTGGCTTTAGAAATTTTCGCAATTTTGAAATTAGAGCTTTACTTTCTTGGCACTATAATATTAATTTAGCACGCTAAGTACGCAAGAACCCTAATTAATTCTGTCGCGTGAGTGTGTCTTAAAAGGTGGGGATACGCTTTAATTCCTGTTTTTTTAGCTAGACGATTGAATAAATTATCTACATTAGACTTTGACATCGGCGCCCCTAACGGCTTCTTCCAACAGTTGATAAATGCATAATCGCTATCGACTTCTGGATATTCAGCAATTAGATAATTTGAGTACATTTGCATTAAATCTTTGGAAACGTGAATTATTCTGGCGCCTGTCTTTGCTCTTGCATAATTTGTATTATCGCTTCTGTTTACTACATGAATCTGATTAATACCTTTAGATTGAAAGCAATGAGTAAAAGGAATAAGCCTTTAACGCCAGTACAAGAGAACTTACTGTCTTTGATTGAGAAAGCGTATGGAGTTGTGTAGATGGTGGGCGCCTGCACCAATTACCTTTTGGTGATGGTGCAGTAAAAAGCTTGCTTGCTTACTTGGGTAAACAATCACAGCCATATTTAATGCCGATACAGGAAGAATTGCTTACAACAATTTAAAGAAATTATGGAATCGGAGAAAAACATTAATTTACCAGAAGAGGAGCGCGCGGCGGCTGAGAAATTACACCAAAGGCTGCGGCGCATGAGCCGAGGTTCCGAACATGGAAGGAGTCGTGATTTCCATTACTTATTGTTATTAATCTCTGAGTCCGAAATTGATCGACCTCGAAGAAATCGTGTAAATCAACGTGTTGTCAAAATCAAAATGTCTAAATTTAAACGAAAAAATTCAACTCATAAGTCTGAAACTAGAGACTTGAATAAAGATTTAGAAATACTCACCCCGAAGGCAGCTTGAGAACTTCATTCACGGGTATTGGATTTAATCAAGTTAACATTGAAGATACGAATATTATCACATATTGGAACAGGAAACGAATCTAAAAGATACTCAGTACAATCACTACTCTCTTTAAGTATCATTCCTATTTGATGGAATAAATCGTTCATTAACATTGATACATTATGTAGCCGCCGATTAAATCGTGATTTTTCTAACATTTCTGGAATGAGATTATGGTCTCTCATATATCTACAAGCATTGCTGTGATCACCACAAAAAAATATTGCTGCCACGCTCTTCCGTTGTAATAATTTCTGCATCACTCCGGAACTCTACGGATATCATCTTTATGCCCAATAGCTTTCAGCAAGTCGTCGGGGAAGCGCATATATAGCAATTATTTCGTTTAACATATGCCCCTCCAAATTTTCCTTCTGGAGGGGATTTTATTACAGTTTGGTACCTTACGATACGAGGCACCTTGGCGCCGGAGTGAGTAACTAGCAACTTGGGTTAATAAAAGAGCGCTATGTTTTTCCCATAAGTAAATTTAGGGAATTCACTGTAGTATTAATTACTGCATAAGCTTGACAAAAGTATATGGAATATGCAAACATCGAAAGTGATTATCATAAAATATTACTTAGTAAATAATTGTTGTACGAAAAATTACGGTAAAAACTTCATAGGTGATTAGTATGGTATCTAAATTTACGGATAGTCCTCTGGATTTATCTGCCCCCCTCAGCGGCGATCGGAATTATCAATCTACCTTGGACTTGTTAAATCCGCTCAGTATAAATGCATACTCTCAAAGTTCGAGTAGTGATTTTGCAAATAATCTCTATACAAATAGTAGTATCTATCTAGACGAATTTGCAGACGGCAAAGAAGAAAAACGCATCGATACTGTTGGAGATCCTAACAATCCGATTGATGTTTTTAGATTTAAGATTACAAATGACCGTACAAATATTGACATTAGTTCAATCTTATTCAGCGGCGCAATCGACTTACAACTAATTCAAGATAAAAATAATAACGGCATCGTAGACAGTCCAGAAGAAATTATTTCCCAATCCCTCCATGAAGGAACCTCCGGACATTTTATTGCTGAAATTTTAAATCCAGGTGAATACTCAATTCGAGTAATTCCCAAAAATATCGAAATCGTCACAGGCGACATAGAACTCCGCAGCACCTTACTTTCCACAGACTTTTCCCAATTTGACAGTTTTAAAAAACCGACAAATATATGGCGATACCACGAAGGTGGCCGAACTGAAAGAGAAAATAGTCAAGGTGGCACATCCAACGGCATAAAATCCAGAAAGGAAACTATCCTCGTTATTCATGGTTGGAATAATAACGATCAAGTCGATACAGTCCGAGAATTAGCAAAAGAAGCTAGCGAATACCAAGATTATCAAGTTTTGTCTTTAGATTGGAGTAGTATTGCGGAAGCAGGCTTGGATAATGGTATCATTCCGTACAAGACTGCCGGATGGATTTCTACGATTGGCACATGGACTCACAATCGTCTGGTGCAATTGGGCATTGATTCCCAGCAATTAACTATTGTCGGGCATAGTTTGGGTACATATATCGGTACCGAAATTGGAAGACTTTTCGGTAAAGTTAAAAATTTTGTTGCTCTCGACCCGGCTTTTCCAGCAGATGGGTTAACTGGATACGATATCGACAACCAAAGGGATGGTAAACAAAGTCCTTCAAATTTTAGAGACATAGCTAATAATTCCCTAGCATTTGTAGTTGCAGATAATTGGTTGGGCATACCTGGTATCAACTTAGGAACTGCGGGAAATAATGACAAAGCTGCTACGGCAAACATTTCTTTGACAATCAAATTTGAGGGTAAAGGTGGATTTAGTGCCTACAACGCTCATGGTGCGGTTGTTGACGTGTTTACAAATGCTCTCGATCGCAGATTGATTAATTTTAGTTCTGTTAATTTTAATTTGCCCGATTTTCGCAGCAATTGGTATGACAACAATGGCGATAAAGATAATTTTTGGGATCGGATAGTCAACCCCGGCAAGCATGAAGGCACGATTGAGGCAAAATGGACAGGCAAAAGCTTATCTTGGGACGACGCTCCCAATAAACTATGGAACAAAGATAGCGATATTTACAATCCTTGGGGTATCAAAAAATTGCGGCGAGTCACGAACTCTCGCGGTTCGGAGAAATCAACTTGGCAACAGTAGTTCTAAAGTAAAAAAGGTAAGGATTCAGGTGCCGATGATTGCCCCCTTGTAATAAACTCAAGCTCGTGACCCCCCTTGGGGTAGGCTGTTGACTTTGTGGGAAAATGGCTGAAAAAAGTTCATGCAGTTTTTGTGTCACTTTTTTTAACGTAGACTTTTTTTCTCCATTTTATCGAGACTTTGTTCTATTAATGTCAAACGTTCTTGTAGTTTTAAACCAGATGCGTCTAAAGGTGGGCGCCCCTTCGGGTTCATCAGTTTGCCGGAAAGGAAACCATTCCCGGCAACTGATTCACCATCGCTTGTTAGTGATGCACGCACTGCCGAGCAATATTTGCCCACTACTGCTGCAACCTTTTTATCATCATCTGGTATACTACTTTCTATTTTTCGTATACCTCGCACATGCTTTTTTAATTCTTTCTTTGCATGTCTATCTGCCTCGTATATTATTTTGCTTGCTTCTTTTAAGTAATGAAAATGGCATAAGCCATGAGCAATTTCCGGCAATGCCACCTCAACTGCTTTACGGATTGATTGTTGCCCATCACTGATAACTCCATCTATTGGCACAGCGAGTGTATTTTTTACATCCAGTAACAGTGCAGCCAAATCCTCTATTTTTGAAGATAGTAATGTTTTTGCCAGTAAAATCTCTCCTGATAAACAATCACGAATTACCCACAATACTTCATGTCCAACTTCTGGTTGCATTCCATCAATTGCTAATATTAATCGCCCTTGCTCTTTCACTACCAGTACCGAATTCTCCTAGTACAGATATATGTTCTTTTGCCGAGTCCGAGAGCCAGCGGTCAATATATCCATCGATCCAACCGTCTTCTTCTTCATAGTGACTAACCGCAATTTGGCGCCCTGTCACAGAATCAATTTCTTCTTTAGTACATGCAAGTGGTACATACTTTGTATCAATCTGGCGCCGTTTTATCTCCCGTTCCAACCATTCAATGCAGGTCATTCTGAACACAACGCAGTGGAGTGAAGAATCTCATTGAAATGCCCAATTCTGCTTTAAGATGCTTCCTTGCGCTTACGCTGCACTCAGCATGACACCATAGGATAAATTTTTTTGTGGGGTTCTCTTATTTTTTACAATCAAACTTCTAGAGCAAGGAACGAGTTTAAGGTTATCGATTAACTGAAATCTTGCACATCTAAGTAAAAAAAAATTAAATACATAAATAGCAGTAATAAAAACAACATTTATTATTTAGTCCTATGCGCGAGGACTTTTGACCCACCGCATGGTACTTTGAGTACCATGTGGGTAGGAACGTAGCCAACCAAATGAGAATACAGCATAAAGGACAGTTGTTTTTTACATCACAATTGAGATTAGGCGCTGAGTTTGCTATATTACTGCCTTATAGTGGAGAAGTTGCTGGTTCTTAAGAATTTTATAGATATCGTGCGTAATATCTTTAAAATTGGCAGATATCTGAATAGCAGCATTTACCGTCTAGGAGTAAATATGACATGCAATGCTTTGCCACTGCCAATATCTGAAACTGCGATTCTTACAGCACAGAGTTTTGCTCGACAGCAACCAACTCGCTCTAAAGCCGAAAAAGTTCTTTTGAATACAGTTTCAGTGTTGACTGTGAGCTACTACCTCAATTTAATGGGTGTGTCAACTGACGTTAATGTTGGTGACTCTTGGAATCCAGTTATGCGTTTATCTATGGATGTTGCTGATTTGGATGTGCCTGGGGTTGGTAAAATTGAATGTCGTCCTGCTTCCGTAAATGAGGATTCTTGTTACATCCCTCCTGAAAGTTGGGGTACACGTGTAGCTTATGTTGTGGTGGTGATTGATGAGTGTTTGGAGGAAGCTAGAATTATGGGGTTTGTGAAGGGTTGCAGTACTGAAGTACTGCATTACGAGGAGTTGTTGCCGTTGGAGGGTTTGGTGGAGCATCTTGAATCGCAAAAGTTAGCTCAATCAACTTTGGTTAGTTTGAGTCGATGGGTGTCTGGTGTGGTTGAATATGGTTGGCAAACTGTTGAGTCTTTACTCGAAAATCCTCAATTGCGACCTGCGTATGTTTTTCGTAGTGTGGAAGCTATTAGTGGTGATACAGTATTAAAGGAGACTGAGGCAGATTCCTTTAGACGGGCAAAGTTATTCGATTTGGGAATTCAAATTGCCAATCAACCCGTTATATTAATAGTGGAAATTACACCTCAATCAAATTCCAAAACTAGTGTACGTCTACAATTGCATCCCACAGGCGCCGTTTATTTACAGCCATCTATTGTATTATCTGTATTGGATGAGTCTCTGAATTTATTCTTAGAAGCTCAATCACGAAGTGCCGATAATTACATTCAGTTACAGTTTAGTGGTGAAGTTGGAGAAAGGTTTAGTGTAAGGGTAGGACATGGTGGAGCTTATATTACCGAACATTTTGTAATTTAGTTCGCATACTACCGAATTTGGGACTTCACACTTTGTTATATGGGCAAGCTAGTTGTTTTAAAATTTAGTGACGGCAATTTCGATGTCGGATTTACTGTCACGTTACAAATTGGGACTGAAGGTAGACTACCTGATATCGAAATTATGGGTAGATTACCAGCGGCGCCGCAATTATTAATGTACTATAATCATTGGCGTTCAAATTACCGACGTTTAGGTAGTGCGTTTCGTTTGTCTGCTGATAAAGTACAGGTGACGAATGTATCCATAACTTCTGATTGTCAAACAACTGCTCAAATTCTTCGCACAGACTTTAATTCTTGGTTACAATCTGATTCCTTCCGTCCACTACGAGAAAAGTGGTTGGAACGTCTCGATAGTACAGATAATATTAGAGTTATACTACAAACGCAAAATAGTACATTATTACGCTTGCCTTGGCACGCTTGGGACTTGTTAGAACGGTATACAAGAGCAGAAATAGCAGTTTCATCTCCCAACTACGAACGCAGCGATATCATTCATCATACCAATTCGAGGGTTAAGATTTTAGCAATAGTTGGTGATAGTAGAGGTATTGATACTCAAGCAGATAGAAACATACTCGAAAGAATACCCGACACAGATATTACTTTTTTAGTCGAGCCAAGGCGCCAGGAGTTGAATGACCAGTTATGGGATAATAATTGGGATATATTATTTTTTGCTGGACACAGTTTAACGCAGTCAGACGAAAGCGGTAAAATCTATTTGAATCAAACCGATAGTTTGAGTATGACAGAACTGCGGTATGCGCTTCAAAAAGCTGTTGCCCGTGGATTACAATTAGCAATATTTAATTCTTGTGACGGTTTGGGGTTAGCAAGAGAACTTTCTTGTTTACAAATACCCGAAATCATTTTTATGCGCGAACCTGTTCCTGATAAAATTGCTAGCGAATTTTTAAAGTATTTTCTTTCAGAGTTTGCAAATGGAACAGAATTTTATCTGGCTGTACGTCTTGCCAGAGAAAGATTACAAGGACTTGAGGATAAATTTCCCAATTGCACTTGGCTACCAATGATTTGCCAAAGTAATCCGATACAGATACCTTTAAATTGGCGCCAACTTTTAAATAATATCACAATTTCTACAGAAATAACGAATCATAACAATCATAATCAGATATCGGCACCGTCAAATCGTCTTCATAATTATCGTAATAAAATCTACTTTACTATAATTGTTAGTTTAGTTACATCCGTAATAATATTAATGCGATTATTTGGGTTATTTGAGACTACTGAGTTAAAAACATTCGACCAAATGCTGTGGTTACGTTCTTTAGTTGTGAAAGAACAACCCGATAATCGTATAATAATGGTGACAATAGATGATAATGACCTCGCAGAACAACGTCGCAAAGGTGAGTCTTTGAAGGGAACTTCAATCTCAGATAAATCATTAAACATACTTTTAGAAAAATTAGAACAGTATCAACCTTCTGTAATTGGTCTAGATATATACCGCGATTTTAAATCTGAAGACCCAGAGTTAACAAAGCGTCTTCAGCAAACAACAAATTTAATTACTATATGTAAAGGTAGTTATATTGGCGCCAATAGTAAAGGTATAGCACCACCACCAGAAATTCCTTCTCAAGATATTCGAGACCGTTTGGGATTTAGTGATTTTATTCGAGATGAAGATGGTATAGTTAGGCGCCATCTTTTATTTATGAAGCAAGAACCTAACTCGCTATGTACAGCAGAATATTCTTTAAGCTTACAGTTAGCGTTTGAATATTTTAAATTCAAAGGCATTAACGAAATTACTATAAACCCTGTTGATTATACACTCAAAATTGACAAAGCAACTTTCCAACCCTTGACTCGTTATAGTGGAGGATAT
Source organism: Calothrix sp. PCC 7716 (assembly GCF_019977735.1). Taxonomy (GTDB): domain Bacteria; phylum Cyanobacteriota; class Cyanobacteriia; order Cyanobacteriales; family Nostocaceae; genus Dulcicalothrix. The sequence goes on along the minus strand of NZ_AP025018.1, from coordinate 2,225,654 downwards.
CAAAATATCGACGCAAGTGGCGGACAAGTTTTGCTGAACTGGCGCGCGAGTGATAAACTATCTGAAAAAGTATCGCTGACAGAAATTTTACAGGATCAGGTCAACCCAAGTTCTTTCAAGGACAAAATTGTACTTATTGGAGTTGTTGCCAAAGGAGATTTACAAGATTATTTACCAACACCGTTAGGTAGCGAACTAAATACACAAAAGTCAGGAGTGCTAATTCACGCACATATGCTAAGTCAAATTCTTAGCCATGTTCTTGATAATCGTTCTTTACTACAAACTTTGGCGCCTATACATGAGATAATTTGGATATTGAGTTCGTCTTTAGTAGGAGGAGTTTTAACGTTACGATTACGTACACCAAAAATGCGATTGATAATCACTATCATGACAGCGGCTGGAATAGTTTATATAGTGTGTTTTGGGTTCCTGTTATCGAGTTATTGGGCGCCGTTAGTACCAAGTGTAATAGCATTAAGTGTAACGGCTTTGATAATAAAGAGCGTTAGGTTTTAGCTATTTTGCCGTAGGTGGAATATGAAATTTTTTTTACAATCACAAATAATATTTGTAGCATTAACTTTTGCGTGCAGTAGTCAAGCAGCTGAGATAAAGCCGATATTGCCTGTATCATCAAAACAAGTTCTTCATAGTGTAAATAAAGAATTTGTGCGTCCAAAGTTGCCAGAAGGAACACCACCAGGAGGTCGTCGTACAGGGGGTGGTCGTCGTGATACATGTCCTTCGACGACTCCTAAACTCACCGCTTTAATGCCAGAAACCGAAGAACCAGCAACAGTAAAAAACGTGTGGGGATTAACGACTTCGGAACGTCCGACCTTTTGGTTTTATTTGCCTTATACTAAAAGTTCTAAATATCCAACAGAATTTGTACTATTGAATGAGAAATCAAGTCCAGTTTATAAAGAAGAAGTTTCTCTACCCGAACAACCTGGAATAATCAGTGTTAAAATACCAGGAAGTATTCCAGCATTAGAAGTTAATAAACAATATCGTTGGTTTCTTTCTGTATATTGTGACAAAGAAAAGCAGGCGCCTCCAATTTACGTTGAAGGTGTAGTTAGTCGAGTTAATCTTACAGCAACAATTCATCAACAACTACAAACAGCGCAACCATTGCAAAGATTTGCCATATATGCTCAAAACGGCATATGGCATCAAGCTTTGGCAACGCTCATACAGCTAAAACAACAAAACCCTCAAAATACTACCATTCAAACCGACTGGAAAAACTTGCTTACTAACATCGGTTTACATGAAATTGCAAAAGAGCGAATAATTTCAGATGACACAAATAATTACGACAGATTAAGCAAGCAACATTAATTTTAACCTCTTGTAGCACAGGATGGGCGCCTGTGCAGTCAATATATTTTTAACCACATAATCTGGAGGATTTCCCGCTTTCTTAGACACAAAGAACATAAAGTAGGGTGGGCACTGCCCACCTTTTTCCGGCAATTAACAATTCTTAGTACTTAATATGCTATCTAGTTATTACGGTAGAGAAATGAAAAAAATTATACAATTATATATATCTCTAATTTACTTGATGAACCACGCTAGTTAAAAATGACAAGAAAACTTCTAGTATATTTTTTGACGTTATTAACGCTAACATTTACTTTCTTCACACCAACTGCAACCGCATTACTTCGTCAGCACCAAGAATCACCAGGAGTAATGCGCTATCATTCACAAACATCAATAAAAGACGAAACAGGACATGCATGGCAGGTTATATTATATAAGGTAAATAATCCCGGCGCCTCGTCCGACATCAATCTTCGACTAGTAGGGTTTCCAAGTATAGTAAAATTCGAGCATCCAAAAGCCTTAGAAGTCATGACAGCACATGGGTTATTATTAACTGCACCAGATGTTTATGCTCTTGGTTCACCGGCGCCGAATGTAGGTGAATATAAATTCACAGGCGTATTAAATCAACTACCAACAACCAAATCCTTAAAACTGAATCTTCCACTATCAGGTTCAGACACTCAAATCAAAATACCCACAAACATTATCACCGAATGGCAAATGCTAGTAACTGAATTTGATTAAATTGATGAAACCCGGTTTCTGTTATAAACCGGGTTTCTCGAACGCAACGTAAAGGCACCAAAACCTTTCGGTCTTGAAATTCTACTTTAGCAAATCTGTCAATCAGTCTTTTGACAGATTCTGCTTGTTCTTTATAATTAACCAAACTACTAACATTCGCATGACGATGTGTATCGCTTGCTCCTTCACCGAACTACACCAATTCCAAAAATAAAAACTGCATATGTAAAAAATTGGTCATCTATATAAACTCAGAACGCGAACACAATAATGCATTTATAGTGTAGTGGGTATTTTGTTGTTCTGATTTTAGTTAATTATAAGGAAAGTAAAAAAATGAGTATTGCTAATAGACCTCGTTTTACTGGTAGAAGTATAGTTCTGTTCCGCCAAGATGCAGTAGCTGAAGGCGTACAATTGTTAAGCCAAACTGTCACTACTAGAAGTACAGATAGTATTGTTTGTTTTGAAAATCTTGGTGTTGCTGTTGTTGATGCTACACCAGATGAGTTAAGTGTAAACACTAGAAGCCTTACAGATAGCCCAATTTTAGCAATTGAGCCAGAACGATTCTTTTATCCTATTGTTAATTTACAAGATGCCCCTGAATCTCCAGCGCTTGATGAAGAGGAGCATACTTGGGGTTTAAAAGCAACGGGTGTAATTGATTCTCTTGCGACTGGTGCGGGAATTAAGGTTGCAATTTTAGATACAGGTTTAGACCTGCAACATCCTGATTTTGAAGGGCGGACAATTGTTACTAAGTCTTTTGTTCCTGATGAGGATGTACAAGATGTGGCAGGACACGGTACCCATTGTGCAGGTACAGCTTGCGGTGCATTCAAACCAAAAGCTGCACCTCGTTATGGAGTTGCCCATGAAGCAGAAATCTACGTAGGAAAAGTACTGGGAAATAGCGGTTTTGGCAATACCGAGTGGGTACTCGCAGGAATGCAATGGGCGGTTGATAATGATTGCCATATCATTTCTATGTCCCTTGGTTCTGCGACTGAACCGGGCGAAAGCTACTCTGATTTTTATGAGACTCTAGCTAGGAGGATACTTGATAGAGGTACTTTAATAGTTGCAGCTGCCGGAAATGAGAGTACACGTGAAAGTGGGGTGATTAAACCTGTTGCAAGTCCAGCAAACTGTCCCTCAATTATGGCGGTTGCTGCTTTAGACCCTAGTTTGCAAGTAGCAGATTTCTCCTGTGGTGGAACAGAAAATGAGGGTGGAGAAGTTGATATTGCTGCTCCTGGTGTAAACGTTTATTCTAGTGTTCCCATGCCTACACAGTACGACCGTTTTAATGGAACGAGTATGGCAACACCCCATGTAGCGGGTATTGCAGCATTGTACGCCGAAACAACCGGATTTAGAGGAAGAGAACTTTGGGCAGCGCTAATTCAAAACGCTCTAGGTTTAGACTTACCCTCAACAGATGTTGGTATTGGACTAGCTCAAGCTCCCATTGAGTAGTATTTTCCTTTCTTTAATTTATGTGGTGTCGTACTAAATGAGTATGGCGCCATTTTAAAATCCAAAATTCTTTCCTTCTAACCAAGCAGAAATTTTATTTAAATGGGGCTGAAGTAGAGCAACCACTTCTGCAAACCCCTCAGCTTTTTTAGCATAATCCAAAGCGCGCTTCAACGACATTCCCAATTCCTCTTTATCTGGCTGTGTCTTACTTAGCTCTTCTTCCACATCTTCAAAAGCATTATTAATTTTACGACGGTCAGGTGTTTCTAACTGAGCTATTATATTATATACAGCGCTAATTTCTACCCGTATATTCACGCTCTCAGGCGCCGATAAACTACCTTGCTGAAAATTTATCATAGCAGTGTTTTTGTCCCCAGTTTGAACTGCACCACCAGTAACATTACCTCCAATAGAAACCGAGCGATTTTGTTCGCTGATATTATTCTTAACAGAATCTTTCTTGGGAGATTTTACAGGCTTTATTAACTGTGCTTGCCTGCGCGGTCTAAATTTAATTTTAGGGGTTGAATACTCTGGAATTCCTTGTAAATCAATAGAAGCACAACCCATCTTATAACAAACATCATAATCACTCGGCGCCGCCAATGCAGTATAAAATCCCACACTAAACTTAATCGCCGCCTTATCCCCAATCGCCTTGTCCATCCCCACAACGCAATCAATATGCTGATGAATTGCTTCAGCTTGTTCAGAGCTATAACAAGCATTTAGCAAAACACACTCTACCTGTTGCTGAACTAAATCAAATAGCCTTGCTAAAGCTTGCGTACTTACCAATTGCGTGTGTCCATAATCAGACTCAAATATTAACCCATCAGCACCCGAACCGTGTCCGCAAAAGTGAACAATTGTTGGTTGATGCTCAAATAGGGAACGAGTTAAATCATCCACCCGCACCGCCGATTCTGTTATTATTTGAAATAAATCTCTATTAGGAGATAATTGGAGCGTATTGTTTATTTCCCGCACCTCTTCACCCAGGCGCAGGTTACTAGTATCTTTGGGATTGGCAGCTAAAATTAAGATTTTTTTCATAAATTCCTTTATATATACAGTAATCACTAACACAAGGTAACAGCGCGACTTGTAAATTAATTCTTCTGTACTAAGCGCAGATACGGCTCGCAAGTTTTCTTCGCTTCTTTCTCGTCGTTACTTTCAGGAGTCCGTAATACAGGATGGTAGCGTAAGCGCTCACAGGCTACTTTCAACCAACTATCTAATTTAATATCCCACATCCTGATACCATCACCACCCACACTGAAAATTGTCTGACCATTAGTGCTTATTGCTACAGAAGATACTTCACCTTGATGACCTTTAAAAGGCTGACCAATCTGCCCACCTTCACGGTTCCACATCCTCACAGTCCCATCGAATCCCCCACTGACAATTGTTTGAACATCAGTGCTTATTGCTACAGAATTTACGAATGCTTGATGACCTTTAAAAGGCTGACCAATCTGCCCACCTTCACGCTTCCACATTCTCACAGTCCCATCATCACCCCCACTAACAATTGTCTTTCCATCCGTACTTATTGCTACAGAATATACAAAACCTTGATGACCTTTAAAAGGCTGACCAATTTGCCGACCTTGAGGATTTGACATCCTCACAATCCCATCACGTCCGCCACTGACAATTGTCTGACCATCCGTACTTATTGCTACGGACAGCACCCTACCTTGATGACCTTTAAAAGGCTGACCAATCTGCCGACCTTCACGCTTCCACATCCTGATACCATCATCACCCCCACTGACGATTGTCTTTCCATCCATGCTTATTGCTACAGAAGATACTTCACCTTGATGACCTTTAAAAGGCTGACCAATCTGCTGACCTTGAGGGTTCCACATCCTCACAGTCCCATCTTGTCCCCCACTGACAATTGTCTGACCATCCATGCCTATTGCTACAGAATATACAAAACCTTGATGACCTTTAAAAGGCTGACCAATCTGCCTACCTTCACGGTTCCACATTCTCACAGTCCCATCTTGTCCCCCACTAACAATTGTCTTTCCATCCGTGCTTATTGCTACAGACGTTACCATGCCTTGATGAACTTCAAAAGGCTGACCAATCGGACTACCTTCACGGTTCCACATAAAAGGCTGACCAATCGGACTACCTTCACGGTTCCACATCCTCACAGTCCCATCTTGTCCCCCACTAACAATTGTCTTTCCATCCGTACTTATTGCTACGGACAGCACCCTACCTTGATAATCTTTAAAAGGTTGACCAATCAGCCGACCTTCACGGTTCCACATCCTCAAAGTCCCATCTTGTCCCCCACTGACAATTGTCTGACCATTAGTGCTTATTGTTATAAACCTTACTTCACCTTGATGACCTTTAAAAGGCTGACCAATCTGCTCACCTTTAGGGTTCCACATCCTCACAGTCCCATCTAATCCCCCACTGACAATTGTCTGACCATCCCTGCTTATTGCTACAGAACTTACTACAACTTGATGACCTTTAAAAGGCTGACCAATCTGCTCACCTTTAGGGTTCCACATCCTCACAGTCCCATCTTGTCCCCCACTGACAATTGTCTGACCATCCCTGCTTATTGCTACAGAGCTTACTACGCCTTGATGACCTTTAAAAGGCTGACCAATCTGCTCACCTTTAGGGTTCCACATCCTCACAGTCCCATCACGACCCCCACTTACAATTGTTTTACCATCCCTGCTTATTGCTACAGAAAATACTTCACCTTGATGACCCTTGAGGAGATTTTTTTCTCGGCTAATCTCAACCGCACTAAACAAACTATCTTTTACTGATTCTTTTACCGATTGGGGAAGTGATTGATTAGGAAAATTGAGCCAAGGTTCACGGCTTTGTCCTACTGCACTAATCGCTCTCACCATCCCTTGTAAGGGATATTCTGATAACATATTTTTTGCTGCTATAGCGGCTTGTTCTACTCGCCCTCGTTCTGCACTTTGCCACTGGTAAGCTGCAACAAGAGTTGTTATTGTTGTAATTGCAAAACCTGATACCAATCCAATAACTCCAAACCTCAACAAGCGCTTTTTTTTATTCTCTGCTTGTTTAGAAGCATTAAAAAACTCCAAGAGCAACGGCGCCATATTATCACGAGCGCGCAACTCATATTTCCTCAACAAATCCAAATCAGGAGGGCGCCAAAGACTTCCGGACTGGCGCCCATTCTCCTCCCAAACCCGCGCTGCTTCTTCCAATCGGCGCCCAAAGCGAATATCGCTGCGGCTGCTATCTAGCCATTCTTTCATTTTCCCCCAGTTAGCAAACAACGCTTCATGGGTAACTTCCGCAGTTTCTACTCCTTGCTCGGACGAAACAGTAACCAACCTCACCCCAGGATTCGCAAATCTGTCAATCACCCTTTTGACAGATTCTGGCTGTTCTTTATAACTAACCAAACTATCAACATTCGCCCGACGACGAGTATCGCTTGCTCCTTCTCCTAGCTGCACCAATCCCAAAAATACCCGTCGAGCTATTTTTTGCTCCTCTTCGTTGAGATTATCAAAAATACGCTGCGCTTCTTGAGCTAACGCTCCCCCCACCCCGCCAATATCTTCCAGTGTCTTCACGGGTTCAACGCCTTTTTTTAATCCCTCCCAAATCCGGGTCAAAGCAAATTGCAGCAAGGGTAACGCTCCCTCTCTTCCGTATGTGTCTTTAAGTAAAAGCGTGACTACAGCATCATCTAAAGCATGTCCCGCGTTTTCTGCTGGTTTAGTAATCGCTCGTCGCAGTTCTTTCTCGCTCATCGCGGGGACAATTACATGATTTGGAGATGCAATTATTTGATTTAAAGCCGGGTGTCTTTGAGTTTCAGAGAGAAAATCGCTTCGCAGGGTAATAATTACAGATACATAACCCGCGCTATCGCTCGCAGCATGAATTAAGTTATCAATAAATATTTGTCGTTCTTCTTTATCTTTGCACAGAGAATAAACTTCTTCAAATTGGTCTACTAATACCACCAGTGGCGATACAGAAATACTTGGGAGAACATTCGCAATTCGCCGCAACCCATCATAACTATTCCCGCTAGCTTCTTTTAATAACCTCTCAAATTCCTTAGTTTTCAACGCAGGAATTGGGTCAAGCGTCGCCATCCGTGCCAAAACCGTCGCTAACGCTTCTACAGGATGGCTTCCAGGAACAAGCACAGCCACCCGCGCTTGACTTTTACCAGGTATTGGACGCACTGCTAACTCTGGAATCAAACCCGCGCGCGCTAGGGAAGATTTACCAGAACCAGATGGTCCCAAAATTGGAAGTAAGCGTAATGGTGCTTCTGGTTGAGTAGTATTTTCATGGAGCGCGCGAAACAAATTCCACAACTTCTCAATTTGTTCTTCTCGTCCAAAATAGCGGTCAGAGTCTGATTCTTGAAACGCCAGTAACCCTTTGTAAGGATTAGAACCAATTTCCCCTGTTATTGTAGTTTTATCCTCTACAACAGTTCGCTCTAACTGGGATTGGTAGATAATAACCTTATTGCCATTACCAGAAATAATCGCGCTGCTAACAGCATCCTTTTCAATGACAATGCTGCGGTTATCACTTAGCACCCCACTATCGCTCATAAACTTTTCCTCATACCTAATTTTCGCGCAGTCAAATAATTTTAGTCAAGTGAAGCTGAAGCTTTGTAACTTCAGACACAAGAGTAATTATTTACATATAGGCGCCAGTCAAAACAACTTATGCAATTTGTTCTGTATATAGATTGTATAAATAATTTTAATATAAAAATTCACTATAATTAGCCACATCTAGTTAAATAGTGGAAATTGTCAAGTACGTATAAGTATACTGTAAACGGGTTAAATATAAACTTTGTCATGCTGAACGAAACGCAGTGCAGTGAAGCATCTTAGAGATTCTAGCCTGCGGCAAATGCTCCGCATTACGCTACGCTCAGAATGACATTTCTAAACCGTTCTTAGTATACATAAATTTATAGTAAATCGGGATACTTTTTATATCGTCTAGTTAACAGGAGAAACTGCTCGTTTCAACTGAGCAAAAGCTCGGTTATAATTTATAATAGATTTAATTTGATTACGTTCAGATATTGTTAGTCGTTCCTGTGCTTGCACAACATCGGCTTGAGTACCTACTCCAGCTTGGAATCTTAACCTTGCCAGACGCAAAGATTCTTTATCTCGCTCCAATAGTGTGTTAGAGGTTTGAATGTTTGTTAAAGCACTAGATTCCAGGATAATATATATTTCTTGAACTTCTAACTTGATTTGGTTGTGCAGATGTTGCTGTTTATTTCTGTTTTTTTGAGCAAGATCAATAGTTTTTTCTAGTGGTAAATTCCAAAGACCAAGTATTCGCACAGGGTCTACTGCCAACAAATTAACTTGCTTTGGAAAACCTAATTGAAAAGATAAGCGCATTTTCACTATTTGTTGCTTTGTTATAGCATTAGTCAGTGCTTGATTAGCTGCTGCTAGATTAAATTGACTTTTCAAAACATCAGATATTGTACCCACGCCAGCTCTTTCTAAAGCCAGAGCGTCCCTTAAAGTAGCCTGAGCATAGCTTACACCAGATTTAGCAACACCTACTAGCTCTTTTGCTTCTTGTAAGTCGTAGTAACCAAGAGTAACTTTAAGACCAATTTCCCCAGATAAACCCTGGTTATTACACTGTGCTAACTCTAAAGCCTTTGCCAAAGTAATCGCTAGAGATTTTGGAACTTCTTTTCCATAGTGTCCAGGAATACAAACTTGAGAATTTCTTGGAGGTTGAATATTAGTATTAGCTGAAGAGGTAATAGTGTTTATATCTACACAGTCGCGGTTAGATATCTTTCCATCAAACATGGTAGTATCGCACAACAAAGCACTATCTAAGTATTCATCGTTGAGTTTAGCGCTATGTATTTGAGCATTTTTAAAGTTGGTTCTATTCAGATTAGCATTTTCTAAGTTGACATCGCTGAGAATAGCAGCTTTAAGCTGGGCATCGCTAAGATCGGCTGCTGATAGGTTAGTATCGTTCATGGTAGCACCAGTGAAATTGGTTTTGTTGAGTTTAGCTCCACGAAGGTTCGCATTGCTAAGGTTCGCACGACTAAGGTCTGCATTGCTGAGGTTCGCACCGATGAGATTTGCACCGATGAGATTGGTACCATTAAGGCTTGCACCACTGAAGTTTATCCCAGTGAGGTCAACGTTTCTGAGATTAACATTACTTAGGTCTACACCGAGTTTTACCAGTTCTTGGAGCGCCAAAATTTTGGAAGAACTATCTTTTTGTACTTTTGCAGTATTGTATCTACTCCAATATGTGCTAATTCGCATCTGTCTTTCGGCAGATATGGTGAATAAAATTATAGGAATAAAAACAAACCCAATTAACCTTAAGTAATAATTCCGTCTATAATTAACACTTTTCTGAATAAAGTCATTAGCCAAATATGATAACGTTAAATTGAGATTTTGCTGTTTGCGAAATACTTGAGCATCCTGCAATTGTTTCCCCCGCAATAAATAACCTTTCGACTTATTATTCTGTCTCCATTCAACCGCTGCTGCTTCCAAACGGCGCCCGAACCGAATATCACTGCGGCTGCTATCTAGCCATTCTTTCATTTTCCCCCAATTAGCAAACAATGCTTCATGGGTAACTTCCGCAGTCTCTATTCCTGACTCAGACGAAACAGTCACTAATCGCACTCCAGGGTGAGCAAATTTGTCAATTACCCTTTTGACAGATTCTGACTGTTCTTTATAACCAACTAAATTATCAACATCCGCACGACGACGAGTGTCGCTCGCTCCTTCTCCCAACTGCACCAATCCCAAAAATACCCGTCGAGCTATAGTCTGCTCCTCATCATTGAGACTATCAAAAATACGTTGCGCTTCTTGAGCTAATGCTCCCCCCACACCACCAATATCTTCCAATGTCTTCAAGGGTTCAACGCCTTTTTTTAATCCCTCCCAAATCCGGGTCAAAGCAAATTGCAGCAGAGGTAACGCTCCCTCTCTTCCTTCTGTATCTTTTAGTAAAAGAGTAACCACAGCTTCATCTAAAGGATGTCCCGCATTTTCTGCTGGTTTAGTAATCGCCCGTCGCAGTTCATCTTCACTCATCGCTGGTACAATTACACCTCTAGCTGCAATTACCTGATTTAGGGCTGGGTGTCTTTGAGTTTCAGAGAGAAAATCGCTCCGCAGGGTAATAATTACAGATACATAACCCGCGCTATCGCTTGCTGCATGAATTAAATTTTCAATAAATATTATTCTTTCTTGTTTATCTTTGCATAGAGAATAAACTTCTTCAAATTGGTCTACCAATACCACCAGTGGGGACACAGAAATACCTGGGAGGACATTTGCAATTCGCCGCAACCCATCATAATTACCACCGCTAGCCTCTTTTAATAACCCCTCAAATTCCTTAGTTTTCAAAGCAGGAATTGGGTCAAGCGTCGCCATCCGCGCCAAAACCGTCGCTAACGCTTCTACAGGATGGCTTCCAGGAACAAGCACAGCCACCCGCGCTTGACTTTTACCAGGTATTGGACGTACTGCTAACTCTGGAATCAAACCCGCGCGCGCTAGGGAAGATTTACCAGAACCAGATGGTCCCAAAATTGGTAGTAAGCGTAATGGTGCTTCTGGTTGAGTAGTATTTTCATGGAGCGCGCGAAACAAATTCCATAACTTCTCAATTTGTTCTTCTCGTCCAAAATAACGGTCAGAGTCAGACTCTTGAAACGCCAGTAACCCTTTGTAAGGATTAGAACCAATTTCCCCTGCTGTTGTAGTTGTATCCTCTACAACAGTTCGCTCTAACTGGGACTGGTAGATAATAACTTTGTTGCCATTACCAGAAATAATCGCGCTGCTGACAGCATCCTTTTCAATGACAATGCTGCGGTTATCACTTAACATCCCGCTATTGCTCATAAACTTTTCCTCACAATCAATTTTCGCGCAGTCAAATAATTTTAGTCAAGTGAAGCTGAAGCTGTGTAACTTCAGACACAAGAGTAATTATCTACATATAGGAGCCAGTCAAAACAACTTATACCATTTGTTCTGTATATACATTGTATAAATGATTTCTGTGTTTCTGACTCAAACCTTCGGCGCCTCCAAATAACGAATCAACTATCCGTTACATCCCCTCTCATCCGTTGCCAACCGACCCACTAAAATTAATGACACGAACTACTAATAGTCCATGTCATTAATTTTGCCTGTATTAGGATTAAAATCAGCGCCGACTAATCAGTAAATAAAACAACATCTTAGTCTATTGGTGTATTGGTGTAAGCGAACAATTAGTATTCACTTGTGATATTAAAGCCAACCAAGTATTTGCTCCGACAATGCCATCAACGCTCAAGCCTTTTTCGCTTTGAAAAGTGCGTATTGCTTGCTGAGTACTTGCTTTAAATTCTGCATTAAAATCTTGGCTAGTTATTAAACCGGAACTTAATAAAAGTTGTTGCAAGAATCTTACAGCTTCACCTTTGTCATTTAGTGATAATGTTGGAAACATGATTTTTTCTCCTGGTTTGATTTGAGTAATATTAGTTGCTGAATGTGTGAAAAGTTATTTTTACTGCGAAAGGCTGATGTAGATATCAAGCTGTTACATTACAGCTACGATAGGCAAAGTCACCGAGCGCGCGCCAAGTTAAGGTACCAACTATTCCATCAAGTGGGAAGTAATTGGGGTCTCTTGGGTCGATAGGTAAATTAAGGACTTCGCTATATTCTCTTTGGAAACCTTCAACAGCATTTTTTGTTCGTGAACCAAAAATACCGTCTACATCCAATATTGGATATACGTTGCCAGAGTTTTGAATTTTTTCACTGTAAGCGTTTAGTAATCGTTGCAAATGTTTGACGCTTTCACCTCTGCTGCCTTGTGCAAGACGTGGTAGAGTTTCAATAGCTAGTACTTGCATTTCGAGTTCTCCAAAGATAATTGTGTGTTGTTGTTTTGAGTTTTTTTGAATAAGCAGAGTGGTTTTTGTTCACCACCTTTGAATAATGCGAGCCTTTTACAGGCAAATATGATAACTTAAATTCTTATATTTGCCTGTGCTAGGGTTAAAATCAGTGCCGACTAATCAGTCAATAAAACAACATCTTAGTCTATTAGTGTATTGGTGTAAGTGAACAATTAGTATTAACTTGTGATATTAAAGCCAACCAAGTATTTGCTCCGACAATGCCATCAACGCTCAAGCCTTTTTCGCTTTGAAAAGTGCGTATTGCTTGCTGAGTACTTGCTTTGAATTCTGCATTAAAATCTTGACTAGTTATTAAACCGGAACTTAATAAAAGTTGTTGCAAGAATCTTACAGCTTCACCTTTGTCATTTAGTGATAATGTTGGAAACATGATTTTTCTCCTGGTTTGATTTGAGTAATATTAGTTGCTGAATGTGTGAAAAGTTATTTTTGACTGCGAAAGGCTGATGTAGATATCAAGCTGTTACATTACAGCTACGATAGGCAAAGTCACCCAGCGCGCGCCAAGTTAAGGTACCAACTATTCCATCAACTGGGAAGTAATTGGGGTCTCTTGGGTCGATAGGTAAATTAAGGACTTCACTATATTCTCTTTGGAAACCTTCAACAGCATTTTTTGTTCGTGAACCAAAAATACCGTCTACATCCAATATTGGATATACGTTGCCAGAGTTTTGAATTTTTTCACTGTAAGCGTTTAGTAATCGTTGCAAATGTTTGACGCTTTCACCTCTGCTGCCTTGTGCAAGACGTGGTAGAGTTTCAATAGCTAGTGCTTGCATTTACGAGTTCTCCAAAGATAATTGTGTGTTGTTGTTTTGAGTTTTTTTGAATAAGCAGAGTGGTTTTTGTTCACCATCTCTGTTTATATATAGTTGTGGCTAATTTTGACTTATGCAGTTTTGATTGAGTCGCCATTATTTATTTCCGTTTTAGCTTGTATCTCGGCTCAACCTCTATCAAGCTTGGTTAAAGAACCAGAATTTCCAGCGAGGATGTTTTATCATTAAAATCATCACCCACATAAGTAGTATCTGAACTAAACTCCTTGCTTTGACCAGTAAATCCAGGCTGTTCGTAAAGGATAGTTAGCATTCCTGGGGGTACGCGCAAAGAACTCAAGGTATCGTTGCCAATAGTAAGTTGGTCGAGGTCGTAAATACCCGGTTCTAGTTCTTGACTAATGCCTCGATACTCGCTGTCGGAATAAATTACAACTTTGCGATTGTCTCCAAGCAGGTTTGCAATCATCTCACGGACATCAGGACGATTACCAATGCGTTGGTTGTTGGGGCGTCCGGGTGCATCTTGTTGAGGTGAACCTGTGCTTCGGAGTAAATCCCTTGCTGCACCTGGAGTGAGAGGACTCATACCAAGGGCACGCAAAACTCCTTGGACGCAAGCCACAGCACCAACCACAATCGGTGAGGCACTGGAAGTACCGCTAAATTTGTCGGTATACCATTCGTCTTCGTTTATACCTCCCTGTAAGTCACCGTATCCACAAGTTGTCACCTCACTACCCCAGCCTTGAGCATCAATTGCTGAACCATAATTAGAGAATTCCAAACGGGATCTGTCAGGACCGTGATTGCGTCCGTGGGTATTTGGAGGAGGCGCACCAGCTCCTACTATAATTGCACCAGAATCACGATTGACCCGATTAAATGGGTTAGACCAATTGGATGGAAATCCAGGAAAAGGGATGTCGTAAATTGGGTCATCTAAGTCTTCTGCGCCATTGCCTGCAGCTTCTATCACAATTATACCCTTGCTGGTAGCATAGCGAATGACATCAAAGTCGTCGGGCCACCACTCTATTGCAACTAAACCTTCCTGTCCGTTTCCGGTAGCACGGGGTCCACGTGCCTGAAGTTCTATGAGAATGATGTCGCCAGGATTCAGAGCATCAGCAGCTTGGCGAATCGCTGCGGCATAATTGTAACCTTGCTCATTAAAAATAGAAATGGCACGGACGCTTGCATCTGGACAAATTCCCGTACAACCATAAGAATTGAGATCGCAGCCTAGTACCCCAACAACAGCAGTACCGTGATTTCGCCAATCTAAGTCATTTGCAGGAGAACCGCCGATGATACCACCCTGGTTTTCTAAAAGGTCTTCATGGCTAAAATGCCAATCACCTTCTATATCGATAATCTGAACACCATCACCGCTACCACCTGGTATTGTCCATGCATAACGAGCATCAATACCGTTTGGAGCAGCATCTAGATAAGTTTGACGGCTACTAAAATCAGGAGTAACTGTCAGTACTTCCTGTGTTCTTGCCTGCATAATATTAAGTGTTTGATTTCTCGTGGACAGAGCGATGGGTAGTTCTGGCGCTGGCTTCACGTAAGCTGCTTCTACAATTTCCTGTTCACGCAAACGAGCAGCTATTTCTTCCAACCGTTCATCGGGAGCATCTATTTTGTAATAAACAGATAAATCTGGCACATCTGCATTACTTTGGGTAGCTAAAGAAGCTTTCCTAGCTTGCATCCGCTCTTCACTCAAACCAAACAATGGTCGCATTGTGGCATTTTCAGAAGAAAGTAATTCAGCTATAGGATTAACATTTGCTGCGGCGATGGAGCTAACTCCTTCTCGTGTCGCCCGCACTCCAGCTTCAGGTTTTACAACGACGATTAACTCGCGTTGAAATTTCTTTGGTGTATTATTAGTGTTTGTCATGGAAATACCTTGATTTAACATTAACTAATCTAATTTGCAGCAGACGCATCATTTGTCTTTTGACTAAAAATGGAAGCATAAAGCGATACATGAGTCTTTAAAGAAAGCACCCTTTAAACCTCATAAAAAGAACACATTAATGGCAATATCATCGTTTGCGCGAACAAGCAAGTAAACTCAATGTTGTAGAGGCACGGCTGTGCCGTGTCCCCTTGCTAGTAAACAATGTTAATTGATGATGTAAAACTTACCTGTGCTTTGATTTAGCTTCTAGGTGCATTACATACATTAAAAGTACCATCAATCAAAGCGTCCCAACTAAATGCATCAACGATTCCATTAATTGTTAAATCATGCTGCTCTTGGAAAATTTTCACTGCATTTTCGGTTCTTTCATCAAATTCAGCGCTAAATATAACCGTATCAAACCCATAACCTAGTAACAACTGTTGTAAAAATCGTACAGCATCACCTTTTTGATTACGTTCCAGAGTTGGTAAAGAATTCATTATTGTTTGCTCCTTAATTTTCTTGAATGTGAATAATACATGATAGAGGATATACTTTTAACGGCGACATTTACGGTAGAAATGGTCGCCCAATGCTCTCCATGTTTCTCTGTCAATAGTTCCGTTAACTTCGACAGCAAAATTGTTATCGCGGTCATATTGATAATGTTCTTGCAATGCTATTACAGCAGCTTCTGTATCTGCATCGAAAATATCGCTAGTTGGATTGACTTTAGTAAAGTTATAAGACAACAGTAGCTTTTTAGCGTGTAATACTGCTGGTCCAGAACTGTTGAGTGTGAGAACTGGCATATTAATGCTAGTGGGTGTTTTTGTATCTACAGAATTTTGCATGATTGATTCTCCGTTAATTAATTTGAACAATTTGATGGGAAAATGATTTTTTAGGCTTTTGGAGCTTGAACTAAGCCAGCACCTACATCTGTTTTTGGGAGGTTGATATTGAGAGCATTGTTAATAATTACATCCCACAATTCTTGCCCTCTTAGCCCAGTAACTTGAGCGTAGAGAGCTGCGATACCTGCAACATGTGGCGCTGCCATACTTGTTCCGTTAAGACGAGCATATTTAGCTGGCATCGGAACGCTAGAATAAACGCCTACCCCTGGAGCGGCAATATTTACTTCGCCACCTTCTGGGTTAATTTCACCATTAGAAAAATCAGCAACTCGCAAACTGGAGTCGATAGCTGCTACAGCCATGATAGAAGGGCTATTAGCTGGTGTACCAACTGGAGCCACAGTCCCAGCTGGGCGATCGCTTTCATTACCAGCAGCTGCAATAATTAAAGTTCCTCTATTTAAGGCTCTTCTTGCAACAGCTTCATAAACGCGAGAGTAGGTTTCTCCTGGCTTAGAACTAGAACCAAGGGACATGGAAATAATATGACAACCGCTAGCAATAGCCCATTCCATTGCCTGGATAATATCACCATCTTTAGCTGAAATTGTGTCTTGACCCGGTTGTGGTTGGTTGGGGAATACTTTACCTATATACATCTCAGCATCATAAGCTATCCCATAACGAGGTAAAGCACTTGGGCGCAAAGGACCAGCTGCAGTTCCCGCACAATGAGTACCATGTCCATCTACATCATCAATAGGAGTATCTTCAACAAAAGACTTAGTAACAATTTTTCGTCTTTGAAAATCTGGATGTGTCAAATCTAACCCCGTATCTATAATCGCTATCTTGATACCGATACCACTAACGCTAGGGTCTAATTGGCTTACTCGTGTTACCTGTAAACCCCAAGTTGCTTCTAATTCACTTACATCCGCTTGAGCTTCAACATCTGATGTTGCAATTATAGGATAAACGTATCTTTCTGGCTCAACGATTAAAATTGGGCTATCGCTCATTGACCTGGTATTTGCCATCAGTTCTTCTGGTGGTGCATCTATCACAGCAACACCTAGATTTTCACAAAAAGAAACTGCATTAGTGTTTCTAATACCTGCCATACTAGTTACTGCTTGTACTGAGGATGCAACTGCATCTTCACGAAACAATACTAAACTTCTACCCGTTGCCTGGGATTGATTCAAATTTGTCATAATTTTAACGTTCCTTGAATTACTTTGAATTTGTGGAAATACCACTTATTGACTTGATAGGCTTGTTTTTCTGCCTTCTAAATTAATATAGTTGCAGCATTTTTAGCTTATGCAGTCTTTTTTTTCTGATTCAAACTTTCGGCGCCTCCAAATAACGAATCAACTATCCGTTACATCTGTTGTATCCGTTGCCAACCGACCCACTAAAATTAATGACATGAACTACTAATAGTTCATGTCATTAATTTTGCCTGTGTTAGCATTAAAATCAGCACCGACTAATCAGTAAATAAAACAACATCTTAGTCTATTGGTGTATTGGTGTAAGCGAACAATTAGTATTCACTTGTGATATTAAAGCCAACCAAGTATTTGCTCCGACAATGCCATCAACGCTCAAGCCTTTTTCGCTTTGAAAAGTGCGTATTGCTTGCTGAGTACTTGCTTTGAATTCTGCATTAAAATCTTGACTAGTTATTAAACCGGAACTTAATAAAAGTTGTTGCAAGAATCTTACGGCTTCACCTTTATCATTGAGTGATAATGTTGGAAACATGATTTTTTCTCCTGATTTAAGTAATGTTAGTTGCTGAATGTGTGAAAAGTTATTTTTGACTGCGAAAGGCTGATGTAGATATCAAGCTGTTATATTACAGCTACGATAAGCAAAGTCACCCAGTCCGCGCCAAGTTAAGGTACCAACTATTCCATCAAGTGGGAAGTAATTGGGGTCTCTTGGGTCGATAGGTAAATTAAGGATTTCGCTATATTCTCTTTGGAAACCTTCAACAGCATTTTTTGTTCGTGGACCAAAAATACCGTCTACATCCAATATTGGATATACGTTTCCAGAGTTTTGAATTTTTTCACTGTAAGCGTTTAGTAATCTTTGCAAATGTTTAACGCTTTCACCTCTGCTGCCTTGTGCAAGACGTGGTAGAGTTTCAATAGCTAGTGCTTGCATTTCGAGTTCTCCAAAGATAATTGTGTGTTGTTGTTTTGAGTTTTTTTGAATAAGCAGAGTGGTTTTTGTTCACCATCTCTGTTTATATATAGTTGTCGCTAATTTTGACTTATGCAGTTGACTGTGAAAAATTTCAGGGGAGTATATCAGGATAAGAGGATTTGAAAGTTTGGCATATCAACAGGGCGCCTTTGAATAATGCGACCCTTTTACAGGTAAATATAATATTTAAATGATTATATTTGCCTGTGTTAGCATTAAAATCAGCGCCGACTAATCAGTAAGTAAAAGAACATGTTAGTCTATTGTTGTATTGGTGTAAGCGAACAATTAGTATTCACTTGTGAGATTAAAGCAAACCAAGTATTTGCTCCGACAATGCCATCAACACTCAAGCCTTTTTCGCTTTGGAAAGTGCGTATTGCTTGCTGAGTACTTGCTTTGAATTCTGCATTAAAATCTTGGCTAGTTATTAAACCGGAACTTAATAAAAGTTGTTGCAAGAATCTTACAGCTTCACCTTTGTCATTTAGTGATAATGTTGGAAACATGATTTTTTCTCCTGATTTGATTTGAGTAATGTTAGTTGTTCAGGACTTACGCAATCTGAGAAACCGGGTTTCTTTGTCGATGACTTTTAATAAAAACGACGATTTTTCGTAGAAACCCGGTTTCTTTGCATAAGTCTTTGAGTAATGTTAGTTGCTGAATGTGTGAAAAGTTATTTTTGACTGCGAAAGGCTGATGTAGATATCAAGCTGTTAAATTACAGCTACGATAAGCAAAATCACCCAGCGCACGCCAAGTTAAGGTACCGACTATTCCATCAACTGGGAAGTAATGGAGGTCTCT
The DNA here is from genome assembly GCF_019977735.1 of Calothrix sp. PCC 7716. Lineage (GTDB taxonomy): Bacteria > Cyanobacteriota > Cyanobacteriia > Cyanobacteriales > Nostocaceae > Dulcicalothrix. The sequence continues at coordinate 2,206,427 of NZ_AP025018.1, read as the reverse complement.
TGGATCGATAGATAAATTACGGATTTCGCTATATTCTCTTTGGAAACCTTCAACAGCATTTTTTGTTCGTGGACCAAAAATACCGTCTACATCCAATATTGGATATACGTTTCCAGAGTTTTGAATTTTTTCACTGTAAGCGTTTAGTAATCGTTGCAAATGTTTAACGCTTTCACCTCTGCTGCCTTGTGCAAGACGTGGTAGAGTTTCAATAGCTAGTGCTTGCATTTCGAGTTCTCCAAAGATAATTGTGTGTTGTTGTTTTGAGTTTTTTTGAATAAGCAGAGTGGTTGTTGTTCACCGTCTCTGTTTATATATAGTTGTCGCTAATTTTGACTTATGCAGTTTTGATTGAGGGCTAACTTTGGTATTTGGTATTTACCATCGCTGTTTATATATAGTTGAGGTTGAGCCGAGATTGTTAACTAGCTCCTCAAAGCATTAATTAGCATCGTGAATTATACGTGCCCAAGTTTTAGGGCCGACAATTCCATCTGCTGACAATCCACGGTCTCTTTGATATTTCTTAACAGCACCTTCGGTTCTAGAACCAAATATTCCATCTTCAGCTATACGACCAAAACCATGAACATTTAGGACTGATTGCACAAATTCAACATCTTTACCGGTGCTACCGACACGTAGAGTTGTTCGATTGGCTTGAACTGACATGTTTTTTCTCCTTAAATAATTGAGTTTTGTTGTTTTGAGTCTTTTTGAATAAGCAGAGTGGTTTTGTTCACTATCTCTGTTTATATATAGTTGTCGCTAATTTTGGCTTATGCAGTCACGTTCCCTTGAGTGTGACTCCAAAATCTCTCGTTTAATCTGTCGTTGGCGCCAAAGCTAGCTATTAAACTTTGTGTACCCCCTAACTTGCACCTAAATTTGTATATGTAATATTAATTACTCTATTTGCAACTATGCTCATACCCGCCTAGGGCTAAAAGTTCCTAGGCTAATAGCAAAAGTCCATTTTAATGGACTGCGTGTAAAAATAATATTAAGAACATGTTTGTTCGCAATTAAGGGTTACTACGTAGAAATGCTGTTCGGTTAGATATCGTGACCGCCAGTAGTCTTTGTGGTAAAACCTTTAACTTCCCAAAACTTGGCGCCTTTCGCTGAATATTAATTAGCTTTTTGTGAGCGCAATTTATCTAACACTTCCTTAGTAAACGGATTCTTACCCGCACGCAGGTCTTTCACCCATCCTTGCCATTGTGCTTTACTTTCTTTATCATCAATCTCTTGCATGTATGCCTCAAAGTCGGGTATGGCGCCTTTGTAATTTCCCGTCAGTGCCCTCGCTAATCCCCGATTATTACGAATACTACCATACGGCGCCGCTGCTTTTAAGTTTGATGGTGTTTGACATACTTCTAATTTTTGTAGTTCAGTAGGGTTAATTACCAAATAATCCTTTAACCACTCACAACCAGTATCTAATAGTTCCCCTAACCCTTTCCATTGCCAAACCTTCGCGGTATTATCCCATGAGGCGGTGGCTATCGTCTTGCCATCATGGCTAAAATTGGCGTTGTTGACAGTAGATATATGCCCTGTGAGGGTGGAAACCAACTTGCCAGTTTTCGTCTCCCAGACCTTGACGGTTTTGTCATCTGATGCGGTGACTATCGTCTTGCCATCTGGACTAAAATTAGCGTTGTTGACATAAGATGTATGCCCTATGAGGGTGGAAACCAACTTGCCAGTTGTCGTCTCCCAGACCTTGGCAGTTTTGTCGTTTGAGGCAGTGACTATCGTCTTGCCATCTGGACTAAAATTGGCGTTGTTGACAATGTCTGTATGCTCGAGGGTAAAAAGCAACTTGCCTGTTGTCGTCTCCCAGACCTTGGCGGTTTTGTCTCCTGATGCGGTAACTATCATCTTGCCATCTGAACTAAAATTGGCGTTGTTGACAGTAGATTTATGCCCTGTGAGGATGGAAACCAACTTGCCAGTTTTCATCTCCCAGACCTTGACGGTTTTGTCTCCTGATGCGGTGACTATCGTCTTGCCATCTGGACTAAAATTGGCGTTGTTGACAGCAGATGTATGCCCTGTGAGGGTGGAAACCAACTTGCCTGTTGTCGTCTCCCAGACCTTGGCAGTATTGTCTGCTGAGGCGGTGACTATCGTCTTGCCATCTGGACTAAAATTGGCGTTATTAACAGTAGATATATGCCCTATGAGGGTGGAAACCAACTTGCCTGTTGTTGTCTCCCAGACCTTAGCGGTTTTGTCATCTGATGCGGTGACTATCGTCTTGCCATCTGGACTAAAATTGGCATTGTTGACATAAGATGTATGCCCTATGAGGGTGGAAACCAACTTGCCAGTTGTCGTCTCCCAGACCTTGGCGGTTTTGTCATCTGATGCGGTGACTATCGTCTTGCCATCTGGACTAAAATTGGCGTTGTTGACAGTAGATATATGCGCTGTGAGGGTGGAAACCAACTTGCCAGTTGTCGTCTCCCAGACCTTGGCAGTATTGTCTGCTGATGCGGTGACTATCGTTTTGCCATCGGGGCTAAAATTGGCGTTTATGACATAAGATGTATGTGCTGTGAGGGTGGAAAGCAATTTACCAGTTTTCGTCTTCCAGACCTTGGCAGTACCGTCACTTGAGGCGGTGACTATCGTCTTGCCATTGGGGCTAAAATTGGCGTTGTTGACATTTGATGTATGCTCATTGAGGGTAGAAACCAACTTGCCAGTTGTCGTCTTCCAGACCCTGGCGGTATTGTCTGCTGAGGCGGTGACTATCGTCTTGCCATCGGGGCTAAAATTGGCGTTGTTGACATAAAATGTATGCCCTGTGAGGGTGGAAACCAACTTGCCTGTTGTTGTCTCCCAGACCTTGGCAGTATTGTCCCATGAGGCGGTGACTATCGTCTTGCCATCGGGGCTAAAATTGGCGTTTCTGACATTTGAACTATGCCCTATGAGGGTGGAAACCAACTTGCCAGTTGTTGTCTCCCAGACCTTGGCAGTATTGTCGTCTGATGCGGTGACTATTGTCTTGCCATCGGGGCTAAAATTGGCGTTTCTGACATTTGAACTATGCCCTGTGAGGGTGGAAAGTAACTTGCCAGTTGTCGTCTCCCAGACCTTGGCGGTATTGTCGTTTGAGGCGGTGACTATTGTCTTGCCATCGGGGCTAAAATTGGCGTTTCTGACATTTGAACTATGCCCTGTGAGGGTGGAAACCAACTTGCCAGTTGTCGTCTCCCAGACCTTGGCGGTTTTGTCGTCTGATGCGGTGACTATCGTCTTGCCATCATGGCTAAAATTGGCGTTTCTGATATAATCTGTATGCCCATTAAGTTGATTACGTTCCTGAATTTTAGTTAAAATGCTATGTAAGGCGCCAATGGGGCTGGTAACTTGATACGTATCGATAGGGGCATTTTTCCCAACAAACTTTTGTAAATCTTGTCCGGCGCTCATTGCTAAGAGTAACCCATCTATTTGCTTGGCATTAAACACTTCTAAAGCACTATTACTTTGTCGCTCCAAGGCAGTAACTGTTTCTGCATTTTTGATTAATGTGTTGGCATACCAACCCGCTCCGATTGTCCCAAGAACCGCTACTGATAATATAGTTAAACTAATGCGTTTGGTGCGTTTGGCTTTGCTTTGTGCGTCGGCGACAATTTGAAGAGCTTTTTTCTCTGTTTCTGCTAGGGCAAATTTAACTTCTTGCTTATCTAGTTCTTGACTGGCGCCTAAATATTGATAATCTATATCGCTTAAACTTTTATCATTTGCCCAATTTAAGGCATCTTGTAAAGCTTGTCCTTGTAACAACCGTGATTCATCTTTGCGGTCAGATTCTAACCAAGCATTCAAGGTTTGGGAATAGGGACGCAGTTTTGCTAGTTCTTTTTCTACCCAATCTGTATTAAATATTTTTTGGTAAATGGGGTTATATACCTGTAGTTTGCCATCTCGCTTTACTACTAACCCTGTTAACCGCAGTTCCATTTGTTCTGGGGTGTTATCCCCTGCTATTCCAGAGATTTCTGTAAGGGAGGATGAGATAATTTGTTGATATAGTCCTAATAACCTACCCGCGCGCTTTTCGTTGCGAAGAAGTCTGTCGCGTATTGTTCTTAGGTGTTCTGGTTCGTCTTGGGTTTCCCAGTTGTCTATAATTTGGGTTTGGATGATTTGTGAAACCCATTTGGCATCTAGAGACGTTACATGTAACGTCTCTACATTATTATGGTTTGCTAAAATTTTTAATACTTTTTGGGTTAAAAATGGCTGTCCCCCTGTCCAGTTTAATACGGTTTGTAATATTTCTTGAGAATTATCTGTTAAACCTTGTGCTAACGGCGCCGCTTCGTGCAATTCAAAACCATTTAGTTGAATTGCTGTCCCTAAATTAAACGGTGTGCGGTTTTTATCACTGATTAAATCTGAAGGAGTTGCTACCCCCAGTAAGGCAAAAGTTAATCGTTTATATGCTGGTTTATCAACTCTTTTGTTATAACACGCACGAATTGCTGCAAAAAAATCATCTTTAAAATCTAAACTCAGAAGACTATCAATTTCATCAATAAATATAATGATTTGATTCGTAATTTTCACTAATAAAATTGTATCAATAAATTTACCCAGCTTTTGCACAGGGGATAGTAAACTATTTTCTTGCCACCAAGTTTCTAAATCAAATTCTTTGTAAAGTTTAAAAATACCTACTAAGGTATCAATTACCCCAGCATACCATTGTTCTGAGTTAATATCGGCTGTTCCAATCGCTGTAATGTCAACTGCTGCACAAGCAAAACCTTCGGAAACTAACCGTTGCATTACCTGTACCCGCAAACTCGACTTGCCCATTTGCCGGGAGTTGAGGACGTAGCAAAAATTACCCGCTTTTAAGCCTTCATATAAATCTTGGTCAGCTTGGCGCCTGACATAAATTGGAGCATTAGCAGGAAGACTGCCACCGACTTGGTATTGTGTCATACAACCTCCAAGCGCGCGCTGAAATATTTTCTATATAAATAACATTTTGGCGCCACGGAGTTTCCTTGTAATTTAACCAGTCCCATACTCCGGAGTTTAAATGCTGCAGTGGTTCCCACATCTACGGGTTGTGAAGCTGCAAGCACTTGTTTAAATGCTGTCAATAATTGTTCGTCTTCTTGTAAATTCAGTAAATGGCGCCGTAAATGCTCGCTGTAAGGACCTTCCTCAGTCGGTGCTATTTCCCAAAGCTTTTCTAGGGTAATTCTGCCACGAGCTATTTGATACAAGGCAACTCGGAGTAAATAAGGATGCCCACCGACGAGATTAATTATCTGCTCTACTTCTTTGCCAGTCAGGTTTAATCCATGTAGCTGTATCAAATCTTGCATCTGAGCTACGTTCAAATCTGGTAACTCAATCGCTAATCCGACATTAAAAGGTGATTGATTGATATTAAGGGGTATATAAACCTCTTTGGAATGTACAATCACTAACGCGAGTTTTTGCCACTCTGCCTCATTTTTCGCGCGTTCATGCCAAGCTCGCAATAACCCAAAAAAGTCTGCAGCAATTTCTGGATACTTGAAGACTTGATCTACTTCATCTAACCCTAACACTATGGGACTATTAATCTGGGGTAATAAGTACCTCTCAAAGTACCTTGTACACTTATTTTTGCTACCTAAAATACCTTTCCAATATTCATCAAGTTTATCTGGTAAATCTAATTCAAAAGCGACACTAGCACAAAACCATTGCAAAAATTCATCTAAAGTGTCTAATAATTCGCCATCGGCTGATTGAAAGTTCAAACGTACAGTTCTATAATCATGCTGTTGGGCATGGTGAAGAATCCGCGTCATTAAAGAAGTTTTACCCATTTGTCGGGGTGCTTTAACGCGAATCAAAGCAGCGGGTTGAAGAATAGTTTCGTAACAGTCAACTTCATGCGGTGGACGTTCTACATAGAACAAAGATTTTAGTGGTACTTGTCCTTCTGGGTTTTCTAGAGGAGTTGCTGAAGTTTTCAATGGTTTTGATACGCTGCTAATTGTACGCACCTCTGAAGATAGATTTTCACCCCGGATTACTGGCGCCTCCTTGGGTTCTTGTGGTGGTATAGTCGTTTGGCTACCAGAATTCTTGCTTTTCATTACTGGAGTAGAAACTTCGGGAATTTCTTCTAAATCAATTGCATTACAACCAAAGGCAAATGCATCTTCATATGACCTACCGGCGCCTAAAGCATCATAAAATCCTTTGGCAAACTGAACTGCAGCTTTATCGCCAATCGCTTGATTCATGCCTACTACCCAGTCAACGTGCTGTTTAATTGCCTCAGATTGTGCTTCACTGTAGCAGGCATTGAGAATAACGCACTTAATCTTGCCTTCAAACAGTTTAAACAGTCCTCCTAGTGAGTTTGTACTGACTAATTGCGTCTCTCCAAACTTATTCTCTAATGCCAAACCATCAACACCAGCACCATGTCCACAAAAGTGAACAATTTCTGGTTCATGGTCTAGCAAAGCTTGACGCAAAGTATCAGGACGCACTGCCCACTTAGAAATAATTTCAAACTCTGAGCGATGTTTACAACGTTCTAATCCAGCCTCTATTTCTTGCACTTCTTCATCAAGGCGTAGTTTCGATGTATCCTTCGGATTGGCTGATAATATAAGGATTTTCTTCATATACTATATAGTTAATAATATATTTATAAAAAAATAGTTAAAAGTGTTTTTAACTACCATTCAGGTTTAATAGATTTTACGTATTGTACCAAGATTCTTGTAGAGACGCGATGAATCGCGTCTCTACGGCATGGATATTATGGGCAATTAACCGCATGTGATGTAACAGCGCTTTCCATCAACGTCTTAGCAAGTATGCTTAATGTTGCGGTATCACTAAAGTAATTGAGGTGATTGCAATCTACTTGATAAATTTGTGGTTGGGGTGAGCGCGCGTTATTCACGCTTGTTATACTGCTCACCGTTACCGCAATGTCATTGATTTGACCAAAGAATGCTAAGTTGATTGATTTATGTTTCAATTTCTGTATTAATTGTTGTAATTTCTTGGTTTCACTTATTGTGGATATTGCTGAGTTATTGCCAGCAATAATTGTGTAAGAAATACCTGGGTCGGGACTCACTGCTAAAGATTTCAGAAAATCTGACCCAGGTCGAACTTGATCGAGGGAAACATCAATTTTTTCTAGGGAAGTAAGCAAACTAGCCAATATGGTCATCGGTAAGGCGCCTGCGAATATGTTATTTAACACTAATGTGAGCGATGTCGTTGCAAAATCTTGAATTGTAGACCAAGGGGAACCTGCATTTGGCGTACCTAACATTACTAAATGATTGACAATTTTGTTACCTCCTTCGCGTTCTATTAACCACCGAGATATTAACCCACCCAGCGAATAAGCAACGATATGTAACTGTTTACCGTGGTTTTCTCCCAAACCTATTGTTTCGAGACGTTGTTTTAATAGCCGCGCGTTTTCTTCAATTGAGGTGTTCAAGTTTTCGTAATCAAAAGCAAGAATTAAATCGTACATTTGAGCTAAGGGCTTTTCCTCTCCTGCAACTGCCCAGGTCGCATGAAGCATTGCAGGTAACATACTTTCGGTGGCGCTGATAATTCCGTGGATGAACAAAACTATTCTTTTGGCTTGGGCTACTTGTTGTTTGATTGCAAATAAATCAGTTTCATAGCTAACTTTTTCCGAAGCGTTGACCTTTGCTATAGCTAACTGCGGATAAGAATACTTAAATCCTAGTTTTTCGCTGGCGACTTTTTGGAAGTAAATCTGGAAAGCGCTTTTTATACTGCGCTCTCCTTGTTCAGGTTCGGGAAGACGCTCTAATATAATTTCGGTTCTTCCGTTACAAGAATACCCCACCCCCAACGGTAGATAAAATTCGCCGTCGTAAGCTATTGGTATTACTTTTTCACCCGGCGCCAAGTATGTGTCAACGACTAATTTTAATGGGTTTTCACGGGTAACAGTGGAGATAGTAGCAGTATCGACATTACTTAGTACTAAAGCGTTTGCACCTGTTTCTATTCCTCGGCTGTTTGTTAAAGTAAAGGGTTGACTGTGGGGATTGTCCCGTAAAATGGGAGGTAAATAATAATTATCTGCATTTCTGCTAGATGGAGAAATAGTGGTTAAACGAGCTTCTGCTTGTAAATGAGGATGAGCTTTTAAAATTACTCCTGCACCCAAAGATACTCCATTACCAGAATTTTGTATGGTAACAGTTTCCAGGGGTCTAATCGTTTTAATTGCAACTTGAGTAGCTACCCAATCATCATATTCATCGGCTGGTTCATCTAAAATTAAATCGCGCGATTGCCAATGACTCATCAAACGGTTAAGGGTACTTGACCGTACACTACGTTGAGTATATGTTTTACGCGGTAAATCGAGTTTATCTTGTTCTAATAATCTGGCATCAAATTCATTGGTGCAAACGATGAGCTTGACAATATCTTGATACTCTGTAACTCCCTGCTGCCATAAATCGTCAGGGACGATGGCAGGAATAGCTTTTGCACCGAATGCCCAAGCGTGTTGGTTAGGTTCAAGTTTGACGCAACCTGCTTCAAAAAAGCCCGCATTAATTGCAAATTTTTGGGTTAAGTTGAGTAATGCACAATAGAGAGTTTCGTTGCTGGTATTTTTAAGCTTGATTTTGAAGCTTGGTCGGTTCCATTTACCGCTATCGTCTTGATAGTAACTAAGATTAATTTCACTATCTTCTAAAACTTGATTGTCTTGATGAATTTCAAGTTGAATTGCACCCGTACTAATTCGACTATTTGCAGGACTAGATAATTCGCTAAGATTTGTCCAGCGGGCAATGTGTTCGAGACGTTGCACAACTAATATAGCGCTTTGTTGGCTATAACCAGGAATTTGATTAACTATCGGTATGCCATCTGCAGGTCGGGTAATTATATACTCTCCGTTTGAAGCGACAACTTTAAATTCAGCAGTTTCGTTCTCGCTAACTTCGCGTATATACAGCGAAGGTTGCCCATCATTAGTATTTTGTAATGCTTGTTTTAGTAATTGCACTCCTTCTTCTTCACCAGCAAAGTACACACCTTTTGGTGGCAAAGGTAAACTAGTAATAACAGCCTTGAAAGTTTGTTCTTTGTCTAAATTTGTAATTGAGTTAATTGTGATTTGACTTAGTTGTGGTAAAACTTCGGTAACTTGCGCTTCTCCCAGCTTATTAGATAATTTACGTAATTCTTCAGATTGGGCTGTGATTGGAAATAGTGCCAAATGCATAGTTTCACCATCTTTTGGACGAGGTACACCATGTACGGCGCCGCCATCAATTATCCAACCATATTGTTTGTGATACTCAACAGTATAATATGGAGCGCAATCGCTTACTGCTCCACCTAGAAATAATTGGTCTAAATCTTTACTATCAGTTGCTTCTAATTGCGGTGATTGTTGTTTAACTTTAGTGCGTACCAAAGCATTGATATGTTTAAATAAATCTCGATAGGTAAGATTTCCTTGAGTTTCGTTAAGCGTTTTGGTGAGAAAATAACAAAAGGCGCCTCGGTGTTCACCATCAACTTTATATTCTTTGGCAGTTTCTGAGTTTTGACAAGATGCGAACAAAATATGTTTACCCCTTGGTAAATTCCAACCCGATGCTTGTTTGTCTAAAGAGCGGAAACTTGGAATATCTTCTTTAGAAAAAATAAAACTATCTAGAGGACGAGAGCGCACATCAGCTGTATATTGGCGAACAGCGGTTTCTTGGAATGGGTCTCTTGTCCCCGAACCGGAATGACAGCAATCTAATATTAAGGTAATGTGGGGATTTTTTTCTGCTACCTTTGCGATTAAATAGGCTAACTCCTTATCTGCTATATCTTTACCTCCTTCCATACGGCTATCGTAGCAAACAAGCGTTTCGTTCAATTTGTCCGGTTGAAATTCCCAAAACTCTGGGGGTGCTGGTTCTTGGGAACCATGACCACTGTAGTAAAAGAAAGCTACATCATTGCTATTCGCTTGACATAAATGCTCACTAAAGCCGTCAATTATACCTTGACGGGTTGCTTCTGAATCTTTAAGAATTTTTAAGTGTAAATTCCATCCTTCTGCTTTTACCCGTGTTTTTAAATACTCTTCTACAGCCATTACATCATTTATACAACCCTGGAGCGGACTCACAGGTTTAGCATAGTTATCAATTCCTACCAACAATGCATAGATACTACTAGTCATAACCCTATATCCCTCATTTTATACATTGTTTTAGGTGCCATACATTCAAACTTATGCAGTTTGTTTTTCTGGCGCCTTGCAAATTGGTTGATATTGGCGTAGTGGTCTGTGTCATTAATTTTGGTGTGTTGCGTAAATATCAAACCTTTGTAGAGACGCGATTAATCGCGTCTCTACCAACCAAAATTAATGACATGAAACAGTAGTGGTTCGTGTCATTAATTTTAGTGTGTTGCGTAAATATCAAAACCTTGTAGAGACGCGATATATCGCGTCTCTACACCCCAGAATTAATGACACAGACCAGTAGGGTGCGTCATAAGTTTTGGTTGGTTTGCAACGGATGTAGCGGATGTAACGGATGATTTATTTGTTACAAACAAGATTTTAAAATTAAGGCGCCTCCTTTAAACGAATCAACTATCCGTTACATCCGTTTAACATCCGTTGCCAACACTTCCTCTTCTTTCTTCCTTTGTGTCCTTTGTGGTTCATTGATAATACTCTTATACTATTTAGGATTTTTGTGCCAAAAGTTGGTAAAAACTAAAATAGAAATGGTATAATTATGGCTAGAGAAAAAACGTACAGTCTAAAATTTATTATTACTCTGTTGTGTCAGCTAAAGACCTATTCCACAACGCCGCAAAGGCTGCATTACAAAATGATGGCTGGACAGTGACAGAGCCATTATATCTAAGGTTAGGAGACGACCAGTTACGAATTGACTTAGCTGCTGAACGTTTAATAACAGCAGAACGCGCGCAGGAAAAGATAGCAGTAGAAGTGAAAAGTTTTATTGGAGCGTCAGCAATTACAGATTTTCATACAGCGTTAGGGCAGTTTCTTAATTATAGAGCAGTTTTACAGATACAGCAGCCAGAGCGTCAACTATATTTGGCTGTGACAACAGAAATATACCGAACCTTTTTTCGTAGAGATTTACCAAAGTTAAGTGTCCAAACTTACCACATCAAATTATTAATATTTGACCCAGTAACCGAGGTGATTGAGCAATGGATAAATTAAATCATTATCGTCAACTAATTCGTCAATGCTTAATGCCATATTTGGAAATGAAACCATCAGGTGGAGAAATAGAAGTTTATAAAATGTTTGATACTCTTGACGACCATTATCAAATATTTCATGCTGGTTGGGATGGGTTTCAAAGAATATACGGCGCCTTGATACACATTGATTTAATTGGTGATAAAATTTGGATTCAATATGATGGAACAGAAGATGGTGTTGCGAATACTTTAGTAGAATTAGGCGTGCCTAAACAGGATATTGTATTAGCTTACCACTCGGCATTTTTGCGCCAATATGATGGATTTGCTGTTGGGTAAACATTTATGCAACGCCGGTTTTTTAATACGAATAGGACTTACGTAACTTGTTTCGGCGTAGCGGTATTAAAAATTACCAAGACCATCACACAAGTGCTTGTCACTCTCATTATCAGGGGGATTGGTTTTATAATACTCGCGCACAAAATTGCACCCTTGCCGGAGTAAATAATCAAAATCCAGCCTCCACAGTCTCACATTTTTGTCAGCACTGGCAGAAGCTAGCATCTTGCCATGCGGGCTGAAGCTGATACCATAAACCGAGTTTATATGCCCAGTAAGGGTTTTGATTTCTTTGCCTGTGCTGACATCCCACAGTTTCAACGTGTTATCAGAACTGGCAGAAGCTAACATCTTGCCATCGGGACTGAAGCTGATGCCCCAAACCGTGTTTGTATGCTCAGTAAGGGTTTTGATTTCTTTGCCATTGGTGGTATCCCACAATTTAACCGTGCTGTCAGCACTGGTAGAAGCTAGCATCTTGCCATCGGGACTGAAGCTAATACCATAAACCGAGTTTATATGCTCAGTAAGGGTTTTGATTTCTTTGCCATTGGTGGTATCCCACAATTTAACCGTGCTGTCATCACTGGCAGAAGCTAGCATCTTGCCATCGGGACTGAAACTATTATTAGCTTCTTGTTTTAACTTAGGAATTAATCCGGCTTTGACCAAACTCGATTTACCTGAACCACTGGCGCCGAGTACAACTGTCAGAGGATTAATTTTGACAAACTTTTGTAATTTTTCAACTAACTTACTTCTGCCAAAAAATATTTCGCTGTGTTCTTCTTCAAATGAATTTAAACCGCGATAGGGATTTTTGGATTCGTCTAATGGCGGCGCCGATGGTAAATTTAACTTGTGACTAGGAGAAAGAAAGATATACTCGCCTTTATCATGCTTATTTAAACACCAAATACCAGGAGTTTGACGCAGACGCTGTTTCTCTGTAGGAATTTCGACCCTATCGCGTAAATGTAAATATAATTCGGTAGCTGTAATTACCCCATCTCCACTCTGTTTACCATTTTTAGCAGGAGGATAAGTATCTGCGGCGCCTTCTAATGCTTCTAGTAATGCAGCAGCAAAAGGAGAATGATTACCAACTTGACCGCGTTCTGTATCTAAATTAAAGTTATCTAAGGCTTTCTGGTCGGAAGCTGAGGAAGTAATTATTTGCCATGCCGCATCTCGAATAAAGCGGTCGTAGTGTTCTTGATAGATAACTTCAGGGGATGTAATTAAATCACGTGTACTCGACCACCGGAAGGCGCCTGCAAAACAACAATCCAAAATACCTAAAAAATGCCGGCAAGGTAATTTACTCAAAGCCGAATGCAACTTCGCCATTGGTAAATAACTCTTGGTCTCATTCAGCTTCGCATCTTGGGGAATTAAGTAACCAACAGGACCATCATCTCCATTCAGTGCAACTCCATGACCAGCAAAGTAAAATAACAAGCGGTCATTTTCGGTAACTTGTGCGGGTAATTTTTCCTCTAAAAATTGATTTAAATTACTTAAGGTTGCAACGTTGTCTAAACATATCCAAGTTTGATATTGATGCTTAGAGCGCAGAACTTCTACGAGCTTTTTGGCATCGTTGACGGCTGTTTTGAGAGGAGATATACCATTTTGGTAATTATCAATACCAATAATAAATGCTAAATTGCGAGCAAAACCTGTTTCGGCGCCAGTTTCTGGGTTATTAAATGTTTCCGTTTGTTGAGTTACGTTCATACACACACCCCTAGTTTACTTTATTTATAGTATATTAGTATTGCAATGTTCGGCATTGACGTACCTACTTAGATGTTATGGGTGTCACTAAAGTTAACTTATGCAATGCGGAAAACACCAAGCCTTAGATTACTAATAAAATTTACAATAGAATTGCTGTGGCAGTATATGCTTCAAAAGCCAGATTCTAGCAGTAAGGGCAAATGCTCCGCATTACGTTCCGTTGCACTCCACTCGCTTGGGACAATTTATACCTTGTCTATACATTGTCTGACTTTTCAAACATTTTTTCTACCGGACAGATTTGATACATATGTATTGTTTATTGAAAACTGCATAACTTAAATTTACCTACACCTATATATATGTGGAATCAACGCTTTGTAAAATCTAACTGGTTCTTTAGTTTTACTCAATAGCGCCTTCTAATCACCTACTAAAAAACCTGATAAAAACTGGTAAAAACCTATAAAATCATTACCAGAATCAGTTACGGAGCCACGGTGAATGCCCCTGAATTCGTGACCTTCATTTGTTCTCGTTCAAGTGGAACTTGAGCTTCAGTAGGGTTAACCTTTCCCGTTCTCTTACCCCCAGACTGCTTGCTACCTCCCGACTTTCGCTTTTTATGGGTCTTTTTCTGGGATTGGGTTAATAAGGAATCTAATAAAAACCGAAGCACGGTATCGAGTTCAAACATACGGGGTCTACGGATGAAAAATTTTTTCAGCCAAGCTGAAATTCGTCTCCACCCTCCCCCGAAACCTGCATCTTTCCAATCCTCTGGCTGCAAAAATGCAGTGAGAGTTTTTAACCATTGCTGGGGGATATACTCTTTAAAACCCATAGCTCTTCTAGCTATTACCATAGCGGCAGAACTAGCGCTATTTAGTCCATATTTTGCCATGTATTTCACCATACCTATAACACTAGTCATAAATGGTGATTTAAATAATATTTCTATTCCATACTTTTCTGCTCTAACAACAAGATATGAACGAAATTTATCATAAATAAAACCTGTCAACATCCGGTTATATTCTTTAGTTCCACTATGCCTAAGTTGATTCTTCTTTGTTGAAAAATCAAGATTCTCACAAGCAATTGGACATTGATAAATTTCTGCTAATTTAACAATTTCACATACAATATCACGAAGTTTCGCCTCTTTCTGTCCAGTTGTTCCTGTCGGAATGGGAAAACTTATAGCATTGCGACTTCTTTCCGGATTCCCGTCGCGTTTAATGTAAATTACATCAATAGTTTCTGCATTTAAGTCAATACCAATACATCCATTATTTATACTAGAAATAGTCGGAACATCTTGGACGTAAGTTGTAAGGTGAATATACCATTGGTCATTTTTATGCTCGCGTCGGAAACATTGAACTGTAACTGGTTTTTTTACTTCTAAGGCATAAAGTAAATTATGTTTACGTTGTCCTGATACCTCAAACTTCAGACTGACTGTATCTCCATATTTATCACGTAAAAATCTAGGAACCGCGAAGGTTACACTAAATATATCGCCTGATATATAAAATATTTTGGCTACAGGATTGTTGCCCGAAACTGAGCCTTTACCTACACTGTAGAAATTACCACCACGTTTTTTCTCCCAATCTACACGCCATTCATCATGAGACGAATAACCATTTTCTTCTAAATGGTACTGGGCATTAAATAATTTAGCGCTACCAAAACATATATGTAGTCTTTTCGTTTTTTCTAATTCTTCTTTCTCTACTTGTTTGCGTTCAAGTCTACTAACTTTAGATTCTAATCCCATCAAACGCTTTGCAAACCCTTTCATGTTCTTACGTGAGGGGAGCGCTAACTGTTGTTCCATTAATTCAATTGTCGATGCAACAGACTTCCAACCTGCCTTTATATCGTCATCTAGTGCCTTTATTCTTAAAGCGCGTGCTTCAATTAATTGGTCAAATGTGCCTTTTGCATCAGTTGCAATTGAATCAGCCCACGCCCAATCAATATTAAACTTTTCCTGAAAAGTTTTTTCAATATAGTCTTCTGATTGCCCATGTTGCAATTCATTTAATGCTGTACGCATTATTGACTGGTATTTATCACCCCAATCTGACATAAATGAGTGATAAGGCAATTTTGCTTCCACCCCTACTCGTAATTGGGGAGTACGTGTTCCTGACTGATTTTTTACTTTTGAATAAGAACGATGTGTCAGTTCACTTAATAATGATTTTCCCATATTATAACTGCTCGACCTACAAGTTATATAATTTATATTCTATCAGATAATATTCGCTTTGACAAAGTATTTTTGGTTTTTATAATATTTATTAATTATTACAATTATTCGACTTATCTATATCTCTTTCTATGTGCGTGCATCAGTTAACATAAAATCATAATGAATATGACCTCAACAAATCTGATTGTTATATTTATTACACACGTGCATTTGAAACACAAGGAAAGAAGTATATTTCAGATTTTAAAGAGCCATTAGCAGATATTAGTAGTTTTTACCAGATTTTAGTTACACGAATACGAGCAGTTAGCTACTCCCCACTTTCCTGATAGAACTCAGAAGTCGATTGATAGTATAGCAGGTCACTCATCAAAATCTGTAGGTACTGGGGAAAATCTAAAATCTAAAAGGGTATGTATCAAGTCGGCGGAAGTCTTCCCTCTAATTCTCCCACATATGTCACTCGCCAAGCAGACCATGATTTATACACAGGGCTAAAAGCGGGTGAATTTTGTTATGTACTAAATTCTCGGAAAATGGGAAAATCAAGCTTGCGAGTGCGAGTAATGCAGCGCTTGCTTTCGGAGGATTTTGCTTGTGCAGCAGTTGACATCACCGCCATTGGTACAGCGGATATAACTCCAGAGCAATGGTACGCTGGAGTTATAGACACGTTAGTAAGCGTATTTAAGCTTTACCGAGACTTTGACTTGGAAACTTGGTGGTTAGAAAACAGTTTACTCTCTCCGGTGCAAAAATTAAAAGAATTGCAAAAATTAGAATTATGCCAAACACCAGAAAAATTAAAAGCTGCTGCGCCGTTTTTGCTAAAAGCCGGAGAAGCAGAAGCAAAAGCTGGTAATATAGATAAAGCTATTGCAAATTTCAAAACAGCTTTGAAGTGGAACTCGAAATTAACGAAATTTGTCCCTCAGCAAAAAGCACAAAAATTTGAGAATAAAGGCAAAGCCGAACACTTAATAAACGAAGGCGAAAACCTAGCAAGAGAGAATGATATACTAAATGCTGTTACCAACTTTCAAGAAGCCTTAAAATTAGACCCAAGCTTAAACATCAACCCACAAAAAAAAGCCCAACAGCTAGCAGCTGAAGGTTTAGTTACTAAAGCACGTACTCTTATTCAAGAGAAAAAAATAAAAGAAGCTATTGCTGCTTATAACCAAGCTGAAAAAGTTGACCCTAAAGTGGAAATTGATGCAAACACCCTAGCTGATATTTGTTGGCGAGGTAGCCTATATGAATCTGCTGCATTGGTAATCTTTGCCTGCGAAAAAGCCGTTAAACTTGCTCCAAATAATGGTAGCATTCGTGATGTCCGAGGATTAGCCAGAGCGCTAACGGGAGATTACAAAGGAGCTATTGCTGATTTTGAAGCATATATTGCCCAGACTGATGATAAAAAAAGTAAACTACAACGGCAAGCTTGGGTCAAATCCCTACGAGCTAACAAAAACCCTTTTACTGAGTCTGAGCTAAATAAATTACGAAACTACACTTGAAATTCGTGATATTCCAGAAACAAAAATCCCAAAACCGTGAATTTTTATGATATTTACGATTTGGTCAATTGGCTCGATCAAAATATAACCAGTAATAATTCGTTCAATTTTATACCAAAGATAATTCTTTAACAGACACCAGTGCTTCCAGTGCTTTATGTGCCATTAATAGATGACTTGCTGTTGTTGGATGTATTTCATCCCAAAAGAAAAAGCTTTCGGTATATATAAGTGAGCTTTCATGTTGTGAAAGTGCCGAATCTTTGACGTTTGTAAAACCAAATTGTGCTGGGTTACTGAAAATTTGATTAAATATGACATAGGCATCTATTAAAATTAGATTGATGCTTTGAGAAAAAGATTGCTTTAGAGTTTCTAGCTCACTAGCCAATGCAGAATTATGTAACCGAGTTATATTTGTCAAAAATTGCGACTCTTGTATGTCATTACGAGTTCTCGGAAGATTACCCAAGTCGGGTAGATTGAAGACCATTATATTTTTGGCGCCAACAGATGCAAGTGATTTGACTGCATTTGACAGATTTTTGACTGGTATATTATAGTCAGTAACACCTGCACCCAAATAATCATTGGCGCCAGCCCAAATAGTGTAAAGCGCTCTGATGTCTGTTTGATTGTTTTCTGCCTTAAATTTATCGATTTGCGGCTGCAACCCTGTTAAACCAGGTGTATTAGGAACTAATGAATTAGTGGCGCCAGTAGTTGCACCACCTATAGCATAATTTGTGGATTGGTCGGAACATAACCCTAACAGTTGTGCAATATATTCCACCCATAGAATACCGTTAGAAAAACGTCCAGAAAAGTAGGGAGGTGTAGCTGGTATGGGTTTTGCCAAAGCTTTTTTTGTTGCATCAAAACAATTGCCAATATCTGATAAACTATCGCCAAAAGCGTAAATATGACTAGGTTGAAAGTAATTTTTATTGCATTCAACACCACGCTCGTTTACTAGAGGTGGAAGCTCTATTGTTTCAAAAACTCGCGAAACGTCAAGATTCATGTCTTGGTATTTATTGACAATACTGTAAAAATAAATACTCATAGTTTAACTTCTTTAGTTTTTTTATTTGCTTAAGTGTACACACAAGTCTCTTTAATCAAGAAATAGATATTGGAAAAATCAAGTTATGCAGTTTTATGCTTTTACGACGTAGGCACTGAGAAAACATGCCCATGTGCCTTCTTAGTAGTCTATCTGTATTGATTGAAGGGGCTGGTATTGCCCAACCTACTTAGAGTAAAAATAACTCTCAGGGAGGATGTAATATTGTGAAAATTAGTTAGTATTGATTTGGCACTACTAAAAATGGATGTAACGTTTGTTTTGAATTATGAGTGAAAATATTCAGGAAACCAAAAAAACTCAAGCAGAAGAGCAAGAAGAACAAGAAAATCAAGAAGAGCAAGATTCGGATGGTTCATCACGCTCTCCAGGAGTTACAGATAGAGGTTTGTTAGAAGTAAAAAAATCGTCTGAAAGGGCGGCAACTGAACAGCCTACTCGCAAAATTGAATCATAATCATCGTGAACAGAATGCTTTCGGTGGAGGGGTTATCTAAAAAATCATTACCAATCTAGCAAGAACTCTCGTAACCGCATTGATACTACTAATAAACTTAACTGTATTATTAATACTTTGTAATTCGCGGTTTAAATCTTGAATTGCTTTCTTTAATTCTGACTCAAGAGGTTTCATTTTTTCGACCAATTTTTTTAATTCCTGTGTTTCCAAGTTGTGGAGATAGTTACTAGTTTGTGCGCGTTGTTTCAAGAATTGTTGTTTAACTGATTCAGGTTGTCGCTCCATTTCAAGTTGAACTTTTGGTGAGTAAAGTTCTTCAACACTTGTTCTTAGTTCTGATAGTAATTGATTAGTTGTCAACATTGTTCTGATTCTCCTTTTTGTATAATAATTAGTAATTAGTTTTGTTAATTTGTTGAGTTGATTGTTTGCTTAGTGTCAACAAGAAGAGCTAAAAAAGTGTTAATATCTTCTAATGCATTATTCAGACGCGCGGAATTAATATTACCTTCGACAGAAGCTTTATAAATATCTTTGAACTCTTTTAATGCAGAACTAGCATTTTTTATTTCTACGATATGTTGGTCGAACAAAAACATTTGCCTGCGTTCATCTATCCATGTTTGTGCAAGGCCAGCTTCAATTGGTTCTTTGTCTATTAAGGGACGAATTAACAGACGTGTTTCTCGTGCATCTTGTATTAGCTTAATTCTGTGTTCCATAAAGCCCCTTAAACTACCTAACATGCTTTCTTGTATTGTTAGCTCCTGTAGAATTGTGTTGTCGCGTTTTTCTAACTCTTTTCTGAGGGCGCCGTCGATTTTAGCATTAATCACAAGTTTACCAACTCTACCTAATATTCCTCTATTAGCAAAAAAACTGCTAGTTTGCAGACGAGAACTAATTGTTTGGATGTTGCTTGCAATTCCATCAATTTCTTTTTGGGTTTCTTCTGGCGCATCAGAGCGGGCAAGTTGCCGTAACTTATGGAAATACCTTTGTAAGAGTCGATTATGCTCACGCATATCAGAAATTATTTGTAGCATTTCTTGGTCTTGTTTATTTAAATTATCATAAGCTTCTTGTGTTTGGTTAGATAGTTTGTCATCTAATAGTAACTGCTCAGAACTTGCATCAACTTGTAAATCGCTAGCCTTAGATAATAGCTGATCAACGGCAGTTGTATATTGATTTCCTGCTTCTGTGATTTTGCTATACTCTTTCTGATAACGACAACCAGTTGATAAAGCTGCAACGACTGCAACTAAAATAAAAGTTTGACGAAATTTAGGTAACATAATTCTTAATATTTCATTTGCTTTTTGTCAATTTACAGCATTTTGACTGCTTTCACTTTTTATATAGATGTGAGCAATATTGACTTATGCAGTACATGTAGAGACGCGACATGAATAGTCTCTACATATACCATATGTACATAAATTTACTTAAGATGTAAACACAGGCGCCAGTGTAAACTAATGGTTGTAATAAAATAACTTTAGCTCAAATCTCGCATACTTACGTATAAACTCTTATTTTCAAATAATTATGTATTTAATATTGCTATTATTAATAGTCTATTTCAATGGAATTGTGCTATTAGCCTACGGATTTTATTCTTATGCGTGGCAATAAATCATACACATATTCATGTTAGATACATTCCGAAAAGTTACGGCAAATTTTTACCAACGAAGTTACATAAAGTTGCATAATCGATATCAGTCACAACCCATAGGTATATGGCGTAAAATTACAAACAATATACTTCAAGTGGATGGTACAGCTATGAATAATATATCTTCAAGATATTGCAAAATCTGGCGAGTTAACCCAGCAGAAGAGAAGTTAGGGTATAAACAAGTACCAGTTCCAATTGCTCAAGAATTTTTAAAAAATCAGCTAACCGACATAGACAATCTGGATAACGTTAGTATTCAAAATACACTATTCTCGTATTTTCACGCAGATAACAAAAATTTGGATGTGACTACTCGCGCGCTAGCAGGTCTTTGTCTAAGATGTTACGTTTCTGAATCCATACTGAGGGAATGTAAAAAAGTCGACTCAATGTTTAGTGGTAGCAAGCAATTCACATATCGAGATTTGTTACCGTTCGTTCTTAACGATGATGGACAGAAATTGATTATCTTAGACCGAGATGGGAAAACCCAACTCATGGTAGATAACTGTAGTCAGACTACACCAGAATTGTATAAGTTTTTTTCTATGACTGTGTTACAAACATTCAATGCGGATTCACAGTCTCGGATGAGCTTGGATAATTGGGCTTATTTGCAAACAAAGCAAAATCCAGAACTGAAAAACTTTTTATCTGAGTTTGGTTTCAAGCATGTAAGCGATTGGTCACTTTTAAATCGAGTCAGAACTAAGCAACTTGAGCGTTTATTAACCCAACACCGCTATATCGTTGAAGCTTTTCACGCTGTTTATCGTCGAGACCGACAAATGCAACACCACAAGGCAGCAAGAAAGTGTCCCGACCCCACAAACGTGCAGTTGCAAGAGATGTTAGTTTATTTGCAAAAGTATCAAGTTTCTATTAATACCTCCGCACGGTTGATGAGGGAACTAAAAAATATTGCCCAAGAAATTAGAAAGTACGATATTTGGGCTTCCAAAGAATCTTTAGATATATTTGATGCTGAAAGTGGTCAGTATCAACCAAGACGTGATTTACTCGTTGATTCTATTGATGAAGTGGATGTAGAACAGCGGGAATTTTTAGAGTTTTTACAAGAGCGCCTTTATACGGTTATGAGCGAGGTAATTCAACAACAAGTAGAAGCCAACATCAAAAAATTGCATCATAGTAGTAGATATGCACCTTTCGCTGATAAATATATTAAAGGATTGCAATTGTACTACTCTCAGGCAATGTCTTTAAAAGAAATTATGCCTTTATTGGGGATGACAAGTTGGGATCAAACTAGACGAATTTTAAATCCTGGAGATTTGTTAACTTCTGTACGCGCGCAAACTGTAGAACAAATGTTAGAAAGTATTTTGAAAAAAGCTGCAGAAAAGGGCTTGACTAAAATGCCACCCGAAGCTGGTTATCTGAAAGCAGTGACAGAACAAGTTGAATCTTATGTAGATGAACAAGTATTCCAAGCAGCAGCAGAAGAGATTAGAACTGGGAAAAATCGGACGATGGATAGTTTATATGCCCAACAACTTCGTAGTTATATAGAAACATGTACGTTACCTGCAACGGAGCATCTCAATTTTGCTACAAAATAAAATGTGGCTATACTGCAAACGACTTCTGTCATGCTTCGTTTTTGGGCATGACAGAAAACTGCATCAGTTGAAAAATTTGGCACCTATATGTAATATGGCCAACAATAAACTGCATCAGTCCTAAAGACTGGCGCCTATTTACCTTCAAACGTGAGGTAAAATTAACATCATGCCCAAGTTAAATTCCACTCAAGATTTTAGGCTTTTATTGCCAGAAACCGTCTGTTTAGAAGCCGAACATCTCGCACTTGCATCCTCTACAAGCGCTTTAGACAAGAATAATGCCGATATTTCTTGGCAAGTTTATTTAAATACATTAGCACTACTAGCTCTTGAGGCATGGTTGGATAATAAATTTGCCGATATAGGCGCCGTAAAAGTCTATCGAGATTTGAGCCAGATAGCAATTGCAGGTAGTCTAAAATTAGGTGATTACAAACTTTGTGCGATTGCGACTGAACACTTACTGAACGAAATTGTCAATATACCTCAAGAAATAATTGAACAACCGCAGTTAACACCCCATTTTTACGTATTGCTCGAAGTGTTAGAAGAAGAGGAAGAAGTTATCATTAGAGGATTTCTACCTTACAAGCAATTAATTGAGATACAAAATGAATTGCAATTACCAGTTCATAATGGCGCCTATCAAATTCCATTCTCTTACTTTGATACTGAACCAAATCATATAGTAACTTATTACCGTTATGCCCAACCGTCTGAATTTACTGTAGCAATTATTGATAAAGTTAATCAAGTTAACCCAGTTAAGCAAATTCACTCGAATATAACTAAGCTCAGTCAGTGGTTGCAAGGTATAATTGATGAAGGTTGGAAAACTATAGATGCTCTTGCAAACCCAGAACTAGCTTTAGCTTTTAGTACCAGGAATACAAATCAAGACACTAAAAAAGCAAAAATTATTAATTTAGGTCTAGATTTAAACACAAAATTCGCGTTATTAGTGTGCATCTCTCCCGATATATCTGAGGATACACAAGAAGAAAAAATTAATGTACTCGCTCAACTATATCCTTTTAATGGAGAAAAGTTTCTACCGCCAAATATAAAATTAATATTGCTATCGAAAGCTGGTAAAACCCTTCAAGAAGTGACAGCGAGATTTCAAGATAACTACCTTCAACTCAAATCTTTTAAGGGCAAACCAGGTACAAAATTTAGCATTCAAGTTAGTTTCGGAGATATAAATGTGAGTGAAAATTTTGAATTGTAAAAGAATTGTGCAGTAAAGTAATGGCTCATTCAGTTATAATCAATTTAGGGTGTGGTAATTTATCTGAGGGTTTTCCGATGGGAACTGTTGGGTTACGGGAAGCAAATAACCCTCGTTCGCAGCAAATTGTCGGTAGCTTGACATCGGCGCCGAATTTGGTAGAATCGTATCGAAATTGGCGATTAATATATCAAAGTTTGTGTGACCGTTTTGCATCAAAGCACATGATTTTTCGTTTTGTTGAAAATTGTAATAGCTTTGATGTATCCTACTATCATCCTTAACCGAGCAGTATTAATTATGCATCTACTGCCCCCAAAGATATTAAAATCTTTTTCTGAGCATCTGTTAATCCAGTAATATTATTAATATTCATACCTTCATAGGGTCGAGTACATCTCAAAGTTTGAATATGTTCACAGGAATGCAAATCCCATAATTTAATCGTTTGGTCTTCGCCACCGCTAGCTAATAAGCAATTATCAGCACTAATTGCTACCGTCCAAACAGCTTTGTCATGTTCCTTAATAGTTCTAATATGTTCACCTGTATTGGCGCCCCACAATTTTACCGTACAGTCATCGCTACAGCTAAGCAAAATTTTACCATCTGGACTAAAAGCGAGCGCGCGGATTCTAGAGTCATGCGCTGATAATGTTCGCGTACATTTCCCTGTACTCACATCCCAAAGTTTAATAATTTTATTACAGCTACCACTAGCAATAATACTACCATCAGGGCTGAAAACTAAACAACAAACACTTTCTTCATGCCCCATCAGCGTTTGCAAGCAAGTACGATTATTTACATCCCAAATTTTGATAGTTTTATCATCGCTAGCGCTAGCGAGAATATTACCATTAAGATGAAAACTAATTGATTTGACACGGTGTTCGTGTCCGACAAAAGTATGCAAACAAGCACCAGTACGCCAATCCCAAATTTTTACTGTGTTATCGCGACTACCACTAGCTAAAATTTCGCCCCCTGGACTAAATGCAACCGCATATACCCAAGTAGAGTGTCCTCGCAGCGTTCGCCAGCATTCACCTTGATGATTCCATAGTTTAATAGTATTATCATCGCTACCGCTAGCTAACAGACAATCGCGAATCTGGATGGGAGCAAAAGCGATAGTGGAGATAAGATTATCGTGTCCTTCTAGAGTTAAAGTACACGTTCCCGTTTTCATATCCCATAATCGGATTTTTTTGTCTTGGGAACTGCTAGCTAAAGTTTGACCGTCGGGGCTAAAGGCAAGGGATAATATCCAGTTACTATAACCTTTTAACGTTTTTAAACAGCGTCGCGAGTTAATATCCCAAAGTTTGATTGTTTGGTCTTCACTAATACTTAGCAAAGTAGAATTATTCGGGTGTAAGTCAACTAACCAAACGCGCTGTTGATGCTCACGCAAGGTTTGTAAGCATTCGCCCGTTTCCACATCCCAGATTTTAATCGTGTTATCTTCACTACCCGTAATTATAGTTTTATCGTCATTACTAAACGCTATCGACCAGACACAACTGTGATAATCTGGTAAAGTTTGAATGCATTCACCCTTGGATATATCCCAAAATTTAACTGCATTACTATCGCTTCCAGTCGCTAAAATTTTACCATCATGACTTAGGGCGATAGCCAAACGCCAATTAATTGCTATCTTAAAAATTCGCGCGCACTCATTAGTTGTAATATCCCACAATCTTACCGTGTTATCTGTGCTAGCGGTAATTAATATTTGTTCATGTGGATGAAAAGTGACAAAAACCAGATTATTAGTATGACCTGCAAATATTTCCACGCTCCCTGTAGAAATATCCCACAATCTTACTGTTTTATCGTCGCTACCGCTAGCTAAAATATTACCGTCATAATGGAAAGCAAGAGTTGCGACTGAAGATGTATGACCAGAGAGAGTTTGCAAACATTGTCCGGTTTCCACGTTCCACAACTTAATTGTGTTATCGTTACTACCACTAGCTAAAACTTTACCATTTGGATGAAAAGCAATAGCTCGCACCCATGCAGTATGACCATCAAGTTTTAATAATTGTTGGATATTATCAACTTCCCAGAGGTAAATATTATTTTCGATAGCTGTTGCAAATAACTTACCCTCGGGGCTAAATTTTGCTATGAGTAAACTACCTAATGTTTGGGTAAATACTGTTGTTTTAAAATTGCAATTAGTAAAGTTTGTTTGTTGTAAATTGATGTCTTGCAGGTTGGCTTGACAAATATTTAGGTCAGAAAAGTCATAATTATTTAATTGTATACGCAGTTGTCGCAACAGATTAATAATATTACCTACAGCGTAACCAAATTGGGGTAATTTAGATGTTTTAATTTTAACTTTAATTTGAGCTATGATTTGATTTAAATGAGTTTTAATATTGACCGTAGTGGCGAAATAATCTAATAATTTATTTGCGATTGGTTGAAGAATAAATTGTATTTGAGCGTTAACTAAATAATCTTGATTTTGGACTAGAACTAGAGCATACTTATTTAAAGCATTAATTTCACTACTATAAATTTCTTGAGTTATTTTTTCAACTAATTCTTCTGTTATATATTCCATAACAACTGGCTGCTGAGTAAACTTGCCAGCTTGAATTTCAATTAAACAGCGAGATACTAAAGACTCTAAAGCGGCAATTAAGTCTCGTTGTTTAATTATATCAATAATATTACTTTGTAATTCTTTAATAGACATCCATTCTCGATAAATTGCTAACCAATACATCACTTGTTTTTCGAGGACTGATAAACGTTGAAATTGTTGGTCAAGCAAATTAAAAATATCGTTACAAAGAACTGTACCCGCTTGTAAAAAATCAGTAATACTGCCAGCAAATAAATCTACAATCGTTGTTGCAGCAATTTTTAGCGCTAATGGATTTCCAGCATAACACTTAACCAAGCTATTTATTTCAGATACTGATGGTGATAAACCTTTTGAAAAGAGAATTGATTCTCCCTCGCTGTAATTTAAACCTTTTAAAGTCAGCAAGCGCACAGGTAAATTTTCGCCTTCTTTGGCGTTTAATCCTTTGGGTTTTTCACGACTAGTAACTAAAACACTACTTTGATGCAGGGTATCGCTAATGCATCGCAGAAGTTGTCCGTATCCTGTATATCCTTGACGATAATTCCCTACTTGTTGATCACTGTCTAAAATTGATTCTAAATTATCTAAGACTATTAAACAGCGTGCAGCACGCAAACAATCAATTAATTGCGCTATTTGTTTGTCTAATGAATTAGCGATAACTATTTGATGTTCTGTTGTTAAAAAACCAATTAAATCGGTTAATAAATCTTCTACAGGTAGTGCATTTCGTAAACTGCGCCAGATTAAGCAATCAAATTCATGTTGAACAGATTCTGCTAACTTTACAGACAAAGCAGTTTTACCAATGCCACCTATGCCTATAATTGTAATTAATCGGCACTTATCTTTTATCAGCCATTGTTTAAAAGTGTTAATTTCATCATTCCGTCCGTAAAATGTTGAAACATCAATTGCATCTCCCCAATCTTGACGTTTGTTTTGATTTTTGGGTTGAGTGCTTATTTGTGAAGGTTGAGATATAGTTGGATGCGAAAATTGTTCTTGTAAACTTAGCCAAGTCGGTGGTTCCTCCGCAGGGTTAATAAAAATTACTGGCAACCAACTCGCACCAGGAAAATCATCTTCTAATCCTTGTAATCTACGTCGTGCTTGCTGGACTGAGATATATAAAGATTTTTGTTCAAATACGAATGCTTGTAAAAAATAATTGAAAAAACTCTCTGCTACCCTATTCGGTACGGGTTCGCGCATGACAATAGTTGTTGGTATATTTAATTTTTCCAAACTTTGTGCTAAACCTAAGCCATCGCAGGAATTAAATATTGCGATTTTTAAGCCTTTCTCAATCGCTGCTTTTAACGCTTCTGTCAACTGTTCAATAGTTAAGCTGTTATTAGTTGGGTTTTCGTTAATATAAATTATCCCTTTTCCTTGCTCTGTTTGGCTATGCCCAGCAAAAAACAGCATATCCCAACCTTGAGCATCCCAGAGTTTATCATTAAATTCCTGTCGCGAAGGTTTGATAATAAATTCTACTTCTGCATCTGGTAAACTTCGTAAAAAAGTTTTTTCTTTCTCTAAATTAATTCCTTGCGAATTACCTAAAATCGCCAAAATTCTAACTTTTGTTCGAGGAATCTTTGCCAATTGCAAGTGATAACTACTTTGGTACTCTGTCCTCGCAAATGATACTTCCGCGCGCGGATAATCTTGAAAAAAGTTACAGCAATGCCAAGGTAATTTTTGGATAATATCATCTTGAGTTTCGACAATTACTCGAATTTCATCTATCGGGTTCAGTGCAGCGCGTAACTGTCGGTTAATATTGATAATTGTTGGTGATAAGAGCCAATTATCAATTTCGAGTTGTAACTGTTGACACAAATCATAAAAATTCACTACGGAAACATTTGTGACATCAGCTTCATTAATTTCTAATTCATCGTCATCATCATCCTCAAAATTTCTGAGTGATGCGTCGTAACGAGGGTTTCTGCCTCGAAATGCAGCACGGTCACACAAACTTTGATATATCAATCGCCAATTTTGATACGATTCTATCAAATTCGGCGCCGGCGCCAAACTACCGACAATTTGCTGCGAACGAGGATTATTTGCTTCCCGTAACCCAACAGTTACCATAGGGAAACCCTCGGATAAATTACCACACCCTAAATTGATGATAACTGAATGAACCATTACTTTATTGCACAATTCTTTTACAATTCAAAATTTTCACTCACACTCACATATCCTAAACTAAGTTGAATACTAAATTTTATACCTGGTTCAACCTTAAAGTTCTTAAGTTGAATATAGTTATCTTGAGTTCTCGCTGTTACTTCTTGAAGGATTTTACCAGCTTTCGATAGCAGTATAGTATATTCTTCTAAGTCGGGAGCAATTTATGTACATGTTTCCGTATACGTGCGAAGTTGTTGGGCATATAAACTATCCATAGTCCGGTTTTTCCCTGCTTGAATTTCTTCTGCTGCTGCTTTAAACACTTGTCCATCTACATAAGATTCAATTTGTTCTGTCAGCGCTTTCAGATAGTCGGGTAGGGGTGGAATTTTAGTCAAACCTTTTTCTGCGGCTTTTTTCAAAATACTTTCTAACATCTGTTCTACAGTTTGCGCGCGTACAGAAGTTAATAAATCTCCGGGATTTAGAATTCGTCTAGTTTGATCCCAACTTGTCATCCCCAATACAGGCATAATTTCTTTTAAAGACATTGCCTGACAGTAGTATAATTGCAGCCCTTTGATATATTTATCAGCAAAAGGTGCATACTTACTACTTTTTTGTAATTTTTTGATATTGGCTTCTACTTGTTGCTGAATTACGTCGCTCAAAACCGTATAAAGGTGCTTTTGTAAAAAATCTAAAAATTCTTGCTGTTCTACATCCACTTCATCAAGAGAATCAACTGGTAAATCGTGTCTTGTTTGATACGTACCACTTTCAGCATCGTATATATCTAAAGATTCTCTAGAACTCCAAACATCATATTTTCTAATTTGTTGAGCAATATTCTTGAGTCCTTTGAGCAGCGTTACAGGGGTATCAATATACACTTGACACTGCTGCAAATAAGCTAACATTTCTTGCAATTGAGCAAAAGTGGGGTCGGGACACTTTTTAGCTCCCTTATGATGTTGCATTTGCCTATCTCGACGATAAACAGCATGAAAAGCTTTAACCATATCGCGTTCCTGGGTTGATAAACGCTCAAGTTGCGTTCTCCTGACTCGGTTTAAAAGTGCCCAATCAGTTAAATGTTTGAAACCAAACTCAGATAAAAAGCTTTTCAGTTCTGGATTTTGCTTGGTTTGCAAATAGGCCCAATTATCCAAGCTCATTCGAGATTGTGAATCAGGATTAAATGTTTGTAATACTGAAACAGAAAAAAACTTATATTTAGATGTTTTAATTTGACTGTTGTCATCTACCATTAGTTGGGTTTTTTTATCTTGGTCTAAAATAATTAATTTTTGCCCATCATCATTAAGGACGAACGGTAATAAATCTCGATACGTAAATTGCTTTCCACCACTGAACAAAGAGTCTATTTTTTTACATTCTCTCAGTATTGGTTCTGAAACGTAACATCTTAGACAAAGACCTGCCTGCGCTCTATTAATTACATCAGAATTATTTTTTTTTGCGTAAAAATACGAAAACAGAACATTTTGGGCGTTACTATTATTTCCACTTTCTACGTCAGGTACTCGATTTTTAGCGAACTCTTGAGCAATTGGAACTGGTACTTGTTTATACCCTAATTTATCTTGAGCAGGGTTAACTTGCCAAATTTTCCAATATCTTGAAGTTGTATTGATCATAGCTGCACCATCGATTTGAAGTATGGTTTTGAAACCTTATACTATATATAAGACTAAGGATAAGAATTACGCACGGGAGGAGTATTTTTATTGTAGACTTTGTTTACTATTGAGAAACCGGGTTTCTGTTATAAACATTTATAGTTGTAATGCTTAGTGGTGAAGAAACCCGGTTTCTGTGGTTTTTATCTAACCGATTCCTAGTCTACCGGCTAAAGCGGGGGTTAAGGGAATGAGTGTTGCAATCATTAGAAATAGTGCGAGTAAACCTAAAGCTGCGCTTTGGTCGTCGGGTTCGGTAATTTCGTTTAAGCTAGGACGTTCGAGGTCGCGTTGCAAAAATACAATTACTATTGCCCAGTACATAGCTAATGGATTACCAAGAGATACGAGTGCTAGTACTATTAAGGTGGCAATAGTAGCTCGACTCGCTATTTTGCGTCCATATATTGCTTGAACAATGCGACCACCGTCTAATTGACCTGCGGGCATTAAATTTAAAGCATTTACTACTAAACCTAACCATCCAATAATTACTAATGGGTTTACTGGTACTGTTGGTGATTGTAATGCGGCGCCTAGTACTACCCGTGACAAAGTTCCAACTAAAATGGAACCTTGGAAAAACTCGTTAGGTATTTGAAACAAGCTACTTTGTTTTGATAGCAACAATCCAGCTATTAACATTACTAGAGAAAGAATTCCTCCAGTCGCAGGGCCAGCTAGGGATATATTAAATAAAACCTTACGGTTGAGTAACAGTGACTCGAAACGAGTAATGGCGCCGAATGAACCAATTTGCACTGCTGGCAAGAAAAAAGGTAAACTCAAACGAACTTGATGGCGCCGTGCAGCAACCCAATGACCAATTTCATGTGCGATTAAAATAATGAAAATGCCTCCACCAATAGGTAAAGTTTCTTGGTAGCGTGCAGGATAAGAAAAGAAGTCAAAACCCAAGAGTAAACCAGCAGCTTCTAAGCAAGTACCTAGTGTCGCAGTTAACAAAACTCCAGCAAACACTTTTTGTGCTATCGACATTGGACGTGGGTCATTACGGCTAGGAAGCACGATAACTACAGGTCTAGAGTCAGCATTTTCTACGAGGAACAATCTATATTTATCACCTACACGTGACTTTAAACTCTCGGTTAAACGGTTGTGAGTTTCTTCAGGTTCTCCTCGTAGATTACCTTTAAAGACGGCGCCATCTTGATAAGGAATTGTTTCCGTGGCAAAAAAGGTATCAATACCGAAAATACTTTTAATTGCACTCAAGTCATCATCGGGTATTGATAGTGTTTCGGGTATCACTACAGCTACGGTCGGTGTATTAGTATTAGATTCACTTTCACTCTTTAACCTATCTACAGCTTTTTGGCGTAAAATAGCATCTTGTCCAGCCGCACGGAGTTGGCGCCCTAAGTACACATATATTCCTGCGGAGACAACTAACAGCAAAACAATGCCGATAATATTAATATAAATGCCCGCAGCGAACAAGCCAAAGAACAGTAGCCACGGAGTCATTAGCACAAGCGATTGCAACCAGGCTAAGATTCCTAGCTTACCAAAAGGTCTGGCGCGATAAAAGCCCCAACCTAAAATACCAAAAGCGACAACTAAAACAGTCGCGATTACAGGAGTTTCTGACGCAGTAAACATCTTCCAAACCTTTGTATATTAACTAAGTCTCTCTGGAAAGCAATTTATTTAAAACCACTAACTTACACTAATGTATAACGAACTTTTGCACCCTATCACACACAAAGACTCATTAATTACCCCTGTACATACTGCTGTTACAGGTAGAGCTAGATATAAAGTGTACGGGCTATATGGGAATAAAGCGCTGAAAAAATATTTAGAATCTCAACTATCGCAGCACAGAGCTATCGAACGAGTGCAAGCAAATAGTGATACAGGAAACATTCTTGTGTTGTATCATCCCAACTGGAGTCAAAGTGCTATTGCTGGACTAATTCAAAAAATTGTCTCAAGTTACAGTATGGATGTTAGTTACACCATACCTACCCAGGTTGTAAATTCAGAAAAGGTTAAAAGCGCAATTAGTACTGAAGTCCTAATGACAGGCGCCGTTAGTGCGTTGGCACTTTGTACTTTAGTAGTGTATGCGCGTGGTCTTGATGAAAGGGTTTTGTTGACAATACAGAAATTACATTCTCCGTTGCTTGATACTGTTATGGTAGGTGCCACTTTATTCGGAGAAGGCACAACTTTACTATTGGTTAGTGGATTATATAGACATTGGTTACTGCGTCATAATCGGCGCCGAGATGCAAATACCCTGATGGTTGCTGCATTAGGTGGAATAGGATTGAATTGTTTACTCAAATTATTATTTGCTCGGTCACGTCCTTTATTGTGGGACAGAATTGTAGAGGTTAGTCATCATAGCTTCCCCAGTGGTCACTCAATGGTATCGATGATAGTTTATGGGTATATTGGGTATACTTTAGCGAAACAATATCCTCAGTACCGTAATCAAATTTCTGCGCTTGCGGTTGCCTTTATTATGGCAATTGGTTTTAGTCGGTTATATTTGGGTGTACATTGGTTGACAGATGTTACGGCTGGTTATGCTGCTGGTTTAGTTTGGTTAACAGCTTGTATACTTTTCAACGTGAAGTCTACTCCTGTAGAATCGTCAATTCAAACCAATTACTCAGTTCCCGTGCTAGCAAGTCAATTTCAGAATTAGTCACTGCAAATGGAGAGAAGTCGCTGGTAGAAATTTCGTAAAGTCGGCGCCCAGCCCAAATTTCCAGAAACCAGCGATTCCAATATTGGCGAGTTTTGGCAATGCGAACAATTCCCGGAACTGAAGCGGGGAAAGGCTCTTTTAGCTTAAGTCCAAAAATTTCATAGCTCCAAGATATTTTTTTGCGAGTGATAGAAAAGCGTTTTTGAGCAAACTCAGAGAGTAGAACTACTCCAATAGCTATAAGTGAAATTACTAAATTAAAAGTAAATACAGGTGGAAATAATCTAATATCATGTTTGAGTGAAAGTGTAAAAAAATTGATTAAACAAACCGGGAAAATCAAAAAAATTAGAGCTAGCATTGTAAAACGCGAGAAAAATCCTACCGAAGGAATGAAAATCTCAACGATATCATTGTTTTTGAGAATCATTACCTTACGTTGCGATGGTTCCTTGATAAATTTTGATATGTTCATATAATGGTTTTGTTAAATTTAATTTTAATCTAGACTTTTGATCCCCCCTAGCCCCCCTTAATAAGGGGGGGATAAGAGGGAGTTTAAAGCCTCTACTTAATAATGGGATAAGAGGGAGTTTAAAGCCTCTACTTAATAATGGGATAAGAGGGAGTTTAAAGCCCCCCCTTAATAATGGGATAAGAGGGAGTTTAAAGCCCCCCCTTAATAATGGGATAAGAGGGAGTTTAAAGCCCCCCCTTATTAAGGGGGGGTTGGGGGGGATCAAAGATTTAATCTATGTTGCATTTATAGCTCCATTCAACGGCGCCGTTCCACTGTAAGATTACTTGTGTTTGCATTTGATGTAAGCTTAAGTAATTTCTCTATATATATGTATATTTAACATGAACAAAACCTTTAACAGACTGGCGCCGTTTATCCAAGAATATATTTACAACAATAACTGGACGGAATTAAGACCCATTCAAACGGCAGCAAGTGAAGTAATATTTGACACAGACGCGCATTTGCTGGTTGCTGCTGGAACTGCCGCAGGTAAAACAGAAGCAGCTTTTTTGCCAGTAATCACGGTATTACACGCAGAAAATCCCCGTAGTATTGGAGTAATTTATATTGGTCCCATCAAAGCATTGATAAATGACCAATTTGAGCGTTTGAATGAATTATTACGCGAAGCTGATATCCCAGTAATACCTTGGCATGGAGACGTAGCGCAAAGTCGTAAAAATAAAGCCTTAAAAAACCCGCGTGGCATTTTACAAATAACTCCAGAGTCATTAGAAAGTTTGTTAATTAACAAAAATGATGATTTGCCCAGGTTGTTTGGAGACTTACGCTTTGTAATTATCGATGAAGTTCATGCTTTTATGGGAACCGAACGAGGTTGTCAAATATTATGCCAACTTGCACGTATTGCCCAAGTTACAGGAAAACAACATCGTCGAATTGGGTTATCGGCAACATTAGGAGATTATGAGTTAGCTCAAGCGTGGTTACGTTCAGATACCGATAAACAAGTAATTACACCAAAGCTCGAAGCAGGAAAACGTAATATAAAACTGGCTTTAGAACATTTTTACATAAGTGACGGCGCCCTTTCATATGAAACAAATGCTTACTCGCAGTACATTTATAATCTCAGTAAAAACAGTAAATGTCTTATCTTCGCCAATAATAAAGCCCAAACCGAATCGATAATAGCAGCATTACGACAAATTGCCGCACAAGAAAAAGAGCCAGATATTTACCATGTCCATCATGGCAGTATTGCCGCGAGTTTACGACAACAAGCAGAAAATGCTATGCGTGAGAAAGATAAACCTGCTGTGACTGCGGCAACTTTAACGTTAGAGGTAGGTGTGGATATTGGAAACTTAGAACGAGTTATTCAATTAGAAGCACCAATGTCTGTGGCAAGTTTTTTACAAAGGTTAGGACGTGCAGGAAGACGCGGTAAACCTTCAGATATGCGCTTTGTATGTGCAGAAGAAGTTTTAGATGAGGCGCCTATATACGAACAAATACCGTGGCAGCTTATACAAAGCATCGCCATTATACAGCTTTACATGCAAGAACGTTGGGTAGAGCCGTTTAAACCAGTAAAATATCCGTTCTCATTGTTATATCACCAAACAATGAGTATTATTGCAGCTAATTGTGAAATATCACCAGCTAATTTGGCGAAACGAGTTTTAGCTTTATCAACTTTTCAATATATCTCTCAAGACGATTATCGATTATTACTAAACTACCTAGTAGGTATTGACCATATCCAGAAAACAGACAAAGGTCGATTAATATTAGGCATGAACGGCGAGAAAATAGTCAATAGATTCCAGTTCTATGCAGTTTTCCCAGAAAATCTCGAATTTGCCGTTAACTGTAATGCAACTAATATTGGTAGTATAGCCATGATACCAACTGTTGGTAGTGAATTTGGTTTAGCAGGAAGAACATGGCAAGTCTTAGATGTAGACTTTCGTAAAAAATCAATATCTGTCAAACCAACTGAAGGACAAGGTAGTGTATTTTGGCGTGGTGGTAGTGGCGCCATACATACTAAAGTTCTACAACGTATGCGTCGCGTATTGTGCGAAGATACTGAATATAGCTATTTACAACCAAATGCTTTAAAGCGATTAAAACAAGTACGCGAACTAGTACAAGGCTTGGGTTTAGATGAAAACTATATTGTGCGACTACCGAAAGGTAAATGTATAATATTTCCTTGGTTAGGAACAGCAGGGTTTAAAACTTTAGAAAGAATGCTAAATACTTTTTGCCGTGAATCGTTAGAAATAAAAAGTATTGGCGGTTCGTGTCCATACTATATTACAGTTAGATTACCTAGAGATAAAGTAGATAATCTTGAACCGGAGATAACTTCGTTATGTACACAGCGTATAATACCCGAACACCTGGTAAGTGAAGCAGAGGCCCCGCAACTTCAGAAGTATGATGAGTACATACCTTACCCGTTGCTAAGAAAAGCATTCGTCCATGATTATCTAGATTTAAATGATGTCATGCTGAGGTACGAAGCATCTTTGTCATGCTGAGGTACGAAGCATCTTTGTCCAGGCTAAACTTTTTCTTACGGCACCTGGTGACCGAGGCGCCGCAACTTCAGAAGTATGATGAGTACATACCTTACCCGTTGCTCTTGAAAAGCATTTGTATATGATTATCTAGATTTGGATGAAGTTAAATTACAATAACGAGGAACAATAAATGCTAAAACCTAAAACTCACGCTCAAAAATATGCTCAGGAACTACTTGTTAAATGGTTAAGAAACGAAGCAGAGTTTGTTGGATACGATAATTACGTCAAAAGTAATTTATTACCTGCAATTAGTTGGCGTGTAAATAGAGGAGAACCATTTTGGGGAGTTTTTCCAGACTATCCAATTACAACAAAAGGAAATGAAGCTTGTGAGCCAGTATGGGATGAATATGTTCCAAACTCTGAGCTAATAAGACCAGATGGAATACCCACTTTAAATGAATTGTGGGACTATGGGCTAGAACTTGAAACAATGTTTGATATTGCAATTCAACATAAAGGATTTATAAAAATAATTATTTTCTTAGATGATATTCCTGAAAATGCAATAAATGCCCTTAAATCTAGTAATGCATCCGAGATTGTAATAGTCAAATCTATGGATGTATTGAATCAACCATTAACACTTGGGGGTCACGACCTTAGAGAAATACCAGGTCTATTTGTAGATAAAACTACACTGTAATATACAATACCCGTAAGCGTGTTAAAACCCGTAGGCGTTGGGGCTTAAGTTCATTAAAATGAACTAGCTCAATCAGTAATATTAGAAACATGCTTATTTAAAATCAAGAATTTATGTGTAGAGATGCAAGATATCAGATACTACCAATATTTAAATGTTGAGTGGTAATCTGATTACTTTTATTCATTTATATGGTGTTGCATAAAGCATTAAAAGCAAACATGTAAGTCAGTAAATGTAGGAGGAGGTTCACCTTGAAAACTGAACAATATGAAGATGTTATAAAGTTCTGGTTTCCCAACCAAGTAAGCGATGATACTGGGGCGATGGTTCGTCAGTGGGAATGGTGGTTTCGTGGGGGTGGAGATACCTATATAACCGAGCATTTTTCACTGCTACTGGAACAAGCTACACAAGGTGAACTCGGCGCCTGGTCAAGTCAACCACGGTCACGACTTGCGCTTATTATTATCCTCGACCAGTTCTCACGAACTATTCATAGGGGAACTGCTCAAGCATTCGCACAGGACGAAAAAGCTCGCGCGCTGACTTTTGAAGGAATCGAAGTTGGTCACTATGCTGCTCTTGAGACACCTTGGGAGAAGACCTTCTTTTTACTACCACTAGGACACTCTGAGGAGATCAAAAACTTAGAGTTGGCAATTAAGCTTGCAGATGAACTTGTTTATGAGGCGCCTATTGAGTATCGCGCTTTGCTAGAGTTTTCCGCAACGCAAGCGCGTGGACATCGTGACGTGATTGCACGGTTCGGGCGCCATCCTCATCGCAACGAAATACTAGGGCGCCAATCAACCCCCGAAGAACTTGAGTACCTTGAGAGAGGACAGTTCGTACACAGGCGCCTTTTTCCGTCCCACCTGTCGCAATTTCTCTCCAACACTTGAAGCTTCTGGTTAACTCAGTACCAAGATTCCCGACTTCGGAATGCGGTTGTCGGGAATTTGATAGAGCGAAAATCTTAGACCAGCACGAATTCATTCGCAGTAAATTGCGTTTGGTTGGCAACATCCGTTTGATTTATGAGATTGCCGAGGACACTGAATTGACCTCTGTCACTAAGGTCTGTAGAGAACACAACTCTCGAAAAGCCTAATGTGGTATTAAAGTAAACAAACAAACCAGCATCAGCTGTAATTGCGTTGTTATCTGCAATAGCTTGTGCAGCGGCGCCTGCATTCGCAAAACCGTCCTGTAGTACTATTAGATTGCTGTCACCGGAAAGTTGACCGCTAATGCCTGTTTGGAAACTAAGATTGTTAATGCCCAGCTTATCGCTACTGAAGAACAGTCGGTCTTGCCCAATTTGAAAATCAGTAAGCACATCTGGTGGATTTGCTGTACTTCCTACAAAAGGGTCATCAGAGAAAAAGAAGATATCATTACCCGTACCACCAATAAGCCTGTCTACACCGCTACCACCATCAAGGAAGTCGTCACCAGCCCCACCAGAAATCAAGTCATTACCATTATCACCAAAAACACTGTCGTTACCTGAAGCAGCGAAGAGAAAGTCATTACCTCCAAAACCTGAAATATTGTCATCATCTGGAGTCCCGATCAGGATATTAGTATTTGCATTACCTGTTAGAATTGCCATTTTATTTTCATCAGGATACAATGTCTCATCTATTTTGGACGGATATCTCGATAAATACACTTAACTTTAGTTAAGTCGTGAGTCGTAAATTAATAAAAATTGTAAACACTATCTTGAGCATTAGAGCATTAACAGTTGTGGCACCTGCATTGTTATTTAGTTTTATTAAGACCCAGCTCATGTTTTAACAATTAATGTACAGTTGAGTCAAAGCTGCTGTGTCAAAGAATGAATGTGCTTTTACGCGATATAACTGCGCGTCAGATTTTTGTGTTTGTAACTGACTGAATTGTCAGAATTATTGATGATATTCAGTTTGAGATAATATTTTCTGTTGTGATTAGACTGCACTCTTGTTGCTTTGCTTTATGCTGGTTGTAAATGTAGCAGTTTGAATGAAAAAGGAGCCTAATTATGAGTACTAACACCGCATTACAAGATTTTGAAAAATATATTCCTCTTGTGGGAGATGTAAATACCAAAACGACCTTAGCTTACAAAAGTACTCGTGGAGCGGTACAGGTCGTGAATACAATACAAATGGCAGTAGCAGAAGCTTATATAAATGGATTAGAGGTTCCTGATTCGGTTTTGCAAGGACTTTTTGATACCTGGATGCCTATATTCTTTAAATATTTTCCTTCCTTGCTTGCACCTTATGAATGGGTACTAAAAGAAACTGAGCATATCGCCGAAGAATCACAGGAGCTAATGAAGGTTCAATATGATTTGCCTCAAACGATGCTGAATGCAATGTTAGGCGAAAGTGAACTTATTTATCCTAAGTATAGTATGGGATTGTGGGAAAAAGGAGCATTAAACCTTGAGCAATCTCAGATTCAAATGATTGACGATGTAATTGAAAAGTTAGACATCAAGGACGGAGACGAAATCATAGATTTTGGATGTGGTTGGGGATGCGTTCCCAATTATATTCTTTCTAAGTTTCCAAATGTCAGGTTCACCGGTTTAAATTTGAGTCACGAGCAATGTGAATATATAAGACATAAGATGCAAGACTCTGAAAGCTACCTCAGTTCAGGTCGATTTACTTTATATGAAGGAAATTTAAATGATGCTAAATTTGAGACAAAGTTTGATAAAATCCTCTCGATTGGGCTGTTTGAGCATGTTGGAAATTTAACAAAATCTTTTCAAAAACTAGCTTCTTTACTCAAAGATAATGGAAAAGTTTTTATTCACATAATTACAGTCCGTACTCCAAACAATATATCCAGCGTTTATACACACAAGTACATTTTTCCCCAAGGTCGTTACTGGAACTACGATGCAATTCCCAGCCATGACAAAGACTTGAAAACAATCCAAAAATGGTATATAAACGGCTTTAATTACTCTAAAACATTTGCTACCTGGCTTATTAATTTTGACAAGAGTCAGGCAATAGTAAAAGATTTAAATTACGGTATGGAATATGTCAAGTTTCGCCGGATATGGAGATTCTATTTAATCTGGTTTGCACGCAATTTCGCTAGTTGTGATGGTCAATATAATGGTAACGGTCAATATTTAATGACTCACGCTTCTTAAAATTATGTCTGTTTATAGTTTTGAGGGCATAGGTTTTGAACACAATAGAAATTAAAATTTCCAAGACAAATGAAAATTATCGGTGCCCAATTCAAAAACGATAATTTTAAATGTTTTAGAACTAAACTTTTTATGGACTTCAAGCTGCCGTTGATACAATCTTAAATGGGATATTCTCTAGAACAACTTGTGGCAACTGCCCTGATCCAAGAACCTCCTTTGCATCAAGAATTTCTACACCAACTAAAACTTCATCTGCACCAATATTCAGGGCTATTTCATCGTTTAAGCGCAAAGTACGACATTCATGATATCCATCAACCAGGCGAATATAAAGTGAGTCAGTTTCTTGATCATAACTAATTTTCATAGCGTCACTTTCCTTAAAAATAAAATGTATATACAGTAATCACTACAATTTCCGTCTCGCTATCGGCTATAATCGGCGAAACTCGTTTAATAGCATAAGAGCGCCCTTGCCATTCTCCATTGAATTGAAAGTCGTAACGATATTCAAATCTACCTTTCTTAGCTGGCTTTCGATTGCCATTAAGAATTGCTTCAGTAACTTCTAGCTCATTTGTACCACGCTCGATGCATTGCGATAAAGCGTGTTTGGTAAAACGAATTGGCTTCATGGAGTTTACTTGAACCTGCTCCTGTCATCACTATAACAACACACAAGCTAAACTGGGTTCCTAAACTTAATTTTCTGGGCAAGTAATAATGCATCCTTTTGCTCATACTGATAACAAATTCTCTCGTACCCAACCAGCAGCATTATTAGGGAACTGAACACGATACCAACGAGATTTCCCATACTCTTTGAATGATTCGGAGACCGTTCCCAAATTCTCAACAAGCCAAAAGAAACCGGGCTTCTGTACGATAAATTAGGGGTTTATAGCGAAAATTTGGTCAAGAAGCCCGGTTTCTAACCCTGGTGCATTCCGGTGAGTTAAGAGTTTATTGGTGGCGCCGTGATTTTATATGAAGGAGAGGCTAGAAGGCTATCCTACGGGGAAAATACAATTTTGTAGTGAACTATGCTACAGTATTAACACACAAGATAAATGCTTTTATGATGTTTCCACCCTGGTAAGCTGCTAGAAAATTATTCAGCAAGCAATTCGTCTTACTTTTAAGGCTAAGATTTTGCTCATGGATTCCCCCTCCTTTGAACCAACGTTGTAAAAATTTTGCGTTGGTATCAAATTTTGAGGATGGGAGAATTACAATATGCCATTTAATGGTAAAAACAAAGTTACTAAGAATCTAGTTTTACTAACCTTCACCTTCTTAGTTATTGAGTTATTAGATGAACTTGTTGATGGAGTACGTGGCGCCGCATGGCCCTTGATTCGTAATGACTTGCATCTTTCTTATGTACAAGTCGGGATGTTACTTACAATACCTAATACCATCAGTAGCTTAATAGAACCAATTTTGGGAATACTGGGGGATATTGGTAAGAGGCGCCAGCTTATCTTGGGTGGAGGTGTAGCTTTTGCTATTTCTTTGCTGCTAGTTTCCTTTAGCCAGAACTTTTCACTGTTACTCGCAGCATTTGTACTATTTTATCCAGCTTCAGGCGCCTTTGTGAGTCTTGCCCAAGCGACTTTGATGGACATTGAACCTACACGACACGAACAAAATATGGCACGTTGGACACTAGCAGGTTCTGTTGGAAATGTAATTGGACCGTTGATTTTAGGTTGTACTGTGGCATTACATCAAAGTTGGCGAATTGCATTTTTAGTATTGGCAGTATTAACACTGTTAACATTGGGGTCGCTGTGGAATCCAATTAGAAATTTGCCTGCATCAAAACAAGTTAATGAACCAACACATAGTTTTAATTCAGGGATAAGCAATGCTTTTGAAGCCTTAAAGCAGTGTGAAGTAATACGCTGGTTAACTTTACTACAATTTTCTGACTTAATGCTTGATGTTTTACGTGGCTTTTTAGCATTGTACTTTGTCGATGTGGTTGGTGCAAACAACACACAGGCGAGTTTTGCTGTAACTGTATGGTTAGGAGTAGGATTATTAGGAGATTTTTTAATCATTCCTTTACTAGAACGAGTGCGAGGATTAGATTATTTAAGATTTAGCGCCATAATTGTCTTGTGTCTTTACTCAGCTTTTTTGGTTGTACCAAATATAAATGTCAAATTTATAATTCTTGGCTTGCTGGGTTTTTTCAACGCTGGTTGGTACTCTATTCTTAAAGGGCAATTATATACAGCCATGCCAGGACAAAGTGGTACAGTAATGACGCTAGATAATTTGTTTGGTTTAGTTGGTGGTTTTATGCCACTAATTCTTGGGTTACTAGCGTCGCAATTTGGTTTACAGAACATTATGTGGCTTTTACTGGCGGCGCCACTAGCATTGCTAATGGGAATTTCAAAATAGGTTCGTTGCATAAGTGTAGAGACATTACATGTAACGTCTCTACATTGTTAAAATATTTGTGTGTACTCAAAGAGTAAAGATTTATGTTGAGTCAACTACCGAATCGTATTACTAGTCCTCCTTGGTGGCAACTTATAAATTGGATCGCCGACCCAATTGAATTTCAGCGCAAATATAGCCAAAAGTATGGAGATATTTTTTCCATGCATCTTAGTGGGCTTGCTCCTAGCGTAATCGTAGGTAATCCGCAAGCTATTCAAGAAATTTTCAACCAAGATTCTAAATTTGATGTTGGTCGCGGGAATGACCTTGCAGAGCCTCTACTCGGCAAAAATTCTTTAATTTTAATAGATGGTGGGCGCCATCGACGAGAACGAAAATTATTAATGCCTCCTTTTCATGGAGAAAGACTACAAGCTTATGCAAAACAAATTTTCTTAATTACAGAGCAGATTGCAAGCCAATGGGAAGTAGGTCAAACATTTATAACTCGCTCTGCCATGCAGAAAGTTAGCTTAGAAGTGATTTTACAAATCGTCTTTGGTTTAAGTAAAGGGGAACGCTATGAACAACTTAAACCTCTACTTACAGCTTGGCTTGATATGACTGATTCTCCTCTACGCTCTAGCATGTTATTTTTGCGCTTCTTACAAAAAGATTGGGGAATGTGGACTCCTTGGGGGCAAATGAAACAAAGACAACGCCAGGTTCATAATTTGCTCCAAGCAGAAATTACAGAGAAAAGAACAAAACAAAATGATTACGGCAGTGATGTTTTAAGTTTGATGATGGCAGCGAGGGATGAGAATGGACAAGCAATGAGCGACGAGGAGTTAAAAGATGAGTTGCTCACAATTTTGTTTGCTGGGCACGAAACTACTGCAACAACATTATCGTGGGCTTTCTATCAAATTTATCGACATCCTG
Source organism: Calothrix sp. PCC 7716 (assembly GCF_019977735.1). Taxonomy (GTDB): domain Bacteria; phylum Cyanobacteriota; class Cyanobacteriia; order Cyanobacteriales; family Nostocaceae; genus Dulcicalothrix. Next base: position 2,163,887 of record NZ_AP025018.1, on the reverse strand, counting down.
ATGTTCTAGAAAAATTGCAGCATGAACTCGACAGCTTAGGGAATAATAACAATTTTACCGAAATTAATCAACTTCCTTATTTCACAGCAGTTTGTCAAGAAACGCTACGAATGTATCCAGTTATTCCAGTATTATTCCCACGCATTACCAAATCATCTATGAAGATTGCCGGTTACGAGTTTGATGCGGAAACTACCTTTTTAATGAGTAGTTATCTTGTGCATTATCGGGAAGATTTGTATCCTGATGCTGAACAGTTTAAACCAGAACGTTTTATAGGGCGCCAGTACTCACCTGCGGAATACTTGCCTTTTGGTGGTGGAAGTCGGCGATGTTTGGGATATGCTTTAGCTCAAATGGAAATGAAATTAGTTCTAGCAACAATTTTATCAAAGTATCAGCTTGTTTTAGCAGAAGATAAACCTGTTATAATGCAACGTCGTGGTTTTACCCTTGCTCCAAAAGGCGGCGTGCGAATGATGATAACTGAAAAACTCAAGCAAGGCGCCGTTAAAACCCGATAACATAAAAAGTTAGGTTACAGGTTTATGCATAAAGGAATCCGTTTATTTCTCGACACTGCCGATACACAACAGTGGGAACATTGGTTGCCAACAGGGCTATTTTACGGAGTAACGACAAATCCACTTTTGTTAGAACGCTCTCAAGTTACCTGTAGTGTTGAGCGGTTAAAGGTTTTAGCTAACCAAGCGTTTGCTTTAAAGGCTAAAGAAGTTCAACTTCAGACCTGGGGGACTACAGTTGATTCATTAGTAAAAACGGGTAAGCTATTAGCAGAAATAGATAAACGTGTTGTAGTTAAGGCGCCAATTACCAAAGTTGGAACCGAGGCTGCAAGTAAGTTAATTGCAGAAGGGATTCGAGTTACCCTAACTGGGGTTTACGCTATTCACCAAGTTTTAATAGCAGCTGCAAGTGGCGCCGATTATGTTGCACCTTATTTAGGTAGAATTAACGATTTGGGACGTAATGGACTTGAAGATTTGGCAGCAATGCAATTAGCAAATGTCGGTGTTGGTGGCGCCACTCGAATTTTGGTTGCTAGCATTCGCAGTGTAGATGATATTGTATTGCTCGCAACTCAAGGCTTAAATACATTCACGTTTTCACCCATCATCGCAGAGGCGTTTTTTGAAGTAACAGCTACAAATCAAGCTGCTGATGACTTTGAGCAAGCTGCTCGTCGTCTTGAGCCTAATAATTCGTAAAATAACTCCAGATGATTAGGAATATATCATTTCAATCAAAACCTTAAGGACCTGCATTATAGTATTAATTTACTTTTCAAGGTTTCTAACCAAATTTTTCTCAAGAAGCCCGGTTTCTTTGAGCTTGCTCTTGAATGGTGCAAGATATAAGCTACGGGAATGTGTCCTTTTTGACAACAGATGAACGACCACTTAATAAGACAGTATAAAATTTATGCTTGTTGCAGTTGGCTAATGTAAAATAAATATAGCGGCGCCAAGTTGTTAGTCATGGTCAAATATTTAATTCAACGTATACTGATTTCAATTCCGACACTAATAGCTATCAGTATTGTAATCTTTGCTATTTTAGCATTGGCGCCTGGTGACCCAATGGGAGAATTTGCACTTAATTCTGGAATTACAGCAGAAGTGCGGGAAAACATTAGAAGGTCTTTAGGTCTAGACCAACCAACTCATATCCGCTATATCAAGTGGGTTACTGCTTTTATAAGTGGGGATATGGGGTATTCTTTTACTAGTCGCACTTCGGTTAGTAGTCTGATTTTTCAACGTCTCCCCGTGACTTTATGGATAGTTGGTTCAGCTTACTTTTTGGGTACATTATTAGCTGTTCCTTTAGGAGTAATTTCTGCGCTCAAACGCAATTCTACCTTTGACATGGTTTTGACTACTTTGGTGTTTTTCGGCTTTTCTCTCCCCACTTTTTTTACTAGTTTGTTGTTGATTATCATTTTCAGTGTTCAATTAAAATGGCTACCTTTTATTTATAATAGCGATTTACAAGTAACAGATTTAAATAGTTTTTTTGAACTTATTAAACAGTCGATTATGCCTATATTTGTGTTAGGAATTTGGCAAACAGCAGTATTAATGCGTTTTGTCCGTTCAGAGATTTTAGAAAATATTCATAAAGATTACGTGCGAACTGCTTATGCTAAAGGATTACCTCATTATATTGTGATTATACGTCACGTTTTGCGGAATGCCTTAATTCCTGTAGTCACTTTAGTTGCTTTAGATATTCCTAGTATTTTTACTGGAGCTTTAGTCATAGAGAAAGTGTTCCGTGTTCCGGGTATTGGTGCTTTGTTAATTGATTCTATTAATTCTAGTGATACACCAGTTGTCATGTCAATTACCTTTATATATGGTATTTTGATTGTAATCTTTAATTTGATTGCTGATATTCTTTACGGTTTACTAGACCCGCGCGTATCCTCAACAAAATAATTATTTATGCGCCAATTTCATCGCAACCGAGGAGCTATGGTGGGTACAATTATATTATTAATCATTGTATCAAGTGTTATAGTTAGCCCGTTAATTTACACTACTCCCATTAATAAAATTGACTTTCTTGAAGCGACTCTTCCCCCTAGCTGGTCACATTCTTTTGGTACTAATGACCTAGGTCAAGATATCTTAGCTAGAGTTTTATATGGGGGACGAATATCAATTGCAGTGGGAATTTTTTCGATGTTGGTTGCAGGTCATAATCAATAATTAAACCAAGGGTTTAGTTCTAATTTTGAGATTTTCCAGTAATTTCTTCCGGCATAGAATTAATTACACTGTTATAAACCTCACTTGCCAATTTATATGCTTTCTTTAATTCCCCTGGACTAGGGTTAAAATCCTCTGTTACTTCCATCGGATATCGATATATTTGATTATATTGACTCAAATATCCTGCTTCTTTTAAAAGAGTTGCAAACTATGGTTTAAACGTACTAGCTATTTTTACTAAGGTGTTGATGTTATGAGTATCGCCAGAGTCAGTATCATGGAATACAAGAAAACCCTTGAGAGCTTTTTCGGCGCCTTGCTGACAATGGTAAATAGCGATGTCTGGTAGTTCTTGAGCTAAGGAATGTGCAGCTGCCAAATCACGCTGTGCTTTTTTCAGCCAAAATTGCACTAGTGTACGTTTTGCCTTGTCCATAAAGTAATTTACCTCGTTCTATAATTTTTTTGGTTAAAGAAGCTGGGACTTTTTTGAATGTTTCTACATCGCTTCTGGTTTTAATTGCAATGTCCACATCAATCATTAAATCATTTACAGCATTTAATGCGCGCACTCCCCATTCGATACGGTCGAATTTAGGAATATTGTCTGGTACAATTACACATAAATCAAGGTCGCTATATTGATGTGGGTTGCCCCAAGCATAGGAACCAAACAAGATAATTTCTTCAGGATTTAGTTCGTTTACAATACGCTGGGTGATTTCAGTAATTATTGTTTCAGTGATAAATTGCATATTGCGGGTGTGATTTTACTATACAAAACCTGATTGTAGCAATTTTAGAAAATAATTGTTTACGATTATTCGTAAAGGAGAATTTGTTGCAACTTCATATTAAAATTGGTATTACTTTTTCTGCCACTCATGAATATTCCAAGTATTCGCATCCCACGGTGTAAATTCTACACCACTAAGATTATTACTAGTCGCTATTACACGCGCGCGAGTAACTAAAGGAAGTACAACAGCATCTTTAATTAAAATATCGTTCATTTGGATAAATAACTGGCGCCGACGAGCTAAATTCAACTCTGTTGTAGACTGTTGCCAAAGCTTGTCATATTCAGGATTGCAGTAACGTGAGAAATTGTTTTTAGACCAATTATTTTCTTTTTGAGCAATTTCTGAACAAGTCCAACTCTTCATAGAAATACTAGGGTCTGGGTTATTATTGTTATCAGAAAACAGTTGCATGTCCGCTTGGAAACGGCTAGTTGTGTCTGGGTTATTAGGGTCTCCAGAGAAAAAAATACTTGGGTCAATGCTTTTTAAATCAACTTTGACACCAATAGATGTTAATCCTTGTTTTACTATTTCTTGAATTTTCTGTCGCACTGGGTTGGCTGAAGTCTGAAATAAAACATTCATTTCTACACCATTTTTATCCCGAATCCCATTCTCATTTGTATCTTTCCATCCGGCTTCATCTAATAACGCAGCAGCTTTTTTGACGTTAAATTCGTATGTGGTATTCGGCGAATTATATATTTCTGGCGCCGTTAATACGTTTGCGACAGGGCGAGCAATATCACCAAATAACTGTTTAGCTATTGTTTCCCGGTCAACAGCATAGCTAAAAGCTTGACGAACTTTCTTATCGCTAAAAAACGGATGAGGAAACTGCACACTAGAACCAAATTTCGGGTCTGTCTGATTAAACATAATTCGCTCGACAAAAGACCCAAAGACGTTGTTTAATTTACCTTTACCAGCAAGAGAGAGTTGCTTGAGAACCTTTGCCTCCACTTGCAAGTTCCAAGCATAATCTGCTGACTGAGTTTGCAATACCGCTCTTGCAGCAGAAGCAGCATCACCACCACCTTTGATTTCTACCCGTTGAAATTTTACTTTATCGGCTGACCGAAACAAAGGATTTGGTTCATAGATGACAATATCACCTGGTTTAAATTGTACCACCCGGTAAGCACCAGTACCCACAGTCAGACGATTTGCTGGCGCCTCCCTTGCGTTAGCACCGTTGTATTTTTCAAAAATGTGATTTGGCAGAATAAGTCCTGACTCACCAATAAAAGGCAATGACCAAGCAGGGTTAGGAGCGCGAAAATTTATTTTGACTGTGTAGTCATTAATAGCTTCCACACTTTGAACATCTTTGTAAATTCCGGATGTGGTAGCAGCAACAGCCGGATTGGAAATATATTTATAAGTAAAAACCACATCTGCGGCTGTAAAAGGTTTACCATCCGACCACTTTATACCCTGCTTTAATTTCCAAGTAACTGATTTACCATCTTTTGCTAGTCCTCCATTTTCAAGAGTGGGAATTTCCGCTCCTAGGAACAGTATTAATTTACTATCTTGATTAAAACTAGCAAGTGGTTCGTAACTAATTCGACTAGCCTCAAAGTCTTTCGCTCCCCAAGCTAGATGCGGATTAAGGATAGTTGGCGCCTGCCAATATAGTAATCTAATTGTGTTGCCCTTTTCAGCATTCGGGTCAGAACAGCTTGTTAATAATACACTTGTTAATAACAGACTAAAAATCCTACTAGTCATGAATTTATTTAAAATAATCATAATTTACCCCTTTTGGTAGTAATTTAATTCCTTTTCTGATGCAGGCGCATAAAAATTCGCTAACTAAACATGTTATTTTATACCTTCATCCGCTTTGACAATTCTGTTTTTAGCAGTATAAATAATAACAATAAAAAAGTATTGTTTGTAATTACTTCAGTATCAATAATATTTTTATTCTTTAAAGTCATTCAAAAAAAGTATATAATGTAACTATAGTTTCTATATCTAAAAAAATTGACACTTTTAATGAAGATTATATTAATTTTTGTTAAGCATAAACTAATTTTTGAGAGTGATATTTATAAGTAAAGATTTAATTTTTTTCAATATATTTACAGAGTAGTGTGTTATATTCACGAGCAAGATTTGTGTGAATCCCACGCTATGAAACAACAAAAGAATATCTTTAATACATTAGTATTAAAGGCTGTACCTGCTTTAAAAGCTAAGGTTTTTTTATTAATCTGTGTTTTTATCACTAGTACTCTTGGTGTTCTGTTATCAAATTGGTTGATGACAAGCAATATGGCTAGTGCTAATTTTTACAGGACTGATTTTTTGCAACCTGCTCCTACTCAACCACTAGATTCTTACGACTATTTTGGCAAACTGCTGAGTCCTCAAGAAGCAGCACAAATTGTTACCAGTAAGGGACTCGATGCCAATGACCCTATTTCTTACCAACGAGTCGGTGCTGTTAAAATTACCAAGGAATTAATCGCTCAAGGTGAAAACATATTCTTAAACCGTAAAATTGGCGATACATTTGGTCTGCAAGGAGTATTTGGTTTTGGACAAGGTATCAATAGAATATCGGATGAATTAAGTATAGCAATTGCTAATTTGCAAGGTCAGTCAACAACAAACCTAAAAATTACCCTTCAGAAAGATTTAACTCTGGGCAGTCGAACGTTTCGGAGCGGGACTGTTATTCCTACTGGTTTAAAAATTCAACAGGGAAAGGTTGTTCCATTAGGAAATACTCCGAATGGTGACTTTACCTGTGCGCTCTGTCATGCAACCCTTTCTAATGATGGCAAAATCCTTGCGGGAGTCCCCAATGGTGAAATTGCTATTCCGTTTTTTATTGCCTTGGCGCCAAATACAGCTGCAAGCTTTGCACGGGCAAACTTCAATCCTCTTGACCCACAATATAAAGGCAATGGTAAAACGATTATTGACAGTAAAGGTAATAAAGTTGAACTACCCGATCCAGAAAAGTTTGAAAAAGCCTTTGACGATGCAGTTTTAGATTTACCGTCCGGTCATTTCGAGAGTTCACCAGATGGGATTAGAAACACAACTCAAATCCCCAGCGTTTTCACGTTTAAGAATCAGCCTTACGCATTCTCAGGAAATTTTGCCGTAGGTCCCTTTGCTGGATTGAGTTCTATCAACAATGGTGTTCATTCTTCAGAAATCAATATCTTGGCAGCTGCTCAACTTAGTGAGAAAACTCTTGGCATTGACCCAGAAGTTTATATTGGTACATTTCTTCAGAATGCTGCCGTTCCGAGTCTCCGTTTACCAGAAGGAACCATAGTAAAACCTTCGGAGTGGTTACGAGGAGTGATTGCAAAAAATCCGGAGCAAGCAGAACTAGAAGACCAAATACCTGCTCCAGGTACAGGAACTTATCCTAACTTGCAACCTAGTTTATTTACTTACAATGGTTTAGTTTTTAGTCCAAATACAGGAAAGACTGAAGACATTGCGAGCGGCACTTTCTTATTTGCTGCCAACGCGATGTCTGCCTTCCAAAATAGTTTAGTTCCACCTGCTAACCAGACACAAGAAAATTGGCAAGCTTTAAACAGCAATTCTGTAAAGCGTGGGGCAAAAGTCTTTGAAAGAGCGAATTGTGCAACTTGTCATATTCCACCCTTCTTTACTGACAACATAATTCATCCACTTGATAAAATCGGTGCAAACCCAGCGCGCGCTCAGTCTGGTTTGGCATTAGATAAATTGTTAGTGGCGCCTAAGTTATACACTTTTAATACCCCAGTTCCCACACCCGAATCAGCAGAAGTACTGGATGTACCAACACAAGGAATTTCCGATAACCCTACAACTCTTCCCAAAGGCATATTACCAAAAGGTGGCTACAAAACTGTTTCCTTGCGTGGACTGTATTTAAGCGCACCGTATTTACATGATGGTGGTGTAGCTGTACGGGCAGGAAGTTTGAAGGTTGACCCCAATGGTCGCTTCACAATTGTTGATAAAACTGGATTAGGTTTGACTGCTACTTTAAGCCAAGGTACTCCTGCCGATGCAGCAAGTAGCTTGCGTGCCTTAGTTGACCGTGAACTTCGTGCTAAAGTTGTGAAAGCCAACAAAGCTGACCCAAGTTTAGTGCGTAGTAATCTTGATGGTACAGGTCATAATTTCTATGTCGATAGGTCAGCTGGGTTTAATCCAAACCAGCAAACAGACCTGATTAATTTCTTACTCGCATTAGATGACGCTCCTGGAAGCTTTTAATTGAAATTGGGGGGTATATATATTTGCTCATTCTCTATGGGTAAACATATCCCCTCTGGCCCCAATACTGCTCGGTTAAGAGATTTTCTCGGAATTAATCCCCCTTGACCCCCACCCCGACACACAAACTTCTCTCCTCACGGCGCTGGCTTCTCTGTGCCTTTGTGGTAAATATAATTAGTTGTGGGTGTTTTTTCTGACACTTTGACTGCACAGGCAAGATGCCTGTGCTACAAGAGGGAGGTGTTATGGCAGGTGGAATAAAAATCGTGTTAACTTATGTGCTGGTGTAGTCTTTATATTAGAACAGCTAGCACTTTGATTAACCACTGCCTTATTTAATGGATAACTACTTACAACCGCAAGGTCTAACGGAGGAAGAAGCGATAAAGCGGCGTGCAGAAGGTTTGGGCAACAACGTGTTTCTGCAAACAAGCCGTTCGTACCGCCAAATTATAAACGAGAATATATTCAATTTCATTAATATCGTTTTCTTTGCGATTAGCGCTGTAATGATTCTACTACGCCGTTATAGCGATGCTTTTCTGGTTGTAGTTATTATTTCTAGCGGTGTTATTATCGCTGTTTGCCAAGAAATATGGGCGAAGCGCAAGCTTGACGAAATTGCTTTGCTTAACCGTCCTCATACTACTGTAATTCGCGAAGGTAATAAACGCGACATTGACCCTACAGAAATTGTTCAGGGTGATATTATAGTTCTTGCTGCTGGGGACCAAATTTTAGTTGATGGGGTTGTTGTTGGTGATGGTCGCATTGATGTTGATGAGTCTTTATTAACGGGTGAATCTGATTTAATATCCAAAGTCGCCCAAGATAATGTTTACTCTGGTACTATTTGTGTGAACGGCGCCGCTTGTTTTGAAGCTACAAAAGTTGGCACCGAAACGGTAGCATATAAACTAATGACTGGAGCGCGCGCTTTTCGTCACGTTTATACACCGCTACAGCAAGAAATTAACTTAATTATTAGAATATTACTACTACTTGCTTGCTATTTATGGATTTTAGTTGGCATTAGCTTTACTAGTCGCTCTTATACTTTAGCTGATATTGTTCAACATGCTGCTGTTGTTGCTGGCTTAGTTCCTAGTGGCTTACTAATCGCGATTACTTTAGCTTATGGTACAGCAGCAGTGAGAATGTTGGGTCAAGATGTCTTAATTCAACAAGCTAATGCAGTAGAATCACTTAGTCACGTAAATATACTTTGTTTAGATAAAACAGGAACACTAACAAGCAACCAAATAGAGTTACAGAAAGTTTTCCCAATTGGTATTAGTGAAAATGAACTAAGACAGAAATTAGGAGATTATGTAGCTAATACAACGGCGCCTAATCGTACTAGTGAGGCAATTGAGTCATCTTTTATTGGTAATAAACGCTCAACAAAAGCAGAAATACCATTTTCTAGCGCGCGTAAGTGGAGTGCAATTACTTTCGATGATGAACCACATGGTACTTTTATTTTAGGGGCGCCAGAAATTTTAGCAACTGTGGCGCCTCTACCAGAGTCAATAAATAATTACATCCAAGAAAACTTTGAACGAGGATTGCGAGTACTATTGTTCGCATATACAGAAAATTTGGATGTAATAAACGAAGAACCAGAAAAAATAGCTTTACCAAGTACACTCATACCTTTAGGTGTTATTGTCTTTAGTGATAAACTACGTGCCCAAGCAAGCGAAACACTACATTCATTCACTAAAGCAGGTATTGACCTAAAAATAATATCGGGAGATAACCCAGATACAGTTGCAGCACTCGCGAAACAAGCAGGGTTACGTGAAGATATTAATGTTGTATCGGGTTTAGAGTTAGCAATAATGGATGACTCTCAATTTGCGACAGCAGCAAAAACTTCTACTGTTTTTGGTCGTATTACCCCCGAACAAAAAGCCAGACTTGTACAAACACTACGTTTACAAGGTAATTATGTGGCAATGATTGGTGATGGAGTTAATGACGTATTATCTCTTAAACAAGCGTCTTTAGCTATATCAATGGAGAGTGGGTCGAAAGCAACTCGCAGCGTTGCCGATATAATTTTACTTAAAGACTCGTTTGCAGCATTACCATTTGCCTTTTTAGAAGGTCAAAGAATTCGTAACGGTATTCGTGACTCGCTAGCACTATTTATAGTTCGGGTATTTTGTGTCGCACTGCTTATTTTCTCAACAGGTATGGTAGCCAATAGCTTTCCACTACTAAACAAACATAGCGCACTACTAGCAATGTTTGGAGTAGGACTACCAACAGCAGTATTTCCAATATGGGCAAAACCAGGAGAAACAACTAAACATAGCAGTATGGTTCGCTCGTTGATGCATTTTACAATTCCTGCCACATTAACAATGACATTAGTTGCACTGTTAGTGTTCTTACTCTACCTCGTCAGAGCCGTTTTAGATTTACCACCAGGTCAAAACATTAACGACGTTGACTATACACTTCCCCGTACTGCTTTGGTAAGTATTCTTGTTTTGTGCCATTTATTTTTACTTCCCTTTCTCAAACCTCCAACACGACTTTGGGTTGCCGCAGAACCTTTGAGTAATGATTGGCGTTACACTATTGCTGCATCTATATTGTTTGTAGTATATATGTTAGTTCTAACGCTGCCACCATTCCGCCGCTTTTTTGAACTAGCTGTGTTAAGCTGGCAAGATTGTTTATTCTTAGTTTTAGTAGCATTTGAGTGGTGTTTTATACTAAGAGCAGTATGGCGTTCTAAATTCTTTAACCGTTTTTTAGGAGTCGATTTAAGCTAGGTGTTGCAGGTAATCTTATGAAAGAAGAATCAACAAATGTCACACCTGATTATCCAGTACGAATATGGGAATTACTTTTAATTCTGCTGGGAGCATTAGGATTGGTAGGTACCGCTTTAGTTGGAGTTGCAACAAAAACACTAACTAATGTACTAACTCCAGCACGAGCAGAAGCAATTGCTCAGAGCTTATTCGATTATCAGATACCTGGTGGCGCCAAAGGAGTTGCTGGTTTAAACTTCGGCGCCAAAAATATCGCTATCATCACAAGTAAAACGAGTCCACCAGATGTAACACTCTTCGTTAGTAAAGTCCCTGTAGTACAGTCACCAGATGAAGACACAGTTAACTTAGACGATACACTCCAAGAAATTTTTCAGGGTGACTTTATTCCAACTGACTCTAAAATTGAGAACAAACTGCTATGTGGAAAAACCATTCCTGTCTCGGTTCAAAACGGAAAACAAATATTTGACGAACAAACTACACCCGTTCCCGCAATTCGCTATCTAGTAAAAATTACTGACAATGGTGTCGAAAGAAATGTCAGTATCATTACCAACGGCGAAAACGCTCAAGATAAAATCGAAAAAGTCTTTGACTCGCTACGATGTCGCTTTGAACCATGAAATTGAGTGCTGAGTGCTGAGTGCTGAGTGCTGAGTGATAACTCCTAAATTATAATTCTTGACTATTAACTCCTAATTCCTAGCCATACTCAGCACTCAGCACTTCTTAGTTACTCAGCACTCAGCACTTTCTACTCAGCACTTCTTAGTTACTCAGCACTTTCTACTCATTACTGATGAGGGGTGTCTACCCTCTCCCCATACTCTTCGTTTAAAACGTACTATTTTCGATCTAGATAAAAAAATTAATACTGAAAAGCCTACGCCTACAGCAATTAATTTTCTGGGTAGGAATGCAAAATCAAACCAAATCAGTAGCTTTATGGATACATTACTCAGTTCTGGTCAGTAACTCTGTATCCCTACTTAGCCTGCTTTACCAAATCTTAATCTAAATTTACTTAGATTTTAACTCTAAAGCTGTTAACTTATTACTAATTCACTTTTTGCTGCAACATTTGAACCCCTGTGCGCTCCCGGTATTTACGGGGGTGTGCTGGGGATTATTTTTTGGGGAAGAGGCAAAGAGGCAAGTGTTTGTTTTATATTTTTGTTTTCCCCAAAATACGGCGCCTTGTAGTTATGAACAACGACTTGAATCAAATTGATACCATTAAATCGTTTTTACTTACAGAAGTACAAAAGAATGCAAATTCTATCGATAGCGACAGTAATGAACTTTTTCTAGCTCTACGAGGGTTGGGAAATTTAGATGTACTCGCGCTGCGTTTACCTCGTGCTTGGGGTGGAAACGAAATAGAAGAAGTTGAGTATGGTATATTTCAGGAACTTGTTGCTCGTTATAGTGGCGCCTTAGCTTTTTTACAAACTCAACATCAAAGTGCTGTCGGGATGTTGGTAAACAGCAGTAATAGTAAGTTGCAGTCGAAGTATTTACCGCGTGTGAGTAAGGGTGAGGTTTTGTTGGGTGTGGGTTTTTCACAGTTACGACGCGAAGGTACACCGCTTATTTCTGCTGTATCTGTTGAGGGTGGGTATGTTTTAAATGGGGTTGTTCCTTGGGTGACGGGTTGGGGCGTTTTTCACGAGTTTATTGTGGCTGCTACGTTAAGCGATGGGAGTGCTTTGTTTGGTATGGCGCCTTTTATGGAAGAGTTTTTACCACAGAGACACGGAGAACACAGAGGAGAGATTAGTGTTGGTGCGGTTGTTGATTTGGCTGCTATGCCGTCTACTAATACTGTGGAGGTTGTTTTTAGTAATTGGTTTTTGGCTGCGGAATGTGTGGTGTTTATTAAACCTCCTGGTTGGATTCATGAACAAGATAAGAGTAATGTTTTAAAATCTACTTTCTTGGCTACGGGATGTGCGCTTGCTGGTTTAGATATTATTGAGGTGGCTGCACACAAGAAAAATTTATCCTTTATTACCAATGCTTATATCTCGTTACAGGATGAGTTGAATGATTGCCGTGCTACTATTCGTGATGCGTTAGTAAATAAAGATATTGATTTTGCACGAAAGTTAGAGTTACGTGCTTGGGCTATTGAATTAACTACACGCATTGCTCATGCTGCTATTACTGTTTCAAGCGGCACCGCAAATTATAAGCACCATAATGCACAACGTATTTACAGAGAAGCATTAATATGTACTGTCACTGGACAAACACGCGATGTCATGGCAGCAACCCTAGAAAAATTAACAAAACCCGTAACACAGGCAGCACATGTAGCACAGGCATCTTGCCTGTGCAGTGACAACAATATAATTCATCTAAGCCACATCATCAATAACAACATTCCCCAATGGCAAGGCGACCCACCTGTAAAATTTACACCTGTCGCACAAATTGAAACCCACGGTTACTTTTTACGCGAACTAACAATTGGTGAACACAGCGCTACTCACATGAATGCACCAGTCAGTTTCTATAAAGACGGCGCCAGCATTGACCAATACCCAGCAGAATCATTATTAGCATCAGCAGTTGTAATTGATATCAGTACACAAGCGACTATTAACCCCGACTACACGCTGAGTATCTCTGATATCTTAGACTGGGAACAACAACACGGTAAAATACCTCATGAATGCGTTGTGTTATTAAATACAGGATGGTCGAAAAAATGGCATGATGCTAGCGCTTTTATGTGTGAAGACGCAAATGGTAACATGCATTTTCCTGGGTTTGGCGCCGAAGCAACAAAGTTTTTACTTAGAGAGCGGCAAATAGCAGGCGTAGGAATTGATACACATGGTGTTGATGGTGGTCTTGATACAACGTTTACTATTAATCGCATGGTTTTAGAAAAACCCCGCATTGTTTTAGAGAATTTGACTAACTTGGATAAATTACCTGCGCGCGGATTTAAAATTGTAGTGGCACCTTTATTATTGCAAAAAGGTTCAGGTTCACCAGTTGGAGTTCTAGCAATATTGCCATAGAAATGCTTTCTTGCCGGGAGCATCCCAATTTGGAATAATTATGTCATGAGTCGCGAACGAAGGGCGCAGTTTTCCCGCTTTCGCGCGCATCTTAATTATGTCATACAATACTACAATCCTTCGCCCTGTATACTACAGAATCATTGAAAGACGAGGTAACGGTTGTAGCTCTTAAGCATGGTACACCTTTTATTAATTTATTTAACGCTCCTTTATTAGTAGATGATGATTTATTTGCAGCTTTCGATACCTCAATGAAAAAGGTAGCTATTGAACTTTTCCGTATTAATGGAGGTAAGCAGGGTTATTACATAGCTAACATTCTTGATAAAAAGTATTATTACTGTGGTACTGAATGGCAAAATGTAAAAAATCAGCTATTAGAACTAGGTATTGGTAGACGTGACCCAGTAAATATATAACTGTAAGTTATTTACCTGAATAATATTTAAGTAGGCTATCTTTTAAAAATTTATGAGTAGAGAAAAGCTTTTAACTATTAATGCTGCCAGCAGCACATCGATTTTAAGAATTATTCCAAGTTTGCCAATTACTTCTAGTCAAAAAGCATCGTGGAATGGAATTCAACTTGGTTATTACCAACATTCTGCCGCATTTGAAACGCCTGAGCATTGCTTTCCACAACATTTCATTACTATTCACCTTAATCATACCACAGTTGTAAAAGAGCGAATGCTAAATGGTCGTTCTCAATGTGATCATTTCAGAAATGGCGATATTTGTTTGACACCTGCAACGGCGCCTGTATCAGTCCGCTTATACGATTCATCTCAAGTAATACATCTGTATATTGAGCCGACATTTATGACTGGGATAATAGCTGAAGTTGGTGATGTTGATCGGATTGAAGTTGTGCCACAGTTCAAGTTGAATGACCCGCTTATTTACCAAATTGGCATAGCTTTAAAGGCAAAACTTGAGTCTAAGGGATTATGGGATCGTCTCTATACAGAGTCAATGGCAACAGCAATTTCTGCTCAAATATTACAAAATTACACAATACAAAATTTTAAAATCCGAAGTTATAATGATGGATTATCGCAAGCTCGATTACAACAGGCGACAGAATACATTCATGAACATTTAGCACAAAATCCTAGCCTGACCGTAAATTCACTCCAGAAGGAAACAGTTTTGAATTACCGATTCAAGCAATCCTATATTAGTTGTAAAACTTATTCTTTTCTTTCTTTACGCTATGAAGCTACCTTTGTGGTTCGTTATTAAACCATGAATTTTATTGAATTTTATCAAGCGCCCAAGCAACAAAGTTCTTACTTAGACAATTTGGAGAGACTAGTGTAAAAATTGACATATATGGTGTTGGTGGTCTTTATACGACGTTTATTATTAATCGGATGGTTTTAGATAAACCCCGTATTGTTTTAAAAAATTTGACGAATCTAGATAAATTACCTCCGGGCGGATTTATAATTGTGATGGTGCCAATGCTACTATGCTCCCGTTGAGGTTTTCCTGTAGGAAGCTTTCCAAGTTAGAACACTAGACGAACCTGCTCTTACTCAAGTTGTGGAAGCGTTGCTTGCGATAACGCGAGATACCTAATCCTTAAAAGTTTTCTGCGAGGCAACTCAAATCTATTAAAACCCTACAGATGATCTGAAATGAAGTGGCTTTTTATTCTCATTGAAGTATTAGTTGGAATTGTTGGATTTGGAGCAATTTGTCAGGCATTTGCCACAAGCCGAGATCGCCGAAGATTTTTGCCACCTGGAAAATTAATTGAGATCAATGGCAATAATTGGCACTATCAAATTATGGGCGAAGGTCACCCGACAGTCATTATGGATAGTGGGACTGGAGGTACTCACTTAGATTGGCAACTCGTGCAGCCTGAAGTTGCTAAGTTTACGAGGATTTTGACTTACGACCGAGCAGGCTATGGCTGGAGTGATTTAAGTTCAAAACCACGCACCGCAAAACAAGTCGTTAGTGAATTGCGACAACTTTTGAGAGAAGCTGAAATTGAGCCACCTTATGTCTTGGTGGGAATGTCTTTAAGTGGTTTATTCAGTCGCTTATTTGCCTACGACTATCCAGAAGAAGTGGTTGGAATGGTTTTAGTAGATGTAGCTCATGAGAAAATGTACTCAGAGGCGCCAACCAAGTGGGTTGAATTGAATAAACGACTTGAATGGCTGTCGATTTATGTGTTGCCAATCATGGCACGAATTGCTTTATTTCGTTTGCTTGTCATTTTTGATCGTTTACCTCTGGCGGCTGGTTTATTCCAAAAATTGCCATCTTCAATACAACCTTTTGCTAAAGCAATCTACTCCCAAACCTTATTTTGGAAAGCCTTTACTCAGGAATCATCTGCGGTATCAGTTAGCCTGAACCAGGTAGAGATTGCACGCAAGACAAAGCCATTTCCTAAGATTCCTCTAATTGTATTGTCGGCTGGAAAACCAGACTTTGACATCACACAGGAGATGCGTCAAAAACTGCAAGAATTACACGCAGAGCTAGCCAATGAGTCGTCCCAAGGAGTTCACATTGTTTCCCATAATAGTGGACATGTAATCCAACTTGATGATCCAAAATTAGTTATTGATGCAATTCGTCAAGTGGTTGAGAAAGTGCGTTGTAGTAAGTAGATGTTGCCAATATTCTTGATAAAAAGTCTTATTACTGTGGCACTGAATGGCAAGATGTAAAAAATAAGTTATTAGAACTGGGTATTGGTAGACGCGACCCAATAAATATATAATTTCATTACTGACATAAAAATTACTCTCTTGGCATGAAACAAGAGAGCAAAAAATAGAATATGAGGAATCAAACGTAAATATGTAGAATAAGTAATAAACTTTAAATATACCCGCTCTGGACAGCTACCCAATACCTACCAGTATCTATATACCCTGAAGCACCAGCAATAACCCGCTTCTGTCATTAAATCTCATTACTGGTTGATAGCTTCATAATATAAGCTGCAACAACTCAACACACATGACAAAAGTCACTATTAAACTAGTCAAAAAGTCATACCTTTAAGACTTATGCAATTGGAATACAGAAAGGGTGCCATCAGTCACGCACCGGAAGCATATGGCAAAATATATTGACGATTTGTAAAATTCGAGCGAAACTAAATGCTGTATCAGTGTACTACCTTTTTGGAGTTATAAATTATGGCTGCTACCTTCACTTGTCGTAATTTCATCAACGGTAAATGGTTAGATAACACTGACAATAGGCTGCAAAGTATTAACCCAGCGTCTAAAAATGAAATTGTCGCTACTTTTCCTCGTTCTACCTACGAAGATGTCAACTCTTCGGTAATTGCAGCACGCAATGCTTATAAAAACTGGCGCCTAGTTCCTGCACCTGCGCGCGCTGAGTATGTATTCAAAGTTGGCGAGTTATTACTGACTCATAAAGAAGAGTTAGCACAATTAATTAGTCGCGAAATGGGTAAACCACTTACCGAAGCGCGCGGTGATGTGCAAGAAGGTATCGACTGTGCTTTTTATAGTGCTGGAGAAGGGCGCCGTCTTTATGGACAAACGACTCCATCCGAAATGCCTAACAAGTTCGCAATGACCGTTAGAACACCAATAGGTGTATGCGCTTTAATTACTCCGTGGAATTTTCCTATTGCTATTCCTTGTTGGAAAGCTATGCCAGCATTAGTTTGTGGTAACACTGTTATTTTAAAACCTGCTGAAGATACACCCGCTTGTGCAACAAAATTAATTGAGATTTTTGAGAAAGCTGGTTTTCCACCTGGTGTTGTTAACTTGGTGCATGGTATTGGGGAAGAAGCAGGTAAAAGTTTAGTAGAACATCCCGACGTTAACTTAGTCTCGTTTACTGGTTCTTCTCAAACAGGTTCGCTAGTTGGAGAAATTTGTGGGCGCCTCCATAAACGGGTATGTTTAGAGATGGGAGGCAAAAATGCTCAGATAGTTATGGAAGATGCTGATTTAGAATTAGCACTTGATGGCGCCGTATGGGGAGCATTTGGTACAGCAGGACAACGATGTACCGCAACAAGTCGTCTCATTTTACACCGCGATATCAAAGCCAAATTCACAGAAATGCTTAAAGAGCGTGCGAGTAAATTACGCTTGGGTGCTGGTTATGACACAAATACAGAAATTGGACCCATTATTAATGACAAGCAACTTCAACAAGTCAGAATATATATGGATATTGCTCGCTCTGAAGGCGCCTCTATATTAATAGGTGGTGGAATAGCTAATGAAGGTACACTCAAAGAAGGCTACTTTTTCCAACCAACTATATTAGATAACGTCACACCAAATATGCGGGTTGCTCGTGAAGAAATATTTGGCCCAGTAGTCGCATTAATCGAAGTAAACTCGTTTGAACAAGCTATAGATATTCTCAACGACACAAACTACGGTCTTTCATCTTCTATATATACCCGTGATGTTAACCGCGCGTTTGCAGCAATGCGTGATATTGAAGCAGGTATTACTTATATTAACGGGCCAACTATAGGCGCCGAAGTTCATTTACCATTTGGAGGAGTCAAACAAACAGGTAACGGACATCGCGAAGCAGGAAACGCTGCTATTGATACATTTACCGAATGGAAAACTGTATATGTAGATTTTTCAGGAAGCTTACAACGCGCGCAAATTGATAACCGCGATTAATATATTACGCCAAGAAACCGGGTTTCTGTCCTGTCATTGATAAAGATTATGGTTTGGGTCTAACCAAACAATATAAAAAACGTTTTCTATAAAAAACCCATGAACTCGACCATGTTCATTTGAAGAGATTTGAAACTGGTAAGCTGAACCAACAATTTCCTCTTCATTCGGTATCCCGAACCCATTCGGTTCGGTTGTATCTACCCACCTAATTAAATGGCACCTGAGACTTTTACTACGATTATTGATAATCTCTGGAACTGTTAGCTTTGATAAATCTCGCAATCTCAACAGTAAACATTCAAAATATCTAAAATCTTTATCATTAAATAAAAATTTTTGATTATCATTTTCAAAATCCCGAAAAGAGAAACTAATTCCTTGCGGTATCTCCACTGCTATTCGTTTTATATCAGAGGTCGATGCTCTATTTCGAGTATCTGTTTTTTTCGGTTTTTTAGGCGGCACGTTTACTGTAAAAATTTCTCATCGAGTCTTTATTAATAATCGCATGAGACGGTTCATCTCTAGCGACACCTTTGCGAGCGTGTAACCAAGGGTCTTCACGAGTCGTCATCAATTCTAACTCATAACCATCGCAAATAAAATATTCTTCTGTTATATCCTCTAGGAATTCTTCTAGCTGTGGTGGAAATTCAGGTTTCTGCACTTCTTTAAGAATTGGCTTCCACCCAAATTCCTTATACTTGTGAAATAACCAAGGAATAACTGGCCCATGTACCCAAGCTTCAAAGTCATCATCAAATAACGGAGTATCGTAAATTCCCAAATGCCAAGCTTGAGCATAATATACTAATTTCTGTAGCTTCAGGTTACTTATAAATGAACCTGTATCGTTAGCTACATATATAAAGTAATCTACAATCGCATCTACAGTTGTAATCGACATTGCCCTTATTCTATATAATTTTTTAACTCTCAAATTTATTATAGTGTTAGCGTATCAGTAACGGCGCCTACATAACAGAAACCTGGTTTCTACGAAAAATCTTTATTTCTATTACATGCTATCAACAAGAAACCAGGTTTCTTATGATACTATTGTTCTAAAATAACTAGCCAGGAGGGTTTATTATGACCTTCATTAACCCTAAAACAGATTTTGCCTTTAAAAAAATCTTTGGTTCCAAGCAAAGTAAAGACATTCTGATAGGTTTTCTCAATGCAATTTTGTATCAAGAGAAACCTGTTATTTTAGATTTACAAATTCTTGACCCTTATCAGGCGCCACGCATAAAGGGTATCAAAGATTCCTACTTAGATGTAAAGGCTACAATAATAGGAAATAAAACCGTTATCATTGAGATGCAGGTTTTAAATGTGTTAGGTTTTGATAAGCGAGTGCTATACGATGCAGCGAAAGCCTTTTCAATACAGCTTAGAGTTGGCGAAGATTATACACTATTAAACCCAGTAATAGCTTTGACAATTACTGACTTTGATATGTTTGAAAACAGTAGTAAAGTTATATCCCGTTATAAGTTGAAAGAAAAAGATGATTTAACAGATTATAGCGATGATATTGAACTTGTATTCGTTGAATTACCTAAATTTAATAAACAACTTCCAGAACTAGAAACTTTATCAGATAAGTGGTTATATTTCCTGAAAGCAGCAAACACACTCCAGTCAGTTCCTCCTTCTATGGAAGAAGTGCCAGAAATAAATCATGCATTTGAAGTTGCTAGAGAGAGCAAGTTAACTAGAAAAGAGCTAGAAGTGCTTGAGAAACGAGAAATGTTTCTTCATGATAGCAAAAACGCTATTTTGAAAGCACGACAAGATGGAGCTAAAGAAAAAGCGATTGAAATTGCACGCTCGCTTGTTGGCATTTTAGATATACAAACCATTAGTCAAACTACAGGGTTAAGTGTAGCAGAAGTTGAACGACTATGGAATTAAAAATTAATAAAAAATATTTAATACTAATGAATAAAAATAAGCAAAAATTAACAACTGGGAAAAAACCTAATCGACCTGATGAGGTTCCCGCAGAAATTTTGGAACAATTAAATTCTGGCATACGTGAAAGTGCAAATTTAGCTGAGACTCTTGCAATTGATTTTGCCACTTTAATAATTCACATCCTACCAGAAATTTCTAATGATGCAGACAGATATTTTAAGCCATCAGAAGGCATCACTAAAAGAATGGCGGTTGCGGGAGAACTCCTTTTAAAACATCTAGGAGAAAAGGAACTCCCAAATCTTGTATCGCATCCTGCTGATACAGTTAGAGGTTGGTCTGCATACATGGTTGCGAAGATTCCTGATATTAGCTTATCTGAAAGACTTAGTTTAGTTCGACCGCTTGCTGATGATAATCATTTTGGTGTCCGTGAATGGGCGTGGTTAGCTTTACGTCCCCATATTAGTGTTAATATACACAATGCTGTAGGACTAATGACGGGTTGGGTAGCAGAAAGCTCGGCTAATATAAGAAGGTTTGCGATTGAAAGTACCAGGCCGCGCGGTGTTTGGTGTACTCATATCCAAGAACTCAAGAAAAATCCAGAAATCGGACTTCCAATATTGGAACCAGTAAAAGCAGATACCTCACGTTATGTTCAAGATTCTGTAGGGAATTGGCTTAATGATGCTGGCAAACAGCAACCAGATTGGGTACACTCGGTTTGTAAGCGTTGGCAGCAAGAAAGCAACGCAAAAGAAACTGCACGTATATGTTCGCGAGCTTTACGAAATTTCAAGGTTTTGTAAGCATGTGCGGTGCTATAAAATCTGGCGCCAAATCATGAATTGTATCTCTCTTTACCACGGAGACACAGAGACGCAGAGAGAAGAGTTAATTTACATCTTGTAACTTCTATTTTCAGTCCATTAAAATGGACTTAAGCTAATACATCTTGCAGCATTCAAGGGCAAGCCGAAAGAAACCGGGCTTCTTGCCAAAAATGTTGCGATAAAACGTTGATTTCTCGTACAGAAGCCCGGTTTCTGGACTTGGTGCAAGATAAGAGCTATGGGTTTTAAGCCTAGGCAGGTTTAAGTGTGAATGTTATCAATCTGTTATTTTCGTGACAGAATGAAAATAATACTTGTCGTAAAAATAACTAAATATATATTTAGTTAAATATACAAGCAATGTTAAGTATACCTGTAAAAAGACCATTGCCACGTTCGCCTAAGTTGTTGACTTCTTTACCAGGACCACGTGCGAAGATGTTAGTGGAACGTGACCATGCTGTAACGTCACCTTCTTATACCCGTGATTATCCGTTAGTTGTTGCACGCGGTGAGGGGTGTATGATTGAGGATGTTGATGGTAATGTGTTTTTAGATATGACGGCAGGTATTGCTGTTACTTCAACTGGTCATTGTCATCCTGATGTTGTGCGGGCAATTCAAGACCAGTCAGCAAATTTACTGCACATGTCTGGTACTGATTTTTACTATGAGCCAATGATTGAATTGGCGGAAATGCTATCTCAGAGGGCGCCTCTTCACAGTAAAGCTAAGGTATTTTTTAGTAATTCTGGTGCAGAGTCTAATGAAGGCGCCATTAAACTTGCGCGTTATTATACTGGTCGTAATTTAATTGTGGCATTTTTAGGCGCCTTTCATGGACGCACTTATGGAGCAATGTCTTTGACTGGTTCCAAAACTGTACAACGAGCAAATTTTGGTTCTTTATTACCAGGAGTTACTCACATACCTTACGGTACACACACAAGTTTAGATTATTTAGAACAGTTATTTACAACGATACTGCCACCTAATGAAGTTGCGGCAATTATAGTGGAAGCTATACAAGGTGAAGGTGGATATATTGTTCCTGAAGATGGTTTTTTACAGCGTATTCGTGAAATATGTAATAAACACGGTATTTTGATGATAGTCGATGAGGTTCAGTCAGGAATGGGACGAACTGGAAAATTGTTTGCTATCGAACATTGGCACGTGGCGCCAGATATTATTACAACAGCAAAAGGTATTGCTAGCGGTTTACCTCTGGGCGCCATTATTGCCCGTAGCGAAATTATGACATGGAAACCTGGTTCACACGCTACTACATTTGGTGGAAACCCAGTTGCATGTGCTGCGGGTATTGCAACATTACGGTTACTTGATCAAGGGTTGATGGATAATGCAACTCGAATGGGAGAATTATTACAAACTGGTTTATTTAAATTACATCAAAGTTACGGTCAAATTTCTAGACCACGTGGGAAAGGGTTGATGGTAGCAGTAGATATTTTAGATGCAGAGGGCAATTTGAGTACATATAAGCGCGATGCTATTCTCCAAGCTGCTTTTCATCACGGGTTACTATTACTAGGTTGCGGTAAAGCTGCTATTCGTTTTTGCCCGCCATTGGTTATTGATGCTGAACAAATTCAAGTTGCCCTGGAGACGCTCGTAATAAGCACTTCAGTGCTTTCCTCACACAAGCACTGAACTCCCTATAAAATAAACAAATGATACATCCTATAGATATTACACATTTTTGGAACACTCTCTGGCGCCAATATTTTACCAGAGTCAGCTACGCACGTGTATATCAAGAAATGATAACAAACGCTCAATCCACAGTTGCCAACGACCATATTGCATTCCGTTCACTGCGCTTAAATATAGATAAAGTCAATTTGGGTATAAAATTATTTGAGCCAATGCTACGTGCATTTGGTTACGAAGCAGCAGACGAGTACTTTTTTCCAAATAATCTTTACGCGCGTTATTATCGTCACCCTCAACAAAAAGAATATGATTTACCAAAGTTGTTCATTAGCGAATTAATAGTAGAAAAGCTACCACCTGATATAGCGACATTAATATATGACACAGTAAAAGGCGCCAACATAAAAGATATCAACTTTGAAATGGCGCCGTCTTGTGACCCCACACAAATATTTACTCGTCCTTGGCAACCTCCATCTCGTTCGGTCGTAGAAAAAGTCAACGAAGTGAGTCAATATGGTGCATGGGTACTTCTGCACGGGTACGCAGTCAACCACTTTACAGGATATGTTAACCGTCAAAACACTCCCCAATATCCAGATATAGAGTCTACTGCAAACGCTTTAGCTTCTTTAGGTGTTCCAATGAAAGCGGAAATAGAAGGTTCTGTAAATGTAGGTTTGCGACAAACAGCAACCCAAGCAGTTACAGAATTAGTTACTGTATTAGATGAAACCGAACAAGAGATTTTAATTCCTTGGACTTACGCTTACTATGAAATTGCCGAGCGGTATATGGTAGAGTTTGAAGGTCAGCGAATACTGTTCGATGGGTTTCTTGGTGACAGTGCCAAACAGCTATTTGAAATGACCAAATTTCATAAATAGTGCTGAGTTCTGAGTTCTGAGTGCTGAGTGAGGAATTAGAATACTCAGCACTCAGCACTTTCAACTCAGCGCTATTTACTACTAGCCTATCGACTAAGGGGAGATGGCGCCAAAAAACGTTAATATTAAAGTAGAGCTTATTTTGCCAAAACGAGGATGCTATTAACGTGTTATCTACACTCCTAGCCGACTTTCGCATTATATTCGAGCGTGACCCTGCTGCGCGCAACTGGTTAGAAGTAATGTTTTGTTACCCCGGTTTGCAAGCACTGCTCTTTCATCGACTTGCACATCGATTATACCGTCTAAATATTCCCTTTATCCCGCGCTTTATGTCGCACATTGCCCGCTTTTTAACGGGTATTGAGATACATCCCGGCGCCACCATTGGACAAAGTGTATTTATCGACCACGGTATGGGTGTAGTAATAGGTGAGACAGCAATAATCGGTAATTATGCGCTGATTTATCAAGGTGTTACGCTTGGTGGTACTGGTAAGCAATGCGGTAAACGTCACCCAACTGTTGGTGAAAACGTTGTTGTTGGTACTGGCGCCAAAGTTTTGGGTAATATCGAAATTGGTAACAACGTTCGTATCGGTGCTGGTTCTGTAGTACTACGCGATGTTCCTTCAGATTGTACTGTAGTAGGAATTCCGGGACGTATAGTATATCGCTCTGGTGTGCGCGTAAATCCACTAGAACATGCTAGCCTACCCGATGCTGAAGCCCAAGTAATTCGAGCATTAGTAGACAGACTCGAACAACTCGAACAACAAGTAACAGAGTTGAAAAAAGCACAAAACAAAGACGTGGTGCCAGACAATGTGCCCGCATTTGCATACGCAGGTATAAATAACCATCAAACATTTGATGACTCAGAAACTAGTATGGGGGAATCCTGTCGCCTCAACAATAAAATAATCGAACAATTTCTCGACGGTTCAGGAATTTAACTTCTTACCTCTGTGTTCTCCGTGTCTCTGTGGTGAATACATTTTTACCACAGAGGCACAGAGTTAACGGAGAAGAGTTTTTTACTACTTGCATATTTAACGATTTAAGATTAATATTATTAATACAATTCCTTAGCATTCCACAAAATTGATGGAAAGGAGGCGATGAATGAATACAAACGCTTCTTCAATCACATTCCCGGTAATTTAGAACAGAGTAATTACCGTATATTTGAACCAGACAGCAAAGCAGAAATTCTGTACTGGTTTAGTAGAGAAGACATTTCCAACATACAGAAAGACGAATTTATCAAAGCGCTGATAAACTTTGATGACGGTTGTGGAAACTTCTATCGACACCGCGCGTACTTTCTAGCTGCCGAAGCTTTAAGATATTTTCCAGAATCATACCTTGGTGACGTAATTGTAAATCAATTACTAAATTGGAGCTATGTTTACTTTAGCTGGCAAATAATACCCAAACCATTACAAGCAGCAGCAAGAGAAGTATTAAAAGTCACCGACCCTAAGCGAGTTGTTGAAGCTTTTACAAACTTACTGCATACAACTACAAGTCGGGTGACACTGCGACAAGCATCTGTGGAGTTAGGAAAACTTGATGCAGGCAATAAAACTGCTATTGCTGCATTAATTCTATTGCTCGATGTTAGTAAAGACGAACATACGCAGCAAAGAGTAATTGATAGCTTGGCAAGTATAGGTCATGCTAACGAAAATGTAGTCCAAGCTTTAATAAGTTTTCTAACCAAAACATCGAATGTATCTCTTTGTTGGAATATTATGACAGCTTTAGGTGCCGTAGCTAAAGGTAATCAACAAGTTATTATAGCTCTGAGTGAGCGACTAAAGAATAATGCTTGCCATAATGATAATGATTACTTTAAAACGGCAGTGACATTATGGGAGTTAAACCCAGATAATTTAGTTGCTAAAGATTCTTTTGTCAAAGTTTTGGCAGTTACTAATGATTTCGATCTAGTTAGTATAATTGCGGATTACTTGTTAAAAATTGACTTTGATTCTCAGGCTGTTATAGCAGTATTATCTCAAAAGTTAGCAGAACATGAATCAGAACACATTCGTATTACATGTGCGTCTCATCTAGCAAAATTAGATTTTGGCAACCCAACCGCGAAACAAACACTAATACAAATTATCAGCAACAGTAAAGATTCATGCTTAGAATATCAAGCTTTTAGGTATCTACTACAATTTTTTCCAAGCGATGAAGATACTGTTTATATTTTCGGCACAACACAGATTAGCGAAAATAGATGTTTTTTTGGCGCAATTGCTAAAAATATCGAAGATAATGGTTCAACGAATCAAATAAGCATTGATTTTTTGATTTTTAATATGCATGAAAGTCCTAGCAAAGATGATTGCCACACAGCCATTAATTTACTGAGATATGTGGATTTAACAGATGATACGTTAGGACGTAATAAAATAATTACTGCTCTAATAGCATTTTTGCAGAAAAATCAAGGTGATATTATCTGCCTTTCTGCTTCTGATACTCTTTTAACTATTGACCCAAATAATCAAACAGCGATTAATCTTCTTGTTGAGGTATTAGAAGTAAATCGTAGTGAATGGGTTTGCAGAGCAGCTATAAGTATGTTATTACAAGTTGGTTACTACAATGAAAAAATTGTAGAAAAATTAATTGATTCAGTTTCAACACAAAAATCATGTTGCTCAGATGATATGTGGAAAGTTTCTAGATACTTGGAATTAATCAAAGACAATCAAAATTACACAAATGTGCTTGATACGATAGTTGCACATTACCTTGAGTTCTTTCACAACTGTCTGACACCGAGATACGAGGAAGAAGACATTATCAATCCTTGGCAATTTTTCTCGTATAGTTATCACCTTGTGGAACTATCAGAAAAATTACTACATGTTTTGCAACCTCAACATTTACCACAAGTGGTCACAAGTTTAAAAAGTCATCTAAATAAATCTAGCTATAACAGTACTTCTTATCGCTATGAAGCTATTTATAACCTGATTTATCATTGCGCCCAAAACATGAGTTATGTTGATTTTTGTCATGCTTGGCAACATTAAAGCAAGTACAACTCGTAGCGGCGCCGTCTCAAGTTGTTTTAAGTAGCTAAAATAATAGTGACTCCCCAAGTCAAGAAGGTGAAATAAAATGGTACAAACGCCCTCTAAACCTTTGACGCTAGAAGAGTTTCTGCAACTTCCAGAAACTGAACCTGCAAGCGAATATATTGATGGTCAAATAATTCAAAAGCCAATGCCACAGGGAGAACACAGCACTATTCAAACTGAACTAGCTAGTACTATTAATATAGCCCTCAAACCTCAAAAAATAGCGCGTGCTTACACAGAGCTTCGCTGTACATTTGGTGGACGCTCAGTTGTACCCGATATTAGTGTATTTACATGGGAGCGAATACCCCGTCAACCTAATGGTCGAGTGCAAAATATCTTTTCTATAGCACCCGACTGGACAATTGAAATTTTGTCACCCGAACAGAGCCAAACGAAAGTTACGAAGAATATATCTCATTGTTTAAAGTATCAAACAAAAATGGGTTGGCTAATCGACCCAGGTGAAGAGTCTGTATTAATATATTTACCTGACCGATTAGTAGAAATTTTTGATGAGAAAGACCAGCTACTTCCTGTACCATATGAGGCTAATACATTTCACTTAACTGTAGGTGAGTTATTTGGCTGGTTGATGGAATAATTTTTATTTAAGATAAAATCAATTATTTATGGTTATCTTGTGGGATGGGCATCCTTGCCCGTCCCTTAATTTAAATTATTAACTAACCGTGGTTTCTTTATCTCTCTTCCCAAGTAAAACGCGCGTAGCTAATAGAACTTCTGGTAATGCAAGTGCTAACGATGCAAATGAGCATACTGACGCAACTTGGCAATATTCGCAAAAAGCTTTATTTTCTTGCCATTCTTCGCGCGCTAATTGTACATTGGTCGCGCAGTCAAACAGAATTTTTACACCCATTGCTATTGGTATTAGCGGGTTACGACGCGCGCGTTCTAAACCACCCATAGAAGCTAACCACGCAGTTATAGCGTAAGTACCTATCATCAAAGGTCCATCTGGTGCATTGAAGCGTTTGTAAGCATAGTTAGAAGCGTCAACTTTATCTGCGTTGAAAATTGGAATTGGTGGGTCAGGTAAATGACTAATTATTCCTGTTTGGTACATGGTAACAAGTTGCCCCATTGAACCACCTAACATTGATAATCCAATAATTGCACGGCGCCTGCTCATGTTGGGGTTTTTGCCTTGTCGCAGTTCCTGACTCAGTTGCGAAGGTTCCATAAATATAATTATGAATGTGGATAACCATCTGTTTTAGAAATTAAATATGATGCCTACTACTCACGCAAGAGATAGTTCGCAAGTTATAAAGGAATATTTATTGCGGCTTATTCCAAGTAGATAATATGTATGTATATAGATGCAGGGAATCACAAAATTGGTAGAGACGCGATTATTCCCTACGGGACACTGCGTGAACGCGTCTCTACGTCTCTCTGTGTTCTCCGCGTCTCTGTGGTAAAAATTATGTTTATGGACAGGTGCCTTCTTATGGATTAATCTCTAAACAAGTCCAATTTCCGACTCCTGATCGTGTATATAAGTAACGATTTTGGGGTTCTCCCCGTAACTGTAAATGGTCAACCTTTACTGGGTCAAGCAACAATAAACAAAACTCTGGTAAAGGTGTGACTGCCGAAGGTTGTGGTGGTGTAAATGCTTCTGGGTTGGCTCGTTCCTTACCAGGGTGTGCCCAGGCAAATTGGATGCGAGCATTATCTGATAACTCTTGCCAAGTTGAAGTCCGCGCATTTAATAGCTCTGTGTCCGAAGTAAAGGCGCCTACCAACGTTAGTTTACCAGCAAGCCGAAATTGTTCACGTGTTTCTGTAAAGTACCAGCAAGCTTCTGCAAACGGTTGGTGCTGTATTTGCTCTATTTTTTGACTACGGCTATCAGTAATTATTTTCAATTGGTTTGTATTATTCAAAAAACCGCGAAACACCACCGTGCGATTTGCCGGATAACCGTCCGTTTGGACAGTTGCCAATTGAAAGTAACGGGAGTAGGGTTGTTTACGATTACGATGTAGTACACCAGTGAGAATTTGGCGCCAGTCGGGCAGTGTTGTAATGGACATAACAAATATTTATCATACAGCGGAACGAGTATACACAAGGTAGAGCGTAATTTCCCATATTTGGCAATCCTTTTTTCGC
Source organism: Calothrix sp. PCC 7716 (assembly GCF_019977735.1). Classification (GTDB taxonomy): domain Bacteria; phylum Cyanobacteriota; class Cyanobacteriia; order Cyanobacteriales; family Nostocaceae; genus Dulcicalothrix. The sequence continues at coordinate 2,135,026 of NZ_AP025018.1, read as the reverse complement.
GGCGCTAGTTAACGTATAGTCTTAATCTGTCAAGAAGTGTCTGAAAACAAAAAGACTTGTTTTATGGTTCGAGAGCTTGAGCGTAAATCCCAGAGTGCAGAATTTCCAGTTACAGCCCCTGCTGCCAACCCCGTATTTTTTAGAACCTACAGTCGTCGTAACGACTTAGGAATGCGAGAAAGCTGGAATAAGGTGTGCGAACGTACTATTAATGGTTTAGTCGAGTTAGGTAAGCTAACACCTCAAGAAGCGGAACTCCTGACCAAAATGGAGCGTAGTATAAAGGCGTTACCAAGTGGACGCTGGTTATGGGTGGGTGGAACCGACTGGATTAAAAAACCTACCAACTTTTCAGGAGGATACAATTGCACATCTACTAACCTCGAAGATTGGAAAGCCTTCGGGTTAATGATGGACTTAGCGATGATGGGCTGTGGTACTGGCGCCATCTTAGAAGCAAAATATATTAGTAAATTACCACCTATTCGCAACAAGCTAAGTGTAATATTACAGGGAGAAATTGGTAAAACGAACTTAGAACGGCGCCGTGAAGAAACAGAAGTAGTTCAAATAGAGGCAAATCAAGTAACTATATATGTAGGTGATAGTCGCCAAGGATGGGTTAAGTCGTATCAAACTTTACTTGAACTTTCTACCGACGAACGTTTTACAGACGAAGTAAAAGTTATAGTTGACCTTAGCGATGTTCGTAAAGCAGGTGAAACACTAAAAGGATTTGGTGGTGTTGCAAACCCTGTAAAATTGCCTGAACTATATACCAAATGTGCTTCTATTCTTAATAAGGCAATTGGTAGACAATTAAATTCTGTTGAATGTTGCTTATTAATTGACCAAGCTGCTGTATGTATAGTAGCCGGAAATATTAGACGCTCAGCTGGGATGCGTCAAGGTGCCAGTGATGATACTTTATTTGCTGATGCCAAAGCAAACCTATGGCAGCAAGACGCGGAAGGAAACTGGCGTATTGACCCAGAACGCGATGCCCTTCGTATGGCAAATCATACCCGTGTATTTCACCGTAAGCCAACTCTATCTGAATGTATTGATGCAGTACGTAAGCAATATTACAGTGGGGAAGGCGCCATTCAATGGGCAGGCGAAGCAGTAGCGCGTTCCAATTGCGACTTACTATCAACTAAAGAACTAAAAATAGATTTTCTCAAAGCTTACTCGCAAGGACAAGCAAAACAGTGGCTGCAAGAACGTCACCCTAATATAGATGACAATGAATTAGAGCATCGCTTAGGAAGATTTGGTTTAAACCCTTGTGGAGAAATTATTGGCTCTAATTTCTTTTGTAATTTAGCAGAGGTACATTTAAACTTACTTGACCCAGATAATTATAAAGAGCAAGAAGAAGCATTTACCGCAGCCGCTTTATCTGTGGCTGCACTATTACACCACAAATTCCTCGAACCACGTTATCAATATAGTCGTACACTCGACCCTATTGTTGGTGTTTCGTTTACCGGACTATTTGACTTCTTCGTTCACGCATTTGGTGTTGACTGGTTACGTTGGTGGGAACAAGGGCGCCCAGAAACACCCCAAGGTGTAATATTTAAAGCCAAAGAGCAAGAATATCTAAATCACTGGAAAAATATAGTTCATAAAGCTGTGTGGGAATACTGCGACAGACACGGTTTAAAACGTCCAAACCGCTGCACAACAGTTCAACCTAGCGGCACAAAATCTTTACTTACAGGCGCCTCTCCAGGTTGGCACCCACCCAAAGCACAACGCTTCATTCGCCGTATTACATGTCGTAAAAATGACCCCGTTGCACTCGCATGTCTAGATTATGGGTATCCAATAGTACCTTCGCAATCAGACAAAGACGAAAACGGCAACTTGCTCAACGACCCATTCGACCCACGTTGTACAGAATGGCTAGTAGAAATACCTGTTGCAGTATCTTGGGCTGACATACCAGGCGCCGATAAAATCGATATCAGTAAATTCAATGCCTTGGCACAAACAGATTTTTACATGCAAGTGCAAAAATCTTACGTCACACATAACACCTCAGCCACCATTGAACTACGAGAAAACGAAATCGAAATTCTCGGCACCCGCATTTACGAAGCCATCCGCGACGACGAAGGATACATCAGCGCTGCATTACTCGCACGCTTCGACGACCTGCAAACCTTCCCCCGCTTACCATTTGAGCCAATATCCAAAGAAAAATACGAACAACTAAGCCAAGAAGTTGAAAGGCGCCGTAACACCGATGACTTTTATGACGCTCTCAGAAAATACGACTTTGGCGAAATGTCAGAAGCAGGCCCCGCAGGTTGTGACTCTGACAAATGCATGATGCCAGAACAAAGCCCAAATTAACCTGAATATCTAATTAACCTCTTGTGGAACGGGCATCCTTGCCCGTCCCGCTTTACTCCCATGTGATAAAATTTACAGTGTATTTCTCTATCGAAGGAGCCATAAATGATTCAACAAGAATGGTTGATTGATGAAACCGTAGCCTTGAAGAACAACCCGTCAGTCGAGGCGCCACTAGAGAATCAGCGAGTATAACCGAACCAGTAAATATAGCAATTCGACTACAAGATATTTTTATTTGGGACACAAAAAAATGGTTCGGTGATGCCGAAATGCGCCTAGATGCACTAGTTGTACATGGTTGCGCCACACCAGGAGAACAAATAAGTATTTACACACCCCAAACCTTCCGTTTCCCCGGAGTCAAAAACAACGACCGTTTACCCACAGGTGAAAACGGCTTATTAATCTTTTACGGTCAAGCACAACACTTCCTAGATATTTTCATTACAGTATCTCGCAACCGCCAAGACTCTGACGACCTAGCAACATTACTAAAAGAACAACTACCATCTACAGAATTTCAAGGCGCCGCCGCAACCTTACTAGGACTAGCCATCGCAGCACCACAAGTAGCAACCGTTACAGGTGCGCTCGGCGCCGCATCTGTTATAGGCAATTTAACATACCAAGTCCTACGCAAAGTTACAGGTGATACAGTCGGTTTATACCGAACATCCTGGCTACAAAACAGAGATAACCTTGGCATCGGGCGCCATCCCATTAACGGTTCTCATCATGTAAAAGACCTCTCATTTTGGTACGAAATAATTCAAGAGTAAAGAAACCTGGTTTCCCCATCACTAAACACAACAATCTACAATAAAAACCAAAGGAAACCAGGTTTCTCATTAAATATTAGGATATTTGTATTACATATAATTAATTTTTAGATTAGGGGGCGGTTGTAGTGGTAATTTAATTTTGCTTTAGTTCGTTTTTATTTTATATCTAATGGTAGATGACAATTTGCAATTTTTTATAATTTATATTATGTCAATAATAGCAAGGGTAATGAAAATAACAATAATTCTTGAGTTCTCTTACAGAGCACGCACTTTGTATTAATTAATTTTATTTTCCTGGCACCTTCCTTGTGAGTGAAGGATGCGAATCTTGGAGATGCTTCGTTCCTCAGCATGACAGTTGAGAGATGCGCGCGAAAGCGGGAAAACTGCGCCCTTCGTGCCTCAACATGACACTTCTTAGCCCCCGCTCTTACAAAGATTGTTACAATAATTAATGATTACAATGGTTTATGATACGGCGCCTTTGGGGGTATGAATATTATGTTTCTTGATGAACTGTCTCCTATATTTAAGCAATTGCTTCAGCATCCGGTTTCGTTTTTGGGCGGTTTTGCTTCTGGCGCCCTGCGTCTTCACCTTGCTGATGACCCTGTAAGAAGTTGGCTTAACCAGCAAATGGGTACTAGCTATACTCCTCCGGTTACTCATAATGGCAAGTCTACTGGTCCTCAGTCTATCTCTATTGAGTAATGTTTTATGGTAAGGTGCGTTGGTAGCGTCACGCACCTTACGCATTGAGTATAATTACTCAAGGGAAATTTTATGGATGATGCGGTAAAAATACGCTAAATTTAAAGTGAGTTTAAGAGAATGCTTGTATTTTCTTATGGTTACTATGAATCTATTTAAATGAAGTTTAATGATGGTTTTATTATCTTTATCCAAAGAAAAGATATACGTCTAATTAGCACAAAAGGTTAAGGCATCTGAAATATAAGTTAGACTTACCTAAACTTACTAACCTTTGTAAAATCTCATACTTTGAAATTTGACACAATCAGTTATTATTATGAGCGTATACACAAGTTCAGCCCAAATAATGGTTGCGCTGTTTACGGTACGACATAATAAAATGTTAGCCTCAGACGGCGCCAGTTATTGATCGTAAAGTACCAATAGCTTATTTTAAATAGCAATTTGTAACAAACGGTCTTGCAGTTGAACGAAAATGTTTTCTGTTTATATTTAACGCGATCCACATGACTATTTACGTTGGAAATCTCTCTTACCGCGCTACCGAAGCAGACCTAAGAGCAGTGTTCGCAGACTACGGCGAGGTGACTAGAGTAGTCCTGCCTACCGACCGTGAAACTGGTCGGATGCGCGGGTTTGCCTTTGTTGACATGAACGAAGATGCCCAAGAAGATACAGCTATTACCGAACTTGACGGCGCCGAATGGATGGGACGCCAGCTTCGCGTCAATAAAGCTAAACCACGCGAAGGCGGTGGCGGTGGCGGTGGCGGTGGCGGTAACCGTCGAGGAGGTTGGGCAGGGAAACAGGAAGCCTATGAATAATGGAACATAATCATAGCAAATTGTTTTCTCCGAGCGCAAGCCATTGGTCGCGTTTTTACTAACAGAAAACAATTCCGGTCAATGTAAGCCATAGACAATGTAAACCGGCGAGTCGTGTTATTCCTATAACTATCACGACTGGTCGGTTTTTGGCGCTTGATAATACGGTGCCTCATCCTCACTTTCTTTAGTTAATCTAAAAACACTTATCAGTTTTGAAATTAAATTTCTAATATAGAGGCAGCACGAGCAAGAGGATTAAAAACATGGCTCAAGCATCAGAATATACCGATTTATCGATGGTTAACGCTGCTCAAGATGGTCTAGACCGTGATTGTACAACCCTGTCACGTCACGTTCTACAGCAATTACAGAGTTTTTCCCCAGAAGCTCAGGATTTAAGCGCGTTAATGAATCGTATCGGGCTTGCTGGTAAGTTAGTAGCTCGTCGTCTCAGTCGCGCTGGGTTGATGGAAGGTGTATTGGGATTCACTGGAGAGGTTAATGTTCAAGGTGAATCTGTCAAAAAGATGGATGTATACGCTAATGACGTATTTATCTCCGTCTTTAAGCAAAGCGGTTTGGTGTGTAGACTCGCATCCGAAGAAATGGATGAACCTTACTATATTCCAGAGAACTGTCCTATTGGTCGGTATACTTTGCTTTACGACCCAATAGATGGTTCGTCAAATACTGATACTAATCTGAGTCTTGGTTCTATTTTTTCAATTCGTAAACAAGAAGGCGAAGATTTAGACGGCAAAGCAAGTGATTTGCTTGCTGCTGGACGTAATCAAATTGCTGCTGGATATATTCTCTACGGGCCCAGCACAATGCTTGTTTATACCATCGGTCGTGGGGTTCATTCGTTTACACTCGACCCTAGTTTGGGTGAGTTTATCTTAACTGAAGAAAATATTAAGATTCCTGAACAAGGCTCTGTTTACAGTGTAAACGAAGGTAACTTCTGGCAGTGGGATGAATCAATACGTGAGTACATTCGCTATGTCCATCGGACAGAAGGATATACCGCTCGCTATAGTGGCGCAATGGTCAGTGATATTCATAGAGTATTATTGCAAGGCGGTGTGTTCTTGTATCCCGGTACAGTCAAAAAACCTGAAGGTAAACTACGTTTGCTCTACGAAACGGCGCCATTAGCATTCATCATCGAACAAGCTGGTGGTCGTGCAACTACTGGTACTACAGATATATTGGATGTAGTGGCAGAAAAACTGCACCAGCGTACTCCATTAATCATCGGTAGTAAGCATGACGTGGCAAAAGTAGAGTCATTCATTAAAAGTGCTGAGTGATGAGTGCTGAGTGCTGAGTGATGAGTGCTGAGTTGTGAGTTCTGAGTAGTGACAGACAGCTAGTTCCGGAAGGTGGCTATAGCGGGATTAAGTTAGCAATCTGCGAGGGTAATTATGGCAACCAATCATCTACTGGAAATTAAAAACCATGGTCAAAGTATCTGGATGGATAATTTGACTAGGGATATTATCAAATCAGGGGAACTCAAAAATCTCGTCGAAAACCAAGGGATTTGTGGAATTACCTCAAACCCTGCCATCTTTGAAAAGGCTATATACGGTAATGCCATCTACGATGCTGATATCGAAGCAGGTGTTCGCGCCGGATTACCTACGTATAAAATCTACGAATCGCTCGTATTTGAAGATATTCGCAACGCCTGTGACATATTACGCCCAGTATATGATGCAACAGATGGTTTAGATGGGTATGTAAGTATAGAAGTCCCACCTACTATTGCCCACGACACCGAGGCAACAATTAAAGAAGCTCGTCGCTATTACTCAGAAATTGGCAAAGACAACGTAATGATTAAGATTCCCGGAACAGAAGCCGGGTTGCCTGCTGTAGAGACTGTAATATCAGAAGGGATTAACGTTAACGTCACACTGCTATTTAGTGTTCAAAGTTATGTTAATTGTTTCTGGGCTTATATTCGCGGTTTAGAAAAACGTTCAGCAGAAGGTAATGCTATTAACAAAATTTCTTCTGTCGCTAGTTTCTTTCTTAGCCGAATCGATAGCAATATTGATGCCAAAATCGATGCGACACTTAAAAAGGGAGTTCCCGACATTGCTGTAGATGCTAAACTACGTGCGGTGAAAGGAAAAGTTGCAATTGCAAATGCCAAAATCGCCTACCAAGAGTATAAGAAAATTATACAAGACGAACGCTGGCAAGCTTTGGCAGCAAAGGGTGCAAATGTACAACGGTTACTATGGGCTTCTACAAGTACTAAAGACCCCAGTTACAGTGACGTTATGTACGTTGATCAACTAATTGGTCCAGAAACCGTTAATACTTTACCTCCTGCAACAATCGAAGCTTGTAGCGACCATTGTGACGTTGCAAGTCGCGTAGAAAGTAATGTTGACGAAGCTTACAACCTTATTGAGAGTCTTAAAGACCCAGATATCAATATTGACATTAATGCCGTCATGGATGAACTTCTTACCGACGGTATTGATAAGTTTGTCAAGCCTTTTGAGTCATTGATGAACTCTTTAGAAGACAAAATTAAGCTATTGTCTCCTGTGTAGGAAATATGGGTTAGGGACTAGCCCCTAACCTAATCTAAAATCCGTAATCTAACATCAAAAATTCTATGGTCAGTCTGCTAGAAAATCCTTTGCGGGTTGGTCTGCAACAACAAGGGATGCCCGAACCCCAAATCATTATAATCTTCGGCGCCTCCGGAGACTTGACTTGGCGTAAGCTTGTACCATCATTGTACAAACTGCGAAAAGAACGACGCATTCCACCAGAAACAACCATTGTTGGAGTCGCACGTCGCGAGTGGACTCACGAATACTTCCGTGAGCAAATGCGGCGCGGTATGGAAGAAGCTCACGGTGGTGTACATCCAGAGGAACTCTGGCAAGACTTTGCTCAAGGTTTGTTTTACTGTTCCGGCAACACCGATAATCCAGAAGATTACCAAAAACTTAAGAAACTTTTAAGCGAACTTGATGAGAAACGAGGAACACGCGGCAACCGCATGTTCTACCTCTCACTTTCTCCTAACTTATTCGCCGAAGCTATTAAACAGCTTGGTAATGCCAAAATGCTTGATGACCCTTACAAGCATCGCTTAGTAATTGAAAAACCATTTGGTCGCGATCTAGCTTCTGCAAAAAGTCTAAACGTTGTAGTACAAAAACACTGCAAAGAAAACCAAGTTTACCGTATTGACCACTATTTAGGTAAAGACACAGTACAAAACTTGTTGGTATTTCGTTTTGCCAACGCTATTTTTGAACCATTGTGGAACCGTCGTTTTGTAGACCACGTACAAATAACAGTTGCTGAAACCGTCGGTGTTGAAGACCGCGCGGGTTACTATGAATCATCCGGCGCCTTACGAGACATGTTGCAAAATCACCTCATGCAACTGTATTGTATGACCGCAATGGAGGCGCCTAACGCAATGGATGCTGAAAGTATCCGTACTGAAAAAGTAAAGGTGCTGCAAGCTACTCGACTGGCAGACGTTAATAACTTAGATTTATCCGCAATACGCGGTCAATACAGTTCTGGCTGGATGAAGGGTAAACAAGTACCTGGGTATCGCGAAGAACCAGGCGTTAACCCCAACTCAACCACACCCACATTTGTAGCGATGAAATTTGTCATCGATAACTGGCGCTGGCAAGGTGTTCCTTTTTACTTGAGAACAGGAAAGCGAATGCCCAAAAAAGTCAGCGAAATATCCATCCACTTCCGCGAAGTCCCCTCGCGAATTTTCCAATCTGCTGCTCAACAAGTTAATGCCAACGTTTTGGCTATGCGAATTCAACCTAACGAAGGTATTTCGCTACGCTTTGAAGTAAAAATGCCTGGAGCAGACTTCCGGACTCGTTCTGTAGATATGGACTTTAGTTACGGTTCGTTTGGTATCGAAGCAACATCAGATGCATACGACCGTCTATTTTTAGATTGTATGATGGGAGACCAAACCCTATTTACACGCGGTGACGAAGTAGAAGCCGCATGGCAAGTAGTAACACCAGCACTAAGTGTTTGGGATGCATCCTCTAACCCAATAGTAGTTCCTCAGTATGAAGCTGGTACTTGGGAACCTGTTGAAGCCGAACTACTCATTAACCGCGACGGTCGTCGTTGGAGAAGACTCTAAAAATAGTGCTGAGTAGAAAGTGCTGAGTGCTGAGTATGTTTAAAGTGCTGAGTAGAAAGTGCTGAGTGCTGAGTATATTTTAGAACTCACCGCTCATTACTTAGCACTAATTATTAGCACTCAGCACTCAGCACTCAGCACTCAGCACTCAGCACTCATCACTCAGCACTCATCACTGTTTATACTTAGTAAAAATTATGGTTTCCCAAGCTCCTACGATTTATTCACTTCAGGCGCCCAAAGATATTTCGCTAACTGAAATCGAAGCGGAATTAGGGCAAATTTGGCAAAGTTATGGTATGGCAGGTGAAGATGGCGCCTTACCAGCAGCAACTCGTGCAACAACTTTTACTTTAGTTGTTTATGAACCAGAAGAAACGCAACTACTTTTAGCAGCGTTAGGATTTTATAGTGGTCCAATTGATGGGATATTAGGACCTCAAACCGAAGTGGCACTGCGGGCAGCCCAAAAAGCTTTTAAAATTCCAGAAACAGGAACTGTAACACCCGACACACTTACAATATTGCGGGGAGAAGCAGCGAAAAGTCGAGCTTCGGGAACAATTTCTGAGGCCGCTTCATCTGTGGCAGACTCAAAAAGTCCTCGTATCGCCGATGAAATCGCACTTCGTAATCCTTGCCGTATAGTAACTCTTTCTCCAGTAGCGGGTGCTGATGAAGGTGTAAAAGCTCAAGTTGCTGCTTATTGTCCTATTCAAAAACAATCATCGGGTGCGCTTGTTTGTTGTGAATACCTGACTTTAACAGGTACAGTAACAGCACTCGAACGTATTGGTGGGATGATACCAGCTTTATTAATTGGTGGTTTACCTAAATTTTTATGGTGGAAAGCTACACCCGACCCAAATAACCCATTATTCAAACGCTTGTCAGCAGTTTGTAATAACGTAATTGTTGACTCTTGTAATTTTAACGAACCTGAAAAAGATTTACTCAACTTACAAGAGTTAGTCGAAAACGGTGTACCATTAGCAGACCTCAACTGGCGCCGAATTTCTGGTTGGCAAGAATTAGCAGCACAAGCATACGACGCACCAAACCGTCGTGCAGCGCTAAGTGAAATTGACCGTGTAAATATTGACTACGAAAAAGGTAGCCCAGTACAAGCACTATTATTTATCGGTTGGTTTGCTAGTCGCTTAGGTTGGAAACCAGTTGGTTATCAACAAGAAAAAGGCGATTACGACATTACCAAAATCAAATTCCTTTCCAACGACCAACGACCCATCGAAGCCGAATTAGCTGGTGTACCAATGGGAGATGGTGGTCAAATACCAGGAGACTTAATAGCATTACGCTTAAGCTCCACCAACATCAACGCTGACTGTGGCACATTAATTTGTTCCGAAACAGGTGGCTGTATGCGGATGGAAACTCAAGGTGGCGCCCAATCCACAGGTCTATTCCAACAAGTAACCTCACTTTCTGAACAAAAAGCAGAAGCCCTATTAAGCCAACAAGTACAACGCTGGGGTCACGAAGCATTATTAGAAGAAAGCCTAGCAATGACAGCGCAAATCCTAAAATTAGGATTCGGCACCGAAGAATAGAAATTTGGAGTTGTAGGGTGGGCACTGCCCACCTTACGAGTTAGGATAATAAGCTTATATTTAGTAATATTCTTAACTCATAACTATTCTTATGTCATTAATCATCGCCGGAGAACGAAGTGGGGTGGGCAAGACAACAGTCACGCTCGCCCTATTAGCATATTTATGTAAAAACAATCACCAAGTACAATCATATAAAATAGGTCCAGACTATATAGACCCAATGTTTCACCGTTATATAACAGGTAAACCAAGTCGCAACTTAGACCCAGTATTAACATCAGAAACATACGTCAAACAATGTTATCACCATCATCGTCAACAAGTCGATATTGCCCTAATAGAAGGAGTAATGGGACTATTCGATGGAATTGGAAATAAAACTATTCCCTTCGCCAGCACAGCGCACATAGCAAAGTTATTAAACATACCTGTAATTTTAGTAGTTGATTGTAGTCGGTTATCAGGTTCAGTAGCAGCAATCGTACATGGCTACTCCACACTCGACCCCACTATAAATATTGCTGGTGTAGTTCTTAACCGTGTCGGCAGTGACCGTCACTTAGACTTACTCAAAAACGCACTTCTACCCTTGCAAATCAAAATCTTAGGTGTATTGCGACGCGAAGATAACATATCCATCCCCGACCGTCATTTAGGTTTAGTTCCAACCAGCGAACTATCAGAACTTGATGCTATTATCTCTCGACTCGCTGACTTAGGCGCCAATTGTTTCGACTGGCAAACATTATTACCGTTGTTGGGGGAAACGGTAAACGAAAAACGAAAAACGGTAGAAGAGAAATATACAGTTAGAATCGCTGTTGCGTTAGATAATGGATTTAATTTTTACTATCAAGATAATTTAGACTTACTACAAAAATTTGGCGCCGAATTAGTTTTTTGGAGTCCCATCAAAGATAATTTACCCAAAAACATTCAGGGAATGTATTTTGGTGGTGGATTTCCAGAAGTATTTGCTCAGGAGTTATCTAATAATATAGGCGCCATTAATAGTGTTAAAGCTGCCATAAACGCAGGAATGCCCACCATAGCTGAATGCGGTGGTTTGATGTATCTATGTGAAAAAATTATCGACTTTGAAGGCAAAGCTTGCCCAATGGTAGGAGCATTACCAACTCAAGCAGTAATGGACAAACGCTTAACTTTGGGTTATCGACGTGCTGTCACATTACACAAGAATTTTCTTTTTGATACAAATACAGTTATATATGGACACGAATTTCATCGTTCACACTTATTGTCTAACTCAAAGGCGCCTACTTTTGAAACTTATCGTGTTGATACAGAAGAAGCTACAGGTTTGGAAGGATGGAGTACACAATTTAACCTTCATGCTTCTTATATTCACCAACACTGGGGAAATTCTCTAGAAATTCCACAAAGATTTTTAAAATACTGCGCTGATTTTAGTCAAACACCTAACTCTTTAACATGATGCTTTATATGGTCTTCTATAAAGCTAGAAATAAAATAATAACTATGGTCATAGCCATCTTGATAACGTAATGTTAAAGATTGGTTAACTTCTTGACAAGCTTGCTCGAATAATTCTGGTTTTAACTGTTCTTGTATAAACTTATCGTCTGTACCTTGGTCAATCAGAATATGACCATGATACTTATGTTGCTTGACTAACTCACTCGCATCATAAAGGCGCCAATTTTGGTTATCTTCACCCAAATAACCAGTAAACGCTTTGTTTCCCCAAGCACACTGCATCGGCGCCACAATTGGTGCAAATGCTGATACTGACTTAAATTTATTTGGATTTCTTATCGCACAAACAAGGGCGCCGTGTCCTCCCATTGAGTGACCAAATATACCTTGCTTGTTTACATCAATAGGAAAATTGGCAGCGATTAAATTAGGCAACTCTTCAACTATATAACTATACATATTGTAATAATTTGACCAAGGCGCCTGTGTTGCGTCAACATAGAATCCGGCGCCTGTACCAAAGTCCCAACTATCATTTTCACCTGGAATATCTGTATTTCTAGGACTAGTATCTGGCGCCACTAATATCAACCCATATTCAGCAGCATATTTTAAAGCATTGGCTTTGACAATAAAATTTTCTTCTGTACAAGTTAACCCAGAAAGGAAGTATAAAACTGGATAAGACTTTTGTACTTGTGGAGGTTGATATACAGCAAAGGACATCTCGCTGTTGCAAGTGGTGGAAGCGTGGGAGTAAAAGCCAAGTTTACCACCAAATGATTTATACTCGCTTTTCAGGTTGAGAGACATACGATAATTGGGTCTAAAGTTTTATATTATTTACATATTTAATTTTATCGGAAGTTCTATTACAAACTTTGTCCCTTGGTTTGGCATTGACTCACACCAAAGTTTACCGCCATGTTTTACTGTTACAATTTGATAACTAATAGACAATCCTAAACCTGTTCCTTTGCCAGCGGGCTTGGTTGTAAAAAATGGGTAAAATATTTTTGATATTATAGCTTCTGAAATGCCTAAACCATCATTATAAATTGTGATAACTGCACTATCGCCTGTTATACCCGTTTGAATTTTAATCACATTCGGGTTTATTGTGGTATTTCGCAAAAAACGTTCTTTATTTAATTCCTCTATTGCATCAATGGCATTACTAAGGATATTCATAAACACCTGATTGACTTGTCCTGCGTAGCATTCCACTAAGGGCAAATCACCGTATTCTTTAATTACTCGAATATCTGGATGCTCAGATTTTGCCTTCAGTCGATTTTGCAAAATCATTAAAGTACTATCGATACCTTCATGAATATCTACCTCTTTCACCTCAGCTTCATCCATACGGGAAAAGTTGCGAAGTGAGCGCACGATAGCTTGAATTCTCTCAGCACCCATCTTCATTGAAGATAGTATTTTAGGAAAATCTTCGACTAAAAACTCTAAATCAATTGCTTCTGCTTCGGTTTGAATATCTAAATGTGGATTAGGATAATGCTGTTGATACAAATGTAACAAACGCAATAAATCTTGAGCATAGTCACTTGCGGGAACAAGATTACCAAAAATAAAATTAACGGGGTTATTGATTTCATGTGCAACCCCAGCTACTAGTTGACCAAGGGAAGACATTTTTTCGCTCTGTACCAGTTGTGTCTGGGTTTTATATAATTCGTTTAAGGTATTTTCTAATTCTTGCGCTTTTTGTCGCAATTGAGCTTCAGATTGACGCAAACTTTCTTCAATTTGTTTTCTTTCGGTAAAATCTCGCGTTACCTTGGCAAAACCTCGTAATTGGTTATTGTCATCAAATAAAGCAGTAATTAAAACATTTGCCCAAAAACGAGAACCGTCTTTACGAAGGCGCCAACATTCTTCTTCGTAGCTTCCAGTGGCAATGGCAATTCGTAGTTCTCGTTCGGGTTTACCATCTTCTAAATCCTCTGCTGTATAGAAACGGGAAAAATGTTGCCCAATAATTTCGTGCGCTTGATACCCTTTAATAACTTCAGCTCCCTTGTTCCAACTAGCAACTCTTCCTTTGGTATCCAGCATAAAAATAGCGTAGTCTTTTACAGATGCAACTAAAAGTCTTAAGTCCTCTTCGCGTATACGCAATCTATCTTGGGCAACTTTGCGCTCGATAATATCACAAGTCAATATATTCATGTGGTATGCCTCGTTGTTAACATCTAAATAATTACACTTCATTATTTAGAGTTCCCAAGTTAGTGTTGCATATTGCCTCAAGAGTACAGAAGATATAATTCTTTACACAAGAAATTATTTCTACTTAGTACTGTAAAAAATAATACAAAATTCGTAATGATTATCAAATTTATAAAAATTTACTCTACTAATAGTAAAATTACACTTCCAAAATTTTTTGTATATTTTGTATAATTTGTATATTTTGTGGAATAGACATCAGAGTCGTCTAATCTAAGTAGTGCTTCATATTATTGATTTTGGGAGTAAGCATCTCAAATTAACTTTGAATCTAAGTGAGCGGGCAGGATGCCCACTCTACAAGGTTGTAATAATTTTATGCAACACCAGCAAATAATTCGCTAAATCCTTTAGATGCAGCTTCAGGTTTTGCCACAATTTCGACTATCTTGTTTTTTGCGCTCGGTTCTGATAGAGCTTCTACACAAACTTGCGCCACTTTTTGTCTAGGTATGCTACCGTCAAACAATGTATCAGCACTTTGCATGATAATTGCATCCTGGTTGTCTTCATTTTTTAAGCCACCTGGACGGACAATTGTATAAGTCAAGCCACTTTTTTGAAGATATTCTTCAGCTTGCTTTTTCCATACCAAAATCAACCAAAACAAATTCAGTGGGTGAAAAAATTGTGAAGTACACAGAGAAGTCACTAAAACAAAATGCTCTATTCCTTTACCTTTGGCAGCATCAACCAAATTTTTCGTTCCCTCCAAGTCTACCTTGTATGGCCCGGTCGGATCGAAACTTGGCTTGGCGCCAGTAGCGCAAAGAACTACAGTACTATCAGCGAGTGCTGTCGTAAGGGTACCAGGTTCAAGAACGTCACCTTGTACCAAATCAACACCCGCAGGAAGAATACTTCTTGCTTTATCAATATCACGGACTAAGGCACGAACAGGAATATTACGCGCAACTAGTTCAGTAACTATGCGACGACCTGTCTCACCTGTTGCACCTGCTACAAAAGCTTTCATGATAAACGTTACCCTAAGAAACTAGTAAGTGTTTGATTAAGTCTGATTATTAAAAAGATTAAATGAACTTTGTTACATATTTTTAAGCTTTTGGTAAAAATAGAAAATTAGTACGAAACCTTATCTTAAATATGGGAATGATTAATAAAGGGCAAGGAAAAAGACACAGGAGTACGGATATGCTATCGAAAGACCAGGACTACCAAGCACTTGATACCACGGAGCAAGTAATGTCTGTAACATCAGGTTTAGTCAACACAGAGGACTTAATCTCTAATATTGACGCTGGCAAACCAATAACGTTTTATTGTCGCCACAGCGATTGTATGGAAATGTACGCGCCATCTCAAACTGTGGCAGAATATTTAAACTGTCATTCTAAGTGGTTTGTACGCTGTGCAGAACCAATGAAGGTTCAGCCACTTGGTCAAAATGGTTACGCTTTGGTCATCGGTCGCTTCGGCGCCTTCAATTATGAAGTTGAACCAAAAATCGGTTTAGAACTTTTACCACCCGATGAAGGTGTTTACAAAATTCAGACTATTCCAATTCCCGATTACAACCCACCTGGATACGATGTAGATTATCGCGCTAGCTTGCAACTCGTCGAGTGCCGTGAGGAAGATGTTTCAATTGGTTCGCTTCAAACGCGCGTTGAGTGGGAATTAGATTTAGCGGTTCATATTCAATTCCCTAAATTTATTAAGCGCTTACCTCAGTCGTTGATAGAAAGCACGGGTGAGCGTTTACTTAACCAAATTGTTCGTCAAGTCTCACGTCGCTTAACACGTAAGGTTCAAGACGATTTTCACGGTTTAATTGGTGTACCTTTTCCAAAAAAGCGCTAATGAACAATAATCGATGCTTGGTGGTCGCTGGAATATACTCCAGCGACCATTCGCTTTTCAATTAAGCTTTACTTATAATTCTCTGTACAATCTGTACACCACTAATAGCTTGGTAAGTAAACAAACCCAATATAGTGAAATTGATTAAAATATGCGTCATGCGTGCCCAATTGGCGCCTTTTTGCATAAAAGGGGAAAGCGATGCTGAAAACGCAATTAGAACTGTCATTCCAAGTCCTATAAGCAAGTGAGGACCAACGAATAACTTGCCGTTATTAATATAAGTCACACCCATCGCCGCTACAGAACCAGCCACCATAAAGCCTAATAGCAAAGAACCAATTTGAAAGTGACGAACATTATAACGTCCTTTAATTAGCTCTTTCTTTTCTTCACCTTGCGCGCTACGGGTACGTTGTATTTTTAAACCCAGATAAGCTGCGTACAGTGATACTAGTAATAACCCCCACATCAGGACTGGGTGGACGAAATTCAACCCATACTTAACCGATGGAGATAGTTCCATTGCCGTGTTCTCCCCAAATTCTTAAATCTTCATAAAAGTTAGCATAACTTTTTTTTACATTGTGCGAGGTGTTTTTTTAATCCTGGCTGTTAGATGTTTCATCCACTGACGGAATATCGTTGACAAGGGGGTTCAAAACAACATCACTGGCGCCTGCATCTGGTTTACCTGCGCGCAACGTCGGGTTCCTTCTACTCCTCTCCCTTGCTACTCTCCGATATCCTGCACGTTCTGCTTTTTGATGTTCGTATTCAATTAATCTGCCGTAATGCTCGTGCTTACTCAAATTCATCGATAGAAAAATATGCTCGCGCGTGTTACCAAAACCTTTGCGGTTAAAAAACTTAAGCGCTGGTGCATTGGCAGGGTCGGTATCTACAAGCATAAAACGGGCGCCGTCTTCAATCATCCGCGAAATGGCTTTATCAACCAGTTTGTCAGCCACACCACGACGTTGAAACTTTGGATTAACTCCTAACCATAAAATATATCCGTAAGTCCAGGTCGCTTTAGTGATAATTGTGCCCAATATAAATCCAGCAAGTTCACCGTCAATTTCAGCGACTAAGCAATATTCTGGGTCGGTATTGTAAAGTCCTATTACTTCCCACTCATCCCACGTGCGGTATAAATACGGGTATAAATCACTCGTGAATAATTCTTCCCCTAAATGATAAATAGCAGCAATATCATCAATTCCTAACTCGCGGACAAACACTGTGTCATTATTATCAAATTGCATAAAACTTACTCATATCTCACTCAGCACTCAGCACTCAGCACTTTCTACTTTTAAAGGTACTTCTTCAATCGTAACCAAATCGAGTAACGAAGGGTCTAATGCTAAGGCGAGAGTCTGTTGAGAGTTGCTAAGGGGCAAGTTATTTCGATTACACCGTGCTGCAAATTGGCAGTTGTTGCATATTTTACTACCTTCAGGAACTTGTGGAAAATCTAGCCCTTGGTAATATGCAGTTATATATCGATTTAGTTGAGTAAGTAATTGATTTAATTTATTTTTTGTTTGCTCGTGTTGCGCGGTGCTGTAACTAAATTTTATGCTTTGTGGTTTATCATGAGGTTGAACAAACCAATAGGTCATAGAAATATTTTCTGACACATATTGACTAGTTTCAGCCAAAACGAATAAATAAAGCTTTGTTTGCCAGTTTTGTTCTAAATACTTCTGATTTTGCGGTTTTGGGTAAGTTTTCCAATCGAAGATTTGTGCTTGTACATTATCTGCAATCAACAAATCGTAAACAACCGTGAGTAAGTAATCTTGAAATTGTAGAGTTCGATAATGTTCGCTTTCTTTGAACGTTTCATCACTCGTTTTCTCTAGAATAAACGGCGCCACAGTACTAAGTCCATCTATCCAACCGCGTAACTGAGCATCAGTTTCCAAAAAGCTATCGATAGATAAACCCATTGCACGTTGCTGCATGAGCAAGTGAAACCGACTTCCCAGCATTAGCTTTTCATCGTGGTCTGGGTCAACAGGAGAGTAAAGTTGCTCTAAATAAGTATGCTGAAACTGTCGTGGACACTTTTCTAATGTATTAAGTTGTCCTTGCGACAGTCGCATCAGATGGGTTTCATCAAATAACATAAGTACGCATTAACGTTGGTACGTTATGTTTATGATAGTTGATTTGAAACGCTCTTTACTGTTGAGGTTTTGGAGGAAATTTAGGTAATTGTACAGAGGATAATGATTTACGTCCTTGAGGTGGGCGCCTGGGGTAAACTACTGGTGAAGGTGAATTTGTATCATCAATATTATGAGAAGGATGATGTGGTGATTCTGTGGCTGGTAAATCTAAATGTGTTAGTTGCGAGACTTCTGCCCAATAATCTTCTTCCACAGCATTTGGAATTGAGTTATTCTCAATAACTATTTCCGGAGTAATTGCCGTATCACTATTTGTACTATTTTTATCTGCTTGTTGACTTGTAAAATTGAATGATTGAGTTTCAACTTCGTCTGCTACTGTATTCCATATGTCTTCTGCTTGTTTAAAAGAAGTCTTCTCTGGCGCCTCTATAATCTCTTGTATATCTTGTTCTATATTCACTTCTGATGAAGCTGGCGCCGTTTGAGACACGAAGTACATTTGAATTACACTGTCGATTTGCTCACTTAAGTTGTCACGAGGATATGGTTCTTGTTGAAGTTGCGCCTCTGTTGCTTCGGGTTGTGCGGGTGTATTTTGTAGTACAATTGTATTTTCGTTTAGTGGTTCGATACTTTGCTCTACAGAATCAGAATCTTCATTTGATGACCAGGGTTTTATCGGTTGGGCATTTACGAACAAAGATTTAAATTTTTTCAGAGAAGGAGAATCGTTAACTGTAGTTTGACACGTTGGAGATTCTTTATCATCGCTTTCAACAACAGACATCGGGTCTAGGCATTTTTCAAGTGCTGCCTTAAACTGCAATGTTTGACGCTGCTGTCGCATTAACCTTGTCCGCAGTTCTTTACAGGCAGTTTCTGACTGAATTAGTTGCTGTGACTGCGAACTATAGTTAGCTTGCAAGTTCGCGCATTCTCGCTCTAACTGTGCGAGACGCTGTTGGTTAAATTCTAACTGAGCTTTATACGTTTCAACTAAAGTTTCTTGACGTTGAACGGTTTGTAAAGAATTGTCTAATTGCTGATAAAGTGATTGAACTTGTTCTTGAGTGGCACAAAGTTCTTGCGTTTGTTGTTTCAGCATTGCTTCGGTGACGCTGTAACGCTTTTGCTGAAACTGCACAGCTTTTTCAGACTCTGCCAAACGAGACGTTAATTCTTCTACTTGACTATATAGTGTATCGTTCGCTGCTCGTAACTCGTGGTTTAACGCGAGAAGAAGCTGAAATTCTGCATCAAGTGCCGCTAATTTGGCACTGTCTGGTTCTGCTACCCAATCTTTTGATGGCGCCTGATTGTCATTATTTTCTGACATTTCAGGGGTTGTAATTACCTGACTTTCCCATTGTTCTTCATTTAAGGTGAAAACCTGCTGCTTAAAATCAGCATCATTACCCTCTTCGCTTGACACATGGGTTGTATTTGTCAACATTTGATTTGTCAAATTATGCGGCACAACCGAGTAAAACGGGCAATCTATAGGCTCAGATTGTGCGGTTGTCTCAGATAATGTTGGTTGTTCGGTAGCCCCATTATCTGGGGTGTTAGTTTCATTCATCACTCACCCACAAGTTTAAAAATTATTTCGGTGTCAAGAGCAAGGGTTTTCAGCGCATTTATCATAAAATTTTACCTAGAACACTCTTGAAGCGACCTAGGGCTTACAAACCTGTTTATAGTATTTTATAGCACTAATTGTACTTATAAAAGTAGAAAGTGCTGAGTGCTGGGTGCTGAGTGCTGAGTGGAATGAGGAGTTAAAAGTTACTACTCAGAACTCAGCACTTTACACTCAGAACTAATTACGGGAGCCAACGTGGGTAAAAGCCAGCTATTGGTAGTTGTTCGGGTTTTATTTCGGCGGCATTTGATGCGTCGGCAACGGGTAGCAAGGGCATTAGCCAAAGACTACTGCCTGATATTGTTTCACCTGATGAGGTTTTTAAGCTGCTAGTTGTTGGGGCGCCACCTTCAAGACTTACTACTTGGTCGAACAGCAACCCTAAACCATCGGGTGCAAGACTCATTTGTATATTACGTTGCCCTGCTGGAAGAACTAGTAATGCTTTTTGTTGACCGGTTTTTAGGTTAATGGCTATAAAATATGGCTGTTCTAAAAATTGGTCGCCAGGTAATAATTGGGTAATTAAACAGTAAAGATTCGGGGATGCCGTGTCAAATTGACAACCAATTATTGTACCTGTGGTTTTTATCAGTTCTTTGTTTACACCTTGGTTTGTGACTAAAAATAACGAGCGAGTTGGGTTTTGAAAGTCGCGGTTAAACTTAACCATTGCAGCTTGTGTCCCATCTTTAGAAAACGCTTGTACTAAGCCAAACTGCGGTAAAAAGTCAAGTGGTTTGCTACCATCTTTTTGTAATGGCAAAATTGCTGCACCCTCACCTTGGGCAACAGCTACCCCTTTGCTATCGGGGGTAATTAAAAAGTCTCCACTTGGTTGACTTTCTAGACGAGTAAGTTTAGTTTCTTCGGAAGAATCTTTACGTGCGGACATAAACCATAACCCAAAGTCACCAGGACTATCTTTTTTGCCACGTTGAATAACAATAGTTTTGCCATCAGGTGATAAATCAAATTTTAAATTTTGATACCCTTCACTATCTAGCACCAAGTCAACTCGACTTGCAGGTTGTGCTTCTTCTCCTGGTTTACTCGGAAAGCCTGTTGTGACAGTATATATTTTGCCGGAGAGTAAATCTTGGTTTGTTTTTGCACGCGCAGAGAATAAAACTTTATCTCCTTCTGGATAAGGTTTAAAGTCCATAACCGCTAGGTCTTTGGGGGTAAGGACTATTTTTTGGTCTTGCGTCAAGTTTTGAAGTACTAACCTTCCTTGTTCTTCTCCTGTCGCACCAATATAAAGAATGGCACGGTCGCGCGTGCGGAAGGCGCCTGAAAAAGGTTGAAGCGTTAAGTTTTTGCCCTGTTTTTTGGCAAACTTATCGACTGCTCCCTGTAATTGAACTTTATAATTTGTGCCATAAGGCGCCGGAGTTAACAGCGTGTAAACCATCCGTCGTCCTGCCCAGCTATACTTTCCAGCTAATGGTGGGTCGATTTTTAAATTATTTTCAACACTTTTAGCATCCATTGGACGACTAAATGTCATGCTGAAAGAAGTATCATCGGCGCCGACTTTTTGATTTTCCCAACTAAAGTTTCTGACGCTTGCCCTAACAACATCACCTTGGATAAGTAATATACCAATTAGTACAGATATTATTACGATTAGGGCAATAGAAATACGGTCAATAGGTAATAATGAAAACTTTTTTCTAACCATTTGCCAAATTGTTAAATAAAATTAGAAACCTGGTTTCTTTTTTGAAATTTTGTCATAACAAAAATGATTTTACATAGAAACCAGGTTTCTTGGGTTTTAGATTTTATTAGAAACCTGGTTTCTTTTTTGAAATTTTGTCATAACAAAAATGATTTTACATAGAAACCAGGTTTGTTGGGTTTTATGAACTGTAAGGATTTTTGGGTTGTGGAATTTCTTTAATAGATGTAGCGTTAATGGCGAGGTGACGTTTTCCATTAAAGGTTTCTGTAATGATTTTGCCTTCAACCTCAAACCATTTATCAGCGGGGTATTTATCTCGACTTTCAGATAGTTTGACGGGTATTCCAACTGGATAAGCGTCAGCAGCACAACAAGTAATTACAAACCGTGACAGCATCATAAAGTCTTGACCGATATCTTTGGGATACATGGCAAAACCTTGAACTTTTGCTCTTTGCCCTGTATAAGCATCAGGTTCTGGGTAAACACTAAGAGTACGTATCCACTCTACTAATGACCTTTCTTCTGGACGAACTGAAGAGCGGAAAGCTTGCGGTTGCGAACGTGTTGGTCCCAGTAACTCGGTGACGCTTCTATTCATTGCGCTAGAAGAGGCAAAAACTTGGGGTGTAATAAAAAATCCTAGAAGCGCTGTAATTATTAATAACGAACTACTCCAACCAGGAGGAAAAACTGTTATGTGTTGGGCGCCTACAACTTCGTTATAGCGGCGCCTTTGTAATAATTCTTTAGCTTTTAAAAAAGCAACTAATAATAATCCGATGCTCGCGACAATGATTAACCAAAAATAATCAGGGTGAATTAGAATGTTTAATTTACCAGTTTGCCAGTATTTCAACATTAAAACTCCCCAAGAACCAATCGCTACAACATCAAGCCAAGCTAGAAGTTTCGGAGAAATTTTGGGTTTAGTATTCGTTTGACTAGTCATTTGATATTAAAAGACGTGTAAATTCAAAAATAGCGTCATCAAAAACGTTAGTAGTCCTGCCAATGCAAATAAATAAAACAATGCTCGTGGCTTAAAAATTGATAGCATTAGCCCGATACCTTTAATATCCACCATTGGTCCAAATACCAGAAATGCTAGCAATGAACCACTTGTGAAAGCAGAAGCAAATGACAAGGCAAAAAATGAATCTACTGTAGAACAAATCGATACTACTACTGCTAGTACAAGCATTGCGATGATTGAACTTACGGTTCCGGCGCCCAAACTCAATATTATATCGCGAGGTGCAAGTACTTGAATCGCTGCTGCAACTGCACTACCTATCACCATCACTGCCCCTAACTCGCGCAGTTCCTGAATAATATTATCCAATACCAGGCGCAATTTATCAGACATTGGTTTTGTTTGATTGGCAATAGCCACTTCTTCTGGACTTGTGTCGATACGAGTAATTTGACCAGAAGACGAACCACCCAAAATATAAGTGCCCGACTGTAATAATGTTGAATTACCTGTTTGCACTCTAGTATTTTGCCCTCTGCCACTACGACGTTTTGAGGATTGTTGTGGGGGTGGGTTGAATTTGAGATAGCGCGCAATAGCTGGTTGCACTAGTGGCGTTAAATCTTTTTGAAAGCTAAATACCCAACCAACGATTGTTGCTATTACCAAAGAAAATACTACCCGTAGCACTACAATTTCTGGCTGGTCGCGAAATGCCGTCCATGTAGACCAAATTACAATTGGGTTTATTGTAGGCGCCGCTAGCAAAAAGCCAATTGCAACGGATGTAGGAACCCCTTGCATCAACAAACGACGAGCGACTGGAACGTTGCCACATTCACAGACAGGGAACAAAAAGCCTACTAAACTACCAACAAACGCCCCCAATAAAGGGTTTCTTGGCATTCTTTCAACTAGCTTGCGCTCATCAACCATGAACAGCAGCACACTAGAGAACAAAACCCCAAGCAGCAAAAATGGTATGGCCTCGACTAATAAACTTAGAAATATCGTAAAACCGTTACTCAGTTGATTCATAAGTGTGCTGGAGCAAAGCGGAGATTAGCATTAATAGTTATGTTCCCGCATTGTATCGAAATGGGGATCAAAAACAAGTACAGGTAATTAAATATAACTTAAACAGAGTTTGACGTTAAGATTAAAGTAGCACTTGTTACATTGTCTACTTACTACTAATTATTGTTCCATACTTCATTTTTTCGATTTATTGTGATACTTTATACATAATGATTCGGGAATTATATATAGGTTCCATTGAAAATAACAGCATAGTATTTGTTTATAATAATCATACTTACATACAATATTTATCTAGCCATGAATATACTTACAGTAAAATTGCTCATAAAAAAGAAAACTTTACGTAATTTTATTGAGATTTTACAAAGCTTTTAAAATCAAAATGGCTCGGAGGTTTACCAATTGGCACAAAATTGCTATTCCCTATTTTCCACATACCGCAAAACGTAAAACTGAAATAGCCTAGAAGAGCTAGCGATTCCTCGTTAGCAATATTTTAAGAACGTAAATTAATGAATAATCAGGTCTAGAGTGCAACAAGAATTTGTTTCCGAAATCAATACCCCAATTCTTATCGAAGGCAATAGAGGTGATCTAAGTCTAGACTCTACGCTGCAAGAATTGTCATTATACACATTCGAGGTTCAAACATCCTGTACAGGCGCCTGTGTTGCTCAAGTGTTTGAGAAATACCCACTTGTACCTGGGGTGATACTGCTCGAAGACGGTAATTACATAGGAATGCTTTCGCGGCGCCAGTTATTAGAATTTTTAATTCGCCCATTTGGGAAGGAAATGTTTTTCGAGCAACCCCTGAGTATTCTTTATAGTTATGCCCGGACTGGTGTGTTACTTTTGTCTGAGACAACTTCTATTTTGACGGCAATGCAACTAGCATTAAGGCGTTCTCCTGAACTAGTAAGCGAACCTATTGTTGTCAAATCATCTGAAGGCGCCTATTGCTTACTCGATATATCGGAATTAAATATTGCCAGTTGGCAAATTCGGGGTATAGAAACACAAGTCAGGTACGAACGTAGCCAAGCGCAAATCATCCAAAACGACAAAATGGCTTCTCTAGGGCGATTAGTCGATGGAGTCGCACACGAAATTCTTGACCCAGTAAATTTTATATGGGGCAACTTGACCCACGTTTCTAACTATACCCAAGACTTATTAAAACTGATTGCTGCTTATAACCGGGAATTAGCTAACCCCTCAGAACACATCGCTTATTTAATGCAAGATATAGAGTTTGATTTTTTAGAGCAAGACTTAAATAAATCGCTCACAAGTATCCGAACAGGAGCAGAACGGCTCAAAAAACTTGTAACCAGTTTACAAAACTTCTGTCATATTGATGCAGTTTACCCCAAACCAGCAGATATACACATCTGTCTTGAAAACGTAATCTTGTTGATTAATAGCCGAGTCAAAGGCGAAATAGAAATAATTAGAAATTATGGGTCATTACCCCCTGTATATTGTTTCCTAGGGCAACTCAATCAAGTATTTATGAATATTTTGAGTCGGTCAGTCGATAGCCTACTCGATGAAGCAATCCGACAACAATATAATAATCTTGATATCACTTGTAACGAAGACAAACCTCGAATTGAGATTATAACCGAGGTAATTTCTTTACCACCAATAACAAGTAGCGCAGTTGACTCACGCTGGGTTTCAGTACGCATCGCCGATAACAGCAAGGGAATATCTGAAGAAACCCAACAACAAATAATCGAATCATTTTCGGTCGAAAAGCGTGCAGACAAAGAAACAACCCTCGCCGCCAGCTACCGTATTATTACAGCAAGACACGGTGGCAAATTTAAAATTCACTCTCAACCAGGCGCCGGTACCGAATTTGAAATTTTACTACCCCTAGTCTAATTTGTATGGTGGGCAATGCCCACCCTACTAACTATTTTCTATAATTTTTATCTGCCTAATCAACACATCCAACTCTTCCTGCTTAAGACTAATATCCCTCTGCAAAGCATCAATTTGAAACACAGTGTCTCGCAACCCAACATCAGCAGCAAACACAATGAACAGCGTTGAAGCTGAAATAAGTACACCTGTAAAAAATGCTATCAGTAAAATTGTATGTTTTGGACGCAGGAAAAATAGCGATAAGCGCTGTTTACGAACTCTTTTCTCGAATTTGTCACCAACACTCCCTATTATCCCGCCCGTAGCTAAAACCACCGCGACAAGGATATACACCGAATTCATTGCTTATATTAAAATACCCACTACTCTAGCCTACAACTTTTAACAACTAGCTAACGGGGTAATTCCGAATTTTTTCTAGGTAAAAACCATATATTAAGAATTATAACTTTTGCATCAACCAAAAAAAGGCAGCCCTGTGGCGCCTAAATTGCATAAATTATTTTAAAACTTAATAAATTCTTTATTTTCCATTACCATTCTCCTGACGGTTTCCAATGGAAGTACGCGCAAACCATTCTTGGTATTTTTGTTGAAGTTGCTCATTATCGACAGCGATAGTGACTTGTATTCGTTGACAACCATGATTACGCTCCAAGGCAATAGCATTAAGTAACAAACTTGCGACTTTAGGTGAACTGAACTCTCCAGTAACAGTCAAGCTACCTTCAAAAATATTCGTCAATGCTATTTCTTGGTTTGACTCAACTTGTGATAATTCTTCTCCTAAGTCAATATTCGCGAGTTCCTTATGTTCGGGACTTAACTGTTCTACAATTAATCTTTCACGACGAACAGGAATTGTCACCATTCTAGTTTCAATTTCTTTACGAACAATTATTTCACCGATTTTTCGCTTAGTGCGGTCAACAACTAACCGTTCTTCAAGTAACTTAATTACGTCTTCGCTTTGCAAGGTCGTTTGCTGCGTATGTATTTCTGATGTAGCATCAGCTATATGAGAATCTGCAACGTAGCCATCTGAAGATAAACCTTGTGCGTCTGTATTTATTTCCATGTTTCGTTCTTGATATTCTGGTAGGTTGTTAACTTGTGTTCTATCTATAATTAGAAAGATTTTTCTTAGGTGTGGATCTATTTTTTGAACGTGTTGACCCTTTAGTATAAATAGTCTTGGTGTAGTTTGAGCGTCAGATATAATAAAGCTTATTTGGCGATTAGAGTCAATTATCACATCTTTAACGGCGCCTACCTGCTCTAACTCTGTGTCAACTACAGCAAAATTTCTAATCTTTTTATTGAGATTGGTTAGTAAAGATATAATTTGTGCGTGCTTATCTGTACTATTTAAACTGTTTGCTTGTTCTGAAGCAACTGTCATAATTTTATCCTTAGTAAAGGTATATGTAAATTTATAATTTAATTTTTTAAAATATTTTTTAAGTATTATGTAGGGTGGGCAGTGCCCACCTTACTTTTTTAGCGTTGGTCAACATCGAGACCAGGAGCATTTACGTCTAATTCTTCACGACGAATTGTTTCTTGTGCTTCGACTGTATCTTGGTCTACAACTTTACTCACGCGAACTTCTTCACGAACAACAGTTTCTTTACGGATATCGGGAGTTTCTTCGTAAATATCTACGTGAGCTACTTCACCTTCGCGGAATGCGGTTGCGTCAGGAGTTACTGCTCTACCTGCATCACTAGGAGTTACACGCTCAACAACAACTCTTTCTTTTTCAACTGGAACGGCAACTCGCGCGGTTTCTGTCTCAACGCGCTTACCAATGGCAACTTCACCTGATTTACGACGCTGCTTGTTGGCAACTAAACGTTCTTCGTATAAACGTAATGTTTGGTGGTCTTGCTCATTCAAGTCATACAACGATGGTTCATCTTTATATGTATATGCATCACGATTGTATATAGGGGTATCAGCAATTTTGCGTGACTCAGATGTGCTTGCTGGTACTGCTGCGGCGCCTGTAGTATATGCTGTACCCATTGCTGCTGTGGAAGCATCGAGAGGCATTGATGCATTTAATGGTGCTGATGCTTCTAGGGGTGCAGTACTTGTTACGTCAGCAGTACGAACATTGCTAGATGAACCGCGATAAACTCCGCGAACATTCTCTTCGTAATCGTAATCTATAGCAAGATCGTTATTAAATTCTGGGAGTGCATCTGCTTGCTCACGTGTCATACCAATAGCATAAACACGGTCAGTAGTATGGTCGATGCGTGAGCGACCAACTGGCAATAATACTTTCTTACCAAAAATCCAGAAACCTAAATCAACAATAAAATAGCGGAAACGACCTTCTTCATCTACTAATACGTCGCTGATAGTACCTATTTTTTCATCGCTTGCTTCAGCGTATACACTTAAACCTTTGATATCATTTCCTTCAAAAGTATCACGGTAATCTGGGTCAAAATCTCCAAGTTTATGAAGTACCATAATTATTTGCCCTCATGTGGTTTTATATTCGTTAATAGAAAGAGTAAGAAATTTAGGACTTCTTCTCCATCTTTCTGAGGGCTGAATTCAGCTAATTATAGGCTTCCGCAGGTTATATTTACTGCTATACGAATCCTGTATTAAATTAATTCAAGAGCATTCAGAGACAACTATAGATAACTTTTTTGAGTATTATAAACAGGTTAACTATCGTTTAAAGCGTTTGAGATGTTTTGAAGACTTATAACGAAGTAACATTCCTAATTGTCGATGACAACTTTTTGTGAACGTAGAAAAAGCACGATAACCCTTGCGGATTATATCAAGGACGAAGTAAGGTACCCGCAAGCCAAGTGGACGCAGTATGGGACGGTAGAGCCAATAGTATGCTTTTTTAAAGTTTTCCCATTTCGAGCAACTCTCTTGATGAAGAAAGTCTGATATATCTACCACATAACCTCTACCTTCATGCATCATCACGTTACGCGCGTGAATATCGTGAGGATAAAGTCCTTTTTTTCGTGCGTATTCTAATGCTTCATCAATATCATCTATAACTTGCTTCGGTATCCGCATACCTCGTTCGATACAGTCGTATAGAGTTGTACCAAGTAAACGCTTTAAAACTAAAAAGTTTGGTTTGGCATAATAGCACTGAGAAAATGCTGGATGCTCTCCAAGACGACTGTACACTTGTATCTCTTCCTCAAAACCCTCTCGTCCCGGTGCATAAATTTTTACAACTTCATCTGCGTAATCAGGATGACAAAATACCGCAGCATAATTACCCCTGCCTAACAGGCGCCAGGGTTGAGGCAAATTATCAACTTCTACCGGGTCGTGAGGGTACACGCTTTCTACCTTCACCTGGGGTAATAGCTGTTTATAAATTTCTTCAAGTAGCCCATTCAAGTGCAACTTATCGTTCATTTGGGAGTTTCCAATACCACTGCCACTAGTTTTACTACAAGTTATGGTTCCCAAATTTCTGAT
Source organism: Calothrix sp. PCC 7716 (assembly GCF_019977735.1). GTDB lineage: Bacteria > Cyanobacteriota > Cyanobacteriia > Cyanobacteriales > Nostocaceae > Dulcicalothrix. Next base: position 2,106,196 of record NZ_AP025018.1, on the reverse strand, counting down.
TATTGTTTCAAAATGTAAACTTGAGAAACCGGGTTTATTGAAGAAACCCGGTTTCTTAATCCGTTGCCAGTTTATTCCGGTGGTGTTGTGCTTGTACGAGTAGGGAGTCAGCGAAAGCGATGGCATCTTGAGCAGATTTTCCTCCTGCTAGCTGTGCGAGTTCGTCACGACGCTTTGTTAGGTTGTCTAGGGTTACGACTCTTACTACTGTACGTTCGTCGGCGTGTCCGTTGTTTTCTTTTTGATGTGCCTCATTTATTACTTGCTTAGAGACACGAAAATGTCTATCTGCCATTGCCGCTACAAGAGGTTGGTGAGTGACGCATAATACTTGCTGAGTATAGCTAATTTGGTGGAGTTTTTCAGCGATGCTTTGCGCGACTCTTCCTGATACCCCTACGTCAATTTCGTCGAATACCATTGTATCCGGCGCCTCCTGAAGTGAGAAGCAAGCTTTGAGCGCAAGTAAAAAGCGACTCATTTCCCCACCTGAAGCTGTTTCTGACAATGGTTGTAAAGGTTCACCTGGGTTGGGGCTAAACATAAAGGTAATTTTATCGGCGCCCGTGGATGTTGGTGTAGTTGGGGTAATATCAACTTTAAACTGCACTTTTTCCATCGCTAACGGTTTGAGTTCGCGAATTAACTCAGCTTCTAATTTCTCACCAGCTTGGCGCCGTAATTGCGTTAACTTGTTACAAGCTTTGATTAATTTGTCGAAACAAGCTTTTTCTTGCTTTTCCAAACTCTCGATAGATTGTTCTGAGTTGGTCAGTGCTGCTAACTCGGCTTGTGTACGGTTGTAATGGGCAATGGCATCTGCTAGAGTTGGCCCATATTTACGAATAATTTGTTTAAGTTCGCGAATTCTTTCCTCGACTTCTTCTAAGCGCTGCGGGTCAGCTTCAAGATTTTCACCATAAGCATTTATTTGTCGAGCAACTTCGCAAACTGCTGTTTGAGCATCACAGATTAAATCTAATAATGGTTGTAACTCTTTATCGTACTCAACCATGTCTGTTAAGGCGCCTTCACTATCACCCAGTAAATCTGTAACAGTAAGAGCATCACCATCATTTTGATATAAAGCTTGGTATATTTTATAACTCATGTGCTGCAAATCAACGACGTGGGTTAGACGCTCACGTTCCTGTTGAAGTAGTTCAAATTCGTCGGGGTCGTCTAAATTTGCGGCGCCGAGTTCAGTTACTTGATAAGTTAATAAATCGAGTTGCTGTAAACGTTCGCGGTCGGATGTGCGACGTTGTTCTAAAGCTAAATGCGCTTGTTGGTAGGTAACATAAGCACTCGCAACAACATCACGGTGTTGTGGAAGTGTACTACCACCGTAAACGTCTAACCAGTCACGAACTTGAGAAGATTGTCCAACCAAGACACTCTGTCCTTGGGCAGTAATTTCTACCAATCTTTCGCGTAACTCGTTCATGACTTGACGATTAACAAGTACACCGTTTATACGCGAACGACTGCGAACATTATTGGCAGTAATAGAAATTTCGCGGCTAACGATTAGTAAATTATCATCGATTAAATCAATCTCTTGTTCGCTTAACCAATTCGCTAAAGCTGAGTCAGCAACAAAAGTAGCTTCGACTAGCGAGCGATTAGTACCAGTACGAATTACACGACTTGAGACTTTGCCACCCAAGACCGCATCAATAGCATCGAGTATAATCGACTTTCCCGCACCAGTTTCACCAGTTAGAACATTCAATCTTTGTCCAAATTCAAGTTCTAATTGGTCGATGAGGGCAAAATTCTCGATTCGTAGAACTCGCAACATCCAGCTAAATCTCCGTGCCGTACTTAGAACCGGGATACCATCAAAATACCCCATCAAGTATGAGTTTATCAAACCTGGTATTGTTTTACTTTTGTCGCAATAATCAGTGACACAGCTCGGTTTAAGTACAAATTTTAGTACTCTCCCCTATACCCAATGTTGTATCTCTAATGCCTCTTTTACGCTTATTGTCGGCTCGCTAACATAATATTGGCGGTTTTTTGGGTACATCCCTTTTAATGAAGCAAGTTAAGCTGAAATATAGAGGCGCCTTGGTGTAATTAATTTAATATTAATTTATTACTTGTTACAATACTTAACAATATAGCTGTGGTGGTAGTTCATGAACGTGAATAGAGTTTCCCAACCAGACCTAGTGCTTGAAAAAGAAAGTCACCCCGAGACGCTGACTTCTGTTGAACTTATGGCTTTAAATAGCGCACCTCCTGAGTTAGCAAACTTACCTCCAAGAGCGGTAACTTCGACTTTCGGCAATAGCGATTTACAGTTAAAGTACAATGCCGATGCAATTGCGCTTTACTATCAGTCGCGCCCATTTCGGGTATTGAAAAGAATATTTAAGGTATTGGCGCCAACATTGGCGTTTGCTTTTGGGATATGGTGGGATGGAAAACGAGGTGTCAAAGTAAAAAACGACATCAAGCGCGCTGTACAGTTTCGTAAACTGCTGACCAAACTTGGGCCAGCATATATAAAAATTGGGCAAGCTTTATCAACACGTCCAGATTTGGTGCCTGTTGTATATTTAGAAGAATTAACGCAGCTACAAGATAAACTACCTGCGTTCCCAAACGAAATAGCATATCAATTTATAGAAGAAGAACTTGGACAAAAGCCACACGAAGTTTACGCAGAAATTTCACCTCACCCTATAGCAGCAGCTTCGTTAGGACAGGTATACAAAGCAAAGCTTTTCAGTGGTGAAGAAGTCGCGGTAAAAATTCAGCGTCCTGACTTACGCGAAGCTATAGCCATAGATTTATACTTGCTTCGTAAACTTGCTGGATGGGCACAACGGGCTGTAAAGCGGGTACGTAGCGACTTAGTGGGAATACTCGATGAGTTGGGTGAACGTATCTTCGAGGAAATGGACTACATCCACGAAGGTGAAAACGCAGAGCGATTTTTCCAGCTTTACGGTCATATTAAAGATATTTATGTTCCCAAAATTTATTGGGAGTATACAAACCGTCGTGTGTTAACGATGGAATGGATATATGGAACAAAATTAAATCAAACTGAGGAATTGCGCGCGCAAGGTATCGACGCTCGTTATTTAATCGAAGTTGGTGTACAGTGTTCGCTGCGGCAGTTACTCGAACATGGATTTTTCCATGCTGACCCTCACCCAGGCAACTTACTTGCTACACCTGATGGAAAACTCGCTTATTTAGACTTTGGGATGATGAGCGAAGTTCAACCACTACAACGTTATGGTTTAATCGAAGCTATTGTTCACGTGGTCAACCGAGATTTTGAAGGTTTAGCTCAAGATTACGTCAATCTAGATTTTCTTACTCCCGATACCGACTTAACGCCAATAGTGCCAGCGTTTGCCAAAGTCTTTGCTAATGCTCAAGGCGCCAGTGTTGCTGACTTTAACATCAAGAGTATAACTGATGACCTATCAGAATTGATGTACGAGTATCCCTTCCGTGTACCACCTTATTATGCGTTGATTATTCGCTCCTTGGTAACACTCGAAGGTATCGCTATTTACATCGACCCCAACTTTAAAGTATTAAGCGAAGCATATCCATATGTCGCAAAACGATTATTAACCGACCCGGCGCCGCAATTAAGAAACTCTTTAAGAGACTTATTATTTAAAGATGGTAGCTTCCGTTGGAACCGTTTAGAAAATTTGTTAAAGAACGCGCGTGGCAACCAAGAGTACGACTTTAACTTAGTACTAAACCAAGCACTCGACTTTTTATCATCCGAACGCGGTCAGTATATTCGTGAGAAACTTGTTGACGAGTTGTTTAAAACTGTCGATGGGTTACGAAGAAATGCTTTGCACAATTTTACAACTTTACTACGTCAACAAGTTGGACTGACCGCAGTCACAGAGGCGCCTGCTGCCAATACCGACCAGCAGCAAACCTTGGAACACATCAAGAACATTGCCAAAATTTTACAAGAAACACGCGGCTTTGATGCAAATCAACTGGCGCCTCAATTTACCCAAATACTTTTTAACCCTGATGTACAAAAGTTAGGTCAGCAAATTACTGGTCAAATCGCACAAAAAGCTGCGGCAAGAGTTGTCAGAGAATTACTAGCAGCAACCGAAGTTCGCACAACCTCTGTCTAACTTGTAAAATAACTCTTGTGGAACGGGCATCCCTGCCCGTTCCTTGTAAAATAATATAAGTTAGATCATTCCTTCAAAGCGTGAACCAATGCCTACTGTTTATTTAAAAACTGGAGAAGTAGTAGAGGTTCCCCGCAACGGAACTAGAAAATTATATTTATGAGAACAAAGATAAAATCCAGCTTCAAAAATTTAAACGTCGTGGTTCAGTTAGACGCAAAGCTGTAATCGAAAATAATTCTGTCACCTAGCTGTACAAAATCACTGTTAAAAGAAATTTGTTATTTATTAGACTTGCATAAAGTTGCCGTTCTACTGTTGACTATCAGTAGTTTAATCTGGCTCAAATCTTACCCCATGATGGGCATATAATTTAAACCCATCAATAAATTCAATCGCAGCTTCACTTTCAGCATGAAGATTAAATTGATTATCAAAAAGTATTTTAGAAGGACGCTCACAAACAATACAAGCTTCCTGATATGAAGCAATCCATCCACAGTTTTTAAGAATTGCTTGATAAATTTCCCAGTGATTTGAGTCGTGCTGATAATTTAATTCAGAAATGCAAAAATCAAACCAGCTAGCTTCACAACATGCAGTATCTGGCTGAACGTTACCCGCTTCAAACTCTTCTGGAATACAAATATTACCTATACCAGATGAAGAATCTAATTCCCACATATGACTTGTAACTAAATCATGAATATGGTGTGTTAGATGCCATAGTTTCGGGTCTTCTTTATCTTCAGGTGCATGAGTAAGATAAGTAAATAACTTATCCCAAAGTCTGCCTAACATGTCATCAGAATATAGTTCTGTCAAACCTGTTTCGCTCCACAATTTATCCAGTCCCAAGCCAGCAGCATAGGGACTATCAAAAATTATTACTTCTGGTTGCGGCTCACCAATTAGTGTATATGCACTTTTAACTGCTATTTCTGCTTTTTCTTTATCAATCGGCTCGGTTGAAAGTGCTATTTTTCTCCACTTTTGCTGATATTCTAAAAATATAGCTTCTTGTTGTGATGTTAATTGCTTGCTCATTTAAGCTGTTCACCATACCGATTACAACAGTATATTAATTTTTTTACCACAGAGACACAGAGTTAACAGAGAAAAGAGTTTAAACCACAAAGGCACAAAGGTCACAAAGGTAATTTTTTTATTTAAGTAGGGAATAATAAGTATATAGAGATAGTACTTGTGATTCCATTACTATGAGTCAAAGTTTGGAAGAAGCTTTAAATGAAACTACACCTAGCGAACGTTTGCGAGAATTAGCTGTAGATTTCCGGGCGAAAATACGCTTTGCTGTTGCCCAAAATGCTAATACACCACCAGATACACTTATAAAATTATTCTCTGAGGCGCCAAATTTTGTTTTAAACAACCCTGCTCTTTCACTGTTGCTACTAGAAAATCCATGTTTTTTTAAAGACTTATATAAATCAAATAGGCGTGTATTTCAACAATTTGAGCTACCTAAATTTTATCTGAACTGGGCACTTGATAACTCTGAATCTGAGATAAGAGCTTCTTTAGCAATAAGTCCTAAAATTCCTGTAAGTTTCTTGATAAAGCTAGCTGAAGATAAAGAACCAGGAGTGCGTGTTGCCGTGGCGAGAAATCCTTGTACTCCAGTACAAATTTTAGATAAACTGTCTCAAGATGATATTTATAATGTGCGTCGTAGAGTTGTTGAAAATTCAAATACATCAAGCGATATAATCAGAATTTTAGCAACAAATTGTAATCAAACTTTTCAGCGTATAATTGCCAAACATCTTAATACTTCTAAAGATATATTAGAAATTTTAGCGTTAAAGAGCGATAGAGAAACTTCTTGTCTTGCTTTACGTAATCCAAATATACCTACTAAAGTTGGATTGATTTTAAGCGGTTAATTAAACAACAACCTGTTGAACTGGCTGCATGGTCGTCGTCAAATTCTAAAAATATTTCTGTTACTGATATAAATAGCTGTTGGGTAGGAAAACTCTGCTTTCCCCCAAAAGCTGGAGCGGTAGCATCAGAAAAACTTTTACAGTCAAGTTCTAAAAATGCTCCTGGTAGTCGTTGGTCTAGTTCTACTGCTTTTAAAGGAGCTAGTTTTGATAGTACAGGTAAACAAATTACGGCTATTTACGCTGTACGAAGAATTCCACGTGACCCTAAGTATGTGTTATCTGGGCGCCTTTCTCAGGAGTTGAATTCTTGGTACAGTTGGACTGATAATAAAGATTTTAAAAAAGTACCTTTAAAACTCCAAGCTCCAGCAAACGGTCGAATGATAGTAATTGATGCGACTGATACCGGAGAGTTAATTGGGTGGTCTGGAATTCCTCATCGCTTGGGGTCAGAAAGTAAAGCTACAACGGGCGAAATTCATGCGGCGCCTAAAGATAATCCACACGAATATTAGGGCGCCCTGCTCACGGACAAAATGAGTTTATGATGCGAGAAGCTGATATTCGTACAGATGTTCGTACAGATGTTTTGGGTGGACGTAATTTTCAAGCATCGGTAATTGGTGTAACTCATTATGATATAGATATACATGGGTGTCGCTATCGAAATTGGGAACCCTCTAACGAAGCAACCAAGGCGCCTGCTAGAGAGTTTGTTGTTCGACCAGTTATGATTCCTTTAGAAGGTTTAATTCCTCAAAAAATTGATAATCTTTTAATTGGTGGTAAAAGCATTGCCGTTACTCATATTGTTAACGCTGTAACTCGTATTCATTACAGCGAATGGTCAATAGGTGCAGCAGCAGGAGTAACCGCAGCTTGGCTAGTAACTGAGCCAAATTTAACTCCCTCAAAAATTATTGAACAGCAAAAAATGCCACAATTACAACAAATTCTCAAACAACAGGGTTTACGTATTTCTTGGTAATACCTAATATGTATGGTGGGCATTGCCCACCCTACAGATTATCGATGTTATCAACAATATCTAGCTTTTCTATTACGCGTATTTGAGCGGGGGTTAAATTTCCATATACCGCAGGATTAGAGTTATCGCCAGTTACATTAAACCCTAATTCTTCAATTTTATTAATTGCCTCATTTACAACTCGCTCGTTTTCTATAGTTTGCTGTTGCGTATCTGTACTTACTGGAACTGGCGCCTGAATACTTTTAACATCTTGACGTTCTACTTTTAATTTAATTACCACAGAGATTTGGTCATTGGGTTTAGTATCTGCAAGTTTTTCAAATAAACCTTGTGATAGTTTTCCATATTTAGATACATAAGCAGTTTTATCTTGTTGCGCTAATTTCTCTATATTCATTTCTTGCCCATTGGCATCGACTGCTATGTCAAATATTTTACCGTTACGTTTGTCTACAACTACAAATCCAAATCCACTTTTACCAATAGTTTGAAAAGTTGGTTTAAATGTATAGACAATTTCTAATTTGTCAATAGGGGCATTAACTTTTTTAGATAATTTTCTTAGTGCTGCTTGCTGTATTGATGCTTTAATGTCGCTTATATCTGATGCTAATGCGCGCGTGTTGAAGGGTGCGCTGGTTGATAAAATTAGTAATAATAAGCAAGCAGTTGACAGCTTATTTGAGTTCATTGACGTACAGCTTTCTGGTTGGGATTATTTAAAGACGTTTATAATATCATTATCTGTTCCCACAGAAATCTGGTTTCTTCGGTTTCTTCCTGACAATTTACAGTTACAGTGAATAAGTAAATAGCGCAGGCGCCTTTTTATATCTCCTTTATGTATCTACAACACAAATATTTATAATTAATTATTATACACATGAAGAATATTGCAGATACTGCCTATTTGGTAGCGATGTACCGTGCTTTAGAGAGCGAACGCGCTGATGCTTTATTTCATGACCCTTACGCACGTTTACTTGCAGGGGGTAAGGGAGCGATGTTGGTTGAGGTGCTTGGAGAAAAGGAAAAAATCACCAATGCGATAGCGCTTCGTACTCGTCTTATCGATGAACAAATTGAAAAGCTGGTTCAGTCTCACGAGATTGATACGGTGTTAAACTTAGCGGCAGGACTAGATACTCGTCCTTATCGATTAAATCTTCCTGGGTCGCTTCGCTGGGTTGAAGTTGATTTTCCGGAAATTTTGATTGAAAAGGAACAAAAACTCTTACAAGCTACACCTGTTTGTACTTTGGAACGAGTTAAGTTAGATATTACAGATATTTCGCTAAGAAAACGTTTATTTGCTGAGATTACCAAAAACTCTAAGCAAGCACTTGTAATTACTGAAGGACTTCTTTCTTATTTACCAGAACTACAAGTAGCATCTATTGCTGCTGATATTTATGAGCAATCAAACTTGAACTGGTGGTTATTTGAGTTAGAGTCAGCAGACACTCTACAAAATTATGATAAAATCTACGCTCGTAAAATATTTGACCAATATTTTGCTAGTGGAAATAAAACTTTGTTATTTGCTCCTACTGAAGGAACAAGCTTTTTTAAAAAATACGGTTGGAGAGTCGCAGAATCACTATCTGTATGGAAAGAGCTACGGCGCCTCAAGCGACAGGTAAAATTAGCTTGGTTAGTAGAAATGTTAATGAAGCTTAATCAAGCGGATACTCAGCAGCAAAGTAGCATAGTACTGCTTTGTAAAACTGGGTTGTTCGGAGTCTCCTAACTTTCTTCAGGATGATTACCATTACTGAAAGCGCTTTTCTCACGCTTTAAACTTTCTTCTAAAGCTTGAATTTGTTCGCGTCGCGCTTCTAATTCTAACGAGCGACGTGCTAAATCTTGGTTTTGTAAAGTTAAATTTTGGCGCCATTGTTCTGCGCGTTCTTTTTCTTGCGTCAGATAATCGGGGGTAATGCCAGTAGTTAAGTAAGTGTTTACTAACGATAGCACCCAATTTGTCGCATCTTCTAGTCGTTCAATATCACCAGTGGGTGAGAGTTCAACTAAAACCAGTAGCTTTTCGGTCATCGCACTACTTTTACCCAAAAGAATAAACGCTTCTTCAGGAATAGTAGCCCACATATTTTCAGCTTCTTTACGAGCTAACAAACGTAACTGGTATTGTTCGAGAAATTCGTTTTTATGTACTTGGGCTAAATACAACATAAGTAATGAGTGATGAGTGCTGAGTGCTGAGTTCTGAGTTCTGAGTATTACACTCAGCACTCAGCACTTTTGACTCAGCACTTTTTTATTGTGATAATTTTTGAATGCGGTCACGTAAGATTTGTGCTTGTTTTTCGGCTTCGGCTAAATTATCGCGTACACCCTGAACAACTTCAGGGGAAGCATTATTAACAAAACCTGGGTTATTAAGTCTAGCAGAAAGAGACTTGATATCGTTTTCGATTTTTTCAAGTTTTTTCTGTAGCTTGGCACAAAAGGCAGCAATATCAACGACTCCAGTTAACGGCAAAATAACTTGTACTGTACCGATAACACCCGCTATAGCTTCTTCTTCTTGCTTCGGCTTAGATTCTACCGTTGGTTGCGATACTTTTTCTACCGACTTAGATGCATTTTGAAGTATTTGCTGTCTTTTTTCCTTGTTAAAAACATTATTTGCCAAATACCAAGCTGAGAAACTAAGACCAACTACCTCAAAAAACCCAGCTAATACAGCAACATGATTAATAGCATCAAAAACAGCAAACCCAACTCTAACTAAAACTATTACACCAATAATCTTGAGATAAAGGCGCCACTGTTGAGGAATTTGGAATTTTTTCGTGGTTGTAAGCACCCTTGTTGTAAGTACCGTTGTAAGCACTTCAGTGCTTTCCCCCGTCTTTACCTCCCCACCACCAACACTCAAACTCTCAACCTTCGCCAAATCCTTAATATAAACTTCTCCAGCAGCTAAAACCTCCTGCTCCCTACTATTATCAGTCTGCAAATTAATCGCAACCTTCACACCCGGTTTAACATCAGCTTCCGCACGTAAATTCCGAATAGTGCGAATAACCCCAAATAACAAATCAAACTGTTCTTCCAACCCTACATCAATCTGACCCTCATCAACCTCTGGATAACGCTGTAACGATAAACTTTCCTTAGAATCGGCGCCTTTTTGAGTTAGTGTATGCCAAATTTCCTCAGTAATATGAGGCATATAAGGATGCAGTAACTTCAAAATCCCTTCTAAAACATAACCAAGCGTTTGCTGTGCAGCTTTACGTGAACTTGGGTCAGCATCACTTTGCAACCGAGATTTAACAAGCTCAATATACTGGTCGCAAAAATCACCCCAAATAAATTCATAAAGCCCTTTTGCTGCTTCACCCAAACCATAATTATCTATATAATTACTAGTTTGTTTAATAACTTGGTTATACCGTGAAAGTATCCACTTATCGCTAAGTTCGCTTGGTTGCGGAACTCCCAGTTGTGCAGGAGTTTGTTCATCCAAGTTCATCATTACGAACCGCGAAGCATTCCATAGTTTGTTCGCAAAATTACGCGAAGCTTCAAACGACTGCGATTCATTTTTCTTACGGTCGTAGTCTAAACGAATATCTTGTCCGGCGCCTGCAACTTCTTTAATTAACGTATATCGCAGTGCATCAGTACCATATTTCTCAATTAGCAACAACGGGTCAATACCATTACCCGCTGACTTGGACATTTTTTTGCCCTTCTCATCGAGAACCAAACCGTGAATATAAACATCTTTAAACGGCATTTGTCCAGTAAAATGCCCAGCCATCATAGTCATTCTAGCTACCCAGAAAAATATGATGTCAAAGCCAGTAACCAAAACGCTAGTAGGATAATACTTAGCTAAATCAGGAGTTTGTTCAGGCCAACCCATTGTAGAAAACGGCCATAACCCAGAAGAAAACCATGTATCTAATACATCTGGGTCACGTTCGAGTTTTACATCTTCGCCAAATTGTTGTTTTGCTTTTTGTATTGCTTCTTCTTGGGTTTGAGCAACAACAAAGGGAGTTGTATCTGTAATTTCTCCATTTGTTTGACTAACTGCATACCAAGCAGGAATTTGATGACCCCACCATAACTGACGAGAAATACACCAGTCTTCGAGCTTAACTAACCAGTCACGATAAACTTTACTCCAACGCTGCGGAACATAGTTTGGAGAATTTTGATTATCTAGAAATTCCAGCGCATTATCTGCCAAAGGACGAATTTTAACAAACCACTGCGTGGAAAGTAGCGGTTCAACAGGAACCTTACCTCTCTCACTATATGGAACTGTATGTTTGTACTCTTCGATTTTAACTAAAACACCTAGCTCTTCGAGTTTTGCAACAACATTCTTACGCGCAACAAAACGGTCTTGCCCTTGAAATTCACCGGCGTTTTCATTGAGGGCGCCGTTTTTGTTCATAATATTGATAAACGGTAAGTTGTGACGTTTACCCATTTGAAAGTCATTCAGGTCATGGGCTGGTGTAACCTTAACGCAACCTGTACCAAAGGTTGGGTCAACTAATTCATCAGCAATAATTGGAATTTCTCGATTCATTATTGGCAAAGTTAAAGTTTTGCCAATGAAATCTTTATAACGTTCATCGTTTGGGTTAACCGCAACTGCCGTATCACCCAACATTGTCTCTGGACGAGTTGTGGCAACTTCTACGAAACCAGAATTATCAGAAAGTGGGTAACGGAAATGCCAAAGGTTGCCATTTACTTCTTTTTGGTCAACCTCCAAATCTGAAACCGCCGACTGCGATTCAGGACACCAGTTTACTAAATACTCGCCTCTATATATTAGTCCTTCATCATAAAGTTTAACGAAAGCTTCTAATACAGCTTTTGATAAACCCTCATCTAAAGTGAACCGTTCGCGCGTCCAGTCCACCGACACACCTAAACGCCGCAACTGATTGACAATAGTCCCTCCAGACTCAGCCTTCCACTGCCAAGCCTTGTCGAGAAACTTGTCGCGTCCCAAGTCGTAACGAGTTTTACCTTCTGCTTTGAGTTGCTTTTCAAGAATCGTTTGTACAGCAATACTCGCATGGTCGGTACCAGGGAGATATAAGGCGTTTTTGCCTTTCATCCGATGGTAACGAACCAATGTATCAATCAGGGAGTTATCGAAAGCGTGTCCCATATGCAAGCTACCCGTAACGTTAGGAGGAGGGATAACGATACAGTACGGTTCGGCTTGATTATTTGGGTCAGCCTTATATATATGGTTATCTTCCCAAAACTGTTGCCACTTGGACTCAGCGGCTTTTGGGTCGTAAACGCTAGGGAGGTTGGTGTTTGATAGTGTTGCGGTCATTCTGGGAAATATAAGTGTGGAAGGACTTTATGTTTTTTATGTTTGTTCTTTTATAAATTCTGCCACATGGTAACAAGAGTGTCGCAGAATCAATAATCTTGTGGGATAGGCTTGTGGAACAGGCATCCTTGCCTGTCCTTTATATTTTGGACAGGCAGGATGCCTATCCCACAAGAGCGAAATTTGGTTCTCTCAAACTATAGTTACTTTAGTTACTTTGCTGTTTGACCTAAAAACTTAACTATAAAATCAAATGAAACTTAAACCTAGCTTATTAAAACTTATTGTCACGTTAATGAGGTAGTCGGTTTGGTAGTGCTGCCAGTGATAGTGGTTCTAGTAAAGTTGGTAGTGGCGCCATTCATTCTACATCTGGACGCAGTGGTTTTGGTAGCTTTGGACGAGGTGGGCATGGAGGCGGCTAATTATCATATGCCTTTAAATCCTATAGTTGTTTCTACCTGGTGTTGTGCGGATGTAGAAATCATTTTGGACAACCCAGTTCTAAGAGAAGCTTGGCGCCTAATTCCAATTTGGCTTAACAATACTCCAACTAAAATCAAGCTACCACCAATATAATGAGCCATAGTCGGCGCCTCGCCCAAAATGAAGTAAGCTGCTAAAATGCCTACGAGTGGAGTAAATGAGCTAACTAAAGAAGCTACCGATACAGTGGAAGCTTTCAAGCCTTTAATCCAAAAGGATTGACCTAAAACTACAATTACAAAGCCATATACTAACATCCACCGCCAAAGAAAAGGCGAAAATACATCTGTAAAATGGTCGTGACCATAAATTATTAAAGCCAGAAAGAAAAATATTATTGTTCCCAAAGCTGTACGAAATACACTGTAGATTCCTAAAGGAATTTTAGAAAGATGTTGTTTGCTAATAATTGTAGAAACAGCTAAAGCCACAGCTCCTATTGCGGACAATATTTCCCCAACACCTATATGAACTCCCATATGCATCATGGGTTGTGGAGGTTGAAGAATAATAGTTAAGGTGACACCAATAAAGGCAGTAACTGCTCCTACAATTTCCCAAATATTCACCCGTTGCCTCAATAGCCAAACTGATAAAGCTAGTGTTAAAGGTGGTTCTAGGCGCCCAACCAGAACAACATTATTAACATTAGTTAACGCCAACGCTTGAAAGATTAAAGCAGGTGCAATAGCTCCCGATAATATTGCAACTTTTGTCAGATTGAACCAGTTTTTTATTGATATTTTTTTTAATATTGCTTTGTTCCACTGGCGCCTGTAAATAGTAATCAAAACCAATAAGGCGCATATATTACCGACAAATAAAACATTACATAGAGAAATTGGATTACGAGCATCTATAAAATTTTGGGCGCCAATTTCTGTTAACTTTCTAGTAATAGCGCTAGATGCTCCAAAAATTAGAATTGCAAGCCAAAGATAAATTTGTCCTGGAATTTTGTTGTGTCTCTTAACCATAACAAACCTGCCGTCAGCGATATAAATAAGCATCACTACCAAACATAAGTTGGCAGCGATGCACCTGGTAGCAAATTAAGCACAAAATCGGTATCAGCTATTGCTTAACTTGGCGGCACCAAAGGTAGCATTGAATTTACGACACCAAATAGCAGCAGATTTATAATTTGCTAAATCGATATTTTTAGGGATAGCATAAGTTTGGGCGCCGCTAAATTTTTGTAAGCGACCAAGAATAACGTAATCTCCTTTTTTTAAAGGATAGGACGGTGGCTTAGTTGAACCAATTACGTTATTTGAACGATGTAAAATGACGACTAAATCTGGTCCTGAGTCGGAAGTTTTAAATGACTGGTTCAGCTTTAGAAACGAGTTACCGTTATTTCTTATAATGCTTGCTGTACCTTGAGTTGTATGCTCTCCAGAAACAAAATTACCAACTTTCACAGTTTGTTGAGATTGTGCTAACTGAACTACAGGATTATTTGAAGGCTTCATAGTCGCATGATTTTCAGTTGCACTAATTTCTTTTGCACAGCTTGCTATCAACATGGATGCGAGACTTAGTATTAAAAAACTTTTTAATTTCATAGCTTTATATTCCTCTATATAGCATCAGTTAGTCATATAGGTTTTGCTTTAGCTTTAACTAACTAACTTGATTGTTGCTTAAGCTATCTGCTTAAAGGTTATAAGGCTCTAAATGTTTCAGTCTATAAAGCTGAGATTTGCCTTTGAAAGTTCTTATGGTTTTCTCAGCTAATTTTAAGCTCTTAAATTATGCCATGCATGATAAATACTTACTACCATTAAGTAGATTAAAAAAAATAATGGTAGTTTTTAACACCCGCTAATCCTGTTCTCAGCAAAAACTCAGGAATTCAATCAATACTAATAAACATCGAAGACAGACGATTTTATAAAGGAATCATTCAAAATGAATCTCAAAACTATTGTAACTACTGCTGCTCTAACTAGTTTAGTCACAATTGGTGGCGCCTCACTCAGTACAATTAATTTACAGTCGAATCAAGCGGTAGCAAAAGAAACAAATGGAATGATAACCGAAACTCAGCGTTCTGCTCAAGCAGGAGCAATGAAAGATGTTACAGGCTTAACTCCTGCTCAAAAAATCGCTATGCTGACTAAACATAAAGGTATGTTTGGCAGTGGTGATGAACTCCGTCGCTATTTCTTCGGTGATTTGGAACCAATTGCTGTTCAACCTGGTGGTGCAGGTATGGTTGTAAATCTTTATAATAAAGCTAATAATACTACATTTGCTTATTGTGCAACTTACGATGTAGTTGTTGCAGTTAAACAAGGTAAAATAACCGCTTTTGCTCCAAGCGAAGTCAAATAATAAGTAAGATTATTAAGATACCTGACTTGTTTAAAGAGTCGGGTATCTAATTCGGGGAAATTATGACAGCACATATTCTTTTGGTAGAAGATGATGTAAAGCTAGCTCGATTTGTCGAGTTAGAATTAACTAGCGAAGGTTATAAGGTTAGTGTCGCTAACGATGGAATGACGGGAATTACCTTAGCACGGGAATCGGCGCCGGATTTAGCAATTTTAGATTGGATGGTTCCTGGCTTAACTGGAGTAGAACTTTGCCGTCGTCTACGTGCGACCGGGAGTAAAATTCCTGTTATTTTGTTAACCGCGAAAGATGAAGTTAACGACCGTGTGACTGGTTTAGATGCTGGCGCCGATGATTATGTCGTTAAACCATTTAGTATTGAGGAGTTATTAGCAAGAATCCGCGCTCATTTGCGTCGCACTCAAGAAGATAGTTCTGATGTATTGCAATTTGAAGATTTACAATTAAACCGTCGTACTCGTCAAGTATTTCGAGGCAATAGAACAATAGAACTAACTGCGAAAGAGTTTGATTTGCTTGAGTATTTAATGAGTTACCCGCGTCAGGTATTTACCAGAGAACAAATTTTAGAAAAAGTTTGGGGTTATGATTTTGTTGGAGACTCTAATGTTATAGAAGTCTATGTTCGCTATGTGCGTTTGAAGCTAGAAGCAAATAATGAAAAACGCTTAATTTATACGGTGCGGGGTATCGGGTATGCATTACGCGATAATTAATCACTGGCGCGGCTTTAATCTTAAGTTTTTATTTAGCTGAAAAAGTCCTATCAAGTGTTAAGTCTATAAGATAGGTATTTTTTTATTTAGGTATATCATGTTTGATGACTTCTACTGGCGGCAAAGGCGGACAATAGAGGTTTTATCGTCGCTTAGTCATAGAAATGGTGAATTAAGCGAATATTTAAAAGAAATAGCTTGTGGTGTAAATGAGTTAATTAGTATTGATTGGTCTGTTGTAACTATTTGTCAGCAAGGCTTTGGCAAGGTATTGGCTAGTAGTATAGATTTAGGTAGAGAAATAGGAACTTATTCTGTACATGGCCAATTATCCGGAACAGTTATAGAAACTGGACGCAGTTTAATAGTCGAAGATACTAAGTGCTGTACAGAATATGGTCAAGCTCCAGAAGGTTATCAAGCTTACTTAGGAATACCATTGCGTACTTCTCAAAATGGAGTTATTGGAACAATTTGCTCATTCCATAAAGAACCGCGCACTTTTTCTCCTTCAGAAGTTAATATAGTGGAATTGTTTGCAGAACGTGCCGCTACAGCGATAGATAACTATTATCTTTATAAACAACAGCAGAAATTCAATGAAGTTTTAGAAGCTCAAGTCGCGCAGAGAACTGAAGAATTAAAAGCAGCACAAGCTCAACTTGTAGAACAAGAACGTCTTGCGGCAATTGGTGAATTTGCTGCTTGTATTATCCATGAAATCCGCAATCCTTTGACAACGATGAAAATGGGATTGAATTATTTTAATAAACTGGATTTGAATGATGCTGCAAAATTACGATTATCTCTAGCGCTAGATGAAGGTAATCGTTTAGAAAGATTATTACAAGAAATATTACTTTATGCTAAACCCCAAGCTTTACAAGTGGCGCCAATTTGTCTCAACGAATTCGTCACATGTATTATAGAGTATCTGCATATGCCAGAGGCAGAGGGAAGATATATAAAATTTACTCCTGCAAGTACGAACGTTCATGTACTTGGAGATAAAGATAAGCTAAAACAAGTATTAATAAATATAATCCGTAATGCTTATGAAGCCGTAAACGTAGGAGATACTATTAAGTTAGATATTGTATTAAATATAAATCAAGTTATAATCAATGTTCATAATGGTGGCGCCGTAATAGCACCAGAGGTTTTATCTAAACTAACTCAACCATTTTATTCAACAAAACCGGATGGTACAGGACTGGGACTTGCAATAACTAAACGTATTGTTGAAGCACATGGTGGGAAGTTAGTAATTACATCTAATGTTGAACAAGGAACAACGGTAAGCATAATATTACCCATAAACCATTTATAAATATCAATATAAGTATCAACAAGGTAAAGTAATTGTAAATACGCTTCCTTGGTTTATTTTAGAACTCACCATAACTGTACCCCCCATACTTTCTATAAAGCTTTTAACAATTGATAAACCTAAACCTGTACCACCACTTGAGGAGCGCGCTTCATCAGCACGATAAAATCGCTCAAAAATTCTAGATTGATGTTGTAATGGAATACCGTAGCCATTGTCAAAAACTTCAATTATGCCCTCGTTTTTAATTTGCTTTAATTTTATAATTATAGGTGTATCTGGGTGAGAATATTTAATTGCATTGTCAATTAAATTAAGTAACACTTTTTCAAGTTTGTTGCTATCTGCTTTTACAATAATTGGATGAGTCGGCGCCTCAATTTCAATTTGTCTATTACTATTTTTATATGCCATCTTCACAACGTCGGAAACTATATCATTTAACCTACAAGGTTTAATATCAAAATTTCCATATCTACTATCTATTCTAACTAAGTCGAGTAAATCTTGTAATATGTGAATGGTACGTTCTGCTTCTGATGCTGCTGTTTGCAAAGCTTCTTTCTGAATTTCGGTTAAATTTTGTTGTCTTCTTAGTACACTTTGTAAATATCCATATACAACAGTTAATGGTGTTCGCAGTTCATGAGAAATATTACTGGTAAATTGTCGTTCTTTTTCCCAAGCTTGAGATAATCGAGACAACATCATATTAACAGTTTGCGCGAGTTCTTTGACCTCTGTCGGCGCCTGAGCAAGGTGTAATTTATATGAGTCTAAATCTTCTGCTTGAATTACTGCCGTCATTTGGCTAATTTGCCGTAGAGGTTGGAGGGAATTTTTAATGTAGAATGCAATTGTTGCTGATATTATTACAATTACCACAATTCCAGCGATACCTACATTATGTAGCAGTGTGACAAACATGGTTTGGTCACGGGTAATATCTTGTGCTATAGAAACTTCACCTATTAACTTACCTTTGATTCTTAATTTTTCACCGCATAAAACAAAGTAATGTCCTTTAACTACGTAAATTTCTGCTTTATCAGGCATTTCTGTAATAGAAATTAATTTAGCAATGTTAGAGCCAGATACAGGATTTAAATTATTTGATTTAGCTACTATTTGATTTGTATCTTGACTTTTTACCCATAATAAAGTGTCATTTTCTGTTCGATTGTCAATTGCTTTTTGTAATGCAGTCTCAATTGGCAACATCTCGCTGTAAACTTCGACATCGCGCGGTAGACGTGAAGCGATTTCCTGAATATTCCGCTTATGACTATCGATTAAAATTCGTTGCATTTTCCAACCAGTCCAAGTAGCAAGACCAGCTAATCCAAAAGCAGAAACTATAATAATACCGATTGTCAAACGAAATTGTAATGAGAAAGTGTCAATTTTAGGAAATAATTTGTTGAATCTACTCACTTTTTTAATTCCGGTTGAGATATGGGACAAGTTTTATTTACAAAATCACATTTATAGATATAAGGTTCTTGCCAACTTAAAGGAATTTCTAATAAGTCTCGCGTGCCTGTCATTGCTTGTCCCATAAATAATAATAAAGCAACGCAATTTAAAATTGTGTGAATTAGGCGCCAGCGATGTGACTTATCTTTATAAATTTCGGGTACAATCGCTAAAGAGAAAATCATTAACATTGCCGCTGCCATACCGATATAGTAATGCGACCAAAACCACTCGTTATCACGACGAAATACTCCGTCTTGAAACCCTAAAATTACCAAACCCGCACCTGTGAGAGTTGCAAACACAGACCGCCATAGCTTTGTATTAGCACGGTAGAGCAATACTAAAGATGTAATAGTTGCTACAAACATCAACAAAATAAAAATTACCTGAAACGGCGCCTTGCTCCAAACTTGATTCGTGATAATATTTTTGCCGATGGGATAAGCTAATCCTAGCAAAGTTAATCCGACAATGGCGCCTGTTAGCCAACTTCCCAATTGTTTATGTTCAACACCAACCGACGCTGGAATTTTGCTCTTACCTGCAAGTTTACTCTGTAAACGACGTTGACGTGTTGCCCAGGCAAAGTTAACCACAATGCCAAGTAACGGAAAAACAAAGAATATAGCTATAAAAGGATGAACAAGTCCTAAAAAATCTACTAAGTCCATATAACCACCTTTTGACATGTCCCTGTTTGCGATAAGAACAATTATCGGTGGTGTTACCAAGAACTAAATTATGTATAGCTGAGAATTTATATAAATTTAGAAATATTTTTTCTCATTCCTTTCTCAGTTTATTCTCATTTTAGTACTATAGATCCGCATAGAGTTGTAAAAACCTTATGCGGGCTTTACGTTTTGAATTTTCAAGCTACCGAGTCAAAAACCTGTTGAGCGGTTAAGTTTAATTGCGGGCCACAAATATCCCTCATTTCAATCGCACAACAGGCAAATCCTTCTGCTTCTAACTTCCTCATTGTTCGCACTCGCAAACTAGATTTACCCATCTGTCGAGAATTTAACACATAACAAAACGAACCTGCCTTTAATCCTGCATACAGTTCCTCATCAGCTTGTCGTAAAACATAGGTAGTCGCAGTAAAAGGTAAACTTCCACCGACTTGATAACAGTTGCTGATTTTTGGTACTGTACTCATATCGCACTTCTATTATAAAAGTTAATATCCCTTGAAACTATTCCCATAAATCTTTTTCTTGGCAATGTTGGCGAAGATAAAGTCGATATAATTCATAACGCGGTGTTGCACCTGTTGGAGAAAGCCTTACTAATCCTAAGTCGTTTAATCTAACTGCTATATCTTGATTTAATAGCGAATCAAATTCCACAGGAGTATCAGCTAAAGCTATTTTCTTAAAAGCCGCAAGTAGCTGGGGATGAGCGAATAAATGATAAGAGTGTTTTTGTAAATGATATCGATAAATTCCCCATGCTTTCGGCGCCGTTTGCAAAACTTCTTCGAGAGACATATTCTCTTGTGCTAACTGCTTTAATGCTTCCCTTACTAAATAAGGATGTCCCCCCACCATTGTCATTAACTGTGTGACTTTACTCATATCCCAATCTAGTCCGTATTTTTGTACCAGATGCAGCACCTGTTCGTCAGTAAAATCGGGCAACGTTATCTCTGTTCCAGCATTAAACGGAGACTGATTGATATCGAGTTGAGTGTAAGCTTGAGTATGCAACACCACTAACCGCAATTGGCGCCACAAAGGACGAGTTTTTGCATCCTCATGCCAAGTCCGTAACATCCCTAAAAATTCGCCACCAATCTCTGGATACGGAAACATTTTATCAACTTCATCCAAAGCTACAACTAAAGGATTATCCCCAGGTAATAAATATTTCTCAAAATAGGTTCTGCATTTTATCTTGCTATTCCCCAAACTTTGGCGCCAATGTTCTGCGACAGGACAAGTCACCTGTAATATTTCCGTGATGCTAGTGCATAACCACTGTAAAAATGTATCCAGACAACCGAAATCTTCTTTAGTGGCATCCCGCAAGTTTAATTCCACTGTCCGGTATCCTTGATTACCAGCGTAATTCAAAATTCTGGACATAAGTTCTGTCTTGCCTGTCTGCAAAGGTGCTTTGATTCTTAGTAAACATCCAGGTTGCATTGTTTCCGCAAAACAGCGTTCTTCTACGGGAGGACGTTCTAGATAAAAAGAATCTGATGGCACGTCATAAACTTGCGGCGCCTGATTGATGTTATTAATGCCACATACATGTTGCTTCCACGCCCTCTTCAACGCTTCCTTAAAATTATGTTTGGTAACTTTTTCTCCTAATGCCTCCGAGAGCTTACTCCACAACTTATTGCCAACGTCTTTATTAAGATACTCAGCACTATAACCATAATTGTCTGCCATTTGCGGATAGGTTATGCCTTCCCAAGAACTCTGAAGTACAATAATTTCAATATCCTTTAAGTGTAAGCCTGTCCTTTTATATACAAACTTATCCGCAAAATCTAGCGCTATCTCCCAATTAAACTCTGATTCTGTCATACAAGTACAAAGTTGGATGACTTTGTTTTTAACTTTGTTGTATAAATTCAGAGCTTGATGAAGTTTTTCCGCACCTGACACAGATATTTTACATTTCTTTACATTTTGCCTTGATTCAGCAACGGTTAGTTCTGCGTTCATAAAATCTCAAGTTTGTTGGAAGAAGAGCTATAGGCGCCTGAATCCTTACCCAGCACCTAATTATGAGTCCATAAAAAAATACTGGTTAATCACTGAAGCTGAATTAATTATAGTTTTTCTTCGACTCGTTGCAATGATTTCTATTAAAAACCTAACTTTCTCCAATTTTTGTTTATAACTACCTGATTTTATCCTATAGGTAATATCTGATTATTTCCTATTGTAGACTTAATTTATTTACGCCATGATATTGCCATGAAGTGAAGAGATGAATAATTCATGAATCAACCTGAATACTTTCATTTCTCCATTAAATATCACAATATTAATGGGTAAAAATTATGAAATTTAAACCAGTTTTATCGGCAGCTTTGTTACTGAGTGTTGTAACATTATCTTCAACCATCAATACAAACCAAGCTGTAGCACAATCGGCTCAAAAGCCTTATTGTACAGCCGCATCGAATAAAGGGATTAATTATTTTCGATATGGTACTGATTCAATAGCAGATGCTTGTTTTGATGTTTTTCAAAAGGTATTAAATGCTGGTCATAGCGTAGATAGAGCAGAATGGGGATACTACAAAACCAATGGTCTAAACACTGGACCAATTTCTTGTATTCAAGGACAAAAAACAGTTAGAGGAAATGGAGGTGACTTTTTTAACGAGGCATCGAATATGCGTAGTTCTTTAGGTTGGAGTGGTTGTACTTATAAGGTAACTAATTAGTTATAACCACTAGTTATGGGTATGTGATTTTTGAT
Organism: Calothrix sp. PCC 7716; assembly: GCF_019977735.1. Taxonomy (GTDB): domain Bacteria; phylum Cyanobacteriota; class Cyanobacteriia; order Cyanobacteriales; family Nostocaceae; genus Dulcicalothrix. Next base: position 2,083,987 of record NZ_AP025018.1, on the reverse strand, counting down.
TTGTTAATATTAGTAATGCGAATCCTTGCGCGTTCGCATTACTAAATTCTGATTAATTTCGTATTTGTAGTTAATCGATTTGCTTATTAGTGACAAGAAACAACTTCAAAGGAAAATGAATATGAAATTTCGACCTTTTTTATCTGCAGCTTTACTATTGAGTGTTGTAATATCATCAGTGCTTATAAATGCTTTAGCTACACTCTCAATTTCAAGCGTAGCATTTGCATCGACACCAGGTACTCCACCAGGTTGTCCAGATGGTTGGGTTCCTGCACCAAATCCCCAGCTTGGTTGTATTCCTAATCGGATAAAACCTCGACAATTAAATAGGAATATTAAAAATCCGGCGCCATCAAGCCAAATTACATTTCCACCGGAAATACCTCAAGAATTTCAGATTAATAAGTGTGAATCGGGTGTAATCGACCCAATCGATTGTCCTGAAAATAATCCAATTCCAGCACCAAGAAACTAATCAAAGTTAAGTTGAAGACAAAGATTTTCCGTCACTAGTGCCATAACAAGTCAATACTGCTCGGATAAAGTTGACTGAGCAGTATTGCATAACGACTCACACATCTACTAAAAACCCCGATTTTACCTAACACTATGAAATTTATTTCTATTTCTACAGCGACTTTAATCGCAGTCTTGATATCCAATACTGCTTTAGCACAATTCACACCAAATCCAAATTTGGCTACTGCTCATTTCAGTTCTACTGCATCAACAAATATATCATTGCAGGAGATATCCGCGACTAAGGGACTTACTGCTCGCATTGTGAAATTGCTGAAAGACAACACCGATGGTGGTGTAGTTGGGTTATACCTCAAGCAAGTAAAAGGTTCTGTTTTAGCGTCGTCGCAATCTCAAACAACTTTCTATCCAGCTAGTACTATTAAAGTATTACAACACTTCCATGCCATGCGCGCGGTGGAAGCAGGTAATGTGAGCTTGGACAGCACAAAAGTCAAAGTTTACCCCAATCCTCCTGATAGTTGTAGTGATAATCATGCAGGTCAGAATTTCAATAATGACACTCTCAGAGAGACCTTAGCAAAGATGATGAAAAACTCCGATAATCAGAGTACGAATGCAATACAGGAGTTATTTGGCAACGGAAATGCTAGTATCGGCAGAAATGCTATTAATAAAACTGCTCATAACGTAATCGGAATGAGTAAAAATAGCGCAGTTAATCATAAATCTGGTTGCGGTGGTCCCAGTAACAATCCTGCAAACAGCCTAACTTTGGTTGACTTAGGTAAACTCTATGAGAAAGTTGCGACAGGAGTTTTTTCTTCTAATTCTACCCGTGACACCTTTTACAACCTCATGATTAGGAGTCCAGGTCAGATAACAACTGTAATTAACGAAGAAGCAGCCAAAATTGGTTTAAATGCCAATATAATCCAGTCCTTCAAAAATCAGGTTAGGACTGCTGTAAAAGCTGGCGGCTATACAACAGGGAATGGAACGAAATATAATTCTATAGGTGGTTGGGTGCGACTTCCTTTTAAGAAGAATGGTGTAGTTAAAAGCCAGGAGTATGTTTTCGGTATATTTATCGATCAAGCGACTAAAATCAATGAGAATTTTGGTGTCGGTTTAGCTAGCTCTGAACTTCTTAGAGACGAAATTCGTGCAGCACTAACAACGTTTAAATAGAAGTAGCTGACTTTTTACGCTTGGGTTAAAAACCTCTCCCCAACCCCTGTAAGGATACAAAAGAGCGAATCAGGGGTGGCGCCCATTATTTGATTGAAACGGACGTGTAGAGACCGATAATTTTTAGCGGTTAGTATTAAAATCTCTCCTCTTGTGGAATGGGCATCCTTGCCCGTTCCATTATACAGGGCAGACAGGATGCCTACCCCACAAGAAAATTTTGGCGCCAATTCTTAGGTATTCGTCATATAATGAAACAAGTGTTAAAAATAACGGACGCTACTTCAATATTATTGTAATCATAATACTGGCACATGCCATTAAATCGAAGAATTTAATCCGACGCGGTTCAGAAGCAGTAACTCTTGGAGGCGCCGCTTGATAAAATAGTCCTGCCCAAAACTCCCCAAAGAGCGATTTATTTTTTTACCACAGAGGCACAGAGAACGCAGAGAAAAGAATAATGAACCACAAAGGCACAAAGGACACAAAGAAAGAATTATTAAGAAATAAACCTCCCAAAATTAATGACACTAACCATTAGTTGAGCTACTAAATTTGGCGGTCTTGTAATGCTTATGGTTCATAATTCCACGCATGTTGTGGTAAATTGCTAACAATAGAGCGCAAACTTTGACCTGATAACTCAACTAATTGTCGAAACGCGCGTCCAGAAACATAACATTCTGCTGCGGGAAAACATCTTGCACATCGTTGGTAAAGACGTTGTGTAGCAGGGTTATTTACTGCTTGTCCCTTAATATATTTGCCTCTAGCTTTTTGAATCTCCACAGCAGCGGCGGCAATCAGTAGCGTTGCCACACCACGATTTCGATGGGCTGGACAAACAAATAAATCAAGAACCTCACCACCTTTGATACAATGATGAAGGTCATAAGATGATGTCCAGGCTAAGAAAGCAATTATTTCTTGACTTGATTCCGCTACAATTATTTCAAATTCACGACCAAAGCCGTCTTGCTGCAATTGTTGTATGTTTCCTCCCCATTGTTTCTGGAAGGTTTCTTGTATAAAAGCATCTAACAATTCTCCCAAGCGGGATGCGTCATCCAAAATTGCATTACGGATTAAGTAAGACATCGTAGTAATTGACTTTTATTATAATTACATTTTTATTAAACAAAAAACTGCCCAAAGTATCCAAATATTGTAAAAATAAGCTTAATAATAAACAGATCGAATCAATACTTGGATGCAATATTGTTACTAAATATTAAGCTTACCTTCATCAGAGATTAGTATTATTTCTTATCCATCATAAAATCGAATTCATCCAATTCTGCGGCTTGTCGAACAACTATCCGAAAGTCAGTAGGCTGATTTGTTTTCCACGCCCAATGATACCAATTTGTTGCGTTTGCCGGAATGTTATAAACAGCGACTTTTCCATCTTTTCTCAGCGGAGTCCAGCTATCCGCAGTCCCACCTCCAAGTTTCTCCTTGACTTCAAAAATAACTACTGGGCCAGCATAAGCTTTGCAATACGTTTGTCCGCCAGTGGGGCAAGTTGATGTTGGACTATTAGATTGAAAAGATACAGTGTGGTCATTCGTAGAATTTTGTACTGATTTAGCACAAACTTTACCCCGCCACTCTGTAATGTTGTTAAATGTAGCAGTATAGCTATAGCGAGGTTTATAATTTACATTCGTAATCGGTACGTCTGGGTCAAATAAGGGATGCAATGGCTCTTTTTTGAAAGCAGAATAATTTTTAGGTGTTTTGTCAGTTCTAATAAACGGATTGTTAGATAGAAACCCACCTGTTATGGAGGATGTAAAGTTTTCATTGTTGCAAGCTAAGTCATTACTCTGTGCTTTGACTGGGTGAGTATTTAGAGTACCAAAAACTACATTTCCGACTATTGAAGCGACACCAATTATGCTCAAAAATGCTACATTTATTAATTTTGCCTTTATCAGTCTAAATTTCATATGAGTTATTCCTTCAGGTTATTCTTTTGTATCGAGAAGCAAATTAATTACAATAAATGCTTTTGTGAATTTTATTTGCTTGTTAATTAAATAATGACGCGAAGTTATGGCGCCAACAATAGGAGATAATCAGGTATTGTTGCTGTTAAATAGGAAAAAGTCAGGTATTTATTTCAAATCAGTGAAATTATTTTAATAACAGTTATACTTAAGTAAGTAGGCGCCAAAAATTTTAGTTATGTAAAGTTTTGTAATGGTAAATTCTCGCTTTTTCCTTTAGTAATGTCTTATGAATGCAGTATCCAAATTCAGCAACTGTTATCAAGTCGGTGGAAGTTTACCTTTTACCGCGAATACTTATGTTTTACGACAAGCTGATCAGGAACTGTATGCAGGATTAAAAGCAGGTTCGTTTTGCTACGTGTTAAATTCTCGACAAATGGGTAAATCGAGTTTGCGTGTGCGGACGATGAGAAGGTTGGAAGCAGAAGGATTTTCCTGCTGTGCGATTGAAATGAGGGATATTTGTGGCTACAACGTCACACCAGATGAATTTTTTGGTGGTTTCCTTAGCCTTTTAGTTAGCGGTTTTGATTTAGAAATTGATGTAAGAGAATTGTGGTATGGGTATAAATGTATTTCTCCCTCACTGCGGTTGAGTAAGTTTATCGAAGAAGAACTTTTAGAGACGGTTATTAAAAATATAGTGATTTTTGTAGATGAAATCGATAATGTTTTAAATTTAGAGTTCAAAGACGATTTTTTTGCCTTTGTTCGTGGTTGCTATAATAAACGGGCTGACAATTCCAAATATAATCGTCTTACTTTTGCATTACTAGGGGTTGCGACTCCCACAGATTTAATTGCTAATAAAAATCTCACACCCTTTAACATTGATAGTCAAGCTGTTGAATTAGCTGGTTTGGAACTTCAGCACGCAACCCCCCTTGAGCAAGGTTTTGTAGGGATAGTTAGTAATCCTCAAGCTGTTTTACAAGAAGTGTTAAATTGGACGTGTGGGCAACCGTTTCTGACTCAATGGTTATGTCAATTAATTTGCAGTTATCCCTCTATACCTGTTCATCTCAACAGTGAAACAGAATGGGTAGCAGCCATAGTTAGAGAAAGAATTATTGAGAATTGGTGGACGCAGGATAAACAGCAGCATTTACAAACAATTAGAGAACGTCTCCTTAGTAATGAGTCTCGTAGTTGTCGATTGTTGGGATTGTATCAGCAAATTTTGCAAAAAGGTGAAATTGCTACTGATGATAGTCGCGAACAAATGGAGTTGCGATTAACTGGTTTAGTGGTAAAGCGACAGGGAAAGTTAAAAGTTTATAACCGTATTTATGAGTCGGTGTTTAATTGGGAATGGGTTGAGAAACAGTTAGAAAATTTGCGTCCTTACTCAGAAGCTTTTAATGCGTGGATTGGCACCAATTTTCACGATGAATCACGTTTGCTACGAGGACAAGCATTACAAGAAGCTCAATTATGGGCAGAAAACAAAAGTTTAAGTGATTTGGATTACCGTTTTTTAGCGGCTAGTCAAGAATTAGAAAAACGAGAATTTCAGCAGTGTATAGCAGTCAAAGAACAAGAACGTCAAATATTGGCGAAAGCAAATGATACATTAACCAAAGCCCAACAGAAAGCTAAGAGGATAATGGGTTTTGGAACTGTATTTTTAGCTATATCTATATTCGCAGCAGTAGTAGCAGCTTTACAACTGGGAATAGCAAGACAAGAACAAGCAGAAGCTGATATACTGTTAACAAGTGTTTACTCACAAAGAACTTTTAATGTCAGTCCATTCGAGTCACTGTTAACTGCTTTGAAAGCAGGATATAAATTGCAAGGTTTGGAAAAATTACTTCCAGTTAAAAAAGAAATACGTCAGCAGGTTATGTTTGCTCTACGACAAGCTATTTACGGTATAAGAGAGTTTAACCGTTTGGAAGGACATACAGACAGTGTTAAAGACGTTAGTTTTAGTCCTGATGGTCAAATTATCGCTTCCGCTAGTGCAGACAACACCGTTAAGCTGTGGAATGTTAAGGATGGTACTTTACTGCGCTCGCTTGCAGGTCATAGTAGTAACGTTTACGCTGTAAGTTTTAATCCTAATGGTAAAACTCTTGCTTCTACTGGCAATGACGGCACTGTCAGGTTATGGAATATAGATGGTAATAGCATCAAATCCTTTAAAGGTCACGATAAAAACCTCTCCTGCATTAATTTTAGCCCTGATGGTAAAACCCTAGCTGTTGCTGCTTTTGATGGCAGGGTCGGACTTTTCAATGTTGACGACGGTAACTCAGTTCAAATTATTGATGCTCACAGCGAACCAATAGTTAGTGTCAGTTTTAGCCCTGATGCTAACATGGTAGCTTCCGCTAGTCTTGATGGTACTCTCAAACTATGGAATGTCTCTGATGCTACCTTAATAAAGACAATTAAAGGTCATCGTAATAAGCTCGCTGGCGCCAGTTTTAGTCCTGATGGAAAAATGGTTGCTACCGCGAGTTTTGACCGCACAGTCAAGTTATGGAATATTGACGATGGTACTTTAGTACAAACATTTGAGGGTCATCTGGCGCCAGTTAAAAGTGTTAGTTTTAGCCCCAATGGAAAAGTTATTGCCTCAGCCAGTGAAGATGGTACAGTAAAACTGTGGAATTTAGAACAAAATGATATTGATCCACAAACTTTTAGAGGTCATCGCAGTCATATTGGGCACGTCACTTTTAGTCCGGATGGTAAAACTTTAGCGACTGCTGGAGATGATTCCACCGTCAAACTTTGGAGTATCCATGGCATTGAACCACAAACACTCGAAAATCATAGTGGTAGGGTTTGGAGTGTAAATTTTAGCCCGGATAGTAAAACTATAGCTTCTGCGAGTGCAGATAAAACTATTAAACTTTTTGATCTTGAAAAGTCTCGGTTGCAAACGCTTAAGGATCATAGTGACCATGTTCGCAGCGTTAGTTTCAGTCCAGACCGCATAACCCTTGCCTCTGCCAGCGATGATGGTACAGTCAAGCTATGGCATCTCAAGGATGGTACTTTACTACAAACCTTGAACAGTCATAGCGACAGGTTAGCGAGAGTTAGTTTCAGTCCTGATGGTAAGACTCTTGCCTCTGCTGGTGATGATGAAATTGTAAAGTTGTGGAATATTGCCGATAGCAGGTTGTTGCAAACTCTTAAAGGTTATGACAACAGAAACACCAAGGGTAGACTTAGCAGTATTAGTTTCAGTCCTGATGGTAAGATTCTTGCTTCTACCAGTGATGAGCCAGCAGTAAGGTTGTGGCGTGTAAAAGATGGCGCCCTATTAAAAACCCTTAAAGGTCATAGTAACTTTATCACCAGTGTCAGTTTCAGTGCAGATGGTAAACTTCTCGCTTCTGGCAGTGCAGATAATACAGTTAAGTTGTGGCGCCTAGAAGATGGCATCATAGTAAAAACCCTGAAAGACCATAGTAACTGGGTTACTAGTGTCAGTTTTAAACCCGATAGCAAAATTCTTGCCTCTGCCAGTTTAGACAGCACAATTAAGTTGTGGAACATTGATAATGGAACTGTAGAGCAAACGCTTAAAGGTCATCACCACTGGGTAACAAGCATTAGTTTTAGCCCAGATGGAAAAACCTTGGTTTCTGCTGGTTCTGACCATACAGTAAAGCTATGGAAGACGGCTTTAGATATAGAAGATTTAACAAAGTTGGGGTGTAAATGGCTACAAGATTACCTTGGCACCCATCCTCAAGAGTTGAAAAGCCTCAAGGTTTGCGAACGAATCATGGTTCGAGAAAAATAGTATGAAAAATATACGTAAATTAACCAAACTGCTATGGATTAGTCTGATTATTTCACTATTTCTTTCTTTTTGCATAACTGATATTGCTTATGCTCGTGGAGGTTGTTTTGCAGGTGGCACTGTAATTTTGACTACTCAGGGTAATAAACCTATCGAAAAATTACATCAAGGTGACAGCATTATTAGCTATAACTTCACAACCCACCAAGCAGAAGTAGGAAATATAGGAGACATTCAAGTTCTATCCTCACCTAAGTATCTACTAATTAATAGCAAAATCAAAGTAACAGAAACTCATCCTTTTTATGTCAAAACTCCCACTGGAGTTAAATTGGAGCAAGCTCAAAAACTGAAAATTGGCGCCGAACTGATTGGAGAAGGAGAGTCTCGCGTCGTTATTTCCAATATTAACTATATTAATGAAAATATAATAGTCTATAATCTTATCTCTGTAAGTCAAAATCACAATTTTTATGCAGATGGTATTTTAGTTCACAACAAAGGAGGTGGAGGAGGAAGTGTTGGTAGTGGAGGTGGAAGAGGAAGTTATTATGGAGGAAATGGGAATAGCTACTTTACTCCAATCAACTCAAAGACGCTTCCTAAATATATATTAACATTAATAGTTTTACTGCTTGTTTTATTACCAGCAATTTTTTGGCATGAAATTTCTAACATAATTCGTTTTTTTAACAAAGAATTTACCAATAATTCTGAGTTAAGCCAGTTTGCAATAAGCATAAATCCAAAATTTACCAATCGTTATTCTGTAAAATATTCAAAAGATAACGAACAGTGGAACACAATTCCAATAGAATCAGAAATAAATGAACAAGAGTATCAGGATATACTTAGCAAAAATCAACTCATTGAACGAGTTAGCTCTTTATTTATCCAGTACCAACTTGACTGGACTATGAAAAACTTTGAGCATATGGTTGATTATATCGCTGAACCATTTTATTCCCAGCAATGCTATATATTTAAACGTTATTTTAATGCTAGCTTCGATGTTGTCTACAATCCGGAATTAATTGAAACTGCACCAATTAGTTTGAAACAGGAAGAAAATAAGCATATTTTTCGAGTACAAGTGAATGCTAAAATGACCAACTTTGTAATTTCTCCCACCGGATACGTGCTTAGTGGTGAGTCTTACCCACGCTTTTTTACTGAGTATTGGGATATTGCTGTAGACTCGTCGGGAAAGTGCTACTTAATAAAAATCAGTCATTTATAAGAGAAGAGCAGTCACATCTTCTTGTTCATAATCAATCGCAGTTGGAGGCGCCTAATTCCTTGACTTTTTGCAACTAAGCTTTACCGCTATTTGACGAAACATTAAATGTAAAGCCTTGAATGTAAAGAATTGTATATAAATTTTAAGTAATGTATTATACGGGAATTATCTTCACAAGTTCCTCAAATTTTATTCCTAACTTGGTAATACAGCAATTTTGTACAGAATTGTTTGCTTCTTAAATTATAAGAGTGGTATTATGAACTCACATCATCCCATTTGGTCGCTTACTCCCCAACAAGTTTACCAGAACTTAACTACAACTCCTCAAGGAATAAGCGAAGTAGAAGCAAATTTAAGATTACAACAATACGGCTACAATGAACTTCCAGAACAGCAAACGCGCCCTTTAATATTACGCTTTATTGACCAATTAACGCATTTTATGGCGCTTCTTTTATGGGTAGCTGGAATTTTAGCTTTTATTTCTCATACTCCAGAATTAGGTTGGGCTATTTGGGCAGTAATTTGGATTAATGCCATCTTTAGTTTTTGGCAAGAATTTCAAGCAGAAAAAGCCTTAGCTGCACTGAAGCAAGTACTCCCAGTTCAAGTTAAAGTTTATCGTGATGGTGTACTGTGTGTTATTCCTGCACGAGAATTAGTACCGGGAGATGTGATTCAACTTGAAGAGGGAGACAAAATTTCGGCTGATGCGAGGTTAATGTCAGCCCAATCTTTACGTATAGATGTCTCCGTTCTGACTGGTGAATCTTTACCTGTAACTCGCTTGGCTGAACCTGTAACTGATGAAAAAATGCGCGCTTCTGAAGCAACAAACCTTGTATTTGCTGGCTCTACTGTTGCGACTGGGCGAGGATTAGCTATTGTTTATGCTACAGGCACTCATACCGAATTTGGTCAAGTCGCGCACCTAACTGCACATGTAAAGCGCGAACCTAGTACCTTAGAAGTTCAAATTACCAAAATAGTTCATATTATTACCATTTTAGCGATGGGTATGGGGATGAGTGTTTTTCTCCTTAGTCACTTGCTAATTGGTATGGATGTGAAAGAAAGTTTTATTTTTGGTATTGGTATTATCGTTGCCAATGTACCCGAAGGACTGCTACCAACCGTTAGTTTGGCACTAGCTATCAGTGTTCAACGCATGGCAAAACGCAATGCTTTAGTACGTCGTCTCTCAGCAGTAGAAACCCTGAGTGCAACAACAGTTATTTGTACCGACAAGACAGGGACTTTAACTAAGAATGAGATGACTGTGCGTTCTTTATGGATTCCCGGTAGCTTTACTGGTAGCTTTATAAGTGTGACGGGGGTGGGTTATGAGCCAAAAGGAGAGGTAGAAATTGCTTTACCCGAACATACTAGCCAGGTAGAGTTGCTATTAACAGCAGCAGCACTTTGCAATAATGCCCGATTAAATCATCCATCTGGTTCGGCTCAATGGCAAGTACTGGGAGACCCAACTGAAGCTGCCTTGGTAGTAGCTGCTGTCAAAGCTAAATTAAATTTGGAAGATTTACAAACCAATTTTCCCAGAGTGAGAGAAGTACCCTTTGATTCCTGCCGACGTATGATGTCGGTATTGTTAAAAAATAATGCCTCGTTAAACAATTCCATCCCTGAAGAGAATCTCCAAACTCAGAGCTTACCGTTAAACTCACTGATAATATATACCAAAGGCGCCCCATTAGATGTGTTAGAACATTCGCGGTTTATCCTCCATTCTGGACAAAACCAAGAACTTACCGAAACACAACGCAGCGAAATCAAAGCCGCAAATGATGAACTTGCTTCCCAAGGCTACCGAGTTTTGGCAGTTGCAATCCGCATAGGTGGAACGGAACTTCAAGAATATGATAATGATTCTTTAGAACAAGACCTGACATTTATTGGACTTGTGGCAATGATAGACCCACCACGTCCTGAAGTTGCAGACGCAATTTCACTTTGCCAGCGCGCAGGTATCCAGGTGACAATGATTACAGGCGATTACGGTTTGACTGCGGCAGCTGTAGCCCAACGCATTGGTTTAATAAATGTCAAGTCCAACGGTAAGGCGAGAGTCATTACAGGCGAACAATTGGCACATCTGACAAATGCTCAGTTGCGGCAAATTTTACACAAACACAAACATGGGTTAGTATTTGCACGGGTAATGCCGGAACAAAAATTAAGGCTAGTACAAGCATATAAAGCCTTGGGTGATATTGTGGCGGTTACAGGCGATGGTGTCAACGATGCTCCAGCATTGAGAGCGGCAAATATCGGTATTGCAATGGGAATAAGCGGTACAGATGTTGCCCGTGAAGCTGCGGATATTGTGTTGATTGATGACAATTTTGCGACTATTGTCGGCGCCATCGAGCAAGGACGGGCAGTATACCAAAATATTCGCAAGTTTATGACCTATATTTTGGCTTCCAACGTTCCCGAAATTGTACCGTTCTTAGCGATGGTTGTAATGAAAATACCCCCAGCTTTGACAATTTTGCAAATTTTGGCTATCGACTTGGGTACAGACATGGTTCCAGCCTTAGCATTGGGTGCAGAAAAACCGGAAGTTGGGATTATGCAACAGCCTCCGCGACCGAAAAATAAATCCTTGCTTGACCAATCGTTACTAGTCAGAGCTTATCTATTCTTAGGGGTAATTGAAGGAATAGCAGGGATGGCAGGATTTTTCATTGTTTGGTGGAGTCACGGATACAATTTAGCACAGTTGCAGCGAGTTACTCCAATGATTTTGGCTCATACAGCCAATCCAACCGTCACCGCAGTTTACTATCAAGCAACAACAATGTGTATAGCAGCAATTATTGCTTGTCAAGTTGGTAATATTTTTGCCTGTCGTTCCGACCGTGCTTCTATACGTAAAATCGGCTTTTTTAGTAACAAGTTAGTTTGGTGGGGTATAGGCGTTGAGATAGCGCTGCTATTATTAATTATCCACTCGTCAATGCTGCAAAAAATCTTCTCAACGGCGCCTTTACAACCGTTGCATTGGTTAGTTTTACTTGTGTTTCCGCCATTAATTTTAATCGCTGATGAGTTACGTAAACGTTTTGTGCGGCATAGAGATAAAAAATCGGTTGTGTTTGAACATCCGATATATCATTAAGGGGCTTCTATCTTGCGATTCCTATTTTCTGTAGAAGTTATAGGCGCCTCAAAAATTAATGATACCAGTTTGCATTCTAAAAGCCAAAGCTTCTTTTGTGTAAGGGACTAAGTAGCTCGCACGCTCGGCAAATCCAACGCGAACTTCAGGCTGTTTTTGCAACCAAATATGTAACTTCGTTACTGTTGTTTTCGGTAAAGCGTTTCTCGTTGAGATGTGAAGAACAAGTGGTAGAACTAGAAAAAGAAGAGGATATGGTATACCCTGCTTCTTTTCTTTCTGATAGCCCTTGATGGCATTTTGAAGCAGAATCGAGCAAAAAGCAGGATTAAAAAGGTTGGCATATTCAACTGGACGTTCCTGCCAAGACCGCACAAGCTTCTCTCCTACGTTGTTGCTAATAACTGCCTAAGTCTCTCTACAAATTTTGGATGCCAGTGTACACGGGGTGGGTTTTGGTCGGCTAGCATATGGTAGCTGCCACGCATGACGTATGCTTCTACAACTTGAGAACGAATACGAATATCAGCCTCTTGCTCCATCCAATTAAATACCTTTCTACCTAATTTTTTACATTCAAGCTCACTTTCGTCGCTATCTGGCATTTCATCTTGAAGCGCAAGCATATAACGCTCCCATTCATCTATTAACCTTTTCTCATATTGTTCAATTTCGTCTCCAAATAGTAGTTCTTCACGTGCCCATCGAGAACGCTGTTCAAATGCTTTGTAATAATCCAATATGGCTTTTTCAATTCGCTTATTATGAACAGCGACTTCCTTTAATTGAGCTACAAAACGTCTATTATCTCGTGAAATTTCCGGTTGTTCTGGAATTTCTAAATCGAAAAAGTCAATAGGCAAAGCATCGGGTTTAAATTGGTCGTTAATTTCACAAATTTTATCACGTACTTCAAAACCAGATATTAAACTAACAGAATTATCGCGAAGGTGCTTGACGACTTTTGCAAACCACCAACCTTCTAGCCGTTCATAAACAGCATTCCGATGTTCTCTTCTTGCTGCGATTAACTCTCCTTTAATTTTTGGAGTTATGTCAATAATGTCTGGAGAACTATCAATAATTTGAATCGAATCAATTAACTGTTGTTGCTGTGTAGAAGTTAAAGCTTGAAATGCCTCAAATGATTTAGTTAGAGCTTTATTTTCAGATTTATCGGCAACGCGAATAAGTATTTGTAAAGCGCGTTTAGAGTTTCTAGCTTTCACCGGACGCAAGAAAAATGCAGCAGAACTTGCAGGCGCCTCGGCAGTAGTGACTAAAGTTAACAAGGTATCAGGCAAAGAAATTTTGTTTTCTTGCAGTTGGGTACTCCAGAAACCAATTGTTTTCCAAAGGTCGCTGCTACTGTCTGTTAAAGAAGCTTGAGCAGTTGTATGATGCTTCAACTGCAACAATTCTGTAGGATTATTCTCATTCTCAAAAAATGTAATATCGTCTAAACTCTCAACCGCAAGTTCTAGTTCTTCTTTATTAGTTAAAATTAAATACAAGGCATACCGTGCCTGGAAAAGATATCCAAGCGCTTGTGAACCTGCTGAAAACCCTGTACTCATAATCCCCTACCTACCTCGACGAGCGTTAGTTTACTAACCAAAGCCCATTTGTTTGCCCACGTACAACATTTACAGGAAAAGTTAAAATCGAACCTCTGCTTGCTGTTATTACTCAAAGCGCTGTGAAATTAGCGAAAACTGAGTTAGCTAGTTTAACATATTCCCAGGAATGAATCACGATTGCTTACAGCTTATGGTCGCATACTTCAAAAAACTACGCTACCAATCTTTAAGATTCGATAATTTACTGTTATTTTCTGCTCAAGTTGAACTCATGCAAACACTCTCAAGGCTTATTTAACCTTTAGTATATAGGGTTTTTGTACTATAATTACAGTTTTGTGCATCAAAATTGGATGTAGGCTGATCAGCATCTCTTCTCATCCTCCAACCGCTTAGTTGCTGCCTTTTCCCTTCAGGGGCAAACTTTGCTAACCTCCAGATTGAATTTTCTTCAATTTACGATTGGTAATTGCCTGAAGCAAAGAACTCAATCCCAAACCAACCAGGGCGCCTATAAGCCCACAAAACAAGCTAAATAGCAATGATTGTGTCAAGGGATGTAGCTGGTTGGTAACAAAAGGTGGCAGAATCGGTTTTGTCGGCTGTTGGGGAATTATGTAGGGAGCGGTACTAGAACCAATTCCCGCAGCACTTAAACCAACACCCACCATTGCTATAGTGGTTTGTAAATTACGGTCGCGTATTTTATCACTTTCCTCTTTTTGACGGATAATACTTTGCGTAGTGCGGTCATTTTCGGCTTGTTCAATTTCTACTCGTCCCTGGATGGCTGTCATTGCTTTTTCGAGTAAAGCGGCGCCATGTTGAAAATACCCTAAATCTGCTTGAATTTGCTCGGTGAAAAGGCGGCAATCTTCATCAAAAAATCTAGAGAGGAAGCTGATATCCTCCGTCGGGAGTTGGCTTTGAATATTTCTAATTTCTCGCCTGTAGTTTTGAGCATTAATTTCTATTGTCAGACGATATTGGTCTAGGTCGCGAATTAACTGTGAGTATGATAAATATTTTTGAGGAATGTCTTTTAAGTATTGTTTAAATTGTTTTAATTCTGCTGCGTTAAGGGTTTTATCTACAGGCATTTTTTGAAAAATATCATTAAGATATGTTTCTATTTCTTGATAATCATATCGAATTACCTGATAAACTTTACGGCTACGATGATAGGCGGCAACTGTTTTGTTTAAATAACAAAATAAATTTATAAAGTTATTGTAGTGATTGACAAATATTTCACTGGTTTCTGATTCACAATATACCCAAACTAGTACACGACAGTAATCTTTTTCTTGGGTAGGAATGCCATATTCAAATATAGGACTGCCAAATAGTTGACCTTCTTGGTTAAAGTCTGGACAAGGGTAATTATTCGGGATAAATTCTCTTAAACAATTGTTTGCTAATTCTCTTAATTGTTGGCGGTTTTGTGGAGATTTCCAAGGCAACCACTGTTTTTCTGGTGTGTACCAAACAGTCAAAAGTATAGTTTGACCGAAGGAAGCACCTATTTCGCTCGGCATTAAACAACCAGATGGGTTGAGAAGTTCTAAAAAGTTTAGCCCTACAGGGTTTGTCTTCTTTTGGTTTTCGTCAAATTCGGGACAACGCAGGTTTAAAGTCAGAACATAACTATCGTGAATGCGGAGGGGAGTGGCAAATCCAGCAATGGGTAATAATGTACCATTTTGGTAAACTTTACTCTCAATTTGGAGAGATACATCATCGTCTGTTTTATCTTTGAGCAAGTCAACTCGATATCCTTCATGTTCTTGTATTTCCAGTGGTTTGGTGACACCCAATTTTTGAGAGAGAAGGTAATTGCACTTGTCCCAGAGTAAATTAGGTTGATTGCTATCTTTCAGATGAAAGGCAAATAAATGGACATTGGGAGCATAAATTTTAGCAGACATTTTTGTTAGATATTTTGAGTAGCTATTGACTATTTTGACTCTGGTTTAGTTTTTCGAGCTTGTCTTTCACCTGCTGGCTCAGTTCTTGAAAGAAGTTAGTAGTGCGTTTTGAATCATTGAGTTCGGAGGGTTTGACCTTTTTTACTTCTGCGCGATCGCTTTTCATCACTATATCTCTCAGAGCGTCGCGGATAGGTCGTCGTGCTTTACACCATTCCCTGAGAATTTGGTCAGCGTTTTCCGGGGGGTTATTCTCTAAGGGCGCTAAGGTTTGCAGTAAATCGTGAAGGTCAGCAGGAGAAAACAGTTCGGGTTTAGTTTCTAAAAGAATAGGAAAAGCTTGTAGTAAGGGGTCTATCGACATCATTTGTTATCCTATGGTTGTAAGTTAGGTGGTGTGTACCTGGTTAAAAAGATTTTGAAAATTCGCGATGCGTCGTATGCAAAGGCAAGATTTACAGCCCAATAGCACAGAAAGCAGCCCAATGATACGGGTTTTGGAATTGTTTTTCTTCAGGTTCACAGTAGTGTTCACAATAATACAAAAATTGCTCAAGTTGCTTATTTGCTTTTAGTGATAATTTTAACTTACTTGCCCATTCCTGTAATTCAGATGTACTTGCATCTCGCAGCCAAAGTTGTGCTTTTTGAAGTTCGACTGCTACTGAAAAATCTCCACTATCAGTCATTGCACTTCGGAGATTCTGAGAGAATTTAATCATCAAAAATGCGGTGGACAAATCGTTTACAGTCCACAAACTACTGACCACACTGGCGCTACCTGCATAAAGAAAGCCACTAGGTAAACTGATATATTCATCACTTGCTTCTCTGAAATCAACTAAGCCTGTTTCGCAAGCAGAGAGGATGACAAGACGGCAGTTATTAAGCTGAAAATCTAGCTCAAATAAATTACCCAAGGTGAGGCATTTACTTAAATCTAAATTATTGTTTTCATTTTTACTTTCTGCTAGCAGTAAGCATGAATCTTGGGGGTAATTAAAGTTAAATGAGCCGTGACAAGAAAATTGTAAATAGTTCGTTTCGTTAAGCAGTGGCATTTTTTGGAGTAGTGCATCTTTGGTAGCTTGTTTGTGGGGTAATACCTGATGGGACGGGAAAATATTTAAAACGCTTTCTACTTCCAAGTCTGTGTAAACGAGGTCTTCGGTTGGGTTTTGGATGGCAAATAGAGATTCAAAATTAGGACGATTTCGCTTTTGTACTTGTTGTAAAAGTTGACAACTGGGTGCATAACCTACGCCTTGGGAGAATTTATCGCACAAAAAATCACCCCCAGCTAGAGGAAGTGCATGGAGGGGAAATAAATGTAGTAAACGATGGGGAATAAGGAAAAGGCGTGAGCAAGATTGTGGTCTTAACCGTATAATTTCTTCTATATGCAAAATTTTAGCTATGCTAGTCAGACAGTGGGTGAGGTTATCTTTCCACTCGGTTTTATTCTCACCATATGCCTTCAAATACTCATTAACCCAATTTATAAAAGCTGCAAAATTCTCATTGCGATCAGCAATATGTACTCGTTGCTGGGTAGATTGGGTGATAATAAATGTCTCAATACTTGTATTTGTAATATACCATTCAATAACGGCTGTCTGCTCATCTAAAGTTGCTTGAAATTGATTTAACTTAAAACCATAACCAACAGATAAATACTTGTCTTGCAAATCATTACGCTGTTGTCGTAATTTTAGCAGATATTGGGCTAATTCTTTGGGATTTTCAGCTTTCCCTGTCTGAATTTGATTTTGTCGAACAGCGATTTCGTTTCGCAGTTGCTCTAGCTTAGTGATCACATCTGGTGGAAAAATAGTGTTTAAGTCCCTTTCTAGAATTAGTTCCACTAAATTACGGGTTTTACTGCGTTCTACGTATATTAAAGCTTCGCTAATTTTTCCCAGCCCTAGAAAAGTCTCTACAATAGCAACATAAGATTGGTTCCATTCTTCAGCTAATTTCAGTTTTGCTCCATATCCAGAAACTATCTGTTCTCTTAAAAATTCTGCGCCGTCAACTGATTCTTTCAAAGCTGCAAGAGCAAGCCGCATATTCTCTGCTTTTTCTCCCAGCGTTCTGTTACGATAAGCATTTCCTAAATTATTTTGCGTTTGTGCCCATTCATAAGGAAAAGCTTCACGAGTTCTGACAGTTAAAGCTGCTTTATAGGCAACAATGCTTATTTCAATGTTATTGGCTTTATCTCCCTGGATTCTCTCATAATACGCATTTCCTAAGTTATACTGTAACTGCGCCCATTCATAAGGAAAATCTTCACAATTTCTAATCGTTAAAGCTTCTTTATAGCAAGCAATGCTTTGTTCGATATTATTAGCTTTATCTCCTAATATTCTCACCTCATAAGCTACTCCTAAAGCATTTTGGGTTATCGCCCAATCTGTAGGAAACGCATCGCAAATCTGAACAGTTAAAGCTTTTTGTAATGCATCAATACTTTTTTCAATATTGTCACCTTTGTCTCCCTGTATTCTCTCAATATAAGCAAGTCCCAAGTTATATTGTGTCATCGCCCATTCATAAGGAAAAGCATCATAAGTTCTAACAGTTAAAGACGCTTCTAATGAAGTGATACTTTGTTCAATATTGTTAGCTTTATCTTTTATTATTCTGTCACGGTAAGCAATCCCCAAGTTATTTTTAGTCACTGCCCATTCATAAGGAAAATCTTCACAATTATAAACATATAAAGCTTTTTGAAATGCAGCAATACTTTGTTCAATATTATTGGCTTTATCTCCCATTATTCTGTTAGCATACAAATTCCCCAAATTACTTTGAGCTTTTGCCCAATCAATAGGAAACGCTTCATAAGTAAATACATTTAATACTATTTCATAGCCAATAATTGCTAGCTCTATATTATTTGATTTATCTCCCAAAGGGAATTGACTAATCAAATTACTAAAATTACCAATTACTGTTGCTAAATATCGTGCTGTATTTATTTCTAAATTTTTCAAAGTTACAGTAGCCCAACGCCATAATATCTCAGTTAAAATAAAGTCTAATTTATCTATATTTACTTCTAAAAATGGATAAACTAACTCTAAATCCCCTTTACTCTCTACCATTAATTCTAACACTTCAAATAGAAAGTCTAGATAAGAATTGACAACATCATCAGTAATTGTACTATTGTGCCTAGTATAAAAAGGTTTAAGATTAATGTTTAACACTTCTGTAAGTATATTTTCTAAACTCCTTAACCAATTTGCTGTATTTTCATCCCCCTGTTGCAAAAACATTTCGGCTACAGTTCGTACAGTTTCCAAAAAGCCGACATCAAGTAAATCTCGGTTCGCTGCTAAAATTGTAGTCTCATCTCCATCGGCACTACTTAACAAAACTTGGATAAGGTTGAGATAGCCTTCCTGGCGTTTTTCGTTCATAAATGTATGCTAGTATTAACTAATATAGTAAGCATAAAAATATTCAAAATATTTACTTGCAATTATGTAAAAATACTTATAAATTTTATTGCTAATCTAAATTAGCTTTAGGTTACTGTGAGTAAAAACCTAACATCCCACTGTACAAAAAGCCCCCCAATACACAGTCTTTTCAAATGGTACTTCCTCTCTATCAAACCAACTTAGATATTCGTGGATTTGTCCTTCAAAACCCTTAGCTAAACTTAACTGCTGCGCCCATTCCCACAAATCACCCTGTGTACTATCTCGCAACCAAACCTGTGCTTGATTCAAAGCAATGGGAACCATTAAACCAGCCTTGAGATTTTGGTAAAATCGAATCATCAATAAAGCTGTAGATAAGTCGTTGACAGTCCACAGTGAACTAACCACACTTTTAGCTCCAGCATAAATAAATCCACTAGGTAAGCCGATATACTCATCACTCGTATTGTTAAAATCAATTAAACCTGTTTCGCAAGCGGAGAGGGTTACAAGACAGCATTGGTTCAGGTCGAAATTGCGGTCAAATAAATTACCCAAAGTTAAGCATTTACTTAAATCTAGGGCTTCTTCTTCATTTGCACCCGCCAGCACCAAGCAAGAATCTAGAGGTGAATTTGGGTTAAACAAACCGTGACTGGAGAAGTGGAGATAATTTGCCTGCTCAAGTTGTGGCGCCACTTGGGACAAAGCGGTTTTCGTAGCTTGGGTTTTGGGCAATACTTGGTGGGAGGAGAACAAAGGCAAAATGCTGTTTACTTCTAAGTCGGTAAACAATAAATCGTCCGTAGGGTTTTGAATGGCGAATATCGACTGAAAATCTTCGCGTTGTCGTTGTTGTGACAATTGCAGCAGTTGGCAACTAGGGGCATAACTTACCCCATTAGGGAATAATTCGAGGAGACATGATTCCTGTATGGGTAAAGCGTGAAGCGGGAACAGGTGCAAGTAGCGATGAGGAATCAGGATTAATTTGTCGTATTGTTTAGGTATTTGGCTTAATATTTCTTCAATATGCAGGATTTCTGCTAAATTTTTGAGACGTGACTCTAATTGATTTTGCCATTCGTGTTTTTGTTGGTAGTAGTCCTGTATATATTTTTTCCACCAAGAAATCAAGGCTGTTAAATCTTCTGGTTGAGACTGCCAAACTGTAATCTCTGCTTCTTCGTCGCTAGAGAAAGGAGTTTGGGGTTTAGGTTTGATGATGAAAGAGAGAATTTTATCTCCTGTAATATACCACTCGATGACCGCAGTTTTGTTATCTAAAGTTGATAGGAATTGTTTAAACTTGAAACCGGAACCAACAGGTAAATATTTGTCTTGTAATTCTTGACGTTGTTGGCGCAATTCTTGGAGATGTTGCACTATGGCTGCTGGATTTTCGGCTGTACCACTTTGGAGTTGATACTGTCCTGCGGCTAATTGGTCTCGCAGTTGTTCAAGTTGAGTGACAACATCTGAAGGGAAAATGGTTTTGCGATCTCGCTCTAGGATAAGTTCAACCAAACTACGATTTTTGCTGCGTTCAACGTACTCTAGAGCTTCGGTTATTTTATTTAGTTCTAAACAATTCCTGACCATTTGTTGATAAAGTTTATACCATCGTTCGGCGATTTTTTGTTTTACCTCCTGCCCGGAGTATACCTCGTTATGAAGGTTATCAACGCTTTTAATCGCTTTGTTATATGCATGGTAAGCAGTAGAAAAATCATTACCATCTAGATGGGCATTACCTAAATAAAAATACATTGCTGCCCTTTCTTGGATAAATGGATGACGATTGTATATTTCCAAGGCATTATGACATGCAGTTATAGATTTATTCAAATTGTCTAAGCGTTCACCTTGAATGCGGTCGTAATAAGCAAGTGCAAGGTTATGTTGAGTAATCGCCCAATCTTGAGGAAATTCATCGCGAGTATAAATTTGTAATACCTCTTGGTAAGCATTAATCGCCTTTTCCAAATTATCTGCTTCATCTCCTTCAATACGTAGGGTGTATGCAAGCGCTAGGTTAGTTAGTGTTCCTGCCCAAGAATGAGGAAATGCATCACGGGTATACACTTCTTGCAGAACTTGTTCGTAAATTTTGATTGCAAACTCTAAATTTTCTTTTCTATTTCCTTGAATACGTTTTTCGTAGATAACTCCTAAGTCATTTTGAGCGTCTGCCCACGCAGTTGGAAATGCTTCGCGGGTATAAACTTCTAACGCTTGTTGGCAGGCAAAAATACCTAATTCTAAGTTTTCCGCCCGATTTCCTCGAACACGATATAGGTAAGTAAGCGCCAGGTAGCGTTGGCTGGCTGCCCATGTTTGAGGATTTGCCTCACGAGTCCTTACTTGTAGCGCTTCTTTACAGGCAGTTAATGATTTTTCTAAGTTTTCTGCTCGTTCGCCTAATATACGTAACCGATAAGCATTTGCCAAATCACTTTGAATTGTTGCCCAAGTTCTAGCATCGTTTTCTGAAGTATAAATTTGTAAAGCCTGATGATAATTAAAAATTGCCTGGTCAATATTTTCTGCTTTACTTCCATAAATACGAGCAATATAAATTTCTGCCAAAGTATGTAGCGTTACAGCCCAAGTTAATGCGTCTGCCTTGCAGTGTCTAATTTCTAAAGCCTCTTCGCAGGCAAAGATAGCTTTTTCTAGGTTTTCTGCTCGATTTCCAAAAATTCGTCGTTTATAAGCGCCAGCTAAATCCGTTTTTAGTTTTGCCCAAGCAAGTGGAAATGCATCGCGGGTATACACTTGAAGCGCTTCTTCATACATTTCTATTGCTAATTCTAAATTTTCTGCGGCGCCTCCATTGAGACTATGAGAATAAGCATTTGCCAAATTATTCTTTACTAAAGCCCAAGTTTGAGGGTCTGTCTCAATTGTAAATACTTGCAGCGCGTTTTGATAGGCTGTGATCGCTAACTCTACATTTTCTTGTCTATTACCTTCAACACGGGCTAGATATGCTTGACCCAAATTATTTTGTGTTTGTGCCCAATCATGAGGTTTTAATTCGTAAGCTCTGACTTTTAAGGCTTGCTGATATGCGTTGATCGCAAATTCTACATTTTCTGAGTGATCTTCTTGAATGCGGTCTAAATAAGCAGTTCCTAAACTATTTTGTATGCTTGCCCATATATAAGGGTCTGCATTATAACTTATGACTTTTAATATTTGATTGAAGATATTTATTGCATTTTCTAAATTCTCTCCCTTATCCCCTTGAACACGATAAATATAAACATTACCTAAAGATTGCTGTATATTTGCCCATAGTTCTGGTGATATTTCACGAGTAATTAATTTCAACGTGTTCAAAGAAATATCAATTGCCTTTTCTAAATTATCTGCTCTTTCTCCTCTAATTCTTTCAAAATAAGCATCTGCCAAGTAGCACTGCATTACACCCCAGGCATTTATACACTTTTCTTGAGCATAGACAGCAGATGCTACTTCATAACCTGCAATAGAAATTTCAAGATTAGTAGCTTTATTTCCAAGTGGAAACCATTGAATTAAGTTACTAAAAGCGCTAATTCCATCGGCCGCTGCCAAGTTTAGCTGGTTGTACTCTGCCATATAATGCAGAATTTTAATTAGACGCTCATCTATTTTGTCCAAATTTTCCTCAAGTACTGGGTAAACTAATTCATGATTCGCTTCGCTGTCCAAACTAAGCTGTAGCAGATGCATAAAGAAAGCTATTTGAGAGTTATTTTGCTGACGCTGTTCGTTCATCGGCGTAGGCTAGTACTGTCTAAGATAGTTATAAATATATTCAAAACCACAACTAGCTATTACGGAAAATACTTAGGAATATTATATTTGATCTGGCTACCAGCAAGCTATAAAAGAAGTAGAGGAAAAACAACAGGAGGAACAGCAGGAAGATGAGTCAATTTAAGTATCAGATGCTTATTCAGTGGTCAGAAGAAGATAACTGCTTTTTGGTAGGGTTTCCTGATTTTCCTGGACAACGTTGGCGGACTCATGGTGATACTTATGAAGAAGCTGTTACAAATGGCATTGAAGCTTTGGAGTCTTTAATTATAGCTTACAAGGCAACAGGTGAACCTCTTCCGGAACTAACGGTTAATAAAGCCGCTTAACAGCAATAAGTTTCAAACCAGAAAAAGCTTATAACTAGTTATAGAGTGATGTGTTGGCGCCGTATACTGAATTCGTTTAGTGCAAGTGTACGTAGAGAAATCTTTAGATGCTAATATCTTGCATATCTAAGTAAAAACTACATATTTGCTTACATAAAGTCGTAAAAGTAACAACCATTATTAGTCCTCTTACAGAGGACTTCCGCTATTAGCATGGGGACTTACAGTCCCATGCGGGTAAAAACGTAATCTAAAAATCTACAAATACCTAGTAATATTAATTAAAAAATTCACACCTATGCAAGATATAAAGATGACAACTTGAGATAATCGTCAGGCAAGGGTAGCCAATCTTTGTCCATTTCTTCGCTCTTAATACAGTTAACCACATCTAGATTATCAAAAAAAATCTTGACCTCAAAAACAAATCCATCCTCAGATTTTAAAAATGCGTTTCGTAAGTCCATCTTTCCAAAGCGAATCTCCTGAAATCTTTTCAGAGACACTGGTACATAAAGCCATAAATCAAAATCTTCCTCTTCGTCTATCCAGAGTGCAAAAAATATATTGAGTGTTACATTACAACACGAAAAAAGTCTTATCCCATTATAATAGCTGTATACTTCAATGATATCAAGTTGACCTAAATTAGTATTTTGTGGTAGAAATTCCATGATTATATAATAGGCTCTGTTGAAAAATGTTGACTTAAAATATTTTATAAAGGCTAGCTTCATTAAAAACTATTGGCTACAATCAAAGCAAGCTTGGTAATAAACTTGTTATGATAGCCATTCCTCAACAACCGCAAAAAATGACCGTCGAGGAATACCTCGAATGGGAAATTCAGCAAGATGTTCGTTATGAGTACGTTAACGGCGAAGTCTTTGCCATGACGGGTGGTACAATTCCTCATAATGATATTGCTCTCAATTTTTACAGAGCCTTGTACCCTCATCTACGTTCTAGAGGCTGCCGAGTAAATGTGTCAGACGTGAAAGTACAAGTTAGTCCTAAGAGTCCTTACTACTACCCTGATGTTATCGTCAGTTGTGACCCTATAGACCTTAACGCGCGCAAATTTATTCAAAAGCCGAAATTAATTGCGGAAGTACTCTCCCCTGGTACAAGCGCAAAAGATAGGGGTGAAAAATTCATAAATTTCTTGAAAATGCCCAGTTTGCAAGAGTATATCTTAATTGACTCTGAACAAATTTTTGTGGAGCGTTACTGTCGGGGAGAGGGCAGAATGTGGCTTTACTATCCTTACACGGCTGGAGATAGGGTAACATTATCAAGCATTGAGTTGGAGTTTCCGATTGAACTACTTTATGAGGGTGTTGTATTTGATACGGAAGAATAAAAGCACCCTACCGTTGAATGGCACTTACGCGGATCTAAAAAACTTGCTCGTAGCTCGTAGGTTGGGTGGAGGAACGGAACCCAACAACTTTTCTAGCTTAGAGCGTTGGGTTGCGCCTACCTCATATCTTGCACCTGGAAATTTGGATGTCAATTCCTTGACTCAGTAGCAAGTCTCTCATCTGTTCGATATGTTGTAAAAGAAGTAACACTACTAAATGGGGAAATATAGTTTGGAATGCAATTTCTGCTGCTTCACCCCAGTCAGGTAAGTCGCCGTTGGCGCCCGATGTCGATAAATAAGCCCAATGTGCCAAAACATAAGATATCAGGGACAACACTAACCAGCGATAAACCCCTAGGAGGGTTCCTTGTCCAAAGCGATGTAATCCAAAACGGTGTTTTGCGGTTTTAAACCAACCCTCTATCTGCCATCTTCGTTTACCCCACCAAGAAATAGTGCTTGCTTTGAGGGCTTTGGTTGAAATAACAAATCGTTTCTCATACTTACCGTCATGACGCTTAAAATAATACCAGGATATATAGACAGGAAATTTTAAACCCTGAAGGTAAAGTTGCTGTCCTCGTTTGTGTAATTGGGCGACACTGCGCCCATCAACTAACTTACGGGTACAAGCTATGCCAGCAATTATGTGAAATTTTTTCTCTCGAACACCGTGTATAAATTGGATACTGCCGAAGCCTGTATCTACTAAAACCATTACCTCTTTAAAGTGCTTGGTTAATTTTTTAGGTAAAGATTTAACCATTTTTAATCCTAATCTTGCTGGGGAAGTGGCGCCTTTCCCCCTCCAAACACGGAAGCTCCAGGGTATTCGCCACCGACCAACAACTAAGTACACCACAACCAAATGCATACCTCGTTTTCCGTGGTAAACGCTGATTAAGCTTTCAAGCCCCTTAAATTTTCCGGCTTTCTCCAAAGTTGTTAGGTCAATAATAACTTGTAAAAATGGTTGGCGCCCCAACGAACGCTCAGATAAAATCTCCTTAATAATACGGTTACGGGCAGTGCGAATCACACCTCTAGTTGACCAATTATAAACGTTGAGAAATCTGCTTAAGGCGCTAGCTGACTTACTTTTACTGTGTTGAGGTAGAGGATAACCTTGTGCCTCTAAAAACATCCCAAACATCGCTTCGAGATTTTCTTGTTGGTAGGTAGAAGGCATCAATGACAGCAAAGTGTAAACTAGATTTTGGGCGTGGGCAAGAATTGAAACCATATTTCTTGCTTATTCATATAAACTTCAACGCCCTTTTTCTCATGTTTTGGCGCCACAATGCAAATTAAATTCATTATCACTTACTGCTAACAGTATATTTGTATGTATTTTTCAATTCAATGGCGCCATTATCAAATGAAAATTCAGCTTTAAAATACGTATTAATATGGTGCCTCGTAGTCAAAAATATGTTCTTTCATACTTAGGTAATAAAATTATCTTTTGGTTATAGTTTTACCATCTCTAATTGGCTTTATACGGGTTTTTACGTTAGGTGCAAGATATGAGATATCTTAGTCCTCGTACCACAAATATATTAGATGT
This sequence comes from Calothrix sp. PCC 7716, assembly GCF_019977735.1. Taxonomy (GTDB): domain Bacteria; phylum Cyanobacteriota; class Cyanobacteriia; order Cyanobacteriales; family Nostocaceae; genus Dulcicalothrix. The sequence goes on along the minus strand of NZ_AP025018.1, from coordinate 2,058,133 downwards.
AATTAACGAAGAATTAATCAAACCTGCCATTGCGAAACTCAAGCAACGCGGTAAGAAAGGATTGATAGTAATTATCGATAATCTAGACCGTGTTGAGAGTTCAACTAAAGCTTGGGGAAGGCGCCAACCAGAATATCTATTTGTAGATCGAGGCGAACAATTACGGCAACTTCGATGTCATGTAGTTTACACGATGCCTTTGGAGTTAATGTTCTCGAATGAGTTGGGCAGGCTAACACAGCGATTTATGGTAGACCCAAAAGTGTTACCAATGGTACCAGTGCAGTTGCGAGATGGTAGCGAATGCATTGAAGGAATGGCTTTACTGCGACAGATGGTACTAGCAAGAGCATTTCCTGACATTGAACCTAGTCAACGGTTGAAATTGGCTGTGGCACTTTTTGACCATCCCAATACTTTCGACAAATTGTGTCGCTTTAGTGGTGTGAAACGAATCCGCAAACGCCAAGTTTTTGGTTTGAATGTACTGAAGGTAATACTAAAGTAGCTGAACATTTTAATTTGAAGGTGCCTATTTTTAATACCCAGCAAATATTAAGTTTATCTTTAAATCAGCAAATTGAACGCGCGGCTAAGTATTTAAAAAAATCTCATACCGATTGTAATGTTACTTTTACAGCGTTAAATAATGCTGAAGATTTAGGTACAATGCGCTGGTTAAGTAGCCACTATCACCATCAATCTACTGTTTTACCGATTGAGTTTTTACGTATTAAAGATGGTAAGTATCTGTTTGATTCTAGAACAGGTAAGCCCATTGATGTTTTGTTTATGTGGTATCCTGTGGAATGGGTTATTAATGATATTGATGAGAATGGGAATAGATTGTGGCAAGGATTGGAAGAACTTATTTTAAAAAAGAAAATAGTAATTGTTAACTTTGGTTCGGCTTTTGCTTTACAGCCAAAAAGTATTTTCGCTCTGATTTATGATTTGGGATTAGAGTATTTAAGTTCAGAGAATGCCGAAACTGTAATTAATTATTTCCCTAGAACATCGTTGAGTCAGCAAGATATTGGGGATACGTATTTTGCTAAACCTATTTTAGGACGCGAAGGTGAGGGTGGGTTTGCTGTTAAGTCTGGGAAGATGGTATATAGCAGTGAGAATAGTGATGATTGGTATAGGCGCCAACAATTAGTTTATCAGCAGTTGTTGGAGTTACCTAAGTTAGATGTTGCTGGGGAGTTGATGACAGCAGTTTGGGGTTCTTGGTTGTATAACGATGGTAGTGATGAGTTGGTGTCTGGTGGTTTGGGAATGAGGGTGTCGCAAAGTGAGATTACTGATAATTTGGCTTACTGGTGTCCCGTAGGATGTTAGTTTGTTGGTTTGATGAAGATACTACAAATTTACTGTAGTAGTAGTGTACTTGTAATCTGGATGGGTGTTATGAAAGAGGAACGAACCGCAAAGAACGCAAAGAACGCAAAGAGAAGAGTAAGGGTAAGAATATGAAGGATTCTAGAGAAGATATTGAGCAGTTAGCGCACAACGTTATTGGGGCAGCTATCGAAGTGCATAGGGTTTTAGGTCCAGGGTTTTTAGAGGAAGTTTATCATAGGGCTTTAAAGCGAGAGTTTATATTCAGAAGAATTCCTCACACGCATGAATATCCTGTCACAATAAACTATAAGGGTTATGAAGTTGGAGAGGGACGATTAGATTTTTTAGTAGGTACATCATTAGTTGTTGAACTTAAAGCCGTGCAAAACATAACACCCATCCATGAAGCTCAAACTATCTCCTATCTAAAAATGACTAAAAATTCTCTTGCCCTTCTTATTAACTTCAATGTTATCCTCCTCAAAGACGGTATAAAACGTATCGTAAACTCTCATTAACTCTTCTTCTCTTCCTTTGCGTCCTTTGCGTCCTTTGCGGTTCGTTAACATCAACCTCATGAACAAACCAACCCCCTCCCGTCCCTCCCCCTGGACATACATCTCCACCCTATACTTTGCCCAAGGTGTACCCAACACCATCGTCACCGCAGTGGCGCCTCTCCTTTACAAACGTCTAGCAATTAGCAACGAGCAAATAACATTTTGGATAAGTTTCCTCAGACTACCTTGGGTTCTCAAAATGTTTTGGGCGCCTTTCATCGACACAAACTCCACCAAACGAACATGGATACTAACCACACAATTTGCCATGTTCGCATGTTTAGCACTAGCGGCACTTTCTTTACAACTACCAAACTTCTTCCCTATCTCACTTGCCATATTCGCCATAGCTGCATTTGTCTCAGCAACCTGCGACATTGCCACTGATGGGTTCTACATGCTAGCACTCAGCAATGAACAACAAGCTTTTTTCGTCGGGTTCCGTTCACTATTTTTCCGCTTCGCCGTATTATTCGGTTCAGGTTTTCTATTATTTCTTGCAGGCACACTCGAAAAATCCCTAAATAACATTCCAGGCGCCTGGACTATAACTCTTGGATTTGCCGCAATATTATTTATATTGCTTTCTATATATCATCGCTTAATCTTACCAAAACCACCATCTGATATACCAAACACATCGGCAACAAATGAAACAGTACCTTTTTGGACAGTAATTAAATCCTATTTTCAAAAAGAAAAAATTGGCGCCATTTTAGCCTTTATTTTACTTTATCGTTTAGGCGAAGCGATGTTTGTTACACTCGCTCCATTATTTTTAGTAGATACAATCGAAGCAGGTGGTTTAGGACTTTCTACAGATACAGTTGGTATAGTAAACGGTACATTTGGTGTAATTTCTTTAATAGTCGGAGGTATTTTAGGAGGAATCACAATTACACGCTATGGTCTAAAAAAATGCCTTTTGCCAATGGCTTTAGCAATGAACCTACCGAATTTATTTTATGTCTACATGGCTTATACAAGACCACCTTTGGCATTAATATATTTGCTAGTTTCTTTAGAGCAATTTGGATACGGTTTAGGTTTTACTGGTTTTACTGTATATCTACTATATATTTGTCAAGGTCAATATAAAACCTCACACTACGCCATTTCTACAGGTTTTATGGCTTTGGGTTTACTGCTACCTGGGGCAATAAGCGGCGCCATTCAAAAGCAAATGGGTTATCCTTTGTTTTTCATTTTTGGCTTATTATTAACACTACCTGGCATAATTTCTATCTTTTTTATCCCTTTAGAAGAGAAATGAAATGGCGGGCAAGGATGCCCACCCCACAAGAAAATTTTTGTTAACCGATTGTAACTTGCGATGTGTCTACTGCAGCGGCGCCGTTAACGTTGCGCGCGACTGATACCATTTTGGTCAGTATGTCTTGGCTGGGGACTTTTCCTTTTAATACTACTGTGCCGCTTGTTTGGGCTACCCAAAGTGTGTTGATGTCATCAAGTTGGGGGTCTTGGTCGAATGCTAGTGCAACGCGCTTGGCTAAACCGCTTTGGTCATATTCTCCGTTTAAACCGATGCGTTCGGGTGGTATTGATTGTGTGGCACTTGGCGCCGATGCGGTTTGTTGCTGTGGTGTATATTGTTGTGGTTCGGGATTTACTTGTGCGTTTTGTGGTTTTTCTAGTCCGAATAGTCTTTTTAGCCAGCCCATGATTTCTACTCCCTACTAAATATTTATAACATCTATATATTAGGTGGCAGGATATTTGACGACATCTATCTTTTAAGAGAGGTGGTTATATTTAATAGTTAATATCTTTAATTGATACAAAGTCATGGAACTTTGAGTAATCTATACAACGTTTGCCGTCAGATGTGCGAGTCAAGATGTCTACGAAGCGCGCATTCCATACGGTTTCATCGGGTATATATGAGTGACGTGCGTGAATGGTTTGTGATACCGTTTCGTCGATGCCTGTAAAAATGATGAGAATCTCCATTTCATCCTCTATCATTTTTTGCTGAGTGACACCGTAAAGCGGACTACTTTCATCAATGGTATGCATTACTGTCCATGAAAGCGCAAATAGTGGAGAGTCGCTACGAACTAAGGGTACGTCGTAAAATCGCCGCATAAAACTCCCTTCTTTTGTTAATTCGTTACGAACAATTGTAAGACGCACTTGGGCTTCTAAAATCCAGTTTTGCCGCTTATTCGCTACCCTGAGCATTAACGTTGGTAAGCCGTTATGAGTTGTAATTAATATGACGCGACTGAATATTACCCGTGCTTTTGGCAAAGAAAAACGGGCAAACATAATACCACTCGCCATAGTTAATATCAATAACCCAACGATGGATTCAATAGTAACTAAAAAATTGGCATAAGCTGTCTTTGGATACATGGCGCCGTAACCAATCGATGCCATTGTTTGAACACTAAAAAAGAAAGCATCCAAAAAGTTACCAGGACGCGCGTTTTCAATTCCATCACCACCAGCAAGGTACAGCAATGCAAAGATAGCATTAGCGATAAAGTAACCAACAGTAATAAGAGCAACAAATCTGCCCCACGAAATAGTTAGCAGTGCATGGTAAGGGTCATAGCGCCAAGGTGAATACGATATGCCTTTACGTAGAACATTAAAAGAACCGTATCGATTGACTACGCGAGATTTTGCTCTATCTTGCCAACGTTTTTTAACCATTTATGACGTAATACCAAAGCCAGGAGCTTCTATAATTTTAGGATTTCTTCATTATCCAATATTTTTGCATGTAGAGACGCGAGGAACATCGCGTCTCCACGATTTATAACGTCTCTAGATTGGTTTATCCTAAATCTTGAATCATTTGTTCGAGTTCTAAGTGATGACTGCTTTCTTCTTCAATCATGTTGGTTACAAATTTTACTAGTTCTTGGTTAGACTGTTGCGCTGAAGCCAGAAGCTGTTTATACATTTGTATTGCCTCTCGTTCGTGTGCGAGACTTGCAACTAGCACATCTTTGATTGAATATTTATCTATATCTATTACAGGTGCAATACCAGGTTTGGGATGACCTTCAACAGACACAAGTATTTCCCCTACTTTTTGGGCATGAGTTAAAGATTCAGCAGCTTGCTCTTTAAGAAAATCTACTATAAAATTCCTCTCTGTACCAGTAACCACTAAAGAAAAGTGGGTGTAGCGCACAACTCCCGCAAGCTCATATTCCATGATGCTTTGCAACAAGTCGAGAGTTCGTTGCTGTTCATTTTCTTTCATTTAATTGCTATTATCTTTCATTAATATTTCATACTGAGTATACAATATTGCTCTTAAATTGCAAGACTATTTGTTGGGTTACGTTCTTCTCCCAAACCTATAATTCAATTATATCTTGCTTTTTTATGTAAGCTTCTGTAATAATTGTTGCAATTACGCCTGTTTGGGTATGTTGAAAGTTATTCTTAAGAATTCTCAGCAAAGCGATGTCGCGCTCTCCGGTTTCGGGATTAACTTCAATATTTAAACAGCGGTTAATGCGAGCGGTAACTTCAACTAGCGCGTTACCTATTTTGATTTGTTTACCTACCCAGTCAAACTCATTCCATGCGGGTATTCCGTCTACCACAATATTGGGACGGAAGCGACGAACGTCTATAATATGACCTGCAATTTCGCTTAAATTATCTATAGTTGCTTGACTAACTAATGATATATGTCCTGCTTCTCTATCTTGATAGCGCGTTTTATTATATGACCCTACTAATTCTAAAGACGCCCTTAAATATCCCGTAAAAAACGTTGAAACTTCATGGCGCCCAGTTATGGTACCCATATCGGCAACAAGTAATTCTATTCCTTTACGTTTGATTGTTAATTTTTCTGATGTTGGGTTGTAAAAACAGTCTAACGCTGCTAGCGAGTGCCAGTCGTTTTGCATCGCAAAGTTAACCTTTTTCATCCACGGTACTTCAATATCCATATCTGGCAGATTTTTTTTGTACATCAAAGCAAACGCACGGTCTCCTGGAATGCCATGTCCAACTTTGAGATAAACAGATTCTTGTACCTGTGGAGTTAATCCTTTTATAGGATGGATAAATAACTGTTTAATAAAAATATTTGTCATAGTTATTACATGGTACGGTGGGCACTGCCCACCATACTAACTATGGTACGGTGGGCACCCACCATCCTAACCTTTTTGTGCCACTGGTTTTTTACTACCACCGTTAAGACGTAATACTAGATAGAGCTTTTTTGGTACATATTGGACAATATCTGGGTAAAACGGACGTATTGTACTACAAAATTACACTTAATACATTACTACAAGTAAAGTTGAAATAATTGTGCGTTTTATGCAAGCACGTGGCTACAATATTTTTGATGGTTCCATAGAATGAAGAGTTACAGCCCAAAGAAAGAAAAGTTCAAATTGTGATTTGATGTAATGAAATATTAAAACAAATGCGCCTCGATTAGCAATTAATAAAACTTATGAACAACCCACTAATTAAATCAGATATTTAAATATTTAAATTTTGTTTTTTTGTCCGAAAAGTATATAATTGAAAATATGCAAATATGCACTCTAATGTTGCGCGCTTAGAGAGGTGGTTAATATATGGCATTGAAGAAACAAAAAGGTCACTTCCAAATCAATGAGTCAATTTTAGCAACTGTTGAAACAGCAACACCTGAATATGTTCAGCTGACACAGTTACTTTTTAACGACTGTGTGATGTTTTATGTTTCTCAAATGTCATCGAATCTAAAATTATTTCTTTCCACATCCTCAGATTCACTTTACAATGTTTATGAAAAACTAATAAGAAGCGACAATATCCTTAATGCTGCCCGCATTCCTCAAGACCTGAGACGTGCTGCAATAAAAAAAGCCGCAGGTGTTGTCAAGTCTTGGTACACCAATTTTGAGCGATGGATGAAACGGATTGAAAGGTCAAAGACATGTCATACGCTCAAAAAACGTACAAGATTAAAAAAGAAGGCAGGTAAACCGCCAGTTTTACCACAATCCACTAATTTCCCAATTCAGGTTTATTCTGGTATGTTTAAAGACGATACTGGAGACTCACTAGTTGTGAAACTGTGGACAGGAAAAGCATGGCAATTCCAGAAAGTTAGCTACAAGTGTCGAGAATTACCACCCGATTACGTTAAAGGGACTTTTTCTTTAATTTATGATGAAAGTAAATTAAAACTTGTTTGGGTAATTCAAAAAAACACACCATCGAAAGGTAAATTAGTAGACCAGATAAAAGCTTATGGTAAGCTCCGAATTCTAAGCATTGACCTCAACTTAGATGACCCGATAGTTGTGGGCAAGGTATTAGAAGGATACGAAGATACGAGCGTTGTTGTAGAGTTAGCCAATCTACGGATAAAAGGAAACAATCGACTCCATCATCTTAGGAAGCGCTATCTAGGTAAAATTGCCAAAGCGAAAAGTTTAACTAATACTAGAACCGAACTAGGTGTATTACCTCCTGAAAACCTATGTGCCAAGCTATGGAAGCGAATCAAAAGTTTAGAAAAGGAACTCGTTGAAACAATTTCCAACTCAATTGTGGAAATTGCTAATTATCACAATTGTAATGTAATTGTTTTTGAAAACCTTAAAAGTTTAAAGCCTCAACGTGGTAAGTACTCGCATAGAAGCAACACAAAACGTTCGTTTTGGGTTGCAAAGAAAATACAAAAGCGAGTTGAGCAGAAAGCTTTAAATAGGTACTCCATTTATACTGTTAGAGTTAATCCAGCATATACCAGCATTACAGATTCGCAAACTGGTGGCAAATGTTTAAGAGGTTCACAAGTTGGTGTACTTAACCTTTATTTATGGAGCGATTCTGGATTAGGAAAATTAGTATTAACACCAGATAATAAAATATTATGTTCTGGTGAGAATGCAGCTCGGAACATTGGTTTAAAATACCTGGCTGTAAAGTTTGAAAAGCCTGTAGTTTTTAAAGATGCAGGTTTGCCCACAGGTTGTGTTGTTTGGCTAAGTAAGCCTGTGGGTAAAGGGAATGTGGTTATTCCTGCTTGGTCTTGTGCGTAGTGTTACATCGGTAACGAGATACCATCGCATAAAGTAGCGGCTAGTTCCGTCGTCTTTCCGATTGGTGTATCGAACAGGATCACAAAGCGAGTGTCCGGTTTATCCCGAATTACTCATACCACTACGAAGATAAACACCACCAACTGTAAACAAGAAAACTAAATAAGCAACAGCTTGCACAACATAAAGATGATGCTGGTATCCAAATAATGCTTTGAAAATAACACCAGGAAACTGTTCGTCAGGTAAAATTTTAGAAGTATTCCAAACCATTGGCCCTAAAATACACGAATGAACTTTGGTAAAACGTTCATAGTAGAAACAAAGGTCTTGCGATGCCCGACTATAAGATGCTAATGATGCTGCCGCTGCGTCAAACCTACTTAATGCTGTTACAACTAATCCTGCTACAATTAATACAAGTAAAATACCCATCACTTGAAAAAACTGACGAATATTAAACTTAATACCTAATTTAAATAACCCAACACCGATAAAAGCAGCACTAATAATACCTAATATTGCACCAATCCCGGCGCCATATGCTCCACTTCCAGTATTAGTAGTAATTAATGCGACTGTCTCAAAACCTTCGCGAACAACCGCAACAAAAATTAATGTAAAAATATTTCGCGCCGCAGTTTTATCATTTTTCAATGCATCTGATAAGGCGCCTTCAACAGAAGCTTTCATAAATCTGGCTTGCTTAGTCATCCAGATTAACATCCAACTTAACATAATAACAGCAAGCACGCTGAATATTCCTTCATAAAGAAATTCAATAACACCTGCATACTGTGGAAACGCGCGTTGCAAAGCAGGTACAAATAATTGAAACAAGAACGCTAAAACAAAGCTTGCGGCAACTCCTGTTCCTAAACCTACATATACCCAGCGGTTGAGTTGCGTTTGTCCGGCTTTTTTGATAAATGCCAACACAATACCCACAACAAGCGCAGCTTCGACTCCTTCGCGAAACGCAATAAAAAATGTAGATAAAGCAGCAGTAAAATCCATAAGTAGTTAGGAGTTAGGAGTTAGGAGTTAGGAGTTGTATATGTCATGCTGAACGTAGTGAAGCATCTATTAGAACTAGTAGGTTATATAGATTCTTCGCTGCGCTCAGAATGACAATTAGTAATTAACTAAAATCGCGTAGCATTTTTTTCAATTCAAGATTGTGCAGTTCTTCCTGACCAATCATTGTGCGAGCGAATTCTTCTAAATAAATACTAGCATCAGTTACTGCATCAAGTAATTCTTTATACAGCGACAATGCTTTCTTTTCGTGCGCCAAACTTTCTTCTAAAATGTGTTTAACCGAGTGTTTATATGTTTCCTCCATTGGGGCAATTTTAAGGCTAGGATGTCCATCTAAACCTGTGAGAATTTCTCCTGCTTGTTGGGCATGAAGCAGCGATTCGCCAGCTTGTGCTTTGAAGAAATCTACAATGGGAATTCGGTATGGACCCGTTACCATTAATGAGTAGTGTGTATAGCGAACAACACCTGCTAGCTCAAATTCCATGATGGTATTAAGCAGGTCGATTGCTTTTTGCTGATTAAGTTCTTGCATTATTTCTCAATTTACCTTACATGCATTCCAGGACGATTTACTAGGTAATTTGAACCAAGATTCAAATGGCTCTTTATAATTACATAGTTTTTCGCTCATCCTGTATTTTAACCCCCTATTAAACTTCTATATAGTGTTGTATGGATAATGTTTTGATGAATGCACAGGCATCTTGCCTGTACTACAAGGCTTTTTGTGATTCTGCTTCTATGGCTTTTACTAGCTTGGTAACTTCAAGAGGCGCCTTTACGAGTGTTGCAGGGGGAATAGCTGCTGGCCATACTTTTGTTAGTTCAGCCATACTAGCTTGAATGTTTTTGTGAGCTTCGGGATTTTCTTTTGCCATGTTACTGGCAATGGTTTTATAAAGTTCGTTGGCGTAGACTACAAAACCGCGTGAGTCTTGATATTCAATTGCAGCAGAAATTTTACCGTCTGCAACTGCGGCGCCATATTCTGAGTTGGCAGCGTCGAGTAAACCGTTGATGACTTGTAGGTTAAAAGCATTCTTGTTACGTTGTTCAATAGGAAGTGCAGCGATGGCGCCATCAACCGCTTGCATTGAATTTGTAAAGTTGGTTTTAATAGAGTCTGCTTTGCCGTTTGATTTGACTAAATCTTGCAAGCTAATCAAAGTTGTTTTAAATTCTTTTACTTTACGTTCGTTGAGTTGTTCCTCTACATCAGCGTAAATTTCTTCTACTGGGTGTCCAATATGAGGTTCTGCTGCCTTGGGTTGATTTTGGTCGAGTAATTCTTTGGCGACTATCAAGTGTCCTTTCATGAGTCCCAACTTGGTCATGTAATCAACGTCTTTGGCTTCACCCGTCAGCTTGACTTCTTCTATCGTCACCATGTCTTTAATTTTGTCAAACTGCTCTTGAGTGACGACTTTTTTAGCTACCAATTCCTCTGCTGAAGCATAAGGACGACCAGCTTGAATTTTATTCGACAATGCAGGCACACCAAGCATTCCTTCAAACTTGTCTAACTCCGATAAAATCGCAGAATTTATATTTACTTTCTTACCATGACCACTATGAGAGCTAGTAGTTGAAGCATCTGTCGTTTGAGGAGTTGAAGCTACGGGTGTTGCGTTGCCTCCGTTATTCGATGCGGATGGCGCCTCACCACTAGCACAAGAACTAAGTGCAACAATGGCGCAAGCTGCGAATGCCAAAAATGCATAACGTGGTCTAATCACTTTTTTACTCCTAAACAAATTTACAAAGCTGAAAAATCAAATAACCTATGACAGCTTGTCGTAATCTCAGTTATGTTAGTCTTGCACTTAATGAATTATATTTGCAATAATTTTGCCTTCATTTAAACTTGATTTAACAATTGCTCGTATTTAGCTGTTTGCTGAATTTTTAGTTGATGATTCAATAACCTCAAACTGTCCCATACAGCCATTTTCAGCAACTGCATCCTGATGTGGGTGGAACATATACTTACCGGGATAGCGAAAAGCAAACTCTAATATATGGCGTTCTGCAACACCCATTGTAATTACATCGCTTTTCTCGCTCGGAGTCATCGTCATGCCATATCGATACACGTCGAAGAAGTTTGCGTGAAGGTGAAATGTTACAGCAGGGTCAAACTCAATGATGTTAAGAACATAGAGTCTAATTAGTTGGTCTTTGTAAATGCGAATTGGATTATCCATGTAATAGTGTGGCAATCCGTTGAAAGCATAATACTCATTCCGGTTGTCATCATTCACATCGTATCCACCCATTATCAACACAATTTCATCAGCAGGTGGTCGCTGTGAGGGTGGGTCGATAATAAACATTCCATATAAACCTTTCGCAATATGTCGGGTTACAGGTTCAATATGACAATGGTATAAATGAACTCCATACGGTTCTGCGTCAAATTCGTAAATTGTAGCTTTGCCGTTACTAATTGGTCGCACCCCATCCATTTCTGCTGGGTGAACTCCATGAAAATGCAGTGAGTGTGAATGACCTGCTTGGTTAAGAAATAATACTCGTATTCGTTCCCCTTGTTTTGCTCTTAGTGTTGGCCCAGGAATTCTGCCGTTTAAATCCCAAATATTGTACGATACTGCTGTATTTAGCTGAATTATTGATGTGGATGCTGTTAAACGAAACTCACGCACAGTTCGCCCGTTCTCACGCTTTACTGTGCCATAGTCAAAGTCACGCAATATTTTCGTTGGATTCATTGCCTTTGTATTCGCAGGCGCCTCCATTGGTGGTATTCTTACTTGAGAGTGGCGTACACTCAATGCTTGCCACAGCGTTGTTCCACCTATTAACCCGGCACCTGCCAATCCGAATTTGAGTAGTTGGCGCCGACTTAACAAGTCCCCTCCAGGCAAAATAAAGTTATTAGGCATGGTTTAAGATTATTTTGCAAAACAATAAGTATAGCTACCAACTTTTTACAACTAATGTAAATATTATATTAAGTATAGATTGTTGTCAATAAATCTCAACTATCTTAGGACTAATTCTTAACAAAAAATACTTATTTGTAAATTTATGTGATGAATCTACTCAAAAGAATAAATTTTCCAACTATCTCTAACTAGTTTTGTTACACGTACAAATATGATTATTATTCTCATTAAAGTGAAAGTGTTTAGTAAAAAAATAAGTGTAAAAATAAATAAAATAACATAATTTCAAAAATGTTTTTGATATTTGTGATATTACGTATGTATGTAAAAATACGAAAAATTTGGCTGTCAATGACTCTTAAGAAGTATTTAGAATCCCCCATACGGGCATTGAAAATTTGTGAATCTTTTGTTTTTTATTAAGTTTATATACTAACAAAATTTTCAATGGTAGAGTATCAAAAATGACATTAAAAACTGGAGAAAATCATGCATATTCCTGATGGGTTTGTTTCTCCATCGGTAGCTGCGGTAACAGGTGTAGCGACTGTTGCAGCGCTTGCGATTGCGGTGAAACGCGCGAACAATGCATTTGGTGTACGTAGCGCACCGATTTTAGGATTAACGACGGCATTTGTTTTTGCCGCACAAATGGTTAACTTTCCTGTAGCAGGTGGTACCAGTGGTCATTTGTTAGGTGGAACTTTAGCGGCAGTAATTTTGGGTAGTCCTTGGGCAGCAACGCTTTGTATTGCCACAGTATTGATTATTCAAGCAGTATTATTTGCTGATGGTGGAATTACTGCTCTGGGGGCAAATATTTTAAATATGGGTGTAGTCGGAGTTTGGGTCGGTTGGAGTTTAACACAACCTTTGCTGCGGTTATTAGGTGGTAAAAGAGGCCGTTTACCATTGGCAGCAGGAGTTGCAGCTGGTATTAGTGTTGTGGTAGCGGCAATAGTCGCAGCAATTGAATTGGCATTATCGGGAACGGCGCCAATTAATATTGTTTTACCTTCAATGACAGGTATTCACATTTTGATTGGTGTTGGAGAAGGACTAATTACAGGAGGAGTACTTGCTTACCTTGCGACTGCACGACCAGATTTATTGCCAGGAGAGCAGCGCGAGTTTAGAGGTTGGTTAGTTCCTGTTGTGAGTATTTTGCTAATTGCTGGAGTCTTATCGCTATTTGCATCAGCTTTTCCTGACGGGTTGGACTGGGTATCAGAACAAACAGGTTTCGATAAACTCGGAGAAAATGTTCGTGTTGCTGTTCCTACACCGTTTGCAGATTATCAAGTGGAAGGGCTTGACAAAATTGGCACTAGCATTGCTGGAATTGTTGGTTCTATCGTTTGCTTTGGTATCGCATTTGGTCTTGCCAGCATTATGAAAGGCGCTCCTGCTGAAAGAAGCTAAAAAATTGATCCCCCCAACCTGCGCTCCCCAAGGGGGGATAAAAATCACCTTATTTTTAAATATGTGGTCTCTAACTCTACGTTTATATATATCTCTAATAATTGTTATCGGTAGTGCTTTGCTCAAACAGAATGCTTGGTCTATGCTTAGTGTTTATGGAGTTTTAGCATTAGTTTGGGCTAGTATATTGCGTGCAAGACTTCCAAAACTTGCGGCTTTACTTGGTACTGAACTATTATTTTTATCATTCTTAGCACTTCCTTTAGGCTGGCAACGCGCGAGTTTCTTGCTGGTGCGTTCGTTAATTTGTTTGCTAGCAATGAATAGTTTTTTACTTACATTGCCACCCCATAGTTTTGGTATCGCGCTTAAATCTTTGCCTTTACCGAGTGTATTCAAACAAAGCTTATTATTAGCTGGGCAATATATGGAAATATTGCTTAGTGAAGTTGAAAGAATGCAGCGTGGCGCCCAGTTACGAGGACTTTCAGGAAATGCTGGATGGTTACGTTATGCTAGTGCCTCAATGATAGGGGCATTATACGTTCGTAGTTTAGACCGTGCAGAGAGAGTTTATGCTGCAATGATAGCACGCGGTTACACAGGAGAAATGCCCGTAACTTGTGAACTACGACCCAAAGAAACTTACATAGTCATCTTAATGAGCATTATTGCATCAAGTTTAACTATTGCATCCTGGTTATTATAATTATTCCTTTCCCCAATTTTTTTAATGTCACAAACTGTTTTAGCTGTTCATAACTTAGTGTATTCATATACAAAAGAATCAAATGTATTAAGTGAAATTACATTTGATATCAAAGCTGGCGACCGAGTAGCTTTAATGGGCGCCACTGGTTCGGGTAAAAGTACTTTACTCGAAAATCTGATTGGTTTAAAACAACCGAAATCAGGAAAAATATTGATAAATAATATACACGTAGAACCCGAAAATTTTGCAGAAGTAAGGCGCCATATTGGTTTTGGTTTTCAAGATGCCAACGACCAATTATTTATGCCAACCATTTTAGAAGATATTACGTTTGGCCCAAGAAACTACGGAGTCCCAAATGCCATAGCAATAGATAAAGCTAGACATTTACTCGCTGAGTTTGGTTTAGAAGCTTTTGAGCGACGTTCTGCACACGAACTTTCGGGTGGACAAAGGCGCCTAGCGGCCCTTGCAGCAATTCTGGTTCTAGAACCCGATATACTGATACTCGATGAACCTACTACCGGACTTGACCCAGCATGGCGCCGTAAACTCGCGCAAGTACTATTAAACTGGCAAGGTAAAGCTTTACTCGTTGCTTCTCACGATTTACACTGGCTCGCGAGAGTCACACAACGCGCGCTAGTACTTTACGGAGGTAAAATAGCCATCGACGGCGAAATTCAACCTTTATTAAAAGATGCCCAAAGATTGGATAATTTGGGTTTACCCGTAGACTGGTAGGTTGGGTGGAGGAACGTTAACGTAGTTATCCGCAGGAAAACCCAACTAACTTCCAAACTAACTTATGTATCGAATTAACGGAACAATTATCAAAATAGTCGAATCATCGGATACTATTGTTTGGAATTTTATGGTGATGGGTATCTGTTGTGGTTTGGCGTAAGTATATAATTGCTCCCGTGAGCTTAAGTATGGCATTGTCACTTTTTGGCTGTAGCGACACTAAAGTTGCTCAGTGCGAACGATTTATTAAGCAAGTCAATGAAGGAACTACATTAATTGATAAAAATAAAGGCGCCCAGGTGTCAACTAGTTTAAAACTTGCAAAAGAATTACAAGACGTTACAAAAAAAATACGTGACTTGAATTTGGGCGATGAAAAGTTAAAAGAGTATCAAGGTAAATTTGTCAAGACATTTGAAACACTTAGTAAAAACGTAGAAATAGCAGGTAAAGCACTTGGCGCCACAAAAAAAGCCGAAGCATCAACCGCTGGACGTGCGACAATTCAAAAAGCAAGAGGTGAAATAGATACAGCACTCAAAAATGCTGCCGAAGCTGCTGCACAATTCGATAGTTCTGTCAGCGAGCTTAATCAGTATTGCACAAAACCAGAAGAGTAGAAAGTGCTGAACAGAGTAGAAAGTGCTGAGTGCTGAGTGCTGAGTAAGTAAGAAGTTAGAAGTTAGGAGTTAGAAGTTAGGAGTTAGAAGTTAGGAGTTAGAAGTTATGATTAGGAGTTAAAAATAAACACTCAGCACTCAGCACTCAGCACTTATTACTCCTACTCAGCACTCAGCACTCATTACTTTATTTATGATGGAATGGAAACGACTTTTGACTCCGCAGCGTCTCGGAAAACAGGCGCCAGAAGATTTACAATTAGACCGAACCTGTTTTCAAAAGGATTGTGACCGTATTGTTTTTTCTTCTCCGTTTCGGCGCCTTAAGGATAAAACTCAGGTTTACTCGTTATCTAAAAACGATTATATTCGCACACGGTTAATTCATAGCTTGGAAGTTTCTTGTGTAGGACGTTCACTGGGTAGAATTGTTGGTTACGAAGTTGTTAAGCGTCATCAACTAGAAAAATATGAGTTGAGCGGTTCTGACTTTGGAGATATTGTTTCGGCTGCCTGTTTGGCACATGATATTGGTAATCCCCCTTTTGGTCATTCAGGTGAAGATTCTATACGTCAAGGTTTTGCATTTTGGTATAGTGGCGCCAATACTTTGAAAGATTGTCTCAATACACAGCAAAAATCTGACTTTGATTTATTTGAAGGTAACGCACAAGGTTTTCGTATTCTCACCAATATAGAAATGCACCATCGTCACGGTGGAATGCAACTAACTTGTCCGACACTAGCAGCTTTTACCAAATATCCGCGCGAATCTTCTATTGCTGTAAATATTATTAATAATTATACAGGTTGTAGTGCTAAAAAATACGGCTTTTTCCAAGCTGAAAAAGAATTATTTAACGAAGTAGCTCAAATTTTAGGCTTAATTAGACATCATAATAATACTTATTGGTGGGTACGTCATCCCCTTGCGTTTTTAGTAGAAGCTGCGGATGATATATGTTATTCCATAATAGATGTTGAAGACGGTTATCGAATGGGATATATATCATATGAAGAAACACGCGCGTTATTGAGTGATATTGCCGTAATAAATATAGATGAGCAAGAATTTAGCGAAGCAGAGAAAGTCAAACGTTTACGTGGTAAATCTATTAACAACTTAATTCAAGAAGCAGCAGATAATTTCCTTGCACGTGAGTATGAAATCCTTACAGGTACATTCGACCAAAATTTATTATCACTCAGTAAATACGCACCACAATTAGAAAACATCTCCAAAACCGTTACAAAAAAAGTTTTCCTACATCCAGATATATTAGGAATGCGAATAGCAGGTTACGAAGTCTTAGGAAAGCTATTTGCTGATTTTGTCGATGCAGCATTACGCACCAGTAAAAAAGGTGAATTAATAGCGCTAATGCTCCCAGAAAAATATCGTCCACTAGAAACCGAAGACACATATCACAAAATCTTACGCATCACCGATTATATATCAGGAATGAGCGACTCTTATGCAACCAGCTTATTTCAAAAATTTAGCGGCATTTCCCTGTAAACCACCAGTATGTATCAACAAAACACGGCGCCTATTAAAATACCCTTCCTTAACTAAATCCATAACACCATAAAACATCTTAGCAGTATACACATAATCAAGCGGCACACCAAACTCCATCTCAAACTCGCGCGCAAACCTTAACAACTCATCATTAACCTTTGCGTAACCACCAAAATGATAATTACATCTCAACTCCCACGATACATTTATATTATGTTGATACGGCGCCATTAAACCTTGAATATCCTGCTTTAAAAATTCTCCACCTTTTAAAACAGGAAAACCAATTAAATGCTGCTGAGTATTTAAAGAAAGTGCAACACCCGCTAAAGTCGTACCAGTCCCGCAAGCTATACACGCAATATCAAACTCAAAATCTTGACTAATTATTTCCCTACAACCCCGCACTCCATCCAAATTACAACCACCTTCAGAAATTATAAACACCTTACCAAAGCGTGCTAATAAATCTTGACGTAGCGTTTCGCTATTTCTTTGTTTATAAGTTTGTCTATCTACATATATAAGTTGCATCCCCTGACTTGTGGCAAACTCTAATGTCGGGTTAAGTGGTAATGTCTTTTCTCCCCGAATAACACCTATAGTTTTTAACCCAAATAAATTACCCGCTGCCGCAGTTGCATGTATATGATTAGAATAGGCGCCGCCAAAAGTCAGTATAGTATCTAAATGTTCTCGCTTCGCTGCTTCAAGATTATATTTCAACTTGTACCATTTGTTACCACTAATAACCGGATGTACCAAGTCTAAACGCAATACGTAAAGTTCTACATCTTGTTTAAGTGCTACCTTACTATCTATTTTTTGTATAGGAGGAGAAGCAAAAGTAACCATTACGAAAAAACCTTAATTCTACAAGCGTTTATACTACGTTCTAACTCAGAAATAGCCGCGAAGGTATTGACATTAAACACCTAGTTTTTCTATTTATTTTAACTTTGCCTCAATATCAGCCGTAATTTAGCCTTTTTCTTCGGGTATCCTCCTAACTTGCACATTCAAAAAATCCATATATAATCAGGGTTTCAGAAAAATGTGCTAGTCCCATATTTTACTGGTGCGCTTGCGGCGCCAGTCGGAGGCTTATATCTTGCACCTATATTTTGGCATGTAATATTAATTACTAATTATCTCACACGCTCATACCCGCCTAAGACTAAAAGTCCCTAGGCTAATAGTAAAAGTTCATTAAAATGAACTACGTTTGGTAAAATTTAATTACTTACCGCTAATTTTCTGTACTTTCCCAATAGCTGTAGTGGCGCCTTGTTGCCAACCATATTCTAAAGCTCTGGTTGATGAAGCTTTAAGAGTCATAATTCCATTATTTATACAGGCGCCATAGGTAATACTTTCTGATAATTCAATCGAATTAGTACTTACGCGACGTAACCTTAATTCTCCACCGCAATTTAGTGATGGGTATGCAACTGTACCAACGATAGAATTAACATTACCACCTGTTATTGCAATTAATATAGACCATTCGCTACTAGGATTTTTTTGAACACCATTACCACGCCAAACACCGCTATAGCTTTGAGGTACTGTGTTTCTAGTTTGCGCGCGGGCTATATTAGTATTAAATGATAATGCAGTAGGTGCTATAAACAAACATAAAACCGTAGTTTTGACTATATTTGATAAATTTGGCATAAAATTTTACATACATATAAAATACTTTGTCAAAATTAGCATATAAGTATTTAAAAATCTAGCTCCATTGCATGCAAGACAACCCTATATTTTAGCGCTTTGGTGCATAAGTTGGCAGCGGGAGGGCGCCTTTATAGATAAATCAACTACTTTGAATCCCAAGAAAATGTTTTAATGCGTACTGTCCTCTGCATCATCTTAAGTATTTGCTGTTGTGAAAAATAAATATGATACATTACTGACAATAACCCAAAGCTTCATCTATATAAAGATAAAGCGCAACTTTTGTATGTGAGTCCGGCGTATAAATATCTCAGTATAATGTGCGATTTAATTCATAAATAATGTAAATAATTAAGTATGAAATACAGGTGCCGCTCGCGTTCCGCCTTGAAAAATCAATTATTATCTTCTTCTTGCATAAGCATAAAAAGGCAAACATGTAAAGCTCTAGATGAGTGAGGGTAAAAACTTACAACTCTATTAAACACATAATGTTTGTGAAATTAACCATGAAAAAGTTAGCAATTCTAGGTTCTACAATTGCATTTTTGTTGTTGAGTAACTTCGCTAGTTATGCTCAAACAACATCCGAACCTACGCAAAAAGATAGCCCAATAGATACGGAACAAGTAACTGAAGATTCTACCAAAAATTCTCAAGGTGAACCGAAAATCAATCCAACAGACGGAGAACCAGAAGTAGATCCAACAGCTAAAAAGCCAGGTCCTTTCTACTGGATTATTGCCGAACACAGTGGTAAAGCTTTAATGCCAGAAAACCACTCCAAGAATGTGGGTACTCGTATCGTACAAATGAGTAAAGGTAACTTCGGCGCCCAGCACTGGAGAATTAGACACATAAGTACTGATAGCAACGGGCAGAGCGTTCGCAAGTTCGAGAATCGACACTCGAAGTTATGCATTTGGGCTTATAGTACTGCTCAAGGTCAGATACTGAAGCAACATGGTTGTGAAAGCGGTACTGATGATGCGCGTAAACCAGAGTGGAGAGTGTCGAACAAGCATGAAATGTGGGCTGGGCGCCCATTCACCACCTGGTCGGAATACAGCAGCAAGTGTATGGATGTAGCCAATGCCTCGGTCGCTGATTACACCTCTGTTGGTCAGTACACTTGTCACGGTGGTCCGAACCAGAAGTTCCGAGTGCAGTATGTTCCTGGAACTTGATTAAAACGTTTATATTGGCGCCTGTATTTGCAGCAGGCGCCTACCTTTTAATGCTATATTTCATGTATTATATATAATATAAAATTTGGCTTTTACTAAAAGCAGCATCACTTTCACGCTCTATTGTCGATTCGGCGCCTGAACTTAAAACTTCTGCGATTATTAATAGACATTTTTTTATAATAAGTTATTTTTCCGAAATCCTAAAACCCTAAGTGTAGTAGATGATATACAAACATTTAGGAAACATTATAGAAATTCTGACTATGACAGACGCTAAATTAAATAAGTTAACATCTAAAACTCCTCATTTTCTACGTTTGCTATTAGGAGCAGGTATTATTATTTTACCTTTATTTTCTAACTTGAGTGCAAATGCTCAAACTAAGAGTACTATTACTGAATTGAAAATTAGTAGTGGATACCAAAATAAACAAAGTTGCCCAGATAAAATTAGAATTGTTGACACTCCTCAACCTTACCGCGAAGGTAGCTTTGCTACAGATGGGTATGCTAACTTGAACAGCATTGCTTCTAATGTAACTGTTGCTAAAAGTTATAAATCGAGTGTAACTTGGGTTGGAAAATTAAAGCCAAAATATGCTAAATGCTCTGGCTCTACTGACAAGGGGGAGTTCAAGACAAGTTTTAGTAAAGGAAAGATTTATTTTACTCTAAATGTTGGAAACCAACTTGACCCTAATAAACAAGCACTTCAAGTTATTAAAAAAGGTGTTAATAATGGTAATCCAACATGGACTTGGGCTGGAAGTGATTAAATATATTTAGGTTATAGGCGCCGCTCTTATCAACCAAACCACACCTACTAGCGTTTGGAGGCGCCTTCCTTAAAACCTTACAGAAATTTCGTAATTGCTCGAAAAAAGTGTGAAGAGAATTAATGTTGTCGAGATATGGGCGTGCTTTCTTCTTTTTCGATGCAGGTTTCTTGCGCGCGTTACCTGATGCATGACGTTATTGTATAGGCGCCTGAAAAACGATAATAATTGTGAGAAATTCAGAATTACTACAGGAGTATCGGCGCCTTTGTAACTAAGGATGATTTGGACAAACAGTTTCTAATTTGTCACCAGAACTAGATTTTTGCCCAGACGTTAATTTTTCTAAGAATGCATTTGTATCAAAATAGTGTTCTACAGATTCTATTCTTAAATCATCAGAAACGTGCGCGACACTCATACCAATAACTTCGATTGTTTCTCCTGTTGGTTCAAAATCTTTGTAACGACCTGTGAAAGTTCCACTTCGGGCGCCATTTAAAGCTGACGTTTGGTGGAGCAGAAAATACCTCAACCACTTCCCAGACAAATCCCGCAGGAAAGGCGTTATGGCAATACTGCTCGGTTAAGGATTTTTTGCATTCATTCCGAACACGTAGAGACGCGATTAATCGCGTCTCTACAAGGTTTATGGTTTTATCGAATTTTCTTAACCGAGCAGTATTGAGGCGCCTGCTCTTTGGAAAAGAAGCATTTGTAAAGGTTAGGTGCTTAAAGTAATGTGAGAACCATTGGTTATTCATTAGTACTAATATGTAGTACAAAAGTCAAGATTATTAGAGTTAAGTAAGTAGTAATGTGTATATAAAGTCATACAATAAACAGTGATAATACTTAATTTAAATAATAAAATATTTGAAGTATTTATACAATAAACAGATGTATATATATTGAATAGCGGTTCATATGAAAAAGTCAGTGCTAACTTATAGTCCAGTAATGTAACCATAATTAATTAGTATCATTAGTTATTTAAATTTATATGTGTTAAACGTTTATTGTAATAACACTTACTATATGTCGGACTCACAAAGTGTTTTTTACACAAGGGTTTTTTTAATTTTTTATAACCTATATTCCGCACTTCAAGATGTAGTATCGTTATTTTCAAGAATAATTACTAATAACGTTGAATAATTACGTATTAATACTGATGAATTTTGGTTATTTATGATTGTTATTTAACCTCTATTAAGTAAATCTTGGAAATCTACGTGTATTACATGGTGAAGTGCGGAATGTGGGTTATAAAATTTCGCGCCTATTTGCATAAGTTTAACTTGATGAAACCCATATGTATTAATTACCAAAAAAACTATATTTTTGATTATTAAAATATCTATCTAAAGATAGACTTCTCAAAGACAATAAAAATAGCATTTTTGCGTAATTATGCTTAAAGTAAGTGTTAAATAGGAATGCTCACTTTTTTTACAGGGAATGACAAAATCACTTGTCCTAAAGTTAGATGGCGATTTACACGAGGGTGTACGGGTAACACTTTCAATTGGTTTTGAAGGTATTAGCCCCTACAAAGAAGTGACTGGTAATCTACCACCTTTTGCTCCTTTGCAAACAATAATTGAAGAGTGGCGAACGCACTACCATAGTTTGGGGAGTAACAATCGCGCTCTCACAGCTAAAAAAGTCACTTACTCTGGTTCTATTGCTCAAAAGCAAGAAAGCTGTAAACATTTAGCAATTGAGCTACAAAGGCGCCTAAATACCTGGCTATTTTCCAAGTCTTTTCGCCCAATTCGTGAAACTTGGTTAAAGGAATTACATGAAAGTGATGCTGTGCGGGTACTAATTCGCACGTCTAATCAGCAACTGCGACAGATACCTTGGCATCTTTGGGATTTGCTCGAAGAATATCCTAATGTCGAACTAGCTTTGAGCGCAACCGATTATCAAAAACGTACAGAAACGAAAACCGCAAGCATTAGAGATAAAGTCAAAATTCTAGCGATTTTGGGCAACAGTACCGATATTGATGTTGCAGCAGACCAAAAATTGCTCAACAGTTTACCTGATGCTTCGGTTACCTTTTTAGTTATGCCCCAACGTCACGAAATCAATGATTCGTTGTGGGAAAAACCTTGGGATATCCTGTTTTTTGCAGGTCATAGTCAAACTGTGGGAGATAGTGGTCGAATATACATTAATGAAAATAAAGAAAGTTTAACTATTGATGACCTCAAGTACGGATTGAAAAAATCTATCAGCAACGGGTTAACGGTGGCGATTTTTAACTCTTGTGATGGCTTAGGATTAGCGTCTTCTTTAGAAGCGCTACATATTCCTCAGATTATTGTAATGAGGGAACAAGTGCCAGATGAAGTAGCGCAGGTCTTTTTAAAGCATTTTCTCGTGGCTTTTGCTTTGTGGGGCAAGCCTTTGTACCAAGCAGCGAAAGAAGCAAGGTTAAAGTTACATGGTCTTGAGAATAAATATCCATGTGCTTCTTGGTTGCCAGTCATTTGTCAAAATGGCGATGCAACCCCACTAAATTGGTTAGACTTAGGGCGTCGTCCCACCGATATTATTCCCTATCGTGGTTTGTTTGCTTTTCAAGAAAAAGACGCACAGTTTTTTTTTGGACGGGAAACTTTCACCGATATGTTAGTGGATGCAGTGCAAAAACAACCTTTAGTGGCGGTAATTGGTTCTAGTGGCAGTGGTAAATCTAGTGTTGTGTTTGCTGGTTTAGTAAGGCGCCTGCGCTCTGCTGGTAACTGGCATATTGTTGACTTTCGTCCTGGTTCCAGACCGTTATTTAATCTAGCTTCTTCCCTTGTCTCCTGTGAAGAATCCCTTTTTGGCAAATTACTTAGCCGTACTGAACGCTTGCGAGAAATCAGAAATCTTGCCAGCGACCTGCAACATTGCATTCACTCTTTACGAGATAGGATCGATGATTTTCTTAAATCAGACCCCGACCAGCATTTTTTGCTAATCGCCGACCAATTTGAAGAACTTTATACTATGAGTACAGATGCGAAAGAACCCCAAGCTTTTCTAGATAGATTACTAGAAGCAACTCATAATTGTCATAATTTCGCTTTTGTCATCACTCTCAGGGCAGATTTTTTGGGACAAGCATTATCTTATCGTCCCTTTGCTGATGCCTTGCAGTATGCAGACTTAAAACTTGCTCCAATGAGAAACTCTGAACTGTTTGCGGCAATAGAAAAACCTGCTCAGTTATTGGGGGTAACAATAGAGACCGGGCTTGCTGAACGTATTATTAGAGCGGTGAGTGCCGAACCAGGAGATTTACCTTTATTAGAGTTTGCCTTAACTCAGTTGTGGACAAAACAGCATAAGGGCCAGTTGACACATACCGATTACGATGAAATTGGTGGAGTAGAAGCAGCATTAGCTCGTTATGCTGATTCTGCATATGACAAGCTAAACTTTGAGGAAAAAGAAAGAGCGCAACGAATTTTTATTCAATTGGTGCATCCAGGGGAAGGAACAGAAGATACCCGTCGCGTAGCTACCCGCGCGGAGGTGGGTGAAGAAAATTGGGATTTGGTAACTCGTTTGGCATCCAGCCGCTTGGTAGTTACAGCACGCGATGAAAAAACAGGTTTAGATACAGTAGAAGTTGTCCATGAAGCGCTGATTCGCAGTTGGGGACAACTACAACAGTGGATGCAGCAAGACAGGGACTTTCGCTGTTGGCAAGAACTGTTGCGGGTGGCGATGCGTACTTGGGACAGTTGCGGCTTTGATGAGGCGACGCTGTTAAGGGGAAAGCCACTTGCGGACGCAGAATATTGGCAAAGCCAACGTTTTTTAGAATTGAGTTTGGCAGAGAAAGGTTTTATTGGGTTGAGTGTGGAACTGCGTGATCGCGAACTAAAAAAGCACAAGCGTAGGCGCCAACTTACTATTTCTGTGCTGGTTAGTGGTTTGGTATTAGCCCTTATTCTCGCTCTAATCGCTATAAAGCAATGGCAGAAAGCAAGGATCAGTGAAATTAACACTTTCAGTAAATCAGCAGAAACACTTTTAATCTCCAATAATGAACTTGATGCGTTGATTCCTAGTATCAAAGCAGGGAGACAACTAAAAAGTACATTTGGAGCCGATGCTAATACTCGAATGCAAGTTGTAGAAATATTGTGGCGCACACTTAACTTTGTTAGAGAGCGCAACCGCCTGCAAGCCCATGATGATGAAACGACGAGCATCAATTTCTGTCCTCATGGGAAGCTGATTGTTAGTGGTAGTGCCGACAAAACCATTAAACTTTGGAGTCGGGAAGGCAAACTGCTGCAAACTTTTAAGGGGCATGAGAATAGGATTACCAGCGTTAGTTTGAGCCAAGACGGTACTAGAATTGCTAGTGCCAGCGATGACAAAACGATTAAACTTTGGAGTCGGGACGGCAAACTGCTGCAAACTTTTAAGGGGCATGAGAATAAGATTACTAGCGTTAGTTTGAGCCAAGACGGTACTAGAATTGCCAGTGTCGGCGATGACAAAACGATTAAACTTTGGAGCCGCAACGGTAAACTGCTGCAAACCCTCAAAGGGCACAATGAGGAGGTTACGAACGTCGCGTTCAGCCCAGATGGTAAGATGATTGCGAGTACAGGCGCCGACAAAATTGTCAAACTTTGGAGTCGCGATGGCAAAGAACTGCGAACTCTGAATGGTCATAAAGACGAGGTTTGGGGTGTTCGCTTCAGCCCGGATGGACAAATCCTTGCCACTTCTGATAAAGACAAAACCATCAAACTTTGGAGTCGGGACGGCAAAGAACTGGGTACTCTCAAGGGGCATAGTGATGCGGTCTGGAGCGTTGTTTTTAGTCCGGACGGACAAACGCTTGCCTCGGCAAGTCGCGACAAGTCAGTGATTTTATGGAATTGGAAGGACAGTTTAGACTCCGACCTTAATCGTCTACTTGGGCGTGCTTGTGATTGGACACGAGATTATTTGAAGAACAACCCCAATGTGAGTGAGAGCGACAAGTATCTGTGCGATGGTATTGTGCCACAAGAAAACAAATAATCCACCTTGAGTAAGCATAAAAAGGGCTTACATCTTTTTGTTAAGTTTTGTAAAAATACAATTATATTTCAGATAAATAACTCACAACGCTCCGAGTAAAAGTAGAACGACTCCGCAGTAGTTGCTAAACTTCAATATTTCATCGCCTATGAACTAAAAACATCAAAATACTTTCAGTTAAAAAGTTTCTAATAAGAACAAACACACTCTATATATAAGTTTGTAACAACAAATAACAAACTGATATATAGAGTCTGAAAGCGAGGATATTAAAAGCAAAATTGATAATACTTTGCTCCTCGTCATTTGGACTTTGGACAAAAAATTGACTTATCACTACCCAGATATCTTAACCATAACCCTTTAAAATTAAAGGGTTTCAAACGATGAGATTTTCTTGGCGCGATGACTCTATTAAAAATTAGGATAGAAAATGACAAAGATTTTGGTAAACGACACTAACCCTGAAACCACAAAGTTATTAATCAAATTTTTAGAGACAGCAGGATTTGAAGTATCTAGCAGTGATAGTAGTACCATTAGTGTTCGTAAAACACATGATAAATTCTCTAATACCACAGAACATCAAAAATCAAATATTCTACAAAAGTCTATATTTCCATCGATTTCTCGACTTAATGAGGTCTTTGAGTTCATTGAATTGAATTATCATCAAAATATTAAACTAAAAGAAGTAGCTCAAGCAGTTGGTTATTCGTCAGCTTACTTGACCGACTTGGTGCGGCGCCTGACTGGAAAAACAGTCAATAATTGGATTATCGAGCGCCGGATGGCAGAAGCAAGACGTTTGCTGTTAGAAACTAACTATTCTGTTGAGCGGATTGCTTTAGATGTCGGCTATAAAAATATCAATCATTTCTACTGTCAATTTCGCAATTACTATAACAAGACTCCCCGCGCGTTGAAAGAGAAACAACGTGAAGCACATGATTCTAATCGTATCAATGTAAAGTTCCTTAATGTGGAATAGCACTATTTCATGCATTTGGAGGCGCCCAGAGCGCATTGGGTGGGAGTGGTGACACTCCCCTCGACTCTACTTATCGACCAGCACCCTTACTGGGGTGTGGCAAACACCTGAGTCCAGTAGTGTTTGTAGTTAACGTTACCCTGATCGTTTTCCAAAAAGTAGTAACCGACCCCAAGCTCTCGAAAATTAGGATTGAGAATATTTTCACGATGTCCTTGGCTATTCATCCAGCTCTGTATAGCAGCCTCTGGCGTAGGGTTGCCCACGGTAAGGTTTTCTCCTATTAGTGAGTACCGATAACCTTCTGCTTCTACCCGTTCTTTCATCTGTCGGTGATCAAAAAAGTCTTGCATTGCCATATTGTGGCTGTGTTTCTGTGCAGCAGCAGCAAGTTTGGAATTGAATGCCAGCGGAGATAAACCAGCCTTACCACGCTCTATGTTTGTGAGATCGAGGATTCTTCTCAAAACACCATTATCTGACGGAGCAGGTTGCTGGCCTCCTCCAACTTTTCTAAATGACGAGATAGTATCATTCGTTCCATTGTTGAAGCTGGAATATTCACCTGGTTCAAGTCGGAAACTTCTTCCTTGGAAGTTGGCATTCTCAAAAAATTCCCAAGTGTCAGAGTAAACTTTAATCGAGGAAATTTTGTCGTTCCAAAAATCTCCAATATAAGAAGAGTCATAATCTATAGAACCTGATTTGCTTCCAGAGAAATTTGAATCTGTAAAGATTTCGATTGGCATAATTAACGCTCCAAAATTTAAAAATTTTATTTTTTGCTTCTTCCCTTTCCATATATACACAGTATCTTAATGTTATTTTATTGATAATTAAATATTTTTAGGTTAAATGCTAATTAATAATTAAATATTTTTAGATATCCCCAAAACTGAGCAGGTTCTAAGTCTGAATATTTTAAGGCATCAGCAAAAAAACTATAAGATAGTGCTTTTAAAAGTCTGCCGAAAGGCATATTTCCAAAAGCATAAGACTGGTATAAATTTTACGTAGAGACCAAATTAATTCGGTTTCTACGTCGATACAATTTTTTACAAATTAGTTATAACTGTTATGTTATTGTTTGTATTGAATTGTCTTTGTGGAAAGACGCGCTACCAGTCGAAGACCACAATTAGCTAAACTTTACAAAAGCTTACGTCAAGACTATTGTTAAGCGTGTTTGGAATACTGTATGCGACTTTTTTAATACCAAGAGAATGAACTGTGAATGTTGATAAAAGCATTATGACAGCACAAACATATATTGTACAAGCTGGGGACAGGAATTGGAACTGGTACATTAGAGCCACTTATTTGGGAAATACTTTTTAATCCAACTATTAAATCCAAAGTTAATAAAATTATTTTGATTGGCACAGCAGGAAAATTACCATTATCAAGTAAAAAGCTTGGTGATGTTTATATTATAAACCAAGCATCTCAACGGAGCTACAGCAGTTGACGATGATTCTATCAAACAACCTCTTACACCAAATTTTGTGGTGAAATCTGATTTTTCAACAGCTTCGATTGTGTCTACCGATTTTTTCTATGGTTTTTCTGAAAGAGTTATTAGTGGAAATTATCCGAATCAAACGCAAAGACTTGTCCAGGCAGTTAACCAATATTTTTACACAACTGACGCGCGTAGATATGGAAGTTGCACAGTTTTATCATTTTTGTAACTTATTTGACCACTGAATTGCATCAAAAAAGTACCCATCAGGGTACTTCGACAATAAATGTTTATGTGCGTAGTTTTCTTTGAGCGAAGCGATTGATACGCCTAGCTAGAACTAAGTTTTTTTTGCAAGACTATAAACCCATTGGCAGGAATTACAACACGGATAATATTGTTAATAACAGGAATGGCTGTTTCTAAGTTACTGACATTATTGCCACCATAACTCGTATCATCACTGTTAAATATTTCTTGCCAAAATCCTCCGTTTAATTTGGAGTTCTCTATTTCGTACCCAAACGCAAAAGGATGGTTATTTAGACTTGCTATAACTAGCAATTTCTCCTGATCGTCCCAACGTTGAAAGGCAATTACTCGGTTAGCATTGTGGATATGGATGATGTCTATGTTATGAGATTTGAGCGCAAGATTCGCTAATCGTAAACGAATAATGTCTTGGTAAAACTTGAATAAATACTGACCTGTATTTTGACGCTCACTCAGTAAATCTTCTCTGTTATAGAAAAAATCTTCGTATCTATAAGGCTTTTGGGCGCCAACTTCTTCACCCATAAAAAACATAGGTGTACCAGCACTCAACATTGCCATACCGCAAGCAAAACGAGCGCGCGCTTCGGCATAACGTCGAGTTTCTCCAATTAGCGGTGCTGAATTAACTGCTGCAACGATAGTTCGTTTAGATGTTTTATCAGCAGAATTTCCTGCTTCGTCGTGGGATTCGTGATATACCACTTTTTGATCAGCAGAAGCTGATAGTACTCCTGCAAGATAATCCATTGCTAAAGGTATATCAGTACTAATGCCAGCAGTTAAAATTAATTTAGCGTAGTTTATCCCTTTTTGCGCGTCCCCTATTAAATGGTGGTAGAAATCTGCATACCAAGTTGCATCAAATCCTAATCCTCCTTGCTCCGCCGATTGAGTGACTTTGTTCCAGTTAGAATGGTCTTCGGCCATGAGAATAACATTACTGTTGATAAGTTTAAGAGTTTTAGTTAGTTCTCTTAAAAACTTGGCGCCAAAAATATTCGCGTTAGCTACCTGCTTACCATTAGCGTGAAGTTTATTATATTGATGCATTGAGGTTGTTTGGTCTACTCGAAACCCATCAACATGAAACTCCTCTACAAGCGCAGCAGCACTGCTAATGAACAATTTTCGTACCATTTCTTCATGGAAACGTGGTGCAAAACCTGTAGACTCGTTGTCAACATAACCTCCACGAGGGTAATAAGCATAGTCGGATGCTTTACCCTCGTACCAATAATAAATATTATCTTCGTGACTATTAGCATCATAAAACCACTGCGCGCGTTCGGCATCAGGGGTATAATGGTTATAAACAACATCTAAAATCACGGCTATACCGCGACGGTGACATTCTCTAACGAAGTGCTTAAATTGGTCGCGACCTCCTGCACTAGACTCTAATGCAAAATAATGAGATGTTTCGTAACCCCAATTTTTAGCATTGTCAAATTCTGACATTGGTAATAATTCAATTGCATTGACTCCTAAATCAACTAGATAGTCAAGCAGATTCATCGCATCTTCAAAATTACCCGGTCTATTTTTCCCAAACCCAAGCGCACCAACATGAAGTTCATAGATAATCAAATCTTCGATTCGACGTGGGACAGGTTTATCATCTCGAAATTCATCTTGCCAAAACTCTTGTTGGGGTAAAAATTCAATTTCTGGAAATACTTGTTTTTGAAAGTTTTTAGCTATTTTTTCTGGGTCAATAACTACAGAACAGCTTTTAGCTCCATCTACATCAAGGTAACTGCTGGGTATTTTTCCAGTTTCCTTGGGGTCTATACTACCTTTACCTATCTGACAGCGAGAGTATAAATCTGTACGGTAGTAGGCAACTTTTTCATCTTGCTTAAAAATTCTAAACATGTATGGTTTTTGGTCAAATTTAGAAAAATCTGCAAGTTGGGGAGATCTATTTATATCTGTCTTCCAAACACCATTTTCTTGACAACACAACCGGATAGGCGCCTGCGTTGTATCAATTCCTGAACCATCATCCGCAATATAACCAGTAGTGCGTGTTCCAAATACAACTTCAACTCTTTTAGCATTAGGCGCCCAAACTGCAAATTGAATACCGGGTTCAGCTATACCTTGAAGATAATATTTTTGCGCTCCCAGGCGGCGACAATGAGTAAGGTAATATTCTTCTTGTTGGGGTTGGGTGCTTTTTGGTTGTAAGTTAAACGAACGATGACACTCTTGCGTGTGTATATCATTAACTTCGGTAGGGATACCCCAAATATCTTGACCTTTGGAACTATCTAATTTCACACCCCAATGAAATTGCCAGCCAATTTGATTTTCATCTAATTCTACTGTTGCGGTGTAACAGGGACAACCATCTGAACCTATTTCTGCTTGCATTGGTATGAACGTCCATTGGTCAGAGTATTGACCACTTTCATCCCAACTACCTGTAAGACGAACGTTGGTAAAGACTTCTCTTTTAATACCAGTAAAGTAAGTAAAATTAACTAAAATTTTTGACATAACTATATGGATTTTGGATTTTAGATTTTCCTGCGGACATGAATGGATTTTTAATTGGTATTTCTCTGTGAACTCTCGTGGTTTCTGTGGTCAAATGATTGCTTGACCACAAAGGAAACAAAGTACGCAAAGGTAAGAGTTTAGAGAAGATTACTTGTACTAATGGCTCATTTTTTCCCGAATTAGTTCGGCAATT
Source organism: Calothrix sp. PCC 7716 (assembly GCF_019977735.1). Taxonomy (GTDB): domain Bacteria; phylum Cyanobacteriota; class Cyanobacteriia; order Cyanobacteriales; family Nostocaceae; genus Dulcicalothrix. Next base: position 2,027,090 of record NZ_AP025018.1, on the reverse strand, counting down.
TCGCTACGTCCGTGGGTAATAGCAATTTCTAGTGGTGTTTTGCCATCGTGTCCTCGTAAATCTAAGGAGGCGTTTGCATCTAATAATACTTTAACTGTTTCTATACTACCGTGCCAAACGGCATCATGAAGCTCTGTATAACCGTTATATGGTCCTTGACTATCAATCTGAAAATGGTCTTGTTCAATTAATAATTTCACAACTTCTGCATGTCTGGAAAAAGCAGCTTTATGAGCGGGAGTTGCTTTCATGATGTAGTCAACGATAAGCGGGTTTGCTCCAGCATTTAAAAGTTCGCGCACAATTTCTGTGTAACCGTTGAAGCTAGCAACAAGTAAAGGTGTTTGACCGTCGTTTCCGGAACCTACTATTGGTGATTGCTCGTTAACATCTGCTCCTTTAGCAATTAAGGTTTTTACCGCTGCTAAGTCGTTATTTTGTACTGCTTGCATCAGTCGTTGTTCTTTAATTACTGCGTCGTTCTGCTTTTGACGTTCTTCTAAATAGGTGCGAATTAACTTACCCCAATTTTCATTTTCTGGTATTGTTCCACCCGCTGTCCAGTTTGGTTTGTCGCCAATAAAATCCAAAACTGTGACTCCAATATGGTTTTTGATATTAATTATGGCGCCTTGGTCGAGTAAAAATTTAACCATTGCTGGTCTTTTTGACCACACTGCATCAATTAAGGGGGTGTTACCAATTACCGCAGATTGGAGGTTAATAAAAGCACCGTATTGTAACAGCAAGCGTGCGACATCGACGACTCCACCTTGAGCCGCTTTATGTAACGCTGATGCTCCTAAACTGCTATCAATTAAATTTACATCGGCACCTGCTAGAAGCAGTTTTTCAGTCATTTGTACATAACCGTATCCTGCTGCAATCATTAATGGTGTTAGATGTTGGTGACCTCGCTTGTTAACATTTATACCAGATTTAATTAAATCAGTGACTGTTAACAGGTCATTTGCTTCTACTGCTGCTAGTAAAGCTAGTTCTGGTTGCTTGCATCCTTCCGTCATTGTGAGTTCCTTCGTTCGCTTTACAGGCGCCTGGGTTTTTCTTTTTGGTGTTTCTAAAATTTGTTGGGTAATAGTATCTACAAACAGCGCTACATCTTCTTTAGAACGACCTGTAACTAAATCGTTATCGGTAACTACACCTACTTTGGAAGGTGTGTAAATGGCGCCAGCGTTTGCTATATCTGCAAGTACTACTTCATGACATATAACTTTGCGTCCGAGTAGCGTCTCTGGTCGGGGGGTTAATATCCACAATCCATGACAAAGTGCCCCTTTGATGATACTGGGGTCTGCCATTGCTTTTGCAAAAAACTCAACTGCTGGTGCATAACGTGCTTGTTCGGGGGTGATAAGTTTTCCTTCGGGTGGATCGAAATGCCGTAAGCGGACGCTTGTATAATTTGCTGCCATAATCACGGCTGCATAATCTTTAAGATTAACGTCTTGAAAGTCAATACTTACATCTAAGTGATGGATAGGTTTTCGTATTTCTATATCGCTAAAGAATTGTAAAGTTTTGTTTCCCCATAGTCGGGACATTAGATGTACGGTGGCGCCGAGTTCTGTAAATCGCTGTTGATAATGTTGGATTTCTTCGGGAATAAACTCGTTTTCTACCAAAACACCAATCTTTTTACCTTTGAGAGGCATGTCTCCCATGATTGTTTCTCCTATTTCTCCTAAATTAAGTTATGTTCGAGGGGCAAATTCAACTACAATTTCTGCACCGATTTCTTCTTTACTAAGCTCGATTTGGAAGTTGTCGGGGTCGATGCTCGCACGCTCAATTCCATCTATTGTGATTCTCTTAATTTCAAGAGTTCCCGGTTTAAAGAAATCAGGTAACACGTTTATTGAAAGTCTGCGAGATTTAGCATCGGGTTTGAAGTAAAGGCAAAAAGACTCTTTTCTCACATAAGCGCGAATGTAGATGTGAGCTAAGAAGTTAAGTTCAAAAGCGTGATACCCAGAGATTGCATGACTTCCTTTATTACCATAATTGTCCAATACATACGGCAAACCATCATCAGTAACGCGGAAGTAAATACCACCATAGTCGTGGTTGAGGAAAAATAAATTCCAAAATGCCATCATCTCTCTTGCTAGACTGAGATATTCTTCGTTGTTGGTGTAACCGTAAAGAATTAGGTAAGCCAAAAGAGCTTGTTCTTGTTGCCAAAAATCTTTAGTGTTGCCCCAAACGAAATCAACTGGCATTCCGTTTTTAGGTTGTCGTTCTACACAATCAAAAATACCACCTCGGAACTGGTCTACTCCATAAATAGCCATGTCGCGTCCTAACTTTTCTGCAAACTTCATGATTTTTTCTGCTTGTTTCACATTCTCGGTTGCATTAGCAACGCGCGTTAAGTTCCAAGCAATTTTATGGTTGTGTCCAATGATTGCACGGTTTTGCTGCCATTTCCAAGTCTGGTCTGGCGTCCAATCTTGATGGAATCTTTCATTGATATAGGGAATTTCGGGATTAGCATCAGGAAACTTTTCAACTATGAGTTTCGTCTGCTCGTCGAGCATTTTTTTACAGATATCAACGAATTCAATCAAAAATTGCGTATCTGGTGATTTGGGAATTGGGTCTAAAGCCAAAATCAAGTTAATTAGATAAGCTGGCATATGGTCGCCAACGGAATTCCAATTCTTTTTAGATTTATTGTCACCGAGAGCCTCGCTATCGGTAGTGAGAGTTGCGTAATCTAGGTGCGAAAAGTAACCACCATATTCAGATGTATCAATATAGTATTTGTTAAAGGTGTGAACTGTACGCTTGATATCTTCAAGTACTTCCCATTCCTGGGTAATACGATAGTATTGAGCCAATCCTGCTAAAGCATAAATTTGCTCGTAAAGCGGAATTGTGTTCTTGTCTTCCTCGTTTGTAGAAGGAACAATCAAATCAGAACCGCGTTTGCCATGTGCCCAAAAACAGTACTTGCCATCATGGCTCAAACTGCGGAATGTCTCTCTTTGATACTCAACACCAGCACGTGCGGCATGTAAATATCTTTCACATCCTGTAAGTAAATATGCTGAAGAAAACCCGTAAGTTAATCTTGAAAGGGTAGCGCACTCCTGGATAGTGTTGTCTGTTGGTTCACCAGCAATACCTAAGTTAGTTCGATAAAGAGTATAGTCATTAATATTAAGTTGATAATTTGGCTTATCACCAAACATATCTTGCAACCAAGTATCAGCTAAACGACTAATTTGGTTTAACCACCAATGCGTTTCTTCAAATAAATACTCACCATCAAGAGAGTTGAGGATATGGACAATACGTGCATCAAATTGAGCTTTTTCTTTTTCTTTGTCTTCAAGGTAAACACCATACAATACTACCAAGCGACCAAGACGAATATACTTTCTCACCGTCTGTGCTGGGTCTTTGTCATTAAAACCCGAAGGAGTTGGAATGCGGTTTCGATCCAGTTGATCTAAGTTCTTTAAGACTCTAAAATTTGTTTCTGTACCTATCGAAACAGTAAATTCGTCACCGCTACGACATTTAATATCAAACGTACCTTTTTCCGCTTGAATCGCGGTAATAGTTCCCATTAATGTAACACTGGCAGAAAATCTTGTTTTCATGCTTTTAACCTTTTTAGTGGATGTAAATCTATCGAATTAGCACTGAGAGGGCTGGTGCGTCGTGGCGCCACAAATTTTTTCGTGAAGAATGTAATTTTTCTGTAGAGTTTGTGAACTACTTTAGATTTTCTATTGAATCAGCAAATTCAACTTCAAATACCTTCGTTTTGTTGAAGGATTTGGTAATTGTTGCTCCTAATCCTAACGCTCCAATCTTTTGTAGTAAACCTTCTGCTAGTTTAAATTGACCTGAGATTGAGTAAGAATCGTTTGTCGTCAATATAATCTTTGTGAATGAAGCACCACCAACCAGCCTTGTATGAACTAAACTCTCCCAACTAGGTTCATAGGAAAGCCAGCTATATTTTTCTCTATCAATAGTCATGTTTGGAGTCCAAGGCTTTCCACGAAGCTTAATAACCTCTGAACTATCTTCTGATTGATTTCCTTTATGTTCACCTTTTCCTCCTACACCGCCTGCTCCAATTACCTTAACTTCGGCATTTGCACCGTATTCATTACTCCGATTAGTTATGTCTTGAAAAGTTATTTTTGTAGCACCTAAGTCTGTTAAGAGATAAATCAATTCTGCTTCTCGTTCATCATAAAGCATAGTGTCAAATGTTTCTATAGGAATATATTTGTTCATCTTTTGCTTCAAAGGATGTACTCGATAAAGATGTTCTGGGATGGGATGCCCTGGTGGAAATTTAAGGTCATTAGGAATAGATGATAAAGAAATCGATTCCACAAGAGATTTCCATTTTTCAAGATTTAATTGTTTAAGATTTTTAACAGCTTTATCTACAGATTGAACCTCAATTTGAACCTCATCTTTAGTAGTTAGCGACTCGGACTTAGACAACTGACTTTGTTTCCATGTAATAATGCCGATTGTGGAAGCAATTTGAGCGAGTATTCCAGTACCGTCAACCATTGTTGCAAACCCAGGAATCATTTTCTGCCAATGCTCCCCTAGTTTTAAGTTATCAATTTCTTCGATGGTTGAAGAAAGTTTTTCAAAAAAACCGGGATGATCATCTGTTGCTATATAGATTATAGGCTTATAAGAATTCATTAATTTTATCCTCAAATATATTAACTAGCACTTTTTCGCAAAGTACCAAGAATTACTATCCCGTGGAACCAGTAGGATAGTATAACGGCAAACTTGTCCAGGACGCAGAAAATTCTTATCACCTCCAATTACCGCTTTGTTTGCTTCATAGATCTTTTGACCATTGGCATCAGAACCATCACCATAGAAAGCTAGTACATAACGGCGGAAATAAAACAACCATTAAATAGCTAATGCTTTACCCTTATATGTCCACTTAAAAGGTTTAGCCATTGTTTTATTAAAGTAATCAATAAATTCAAGAATTCGGGTTTTGAGGTCAGCTTTGCTTTTGAAGCTAGCACGCTTGAGTAATTTACGAACTAAAATACTGAACCAAATTTCAATTTGATTGAGCCAAGAAGAATGCTTTGGTGTATAATGGAAGACAATTCGATGGTCGGGATTTTTTAAAAATTCCGCACGAGATTTCATAGATTTGAGTACACCGCTTTCTCCTTTAATACCTAAGTCGAGATTTAAACCCTCTTTTTCTGCAATTAAACGAACGAGTGATTCAGACTGATGAGTGTTAAGACAATCCATAATTAAGTGCCATTTAGGAGCATTGGGGTCGCTTTCAATAACTTTACGAATATGTTCAGCAAAATCCTCTTCTGTTCTGGTATCTCCACAGCTTGGTTCAATAATTTGACCAGTGGCAATATCAAAACTAGCTATTAAACTTTGTGTACCATGACGAACGTACTCAAACTCTCTTCTTTCAACTTTACCCGGTCGTATCGCTAAGTCTTTTTCTATACGCTCAGTTGCTTGAATACCAGTCATTTCATCTATCGATACTGTGCGCTCACCGTTTTCGTGACGTTCGATTGCACTGATATATAAGCCAGTAATATCTTCAAGTTTTTCATCAAATTCTTCGTCCAGAGGGGGGGGTTAACCAGTAGCGACTCTGGTGGGGCTTAAGTTCTGCTTCTTCTAATAATCTTCCTACATGTCGAACAGATATGCTTTCAATAATTCCTTGTTTCATAATTTCGTCTGCTAGTTCTCGCGCTGTCCAATGACTTATCGGTCGTCCATAGTCTTCAGGGGGTGAACATGCAAGCGTAAATAATCCTAAAACTTGTTCCATACTAAATTTAGCTGGGGCACCTACACGCTCAGAGTCTTGTAATCGTTGAGTTATTGTTAAGTCACTTCCAGATGTTAAAAACCATCGCTCTCGCCATAAACAAGCTGTATGCCGACTAATATCCAAGATTCGACCGATTTCCCGATGATTTTTACCTTCTGATGCCAATAAAATGATTCTTGCTCGCATTGCTAGTTGCTGCGGCGTGCTATGACGATTTACCAACTGTTGGAGTTCCAAACGTTCAAAATCGTTTAAATTTAATGGTTTTGGAGCTAATCCTGTCACACCCTGACTCCTACTATGTTTACTAAAACAGCTTAAAAAAGCTTATTGCTTAATTTACCATAACAGTGGTCAATTTATTTCCGCCGTTGTGTACTAGGTGCGAGTAGCACTCATTCAATTAAAATGACTGAGTTTTTTAAGTAATATTAAAAACATGCTGAATTAAAATTAAGAATTAATACGTAGAGGTGCAAGATTAAAAATTTTATCAAGGTCAACAAGTTTAGACATAATTAAACTTACATAAATTTACAAAAAATTACAATAGTTTATATAAATTATGAAACGGAAGCAATTGAATTACTTTATCTTTTAACAGACGCTTTAATAAATTTTCTATAACGTTTTCTTCATTAACTTCTTCAAGAATATCCATTTTATAAGTTAGCTGCTCAATTTCAACTGATTCAAAATATTGACTCAGGCGCCAAGCATCAAATGCATCTGGATATTCTAGCATTTTTACATGTACATCAACAACTTGACCAGATTCGTGTTCTGTAAAACAAACACCATTTCCATGTCGCTGAAAATACCATTTATAGTTCAACACGTTTAAATAACCACTTTTAGGACAATTTATTAAGTAATCAGATTGATTATTTTGTATATACTCTTGTATAAAAGCTGATACTAATTGCTTTTGAGTTTCAACAAAATCTACAATTGCAGGAAGTACTTCTTTGATTTCTACTACAGATTTCATTAATTTTGCTCCAAATAACTAGTATTGGTTGTATAATGCAGCTTCTGACGCTTCTAGTAATAATTGTAACTCTTCTTCTGCTGAAACTTGATTTACCTTGATTGGTATAGATAACAAACGTTGTTGTCTTGCAGCAATAACTCGATGATGACCGTCTAAAATAATAAGTCTCCCATCTATATTAGCAACTTCAATTGGCTTTGATTCATCAAATCCTTGTTCTCGTATCTTTTTTCTTAGTCTTTTAACTTTGCTGTTAGAGATTTCACTTGGTGTCTGTCTTGATATAAGTATATTTGGATTAACAAATTGAATATCCAACAGAGTTTCCTTTGTATAATCGATATGTATAACCAAATATTATCAATGTCTAAGAGGATGTTTGAAAAGTCAGATAAGGTGTAAATTGTCCCAAGCGAGTGGAGTCTTACGGAACGTAAACGGAGTTTTCCCGTTATCCGGAGGATATCCCGAAGGGTAGGGTAGAATCTAGGGTTTGAGCTTGTACACTGAGATGCTTCGTTCCTGGGCATGACATAAAACGACACTTTTCAAACAACCTCTAAGACTCATTACGCTATGAAAGGCGCCATTATTTAAAAATTATGCGAATCTGGATATCTATCATACACATTAGTTGCTAGTTCAGGAGATATTAGAGCTTGTTTTTCAATCAATTCGGTTAATGCATTATTACAACGCTCTGCTATTTCAGGATATTTACCAGCGTACCATTCGAGCGATGTCACAAATGAAGGGTCACTAATATCGTAACCAAGTTCTAACAATTCTTGAGTTTCTTTTAGTGCGAGATTGAAAATTCCATCAAGGTCAACAAATTTAGAATAATCGTGTTTATCCATTATTAAATCTATAATAAATTTGATACAAAGTGATTTAAAAACTATCTAAATCTATCTCATAATGAGCATTTCGCAGTTCAGGATACATAATATATTGTTTGTCAATTAATGCCATTAAAGCATCGTTACATCGGTCAGCTATTTCTGGATACTTGTTCGCGTACCAACAAGCGTGGTGTTACCAAACAAGGTTCAGTTAAGTCAAATCCATGTCCAAGCATTTCTTCAGTTTCTTTAACAGCCTGATTGAATATACCATCAAGGTCAACAAGTTTAGAATAATCGTGTTTATCCATTATAAATCTATAATCACTTTGTATCAAAGTTACTATTTAAAAACTATCTAAAATCTAATTGCGCTATAAAAGGCGCCGTTATTCAAAAACTATGGGAACCTGGATATCTATCATACACATTAGTTGCTAGTTCAGGAGATATTAGAGCTTGTTTTTCAATCAATTCGGTTAATGCATCATTACAACGCTCTGCTATTTCAGGATATTTACCAGCATACCAATAAGCGCGATGTGACCAATGAAGGGTCACTAATATCATAGCCAAGTTCTAACAATTGTTGCGTTTCTTTAAGCGCAAGATTAAAAATTCCATCAAGGTCAACAAGTTTTGACATAAATAAGCTTACCTATTATTAATCAATATAAAAGGCGCCGTTATTTAGAAAATATGTGACTCTATATCATAGTCAACATTAAACAGTTCAGGATACATAATAGCTTGTTTTTCAATTAACGCCATTAAAGCATCATTACAACGGTCTGCGATTTCTGGATACTTGTTCGCATACCAACCAAGCGGTGTAACCAAACAAGGCTCAGTTAAGTAAAATCCATGTTCAATCATTTCTTCGGTTTCTTTAACAGCGTGATTAAATATACCATCAAGGTCAACGAAGGGTTCTGACATAGAGAAAATCCTTATGAAACTACTCTTTACGTCCATCAAGTGTTTTTTCCAAAGCTCAGGGAAAATAAACCATTGAGTGTTTATTATAGTTATGCAATAAAAGGCAGCATTAGTTAGAAACTATCTAAATCTATATCATAGACTGCATTTGTCAGTTCCGGATACATTACAGCTTGTTTTTCTATCAATTCCCTTAAGGCATCATTACAACGCGGTGCTATTTCAGGATATTTATTAGCGTACCATTCGAGAGATGTTATACACGAATTGTCTCTAAGATCATATCCAAGTTCTAACAATTCTTGTGTTTCTTTTAGTGCAAGATTGAAAATTCCGTCAAGGTCAACAAGTGTTTCTGACATCATTCTTATCCCTATTATTTATTACAATACAATTGTAGACAATTTTTATTGCACTAACCTTTGAATATGGGTAATTATTTCCTCTTTGTTGATAGTGTTTTTTGGAGGCACAAGCCAGCTAGGATAAAGATATGTCGTTTGTCCTAGTATATTTGTTTTGCGTCTATCTTCAATTACTCCCCAACGGTCTGGAAAAATAAACCAACGTTGACTTAACCTTCTGGGAGGTATTGTACCCCAAGCGATACGTGTCATGGGACAAAACCAAATTATTGCTGAAGGTGGATTAACCCATTGTTTACTTTCAACCTCACCACACATCCAACCTCTGTAACCATTTGGTAAGACACGAGGGTTATGAACAGCAATTGCAATACTTTTGACTGATATCCAAAATAGTTTGCGTTCACCATCACTACTGTATACAGGAATGTCCTCATCAGTACCAAAGTCTGTCATTATAGACTCTCCTGCGTTGATACCACGGTTTCTAAGTCCTCTACGAACTGTTTCAACTGTTTGTCTTCCTTCGGCTAATAATTTTTCCCAATCTGATGCGGACATATTTGTAGATACACTTTTACTTTATAAGCTTGATTATGTCAAAGTCAGGTTATTTTTGTAATTATTGTTTTGAAGCACTAAAGTGCTTACGACGAAGGTACATATAAACTTATTATTACTGCTGTGTCGAATTTACAAGAAAGTCACTTAAACCGCGCGCGCGCTAGTCTCCGCCAAACTCTATCTTGGTACAATAGTCTTCGTAAGTCGGGACAAGCTTCGTCCCAACTAACAGGTTTGGTAAAACCTGAGTTGGAGATGTTGACCTCGACTCTTAATAAGCTTGACCAAAATGTGGTGCGTATTGCTGCTTTTGGTTTGGTTAGTCGTGGCAAGTCTTCGGTACTTAATGCTTTGTTGGGACAAAAGGTTTTACAAACGGGACCTCTTAATGGTGTGACGCAGTACCCCCGTTCGATACGCTGGAGTCCTAGCGAGAAGGTGCAGGTGGAGTTGATTGATACACCTGGGTTAGATGAAATTGCGGGTGAGATACGCGCGAAAATGGCTAAGGATGTGGCTCAACAAGCTGATTTGATTTTGTTTGTGGTGTCGGGTGATATTACACGTACTGAGTATAATGCTTTGTTGGAGTTACGCAAGTCTCAGAAACCTTTAATTTTGGTTTTTAACAAGATTGATTTATATCCTGATACTGATAGAGAGACAGTTTATCGCAATTTGCAGCAGTTAGGCGCCGGAAATTTATTAGAAAAACCTTTACAACCCGATGAAATTGTCATGGTAGCAGCAGAACCTTCTCCTTTAGAGGTGCGGGTTGAGTATCCTGATGGACGAGTTGACTATGAGTGGGAAAATTTACCACCTCAAATTAATGAGTTGAGACAGACTATATTAAATATTCTCAACCGTGAGGGTCGGTCACTTTTAGCGCTGAATGCTTTGGTACAAGCACGCGAAGTAGAGGAAAGTATCGCTCAAAAAACAATCGACGCGCGCGAACAGCAAGCTGAAGAGTTAATATGGCAGTTTGCAAAGTATAAAGCTTTGGCCGTAGCGTTAAATCCTATTGCTGTACTTGATGTGTTTGGTGGTGCGGTTGCTGACCTTGCCTTAATTCGTTCTCTCGCAAAGGTTTATGGTTTACCGATGACTGGATATCAAGCTGGAAAAATTCTCAAGACGATTTTTTTAAGTTCGGGTGGTTTATTACTTGGGGAGTTGGGAACAAGCGTTGTATTTGGGTTCGATAAAAGTGCTTCTATAGTAGCTGGTGATAATCCTGCTAATATTACTGGGTTTATTGGCAGTGCTTTAGTACAGTCGGGTATTGCTGGATATGGCGCCGTTACAATTGGTAAAGCTGCTAAAGTATACCTTGAAGCTGGGTGTACTTGGGGACAATTTGGCGCCAGTACTGTTATACAAGAAATACTCGCTACTGTTCCTAAAGAAACGATTCTACATCGCTTACAACAAGAACTAGGCACTAAATTGCAGTAATAAGTAATTTAAATAAACAGGTTTTTCTGAGTTCCATATAATTTGTTGCAAGCGTTCTGCCGTATCTGGAGAAAAAAATTGCTCGCCAGTTTCAATATTAACCCGTGCAGGCACATTTTCAATTATAAAGAACTTACCATCCATTTCTAATGTGTCAGTTACTTCTTGTTCTACTAACATCTCATTACTATCATTCGTCATTGCTACTTCTCCTTCTGTTAAAATTCTCTTCCCACAATTGCGGGTTTGGCTCATATACTGCTTTAGTACAGTCAGCGCTAGTACTGTTATACAAGAAATACTCGCTACTGTTGCCTCTTAAACTTTAAATGAAGTTATTTATATATTGTTCCCATTTTTATATTGGTACTTCAGATGCTTATCACTTAAAAAACTTATATCAAATCCTAGAAACCGGGTTTCTTTATATTTACAATTATATTAATTGCGAATTGTTAATCATATGTATATTTTGCTCAACCTACGCAAATCTAAATTAAAAATTAAGAAATAAAAAATACACTTCTGTAATAAAAATTCTTATTTATTAAGGCTTTCAGCTTTATACGGACTTCGTTTCGTAACAATGCGGAAAGTAACTTTTTATAACGTATAATTAATTTATACAGAGAAATATTGACGTTTTGATGAAAAACTCTCTGATTAATGAATATAAAATTTATGCAAACTGTAACAGTTAATGCAGAATTAAAATTTACTTAATTCCATAATTACGTCGGAGTGTTATCCGGTCATGTTAATCAAGTTAAATGACGGTTATTACCACCCGACAATCTGATGAACAGTAGTTTACACTGGGTATGTTAGGTTAAGGTGAATAAAGACAACGCTTTCAAAGGCTAACAGGTAATTTTACCTAATATTTAATCCGAACTAAGTATTAATGCCTTGCGGCGCCTAATTTACCCTATTAAAACCGAAGTACTTAAAAGATATTTCATTTATTGTCTAGTCAAATACAAGAGCGAGAGTCAAAATGCAAAATACATTAAACGCAGTTGCTTCCGAAGAAACTCAACGTACTATTGAACAAGTAATTCATGAATCAATTGTAGAAGCACGCAGTGCATGTGGTTTGCACGGTGATACCTCACAAGAGTGTGCAGTAGCTTGGGATATCGTTGAAGAGTTACAAGCTGAAAAATCACATCGTAGCAAAGAAGTTCAAGTTAAAAGTTCTTTAGACAAATATTGCTCTTCGCATCCCGATGCTCTTGAATGTCGCGTTTACGACGTGTAAATATAGTGCTGAGTTTAAAGTGCTGAGTGCTGAGTAATAAGAAATAACTCAGCACTCAGCACTCAGCACTCAGCACTCAGCACTTTCTACTTTATTTCATTTATTGCTGTAACAGTTAGTTGCTTGATTGCTTCAAGTTCTAACGGCGCCGTTATACTTTCCATTGATAACCACAGTAAATATTCTACATTTCCAGCGGGTCCCGTGATTGGCGACCACGTTAAACCTTTATATTTCCATCCAAGTTCTTGTGCTGTCTGCAAAACTTGGTAAATAGCTTCAGCTTGATGTAGTGGGTCACGCACTACTCCTTTTTTGCCAACTTTGTTTTTTCCAACTTCAAATTGTGGTTTTACTAGTAGTACCATTTCTCGTGCTGGTTGGGAGAGGCGCCACAGTGCAGGTAATATTTTGGTGACGGAAATAAATGAGACATCGACGACTATAAGGTTGGGATATTCTGATCCCCCCCTAACCCCCCCTTGGTAAGGGGGGGAGTTTTGGTATAGTTGTTCGGGAGTGAGATGTCTGATATTTGTGCGTTCTAGTAAGATAACTCTGGGGTCGTTTCGCAGTTTCCAGTCTACTTGACCATAACCAACGTCTACTCCGTAAACTAATGACGCTCCTGCTTGGAGTAAACAGTCTGTAAAACCACCTGTGGAGATACCCGCATCTAAGCATACACGTGCGGTTACGTCTATATTAAATGTTAAGAGCGCTTTTGCTAGTTTTTCGCCGCCTCTGGAAACAAAGCGAGATTTTTGTTTAACTGTTATGGAGGCGCCTGTGTCTATTTCGGTTCCAGCTTTATCAATTACGTTACCATCAACTGTCACCTCTCCTGCTTGGATGAGACGCTGTGCCAATGCACGGGAAGTACATAAGTTTCGTTCGACAAGTAAAGTATCGAGCCGTTGTTTCGCCAATGTAATATTTTTGAGACAGTTGTTTACTCTTATTTTATTACCTCAGAGACATAACACATACTTATTTTTTTGTTGTAAATATAAATCTTAATTAATAATTAAAAATATACTGTAACAAAATTTTGCAATTGTATAAGTAGTATATAGACAAATTATTTTAAGTTGTGAATTTTAAGTGATTTTACTTATATCGGTCAATTGCCGCTGAAGTAGGATTAACATATTGATTCTTTATAGTGGTTATTTGAAAAAATTATTTGTGGTTACTGTTATGTATGTAGAGAAGCAAGTTATTGAAAAAACCTCGTTAAGAGGGTTAAGTGTGTTAGTTATCGAAAGTAAGCGAGATGAGCGCGACTTATTGACTTATATTCTAGAATCGCATGGCGCCGCTGTTACATCATCCGCTTCAGTTAATAACGCCGTAGCCGAACTGGTGTATCATCCTCCTGATGTTGTATTTGCCAGCGTTCAAGCACTTCAACAGTGTGACATAGCTGAAAAAATAAACGTTTGTGCGAGTAAAGCTAGTAAGGAAATTTTTATAATTGGTGTAGTTGAGTCTAAACGCAATATCTACCCGCTCATGGCTGAAGATTTAAATTGTCATGCTTGTATATGCAAGCCATTGGATATGACTGAAGTAGTAGATTTAGTTAGTACTTTAGCTGGAAGATTTGAGCAGAATTATTGCTTCATGATGTGATTAGGAGTCGGTTTAAATTAACAATATACTAAGAACGGTTTAGAAATGTCATTAGTCGCGTAGCGTAATGCGGAGCATTTGCCGCAGGCTAGAATCTCTAAGATGCTTCACTGCACTGCGTTTCGTTCAGCATGACAAAGTTTATATTTAACCCGTTTGCAGTATACAAAAATAGCGAGTCTTTGTAACAAGACTCGCTTTATGTTAATTAAAATTTATATTAAGTTTTGTTAAGACATGTTAAGAAAAAGCAACTAGATGTCTTTTTCGCTTAACTCGCGGGTCATGTAATCGAAAGGTTCATCGATAAAGCTGGTATTGGTGACACCAGAGGAAGCAGCTTGTTCTTTAACGATATCTTTCATAATTTGGATACCGCGAACTGTTGGACCGATGGGTACACCTAACGAGTTGTAAGTTTCGCGTAAACCTTGGAGAACACGCTCATCGAGTACATCCATGCTGCCTGCTACAAGTGCATAAGTTGCATAGCGCAAGTAGTAGTCCATATCGCGTAAGCAAGCTGCGTAGCGACGAGTTGTGTAAGCGTTTCCACCTGGACGAATTAACTCAGGTTGTTCGTCGAACAAAGCTGAACCTGCTTGCTTAACGATACCTGCTGCGTTGGAATTTATTGCTGCTGCTGCTTTAATGCGTGCGGTACCGCTTTCAAAGTAGCCTTTGAGATTGTCAATTGCAATCCGGTCAAAGTAACGTCCAGCAACGTCATAATTCTTAATTAAACTTGTAACAGCGTCGCGCATACCTTTATCTCCCAATCATTCCTGTTAACGGTTTGATATTAATTTGGCTGTTTCGTTATGCAATAAATGCATGAGAATAGCAATTGTGTTGCCTTCATACCTCTACAATAATATTTCGGCGCCGCAACTCGCACTCTCATAAAGGATTTTATGTCAAAGTTGCCTGTAAGAAAATCTACTTTGTAGTTTTGTATCGTTATGAACAGGTAAAGGTTAATATAACCTTTAAAGTGGAAATTCTGTATCAAAGAATACAAAATTCTGGTCAACCTCTTCTTACGATAATCCAGGTGTGCAAAAATTTGGTGAGTGCCAAGCAGGGTCAGCTATTGCTTTGGGCTTTATGAATTGACTGTGAAGTAATTAGGCAGATAAGGAGTAACCATGACAACCCCACAAGAAGTCCTGAAGTTGGTTAAAGACAACAACATTCAGATGATTGACCTGAAATTCATCGACATGTTGGGAACTTGGCAGCACTTAACGGTGTACCAAAATCAAATCGATGAAAGCAGCTTCACCGAAGGTGTACCTTTTGACGGTTCGAGTATTCGGGGTTGGAAAGGAATTGAAGCTAGTGACATGTCGATGGTTCTCGACCCAGATACAGCATGGATAGACCCATTCATGCAAGAGCCAACGCTCTCAATAGTTTGTAGCATTATTGAGCCTCGTACTGGTGAACCTTACGACCGTTGTCCTCGTCAAATTGCTCAACGCGCGGTAGATTCTGTAATTGCTAGTGGTGTTGGCGATACAGTATTTTTTGGGCCAGAAGCAGAATTTTTCATTTTTGATGATGTTCGCTTCGACCAAAATTCCAGTTCAGGTTACTACTATGTAGACTCTATCGAAGGTAAATGGAACTCAGGTAGAACCGAAGCAGGTGGTAACTTAGGTTACAAACCCCGCTTCAAAGAAGGTTATTTTCCAGTAGCTCCTACCGATACTTTCCAAGATATGCGGACAGAGATGCTGTTAACAATGGCGAAGTTAGGTGTCCCCATTGAAAAACATCACCACGAAGTAGCTACTGGTGGTCAGTGCGAACTAGGTTTCAAGTTTGGTAAATTAATCCAAGCTGCTGACTGGTTGATGACTTATAAATATGTCATCAAGAACGTGGCTAAAAAGTATGGTAGAACCGTAACCTTTATGCCCAAGCCAGTATTTGGTGATAATGGTTCAGGTATGCACTGTCACCAGTCGATTTGGAAAGATGGTCAACCATTATTTGCTGGCGATAAATATGCTGGTTTAAGTGAAACTGCTTTACATTATATTGGCGGTTTGCTCAAGCACGCACCTGCTGTATTAGCAATAACTAACCCTACCACTAACTCATACAAACGCTTAGTTCCTGGTTATGAGGCGCCTGTAAACTTAGCATACTCGCAAGGTAACCGTTCAGCTTCTATTCGTATTCCATTATCTGGCACCAATCCCAAAGCAAAACGCTTAGAATTCCGTTGTCCAGATGCGACCTCCAACCCATACTTAGCATTTGCAGCAATGCTATGTGCAGGTTTAGACGGTATCAAGAATAAAATAGATCCAGGCGAACCTTTAGATAAAAACATCTACGAATTATCACCAGAAGAACTAGCAAAAGTTCCTTCAACCCCAGGTTCACTAGACGCAGCACTAGAAGCACTAGAAAAAGATCATGCTTTCTTAACAGCGGGTGGTGTGTTTAGCGAAGACTTTATCCAAAACTGGATAGCTTACAAAATAGATAACGAAGTCAACCCTATGCGTTTGCGTCCTCACCCCCATGAGTTCGCACTCTACTACGACTGCTAGTCCTTTCCAATTGTAAGGTGGGCACTGCCCACCATACCAAAAACAAAGCCACCTCTAAAGGGTGGCTTTTTTCTTGACTATCGTACAAATCCTTTCAATTCATCGAAGTGCTATCAAAAGCCGCACGCTTACTAGGGTCAATTTTACCTTGCAAGGGATTCCAATAATCAGAAACTTCTCCAGTCAAACCAATCTCCTCACCAGTACGTCCCAACATTGACTGCTGACGATTTTTAACGATGTGGTAGTGACGTTGCATTAACGCGCGTGCTTTATCTTGTGTAGACATAATAAACTTCTCCCTATGAACTCTTAGTTATTTCTTTTTTTGTCTGAACTAATCATATCGCATTTAATTCTGTAACGTATGTTACCATATGATACCGTTTATTAAAACTTTATAATTTCTTAATAATTATAATTAGAATGATTCTCAAGAAATATCTCTAAGGATTTAAGACTTCAGAACGGTAAACCCTACTCTAGGCTCATCAAATATTCGTTACAATTACTTAAAGTAAATATACAAAAAGTAATAAAAATCGAGTTGTTCTCATGTCAGACACTTTAACGAAGCTAACTTATCAGAGTTTTCAGCAGGGTAAAAATTACTTTGGTTTAGCGCACAAAATCATTAGCACACGCTTAATGAACTTGATATCACCGACTGAGAATAAAACAACACCAATTCCAACTGGGGTTATACCAAAAATTCAAGAAAGATTAAATAATCTACTTGAAGTTGACTGGCAAGACTCGCAACGCGGTATTTATTCAGAAAGTCTGCTATTCGATAACTCCTGGGAAGACTTCTTCAAGTACTATCCAATGATGTGGTTTGACATGCCGCAAATTTGGGAACGTGCCAAAAACAAAAAGTACCAAGATTTTTCTTCAGGTATTAATACTGAAGGCTACCCTAGCTACTACGTGCAAAACTTCCACCATCAGACAGATGGCTACTTGAGCGAGTTGTCTGCCAATATGTATGACTTACAAGTCGAGATATTGTTTGGTGGTTCAGCAGATGCAATGCGTCGTAGAATTTTGGCGCCATTAAAAGAGAACTTAAACTTTTTTGCAGAAGTACCACCATCACAAAGAAGAGTATTAGACGTAGCATGTGGTACAGGTCGTACCCTAAAAGCAATTCGTAGCACACTACCTCATGCATCGCTCTACGGTACAGACTTATCACCAGCTTACTTACGCAAAGCAAACGAACTACTATCTCAAATTCCTGGAGAAGTACCGCAACTACTGCAAGCAAACAGCGAAGAATTACCATATTTAGATAACTACTTCCACGCAGTCACTTCGGTATTCTTATTCCACGAACTACCAGGAGTCGCGCGGCAAAACGTTATTAACGAATGCTTCCGTGTCGTCAAACCCGGTGGAACATTTATTATCTGCGACTCCATCCAGGTAAGTGACTCACCTGAACTCGAACCAATAATGCACAACTTCTACGAAACCTTCCACGAACCATATTATCGCCACTACATGACCGATGATTTGGTAGAGCGCTTACAGAAAGCAGGTTTTGAAAACATAGACACACAAGTACACTTCATGAGCAAATACCTAATAGCTCACAAACCTGTTTAATTAGTGTTGAGTGCTGAGTGTTGAGTGCTGAGTGCTGAGTGTTGAGTGCTGAGTGCTGAGTGTTGAGTGCTGAGTGTTGAGTATAATATTGTGGAGCGGGCATCCCTGCCCGCCTTTAATTTGCTAATAACACAAAAAAATTTTCCGAAAACCAAAAAATACACTTGAAGTTAATAAAATAGTAAATCCCAAATATAAAGATTTATGATGATTCTCTCATTATAAATCTTTATTGCTGTAAAAACCTAAAAATGCTAGATTAACAAAGCTGAAACAATTTATCTGTAACAAGTACAAGTATAAATAAAATAAAAAAGTTAAGTAGATAAAATTATGAGAAGCGTATATAGCTTAAGTAACAACGAATTCGCCAAAAAATTAACCGCAGAAGAGCGCCAACTACGTTTGAACAAAGCCTCTAAAGAGTATATGCGAGGCAGAATATCAAAACAAGAGTTTCACCAAGCAGAACGAGACTACGGTACAGATTATACGCTTGTAACATTTGGTTTAGCCAAACAGCGAAGTGTAATACCGCGTTTTATAAAAAAACTAACATCAATTTTTAGCAGTAAATAGTCTTAGGGAAGCAAAGGATGCATATGATGTGCTTTTGCAACGAGCATAGCAGTAGAAAGACGACCAGAAATAGCAACCAACAGGTTTTTAACTGCACTTGAATCAAAAGCAGTAACATAATTACTATACAAGCACATAACCCCAAGACAATCGCCCGTATCGCCAATAATGGGAACTGTAATTAATGATTTATACGGGAAACGGCGCCGTTTAGCCTTATCAAAAAAGATATATTCGGGGTTATCTGCTTGTAATTCTCCATTTTTTCGAGATAAATGCACAACATAGCTTTTTTTATCTAAAAAAGTCAGACCAGCAATACCACGTTTAGCATTAGAACCATTTCCAATATAAAAGCGTGCTTTATCAGGACTTTCATTTGGATATTCCAGAAAAAACCAAGTAGTGAGATAATCAGGGTCAGTAACATCGGGAGCATATACAGCGATACCACAACCATCTAAAAGTTGGAGAAATTCAAGTGTTTGCTCTAAAAATTCATCGAAAAAACGTTGTAGAGCTAGACTAGCATCAGGCGCCTCACATAACTTAGGCAACAAATACCATAGAGTTTCATCAAGCGAATGAAGTTTTACAGATATTTGATGTGCAGCATGATAACGCTGTATAACCAATAAACAAGGAAAAACTACAAAAAATACACATAATATTGCAACCCACAAGCGAACAGTTATGGATATATTAAGAAAAGGCGAAGCATATTTAAGAGCATCATGAGCTGTATTTCCAATAATGCCCTCAAAAGCAAAAGCAGTTACAGTACCTATCGATGCGATAGATATTTTTAACCAACTTGGAATTTTGGGTAGATTTAATGCCATAACGACCTGTCATAGTTGGCAGCGTGACATAATACCATCGATGTAGGTATCAATACTATACTAACAACCTCTAGATAAATTTACCTGTACATATATAAATGTTGTTGCCATATATGTTATGTGACACAAGAATGAAAACCACTGTTTAATTGATTTCTTACCGAATACCTGTGTTGCATCAATTATTTTTAGCAGTATTTACACGTATGTAAATATTGTAAGAATAATCTTAAAAGTTACGCCAGCAAAATTTATAACTAAATAACTAACTACCAATTAAAAATATTTTATACAATGTAATTAGTGGTTCACGTCATTGATTTTGGAGAGTTAAGAGGAATGAACCACAAAGGACACAAAGGACACAAAGAAAGAAGAAAGAAGAGAGAACTCCCCAAAACTTTGGACACAGAGCAAAGCGTGGAGGTTAGGCGCCTCCGACTTAAGATTACTAAGAACAGGTTAAATAATTACCATATAAACTGCATATCTAAAACAAAACCTGGTAGCACGTCTTCTCCTGATTTTGCTTAGACACCACTTCAGGCGCCGAGTTTGCGAATAGCAAAATTCATCATACTTATTTGCTTTTCATGAAACGAAGGAGGGATCAAGCTATGAACTGTATGGTCGAGTCCATCATGCATAACATCGGTTGTTAGCGCAGAATGGTCTAAACCTAAAGTATGCCCAATTTCATGAGCAATAGCGTTAGCAATTAAGTTAGATAATTGATTAGTATCTAAGTTGGCTTTAGAAGAAGCATAAAAAACTTGGTCAATACGAATAATTGCACGGTCTGTAACTACTCCTTGTTTAAAAGTAGCTATACCAAGATAGTCAACAGGTTGGTCGTCAGCAAATATATAGACGTGAGTAAAGTCTTCCCCCCACTGTTTAGGGTCGGGTGGATCTGAAGTCAAAAATACATTCACGCTTCTAAATGCGCCGTAAACTTTGGAAAAAGCATCAAAAAGAATATTACTGACAGCTTCTCTATTTTCTTCAGCAACATCCATTCCAGATATATCTACCCAGATACAACGGCGAAACTCGCTATCTTGCTCTCTAAGGTTTTGTCCACAAAAAGAGCAAAATTCCCATTCTCTGTGAATGCGTGAACGGCATCCAGGACAGCGAAGTTTAGGTGCCCTAGTCAGATCGATGCGTTCCCAAATAGGTAATTTTGATTTACGAGAAGGTCTGGTTAAATCTAAGCGCTCATACAATGACATTGGTTTATATTTCGTTTACCTTTATCGTAATATTTTTTTTGCTTTGGCTAACTTAACCCAATTTGGATATTCAGCCATCAGTAAATCATAAAGTTGTTGATCTGCTATAGTTTCTGGGTCTTCTACACTAAAAAAATCTGCATTATCAAGAAAGCGGTCGTTCATTTCATCCAGTTGCTCTAGAAAACTGAAGTCACTTGCTATTAATTGAGATAACCACCCCAAAATACCTTCTCCTTTAACATCCTTCCGTGACTTACCAATTGCCATAAATTGCCAAAAAATAGGCTGATGTGAGGACTCTTTTAGAATTTTTTCTGTTTCCAACTGGTCATGAGTGGCGCCATCTGTAACAAACATTACATAAACAGGTTGATTTGAAGCAAAATGTTTATTTATCATTTTCTGCCACCCCTTAAAATAATACTCTTTAATCATCTTCATTGCTTTACCATAATAGGTACCACCTTCTAAAGGATATTTCTGAAGAACATTTTGAATAAAATCTTTAAAGTTATCAATATTCATTTCACCAACATGATGAGCGTCAGCCCCGAAAAGGAATATGTCAATAGAGGCATTATCATCAAATCGACATCCTAATGCAAGAATTTTTTCTGCAAAAATTTGTATTTTACCTGAACTGTATAGCCAAGACATCGAGCCAGAAATATCAAGGCAAAGTGCAACTTTTGCTTTATGATTTGTTAAATTAACTTTTTGAAGTGATATATCGGCTTTTTTAACAAGATTAAAAATATGTGGCGCTTTTTCTTCAAGTTTTTTATCTAAAGATATGGCTATTTGAGGCTTGTTGTCTTGAATATTTTCTAGTTTTTTTTCTCTAGCACTAGCATCTTCTTCATGCCTGGAATTATTAATAAACTTATCTACAAAAGTTTTTAATCCAGTATTATAACCTTCTCCTACCGCTTGAAATCTCCATTCATCTTCCTTTTTATACAATCTTCCAAACTCTACAGCGGTTTCTTGGGAAAAAGCTTCTTTCAAATTATATCGAGCAATTGACCTTTTATTTTCATAATTATAAATTTTGATGTAAGGGTTTTTAATTTGGCTAAAATTTTGCTCAGTTTCCTGAGCTTCATGAATAGTGACAACAAAGACGATTTCCTGAATAACTGGGTTTACTTTTGCCAAATCAACATATATTGTTTCATCATCCCCATTTCCTTCTCCTGTTCTGTTATCTCCTGTATGTTTGAGGGCGCCATCAAAAGATTGAAGATTATTGTAAAATACAAAGTAGTTATCATTTGGAACTTTGCCACTGGCGCTTAACATAAATACAGAAGCGTCAACATCATAACTTTGCCCATTTTTACTAACTTGCCAACCTAAACCAATAGCAACTTTTTTTAAATCTGGCGCTTCCTTAGAAAGATTAAATCTACTACCTTTAGTTAATTCTATTTCCATTTTATATATCTCCCTGAATTAAATCATACTAAGGAATGAGTAATTTAATTAGAAAGGGGTATACACCTTTGTTACCCCTGCTAGATTAAATTGCTTCTAGATTGTTTATGATGATACTAAGCAGCGTAGCGGTCTACAAAATTTTGAAGACCTGATTTGTAACCTGTTCCGACAGCTTGGAATCTCCATTCGCCATCTTTTCGATAAAGTTTGCCAAATTCAATTGCAGTTTCTATAGAAGCATCTTCTTCCAACTCATATTTAGCAAATTGTTTTTCTGTAATATTGTCATAAATTCTAATATAAGAATTTCTAACTTGCCCAAAATTCTGCTTTCTTTGCTCTGCTTCGTGAATAGTGACAACAAAAAGTATTTCTTGAACTGAAGCATCAACCTTGTCTAAATCAACAGAAATTGTTTCATCGTCTCCTGCACCCTCTCCGGTTCTACTATCTCCTTCGTGTTTTACAGACCCGTCTGGGGATGATACATTATTATAAAATACAAAATATTTTTCGTTAACAATTTTTCCATTTGCTGCCAACATAAATACAGAAGCATCTAAATCAAAAGCTGCACCTGTATCTGTAGCGTTAATATCCCAACCTAAACCAATACCTGCTTTTTTTAAGCTAGGTGCTTCTTTAGATAAATTAATTCTTTCACCTTTGCTTAAGTTAATTGACATGATAGTTACCTCTTGAGAATAAATATTTTACAGATTGCTTTGAGTTGATTCTAAAATTAATTTGACCGCATTTATATGCCAATGCATTATTATGCGTAAGATTGCACGAGTCCTTCTAAACCGACAACGTTAACACCACTACCAACGGCTGCCATTTTCCATTCATTGTTGTGATTGTAAATTTCAGCCATGACCATTCCGGTCATTCCTTGATACTCAGAACCAGAGAGATTGTATTTTGCAAGCTCTTTATTATTAGCTGTATTAACTAAACGCACAAAGGCATTTTTTACTTGTGTAAAGTCTTGCTTACGCTCGATACAATCGTAAATATTAACCGTGAAAACAAGTTTGCTAATATCATTAGGTATGCGAGATAAGTCTACAATAACTTGCTCATCATCACCATCTCCAGCACCCGTAAGATTATCGCCTAGATGGGTAATGGCGCCAGATTTATGAGATAAATTACCAAAGTAAATAACATTAGCTGCATCTCTGATTTTGCCATTGCTATCTAAACAAATTACTGAGGCATCTAAATCACAATCATTAGTTTTACTGAAAGCCCCAAATATACCACCACCAGCACGCTTTGCGACATCCCAACCCAGACCACACATGATTTTTGTTAGTCCAGGCGCCTCTTTAGAGAGAGATATGCGTTGCCCTTTTTGTAAATTGATTGCCATGTAGATTACTTTCTAAAATTCATTTAGGGTTGGCTCTGATTTTTGTACCTTATTAATATTGATTACTTTTGGTGTAGATAAATTACTATTGTCTATTTTTGTAATCACACACCATTTACCAATTTCTTCAGATATTAATGGTACTTCTATATGGTCTCCAGCATCGGTTTTGACGGTAACTTTGCCGTCATATTTCGCAAAACTATCACCCGCTGATAAAAAACCGAGAAATCGAAAGATATTTGTAGCAATTAGCACATAGTCTACATGAGATAAAGTTGCTATTTTAATATTTTCTTGATTGTTACCAGGTGTATTACCAACACCAGCATCTTTATCTAATAAGATACAAGGCGCTTGATTCAAACTACCTTTATTTATATATGAAACATGCCCAAATGTTCCATTCTTCAATTTGTAAAAGGCATGAAGGTCTAAATCAACAGATTTTGTCCAACTTAGTTTGATATCAACATTGGTAAATTTTTTAGAGAGTTCTATGGAATCTCCCTTTTTTTTGAGAATAATCATATTTGTATGAAACTAGCTATATCTGTCTAGTAAAGCTTGTAAGCCACCTTGATATCCTGCTCCTACAGCGTTGAGGCGCCACTCACCATCTTTACGATAAATTTCAGCCATAATTAACGCTGTCTCTATCGAGTAATCTTCAACAAGGTCGTAGCGAATTACTTCTTGTTTAGTCTCAGCATTAACAACACGGACAAAAGCATTTCGTACTTGTCCAAAATTCTGAGCGCGCTTTTGCGCTTCATGAATGGTTACAGTTACAACTATTTTTTGAACGTCGGCTGGCACTTTTTTGAGATGAACTTTAATTACTTCATCATCTCCATCACCTATACCTGTGAGATTATCTCCCATGTGCTGAAGTGATTTATCAGGGTCGGGACTTGTAAGATTATTGTAAAAAATGAAATGGTTATCAGAAATAAGTTTTTCGCCTTCTCCTAACATGAATATAGATGAGTCCAAATCAAAGTCGTAACCTGTATCTGTAGCTTTGATGTCCCATCCAAGCCCAATAAAAACCTCTGTTAGACCAGGTGCGACTTTTTCAAGTGATACTCTTTGCCCTTTTGCCAGCGAAACTGCCATTATTTATCCTTATGTTTACAATAAGTTTAGGACACACGAAATTAGCAAGCCTTTTCAAACTTGTTAAATTCATACTATTGAGAATATAGGCACAAACAAAAATTAATTAGCGACAGCCAATTACTTTCGAGTTGATTACTAGATAACGAGCAGTTCAATTCAACAATTGCTGGGTGTGGCTAACTATGTCACTTATCTTAGTAATCTAAAATTAACAGTGTAATCAGTAATAATACTTAAAAGTACAACTTTAAGTATTCTTACAAAGGCGGAAATTAAATTTTTTAAAAGTATTATAAGCGAGTGTAGCGAAAAATCTTGGTTAAATCTGAGTTCTTTAAGATGCTAACCTTGAGAAAACTCTGTTTATGTAACGAGCGCATGGCATCATTCTTCATGATAAGGATTCTCCCATACAGCCCCTATTTTTAAGCTAAATTTGGGGAATTAATAAAGAGGAAAATAGATATCTTTTGTAAAGGTGCTGAGTGTATGGTGGGCAGTGCCCACCTTACTAGTTAGATGTAAGTGGTTCAGAAGAAAGTTGGTTAAAGGCGCCGATAGTACGAGGCAGATTTATACTAAGGGCCAATATAATAGTTAGCATGTATGATACAAGACCAAGCCATAATACATGATTATTATGGGAATGCCAAGCGGTAAATGCTAGAGGAAGGAAACCTAAGAAGAAGGCAATTAAAACAGCGTTGCGTAAAGTGGCGCCTTCTTTCAAGCCAATGAAATATCCTTCTAACATAAAAGCAATAGATGTAAACCCTAATAAAGGCAGTAACCAAATAGTGTAAGTATTAATGTGTTGGCTAACTTCGGTGTGATTTGTTAATAGTCCAAATATTTTATCAGGGAATATTACCGATACAATTGCAATTACAAAAGCTATTAACAAACTAGTCATTACAGAAACAGTCAACAAAGGTAATAGCTTTTGTGTATCGCCTTTGCCTTTGAAGTTACCAGTTAATGTTTGAGCCGTCATTCCTACACCTTGAATGGTAAACTGGCTCAATAAAGCGATTTGGAGAATCAAACCATTTTCTGCTAAAACAGTTGTTCCCATTGCTGCACTTATATTAGTAAAAATTGCATAAGCAGAAATCAAAGTCAAGAAACGAATCAAAATATTACTCTTGAGTACGACTGTATCTTTAAGTGCGGCCCAATCAAAAACTTCTTTTACAGCATTTGGTAATATCTGCCATTGAATAGTAAAGCATAAACAAATCAAAGCAGTTATCAACGCTAAATACTGACTCGCTGCTGTCGCAAGTCCGGCGCCCATACTTTCCCAACCGAACTTATTAATCATTAAATAATCTAGGGCAACATTCGAGCCATTACCAATAATAGACATAAACAGCACAATGCCATTCATCTCACGTCCCAAAAACCAACCAATGAGAACAAAATTTAGTAAAACAGCAGGCGCCCCCCAAATGCGCGCGCAAAAATAATCAACTCCCGACGCTTCAATTTCTGGAGAACCGCTCAAAATAGCAAAACCCAACTTTTGTAAAGGATATTGCAGTAATACAATAAGCACACCTATTGTCAACGCTACCAAACCGCTTCGCAAAAGAGCAAGTAACACACCCTTCGAGTCATCAAGCCCTACAGCTTGGGCAGTTAGTGCGTTAGTGCTAGTACGGAGAAACTTCAACACGCGGTAAAGATAGTCAAACAAGATAGTAGCTAGAACCACTCCAGCCAAGTGACGAATATCAGCCAAGTGTCCCAAAAAGGCAATATCAACAATACCAGCTAGCGGTACCATCATATTCGACAGTGCGCTAACGCTGGCAAGCCGATAAAAACGAGGCAAAAAACTATACTGTACTGGGAGCGTAAACGCCATATCATCAAAAGCCTCAAAAATAGGACTTAGTTTAAATTTCTTTAACATTAAACCCTTTTCGCCTAACTTTCTAGCAACTACTGAACTTTTGATCCTCAGTTTGAAGTTAACAGTGTTAAATGTAATTTAAAATACATTTTAACTACATGTGCTATATATTACTTTAATATCTTGAGTGTTAGAAGAATATTGGGACGGGCAGGGATGCCCGTTCCACAAGAGAAGAGATTTAATCAAAAATTTTTTAGCAGCGTCTTAGTTGTGTCATTGTTACTACCATTTCATCTACAGCTTGGCGTAAAACTCTGGCGGGTTGTTCGGTTTGGTTTACTATTACGCTGAATACTAAGGGTTCGTAGTTGACTGTGGTTATATAGCCAGACAGGGAAACAACACCTCCTACCGTTCCAGTTTTTGCTACAACTATACCTTCTGCGGGTGTACCGCGAAATCTGTTTTTGAGAGTGCCTGTTCTACCTGCTATAGGTAATGACGCGCGGAATATTGATGCAGTCGGCGCCTTTGCCATTCCTTGTAATACTTGTACTAATGCTTCGGGACTAATTAAGTTTTTACGCGATAAACCTGAACCATCAACGATGAAGTAACTTGTGGGGTTAACTCGAAGTTGCGTTAAGGTTGTTTTGAGAACCTCTAACCCTAAAGCTGATGTAGTTTGTCCTGGTTTTCGAGTTTGTCTAACAGCTAATGTATTCAATAAAGACTCTGCATATAAATTATTACTGTCTACATTTGTTTTTGCTGCTAACTCTCCTAAAGTCGGTGACTGAATAGCTGCAACTTCGGTAGTTGTGGCGCCAGTTGCTTCTACTGCTGTTTCATTTAAAGTAATACCTTCCGAAGCCAAAGCTGTACGAAACCGACGCAAAAAGAAGAAATTAGGGTCAACGACTGGTAATGTTACAGCAAATGGGCTAGCATTGGCTGCAAGTTGTCCTTGAATTCTTAGTACATTCCCTGATAAGTCGCGCGTTACACTCAAATCTGTTGGTTGGTCGTTTGCTGCTGTTGCAGACAAGTTAAGTAGTCGCCATATCCTTGCTTCATTTGGCTCTGCCCAGTTAATTTGTAATGGTCTACCTACAGCTTGCGGTGCCAACCTAATAGTAAATGCATTTTCATTCACTACAAAACTACCAAAAGCGGCGCCGTAGTCTGACTGTATATCTTCCCATTGCCAGCTAGGTACTACAACATCACCCTGAACAAAACTATCATCAGCAATTAATTTATTAATTCTAGTAATACCTTTAGCTTTAAGTTGTTTTGCCAACGCAGTTAACTGTGTATCAGTAATACTTGGGTCTCCTCTACCCACAACTCGCAATACTCCATTCGCTTCTTGGTAAACTGAAGTGCGAATTCTAAAATTGGCGCCTAACTGTTGTAAAGCTGCTGCGGTAGTTAGTAATTTAGTATTAGAAGCCGGAGTAAATAATTTGTTCGCATCACGGTTATATAACGTTTGCCCATTCAAATTTTGCACTAATAAACCCCACCGCACCCTATTGAATAATGGACGGTTGATAACAGTATCAAGATTAGATGCAAGTTGCGCTGGACAAATAGTTCTAGGGGTTGGAGTTGGAGTTGGTGTTTGCGCTTGGGCAACAGGAACAGTATTTAATTGGGCGCCGAGTAATAATAGAAAGACAGTACGAACACAAGAAGCCATAAAAATTACTTAAGAATAAAATATATTTAACAATCAGTAAAACAACGCAGACGCACAAAGTCGCCCCAATGTTTCTTTTGGGACATTGAATGGCGCCTTAAGTCTACTGGTTATATTTATCACGAAAACCCTAAAATGAGAACATTTTCGTGTATTTACGAAAAATCACGCTCGGTAGTAACGCACTATCAACAATTTATAAATGCTAATTGAGTCTTGGTATTATAGTTCTACACTTACATGAGGATACATCTCATGTCTTCGGAAGGAACACCCAAGGGCAATAGAGCTCAGAATAAGCAATTCACGGATGCTATTCGTGAAATTGAAAAACTTATAGGGCGAAAACTTTCCAAACGTGAGGTTCGTCGTTTACACGATGCGATCAGTGGTCAGGATTATGGTTATCATGGAATTATAGAAGAAGGTCTAAAAGAGTTTGATAACTAAAATGATGGTGTATAAAAATGAACATTAATGAAGTCAAGTCAAGAATTAGTTTATTGTTGGGACAAAAAGCCTGGGGTGTCTCCTTGGGGGTTGGTAGTTTTCTGACTTTGGAGTTTGGTCAACCATTGTTAAATACTAATGGACATCAACAGGTTCATGGGGAATGGCATTTGTGGATTTATAATTGTGTATGGCGCCTAGAACAAGCAGGCAAAGTTTTAGCGGCTTCTGAAGATGAGCGAAGTAAAATAGAGTCAGCAATTGTGCGTTTAGAAGGGTTGTCGTTGCAGTCAATTGATATACAGCCTCCTATTTGGGATACGGTCTTTACCTTTGAAAATGAAGTTATATTAAGACTATTTTCAATTTATTCTGAAGATTATGAGCATTGGATGCTCTATACACCAGATGGAAATGTCCTTTCTCTTGGTCCAGGTAGTAATTGGTCTTATGATAATGAAGCTATACCTGCTTAATATTTAGGTTTATCAATTAATCGCTCGTTAAAGTAGAGTATGTGAGTATGTGAGGCACCTAAATTTATGAGTTCAGATGAGTTATTAAACCAAAATTTGCAACAAAAACACCAAATATTAAATAGTAACGATAAAGTAAGCAAAGCAAAACAGCAAAGTGAAGAATCAGAATCTTCTTCAAATCTTACAGAAGAGTTAAACGCCGTATATGCAGAAGAAGATAGTTATCTTGACCCGTTCCTTGTTAGTTTACAGGCTCTAATTCTACCAAAAGAAACATGGTAACAAGTATAACTTATATCTAGCATCCTACGTATAAATCAGTAATTTAAAATAAACATGTTTCTAATGTTGCTGATTAATTTAGTTGATTTTAATGAACAGTAGCTCTTAGCCTACAGGTTTTAACCCTAGGCGGGTATGAGTATAATCAGAGAATTGGTAAATAAAATTACATTTATAAATCTAGGTGCAAGATATAAGATAATTACCACAGAGGCGCAGAGGGGACAGAGATGTATACTCCACCTCTCTGTGTACTCCGTGTCTCTGTGGTAAAAAATTATGCTACATTTACCATTACTTGACCATCAACTACTTTAGTTGGAAACGCGCGAACGCTGATTGCTTCGTTATCTAAACATTGACCTGTAATTAAATTGAAGTTTTGTTTGTAGATGGGAGAAGCAACTTTTGGAACACCGTTACGGTCGCCAATAATTCCTCTAGATAAAACGTATGCTTTACTAAAGGGGTCGTAGTTGCAAATAGCATAAATTTCTTCGGTGTTTCCTATTCGGAATATCGCTATTTGTTTGCCTTTAAGTAATGCACATACTCCTGTATTCGGAATGATTTGTTCAAGAGAACAAACGGTTATCCATTGCGTTGTTTGTTGGTTTGATGCAGTTTGAAGCATAGGTTTACATATTGAGTATTGTTGATAAGATTGATCCCCCCCAACCCCCCCTTGATAAGGGGGGGCTAAAAAAATTATTTCTTGTTCCCCCCTTATTAAGGGGGGTTAGGGGGGATTAAATTAATACTGTTCTTTCTTCTTGACTGGCAGGGCGCCGTTGTTCTCTTTCTTCGACGTATACTAAATTGGGGTCAGTATCGTCGGTGTTAATAAAGTGACGGAAGCGTGCGATTTTTGCGGGGTCTTCAATAGTTGCTTTCCATTCACAAGCATAAGTTTCTACATGATGCGCCATTTCTGCTTCAAGTTCGGCACATATTCCCAAAGAGTCTTCGATAACTACTTCTTTGAGATATTCAATACCACCTTCTAACTTATTGAACCAAGTCGCAGTACGTTCTAAACGGTTAGCTGTACGAATATAGAACATTAAGAAACGGTCTATATATTTAATTAAAGTTTCGTCGTCTAAGTCTGCTGCTAAAAGTTGAGCATGTTGTGGTTTCATACCACCGTTACCACATACATAAAGGTTCCAACCGTTTTCTGTGGCAATAACTCCAAAGTCTTTACTTTGTGCTTCTGCACATTCACGTGTACATCCAGAAACAGCACTCTTTAATTTGTGCGGCGCCCGCAATCCGCGATATCTTAATTCTAATTTAATCGACATCCCTACAGAATCTTGGACACCAAATCTACACCAAGTACTACCAACACAAGATTTTACGGTTCGTAATGCTTTACCATAAGCATGACCCGATTCAAAACCAGCATCTACTAAACGCTTCCAAATGTGGGGTAACTGGTCTACTCTGGCGCCGAACATATCTATACGCTGGGCACCTGTTATTTTGGTATATAATCCAAAATCTTTGGCTATTTGACCAATAGTGATTAAACCATCTGGTGTAATTTCTCCTCCTGGTATGCGAGGTATTACTGAATAAGAACCATCTTTTTGAATATTGGCAAGAAAAGCATCGTTAGTATCTTGCAGTCCCGTGTGAGGTGGGTTGAGAATATAATCATTCCAAGCGGAAGCTAAAATTGACGCAACGGCAGGTTTACAAATTTCGCATCCTTTACCTTTACCGTGGTTGTGTAATAATTCATCGAATGTGATAATTTTTTGACTACGAACAAGGTGATATAACTCTTGTCTAGAATATGCAAAGTGTTCGCACAAATGATTTTTTACTTCGACACCAGCTTTCTTTAATTCATCTTTAAGTAAATCTGTCACCAAAGGAACACATCCACCGCATCCTGTACCAGCTTGCGTACATTGCTTAACGGCGCCTATATCCATTAATTTTTGGTCGCGTATCGCACTGCAAATGGCGCCTTTACTAACGTTATTACACGAACAAATCTGGGCAGTATCAGGTAAACTCTCTACGCCAAATGAAGCTTTGCTAGCTGTACGCTGTGGCAATATTAAATCTTCAGGGTGCTGTGGTAGAGGTATTTGGTTCTGCACCATTTGATGTAGCATTCCATATGCAGAGCCATCACCAACTAAAATTCCACCTAGTAAATAAGTACTTTCCGAATTAATAACTAGCTTTTTATAAGTTCCCTCAACTGCGTTTTGAATAACTATTTCTTTTGAACCGGGTGTCTTCGCAAACGCATCACCAAACGAAGCTACATCTACACCTAGTAACTTTAACTTGGTTGACATGTCGGCGCCTGTGAAGAAGTTTTCACTGAAGTGAAAATCACGCAAATGGTCTGCTGCAACTTCCGCCATCTTATAACCAGGCGCCACTAAACCGTAAATTCTATTTTGGTGAAGCGCGCATTCACCAATAGCGTAAATATCATTATCAGAAGTTTGACAAAAATCATTAATAACAATTCCGCCACGTTCACCAAGTTGCAACTCACAACTTTTCGCTAACTCATCGCGCGGACGAATACCTGCTGAAAACACAATCATGTCAGTTTGCAACTCAGAACCATCGGCAAACAGCATTTTGTGAACTTTACCTTGTTCGCTGACAATTTCTGTAGTAGATTTGCTCGTATGAATGCTCACTCCCAAATCTTCAATGCGTTTTCGTAATACACTTCCACCACCATCATCAACTTGAACAGGCATCAAACGCGGCATAAATTCCACGACATGGGTTTGAACTCCAAGATTTTTTAAAGCATTCGCACACTCTAAACCGAGTAACCCACCACCAACAACTACCCCAACTTTGCAGTTTTTACCGTAGTTTGCAATTGCCTCTAAATCTTCAATAGTCCGATAAACGAACGTTCCTTCAGTATTCTGTCCTTTAATAGGAGGTACAAATGGATATGAACCAGTAGCGATAACTAATTTGTCGTAAGTTAAACTAACACCGTTCTGAGAAACAACTTGTTTATTCGCACGGTCTATAGAAACAACCTTGTCACCAATGTAAATCTTGACATTATTATCTTGATAAAAACCAGGTTCAACCAAAGTCAGGTCTGCTGCACTTTTACCAGAAAAAAAGCTGCTGAGGTTAACCCGGTCATAAGCAACGCGCGGTTCTTCGCAAAAAGTAATTAAATTCCAATTTGCACTGGCGCCATCATTAGACTCTATCATCCGTTCCAAAAACCTGTGACCGACCATGCCATTGCCAATCACAACTAAATTCTTACCCATACAGGAATTTACCTACGCTCTTGTTCGCTCCTACGTTAAGCGTAAAAAATTAGAAGCTTTAAATCGTAGCGTTTGATACCGAATCTTATTCTTAATCCGGATTATGCATGTGGACGATTCTATTTACACATCTACCAAAAGTTATATAATGAAATATTAATTTTTGTAACGAATCACGTAGGATAGGCGTCTCGCCTGTCCTACATATATACGGACAGGCAAGATGCCTATCCTACGGGGATTGAATTCATTTGCCGTGTAATATTTAAAAAAATATAATCACGTTTGTAGCATTGCGGCGCCTGGGTGAGCGAAGGTTATTAAAATAGGAGATAATATAAGCGCAGGACGGCGCCGAGGATTTCATGTTAAATGACTTGACAGTACAAAACTATCGCTGCTTCAAGGATTTACACATCAAGGATTTTGCGAGAGTAAATCTGCTGGTTGGCATGAATAACAGTGGAAAAACCAGCTTGCTAGAAGCTATATATTTATTAGTTAATCAAGATGATATTAACCGCTCTTTAATTGAATTACTTCAAAATCGCGCTGAGACTGATAAACTTCCTGGTCTTAGTGGAGATGGGAATCAATATCAATTATCTCAGTATTTAAGCGAGGAAGTTCGTAATTTATTTTACGGTTTTCAATCACATGGTAATCAAGATATCTTAATTAAGTCATCAAATTCAGATTTATCATTGAGTATACGTAAGATAAATAATAAACATATATTTAATCAAGATGCGTTTGAAATTATTTGTACCTACGGTTCTAATGCTCCAATTAAAATTAATCTACTAGCTGATGGAACAGTTGTTAAACAAGATAATTTGCCTCTGCTGCCAAAGAAGCCAAGTTTATTATTGGCAAGCAGTAATCTAAATTATCAAAAATTATCTGAGCTATGGAACAGTATTTTACTTACACCGAAAGAAAATAAAGTTGTTTCAGCGCTGCAAATTTTAGAACCAGCAGTGAGAAGGGTTGGATTTACTAGTTACCCAAATTATCATTCCAGCATTCTTCTTAAACTAGATACTTATCCTCAGCCAATACCATTAATTAGTATGGGTGAAGGAATGCGCCGTATTCTGGCTATAGCAATGGCATCAGTAACAGTAGAAAATGGATTTTTACTAGTAGATGAAATCGAAACAGGACTACATTATGAAGCCCAAAGTGAGATGTGGCACTTTATCCTTGAAATTGCTCAAGAGCTTGATATTCAAGTATTTGCAACTACTCATAGCTGGGACTGTATAGCATCTTTTCAGGAAGCATTAGCTCAATTAGAAGATGATTCCATTGGAAAATTATTCCGTTTAAGCCGTCAACATGAAAATATACGAGCGGTTGAATATAACAGCAATGAGTTATCAGTTGCTGTCCGGCAAAGTATAGAGGTGCGTTAATGCAACACGAATTATTGAGCATCTTTATTGGTTCGCCAATTTCTGTTGCATTATTTGCTTTGCCATTTCGTAATCCTGATTAATCAAATAGCAGAAGTGATAGTAAGAAGCTAAATAAAAATTACAGCCAAATTTTTCATAACGGTCAGCAACAGCCAAAAAACCGTATCTTGCACCCCGTTCATTTGTAAACCAATCTTCGTGAAAAGAATCATGTAAATATAGTGTTACTGTTTTTTCATCAGCACTAGGAGTCAAACGTATTAATGCAATATTGGGATGATGGGAACGGCTAACAGGTAAAAGTATATCAAAACCATTAAAATTGATAAAATCAGCTAAATCATCTTCAGTCATCTCAGAGTATGAAGGGTGTTCTTCTGGTAAAGAAATAAAATGCCGCCAACGCATCCAAAATTCGTGCTTGGCATCAAATCCAGGGTCAATATCCAACCGCCAATCATCTTCTTGAGAAAGGTCGTCAATTACTTGCTTTGGTAACTCTGCTAATTTCATTTTTCAATTACCTCAACAAATATCAATATTCTAACAAGTTTTTAGATCACGTATTTAAAATAGAAGAGAATAAAGGAGCAGCACTTGCATGGGTAGATTAAAAGGACAGTTTCAGGCATTGCTAGGGCAGACAGTTACATCCCTTGCTAGAGTCGCATTAGCACAAAACAATAAGCTGTCACCCCTAATGGACACTCTTTTATTTACGTGCAGCAATAGTAGAAAGTTTGAATTACTGGTTAAGCAGGATACAGTAAAGTTTGAGGAACTATCCCTAACTAATGATTTATTTGCAAGCTTTGAGCTAGAACCAGGCGAACTATTAATTACCTGCCCCTCTAAAGAAATTGCTATAATAACGCAAACTATAGTGAGTTTGATAGAAATATGGGCAGGTAAAGGTGAAACAGAGTTTCTCGTTGCAATTAGCTTCTGGGGTCAGGATAAAAATCATATTATTTCAGTTTGTACAGAAGGAGACGAAGCTGAGTTAGTGAATCTTAAAGAACTGTGGCAACGAATTGATGAGATGATTTTCAGCTATGGGACTTTATCGCATCAGCTATACACAAGTCAAGCGTTCAACTAGAGACACAAATTTAATTATAATAAGAGATAAGAGTAAGTGTAAATTTATGGGAATTGAAGAATTATTACTACCATTACGAGAAGAAATATTAAATATTGCTGCTAAATATGGCGCCTATAACCTGCGAGTATTTGGTTCGGTAGCTAGAGGAGAAGCAAGAGAAGATAGTGATGTTGATTTTTTAGTGGAAATGGAGGATGGAAGAAATTTATTAGACAGGATTGGTTTAAAACAAGATTTAGAAGAATTATTACAACGTGAAGTTGACGTAGCAAAACCTAGTAATCTACATGAATTAATCAGGGATAAAGTTTTGCAGGAAGCTGTAATGTTATGAGAAATGAAAAGCGTTATTTAATGGATATTGCCGAATGTATTGAAAGAATAGAAGAATATACAGTCGGGGACAAAGAAGTTTTTGCTAGTACTAAAATGATTCAGGATGCGGTAGTTAGGAATTTTGAGATTATTGGCGAAGCAACTAAAAGGATTTCTCAGGAGTTACGGCAAAAATATCCTGATGTAAAATGGAAACAGATAGCAGGGTGAGCGAGATGTATTAATTCATGACTATGTACGGGTAGATTATAATGATGTTTGGGGAATCCTTGAACGTGATTTACCTACATTAAAAGAAAATATTCAAATGATTTTACAAGATTTAAGCGAGTAAGTTATTCTTTTTATTTATTGTTATTGTGTAGTAACATTCTTGATTTTGGGAGTCCTAATGGTTGTAAGCTTCATTAATATATAAACTTAGCACCATTAACGACGTAAAATTGCCACAAACTAAAAGGCTGCCTGCAAACAATATCCGTAAACTGGGTCACGAAAGATACCAGCTAGGAATGCTGCGTTACCTTCTAGCAGCAGGTGTTTTGATTGGGACATTTGTTTTGTTCATTATTATAGGCACTTCTTCATTAGGAGTTTTGCTAGCGGTAGGGGGATTAGCTGGCACCTACTATTTATACCGCAGTGGGCAACACCTAATGAAACGAGCTTCGGATGCTCAACGTGGTGCCGAAGCAGAAAGCGAAGTAGCTGCTTTATTGCATCCTTTGGAACATAGAGGATGGCAAATTGAATACAACATAAGAATTAGGAAATGGGGAGATGCGGATGTGGTGTTGCGCTCTCCCAAAGGGAATTGGTACGTTGTCGATGTTAAGTCCCACGGTGGTACTAAAGTTTACGAAAATGGTCGTTTGCGAAAGCGCTATGGCAGAAATACTTATGATTTTACAGAAGGCGATTTAATTTATAAACTCAAAGGTCAAGCGAAAGAAGTGAGGAGTTTAAAAGGCGCGCGGTGGGTAACTGCACTATTGTGTTTTACAAAAGGTGATATTGAGATTCCTGCGAATAAAGTTGGTAGTGTATATATTGTGACTGCTCTTGGTTTAGTGAATACTTTGTTGCACTTAGATAGATAATCATACAAAGCATACTAATAAAATTTAAAATCCAAAAATTGTTCGCTATCAAGAATCAAACTTTTTCATATTATTGCAACAATTTTCATAATTTTGGGTGACAGTTTGGGTAAAGGGTTTATTTTCGCCACAAGCTTGTAAACAAAGTTATAAAGCTTTGGCATATAAAGGTTTGCTTCGCTTTACCGTCCTTGCGAGTCGTAAATTAATGCCAAGTTGTTGATCACTTTTGCAACATCCGGATGCTCTTCACCAAACAAGCGTTTATAAAGTTCTAAAGCTTGGATACATAAAGGTTCTGCTTCGCTATACCGTCCTTGCCAGTAGTACAGTCGAGCCAACTTGTTTATAGCGAGTGCGACATCAGAATGCTCTTCACCAAGCAAACGTTTATAAAGTTCTAAAGCTTGGATATATAAAGGTTCGGCTTCACTATATCGTTCTTGCCAGTAGTAAAGTTCAGCCAAGTTGTTTATAGCGAGTGCGACGTTAAGATGCTCTTCACCGAACAAGCGTTTATAAAGCTCTAAAGCTTGGATACATAAAGGTTCTGCTTCGCTATACCGTTCTTCTAAATAGTACATTTGAACGATGTTGTAGATAGCGAGTGCGACATTAGGATGCTCTTCACCGAGCAAGTTTTTATAAAGCTCTAAAGATTCGATATATAAAGGTTCGGCTTCGTTGTACCGTTCTTGAGAACAGTAAAGTTTAGCCAAGTTGTTAATTATTTGCGCGATGACATCGGGATGCTCTTCACTGAGCAAGCGTTTATAAAGTTCTAAAGCTTGGATATACAAAGGTTCGGCTTCATTGTACCGTTTCTGCGAGTGGTAAAGTCTAGCCAAGTTGTTGATGCTCTGTGCGACATTGGGATGCTCCAAACCTAGCAAACGTTTCCTTAGTTCTAAAGCTTGAATATATAAAGGTTCGGCTTCGCTGTACCGTCCTTGGGAACGATAAAATTCAGCCAAGTTATTGATACTGGTAGCGACATCGGGATGCTCCAAACCTAGCAAGTGTTTCCTTAGTTCTAAAGCTTGGATATATAAAGGTTCGGCTTCGCTATACCGTGCTTGGGAATGGTAAAGTTCAGCTAAGTTGTTGATACTGGTAGCGACATCGGGATGCTCAGAACCTAGTAAGCGTTTCCTTAGTTCTAAAGCTTGGATACATAGAGGTTCTGCTTCGTCATACCGTTTTTGCGAGTTGTAAAGTTCAGCCAAGTTGCTGATACTATGTGCAACATCGGGATGCTCTAAACCTAGCAAGCGTTTATGAAGTTCTAAAGCTTGAACATATAAAGGTTCGGCTTCGCTGTAGCAACCTTGCGAGTGGTAAAATGCAGCTAAGTTGTTGATGCTATGTGCAACATCGGGATGCTCCAAACCTAACAAATGTTTTCTTATTTCTAAAGCTTGGAGGTATAAAGGTTTTGCTTCGCTATACCGTCCTTGAGATTTGTAAAGATTAGCCAAGTTGCTGATGCTACATGCAGTATAGGGATGCTGTAGACCTAGCAAGCGTTTAGAAAGTTTCAAAGCTTGAAGATATAAAGGTTCCGCTTCTCTGTACCGTCCTTGTGATTGATAAAGTTCAGCTAAGTTGTTGATGCAGCGTGCAACATTGAGATGCTCGAAACCTAGTAAGCATTTATAAAGTTCTAAAGCTTGGATACATAAAGGTTCGGCTTCATTGTACCGTCCTTGGGAACGGTACAATGAAGCCAGGTTGCTAATGCTACGTGCAACATCACGATGCTCCCAACCCAGCAAGTGTTTAGAAAGCTCTAATGCTTCGATATATAAGGATTCGGCGTTGCTGTACCTACCTTGCAAGTAGTAAAGTGCAGCCAAGTTGTTGATGCTACGTGCAACATCACGATGCTCGTAACCAAACAAGCATTTAAAAAGTTCTAAAGCTTTGACATATAAAGGTTCCGCTTCATTATACCTTCCTTGAGAACGATAAAGTTCAGCCAAGTTGTTGATGCTAGCTGCGACATCACGATGCTCGGAACCTAAACGTGCTTGTGTTTTTAAAACGCATTGATTAGACCACGGTTCGGCTAATACGTATAAACCCTGCCCTTGATAAAATGCTCCTAAACTGTAAAAAACAAAGTATAAATCTTCATCGTCTACAACATCGAGAAGGTTTTCTGCAATCTCAGCTAAATGGGGAATAATAAATCTAAAATAGTTAATATACTTAAGGTTGAGATTTTGGGGTATTTCCTTTGCTATTGATAATATTGTCGTCACAAAAGATTGTTTCAAGTTCTCTTCATTTCCTAGTTGCATTTCTGGTTTATAATTGGAATTTTCTGCTAGCTGTTCAATCAAAAACTCCCTAACCAGTGGATGAATTTTATAGATTGCAATCGAATCATCTAAACGTTGAATCAAATGATATTTATAAAGCTGCTTTTTAGCTTCATTAACATCATCATCCACCCAATTCATCTTTTTACTTGCAGACTCTACAAGCTCCCAAGGAATCACATCGGGGGCAAATAAACTTAACAACTCGCCCACACGCTGTGTTAGTGCGTCCAGTTTTTGCCAGCTTAAATCAAATGCTGCTTTCACCCCTAACTTAGCTGTCATTTCGGTTGACTGTAATTCCTCTTCAGAAGGATTAATTGCCCGATTTTGCAGCCGTTTTGTTTTCAAAGCCTGCAACATTTTTGCCAAAGATAAATCAGGGTCTTCTGCCAAATATCGCCCAACTAATTCTAAACCCAAAGGTAAATAACCTAACCATTTGCATAAATCTTTCGCTGTTTGAGGTTTCTTTTGTATCCGCTTGTCTTCTTCCCCCAAAATTGTAGCTAGTTGTTGCAAAGCCTCCTCTGGTGACAACACATTTAGAGATATCTCAACAAAATTACTGTCTAATCGTCGTATGCGTGTTGTAATTAACACCCGAAAGCGGTTGTCAACCCTTGGTAAACAAGAGCGGATATTCTTTAAATTGGTGACATCATCAAAGACAAGCAACACCAAACTGGATGGTGGCTGCCAATTTTGCCAACACCAAGTTACTTGTTCCGTCAACGAGAGTGGTTTTTCGTTTAACTTTTGCGGAACTGCTAAATTCATATTGAGTGAGACAAACTGCACAATCTCCGCTTCTAAATTTGCTTCTCTGGCATTTAACCAGCAAATACCACCAGGGTAATCAGCTTCATGTTCCTTTGCGTATTTAATTGCCAACTCGGTTTTTCCCACACCACCCATTCCCGCAACGGCTGAAATTGCTACGGTGCGGGGTTGTTGTAATTGTTCGTGAAGTTTGGTAAGTTCTTCTTCGCGTCCCACAAATTGGCGGGTGCCGCTATAAGGGATGAATTTTGGTGAGTTTATCGGCTTTTGAGTTTGGCTTTCTTGTAAAATTGAACGTAATAATTCCTTAATGGCTTCGGCGCCTATACCTTGATAAATACGGTCGCCAATATGAATATCTCTACCTTCAGTGATATTGACAATACTTTTACCTACTTGTATTTCACTCTGACCATTACGCACGGATATTATTTGCCGTAAGGTCTGTATATCACCCTCGGTTGCTTGGTGATTAGCAATACGGTCGAAAATAGCGTTTAAGTCATTATCAGAACTCATAGGCGCCAGGAAGCTAGTTATAATTGTTACTCTATACAAGCAGATGCTATGAAATTCCAAATTCCTGATTGATTTGTGAAGATGGTCTTTGTGTATAAAGGGCACAAGCGAAGAGAAATGAATCTAAAGAAAATACAGTTGAGGATTAGTCTAAATTGTTACATAGACTACAATTTCATAGTAAGCGAATTTTAGAAACACCCTTGTACAATAATTTGTGTTAACGAAAACTTGTATTTTCCACTAGGAGAGCAAAGTGCCAGATAGTATATTCGATGACATCAAGGTTATTGGTGAATCTGAAGACCCTGAATGGATAGCTACAAAGTTACAACAGATGAAAGACCCCGATATTAACTGCACCATTATCGAGGATGATAATCTGGAACAGGGTGACAAAGGCATTTTAGAGTTTTTAAACTTGGTGCAAGACCAGCCTTGGATGTACGCTACGCATAAATTTGGCTACATTGCTCCCCTGAAGGAAAGTTCGTTACAACCTCAACCTATCCAACACCCCAGTGTAATAACGGCTGACAAAACTCTCAAAAACAGCCGTATTAATATTCGTCTAGACCGTTTGTATATAGAAAAGTACCCTGGTGGAGGTACGCACAATGTCATGGTAACTTTTGCTGCTCGTAATCAAATAGCTGAAAGTCAGGAGTCTGTTAGCTTTAGCCAAACTTATCGTGTACAAGAGGGACAGTCAGCTGGTATTGCTGGTTTCCCTGTATTTATTGGTTTGAATGTAGGTTCTCAGGGAGTAGCTTTTGAATGTTCAACGGTGAATGTAAAAAATGAACAAGACCAAGCAATATTAATGGCTTTAGAGTCTTCACCTTTTCAAAGTGGACTCAAACTTTTAACAACTGCCCAACCTGCTATTGCTCCTTTTACAGAAATTACCTTGGGAGTAGTAAAGTTACTGGCTAAACGCAGTGAAAATGTAGCTGTACAAAAATTTTACCTAGGATTAGACTTTGAAAATTCGCCTCTGGGGTGTCGTTTAGCTGAAGGTAATTATATTGCAGTACAGGTTTCTGATGAAATCGCGATTGATTGGAAGCAATGGGTTTATGATTCGGGTGTGGGCGCCGTTGTAAATAGATTCAATAATTATACGCTGCCTTACAACTATGTAATTTTCCGCGTCAGTCGCTACGAAGAATAACGAATTTCATGGAGTAAAAATAAAATGAGCGATAAATTTATTAACGGTTATGCACTATTAATTGGTGTTGGTGAGTCAGCTTATAGTAAATTATCACTGCCAGTAACGGTAAAAGATACTCAAGCAATTTATGCGGCTTTAGTTGACCCGGAATTATGTGCTTATCCTGATGACAAAGAGCATATTCGGGTTTTGAATAACCAAGAAGCAACTAAAGCAGCAATTCTAGATGGCTTGAATTGGTTAAAAGCAAAAGTAGAATCTGACCCTAAAGCAACTGTATTTGTTTACTATTCAGGACACGGTTGGGTAGATAAAAATACAAAGCTGTATTATTTAGTTCAACATGATATTAAGCCAACTAAAATAGCGAGTTCTGCGCTATCAGCAGAAACTTTTACAAATGCATTACGGCAAATCCAAGCTGAACGTTTATTAGTTATAATTGATAGTTGCCATGCAGCGGGAATGGCGACTTCTAAAGAAGCAGATTTGGAACTCGAAGAAGAATTTGATGAATTTATTAGAGTTGCCCCATCTAAAGGTTTTATTGATGACTTAAAACAAGGCAAAGGTAGAGTTGTTTTTACTTCCTCAGAAGGTCAGCAAAAATCTTGGATAAAGGATGTATCAAGCAGCATCTACACCTATCATTTTCTTGAAGCTCTACAAGGTGCTGCTAATAAACCAGGTGATACAGAAGTCCGAGTTTCTAATTTAATGAATTATTTAGGAAAAGCAGTACCTGAAAGCGCGCGTCAATTGTGCAATGCAGAGCAAATTCCTCACTTTGACATAGACGCAGGAGATTTTGTAATTGCCAAGCTACGGGGTGGTAAAGGTTTACCCAGTAAAGGATGGGAAGAAGTTAAGCCAGATGCGACGCAAAAGATTAACAAAATTGCCGATGTCATAAATCAACATGGAAAATTCATCACTAACATCAATGAAGCCAAAAACTTCCACATTGGTGATGTTTACAACAAATAAATTGTATACATTAAAATATATACTGTAGAGACGCGAAATTTACCTGCGGTACACTCTGTGAACGCGTCTCTACACCGTCTGGATTTTACAAATGATTTAGGACTGCTATATATTGCGTATTTGGCAACTTTGAACTTAACTATTTAGCTACAATCAAACCAAGCCCAAATCAGTGTTAGTATTTTATGACTCTCAAAGAACTAGAAAATCAAATTCTCGCATTACCTGCAACCGAAAAAGCAGCAATTATCCAAAGACTAACTCAAAGTATCGAAATTGGCGCCAAAGGTATAACCAAAACTCCTGGTGTT
This sequence comes from Calothrix sp. PCC 7716, assembly GCF_019977735.1. GTDB lineage: Bacteria > Cyanobacteriota > Cyanobacteriia > Cyanobacteriales > Nostocaceae > Dulcicalothrix. The sequence continues at coordinate 1,984,274 of NZ_AP025018.1, read as the reverse complement.
TGCGGTGGAGAAGCTTGTATCGCTGGAACTCGCATAGCTGTTTGGCTTTTGGTTGAAGCGCGCCGTCTTGGCATCAGTGAAGCCCTACTGCTGCAAGACTATCCTCATATTAGTGCAGGTGATTTAGTTAATGCTTGGGCGTATGCGGATGCTTACCCAGAAGAAATTGAAGCAGTTATCCATGCTAATGAGGTTGCTTAATTAATGGCGCGTTTATATAGTGATGAGCAGTTTCCAAGGAAAGTAAGCGAACTGCTTCGGACAATGGGACATGATGTTTTAACAGTACAGGAAGCTGGAAATGCCAATTTAGGCATCCCGGATGAGGAGGTGTTAGCTTTCGCAGTCAATGACAACCGGGCTGTTATTACCCTTAACCGTGAAGATTTTATCCGACTGCATAGAGCAAACTCTGAACACGCGGGTATTATTGTTTGTACTAATGATGCTGACAGACCTCGAATGGCGACTCGGATTTGCGAAGCAATCGCACGGGAAGAACCGTTACCAGGTAAACTGATTCGTGTTGTACGTCCTTCTATTTAAAAAATGAAAAATGAAAAATGTAAATTGAAATTGACAAGTGCTTGGCGCCTAGCCTAAAGCCGTGTAAATACATAAATTGATTTTAATAAATAAAACATTAACTTTGGGCGAATCTACTAAGTCTGATAGTATACTAGTGCTAATAAAAAAATTATAGCCAGCACCGCTACCTGGAGGTACTTTTGAACGCAGCTAGCAAAGTAGACGCGATTCTCAACGCATGGTTAGACTATGTTGATTTGGACGATTTCAGTAACGCCAGAATTGAAGCAGGTAAGCAGGATATAGTCAAACAGGATGGTGTAAATATAATAGGCAATAATATATTGATTGACCAAGCTGTTTTTTTAGAATTACAGCAAAAAGTTACCAAAGCGCAGCAAAAACAGGAAACTGTATGGTCTTTGTCCTTTCCACAAGTTCAAGATGTAGACCAGGAAAGATCTTATTTTTGCCCTTTGTTTAGCTTGGATATTACTCCCATCCTTAGAGGAGAGTATAAAGGGCAAGGCTGGAATATTGACGAATTAAAACTCACTGAAGCAGGAGAAAACGTAGCCACCTTCCTGGGGCTAGATGATGAACAGCGCGAACTATTGATTACTCAAGATGGGTTGCGACGCTTTCTTGAAACAACTTTTGAGTTACAGTTTGGAACTTATGAAGAGTGGATGCGACAAGTTGCTGTACATCGTCGCTATAAGATTCAACGACAACCCTACTTGTTTGAGTTTACAGGAGCAATATATTCTAGGAATCTTAAGCAAGACTTGAAAGAAATAAAATCAGGCTCGAAGAACTGGTCGAAAGGACACCCAGCTTACGAATATTTATTCGGTACACCTCAGCCTCCAAAACACGAAGTCACTTACATGGGTGCTTTCCCAACCCATGCACCAACAAATTCGCAATTAACAGCAATAAAGCACGCTCAAAGTGAACCTATAACTGCTGTACAAGGACCGCCAGGTTCTGGGAAGACCACTCTTATACTTCATCTTATCGCCCAACAGGTAGCTCAACGCGCCCTTAGAGCAATTGAGAAAGATGAAGGTGGTAATAACCTGATTGTCATTAGTAGTACTAATAATAAGGCTGTTGATAATGTCATAGAAAAGCTAGATAAATGGTTAGCGGATAAATCTTTAAAACATGATTTCCTTTATTTAAAAGGAGGAAGTAAAGCGAATATTCAATCATCGGGGGGTGCTACAGAAAAAATACAAAAAGCAGTTGATTACTTACAAAAAAATAGTTTTGATGGCGCTATATATGATAATCTTAAGCAGCAAATAAAAAAAATTAAAGATAGTCTAGTAACTGAGGAGTCTAATTATTTAGAGCAGCGTCAGCAAAGAAGTTTATCAGAAGAAAGACAATCTCAACTTTTACAACAAACACAGACACTTCAAGATAATTTAGAAGAAGCACTATCAACCAAAACCCAATACGAGCTACGGTCAACGGAACTAGCAGAGTATGAGCAGCTACCAATAGAAGCTTATCGAAAAATAAATTTGCGCTTTGATAATGTAGAACGACAGTTACCGAGAGAAAGATTGCCCTGGTGGAATCGTTTATTGCGCTGGTTGACTGGGAGAACAGAAGAAAATTTAATCACAAAGGCAGCTATAGATTGTGAGTCAGCGATTGAAAGTACCTTTAATACTCCTTTTCGCGTAGAAAACCCTAAAAATCGTAGCGATTTAATCCAACAAGCAAGATTAGTTAGAGAAAGACTAGAAAAGGCAGAAGAGCTATTAAGTATACAAGCAAGATTACAAAAAAATTCTGGAGATATAAGCACTATAGAGCAAAAAAAAGATGATGCATTGAGAGAGTTAGCTACATTAGAAAGCTTATTAAACAAGTCTTTAAAAGATTTTTACCTATCTTTTCACCAAGATTTTCATGACAAACATCAGGAATTATTTAAGCTATCACGCGAACTTCTGACTCAGCAAGCATTGTATTCTAAAGACCGTGTAAAATCTTCTTTGGAACTGTATTCAAGCGCTATCTCTGGTAATTGGAAAGACCGAAATAAAATGAAGGAGAATCTAGATGAGCATATTAAAAATTTGACTTTGATATTTCCTGCCATTACCAGCACACTACTTTCAATCCGAAATATGCTCCCGTGGGTTTCTGAGTGTGTTGACCGCACAATTATAGACGAAGCCGGAATGATTGACCTGCACAAAACCTTTCCTCTACTAGTGCGCTCCCGTAAAGCTATTATCGTCGGAGACCCTCAACAAATTGAGCCTGTCATCACTTTAAGTGACAGAAGGCGCCAAAACTATCGTCAAATCTCATTTATAGATAAAGGTTTAACAGAAAATGATTACCATCGTTACAGCCCAGAAGAAGAATATAGCGCTACTACCTATCACCGCGCGGCAGGAGCAACAGGAGAAGACAACGATAAAGGTCAAGGAATTGGTTTAATACAACATTATCGCTGTCAACCTAGCATTATTCAATATTGTAATACTATTGCCAACTATGGATTAGAGGTAAAAACAGAACCTGTTGAGTCTTTATTAAAATCACACTTAATTGCTTACCATGTTGAGGGGAATATCTACAATAACGTCAATGAAGAAGAAATTACTTCAGTATGTGAGATAGTTCAGCATTTACTTACTCAAGGTTACTCCTTAGATGACATAGGCGTAATCTCACCATTTAATGCTCATGCTACAGCATTAAGAGAGCGTTTAACTCAAAAATTCTCCGGATTTCCTTACAAATCTATTGGCACAATTCACACTTTTCAAGGTTCTGAGAAGAAAGTAATTATCTTATCTACTAAGGTATGTCGAGCGCAAGATAGTGTTTCATGGATTAACAGGCGACCAAACCTTCTCAATGTAGCTGTGTCGAGAGCTAAGGAATTGTTTATTTTAGTCGGTAATCTTTACAAGTTAGAGAAAGGGCGACTTACTCGCGAACTAGTTGAACACATTCGAGAGCATGGTGATATTTTAGAGTATAAATTTGAATCAGAAATTCCTCCACAGCAGCCTGGAAGTACTTTAGTTTATGATTGTGACCATTTCAATCTTTTTCAAGACGCTCTTGAACAAGCAGAAGACGAACTGATAATTGTTACACCTTGGATTAGAGGTAAGGAATCTATACGATTTGTTGATGATGTAGTTTCTGCTTTAGAAAGAGGAGTTAAGGTTACAGTCATTTACGGCTATAAAGGCAGTGAAGAGAACGATAATAATGACTCATCCACCGAAAGCGAGCTAAAAAAACTATTCTCTGAATACTCAGGTTCTCATTTAATTTGTTTAGGTAAAGGCATACATATTGAAAATTTAGGAACAAACGAAAAAATATTGGTTTGTGATACTAAATTTGCTATTCTAGGAAGTTGGAGTTGGCTTTCTCACTCTTATAGACCCAAGTGTACTAAGTCAAAAATTAATTCCAAAGTTCAAATTCGTAGGGAGACAAGTATACAACTTTCAGACTTATCATCTATCCAAAATGTCAAGGCAAGAATTTATCAATTATTTAGTTAGTTAACAAATTTATGTTTAAGAACAAACTACGCGAAAACCAAATGCCTTACCGTAAACACTTGGATTTTCAAAAAAGCGATATGCTGAACGGCACATATTAGAAGGAGAATCACAGGAACCACCTCGCAAAATTCGATATTCCTCATATCCATCATCTAACCATACACTCCCATCTTGTGGTGCGCCATAATAATCATCGTGGTAATAGTCAGCGCACCATTCCCAAACATTACCATGCATATCGTGTAACCCAAAAAAATTAGCAGGAAAACGACCTAATTCAGTTGTTTGTTGATAACATACGCCGTCAATATCCTCGTTTTCTCTATAATAATTAGCTACGTGTGTTGTAATATTATTAAAATAAAATGGAGTTGAAGTTGTCGCGCGACAAGCGTATTCCCATTCAGCTTCGCTAGGTAAGCGGTATGTTCGTCCTGTTTCCCTTGACAGTCGCTGACAAAACTCCTGTGCGTCATACCAGGAAACCCTCTCCACAGGTAAGTTATCTCCTTTAAACTCTGATATTTCAGGATTAATATCACGGTTAATTTTTGGAAGTTGTGCAATTACTTTCCATTGTGCTTGAGTAATAGGATATTTACTTAGAAAAAAAGGCTTTACATAAACTCTGTGTGTAGGACGTTCTTCTTCTTGGGATGCTTCTTCATCTTTTTCTGCTCCCATTTTAAATTTACCCTCTGGGATGGCAACCATTTCTAGAATAACTCTATCACCTAAACTTTCGATAAAATACTCAGTCGGCTTACTGCAACGCTTAGTTTCTATACCATAAGCATCTACAGTTACAACCTCAAACTCAAATTTTTTGATAATTGGCGGTGGAGCAGGTAAAATGAATCGCGTTTCTGAGCTATTTTTTACTACATACTTGTCATCTTGTGTCTGAGGGGATGTTTGAGTTTTTATATGCTGGAGTATTTCTCGAAGCTCTTGGATAATTAACTTTATTTCTTGATCAAGTCCCTCGTAGGTAATCCTGTCTCCAAACTGACTATTTTCTGCCTGCTCAACATTATTAATGTACTTTGCAACTTGCACTATTATTTGTTTGTTGCCTTTACAAGCTTGACAAACAGCTTCAATTTGATTCTCCGTTAAGGTTTCTGGTACATATTTTTGAAAAATAAGCTTCAATTCATCTGGTGTAGCCATTTATTTTGATAATTGATTATTTGAATAATTGTATACTAAAAAATTGTAAGCTTTTATTCTAATTGGTCACCAGAATCTACGAATAAAGATTTTTAATCTCTATAACCGCTAACAACACGTAAAATTTTGATTCTGCGATGATTGATACTCAGGACTTACGCAAAAATCCTAGAAACCTGGTTTCTTTGTCGATAACTTATAATGAAAACGACGATTTTGCGTAGAAACCAGGTTTCTGTGCGTAAGTCCCAATACTTGTAAACCTTGCTACTGTTTAGTTTTTCTACCCAAAAGAAATAAAGGCAGTTATCTCGGTGGTCAAGGTTGCTTAACTAGTGGCGCATTTATATGCTTATATAGTTATGAGCAGTTTATAGGCAAGTGAGCTGCTTCAAACAATGGGACATTTTAACAGTAAAAGTTTGTAAGGTTATGTGTAAAAAAGAGCTTGAGTTAACAGTGTGCTGTTACATACTTGTAATAAAATCTACATGTTTTACAGCTTTCAATTAACTAGGGGGTTCTATATGAATACATTTTTGTCAAGTCTGGCAGTTATTATCTCGACTTTAGCTTTGATATGTAGTGGTTTTGCAGCTTACCAAGTTTACACGTTTCAACAAACACTAAGTTCTAAAGCAGTAAGTAATAATACTGTTGCAATTCCTACTACTCCAACTCAGGCGCCAAGTCCCGTAGAAACCCCAGTATCTTCACCCCAAACGACGACACCATCTTCTAATACGACTACTCAGAATATTAAACCTGGTGAGTTTGTTCAACCAGCTTTTACTAATAAAGGAAGAGTAGAATTACTTTCAGTAAAGCGAATTAAAGACCCAGAAACCGGAAACCGTGATGTCGTAAACGTGCAAATGCGGATTCGTCGCGTTGCAGCAGAGAATATTGCTCAAGCTACTGACATTATATCAGTTGATGGTACAACCGCACGCAATCCCGATACCAGTGAAACTTATAAAGGAGTTAATGTAAGTCGATCAACTGGCGCCGTTTCTTTATTCCAACTACGTCCTAATTCTTCTGCTGACGCTTACGTTTGGTTGCGAGTGCCAGACGGTATTAATAATTTAGATATATTTGTTCCAAATACAGCAGCATTTAAGAATGTGCCAATTACAAATTAAAGCAACAAAGCTTTTATGCTCGTTTATTCGAGCGTAATTGCGTCTGTGCTAAAATTTATTTGTATTAGGGGTGTCCAATTGCTGTATTTCCATCACAATTACTCAACCCAATATACACATAATTAAATTTTTTATATCAATAGTAGATTAAATGCGATTAGGAATAAAGTATTATGACTATAACTACATTTAAGTGGACAATTGAACGTTATCACCAAGCAATAGAAGCAGGTATTTTTGATGACCAACATGTTGAACTATTGCGCGGCGACATTATTGTTATGCCTCCAGAACGAGAACCCCATGCCTACTACAATACTGAAGCTGCTGACTATCTTCGCTTACTACTTGGAGAACGGGTAAAAATTCGGGATGCTAAACCTATAATCCTCCCCGATGACTCTGAACCCGCTCCTGATATAGCTATCGTTAGACCTTTAGGTGAAATATATTTAGAGCATCATCCTTACCCCGAAGACATTTTTTGGATTATTGAAATTTCTAAAGCTACCCTCAACAAAGACTTAAATGACAAAAAAGATGCTTATGCAGAAGCAGGTATTCCTGAGTATTGGGTTGCTGACCTCAAAAATACTCAGTTGAAAGTATTTCGAGATATACAAAATAAGCGATATACAACTGAACTTACATTAACTACAGGCGCCATTATTCCCTTAGCTTTTCCTGATGTATCAGTTCAAGTTAAACGTATCATCGGTTTACCAAAAATTAAGAACTAACGGCTAATTTGTTGAAATTGCCAATACTCTTATCCCGATTTTTACGTGTTTGTTTTCTGTATCTCCAGTCATGTTAATAACAATGAAGGTACACAGAATTCAAGCTGTTTTTATACCAAAAGCAATATTTTTCTGGAATCTGGCGCCGTATCCAAAAAGCTTTCTCTCTGTGTCTCTGTGGTAAAGATATATACTCTATATATAAAAATAAAATATTGTGTGTGTTGTTTCACGCTTGATTTTCTTTAGCTTTGCATAGTTTCTCTCGTAGTCGCGCAACAACTATTTCACCATCAATACCTTTACCTCTATCTAATTGTTGAGCAGCAACTTCTACTTTATGACGAGTTTCTTCAACCCATGTATAATAACCTTTTTCCCACTCATCTTTGGGTTTAAGTTGGGTATTCATAGTTTTTGCAAAGCTAAGTTCTCTGACATATTGTAGGGCGGGCTTTCTCTGCCCGCTCCACAAGAGGAGGTAGTTACAGCTTGGTGCCGCATTCTGGGCAGAAGTTATTGTTAGGTATATTCTTGGCGCCGCAGTTGCTACAAAATACGGGTTGAATATCCACCTTCTTAGCCTGTTTTGGTAAGCCTATCATTTGCGCGTTGCTCTTTCCTGGCGCCACCATTGGGTAACAGTTCTCGTCTTTGGTAACGCGAACGTCCATAACAACTGGGCCTGGGTGCGCGAGCATTTCGGCAATGGCATCTTTTAATTCTTCAGGCTTGTTTACTACCATGCCTTTGATGCCATATGCTTGGCACAGCAATATAATATCGGGCATTCCTACTTCCATGTTACTAGAAGAGTAGCGCTCACCGTAGAATGCTTGCTGCCATTGACGCACCATTCCTTGCCAACCATTATTTAAAATAATTGTCTTTACAGCTAAGTTGTATTGTGATAATGTGCCAAGCTCTTGTAAACACATTTGGAAGCTGGCATCACCACTTATACAAATAACATCTTCATTGGGGAATGCTGCTTTGGCGCCCATTGCTGCGGGAACTCCAAAACCCATTGTTCCTAAACCAGCGCTGGATATCCAACGACGGGGGCCATTTTTCAAGAACTGCGCTGACCACATTTGGTGTTGTCCAACGTCGGTTGTGTAAAAAGCATCGGGTGCTTGATTTGCTACTTCAATAATTACAGATTGTGGTGAGATACTATCTGGATGTTGCGGTGCTACTAAAGGATAATCTTCTTTCCACTTATTTATCAGGTTCAACCATTCTTGTGTTTGGTTGGGTGTGTTAGTAATTCCTGATTCCTTGCAGCGTTTGAGTAATTCTTTCAAGACAGTGCGAACATCACCGACGATGGGGACTTCGGGAACGCGGTTTTTACCAACTTCTGCTGGGTCGATATCTATATGAATTACTTTCGCACGTGATGCAAACTCGTCAAGTTTACCAGTTACCCGGTCATCAAAACGGGCGCCGACGCAAATCAACAAGTCGCAATCTGTAACAGCAAAGTTAGCATATGCTGTACCGTGCATTCCCAGCATACCCAATGATAACGGGTGATGCTCATCGAAGGCGCCTATACCCATTAATGTTGTAGTAACGGGAATATTGAATAACTCAGCGAGCTGTTTTACTTCTTCGTGCGAACTCGATGATATCGCACCACCACCTATATATAGTAGAGGGCGCCGACTTTCACGAATTAGATGTATTGCTGCACTAATTTGACGAGGATTACCTTTTACTGTAGGTCGATAACCTGGTAAATTGACATTACCTGGGTCAACAGGAGTGTAATCAAACTCTTCTAACGCTACATCTTTAGGTACGTCAATTAATACAGGCCCCGGTCTACCTGTACTAGCTATATAAAAAGCTTCGGCGACAATGCGCGCAATATCAGCAGTATCACGAATAATATATGAGTGCTTAACTATTGGTAGCGTAATTCCATATATATCAGTTTCCTGAAATGCATCAGTACCAATTGCCGGACGTGATACCTGTCCAGTTACTATTACCATTGGGATGGAATCCATGTACGCCGTTGCAATACCTGTTACTAGGTTTGTGGCGCCGGGACCCGAAGTTCCAAAGCACACTCCGACTTTACCTGTAGCACGAGCATAACCATCCGCTGCATGAGCGGCGCCTTGTTCGTGTCTAACTAAAATATGCTTTATAGTACTTCCAGACGCTTCGACTTTGTACAAATCATCGTAAATTGGTAGAATTGCACCACCGGGATAACCAAAAATATAATCAACATTGTGGCGTTGCAAACTGTCAAGAAGTGCATAACCGCCAGATACTCGTTGCGGTTTGACTACTTTAGAAACCTTAACAACGCTCGACTGAGACTGTTCAACAGACAGGGGTTGGCTGATTGGGGTACGCGCGCGCACTGACTAAACCTCACGCAAATGGCTAAGATAGTTTTATTTTTTGTATTTAACTTATCATTTTAATGTAATTTAACTCTTTAGTCAGTTCTATTTGTCATGAGTTGGTGGGAATTTGGCAACGGATGTAACGGATATGCATCTTGTGATATTGGCATCTCTTGTGATATTGGCATCTCTTGTGGAACGGGCATCTTGCCCGTCCCAAATATAATATTCTAGAAAAGTAGAATTATTGCATGACCTTATATAGAAATTCAACCGCACTTAGTCGTTGTTGATATGGGGGGTCAATTTTTGAGTCAACCAACCAACCCTGCACAGCTTGGGGATTTTCCCACATTTGTAAATGCTCTACAGCAGGGTCTGCGTAAAAGTTGTATTGACCGGAACCTAAAACTAAAGAACTCCAGTGAGTAAAATAATCATGACTCATTCGGTAAATAGGAAAATCACCAAGTAGAGGGACTCCCCATCCATCTATAGCTATAAATGCTTCGACTTTACCAGATTGTAGCTGCCATAGATGTGCTGCTGCAATGGCGCCAACTACACCAGCACTGAAACCAATAAATGTAACTGGATCGAGATTACTTTTTAACCGATGACGCAAAAACTCAAAAATATGGAGTCCTGACAAAGGTAAAATTCCATCCGCTGGAACAGTCAGTAAATTTACGTAATTATTCCCAACCAAACCATCTGTAATTTTGTCATATAAACACGTAACAAACTTTTCAGTTAAAGCTGGATTATTTATTCCTGGACAAATTATAATGGTCAATTTTGGTCTCCAATTTAGTGCAAAAAAACTATTTAGTAAGGTGGGCAGTGCCCACCCTACACATCACGTGATGTGGCAATACCTGATTTGACATCTATCATTGGAGCGAAGGAAAGGAAAATCTAAAGGCATATCTATCGAATTGTTACTAAAGATGTATTACCTGTGCCATCCCCCTGGATAGGATTATATTATGTAGGTAAATAAAAGAATACGGTCATCACACCGATTCTTTACACAGGTCGCATTGAGGAAACGATAGTGGTAGCAACACCCGACAAGTTACAGCATACGCATGAGCATCTACCCAAAGAACAGCGATTAGCTGTATTACTTATGGGTTATGGTGAAGTTGAGAGCTACGAAGATTTTGCGAATTATAATGAACAAGCTTTAAATTTACTAACAGCGAAATTTGCCCCAGTGCCTACTTGGATTTATCCACCTTTGGCTAAACTCTTAGCTATGTTTGACCTACATGAATGGGGACACCAGCACCACAATTTTATTTCACCTCATAACGCCATATTTGAACAGCAACGTGCAGGTATAGAAAAGCACTTACAATCTCATTGGGGTAGTGGCGTCCAAGTCTTTAAAGCGTTTAACTTTTGCGCTCCTTTTTTACCCAATCAAGTTTTAGCCGAAATCAAAAGTCAAGGATTTGACAAAATTCTCATTTACCCTTTACTGGTAGTTGATTCAATTTTTACCAGTGGTATTGCAATTGAACAAGTTAACAAAGCTTTAGCTGAACTTACAAATACCCAAGAAGAACATTGGGTAAAAGGTTTACGTTATATTCCTTCGTTTTATAACGAACCTGAATATATTGATTTAATGGCGCGCTTAGTCGAAGATAAAATTCACTCCGATTTAAGTACAGCTTACTTACCTTCAGAAATTGGCATTGTGTTGATGAACCACGGTTGTCCTCATAAAGCCAAAGGTTTTACTTCTGGAATTACCGAAAGTCAAATACTGTACGATTTAGTTCGCGATAAGTTAATCAACCGTTACCCACTAATATCTGTTGGTTGGCTCAACCACGATACACCTTTGATTGATTGGACACAACCTAGTGCTGACCAAGCTGCTAAAAACTTGATTCAACTCGGCGCCAAAGCTATAGTATTTATGCCTATTGGGTTTGCAACCGAAAACCATGAAACATTATTAGATGTTCACCATATCATCCACGCATTGGAGAAAAAGCACAAGAATGTAAATTATATCCAAATGCCTTGTGTAAATGATAATGATGACTTCTTAGCAATGGTCGCACATTGGGCAGATAAAAATATTGGTGAGTTACTAGCAACCGAAGCTGTAAGCGTAAACCCTCAACTAGCAGTACATCACCATCACCATCACCATCATTAATTGTGCAATTTTAGAATTGTAGAATTGTGACACAGGCATCCTTGCCTGTGAATTGGGTTAAGTTTTAGGCAAATATTATTGATAAAAAACCCGTAGTCCTTAGACGGCGCCGTGAACCTAAGTATTACATAATTCTATGTATCGGTTATATAGATACATACTTTCATGGCTTGAGGATTTGTGACTGTAGAATAAGTTATCGATATTACGCTCTGACAAAGCGCGTAAATAAGGCAAGTCTTCAAAAAGCGTTAAGCAAGAAGCGAAGTGTAAAAGTACTTTCATTAATGGTTTTATCCACCACTGTAAGTCCCCATATATATCAATAAAGAAGTAATGCTCGTTTTGTGTCAATGGTAAGACGTTGAATAATACAACCATACGCTTTTGGTTGTAAACTGGAATGCTCAGTTCCACAGTATAAGGGTTGTGCAGTATTAAATCAACTTCTACGTTTTTAGAACGCCACATCCTTAATGCGTTTATTGGTGAGTCTAAACTTGTTTGAAACTTTATAATTCCACCTTGGCTTGTTGCCTGTACGTGAGTTACGCTACTTATCTTCAGGTTATTAAGGCTAAAATTATGAATTGTTTCTAAATGCTTTAAATTAAGTAAGTGATATATCTGACATAAATAAGGATACGGCAAAATATACTCTTGGCTAATTATATGCGATGAACGTAAACTCACAGGCGCCTGATTAGTTTCTGGCTGTAAATACAACCACGTCATTAAAAGTAAACAAATAATTAATGTTTGAAAAATCTCTTTACTACTAAAGTACGCACCATCTGATACTGCTATCATTCTTTCTGCTATAGCAAATAACCAAGCTGTAACACCTAGTAACCAAACTCCATACCTGAGTTGATTAATAAATAGTACTGTCTCGTCGTGTTTACGCTCCCTTTGTAACTTATTCATAAAGTGTTATTAAATTTTTCTAAGAAATCCAAAAAACCCGGTTTCTTTAGTTTCTGGTTTCTCTTAAACTATTAAATTGTCGCTGATTATTTGAAGCAATTGCAAGTAAAAAAGTATACAATTACATCTAAGTGAATCTACTCACTATTTTTAATTACTCCCTTGCTGCTGGAAGACTACCTATAAATCTTCCCTCTTCCTTTGCGTTCTTAGCGTATGCTTTTATACATAAATGAGGGAATATTACCCTACTATGACTTTAGAGAAAGATAATTATTATTGCTGAAAGAGACCTGCGAAAGGAGTGGAGCTTTAAAGAAAGTGCTGTTTTTACCCAGCATAAATACTGATAGTGGAGGATGTAAGAATACGCTGACTAAAATATATTTGTACTTAACTTACTTATATGCTGTAAGCGTATGAATGTTGTTAATACATTACTCTCTGTAATGAAGGCAAGTGTTTCATACTATAAACGGCTAAGAACTGTCATTAGTCGCGAAGCGCTCTGGCAGAGCATTTGCCGCAGGCTAAAATTTCTAAGATGCTTCACTACACTACGTTTCGCGACTCATGACAAAGTTTATATTCCACCCGTTTGCAGTATATATACAACATTAAAAACGTTGTATTGCATACGATAGTAAAACTAACATGAGGTAAACTAGTGATTTATAACTAAAACATTTTCTGGCTGCATAGCAATATAGTTATATCTATTTGTTCGTTTTATCTGTTTGAACTGCATGTAAATCCTACACACATACATCTACTAATGACTCAAGATTCTCAACCGAAACTTTTAAACATGGTCGAAATGCCTATTAACTGGCAGTTTCAAGACGACAACGCGCGAATAAACTGCTTGAGTCAATTTGCTGTTGCCCATGAAAGTTCATTTGAGTTTGCCGAAGCACTTAAGTACCATCGGCAGATTTTAGAAATTGCTGTACAGCTAGACGATAAAAGTCAGCAAGAAGTTTCTTTATATAACACAGCAAATTGCTTTCGTCAGTTAAGTAAGTTTAATGAGTCAATTAATTATTTTTCACGTTTGATACAAATAACACGTGAGACGGGAAATCGCGTACTCCAAATCGCAGGATTTTGGGGAGAAGGTACAAGCTACCAAAACCTGGGTCATTATCAAAAAGCAATTGAGTGCTTCCGACTTCAGCTAGCTATCGCTTGCGAAATGAGTGAACGCAACTGGGAAAAAAGCGCGCTTTCGTCTCTAGCTAACGCTTATCAGTTTTTGGGAGATTTTCACAAGTCTTTAGAATATGAGCAAAAAGCTCTCTCTATCGCACGTCAGCTAAAAGACGCTAAGGGTATTGGTGATTCACTCGTTAACCTTGGTAGTGTTTACCTTCAACTGCGTGCTTGGGAAATGGCCATTGGTTTTTGCTCTGAAGCACACGCTATCGCTCACGAGAACGATAATAAAGATTTAATGATGGTTAGTCTTCATAGTCTGGGACAAGCTTATAAAGGGCAAAACTTGTATGTGAAAGCTTCATCTTTTTTAATAAAAGCACTATCTATTTCTTGCTCAATTGGTGAAAAGCGTGTTAGAAGCGCCATTTTACAGGCATTGAGCGATGTTTGCAGTCAAACTAGTCAGTTTGAGCAAGCAATTCAATACAATTTAGAATCTTTAGATATTAGTCGTGAAATTGGCAATCGATATGGTGAGGCTGCTGCTTTATCTCGAATTGCCATTACATACCAAAATCTAGGTGATACAAATAAAGCTTTAACTTATTATCAGCAGTCGCTTTCTATTTTAGAGCAAATCGGCGCCAAGCAAAGTCAACAGCAACTATTTTTTAATATTGGTACTATATATTACCGCGAACGCATGTACGCAAAAGCTATAGGTTTTTTACGCACTGCGTCAATTCTTGCCGAGGAACTCAAAATTAATGCAGAAAAGGGCAAAGTTGAGTTTGTACTTGGCGCCGTTTTCCAAAAACTGCGTCAACATCGTGATGCAATTCATCACTACCGTCAAGCATACCAAATTTATAAAGACTTAGGCGACGAAACACAAGCCGAACATATTTTACAAACCATGTATAAATTAGGTGCCGAACCAGCTTAATTTACATGTTAGTAACATGTTATTAAACTTGTGGCTTTATTAGGGTGTATTTATTACTCTATTCTCATAAACGATTATAAAAATGTGGAACGGGTATTACTGCGTTGCAATAATACTTTTAAATTTTAATGTATGCTGCTACAGTTTTAAGCATGTTTCATTAATGTAGTAGGTGATACGATTTTTATGGCTCATATAAAATTTTGTAAAAGCTGCCAAACTGGCAACAGTGAATGGTCAGATTTGTTATTGATTGACTAACCAGGCACTTTTATTAATGTCTTTACTATTAATGTATCTACGCACGCAATTTCCTCTTGTGAGATGCGACCTCAAAACACGCACCACAGAGCGCTTGTTAATTAATGAAATTTAGCCGTCATCTTAAAATTCACGATTAAATTCGCACAAACGTCGTTCTGATACGGCGCCTTAAAATTAAAGGGGCAGTCAGGAAAGCAAAAAGTAGGTTTATAATGAATTGACGGTTTATTAACTACAGTAATATTTACGATAGTCAAGCTACTTACACATGATAGGTCAGTTACTCGCAGGGCATTACAGGGTTATTAAAGTGTTGGGTGAGGGAGGATTTGGACAGACCTATATTGTTGAGGATATTCATCTAACCGGTCATCCGCAGTGTGTCCTCAAGCATCTCAAACCTTCATGTACCGACCCCCAAGTTTTAGAAACATCGAGGAAATTATTTCAACGTGAAGCTTCTTGTCTTCAGGAGTTGGGAACTTTTGACCAAATACCTCGATTGCTAGCTTTTTTTGAAGAGAATCAAGAATTTTACCTAATTCTTGAGTTAATTATTGGCCACACTCTTAGTCATGAATTAATTCCTGGGGTCATGTGGACTGAGGGGCAAGTGTTGTCTATGCTTATTGAAGTATTAAATATTCTTGAAGTAGTCCACTCCCAAGGTGTGATACATCGCGATATCAAGCCTGATAATATTATTCGTCGTGCATCAGATCAAAAATTAGTTTTGATTGATTTTGGCGCCATTAAGCAAATACGTTCAACAGCAGTGGCATCACATCAACAGCGAGTAACTATAACTGTAGGGACTCCTGGCTATATGCCTTCCGAGCAAATTCGACGTTTACCGCGTCCTAGTAGTGATATTTATGCTCTAGGAATGATGGGAATTCAAGCATTAACAGGAGTGAATCCCCGCTCTTTACAAGACGACCCAAACACAGGAGAAACTTTATGGCAACATTTAGTCCCTGTCACACCTGGTTTAGCTGCAGTTTTAGACAAAATGACTCGTTATCACTTCAAAGACCGTTACCAAACGGTACAAGAAGTAAAAGATGCACTTCAAGAGTTACGAAACCTTGTTGAGGCGCCAACTGTTACAATAAAGGCGCCTTCTTCCACTCCACAAACTCATGATTTGCATGAGTTAACGCTCTCGTGGTATGAAAATGGAGAACTAAGAAGTTGTACGATTGAAGAAAATCGCGAAAGTAAAAATCAAGGTAGAATTCGGATTGGACGCGACCCCCAATTATGTGATGTCGTTATACCCGATGTTTCTGTATCTGGGTTGCACGCTGAAATATTTTTCAACACAGTAAAGCAAAAATTTTACCTGCGAAATTTACGCCAGCAAAACCCCCCAATTGTCGATGGGAACTTGCTACTAGCAGGCGAAATGCCATTAGCGAATAAAAGTAACATCCGTTTAGGTAGGCAACAGTTGAAAGTAAGCGCGATTGCTGTCAAGCAAGTCCCAAACTCTGAACCAGTTAGACCTTCAAATATAGATATTGCACAAATAACACAAACAACTCAAACAACTAATAATGTTATTTATAATACACCAGAAGTATCGAGTCAACCAGTATCAGAACCAATAACCAAAACAGCACCACCGCAAAAACTTGTTTACTCGCACCGCAGTGGAGTTTCGGCATCTAACCCAGCAGTTATTTCAGCACCAAAGCGAAAACCCTTGATATTAGGAATGAGTATGGCTGCTGCTATTAGTACAGTTGGTGGTTTAGTCTTTCTTCAAACAGGTAGTGCAGGCAAAAATTATTCTGAGCAGAGTTTTATTTCACAGCAACCGAAGCTCTGTAGAGTCATTACTCCTACAGGAGGTAATTATGCCGCCAAACTTCGTCCCGAACCGCAAACTGAAGTTGGCGCCATCAAGCAATTAAATCCTGGCGAAAAAGTCTTATTTATGAAGGTAAAAGGCGATTTCGTTCAAGTTAGATTAGCTGATGGTACTCAAGGGTGGGTATTTATCGACCAAATGCAGCGCTGCGACACAATACATGGTAAAAGTTGATACTCGTAGAGACGCGAGGAACATCGCGCCTCTCCTATAATCACGTCTCCCCAATAAAAAAACAATTTTTTGAAATATTTTTTGAAATATTTTTTGAAATTTTATTCGGTTACACAGTATGATTTTTCCTTGAGTCCACCAACTCAGTAATCATGCAAAAAATTCTTTGTTTTACTACAGCGCTGTCTTGTAGCCTACTCGCACTTGTAAGTGGATGTTCCTCTAACTCGGACTCTAATGCATCTTCAGCATTAAATGGTGTTGTCAATGCAGTGGCGCCAATAAAAAAACCAATACCCTTAATAGTAGCACCAGAAAACCCTGACCCAGCGACAACTGCAAAAGTTGAGCAATATCTAAAATCCATAGCACCACTGGGTTCTAATCAACAAACGCATGGAGTTTGGATGCAATCGGGTGATAAGCTTTTAGCAAATCATCAAGGAACCGTCCCAATTACTGCTGCTTCTATATCTAAAGTAGCCACAACACTGGTAACATTAAAGACTTTTGGCCCCGACCATGTATTTGTAACCCAAATTGGTACAAATGGAACAATTGAAAACGGTGTTTTAAAGGGTGACTTAATAGTTCAAGGGGGTCAAGACCCGTTTTTTGTTTGGGAAGAAGCTATTGATGTAGGTAATACCCTTAACCAAATGGGTATTAAGCGCGTAACTGGTAATTTAGTACTTGTCGATAAGTTCTATATGAACTTTAGTCGTAGTTCAGATACAGTCGGAAGATTATTTCAAACAGCTTTAAACAGTCGTCTTTGGAATCGTCAGGTTAACAATATATACGCAACGCTACCAGCAGGTACAGCAAAACCGCAAGTAATAATCAACGGTAAAGTCAAAACAGATGCAGCAGTACCTCCAAACTTCAAATTATTAGTACGTCATAACTCTTATCCCGTTGCTGAATTGCTCAAAAAAATGAACAATTATAGCAACAACGCAATGGCTGATATGCTTGCTGATGCAGTAGGAGGCGCCTCAGTAGTATCACAAAAAGCGTCAGAAGCAGCAGAAGTACCACAAAACGAAATTTATCTTATCAACGGTTCCGGCTTAACCTACGAAAATAAAATATCACCACGTGCAGCAGTAGGAATGTTCCGAGCCATAGAAAAACATCTTCAACAATACAACATGACAGTTGCCGATGTATTTACAATTACAGGACAAGATAAAGGAGTATTAGAACAGCGAAAAATTCCCAATTTCTCTGTAGTCAAATCAGGTAGTTTGGATACCGTCAGTGCCTTAGTTGGAGCATTACCAACACAAAACCAAGGCACAGTATGGTTTGCAATAATGAACAAAAGCGGAGACTTAGTTAAATACCGCAAAGAGCAAGACACATTTCTTACCAAAAAAACAACAGAATGGGGAGTAGCTACAGCCTCACCAACCGAACTTTTGCCAAGTCCATCACGTCAAGGTAAAATATCCAGCAGCGAAATAATCACCGTCCAAAAACCATAATCTTGTAGCACAGGCATCCCTGCCTGTGCAGTGAATATAATTTTTTAACCACAAAGACACAAAGGTAATATCAACAGGTCATGAAACGAGGCGCCTATAATTATTATTCAATAATGCAAATTCCGCATGAA
This sequence comes from Calothrix sp. PCC 7716, assembly GCF_019977735.1. Lineage (GTDB taxonomy): Bacteria > Cyanobacteriota > Cyanobacteriia > Cyanobacteriales > Nostocaceae > Dulcicalothrix. Next base: position 1,965,614 of record NZ_AP025018.1, on the reverse strand, counting down.
AATAAGGCAGTTGCTCGATTCGTGAGCTAAACTGGAAAAAAACTGCTGGAGGACGGACTGCAACCGCCCTCGATAGCAGAGGAACGCTAATGTGTAAGTTATCATGATGTTTCTGGAAAAATCTTCCGGGTAAATCCTGAAGTATTTGACAAAGATATCAGTGCGTTTCAGTAGTTTTACCGTGGTAATGAAAACGGTAATAGTATTACTTTTTTAGGTATCCTCGATATTATATTTTAGATATACGTATGTTCTAACCTAATTTATCTATGATACATTGGGCGATACGTTGTGCGGCGCCTGCTCTACCCATTCGTCGCAAACCATTTTCAGCAATTACGTGCAATTTGTCGGGGTAAGCGAAGAAGTGTTGCACTTGTTTACCAATATCAGCAGCTTGTTCGACTAAAATTACTGAATCTCCTAAAAGCCGACTTTGGGCTTCGGCGAATCCTTTTGTAAATTGTGGACCCTTACCTGGGATTGTAAATGCTGGTTTACCTAACCCAATAAATTGTTCTGTTGCTGTTCCTGCCATTGCTATTGCCATATCAGCCATATGCAAGCAGTCGTTATAAGCGTTTTGTGTTAAAACAAAATATGCATTTTTTTGTTTAAATGTCAAGGCTTTATTATCATGAAATTTGAAAGGTAGTTCTTCTAATGATATTTGGCGCCAACCCTGTGAAATCAAAGTATTAGAGAAAATATTACAATCGAGACTCGGAGTAATGGCACCTAATAGTACTAAGCTTCTAGAAGTATGTGTGGCTACATCTGTAGCACGCATTTTTTCTAATAACGAAGATACACCAATCATGATTTGCTCCCAGTTTGCATATGCTTCGGGAGCGCGCGAACCGGGTAGTAATGTCACAACCAAGGGACGAATTATCTCTTTGTGTTCTGCGTCAATACTGTAAGTACGGTATGTAGGGAATGACGGTTCTAGTCCGTCCATCATTGGGTTGCCTAAACTAAATGCTCTTACACCCATTTTTTGTAAAATCTCTGTTGTTAATGAATCTCTGGGAAACACAGCTTTACAACGGCGCCGCGTCATTAACCAGCGCTCCCAAGGATGATAAATTGAACCTGAAAAGTTTTCCCAGTAGGCGCCTTTATTGTTTCTCTTTAATAATTTAACTTCATCGCGCACGTAATATTCAGACTTTGCAGTTCCTATAAATGCATAATTGACACCGCTAAAGAATCCAAACAGTAGCGGAACAATATCACCCACTGCCAAAATAGCGCTTTTTTTGCCTGAAGCGTTTTGTGCTTTCACCCATTGCTTCATAGTTTTAATTTGATTCAGCGTTAACTGTACCAAACCACCCTTGACATCGCGTACCAACTGCTTCGAGTCCATATACACAAACCCACCACTAGGCATTGCTTGTACAGCACCAATAAACTCTATATCAAATTTTTTATATGCATGTCCTTCCCCGACCAACGGGAATATGGAAATTTGCGGCGAATCTTCTAACTGTAGTAGTTCTTGTACAACCTTACCCGCGATTATATCCTCGCCGTGACCGTTGCTCAATACCAGTAACTGTAGCTGTGAACTCATATTTTTATAATCACTTAAGAAAAAAGGGAGTAAAAGTGGTGTATGTATTGGAACATTTAGCACTACTTAACTGTCTAATTAAGTTAAGAGGAAAAATGGGGAAAACAAGCATTTCTTCGGTGCTGGAAGTTAGTAGTGTCCCCATTGCTTTACCTCGCTACAACTAACTCCCAGTTAAATCAGGCAAATTTTATGCGAGTTTATAAGACTGCGATTTTAACACTCGCCAGTGTTTCTGCTGGCAATTTTTCTAACCAAGCAATTGCTGCTCCTACTAACCCAAAGGCGCCTGCAACCACAAATAATAATGTAGTAGTGCCAACAATAGAAAGTACTTTGTCGGCAGTACCAGAGACTATTGCTCAACCAGAAACCAATGATTCCCCACAATTCTCCCAGAATACTGCCAGTGTGCAAAGTCGTATTAATAACAATTCGACTGTAGTTATTAAAACTCAGCCAGCTACAAATACAGTAAATACAGTAAAAGTACCCATCCCTATTCCTGTTCCCTCAATACAAGCAACTCAACCAAAAGCACCCGTCCCTATTCCTGTTCCTTCAATACAAGCAACTCAACCAAAAGCACCCGTTCCTATTTCTGTTCCTTCAGTCAGAACTATTGCAAAACCTGCACCCACTGTAAAACCACCTATACAAGCACCTATACAAGCACCTATACAAGCACCTATATCAGAAGACCCAAACCTAGTAGTGCCAGCAGTTGATTTACAAATAGTCGGCGCCAGTCAAGAATTACAAGATATTATTCGTCAAACTATTAAAACTAAAGTTGGGGGAGACACAAGTATTGCTCAAACCCAAAAAGATGTTACAGCAATATTAAATACACAATTATTTAGCAGCGCACGTGTAAATAGTACAAGTACACCAACTGGATTAAGAGTTGTGTACCAAGTACAGCCTTTGATTGTACGGTCTATACAGTTATCTGGCGCCAAAGCTTTAACATATCAAGTTGCGCTCGAACAATTCAAAGAACAACTTAATAAAGATATTAGTCCATCAGCTTTAAAACAAACGGTACAAAAACTTAACCAATGGTACAAAGATAATAACTATAGTCTTGCGCGTGTTATCTCAATTCAACCCGACCGACAAGGTATATTAACAGTCAATGTTGGCGAAGGGGTAGTAAGTGACATCAAGTTTAAGTTTGTAAATGACGAGGGTGAAACAGTTGACAGTAAGGGTAAACCCGTAACTGGACGTACAAAAACTGACTTCATTGCTAAACAATTAAAGTTAAAGTCGGGTGACGTATTTAAAGATGATATTGTCCGTCAAGACGTAATGCGTTTATATGGAATGGGTTTATTTGAAAGCGTAAATGTCACACTCGATGGTGATGCAAACAAAACCGATGTAGTTTATTTAGTCAAAGAAATAAGTGCCCGTTCGATAAATTTAGGGGGTAGCTATAACGCTGACCAAGGTATTCTGGGCACACTCAACTACCAAGACCGGAACGTTGGTGGTATAAATGATACTTTAAGTGCAAATGTTCAAGTCGGGCGCCGTGATTTGCTGTTCGATAGCACTTTTAACAGTCCTTACCGTGAAACTGAACCCAACCGCATTGGTTACACTATCAACGCTTTTCGTAAAAATGGACTTTCAGACATTTTAAATGGTGATGTCAAGTTAGCGAATGGTGACAGAATTCGCGAGAGCAAAGTTGGTGGTAGCGTCAGCTTTCAACGTCCTATTGATGATTGGAATACTTCATTAGGGTTTAACTACGAACGTGTTAGTATACGCGACCGTGATGGCAAAATTACCCCTAAAGACGAACTCGGTAATTCGTTAACTCGAAGTGGAACGGGTATTGATGACTTAGCGACTGTTTCATTGACAGCTATAAAAGACCGTCGCGACAATCCTCTCAACCCTACCAACGGTTCTATTATCAAATTCAGCACCGAACAATCTGTTCCTCTGGGTAACGGTAATATCTCAATGAACAAGCTTCAAGCTACTTACAGCCAATTCGTACCTGTCCAACTTTATAAAAGTCAGCAACCTCAAGTTTTCGCCGTTAATCTCCAAGCAGGTACAGTACTAGGTAACTTACCTCCATATGAAGCATTTTCATTAGGTGGTCCAACCTCCGTGCGAGGATATGACGCTGGTAATGTTGGTAGTGGTCGTAGTTACGTATTAGCTTCTGCTGAATATCGTTTTCCAATTATCCAAGCTTTAGGTGGTGTACTTTTTGCTGATTATGCTTCTGATTTAGGTTCTGGAGATACTGTTGTTGGCAACCCTGCTGGAGTACGTGGTAAACCTGGAAGTGGATTTGGTTATGGCGCCGGTGTTCGATTTGATTCTCCTTTAGGGTTACTGCGCGCGGACTACGGTTTTAATGACCAAGGTGAAAGTCGGCTTCAAGTTGGAATTGGACAAAGGTTTTAAAAGCGAAGGGTTTCTTGCGTATAAAAACTGGTCAATTTACCTACCACATCTATAATTAAATAGATTTGATAATTAAGAGATACGCGGAGCGCCCAATTTATGACAGGTAAAGGACAAGGTTTTGGATTCGGTTTAGGTAAAATGAAGGAATTAGCTGATGCCTTTAAAAAAGCACAGCAAGTTCAAGAAGGCGCCAAGAAACTCCAAGAAGAGTTGGAAGCAATGTCCATTCAGGGCGAAGCTGGTGGTGGTATGGTTAAAGTAGTTGTTAGCGGCAACCAAGAACCCAAACGGGTTGAAATTTCTCCTGATGCTTTAAATGAAGGAGCAGATGTACTCTCTGACCTAGTTACTGCTGCGATGAAAGACGCTTACAATAAGTCCACAACAACAATGCGTGAGCGGATGGAAGAATTGACTAGTGGTCTGGAACTACCTGGATTTTAGTCTAATAATATACCCGACTAAAATAAGTCGGGTATACAATAATTGATTGCTCGCCATTTACCATCAACCATAAAAACGATCAATTTTCATGACATACAAGCTATTATTTGTCTGCCTTGGTAACATTTGCCGCTCTCCATCAGCAGAAAACATCATGAACCATTTAATTAATGAGAATGGTTTAAGTCATAGTATTGTGTGTGATTCTGCGGGCACCTCAAGTTACCATATTGGCAGCGCACCCGACCGTCGCATGAGCGCTGCTGCTTTTTCAAAATTAGGCTTTAAACTCCAAGGTCGAGCTAGACAGTTTTCTAAGTCTGATTTTGAAGACTTTGACTTGATTTTAGCTATGGATAAAGACAACTACGCTGATATTTTAGCCGTCGATACCGAATCAATATATCATCACAAAGTCAAATTAATGTGTGACTTCTGTTCACGACACACCCTTAAAGAAGTCCCCGACCCTTATTACGGTGGCGCCGAAGGATTTAACCAAGTCATTGATTTACTCGTTGATGCCTGTGAGGGTCTACTAAAACACGTAAACACCTACTAACTATATATTTTTCTCTATGATACAAAACGTATCTTTGTCGTTACATAACTTATTAATTTAATATTTTCTTTATAAATATGCTCAAAGAGAGTTATCAACTGATAATAGTGTCATAGTATGGAAATTAGGAGTACTATTCCTTTTCAACAGTGATAACTCATAGTGCTGATTATGTCGAATTTGTAAGTCGGGGTTTAGAGTCCATGCCCTTGACAATTCTAGTTGTGGATGATGATTTGGGCACTCGTTTATCTATCAGTGATTTTCTAGAACTATCTGGGTACTCGGTGATTGCTGCTGATGATGGCGAACAGGCTTTAACAATGGTAGAAAGCTACCACCCCGACCTGATAGTCACTGATATTGTAATGCCGCGAATGAATGGTTACGAACTCGTGCGTCGAGTGCGACAAAAACCAATGTTCCGTTTATTACCTGTAATATTGCTCACAGCACGGACTAAAACCCAAGAACGAATTTTGGGTTATCAATCTGGATGTGATTTGTACTTACCTAAACCATTTGAACTTGATGAGTTAGCTGCTGCGATTCGTAATTTATTAGAGCGTTCAAAAATTATTCAGTCTGAATATCGTATGCAGCATCATGAGGAGTTATACGATTCAAATCAACATACACAATTAGAAAAACCCCAAGAAAAGTACCAGTTATTTGAACCTTTAAGCAAGCGAGAACAACAAGTACTTCTGCTAATTAGCGAAGGACTTTCAAACGCGGAAATGGGCGATAAGATTCATCTTAGCCCCCGCACTATAGAAAAATATGTTAGTAGTTTATTTCGGAAAACGGGTACTAACAACCGTGCCCAACTTGTACGTTTTGCGATTAAACACGGACTAATAGAATAGTGCTGAGTAGAAAGTTCTGAGTGCTGAGTAAGAAGTGCTGAGTAGAAAGTTCTGAGTGCTGAGTAGGAACTGAGTTATTTTTTTATACTCAGCACTCATCACTCAGCACTCATCACTCAGCACTCATCACTCTTATGCCATTTGAAAATTGCCAATCATTTTAACTTCTGGTTCTAAAGCAATTGACCAATGTTCTTTAACATTGTGTTGGATGTGACGAATAAGATTAAAAATGTCACAAGCACTGGCGCCGCCACAGTTAATAATAAAGTTGGCGTGACGTGGTGCGACTTGTGCTTTACCAATTTGGTAGCCTTTTAAACCAGATTGCTCAATTAACCACCCTGCTGAATATGGTTTAGGATTGCGGAAAACGCTACCACAACTTGGTTTATCGTATGGCTGTGTATTTAAACGGTGTTCTTTATGGTGCTTTGTGGTGGCAGTAACTACTGCGGGGTCGGCGCCTGGTTGAAGTTGGAATGTTGCTTGAGTAACAATATTTTTGCCACCCTGAAGCTTGGATGTACGATAAGTGTAACCTAAATCTTCGCTCGTAAAAGTTCTAAGTGTACCGTCTTCACATAAAACTTCAGCACTAACAAAGATATCTGCGATACAACCGTTGTGGGCGCCTGCGTTCATAACAACTGCACCACCAACTGTTCCAGGAATACCTACAGCCCACTCAAATCCTTCAAAACCATGTTCTGCTGCTTGCCAAGCTAAACCAGGAATAGCTTCACCTGCGGCAACTGTAACTAAACCTGTTTCTTCTTCAAAATGACTATGACGCAAATGGCGAGTTCCAATTACTAAACCGGGAATACCACAGTCGCTAACTAACAAATTAGAACCAGCACCCAAAACTGTTACTGGAAGCGACTGTTCATAAGCATACCGAATACTAGCTTCAAGGGCAGTAATATCACGAGGTGCTACATACCATTCTGCTGGACCACCAACACGGTAAGATGTATATCCTGCCAGCGAAACTTTTGGTCTTACAACACAATCAGTTCCAGGTAAATAAATCACTTTATTATCAACTTGAGCCGTTTTTTTACTACTAGCAATAAGTTTCTCACTGTCGCAGATATATGTATCTGCTGAAAAGATTGTCATATTCACCTTCTTAGAAATTTTTTGGAAGCCAATAATACCGTAAATATACGGTTGATAATTTGTAAATAACGAATACACCTGACCTTAGCTAGGTTAAAAAGCTACTACTAATAGGTAATGAGCCAGAGTAATTACAGAATTTCTACAGAATGTTTTCTGAAATTTTCTGGCATCAAAATTCTATTCAAATAGCTTACTCCCGCTTACGATGTTGCTTGTGCGGGCTGACGCATAGCGGTAATTAGTTCAGGAATTACAGAGTTTAGGTTTCCTGCTCCTAAAAATAGCGCTAAATCACCAGGGCGTAAAGATTTAAGCAAATACTCGTATACTGTGTCTAAGGTTGGCTGATAATCGACATGCGAGTTATGTTTACTGATTTCAAGAGCTAATTTTTCGCCACTGACTAGTCCTAAATTTGCTTCGCCTGCACTATATATATCAGTAATTACCGTTAAATCAGCGTGACCGAAGCTTTCAGCAAATTCATCTAAGAAGGTAAGTGTACGACTATAGCGATGTGGTTGGAAAATTGCTACTACTCTTTGTCCTGGACGTGCTTGTAAGCGTGCTGCTGCTAAAGTCGCCCGAATTTCGCTGGGGTGATGAGCATAATCATCTATAAAGGTGATACCATCTACTTCACCTCGGAATTCAAAACGGCGCCTAGCACCTTCAAACGTTGCTAACCCTTTGGCGATTTCACCAAATTCTAACCCTAATATTCTACCAACAGCTACTGCTGCTAAAGCATTACTAAGATTATGACGAGATAATAAACGTAAATTCAAAACACCTAAAGCTTTACCGCGTTCCCAAACTAACGCTCTTGAACCATCCGCGCGATAGTCTACATCTGTAACATAGTAATCGGCGCCTGTATCAGGAAAAAGGCTGTAAGTTACAGTTGGTTTTATACGGTCACGCACTGTTTCACAATCAATACAACCAACTAAAATTTCACAACTGTTAGTAAAAGTTTGGAAAGTATCAATTACTTGCTCTAAAGAATCGTAGTGGTCTGGGTGATCAAGTTCTATATTAGTAATAATACCTATATAAGGCGAATGTTTTACGAGTGAACCATCCGACTCATCTGCTTCTGCAACTAAATAGCGACTTTCTCCAAGTCGAGCGTTACCAGACCAAGCTTTGACTTCTCCACCTACTAAAATCGTTGGGTCAAGACTTGCTTCAAGTAACATGTAACCAATCATGCTACTAGTTGTAGTTTTGCCATGAGTTCCTGCAACTGCAATACTTTCATATTCAGAGATTAGCGCAGCAAGTACATCACTTCGATGGAAAATTGGGCAACCTTTCTCAATTGCTGCTTTGTATTCCAAATTGCTTGTGTTAATTGCCGTTGAGCATATTACTTGAGGTAGATGCTCATTACTTAAGCTAGATCCAGCGTTCTTGTCGTTTGGTTGAAAGAATTCAAGATTACTTGCTTCTTGCTTACTAAATATATGGGCGCCAATTGCTTCCAATTTATGGGTCATGTGATTAGGACGTAAGTCCGAACCCGACACAGGCAAATGACGTTTTGCCAGCACATAAGCAAGTGCAGACATTCCGATTCCGCCAATACCAATAAAATGGAAAGGTCTACCGCTAAAATCTACTGTTTTCTTCATTACAGAACTCCTCTTACACCACACCACACTAAAAGTACAAATATCACGGGTATCATAACAGGTATTTTACTCGTTACCTCGTAGGCGCACGATTCACAAAAGCGCAGTTGTGCATTAAACTATATCCTCCTTTACCGAAAGGTTTATTGAGAACGATTTTACATGGATTCTTCATGTTTTTCTCTAACTGAATTAATAATATGTTTATTCTGATATTTCCAACACTATCGGGAAACATACGACTGTAAATGCATTCTCAGACTATATGATTGATCAAAGTGAGAAGGCAATTCACGGACAATCAATAGTAACCGAAGTACCTGAAAACGACCATCCCTTAGTATTTAAAGCGTAGCTCTACATATGTATACTGGTTATAATTACCTTCATCCGCACTCTACACTTCGGCTTTTATACAGCAATAACTTATATAGCAATATAAGCATAGATAAAACTAGCTTAGTACCTCTATATTGTGTAGTAGCTGTTGATACCTCCTGACTCCAGCGTGTTAATACTTAGGGTGTTAAGACTTAGGACGCTCTGACTTTTTTAAGTGCAAACGAGTAAATACTCTTAATATTTACCTTATGAACCCGTGTTCCATTTGTCTGTTGACTCCAAGTGGTGAGAATATAACTTAGAATCATGCCAAGACGCAAGCAATTAATGCAACAACTACACGAATAAGTTAAAATGTTAAGCCTTATTTAAACCAATATACCTATGTACACCTTTAGATAGAGGTACGTCAAGTCAAAAGCGTTACAGAAACCACAGAAACCTGGTTTCTTTGTCATGAACTGTAATGAAAACAATAATTTTACGTAGAAACCAGGTTTCTATATCTTAGGAAACCAGGTTACTATATTTTTTTTTAAGATTTAACGCTTGATAGTTATAAATACTCCCCTTTGCGGTATGATTGTGGTCATAAGTAGCATTTTTTAGGCATAAATACAGAGGGCAAGACGCTGTGATTAGAGTTGCAATCAATGGTTTCGGTCGCATTGGACGAAACTTTGCGCGTTGTTGGGTAGGCAGAGAAAACAGCAACATCGAACTTGTTGCGATTAACGATACGTCTGACCCAAAAACGAACGCACACCTTCTCAGGTATGACACTATGCTTGGGAAATTAAGGGGTGCTGAAATTTCTGCTGATGACAACTCAATTATCATCAACGGAAAAACTGTCAAGTGTGTGTCAGACCGCAACCCAGAAAACTTGCCCTGGAAAGAATGGGGAATTGACCTTATTATCGAAGCGACAGGCGTATTCACGGCAAAAGAAGGCGCCATGAAGCACGTCAATGCAGGAGCTAAGAAGGTTTTAATTACTGCCCCAGGCAAAAACGAAGATGGTACATTTGTAATGGGCGTTAATCATCATGATTACGACCACAATAAGCATCACATTATTAGTAATGCTAGCTGTACCACAAACTGTCTGGCGCCAATAGCAAAAGTGTTGAACGAAAAATTCGGCATTATTAAAGGCACCATGACAACCACCCATAGTTATACAGGTGACCAACGCTTGCTTGATGCTTCACACCGCGACCTCAGAAGAGCGCGCGCTGCGGCTATGAATATTGTACCAACTTCAACTGGTGCGGCAAAAGCTGTAGCATTAGTATTGCCAGACTTGAAAGGAAAACTAAATGGTGTAGCACTACGTGTTCCTACACCTAATGTTTCGATGGTTGACTTTGTAGTTCAAGTCGAAAAGCGTACTATCACTGAGGAAGTGAACGAAGCTCTCAAACACGCTTCAGAAAACGATTTAAAAGGTATTCTCGCTTACAGCGACTTACCTTTAGTATCTTCTGACTACCAAGGTACCGATGAATCTTCCATTATTGACGCTAACCTCACACTCGTTATGGGTAGCGATATGGTAAAAGTCATGGCTTGGTACGATAACGAGTGGGGTTACAGCCAGCGTGTACTCGACTTAGCAGAATTAGTTGCTACTAAATGGCAATAATTAAGTTATCAGTGCTGAGTGCTGAGTGTTAATTCCTTACTCAGCACTCAGCACTTTCAACTATTGAAGTGTTGAAATCCCCGGTCAAGTGTAAGAACTTGGTCGGGTATTTCTTTTTTATCGTCATGAACTACTACATTTAAGTTAGATGTGATTGTTCCGATAATTGCTGCATTTTGACCAAATTCTTGAACTAATATTTCAGCTTCGAGATATGGTAAGCACAGTACTAATTCAAAATCTTCACCCCCGTATAATACGTATTCTAAAGTTTGTATAGGTGTAAGCCAATTTTGAAAAATTTTGGGCACGGGTACTTTTTGCCACTCTAAAACAGCGCCGACATTACTGGCACGACAAATTTGTAACACCGCATCCGCGAGTCCGTCACTACTATCCATTCCACTAATTTGGCTAAAGTTAATATCCTTACGTATAGGCAGAATATCAAGACGAGGTTGAGGACGTTGGTGAGCTTTTATTAAAGTTTGTTTATCAGCTTCGTCTATATTTTCTCCTCTTTCTGGGTGTAGTAATAGCTCTAAACCCGCACGCGAGGCGCCGTGAACACCTGTAACAATAATCGCATCACCGACTCTAGCAGTATTACGTCGAATAATATTTTGGGGATGTGCTTGTCCAAATGCAGTAATAGAAACAGTTGTAACAGGCGCCCGTACTAAATCACCACCGACTATCGAAGCATTATATTGTTGTAAGCACTCAGTCATTCCACAATACAAACGCTCTACCCAATTAACCTCGATATCACCCGGCAAAGCTAAACCAACAGTAATACCCAATGGAGAGGCGCCCATTGCCGCTAAATCTGATAAATTAGCAGCAACAGCACGCCAACCAACATCTTGGGGTGATGTAGTAATTTCACTGAAATGAACGTTATCAACTAATACATCAGTTGTAACAACTAAAGATTGTTCAGGTTCTGTAATTAATACAGCAGCATCATCCCCAACAATATTAGAAGGGCAATACTGTTGTATAACTTTTAAAAGACCTTGCTCCCCAATATCGCGTACTTTCATTTTTTAAACGTAAGGTGGGCAGTGCCCACCATACCAGCTTTTGCTAAACTTTCTTAATTTTCAAACTCTGCAAATAAGCTTGAGGATTTTCATAGTCAAATTTAATACCATCAAAGAAAGTTTCGATACCGCGCGACGAAGTTTTAGGAATGTCAGCATCGGCAACACCTAAAGATTTAGCAACTTCTCGCCATAAATCTTCTCGGTTACACGTATTCACAATTTTTTTGACATCGGTATTTGCTGAAATTTTACCCCAACGAATATTCTCAGTCAGAAACCAGGTATCATGACTTATTAAGCTGACTGTTATTGCAAATAAATTTAACATTGTTGTCCGCTGCTCGGCAACAGATGAATCCTAAATAATTGGTTATACCTATAGTAAATTATTTTTATGAATAATAAATTTGTTCAGTAAATGGTAGAGACGTGATAAATCACGTCTCTACATTATTAATTATGCAACGGGTTCAACTAAATTTTCTAAACCATCAATAACTTTTGCCGATTCAATTTTATCACCAGCTTTGAGTTCGTCTAAAACTTCCTTACCTTCAGTAACATAACCAAAAATGGCATAACGACCATCTAACAAATTACGTCCAGCAGGTGTTAATTCGGGTTCAAATAGAAAGAAGAAAATTTGCGACGAACCACCATTGACATCGCGCTCTGGACGTGCTAGAGCTAAGGCGCCAAACGAAGAGAAAGGTAATACAGGCATATCTGTATAGCGACCAGCTTCTTCTAAAGTAGTACCATAAGTAGGCGCCTTATCACCTTCTACCAAAACTTCAAACGGAACCGCGCGGTATTTATTAGTTTTAGGGTCAATAAAACCATCAGCATCTTTGGGTTTACCAGTTTGAAGAACATAAGACTCTTCAGAACGAGTAAATTCCAAACCGTTATAAAAACCACGTTGAACCAAATCAACAAAATTACCAGCAGTCACAGGTGCGCTATAACCGTCAACTTCAACCGTCATCTCACCTTTATTCGTCTGAATCGCTATTTTCGCGTGACCCTTGAGTTGAGGCAAATTACTATACTCGCTAGGGACTTCGTAAGGAAACCCTTTCACCATCAGTTGTTCTAAATCACCCACTAAATCTAGAACAGCTGCACGCTCAGAGCGAACCTTCTCTTTATCTTTCACTTCTGCAACAGCACGGAGCGATTCAATTCTTGTTTTAATTTCCTCAATCAACTGTTTGGCTTCAGCTTGACGTTCGACAGGAACCGAGGCAAGAATTTTATCAGGCTTATCAATAACGCGCGATGCTTTCTTTACATCATTATTAACTGCACTCCAACGCTTATTAGCACGTAGCTGGTTAGAGATATCTTCTATACTTTTTTGCAATTCACGTACAGGTTTGTTATCGATAGGCAGTGCGTAACGTAATAGTGCTTTACCGTCGGTGATGGCGTTTCCTGCTGGCAGCGCAGCATAACTAGGGGGAGTCCACCCAGTAGTAATACCTAAAATCAAAGTTAGCGACAGCACTAATTTTAGGCTGCCCTTCAGTTTGCTTTTTAATAAATCGAACATGGAGACTACTCAACGAGCGCATTAATTTTTTCAACTGGGTGTTACCCATAAACAATCTTCCCACAAGAGTGATGAGTGAGTGAGTGCTGAGTTATAAGTAGAGACGTGATTTATCACGTCTCCACAATTGATATATTTTTATTTTTTAATTTGTAGTAATAATATATTATAATGTTGTTCAAAGCAAGAACATAAAGGTACTTTGCTTACAGGCTTGACTATGGTTGCTGTTCAATATCAAACCTATACTGTAGAGGAGTTTTATACCCTGGAGTTGCCCGAAAGTCAGGAGTATGAATTGGTAAACGGAATTGTTACACCAATGTCTGAACCTTCAGGAGAACACGAAAATCTCAGGTCGGAATTACTTGTAGAACTGCGTAAGATGCGTAGACGCTCACAACTTGGGTTACTGGTGCATCCTAAACCTGTGTTGGAATTAGGTAAAAGAGACACTCGCAAACCTGATTTAATCGCTATTGACCGTAACTACTAACACCAGCGATATACAAATAACTACTTACTGGATAACTATATTTTCGCAAAACTAACAAAATATGCAATATTGATAATGATTATTAAAATATTCTTGTGGAACAGACCGGAATGTCTGTACTATCATTGAAGCAGATTGGCGCCAATGTCAACTATCTTCAATATCTGTTTCCTGCGCTATTTCTTCTTTTAAAAAATTAATTTCAGCTTTCAATTCTTTGTCCGAAGGTCTTGAGTTCGGCTCTTGGTATTCAGCATGAGTATAAATCCACATTAAATATACAGTTTTTCTAGAATGGCACACTATAAATAAGAGGCGCCCCAAGCGAGCGGCTCCTTGAAGTCCTGGTAATCTACGCCATCTTTTTTTTCTGAAATCAAAATCTGGTTCTGCTGTGTTTGCGGGAAAAGGCTCCGCATCTGACACAGAATCTAAGCAGGGATTAATTTCAAGCTCTTTTTTATAATCAGCTATTATTTGCTCAAATTCTTCTCTAGCTTTGGCATTTTTACGGTAATGTTTCTTTATTAAAGCTGCATATGTCCTATCAAATTTCGTTAAGTGCTTGATTTGATAGTTCGTGGAGCCATTCTCTTGTGTTTGCATCTACAGGTTCCCCCGCATCCGGATTCAAGCTTATCTCCTTTAAAGTATCTAATAAAACTTGTTGATAACCTGCGTCGTCTCGTTCAACGGCATCGAGTATAGTATCTATTAATACATCTAAAGCATCAAGGCAAAAATACAAGGCTTGCTGTTGGTTCGTTAATTTTATATATACCATATAAGCTCTTGCCCAAATACTCAACCATATCCCGTTTATACCTTTGGGTGATTCGAGTAAGTCATACGCAAGAGATTTTAAAGTTTCGCGGTCTTCTTGGGAAAAATTATTCCACTCTCTTTTTATAGTTTCAGCTAATCTATGGATTGTTTGGCCCAAAGAAACAAAGCGCGAAGGGTTAACTGTCCGGCTTTGAATTTGCTTGATTTCACGAGCATCAATGATAATTGCGGCAGACAAACGCTTAACCTCCCAAAGCTTTAATTTTCTACCCTCAACAGATTTTTCAAATGCACACAGGGTAGGTACACAAGAATCCTACGAATACTATTATAGCTTTATATTATTTTATCAATAACCTTTATTGTGTGTTCATCTACATCGTAGTTTATATCAGAACTTTTGGGGAGTTCTTCTTCTTTCTTTCTTTCTTTCTTTCTTTGTGCCCTTTGTGTCTTTGTGGTTATTTTCTCTTCTCTCTGTTAATTTTGCGTCTCTGTGGTAAAACAATTATATCACCGCACAGGCTAGAAGCCTATGCTACAACACTCCAAAATCAATGACATGGACTATACAGATGAACTAAAGCAAGCTATTTACAATCGCTTTGGCGTAAAAAATATAAGAAATTTAGAGAAATCTGGCACCTTTAACATGGCAACTGATGGCATGGATAAGCTTGATTTACGCTTAAAATCTACATGGGAAATATTATATAGAAAATTTGTTGGCATTATTCCAGGTGAAGAAAATCAACAAGAATATGGCTGCATTATAGCGGTTCTCGTTCTAATGAAGTACACAAGGGCGGGCAAGGATGCCCACTCCACAAGAGCTTTATTAATTTAATCTGTACCTCACTTGATTAAGAACCGCTATAATGGCATCAAGATATTTCAATATTTCACACCTGGGCAGGTATTTGGTTTAGACAAAAGATGATGTTAAAACTGCCTATTATCGACTTTCTAAAATTTATCATCCTGACAATGTTAACACTGGAGATAGACAAATATTTGAACGAATTGAAGTCATGTATAAAAGTATTATTGCTGGTTTATAATCGTGTAGCTTGATAGAAAAATTTTCTTGTGGGGTGGGCATCCTTGCCCGCCTATATATTTTGTGCCTATATTTAGAACGGGCAAGGATGCCCATTCCACTAATAATGGATGCCCATTTCCACTAATATTCCACTAATCTAGCCTAAAGAAAGAAGCGCGCGGTATAGAAATTGAGTAATGTGAGGCTGGTTGCTTACAGTTAAGGATAAACGTCTGTGGTTCCAATTCGCGATAATAATCCTACGACAATCACCCCATATGTGACTTTTGGGCTGATTGCAATTAATGTTTTAGCTTTTTTATATGAGTCGAGTCTCCCTCCTCAGTATTTGGATGGGTTTATGCATTTATTCGCGGTTGTTCCACGCGAGTTGAGTTTGAGTTTTGGTGGAGCGACAATTAATCAGCCTATACCTGAGTGGAGTACTTTGATTACTTCTCAATTTCTACATGGGGGTATATTGCATTTGGGCGGAAATATGCTGTTCCTGTGGATTTTTGGTAATAACGTCGAAGATAAGCTTGGTCATGTTAAGTATTTAATTTTTTACTTGGCATGTGGGGTTTTGGCATCGCTGACTCAGTGGTATTTTGCCCAAGGTTCAAATATTCCGAATTTAGGAGCGAGCGGCGCCATTGCTGGAGTTATGGGCGCCTATATTCTGCGTTTTCCTCAAGCTGAAATTCTTGGTGTTGTACCTTTAGGTATATTTTTCCCGACTTTTAGAGTACCTGCGTACTTTTTCTTAGGATTTTGGTTCTTGCAACAGGGATTTTATGGTGTGGCAAGTCTGGAAACAACTACTAATATAGGTATGGAAAGCGGTGGTATTGCATATTGGGCACATGCTGGTGGTTTTGTGTTCGGTGCCATTCTTGGACCACTGTTAGGTTTATTTAGCGATAAAAGAGCAGAAGAAGAATATTTTTACAGACAGTAATATTGTACGGTGGGCACTGCCCACCATTACTACGTTCTTCCTACTAAAGAAGCGACGACGGTAGTTAATTCTGCTGCTTCAATTGGTTTTGGAAGGTGTAATTGAAAA
This sequence comes from Calothrix sp. PCC 7716, assembly GCF_019977735.1. Taxonomy (GTDB): domain Bacteria; phylum Cyanobacteriota; class Cyanobacteriia; order Cyanobacteriales; family Nostocaceae; genus Dulcicalothrix. The sequence continues at coordinate 1,948,969 of NZ_AP025018.1, read as the reverse complement.
CCTTCTCTAATTGCGCGTAATCGGTCTTCTGAACGAGCATAAGCTGTAAGTGCTGCGGCAGGTATGTTTCCTCCAGCGTTAGATGGTAACTCACGAATTTTACGGATTAGTGCGTATCCATCTTCACCAGGCATTCCGATATCACTGACTATTACATCTGGTTTACACTGAGATATTAATTCCAGTGCTTCGGTTACAGAAGCAGCAGCTTGCACTTGTGCATAAGATTGTTCGAGAACAGTTACTACAAAGTTGCGGGTATCAGCTTCATCATCCACAACTAGTACACGTATTCCTTCGAGTGAGGGTAAGAAGCTTAAGGCTGAAGGTGTATTTGAAGGGGATATAATGTCGAGTGAAGTTGTTTGAATATGCTCATTACTCAACAGTGGCAGTTTAACTGTGAATGTGGCGCCCAATCCTTCTCCAGGACTTTCAACTGCGACATTACCACCATGAAGTTCTACTAAATGTTTGACTATTGCTAAACCTAAACCTAAACCCCCATGTGTTCTTGTACTCGAACTATCTGCTTGTCGAAAACGGTCGAACACATAAGGAATAAAATCAGGTTGAATACCAATACCGTTATCTTGCACTTGAATTAAGACTTGCTCTAAGGCGCCGCAATGCTCACACTTGACTGTTGATAATCTAATTAATTTAATTTCTACTTCTCCTCCAACTCCTGTAAATTTAATCGCGTTGGATAGTAAATTCCAAGTTATCTGCTGTAAACGCTCTGCATCACCTTTAACGAAAAGTTTAGAATCCTGAATTGTAAATATTACTTGTATGTGTTTTGCTTCTGCTGCAATACGCACTGTTTCAATAGCTGCTTGTACAATTGGTACGAGATTACACGGTGCGACATTGAGTCTTAATTTACCACGGATGATACGCGAAATATCAAGCAAGTCTTCGATTAGTTGCTTTTGAGTGCGCGCATTACGTTCAATTGTTAAGAGCGCTTGTGCTTTTTTTGTTGCGTCGAGATTTGGGCGCCCAATAAGTAACTGTGACCAGCCTAATATAGAATTTAGAGGTGAACGTAATTCATGCGACAAAATAGCCAAAAATTCATCTTTCATCCGGTTTGCATCGCGCAGTTGGTCAGCTTGCTGCTGCAACGACCCAAGCAAACGTGAACGTTCTATGGCAATAGCAATTTGGTCACACACTGCTTGCATCATACCAATTTCGTTTTGGCTAAATTTAGTACGCGAACGACTGCCAAAACCTAGCGTTCCATATAATTGTCCCTGAGCTATTAATGGATAACTAGCAAAAGCTGTAATTTCTAAATCTCGAATCAACTGAGTTTTTTGGTTAGTACTATTCTGTACATCTTCTAAAGCGATAAATTGACGTTCGGCAGCAACAGTTCCACATATCGCTTCATTAAAATGTAATACATTAATATTTGTTGCGACTGCCTCTGTAACACCACTATACGAAGCTAAATGTAACTTCTGTTTGGGTTCATCAACTAAATAATTAAAGTAACAATCTAAACCTATTTGTTCTGACAGCTTGTGGAAAACACTGTGGAGTAATGCTATTGGTTGTTGACTCGATAACAAATCGCTCGCAGTTCCAAAAAGCAACTGAAGCCGCTTATAACCCAACGACAAAGCTTTTTCGACTTCTTTACGCTTACTAATATCTTGGAACATTAACACGCAAGTAGCAGGGCGCCCATACATTTCACTTAATGTATCAGCAAATATCAGTAATGAGCGAATTTCACCATTGGGGTTATGCCAGTCAATTTCGACACCATCCAATCTTTCGCCACGTGCAACTCTTACACCCGGCATTTGTTCGTCTGGAATACGTTGCCCTGTGGAATCTGTACAATAATAAACTGTATGATATTCTTCGGCTGATTTGCCTTTAGGAAATTCACCCCCAGCTATTTCATCGGCAGCACGGTTAGCAAAAATAACTTTGGCTGTTATTGGTTCAATCAAAAGTAAAGGTGCCGGCATTAAATTAAGTAAATATTCAAGCCAGTTTTGCTGATTACGAAGGGTAATTTCGGCTTGTTTACTCGCAGTAATATCATTATTAATCGCAAGAATTTGGTGAAGTTCGCCATTTTCTTTCAAAATCGGTACATATTTTATCAACGTTGTAAATGTTCCAAAGTTAGGTAAAGTTACCGTTGCCTCTGTAGTTTGTGTGGTTAAAGTTTGCTGTGCTTGTATCAACGCTTTTAAATAAGTATCTGTAACAGCAGATGGAAAAATTTCTTCATCAGTTTTTCCGATAACTTCTTCGCTCTTATTATTCGTGAGTCGCAGTGCAGCGGCATTAACAAACTCTAGTTTTCTTTGCGCGTCATAAATAACAAACATGTCAGGAATATTATCTACAGCTAAACGGAAGCGTTCTTCGCTTTTTTGCAATGCAGCTTCAACTTGCTTACGCTCAGTCAAATCAAGAATAAAAGCTACTAACTCCTCACGTTTTTCTCCTGTCAACGTATAACCCACCAATATTGGAATCCGAGTTCCATTTTTACGAATAAGCTCTTTTTCATAAGGCTTGCAAATGCCATACTTCTTAGCTTCGGCAATGCGTTCTGTTTCTAAATCTATATATTCGGGTGGTGTAATATCAACCCAACGAATTTTTAGAGCTTTTAAATCTTCGCGCTCGTAATCAATCATCCGCAAAAACTCATCATTGGCAAGACTAACGTTACCGTATATGTCACCAAACAGAATTCCAATTATATTCGATTCAAAAAAACTTTGAAGTTTTTGTTCATTCGCATTCAACGCCGCTTGCACCCAATCTCGCTGACGACTTAGTTTCTCGATACTTGCTGCGCTGCGCCATATAATAATGGTGAAAATTACAACTAAAACAATTGCATAAAGTCCAAACGCAAACCCTGCGTCAAAAACCCCAGTGCGTATTCCCCTATATACCCACCATCCAAGAATGAGTGGAACTACAACAGCAGCCAGCAGTAACCGCCTTACTAAATACCCAGCGTAGCTATCGCTTGTGATTAATCGCATCAATCTTTTGCTCCGAAGCTAGCACACAGTATACCCACACACAGCACAAATAACGTGAATGCGGTAATCATCGATGCCATTATACTTGTATAGAAAGTAACAAGAGCAAAATGGCATACATCGTACAAATTGTGAATTATCTCCTTTTTACATTTAAATTGAGACAAAAAGTGTTAGAGCGATGACATACCAATACAAAATCAAGCAAAAAGCTGTATTTGCTTCGATTACGAAAAAATTATAAACCCAATCAAAATCATAATTACATTTGCTTTTATTACGAATACCATGTACCTAATCAGTATTCTATTTGATAGATTGACTTTTTTTACATCTACCAATGTGCATATTTTGGAGATGTGTATTTTGGTTTACTATTTTAACGACAAGCAATAAAACAGATTTTTAGTAATCTAATTTTTTCTTCATCTATAACTTTGATATAGACTTTCATAGAAAAAATCTATACAAAGATAGATTTAAACGGTAAAGATACTATCTTTGGAATAAAATTCTGTTTAATTTCATCAAAACTTTATTAAAACTTAAAATAATCTAAACCGTGCAAGTAGCGTAAGTAGTGTATCGGGGAGTATTTTATTCAATTCCTTGCTGTCTTTAAATTGCAAAATTTGTGTCGTCGGTAAATCGAAAGGAAATTGACCTGGTAAATCTTCACGCTGCATGTTCGCTAAGAGAATATGCTCAGTTCGCTTAGAAGTTATTGCGTAACCAGTTTCAATACTAACATTTGGACTTGGAATCACTACAGGCGCCTCACCATCAAAGCGGGCAATGGGAGTAATATCAGCAATAAATAACATACTTTTGCGAATTTTTCGCATCATTGTGCGGTTGAGACGCATCGGAGCATCTTTAGAGCGGTAAGACTCAGCTAGAGTCAAAGGAACACGCGATTTTTTATTAAATTTTTCTAAACTTTGCTGCAAAGACTCCCGTAAAGCTTCACTAGCAGTCGGATACTCAATTTGATGACACAAAAAGATAGTTGGTTCTAACTGCGATAACAAAGCTTGCTTAGTGAAATAAATTTCGTGGCTAATTAAATCAATATTCGCGACAACGTACCCACCACTACCTTCTATATAAAACTCAATATTCTCACCTTCGAGGTAGCGACCGAACCAGGTAGAGTTTCTCACATCTTCAATATCATCTAAAAAATCGGCTCGTAAAGCTGATTTTAAAAGGCTCTTTTTACTGAGGCGAATATCATGGGGACGCTTTTCCAACTCTGGAATTGGCTCGTAATCTTGAAGATACCACGCCCTGAGAGCAATTATGGACATAACGCAGAAACCGGGTTTCTTAGTTTATATATTGTAATAGTAACAGGAATTTTGCCTAAAAACCCGGTTTCTTGGCACAAAAAACAACAACACCCAGCATTTCCGTGATTGAATCTTTCCTCTAATACGTTCAGTTTAGCCAGGGATGTGCTTGACAATCAGCAAGCGACAGCGCCCCCTGTGGTGCTATTTTGAGGAAATATCACACGTACAAAGTAGGTGTTGTTGTTTTTTCGGACGAGACAGATGTGTATTCAACAGCGTCTTTACCTCTTTTACTACTAACCATAGCTGTTTATCTGCCAGGGAAGCTTTTTATTAGCTTCAATTATTAGATTATCACCACCTTATACCAATGAACGAAATAGTAATTTTTCTTTACCGTTACATTTCGTATAAATTATGTAGCATAACTACCAAAAACTTGCTATATAAAGGTTTTGGCGTTTATCACTAGTTGATATTTATCCTTATACTATACAACTTTATTGAGCAAATACTCATCATATTTTAAGTTTTGAAAACAGATTCGACTTTACATACAACCACAAGTACCTTGTCGTTTAGCATGTATATTCTTCATGTGCTTCTTGACTGTATTTAAACTTATGTAAAGCTGTTCACTAATTTGCTTGTAAGTTGAGTGTGCCCGATAGAGACACCAAATTTCTGTCTCTCGCTGTGTCAAATCAAATTTTTTTGCTTCTGCAATAGCTACATTTTTGATTGATTCATAACGATTCTCAATAGTGACGAGCAAGTATCGAAAGTCGTATTTATCCATATTTAGCCATCGTACTCGCACACGAAAAACTTCTGAACTATTTAGTGCTATTTCATCAGAAACAACTAACTTATCTTCGTATAAGCTATATTCAATCAATGATTTACACAAAGTATGCACAAAATTCAATAGCGTTTTTGCATTATCACGATTTTGAGCTACTTTGCGGTAAATATTATACGCATTAGAATTAGCGTGAATCAGTTCTCCAAACTCGGTAAAAATTAAAATACTATCTTGTAATCCATCCAACACATTATGCCAAAAACCCTTCTGGCAACTGCATTCACGTTTGCTGGGCTGTTGTAATATAAAGTTTTCGACACACTTATCACTTATGGTTATCATAATTTTTCATCAATAATTACTAATTATTTGAATCATCAACTGTGATACCTTGTATCAAAATTAATTAATTCTACTTACGTGTAATTTAAATACAACATTACGAATTTGCATTTCGGATAATTCTGTAGTAATCAGTCAAGCAATCAACACCATAGACTTTGACTATACATCTATTAAAGGCGCCATTAGTAAGGTGGGCACTGCCCACCCTTGCCCACCCTACCTACTGGTCTGTGTCATCAGTTTTGGGGTGTAGACGCTTAAAATTACACGACGTGCGATTATTTTTTTCCACCACAGAGACGCAGAGAACACAGAGGAAACTTCAAAACCTCTCTGTGTCTCTGTGTCTCTGTGGTAAAAAATCACCCACCAAAACTTATGACACAGACGACTAGCCCATACCAGCGGCAGAGTATACAACAAATTTGATCAAGTTAAAATAGTTTACATAACTTAATCAAACTTCCACCGTTAACGACAAATGTTACCAGAGCTAGATTCCGAAACTATAGACCGTGTAGTTGAAATGGCATGGGAAGACCGAACTCCCTTTGAAGCGATAGAGATACAGTTCGGTTTGCAAGAAAAGCAAGTAATTGAACTAATGCGTCGTGAAATGAAAGCTTCGAGCTTCCGAATGTGGCGTGAGCGTGTAACCGGACGCAATACTAAGCATCTACAAAAGCGTGATTTTTTCTCAGGTCGTTTCAAGTCAGATAATCAAAAAACTTAGTTTTGTCATGCCATAACAAACATTTTGTCATGTCATGCTCAACATTTTTCTATGTCATACTGAACGTTGTTATATGTCATGCTGAACGTAGTGAAGCATCTCAGAACAATTGAACCTGAGATTCTTCGCTGCGCTCAGAATGACAATTTAGTCCCTAATGACAATTTAGTCCCTAATGACAATTTAGTCCCTGATGGCAATTTAGTCTTAGTGAAAAAATACAAAAAAGTTTTAATTTTTAGGAAAATTTCGTTTATTAGCACCCGGTTGCTGTTGCTGTTGCTGTATTTTTATTAACTCGTTATAAAGTTGCTGCTGTAAGCCTTCGCTTTTTTGTATTAGTACTGTCATCTCATTAAAACGGTCAATGCTTAAACCATTTGATTCGACAATTTTTTGTGAACGATTACAATAATCAATCGCAATGTTTTTTGCCCTTCCTGGAAGCGCATTAAAGCTATTAGGGTCATTGCATACTATTTTGGGAACATTATCACTATTACCCATACTTTTTTTAATTTCATCAAATGCTATCTGCCTTCCTGCCTCCATTCCTAAGACTGACTTGGCGTAGTTAACTATTTCTGTTGCGCTAATAGGTGGATTTTGAGCGTATGCTTTTGTACCAGGTGTAAATGTACTAAAAAATATAGTTACTACGGTCAAGCTACTTACAATTAAAGACTGACGTAGCATTCGAGCATTTCGTTGTTTTAATAGGGGATAGTGTAATTTCAACATGAGTATGTGAGAAATAACTACAGTACGTTTGTGTTAATCACAATGAATAATTTTACGAACCAGAAGTTCCACAGATACCTATATAAATTTAAAGTTAATTAATTTATTCAATTTGCTTGACACATTCGGCAAAGTTCTATGACTTTGGTTTGGAATGTTGGTAGTTCTGCGGCGCCTTGCTTTAAACTTACTTCTAATTCAAGAAGCAAGGGTAACGTAGAAACAAGTCGCGAGAGTGAGAGCGATTTTACTTCTTGTTGTAAAAAATAAATTCGCTTTGGGTTAACGACTTCACACGATGAAGCAATTTCTTGTTGATTTCGTTCACCACTTTCAATCATCATTTTTATACATAGCCAAGTACGGAATTGACCGATTAGTGTAGCTACAATCTTTAAACTCGGTTCAGAAGCTGCAAGCAGTTCACTAATTAAAGTTAATGCCTTCTCTGTGTCACCTTTTCTAATCGCAGCTGCTAATTGCAGGCTATTTTGAGTTGTATTTCTAACTAAAGACAAAACCACATCTTCATCTTGTGACTTGTTGCTACCATTTGAATAAAGCCGTATTTTCTCCAACTCATTATATAAGAGCCGTGTATCGTTGCCTACAGATGAAGCTAACATGGATGCTGCGTTTGCTGTAATTGTTACACCAACATTACGAGCCGCTTCCTTTACTGCCCTTTCCAGCCCCTCTGTATCCCACGGTGAAATCAGTGCAAATGATTTAATGGTAGCAAATTGCTTCAGTAATTTTGTTGACTTTACACGTTCATCTGGTTTGTTACGAAATGTTAACAATAAATACGAAGTTTCGGGAATTACTGACACTGTTCGCTGTAATTCTGCTAACACATTATCTGGGCATTGAGTACAGATAGTAGTATTGACAAGCCATACTAAACGGTTGCCGGCACCAAAGGGTGGTGTCATTGCTTGATTTAAACCGTCTATAATAGCGTTTGGCTGTTCTGGAGTAATGGCTGTGTAATTAAAACTAGTCCAAAGTGGGTCAAGGATTTTGTCGCGCAATTCCACAACGGCTTTTTCCAAGGCAAAGTCATCTTCACCCCAATACACATAAACTGGCATATCTTAATTTTTTAGTACTTTAAATTAATTATAAATTTTGTGGCGTGGTGCGCGTGTGGTGCAGCATTATAGGAACTCGGTTAGTTAAACAAAGGTCTAGTGTAAAACCTAACTTCATAATTAAAATAAATAACTTGTAGCAGTGCAATAGCTAATCAAACAAACCAGGTAATCATTAATAAATTATGAAATTCAGCGAAATTATTGAAAAACTCGGTGATGGCGCCGTTACCAACAGTTATACCTCAAATAAAGACCATAATCCTGAAATAGTAGGTTTAGCTGCGGTTGCAGAAGCAGTCAGTGGTACCCTAAGTTATATTGAAGGCGCCAAATTTGCGGCAATGGTAACTAAAACTCAGGCTAGTGCATTGATTCTACCGCAAGATGAAACCTTACAAGCACAAGCAACAGAATGTGGCATAGTTTGGATTGCCGCACGTGAACCGCGATTAATGTTTGCTCAAACCATAAAGCTATTCTATCAACCTTGGCGCCCCCTAGCCTCAATACATCCAAGTGCCGTAATTGACCCGACGGCAAAAATTGGCAATAATGTCCACATTGGCGCCCATGTAGTAATTCAGCCTAATGTAGAAATAGGCGACGAAGTGTGTATTCATCCTAACGTCGTTATATATCCTGATGTTAAAATTGGTAATAACACAGTACTACATGCCAACTGCACAATCCACGAACGTTCGCAAATCGGTAATAATTGTGTAATTCATAGCGGTGTAGTAATTGGCGCCGAGGGATTTGGATTTGTGCCAACAGCAACAGGTTGGTTTAAAATCGAACAATCTGGGTGTACTATTTTAGAAGATAATGTGGAAGTCGGCTGTAACTCAGCAATTGACCGTCCGGCTGTAGGTGAAACCCGCATAGGTCGTAGTACAATAATTGACAATTTAGCCCAAATCGGTCACGGCTGTAAAGTTGGTTTTGGTTGCGCGATAGCAGGACAAACAGGACTTGCTGGTGGTGTAGAAATTGGCAACCGCGTAATTCTAGCAGGACAAACAGGAATTGCCAACGAATCTAAAATTGGTGACGGCGCCGTAGTTGCAGCAAAAGCAGGAGTTCATAATGATATCCCAGCTGGTGAAACATATTGTGGAAATCCAGCAATGCCATATAAACAGTTTTTGAAAGTGTCGGCAATTTTAAAGCGACTACCCGAAATGTATCAATCAATAAAACAATTACAAAATCAAATTGGAAAGGGGTAAAGGGCCAACTATGTTACCCGTCTCGGAGAAACAAACCATTTGCACCTACACGCGCGATGGAATTCGTCTTGATGCTGATATTTATCGTCCCGATGCCGACGGTAAATTTCCTGTACTATTAATGCGTCAACCTTATGGACGTGCTATCGCATCAACGGTAGTTTACGCACATCCAAGCTGGTACGCTGCACAAGGGTATATTGTCGTTATTCAAGATGTACGGGGACGGGGTACTTCAGAAGGTGAGTTTAAGTTATTTGCTCATGAAATTAATGACGGAGAAGATTCTGTCAACTGGGCAGCTAATCTACCAGGTAGCAATGGTAACGTAGGCATGTACGGGTTTTCCTATCAAGGAATGACGCAATTATATGCAGCAGCTACACAACCATCTGCACTCAAGGCAATTTGTCCAGCAATGATTGGCTACGATTTATACAACGACTGGGCATATGAAGGAGGCGCCTTTTGTTTACAAACAAATCTTGCTTGGGCTATTCAAATATCAGCAGAAACCGCACGTTTACAAAAAGTAGAACGCGCATACCAAGCATTATCAGGCGCCGCACGTAACCTACCATTAAACGATGCAATTCCCAATTACCCAGAAATTTTAAAATTTTATGCCGTAGATTCTTATTATCATGACTGGGTAACACGACCAGCATCAGACAAGTACTGGCAAGAACTTTCTCCAAAAACCCACCTGCAAAACGTAGACATACCAATGTTTCATATTGGTGGGTGGTTTGATACATATTTACGCGGCACATTAAATCTATATCAAGATATTGTTGCACGCAGTCAACACCGTCAACAGTTACTAGTAGGCCCGTGGGCACACATACCTTGGGGAAGAAAAGTAGGCGCCGTAGACTTTGGTGTAAATGCTATTAGTCCAGTAGATAAAATGCAAATAGCATGGTTTGACCAATATTTAAAAGGTGAAGATACAGGTTTATTAAACTTGCCGCCAGTTTGGTTATTTGAAATGGGCAGTAATATCTGGCAAAATTTCGCTAACTTCCCATCATCACAGAATAAATCATACTTTTTCTCAAGTAACGGACTTGCCAGCATTCAACAAGACGATGGTAAATTAAGCTTAAATTCTGAGAATGAGAATACATCTGATGTTATTGTTCATGACCCTTGGCGCCCAGTTCCATCATTAGGTGGTCACGCAGCAATACCAGCAGGTATGTTCGATAGGTCACACATTGACTGTCGTTCCGATGTTTTAACGTATACAACAGAAACCCTGACAGAAAACCTACATATTACAGGTAACGTCATAGTAGAAATTTATTGTTTTGCCGATAAACCCAGCTTTGATTTATGTGCCGTACTTTCTGAAGTTTATTCAGATGGACGAGTGTACAATATTACTCAAGGTTATTTAAATTGTGTAGATGGCGCCAGTCTTCAACTTAGAAAAATTAACTTACAACCAACTTGCGCGCGCATACAACAAGGTAACGCATTAAGATTAAGCATAAGTGCAGCTTGCTTCCCCGCTTACACAATGAACGCAGGAACAGGTGAAGAAATAAGCAAACAAAGGTCAATCAATGCCGAAATTATCACCTTAACAATTACCACCAGCAATAATCCAGCATCACAAATTATTCTACCCATAGCAAACTAAACTCTTGTGGAACAGGCATCCCTGCCTGTTCCAAAATAAGAATTTAGCCTTCATTAACCATCATGAGAATTTGATTGTATAATGCTGTTGACACCCTAAACTCAGAAGTTGCAATCATCGCATCAATTAATGGCTTAACGGCAACAATTGCATTTTGACTTTTAGCCTCAACCAAAACGCCCAATAGTCCCGTTATTTTGAGACCGAGACGGTTAGCTTCTGCTCTACCACGACGTTCATCAATTAATAATAAATCAGAATTTATTTCTAGAGCCAAAGCAATTGCCTGAGATTCTCCAGGATCTAATCTTGCTTCTGTTTGTAGACGCTCAATAACACTACGATTTAATACTTGCCTAACCTCTAACCAGCTAGCAGTTTGAACTTCAAGAGTTCCTGGAACTGGAGGACTAATGTCCGCAAGCTCACGATACACAGCTTCTGGAATAATTACATGTTTGTAGAGTTTAGGCAAAAGAAACAAGTGCCCAATAGCAGCTAAATTGGTAATTATAGATGTATCACTAATGACAATCACAGTCTTCCCAAATCTCGTAAGTTTTTTAAGTCAAGTTCAAAATCTTCTACATCATAAGAGTAGAGTGGGATACCTCGCTCTTTTAGAAGTTGGCGAAAGCTAGATTGTTCCATTTTCGCTAATTGACTGGCATAACCCAAAGTTAAGTGACCTGTCTGAAAAAGATGCAACGCAATTTCTTGACAAAACTTATCAGTATCAAGCCCACTTGCTTGCACGATTTCTTCTGAAATAACGATACTCATAATAAAATTGCTTTACGCTCGTTTATCTTCTAGAATAACCCAAAAATTTTTCATATGTTATATTCGTTCTTCATCCGTTGCCAATCTTCACAGCCCCAAGCTAAAAACCAGTAAAACCACTCCTATGTACCATTTATGTGTCCTTGTCAATACACAACCCCAAAAAGCTGGACTAGTAAAAGGCGGCACTCCCCGAAAAGTCTACAGGTGTAACGTAATAACCACCGTATTCGTCCATATAACGGAGAATCGAAGTTCCAAACTGATCGTGACTAACTTGATTGTTTAGCAGCAGGTTAGCTACTCCACCAGAACCACGTAAGTGGGCGCCTGCTAAAATTCCAGAAAGGCTGATAGTAATTGTTTTAGAAGTTCCCCTATCTGTGAATGTTTTTTGCTTGCCTAAATAATCATTTATTGACTGTCCTTTTACTGCCAGCTTTTTGTTGACACGCTGCCAGTTGAGATTAAAAGCCTCACGAATAGCAATTTCTTGCACTTGAGGAGAATTTAGGAATTGCTCTTTACTATTAATACCATTTTTTCCTGTCCAAGTACCTCGCCAATAATTCTTGTCGGCGCCAGTACCAAAGAAAGTAGTTGCTTGGTAATAACCAAGGTCAATTAATAAGGGTTCTCCGAATTGATATTTACCCATAAAACCCAATGAATTTTCTACCTTGTATTGATTTGGGTTGCCTGATGGGAGACCAGATTCAAATGCTCCTAGAGCTTCAAGCATTTGATTAAAATTTCCCTTACCAACACCAGGCGCCTGATTTAAATTAAACTCGGTTTTAGATATAGAACCAGGAATACAAATCTGCTGACCGGGCTTAAGCAGAGCAACGGAAGCATCTGTAAACATGCTACCATCTAGTTTCCTAATCTCACGCCAACGATTACCATTACCTAAATTAAACTGAGCAACCCGAAAAAGTGTATCTCCTGATTTGAAAGTGTATAAACTACCGAATTGACAAAACGAAGTATTTTGAGCAAGATGTACTAATTCATGATTATTTGAAGGTTAATCTTGACTTAATTTGGCAAATTATTGAGGAAAATCTGCCTGAACTTAAAGAACAAGTGTTAGCTATTCTTCAGACTTTAAGTGATAATTGATGAGTATTTGTAGCATAGTTATCAGCTACAAGAGCGGCAGGCAACAAAGCTAAAAACCATTGTTTCATCTTAGTACCCTACTGTGGTAAAAAAGACGGCGCCTAAAAACAAATCATCCGTTACATCCGTTTATAATCCGTTGCCAGTGTTCACCACCCATGCTAAAAACCTTTCAGTATAATACAAAGCCAACTGGTTACTCACGCCATTAAAAACAGCATCAAAAGCATGTTCTGCCCAAGGAATTTCTAATAAAACTGCTGTATTACCTTCTTTTTGCAACCCTTGATATATTTGCCTACCATATTTAGCTTCCACTATATGGTCTTGACTACCATATATAAGTAAAGTCGGCGCCACTTTATTATTTACATAACTTATAGGTGAAGCTACTTCATATTGTTTAGGCAACTGTTGAGGTGAACCTCCCAGAAAATCATCTAAAACAGCGCGTATATTAAGTGGGTCTGGACGTGGAGGATTATTATATCCTTCTGTTAGATTTACTGGGCCGTAATAATTAATTACTCCTCGAACGGGTAATACATTACTGTTATATGCTGCTAACATTGCCAAATGGGCGCCTGATGAACGTCCGAACAATACTACCCGTTCAGCATCAGCTTCATATTTAGCTGCGTTTTCACGAATAAAATTTAAACTAGCTAGTACATCTTCTAATTGCACAGGGTAACGATAACGTGGTGCATGACGATAGTCGATAGCAAATACAGTGTATCCACGTGCTGCCATATATCGATTAAACTCTAGATAAGTTTTAGGACTACCACTTCTCCATGCACCACCATAAATAACTACAAGTGCTGGATAAATACCTTTTTCTGGAGGTTGATAGATTTCCATACTTAAATCATCTCCAGCCGGGGTGTTAAAACTAACACCTTCTAGATGACGAGTTTTGCCCTGAGAAATACCTCGAAATGAGTCAATAAAGGCAAAAGGTGTACTTCGCATCTGCGATAAAGCTTCTGCGGGAATTTTATTTAAGTAATTTTGCCCTAGTTCTTGCCGCATCGCATTTTCCATTTGCGCTTGTGAGTAAGCAATGGAAGCTAGTTCCCATCCGCAAATTAATAGTCCTATTAAACTAGCAGTTAAAGCAAGGCGCCGTCCTGAGTCACGAAGTAAAAGCCATGCCGTAACTAATAAAATAGTATTAGCGACCAGCAACCACGGACAAATTTCACGGGCGCCGACCGATAATACTAACAGTGGCATTGTGGGAGCAGGAATTAAAATCCAAGCACTTAGAAATAGTGCAATTAAACTAAGTAGTAGTACCAGCCATGAAATTAATCGGCTTTTTTTAAACATGTTCAAACAGATAGAAATCCGCTCATTGAAGAAGAAAAATCACACGTACCTGTAAGGTGGGCACTGCCCACCATATTACAAAATATATTTCGGTTTTATTGGCTATGCCTACCTACGTATATTTCAAAAATCAAATAGGAAACCTATATCAATACTACAAGGAATAGAATTGAATCCCCCCAACCCCCCTTATTAAGGGGGGCTATAAACACTCTTTTTCCCCCCTTATTAAGGGGGGCTAGGGGGGATTTATCATGTTACAAAAGCTATTCATTGTAGTATTGAAACCTATATAATTTTACCTATAGTTTGGCGCCATATCTAAAGCTTTGTTTGAAAAATTTTGATTAATATCGAGCATTAAAATAGTTGTAGGTGTACCTTTTTGCTCAATGATAGCAATTTTGCTTACCCAAGTTGGTAGTCCAATACTATGGAAAGATTGGGGTACAGGTTGAATGCTGGTGTCGCTAATGGAGAGCATACTTGGAGGTGTATCTGCGAGAATGCCGTAAAATTCAGCGTTTTGCCCTTGGGATATAATTAGAAAACGCCCATTATTATCGTTTTGTTGATTACGGTTGTAATTTGGGTCAAGGTATGAATAAAGATTTATTAGCATTACTGTTCGCTGACCCATTTGAGCTAATTTTGAGTTTTGTAGGGTTTGACTAAAGTCGGGGGGACAGGTGGTGACTTTGAAGACGCTATTGACTGGTAGTGCTAACAGGTAATCGTAAATTTTGAATGTAATATATTTTTCTTCTAATACTGCGATTGATGTATCCATATATACTCCAGTTTTAATTTGCTAAAAATGTGTAAGGTGGGCAGTGCCCACCCTACGTAAAAATATTTACTTACTAAGTAATAACTGATGAGAATTGAAAACTTGAGTTACGGTAGATAGTAATTGTGCTTCTGAGTAAGGTTTGGTTAAATAAGCTCTGGCGCCTAATTTTAGTGCTAGGTGACGATGTTTAGTAGCGGTGCGTGAACTCAAAATTAGAATTGGGATATTAGATAAATGTTCCTCTGCTGCACAGTGTGCCAGAAATTCAAACCCGTTCATACGTGGCATTTCTATATCACAAATAATTAAGTGTACTTCTGGGTGAGTTTTGATATGCGATATTGCTTCGTAACCGTCGCGTGCTTGCAAAGTTTGATAACCTGCTTTTTGCAATGTAAATACTAATGCTTGACGTAGGGTTATGGAATCATCGACGATTACTACAGTTTTATTATGATTGTCTAACTTTGTTGGTAATGTAGGATAAAGGCGCCCATGTGTTGGTAAGTTTCTTTGTGGACTAGTTTTTGTTTCTTGCCAAGACTGTTCCATTATTTGTATTTCTTGGTTGAGAATATGGTCGAGCAAAGCGGCGCCGTTAATTACCAAAGTTAAACCACCATCGGCTAAAATTGTTCCACCATAAACATAAGGTGGAGTCGGAACTAACTTACCAAACGGACGGATGACTAACTCTTGCTCCCAGATAATTCTATCTACTTCGAGTGCAAGTAATTGTTCTTGGCAACGAACAATTAATAATGGTAGTGAAGTATTTCCTTCTAATGCATGAGCATCAGAAGTAATATGTGCTGGTTGACGACTTGAGTAGTCAAGAATTTCTTCGAGTCTGTAAATACGTACTAGTTCGCCTCCATTACGTTTATTTGTAGAGGAATTTGGTAAACGTAAAATTCTACCGTGTTCAGACTCTTGAATTTGTGCCGGTTTCGGTAATAAAATTTGGTCGATAGTATCTGCTGCTAATGCGTAGACTTTTTTACCGACTTGGCAAACTAATAATTTACTGATGCTGAGACTTAAAGGTATTTGCAGAGAAAAGGTAGTATTTTTATGCGCTTCGGTATGTACAGCGACTGAACCTTGAATTGCTTGCAGTTGTACTTTTACCACATCTAGTCCAACACCACGTCCAGAAACTTCGTTAACTTGTTTTGCAGTAGAAAATCCTGGTTCAAATAATAATTCTGCAAGCTGAGAGTCTGTTT
Organism: Calothrix sp. PCC 7716; assembly: GCF_019977735.1. Lineage (GTDB taxonomy): Bacteria > Cyanobacteriota > Cyanobacteriia > Cyanobacteriales > Nostocaceae > Dulcicalothrix. The sequence goes on along the minus strand of NZ_AP025018.1, from coordinate 1,932,779 downwards.
GTATACGGGCAATATCTTCGGTTATTAGTCCACGGGCAACTGCTTTTTTACGGATTGCATTAAAATCAAGACCTTCACCATCGTCTTGAACGTCAATAATTAATTGACTACCTTGGTAATAAGCACGAATTTCAATATGACCAACAGGTGATTTACCGCGTAAACTTCTAATTTCAGATGTTTCAATTCCGTGGTCAAATGAGTTACGAACTAAATGTAAAAGTGGTTCATATAGTCTTTCGGCAATTGCTTTATCTACTAAGACTTCGCTACCTTTGATATTTAAATTTATTGATTTATTATATTTATTCTGTAGCTGTTCTAATACTGGGTGTAATCGATTTAAAATACTACCTAAAGGAAGCATTCGTGCCTCTAACAGCACATCTCGTGAATTTGTCAAGAGTTTTTGTTGTTTCTTTAAAAGCTGTGTTGTTTGACGATTTACTAATTCTAATAAGTCAATTTCTTGTTCCAGTTCGCCTGCTTCTTCAATAAGATTTTGAATAAAAATTTGTAGTTCGTTATAAGAATCTAATTCTAAATTGTCGAAATTATCACTTTTATTTTTATAATTATTATGTTCAGTATGATGTATCATCAGTGGATTTGACCAGTCTTGTAAATCGCCTAACATTTGCTGAAATTGTCGCAAATGACTTAAAAGCTTTCTTAAAGAGTTGCGCGTTTTAGTATCTTGCAAAAACTGGCGATTTTGATTCGTCAAAAGCTCCGCATTTAAATAATTAAGCTGTTCCAAATGGTCAACATTGACACGAACGACTTTTGGGAAAAATGCAGCAGGAGCATTATTTACTTCTTCTGACATAGGTGTACATTCTACTGGCTGATTTGACGGTGTTGCCCTAGCCTCTTCAAAGGTTACGTTAATAACTTCTTGTTCATTTAATTGTGCAAGTGCAAGTAAAGCTTCCGAAGGATATCCAGTTTCGGGGTTTTCACCTGAAACAATAGCATTATAATAAGAACGAAAATCTTCTACTGCCAACCTGGCAATTCTACGAGTTGAACGAGGATTATTATCAAGGGCAGCAATTGTTGTTTCTGCAATAGCTTCTAAACTTTTAAGTTGAATCCCTTTTGCATAATTTTGGAATAATTCTGCGGTTTGACGAAGCGCATCCGAAGCTTCTTTTGGTTTGGCGCCAGCAAGAATTGTAGCAGTTTTTTCTAATTCTGGTCTTATATAACTCTCAAACAGCGTCTTAATACTGTCAAAATCTACATTTGCCGCATCTGCTTCTTCTATTGCGTGGGTTTCTTCAACTAACTTTTCACCCAACTTTACTTTAAACTTAGAAAAAACATCAGCAAAACGCTTAACTACCTTATCATCACTAAAAGGCAAACCATTTAGTTCTGCCATTAAAGGGTCGCGCAAGCATTCGTAACTTTCAAAGAATAAACCTTGCATTTGCGTATCAATTTCTACATCAGGCGCCTGAATTGCCCGAAAAATATCTTCAAGTGAGTGAGAAATATTTTTAATAGTTTCCAACCCCAACGTAGCTGCAATACTTTTAAGAGTATGAGTAGCACGCATTAAAGTACGTACTTGCTCAATATTATTTTTACCAACCTGTAGACTTTGTAGCGCTTGCTCAATTGTAGCCAACAGTTCTGGCGCCTCTAAAGAAAAATGATGAATTAGCTGCTCTTGATAATCATTCATTTGATTTATAATTTTAAATTGCTTTCTATCTTGTGGAGCGGGCATCCCTGCCCGCCTCCCCTATATTTAGAACGGGCAAGGATGCCCATTCCACAATATCCACTCTTATTACATTGCCACCTTAAACTGGCTAGCACTTAACTGTAAATCTTGTGCCATCTCCAACAATTCCTTAAACGAAGCAGATAATTGAATAGAATCTGCCGAAGTTTTATTAGCAATACCCGCAACTTCTGTCATGGTTTGAGTAATTGACTGGGACTGTTGATTTTGCACTTGGGTAGTTTGAGTAATGCGTTCTACCAATTCGCTAATTTGAGTTGTAGCTTCAACAATTGCATTTAATTGCTGACGTACTTCTGTAACTAACTTAGTTCCATCAACTACTTGCTGAATACCTGTATCCATTGCTGCTGCAACTTCGGTAGTACCAGCTTGAATTTCTTGTACCAATTCCTCAATTTCGGCTGTAGCTTCCGCAGATTGTCCTGCTAAACTTCTCACCTCATCTGCTACTACTGCAAACCCACGACCATGTTCTCCTGCTTTTGTTGCTTCAATAGCAGCATTAAGTGCCAAAATTTGAGTTTGGGTAGTGAAATTACTGATAAGGTTCACAACACGCGAAACTTTTTGACCAGATTCTGAAAGACGTTTAATACGCTTACTGGTTTCTGCGACGGTTTCTCTAATTGTTGTAATTCCGTCTACAGTCTTATTCATAGCACTTTCGCCTTCTTTAACTGTTTGATTGGCTTTTTGTACAGCTTCTTCAACCAAACTCGCACTAGTAGCAACCGCTTCTGTAGAAGTTACCATTTCTTGGATTTGTGAGACAGCTTGAGAAAGTGCTTGGAATTGCTGTTGTGCTTGGTTTGCTAGTTCTACAATTGAAGACTCGCTATTTTGCGAAGTGCTGGCAACTGCTTGAGAAGCTTGTTGTACTTGTGTTACTAACTGACGCAGGTTTTCTAGGGTGTTGTTATAGGTATCAGCAATTTTACCAACTTCATCATCGGTGACAGGCGCCCGTACCGTCAAATCTCCTTGCAATGCTGGTTGTACCGCAGATAGTAACTGTGCAACTTCTTGCTGTAAAGCTTCGTTAGCTAGTTTCTCACGTTTTGCAGCTTCACTGAGTTGTTGCGACTGAACCTCTAGCTGTTCTAAATACTCAGACTGTTGTAAAACAATACCAAGCTGAGTTGAAACTTGAATTAATAAATTAACTTCGCCTTCTTCCCAATTACGAGGTGTGGTGTTTTGATAGGTTAACAATAAACCCCAGAGTTGCTGTTCACCTTTAAATAAAGGCGCCGCAATATAAGCTCTAGCTCCCCATTGTTCGAGAGTTTCGCGACTAAAGGTTAAATCAGCACTCAAATTAATATCATTAATCGCGCTGGGTTCATTTTTACGATAGCGACCACCCGAACTTTCTTGTAAAATCGGGTCTGATGTTAATGCCATCTCTGTTCCAGCTATCTTGAGATAACCACTACCGACATCTTCAACAATAAACTCACCACTCCAGTCTGGATTAAAGCGATAAATAACCGCTCGGTCAACACTCATTAATTGACGAAGTTCTTGGGTAATAGAACGGAAGAGTGAATCTGGGTTAAAGTTCTTTTGCTGTAAACGCTCAACAATACGCTGTCCAATCTTAAAGATAAATTGCACAAAGTTGGTTTCTCGTTCTGCCAATTTAGACAACTGCTCAGACTGTTGCCTTACTTCCTCTAGATATTTTACTTGTTTGAGCGCAACGCCAACCTGAATACCAACCTGAATTAGCGAACTCAATTCTCCTTTTTCCCAAGCTCTAGGCTTATCGTTTTGATACGCTCCTAATAATCCCCAAAGTTTTTCTCCTGCAAACACTGGTACAATAATGTATGCTCTTGCTTCCATCTGCTCTAATAACTCGACGTGGCAAGGAGAATGTCCAATTGTGTAAATATCTTCAACAACAAGCGAGTCATTATCTTTATAACGACCACCTTGGGTTTCTTGCAAATAAGAGTCTTCAATAACAGGAATAACTTCAACTACGCGACTCCAACCACTAACTACAGACTCTGCTACAAATACTCCACTCCAGTCTGAGTTAAATTGGTATAGCGCAACTCGACTGCAACTCAGCATTTGGCGAGTTTCTTGAGTTGCTATTTTAAAAATTGTGTCTATACGTTCGGAAGCTAAATTTGAGCGCATATGTCCAGTCAGTCGGAACACAGCTTCTAAATCCATTGTGCGTGACAAACGGCTAGTAATACGGGCTAGTGCTTGCTCGCGCGCTGCAGAACGTTCAATTTGTTTGGAGGATTTTTGTATTTTGATTTGTGCTTCCATTTGCTGTATCGCAACAGCTAAAGGTAAAGCGAGTTGCAGCATAAAGTCTACTTCTGACTGTTGCCAAGCACGCGGGGCAGAGTTTTGGTATGCTGCTAACAATCCCCAAAGTTTGTTATCAACAAATAAAGGCACAACAATATAAGCACGACACTGATACTTTTCGAGTGTTTCAATATAACAAGGACTATACCCCTCTGCATAAATATCATCGATTTGCTTATACCTTTGTCCACGTGCATATTCACCTCCTTTCGTTTGTTTAAGGTAAGTATCCGCTTCCGGATTTGAGGACAAAGCAGCGAAATTTTTAACGGTACAACGGTCGTGTTCAGATAAGTTACCGCGCAAACTAGTATCACGGTCTTGTTCATCTACTACCGATATCCAACCTGCTCCTACAGATTCGGCAATAAATTCACCCGTCCAGTCTTCATGAAAATGATAAATACCTACACGGTCACATTGTAATAGGCGCCGAATTTCAACGGTAGCAAAGCGAAACAAATTTTCAAAGTTAAGCGACTGACCGATTTTATGAGTGATACGAGCAACAAGCTTTTCTTGTTCAGAGCGTTCTTCAAGTAAAGCTGTAAATCTTAATGGCTGGAAGCACAATAACAACTCACGTCCAATTTGACTTAAGAAAGTAAATTCATGTTCTTGCCAAACTCGTGAATTAGAACATTGTTGAATTGATAAAATTCCCCAAACTTTACCATCGAGTCGTAGAGGTAAATTTAGACTCGCTCTTAACTGAAAATCTCCCCATAGCTTTTGTTGGTCTGGAGTTAAGTAAGATGTTTTGATATCATCGTAGCTAATTATACTCTGCTTTTTATAGTTTGTTGCTTGCTCATATCCAAACACTACCATTGGCATACCATTACGCATTGCTGGCGTAAAACCGCGCGATACAGCTTCACCGACTACAGTACCAGATGTTTCGCTATCAAAACGGTAAATTAATACCCGGTCGGCGCCTAAAGCTTCAAAAACACAATCAACAGCAACTTCAAAAAGTTCTTCAATAGTAGAAGCTTGCTGCATTTTTTCAGAAATCAAGGTTACTTGCTGGTTAATAATAGCAAGTTCCGAATCACTAATCGATTTTTGCGATTTTGGTTTTACCGACTCCACAGGTTCAATCTTACTCGATTGAATTAGTGGCTCTTGTGTCGTCAACTTTGGTGACTTTGCTGTTGTGTTTGATGGTTTACGTGCGCTTTTTTCAGATTTAACGGCACCGTTTTTTGTTGCATCTAATTCTGTTGTCATTTTATTTATTCCTTATAAAAAGTTGAATCTTAGAAACCTGGTTTCTTTATGAAAATTGTAATAAATATTACAGCCTTGGGTAGAAACCAGGTTTCTTTTGCATTTACACATAAAACTGAACCACAGCTTTTGGATTAAAAACCGTCGAACCGTTAGGTAAATATCCTGTAATAAAAGGAAGTAGCTGCGTAGAAAACGAGCCAGGTTTAGCAGGAATAATTTGTGTAGTGTCGTGTAATTCGACTTCGTTTACAGATTTTACAACTATTCCAAAGCAATAGTTATCGAGTTGTATTACTATTGCTATTGGCTGTTTTGATAAAGGTACCTGCTCATATAAAGACGCACTTCCTATCATATGCTCTAAATCGATTAACCATAACATTTCCCCTCGCCAATTATATGCTCCTAAAACACTGCTAGGAATTTCAGGTACACCTAGAATTTCATCTAAATTTACCCGCAATATTTCTGTTATTTGTTCTAATGCAATAACACTATTACCGTACTTACCAATCGGAAAACTTAATAACCTTTGTCGGTTGTCTTCTAATGGAATATCAAATATTGACTGTGTGTTAGCAGTTTTTAATAGTGAATCAAGTGATGGTAACATATTTATATTATTTGCTTATAATGGTAGTTGAATAATAAACTCGGCGCCTTCACCATATTTAGACTTTACATCAAGAGAACCTCCATGTTTTTCAATAACTATCTGGCGTGCAATAGCCAAACCTAAACCAGTTCCTTTACCTACAGCTTTAGTAGTAAAAGCATATCCAAAAATCTTCTCTAATATTTCTTCTCGAATTCCCATGCCATTATCTTTAATACTAATTAAAACATGTGTTTTTTTAGAGTTTAGAGAAGTTTTAATTGTAATTTTAGGATTTTGACATTTGTTTGTATTATGTTGACAAGAATCTCTCAAAGCGTCAATTGCATTTACTAATAAATTCATAAACACTTGATTCAAAGGTCCTGGATAACAATTTATCTCAGGAATGTTACAGTAGTCTTTTATAACTTCAATTTTAGGCAATTTATCATTAGCTTTAAGTTTATATTTAAGAATCATTAATGTACTATCTATTCCTTCATGAATATCAAATGGAACTTTTTCGTATGTGTCGTTTCGACAAAATACTCTAAATGATTCACTAATATCTTTAATTCGAGTTGCACTTTCATACATCGTATTAATTATATTCAATAAATCTTCTGTTAAAAAATCTAATTCAATTTCTTCTGCATGATTTTGAATTTCTGCTTCTGTTGCTTTTTGTTGATGTAGCTGTAAATGTTGCACTAGTTCACGTACATATGTAGCAGCATAAACCGAATTTGCACTAATGGCGCCTACAGGGTTATTAATTTCGTGAGCAACACCTGCTACTAATTGACCAAGTGTAGACATTTTCTCATTTTGTATAAGTTGAAGTTGAGATTCTTGTAATTGCTCTAACGTTGATTTTAATTCTTTACTTTGTGTTTCTAATTGCTTATTTAAATTTCTTAGCTTTACATGTACATTAACTCGTGCTATAACTTCTTCTTTTTGTAAAGGTTTAGTAATATAATCAACGGCGCCTAAATTTAACCCTCGAACTTTATCTTCTGTTCGAGATAATGATGTCATAAATATAACTGGAATATCATGCGTTGACTCACTTTTCTTAAGACGTGAGCATATTTCAAAGCCATCCATTTCTGGTAACATCACATCTAGCAAAATCAAACTAGGTGATATCTCTTCGACTTTTTTAAATGCAGTCTCAGCATCATTGGCAATTACAACATCAAAACCTGCACTTTTAAGTATCGCTAATAGTAAAGTCGCATTAGTTAGACTATCATCTACTATTAATATTTGATTTTGCTGAGATGAAATCATAACGAAATTATAAGCCTTTTAGAGTTAAATGTAAGGTGGGCAGTGCCCACCTAGCCCTGTCAAGGTGAGCATGGGTACTAACCATTTATAAGGGTTTTAGCCTTTCACTGATTAAAATTTGAAAGCAAAAAATAATATTTGCGCTCAATTTTATATTCCAGAGTTGGGGGTACAACGTAAGAATAAGGCTTTTATCTAGTACTGTATTGGTACACCTTGACAGGGCTAGCAGTGCCCACCCTACGTATGTGTTCATTTACAAAGTTTAATTGGTATTTCCAAAATGAATTTACTCCCTTTATTTGCTTGAGAAAGATAATAAAGCTTTCCTCCATGTCGCTCAATAATTTGATAGCTAACTGACAAACCTAGTCCAATTCCTTTACCAACTGGTTTAGTACTAAAAAAGGGGTCAAAAAGTTTATTTTGAATATCTTGCTGAATTCCTCTACCGTTATCCTCAATGGATACTTGTATAAACTTTTTATCTAAGATTGAAGTAGTGATAGTAATATGTTTCTCTGCGCTCTCACATACTTTCAGCTCATCAATGGCATTAATTAGCAAATTCATAAACACTTGATTTAATTGACTGGCAAAGCATTCAACCAAAGGAAGTGTACTGTATTGTTTAATAATTTCTATGCTTTGCCCTGTTGGATGTTCTGTTGGATGGGCCTCTAATTTATGCTTTAATAGTAAAAGTGTACTTTCTAATCCTTCATGAATATCAATTTCTTTTACCTCAGCTTCGTCAAAACGTGAAAAAGTTCGCAGTGATTTTACTAATTGACTAATCCGCTCTGCGCCTGACTTTAAAGACTGACACAGTTTAGGCAAATCATGAATGATATAATCTATATCCGCTTGCTCAATTTCTTCTTGTAAACTTTGATTTGGTTGAAAATGATGCTGTTTTAAGCTTGCAAGTAAATTTAGTAGTGTTTGAGTATGATTATTAATATGGCTGATGTTTCCATATATAAAGTTGATAGGATTATTAATTTCGTGTGCAATTCCAGCCACAAGCTGCCCTAAACTCGACATTTTTTCACTTTGAATAAGCTGACTTTGGGTTTGCTTGAGGTGGTTAGTGCGCTCTTGCACCTGAAATTCTAAATTTGTATTGAGTCCTTGTACCTGCTGATAAAGACGGTATTGTGCAACAGCGGTAGAAAACCTTTCTCCTAATGCACTCGCATATTTAACCTCACCTTCAATCCAAGCTTGAACTTGATTTGTTTTAATTTGGCGCCAGACTTCAAATGACTGTCTTGGCATTAATTGTCTAGTATCAGGGTTATGATATCCTGCCCAGTTAATTTCGGTATCGATTTCTGAACGGAAAATAGTTAAACAACCGAGAACGGTGGCGCCAAACACTAAGGGAATAATTAATAAGCTGCGAATTCGAGTCGATTCAAAATAAGGCGCCAAAGTCCGGAATAATGGTTCTCGATATAAATCGTTGATTGCCCATAATGTACTAGTAACTTGCTCGTCTGATACTTCAGCAATGTCATATACGCTTCGCATCCACTGTACTGACCAAGGTTTATACCCCGTTTGGTCAACTTCGGTTTCTATGACTGAATACAAATACTTTTGCCAAAGTCGATTTTCTTCAATGACTCGGTTTTCTTCAGTGTCTATTACATCTGGCTGAATTCCGCATGTAAAAATTTCTACCGACTGTGTACCCGAAGCAAGTAAATATAATCTTCCCCCTGAAGCATCGAAGGTTTTTACTGCTTCTTCAAGTGCAGGTTGTAATTTAACAGTCGGAGAAGTATAAAGATTTTTAGTTAAATTATTTATATTAGCTTCTTGGCGTGCTTGGTCGCGAACTTGATTTAATAAAATAGAATGTGAAATCGCGATACATACCTGGTCAACTACTGCTTGAATCAACTGTAGTTCTTCTTCTGTCACCTTCCTCGGTTCAGAATGATGCGATACCAATAAACCCCACAACTGAGCAACTTTAGGTAATGAAGGAGGTTGATATTGACCTGTTTGTTCGCTTTCCAAAACAATTGGTACAACAATAGATGATTTCACCCCCATTACCGTTAAATATTCAACGTGGCAAGGGTCAACAGGACGATAACGAATATCTTGGTCTGGGTTGACCTCTCCATTTGGGTTACTCAAAGGACTAATACCAATTTCATGCGATGTTAAATCAACAACAGTGCGTTGCCGTGCCCGTACAAACAATTCACGCGCATATAAAGGTATGTCATCCGCAGGAAAATGTAACCCCATTAAAGAAGGTAATCGATTTTCGGCTCTGGATTCTGCAATTACCACCCCACTGCCATCTGAATTAAACTGATAAATTTTTACGCGGTCTGTATCTAGATACGCACGCACCTCCGCAGTCATTGCGCTCAAAATCTCTTTCAACTCCAAAGATTGCCGTACACGGTTAGCAATGCGGTGAAGCAATATTTCTTGCTTGAACATTAATGTTTTATTAGATGACTTCATACAATACTTTTGACATGTGAATATATTCCCCTCTTCTGTAAAAAAAGGGGTTGGGGTGAGGTTTAACAGTATTTATACTTGAACTATTAATTAGTCAATTAAATATAGAATGCGTCAAGCAATATCAACACTTAATCTAATGCCAAATGCAATGTATAAATAATCGAGTAACATAATATTAACTAAATCTAATATTTCTTGACTTCAGCATAAATACATAAAGTATTTCGCTCGTTCTAAGCAGTGAGGTGTCAAACCCCTACACCCATATTTAATTTAATCGAATAATATTGTTTAGCACCAAACAAAAAAGCCTGCAAATCACAGGCGTAAAGTAGAAAATTTTAATCCCCCCCAACCCCCCCTTAATAAAGGGGGAAAATAACATAGATTCTTACCCCCCCCCTTAACAAGAGGGAAGAATAACATAGATTCTTACCCCCCCTTAATAAGGGGGGTTGGGAGGATCTATTATATTAAATTGCATTTTGATTCTCAAATAAACCAAACTAATTAAAAGTTTTGCCCAGCATAAATCGAGCGAACTTCACCATTGCGACGAATTACAGCTTCACCTCCTTCAACTTCAACTAAAGTCCATCCACTGGCACCAATAGCTTCGCCAATTTCTATTCTGCGAGTAACGCCATTGACTTTAAATAAAGCCGCAGATTTATCACCAAGTTCGAGTAATCCTTCAAGTGTGTGAGAAATAGGATTAGTAGGAGCAACAGCAACTTCTAATGGTTGTGGTTGTGCTGGTCTAACTGTTTCTGTATTGGTTTGTGCTTTTGGTTTTGCGGTTGGGAGTTGCGGTGGAATTGCACGGAATGCTGAAAGATTTACACTCGGTGCTTTTGGTGGATTGATATTAATTGGTGTACGCGCGATGGTTAGCGGTTTGAGTGCAGGACGTACCGCAGCAAACACATTCAAAGGTTTAGTAGCGTTATTAAGTTTTTTACCAACATTATTTAGCGCGGTTTTTACTGATGGAGCTTGAGGTAATGCACGTGCTTGCGACTGTGGTTGTGTTGGTACTGGTGGTAATAAGCCTTGAACACCCGGAATTTGCGGTGGTGTATAACGCATTGGCAAAGGCGCCTGATATACAGGAATATAGATACGTTCTACAACTGTAGTTGAACGACCATTAGTAGGAGCAATATTATTTGCTGCCATTGGAGGAGGCAGTTGTCCTGCGGGAGTACCAGCCATTGCAATTGGTTGAGGATTTGCAACAGCCATATATGCAGATTTGGTAGACTGATTTGAAAGTTTAATATCTTGTCGGTCTATTGCAGCTAAGGCGCCGAGCATGTAATTTACTAAATCAGTTTGCACGTCCGCGACTTGATCGATTTCCTCCATTGCCGTTTCATTTGGCGCCATTAACGACTGTTGGAACGAACGCGACACTAAACGATTTAACAAACCAGAATTATTTATACAAACCATCGCCACAGCTGCTACACCAACAGTTGCAGCTAAGGAAAATATTTTATTCAACCAGCGTCGAGGTTTGCGATGTTTAATAGCAGTTTTAGGAACAGCGTTTTGAGTGGTCTTTCGAGTGCGAACTTTACTCAGCTGCTGATTATTAACAGTCACCTGCTCAGTTCGATTAATTACGACAGGCGGCACCTTGATTGTTTGCAGACGAACATATTCTGGTTCGATGGTATGTATAGGAATACCGCTTTTACCATCAAGAATATGGTCAATATCAGCAAAAAGTTCATCCATTAAACCATCAGCATAATTGTCGATAGACCAGGGTTCGCTAACGATTAAATCTTCAGATGGTTCTTCTAGAAGAATATGGGTACTGGCTTCGGTAGACATAACGACTTTCAGTTATAGAATTTTAGGGCGGTTCGGATTATGACCCTCACCGCATTTAATGGGTACTTTTGAGCTATGGGAGTGGGTCGGGCGCCCAATGCTCGTGAGCGAATTTACTAGGTGAAAATTGAATTTGTAACTAATTCAACAACTTCTATTTCTTACTCAGAAAAAATACTGAGGAAATAGTTTGTTTTCATCCGGGACTAAGTGATAATGACTAGTATAATTATGTGTCATCTATCGCATCAGTCCCTTAGATGTATACCCTACTACTATACTCGCGCTTCATGATGCTTTTTTTAAGCTAATGCCGGAAATTCTTTCTCTGACTGATTTTGACGAATTTCTAAAAAGATTAATAAAGCATTTACATCGGCTGGGTTGACTCCACCGATACGCGCGGCTTGACCGATAGTAAGGGGTTTCACCTTAGATAACTTTTCTCTTGCCTCCTTTGATAAAGTTTCAATCAATGTATAATCTAATTCAGCAGGTAGCTGTTTATTTGCTTGACGAGCAATTTGTTCAATTTGACTTTGCTGACGTGCTAAATACCCTGAGTATTTAATATCTATTTCGGCGCCTTCAGTTTCGGCGCGGTCGAGTTCAGTATTACCAAGTTGGTACTTATTCAAATCTACATAATGAAAACCAGGGCGCCTAATTAAATCAGCAAGAGTAATAGAACCTTTAATAGCTTGCCCGGTAGCATTTGCAATTTGTTTACCAACTCCTGATTGTTCTTTAACTCTGGTTGCATACAGCCGTTCTTTTTCAGCAGTAATATTAGCTTGCTTACGGGTGTACATTTCCCAGCGACGGTCATCAATTAAACCAATTTCTCGTCCCAAAGGTGTTAAACGCTGATCGGCATTATCTGAACGTAGAACAAGTCGATACTCTGAGCGACTAGTTAACATTCGGTAGGGTTCGCGTAAATCTTTAGTACACAAATCATCAACCAAGGTACCTAAATAACTTTGTTCACGAGGAAATACAATCATTGATTGACCACGTACAAATCGAGCGGCATTAACTCCCGCCACAATTCCTTGGGCAGCAGCTTCTTCGTAACCAGTTGTACCATTTACTTGTCCCGCACAAAACAAACCTTCAACTTTCTTAGTCATCAATGTCGGAAAACACTGGGTTGCAGGCAAATAATCATACTCTACCGCATAAGCGGGACGCAGCATTACACATTTTTCGAGTCCCGGCAAAGTTCGCAGCATTTGTAGCTGTAGATTTTCGGGTAGTCCAGTTGAAAAGCCTTGAATATAAAGTTCTGGAATATCGCGTCCTTCGGGTTCAATAAAAATTTGATGACTGTCTTTATCAGCGAATCGCACAATTTTATCTTCGATAGAAGGACAATAACGTGGCCCCTTTGCTTCTACCCAACCACCGTACACAGGTGACAAATGTAAATTTTCATTAATTAATTTATGCGTTTCCTTGGTAGTGCGTGTCATATGGCAAGGAAGTTGTTCGCGCTCAACCCATGCTTCTGGGTCAAAACTAAACCAGCGCACATCAGTATCACCTGGTTGCAAAATCATTTTGCTGTAATCTACCGACCGCTTATCAACACGTGCAGGTGTACCAGTTTTGAGGCGCCCAGTTTCAAAGCCAAGTTTGTTAAGGGTTTCTGTTAAACCTTCGGCAGCAAATTCTCCCGCGCGTCCAGCGGCCATTGACTTATTACCAACCCAAATTTTGCCACCCAAAAAAGTGCCAGTTGTGAGAATTACCGCTTTACATTCAAAAGCGACACCAAAATAAGTTTGAACACCAATGACTTCATCATTTTTACCCAGCACCAAATCTGTCACCATACTTTCGCGAACCATCAAATTCTCTTGGTTCTCGACAATAGTCTTCATAATTGCCGCATACTCGCGCTTATCAGTTTGCGCGCGTAAAGCCCAAACCGCAGGACCACGCGAAGAATTAAGAATACGTTTTTGTAAATAAGTACGGTCAGCCATCTTGCCAATTTCCCCACCAAGTGCATCAACTTCGTGCGTCAATTGAGATTTTGCTGGGCCACCAACTGCTGGGTTACAAGGTTGCCAACCAATTTTATCTAAATTCAGTGTCAACAGCAGAGTGCGACATCCAAGACGTGCTGTCGCAAGTGCAGCTTCACAACCGGAGTGACCTGCACCAACGACGACCACATCGAAAGCGTCTTGGAATTCTACTTTTTCGTGCATGGTCATAATAAAACAGTAAGCATGTTTAGATACTGTTAATTTTAACCGAAATAAACCATACTTTGTAATTCAGATTGCCTTTAGGGTAGGTTAAATTAATTACAATGCCTGTAACTAGATAGAACTATTTTATCAATCGCCGATTAAAATCAATATTTACTCATGAATAAGCTAAAATTTATCTAAACTTTACAATCAAAGTATTAAATAAAACCATCCTCACTCAAGCATGAAAATCCTTCAATTAACCTACTACGACAAAAAAATAAACTGGCGCCTATCCCCAATGCACTTTTCTAACCTCAATCTTCTAGTTGGCATCTCTGGAGTTAGTTATTTTAATTGATGAATTTGAAAACAGCTTAGACGTAAATAGTATTGATATTTTGACTGATTTACTTATTGAAAATAAGAATATACAGTTTATAATTACAAGCCATTATCCTTATATTATTAATAAACTAGCTATGGAACATGGAAAAATTATAACTCGTCAAGGAAATGTTGTTACAGCAAAGGACATCAAAGAATATAATTTACCTAAATCGCGACATCAAGCGTTTATGGAACTAATTAATCTTAATGATTATCGAGAAGGAATTTTAGTTGAAAGTATATGAATAGTGTATTAAAAAAATCATTGAAAAAAGGCATTTATATTTGTTTGGTTATATTTACTAGCTTAACTTTAGTAGCTAGTAACGGTAATGTAAATCATGTTACAGGCGCCAACGACCTAAAAACCAACGAAGACTGTTTAATTGAGCGTGCCTTAAAAAACCCAACTTCCAACCGCCCATGTATCACAAACCCCATACCATCAATTACTCCAACACCTATTCCTAACTTAGCATTACCACAAAAAGAGCGTTTTTTAGCTTTTATTACAACTCAATTACCATTAATACCCACTCCCAACACGTTTGAGTATATTATGCTACGTCAATATGGGGCGCCTTTTGTGAATTTAAATTCAGCTATAAAACTACCACCAAAAGTATTTTTCCCCAACCCTGAAGAAACAAGAACTTACCAAGCAAGCTTAGTAATGGGCAAAGTCAACAGTGGCAATAACTGCTTTCTACAAAAAGCTGCTGCTGATGCATTCAATATCGCTGACAAACAAATCAATATTCCCTTAAAATCTGGATATGGTGCTGGTGACTGTACACGGACATACGAAACAAATCTGAGGTTTTGGAAAAAATACGCCAACAATAATACTTTAGAACGAGTCAAACAAGGTCGAGAAACAGCTATATTAAATGTAGTGGCGCCACCCGGAACATCACAACACTTATGGGGTTTAGCAGTAGATTTAAGAATTGCTTATTCAGCACAAAGAAAAGCTTTAAATCAAAATGGCTGGTTCCAAACTGTAGAAACAGATTTACCTCACTGGACTTATTTAGGTGTACCAGAAGAAAAATTACCAGATTTTGGCTTCAACAAAAAAATCGTCAGAGGAATTACCTACTGGTTAACACCACTATAACTCCAAGAAACCGGGTTTCTACCCAAAATTTTCCTTTTAATTAAAGATATAGTTAAAGAAACCCGGTTTCTAATTTGTATGGTACAAACTTGGGAACAATAAACACGTGAGTTTATTACATCTTAAAATCACCACACCTTACTCTGAACAACTAAGATTAGATGGTGTATTACTACCAAATGTAAAAGAAATTTTTACCGATTTCATACCTGACTTTAACCAAACAAATTTAGGTTTTAATCGTTTTAAATATTTTTTAATTTCATTATGCCAAGGTACTGAATTTGAAATTATTTCCCGTAACAATAATACAGAATGGCTATTAAAAATTAGACAAATTAATCCTCAACCGAAAAAGCGTAATCTTGCTTTAACTTGATTTTAAGCCGTAGTAGTAGGTGCGGCAAAAGCCACCTTACGCTAGAATTTGCCAGATATTTAGCAAAATCGTGTTTTACTGTTTGGGTAGCTTGTTTAACTGGCGCCGCTTTGACAGGAATAACCGTACTAATTAATTTTGAAGATACTACTGTGGTAAGCGTAAAGACAGCGATGGTAAGGTAACGTTGTAACAAATTAAGTACATATATACCTTCAATTGAGTGATTTCTTAGACTTGATGTTTGTCGCTCTGAAGCGAAACCGCTGCTAAGGCTAATATATGACTCAAGTGCGATGTCTCGCTTTCCGCACGCGAGCGATAATTATTACAATGAATGTGACATCTCAACCTGGAGTTCTAACAGTGGGCTTATTCGATGATTTGAGTCGGTTTTTGGAAAGCCGTTTAGAAGAGTTCTTAAAAAACAACCCCCATTTGGAGCTAGAAGCACTGTTAGACCAGTTGCGTCAACAAGAGGGAGATACATTAAAACTAATAGCGGACTTGCAATTGCAAGAAAAACGCTCTCAAGATGAAATTCTTGCCACAGCAACCGAAATTCAAAAATGGCATGAGCGAGTACAAAAAGCCAAAGCTGCCAACCGTGAAGACCTAGCATCCGCAGCACAAGAACGAGAAGCAGCACTACTGCGTCAAGGAAACCAGCAGTGGGCAAAAATGCAAGGCATCAAAGACCGCATCAAACAATCTAAAGAACTTTATCAAAAAATTCAAGTTCGGCGCCAGGAAGTGCAAACCAAAGCAACGGCAGCACAAGCAACACGCGCGCAAGCTCAACAGCAAACCAAAACCCAACAGCGCATGGAAAGTGACGGTTGGTGGAAGTCAACCAATAGCTCAAATAGCTTTGACGACCTAGAACAACAATTTCTTCGTTTAGAAACCGACGACGAACTCCAAAGAATGAAACGACAAATGGGTAAATAAAAATTGTAGGTTGGGTTCCGCAAAGCCTCCACCCAACGCAACGTCGCTAATTTTCCTAGAGGATATATTTCAATTCAATTTATCCTCTAGGAATTTTCTATACGTCTCCTGTAGAATAGGCACCGTGAACCAACGTATTTGAGTTTGATAACAGAGCAAATCAATATTTAAAGTATGTCACGAAGTTCGAGAAATAAGGATTCTATTTCTTCCCATGTAGGATATTCACCATAACAAAGAATTGCACATTGGTTTCCATATTCTCTACTTAATGTTTGTCGAAGTTCTTGTGTATCAGGAAAAAATGCCAGACTTTCTGATAGCTTAAAGTCTTCGGTATAGTTGCTCTCGTAAAACTTGGAACTAATCTGGAAGCAGTCACGCTTGATATCTTGATACTCTTCACTTTTTAGCATTGCTTCTACGTCAGGCTCTTTAGCTAAACAAAAAATATCGTAATAATGTCTAACATGATTTGCTATGGGGGTTTGTTTTGTTAAATAATCTTTAATTTTTGAATCTAAAAGCAATAACTTTTCAATGAAGGTTCTTCGGAAATGCAAGATTTTTATAGGGAAAGATGATTCGTCTTCGGCGCCTATACTTTGATTGGTTTCTTGGATAAATTGAGCTAAAAAAGAAGATATCGTTCTAGTTTCTGTTGGATAATTTCCGCTTCGTATCCCCATTTCTAAAAATATTTGATTACTGATTATTATATTTCCTGAAAATCTGGGTTCATAACTAAAGTAACTTTGTCGTGATATATACCGTTTCGAGAAACGTTTTTCTATATTTAAATTTAAACCTTTATATTCTCCTACCAGTTCCTCTATGCGCTTTAAGTTCTCATCGACTTTCTTCTTTTTAATCGGTGGAACAAATGCATTAGGGTCTAAAAACAAATCAATATCTTCTGAGAACCTGTTAATTAGCTTCCACCCCTTTGACAAACTAGTACCACCTTTAAAAATAACTTCATAAGGGTAATGACGCGCCACAATTCGCAACGCTTCAGTCACATAATAGTCTTTTTCGATAAACTGTTCAGTTAACCCTAGATTTTTGAAATGATTTTGGGCTGCTTTAATAGCGTCTTCAAAATCGGGACTCTCAAAAAGCATCATTTACCTTGCCACTCCCTTGCATAGCGAAGATTACGCAGGGCGCCAAAATCAAAGCGAGAGATAGGATTTAAACTATCCTTAAGTATCTTTAATTTACTTTTACTTTCGCGTAATTCTTGTCCAATAGCTCCTAACATTGCCCTAACTCTTGGAGGTTCATTTAATGCGACTTCTAAAATCCTCTCAAAACGGGATTCTTCTCGAAAATACTTAAGCAACAGACGCTTTGTATCGTCAGGAGATAAATCACAAAATTTACCTTTATTTCTCAAAAAATCTAACAATGAAGCATCAACATTAGACAAATTGTCCCATGCAGACGGTCTACGGGTGTGTAACTTGGCAGCTTCGCCAATAATTTTACGTGGAGCGCTGTTAGCAGATGTAGCAAATTCTCCGTGTATTACGTTTTGAGTCGTAAACCCTAATAAATTAGCAGCACTTATCCCCGACGGATGTAAATTATCAATTAATTGATGTTTTTTTGCTAATTTTTGGATTTCAGCTTGTGATGGGTGACTTTTACCGAACCTAGTTTGGCGTGGACGGTAATAAATGCCTTTACTTACTCGTTCGAGCATTCCCGAATTCGCCATGCGTGAAAGTGCTTTGCTTACAGCAGTAGTAGGCAAGGCAGAAAAGTCCGCGTATACCCAATATCCCGAATCTGTTGCCTCAATTTTTTCACGAACGATTTCAGCTACTGTTTTAAGCTTTGCCATACGCCTTATTCCCAGATACTGACATAACCTTATTGTTTTTGATTTAACTGAATATGTCAAGTTTTTTGGCAAAAAAACTTGACTTATATCGGCATAAAAAGGCTATAAGTCTTGTATTCCTAAGAGTATGAGCAATAGTTATGTGCAAATAAGCTCTCATTATCACCGATTGAGGGCGCCTCTAAAGTTAGGAGTAGAGACACTCTTGAACCGGAAGCGTCTGTCGGAGCGGAGTTAATTAAGGCTGGCTGGCGCCTTCATCAGATTTGTGTCGCCAATTTTCCTAGAGGATATTTGCTTATTCGATTTATCCTCTAGGAATTTTACAAGCACCCATATACTAGTGGTTTATGTCACAAGTTTTGAAAGGTTGTAAGGTGGGCAGTGCCCACCATACGCTCGGCACCAACCAGCCAAATTTCATAATTAATAGTACTAGAGTTCTACGCAAAGAATTTTGGTGTGTTCTATGCATCTTATTTCTTTCTTTGCGACCTTTGCGACCTTTGCGGTTCGTTTCTCTTTCTCTGTGTACTCTGTGTCTCTGTGGTAAAAAAAGTAGCAGCTAAAAATAATTAAATTACATCTGCTCGCTTCTTTCTGCCAAAAAACCAAGAACCATCAAACTCACATCACTACGTTCACTTGGCAACATCGCCAAAACCTGATCAAAACTTTGCCGCATTTCGGCAAAACTAGATTGACACTGACTAGTACTTGAATACTCAGCAAGTGCCGCGCGGTTTTTAGGAGTCGCTGGGTCAAGTTGACGTAATTTCACACGTAACTGCGATATTTTATTTTGAACTTGTGTATTATTAACTCTTCTAGCTGGTTTAGATTGATGTAAACGAATCAATTTTGTTACCAACTCCTCATTAGATACTGCATCGCGTCGAGCCATATGGGTATACATAGTACCCCCACCAGCATAAGCTTGCTGTAAATAAGCAGAAGCAATACCATATTGCCTACTATGTTGACGATAAGCTTTGATGCGTTGACCAATATTTCCAGGCAGTTTAGCAATTGCAACATCATTTCGCTGCTTCATGCATTCAGCATACACCTCCGCAGCAATATCCTCTGACACCTCGCTCCAACCACCTTTTTTCTGAGAATAAAACTGCGTCCAAGATTCATACTTCATTCCCAAAATCTTGTTACAGCTTAATCCCAGTTTTTCTTCATCTAAATTTTCTTGAGCATTAACTGTAGGCGCCAGTAATGCTAGTGCCGTCAAACTCGCTATTAATATTTTTTTCATTTTTGTTACTGTGGTTTATAAATAGTATTACTTAGGTTTTATAGCACTGCAGGTAATACTATTTACATATAGTAAGGTAGCTTTTGCCGCACCTACTACTAACTCACAAAACCATCCGTTACATCCGTTGTATCCGCTGCCAAAATATGTTCTGCCCCTTGCGGCGCCTCAAAAACAACCGCTTGGTTACTTTGTTCAATTGCTTGAGTGGGTATAATATCGCGCACTACATTCGGTGTCTCACTAAAATAAGAACCCATTAGTTTATTGTAATTGGAAGCAACCGCAAGGAAGGCGCCACCCAGTATATATATAGGTAAAGGCAAAGTAAAATCTTTTGCCCAGTCAAATAATTCGGCTAAAGCGAACAGTAGAAAAAAACAAGCAAACCAAACTGCCATATGTATACCCCAAAGCTGCGAATCATTATATATAATAATTTAACTTCAGCAATAGTGTATTAGTACCATTAAACTTAAAGTGGTAGATGCAATGGTTCCTTACGTACTTTTACTTTTGCAATATAGCTGCTCGTAACCGTACTAATTGTGCATACCAGTCTTTGAAATATGGATGCTCCTGAATTTTGGCAAATGCTTCAGGTGAAAGTGTTTTTACAAAATCGTTATGAACTACGATTGCCCGATTTAGTTTTTTAACATCAATGTAATTGCAGGTTGATACTGACTGAGACTGACAATCTGGCAGCAATTCTGATAGTGCAGTTTTGAGTTTATCTACTGCATCATCTGAGGCGCCTAATTCGACTAACGCTGTCTTAAATTTAACTTCAGCTACACCCGCTTCTGGTTTCCTAGCAATGAGGTCAATAATTACATTATTTTCGGTTGAAACCTCTTCACCCGTATTAGCAATTTTACCAAATTCTTGCTTTAAAGCTTCGGTTGTTACGAATGGTGAACCACTATTCAAATTGATGCTAACATTGGGTGCGTCTGGTAGAAAGACTTCTACGCCAGGATTATAGTTCAAAAAGCTAGATGAATCATCACTGCTGCCTGTTACGTTAAGCTTACCAGCATATGCGTTTTCGGGCATTGCTAACGCAGTACAAACAATTAATACTGCACTCAGATAAGTGGAAATACGCTGTCTTTTCATACGATTGTTGTTTTCATTTAAGTAGATAATTCAAGCTTTAAAACTGGAACGCAGAACCTGCGACAATTGTCAAGCCAGAGCCTTCATTCAAATTATCGGTGACATCTGTGAAAATGGCATTAATTACTAAAGGAAATTTTTTGATTGGTACTACTGAGGCGCCAACGTTTAAGCGGTTGCCAGTCCAACTGCTCACTAAAGAAATTTCGGGTGTGACTTGTAAACCTACACTTCCAAATAAGTTAGGGCTGTTTTCACGATTGAGAATTGCACCTTTAGAACGAAAGGCGCCGCTGCCAACACCTACAGAAATAGTCAAAGGTAGTTGATTTGATATAAGTGGAAACGCTTGAGTAACTACTCCGTAAACTGTCGCATTATTTGCACTACTATCTCCCCAGCGAATTGGGTTAGACCATCCAAATGCAGCAGCAGTGCCTCTTCCAAAATATTTATGTAGCTTGAAGCCTATTGTGCCACTGTCGCCAAAGTCAAAATCATTAAAATTACCACCACCAACGCTGGTGATATTAAAGTTAAACTCAACACCTAATGAGTTAATTGCGTCACCTTCACCAAAACCAAATGATAGCGAACCATCGACTCTATCGCGGTCTCCATCAAACGGAAATCTTACCCCACCACCAATATAAGCTTGTCTAGAACTGGCGCCGTAACCTGTCGGAGTCCCAGCACTCGAAGCAGGAGCAACCCTGCGACTCGTTCTAGTTTCAATGACAATAGGTTCTATTAGCAAATCTTGACGTGATTTATTAAGTTCTCCAAAACTATCCCCAACAGTTCCCGAAGAATCTGTTTGAGCTACCTGTTGCTGAGAAAATGGCTTCAGAGCATTTAGTAACTTTGAATAGCGTTTCGAGTCTTCTTTGTTAGAAACTTTATTGAAATCTCGATTAAATTCAGATAACGATATAGGTTGCTTTACAATTAGTTCTCTTTGTACGTCAGCATATCTACTGCGTGCATGAGCGCGTAACTTCTCAAGAAGTTGATTTTGCGATGAAGTTACGTCAGTTTTATCAAGAGTTGCTACTTCTGGTTTTTCCTCTACGATAAAACCGTAGCTAGCAGTCGAACTCAGCAAAACAGCTGAAAATAATCCAAGTGCTATTAGTCTACTGATATTACATATGGAACTTCTATGCTTAAGCGAAACCACGGTTGTATTTATTTTTTTATTCCGATTCATTTAAGGAACTCCTCATACCATTGAAAGTGGTATGTGTCTTTAATTACATGGACATGTACATAGAATTCCCAGAAATCATGCAAAACTAACACAAAATAATAATTATTTTCTTGACAAATCTAAGATTATATTCATTGATAAAAGCAAAATTAAACAAAAATAACGGTCTGTACGTAGTAGTACAAACCGCTATTTTATCCTGGAATATTAGGGAGGGGCAGGCAGGGATGCCTGCTCTACAAGAGCGGAATTTTAAGGTAACTTGTTTAGCCAGGGACTTACACAAACGTTCAACTTTTCACCCAATTTAAGTATTTGTCGATATTGGGCTGTATCTTGATGGTTTGCTATGCTTGCTTTTACTTTGGGTAGTACATGGGTTTGTAGGTAGTGGAAGTAAAGTTCCTGCGCTCTGTCTAGAGATATACCGATATTAAGTTGATGTGCAGCATAAACTAAACGCTCGAACTGTTGAATATCTGTTTCTAAGTTGCCGTAGGCATCATGTAGTAACTGCCAAAGGTTTCTGAGAATCACTTGTTCTAGCAAAACTTTCCCTTCTGGGATATTTAGTCTACAGCGTAGGTGTTTTGCTTCGGTGACTGCTGCTTCTAGCTCTACGAGATGGTTTGTAATATTCGCGCGTTCTAAAATGTCTTGTTCTAATGCGCGTAATATTGTCATGCAGCGATGCCCTAAAGCAATATCTGCCGCTACTTGTAATTCTTGCGGCGCCGACAAACCATCGCGATGGAATGCCATTAAAATACCGTAATTATCCCGATACGTTTGTGTGTAAAGTTGGTCTAGTCGGCTTAATGTTTCTTGGCTCAATAACCGCATAATTCGGTGGCGTTCTTCAGCAAAGAGATTTTGTAAATTATATGCACCATCACCAAATAACTGCGTCATTACCAAAATGGTATTTGCGGCTGAGGCAGATTGTAGACCATTAAACAACTTTTCTTTCAAGTTACTGTGAGCGCGTCTTCCCTCAAATTGTTGAATGCAGCAGTGAAAATCCCATCCACCCAGATGCAAAACGGCAAACTCCAAATGTTCGCTTTCCCAGGTAATTTCTGATACTAGATTCAAATGTCCAACCGCCATAGTCATGGCGCCCATACGTTGCAACTCTAAGTCTTGTTCGGAGACTGTATAGCAATATATGTGTTTTTGGTAATTGGATTTTTGATACTGTGACTGCTTGTTAAACAGTGAGCTAATAGCGTATTGGGCAGCAACTTGTCTAAAGTTAACTTGTGCTGTAATTACAAGCTGTCGATAAACTTCGGCACCATGTCCAAATAATTCTATATTGCTAGGTGCCCCATTTAAACGCTTGACAAATTTATGTTCAAGCTGTACTCCAGCGACATCACCAGCAAGTTCTAACGCACGAGCAGCATAGCGAAGAATTTGTGTACCTTCAGGACGCGAAATTTCTTCAAAGAACCAACCACAACTTGTAAACATCAATAAAGAATGACGCTGCATTTCTAATAAACGCAGTGCATCAATTTGTTCCTCTTCTGTCAACTTGTGGTTTTGGTGACGATTCAAAAAACGATTAATATTTTCTTGACTACGGTCGCCAATGACTGCAACATACTCATCACGTGCTAACCAAGGGTCGGTAAATAATTTTCGACCATAATCTTCGTAAACTTTTATTAACTCATCGCGTAACCAATTTAAAGCATCGCGTAATGGGCGCCGCCATTTTAAATGCCATCCAGGGGCGCCACCGCAACCACAATCTTCTTGCCACCTATCAACACCGTGAGCGCAACTCCAAGCGGTAATAGGTTTTAACTCAACTTCCCAAGTTGGCTGACTTAAACTTAGGTAATGAGCAAAGTTTGTCACCGTCCAACCACGGTGAGGAAATTCCCCAATAAAAGCAAACGCGAGTGTCTTCTCAGTTCCACCTTTGTGATGTCCAAAGGTTTCACCATCAGTTGCCACCGAAATTAATTGTGAAGAACGATGATCCCCGCGTACTGCTGCACCGATGCGTCCAGCAAAATGACTTGAATTATAAACAACATCACTAAATCCCATATCGCGAGAAATAGGACCATCATAGAAAAAGATATCTATAAAGTCCTGTTTCCTTTCCCCCTTCAAATAACACCGATATGGACGTGTGGGATCAATTTGACTTCCACCTACTTCTTGCCATTCTGTGTTTGGGTTATCGTGAGTTGGAATTAAACGACAGCGTTGTGCTTGTGATGGTGCCAGAACTATAAACTTGATCCCTTCATAGATCAAAGCTTCTATTGTTGGATAATCTACAGCAGCTTCAGCCAGCCACATCCCTTCGGGATCACGTCCAAATCTGGCTTTGAAGTCTGCTTTACCCCATCGAATCTGCGTATACTTATCACGCTCGTTCGCCAATGGCATGATGATGTGATTGTATACCTGTGCTATCGCGTTCCCATGACCATTGAGTCGTACAGAGGATTTCTTGTCAGCTTCTAAAATCCGCTGATAGACTTCAACATCGTGTTTTTCTAACCACGACATCAAAGTGGCGCCGATATTAAAACTCAAATATTCATAATTATTAATGATCCCCACGACTTCGCCCCGGTCGTTAAGCACTCTAGCAAAGGCATTCGGACGATAACACTCGTGATGAATCCGCTCATTCCAGTCATGAAAAGGCGCGGCGCCGCTTTGACGCTCAATCGCATCCAAATAAGGGTTTTCGCGTGGTGGTTGGTAAAAATGCCCGTGTACCGCAACATAAACACCCATAGCAGTAGATAGTGGGTTTACATCAGTCGAATGCGGCATCGAAATTGAGCCAGAGCTAGCTGGCAGTTCAGCAGCAGAAGTCATGCAATATTATTCCAGTGTTTTGATAAACTTGCGCTTTTGTACTAGACAGTCGATATAAAATTCTCTACAGTTGCGTACCCACAAAATCAGTACATATAACAACTATTCAACGTTAAATCCTTATTGTCCTATATTAATTCTACTTTTGTGGGTAATCTACATCACCTTGGGGAGGGATTTTTGAAGGCGCCAATATATCCTGAGAATTTGAAAAGCCTTCACGCAAAGAAACCCGGTTTCTACGTACAATATTCGTTTATAGCACAAATTATCGGCAAAGAAACCTGGTTCCTAAGAATTTTAATAGTCTCTTAATTTATTAAACAGCATAGCTAAGATATAATCTTGTTTTTTGTTTAAATTTTTGCTAAAAATGATTATGAATCTGAATTAAAACATAATTAAACTTTACAAAAGAAAACAAAAAGAAAAAACCGTAAAAATTCGGAGCCATGTACGCATATGCAAAAGACTATGCTAGAGACTTAGTTATGAGTACTCAGCACTCAACACTCAGCACTCAGCACTCCTAACTCTTGAAGAAGGTGAAAAATGTCAGTCAAAAATAAAATATTCTTAGTGTTGTTACTATTTATTCCTGTTTCTCTAGCTGCACATTATCTAGAGTGGGGAGAGTTGGCGGTTTTTGTTACAGCCGGCTTGGCCATATTGCCTTTGGCTGCTTGGATGGGTGCAGCTACAGAAGAAATTGCCGTTGTTGTTGGCCCTGTGCTTGGTGGGTTATTAAATGCCACCTTTGGTAATGCGACAGAACTAATCATCGCCTTAGTGGCACTCAATGCTGGTTTAATCGATATAGTTAAAGCCAGCATTACAGGGTCAATCATTGGTAACTTGTTGCTGGTTATGGGTTTAGCGATGTTACTAGGTGGGTTACGCTATAAAGAGCAAAAGTTTCAGCCAATTGTTGCGCGTGTAAATGCAGCCTCAATGAACCTAGCTGTAATCGCGATATTATTGCCAACAGCTATGAACTATACATCGCAAGGAATTAGCGAGCAAACACTACAAAATTTCTCATTCGCCGTAGCAATAGTATTGATAGTTGTCTATGTATTAACTCTATTATTTTCAATGAAAACTCACTCATATTTATATGAACTAGGTGTTGCCGAAGCCGAAACCGAAGCCGATGCATTAGAAGCTACGCACGGAAAGCCGAATATGTGGCTTTGGACGGGTGTACTACTAGTTTGTACTTTGTTCGTTGCAATTGAGTCAGAACTTTTAGTTGATTCTTTAGAAGTTGCCACATCACAACTTGGCTTAACTGCATTATTTACTGGGGTAATATTAGTACCTATCGTTGGTAACGCTGCTGAACACGCAACAGCCGTTACGGTAGCCATGAAAGATAAAATGGACTTATCGCTATCGGTAGCAGTTGGTTCGAGTATGCAAATTGCTCTTTTCGTGGCGCCTATACTAGTTATCGCAGGTAAGTTGCTCGGTCAACCAATGGACTTAGATTTTAATCCATTTGAACTAGTAGCCGTAACCGTATCAGTACTCATTGCCAACACAATCAGCTCCGACGGTAGATCAAACTGGTTAGAAGGTACTTTACTACTAGCAGCATACACAGTCCTAGGATTCGCCTTCTTTTTCCACCCAGTACCAGCAATTATCTAATATTCCACTATTCCACGTCATCAATCTCGATACGTTGTAGCACAGGCATCCCTGCCTGTGTAGTCATATCATTTTTTAACCACAAAGACACAAAGGACACGCTCGTACACAAAGGAATGTAGAGACGTTACATGTAATGTCTTTAGAAGGTTGTGATATTTACTACGGCGCCTAATTTTCATGAAAATGCGTCTTTTGATAGATTTTCCGTAAAAAGTTTGTCCCGCACGTGTATATATAAAGTAGCTACTCTTCAACTCACAAGCTTATGTACGGACAACCAAGTAACCCAAGCAACACTCCTATATTTGAAGGCTTTTTTTTGCAAATGGTAATGCCAGAGCAGCAAGATAAATGCCAGGAAATTGTTACTCAAGTACTTGGTTCAGATTGGAAAGTGAAACTCATTGGCGATAATCGCACCGAGTTTGAAATTACGAGTCAGCATAATTTATCATCACAACAAGCTTGGGACAAAGCTTATAATTTGCGCTCTCAACCAGGTGTAGTGTACGCAGAACCACTGTTTGCTGTTCCTGTAGCTATGCCAGTACAGCCAACCCAAAATTTTAATCAAGATACAAATCAACCTTCACGGCGCCTTACAGGATTTGCCGACCCAAGCCAACAAAATAATCAACAAAATTTAAACGATGAAAGCAGCGATGTTGATTGGCCTTTAAAGCAACTTCGCGTCTTTGAAACATGGCAACGCTTTTTCCCTGACCCCAATAAATTGCCAGGAGATGGAATTGTTATTGGGCATCCCGACACTGGTTATACACCACATCCAGAAATTATCTCAAATCTACTTCTAAATAAAGCCTTCGACTTTCTTAGACAAGACAAAGACCCAGTAGACGAGCTTGAAACATCTCCAAATGAAATAATCAACAATCCTGGTCACGGTACATCAACCGCTGGCGTTATTATTAGTACTAGAGCTTCACAAGCAAATTACCCAACCGCCAAAGGCGTTACGGGCGTGGCGCCTGGTGCTAAATTAGTTCCCTTACGAGTCTCTTTATCAGTTGTACTAATCAGTATTATTAATATTTCCAAAGCAATTGAATACGCAGCAGACAACGGTATTCACGTAATTTCAATTAGTTTAGGAACAGCTTTTCCTAGTCAGCGCTTGCGAAGTGCAATAATTTATGCTCAAAAGCGAGGTGTAATTATTGTTGCCGCATCTGGCACAGCAGTTCCTTTTGTAGTTTGGCCTGCTGCTTACGAAGAAGTCATCGCCGTCACAGGTTGTAATGTGCGACGCGAAGTATGGTCGGGTGCATCACGTGGTAGACAAGTAGATGTAACGGCGCCAGGTGCAGGTGTTTGGTACGCAAAAACCAACAAAACCGATACCGGATTAGAATATGACATTAACCAAGGTGATGGAACATCATTTTCAGCACCATTTATTGCGGGTGTAGCAGCATTATGGCTTTCATATCATGGACGCGACCAACTTATTCAGCGATACGGCGCCGAAAAAATACCCTTCATATTTAATCAAATATTGCGCGATAGCTGTGAAAAATTTCCCACATGGAAACCCAATAGATTTGGTGAAGGACTTGTAAATGCCGAAAAAGTACTAGACTCACCATTACCAGACAATCAAAATCAAGCACTTATGGCGCCAGCATTTGCACTACAACAACACTCACCAATAGATAACGGCATAAATACATTCAACCATCTATTCGAGCAACAGCTAGTAAATAACCAGCCAGAAGATTCAGAAGAAATACCCGATAACACAATGCTAAAATTATCTTTAGCTCAATTATTACAAACAACACCAAGCGAACTACCCAAACGAATAAAAGAAATAGGCAAAGAACTAGCATTTCACTTCGCCGCAGACCCACAACTTTACAACCAACTTACTCAAACAATACAGGCGCCTAAACCAGGTGTAGCAAGCTTCAAAACACAACAAGACCCATCTAATAATTTAAACAACCTACGCACACGCCTATTATCACAAGGCACATCTGAAGTCCTAAAAAACAAACTAAATTAAAATTTTAATGCCATAACTCCACCTATGTCATGCGCTAAGGCTTCTTGCTAAAATTGCCAAGTCTGTTTCAACTTAGCAGAGTGTTTTATAAATTAATTTGAGTGGGACGGGCAAGGATGCCCGTTCCACAAGATTTTGCACAAGATTTTGCACAAGATGTTGCACAAGATGTTGCACAAGATTTTGTACAAGATTTTGTGCTTTGAGGTTTTTAGGCTGAAGAAGATGCCAACCCGTTATGACGAAGTAAGGGTTCGGTGCTTGGTTCGCGTCCTCTGAAGTTTTTGAAGACTTCCATTGGGTGTTTGCTTCCACCTAATGCGAGTACAGTTTCGCGGTAGCGTTTTCCTGTATCTTTTACTGCTGCTTCATTTTCTAAGCCTGCTTCTTCAAATGCGGCGAAAGCATCGGCACTTAATACTTCTGCCCATTTATAGCTGTAGTAACCAGATGCATATCCACCTGCGAAGATGTGACCGAAGGCACATAAAAATGCGTCTTCTGGTAAGGGTGGAATAACTGTGGTTGTTTTGGCAATACGCGCGCGGAGGTCTGAGGCTTTTTCTTCACCACCTGGTTGATAGCTGTTGTGAAGTTCTAAGTCTACTAAGCTAAAGTGAACTTGACGCAATGTTGCTGTACCGCTCATGTAGTTTTTAGCAGCGAGTAGCTTTTGGAAGTAATGTTCGGGTAATGTTTCACCTGTTTCATAATGTTTCGCCATGCCAAACAATGTTGGACGCTCGTAACACCAGTTTTCCATAAATTGGCTGGGTAGTTCCACGGCATCCCATTCAACGTTGTTGATACCTGCTGCACTTACATAATCTACTTTTGTAAGCATGTGGTGCAAACCGTGTCCAAACTCGTGGAATAAAGTTTCGACTTCGTTGAATGTCATTAAGCTGGGTTGACCATCAATAGGTGGAGTTTGGTTACATACCAAATACGCTACAGGTAAACGAGTTGTGCTTGTACCATTTTGGGTTATCTTTGCCCGGTTAATACAAGTATCCATCCAGGCGCCACCACGTTTTTCAGCAGGACGACTATATGGGTCAAGATAGAAGTAAGCAATAGGGGAACCTGTATCATCAGATATTTGGAAGTAGCGAACATCAGGATGCCAAACGGGTGCTTGTCCATCAACAGGAGTAACAGTAACACCAAATAATCTTTGTACTAACCCAAACAAACCATCAAGAACTTGAGGTAGTGGGAAGTAAGGACGTAATTCTTCTGCTGTAAAATCAAATTTAGCTTCACGTTGACGTTCTGCCCAAAAACTAACATCCCAGTGTTTAAAGTCTGATGCTTCAGGGGCGCCTTTTGACGCTGCAAATTCTTTTAGTTCTTCTAACTCTTTGACTGCTGCATCATAAGAAGCTGCGCGTAGTTCTTCGAGTAACTTTTGTACAGCTTCAACGCTTGGCGCCATTTTGCTCTTTAAGCTAACCTCGGCATAATTCTTATAATTCAGTAACTGTGCAAGTTCTTGACGCAATTCTAAAATACGCTCAATCAGAGGATTATTATCTAACTCACCCGAAGACGCGCGTGTTAAAAACGCTTTATATACTTTGGAGCGCAAATCACGACGAGTACTGTGCTGTAAAAAAGGGCCAAAGCTAGGAGAGTCAAGCGTAATTACCCAAGGACCCGAATCTGGTGTAGCATTTTCTTCACCCGTAGCGCGCGCAGCTTGGGCAGCAAGACTTACTAAACTTGGTGGTAAACCTTGTATTTCATCTTTGCTTGTCAACTTCAAACTAAAAGCTTTAGTCGCATCAAGCACATGGTTAGAAAACTTAGTCGAAAGTTCCGCTAACTCCATTTGAATAGCATTAAAACGTTCGCGTGCTTCAGCTTCCAAACCAATACCCGATAGTTCAGCATCACGAATAGCAGAGTCAACAATACGCTTTTGAGCAGGTTCAAGCGTTGCCCATGTATCACTATTGCGTAGAGATTTGAAAGCGTTGTAAACAGGTTGACTTTGGCTGAGTTTGTTAGAAAACTGTACTACTTTTGGTTGAACTGTTTCATAAGCTTCGCGCAACTCATTACTATTTTTTACACCCATAAGGTGACTTACGGCGCCCCAAGTCCAGTACAGACGTTCAGAAATTTTTTCCAATGGTTCAACTAAACCGCTCCAAGTTGGCTGTACGTTACTTTCTAGCTTAATAAGTTCCGCATCTAGTTCGGTTATCAACTCAGTTACCGCTGGTACTACATGCTCTGGTTTAATTTCTGAGAAGGGGGGTAAACCGGAACCTTTTAATAAAGGATTACTCGATATGGTCGCTGTACTCATAGAATTTGTGTGAGACGAAGCCTGTAAAAATTGATTATCCTTATAATGTAGCGATTATGGCTGAATTTTTAACTACCAGATAGCCGAACCTGGCAACGGATGTAACGGATGGTTGTAGCATAGGCGTCCTCGCCCGTTCAGAATACCAGCACTGCTATTATGTATTACTGAGTGATATTTATTAAGACACAGAATGAGTAAAAAACTAAACAAAATAGACATGCTTCTATTAAAATCTTTAGTTGAAAAACCGCTTTATGGCTTAAAGATTGAAGAAGAATTTAACAAACTTTATAATTCTGATTTCACCATTAGGAGTCTTTATCCTAATCTTGAGTGGTTAGAGAAAAACGAGTTTATTTCCTCCTGGTGGGTGGAGGAAGAATTTCAGGGAGGAAAAAGGCGCCGATGTTATGAATTGACTCCTAAAGGCAAGCAAGCTTTGGAGAAGTAGCGAGTGGCGCCGATACAAATAATACTTTTGTATCACAAATGGACTTGCAGCTTTGCATTCCCTTCTGTTAATTTAATTTTTTCTTGCGAGCAACGTCTTGCCCAGAAAAACTAATTTCTCCTTTCTGGCTAATGCTTATTTTAGTATTAGGGAAACTGCGTTTTGTCAAAGACCTAACTAAATCAATAGTTTGCCCGTACTTATCAACCTGGGGAATTCCAGTTTTATCTAATCGAATTGAATCAATTTTACCAGATACAAAATCACCGTCTTGGTTGATTTTGGCTTCGAGAACTAAAGAATCTCCTTTTTCGGCAGTGGTAGAAAATGTTTTATATCCTAGGAAGTTACCTAGGGAGTATGCAATGAGTTTACCTTTGTATACTTCCATTGCGCGCGGAACGTGTGGACCGTGACCCAAAATTAAATCGGCGCCTGCATCTACCATACTACGAGCGAATAATATAGAATTACCTCGGTTTTCTCCATAAAAATATTCGGTTGCATTACGAACTTGGAGTGCATCACTACCTTCGGCGCCAACGTGCATTGATATAATAACTATCTTGGCTTTTTGTCTTGCTTGGTTAACGAGTGCTTTGGCTTTTTGAATATCTTGAACTGTATTACAGTACTCGTAAAAACAAAATCCTATCCAAGCAACAGGAATGTTCTTGACTTTAGTGTAAAGAATCTGATTTTTGGCGCCTACCGTTTTGACCCCAGCAGCATTTAAATTATTAACTGTATCAGAAAACCCTTTTTTTCCAAAGTCCATCGCGTGGTTATTGGCAACACTCATTACATCAAAGCCAACTTGCGAAAACAAACTTGCATATTCTGGTGGAGAACGGAAAGCAAACACCGCTCCTTTTGTTGTATCTTTGGTAGTGTAAGGATGGTTCGTTAAAGTACTTTCGTAGTTACCAAATAGAATATCTGAATTTTTCAGCTTATCTCTAACTGGTTTAGGAAAAAGCTGGTTAGGATTTCTAGGAAGACGGTAATCAGGAAAATTTGTTCCTGCGACAATATCTCCCACAGCTTTGATTGTTATATACTTATCTTCAACCTTTTCTAATGGTTTTTTGTTGTTGATGTTAGAACTATTAGAGACGGTAAATGATGAAGTTAGCAGTGAAATAACAGCTAAACCTGTCAAGTGAATAAAATAATTTTGTTTAAAAAAAGTCATAGATATACGCAGCTATAGCCAAGCTTCCCAATAGTCTGTAATTATTAAAACACCCGTGATTTGTTGTTTTCCGGAATAATGAACAACTGCTTGTGGAATGGGCATCCTTGCCCGTTCCTATATTTAGGCAGGCAAGGATGCCTACCCCACAATAAAATTTTGGAGACTTTTTTGTTGAAAAGTTCCTGAAAGATTAAACTGAGTTTTGTTAAAATTGTATTTATTTAATTTGCAATATAGTTGAGTGAAGATACGTATTTTATTAACTATTATCAGAGAATATATAACATTTTTACGCAACAATGGAAAAATATAGACGGTGCAGTTGACATCTCGGCGCCACTTCATCTTCTAGCATTTGTACTAAACCAAGGCTATGCAGTTTAAACTTAATCAAACTAGGTAATTTGACGTAATTTGATGCGGTTGCGACTTGTTTCATCGCTGCTAATAACTCTGGTTGCTCAGTAAGAATAAGTAACTGGCGCCGTAAATAATCTTTATAAATTCCTGCATCTGTTGCGGCTGTTTGCAAAACTTGCTCTAAGTCAACATCACCGCGCGCTATATAATAAAGGGCAAGGCGAACTAAAAACGGATGTCCCCCTATCATAGAGCTTAACTGTTCTACTTCAGTATTACCCCATTGAAGTTGATGGCGCCGTGCTAGCTCTAATATTTGTTCATGGGTAAATTCTGGTAACTCAATTGGTAAACCCACATTAAAAGGAGATTGGTTAATGTCCAAAGGTACGTAAACTTCGGTTGAGTGAACTATTATCAACCGTAACTTTTTCCAAATATCTCGACGTTTAGCTTCTTCATGCAGCGCGCGTAACAGCCCAAAAAAATCTCTATATATATCTGGATATTCAAAAACCCTATCAACTTCATCTAAACCCAAAGTCAATGGTTTATCCAAACTTGGAAGCAAATACTCTTCAAAATAAGCCTTACAAGCCATATTACTACCCAAGATACCAGCTAAATCCCAATAATTATCTAACTGATTTTGAATATTCACACTTTTAGCAACACTCGCACAGAACCATCGCAGAAATTTATCAGCACTAGTCAAAATTTGTTGTGAAGCAAGTTGAAAGTCTAACGTTACAGCATAACTATCATGAGATTGCGATTCATTAATAATTCTTGCCATTAAAGACGTTTTACCCATTTGTCTAGGCGCCTTTATGCGTATCAAAGAACCAGCCCAGTCAAGGTTATATAAATAACTCCTGAAAGGCTGTAATAACAAGACTTTACAAGAAATATGTATAGAAATTAATTTTTACAAATACCACAATTACTAATAATAACACCAAAAAAGATGATTTTTTAGCCATCTTTATAGTGATTTTGGGTGTCGAATCGGTAAGTGAGGCTGAAAAAAGGGCGCCATTTGTGATTATGATTGTTGAGAGTAATTATTATTTATTTGTAGCAAATTTGCTACCAACCCAGATTATGTGGCTTTCACCAATCTTTGAACGTTTTGTAGAAAAAAGTCCTATCACAGTAATCATTCGAGCGATGATGGAAGTCGTGTTGGTGGACAACGAACTTGATGATTTGTTTAATCGAACTGCTCAAACAGGTTACACAAGAGAATTGCTATTTTCAACTTTGGTAAAAATGATGACCGAAGTTGTATGCAGTACTAGCCAAAGTATCAGCTCAGTATACAAGGAGATGGCTACTTCCATTGGAGTGTCAAAAACAGCAGTTTATGACAAGCTTAATCGTCTTGAGCCAGATGTCAGTCAAGCATTGGTAAGAGATACAGCATCAAAGTTAGAAGTAATAATAAATACAGTTGGTATTAGTATCCCAAGCTTATTACCCAATTACAAAGTCAAAATTTTAGACGGTAATGCTTTGGGGGCTACGGAACATCGTTTAGGTGTACTACAAAATATAGGAGCAGGAGCTTTACCAGGCAAATCCATAGCTGTATTATCAGCAGATTTGGGGATAGTTACCGATGTATTTCCGTGTGAAGATGGACATGCTCAAGAGCGTTCCTTATTACCCGAAGTTTTAGAGACAGTCGAAGCTAAAGATTTGTGGATTGGTGATAGGAATTTCTGCACACAAGAATTTCTATTTGGGATTATTTTCAAGGGAGGAAGTTTTATAATTCGCCAACATAAAAGTTTGCCTTGGCAACCAATAAATGAACTTATTTACCAGGGACAAACCGATGGGGGAGAAGTATTTTATCAAAATGTTGTTTTAGAGTATTCTGGTATCAAGCTGAACTGTCGTCGTATCGTTGTAAAATTAGAAAAACCTACTCGTGATGGAGAGACAGAAATAGCTATATTAACAAATATACCTTCATCTCATGCCGATTCAATTTTAGTATCACAACTGTATCGAAAACGCTGGCGAGTAGAAACTTTATTTCAGGTTGTTACACAGACTTTTCATTGTGAGATTAAAACTTTAGGCTATCCCAGAGCAGCTTTATTTTCCTTTTGTATGGCGCTGGTTGCTTATAATTTATTTGCTTGTTTAAAAGTTATTTTATCAAGTGTTCACGGGGTAGATAAAATCGAAGGTAAATTATCTTCTTACTATCTTTCAGCAGCGGTGGAAGGTACTTATAAAGGTATGATGATAGCTTTACCAGATGTAGAATGGGAGAGATTAGGAGACATAAGCTTAACAGAATTTTCACAACTACTACAGGACTGGGCAAGGTTTGTAAACCTATCAGCTTTTACCTCATCTCCAAGAAAACCAAAGGAGAAAAAACCAAAACCGCGTTACGACCCTAAACATCCCCATGTTTCAACGGCTCGTCTTCTTGAAGAAAAAAAGAGCAAGAGTAAGAATAAGAGCAAGAAGACATCGCAGTAATAAAAGTAATCTTTTCGATTCCTCATAGTTGTAAAACACAATTAATTTTCATATTTAAATAAAGTTTTGAAACTATCTAATAGTCAAAAGGATGGTTATAATCATCTGTCTAATTATTTATATTTTCGTCATAAAAATATCTCATCCACTTAGTTTTTCTGTTACATCTCTTTTTGCGAATATTTAATTTAATTTATTCTGAATAAGCTCAAAAAATTATTGATAATATATCCCCATTATTGACAACCATCTTCCTCCTCTAACGTCACCTTGACTGGGCTGGTATCAAAGAACCAAGCTTTCTAATTTCTTCGTAACAGCGCGTTTCTACAGGAGGACGGTTGATATAAAAAGGCGAATTTAACTCAACTTGACCCTCTGGTAGTTCTAATTGATATTGTGTATTTTGCTGCTGTGAGGGTGTTATATATTCATTTTCTAGAGAAAAATTAGCGACATCCTGCCATTCGAGTCCTAGCGCGCGGCAAATTTCAGTAAAATTAAGAAAATCTACAGGTCTACCATTAAGGAAACTACTAACTGTAGATTGTGAGATTTGCAAACTTTCCGCTAAATCAGTTTGACGGATATAACCGTTACGGGGTAGTGCTGATTTTACCTGTGATATACATTCTGGACGTACTCGAATTGAACGTGGCATCTTGGCACCGGGTTTTTTAATATAATTCTGCCATATTTATGAAAAAAGCTATTTATAAAGTTATCTTTCAATGAAGTGGTCGCCAATATGCACAGCCTAGATAATTTTAATTATTAAGAATTAATAAAATAAATAGTATATCAAATACTTTGTGTTTAATAATTACGTACTATCCAGGTTGCAAAAAGTTGAATTAAACTCATGATTGACCAAAAAAGAAGGAGCTGGTTATGGAAATTGTCACTAGCTGGATGGAAAAAGGTATAGAAAAAGGCAAGGTACTGGGTAAGGAGGAAGGTATAGAGATAGGTAGAGAAGAAGGTAGGGAAGAAGGTATGCAACTAGGTATGCAACTAGGTGAGCAAACTGGAACAGCAAAAGTATTTCTACGCCTACTTCAACGCCGTCTTGGAGATTTAAGTCCAAGTCAGCAGGAACTTATTCGAGGTATGAATGCACAACGTTTAGAAGAATTAAGCGAAGCGCTGTTAGATTTTGATTCCATTACAGATTTGAAGAAATGGCTGGCGCGCGTTTAAAGTAAGGGTGGGTTAATACAATAATGGGCATTACCATCAAGCACTTATTGTAGACCCACCCATTAATACACCATTCACTTGACACCTATCCTACGGAGATAAATTATGCTTATCCTACGGGATAAATAATATTGTCGTGACATTGTGTGTATAATGGATTTGTGGAGACAAACATTGATAACATCTATATAATGCAAAGTCAGTCTGAACCTAAATCAGAAAGAATTGATATTCGCACAAGTCCCGCAGTGAAAAAATTGTTGCAGCAGGCAGCATCCGCATCGCACAAGAATGTTAGCGAGTTTTTGCTAGAACATGGTTTAATAGCGGCATCAGAAGCCTTGACAAACCGTGTTTTGTTTGTATTGGACGATGAAAAATGGCAAGCTTTTCAAGAAGCGTTAGACCGTCCAACACAAGATAAGCTTAATTTAAAGCGTCTTTTGACAGAACCAAGTGTGTTTGATTAAGTTATATTTTGCGTTGTGTTAACAATAGGAAAATTATCCTCTACTCATAATACCCAAGACTTTGACTGTGGAAGTTTGGATTTAAACCGCTTTCTCCAGCGTTATGCTTTACAAAACCAACAGTCTAATAGCGCCCAAACTTATGTAGGTTGTCGAAATGGTGATGTAATTGGCTACTATAGTTTAGCTGTTGGCAGTGTTATGCACTCGGAGGCGCCGACTCGTGTTACTAAAGGACTAGCAAAACATCCTATACCAGTAATGATATTGGCTCGCTTGGCAGTATCCAAGCAAGAACAAGGAAAAGGCGTAGGAAAAGGATTATTAAAAGATGCATTAAAGCGTACATATCAAGCTGCTGATATAGCAGGAATAAGAGCATTACTTGTTCACGCCAAAGATGATGAAGCGCGCGCGTGGTATGAAAAGTTCGATTTTGAAGCGAGTCCAACCGACCCACTACATCTTTTTTTATTGATGAAAGACATCAAAAAAATATTACAATCTTGATAACTACAGTTACTACTTTTGAACTATATAGATAGAAACGTTACAATTCAAGTTTTATTAAAATCCCCCCTAACCCCCCTTAATAAGGGGGGGAAAAAGAGGCATTTTAAGTTCCTCTTATTAAGCAGAAAAGAGACATTTATAGCCCCCCTTATCAAGGGGGGTTGGGGGGATCAACTCTTATAACTCGATACAAAGTCGATAGCAACTCGATATTCTCCACCCTAAACTCAGGCGCCGTTAAGTTCTAATGTAAGTAGTTCATCAACAGAACTACTTATGAGCAATGATTATGCATATAAAGTTGGTGGTAGTTTATCAGAAGAGGCGCCTAGTTACGTAGTGCGTCAAGCTGATAACAAGCTGTATCAAAACTTAAAGCTTGGTGAGTTTTGCTATGTTTTAAACTCTCGCCAAATGGGCAAGACTAGCTTACTTGTGCGGACAATGCGTAAGCTAGAGGCAAGTGGTGTATATTGTACAACCATTGATGTTTCTGGACGCGGTAGCCAAAATATTCAGCCAGAGCAGTGGTACGCGGGTGTTGTTTATACTTTAGTGGCAAACTTTCAGCTAGCTAATGCTAGCGAGTTTATGCGTGGGTGGTGGCAAGAACGTTTGAGTATTTCACCTGTACAAAGATTCGGTGAATTTATCGAAGAGGTTTTGCTCAACAAAATTTCAGGTGATATTGTTGTATTTATCGATGAAATTGACAGTATACTTAGCCTTCAATTTGAGAGTGATGACTTTTTTGCTTTAATTAGAAGTTGCTATGAAAAGCGCAGTTTGAATTCTAATTATAAGCGTTTGACTTTTGCGTTAATTGGTGTTGCGACTCCAAGTGACTTAATTTCTGATAAAACACGTACTCCGTTTAATATTGGTTGTGCAATTCAACTATACGGTTTTAAAGTTGATGAGGTGGCGCCTTTATTAAAAGGTTTAGATAATATTGAAAACCCAGCAAAAGTATTACAAGAGGTTTTAGCGTGGACTAATGGACAACCGTTTTTAACGCAAAAGCTATGTAATTTAATATCTAATTATCACAAGACATTTATCTCGGTTGAAGATACCGTTATAAATCAAATCACTACAAACTGGGAATCACAAGACGAACCACCGCATCTTAAAACAATAAGGGATAGAGTTATATCACAAGAAACACGTGCGGGTTCACTATTGGGATTATATCAGAGTATTTTACGTAATGGCGCCGTGCCAGTTGATGATAGTCCAGAACAAATTGAATTACGTTTATCTGGGTTAGTTGTACAAACAAAAGGATGCTTAAAGGTTTACAACCAAATATACGCTTCAGTATTTAACTTACATTGGGTAGAAAAAATGCTAAATAATTTACGTCCATACTCAGAAGTATTTACAGCATGGGTAGCTTCAAACTATCAAGATGAATCACGCTTACTACGAGGTAATGCTTTACAAGAAAAGGCAGAGGGCAGAGGGCAGATGGCAGAAGGTAAAATACCAGTAAGAAATGCGCGTTCTGGGTTTAAAGCCCAGTAAAAAAAAAGACGTTTTTACCTTCGGTACACTACGTGAACGAGACCGCGAAGCGCGAAGAAAAATATTTTAAATTTAAAAGGTCAACAAATAGCTAAACTTGAAGGACATACACAACCTATTTTTAATATACGTATAAGTCCAGATGGTCAACGTTTTATTACAGCTTCATTCGACAATACTGCTCGCATTTGGGATTTAACAGGAAAACAATTAGCTAAACTTGAAGGACATCAAGATTATGTAACAGGCGCCCAATTTAGCCCCGACGGAAAACTTATTGTTACCGCTTCTGCTGATACCACAGCGCGGGTTTGGGATATTTCAGGTAAATTTTTATTTGAATTGCCAAACCAAGACTCTGTTTCAAGTGCCCAATTTACCAAAGACGGAAAACATATTATTACAGGTGCTGGAAATAAAGTTCGAGTTTGGGATTTAGCTGGCAGACAAATCGCAGAATATGAACATGAAACAGGTCTCGCAGGAGTAGAACCTAGTCCTGATGGCAAAAAAATTATGACGATAACTGCAATTAATAATCGTGTTCGTGTTTGGCGCCTTGATAACTTAGACACTTTACTAACAAGAGGTTGTGACTGGTTACAAGATTACCTCGCTAACCATCCTACTGC
Organism: Calothrix sp. PCC 7716; assembly: GCF_019977735.1. Lineage (GTDB taxonomy): Bacteria > Cyanobacteriota > Cyanobacteriia > Cyanobacteriales > Nostocaceae > Dulcicalothrix. The sequence goes on along the minus strand of NZ_AP025018.1, from coordinate 1,893,018 downwards.
ACTGGAAAGATTAAAAGTGTGTAATACAAAAATCTAAAGTACAACTGCAAAATATATTAACTCTTGTAATAACTCTTGTGGTATGGGCATCCTTGCCCGTCTCTTAATAATTGTTTATACAATTGCGGGCAGGGATGCCCGCTCCACAAGAGAGAGGATACAATAAGCAGCTTGGAAATCATTTGAGTATGCTTGTAATAGAGGTGAAAGTATTACTAACGTTCATGTTAATAATTTTGAACTATACAGTAAAAAACGTGACACTTTAAGCTTTTGCGAGATAATAACAAACATATGTACTCCGAAGGAGGCAGATACACAAATGGCACCAGAAACCGCTGTAACTGAACAAACTGTAGAAGTTTTGCAAGAATCTGTGGACTGGCAACCACCCATGCCACCCACGGATTTGATATTTGACGACGGGGAACCCTTGGAAAGCAATCGCCATCGCATCGCCATGAACACCCTGATTCGGTCATTGTTGCAGCTTTGGGCTGACCGCAATGATTTCTTTGCAGGGGGTAATATGTTTGTTTATTACAGCAGCACGCAAGCAATGAATCGAGATTTCAGAGGTCCTGATTTCTTCGTGACGCTTGACGTTGACGGAACTAAAGAGCGTCAAGGTTGGGTAGTTTGGCAAGAAAATGGACGCTATCCAGATGTAATTGTTGAGTTGCTATCGGAAAGCACGGCAAAAGTTGATAAAGGTGTTAAGAAAGAACTTTACGAAAAAGTTTTTCGCACACGTAACTACTATATTTATGACCCGTTTGACACAAACTCACTTCAAGGGTGGCGTTTGAATGCTTCTCAAAAATATGAACCAATTACACCTGATAGTCGAGGTTGGCTATGGTCTGATGCTTTAGGACTATGGCTTGGTACGCACCAAGGTACTATTGACCGAGAAACTGCCGACTGGCTACGCTTTTATGATCAGACTGGTAATTTAGTACTTTTACCAGAAGAAGCGGAAAAACAGCGTGCCGATAGCGAAGCTCAAAAAGCAGATGCTGAAACTCAAAGGGCTGATGCTGAAACTCAAAGGGCTGATGCTGAAACTCAAAGGGCTGATGCTGAAGCTCAAAGGGCTGAGGCTGAAGCTCAAAGGGCTGAGGCTGAACGCCAGCGTGCGGAACGTCTTGCCGCAAGATTACGGGAGCTTGGAGAAGAAGTTTAGCTTTATAGCTCGATTAAAATTCCCTTAACAGAGCATTCTATTGAGGGAATTTAATTTTTTACGTTATTTACCCCTCTTGAAGCGCTAATTAAGGCTTTGTTAGATAAAGATGAAGAGACAGGCAGGGATGCCTGTTCCACAAGAGAATAAAATTATGTGAATGTGATGTGGGGTAAATTGTAATGAGTTATAGATTGATGGTTTATTCGGTTGATATTAATAAGCTTATATCTGTATGCGCTTGAGTTTGTAAGCAGCAAAGGCGAGAGTATTTTTGCTTATTATTAAATCATAATTAAATTATTTTAGCATACTACAGAATACTACAATTGAAGTTACAATAGATTGTAGTTGCTTTAAGGTGGTATATGTATCATTAATTTTAAGCACTAAAGTGCTTAGTACGAGTATGAATTACGAATTATAAATATTTAATTTTCGGAGATTACGCGAATGTCTCGTAATATAGTAAATCCTGGACTCTTTATCAAAGGTAGTGAAAAAGTATTTCCCCTCAAACATACAAAAGTTGGCGCCAAAATTTCTGGAAACATTGCGCGTATAGAAGTTACACAAAGTTTTGAAAACCCTTTTACGACACCGTCAGAAGCTATTTATGTATTTCCGTTGCCTGATGAGTCAGCAGTGGATGAGATGGAAATTAGAATTGGAGACAAGGTAATTAAGGGAAGTATAAAAAAACGTTCAGAAGCACAGCAAATTTACAAAAAGGCTAAGAAAGAGGGGCGTACTGCGGGGTTGTTTGAACAAGAACGAGATAATATTTTTACTCAGTCTTTAGCTAATATTCTGCCAGGTGAACAAATTGATGTGACGATTCGTTATACGGATAGTTTAAAGTTTGATGCGGGAAGTTATGAGTTTGTTTTCCCGATGGTAGTAGGGCCGAGGTATATTCCTGGAGAATTAATCCCCCCAACCCCCCTTGATAAGGGGGGCTTTATGAAAAGTATTGATACTGATTTAGTGCCTTTAAATTCTGCCAAAATTTTAGTTGCTGTTAGGCGCCTGCTCATATCCTGGCAATCACTAAACCTCACAGCAACAGCACACCTTATTATACAAATCAATTCTTAAATCCCTCTTGTGGAACAGGCATCTTGCCTGTTATGACATCTAGGGCGGGTTTACATATATCTTAATAAGTAGTACAAAATTTAGGTTAACCCGCCCGTACCAGGCAGATGTTGCAATTTAAATATTCTTCGTTGATTGAGGCGCCTATTGAAGTTGTTTGGCAATTCCACGAGCGCGCGGATGCATTAAAATTACTTACTCCACCTTGGCAACCTATTCAAGTTGTGCGTCGCGAAGGTGGTTTGGCTATTGGTGCTATTACGGAGTTCCGAATGTTTTTAGGACTACTACCTTTAACTTGGTTAGCACGGCATACTGAGTATGAACAGTACCGTTTTTTTACTGATGAACAGCTTTCGGGACCATTTGAGTTTTGGCAACACCGACATTTGTTTGATAGTGAGCGTAATAAAACTAGATTAACTGATGCTATCTCGTTTTCTATGCCCGGTGGTGAAACTGTTGAATTTATGAGTGGTTGGATAGTACAAGCTCAACTTGAAGCGACCTTTCGCTATCGTCATGAAATAACCAAGCGAGAATGCGAAGGGAAATGAGTGTAAAGTGCTGAGTGCTGAGTGCTGAGTGCTTAATCGAAAAATTATATTTTATTTCCTTTTATTAAAGAATATATAAACGTCTGGGGTATTTAGTTGCTCTAGACGCTTTTTTTTACGATACTAACTCAATCATTACAACAGTAAAAACACTTATAAAACCCTAAAGTTACATCTTGCACCTGGCTTAGAAACCGGGCTTCTTAAGAAAGATTTTCCTATAAAACCTTAATCTCTCGTAAAGAAGCCCGGTTTCTTAGAAGTTAAGTTATTTAATCTTGATTTAAATTCGTTCCGTAACATTACTTAAATAAATCTTAAAAATTAATATGCTGTTGAAAAAATCCGCTTGGCACCTCGGATTCACTCTGACTTGTGCTGCTATATTGGCTTCGCAGTTTTTTCCTGTGACTCGAACTATGGCTGAGTCATCTATATTACAGTTCAATGAAGTAATGGGAATTTGTCCTATTCAGAACTCGTTTCCTAAGCGCAGCTTTGAAACTTCAAAATATAAGTTTTACATCTGTTTAGGAGATACTAAAAATCCTTTAGGTTATTACGTGCGCGTTACAAAGAGCGATGATATTAAAATTACACTGCCGATTGTCCGTAAAAATGGTGAGACTTATATTGCGAAACTAGGAGAAATTAGTCACATCGTTTCGCCTTATGAGTTTATGGTAAATAAATTGGGGCGTATTTTAAACAGGGAAAGAGTAACTAGCGCAATTTCAGGTGATGGGCAACTTCTTGTCAGCGCTTGTCCACAAGGGGAAAACGTTCTTATTGAGGCTGTGACTAAAAGCTTTATTGTATATATATGTGGCAACGATAAACCCGGAAGTTATGTTGGTGTGGCAAGAATAGGTAATGAAAAAGTCACTATTCCTTTACAGAATCTCAAACCTGATGGCGCCTTTGAAAAGCAAAACTATTTAGCAGTTAAGGGTAATACTCGTTTTATCTTAACTCGTGAGACTTTGGAAATTATCGTAGGTGATGCCACCATTGTTAAAGAGAAAGTAATTCGATGGCAATAAAAATCTTCCTGTGGAATGGGCATCCTTGCCCGTTCAAACATGTTCAAACATTAAGGCGGGCAGGGATGCCCGCTCCACAAGATTGTGAATTAAATTATTTTATGCATCTTTGTTTTTGAGGGCTTGTCGCGAAGCCCATTGCACGAAACCTGGCAAAAGACGATACAATCCTTGTGAGACGTTAGCAGAACCTACCATTACCTCTGATTTTTGATTGCTTACTGCATCCCAAATTGCATTTGCTACATCTTTTGGTTTCTCTACGACCGGAACATTTGTAATTTGACCTAATTGTTCACGACGTTTCCGCATGTCTTCTTCATCTTTACCGCGAAAAATTGCTCGCTCTAATAAACTACTGGCTATTAAGTTTGGGTAAATACCACAAACCTGAATACCTTTTGGTTTCAGTTCTGCTTGCAGTGCTTCGGTTAATCCTGTTACAGCAAATTTACTAGTACAGTATGCTGCCATATAAGGTGTAGGTACTTTTCCACCTATTGAACTCAGATTAACTATTGTTCCTTTTCCGCGTTCGAGGAAATGCGGTAGTAGCGCGTTTATTGTATGGATATATCCCCACAAATTCGTATCGATAATTTGATGCCAGTCATCTAATGAAAAATCCTCTACTGTTCCTGTTGCGAATATACCAGCATTATTTACTAGTACATCAATAGTGCCAAAATGTGCTAGTGCTTTGTCTACTAACGTTTTAACTTGCTCAGGGTCACGAACATCGCAGCTAACAGTCAAAACATCATTGTTGTTACCTAGATTTTTTATTTCTTGCGCTGCTGCTTCTAGTATCTCAGGTCTGCGTGCAGCTAGTACTAAGTTATATCCTTTGCGTGCGAACAAAAGTGCTGTCTGTTTACCTATTCCTTGCGAGGCGCCTGTTATTAGTATTGTTGGACTCATAATGATTTTTCTAAAAGTACATCTTTTATAAGTTTGGTGAACTATCTTATAGAAACCTTCTCACTAAAGTTAGATCAAATCTTAGAAACCGGGTTTCTTCCCTGAAACTTGTAATAAAAATAAAGATTTGTCTGCGACAATGAATGCCTAGAAACCCGGTTTCTTAACGAAGCATCATATATTTATGTTAAATATATTTGATATTTTGAATACTTATGCAATTTATGCTTTATAGCTAAATCAGCTTTAAGAATGACAAAGTAGTATCCAAAAGTTACAAATATATGATTTTCTTTAAGATAAATCTTGAAACTACAGACAGAGAGTTAAATTCTGATAAATACTTAGTATTAAGGTAAATGTTATTTCTTTTTTTATAGTGGGTTACACAAAATACTTAGCCCTGTCACAAAAGAATGTTAACATTTTTACTTTAGTACTCAATAATTACCGTATATCAATGCTAGAAAAATCAAAATCAATTGTATACCCATCACAAATACCTTTTGAAAATAGTATACATCCTTACCGAGGGATAATTACAGCTATTGCTATTATAGGAATATGGGCAGTTAGTTTAATTTTATTAATGAGCGTAAATGTTCAAGAAACTAATATAATTGCTTTAATTGCTGCTGTGTTATGCCAAACTTTTTGTTACACAGGACTTTTTATTACAGCACACGACGCAATGCATGGAGCTGTTTACTCTCATAATATTAAATTAAATCATTCTATCGGTTCACTATGTTTATTTTTATACGGTGCCTTATCGTATAAAACACTGCTAAAAAAGCATTGGCAACACCATCAACATCCTGGTACCTTAAATGACCCAGATTTCCACGATGGAAAACACCACAATCTTATTGCATGGTATTTACATTTCATGAAGGTGTATTGGAGTTGGAAGCAAATTATTATAATCACGATTACTTATAACTCACTTGCTTACGTTGTTCATATATCACAAATAAATCTTATTTTATTTTGGGTAACACCTTCACTACTAAGTTCATTACAATTATTTTATTTTGGTACTTTTGAACCCCATAGTGAACCAATTGCTGGATACACCGATTCTTCTCATACCCGTACAATTCCTCGTCCTGTGTGGTTATCTTTTTTAACTTGCTATCATTTTGGATACCACGAAGAACATCATCAATTTCCGAATGTCCCTTGGTGGCAGTTACCTAAAGTTCATAATGCTGACTCGCTGCAATTGTCGCATGTAACCTCGGACGTAGACAAAGATAAGCAAGAGGTCCAAACAACGGCGCCAATGCAATAAATAGATATAATTGTCCCATCTGCTGTTTATTCCAGTTACGACGAGCGATGTCATCATCAAGAATACTCGTTGGAAACAATAGATAAAATAAGCAGAAAGCAAGACTCATTCCATGAATAAATTTATCTTGCATGAACTGGTCAATAAAACCATCCCAGTTGCCAAAGATAAAAGCGTAAATAAATAAACCAAGAGTTGTAACCGTTAGGGAGTAAGCAAAAAAGCGCGAGTCGAGAAAGTTTAAAAATTTATCTTTCTCACCACTAAAGCTTTGATTCGATTCGCGTAATGCCAAATATGGTATTAAACCTATAACACCCGATGCTACCGAAGCAATGGCAAAAGGATAAAATCGTATCGATTGCATTCGACCATCAAAAAATAACAGACTACTATATATAAGTAGCCAAATCCCAACAAGAGAAAATAATGATAAAATGACGGGGTTTACCTGCATCCATTGAAGCGTAAGAATATTAACTAGCAGTTGTATAGTCGCTTCTAGATGCAGTGGTGGGGCAAGAAAAACTACATAAACAATAAATCCTGCCCATAATAACCACAATGCACTCCTATTCATAGATTCTTCATTTATATTTATTATTTATATTTATTTTATGTTGTAGCTGGTTTTTGTTGACTTTGATTAATGCTACCGACTTCGGGTAAAGGTCTTCTTAGACACAAGTATATCAAGGCGCCGAATAACGGTACTAATGCGGTTAACCAAAATAATCCTTTATTATCCGTCATTCCCCGACGTGCCATGTCGTCTTCAACTAAACTAGAAAACAATAAACACAGCAAGCAAAAGTCTAAACTCATCACATGAATAAAGCGACTTGTTTGCCATTGCTGTACAAAGTCACCCCAGTTACCTTGGCTAATTCCAGAAAAAACTAGAATAATTGCACCAACAGATAGTAAAATTGCTGTGATGCGAGAGTCTAATATTTTAATAAAAACATTTTTCTGACCGATGAATTCAGGGTTCGGTGTACGCAAACCAAGGTAGGGTAGTAATGCAAAGGCGCCTACTCCAAATGAAAACGCTGCAAATGGCCAAGCTGGGACTTTTTGTCCTCTACCATCAATAAATACCAAACACGCATAAATCATGGGCCATACTCCCATGATATTGAATAAAGCAATTACCAAAGGATTGATTCCTTCCCATTGACCAGTCGATAGATTTTTGATTAACTCAAATGTGTCGGGTTGGTCAGGAGGTGCGAATATAAAGGCGTAGGTAGTAAATCCTAGCCAGATTAACCAAAATGTAATTTTTCTTAGCATATTATAGATAATACTTGCTGGTTACAACAGCTTATCTATCTTAGGTGATATTTTTATTCGTATGGTGGGCAGTGCCCACCCTACACTAACTAATAGCATCGCTGAGATATTCTGAGGCAGCAGTTACAACCGCAATAGCATTTTCGTAATCTAATCTTGTTGGTCCAAGTACTCCTATACTTCCTACTGGCACAGAACCGCGTCGGTAGGTGGATGATATTAATGTACACCCACGTATTGGTTCTAATGGATTTTCGGCGCCAATGCGAATTGTGATTTTTGGTTTACCTGGTTCTTCTAACCCGTCGGTTTCTTCAAAAATTAGGCGCCAAAGTTGCTCTTGTTCTTCTTCTAAAAGCTGAATAATCGTTTGTACTTGCTGTAACTGCGAAAATTCAGGTTGACGTAATACCTCAGAAACTCCACGCACCATAATTTGTGTACGTTCACAGGCAACTTTACGATGATTTAATTCTGATAGCGATGTTTTTAAGTATTCTCCGTAATGATGAAATTCGCGGTCGAGTTGTGTCCAGTCAAGGTTTGCTAATTCAAAGGTGCTTTTTCCACGCAAATGACTGTTCAAGAAATTAGAAACTATCTGCAACTCACGGTCTATTAACTCCGCATCACGTTTATTTCCATCCGGTGCTGGTGGTATATCTAATAAAGTAGAGTGCGTCTCATACCCTTCTGTCACCACTATTAACATTACCTTTCCTGCTTCGATTTGCACCAGTTGCAAGTGACGCAACACGGCACCGCCATTTTGTGGCATCGTAATTAATGTTATGCAACCGCTTAAAGTCGAAAGTATTTGCGCTGCACCATGCAGTAGCGCTTCTAAACTCCAATCTTCCCACTTCAAACGTGTTTGCAGCGCTTGCTCAACTTGCAAAGTTATCGCTTCACTTGGCGCCGTTAAATTATTTACATAAATTCGATATCCTGAATCTGAAGGGACTCTACCTGCTGAGGTATGTGGTTGATATAGTAACCCAGCTTTTTCTAGCACTCCCATCACATTCCGAATTGTCGCAGAGCTAACACCAAGATTAAACTCTTCTAGCAAGGCTTTTGAACCAACTGGCTCGGCTGTGGCAATATAGTGTCGCACCGTTGCCCAAAGTATATGCTGTTGTCGATTTGTTAATTGAACTGGCATAGGATGTGTTTACTGAAGGCAAATCTTAATTAAAAAGTTTTAAAGCTTAAATCTATGTGACAATATCCGGGTACGTACTATCTAAAATACTAATCCAAAGATTAATATTTCATTAAGAAAGATACCAAATCTATCCCCCGATTTTTAATAAAAGTCAAATAAAGTTACATTTGTATATAGTAATTTTGTTTTTACTTCGATATTATGTATGCTAAAATACCACATCTTTAAGTAATTAATTTGTACTAGCAGATGCATCAGCTTTACTAGTCCCTAGGTTTAATCTACATATATAGATGAATAAATGACCATCTACTGAAAGTAAGGTCTTTCTACTTACTGCTATTTAATTGTGCTAATTGAGACTTTATTCGTTGATATACTATATATAATTTCATAAGTGGTTACAAAACGCTGTATTGTTAAATACTAAAATACACGTCTGTTTATGCTTTCTGCCTCAGTAATAATGCTGGGTATAACCGTCTAAAGGTAAATATTACACAAGTATAACGTACAAATAATCATTAGTATTGAGGAATAGAGGGGTCAACTAAAGTTGAATAAGCTGCTATACCACCTGTAATATTTTTTACATTTGTAAAACCTTGACTTACAAGCCATTGGCACATTTGAGCGGAACGAACCCCATGATGGCACAGCACAAGGGTTTCCAATTCGCAATCAAATTGTGTATGTATCTGCTCTCCCCAAGCTGCAAATTCACTCAAAGGTAAGTTGACAAAACCCTCAATTCGAGCAATATCTATTTCTTGAGGTTCACGAACATCAATAAGCTGAATCTTGTCGGCGCCTGATAACAAGCGTTCTTGTAATTGTTCGACGCTAACTTGAGATTGTTTATTAGAAAGGGGTGAGTCTGGATATTGCGCCATCTTGTTACTTAACTTTTTATTAACCACTATCCTTCCTATCTTTACATAAAGAGCTTCGTTATTTCGTATCTTCCCCCTACATTTTCTGCTTTGAATACCCCCTTTCGCCTTTTTCCTTTCCCCTTTAACCTAAAGTTGTTGGCATTGAGTAATAGAATATATGACGAAATCACTTCTTCGTCTTTTTGCAGTCAGTTTGATTGTGCTGCTTTTGAATGTGACATGCTGTGCTTCTGTATTGGCAGCAAGTGCATTTGGTAAGGGTAGTCGAACAGAAGTATCCCTCTCAATATTCGTATCAAAGCAGGCGCCTGTAATGATATCTATATTGAATCCAGAAAAGTTACAGTCGTTAGATAAAGGTGAAAACTCGTTCCTGAAAAGCGATTTTTTCAAAAATTCTGGCATTGATTTTCGCAAAGACATCCAACCTTGGTTAGGAAACGAAGTTACACTTGCTGTCACTAGCTTAGATTTTGACCGTGACCCCGATAACGGTAAGTCACCTGGATATTTGCTCGCAATGGCAACTAAATCACCAGAAAAAAGCCGCGAGTTTGTACAGTTATTTTTCTCTAAACGAGTTTTAGCAGGCGCAAACTTAAGTGTGGAAGAGTTCGCAGGTATAAAAGTTATCTCTGATGCACCAAAAGATAATGTAACCTTAGCAGGTGCAGTAGTTGGTGATAAATATGTTTTGTTTGCGAACGACCCCAAAGTGCTGCGTGAAGCGATAAATAATGCTCAAGCACCCGATTTAAGTTTAACTTCGTCGAAGAAATACCAAGATATTAGTCAAATATCAGCAAAATCTTATGGTGCAGCGTTTTTAAATCTTCCAATTGTGGCAGAATGGCTTGGTTTGAAGCTACCGATACAAAACTTTGATGAGCAACTTGTAACGTTGGCGCCAGTTTCTAAAGGTTTACTTGCTCAAACAGTAGCACTACCGACTCAAGAATTGAAGGCGCCGTTAGAGTTATTCTCAAAACCTGTTAATGCGCTTAAATATATTCCAGCAAACGTTGGTATTGCTGTTGGCAGTAAAAACTTAAGGACTTTACCCGAAAGTAATTTGGCTTTATTTTGGCAACAACTAAGAAGTGCGTTAGAAATTAAGCCTAATAATATCAGCGATTTTGGGCAACAAGACTTCAAAGCTCAGAAGCGTTGGGGAATAGACTTACCAAAAGATATCTTTGAGTGGGTACAAGGTGAATATGCTATTGGCTTGATATCATCACCTCAACAATCACCTGAATGGATTTTTGTTACCGAAAAGGCGCCTTCTACACAAGAGGGTATCGCAAAACTCGATGCAATAGCAGCTAAAAACGGGTTAAGCGTTACTGAGTTTAACCTACTTGACCAACATATTGTTGCTTGGACACAGTTAAAAGCTGCCAACTCTAGTAAAAATGGAACTAAACCATCTTTTAGTATCGAAGCAAAAGCTTACGGAGTACATACAACTTTAGATAACTATGAAATTTTCACTTCATCCTTAGAAACTATGTACGAAGTTCTGTCAATCAAGGATAATACATTATTAGAAAACCGCAATTTTAAGAATACCATCGCCGCGCTTCCTGAAACAAACGCTGGCTATGTATACATTGATTGGGCTGCAAGTCAAGGTATTTTAGAGCGTCAGCTACCTGTACTCAAACTGCTCAAAGTAGTCGCAAAACCTTTCTTCAACAATTTGCGCTCATTAACCATCACTAATTATGGTGATGATGCTAACTCACTCAAAGGTGATGTGTTTTTTCAACTTGAAGAATGAATAGAAGAGTGGAAAGTGCTGAGTGCTGAGTGCTGAGTAAGTTTAAGAAAGTACTTTTTACTCAAAACTCAGCACTTTTTACTTTTTTCATTGTGACAGATACTAATCTGACACAGCCCTTAAGTTCTTCAAGGTGTTTTCTAGTTATGATATGTATATAACTTTACTCATACACCGTTGAAAGGCTGTTATGAACAAACGTCAATATCGACTATTGTCAGCCTCGCGAATCAACCAATTCCTGCCTAGGAATGCTTGGTCAAAAGGCGGATTGCTTTTGGGTATACTTACGGTCATTAGCTCATTTCCAGTAATGGCTGATACGGCAAACTTTGGTACTATTAGTTTGGCGCCAGGTTTTGATAGCACCACAGCTTCATTGTCAGGGTATACAGGTGGTTCTTATTCGCTATCTGCAATAACCAACCGCGACGCTAACAACAAAGCTTGTATTGGGTTTGCCGACCCAACACCCGACCATATAGTAGTTTTACAAAAAGATTTTTCTAATTTAAGAATTGCTGTAGATAGTAATGGTTCAGACACCACACTTCTAGTTCAGGCGCCAGACGGTAAAATTTACTGCGGTGATGACACTGGTAGACGTAAAGATGCCAGCGTTGCATTAAACCAATTAAAACAAGGAAGTTACAAAGTCTGGGTAGGTACTTTTAACTCAGGCGCCAAACTAAATTACACCTTAACTGTAAAACAACCTTAATTATATTGTGGGATGGAGAGAACTTGCCAGGAGATTATTCTTCTGGCAAAGTTCGGAGCATCCTTGCCCGTCCCCATCAAACACCCAATTCTTTCAATCTAGCTTTGGCATCATTATAACTACCCTTCTCCCCTTTATCTTTAAATAACTGTGCAGCCTTATTAAAATCACTAATAGCCTTAGCCACCTTTCCCAAATCAGTAAACACTAATCCTCGATTATAATAAGCCAAAGCATACTCAGAATTTATACTAATAGCTTTTGTATAATCTTTAATCGCATTTTGCCAAAACCCACGTTCAAGATTCGCGTTTCCTCATTGCTTCACTAAAGCTTGTAATTGCAGCTTGATAATTTTGAGCTTCGTATTTATTTATACCTTGTTGGTAAAATTCTTCAGCTTGAGTAATATTTTTAGGTTGGATAATAATTAAGCTAAGTATTCCTACAATTATAAAGCTTGCGGCGCCTACAAGCAGAATTAAATGAATTTGTGCTTTACGTTCTTCTTTGATACTAAAATACTTATCTTGTAACGGTCTAATATCAATCAAAGCATCAAGAGCAGATTGATAACGACATCGATAATCGAGCTTAACCATTTTATTGATAACATGCGCTAGTCTACGACTAACTTTACGACTGCGATGGCGCCAGCGGATTTCACCTGTGATAAAATTTCTAGGACTATTAATTCCCGTAATTTCACTTGCTGGTAAATTAGTTAACATCGAAATAGCAATTACCCCTAGAGCGTAAATATCGCTATTAAATTGTGTACTACCATGATACTGTTCCATTGGCATATACTCAGAAATGCCAAGGTTATAATTAATAGCTGCTTCATCACTACCAAAATCAATTAATACATACTCCCCATCTAACTCGCGTTGAATAATATTGCTTGGTTTAATATTACGGTGAATTATCCCTTGACCATGTATATATACTAAAATCTTTAGTAAACTCAAAAAAATATTTACTATCTCTTCTTCAGTTGAGTGTGTTTGCTGCTCTATTATGTGACTAAGAGAATTACCTTGAATAAACTCTTTTAACAAACAAACTTCTTGCTTTTCTATCCAGTAAGTAAATATTTGCTGAATTGTTTCATGTTGATGTCCAATTTTCTGCAAAGTCTGAATTTCTCTATTCAGCGAACTCATTGCACTATTTAATTCTTGTTCGCTTGAATTATGTATGAATATTTTTTTAAATATATAATAAGTAGAAATTTTCTCCTTTATATCAGCGACAATATAGTTTTCACCCACTTGATCTTGACTCAATACTTGAATAATTTGGTAGTGCAAACCTAAGAGTTGAGACATTGGTAATATCTATATATTTACTTCCTTTCTTATTTTAAGAAACTCTAGTAAAATGATAACAACTAGATGTGTTTTAATAAACAATCTAATTTAATGATTTAGAATATTTAAAATCCCCCCTAACCCCCCTTAATAAGGGGGGGAAAGAGGTGTTTTTAGCATAGTTAAGAAAAAGGTGTTTTTAGCATAGTTAAGAAAAAGTTATTTTTAGCCCCCCTTATTAAGGGGGGTTGGGGGGATTAAGTATTTATATACACAATGTCAATAGAGTTTTTACTTAAATGATGTGAGAAAAACAATAAGATTATTTTTCTTGAACGACTGTGGTGCGAAATTGACGGAGAAGCCAAAATAGAAGAACAAGCTTTAATATACAAAGTCTTAGTTCAAATACAGGAGTCTGTACAAAAGTGGTTTTACAAGCACAAACAAGCAATTACGAGACTAAAACTCAAGAAATTGCTCTTTCGCTTCTCGCAGCTACCCAAGAAAATCGTTCATTTTTGGCAAATCTCCGCGACCAGATGCGTTGGGATGATAAATTGCTAGCTTGGGCAATGAGTAATCCCGGTTTACGGGTGCAGCTATTCCGTTTTATTGATACTCTACCTGCGCTACACGATAAATCTGAAATTGCCGCGCATTTACAGGAATATCTTGGTGATGAGTCGGTAGAACTACCAGCTGCGCTCAAAGGCATGTTAAACTTTGCTAATCCTAATTCGGCGCCAGGTCAGTTAGCAGCAACTACAGTTATTACAGCTACCGAAACATTAGCGCATAAGTATATTTCTGGTGAAAACACCAAGCAGGTGTTAAAAACCATTGAGCGTTTGCGTAAAGATAAAATGGCATTCACGGTAGATTTACTTGGTGAAGCTGTTATTACCGAAACTGAAGCAGTATCTTATCTTGAGCGTTACATAGACTTGATGCAGCAGTTAACCGAAGCGTCTAAGAGTTGGAATAAAGTTCCATTAATTGACGAAGCTGATGGAGTACCAATATCCCAGGTACAAGTATCGGTAAAATTAACCGCGTTTTACTCACAGTTTGACCCACTCGATGCTACGGGTAGTGAAGAAAAAGTTAGTGAGCGTGTACGTATTTTACTACGACGTGCAGCAGAACTCGGCGCCTCTGTTCACTTTGATATGGAACAGTACGCTTACAAGGATATTACTTTTAGTATCCTCAAGAAGATTTTGATGGAAGACGAATTTCGCTCCCGAACTGATGTTGGGATGACGGTTCAAGCTTATCTTCGTGACAGTGAGCAAGACGCGCGCGATTTAATCGCTTGGGCAAAACAGCGAGGATATCCGGTTACAATTCGTTTAGTTAAAGGCGCCTATTGGGACCAAGAAACAATAAAGTCGATGCAAAAGCATTGGCAACAACCAGTTTACAACGATAAAGCCGCAACTGATGCTAATTTTGAGGCAATAACTCAGTTACTGCTCGAAAATCATCAATATATATACGCTGCTATCGGTAGTCATAACGTTCGCTCACTTTCTCGTGCCATAGCTATTGCCGAAAGCTTAAACGTAAAGAAACGCAGCTTTGAAATGCAGGTTCTTTACGGGATGGGAGATAAAATTGCCAAATCACTCGCTGATAAAGGCTATAGAGTACGAGTGTATTGTCCTTATGGTGAATTACTGCCTGGAATGGCGTATTTGATTCGTAGATTATTAGAAAACACTGCGAATAGTTCGTTTTTACGCCAAAACATGGAAAACCGTCCAGCAGAGGAATTATTAGCGGCGCCTAAAGTTAATCTAGAAAAAGACACAATACATAATACCAATACAAACGGGTTTGTTGGCGCCGCAGATACAGACTATTCGCTTGTAGATACCAGACAACGCGCGTCATTGGACTTAACTAAAGTTAAAAACAACTTAGGAAAAACTTATTTACCTTTAATTAACGGTGAATACGTGCAAACCGACGAAGTTGTTGACTCGGTAAACCCGTCAAACAAAAGCGAAGTTGTTGGTAAAATTGGACTTGCCAGCGTTGAACAAGCTGAAGCTGCAATGAAAGCTGCCGCAAATGCATTTAAAGTGTGGCGAAAAACACCCGTAAGTGAGCGTGCAGCAATATTGCGGAAAGCAGCAGATTTAATGGAAAATCGGCGCCCAGAATTATCAGCATGGATAGTCATAGAAGTTGGTAAACCCGTTCGAGAAGCAGATGGTGAGGTTTCAGAAGCAATTGATTTCTGCCGCTATTACGCGCTAGAAATGGAGCGCTTAGATAAAGGTGTTAATTATGACATCGCAGGTGAAACAAATAGATATATCTATCAACCCCGTGGTATTGCCGTAGTTATTTCACCGTGGAATTTCCCACTTGCCATAGCAGCAGGAATGACATTAGCTGCATTAGTAGCAGGAAATTCAACCATACTTAAACCAGCAGAAACATCTTCGGTAATAGCTGCTAAATTTGCCGAAATTATGGTTGAAGCAGGAATACCCAAAGGTGTATTTCAATATTTACCTGGTAAAGGTTCTAAAGTTGGCGCCTATTTAGTCAATCATATAGGTACACACATTATCGCTTTTACTGGTTCACAAGAAGTAGGATGTCGTATATACGCAGAAGCTGCAATTGTAAAACCTGGGCAAAAGCACATGAAGCGTGTTATTGCTGAAATGGGAGGTAAAAACGCCATTATTGTCGATGAAAGTGCCGATTTAGATGCTGCTGTCGTCGGTGTTGTACAATCAGCGTTTGGTTATAGCGGACAAAAATGTTCTGCTTGTTCACGAGTCATAGTTTTAGAACCTGTGTACGAAACCTTTGTACAGCGATTTGTTGAAGCCACAAAATCATTAAACATCGGCGCCGCAGAATTGCCAAGTACCCAAGTAGGCCCAGTCATCGACGCAAATGCTCAAGCACGTATTTTAGAATATATCGAAAAAGGAAAAGCCGAATCGAGCATTGCACTAGAAATGGGGGCGCCGGATAATGGATATTACATAGGTCCCGTCATCTTTAAAGACGTACCTGCAAATGGTATCATCGCTCAACAAGAAATATTTGGTCCAGTAGTAGCAGTAATCAAAGCCAAAGATTTCCAAGAAGCATTACAAATAGCCAACGGTACTGACTATGCTTTAACAGGTGGAATATACTCTCGTACACCTTCACATATCGAACAAGCACAAACCGACTTTGAAGTAGGAAACTTATACATCAACCGCACCATCACAGGAGCAATAGTAGCAAGACAACCCTTCGGAGGATTTAAACTTTCTGGAGTTGGTTCTAAAGCAGGAGGTCCCGATTATTTATTGCAGTTCCTTGAACCTAAGACTGTGACAGAGAACATTCAGCGTCAAGGTTTTGCACCAATAGAGGGAGCTGAGTAGAAAGTCGATTTTTTTATTACCACAGAGACACAGAGTACGCAGAGAGAAGAGTAAAAGAGACTCTCTTCTCTGTGCCCTCTGCGTCTCTGTGGTAAATATATTTATATGAATAATATAATTATCAAACAAGCAACTTCCCCCCAAGAATTTGAGGCAATTCGGCAAATTAGAGAAATAGTGTTTCAAAAAGAACAAGGGGTTGATGCCAAATTAGATTTCGACGGTAAAGACGAAACTTCTGACCGATTAATTGCGTCATTGGATGGAACATTTATCGGTACTGTTAGAATTCGATATTTAGGCGCCAATCTTGCTAAAATCGAAAGATTAGCAGTGTTAGAAACAGCACGAGGATACGGAATTGGGAAGAAACTAATGTTACACGCTTTAGACATTATTAAGAGTAAAAATATACCTGAAGTTGTAATTCACGCACAAGAATATATTAAAAGTTTGCATGAACAAATCGGATTTAAAATTGAAGGTGATGTCTTTGAAGAAGCGGGCATTCGTCATGTAAAAATGAGAAAATTACTTGAATAGTGCTGAGTGCTGAGTGCTGAGTACTGAGTGAAAGTTAAAAGGTACAAAGTGATTAAACGTTTTGTGATTCCTAGAAATGCCTTAATATTGGTAATTATTTGGGGTTTAGGCGCCATTTGTGACCGAGTATGGTTATCATTAGACACCTCAATTCCAGGATGGGACCAATCTGAATATTTGACGGGAACGTTAAATTATTTGCGCGCATTACAAAATATTGATTTGAACAATAGTGAATGGTGGCAAAGCTTCTGGCTACTATCTTCAAAAATTCCACCACTCACTTATATTATTACAGGCTTTACACAAATCATTTTCGGCGCCGGACAAGACCAAGCTATGTTAGTAATGCTGCTATTTAGCGCAGTATTAATTGTTTCTGTATACAGTTTAGGTAAAGTATTATTTAATGCCACCGTTGGACTTTGGGCCGCTGCTTTATGTCAACTTTTACCAGGACTATACAGACTTAGACTCCAATTTCTTTTAGATTACCCTGTTGCTGCGGCTGTTACTTTTTGTTTCTTTTGCTTGACTTGGTGGAATCATCCATCAAAATCTGAGAGAGTAACTATTTTATCGTTTGCTAAAAGTTGGTGTAAAGTCGTTTTGTTTGGCGCCTCACTCGGATTCGCATTATTAATCAAACAAACTGCACTATTATTTCTAATTGTTCCAATTATATGGGTAGCAATTGGCGCCTTACGTAAGCATCAGTGGGGTAGATTAATCGAATTAGCTGGTGGAATCTGGGTATCTAGCTTGATATTTGGTGGTTGGTATCGTACTAACTGGTTGATAATTTTGACCGCAGGAAAACGTGCAACTATTGACTCAGCAATTGCAGAAGGAGACCCACCCTTAAATACGCTCCAAGCTTGGATTTTTTATTGGCAGCAATTACCATATCAAGTATCATTACCTTTATTACTAGTACCTATATTCTGTCTATTATTTTACTGGGCAAGGTTTGCAGAAAAAAGTATTAAAGACTCAGAGAGACAGAAAATAGGTTATTCGCTACGTTGGTTAAGTATATTTATAGTAGCTGGATATTTGCTAACTTCTTTAAATGTCAATAAAGATGAACGCTATATAGTACCTTATTTACCTGTGCTATCTATATTATTGGCGTATGGGTTGACGAGAACTCGAAGTATTTTAGGAAAGCGTATTCGTTGGGGAACTTTGGGTTTAGCAGTTTTACTCATGTTGTGTAATTTATTTTCTTTTGGAAGCACTGAAGTGCTAATTACAAGTTTGAGTCCAAATGGTAAATATCGTCCTGACTCGCAACATGCATTACCCCATAAAGAAGTAATTGCAGAAATTATTCGTAGTGAACCATATTTACGTTCAACCTTGGGAGTGTTGCCTTCGACATCGAAAATAAACCAACATAATCTTAATTATTATGGCGCCTTAGCAAAATTTCAAGTATATGGGCGCCAAGTAGGAGTAAGAAAACAACAAATAGAACAAGATACTCGCTCCCTGACATGGTTTATTACAAAAACAGGTGAGCAAGGTTCTGTACCATCATCACAAAAAGATATTGTTCAGGCAGTAGAAACATCACCTGACTTTGAACTACATTCACAATGGCAGTTGAGTGACGGCAGTTTGCGACTATATCATCGAAAATCTGCATCCGTCGAAGTTATATCACGACCACTAGAGTATTCATCGTTAGATATACATCGCGAAAAAGGTGTTGCTCCAGTTCCCGTAACTTTAACGAATGTTATGCTTCCTAAAACTGCTCCTCCTGGAGTGAGTGTACCAGTTACCTACAAGTGGTCAGGTTCTTGGGACGAATTCAAAAACGGATTAGTACTACTGACTTGGCACAAGCAAGATAAAACCATCAATACAAATACAAGCTTTTCACATGACCATGCATTAGGTATGGGAAATTTATATACAGCAGTGAAAAAACCCGAAGGTACTTTCCAAGTAATTGAACGTACAGCAATGTTGCCACCAGTTGGTATTGAACCAGGTAATTACATTCTGCAAGCGACTTTCTTGAATAGAATTTCTGGAGAAACTTATCCAATTTACACACCAGGTGTTAATTTCAATATTGACCCCAACTCTCAAAGTACACAGGCGCCTGAATTAGATTTAGTAACACAACTAAATAATTTGTCAAAAAATTTACCTAAAGGTACTAAAGCAGTGGAAAAAATATTTGCTGAAGTTGCACGTATTAATCAATACGACCCCATACAAGATTACTTATCGCAAGCACGACTTGCTGCCGAGTATCGATTAAAGCATATAGGTGCCAATTCTGACTTAGCGTATTCAGTTGCCCTCGCAGACGTATTACAAAGAAGGGTAAAAGGCGCCATTTCATCTTTAGAAAGAGTAACTCAAATCGACGCACAAAATCCATTCGCATGGGCATATCTAGCATTTGTACGTCTGTATAATTGGCAACCGAAACAAGCAGAAGCAGCATTAAAACCAGCATTAGAAATGAATCCCAACCAACGCGAATTTAAAGCATTAGCAGGAGTAGCAGCACTTATGCAACTCAACATCATCAAAGCTTGGCAAAACTTAAAAGAGTTAGTAGTTTAACTCAGCACTCAACACTCAGCACTCAGCACTCAACACTCAGCACTCAGCACTTTTAACTTAAATACTTAACCAGGACTGACTCTAATTGAAAAATACCGATAGGTTTGCTTAAACAGTCAATAGCACCTGCTTGTAAAAATCTTTCCCTATCCCCCATTCCCATTGGTGTCATTACAACTACAGGAATTTCTTGTAAACCTTTTTGTCGCTTTAAACTTATTAGCAAATCAAGTCCGTTTACATCTCCAGGTAAATGTACATCAAGTAAAATTAAATTGGGCTTAAATATATGAACTCGTGTAATAAATCTTTCTGCTGTTAGCATCAATTCGACTTCATAGCCTATTGTTTGTAAATAATCTTGCATTAATATAGCTGTATGCTCATCGTCTTCTACTAACAAAATGCGTTTAACAGCTTGTCCTGAAGATGTATTTAGGTAAACGTAATCTTTATCTAATGAATCTGATTCCGATGTTACATCAGAAACTGAGCCATTTTGCACATTGCTTTTATGTGGTTGTGCTGGTAGTAATAAAGTAAACCTACTTCCTACACCTAAAGTGGATTCTACCGTCAAATCCCCACCATGCAAACGCGCCAGCTTTCGTGTTAATGCTAATCCTAAACCAGTACCTTCATACTGCCTGTTAAGTTGATTATCAAGTTGCCTAAATGGTTCAAACAACGATTGAAAATTGCTAGGTTCTATACCTATACCAGTATCTGTAACAATAAATGCAATTCCATGCTCTACTTGTTTTACTTCTAATGATACTGCACCTTCTGGAGTAAACTTAATTGCATTTGTTAATAAGTTTAACAGCATTTGCTTGAGGCGCCGTTCGTCTGCAATACAAGTTTCTAAACCTGCTTCTATATTATTGACAAGTTGTAATTTTTTAATAATAGCACTCTCTAACACTGTTGAAATAACGTTTCTGACAATATCGGATATAGATAAAGAAACCAACATTAATTCTTCTCTACCCGCTTCGACTTTCGACAAATCTAAAATATCATTAATTAATGCAAGCAAATGTTCACCGCTCGTGTATATACAATTAATATACTCATGCTGTTTCTCACTTAAAGTACCTACAACTTCTTGCTGAAGTAATTGTGATAAACCCATAATTGCATTTAAAGGAGTTCGTAATTCATGACTCATAGTAGCTAAAAAAGCACTTTTTGCCTTACTCCCAGCTTCAGCAGCTTCTTTACTTTCTCTAAGCTTTAATTCAGTTCTTTTTCGCTCTGTAACATCTTCAACCATTGCCAGAAAAAAACTTGCGTCGTTCGTTGTAGTGTTAACTAAAGAAACATTGAGATGTGCCCAAACTAAGCGACCATCTTTATGTAAAAACTGCCGCTCCATTTCAAACCGCTCTTGACTATTTGTAAATAATTGATAATTCAGTCTAGTTTCTACCGTAATTTCTTCTTCACAAATAAAATCTACTAACTGTTTAAAGCAAATTTCTTCGTAATTATACCCTAATATATCACAAAGTGCGGGATTTACGTCAATTATCCGTGCGTTCATATCTAATAAACCTATTCCAATCGAAGAACGCTCAAAAATAGCTCTTAACTGCGCTTCGTTTTTAGATAAAAACTTTGATGATTTTGAAGAGCGTTGTTCAACAGCACGTAATAAACTTCGTCGCAAAGACTTCGGAGTTATCTCACTTGTAATTAAATAATCATCTGCTCCTGCTGCAATTGCTGCTTGTAACAGGTTATCATCATCTTTATCACTTATAACAAGAATTACTTTGTTTTGATTAAAAGCATTTATTTGACCTATATAATTTAAATCAGAAATATTATTTAAATATAAATTTAATATAACAGCATCAACATTTAAAAGCTTATTTTCTAATGTTAATAAAATGTTACTAAAATTATTGTCTTTGTCTACCATCTCTATGTAATTATTGGCGCCTGCTTGTTTTAAAATATCTTCCAATACATTAGATTGGATGCGAGAATCTTCAACGCAAGCAAACAATATTATCTTTATTGGTTGATACACCATGCTTTTCACCAATGGAACAATAGTATAAAGCAGTTTAGAAGTTGTATTAATAACTTTTCATTAAAATAATTTGTTCACGAACAGATAGTATAAATAATTACATTAAAACTATACTGTATAAAAAGCCATAATGGTATATAGTACAAAAAAATGTTATAGTAGATTAGTAGCATAAAAGAAATTAAAACTGACTTAAAGAAACCCGGTTTCTAGGATTTTGATAGTATTCCGGCGCCACAGGTTGATATTTTTGAAGTAACATGCCTGAAGAAAGATATACAAGAGATATAATTTTGCCACAATTAAATAATCATAGCTGTCGTGGAGGTATTGCAATGAAGGAAAGCGTTAGAATAGTATCGCTAATTCCAAGCGGTACAGAAATACTAGCTTCGCTCGGACTTACAGATAAAATTGTTGGTAGATCTCACGAGTGCGACTATCCAGAAGAAGTGCAAAACCTTCCTGTTTGCACCCAAGCACGACTAAATATAAATGCTCAGAGTCAAGAGATTCACTCAGAAGTGAATAATTTGTTACAAAATGCTCTGAGTATTTACCAAATTAAAACAGATATTTTAGAGAAATTACAGCCTACCCACATTGTGACTCAAGACCAATGCGATGTTTGTGCTGTGAGTTTGAACGATGTAGAGAAAGCAGTAGCAAACTTAACGAATAGTCCACCAAAAATTATTTCGCTGCAACCTAATGTTCTTAAAGATGTTTGGACTGATATTGAAAATGTAGGACATGTGTTCGATGTTGACTCGCTCAAAGTTATTGAAAATTTAGAAGCGCGCGTCAAAATAGTTCAACAACGTACCAAAGGTCTTTCTGCAACTGAAATGTTACCAAGTGTGGCATGTATTGAATGGACAGACCCACTAATGGTAGCTGCAAACTGGATTCCTGAATTAGTTGAATTAGCTGGTGGAAAACCCTTGTTTGGTGTAACGGGTCAAGACTCTACTCAACTAAAGTGGGAGAATTTGATAGCAAGTAACCCAGATATAGTTATTTTCATGCCTTGTGGATTTGATTTGAATCGAAGTCGAACAGAAGCGCAGCTACTTACAAGTCGTCCCGAATGGCAAAAATTACATTGTGCCAAATCTGGAAGAGTATATATTACAGATGGAAATGCTTACTTCAACCGTCCTGGTCCCAGGTTAGTTGAGTCTTTGGAAGTTCTTGCTGAAATATTACACCCAGAAATATTCCAATATGGCTATAAAGGAAAGGCTTGGGACGTTTTACAGTAAACATAGTCGGTTACGCGCTTCGCATAACCCAACAATTAACTCTGCCCCTACTGTACGGGCAGGTTAACCTATATCCTAGTTATAATAAAAAATTTCGTAAACCCGCGCCTCCTAACTTTCAACTTAAGTTTTGACTAACTGCTGCGGTATTGACCCATTCAATTAAAGGTTTTAAGTTATTTGGGACAGCGGATTCACCTACACTTACAGTGTGAGTTTCTCCGTTGTTTTCTACTGTTAAACGATAAAAAAAACTATCTGGTTTAGGGGAAGAAGAATCAATATAATCAGGCAAGTTATAAAAATCTGAGTCTTGAAGTAGTTGTGGAAGTTGCTTTGCTGTCTCTTGGGGGATAGCTGTTGTGTCAACTTTTGTGGTTTTGGACATACCAGCGAAGCCACCAGTACGCTCTAAATAAACTCGCATATTATGTAATGACGGTGTTTTATGATAAAAAACTGGGAAGATAGCCTTATTATCTCCCAGCTAAATAACACAAAGCAAACACAATAATAAAATTTAGCAATTCCGATTTATTTTAAAGATACACCTACTTGTTCCCATGCATTTTGTACAGCTTTTTGTTCGTTACTGCCTTCACCATAAAGTTCTCCTGCAACTTGCGATATTATAAGTGCTGCACTTTTAAAATCTGAACTTGAACGAAGACGGTCACGCAAAGCGATATACCAAATTTTTCCTGCTTTTTCCCAAGCATAACCACCAATAGCTGTTGCAGCTAAATAAAATGCTTTGTTGGGGATTCCAGAATTAATATGTACTCCACCATTATCTTTGACACCAGAGTAAAGATCTTTGTAGTGGGCAGGTTGAGGGTCTTTGCCTAAAACTGGGTCATCATAAGCTGTTCCAGGTTCTTTCATCGAGCGAATGCCGACACCCTTAACTTTTTCGGTAAATAAACCCTCACCAATAATCCAATCTGCCTGGTCTGCGGTTTGTTTTTTCACCCATTGTTTAACTAAGGCGCCAAAAACATCTGACATTGACTCATTCAAGGCGCCGGATTCACCAAAATACTTGAGGCTAGCTTCATATTGCGTTACACCATGCGTTAACTCATGGGCTATAACATCTATACATTTAGTAAAACGCTGAAACATTTCGCCATCACCATCACCATACACCATTTGGTCGCCATTCCAAAAAGCGTTATCGTATTTGACACCATAGTGTACCGTTGAATCAAGCCGTAAACCTTTATCATCAATCGAGTTACGCTCTAATACCTCGTAGAAAAAATCGTAAGTTGAACCTGCTGAATCATACGCTTCGTTTACAGCTTCATCACTACTTGGTGGGTCTCCTTCTCCACGCACCAGCTTACCTGGAAGTTGTTGACCAGTTTCAGCATCAAATATTGTGCGACGTTTTTCTCCTGGCGATACTGCAAAATTAACGTTACCTACAACTCGGCGTCGTCCACGAAATTCTGATGATAAATTTAATGTATGAAATGCCCAGTCACGCATTTGCTCACTACCGTTAACCGCTAAATTTTCCAGCATGTGTGGTGGAACAACACAGTATATAGAGCAATATGTATTATTTTTATGCTTTTGGCATCCAATCCAACCAAATCCTAATTTTCTACTTTTAGCCATTTGATTAAATCTCCTTATAATTCAAACTAAATTAACAGCCTGATTTTAGGCATATGTGTCGCCTAATACCAAGCTTTGGTTAGAAAACGTAATTATATTGACTTTAATTGGGCGCTTGGGGGTCAGACCCATCAGTGTAAAAGCCTTTTTTTTAAATCGTCATATTTATCTTGACTAAGACGATATACCTCTGGTTGAGGTTTTCCAACTAAATGCCCTTGAATATAACTAACACCAACTTCTCTAAGTGAGCGTAAACTAATTGGTGTATTTTCATCAATTCCTTCGACAATAACTTTAGCAGGGTTTAAATTATTTGCTCCAACTAAATCGTGAACAAAGCGGATAATAATATCGCTGGAATGATTATAAAGAAGTTCACGGTCTATTTTAACATGAGATGGATTTAAACCTGCTAATCTTGATACAGAAGCATAACCAACACCAAAATCATCGATTGCAAAGCGAATTTTGAGTTTGCTTACATATTCTAGTAATTGTTTTTTAAAATTTTGAAGTGGGTTTTTTAATCTTATTCCATCAGCGAATTGTGGTAAATCTGTTTTTTCAGAAATTTCTAAAACTAAATTTCTTGGGGATATTACTTTATCTTTAATGATTTTTCTTACGGCTTCAAAATATTCCATTCGCATTAACGACTCTGGATATACATTAACTGAT
Organism: Calothrix sp. PCC 7716; assembly: GCF_019977735.1. Taxonomy (GTDB): domain Bacteria; phylum Cyanobacteriota; class Cyanobacteriia; order Cyanobacteriales; family Nostocaceae; genus Dulcicalothrix. The sequence continues at coordinate 1,867,590 of NZ_AP025018.1, read as the reverse complement.
AAAGGAACAACATCACCTGCACGTCTTTGCACTGATTTTCGAGCATGACGATAAAGTTCTGTAGCAACATCTAGAAAGTACTGGTCAAGCGCAACAGTGAAATTAGAACCCCATAACTCTGCTGCTGTAAACAAATCTGAAGGCGCCGTATGATTAATTGGGTTGCGTGCTAAAGCTTCCCAACCACTTATAAATAAATCCTCTGGCTCAATATGTAAAACTGGCTCAAAATACATCACCATTTGTTTTAATCGCTGAGTAAATAAGTCAAATCTTTTGTGATATAATGATGACGATACAAAGCCATAATTAAACTTTAAGCTATCTAATATACTTGCTTCAAGAAGTTCGACTTCGTTATAGAATAAACTAGCTTGATAAAAACTCGAAATAATTTTACCGTATACTTCTGTTAAATATTCAGACGCAACTAATCCAAAAACTACCATTATCTCATATTTAGGGACTGTTTTTATAGGTAATGCTATAAATACTTTTGAGGTGCCCTGATTGTCATTATACCTACTATATATACCGAATTGGGCTGGATTAAAAATATACTCGTTATTAATTACAGGTAAAATTCTGTTAGTTATAACATCTTCAAAATCTTCTGCTTTTATCTCAGTATAATTACTTTGCGACTTAATACCCCAAGTCGATTCATGATTTTCAAGTACTAAACATTTTGAGGCGCCGGAAGCAGCAACAATAGCATTAAGGGCTGTAATTGATGCAGTCGAATAGGGATTAGATTTAAATTTAACAATCAGTTTATCAATAAAGTCTTCGTAATACTCTAAATGGCTATGTAAATATTTAGCTTGCTGGTTAAAAATACTTACCTCTTCTGATTCGTCAAGAAATTCTAGTTTTATATTATCCAAATATTGTTTACTTGTAGACTGTTGAGAATGTTGCAATTGATTCATAACTCTTATAAGTGCTAGCACTATTTTATACTATCCCTCTTAATTAACACAGGAAACTCAAGGGGTAAAGTATTGCTTAAAATAATCTGCTTAATAGAAAGATTGAACCTATCGCTATATAGCGTACTGAGTTGTAATAATATTTGACTTTTGTAAGTATTGAATTAAATTTGACTAACTTTGATTTCAAAAAAGCAATAAAATGTAACCTGATTTGACTCAAAATTTTATTAATTGAGTTTATAATCTCACATTATGGTTTATTCCAGATTTTAAGTTTATGTACAGAAGAACGAATTACTATCACAACTCCTGACAGCTTAATTTGTTTGTTACTATCCGAACAATAAAATAAAGGTAAGCAAGTAAGGTTAGCTTTAGGTTTGCCTGATACTCTAGAAGGGCGCCGTCAAGCCCAGTTAATATTTCAAAAAATAGAGTTAGTTATGCTAAAAAATAATATAGAGTAACGAAAAGAACAAGATTATTAAAGTCCTCTTGAAGAGGAGTTTTGTTATTCGCATAGGGGTTTACAACCTTATGCGGGTGAGAACGCAGATAATAACTTACTGCACAGGCAAGATGGCTGTACTACAGACTTTCAAGCTAAATTGTCTAAATACGGAGAGAGAGGGATTCGAACCCTCGTTAAAGTTTCCCCTAAACAACATTTCCAGTGTTGCGCCTTCAACCACTCGGCCATCTCTCCAGATGTCACAAGTTATTACTATACAATTAAAATTAAAAAACTGCAATAATATTTTGACAGAAATACAAAAATTTCTATAAATCGCTTAAAACCCTAAGATAACAATGTCGCAAAAATACACGATTACGGTACATGACCGCCAAAAAGGTGTTACTCATACCTTTCAGGTTCCCGATGACCGTTATATTCTTCACACTGCTGAACATCAGGGTAACTCACTGCCGTTTTCTTGCCGCAATGGCGCCTGTACAACTTGTGCAGTACGTGTATTATCAGGAGATATTCATCAGCCAGAAGCAATAGGCTTATCGCCGGAGCTACAAAACAAAGGTTATGCTTTGTTATGTGTTAGCTATGCACGTTCTGATTTGGAAGTTGAAACTCAAGATGAGGATGAAGTATATGAGCTTCAATTTGGACGCTTTTTTGCCAAAGGTAAAGTACGTGCAGGTTTACCTTTAGATGAAGACTAGTACGCATGACTATTATTAAAAGATTACTTTTAGTTTGCCTTTTGTTTTTGGTTGTAGGATGTCAGCCAGAGAAAAAAGCTGAAAGTACACCTATACAGGTTAGAGTTGTACGGGTGGTTAGCGGGCAAACTTTTGAAGTATTGGGAATGGGGGAACAGCCGAATTTAATTTCTCAAGTTCGTTTGATAGGTATTGATGCTCCCGACTTGCGTCAGCGTCCTTGGGGAAGTAATGCTAAGGAACATTTTGAAGCGTTGATTGGTGAGGCGCCTGTCAATTTAGAATTTGATATTGAAGCGCGCGATAAGATTGGTCGTGTTCTTGCTTATGTATGGAAGGATAAAATCTTGTTGAACGAGCAAATGATTAAAGATGGTTATGCTTTATATGCTCCACGCTTCCCAAACCAGAAATATGACTTAAAGCTCGAACGCGCTCAACAATGGTCACGATTAATGGGACTTGGCATTTGGAACCCCGAAAAGCCTCTACGTACTTCTCCATCTGAATTTAGGCGTGTTAATAGATAATTATGAAAGATTTACAGACTTTTCTTGATATCGCTACTGAAGCGGCACTTTCTGCTGGCGCCGTTTTACAATCTTTTCTAGGTAAAATTGAGGATTCGGTTGTTGAAAAAGGGCGCCCAGGTGATTTAGTTACTGCTGCTGATAAAGCTGCTGAAGATGTAATACTGGCACATATGAGGCGCCATTTACCCGAACATGGAATTCTTTCAGAAGAGTCTGGGGAATTGGGAAATCAAAAGGATAAGTATCTTTGGGCAATTGACCCCCTTGATGGTACAACTAACTTCGCTCATCAATATCCCATGTTTGCTGTTTCAATTGGGCTTTTAGTTGATGGTGTACCTGAAGTTGGCGTAATTTATGACCCGTGGCATAATGAACTGTTTCGTGCGGGTACTGGTTTAGGAGCAACGCGCAACCGTCATCCAATTCGGGTTTCCAGCACTTCGGAATTGAGTAAAAGTTTATTAGTAACTGGTTTTGCTTATGACCGTCGTGAAACTACTGATAATAACTACGCAGAGTTTTGTCACTTTACTCACCTAACTCAGGGTGTTAGACGTAGTGGCGCCGCTTCAATTGATTTAGCATACGTAGCCTGTGGGCGTGTTGACGGTTACTGGGAACGTGGTCTGTCACCTTGGGATATGGTGGCGGGTGTGGCTATATTGCGTGAGGCAGGGGGAAAGGTTACAGCGTATGATGGTTCGGAGTTCAAAGTTGAGTCTGGAAGGATTCTCGCGACTAACGGACGTGTACATGATGCAATGAGTGATTCGCTGACTAAGGCGCCTGCTTTATCCGCATGGTAGCTATAAACCGTGTCAAATTTATAGCCATTTTGGAGAAGGGAAGTAAACTAGAAAGATTAATGTAAACTTTTTTCTTATGGCGCTATATGTCTATAAAAATAGAACGTGGTTTATTTAAATTTGACTCTATAGACTACCATGCTGTGTTGTGTGTTCCGGTTGATGCGGATGTTAAAGAGATTCGCAAACGATACTTAAACATTGCACGACGGTTGCACCCAGACAGCTGTGCATCTGCTAGTGCTGAAGAAAAGCAATTAGCAAGTGAGTTATTGTCGAAGCTGGTAAATCCTGCTTACGAAAAGTTATCGCAAGAACGAACTCGGACTGAGTACATGGTTGTGTTATCGCAAATGGGTAAGCGTTTAGTGCAAGAGTCTGCTTCTGTTGATTTGAGTAGTGACCCAGCACGTCAACTTGCAGGTTCTCCTAACGTTGAGCAACTGTATAGAACAATGATATTAAAAATCGCCGAAACTCAATATGATTCATTAACTAAAGCTGTACAGATTATTGGTTATGTCAGCGAACTAAATTTAGTATATTTGATGCGGACTGTAGGTAAAAAATTTGATAAGGCGCCACCACCACCTCCAGTGTCGAGTAAAGTCACAAGTAAGAATAGTGAAAATACTGATACAACGATTTTACAGACTGCTGCGAATAAAGAAGAAGCAAGCATTAGTAATTATTTGCGTCGTGCCCAAGAGTTAATGACGAAGAATCAATTTGCACAAGCAAGGGTAGAACTTCAAGACGCGATTAAACTTGCTCCAAATAATAGTCGGTGTCATAGCTTGATCGGAGTGGTCTATTTAAAGCAAAATCAAACAACAATGGCGAAAGTCCATTTTGACCGTGCCTTGCAGTTAGACCCGAATGACCAAATGGCATCTGAGGGTAAACGCAAAATCGAACAAGTTATGGGGCAGAAATCTGGGACAGCGGTAAAAACAGCACCGTCAGTTCAGGCTTCTAAGCTACCAGAAAAGTCCGGGGGCGGTTTGTTTGGTGGTTTGTTTGGTGGGAAGAAAAAATAATTTATGGTTTACCAACCAGCAGCGGGAGCTAGGGATTTACTCCCCCTTGATGTAGCTCAAAAACGCTGGATTGAAGATAGGTTACAGCAGATTTTTCACCGTTGGGGCTATCACCAAATTATCACTTCGACGCTGGAGCGTATGGATACGCTGATGGCTGGAGGTGCGATTGGGCGCCGCGCGGTGTTGAAACTCCAAAATGATGAACAGGAAGAGTTAGGGTTACGGCCGGAATTAACTGCTTCGATTGCTCGCACTGCCGTAACACGTATGGCAGGTGCGGCATATCCGCAGCGTTTGTATTACAATGCAAATGTATTCCAGCGACGAGAATCGAAACATAATCGGCAGCAAGAATTTTACCAATCGGGGGTAGAGTTACTTGGCAGCAGTGGATTGTTGGCAAATGCGGAAATACTATTGCTGGTATCAGAAAGCCTCGCTGCGTTAAGTTTAAACAATTGGCATTTAGTTTTGGGTGAAGCGGGGATTACACGCTCTTTACTCGAAGCATTTCCTGCTAAGTTGCTCGATAGTGTTCGTAATGCTATTGCAAATCTTGACCGAGTTGCGCTTGATGAACTGCCTTTAACTGATGAACTGCACGAACGCGCGCGGTTGATGCTTGATTTACGTGGGCGCCCAGAGGAAGTGTTTGCTCGGATGGCAAATTTAGTATTAGAACCAGCGCAACTTGAAGCGGTCGATGGGTTGAAATCTTTAGTTGAGTTGCTTGAATCGAGTGGGAATTTTTCGATTATTCTTGATTTAAGTTTGATTCAGACTTTTGATTATTACACGGGTATTGTGTTTGAAGTTGTTACAAATGCAGACGGTCAATCCATTTCGATTGGTCGGGGTGGTCGCTATGACAATCTTTTAGGGCTTTATCATCCGCAAGGAGAAAATATCCCTGGTATTGGTTTTGTTTTTTTACTAGATGGTTTATATCAGATATTATCAGTATCGCAACAGTTGCCCCAGACAACACCAGCGACGAACTGGTTGGTAGTGGCTTTAAGTCCACAAGCGTATAATGCAGCTTTTGCTTACAGTGCCAAACTTCGTAACTCCACGCATTTGGTACGAGTTGAGATGGACTTAGGGGAACGAGATGAAAAAGCAATTAGAGAGTATGCGGTACGACGAGGTATTGGGCAGATTGCTTGGATAAAAGCTGATGCTCCACCCGTTATTGAGTCGGTGTAAATCATCAACAAGATTTTCCATAATCTTGCTAATGTATAAAAGCTTTAGTACAGCTTTATTGTCTAAATAGTTTGGAGAGGGAACATTATGCCGCATACAATTGTTACAAATGTCTGTGAAGGTGTTGCTGACTGCGTAAATGCTTGTCCAGTTGCTTGTATTCATGATGGCCCTGGAAAAAATACCAAAGGTACTGATTGGTACTGGATTGATTTTGCTACCTGTATTGACTGCGGTATTTGTCTACAGGTTTGTCCAGTTGAAGGCGCCATTCTTCCTGAAGAGCGTCCAGAGCTACAAAAAACACCATAACCTCTAATATAGATAGCCGTTAATCAATTTCTAGGTAACACTCGACTATTGATTAAGGGCTATTTGTCGGTTGGTGTCCAAACCAGCTTTGTGTAAAGGTTTAAATGGCGCCTGCAAGCAGCATTTACAACGTGAAAAAAGAAATTGGAATTTTTTCCAAAAAGGCTTGACATTCTCTTGTGGACTCGTTATCTTAAATAGGTCGGCAGCGAGAAAGAAGCTGCAAACAACCGAACCGAGAAAAAATAATAGTTTGAAGCCAAGTAACAAGTCAATCCTCGTCAAAGCAATGCATTAAATGAGTTTTGCTTCGGCAAAACAAGATGAGGGTTCTGAAAAGAATTTTCACAAAGAAGCTAAACAAACAAGTGCCTAGTAATAAGCGATTCATCGCTTTTCTGAGCATTAAATCCAACCAAAACGGAGAGTTTGATCCTGGCTCAGGATGAACGCTGGCGGTATGCTTAACACATGCAAGTCGAACGGTCACTTCGGTGATAGTGGCGGACGGGTGAGTAACGCGTGAGAATCTGTCTTCAGGTCGGGGACAACAGTTAGAAATGACTGCTAATACCGGATATGCCTTATGGTGAAAGATTAATTGCCTGAAGTTGAGCTCGCGTCAGATTAGCTAGTAGGTGGTGTAAGAGACTACCTAGGCATCGATCTGTAGCTGGTCTGAGAGGACGATCAGCCACACTGGAACTGAGACACGGTCCAGACTCCTACGGGAGGCAGCAGTGGGGAATTTTCCGCAATGGGCGAAAGCCTGACGGAGCAATACCGCGTGAGGGACGAAGGCTTTTGGGTCGTAAACCTCTTTTCTCAAGGAAGAAGATGACGGTACTTGAGGAATAAGCATCGGCTAACTCTGTGCCAGCAGCCGCGGTAATACAGAGGATGCAAGCGTTATCCGGAATGATTGGGCGTAAAGCGTCCGCAGGTGGTTTAGAAAGTCTGCTGTTAAAGCGTGTAGCTCAACTACATACAGGCAGTGGAAACTATTAGACTAGAGTATGTTAGGGGTAGAGGGAATTCCCAGTGTAGCGGTGAAATGCGTAGAGATTGGGAAGAACACCGGTGGCGAAAGCGCTCTGCTAGGACAATACTGACACTGAGGGACGAAAGCTAGGGGAGCGAATGGGATTAGATACCCCAGTAGTCCTAGCCGTAAACGATGGATACTAGGCGTTGCCCGTATCGACCCGGGCATTGTCGTAGCTAACGCGTTAAGTATCCCGCCTGGGGAGTACGCACGCAAGTGTGAAACTCAAAGGAATTGACGGGGGCCCGCACAAGCGGTGGAGTATGTGGTTTAATTCGATGCAACGCGAAGAACCTTACCAGGACTTGACATGTCGCGAATCTTTGGGAAACTAGAGAGTGCCTTCGGGAGCGCGAACACAGGTGGTGCATGGCTGTCGTCAGCTCGTGTCGTGAGATGTTGGGTTAAGTCCCGCAACGAGCGCAACCCTCGTTTTTAGTTGCCATCATTAAGTTGGGCACTCTAGAGAGACTGCCGGTGACAAACCGGAGGAAGGTGGGGATGACGTCAAGTCAGCATGCCCCTTACGTCCTGGGCTACACACGTACTACAATGCTACGAACAAAGGGCAGCTAGTTAGCAATAACATGCAAATCTCAGAAATCGTAGCTCAGTTCAGATTGAAGGCTGCAACTCGCCTTCATGAAGTCGGAATCGCTAGTAATTGCAGGTCAGCATACTGCAGTGAATTCGTTCCCGGGCCTTGTACACACCGCCCGTCACACCATGGAAGCTGGTCACGCCCGAAGTAGTTATCCTAACAGTTCGCTGGGGGAGACTCCGAAGGTAGGGCTGGTGACTGGGGTGAAGTCGTAACAAGGTAGCCGTACCGGAAGGTGTGGCTGGATCACCTCCTTTTTAGGGAGACCTACCCAACTTGCTTGTAATAAGCACTTCAGTGCTTAAAAACCAACAAGAAGGTCATCACCTAGGTCGAGAGAGAATTGACTTTGGCTTCAAACTATTATCCGATTCGGATTAATTAAAAATGAAAAGTAAGTATATATACAGTCAGCAACTAGAGTTATTAAGATAACTAAGCCTGCTGGATGTATTTCCAGTAAGAACCTTGAAAACTGCATAGTGACGCAAATTGTAGGCAGTAACCGTGTTGAGTTTAATTACGCTCAGTAATTATTACGAGAAGGGCGCGGGTATTGAATTACAAACAATCCTTTAAATTGATTAAATTGGTCAAGCGAATAAGGGCTGACGGTGGATACCTAGGCACGCAGCGGCGAAGAAGGACGTGGTTACCGACGATATGCTCCGGGGAGTTGGAAGCAAACATTGAGCCGGAGATTTCCGAATGGGGCAACCCTATATACTACTTGTTGAACACATAGACAAGTGAGAGCCAACCCAGCGAATTGAAACATCTTAGTAGCTGGAGGAAAAGAAATCAAACGAGATTCCCTTAGTAGTGGTGAGCGAAGGGGGAAGAGCCTAAACCAAAATACATGTATTTTGGGGTAGTGGGACAGCGACATGGAATCGAGCGATTAGACGAAGCATTTAATCGATGCACCAAAGAAAGTAAAAGTCTTGTAGTCGAAAATTTAACGATACTAGCTGAATCCCGAGTAGCATGGAGCACGTGAAATTCCATGTGAATCAGCCACGACCACGTGGTAAGGCTAAATACGTCTGCGTGAGCGATAGCGAACAAGTACCGCGAGGGAAAGGTGAAAAGAACCCCGTTGAGGGGAGTGAAATAGAACATGAAACCGTCAGCTTACAAGCAGTGGGAGTTCGATTAAACGAATGACCGCGTGCCTGTTGAAGAATGAGCCGGCGAGTTATATGTGCTGGTAGGTTAAGTAGTAGTTACGAAGCCAAAGCGAAAGCGAGTCTGAATAGGGCGATTATCAGTATGTATAGACCCGAACCCTGGCGATCTAACCATGTCCAGGATGAAGCTTGGGTAACACCAAGTGAAGGTCCGAACCGACTAATGTTGAAAAATTAGCGGATGAGGTGTGGTTAGGGGTGAAATGCCAATCGAGCCAGGAGCTAGCTGGTTCTCCCCGAAATGTGTTTAGGCGCAGCGGTGAATATTAAGCTTTGGGGGTAAAGCACTGTTTCGGTGCGGGCTGGGAGACCGGTACCAAATCGAGACAAACTCAGAATACCAAAGTGTACTATCACTAGTAAGACGGTGAGGGATAAGCTTCATCGTCAAGAGGGAAACAGCCCAGACCACCAGCTAAGGTCCCCAAATCAATGTTAAGTGGGAAAGGAGGTGCAAGTGCAAAGACAACCAGGAGGTTTGCCTAGAAGCAGCCACCCTAGAATGAGTGCGTAATAGCTCACTGGTCAAGCGCTTGCGCGCCGAAAATGAACGGGACTAAACATTGTACCGAAGCTGTGGACTTGAAAAAGTGGTAGGGGAGCGTTCTATTTGATGCGAAGCAGTAGCGGCGAGCAGCTGTGGATTGAATAGAAGTGAGAATGTCGGCTTGAGTAGCGCAAATATTGGTGAGAATCCAATACCCCGAAACCCCAAGGGTTCCAGAGGCAGGTTCGTCCACTCTGGGTAAGTCGGGACCTAAGGCGAGGGCGAAAGCCGTAGTCGATGGACATGAGGTTAATATTCCTCAACTAGAATTGTGGAGCATTATTTGGGACGCACCGTTGAAGCAACTATGCCCTGATTGGATTGGGAGGGGAATACGTTCTCCGTTTAGTTGTGATTGGTGTCAAGAAAAGCAATTAATGTGTTGAAGCAGTTATACCCGTACTCGAAACCGACACAGGTGGGGAGGTAGAGAATACCAAGGGGCGCGAGATAACTCTCTCTAAGGAACTCGGCAAAATAGCCCCGTAACTTCGGAAGAAGGGGTGCCCAGTGAAAACTGGGTCGCAGTGAATAGGTCCAGGCGACTGTTTACCAAAAACACAGGTCTCTGCAAACGAGTAATCGGAAGTATAGGGGCTGACGCCTGCCCAGTGCCGGAAGGTTAAGGAAGTTGGTCAGGGGGAAACTTTAAAGCTGACGACCGAAGCCCCGGTGAACGGCGGCCGTAACTATAACGGTCCTAAGGTAGCGAAATTCCTTGTCGGGTAAGTTCCGACCCGCACGAAAGGCGTAACGATCTGGACGGTGTCTCGGAGAGAGACTCGGCGAAATAGGATTGTCTGTGAAGATACGGACTGCCTGCACCTGGACAGAAAGACCCTATGAAGCTTTACTGTAGCCTGGAATTGTGTTCGGGCTTGGCTTGCGCAGGATAGGTGGGAAGCGTAGAGACATTCCTTGTGGGGAATGTGGAGCTAACGGTGAGATACCACTCTGGCGAAGCTAGAATTCTAACCAATGTCCGTAATCCGGAATTGGAACATTTTCAGGTGGGCAGTTTGACTGGGGCGGTCGCCTCCTAAAAGGTAACGGAGGCGCGCAATGGTTCTCTCAGCACGGTTGGAAATCGTGCGTCGAGTGTAAAGGCAATAAGAGAGCTTGACTGTGATACCAACAAGTAGAACAGGTACGAAAGTAGGCCTTAGTGATCCGACGGCGCAGAGTGGAATGGCCGTCGCTCAACGGATAAAAGTTACTCTAGGGATAACAGGCTGATCTCCCCCAAGAGTCCACATCGACGGGGAGGTTTGGCACCTCGATGTCGGCTCATCGCAACCTGGGGCGGAAGTACGTCCCAAGGGTTGGGCTGTTCGCCCATTAAAGCGGTACGTGAGCTGGGTTCAGAACGTCGTGAGACAGTTCGGTCCATATCCGGTGCAGGCGTAAGAACATTGAGAGGAGCCTTCCTTAGTACGAGAGGACCGGGAAGGACGAACCGCTGGTGTGCCAGTTATTCCGCCAGGAGTAAACGCTGGGTAGCCATGTTCGGAGCGGATAACCGCTGAAAGCATCTAAGTGGGAAGCCCACCTCAAGATGAGTGTTCTCATCACTATAAGTGAGTAAGGTCACACGTAGAACACGTGTTAATAGGCTTTAGGTGGAAGCGTGGTAACATGCGAAGCCGAGAAGTACTAACAGACCGAGGGCTTGACCTCTATCAATTCAAAGCGCGTCACTGTGCAGTCTTCAAGGTTTTTAAACTTTTTCCTGGTGCTAATTGCGTGGTGGAACCACTCTGATACCATCCCGAACTCAGTTGTGAAACGCCGCAGCGGCTACGATAGTTGGAGAGTTGTCTCCTGCAACAATTGCTCGGTGCCAGGGCAATATTACAAAACAAAAGCTTTCTCTTACATATAAGAGAAGGTTTTTGTTTTTATAACCCACCTACTTATTCTTGTTTTTCAAGCTTAAGTGAGTTGTATTGGCGCCACTCATAAGCGCTTATTTGAATTTTTACCTCTGTGTACTCTGTGTCTCTGTGGTAAAAATCTAGCATACACCTCTGAATATTACGGGCAAGGATGCCCGTTCCACAAGATGATTAATTGATATTTCTGAGCTTGAGTTGATTGATTGTTTCTATATCAGGAGCGTCGGCGCCAACAGTTTCTTCAAAGATTTTAATGTTCTGTAAGCTGTTAAAATAATTAGGATACTCAGCTACAACTGTAGAAGCATAAGTCTCAATACATTTACTATCTAAAACTGAAATATCTTCAAATAATAAACCTTTTATTGGCTCACTTAACTGTGTAAACTGGGATATTGATCCTCCCTCTGCATTAACAAAACAACTAGAACGTCGAATAGCACGTAAAACTTCTTCTGTTAATGCTTTTGATATCTGTAACTTTTCAGCGATTTTGTTTCTAATTTCATTGAAAGTTAATGGTTCCTCAAGCGCTTTTATCGTGCTGACTAACTCTGTAATCACATTCAAACGGTGTTCTGGTGAAGGACGCAGTTTTTTGTGATTTAAAAATGTATATAATTCTTCGGTACTAAATATAGAAGCTTGTATTTTCGATTCTTCAGTAGTAACTAAGCCCAAACTATTAGCAAAACAATTTGTTAAATTATTCAGATTAACTATAGTGATATTATTATTGTTTCGATTCCAGTCTTCAGTCTCACTATCAGTTAATGATAATGTAACCAAAAAAGCTCGATTTTTAGAAAGATTTAGGCGCCTGCGTTTAGAATGCTCATTGATTTGATTAAGATACACATTACTTTTATCACCAGTTTTAACTTCAAACAAAATTAATTGATTATCAACTAAAAATAAAGCATCAAGCTCATAATACTTCGACTCTTCAAAAGAATAACTAACATGAGGATTAATTAAATATTCAAAATTTATACCATGTAATGAAAGCAAACTACATATTTTGTAAACAACAAACTTTTCTAACCAACCTCCCTCAAAAAAACTCCTAACCTTTGTATCTCCACTATGTGGTTGAAACCGAATCCTTTTCTCAGACTTAATATACTTAGAAGTCCATAACCCCTTACTCTCTAAAATGGCTCGAAAACGTAAACATATCTCATCATTATCCTCAATACCAGATAATTTATACGAAAAACCACCTTGCATGTCACCGCTTATACTCGCTTTCATCTTTCGATACACTAAAGCTAATGCAGGATAGTTATCTCCCATAAAAATAGCTGCATCAAATAAATCATCTTTCTCCAACTGCTTGTAAGGCAACCTTAAATTAACCTTCAATCTATTTAATTCAGCTATTAACTTCGTTGCACCTGTTGCTGCAATAATTGGAGGTGTATATGAAGTTAATATCGAATTAACAGGGTTAACTACAAGCTGATGACTACTTTGAAGCTGATAAAACCTCTCTAAATTTTCTACCTTTAATTCTAAATTCCCATAGGCTGTTGCTAAACGTTTAACCTCTCGAAGCAATCGTTCGTTTTGTTTGTCTTCTCGAATATTCAGTACAGCCATACCTGCACTAGCAATTGCACTACTAAATACTGCTGCACCAGTTTTAAACGAAGGTGACAAAAAAGCTGCAACGGTTCCGAAACCAAGAGTTACAGAAAAAGTCGCTAGGGTAGATTTCAAGGATTTTGGCTGCATTGTAAGATTCTATTTTCACTTCTACGATACAAACTCTCAAGCAATCCAGGCTAGCATTCTTCTACTACAGAACTTGACGTAACTCGAACTAATGTTCTATCAATCCAGTCTAAAATCACTTGATTTACTTCCTCCGGACTCTCATCATGAGGACAATGCCCAACATTTTCCAAGTTAAGTATCTGTAAATTACTATTGTACTGCGCGAAAAGGTGCGCCAATGCAGGTGGCACAAATCTATCCTTCTTTCCCCACACCAACAACATTGGTATATTTAAAGTCGGCAAAATAGCTTTAACACTAGGACTAAAATTCGCGCCAATCGAGGCCTTGAACAAAGCAGTAAATGCACGAACACTGCCTCTGTCTTGGGTCGGACCCGCAATAATATCAATCAATTCATCAGTAATCGCTTCTGGATTAGCATACGCAATTGCTGCCCAACGACGTAACACCCCAGGTTGACGCAGAAAATAAAACAAAGGTTTAAGAAACAAAGGTGAAGCAACGAAATTTTTAATTGTGGCGACAGTTGGACGTAAAAATGGGGGAATAGCTTCAAGCTCCAATGATGGGTCAGGTAAACTCATCATTACTAAACCCTTTACCATTTCTGGATGGGCAGCAGCAGCAGCTATGGAAACTAACGAACCTAGCGAATTTCCCACTATCACCACTGGCTTACCAATAAAACTCTGCCAAAAGTCGTATACTTGTTCAGCCCAAAGACTAACACTGTAATTTACAGGTGCTTTCACAGAGGCGCCCCATCCCAACATATCAAGGGCATATACTGTATGATGCTCGCTCAATACCTCTAAATTTTGGCGCCAGTGACCAATGGAAGCACCAAAACCGTGTAAAAGAATGATGGGTACAGAATCACAACCAGTTTGTAAACCCCGAATATATGTATAGCGAGTTTGCCATCCCCGCCAAACCCAATCGCGCTGTGCCCCAACTCTTTGCTGCCACATCAATTGTACCATCCACACCTCCCGCACGTTAAATTTTGTAAACAGTTTTAAGTTTGAAGAGACATAATTACCAGTTACTAAATCTATTCTAAGTAAATTAATCGGTGTATGTTTGCGCTCTCCCGATAAAACATACTTTGTTGAGGCACTATTAATAATATTTATGGTATCTATAAGTAAAAATATAATCGCAAATATTACGTATATTTACGGATATAAAGTTTGAAAAATTAGAGAGTCGTAGCTGTTAGAATAGCAGATGAAGACTGACATTTTGTAATAAGGGTTAACAATTTGACAGAAATTGGGTTGGAGTGAGTAGAATAACAAGTATAGCTAAATAAAGTTATCGCAAACGCACCTGTTTGTGAATTAGCGCGCACTCGGAACAGAGGTATCTTTTGTTGAGAAACCTTTGCGGAACGAAGGTATTTAGCTTTGACTGTTATGTACACATTCGGATAGTAACCAAAATCTTAGCAAATAGCTCCTACAAATCATAAATGGCTGTGATTGAAAAAAGAAGAAGTCGCGACCTGCCCCAAATTAACGAACGGATCCGCTTCCCAAAAATTCGGGTCATTGATACCGACGGCGCCCAATTGGGAATTTTAACACCCAATGAAGCATTACAACTAGCAGAAGAAAAAGAGCTAGACTTAGTGCTTCTCTCAGATAAAGCCGAACCGCCTGTATGCCGTATTATGGACTATGGCAAATACAAGTTTGAGCAAGAGAAGAAAGCGCGGGAAGCAAGGAAGAAACAGCATACTGCTGATGTTAAAGAAGTCAAGATGCGCTACAAGATAGAAGAGCATGACTATAACGTGCGCGTCAAGCAAGCAGAGCGCTTTTTGAAAGATGGGGACAAGGTAAAAGCTACCGTCATGTTCCGGGGTCGAGAAATTCAACACAGCGACTTGGCAGAAGAACTGCTAAAGCGCATGGCAACTGACCTAGACTCAGTTGGTGAAGTGCAGCAAATGCCCAAAAAAGAGGGTAGGAACATGATGATGCTGATATCGCCAAAAAAATAAATAGCATTATTCGATTGCACGATTACCAAAAATTTACATAAAACATGATAGTCCTGAGCTAGGAGTGGGAAAAATAATACTCAGTAGCTCAGGACTTTTGTCGTGAGCGCTGTCTATACGAACAATTGTTCTGTTCGTTTATCGTTCACTTGGGTGACGCTCACCACTTTCGTACAAATGCATGGAACTCAATCATTGGTCGGCTAAAGGGTTAGGTAAAAACTTAAATGAGCAAATCTTGGCGATTGTAAATTTGCGTCCAGAGGAGAGTAGACGCACGTGGCTAATGCTGGCTTTTTATACTACAACATCCGTAGGGTTACGTTGGACAGAAGATAGTACTGTCGCGCTGTTTTTGGGTAAGTATGGCGCCAGTTGGTTGCCTTTGATTTATCTTGCGAGTGCCGTAATGGGTACGCTACTCGTTTTTTTTTACTCCCGTTTGCAAAAAATGTTTTCCTTGCGTTACGTAATAGCAGGAATTGCACCATGCATGTTCATACCGCTAATAGTACTGCGTGTGGGTTTAGAAAATCCAACTCTTGCTGTAGCTACCGTATTTCTATTACGTTTGTGGGTTGATGCGTTTTATGTGCTTAACGACCTCAACACTTCTATTGCTGCCAATCACATCTTTAACATTCGTGAAATTAAGCGAGCATACCCCATAATCAGTAGTGGACTATTGGTTGCGGATATTTTCAGCGGTTTTAGTTTGCCACTGCTGTTGATATTCGTAGGACTTAAAAACATTATCATTCCCGTTTCGGCAATTTTTATTATTGCAGGCGCCTTAATCCTGCGTTATTTAAGCAGCGAACAAAAAAGTTCATTTCCCGAACCTGAAAAGGTAGCTTCAAAAGAAGGACGCGCACGACCACAGCTTTCTGGTAAGCTCAGGCACTACTCGCTGTTCTTATTTGCTTTTTTTGGATTATTACAAATAATTAATATATTAATCGACTTTCAATATTTAACTCAAATCGAAACAACTTACAGTGGTCAAGAGATAGCAAGCTTTTTAGGGATATTTAGCGGAGTGACTGGGGTCTGCGAACTATTGATGCAGTTATTTGTATCCAGTCGAGTCCTCGAACGGTTTGGAGTCTTTTTTGCCACAGCAACTTTACCAATTTGTATTGCGGTTTTACTACCCTTATCGATTACATCATTGAGTTTGCTACCAATCACACAAGGGCAACACTTTTTTTGGGGTTTAGTAATTTTGAAGTTTTTTGACGAACTACTGCGTTACACCTTAGTAGTTAGTGGTAGTCCTCTACTATTTCAACCAATTCCTGATAAATTTCGTTCGAGTGTACAAACCTTATCGGGGGGTATTGCTGAAGCTTGGGGTACAGGTATCGCAGGTATTGTAATTTTTATTACTCTTTTTATCGGGGCAAACCGAATTCCGTTAGCAAAAAATTGGGCATTAGTAGCTGAAACAACAATTGTCGCGCTCCTCACTTTAGCGTTACTTTGGATGCTACGGTCACTTTATGTTGATTTGCTGGTGTTAAGCGCAGGAAGGGGTAAACTAACAGGCGCCGATGTTGACGTGCGTACATTTAAACAAGCGGTGGTCAAAGCACTAAAAGAATCAGGTAGCGAAAGTGATAAACGTTCATGTATTGAATTGTTAGCTACTATTGACCCACAAGGAGCAGCAGAAGTACTGGCGCCATTATTAACCAAACTACCAAACACACTACAAATATCTTCTTTAGAAGCAATGCTTGATGCAGGTGCAACAAAAACATACGTACCACAAGTCAATTCACTGCTCAAACAATCTGAAACCGAGGTAAACCCTGAAATATTCGCGTTAGTCTTGCGTTATGTTTGGCTAGCATCCGATAATCCCAACTTAAGTAAGCTCGAACAATTCCTCAACGAAGAACATCCCATTATTCGCGCAACTGCCGCAGCATTACTATTGCGTCAAGGAACAACGCAGCAAAAAGTCGCAGGTACTCGCACACTCAAAGCAATGCTAACTAGTTCGAGTGAACGTGAACGAGTAGATGCAGTCAGAGCATTAAACGCAGCAGTTTATTTACAAACGTTACGGCTTTTAATTCCAAACTTATTAGAAGACAAATCATTGCGGGTGCGTCGTGCGGTGCTAGAAATGATAGCAGCAACACGATTAGAAGATTACTACCCTGCACTTTTAGGTGGACTTTACTATAAATCAACGCGCACTTGTGCGATGCGTGCTATCGTCAAACTCGAAAACGAAGGATTACCATTAGTACTTGATTTAGCGACAAATCCACATAAACCAGAAATAGTGCGAATGTATGCATGGCGAACAATAGGAGAAATTCCGACTTGGGAAGCAATGGATACGTTATGGAAAAGCTTAGAAACATCGAAGGGTAAAAACCGCGACCGTATTCTTCGTAGCTTACTTAAACGAAATGAAAAAGAAGGAATTTCTGGTTTAGTCGAGAAATCGTATGAAACTCACGTAGAACGATTAATCGATGAGGAAATAGCCTTTTTAAGTGAGATATATGCTGCGTATAGAGATTTAGAAACACAAGGTGAAGTATACGCAAATTATTTAGAATATAAAACACGCGAATTCATTACTGATTATCTATCTAGTCGTAAAGTAATGGATATGTGCCAATTATTACAGCGTGCGTTACTCGATTTAGAATTAGATATAAAAGAGCGATTATTTTTGTTTTTAAAGCTACTTTATTCTCAAGATACAATCCAAGCGGCAGCATTCAATGTTTTATCAGAATCACCAAAAAACCTCGCGCGGGGTTTAGAAATACTAGAGCATACAGTTACATTACCCAATAAATCGTTACTGCTAATAATTTTAGATAAACGTCACCCAGAACAAAAACTTCAAGCTTTAATAGAAGCAAAAATATGTAAATACGAGCAAATGGTAGTTAGTGATCGAATTCGTCATTTAGTGACTCTCGAAAACTCACTATCTGACTGGTGTTTAGCATGTTGTTTTCATTTTGCTTCTGCTGCTTTGATTCGTTTGACCACAGAGCAAATAATTGAAAACTTACGTCACCCCACCAGTTTTGTGCGTGAAGCAGCTATTTGTTATTTAAATATAGCTTCACGTCGTATACTCATTGAACTACTACCACAGTTACAAAAAGACCCCCATCCTTTAATTGCAGCCCAAGTCAAAGAGTTAATTCAAAAATATCTTTAAAATAACCACTAGTAAACCTAAGCCAATATATTAATATGTTAACCAGCGTTGACCGTTTATTATTTGTTCGTCGAGTTCCAATTTTTCAAGAATTACGCGATGATTTTATTGTTCGTCTTGCCTCAGTTATGGACGAATGGTCGTTTGGCGCCAATCATACAATATTTCGACAAGGAGAAGAAGGACGCTCACTGTTTATAGTAGTTTCTGGTCGCGTCAAAGTTCATATCGAAGACCGACAACTTGCCACATTTCCTCAAGGTGAATCGTTTGGAGAAATGGCAGTTTTTGACGCTCAACCTCGTTCTGCTACTGCAACAACCCTCGAACAATCAGATTGTTTAGAATTAACTCAAGAACAATTACACGACGCTATCGAAGAAACACCCGAAATTGCTTTAAATATTATTCGCGTTCTCTCACGTCGCATACGCGATTTAAATGCAGTTATCAACGAATTTGGAATCGAAGAATAAACTTGCAACAGATGTAACGGATGTAACGGATACCGTAGGTTGGGTGGAGGCAATAGTTTACGTAGTACGCCGCAGGCGCAACCCAACATTATATATAGAAACCAACTATTATGAAGCTATGCTCAACCCTAATTTTACGCTGATTGAGTACTCAAAATCTGGCTCTCCTCTAATCCATTGTGCGCCACTAGAACCCGAACCAGGTACAACAATTTTGCTTGATGGGTCAGATTTTACCGCCTTATACCCCTGTATTTCACCGCAATATGGAATACTAACAACACCAGTAAAATTCCGTACATCAATCAACCCTAATGGACATAGCCCATTAGAAATAGCTTCGTTGCTTACTGCTCTTTGCCATTCAGCTACTCTTTCTTACCAACCCAGTCGTCTCCCTGCTCCACTTCAATGGGCAAACGGACTTGCTCGTCTCTCATATACTGATCTACAGTTTTGTGGTTGGTCTCATAAAGCTAAGAAGCTTATCTATCTTGATGCACCCTAACTACATCAATAACTGCATACATTTGGTTACACCATCAGTTCTGATAATGCATATACTAGAGGGTCAAAGTTAGAGTTAGGTGTCGGCCACTTTCATAAAGTACTAGAAAATACAATGCAAATCTGACTTATCCTCTAGGAATTTTGGCGTCGTGTGAAGATTTTCCTAGAGGATATGTTTACATCTGACTTATCCTCTAGGAATTTTGGCGCCGTGTGAAGATTTTCCTAGAGGATATGTTTACATCTGATTTATCCTCTAGGAATTTCGGCATCGTGTGAAGATTTTCCTAGAGGATATGTTTACATCTGATTTATCCTCTAGGAATTTCGGCATCGTGTGAAGATTTTCTTAGAGGATATGTTTACACCTTATTTATCCTCTAGGAATTTTGGCGCCTGTTGCTTTGAACATAGAAATATCAGAAAATTTTCTATATTAAGCCATGCTTATCAAAGCTGTTAGTAACTATTTATATCATCTATCATTCGAGTTATAAATGTTTTCTAAAAAGCTGATTTTTTAGATTCTTCACTACGTTCAGAATGACAGTTTAGATTTTTCGCTATGTTCAGAATGACAATTTAGATTTTTCTCTATGTTCAAAATGACAATTTAATTTTAATCAAGTTCGTAGCGTCGCAAGAGACTTTTGACAAATGGGAATTTGGATTATAAACTCTGTATCGGCGCCACTCATTGATGTAAACATTAACTTACCTTGATGTCTTTCAGTAATAATTTGATAGCTGATAGACATTCCCATGCCTGTACCTTTACCAACGGGTTTTGTAGTGAAAAATGGGTCGAAAATACGTTGGTGTAGATGTTCGGGAATATCTGGCCCATTATTGGCAATTTTTACTTTTACCCATTGCGAATCCACTATGGAGGTGCTAATTGTAATTTTATTTGAATTGCCTTTTATATTTTGCTTTTTTCGCTCGTGATTTATTTCTTCCAAAGCATCAACCGCATTTGATAAAATATTCATAAACACTTGGTTCAATTGTCCTGGATAACACTCTACTTCTGGAATGGCGCCATAGTTTTTGATAATCTCTATTTCTAATTTTTCAGAACTAGCTATAAAACGATGCTGCAAAATTAACAATGTACTGTCAATTCCTTCATGAATATTTACTTTTTTCAATTCTGCTTCATCCATACGCGAGAAGTTCCGCAGCGATAATACTATCTCTTGGATGCGCTCTGTACCTATTGTCATCGAGTTGAGAATTTTGAACAAATCTTGTTTGATATACTCTAAATCAATTTTTTTTGCTCGCACGCTAATTTCTGCGACTGGTGTCGGATAATATTTTTGATAAAGCTCTACAAATCCCAGTAGGTCAAGAGTATATTCCTGCATATAATCGAGATTGGCGTGTATAAAATTTACAGGATTATTGATTTCGTGTGCAACACCTGCCACTAACTGCCCTAAACCAGACATTTTCTCTTGTTGTATTAATTGACTTTGAGTACGCTGTAATTTCCTCATTGCTTCTTCTAAAATTTCATTCTTATTCTCAAGCTCGACTTTAGAAGAAAATATTTGACTGAAGCGTGCTAGCAAATCAAAGCTTCGATAAAAACTCAGAAAATATATGGCAATTATTACTGTAGCTAAATCTGTTGCAGCTTGCCAAGCAATTGAATTAGGTAGTCCCAGCATCCCAGCACCATGCATACCATGACCAATTGCACAACTAAGAAATATTCCTGCTACTGCCATTACAAGTGGGTCAACCCCTGCATGTCTGTTACGCCATACACCATATGATATTCCTGATGATATCGCAAAATAACAACAAGCTATAATTATATTCTCGCCCGTTAAAATCAATGACACGTTTATTGACTCTGCCAAATGATGCATAGGTAACACAAATACAAACCATCATCTTTTATTATGCATCGTTTTTGGCATTCGGCACCTGTCATTTAAATAGCCAAAAAATGGTGTTCAACATTTATTAAATAGAAACCGGGTTTTTTGGGAAACCCGGTTTCTAAGACTATACTCTAGTTGCGTCTTCTTGATTTAACTGCTGTTCGACGTTGGTAATAGCAGCATTTAAACCAGCTAATCTGGTTTCAATATCATCACGCATCGTTCTCAGAAAACTTAACTTCCGCTCCAAGCGTGCTTTACGAGAAACAGCATCTGAGGCATAACAAGAATTATTCCAAAAATAAAATGGGAACATAATCACATACCATATAACTCTATTTATATTTTGACGAAGTTTTTTCAAACTAGGGTGAGTTGATTGTCAGGAAAACCGAACAAATGCACTATCTTGATTTCTCAAATTTGATCGAAAACAGCATCGGTCAAATTACAGTTGATTAAATTTGTATACTGAAGTTTAGCTCCTCTAAAGTCGGCGCCTGTTAAATTAGCTCCTTCTAAGCAAACGTGAGTCAAATTTGCACCTCTCAAATCAACACCTTCTAAATTGGCGTGTTTGAAATTGGTTCTTATTAGCTGTGAATCTCTCAAGTTTGCCTGCTTTAAGTTGATTTCGATAGCTGATGCGCCAGTTAAAGTGGCTTTGCTTAAATTAGCTTCAATAAGGTTCGCGCAATCTAGTTTAGCGCAACTGAAATTAGCTTCGCTTAAATCGGCGCCTACAAGTTCAGCACATCTCAGGTTAGCGTTGATAAAAATTCGCTCTCCTCTTGCATAACGGTGTTTAAGTTCTAAAGGTTTTAAACTCTCAATAACAGCTTTAGCGTCTCCTTGATAACACCATGACGTTTCGAGCAGACTCGCAGCAGTGTTTACCGCAACTTCATCGCACTTTGTTATAACCACACCATTGCAACCATCCCACTCGCCTTTGAGCATAAAAGCGATATCGTTGGCTTTTTCGACTGAATCGAATAGTAAGACAGGCTTTGGAGCTTGACCTAACAAGCTTTGAATAAAATCTTGTATACGCATATAGCAGTTTTATAATAACAATTTTATTTTATAATGCTGATAAGGCTGTAAAATGCTTCTAAAGGTAGATACAGCAAATGTCTAGTTCTTTACGTTGTAATAATCCATCGGAAGAAATATCTAGCTTACTCCGAGTGATTGAGTTAATTTTTTTCTAGAAATGTGGAAATAATAGTAATAATGCTCAATAAATTTTTACAAGTTTGGTTCAAAGCTTGATTTAAAGCAATAAAACCCATTGTTTAGTATACTAGGAGGCACATATGACAGCTCAACTACCAACACAAAAATATAAAGAGCCAGAGTACGTTGACAGTATCTCTGAAATTTCAGAGATTTCTCAAAATACTGCTGCGTTAGGAAGTTCACAGCTTGCGACCCGTCCAATGCTGCCTCCTGCGACCGAGAGTGAAACCGACTTAGAAAAAATCGGTGCCCAAATTTCTGACTTTTTGGCAGAGTTACCTAGTAATGCAGCTTGGTTCTATAGCGAGTACAAGTTTTTGTTTATTAGCTTTGGTGCATTAGTCGCAACAGTTTTCGCACTGCGGATAATGCTAGCAGTTGTTGGCGCCATCAATACTTTTCCATTGCTTAAAGAATTTTTCCAACTGATTGGTATTGGTTATAGTGCTTGGTTTGTGAACCGCTATCTCAAGAACGAATCAAAGCGCAAAGAGCTATCTGCAACAATTGACTCGATGAAAGAAGAGATTAATTAGTTTTTCAATGGTGGGTAAAAGCCCACCAAAATTTTATTCTATATCTGATTTTAGATAATTTTACTAATCGGGCAACAATTGCTAGTCCTAACTCCTATATTACTGGTGGCGCCAAATGAACTGCACAGTAAGAAATATTTATGGTGTTTATGGTGCGTAACTATCAAACCGAATTTTTATATAAGTTTAATTTTGAATCTAGACGGGCACTTTGTGGAGTGAAGGAAATTATTTCTTGCACGTTTGACAGAATAGTGTTGCATATAACATTTAAAGGTAGGTCATTCGAGTCAGAACCAAAAGGCTCTTCGATTTCACCTCCGACATGTTCGATACTCAGTAAGCTAAAACCAATAAATGCATTAATGGCACCTGTCCACCACTGTACATTGTCAACAAGTTCAAGTGGTAAAACTATACAGTAAACAATTACCAACATTCTTAATATAATACCGTATATTAACGGTAGAGGTGTTTTTAAAATACGCTCGCAACCTCCTAAAATATTTACTAATTCACTGACTAGTTGATTTAAAGCCGTAAGTTGATAAATATCTAAACATTTCTGGTCATGTTGCTGCTGTAAATAATCTCCTATCCAAAAAGCAATTTGTAATGGAGGGTGGTTTACTTGTTGGAGTTTTCGGTATTGAGTTTCGCTCATCAATAATTCTAACTCTTCGTTGACTGGTTGCCCTCTTAGATGTAACTTCATCGCAATGGCAAATGCAGCAATGAGTAGTAATGTTGCTTCCTTTTCCTGTCGGTCTTCGGGTGACTTCTCTTTAATTATTATCCAAATATCACGAGCTAAGTTTCGTATTGCGTTGACTAAACCTCCCCAGAGTTTTCTGCCTTCCCAAAATCTTTCGTGAGCAGTATTAGTCCGGAAAACTAGTAATAAAGTCAAAATAATATTAAAACTCCAAATTATTTTGGTAAGAATATTACCGTCTTCAGACAGCGCTACAGAAAAACCAAAATGAAAAAGTAACGATACCAAAAAACCATACGCTGCAAAAAAGATAGTCCACGGAATTACTGCCGGAAGTAACGAACTAACAGGTTGTAATACTACTTGTAGGTGATTTGGTAGTTTTCCTCTGTAAAGACGATACTTTAAACGTAACGAATTGCTCGTTTCTTGCAACTGCTTTTGACTTTGATTTTTGCTTTTGCTGTTGCGCTTTTGATTCGATGGAACAATTCTGAGAAATTTGAGTTGTATTTTAAGGAATTTACGCAGCATGATTTTTGATTTTACTGGGTTTAATAGTAGTAAAGCGCTAGTTCTATATATTGAACTTAGCGCCCTACCAGTTTTATTCTCAAGGTCTTTATATTAGCTGACCTCGTTTGATGCTTTTTTATTATGTATGCATATTATTTCTAATTTTTACAGGCGCCTTCTATCTTGATGCATAAACTTTGAAGTTATATTAAGTTTTACTTATAGATACTATTAATAAATCTAATATTTAGAAATATTACATATATAGCTCTTATGACTGAGCAATAAATGTATGTGGTTCACCAATAAGAGGGAAGACTTTATAAAAAATTCAAGTATTCTAGTGAAATGGAACTAAAATAAAAACTTTTTTGAACAATGCGCGCGTCCTCAATGCTGTAAGAGTAAATTCGTCAGGTTCACAGGCGCCTCGAAGCAAAGAGTACACGGTGTTATAAGCAGAAGGTAAACTCAAATGTTACATAAACTACATTCTAGCTAAAGGCGGACAACAAACTGACATTTTTATGCTCACACCTTGAGGATGGACTTTAATTTCAATATTGGTTCGTCCGAGGTAAAAACTAAAATGGCTACTTTTCTAGATAGTATTACCGATGGTGTAATTATTCTTGACCGACAGTGGCGGTTTATCTTTATCAATGATGAAGGCGCCAAAATTTTTGATAAATGTCACGAAGATTTGATAGGTAAAAATGTTTATGAAGTATGGACAGAAGCGGGAACACCTGTTTTTTATCAAAACTGCCACAACGCAGTAAGTCAGCAAGTTCCAATGCGCTGGCAAGAGTTCAACACCTTACTTAATAATTGGATAGAATTTTACGTCTATCCTTCAGAAAATGGCTTGGTTGTACTGACTCAATCCGTTTCAACGCTTCAGAAACAGCAATCTGGACTACTATTTGTGTCTAATCCATTAGAATATCAGTTGCTTTATCAAACTGTAAAACTAGCTGAAACTGATGGCGCCGCTTTAAATCAAATGATACAGCATTTAATGGCGGAAGCTGCACTACGTCATACAAATGCTCAGTTTGCAAAAATCCTTGAAAGCATTACTGATGGAGTTGTGGCTTTTGACCATGAATGGCGTTACACTTTTGTTAACGAAAAAGCCACACAGATTTTACAAAAATACGAAAGTGAGTTACTGGGTAGAAATATTTGGCAAGTATACCCAGAGTTAGTTGACACACCAATTTATCACAAATGTCACGAAGTTGCGGATACTGGAACGTCAGTACAATTTGAAGCTTACTACCCAAAGCTTAATCTTTGGCTAGAACATAATATCTACCGCTCGGTAAATGGAATTTCGATTTATTTTCGAGATATTACGCAGCGTAAACAAATAGAAACAGAACGACATTCATTATTTATACGCGAACAAAATGCACGTCAAGAAGTCGAACTTGCACAAGCTAGATATGCTTTTTTATCGGAAGCAGGACGGGTGTTAGCAACTTCGTTAGATACTCAAACTACTTTATCAACAGTAGTACGTTTGGTTATACCATTTTTGGCAGATTATTGCTTAGTGCAGAAACTGGGTTCGGATGGTTCTTTTCAGTCGGTTGCTGCGATGCACTGTATGAGTGAGAAACAGGGACTAGTTGATGAGTTAGCCAACCGTTATCAAAATCATATCAAGAATCCAAATAGTTTGACTGCTAGAGTTTTTCAAAGTCGAGAACCGATTTTGATAACTGAGTGTGACTATAATACGGCAACTTCAATCACGCAAGACGAGGAACTTCTCAATATATATGAGCAATTACAACCTTGTTCATGTATGATGATACCGTTAATTGCGCGCGGTCAAATTTTTGGAGCGTTATTTTTAGCAACATCTGAGTCACAACGTAGGTATACAGAGTCAGATTTGGTATTGGCTGTTGACTTAGCTTGTCGCGCAGCAATGGCTATTGATAACTCGCAGTTATACCACCAAGCGCAAGAATCAAATCGTCTCAAAGACGAATTTTTGGCTACGATGTCTCATGAAATGCGTACACCGCTGCACGCTATATTAGGATGGGCACAAACGCTCGCGCGTCGCAATTCGACAGATAATGCTGTCCAAAAAGGAGTCGAGACGATTGAGCGCAATGCTAAAAATTTGATGAAAATAGTCTATGATTTACTCGATGTTTCCCGTATTATTACAGGTAAGTTGTGTTTAGATGCAGCGACTGTAGATTTTGCAATGATAACTCAGGAGGCGATATCGTCGTTACAACTAGCAGCAGAAGCAAAATCAATTCATATCGAGACATACCTCGACCAAAATATTAATCCAGTGCGTGGAGATGCGGAACGTTTAAGGCAAATTGTTTGGAATTTAGTTTCTAACGCTATCAAATTTACACCCAAAGGAGGAAGCGTTACAGTTCGTCTTTTTCAACAGCAGTATGTTCAGCTCGAGGTTAAGGATACAGGACAAGGTATTCGCACAAATTTTCTACCTTATATATATGACCGTTTTCGTCAAGCAGATGGTTCTTTTACGCGCGTACATGGAGGGTTAGGATTAGGGTTATCTTTAGTACGGCATTTAGTCGAAATGCATGGTGGTACAATTGATATTTACAGTGCTGGAGAAGGTCAGGGAACAACCGCTACTCTCAGACTGCCAACTTCCATTTAATCGAATATTACTGTAGGAAGCGACATACCGCGTTTATACACCAAGAGTGTGCGTCTATATAGCGGAATCTTGCGTCTCTACATTGAAAATTGCTGCTCATACACTGTAATTCTGCGTCCCAGCACCAAAATTACGGGTCTATACACATATTTAATTTGAGGAGAATTCAATGACCGCAGAGGAGCTATTGCAAAAATATGCCGAAGGGAAAAGAAATTTTGCAGGCATTAATTTGGCGAACGTATGTTTATCTGGTATGGATTTACGTGGTATAGATTTGAGTCGAGCAAATTTAGTAGAAGCAGATTTATCGAGCGCAAATCTTAGTTTTGCTAATTTACGTCAAGCGAATTTAGTCAAAGCCAATTTAATGAAAGCAAATTTAAATCATGCAATGCTTCTCAAAGCTAATTTGAGTGAAGTTCAGTTGAATGCTGCAATTTTAACGAATGCTGTTTTAGTAGAAGTAAATGCTAGTCATGCTTTTATGCTAGAAGCAGTATTGACAGGCGCCAACTTTAATGATGCCTTTTTACGTGGCGCCATTATGCCTGATGGTAGTGAATATGTACCAGAATCTATTACAGGTGAAACATATTTTAAATAATACATATACGGACGTAGAGACGTTACATGTAACGTCTCTACATTTGGTTATATTACAAATTATGCTTTATCAACGATGTCTTTAACACCATCTTTGACATCTTCTTTAGCGTTGCGTGCTTCAGCTTCTACTTGCTTTGCTTGACCTTCAGCTTTATCTGCGGGGTCACCAGTTACATTACCAAGTGCTTCTTGCGCTTTGCCTTCGATATTTTTCGCAGCAGCTTTTGCTTTTTCTTCTAAACTCATGGTCTTAGCTCCTTATTAATTATCAAACTGATTTTTTTATCAATTTAATGAGATAAAGTTCTTTACCTCACCTAATATTTAATATCTCGTAATAAGTGAGTATTGGCATCCCACTCAAGTTGTATAAATATTTATATCTGATAATCCAAAAGATATATAATTATAATTAGACTTAAATAATCTTTAATATCTCTCTTTAGATTGGTGAAAAGCATCTTGTATCAGGATAGCCTGAAAATAGATTAAACAAAATAGTAATTTTCAACAATAACAATCAAGGCTTATGCTTCTACAAGACAAAGAAACCGGAACTTTAGTAGAGATAAATGACTTGCAGGCACTAATAAGCCCAAATCAAGATAGTGTAACAGTGCAAGACCAATCAGGACAAGAAGAACAAGACCCTGAACCATTAAAGAAATCAAATTTGATTTTCCCTTCTGGTGAAAGCTTGCCTCGCTGCTGGGTAGATGCTGACTACCAGAAATAATATTTCAACGAAAAATTGTCATGATTTATGTAGTAACATAAATTGTCATTCTGAACGCAGTGAAGAATCTTAGAGATGCTTCACTGCGTTCAGCATAACAATATTAATACCCGTGACAATATAAATATTCTTGCTGATATAAAAAGTGTTTTGTCGATTAGGGTGGAAAAACTCGAATGAATTCTCCCCATAACCGTCCTTTGTGTTTATATACTTAGGGCGGGCAAGGATGCTCGCTCCACAAGATGTATAAATTTACCCTAAAGGTTGTTCGGCGCCATTATTGAGCAATAATCTTAAAACCGATAAAGCCAAAATAATCAAAAACAATACCAAACCGATAGTACAAGCATAGCTAATCTCTAAATTAGTAAAAGCTTGCTCGTACAAATAATAAACAATAGTTTTAGAACTATTGCGTGGGCCACCTTGGGTCATAATAAATACTTCTTCAAACACCTTAGTAGCAGAAATAGCCGAAATTACAGCAACTAAAGCTAAGTAAGGACGCATTAAAGGTAAAGTAATATCCCAGTGTTTACGCACACCGTCAGAACCATCTATTGAAGCAGCTTCGTAGACATCAGCAGGAATTGATTGTAACCCAGCTAGATAAATAACCATGTAATAACCCAAACCTTTCCACACGGTTACAGCCATTACACTGAAAAGGGCAAATCTTGGACTAGTTAACCAGGGAATACCTTCTTTGATAATACCTAAACTTTGAAGAAGTTGATTAATCAAGCCATTTTCTTGATACAACCAGTTCCATGCAATACCAGCAACCACCATTGAAATTACAACTGGTGCATAATATGCTGCTCTAAACCAGGTAATACCGCGTAGTTTCTGATTAACTAAAATAGCGAGAGCCAAAGGCGCCGTAACTAGAATTGGTACTACTACAATTAGATATAATATAGTATTACCCAAAGTCTTCCAAAATGTAGAATCATTAGATAAACGAACAAAATTTGCCAAACCCACCCATGTTTGCGACCCGCCAAAGTCTTGAATTTGCGTAAAGGTCAAATAAAATGCTTGAAGTGCAGGGATAAATACCGTTAAGCCTAAAATGACTAAAGCGGGTAGTAAAAATAAATAAGGTGTTAGTAGTTGCTGAATACGAAGTTCATTTTTGTTTATATATTTAAACATAAGCTGACTAGTTGAGTATAAGTTTTAATTTGTAAATCTACCTCTCGATAGTAGTATTTTAGTTCTGTCGGTAGATGATTAAGAAAGTTTAACTTTTGCATGATATAAAAGCAAACTAATACTACACCAAAGTTCCAGGTCAAAGCATGATAGTTAACCTACATGAACAAGGATGGGAGGTAATATACCATCGTGCCCACGCATTACTCGCTGCCCAAATAGCCGGAAATTGGCATCCAGAATTACGCCCGCAACGTTGGTTAGAAACAATTGCCGCAATTTCGCACCACGATGACTTAGAAAAAGAGTGGGAAGGAAATCATCTTACACCAGCAGGTGCCCCACGCGATTTCACTCTCGAAAAAGAAGTTGATTTAGAACGTGTGCGTAAACTTATACAAAACGCTCAGTATCGCGGACGCTGGGTAGCAATGTTGATATCGATGCACATGAGCTATTTAATAGAAGGAATGCGCGGTCAATCAAAAGAAATAGACGAATTTTTAGACGAACAAATAGCGAATCAACAAAAATGGCTTGAAGAGTTAGAAATCACAAAGGACGATGCTGCTAAAGCGTATGCCTTCTTCCAATGGTGCGATAGAATGTCACTCATTCTTTGCAACAAAGAAATTCCCGAAGGTACTACCAGCGCTGAAGAAACCGATGATTTCCGCGCGTTAGAAATAGCCAAAGACGGTGACGGACAAAGCTACAGCGTATCAATGCGTAGCGACGGTAACATCACAGTCAAACCTTGGGCATTCAAAGACGACAAATTCACCGTTAGACTCGAAGCTTCCTATCTAGACCAACTACAATTTACCGACAACAACGAACTCACAGAAGCATTGCAAAAGGCGCCTATCAAAACCCTAGAATGGACATTCGCCAAATAAACCCCAGAAACCTGGTTTCTTCACACTAAGCATAACAATTTTCAGCGTCACCAAAAGAAACCAGGTTTCTCACTGCGAACAAATAACCCTCAATAACGTAGGTTGGGTAAGCAACGCGCAACCCAACATAAAAAATATTATATTTTATCCTCCCCCAACCAAAATTCATCAGGTAGCGGGTCATTAAAATCATCGCTCATCCAATATTTTCCCCTGTTTAGACCTAAAACTCGTTTTTTTTGTGTAAGCTTCGGTTGAGCATACTTTTGTGCTAAAAACTCAACAAAATCTAACACTTGTTGTTGCTATTGAGGCGCCAAAGTTTTTAGTTTCGCAATTAGTTCTGATGTCATATTTATAACTTGAGGAGTCCAAAGCCTTTTACTTTGTAAGTTTATATTACCCATAATATAAGTAAAGGCGCCTTTTTCTTAAACGCTTTGAAGAAAGCGCGTTTTATATTGGAACTAGGTGAACTTCTGTGTAGCTCAGGATTTCTATGAAAGTTGAGTCCATCAGTATTACTAATTTTAAGCGCTTTGAGAATCTGGAGGTGTCGTTCCAAAATCAAACCATCAATACCATTAGTAACAGGTTTTTGGTGTTAGGCGATAATGGTACGGGGAAGACAACCTTGCTACAAGCTATTGCGCTTCCCTTGGCACTGGCAACAAAGCAAATTCAACGAGTCACAGATTTTGATTGGTTAGGGTTTCTTCCTGGTCGCTACCAACGTTGGGGGGCGCCGCATATTGAATTGTCTGTATTATTTACGGATGAAGAAATTACTGCTACGCGCGCGTTATTTAAAAGATGGGCTGCAACCAGAACTGAACGTTCTTTAATTGAACCAGGAGACAGTAAGCGCGTCCGCTTAATCCTTGATGGAGAACGCTGTTTATGTATACAGTGTGTGCATAGTAAAACGTTATTATGTGCCTGGTTAAGATAAACTTGAGGAGGAATTCAAAACCTTAGTAGTACACGTAGACCAAATGGTGAGAGACTCGAAGGGTAACGATAAGCGATTAGTAGTATATGTGTCTCAAGAGCTTTTCTGTGAGCTTGAAACCCTTGCTACTAAAGAAGATAGAAGTACCAGCAATTTCACACGAAACTTGATTGCACGACTCCATAGAGCAATACAAGAAAGGTAAAAATTTATAAGTTGTGTTTTGGTGTGCCTTTATAGTGGCGAAAAGATAAAGATAAGGTGGTGGTAACTATGGCAAACGTTTATGATGTGGCTGCTTATATTTTAGAAAAAATGGGAGCTTTGCCAGCAATGAAGCTTCAAAAGCTTGTTTATTACTCCCAAGCATGGTCTCTTGTGTGGGATGATGCACCTCTTTTTTCTGAAAGTGTTGAAGCCTGGGCAAATGGACCCGTAATACCAGCCTTATATAATAGTCATCAAGGTGAATTTGAAGTTTCACAGTTAAGAGAAGGAAATTCCAGTAACCTTAGCCAAACTCAACGTGAAACTATTGATGAAGTAATCAGCTTTTACGGTCAACATTCCTCACAGTGGTTAAGTGATTTAACGCACACAGAAGACCCTTGGATAGATGCTCGCAAAGGGTTGGCGCCTAGAGAACGTGGTGACAGAGAAATTACTCATGCTGCGATGGCAGAATACTACAGCAGTTTGTAATTTTCTTGAGTTTAATCTTGTATGGGCAAAAAGAAACAGCCAAAGATAAAAGTAACGCCTTCTCCAACTAGTACACAACGGCGGAAATAAATTGACCACTGTTATGGTAAATTAAGCAATAAGCTTTTTTAAGCTGTTTTAGTAAACATAGTAGGAGTCAGGGTGTGACAGGATTAGCTCCAAAACCAT
This sequence comes from Calothrix sp. PCC 7716, assembly GCF_019977735.1. GTDB lineage: Bacteria > Cyanobacteriota > Cyanobacteriia > Cyanobacteriales > Nostocaceae > Dulcicalothrix. The sequence continues at coordinate 1,835,536 of NZ_AP025018.1, read as the reverse complement.
TAAATTTAAACGATTTTGAACGTTTGGAACTCCAACAGTTGGTAAATCGTCATAGCACGCCGCAGCAACTAGCAATGCGAGCAAGAATCATTTTATTGGCATCAGAAGGTAAAAATCATCGGGAAATCGGTCGAATCTTGGATATTAGTCGGCATACAGCTTGTTTATGGCGAGAGCGATGGTTTTTAACATCTGGAAGTGACTTAACAATAACTCAACGATTACAAGACTCTGAGCGTGTAGGTGCCCCAGCTAAATTTAGTATGGAACAAGTTTTAGGATTATTTACGCTTGCATGTTCACCCCCTGAAGACTATGGACGACCGATAAGTCATTGGACAGCGCGAGAACTAGCAGACGAAATTATGAAACAAGGAATTATTGAAAGCATATCTGTTCGACATGTAGGAAGATTATTAGAAGAAGCAGAACTTAAGCCCCACCAGAGTCGCTACTGGTTAACCCCCCCCTCTGGACGAAGAATTTGATGAAAAACTTGAAGATATTACTGGCTTATATATCAGTGCAATCGAACGTCACGAAAACGGTGAGCGCACAGTATCGATAGATGAAATGACTGGTATTCAAGCAACTGAGCGTATAGAAAAAGACTTAGCGATACGACCGGGTAAAGTTGAAAGAAGAGAGTTTGAGTACGTTCGTCATGGTACACAAAGTTTAATAGCTAGTTTTGATATTGCCACTGGTCAAATTATTGAACCAAGCTGTGGAGATACCAGAACAGAAGAGGATTTTGCTGAACATATTCGTAAAGTTATTGAAAGCGACCCCAATGCTCCTAAATGGCACTTAATTATGGATTGTCTTAACACTCATCAGTCTGAATCACTCGTTCGTTTAATTGCAGAAAAAGAGGGTTTAAATCTCGACTTAGGTATTAAAGGAGAAAGCGGTGTACTCAAATCTATGAAATCTCGTGCGGAATTTTTAAAAAATCCCGACCATCGAATTGTCTTCCATTATACACCAAAGCATTCTTCTTGGCTCAATCAAATTGAAATTTGGTTCAGTATTTTAGTTCGTAAATTACTCAAGCGTGCTAGCTTCAAAAGCAAAGCTGACCTCAAAACCCGAATTCTTGAATTTATTGATTACTTTAATAAAACAATGGCTAAACCTTTTAAGTGGACATATAAGGGTAAAGCATTAGCTATTTAATGGTTGTTTTATTTCCGCCGTTATGTACTAGACAAGCAAAAATAGTTTCATCTCCAGATAGTTATAATAAGATGAATCCGTCGTGGCGTGTTTCTAAAATAGAAATGGTTGACCCCTACGGTTGGCATAACTTAGATGCTCAGACGCTTCTTTACATTAAAGATAAGCTGGCGAATTTTGAAAGTATGACCTGGTCTGAAATTCTTGTAGAGGGTAAAAAATTCAATCATTCAGTAAATGTCAAAGATTTATGCACAGAAGCCCAAACACGTTTACGTGAGACTAAGCAAGATGATTTAGATCAACTTGTGTCTCTACGTCTAACTGGTAAGCAAAGGGTTATCAGCAGTAACCCAAAATCATAGGATTTCATAGGATTATTGATTTAAAATCTCGATAATTCTGAGGATAATGATTCAGTAGTAAATATTTATACATAATAAACTCCGAAAAATAAGTATGTATTATTCACGAAGAAATTCGCATCTAAGTACCCACCTTTAAAAAAGTGGGATTGAAGCAAGGACATCAGAACGCGCATTTTTATTAGCTATTACGAATTCCTTCTTCCTCCTTACTTCAACATCATTTGTAATAATTCTTAATTGACTCGAAGCGAGTAAAATATATAATAATAAATATATAATAATTAAAGTCGTGGAATTGATATAAAAGGGTGTATTAAATGCCGTCAAGAAAGCAAACTTATGTAAAGCAAATACATACAGATACCAATTCAGGTTTGTTTTTGGCAGACTATGCAGCCATTTCGATGTCGGCATCAATATTTAGTCTTAAAGGATTGCTTGAAAATCAAAAGTTGACTTCTTTGAATAAGACCCTGCAAGATAGGTTTGCAATTAATAAGCGTCAAGCTTCGAGTATTATTACATTTATAGAAGGCGAAATCAAAAGCTCGAAAGAATCATCTGCACGACATATAAAAACTCTTGAAGGGAAAATAAAATCTTTAAAAGCTTCAGTCGATGCCCTCGAAAAGAAAGTAAAAAAGCATATTGAATATTTACAAGCAGTCGTTAAATATAATCAAACTGCAAAGCCAGGTAAAAAAGCAAAAATACCATCAAAATATAAACCCCAATTTGACCAAGCATCATCGAGAGCTTTTGGACGCGATACAGGCACCTATTACCAGAGTGCGAAAAATAAGCTCCATCATCAAAAACGCAAGTTACATAAGTACAGGTCTCAGCTTAAACATTTAAAATCAAAACAATTGCACGTGAATTTAGGCAATAAAGAAACCATTTATTTTGTTGGCAGTAAGGACGAGTCAAACGGGAATCAAGTTTGTCAATTAATTATCGGTTTCGAGAAAGATTCTCTTGACATATTAAAAATTCGTGTGCCTTATGCTTTAGAAGCGAAGTATGGTGAGTATGTAGAAATACCAATTAATCTAAATGGCTATGGTGACAAAGAAATTAGACAAGCATGGGCATGTGGACAAGCGATTACTTACCGGATAATTCAACATAAATATGGTGTCTGGCAGGTACATATTACAGTTGATGTATATCGACCCATCACATCTGATTCAGTCATGTTGGGTTGTATCGGTGTAGATTTAAATATCAACTCGGTTGCATGGTGTAAAGTAAATGCTGATGGCAATCCCAAACGATTTGGAGACATTAAATTTAATCTTCATAGTTTGTCCCATAATCAAACAGAGGCAGTCTTAGCATCAGTCGTCACAGAATTGACAACCGCTTCACTTGCTTTTAAATGCCCCATTGTTATTGAAGAATTAGATTTTGATGCTAAAAAAGCACAACTAAATAATGGCGCCAAACATAAACGTTATAATCGGATGATTTCTGGTTTTGCCTATCGGCGTTTTTATGAATTACTTTCCTCAAGATGCTTTAAATTAGGAATTAAATTAATTACCGTTAATCCTGCGTACTCATCTCTAATTGGCATGGCAAAATTTATGTCCACTTACGGGATGAATTCAGGTTGTTCTGCAGCATTAGTACTTGCACGCCGTGCAATGAACTACTCTGAGAGCGTTCCAGCCAGAACCGCCTACGAAGGTAAGGAACCCAAGAAGCACGTCTGGTCATACTGGAACGCAATCAGTAAGAGGGTGAAAGGTTCAGCCCGACACTCTTTCTTTCAGCCTAGGCCAACAGCCTCCTCTAGCTTACGCAACGGGACAACTGAGAATAGTTTCCTTGAATTTGGTAATTCGGTTGCCAATGAGTATATTGACTCAGGTGGATTAAATTACCCGAATGAACAGACGTTTGCAAGTCCTCGTTAGGACGGTTAGAGTGCCATCCTGAGATGGGTGGAGGAAATCGTACAATGAACCGCGATTGTGCGTGGATTTAGGAGTTCCAGATTTTCCTAGGTTTTTTGAAGCGGTTTGGGGAATTTTAGATCAAGGTGTTATGACTCTGTTATGGTGGGACCCAGAACATGATGTTTGCCCATCTCAGCTAAGAAACACATGATACCAGACTAAGTTTACGTTCGCGACTCATGACGTGAAAATCTTAAAGATGCTACCCTACCCTTCGGGATATCCTCCGGATAACGGGAAAACTGCGTTAACGTTCGCGACTCATGACATTGCTTTTAGTTGGGCATGACGCAAGTGTATATTTTAGCCGTTTGCAGTATAGTTATTGCTTATCATTTATAGCATTTTGCTGCAATGCTTCGGCGCCAACAATATACCGTGTTACTTGCTTGATTTCTTTTGCGGCGCCTACTAATGCTTTCGCAGGATTTTGTATCATTAACAACTGCGGATTATCAGTCTTACATCCCCAAACTACATATAGCCAGTAAGAGTCTCCTAATTGCTGTGCTTTACGCCACTCATTTACCGTCAGGGAAACTTGTTGATGCAATTGCGCTTGCCCTTTTACTTCAATTCGTCGCACTGGCGCCATTTCTGTCTTTGGTGGAATTAAAGGTTCTATAAGCTCCCATTGTTCCTGAGTAAGGTTAGTGGAGTATGATTTAGTCATAGTTAGTCACGAGAGTGGTGCTGTTGTCTTTACTTATTAACAGCTTACGCCCTGAGAGCTTTTTTTACTCAACTGCCGACTTTTCAAACATCCTCTTAGCAAGTGATGGTTCTGATTTAGCTGAATACCTTTTAAGTATATATAAACTTGATAATAATGTATTTAATGGGATTGTAGAAACTCTACAATATATACTTCCTTATGCTCGTGATTTACAAGCTAGCGTTACTTCGGAATTCGAGCGTAATGTGTATCTCCAGTTAACCGAAAATGATTGTTGAAAACCTAGAAGATTTAACTAAACTTAATCGGTGCCCTACTTTTGCTCGCTTTGCTGAAAAACTAATAGGGAAATAAAACTCTAAAGTTGCTTTCTAAAAATATATAAATTTTATTGCTGCGACGTGGATAACAACAGGTTATCAATTGCTAGAACAATTAAAGCGATCGTAATTATAAAAGTAGCTAAACGTTGCTGACCGTCTACTACTTCATAAATCCTTCCCGCAGAATTTGTGGCAAACAAATCAACACTTACCAATCCACCGATAAAATGTTTGACTATTTCAGATGTTCCCGCCCTAAAATAAATATTGCAAAATATAAATATCCCATCCTGGTTATCTAAACGCTATGCCTTTCGCCACTACTGGAACCATCGCTGCCATCGCTACCGCTATTGTCCCACAACAAGGTAGCGTCGGGATAGTACGCGCGTCTGGTTCTGAAGCTATAGACATTGCCAAAAAGCTCTTTCATGCACCAGGTAAACAAGTTTGGGAAAGTCACCGCATTTTATATGGTTACATTCGTCATCCTCAAACCCAAGAACTAGTAGACGAAGCACTGTTATTAATAATGAAAGCACCCCGCTCATATACGCGCGAGGATGTGGTGGAGTTTCACTGTCATGGGGGAATTATGGCAGTGCAGCAAGTGTTACAGTTGTGTTTAGAAGCAGGCGCCCGTCTTGCACAACCAGGAGAGTTTACACTACGCGCATTTTTAAATGGGCGCCTAGACTTAACGCAAGCTGAAGGTATCGCTGACTTAGTTGGCGCCAAATCTCCACAAGCTGCACAAACTGCACTGGCTGGTATTACAGGGAAACTTGCTCAACCAATTAAAAAATTGCGTGCAGATTGTTTGGATGTTTTAGCGGAAATTGAAGCACGTATCGACTTTGAAGATGATTTACCACCATTAGATTATGAGTTTATCACTGCGGAACTTCAAAAAATTAGCTTAGAAATAAATCGTATTCTTGCCACCGCAGAAAAAGGAGAATTGCTGCGAACGGGGTTAAAAGTTGCTATTGTTGGGCGCCCAAATGTCGGAAAATCTAGTTTACTAAATGCGTGGAGTCGTAGCGATAGGGCAATTGTTACAGATTTACCTGGCACGACGCGCGATGTTGTAGAGTCGCAATTAGTTGTAGGTGGTATACCTGTACAGGTATTAGATACTGCGGGAATAAGAGAGACAGAAGACACTGTAGAGAAGATTGGTGTAGAACGTTCGCGCAAAGCTGCCGAGTCAGCAGATTTAGTATTATTAACTATCGATGCTTCAACTGGTTGGACACCTGACGATGAAGAAATATATATTAACGTCAAAGGGCGCCCGTTAATTTTGGTTATTAATAAAATCGATATTGTAGAGACGCGATATATCGCGTCTCTACATCCTGGGGAAATAAATAATGTTGTCAAAACAGCAGCAGCCAAAAACCAAGGAATAGACGCTTTAGAAACAGCAATTTTAGAAAAAATCCAATCTGGTAAAATTACTGCTGCTGAATTAGATTTTGCCATTAACCAACGTCAAGGCGCCGCACTGACACAAGCTTCTTCATGTTTAGAACAAGTATTATTAACTATCGAACAAGACTTACCTCTTGACTTTTGGAGTATTGACTTACGTGGCGCCATTTATGCCCTAGGTGAAATTACAGGAGAAGAGGTTACGGAATCTGTATTAGATAAAATATTTAGTCGGTTTTGTATTGGTAAGTAAAAGTGTATCTTAATTCTTAATTGATTGTTTAGCAGAAGCTCACCTTATGACTACCGCACCTCTAAGCTGGCAAGAATTAGAAACCCTCACGAACTATCAAATAGATACCGTTAATGGTCCCACCAACTCAAAAGCTACGTTACGCTTGTTTGGACACTCCGAATCTGATGTGCGGGTAACGTTGTACCGTGATAAGCACGCTTGGTGTCCTTACTGTCAAAAAGTTTGGCTATGGTTAGAAGAAAAACAAGTTCCTTACCGCATCGAAAAAGTAACAATGTTTTGCTATGGGGAGAAAGAAAGTTGGTACAAACGTAAGGTACCATCAGGAATGCTACCCGCAATTGAGTTAGATGGACGCATTATTAAGGAAAGCGATGACATATTGCTTGCTTTAGAAAAGGTTTTTGGAGCATTGAACCAAGGAATGGAAGACCGCACGGTGCTTCCTCTACGTCAATTAGAACGACTTTTATTTAGAGCTTGGTGCGGTTGGCTATGTACAAGAGCAATTTCTTCTCAACAAGAACAACGCAACCGAGAACAATTTATAGAAGTGGTGGCTAAAGTCGAGGATGCTTTGGGTCGTACTCCAGGGCCTTACTTTCTATCGGACTTTGGCACAGTTGATGTTATCTTTACACCCTATGTCGAACGGATGAATGCGAGTCTTTATTACTACAAAGGTTATTCCCTGCGAGAAGAAAATCCTCGATTCAACGCATGGTTTGCGGCAATGGAAAGCCGACCTACCTACTGCGGTACCCAGAGCGACTTTCACACCCACGTACATGATTTGCCACCCCAAATGGGGGGTTGTTGGGAAAACGGCGAACCCCAGATGCTTCTCAATAAAGCGCGCGTGGATAACGGCCCCTGGTTTGGGCTACCAGATGTAACTTATCCAGAACCTGAAAACTCCCGTATGGAAGCTCTTAAAAGAACTATTGAACACCGCATTAATATTATTCGAGTTAACCCCGCCGATAATCAATTGTTCGATCAAGCCCTCCGTTGTGCTTTAACACACATGATGACAGGCTCTGACTGTGTACCACCATCGGGTTCTGATGTCGCTCTGCGATATTTACGCGACCGCATTAATGTACCGCGCGACATGTCCATCTACGCAGCCAAGAGATTGAGGGAATCCCTAGAAAAAACTGCCTCCCTTGTAGGTAATGGTCAGCCAGCTCCCATCCCCACTAACCATCGACGAGATCAAGACCCATCTAACTTTGCTCGCAAGTAAAATTAAAACGTAGGGTGTGTGGCGCCATAACAAATCGTGTACTTTTACGTCATACTCGTAGCGTCACGCACCATTCTTTAAATATTGTACCCATAAATATTAATATCTAAGTATGAGAATTACAGAAATTTGCGCGCGTAACTTGTTTGGTATATTCAATCATACTGTCACCATGAAACTAGATGAGCGTATCACCATCATTCATGGTAAAAATGGCGTTGGCAAAACCGCTTTGCTTCGGATAATTAATAGCTTATTTACTCTAAATTTTTATGAACTCTCTAAAATTTATTTTGATGAGTTAAAAATAAAATTTGATGATTGTAGTTATGTACGAGTAAATCAAATAAATCAAGTAGATAATATAAAAATTAACAAAAACTTCGTACTAAATTATAAAAAGCAAAATTGGAGCGAAGAAAAACAGTTTGAAACAAAGGTATTAGATCTTAATACATTAGATTTTTCTTTATCCATTATAGAAACTCTTCCTCAATTAGAAAGGATATCCCTTAGAGCATGGGTTAACCTTGATACTAACGAGATTTTGACTTTAGAAGATGTTTTTGAAAACTTTGGTAACTTGCTACCTATAACCTCAAATTATATAAAAAAACCAGATTGGCTTCAAGAGTTAAAAGACTCGATTAATATTCGTTTTATTGAATCTCAAAGACTTCTTAATTTATCGACCCATAACATAAATCCAAAATTAGAACAGCAACCACCTATGATGCTGTCAGTTGCTGCATATGCAAATGAACTTTCAGGTTTAATTAAAGCTAAACTAGCAGAGTATGGTTCATTATCGCAATCCCTAGATAAAACTTTTCCTATTCGGTTAGTTCAGCAAACAAATGCTAAGTCATTAACTTTTGAAGAACTACGACAAAAACTAAGTACACTAGAGGAAAAGCGCTCTTACTTAATTAGTATAGGATTACTAGAAAAAGATAATTACCCAGACTTTGAAGTTCAAGAGCAAATAGACGATAGTACGAAGCAAGTTTTATCTATATATATAGATGACGTAGACAAAAAGCTCAGTTTATTTGAAGACCTTGCAGAACGAATAAATATATTCAAAGGAATTATCAATCAAAGATTTTCCTATAAACAATTAAACATCAACAAAGAAAAAGGTTTTATATTTAATCGTAATGGTAGCTCACTATCTCCAGACAATTTATCATCAGGTGAGCAGCACGAGTTAATTATGCTCTACGAATTATTATTCAAAGCAAAACCTAATGCATTAATCCTTATAGATGAACCAGAGCTATCGCTGCATGTAGAGTGGCAAGTGCAATTTTTAAGAGACTTACAAAAAATTACCAAAGTCTCAGAACTTGACGTGTTATTAGCAACCCACTCCCCTGATTTAATTCATGACAGATGGGACTTAACCGTAGAATTAAAGGAGTATAAAAATAATAATTACAGCGATGTTTCCGCTTGAATTTCTTGAATAATTCTTGTAACCTCCTCTTCAGATTGTATATGTCTCGCCAAAACTTGTGCTGTAGATTCCATAAGGCGCCCAGAAAATTGCTTCGCTAAGTCCTGCCTTAAACATTGACCAATATAAAACTTAAGTAAAGCTTCTACAGACATATCTCTAATAGCAGCTATTTTTTGAAGCGATTCTAATGTATCAGTTGGTATTTTAATAGAAACCGTCTCAGTCGGACGATGACGTAAATTTAACTTAAGCTCTTCTTCAGGATTCTTCATATAATTTTCTTTCTGTACGAGTAGCTGGACGTGCTGATATTATACGTGTCCGCGCTCATGCGTTTGTCATTACATTTTGAACCACCAGTAGCTACAGTGGCGCCTCAAATTAAGACTTTTGAGGTAGAAATAGCACCCGCATATCTCTACCCCAGTGAAATTACTGAAGGCATTATTTGACTTGTTAATTTAAACTGTACGTGTTTTAACTAGCTTTTGCTTCAAAGGTGAGCGCTGTTATGTCTTCTGAACAGTTTCAATTAACGCACGAAAATATACATAGTATTGGTACGCGACTTTTACAGTATCTCTCTGAAATTCGTCAAAGTCGTCTTAATCAGGAAGATGATACAAAAAGTTTACAAAGTGTAGAGGATGACATTAACAAAGCGCTGACCGCTTTAAAAGAGCAAAAATACCAAGTTGCCGTCATTGCTGCGATGAAAGCTGGTAAAAGCACTTTCCTAAATGCTATTATTGGCGCCGATATTTTAGCTAGTGAGTCAGAAGCATGTACAGTTTGCCGTACTGATATACGACCAATTAGTGCTGAAGCTACACCAAAACTGTTAGAGTATCGACAGGGACAAAGGAAACCATTTGAGATTCCTGTAGAAAATGCGGAAGAGCTTCGCCACACATTATTAGAACGCACACGTGAGATTCGACGTACAGCAAATAAAGATAATGTTACACGCTTTGAAATACAGCATCCGATTGAGGCAATTAGCAAACTGACATCTTTAAACGGTTTTACTTTGGTAGATACTCCTGGCCCTAACGAGTGGGAATCTCCTAGTCTTAGTACAGTAGCACTCAAACAAACAGCTTTAGAAGCTTTGCGAACTTGTAATGCCATTTTGTTTATTTTGGATTACTCTTCGTTCAAGGACAATACAAACTCCGAACTACTCCAAGATTTAATCGAGCAGCGAAAAGAATTTTTGGCGCAAAATACCGGAAAAATTTACTTTATCCTCAATAAGGTTGACAGAAAAGCACAGAAAGACAGAGCAATTGAAGACGTTATAGTAGATTTAAGGCAAGCTTTGATTGGGTTTGGCATACCAGAACCAGTTATTTATTCAGCAAGTGCATGGCAAGGGTTGTTAGCAAAACTAATATATAGTAAGCAAGCAACTGATGAGCATAAAAAGGACTTTAAAAAGTTTTTCCTAGCCAGATATTTTGAAGAAGATGAAGACGGTGATATACGTGTGCCAAAAATGGCTGATATTGCACCAAAAGCTTTGATGGACAGTGGAATAGCAACAATCGAACAATCTGTAATTCAAACAGTAGTACAAAATTCAGGTTGGAATCTTCTCAGTGATGCCTTAGCAAAACTTGATAAAGCGACTAAAGGTATCGAGGATACTTTAAACACACAGATTAGTGCTTGGGATATGGAAATTGAAACCCTAAAGGAAAAAGTAGCTGATTATAGAAAGCGTGCTGATTATTCTAAAAGTAAGGTACAAGATGTAAAAGAATCCGTAGAACAGCAAAAAAAGATACTACTAAATGGATTTAGCCAAGGTATTGACATATTTGCTCAAGTTGCTAAAGCTAATATACAAGATGAAATTGAGCAGATAGCGTCTTCCCGGTCTCAAGAATTACAAAAGATTCAACCACTAAATAATACTACATCGCCAACAAATTTTCTTGGTGGCGCCATTATAGAAATAAGTGAAGGAATCTTAGAACTATTTCCTGCTTTAAAAGGTTTAAGAAAAGTTATTAGAGGAAGTGTTAAAGCTGGTGAATCTTTATTAAATACGCTAACCAAATCTGCTCCTAAGTATATGATTATCGATAATTGTTTAAACCCCTATAAATTAATAGTTGAGGATAAAGAAGAAGCTGAAAAAATTAAAAAAATAATTAATCAATTTTGCGCTCCTCATATCCAAAATTTATGGCTTGATACTCAAGATAAATTAATTATAGATGGTACAAATATCAGACACCAATTAATACATAATATTCAAGAAAATATTCAAGTTATATCAAACGATTTATCCGATTATCTTGGACATTCTTTGCAGGTGAGAATGAATATTAATGGTATTCAATTTCCAGAATTTGAGTTTGCCGGAATAGATACAGAAATACAAAAGCAGCAAGCAGCTTATAAGAGAAAAGAAACTAGAAATCATTGCTGTTCAAATCAAAGTTATGAAGTCGAAGTAGATCGTTCTGGTGATGTTTATGAAATTGACTTGCGAGAAACAACAAAGTTAATCAAACAAAAGATTGATGAACAGGTTAAGAGAAACCATCATCTTTTGGAGAGAGTTATTGATAAACAGGTTTCAGCAGATTTTAGAAATGCTGAATGTCAAATTAATGATTATATTAAAAAGTTTCAGGATGAGTTTGACACTTTGTTGAAAGAACGGGAAACAAGAGAATCTGAAAAAATGGAAATTCGTGCTAGTCTTGAAGCTCAGAAAGTTAATTTAAATGAGTATTTAAACGAATTAGCTCCACTTCGCGCTTCTTTAGATAGCTGGAAACCTAAGCAGATTCCTATAATGCTTGGTTAAGGAATTTTAGGCGCCAACCTTTAGAATAGGTATAAATTGTCAATAGTACGTGCAATGTAAAGCGTAAACGCAGTTTTCCCGCAGGGTTGGATTTCCGCTTATGGCAAGGTAGCATTTCCCGTAATCTTAAGGATTTCTACTTATGATAGGGTAGACTCATGACGTGGAAGGGCGCCTTCAAACTTCTTCTTGGTGTCATTAATTCTGGAAAATAGGTGCCTAATTTTAAGCTAAAGAAACTCTCCTCTCTGTGCGCTCTGTGTCTCTGTGGTAAATATCTTTACTACCAAAATGAATAACGCGAGCTATTGGTCTGTTTTATTAAGTTAACTGGGTTAATAATTCTTTCTTTCTTTGTGTCCTTTGTGGTTATTTCTCTTACTCTTCAAAATTAATTATATTCAGTAGTATGGAGTAAAATGTTACTTGCTTTATATTGAAAACGGGTTAAAACTTTACTTTTAAATAAACTTTAAAATCTTTTAGATGCTACCCTACCCTTCGGGATACCTCCGGATAACGGGAAAACTGCGTTAACGTGCCTCAGCATGACATTAATAGAGATGCTTCGTACCTCAGCATGACATTAATAGAGATGCTTCGTACCTCAGCATGACATTATAGAGATGCTTCGTGCCTCAGCATGACATTATAGAGATGCTTCGTGCCTCAGCATGACATTATAGAGATGCTTCGTGCCTCAGCATGACATTATAGAGATGCTTCGTACCTCAGCATGACATTATAGAGATGCTTCTTGTCCCCCCCTTATTAAGGGGGGTTAGGGGGGATTAAGGTAAATTTTGGAACACGGTGTCAATGACTTGCTTGGCTTTTATGTCTAATGTATTCCAATCCACTTCTCCTTGTTCATCGATTAAACTAGTATCTATAGATACTGCTTCGCCTGACGCATAATTTTGGAAACATACTTCGTAACATAATTCCCATATATCAATGTTGAGTCGCTGCTCTTGACGCTGTAGACACAGATGATATCCTGGATGGGGCATTGGTAGTTTTTCGAGGGTGCGCTTGATATCTTCTGTTCGTTCTGGGGTTGCAGTTTCGAGTTCCTCTACTAACGAAGTTACCATTGCCTTGGTTTCGTCGCTGGTACCCGGCGCCCATACTAGTACGTCTTGATAGGTTCCTTTCCAGTTTGATACGTCAAGCTGTTTGCGGATATTGTCGATGAGACGGATAAATGCTGGTTGCATCAGGGTTTCTGCCTGCTGCCATATGTTGGAGTCGGTTATCTTGGGTGGCATAAGTGATTTTTTATACTCTGGTATTAAAATTCACGAACTAAATTCAAAAACTATGTTTAAAAAAATATTTACGAAAAAGTTGGGTTTAATGCAAAATCTTTTATTAAGATAGCGGATTTTGCTGCGGAGGATTTGGAGATATTTATTACCACCTGTTTATTCAGGTGTCAACAAGCTTGGAGGATATATGATTGGCAAGCTACTAGACTATCGTTATAAAGTTATCAGAGTTCTTGCCACGGGCGGTTTTGGTGAAACTTACATTGCTCTTGACACCAAACGACCTGGCAACCCCATCTGTGTAGTCAAGCATCTTAAACCTGCTTCTAGTAACGATTCTAAAATATTTGATACTGCTAAACGCTTGTTTCAAAGCGAGGCAGAAACGCTGGAAAAACTGGGGAGTCATAACCAAATTCCTCGGCTTTTAGCTTATTTTGTTGATAATCAAGAATTTTATTTAGTACAAGAATTTATTGAAGGTCATACTCTTAGTGAAGAACTCGTTCCGGGAGAAACTTGGAGCGAAGGTCAGGTTGTTCAACTTTTAGATGAAATCCTTAGCATTCTCGAATTTGTCCATCAACAGGGAGTTATTCACCGCGATATTAAGCCCGATAATATTATCCGGCGCCGTGGTGACAATAAGCTAGTATTAGTTGATTTCGGCGCCGTTAAACAATTACGCGCTACTGCCTACACTCGCACTGTCGGTGTTCAACATTCATCTACGGTAGCAATTGGTACACCAGGTTACATGCCTACTGAACAAGGTCAAGGCAAACCTCGTCCTAACAGTGATATTTATGCCCTAGGTATTATTGCTATTCAAGCTCTAACTGGTGTGGCGCCTGTAGATTTACAAGAAGACCCCCACACTGGCGAAATTCTTTGGCAAAATGCTTCCATCAGTCCACAGTTAGGTGTCATCTTAAATAAGATGATTCGCTATCACTTTAAAGACAGATTCCAAAACGCTACCGAAGCTCTACAAGCATTGCGTGCGTTTGTACCTGCCGCACCAGAGAATCAGGAGTACCGCAAAACACAGTATCCAATTGTAAAACATTCCTCGCTCTCTTCTCGGCAACAAACAATTGCTGTGGCGCCTGGAAATATAGGTGGTAGTAGTGGATACGCACCAGAAAATGTTAAAGCTATACGTAAAGCAGCAACAGGCCCCGATATATTACAGTTATTCATTTTAGCTTTACTTGCTGGTGGTGCGGCATATGCGGCGCCACAATTCGTAAAAAATGTCCAAAGTCTTACAGCGAATTGGACAAAAGGTGGTGATACCCTAGCATCACAAACTTGTATGGCTATAACCAGCGAAACAGCCAATATTCGTTCTGAACCTGCGGCTATATCCTCTGATACAATTTTGCAAACCGTTTCAGGTCGTACTGCTTTAGAAGTTACTGGTACACGTACAAAACGTGGATGGGTACAAATACGACTAGATACGGGTAAAGTCGCATGGGTTCACTCAGATGTTATTGGTAACAGTTCTGAATGGGCAAACTGTCTACGCGATAAGGGTATTGCTACGAAAATTATTAACGATAGTAGTGCTATTGCCGCGCGTCCAGTACCAAAACCAAAAACAATAGTTGATTGGTTGCCGTTGCCAAATAAAAATCAGGATAACAATACCGAAAGTAATATAGATAAAAATACAGACGAAAATAAAGTAACTACACCAAATATTGATGAACAAACTGAAAAGCAAGACAGCAAAGTAGTCGAAGAAGCACGCGAAAAGTATGAATCTGGTGACTTACAAGGAGCTATTGATTTATTAAAATCGGTACCTGCGGGAATTGAGGAGACAGGTAAAATGATTTCTCAATGGCAGCAAGACTGGTCAAAAGCCGAATCATTATTTAAAGATATTGACGAGGCAGTCGCTAAAGGTAACTGGGATAAAGTCACTTCTTATCAGAAGCAGCCTGAAAAACTACCTAATATTCAGTACTGGCGTGACAAAATCAATCCGCTGTTGCAACAAGCTGCTGATAATATAGCTACTAGTGCCGAAAATTTATCGTCTCAACAGCAGGTTCCTAATCTTGGCAGACCCGCGAAAACCGAAACAAAGGCGCCTAAAAAACAGGACAACCTCACTCTTGAAGAAAATCTACAACAATTTTTCTTTGGTAGTCCAGAACCAAATGCAACTCCTAAATCTAAAAAATCTCCTTAAAATTAACCATATATTACCTAGATAGTAAGGTGGGCATTGCTAGCCCTGTCAAGGTGTACCAATACAGTACTAGATAAAAGCCTTATTCTTACGTTGTACCCCCAACTCTGGAATATAAAATTGAGCGCAAATATTATTTTTTGCTTTCAAATTTTAATCAGTGAAAGGCTAAAACCCTTATAAATGGTTAGTACCCATGCTCACCTTGACAGGGCTAGGTGGGCATTGCCCACCCTACAAACTACGGTAGGTCTCTACGCATGGTAAATATTAATATTTTTGTGGAGTTATAGGGGCAGGCGCCGTTGTTGGTGGGGGTGGTACGGGTGTAGGTGATGTAGGCGCCCCAGGAACATTAAATTGTTGAGTTGGTTGGGGTTCGGGTGCAGACTGCGTTTGAGTATTGGGACGAAACAGATTTGCTTCGTAAAAGAAAACACGGTCACAATACTGTGAGCCACTAGTACAAATAGCTTCAATTGAAACATTACTGACATTACTAACATCTAATGACAGTGAATTTTGCTGTGAAGGAGATACAGTACGAGAATCTGCTGGTTTGCCGTCTAAATACACTCTGACATCTACACTTGAACTGCGACTATCACTATCACGCATCCCAAACCCTAAATTCAATGTTTGAAAAATTGGGTTTGGGCTATTATCTGGCTTGATTCTACAAGTTAGTGATGCAGAACGATATCCAGGACCCAAAAAAAATCGACTTGAATATACAGCCCTTCCTATTGAAACATTAGTATTATCTTCTCGTGCAGTACCAGAGCCACTGGCAACACACGTTGATCTGAGTAAATCTACTGGACGTGGTGACCGTTGCGCTTGGACAATGCTTTCACCTATCAAAACCGAAGAACAAACAAGTGCGCTAGTAATTAAAGAAGCAATCCAGCTAATTTTCTGAGTTTTTGGCATAAATATGAATAATTAATCTATCGGCGACGGGTAAAAACCATCCACATCATACAGTAAAGTGCTGAGTAGAAAGTGCTGAGTGCTGAGTATAGCAGGAGTTACAATTCCGCACGAGCGCACAAGCACACTTTTTACTAACTCATAACCTCTATCACACGAGCGCACTCAGCACTCAGCACGAGCGCACTCAGCACTCAACACTCAGCACTCAACACTCAGCACTCAGCACTTTTCACTAATTAATGCTGACGCGGAAACGGACAAACCCAAATTGACCACCGGGGACACTACCTAGGTTCGCAATTACGGCGCCGTTGTTGTTGCTGCCAGGACATATATTGGTGAATGTATCTAATGGTGCGAGTGGAGATAAAAATCTACCACCGTCGGCGCCACTACCTGCACCGTTTATACCAATACTGTTGCTGGTAAATGTAGTGCCGTTGGGTACTAAGTCACAGAAGCGTACATTAGTTATGTTTTCTTCTCCCTCGGTCAAGAAATAAACTGTGTATTCTATCTCATCACCCGATTGTACTGGCGCCTCTAAGTTGGGAACTCCTCGAAATCTCTCTGCTGCTGGGAGCGAATCATCGTTATTGTTGTTGGGGTCAGGTACAAAAGTATTAAAATTAGTACCTGTAATCGGTTGCCCGTTACGTGTAGCGTTGGTTATTCGTTTGATTAGCTGGATATTTGGTGTTCCTGCGGCGCCTAATGCTGTTGAACGGAACCCAAAGTCTATATCAAGTCGATTTGGGTTCTCTTGTGTTAAGTTTGCGGCTAAAGTTGTGTTCGTTGTTGGTCTAAAATCATTGTTGGGTCGCAGTGCTTCTACTGTGTAATTACCTATCGGTAAACCTGTAAAACCATAAATACCATTGCTGTTAGTGGTGGTTCGAGAAATCTCTTCACCGTTGGCGCCTCGTAAAATTAAGGTGGCGCCTTGTATACCCCTTTCCCCTTGGTCTTGAACACGGTTAGCATTACGGTCATTAAATACTGTGTCACCTATCGAACCAGTGTTTGAGGGGGCACAAATATTTATTCTGGCAAGACCTATTGTTTCGTCTTGTCGAGGTGGACCAAATTCGGTACCTGGTTCATATAAAAGTTGAACGCTAGTTACTTGACCGGCAGGTGTAACAGATACGTTACCATCTGGTCTACTTGGAAAAGAATTCTCGTTAATACCTACTGCTGTACTTCCTGTCACGCGAGTTGTACTACCAAGTGACTGGAGTGCAACGCTTACAGGATTACTACCATTAAATGCACTAACTGTCACTCTATCTTGGTATGTAAATCCTATATCTCTGGCGCCATCTCGGTCTACATCAAGAATAGTTAAAGGAGATGCAAGCGTAACGGGTCTATCGAAATTTACAGTTAAAGTCGCATTACTACCAACTGGTGCAGGTGCTTTACCAATACCAATATGAAATCTCAAGTTTGGTCCAGGTAAACCACCATAAACATCATTATCAATTCGAGTTCCGTAAATCTCTCTATTAAACTCAACTAAATTTGATTCAATAACTCGTCCTGGGTCACTTTCTGCAAAGCTTAATCTGACTCCTACCCCACCAGCATTTAAGTTTTGAGCGGCAATTGCTTCTACACCAACTGCTGGTTGCCAGTTAACAATTGTTGGAGTTGTACCTGCTGGACATACTCCTGGTGTCTGAGCAACTACTTTTTGATTCGGCGTCGTACCAAAGATGGCTATTTGTGTTACTGCCATCATTAAAATTAGAAAAAAATACCGGAGAGGTTTAATAAATTTTCGTATTTTTCGATTATTGATTTTAATAATTAAAGGTTTCATTGGTTTTTTCCTAGTTAATCATCTAAAAATAATAAAAAAGTTAAGATACGATTAATTCTTCATTAATTATTAATTAACGATAGAATAATAAAGTAAAGGAAGACGCGATGTTGTTCGCGCCTAAAAAATAATTAATTAATACCAACACGGAAGCGTACAAACCCAAAATTCCCACTAGGTATGTTTCCTAAATTTGCTACTACGGCACCGTTATTATTGCTGCCAGAACAAATGTTAGTAAATGTTTCTAATGGTGCAAGCGGTGTTAAATATCTACCACTGTCTGCGCCACTACCAGCACCACTAATGTTGATGCTGTTGTTCGCGAAAGTAGTTCCGTTTGGCACTAAGTCGCAAAATCGAACATTGTTACTAGAATCATTACCTTCAGCAAGAAAATAAACTGTGTATTCAATTTCATCTCGTGACTGCACAGGCGCCTCAAACGTCGAAACTCCTCTAAAACGTTCTGGTGATGGTAATTCATCATCGTTGTTATTATTGGGGTCTGCAACAAAGGTGTTAAAGTTTATGCCACTAATTGGTTGACCATTGCGTGTAGCTCCCGTTATTCGCTTAATTAAACGAATATTTGGCGCCCCCGCAGCACCGAGGCGATTTGTATTAAAGCCAAAATCAACAGTTAATAATGATTGGTTTGGCTCGCTAAGATTGGCTGGTAAAGTCGTGTTTGTTGTTGGGTTAAAGTCATTGTTTGGTCGTAGCGCTTCAACTGTGAAGTTGCCTAACGGTAAATTTATAAAACTATAAATACCGTTGCTATTTGTTGTAGTTCTGCGAACCTCTCGACCGCGCGAGTCACGTAAAATTAAAGTTACGTTCCCAATGCCGGGTTCACCTTCATCTTGTCTACCGTTACTGTTGCGGTCGTTAAATACCGTATCGCCAATTGTGGCGCCAGGAGGAGCAGGAAGACAAATACTAAATCTCGCCAAACCAATAGTTTCATCTTGTCGAGGTTGACCAAATTCTGTACCTGGTTCGTAAAGCAGATCTATACGATTTAACTGACCTGCTGGTGTCGCCGAAGCGTTTGCATCTGGTCTATCTGGAAAAGAATTCTCGTTAATACCTACAACAGTGTTTCCTGTTACACGAGTATTAGGAGTAAGTGACCTTAAAGCAACTCCAACAGGGACATCACCATTAAATGCGGTAACTGTCACTCTATCTTGGTAGGTAAATCCGATATCGCGTTCACCATCACGGTCTACGTCAAGAATCGTAAGGGGTGATGCAATTATTACAGGTCTAGAAAAGTTTATACTTAGAGTCGCGTTTCCAGGTGACGGAGTTTTATCTTGACCGATATTAAACCGTAAGTTAGGACCGGGTATCCCACCATAAACATCATTATCGATACGGGTTTCTGCATTATCGATAACTTGTCCAGGAACACTTTCTGCAAACTCGAAACTTACTGCTACTTCACCAACTTGAATTGTTTGAGCGGCTATCGCAGGCGCCCCAACTGCTGGTCTCCAGTTAACAGGTGTAGGAACATCCCCCGCAGGACATAAATTTTGAGTTTGTGCTATTACTTTTTGTTTAACCATACCTCCAGAAAAAACTATTTGCGTTACTGCTAGCAATAAAGCCAGAAAATAATAACGTAGAGATTTGAGAGTTTTTTGCCATTTTCGATTGACTTTGAGAGGTTGCTCCGCTGAACGATGCAAGCCGCTATTAAACATTAATAAGGTTCGTTTAAAAAAAGCTTTCATCTTTTCCTCAGTCCTATAGACAACACACAATTTTGTTTGCAATGTAGAGACGTGTAAACCGGAGGTTTTCCCGCAGGGATTAATCACGTCTCTACAGCATCACCATTTTTATTTTCACCTCCTACGGGGACGACGCGCGGGTGGTGTTTGATTTTGTCTTCGCTGTTCGATTTGTAAATCGTCTTCTTGTGATTCAATAATGATGTCTACTCCTCGAATATCTTTGAAGATAATTTCCGCACGTCTGTCTCTTGCGAAATCTACAATATCTGTCGAACCTGGGTTAAGAAGTTGTGATTCACCCGCTGAACGTATTGTCATTCGCTCAGGCGCCACACCCCTACGTAATAAGTAGTTACGTGTTGATAATGCCCGTCGTCTACCTAGCGCCAAGTTATATGCGTCACTTGCACGTGGGTCAGTGTGTCCAACAATTTCAATTACAATTACTGGATTTTGTAACAACACTTCTGCCACCCTATCCAAAACTTGTGCAGAAGCTGGACTAATAAACGATTTGTCTAACGCGAAGTGAATATTACGCGGTACACGAATCTTTAATGGTGGTGGTGGTGGTGGTGGGGGTGGTGGTGGTGGTGGTTCGGGTGGTTTTGGTCGCGATGTACACTGCGGTGGCACTATTGGTTGCGGTCGCGAGTTGGGAGTCAGATTTGGAAAAGTCCCCGCTTGACCAATCACCGCTGCTACTGATGGTTCGGATGTTCCATATTTGGGGTCAGTAGCAATGGCGCTAATTCCATCTCCCTCGGTAACGTTCGCAATACTGGTACTAAAGTTACCGTCTTTATCAGCTTGTACAGTTGCTAATGGAACATTTAAGGCGCCGTAGCCATAGTCGTATATAGCTTGTTTGCCACGTTGATAATCGCTTAATTTGTAAATTGTTACCTCAGAACCTGGGTCAGCTTTACCTTGAACGGTTATAGAACTACCTGTTGGTGAGAAAGCGCGCGTTCTAAATTCGGGCGCATTTACTGCACCGTTTCCGGTATCTAGACGACGGTTGCCAGAGTTACGTTTGGGGTTGGCGCCGTCTCCACGTTGAAAGTCGCTAACTTCAAGATTTTGCTGGGTAATTAAGTCGATACTTAATCCTTCAAGCGAGGCAAATCTATTACCACGAATAATATTGCGAACCGCAGGGCTACTGCTACCAATATCGTTACGTGGAAATGATGTGACGCTCACCCCTGGCCCGGTTTGATTATCAATTTCGTTACCAATTACTTGATGGTTACTACCCATCAAATATACTGCTGCCCTACGCAGGCGCCTGCCGTTGTAAGTAATTTTATTGTTTTGCAGCAATACATTCCCATCGGGTTTAAATAAATACACACCCGCACCGTCATTCGCACAAATTAAGTTGCCTGTAATTTGGGAATTTGTAACAATACCCTCAAATCGTAAAGCGTCTGGCATTCCAGCCAAACCATTACCCACAATAATATTTTGCGTTACTAAAGTATTTTCACCACGTACAGAAGTAATAATTGCGCTACCGTCGCTGTAATAAATACGGTTGCGGCGAATTGTTGTACCCTGCGAGTTGAACACATAAACCCCAAACGCTGAGGTTTCTTGGGGTATTTGTTCATCAACTGTTAACCCTAACCAGTTATCTTCAATAACAACATTCTTTGGTGGAACATCTTTATTAGAGAACGGGAAGTTATTACTGGGTGTAGGTTGTTGCTTACTTGTATCGGGTGGTGGAAATCTATGGGCAATGACAATATTTCCAGGTGGTGTGGTTAGTGTCACAGGTTTGGGAATACCGTCATATATAAGTAAATTTCCCAATTGCTGTTTAACAGGACTTGCATTAAATCCATATAGACTTAAACCACGCACTGTTATAGCGTCGGCAACTATTGTAAACCCACGGAAAATTTCAATATTAGGCGCCGGAGTTATAGCAACAACTGGTACGGGAATTGCAATTTCCGCTGTCGCGGATTTTGTCGCATCATAACCTGGTTGGCTTGTACCATCTATTACTAAATTAGGAGATGCCAAGTCAGGTAATATTCTTTGCAGTTGAATTGTAGTGGCGCCTGCTGGCAAATTAAACTCAATCCTGGAACCCACAGATGTCGAAGGTGTGACAAGTGCTTTTTCAGCAGGACTAAGTTGCTCTACTTTTAGCGTCCCGTTAACTAGTTCAACTGCTTCCCGTAATGTTAATTGGTTATCTTGCTGAATATTTCCGTCTTGGTTGCTATTTACTATTATTCGCAGTGCCGGAGTCGGAGTTGCTACATTCGCAGGCGCCGTTGGTTGTTGGGCAATATTATTTTTATTAATACTACTACCACTATTAACACCATTTTGTTGACTAAATGCAACATTTGATGGTAATAAAGACAAACTTAAAGCCAGTAAAGTAAGGGGTAAAGGGCAAGTGGTAAAGGGTAATAAAGTTAATTTCCTTTTCCCTTTTTCCTTTTTTTTACTCCTCTGTTTTGACCAATAATGTTTAAATTCTTCCATTAATCCTTACTCCTCTCCTCTACACCTTGAACAGTAACAGCGTTGAAAGACTGGTTGAAGTCAATTGGCGCCTGAGTTAATTTTCTGAGTTTGTCCAAAAGCTGCTGTTGCCCCGATTTACTTACTGGTGTTAGGGGTTTAATTCCTAGTTCACTTTCCGAATGTGTAGGATATGAAACTACATTTTGCTCCTCTAAATGGATATTTTGATTATTAATATCCTTTTGAGGTTGGAACCATGCATTTTCACTAGTCAACTCAGTATTTTTAGTTACTTCTTGAGGTTCACCAAAATCGTTTGTACGTTCATTAACGAAAGATTGAACATCTGTTGGCTGTTTCAACTCACTTTGCTGTGAAACTTTATCATTCTGACCGCAGGGAAGAATCTCTGTAGGATTTGAGTTGTTTAAGATGCTTCCTTCGTCAGCATGACAGTAAGAAGACTTGCTATTTAAGTTGCTGCTTGATTGATTAATAGGTGTGGTTTGAGGTGTGGTTTGAGGTGTGGTTTGAGGTGTGGTTTGAGGTGTTGTTTGAGGTTGAACCTCGTTATTTGGATTAACTGGTGGATTAACTGGGAATGGATTTGGTGGTGTTTGTGGCGCCGTTGAAACTGGCTGAACTACAGATTCTTGCTGTTGTTTGGGTACAGGTTTTTGTAACCCAAATCCACCTAATAGTTCGTTGAGTTTTAAGCTGACGTTTACATAAAAGCCACCTTCAGAACGATAACCCGAAAAGTCTCTATCAGCGTTAACATCGACGCTACCAAAACTGTAACCTGCTGCTAATCGTAAATCGGGTGTTAAGTAATAACCGCTTTCAACTGCTAAACCATACTCGGTGTAACCGTTGTTACTGTTAGAATCTTGACCAATCCAGCGACCTTCTACAGCTAAATCGGTGCGATAACCTAAACGGTATGTAGCACGCAATTGAGCCAATTTCGCTGTGCCATCAAATCTATCACCTGAAGCAAAAGTTACACCGTTACGTAGTGCAAATTTACCAAAAAATTCCCAACGCCAGTCTGGTGCATAAATACCTTCCATTGAAAGTACATGACCAGTTACCGTTGAACCAATTAGTTGTGTTTCGGGTATTGAGTCGAAATTTTGGCGCCATTCGTATTTGAATAAGGCGTTAAATTTATCGTTTGTTGGGTCGCGATATGCTAAACCAATTCTTAAGTTTGAGGTATCACCGAGGTCTTGAAATCTAACGCCATCAGTACCACCAATGCTGGAAGAGGTTGGTAAAAATACGTTTGCTTCACCTGCTTGTTGATATCTAACTAAAGCTGTTAATGCAGGTGAAATTTTACCCGCCGCTGCAGCAGAAATTACAAGGTTATTGCTTTCGTCGCCATCACGATATTCAAATCTCGTACTAGCTTGAAAATTTGGGTTATCGGTATATTCAAGACCAAGGCTATAAACTGAACCAGAAAATAACCCTAGGGAGGATGCGGTTTGTCCGACTGTATAGTATTGCTCGTAACGAGGTCCAGCAGCAGTGGCGTTGAAAAGATTTCGGAAAACATATTCGTAACCGACACTCATCCGCAAACCAGGCGCCAGTACCCATCTATTATTTAGTCCAACGGCGCCTTGTCCTTGAAGTCCGTTATATGCACTCAGTACTGAATAACGTCCCGTAATTGCAGTGTTTTCAGAGAACTTATGGTCTAGTAACGTGTCGAAAGTAGTTATAGAGTTACCTTGAAGTAATTCGCTACTGTCATAGAATTGATGCGCTAACCGGAATGTCACTCCTTGATATGCTCTCCAATCTAATCCCAGTGTGGTTCTGTTGGGATATAGCGGGTCATTCCCATCAATATTGAGTTCATTCTGCGCCTGGAATAGTAATGATTCTCCTAAAGGTACTCTTAGACGTGATACTAGTTGATTTGCATCACCGCTAAGAGCGTTATTTACCCTGTCTTCGCGAGAACGATTCACATATTCCACACTTCCTTCTGGACTTAATCGACTAGTACCAAAGCGTTGTAAAATACCAGCGCGGAAAGTTCTTAGTTCGTTACTAATTCTTTCACCAGGACGTGCCAGGGGTTGCGGGTTGAATAAGTCGAAGAAGTCTACAACACGACCGGGTGCAGTACCATAGTTTTCTTCAAAGTCATAAGAAAACCGGAAGCTAGTAGTGTCCGTCGCTCTAGCCAATACAGATGCTCCGTAACGAGTCTGTCCAGGTGAAAAACTGGTCGTAGCATTGTTGACAAAATTCGGTTCTACTGCTCTGTAATAACCTTCACCTAAAACTCTTTCACCAAAGTTGACATTTGCTTCGAGTCTGTACGCATTGCCGCTAACGTTATCTCCGGTTATTAAATCGCTATTCGAGCGTGCTATTTCACCGATAATTTTGCCAACGTTACCAAGTGAAACTAAAAAATCGGCACCGTAAAGTTCAAAGTCATTATCTCCTTGGTCTTCACGCAAATAACTTCCTGCTAAAAATGATTTCCTCTCCAGGTCATTCGAGAAGTTATATTGAATTCGTCCAGCATAGAGATTAGAGTCTTGACCACCTTCGTTTTGGTACGAAACAACTACTCGCCGTACCAAAGTTGCACCAAACGGGTTTAAATCAGTGGCTAATATTGGGCGCCGGAATAGTAATGTACCTCGGTCGTAATCAATTTCGTAATCTACGTCTCTATATAATGGTTGACGCTCAACTACTGTACCGGGACGGTTAATTTCCTCTGCTTCTACATATACAGTTTCACTTCCTGGTACAAGCAGGCGCCGCGATAAGAAGTAATTTCCGCTCGTACCATTAGGTACAAAAGTATCACGTTGAAATCCTTCGATGTTATTGGCGTACATCCCCGTGACTTGCAATGGTCCAAAGTTGTAATTCAACTTCAAACCGTGCAATTGGCGTGTTGTCGCTGTATATAACTGTGAAATGCGAGAAAATTCTTCGGTGTTGTAATCACCCCACATCAAATAATCAGGTTCGGCGCCTGGTATTGATGGAGTTCGTTCAAATCTTGCGTAAACACTATCAATAGACGGTGTAGTCGGAATCATCGTCGAACTATCACCGTAAACAGGATATTGCTGTTCGCAAAACTGAATACTGCCAAATAATCTGTTTCTGCCTTCGCAATCTTGGTTAATGGGACGATAGCTATTAAATGCTCCAGTAAATAACCATTCGCCAACTTTACCCGTGGCAAAAACGCTCGCTTTAAAATCTACCGTTGTACCATCGTCAATTCTACTAGGGTTAAGAAAATCACTAAAACTACCCCAATAATCGGTACCACCCGCACCAATTCGCAAATTGATAATACCTGTAGCGAGTGAAGGACGTAAAAACGTCACAAACTCAACTTGGGTATAAGCCTCTAACGGTGAGTCAATGGTGCTGTTTAATATTGTCGTGTCGTTTTGCTGTGGAAAAAAATCATCCGAGCGTGGACCGACGATGCGGGGATCAAGTTGGTCAACTCTGGGAGAAATGCGCGCACCATCTCTGACTCGAATTTTATCAACTGCCGCCCGAACCCGCACTTGTTGGGGTTTTATATCGGTTTGCAGTGTGGCGATAAATTCCCCATCACGTGCGATAACTTGAAAACCAGAAGCATCACGACTTTGGTCGGCGCCAACAAATTTACCAGCTGAACTAGTTAATGTTACAAGTACATCACCTGTAATGGGCTGACCTTTTTCGTCGGTTAATGTCCCACGTAACCTAATTGTCGAACGTCCATCTGCTTGCGCTCGCTCTTCTCCTGCTGGCGCAATATCTAGCTTAACTTTCTGGGCGGTAAGTCCGACTGGTAAAGCAGTTGGTTGCGTTTGTTGTTGATTAACTTGTTGTGCCGAAGGTTGTACTGAAGAATTAGGCTCTTGATTTTGTAAAGAACTATCCGGGTTTGGTACCGTTGGGGTGGAAGAAGGAATTATCGGATTGTTGAAGGTAGGATTTATTAAATTACTACTTCCTTGTCCGCTCGCTGGTGTTGTTCCTTCTTCGGCTTCGGCTATTAAAGTAGAGCTAGCATTATCGCGACTCGTTGAAAGTGATGGCGCCGTTAAATTTGCAGCTTGTGCTGTTTTCGGTACAAATACACTAAAAATGCCCAACGAAGGTATAAAAATAGCAGCAAGGAAAGGGACGACTGCGTTACCTTTGACGGACATTGCCTTGTGTAGGGCGTAACGTAAAACTGAAGAACCTGGTTTACTTATCGTGTGTGGGGTCTTGACCCTTTGACATCCGTAGTGATTTAGCTGCAATTTATTAGAAATATTCGCGCTTTGATTTGGTTTCTCTAAGTTTGTTTTCATCGTTTACCCTCTGAAAACGCTGGCGTGACTGCAAAATTTACTCGTGCCATACTTCCTGGCGCCAGTCGAATCATTCGTGACTGACTGTTTCTTTCGATGAAGTACTTGTTCGGTGCTAGAGCGTAACCGGGCAAACTCGTTAAATCAAGTGCTGCCGACCGATACCCAGATACAACATTTGCCAACGAGTACAGACCATTTGCATCGGTGACAATGCGGTTGCCATCATCCATGTAAATAACAGCATTTGGCACTCCGGGTTCGTTACGCTGTTGTTCTCCATCAAAGTTTTTATCAACAAATACTCGCCCAATCAAAGTCGCACAGTCTGATATAATACCAGCGCGCACACGCAATGTATGACTCGCCTGATTACTCGTGAGGTTGCCCGCGCGCGCTTGTGCAAGGTTTCTACCCGTTCCGCGTACAGCATCAGGTGTTACTTCTACCGCATAAGAAACATTTAATGATTGGTTTGGTTGTAGCTCTTCGGGTGTACTTATTGTTACCGTATTTCTAGTACCACTGCTTAGACTTATTTGTACAGTTCGGTCGCCAATGCTGCCTCGAACTGACCTATTAATAAAAAGCAATCCTAACGGCAACCTGTCTGTAACCGTGATATTTCTTGCTGCGACCCTACCTGTATTTCTAATTGCTAGTCTGTAAATAACGGTATCACCTGGTTCCGCAGCTGCGCGGTCTCCAGTTTTGATAATTTCTAACGCTGCTTGTCCCGCTCGAACTACTACTTGGTTAGAGTCAACAACCCTACCATTGGGTGTTTCGGGGATATTGTCGGCGCCTACACGCGCAGTATTTGGTATTTCAGTTTGAGCAGAACCAGGGATAATTCCGTAAGTAAATATACTGAGTGTAAAAACCGGAAAAAAGAGGTGCTTACGCCTCAACCACGATAATATAGATGTCATTGTTAGGCATCAACTAATAGAATTGGATTTACTTTAAATCAAGGCTTTCAATTGAATTCAAAACCGTTAGATGTTTCGATTTGTTATCAAAGCCTTACTCCTGGGGGAATGAAGCTAAAATTTTTGATAGTTAAATGCGAACGCAGGCGTAAAAAAAGATGCATTTTTCCTTTAAATTGTTTGTAAAAATTTTTTCTATTTAAGGCACATTATCGCTCATTCTATCCATCCTCACAATATGGTTGACATTTTTACGGCAATTTTTGCTTTATTTTAATTATCTTTGCAATCTCTCTTTAGGAATAACAAAAATAGTAGAAGCATATAGAGACAGTTGTATTACTTGCTAACAATAAAAGATAGCAAGCATATCAAATCGAGCTGAATTTATTCAACTAAACTACAACAGTCACTATAATTTTCAACAACATCAACAACTTCGTATAAAGTAACGATTACTGCTGCTGTGTTGATGATATCTTTGCTCTTCTACGAAAGAGCTTACTTTGATCTCTGTGTGAGGATATAGAACACGTTCATAAAGAGACTGTTCAAAAAGCGCAGACGCATTCTTGGATTATTATGTTCCTGTAAAAAAAACATATCCGCGCATATTTTAATCATGAATAATCATGATGTCTGTCGCTACCTAGAACTCATGGAGGCTTATCCGAGTCACAACACTTTAGTCGATGCAGCCGAATCCCTAGAAGCTAAAGGTAACACTTAAGTAATATTACCCAGAAATGAACCATAAGCAATCAGGGTGATGAAAAATTGTTCAGTATTTTTTCTTATATTGCCACGTGCAGATTTATCCGTATATACTTCATTCGGAAGATATGTGTTATTTTATACGATATGTCCTAAGACGTAGAAGCAGTTAGTAGAGATTTGTTTTTAGAGTTGAGCAATAAAATAAAATTACTTTTTGGTCAGAAACGCAGATTTCTATTGCTGGTATTCAAGAAGTATAGCACTTATAAAAGTTGTGATGGTTCAAGGGCTAATTTCATGATTGAAGCAAAGTGTCATTGTTTTATTATAT
Source organism: Calothrix sp. PCC 7716 (assembly GCF_019977735.1). Lineage (GTDB taxonomy): Bacteria > Cyanobacteriota > Cyanobacteriia > Cyanobacteriales > Nostocaceae > Dulcicalothrix. The sequence goes on along the minus strand of NZ_AP025018.1, from coordinate 1,806,987 downwards.
CTTTATTATATATTTAAAGTGCCACGTTTTTGCTTAGAGTAAATATTTAATAACTGCTCAATTTATTTTGCGGCGCCGCAATAAATTTGATTGAATAACTAATTAATGAAAGTCTCAGTATTTTCTACACGCAAGTATATCATAATACTTATATACTCATTCAAATAACTACTTAATCGATATATTTTGATCAAGCATAATATTAAAATTGATACAAAGTTATATAGAGATAACGTTTAAACTAGTATTAAATACTTAAAAGACAGTTGAAAAACTGTCCACGCAAACTTGTAGCGACTTTATGTAGGACTCAACCTATAGTGAAATAATGTAACAAATCAAAAGGGACAAAGAATATTAGTGATAAAGGTAATTTCAAGCAATGCTTATCACTAAAATCATCGTCCCATAATTAATTTTCAATTGTGCTAGACAAATGTCTAATATGTATCCTCATACTCGTGAGTTTCAACTCGTCTAGCGTCATTGCGACCTGGTAAAAATTCCGCACGACGGGTGGGAGCAAGTGGTGGTGTCGGCCCGGTATATGGATGTACTACTTGAACAGTACGAACAGGGCGTGGTTTTTGTGAGAACAAACTTGACACACCAGCTACAACAATACCCCCACCAACCGTTAAAGCCATTCCTCCGACAGCCCAAATAATTCCAGACGACCACCAAGGAGTTTGGGTTTGCTGTAATGCATTTGCTCGCTGTTGGTTTTGTTGATCTTGTAATGCTCTTTGTTGGGCACTACCAATAACGGATTGAAGTTGGAAGTTGAGTTGTTGGTTTTCGGCTTTGAGTCGGTCGTTGTCACGTTGAAGAGCATCGAGTTGCATTTTTGCGCGCTCGTTGTCCAAACGTAACTGGTCATTAGGAGCATTTGGCACAGGATTTGGAACAACACCAACTCCTGGATAACCGTATTGTCCAAACTGCTGTGGTACTACTTGCTGTGGTACAATCGGCGCCTGAATTTGTGGAGGAACAAAACCAGATTGAGCTGGGTTGCCTGTTCCCTTGAGTAGTACTAATGCTGCGAGTCCAGCAACTGCTACTCCACCAATAAATGCCATGCTTTCACTCATCGCGCCCCCTTCCCTTCAAGCGATGTAACAATATTCATAATTTCCTTATACACTCTCACACTTATTCATCTATTTATACCTCAACTAACTTTATATGACCGCCAAATCTGGATACATGGCACCATCTATTAGTTAACCGTCCGACATACGCTTTATATATTCAAGACGATAACTGTTAAATTGTCTACTACGTAGGGTGATACTCTTGTTACTCTTAACACTTTTTATAATCACCTTTCAGGGTAAAAAGCACTGATTAGTATTGAAATTATTTATGAACTAAGTAATTGCGTGTTTGAGACTATAAATAAATTCACTCACCGACTCTAAACCTTGTTGTGGCGTACCTTCAGCCAAACGTTTAACTACAGCACTGCCGACTATTACCGCGTCGGCACCCCAGTCTTTAACCTGACGAGCTTGTTCGGCTTGTGATATTCCAAAGCCTACACCGATTGGCTTATCAGTAACCGCACGTATTTGATTAATTAAATCTGATACTCTTGTTTCGATTTGAGTACGTACTCCTGTTACTCCGGTAACGCTGACCAAGTAAATAAAACCCTGTGACGCACGAGCAATAGCCTCAATTCGTTCCTTTGAGCTAGTTGGCGCCACTAACAGCGTTACATCAATATCCATAGCAGCGGCGGGTTCAAGTAGGGTCGCAGATTCTTCCAAAGGTAAATCGGGAACTACCAGCCCAGCAACACCCGATGATTTTACGTCTAGTAGAAAATTATCGATACCGCGATTTAATATTGGGTTGTAGTAAGTAAAAAGAATTATGGGCGCCAAAATTTTTGGTGTGGTTGCTTTCAACATCTCTAACACAGATGGCAGCGTCGTTCCATTTTGAAGTGCGCGTGTTGCTGCTGCCTGAATTACAGGCCCATCTGCAAGCGGGTCTGAATATGGAACCCCCAACTCAATTATACTGGCGCCGTTCTGGTCAAGAACCTGTAAAGCTGCCGCAGTAGTATGTAAATCTGGGTCTCCAGCAGTAATGAAAGGAATTAAGGCACACGAATTAGTTTGCGCCAAAGTCTTAAAACAATCAGAAATAGCAGTCATTGATCAAATATTCAAATTTTATTAGTACTTAGAAACTATTTAGTTTTCTTTTCTTGTTCAATTTCGGCTTGAATTTTTTCTAGTTCTTCGGGGGTAAGCTCGTTTAGACGTTTTTCAAAATAAGCTTCTTCATATTGTTGACGTTGCTCATGGTAAGTCATTTTATTACCGACCGCGCGTCCGAGATAGGTCACGAGCCAACCAATTAAGCCGACGACAAGTACCGCTTGAGTCCAAATACCAGCAGATTGACTATCAAAGCCAAATTGCTGGAATATTATGTACCCTAAGCCACCTGATAAGAAAACGCCTAATACAATAACAATCGCGTCTATACGTCGCATAAAGTTGTCATGACCTATCGAAAAATTATTTGAGCCTGATCTATTATTCTAAGCTTCAATTTGCCGACGCTTGGGTCGAAAATTGAGAAAAGGAGACAAAACGAGCAACCCCGGAAGGAACAAGAATACTAAAAAATACATAAATGCACGCTCGAATGAGCTTACTGAGTACCAGCGTAGCTTCATGTAATACACGATGATGAACGGCAACACTAAAAGATAAGCTCCAGCTAGAGCCAAGTACAGCAGGGGTACAATCATCGTCGAAGATAAAAGCGTCGTCATCATATAAGGTTCTGTTGTTTTGAGATAACTGCACTATTCCCATAATAGGCTCTTTGCCCACTTGCGGGAAGTCCAGTTTGATTGATTTTAACGGTGCCACCTGCTCATAAATCTTGATTCCAAAATTTTTTTCAACTTTTTTGTAAAAATGTTGGACAAATCACATAATTGATGCTCAAATATATAGGGGGCAGTTGATGCCTTCACGAGTAAACCCAAACTATATCTTGGGGGCGTGGCGGAATGGTAGACGCTACGGACTTAGACAACTGAGCCTTGCTGTGAGAAATCCTTCAAGTGTAAGCTCTCAAATTCAGGGAAACCTAATTCTATATTTTTATAGATACGGCAATCCTGAGCCAAGCCAAAGAAAGTAAAGAGTGAAAAGTGCTGAGTGCTGAGTGTTTTTAACTCCTAACTCGTACAGACGTAACTAATTGCGTCTCTACTTCTAACTTATTGGAAGGTGCAGAGACTCGACGGGAGCTACCCTAACGTTAAGCCGAGGGTAAAGGGAGAGTCCAATCCTTAAAACCTACAGTTGATTCAAAGTTGGTAGTAGTGAAAGCTACAAAAGGATGAAAATCCGTTGACCTTAAACGGTCGTGAGGGTTCAAGTCCCTCCGCCCCCATATAATAGACTTTTTAAGAGACCGATTATACTCGGTCTCTTGTTGTATTGACTCGTACTTATTGTATATCCCCCAGTAAAACATTACGGGCATCCTGCGTTCACACGATGAAATTAACGTAAATATTACTACTTATTTTTTGAAGAATTACGTGTTTATCGCCCTCCGGAGACACTCCGTGAACGCAGAAAACCCGCTATTTTACTAATTCATTTGTATAGCTAGCGTAATTTTTATACAGCTTCAGCATTTGCTATGTTAACACCACAAAATTAATGACATAGACCATCGGCGCCATTGTAATTTTCCTAGAGGATATATGGATATACGACTTATCCTCTAGGAATTTCGGCGCCATTGTAATTTTCCTAGAGGATATATAGATATACGACTTATCCTCTAGGAATTTTGGGTGCAATTGTAATTTTCCTAAGTCTAATAGTAAATTTGTATAAACACGTATAGATATGTAGCATAAATGTTTCATTTGTCTTGGTGGATATCAGTAGTTACTTAAATAAAGTTCAATGAATTTACATATAAAATTGGGAGTTTATTAATTTTCTGTGAAAAAAATAAATATTTTAGTGAGGATAGATTGATACTCGTATTATGCAAGGTTAAGCTGGTGACAAGGAGAAAGAGGACTGTTGGTCTTGGGTAGCATAATGACCGTTAATAGCTTGCCACATGGTCAGGGTAATCGACATCTTCCAAAATCGAAGGACAAACGCATTAAATTACAGAACGTCCAAGAAAAAATGTACAGTTTTTTACTGCGAATTGTAAAAAGCTGGCAACCAGAGGAAGTTCTACGAGTTTTTAAGCGTTCTTTTATCGATTGCCTGGACTCAGAAGCCTCAAAGTCTTCTTTGGGGCTGTATATCGTTTTTTTAGAACATTCAGAGCAGGAGTTTAGCAATACTATTAAGCGCTGCTGCTATATTTTAATTAATAACTGGGAAAGTACTAGAAGAAACAAATATATTCGTGAGTTGGTTGAGTTAATAGGTAACTATAAACTTCAGCTTACGCCTAATACTCCTTCTAAAATTAAAATAGCTCGAACTTGGTTAGATAATTTTCTTAAAAGTACAGATTATCAAGAGTTACAGCTATTTGCTCATCGTCATGATGAACAAGTGAAGGGACATTGGGTTAATCGCTATAGCTCATTTTTACTATTTGCTCAATCTTTGAAAGAAGATAACCCTAAAGAGCAAAAAGAAGCTGCTAGGAAACTTTCTAAGGTTTTGAAAGAAAAGTATAAGTTTGAGCTAGCAATGTATATCGCGCGCTCACAATCACAAGCATGTGTGCCGACAAGTTCAATTAGTACGCGCTATCGAAATCCAAGTATTTTAGGAGATAATGTTCTTAGGTTAATCAAAACTATCGTTTTAAAGAAAGGTGTTTTTAGCTATGAAAATATTGCAAATATTTTTATAAAACAAGTTCAAAATCAAAGCTTTTTAGATTTTAAAATTAGTTTACAAAAGTATTTAATTTTTTCGGTTCAACAGCAAGATTTTGTTGAAACTCTTAAACAGCAACTAGCTGATAAACTTGATTTTTGGAAACAAGAATATCACGAACGCACTATTAATAAAGATTTTGTTCTAAGGACTTGTAACAGAGTAATCGACTGTTTGACTACGGAAAACGGACGCGAACCCTCGACTTTATTCATTATGTTACTTTCTCAAGGAAATCCACTAACTTTAGTGGTTGTGCTACTTAAGATAGTTTTAATTTCCAAAAATTCACGTAATCATTTAGATATGAGGATTGCTGATTTAATTCGTTATTATGATAAATATCCAGAAGACGAATGTAAATGGGTAATTAATTTTATCGAAATTTTTAATATCACATTTGCTATTTACGCTGAAAACGTTGAATACAACTTAATCATGATGGAACAAGAAAAAGCAGCCAATGAAAATGAGAATAAAAATCATATTAATGACTTAGACGCTTACCGAGTGTTTTCACAGTTAAAAGCTTAAAAGTTAATGGTTAATCGCTCATCTGCAAACGCGAGTGCTGCACCTGCGCTTTCAGCGAAAATGCTGATTAAGCGGTATAAAGCAGCTGCGCTAATTACTAAGGCGCTAGGAAAGTGATACTGTAATATAACAATCGCTGTTGCTTCAAAAACTCCCAAACCACCTGGGGCGCCGGGTGTAATCAATCCGAGCAACCAAGCAAGACTAAATGCGCTCAAGAGTATGGGAAGCTGATGTAACTGTACAGGGGCAAGTGCAAATACAGTTAAAATAAACCCTGAAGCACGCAATACTAAAAAAGTCAGTTCTCCCAATAACGGCTTTAAAGGATAGCGTTCTAAACGTAAACTTGTCGTAGATTCCGAGGATTCTTCGGTAGAACCAGTTTTTTTATTCTTTAACTTCAGCTTTTGTAGAAAATTTAAAATCGGATTGAGAAAGCGGGGATGGAAAATACAAAGCACTACTATTAACAAAAGCACTTGCATAATTTGCACAATTGTGTTGTCTGTTAATGCGGTAAACTGGTTGCCGAATAAAACAATCACCACTGAAGCTGCTGCAGCCATTAATAATGGTTCGAGTAAAACGCTTAATGTCGCAACCCCTGTAGGTACTTGCGCTTTTTTGGCTGCAACAATTCTTCCCCAGTGATGCCAAACGTTACCAGGTAAATATTTCGCAATGTTAGTTTTGAGGTAAACTTGGATAAAATGGAAAGTTGGCACAGGTGCCTTTAATTCTCTTAACACCCAAGTCCATACCAAACCTGCCCAAGTATGTGCCAGTAAAGTTACACCAGTGGCAATACTAAGAATAGCCCATCCGGCTTCATCAATTTGAATAGCCATTACTGAGTACCAATTATCTTTCAAGGCTTTTGCCAAAAAAAATAATGTTCCACCCAAAATTAGCCAGCGCAGTATCCGCTTGAACATCGACATCATTGTTTTTACAACATTGTAGCAAGGGCGGGTTCACAAATATTTTGCAATTAAGCGTTCCTATCTTGTAAACCCGCCTTTACAAGTAGATGCGATGTTGTATCAAAAAGTTCATTGATATCTCTCTTGAGTTGTAGCATATCACTCTCAAGATTAATGATTACTAGTCTTTTGTTAGAGGACAACGACTCTTTAATCTTTCTATATTGTGAATTGTTGTTGTCTTGCTTATCGCATTCATGACGACAACCGACGTGTGGAAATTGCGTTAACGGAGTTATCCGCAGGACAAAGCGAATTGCTATACAAATTAATCTTGAATCCCAGGAGGGCTAAGTGAAAGCCTTATTTTCTAGTATCAAACTAGTAAGCTTACGCAAAATTGTAACTGCTACCCTATTTGCAGTTTTGTTGATGATAACAACTGCCTGTGCATCAACAGATACACAAGCTGCTAATCCAAATAACCAACCAGTACAAATGGGTGGCGCCAATAATCCTTACAAGGGTGGTGGGGATAAATTTACAAGAAATGAAAAGGGTAACGAACAGGCGAGTTTAGATACTACACAACGAGTAGCAACTCGCGAAACCGAAATGTTATATCCCGGCGCCGAAACTCCAGCAGGTCGCGCTCAAAAAGAGGCTGAAATGCCCATCATCACCGAAAAAGATTTTCAACCAAAACCAGGTGGTTTAATTCAACGCGAAGAAGGTGTTGGTGAACGTCTTAAAGACCGAGTTGAAACAGTAACTGAATCAGTTAAAGATGCATCTGCGTTTTTAAAAGATAAGGCAGACGAAGCCGGATCTCGACCTGAATTCAAGCCAAATCCAGCCGTTCAATAATTATAACCAATCAATTAGAAACTTAAATAGAGAGGAGCAGTGGTAATGAAAAACTTGCGTCCGTTAAAGGCTTTAGCTGTTGTAGTATTAGGCTTGTTCTTGTTTTTTTCAAGCGTCAGTACTTCCCTAGCTGCTACATTAAAGCCTAATGCCGGAGAAAAATCTGAATATTATGCACCAAAAGATACAGGTGCTCTTAATGATTACGAAGGCGGAATGAATAACTTTAGCGATAGAGACTCACGCGCACTTGGTAGCGTAAAATCTCGTGCTGAAGCACTTAAGCGTCAAGCAGAAGAAAATATTAAGAAAAGTTCATCTAACGTTGCTGAAAATGCAAGTCGCGTTGCAAGAGATAGCGACAAATTAGGAGAAAACGTTCAAGAAAAAGCTGAGTCTGTTAAAGAGAAATTGCAGGACGAAGCAGATAGTTTCGGTAAGTCTACCAAAAAGGGCTTGACAAACATCAAGAACAATGCAAAAGATGCTCCTGGCTATGCAGCAGATCAAACTGAAAAAACAATTGGAAATCCAATTGAAGGCATCAAGCGAGCAGGCATTGATGAAACTGAAACAGTAAAGCGTGGTCTTAAGGAATCTAAGTAAAAACGGATATAATATAATCCAAATTATCCCCCGTGAATTCGGGGGAATTTGCATTATCTCTTAGCCCCCCTTGTTAAGGGGGGTTGGGGGGATCAACTATCCTTATTGTTTTGATACCAACTTTGTAAAGCTAGACGTTGAATTTGGCGCCAAGGTATATTATATTTTCTTGCCAAAGAAGCACAATCTTCGTATTCGGGTTGAACATTCGTCACTACTTTATTCGTCGCTTCTCCAAGCCATGCAATTTTTACAGATACAGTTCCATAACCAGTTTCGACCGTTTCCATTTGACGTTGCAGTGTAGTACGTTGCTGCGTCGAACAACGAATTCCTAAAGTTGTAGTTTCCCGAAATAAAATTTCTTGAATTTGCTGTATTTTTTCCTGCCTCGAAATCACAGTTAATAAAATTCCTGGACGTGATTTTTTCATACCGATGGACTGCGTAAATACATCTAATGCGCCAGCAGTCAATAATTCATCGTACAAATAACCTATAGCTTGCGGGTTTAAATCATCGATTTGCGTTTCAAGAACAGAAACTGTTTCAATGTAAGGACTGCTCTCTAATGAAACATTTTGTTCTGAGTTTGAATGACCTAACCAAGCCTGCAAAACATTTGATATAGATAAATTTATACTTCCAGCCCCAAGTCCAACTTGCTTTATACTCATTGCTGGAGCGGCGCCAAATTGTTTTGCTAGAGTCGTCACTATCGCTGCACCAGTTGGCGTTACTAATTCTTTCTCAATACCATTACTATAAACAGGGACTCCGCGCGCTTCCCATAACTTTAATACCGCAGGAACAGGAACAGCCATTACTCCATGTGCTGCTTTCACTGTTCCACCACCTGTTGGCAATGCTGAACAATAAAGTAAAGGTAAACCATCTTCATTATTATCAATACCTAACCAATCTAAACCCAAACAAGTGCCTACAATATCAACTATCGCATCGACGGCGCCAACTTCATGAAAGTGTACTTGTTCTGGTGCGACACCATGTACTGCACCCTCTGCAACCGCTAACTGCCGAAACACCGCTAAACTCCATGCTTCTGCACGCGCTGGTAACTGTGCCTTCAAAATCATCGCCTCTATTTCTGGCAAATGGCGCCCATGATGATGGTCATGGTGATGATGATGCCCATGATGATCTTGTCCCACCAAATTTACATGAACTTTTGTTGCTTCTTGGCTGTGGCGGTGGACTAATTCAGAGGTAATAGTATACTCGTTCTCAATTCCTAAAGAATTAAGCTTTTCTGTCAAATACTCAACCGGGACACCTAAACTTACCAAGGCGCCTAGACACATATCGCCCGAAATACCCGTCGGACATTGAAGATAAACAACTTTACTCATATTAATAGTAGTAAATGACTAGTGGTTAACGGCGACTCCAATCTATGACAAAAATTTTTTCAATCCATCCTGAAAATCCCCAAACCCGTGGAATAGAACAAATACAAGCAGAACTGAGGCGTGGTGCAGTAATGCTGTATCCTACTGATACAGTTTATGCCATAGGTTGTGACTTGAATGTTAAATCAGCGGTGGAACGAGTTAGACAAATAAAGCAGCTAGCAAATAACAAACCTTTAACGTTTTTATGTTCCTCGCTTTCAGATATTGCCACATACGCTTTTGTGAGCGATAACGCTTACCGAACTATGAAGCGCTTGATTCCTGGACCATACACATTTTTGTTACCTGCCACTAAACTAGTACCGAAATTAGTACAAAATCCTAAACGCAAAACTACTGGCATTCGAGTACCCAATCATAATGTGTGCTTGGCTTTGCTGTCAGCGTTGGGGAATCCCATAATCTCAACGAGCGCGCACTTGCCAACCGAGGATGGTATTGATACAGATTTTGATACAAATTTTGATACACATTTTAAGCTTGGTATTACACAAGCAGAATTATTTGACCGTTTGGATGATTTTGTTGATGTAATCGTCGATACAGGCGAGGAACCAACCAACAATACATCCACAATTTTAGACCTAACAGGGGACGAAGCAGTATTAGTCCGTCAAGGGCTAGGGGTTGTTGATGGCGTTGTTGATTTTTATTCCTAAAACAAAAAGTTGTGTTTGGCGCCACTTTTAAAAGTGTCACACTTTCTCCACTAAAAATAGACAGATGTAGATGGTGGTCGAAGTCTTGCAGTATAAGCGTTTGAGACCATAATAGCTATTGTCGGGCGCCCATGTGCCAGTCGCAGTGTGGCATTTCAAAGAAACCGACACAAGTAGATACCCGTAACTTTTTTTAATTCTATACAGTCATAGATGTGAGCGGTTAAAAAGCAATCGCCCAAAATTTGCTCGCACTTGTTACGGTGCTATCTTCCAGGAAAAAAAATCATGAAATCTAACTTCATCAACAACGTCTCAATCGCAAACCAGCCCGCTTCCGTCGAATTCTCTACTGAATTTACTGCTGTCACAGATAATACGTTAATCGATTTACTTTGTCAGGAATTACAACCACAAATCAAAGCCTCGGAAGCCTGTGTTAAATCTGTCTCAGCACGCATTGCACGCGAAGTAGAACGCATTTGCGATAAAAGCTCTCGTATTCAAACTTCCGGAGAAATTAATTCCTGGTTACTAACCTTAGCAAGACATCGTATTCAAAAGTGCCTGCATTACTACAAACTTGGTTCTCAAAGAGGTCGTGTAGAATTACATAGCAGCTTGGGTTCAATGGTATACCGCCATATCTCAACTCCTAATGTTCAGCTAGGGTTTGACGCACGCTATAATTTGATTGAAGATTTCTTACAAGCATTTTATATCGAAGCCATCAAAGCTTTTCGCCGTGAAAATGAACTAGCCGAAAATTACTCACCACGTACCAAGTTACAGTTAGCTGAGTACATGGCATTTACTGAACAATATGCAAAACGCCGAATTAACCTACCCGGTGGTTGTAACCAACAATTGATTATTTTACGCGCTCAAGGTTTTAGCCGGCGCCAACCACAAGAAACAACTGTTGACTTTGAAGCAGCACTCGAAGGTTCACGTACCGAAGAATCTGAAGCTTACCAACGTAACTCGACTGTACAGCAATTACGCGCGCAGTTAGTGTCACAAGGAAACTTTGATCCCGCTGAAGATTCAGAACGTAACCGCGTTGTTCAAGAACTTATGAGCTACCTCGAAGCGCAAGGTCAAAAAGACTGTATAGATTATTTAACACTCAAACTCCAAGACTTATCTGCTCCTGAAATAGATCATATTTTAGGTTTAACTAGCCGTCAACGCGACTACTTGCAACAACGCTTTAAATACCACGTTGAAAAATTTGCTCGTACTCACAATTGGCAACTAGTACATCAGTGGTTAGGTGCGGGTATCGAGCAGAAATTGGGGTTATCTTCGCAGCAGTGGGAAAATTTTGTCAGCCAGCTAACAGATCAACAGCAACAAATTCTGCAACTAAAAACAGCACTTATTAATGACCAAGTTATTGCTAAAACTGTTAAATGCACACCAAAACAACTGCAAAAACGCTGGACTCAACTTTTGGAATTAGCATGGACAATTCGTAACGGTCATGCCGAAGCGCAAGCTGGTTAATTGAATTAACTTAACTTCAAGTTATTAACTTAGAGTTAAAAATATTTCAAACTAGTTTGTAGCGTTTATTCTAATTCTAAATACGTGAAATTATTACACTTAATCATTAATTATAGGAAATCCCGTTCTATCGCAGAGCGGGATTTCTTTTTAATACAATTGGTCAAGCTCCCACTCGTCAACGTCTCTACACGGCGCCTTTTTGCTGCCACGTACATTAGAATGAATTGTATGTGCTTGAAAACCTATACTAAAACTAAGGCAGTATAAAATCAAATGTTTGACGGTTTTTGGGAGAATATTTCCCGCTACCCCCGCTACTTTATTACAACCCTTCTTGGCGTGTTACTCAACCTCTTCGCTCCAATGGCGCCATTACTCAAGCGTCCAATAACTGTAATCGCCTTAATTGGTATCTTAGTAAGCAGCCTTGTGTTTGTAAGCTTAACATTACGCGCAATGCTCGGCTTAACCCCGGTTTAGTTTAAAGTTCTGAGTTCTGAGTGCTGAGTTCTGAGTGCTGAGTGCTGAGTTCTGAGTGCTGAGTTCTGAGTGCTGAGTGCTATTTTTGATTGAGGAGACTGAAAATATTATGGCTAATAATCGTCGCGTTGAGCGCGTTGCAGAATTGATTAAACGAGAAGTCAGTCAAATGCTGCTTAACGGCATTAAAGATGACCGTGTGGGAACAGGAATGGTCAGCGTCACAGATGTTAATGTTTCTGGCGATTTGCAACATGCCAAAATTTATGTTTCCATTTATGGAACCCAAGAAGCCAAAGCCGAAACAATGGCTGGTCTAAAATCTGCTACTGGTTACGTCCGCAGCGAACTTGGCTCAAGAGTACGTTTACGTCGTACTCCAGAAGTCATGTTTGTTGAGGATGATTCAATTGAGCGTGGTACTAATGTTTTATCGCTGCTCAATCGTATTCGCAACGAACGTCCGGTTGATGATTCAGTAGATGATTCACAAGGAGACCAAGAAGAGGAGTAAGAGGTAGCTCTAAAGCAGGGGATCAATACAAACCAAGGTTCTGAAAATTGTTCCCCCAAGCTTTTGGTTTCCATCATCACAGTTTTGTCGCTTGATATTGGTTCTTTTAATAAATGTTATATAAATTTATAATAGTTAATCTTTCCAGGGCGCCTGCTGTTTTTAAGCGTGTTTATCTAGAACGGTTATATTTTTAGCCCGATAATTTATGTAATTGCACTGCCTTAATGGAATTTTATGCTTGCCATTGTTTGCTATACTAACATTGAAATGCTTGGCAATCGTCTTTTTGTTACACATAAAAATCTGTAATCATACACCCAGTAAATTCTTAACCTTGTTTAATACTTGTTTAAGAAACCTTTAAGACAAGATAAATCGTAAGGGCAAATGAGGTATGTTAACACTTAAGTCGTGAGCTAGTTTATACCTTCAACCTAGGCAGGTAATTTGTGTGTATCTTATGAACGAAAAACAGTTTTGATTGTATGCCACCGCCACATATTTCATCGATAACTATGGTCAAATCTGCCCTTCAGTTCTTACTTTTGCGCTGTTTTGCCACTTAATCAAAACACTCTATTTTGCTTTGGAGGGCTTAAGCAATGACATGTCAGCGCCGCAAAGTAATATGTGTCTAAAAGTATGGCTCAACACTGAGAACAGAAGATAGCAGGTGATAAATATGTCAGGAGATATTGATTTTTTTCACATTTCTTTAGATAATTTGAAGGTGTGTAGCGCCAGAATGGAAATAGTTCCGTATAGCAAACTACAAAACTCAAGCCATAAGTAAATTTTTTTGCTGCGTTAGTTTTAGTGCAATTTCGGGAACACTAGTTAAGTGTAATTCGTGAGTAAATAATATGAGTGTCAATACGGTGCCTTCTATCAGTTACTATTCTCTAGGCGTGATTCAAGACGAAGCACGTCGGCTGGTGCAGAAAGGGGTTGTAAGCAGACAGCAGCCCATTTATACCTTATGCCAGTACATTCCAGCCAGAGAATGGGTTTGTATTGAGTGTGAATTAGAAAAATGCGACTTTTTGCTGCGAGACCGCATCGCCGACTTAATTGGTCGTGAGGAATGGGAAAACGACTAATTAATCTGAACGTTCGGTTTTTTGGGTTGGGCTTAAGATTAAGTCACCATAGATTTAACAACCTTTCGTGGGTTGTGCAGACTGCCAGTCTGAAAAATCTCTGCTCACAACCTACTTACTCCCAATCCATGATTTAATTATTCCCTGTTAACTTAAATCTTGGCTAAAAACTTTAAAGTTCCAAAATAGTAAAACTTACATAATACGGATTTATTACACCCGTGAGTCCCTATTCATCCCTGTTGTAGTGAGGATATATCAAAATGATTTTTAGCGCTTAATTGCGTTGGTGTAATCACAGAAGGAACTATAAAAATTCATTGCTTGAGTCTTTTTCAATTCCCGGAGCAGTGCTGGCAGCAACACTTGCTCCTTTTTTAATTTTGAACCGCTTGTCAAAATTGTTCTAAGTACTGATTCACATCTTCTATAATTCGGGTGAGTTCAGCTTCTGTAGTTAGTTTAATAGTGGCATCGCGCACGGTAATTAGAACTTTAGCCGCAAAAGGTGTTGCCCAGATATTTGGGTTACAAAAAATTTCCAGAAACACTTCTCCTGTGTATCTATACTCTACAGGACGTTGAGGAGTTGGTTTGGCGCCTCCACCACTTTTTGCCGTCGAAACAGCTTTGAGACTCATTATCAATTGGTCGAGTGCAGCTTTCAAGTCGCGTGCAGCAGACTCAGAAAAGCTAAAAGATATAGAACCTTCGCCCAAGTTTAATGTTAAGTGAGTACTAGACATAATTTTATTATCTCGTCAAAGAAACCGGGTTTCTATGAAAAATCTCGTTTTCATCACTATACATCAACAAGAAACCGGGTTTCTATGAAAAATCTCGTTTTCATCACTATACATCAACAAGAAACCGGGTTTCTATGAAAAATCTCGTTTTCATTACTATACATCAACAAGAAACCGGGTTTCTATGAAAAATCTCGTTTTCATCACTATACATCAACAAGAAACCCGGTTTCTGTGCGTAACAACTTACTTAATAAGCCGTATTTAAATATAAATAAATATAAAATGATAAGAACTCGCAATAAACTTAAGTATAATATAGCGGCTAAAGAAATATCTAAGCTATAGTATGTAAGGGTTTGCAACATTTATTTTGTGCGATTTGTTCTACAGTATAAATAGAGGCATGGATGTAAAATATACTGTATGAATTATGATAATCGTGGTGTTGTTAGAAGAGTTTTACTCATCACACTGCTGTTAAATATTTTTGTAATGGTGCTAAAAGCTTTTGTTGGAACTTTGACTGGTTCCCTGAGCTTGCTTGCCGACGCGCTGCACAGTGTTACCGATAGTGCCAATAATGTACTAGGATTGATTACCAGTAGCTTTTCTTCTCCCTATCCTGACCGTGAACATCCTTATGGGCATCAAAAATTTGAAGCTGTGGGAGCATTGGGAATTGCTGCTTTTTTAGGAATTGCCTGTTTTGAAATAATTCAAGGCGCCGTCGAAAAAATAATCAACGGTGGCAAACCAGTAAAAATTACTCCCTCAGAACTATGGATACTACTACTAGTATTGGGTGTAAACATTTTTGTAGCATTTTATGAACGTCGCGTAGGTAGGCGCGTAAAAAGTAACATTTTAATTGCTGACGCAACCCATACAATGAGCGATATTTGGGTAACGATAACAGTTATCGCAGGATTGATTGGTGTGTGGTTAGGATATCAATGGTTAGATATAGTCTTATCCTTCCCTGTAGCACTACTAGTATTTTGGAGTGGGTGGACAGTATTAAAAGAAAATTTACCGTGGCTTGTAGATGAAATGGCAGTTGCTCCCGAAGTTATTCATTCCTTGGCACTCTCAGTCCCTGGAGTTGTCAACTGTCATAGTATTGCCTCGCGTGGAGTTATTGGGCGCCAAGTATTTATAGAAATGCATTTAATAGTAGATGCTCCTGACGTAGAAACATCTCACCGCATCACTGAACAAGTAGAAAAACTCCTAGAAGATAGATTTTCCCCAGCCAGAATCATGATACACGTAGAACCAGCCAGCTATGTATCCAAGCAAATTAGTTACTAAAACGTCAACCGTAGAGACGTGATTAATCACGTCTCTACATCAGGATTTAAAAATCGTTCAGCAGTAGTATTTACAATGTCTTTAAAATTATAGGAGATTGAAATATGTTATTAATATTTTGTGGCGAATAATATTGTCTGTATTAATTATAGCAAACCGATTGATTAATTTGCCCAATACTGTATATATTTACACTGTGGCTTGGGAAACATGACGACTGAGCTAACTGTCCTGATTATTGACAATTCTCCTAGCGAACGGGAGCTTTACCGCCATTGTTTACAGCAAGACACAAAATATAACTATACAATTGTCGAAGCCGCAACTGGCAAAAGCGGTCTTGAATCATGGCGCCAATTTCAGCCAGATGTAATTTTACTCGACTTTTTGCTTCCTGATGTCGATGGGTTAGAGCTAATTGACGAATTCAAAAAGCAAATCAATGAGCAACCGCGTACCTGGCTGCCTGCTGCGATAATGATAACCGCGCAGGGAAACGAAGCAATTGCAGTCCAAGCAATGAAAAGCGGTATACAAGATTATTTAGTAAAGCGAGAAACCACACCCGAAATTTTACGCTCAACATTACACTCAGCAGTCGAAAATGTACGTTTACGCCGAAAATTGCTTTCTAGTGAGGAACGCTTTCGTACTTCCATCGAAAATTCACTCGACTGCTTCGGCTTTTATTCGGCAGTTCGTAACAAAGAAGGTAATATAATTGATTTTCGGTTTGAATATGTCAATGCTGCCGCTTGTGAAGCGAATATGTTGAGCAACTCAGAGCAGCTAGGTAAGTTGGTGTGTGAATTATTTCCTGCAACACGCACGAGTGGTTTATTCGATAAATATTGTTATGTCGTTGAAACTGGTCAACCCTTAATAAAGGAATCACTTGTATATACTGACGTTTTTGGCAAACAGTTGTCAACGCGCGTATTCGATATTCGGATTTCCAAAATGGGAGATGGAATTGTTGCATCATGGCGTGATGTTACAGCCAAAAAGCAAGCTGAGGATTTTATCGAGCGCATCGCCACAGCTACACCAGGTTTACTATACGTTTATGACTTAGTTGAGCAACGTAACGTCTATGTAAATCGTCAAATTGGCGAAGTGTTAGGTTATACGACATCCGAAATTGAAGCGATGGGCGCCCAATTATTTACTTTACTTATGCATTCAGAGGATGTGTTACGGTTGCCTCAACTGCTTGAGCGTTTTAATACACTTCAGGATGGTGATACTCTTGAAACTGAGTATAGGATGCGACATAAAAATGGGGAATGGAGATGGTTATTAAGTAAAGAAGTTATTTTTAAGCGTAATTTTGATAATTCACCCCGTCAAATTGTTGGGACTGCACTCGATATTACAGAACATAAGCGAACTGAGGAATCACTCCGCAAAAGTAATGAACGGTTTCAATTGGCAGCGCACGCTGTTAATAGCTTGATTTATGATTGGGACACTCTTGGTAACACTATAGAACGTAGCGATGGAATAACGCGGATTTTCGGTTATGATACTGCGGAAGTTGAGCCAACAGTTGAATGGTGGTATCAATTAATTCATCCTGATGATATTAATGATTTGAAAAGCGCTCTTGATGCTATAATGACCGAGCAAGATTGTTATACTTTGTCCTACCGAGTACGTTCTAAAGATGGAAACTATCGGTATGTGGAAGATAAAGGTAAGATAATTCGTAATTCGGAAGGAGATGTCGCACGAGTAGTTGGTAATGCTACTGATATTACTGTTGCAAAACAAACAGAAGCTGCATTGCGTGAAAGTGAAGCTAAGTTTCGGCGTATTGTTGACTCAAATTTTGTAGGTGTTTATTTTGGTGATGCCAGTGGTCGTATTTATGAAGCAAACAATGCTTTTTTAGAAATGTTTGGCTACACAGGCGCCGATATTGAGGCAGGGGTTCTGCGTTGGGATACAATAACCCCATCAGAATTTAAAAAACTTGATGCTGAAAAAATTAAAGAACTACAATTAAACGGAATTTGTACTCCATTTGAAAAAGAGTATTTTCACAAAGACGGTACGCGCGTTCCCATCTTACTTGGTATTGCCCAAATGGAGGGTAGAGAAGATGGTTACAGTGCTTGTTTTATCATAAATTTAACTCAGCTTAAACAAACAGAAGCGGCACTACGGCAAAGCGAAGAACGTTACAAGCATTTATTAGAACTCGAAGAAAAAGCACGACAGTCAGCAGAAACAGCAAACCGTGCCAAAGATGAATTTGTCGCGATGGTATCACACGACTTGCGCTCTCCTCTAAATGCTATTTTAGGTTGGGCAAAGTTACTTCAAACGCGCAAATTTGACGAAGCTGCAACTCAAAAAGCACTTCAAACAATTGAACGCAACGCCAAGTCTCAAGCTAAACTTCTTGAAGATTTGCTCGATATTTCGCGTATCCTCAGAAGTAAGCTGCAATTAGAACTGGCGCCAGTTAACCTTTATACTATTGTCACAGGTGCTATCGAAACAGCTTATCCAGACGCCAACGCTAAAAACATTCGCTTTGTAACAGTACTTGATAACTCAATACCTCCTATCTCTGGTGATATTCATCGCTTGCAACAGGTAATGGGAAATTTACTCTCCAACGCGCTAAAATTTACCGACGTAGGTGGGCGTATCGAAGTATATTTATCAATTAAACACGCTTGGCAAGGAAATCAAGATTTAAATTACATTCAAATAGACGTTAAAGATACAGGTATAGGTATTAAGCCAGAGTTTTTACCCCAAATATTTGAACGTTATCAACAAGATAATTCTAGCGGTAGGCGCCAGGGTTTAGGTTTAGGGCTGGCAATTGCAAGTCACATCATTGAATTACATGGTGGTACAATTACTGCCACAAGTCTAGGTGAAGGACAGGGAAGTACTTTTACAATTCGATTCCCTATATCTACATAAACTATATCTCGATAAAAATGTGTATTTTGTAACAATTTTATTCTCAGCCAAATCACGTAAACTAAAAAATACACAGTATTTTATTCAGTAATAATTCCGAAGCAAAAAGCTACTAAACTTTTTTACAATTCAATAAATCTCACGATTTACACACATTATTAAGAGTCCAGATACTTGATTGAGGCACTTATCAATTATATGGACTTTTCACTATTTTTATACTCTTCCTCTGTGTACTCTGCGCCTCTGTGGTGAAAAATTCTTTATTACCACAGAGACACGGAGAACACAGAGAGGAAATAAGGGCGCCTATTCCCACTCTATAGTTCCAGGTGGTTTCGAGGTAATGTCATAGACAACGCGGTTAACACCTTTAACTTCGTTAACTATACGATTAGAAATTACTTCCAAAACGTCATAGGGTACGCGGGCCCAATCTGCTGTCATTCCATCTTCGCTAGTAACAATTCGCAGAACAATTGGGTACGCATAAGTACGCTGGTCGCCCATTACACCAACGCTTTTTATTGGTAGTAATACTGCAAAAGCTTGCCAGCAATCATGATATAAACCATTTTGGTTAATTTCTTGCCGTACAATTAAGTCAGCATCGCGTAATATATTTAACCTATCAGCAGTAACTTCGCCTAAAATACGAATTGCCAAACCAGGACCTGGGAAGGGATGACGTTGAACTATTTCTTCTGGTAAACCAATTGAACGTCCGACTTTGCGTACTTCGTCTTTGAAAAGCTTACGAAGCGGTTCAACAAGTTTAAATCGTAGGTCTTTGGGCAACCCACCAACGTTATGATGACTTTTAATTTTTACTGCTACCCGTTCACCTGTTTGTGGGTCTACGTTAGTATCAGCAGATTCAATAACATCAGGATATAGCGTTCCCTGTGCTAAATAATCGAATGGTCCCAAACGTCTTGACTCTTCCTCGAACACTCTAATGAACTCGTGTCCGATAATACGCCGTTTTTCTTCTGGGTCAGTAATCCCATCAAGCGCAGTTAAAAAGCGTTGGCGTGCGTTGACATACTCTACAGGTATATGAAACTCTTCTTTGAACAATTTTACTAGTCGTTCTGGCTCTAACTTCCGCATAAAGCCTTGGTCAATAAACATACATGTAAGCTGTTCACCAATAGCTTTATAAAGTAAAAATGCGAGTGTCGAAGAGTCAACTCCTCCAGATAAAGCAAGTAAAACGCGCTTGTTTCCTACACGCGCACGAATTTCGCGTACTGCTTCTTCTACAAATGCGTCGGTCGTCCAAGTTGGTTCGCATTCACAAATGTCGTAAACAAAATTACGAATTAATGCTCCTCCACCATGTGAGTGAACGACTTCTGGGTGAAATTGTACCCCATAAAGTTTATGAGCATGATTCGCTATGGCAGCGCAGGGTGTGTTATCGGTATGTGCCAATAACTCAAAACCCGATGGCATAGTGGTTACAGAGTCACCGTGACTCATCCACATTGTTGTACCAGTTTCAACGTTTGCCAGTAAGTCTGTTGCGTCATCTACATATAATGAGGCTTTTCCATATTCACCTCTAGTCGCACGCGATACTTCTCCCCCCAACTGCTGCACCATTAACTGCATACCGTAGCAAACACCCATTATGGGTATGCCTAGATTCCAAATTTCTGGGTCACAATGTGGGGCGCCTGTATCATAAACTGAACTTGGACCACCCGAAAGAATAATTCCTTTAGGATTTAGTTGACGAATTTGCTCTGCTGTGGTGCGATAGGAAAGGACTTCGGAATATACTTGAGTCTCGCGAACTCGACGAGCTATTAGTTCAGAGTACTGAGAGCCAAAGTCGAGGATAACTACGATTTGACGAGTAATAAGTCTCAAAGGCTGTTTTTCTTGAGACACTTGTTCTGTAAGTAGAGTCACCGCTGTATTCATGATGAATGGGAGTGTAAATGTTACGCGAAGGATGAGTGTAATACGAAACTCTCACAGACGCTTAAATTAAGCTACGTCTGCCTCGTGACTATAATTGGGAATGGCGTTAAAAACAAAAATCTACCCTAGAGTGGATACGACAAATCACTATTTATTCTGATATTTATGATTATTCATAATAAGTTAACATAATTTTGCGATTGCGTAACAAAGAGTTAGACTTTTTACAATATCTTGATGCGGATGCTTTTGTTACATTGTAATTTTAATTACTTTGTTTGTACTTAAATAACTATAAAGCTTTTTGAATCGCCTACTGCACGCGCTTACACACCAACATCTGATAACCGAGCTTGCATAACCGACCAAGATAAATTTTGCTCGATATAACGAGGGGCTTCAGGATTATAAGGGCTAGCAACTATATCTATACTTAGTATATTAGCATTATCTGGTAAAACTGGCACATCGGGGTCAGAAGGTGTTCCACGCACCAACGAACTCGAAAATCCTTTGAAAACAGTAATCTCGTCCTCTTCACCATCTACAAGCGCAGTTACGACTAAAACTTGAAAAGGACGTTTAATTGTATAATTTTCTAGTCTTTTTTCAACTAAGTTCATGATACTTATTTCTATAACCTGGGTTAAAACCCAGGTTTCGTTTTATTGTTCGGTTGCTGACCGTCCTTGTTTGCCAAGTCTGACAATTACGAAATAACTTAGGTAAATAACATAAATTATCAAACCCAAAATACCAAGTATCCCTAAAAATGGTACTTTCGTATTAGCGTGGAAAATATCTTTAAATGTTAAAGGCGCCTCTAACCACAGTTGACAAGTACTAGTCTTGATAGCGGTATCAGAAAACCCACAACCTAGTGCAGGAGTTAATGCCATAACACCTAGAATACAATAAAAGGTGGTTGCCCATCGCCACGAGGTAAAAATTAACTTTAAGGCGCCTGACTGATATTCAATCTCATCATTCAAGTCTACCCAAAACCATAATGAAATTGGAACTAGAATCCGCGCAAGTAACCCAGAAAGAAAAGCAACCGGATACTGAGCAATCATTAAATAAAGCGTAATAACTAACAAACTAGCCACTCGCCAGTAAATCATCAACAAATGCTGTATTGGTTGAGCTTTTTGAACAAAAGCCCAAATTAGCAAGATTAAAGGAATAACTACGGTAAATAATATAGCTAATCGATAATCAAGCCAAACTAGTCCACGATACCAAGCAACATTACCCATAATTACACAAAAATATAAAGTGTAAAATATAACATAATAATAACGATAATCCAAAATGTAGAGACGCGAGGAACATCGCGTCTCTACATGGGGGAACGAAAATCAAACCAGAAACCAGGTTGTATACTAAGTACAGTATTATTCTTCGTATACTCTGCACTCAGCAGCTTCTGGGTTAGCGTCGCAGTATTGTTCTAAAGAGTTTTTTGGTTTTTCTTGGCGTTGGTGTGAAGCTTCAGCTTGAAGTTCTTCAACAGCGTCCCAAGCAGCAGCGCACTCAGACGACTCACCACCAGTGGCGTCACAAACAGCGCGAGCTTGTTCGAGTTCTTGTTGGATTCTTTCTTGGATACTCATTGGTATTACCTTAAGTGATTGTCAAACAGATTATTTCTGATTCTACCAGCATGGTTTTGATGGAAAAAACACATTCTAGGTTGATGTAAACACCATTTTAGCGAGTTGACGCTACGTCTGGGTATATATTCCTATACTTTACATCTCAATACTATCAATACACAATAACTCGTACCAATTCTGGATATCCTTATTGATTTTTTAAGATTTAGGCGAATAATTTTTACTGTAAAACCCGAATATACAATTACCGTTAGTCTAAGATTAGGTATAACACCACGCTTAAACCGAAGCCTTACACAAACTCATGGCACGAATGCAATGGGCGAATGCCCTATCAACCCGTCCTTCATTAGAAGCAGCTGTTAACGAAGTAGTAGAGAAAGCCACTTCGCAGTTAACGCACGAACCTCATTTGGGACTGGTATTTATTTCGAGTGCCTTTACAAGCGAGTATTCAAGGTTATTACCGTTGTTGGCTCTAAAGCTTTCTGTACCTGTGTTAATAGGTTGTAGTGGTGGTGGCATAGTTGGTACAAATGCTCACAATCAAACACAGGAACTCGAAGCGGAACCCGCGCTCGCGTTAACTTTAGCCTACTTACCAGATGTTAATGTCCAGGCATTTCATATTACCCTAGATGAACTACCCGATTTAGATAGTTCGCCGGATGCTTGGGTTGATTTTATTGGTGTGCCCGCAAACCCAGTCCCAAAATTTATTTTGTTTTCCGGGACATTCTCAACGGGTGTAAATGATTTACTGCAAGGACTAGATTTTGCTTATCCTGGTTCGGTGACATTAGGTGGTCAAGCGAGTGGTAGTGGTGGGTTTGGCAGTCGAGTTGCTTTGTTTTACAACGGCAAAATGTACCGTGATGGTTTGGTAGGGGTAGCTTTGAGTGGCAATATTGTTGTCGATACAATAGTCGCCCAAGGATGCCGACCTATTGGCGAACCGCTACAAGTAACCAGAGGTGACCGCAATATTATCCTTGAACTCAACGACAAAGTGCCCCTCGCAGTATTACGTGACTTAGTTGCTGACCTCAGCGAAGAAGAAAAAATGCTAGCGCAGAACTGGTTGTTTGTGGGGGTCGCAATGGACGAATTTAAACAAAATTTACAGCAAGGCGACTTTTTGATACGTAGCATTCTTGGCGTTGACCCCTCAGCAGGCGCCATCGCCATAGGAGATGTAGTGCGTCCAGGACAGCGCTTACAATTTCATATTCGTGACGCCCAAACCAGTGCTGAAGACCTAGAATTATTTCTACAAAGTTATCAAAAAGAGCATTTTGGGCAAGAAACTCCTGTAGGCGCCTTAATGTTTTCTTGTTTAGGAAGAGGTGAAGGTCTATACGGTCAACCTAACTTTGACTCGCACTTATTCCAACGCTACCTCCACAACATACCCCTAAGCGGATTTTTCTGCGGTGGCGAAATTGGCCCCGTTAAAGGCAGAACATTTCTCCACGCTTTCACATCCGTCTTTGGCATCTGCCGCCAATTGTAGAGACGCGATATATCGCGTCTCTACAACAATAATGAAATATTATTATCAATCAACGCCGGATGACCCTCTTTTGTCATCGCAGCATACTTGTAAAAATAATTACTAACCTCTTTTGGGAATTGCGGATAATCAAACACAGCATCACCATCAGCAATATTTGCCCAAAAATCGCGTAAAGTCGGTGCCAACTCTTCAGCTTTACTTACAGGTAAACTTAAAGGTGGCAACGTTAACAGCCTAACGAGAAAAGGAAAACTACGGTCGCCCATCCAAGTGCGCGAATAACATTGTAAATTAGGAAATTCAGGTACAGACTCAACGCGATACGATAAAACCTGCAACCGACTATTTCCCAATTCATCCTGTCGATACTCAAATATTCTATAAGGATGTGGATAACTTACCAATGAACCAGTAGTAATATCATATACCCCGTTATCTTCGGCAATATCTTGAACGTGTAAATGCCCAGTAAAAACAAGCTTAACTTGATAACGCCGTAACACCTCTAATAACTCGCTTGCATTCTCTAGCATATAGCGATTAGCCATTGGGTGGCGCGCTTGATTAGGTAAATGCTCCACCACATTATGATGTATCATTACTAACACAAGCTCATCTTGAGCATTAGCCAACACTTTGTCTAACCACTGTAATTGTTGCGGAACTAGGCGCCCAATTAAATTTCCTTGTTCATTAAAAGCATTAGAATTAAGAGCAACTAACCGTACACCTGGTAAAATCAAACGAGTATAATATAGTTCGTCGTTCTCGTAACCAAACTTACGATAATACTTGGGAAAATCTTTAAAAGCAATCGATTGACTATTTGCTTCCAAAACAGGAACATCATGATTACCAGGAATAACATAAGCTGGGAAAGGTAACTTAGCCAAACGTTGCTGCAACCAGTTATGATTATCAGGTTCGCCATGTTGAGTTAAATCACCAGGCAACAAAATAAAATCTAAATCGATTTGCATCAAATGCTCAAGTACACTTTCAAAAGCGGGAATACTCACCTCAACCAAATGAAACCGACTAGGGTGATCCCAAATAGTATGAGGAAGTGCGATATGCAAATCGCTGACTACAGCAAAACGAAAGTTCGGAATCATTGAACTAAGGGTAATTTTAAAGTAACGGTGTAAAAAAAGCAAAAAAAACAATCATTATAGAAAAGTATAACGTTTAACAATATGGCTCGCGTCAGAGTTCGGCAGCATGTCAATCCGCTATCATACAAGTACCTAGCACCAACAAACCCAATTCAATGGGAACAAATCTATACCAAACTTAATCAACCTTTACACTTAGATATCGGTTGTGCGCGTGGAAGATTTATATTACAAATGGCGCCACTCCAACCTGACTGGAATTTTTTAGGTTTAGAAATTCGCAAACCATTAGTAGAAGATGCGAATATCACACGTTCAGAATTAAACTTAACCAACGTACATTATTTATTTTGCAACGCCAATAATTCACTCAAACCATTATTATCTACACTACCTCCAGGTGTATTACAGCGAGTTTCAATTCAATTTCCTGACCCCTGGTTTAAAAATCGTCATGCTAAAAGACGTGTAGTTCAACCTGAGTTAGTTACAGAATTAGCCGAATTTATGGCGCCGTCGGGTATTGTATTTTTACAATCAGATATAGAATTTGTTGCTGAAGAAATGCGCGCGAGGTTTTTAGAAAATCCAGCATTTAAAATTCAAGGCACTGGAGAATGGTTAGCAGAAAATCCATTACCTGTACCTACCGAAAGGGAAATTTCGACACAAAGCAAAGGTGAACCTGTTTATCGTGTAGTATTTGAAAAATGTAGCACAGGCATCCTAATGTAGCACAGGCATCTTGCCTGTGCAGTGACAAGGTTAGTTATTTTACCACAGAGACACAGAGTTCACAGAGAAATCCACCTTTCTTTTGCAGCGGCACAAACAACACAGTTAGCATCTTTAGCCAAAATTTCCAATATTGCCCGTGAGCTTTTAGAATTCTGTGTAATAGTATAGCGTTCCATCCAAGAAAGCAAACGCAGCTTTTTCTTTAGTAAATCTATCGGCGCCGCAGGATGTTCTAAAATAAAATTAGATAACTCAGAATCACCCATTTGTTCGTAATAATGTAAAAGATGTTTTTCTGCACGAGAAGGCGCCCTTAAGAGCAAATGTTTTAATGCAGCTAAACTTGGTTTACTATGATACTTGTCTGCTCTTATAATCGCTTCTAATGTTTCAATAGAAGTTTTAGGATTGTTCGCAACAGCTATTTTTACAGCTTGACGTGTATCTTTTGCGAGCTTGTCTAATACTGTTAAGGGTGCTTTTTTACCTAGTTCTACATCCCCATACAACGCTATCAGTTCAAGTGAGAAAGGCTCCGTCGAAGGGTCTTGTGCAACAGTACGTGCAGTTTCAACGCTCATCACTGCTAATTCCGTCATATTATTCACACTTAATAGTATAACTATACTGTTAATTAAACTAATATGGCATAAAAAAGGCGCCTATTACGTGTGAATATTTACTGAGAAATCATCAAGTTTTATAAAAGAATTGGAAATTGATCCCCCTTGATAAGGCTACCGTGTACACACAAGTAGTCCCCGCATACGTTTCGGGTCTTAAGCACCCCTTAAATGCTCAAATAAATGCCAACTAAAGTAAACCTAAGTCTGATAGCTAAAATCATCATTTAAATGGACTTGTGCTATTAGACTGGGATTTTTAATCCCAGGCGGGATAAGGATTTTAGCGACTTGTGTGTACACCGTAGCCTTGATAAGGGGGGACAAGAGAAGTGTTCTTAGCCCCCCTTAACAAGGGGGTTGGGGGGATTATATAATTTAGTTGCAATCTTTTAGTTCACATATAATCATATATATCTGGGACTTCAAGCGATTTCGAGGTATTACCTGCTCTAATATAAAACTCCAGTTTTTCCTTACCTTTCATAAAAGCTCGCTTGGCTGATTTTCTTACATCAACAGCACAAACATCTTTACCTTCAAGATTTTCAAACCTAATTTTAACTAGTTGAGTGAAGCTGGCGCCAATACGGTCGCAAATGAGATTGATGATTGTCTGTTCAAATTGGTCAAGATTTTTCTTAGAGAGTAATGACAGGTCTTTTTCTAAACCAAATATATTACCATTATCTTCTACACCAATAATCAGAGTTCCTCCATCACAATTAAGAAATGCAGCAATTGTTTTGAGAACGCTCAATCTCAGGTCTTCATTTTATATTTATTAATGATTGACTGTGGTATGAGTATCGTTCTCATATGGTATGAATATTTCAAATTTCACTCCATTTTTTCCACTTTCATGGATGTAAGCATTCATCTTTGCCAAAGTCTTGCGAATAATAAAAAGACCTAAGCCATTACCTTTGCCTCTAGGAGAAGTTGTTTTCAAAGGTTGAAATATCCAATCTTTTTTGTCGTCCGGTACACCCTTACCATTATCTGCAAACTCAATCAAAAGATATTTTTGTTCGCTAGAAATGTTATAATCCCTACTTTCTGGAAGATTTACTACATCCTTAGAAGTAATGTGAATTTCTAAATCAGGTTTATCGGGGTTATGCTTAAGAGAATTTTCTACTAATTCTTGAATGGCACTTTTGATTTTTTCCTCGTCACCTTTAAATTCTTGATTGCCATTACGAATGTCTAAATAAATAGTTGCATGTTGAATTTTAGGATTTGTTTCCCACCTCTCAAATAACTTTTTAACAAGAAAATTATGATGCTTAATTACAATTCCCTCATTCATTGTCTTCAGGTCATCAAGTGCTGCTTGGGTAAGTTCTAACTGAACTAAGAACTTATTTAAGTCTTTGTAGTGAGGAGTGTTAGGTTGAAATTGCAGTATTGCTAATTGAGCTTCAGATTTGATAACTGCTAACTTCTTATTGACAAAATCAGAAATATCGTGAGCGGTCTGAGAAAGTATTGCCGATTTTTTTTCATAATCATTATGAGGTATTTCAGCAATTTTTAACTTTCCCTCTGTCTTGCGGCAAGTGATTTGTGAGAATATATAATCAATATCCTGAACAATACTACTGAGAGGTAAGTCTTCATTCTGGGAAAACTCCAATATGTCATAAGCGATGCTTTTGAGAATAGCAATTTCATTGGCAATTTTGTGGTGCATTCCCTGGTTCAGCATTTCGATTTCGCTTAAACCGCTTTGAGAGTCAATGAGAGTAACCATATATAATCTTCTTACTTAAAATTTAAGGTTAACATTTCCTACGCTTCTATACAGCGCGCTTATTCTACGTTATTAAATTTTATGGGCTGCAATTTTAAAAGCCACGCTTAGGCATATATTTGGCATACCAGTAGTATGATTGTACAGCAATTTGTAAGAATGTGCTACAAGCTAGGCACCTGTGCTACGGTCAAGCGAGACTATGAGAATGATGAATTTTTATGAAAGAAGCTCGAAGTGTAAATGATGCTTATGAATTATTAAAACTGCGATTCGCGCCTCTTTAAAGTTAATTCGCCATGTACGTTTAGTTGGAGAAGCTGCTGATTTATTACTGTATAAAATTGAACAAATTGGTATTAAAGTAGATGCAATTTTGTTCGCTTAGGCGTTGCTTTACATGATGCAGGTAAAATTATTTACACAGAGGAGTTAACAAATAAGCGTTATCAACAGATTTTGAAATTATTGCATCAAGTGGAGAAGAAAGATTAGCTACAAGTTAAATAACATCTTGTGGAGCGGGCATCTTTGCCCGCCTCTTAATTAGTAAACAATATTGAATAACAGGCAGGGATGCCTGTTCCACAAGACTGTTCCACAAGATTAATTATTCAGAAACTAAAGGCAAAATAACAGTAAAAGTAGTACCTATGTCTACTTGACTTGAAACTGATATTTTACCACCATGAGCATCAACGCATTTTTTCACTATTGATAATCCTAACCCTGTACCTGGTATGGCGCCAACATTTTCTGCACGGTGGAAAGGATGAAAAAGTTTAGGCAAATCTTCGTGTGGTATACCAATACCAGAGTCTTGTATTTTAAAAGTTACCTGATGTATATCGCTAAATAACTGAAAACGAATATCTCCACCTTCGTGCGAATACTTAATTGCGTTATTGAGTAAATTACCTAAAATATGTCTGAGCAAAGTTTCATCCCATAACCCGGTACTGGTGGCGCCACTACTTTCGTATATAACATTAAGGCGTTTTTCACTAATTGTTAGATGTGCTTCGTGAATAAGTTGACGGCAAAATGTTTCTAAATTAATTTCGTCTAATTCACAATGAACCTTTCCTGCATCAGCTTTACCAATAAATGACGCTTCGTCTAAAAGCTGCGCCATATTTTTTATTGCAGAACGTATTAACTGAAAGTGTAAGTGCTTTTTCTCTGGTGATAATCTAGCTTCGTTGTTTTGTAGTAATCCTGCGGCAAGTAAGATTGTATTAAGTGGATTGCGAATGTCATGAGATAGCATTGAGACAAATTCGCTTTTGAACTCGTTGATTTCTTGTTTTTTAATTAATTCCGCAGTATATTCTTCTACACGCATTTCTAACGTGTGGTTAACTGTACGTAAATTTTCTAGCGCATGTTTCCGCTCGATAGCATACCTCAAAGAACGTAACAACATGGCGCCGTTTATTTGACGCTTAACTAAATAATCTTGGGCGCCTTGTCGCACCGCATCTAAAGCTAATTCTTCATCGTTAGTATTAGTTAACACAACAATTGGTAAACTTGGCGCCAAATTAATCAAAGGTGGGAGCGAAGCGAGTCCATCGCTATCGGGAAGCGTTAAATCGAGTAAAACTACATCAAATGGACATTTAATATCAGTAATTTGACATTGACTTAACTCGCGTAACCCATCTCCCAAACGTTTTACATGTAATAACGAAAACTCCGAAGATTTATGTGTGGCGCCAGTCAGCAACTCTTGTAACAACCTAGCTTCTGCCAAGTTGTCTTCAATTAGCAAAATTTTGACCAAGCTTTCAACCATAAGCAATAAATGTAGAGACGTGTTCACGTAGTGTCCCGCAGGGAATATATCACGTCTCCAGATTTTGTTTTATTCAAGGGGCAAAGTCACCACAGACAACCAAAAATCCTCAATTATTTTGACAATTTGAAAAAGCTGGCTGAGATTGCGAGATTTAGTAATGTAGCAATTTACGTGTAAATCGTAGCTGTGATAAATATCCTCCTCATTACTCGAAGTCGTCAGTACTATCACAGGTATACGACGTAATTTGGGGTCAGTCTTAATCTCCGCTAGTACCTCACGTCCATCTTTTCTGGGCAAATTCAAATCGAGCAATATTAAATCTGGACGTAGTGCATCTTTATACTCACCTTCCTGATTTAAATACGCCATTGCATCGACACCATCACGAGCAGTGATTACTTGGTGAGGAAGTAGGCTGTTTTTCAATACTTCTTGGATAAGACGAATATCAGCTTTATTGTCCTCGACCAAAAATATTGTTCTGGACTTTACGTCCTCTCCGCTCACTACGCTGTCCTCCAACCGGAAGTGTAAAGTAAAAAGTGGCGCCTTCTCCAAGTTTGGACTCAACCCAAATCCGTCCTCGGTGACATTCTATGATTTTTTTGCAAATTGCTAGTCCCATTCCCGTACCTGGATACTCATCGCGCGTATGTAGACGCTGAAAAATTACAAAGATACGTTCGCTGAATTTCGGATCAATCCCAATACCGTTATCATACACCGAGAATAACCACTCGTCTTCAAGTCTAGTTGTACTAATGTGAATTTTGGGTGTTTCGTCACTGTGGAATTTAATGGCATTACCAACCAAATTCTGGAACAACTGCATTAACTGGGTGCGGTCTGCCATAACCGTCGGCAAATCATCATGCGTAATTATTGCCTTGGTTTCTGCTGTACGCTGACGTAAATGTGTTAACGCACGTTCTAAAGATGTATTTGCATCTGTTAATTCAAATTCAACCGCTTGCACATCAACTTTAGAATATGCCAATACATCATCGATTAAGGTTTGCATTAAGCTAACACCTTCGACGGCATAATTAATAAACTCAGTCGCATCCTCATCAAGTTCATTACTATAGCGCATCTCTAACAACTGCACATAATTTGCCACTTGATTTAATGGTTCTTGCAAATCGTGCGAAGCTACATAAGCAAACTTTTTCAACTCAGCATTAGATAGTTCCAAGTCACGCGCGAGTTGAGCTAATTCATCAGCTTGCCGCAATACAATATTAACAATTCCTTTGCGTAATTCCAACGCTGCTTTTACCTCAACCAACTGCCAAGGTAACGAAGTCAACCGTACCGTTTGTTTCCACAATTCAAACGATTTACGTGGACTGATGCGTAAATCTCCTTCTGCTTGACTTAATTCAAACGCATTATTTGGGTCACCACCCCAATTTACAGTTTGTATAACTTCAGGACGGAACCACAGTACATAATTACGTTTAGAAATCGGAATCGCTAGTAACCCACTGGCAACGTTTTTGTATTTTTCCGCATCTGGATAATGCTGTGGTAGCGAATTGGTATAAAATACATCTTCATTTACGTTCGCTTGTAGCCATTGAATAAGATAATTTAAATCTTCTTCTTTGGGAGTTTCACCAATTAACGTGTATTTTCCGCCAAAATAAACTGCTGCACCTTGTGCGTTAGCTAAATTTAGTAAATTCGGTTGATGCTGTACCAAACCATCAACAAAATTTTCTGATTGCGACATATATTCAACCAGTTTCGATTGAATATGTGTAAGCTGCATTCGGTAATCATAATCTTGAGTTTCTTCGTGCGCTGATATTTCCGAAAATATTACCCTTCCTAAAAACTCGCAAGCTTTACGCAATTCGTAAGAAACATATTTCGGTGTTTGATGGTGACATGCAATAAGACCCCACAACTGACCGTCTTTTATCAAAGAAATTGTCATCGAGGCGCCGACACCCATATTATGTAGATATTCGATATGACATTTTGAAGCACTTCTCAATACCGAATTAGTTAAATTTGCTGGTGACTCGGTAATTGGATTTATTGCAGGTACAACTTCTACGGGTTCAGCGTGAGTATCAGGAATTAAACGAATCCAATTTGAAGCAAACAATTTACGTGCAGGTTTAGGAATATCAGACTCAGGATAATGTAACCCTAAATATGACTCCAAATGACTAAGCTTTTCTTCCCCAATGACAGAACCATGTCCATCATGGTCAAACTTATATAGCATTACCCTATCAAACCCAGTAATCTTTCTAACTTCCTGCACAATAATTTGGCAAAAATCGCGAAGATTAGTAGTAGACTCAAGCCTATTGATGGAAGTACGCGCTAAATGATAAAAGCTTAAGAACGGAATATTTTCGTGTGCAAAAGTCGGTTCTAACTCTAAAACCAGCAAACCTTCCGACGTGCGATGAAAAACAGCATCAAATACAGCATAATCATCACCTCTTTTCCGCACCCATATTTTCGTTGGGTTCAAATAATCAAGACTTTCTGCTGTCAACCCAGTTTGAATTTGCTCAACCTGAAAAGGGTCGAGTAAATCAAAAAGCGTTCCTTCTAACAAATCTGACTCAGTTACGCCAAAGTGAGTATATACATTACTACTCACCTGTAATATGCTTAATTCAGGCTCTTGTAAAACAATCAGCACACCATGCGGCTGAATTTGAGTATTGAAATGAATTGGCGCCTCTCTTAAATGCGTCAAATCAACGCTTTGTAAACTTGTATCATTAATCATTATAGTCCCCTCTCCAAACGTAGGTTGGGTGGAGGCTTTGCGGAACCCAACATAAATACTCGCGATTTGTTGGGTTCCGTTACTCCACCCAACCTACCAAGATACAAATTAATCTTATTTTTATTTTCTCGCTTTAAGATTTTAACAACAAGTAAATTCACTGATGAATAATAAATGTAAAATGTACTAATTTACCTAATCTCGCTTTTGTTAAGTAATATATATATATGTGTATAAAAGATAAGAAGTGATAAAAATAACGTAAATGTAGAGACGCGATGTTCCTCTTCTCTGTGAACTCTCGTGGTCTCTGTGGTAAAAATAATTACTAACTACACAGGCAGGATGCCTGTGCCACAAGATTAAATCCAGGAATTAAACCACATTCGTAATTTGTACGCTTCTGACGTGAGTGGTAAACCTAGATATAATGGCAACCAGAATATAAAAGCCCCGATAATTACAAATGTTATAGTTACACCTAACGCGCGCAGGGTAGCTATATAACTGCGAAGTAATTGGTCTACAACCCAAGCTATTGCCATAAAAGCAAACACTACCCCCGTCATATAGTGGTAAATAAACAAACACCGTGTTACCTTTACCCACGGCATTAAATTAACTAAATAATTTACTACTAAGTATAAACCAATCCAAATATCGGTAGTTAGCTGTGGTACTACTAAGCGCTGTTTTTGTAACGAAGGCGCCACTAATTTCCAAACAAGCATCCCAAATAAAAGTATAATTGCCGCTAACCCAAACCACCACAAAAACGGATTCCCCATTGCGTGAACATCATAAATAACTTTGCCTGCACCTTGTGGTAACGGTGGGCCAAACACAGGTAAAGGGTCTTGAAAACTTTGGGTAGTCTGATAATAATACGCCATCGGTCGAGTCATAAGTGGCCACTTATACCAAGCTGCACAGTACGGGTGAACCGACACGTTGTTGCCACCCATACGTCCGTGGAACCCTAAGATTTGTTTGTGAACCTCAATAAAGTTGTATTTGGTGTCAAGTAATAAATGGGGAATCCAAATAACACTGTAAATAATAACGGGAATAATTCCCAAATATATGCCAACGTGAAAAAGATTTAACTGCGTCAAGTTTTGAAGTGGAGATATTTGCAGAACTTTTGCTCTATATTTAGTTGCAGTCTGACTACCAAAGGCTTTATTGCTAAATTTATGTGCATATTCTGCATCTGTCTCGCTATTGCTTGTTTTAGAGCGTAATATCTCAAATCCCCAAGCGATAACCCACATAGTATAGGCGCCCAAAAGGTACCATAAACCATTCCATTTAGTCGCAATTGAGGTGCCAAAAGCTATACCTGCTAATGCTAAATATAGTAAACGTTCAGGGGGGCGCCGTTGATTTTTCTTATTAAGTGCTAAAAGCAACAAAAAATGACCCAGTAAACCGCAGATAACTATATATTGATTAATCAAAGCGTAACGTGCTTCGACAATAAAAATACCGTCCAATGCGGTAAATAACCCAGCAATTAAACCAAAACTGCGACGGTGACTAAGTTGATAAGCGATACCAGCAGTAAGTAAAGGAATAAACGAACCAGTAAAAGCATTCATCCAACGGTAAGCAAGCGGAGACATTAACGACCCCGCTAAACCATTAACTTCACTTTGCCACCAAGGTACATGTTTACCAATCCAAATACCCAAAGCAATAACTAACTTACCAAATGGCGGATGACCATCGAAGAACGGCACACCTATCAGATAATCATTACCAAACTTCGCGTAGTAAACCTCATCAAATACAAGCGTATTGAATCTTCCGAGTCCCCAAAACCGTAAAGCGAGTGATAGCAAAAACACACTCACCAAACCTATTTGAAACCATTTTTTACTCATGAGTTAGAAGTAATGAGTGCTGAGTAATGAGTGCTGAGTGCTGAGTAATGAGTGCTGAGTAATGAGTGCTGAGTGCTTTGAACTTCTTTACTCAGAACTCAGCACTCAGCACTTTCTACTTTCCATTTTCTACTTTAGCGATTTCTAGCATTGTTTTTAAAACTGAGTCAGGGTTTAAGCTAATTGTGTCAATTCCTTCTTCGACTAGAAACTGGGCAAATTCTGGATAGTCACTAGGCGCCTGTCCACAAATACCTATTTTACGATTTTTGCGCTTTGCAGCTTGAATTGCCATTTTTACCATTCGTTTAACACCTTCGCTACGTTCGTCAAATAACGCAGCTACTAATGACGAATCTCTATCAATTCCTAACGTTAGCTGTGTTAGGTCATTTGAACCAATCGAGAATCCATCAAAAACTTCGGCAAACTCGGATGCCATAATGACATTGTTGGGCAATTCGCACATTACATAAATCTGTAAACCCTTATCACCCTGCTTTAATCCATTTTTAGCCATTTCTTCAATTACCAAACGTCCTTCTGATGGAGTACGGCAGAAGGGTATCATTGGTATCAAATTTACTAAACCCATAGAATCACGAGCAATTTTGAGAGCGCGACATTCTAACGCAAATGCATCGCGATAACCTGCATCATAATAACGCGCGGCGCCTCGCCATCCTAGCATTGGGTTTTCTTCGTTGGGTTCAAATTGTCTACCACCTAGTAAATTAGCGTATTCGTTACTCTTAAAATCTGACATTCTGACAATTACAGGTTTCGGATAAAATGCTGCTGCAATAGTCGCGACACCTTGTGTTAGCTTATCAACGAAATACTGCGATTTATCTTCGTACTGTGCCGTCATTTCTGCTATTTTAGCTTTTGCAACTTCGTCTTTTAACTCGTTGTAACGTAGCAAAGCCATTGGGTGTGTTTGAATTTGGTTGGCAATAATAAACTCAGTGCGCGCTAAACCCACTCCATCGTTAGGAATCATTGATAATTTCAACGCTTCCTGTGGGTTGCCAACGTTCATTAAAATTTTAGTACGAGTACGAGGTAAATTCTCTAAGGGTATTTCTTCAACTTCAAAAGGTAATAACCCACTGTAAACTCGTCCTTCTTCACCTTCTGCACAAGAAACAGTTACTTCTTGACCAGTTTCTAACACCTGTGTTGCATTAATACAGCCAACAATTGCCGGAACTCCCAATTCCCGCGCAATAATTGCAGCGTGACATACTCTTCCACCCGAATTTGTCACAATAGCACTCGCACGCTTCATTATTGGTTCCCAGTCTGGGTCAGTTCTATCTGTGACGAGTACTTCACCTGGTTGAAACTCATTAATTTTGTCTGTGTCAACAATGACCCTAACTTTACCTCGATTAATCATCTCCCCAACTGCACGACCTGTCACCAAAAGATTTTTCTCTTCTCCTAACAGCTTATATGTTCTTAATACTGCATGGTTTTTCTGTGACTGTACGGTTTCAGGACGTGCTTGCACTATAAATAGCTGGTTTGTTATACCGTCTTTTGCCCACTCAATGTCCATTGGACTTGTGGCGCCGTTTATAATTGAGTAATGGTCTTCAATTAAACATGCCCACGAAGCTAACTGTAATATTTCATCATCCGTAAGAGCATATCTATTTTGGTCTTCATTAGATACTGAAATATTATTAGTTGTTGACCCAGAGTAAACCATCTTCAAAGCTTTACTACCCAACTTCTTATTTATAATGGGTCGAAATCCGTCTTTTAATGTTGGCTTAAATACATAATACTCATCGGGATTTACGGTTCCTTGCACTACATTTTCACCTAACCCATAAGCAGCAGTAATAAGTGCAGTGTTTTCAAAACCCGTTTCAGTATCAATACTAAACATTACTCCCGATGTCGCTAAGTCAGAACGCACCATTTTTTGCACTCCAACAGCAAGGGCAATATCAAAATGGTTAAAGTTTTTAGCTTCACGGTAAGATATTGCACGGTCAGTAAATATGGAAGCAAAGCAGCGATGACACGCATTTAAAACCGCTTCAATACCCGTAATATTCAGATAAGTATCTTGCTGTCCTGCAAAACTAGCATCGGGTAAATCTTCAGCAGTTGCAGAAGAACGCACTGCAACGTCAGTATTTTCATTGTACTGCTCACACAGCTTTTGATAGGCGCCGCTTATTGCATCCTCCAAATCTGCTGGAAAAGGAGTATTCATTAATAAAGCGCGCGCTTCGGCACCGACAAGTTTAAGATTATTAATATCTTCAACATCAAGGTCATGAAATAACTTGCGAAGCTTCTCTTCTAACTGTGCGGACTGTAGGAAATATCGATAAGCGTATGCGGTAGTAGCAAAACCATTAGGAACATTAACACCTTGAGGTTTGAGTTGTTGAATCATCTCTCCCAATGAGGCATTTTTCCCACCAACCAAGGGAATATCTTTTATACCAACCGAATCAAACCAAAGGATAAAAGCTTGTTCTATGGAGGATTGAGATAGAGTGTTCTTGGTTAATACCATCGCTTGCATACCCCCTAAAATAGACGCTTTAGTTACCAGGGAAAATACCCCCTTACTTCGGGTATATCACATGTAACTGTAAATTGCCCTATCATTTATTTAGGGTTTGTATAAACTATCTTCTTATCTTGAATAATTTCTTTGCTGATAATTTTGTAGCTCAGACTACAGATATTTGATAAAAACTGCTTTTCTTTTTGATTACTAGAATTTACACCAGTATAATTTATTATTCACCTAAAGCTGAATTTTAGCTTTCTGAAAAATTTGCTGTGGTGTAATTTTTAACCCTGACAATAGGGTGTCCTCTAAAATATCGGCACCTCGCTTGGTTTGAGGCAGAGCATCCGGGTACAAAATAGTAATAGTTTTTGCTTTAGTATCGATAACCCAAACTCGTCTAACCCCAGCTTTCAAATAGTCAATTGCTTTTTCCGTCATTTCCCCAAAAGTTTGACCAGGGGAAATAATTTCAATAATTAATTCGGGTGCAACAGGACAAGCTTCGTCTTCTAACCAATCCTCTTGGAGAAGATTATAGGAAACATACGTTAAATCGGCTACAGGAACCCAATCTTGTTTATCCCGTGTTAACTTAATTGCCCATTCTATAACAACCCGCCCTCTTCCTTCTGCCCACGCAGACAGTAGTATAAATAATGCACCTGCTGTGGAACTATGAAAAAATTTTGGTGACATCGTATCGTTTTTAAATTTAGGAACTGCTTCTCCGTCAACTAACTCATATATAGTATCTCCTTCGGGAAGCTGCATAAATTCTTCAACGGTAAGCTTGGTTTTGACTTGAGTCATAGTTCGCGCGCAAAGTGACGATAACTCCATTTTAGGCGCCTATCCTAATAACTTTGCTAAAACGCATAAACCAATCCGTTACATCCGTTGCAAGTAAAGCATAAATACTCATAAAGAAGATTTTGCAAGAGTAAAGTTTAAATGAACTACTCAGCAACGCCATTCGCCTCAAGTCGGCAGCCGCCCACGGCGATGGCTCCTCAGCACTCAGCACTCAGCACTCAGCACTCAGCACTCATTACTTATTTCTTTCCAACCTAAAATAGCCGAAACTTGATTTGCTAATTCTGTTGGGTTGAAAGGTTTGGCAATAGCGTCTTTTATGCCTTGCTCCGCATAACGGCGCCTATCGCTAGCTTGAATTTTTGCTGTTAGTAATATTACTGGTATATTTTGAGTGACAGAATTTGCTTGAAGTTTCTCGAAGGTCGCAATACCGTCTATATCGGGCATCATCACATCGAGTAAAATCGCATCAGGTAGCTCACTAAGAGCTTTTGATACACATTCCATTCCAGAACCTGCTGTTATTACTTCCCAACCTGCAACAGTTTCTAAGCAAATTTTCGTAACTTCTTGAATATATTCTTCGTTATCTACTACTAAAATTCGCTTCATATACACACCATGAAAAAAATGCCCCTACCCGATTGGAATTGTGAAGTAAAAAGTACTCCCCTCACCCAAGGTACTTTCTACCCAGATGTTTCCATTATGCTGCTGAATTATACTTTTACAAATTGCTAACCCTAAACCTGTGCCATCTTGCCGACGTGCGTCAGAAGCATCAAGCTGTTCAAATCGCTCGAAAATAATTTCTAGTTTATCGGACGCAATACCACGTCCATTATCCCTAACAATAAACAACACTTCTTTATCTTGCTGTTTTGCTTCTAACCAAACATTTGTATCAGGTTTCGCAAATTTAATCGCATTACTCAATAAATTAGTTAATGTTTGAACAATCCGGTCAGGGTCTACCCACACATCTACAGATAACTTTGTCACCGATAAAACTATCCCTGCTTTTTCGGCAAGAGGTTGAATGACATTAACAGCTTCGGTGATCAAATCAGCAGCGTTACAAATTTGTTTAGACATTTTAACCCGACCTGACTCGATACGCTCTATATCTAATATGTCATTAATTAATCTGACCAAACGTTCGGTACTATCGGTTGCTATTTGTAGTAAACGCTGACTTTGTTGTGAGTCTGGTTTGAGTAAACCACTTGCTAACATACCCAGTGAACCATGAATTGATGTTAATGGAGTTCGCAGTTCGTGACTGACGACTGATATAAACTCGTTTTTCATGCGTTCGATTTGCTTTCTGTCGCTGACATCTTGCAAGTAAACCGTGTAAACTGTTTCATCCCCTAATTTCAATTTAGATATCGAAGCTTCAGCAGGAAACTCTGTACCATCTTTTCGTTTGCCATATATTTCCCGTCGTTCTCCCATTTTTCTGGACGGGTTTGGAGATGTTTCAAATTCTGATACATGGCGCCGATGTATTTTAGTATATCTTTGAGGTAATAATAAATCGAGAGGTTCACCTAATACTTCGGATGCTAAATAACCAAATATTCTCTCGGCGCCGGAGTTGAACAAAGTGATACACTGTTGGCTATCAATCGAAATAATCGCATCCGAGGCAATGCTAACAATACCTTCAAACAAAGCTTGAGAATTTCGCAGTGCTTCTTGCATTTGTAAGCGTCTTTCAAGTTCACACTGCAAAGTTTGATTGACTTTAACTAGTTCATTAGTACGTTCTTGCTCTCGACGTAGTGAAATAATACCATACGCCAAATCAGCAGTTAATTGTTCTAGTTGCTTAATAAACTCAGTATCAAAAGTATCTGGTTCTCCAAAAATATTGATAATACCAAATGGTTTTTGTTTCCATATCAAAGGTATTGAGACACTAATATTATTTTCTTGTTTTATTATAAAGGTTTTAGCAGTAGTAACAGCTTTAATTGCAACATCCAATAAATTAGTTCTTTCTGTATTACCTGAAGATGCAACTGAAACAATACTAAGTGGTTCTTCGGTTTCGACAAAACCTACCCATACCGATTTATACTTTCCAATTTCAGTAAGTATGTTACATATATCCCGTAACAAATCTACCTCATTTTGCGCGCGTAGTAATGATTTATTACAAGCTGAAAGAGCTTTAAGCATACGATTTATGTGACGTAACGAAGCTTGTGCGTGCTTTCTTCGCAGCTTATTACGTTCCAAACGGTTGAGAATGCGAGTGACTAGCTCAGGACCAATTATTGGTTTACTGACAAAATCATCGGCGCCGACGGTAAAAACCTGATTTATAATTCCTGCATCATTATGAACTGTCAGAAACAAAATAGGCAAATCGCTCCAATCGCTATCATTCCGAACTTGTTGACATAGTTCAATTCCACTAATTTGTGGCATTTCTATATCTAAAAGTACTAAATCGGGCTTAACGGTTTGAAGTGTGTTGTAAAAATTCTGGGGATTCTCTAATGTCCAAACTTGTAACCCCCACGGAGCAAGCAAAGTTTCCAAAACTGCTAAAATTTTGGGGTCATCATCAACTACTAAAATCCGAGCAACCGCTCGTTCGTCTTCTACTTCTTCTATCACAGATGCTGATAAAGGAGATGGTTCGATTGCTTGCTGCAATGCTTTAACTAGAGTACCAAATTTAGTTACATCATCTATATCTAAACTTTTAACTTTGAGTAGCTTCGATTTTACATAAGAGTACTAAAATAAACTCGGTTTTCCCAAACAACCGAGTTCATATTGTAAATTCAACAAATTTTTCGCTAATTAAATAATTAAAACTCCATGCACCCAGTAATTATTATGCTTCTCAAAATTTTATCTATAGCTTATTACCTATTTTGTTATTATATTGACAACTATCCTGCGGAGTATATCTCCCATTTATCTTGTTTTTTACGTGTTTCTAGCAAAGTGACTCTTGAAGAAACATACTTTTCATCAAAAGTAGGCATAACTTCCCAGCAATTACGGCAAAACCAGTAGACTTGATTACCTCGTACATGCCTTAGCAATACATTAGAACAACAAGGACAGTTACTCATATTCAACACTCATCTTTCATTGGTAGTATTGCAAGGCTTACTCTTGCTCTACTTCAAAAGTATTTCGAGAATGTGAGGAACTTGTGAGGAATCTTAATACTTGTTACAAATATTAATGATATAGAATAGGCGGGCAAGGATGCCTACCCCACAAGACAACAAATGTAAAAATCTAAGGATAATAAAATGTATACTTCCATTGTGTAGTCGAAATGGTTTCGTTTCCAACAACTTTAACCTGAACTCGTCCCGAATTTCCTTTAAAAGGTATTTCTATCGAATCACCATTACTGCAAATTATGAGGCGTAACAAAATTAAAATGTAGAGACGTGATTAATCACGTCTCTACGTAGTCAATCTCTTAACACTGACTCAACCAAGTATCTAAATCACCAACAGAAGTAAAATCTAACAGCGCTTCTCCCAATTCTTCTAACTTTTGCGTGGAAAGACTTTGAATTCGTTGTTGTTGCTGAGTACTTAAGTTACCAAAGCGACGATTAAGTAAACGTTGAGCGAACAAGACAGCTTCGCGTTGCATTCCCTGTTCTATTCCCTGTTCTATTCCCTGTTCTATTCCCTGTTCTATTCCCTGTTCTATTCCCTGTTCTATTCCACGCTCCATCCAATCTGTAACGATTTCCATAACTTCCTCCTGCTTTCTTGGTTCTATAGTAGCAATTAGTCTTTGAAACTCAGCTTCTTCAGCCGCGTTAAGTTTAAGGTAAGTACCGATAAATCCTGAGATTAACTCAACTTGTGCGGGGTTAAGTCCCAACGAAGTGAGTAATTGTAGTGATAATAATTTTACAGTTGGTCGTTCTTCGGCGCCCATTCGCATTTTGGACATCAAAGCACAAGCAACTGGATTTCTGATATTAACAAAATCTTGCCAGTCTAATTGATTTAATTGTACAACTCGGTATTTAAAGTTAAGAGGCGCCCAGTCAGGAAAGTCAATGTTAAAAGAAGATGCCTCTTGGGTTAATGGTGCATCATGGGAGTATATAACGATGGGATATATGGGCAGACGATACTCTTTATACAAATGCGTGTAGTATAAAAAATTTCTTTGGTTAAAGTTATTTTTAGTATATGACTGGTGTTCGACATGTATAATAAATGACTTTTCCTGATTTTGAAATAAAGCTTGTACTAATATATCTACAATCTTCTTTTCACCATCAATGATATCTGTAATTATTTCTTGTGGCAAGAATTGGAGTGAGTTACGCTGCCAATAGTTACTAATATCTGGGAAAAATAGCTCTATGAACTCTGGGAAAAAATTATTTAATAGCTTTTTGAATAAACCATCGTGGTCGATCATATGTGGATGCAGCTGGTTTTTGTACTTGTTGGTACTTAATTATTCATTATATTTGCTCAAATGTGAATCATTCTGTAATATTTATTGATTGATACATGTATAAAGATAAATAGTATACATTTTTGAACAGGCAGGGATGCCTGTTCCACAAGATGGCCACAAGAGGGATGATAATGTTACCTAGAGGAACTGCGATAAAGTGCTGACTGTCTTATTCTTGAAGACAGATATATATAAATAGTGGGTGAGAAAGTGTATTTTAGCGTTGTTATTCCAACTTATAATCGTAAACCTATATTAGAGAAGTGTCTGCGAGCATTAGAAACGCAGCAAGTTACATCAACGGTGACAGGATATGAGGTTGTTGTTGTTGATGATGGTTCGACAGATGGAACTTTAGAGTGGTTAAGTTCAAACCAAAGTGAGTTTCCACATGTGCGAACTTTTGAACAAAACCATGCTGGCCCTGCTGCTGCGCGTAATTTGGGAGTTGAGAAAGCGAATGGTGATACAATTATCTTTATAGATAGTGATTTAGTTGTTACCGAAACCTTTTTGCAGTCTCACGCTGATGCTCTTGTGGCTGGGCAAGCTCAACTAGGCAGTGATAAATTTTTTACATACGGCGCCGTCATTAACACAGCTAACTTTGAAAATCCAACTTCGGAACCTTATAAAATAACAGACTTTTCAGCAGCATTCTTTGCCACAGGTAATGTTGCCATACCTAAACACTGGCTAGAAAAAGCAGGATTATTTGATACAGGTTTTCAATTATATGGCTGGGAAGACTTAGAACTTGGAGTTCGGCTCAAAAATCTCGGTCTAAAATTAATCAAATGTCCGCAAGCAGTAGGTTATCATTGGCACCCTGCATTCAACACCGAACAAATCCCCAACTTAATAGACAAAGAAATACAGCGTGGACGTATGGGAGTCTTATTCTATCAAAAGCATCCCACTTGGGAAGTGCGAATGATGATTCAAATGACTTTGCTACATCGTATTTTGTGGGGAACCCTTTCTTTAAACGGTTTTTTGAACGAACGCACAATGCTCCCCTTGTTACGTTGGTTAATAAGTATTGGCAAATCGCAGTTAGCTTTAGAGCTAGCAAGAATTTTCCTAAACTGGTACAACGTTAAGGGAGTTTACCAAGCATACTCGGAAATGAAACCTAATCTATCGTAAAGAAACCGGGCTTCTGATGAGATTTTGTGCGTGAACTTGTAATCTATCGTAAAGAAGCCCGGTTTCTAGGGCAAGGTGCAACCGGGTGAAAATACACCGTTTTTTTCATAAAAACCGCCATCAAAGCCCCTGCTAAAATGTGTTAACCTTGTATGGTTCTTTAAATTCCACACATCCTGGAATACGTCGGGTGTTTCCAATTTAATTTTTTGCCTTTTGGCAATGGAGATACACCAGGATGGAGGTTTAACCCGAATAGGAGAAAAGTAGACATGCCAGTAGTTTCATTGGCTCAAATGATGGAGTCAGGGGTTCACTTTGGGCATCAAACCCGCCGCTGGAACCCTAAAATGGATCCTTATATTTACACTGCTCGCAACGGTGTACATATTATTGATTTGGTGCAAACCGCTCAGTTGATGGATGAAGCATATAACTATATGCGTTCTCAAGCTGAGTCCGGCAAAAAGTTTCTATTTGTAGGAACCAAGCGCCAAGCAGCAGGTATTATCGCTCAAGAAGCAGCTCGATGTGGCTCACACTATATTAACCAACGCTGGTTAGGTGGAATGCTCACAAACTGGGCAACAATTAAAACCCGTGTAGACCGTTTAAAAGACTTGGAACGTCGTGAAGAAAGCGGCGCCTTAGACTTATTACCGAAAAAAGAAGCTTCAATGCTGCGTCGAGAAATGACGAAGTTACAGAAGTACCTCGGTGGTATCAAAACGATGCGGAAAGTACCCGATGTAGTGGTAATTGTTGACCAACGTCGTGAGTATAATGCTGTTCAGGAATGTCAAAAATTAAGCATACCCATCGTGTCAATGTTAGATACTAACTGCGACCCCGATGTAGTAGATATTCCTATTCCAGCTAACGACGATGCGATTCGTTCGATTAAGTTAATAATCGGCAAACTCGCAGACGCAATTTACGAAGGTCGTCACGGTCAGTTAGAAGCCGAAGAAGAGTTTGAAGACTACGAAGGCGGCGAAGAAGAGTTCGATGATACCGACTACAGCGAATACAAGTCGGAAGACGAAGAAGAATAAAAGAGTAATGAGTGCTGAGTGCTGAGTGCTGAGTAGTAAGTTAAGAATTAGGAGTTAGGAGTTAGAAGTTAGGAGTTAGAAGTTAGTAACTTTAAACTCTTAACTCAGCACTCAGCACTCTTAACTCAGCACTCTTAGTTCAGCACTCAGCACTCAGCACTTTCAACTCATTAGTTTAGGGATTGAGGCAATATGGCGGAAGTATCTGCAAAACTTGTCCAAGAGCTGCGCCAAAAAACTGGCGCCGGCATGATGGACTGTAAAAAAGCACTAAAAGAAAACGAAGGTGATATTGAAAAAGCCTCCGAATGGTTACGGCAAAAAGGTATCTCCAAAGCTGATAAAGCAGCAGGAAAAGTGACTGCTGAAGGGCTTGTTGAGACTTCTGTTCAACAAGATGGTCGTGTTGGTGTTTTGCTAGAAGTAAACTGCCAAACCGATTTTGTTGCGCGTAATGATGCT
Source organism: Calothrix sp. PCC 7716 (assembly GCF_019977735.1). Classification (GTDB taxonomy): domain Bacteria; phylum Cyanobacteriota; class Cyanobacteriia; order Cyanobacteriales; family Nostocaceae; genus Dulcicalothrix. The sequence goes on along the minus strand of NZ_AP025018.1, from coordinate 1,762,201 downwards.
TTTAAAGCTCTTGTAAGCAATCTTGCTCTTCAAGCTGTTACCGCAAGTAGCGTTTCGGAACTGTTGTCTCAACCTTATATTGAGAATGAAGATTTAACAGTTGCTGAAATTTTAAAGCAACAAGTGGCACAGTTGGGTGAAAACATGCAAGTGCGTCGCTTAGAAAATTTCTCACTGTCGGAAGGAACACAAGGTGTAGTTGAAAGCTACATCCATACAGGTGGAAGAGTTGGTGTTCTAGTTGAATTAGACTGCCAAAATACTGCTGCAAATAACGAAGAATTTAAAACTTTGGCACGCAACATCGCGATGCAAGTTGCAGCATGTCCAAACGTTGAGTATGTCAACGTCGAAGAAATACCCACTGAAATTGCTCAAAAAGAAAAAGAAATTGAAATGGGACGCGATGACCTCGCGAATAAGCCTGATAATATCAAAGAAAAAATCGTTCAGGGACGAATTGACAAACGTCTCAAAGAAATGACTTTGGTTGACCAGCCTTATATTCGTGATCAAAGCATCACCGTAGAGGAGTTAGTTAAGCAAGCAAGTAACAAACTCGGTGATACCATCGAAGTTAAGCGCTTTGCTCGCTTTGTTCTAGGTGAAGGTATCGAGAAACAAGAAATGAGCTTTGCTGATGAAGTCGCAGCACAAATAGGCGCCAAGTAAAAGTGCGCTTATAAACACTTCATATCATGGCAGGTCAAGCTTTGAGCCTGACCTGTTTTTGATTTAACATTCCAAAACTCTATAATCTATAATATCTACATACACAAGTACTAAGGTAAATATTTTCAGTCAAATTTTTTGTAGTTATATAAATATATGGACAGAAAAAGCTTATGGCGAGAGCGATTGAGCGAATCGAGAAAGATATCAAAGCATTAGAAGAGACTGCAAGTGGAATTGCGAACTCATTACAGGAGTCTTACACTAATTATTTTGCCGCGCTAGGTAAAGCAGTACGGCAGCAGTTAATTTTAGCTACCTACCATTTGTGTACCCAAGGATACCCACAAATATTTTTACGGTTGTCTTTGAATCAAAGGCAAAAATTGCAGCAATCAATCCGTAATCTTGGCACACAGACAGCAGAGCAGTTAGAGAAGTACACAAAGCCAGGAGCAGAGCCTGCACCCAATGAAGATAATACATTAATACTGCACGATGCCACACAACAAAAATCAGCAGATGTGAAAGAAGCAGATGCTAGAGAAATAGACACTGCATATGCAACTGACGAGCAAGACGAGAGAAAAAATCAGCAAGAAAATTCCTCCTCAGCAATTCCTTTATCGTTTATTGAGTTATTGGCAAGCGAAGGGTCTCCCTTTGACATGGAAGACATGGAAGACATGGAAGATATGGAAGATATGGAAGATATGGACATGGACATAGAGGACATGGAGGATATGGAGGAATTTGACGACGAAGACACCGACGACAGCGAGGAAGAGGAATCGGCGCCTTCGCAACCTGAAAAAAAATCTGAAGCAAACAAAACGATTCATCGATTCCCTAAAATTCCAATATTTCCACTAATAAATCCAGTTCCTTTACGTTTTTCGGATATTAATGCCTCAAACCCAATGGAAATTAACCGATGGGTGCAGAGTCTTGAAATATCTACACAATTTGCACTCAAAAAGCTTTCGCGCGAAGCTAATTTGCTACTGCAAAAATCTGACATTTTACCTAAAAAACTACCCGAACCAGTTATAGAAGCTGCTGCAACTGTATCTGAAGCTGCCGATGTTATGCCCGGGCCACCCAATGTTTTAAGCGTTGTAATAGAAGTAGAAAGTGAAAAAAAAGGCGATTCTAGTTTAACACAAATTATGGCAGTTAACTTACGGTTACCAGAAATTGAATTTGCTGATTCCCAAGTTTCTGTAACCCGTAAGCAACTCCGTATTCTTCATGGTCAGTTACATAAACTGCGTCGTGACTACTTTAAAAAACAACGCGAACTAGCAGTTGCACAAGCTGAAGCTGCTTGGCGTGCAAGTTGGTTTGATGATTTATAGATAAAGAGCGAAATCCAGAAATCGAAATGGCTATTGAGAAACCAGACTGGTTAAGATTACAAAAAGCTTTGGCAATAGAAGCGGAACAAGGCTTCACCGACTTGGTGGGTCGGCAATACCGCTTCAGTGAATTTTTGTGCTTAACATTTGGTAAATTTCCTTCAGGAATACCAAGTGAAGAACGTGACCGTTGGCAACAACTAGCAGCCGAATATGCTGATTATTCAAGCCTTGATATTGCCTCACGCCAGAGTTTAGTCGCTCAAACTCGTCGCTACATCCATCAATTTATTTCTACTGAATCCGGGGTGGAAGTAGAAAAAATCGCCACTCCAAAAACCTCTACTCCAAAAATCTCAGTATCAGAATCAAAACCAAACTATAAAACTCCAAAAACTAAATCTCCTATCGGCGCCGAAATATCACGCCGACTTGCCCCAGGACTCAACCAAAAAATTAGCGAATTATCCGAAATTGGTCCGCGTCAAGCCGATAAATTAGCTCGGCTTGGTTTATATACCGTGCGCGACCTACTATATTACTTTCCCCGCGACCACATTGACTACGCGCGTCAAGTTCGCATCAACGAACTACAAGCCGGAGAAACAGTAACTATAGTGGCAACAATAAAAAGCTGTAGTTGTTTTACAAGTCCAAAAAATAAAAAATTAACAATATTAGAATTACAACTGCGCGACAACACTGGGCGCCTTAAAATTGGTCGTTTTTACGCAGGCGCCCGTTATTCGAGTCGAGCTTGGCAAGAAAGCATCAAGCGTCAATATGTAGCCGGCACAGTAGTAGCAGTATGTGGATTAGTAAAAGCAAGTAAATACGGTAAAACAATAGATAATCCGGAAATAGAAGTATTAGCCAATCCAGGTGATGAAATAGAATCTTTAACAATCGGACGAGTAGTACCAATATACGCTCTTACCGAAGGAGTCGTAGCATCTTTAGTTCGCCAAGCTGTAACAGCAGCAATGCCAGCAGCACAACTAATTAAAGACCCATTACCAAAAGGTTTGCGCGACAAATACAACTTAATGGAATTAAAAGATGCCATTAACAACATCCATTTTCCTCCAGATAGCGACTCATTAACAGGCGCCCGTCGTCGTTTAGTATTCGATGAATTTTACTACCTTCAACTAGGTTTACTTCAACGTCAGCACAAAGCTAAACAAATTCAAACTAGTGCAGTACTTGTTCCGAAAGGGCAACTCGTAGACGAATTTTATAAGATTTTACCCTTCCAACTCACAGGCGCCCAACAGCGAGTAATTAACGATATACTTGGCGACCTTCAAAAAACAGTACCAATGAATCGCCTAGTACAAGGTGATGTAGGTTCTGGTAAAACAGTAGTAGCCGTAATAGCATTACTAGCTGCTATACAATCAGGATATCAAGGTGCATTAATGGCGCCAACCGAAGTATTAGCAGAACAACACTATCGTAAACTAGTAAGCTGGTTTAACTTATTGCATCTTCCCGTCGAACTACTAACAGGTTCAACAAAAGCATCAAAACGGCGCCAAATTCACGCGCATCTCGAAACCGGAGAACTACCATTACTAGTAGGAACTCACGCCTTAATACAAGACCCAGTAAACTTTAATCGTCTTGGTCTAGTAGTAATTGACGAGCAACACCGCTTCGGAGTCGAACAACGCGCTAAACTACAGCAAAAAGGCGCCCAGCCTCATGTATTAACAATGACCGCCACTCCCATTCCCCGTACCCTAGCATTAACAATACACGGGGACTTAGACGTAAGCCAAATAGACGAATTACCACCAGGGCGCCAAGCCATTAAAACCACCCCACTAATGGCTAGTCAGCGCGAAGACGCATACGACTTAATGCGTCGCGAAATAGCTCAAGGGCGCCAGGTATATGTAGTATTACCATTAGTCGAAGAATCAGAAAAACTCGATTTACGTTCCGCCGTAGAAGAACATCAAAACCTACAAGAAGTCATATTTCCAGACTTTAAAGTTGGGTTACTGCATGGACGCATGAGTTCAGCAGAGAAAGATGAAGCAATTACTAAATTTAGGGACGGAGAAACACAAATATTAGTATCCACCACTGTTGTAGAAGTCGGTGTTGATGTACCCAATGCCACAGTAATGCTCGTTGAAAACGCCGAAAGATTTGGATTATCACAATTACACCAATTACGTGGTCGTGTTGGAAGAGGCGCCGCACAATCATATTGTTTATTAATGAGCAGTTCCAAAAGTGCCGATGCCCAACAACGATTAAAAGTATTAGAACAATCACAAGACGGCTTTTTCATCTCAGAAATGGACATGCGTTTTCGTGGTCCCGGCGAAGTATTAGGAAGAAAACAATCAGGAGTAGCAGACTTCACATTAGCAAGCTTAGTAGAAGACGAACAAATATTAATACTCGCACGTAATGCAGCAGAAAAAATCATGGAAATTGACCCCACATTAGACCGTTGGTTTTTAATGAAAGAAGAATTAAAATATCGACACGAACGCCTAATGGGTGGCGCCATATTAACATAACCAAACTATACTAATCCCCCCTACCCCCCCCCTTAATAAGGGGGGGAAAGAGCGCTTATTACCCCCCTTATTAAGGCTGTCGTGTACACACAACTTCTTGGCAAGGGGGGATTTTAAAATAGACATTTACATATTGGTCTTTCTGTCGTTGACATTTAAATCGCCTTGAGTATCAATGTCTAATTCTTCGCGACGAATTGTTTCTTTGGCTTCAAAGTTTTCTTGCTCAACTATTTTTTTGATTCGCACTTCTTCGCGTACATATGCTTCTTTACGAATTTCTGGTGTTTCTTCGTAAACTTCAATCCGCGCGATTTCTCCTTCTTGGAAGTTTATTATTGTAGAATCTACTACTGCTTCGCTAGATGGTGTTGAAACTCGTTCAATTACTACTCGCTCTTTTTCTAGGGGGACTGTAACTGTTGCGGTTTCTGTTTCGATATGTTTGCCAAGAGTCACTTCTCCGGCTTTGACACGATTTTTATTGGCAATTAATCGTTCTTCGTATAACTTGAATGTCTGATTGTCGCGTGCGTTCAAATCGTACAAGTTAGAGTCTTGTTGATAATTGTATGTGTCACGGTTGTATGTTGTATTCTGGGTTGCTGGACGATACGCTTGTCGTACTCCTTCTTCGTAGTCGTAATCAACTGCCATGCTGTCTTTATATTCTGGTAGATGTTCGACTTGTTCTTTACTCAGCCCATCGACATAGACGCGCGATTCGTTATAGGCAATTCGAGATAGTCCAATTGGTAATAAAATAGTTTTATTTGTTGAGCCATGCATTGTATTGATAACTAAATAACGAAACTTTCCATCGTCATCAACTAATGCATCATCAACTGAACCAATGTGAGTACCGCCTTCGGTATACAGTTCTAAGCCTTTAACGTCATCACCACCAAATGTTTCTTTATAAGTTGGGTCGAAGCTAGCAAGTTTATGGAGAGGCATATTTTTAGCTACAATTATTTTAAAGTTTATTGCTATGAGCTTAAATTTTTATTTACGCCGTTGCATCTTGCTCGCGACTGAATTGAGGGTGGTATTTTTTGGGATGGGCAGATATTTATAGGGGCGGGCAGGGATGCCCGCTCCACAAGACAAGAGAAGAGAAGAGTAAAAGATTAATGTTTATATTGGTTGTAGGTTTATTTGGAATTGGGAGTTATAGGCGCCTCCACCATGTCCGATGGCGATGGTTTTACCGTCTGGGCTAAAGCGAACGCTGCTAGGGTATATACGGTCTAAATTTTGGTTATTGGCAGCAGGGACAACAGTTTTTACAAGTTTTCCTGAAGCTAGATTCCATAATCTTACTGATGCATCTAAAGAAGTTGTAGCTACTGTTGTACCGTCGGGACTAATCGCAATTGCTTTGATCCCTTCGGCTGATGGTGCTTTTATAGTATTTATCAACTCACCGTTTGAGACGTTCCATGTTTTGATGGCGGTTTCATCACCACTAATTATAGTTTGTCCATCAGGTGTAAAATTTACAAAACTAACGGCATTAGTATTTGCTGTAATACTACGAATTAGTTTTCCGGTGCGTAAATCCCATAGTTTAATAGATGTATCGGTATTCTCTGAAAGTGAACCGCCTCCACTTACTAGGGTGTTACCGTCTGGACTAATTGCTATTGCTCGCACCCAGGCGCCATGTCCCGTTAGTGTATTGATTAGTTGACCTGTGTTTAAATTCCACAGTTTGATGGTTTTGTCATAACTGCCACTAACGAGAGTTTGCCCCGAAGGACTTATACTCAAAGAAGTAATACCTTGTGTATGACCCGTTAAAGTGCGAATCACTTTACCTGTTTTTAAGTTCGTGATGCGAATAGAAGTATCAGTATTGGGTTTTGCCGAACCACCCGCATTTGCTAAAGTTAGTCCGTCAGGTGTTAAAGCTACGGCATTTACACCATCTTTATTACCAGGTAACGACCGTACTAACTTACGCTTCGATAAATCCCATACTTGAATCGTTTCGTCCAAGCTACCACTGACTAAAGTTTTTCCATCTTTTGTGAACGCTAAATCTGAGACATCCCATATATGTACTCGTAAGCTGTATGAATTGCTTAGAGCGATTTTTGATGTTGCAGGGGATGTTATTTTTTGGGCTTTTAATATTGTTGGCGCCAAGCTACAAGTTATCGCCAGAAGTAAAATCATACTAATGGCTGTTTTGTCAAGTATTTTTTTTGCTATCATGCAAGCACAAATATAAACTGTTTTCTACGTGTATTTAATTAGAATACATTTGTAGAGAGAAAAATCAAACTAATGTAAATTGAATTAATAAGTTTATTTAATAGTCAAGAATTGATGGCTGATAATTGGTTATCGATATTACGTAAGAATCGTGCATTTGCTGTAATTAGGGCGCCTAAACTTGAGATGGGACGGCAAATGGCGCTTGCCGTTGCAGCATCAGGAATGCGTTTAATTGAAATTACTTGGAATAGTGATTCAAGTGTAGATTTAATTACCAAGCTGCGTTGTGAATTGCCAGACTGTATTATTGGTACAGGAACAGTACTCAATTTACAAGATTTGGAATTGGCGATTGATTGTGGAGCGCAATACATTTTTACTCCACACGTTGACCCTGAACTAATTCGTACTGGTATGGCTCAAAATATACCAGTTATTCCCGGCGCCTTAACTCCTACAGAAATTGTTACAGCTTGGAAAGTAGGCGCTGCAACGGTTAAAGTATTTCCTGTTCAATCACTCGGTGGCGCTAATTATATCAAAAGTTTACAAGGGCCTCTCGGACATATCCCCCTTATTCCGACGGGAGGTGTGACTATAGACAATGCATTACAGTTCTTATCTGCAGGCGCCGTTGCAGTAGGGTTAAGTGGAGAACTATTTCCAAAAGCATTGATAGAAGCGCAAAATTGGGAACTCATTACTCAAAATGCGAAAAAACTTCTTCAAACCCTAGATGTTGGGTAATTTGATATGTTAAAAATGAAACAAACGAATAATACTATGTAATTAGAGCTACCTCACACACCACGGCAATATGCCGATATTTGCTGAAAAATCATTAACTGAATGCAAATTATGAAAAATTGGATTCCTAACAATTGGGTGCGTCCCCTAACAGCAATATTTGTTGGTGCAGCAATAACTCTCGGTTCTCTGGGTGCAAGTTCTACAGAAGCTTTAGCGCAATCAAAGGGTTCTAGAATTCGTCAATCGATTCAAAGACTCAAACAGTCAGAGCGTCGTTGGATTCAGGTAGATTTATCTGAACAAAAATTAGTAGCTTGGCGAGGTAGAACACCTGTTTATTCGATGCTGGTTTCTACTGGAAGAAGAAAAGACCCAACATTAACAGGTGTTTTTAATATCCAAAGCAAACACCGCAAAGCGAGAATGCGTGGTGAAGACTATGACAGGAAAAATGTTCCTAGCGTTATGTACTACGACGGTAGCTATGGTATTCACGGCGCCTATTGGCATAATAGCTTTGGCACCCCTGTTAGTCGAGGTTGTGTAAATTTACGACCCAAGCAAGCTAGAACTCTATATAGTTGGGCATCGATTGGTACACCTGTAGTTGTACATCGTTAAGTTCCAACACTGTAAAAAATATAAGCAAAGGGGGAGAGAATAAAAAAGAATTCTCAGTCCCCTTTTATTTATAGGAACGCTATGGAAGTTATTCCAGCAATTGATTTACTCGAAGGACGTTGTGTACGACTTTATCAAGGAGACTACGCGCAGTCGCAAGTTTTTAATGAAAACCCTGCTGAAGTTGCTCAAGAATGGGTTGCAGCAGGCGCCACTCGATTACATTTGGTAGACCTAGACGGCGCCAAACAGGGTAAACTAGTAAACCTCGAAGCAATACAAGCAATTACCCAAGCAGTTTCAATACCTGTAGAAGTTGGTGGAGGGTTACGCGACTCAGAAAGTGTTAAACAGCTTTTTGATGTAGGTGTACGCTACTGTATATTAGGTACCGTCGCAGTTGAAAAACCTGAATTAGTTCAAACGCTAGCACAAGAATATCCCGGTCAAATAATTGTTGGTATTGATGCTCGCAATGGTCTTGTCGCTACACGGGGTTGGCTAGAAACTTCAGAAATACAAGCAACCCAACTCGCAATACAAATGCAAGAATTAGGCGCCTCGGCTATTATATACACCGATATCCATCGTGATGGTACTATGCAAGGCCCCAACCTTGACGCACTTCGCGAACTTGCTAGTAAAATTTCAATTCCAATTATCGCTTCTGGTGGAGTTAGTTCTATCACCGATTTACTTAGCTTACTTGCTCTCGAACCCCAAGGTGTAACAGGTGCAATTGTTGGACGCGCTATTTACACAGGTGATGTTAACTTGCGTGAAGCCATAAAAGCAGTAGGCCCCGGACGCATTCAAGATATTCCTCCAAACCTAGACTTTTCTACCTTCGCATAATAAAAACAAGTGGAACAGGCATCCTGCCTGTTCTAAAATATTTTACTTTAATATTTTCCAATATTTCCGGATTCAGAATTTACTAAAGTGTATCTCAAGTTATGGATAGTTACAAAGCCTGTGTGTTCCTTATTTTACTCCAGAGCTTCTCAGCTATCTTTTAATTTGTAATTTCAATATTTTTTTCAATATCTTTTTCAATATCTTTATAAATAAACAAAAATTTAATGGGTTTCCTCTTTATAGAGACGCACTGCGTCTCTATTTTTGTTTGCAATAACTCTAATATTTCAGCATTAATACATAGTAACTAATGTCAAAAAAAATATTTTTCATTTCCGGATTCAAGAAAACGACATATGTAGTAATACCTGTAACCAACCACAACAAAGGTAAACTAAAATGTCACGAAGAAGACCAACTCCACCCACAAAAGATAGACCATTTAAAACAGATAACGGGTTTACTGTAGATACGAATAAACCTAATGGTGACAAAAACAAAACCAAAAAATTAACTCCATAAATTCTTTATTTACTAATATTTCAATTTTCTCAATAGATACGACAAATAAACATTATCAACTGTAAACACAAATTACCAAGGAGATTATTATGGCAAAACCTAAAAGACAAAATCCACCCCCAGTAGGTCAACCAATAATTCGCGAAGCAGGTTTTATACCAGGAAATGATTCATCCAAACAAAATAATAATAGCAAAAAGAATAAGCCTTAATAAAAGAAACCCGGTTTATTTGATAAACCGGGTTTCTGAACCCAATATATTATTTAGCTTTCATTTGACTTTTGGCTTGTTCTAAAGCAATTTCTTTCATTGCTTGATAAGAGTTTACACTCGAAGAACCTTCTATTGCCTTGACTGCCAAATCTTGAACTTGTTTTAACGCAGATTCAAGCTGTCTGGAAAGATTTTGAATGCGCGCGTCTTGGTTAGAAATAGTTTGCTCTAAAGATTGAAGTCTTTGTTCGTAGAAGCGCTTTTGTCCGTCTACATCTTTTGCTAACAAGTCAGATTTAATTTTGGCTTGGTAATATGCAATTCCTTTACCTTCTTCAGTTGCTTTCTTAATTGCTGCTTCTTTTTCTTTGGGTAAAGCTTCGACTTTCGCTTTTAATTCTTCAAATTGTTGCTCACGCTCAGAAATACCTTTTTCGCGAGCTTCCCATTGTTTATTGGTTTCTTGCTGTAATTCCTCTAGCTGAGTATATAAAGCTTTTTGTTGCTGTTCGTACTCGTCTATTGCGAGTTTGCGTTGCAGTTCTAAGTCATATTTATACCCAGATTCTTCACGCTGACGAGTTCGAGAAAGATTATCATTACGTTCTTTGATTGCTAACTTATGCGCTTCTTGTTCCTTTTGCCAAGAACTTCGCATTTCCTGAATTTGCTGTAATAGCGTTTCTGACTGCTTTAAATACTCTTCTTGGTAAGTTTTAGAGTTATTTTCATAAGTTTCGATGAGAGTATCTAGGGTATTCTCTTTTACTTCTAGCTTATGTAGTTCTTGGAGTTGCTGTACTTCTTGTTCAAAAGATTGCTTGACTTCTGCAAGCTTTAATGCTCTTGCTGTTAATAGTTCAGATAATTCATTCGCAGCACTTCCAAACCCCATTTGAATTTTAATCAAGCTTTCAATCGTCGAGTTCATTTTTTGTTGAATGCTTGCTCCGGAATTCATAGTTGTTTTCTCTGTTACTACTGGTTTTTCTTTGACTGTGGTTTTAGGCGCCTGATTTGTACTATTATTTGAACTACTTTTGGTTGCATCAAGCTCTGTTTTTAATGCTGCCTTCTCTTTGGCTAACTCTTCGTATGCTTGGAGGATTTCAGCTTTAGTGTTTTTATCTGTTGGCTTTTTCGCTGGCACTTTTATTCTCCTTTTTTGTTGTTCCTTTGTTGTCGTTCCTTTTTTGTTGTTCCTTTTTTGTTGTTCCTTTTTTGTCGTTCCTTTTTTGTCGTTCCTTTTTTGTCGTTCCTTTTTTGTCGTTCCTTTTTTGTTGTTCCTTTTTTGTCGTTCCTTTTTTGTTGTTCCTTTTTTGTTGTAATAAAGTACTTTAGTACTTTCCCAGTACTTTCTAGCACTAAAGTGCTAATTACTACTAAACGCACGCATTGCCAAATCTTGTGCTTGTTTGAGCGTTGTTTGGAGTTGGGTAGAGATACTTTCGATTTGTTCGACTTGTTTTTGGATTGTTTCTTCGAGAGACTTGACTTTGAGTTCGTAGCTCTGCTTCGCTCCCTCCCACTCTTTCTCAAGTAAGTCAGCTTCAACTTTGGCTTTTTGGCTTGTATCTTTTATTGCTTCTTCGCGCGCTTTCTTAACTGCTTCTTCTAATTCTGCTGGAAATGCAGTGACAATATTTTGATATTCACCCAACAATGTTTGATTTGCTTTCAGGGTTATCTCACGTTCTGCCCAATTTTTTTCTCTTGTTATGGCGCCTTCTTTTAGTTCGCGTTCTAAGTTACGCTTTTTAGCTTCGTATGCGTCGGTATTAATTTTACGAGTATTTTCGAGTTTATACTGATAGTCTTCAGTTTCTTGCTGACGCTGTTTGAAAAGCAGTTGATTATACACTTGTACCGCTTCATCAAACTCGGCTTGTTCCTTGAGCCAATCTTTACGAGCTTGTGCTGCTTCCTTGGATAATTCTTCACGCTTCTGAAGGGTATCTTGTTCAAGAGTTTTCAATTTCTCTTGATGCTCCTGGGTCAAAATATCAACCGCATCTGCAACGACTCTTACTTGTTGAATTTCTTGCAACAGAGTAGTTTCAATCTCTATACCTCGGTTGAGTTCATCAAGCTTCGAGTTCTCTTTTGCTAACTTCTCAGATAAGCTATTGACAATGGCACCAAACTCTAGCTGTAAATCTGCCAAGCTTTTAACTATACTATCAACAGTATATGTAGAAGCGGCTTCGAGAATTTGTTTATTTTTAGCTTTCTCCGCAACTTCGAGCTTTGTAGCTATCTTCGACTCAATTGGTTTACGCTCTGCAATAATTTGCTCAAAAGCTTGCATTAACTGCCGTTTCGCGTCTTTATTCGCAACGTCCATACAAACAAACTCCTAATATACGAAATATACGAAATTCAAAATTCTCGCAAACGCACAGCCATACCAAGGCATTACCCATGCAGACATTAGGCTAGCCTTGAAATGCTTATTTTTGGTAGGGTGAAAATGCTGAAAACGACTTCATTAAGTCCTTGAAACTATGTTTCTTACAACTTAATTTAGTTCTATTGTACTAAATTAAGTATACAAAGGAAAATCTGGCTTGTCAAGAGAGTGATGAAAAAAGAGGTAAACGATTAGGCACCGCTATTTATTGGTACTTTGACCACGAACAAGAATGAACTTCTCATGATTTCTACTGAGTTTGGTCTATAATTGGGTGGGTGTCTTTGTGTAAATTACTTTTTATAAGTTTTAGTAATTACTCCGAACCATTTAGTACGCATAAGCAATAATCAAGATTTCTGCAAGCGAAAACCTCATAAAGTGATATCATCAATGTATACTAATGAACTAAGTAAGTATCCCTCGAATACGGAGTTCGTACAAACAAGCCGCATTTTGGTAGTAGAAGACGAAGAATTGATACGCGAAATGCTACTGATGGCTTTAGAGGGTGAAGGGTATGTGGTAGTAACAGCTTCGGATGGACGTTCGGCAGTTGATTATTTGAAGGGTAACGAATCGAATTCAAGTGAGAATAATTTTGATTTGGTAATTTTGGATTTAATGCTGCCGCAAATTAATGGTTTAGATATTTGTCGATTTTTACGTCAACAAGGTAATCCTGTACCAATTTTAATGTTGAGTGCGAAGGGTAGCGAGACCGACCGTGTGTTAGGTTTAGAGGTTGGTGCCGATGATTACTTGACTAAACCGTTTAGTGTTCGAGAGTTAGTGGCACGTTGTCGGGCATTATTACGGCGCCAGCGGTTGAGTGCATTACCGCAATCTCCTGTTTTACAATATAAAGAAGTAACATTGTACCCCCAAGAATGTCGCGTTTTGGTACGGGGACAGCAAGTGAACTTATCACCAAAAGAATTTCGCTTGTTAGAAGTATTTATGAGCTATGCACGACGAGTTTGGTCGCGTGAACAGTTATTAGACCAAGTATGGGGTCCAGACTTTGTAGGTGATAGCAAAACAGTTGACGTACATATACGCTGGTTACGCGAAAAGCTCGAACAAGACCCAAGTCACCCAGAGTATATTGTAACTGTACGTGGTTTTGGCTATCGATTTGGATAATTAATTAAGTTTTATTTTCGTAAAATCAACTTAGTTGCTAGTTTATATAGATAAACGAGCAAGTGACAGGTAATGGTGTTATTGAGTTTTTGTTTGGGTTTGGTGGTTGGTTTGAGTATTTGGGTGTGGCAGCAGTTTCAACTAAACCGCTATATATCACAAGTACTGCGACCCCTAACCGCTCAATCATCGAAAGTGGCGCTACCATTAATTCCCCGGTTGCGTCATGAACTTGCATTGGTAAAATACCAAGGGTTACAGCTACAGCAGCAATTACAAACTTATCAAGATTTGTTAGAGTTCGCACCAATTGGTTATTTACAGCTAGATGACCAAAATCAATTGTTGTGGTGTAACGAACAAGCACGCGAAATATTGTATTTACAGCGTTGGCAACCAGGACAAGTTAGATTACTGGTAGAACTGGTGCGTTCGTATGAACTGGATAGATTAGTTGAACGAACACGCGAACGTCAACAGTTACAAATTAAAGAGTGGGAGTATCACCCCTCTTTTGAGAACGTGGCGGCAATGGTAGATATAAAGTCATTGGTTCTTCGTGCAACTGGATTGCCTTTACCCAAAGGTCAAGTTGGTGTGTTTCTAGAAAACCGTCAGCCGTTACTCGAAGTTAATCAGGTTAGAGACCGGGCATTTTCTGACTTAGCACACGAGCTAAGGACACCTTTAACATCGATTCGGCTTGTAGTAGAAACTTTACAAGACCGTTTAGATTCACCGTTGAAGCGCTGGGTTGACCGTTTGATGCTCGAAGTTGACCGCTTAATTAATTTGGTGCAAAGCTGGTTAGATTTGACCCAACTCGAAACCAATCCGACAATGCAGTTAGCTCGACAAACTGTAGACCTACGCTCGCTGATAATTTCTGTTTGGGAAACACTTGAACTCAGCGCGCAACAGCGAGATATGCATTTTATGTATTCTGGGCCTGACCATGTATGGGTTAGTGCCGACTCTTCGAGAATGTTTCAAGTATTTATGAATTTACTTGATAACTGCATTAAATATAATCTGCCTGGTGCTAAAATTCATGTTGATGTGAAAATTAACGCTCGCCAAGAGCAAGTTGAAGGTAACACCAGTAATTATTTGCCAAGTGTGGAGATTAATATAGTTGATTCTGGATTTGGGTTTTCAGAAGAAGACTTACCCCACGTATTCGAGCGATTTTACCGAGGTGACACTTCCCGAACTCGCGCCACGGCATCAGAAGAAAGCATAACGACAATTGGTACTGGTCTTGGGTTAGCTATAGTTAGGCAAATTATAATAGCACATAATGGCTCAATCAAAGCTATGAATCATCCGGAAACTGGAGGCGCCTGGATGCAAATAGTCTTACCAGGGATAATGGCAAAATTTTAAAGTTGATATTATTGTTAGAATTATCTTCTCTATTTGAGAATTACCGAAGCGTGAAAGCTCCACTTTCTAATCACGGCAGTAACAGCAGTAACAATTCTGAATCTCAACTAACGCGCGATATCCGGCGCCTTGAGCGAGATGTACTGCGTATGGGCGCCTTAACAGAGAAATCTTTTCGCCTTAGTCATCAAGCATTGTTCGCTCGCGACCTAAGAGCAGCCCTTGAACTGCCTCAAATCGATAAAAGAATCGACACTTTTTATCGGCAAATTGAGTTAGAATGCACATTGATAATGACAAGTCTTGCACCTACCGATAGAGATTTAAGGTGTTTAAGTGCATTTATGCAGCTAGTGCGAGATTTAGAGCGCATTGGCGATTATGCCGAAGACTTAGGAGAAATAGCAGTCAAAATATTTCCTTATCCTCAGCATCGTTTGCTTCCAGAAATTGCGATGATGTCGCACCATGCACAAGCAATGTTAGCAACTAGCTTAGTCGCACTCGCCGATTTAGATGAAGTTAATGCACGTAGTATTAAATATCTTGATGACACAGTTGATAACGCTTATGAACGAGTTTATAACGCTTTGGCTCAACAACACGGTATTAGCGGCGCCTTAGAACCATATTTACTTTTAGGATTAGCAATTCGTTGCTTAGAAAGAATGGCAGACCATGCCACTAATATCGGTCAACGGGTCGCGTATATAGTTACAGGTCAACGTTCTTAATAATCTTGTTATATTTAGCTGCGTATCGTATTGATTCATAAATTTATAGACAAATTACTCCTTAAGGTAGATATCGGAGACAGCACTTAATACGTTATATCTAATAAATTAATGCATCTACTGAAAATAGTTTATTATTTTAGATAGAGTAGTAAAGTAATTCGTTATACATGCTTTGAAAGTTTATAGATATTATAGATAAAGGTATATGTTAGTTACCTAATCTTTATAAAAAGGCATATTATTATGATTGTTGAGTTTGAGTATTTGAATAAAGTATTAAAAGCTACTTCAAATATGAAGTAATTCTTAAGAAATATATACGTATATTTAAGTATAAATTTCAACGCACTTAATTTTGAACTATACAGCCATTACTAGACAAGACTTTGCGTTTTTAAGTACTTGCTAGTTAAATTTGTTACTCTAAGTTAAATATCGGTTAAATGACATACATTTTATGTAACGCTTACCTATTCTTAATCTTGCCAGATTAAATTAGCAGAGGCACCAATAAAGTGTTTCTGATGGCACTCATCGGTCTGGTACAATTACGAAGAGAAGATATTGCTAACACAATATTCTTACTTCTTCCAAAAGTTACATAAATAACTTTGGCGCTAGGCATTCAGGTGAGTGGATATTTATTATATCAGATAATAATTGCTGGTGCAAAATTTTTATAAAAACATCAGGGAAAAATCGAATACGCTGATTCTGTGGATATTACATGCCTACAAGCATTTGTTAATCAGACTAGGCGCCGTTAAATTCAACATACAAACCTTACATTGAATAGTTTGTTACCATAAATAAAATCAATGTATAAAAGGTGACAGACAATGACGTAAAAAAGGACAATAATGCGATTGAACGTCAAGCTCCTTACAAAGAAAGATTCATAACAATATGTGAATCATGTGAATCGTATCTTTGACCTAAATATTACAGGTTATTGATTAAAAGCAATTGAGGAACATTGTATGTGGTGAGCAGTTAGAAAATTAATAGTCGCTGCCATTGAATACAACTTGCAATAAGTTTAAGTGAAGCTGTTTTGCAACTTTACTTAGGCTGCCTTGCTACAAATCAGCACTGCGAAGCATAATAAACTGCGAGATTCGGTTGAATCTGAGCAAAGTAATTATTTGACAATAATTATCAAGTAATTTAAAATACATCAGGAACAGCAAGTTATGTCCTGAGTAGCTATTGCGAATGTAGTTTAAAGTATCAGCTTCTGTTAATTTTAAACAAAAGCAGGTATGTATTGAAGTGTTGCTTAGATAAAAATATCAACAATCAATCAGTCACAGTTACTAAGTAATTATTACGACTTAGCTTAAGAAATGTGATTGTTAGATGGCTAAAAAGTTTTGGTTGATATATTTAGTTTCTACCAGGGTATTAAAGTATAAGCCTTTAGGCATCTATCTTTGGGTATAACCGTGCATTCGTGTGCCAGTTAAATTGCCAAATGTTCCTGAATGAATTCTGCCACTAGTTGCTTATTTAGGGCAGATCGCCAGGATACCTTCGACAAAGTTTAAATCCACAAAACACATTTATTTACCTATCAGCAACTATGATGTATTCCACAAGCCGCAACACAAATGGTATTCCACAGAATTCAGCTACCAATACCAACACAAACACCAGTACAAATACATCTGGTTTGCAGCAACGGTTATTTACTCGTCGCGAAACAATTCCTGCACGTAATGACGTGTTATGGAAAATCGAGCGTGGCGCCGTTCGGACTTTGACATGGAGCGAAGATGGAACGTTCATCACCTTGGGATATTGGGGACCTGGAGATTTAATCGGCTACCCTTTGTCACGTGTAAAGCCTTACCAAATTGAATGTCTGACCAGCGTTGAAGTTAGTGTTGTTCCTCCTCAGTTGTGGCATCAAGACATTAACTCATTCTTGTCACACATTCAGCAAGCAGAAGAGTTGTTGAGCATAGTACACCGTAAACCTATTTCTCTACGCTTGTGGCAATTCTTAGTATGGTTGAGCGAGAAATTTGGTCGTGACGTTGAGCAAGGTAAATTAATTGACCTCAATGTTACTCACCAAGAAATGGCTGAAGTATTAAATACTACTAGAGTTACCGTAACTCGTTTGTTGCAACAGTTTGAAGAAGAGAACACAATGGTTCGTCACAAGCGTCGAATTATCTTACGTACACCAGCAAATAGTAACCAGAATACCATTCAGCGAAAATAAATAAAACGTGCGGTGGCTGACAGAAATCAGCCATCGACTCTTGCTACACTTCGTTTGGAAGTCATAAGTAAATTCTCGTAGAGGAAAAAGACTATGAGAAGCAGCTCAATGATAAAACCACTAGGTGTGAGTGAGAGAAAAATAATGACAAAGCTATTCTGGAACGTTATCAAGTTGGCGCCAGTTTTAGTTGCTGCAACATTCATTGCTTCAAACAGCGCATTTGCAGTTGAAGCAAACGAAACATCAGTAGCTAAACTAGCAGGATCGAACGACATCGGACAAGTAACTTCAGTTTCACAGTTTTCTGATGTACAGCCTACCGATTGGGCTTTCCAAGCATTACAGTCTTTAGTAGAGCGTTACGGATGTATCGCAGGTTATCCTGGCGGTACATTTCGTGGCAACCGTGCAATGACTCGTTATGAGTTTGCGGCTGGTGTAAATGCGTGCTTAGACCGTGTAAATGAATTGATTGCCACAGCCACCGCAGATTTAGTTAGAAAAGACGATTTAAGTGCATTGCAACGCTTACAAGAAGAGTTCGCTGATGAACTCGCAACCCTACGTGGTCGTGTAGATGAATTAGACGCGCGCACCACCACTTTAGAGAAGAAACAGTTCTCCACCACCACCAAGCTATCTGGCGAAGCTATTTTTAGCATTTCTGATTCTTTTGGTGATGATGCCGCAGTTAGTTCACGTACTTTAATTAACAACCCAGTTGTTAACGGAGTTACTCCAACAGCAGCAGTTCCTAGAAGATTAGACAGCAACACAACCTTATCTGACCGTATACGTCTAAGCTTTAACAGCAGTTTCAGTGGAACAGACCAATTGCAAATTCGTATGCAAGCTGGAAACGTTCTCAGCAATAACAATGCTGGTGCAAGCACGGCTCCTGTAGGTACTTCTGCTGCTACGGGTACTGACATGACCCGTTTGGCATTTGACAACAACACTAGCAACAACGTTCAACTCGACAAAATCAGATATGCATTCAACTTGAGCGACAAAGTTCGCGTCACTGTTGATGCAAACAATGGTGAGTTCTTCGAGAACGTCAACAACTTCAACCCAGACCTAGCTAGCTCTAGCCAAGGTTCTATTTCTCGCTACGGTCGTTTCAGCCCTATCTACCGTCAAGGTTCTGGTGGTGCTGGTGCAACCGTTACCGTTAACCCTGCAGGTAAGTTGAGTGCTTCTTTTGGTTACTTAGCTGGTGGTAGCAACAACGTTACAAACGACCCTTCAGTTGGTAGAGGTTTGTTTGATGGTAACTACTCTGCTTTAGGGCAAGTTGCTTACAAAGTCAACGACAACTTCAGCTTAGGTGCTGCTTACGTTCGTAGCTACCAAAATTCTGCTGGTGGCGTAAACTTATTTGGCTCGACTGGTAGCAATTTAGCAAACGCACCATTTGTTTCTGGTACTACCGCTAACATTCCTACTTCTTCCAACCACTACGGTTTGCAAGCTAACTACAAATTCAACCCTCAAGTTGCTTTTGGCGGTTGGTTAGGTTTCTCTAACGCTACTGCTGAAACCAACGCTGTTGGCGCCACAGCTGCCCAAATCAGAAATCGTGATGTAGTAGTCAAAGGTGACAGCGCAGAGATGTTCTACTGGGCTGCTAACTTGACAGTTAAAGACTTCATCAAAGAAGGTAATATGCTTGCTTTAACCTTCGGTCAAGCTCCCAAGGTAACCGGCAGCGACTTCAATCCAACAGTAGCTCTAGTAAATGGTACTAGAACACGAATCGAGCAAAAAGATTCTGATACCTCTTACCACTTAGAAGCTCTTTACCGGATGCAAATCAGCGATAACATCACTGTTGCTCCAGCTTTAATGGTTATCTTCAACCCAGAACACAACGACCGTAACGACACCGTTTACGTTGGTACTGTTCGTACTACCTTCAGATTCTAAGATTTTCTCTTAGTTGATTGTCTTTTTCCAGTAATCCTCCAATAATTTAATCCCACCCCCATATAATCCAGATGGGGGTTTTCTGGCAACGGATGAGAGCGGATGTAACGGATGATTTACTTGTTTATAACAGGCGCCGCGTCCGATAAGTATCAAGAAACCGGGCTTCTTCAAGATAAATCAACGTTTTTTAGCAATATCCTCAGTAAGAAGCCCGGTTTCTAGTTATTTAAAATCAGTTATCCGTTACATCCGTTTATCATCCGTTGCCAAGTTTACCTTGTTGACAAAAATATACTCTGTTAATTATGTTAGAACAGGCGAATTTTGAACAAGAAGTATTAGGACGTTATCAACAGCTTTTTTGTGCCCAAATTTTTCTAAAATTTTATGTAAAAAATGTTACATATAAAAATCTAGGTTCCATAACACTTCCACAACTGTATAGGTACATTTTTAACCTCCATAACCTAGCCTTAACCTGCTGGGAGGTAAAATCATGGCTAATGCTGAACTGGCTTGACAGGGGTAAAATACGGCATTCCAGAAATTTGACGAATTGTCAAGACTTTTATTTATAAATCCAATGCAAATAATTTAAATTAAATCTTTGTAGAAATGAGCAAAAACGCCCAGACACATGTAAGATAATTACGTAGGTGTGAGTGAGAATACAAAGATGCGTAAACTACTTTGGAACACGATTAAGTTAAGCCCGGTTGTTGTAGCTGCGGCATTTGCTACTGCAAACAGCGCTTTAGCAGGCGAAATGAATGGTAACGTGCCTTCGGTTAGCGAAATGGCACAAGCCCAAAAGTCCGATAATATAGGTCAGGTAACATCAGTTTCACAGTTTTCAGACGTACAACCTACTGACTGGGCATTCCAAGCATTACAGTCATTAGTAGAACGTTACGGTTGTATCGCAGGTTATCCTAACGGAACCTATCGTGGAAACCGCGCACTAACTCGTTATGAATTCGCAGCAGGTTTGAACGCTTGTTTAGACCGCGTAAACGAATTAATCGCAACAGCAACCGCTGACCTGGTTAGAAAAGAAGACCTAGCGACATTACAACGCTTACAAGAAGAATTTAGTGCAGAACTAGCAACCCTACGTGGTCGCGTTGACAACTTAGAAGCACGCACTGCTGAATTGGAAGCAAACCAGTTCTCCACCACAACCAAGTTAGTCGGGGAAGCAATCTTTAGCGTTTCTGATGCTTTTGGCGAAGAACAAGCAGTTAGTTCTCGTACATTAGTTACTGGTGCTCCAGCTACAAGAAGAGATTTAGACGAAAACAGCAGCACCGTTTTCTCGCAGCGTGTTCGTTTGAACTTACTCAGCAGTTTTAGTGGAAAAGACCAGTTGCAAATTCGTTTGCAATCAGGAAACACTGTAAACAATAGCAGTGTTACGGGTACCAACATGACCCGTTTAGCTTACGACAATAACACTAATAACGGTGTTGAAATCGATAAAATTAACTACGCTTTCAACTTGAGCGATGCTATTCGTATCAAAGTTGATGCTAATAACGGTGAGGTATGGGAAAACATCCCTAACTTTAACCCAGACTTTGCAAGCTCCAGCCGTGGTTCAATTTCTCGCTACGGTCGTTTTAGCCCAATTTACCGCCAAGGTGCTGGTGGTGCCGGTGCAACAATTACCTTTAACCCCAGTGGTGCAATTTCCGTATCTGCTGCTTATCTAGCTGGTGGACGCGAAAATCGTGCTAGCAGTCCGTTAGATAGAGATGGTCTTTTTGAGAGTAACTACGCTGCAATTGGTCAGATTGCTTTCCAACCCAGCAGACAATTAGGTATAGGTTTAACTTATGCACATAGTTACCAAAATCCATTTACCGCAGCTACTGCTACAGCCGCTAGAACTGCAGGTGGTGGTGTAAACGTATTTGAAAGTTTAGGTAGTACTTTGGCTAGCCAACCTTTTGGTAATATTGCGACTTCTTCAAATCATTACGGCGCCCAAGTTAACTTCCGTCTAAGTGATAAAATCGCAGTCGGTGGATGGTATGGTATAGCTGACATCTCAGGTGAAACAGGAGTAGATAACAATAGATTAGATGCAACTGCTACATACTGGGCTGCAAACCTAGCACTTAGAGACTTTGGTAGCAAAGGTAGTTTACTAGGTGTTACTTTTGGGCAACCTCCTAGAATTACAGGTAGCAATTTTAGAGGAATAGATGCAACTGGTCGTGCAGGTAATGCAACTGGTATACGTCAAATAGATGAAGATACTTCTTACCACTTAGAGACTTTGTACAGATTACAACTTAATGACAACGTTTCGGTAACTCCTGCGTTGTTAGTAATTTTCAACCCAGAACATAACAACGATAACGATACCATTTACATTGGTACATTGCGTACAACCTTCACATTCTAAGAATACGAACATATTTTGTAGAGACGTTACATGTAACGTCTCTACAATAATCGTGATTTAATTGAATTTGCTAGAAGCTCATCAATTGGTGGGCTTTTTTGTTTGGATTTTTGTTGGGTTCCGTTCCTGAAGCCAAACTACAGTTCGTCGTCTGGTTTTTTTAAGTTGGTGGGTGGCCTATCATTACTCCAAGCCCACCAAACGGCGCCGCACTGGCAACGGTAAAATTCTTGCCATTTACGTTTATAATTTTCAGTAGTTACAGGCGCCCGTCGGTTAATCCAAACTTGTGTTGCTTCCAAACTACTCGAATGGCACTTGGGACAACAAAAATCGTAAGCATGAATTGCCTCCGAAGTCCAGTCAGGCGGAAAAAATGCAAAAGCTTCCATAGTATGTTGAATTAGAATTGATTTGATTTGATTTGATTTGTATGTGTGTGGGTTTGATTTTGAAGTTTTTTATGTGATATTTATTAATCAAGATTATTTGATTATGTAAAAAATATTACTGTAGTCCAATGATTCCACGCTCGTTGCTTGTTTTAGTAATCACAATTTTATATCAAAAATATGGAGCAGAACATTGAGATTCGCCGCTTGTTGGAAATAATGCCAGCATCAAGCAGGATGACAGTAAAAATAGTCAGCAAGCCAGAGCAAGCTAAAGTGATAGATGTGGCTTTTCCATTGCCTTGGAATTCTGATAGACCTATATATATTAACTTTGATTTGTGGCGCCGTTTAACAAAACCCCAACGTGACATGTTGTTACTGCGAACAGTAAGTTGGTTGACAGGAGTAAAATGGTTTAAGCCAGATATCTATCAAGGTGTAGTAGTCGCTGGTTTATTGGGTGGGTTTGTAGAATTAGCACAACGAGATGTTATAGGTATTATAGCTGCTGTGGGTTTAAGTTCAATGGCTGTATTACGAATATGGCGCCAAAATAATAACCAAGACTCAGAAATAGGCGCCGATACTACCGCAATAAAAATAGCACAACGTCGAGATTATACCGAAACCGAAGCAGCAGAACATTTGCTAAATGCTATAGAAATAGTAGCAAAAATAGAAGGGCGCCCTTGTTTAGATTTTATCGAATTAATTCGTACTCAGAACTTGCGCGCAACTGCTGGGCTATCTTCTATGGGTATTCCTAGGTAAAATTAAATGTAAGGTGGGCAGTGCCCACCCAACCCAAAATTAATCACACAGAGCAGTAGGGGAACAGAGTTCAAATGCGCGCGAGCCGGTTTTCTAAATCGGTAATTGAATTAAAATCTAACAGTGCATCCCATAATTCTTCTAAACGTTCTGTAGAAAGAACTTGAATACGTTCCTGCTGACTTTGACTTAAGCTCCCAAGACGACGTTGAAGTAGGCACAGAACTAGCGTTGCTGCCGCACTTTGCCTGCCTAGTTCTACGCCTTCTTGCATACCTAATTTAAAACCTTCTTCCCAACCTATTTTAAAACCTTCTTCCCAACCTAGTTCTATACCTTTTTCCATCCAGCTAGTAACAATTTCCATAACTTGCCCCTAATGTGAAAGGCGCCTGTTGTTGTATTGTGAAGGCGCCTGCAACCAAGTAATATACAATTTAAACGCGCGCGAGCCAGTGTTTTAAATCGGTAATGGAATTAAAATCTAGCAGCGCTTCCCCTAATTCTTCTAAACGTTTAGCAGAGAGACCTTGAATACGTTCCTGCTGACTTTGATTTAAGTTGCCGAAACGACATTGAAGTAAGTGTATGATTAGCTTCGCAGTTCCACTTTGCTCACCTAGTTGCATACCTAATTGCATACCTTCTTCTCTACCTTCTTCTCTACCTTCTTCTCTACCTTCCTCCCTACCGAGTTCCTTACCCTTTTCTATACCTTTTTCCATCCAGCTAGTGACAATTTCCATAACTTGCTCCTTTTTCTCTGATTCTATGGTAGCAATTTGTGAATTAAACACTTCTTCTTCCTCTGTATTGAGTTTTAGGTAAGTATCTATAAATCCAGAGATTTGTCCGACTTGTGCAGCATTTAGTCCCAACGAAGCAAGTACCTGTAATGAAATTAGCTTTACCATTGGACGCTCTGAAGCACCCATCTTCATTTTCGACATCAAAGCACTGGCAACAGGGTTTTGTATATTTACAAAGTCTTGCCAGTTGAGTTGATTTAACTGAACGACTTGATAGTCAAACTGCATTACACTTTTGGTTCCGGCGCTAATGTTGAACGAAGATGGTTGTATAGTCAACGGTGCGTCGTGAGAGAAAATAACGATTGGTAATATCGGAATGCCGTATATTTTATACAAATCGGCAAAGTATAAAAACATTCTTTCACCAAAGTCTTTCTCAATATAGGACTGATGCTCGATGTGTATAATAAATAGCGTCGTCTCGTTTTTGTATTTTGCTTGGATTAATACGTCTATAATTTTTTTCTCACCTTTTCTAACGTTTGTAAGTATCTCCTGTGGGAAAAATGTTATAGAGTCTTTATCCAAAACATTACTGATATCTGGAAAGAATAACTCAATAAAATCAAGGAAGAAATTCTGTATTAATTGTTTAAACAAGCTATCGTGGTCAATCATGAAGTCGCTTCACCTTTTTGTGCAACGAACGATAGTATACAATTATTAAACAGCAAATATTCTTTATACAAACATTTTTAATAAGTTTTAATAATTGGAGTTATCTATGTAGTATGTGTAAATGTAGCGGCGCCTAAATCAGCAATTTTTATTATCAATAAATAATCATAATAAATGGTCGCGTAATCGTGAGTATTTAATTAATTGTATGATTTGGGGGCGGGTTTACAAAGATTGTTTTTTGTTTGAAGGTTGTGGGTTAACCCGCCCGTACAGTATTGTTTTTTTATTTGAAGGTTATGGGTTAAGCCATCAATAGAAGTAGCTTTCACATTGCATTGAAATTTAGCTGAGTTTCAATTTTCATAACTTGTCTCCAATGTGGAAAGGCGCCCATTTGTTGTATTGTGAAGGCGCCAGCAACCAGGTGATATACAATTTAAACGCGCGCGAGCCAGGTTTTTAAATCGGTTATTGAATTAAAATCTAACAGCGCTTCCCCTAATTCTTCTAAACGTTTTCTGGAAAGACCTTGAATACGTTCCTGCTGGCTTTGGCTTAAGTTACCGAAACGACGTTGAAGTAGGCGGAGAACGAACGATGCAGCTTCCTCTTGCTTACCTAGTTCTTTACCTAGTTGCATACCTTCCTCCCTACCTTCCTCTCTACCTAGTTCTTTACCTTCCTCTCTACCTAGTTCTTTACCCTTCTCTATACCTTTTTCCATCCAACTAGTGACAATTTCCATAACTTGCTCCTTTTTCTCTGATTCTATGGTAGCAATTTGTGAATTAAACACCTCTTCTTCCTCTGTGTTGAGTTTTAGGTAAGTATCGATAAATCCGGAGATTTGTCCGACTTGTGCAGCATTTAGTCCCAACGAAGTAAGTAACTGTAGCGAAATTAGCTTTACCATTGGACGCTCTGAAGCACCAATCTTCATTTTCGACATTAAAGCACTGGCAACAGGGTTTTGTATATTCATGAAGTCTTGCCAGTTGAGTTGATTTAACTGAACAACTTCATAATCAAACTGCAATACATTCTTGCCTCTAGCGCTGATGTTGAAGCTAGATGGTTGTACAGTCAACGGTGCATCATGAGAGAAAATAACGATTGGTATTATTGGAATCCCATAGATTTTAAATAAATCGGCAAAGTATAAAAACATTCGTTCGCTAAAGTCTTTTTGAATATAAGACTGATGCTCGATGTGTATAATAAATAGCGTCGTCTCGTTTTTGTATTTTGCTTGGACTAATACGTCTATAATCTTTTTTTCGCCTTTTCTTACATCTGTCAGTATCTCTTGTGGGAAAAATGTTATCGAGTCTTTATCCAAAACATCACTGATATCTGGAAAGAATAACTCGATGAAATCAAGAAAAAAATTCTGTATTAACTTTTTAAACAAGCTATCGTGGTCAATCATGAAGTGATTTTACCTTTTTGTGCAACGAACGATAGTATACAATTATTAAACAGCAAATATTCTTTATACAAACATTTTTAATAAGTTTTAATAATTGGAGTTATCTATGTAGTATGTGTAAATGTAGCGGCGCCTGAATCAGCAATTTTTATTATCAATAAATAATCATAATAAATGGTGGCGTAATCGTGAGTTATTTAATTAATTGTATGATTTGGGGGGGCGGGTTTAGGAAGGTTGTTTTTTTGTTTGAAGGTTATGGGTTAACCCGCCCGTACAGTATTATGTTGGTGTGGCGCCGAATCCTCCACCTCCTGGTGTTTCGATGATGAATATGTCTCCTGGTTGCATTTCTACTGTTCCGATGCTTCCTAAATTTTCTTTGTTTCCGTTACTGCGTTGTATTGAGTTCCGTCCTAGTTGTCCGTTTTCGGCGCCTTGCAAACTAAAGGGGGGAATTATTCTATGACTAGAAAGAATATTTGCTGTCATTGGTTCGAGAAATTTTATTTTACGAATTACTCCGTTTCCTCCTGTATGTTTTCCTTTACCTCCGCTATTAGAACGTATACCAAAACTTTCTACCATCACTGGATATCTTGTTTCTAATACTTCTGGGTCGGTTAAGCGTGAGTTTGTCATGTGCGTGTGAACTGCATCGGTTCCATCAAAGTCGGCGCCTGCTCCACTTCCGCCGCAAATTGTTTCATAATATTGATAGCGCGCGTTTCCAAAGGTGAAATTATTCATTGTTCCTTGTGAAGCTGCCATTACTCCTAATGCACCATATAAAGCGTCAACAATAGTTTGGGAGGTTTCGACGTTACCAGCAACTACTGCTGCTGGATATACGGGGTTAAGCATTGAGCTTTCGGGGATAATTATTTCTAAGGGATTGAGACATCCAGCGTTGAGAGGAATGCTATCATCTACTAATGTTCTAAATACGTATAAAACAGCAGCTTGAGTTACAGATGACGGTGCGTTAAAGTTTGTATCTAGTTGTTGAGATGTTCCGGTAAAATCTATTACAGCGCTGCGATTTTGTTTGTTAATGGTAACTGTAACTTTTATAACTGCATCGCCATCCATATGATACGTAAAGGTGCCGTCTTTCAGAACATCTATCGCGCGTCTCACTGCTTCTTCAGCATTATTTTGCACAAATAGCATGTAAGCTTGAACTGTTTGCAAGCCATATTGAAACACCATTTTTTGCAGTTCTTGAACTCCACGTTCATTTGCAGCAATTTGTGCTTTCAGGTCTGCTATATTTTGGTCGGGGTTACGTGCGGGGTAACGATGGTTTCCTAAGACTTCGCGTAGTTGTGCTTCTTGGAAATTTCCTTCTTCGACTAAGAGAAAATTATCAAATAAAATTCCTTCTTCTTCAATAGTAGTGCTATTAGGAGGCATTGAACCGGGAGTTATGCCACCGATATCAGCTTGATGTCCTCGCGATGCTACATAGAATATAGGAGACGATGGTAAATTGGCGCCGTCTAGATAAACAGGTGTAATTGCAGTAACATCAGGAAGGTGCGTACCTCCGTTATAGGGGTTATTAGATAAATATACATTTCCCGGTTTTATCGAATTTCCCTTATCGTTAATTAAACTGCGAACGCTTTCACTCATTGACCCTAAGTGTACAGGGATATGAGGAGCATTTGCCACTAAGAAACCGGAAGTATCAAATATTGCACAAGAGAAATCTAATCTTTCTTTGATGTTTACTGAGGTAGCGGTGTTTTGCAGCACTATCCCCATTTGCTCGGCAATAAACTGATAGAGGTTTTTAAAGATTTCTAAGCGTATAGGGTCGGGTTGTGATGTTCTATTCATAGTCAACTCCTAATTTCATAAATTTTGATAATGTCATGAGTCGCGTTCCGTTGCATCTCTGAAACCTGGTTTCTTTAGCACTGAACACGATAATCCTCAACAAAACGAAAAGAAACCAGGTTTCTTTGATTATGAGGGTTGCAAAGAATAAGAGGTTAATTACGACTTTTCGTTGGTGCTGATAAACCTGGTTTCTTTTCATTCTAGGTTTCTTTTAAATAAACTTTTCCATTTGAAAATTTATAAAACTTTGTCCTCTAGCCTCAACTTGTTGTTCTTTTATAACTGAAAAACCCATACGTAAAAAAAACGGTTTTGCGGTAATACTCGCTTCTGTATACAAACGTTTAATTCCTAACTCGTGCGCTTTTGTCTCTATCGCACTATAAATCTTACTACCAACACCCATCCGCTGATAATCTTTGTGACAGTAAAAACAATCTATATGACCATTTGCTTCTAATTCACCAAACCCGGCAATAATGGATTCATCATCAGCCACAAAAGTAAACTTACTTAAACAAGCTTTTGCCCAGTCTCTAAAATTTATATTATCCGGCGCCCATGCTTCAACCTGTTCAAGCGAATAATCACAAATATTTACCTCACGAACTGTATCATGAAACAAACGCGCGATTTGTTCAGCATCCTGAACCTGAAATAAACGTATTTTCATAATTCAACCTGTTCAGTTGTGCATTTTATCAGTTCTCGCAGAAAAGCGGGTAAAGCATTACTTAACTCGTGTTTTGCCCTTGGTTCTAAACAAGCAACAATATGCTGATATGTAACAGCATGATGTAAAGCAGATAGACATTTGGCTAATTTCCAAGCTTCTTGATTATGTTATTAACTTCGCGAACTTTATCATGAAATAAACGTGCGAGAGCTTTAACATCACTTTATTGAAATAATCATATTGTCACTTACCTAATTTGACGTTTTAATATTTGTTTCACATCGCCATACATTTCAACTGTCAAACCTTCGAGTTCATGTTCAATATCTTCCCAACTTCCAAGTTTACTCGTCCATTTTCCGTTAGGTAGTTGTCTCGCAGCATGGGTTGCTTCTCCTTCAGAATCACCATATATCGCTATTTTTTCAAAACCAGGCTCAAGTTCGCTATTATCACAAACCTCATAACCCAAGCTTTGGTATGCTTGAATAAAAGTTGATATCTTTAATTCGATAGCTACATCTTCTACCCAATAATAAATATTGTCAGGGTCAATTGGACTCCACCAGCGGTTGTCTTCACCCGCAGCCCAAGCAAAGCAGTTATACAATTTACTTTGCTTGCTAGTTACAGAATACTCAGTGAGTGATAAGTTGGGAAGCTTGTTTTCTCTAAAAATTTCTAGCTTACCATCTATATCCATTTTCTCTCCCCCATGCAAGCCAAGCTTGAGCCATTTGGTCGAGTCTGCCACGCTGTTTTTCTTTTACAGGATTTGCACCTGTAATAGCAGTTAATGCCCAAAACCAATGGTCTGGTTCACGTTCAAGCTCACGCATGATTAATGGTACAACGGGTTGCCCCATCCCGATTATTCTTTGATACGCTGGATGCATTGATATTTTGGAGGTGACAGAAAGCACACCAGTTTCACGGCGCCATTGTTCTGCTAATTCCAAAAAACTTGTTTCTATGTCGGTAGTCTGAATAACTGGATACTGGTAAGGTGACATTATCCTATCTCAACTTAATGAACTAACATTAATAATTATCCTGTAAATATTTAGCTAATATAGCTGCACGCACAGTATTGACGCCTATGCCACGACACACCGCTCTAAAATTAGATGATTACGTTCTGTTAATTTTGCTTGCCAATTTGGTTCAACTACAATTGTGCTAATTTTCTCTACAATAATCGCAGGCCCATTTACATTGTCTCCTGGTTGTAAATGCTCACGTTGATAAACTGGAGCATCATGCCATCTATCCAAAGCAAACATTTGTACAGTATCTACACTTTGAGGCGCCTCATCGAGAGAACGAGTACGACTAATTAAAGGTTCTTCAGGAGTATCCATTTTTTGAATAACTTCCACACTTACCGACTCAACAATTAAATTCTTACCAGATTGAATAAAACCGTAGCGCGTTTTGTGTTCTGTCTCAAATTCTTCCTGCATAACTGGTACATCTAAATCAAAATTAACAGTCAGCATCGAATTAGTCCCTTCATACTTCAAATTAACTTTCCGAACTATCTCTTCCTCCAACTCTTGCCCCCTCCCCTCTTTGAGGGGAGGGTTAGGGAGGGGTAACTCTTTTCTCGCACTCGTCTCCAAACTTTCCATCAACACCTGTAACTCTTGTACCAAACCCTGACTCAAAGCTTTTTCCACGGCGCCTTCACGAAGCGCGCGCACATCAGCAAGTCCCATCCCATAAGCCGAAAGTACTCCTGCATAAGGATGTAAAAATATCTGTTTCATCCCTAAAGTATCAGCTATTAAACATGCTACCTGCGCTCCGGCGCCTCCAAAACAGCAAAGCACATACTGCGTTACATCATATCCACGTTGTAAACTAATCTTTTTAATCGCGTTTGCCATACTTTCTACAGCAATGGCAATAAATCCAGCAGCTACTTGTTCAGGGGTACTATTATTTTCTGTTTTCTTCGCTATCTCTTGTGCTAACTGTGTAAATTTCTCAATGACAATATCTTTATCTAAAGGTAAATTCCCATCTACACCAAATACTGATGGAAAATATTGCGGATGAATTTTGCCTAACATGACATTTGCGTCTGTTACTGCCAATGGTCCACCACGTCGATAACAAGCAGGCCCAGGATTTGAGCGAGCAGACTCTGGACCAACGCGATAGCTGGAACCGTCGAAAAATAAGATTGAACCACCACCTGCTGCGATAGTATGAATATCTAATACAGGTACTCGCATTCTGGCGCCTGCAATTTCGTTTTCTAATTGTCGTTCATATTCACCTTTAAAATGGGCAACATCAGTACTAGTACCTCCCATATCAAAGGTGATGACTTTAGAAAAACCTGCACGCTTGCTTGTTTGAACGGCGCCGACGATACCACCAGCAGGCCCACTCAATATACTATCTTTACCCTGAAATTGTTCTGCGGCAACTAATCCCCCATCAGATTTCATAAACATTAATCTAACTCCAGGTAGATGACTTGCTACTTGATTTACATAGTGTCGCAAAATAGGAGTTAAATAAGCATCAACAACAGTTGTGTCTCCTCGACTAACTAGTTTCATTAAAGGACTAACTTGATGTGATATGGATATTTGTGTAAATCCAATATCTGAAGCTAATTGTGCAACTTGTTGTTCGTGTTGAGGGTAACGGTAAGCGTGCATAAATACTATTGCACAGCTACGAATGCCTGAATTATAAGCTGCTTGTAAGTCTTTTTTTACTGCTTCAATATTTACAGGCGCCAGTTCTTGACCATGAGCATTGTAACGTTCATCAACTTCGATTACCTGTTCGTAAAGCATCGTTGGTAAAACAATACGACGGGCAAAAATATCAGGACGGTTTTGGTAGCCTATTCGTAAAGCATCTTTAAACCCTTTTGTAATGGCAAGGACTACGCGCGAACCGTTTCTTTCTAACAGCGCATTTGTTGCTACTGTTGTTCCCATTTTTACCACTTCTATTTGTTCGCAGGGGATAGGCGCCTCACCTGAAAGCCCTATAATATCTCTTATTCCCTGAATTGCTGCATCCTCGTATAGTTCGGGATTTTCGGAAAGAAGCTTATAAACGATTACCCACTGATTCTTTTCTAATGACACAATCAAAAACCGCTCAGGATGATTTGAGAGGTTATCTATAATTTCTCTACTATCTGTAACAGCTACTAGGTCTGTAAATGTACCACCCCGGTCAGCAAAAACTTTCAACATAACTATACACCCATCGCACTATAGAACGATTCTTACTCTGTTTCTCTGCGTCTCTGTGGTGAAATTATGCATTTTAAGATTTTTTACCACAAAGGCACGGAGGACACAGAGAGAAGAGATTTACCTACATCGATAAACTTTGTACTCGTAACCGTTTACTGGTGGCAACGGTTTACTATTGAGCGAACAAGTTTCTAGTTCTTCGGGGTCGTCGGCAAAAAAGTTCACCTTCCATAAATCAAATGGACGAGGTAAAGTTTTTACGGCTTTGCCCAATGCTTTTGATGAAGTGCTAGGATTATCATCTTGATGTGCTAGTAGAAACTTTGTATTAGTTAATTTCTGATTTTTTTTCAATTCCCTTGCTACACCCATCATTTCGCCTATATGCACATGGGTTTTTTGTGTAGTGGCAATCAATACTGGTTGGCTAGATACTCTTTGAATGATACCAATGAATAAATCAGGACGATAGTATTTTTGATAGCCTAAGTTATTAACAACTGTTATGCCGCTCGCTAGTGACATCAGCCAAATTATTAACACGGCTTTTTTTCCTGATATCCGCCATTTAAACATTTTGACTGTTTCTAGGCGCCAGCAAATAGCTAAACTTGCTCCCACTAGTATTAGTACCGCCGGAAAATAAATAAAGTTATAGCGGGCGCCACGTGTTAAATCAATACCTAAAAAGTAGGTAAATATAGCAAATAACAGCAGTGCGCTGATTATAAATGCAATTAATACCTTGGTAATAAATTGGTTTTCTTTCTTCTTGAGTCTAGCTTTTAGACCGCGAAGTAATATTGGTGTTGCCCAAATAAAAAAAGCTAGCATTACAACTCCCGAAGCAATAACCACAGCTAACCGTGGAGACTCAACGGGCAGTAACGAAATCATTGTAATCCAAGCTGCTAAACCTTGAAAAATTGGACTCAACCAAGCAAGTCCAACTCTATCACCTTGAATCCATTCGGTTAATTTTCCACCATAACTATTCTGTAAAAATACGGGTATCCAGACGGCGCCACTTAAAGCTGTACCTGCTGCCACCGCGAATATACGGTACCATGCACTTCCCCATTCTTTATTTTTTATTTGTTTTACTAAAAGGAAAAGTAATACAATCGCTTCACAACAAAGAGTTAAAACAAAGAAATAATGTGTAGCTATACCCAAAGCGTTGACAACAATCCATGTTAAAGCGACTTTAATAGGTAATTGACTACGACTTTGAACGTGGCGAACGGCACTGATAAAACAAGCGAGCGTTGCCATTACCCACAAAATAGGTAAAGTATAGTGCCGTGTTTCTTGAGCCAAAAATATTGCGTAGGGTGAAGTCGCCATAAAAGCAGCAGCTAAATGACTGACTAACCGTGAACGATACAACTTAAAACTGAGTGCATAAATTGCTGGAACACTCATAGCACCAAATAACGCAGCTAAAGCACGGGCGCCCCAGACCGACACCAACCCAGCATCTGTTGGAAATAGCCTCAGCCACAAATGCGTCAATATAAAATAAAGCGGCGGGTGATTACTTTCTGTAAATAAGTGCTTCAACACATCTTGTACACCAGCACCAGCGCGCGGTTGCAGTGGCTGTAAAAGTATATCAATACCAATAGGTTGGTCGAGCGGTACATTTAAGAAGCTATTACCAAGACTAAATACCAAAGTTGAAAACTCATCAGTCCAAGGTGGTTTAGCATCCAAATTAATGAAGCGTAAAATAGTACCAACAGCAAACCAGAATAAAAGTAGAAAGTGCTGAGTGCTGAGTGCTGAGTATTTAGTGTTAAGTACTGAGTGCTGAGTTTTGAGTGAAGAGTGAGAGAAAAATTTTTTCAACATAAACGTCAGCATGGGGTAGAGAGCAAGGAGCAGTAAAAATAGAATAACTTAGACAATAAATCAGCACTCAGCACTCAGCACTCAGCACTCAGCACTCAGCACTCAGCACTCAGCACTCAGCACTTTTCACTTCTTCACATCAGTTACACGCCAACTGAGCTTGAGATTAACCCAAAAGTTCCACAAAACTACTACTGCAATTGCAATTAATTTTGCTAGATACTCGTTGACCTTCAAAACGTTGTAGAGCAAGTTTACTATCAATGCTTGTAAAATCACTCCAGCCAAACAAATAACGTTGAATTTCAAAAATCTTTTTAAACGGGCGCCTTTTCCCGTTTGCCTGCTTGAGATATCGTGGAATGTCCAGATATCATTCCATAGGAAATTGTTAATGATTGCCGTTTCGGCTGAAAGTATAGTACTACGTGTCAGTCCTAGCTCGAAAATTTGCCGCAGTATATAAAATACCGTCAAATCGACTCCCAAACCACTAAAACCAACTACGCCAAACCGCAAAAATCTACCAATAGGAAAATTCAAACGTTTATTCATGCGTCCCAAGTGTCCTGTAGTTAGACGCAAGCGGATTAAATGGCGTAAGTAATCTATATACTGTTTCCATGTGACTTTGCTTTCACCTTCGACGCGCTCGTTAAAAACATATCCTACTTCAACAATTTCTTGAATATCACCTCGTCCAATTATTTCCAACAGTATTTTGTAACCAACCGGATGAAGTGTAATTTCAGCTATACTGTCTCTTTGCACCATGAAATAGCCGCTCATCGGGTCAGAGACTCTACCTAAAACTCCTGGTAAAATAATTAGACCTAATACTTGGGCGCCTCTTGATAAAAATCTTCTAACTACACTCCAACTGCTTACCCCACCTCCATCTACATGACGACTACCAACCGCTAAGTCGGCGCCTTCTTCGACTGCACGTAGCAATTGCAACATCACATGCGGTGGATGCTGTAAATCTCCGTCGATAACTCCCAAAATACGTCCTTTTGCCACTTGCCAACCGCGAATTACTGCTTGTGATAGTCCTCTTTCTCCAACTCGACGCATTACCCGTAGTTGGGGGTATGAAGTCATTAAAGAAGCGGCAACCTCCCAAGTACCATCAGGACTATCATCATCAACAACAATTAGCTCGTAATCTCCATATATCGACGAATCGAGTAACTTCGTCAACACCTGCACAACGTTTGTTATATTGTCGCGCTCGTTATAAGTGGGAATTATTAGTGAGAATAAGATACAATCTTTACCACCAGTAAGTTTGGCAGGATACTTCGGAACCCGTAATGCACCAGATGGCGCCGATAGCAATGGATTTGGTTCAATAATACTCATTCAATAAGATGGTGGAATGTCCAAGGTGAGCAGAGAGATGAGGTTACGTAAAAATTTATCGCTCTTGATTTTAAGTCAAAATCAGAATTTCACAAGCATTGGTTACACTTTTCAAAACGACTAATGGTTGTATATATTACAATTAATAAAGTGATTTAATATAAATAAACCCATTACAAAGAAGTGAGCGCTGTGGTTGTTATAAGTGTTGACGCTATTTTAGAACGCGCTAAAGAGCATGATTTGTCTCCACATGAAGGCATGTTATTATTGAAACAAAATGACCCTAGTATTATTGCTGAAATTCGCGTAGCTGCTGATAAATTGCGTCAACAGCAAGTAGGAGATACTGTAACATACGTCATCAATCGCAACATCAATTTCACTAACATTTGTGAACAGCACTGTGGTTTCTGTGCTTTCCGTCGAGATTCAAACTCAGATGGTTCATACTGGTTAGATTGGGAGCAAATTAGAGCTAAAACAATTGATGCAGTACAACGAGGCGCCACAGAAATTTGTATGCAGGGTGGTTTAAACCCAGAAGCTTTAATCAACGGCAAATCACTGAACTACTATATAAAGCTTGTCGAAATTATTAAACAAGAGTTTCCACAATTACATCTCCACGCATTTTCGCCCCAAGAAATTCAGTTTATCGCCAGACTAGATACAATTTCTTACGCCGAGGTAATAACAGCTTTACGCGACTCAGGTCTCAACTCAATGCCTGGAACCGCCGCCGAAGTGTTAGATGATAGTGTTCGTGCTGTATTATGCCCTGAAAAAATTAATTCAGCAACTTGGTTAGAAATTGTCGAAACAGCGCATAAATTGGGTTTACCCACCACCAGTACAATGTTATCGGGACATATCGAAACACCCTTACAGCAAATTGAACACTTAGAGAAACTCCGCACGCTTCAGCAAACTGCCATTAAAAACAACTATCCAGCCCGAATTACAGAATTTATAATATTACCCTTTGTAGGAGCATTAGCACCAAAACCTTTACGGCGCCGTGTTGGTCGTGACCAACCAGTATTACTTGACACACTTTTACTTACAGCCGTTGCTCGAATATATCTAGGTAATTACATACCCAATCATCAGCCCAGTTGGGTAAAAATTGGTCTAAATGGCGCCAAAGAGGCATTGACATGGGGTTGTAACGATATTGGTGGCACCTTAATGGAAGAACACATTACCACAATGGCAGGCGCCCTAGGTGGAACCTGTATGTCTGTCTCAGATTTACAAAACGCAATATCAGAACTTGGGCGCCCATACCAACAACGTGACACCCTATATAAAACCCAATTTGATCCCAATCCAAGATACGATAAAGCTTGATTTAAGTATTTTTTCACTCTTGATTGCTTATGAAGCGCTATTTGTCACGCCTACTTGCCTTGGTTTTGGTTGTAACTATTGGTTTGATGGGTTGTTCGTCTTCTGACCCCAACAGCTTAACGGGGAATTATAGCCAAGACACGTTAACTGTAGTCAACATTATACGTAATGCAATTGAACTACCGAATGATGCGCCTTCTAAAGCAGCAATTCAAACCGAAGCACGTCAAAAAATTAATGACTTTTCGGCACGCTATCAGCGTAACACCTCTGTTGCGAGCTTAAGTTCTTTCACCACCATGCGAACTGCCCTAAATTCTTTGGCAGGACATTATAGCTCTTATCCTAACCGCCCTGTGCCCGAAAAACTTAAAACCCGTTTACAACAAGAGTTGAAACAGGTAGAGTCTGCTTTGCAACGTGGCGCTTAACGATTTGTCGTGCTGTACTTACTGTACTTGTTGTGGGTTGGGTGTTACCCAACCTACTATAAAGAATTTTTATATCAAAAGATCAAATTAGATATATAAAAGAATAATTATTATTTAAAATTAAATTAAATTCCATCTATGTCTCTACGTCCTTTGGATGTTGTAAAAATGTTCTCTTGGCGCCGCTTCGGAGTTGCCGCTTTAATTAGTAGCTTATTAATTCCCTTTTTGGGACAACCTTCAGAGGCTCAACTAAATGAGTATTGTCAGTTACCTAATAAGGCAGTACAAGAAAAGGAAAACTTGCGTATATCCGCGCTTCGAGGAAACTTGTCGGCGCATAATAAGTATCAAAATTTACTAAAAAAACACGGTACAGCCGTTCGAGACTGCCGTCAAAACAATTGGTTGCAGGTTCAAGCGATTTGGTTACGTTTGTATCCTTGTGATATTCGAGCAGGCGCCCTTGACCGGATTATGGATAGAATCGTCAATAAGGGTTACAGCGCTGTTTATGTAGAAACTTTTTATGATGGACGGGTAATGTTACCCTCAAACGATAATCCTACGGTTTGGCCTTCTGTTGTAAGGGCGCCGGGACAAGAAAATACTGATTTACTAGAGAAAGCGATTCAGAAAGGACGCGAACGTGGTTTAAAAGTGTACTCTTGGATGTACACCGCCAATTTTGGTTTTAATTATGCTCAACGAAAAGATAGAGAAAGTGCAATTGCGCGTAACGGTAAGGGGCAAACCAGTTTGTACGTTGTCGATGGTGGTAGTCATGTTTTTATTGACCCATACAGCGTAACCGCTCGAACAGATTATATACGCTTGGTACAAGAAGTCGCTCGTCGGCGCCCAGATGGTATTTTGTTCGACTATGTACGTTATCCGCGTCAGTCTGGTAATAATTCAATCGCGACAAAAGTTACTGATTTGTGGCTATATACAGAATCAACTCAGCAAGCTTTATTTAAAAGGGCACAAAATAATAAGGGGTTAGATTTAATACGTCGCTTTCTAGGCAAAGGATATGTAACTACTAGTGATATTGCGAATGTAGATAGATTATATCCCTTGGAAGGCGAACCAATGTGGCAGGGACGTAGTTTGCTTGCTTCTAAGTCGCTCTTGTCACCAAGTCAACGTCAACCCCAACTTCAATCAGATTTATGGCAGCTTTCGGTTGCTCACGCAATGCAAGGAATTGTTGATTTTATTACTTTAGCCGCATATCCAGCACAACAAATGGGTGTACCCGTAGGCGCCGTCTTTTTTCCTGAAGGCAACCAAATTCACGGTCAAGGTTACGATTCACGCTTACAAGCGTGGGATAGATTTCCTAGTAACTTTGAATGGCATCCAATGTCTTATGCGAACTGTGGAAACGTCGCTTGTATTGCTCAACAAGTTCAGCGTGTTTTAAGTATGTCAAGACCAGAAACACAAATAATTCCTGCT
The DNA here is from genome assembly GCF_019977735.1 of Calothrix sp. PCC 7716. GTDB lineage: Bacteria > Cyanobacteriota > Cyanobacteriia > Cyanobacteriales > Nostocaceae > Dulcicalothrix. The sequence goes on along the minus strand of NZ_AP025018.1, from coordinate 1,723,939 downwards.
GTCGCTGGTACTTGGGGGAAATCTGTTAGCGGGCGCCCATCATTAGAAGTTCAAATGCAAGCACTCCGCCAATTTGCCCCCCGTGTACGTTCCGTTAGTCACTTCGCTTACTCTTGGCAAGACCCACAACACGACAGCGAACGTAAATTATGCCGCACACAGTAGAGACGCGATTAATGGCGTCTCTACGAAGCAATTGATAATGCAGTTTGTACTCCCGCCATTTCGATGACTCTAAACGTAAAATCTAAAAGTTCAGTGTCGTTTAACTGTCGGCGTGAAGTTTTTGCGTAATTTTGCTGTAAGTATTTACGCCCCATTTCTGGTGTCCAATTCAATTGCGCTAAATACTTATCTATCTGTGCCATCATCATGGCGCGAATTTCAGTGTTTTTACTATTACTGACTTGCGTGACTGGCGCCGTTTGAGTTTGTGATGCGATAGTCTCTATTTTGGAGGTAACTCTCTGCTCTAAGGCTTGCAAATCAATTTCTTTATGTCCACCCCAACTAAAATCAACGACTCGATATGTCGCTGGGTCGTAGATGCTGCAAAATACTACCGTTTTTTCACCAGGACTGACCGCAATTGTTAAAGGATTACGCAGTTGCTCAACAGTTAAAGCATCAAGCGACAGCAGTAAACTCTTAGAAAAATACGATGAGTTTCCCGAACGTATTATGCAAGGTGTTGGCGCCAAAATTGCTAAGTCAGTTTTATAAGTTAATCCGTACTGCGTTTCAACGCTCTTATTACATTCAATGCCAGTAATTAAACCTGTTAAAGCTTTTTCATAAATTGGTACTTGCTTACCTTCTTCTGAAAGACTATACCAACAAGCATCACCTTCGCGACTCACAAAAACATATTGCGCTTTTGGAACCGTTCCAAACCCTAACTTTATATCCATACGTCCTCTCTTGCACGCTACAGTAAGTGTACCCAGACGCGAAAACATTCTAACAACGCACGCATCGAGTTATAATTAACTATAGTACTAAAATACTGCAAAGGATTAAAAAAGGTAGGATACTTCTCACATATAGACCTCAGTACTAATTATTCGGGAGAGCCTTGAATCATTGTCATCAAGCGGTCTAAAGTTTGTGTAAGCTGCGAAAGCTTTTGTAAAGAATCATCTTGAGTTTCAGCCAAAGTTTGCACTGCGTCGCACAATGCCAAAATTTGATATCCCTGTTGTTTAATTTGCTTTCCTTGCTCTTCAATCTGTCCGCTTAAATTTTCAACACGGTCACCCAACCGCTCAATTGTCTCCGTAGTCGCAAGTACTGCTTCTCCGATTTGTTCGACAATTGACTCTAAACGACCAACTTTTACATCAAATCCTACAGCAACCATTTTTTTAGCACCTCTATCGATAGCACGAGCAAACAGCAATTGTAATTGCCTGTCCTGGAACATATAGTTATTCGGAATTTAAGTAGTAGTAAAATTTACTACCTAAATCCCAAACTTAATCAAGATTTTATACAATGGTTTCTAATGTTTAACTTAAATTGACATAACAGTCAAATGTATACATTACACTAAGACGACTTTTTATCAGACATATTGTAAATATTTAAGCTAAATAGGTGTTTAACCCGTTACTTGCGTGTAATTTATACATTGGCGAATGAATTTATTACACGTAGCTTACTGGTAGTAAACTATAGCACAACTCTCTCAAATATACACAACATAAAAGATTTTTCATCCTTCATAAGATATATTAAACTTACTTCATATAAGATTTATAAAAAATCATCAGAAGTCCTATGCTGATGAAGATTCAGTGAATATACGGTTGATAGTAATTATATTTAGGAAAGTCAAGTCTATAGTCTAATTAAGCTTACGTAGATATACGTTTTAATAAAAAAATTCGGCTTTACAATGTATCAAATACTATTTACACCCATAGTTCAGGGTGCAGCATCTGAAACTTGGGATAACCAAATTCAATACCACCCTTCAGTGAAGTCTAAATTTAAACGTTGTTTAGACATTGTGGGTAGCATAGTCGGGCTAGTTATTTTAAGTCTCGTATTCATACCTATAGCCATTGCGATAAAATTTGACAGTACCGGGCCTGTTTTTTTTGTACAGGAACGTTATGGGCTACATGGAAAGACATTTAAAATTCGCAAATTTCGGTCAATGGTAGTGGAAGCTCCACAGCTAAAGAATTTAGTAGAGAATGAAGCGAACGGATTATTTTTTAAAAACAAGAACGACCCCAGAGTCACAAAATTTGGTCGTTTTTTGCGAAGCACAAGTTTAGACGAGTTACCTCAGTTCTGGAACGTTTTAATGGGGGATATGAGCTTGGTTGGTACCCGTCCCCCAACAGCAGACGAAGTGATGAACTATAGTCAGCATCACTGGCAGCGCTTAAATGTTAAACCAGGTTTGACAGGTGAGTGGCAAGTCAACGGTCGCTCTCAGGTCAAAGATTTTGAGGCAGTCGTCGATTTAGACTTACAGTATCAAAAGAAATGGTACCCAATGTACGACATATTAGTAATCGTTAAAACTATTTATGTCATCTTAGCCAAAGTCGGCGCCTTTTAATAGTTGAAAGTGCTGAGTTAAAAGTGCTGAGTAGGTAAGAAGTTATAACGAGCGCACTCAGCACTCAGCACTAAACATTCGTTCTTATTGACCTAACATGAGTACTTGTCGCATTTTACGCATATTAGCAGGTAATTCAAGGTTCATGGCTTGTTGAATTAAAATTGAGGGTACAGGAATTGTCGGTGTTGCCTGAACTGCGTATTTTAACAGGGTTCCATTACCAAAATCACATAACTCAAGATTTGCCGTAAAGTCATGGAAAGTACCCTTCTCTAATTTAAATTGGATACGCTGTCCTAATTCCTCTACTACATTCAGGTAAATTTCAACTTGGGCAGTCAAAAATAAAAACGCTTTTTGTGCTGCTTGATACAGACGTTTAACTTCGCCCCGTTGTATTATCTCACTTTTCGTCACATCGGGGAAATATTGCACCCAGCGAGGATAATCTGTTAGTTGTTGCCATACTTGGCTTCGCTTCATTGGCAAATACATCCAAGCTGTCACCGCTCCACCCCAAGCGCTATGAGATGAAGTTTCAACAAAAACCTCACCTTGTAGCATTTTCGCTTGCTTGTCAGGACTCCAAGCTGTGCCTTCGGTATATATCACTGAATCAGAAGTATGGGATATAAACATAAAATTTTCAATCACTCCTCAACACATTTACTACGATAGTACAAATAAACAGACAAAACTTTTGAAATAGCTATTAGCTGTAAGCTTTAAACTAATGGCTAGCAGCTAACCGCTTGTATAGCCCACTAGTTCTCATTCCACTACATTATCTAAATTCTCCGGAAATAGTTCTTTGTTGCCATATTATTCCCGAAAATTCACCAAAAATATGTCTTTTTTATCAACAGTATGTTTTTTATGTAAAAATACTGAAGCATTTATTGAAATAAGCAACATCAAATGTAGTTAGCTGCTAATAGAGACGTTACAATAGCACAAAAAGCATAACGAGTGCGTCTTGTCTTAAGAGTTGCCTAACGTCTGAAATCTCAAATTCTATAGATAATTCTTTCCTTCTGCCTCCTGCCTCCTGCCTTGCTCGAAGGGCGATAAAGAGCGTTCAGGCGCCATACCAAGTCCAAAACAACGTTAGCTTATCGTTAATGAAAACAAAAAACCAAGATAACTATTTATACTTCATTAAATCTTTATAGTAGTTGGAGAAACCTAAATGTCACAGTCTTCTAAATTCAACCGTTTATTAACGCAAGCATTTGGAATGTTTTTTGGCATAGCTCTTGCCGTCTGGATACTGCGAGGAATTGGCGTTGGAATTTTAGCTGCCATCCCAGGAGGAATCATTTGGCTGCTACTTGGACTCGCGATTGTATTCGCTATTCTTGCTTACGTACAAAAAACTTGGTGGCGCTTCTAGGTAACGGATATAGGACAGGCGCCTAATGTTAGTATACAATTATTAGAAAACTTGTTACTTGAATTTTTGCACGTCAGGTACAAGTATTATTTCGATAATCATGAATAAAAATTTTATTAAAATCTTATTGGTCGTAAGCGAGCAGAAAGATGTCGCTTTGCCAATTAATTTTATCCAAGAAGAAAATTTAGAAATCCAAATTGCGACTTCAACTCAAGAAGCCACCAAAGCAATTGTCTCACCTCCAGATTTAATAGTATTGGATGTGACAACAAATAACGTAGATGAAGTTGAAATATATAATTATTTAAAAAAAATAAAAGATAAATTAAATGGAAATTTACTTAGTACCCCAATTATTTTTATTACCGAAATTAATCATGATTTTTCGTCTATAACTAATATTGATGTGAATAATTTAAATTTTGATTATTTAAAAAAACCGTTTTCACAAGAGGAATTATTAGTTAGAGTTCGGCAGCATCTACGAATTATTAAGCTCGAAAAAAATTTAGAAATAAAAAGGCAACAGTTATGTACTGAGCGCGAAATTAAATCGATTGCAGCGCAGTTGGAAATTACGGTCTCTCAAGCTAAACTTTTGGAGCGTTCCAAACAAGCTCGTCGTGCTGAAGCTAAATTAGCATCGGCTTTTCGCTCATCTCCAGACCCTATTGCGTTAGTAACATTCCCTGATATATATTACATTGAAGTTAACGATAATTTTTGCCATGTGTTTGGTTACGAACGTTCAGAAGTTATTGGTAGTAGTACGAAATCTATTGATATTTGGGTGAATCCTTCTGAATGTAATACTATTCTCGATATTTTACGAAATGCTCGCAAAATTCGTAATTATGAACTTCAGCTTCAATCGAACAACAATGAAATAAGAACAATGTTGTTGAGCGCAGAACTAATTGAAATTGAGGAGCAGCAATATTTATTAGGAACTGCCAGAGATATTACCGAGCGTAAAATAGCTGAAGCTGCACAGCAATTAAGCGAAGAACGATTGCAACTAGCACTAGAAGCTAGCGACTTGGGAATGTGGGATTGGAATATTGCTAGCGGTAAAGTATATAGGGACTGGCGCTGGTTCAAAATGTTAGGGTATGACTCAACGGAAGTCAATGACACCCGTCAAGGTTTCCTTGAATTAGTACATCCAGATGATTTAAGTTCAGTAAATACTGCTTTAGAACAGTATTTATTTGGTAACACTCCTGTTTACAAAGTTGAATTTCGGATGCGCTCTTATAAAGGTGATTGGAAATGGATAGAATCGTGTGGAAAAATTTTTGATTATAATGAACGCGCTGAACCTTTACGTTTAACTGGCACTCATAAAGATATTACCGAGCAAAAAACTTTAGAGCGTACACTGGCAATTCATCAAGCACGCTTGGATGCTTTTTTTAATAATGCTCCTGTTGGTCAGTGTATTGTAGACGAACAAATGCGCTTTGTACAAGTTAACGAGTTGTTAGCACAAATAAATGGACTAAGCATTGAAGCACACAATGGTAAGTCTATATACGAAGTTTTTCCGGCTCTTGCATCTGTAATTGAACCGATTTATCGACGAGTATTAGAAACGGGAGAACCAGTTCTTTGCCAAGAAATAAGTACTTACTCTCCTAACGAACAAAATTCTTTGCGCCATTTTTTAACTTCTTATTTTGCTATTCAAGGAGAGGACGGGCGCCCTAGTAATGTCGGCACAGTTGTTGTAGAAATCACAAACCTCAAACGTGCAGAAGCTGCTTTACGCTCTGCTGCTGAACGCGAGCGCGCTATTACACAAGCAATTCAACGAATGCGGCAAACGCTCGATTTAGAAACAATATTTACCGCCACAACTGAGCAACTACGTCAAGTTATTAACTGTGACCGCGTTGTTGTTTATCGATTTAATCCTGACTGGAGTGGCGAATTCGTCGCTGAGTCCGTCGGTTCCGGTTGGGTTTCACTTATAGAAGAACATAATACCAACCTCAACTTAACCAAAGGCGCCCTTGATGCGGATACTTGTGTAGTAGCAAAAATGAACAGTAACGATAATCAAGTTATCGATACTCATCTCCAAGATACTCAAGGAGGAGTATATAATCGTGGCGCCAGCTTTTTATGTGTTCCTGATATTTACAACGCAGGATTTGAAGACTGTTATATTAAACTGCTAGAACGATTCCAAGCAAAAGCATATATTACCGTGCCCATATTTTGCGGCAGCAAACTTTGGGGATTGCTTGGTAGTTATCAAAACAGCAGTTCGCGCTCTTGGGTTCAGGGAGAGATTAATATTGTAGTTCAAATCGGCAACCAACTTGGTGTCGCAGTTCAACAAGCAGAACTATTAGCACAAACACAACTTCAATCGCAAGCACTACAACAAGCTGCCGTCGTTGCTGATGCTGCCAACCGCTCGAAAAGCGAATTCCTAGCAAATATGAGTCATGAGCTACGAACTCCACTCAATGCTATTTTGGGATTTACGCAGCTAATGAGTCACGATAATGATTTATCTGAAGAAAATCAGCAAAACCTCGGCATTATTAATAAAGCAGGTGAACATCTCCTCAACCTTATTAACGACATTTTAGAAATGTCAAAAATTGAAGCGGGTCAAAGCCACCTTAACATTACTAGCTTTGATTTAATTAGCTTACTCGATACTCTCAAAGAAATGTTGCTATTCCGTGCAACAGCCAAAGGTTTAATGCTGACATTTGAATACGAAAGCAATGTCCCTCAATATATTCAAACCGATGCTAGTAAACTTCGCCAAGTTTTATTAAATCTTTTAGGTAATGCAATTAAATTTACAAGTAATGGGAGCGTTAAGCTGCGGGTATGTATAAGACAAAGCAGACAAGAAGACACTCAATACCTTGTGTTTGAAGTTACAGATACAGGCCCCGGCATTTCTCCAAAAGAAATTGGGTTAGTTTTTGAAGCATTTGGACAAACTGAAACTGGTAGACAATCGCAGCAAGGAACTGGGTTAGGTTTAGCAATTAGTCGTAAATACGTCAAAATGATGGGAGGTGATATTACACTTAATAGTACTTTAAACGAAGGTAGTACATTTACTTTTAATATTGAAATGTTACCTGCCTTACAAGATGACATTTCCACAAGTTCCTTTACCAATCAAATTATTGGTTTGGCGCCTGACCAACCGACTTACCGTATACTCGTTGTAGATGATGCCGAAGATAGCCGTATATTTATTGTAAAACTACTGAGCTTAATTGGTTTTGCAGTCAAAGAAGCAGTAAACGGAACAGAAGCAATATCAATATGGAACGAATGGCAACCACACCTAATATTAATGGATTTGCGAATGCCAATGATGGATGGTTATGCCGCAACGCGAGAAATTAAACTGCGTGACTTACAAAAACGCTCCTCTCCATTAAATCGCACAGTTATCATAGCGCTCACAGCCAACGTTTTTTCTGAACAGCGTCACGCAATCCTCGAAGCTGGGTGTGACGACTTTATTAACAAACCTTTTCGCGAAGAATTTCTCCTAGAAAAAATTAGACAGCATCTTAACGTGGAATATATATATAAAGATGCAACAAGTCAAACTAGCGAAGCTCAATATCCTCAAACTCTATCCGATGCTCAAGTAGTTAAAATATTGTCCAAGCAACCGCGTGCATGGGTAGAACATCTATATCACGTCGCCGCTAGTTGTAGTGATAACCTAATTTTCGATTTACTCAAACAAATACCCACACCACATATTTCTTTACACAACTTTTTACAAGATTTAACGACTAGTTATAACTTTGAGAAAATTATGGAACTAGCAAATTTAGCATTGAAATGGTAGCACAGGCATACAAACTGTGTACTAAAAGTAATTATTTTTACCAGAGAGGCGCAGAGTACACAGAGAGAATATTTTCCTAGAGGATATATTTACATCTAACTTATCCTCTAGGAATTTTGGCGCCAAATATAACCGTATCCTCTCTTGTGGAGCGGACATCCTTGCCCGCCCTCACTATATAACATTACACAGTTTTCAATTCCATAGCATTAATACAAAAAGGAATATGAATACCTTGCTCTTTCGCAGATATTACTAACTTCTTAACTCTACCTTTAACATCTAATAAAGTTAAAGGAATGGCGCCAGCATCTAGTTTTTGACTGAGTGCAGAATGTTTAACTTTATTAATACTAATGTCTAAGCGGTCAAATGCTTCTATCGAGACAGAATAATCGGGGTCATTGACAACATCTGGCTGAATTCTCATGTTGACTCCATATATTGGTTGTTCAAACACGATTGTCATGGGGCCAGGGTTACCATGACCTGTACATAAAAGCGCATCACCAATACAAAAATCCAACGGTTCAGAGGATGTCTGGTCTATTCTTAATAAATGCCCAGCAGCAATACTTACTAAAACTTCACGACCTTGACGTGACTTGACTAACATTGTTGTTGGCAAAGAAGTTAAAGCTTTACCAAGCACTTGCCAATCAATTACATCATCAGCCTGAAAATCATCTCTATTTTCCTCTCCCTCTGCCTTAATTGAGTTCGATGTCATATTATTTGCAGTTGTAAGATATTGGGTATTAACGTCAGAACCGATAATCATAATTTTGACCGTGCCTTTTAATATTTACAGATTACTGAATGATAAGCAAGACTTTAATAGCTTCCTACTTGAAACCACACCAATACAATTATTTTCAAGTAGATAAATTTCGATGCTTCTATAAGTTATATGTACGATTAGCGGACTTTGTGACTCATATTGCTTGAAACAGTTATTTGCATAACACTTATTCAAGCGTTTATAAAGAAAATATTAATTGTATTGTTTGTTGTTTACTGCTCAATCCGTTGCTATTATCTTCAACTGCGAAATTCCTTATTCCGGAAATACGTCTCAACATTTTTCTACGTATTCACAGGTAGTTTGGGACACGGTAATTTAAATCAGGGATTCCCAAGAGGTCGTGGAATCACCTATTTGGACAAAAATATAAGGTCGGTATGGTGTATTACTTCGTTGTAAAATTATTAATGGCGTCACGCACCTTACTTATGAATCAAAATGTTTTGCTGTTGGCCGCACAAAGTGGTGATATTAAAAAAGTACACACGTTATTGGACACTGGAGCGTCTGTTAATGTTTGTGATAATTATACTGGTACAAGCGCATTAATGTATGCTGCTAATTATGGTTATGTCGAAGTAGTGCGTGCGCTGATTAAAGCAGGAGCAGATGTTAATTTACGACGACGACAATATGGGTTAACGGCATTAATGTTAGCTGCGGCAGCAAACCAGGTTGATGTTGTAAAGTTACTTATTTCCGCGAACTCGGATGTGAATGCTACAAACGAAGATGGTAGTACTGCTTTAATGGTGGCGACGAGTAAGGGTAATGTTGAAGTTGTTAAAATACTTCTTGATAACGGTGCCGACCCAAATATTATAGATAATGACTCAGATACAGCCCTGCGGTTAGCGGTAAAGCTTGGTAATGTTTCTATTATTAATTTGTTGTTGTCAGCAGGTGTAGATATAAATACTCAAGATTCTGATGGTGAAACTGCGCTGATGTTAGCGGTGGACTTGGGAAAAATTGATATTATTCAAACTTTGCTTAATAGTGCTTCGGAAGTAAAATTACAAAATCAAGATGCAGGGACAGCGCTGTCAGCAGCAGTCGCAGCAGGAAATAGTGCGATAGCATCTTTATTACTACAAGCAGGCGCCGAAGTCAATCATCAAGACTCTGATGGTGAAACCGCGCTTCATATTGCTGCTTTAGAAGGATATGTTGATGTTGCTGAAGTTTTGCTAAGTAGAGATGCCGATGTCAATATTAGAAACAAAATTGGTGATACTCCATTACTAGTAGCAGCATTACAAGGTCATAATCAAATAATAGAAGCTTTACTACGACGCGGCGCCGATGTAAATGTTAGTAACTTGAATGAAACTCCTTTAACGCTGGCAGTAGCACAAGGACACACTGATATTGTTAAAACACTATTAGATTTTGGTGCCAACCCCAACACAGTGAACACAGAAGGTAAAAGTGTTTTGCTCAAAGCATCAGAACGTAGTCATACCGACATCATTAAATATTTAACTTTATCAGGCGCCGATGTAAATTTTCAAGATGCAGCAGGTGCAACACCATTAATGTGGGCAGCATCACGGAACTCACTACCAGCATTACAAATATTACTTCAAGCAGGCGCCGATGTCAGTTTAAAGAATAAGGGTGGATACACAGCGCTAATGCTCGCAGAATATAATAATTACCCAGATATTATAAAAGTGCTGAGTACTGAGTGCTGAGTGCTGAGTGTTGAGTGCTGAGTACTGAGTGCTGAGTGCTGAGTGTTGAGTGCTGAGTACTGAGTACTGAGTGCTGAGTGTTGAGTGCTGAGTTTTTATTCCTAACTCCTAACTCCTAACTCCTAACTCCTAACTCCTAACTCCTAACTCCACTCAGCACTCAGCACTTTCTACTCAGCACTACTAGTTACTCCTACTGAACTCATAACTAAGTTAAAAATGTAATATAGATACTTAGGTAATCTAATTTATATAATCTAATATCTATAAATGGTTTCTTTATCTAAACTTGTGAAAGAACGCCAATATCCTCAGCTTGCGGCACTATTGTTACTGATATTGTTACTTGTGTTTGCAGCAGTACCAGGATATTTGAGCGGAAAGTGGCAATGGAAACAACCCCCAGCAATTCCTACGCTCAAAGAATTAAGACAAATACGCAGTCAAGGTTTAAATATACCAGGATGGCAAACTGTCGAACAAACCGAACACACCATTGGTGAACGCAAATGGTCGTTACAAACGATTCTTAAAGTTGGCGCCAATAATACCGATAATCAAAACAAAGTTATTTTGCTACTGTTGCCGCAAAATGGCCCAGCAGACCAACCCCAAGTTGAATGGTCAGAAGTAAATAGTTTTTGGCAATGGGATACTGCTCAAGAACGTGACGTTGAATTTACCGTTAAACCACCAGCGGGTTCAACTGTTAAAAACGACGTGTTAGTTAAAGCGAGATTTCTTCGGGGTTCAACAAAGCAGCAAACCTTTAGCGTTTTACAGTGGTATGCTTGGTCAGATGGTGGCAACCCATCACAATTAAAATGGTTTCTTGCCGACCAGTCAGCACAATGGCATAAACATCGTGCAGCTTGGGTTGCCGTAAGTGTTCAAATACCAATGGAACCTTTAGGACAAATAGATACGACTTGGGAGCAAGCGAAGTCAATAGGTCAAACTATACAAACTCGCTTAATGCAAGGTGTGGTGTCAGCAGTTAAGAGTTAAGTAACCGGGTTTCTAACTCAAATTGATAAAGATTTGGTATTGTGCATTTGACAATTTGGCTGTAATTTGTTGTTTATACAGCCAAAGAGATTATTTTTTAAATTTGTTGATTATAAAATTAGCAATTAATTGTTACTAAGTATATAACCGTATTTGTGCTTCGCTATTTTACGTGTGAGGCTCCTTCGGGAACTTCTCAAATGAAACAAGGGACACAATTTATTAGGTTTGGAGAGTAGAATAACATATCGATGCCTTCTCTCTTTAAATAAGCATCATAGTATCAATGTTTATGCCTTTGATTTGGAAAATACGTGGGTACCGGGCTTTATGTGTCGCTAGTCTCCAGGTGGTAGTTTATGCAGCAACAATTGCGAATGATGCAGCTTTTGCTCAAAGCAACCCACAGACAGCACCAGCACCAATACAATTGCCAACAACAGGAGAATCACCATTACAACCAGCTCCACCTCCATCAAGTGTTGAGTTTACACCACTAGATATTAATGATGGAAATTCACCACAGTTTAGTCGATACTATTTAGGACCTGGTGATGTAATTAGCATCGCGGTTCAGCGTCCTCCTGGCCCTTATGTTTTGGGGCCGGGTGATGCTGTTTCTGTTTCGGTACTGCGTTTTCCTGATTTAAGCTTTAGCGCACAAATAAATCCAGAAGGTAATATCGTCGTACCGCTATTAGGGACAGTACGGTTACAAAATCTGTCGCTCTCCCAAGCGCAAGAAAAAATCCGCGTTGGGTACAATCGCTTTGTTGTTAATCCAGAAGTGGTATTAGCGTTAGCAGGTCAGCGTCCAGAACAAGCGTTTCAAGTTCAAGTTAATACTGAAGGTAATATCGCGGTACCACAGTTGGGAACTATTTCGGTACAAGGTTTGACGTTAGAAGAAGCCCAAGAAAAAATTCGCGTTGGATTGAGTAAAATATTAGTACAGCCTGTAGTTACTGTATCTATATCTGCCCCACGACCAGTGCAAATTACTGTGAGTGGTGAAGTTTTCCGACCCGGTATTTACCCAGTTGGCTCATCTGTACCGCGTATAACAGACGCTGTATTAATCGCAGGTGGTTCAACAATGATGGCTGATTTGCGACAAGTTCAGGTACGAAGGCGCCTGGTTGATGGTACTGTTATTTCACAGAATATAAATCTATATGCATCAATACAGAATGGCGGTTCAGTACCAAATTTGCGCTTACAAGACGGTGACAGTATTGTAATACCTCGTCGCGAAGTAGGAACGGAGGATGGTTATGACCGCAATTTGGTCGCACGTTCGTCTCTAGCAGTACCTCAAATTCGTATACGTATATTAAACTATGCAGGTGGAGGCTTGGTGACACAAGCATTACCCAATGGTAGTAACTTTGTTGATGCCATATCAGGAATTAATCCAGATAACGCGAATTTGAGCGATATTGCTTTAGTTCGGTTTGACTCCGAACGTGGAAAAGCAGTTACGCAACGACTTGATGCAAAAAGGGCACTTTCTGGGGATGTAACGCAAAACGTGCCACTTCAAGACAATGATGTTATCGTGGTTGGTCGAAACTTACTTGGTAAAATTACGAACGTTTTGAGTACGATTACAAGACCATTTTTTGACATACAATCGTTTATTCGCTTTTTTGAAACCTTCGGTGGAGGAAGGTTTTAAAACACGCTTTGTGAGTGAGACTCCCACTCAAACACTTAACCATCCCACTATGCATTTACGGCAATGGCACCACCAATTGTTAAGCGCTACCTAATAGCATTCGATAAATATAAATGGATAGGACTAGCAAGTTTTGCGCTAGTTATTGCGGGTTCGACGGTAGTCGCGATGCAACCAGACCCACCTGCAAATTATGTAGGTGATGCTGCGTTAGCTTATTCAGGTCCACCAATCTCTTTTTCAGCAATTGGTAGTGAAATTCAGCAGAAGGGACAAACTTTAACTGAAGCTGATTTATTGTCAGAACCAATTGTGCGGGTGTTGGTAGATAGAACAAAGTTAAAACCACAGCAGTTAGCAAATACAATTGCTATCGCGTTTCCCAAGCGTACAAAAACAGGTGAGTTAGAATCAAATATTATTGAGCTTAAATATCAAGATACCGACCGCAAAAGAGCAGCAGAAGTTTTAACAATAATGTTAGAAGAATCTGTGAAGTTGAGTGCTGACCGCAACACGGGTCAATTAAAAACAATTATTAGTAAAATTAACGAGCGCTTACCAGATGCAAAAAAAGAACTTGAAGCTGCTGAAAAAAAGCTTGAGCAATATGACCGTATAGAGCGTCCAGCAATTTTAGCCGCAGAAAACGGCAGTTTACTAAGCGCTGTGACAGTCAGTCAAAACCAACAGCGTCAATTGGTGCAAACTTTAATTGGTATTGATGCTCAAATTCGTAGTCTCCAAGAAAAATTGGGTATGGACGCAACTTCAGCTTATGTATCTAGTGCGCTTAGTGCAGACCCAATATTAAATAATTTACGGGCACAAATTTTTCAAATCAAGTCACAAATGGAGCCATTACAAAAAGAAGTAAGAGCTGAGTATCCAGCAATGGTACAGTTAAGGCGCCAGCTTGAAGCAGCAGAAAAGTTATTTAACGAGCGTGTCGCACAAGTAGCAACAGGTGGTGGTAACGCAGCACCTTTACCAGGAAGAGTCACAGACCAACTAGCTCGTAACAATTTAGACCCAGCGCGTCAAGAACTAGCAAATCAACTAGTAGCGCTACAAACTCAACGCGATACACTGCGTCAGCAATTAGGTAACGAAACACGTCAAGAAGCGCAACTGCGTCAACAATACGCGCTTATTCCTAATAAACAATTAGAGCGCTCGCGTTTAGAGCAGCAAGTAGTTCTTAAAAGGTCTATTTTCGACCAAATGCAGGTCAAACTTACCGATGCAAGAGCAGCAGAAGCAGAAACGGTAAGTAGTTTGAGTATTGCTCGTCCACCGCGAATTATAGCCGATGTCAAACCACCTAAGAGCGTTCCCATTACCTTAGCAGCAGGTGGATTTTTTGGACTTGTAATTGGAGGTGGGGTAATATTCTTACTTGGTTCGCTCGAAGGTACCTTCAAAACCAAAGAAGATATTCGCGACAACTTGAAACAAAAAGAAGTTGCACTACTGGGAGAATTACCTTTATTACCATTTGATTACGGTAAAAATACGGTACCTGTAATTGTTTCACCCGATTCAGGATATTTAGAAATCTACGAAAAATTCCGTAGTAACCTGCGTCGAGTTGGAGGTAGCGACGTTAAAGTAGTACTTATAACTTCTACAGGCGCCTCAGAAGGAAAAACAGTAACTGCTTACAACTTAGGAATAGCATGTGCGCGCGCCGGAAAACGGACTTTAATAATAGAAGCCAATCTACGTTCACCTTCTTACTGTGAATCATTAGGAGTGAGCTTAGACCCAGATGCGACTCTTGAACCACTACGTTATTACGGAAGTTTAGGAGAATGTATCCGTCTTGTTCCCGAAATAGAGAACTTATATATTGTCCCCAGTCCAGGACCAGTAAGAAACTCAGCGGCAATATTAGAATCTAGTGAAATGCGGCGCCTAATGGAAGACGTGCGCGCGCGGTTTGATTTCGTCATCTTAGACTCCAACCCCCTTGGTTTATCGAACGATGCCTTATTAATTCAACCGTACAGCGATGGCATGATATTAGTTGCACGACCCAACACCACCCAAGAAAACGTATTTGGTGAGGCAGTTGACCAGCTAGTTGAATCCGAAATGGGCTTAATAGGCGCCGTCGTTAACGGAGCAGAAGACATAATTGTTACCTCTCAAGCCGTAAAAACTCTAGAAGACGAAACCGATAAAATCACAGTAAACGGCAAAAGAGTATAGAGTGCGAGTGCTGAGTGCTGAGTGCTGAGTAATTAATAACAATTCCTAACTCCTAACTCCTAACTCCTAACTTCAACTCAGCACTCAGCACTTTCAACTCAGCACTCATCATCAATATTCATCCTGCTTAAACAAACCAAATACAGGGGCAAGAATAATACCAAATACAAACCCACCAATGTGTGCCCAGTAGGCAACACCTCCACTTTCCACGCTCATATTAGCTGCTTGTTGCAAACTAGCTAAACCAGATACTATATTGTTAACTACAAAAAGCCCAATTAGCACTAATGCTGGTACACGAATCGTAGTCACAAAAAAGAATAAAAATACTAGAGTGACAACCCGTGTTTGCGGAAACCGTATTAGATAGGCGCCCAAAATTCCTGCAATTGCACCACTGGCGCCAAGAGAAGGAATTGTAGAATCCATACCAATTACCCACTGACACAACGCTGCCAAAGCACCACAAATTAAATAGAAAATTAGATACTTCAAGTGACCCATACGGTCTTCGATATTATTACCGAAAACCCATAAATACAACATATTAGAGGCAAGATGCCACCAACCGCCATGTAAAAATTGTGACGTAAATAACGTTACCCATTCAACATCAGGAAACCGAGTTAGCTGACGTGGAACCACTGCATAAAGCTGTAAAAACTGGTCGAGTTGAGCTTCAGACAGGCGTAATTCGTGCAAAAACACCAGAACATTGATACCTATCAGCCCGTAAGTAATGTACGGAGTGATTCGCGTTGGATTTTCGTCGTATAGAGGAAACACAAGTGGTTTTTTCTATATTGTTATAAATGCACTATAGCCTGAATCCTCATATAAGCATCGGTTATAGATATACATACAAAGTAATATTTTTTAAACTCTCTTAACAAAATTCTCTTGTAGTCTTGTAGTCTTGTAATCTTGTAGTCTTGTAGTCTTGTAGTCTTGTAGTCTTGTGGAACGGGCATCCTTGCCCGTCCCTTCAAAATAAGATGACTATTTCAACAGCAAATAATACAACTGTCCATTACCACCAGTAACACCAGCTCTATTACCAGCCATTTCACCAGTACCCATAAAATAATCAACTCTTCCAGGGCCTTTTATTGCACTACCAGTATCTTGGTCGAGAACAAAACGACTAACTTGGCGCCTAACCATGCCTCCACCTGGTGCAGGAAATGGGAAAGCGTTGTTAACCAAAGCAAGGGCGCCTGGAGGCATTAGTGATTTATCAGTAGCAATCGAACGTTCGGCTGTTACGGGTACGCCGATACTACCAGTTGCTGGGGCGCCATTAGTTTCTTTAAAGAAAACAAACCGCTCCCATTTAGGTAAATAAACATTCATATCTTCTGGTACGCGGCGGAAGTGACTAATTAAAGCAGGCATAGTAGCATTTTGAGGGTCTAATTTGCCGTCTTTAATTAATGCTCTACCAATGCTCGTCCAAGGGTAGTCAGTGGCGCCTGCAAAACCGACACTTGTTTTTTTACCATCAGCGAGCCTTAGTTGGGCTGACCCTTGAATGTGAATCATGTAGGCATCTAAACGGTTGCGGAACCAGAACATTTCTGAGCCACGTAATGGACTCTTGTCGCCTAACAACCCATTTTCGCCTTCGAGTTGTACTCGTGTTGGGTGAGGTTTTGCCCACTGACTAAGGTCTTGTGGCGCTCTAAAAATTGGGTATTTATACTGAGCGGATCGAGTCCGGCTAGCAGTATAAATAGGCTCATAATAAGCAGTAAACTTTACAGTACCATTACCGTCGTTACCGATTGACTTATAAAAATCAAACTCACGTTTAACAGCTTTTTGTAATTGTGCAGGTGACTTGGCGCTAACAACCAATTGCCGGAACCGCACTAAACTTCTGCGTACCCGGTCAAGCGTAATTCCTTCAACAGGAAAATTTTGATACACTGTAGCCGCTCTCGGTGTATTCAAATAGCGCAAGCTATAGTCAATTGACGTTAATAACGCTTTGCGGTCTCCTGGCTTACCTTTGCTCCAAAAAAGTTGCTCATCCCAACCAATACAACCACGCGCGGGCTGGCAATTCAAATCCAACTTGACTAGTTTGAGTGGTTGAACAGGTTGAGGTTGAACTTCCCCTCCAGGTAATGGAACGCCTTGAGTGGGTGGTGGTAACTGGGGAGGTAATTGGGGCGGCAGTTGAGGTGGAATACTCGGAATTCGTATTGGAGGTAATGTTGGAACCTGAGCAACCACAGATAAAAAAGGTATAAAAGCGGCAATACCTAGCAAACCCGAAAATAAAGCAAGCGTTTTTCTCATCGTTTAAGTAAATCGTTCGACACTAGAGCTAAAAATAGGCTCAACACGAATTGCCACGACTCTAGAAGGTCGGACAACCATGTATTCACCTTGAATATTTTTTATAGGGACGCTGATGAAATCATCCGAAGCAGCCTTGGGCATTAATTCGCCACTGTACCACTTTTGGAATTCTTGAATCGTAGGGAAGCGTACTTCCTCCCTATGACCACTTTCCATCATCATATGTACTACGTATTCGTTCGGTGTTCTAGGCATAGGTTGAATAATTTATAAATACATCCAACCCCTTTTTAACTTCCCAACTCGCTGAATGGGAAGAGCAAAAACAATGGTACTTTATGCTATTTCTCATTTGGACGCTCGTTTACCCGAATACAGTTCCCCCGAATGGTTAAGTAAGTTAACTAAAACCAATAAGCATAATAGTTTTCACACTTCCCATCAATCCGCATACAATATTTTTGATACTGTGCGAGGTACATACTAGGGTGGACGACGATTATCAGACCTATTTAAACCGATTAGCGCGCATGACGCTGCCTGAGTCTTACCAAACTCAAGTTCAACACATTCATGAGTCCTACAAATACTCTTCGGCGCCAAATGGACCCCGACAACCTACCCCATTTCCGGGTTATACAATCATTACCCCACCAAGCGAGGATGATAAGAATAATGCCGATTTCTATGCTGCGTTACAGGAATATCAATCTCAAATACTAGATTTATCAGTAAGTACAGAGCTTATTGTTCCATTGCCATCTACGAGTTTTCACTTAACTGTTGCTGATTTAATATGGGATAGTGCTTACCGCGACGAGCATTCACGCAATCCTAATTACGAATCAGATTTACAATCATGCTGCGCCAAAATATTTAATACATACAAACAAACGGCGCCTGCAAATAATGAGATTCGGTTTGGCGTACTAGGAGTAATGGTAATGCCAAGGGCAATTGGTGTTTGTTTGGCGCCAAGTACACGCAGCAGCTACGAACAAATCATTAACTTTCGTCGCACTTTATACCAAAACCCGCAATTAATGAGTTTAGGTATCGAACAAAACTACCATTTAACGGCTCACATCACCCTAGGTTACTTTGGAGAAGTGGCGCCTGACTTAGACCGTACATCTTTAGCCGAAAAAATAAGTGACTTAAATCAAAAATGGCTAGGAAACCTCCCCGAATTCATAGTACATCGCGCCGAACTACGAAAATTCGACGACATGACTCGCTATTATCGTCAACCCGAATGGGCAGCAATTGATTTTTCTTAAAATTGTAAGGTGGGCAGTGCCCACCCTACTCCTAACTTTTAACTCCTAACTCCTAACTCCTAACTCCCAACTCCTAACTCCTAACTCCTAACTCCTAACTCTTCCACATGACACTAATTCTTACCAACGACGACGGTATCGACGCTCCAGGAATTCAAGCACTATTAAAAGCCGTAGAAGGATATGAAACAATTATCGCCGCTCCAAAGGATCATCAATCAGGTTGTGGTCATCAAGTAACCACAACGCACTCAATACCACTTTTACAGCGTTCGGAACGTGAATATGCCATTGGTGGCACACCTGCTGATTGTTCCCGAATCGCATTAACTCATATTTGTAAAGGCGCCAAATATGTATTGTCCGGTATCAACGCAGGCGGTAACTTAGGTGTTGATGCGTACATTTCCGGTACCGTCGCCGCAGTTCGCGAAGCCGCAATGCTAGGCGTACCAGGCATTGCCATTTCACACTACCGTAAAGGCAAACTCAACTACAACTGGGATGCAGCATCAAAATTTACCACAAAAGTTTTGGAAGAATTATTAAATCGTTCATGGGAACCTGGCACATTTTGGAACGTAAACTTACCGCACTTGCAACCAGAAGAACCAGAACCAGAAATTATATTTTGCCAACCTTGTACCAAACCCTTACCCGTAAACTACCGCATTGAAGAAAACGAATTTTATTATGTTGGAGACTACAGCAAACGCGAACGCACAAAAGGAAGCGATGTTGAAGTTTGCTTTTCAGGCAACATCGCAGTCACTCAGCTACGAGTATGATAGGTTTTGATTATCTCCCCGCGCCCTTACTATCAAATCAAATAACTGGCTTCTATCGCATAAATCTACATCACTTTTAGCGGCAAGCCCTTCAGCTTGTTTCGTAAACCGACTATTAGTAATTACCAATGCTTTGTCGGCATTATAGTACTTAACGGCGCCCAAAACTTCTTGTATAGCTTTGATGCCAACAGATTTACTATATCTTTTAGCTTGAACAACAATTTTTAAGCCATCTTTAAAAACTATTAAATCTGCTCCATAATCACCACTATCAGCAGTTTGATACCCCCAATATCCAAACCTTTCCAAAATACGCAGCAAAAACAGTTCAAATTCTTTTCCCAGCATTCCATCAATTTTCTTTATAAGTTCAAAATGATTTAAATTCAAAATTTTGATTATATCCATTTCTTTCTTCTCCACTTTTTCCGTTTCAGAAGACGATTCATAAAGAGAAATTGCCAAATGTAAAATCCATGAACACATAGCAGAAATCAAAAAAGTAATCATTAATTCCATGTTTTTATTCCTTTTAACTTGTTATTAAAAACCACCCATCCGTTACATCCGTTACATCCGTTATAATCCGTTGCCAATGGGCTTACTATTACTATTCCCAGGCAAATTAAAAAAATATCACGATTAAAAAATTTTGAACAAAAAAAGAGTAGGCGCCTTTGTCCTACTCTAAAAAATTAATGAAATTTGAGAAATATTATTATTCGCGCAATTCAGGCGCCTGAAGCGAAACAGCAGGTGATTCTTTTTGTGCTATCGTAGGCACTGAATCACGTAATCTTGCGGTTAGTTGTATCGTGGTTGAATCGTAAATTTGGGTTAACATCTTAGGATATAAACCAATTCCGATAATTGGTACCAACAAACAAGCAATAATGAAAATTTCGCGCGGTTCAGCATCAATAAGGTTTTGATGCGATACGAGTTCTTCATTTTCTTTACCGTAGAAAATCTCGCGCAGCATCGACAGCAAGTAAATTGGGGTAAGAATAACACCAATTGCCATCAAGAAGATTACAATCACTTTAAAAGTTGGGCTATAAGCATCGCTAGTTGCGAAACCCACAAATACCATCAATTCAGCAACGAAACCGCTCATTCCAGGCAATGCCAAAGATGCCAGCGAACAAGTTGTAAACATTGCGAAAATTCTACCCATACGCTTACCAACACCACCCATCTCATCAAGCATCAGCGTGTGAGTACGGTCGTATGTGGCGCCAACAAGGAAGAATAAACTAGCCCCTATCAAACCATGAGATATCATTTGGAGTACGGCGCCGTTTAAACCCAAATCGGTAAATGTAGCAATACCAATAGTCACAAACCCCATGTGCGAAATCGAAGAATAGGCAATTTTACGCTTGAGGTTACGTTGAGCAAACGATGTTAAAGCAGCGTAGATAATATTTACGACACCTAATATCACCAGTACAGGCGCAAAATAAGCATGAGCATCAGGTAACATCTGAGCATTCATGCGAATTAACGCATATCCACCCATTTTCAGCAGAATACCAGCAAGCAACATGTGAACAGGTGCTGTTGCTTCACCATGAGCATCGGGTAGCCAAGTGTGGAGAGGAATGATAGGTAATTTTACCGCGTAGGCAATTAAAAAGGCGCCGTAAAGCAAAAGTTCAACATTGAGCGCATAGTCTTTAAGTCCTAACGCTTGCATATTGAATGTCACCGTATCGCCATAAAATCCCATTGTTAGGGCAGCGAGTAAAATAAACAGCGACCCACCTGCTGTGTACAAAATAAACTTGGTTGCAGCATACTGTCTCTTCTTACCACCCCATATAGACAGCAAGAAGTAAACAGGTACAAGTTCAAGTTCCCATACCAAAAAGAACAGCAGCATGTCCTGGACAGCGAATACGGCTATTTGTCCACCGTACATCGCCAAAATTAAGAAGTAAAATAGCCTTGGTTTCAGGGTTACAGGCCATGCAGCCAAAATTGCCAGCGTTGTAATAAACCCTGTCAAAATAATAAGGGGCATCGACAAGCCGTCTGCCCCTACTGACCAATTCAAATCAAGTTGTGGGACCCAAGGGTAGCTTTCTACCAATTGCAAATCTGGATTAGAAAAATCGTATCCGGTGTAAAATGCAGCAACAATCAATGCAAAATCAACCAGTCCAACGATTAGCGCGAACCAGCGTACTGTTTTGCCATCTTTATCCGGGATAATTGGTACTAGTAGCGACGCCGCAATCGGCAAAAGAATAATCGTCGTCAGCCACGGGAAATGAGCTGTATTCATCGGAAGTTTTTGAGTAACTCTTAATCAAATTTCGGCTATCATCCACTAGCTATTTAGTAGCAGTTTTTTTTAGCTTTCGCCCAGTTTGTTAGGTTGATTTAACAAAAATGAAAAAACATGAAGGATAATTACACGCTCCCCCATGTTTACGTTAAGTATTATTAAAATTTTTGTAGATTTGACATCCCTCAACAGTAGTAAAAAGTGCTGAGTACTGAGTGCTGAGTAGAAAAAACTCAGCACTCAGCACTTTACACTCAGCACTTTCTTAAGTAACACCAAACACAATAACCAATGCTAACACCGCACCAAATATAATCAGAGCGTAGAATTGTGCGCGTCCGTTTTCGATATACTTGAGTCCTTCACCACTAACAAGCGTGAAGAAACCAGTCAAGTTAACGGCGCCATCAACGACGCGGAAGTCAACTTCCATAACTTGACGGGCAAGGCGCCGCAATCCTAAAACAAAGACTTTGTGGTAAATATCGTCGAAATACCACTTATTGAGCGAAAGTTCGTACAACGGCTTAATTTGAGATGCAATTGCAGCAGGGTCAATTTTCCGCATTAAGTACATCAACGAAGCCAAGGTTATGCCAATTAGCGAGATACCAACCGAACTACCCGCCATTACATAAAACTCTTGGGGGTTGAATTCGGCAGCTTTTTCTGCAATTTCTGCTAGCGATTCGCTAGGAGCGTGGATAAATTCCTCGAAGTAATTAGCATAAGGTGTACCCACTAAACCAATTAACATCGAAGGAATAGCAAGTACTGCTAATGGTAAAGTCATTGTCCAAGGTGACTCGTGGGGTTCGCTACTGTGTCCATGACTGTGGTCGTCATGACCACCACCAGTAGCTTCTAACTCACCTTGTTTCATAGCACCTGGTCCAAAATTTGGCGCCAGCGCTTCACCTTCGACCAAAATGGTTGCAGCTTTCTCAAGCTTTTGAATTATCTTCTTATCAGTACCCCGGAACCCACCTTCAAAGGTAGAAAAGTACATCCGGAACATGTAAAAAGCAGTGATACCAGCGGTTGCATAACCAATAAACCATAATAATGGGTTGGCTGCAAAAGCGGCGCCGAGAATTTCATCTTTTGACCAGAAACCAGCAAAAGGAGGAATACCAGAAATAGCCAAACAACCAATTAAGAAGGTAAAACCTGTAACTGGCATGTATTTCCGCAGTCCACCCATTAACCGCATATCCTGTGCTAAAGCTGGATTGTGTCCTACAACACCTTCCATACCGTGGATTACGGAACCTGAACCTAAGAACAACATCGCTTTGAAGTAAGCGTGAGTCATTAGATGGAATAATCCGGCACTATAGGCGCCAACACCCATTGCCATGACCATGTAGCCAAGCTGGGAAATTGTTGAATACGCCAATCCTTTTTTGATGTCGTTTTGAGTTATGGCAATTGTTGCTCCCAAAAACGCTGTGAAGGCGCCTGTGTAAGCAATTACATTCATAGCTGCGGGTACATGTTCAAACACGGGGTACATGCGTGCAACTAAGAATACACCAGCCGCCACCATTGTTGCTGCGTGGATAAGCGCGGAAATAGGTGTAGGGCCTTCCATCGCATCCGGTAGCCAAACATGAAGCGGAAACTGTGCTGATTTAGCAACAGGTCCTAAGAAGACTAAAATTGCGAGCAAAATCGCCAGGAAATTGCTCAAAGACCCATTTTGCACAAGTTCTGCAAGACGGGTACCCATAACGTCAAACTCAAAGCTTCCTGTTGCCCAGAAAAGCCCTAAAATGCCCAACAATAAACCAAAGTCACCGACGCGGTTAGTAACAAATGCCTTTTGACAAGCGTCTGCTGCTGCCTTACGGTCATACCAAAAACCGACCAGCAGGTAGGAACACATCCCTACAAGTTCCCAAAATACGTAAACTTGTACGAGGTTAGGACTGACTACCAAGCCCAACATCGACGAACCGAATAAGCTCAAATAAGCGTAGAAGCGCACATAACCAGGGTCATGCGCCATGTAACCATCCGTATATATCATTACGAGGAAGGCTACAGTTGTTACAACTACAAGCATTAAAGCTGTCAGGTGGTCAATCGTGTAACCCATGCTGAGGTGGAAGTTACCAGCTGATGCCCATTCAAAGATACTACTGTAGGGAGCGTGTCCTTGAATTTGGCTCCATAATATGGCAATCGACAGCCCCATCGCCACACCCATCAATGAGATGATTAATGCGGAGTTTAGCTGTCGTGCTTTGTTTGTTGCCTGATTGAGAGAGAGTAATCCTAGCCCTACCAGCATTGCTCCAAGCAGTGGGAGTACTGGAATTAGCCAAGCATACTGATAGATTATTTCCATCACTGGCGCCTACTTCTAGAATTCTGGATTAAGTTATTTGTCGGAACTGTAAATAATTGTGACACACACCTTTATTCATAAAATACCCCACCAGAAAGGAATCGGGTGGGTAGTTAAGCCAATGTTTAGATTTTGAACAGATTGTTGGGGTGACTTTCTTTGAGTCTTGTACAATAAGACACAAATTATTTTCGTAATATAGAAAATATTTTACTGGCACCGAAAATAAACCTCGCGCTTCTCAAGACTCTACTTCAAACTTAACCCATGATTAAAACTTTCTACTTGACTATCTCATATAACCATAAATTGGACAAAAGTCTCATAACGCTTAGTGATGATAAACATTACTAATATACTTGGCTTAAGGAACAATGGGTGATGTCAATCTATTTTATCAATTTGAGATTTATATTCAATTTTTAAACGTGTCAAAAATTTGTAGTGCCACTTACATATGTAAGCACCCTGTTTTTAAAAAGAATTCGAGGCTACATTACCCTAGCTGCTTTTGAGCTACTGTGGTTTCGGGGAGTTTGAATGTAGCTTTCTTTGATTCGTTCTAAAGCATCGAGCAAGTCCTCACGTCCCTTAAATGCTTCAAGCCTTTGCCGAACCAGCCCTTGTTCAATCAAGATTAAAGTTGGTAGCGATTTGAGCCTGTACTGATTTGATAGTTTAAAATTTTCATCAGCGTTGATGTTAACGAGTTTGATTTCTGTTCCACACTCTCGGCTGAACTGTAACAGTAGAGGGTGAATAATACGACATAACCCGCACCAAGGTGCCCCAAAATTAACTAAGACAGGAACATGAGATTCTAAAACTTCTTGAGTAAATGTCCGCTCACTAACCGACAACACCATGACGCCTCTGTGATTTATAGGGTTTTTATATTAAAGGTATCTGACAATCCCACACTGACCAGCAGGGCAGTGTAGGCAGTTGACTTCATCGTACATTGATTTCGCTGTATTTGATAACAGCAAACTCAATGCGTGTAATTAGTTTTGGTCAGTCTGTCAATAGACTATGTGCTAGTATTCAAAACTGTATCTTACTTGTTGACACTAAGAGCAAAGGGTGTAACCACCAAAATAGCAGTACAAAAAGTGTAACGCCTAAATAGGCAGGACGCACGAATTCTTGCCATTTAAGTGACTGGCGCCCGTCAAGAATTGCTAACAATGGAATAATACTAGTGCGTTGTTTTACCAATTCAAAAGCTTCACCGTAGCGAGCGAGTAGGCGCCGATCACCGTGCCAAACCGCAAATAAATGGTGCAATATTAGACCAATCGAAGTAACGAGTGTAAAAGTTGTGCCTATCCATAAAGTATGGGCAATGCACCAAATTACCTGTCCAACCATTTGCGGGTGGCGGGTAATACGAATAATACCCGTCTCGTACAAAAGAACTTGGGGCTTTTGAATGGCAGCAATTTCTAGTAGATTGAATGTGGCAGGATACAAGAACAAAAACGATATCGCCGATAGCACCCAAACGAATGTTTGTACCCCTGGTAGTCCTTGGACTTGCCAAAGTTGCAACCCATCATAACGGTGATTAAAAAAGTAAACAACTAGTAGGACAGCCAAAGGTAGGCTGATTAAAGCAAAAATAACGCGATATAACCTTGCACCTGTATACTTTTCTGCAATAGGACGCAGTGCAGCGCCTCCGCTGTGCGCGATTGCAAATACTATTTGTAATCCAAGCATCATAAAATGACTAGGGGTTAACCAATCTGGCATCATCACGCGACATACGCTCCGGTAATTTAAATCAACGCTTATTTCAGTACAATCAATTTCACAAAGTGTTTAAAGGGGGACAATAGTCAAGGTGTTGCTTATGTTGCCTTTTTCAACCAAAGCCTCCAAGCTGGTTGATGCTTAAAAACTCGTCCAGTAAAGTGGAGAATTATTTCAACCGCACTCGTTTTATAACGGGCGCCTTTTCCAAACCTAATTATCAATTTTCGTTGCTCCTTTCAACGTTTGTGTGTTGAGCCTTATGTCTGACCTTCCTTTTACTCTAGATCAGTTACGTATTCTCAAAGCGATTGCCGCAGAAGGGAGCTTCAAGCGTGCCGCTGACAGCCTTTATGTTTCTCAACCTGCTGTTAGTTTGCAGGTGCAGAACTTAGAGCGTCAACTTGATGTTCCCTTATTTGACCGTGGAGGTAGACGCGCGCAATTAACCGAAGCAGGACATTTATTACTTAGCTACGGTGAAAAAATCCTTAGCTTATGTCAAGAAACCTGTCGCGCTATCGATGACCTGCAAAATCTCCAAGGTGGTACTCTAATTGTCGGCGCCTCTCAAACAACAGGCACTTATTTGTTGCCACGAATGATAGGCATGTTTCGACAAAAATACCCCGATGTAGCCGTACAATTACACGTCCACTCAACGCGACGCACAGCATGGGGCGTCGCCAACGGACAAGTCGATTTAGCTATTATTGGTGGTGAAGTTCCCGGTGAACTTGCCGAGTCGCTAGAAACGATTTCCTACGCAGAAGACGAATTGGCATTGATTTTACCCGTATCTCATCCTTTCGCAAAACTGGAAAAAATTCAAAAAGAAGACTTATATAAATTACAATTCATTACCCTCGATTCGCAATCCACTATACGCAAGGTTATCGAACAAGTGCTATCGCGCTGTGATATCGATACGCGGCGTTTCAAGATTGAGATGGAGTTGAATTCCATCGAAGCCATCAAAACAGCTGTGCAATCAGGTTTGGGAGCAGCGTTTGTTTCCACCTCGGCAATTTCTAAGGAATTGCAAATGGGAGTACTGCACCGCTCACCAATAGAAGGTGTAGTAGTCAAGCGAACTCTATGGCTAATTTTTAATCCCAACCGTTATCGTTCCAAAGCAGCAGAAGCCTTCAGCCAAGAAATTTTACCTCAATTTGCGGCACCGGGCTGGAATATGGAAGTGTTAAAATCAACACACAGAGAAATAGTGGTTGCTGCTTTAAATGGTGAGGAGGCAGTTTTGGGCGATGATTAAATTCGTTTTGTCACGCAGTCTGGCGCTGTAATAAGGGATGCCCACGGCTGCAAGTGGGTTATCTCACGAATGTAAATGGCAATTGCTAAATATGGAAGTTTACTGCACTCGTCCGCATTGTCCGCGTCCGCTAAATTATTTTGCCGACCTTGACGAAACTAATGTAATTAGAACCGTGCAGCAGAAATACTGTACTAGTTGCGGAATGCCATTAATTTTAGCTGGAAGGTATATTCCAACTAAAGTACTTGGTAGAGGTGGATTTGGTGCAGCATTTTTCGCGCGTGACCGTTATACGCCAACAATGCGCTCTTGTGTAGTCAAGCAATTTTTGCCATCAACTTCTTTAAGTCCCACACAACTAAAACTCGCGCAAGACTTATTTGAACGCGAGGCAGTGGTTTTAGAAGAAGTTGGCTACCAGCACGACCAAATACCCAATTTGTATGCTTACTTTCCGGTTATTGTCGAAAGTTCACCACCTGGACGGCAAGAGCAGTATTTCTATTTAGTCCAAGAGTATATTACTGGAGAAAATCTAGAACAAGAACTAGTACAAAAAGGTCAGTTTTCCGAGTCTGATGCCGTCGAAGTGTTGAGTTCAATTTTAAAAGTACTTGATTTTGTTCATAACCAAGGCATCATTCACCGTGATATTAAACCCTCGAATATCATGCGTGACAAGAGCGGCAAACTCTTTTTACTTGACTTTGGCGCCGTTAAATTAGTGACAAATTCTCCAGTTGGAAAAACAGGCGCCTCAACGGGGATTTATTCAATGGGATTTGCGCCACCCGAACAAATGTCAGGTGGTCAAGTATTTCCATCCACAGATTTATACGCTTTAGCAGTAACTATAATCATTCTCCTTACTGCTAAAGATGTTACAGAACTATTTGATTCCTACACAAATCAGTGGAAATGGCAAAATTTTGTGACTACTAGTCCAACGTTAACATCCGTTTTAAATCGCATGTTACTTCCTGCTGCAAACCAGAGGTTTCAAAGGGCAAGTCATGTACTTGAAGCTTTAAGTCCACCACAACCACAACCACAACCACAACCACAACAATACCCAACAGAATTTCAGTCATCACAAACAGGGACAGTTAGTAAGTCAAAACGAAAATTTTCTCTACTAGAAGTATTAGCAGGAGCAGGATTTAGTGGCTTTGAAGGTGGCTTAATTGCAATAGCGGTTTTTACTTTGATTAAATCTACACCAATTAGTTTAGTTATATCACTAGTCGTAATTAGTGCTATGATATTTGCTCAATTTCAACGCTGGGTAGGTGGTTCAGATTTAATTATTTTTCCAGTCATAACTTTACCGATAGTTCTGGTTTTTCTAAGAGGTTCGTTAAGCATACCTGAAGTTTTATTTTATGCGGTTATTGCTGGCTTAATATCTATTGCCGTTACTTCACTATTTCGACTCATATATAAACTTTTATCAATAATTTTGTAATTAATGCCCCAGAAGTTGTTCCTCAATGTTCAATCAAACCAGTGCCGTTGGGGCGGAAGCAAGGGTCAAAAGTGGCTCTATACATTGAACTATTCATCCTCCCAGCAGAATGTTCAGGTAAGCGCAACAAATTGAACATTGAGGTATTTCAATCTGGTAAGTACCCAAATTACCAGCAATTTGTTCGTAGTCGTCAAACAAAACGGGCAAATTGAGCAACTTTTAGGTGATGCATACTCTAACTTACTTATGACGAGCAGGGGCAGGAATTGATATCCCAAGCTGGGGAAAGTCAAAATTCGCTCTCCCCCTGCTGCTTTAAAACTAGAATGTTAGCTAGCTCGGTTAATCGACTCAGCAGGCAAGCAGATTAAATTATCCCCTTGAGTTAATATCAAACCGCGTTGACGCAGTTTACCCATCAAACGAGTTACGGTAACACGGGTTGAACCAATCGCGCTACCAATTTGAGCATGAGTTAGGGGGAATGGCAAACAGTAACCACGAATTACATCTGGGTCGGTTTCGCTCATCGCCGGCTCACCGTATTCCTCAATTAACAAGGTCAGGAAACCAAGGAGTCGGTCGATAGTACGTCGTTGTCCCAAGGCACTCAGCCACAATAGCTTGCGTTGGTGCTGGTATCTAAAGGCGTCCATTACTTCGCGACGGAAGTGTGGCCAGTTGTCTAAGTCGTGCCAATACATCCACAACACTGCTGTTTGGTCAACGTGAGCGTAAGCTTGGAGTGTGAATGGTGACTGAGCAACTATTTCAAACGGCTGTCCGGCGCCAACAAACCCTAAGAAAGCTTCTTCAGGGGTTCGATTAATACGACGAGACGTTAGCTGACTAGCAGTCGCACTAACTTGTGCAGTCCCTACCATGCGGATAGCACCTCTTTGCACCAAGTACAACAAACCAGGTCTAGCTGGAATGCGTTCATCTTTGCTAAAGGTACGACAGCGATAGTGTTCTTGGGCCCAGTCAAGAATACGTTGCCAGGTCAAGAAAGGACGTGATGCTTCTGAAAAGGAGGATGGAGATTGCATAGGTAACAAAGAGCGTTCGGCTGAAGACAAAGACAGGCGTCGTCAAAAAGGTGCAAGGAGTGTCTTTGCGTTGGCATGTCAGGCTTAACACCTAACGTGCCAGCCATAACAGAGTAGAAATTAAATCCCTACTCTTTTGTTATACTTCTTACTGTACAATGATGGTAGTAAAATTTACCCATCTTTCATCAAATTTCATGGAATTCTTATTTTTCTCCCTCTAAATTAAAGTTATGCCAAAAGGTATATAGCGTAAAAATGCGTTGTTTGGTATGTAAAGGGGTTCTGACAAACTTACTATGTGTATATTATGATACTAGTTAGCAAATACACAGCAATTAGACAGCAAGTAAGAGGTCATTTGTTAGAAGTCTTAAGTATTTATACCAACGAAAATAAACTATTACCGTTTGCGCTTGCGTCCGTTTGGGTACGAAAAAGTAAAGAAACATGTAAAGTTTTGTATATTTCCGAAGTAGCCTTTAAAGCAGCAAAAGTATATGGCATAAGCGCTTCAGTCATTGCGTCCCAACTTGTCTCTCATTTTTGTGATTGTAACGAGAATTTTATGTTGAAGGCAGTGGCAGGTTTGATTTATATCGAAGTCGCTCCAAATGCTATAGCAGGCTGTCTACAAAGTGTGGTAGAACAACACCGCTTTCTCGCACTCCCACACTCCCACACTCCCACACTCCCACACTCGGACACTCCTTCATTTTTAATCCAATATGCCCACGCGCGTTGTTGTTCATTGCTGCGGCTAGCTCGGCACGAGGGGTTAATATCATTTGACCAGCCATTACAAATTCCTTGGTTAGACAGTCAAGGTAAATTTCGCTTCAACTCACACGAGTCACAACGTTTAATAGCTACAAGCGTGGAAATAATAGATGATTTGGTATGTATTGATGTACGTTCACCAATCTATTGGCATTCCAAAGCGTTAAATTTGGCAATGGCTTTAGAATGTTTTTGGCGCCATACTCGTATTTGGGGCGAAGTAAAAAACCAACCCGAACTAGTCAGCGCGTATATAGGGCTGATAGTAGTTACTCAGCAGATATTAAGATTGTTATTAGAAGAGAAATTAAATTCCGCCGCAAGATTAGAAATATAAATTGTGAATATTTTTATAAATTAGGCGAACAGGACTTAATCAACTAATTAAATAACTAGCCAAATTATTAAAAATATAAAAAGTTTTGTAAAATCTATTGACTCATTAAAAAGGTCGAGATATAGTATCAGGTGTGTGAGGAGCGAACCAGTAAGGGCACCGAGACGAAACACGGCCAGTCGTCGGTGCCCTTTCTGATTTTTTATAAAACGTATCTCCTTACATTAATTATTTTCAACTATAGATAAATCTAAATGGTAATGGTTAATTAATCGTGATGACTAAGCATTAATGATTAACCATTTAGATGTTAAGCAAGAATAAACTTGTTAATAGCGGCAGCAACTCCATCATTTTCAACAGTCGGAGCAACCCAATTAGCTTGTTCTTTGACTTGAGATGGCGCCCCACCCATAGCAACACCAGTACCAGCGTATTGCAGCATTTCGACATCATTAAAATTATCACCTATCGTCATAACATTGTTACTTTCAATACCTAGGAGTTCTTCAGCTAGATATTTAACGGCTACTCCTTTATTTACTAACGGGTTAGTAGCTTCAAAAAAAGTTGCAACAGATGTAGTTAGGTAAAGTTCAGCAGGAGTATATTGACGACGTAAATTACCCAGCAGGTTGTTTATAACATCAGTGTCGTCACACAAAGCCAGAATTTTAGTTGGTTCGTTATCAAGACACAAACGCAAGTCACCAACTGCGATAGGAGTGATATTAGAACGTTTCGCGTAAATACGAGTTTCGCGTGTTATCGAGCGCACGTAAAGTTCATCATTTATATAGAAGTGTACAGAAAGCAACTCGCGCAGTTCTGGTTGCTCGAAATAATCAAGTAGTTGTATTGCGGTTGCCCGGTTAACTGGGTAATGTCGATGGATTTTATTCGAGGCTGGGTCTTGTATCCAGGCGCCTTGATAAGCTATGAGTGGTAGCGTCGAACCAATTTCGAGATGGAACCGTAACGCAGAACGATACATTCTACCCGTCGCGACAGCAACTTGAACTCCAAGAAGCTTAACTTGCTGGATAGCATTTTTGACTCCTTGACTGATTTTGTTCGAGTGTCCGGCGATAGTACCGTCAATATCTACTACTAGTAGCTTAATATCTGTTTGTAAGTGCATTTTTAATTGATTTAAGTGAGCCGTCGTTGTAAGAAGCAAGATTCTGGTTAACTCCCAAGAAAGATGTTCTGTGGCGGAAGTAAATGGTTACAATTGAACTATTATGTCAGATATTAATACATCAAAACAGTTGACTTCCCAATCAAGAGCAGAGCAACCCAAGTTCATCCTCGTCGATGGACACTCACTAGCATTTCGTTCCTACTTTGCCTTCGCCAAAGGACGCGATGGCGGTTTGCGAACCAAGTCGGGGATTCCCACTAGCGTATGCTTCGGTTTTCTTAAGTCACTGCTAGAGGTAATAGCGAAAGAAGAACCCTCACACCTGGCAGTCGCATTTGATTTAGGTTTACCGACTTTCCGTCACGAAGCGGACGATACCTATAAAGCTGACCGTCCAGGGACTCCCGAAGATTTTATACCCGACCTTAAAAATCTGCATGAGTTACTGGATGCGCTCAATTTAAAAATATTGACTGCATCCGGTTATGAAGCAGATGACGTACTTGGCACTCTTGCTAAAAAAGCTTCTGATGCTGGTTATCGCGTCAAAATTCTCACAGGGGACAGAGATTTATTTCAACTCGTTGACCCTGAAAAAGAAATTAAAGTATTGTATCTAAATAAAGAAGCGCTTCAACGTTCCTCTACATCGGGCCCTACCGAGTTTGGATTAGAAGAAGTCAAAAAGAAACTTGGCGTACTGCCATCACAAGTTATTGACTATAAAGCCCTTTGCGGCGATACATCAGATAATATACCTGGAGTAAAGGGAATCGGTGACAAAACAGCAGTTGACCTGCTTTCCAAATACGGTTCCCTTGAGAATATTTATAATTCCTTAGATCAAATTAAAGGCGCCGCTCAGAAAAAGCTTTTATTGGGTAAAGAAGACGCAGAAAAATCCCGCTATTTAGCCACAATAGTCCAAGACGTTCCATTATCGGTAAATCTCGAAGAATGTAAACTCCAAGGTTTCGACACAAACAACCTCACACCACTCCTCGAAAAACTCGAATTTAAATCCTTCCTAGGCAAAATCAACCAAATTCAAGAACGTCTCGGTGGCGCCACACAAGAAAATTCTACAACTACTCAAAACTCAGCACCTACCACTGAAAACTCAGCACTCAGCACTCAGCACTCAGCACTAAATAGCGATTATGACTTATGGTTTTGGAGTGCAGAAGACACTGACGCATTTCAACAGCAAGAAAAATCAGAAATTCAACCGCGCATTATTAGTTCTCAGTCTCAGCTAGAAGAATTAATCAACATACTTAAAAAACATACTAGTGCCGAAACTCCTGTAGCTTGGGATACCGAAACAAGCGACTTAGAACCGCGCGATGCAAAATTAGTTGGTATTGGTTGTTGTTGGGGAACTAAGCCCTCGGAAGTTGCTTATATACCTCTTAATCATACCCAAGGTGAAAACTTTGACTTAGAAACAGCACTCTTATCGCTAAAACCAATTTTAGAAAGTGACAAATATCCTAAAACTTTCCAAAACACTAAATTCGACCGCTTAGTATTTCGTTGCCAAGGAATAAATTTAACTGGGGTTGTATTCGACCCAATGCTGGCAAGTTACATTATTAATCCCGATGCATCTCACAGTTTAAACGGAATAACCGAGCGTTACTTAAAGTTAACACTCACAAGCTACGAAGACTTGGTGTCCAAAACCAAAACTATTGGTGACATAGATATAAAGAGTGTAGCTGATTATTGCTGCTCACAAGTACATGCTACCTACCAACTCGTTCCTAAACTACGTGAAGAACTCAATAAAATACCAGATTTATCAAAGCTATTATTAGAAGTGGAGCAACCACTCGAACCAGTTTTAGCTGAGATGGAATATCGAGGTATCCGCATCGATAGTGATTATTTAAAAGAATTGTCCAAGCAGTTAGAAATTGATTTAGCTAAATACGAACAACAAGTCTATGACCTTGCTGGTGAAAAATTTAACTTAGGTTCACCCAAAAAGCTCAGTGAAATATTATTTACAAAATTAGGATTAAGCACCAAACACTCACGTAAAATCCAAACAGGCTATTCAACCGATGCTGCTACATTAGAAAAGCTGCGCGAAGTCGATGATACAGGCATTATTGATGCCATTAGCGAATTTAGAACGCTTTCAAAACTCAAGTCAACTTATGTAGATGCACTGCCATTACTAGTACGTTCAGATACTCATCGCGTCCACACCAACTTTAACCAAACGGCAACATCTACCGGGCGCCTATCATCATCAAATCCCAACTTACAAAATATTCCTATACGTACAGCCTTTAGTCGTCAAATTCGTAAAGCCTTCATTCCCGAATCTGGATGGTTACTTGTAGCAGCAGATTATTCGCAAATCGAACTACGAATTTTAGCGCACTTGTGCCAAGAACCTATACTAGTAGAAGCATACAAAAACAACGAGGATATTCACACCGTTACCGCGCGCTTAATGTTTGAAAAAGATGACATTACCTCAGACGAACGTCGCGTAGCAAAAACAATCAACTTCGGCGTTATCTACGGAATGGGTTCATTAAGATTTTCTCGTTCCACAGGTGTAGACAAAAACTTAGCAAACGAATTCATCAAACGCTTTTATACTCGTTACCCCAAAATATTTGAATACTTAGAAGGAGTCAAAAAGCAAGCAATAAGCCAAGGTTACGTCGAAACAATCATCGGTCGGCGCCGTTACTTTGACTTCACAACAGACAGCTTACGTAAACTAAAAAACACCAAACCCGAAGACATCGACCTCAGCAAACTCAAAAACCTCGGAAACTTCGACGCCGGACTACTACGTTCCGCCGCAAACGCCCCAATTCAAGGCTCAAGTGCCGACATCATCAAAATCGCAATGGTAAAAATGCACCAACTACTGCAAAACTACCAAGCGCGCGTACTCCTCCAAGTCCACGACGAACTAATATTTGAAGTCCCCCCCAGCGAATGGGAAGAACTACAACCCAAAATTCAATCAGTGATGGAAAACGCCGTAAAACTAACTGTACCCTTACTAGTTGAAGCGCGCGCCGGAGAAAACTGGATGGAAACCAAGTAAAAAACTTCTAAAACTAAATTATCAGCACATAATAGAATGCCATTTCTCTTGTGGAATGGGCATCCTTGCCCGTTCCATATCAACAAGCAAGTCAACTTATCGTCCTCTTATTAATAAATTAATTGAAATATGTTTATAAAATTATATTACCATTAAGTTTTTAGCGGAGTTCGTAACGCACGTGTCTTTTTGAAAATAGTCCTTAACATCCTACCTATATTTTCAAAAATCAAATCGGATTTCTATAGTGCAAGAACATAGTCGTACTAAAAAATCTCACAATATAGTATTTTTTTACTTCTTAGTACTATATGCTTGGTCGGGGTGGGTTAGTTTATTTGGGTATCGTAATTCTAATTGACCTATTTTTACCATTTTGCTAAGGTATCCGAGCCTTAGCGTATTATATGAGCGACCTAACAATTCTTGAAGTTGTTTATGGCTTAAAAATCTTCCTTCACAAACATGGAGAATTGTTGCCTCCATAACTTGAGTTGATACCTTACTTTTATTATTAATGCTTCGCGTAATGCTTCATGTACTTAAAAATTTTATCAATTCTTGTAAATCTTTGATTATTTTGGCTGCTTTCAATAGTCAAGCTAATAAATTTCCTATAAACCCACCGTATAAATTTTAACAATTATAGTGAGAAATAATTAGTTAATGAACAGAACTTATTGACAACAAAAAATGATGCTTTAATCAAAGAACATTTAGCAATAAGTATTTATAAATATTGGTATTCAAGCCATTTAGACTTACGCAAAACGGAGTTGTGCGACTTTATAAAAACAGACAGTAAACATAACAGTCATATAATAACTATAAACAAAAATAGCTACAAAGCTTGCTGTGTAAGGATTTAATTAATTACACCTTCTCTGCCATTGCCATTACCTTCTCTTCCAGTCACATAACGGCCACATAAGAAAATTATGCCCAAAAACAAACACATTTAGCGTGTTTACGAGATGTATCGGCGCCATTTTTCTAAACTAACACATTAACAATAATCACAATACTAATAGTTAGCCAATGCACAAAATAGCTTTTATTACGTGTAATGTATTATATGAGTAACTATATAATTATCGGGATGACTGGATTCGAACCAGCGACCCCTTCGTCCCGAACGAAGTGCGCTACCAAGCTGCGCTACATCCCGGCATAGTATTACTAGCCTATATTGAAGTGTACCACAAAGAAAGAGAAATGAGTATTGAGTGCTGAGTGCTGAGTGCTGAGTGGTAATTCCTAACTCATAACTCCTAACTCTTAACTCACAACTTTTAACTCCTAACTCTACTCAGCACTCAGCACTCAGAACTTTTAACTCTGCCTTACAACTTGCTACGATTAACTTTGTATATCTATATAAATGGGTAGAAGTTGATTGTGGCTGTAAAACCAGATTGGTTGCGGGTAAAGGCGCCTCAATGGGAGCGTGTCGGTAGTGTTAAAGAAATATTGCGGAATTTAGCTTTAAATACAGTCTGTGAGGAAGCGTCGTGTCCGAATATTGGTGAGTGCTTTAATGCAGGAACCGCGACGTTTCTAATTATGGGTCCAGCTTGCACGCGCGCTTGTCCTTATTGCGATATCGATTTTGAGAAAAAACCCAAACCTCTCGACCCTACTGAACCCGAACGGTTGGCAGAAGCTGTGCGTCGCATGAAGCTTAACCATGTGGTAATTACTTCGGTAAACCGCGATGATTTACCTGATGGAGGCGCCTCTCAGTTTGTAAAATGTATAGAAAATATCCGCGCACTATCACCTCACACTACTATCGAATTATTAATTCCCGACTTGTGTGGCAACTGGGGAGCGCTAGAAATAATTCTCTCTTCAAAACCCGAAGTTCTCAACCATAATACAGAAACTATCCCACGCTTGTATCGTCGTGTGCGTCCACAAGCTAATTACGAGCGTACATTAGAACTACTTAAACGCAGTCGCGAAATAGCACCTTGGGTTTATACAAAATCTGGCATCATGGTTGGACTTGGTGAAACCGATGAAGAAATTCGTGCCGTCATGCAAGATTTGCGTGCAGTCGATTGCGATATTCTAACCATCGGGCAATATTTACAGCCTAGCCAAAAACATCTACAAGTTAATGACTTCGTTCGTCCCGAACAATTTGATGCATGGCAAGCATTCGGTGAGGAAATCGGTTTTTTACAAGTTGTTTCATCACCATTGACACGCAGTTCGTACCATGCTGAACAAGTTCGAGAATTAATGCGGCACCACCCACGATTTAAGGAAGAGTTAGGAGTTGAGAGTTAGGCGTTAGGAGTTGTAGTAGTAGGGTGGGCAGTGCTAGCCCTGTCAAGGTGTACCAATACAGTACTAGATAAAAGCCTTATTCTTACGTTGTACCCCCAACTCTGGAATATAAAATTGAGCGCAAATATTATTTTTTGCTTTCAAATTTTAATCAGTGAAAGGCTAAAACCCTTATAAATGGTTAGTACCCATGCTCACCTTGACAGGGCTAGGTGGGCAGTGCCCACCTTACGAGTTTATGTTTTGATTTACTATGTTGTTTAACCAATACTCCTAACTATTAACTCCTAACTTTTAATATTATGGCTAATCCAAAATCAGTAGTTATCCTCGGCGCCGGCGCCTGGGGAAGCAGCCTAGCCTCCTTAGTATCAGCAAACGGTCATCAAGTAAATATCTGGTCGCGTCGCAGCAACTTACAACTCGCGTCT
This sequence comes from Calothrix sp. PCC 7716, assembly GCF_019977735.1. GTDB lineage: Bacteria > Cyanobacteriota > Cyanobacteriia > Cyanobacteriales > Nostocaceae > Dulcicalothrix. The sequence continues at coordinate 1,686,078 of NZ_AP025018.1, read as the reverse complement.
ACAGTTAATGATGCCGATATTATTGTTAGCGCTATATCGATGAAAGGGGTGCCTGATGTCATCACACAACTTCAACAAATAAAGCTTCCAGATAAAGCAATTTTTGTAACTGCTACAAAAGGTTTAGACACTCAAACCACTCGCACACCGTCGCAAATTTTGCAAGCGGCGTTTCCTGAGCATCCGGTTGTAGTGTTATCGGGGCCAAATTTATCTAAAGAAATAGAACTTGGTTTACCTTCTGCAACGGTAGTAGCAAGCCATTCAGGAACTGCGGCAGAATTTGTACAACTTGTTTTCTCATCGCCACGGTTTCGAGTTTACACAAATCTTGACCCTTTGGGCGTTGAGCTAGGTGGCACTTTAAAGAATGTTATCGCTATTGCAGCAGGCGCCTGTGATGGTTTGCAATTAGGAACTAACGCTAAAGCTGCTTTAGTCACTCGCGGACTTAGCGAAATGGTTCGTATCGGTGTCAGTTTAGGCGCCAAAGCTGAAACATTCTATGGTTTGTCAGGATTAGGTGACTTACTCGCAACTTGTAACAGTCCTCTTAGTCGCAATTACCAAGTCGGTTATCAGCTAGCTTGTGGCAAAACTCTTGGTGAAATTCTTACCCACTTACAAGGAACTGCGGAGGGGGTAAACACTTGCTCAGTATTAATTACGCACAGCCTAGGGCAAAATATCTCAATGCCCATTACCGAACAAGTTTATCGTGTCCTGCAATCAGAATCCACACCCCGTCAAGCTTTAGAAGAACTGATGCTTCGCAACATCAAGCCTGAGTACCACGGGTTTAGGAGCAATCCTTAGAAAACACGAACAATACTTAACGCAAAATCAGTCTCGACCCACACTGAAACCTTCAGGAAACTACAAAAAGCTTCCTGTATATATAACCATGACACAAATAAAAAAATATTTCCACTTACTTCTACTTAATTTATGATTATATTCCGTCAAAAAAGCTACCGTCAACATCTACGCTTATAAAAATTAAATTTAACACTGTAACCCAGAGCCTGAGTCATTTTTTACCTAAGACAAATCGAATGATTGAGCTGTCATAGCGGTCTGTACTCGCCAATACAACGTATTAAATAATACTGAAAAGGCTCTGAACTAGGAAATTTACCGCAAAAATCTTTTCAGCTGGATGTTAGTTTCTGTGAAATTGCGGGAATGATATCAACAGTTGATTATGCTGACCCTTTGTTGACCCTTTGGGTTCGCAGTTGCGCTTCGCGGACAACCTCCCTGAATGCGCGTGCTGCCCACCACAATCTATTGTTACCTGGAGCCATTGAGACGAGCCTTATGCCAGCAACATCTTTTTACGCCGCAGATGCTTACGAAGCCCAACAACCTAACCAAGCATTTGACCCAGACCTCGTAGTTGATGAGAATGAGTTGTCTGTAGAAGATTTGGAGGAGCTGGAAATGGTATCGCAAGACCCAGCCAGCTATGCTGCAACCCCTAACCGCCGCAGTACCGATTTAGTACGCTTGTATCTTCAAGAAATTGGGCGGGTTCGTTTGTTAGGACGTGATGAAGAAGTTTCAGAAGCTCAAAAAGTTCAACGCTATTTACGCTTACGGATATTGCTATCCAATTCTGCCAAGCAGGGCGATGATATTATTACTCCCTACCAACGAATTATTGAAATCCAAGAACGTTTAACATCTGAATTGGGTCACCGTCCTTCGCTCGAACGCTGGGCAAAAACAGGTGATATGGATGTTTTTGAACTCAAGCAACTTCTTGCGAAAGGCAAACGTCGCTGGGCAGAAATTGCTAAGTTAACTGTCGAAGAGTTAGAGCAAATTCAAAGCCAAGGACTTCAATCCAAAGAACACATGATTAAGGCGAATCTTCGTCTTGTTGTATCCGTCGCCAAAAAATATCAAAATCGTGGTTTAGAGTTATTAGACTTGGTTCAAGAAGGTACTCTAGGTTTAGAGCGTGCAGTCGAAAAGTTTGACCCAACCAAAGGCTACCGATTTAGTACTTATGCTTACTGGTGGATTCGTCAGGGTATCACTCGTGCAATTGCTACAAGCAGTCGTACCATTCGACTCCCTGTCCACATCACAGAAAAACTCAACAAAATTAAAAAAGCACAGCGTAAAATTGCTCAAGAAAAAGGTCGCACACCGACTTTAGAAGATTTAGCAATTGAACTCGAAATGTCACCAGCACAAGTTAGAGAAGTATTACTGCGCGTACCTCGTTCAGTCTCTCTCGAAACTAAAGTTGGTAAAGACAAAGATACCGAATTGGGTGAACTTCTTGAAACTGATGGTGTTACCCCAGAAGAAATGCTAATGCGCGAATCACTTCAACGTGATTTACAGCACTTGTTAGCTGATTTAACCAGTCGCGAACGCGATGTTATTCTTATGCGCTTTGGTTTAGCTGATGGTCATCCTTATTCGTTAGCTGAAATTGGACGCGCTCTAGATTTATCTCGCGAACGAGTACGCCAAATCGAATCTAAAGCATTGCAAAAACTACGTCAGCCTAAGCGTCGTAATTTAATTCGCGATTACTTGGAGTCTTTAAGCTAGTTTTTCACTCTTTCAAAAGACTTTTGTGTGACCTTATGACTTATTACAATACCCCTCCCTTTTGGGAGGGGCGTAATAAAACTCAACAAATTTACTTATGAATCGATTGTTGAGAAATTTACACAACATTTAATTTTTCGTTACAATATCGCTTTTTATCTCGATTCAAACTGCAAATAGTTCTAAATCAAGACTAATAGCCAATAGTTTACAATAAACAAACACTATGATTTGTATATCATTTGTAACATTTTGGCAATCTATAGCAACAAATTTGCAACTAATGCAATAGTAATTCTCATAAAAACAGTTTGCAATAACTTGTAAACAGAGAAAGCCATTTGGTTTATGACTAAGTACTTGAAATAATTATCAATAATGTTTAATTGTTGCAACTTGGCCTAAATATTTGTTATATTCTCAATTGACAGCCTTTATTGAGAAAGATTAGTATGTCTGTCTACACATCTGCTTCGCTTAAGGCAGAGCTTAATGAACGTGGCTGGCGCCTAACTCCCCAAAGGGAAGTTATATTACATATTTTCCAAGAACTTCCACAAGGAGAACATCTTAGTGCAGAAGACCTTTACGAAAGGTTAGAAGAACAAGGAGAAGGCATCAGCTTATCGACTATTTACCGCACCCTCAAATTAATGGCGCGGATGGGGATTTTACGGGAATTGGAACTGGGAGAAGGACATAAACATTACGAAATCAACCAGCCATATCCACATCATCACCATCACTTAATTTGTGTAAGGTGTAACACCACGATTGAGTTTAAGAACGATTCAGTTCTCAAAATTGGCTCCAAAACAGCCCAAAAAGAAGGTTTTAGCCTTCTTGATTGTCAAATGACTATTCATGCTGTTTGCCCGAAGTGTCAACGCGCGTTAATGCCGCTGTAGTATATTGGGTAAGTACTTGGGTAAGTACTTGGGTAAGTTTTTTAGGGGAATCTAGAAAATATATGCTCATACAAAAATCCCACGCTGCTCCCGCGTGGGATTTAACCATCGTTGATAAATTTTCAAATCGATTAACGCGCAATAAATATCTTAATAGCGTCCAGTTCTTACATCATTAAGGCTAATGCCGTAAAACTCTTGTGCTTGTTTAATTGCACGCTTCGTATCGTTACCCATTACGCCATTGAGTGGACCTTTATAAAAACCTCGTTCTCTCAACCGACGTTGAATTTCCAGCACATTAAATTCGTTACTGTCCCCATTGTTGGTGTTTGCGTATAACTTAGCACGTGTTGTTGGACCTGCAATTCCGCTGGCTGCTAAATAATTCTCTGCCTGAAAGCGTCTGACGGCATCTGCTGTAAATGGGCCGAAGTAACCGTTTGGCTGACCTTCTAAGTATCCAGCTTTAATTAATTGTTCTTGTAATACTCGCACGGCTTCACCACGGTCGCCTAAACGAAGTTTATCAGTGGAAGAGCGCCGATTTTGTGCGTCTTCACCATAACCAACACCTACAGGAGGCAGTCGGCGTAATGTTGCAGGTCCAACTAATCCATCTGCCTCTAATTTATAAGCTTGCTGGAAGCGTTTAACTGCATCTTCGGTTATTGGTCCGAAAATACCTGTGGAATTGCCATAATAGTATCCCGCAACTCGTAACCGTTCTTGCAAATTACGAACTTCCTCTCCTTCGTCACCTTTACCAATAATTCCGGAAACGCTACGTTTCGCGACTGATGTTGCTTGCTGCTCGGTACGAGATTGAGCGTTAAGAGCGCGTGGTCTCGAAGTCTGAGTATTGACTACGTTTTGCGCTTGTTGTCTGACTCGGTTATTTTGAGCAACTGGGCGCCAGGTATCTAATTTCCCGATAGTTGTAGGACCTGCAATGCCGCTAACCTTCAAAGAAGCAGCTTTTTGAAATCGTTTTACAGCATCTTCAGTGCGAACGTCATATACTTGAGTGATAGGAGCATTATAAAAACCTGCTCGCTTCAAGTCTTGTTGTAATTCGCGAACCGATGGACCCTGGTCGCCTTTTTGCAGTGCAAATGCACTACTCATTGCAGTCATCATCGATAAAGTCAAAGCTAGGGGCAACATATAGCGCCAAGCTCGACTCGATAACTTTTTCCAGTCTGGTGATGTTCCCCGATTGACTAAAAAGCTAAATTTAGCTAACTCAATCGATGGGCAGTCTTCGTAATCGAAAGCTAGGTGTAAATACGCAAGGTTTTCCATAGTTATTTTCCTAAAGTTTTCCTACACCACTTTTTTTCGATGCCAGCAGCACCGACATTTATAAAAAATGCGGCGCCAATTGCTACGTTCAGTTAGACCCGAAAGGCACTGGCTGTTCGATAGCTGCTTCAGCTTGATGTACTAAGTTTCGCAGATTTTCCAATGTTTGTATATTTACATCCTGCCATAAACCACGCTTGTATGCTTCAAGTAATCTCTCAGCGATATCACGCAGAGCATACGGATTTTTTTCTTCAAGAAATTTACAAACTCTTGAATCAAAAAGGTATGTCTTTGCAATTCCTTCATACATGTGGTCTTCTACACATCTAGCAGTAGCATCGTAAGCGAACAAAAAATCAACCGTAGCAGCCATTTCAAATGCACCCTTATAACCGTGACGCATCACTCCAGCAATCCATTTTGGATTAATTACCCGTGAACGGTATACCCTGGCTATCTCCTCAGATAGTTGACGAACTCGCGGTTTTGCTGGGATTGAGTTATCGCCAAAATAAGAGGAAGGATTTTCCCCTCGAATCGAACGTACTGCTGCTATCAAACCGCCTTGAAATTGATAATAATCATCAGAGTCAAGCAAATCGTGTTCGCGGTTATCTTGGTTTTGCAGCACTACCTGCGTCGAAAGTAAACGTTTCGAGAATGCTTCGGGTGCAGAACGTCCATCGCTTTTTCTTGTATAAGCATAAGAACTCCAATTTATATAAGCGCTTGCTAGGTCAGAATCATTAGACCAGTTTTGCGACTCAATTAACCCTTGAAGTCCAGCACCATATGCACCTGGTTTGGAGCCGAAAATCCGGTAGAGAGAGCGTTCTAAGGCTTCTGTTTCACTTAATCCAACTTTGTGCCAATACTCCATTTCTTCTAAAACTTGAGCGGCGAGTGGATTCAAGTCCTTCGGTTCATCCAATGCTGCCACAGCTTCTACAGCTTGGTCAAATAAGTTTATCAAATTTCCAAAAGCATCTCGGAAAAAACCCGAAACCCTTAATGTTACATCCACACGTGGGCGCCCTAGCACTTCTACTGGTAATATTTCTAAATCCACAACACGGCGTGCTGCGCTATCCCACACTGGCTGTACACCGAGCAAAGCTAATGCCTGGGCAATATCATCACCCCCAGTTCGCATCGTCGCAGTTCCCCATAAAGATAGCACTAGTGTCTTTGGATACTCTCCATGCTCTTGAGTATAACATTCTATCAGTGTTTCTGCTGCTTTCCTGCCTACATCCCATGCCGATTCTGTTGGAACCGCACGAATATCGACTGAGTAAAAATTATTACCTGTTGGTAAAACTTCTGGGCGCCCGCGTGTTGGGGCACCAGATGGGCCACTAGGTACATATCTACCATCTAACCCACGTAACAAATTAATAATTTCTCTATCGGTTTGTAAAAGAGCGGGTAGAAGATGCGATTTTATCCATGTCAGAGAAATGATGAGTGCTGAGTGCTGAGTGCTGAGTGTAGAGACGCGATAAATCGCGTCTCTACTCGCGTCTCGATTTTGGATTATTTGTTCTATTAGATGTGCAGCTTGTTCTTCGAGTGCTTCAACAGCATCACCAACAGTGCGACAAGGAGACTGTGTTTTCTGCGCTAAAAGTTCAATTTGTTTCTTGGTCAGTTGTTGAGCAAAATCATCTGTTAAAGGATTTATATCTAAACCCCAGTCAGTAGCGATGGCACAGGTGATACCAGTATGGCGCCGCGAAGGCTGTCTGGCTATGGCAATAATTAAATCATGAAGTTGCCGACCATTAGGACATTGCCCAAAGATATGTAACCCATCTCGAATTTGTGCTTCTTTGAGTTCACACAGATAACCATCTATTTTATTAATGGGGATTTCGTCTCCCTTGCCCATCCTAAAATCGCAACTTAGATTTTCTTGGGTGACTAGTTCGCTAATACGCGCGCTTATTGCAGGTAATCTGCTGGGGTTTAAACTTAGAGCTTCGTAATACTCATCAATTAAATTTTCTAAGTTTGAGAGTGAACCATAAAGTTCTGCACGGGTTAGAGGTGGTGTTAGGTGGTCTATAATTACCGCTTGTGCGCGTCGTTTCGCTTGAGAACCCTCTCCTGGGTCATTCACGATAAAAGGATATAAATGTGGCATGGCGCCTAATGCCACTTCTGGGTAACAATCACTAGATAATGCGATGCTTTTACCTGGTAACCACTCTAAGTTTCCATGCTTACCAACATGAACTACTGCATCAGCTTTAAAGTGTTGACGTACCCAGTGGTAAAACGCGAGATAGTTGTGAGTTGGTTCTAGGTCTGGGGCATGGTAATTTAAACTGGGGTCAAGCTCATAACCGCGTGATGGCTGGATACCAATAAATATATTGCCGAGTTGGATACCAGAAATTGGAATTTGATTTTGAGTCTCTTCTCCCCAACGTTGACTTATTGCTTGTTGAACGGTTCCAGGTAAAGATGTGAAATAAGTTTGATATTCTTCCCTTGAAAGGCTTTGGTAAATAGGACGTAATTCTCTACCTTCGGGGTCGTTAGTGACTCCTTGGGTAAGCCAATGTATTAATTCATCACCACTTTGAGGAATATTATCTAAGTTATAACCTTTGTCTTGTAAGGCTTTTAAAATTTCTACGCAACTGGCGGGTGTATCTAAACCGACTCCATTCGCTAATCTAGCATCGCGGGTTGGGTAGTTGGCTAAAATAAAAGCAAGGCGCCGTTCTGATGATGGTTTATTACGTAGTCGTACCCAGTTCGCAGCAAGTTCGGCAACAAAATCGATACGCGAAGCTATTGGTTCATAACCAACTACATCAGTTTCTAAGTCAGGATGGCGCCTAATTACTGCTTTAAACGAGACAGCACGGCTTATTATTCTGCCATCAACTTCAGGCAGTGCCACATTCATTGCCATATCACGCGGTGACAAACCCATCGAATCTGACTGCCACTGTTCTATAAAACCACCACTCAAAATAACTTGCAACACAGGTACATCTAACTTTTGCCAGAGTTCAAGCTGCGGGGTTTCGGTTTCTAAACGCGCAAGTGAAAAGCTCGTTGTGTTGAGTAATAAAGTTAGGGGAGAAGCTGAAGTTGATTGAAAAATAGCTTCTAGTTCAGCTTGAACATCTTTTTCTCGTAGCGAAGATACAAAAACTGGGACTGGTTCTAAATTTCGTTTAATCAAAGCTTCGCACAAAGCATCAATAACTTTGGTGTTACCTACTAAATAGTGCGCTCGATAAAAAAGAATCCCAATCTTGCCTGAACATTCCCCCTTTCCCCTTGGCTCATATACTCCCACACGCGGAACGACTTGCACAGGAGGTGGGTTAAATGTGGTTGATAAACAGCAGTCAGAAATATATTGGAATGCGTGAACAATATTGGATACCCCACCTTCGTTAAAATAACGCCATATCCTGTTGACCTTGGTTTCGCCCAAGGTGGAATGAGATATTAAATAGGGGTCAAGAGCATCGTCTCCTGGCATTACAATTAAATCTATATGTTTACGTTGTACTAGTTCCTGCACAACTTCCAAGCCGTAAGTCCAATATGAGCGCCCTCCTAAAAGGCGTAAAATAATTACCGAAGCGAACTCTAAAACTTGTTCTGCGTATGTATCAATGCTAATTTGATGTTGCAATTGCAATAAGTTAGCAACTCGAAGCGCAGGAAAGTTAGGTAATAATGCATAAGCAGCAGCAATGCTCTGAATATCCGTATCTGCTGCCGTTAAGAATATAACTGGAGCAGGATTTTGTTCTACAAAAATAATGCCCTCAGATTGAGAAACAACACCAACCGATGTGGTATTAATACGATGCATAGTCGTGATAACCGTTTTAAACTATATAGAGTATAAATATTGCTTAACAAAGATAAATAAAGCTAGATAAAGTTAAAGGCTATAACTCTCTTTGAATGATGACCCCTCTCCCTGCCCTCTTACTCTCACAGATGAAAATGCTTAGTTCTCCAAATTTGGGCTTTTCTAGAACTTTACGTGTCGATACTTTTGATCAACTGGGGAAATTGCTAGAGCAAATGGCTTCTTCTGTGGAAAATAAAGCTTTAGTTTTGACAGAAGCAGTACTACAGCGGATTCCACTTTCAAGCCAATGGTTGATAAAACGCTTTACGTTGGTAGTCTCACAGGGTTTTAGTGCGTTGTTAACAGGGACGAGGCAAGTCAGTTCTGATGTTATAGTACAAAATAATTTAACACGCAATAATGATATTGATGATGATAATTACTTGCTGGATGCAAGCATTACTTTTGATAGAGGTCTAATCAGTTCCTTTTTGTTGGAATTAGGTACGTTGTTTGGGCGCCATTCTCAAACATGCCAAGACTTGGAACAGTACCGTGAGGTATTAGAGCCAAATAATGCAGCGCTGCAAGAGAAGTTTACATTATTGCTATTAGAATGTCTATTAAAGCAACCTGAAGTTATACCAACAGAAGGAAGTGATAATTTAAATTTTGCAGCATGTCAGCATGTGGAAGATGCACTTTCTAAGCAAATAGCTCAAGAAAGACTACTAAATCGTGTCACAACGCAAATCCGTAAAAGTTTAGATTTATCTGTAATTATGACGACAGCACTCGCGCAGGTGCGTGAGTTCTTAGAATTAGACCGTTTAGTAATATATAAATTTAATGAATCAAATTTGATTCATGAACATCCATCTATACCGGGTTGCATTGTTTACGAAGTTCGCGCTAGTGATACGATTTCATCAGTATTGAATTGCGAAGAAAAAAATTGTTTTACTCCGACTACCGAGTGTTGGACTAAATACCGTCAGGGTTTCACGCTGGCAGTTAATGATGTTTACAAAACTTATGTTAGTGAAAGGTGTTTGCTTAACTTTTTGGAAGACGTTAAAGTTCGTGCCAAATTAGTGGCGCCGATTATGTTTGAAAATAAGCTATGGGGGTTACTCATTGCTCATCAATGTTACGAAGCGCGTAACTGGAATGAAAGTGAGAAAAATTTTCTAGGCGCCGTTGCGGAACAACTTGCTATTGCTATTCACCAAGCAGAGTTAATGAAGTCGCTGACCCAAGAAAAGCAAAGCCTCGAACAACGGGTAGTCGAACGTACAATGGCACTACATGACGCTTTGGTTGCTGCTGAAGCTGCAAGTCGTATACGTAGTGAGTTCTTAGCTACTATCAGTCACGAATTACTAACACCGTTAACTTACGTAATAGGAATGTCATCTACATTACTACGTTGGTCGTTTGGAGAATTATCGCAGCGTCAGCGCGATTATTTACAAACTATTCACGATAGCGGTGAACACCTGCTGGAAATGATCAACGATATTCTTGATTTATCACAAATTGAAGCTGGTAAAGCAGTACTAAATAATACAGAGTTTACATTAAAAGAAGTAGCAGAATTAATTATTGACTCATTGCAAGAAAAAGCAACAACTCAACAAGTAGATTTAAAATTAGATGTACTTATCGATGAAAATCGTCGCTTTTGTGCAGATGTACGGCGAGTACAGCAAGTAATTAACAATCTTTTAAGTAACGCGATAAAATTTACACCCGAAGGTGGAAGTGTGACATTGCGGTTATGGTGCGAAGATGGTAATGCGGTGTTTCAAGTTGAAGATACAGGAATTGGGATACCTGAAGAACAATTACCACAATTATTTGAAAAATTTCATCAACTTGATACTCCGTATAGGCGCCGTTATGGAGGAACTGGTTTGGGGTTGGCTTTGACTAAGCAACTAGTAGAAATGCATCGCGGTAGAATCGAAGTTGAGTCAACGGTTGCGGTAGGGTCTGTTTTTACAGTTTGGATACCTGAACAACCTAGTGAATGACACTGGGACGGGCAGGGATGCCCGTTCCACAAGAGTATGTTCCACAAGATAAAATAATTTAGGTTAAGGCATCTTCTAAGACAGCTTTGTGGATTGATGCTCTATCGAGTAAAAATTGTATTTTATCTGGTGATAGCGGGTCGCCGTTTGCGTAGTGTTCAATCCAGGTTTTACTAATTACATTGGCATCGTTAGGTAAATTTGCTAAATCCCAACCTGGCATATCAGTATCTTCCATCAAACGGTTTACTTTTGGGTCGTAGCTGATGGCAAATGCTCGACATCCTTCGCTTGCTGCCATAATTAGGCTATGTAACCGCATTCCTATGGCCATTTCAACTCCGCGAAATACACCTTTTAAAATTTGCGGTTCTTCAAAATGTAATATTTGACTAACGTCTTTGAGTGCTGGTTGAATAGCTTGGGCAATTTCATAATCTTGTGCTTTCTGGAATGGTAAAAGCACAATAAACGTTTGTGTGGCTTTTTGAAAATCAACTAATGCGCGTGTTATTGTTTCTAAACGTGGCGCCGTTAGTAGCGGATGTGACCTTAAAGTAACAGCTACCCTTGGCGCCGGCAAATCCCAAAGTCCTGGTGTTGGCTTAGACTCCATTGCCCATACAGGGTCTGGGGCAAGGAAATAACTCACATTCCACTCATTTAATAATGCAGCACTCGCATTATCGCGCACACTCACTTTAGTACAATTACTGAATGTTTTCCTTGCTATCCAACGCACTTGTGAACGTTCGAGTGGTCCAATACCTTGTGCCCATGCTACCGTTTTCAAACCCATTTTTTGGGCTAACGCCATTAAGCCAGCATAATAAAATGGACTTATAAAGCTTGTAGCATCTTGAATTAAACTACCACCACCCCAAATAAACGCATCACACGAACGTAAAGCTTTAATAACGCTACTCATAGACATACGTTCATGTGCTTCAACACCATAACGCTGACTCGTTTCATCAGGATTTCCTGACAAAACAACAGGTGTAACGTGTGATGGTAGCATTTGTAAAAGTGTAGCTAACAGTGCCTCATCGCCACCGTTGCCTTTACCGTAATATCCAGATAGTAACGCGCGCATAATAATTTTGTATTTTATCTTGTAAACCCGTCCTTACAGGATTTTAGATTAACAGCATTTATCTAAACTGGGTATGCAGAGGCGATACACTATCAAAATAGCTTAGACGCGACATGTCGCGTCTCTACATTCTTAACTCCTAACTTTATTTTATGCACGCTCTTTCGATTCCCACTTGGATAATTCACGTTTCTAGCGTTATTGAATGGATAGCAGCTATTTGGCTAATTTGGACTTATGGTGAATTAACTCAAAATAAAGCTTGGTGTGGATTTTCGTTTGCTATGCTACCCGCGTTAGTCAGCGCAATGTGTGCTTGTACATGGCATTATTTTGATAATTCTCCGTCTTTGGAATGGTTGGTTACACTTCAAGCTAGTATGACGGTATTAGGTAATTTTACTTTACTATTAGCTGGATTCTGGATTTGGCGAACTAGTAAATCACAACAAGCATAATTTATCTCGTATGTCTAAAGAAACATTATTTGCGCTTTCGCTATTTCCTTACTTGGGTTTTTTATGGTTTATTACCCGTTCGGGACAAATGCCCAAGCTAGCTCTATATGGGTTTTATGGTACTCTTGTATTTGTTGCGGTTACAATTCCTGCTGGAATTTATGCTCAAGTCCACTATGGCACGTCTTTAGCCAATGTTGACTGGTTGCATGGTAGTGCGGAAGTATTTTTAACGCTGACTAATATATTGGTTGTGTTGGGTTTTCGACAAGCGATTATAGAAAAAAAACAAGTTTCAAAGGATGTTTCTGTACCTGCTCAAGATATATAACTAATTAGGTAGATAGTATTTTTTGATATAAAAACATCCTCCAATCATACGATGTTGCCCTGGTAATGTGACACTTACGTAAGTTAAACAAGACAATTTTTATTTGGGTAATATTGTCTAATATGGAGATAAGGAAGGAAACACATTTAGAAAACTTTAGTGAAGAGGTAGGGGCATAATGAATCCTATTAAGAAAGCGATTCTACCAAGCTTAATGGCTACAAGTTTATTCGGCGCCACATTATTACCAGCGCAACAAGCATCAGCAGACGACCGAGTTTTACGTGATATTGGTGTTGGTGCTGCTGCTGGCGCCGCTGCTGGTTTAATTACTGGTCAAGGTTCGTTTTTGGATAATGCTATTAATGGTGGTGCTGCTGGTGCTGCTGTAAATGCGGCACAAGGTTCTGCAAAACAAGGCGCAAGTAATAGATCTCGTAGAAAGAACCGTAACGTAGTTCGAGATGTCGGTGTTGGTGCTGGTGCTGGTGTTGGTGCTGGTGCTATTAGAGGAAACAGAAGAACAGGTAATAACGCCATAACTGGCGGTGCTGCAGGTGCTGCAATTTACTTACTTAAGTAAGTAATTTAAATTAATTTTTGCTCTTGTGGGGTGGGCATCCTTGCCCGCCACATTATGTTTTATTGTGTTGGCACAGGCAGGGATGCCTGTTCCACAAGAGATGAATCAACTACCAAATTTTATTGACAAAGCTTTAATTTCTTCATCTTCCAATTTTTTAAATAAAGGTGGAATCAAGTCAAATTTATTACCTGGTTCCATAGCTTCAAAATTAACGTCGCTAATCTTGGTTATTCTGTCTGCATCTGGTAGATGTAATGCATCAAATAACTTTGTCGATGTAAATGGAAGGATAGGCGCCTGTACAATTGCATAAATTCTGATTAAATTTATACATGTCCGTATTACTTGCGCGGCTTCATCACGATTGGTTTTAATTAGTTTCCACGGCGCCTTATCATCTATATACTGGTTGCCGAGTATCCATAAAGAGTAAAGTGTATCTACTGCTTTACGAAATTCTAAGTTACTTAGATAATCGCAATATTTACTAACTAATCGCGTACAGGTATTTTCTAACTCTTGTTCTCGCTCTCCTGCAATTCCTCCTTGGGGAACAGTAGAATCAAAATGCGTTGCAGCAAATTTTAAAATACGGTTGACAAAATTACCAAAAGTATCTGCTAGTTCTTTATTTACCTTGATTTGGAATAATTCCCAAGTAAAAGTAGAATCGGCAGATTCGGGAATCATTGATAATAAACTATAACGCCAATAGTCAGCAGGTAAAATTTCTAACGCCTGGTCTAAGAATATACCGCGCTTGGAGCTAGTCGAAAATTTACCCCCATAATAGTTCAACCAATTGAATCCTTTGATTTCGTCGGCAAGTTTCCAATTTTGTCGCGTTCCCAAAATCATGGCTGGAAACATAATTGTATGGAATGGCAAGTTATCTTTTGCCATGAATTGGACATATTTGGTATTTTCAGTATCTTGCCACCAAATTTCCCAATCTTGAGAATTTTCTACACCCCAAGCTTGGGTTGCTGCAATATATCCAATTGGTGCGTCAAACCAAACATAAAATACTTTGTCCTCAAAACCAGGACGAGGTACAGGTACTCCCCAACTAAGGTCACGAGTAATACACCTGTCTTGGAGTCCTTCGTTTAACCATCCAAGTGCGATTGATTTGGTGAGGTTTGACCAGTTGGGATGTTGTTCTACCCAATTTCTAACTTCATCGCTGAGTACAGAAAGTTTTAGGAATAAATGCTTGGTTTTGCGAACTTCTAATTTTGTACTTTTTGATATTGCTGAACGTGGTTTGATTAAGTCTGTAGGGTCTAGTACAGATGTGCAGTTTTCGCATTGGTCTCCTCTTGCTGACTCATAACCACAATGCGGACAAGTCCCAATGATGTATCTATCAGGTAGAAACCGTGCGTCATCAAGAGAATATATAAGATTTATTTCGCGTTCTTCTATATAACCGTTTTTATCAAGCGATTTGTAGAAATTTTGGGTTAATTCGTGGTTATAGCTGCTAGAGTTGCGACCAAAATAATCGAAAGATAAACCAAAGCTTCGATAGATATCTAATTGGATTTGATACATGTTTTGGCAGAACGAAGCGGTATCCAGGTTAGCTTCTGATGCTGCGAGTTCTGCGGGTGTTCCATGTTCGTCGGTGGCACAAATAAAGAGAACTTGTTCACCACATTGTCTTAAAAAGCGCGCGTACACATCTGCTGGAAGCATTGAACCCACAAGGTTTCCCAGGTGCTTAATTCCATTAATGTATGGTAGTGCGCTGGTAATTAGATGCTTAACTTGATTGGCTTGAGGCGCCTTATATATATAGTTGCTGAAATTGGTCTTCCTGTTTTGTAGATAAGTTGTATTCTTCTATATTACAACATCTCTTGTGGAATGTCTTGTGGAACAGGCATCCTGCCTGTTTTTTTTTACAATCATTCAGTTAAATCACTGAGTGCAAAAGTATATAAATTAAGCAATCCTATGTATTGAGGGTAAGACTAAAATTATTTTATATCCAAGCATTTATGCTACCAGCTTTAAAAATTCCGGGTTATGAACTGCACGAAGTAATTAGCGAAACTGCTAGTAAGGTAGTAATTCGAGCATTTTCGCGAACATTACAAAAATCTGTTATCCTCAAAGTTCTAAAACCCAATTGCCCAATTGACGCTGTAGCACGGTTGAAGCATGAGTATCAAATTGCCAAAAAACTATTTAACAATCAACGTATCCCTGGTGTTGTAAAAGTTTATAGCTTGGTTAAACGAGAAGATACCTCATTTTTAGTGTTAGAAGACTTTGATGGCATATCGCTGAATAAAATAATTTCGTCGCACCCTCTGGATATAATTACATGCTTAAGCGTTGCCGTTCAATTAGCACAAACATTAGTACTTATGCATCAAAGGAGTGTTATCCACAAAGATATAAAGTCATCTAATATTATAGTTAACTTAAAATCTGGAGAAGTTAAACTCACAGACTTTGGCATTGCTTCATACCATTCAACCAACGAGTCAACACCCAGTCAACTCGAAGGCAGTTTTGCGTATATGTCTCCCGAACAAACGGGAAGGATGAACCGTGCAATTGATTACCGTAGTGATTTTTACTCTTTGGGTGTAACTTTGTATGAAATGCTGGCAGGTAAATTACCGTTTGAAAGTGATGATGCTTTGGAATTGGTTCACTGTCACATTGCAAAACAACCACCTTCATTAACTGCTCCTGCTGCGGTAGCTGCAATAGTAATGAAGCTGATGGCAAAAAATGCTGAATCTCGGTATCAAAGTGCAACTGGACTTTTAGCTGACCTGGAATTTTGTTTGACGCAGCTTAAAACTTCGGGTGTGGTACCAAATTTTCAACCTGGAACACGTGATAAAGCAGGGCAATTATCTTTTTCTAACAAACTTTATGGAAGAGAGCAAGAATTAGATGCTTTGCTTGCAGCTTTTACAAGGGTGAGTGGTGGTAGCAGCGAGGTTATTTTAATTTCTGGTTATTCGGGTATTGGCAAATCGGCGCTTGTAAATAAAATTCATCAACAAATTGTTCGTCAGCGGGGTTATTTTATTACTGGTAAGTTTGACCAGTTTAAGCGTAATATTTCTCATGCAGCATTTTTTCAGGCTTTTGAATCTTTAGTGCGAACTATTTTAGTTGAAGATTCAAAAAAGTTATCTCAATGGCGCCAAAAATTGCAAGAAGCACTCGGTGATAGTGGACAGCTAATAGTAGAAGTGATTCCAGAGCTTGAATTAATTATTGGTGAACAACCACCTGTAGCTCAACTAGGTTTGAACGAAGCACAGAACCGTTTCAATTTAATTTTTCAAAAATTTATTAGTGTATTTGCTCAAAAAGAGCATCCATTAGTAATTTTTTTAGATGATTTACATTTTTGTGATGCAGCTTCGTTAAATTTGATGAAACTGCTGGTTACTAATAATGATAATCAAAGTCTATTATTGATAGGCGCCTATCGTGATAATGAAATGTGTTCACAACATGCTTTGATGCAGTGCATTCAAGAAATCGAAAAAGCTAACAAAATAGTTCGCACTCTTAGCATTAATCCATTAGATTTAAACGATACCATCCAACTGCTGTGCGATGCGCTGGATACAGATAAAAATGATTTGATTACAGAGCTAGCATCGCTACTATTATATAAAACCGCAGGTAATCCGTTTTTGCTGACTCAGATTATCAAAACACTTCATAGTGAAGGATTTATTAAGTTTGACTTTGCACATCAATGTTGGAAGTGGGAATTGTCGCAAATTCAAACAGTGGGAATTACTGACTTGAGTGTAGTTGAACTGATGGTGCGTAATCTCAGTAAACTACCTACAGAAACTCAATCGATATTAAAATTAGCAGCTTGTATTGGCGAAAATTTTAAGTTGACCACGCTTGCTGTTGTAGCTGAAATGTCGGTTGATGACGTTTCCGAGCAATTGAATGCTGTTTTAGTACAAGGGTTGATTTTATCAGTTAACGACAGTAATTGTTCAACCTCATTACAAACTAAATTAGAGTATCGTTTCTTACATGGTCGTGTACATCAAGCAGCATATTCTCTTATTGATGATGGACTTTATGAAATTACACATTATAAAATTGGTAAATTATTATTAAAAAATACAGAAACACAACCAATAGAAGAAAATATATTTGATATAGTAAATCAGCTTAATTTAGGAATTTTTTTACTTAAGAATGAATCTGAAGCTTTATATCTTGCAGAATTAAATTTACTTGCTGCGCGTAAAGCCAAAGCTTCTATGGCATTTACTACAGCAGCAAAATATTTATATCAAGCTATAGAACTTATGCCTGTAGATAGTTGGCGCCGTGAATATAACATAACTTTAAATATATATCAAGAGCGTGCAGAAGTTGAATTTTTGAATGGCAATTTTGAACTTGCCGAAATTTTGACGTATACAGCTATTGAAAAAGCACACTCAAATCTAGAAAAAGCAAATTTTTATAATCTTTTAGTATCCCAATATACGCTACAAGGAAGATTTAATGACGTACTCGACTCGGCAAAAAAAGGTTTGAGTTTACTCAATATATTTTTACCGGAAGATGACTGCAAGTGCATTGCTAATAAAGAATTAATCATTGCAAAACAAAACTTAGATAAACTTGGTATTGACTCAATTGTTGACTTGCCAGCAATTGAAAATGAGCAAATAGAGGTAGCTATCAAACTTTTGATTAATTTGGAACCATTAGTTTATGCTGCGTCAAAATTCACACTTTATACATTCATTGTGAGCAAAGCTGTTAATTTATCGCTTCAGTATGGTAACGTTTCAGAGTCTGTAAAAGCATATGCGAATTTTGGTCTAATTATTGGTTCTAATCTAGGCAATTATCATAGTGGTTATCAACTGGGTTTATCAGCATATAAACTCAGTGAAAAGCTGAACAATAAATCACAGCAGTCAAAAGCTAGCGCATTGTTAACAGGATGGTTACATTGCTGGTCTAAACACATTAAACATGCTGCGATAATAAGTCGTAAAGGTTATCAAGCAGGTATAGAATCTGGTGAATTTATGTTTGCTGGTTGCAATTTATTCACACTTATTCATAACTTATTTCTCCAAGGTTATCCGCTTGAATTAATGAACAAAGAAATATCAGATAGTTACCATGCTGCTGCTCAAATTAATAATATTATTGCGGTTGAGAGTATTATAGCGGTTAAATTTGCAGTCAATGACCTAACTAATACTGAAAATAATATAAATCACATAAAATTAGAAAATAAAAAATTTTATAAAGATGATATCATCAGTCAATCTAAACAAAGACAATCTTTTTTTACGTTATGTACATATTATATTTATCAAATTCAAACATTATACTTCCTCAATCAATTTTTAGATGCACTTAATTATATCAACGAGGTCAAACAGTATTTACCATCTATATTAGGTTTTACTATTTCATCAGAATACTATTTTTATTATTCGCTTATTGTAACTAGATTATATCAACAGTATGATATTCAAACGCAAAGAGAATTTTTGGCACAAATTCATCAAAACCAGGAGCAATATAAACAATGGGCAGATAATTGTCCTGAAAACTTTTTACATAAATATTTACTTGTTGAAGCAGAAATTGCGCGTATTTCCGGGAAGAATTGGCAAGCACTTGATTTATACGACCAAGCAATTAATTTAGCACATGAAAACGGATTTCTTCAAAACGCAGCTTTAGCTAACGAACTTACTGGTTTATTTTGGGAAAATCAAAATAAACAAGATTTTGCTAAGATTTATTTGAGCAAAGCACATCGCTACTACGATAAATGGGGAGCAAAAGCGAAAGTAAAACAATTAGAAACATCTTATCCGTATTTAGTTATCGACTCCAAAGAACCAATAACTGCTACCCAACAAAAATTCTCGCTTGATATTGCAACCGTAGTTAAAGCTTCGTTAGCACTTTCTCGTGAACTTATTCCTAGTCGCTTAAACAACAAGCTTTTACATTTAGTTCGAGAAAACGCAGGCGCCGAGAAAGTATACTTTATAATTAAGCAGAATAATCAACTCATCATCGAATCATCGCTTGTGGGTGATAACGATGATAATACCGTATGGCAACGCATCCCTCTCACCGAAAGCTATCAGTTACCCGTTTCTTTAATCAACTATATCGAACGCACGCAAACGCACTTGGTATTAGATGATGCATCACAATCATTAGAATTTAACAGCGACCCATATATAATTATTACCAAACCGTTATCGGTACTAGCTTTACCAATTATCCATACAGGTAAATTGTTAGGAGTTTTATACTTAGAGAATAATTTAGTTAAAGGCGCCTTTACAAGTGAAAGAGTCGAGCTTTTACAAGTTATAGCATCACAAGCAGCAATATCCCTAGAAAACGCGCGATTTTACGCCACCTTAGAAGCGCGTGTAAGTGAGCGTACTCAAGAATTAGAAACAGCACTCGAAGAACTCAACCGCACCCAAATACAATTAATTCAAAGTGAGAAAATGTCAGGTTTAGGACAGTTAATAGCTGGTATAGCGCATGAAATAAATAATCCAGTTAGTTTTATATTTGGAAACTTACTACATACAAAAGAATATACTGATTATTTACTGGAATTAATTAAATTATATCAAGACGAACTTCCAAACCCTAGCACAAAAATATTAAATAAAATTAACGAAATCGATTTAGACTTTATCTCAGAAGATTTACCTCAAATTATCGAATCGATGTATACTGGCGCCAAACGAATAAAAGATGTAATACTTTCTTTACGCACCTTTTCACGTCTCGATGAAGCAATATTTAAAGAAGTTGACATTCACTTAGGTATCGAAAGCACTTTAATGATACTTCAGCAA
The DNA here is from genome assembly GCF_019977735.1 of Calothrix sp. PCC 7716. GTDB lineage: Bacteria > Cyanobacteriota > Cyanobacteriia > Cyanobacteriales > Nostocaceae > Dulcicalothrix. The sequence continues at coordinate 1,666,074 of NZ_AP025018.1, read as the reverse complement.
AAGCTAGGAAATATTCAAATTATCAAAGACTACGGTGACATTCCACAAGTTAATTGTTTTGCTGGAGAAATAAATCAAGTTATATTGAACATACTTACTAACGCTATTGATGCTTTAAATGTATCTGACGGTAAAATCTGGATAAAAACCTATCTTAGCGAAGATAGTTATATAGCGATTGAGATAGCTGACAACGGTATTGGCATGAGCCAAGATATATTAAGCAAAATCTTCGACCCATTCTTTACTACCAAGGCAGTTGGCAAAGGTACTGGTTTAGGGTTATCAATATGTTATCAAATTATTGTTGAGAAACATCAAGGTAAATTAAATTGTACCTCGGCGCCGAACCAAGGTAGTAAGTTTATAATTTTATTGCCCAGATGATCCCCCCAACCCCCCTTAGTAAGGGGGGGCTTAAGATTTGTTTAAGGCTCTTATTATTAAGGGCTTTAAATACTTCTTTAGGGGGGATTAAACTATTCAACATCACTTTTCTAGACATTCTATAAGCAAATAAAAAAATGAAATTAAAAATATTTTTCCTTGCCACATTACTAACCCTCTCCATCACCGCACCCTCGAACCAAGCTTTAGCGCAAACCAAAACCAAACGAATAGCAAATCAAATTCAAACTCTCAAACAATCAGAAAAACGCTGGATACTAGTAGATATATCCAAGCAAACATTAACAGCTTGGGAAGGAAACAACCCTGTTTACGCAGTCAAAGTTTCGACAGGTAAGAAAAAGACTCCTACTTTAATAGGAGCTTTTAATATTCAAACCAAACACCGTAAAGCGAGAATGCGCGGCGCCGACTATGATGTACAGAATGTGCCATATGTAATGTATTATGATGGCGGTTATGGAATTCATGGCGCCTATTGGCATCGTAGTTTTGGTACACCTGTTAGTCGTGGTTGTGTAAATGTGGCGCCGAACCATGCAAAATGGTTATATGATTGGGCAACAGTAGGAACACCCGTAATTGTTCAGAAATAATATATTGTAAAACTTAAATATGTGGCGCCACTGAGTAGTATATATATGGATAACAGCTTGGTTTCTACACTCCCAGAGAGTTTAAGATGAAAAAATTAGGACTTCTATCTTTTGTACTCTTCTTGAGCCTTTAACCAAGACTGTAAATCATCTAAGGAAGTAAAATCTAACTAAGCCTCGGTTAATTTACGAAGAGTTGGTAAGGGTAAACTTAAAATTCGTGAACGCATCTCTTCAGATAATTCTTGCCCAAACCGCTTCTTAAAAAGGCGGAAGAGGACGGGCAAGGATGCCCATCCCACAAGGATATTTTGGGTGTTTTTTATTTGGAAGTCCTTAAGTTCTGAATGTGGAATCCAAAGCTTGGAAAACCTTTTCTCGTAAATGGTTTGCGTGTTGATTAGTAATGGATGAGTGTAGAGAGCGTAGTGCCATTCGCACCAGCAAATTCTTTTGTCCAGGCTGCATTTTTAAACGTTGAATTACAGCTAGGCGTAATTGCTCGTATGCAGTTTCGCTCTTAATATCTACAGATTCCAATAATTCTGCGTCATGAGCCAATGCTGCTACAATCACCTCACAAATATCCTCTAGTTCAATGCCGTTACGAACGACTATTGACATATCTCGACAAATGCTAGGTTGATTGGACACAGGATGATAGGGGTCTAAGGTTGACATTTGACGCGCGATTGCTGGGTGAGAATTTCGCAGCAAGCGAATGTCATCCATACCTTTAACTAGCATGGCTAATCGATCTAACCCGAAGCCACTTGCTAAACCGGAATAACCCTCTAACCCACTATCTACAAATAATTGGGGATGAGCTTCTCCGCATTCTCCAATTTCAATCCAGTGGTCACCTTGTTTCACCTCAATTTCTAAACCTCTTACTGTATAAGGGTGAGTGGTTTCATTAAGGCGATACTTCCAACCTGGAAGAACTGCATTAAGAATTATTTGAATTAGTTGCAATATATCTTGGCGATTTAGTTGCTGAGTATTGCTAATCATCCAAATATCCATTTGATGCGGTTCCCCCACATGGCGTTTATCCACGACATCGCGACGATAGCAAATGCCAGGAAGCATCAACAATTGGTGGACTGGCTTTTGTTTAAGTTGAGATAATATCTGAGGTATGAGACAAGTGGTGTGCGTTCGCAATAACTTGTCTTCACTTAAGTAGCGCGTATATTTAGGATGACGAGATAAACTGTCTTTAGGGAAATACAGACGGTCGAAGTTATCTGCAACGGTTGTAACTGGAGCAGAGCGTACAATTTCAGGATGTGGATAGCCTGCTACTTTCAGTGAAGAAGCAATTTTGTCAACAATAAGATTGATGGCATGTGTGCCATTTGCCGGATCGGTGAGATCCGGCTTTAAAAGTCCAGGTAGTTCATAAGTTCACAATTGTAGTATAAATGTAGTATAGCATCGAATTACTAACTACTACTCAAAAATTGCACTGCTTTCCGCAAAAGTACCACAGGACTGACATTTTTCTTCATGATATAAATCTTTATAAATATGCATATTGTTGTAAATACCTCAACTTAGCTGTGCAACTAGTTGATTTTCTAGTAAAGTTTCATTTGTTAACAAATCCTCTACGGTAATTCGTAAAAATCGCTGTTTATCAACTTGAAAGTATATTTTAACTCTGTCGCTGCCTGGAAAACCTGGAGGTGTGAGATTTGCAATAGTTCTGGCGCCTTCTGTATCATTAAGGGGTTTAACGGTAGTTGCACCGCTATCTAGGCGCCTTGTTATTAATCTATCACCATCAAAAAATATTTCGGTACCACCAGTTTCGGCGCCGAGTTCACCCATAATTAATTCTATGCTGGGTTGATTTTCTAGCGAGGCGCCTAATAATAGTTCTATTGGTTGACTCATTGGATAAGGTTGTCCAGATTTGACGATGGGGTGCCAACTGTGACGACTGTTACGTTTATCCCAATAGCGAATGCCGTAGCTGTGATATAAGAAGTCTTTAATTTCTACACCTTGCGTTAATTGTAAGGCGCCTTGAGCAATTGCTTCAAACGGACGCTCGCTCTTGATTTTAGTTGTATCAAAATAATTTTTTATCCATGTTTGCACTGCTGGTAGCTGTGATGTTCCACCGACTAACAACACTGAGTTAATATCTGTAACCTCAATACCCTGGCGCCGTGCTTGTTGGAGTAAACTTGTCATTGAGTCATCGAGACGTTCAAAAAATGCGTGTTGTTTGAGAATATTCTCGAACATCTCGCGGTTTAAATCGAGTTCGTAGGTTTCAAACGTTTGGTCATTAAAATATACTTCGCTTGCAGTGGTTTGCGTCGAAAGCTGAATTTTGACTTTTTCTGCCAGACGGGTAGTTAAGGGACTTGCAACTAAACCTGTGTTTTTAACAAAATAATCTACTACCCAGTTATCAATATCTGTACCACCTAAGTTTTGCCCTGCTTTTGCTAGTACGCGCGCGGTTTTTACTTTCTGTTTAGAGTCTTCTGCTAAAGACTTGTTACCAAATTTTAATAAAAAACCTAATGGTTTACTGTTGGCTTGTTGTGCGCTTTTATCTAACCGTACCAATGATAAGTCGAGTGTACCACCACCGAAGTCGATAACTAATAATATATCTTGGTCGGCAATTCCATAACCTAGTGCTGCTGCGGTCGGTTCATCTAACATCCGCACTTCTTGCACTTCTAAATCTTGACAAACGCTTCCTAACCAGTGACGATATGCTTCAAAGCTATCGACGGGTACTGTTAATACTAATGAGTCGGCAACTTCGGGTTGTGCTGTACTTAACTGTGTGATGACTGAAGTCAAAAACCATTTGCCTACCTGCTCAAATGTGATATCTTGTCCATCGAGTTCAGGCATAAATCCTTGAATATTGGCGCCAATACCACGCTTGAAACTGCGAAAAAATCTTGGCTCGTTCGATAAGTCTAAACCTTTATCACGTACTTGTTGCCCAATCAATACCTGACTTCTAGCTGCATCCTCTACATATACCAAGCTGGGAATTAGCGGTGGGTTCAAGCTTTGCTGAATCGATAAACCTGGTATACTAAGGGTCTCCGGTTGCTGTGTGACAGGGTTCCAGCGCGCGATGACGGTATTACTGGTGCCAAAATCGATTGCTATTGTCATTTCTTCTCAACAAGCACTTGTCAACTAATTAACAATCTCGGTTTTGTGATTACCGACATTTATACAAAAGCGATTAATACCTCCTATCTTACAACACATCTTGAAAGAAATTTTGACTAGTTGTGGCACAGCCTTCCCAGGCTGTGTAATTGTGTAACTATTTTTACCACACAGTCACATTAGGTATAGAGAGCAGAGTTAGATAATATCAACTCTATATTTCAGCATTTATACTTAATATTAATCTTCTATACTGTAAACGGGTTAAATATAAACTTTGTCATGCTGAACGAAACGCAGTGCAGTGAAGCATCTTAGAGATTCTAGCCTGCGGCAAATGCTCCGCATTACGCTACGCTCAGAATGACATTTCTAAACCGTTCTTAGTATAATTACTGATTTGGACGGGCAAAAACAAAATAATTTAATGGTAATACTTATTAGCTCAAATAAACTATATAATACATATATGCAAATTAAACCATATGAAGATAGCCAACTGCATAAATTAAATATATCTTTCCCAATAAGTACCGAGAAAATATTCGGGACAACTTATTTCTTATGGTTCAATACGACTATATTATTATCGGCGCCGATTCAGCAGGCTGTGTATTTGCCAATCGTTTGACAGTTTCTGGGTTTTCTAAAGTTTACTATTTTTACTTTTCCCTGCTCTAATTCTAGATTGCGGGTTGCATCAAGATTTATTGATGAATAAAACTTTAAAAATTTGCCGTCCTCGATTTTTCATGCATAAAGTCTCTATTTCGCTCCAGATAATCTGAGAAGCTAAAGTGAAAATTTTTACAGTGCGAGCCACCTTAAATTTCAAGGTGTAAAAATTCTGTTTTGTCAACGATATTAATTATGAAAGCTTGTTTACGTAATATGAATAGTTCCGAGCTAGATTCATTAAATTTTATGTTAAAAACCTTAGAACTTTACATTACTAAACGACGATTACCATACCATTGGCTCAAATCATGCTCAATTTCTTCAAGGATGTTTATAGCATCTGTAATTGATTCTACCTCAACCGTTAATAAAGCAAATGCCGCTTCAACCCGTTGTTGATAGTTTTGCGGACAAAGGGGAAAATTATTGGCAATTGCTACGGCGCCTTTCTCATTCAATAGGTACTGTTGATTAAGTGCAAATAATACCTGATTCATACAAGCGACGCTGCGAAAACAGCAACCTGCTGCATAAGCAACATCAGCGCGCGGAATTGACTTTTTGGCAACTGATAGTGAAAAACTTATTTCCCAAGCAAAGGTATTAATCGTTGATTGTTTAAGCTGTGTAGGATAGGGTTTTGTTTTTGCCTTTAAAGCTTCTAAAACGCCATCCGGATCGAAAAGTGGCAGACAAATTGCAACTTCCCCCATATATATAGAGGAGACAAAGCCGTGGGGAGTTCCCCTGGTTCAAAGAAGGCGCCAAGACCTGCTTTAAGTTGGATGCGATGACCATCAGAACCAGCAACCCAACCCTCTCCATTCATCACCAAGAAAAGTTGTCCGTACCCTGTGGGATGTGTACCGATCTGGCTCTCAGATTCAAAGTAGATGCAGTATATGTGTACTTCACCATTTCCATCTCCAAGATGCACGCTCTTTAGTAGATACACTATTAAACATCTGAATTGGTTGTGCTAGGTTAGGCGAAAATTCTATAATTTTCATGAGCAATTTCTCTATCGCTTATTTAAACAAACACGAATCGGTTGTTGAGGACGAAGTGTTAAAGAAACCCAAGATTCTACAGGCTGTTCAGAAACTAGGTTAAAGTTATAGTCGTCGAACAGGACTATTTTGACCAAAGCCACCACCGAGGCTTACTTCAGAAGTGCTTGTGTCATTTACTAAGTTAATATTAGTCGAGACCGTATTTGTTGGTACAGCTTTGTGAACTAATGGCGCCTTTTTATCGTTGTTCAAGATTAACTACTGAGACATGTAGTTATAGAAGCGTGCGTCAAATTTCTTAAAAGGTGGCGCCTAATTTAACTATTATGCTTAGATAAAGCCAATCTAAATCCTACATCTTTGCGGGATTTTTTAGGAGATAACTTATCCCGATATGCACATCGTGCTGTCCGTTTCTGTGAGGAGAAGGAGCCACCGCGAATAATGCGTAAAATATCTGATGGTGCATCAATTGCTTCACGTCCGTCTTTTGGATTATATGGGTATAAAAATTGTGGTTCTTTATTGTCATTACCCCATAAGCTACTCGTCCATTCAAAGACATTCCCTGCCATATTTAGTATATTATAATGACTTTTTGCTTCTGGAAATTCATTTACTGCTACAGTTTTATAGCCAGTTTTATGGCAATTGTATTCATTTGTATTAGCATAGTCATCTTTCCACTCGTTGCCCCAAGGAAAAATTTGACCATTTACCCCACGAGAAGCTTTTTCCCATTCAGCTTCGGTCGGCAAGCGGTAATGTTTTTTTGTCAAGTCCCTCAGCCAATTACAAAACTTAATTGCGTCCTCCCATGAGACATCAACAACTGGATGATTGTATATTGCTTGAGGTGGTATACTATTTTGCCAGAAGTCTGGTGGATTGTGTCCAGTGTTAATAGTAAATATCGCGTATTGAATATTTGTAACAGCTGTGATGGCAATATAATAAGCATCTAAATTAACGACGTGTAAGGGTTGCTCATCTTCTAAGGCGCCAGGGTCTAAAGCGGGTGGACGGCTACCCATGATAAAAGGTTCTGGGGAAATAAAGCTCATCTCTGGCTCTTGGAATTCGCGCCAAATTCTTTCTTGAAAACTTGGCGATTTTTGTTCTATTATAATTGGAGAGGGATTACTAAGTTCGTTAAAAGTTTTGTTAATTGTTTCTAGTGCTAGCTCATTAATAGAATCTATAATTTTGTTACGAGTTGATCGATAATTTTCACTATCACCATATGATTCTACATAATTAATATTTTCCAGCAATTGACTCTGATAATTGATAGCTTTTAGATACATTGGATGTTTTTTACCAAGTGTATCAAGAAAATTTTTCATACCAATTTGATAACGCATAAAGTTCGTACTCATTTTATTTAGTAATATATTAGATTTCTGGAGTTATATTTATATACGATATTATACTTTCTAGCTGTTGATGGATATTTTTTATATTATGGTTGTGCTGATTAATTATGTGTAAGCGTTGCTGAAGTTTATCGTGCTGTTCGTTAATAAGTAGGATTTCTTGGCTTATCATCTGCTCGTAGTGCTTGACTACTCGATTAATGCTAGCTTCTAGAGATAAGTATAAACTTTTTACCCAGTCTCTAAAAAAGCTTTCTGATTGATTGCCGACATTTAATTGTGTGATATCTGAAACGTCGGGAAGCGATATTAATGGTAATTCTTCCGGCGCCACCATCGGCTGAGATTTAATATCCCATATAATCTGTGATAGAAAAAACTTAATAATATTTTGTAACAACTGAACATTATGCATAAATATAGACTTACGCTCTGTTAGTGGAGAAATTCCATCAAGTAGTCTTTGTTCGAGTTCTTGGGTTTGTGCTTTTAGCAAGAGGCTTAAGTCGCACTTGGATACTTCAATGTTGTTAAGCTTTGATACTAATTTTTCTTTAACTTCTGTAAGCTGTGCGATTTTACTGCTTAAGTCTCCAAGTTCTCGCTGGATATCTTGCTCAAGCCAAAGGTGATAAGTGTTAGCAGAACAATACAATTTTAACAGGCGCCCTTTGCCACTCGAATCGGAAATAAATTTATCTAACGCCTCAATAAGCTGAATAATACCACTTTTGTGGTACTGATTGTCTTGAACAGCAGCGATAGCGGAAATTGGATACAAGGTAGGGTTATTTAATTGAACCTGATTTATTAATACTGAGCGTGTAAAATCGATTGCCTTATCAATTGCTTGGTGCGGATTATTTTCTTTTTCGGCTAAGTCAATTTTGGTAAGAACGAATAAAAAGCGGTTAACATACTCTCGTAACGAACCAAGAAAGACCTGTTCGCCTTCTCCAATTAAAGCGTTAAACTGAGTTAGAAATAACACTGCATCCATTTGCGGGATAGCGTTGTACGTGATGACCTGGTGACTATCAAAGATTGAACCCAAGCCAGGAGTATCGATTAATTCGTATCCCCGCAGCTTCAAAAACTCAGATGGAACCCAAACATGCACTCCTTCAATTTGCTCGGCTAGCGATTTTTTATCACCCCGTAAAAGCGCTTCGTATTTTTCCTCATCCATTCCACCATCGCTAGTATAACCTACCAAGTCTGCCGCAAGATTTTGCGTACTGATGTCGAGCGGTTCTAAACCAGTGCTATCAAAATATCTGACTCGGATGTGAGGTATTGTTCCATATTTGAGTATGGTAGATGTGGCAGTGTTCGGGCGCCTGTCTGAGGTAAGTACCTCTTGTTCTAAAAGCGCATTTAATAACGTCGTCTTGCCGCGCGTAAATTCACCCACAACAGCGATGCGGAAAGGTTTATATGCTTGCCTAATCTCTTCGTCAACAATGGCTCTTAAAGTTAATTGATGTAATGTATCTGTATTGCCGACAATATAACTTGTGGGTATTAAACCATCAATATACTTATCGGCGATAATAGTCAGATTACGTTGCTGGGAAAGCTTTGCGAGTTCGTCAAGCAACATTATTAAACTGTTGCGTAATTGGTAATATTGTAAAAGTGATTCGTGTGGTGGTAGTTGTGTCATTGGCAATTATATAGTTCACTAGTTTTGATGTGATGATAATGCTACGAGGTTCGTTTCAAGCTTGTACATCTGTTGCTGTAAATTTTGCAGTTGCTCGTACTGACTGCGGTATATCTCGACTTTGTTTTTCAGGTCTATTTCGCTAGTTTGGTTTTCTAACTCTTTAATTTGACGCTCAAGTTGGTTCAACCGCGCGTTAATGTTATTGTTCACCAAATTATTAATACGTTCCTGAAGCTCTTTCCCCCAATCTTGAAATGTCGTCTCAATCACATCGCGCACACCACTAACATTTTGACCGTTGTCATTTATATAACCGTGTATCATCGCATCATAAGCATTTTTTCCTTCTGCGACTTCGGTTAGCAAACACAAACACACTTTTTGTCTAGCTTTTTCTAAGCGTTCATTCTGATGAGATTTTGACTGCCCAAGCAACCCACCAAAAAAATTTTTGACACTGCTGGCAACTTGTAACCCAACATCGAATAAACCGCCAATTAAATCTGCCACAATGCCTGTAATTCTCATTGATGCCAGCATTTTGATGATATCATTACCAATACTAGTACTAATGATATTACTGGTGCTGATAGGAGAATTTAATTGAATCTCGAAGTTGCGGTCGAATATCTGCTGCTCGCGAACAGTTTGAATGTCACCTAGCATTTCCTTAACTTCTTGCTTGACGCGGTTATTAAGCCGATTCATTTCGTTCTCAAAACTTGTTTGATTTTCCCGTAGCCAAGAGACTACAGTATCTTTGAACACTGGTTGTAAATACTCGTCTGCATCTTTAAGTTGTTGTAAATTCAAAGTGTTTATCCGTTGTTCAACGTTTTTACGAATCTTAATAGGAACAGATTCAAGCCCTTCCAAAGCTTGAAGAATAATCTCTTCTGTACGAGTATCGACTGTATTTATAAGTTCTTCTTTATGAAGCTTAATTTGGCGCCCAGCAAGCTGAATTTTTTGGCGTTGGTCATATAGTTCTCGGAGCGATTGATTTTGGGCTTCAATATCGTTTTCTACATAAATGGTCATTTGGTCGCAGTAACCTAGACCAAAACGAACTGCGTTTAACAATCTACTAATACCACTGCTTTCGACTAAAAACCGCTGTAAAGAAAGTAAAAACGCAGAAAATCCACTCTCATCCCAATTACCGCGTAATGCATTCAGCGCTGATACTGGATAGATATGTTCAGCCGGAAAATCAACTGTGTTTTCAATCACGTCCCTGATAAAGTCTATAATTTCCGGTATTTCATGCTTTGGAACTTGATCTGCTTTAGTCACAACAAAGAAGATGTTGCCAACTTGCTCTTTAATCAGTTCGATAAATGCTGCTTCTCGTTTACTAATACCAGGGTCAGGCTGAACTACAAATAATGTTGCATCTACCTGGGGAATGATATTTAGCGTAACTTGTTTATGTTCTTTAAAAACCGAACCTAAACCAGGTGTATCAATTATTTCGATTTTATTTGAGTTGAGAAACTCGCTGTCGCACCATACCTCAACAACATCAATGAGCTGTGCGAGAGACTCTTCCTTTCCTTGCATTAAGTCTATATATTTTTGTGTATCTGCACTTACCTCAAGATTTTTATTTAAATCAATATCAGAATTAACTGCCGCATCACTTGTGAACTGAGCTAGCGATGAAGCTAAATCCTCTTTTGACTGAACCCAGTATTCCTTTGACTGCTTACCAGATTCGGGCTTGAAAGTAACACGCAAACGTTCTGGTTTTCCATAACGTAAGATTGTACTAGTTGCTGTATTCGGTCGCAAATCACCTGTAAGCAACTGACGATTAAGCATTGCATTAATTAGCGTACTTTTGCCTCGACAGAAATGACCGACAACAGCTAGACGAAATTCTGAATCTAAGCTTAATGCCTTTTTCTTTAGCACCTCGCTTAGTGCTTCAACATTTGGCTTCACAGAATCAGCATCATATGTGTCTAAATCATTGGTATGCAGCATTTCGCCACGCATATCAGCAATGACGGCAAGGGACTTAAGCAAACTCCCAATTGTGAGTTTTAATTGGTTGTACTGTCCTAAATTTAATGTTCTTGCTTGTGTTGGCTTTGTTGCATTTGATAATTCCATAGATATATATAGTGCTATATTTGAAACCCTTTAAATTTCGTCACTCTCACTACCATTATTTACGTCATCAACAGACAGTTTGTCGATAATAGTTTTAAGTTCAATCAACTGCTTTTCTGTCTTCAAGAGAGCTTCTTTTTGCTGGTTATAAGTTTTGATCTTAGTTTCGCGGTTCCATTCACCTCGCTCTTCATCTCGAATACGCTTATCTAGAGATTGCGTATAACTATTCAGATTATTAGTAACAATTAACTCAACATTTTCTTTAAGTTGATTTCCCCAACCATTAAATGACTCGGTAAGTATTTGACGCATTCCCAGTTGTCGATTGCCTTTATCATCCATATACCCTTCGACAACTGCCTGATATACATTGACGGAGTTTTGGGGTATATTTTTAACCATTGCGTCTTTGATATTAGTGCATAGCTTCTTCCTGAATGAAAAAGTTTCTTGTACAACTGTACGCGCGGTAAGCAGCAACGGGATTAATACTAGTATAGAACCAGCCCCCGCCACTACAGCAGGGGTAAGAATGAAGTTAAGCGCTGGTGCAAAACCAATAGAAAATATTAGAGCGCTTAAAGTTAAACCTGTTGAGAAAGAAATTCCAGTGTTTACGGCGGCAGATTGAGTAAACTTAAGCACTCCTTTGGTAAAGGCGCCTTTAACTTGAGGAGTAACTATATCGGTATGTTCATTTTGGTTAGTAGAAAAAGTAGTGCTTTGTATAGTTTCTAAAATTACACGTAAATCCTCTTCTATACGTCTATGTAGCAACTGCGCTTTATTTTGAAAACGCTTCTCTTTCTCTCTAATCCATTCATCTATTTTCCCTTTAATAATAACAGGTACGTGCTTGTCAACGTTTAATAATTCTTTCAAATTGTATGAATCAACTTGCCTTTCAACTACCATTTGAATTTGAGTATTTAGTAAGTCTATGCCATGTGTTGCATCTTCATACATATCCTTAATGGTATCATGAATATACCTCATCAAATCTTGCTTGCGTTGATTAATATGCTGTTTTTGCCGCTCTAATTCTTCTTTTTCCTCTTGAACTTTTTTAAGGGATTTATTTGCTAGTTCAATATCACGCTCAACACTTTGTTGCAAAAGTTTCCAGTGTAATTCGGCAACTTGTAATGGTATTTGCAAGCGTGCTGTTCCGCTAGATTTAATTAAAAAATGTTCTAGCGCTTGTTTGAACTCTGTGAAACCACTTTCTGAGTCGTTTCCATGCAAAACACTGATTGCTGATACTGGGTAAATCTTTTGGATATTGATTTTATCTACAGAAGTCATAATTGCTTTGCGGTTAAAGCTGAGTGAATCTTCTAATTCTTCTTTATCGCGCGCGTAATCTATTTTTGTCATGACAAAGAGCATTTGATTTACGTATTCACGCAAAAATTTCAGGAAAGAAATATGCTCTTCGCCAACTCCATCAGATGATATGAGAAATAGCGTTGCATCAACTTCGGGAATTAATGAGTATGTTACGGTTTTATGAACTTCATAAATAGACCCTAAACCAGGAGTATCAATGATTTCAATTTCGATTTCCTGCTCGCGCAAAAAATCTGCATTACACCATACTTCAACTTCCTTAATTTTTTCTGCCAATGAAACCTCTTTACCTGTTAAAATTGCTTGCCCATTGTCGTTACATTGTGCTGGGTCGCTAGTGTACTTTGCAATGTCGTTAAATAGGTCTGTCGAGTTTTGTAAGATTGTTGGATGTTGTGTTTGGTACTGAGGTAAATAAGTGACACGAAATTGCTCGGATTCGCCATAACGTAGAGTTGTGATTGTAGCAGTTGTTGGTTGGCGCCCGTCAGATAGTACCTTTTTACGCAGTAAAGCATTGATCAATGTACTTTTTCCCACATTGAACTCACCTACAACAGCGAGCCGGAAGGCACGTTTTTTACGTACATTTTCAGCACGTTCACGTAAAATGTCTGCTAGAAAGCGCCGATTTATATCTTGGTTTGTATTCAAGTTTTCATAAAAACTTGTGTCAATACCGACATCTGTAATATCTGTAATCGTTGTTTCTCGCCGTTCTTCAGCAACGCGCGCGAGTTCGTTTAAAACTTTATAAAGACGGTCACGAGTTTCTTGAAATATTCGGAAAGATGACATATTATATCCACCTATTTACTGTGTTGATTATTTTTTTTATTTATTGATACGGCAGGAGGCTTACATAATCCTTCTGCCATCAGCCATATTTAATTAGCGTTAGTATCACTCATAGATAAAATAGCCACTTTTAAATCAGCTATTTCATTGCTAATCATTTTCAAGCTATTTAGATGGTTATTGTGAGTTGCAAGTCTTTCTTCTCTATCGAATTTATTAGTTACCTTGTCATTGATTTGCTTTTCAATTTGAGTTAGTTGAGTAGCAATCAAATTGGCTACAAAGTCGTTAATTTCCGATTTAAGGTTATTACTCCATTCGTCAAAGTGTGTTTTTAAGGTTTCACGTAATCCAGGATGCTTTTTACGTTCTTTATCAAGATACCCTTCGACAATAGCTTCAAACATAGTAACTTGGTTGCCAGGGATAGGTTTACTCAACTGTTTCTTGATATCACTGCGAATGCGCTGCTCACCATAAGCAAGATCGCCAACTACTGGAATTAAAGCCGGAAGCAGTAATAGAACAGGAAAAGCCCACATCAATGACCATGCTGCAGTTAGTATCGGTAACGCTTGTATTGCCGTTATACCTACTGCATAATGAGTAAGAGCTGCCGCTCCAACTCCAACTGTTAAGGCGCCACCTGCCTTTTTCGCAGTGTTTAAAACTAAACGGGCGCCGCGTCCATTTGCTACTATCGATGTATCTAGGGCGTTGAGATTACCAGCTTGGCGATCAGAAAACTGCAAACGTGTTGTATCGTCGATGAGTTGAACATACCTTTTAAGTTCGTTCTCCACAAGGTCTTGAAGCACTTGGGTTTGAGTAATAAAACTCTTATTTTTTGTCTTAACCCACTCTTCCACTGTGTCATTAATAATAGACTGGATTTTAATATCCGCCTTTTTCAGTGATTCCTTATTAAATTCATCAAGAGCTTTGTTTACAGCTTTTTCAATTCGGAAAGGCAAATCGTCAATTCCCTCTAGCGCATCACTCGCCATATCTCCCATGCGCTTTTCAATTTTATTAAATAGGCTTTGTTTACTTTTCTCGACCTCTTGTTGGACTTCTTCAAGCCGTTTCAACTCTTCACGCAACGACTCGACATCATTATCAATACGCTGAATATCAAGCTGGGTATTTTTGATGAGGTTTTCACACTGCGTTTGTGCAATAGTAAATGGAATTTCTAACCGCGCGACACCACTCGAACCAACAAGGAAGGACTCTAACCTTTCTAGAAATAGGTGAAAACCACTTTCATCTGTATGTCCCTCAATCTTACGTTGTGCTGATACACCATAAACACGGTCTACTGGAATTTTAATGATATTTTCAATGGTTTCTTTCGAGAAGTTTAACATCTCTTCTTGCTCGTGGGGTTGTAAGCGGTCAGTCTTTGTCATCACAAAGAGTAACTGATTAATATACTGACGAATGAAATTGAGTAAATCCACCTCCTTCTCACCTAAACCTGGGTCGCAAGGAAATAGAATTAGCGTGGCATCCATTTCCGGAATTAGGTTGTAGGTTACGGTTTTGTGTTCCTCAAAAACCGACCCTAGTCCAGGAGTATCAACAATTTCTGTCTCATCACGGTCTAAAAATTCAGACCTGCACCATACTTCAACTTGCTTAATTTGCGCTGCCACAGATTCGCTTTTGCCTTTGATTAAAACATTAGCATCGTCACTCGTGACTTGTTCAATGTCCCTGGCAAGATTGTTTGTATAAATTATATCAGTATTCTTAGCAGCGTACCGTTCGTTGTAAGTAACCCGGAAAGCGTCTTGTTGTCCATAGCGCAGAATAGTTTTGGCAGCAGTCTTCGGTTTATAGCTCGTTGATAAAATGGGATATCCTAGCAAAGCATTAATTAAGGTACTTTTACCAGAGTTGAATTCTCCTATAACTGCCAACCGAAAAGCCGTTTTTTGTAAGACGCTTTGGGAACGTTCCTTGAGCATGTCTGCCAATAAACGCCGAAAGTCGCCACTTTTATTGGCTATCTTAGCTGCGGCACTTTGATTATCAATAATTTCATCACCGCGCTGTTCTGCAATTGCTGCGAGCTTTTGAAGGATAGTGCCAAGTTGTGCGCGTGTATCTTTAAAGAGTTGAATCGATGTATAATTACTAACTGCCATTATTTTTATCCTTTGTAATTCGTTGTTAAGTTTGCGCTCATTGAAAGTAGACTATTTAATAATTTCTTGGAGTTGTGAAATTATTTTGGTGAGTTCATCGTGCGCTAAATCATCTTCTGGACTAAACGAAGATGATGAAGTTTGGGCATTATTCGTTGCTTCCGTAAATGCACTTGCAACTAGCCTGGAAAGACGGTTCGTATTATGACGTACATTACGTTCAAATTCAGGTATAATTGCGTCTGCAAGGTTTGGGATTACGTCACGCGAACTCGATGTCAACAAATTGTCAGCAAGCAACCAAGCACCTACAGCAACGGCGCCTCCAACTGTGAATGATATGAATATACGTCCACCTAAAAGTAGCCATGATGCTACTGCGCTAACCGTTCCTGCACCAACGCTAGAGAAATGTCTATATTCTGTGAATAAAGATTTAGTTTGTGAAGAGACATTCATTTCTTCAACTGCACTGACGCGAATTTCTTCTAGTTCAACGTTCAGACTATGCCTTTTACCAACAGCGTGGTTGGTATCATCGAGAATACTTCTGAAATGGCGTTCCAAACGTTGTTTCATCCTCTGTTGCTCATGTTCCAACCAGCTTTGCAAGTCAGATTTGATCGATTGAGCTTTTTTGCGATGCGTGCGAATGTCATTTTCAATCTGGAATGTTATAGCTTCCAAGCTATCTTGAACTGTCTTTAAAATATCTCGTTCCTGGTCTTGGATAACGTCTTGAATTAACTTTTGCGTGCGCCTTAGTTCATCAATTTTATTTACACTGATTTGATTCGATGTTCTGTTTACTACGTTAATTTTTTTTGCCCGCAATTTAAAAAGCAAATTTTCAGCAGATTCAAGCAATCGAGTCGCTTGCAATTTAATCATATTTTTATCATTGCCATCTTCTTGTTTCGTTGCTGTTATAGGCACCTGAGCCAAATGTACTATTTTTTGTATTAATTTTTCCCAATCAATGCGTAACTGAGAATTAGTCGTATTAGTCAGGGATATTTTGAATACATCGAGTGGTATATCTAACTCTAAAATTTTGATTTGGTCTATGATTCGCTTAACTTGTTCTGATTGAGAAGAGGTATCAGTAATATCAACCTTATTTGCAGCAACAATGATGTAACGAATGTTTCTTGGTAATGATTGAAGAAACTCTATCTCCCGCTTACTTAAACTTAAATTAACATCAACTAACAAAATCACATTGAAAACTTGTTCAAGAATTAATTTAGTGCGGGTGTCAAAATCAACACTGCCAATGCTCGGTGTTTCTATTAATCGAAAACCTTGAGGAAGTATAGAAAATGGCGCCTGAATTTCGATAAACTCAAGTTTGGTGTCACACGCTTCTAACTCAAGCTTATCAATAGCTTGTGGTTCTACATTTTCGACAGCGCCGTTTTTAAAATGCGCTCGAATTAAAAATGGCGTTGTATTAGTTAACTGTATATGGTACTGCCTCAACGCTGATATGTTTGGAGCAACATCAACAGGTAGAAGGTTATTGGCAAGAATTGCATTCATGAAAGAAGATTTTCCACGACCAATCATACCACATATAGCAACAGCATTCTGAAAATGCGAATTTGAAATAAGTCGCTCAGTATTGATTGCCTCAATTGTCTGCCCAAGCTTGGCAGCAACACCCTGTAATTGATTCTGGATAGCAAATAATTTTTGCGAGGACATATTCAACCTCTTGTGAATTTTACTTTTTAGGCGCCACACATTTCATTAAAAGTCTTATCCAAATGAATCAACCCAAAGCTATTTAACTGGTAAACAATACGGTTGCGTTCATTACGGACAGTTTCTGATGAGCCAAACAACTTCTCGTCACGAATATTTTCCTGTAACCTCGCGTTTAAACTCTCAAATGCTAACCGAGTATCAATATCAACAGTCAAGAGTTGCTTCTTCATTACTGCTAAACCTTGAAGGTAGTTAAAATCTCCACCAATGCCATATGCTCGATTGGATGGTTTTGTAGAGGTTGGTCTAACGTCTGATTCTTGGCGCTCTCTTTCTTGTACTCCACAAGTATTATTAATGTTGTTTATTAAACGTCTCAGTTGCAAATCAAACTCACCTGGGTCTGTCAAGTCAAGATATGTCAACATTTCTAGACGTTTGGGTAATTCTGTCTTGATGACCATTAACGGTAGAATACGTCGTGCTTGTGCAGCAGGGTCACTAGTTTGTACGAGCAACGCTTCAAAATTAGTCCATTGGCTATTTAACCATGATGGAGTTAGTACCAGTAGAGTTTTGCGACTTTTTTCAACAGCTTGCTCAATATTCGTCAAGGTTGGAACCCCGATTTCAAAATCACGATAATCTATGCAAGCCTTCAACCCGCCAGTTTCCAGGGCAGTTAGCAATTTGTCGTTAACCCAGTCACGGTCGCGGCTACTGTAGCTAATAAACGCATCAAATGTAAAATTTTCATAATCCTTTGATTTCACTGAGCTTTGCATGGATATATCCTTACTCCTGAAATTCACAATTAATTAACCACTACATGTTGGTCAGATTCCGCAAAATTACCTAGGCATTTGCAAAATCTTCTTGCTGTACTTATTTTAAGCCTGACTTGATTCGCAGGACAAAGGAAAAAGCTGAGGAACTTGACCTTATGTGTTATTACTAGGTGTGAATGAAATCAAGTTATGCATTTTTGAGAAAAAATACTTAAAAATTGGTAAAGTTTTGTACAATCACCACACTTCAGCGTACTATTTTTTGTTCTAAAATGAGTCCCAACATGTTTATTAAAACAATTTTGATACTGGCTGCCAACCCGATAGCGACTTCTCGATTGCGACTAGATGAGGAGGTTCGAGAAATTCATAATGGCTTACAAAGAGCAAAAAAGCGCGACCAATTCAGGTTAGAACAGAGATGGGCAGTGCGAGAAAAAGATTTGTACCGCGCAATTCTAGATTTATCACCTCGAATAGTTCACTTCAGTGGTCATAGTACACAAGAAGATGGCATTGTTTTAGAAGATGAGAATGGTCAACCCGCATTTATGGGGACAGAAGCACTTTCTCGTACTTTTAAACTATTTGCAGAAAAGGGAGTTGAGTGTGTATTACTAAATTCTTGCTACTCAGAGTTACAAGCGTCGGAAATAAGCCACCACGTCAAATATGTTATTGGTATGAGTCGCAAGATTGGGGATAAGGCAGCTATAAATTTTGCTGTAGCTTTTTACGATGCTTTAGGCGCCGGAGAAGACATAGAGTTTGCTTTCAGACTAGGTTGCTCTCAACTAATTGGTTTAAAAGAAGATGAAACACCTATACTAAAAATCAATCCAACGATAAATCAGCAAGAGCCAAGTTCGACTACTCCTCAACCGCCAATTGAGGATAATTTTTGTTATGACGCCTATATTAGCTACAGCGACAAAGAGCCGGATGCGACTTGGGTATGGAATACTTTATTGCCTCGATTAGAAAGTGCTGGTTTACGAATTGCAGTTTCCGGAGATGTTGAAGTACCTGGCGTAACCCGTGTAGAGAACATTGAGTCTGCAATTAATCAGTCTAAGCGTACTATTATCGTACTTTCAGAAGCATATTTAATAGATAACATGGCTAGTTTCGAGAATGTACTAGGGCAAACTATGGGCATTCAAGAAGGTACCTATCGATTACTACCCTTAAAATTAGCACCTATTGAAGAAAATAAATTACCCACACGCATTAGTATGTTAACAATATTAAACTTAGCTCATCCTGTCCGTGCAGAACGAGAATTTAACCGTCTCGTGCAGGCTCTGCAACGACCATTACCTCAAAGGTAATAATCTTTACCATCAAAATTATTGAGATAAAATACCACCGTCGTTATGCAAAAAATCAAACAATCACCAAACAGTCGCTTTGAACTTTAGTCAACATATCTTTGAATGCTTTTGTGTAACATCCTTCTTCATCCACGACTCTACGGAGTGTATACTCGCCAATACGGACAGTCCCACCGAACCAAAGGTTCTTTCGCTGCCATGTATCTCCGTTGTTAGTGTTAGTATCTTGGTACATTGTGGCATTTACGACCCATTTTGGTATTGGTATTCCAAACGACAACGGTGTAACTTGCGCGCGCTGTAAGGTATTATCTTCAAATTGGATTTTATAGGTAAATCGCGATAGTTGGGCACCAATAAGTAGTAACCATCCTGGAATCGATTTATGAAATGTCCATTGGAGAGGAGCAAAGACGGGTAAAAACAAAACAAGGTTTTCTTTGTCCCACTCTAGGTTATACATGGTGATGCAATGGTCTGGAAGAGGATTACCGTCCATAAAGAATACACCTTTTAGAACGGTTGGTAAGTCAGTTGGTTTAACTGGAACCATCCAATTCGCAATATTTGCAAGTTGTCGTGTTTCAATTTTAGAAATCATATGAATAACTAAAAAGTGCTGAGTGCTGAGTTTTGAGTGCTAAGTTTTAAGTGCTGAGTTTTAAGTTTTGAGTGCTAAGTTTTAAGTGCTGAGTGCTGAGTGCTGAGTTTTAAGTTTTGAGTGCTGAGTTTTGAGTGCTGAGTGCTGAGTGCTGAGTTTTAAGTTTTGAGTGCTAAGTTTTAAGTGTTGAGCGCTGAGTTTTAAGTTATAAGTTCTAGCTGCTGAGTGGGAAGTGTTGAATCCTAACTCCTAACTCCTAACTCCTAACTCAGCACTCAGCACTCAGCACTCAGCACTCAGCACTCAGCACTCAGCACTCAGCACTCATAACTCATAACTGTTTGCTGAAGCCTTGTAATATTAAGCTATTTGGGGTAACTGCGGTTACTTTTTGAAAATCCCATTTAACTTCTGTAAAAAATTCCCAGTGATATTTTTTAAAGAGGTATAAACAAAACATCTTGATTATACCAACCGATAAAGACCTACCGGGACACGCGCGCTCATGTTCTTTACCGTTCCAAGATAAAATATCTGAAAAGTCACGCTCAATGTTAAAGCTATCTGGATTTTCGTATTTTTTCGGGTCGCGATTTGCTGTGAAAATTGAGCCAAGTAATCGTGTCCCTTTTTGAAATGGGCATTTTTGGCTGCCAATTGTAACTTCACCTGGTTGTTTTGCAAGTTGACTAACAAATCGTACTGGTGGGTAGAAGCGTGCGGTTTCTAGAATGACTTTATCGACAATTGCTAATTGTTCTAACGCACTTCCTTCTGGTGTTTGCTCTCCATTCCAAACAGCGTTAACTTCTGATATTACATTATTTCTTAGGGTCTTATCTAAGCATAAAACCCCTATTACAGACCCTAATAGTGCGCTTGTTCCTGCTGTTCCAGCTACATGAATTGTATCAAAAAGACTGTTGGCTATTTGGTGTTCGTTTAATTGGTATTCGGCGCCTGTTTCAAGATAAGCTTTCCATTGAGGTGATTGTTTGTATTTCTCTATTAAGCGCTTACGATGTTGGATAATTGGTCTTGTTCTAAAACCAAGCAGTGTTTTACTAATAAAATTGGGCAAAGATGAAAGGGGCAATCCTTTGATATACCCTGCTGATGCGATAGTTTCTTCTTTTGATAATGATATATCAAAAACCAGTTTATGCAGAATCCAAACCATCATTCTGGGCAAATCTTCTCCAACATGCAATTTGCCTTCTGTGGCAGCGTCTGCCAAAACTTTATCGACTAAATGCCCTAATATATCTGCTTTTTCAATTGGGTTTGGTAAGGCTTGTAATATTACAGCACGACTTCCTGTATGTTCCAAACCGTTCATTCCCAAGGTTAGCGGATTGCCAAGCATGTAACTAGGAGCTAATATTCTAATAATGCCTAAATCATTTCCTCGCCATTGAGGTTCTGTTTGCATTAATTCTTTTACATCAGCATGAGAAGCGTGCATTATTGCTTGGTCTACTGCGTAAAATTTATCACCAATGTTTTGTTTGCGGACGTTGAGAACATCTGTCCATGCTCTAAGTATAAGCAAGCCATCTGTGTAATAAACCCATAAGCGTAGAAGTTTACCAATAGGGCTATTATAACCAACTTTGGCGATAATACGTGAAAGCCAAAGTTGACGGTCGTGTGCTTTAAGTATTTTTTTTGGTTCCATGATAGTTTACCAAGTGTTGTAGATTTAAATGTTTATGCTTTGAGGAATTCGAGAAGGAAGCAAATATTCGTAAGTTGGACGGTGCAAATTACGGTCATTGATAATTTCTTCAATTTGGATGAGATTTTTTTGGAACTTATCTAATAATGGTTTTACCTGTGCTGGAAAGTGTCCTGGTGAATAATTACCGAGATTTTTGTAATAAATAGAACCGAGCAAAGTCAGTACATTTAGTTGTCTTTGAGCTTGTTCTAGAGGTGGAAGTAAATTCAAATAGTCTTGTTCTGTAACCTCACCTTTTAGTGTCGAAGCTGGCATATAACCTGCTAGCGGCGCCGCAGCTGCATAGCTCATCAAATCTTTTTGTGGATAGTTGACGGCGCCATGTTGTGCAGTTGCGGTAAAAATAATCAGCGTCGCAGCATCTATTAAGTAATTAAGCGTTTGGATACTACCATTCTCACCAAAATCAGGTACACGTCCCCCGTCTAATGCTTGTACTTCTGCTGCCCATGCTTGAAGGGCTGTATCATTTTGAACGTCTTGATTTGTCGAGTAATAAACACTTAGATAGTCAGATACCCATTGATGAATGGCATTCCAAATTAAGAGTGCATCATCTCGATAAGGATAAACAGGCAATAAGTTGGGGTCATCGACTCCTCGTTGCTTGAGTTGTTTCGGTAACATGGCGCCATTAAAACCATAGCTTCGTAACCCAAGTGCGACTAAAACCCGTGAGTTATCGATGGTTGAACCAAGCAATTGATCGACTGCACCACCGGGTGCAATTAAAAGTCGTTGAGCAGCATCGTTAATTGCTAAAGTGCCTTCAAAATGCGGACGTAAAAGTATGCTTAAGGGATGATTATCTGGAAGTTGCCGTCTCGTCGCTAGAACAAAAGCACCGACAAATAAGTGAGTTCGCCCAAGATGACTAACTGCTTCGTGGTAATTGGTGTCTGCTATAGTAACAATTGTTCTGGCAAATAACCAAGCGTATTTATTTGATTTAGGTGTAATAATTGGATGGGCGCCTGGATTTTGACCGCATTGAATAGCTACTGCTTGCAGTGAGCGATTGGAATTTTCAGCTTTCGGAACAGCAAAAAGCGCTATGGGAGCATAAAGGTACTTTTGATATCTTGAATAAGTACCATTGACTGCATTGTCTAAAATTTTATAGTCAGCTAAATAAAGTCTTCCTTCCTTGAGTGCTAGTTCTAATGAATCATCATTTCCCATTACTGCCTGATAATGAGAATCTTCGATGGGAAAGTTGGCGCTTTTTCTAGATACTCGTTCAATCATTAGCGGGTTAAAACCAGCTACCTGCATGTAAGCAAAGCTTTCATCTTCAAGAAAAGTATTGGCAAATTGGGGTATATCAAGTACTGGTAATAATTTACTGTAATCGTTAAGACTACTTACATGTCCAGTGGGATGTCCGCTTTCTAAACGGGTATTAATGCGACCTAATAAGTCCCTAAAAATTGAGAGTCCACAGTCTTTAATAACCGAAAGCAACAACTCGTCAACTTCGCGGTAATCTTTCGACATTCTAGCGAGCAGCAACTGAGGTGCAATTTGTAGAACTCGACCCAAGATATTAAGCTGAGTTGGAAGTGCTTCTTTGCATACTGACTCAAAAATAAAATTTCTAATATCATCACGTAACGACTTAGAACCGCGATTACCTCGGTTCGTAATTAAGGTATTAACGAAAATAATTTTTAATTGCTTGACTAATAGACGATACCAAGCTATGGAAAAGTCTTCCTTTGCAGGAACGGTATCAACCATCGCTAAAGGTGGAATGCGCGTATAGTTGTATTGATACTCGTGCTTTGTATGGTCTACATTGTTAGTAGCCGGGGAATTGTTAAAGTTAAACTGTGGTGAAGTAGCCATATATACTTCGTATTCGTAGTATTTTAATAAGAGTTGTTATTCACTATTGCGTTATCACAAGCTACAATCTGGACTTTTGCAATTACGGAAAGAAACCGGGTTTCTTGGACTGGTGCATTCCGGTGAGGTAGGTGTGGCAATGCCTCACTTACAACCAACCAAAATTTCATTCTAACGGACAAACTGCGGGACTGATGAAATACCCATGTACGTCTTTTGATGCAGAAGCAATTAACATTAATTCACCATAATTGCTAATTACCCAATTATCAGCTTCGCTAATTTCAGGCTTTATTAATTGCTCTTTATAATTAGTATCTTTCTGATTCAATAGTAAGTCATTGGTTGTCACCCAATCAATACTTGCTGTTAGATTACTGCGAAGCGCTCCCGAAGGTGAGATTGGTAAACCTCCACGTCCAGTAATTATAAATGTATTACCTTGCTTTACAGGACAACTTTGAGCAATTAGGTAACTAGGGTCAACAATATTAACAGGTAATTCAATTAACCCTCCTGTTGGGTCTACCTCTGGTCGATTTATTTGTACAGTACCATTTAGCTGGGAATTGGCGCCGCTTGCAGTGATATCGCTCATATTAGTGGGTGCATCACGGAATTGTAGTCCAAATAACCCGGTAGTATTAATAGTCACATTTCCACCGCGAAACTCTGTAGAATTAGCGCTA
Organism: Calothrix sp. PCC 7716; assembly: GCF_019977735.1. Taxonomy (GTDB): domain Bacteria; phylum Cyanobacteriota; class Cyanobacteriia; order Cyanobacteriales; family Nostocaceae; genus Dulcicalothrix. The sequence continues at coordinate 1,642,042 of NZ_AP025018.1, read as the reverse complement.
ATATCGCTATTATTTTCAGAAATAGCAACCAAATTATTTGTATTAATTTTAATATTACCACCAATGTTGTTACTTCCTGTGGCATTAGTAGTAATATTACTATTTCGATGCAATATTAAATCCTTAGCATTTAAATCAATATTTCCACGACCACCAACAGTGTTGGCTGTAATCGCTGCTCGATTATCTAAACTAATAAAGTCAGCGACAATTCCTAAATTTCCTGCTGCTCCTTTACCTTTACTACTGCTGAATAGTTGGGCGCCATTAATAACTCTTAGCGTTTGAGAAGTAATATTTACATTACCAGCATTACCTATACCTGTATCTTCTACACTAGTGAAGGCGCCACTCGGACCTCTTGCACCAACTCCATCAAATAAAATGCCCTTGCGAACATTGATATTAATATTTCCAGCATCCCCCTGACCATATGTTCTGGCAGATAAGCGGGCACCGTTGCTAACTTCGAGGTTAGTCGCTCTGATGTTAATATCACCCCCATTACCAACAGAAGTAGGTGAAGTAATACTGGCGTAAATTCCACTTGCGCTATTATATCTTTCTCTAATTGCAACACCACTAAACAAAACCTCGTTTTTAACATCAACAGTAATATTGCCGGCATTGCCGGAACCAAAAACGAAAGAAGTTAATACGGCGCCATTAGTAACAGACAATGAACCTGCACTAATGTTGATATCACCTGCATTGCCTGTACTTTGAGAATTAACAGCACTTCCCAATGTACTCGGGTTTGTATTATTAGCTCCATCAAATGAAACAGTACCAAGAGCATTTACTCTAATATTGCCAGCTGAACTTTGTTTTCCAAAAATGCTGGCACTTATTGTGGAGCCGTTGGTAGCATAAAGTGAACCACCAATTTTGATGTTTATATCACCAGCTTGTCCGCTTGCTTTATCTTGCACAGTATTTTGAACTCGACTTCCGTCTTTTAAATAAACATCGCCAACAGCATTAATATCAATATTGAATGCTTTACTTTTAATAGAGCCTAACCCTTCTTTGATACCTGCTTGAAGAGTACTCTCACCTGTTAATTCTACTCGACTCCCATTAATGCCAATACTACCTCCTGTCTCACCAAGTACGCTAACAAGAGCTTTATTACTTAGCAATACATTTGTTTGTGCCGTCGTATCTCCCAACTCCACACGTCCAGACGGCGCCATTAATTTTCCACCGTTGATATTAACATTGGCGCCAGCTAGTGTTAGAGTTTTACCAGGATTAACTTGTAAATTCGCTCCTATTACTTCAATATCGCCTGGATTACTTCCATATTGTAATCCTATTGGTACATTAATACTGAGTAAGGGTGTCGCTGAAGGGTTTTTAGCACTAAATTCGTCGGAGTCGCTAAATTTAATACTATTGGCTCCGGTGGCAGTAAAAGAACCGCCAATTTCTAGTTTTGCATTTTCACCAAATATAATTCCTTTATGATTAATCAAGAATAGGTTTGCTGTACCGTTAGCTTTGATTAAACCATTGATATTAGAGATATTATTACCTGTTACCCGACTGATAATATTTTGAATGTCTGGAGTATTTTGAAAATAAGCTGTATTGCCATTAGGTACAGAAAATTCTTGAAAGCTGTGAAATAAATTACTTCCAGCTTTGGTTCCACCTTCGATCAGGTTTGTGCTATCTTGCTTAATAACAGTAGAGTTACTTGGTAGACTTGTATCAGGTATAACTTGTGCTTGGGTTGGCTGACAATTGCACAGCAACAGCCAGGTCGCGCTACTTAGAAACCATTTGATACTTAAACACTTCACAACTTTGAATACTAGGTAAGAATGCATCTGTATGTTGGGTTCCGTTCCTCCACTCAACTTACGGTAACGCATGTTGGCGCCTGTAGTAACTAGCCTATAGTAGAGCTATGCTGAATTTAATTGTAAAAATAAAATAAATTGTATTGTTTTTTGCTTTAATTCATAACTGTTTATCCGCAGAATCTCAGATTATGCGCGGGCTGGGAGTGTCAACTCCTCTCTGTGTGTAGAGACGCTCTTGAACCGGAGCGTCTCTACATATACTGCAAACGGGTTAAATATAAACTTTGTCATGCTGAACGAAACGCAGTGCAGTGAAGCATCTTAGAGATTCTAGCCTGCGGCAAATGCTCCGCATTACGCTACGCGACTAATGACATTTCTAAACCGTTCTTAGTATAAACAAAATAAATTCAATTACAATAGTAATAGTATATTTTGCCTGCTACTTAAGTTTTCTTATATCTTCGAGTAGAAGCAGCACTTATTATATCATTTTTTATATCCCTCATCATTTGAATCACCATATCATAAATAGTTATATAATCTTCATAATCTACATTTAAATACTTTCCATGTGCAATATTATTTCTGCGCTCTACAAGCAGGATATCTATGGCTTTTTCCTTAAGCTGATATTTTTTATAATCAACCCCAATGATAGTACAGATATCACGAAAAACCCAAAATTTTAAATTTGATTTAGTTTCAATTACTCCTTCATATGGAACATAAGCTCTTTTTTCTAACTCATTTAAGATAAAATCTACAGCAGCTTGCTGGAGTTAAAATTTATTAGTACTCAACTCATTAATTTTACTTTTTAAGCATAAAGCTAAAAAGCATGATTGAAGTTCATTATGCTTTAACCTTCTGAAATTAAATTAGTCAATGATTCTGGCTTAATAAATATGTGATATATCATGGGGACACTCCCCGTCACCTGTGTGACGGAGAGTATTTATGCATCTATAAAAAATTCTTTTACTTGTATTCAATGGCTTGTCTCAATTGAGAAACTTGAGCTATAATTGCGTCTACTTCTTGCGGTGTTACACCATGTAAAGCCATTGCATTACTAAGATGCTTCAAAACTGCATCAGTATGTTCAGGTTGAATATTCAAACCGGTATGTGCTTTTTCCATTGAACGACCTGTATATGGTTTGCTACCTCCAAGTGCATAAGAAATAAAAGCCGTTTGATGGCGCCGTTGTTTTTCCATGTCTGTATCAGCGAAGAAATGATTTATACTATCATCAGCTAAAATGTATTGATAAAAAACATCAACAATTTTTTCAATACATTTTTCTCTGCCAATTTTTTCGTATGATGTTAGAGCTTGCATATCTTTGTCCTTTGCTTTAATACTGCAATTTTGCTCTATTTCTTTAAATACTTCTTTGAGCTAGCTCATATTTCACAGCCAATTTCTTTACAAAACTTGAGCTACCTCAGAGAAAAAAATCGAAGACTTGAGCAAAATAGAAGCATAACAACTCAACAGTCAGTACATGCCACCCAACCTACTAAAAGGAGAAACATCATGTCATTAAAAGATAGCAACGCTTGGTATACTCAATTACAAGACCAATGTGAATATCCGAGCAATCAAGTTTTCAGCAAAGTTCTATTCAAAGATAATAACAGCCAGCATAACTTAATTTGCATTGCTACAGGCATGAGTATGGCTGAACACAGCACAAATCGTAACGCAATTATTACAGTCATATCAGGAAAAGGTACTCTTGTATTAGAAGGCGAACCAGTTATTTTAGAACCAGGTGTATTTGTATCAATGCCATCAGGAACGCGACATGCTTTGAAATCAGAAGAAAATCTTGCTTTCTTGTTGATATTTTCTGGAAATTATTAAGCAGGCTTACATCTACTTGAACGAGAAAGCTATTTCATCCAGCGCTTTCACATCTAGAATAGTAATTTTTCCACCTCGACGATAATTGATAACAGATTTTATACTTCCTATCAAACGAACACATTCTTCGTAGGTAATGCCAATACTCCGAGATATTTGATAGTAAGAAAGATTCACTTTTAAATTTTGCCCTTCTTTTGATATTTCAGTTCCATACTGTAACATCGCACACTGAATAAACCTTGCTAACCTAACTATCGCGCGTTCGGAAACCAACCCGTGTATAGTATTATGAAGTAATTGAATACGTTGATTTAAAACAGACATAATCTGTAGGGCAATTTCTGGAGTTTGTCGAATTGCCTCTAATAATGCTGTCCGCTCAATTGTGAGAATTTCACAATCTTGTTCACAAACTACCGTTGCTGGTGCAATCCCATCGCCTATTAGCACATGTACGGCGAATATATCCCCTGTGTACAAAATTCTTAATATAGTTTCTTTACCTGTGGCAGAAGTTTTTTTGATATGAATTCTTCCCGATGCAAGTGCATACAGTTTTGCTGGCAAAGAGTCACCTTCATGAAAAATAATTTCTTCACGTAGGTATCTTAGTACTTGAGAATGCTGTACTAATTGCTCTAACTCTTCTGGTTTTATAAGCGCAAAAATGTTAATTTTAATGAGTTGTTCTACAGTAGCTAACATAATAAACTTGTTCAAAACAGTTTTCTTTTAGGTTTCCTCTTAAAACTGAGCCACCTCAACAATATTATCCATAAACAGTTTATAATAGTGGGTTAACAAACATTTAGATAAACAGTGTACTAGCTTGGCGTTTAATGTCACCACATTTAATATTACTAGGAGCAGGAATCGAAAATGGCGCCTTGTATCTAACTTGTTGGGGATTACTAACTTTCAACTCTGGTTGGATACCCCTAGTTCCGTCAGCTTTAGCATTGATAGCTGTTAAAAGTCTTTTGGTCATATTTGGTCATATATAGATACAAGATATTTGCCAAAACTCATTAAAATCTCTCAAAATTCTCCTAGCATTAAGGAAGATACTTATACTTTATACAACCTTGTAAATGTCCAGTAAACCAGGCAACATCTAATAACCACCTTACCAAACTTTCTCGATTATGAACTTTAAGCAGAAATTTCACAGGCAGAATGGCTGCGTCTTTGACAAAACTTTGCCATTTAATCAACTTAGGCATACCCACTTTTTGATGCTGTTTATGGAGCAAAACGTCGTAAACAGCTAATTTCCAATATCTATCGTACAAATCTCCTATAGTGTTGCGAAAGCGGAAATGAACGAGTGCATTTGTTGCAGAATTAAGAGTTTTCCCTGCCTCTTGAATTCTCCAGCAGTAGTCAACATCTTCGAGTAAAAGCATCTTTTCATTGAAACCACCAACCATTTCATGAACTGAACGCTTAACACCAAGGTTACTGGCGCCTGCATAAGGAAAATATGGATGTTTATTAACTCCATTGCCTTCTCTGTATTTACAGCACTCAATGACCCACGGTTGATTCAGTTTCAAGTAATCATTGTAACCAGCAACAAAGTCGTACTTGGAAAGTGCCTCAATCATAGCTGCTACCCAACAAGCAGCTACTTCATCATCCGCATCGCAAAATGCAAGCGCTTCACTATATGCAACACTTGCACCAACGTTACGCGCGTGAGCAGCACATTGAATAGCAGATGCTTCCACAAAACGAAGATGAGGTAAACGGTGCTGATATTGTTTAATGATGGCTACTGTGTCATCGGTGGAGCCATTATCAACAACAATTATCTCCCACGCTAAGGAGCATTGCTGTTTAGCCAATGCCTGTAATTGAAAAGCGATGGTATCCGCAGCATTAAAACACGGTACTATCACACTTAAGTTCATAAAAATTTTATATTTCCTCCGATTAATAATGTATCGACTCCTAACCTGATAAGGTATATTTTTAAAGCTGATTATTTTGTTAGCAAAAAAATATATGTACCCCAGTAGCTTAGGAAACACTATATCAAAACTTTTTATTTTTTATAACTGCTCATCAAGAATTAAGAGGGTAACTGATGAAAACCAGCAAAGTTAATTTTTTATTACACACAGGTCGCGTAGCTAAATTCGCATTTTTCGGAGGATTGGCGATTACATTTTCTTCTAATAATGTCCTTGCTCAAATTATTCCAGATGAAACTTTAGGCGCCGAACGTACACTAATTACCCCGAATGTAAATATCAAAGGTGCGACTGCTGACCAAATTGATGGTGGCGCCGTTCGAGGCAGCAACATTTTTCACAGCTTTAGTGAATTTAATATTCAAGATGGACAACGAGTATATTTCTCAAACCCTTCTGGTATAAATAATATTCTGGGTAGAGTTACAGGTAATAACCAATCGAATATTTTGGGAACTCTAGGTGTAAATGGTAATGCCAATTTATTTATACTCAATCCCAATGGGATAATTTTTGGACAAAATGCACGTTTGGATATTGGGGGTTCATTTGTTGCTAGTACGGCAAATGCAATTCAGTTTGGCGAGCAAGGCTTTTTCAGTGCAGCTAATCCTTCTAGCCCTGCGCTACTGACAGTCAATCCAGATGCATTATTCTTTAACCAGATAAATAATAAACAAATCGAAAATCGCTCTAGGGTGGAAGCAGGGTTAAACATAGCAGGAACTCCTTTATTTGGCTTACGAGTACCAGATGGCAAAAGCTTGTTACTACTGGGGGGAGGAATTGTCATTGATTCTGGAGGTCTTCACGCATTAGGGGGTCAAGTCGAATTAGCAGGTGTGACAGTGGGAAGGTTAGGATTAACTCTCAATGGCAATAAACTGAGTATCAATCCTGAAAAAATAGAACGAGCAGATATATCTCTTCGTAACGGAGCATCTGTTAGTACTAGTAACCAAGGAGGGGGTAATATTAGGGTTTTTGGAAAACATGTGACAGTTAGTGATGGTTCGCGAATTGAAGCCAATACTCTAGGGTCGTTAGTTGGTGGAGAGTTGAGCATAGATGCTTCAGAAATGTTAGAAGTAGTTGGAGAATCTGCAACTGGTCAACGTAGCGAATTGGTTGCACGCACTACAGGAACAGGTAATGCCGGAAACTTAACAATTACTGCTCCCGTGTTTCGCATTTTAGAGGGCGCCAGGGTTTCCACTACTACCGCTGGTTCAGGAAAAGCGGGAAATTTGACGGTAACAGCATCAGAAGTCAAAGTAAGTGGTTTCACTAAAAGTCGCGAATTTGGTAGTGATTTATTTGCTCAAACTCGGAGGGGTTCAACTGGAGATGGCGGAGAATTGGCTGTTACTACCAAACGATTATTAGTGCAGGATGGGGGACAGGTCGGGGTTTCGACTTTTGGAAATGGCAATGGAGGAAAGTTAACTATCAACGCATCTGAATTGGTAGAAGTTAGTGGCTCCTCTGAAAGTATTTTAGCAGCCAACACGAATGGGAAAGGCAAGGGGGGAGACTTGATAATCAATACAGGAAAACTGCTTGTACAAGATGGTGCAGAAATTGCTGCTACTGCTAATGGTGATGGCAATGCCGGAAGTTTAATTGTAAACGCTTCAGAATCAGTACATGTACGTGGGGCTTCAGCTTCGGGTAATGTCAGTGAGTTGACTGCTGGCGCCTACGCAACAGGTAAAGGGGGAGAGTTAACAATTAACACACCACTGCTACTAGTTGAAGGGGCGGATATTTTTGCAGGAACTGCTAGTAAGGGTGATGCAGGCAATTTGACAATTAATACTAGTTATTTATTTGCTAACAATGGAGCGGCGATTTCTACTCTAACTGTTGGCAGTGGGAATGGAGGACGTTTAGCTGTAAATGCTTCAAAACAAGTGCAATTGAATGGAACTTCAGATGATGGCAAAACTACTGGTTTTTTTGCTAGTACTTACAATGTAGGTAAAGCCGGAGACTTGATTGTTGATACTCCGGTACTGATAGTTAAAAACGGCGCTCAAGTTTCAACTAGTACTATTGGTGGAGGTCAGGGAGGAAAATTAACAATAAAAGCTTCAGAGTCGGTGCTGCTCGAAGGTATTGGTAGTGGATTATCTTCTCAAGCTCAAAGAACAGGTAATGCAGGAAGCATCACCCTTAACACCCCCAACCTAACTATCCAAAAACAAGCAAGAATTGCAGCAGAAACGATTAATAAAGGCAACGCAGGAAATATAAATATTGATACTAATAAATTGATGATTCAAGATGGTGGAATTATTTCTAGTGCCACAGCAAATGAGGGAAGCGGCGGCAAGTTAACAATAAATGCGACTGAATCACTACAAGTAATAAATAATCCGAATGAACAGAGTATAACTGGTTTGTTTACTCAAACTCAAGGTACTGGAAAAGCACAAACGTTGACTATCAATACCCCAATTCTTATTCTCCAAGATGGAGCGCAGATTGACGCTGGTACCGATATTCGTAGTACAGGTTCGGGTGGAGATCTAATAGTAAATGCATCAGAATCAGTTCAATTAATTGGAACTACAGCAATTCGTAGATTTCCAAGTGGTTTATTTACTGCGACTAGAGGCACGGGAAAAGCGGGAAATCTTACGGTTAATAGTCCAACACTCATTATCCGGGATGGAGCAACTATCTCCAGCGCAACCAATAATGGTGCTGGTGGTAACATTTCAATCACTGCAAATCGCTTAGAGACTATTAATGGAGGTAAATTCCGCACTAGTACCACAGGCGTTAATAAAGCTGGCGACATCAATTTGAATGTTAAGGACAGCATACTTATAGCTGGAGTAAATAGTGGGTTGTTTGCCAACACCCAAACAGGCTCTACTGGCGATGGTGGTAATATTTTTATCGACCCTAGAAGCATAATCTTACGGGATGGCGCCCGTATTGCTGTAGATAGCCAAGGTAGCGGAAAGGGTGGTGATATTCAAATTGAAGCAGGCGCCCTCACCATAGACAATCAAGCTGCTATTTTTGCCGAAACCGCTAGCAACACTGGGGGTAGTATCACCCTTAAAATGCAAGAACTATTACTACTGCGTCGTGGTGGTCAAATCTCCACCAACGCTGGAACTAACTCTTCAGGAGGAGATGGTGGTGATATAGATATTAATGCCAAATTCATCGTCGCTCCTCCAAACGAAAACAGCGACATAACTGCGAATGCTTTTCAAGGTAGTGGTGGCAAGGTGAATATTAATGCTGCTGGGATATTTGGGCTAAAACCACTTAGTCGTCAAGAACTTGAGCGGTTTTTACAAACCACTGACCCCACAAAACTCAACCCTAGTCAGTTACAAACAAGTAACATTACTGCCATTTCTCAAACTAACCCTTCGTTAAATGGTGAAATCAATCTTAACACACCTGATAATGACCCTAGTCGTGCAATAGCAGAATTGCCTTCAGATGTAGTCGATGTTGCTGGGTTAATTAATCAAAACCTTTGTGTTGCAACTACTGGAAGTCAATTTACTATCACAGGTAGAGGTGGTTTATCTCCTTCTCCTTATGAACTTCTTAGTACAAATATAATTTGGGAAGATTGGTGGATATCAGAACCATATACTACTAAACCAACAATAACTAAGAACTCACCACGCTCCTCACCAGAAATATCTACAACAATTATTGAAGCTCAAGGTTGGGTAACTGATGCAAATGGTAATGTAATACTCACGGCAAAACCTGTTACCGTGGCGCCTAATGGTACTTGGTTACATTCACCAAGCTGCTAAATTATGAGGGAATAGCAATGAATAGCTTTAAAAATACTTTTTTATTACATATATTATTAGCATGGACGATTACATTTTTTTCTAATAATGTCCTTGCTCAAATTATTCCAGATGAAACTTTAGGCGCCGAACGTTCAATAATTACTCCTAAGAGGATGTTTGAAAAGCCGGCTAAGGTATAAATTGTCATTCTGAGTGGAGTCTTACGGAACGAAGAATCTAGAGTTTTCAACATATACTGAGATGCTTCGTTCCTCAGCATGACATTCACGGACACTTTTCAAACAACCTCTAATGTAAATATTAAAGGTGCTGTGGCAGACCAAATTAATGGTGGTGCCGTTCGAGGCAGCAACATTTTTCACAGCTTTAATGAATTTAATATTAAAGATGGACAGCGAGTATATTTCTCAAATCCTTCTGGAATCACAAACATTTTAAGTAGAATTACAGGTAAAAACCGCTCAGATATTTTAGGAACACTGGGTGTAAATGGTAACGCCAATTTATTTATAATCAATCCTAACGGCATAATTTTTGGACGAAATGCCAGTTTAGATGTGGGAAGTTCATTTTATGCGACTACAGCAAGTGGTATCAAGTTTGGCGAGCTAGGTAAATTTAGTGCTAGAAATCCCCAGGCGCCCGAACCTTTATTAACAATTAATCCTTCAGCATTCTTTTTCAACGGTAGCACAAATTTGGGAAGTATTATTACCCAATCACGGGTAACTAAAACAGTTCAAGGAACTCCAACCGATGGACTACAGGTATCAAACGGTCAGACACTCTTGCTACTAGGGGGAAATGTCACAGTAGATGATGGACGATTAATTGCTCGTGGTGGACGGGTAGAAATTGGCGCCGTTGCAGGAACAGGAAGTGTAGGATTGAATGCCAATGGTAGCTTAAATTTTCCAGATACAGTTGAGCGAGGTTCGATAGTATTTAACAATAAGGCATCTGCTAATCGGTCCGGAATCGATGTTCGGTATACGAGTGGTGGTGATATTGGTATCACTGCTAAAAACATTACTCTTAACAGTGGAAGTCAATTAAGAGCTGGTATTGCTGCAAACTCAGGCTCCTCTGAAAGTATGGGGGGAGACTTGATAGTTAATGCAACTGGAGAAGTTCGCATGACGGGAGACGATACTCGAATGGCAAATGATGTTCGAGAAAATGCTATTGGCAAAGCGGGTAATATCAAGTTAGCAGCTAATTCTCTAGTAGTCACCGATGGCGCCCAGCTAAGTTCGAGTACCTTTGGTATTGGAGATGGAGGTAATGTTGCAATTACAGCAGAACGTGTTTTACTCAATGGTGTCCGTGCGGATGAACGAGGTGCAAGTGCCGTTTATAGTCGTGTAGAGCAAGGGGCTAGAGGCAATGGTGGTGTCGTACAAATTTTTACCAAGGTGCTAGAAGTTAACAATGGAGCAGCAATCTCTAGTGAAACTAACGGCAATGGCAGTGCAGGAAATGTATTCATAGAAGCCAGCGAGCGCGCAACATTTGATGGCAGTAGTCCTTCTGGAACATTTTTTAGTGGCGCCTATACTGCCTTCAATAATGTGGCACCCAATGCGGTGGGTAAAGGTGGAAATATTAACATCACTACAAACTCTCTCTCTGTAACTAATGACGCTTTTTTGAGTGCTAGCACTTTCGGCAAAGGGGGTGCAGGCAGTATAAGTATTAACACTCTTCAGTTATTAATTGAGAATGAAGGTACTATCGCAGCAATAACTGCTGGTGAAGGAAATGCTGGCAACATTGAGATTACTGCTCAACAGTTACTAGCCCAAAATAGCCGACTCGCCATAGGAGCTAACACTTATAGTAGAGGTGATGCTGGAAACATATCCATTGATACTGGAAACATGAGTGTTATTAACAGTCAAATTGGAAGCATTACTTTTGCTAGAGGAAACGCAGGAAGTATAAAGGTTCGTGCTACTGACTCGGTAGAGATAAGCGGAAAAGTTGTTAATAGAAAAATTGAAAATCCTGCTGGTTTGTTTGCCCAGGTAAATATAGGGGGTAGAGGTCGCGGTGGTAACATGGTTGTTGAAGCAAAACGCTTAAGTGTTAGTAATGGCGGTAAAGTGCAAGTTGCCACTTTTGGACAAGGTGATGCTGGGACATTATTTATTCGTGCTTCAGATATTGAGGTATTTAACACTCCTGGTTTTAACAACCTTTTTGCTACAGGGATAAATTCGGGTGTTGAAATAGACCCTGATGAAACTAAGGTTTTGCCTAGAGGTAAGGGTGGTGAATTAAGAATTGAAACTGAACGCTTGAGTGTGAGAAACGGCGCCACAGTTTCATCTGCTACATATGGAGAAGGCAACGCAGGCCCATTACAAATTCGTGCATTAGAATCTATAGAGGTTATTGGCAAATCCCCAGATGGTAACTTTAAAAGCCAAATAACTGCCTCTGTTGCTCCAAATGCTAGACGGCAAAACCTGTTACCGTGGCGCCTAATGGTACTTGGTTACATCCTTTAAATTGCCAAGCTTTTCTGTAGATGCTACAGTTGGCGCCGAACACGAAGGAAAGCTAACGAGTAACCACAAAAAGAAAAATAAACCTTTTTTACAATCTATCAACATTGCTATATCCGGCTATATTTTTCGTTTTCTATCCATAGTATTTAACTACAATATCTAACTGTATCATTCCAGATATGGGCTATCTCCAGCTTTTCTGCTTCATTAGTACAAGACAAATGTAACAATCCAGACACCATATTAGATAAGAAGAGAAAATCGACAACCAAAAATAAACGTATCTATTGGTGGATGTAAATAAACACTTGCATAATTCTAATTTATCATTACCACTGCCACCAGTTAAGCGCTCGCATCCCATAGAAAACAATGTGTTTGCCTTTGCTATTCCTTATCTTCCAAAAGACGACGAAATATCCTCTCCCCCATTACTGCATTGCGAGGATTATCGATTAATCCTGTATCTAGTAAAAGAACACCAAAAAGTATCGCCCATCCCTTGGCTCGTTGCAGTGTGGCTTCAGAAATATTCCCATACTCTTTAATTACTTGCTTGCGCGCACTCGCCCTAGAAAACAACATCCAAATTGCCGCTAAATCGGTGGCAATATCCCCTTTGGTAATATCACCCCAATCGATAATACCTGTAATTGCACCATTCTCTACTAAGATGTTGCGCGGATGCAAATCCCCATGTAACCAAGTTGCCGACACATCGATTGGTGCATTCAAAGCCTGATTCCAAGTATTTTTTATCTCCGGTGTAATCAGGTTGGTTTTTGTTTCTAATCGTTGCATCCGTTCCAACAACATTGGCGCCCGTTGTTGCAAAGGTACACCCCGAAATGGATTTTGTGGTGCATTCGATGGTGCAGGTGTATGAAGCATACGCAAAAACGAAGCAAAATATTTTGCTTGTTCTGAGTGGGGTTCTTGTTGATCAGCTGCAACACCTACTAACCAAGGTAGTATGCTCCATCGCCACGGATAATTCTCTGTTGGTTGACCAATTCGATAGGGTTTAGGAACGGGTATGGGAAGGTGGTCGGCAAGTTGGGGAAGCCAAGTTTGTTCGTTTTCAATAAGTGTAGCTGCAACTTGACGACGGGGGAGCCGAATTGATAATTTCTCGCTCAATCGAAACATAGCATTATCCCAACCCGCATCAACTAGACGAATTGGCAGATATGCTAAATCGGGGTGTTGTTCTTGCAATAAATTGGTGACGAGGGATACATCGATTTCGACTTCCGATATTGGCGTTCCTAACCAACTAGGTTTTACTGGTATTTGCATTTTTAACTAATCTAGAACTCGTAGTAAAGATTGTATGGAATATCACATAAAATAAAAACTACACAGCATATACATAATATATTCGTATTTAATTGATTTGTATAAATAAATTTTTGAAAGAAAAATTTGATTAGAGAAGTAAACACTTGGTATACTTAGTAGTCAGATAAAATAAACAAAGCCTGTAAATGGATTGCCGACCTGTATCCGATGATGCCCTGCTAAGTCAAATCGCCAAGCATGACCAGACTGCTTTGTCTGAACTGTATAATCGCTATGCGAAAGTTATGTATTCGGTTGCCTTCAGCAGTTTGAAATCAGTAGAGGAAAGCGAAGAAGTTGTACTAGATGTTTTTTCTCAAGTATGGCGAATCGCTGAACGTTATGATACGACTAAAGGTAGAGTCGATACTTGGGTTTTTATGCTAGCCCGCAGTCGGATTTTAGATAAACTCCGCAAACTCCAGCGATCTCAATTCTCATCCCCTGTTTTAACAAAACTTTCAGAAATTGAAACATCGACAACTATAGACCCAACAGAGAATGTAGCAATTTACGAACGGCGCCAGCGCGTTAGTGATGCGCTACAACTTCTACCCAAAGAGCAGCGTCAAGTAATTGAGCTAGCTTATTATCATGGTTTAAGCCATAGTCAAATTTCTGTTCAAACCGGCATCTCTTTGGGAACCGTTAAAACCAGAATTCGGTTAGGCTTAAATAAGTTAAAATCGGCACTTGAATAACACCCGTACACTCAAACTAAACTCCCAATGGCTATTGAAAACAACTGTTTCTGCGAACTAGTTCCACTATATGTACTAGATTTACTAGCCGACTCAAAGCGGGTTTGGGTCGAGCGAGAAATTCAACAATCTCCAGAGCTAGCTGAAGAATTAGCTTATTACCAAACAGCCGCAACGGCAATTCCTTATAGCGCACCCGTTGCACCAATGGCTCCAGATTTAAAAGACCGACTGTTCGCTCGCTTACAACTGGCGCCACCATCTCAAAGAACACAGTCAGAAAATGTCGAGAAGCCATTAACGACAATACGTTTTCAAGATTTAGAATGGCAACCGTACTCAGTCCCAGGTGTAGAAATTGCGAACTTATATATAGATAATACAAAGCGCGAAGTTACCGGAGTATTACGCGCGCAAGGTGGTGTTCATTATCCTTTACACCGTCATGCAACAGGAGAAGAAATTTTTATGTTAGAAGGTGATTTAGTCGTTGATGGTAAAGTTTATGGCGCCTTCGACTATATCCGTTCTGAACCAAATTCGAGTCATGCCCCTCATACAATAGGTGGTTGTATGTTCTTCTTCCGCACTTCGATAGATGATGAATACACAACATAATCGCCAGTTATACTTTTATATATAGTTATAAGCAGATTTATTATGGCTCGTCGTCGTATTTTACAAGAGGGTCAGTCATACACGTTTCGCTCATATTTTGAAATGCCTTATGAGGCTGATGAAATCTTGGCTGAATTAGGTTATGCTCTACTTAGAACAAATCTTGAGTTACCACGTACCAATCGCCAGTTAGAACGTTTAGAAGATTTAAGGCAGCGAATCAATGATGTATTGCCATTAGTTAGTTTAAGCAGCGAGACCGCGCGACGTGAGATACTGGTTGGACCTGCATTGCTGGAAGTTGCTCGATACTGTCAATGTCAAGTAAGAATTGAGTACCCATTGTCGGTAAATGATTGGCTGAAGGGAAATTTAGATTACTTTCTTAAGCGTAATCCAGGGTTATTGGTAGTTGAGGCTAAAAATGATGACTTAACACGAGGGTTTACACAGTTGGCAGCAGAATTAATTGCAATTTCTGAAGTTGAAGAAGGTGATATATTTTACGGCGCTGTAACCATTGGTGATGTTTGGCGTTTTGGTCGGTTACAAAAAACATCACGCCAAATTTTTCAAGATGTTTCGCTATATACAATACCTGATGATTTAGAAGAATTAATGGGAATTTTAGTTGGAATTTTAGAATTAGATAATTAAAAATAAGTAACTTTGCAGTTTTATTTGGGATACTTTGTTAATTGGAATACAATACTACTCGGTTAAGAATTAAAATCCCCCCCTTATTAAGAGGGGTCAGGGGGGTTAATTCCGAGAAAATCTTTTAACCGAGCAGTATTTAATGGTTATCGTACAAGTATAACAGCCATAAATATATTTAGCAATCGCTTCGCTTGCCACTTATACATTTTATTTTTCCAGTTGAGTCTCAGACCGGCATAATTTGTAAATCTCACCCCTATCACTTTTTAGAAGAGAAACAACCCTAAAAATGATAGTACAGAGGTATATTATAATGACTATTACTGGAAGCACAAAACAATTATCCGAAATCAAGCAACCTTTCAAGCGCGCGTCTTTAGAATTTAGTGACGGTCAACCATCTTCTGTAGATGTGTCAACACCTAATGGAATCGTCAGTTTCGGGCAAAACCATCCGCTTGTTGTTGTAGCTGGGCCTTGTTCGGTTGAAAATGAAGAAATGATTATCTCTACAGCGCAAGTAGTTAAAGCATCTGGCGCCAAGTTTCTTCGAGGAGGAGCTTTTAAACCTCGCACCTCTCCTTATGCTTTCCAAGGACATGGAGAAAGCGCCCTATCTCTTTTAGCAAAAGCGAAAGAAGTTACAGGTTTAGGGATTATTACAGAATTGATGGATACTAGTGATATTGACGCAGTGGCAGCTGTTGCTGATATAATCCAAATCGGCGCCCGCAATATGCAAAATTTCTCTCTACTTAAAAAAGTAGGCGCCACTGGTAAGCCAATTTTGTTGAAACGAGGTTTGTCTGCCACCATCGAAGAATGGTTGATGGCAGCTGAGTACATTATGGCAGCTGATAATCCTAATGTAATTTTGTGCGAACGTGGCATTCGCAGTTTTGACCATAAATATACCAGAAATACACTCGATTTATCTGTTGTACCTGTATTGCGTACACTTACACATTTACCAATCATGATTGATCCCAGTCATGCTACTGGTTACTCGCAATATGTACCAACAATGGCAAAAGCATCAGTGGCAGTTGGAACAGATTCTTTAATGATAGAAGTTCATCCAGACCCAAAAGTAGCATTATGCGATGGTCCTCAGTCTTTGACACCTACAGATTATATGGAATTAATGCACGATATTAATTCGCTTGCTCAATTTGTCGGTCGTGGTCAATCTTTTACAAATTATATACCCCGTGTCACAACCCCAAAAAATCGGGTTTTCGCATAATTGACATCTTGCACAAGTGTAAGGTGGGCACTGCCCACCATACTATTGATACGATTAAATTTAACAGGTAAAATCATGTATTTTGATACACACAGCACACATAGCTACGTAACTAAAGGTGGAATATTTGTATCTCGTTCTATGACTAATATTTCCATGCAGAACGCAACGGAAGAAATATTAGTGCAATTAGATTCACAACGAGGAGGTTTACTAGCTAGTAGCTATGAATACCCTGGACGTTATAAAAGATGGGCAGTAGGTTTTGTAAATCCTCCTTTAGAAGTGTTTACTCGTGATAATTCATTTACTATCACAGCGCATAACGAACGAGGAAAGATTTTAGTTTCTTATATTGCGGAACTTTTGAGTAATTCAGCAGACCTTGAGATTACAATTCAAACAAGTAAGTCTATTACTGGTTTAGTCAAACCATCCGAACGTTTGTTTTTAGAAGAAGAACGTAGTAAGCAACCATCAGTTTTTACTGTACTTCGTGAAATTACATCTGCTTTTTATAGTTCAGAAGATGAGCATTTAGGACTGTATGGAGCATTTGGCTATGATTTAGTTTTCCAGTTTGAGCAAATGCCAAAGCTTTTGAAGCGCGCAGATGACCAAAGAGATTTGGTATTATACTTACCTGATGAACTAATTATTGTCGATTACTATCTGCAAAAAGCATTTCGCTTACAGTATGATTTTGTAACCCAAAATGGAAGTACTAGAGATTTGCCTCGCACAGGTGAAGTGATAGATTATCGAGGTAAGCGTTTGAGTGCTACAAAAAAAGCAGACCATGAACCAGGTGAGTACGAGCAACAAGTTACTACTGCCTTAGAATATTTCCGTCGTGGTGATTTATTTGAGGTTGTACCCGGTCAAAGTTTCTTTGAAACCTGTACTACATCTCCTTCTCAACTTTTCCGCACGCTTCTTTCTATCAACCCTAGTCCCTACGGATTTATTTTTAACTTAGGTTACGAGTATTTAATTGGCGCCTCTCCAGAAATGTTTGTACGTGTTGATGGTAAGCGTGTAGAAACTTGTCCGATTAGTGGTACAATACGTCGGGGACAAACGGCTATTGATGATGCTGTACAAATTCAAAAACTGCTCAACTCGCGCAAAGATGAGTCTGAGCTTACCATGTGTACAGACGTTGACCGTAATGATAAGTCGCGCATTTGCGAACCTGGGTCAGTTAAAGTTATTGGTCGGCGCCAAATTGAATTATATAGTCATTTAATTCATACTGTAGACCATGTAGAAGGATTGATGCGTCCGCAGTTTGATGCATTAGATGCATTTTTGACTCATCTTTGGGCTGTAACAGTAACAGGGGCGCCAAAACGTTCAGCAATGCAGTTTCTTGAACAGCACGAACGTAGTCCTAGACGTTGGTATGGTGGAGCAGTGGGATATCTAAATTTCAAGGGCAACTTAAATACTGGCTTAATTCTCCGCACTATTCAACTTAAAGACTCAATTGCAGAAGTGCGAGTTGGTGCAACAGTTCTTTACGACTCAGAACCGGAAGCTGAAGCTCAAGAAACTATTACTAAAGCTGCTGCTTTATTCCAAACACTTCGCACTTCAGATAAAAATATTAGTGTATCAAACATACCTAACGAGCAGAAAGTCAACCCAGCATTTGGTAAGCGTGTTTTACTAATCGACTACGAAGACTCATTTGTACACACCCTGGCAAATTATATCCGTCAAACAGGCGCCACAGTTACAACATTACGCCACGGGTTTTCAGAATCTATATTCGATACAGAAAAACCCGATTTAGTTATTTTGTCTCCTGGTCCCGGTAGTCCGAGTGAATTTGGCATAACACATACAATTAATGCTTGTAAAAAAAGAGAAATACCTTTATTTGGTGTGTGTTTAGGATTGCAAGCAATAGTTGAAGCACACGGAGGGTCTTTAGGAGTGCTTGATTATCCTCAACATGGTAAAGTTTCTAGCGTTTTAGTTACCGATGCAAATTCAAAGTTGTTTAAAAACTTACCAGAAACATTTGAAGTCGGTCGATACCACTCTTTATATGCATTACCTGAAAGTTTACCCAAAGAATTAAAAGTTACAGCCATGTCTTCTGACGGTGTAATTATGGGTATTGAGCATAAATCATTACCAATTGCTGCCGTTCAGTTTCATCCAGAATCAATTATGACCTTAGCTTCTGAAGTTGGGTTAGAAATTATCAAAAATGCAGTTTATTTTACAACCAGTAAATCAAAGTTATATGCTTGAAGAAATTGTTTTACACAAGCTTGAAGAAGTTGCTTTTAAGCGCACGCAACTACCTTTGTCAGATTTAATGCATCAGCTAGATACTGCTCCACAGGTGAGAGATTTTTTACAAGCGCTACGACAAAACCCTGTTAAACCTAGTATTATTGCCGAAGTGAAGAAAGCTTCACCAAGTAAAGGAGTAATACGCGCAAACTTTAACCCGCTAGAAATAGCTCATTCATACGAAAGAGGTGGCGCCAGTTGTATTTCTGTACTAACTGATGAAAAATTTTTCCAGGGGAGTTTTGAGAATTTAGTAGCAATTAGAAAAAGCGTTAAAATTCCGCTTCTGTGCAAAGAGTTTATTATTGACCCTTATCAAATATATCTAGCACGAGTTAGTGGAGCAGATGCTATTTTACTAATTGCCGCTATTCTACCTGATGAAACTATCGAGTATTATCTCGAAATTGCTCACCACTTAGGAATGACTGCTTTAGTCGAAGTACATTCATCTTCTGAGCTTGAAAGAGTAATGGCAATACAAAATATCAGGTTAGTTGGGATTAATAACCGAAACTTGTCTGATTTTAGTGTTGATTTAGAGGTAACTAAAAACTTGTTAATGCAGCATAAGCAAAAGTTAAATGATTTAGATATTACTGTTGTTAGTGAATCTGGCTTGTATACATCTGATGATTTAGCTTTTGTCTTAAATGCAGGCGCCGAAGCTGTGTTAATAGGGGAATCATTAGTTAGGCAAGAAGATTTGGAACGAGCTGTTAAGCAACTTTACACTAGAAAACCATGACAACTACAACTACATCAATTTCCAAACATTTTGAATATTTACGTGCTAAAAAGGAATGTGCGTTAATTCCTTTTATAACAGCAGGAGACCCAGACTTAGAAAATACCGCAGAAGCGTTACGAATTTTAGATACTAGCGGCGCCGACTTTATTGAATTAGGGGTTCCTTACTCTGACCCATTAGCAGATGGGCCAATAATTCAAGCAGCAGCAACACGCGCGCTTGACAAGGGGACTCGTTTAGCTGATGTTTTAAACATGCTACAGTCAGTAACTCGTAGTCTAAAATCACAGATTATCCTCTTTACTTATTACAACCCAATTCTTAATTTTGGTATTGAGCGTTTTCTAGAACGAGTTGCTGCTGCTGGTGTTAAAGGATTAGTCATACCAGATTTACCTTTAGAAGAAGCTGGTGATGTTATAAATTATGCTGATAGCGTTGGCGTTGAAGTTACATTACTTGTAACTCCTAATAGTTCACCTGAACGCATTAAAGCAATTGCTCTTCAATCTCGTGGATTTATTTACTTAGTAAGCGTCATCGGTGTTACAGGTATGCGAACACAAGTACAAACACGGGTTAAAGATGTAATTACTGAAATTCGCAGTGTTACAGATAAACCTATTGGTGTTGGTTTCGGCATTTCTACTCCTGAGCAAGCGAGAATTATGCGAGAGTGGGGCGCCGATGCGGTAATCGTCGGCAGTGCTTTTGTACAGCGCTTAGGAGAAACTACACCTTACCGTGGACTGCGAGCAATTCAAGAATTTTGTTGTGATTTGAAAGCTGCAATTTAGCTGTAATTAAAAGGAGAAATCATGTTACTAGATATACAAGACAAAATAAATCAGCTACCTGATGCAAATGGTCGCTTTGGTCAATTTGGCGGTAAATTTGTGCCTGAAACATTAATGCCTGCATTAAGTGAGTTAGAAGCGGCATTTCATAAGTATCGCGATGATAATGATTTTCAAAGTGAATTGCAAGGTCTTTTACGCGACTACGTAGGACGCGAAACTCCTCTTTATTTTGCTGAAAGATTAACTCAACACTACGCTCGACCAGATGGCTCTGGAATGCAAATTTATTTAAAGCGTGAGGACTTAAATCATACTGGCGCCCATAAAATTAATAATGCTTTGGGTCAAGTATTATTGGCTAAACGTATGGGTAAGCAGCGAATTATTGCTGAAACCGGAGCGGGGCAACATGGTGTGGCAACTGCGACAGTCTGCGCGCGTTTTGGTTTAGAGTGCGTTATTTATATGGGCGTTCACGACATGGAACGGCAAGCTTTGAATGTCTTTAGAATGCGGTTAATGGGGGCAGAGGTTCGACCTGTAGCAGCAGGAACGGGAACGCTAAAAGATGCAACTTCTGAAGCAATTCGCGATTGGGTGACAAATGTAGAAACAACTCATTATATTCTTGGTTCTGTTGCAGGCCCTCATCCTTACCCAATGATAGTACGTGAGTTTCAAGCAATAATTGGTAAGGAAGCGCGCGTTCAGTGTCAAGAGAAATGGGGGGGATTACCAGATATATTACTCGCTTGTGTTGGTGGTGGTTCTAATGCTATTGGGCTTTTTCATGAGTTTGTGAATGAACCCGAAGTAAGTTTAATTGGTATTGAAGCAGCAGGTGAAGGAATTCATACCGATAAACACGCTGCTACTTTAACACTTGGACGTGTCGGTGTTTTACATGGCGCCCGTAGTTATCTGTTGCAAGATGATGATGGTCAGATCGTTGAAGCGCACTCTATTAGTGCAGGTTTAGATTATCCAGGTGTTGGACCAGAGCATAGTTACTTGAAGGAGTTGGGACGCGCGCGATACTACCCTATTACCGATGAAGAAGCATTAGATGCTTTAAAAAGGTTGTCGCAACTTGAGGGTATTATTCCTGCACTTGAGACATCTCACGCAATTGCTTTTTTAGAAAGGCTTGCAAAACAAGTTGCTGGTAGTCCACGAGTTGTTATTTGCTGTTCTGGACGTGGTGATAAGGATGTACAAACAGTCATATCTTGTGGCACAGCCGAAAAGCCTGTGCAATAACAGTGACTCTGCATAAATTAAGCTTCTTGGATACTACTAAATAATTGGAAGTGTTGGGTTGCGCGCTAACGTGCAACCCAACCTACAATTCTTCACCACAGTAATAACTTGAATTAAGAGGTTAAAAAATTGCCAGTAAATAACTGTATAAAAAACAAATTTAAGCACCTATGGTTGAATAATTGTCTTGCATTATCTTTATTAGTCCTCAGTGCTTATCCAGCGAGTGCAGAAACAAGTGTTTCTTCTGACCCATCTTCTATGAATCAGGTAACAAATGTTAATCAACTTAGTGATGTTCAACCGACTGATTGGGCATTTCAAGCTTTACAGTCGCTAGTAGAAAGGTATGGTTGTATTGCTGGATATCCTAATTCAACTTTCCGTGGGTCACGGGCAATGACTCGCTATGAGTTTGCAGCAGGTCTTAATGCTTGTTTAGATAGAATTAATGAACTAATAGCTACTTCAACTGCGAATGCAGTGACAAAAGAAGATTTGGCGACTTTGCAGAAATTACACGAGAGTTTTACAAATGAGTTAGCGACAATACGGGGTCGAGTCGATACTTTAGAAGTCAAGACAGCAGAACTCGAAGCCAATCAGTTTTCTACAACTACTAAGCTGCAAGGTCAGGTGATAATTTCTGCTACCACTGGTGGTTTTAGTGGTGACAGAATAGTTGATGCAACAGGTCGGGCAATTACTCAACAACCCAATGCAACTGTAGTGTATCGAGCAGGGTTAGATTTAAATACTAGTTTTAGTGGAACTGACTTGCTCAAGGTTCGCATTGAGCAAGGAAGTGGTTTTAACGAAAATGGTCAACCTGCGGGTGGAAAAGACAATGCTGGTGGTTTGCTTGAACCATTTTTTGGCAGCGCGCTTGATTACTCGATTAATCCTCCTACAAATAATATATTGGAAATATCAAGACTTTATTACTCTTTTGCTCCTACTAAAGACTTGAACGTTTCGGTAGGTCCAGTTATTCGCGCGGCTGATTACATGGACTTTAACAGTTACGCTAAACTCAGCTTTCGCGACTTTAGTACTCAAGCATTTTCAAATAACTATGTTCTGTTTCCAATTAATATTCCCAGTGGAGGAGCGGTAGTTGAGTGGAAACCAGGAGGAGGGGCATTTGCTGTGCGAGGAGCTTATACAGCAGCAGAAGTATCGAATCCAGGAAATAGTGGAGCATTTGTTGGGACTGCGCCATTCATCGGAGTTTTATATGCTGATGATTTTAGACCCGGTATTGGAAATCCTCCTAGTCCTCCTAGTCCTCGTGGTTCGAGAGGTTTATTCGGAGATACTTATCAAGGTGTGGTGGAAGTCGAATATAACCCCTCGCGTGACTTTGCCGTGCGTTTGGAATATGCAGGTGGAGAGATATTTGACAGACGTTTTGATGCTATTGGCGCCAACGTTGAACTGACTCTTGGACAACTTGGTATTTTTGGACGTTACGGTTACGGTAGTTATACTAACACTGTTTTTGGTGATATTAAACCTAATTATTGGATGGCAGGTGTTGGTATACGAGACTTACTCGTACAAGGTGCTTTAGCAGGAGTTGCCGTAGGTCAACCATTTATTGCTAACGAAATTGGCAATTCTACTCAGACTAATTATGAAGCGTTTTATAATTATCCTTTTAGTAGAAATATTCAAGTTACACCCGCAATTCAAATTATAGAGAATGCTGGCAATCAGGGAAGTAATGGAACAATTTATTCTGGTTCACTCCGTACAGTCTTTTCTTTTTAGAAATCATAGAAACCTGGTTTATCGGGCAGAAACGAGGTTTTTTCACTTTCTTTGATTAAAATAAAATCCCCGTCACTTCTTGTGTGGCGGGGATTTTTTAGCTAGTAACTTTCAATTTATAAATGCGTTCCTTGAATTTTTGCGCCCTTTCTTGATTAGGAATTTCAGATACCAAAGTTTCTATTAATTGGTTTGGACTAGAATGGGGATGTTTAGCTAAAGCTTTTTCGACAAGAACACTAGCAATAGGTCCAATAAAACTAGTTAGTTCTCGTCGGCAATTATTGAGAAACTCTGGATTACTGATTGCTGGACAGTCTACTGCTGATTGCGAATGGAATGAATTTTGCAGCTTTTCTATGTCAGTTTTTTCTGGAAGTTTAACTCGGTTCCTAAATTCATGCGCGCGTATACGGTTGGGTATTTCTGCTGATACTGAGTCAAGAAGTTCTTCTGCTGTTATATGTGGAGATTTTGCTAAAGCCTGTTTTATCAAAACACTAGCAAACGGTCCAATAAAACTTGTTAACTCTTGCTGCACATAATCTAAATATTTTGTGTTAAAAGAAACTGGTGCTTGAGAGTCTAATTTTGTAGGCGCCTGATTTTGTGACTGAGATTCAAACAATTGTATTGGTCGTGGTTCACTAATAGTTACTTTACTATTAGTTACTTTACCAGGCGTTACTTTACTAGGCGTAACATTAAGTTCAAGGATGAGTTCTTGGGCTGATTGGTAACGCTCAGTAGGTACTTCTGCTAACATTTTGTTTAGTGTGTTAGCAAAAGAAGTACTAATTTTAACATAAGACTGCCATTTCCACTCTAGCGAGTCATCTATTAAGAATTGTGGCATTCTCCCACTTAAAAGCACAATAGCACAAACAGCAAGTGCATAAATATCACTGCTAGGATAACATTTTCCTAAGCGTAACTGTTCGGGTGGAGAATAACCAAATTTTCCGACTACCGAACCATACAACGAAAAATTATTATTTGCAGGATTAGCAGATAAAAGCTGCGTGAATTTCTGTTTGACTACTCCAAAATCAATCAATACAGGTTGGGATTGATTTTGGGGAAGCATAATATTATCAAGCGAAATATCTCGGTGGATTATATTGAGGTTATGAATATAATCAAGTATGGGTAATATTTTTAACAGCCATTCTTTAACTTCGACCTCAGAAAAAGGTTTGCGTTCCTTAGTAAGACGCTCGTGTATAATTTGTGAGTAACTTTTACCGTTGATATATTCCTGTACTATAAATAATCGCTCCCCATCAGTTACCCAAGCTAAAAATTTGGGAATATGAGGATGTTCTATTTGGTATAAAACTTTAGCTTCTCTCTCGAATAATTCCCTCGATTTAAGTATAAGTTCGGCGTTTGTGGTTGCTGGTACAAACTCTTTTAATACACATTGTTCATCGAAACGCTGTGTATCAGTGGCTAAATATGTTCGTCCGAATCCACCTTGTCCAAGAGTTCGATTTATTAGATAACGTTTGTTGATTAAAGTTCCCGGCTTTATTTCTGTAATCATTGTTATTGTGCTTATTTTAACGTTTACTATATTTACTTACAGGGTCAATATTTATAAATATGCACAGTCATTATGATAATCCCCCCCAACCCACGCCACTCCCCTCAACGGAGGAGACCTCCGCACGGGGGTGGCTTCCCTTAATAAAGGGGGGGCTAAGAGGGAAGTAGCAGCTAAAATGCTCTTATTAAGAGGGGCTTTCCAGTTCCCCCCTTATTAAGGGGGGCTTCCGGGGGCTTCCAGTTCCCCCCTTATTAAGGGGGGGGATCAATTCTACGCAATATCAAACATGAATGTTACCATTTCTTTGCGACCGAGTGAAAAGCAAAGACCAGGTTTTAACTTATACCAAACTCCTGGGAGTGTTGGGTATTTATTTATGAAAACACCGTTAGAACTTCTTAAATCTTGAATATAGTAATCCGAACCATCAAAACGTATTTGAGCGTGCATACGTGAGACAACGTGAGAATTTGGAAAATCAGAAGTATCAATATCCACAGGAATTTTACCATTATTTTTACCGATAGTTATTACATCGAACTCTTCTGGTAGTTCAATAGTTTTATTGGTTTGCATGTGGATAAGTTGCGGAGTTGGGTGTTGTAAAATTGTTGGTGATGCTGTGGCTAGTTCTTCTTCTGGCGCCGACAGATGTGGTGGTGGCGCCGACAGATGTGGTGGCGCCGCTATATGTATAGTTTTTGCGGTAAAGCTAAATACTTTAGTAGTAAGGAAATAATTGAAGACAGCAAATGAAATTAGTGAAAAAACGGCGCTGGTGTAAAATACTGATTGTATTCCCCAATATTTGAATGCAAGACTTCCTAAAAATGGGCCGAGTGTTTGACCCCATGATACAAGAGTTAAGTTTATTGCAGTAAATCCTCCACGAGATTCGGAATTTGCAAGTCCTGCTAGTAATGACTGTGAAGTAGGAAGCGACAGACCCTGTGCAACACCCAGCAGTAACATCGGAATAAATAGTAACCAAACATTAGAAATAAAGGGTAAAATTAAAAGCGCGCAGGCAAATACTAGAAAAGAGAGTTTAATTAGTTTTATTTCAGATATATTTTGTAATAAACGTCCAAGTTGAGAAGCAACAACCGCAAGAGAAATTGACATACTAGCGAGAATTAAACCATTTTGTGCGTCCGATGTTTGAAACTTTTGTGCTGCAAAAAATGGGATATAAGTTAAACATAAAGTTTGCAGTAAAAATAAGGACATAACTGCAAATAACAATCCAATTACCGGACGAGTGTTAATGCTTTTCCAAGTACTTTTTAAGTAAGGTTTTAATTTGAACTTCTCTGTACGGTGTTGTCTTGGCAACTTTAGCATTACTATTGAGAAGAAAGCTAGCGGCACGGCAAGCAAAGCAGCTAAAAATGTATACCGCCAGTTTAGCCCACCTAATACCCCACCAATTAGAGGAAATATTGCCCCGCTAATACCAATTAAGCTAGCATTAAAAGCCATCGCCATACCTAGCGTTCTGCCACGGTAAAGGTCGCCTATAAGAGTGACTTGTAGCGGTTCTAAACTAGCGGCGCCAACACCTTGTAATAATCGCCATCCTAAATGATTTGTAAAGATAGATGTCAAACCACTGAAGGCGCCGCCAGCAGCAAATAATAATAGTGAAGGAATTAAAATTACTTTTCTACCGACAATATCAGCTAATATTCCAATTATTGGAGTAACAATAGCACTAGGTAACTGAAAAAGAGTTGATATCCAAGAAGCTTGGTCGGCAGAAATATTAAAAGCATTTTGGATAGTAGGTAAAACTGGATTGTAAATTGTTCCCCCTAAAATCCCCATCAATGTGACAAAATTAATAATATAGAAGTTTTTATCACTAAAGATGTTAGTTTGACTTCTTGGTATGCTTCTGGTAGTAGGTGGGTTCATAGTATTGATTTTGAATTTATTAATGGTTTGACATAATGTAGAGACGCGATATATCGCGTCTCTACAATTTACGTTTAATTCATGTTTAAGCTCGTGATAAAGCCATTCCTAACGCTTCTCCAGTTTGGCGCCCAACTATTCCGTCAGTAGTTAAGTTATTATCTTGCTGAAACTTAATAACAGCTTGTTCAGTATTAGTACCGAAATCACCGTCAATTGCTCCAACGTTATATCCTAATCTCGATAAATCTCCTTGTAGTCTTTGTACGTCTTGACCATTGGCGCCGCGTTGTAAAGTTTTTGGGTTCATGATTTATGACTCCTGTCATTAATTTTGTTGATATTTATTCATAGGGGTGGAATTTTGAGAGTATGCATTCCCTCATCCCCATTCCACTAATAATTGAGTAAAGCCACGAAATACAATCGTCGAAACATGCGTGAATTCTTGATTTGGGCAAAGTCGTAAGTTCGGCAATCTCTGAGAGGATATTTTAAAAGTGTCTTGCAATGTCATACTGAACGCAGTGTAACTCCTAACTTGCACATTACGAAAACCTATATATAGTAAGGGTTTCAAAAAATGTGCGCTTTTTCATATTTTACTGGTGCGCGAAGGGCGCCAGTCAGAGGCTGACATCTTGCACCATGAGCTTATTGAGAATAAAAGAGTTTGTAATGCTTATTTTTACGTAGGGTGGGCACTGCCAGCCCTTTCAATGCGAACTAGAGTACTACTAAATCGGTGCCTGAAACCCCCATTCTTACGTTACCTAAAAATTAAGCTTTTTAGTCATCCACCTAATTTACTCACGAGAGCATATCAAAAATGGTCAAGATGGCGCCGTATATATTGTTCATTTTTTGAACGATATCCCGCAAAGCTTATTATTGGGAAGTTAATTGAACATGTATTTTAGGTAATTTTTTTAGTACAATTGTTCACATTGAAAGGGCTGGGTGGGCACTGCCCACCTTACTTTGCTCTCGAAGGTGCAAGATGTGAGCCTCCGACTGGCGCCCTTCGCGCTCCAGTAAAATATAGGACTTGCACATCTTTCTGAAACCCTTGCTATATATAGGATTTTAGAATGTGCAAGTTAGGAGGTAAAGCGGAGCTTTTCCCGCAGGGTAGTATCTCAGTATATGCCCGTTATCCGAAGGGAAACCTTAGATTCTTCGTTCCTCAGAATGACAATTTAGACTTTATTAGACTTTTAAAGCAACCTCTGAGACATTTTAATTGACTCGTTGCTTGACTATTACTTTAATACTCTTGTTAGGTTGTAGAGTAATTGTTGCTTCGGGAGTAATTGTCTGACCTGGAATAAGAGTTATTTCAAACTTTTGGGCGATTGTTGCTAGTAATAACACTGACTCCATTAGTGCAAAACTTTTGCCTATACAAATACGTGGACCATCTCCAAATGGTGTGTAAACACCTCTAGGAAGTTGTTTTTCTAAGTCGCCAGCCCAACGTTCTGGATTAAATACTTCTGGTTGTTTAAAGTAGCGATTGCTACGGTGCATTACCCATTGGCTCATGATAATTGTGCAGCCAGCAGGTACATGATAATTGCCTATTTCACAGTCCCTAGTAGTTTCACTTACCATATTCCACACAACTGGGAAAAGCCGCATCGACTCTTTAATTACCATATTGGTGTAAGGCAAAGCAGAGAGGTCAGCAACTGTAGGAGAGCGATCGCCTAATACATCTTTATACTCTTGTTGTAACTTGGCTTGTACTTCGGGGTGTTGGGATAAAAGCATCCATGTCCAAGCCAAGGTATTGGCGCTGGTTTCATGACCTGCAAAAATAAGGGTGGCAATTTCATCTCGCAATTGTTTATCGCTCATCTGACTGCCATCATCTTCATCACGTGCTTGCATCATCATCGACAGCAAATCACCTGTATCTTCACCACTTGCACGTCGTTGGTTAATAATTTTGTAAATATGTTTGTCCATCTCCCCAACGGCATATTTGTAACGCAAGTTCGATGGGGTAGGAAATTGCTCTGGGAGAGAAACTGGGGACTTTCGCCTTGCTAAAAACCACTCTGCTGCTACGCTCATCGCTTGTGCAACAGCATGAGCTTGATCTTCTGTGACATCACTGCTGAATAAAGTCTTCATCACAATATTGAACGTAAGACGCATCATATCAGCGTTAATATCTCTTGTTTCTCCATCTTGCCAGGTAAGGAGCATTTTATTTGTGTAATCAACCATTACTTCTCCGTAACTCCCTATCCGCTTTTGGTGGAACATCGGTTGAGCTAAACGTCTTTGACGAAACCAGGTTTCTCCTTCACTAACTAAAAGTCCTTGTCCAAGTAAAGCGTTAAGGTTTTTCAACGCTTTAGCTTTGCCGAATAACTCTCGATCTTTAAGGATTTGTTCAATATAATTAGGGTTTGTTACAAGGATTGTTGGGCTGTTACCTAAATGCAGGGGAACAATGTCACCATATTGCTGGGCACATTGGGTCATAAAGCCAAGTGCGTCTTTACCAAACTCAATTATGTTACCCAAAATAAAATTTCCTTTGGGTCTTGGTAGGGTGAAAACATCTTGAATTTGGTTTAAGTTATTAAATAGAGTTTGTTTTGAATTTACCATCTTTTTTTCCAAATAATTATAGTAAATGTAGAGACCGAATATATTCGTTCTCTACAACGTGCTAAAGGTTACTCTTGACAATCGATAGTAAATGGGTTCCCCTCTGTATCAACACCTTCAGCAATTTTTACTCCTGGAGAAGGGCAACGAATTGGACTTAGCTTTAAACCGCGAAGTGTTAAAGTATGATGTGCGCTTTCAATATCGCTAACGCTAAATGCAAGTTTCGGTCTATCTTTACCAATTTGCGTTTTTAAATTGCCATGCAATACTAAAGTGCATTCACCTGTAGAAAATTCTACCCATTGTTTATCGTTACGGTTATCTATACTGAGTTTCTTTTTTATCGTTAAACCCAATATATCTCGATAAAACTCTGTTTGTTTATCAATATCTCTGACATACAGAATTGTCTTTGTTAAGCCTTGGATGATGCTCATGGTGTTATATTTTACTAATGTTGCTAGGGCTTTCTGTAACCGACTTTCAATTGTTTCGGTCCATGAAAAATGATATTGTTTGCCCACTTAATGTTGTCTTCTAGCAAATGCAATTCGGGTAAACGATTAAGCAAAACGTTTAAAGCAATTTGACCTTCCGCGCGTGCTAAAGAAGAACCGAGACAATAGTGAATACCACCACCAAAACCACAACTTTTAGTATCTTCTCGCTGAATATCAAAAACTTCTGGATTTTTATAACGCAAGGGGTCACGGTTAGCAGAACCAAGCATTAGACCTACACTATCCCCACGCTTTATTTGCTGACCACCAATTTCAATATCAGCATATGCCCAGCGTGTAATCATTTGGATAGGTGTATCGTAACGAATCATTTCTTCAATAGCATTAGGCATGTATTCAGGATGAGAACGCAATAGTTGTAATGCATTAGGATTACGAAGTAGTGCGAGTATCCCTTTCGCTATTAAATTAACTGTGGTTTCATGTCCCGCTGTTAATAAGTGAGTACAAGTTGCAACAATTTCTTCATCGGTTAATTTATCTCCTTCGTCGGCAGCTTTAACCAAGTTAGAAATTAAATCATCTTGAGGATTAGCTCGTCGGTCTGTAATTATTGGCTTAAAGTAGTTGATAAACTCTTGACTGGCCTTTTCTGCATTTTCGTAAATTGCTGGTGGTGGTTTCAAACGTGATGCACTTGCATTTTGTAAAGCTAGTGCCCATTTACGGAATAATGGGTGGTCATTGGGGTCGGCGCCAAGCATCATTGCGATTACCATTATTGGTAATCGAAAAGCATATTCTTCAACTAAGTCCATTTCCCCACGTGCGTGGACATTATCTAACAAACTATCTGCGATTTGGTAAACACAAGGACGTAAATTTTCAACAACTCTAGTTGTAAAAGCTTTACTAACTAGCGATTTTAGGCGTGTGTGGTCGGGTGGTTCACGGAAAACAATCCACTTACTGACCATCGTTAAAAACGTATTATACGCTGTTGGTACTGGTGTAGTTTCTGCATCTTCGCGTTTAATAAATTCCCTCCCAAATCTTTTGTCTTCCATAATTTTCATAACATCTTCGTAGCGGAAGACATACCAGGCGCCTTGTAATTGCGGATTTGAAGATACCCCCCAATGCACTGGGTCTTGTTCTCGGTAGCGACGGTAATGAGTGTAAGGGTCTGAAATAAATTCTTGGACAAACGGATTTAATCTTTCAATTGTTGAAGTAGACATTTATTACCTCTTTTGATTTTAGATTTTGAATTTTGATCCCCCCAACCCCCCCTTAATAAGGGGGGGCTAAGTATTTGTTTTTGTTTGC
This sequence comes from Calothrix sp. PCC 7716, assembly GCF_019977735.1. Lineage (GTDB taxonomy): Bacteria > Cyanobacteriota > Cyanobacteriia > Cyanobacteriales > Nostocaceae > Dulcicalothrix. Next base: position 1,610,723 of record NZ_AP025018.1, on the reverse strand, counting down.
GTGTGTTTGTTTTTGTTTGCGTGTGTTTGTTTTTGTTTGCGTGTGGGGTTAGGGATTTGTTTACTCTCATGTTCCCCCCTTATTAAGGGGGGTTAGGGGGGATTTCTCTTACGCCTTAGCCAATTCCACTGGATACTTTAATTTGGAGAGCATCTGTGTCATTTGCTCGCGTCCGGAGTTGAAAGTATTTATCACAGATGGTCGCGATTCTAAACGTTTGACATAATTCGTCAAATTAGATAAATGCTCGTAGTTATAAACGATACGCAAATAAGCTAAAGTAGGAGCCGCAGCGCAATCAGAAGCCGAAAATTCATCCACAAGCCAAGTACGGGAAGCGAGTCGCTCATCAAGTAACAAGAGTGCAGTCTCCATTAATTTGCTTGCTTTGATAACATTAGCGGCGCCTCGTGCTTCAATTGGACGTTGAGTGTCACTAAATAATGCTTCGCGTCCGGTGTTGATATAAACATCAATAATTCGCTCTAGCATCCGTGTTTCTAAAGCTTTATCTGAATTTACAGGAATAAGCTGCGGCGCGCACGGGTAAGTTTTATCAAGGTATTCAATGATGATGCTAGCTTCAAATAATACTGTACCATCATCAGTAACTAAGGTAGGTACTTTGCCAAAAGGGTTAATATTTAAATAGTTTTGACGTACCTCTGGGTCGAAAAGATTAACTTCAACAGGTGTAAAATTAATCTCTTTTTCATAAAGAGCAATCAGTACTCTTTGCGAATAGGATGAGGCTGGGGCATAGTAAAGCTTCATATCATAATCGCGGTATCACTCTTAAAGTATCTAGGGGTGAACAAAAAAATTTATGCAATGCTGGTTTTTGTGCAGCCATATAATTCTCTTTACCACAGAGGCACAGAGATAACAGAGGGAAGAATTATTAAGATATAACCTCTCTTTCTCTTTTTTTGTCTTTGTGATTTTCTCTGTGGACTCTGTGTCTCTGTGGTCAAAAATATAAAGATATCACTGCACAGGCGAGACGCCTATGCTACAGTTAATGGCGCCTATGCTACGGTCGATTAATGCGTTTATCTCATTTGGCAAAGCATCACCTCTCCAAGCGACATGCCCATCAGGTCTTACCAATACAAAATTACGCTCGTAAAGCTGGGCAATTTTTGCATCATTTATATAGTGAATGTTGAGAGGAACATTTTTGTCTTGGCAAACTTGAGCAAATGTTTCAACTCCTTGCATGGCGCCAAAACACATTAATACAAAACCATGACCGAATAAATCAAGAGTAGATTTTCTAGCTTCTAACCAAGCATGAGGCGCCCGACAACCAGGATAACTAGTTTGCTGCCATTCAAAAGGGTTATCGCTAGGAGGTGTACCATCCGATTGAATAATTGGAGATTCATACCGGAAGCCAAAATGAACTCCTGGTGCTTCAAATTCCCGCTTAACTCCACTGCGCTCCATACCTTGCGCCATTTCTGCACGAATTTGGGCGCCTTCGTGAGAATCAGTCATAATTACTGGTGGAATTGCACGCTTTTGGGTTCGTTGCAAATTTTTATTCGCTTCTTCAAGATTACGTACTGCTATGGCACGTCTTTCTATTTCATAACTATCGAGCAAGTTGGCGCCACCCCAACCTTTAAGAGTTGCCGCAAGTTTCCAACCTAAGTCAACAGCATCACCAATACCTGTATTCATCCCAAAACCGCCAGAAGGTGATAAGGTGTGAGCAGAGTCACCAACAAAAAATATACGTCCATCTCGAAAACGTTCTGCAACTCGATGGCTAAGGCGCCAAGGTTGATTAGAAACTATTTCAAATGGCGTATCAATAGATATAGCCGCACGAATTGCTTCAGTAGCGTCACGTACTTCGCCATTTTCTTTAGGCTTCAGAATCAGGCGATATAAAGACTTTCCATCGACTGCACGTAACGGTTCTTGAATTATTGGGTTGACTAAAAAATACACCATTGCATGATGCTCACCCATTTGAGTTGCAAGTTCAGGTGCTTTGAAAACAACGCTTTGAAATACCTGGGTGTCGTGTAGTTTAGGAGCATCAACACCACATTTTTTACGTACCATACTACGGGCGCCGTCACAAGCAACCATATATTGAGCATGAATTACATTTACTGTGAGTGTTTTAAGACATGTAACAGTAGCAGCAACACCTTTATCTGTTTGTTCAAAATCATCTAGTTGACACAAAAAGCGTATTTGTCCATTTGGATATTCCCCTAAAAAATTTTGAAATACAGGAGCAAACCAGTTTTGCGGACACACTTGCTCTGGTTCTGGTGTGTACTCAGGAAGTACACGTTTAGCATATGATGGAAAATGCGCGCGGTATATTTCGTGTCCACCAACAGAAGTTACCCAAGCAACATCTAAAGTATGATTAACATCCCAACCTGCATCGCGTATTTGCTGGGCAATACCCCAACGACGGCAAAACTCCATCGAACGCGGTCCAACTGTGCTAACTTTTGGGTCTGTTACTTCTCCATCGGTTTGTTCAATCAAGATACAATCTATACCTTGGTAGCGTAGTTCGGCTGCCATCGCTAAACCCACAGGGCCACCACCAATTATTAAAACATCTGTTTTGATATCATTCATATGTTGTAAGTCCTAATGTAATAAAGATTGAGGCGCCAAAGCTAAGTCATCAAAAAACTTGGTATAAAACTCAAACATTTCACACACCGTATTTGGCACAACTTCGTTTTCTCTGGCTTTGTTGCTTAATGCTTCAAATCTGCGTGATATTGTCGTCATTGCTACTTCTGGCGCCGGAATATAAGCTGGTGAAGCAATTTCAAATGATGGGCCAGCAGTTTTACCACGTTTTCCCGAAGGCAAACTCATTAATAACTCACCTAAAGGACGCATCATACCTGTCATTACATCAATGCCAGCGTTCATTAATTTAGAACGTCTTAAACTACCTGTAGGCATTAATCCAAAATGCTGCACCATTAACTGCATCATCAGAAAATAAGTTTCGTTAAACATTTCCATAACTGCACGAGTTTCGGGTACCGTCACAACATTAGTGCTGTAATCTCGGTGATATAGCGAAGGATTTCTTAATGCTGGGTAAGAAGGGTTCCACGGTACTTGATGTCCTGTTTTTGGGTCAGACATTTGTTCTGACGCTAACGAGTCAGCCAAGCGACGGAATTTTTGATAGTGGGAACGCTCGAATGAAGGTGATTGTTTGTCGGCGCCTTCTCCTTGTTCGGTTATTAAGTCTACAGCAAAGAGTGCGCTGTTTAAATCATCGACTTGTAATTGGTAATCTGGATGCGCTTTATTAAAATCATCGCGCATAAATAAACGATGTTCGCCACCTGTAGAACCTTTTTTAACAACAAATAAATCTGGAATATTTTGGAGTGCTTCGCGAATTTGGCGATATAGTTCGCTCAAAGAACCATAATTATGTAAACGGTCAGCGGTAAAATCTTTTGATACAGGTTCGTTAGCTAAATTTGATTCTAAAAAGTCGGGCATTTCTAAATGCATAAACCGCTGTAAAGATGAAGCATTCAATGGTTCGAGCGCAAAATCTACATCGATTGGAAAACGCGCGTTTAGTGTACTCCAATTAGGTACTGCTGGATAGAAAGGTTCACCAATTGCCATCAATATATTATTGACCATCAAAAAGTGTATCATTTCCTCACGAGAAACTTCGAGTAAGACTCCCCGCATACCGTAATTATGTACTTCTTTACCATCACCGCAAGCTAATTGCAGTTGTTGAGGAGTCCATAAACCTCGACGTACATATTCTTCTCCAGTCACGTAATTAGGTACTGAATACCCTGCATAAATATATTGCAGCATTACAGTTACTTCCAATTCAGCTGCTTGTCGTAGTGCTGTTACTAATTCTTCACGAGTTTGAATACTACGTTGAACTTGTTTTGGTTCGCTTTCAACAGGTGGAACGTAACCAACTCGCTGTTGATTTTGCAGGAATTTACGCAATAAATTTGTTTTTGGTTCAGACATATCACGACTAGGAGGCATATAATAAGTTTTGTATTTATTTTTGGGGTCAGACATTTGCCACATCAAGCGCGCATAAGTTTCGACTTTGCACTGGTCAGCGAGACTAAAAACATCAACCTTCATAAATGAAAAGCTAAACTCATAGAATGCCAGGATGTGTTTGTAGATTAAGTTGAAATCTACAGCTTCATCGGGAATATCTTCTAAATGCCAGTCATCACCTAACACACGCACGGCAAAGAAACCAGCACCTGCCCAGAAATTCAAATTATCATCGTTATCATAAGCAATTTCGGCATCATCAACTAATTTGTCGGGGTTGACGGTAAGTAAAACCTTTGCAGTACCTGACTTGGCGCCACGTAATGTCACCCAACCACGTCCATTTGAGTCGGTGGAAATTTTGCCCAAAGAAGCAAACTCGCCTTGGTCGGCGCCAACACCAGGTTTAAAATGTACAATTGGCATCGACGAACAGCACGGAAACTCAAAAGTCTTTCCAGCATTTTCTGCAAAGCTTTCAAACTCATATTTGAGTTGAGGAAAAGCTTTGGGGTTATAAAACTGACGTAAGTAAACAGAAACTGGTGCAGGGCGCCCTCTAACAAAAGACCGCACTTCTAACTCAACGGCATGGTCTTCACCATGTTTCCAATTAGGATGTTCAATAAATAAACATCCATCATCTATCTGAAGATTGATTTCTTGTTCAGTAAGGAGAATTTGCGGTTGTTTATTGGCGCCATATCCAACAATACATAATCCTTCGTGTTCTATAATCTCAGCAATTCCCGATTCAAGTTGTACAGAAATATCTATTACTCCACTTGTCTTTCGATGCGCTTCAAGTTGATACGCTTGTTTGGGTATGCACGCGATTAATCTTTGACTATTAATAGTACGTAATTCTAAATCACCCAAATCAAGCTTAGAAGTAATTGGTTGAACAGGGCCTTTTTCAGGTTTATCAGCACGTCCAACTCCAGGTACAGCCGTAATCATGTTGAAACTGACACCAGCAGGAGTAACTTGAAGCGTCAAATTAGAAAGCGACTTTTTAGACTTATCAAGGTGACAAGGAGTTAGTAGGCGCCCGTGAGGATAAGTACGGAGTTCATCTTTACACCACAAACCAATCGTTCCGTGCAATTCCCAAAAACTTGGTGAGTCAGGTTGAACGGGTGCGGACATACTGCTAATACTAAATTGCACCACCAACCCCAACACATCATCACGGCTCATTGCTTGTTGTAACATAGATACCGTAGGAGATTGAGCAACTTCACCCCACAAAAAATCTTCGCTCTCTTTAGGTATTGCAAACTGATAAACAGCAGCGCGTTGAAATTGTTTATTTAAACAGTGTTCAGGTAAATTGTGTAAATGATTAAAATCTTGCCAGCGAGCTAACTGCATACCAGTAATGGGAGCAGAAACCATATAACCCACTTCGTGCGAACCACCTTGTCTGCCAAAACTGAGCTGACCTAGCATAATTGTATCAGTCCAATTTGATGCTGGGTCACACTCAAAAAAGCGCGCGCGGTTAAAAGTTGTTTTCACGTAATCATTGTAATGACCCCATAAATCAACACTACGTCCCACCACTGGGTCACTTTGGTCAACTTCTCCAAACGCGCGCTGGGTGCTAATTATTTGTGCTTCGATAGAAAAATGACCATTACCGCCAAAATTCCATCCTGTCGCCATACTAAAGGCGCCGTTTTCATCATATTGTCCTTGAGAATTGAAGCGAGGACCCAAATTATAGAGATATTCGTGGTATTCAGATGAAGGTAAACTGCTATCAACCGGTTTACCATTCATATAAACAGTGTTGCTACTGACATCAACATTTCCATACTTATGTCCTGTAGGAGCATGAATACGCGCGAAACCCTGGAAATGCAGACGGGGAAAATCTAAAATACTCATTTTAAGAAAATCACAATCTGGTTACATATATGGATAGGGGTCACAAATATAGTTTATGCACGAGACTCCTCTTCCTCTCATCTTTGTGTCCTTTGTGTCTTTGTGGTTCATCTCTATACAAGTCACTGCTCTTAGAAGAGACACCTATGCTGTAACGCCTTAATGTTAAGCAATGTTAAGTTGATTTTTTGGCCAGACAGTGCATAAACCAAAATTCCTGCTTGTAGAAACCAATAGTTCACTAATAAAGGTTAAAAACTATGGGTTCGTTATCAAGCTTTAACAACAAAGATGCAGCTAAAATAAACTTTGACAGCAGATTCTTCCTAATCGTTAGTATCACATTAATAGCAACAAGCGGAGTCTTTAGCATTAATCCAATCATTCCAAACATTGCCCAAAGCCTAAATGTTCCAACCGAACAAATTGGAATGCTAATGACAAGCTTTTTAATACCAACTACATTTGGTTGTTTTATATTTGGAGCGTTAGCAGACCGCATTGGAACAAAAAAAATACTAATTCCTTCGCTAATATTATTTGGACTTGCTGGAATATTATGCGCGTCAGCTAATAGTTTTCGTAGCTTACTAGAATGGCGCTTTTTATCAGGTATCGGCGCCGCTAGTTTAGAAGCATTAGAACTGACATTAATCAGTGAATTATACAGTGGTAAAATGCTAACAAGTGCAATGGGTATTAACTCAGCCATGATTGGAGTTGCCGCGACAATTTATCCTATACTTGGCGGAATGCTGGCTGAATTTAGTTGGCGCTATGTATTCTTACTATCAGCATTAGCGTTTCCAGTCGCCTTTTTAGTTGCAACAAAGCTTAAACTCTCAAATAAATCTCATAAAACTGAAAAGGTTAATCTCAAAGTCTACTTTCAAACCACTTGGAAAAACGTTAAAAATCCTCAAGTATTGGGATTACTAATCACAGTATTTTCCATGTTCATCATCGAGTTAGGCGCCTGCTATATCTTTCTTCCAGTCTACATGCAAAAATCTCTTGGAGCTTCGAGTGCAGAAATTGGTATTCTTCTTGCATCTGAATCAATCGCTTTTGCCTTGGTAGCTTCTCAACTTGCTCTATTAACTCGTTGGTTAAATGAAAAAACTCTTATCAGCTTAGGCTTTGTAATCTGTGCAATTGCACTGTTAATCATCCCAATAATTCACAGTGTTTGGTTAATATTAATTCCCTCTTTTCTATTTGGTATATCGCAAGCCATATCTTTACCACCACTACAAGCAATGTTAGCAGAAAAAGCACCCGAAGGCTACCGAGGAGGATTTATGGCACTGAATGTAACAGTTCAATCATTTGGAAGAGCATTAGGTCCACTGTTTTCAGGTATTACATTTGGTGTTGTAGGAATACAAGGAGTCTTTTATGCAAATGCAGCACTCGCCATTATTACAATTGTAATTCTCAACTTGCTATTCACTCGTAAAGACAAAACTTACAAACATTGCAAAATCTAACATGTTAAACCAACACTCCAAAAAATCAAATTATTTATCTTGTATATCTTATACATCATCTTGTGGAACGGGCATCCCTGCCCGTTTATTATTATTATGCATCAATCCACCAATCCCGCAAATTAGCGATAGCGTCTTCTTTGTGTTTAGCTTCAACTTCAATCCAAGGCGCCTCTCGGTACACTTCAGGCATAGAATTAATTAAATCACTATGCTTTCTATCTTTAAACGCTTCTTCTCCATTAGAAATATGTACTAATTGCCAATCTGGATTTTCCCAAGTTCCACGCGCAGCATAAAACATTTCTGCAACACTAGGCTCATCATACGAATCTAAATTTTCATGACATACATGGTGGTGCGCGTCAAATACCATTGGTACACCAGTACGTTGACACACTTCTAATATCTCACTGCTGCTATAAGCGTGTTCGTCGTTTTCAAACGTCAATCTATTTTTTATATTGTCAGGTAGCTGCGAAACTACACTAACTAAATTATCTGTACGCTGTGATTTTCCACCATGAATATTCATTAATGCCCAAGGTGACTGCGGTAAACCCATCAAATCAAAAGTGCGTGCGTGTCCTGTTAAGATTTTAATACTTGATTCAACAATTAACGGTGAATCTGAGCTTAACACAACAAATTGGTCGGGATGCAACACGACTCTTACACCCAATTTTGTAGCTTTTTGCCCAACCCGTGCTAAATCGGCGCCCATATTCTCTAAAACAGTGGCGCCAATATTATCTTCCCAGTCACTAAGTGGGAATAACCCTGAAGACATACGGTAAAGTTTTATTCCACGCTTATGACAATACTCTAATGCAATATGCAGGCGCCTTAAGTTCTCACGATAAAGCTCTTCAAGAGTACGTGCTTTTAAATTCTCTGTTAACTGTAAATACCGTGTGCGCGTAATTGTCTTAAAACGTACATCTTTGGAGAACGTAATACAAACTAATCCTAGTTGTGGCGTAATATCCTTACGTCTTGCCTCCTGTCTCGGAATTGTGATTTGAGTTGCAGTCATAATCGGTTTCTGTGATTGAGTTGCGCCTTATATTCTACTTTTACAAACTCAGGCGCCGCACAATCAGTATCTAAAGACATAGAAACCGGGTTTCTTAAGATTTGTTACGTAAATTGTTACATTGGTAACACCAATTCAGAATACTGGTGATTACAATGGCATCAAAAAAGTGCTACCTGGGTGCAGTATACAAATGACTCCGATTGTGAGTTTTAGCTTGGTGTTAAAGGTCAAAAGCCTTATGCAGCCTAGATAAATTGCTTTGGCGCCTATTTGAGCTAGCAACAAACTATCCAAAGGCATAGCCAAAGAAAAAACCACATGTACCTGGGGGTAGTGATGTCAAGTAAGTAAAATATTTATTAATATATATACATACTTGGCAACAAACATATTGATTTATGTTAAGGAGATTAATTTTATCAATTGAGTCAGAATAGTGCGATTTTGCCAATTTATACGAAAAAATAGGAAATTATGAATAATCAGCAATCGAGCGACTCGAATGAATTTGTAGGAAACCTTAAGAATGGGATATGGCTTTTTGGTGTATCGTCTTGGGTATTCGGCATAACCGATAGAAGCATTGCTTCATTTTCCGATGGGTATTTATCTGCATTAGACTTGACGCAGTTATTTACAGCAGCAACTTTCTTTGTTGCGTGGATATTTCTAAAACCAGTGAAAGTTTAAAATTGCCAATACTTGTAGGTCATGGAGGAATGCTTTCGTCTAATATTTCAGTAAGCCTGGTTTCACCTGAAAACCAGGCTGCATAGTAATATGTAGGTTGGCTTTGTGGAACGGAACCCAACACCAACACCATAATTAAAAAACAGTTAATCTATATGTTCCCCTCTCGCGCGCAATAGCAGAAATAACTACCACATAATAAGTATCATCTTGAGGCAACCTAACCCTGTCAATTAAAGCACTGTATCTACCATCCTTATCATTATCCCTAGCAACAACCTCCCCTCTAGAGTTTAAAAGCACAACATAAGGAGAAAAATCTTCAAAAACACTATCAGCACGTATACTTACAAGCTGGTCTCTTCTACCTTGAAACTTAGAAACACTATAAGGACTACCATTTCTTCTAATAGTAGAACTTCGCGCAGTCAGCACACCAGATTTATCTAAAGCATAACTAGCTCTATCGTTCCGTAAAGCCAAACTATAGCGACCGCTATCTCGTGGGTTACGACTAGTTACTGCAATGGTATATTTACCTGTAGCAGGAAGTCGAACGAATGCAAATGCACTCTTAACCCTTCCGCTAGCTTGTCCATTACTTAATTCGTTGCTACCTCTAGTTAAAATAACTTGATTATTTGAGTCTAGTAAAAACATAAAAGGGTCTAGGCTCAAATTATTAGAACGACGCTTATCTATACTCCCAGTTAACCTAACTTCAATAAGTTGATTTTCTGTACCCTCGAATTCGTAGAAATGAAAATATCTGCCTTGTGACTGGAAATCACCTCTTTTTAAAACTCCAATTTCTACATCTACAAAGTTAATATTTTTATAATTACCAGACGAAGAAACAGGTGATTTTTTTCTTTGCTGCTGATTTCTCTGTCTTTGAGGTATTTGATTAAATTCAATATTTTCAGAAGGTATTGATTCTATTCGTTGAGGTACAGGTGTAGATTGACGCCTTTGTACTGGTTGAGGTTGTGGCGCCGTTTGTCTCGGTGTCGTGGGAGTTACATTTGGTTGCGGTGTTTGACGACGCTGTACTGGTTGAGGTTTAGGTTGTGGCGCCGTTTGTATTGGTGGTGTTGTAGGAGTTACATTTGGTTGCGGTGTTTGACGACGTTGTACTGGTTGAGGTTTAGGTTGTGGCGCCGTTTGTGTTGGTGGTTTTGTAGGGGTTACATTTGGTTGTGGAGTCGGCGCCGTTTGTGTTGGAGTTGGAGATGGTTCAGGTGTTGCAGTTGTAGTAGGAGTTACGTTTGGTTGTGTTGGAGTTGGTTCGGGTGTAGGAGTTACGGGTGATGGGGTAGGAGGTAAAGGAGATTTTATTGGCTGTTTGGGTTCTCGTTGTTGCGGTATTTCAGATGTTGGAATTTTTTCAATACCTTGTTCTACTGCTTCTGGTTGTCTCTCATCTGGTGGTTTCGCCAGTAAAAACTGTTTTGAATTAGAATTTGTTTGATTTGAAGAGTTTGTGTTCAGATAATTTATACTTCGGAAATTTGGGCTTTCTGAATTTACGGTCAAAGACTTTGCTGATGCTGCGAGAGATAAGCCATTATTTAATACTAATACAGTGCTGCTTACGCAACTGGCTAAAATTAGCTTGATTTTTTCTTGATTATTTTTTGGATAATATTTATTCTTATTGTTTGCCATCATTCTACTCCTCACGGTTGATTTTAAAATTTTGATGATAAAATTACATTTATGAAATTAATTGTGGTAAGAATTACAGCATAATCATAATTATTTTGAAATTAATTACTTAAGTATAGGTGTTATATAGCGATTCTAGCTATAAAATTAACAAGAATTTAGAAAATATTGTTTAAGTAAAATCCGGTTGTTAAATTAGTAAGGTGTGGCTCAATAATAACTTAAGCTGGACACGAATACCAGTATGCTCTGTTGCCTAAATCCCGACTGCTCAAATCCTTTGAACCCTGACTCTGCCAGTCATTGTCACGAATGCGGTACACCTTTGATACCTCTACTTAGAGGTCATTATCGTATTATTAAAGTTCTATCTAACGAGGGAGGTTTTGGCAAAACTTATCTAGCTTCCGACGTAGATAAGTTAGATGAGAAGTGTGTTGTTAAGCAGTTGGCACCGAAAACTCAAGAGCCAATGGTTATCAAGAAAGCAATTGAGCTATTTAAACAAGAAGCGAACCAACTACAGCAGTTGGGAGAACATCCACAAATACCTTCGCTATACGCTTACTTTGAGCAAGACAATTATTTATACTTGGTGCAACAATATATTGATGGGCTAAATTTGCTCAAAGAACTACAGCTACAAGGAATTTACAGAGAAAGTAAAGTTCAAGAACTGTTGTTAGATTTATTACCTGTATTAAAGTATATTCACGAGCGTGGGGTAATTCACCGAGATATTAAATTACAAAATATTATTCGCCGTTCGAGTGATGGTAAATTTGTGCTAATAGATTTTGGTGCCTCGAAGCAGCTAAGTGAAACAGTACAGACTAAAGTTGGTACAGCTATTGGGTCACATGGTTATAGCGCACCTGAACAATTACAACATGGGCAAACTTACCCAGCAAGTGATTTATATAGTTTAGGTGTAACTTGCTTTTACCTGCTAACAGGCATTTCTCCATCTAAATTATGGATGGAACACGGTTTTAGCTGGACTAACGACTGGCGGCGCCATATTAAAGTAAAGAGCGTATTACCAAGCCAGGAATTAGGTAACTTTTTAGACAAGCTGTTAATAGCTGACATTCAAAAACGCTACCAATCTGCCTCAGAAGCTTACGCACACTTAACACACAACACTTTCAACCACACCTCGATTAATGAACCTCTCCAAACCAAGTTAACACAGCGAACTCAATTAGATAACCTACTCAAGAATCAACTACTGTTGTTTAGTATAATAACTTTGTTAACTTTAGGCATTGGTTGGTATTCTTCTAAACAATCTCAAAATATTCAACCGAATCAAGATCAGGAAGAAAACAGATTCAAATTGGCGCCTAAAACTTTAAGTGGACATTCAAGCGATGTAAATTCTGTGGCATTTGCTCCTGATGGTAAAATACTAGCGAGTGCGAGTGATGATAAAACGATAAAATTATGGAATTCAGCCACAGGGCAAGAAATTCGCACCTTTACAGGACATAGCAATTGGATTTGGTCTATAGCTTTTAGTCCTAACTCTAAAATACTAGCAAGTTCCGGCGCCGATAAAACCATAAAACTGTGGGATGTGGCAACAGGAAATTTAATCAACACATTCAAAGGACATACACAAGGTGTTAGCTCCATAGCTTTTAGTCCTAATGGCAAACAGCTAGCTAGTAGCAGCTTAGACAAAACTATCAAAATATGGGATGTAGCAAGCGCAAAAGAAATTCGCACACTAGAAGGACATTCTCAAGCAGTCGATAACATTATTTTTAGTCCCGATGGTGCAACACTAGCTAGTGGTAGTTGGGATAAAACTATCAAATTATGGAATTTAGTAAACGGTCAAGAAATCCGCACACTAAAAGGACATTCAGATATTGTCCTCTCCATTGCCTTTGATGCAAGAGGTGTTATGTTAGCAAGCAGTAGTAAAGATAAAACTATTAAACTATGGAACTTGGTAACAGGAGAAGTAATCCGTACCATAGAAGGACATACCGAAAAAGTTAATTCTGTTACCTTCGCATCTGGTGCTAAATATAATCAACCTTTAAACATCGATGAAATTTTAATTAGTGGTAGTAATGACAACACTATCAAACTATGGAATCCAGTTACTGGAAAAAAACTTCGTACTTTAAAAAAAGACTCCGGCTTTATTTATTCTATCGTCGTTAGTCCAGATGGGCAAAGTATTGCTAGTGGTGGTAGCGCAGGAAATAATCTAAAAATATGGCATATTCCTTTTTAAATTTCAGCTAATCTTCTTGTAACTCCACTACTTCTTCAGGTGTTGCAAGAATTTCTCCACCATATTCATCATCAATCCCAATAATTAATACAGGTATATCTATATTTGAAACACCTCGTTGCTCTAAATCCCAAATGAATTGTTCAAAAAACGAAACACCTGTAGACATAGAACTAACAAGTTTTTTCACTGGTACAATTTCAATTCCAGCATCAATATGTCCTAAATTTTTAAAAATTGTCATTTTGGCACAAACGTTACATACCATAAAGGAGTCTTTGCCAAACTGTACTTCAATACCAAGCTTTTCTTTCACGAAATCCATATCTCTGAAAGAACCATCCATCTTAACGCGGGTTTGGTACTCAGGTTTATAAAATTGTGTGGGATACTCGCAGCGAACACGACGATTTACCCAACTACGTGCTTTAAATTCGTTTTTAAATGCTTGGTTAAGTGATGATAGACTAGCTCGTTCACTTTGTTTATTTTTATATTGGCTAGCATTTACTGCTGCAATAACTTCGCGTATTTCTGTAAGTAGATGCGAATAGTGGTTTTTTATATACTCTTTACCACCATTAAATGAGTATTCACCAGCGATAATCATGACTCATGATTTTTTATTTTAATCCTAGGGCTAACAATAGCACAAAATAACTATTTTTTCTCAGTTAACTATTATTAATTTAAACAAACAAAAAATTGTATAGATTTTTGAAGATTGGTACCGTTTGTTAAGAAATGTCGTGACTGTTACGGCGCCACATGAGATGACATATTTTTAGACGTTTGAGATGCTTCTGTAATCTTGATTTAGAATAGTTGTATTAATTCCATATTTTTACATAAGTATTACCGATGAAGACTGTTACAAAAATTTTCCAAAATTGCGGTTTGGGTATTGTGTTACTCGGCGCCTCTCTACTGAGTAATTATACTCTGGTTGCTGTAGCCCAAGATAAAGCTGTGCCAAGTCAGCAGCAGGTAGAAGAAGTTGCACAGCGCTTGGAAGGGATAATGGATACTTCGGCACGAGCGCGCGTAAATCCTAAAGCTGCAAATGTCAGGATGACTGCTTGCCGTATTAGTCTAAATGAGAATGCTCAAGCAACCAATAAATCTAATAATCCAATATTTCTATATCAAGAGCAAGCGTTATCAAGCGAACTGAACAAACCTTATCGGCAACGCTTTCTAGAAATATCTTCGGTAAATAACGGTCGAACCGTGCGGTCATTATCTTACAAACCAGCTAATGTACAATCTGTTATTAACCTCTGCAACAAACCAGTTTCTGAACGAGTAGTTACATCAACTGACCTTGGTAAACCAGTTTGCAGCGTTTATCTTACACGTTCAGGAGAAAACTATATTGGTGTAACACCAAATGAAGGTTGCCCCGCTAACTTTCGAGGCGCCGTAAAAATCACTAACACAGTTGTATTAAGTAAAACAGGAATGAATACCTGGGATAGAGGCTTTGATGCCAACGGCAAACAAGTTTGGGGCGCCAAAGGTGAATCATATGAATTCCGTAAAATCACCCAATAAATCAAAGTCCTGTAATACATCTTATAAAGCATCTTGTGGAATGGGCATCCCTGCCCGTTCCTTATCTATATTTTTTACAAACAAAGTATATTTACCGACTTAATAAATAAAAAGTGTAAATTTTTGATTTTACTTATATTTCAGATTGACGATAGCACAAATGCTATGCCAGTTTGTAGAAGTAATATAACTGAAATTTAATCCCCCCAACCCCCCTTAATAAGGGGGGCTTTAAATCATAATATTGTTCCCTCTTCCTTCATAAAAAAAGCTTCAAACACCACTCTTATTCCCCCTTATTAAGGGGTGCTAGGGGGGGATTTCCAATCTTAAAAATAGGAAAAAATCATAAAATGCTACGTCAAATTATTTTATCAAACATTGTTGTTGCAGGTTTAATGCTCACCACATTTCCAGCAACAGCAAGCACCAACGTTAATAAAACACCATCTTCACCAACCTCAACACTACTAGCGCAAGCCATCGACCAAGAAGCACTCTACAAAGCAGGCAATGCATTAGAAAGAGCAGCAAACGCAATGCTTGCAACCCAAACAGCAAAAAGTATACAACAAGTGCAACTGCATTTTGACACAGCATTAGTAGCAATGGAAGAAACAGCAAGTTTATTAGAACAAGCTGGTGTTCCAGAAGGCGCCCAAGCAATGAACCGCGCGCTTGCATCAGTACAAGCTGCGGTCAATGCTGAATCTGATGCTGAAGCAGATAATTTCATCAAAGAAGCAGGTAAAGCTTTAGATGATGTAGTCGCAGCACTAGAAAAAGCAGCTAATTAGTAATGAGTGCTGAGTGCTGAGTGCTGAGTGCTGAGTGCTGAGTGCTGAGTGCTGAGTAAAGAATTTTCTTTCCTACTCAGCACTCAGCACTTTCTACTCAGCACTTTTCTATTAGATATTTTGCGTCCGACAGAGAAGGCAACTGGTACTAATGTGTACACTAAATCAATCATTTCTTCTAAAGATAGTGCTTGTTGTGCATCGGAAACTGATTTTTCTGGAACTGGATGACACTCTATTATTAATCCATCGGCGCCACATGCAATTGCGGCACGTGATAATGGTGCTATTAGTTCGCGTCTACCAGCAGCGTGTGATGGGTCTACGATAACTGGTAGATGTGTAATTTGTTTGAGTGCTGCTACGGCGCCTAAGTCTAATACGTTACGAGTATAGTTATCAAAACTGCGAATACCACGTTCGCACAGTACTACATCAGAATTGCCGTGACTTAAAATATATTCTGCTGCCATGACAAACTCTTCAATTGTGGCAGCTAAACCGCGTTTAAGTAAAATTGGTTTACCTGCACGTCCAAGTTCTTTGAGTAAATCGAAGTTTTGCATGTTGCGACTGCCTACTTGCAGCATATCAGCATGAGCAGCTATAACTTCGATTTGTGAAATCGCCATTACTTCTGTGACTACAGGTAGATTATATTTGTCTTTTACTTCTGCTAGTACTTTCAACCCAGTTTCACCCATACCTTGAAATGCGTAAGGAGATGTGCGGGGTTTGTAAACTCCACCACGTAATGCTTTTACAGGGGAAGTATGGAGTTTTTCTGCTACGGTTTCCATTTGTTCGTAACTTTCTACCGCACAGGGTCCACCAATAATAATTATTTCTTCGGCGCCGAAGGTTACATTATCAGAGATTTGGACTAAAGATTGTTGTTGGTTTGATTTAGCAGCGAGTTTAGCGTTATTCATTGCAAAATGTTGTTTATATGTGTGAAAGTCAAAAAAAAACCCGGAGTCTGAATACTCCGGGCAAAAGTTTGTCGTCATGACGCGCCTATTGCTCCGGAGGATATCCGAACCAAAAATAAAATCCGTAAAACCAGCTTGTAAGGTATGCCATAACGAACAAATTAATAGAAGTACAAAAAAACAAAAACCGCAGAACATCTAGCCTGCGGTTCACTGGGTGATTTCCATGTGGAAACATAATTCACTCCCAGTGAACCACCCGACGCCAAAAATAAAAATAGCTAATTGTATGTATCATTGATTAGATTGCTGGAAAAACTTATAATAATCCTATCCTTTACAATTTAACAGGGTATAATAGCATTCGTCAATATATGAGCATCATTAAAAAAAATAGTGTTTATTCTGTAAAGTACAGCTTAGTGAAGTAAAGCTTTATAGATAATAGGTAGTAGTCAATCGGCAACCACCAGGGTAAGCAGGATATGTTCATAGCATCGATTGAGTGGAAAGCGCGGCGCCTATTAACCATCCATTGCACAACGTTATCGACGCATCGACTTATATATGAAGCCCAGTTCCAAACTTTTATCAACATCATTTAACTATCACGGTGCTTATCCCTGTCCGGTTTGTCGTGTGGGTAAAATTACTCATATGCCCATGATGGAGGCAATGTCTTGTGATTTTTGTCAGCAAATCTTCACTGTCAATATAGAACAACAGCAACTAAAAATGCCTTCGCGACAACCTCCTTTAGTTTGGCGTTGGAATGGTTTCAATTGGACAGAAGCTCAACTAGAAGGAGTTGAATTTGGCTGGGGTTACGTTTTTGCAGCACTTGCCTTTATATTTTTACCAACAGGACTAATAGGTATCGTTGCTTACAATTTCCCCCCATCGCCAGAGGCTCCGTTAAGCTGGGTACCTTATATTTGGACTGCGTTGACTTTTATATCGCACTTTACAATCATTTTATGGTTGTTCATTGAGATATATCAAGTACCGATTCGAGCTTATTTGCGAGCTATACGCGAGCGTTTGCTGATTCGGTAGATAAAAATTGAGGATTCTCTGAGTCCGGGAATAGGGACGAACGAAAATGTATATTATCCAAATGTATATTCTCTAGTCCCGATTCATAATTCTAGGTAATCACAAAAATTAAAAAATACTGTATTTGTGATGTCCTGAACGAATTAGTCAAAAGATTTACTCCTGATTTCAGCAGATAAGGGGCTAAATCACTCATAATTAAAATGGTAAAAATACAACTGCCTTATGCTACGAGAACTGGAGCGATACTACCGAATTTTAGAATTGGAGCCAGGAGCTACTCTTGACGAAGTTAACCAGGCTTACAAAGATTTGGCTTTTGTATGGCATCCAGACCGTATCCCGTTGGATAATCAACGTTTAAGAGAAAAAGCAGAGAAAAAGCTTCAAGATATTAACGAAGCGCGCGAAAAGTTACGCTCGCACAAATCACGCTTTAACGTTAATCGCACATCCTCGCAAACAAGCTATAGGCAGTCATCTAGACCTGTATCACAACCGCCACCAAAGTCAACTAGATATACCTCACAATCAAGAACATACGAGCCAGCACCAGAGCCTAAACCGCAGCCAGCACCAGAACCTAAACCGCAGCCAGCACCAGAACCTGTTGCAGAAACGCCAAAAGAACCTGTTGCAGAAGCGGCGCCAAAATCTACATCGTATAGCCAAACAACTTACAGACCCGCATCTTCAACCACACCAAAACCCACACCCCAGCCAAGTTATCAAGAACAAACATATCAATCGAATTATCAACCGCCTAAGCAGCATCCAGACTTAAGCGGTAAAGACTATAGTAATGCCAACTTAAGTAACCGTGATTTCTCCGGTCGAAACTTGAGTTATGCAAATCTTAGCGGCGCCAATCTTAGCGATACATTTATGCACAAAGTAAATTTACGTGGTGCAAATCTATCTGAAGCTAATTTATTTCGGGCAAATTTACTGCTAGCCGATTTACGAGAAGCCAATTTACAGTCAGCCAACTTAATAGGTGC
Source organism: Calothrix sp. PCC 7716 (assembly GCF_019977735.1). GTDB lineage: Bacteria > Cyanobacteriota > Cyanobacteriia > Cyanobacteriales > Nostocaceae > Dulcicalothrix. Next base: position 1,592,296 of record NZ_AP025018.1, on the reverse strand, counting down.
CGACTTAAGCGGTGCTGATTTACGAGGCGCCGACTTCCGTAATGCCAGAGTCATGATCGGCGATAGAGTGCAAGTCAAACTCATCGGCGCCATGTTAAGCGGTGCCATCATGCCTGACGGTTCCGTACACGATTAAGTTAGGAGTTAGGAGTTAGGAGTTAGGAAGTAGTGACTGTGATGTGGGAAACTTAACAATGGTTTACAATCACACCATTAGTTAAATGAGTACCACAATTACAGACATAGCAGTCAAAACAATCGACGGGCAAGAAAAAAACCTCAGTGAATATGCTGGAAAAGTACTATTAATAGTAAACGTCGCATCTTACTGCGGTTACACAGGGCAATATAGCGGACTAGAGCAATTAAACAAAAAGTACCGCGATGCCGGATTACGTATACTTGGATTCCCTAGTAACGATTTCGGCGCCCAAGAACCAGGCACAAACCAAGAAATTGCCACATTTTGCGACAAGAACTATGGTGTAACTTTTGACTTGTTCGATAAAGTTCACGCAAAAGGTTCCGACAAACACCCACTTTACGAGCGACTAACAAGCGCAATAGAACCAAAAGGTGATGTATCGTGGAACTTTGAGAAGTTCGTAGTTGACAAAAATGGTCAAGTCGTCGCGCGGTTCAAAAGCGGTACAACACCTGAATCACCAGAACTAATCAAAATAATTGAGCGCGAACTCGCAAAATAGTAGATTTAGTAGGGTGGGCACTGCCCACCATACGCCTAACTTTTAACTTTAAACTATGAATGTTGCAATTATTGGATGTGGTTATGTTGGTACGGCAGTTGCTAAATGTTGGCAGCAGAAAATGACGCTGGTTATAACAGCGACCACTACTACACTCCCAAGAGTTTCGGAACTACAAACTTTTGCCCAAAAAGTATATGTTTTACAAGGTAATGACCGCGAAGAGTTAGAAAAAGTTGTACACGGTCAAGATTGTGTATTGTTGAGTGTTGCACCTAGACGTGGTAATTCTTATCAAGATACTTATTTACAAACTGCCGAAACAGTCGCACAAGTCTTAAAAAAAGCTTCAGTCAAACAATTAATATATACAAGTAGTTGTTCAGTATACGGTAATCAAAATGGTAAATTAGTTGATGAAACAACATCTCTGGCGCCAACTAGTGAAAGTCAGCAAGTACTCTGTGACACCGAACAAGTCTTACTTACTGAATTAAAAGATAAATTACATGTTTGTATATTACGTCTTGGTGGAATTTATGGGCCAGGACGCGAACTAGTAAAAATCTACGGTCGAGCAGCAGGACAAACTCGTCCTGGAGATGGTTCGGAACCATCTAACTGGATACATTTGGATGATATTGTTGGCGCCATCGAGTTTGCACGACATTATCACCTTCAGGGAATTTATAATTTAGTTGACGATGCTAATTTATTAAATCGCGAAGTAATAGACCGTGTATGTGAGACACATAATTTACCCAAAGTCACATGGGATACCTCACAACCGTCTAACAAAAACTACAACGCCAAAATCTCGAATCAAAAAATTAAAGCTACTGGTTACAAGTTAATTCATCCGGAGATGATTTTTTAACATGCTAACTCAAGATACTACACAGACACAATATTACACCTGGCAAAACTACCGTTGTGCTTACGAGGTGTACAATTCTAGTAATACACCAAATGGCGCCCCTTTATTATTAGTTCACCCTATCGGGGTAGGTTTATCACGGAAATTTTGGCAACGTTTCATCAGCGAGTTTTACAACCAAGGTCATCAAAATCAGATTTATAATCCTGATTTAATTGGGTGTGGTGACAGTGATATGCCCGCAATACCATCTACACCAGACTTTGAAGCACAACAGTTACAATTCTTCATTCAAAATATAATCAAGAAACCTGTAATTTTAATTGTACAAGGCGCCTTATTTCCTGTAGCCGTTGATTTATACCACAAAGTACCCGATTTAATTGCAGGAATGGTATTGTCTGGTCCTCCCACATGGTCGCTAATTAGTAAAGATAGACCCAAATGGCGCCAGAATTTAGCATGGTCAATATTTAGTTCACCATTTGGAAATTTATTCTACCGCTATGCGCGTACCGAGAAGTTTTTACGCAACTTCTCAACTAAAAGACTATTTGCATCAAGAGATAAAGTTGATAGTGAATGGCTAAATACTTTACAGAAAGGCGCCTCTAATATGGCTTCTCGCTATGCTGTATTCTCATTCTTAGCAGGATTTTGGCGCCAGGACTATCGTAGTAGAGTAACAGCAATTCAAAAACCCGTACTTGTAGTAATGGGTGAAGTCGCATCAAGTATAGCTAAAGAAGGCGAACAAGAAAAAGCAAACGAACGTTTAGCCGAGTACTTAGCGTGTTTACCTCAAGCACAAGGTGTTAAAATTCCCGGAAGAAATGTTCTGCCATATGAGTCAACAACAGAATTTGTAAAAGCAATATCATCATTTGTCAAATCTATCTAAAAGTATGGTGGGTACTGCCCACCCTACAGTTACTTACCTTTTTGCTTATTTAAATAATAATGCCAAAGAATCCTTGTAGCTATTGCACGCCACGGGCGCCATTTCTCAGCAATAACTTCTAGTTGTTGTGGTGTTGGACGTGTAGGTAAATCTTTTAATTTCTGATAGGCAAGAATCACACCTAAGTCAGATGCAGGAAAAGCATCAGGACGCTGTAACGACATCATTAAATATATATCTACAGTCCAATTACCAATACCTTTAATTTGTGTAAGTTCCCCACGTAAAATAGCCTCATCACCCAATTCAAGTTTATCCAAATCAAGTTGCTTACTAGTTATTGCAGCAGCTAGCGCGCGGGTATAAACAATTTTTTGACGACTTAAACCTGCTGACTGTAACTGCAAATCATCAAACCTAATAAAATTATCTGGTGTTAACGGATTAACTAAAAGTTCTAACTTCTTAAATATTGCATTTGCCGAAGCAACAGAAACTTGCTGTCCTAAAATTATTCGTATCAGTCCAATAAAACCCTTTTCCCGTACCCAGTTTGGTGGATACCCATAGGTTTGAATAATTTCTGCTAAGTCCGAGTCACGACTCACAAGTTCCTGTATACCGAGCGCTATCGTTTCTTCTGTAAGAGGTTGCAGTATTAACATTATGTTTTTATTTATACGTGAATACTCTTGCTATAATCAAAGGTAATCCTATGATAGGAAAGTAGTAACATTTGTCCTATCGCTTCCAATATTATTATTACGCAAATGCAAGTCACAGAAAAGAGGTACTATACGGTAGAGGAATACTTAGCTTTGGAGGAAAAAGCCGACTCAAAAAGCGAGTACGTAGATGGAGAGATTATTCCGATGGCAGGTAAAAGTGCAAATCATAATCAAATAGCGCTAAACTTTAGTACTGAATTAAATTTTGCCTTTAAGCAAGAAAATTATCAAGTATTTCACAGTGATATGCGTCTATGGATACCAGATGAGCGTATTTACACATACCCTCATGTAATGGTTGTAGTAGGTGAGCCAGAATTTTTGGAGAATCGTAAAGATACAATTACCAATCCAAAAGTAATCATTAAAGTTTCGCCGAAACTTACTGAGAATAATCAAAGATATAGTATATTTCAGGCTTGTTGCACAATACCATCTTTTGAAGAGTATTTATTGATTGAACAGGATGAAATTAATATATTGCATTATTCAAAAATAGATGATAAGAATTGGTCGATACAAGAATACGATCATGAAGATGAAATAATTTCTTTAGTAACTGTTCCGTTTGAAATTACGTTGCAGGATTTATATAATAAGGTAAAATTTGATACAATTGAATCAGAGGAAGAGGAAAAAAGTCTGACGAAGGCGCCATCGAATAAGTATCAAGATAATATTAAGTTTTTAAACTTGAATCAAGTATTTACTGGGGAAGGGTTATTGTGCAAAAATTTATAACGATAACTTCAGTGGCATCAAGGCAATGATTGGACAGGTCGAGTAAATTATGTCGAACGAAAATAATTTTGAAAAGCGTTTATCCACTCTAGAACAGATAGTTGCTGATATACAACGTAAAATAGCAGGTTGTTCGACTTATAACAATTGGTTAGAGAAGGTCGGTTGTATTTCTGATGAGGAAGCTTTTCTTCAAGCTTTGGAATATGGTAAATATTTTCGATACTCTGATAGACCGACTGATGAGATTAATGAGCAATTGTGAAGATTTTTGATGCGTTATGTGGTTATATTCAATGCACAGTTCGTATGCCTGTGCTACATGTAATTATTGAAATCTTCTAAAGGCGCCTCAAAATCGTCTGATATAGAAATTAATTCTTTCGCGCTTCCAAATAGTGGAGGACGTTTTTCGCTTGTTTTAATTGAGGTTAAGTTCATAACAGTAATTTGCTCATCAGCTAAAAATGTTGCGTATTGGAGGCAAGCTTTAATGTCTTCTGCTTCTAAATAAGGATATGCTTCTAAAATTTATGATTGTGTCATTCCGCTTGCAATTAAGTTCAATACCAGGGAAACAGTTATTCTCATCCCTCGAATACATGCACGTCCTGCCATAATTTGTGTGTCAAAGGTGATTCTGTCAAACATAAGTTTATCCTTATCTTTAAAGAATATAAACTATTTTTTAATCCCCCCAACCCCCCTTAATAAGGGGGGCTTTAAACTTTCTTTTTCCTCCTTAATAATCGAGGCTTTAATCCCTCTTTTTCTCCCTTAATTTTTGCTTATGGTGGGCAGTGTCCACCTGACTTTCTTCTTTTGTTTTGCTTACCTTGTTTTCTTGTTCCCCCCTTATTAAGGGGGGTTAGGGGGGATTAAAAGTTGTCGAAGTTGGTGATTGCGTTTTTCATTTTGTCGATTACTTCTGTTACTGCTACGCTTCCTAGTTCTCCTGATGCACGTGTGCGGATACTTAGGGTGTTAGTTTCTACTTCTTTGGCGCCTACAACAGCCATTACTGGTATTTTTTGTTTTTCGGCGTTACGAATTAGTTTACCTAATCTGTCTCCACTGATATCTACTTCTGCACGGATACCTACAGCACGCATTTTGGCGGCAGTATCTTTGGCGTAGTCCAAGAATTGTTCGCTGACTGGTAGTAAACGCGCTTGTTCTGGCGCCAACCATAATGGAAAGTCACCTGCGTATTCTTCGATTAAAATACCAATTAATCGCTCTAAGGAACCAAATGGCGCCCGATGTATCATAATTGGACGTTTACGCGAACCGTCTTCAGCAACATATTCTAAATCGAAGCGCTCAGGTAAGTTATAGTCTACCTGTACAGTTCCAAGCTGCCATTCTCTTTCTAAAGCATCTTGGAAGATAAAGTCTAACTTGGGGCCATAGAAAGCTGCTTCCCCTATACCTAAAAAGTGGTCCATTCCCAAATTTTCAACTGCGCGACGAATTGCACCCTCAGCTTTTTCCCATGCTTCGTCTGAACCGATGTATTTGTCGCTTTCTGGGTCGCGAAAACTTAAGCGTGCTTTAAAGTTCTTTAGTTGCAAACTTTTGAACACTGATAATATTAAATCAACGACGTTGAGAAATTCGGAGTCGAGTTGTTCGGGTGTTACAAATAAGTGCGAGTCATCAACTGTAAATCCGCGCACACGTGTTAAACCACCTAATTCTCCAGATTGTTCGTAGCGGTATACTGTACCAAACTCGGCGAGACGCATTGGTAACTCACGGTATGAGCGTAGTTCGCTGCTATATATCTGGATGTGGAAAGGACAGTTCATTGGTTTCATGACAAAACCTAATTCACTGGCTTTCGCTTCTTCATCCTCTGCCATTAGAGGAAACATGTCTTCTTTGTACTTTTGCCAGTGTCCCGAAGTTTTAAATAAATCTACTTTGGCAATGTGAGGAGTAACAACAGGCAAATAACCGCGTTTAATTTGTTCTTGTTGGAGATAATTTTCTAAAAGACTCCGTAACAAAGTTCCCTTGGGTGTCCATAATGGTAGCCCAGGTCCTACTAAGTCAGAGAATATAAATAACCCTAACTCTTTGCCTAGTTTACGGTGGTCACGACGTAGTGCTTCTTCTTTACGTCGCTTGTATTCTGCTAGCTGTTCGGGTGTTTCCCATGCAGTGCCATATATACGCTGTAATTGTGCCTTGGTTTCGTCGCCACGCCAATAGGCGCCTGCTAACGTTTCAAGTTCAATTGCTTTCGGATTTAAATCGGCTGTATTCTCAACATGAGGTCCCCCACACAAATCCCACCATTGGTCACCCACGTGGTAAATTGTTATGGGTTCTTGCTTGATGTCCGCTAGTATTTCTAACTTGTAAGGCTCGTTAATTGCCTTAATTCGACGTTCCGCTTCTTCTCGACTAACTTCTTCCTTGCTGACTGGCAGTTTACGGTTGATAATCTTTATCATCTCCTTGTAGATGGATTTTAAATCCTTCTCAGCAAAGGGTTCTGGACTATCAAAGTCGTAGTAAAAACCATTTTCAATCCAAGGACCAATTGTAACTTGTGCCTTGGGAAACAGCTTTTGTACTGCCATTGCCATGACGTGAGAAGTCGTATGGCGAATTTTCTTCAAGCTTTCCGACTCGCTTGTGCGGGGTAAACTAATTTTTTCGACGGGTTGTTGCTCTGATTGCTCTGGCTGATTATTATCTAGTTGTGTTGCGTTTGGCGACATCGGCTGTTTTACCTTTGGCTTAATTCTTTAATTACTCGTATTTGAACTTGCGCTTATATTGTAAAAAAAATAGTTCCTATAATAACACGGCTTTTTTTGATTATTGTGGTGCCGCTCCTAGGTCGCAGGATTCACAACTTAAGCCATGTGGAGGATGATTTCAACAATATCAAGTCAACAAACTCTAACCTATAGATACTGCTACGGCGCGATATATTCTCTCACGCTTTCTTAATAAAATATTTATATTCTGTTCATCTTTACACAAAGATACCTCCTCTGACACATTGACTTACTACTTAATTAGTACTTAAATGAAAGACTAAATCAATTTGCTTTTCATTACCTGTAATGGTAATTTTAATATTCCAAGCGCAAAATTAATTTTGGTATTGGACTTGTTACAAAATATGATTTTTGCACTTCCGAGGCGCCGAAGAACAGAACATAGGTCTGCATCTATGTTAGCGATTCGGAGTTAGACTAAGGCAAAAAGTCATGTCTTTGTATCACTTGTGTACATATCAAAAGTAAAGCTGCCTGCGTTCCCTATATAGTTCAAGTTTTACAGGAAATTAATCAAATCGACTATAATATAAATTGTAGCCCTTGCTACAGAATGCCAGGTGTGAGAAGTATTTTATGATTCTAGAGTGTTAAGAATCGTTAAAAAAGTTAATATTAATAAGAAAGTTAGAAGTATGCTTCTCATTTATGCGGGACTCAAATCTACCAGAACCGGAATTACTAAAGTCAGTTTTACAGCCTTTATTGGAAGATTTCCAGTACTGGTTTGCCCGTGCCTTGCACTTGCTTGAAACTGAGCGGATTGATTTTATGAGTACACAGCAGCAGTCAGACTTGAAGCAGCGAGTAAAGACCGCGCAAGAACAGGTAAACACTGCGAAGATGATGTTTACCGCGACCTCTGGGCAAGTTGGAATAGATATGGAAGCCTTAATGCCTTGGCATCAACTTGTTACTGAATGCTGGAATGTGGCTATGAAGCATCGCGCTCAACGCGAATTGTAGGACGTACATTTATATTACTTTACAATTACAAAGAAATGATTTAACAAGTTTATCTTCAGATTAAAGTATATTATGCTACTTAGTATCGATAAAAGATAAGAGTGTAGCCCAATATTTAGCTAAGTAAGTTTTCTTTGCCCTTGTTTTGATTTCATTGCATTTAAATTTCTGTATCAAGTAGAAACTGCAAATCTAGTATCGATTTATAAACCCTTTAATAACACGCTGCCTTGGAGGAAACCCCTATGTTACACCTTATTTACATTCTTGCTTTTACAGTTCTCGCGGTTATTGCTGTTGCGAATTTGATTCGTAACTTAATTATGTTTAGTTTTGATAGAGAGCGAACATATACAACAAGACCACAAGGTGGTAACTACGGTTACACAGCAAGAAAGCAATTTGTGCCTCATCCAGAATTGTTGGATAGTTCGGGCAATTTAATTAAAGAACCTTTATTAGTAATGCGTTCTATTAACGTAGAAGACGCGCGTCAGCAGCTTGATGCAATATTTGAAGCATCACCTGGACACAAAAGCGACGTAGAAGAAAAGTAATGAGTGCGCTCGTGCTGAGTTCTGAGTGCTGAGTGGTAAGGAGAATTCTACTCAGCACTCAGCACTTTCTACTCAGCACTCAGCACTTTCTACTCAGCACTTCTTTAAGCTTCAATAACGACACGTAGGTTGCCGCGTTTTTTAGCTACACGGCAAGCTGTTGTGTTACCTGAGCGCTCAAATTCTAGGTCGAGAATAGTTGGGCCTACACGTAAGTTGTGTATAGAAAGGTGAGTAATTGATTCGGGTAAAGCTGGGTCAATAACTCTCAGGCAGTTATTTGGTGCATCTGGAACAAGATTGACAATCATTTGTATTAGTTGGAAGACGCTACCAGTTGCCCATGCTTGTGGTGAACACGCTACAGGATATAGGACTGGAGCGTTATCTCCATCACGTTCGTATCCACAAAGTAGTTCAGGTGGACGTTGGTATGGTTGAACGCTGGTCATGTCAACTAATCCCTGAAAAACTTCGAGTGCTTGGTCTATTAAACCGAGGGAACGTAACCCCATAGCAATCATTGAGTTGTCATGAGGCCATACTGAACCAATATGGTATCCCATTGGATTGTATGCAGGTGATAAGCTGCTTAAGGTACGAATACCCCAACCGTTATACATGTCCGGCGCCCGTAATCTTTCGGCAACGCTGTAAGCTTTTTCGGGAGTAAATATACCGAGTTGTAAACAGTGACCTGGGTTAGAAGTAATACTATCTACATGTTTCCCATCACCATCTAAAGCTAGGGCACAGAAATCTTGGTCTTCCATCCAAAAATCACGGTTAAAACGCATTTTCAGACTACGTGCTTCATCAGTCCAACGGTCTGCTAAATCTAAACGCTTCTTCATTCGGGCAATTTCAGCCAGACGTAATTTAGCAGCATAAACATACGCTTGTACTTCACACAGTGCTATTGAACCATAGGCAAGTTCACCTTTACGGTTAACTATACAATCACCAGAATCTTTCCAACCTTGGTTTGCTAAACCTAGTCTCGACCTGCGGTGATAGCTTAAATAACCTGTTTGTTTCATATTGCGGTCAATCCATTCCATCCCGGAAAGCGCATTATTCCACAAATTTTCTAGGGTTTCAGAGTCATGTGTCCAAGCGTAGTACTCAGCATAAAGCATTAACCATAATGGAGTCGCATCGACTGTACCGTAATAAGGTGTATGAGGTACTTCTTTACAGCGTGCTAATTCTCCAAATCGTAATTCGTGGAAAATTTTTCCTGGTTCTTCTTCGCGCCACTCGTCTTCGAGCTTACCTTGGTATATAGCTAGTAAAGTAAGAGTTTCCTTCGCAATTTCAGGATTTAACATCAAGGTTTGCGAAGCGGTAATTATTGAGTCGCGTCCAAACAGGGTGGAAAACCAAGGTACTCCAGCAGATACGGTTTTATGCTTACCAAATGACTGTCGTAGCAAATACATATCCTGTTCTGCACGCTCGATAACTCGGTTGAATATACCTTTATCAGCGCGAATGCGGGTTATTTGCTGTACCCAGTTTTGCTCTTCCATTACTTCAGCAGCTTTTGCCTGACCTAATGTTACAGGCGCACTGACAATTGAACTCGACTTATTATTTGTAACAGGTCTAGCACGATAACCTATTTTTTGCTTTTCATGCGGCGCCAGTTCAAAGCGCCAAAGTGCTGTATAACCTTTAAAATAATCTGGCTGACGGTGCTGGAACTTAATCCGCGACTCCATTATTATTCCATCTAAACCCTGGTAAGCAAGGAATAAAGACTTTTCGGTTACTTCGTCTGAATTATGATGATGTTCATGGTCTTCTTCTGATGGCACCTCTTCAGGAGATACTCCTTCAGCTAAACGCAATAAGCGACCGCGTTTTTCTCTGCCATGTCCACGTACTTCAAATAAATCGGCAAAATCACCGTCAAAACTAAGACTAAGCTCAAAACTAATTGTTGTAGTACTGTAATTAGATACTTCTATTTCTTCAAATAAGGCGCCGTTTAACACAAGTTCACGACGAATACCAATCGTATCAGGTCGTAAACGCTCATCAATACGCGGATTAGTACATAAAACAGATAATGAAAACCCTTTATCAGCAGTACTGCTTAATAAAACAGGCGAGTATCCGTCAATTTGTAACTCTAAGCGACTTAAAAAGCGTGTATCAGAACAAAATAATCCCATACTTGGGTTGCTGTCACCAAGACCGCACCCAGAAATATTACCTAAAGTATCTGTAACTAAAAATAAATCGTCATCTTTAATAGTTAATGTAGGCTGTGGGCGCGAGCTAGCCACACAAGGCCATTCAGGAATAGGGATTTGGTCGGCAGGGACAAAAGCTTTTCCGTCCAGCAAAATTTTTTCCGGTGCGATTAAGGTATCCGGTGTCATGCTCCAATTTCCAGGTGATAATCCAGGTGATAACAGGTCTAGTTTCTTCGTCAAAAAAGCGTCAACAGGAAAAAAGGCGCCTTTTTTTTAATTCAATTCGTTACTGCCGTGTTGCCGTAGAACCGCAAACAGCACTGTTAGAAATATCTATACCAAGCATTTTGGTATAAAACTTACACAATAAACGCAACGAGTCGCTTTGTTAACTTATGTAAATCTTTTAGAAATTTTATAGATTATAACGCCAGATAGTATGTCAAAGACGATAAAAATGTGTTGATTTCCGTATGATTAAATGTAAATTTCAAGACACAAATCAACCGAAAACATTATTACAGCTTTAAATCATAAATTGCGCCTGACATCAAAAGTTTTTCTATTTGATTAAATTATATATGTTAAAAAACGCCGATAATTGTTCTAAAAGAACAAAATAGTTGAAAAAACTGCTTAACAGGCGATTATCTATCCCGTTAAATCAAGTAAACACCATTTTATACATATAACCTTACCTTATCAAACCCTCTCTTGTGGAACAGGCATCCCTGCCTGTCCCTAATTAATCACCTAAACCATAACCATCGAATAAGCGCGCTCATACTCCGATGCCATAGATTCAACACTAAAGCGGTTAACAACATACTCGCGACAAGTATGACGGTCAAGCTTCATAGCATAAGGAACCATTTCAATCATGGCTTCAAGAGAGTGGCACACGTAACCAGTTTTGTCGTGAGCAATAACTTCGGGTACAGACCCCAGACCCATAGCAACAACAGGTGTACCAGTTGCCATTGACTCAATCATCACTAAACCAAATGGTTCTCGCCAATTAATGGGGAATAAAGTTACAGATGCTTCTGATAGAAGTTTCACCTTTTCTTCGTGAGAGACTTCACCCAAAAACTGAATTTGCTCACCATCGATGAGTGGTTCAACCTGCTCGGTGTAAAAATCTTTATCTACAACGTCAATTTTACCCGCCATTTTTAAGGGTAAGCCAGTTGCACGGGCAATTTTGATGGCTTCGACGGGGCCTTTTTCTGGCGATATGCGTCCAACAAAAGCCAGTAATGGTGGTTGTACAGGTTCTGAGTTAAAAGCGTAGACGCTTGTGTCGATACCGTTATAGACGGTGTGAATGTAATTTAAGCCTAAACGTGGTTCGCGTTGCGAAAAACTAATACTAATGAACTTTTGCCAAGCAAAGCGACGGTATATTTTCTCATTTTCTGGAGAAAAGGCGCCGTGGAGTGTGTGAACAGTAGGAGTTTTGACAAAACTGCTGTAAGAAAGAGCTTGGTAGCCAAAGTGAGAGTGGATAACGTCAAAATGATGCGCGTGCTGGAAAACATCAGCGAGGAGCATATGCTCATAAATACCCGGTTCCCTAATATTCGGGTCAAGTCGTAGTGCTTGTGGGTGTACTGTTTTAAGTTTTGCTGCTGTTATTGAATCTCCTGAAGCAAATAATGTGACATCATGACCACGCCGAACTAATTCGTCGGTTAATAACTTAACAATTAGTTCAATACCACCATAACCTTTAGGAGGTACACGTTCCCATAAAGGAGCAACAATCGCAATTTTCATGTTTCACCGCAAGCAGGTAAAGGAAAATGCCTACTACTGTTAAAAATGCAAGACATGATATTGAAGTAAGTGAGTATTTATATACTCACTTTTCTTCAAGGCATAGGGAAATGATTTACCTGCTGTTTTTAAAGTTATTTTCAAACTCATTTCCCCCATCAAAGTCTTTGCTGACAAGGACTCAACTACTTATGATGATAAAGTTACACGTGCAAAACCATCTGAAATAAATAGTTTAGAATTGAGTTTATTTTACATGATTTTGTAATTATATTTTTTAAACAAAGTTATATTACATTCATTTGTAAAATATCGCAATATCTGCATATTGCCAATTTAATCTACTAATTTAATTGGAGTTTTACGTATTACTATTGAGGTGAAATTGTGTTTTTGTATACTAATAAATTTAATTTAAAGTTAACTGTATGAAAATACAATGTGTTCTGATTATCACTTAATATGTTGAATCTGGGTCAAGACTCTTAAGTGTGAATTAAATTACAAATCTAAACTTATGTTAAGGTCTTTGTTAAGGATAGTCATGCGTCTGGAGCGGGTATTGGATATACTGTAAACAAGGGAGTATCAATAAAAATAGGGAATTGAAATACTGAGATAATTTTAAACAAATGTAATATTATTAATACTTTTTTAATATTGCTAATTATACTACTGGAGTGATGGCGCCAAGTTGTCATTATTAGGGTAGATAAAATTTAACTGATGTGCGAATATATAGAGGAAACTAACCATGTATAATAAGAAAAACAAATATCTATAGAGAGGAATCTAAAACTTTCGGCTTCGGCTTTGCTAATCTTTACATATCGCAACCATGTGTTTGGATTGAAAGACCGTTGTAATTTGTACAATGCAGCTGAGAGATGGTTTTTTGTCCAGATTTTTGCTCGAGAAACGCATGAGCATTTCGACTTCGGTACTGAGCGATTTGCTACAGACCTTACCCTACCTACGTCCACAACTGTATTTTAAAGCTTCGCTAACAGCCCTCTCCCATGCGATGGAAGACCAAGTATTGGCGGCAACTCTCGAAGCCCCGCTGGTAATAGCCAGTTTTCAGCGCGAGCGTTTTTATCGCCAAGAGGCACATCGATATGAGCGACTAGCACAACGAAGTGACCAAGTATATGTTTTGGCTGCCCCGGAAACTGATTTCAATAGCAGTTCCGAGTATTACGAAAAAGTAGCTTTTGAACCAGAAGATGCCTTAAGTCTTGAATGGCATCTAATTGTGATTGCTCAAAACTATGCCACTTGTTTGGTTTGTCGAGAGTTTTCACGTTCAACCAGCCGACAAAATAGTCAAGATGAGGAAGACCTACGCGAATTAAGTCCAAGCTTAGATATGGACACAGCGCGAAGGTTTGAGGGAATCTGGACATCGGAGCGAGGTGTTAGCCTCAAAGCTGCTGATTTGCTATTAACGCGCATTCAAACTTACCGACCGGAGCTAACCAAAAAAATCAACTCGGCTCGGCGCCGATTTGGTATTGGTAAGTACAAAGATGTTTTAGAGCCTGTAAAAACAAACGAGTATGCCTGTGATATAGACACAGACCCGTTTGTACAGCGCTTAGTAACTTATTTGCAGGCGAGTCAATACAAATTGCATAAAGCTTACCGTTCAATTGCCGCCCAAGCACGAAAAGAGCGTTTAGTCAACTCAATTACAACAACAATTAGGCGTTCATTAAACCCACAAGAAGTACTTCATGCAGCAGCGCAAGAACTAGGACAAATATTAGGCGCCTGTAGGTGTTTAATTTATCGCGCGCAGGTGACTGACTTGGGAGCGACAATCGAGCATGAGTTTATTCGTGCAGGGGTAACATCGGTAAAAGGGCAAACTTGGCAGCTAGACAACAATCCCTTATTTGCGGAAGTTGTAAAGCATTCAGAAGGGGTGTGCGTTGCCGATACGATGAACGACAGTCGTACATCAACATCAAGCGTAGTATGGAAACACGTAGAGAAACTAGGAATTCGTTCTTGGTTACTTGAACCTGTTTATTATCAAGGACGATTGTTGGGGATTGTTGAGTTACACTACTGTGGAAATTCGCCACACATTTGGCACACAGGCGAAATAGATTTAGTTAAAGCAATAGCAACTCAAATAGGCGCCGCATTAATTCAAGCCGAGTCGTTTGCCAACCTTGAAGACCTCAACAGTCAACTTGAAGCACTCGACCGTACCCGTAGTAATTTGATTGCCATTACTGGACACGAGCTACGCACACCACTTTCAACAATTCAAGTTTGTTTAGAAAGCCTTGCTTCGGAACCTGATATGCCCTTGGAATTGCAGCAAGTAATGCTCAACACAGCTTTATCAGATTCCGAGCGAATGCGAAAGCTCGTGCAAGATTTCTTAACACTATCGAATCTTGAAAGCGGTCGAGTTGAATGGCATCCAGAATCATTGACATTACAGGAATGTATCGATTTAGCCCTGAGTCGAGTACGTGCCCGTACAGCGATTGAAAATCTGCCACAAATTACTACTGACATCGCCGATAATTTGCCCTTAGTATTGGCAGATGGAGATTGGCTAGTAGAAGTTTTTGCAAAGCTGATAGATAACGCTTGTAAATTCACTCCACCCGACGGAAAAATTACAATCATTGGGCGCCTTAACAGTGAGCAAATGGTCGAAGTAACTATTGCCGACACAGGTAGAGGAATCGAGCCAAATCGTCTCGAAATTGTATTCGACCGTTTCTACCAAGAAGAAGGCGCCTTAAGAAGAACAGCAGGAGGAACAGGACTAGGGTTAGCAATTTGCCGTCAAATTGTCAACGGTTGGGGAGGAGACATCTGGGCACAATCAACAGGAAAGAACCAAGGAAGCGAATTCCACTTTACTGTACCCACCGTTACGAAAAGCCAAGAGTCAGTTAGGAGTTAAGAGTGCTGAGTTCTGAGTGCTGAGTTTGGAGTAAAAAACACTCAGTACTCAGCACTCAGCACTTTCCACTTCTAAAAAAGTGTTACAGACTATGAAATAATCGCAATGTTGTCTACCAGGCAATGTTAGGATGCCGTAAAAACTATGAAGTGAAAACCTTATGGCAGAAACACTTTCTGGACAAGCTCCTTTATTCGGTGGCTCCACTGGCGGCTTGCTTACAAAAGCAGCCGAGGAAGAAATGTACGCAATCACCTGGACTAGCCCCAAAGAGCAAGTTTTTGAAATGCCCACTGGTGGCGCCGCTAAAATGCGTCAAGGTGATAACCTGTTGTATTTAGCTCGTAAAGAATACGGCATCGCACTCGGTGGTCAGCTTCGGAAATTTAAAATCACCAATTACCAAATTTACCGGATTCTTCCAAGCGGTGAAACTATAAAGATTCACCCAGCAGATGGTGTATTCCCAGAAAAAGTCAACCAAGGACGTGAAAAAGTACGTTACGTTGACCGTAGAATTGGCGAAAACCCCAGCCCTGCTCAACTCAAGTTCAGCGGTAAGTATACTTACGACGCATAACTAATTAAAGTTAAAAGTGCTGAGTGCTGAGTGCTGAGTATAAGAAGTAAAGAAAGTAAGGAGTCCCACTCCCCACTCTCAACTCTTAACCCCCACTCAGCACTCAGCACTCAGCACTTAGCACTATTTTCTTATGATTTTTCCCGACTTCTCTCAATTTACTGAATTAGCTAAACTTGGTAATTTTGTTCCGGTATACCAAGAGTGGGTAGCGGACTTAGATACACCTGTTTCAGCTTGGTATAAAGTATGTGCTGGACAACCTTATAGTTTTTTGTTGGAATCAGTCGAAGGTGGTGAGAAAGTTGGACGTTATAGTTTTCTTGGTTGTAATCCTTTATGGGTATTAGAAGCGCGTGGAGAACTTTCAACGCAAACGCATCGCGACGCAAGACAAGTAATATTCGATGGCGACCCATTTGAAGCATTAGCAAACTGTTTGGCGCCATATAATCCAGTTAAGTTACCAGAGTTACCACCAGGAATAGGTGGTTTATTTGGATTTTGGGGTTATGAATTAATCAAGTGGATAGAACCGCGAGTACCAATTCATACTCAAGATGAACGCAATATCCCTGATGGATTGTGGATGCAGGTAGACAATTTATTAATATTTGACCAGGTTAAACGTAAAATTTGGGTAGTAGCATATGCAGATTTACGCAACAGTGATGTAGAAGAAGCATACAACAAGGCCGTAGAATGTGTTACGCAAATGGTGAATAAATTATCATCACCGCTTCAGCCCGCCAAAACTATTTTAGAATGGACACCACCTGCAATGGCGCCTCGTTCAAACGAAACCGAAGAGTATCAAAGTAACTTTAGTAAAGAAGAATTTTGTCGCAGCGTCGAGAAAGCCAAAGAATACATCAAAGCAGGCGATATATTTCAAGTAGTAATTTCTCAGCGTCTAACAACCGAATATAGCAAAGACCCCTTTTCACTTTACCGCTCACTACGTCAAATCAACCCATCACCATACATGGCGTACTTTAACTTCCAAGACTGGCAAATAATAGGCTCCAGTCCAGAAGTCATGGTCAAAGCCGAAAAAGACACCGACGGTAACAACATAGCAACACTGCGTCCAATAGCAGGCACAAGAAAACGCGGTAAAACTCCAAAAGAAGACGACGCACTAGCAAAAGACTTATTACAAGACCCCAAAGAAATTGCCGAACACGTCATGTTGGTAGACCTAGGCAGAAACGACTTAGGTCGAGCATGTGAAAGTGGCAGCGTCTGCGTAGATGAATTAATGGTTATTGAGCGATACTCTCATGTCATGCACATCGTCAGTAACGTAATAGGTAAACTGGCGCCATCAAAAACAGCATGGGACTTAATGAAAGCTTGTTTTCCCGCAGGAACAGTAAGTGGGGCGCCAAAAATTAGAGCAATGGAAATAATCAACGAACTAGAACCATCACGCCGAGGAGTATACTCAGGTGTATATGGATATTACGACTTTGAAGGACAATTAAATACAGCCATAGCCATTCGTACAATGGTAGCGCGCGCGGGTAAAGTAAGTGTACAAGCAGGCGCCGGTTTGGTAGCAGACTCAGAACCAGAAAAAGAATACGAAGAAACCCTAAATAAAGCACGCGGACTACTAGAAGCAATAAAATGTTTAAAATAGCTCGTAGTAAGCTCGTAGTAAGCACTTCAGTGCTTTCCAGTGCTTTCCTATAAATTCTACAAAAGGAAGGGCTTTCCTGCCCATCCCATTTTAATTTTTACCAAAAACCCGCTTAAGCAAAGCTAATTTACCCTCGTAAGGAGGATACAAAACTTTCATGTCAAAACCAAATCCTCGTTTCAAAACACTCTTGTAATGGGAAAAAACATCAAAACTAGCTTTACCGTGATACTTACCAATTCCACTATCACCTACACCACCAAAAGGTAACGAAGCCACCCCACAGTGCTTAATGGTATCATTAATACAAACACCACCAGATGAAGTTTCACGTAATATTCGCGCTTGTAAATCTTTATTATTTGTAAACAAGTATAAAGCAAGAGGTTTTGGACGAGAATTTATTGCTGCTATAACCTCATTAATATCTTCGTACTCAATGACAGGAAGAATTGGCCCAAAAATTTCTTCCTCCATAATTGAATCTTGCCACGAAACATTGTTGATTACAGTTGGAGCAATAAATAATTTATCAGAATTATATTCGCCGCCAAAGTAAATATCTCCTTCAATGTAATTTATCAATCTAGTGTAATGCTTTTCACTGATAATTCTACAGTAATCAGGACTGTCTATTGAGTTATCGCCATAAAATTCTTTGATACTATCTGCTATTGCTTTTAATAAATCCTGTTTAATAGACTTATTTACTAATAGGTAATCAGGTGCAATACAAGTTTGGCCAGCATTCAAAAACTTGCCCCACGCAATTCGTCGCGCGCTAACTTCAAGATTGATATCTGTATCAACTATACAAGGGCTTTTACCACCTAATTCCAAAGTAACTGGTGTCAAATTTTTTGCTGCTTCCTTCATAATAATTTTACCGACGGCTGTACCACCTGTAAAAAAGATATGGTCAAACTTTTCTTGCAGCAGCTCTTGAGTAGTTTCTACCCCACCTTCAACAACAGCAATATATTCGCGCGGAAAAACCTTTGATATTACGTCATTTATTACATGGGAAGTATGAGAAGCAATTTCAGAAGGCTTGACAATTGCACAATTACCTGCTGCAATGGCGCCAACTAACGGCATTAAAGATAATTGAAAAGGATAATTCCAGGGGCCTATAATTAAAGCAACACCCAATGGTTCAGGATATAAATAAGCCGACCCAGGCAAAAAAGACAATTCAAGTCCTTTTCTTTGAGGTTTTACCCAATTCTTTAGATGTTTAATAGCATCAGCAATTTCAGTAAAAATTAGCGAAAACTCTGCACCATAAACTTCAAACTCTGGTTTATTTAAGTCAGCTTTTAACGCTTGAGTAATCTCATGTTCATATTGCATTATTCCTTGTTTTAAGCTTCTTAGCTGTTCAACACGGAAACTAACATCTCTAGTTGCACCCGTATAGAAAAACTGACGCTGCTTGCTGACAATCTCACTAATTAACGATTGAGTAATCATAATTACGTACTATCTTTTACAAAATAAACCTCTACCTATATTCTACAGTAGCTATAATTTATCATCAATCGCAAATACGTAGGTTGGGGAGCCACCTCGGTGCGGGGGTTTCCCCCGTTAAGGAGAGTGGCGTTGGAGCGACTTTTCGCTTCCCAACATATAATTAATACATAACCAATAATTTAAAATCAATAACCCAAACAATGGGAGCAGTTTACACCAAAATCAAACTAACCAACGCAATAGACGAAGCATTAATAAGTCGAGGTTTACTAGCACCCAGCTTAGTACGTACATGCGAAGTAGATGCATTAGTTGATACAGGTTCAACATACTTAGTAATATCACCATAAATATTACAAAAACTAGGTTTGAGAATTGTTGGTCAGCAAATAGCCAAGTATGCGGATGGTCGAAAAGATACAGTAGGAGTAACAGAAGCTTTGTTCATAGAATTGTTGGGCGCCGAACAACCTTTATATGCGCTAGTAACAGGCGATATGGTTTTAGTAGGTCAGGTCGTTTTAGAAAAATTAGATTTATTAGTTGATTGTAAAAAGCAGCGCTTAATTCCCAACCCCGACAACCCTAATTATCCTGTTACTTATATACTGTAAATATTTTCACCAACACGAAACGATTGCTTGTGCTAAACTGAATTTTCATAGCTATAGTGGTTAGTAACTACTCTAAGTAATGATAGTAGGTAGTTGAGATTTAATTGTAGATAGGAGCTATTTATGCGTTTGCAGCGAGTCCAAGTTCCTGAATTTCGCGTTTTGAAAGACGTTGATATAACCTTTGAAAAAGATTTTGTACCAAATATTTTTCCAATTGGTAGCTAAAATGGAGGTGGTAAAAGTACACTTTTACAGCTAATTTTCATTTTACTCCACTGCTCAATAAATCCCGAAAGACATGTTTTTCTAAGAAATATGCTTCATGGGTTTACGATAGATAAAGATTCTATAAATTGTTTACTTCCATATATAAAATTCATCCTTTAGATAGATGTAATAAATAAATAAAGAAGTATGTAATTCGATATATAGAGTTAAAAATACGTAATGCCCTATATCAAGAACGAGCATAAACAAAATGCAAGTAGTCATGCTGTAGTAATTGGTAGCAGTATAACGGGCTTGCTAACTGCACGAATATTGGTAGAACATTTTGATTTTGTAACTATTGTAGAACGTGACGAGCTTCCTGAATTGCCTGAATTTCGTCAAGGAGTTCCTCAAACACATCACGTTCATATACTCTTAACACAAGGGCAACGAATTTTAGAGCAACTGTTTCCAGGAATAAAAGCCCAATTAGCTGAAGCAGGCGCCCCTAGTGTCGATTGGGTTCGTGATTTGATAACATTGAATATGTTTGGATGGGTATCACGTACATCTTCAGAATTGGTTACTTATACTTGTAGTCGAGTTTTTCTAGAGTGGCTTATACGGCAAAGATTAAGTAATTACCAAAACTTAGAGTTTGTAACATCTACCTTGTTCAAAGGACTACTCGTAAATACTAAGAATCAAGTATCTGGAGTAAAATTACATTGTAAAAATAGCGCTCTCGACACAGAACTAACAGCCGATTTAGTCGTTGACGCTAGTGGACGCAACTCGCAGTTACCCAAGTTTTTAGAAGAAATTGGCTACCAGGCGCCCGAAACAACGATAATTAATTCTTTTTTAGGAT
Organism: Calothrix sp. PCC 7716; assembly: GCF_019977735.1. GTDB lineage: Bacteria > Cyanobacteriota > Cyanobacteriia > Cyanobacteriales > Nostocaceae > Dulcicalothrix. Next base: position 1,571,707 of record NZ_AP025018.1, on the reverse strand, counting down.
ACAGTACATGCTGGTATGAAGTTCCAGATGAGTTTTGCGCTTCTTGGAAAGCACTGTTAGTAGCGGCAAAACCACCCGACAGCTTGCGCGGTGGAATTTTATACCCTGTAGAAGGAAATCGTTGGGCAATTACACTGGCTGGTATGTCCAAAGATTATCCACCTACAGATGCTGATGGTTTTTTAGAATTTGCCCGAAGTCTACGTAGTCCAATAATATACGATGCCATCAAAAACGCAAAACCTATATCACCAGTATATGGTTATCGACGCACAGAAAATTGCTGGCGCCATTACGAAAAACTTTCACGTCTTCCAGATGGTGTAGTCGCAATAGGGGATGCAGTTTGTGCATTTAATCCAATCTACGGTCAAGGAATGACAACAGCAGCTGTTTCTGCATTAGAACTTTCGCGTTGTTTGAAAGAGCAATTTAAAAATTCTCCTCGTAACGTCAAAGGTTTTACATTAAAGTTCCAAAAACGATTAGCAAAAATTTTACAAACACCCTGGTTGATGGCAACAGGTGAAGATTTTCGCTACGAAACAACAGAAGGTGGTAAAGCAGATAAAATTACACAATTGATGCAAATATATATAGATAAAATTTTAGAGCTTTCAGTCAGTGATTCCGATATCTCTAAAAGATTTGCTGAAGTGGCACATATGATTAAAACTCCAAATACTTTATTTGCGCTGACTGTGTTATCTAAGGTATTACGTTCTTCATTAAAATTTCGTAGTGTTGAGGCGCCTAAATAACCAATATCAAAAATGTGAACCAATGGTTCACATTCAAGCCTGTACTTGATATTTTAATTACGCAAACTGTAAATTCAGCAATTATTAGAGAATACGTTAGCTCACCGGAATGCACCTGCCTGCTTATTGAAAATAAAAAAGCGTGCAGGTGCTTATTTTTGCGGTGTGGCATAGCCACCTTATGCTTGCCCTTGAAGCTGCAAGATGTAAGCCTCTGACTGGCGCCCTTCGCGCTCCAGTAAAATATGAAACTAGCACATTTCTTGAAACCCTTGCTATATATAGGATTTTGAAATGTGCAAGTTAGGAGTTAAGACGTTCGTTCTCCTACTGTTTCTTGGGTAAAGCGAGAGAAGTGGGATGCGTTGACAGAGCTTGAACAAGAGGTATTTGCTCCTATATGTCCAGCAAAGTGATGAAGTCAAGCGTTACCAAAGCTTCTCGCAAGCAATAAAGTTGTTATATAAAATAAACCATCCGTTACATCCGTTTATCATCCGTTGCCAGTGTTTCTGTGGTGAAAAGAATCACCAGCACTGCACAGGCAGGATGCCTGTGCTACAAGAGGGGTTACTCTGATAGAATTAAATTTAACACGTTTAGTTCGTGTGATGATAGTAGATATTTATCGGTGAAAATCTTTTGTCTCGTTTCTTTTAAGCTGTAGCTTCTAAATACGACAAAAGGAAACTCTTTGTAATGTAACCCAATTGGTAAAATATTACCTACTGAGTAAAATGACCGGATATATCTAGCTAAGATATCGCGAAAGCTTTTATTTTCGGGTTCTTCAGGTTGGGTTTCAAAGTACGCGCGCATTGCTTCTCCACATATAAATGCAAATAGTGGGAATGCATAATATTGGTCGGGTTGTTTCGCACATAGTTCTAAGCGTTGTGTTTTGTCTGCTTCTGTGCGTAGTTTTTTAATTAGTTCTATCGCATCTCTAATTGCCGCGCGCAGGTTTTCTGGGTATGATTTACTATGGCTGATTTTTTGCATGTTTCGCCAAAGTTCTTCGTTAGCTATTTCGTTGATGTCGGCTAGTTTAATTAAATAGTTTTCTTCTAATGTGTTGTTCTCAAGTGGTACAATTATCATGCCTCCGCTTATATATGCTGAGTCAATGGCGCCGTTATCCAGCAATTTATCGAGTGTGTTATAGTTTTGCAAAAATTTGGTGTTGAAGTTTTCGCGTAGTGTGAGATAATTAGACTCGGCGGCGCCTTGAATGATAAATTCCGCAGAACTCAATAATTGTTCTAAGCTCGTATATACGTTTTTAATTAGCTTGTTACTTGGTTCTCGGAAACTTTCTTGTTTCAGTAATAATATTAAATTTGCTAGCTGCATCGAAAATGTCTCACCTGCTGCAAATACTGATTTACCTCCAATTGGTATAATAATAAAGTTATCACGACCAATTCGACCAGAACCAAATATTCTTGTCATGATGGCAGCTTTTAATATCAATAAAATGTTTAAAATGTCAAGTACGCTTTCTTGTAGTGCAATTTGCCAGTCTTGTTCAGATTGATAATGCGAATTAACAGCTAAATAAAATGTTAATGCTTTATCTTGATTATCGATAACTTCATTACCACGTCCTCGATATATAACCTGAATAATTTCCATCAAGTTATTTTCAATTTGGTATTTAGGAATTTCTACCAGGATATGCTTTACTTTCGGAAACGATAAACCACGACTTCCTGAAGAAGTCATAAATATAACTTTGACTTGATTTTGAAAAAAATGAATTTTTTGCTTTTCTTCTTCGGATATACTCGCATGTATTTCTAAATAATCTGTATATAAGTTAAATTCTTGATGCTCTTTAATTTCTTCGATTAATTGAGCTAATTTTCGTTTATGCTGAATGTAAATGATGAACTGTTCAATTTCAGGGTTATCTAAGAGTTTTTGAATATCTTTTAATATTTCGGTGTGCAGTTCTTTTTCTAAAGTATTTTTACCTGGAAGATTTGTTTGTTCGTCGTACTTGGTTGATTGTATCAGTAGTTTGTATGTAATTGCTAAAGAACGCGCGGGATATGAGTTTGTATTAATTACAGTTGCGGGTAGGTTTTTAAAAACAAAGCGTTCTAATGATATTGGTTGATTGCATAACTCGTCACTTGGGCGCCTAAAGTATATTTTATCAGGTTCCGGCGCCGAACTAGATAAGTGCTGTGTAATCACGTTTTTATCAACTATCGAAGCATCGGCAACTATAATTTTTGTATTAAACCCAAATTCAGGATTTGTTAGTTCATATCTTCTAACTATTTCGTATATCCCATTTAAAAATTCTACACCACCACCATCACCTGTAATTTCGTCTATCATTACAAAGAAATGTTTTATACGTCTTGATATTTGCTGCATTTTCTGCGGATAAATAATACCTTCACGTTCGTTATAAGCATTTCTAAAGATTTTCTCGAAATGCTTCAAGGTATCTCCTACACCAACTTTTTTTAAAGCTTGAATTGAAGTAGTTGCAACAATTTGCTCAGAAACACCCTGTTCGATGACGGTTGAAATAGCTTCGCAAACACTGTCTAAAACACCTCTACTTTTTCTGCCGACATCACGAATGGTATCATCGGAGGAGTTTGCGAGTCGGTTGGTACGTTTGAATTGTAAATCAACGTTTTCACTATCGATGAATTCAACACCTTGTTTAGGAAAATTACCCTGGCGCCGATTGCTGGTATATTGAACGGTATAATGTCCATAGTTATCAGCGATGAGATTACTATGAGAGTTAATAGTAAATAACCTATCATCGCATAGCTTTTGCGTTTGTTTATCTTTGAATTTTTCGATGATGTCGAGGTTGACTTGTTTTCTCGGACTGACGTAGAAAAACAAAAAACCTTCATCTAGATGCTTTTTGAGAAAATCGACAATTGCTGTAGTTTTACCAATACCAGGATTACCCGTTAAAAATATAAACGTATCTTGTGATAGTAGAGATTTTTTGATAAGTTCAGCATGTGCATCTCGTAAGTTCAGCGTTCCAGATAATCCTAATTTTTGCATTAACTCTGGTGGAACTTGGGCAACTGAGTTAAAAAATCCTGTAATTTTCTCGTTGTGTGGGGGTATATGATTTATATTGCCCGGAGTTATCGATAATATCGCATCAACAAATTCTTTACCCTGTTCAAAACTACTATAAGCACTGCGCTTGATTTTATTTAACACTCCCAAACGCGCGGATGATATATCCTCGATTTGATGGTGTTTATAGATTTCGTAGCATGTCTTTAAAATTTTGATGTTTTGAGGAGTGACTGATATAGCGTTGATATCCCTGTCACTGTAACCTACTGCGTTGAAAACTACTGATGCATCGGTTATGATTTTAGCTTCTTGCAGAAATTGATAAAAGCTGTAAATATAACCACCAGCTTGAATTAACTTCGCGGTTTCTTTGTCTCGATATTTGAAAGCGTTAAAATATTGAATTAAATCAGGTGATATCTCAAAGTCCATAGACTCGGTATCGAGACGCAAACACGAAAATACACTCTTGGAACGTAAATAGCTGATATCGCGCGTTAGCAAATTGCGAATAATCTCTACATAGTCGATATTCTGGATATCACTCTGCGAACGTATTCCAAACACCGTCAAATCTATACATAGAATTCTATACGATTTGCCCAGTTTTAGTAATACTAAATTATCAGCGTTGAGAAACTCACCCTTTTTCTGATATTTATCTATATATATAGATAACGCACTCGGATTTAATGAAAGCTGAGATAGAACACGACTATACCACTGTTGGTTATTTTCAGTGTCATAAGTGCCAAGACTGTTCTCACCGCTAAACCGACAATGATAGTAAACTACCTCTACACGTTTAAGACGATGTGGTTCATCCCATCCTACTGCACTAAGGTATTCACGAAAAAAATTCAAACCGCTTAAAAACCCTTTCTGCAGAAAAAAAGTACTCCAAGTTTCTGCAATGTCTCTATCTACTGCACTAATTACTTCTGATGCTATGCGTTGACGTATTTTAGCAAAGTTGAGATTTTCTAGTTCCTCACGGTATAAACTATTGAAATTATGTTTTATTTTATACTGGTTTATTGAGGAGAGGGCGCCGATATTAAATCCTACCTCGAATAGACGCCCTAAATGTTCGGCTATTTTAGATGACATGGTAATTTGTTTAATAGAGGAATAAATATTTTTTTACCACAGAGACGCAGAGTTCACAGAGAAAAGAATTTAAATCTCTCTGTGTTCTCCGTGTCTCTGTGGTGAATTATTCTTTCACATTCAGCACTTTTCTCACCAACGTCAAAAACGCAAGAGAGTTAAATTCAGTTTTACCTTGCATGTGAACAAACGTTGCCAACTTGCCAACCGAGTTATCACCAATCAATTTATCGTATGGGTCAAGTTTGAGGTGAATTTCTTTGGCTTTTTGATAACGTGAGAAATGGAATAAAGTTAAATACTGTAAAATATCGTTTTTCAAAGACCCTTCGTACATCAAACCAGTACGAATATCCTCATCATCGAGTATTCCTTTATAGATGTTTAACAGTGTGGCATACGAAATTACGCCATTATAATACTTTTCGGCGCCTGGAATATCTACGCCGTTAAACAGGTTGAAGAAAACTACCGACTGTTTACTACTGTCTTCGACTAAGTTCGTTAGTTCGACTGTATCCTGTATGTATAGGGAACTCGATTTGATTTTTTCTGCTTTGATGGCATAATACTTGTCAAAGAACATTGGATATATTTTGATATCCTTATGTTCAGCTTTCAAAGCTTTGATAACATCCCTCGACATAAAGAATAACCCATCGTCTTCTTCGGTTTGCGTCATATGCAAAGTGCTCGTATATGGTGCTTTGGCAATATAAGCAAAATGACGATATCCGAGTTTATACAGTTTGGCAACATTTTCGACGATAACCGCAGGGTGGGTAAATAACTGTTGGTTGTCGTAATTATCTGAGAATGTGGTGAGTAACTGAACTCGAACTGAGTTGTTTACCAGTCGTAACCCAATAATCTCCCCCATCAAATTCGATATTTTGTCCTTTGCACCCCATTTTCTATCGCTTTCACGACTTGAAACCACAATAATTGCCAGTTTATCTAGTTGTGGTGTGTAGTTCGTATTGGTAAAAGTAAACTTTTTGGGAAGTACAGAATACAGCGAACTCATTACATTCGGTATTTTATACTGACCTTTACTTTGTAAATCACGAATATCTACTCCCTGTGAGTTGGAACGATGGGTTTCGTTGAGCAGATGTGAGAGTACGTTTGACAATGACACTAAAAACTTTTCTGTCGGCGCCGAATCTTCTTTATTATGTAGATGTAGTCGCAGTATGGGTACAAACGACATCTTTTGACGTTTTAACAACACATCCAAACTAATGTACGCAAGTAGACTGTATGTAAATTGATGAATAAATCCTCGTATTGAGTCGTACTGGTTGGTTTCTTCGCTGTAGGGAAATACAATTAATTTACGTGATTTAAATTCTTGCTCGTACACACGCTTGCAACTAACATTATTGATAGGCGCCATTAAAATAGGCAAAGCGTTAATACCCCGCAAATCATAATCCATCGTAAAAGTCTGCTTGTCGTCGGTGGCAAAGAAATGAATATCACTAAAAGTTACCTTTCCTGGTAACGTACACAATGCATTTGTATTAGCTTGTGCTTCACCGAGTGCAATATATTTGAGGTTTTCTTTGGGGTTTGTGCGTAAAACAGGTTTGAATAAGGTATTGTTTCTGATGCATGACTCGATATTATCTTCGACGATACCGTGCTTGATAGATATGTGGAGAGGAAACTCGCGCGTGCTAAAATTGGATTTATATCTGAGCAGGTTACGTAATAGAACTTTGAGCGAGTTGATTTTGAGTTGTACTTTCAAGTCTTGGAAATACTTATAGATATCTCGGAACAACTTTTGTTTTGCAGCTTCATCACTCGCTTGAAGTTTAGTCAGTACATGTTTATCGAACGCTGCGATTGGGTCATATTCTAGTTCTTGATGTAAATTATAGTCTCGTTTGGTAGGGTTTTGACGTGACGCAAAAACAAAGTAATATAAAAACGCGATTTTTAGAACTTTGCGAACAAAAGTTTCCTTTGTTGCTTCATTTGATAACCCTGCTTTATGTTCTGCACTATCGGGGTTGAGTATATTTAGATGGTACTCAAATACATTTTTACCACCAAGTGCCTGTACTTTACCATCAAATTTTAACTTGATACCGAAAACAAACTCAATTTCACCTTTATCTTCATCCTTGTTTTCTCCTAAATATCCATCAATGATGGGGATAATTGGCAGTATCTCAAAAACTTCCGCGCGGGAAAACATGTCTCTATAATTAATTGAGACACCTCCATAACTAACTAGGTAATCTCCATCTGGTTTTGCACTATCACCAATATACGCTTCAACCAACTTAAGTCTTCTAATTAAATCTTGTAGATAAACTATAGCTTTCTCATTTTTACTTCCATAAGTACTAACGTTCTCCAAAAGAAACTCTAAATAATTAACCTGTGCTTGTTTTTTGAGTTTTCCCAGAGTCTCTGTATCAACAAGTTTCTGCAACCGATAGAAGTCAGAATTTGCATCTTTCTCCAAATCTTCTAAAATGTATTCTAAGTCTTCCCGTTCTGCGGTGGTTGCATTTTTTTGGTGCAAATCTATATAATGATTGATTCCTTGCTGTAGATGTCGATTGAAATCACGAATATTATTTACAGTTATCGTTAACTTGTGAAATTTGAGCAGTAATTCAGGTTGTGTTGAGTTACTGGTATTATTCAAAGTTAAACGTTGCTTTTGCAATCCTTGTAATGAAGAAAAATTATAACTAAAATTCAAACTAGGTCTACCAGTTAATGCTTGTAAACTAGTTACCATCCCTGCTACGAATTCTTCAATCTCAGTATTCCCTAGTAAATTATATAACTGTTGTGCAATCGAATGACTAATTTTACTAATTAGTTCCTGAAAGCGAGTATCTGAACCTGGACTAATATTAACAGTAGCAGAACGCGCGCTTCTTGATAAGGCGCCTAAAGGGTTTTGTACCTGTAAAGCTGCAATATAGGTAGCAATTTTATCGATATTGACTTGTAAATGTAAACCTTGAGAAGATAATTCAAATACTTGCTGGTTATGAAGCGCTTGTAAAATTTTACTCAGTAAATCAGTATAATCTACATAGACTAAATTATTATCACCTGAAATATTATTCAACGGTATGACTCCCTGTTAAATCTTAAATGCGGGTATAAAAAAGTGTTGTATCAGTTTGAATTGGTAGAGAGAGAAATACAGCTTTTTCAATCTTTCAAAACAAAGTGAATGTATATATCTAGTTCACCGCATAAAATTGATTACTGTTAATCGTACAATATAAATGAAGATGCACCTAAAATTTTGTTAATTCAAATTAATACGGTGAGGTTGTTATTTAGTAATAATCTTTGTGCGTATTAAACTACCACCGCTATTATACTTAAAGTAAATAGTAATAAAATAATTATTGATAATAGTATAAATACGAAGTGTTGATGGTGGGCAGTGCCCACCCTACCATGATATGACGGCGCCAAAAAATCAACCATCCGTTACATCCGTTAATAATCCGTTGCTTAGACAATTGCAGCGACTTTTTCGAGTAATCCTGCGAACATTTTTAATCCGTCGGTGTTACCGAGCATTTTATCAGACGCGCGTTCGGGGTGTGGCATCATGCCTACAACATTGCCAGTAGAATTGCAAATACCAGCAATATTATTTAATGAACCGTTCTTGTTTTCGTTTTCGTAGCGGAATACAACTTGGTCGTTGTCTTCGATAGCTTTGAGTGTGTCTTCAGAAGCGTAAAATCTTCCTTCACCGTGGGCAATGGGTAAAGTGATGATTTCACCTTTACTATATTGTTGTGTCCACAAAAGATTATTTTTTTCGACTTTGAGCGGAACTCTATCGCAGATGAAGTGTAAATCGCGATTCCGTGTTAATGCTCCTGGTAAAAGTCCGGCTTCGGTTAGTACTTGAAAGCCATTACAAATACCAAGCACTAGTTTACCAGATTTAGCATGTGCAATTACCTGCTGCATTACAGGTGAGAACTTCGCAATGGCGCCACATCGTAAATAATCACCATAACTAAACCCACCAGGAATTATTATTACATCTAAGTCAGAAATATCAGTGTCTTGGTGCCAAACCATTCGCGTAGGTTGTTGAAGGATATCACGTGTTACGTAAGCAACATCTCTATCGCAGTTAGAACCAGGAAAAACTACAACCCCAAATTTCATACCTTAATCTCCTTTACCATTTCTCCTTTCTCCTCTCTCCTGTCTTCCCTCCTCACTAAACTCCAACTTGAGATTCAACTTCGATTAACTCAAAGCGGTAATTTTCGATTACAGGATTTGCTAGCATAGAGTCACACATCTTGTCTAAATCTTGACGTGCAGCATTATCATCTGGTGCAGTAAGGGTGAGTTCAATGAATTTACCAATTCGACACGACTCAACGTTGCTGTATCCTAGCTGCGTAAGTCCTGATACTACTGCTGTTCCTGCTGGGTCTAAAACTGACGGACGCAGCGTGACAAAAATTTTGGCTTTGTATTTTCTCAGCACTTGCTTTTTCTTGAATTTAAGTTACAAAACTTATACTACATCTTTCAGGGGTTCATTGTTTGTGTTGATTATAAGTATAAGTTAAGCTACATCTAGCGTCACTATTAAAGTATAAATGATATCGGCACACCAAAAAACTGTCATGAAAGCTTCGCGTACCCGTAGTCAAGAGCGAATTTTAAACCTGCTCAAAGCAATTAAACTTGGTATTTCTGCCCAGGATATGTACGTAGAGTTGCGTAGTCGTAACCAAAGCATGGGTTTAGCGACTGTTTATCGTTCACTAGAAGCGTTGAAGCTCGAAGGGTTGGTACAAATGCGGACGCTTCCTAATGGTGAAGCGCTGTATAGTTTGGCACAACAAGACAAGCATCATTTAACTTGTCTTGCTTGCGGGACTTCGATACCCATTAACCAATGTCCTGCACACGAGCTTGAAATTGAACTCCAAACTGACCACAAATTCAAGATTTTCTATCATACTCTGGAATTTTTTGGTTTGTGTAGTAAGTGTCAATTAGCACAAGCTGCACAATTAAGTCAATAGTGCTGAGTGCTGAGTATTGAGTGCTGAGTGCTGAGTGCTGAGTTGAAAGTGTCCTAAGCATGATGACTTTGCAGAATATAAAGTACTAGATGTATGGTGGCTTTTTTTAATTACTCTGGTGAGGCTTTAGTGATACATCGGTATTGACAAGCGAATATCTACTAGTCAATAATGAACCCCCTGCTGCACTAGTTCGTATTTGTGGGGAACCAGAAGCTGTAGTAAAAAGCGTAAAATGTAAGTCTAGAGTCAGCATTCATTTTCTACCCTTTACATTTACCCTTCTCTTCATACGTGCTGAAGGGTTCCCCTGACTTTTAGTGTTTTGACTTTAAAGCAATGAAAAATTCAAATCGAACAATTCTTAAAATCCCGGTTTCTTAGAGAAACTGGGATTTAGTTTTGAGGCGCCATTCCCTAAAATGCCTTTTTGTGCTTATATACACTCATGAATTTGTCTGTTATTTTTTACAGAAACAAAATTACTTTGACTTTTAAGTATGTAAAAGTCAAAACAATTACAAATAAACAATATACTTATGATTTCGACTTCTAGTATAATTCATTGCATAAATCCGGCTTGTACAGCACCCAGAAATCCAGTTGGGAATCGTGAGTGTGCAGCTTGTCAAACACCATTAGTTTATAAATATGTTTGGGCAGCAGGTGAAGAAGCGAGGAAAGTGCCTGTTAATGAGATAGTAGTAGATAGATACGAAGTGGTGGCGCCTTCGATTTGGCTTGATACTAAACCAGGTGTAATTGATACGGAAATATCTGTAGAAAGTACTGTATATTCTAAATTATATAGTCATCATTTACACATACCTCAAGTGTATGATTTGGTTGGAACAAGCAAAATTGTTTTACTAGAAAATGTACCAATAGATAATAACGGCAAACTTACGAGCGTAATAGATGATGTATGGGAACAAGCAACTGCGGTTCGTCAAGTATATTGGCTATGGCAAATTCTGCAACTGTGGGAACCTTTATCTGTTAATAATGTAAGTGGTAGTTTATTAGTATCAAATAATTTACGAGTAACTGGTTGGCGCCTGCGTTTACTAGAATTAATAACAGCACCCGCATCAATACAACAACTAGGTACACACTGGCAACATCTAGTATTAACAGCACATCCATCTATTCGTGACCAATTAGAATCAATAATTAAACAAATTACCCAATATGAATCAGTAGATATAAAAAATATACAAATTCAACTCAATCATTTATTGCTTTCAGCCGCTTCAGAGCTACCACTTAGTATAAAAACAGCAGGTGCCACTCATCCCGGCGCCCAATTAAAACAAAACGAAGATGCTTGCTTTCCTAGTAATGGTGATACCGAAGATTCTCAGTCAGTACGAGTATCAATTGTTTGTGATGGTATTGGTGGACACGAGGGAGGAGAAGTAGCAAGTCAACTGGCAGTACAATCTGTAAAATTACAAGTTCGTGCATTAAAAGCTGAGATAGCACTAAGTAACGAACCTGTTCCTCCTGACTTATTAATGTCTCAACTCGAAGCGAGTTTACGTGTTGTTAATAACTTGATATGCAACGCGAACGACCAGCAACATCGCTCAGGTAAACAAAGGATGGGGACAACGCTGGTGATGGCATTACAAGTAGCACAAACTATTCAAACACCAATGGGATGGGATGCAGAAAATTCCCACGAACTATATATAGCGAGTATTGGTGATAGTCGTGCGTATTGGATAACCCGTGATGGTTATCAGCAACTAACTTTAGATGATGATATTGCCGCGCGTGAAGTACGTAATGGTCGCAGTTTATATCGTAAAGCTTTAAGTCGCGCGGATGCAGGCGCCTTAACACAAGCTTTAGGAACAAAAGAAGCTCAAAACTTACACTTTTCGATTCAACGGTTCATTATTGAAGAAGATGGTTTACTTGTACTGTGTTCGGATGGGTTCAGCGATAATAATTTGATTGAACGCACGTGGCAATCATTCGCACCTGCGGTATTAAATGGTTACATGACGGTATCTGAAGCAGTTGACGCTTGGATAAATAAAGCGAATGAAATCAATGGTCACGATAATATTTCGTTAGTACTTAATTACTGTCACGTATCACCAGATTATGTATCGGCAACTTCGCAAACTCCACTTCATATATTTGAGAATCACGAAGAAGCAGATAAAGAAACCGAAGAATTAGTTGATGTTATTACAATTCAAGCCGAGTCAGGTAATATTCAGGAGTTAGACAGCGACTCACAACCACCGTTAGATTTAGAATTACCAGTTGAGGCGCCATTTGTAAATGGAGTTGAAACACCACCTGTGAAAAATAAACGTTCTTCTAGGCGCCGTTTTTCGTTAGTGTGGTTAGTAAGTTTAACACTGCTATTGTTAGTGGGTAGCTCAGTCGGATTGTTTGTGTGGTGGCGTTACAGCCCAAAAACATTTAACTCATTGTGTCGTCAGCTACCAATAACAGTACAACGTGTATGCCCAAATCGAAAATAAGGCTTTGCTCCCCACTATCAAGTGCGCCAATATTATGTGAGAATTAGGAGATGATTAGACCTCTTGCTATATTTAGATGGTTTTATCGTCTAAACTCGTTTATCTCTATAGAGTTATATTTTGGATAACTCAAGCCTGCACGAGCAGGCTTTTGTTCGTCTAAAAACATCTCAAAGTCCGAATAAATACCAATATTATTTATGACCAGTAATGATTACAAAAGGACTTTAACTCAAATCACAGCAAGCAAGAGGCGATCTGTTTTGTCGTGCGTCATATTCAATGAGGGATGAGTGTGGAGACACTAGTAGAAGTGCAAACAGTAAAGTTAGGTGTAAGTGCTGATATGAAAACAGGCGATCGCGTTCGTGTTAAAGAGTCGGTTATAATTTACCATCATCCTGAACATCGCGGTAAAGCCTTTGACCTCAAAGGCACAGAAGGGGAAGTAGAACGTATTGTAACCGAGTGGCATGGTAGGCCTGTTAGTGCCAACTTGCCGATATTGGTTCAATTCACCAAAAAATTCAAGGCACATCTACGTGAAAACGAACTAGAAGCCATCCAATAAATGTAACAATCACCGCCGGCGAAACCATGCAAAAATATTCAATTCGCCGCGCATTTTTTCAAGTTCATCACGGTGACGCGCGGCAGTCGCGCGGTACCATTCACAGTATTGTTTGTGTGTACTCCGAACCTTTATCTCATCATAATATTCCCTTGTTACCTGTGCCGCCTCAAACACCTCTTCAACTTCCGCAGGCGCCGAAGGTATAATATATGGAAAATCTTTTGACATAAAAAAGTTATTAGTTAAGAGTTATGAGTTAGGAGTTGGGAGTTAGGAGTTAGGAGTTAATTTGCCCTACCTCTTATTGTAGCGATTAAGACTTAAAAGCTAAGAAATGTTGGCGCCTGTATGTGGTTTGTAGGACATTGCCAATCGAAGGAAAGAAAAAAGAGCGATGATATTATAGATAGTTCCTAAAGGTGTACTACTCAATGTCTAACGATTTGTTAAAAAATTTCCAAGAGGCTTACCGAAATTTAGAACTTATGCCTCTTCTAGAAGAAAGAGATTTACAAAGGTTTCGAGTTGACCGCGCTAAAAAGCGTAATTGAGACCGAAATGAATGACCAAATTGTACCAATGTCAGTTTTAAAATTATTCAATAAAGGTGATATTCGTTTACAAAATTCACAACCTCGTCAAGATACGTTAGATGTTCTTTGTGAGATACTTAGTAAGCGAATACGACCTGAATTAATCGAACCGGAAACAGCAAAACAAATAGCTTTATATAGTGGAGGAGTTTTAAGAGAGTTAGTGCGTATTACCAATGAATGTTGTCGTATATGTTTACGGTTAATTCGTAGAAAACCAGGAAAAATTATTATAATTGATAATAATATATTAGACGAAGCCATTAATAATATTCGTAATGATTTTGCAATGTCGCTTGGTAAAGCAGATTATCAAATTTTACAAGTGACATACCAAAATTTTAAACCAGAAGACCCAAAACAATCAGAATTTCTTGACTTACTACATGGTCTTTACGTTTTAGAATATCGTAACCGTCAAATTTGGTATGACATACATCCAATAGTTGTGCAGTTGTTGCGTGATGAGGGTTTAATATTATGATGAATAAAGAAGAACATAACGTAGAGCAGCAAAACCAAGATGCATATGACGATTTAGTAGTGTCAATTGAAGCAAATGTTAGTAGGTTAAATATCTTGATAGCGGTATGCGATGATTTGGAATTTCGTGATGAGATTATTAAACGATATGAAGATGAAGTTTTACCAATTCGCAGTTACCGTACAACTTTAGAGCGTGGTGAACCCAGTCTTAGAAGGGCGCTTCACGAATTAGTCGAAAAAGAAGAATATTTACAATATTATAGTAATCAAGCGGTTATTACTGTCACAGGCGCCGAGGAACTTCTATCCATCAAGCTGGACGAAAAGGAAGAGCAATCTGAGCTAGAGAAATTTTTTGGTTATTTACAGTGGACACGTGAAGCAATAGGTTTTTATAGATTTTCGATTGTATTATGGTTAACAAATAATTTGGTAGAGCAATTAAGTAGAAAGGCGCCTGATTTTTGGAGTTGGCGCGCAGGTGTTTTCCGATTTATTGGTAAAAACGGGTATTAAATATGCCTATGAAGCCCTAGAGACGTGACATGTCACGTCTCTACATAATTGTAACGAGGTAAAAATTTATAGCCAACCTCGTAAGCGATATATAACAATACCAATATATTCTTTAAGCGCGCTAGTAAACTGGTCTATATTACTAGTGTCAGGTAGCAAATTTAAAATGGCAGCTTTTGGTGTACTCGTTAATTCTTGCAATTCACCAGTACTAACTAAAAAATCGGTCGGCGCCGCAATTACATCTATATTTTGCTTTTGAAAGATTAACAGCGAACGCGGCATATGAAGAGCAGATGTAACAAGTAATACACGCTTAATATTACGTTGTTCTAAAATTTTTCTCACATTAACTGCGTTTTGATAGGTGTTAAGCGAATCTGGTTCTTGAATTAATGCTTCTTTTGGTATACCAATCGAAGTTAAAATTGTTGCCATATCTTCAGATTCGGGCGTACCTTTACCGAACCACTCGATTCGACCGCCGCTTAATATAAGTAAAGGCGCCTTTTTTTGACGATAAAGTTGTGCAGCATAAATAACTCTATCTCCAGACTCTTGTATATCTACCGTTGGTCGCGGTAAGAGTGCCGAGCGAGTAGCACCACCGAGTACTACAATCGCTTCAGCATTTGGTAACTGACTAGGAGTATTTTGCCATTCGAGTGAACGTACTAAATAACGCGACACCCAACCATTACTAGTACCCAATAGTAGTATTAGCGCAAAAGCAATACAAAACGCCGCAGTACGTGGGCGCCGACCAACAGTCAAAAAAGCCACTATTAACACCACGCAACTGAGTCCAAGCGGGTAGAAAAATAGTGGTATCAATTTAGAAAGATAAAGAAACATAAAGAATTAAAGAGCGGGAATAAGTATTTGAGTAGATTTCCCGAGGTTTTAATTTATTCCCAAAAACGAAAATTGATTCTGCCACGTGGACGACGGAACCGACGAGTTTCTTTGCGATGACGACCAAAAGTTTGTTTAGGTAGTTCGGCACTTTCGTCTTCGGTTAACTCAGGTGGTAATTCAGTTTGCGTTGCTTCTCGACTTCCCCACCAAGCAATAATTGTTCCACCACCGAAACCACCCAGTCCACTTAACAAAATATTTAAGGGTGCTGGAAAGATTCTTAATACCATAAAGCCAGCTAGGAAAAATAACCAGTATTTTAACCCAGCGTCGATACCTTCTGAGGCCGCAACATCAGACTGTTGAGGTCCACTTTTGTTCGTTTCGCTAATCCAACCAACTGCAAAACCACCCAAAATCCCTAAAAATATACTCCAAGCATATGGCAAACCTGTCATTGACAGCACGAGCGTCAAAAACAAGCCAAATATAAGCTGGTTAGAAAAGTTCGGAGAAATAGGTAACGGATTATTATTTTTTTGTGGTGCCATGAGAAAATACTATTGGCGAATTACATCATCTAATTGTGACGCTAGTGGTTGAGTTGTGTCCAAGATTTTTATATAACTTTTTTCACTTGCTGTAAATGCTTCTGATGATTGTAGCTGCGATGACAGTAAATCAACTGTTGCATCCGCTATATCACCACTGCGACTACTCAACCGTTCGTTCAACACTTCTACTGGCGCCGTACACTGTATTATCTGTAGTGAAATTCCTTTTTCAGTTGCTTTATTTATCGCATCACTACGTAAATTTACTCTATCATACTTGGCATCTAAAATTACGTTAAAGCCAATACTTGCCAGCATTACACCCAAATCGATCAATCGAGTATAAGTCTTCGTGGTCATTTCTGAAGTGTACAATTCGCTACCTCCACGTTCATACAATCCCACACCCCCTAAATGCTTCCGTACTGCATCACTACGTAAATGAATGGCGCCTATTTGTCTAGCTAAATAACGAGCGGTCGTACTTTTTCCAGACCCCGACACCCCCGACATCAAAATCAATCGTCCTGTTGAAGAATGCGTATATTCCCATGCTTGGGTGTAATATGCTGCCGCCGACGAAGCCGACTCTTCTTTTACAGCAGCAGGAACACCTGGGTCATCGAGTAAAAATGAAGTTACCTTAGCGCGTACATATGCTTGCCGACTCAAGTATAAAGGCAACACCTGTAAACCTTCCCAGTCACCCGTTTGTTCAACATAAGTATTTAAGAATATATTAGCTAAATCCTTACGTCCGCGCGCTTCCAAATCCATTACAGTAAACGCGACATCATACATGACATCAACAAAACGAAACGGTTCGTTAAACTCAATACAATCAAAAAGTAAAATTTGGTTATGCCACAAACAAATATTCCGCATGTGCAAATCACCATGACACTCACGGATAAAGTTATTCTTCATGCGACTTTGAAATAGTTCGTTGCGTTCTGCAAAAAACTTATTGGTATATTGCTGGGTTTCGTCGAACTGCTGTTGTGTTTGGGGACCACCTATATAATTAACAGTCTGTTCATAGTTTTGGTCGAAAGCTTCCCTAACCTTTGGCACAGTTCCAAAACTACTAATATAGTCCGATGTCTCAGTTTTACCGTGATAGCGTGCAACAACTCTGCCCAAATCTTCAATATACGACTCGTTTATCTTCCCTGACTCGAACATTGTGCTAAATAAACCATCATCAGGAAACTGGCGCATCTTTAGGGCATATTCTACAGCATCACCCGTGGCGCCGAATTGATATTGCTCATTGCTTTGATAAATAGGTAAAACTTCCAAATACAATTCAGCAGCACCTCTTTGGTTAAGACGCAACTCCTCATGACAAAAATGGCGCCGTAACTCTAAAGTAGAATAATTCAAAAAGCCAAAATCCACAGGCTTTTTTAACTTATATACATAGTCACCAGTTAACAGAACATACGAACAGTGCGTTTGAATTAGTTGTATAGGTTCCTGACACGGATGTGGATAGAAACCCGGTTGTTGCATTTGCTGAATTAAAGCAGGAAGCGAAGTATCAGACATACTATATTGATGGGTTATTGACAGGTTTTTACAAACTTAGACAGCTTAACAAAAAAACCAGGGCATTAACCCTGGTTTAATTATTGCTTCGTAGAAACTTCAAATAGCGGAAAATACAGATACTTAGTATCTTTATTAACCTTTTCCAAGAGAAAAGAAGCTCAAATGATACAAAGTGCCTTTAGCAGGATGAGCTTGCACTTCCTTAATCACCGTATTACCAACCCATTGTCCATCAGTTATCTTGAGTTCAACTGGTGTATCATTTACACGCGCTTTTCTAAGCAACGTTTCAGCGGTTTTTCTGTCAATCACAAGCGATATAGATTCATTACCGTTGTGACCATACAAATTAGCAGGTAATAATCCTGAACGACGTAAGGCATTTGGTTTACTACCTTCGGGTCGCTTCTTACATTCAACTGTCAGTGGCATATCAATATTTTTGTTTTTGCAGCAAATCTTAGTGTAGCAGTGAAAAGTGCTGAGTGCGTGAGAGAGTGCTGAGTAGAAAGTGCTGAGTGCTGAGTTATAACTTCTAACTTACAACTTTTACTCAGCACTCAGCACTCAGCACTAGGCACTAATTAATGAAACTGGTGTACCATCAGCATGTAATAAAGCGCGTTTGGGACCGTGGATAGGGTCTTCGAGAATAATAGTTTGGTCGCGACTGGCGCCAAGGGAGACAATAGCGATAGGAACTTCCATTAATTCGGCTAAGTATTTAAGGTAGTCCTGTGCTTGTTTTGGTAATTCAGACCAGGAACGGCAATCGCTAGTTGAAACTTTCCAACCTGGTAAGGTTTTATAAATGGGGTTGCAGCGTGCGAATTTACGAGAACTTGATGGGAAATGGTCGCTACGTTCTCCTTCAATTTCGTAAGCTGTACAAACTTTGATTTCGTCGAGTTCGTCGAGAACGTCAAGTTTGGTAATAGCTAAACAGTCGAGTCCATTAATTCGGACAGCATAACGTCCAATTACTGCATCAAACCAACCGCAACGTCGTTTACGTCCAGTGGTGGTGCCAAATTCTGCACCTTTAGCACACAATAATTCTCCCATTTCACCGTCGAGTTCGGTAGGGAATGGACCTTCACCAACTCGTGTGGTATAAGCTTTTGCCACACCTATTACCCGGTCTATCATTGTGGGTCCAAGACCTGTACCTACACAGGCGCCACCTGCAACGGGGTTAGAAGATGTTACAAATGGATATGTACCGTGGTCTAAGTCTAATAAAGTACCTTGGGCGCCTTCAAATAAGATATTACGACGGCGGCGAATTGAATCGTATATTTTTAAAGAGGTATCAACAACATACTGCCGTAAACGTTCGGCATAACCCAAATATTCTTGAATTACTTGTTCGGGGTCTAACGGAGGTATATTATAAAGCTTTTCGAGAATGACGTTTTTGTGAGCAATCGTCCAAGATAGCTGTTTACGCAGTCCAACTGGATCCATCAGGTCTAACATCCTGATACCTGTACGTTCCGATTTATCTGCGTAAGTCGGGCCAATACCACGTCCAGTAGTGCCAATCTTGTGACTACCTCTTTGTTCTTCAGATGCATTATCAATCAATCGATGATAAGGCATTGTCACGTGCGCGGTCTCGGAAATCAACAAATTATTTGTATTAATTCCGAGTTCTTCGAGTTGGTCGAGTTCACCGATGAGAACCTTGGGGTCAATCACCGTTCCACAACCAATTATGCACTCTGTGTCTGGATACAAAATACCAGAGGGAATCAAATGCAGTTTAAAGGTTTGACCCTTCACCACAATTGTGTGTCCAGCGTTGACACCCCCTTGGTAACGTACTACTACATCTGCGGAACGACTAAGTAAATCAGTTATCTTGCCCTTCCCTTCATCGCCCCACTGGGCACCTATGACAATAACGTTAGCCAAGTGTCTATATTTTGCTTATTCTAAAGTTTCCACAAACAACTATTATTAGCAGGCAATTTTAATTATGTCAATACTCCGTTATTACCTTTCAAAAAAATTAAAGAAACCGGGTTTCTATGTAAAGTTGTCGTTTTTATTACAAGATATCAAAAACAAACCCGGTTTCTAACTTCGGCGCCATTCAAAATTAAAGAAACCGGGTTTCTATGTAAAGTTGTCGTTTTTATTACAACATCTCAAAAAGAAACCCGGTTTCTATAAACTTTGAGTAACTTGATACAGCAAAAGCCATAAAGAAGTAGCTATTGTTATCTTCCCTGAATCGGGAACATCAGCAGTCAAGGTCATCGCTTGTTGAATATCAAGGGACGCATGAAGAAGTTGTCTAGACTGAAAAAACTGACGACTGTTTTTGTGGTAGCGGCTTCAGTCGTCGTGATTAATGCCATAATTTTTTACAGTAATACATTTCAACTCATTTATCATCAACATTCAGTAAACCAAGCTTTACAGGTTATTAGTCAACTCGAACGAACGCTTTGGGAGTTTAATAATACTCAAATATCTTTTCAAACTTACTTAGTCACAAATAATCAAAATTATCTATCAGATTATACTGTTGGAGTTGAGCAAACGAATACAAGTCTTAAACAGCTTGATACCATCTTTAGCTACGCAAATGATAACAAGTATATAAATTTACTTCAAGACAAAATTACTAATAGTTTGAATCTGTTTGAAAGCCAAATAAACGGTAATAAAAATCAAGAATTGTTATCAACAGAGGTTTTGACTCGTGATATTCAACAATTGTTTGAGAAAATCAAAGCAAACGAGTCTAAAAAGCTTCAAACAGTTATCAAAGCTTCGCAAATCAGCTTTGTTCATACAATAACAACTTTTTCGATTGCCACATTTGGGAGTGTCGGGTTAGTAGTACTATTCTATTTGCTACTGCGAAGTGCCTTAATGCATTTACAGGTGACAGAACGAAAGTTAGCTTCGTGTGAGAATCGTTTACAAGCATTGATGGATGCAAGTGAGTGTGTAGAGTTAATTGCTCCCGACGCAACGCTATTGGAGATAAATGCGAATGGAATCAAAATGATGAAAGCTTTAAGTGCAAACGAGCTACTTGGCAAACGAGTTGATACAAGAGTAGAGCGTGAGTACTATCGTGCATTTGCAGCATTGCATGAAAGTGTATGTAGAGGAAACGCAGGAACATTAGAATTTGAGATTAACGTTCAAGGGACACGTCGTTGGGTAAAAACACACGCAGTTCCGTTGAGTTGCGAAGATGGGAGTTTTCTGAATTTATCGGTGACACGTGACATTACCGAAGAAAAGCAAATATTTTCTACACTGTTACGTTTCCAACGTCTCGACACTATTGGTTCAAATGCTGGTGGTATTGCTCATGACTTGAATAACGTGCTTTCTCCAATTCTGTTGTCAGCACAGTTATTACGAATGAAATTGCCTAACAACGAATATAATTCTTTGCTAACGACGCTAGAAAACAATGTCAAACGTGGAGCAAACCTAATTAAACAGATATTATTATTTGCTCGTGGTGTTGATAAACAAACTCTTATTGACTTGAAAGCTGTATTTAGCGATGTCGAGCTTTTCATCACCCAAACATTTCCTAAATCTATTACCTGTCAAATCAGTGTATCTCCATATTTAGGCTGTGTGATGGGAAATACTACTCAAATACACCAAGTCTTGATGAACTTGGTTGTCAACGCACGAGATGCAATGCCACAGGGTGGTAAATTAACTTTACATTTGAACGGCGCCGACACCGAGACTAATTTTGTTATTATCACAGTCACAGATACTGGAATTGGGATACCAGCATCTAATTTAGAGCATATCTTTGAACCATTTTTCACTACCAAAGAAGTTGGCAAAGGAACTGGTTTAGGACTTTCGACGACAAAAAGCATCATCAAAAATCATGGTGGGTTCATTGACGTTCATAGCAAAGTCGGTGAAGGTACTTGCTTCAAAGTCTATTTACCTGTAACTAAAACCACTTCCACACACATTTTACCAACACAGCTAACAAGCTCTTGTGGCACAGGCATCTTGCCTGTGCAGTAAGTCTCTAAATAAAAAATTATTCTGCGTACAGATTACTTTTTAGATTTGTTCTTGTTAAGATTAATAAAATTTATATAAAAAAGTGGCATTATGGCATTATATGCGGAATTGCATCGGCATTTGGGAGGTTCGGTAGTACCTCGCGTACTATGGAGATATTTCCAGCGTCATTCCGAGGATATGGTATCCCGCTTTAATGATTACTCAACATTTGAAGAATTTTATACAAAGCCTCGTAATACCCTGGATGAATATTTGGAATTACACACATTAGTCGAAAGTGTTCAAACTGTAGAAACTCTCCCTTATTTTATTTATCGCTTATTGAGAGGCGCCTATATATTTGAAAATCTGGCGTACTTAGAATTGCGTTATACTCCCTATCTACGCACACCCGAACACCTGAGTCAATCAGAACGAATTGACAAAATGAGAGAAATAGTTGAGGTAGTGGGTAAAGCGAGTCAAATACCAGAGTATCCGATTGTCACAAGTCAAATATTGTGTATGCACGCACGTTTACCATATGAAGTAAATAAAGCGATAGTTGACCTGGCAGCAGAAAACAAAAACTTCGTATGTGGGGTAGATGTAGCAGGAGGAGATAGTTACTACGCAGAAAGGTTAGAAGAGTGGATACAACTTTATAACTATGCGCTGTCATTATCCGTGAAAACTACTGGACATCTATATGAAACAACAGCAGGTTGTTATCCAGAACTATTACCTTGTTTAATGCGTATCGGACACGGGATTCAAGTTCCTTTGCTACATCCTGAGTTATTACCTGAACTCGCACAGCGTGGACAATGTTTAGAAGTTTGTCCAACCACATACATTAAAACGGGTACATTAGAAGATATTCGTCAATTAAAAACAGTGTTTGACCGTTGTTTTGAAGCGGGGGTGGATATTGCAATTTGTACGGATAACGCAGGACTACATAACGTGCGCTTACCGTTTGAGTATGAAAACTTGTTAACCTACGACATCATTAACTTCCAACAATTACAAGCTTGTCAAGATGCTGCATTTAAACACGCTTTCGCTTGGCCCTACGGTCAACGTCCCGCATCCCTATTAAATGGAATACTCAATACTCCACCTGTATTAGTACCCATACCATAAAAAGAGGTCTATACAAACAAATCTGTATGGTGGGCAATGCCCACCTAGCCCTGTCAAGGTGTACCAATACAGTACTAGATAAAAGCCTTATTCTTACGTTGTACCCCCAACTCTGGAATATAAAATTGAGCGCAAATATTATTTTTTGCTTTCAAATTTTAATCAGTGAAAGGCTAAAACCCTTATAAATGGTTAGTACCCATGCTCACCTTGACAGGGCTAGCAATGCCCACCATACGCGCGTATTTCAAATATCTACATAAATAAGCTGGGGTCTACGTGAAAGAATTTTCCTAAAGCTTTAGCTTGTTCTTTAGTAATTTCTTGCTTTGCATCAACAATTTGAGAAACAATATCATTGGAACCAATAATATCAACTAAAGCTGATTGCTGAATATTTTGTTGTTCCATTAAAAAAAGTAGCATCGAATGAGGAGTAGAAGCTTTACCAGGAGAGTAATATTCTTGCTCAAATTTTTCAATTAAAGTAATTAGTAAATCGTAAAGCTCATTTTCTTCTAAGGTTCTATTTTTACGATGCATTAATTCTTCGACAATAGCTAAAGCTTTTTCATTCTCTTCTTCGTTTCTAATGAGCTTCGGTTGATATTTCATCAGTAATTCTTGATATCTCTTTTGGTCAAAAGTAAGGGTCATTCTTCCACTTTTCCTTATCATATTCAGCATGGGTAAGGACATATTTTACGTAAATTACTTGTTTTTCATAATCTATGCTTACAATTAAACGATATTTATTACCTTTAATATTAAAAACAGTAAAATTACCAACTGCTTCTGAATAAGGAAAAACAGATTGCACTTGTAGCAAATTTGACCAGTCTGCCTTCATAGCAGCTTTATACCAGTCATCAAGAGCATCACAACAATCAGCGTGCTTTTCACAATATTCTCTTAAACGCCGATAACTTATAACATGCATTTTCTATTTTCAAGTATAGCTTAGACTCAGTTATGTGTTTAAAATTAAGCATAAAATAGCTTTTTCAATGAGAAAACTTTAAAAATCTTAATTTTTAATTATATACGGCAAAAATTGTACTGCACACTGTGCAGTACATTGAAAAAACAACTACCAATGAAAATGTAATAATATTATACGCCTTCTACTGCTCCACCAGCAGTTTGCCAAGCGCTCAAACCACCAATAATTTCAGAGACGTGTATAAATCCAGCATCGCGGAGTAATTGTGCTGCATGAGCAGTTTGTTCGTCGTTTTCACCGTAAACATAAATATCACGTTTTTGGTGTAAACTAGCTTTCGCGCGGTTCGGCAAGTCACCAATAGGCATTGGCATGGCGCCTGTAATGTGACCGTGGTTGTAGGTAAAACGGTCGCGAACATCCACAATTGTCAGACCGGGTTGTCCCCATTCTAAACGCGCTCTTAAATCATGAGCATCAGTGTGAGCAACGAGATGATTCAGCATGTATTTATTTTTCCTTGTACTACCAATAGCAATTTATCAAGAAATTGCCGCTATATAAGTGATTTTTAGAATTAATAAATATTTTTATTCATTTTAATAATTTGGTATTGCTTTTAGTAACAAAATGTAAATTTATATTTGTAACTAAACTTAATAAATTAAACAATTGTATTGGGGTTTACTTTTGCCGTACACTGTAGGTTATGGCTAACACGATTCAAACTTTACCCCAAGAAGTCGTACATCTGATTACGGCAGGAGAAGTAATTGACTCGTTTGCGGCTGTAGTTCGGGAGCTTGTTGAAAATTCTCTCGACGCAGGTGCAACGCGAATTGTAGTGTATTTATATCCTGAGCAGTGGCGAATTCGCGTAGCTGATAACGGTTGCGGAATGAACTACGAAGATTTGCAGTATGCAGCGAGCGCCCACAGTACAAGTAAAATACATAACGGTGCCGATTTGTGGAAAATTCACAGTTTAGGGTTTCGAGGAGAAGCGCTACATAGTTTAACAATGTTGGCAGACCTAGAAATTATGAGTCGTCCAACAAATTGTTATATTGGCGCCGATATAAATAACTGTGGTTTTAAAGTTATATATAGTAACGGTGGAGAAATACAAGAAATAGCAGCAACCGCAATGGCGCCGGGTACAGTTGTGACAGTATCAAATTTATTTGGTTATTGTAAAGCACGTAGACAAGGATTACCAAATACATCACAGCAACTCAAAGCAGTACAAGAAACAATTCACCAAATAGCCTTATGTCATCCACAAGTAACATGGCAAGTGTGGCATAATGACCGTCTCTGGATAAATACGAGTCCAGCAGCAACAATGGGTAAATTATTACCACAAATATTAAATCGAGTTAGGCAAGGAGACTTACACGAATTAACTTTAGAGTTAGCTTCATATGCGTGTAGAGATAACATATATTTAGTGATTGGACTACCCGACAGATGTCACCGTCATCGTCCCGACTGGGTAAGACTAGCAGTTAATAACCGCATGGTTAAAGCAGCTGAACTCGAACAGACAGTACTTTCAGCATTTCATCGAACATTACCACGTGACCGCTTTCCAGTTTGCTTACTACACTTATCAATATCTCCCGAACACATCAACTGGAACCGCAACCCCACCAAAAGCGAAATATATTTAAATAACCTTCATTACTGGCAAGAACAAATAAATCAAGCCATCGAACAAGCACTGCGTATAAACTCCGACACATTAAACGAAACAGTACAAAATAGTCGAGTTAGTAAACTTATCACAACAGCCGAAAAACAAGGTTCTTATCGTACCAGTCGCTCAATTCAAACGATACCAAAAACAGATACAGAGGCGCCAGACACTATAAACTCATTACCACTCAGCACTCAGCACTCATCCCTCAGCACTCATTCCTCTCTTAAAGTCGTAGGCCAAATAAACAACATGTATATACTTGTTGAACATCCTGGTGGAGTGTGGCTAGTAGAACAACACATTGCCCACGAACGAGTATTATACGAACAAATATGTGATGACTGGCAACTAGTTCCAATAGAACCGCCATTAATTTTATATCAACTATCAGCCGCAAACGTAGAACAACTACAACGCATAGGACTAGAAATAGAACCCTTCGGAGAAAACATGCAGGCAGTACGTACCGTACCCGCAATGCTCAAACCGCGCGAAGATTGTCATCAAGCCATCCTCGAACTCAGCCAAGGAGGAGACCTAAAAGCAGCACAAGTTGCCGTAGCATGTCGCAGTGCCATACGTAACGGTACACATTTAACCATAGAAGAAATGCAAACCTTAATCGAACAATGGCAACGTACCCGTAACCCCCGCACATGTCCCCACGGGCGCCCCATCAGCTTATCACTACCAGAAACATCCCTATCCAAATACTTCAAAAGGCACTGGGTAATAGGAAAAAGCCACGGCATTTGAAAAAACCTCGTAATAAGCACTTCAGTGCTTCAAAACCTCAAAACCTTAACAAAATATAAAACTACAAGACCCAACGTATCCAGACATTTAAGCGTATATCGAGCGCGCGCTTTCAGCACCATTAAATAATCAGCATCCGCTAGTAGGCGATCCAATTCAATTACCTCATCAGAAGACAGTTGCGACTCTGCATTTCGAGCGATTAAATCATCCAAGTGAGCTTGCTCTCCAGTAGACAATGCGCGAATTTGCCAACGCGCGCAACTCATCAACACTTAAACCAACTAAACAATCCGCATCTAGTGCCAGAGGATTGGCTAAACGTTGGTAGACATCTAAGTCCAACACAACACCAACCCGCTCTCCACTTTCATTAGTGATATAGCGTACAGACTCAGGCATACCATTTCTCACAGAAGATATTTGAATCTAGTTTAGCAACTTTATTTTCTATAGAGAGGCGGGCAGGGATGCCCGCTCCACAAGAGAATGCTCCACAAGATACAAGATATATGGTTACAAGTCACTAAAAACACAATCAATTACTAAAGAAGCATGGCGCCTTAAAACATCTTTACTCAGCAAATGTGCTTCATACTGTCCAGTCATAGCCAAAAGTTTATCAACTCGTCTGAACGCACTTTCGACAATTTGTTCATCAAGAGTACCATTATTAATTGAGTCAGCAAAATCTTGTGCTATAGCAATAGTTCTTTCAACTGAAGATGAAGGTAAATTGCGCGATACCATTAGTAAATCGCAACCTGCGTTAAATGTTTGTGTGACAGTTCCTGGTTTTGCGTACATATCCGCAACGGCTTTCATATCTAAATCATCGGATACTATTACCCCTTTAAATCCCAATTCTTCGCGAAGTATACCTGTTAATATTGTTTTTGATAATGTTGCTGGCACATTCGCATCTATCTTAGGGAATAAAATATGTGCCGTCATTACCATTGGAACTTCGGCGCCAATTAAAGCTTGAAAAGGTAAAAGTTCGCGCGCTTGTAGTTCTTCTTTGGTTAAATGCAGTACAGGTAACTCTAAATGCGAATCGGTACTTGTATCGCCATGTCCAGGAAAATGTTTCGCACAACCAATTATACCTCCATCGCGCAGCCCAGCTAAATATGATATGGCGCCAACGCTAGCAGACTCTGGAGTAGTGCCAAAAGCGCGCGTGCCAATAATTGGATTATTTGGATTAGAATAAATATCGGCATCAGGCGCCCATGAAACATTGATACCCATCGATTTGAGTTCGATAGCAGCACATGCAGCAATTTCACGTGCATTATAGCAAGCTAAGTACGCTTCGGGAAAACGAGTAATTGGCATTGGGGGACGATGAACACGACCACCTTCATGGTCAAGCGACATAAACATGTCATCACGTTCTGCGTATTCCCGAATTTGCGCGCTTAGTGATTTAAATGTTTCTAGCCAAACTTCGTAAGGGCGCCCAGTTACAAAGTTTTTACCGTAAAATACTATTCCTATGGGCTTCACAGTACTAAGTAACTTTTTATCGTCGTCGTTTAATTGGGTGCCAGAAATACCAATAAGCAGGTGATTGCCGAATTTCTCTAGTTGAGACGAGGTGGACATTGCTTTCTCCCGTAGTTATATTTTAAACGTGCAAGCAAGATGATAACCTGCACAGGCAAGATACCTGTGCTACAAGACAGAATAAATTAGGTGTATATCTAATCGGATTAGTCAACTACCCAAAAGAAGAATTTATTATTAAAATAGTTTGTAACCATGATTACATGAAAAATAATTTATGTATAGAAATCGACAAAAATGTAAAATTAATGACAAGGAAGTAATAAATGAGGAAACGAATGAAGAATTATTAGCTGCACGAGAGGAGATAGAATTTTTACACCAGTTAATAGAAACTCAAAACTCATATATATATAATCTCGAAAACGAATTGCTTGAGGTAAACCAAGAGTTAGAAGTTGTAAATGATGAATTAGCAAAGACACTCATGTCGGGGGTGAGCTTTGATGAGGCTAAAGCTATAGCGAGAACAATGTTGAATTCTTCTGAATGTAATAGTGAGTTAGTGGAAAATTTGCTCAATATTATCTATGGATTATCAGAGGAACCCGAAAAATTGAAAGAGAAAGTCAAGTTGAATATTGAAATGAGCCAAGTTAATAATCAGCTTACTAATAAAATTATTACTCAATCACGGGAGCTTAGGAATAATTTCAAAGAAATCCAGAGTCGATATCAAGAGCTAGGTTATATATTTATTACTGTTAAAGCTAATTTAAATAAAATTCAAGAAAACTTAAATAATTCTAATAAATCGTCCGTGTAGAATAATAGTATAATTAGTTATACAGCATTAAATAGAGTTGATGCTTATGAACGAACAAAATTTAACAGCGCAAGAATTACTCTCTGAAGGCGCCCGTCTACTAGAAGCACGCCAATTTGAGAAAGCAATAGCACCCCTAGATGCAGCTATCACACATGACCCAAACTACAGCGATGCTTGGAGTTGTCGAGGTTTAGTATTAGGACATCTCAAGCGTCACACAGAGTCAATAGAAAATTTTAATCGCGCTTTAGAACTAAACCCCAAAGACCGTCGTGCCTGGTTTAATCGCGGTTTAATATTGGCTGAATTAGGTAAACATCTTGAAGCAATTCAAGGTTTTGAGCAATTACTAATATTATACCCTTATGACTACGAAGCTTGGGATTCAAAAGGGAACTCGTTATTTGAATTAGGGCGCCATACCGAAGCTTTAAACGCTTATGAACGAGCAATAGAATTTAACCCTAGCTATTACAAAGCTTTTACAAATCGCGGCAACGCATTAATCAACTTAAAACGTTTTAAAGCAGGTATTCGCAGTTACGACCAAGCCATAAGTATTCAACCCGATGACCCAGCAGTATGGTTTAATCGTGGTTGTGGTTTCATGGTTTCGGGAGAACCACTTGAAGCACTAAAAAGTTTTGATAAAGCCATTGAAGTTGATGCCACATATGCACCAGGTTGGGCAAACCGTGGACATATGTTAAGTCAAATGGGAAATGACGTAGAAGCATTACCTTGTTACGACCGTGCATTAAAACTACAACCCAATGATACAAAAACCTGGTACAATCGCGGCATTACTTTACGGCGCCTAGGTAAAACCAAAGAGGCAATAGATTCTTACAAAAAATCTGTCGAAGTAGACCCAAATAACTACGAAGCTTGGGATAATCGAGGTTACGCTCTAACCAAACTCGGTAAATATCAAGAAGCACATCAAAACATTGACCGTTCGTTAGAAATAAAACCCAACCATGTAAATGGTATGTATAACAAAGGTTATTGTTATGCATGTCAAGGCAAAACAAGCTTGGCTGTTGATTGGATTGCCAAAGCAATTGCAATAAATCCTAACAAATATTTACCCGCAGCAAGAACCGACCCTGACTTAGAAACTCTACGTCACAATAAACGATTTCAAAAGATTTTAAAATTATGATAGAGTGCAATGGTGGTTAGGTAATTTAATTGTAAACTTTGTTTGTCCTGCTTTGCTTTCTAACTCCAAAGAGGCGCCTATAACTTCCACCATTTTTTTTACTAATGTTAACCCCAACCCAGTTCCACCA
Source organism: Calothrix sp. PCC 7716 (assembly GCF_019977735.1). Lineage (GTDB taxonomy): Bacteria > Cyanobacteriota > Cyanobacteriia > Cyanobacteriales > Nostocaceae > Dulcicalothrix. The sequence continues at coordinate 1,541,877 of NZ_AP025018.1, read as the reverse complement.
TGTTGCCAAGGGTCATTGCTAGGAATACGATAAAACTGGTCAAAAATACGATGTTGTTCTTTTTCGGGAATTACTACACCTGAATTCGTCACGCTTAACTCTATAGCTTGGTCGGTAACTCTAGCTTGTACTCCAATAGTCTCTCCTGGTCCCGTATATTTACACGCATTAGTTAGTAGCTCAACTACAATATGTTCTAAAGAAGCAGCATGAGAACTTAGTAGCGGTAAATGTTCTGGTAAGTCTATTACTAAATGTTGCTGCTGTTGTTGAGTTCGCGCTGAAAATGATTGAATAATTTCGGGAATAAATATTTGTAAATTTATTAACTCTGATGTAAACACTTCTGATTTAACATCTAAATAACATAGCATAAGTAAATTTTCGATTAATCTATTATGGCGCCGAGCAGAAGAAGTGAAAATTTCTAAAACGCGCGCAAATTTTGGAGATTTATAGTGAGGATAGTCAGATTGAAGTAACTTTTCTAAAGTTTGCATCGCAAGTTGCATACTGCTCATTGGACTCCGCAACTCGTGAGAAATAGTTTTTAGAAAATCATCTTTAAGACGGTTCAGCTTTTCTAATTCTTTAACTTGCTGTTGCGATGCTTCGTAAAGTCGAGCTTGACGTATCGCAATTGCACATTGACTCGCAACTTGCTGTACTAGTTGCACCTCTAACTCTTCAAATACAGCTTCACTAGGTTTTAATAACCAAAGATTACCAAGAATACCTTTGCTGCCACCGTTTTCAAAAATTGGACAAGCTAATTTAGTATACTTACTATCTATACTAATACTTACAAACTGCGAAGGAATTTTTTTTAATAGCTGTTGATATATTGGTTCTATAACTGGTCGTACTTTGCCATGATATCGTAAGTGTTCTCTTGGCGCCTCTTTACTATCTTCTTTAATATACTCATACACAACAGTCGCCATCGTCAGTTTTTCATCATAAAGTTCTATCTGACAACTATCTGTATTTAAAACTTTGACTAACTCCTCTGTAACTGTTTGCAATATCTGAGTTTCATCTAAACTATCGCGAATCTTTTCTGTTATTTTGCCTACTAAAGCTTGTTGACGCTCAACTTGTGTACGCGCGTACACGAGTTGCTGTAACTTCTGATTTTGACACGCTAACGAGAAGCTCATTTTTTTGAGCGTCAAATGCGTTTGAATACGCGCTAAAAGTTCTCGGTGTTCAATTGGTTTTGTAACATAATCAATACCTCCCATCTCAAAACCCTTAACTTTGTTGACAGTTTCAGAAAGTGCCGTCAAAAAGATTACAGGAATATGTTGAGTCTCAGATTTCGCTTTCAATAAACGACAAACCTCAAAACCATCGATACCTGGCATTAAAATATCTAACAAGATTAAATCAGGAAGAATCGAGTTTGCTATTTTTAAAGCATTTTCGCCGTTTTGTACCGCTAAAACTCGAAATCCATAACTTTCTAGCAACGCGAACAAAACCTGCAAATTACTAGGATGATCATCCACAATCAAAATTGTGTCAGCACTGTTTGACTTGACATTGGTATTGTTCGAGTCCATCGCGAAACCTCACCTTACTTAAATTGCGTTCCGCTTATGTAGTACAAATAGCTTCAGCGGTTTGGCTTCAGAGAAATTCCGTTACCATCAATGTACCGCATAAAACTAATTTCTTAACTTTATTTTTATATTCTACCTGTATCTAAGGTGATTAAACATAATTTGCATAAGTTATAAAATCTTCAATAAATTTGAGAAAAGTTAGGATGAGAGACATTTTAGAGTAACGCAGCATAATTGGCAACGGATGCAACGGATGTAACGGATGTAGCAGAAAAATCATCCGTTACATCCGTTTTATCCGTTGCATAAGAATTGGTGGAGGAAATTTTGAAGTTGGTTGACTTGCAGGTTTTCTGCTAGCTGTCGCACTGACTGAACGAATGGTGTAAATTGGGCGCCAAGTTGTTCTAAGATAGAGGCTTGTTCTAAAATTCCTCGAATGTCACCTTGTATTGCCAGGTCGTAGAGTTGATTTAGGTTTTCGGTGCTGGGTGGAACGATAGAAGGTGAAACTGAGTCATTAGTAACTTCGTCTTGTGTGGGTACTGGTTCACAGGTTATCCATTCCAGGTTTAGATAAGCTTTTAATATAGATAATAATTCTGAAAAACGTACTGGTTTAGGAAGGAAAGCGTTGCAACCTGCTTCGATACACGCAATTTGTTCTTCAGGAAGCTGAAGTGCAGAAGTTGCAATTATAACTGTATTTTTACTCATATCTTGCCGTCGAAGTCTTTGGGTTACTTCTAAACCGTTGACTTCTGGCATTATCCAGTCGAGTAAAATTAAGTCGGGTTGATTTCCCAAAGCTTGCTGTATAGCTTCTCCACCATCACTAGCTTGACTAACATCAAAACCTAATAGTTCTAAGAAATTTACAATAAACGTTCGGTTATTGGTTTTGTCATCTACAACTAAAATCTTTCGTATGGCGCCTTGATAACCTATAATTTTCTGGTCGTTATCTAATTGTCGTACAGCATTGTAATTTTCTGGTAAGTCTAAATCAAACCAAAATACGCTTCCTGTTCCTTGAAGACTGGTAACTTGAATCTTTCCACCCATTTGCTGGACAATATTTTGACTAATAGTCAAACCAAGTCCTGTACCTTCTTGCCCAGAGTTATTTTGATTCAACTGTTGAAAAGGTAAAAAGATATCGGTTAATTTATCGCTAGGTATCCCAATACCTGTGTCTGTAATTTTAAACCGAATTTTTTTTGGATTGCTTGATTTTAAATCTGGTTCAAAATCTTTTACATAGCCAACTTGAAACAAGACACTCCCAAAGTTTGTAAATTTGATAGCATTACTTAATAAATTCAACAGAACTTGACGCAACCGAGTTTCATCGCTACATATAACCACAGGTAGTAGTGACAGCGCTTGATATTTAAAATCAAGACCTTTTTGCTGTGCGCGTAATCTTACCATCGCGATTAAATTATCGAGAAATGCCAGAAAATGAAAATCATTAACTTCTATTTCAAGTTTTCCAGCTTCGATTTTTGCTAAGTAAAGAATATCATTAATAAGTGTGAGTAAATGTTGTCCTGACTGATGAATTATTTCAAGCTCTTGATAACTTGAATTTATATCTGTATCTCGTTGTAGTATTTGTGTAAATCCTAAAATCGCATTTAAAGGAGTTCTAAGTTCATGACTGATATGAGCGATAAAAGCACTTTTCGCACGGTTTGCAGCTTCAGCAGATTCTTTCGCTTGTGCTAGTTCTGCTGTACGTTCGGCAACTCGTTGTTCTAGCTCTTCGTTAACTCCTCGCAAAGCTACTTCTGCTTGAATAAGCTTTTGCTGTACTTGTTTTATTTCATCGATATCAACGAACGTTAGTACTACCCCATCAAGGCGCCCATCTTCTTGTAAGTAAGGGTTAACACGCATCAATAAGTTAAAGCCAAAGTTAGACCCAAGTCTAGAAATTTTGACTTCTTGCTCGACTTGTCGCTGAGTTTCGATAACTTGTTGTAGTTTTGCGAGTAAATCACTGCAATTTAAATTATGAGTGATATGCTCTAATGGGCGCCCAATATCTGCTTCAACTAAATTAATAGCTACGGTAGCAGCAGGAGTAAACTTGCGAATTTTGAGCGAGCTATCTAGAAAAACAACACCAATATCTGTACTACGCAGTAAGTTATCGATATCGTTATTAAGTTCGGTCAATTCCTCAATTTTGGATTGAAACTCCGCGTTAACAGTATAAAGCTCTTCATTCACAGAGTGTAACTCCTCGTTAGTGCTTTGCAATTCTTCATTCGAGGCAATTAACTCTTCGTTCGTTGCTTGCTGTTCTTCGTTGGTTGTTTCTAACTCTTCAATAACTGCTTGCAAATTTTCGCGTGTTTGCTGAAGCTCATACTCTAACTCCATTATTCTTTGCGATGCTTCGTTGTCTGCTTCAAAACGTTCGCTGTCGGTGGGTTGTGGTCTTGTATCCTCCTGAATTATGACCATGAAAAAATCACCCGCGAGTTTGCTCGTTTCGTGATATGTAACTTTCAAAGTCACAACGCGACTATCATCTTCCCCTAATTTTATTCCACTGTAGGCAACTAGGCGCCGCTCCCGCGAAGCACGATGCAATGCAGTACTCAAAGCTAGCTGCAAACTTGGAACAACTAACTTTGAAACATCAGTACTAGCTCGACCTGTAGAAAATTGCAGTATTTCGAGTGAATGATTAAAGATGTGAAAAAGCTGAAAATCTCGGTCTACAAGTAAGCAAGTTGCATTTTGTTCAGATAGAAAAACGCTGAATGCTTCATTAAGTATAGGCTCAAGTCGTGCTTCAGCAGTTTGTTGGGGTTTGGATTGAGGTAAAAAATTGCTCCTTGAAATTTTTTCGACTCCTCTGGTGGGAATGGGTAGACGTACCTCACGTCGCTTTTGGTAAATTTTACTTTTCTTGCTTAGTGGTTTAAATTCTTCTTCGATATTTCCAAGCGTTTCAGCTTCCCCTAAAAATAATACCCCTTGCGACAATAGCGAAAAGTGTAAATTTCGTAAAACCTGCTGTTGTAATTCCGACTGCATATAAATAAGGACATTACGGCAAGTTATCATGTTCATGCGCGTAAAACCCGCATCCTTCGTTATATCGTGAGGGGCAAACAGCACTCGCTCGCGCAATTTACGAATAACTTGGTAAGATTGTTCTCTACGAATAAAGTAGCGCTGCAAACGTTCGGATGTAACGTCATTAGCAATTGTTTCTGGATAAACCCCGTTTGTTGCCTTCTCTAAAGCTTCTTTGTCTATATCTGTAGCAAAAATTTTGACTCGAACTTGCTTATCCATTCTTTCCATCGCTTCTTCGAGTAATATCGCGAGCGAATAAGCTTCTTCACCGGTTGCACAAGCTGTCACCCAAAACCGTATTTCCTCCCCAGGTTTGGCAAGCTCTATCAACTGCGGTATTACCGACGTTTCCAAATACTTCCATGCTTCTGGGTCACGGAAAAACTGAGTCACACTAATTAATAAATCATGACGAAGTATCGAGCGTTCTTCTGAAGAAAGCTCTAACAAGCTGATATACTCTTCTAAATTATTACAGCCACTAATCAAACAACGGCGATGAATGCGGCGAGTCAGCGTACTCGTTTTATAGTGTGAAAAGTCTGTTTGCTCATATTTAGCAAGAATATTCGCCACTAATTGAAGTTTATGCGATTCAAACGGTTGAAGTTGGCTTCTACTTGATACTGGTATTTCAACGAATGAACGTATTAGTTGATACACAAATGCAGCTAAAGCAGGGGCCGAAAGTACTTGGTCAACAACACCCGTAGCGATTGCGGTACGAGGCATTCCATCAAATTCAGCGGTTGCGGGGTCTTGTGCCATTGCGAACCCACCAGCTTCATTTATTGCTCTTAACCCGTTGCTACCATCACTACCGGTTCCCGACAAAATTATTCCAACTGCGTGTTCAGCACAGTTTCTTGCCAAAGACTCAAAAAATATATCAATCGGAAAATTTAACCCGTGACGGTTTCTGTCTTCTTGCTCCAGCAAATGTAACTGATTATTTTCCACCACTAAATTCTTACCTGGTGGAATCAAATATATCGAATTTGCTTCTAACATCATTCCTTCCGTCACCCGATAAATCGCCATTCGCGTCCGACGCTCTAGCAATTCCTTCATCAAGCTCTTAAAATCGGGCGATAAATGCTGTATTACCACAAACGCGGCGCCGCTATCAACTGGCATATTCTCCAAAAACTCTTCCAAAGCACGCAGTCCCCCCGCAGATGCTCCAATCCCGACTACGAATAATTGTGTTTGACTTGGTTTTTGGTTCGTCATACCTACTTTAGGACTTTCTGTCTTAAATGTTAATTTATTATTAATTTTTGTTAAGTATTATCAATAATTATTATAAACCATCAGAAACCGGGTTTCTTTATCAAAACTTGTAATAAAAATAAAGATTTTGGGGTAGAAACCCGGTTTCTTGAGTTATATAATTAAAACTTGTAATAAAAATAAAGATTTGTCTGCGACAATGAATGGGTAGAAACCCGGTTTCTTGATAAGCATGAATTATGTATTATATTAAAAAACCTTAATGTTACTACAAAATAAATGGCGGCGCCTGCTAAAATTGTTTGAAATTGACGAAAATATAATCAATCAGACTTTTATTGAAATAGCAACAGTATACGAGTGTCCAGGTCGCTATTACCACAATTTAAAACATATTAAAGAAGTATTAGAAATTATAGAAAATCTATATAGTAAGTATAAATTAGATGCATCATTACAGTTTGCCGCTTGGTTTCACGATATTGTCTACGACACACAAGCGCATAATAACGAAGAAAAAAGTGCAGAATATGCGCGAAACTTATTATCATTACTAAATATACCTAGCTCGACAATAGATAATACTTGTCGGTTGATTTTAACAACAAAGCATCATAAAGCATCTAAAGATGATTTGGAAAGTCAAATATTACTCGATGCTGATTTAGCGATATTAGGATGTAACCCAAAACGATATTGTGAGTACATGCTGGGTATTCGTCAAGAGTATGGTTGGGCGCCGGAAAAAGAGTACAGTACTAAGAGAAGTGAAGTATTGCTTCATTTTTTAGAGCGCGCGAGAATATTTTCAACTTTGGAATTATACCAGCAATTAGAATTAATAGCTCGAAATAATATCAAAGCCGAAATTATAGCGTTAGAATCCCCCCCTACCCCCCTTAATAAGGGGGGAAAAGACAAGAAGTATTTTTAGCTTCCTCTAAAGAAGAGTTATTTTTAGCCCCCCGAATTCACGGGGGGTTGGGGGGATCAAGTATTGGAATTTGAATTACAAACTCAGTACCCTGTCCAGGTTCAGATATACATTCTAACTTTCCGTTATGCTTTTCAACAATAATTTGTTTACTAATTGAAAGCCCCAGTCCAGTACCTTTCCCAACGGGTTTAGTAGTAAAAAAGGCGTTAAAAATTTCGTCTTTCTTCTCGTTAGGAATACCCGAACCGTTATCGCTAATTTTTATTATTGCGTATGTATTGCTACACAGAGAAGTAGAAATACGAATAGTAGGTTTATTTACATGCTGACGCGGCGCCTTTTGAACATTTAGAAAGAAAAAGTCTTCTAATGCGTCGATAGCATTAGCAATTAAATTCATAAAAACTTGATTAAGCTGACCAGGGTAACATTTAATTAAAGGTAGAGCGCTATATTGCTTAATAATATTAATGCCAGGGTTATGACCACTGGCTTTAATTCGATGATGTAAAATAAGTAAAACACTATCGATAATCGAGTGAATATTGACATTCTGGGTGGTAGTATCATCAATGCGCGAGAAACATCGTAAACCGTGAATAATTTCATAAATTCTATCGGTACCAGTTTGCATAGAAGACAGTATTTTAGGAAAATCTTCTTTGAGATAATCTAGTTCGATAGCTTCAGCCTGTTTTTGTATTTCTGGCTCAGGAATTGGGTAGTATTTTTGATAAAGTTCAAGAAGATCAAGAAGATTACTTGCATATTCGTTAGCAAAATTAATATTATTGCAAATAAAATTAATCGGGTTATTGATTTCGTGTGCAACCCCCGCAACCAATTGTCCTAACGATGACATTTTCTCGGTTTGAATAAGTTGGGTTTGGGTACGTTGCAATTTGTACAAGGTTTGTTCGAGTTCAGATGCTTTGTATCGCAGTTGCGCTTCCGAATGTTCAAGAGCAGCTTGAGTACGTTTTGATTCGGTGATATCCATTACCAAGCCATCCCAGAGGATATCACCGTTTGGCTGTTTTGCGGGACGAGCGGCGCCTTTTATCCACTTTTCTTTACCAGAAGCTGTGACAATTCTTCCCTCCCATTCCCAAGGTTCTAATTGAGTAGCACTGCGATGAATAGAAGTAGCTAAACGCACGCGCTCACTACTTATAACAATATCTAATAGCCTTTTTGGGTTTTGCTGAATTTCAAAAGGAGTAAGCTCGTATATTTCGTAACAGCTAGGACTAACAAATGGAAATGAGTAGGAACTATTTGCTTTTAACAAAAATTGATAAATGGCGCCTGGTATATTTGCAGCAAGCTGTTGAAATTGTGCCTGCGTTTGTTTAAGGGTAGACTCAGCACGTGCAAGTTCAATAGCAACTGCTGCCAAATGAACCGCTTTAATAATTAGCTGTTTATCAGCATCGTTGGGAGTACGAGGTTGGTCGTAATAAACAGCAAACATCCCCAGTAATTCGCCGCTTTTCGTCAAAATAGGCAATGACCAACAGGAACGCAGCCCAAATTTTAAAGCAAAATCTCGATTTTTACTCCACAATGCATCTTTTGCAATATCCTCTACAATTACTGACTCTTTAGTTCTCGCTGCCATAGTACAAGAACATGCATCGGCGCCAATATCAATACCATTCATGACTTGTACATATGTATCTGGTAAACTAGGAGCGGCGCCGTGATATAACTGATTATTTTTAGGGTCTAACAGTAAAAACGAACACTTCATCTCCTTAGATAACCCTTCAATAACTAGAGCTAAGGCATTTAGTACTTCAGAAAGAGGAGTTCCTCGCAGTATTAATTCTAAGACCTGGTTCTGCCCGACTAATATGGCTTCTGCGGTTTGCCGTTCTAATTCGAGTTCTTGTAACTGTAGCTGTCGCGATTTTACAGATTGTACCTCAAAGTTAATACTTTCGTGTAACCGACTAATTTCTGATGTCAAAATAATATCACTTACCCCTGCTTTCAATAAGCGAACAGCGTCAACAGCATTAATTTGGTCGGCAATCAAAATTAACGGTATCGAATTAGAAGCTGCACGTAAAATTCCTAATAATTCGATATAACACAAATGAGTATCGCTGAAATCAGCGATAATAACATTCCAGTTGCTTGAAAATATCAGGTTCTCAAAATCAACCACAGTATTCACTTGCTGCCTTGCGACTATATACGACCGGACGTTTTTTAGTTGTTCAAATACTAAATCCGTAATTATACCCGATTGCAATAGTAGTATGTGCAACGCTTGATTCACCATTTACTCCTTCTCAAGCCTGCTGTCTAAAAAAATGTTTACAATTAGGCTGTTGAAAACGCGCTCCTGACCTAGCTTCATAATGTAAAGTACAAGTCAATACACCGCTGACACAAAAATGTAGTCTTACACGTTTTCAAAGTTATTGCCTTTATTATTTTTATTCTATTATCAACCAAACGTTTTTGCACTTGTTGTTTTTGATAATACATTTGATTTGCTTAAGTCAAGGATAATAATTTTTTTAATTCTTTATTGTCCCTTTTTTTATGCCAAAAAATAAAAATATATTCAGGACACCAAGGGTTTTAGCTTATTTTATATTAACTTGATTTATACTTGCTACTTTACCCATACTGTATAGCAATACATCAAAGTCAGATTCATTCATTGAAATTAGCTTGATATTTGCTGCTTAGATAAACTATTAGATAGGACTTGAAGAAACCCGGTTTCTACACAAAATCGTTTTTTATTGTCAGATTCAATAAAGAAACCGGGTTTCTAGGATTTTAAACATGGGACAACTATTTTATACTTAAACCTTATGATAAAAGTGCTGCTGGTAGATGACCAATACTTGATACGTCAAGGGTTGAGAGCTTTATTAGAACTAGAGCCAGATTTAGAAATTGTAGGAGAAGCTGAGAATGGCAGGGAAGCGATTGATTTAATAGCCCAGTTACATCCTGACGTAGTATTAATGGATATGCGAATGCCAGTTATGGATGGAGTAGGCGCCCAGCGAGAAATTCAGCAAAGATTTAGCGATACAAAAACACTAGTTCTAACAACATTCGACGATACAGAGTATGTAGCAGCAGCTTTACAGTATGGAGCAATGGGTTATTTACTCAAAGATACTCCATCAGAAGAGTTAGCGGTAGCAATTCGTGCAGTACATCGAGGTTACACACACTTGGGGCCAGGAATAGCTAAAAAACTATTTGCATTTTCAACTGAAGTAGAACCAACACCTCCACCACCAGCTTTAGAACAACTAACCCCACGTGAAAAAGAAGTATTACGGTTAATTGCAAATGGCGCCAGTAATCGCGAGATAGCCAAACAGTTATATATTTCTGAAGGAACAGTGAAAAATCATGTTACAAATATTCTCAACCGATTAAACTTACGCGACCGCACTCAAGCAGCTTTATTCGCCAAATCATATTCATCTTTTCTCGAAGACACCTAATTGTAGGGTGGGCACTGCCCACCATACTATTGAAACAAATCCATACATTCAAAGCGTAGAACTCCGCGTGTGACTGTAATATTTTTAAAACTCTTAGCAATTATTTCTTCACAAGAGATATCAATTTGTGATTGTTTTACTTCCATTAAATCTTTAATCGAGGCGCCGTAAACAATTTGAGATATTCCTGTCCATACACAAGCGGTGGCACACATTGGACAAGGCTCACCAGTTGTATAAATTGTATATCCTTCTAAAGAAGTATTTTTTAGATTAGCCGTTAATTTACGAATCGCGTTGATTTCTGCATGTGCGGATGGATCACTGTCTTGTCGCACGGTGTTATGGGCAACGGAAACAACTTCGTTATTTTTGACAATTACTGCACCATAGGGTGCATCACCTTTTTTTGCCGCTTCCAGGGCTATACGCATAAAATATTCATTATCCATATGATTTATCTCATGGGTTCTTTTTCTTCATTAAACAGTATTTATGCTACTGAGTAGAGAAAAAATCAACTTCTACCTCAAAGACCTTGACACACGAGCGGGAAAGATTATCAATCTAGCTATAGCTGGTTTAGTACTGATTTCATCTGGTATTTTTGTTGCTCAAACGTATACTTTACGTGCAGATTTTAATGAGTATCTAAATATAGTAGATAAAATTATTTTGGTAATTTTTGTCTTTGAATACGGTTTGCGGTTGTGGAGTAATAAATTTAATATTAGAGATTTATTAAGTTTTTATTCGATTATAGATTTACTGGCTATTTTACCTTTCTTTTTAGGCGCCACCGATATCAGTTATATTCGTTTACTACGTTGGTTCAGAATTTTACGTCTCATCAGGTTTGTAGATAGCAAGTACATGTTTGGTATCAGTAACGAAGATGGCGCAATTTTTGCACGGATACTATTTACATTATTTGCGATTATCTTTGTATTTTCTGGGTTAATCTACCAAGTCGAGCATCCAGTTAACCCTACTAGCTTTAGAACTTTTTTAGATGCATTTTACTTTTCGGTCGTTACAATGACGACAGTCGGATTTGGAGATGTAACACCGATATCGCAACCAGGACGTTTGCTTACAGTTTTTATGATTCTGACAGGAATAGCACTTGTTCCTTGGCAGATAGGTGATTTAATTAAACGGTTGGTTAAATCAACAACTCAAATCGAAACCATTTGTACTGGTTGTGGTTTAGCGTTTCATGATGCAGATGCCCAGTTTTGTAAAAGATGTGGTACAAAGTTGGGTTAGTAGTGGCAACGGATGTAACGGATGTAACGGATGATTTATTATTTTTTGTGGGGATTTTAAGATGAAAGTATCGAAAATTTTAGGTTTGATTTTTATATTAGGTGGTATTTTTGGTTTTTCACAGGCGCCTGTAAGTGCAATAAGTCAAAGGTTGGTGCGTTCGGTTGATAATGTTGAGAGTGATACGTTGCCGACTATTAGTAGGAATGCGTTTTTCTATTTTTTGCGAGGTAACGAACGTTATGGTAAGGGAGATAAACGTGGAGCAATCGAAAATTTTAATCAAGCGTTAAAGTTGAAGCCTGATTTTGCTGAGGTTTATTATAATCGGGGTTTGGCACGTGCGGAGTTGGGAGATAATTTAGGTGCGGTGGAAGATTTTAACGAAGCGCTACTAATAAATCCAGGTTATGCTGCTGCTTATAATAACCGAGGTAACGCGCGTCGTGAGTCTGGAGATGCGAGGGGAGCAATTGCTGATTATAATAGAGCGTTACGGATAAGCCCGAAGGATGCAGAAATATATAATAACCGTGGACGCGCGCATTACAGCTTGGGAAAAATGCAAGCGGCTATTAGCGATTATAATCAAGCGTTACAATTAAATCCGAAATTGGTAGAAGTTTATGTTAACCGTGCCAATGCGCGGGTAGACTTACAAGATATGAAAGGGGCAATGTCCGATTATAATCAAGCCTTACAGCTTAATCCCAAAGATTATCAAGCATATTACAATCGTGGATTAACTCGACGTGAGTTAGGTGATATGCAGGGGGCAGTTGCTGATTATACTCAAGCATTGCAAGTGAATCCGGATTACGTTGATGCTTATAATAACCGGGGAACTACGCATTTACAAATGGGCAACAAGCCAGCGGCAATAGCTGATTTTAATCAAGCTTTACTGCTCAACCCTAATCTTGCTGAAGCTTACTATAACAGAGGCAGAGCGCGTGCGGATATGGGAAATAAAAAAGGTGCGATTCAAGATTATAGTAGAGCGTTAAAAATAAATCCTGAGCTTGCTCAAGCTTATGGAAATAGAGGAGTTGCTCATTTTCAACTTGGTGACAGAAATAATGGCACTGCTGATTTACAGAAAGCTGCCCAAATGTTTAAACAGCAAGGACTCCCTGAATTTTCCCAGCGTGCGCTAGAAATCATCAAAAAGTTTGATAATTAAACATATTTACTCCCAATATTGTTTGTTGGGGGTAGTATGTTCATGTCTCGACAAATGTATAAATATGCCTCAAATTTACGTAAACCCGGTTAGTGGGAACGATAACGCTAATGGTAGCCAACAGGCGCCGTTAAAAACGATTACAAAAGCGCTTGAACGTGCAAGTGCAGGTATAACTATCCAGTTAGCAGATGGTAACTATAATACTACAAGTGGAGAAAAATTCCCTCTAAATATTCTAGGTGGCATTACAATTACTGGCAATGAAGCAAAAAAAGGTAGTGGAATTGTCATTGAAGGAAGCGGAGAATACTTAAGTCGTTTTTTCGCTCGCCAGAATGTAACTATACTAATGAATAGTGGCGCCGAACTACGGGGTGTTACAGTTACTAACCCAGCAACTCGTGGAACAGGAGTTTGGATAGAATTAACAACTCCCTTGGTTGCCAACTGTACTTTTATAAAATGTAAGCGCGAAGGAATCTTTGTATCTGGTGATGCCAACCCAATTGTTCGAGATAATATTTGTACTGAGAACGCAGCCAATGGAATTGCAATAGCAAAAAACGGTAAAGGTGATATACGTAATAACTCGTGCTTTAAAACTGGTTTTGGTATCGTAGTTAGCGATACAGCATCACCAAGATTAACCGACAACAAAATTTACGAAAACCGTTCAGGATTTATTATCTCTAACGACGCGCGTCCAATATTGCGAACCAACGTATGTGAACGCAACGTTCAAGATGGCATGACTGTAATAGCCAATGCTCTACCCGATATTGGTAGTATAAATAGCCCAGGTGGTAACATTTTCCGCAACAACGGTCAATTTGATATACAAAACGTTGGTTCCAATAAACTAGTATCAGTAGGAAACCAAATAGACCCAGCAAAATGCAAAGGAGAAATTGAATTTGTCGGAAATCAGGCGCCAACCCCTGTACCCACCCCTACACCAACACCCGTACCAACCCCTGTACCAATTCCCGTACCATCTCCAACCCCCGTACCAACACCAGCACCAGTTCCGGCGCCACAACCTGAACCCGAACCTGAGCCAGTACCAGAACCAGTACCAATTCCTGTACCACCTCCAACACCTCCAACACCCGTACCATCACCGGTTCCAATTCCCGTACCGCCTCCATTACCAGATAATAGTGAATTAAAAGATATAAATGGACATTGGGCAGAAGCATTTATTCGAGAATTAAACAAACTTGGTATAGTTACTGGGTTCCGTGACAAGACATTTAAACCAGATGCAACAATGACACGCGCACAGTATGCAGCGTTGTTAGTAAAAGCTTTTAACCCAACTGTAAAACGTCAACCGATAAAATTTAGAGATGTACCTGAAAGTTTTTGGGCACATGGCGCCATTCAACAAGCTTACCAAGGACAATTTCTCTCTGGATATCCAAACAATACATTCCGTCCTAACGAAAATATTCAACGAGTGCAAATAATAGTTTCGCTAGTTAATGGACTTGGGTTAAGTAATAACGCAGCTAAGTCTCTAAAATCTTACGATGACCAAGGTAAAATACCTGACTATGCTCTAGATGAAGTCGCAATAGCTAGCAATAAGCGAATAATTGTAAATTACCCAAACATTAAGCAACTTAACCCAACTCGTGAAGCTACGCGCGCAGAAGTTGTGGCAATGGTGTATCAAGCTTTGGTGGATGCTAAACGTGTTGCGGCAATAGAGTCACCTTATATAGCTTAGAATGTTGAGAGCTTAGATATTGGGACGGGCAAGGATGCCCATCCCACAAGAGGCCCATCCCACAAGATATACTGCACTTCTGTCATGCTGAGGAACGAAGCATCTCGTGTCATGCTGAGGAACGAAGCATCTCGTGTCATGCTGAGGAACGAAGCATCTTTTGTCATGCTGAGGAACGAAGCATCTCGTGTCATGCTGAGGAACGAAGCATCTAGAAGATTTTAACGTTTATTAAATGGTTTATAAATCTTCTTCTAGAAGTTCTAGTACAGCAGCATCTAATCTTTTATTCGCATTATTATATTATTGATTCTGTTTTTGTGAAGCTACTACTGGTTCGTGTCATTAATTTTGGTGTGTTCTATCTTCTTTCTTCTTTCTTCTTTACTTTGTGTCCTTTGTGACGAGCGTGGTTCATTCCTCTTAAGCCACCAAAATTAATGATACAGATTACTAGCAAGACAAATCAGCTACTTGCATTTAGAGGTAAAGATTATTACTTATTATGATAAAAATTTAAGTATATATTTCAAAAAAGACGCTGTTTTACAAAGCAATTTTTTAAGTTTAGCGTTGTTTTTATACAGTGTAATATTTTTTACTATCTAAATTCCTAGAGGATAAATCATATAAAAATATATCCTCTAGGAAAATCTGCGTGCTTGACTAGTGGTCTGTATCAAAAGTTTTGAGAGGTAGAAATATTGGCAACGGATTATGAACGGATGTAACGGATGGTTGATTTTGAAAGACTAGATTTTGTTTGCAATTAATAAATTATCCGTTGCATCCGTTGCAAGGTGTTGTAGGGTGGGCAGTGCCCACCTTACGCTCTACACTGATGTAAATGGACAGTGTAGGTTTATCAAGGTAAAAATCAATACGATAAATAATGACCAGAGTTAAATATCATCAGGTAATATCCACTTGGGTGGTTCGCTTAATTTTTTGAGTCGCGCAGCTTCTGCGATTTCAATCATTTTATCGAGTGAGGTATCTTCGATAAACTTAGATGCAGCTTCGCGAACTTCTTTGTTGGGGCAATTTTCATCACCCAATACACAGCCACTGACGCACTGTACTTTACAGTTGATTTCTTGTTCCACGGTGAACCCCTCTCTTTGATGCGCTCCCAATAGGTAATATTATTCCTGTAGGTGAGCATAATTACTTGCTTGCCAAAATAATTTTAGCTTGAATTGGGGGGAAAAACAGGCAGGGATGCCTGTTCCACAAGAGTATAGAATTAGCTTTTAGAGTAAGGCTTGTTCTTTGGATGTGGTTGGGTTTTGTTTGTTTAAGACTTGTAGAATAACTAGTCCTGAAAGGGTACTTAGTGCTATTACTAACCATGCATTTTGGGCTATGTTAGGTGATTGGTCTACTGCCCAACCACCGACAATGGGGCCTATTACGTATCCTATTGTCCAGCATTGATAGGCTATTGCTGTATAGGCGCCTCGTAATGATGTGGGTGCGAGTTCCGAAATCCATGCGCTTGAGGTAGGTTTATAGATAATGCTGGCTATGGCAAATACTGCAAATATTCCTAACTCGAAAACAGAACGAGTATTACTGGAGTTGCCTAAAACCCACACTAAAGCGAAACCTACACCCCAAACTGCCATTGATATAGAAAGTGAAGTTAAATAGCTGAATTTACTAATTGCTTTGACAACGGGTACTTGGAGCAAGGCGCCTAACCCAACGTATCCTATGGTAAATAAGTTAGCGACAGTTGTCTCTGGTGTACCGCCAAATTTGACCAAGTATAGGGGTAAGTTACCACCCACCAAAGCAATATAAGTAATAAATAAAGTATTCACTAATAGATAAATCATCAAGCGCGTGTCAGTTAAGGCTGTTTTCCAACCTTTTTGGATATTATGAGTTTCTCCCTCAGCAGATGTCCGAGTTTGTTTCATTGCCACAGCGAATAGTAGCAGCAATAGCAAAAATGTAATTCCACCTGCTGCAAATAGTAATTTTTCGGGATGAAGCAATTTAAGTAACACTCCACCACCAAGCGTCCCAGCAGCAAAACCAACGTTATCTGCCACACCTAATAAAGAAAAGGCGCCTTGCCGTTGTTCAGCAGTAGTAACATCCATTACCGAAGAATCAGCAGCAGTCCAGTACAAACCCGTACTAAAGCCAAAAACTATATTAGCTAGCAGTAGTAAAGCAAAAGTCGAAGTAAACACCGCGATAGTACAGGTAATTACCGCAAACGTAGACGATGCAAGTAAACTTCGCTTGCGTCCAAATTTAGGAGAGTCAGTAAGAACTCCACCCAAAAGGTTGCCAAGAAACCCTGCCACCGAACCACCACCAACCGCGAGTCCAACTTCGGTAGCTGATAAATTACCGTAGTTGACAAAAACAATCGGCATGTAAAACAGTAACACCGCCGAGCCAAGTTGATAAAGTCCCCTTCCAATCGCTTGCACCCACACTTGCGGTGGGATTTGCTTGTTTGCTGAGAGTTCAATATTCATTGCTGAGAGTTTGATGTGCGTTATTCGGTTATGTAAACGATTGTAAACGAGGCACGCCAAACCATAACGCATACCTGGTATCTTAAATTTATGTAAACCACTTTTAGATAATTATGGTTAACGTTTATGGCAGGAAGAAAGAAATTAGATAGAACAAATCTTCATGCAAGAGTGGCGCCGCACACAGGTGACAAGCTCAAAGAAATTGCTCATATATTAGGATATATTCACGGTGGTGAAGGTTCAACAGGGCAGTTACTAGATGCAATAGCTGATGGAGATTTAATATTAATTGCAACTAAAAAAGTCAATAAAACTTAGTAAAAATGGTTGATTTTATTTTAATAAATGGTTTAAAATAAGTATTGGGGACAAAAAATCCCCCTTTTAGTTAAATTACAAAAAGGAGGTTATTTATTGAACAACAATGGTAACGGACATCGAGGTTTTTGGAATCCAGTTAAGGTTTTTATTCGGCTTATTCTTCAGAAATGGGAAAAAGACGATAAAGTATCTGGAGAAAAATACCTCGTTGACTCCGAAGATGTCAAAAGGGACTTGGACGATATAGCGGACGAACCGCAAGACAATTCCCATCCTGACAACTAATTAAATAAATAGCCTTGCTTCTCGTCTAAGCTTGGCTATTTCCTGCAACAATTAATGCTGTATTTATTATGTTAGATTCAAATACTATTGTTCGTCCAGTTTACTATCGCATAATCGAACGTCGTGGAAAAATCTGGGCGTTTAAAGAAGGTCAGCCGTTTGTCAATTGGTTTAATGCTCCTAATCTAGAGATGGAGGATTTATTTTCATTGTTTGATACATCAATGGAAAAAATAGCTACGGAATTGCGGCGCCTTCAAAATGGGCAGCAAGGTTACTATATAGCAAACATCTTAGATAAAAAATACTACTACTGTGGTACTGAATGGGATGATGTAAAAACTAAATTTAGAGAATTAGGTATTGGTAGACCAGACCCAATGGAAAAATAAAATCGGAAAATTGGAAAAATGACCCCTACTTCTAATCAAAAAACTTATACAGACCTGTTAATTCAGTATCAACCTAAACCAATAACAACTTTTGATGAGTATAACAAGGCTTTGGCGATAGTAGAGAGAATGATGTCCGGTGAGTTAACAGAAGCTGAAAATACGCTTTTTGAGTTGTTGGTTCTTTTGATTGAAACCTACGAGCAAGAACATTATCCGATGGGTACACCTACACCTGCGGCAACTTTAGAATCACTTATGCATGAGTTTGACGTGGCGCCAATTTCTTTGGTTGAGATACTTGGTTCTCTCGATATTGTCAACGAAGTGGTTAATGGTCAACGGGGAGTTAGTCAGTCTCAAGCAGAATTATTAGCTAAATATTTTAATGCTTTAAGCCCTGGACTTTCCATGACGGCTATAGACTTTCGGTAATTATCTGTATAACGTTCTTACCTGATTTGTAAAAATTATATCCGCGTAGAGACGCTCTGGTTCAGGAGTATCTCTATAACGTGCAAATTTTATAAATGATTATATTTTACTATAGTATAATAGAACATCATAGATAAATATAGGCGCCCAAGCAAGGTTAATCGTTTGTTAATTGGTTTAATACTCCAAATTTAGAGATGGAGGACTACATTATTTTAAAGCAGCAAGGATATATAATTGTTAATAATGTTATTTCATGTCAAAAAATTGAATATTTTAAAAGCGAAATAGCCAAAAATATTCAGTCTGATTCCTTACATGGAGCTAGACACTTACACAAAATAATACCTGCGATTTATGACTTAGCTTATTGTTCAAAAATTATAGACAATCTAACAATTTTTTTCAATGCACATTTTCAGTTAGTACGGGCACTTTATTTTGATAAAACCAGTGAAGCAAATTGGAGCGTAGCTTGGCATCAAGATAAAACAATTGCAGTAAAAGAAAAAGTTAATATACCTGGTTTTGAACCTTGGTCTATAAAACAAGGAGTTATCCACGTTCAACCACCAGTTGAAATTATGGAAAATATGATAACTGTACGAATTCATTTAGATGATGCTGATACAGAAAATGGTGCATTGCGAGTAATTCCAAAATCTCATATGCTTGGAATCTTAACTCCGAGTCAAATTCGTGATATTACAGCAAACCAAGAGTATGTTACCTGCAATGTAGAAGCTGGCGATGCTTTGATAATGAGTCCGTTAATTTTACATTCATCGTTAAAAGCGAAAAATCCTAAACATCGAAGAGTAATTCATTTGGAATATGCGTTTTGTGAGTTACCCGAATGTTTAAGTTGGTATTAGGAAGGGTTTCCTCTTTTACGGCAAATCTTCTACCCAGCATAAATGCTCTGATAAAGCATCACCTTGTAGTGCATTGATAAACCGCTCATCTGCTGTAACCATTTGACACCCTTGATTTACCGCTAGCGCTAAATAAACACAATCATAAACTGCTTGTTGTACTCGTACACCCATTTAACTGCAACATTGGCATCAACAACAAATTTCATTAACGCTGACGATCCTCCCGTAATAGTTCCGTACTGTCCCTAAAAGTTCTGCCTTGATATTGTTGTCTTACCTTCGCTAGTCTTTCTTTAGCGTCCTTCATTGTTTCTTGCGGTACTGAAGTATTTTCATACTTTACAGCTTCCTCAACAATGACCTTTAGTTCTTCTAGCAGGCTTCTACCTTGACGAGTCGCACGAACTTAGAGTTTTTCAACCACAATTGGGTCTAGGTTTTCAAGAATAATCGGAGTCATTGATTTTTCTCACTATGAAAAATAAGCCCATATACTAATATATTATCTCACATACACCCAAGTTATGTTAAATCTTTAAAACCTCTCCTATTCGAGTTTGACGTGGCGCCAGAATATTTAGTAAAAATACTTGGTTCTCTCGATATCCTCCAAACTTTACTGCGGTGCAGGAGTGTTTTCATACTGTATAGCTTCCTCGACAATTACTTTTACTTCTTCCAAGAGACTTCTACCTTTACTAGTTGCACGGACTTGGAGTTTTTCAACCAAAACTGGGTCTAGGTTTTCAAGAATAATTTTATTAAACTCTACTTGCTTATTTGCCCAAGTTGTAGCTATTTCCATTATTGAAGTTGAGGCAAGTTTTAAGCGTGCTTCTTCCCAATTATCAATATAAAGTAGCTCAGGTGCAAAATAGTTTTTTGCTATTTCTAGCATTGTGGAATTATTTTCTTGTTCTGATTGTCTGTAAGCATAATTTAATCGCGTTAATACCTCATCGTATGCTGGTGATGCGATTAATTCTGGCGTTAGCATACTAATAATTACCGATGGGTCATAATATTTTTTGTCGTTAACGCTTGTTTTAGCTGGCGCCACTTTCTTCATTTGTGATAAACAAAGTGTTGTTCCTGCTACTGATGGCTCGTTAATTGTTGTAATTAGGAATCGCTGAAATCTCGCATCCAAAAGTATGGGGCTAGATATTTTGTTCAAACCAGACCCTAAGTCAATTAGTACATAGTCGGCGCCAGCAGCTTTACCTAATTTGTGAATATAATTTCCTATTTGCTCTGGTAGCCTTAAATTGGTGTTTGATGACAAATAACGTAGTAGCATATTAATATCATGTTGGTATTCAGCAATTTCTGCACATAAATCACTTCTTTTTATCTTACGTCTCCTCATTAAAACAAATTTTAGCCCACATTCAACTGCGTAAAACAAAAGCAAACGATGAGCATTAGTTCGTTGACTATTGTAAGAAGCCAACAAATTATCAAGCCAAGCTCTCTCCATTTCTCGGTCTGTAAAAGGAATTGCCATTACGCAATTATTTGCCTCACACTTAAAATGTCTTTAAATATAGTACGTTAAAATTTCTTCAGTTGTTAATGTATTTTGTTGATATTTTAATTATTTTTTCATGTTTATAACGGTTAATGTTGGGTTACGTAAAGCCTCCACTCAACCTACAATTATAATTTTTGTGGGATGGGCCTATTTAAGTCATAATTATTACGTAATTGTTGGTTTAATCCCCCCTGCCCCCGATGCTCTTGAGTTGTGTGTACACGACAGCCTTATCAAAGGGGGTTGGGGGGATTAAATTTAATACTACTAAATATTATCTTTTCACAACCCCGCCAAAAAATCATTGAGCCTATCTTTGTAAATTATTTGTCCAAATATATATCCTGAATACTGAACCTTATACACATCCTGACGTATCTCGCAAAAATCAATTATTTTTCCATTTCTTTTAGCTTGCGATAAATTTCTCACCTCAATTGGTGTAATTGAAACTACCCGGCGCCTTTCTACACGTGTTAATCCTTCTCAAGCCTCTAAAAGGTAAAGACCTTGCTGATTATTTAGGAATTACTCCAAATTCTGTATCGTTGTTGAAAAAAGCAACGCTGCTACCAGAAATTAGTGGTGAGCGCTGGGTGCAACTTTGTGCAGGCATTAATGAGTTATCACAAATTAATGAACGAATAACTCCGTTCGATATGGTTGAATACTTAGAAAATGACAGTTCAAATGCGGGAGCGAACACTAGTTCTAAAAACTCAAGCACTGAAGTGAAGGCGCCTGAAAAATCTTCTCAAAAAAGAAAAAGTAATGCAGCATAATTAAAAATACTCTTGTGGGGTGGGCATCCTTGCCCGCCTCTTAGAACAGACTTTGGACAGGCAGGGATGCCTGTTCCACAAGAGAAATTGTAGTGTTTGCTACAAAAAGCCAATAATTAACAAATGGTAATTATAGAAACAAATACTTGTTCACTTAGGTAAATATACACAGCACAAGGATTTAAATTATTAGAAGTGTCTTAATATAGCTTAATGTCTAACAAAAGCGACATGATGACTTGTATAAAAGAAAAGTGAACAAGTTTTCTCGCCTTGTTTTTGTGAGATTGCTGTAAATGTCTACTGACACAGCTTAAAATCGATACGAACAAGGAAATTTGAGATTACAAATAACGAACTTGCGGTTGCGTATTGTATCTCCAAAGGGTAAAACTGACTTCTACCTTACTGCATATCTTCTGTTTTACCAGGTGGTTATGTAGTAGTTTAGAGGCAATTATTGTGATTAGAACGTGTCATCATTAATGGGAGCTACACAATGCAAGAACCGGAAATCATGGAAACTCAATCTCCAGAAACTAAGATGCAAGAATTAAATAACCAAACGGGAACGATTACCAAAATTCAGCCCTCACCGTCACAGGACGAATGGCTCAAGTATGGAGAGCAGGTTTCTAGCTTTCTAGCAACCCTTCCTGAATATGCTGGAACAATTTTTAACAAATATAAACAGCCTTTAACCGTCTTAGGCTTGATTGTTGCTGCCATTGTGACTTTAAAGGTAGTACTTGCTGTATTAGATGCATTAAATGATATTCCTTTAGTGGCACCCACTTTTGAGCTAATTGGAATTGGCTACTCAGCTTGGTTTGTCTACCGTTATTTACTCAAAGCTTCGAGTCGTCAAGAGTTAACTTCTGAAATCACAACTATTAAAAAGCAAGTTGTTGGTAAAGAAGTTGCCAACTAGGTAGATGGTAAGGTGGGCACTGCCCACCCTACATGTACTACATGTACATTTATTTGACTTGAACGATATTTTCGGACTTGATTGCTGGTAATCTATCTTCTCGTACTAATGCTTGATGAATCATTGCTGCGACTTCTGCGCGCGTTGCTTCTCGGTTTGGTGCAAAAGCATTTCGGTCGGGGTAGTTGACTACCAGTCCTTCTGTGGTTGCTGTTGCGACTCTATCAATGGCGTATTTGGGAATGTCCTTGGCATCAGAGTAGATACTAACTACTTTATCTGGCGCCGTTGGTGTTTTGAGGTTTAAACCGCTAACGAGTGCAACCAGTACCTGAACACGGGTAATTTTTTGGTCAGGTTTAAAGGTTTTATCAGGATATCCTTTCAAAAAACCTGTGGCGATGGCATCATTTATTGCGCCAGTTGCCCAGTAATTTACTGGTACGTCGGTAAAAGCGAGCTTTGTTTGTCCAATGTCTTTATTAAAAGCGCGTTCTACAATAGCAGCAAATTCAGCGCGTGTAATTGGTTGGTCTGGACGAAACGAATAATCTTTAAATCCCTCAATAATTTTACGCGACGACAATACATCAATAAAGCGTCTAGCCCAAAAGTTATCGGGCACATCTGTAAATGCTCTTGGTGGTGGAGTTACAGGTAAACCTGTTACTGGTGTTGTAATTTGAGGTGCTGGGTTAATGTTGGGTACTGGTACTACTACACCAGGTATTATAGGAGGCGCCACTCCAACGTTTGGTTCAAGATTTTGCTCTTTATTTACTGGAGGCCAAATATTTGAATTTGAATCTGGGTTGGTGCCAACTGGTGGAATAACAGGTAGTGTTACTTTGCCGTCTGAATTTTGTAATCCAGGTATTACATTATTAGAGGCGCCTGGTGAAACTTGTACACCTGGAGTTGGTTGGGTTGGAAGTAATGACCCCAAATTCCAACCTGTGTCTCGACGCGAAAATGCCCAGAATAAAATGGCGCCTATAGTTGTAAATGCAACTATTATTCCAATCAACTCATCAAAGTCAAGGGGACTTCGTTGAGGCGACCTAGGACCACTAGGAGGTAAATTTGTCATATTACCAAAGAAGGTGCTTAGTGTTGGGTACTGTGTATAAATATCTGTATGTAACTAGGAAATAGTTACACGAACATAGCCATTAAGTAAAGAATTGCTGCTACAGAGCGATTATTAATTACAGCGTACTAGGTTGCTGGGCAAATGTAACACTTGGGGAATTATTTTTTAATGTAATGTAAGCACTGAAGTTAATGTAATGTAAGCACTGAAGTTAATGTAATGTAAGCACTGAAGTGCTTATTACAGTACGCGCAGGTTGCTGGGGATGCTGTCTATTGCCTCGAATGTGCGTATTTCTTCTAGCGCTTGTTTGAAGTTTCCTTCTTTCACGTCGTGGGTTACGACTACTATTTCGGCTAGTTTATCTTGAAATCCTGTTTGTACTATGGATTCTAAGCTGACTCCGTGTTTTCCGAAGCTGGTTCCGAGTTTGCCTATTACCCCTGGTTGGTCTTTAGTTAAAAATCTTGTATAAAATCTTGCTGTTAGTTCGCTTTGAGAGGCGATTGTACAGTAATCTTGATGCGAACAACCTAAAAGTGGGTCTAATGGCGCCGAAATTTGTCCAGTTTGTAACCGCGCGACTAAATTTAGAATATCTGATGATACTGCGCTAGCTGTGGCGCCTGCACCTGCACCGGGACCAAAAAACATTACTTGTCCTAAAGGTTCTCCTTCTACAAGTATTGCGTTATATACACCGTTGATATTAGCGAGCGGGTGAGTTTTGGGGACAAGTGTGGGGTGAACGCGAACAGATAACGTACAATCTGTGGGAGAAACTTTTTTAGCGATAGCAAGTAATTTAATTACAAAGCCTAAATTGTTGGCGTAAGTAATATCTGTTTTACTAATTTGTCGAATACCTTCACAGGTTACTTCTTCGCGGTTGATGCGTCCACCGAAAGCTAATGATGCCAATATTGAGATTTTATCAGCAGCATCCCATCCATCAACGTCGGCAGTAGGGTCTGCTTCGGCATAACCTAATTTTTGGGCATCTGCTAAAACTGCGTCAAAGCTGCTGCCTTCGGTTTGCATCCGCGTCAATATATAGTTAGTGGTACCGTTGACAATACCTGTAACTGTATGAATTCGGTTAACACTTAAAGATTGTTTCAACGGTTGTATAACTGGAATACCACCACCAACCGCAGCTTCGAGCATGACGTATACACCTTGACGGTTTGCCAAAGTAAATATTTCGGCGCCGAATCTTGATATTACAGCTTTGTTTGCTGTGACTACGTGCTTACCGTTTTGAATTGCTTTTAATATTAACTCGCGTGCCGGCTCTAATCCACCAATTAATTCAACGACAATATCAACTTCTGGGTCATTGACAATTGACTCCAAATCTGTAGTTACTACTGATTGAGGTAACGTGACATCACGAGGTTTATCGAGGGACTTTACACCAACTCGATGAATTTCAACTAACTGTAACAGCGAATGGCGCCCGACATTATCTTGAAGTAGTTGTACAGTTCCAGTTCCAACTGTACCTAATCCTAATATTCCTAATTTTATACCCACAAATAAAACACCCCAGAATAAAGTGATGAGTAATTAGTGCTGAGTAATGAGTGCTGAGTGCTGAGTAATGAGTGCTGAGTGCTGAGTAATGAGTGCTGAGTTTTTGATAAAGTCAACAATCAGAAGTCAGAAAAAGAACTCGAAAATTTTTATCAACAATAAAAAATATTATAGGGTGGCATATGTCCACCCTACTAGTTTCAAATTAATTAGTAGGGTGGGCACTGCCCACCTTACACGAGCGCACTATACTGATAAACACTCAGCACTCAGAACTTTCTACTAATTAATAGGTTTCAACGTGCCAACGACCAGCTTTTTTGAGGTCTTTTTGGTAGTCACTCCAGGTGATACCTTCTTTAGCAGCAGCAGCAGTTAAAGCTGCGTCGATACCGTCTTCCATACCGCGTAAACCACAAATGTAGGTGTGGGTTTTTGGCTCTTTAATTAGTTTCCACAACTCGTCTGCATGTTCTGCTACACGGTCTTGGATGTACATTCTACCGCCACTTGGGTTCTTTTGCTCACGGCTAATAGCGGCAGTAAGACGGAAGTTATTTGGATAACGCTGTTGCATTTCTTCCAATTCTTCTTTGTAAAGAAGGTTTGGAGTTGTAGGAACACCAAAAATTAACCAAGCAAAACCGTTGAACTGATATTCAGGGTTAGCTGCTCTTTCTGCGTCTTTAAACATCCGCCACAAGTACGCACGCATTGGCGCAATACCTGTACCAGTTGCCATCATAATAACTTTAGCGTCGGTGTCTTCGGGTAAGAGCATTTCTTTACCGACTGGCCCTGTGATTTTAACTTCGTCACCAGGTTTGAGGTTACATAAGAAAGTTGAACATACACCGAACACTTTCTCTTTAGTTTCTGGATGTTCGTACTCTAACTGACGAACACAAAGCGAAACAGTTTTATCATTTACATCATCACCATGACGAGTCGAGGCAATGGAGTAAAGTCTTAATTTTTCGGGCTTACCGTTTTTATCTAGTCCTGGTGGAATTATACCGATACTTTGACCTTCGATATAACGTAGGTCGCCTCCTGTGAGGTCGAACTTGAGATGTTGTACTAAACCAATACCACCTTCTTTAACCAACGCTTCGTTCGATATACATTTACCAATAAAAGGAGCATTCGGACGGTAAATGTTTACGGGAACGTCAGCGTGTTTGGCTTTCGCTTGAGTCATGCTGTTGCCTTGTTTACTCTTCTTGGGCTGTTGGTCAGATGTGGCTTTTCCATTCCCTTCAATAGTAGCAACCGCAGTTTGATTTGAACCGTTACCATTTGGTTGTTCTAATATACCAGCTGGTTGGATACTAACTATTTTGCCGCCTAGACGAGTTATCCGCCGCATTTCTTGATTCATGCGACTGTAAGGCACTTTGATGAATTCGCTGCCGCTTTTACGAATTGGGTAGCTTGTTTGGTCGGTGTCGTCACTTTGGCGCAGACCCACTACTTCATATATAAATAAACGACTACCATCAGATGTAATGGCAGCACCCTCAACGGCACCTGTATTGTTCATTTCGTTTTACCACTCCGATTTTTACTTAACATGCGTTTCAAACCCTCTCTACGGTCAATGTGGATAACTAACCAGCACTACCGTTGTAAAATCGGCATCTCCGTAACAATGCCTTGCGCTTTCGGAACACTCGCCATAGACATGCAGGTACTGAAAAAACACACCTGTTCACCTTCTAAAGTAAAGGATAAGTCTATTGGAGAATGTTAATAATGAGTCAATTTAATCTTTTCTTCCTTAAATACTACCTTTAT
Organism: Calothrix sp. PCC 7716; assembly: GCF_019977735.1. Taxonomy (GTDB): domain Bacteria; phylum Cyanobacteriota; class Cyanobacteriia; order Cyanobacteriales; family Nostocaceae; genus Dulcicalothrix. Next base: position 1,514,883 of record NZ_AP025018.1, on the reverse strand, counting down.
CAGATAGAGATAGTCCAAGCGAAAAACAGAAGATCTCCGAGGCGCCGCAACGCATGTGGTGCCAGTAAAGCGCGTCTAACCTGTCCCCCTTAAAAAACAGGCATTACTATTGGTACATTCATGGGCGCCCGAAACTGTTTGTTAAACTACAATGTTACGGACTATCCCAGTAATAATTCCAATTACTCACATCCTTACTTTCCCACATGCTCCCGCAATAACTTACAATATTAAGTTTTACTTGATGTGAAAAATCTGTCAACCGTTATCAGTTGACTGTTTTAGGGTTTTAATTTCAATACGCCATACACAATTGTTCAAATGAAGAGCAAAAATATTAAAAAATTATAATTATACCTTATTCGGGGCTTTTATCGTGAGTGTGCCTCAAATTAAATTAATTATTTTACCATCTAACAAACACTAATAGCTTCATAGCTTCTGCTCATATTGCAATAACCCGTAAGTAAGATGTGGACTTAAGATAATTCTTACAAAAATTAAGCCTTGTATAGATTCACCTCCTTCTGTTAAAATCCCTAATAGCACTAGGATTAAATACTTACCAGCAACAAATCTCACAATTAGCAACTCCAGGTAAAACAAATATTTGTTATTACCTGCGGTTTGTGATATGGCTTTGCGCTGGGTGGCAGAAACGCTTTTAAGCATGCCAGTGGGGTAACTCCAAACCTCACTCCGAAAGGTCTGTTGTGTGAAAAATCATTGTAATTCATTGTTTTAGTATAAGTAAGGAGATTTATGACAAGTAAGCCGGAACGTGTGGTGCTGATTGGAGTTGCTGGAGACTCTGGGTGTGGTAAGTCTACGTTTTTGCGTCGCCTGACAGATTTGTTCGGTGAAGAATTAATGACTGTTATTTGTTTGGATGACTATCATTGTCTCGACCGTAAACAACGCAAAGAAACAGGAATAACAGCACTTGACCCACGAGCAAATAATTTTGACCTGATGTATGAGCAAATCAAAACGCTCAAAGATGGTCAGGAAATTATGAAGCCTATCTACAACCACGAAACCGGCATGATTGACCCGCCGGAAAAAATCGTACCAAATCACATTATTGTGGTTGAAGGTTTACATCCTTTATATGACGAGCGGGTACGCGGACTAATTGACTTCAGTGTTTATTTTGATATAAGCGATGAAGTTAAAATTGCTTGGAAAGTTCAGCGCGATATGGCTGAACGTGGTCATAGCTACGAAGATGTTTTACAAGCCATCAACTCGCGTAGACCAGATTTCCAAAAATATATCGAACCTCAACGCGAATTCGCGGATGTAGTTCTTCAAGTATTGCCCACCAACTTAATTAAAAACGACGAAGAGCGTAAAGTTCTGCGTGTGCGAATGCTACAACGCGAAGGCAAGGAAGGATTTGAGCCAGTGTATCTATTCGATGAAGGCTCAACTATTACCTGGACTCCTTGTGGACGCAAGTTGACTTGTTCTTACCCAGGTATGCAATTGTACTATGGTTCGGATGTATACTACGGTCGCTATGTCTCTGTTTTAGAGGTTGATGGTCAGTTCGATAATCTCGACGAAGTGATTTATATTGAAACTCACCTCAGTAAGACTTCAACCAAGTATGAGGGTGAAATGACCCACTTATTGGTTCAGCACCGTGAATATCCTGGCTCCAACAATGGCACTGGCTTGTTCCAAGTTCTGACTGGCTTGAAAATGCGTGCCGCTTACGAACGCTTGACTGCAAAAGAAGCAAAATTAGCCGTTAATGTGTAGTTAAATACATCACAAATCTATACAAAATCAAGGGCGCCAACGGGTGCCCTTTTTTACGTAAAATCACTATCTAATTAAATTTGTATCTACCAAAAGTCATACATTGATTAAATTTATTCCGTGAAAACACTTGATTTTGATGAAGATAACAAAACTCGCTCGTTGTCAAAGTAGAAATGTTGTTATGATTGCTGATTAAAGCGGCTAAATCAAATTTGTGTATACAGACTGAATATGGCAGCTTAGTATAAACCTATGAAAGGAGGAATGTTCATTTGTCACGTAGAAATTTATTCACCTCTGAGTCTGTAACCGAAGGGCATCCAGATAAGGTTTGCGACCAAATCTCAGATACTATTTTGGATGCACTGCTTGCACAAGACCCGCAAAGCCGTGTAGCTGCTGAGGTTGTCGTCAATACTGGCATGGTAGTGATTACAGGTGAAATCACAACTAAAGCTAACGTCAACTACGTTAAATTAGTGCGTCAAAAAATCGCTGAAATTGGCTACAACGATGCTGATAATGGCTTTTCTGCTACAAGCTGCTCGGTTTTAGTCGCGTTAGATGAACAGTCACCTGACATTGCTCAAGGTGTAAACACTGCTCAAGAAACTCGCGAACAAACCAGCGATGAACTTTTTGATAAGGTTGGCGCCGGCGACCAAGGTATTATGTTCGGTTTCGCATGTAACGAAACTCCAGAATTCATGCCTTTGCCAATCTCACTTTCTCACCGTATCGCGCGTCGTTTAGCTGTTGTTCGTAAAACAAAACTACTTCCTTACCTTCGTCCAGATGGTAAAACCCAAGTTACTGTTATTTACGAAAACGGGCGCCCAGTTGGCATTGACACTATTTTAATTTCAACTCAGCACGATGCCGTAATTGGTGATATCACCGACGAACTAGCTGTTCAAGCCAAAATTAAAGAAGACTTGTGGGGCGCCGTCGTTGAACCTGTGTTTGGCGATTTAGAAATTAAGCCAGACTCAGAAACACGCTTTTTAGTCAACCCCACTGGTAAATTTGTTGTTGGTGGACCACAAGGTGATGCTGGTTTGACCGGACGCAAAATTATCGTTGACACCTACGGTGGTTACTCTCGACATGGTGGTGGCGCCTTCTCAGGAAAAGACCCCACAAAAGTAGACCGCAGTGCAGCATATGCTTGTCGCTATGTCGCTAAAAATATTGTCGCTGCTGGTTTGGCAGAAAAATGCGAAGTACAGTTAAGCTATGCTATCGGTGTAGCAAGACCAACAAGTATTTTTGTTGAAACCTTCGGTACAGGTAAAGTTAGCGATGATATCTTGCTAGAAATAATCAAAGAAAACTTTGAATTGCGTCCAGCAGGAATTATTCACACCCTAAATCTCAAAAACTTGCCAAACGAACGAGGCGGACGTTTTTATCAGGACGTCGCGGCTTACGGTCACTTTGGTCGAGACGATTTAGATTTACCTTGGGAAAAAACCGACAAAGCCGAAGTACTCAAAGCCGCAGCTACCAACTTGCAATTAACAGCAGTTGTGTAAAGCTTTGATGTTGCCCGCGAGAACGCTTGCTGTAATTTGATGGCAACAAAAGGGTATGCAGCAACTCCTGCATACCCTTTGATGTATCAGAAACCAGGTTTCTTTCAGAAAACTAAATTCTTTTGATATCATAATATTTGCTTTGTTGATTTAAGAATCATGGATGAAGCTCAGGTGCATTTGTGTTGAAAGTATGTAATTAGTCATTAATACTTATTTTTGACCAAAAATAAGAAATTTTGGCGTAAGAGTGCTTTCTAATTTAACTTAATTAAGTATCAATATAAGAAATCCACACAAAGCAGCAAATTTACGCTTATATATAAATGTCCAATGCGGGAGGGCAAGGGAGGATTGAGGGATGCGAACGAAGCTTCAGCCGACCGCTTTCAATAAACGTTCCGAAACTAAAACAGTGCCACCAAATCAGCCCTCAACCGATGAACTGCCGACGATTGAATTTCCCACACGCGGGAAACTCAAAGCTAGCTCATGGCGGATTCACCAAAAAATCGGCTACGGTTATTTTCTGGCAATTGGCATTGGATTTTTGGGTTCTTTAACTGGATTTATTACAGCTAACTATTACCGAGGACACGAAATTAGACAATTAGACCAAGCTAGTAACCAATCTAAACTTTTAGCTAGTTATAAAGATGCGGCAATGCGGACACTGCTTATTAGCTATAAGCTACCTGCTGTCGTACAAGATAAGCAGCAATTACTCGAAGCGCAAAATGCCTTTCGGGATAATTTTATTAGAGCGCAAAAATCTGAGCAAAAATTAGCCTCTTTTCTTGATAATTCGCGCTCAAGTTCGCGCCCAAAAGCGTTACGTACTTTTTTAAGTGAGTACGCTGATAACTTAAAATCTTACGTTGGGCAAGTTGAGTCAATTTTACAAGATGTAGAAGCAAAACAACCACTCCAAGGAGAATCTGCTGCGACGCTTACCAACGAGTTGCTTTCGGTGATGCGCCAAGAAACTGCTATACAGTTAGACCAGCTATCGCAAAGGTTGCTTGAAACTGCTGAAGCTGCTCAAATTGAAAGCGAGAAACGTTATAAAGATGTTGAAAATGCCAAAACTTATGAACGTTTGATTACTATCTTGAGTATGTTAGCTTCGGTTGCCGTTGCTGCTATCGTAGCTTGGAGAACTTCACGTGATATCGCCGAGCCTGTTATTATTGTTACCCAGGTCGCTGAACAGGTCGCAAGAAAATCCAACTTTGATTTAAGGGCGCCAGTAACAACCGAAGATGAAATAGGGTTACTAGCAAAATCCCTTAATAGATTGATAGAACGAGTATCAGAAAGAACAAAAGAACTACAGCAGGCAAAAGAAGAAGCCGAAGCAGCAAGCAAAACAAAAAGTCAATTTCTTGCCAACGTTAGTCACGAGTTGCGTACCCCACTCAATGCTGTTATTGGTTTGAGTCAGTTGCTACAAGACGACGCTTGTGACATGGGGTTAGAAGGAGATTTTGCTACTGACCTAGAAACTATTAATTCCGCAGGTAGACACTTACTCGAACTTATTAACGACATTCTCGACTTATCGAAGATTGAAGCGGGTAAAATGACTCTTTATCCGGAAACGTTTGAAATTGCAACGTTAATAAATAATGTTGTTCTAACAGTCAAACCATCAATCGAAAAAAATGGTAATCTTTTTGAGATAGACTGCGACCCGCAACTTGGAACAATGTATGCTGACCAAACGCGCGTCCGTCAGGTATTATTGAATTTGCTCAGTAATGCTGCTAAATTTACAACGAATGGCAAAGTATGTTTGAGAGTACGCACGGAAAAAGAAGATAGAGGTGGCGAATACCCACAGGAAAAAATAATCTTTACCGTTAGCGATACTGGTATTGGCATGACGTACCATCAGCAGCAGCAATTATTTAAGCCATTTACCCAAGGTGATGCTTCGACTACTAAAAAGTACGGTGGTACTGGTTTAGGGTTAGCTATTAGCCGTCATTTTTGCCAAATGATGGGTGGTGAAATTCTGCTGAAAAGTGAACCTGGTAACGGTTCCACTTTTACAGTCAGTTTACCACTTATGGCAGAAGGCTAAGTTTATTTACTTCAAATTATTTACTTCAACAAAAAGACTGAAAACTATGAACATTGGAACAATAAACGCAGAAATTAGACTGCTCGATATTGTCGCTTTAGTCGAAGATTTGCCTGAGTATGGAATATATCGCGGTCAAGTAGGTACTGTTACTGATATAGTGGCGCCTAATGTGTTTGAAGTCGATTTTAGCGACACATCCGGACAAACTTTTGCCGAACTTAACCTAACGTCTCAACAATTAATGCTTCTACTTCACGAACCTATTTCATACCTAAGTCAATTCGTACTTAATTAATTTAATTTGTCATTCTGAATGTATAGAAGAATCTCTAATTAGCAAGGTTTGCACAGGCAGGATGCCTGTGCCACAATTTGCCACAATTTGCAATAATTTGCAATAATTTGCAATAATTTGCAATAATTTGCAATAATTTGCTAGGTTGTTATTTTAAATAATCTTGAGGGTTTAGGGCTTTCCAACCTAAATCGGAACTAGTACGGACTTCAAAGTGTAAATGAGGTTGGGGTGATGTTGGTTTTCCTGTGGTACCGACGGTTCCGAGGATGTTACCTTGTTGAACTTTTTGACCTGCTGTGACTTTAATAGTTTCTAATTGAGCGTAACGAGTTTGTATTCCTTTTCCGTGGTTGATTATTACTAAGTTTCCATAGCTACCTTGTGTACCCGCAAATGCTACGGTTCCGTCTCCTGTTGCTTGTACTCCGGTTCCTAATGGCGCCAGTAGGTCTATTCCACTGTGAAAAAAGACTTCGCCGTTTTTAGGATTATTTTGCCATCCGTAGGGTAAAGCTATTGTTGCTAATGCAGCAAGCGGATAAACAGCGAAGCGTATGGAAGTAGAAGTATTTGTACTGGCTGTTGATATTTCGTCAGATTGCTCAGAAGGGCGCCTTGATGGAATGAATACTAGTCGGGGTATGGATTGGCAACCATTAATTTCATATAGTACATCGGCACGAATTTTATATTGCTTTGCGATATCACGCCAGGTCATTCCGCGCGGGACTTCAACGATGATACCGTTATAGGGAGGTATCAAGATTTGATTACCTGCAATAATCGCACGGTTTTGCAGCCCCGGATTCATGGTAAGAATTGATTTAGGCGTGAGATTATACTTTTGGGCTATTGTTTCAAGGGTTTCACCACTCGATACCGTATGTCGCAAAAACCGCGATAATGCAGCTCTTGGACAACTGCTACTACTTTGAGCTAGCGTATTTGATGAAAGTGCTAGTAATACGGCAAATATGTTAAATACGTAACAAATTATCGGTAAGTAGATGGGAGATTTCATGCATGAATCCAAGTGCAGCAGTCTTATTAATTTTAGGTTTTATTTTAGCTTTTAGATGGCGATTTTATAGTAATCGTTCAGGGGGCGCCTTCATATAATACGGTTATTGCCATAGAACCAATGAATACATGGCTATGACTACCTGGCAACAAGCTTTTTGCTTGATTAAACTTATAAATTAGTACTTGCTCGCAGCTTTGTTCTTAAAATTATTGTCTCTTACGTGTTATTACTATGAAATTATCCTTAAAGCAATTAATTGTTTATTTTTCTCTTGTGACAGTTGGCGGAATGTTCGGTGGTAGTATGGCAATGTTTGCTAATTCTTTTCTTGCTCCACAAGCAAGGCGCCAGTTTCAAGAGTTAAGAAATGTTACAGTTACCTCAACCCCAGATACAATTGTGGCGCCTTCTGTAGGAGGTGTAATTGGCGCAGTTGGAGAGCAAGATGTCAATTTTATTTCTGCTGCGGTTCAACGTACAGGTCCATCAGTTGTACGAATTAATGCCACTCGCAAAGTCGCAAATCCAATTTCGGACGCATTCAAAAATCCAATATTAAAACGGTTTTTTGGTGAAAATGAGCAACCAGTACCCCAAGAAAGAATTGAACGAGGTACTGGTTCTGGTTTTATTTTGAGTCAAGATGGTCAATTACTTACAAATGCTCATGTCGTCGCTGATACCGACACAGTGCAGGTGACACTCAAAGATGGTCGGACTTTTGAGGGAAAAGTTGTAGGAGTTGATTCGGTTACAGATGTTGCTGCCGTCAAAATTGAAGGTTCTAAGCTACCAACGGTAAAACTAGGTAACTCACAAAATTTAATTCCTGGACAATGGGCAATTGCAATCGGTAATCCACTCGGTTTAGATAATACCGTGACTATTGGCATTATTAGCGCAACTGACCGTACAAGCGCCCAAGTTGGGGTGCCAGAAAAACGAGTCAGTTTTATTCAAACTGATGCTGCTATCAACCCTGGTAACTCAGGTGGCCCACTTCTCAATTCTACTGGTGAGGTAATTGGTGTAAATACTGCCATTCGCGCTGATGCACAAGGTTTGGGGTTTGCTATACCCATCGAAACTGCTGCGCGTATAGCTGGCGAACTATTCACGAAAGGGCGCGTCGAGCATCCCTTTCTGGGAATTGAAATGGTAGATTTAAGTCCAAACAAAAAACAGCAAATTAATCAAGAAAATAACCTAAGCATCAAGCAAGATACGGGGATATTGATTAAAGGAATTACCGAAAAATCTCCAGCGCAGAAAGGCGGACTTCAAGTAGGCGATTTAATTGTCAAGGTTAATCGCAAACCCGTAAGAACGGCCGCTCAAGTTCAAAAGCTAGTAGAATCAAGCTCGGTCGGCGACACTCTAGAAATAGAAGTCAACCGTAATGATAAAATTCAGGCTTTCAAAATCCAGTCGGGAACTTACCCGCTCCGTTAATTGCGCTTATGGCAGTTTTAAGTGCCGTTAGATAAGCCATTAATTAATTAATTTGAATTAATGGCTGCTATTTAAATTATCCAAATGCATTCGCTGTTCCATCTGGCGAAGAAAATATCCCGTCATCATCGCCGATGCCAACAGTCCGGCTAAATTGTCGCGGTCGGTTGTAATTTGTACGTTGAAGTTGTCGGGAGGCAGCATCCCTACTAAGCCTTGGACGTTTTGCGATATGATTTGCTTAATTTCAGGACTGACTGACTGGGCGACGCGCGCTAGAACTTCCGGCGATTGGTGTTGGAGATAATTGAGTAACGGATTTGGATGTTCCTCAAAGCTCTCATTCATGAGTTCCGAAGTGCGGCCATCGAAGTTGTCATTTAAAAAGTTAGGGTCAAATACCATTGGCTATTTTTTTTAGCTGAGTTGCTAATTCTACTCTAAACCATAGCATTAAGAGTGAGCCACATTCTAAGGTGTGAAGGGCACTATTTAAAGTGTCCCTACAACTGCGCGTGCAGTTATTAACTTGCTTCTGCTTGTGGTAAGAGTTCTAATTCTAACTGACGCTCTTCTTGTCGTGCTACAAAAGGCTGTGGAAGTTGGTCGATTTGGAAGTACTGGTTAAATTTTGCAGTTGTTTGTAGCGAGTACGAGCGAGAATCGCTATCACGACGTTTACGAATAAAGCCTTGCTCAACTAATTCTTGAACATGTTGATACGCTCCAGAACCACGCACGTTGATTAAATCGCTTTGCTTAATTGGACTATGAAGTGCAATCGCTGCTAGAGTCCTTAAGGCGCCTACACCCAACTCTACAGGAATCAGCGTTTGCACTAAATCTTGATAATCTGAACGTACTTGCAGACAGTAACCACCTGAAGTTTCAACTACTTCTAAAGCAGTATCTCGATGGGCATATTCATCAATTAGCTCGATAACTCCCTCTTGTGCCGTCATTCGGTCACATGCTGCATATTCGGCTATTTCGCCAATAGACAAGGGTCTACCCTTTAAATAGAGAATTGCTTCGATTTTTGCCGCTGCTATACTCATTGGCTTTCAAGACAAATAACAAGTGAGTGGCACGGATTTTACCATTATATACTGGTAGCGTCAAGGGTATTTATCCAAGATTAATTTTTCTTTGGTTTAGTATAAATTGGGCGATGGCTAGGTCTTGGGGTGTAGTAACTTTCAAATTGGTTTCCTCCCCAGCTACAACTTTGACTTTGTAACCGCATTTCTCGAATAAAGCCGCATCATCGGTAACTTCCCAGCCGTTTTCAACTCCTAACTGATGACACTCAACAAGTAATTTAACATCAAACCCTTGTGGAGTTTGCGCCGCCCATAAATTTTTACGGTCGGGTGTGCTAGTAATTATCCCACTAGAATCAACAACTTTAATCGTATCTTTTACGGGTATTGCTGCGATTAAACCAGCACATTCACGTACTGAGCAAGCACATCTGTCAAATAAACCTGGAGTAGCAAGACATCTGGCGCCATCATGGATTAGTACTTGTTGTGCTTCTGGTGGCAAAGCCTTTAAGCCATTGTATACAGATTCTTGACGAGTGGCGCCGCCAGTAATCAATTGTACTGGTTTGCTCAAATTTAATGATTCTAAAATTGTATTTATTGCTTCGTAGTCTGTAAGCTGCGATATAATGCCAATCCAGCTAATTTCCACAGATGAAGAAGCCGCTAATAACGTCCAAGCAAGAATAGGGCGCTCGTTAAGCGATAGTAAAAGTTTATTACGGTCGCTTCCCATCCGCTTACCCATACCCGCAGCAGGAATTAATAGATACATAGTTAATAAAATTCAAATAAAACAAGAATACTCAATATAATGCCTAATCACTGCTGAAGTTACCATTAGCAGCAAACAACTAATAGAATGATTAGCGAGTAGCCCTAAGAGCCTAAAAAATAATTATGCGAGTAGTAGCCCTTGTCTCAGGTGGAATAGGCGACCAAATTCTCTTTTTCCCGACAATTGATACAATTAGGCGCCATTATCCAGACGCGCAAATCGATGTCGTTGCATCAAGCCGTTCAAAGGCTGCTTACCGGGTAAGTAAGTCAGTGTCAGAAGTGTTAACGTTTGATTTTGAAGACCGTAATAGTTTAGCTGACTGGGGTAACTTAGTTGGTACAATTCGTGACCGTGAGTACGATGTTGCAATTACCCTTGAACAAAGCTGGGCTGTTGGTTTAATGCTATGGTTAACCGGAATTCCTACCCGCGTTGGCTTTCTTAGTTTTGGTTCTGGGTTTTTAACTTATAAAATACCTATGAACTCCCAACAGTACCTTGCTACTACATATCATGAACTTGTTCAAGGCTTGGGTATTAAATCACCTTGCCCAGAATTAGCACTCTCAGTCCCAAAGCCAGATATTGAATGGGCAACGAATGAACAAAAACGCCTTGGTATCAAAGATACTGGGTACGTAATGTTATACGGTACCTCCGAGTCTTCGTCTGAAACTGGATTGAATAATATTTACCCAACGAAAAATTGGTTGCAAATCATTCAAAATTGGCAACTCAAACAACCTGATATGCCATTAATTGCTGTTGCAACTTCAGAAAGCGAAGAGTTGATACGTACTCTAAAAGAGTCGGCGCCAAATTTCAAAGTTACTGTCCCTGACAATATTGGTAAACTAGCTGCTATGATTGCAGGCGCCAACTTAATGGTATGTGACTCTAGCTACCCAATGCACTTAAGCGTCGCAGTTCAAACCTTCACTGTTGCCTTATTTGGCGCCGATAACAGCATCAAGCTGTTACCAAAAAATGATAAATTCCTCGCCATTCAATCACCCACTGGTAATATAGCGGATATTTCAAGTCAAACCGTTTTAGAAAAAATCTGGGGTGGTTAATTAGTTCTATAGGCAGGCAAACTAGTCTGCCTTGATACAAATTACATTATTTAATATTTTTGTTTACAACCTCTAGTCATTTAAAATATTTATCTCTTTAAAAACCAGATAACTGGCTTGTTGTAGTTAAGCAAACAGTTTAATATTTTCTTTTGAGTTAATATTTGATTTAATTTTATGAAGAGAAATAAAGCTAACTACAACTGCTTGAGGAAAGATAAGTCTATACCTAAAGACTGATATTTGGTTATGTGGGATAAAAAGTATATTGCCACTACTTGAATTTTCTTTAATCAAGTTACAAACTAAGTTAACAGTAAATTTTTAAATTCGGTTAATTAAAGCTAAGTTGGCGAGAGTTGATTGAATATCGAATTGTATTTGATGCTGGTACCTCAAATACCTTCTTAGGGTGATTTCGACCAATTAAAGAAACTTTCAGGAATTGAAGCTGTATGTTTGTATTTATATTTTGGCAGACTTTTATATAGGTATTAAATATTCTTCGATTGCGAGTCAAGTAACTTTTATGTATTGTAGTTGACTGAGCATAAGATATTCTAATGCTCATAATCAAGTGCGTTGCGTAACATTACAGTAGCAAGTCGAAAGTTTGTGATGATTGTAATTTATAATACCTAAAAATTAAAATGAGTGGTCTTACCCCTCTGTACAAGTCAGAGTAGAGCTAAGTAATATATTAATCTTTCAACGAAGGTTTTGGTTCTGAGGTTAGTGCATCAAGTTGTTATCAGCTTCATAGGTTTCTTTCGTGTTAGAGAGTTCATGTATATCAACTCTTTGTAGCATCAAGGCGCCTGTTAGCTTACTTACATAAGTAGTAATTGTAAAACATGGCACTAACATTGAGTTTAAAAAGCTTATACCGTAAGGGTTTCAGCTGCATCATCCCAAAAAATAGAAATTTTTTTAATTAATCTGTTAGTTTCGGCAACTGTTTGGGAACACTATATAGGACTGAAATTAGAGGCGAATACAAAGTCAGTCTCTACACATTGTTATCTGAATTAACATTGTGTTTCTATTTTCAACCCTAGTTTGTCAAGTATACCATTTAACAATTGACAGATTATCCAGATTGAATCCACACGACATCTATCTAAAGATAGATAATTAGATAAACTGGAATATTCCTAAAAGGAGATGTATGGGTTGAATAGCTGATTAACCAAATTAAAAGTGATTGGCGTGCGTCTACTGATAGATTTAATATTCTCAAGGGGACAATATAATGGCGATTAAATTACATAACTTTGTTATTACCGGAAAACGATACATCCAAGTTGACAGCCAACCACTTCATATCACTGGCATATTCAAAAAAATCACGGAGTGGATTAAATTACGTAGATGTAGCCTTAATGATATTCATAACGCTTATTATTATTGTGAAGAAGATGGTACAGTTACCTTCTATCAAGCAGATAAAGCGCAAGTAGAGCATCCTGGAATATGGACTTACATGTTATATGAATGTCCAGAAGGTCAAGAAAATGTATTCCCGGACTCTGCAATTGACACAAGTCTAAAACCGCTCTATCGACTTTTAGCAGGTGATAAACTCGCTCAAGAAGCAATCAACATCAATCAGTACCTTGAGTATCGCTATCAAGAAGGTAAGTATCTTGATGTTCAATTGCCATTAGGCTGGAATAATACTGAAGGTAGAAAAATTTCTAATTTATTATATAAAGAGTATCAAGTACTTCATACCTCATCAATTTTCGCCGAAACCGCAGGTGAAAAATATATGCAAGCGGTTATGAAAAAATTTATTCAAGCTGCTACATCTATTCTAGAAGCGGGTGGTAACTCTCTTGAATTTGAGTACATGCAGCACGAAATTCTCAGACAAGTTAAAATTGATGATATGGCTAATCTAATCTTAGATTTAAATGATTATCGTATTTGGCAAGCTTTATTACCAAGCGAATCAAAAGCTGTTGAATATGCTTTTAATAGTGCCTTAAGTCGCATCGCATAAATTAAATAACGTAGAGACGCGATTTATCGCGTCTCTACAACGATTAAAACATTGAAAACAGACCATCTTCTAGGTCATATCCTAATAACTGCGCCATTGCTTTAAGTCTAGATTGGTGGGGTATTTCTTGTTTTTTAAGCCAGTCGGTTAAAATGAAAATCTTGCTCATCAAGAATATTTCTAGTGCTTCTGGGTTGTATTGTATTCCTTCTTTTGTGAATTGGTGCGGTACTAACATTGCCGCATAGCGAGTAAATTCTTTTTCTTGCCAATTTAAAAAAAATGGTAGCCACGGGTAACGTGTATCTAAACGAACAAACCATAAACGAATTTCGGGTATTTCTGAAAGTTCGCGTGGGTCTCCGTCTTCCCTTGGATAGTCAATATTGAAAATTAGCTGCTGCTCGTTTGACAGAATTGCGTTTTTTGAACTAATTTGTTCTATTACCTCAACAGCGGCTGAAATGTCTAGAGTATTAATTTGGTCAATATTTACTGTAATTGTAGTTGACATTTACTTTCTCGCGCTTTTCATAACAAATTACCAGCTATCATGCCTGCAAGCAAAATAAATCCTATCCAAACATTTTGCTTAAACATTTCAGCATATGCTATACTAGTGAGACTGTCATCTTTTAGACGCATTAATTGCCAAGCCCAGCCAAGTGCAGCAAGTGCAAGACTTAACCAGAAAGCAATATGAAGGTGAATAGTAAAACCTAACCAGCCAAGCAGAGCAACAGTACCAATGTAAAAAAGACCAATTGCAATGGGGGCATAGGCGCCGAAAAATAAAGCGCTGGAATTAACTCCAATACGTTTATCGTCTTCTCTATCGCTCATCGCGTATACAGTATCGAACCCTAAAGTCCATAGTACAGTGGCGCCCCATAATAACCAAGTCGGCTGCATTATATTTTTTGTAACAGCGCTCCAACTAATTAAAACGGCAAAACCCCAAGCAATGGATAGTACCAATTGTGGAACGGGAAATACTCTTTTGGCGCCTGGGTAAAGAACAATAACTGGAACGGCAGCAACACACAACCAAAATGAGAGTGGGTTAAGATAAAAAGCCAGACCTGCCGCACAAACAAAAGAAATAATAGCAACAGCGATACCAACTTTTACAGAAAGCGCGCGTGAAGCTAGAGGACGGTTTTTAGTGCGCTCAACTTCTGGGTCAATGTTTCTATCCCATAAATCATTAATTACACAACCAGCAGCACTAGTAGCAAGGGTGCCAAGCACAATGACGCCAACTAAAGGTAGTGGAGGTTTTCCCGCTGCTGCTAGGAATACAGCCCACAAGGCAGGAATCATTAAGATTAATCTTCCTTCGGGTTTGTGCCACCTCAAAAGCTGAATTACGGCAACAGCCGTGTTTTGGTGGTTTTCGAGTGACTTTAGCATGAACAGGAAAAATGAATTGCAAACAATATTTAATACATCTTCACATTTACAGGATAACTTTTTTTGCTATTGATTAAGATGATTCATCAACAATGGTTTTAAAGAAACCCGGTTTCTACACAACATCGTCGTTTTTATTACAAGTTATGACAAAGAAACCGGGTTTCTAAGGTTGTGTTGATGATAAGCAGCTAAGTGAATGTCATATTTTGTTGGTTTAAAGCTTGCGGTTCGTTCATAGAGATAACTAAAAATGGTGGATACAGTTACGTCGGCTAGCTTTTCAGTTGGATTAACAACAACTGACCTACAACGGATAATTGCTGCAATTGATTTGGGAACAAATTCATTGCACATGGTAATTGTACGGATTGAACCGACATTACCAGCATTTAGCATTATTGCTAGAGAAAAAGAAACAGTTCGACTTGGTGACCGAGATTTAGAGACAGGTAATTTAAAGCCTGAAGTTATGAAGCGGGCAATTGCTGCACTGCGGAGGTTTCAGGATGTTGCGAAAACCTTCAACGCCGAAACGATTATAGCTGTCGCAACTTCTGCTGTGCGTGAGGCGCCTAACGGTAGAGATTTTTTACACAAAATCGAAACTGAGTTAGCGTTAGAGGTTGATTTAATATCCGGTACTGAAGAAGCACGACGAATTTATTTGGGTGTGCTGTCGGGAATGGAATTTAACAACCAGCCTCACATGATAATCGATATTGGTGGTGGTTCAACCGAGATTATTTTGGGTGATAGCCACGAAGAACGAGTTCTTACTAGTACAAAAATAGGCGCCGTGCGCTTAACAAGTGAACTAATTACCACTGACCCAATTTCTACGGTAGAGTTTGACTACCTCCAAGCATATTCAAGAGGAATGCTCGAACGTTCGGTAGAAGAAGTACGAGCAGACTTACGACTGGGTGAGTCTCCACGGTTAGTAGGGACAGCGGGAACTATCGAAACACTAGCAGCAATTCATGCGCGCGAACATTTAGGTTTTATTCCTTCAACGCTCAACGGTTATCAGTTTCCATTGCGAGACTTACGTGAGTTAGTAGCTCGTTTACAAACTATGAGCAACGTCGAGCGGGCAACAGTTCCGGGAATGCCAGAAAAGCGTTCAGAAGTAATACTCGCAGGAGCAGTTATTTTACAGGAAGCAATGACGTTGCTAGGATGTGAAGCTATTACTGTTTGTGAACGTTCGTTGCGTGAAGGTGTAATTGTTGACTGGATGCTGACCCACGGTTTAATAGAAGACCGTTTGCGCTACCAAGGTTCGGTACGTCAACGTAGCGTACTCAAAACAGCCAAGAAGTATCATGTTAATTTATCTCATAGCGACCGTGTAGCAAACTTTGCGACAAGTATATTCGACCAAACAAAAGCTATATTACACAACTGGGATAACGAAACACGTCAGCTACTATGGTCAGCAGCAATTTTGCATAATTGTGGTCACTACGTTAGCCATTCTGCCCACCATAAACACTCATACTACTTAGTTCGCAACAGCGAATTACTAGGTTACAGCGAAACCGAAATTGAAATTATCGCCAATATAGCGCGCTACCACCGAAAATCTCCACCAAAGAAAAAGCATGAAAACTACCGCATTTTGGTAAACAAAGAGCATCGTTTAATGGTAGATCAATTAAGTGCTATATTGCGTCTAGCAACTGCCCTTGACCGCAGACAAATTGGAGCAGTATCGCGCGTTCATTGCGACTACAACCAACAAGAAAAGCTTCTTAAGTTAAGAATTCATCCATCAAACCCTAGTGATGATTGTGCGCTCGAACTTTGGAGCTTAGATTACAGCAAAGAAGTGTTTGAGCAAGAGTTTAATCTCAAAGTCTCCCCCATCTTAGAACCAACTGTAGTCACAGTCACTTAAGCTTCTTGTAGATTTCTCTTGTAGATTTCTCTTGTAGATTTCTCTTGTAGATTTCTCTTGTGGAGCGGGCATCCCTGCCCGCCCATTCTCACAAAATCATCCCACAAAATATCAAGCTCAAATTGATACAAAATTAAAATAACTATCATTTCATTAAATATATATTTTTCTTCTAATTGAGAAAATTTAAAAACTTATTTTCACGCATTGATACATATTAAATTAATCCATTACTGGAAATAATAGTAGACTCTAAGTTGTTAAGGGTGTACCGATAGCATTTAAGTATATAAACATACTTTTTCAACTATCTATAAAGAATTTTTATTCAATCTCGCTTCATATCAAAAGCGAGAATATATGCTTTTGTCGCGCATTCTATCTGGTTACGTTGTTAAAGCAATATTGAAGATAACGCGAGGTTAATTTAATGTCGATGTTAAATTTGGCTGCCTATAGTTTGTTAGCTTTTGCTGCTCCAGAAATAAACCACGTTCAAAATAATTCTTCTTCAAATACCGATATTTTTGCTGCTCACATTGTAAAAATTAAACAGAATTTACCGTCTGGTTTGAGAATGCGTTTACCATCGGGGACTTTATTAAGCAAAAATACCAAAAATTATACAGTTGAAGTATTTAGCACTTCTCAATCTCGTTCAACCGTTTATGTTTACGATTGTGAACAGCAGCAGTATAGTTGCTTAATTGGTAGTTTTAGTGCAGCAAATACAAGCTCGGATGAAGCTTTGCAAGAATTTAAACAATTTCAAAATATTGCCAAACCGATAGCTATAGCAAATAATCTTCAGGGATATTTATTAAAAGGTCAAGGACAAAACGGACTACCAGATTCGCAACTTATTTGGCAGCAAGATAACCAATTTTATAAAGTTACATTACTGGATGAGTCTAATGATTTACTCAAAATAGTAAATTCAATGGTAGATGCGGCGCCAATTGTAAATAATCAGCTTGCGATTATACCAAGTCGGCGCCCTGTTTTAACAACAGCAGAACAGCTGCGAGGCGGAGAAATTTTAACAACTATCCGCAACCGTAGCTTTATCCAAACTGGAAATGCAGCTAAAGATGGTTTGACAGACCAACCAACTATTGGTGTTAGCTGGGGTGTTAACGATAATTTAGAATTGACTCTAGATGTACAAACAATAGATAACTCTGGGCCTGTTCGTCAGGGTAAATTTAGTGTTCAACGAATTAACTCACAAAGCACTACTAACTTTTTTCAAGAAACTACGCTGCAAGCAAAACAACGAATTTGGCAAAGTCAAAATGGTACACAAGCTCTGAGTGGTGTAGTTGCACTTTCAAGAGCAGGTGGAGGTCGTCCATATAGGTTTAGTGATAATGCTGGTCTTTCTGTCGCAGGACTTAATAAACAAACTGTTTTTTCTCTAGAACTGCCTTATACTTTCACACCAAACGACCAGTGGCAATTTACTCTGTCTCCCAAAGTTGCTTTTTTACCAGAAGATAATGCCTTATATTTAAACAAACTTCCTGGGTCTAACTCAGGTTTTGGAACTACCTTTGGTTTGGCATCTGGTATCAGTTATAAATTGAGTAATCGCTTCATAATTTGGGGTGATGCTTTTGTACCATTTTCTGGAAATAATACCATCAACCGAGATACTGGATTAGTAACAAAAACTATTGCTTATAATGCAGGTTTAAGGTATGTAATTAATCCTCGACTTTCTACAGATTTATTTGTTTCTAATGCTTTAGGTAACACAGGCGCCTTATCTTTAATTGCCGACAGAGAATATACTGCTATAGGACTTGGCGTTAATTATTTACCAGGAATTACAAATGCCAACCGTAGCTATCCTGAGCGTTTTGGCGCCACACAGCAACCAGCACCTTCTTCATACGCAGGATTTGGATTTTTAGATGGTGGTACAGTTCGCAAAAATCAATTATTAACAACTTTTCAAGCTGGTGGGCAAGGACTTTTACCTAACATTCGTTACGGATTAT
Organism: Calothrix sp. PCC 7716; assembly: GCF_019977735.1. Lineage (GTDB taxonomy): Bacteria > Cyanobacteriota > Cyanobacteriia > Cyanobacteriales > Nostocaceae > Dulcicalothrix. Next base: position 1,496,488 of record NZ_AP025018.1, on the reverse strand, counting down.
TAGATGATTTAGAAATTGGTGCTTTTTTAAGTAGTATTCCTGGTACAGTCGATGAGTCGCAATTTGGCTTTAGCACAAAAGTTCGTCTTATGCACCAAGAGTCAGGCAACCCATTTACATTAAGTTTAGCAGGCACAATCGCGCGCTCGAATAACGTTTTAACAAACTTTGTAAATAATAATCGTAACCGATTTCAGCAGTTAGGTTTAAAGAAAGGTGGATTTGCTTTCAGAAATGAAAGGGAAGGAGAGTTATTTGTTTATAGTATCTCTGCTCCAATGCACTACCAATTTCAGGGAGGAAGTGCAGTTTGGTTAACCCCAACTTTAGGTTTTATACAGCGTGATGGATGGGAAATTGCCGGATTAAACTTTGGGGGTTCGCTTCCCTTATCAAAAGACTTAAATGCAATTGCTGAAGTTGGTGTGAATCTCAAAAATAACGGTAACGCTTTTATTGGCAACCAGCGTGAATCAGTTATTCCTTGGACAGTAGGTTTGCGTTGGAATCCATCTTCACTTTTAGGTAATATCATCAACGGTCTAGAATTAGAAGCATACTTCACAAATCGCCTCGGCTCAAATCCTTTTGATAGTCTCAGAGTTCGCGCTGACAATGAAACTACATTTGGTGTCGGTGTATTACTACCAATCCAATTTTAATTGTAGCACAGGCATCCCTGCCTGTGTTAACCTATAAATTGCTGTGTTAACCTATAAATTGCTGTGTTAACCTATAAACTGCTTCAAACTAGTTGACTTTAACAAATAAATAGATACTATAGTTAACAACACAACCAAGGCGCCTATTAAAGGAAACATTATATTTAAATAAACTAAACTTGGAAGTAAACTTATTTGATAATGTTGAACTAGCAAAAATAGCAAAGATTGCCAATATTTATGTATCGCAAATAGTCCTAGCGAGTATTGAGATAATTTTTGTATATGCCAATTTTCGGGAATTTTGAGCGTGTAAACATAGCAGAACAAAGCTAAGGCGCCGCATACTATCGAAATTCTTCCATAGATACTTTGGTTATAACCATAAATACGTAAATATATATCATGAAGTGAGAATAAAATGTATGCCACTAAGTAATAAAATCTAAATTTTAATACTTTATCTGAGTAATTAGCAATGTAAAAAGCTATTGGAATATAAACAATAAAATTTGATAGCCAATGATAGGGAATACTAGAATTTGCTATACCAACAGTCTCAAAGTATAGCAAAGAAAATATAATAGTTACAGAGAATAATAATTTAATAAATTTATTTGACTTAATTTGAAAAAACAAAAAGCTAACTATAGTTAACACCATTAAATTAAATAAGAAATAAAATACAGAATCGCCAGCAAAGGGTAAGCTGGGCTTTAAGCCTGTAATAATATCCCAAGAAAAATTAGGAATTTCTCTAGTAACGGCACACACAAAAATATTATGAAATATAGACCAGAATGTGAATAATTTAAAAAGCTTAATTAATCTAATTTTTAGATATTTTTTGTCTGGCTTTTTGATAAAAAATAAGTAAAGGGAAACAAGGAAAAATAGAGGAACTGCTAATAAAGACAGTTGTAGTTCCAAATCTCGAACTATTCGAGCAATAACGACAATCATTACATGCGTATCGTTATTGACAAAAAAGCTAATAGGGCGTAGGTGCCAAATTAAGACAAAAATAATGCTAATTGCCTTTAAAGCGTCTAATCTATTGTCTCTTTCTATGTTCATCGGTTTCTAGGTAAACTCACCTGATAGATATAGTTCCCGAAATTAGGTGGGAAAGCACAGGCAAGACATCACAGGCAAGGATGCCTGTGCTACGTACAAATTTCTTCACAAATCGCAATGTTTAGGTAAAATTAGGTAAAGCAATCATTATGCGTCGTTAAAATAAAGGCTTTGCCAATCTCATGCAACTGAACGAGCGTGCATCACGCTGGACCCTAGCTCCAATACTGTTAATTGCGCCGTTTTTCCTCTGGGGAACGGCGATGGTGGCAATGAAAGGTGTAATTGACCACACTACACCGATGTTTATGGCTGGGGTACGAATAATACCAGCAGGTGTAATGATTTTAATTGCAGGCGCCTTAATGGGTAAGCCTCAACCACGTTCTAAAAAAGCCTGGTTATGGATTACGCTATTTGCCTTGATAGATGGAGCGATGTTTCAAGGATTCCTCGCTCAAGGATTAGTACGTACAGGCGCCGGCTTAGGTTCTGTAATGATTGACTCACAACCCTTGGCAGTTGCGCTAATGTCGCTATGGCTATTCAAAGAACGCATAGGTCTGTGGGGATGGTTGGGCTTAAGCCTAGGTGTTGCGGGTATTAGTTTTATAGGCTTACCTGAGCAATTAATTCTGAGCTTAGTTTCAAGTAACGTTACTTTTGAGCCGACATCACTGTTACTATCACCTTACTCACTGTTTGAAAGTGGAGAATGGTTGATGCTGCTAGCTGCTTTATCAATGGCAGTGGGAACAGTTTTGATTCGGTACGTCACAAAACATGCAGACCCAGTAATGGCAACTGGATGGCATATGATTATAGGTGGCTTGCCATTGTGGGGAATTTCTGCGGTTACTGAAACACACCAATGGTCTAACTTAGTAACTTCTGATTGGATAGCGCTCAGTTACGCTACAGTTTTTGGAAGTGCAATAGCATACGCTTTGTTTTTCTATTTTGCTTCAAGCGGTAATTTGACATCTTTGAGTTCGTTAACTTTTCTAACGCCAGTATTTGCCTTATGTTTCGGTAATTTATTGCTAGGAGAAGTTCTAAACTCTATACAATGGACAGGTGTCGGTTTAACGTTAATTAGTATTTACCTGATTAACCAACGTGATACCCTAGCGGGAACTAAAACAAAAATACCCGTCAAGGAAATAAGCGCAGCGCAACAAACTACTTTAACCGTACCTGTAAAGCATACAGAGTCAGAAGCAATGCATTCTTGAGTGTAGCTACTGAGCTGGGGTGACATCTTGATTACGCACGGGTGATTCTAGGTTCCAAAATCATAAATCTGATTATTTATTTGATTCAAGGCGCCAATAAAATTTTTCTGTCCAGATCAGAGTTAACATTTACTTACAAATGAAGTTATCGTATTAATCGGTAATTTACAATACATGTACTGACTCAAACTTTCTGATATGAGGCTATGCGGTTCTTCCATCCTGATTACTAGCTGTTTGCTTGCTGGGTTTAGCACAAGTCAAATTGCCCTATCGAGTCAAAAGTTGCCTGATGCTGTCAAATTAGTACAAGCAACACCAACGAATTCACCAAGCAGCACAAATCCTGAAACAAGTAACCAGCGTTTATTAAGACCTGGTAATTCAGGTGCGGAAGTTAAAGCATTGCAAACCAAACTCAAACAGTTAGGGTTATATACTGATGACATAGATGGCGATTATGGTGTTAGTACGCGGATAGCAGTATCAAGGTTTCAAGCAGACAATAATTTACCCGCAGATGGTATTTTCGGCGCCACAACTCGTACAAAACTAGATGCAGTTGTTTCACAAAAAACACAACCAACACCAACAGAAGCGCCAACTGCAACTACCAAGGCGCCTTCGGAGGGTGGAAGAGGTATATTTTGGTGGGCACTAGTTGGACTGGGTTTAGTAGGAACAACTGGTGCTATTGCTTACTTATTGCGAAAATTCAGCCCACCAAAACCAGATATAGGTGGTTTCAAAGTTATAAACTCAGAAGTTTTAAATACAGACTATGGTGAAGGAGTGACAACATACAAAGATTTAAGCCATATCGAACCACAAGAACCCAAGGTAATGGCTTTACCACCACAAAAACAAACAGTTATCCAAGATTTTGAGCCAGTTATTGAGTCAACAGTTGAGCCAGAACCGCAAAATGGTTTACATAATGGTTTGCATGACCCAAATATAACTTCGAGCGAATTACTGGCGCCAGAAACAACTTCTCGTCTTGCCAAAGTTAATATTGTTGACGAATTAGTTAAAGACCTTGGTAGTACTGACCCAAGCAAACGACGCAAAGCAATTTGGGATTTAGGACAGCAAGGAGACTCACGTGCAATTCAACCGCTCGTAGATATAATGATAGACGCTGACTCGCAACAGCGCAGCTTGATATTAGCAGCTTTATCTGAAATTGGTACTCGTACCCTTAAACCAATGAACCGCGCGTTAGCAATGTCACTCCAAGATGAAAGTCCAGAAGTTCGACAAAACGCAATTCGTGATTTAACGCGCGTATACGACATGATGACACAACTAAGTCAAATGTTATATCACGCCACCCACGATAACGACCCGAATGTACAAGCAACAGCAAAGTACGCACTATCACAAATGAATCGAATTCGCTCACTGGCGCCAGATACTTCCCCCGAAGAATAATTTTAAATTTTCACGAGTTAAAATATTGGAAAATAGAGGCGCCTACTTTATATGAAAGCTGTTGAAGTAAACGCCAGCATTGACCAAAACGGAAACCTAATTCTGGATGAACCCATTCAAACAGAAAATATACTGCAAACGGGTTAAATATAAACTTTGTCATGCTGAACGAAACGCAGTGCAGTGAAGCATCTTAGAGATTCTAGCCTGCGGCAAATGCTCCGCATTACGCTACGCGACTAATGACATTTCTAAACCGTTCTTAGTATAACTCGAATCGCGTTCGAGTTATAGTATTGTTTACAGAACAAGAAGAAAATGATCCTGATGATACGCCTATAGAAGATGTTAAAGCCTCTTTAAGAAGAGGATTTCAGCAAGCAAAAGCTGGACAAACTAGACCAATCAGCGAGCTGTGGAGTAGAATTGATGCCCAATGACGACATTATTTCAGTCCGATTCTCAAATGAGTTTGAAGAAGCACTTTATTGTAGAGTACTATTGTCATTCTGAGCGTAGCGAAGAATCTAAAGTTTTAACTATATAATGAGATACTTCACTGCGTTCAGTATGACATATTAATGAGATACTTCACTGCGTTCAGTATGACATATTAATGAGATACTTCACTGCGTTCAGTATGACAATGTAATTAAAATCCTGACATATATTTTATATTGATTTTGATATTAGTTTCAGGGCCTGCGATAAAGAATGCTGATTCGCTAAATTTCGGCGCCCGATTTGTAATTTCTGGGTTTTGAGAAAATCCGAAACCTTCAGTCGGCATTCCCAAGCTGTCCATTTCCATTTTTTTACTGCCATTTGCATCGTGCAATAAAACAACAGCGTAACTACCTGCTTTTAGTTCGTTAAATTTAATATTTAAGGGAATTTCTGTAATTTTGAAGCATTTATCTTGTAGAGCTTTTTTTCCCTCATTTGGAAATCCTTTGCTGCTGCCAAAAAGAGTGATGCAAACTTGACCTGCGTTATTTCTCAAACCGTCGATTTCAACATTAAGACTACCTTTAAAATCAGCTTTTGCGCTTGTAGAGAATAACAACCCTAACAACGGCGCCCATGCCAAGTTAATTCCGAATCGTTTCGTCATAAAATTAAAGCTTACCTTGATGTTTCGAGTACCATGCAGAATATATCACCATCACCCAAGCGTTTAAAGTTACTTTTCGTCTCAACCCCAGTCGGAGGACTTGGAACTGGACTGGGTGGAGGTGTTGAACTAAGTTTATACAACATTGCTAAATATTTTATAGAGCAAGGTCATACACTGCAAATTGTTGCTCCCTCTGGTTCGTTGTGGAGTCGAGATATTTTCAATATAGTTGAAATTACTGGCAATTTACAGATTATTGCTCAAATTCAGGAACGCGATACTCCTGTAACTATGCCTGATAACTCGCTATTGGCGAATATGTGGGAATACGCACGCTCAGTTCAAAACGAGTATGACTTAATTGTAAATTTTGCTTACGATTGGTTGCCTTTTTACTTAACACCGTTTTTTAAAACACCGATAGCTCATTTTGTGAGTATGGGTTCGCTTAGTAATGCTCTCGACAAGGTTATTGCTCAAATCTCAAAATTATATCCTGGTACGATTGGATTTTATACCCCTTCGCAAGGCGCCACTTTTCCTTCATTAACTCCTCCGTTATATTACTTAAGCAGTGGTATTGATTTATCGCTATATCAATTTTGTGCCGAACCCAAAGAACAACTGGCAATTTTAGGAAGAATTTCACCTGAAAAGGGTTTAGAAGATGCGATAGCAGTAGCAACACAGACGAATATACCGTTAAAAATAATGGGTAAAATTCAAGATGAAGCATACTGGCAAAAAATTATAAACGATTATCAAGGGGCGCCTATTGAGTATTTAGGATTTCTATCAACTGATAAAATGCAGCAAGTTGTGCGTGAGTGTAAAGCGTTATTAATGGCGCCAAGGTGGGTAGAAGCATTTGGTAATGTAGCAATAGAAGCGCTTGCATGTGGTGTTCCGGTAATATCTTACGCGCGTGGTGGCCCTGCGGAAATAATTAAAGATGGCAAAACAGGGTTTTTAGTAGAACCCGATAGTGTAACAGGTTTAATAGACGCTGTTAAACGTTTAGATAGTATCGACCGTTATGAATGTAGAAAACAAGCTGAGACAGAATTTTCACTTCTTCCTTTGGGCGCCAGATTTCTTCAGTGGTTTGAAGATATTTTAAAATAACCGTAGGATAGGCGTCCCGCCTGTCCGTATATTACTGCAAAAATTTAAGGCGCCGAAAAATATGACTCAACCCCTGCTTAAATTTCTAGCGATAGACAACTATAAAAACCTTTTCTTAGATAAACAAATAAATCTAACAAAACTAAATATATTTATCGGTTCAAACGGTTCAGGCAAAAGTAATTTTATTAACTGTTTGAAATTTTTAAAAGATAGTCTCGTGACTATTCCTGACGAAAGTCGAGGTGTTAGTAGCTTTGAAAACTCAATTACTCAAATTGGCGGAGACAGAATTTTAGACGGCAATGTGGCAAGTCCAGCAGTAGTTAGATTTGCATATTGTTTTTCGCTTTCACAAACAGGCACCTCAGAAAAAGACAATGGAATACTGGATTTAAATATTTATGTTGTTAGAAATCAACCAAGAGTTACTATTTCCAAAGAATTTTTGTATGCTGGAGAGTACTTACATGAATCATCAAAACCTTTATACTATTATAAATTTCATGATAAGGAAATAGGCAAAGGCATTGTATCAGTCGATAATAACGGGCAAAATTCAGGAAGTCATTTTGAACCTTTAGAAAATATACACTCTAATTCTTTGGGTTTAGCCTCAATTCCTAGGCTACTTGAATATAGCCCGTATCCTCCTGAAAATACACCTGTGTATAGAATTAGAAGAGATTTAGTAGAATTTATATCTGGGTGGCAGTTTTATAATGCCAACAATATGGATTTAAATGAAATTAGAACCGCAGAACCGAAACTTGGAGGAAGTGATAAATATTTATCTCCATCTGGCGATAATTTGCCACTAGTTTTAGAAAACTTGATACAGCAAGATATTGATTTTGAGGAAGTTATTAATAAAGCAATGAAGTCTATATTGCCGAAAACACGGCGCCTGATACCGATACGTTCTGGTCGCTTGTCTTTGACTGTGGAATGGTATTTCCAGGGTATTAACGAACCTTTTTACCTAAATGAAATGTCAGATGGAACTGTTAGAATGTTATGCTGGGCGACTATATTGAATTCTCCAGTTTTGCCATCTTTGTTAGTAATTGATGAACCTGAATTAGGTTTGCATGTTTCTTGGATGCCTATTTTAGCTGAGTGGATTAAAAAAGCTGCGGTGAAAACTCAAGTAATTATTGCAACACATAGTCCTGACCTTTTAGATTATTTTACCGATTGTTTGGAAAATGTTCTTTGTTTTTATTCTGAGGACAAAACGCATTTTTCTGTTAAACCACTCTCTAGGCATATGCTGCATGAAAAACTTGAACAAGGTTGGCAATTAGGTGATCTATACCGTGTTGGAGACCCAAGTATTGGAGGTTGGCCGTGGTAGTTTGGGTTTTTGCAGGTGGTGGGGAAGCTGAGGTTAGAGGATTAATTCCTTTTTTAGATAAAAATTTTCCTGGTTGTATATTTGTAAGAAAAACTCCTGTTCGTCAAAAACCTGGTCTTAAGCCTAATAAACAAGTTAGTTACGGAAGAACGGGTCAAGGATTGATTAACCAAATTGATGAACAGTTACTGATTACGTTACGATATGAACCAAATATATGTAAATTGTACTAACATAGACAATTTTATTGGATTTGCGGCGCCTGAACTTGAATCTTGGATTTGGATTTTGTCCTTGAGAATAGGACTAACAAAACTAGCGATCTTAGTGGTGATTTCGTTTAGAGGCATTGGTAACACAGGGTTTGGGTATAAAAGTCTGTTTACAGCCTGTAATTACACTTATACTAGCGTGTCTTTGGTAAAATGTGCTGAGGGGTAGGGAAGGGGAATGCGTAAAAAATAAAACTAAATGCGATTGCATTCAGTTGAAAATTTGATAATATAATATAATTACTGAGTAAAAGGTAACTTTTCACACTCCTCTCTATTTCTCAACGCAAAAATCAGGGTTTTGAGCATTTCTGACAGAGAAAAATGAATAGTTACAGTAATAAGGTATAAAACAAAATTATTAATCTGTGTTTTTCACTTATGCATTCCTGTATTTGTGAAAGTTAATTTGGTGCGACTCTTTTGGTCTAGGACAACAAAAATAATAATTGGATATTGAATTAAGGTCTAGAACCTTTTCTATATCTAAGATTATGTTTTTTACTTTATTGTGTAGAATTAAGCAATTCTTCGCAATAGACGCTGTGCGAACGTGAAAAAAGCTACCTTTTAGCATTGCTTTATAACGATGAAACAATGTAAGCAAAAGATATGATTTTGTTTTGGAGATTTGAATAAACATATCTTTGGAATTTTTATAGGAAGTCAAACCTCGCACTCAAAGTAATTAGCTGATAGTCGTAAATTTAAGAGGAAGTATCAATGAACGATCACGCTAGATTAAACGACATCAAAGAAATTTTAGAAATACTCTATGGAAAATTAGGCTACTTTCAAAAAGAATTGGCTTTTAGTAGTAGTCAATCTGCCAACTTTGAATTAAAACAACGAATTAAGCGGGAAATTCTTCCTGATATTCGTAAATATGAAACTGAATACTGGGAGCTTTACCCGCAAGAAGCAATTATTATCTCCGACGCAGAAGCGGAAACCCAGCTAGTCAAAGTCGAACAAGCTGTTGTTTCTATCGAAAAGATATCCTCTGATAGCTACTCTTCCGAGTTAATTTCTCTCCTTCACGATATTAGAGACAAATTAGATGAGCAAGATAAAACAGCTTCAGCCAAGCTGAAGTTAGTTTTACCATTAATTCCTGCGATAGCATCTTACGAACTGGAAATGGAAACGGAAGGACTGCTCTCAAAAGTATTGAAAACAATCAGAAGTAAACTTTCGAGGTAGCTGATGACTACATATCACAATGAACAGTATTTAGAAAGTTTAAAACAAACTAGAACTACCTGTCTAAAGAGAATTGCTCATTTACAAAAACAGCTTTCTATTACTAGTAGCGCGCTTACAAAATTTGAACTAGAGCAAGAAATTGAAGAATCTCGGCAGCAGTATGAAATAATTACAAAAGATATAGAATCTTGGCAAAAAGATGGTCAGCAAATTGAAAGAATCACTCAAGACATAGAGTTTTCTCAAAAGCAGTCAACAAATAATTTCGAGATTTTTAATTATTTGTGCCAGCAGGTTAACGACATACCTATTGTAGATAGAACAATTGAAATTTTTGCTCAAAGCCAACAAAATGAGCCTGTCGTATCTACTGAATGGCAAGTCAAGATGCAATTTTGGATGTTAAAGCTTGAGCAAGAAATCCGCAAACAGGAGAAGAACAGCGCGATCGCAGTAGATGATGTTATGCAAATGTTGTTATCTCATCGTTTTTCTCCTAGAGAATCTCGTGCTTTGTCTTGTTTTGCAATTCAATGTCTTGTTATGGAAATTGATTGGAAAGAAGAGACAGTAACTTTTGCTATCAATAAAGCTATAGATAACCTTAATGAATTTGATGGTTTTAATAATAATTTAAACACGTCGATGGACAAAGCATTTTATGCTGTAAAGCAGTCGCGCTTTGGAGGGTTATTACAAAAAAAATTATTGCAAAGTTATATACAAGCCCGTGATACTCGTCGAAATCAGATTGGTTGTATTTTCTTAAATACAAAAATTACAAACAGTCAAGTTATTGATGCATCAAATGCAACTCAAATATTAATTCCCTTATTAGAAAAGTTAAGCATTGTTTGTTCGATTGAGGAACGTGTTGACTCAGCGCTTAGTTTAGTAGATATATTTTATCGCTCACAAATTCAAAATAATGGTGCAAAAATAGAATTTTTGTCGGACGTATTATTACGTGAAATCATCAAAGTTTTGCTGGCTGCGATTGAACAGGAAATCACAGATAATTATGCATTATCATCTGCTGCTATATGGGCTATTGCATGGTTAACCAACGCTAAAACTAGTCACTCTTACACAGCGTATATTTTTAGTGAGCGAGAACTTGATGTTTTCATAAGAGTTGTTATCAATGAGAAACATGATGTATTTGCTAGAAGTAATGCTGCTTTAATTTTGAGTATTTGTAATTCTGAGAAAACTATATTTTCCCAGGCAGATTGGATTTATGAATGGGCAGTTGTGGCAGATGGAAGGAAACCGCAAAGAGATTTACCAAAAATAGTTCATATAGATAATTTAAGAGAAAGTGATGCGATTAAAAAATTAATTTTTGCAAATTTGCCGAGCAATGTTAAAAAAAAGGCAGCAGTTGCTCTTGGACGATTGGGATGCTTTATTCCCGAAATGACAGACTCACTTATAGAGATTTTTAAAGATGAAACCTATCTGTGGGAACAACGTGATGAAGCACTGGTTTATCTAGTCTTGATTGGCAATTCTCAAGTTATTTCTGAACTAATACGGACAGTGAATCAACCTGGAAGTAATGCAGATAAATATGGACTGCGTGATCGCTGTTTTCTGGCATTAATCGGGATGGGTAATGTTGCGGTACTAAAATATCAACTCGAACTAGCTCAATCAGAATATATTAGTGCCTATGCTTATGCATTAGCTGGTGTTGCAAGTCCATTAGGAAGGAAGGTTTTGGAATCGGTAACAAATCATCAAGATAAAGAAATTCGTAATGCTGCGGTCGATGCTTTACGTAAATTCAAGAAATAGAATCTTTCAACCAAGGTTAATGTTAAACAAAAACCCATAGTCAAATAGTTCAAATTCATTTGGAAATCATAGCAATATGCATGTAGATAAACTGATTGCACAACAAGGTCATCTTGTTCATAAGCTTAAAGCCAAAGATAGCACTGGTAGATGGGCTTATTATTTTGTTTATATCATACCGACTTTAGAGGAAAATTTTTTGAAGGCACTTGAATCAAATCAAAGTATTGATTTAGAGAGCTATGGTAAGGTTATTGGTTCTTGTTATGGGGAAGAACCTAGTCAAAAATTAAAAGATTTTCTGAAGGAAAAATATGGTTTTGATGTTTAGCTAAGATGGTTTATGTAAATTAGAAATATGAAAAATTTTAATATATAAGCTGTGTCTAATTTACATACGCAAAATTTACTTTTCGACTCACATTCCTATTATTTTAATTCTTTACCTCATACAATTTAGTTTGCAAATCATCTTAATTTACAAGTAAAATGCCAAATATAGATAATCAAAAGAAAACAGAAAATATTCTACGTTTATTTGAAGAGATAAATACAGAAATCAAAATTATGCTCGAAAAAAAATCTACGAATAGTAGCTTATTAGTAAGCATCAAAAAGCAAGTATTTGAGCTTTTGAGTTTTTTCATAAGTTTTGATGATGATTTAGATTCACAGCACAAATCAAAAGTATATACTTACATAGCTAAGTTTATCCAAGATAAAATTGATAAGAAAAATAATAGTTTTAATACTTGTCTAAGTGCAGTTTATTCTATTTGTGGAGAAACAGACTCAGAATTAATCACAGAGATAGAACCGAGTATAAAAACTCAAGAATTAATATCTCTTATAAAAGAGCAACTTATAGCAGTCAAAGTTCATTATTATCGGGATATACAAACGAATTCGTGCAGTCAGAAAACCGAAATATTTGCTCTGCTTGCTGGCGCTAGTAAACCCATTCTAAAAAAAATTGAAGAGTCGGGAATAGATTTAGATGATTTACCAAAAGAAATTCGAGATATTTTTATTGAAGAAAAAAAAGAATCTATATCTTTTCAAATTTATCAAAGCTAGGAACTATGACTATGTATCAAGATAATCTGACCAAAGTATTAGAAAAAGTGTTTGCAATCGCTATCCAAGTAGCTTTAGTTGTTTGGGAGCAAGTTTTAGCATGGACATATTCAAATTTTCTCACCTGGATTCGTAAAAGTATGATTCCTATGCTTGAAGAATCAGTTAAGTTAGCTTTTATCGGTGTGAATAAAATTATTTATAAAATCTTAGATACTGTAAAAGAAGCATGGCAAAAAGTTAAACAAGTACTTTTAGAAATGGTTGTGAAATTTGAGCGTGTAGCTTCATCTACTGCTTGGAAAAAAAAATCAACATCAACAATCTTCAAAAAGTTTGAAGCAAATCAACCAGTTTTTGTCAAAAGGGAAATAGAAGAAGACCTTGATTGGGATAACTTGCCACCAGAAGTAAGAAAAGCTTGGTTAAAAGGTAGTCAAGATAATTACAAAATCGACGTGATGGAAATAAGAAACAAAGAATTAGAAGCTTTGGTAATGGAACAATAAAAATTGATATTGATCTATAACTTTATTTTATCTATCAACTAACTAATTAAGGATTAAATATGAATTCAAGTGATTTAATTAAAGTAATTTTTGCAGGTATAACTGCAACAATAATATACTTCTGGGAAAAAGTCACTGATTGGGCAAGAGAAAGCTTTTTCCCATTCGTTGAGAAGCATTTACCTGCTATTCGTGAACATGTTGACAAAGCTTTTTCATGGATAGATAATGTAGTTGTTTCTATACGTCGAGGAATAAAAGCTGCGTGGAATATAGTTCGTCAGTATTTATTAAAAATGGCGATGTATTTTGAGAAAACAAGTTCTAATAAATGGGTGAGGAAAACTACTTCCTATATTATTAAGACTTTAGAATCAAAAACAGTAACCAAACAGGATGTTGAAAAGGAAATTAATTGGGATGATTTACCTCCAGATGTTAGAAAGTCGTGGATGAAGAGTAAGGAAAATAGTTTTGAAATTGATTATACTGCCGAGAAAGATAAAAATGTTGATTCGCTTGAGATGACTAATTAATTTTATTTTTTATTAATGGAATTAACTTCATGAAGATTATTAATTTACTTGGTTTTGGTATTGTTGGCACTATTGTGCTAGTTATAGGAGGCTTAGTTATCAAAGAAATGATTGATAAAAGCGAGGTAAAAGTAAAGAACGATTTGGATGAATGGGTTGATAGGCTTCTCGCAGAATCTTTAAGCAGAAAATTGGATTATTCTGCTAGCGCTATTTTCCAAACTTTGACTAGGGGAGAAGATGCTGAACTGACTCGAAAAATAACACAAATAATTGAATCGGTTGAATTGGTATTCCAACGTGGTTCATCGCTATCAACAATAGAAGTTTATCTGAATGCTAGCTTTCATGATGGCACATCTTTCTCTGCCAGCACACAAAGAACATGGGATGATTTACCTTTTGCTATCCGTAAAGAGTTTTTAAAGCGCAATGATACAAGTATCACTGTTCCTTGGAATTTACCTTTAGTTAATACTCAATCTTAATAGTTATGAATAATCAAATTGGGCAAGTTATTGGTGTTATAATTGCTGGAATTATAAGTTTTGCAATCACAGCTATTGTATCTATTTTCGCATATTATATTGTTAAAAAATATGTGCCAATTTTACGTACTAAAACAGCAAAATGGTTAGAAATCAATAGGGAAACAATAAGGGTTAAAGTCAAAGATTGGTTACATGCAAATAACTTGCAAGAAAGCAAATTGTTAAATGTTTATTTGATTGTTGATGATGTTGCAGGAAATGTTGAAAAGCTTCTCTGTAAGGTCTATGTTGAAACAAAGGAAACAGGAAAAGTTAAAGTTACCGAAGACGAATTAACCATAGAAGAATTTAGAAAACTTGATACTAATAAAGTGGAGAAGATAATCGAAAAAATTGGTCAAACGAGTATTATGAGCCAAGTTATGTAGAGATTTGAAACTATGTTTGTTATTTATTTTGACAAGGATAATATATATGCCAATGGGTTGGAATAGAATTCAAGAAAATGGAACTAACGAAACTAGAGAGAAAAACCAGATTTCTCCAAATATTGAGACCGAACAAGATAAAAATATTAAGCCAGATAATAACGAGGTAACGCGAACGGAAGTTTTTATCCCCCAAATTCCTCAGCGCAATCTTGATGATGTAATTCTACCTAAAATTACCAGAGAAAGAATTGAAGCTGCTTTAAATCGTATTCGCTATCACGATAAGTTGTATAACGAATGGAATTTAAAAAAGATAGATCCTTCTGGTTGTCGAGTCGCTCTTAACTTTTTCGGTCAACCAGGAACAGGTAAAACATCGTGTGCGGAGGCAATTGCCAAACTTCTCAATAAGCAAATTATCACTGTTAATTATGCAGAAATTGAGTCTAAGTATGTTGGTGAAACACCAAAAAATATAACTGCTGCTTTCAAACAAGCGAAAGAGACTGATTCTGTTCTCTTTTTTGATGAGGCAGACTCTATTCTGGGTAAGAGATTAACTAGCGTAACTCAAAGCGCTGACCACGGGGTAAATGTAAGTCGTTCAGTAATGCTTCTACAACTAGATAGTTTTGATGGCATTGTCATTTTTGCAACAAATTTACCAGAAAATTTTGATGGGGCTTTTGTTCGACGAATCTTAGCTCATATTGAATTTGAACTTCCTGATGAAGATTGCCTTTTGCGACTTTGGCAATACCTACTACCAAATGAAATTCCTCGTGTAGATAACGTAACCTTTGATTGGTTGACTTCCCAGTCTATTGGTTTAGCTGGCGGTGATATTTTAAATGTTGTCAAATTAGCTGCTAGCAAAGCAGTTGCTCGTACTGAGAATGAATGTAAAGTTTCTCGGCAAGATATGTTAGAGGCAATTTCTCAAGTCCGCAGCGGTAAAGAGCAAGTTGGTTCTACACGATCTCAAAATCAAACTGTTTCTGTCAAAGAAACAACATTAACTCCTGATGAACTCTCTCCTGAAATTCGAGAACGATATGATGCAGCAGTAGCTCAAGAAGATAATGACGGCTCTTTCTTAGGGAACACCAAAAAATAAAAATGTAAATAAAAATTAATTTTTTGAAATCTCAAGCGTTTTGCCCAAATACACAAATCAACGTTTTCGTCAATACACATTACTGGACTGATGCTCTAGGGTGTTGACTCTGTGCCTTTTTTAGGGTGAACTTCCCCCTTTAACAAAACTCGTGCGCCATGTTGTATATTAAGAACGGCTAATAACTTTACTTTTAACAAGTATCACAATCTTTTAGATGCTACCCTTCGGGAAAAGCTCCGCTTTACGTTCCTCAGCATGACAAAAGTCTAGATTTTACCCGTTTACAGCCTGTCCTACAAATAGACTCTCTGTGTCCTAATTGTCTCTGTAATAAAAAATACAATGACTGCACAGGCGAGGTGCCTGTGCTACAAAAGGTTTAATTTATGATTGTGATGTTGCTGTTGGGCTAGGTATTGTTACATCAATAGGTGTTACTTTGGTAGCTAGTTGTGAAAGTGGAGGGTTAATTGCTGTTTGGTTTCCTACAACTAATGTGACTAAATTATCTGGTTTGAGATATTTTTGTGCGACTTTTTGGACATCGGCAATTGTTGTTGCTTCTACTTGTTTACGATAAGTAAATAGAAAGTCGGCAGGATATCCGTAGTATTCGTATCGAATTAAGCGCGATAGAGTTTGCGCTGGGTCTTGAAAGTTAAATACAAATGAGTTGAGCGTCGAATCTTTGGCAAATGCTAATTCGTTCGCTGGCACTGGTTCGCTTTGTAAGCGTTTTATTTCTGTTTGAATGGCTTTGACAAATTGTACGGTTGCATCACTACGAGTTTGTCCTCCAGCGATAAACATTCCCGGAAAGTCAAATTTAGGATTCCAGTATCCGTATACAGAATATGCTAAACCTTGACGCGAACGTACTTCGTTAAACAGGCGCCCACCAAATCCATTTAACACTCCGTTGAGTACATCTAATGCTGCATAGTCAGGACTATTAAATTGTCCACCTAAATGACCAATTAAAACATTACTTTGTGTTAACTGTGGCTGGTTAACAAAGTATACACCACCAGCACTGGCTTGGTTGACTTCAGGTAACTGAGGTTTAATAGGTGTTGGGCTAGGTTTCCAATCGCCAAATTTTGCTTGGATTAACGATTTCATTTTTTGAGAATCAAAATCTCCAGCAATACCCAAAATCATATTATTGGGATAAAAGTAAGAGTTATAAAACTTTACTAAATCATCACGAGTAATATTAGACAGCGTTGTAAACTCTGTAATGCGCGCGTAAGGACTAGTTTTACCGTAAACCAACTTCTTAAACTCGCGTTGGGCAATTTCATCTGGGCTATCATTACGACGAGAAATACTACCACTTTCTTGAGTCTTTGCTAACTCTAACTTTTCAGGAGCAAAAACAGGAGTTCGCAACACCTCAGCATATAACCCAAACACAGATTCTAAATCTTCGCTTAAACTTTGGAAATTAGCAGTTCCCATACTCTCACCAATACCTGTTTCTACCTCAGCAGCACGCGCTTCGAGTAGTTCGTTAAGCTGGTCAGGAGTATGTTCTTTCGTTCCCCCTGTTCGCATCACAGTGCCAACAAATTGAGCTAACCCAACTTTTTCTGCTGGTTCAAACCGATCCCCAGTTCTAATGGCCGCAGTTCCACTTACCAAAGGTAACTCATGGTCTTCCATCAAATAAACCACCATGCCATTACTCAAAACATACCGCTCATACTTTGGTAACTTCACTTCCGGCAACGGTGGTAACTGCAAATCAGTATAATGCTTCGCCTCTCCACTAGCTGCCAAAGAATAATTAAAAGTCAAAAGCAAAAAGCTAAAAGTCAAAACCAACGTAATAAAAAAACTTTTCTTTAACCTCATCTTCCTTTGTGTCCTTTGTGTCTTTGTGGTTCATTCCCTCTTCCTACTAACTTTTTGGTAACAACTTACCAATAGTTCGGTTTTGCGGTGTAAAAGTCGCTCTGGCAACTCTTTGCACATCTCTAGCACCTACAGCTTCCAACCGTCCCAACTGTTTAAACAAATTTCGCCATGAACCAGTCTTGACTTCATACTCCAACAACTGTTGCGCCATACCCATATTAGAATCAAGCGCTTCAATCAACTCAGCGCGCGCTTGAGTTTTCACCCGCTTCAACTCAGCTTCAGTTACAGGTTGAGTCTTCAAACGCTCAATTTCTGCCCTTAACGAAGTTGCAACCTCATCAACCGAACGTCCAGGAGCAGTAAGCGCGTAAAATAACATCAAATTTGGGTATTTATCGCCAGGAAAACCGCTAAAACCTTGTGCAGCGAGCGCTAACCTTTTCTCCTCAACCAAACTTTTATACAACCTTGAAGTACGTCCATCACTTAACAACCTGCCAATAATGTTATATACCGCTTCATCAGGGTGCGTAATAGCTGGACGGTGATATCCTTCTAAATACCAAGGTTGTGAAGGGAAATTGACTGTTACTTCGCGTGTTTGGGTTTGTTTTGGTTCAGCAGCAATTTTAGACTTTGGTTTAGGGCTAGACTTATAGCGTCCAAAGTAAATTTGTGCAAGTTGTTTTACCTGTGCTGGGTTAACGTCACCAACTACAGCTATTGTCAAATTACTTGGCACATAATATGTTGCGAAGAAATCTCTAATATTAGCAGGTGTTAAATTGCGAATATCTTCGTCATAACCAATTACAGGGCGCCGATAAGGATGAACTTTGTAAGCAGCGTCAACGAATTTTTCTATCATTAACCCGATAGGTGAATTCTCTACCCGTAACCGACGTTCTTCTAAAATTACCTGTTTCTCCTTGTAAAATTCGCGACCGAGTACAGGTTCTAAAAATCTTTCTGACTCTAACGACATCCACAACTCTAATTTATTTGCAGGAAAGCTGTATAAATAACGAGTTGCTTCGGTAGAGGTATTAGCATTTAAACCAACTCCACCTGCTTGTTCAACTATTTGCCCTAATTCGTTTTGCTTAACGAGTTTAACTGCTTGTGACTCTACAGAGTTGAACTTTGCTTGTAGTTTTTCCACCTCATCCGTTTTTTTCGCAGCTTTTGCCGCACGAATTTGTGAGTCTAGCTGTTCTAATTTATCAAGTAGCGGTTTTTCGGCTTTGTAGTCGATTGTACCAATACGAGTTGTGCCTTTAAATGCCAAGTGTTCTAAAAAGTGTGCTACACCAGTTTGTCCATTAGGTTCATCCACACCACCGACATCAGCATAAGTTAAAAATGAAACTACAGGCGCCTGATGACGCTCCAAAACAATAAACTTCAAGCCATTGTCGAGACGAAACTCAGTAAGGTTTTTAACAACTCGGTCTAAGTATGGCTGAATTGAAGCTGAATTTGCTTGAGTTGGTGGCGCCGTTTTGGCGAGAGCAATTTCGGGTAAAAATCCCCAGGAGAAAAAGATGACAGTTACAAAAATTAACAGTAACTGCTGTCGCTGCTTCAATAATTGGTTTATCCTTGCGAATATCCCATTAATAACAAGCGCATTTTGAAAACTCACATAAAGCTTGAAGCTATTTATTCGGTTCATAACTTTTCTCTAACGTTAAGACATTAAACCAATTTGCGATTGCATTACTGCGTTATTAATCATCAAAAAATGAAAACCTCAGATGCGAAAATCACGTTTTACACAGCTAGAGCCTTAATCTTGTATTAAGCTTTCTCGGCTTTCGCTTTTTATCGTTAGACAATAATGCTACACATCCAGTTCCGAAAATACTACGATAACTTCTATGCGCGTGTTCAATTCCCCCCCATCTTCTGAAGCACAAACTCGTGATCGTATTTTAACTGCAGCGCAACGTTTGTTTGCTGCCCAAGGTTTTGACGGTACCACAACGCGCGACTTAGCGCAGGCTGCAGGAGTTGCAGAAGGAACCTTATTTCGTCATTTTTCCAATAAAAAAGCTATTTTAGTCGAAGTTGCAACCCAAGGATGGGTAGAAATTCTTACTGATTTATTGACTGAGTTGAGCGAAATGGGTAGCTACAAAGCTGTTGCTCAAGTCATGAAGCGTCGAATGTGGAACATGCGTAAGAACGCTGACATGATGAGAGTTTGCTTTATGGAAGCACAATTTCATCCTGACTTACGCGAAAGAATTCAGCAAGAGGTCATTGAAAAAATGACTGGTGTTGCTGAAGCATTTTTTCAAGAGGCAATGGATAAAGGAATCTATCGCAAGATGGATGCCAATTTAGTTGCCAAGGTATTTCTGGGAATGTTTGCAGTTGCAGGCTTCTCAAACGAAACAATTGCATCACCTAATGCCTCACCTCAAGAAATGCAATCAATGGCTGAAGGTTTAGCTGACATTTTCTTAAATGGTGTATTGGCAAAGTAGAGTGCTGAGTGCTGAGTGCTGAGTGCTGAGTGCTGAGTGCTGAGGAACGGAGTTAGGAGTTAGGAGTTAGGAGTTAGGAGTTATGAAATTCTTTACTACTCAGCACTCAGCACTTTTCACTCAGCACTACTTTTGCTTCTTGAATCCATTGTTGGACTATATCAACGGCAGGACATAAATCACTTCGTTGCATGGTAGCTACCTGTAACCGCAAAATTTGTTTATGAAGACGGTGTGTGGGTATTTGTGCTAACTGTACTACCGAACCAACACCTGCATGAAGCAGTAACCCACAGTACTGTATTCCAATGCTTGGTACACGTGCTAAGTCAGCTAAAGCTATCCACTTGTTTATATAAGTTAAATGCATTTGTAGTTTGCTTGCTAGCTCTGTCCTCGTTTGCAGGGTTTTACCTTCTTTGACAAGTTCTTTAGTACTGTGTATTCCACAGTTTTGTAGTTGTAATTTATCTTGTTCGCTTAACCCTGGTAATTCTTCAACTGACCAATTACAGGACGAGATACGGCTCATCCTGGTTTGTTTTTGCACAGTCATTTTATAAAGCTCAAATAAACACTCTTTTTACTATTGTGGCAAGTAAATAGCAGAATGCAATTTTATAGTTTTGATGATTTGGATAAATATAAACCATTTCATCGCTGAATTTGAATAGTATATTAATAATGTGTTAACTTTTATAACTGTTTCTAATATTCATAATTAAAGAGTCGGTGCAAGCAATGCCATCAGAATTTAACTTTTTTCAGCACTGGTATCCATTAACTCCAGTCGAAGACTTAGACTCTAAATGCCCTACTCCTGTTACAGTTCTAGGTATTCGACTTGTAAGAGCGGAAACCTAAATCATCTGATACATACTAGGTGTTTTTAGACCAATGCCCTCACCGGGACAGCGCCTTTGAGTGAAGGTAGAATTGATGATAAAACGGGTAACTTAATGTGCAGTTACCACGGTTGGCAATTTGATAAGTATTGCAAAGGCAAATTACCTTGTGAACAAGTCGGAATCAAACCATTGGAAAATACGAGTATTAATATTAATCGCCAAGAAATTCTCAACCGTTATACGCAACATACTCAAAATTGTAGTAGCTGTAGAGGCGCCTTAAAAAATATCCAACGTTTACAAATTGTTCTTTTAGCCTACTTTGCAATTTCAGTATCAATTGTTGCAGTGCTTCCCGATGCTCCTCGACAGACATTAGGTATTCCCCTGATAATTTTGGCACTTTTGGGTTTAGGAGCTTACGCAGGACTAAAATTCTGGCTAGAACCTAAATTTTACTTCGTCGATTATATTCACGCTCATAAATAATTTTCACACCTACAATGTAGGGTGGGCAGTGCCCACCTTACTCACACTCATTGTAGGTTGGGTAGAGGGCTGCTGCATAACCCAACATAAATCTAATCCTTTATATCAGGATAAAAATTAAACTATTATGACTCTATCTTTAATTAACACTCTAAGAAATCGGCGCCAGCGTCTTGCGGACTTAATTGATTTTCCAGCAATACTTTGGGCAGGAAATAGCAGTCCTCGCAATTTTCCTGCCAATGTCTTTCCTTTCCGTGCAAGTAGTCATTTTCTATACTTTGCGGGGTTGCCTTTACCGAATGCAGCAATTCGTCTCGAAGCAGGTAAGCTGGAACTTTTTATTGATGACCCCAAACCAAGCAGCGCACTTTGGCATGGTGTTACACCATCGCGCGATGAAATTGCAAATAAAATTGGTGCGGATGCTGCATACCCAATAGCAGAATTAGGTTCGCGAGTTGAGGGTGCAGCTACTATTGCCGTTCAAGATGCTGCAACATGGACTAGTCAAACACAAATATTCGACCGGATGGTTTTGCCGCAATTACCACCGCAAGGTATTGATTTAGAATTAGCTAAAGCTGTTATTAAATTGCGCTTGACTCATGATGAAGGCGCCTTAACTGAATTACGTTCTGCTGCTGCTGTTAGTGTAAAGGCACATGAAGCGGGAATGGCAGCAGTAAAAAGGGCTAAAACCGAAGCCGAAGTTCGAGCGGCAATGGAATCTGTTATTATTGCCCATAACATGAAAACTTCTTACAACAGTATAGTGACTGTTCATGGTGAAGTTTTGCATAACGAAGAGTATCATAATACCATTCAACCAGGTGATTTACTGTTAGCTGATGTTGGCGCCGAAACTCCAAACGGGTGGGCAGCTGATATTACTCGTACTTTTCCTGTATCTGGAAAATTTTCTTCTACCCAACTCGATATATATAATGTAGTGCTAGCGGCGCACGATGCTTGTATTGCTGCTATACGTCCAGGTGTAGAATATGCTGATATTCACCTTTTAGCTTGTAAAACAATTGCCGAAGGGTTGGTAGATTTGGGAATTTTACAGGGTAAACCTGATGATTTAGTCGAAAAAGATGTTCATGCGGTGTTTTTTCCTCATGGTATAGGACATTTACTAGGTTTAGACGTGCATGATATGGAAGATTTAGGAGATTTAGCGGGATATGACGAAGGGAGAGAAAGAAGCGCACGGTTCGGTTTGGGGTATCTCAGGTTAAGTCGTCCCCTACTTCCGGGAATGTTAGTAACCATTGAACCAGGATTTTATCAGGTGCCAGCAATTTTAAATTCCGCGCGCGAACAATACCAGTATTTAATCAACTGGGAGCGTTTGGAGCAATTTGCTGATGTCCGAGGAATCCGCATCGAAGATGATGTATTAGTTACAGATATAGGCGCCGAAGTTTTAACAAAAGCATTACCTACCAGTTCCACTGAAATTGAACAACAGTGCTTAAATATTATTTCTGGAGTTTAATCTGTCTTTAGGAGGAAGATTTTACTAAGTAATTGAACTTAGTAAAAGTATAGTTGATACAAAGTAGTTATGTAAATTTATGAAGAATTGGTAAAGTTGCTTTGAATATTCTTAATCAAAAATAATTGATACTATACTAAGACGATATAAGATTCAGTTTAACTAGTCGAAGCTACTGCTTTGTTCGTACACATTAATTTTGAGTTGAGTTATTGCTATCTATCTTCGAGCAAGTTGCAGTTATGCAGACAGTAATTATTATCTCGTTGCTGGATGGTTAAGCTAGCTTTGCTGTAGTAACTACAATATTTAAAGAATACTCATGGCTGAACCACAAGTTACAATTGTTGTAGTGCCGCGTGAGCGTTTCAGCTACACTAAACAGTCACTTGAAAGTATTTATGACTGTACAACAGTACCTTTTAAGTTGATTTATGTAGATGGTAATTCGCCTGCGAAGGTACATCAATACTTGCAAGAGCAAGCACAAGAAAAGAATTTTGAGTTAGTTCGGACAGATTACTATCTTTCACCAAATCATGCCCGGAATATGGGTTTGGCAAAGGTTAGTACAAAATATGTTGTTTTTTTAGATAACGATGTTATTGTTTCACCTAATTGGTTAGAAGCTTTAGTGCAATGTGCTGAAGAAACAGGCGCCACAGTGATTGGTCCTCTGATGTGTCATGAGGAACCAGTACATGAAGTAGTTCACTGTGCAGGTGGCGAAACACACATAATTGTTGATGCAACGGGTAGGCGCCGATTGCGAGAAAAGATGTATAAACAAGGGCATCAGGTAGCGGATGTGCTTCCTAAGATGCAGAGGACACAAACAGAATTGTGCGAGTTTCACTGCATGTTTGTTCGCACTCAAATATTTGAGCGGCTCGGTATGTTCGATGAAAGAATACTCAATTCTAAAGAACATCTTGATTTCTGCATGAATGTAATTCAAGCCGGAGAAACAGTGTACTTTGAGCCAGCAAGTGTCATCACTTATGTGCCAATGGTGCCTCTCAAATGGACAGACTTACATTTTTACATGTTGCGCTGGAGCGATGCTTGGGAACTGGCTAGCTTGAGTCGATTGCGTGAAAAATGGGGCTTGGCTGAGGATGGATATTTCCAACACAAGTACAAATCTTTGGGATGGAGACGTAGAGATACAATCCTTTCGCCAATTATCCGTAAATTGACTTTTGGTATCAAAAACCAACTACTCGAAAAAATATTGATGTTTGGTTTGTTAGCGCCAGTAGAAAAACTCCTGAATCGTTACCTAACATCAAGCTATGCGAAAAAGCATTTAAAGCAAAACAGTACAAATTCACCAAAATTGTTAGGAGAACTAGCAGAAACAGCTGTATTGCATAGCTAAAGGCGTAGTTAAATGAAAATTCTTCTAATTCACGATTACGGTACGGCGACTGGAGGAGCGGAATTACAGATGCTGGCATTGCGTCAAGATTTACGCAAGCGCGGGCACGATGTTCGCTTGTTTACAAGTTCCGGTTTACCAGTTGCCAATAGCCAAATATTGTCAGATTACAGTTGCTTCGGCATAACTAATTCGTTACAAGTACTTTCCCAAGCTGCGAATTTTTCTGCCTATTTCAACTTGCGTCGCATCTTGGAAGAATTTCAACCTGATGTCGTCCACGTGCGAATGTTTATGTGGCAGCTTTCGCCACTAATTCTACCTTTGTTGCGTCCATTTCCGTGCTTATACCAAACAGCTGTGTATAAAGCTATTTGTCCGTTGGGTACTAAAGTTTTACCAGATGGCAGTCCTTGTAATGACCCTGCGGGGATAGCTTGTTTGCGTAACCGCTGTTTAACACAATCCTGGGTAGTACTGATGGTACAACGCCAACTTTGGCTGCGCTGGCGTTCGGCTTTCGATGTGGTGGTTGCTCTTAGTTATAAGATGAAAGCAAAGTTAGAAGCAGAAGGAATTACACCTGTTGAAGTTGTTCATAACGGTGTACCCGTGCGACCGATGCGTCTACCTCTTTCTACACCGCCAACGGTTGCGTTTGCAGGGCGCCTAGTACCAGAAAAAGGAGTGGATTTTTTATTCAGAGCATTTGCACCAGTTGTGGCACAAGTTCCTCAAGCTAGGTTACTGATTGCAGGTCAAGGTTCAGAGGAAGCCGCTTTAAAAATACTTGCTTCTGAGCTAGGTATATTAGAAAACATTTCATGGTTAGGTCATGTACGACGAGAAGAAATGGAGCGGCATTTTGATGGAGCTTGGGTACAGGTAGTGCCATCACTTTGGGAAGAACCATTTGGAAATGTCACAACTGAAGCAATGATGCGAGGTACTGCGGTAATTGCCAGTGCTGTTGGCGCCCAGCCAGAAATAATAAGTGAGGGTAAAACAGGCTTTTTAGTGGCGCCGAATGATGTAGAAGCATTAGCAGCAGCATTGTTACATTTGTTACTAAACAAAAATTTAGCAGAACAAATGGGGCAAGCGGGACATCAGAGAGCTTCTACTTACTTCAGCGAAGATCGTCGTACTGAAAACTTTTTAGCAATTTATGAAGAACTGCGAGCAAAATACCAATACCAACTGGGATGGACATAAACCCGAAATCAAAAGTTAATCAACATCAGTATGTCGATAATGATGCCTCAAACGCTGACCTTAAAAAGAAGTCGCTACGGTCTGGGTTAATCACTTTTGGTGCCCAACCAATAAAATTGGCTATTGGTATTGGGGTATGCAGTAGCAACTTGCTTGCTTGCTTTTCCCAGCATTACATACTGTCTGAAAACATCGCCTCTTTCTATAAATGACTTTTTAAGTGCTATTGCTCCCTCTGCATTGGCTTCCGTTGCGGGTGGGGTTGTGTTATTTGCAAGTAGATTCGTTTTACCTAATACTACGAATATCATTTTAAATTTACTTATTCATCTGACAGTTTTTGGAATTACTTATTTTTCAATATGGCTTCTTTTTCCAAGTACTAGGGAGGTTAAGACAGAAATACGAATCAAACTAAAACAGTTAATTGCAAAATTTAAACAAAATTAACTCAAGATAAAGATGAGTAAACCCTTACTAAGTATCATTATTCCAACACACAATCGCCCCCACTTGTTACCCCGCGCGGTTCAAAGCGCTTTGGAACAAACTATAGATGATTTTGAGGTTATTGTTGTTGATGATGCTTCAGATACGCCTGTGCATCTACCCGAACATCCAAAACTACGTATTATCCGCCTGTCGCAGTCTCGCGGTGGTGCTGGCGCCCGCAATGTTGGTACAGAAAATGCGCTCGGTCGTTGGATAACATACCTCGACGATGACGATTGTCTCCTCCCGAACATGGCTGCTGTATCTCTTGATGCGCTGTCTAAAAGTACACTTCCAACACCCGTAGGAGTCATTTCCGGCATAGAGCTTGTAAATCCTGAAGGCAAGGTAATCAGAAAGCTAATTCCGCCTCCGACCCGTCCACGCGGTTCCCACTTCTCTTTAGAAAAACTAGAAAAGGGCTATTCGTACAACACCAAGCAGACTCTGGTCGTAGAGCGTGAAATTATTTGCCAAATAGGAGGTTGGGATGAGACGTTTCGTTCTCGCGTTCACTCAGAACTTTTTTTGCGCTTAAACCCTGTTTGCTCGCTCCTAGGTCTACCAATTGCCACCTATCAACTTTACAATCACCAAGGCGCCAGGGTATCGAGCAATCAAACTCTCCGTCAAGAAAGCTTTAAACGTCTTTTAGACAAACACCAAGAGCTTTTTTATGCTCACCCAAAAATGTTCGCCAACTTTGTATACGAACATGCTTACATGTCATACCAGCTAGGTCAGACAAATGCAGCGCTTAAAAGCTTAATCTGGGCACTAAAACTACATCCTCCACATACTCTCGGTCGCTTGCTCCGTCTCAGTTTTTAAGAAAACGCAAACCTCATTTATTAAATCATGGCACAACAATATTTGTTCTCAATCATTATTCCTACTTACAACCGTCCAGAACGACTATCAAATTGTCTTGAGTCGTTAACACAACTTGATTACCCGCGCGCTGACTTTGAGGTGGTCGTGGTTGATGATGGTAGCAAGATGTCTCTAGAACCTGTGGTTGCGGCAGTAAAAGATAAACTTAACCTGACGTTCGTTAGGCAAACTAATGCAGGACCTGCTACCGCACGCAATACTGGCGCCTCCAAAGCACAAGGTAAATATTTAGTTTTTACCGATGATGACTGTGCCCCAGCATCTGATTGGCTTTCAAAACTCGCAGTTAGGTTTTCAACGGTTCCAGATGTCATGATTGGTGGTTATACTATCAACGCTTTAAAGGAAAATCTATATTCTACTGCTAGTCAAATACTAATAGATTACTTGTATGAATACTACAATAAAAATTCCGTACAACCTAACTTCTTTGCCTCAAATAACATTGCTCTACCTACCGAAACTTTTCGCTTATTAGGTGGTTTTGATACCAGCTTTCCTCTCGCGGCTGCGGAAGACAGGGAATTTTGCGACCGTTGGTTATATAAAGGGTACAAAATGCTTTATGCACCAGAAGTACAAGTTTATCATACTCACGAATTGACTTTGCGTAAATTATGGCGCCAGCACTTTAACTATGGTCGTGGTGCTTTTTGCTTCCATAAAATTAGAGCAAACAGGATTAGTCAACCTATAAAAGTAGAACCTTTATCGTTTTATCTAGATTTGCTGACTTATCCGCTTTCACGATTATCAAGCAAAATTGGGGTGTTAGTAACAGCCTTAATCTTTATATCACAAGTAGCAAATGCAGCCGGATTTTTCTGGGAACGGAGCCACAGCCCATCAATTTCCAGTTGAATTTAGATTTTTTTTTACGTTGTGTATTTATTTTTGAAAGAAAAGAGAGGTGTAAATATGTTTATAATATGTGTATATATTTCAATAATCTAGATGATGAGGGTATCAAAAATGAGTTTTGATTTAGAAGTTGTCAAAACTTTTAGAGGATAGATAATCGGCTTAATAATTATATAGTTATGGTTAATTTTTTTACTTAATTGTAAAAGTTTGGCATAAATAATTAGAGTTTGAAGATATAGACAACAATGCTTAAAGTTTTGGCAATACGAAACATCAATGTTAGCTACCTAACCAATTTATGTTATTCTAATTTATATCACATACTAATAAGTACTGAAGCTAAGAGTTGTCAGCAGTATAAATATTTTGATGAGAATATTCTCATGAAACTGAAAACTAATAACGGTTATTATGACTGATAATATACATCATTCAAATATGTCTTTAAGTACTTCATCGAAGAAATTGGAAATATCAGTGATTATTCCAGTATTCAATGGTGGGAGTAGCTTCAAAAGCTGCTTGTCTAATTTAATGTCCGTTATGCCACCTCCATGCGAAATAATCGTTGTTTCTGATGGCGATACTGATAATTCATGGTTACTTGCCCAACAATTCGGCGCCAAAGTGTTGAGACTTACAACATGTAACGGGCCAGCAAAAGCGCGTAATTTAGGAGCGCAAGCTGCTTCAGGCGATATTTTATTGTTTATTGATGCTGATGTGACTGTTTACCCAGATATTATTGAGCGGGTAGAAAAAATATTTATAGACAAGCCAGAACTAGCTGCTATTATTGGCTCTTACGATGATGCACCTGGAGAACCCAACTTTTTATCACAGTACAAAAATCTTTTTCACCACTATACACATCAAACGGCTAACGAAGAAGCCTTCACTTTTTGGGGCGCCTGTGGTGCAATACGTCGTGACGTGTTCTTTGCTGTTGGTGGTTTTGATGAAAGCTATCGCCGACCGAGCATTGAAGATATAGAGTTAGGTTATCGGTTGCAAAAAGCAGGCTATAAAATTCGCCTGTGTAAAGATATACTAGTGAAACATTTAAAAAACTGGTCTCCAATTGGTTTATTGAAAGCAGAATTTTTCTACCGCGCGTTACCTTGGGTTGAATTGATATTGCGTGATGGCGCGAAAAATGATTTAAATTTAGGTTTTAAAAGTCGCTTGAGCGTTATTGCAGTTTATACTCTTACCCTAGCTTTAATAGCAAGTTTGTGGTTGCCTCAATTTTTGATATTAGCTTTGGCATTGAGTTTACTCCTTCTGGGTTTAAATATACCTGTCTATAGATTTTTTTATGAAAAACGTGGGTTTTGGTTTGCACTGCGCGTTATACCTTGGCATTGGTTTTATTACTTATATGGTGGTTTAGCTGTCGTTCTTGGAACAATTCGCTATTTTTGGCAGCAATATAAGTTTTTTAAACCCAACATTGTTAATGCTTCTAAGACTTCGCTCTAATTAATTCAAGTTTTCATCCAACAAAATAATCTCAATCAATATACCTGGGAATTTAAACAATGCAAAAATATCCTGTAGTTATTATCGGTGCTGGACCTGCTGGTCTTACTGCTGCTTATCAACTAATGAAAGAGAACATAAAATCTATTGTTTTAGAGCAATCTGACAAAGTTGGAGGAATATCCCGTACAGAGACATATAAAGGTTATCGTTTTGATATTGGCGGTCATCGCTTCTTCACTAAAGTTACCGAAGTTGAGCAACTATGGTACGAAGTGATGGGAGATGAATTCATTAAAGTTCCACGGATGTCACGCATCTATTACAAAGGTAAGTTTTTTAACTACCCACTGACTCTATTTAATACGCTTCAGAACATCGGTATTGTCAACAGTGCTTTAATTTTATTAAGTTATTTTAAAGCAAAGGTACAAGCAAGAATGCGAAGCAATTGGGAAGCAGAAAACTTTGAAGAATGGGTAACAGACCGTTTTGGCCGTCGCCTGTATGAGACTTTCTTTAAAACTTACACGGAAAAAGTTTGGGGAATTCCTTGTACTCAAATTCGTGCAGATTGGGCAGCACAGCGTATTCAAGGTATGTCACTCAAAAGAGCTGTTATTAATGCTTTGTTTGGTAGCCAAAATGCTAAAAGCCTAATTAAAGAATTCGATTACCCGCTTTTAGGTCCGGGAATGATGTGGGAGCGATTTCAAGAAAAAGTAGAAAGTCAAGGTTCTCCTGTATTAATGGAAACCCAAGTAACTCGTGTTGAACGCGAGGGAAATCGCATTAAAAGTATCACAGTACTACAAGCAGATAAAACAATTCAAATTACGGGCGCCGACTTTATATCTACAATGCCAGTAACCGCACTACTGCATCGGATGGATCCTCAACCTCCTGAACATGTGTTGGAAGCAGCGCGAGGTCTAAAGTATCGAGACTTCTTAATTGTGTCATTAATCATTGATGAAAAAGATTTATTTCCTGACAACTGGATTTACATCCACAGTCCTGAGTTCAAAGTTGGAAGAATTCAAAACTTTAAGAATTGGAGTCCGGCAATGGTTCCTGATGCTTCTTATACTTGTTTAGGGATGGAATACTTTTGTAGTCAGGGAGATGAACTTTGGGAAATGTCTGACTCTAAGTTAATAGAACTTGCTAGTCGTGAAGTTGTTAACCTTGGTTTAGTCAGCAATATAAACAAAATTGAAGATGGTACTGTGATTAGACAGTATAAAGCGTATCCAGTATACGATGGTGAATACCAAAAGCATTTGAAAGTTATCCAAACTTATTTAGAAGGGTTTGAAAATCTTCAAACAGTTGGTAGAAATGGAATGCATCGATACAATAATCAAGACCACTCAATGCTGACAGGTATGTTAGCAGTCAAAAATATTTTGGGAGAAAACCACGATTTGTGGAACGTCAATACCGAACGCTCTTATCATGAAGAGTTTACAGTAGAAGAATCAAAGCAAAAAGTTCAAGCTTTGGCAAAATAGTATGGTGGGCAATGCCCACCCTACAACTACACTAAAAAAAACATATGCAGATTAACCAAAAATATTTAAACAGATTCGTAAACATATTACTTGTTTTTGCATTGATAATTGCATTATTTGGTTTCGTCATAGATATACGAAATACATTCAAATTCGGGGGAATCGACTTAAGAAATCGAGTTGTAGGAGCAAGACTTTTAACCAAAGGTTTAGACCCGTATCATTTTAAGTGGACTCCAAGTGATGACCAAAGATTGCTTGACCCATTAGATTGGCCAACTATACCTGTTACAAGGACTACCGTTAATCCTAGTGTATTATCATTTCACTCACTTTTTGCAAATCTACCTTACTTTCCTCAAAGAATAATTTGGTTTGTAATACAGTGGTTTTGTTTAATAGCATCCGTATTTATATTTATAAAAAATAATTTACATGATTTACGAACAAAATTAGTACTAATTAGCATTTTAATATTCATATGTGGCAGTACAATCTGGAGAGTACACGTTGATGTTGGGCAATTTTATATTATTCTCGTTTTCTTATTAGCCTTAGCTTATCAGTTTTTTAGTTCAAAAATCAAATATGGTAATGCTTTAGGAGGCTTTTGCATTGGTCTAGCTGCCTGTTTTCGATTTCCTCTTATTATCATGGTGCTACCAATGATAATTTTCAAAAAGGTTAAAATGTTAACAGCTACACTACTGAGTTTTTTCTTATGCTTAGTAGTATCTGTACTATTTACAGGTTTACCAGCTTGGCAGAATTATTTTTCGGCAATGGCAACTAATGGCAAACTTAATATAGAATCTCTGGAGATAGATAAAGTTGATGTCAAAAAGATTTTTCCTCAAATTGTTGAGGGAATGAATAATTTACAAGACTTTAATGGAGGAATACCTAATTCTAATTCATCACTGCAATTTTTCTTGAAAGAAAGCTTATCTTTACAAATAGAAAGCAAATATTTTGTCATAATTATTGCCACGATTTTATTAATATATAGTTTTATAATTTATCAATATCGCAATAGCAGTAATAACGAAACTAATATTAAAGAAATCGACCTATTCTTTTTCATTAGTATAATAAATGTTTTAATCGTTGATTATTTAATACCTGCACCTAGACATGTTTATAACAACGTTTTTTATATAATTCCTTTAATCTTGTTGTTAAAAAACATAAACCCATTTAATACTCAAATGTTAAGTTGCACGATGTTGATGTTTATTGGTTTTTTAACTTTAAATGGAATGTTTGCTTGGCTACCATACGAAATTCAATTTGGTGAGTTTATGATGCTAGGGTCAATGATATTGATGAGTGTACTCTTTATAAAAGGTAGTATCCCAATTTTATCTAAAAAACTTTAATTCTCAGCCGCTCACAGTATAAATTTGATGAATCTTTTGGTGTCGATAGTTAAGAGTATATTGGTGGTTTGCGATGAGTAAGGGGGTCTGAGCGTTGCGCTTCGATGACAGTCTGGCTCAAAAACTACTAAGCTGGATATATAGCCGAATTGTAAAAATCCTTGTATGTTTGACGCACTATCAGACCGTTTAGAATCAGCCTGGAAGAAACTTCGAGGTCAAGATAAAATCTCTCAATCGAATATTCAAGATGCTTTGCGCGAAGTGCGCCGCGCGCTGTTGGAAGCTGATGTTAACCTCCAGGTTGTCAAGGACTTTATTAGCGAAGTTGAGGCAAAAGCGCAAGGCGCCGAAGTCCTAGCTGGTGTTAAGCCTGACCAGCAGTTCATTAAGATTGTTTACGACGAACTGCTCGCGGTCATGGGGGAAGAAAATGTTCCTTTGGCTATTGCGTCTTCTGCTCCGACAGTAGTGTTAATGGCTGGGTTACAAGGTACTGGTAAAACCACAGCTACGGCAAAGTTAGCGTTGCATTTACGTAAAATCAATCGTACTTGTATGATGGTGGCGACCGACGTTTATCGTCCTGCCGCGATTGACCAGTTAATAACTTTGGGTAAGCAAATTGATGTGCCCGTATTTGATATGGGTAGCGATGGCAACCCTGTAGAAATTGCGCGTCAAGGTGTTGAGCGAGCTAAAGCTGAAGGTATTGATACTGTAATTGTAGATACTGCTGGGCGCCTGTTTATTGACGCTGATATGATGGCGGAACTTGCCAGTATTAAAGAAACCATCAAACCCGACGAAGTTTTATTAGTAGTGGACGCGATGACGGGGCAAGAAGCTGCTTCTTTAACTCGTACCTTCCATGAACAAATTGGAATAACTGGCGCCATTTTAACTAAGATGGATGGTGATAGCCGTGGTGGTGCGGCGTTGTCGGTACGGCGAATTTCTGGACAGCCGATTAAGTTTATTGGTGTAGGGGAAAAAGTCGAAGCGTTACAGCCATTTTATCCTGACCGGATGGCATCGCGAATTTTGGGAATGGGTGACGTTTTAACGCTGGTGGAAAAAGCGCAGGAAGAAATTGACCTCGCTGACGCTGAGAAAATGCAAGAAAAAATTCTCAGTGCAAAGTTTGATTTTACCGACTTTCTCAAACAGTTACGTTTGTTAAAGAATATGGGGTCGCTGGGGGGAATTATGAAAATGCTTCCCGGTATGGGTAAAATAAGCGACGACCAGCTTAAACAGGGTGAAGTTCAGTTGAAGCGCTGCGAAGCGATGATAAATTCGATGACCCCTAAAGAACGTCGCGACCCAGATTTACTTGCGAGTTCTCCTAGTCGTCGGCGCCGTGTTGCGGGTGGTTCGGGGTATAAAGAACCTGACGTGAGTAAATTAGTCAGTGATTTTCAACGAATGCGCTCAATGATGCAGCAAATGGGTCAAGGAAACTTTCCTGGAATGCCTGGAGGAATGTTTGGCGGTATGGGTGGTGGTATGGCAGACCCATATGCAGCAGGTGGTCGTCCAGCAGCACCTGGATGGCGTGGG
This sequence comes from Calothrix sp. PCC 7716, assembly GCF_019977735.1. GTDB lineage: Bacteria > Cyanobacteriota > Cyanobacteriia > Cyanobacteriales > Nostocaceae > Dulcicalothrix. The sequence goes on along the minus strand of NZ_AP025018.1, from coordinate 1,463,059 downwards.
TATAATGGTGGCGCCGCCGCTGGCAAAAAGAAACAGAAAAAGGATAAAAAGAAAAAGGGTTTTGGAACGCTTTAAAGAAATCGAAGAAACCTGGTTTCTACACGAAATCGCTATTTTTATTACAAGATTTGAATAAGAAACCAGGTTTCTAGCATTTCGGTACCCAATAATCCATATCCAATGCTAAAATTAGCATTTCAGTATCAAATAACTGCAAACGACAAAACCTCAGCTATGATTAAATTGCGCTTGAAGCGATTCGGTAAAAAGAGGGAAGCTTCTTTCCGTATTGTCGCCATGAATAGTTTGTCCCGTCGCGATGGACGACCATTAGAAGAATTGGGATTTTACAACCCCAGAACCAAAGAAGTAAAATTGGATGAAGAAGGAATCCGTAAGCGCTTACAGCAAGGCGCCCAACCTACAGATACTGTGCGTTACATTTTAGAGAAAGCTAACGTCTTGGAAAAGGTCAGTGCAAAACCCGCGTCATAACGTAGCAATTAATTCAAGCGCTCCTGACTATACTGATTTAGTCAGGTATCTCATAGAACCGTTTTTAGAATCTCCTGAGTCTTTGAGTATCGATTGCGAACTGTCTAGTAACCGTAATCGAATTTGGATTCGTGTCGCCTTCTCAAGTGCAGACAAAGGCAAAGTATTCGGACGAGGTGGACGCAATATTCAAGCGATTCGCACGTGTCTAATGTCTTTTGCCCAATTAACCGGACAATCCGTTTACTTAGATATTTTTGGTAGCGGTGGTAGTCGTGACGAAATGTCCTTTGATGAAGACAACGAAGAGCGATATGCACCCCCTCGCTCAAGAGATACAAGAGATAGACGTACTATTAGCACCAATAGCAGCAGTAGTAGCAACGGCACTAATGGGCAGCGCCCCTTCATTAAACCTCGCTCTCGCCAGGTTTAGTTAAATTTCGTTTCGAGAAAACCGTGATAGTTAATTAATTCAATCTCGATTAAATTTTGATTCAATTAAGTTGAACTTCAAGGAGGTGAAAGCAGAAAGTGGCTGAAATCCGTTTGGGTGAAAATGAAACAATTGACTCCGCGTTAAGACGTTTTAAGAAAAAAATTCAGAAAGCTGGAATTTTATCTGAAGTCCGGCGCCGAGAACGTTATGAAAAACCCAGTTTGCGCCGTAAGCTCAAAGCGGAAGCCGCACGTAAAAGTGGACGCATTCCCTAACTAGATATACTTCTTTATATATATTCCTAGTCGTTGCGTTTCACTTTTACTATCTGTTCTGTAGAAGAAACCCGGTTTCTATTTACAATCATCGTGATTATTACAATTTATCGACCAAGAAACCCGGTTTCTAGGATTGATTAGTTTGAAGTAAGTAGAGGCGTTAACTGCGTCTCTGCTTTCAATTTTTTATGATTTATTTTTAAAATTAATTATGGCAGGCGCCTCTCTAATTCAACTGCCCAGTATTGAAAGCGCACTCGCACTTGCGGGTAACTATGAAGAAAATCTTAAACTAATTGGGCGCCATACAGGGGCAAGTGTTGCACTGCGTGGGCAAGAGCTACTAATTTCTGGTACACAAAATCAAGTTGACCGTGCCTCACAAATAGTCCACTCTTTAGAAGAGTTATGGGGTCATGGTAAAAATGTTTACAGTACAGATATACAAGCTGCAATTCAAGCACTTGATACACACCGTAAAAATGATTTGCACGAATTACAGCGCGATACTGTTGCAAAAACTCGTCGTGGTGAAGAAATTCGAGCAAAAACGTTTCGTCAGCGGCAGTATATTCAAGCGTTGCGTACTGATGATTTAATATTTTGTACTGGACCTGCGGGTACTGGTAAAACATTTTTGGCGGTAGTTGTTGCAGTACAAGCATTACTAGCCAATCAATTTGAGAAAATAATTTTAACTCGTCCAGCAGTAGAAGCTGGTGAAAAGCTTGGTTTTTTACCTGGAGATTTGCAGCAAAAGGTCAATCCTTACCTGCGTCCACTTTATGATGCAATTAATGAATTTATTGATTCTGAGAAAGTACCTGGTTTAATTGAACGGGGTATTATTGAAGTGGCGCCGCTTGCTTACATGCGAGGACGAACTTTAAATAACGCTTTTGTAATAGTCGATGAGGCTCAAAATACAACACCAGCGCAAATGAAAATGGTGTTAACCCGCTTGGGTTTCCGTTCGCGTATGGTTATTACAGGAGACATGACGCAGACAGATTTGTTACCTAGTCAGCAATCTGGACTAGCCGTGGCATTACGCATTTTACAAGGCGTTGAAGGAATTGCATTCAGTGAATTTACGCAAAAAGATGTTGTGCGTCATTCTTTAGTACAACGCATTGTTGCTGCGTATGAAAAATACGAAAAATAATATGTATGGTGGGCACTGCCCACCGTACTTACTTACTCCCAAGTGATGGGTATATCTAAAAAATAACTAAGTTCTTCTGCTAACCAGTAAATTTCCGGTGCGGTAAGTTTATAGTGTAGTCCAAACCTTTTGTTTCCCACTAGTAAGTATAAGCTGGGTGGTACTTCCCTTTGCTCTGTACTTTTATTTCCATTACTATCGGTTCCTGTCTCTACTATTTTATAACTTTTCTTTTCAAATATTATTTCAGAAATATTTTGTCTAGGTTGTTTCAAAATAGTGTAGCTTTCTTTGGTTTGAAATATACTTGTATAAAGCAATCTAATTATGACAATTTCGTCATTTATATTAATTTTTAAAGCATTTATATGTTTGATATTGTCTTGTGATATGGCTTTTTCATCAGGCGCCACGGTTTGATAAAAACTTTTTATATCAAAAGCTGATTTTGGTGATAGTAAGTATAGCGTGATGGCGCCTGCACAAACAAATAAGAGATGAAAGCGAATAAATTCGGGTACAAAGAAAAGAAAAGACCAAAAAACTGAGATGGGAATACCAACAATTAGCAGTATTGCTAACAAAGTGAATGAAGCGAAAATTAACCATGACCAAAAACGACGAAGAGTTATAATATCAAATACTTTACTACCCCAAGTTGGCTGATAATCTTTTTTTAGATTGTTTATGACTTGAAGATAAGCTTTTCTTGTCGATGAGTGTTGTATATAAGGGATGGTAATATCTATATGACTAGGGGCTTTTTTTAGATTAATATTACTTAAAGGCGGCTTCTTAATTGTTAGTTCGCCAGTTAATAGTGCGTTTAAAGCAGACTGTACCGAATTAAATCGTTTTGAAAGACTAGGATGGGTCATTAACTTTAACCAATCTCTAAATGTAGAACTAATGTTTGCCGCATGTTCAAACTGAATTTGTAAATCTACGAATTGCAAATCAACTGGTTCAATACCTGTGACTAAATGGATAAGCGTTGCACCTAGACTGTATAAGTCGGAGGCAAAAGAGACTCTACCTGCAAATTGTTCTGGCGCCATGTAGCCATAAGTACCTACTATTGTCATGGTTCCATCTTGAGCATTTGCAGTTTGTACAGAACCAAAATCTACTAAATAAACATCCCCAATATGATGAGCAGAACGGTTAGTTAATAATATATTACTTGGTTTAATATCGCGATGAATAACGGGCGGTTCGTGTGAGTGGAGATAATCTAATACTAAAAGTAAAGATTTTGCTAACTGCTTTACTTCTGTTTCGCTAAATGTTCTACCAGCCATCAAGTACTCTTGAAGAGACTGAGCGTTGATATAAGTTTGGACTAACGCAAATCCTTTTAAATTAGGAGTATCTACACTAAAGTAATCTATATATTGAGGAATTGAAGAATGCGATAAAGATTTGAGGGTTTCAACTTCGCGCTCAAATAGTTTTAAGTCATCCCAGTGAAAATTATCGTTAAAAATTAATAATTTAATCACTCTTAACTCCTGTGTTTGCAAATCATGCGCTAAAAAAGTTCGGCGCCCAGCGTTTCGTCCTAGCTCTCTCTGAACTTTATAGCGATTATTGAGTAACTCATTTGCAAGCGATAGAAAAGTATTCATATATTCTGTTACTTTTGTTAATAATGTAAAGAAACCAGGTTTCTCGGTTTCTATTCTTTTAACAGGGGAACATCTAAAAAATTGCTTATTTCCTGTGCTAACCAGTCGCGCTCTTCTAATGTTAAAGGTTGATGCAAAACTGTACTCAAATCATGCTGTCCAAATGTTGACTCCCAAATAATTATACTTGGAGATTTTTGCATTTTTTCTACCATGTTTTTTAAATTTATTAGTTTATATTGCTCTGCGCTAGCAACTATTTTCCAAATATGTTCTCTAGCAATTATTTTTGGTTCTAATCCAGCTAATATTTTACTGCTGAATACCTCAGTAGCAATAACTACTTGCTTTTCATCTAGCGTTAAAACTTTTCTTCCAAAAAGTATAATTACTACATTAATTATAATGTAAAAAGCCAGTGATATACCTAATAGTGTCAGAAACGATAGTGTAATCAAATCTCCAGAACTTAATGCGTTTATAAAAATGTTACTTATTATACTAATTACACTTTGTAAAAAGAAAAATCCAACAAATGATATTATTAACGTTGGAAAGGATGCATAACAGATATCACCAAATATTTGCCATCCGGTTTTAGCTGGAAATTTTATTTCTAGCTTATGATTAGTTCTAATAAGTTTGATTTTACTCGACGATGGTTTGCATTGCCCATAACCAATATTTTTATCAACTAAATCAAATTCATGTTTTGAAGTTATATCTGATAAATTATTTATACATTCTAATGCTATTTTAGCTGTATTAAAACGTCGATTTAAACTAGGTTGTATCATTAAATTTAACCAAGTTTTTAATTCAATGCTAAGGTTATTTATATTATTTAGTTGTATGTTTAAGTCGTCATCTAGTAATTCAGAGGGCTGCTTTTTTGTTGCCAAATATATTAAAGTCATCCCCAAACTATATAAATCTGATGCTGGAAAAGCTCTTCCTCCAAATTGTTCGGGTGGCATGTAACCATATGTACCAACAACTGTTCTAGTACCATGTGACTTTACACTTGTTTGCACTGAGCCAAAATCTATTAAATATATATCTCCTACACTGTTGCCAGAGCTATTATTTAATAAAATATTACTTGGTTTGATGTCACGATGAATAACTGCTGGTTGCCGTGAATGTAAATAATTTAATATTTCTAATAATAATTTACCTAATTGAATAATTTCGTGTTCGCTAAAATTTCGCCCAGCTTCTACATATTCTTGAAGTGACTTAGCTTCTATATATTTTTGTACTAGCCCAAACCCCTTCATTTCAGGTGCATCTAGCTCAAAATAGTCCAGGTACTGGGGTATAGCTGGATGTTCAAGATGTTTGAGCGTTTCTGCTTCTCTTTCAAATAATTTTAAATCTTCCCAGCGAAACTCTTCGCTAAACAACAAAACCTTGATAACTACCAATTTTTCATTTTGCTGGTCTTGAGCAAGTAAAGTGCGTCTTGCTCCGTTTTGTGCAATTTTGTTGATAACACTGTAACGGTTATGTAGCATAGCGGGTGTCATATACCATTCTTAACTACTAGTATAGAAAATTAAACTTACACATTTCTTTACATTTCTTCATAAAGTGCAATAAACCCAGTATCTTAAAGATACAGGTTAATATAGAGGTCTTTAAAAATGGCTAAACCGTTAAAAGAGTTTTTGGAAGCTTGCGAGAGCTTAGGTACTTTGCGTTTAATTGTTACAAGTAGTGCCGCAGTGTTAGAAGCGCGCGGAAAAGTCGAGAAAATATTCTATGCGGAGTTAGCGAAAGGCAAATACGCGAACATGCACACCGAGGGTTTCGAGTTTCACTTAAATATGGACTTAATCAAGAAGGTAAAATTTGAAACAGGTGAAGCGAAGCGTGGTAACTTTACAACTTATGCAATTAGATTTTTAGATGAGAAGCAAGAGTCAGCGTTGAGTCTGTTTTTACAGTGGGGCAAACCAGGAGAGTATGAACCTGGACAGGTGGAAGCTTGGCAAGCTTTGCGTGATGAGTATGGGGAGGTTTGGGAGACGGCGCCTGTTGTGCTTTGAGTGTGTAAATAATACTGGGCGGGCAGGGATGCCCGCTCCACAAGATAAGGGTTATTTGAATTCAGTAAATTCAAATACATCATGAGTGCCACCACGTAGCACTGACTCGGTGTGTTTACCTTGAAAGCGCTTACCGAGAGTTTGTTCTAAGGCGCCCCAAACAGCCCCAAGAGTATATGTACATTTACGTTCAGAACCTTGGGGTTCTCCTGCTGAACATAAAGTTTCGCTGGTGTAGACTTTAATGACATCACCTTCGGAAACAATTTTTTCTATGCTACATAAACATGTACCGGTTTTACCCAAGGCATAACCAAGTTTGTAACCGATATCATCAAGAGACATCATTGAACTATTTAAACCAAGTTCAGTTGCAAGCTGTCTACCGCGACTGCGACCTGCTGTTGTTAATGCAATTGCGGTTGCTTTCTCTCCTAAAGCATCTTCCATTCCCACAATCGCAGCTTTAAAGCAAACAATACTGCTAAAATCACCCAAATTAGGACGTAACATTGTTAAAATTCCTTTTAAAATTTTTTATCCAATTAACGGCGCCAGTCTACTAATAATTCGCTTGATTTCTAAAAATAAAATACCTTGTTTAACTCCTGCACCAGCAAGCACGAGTAGTACGGCATCACTACCGCAACCAACTAACACACCGTAACCTTTTTCACCTTCGACTACGATACGTTCAACGCTACCACGTGCGAGTTCGCGTCCAATGCGTTCACCAAGCGAAAGCATTGAAGCTGACATTGCTGCTGTACGTTCTTCATCCATTGGTCCTGGTAGTACTGATGCAAGTGCTAAACCATCTGGACTTACTAATGCTGCACCTTGAACATCTGATGCACCAGTAACAAAGTTTTGTATTTCATCTTGTAGCATTGAAGTATTAATCATGGTTATCCTCCTACACAATTTATTTGTTATTACAACTGCTTTAATAATTTGGTTAGCACTGTCTTGATTGAAATTCGGTCGGTAACGTTGACTAGGGTTATGGGCGCCTTTGTGAATAGAGCAGAAATATCCGATAATTCTTGAGAAGGCGAATCGGTATGCGTCAGTCCAACTATATATGGAATTTGCAATTGCTCATCAATAAGTTCAACTACCGCACGCGCATATAATAAGTCAGCTTTGCGAGTTGCATTTGCTAATACAACACAAGCATTGGCGTTTTCTATTAGAATATCTCGCATAAATTCAAACCGAGCTTGTCCTGGTGTACCATACAGATGCAATGAATCTTTGTTAGATAGTGCTAAAGTACCAAAGTCCATTGCTACCGTTGTTTTTGGTTTGAGTTTAGCAGTCTCATCAGTAGCTTTTTTATCAGTATCTATGACATCGGTATCGCTAATTGTGCGGATAAAGGTTGTTTTTCCAGCACCTACATTACCCGTAACTACAACACGTAAAATTCTCATCTATTTTGATTAGACTGTGAACTCGGCGCCTGTAAACATTTAGAGCATTTGTTCTCCCCCCGCGAGTTCGGGGGTTAGGGGGAGATCAAATTACATTGATTTGGCGCCAGTAGCAATTAAGCGTCTAAACAAACCTTCGCTCCAACCAGTTTCTTGAAGGACTGCGGAGGAAGAAACTTCTACATATGCTTGTTCGATAAAAGCTAAATCAATCATGCAAATTCTTCCTAGCGCGTCTTTGAGTTCTTCAGTTTTACCATCAGCTTTGAGACGTTTGCCAACTTCGTGTACAACTGTAGCCATTGCTGGAACGACATGCTGGGGTCCAATACCAAGACGGACGTGAACTAAACCAATTCTCCAACGACGGTCTGCGTATGCATTACCCCATCCGTCCATACCTGTAAACATTTCTTGGAACCAGTTAACGAAGGTTTCGTGTAAACGATGAACTCGTCCTGAGCCATCACCATTAAGTATGTCGTTCATTTCTGGGTCACGTCCGAGATAAGCATAAAAGTGGTCGGCCATTTCTGGAGCTAATTTTGCACCCCACTCTGCCTCAGATTTTAATAAAGCTTTGTCAGCCGAAGTTAACATGACGCGCTTTTCAAGGGTGGACATAAAGACATGTGGGTCTAAGGCCATGATGTAATAAACTCCTGACTGCTTTCTAGAAATAAATTGTTTGTGTTGCTTTAAATTATTCGATGCTTTCCACTGATAAACCTTTAATATTTTTATGCTTTGTCAGCATCACTTAAACTCAGTAATCCAAGCATCTGAGTAAGGATTATTAGTTATGCCAACAAAGGGGCTATTCTTGCTACCACCCGTTTGAGTTCCAAAAATAAAATTCCTTGTTTTACTGCGGCGCTTGCTAGCACTAGTAATACAGCCTCACTACCGCATCCAATTAAAACACCGTAACCTTTTTCGCCTTCAACTACAATACGTTCAACGTTTCCGCGTGCTAGCTCACGCCCAATTCTCTCACCAAGCGACAGCATTGAAGCTGACATGGCGGCAGTACGTTCTTCATCCATCCCACCAGGAAGTACTGATGCTAAGGCAAGACCATCTGGACTTACTAGTGCAGCACCTTGAACATCTGAGGCGCCTGTGACAAAGTTTTGCAACTCTTGTTGCAACATCGAAATATTAATCATGTCTTGTTTTGGAGTTGGTAATTCAATAGCTGTTAAATCAAGCGGTTGTAACTCAATGGCTGGAGTTGGAATGACGGTTGCTTCTACTTCGTCTGATTTGATGTCAGACTCGGTTTTCTGAGGCTCCGGCAAAATTTCAGATGGAGACTGCTGAAACCCACCCATGAGTAGCTTCAGGATTCTGCCTAAAGCCATAGCGGTTTATGTACTTATTTTTTTTGCTGAATCCGATGTTTTTATCACCACATATACAGTAACAGTATTATCTCGATATAGTGAGCAAAACTCAACAATATTAAGGTGAAATATACTTTAAGAAATAATAATGAATGTGCTATATATTACAATTTATTTTTCAATGATTTTTTGTACTAATGATGTTGATAGCAATTTGTCAATAGCTCAACAACATTAATTAAACTTTCTCGGACTGATGCTGTTTCTGTTGCGTTAACAGTTACAATGGGTGGTTGTTCGTCTAGCATTCCCAGACTCAAGGCAATATCCGACGCTTCCCAGGCGCCTTCACAATCAGAATGTGTTATGCCAATTAAATAAGGAATGTCTACTCTTTTTTTAAAAAACTGAAGAATTTTACGGTTGTGGCGAAAATGTTCAGGACGGTGGGCATCAATTAATAAAATATAAGCATTCGCTCTCTGAATTAAAATATCCCACATAAAATCAAACCGCGCTTGTCCGGGTGTACCGTATAAGTGAAGCGATTGTTTCGGACTGATTGTTAGGCGCCCGAAGTCTAAAGCTACAGTAGTGTTAGCTTTAATTTCTGCCATTTCATCAGTTGCACGCTTATCGGTGTCAACAACATCTATTTCGCTAATCGTGCGAATGAAACTTGTTTTTCCCGCACCAACACTTCCTGTGACTACAATCCGTAGAATTTCCATAACATTTAATTTATAAAGTCGTTAAGCTTTACTCTTCAGAAAACCAACTAGATTTTGTAAAAACGAAGTACTCACTTTTAATGGTTGAGACTTTTGAGGACTGTAAGTGGACATATAACCATCAAAGCTCTGTGAATGCGATGATAAGGGAATTTCTTCAACCAAACCAGCAACCATCAATCGGAAAGCAACTTGCTGGATAGTAGCAATAGGTTGGTTAAGTTGAGATGCAAGTGTGTTTAAACTAACAAAACCATCAGCAAATTCCCATAACTGCCATTCAAGGGGATGCAGATGGAGTTGGGTTTTAGCGGGTGTAATTCCTTCGATTGCCGAAGTCGGGTTGGGTAGAGCATCAGCCAAAGCTGCCCAATTTTTAATTACTCGTAAAGCCATTAAAGCCACTTCTGTAGCGCGTAAACTTATCCCAGTCATTTCGCTCGTAGGTAAAATTGCTTTACTATCGAGCTTAAAAACACCCTTTTGGATTTCAAATAACTGTCTAACTTGCTGTAACTGACTTGCAAACAACAAGTTTAACTGCTCTGCGCTTAAAATTTCTAAAGTTTTGAGATATAAACCTAAAGGTGTATCTGTTGCTGCTTGCAAACGAAGTCTTTTCAATGTACGTTCGTTTACCCAACCTCGCTGTACAATCTTTTCGATTAACCCAAGTCCATTTAATTTACTTGTCGCAGCAACTACATTTCCTTGTCGAAACCAAATATAGTAATGCTGCGATTTTGAACCAATAACTTTCAAGTTAGGTAAAGTACAAACCGTCAAACAACCTGACTTTTTTCCTTGGTCAATCAGCTGAAATAGTTCAGCTAAAGAAAAATCTGTGAAAGAACTAGATAAACTCATTTTTTTATAGCTACTGTATATCAATTTATACAAAGCTGCACCTTGTGACTGAAATATTGGGTTCGCTACAACCTTTTTATAACGAGATGTCTCTGTACTACATAAAAGGATAGTTCATTTTTCAGATATCAAAATAAGTAATAACACTGTTAAGTAAGCCTACTAAGGGTTTAATGCAAGTGTTATCACTTATTTTGTTTAAAAATTAATACACTTATACGTAAGTAATTATTGTTTTATAAAAGACAATTCTCATTTTGATGGTATTCTATTGCCCATCTAGTGTCAGAAAACGGTAGCAAATATTAGTAGTACGGGCAAATATTTATTTTCACAATGTAATTATTACATTATATTAAATCTATGTTACACATAGACAAATATCTATGAGTACTTAATCAGAGAATAATTCATATTTGTTTACAACTGATTACATAATTATAGGGGGTTTTGAATTTAATCCAAAACCCTTGTGAATGCTAGCTACTCAACGCTTTTAAAAACCGCTGTAAATCTCTAAACATGCTAGGTTTTTTATTTTGCGCCGTTTCGCCGTTGGCAGTAGTGCGTTGTCCTTTAGCAATAATTGCATCAATTTCTTCACCCGTGGGTCTTTGGGGTAATTCTGCAACTTTTTCGTAGTTACCGCTGTTTTCTAGCCATATTTCCCACATTCCTGGATAGCATCGAAACACTGCTGCTTCTTCAAAAATTGGACGTAGGTAGTAACATGATTCGATAGTTTTGATAAATCTTTCACGAATTTGACGAGCAGCGTAACCAATACCTACGGTTCCTGCATCTTCGAGACGTGGGTTTAACATTACAAAGGGACGTGTGTCACCAATTAATTGACAAAGCTGTTCTAATTGGGGTACTTCTTGCGTAGTTGGGGAGATAAATAAGAAAAGTTCATCTTCGGGCTGAATTTTAGATTCGAGCGAAGCTGCTCTACCTGTACCAATGTCTTCTATTTTATATGGTACGCTTCCCCAGTCACGACGCGCGAGGGCACAGGCGCCTGCATCTGCGAACAAAACCTTGAGTTTATCACCATAGTTTTCAAAACCTGGAATAAATTGCTCTGCAACGGGCATAAACTTGAGTTCTGGAAATAACAACTCAACCTGTAAGCGTGTTTGACCGTCGGCTATTGCAGCTTGAGTTGCCTCAATAGCTTGAATAACAGCGTCTTCTAAAGTCTTCGGTAATTGTGCCATTTTGTTTTTAATAAAAAATCTATATTAGATTGGAATCGTCAACTTTTTATTCTACAACTGTACATGCTCAAGAACCTGTTACTTTACAAGATAGTGAACCTGAACCTGATGTTGTAATTGTACGAGGCAATACTCGTGATTATACAGAATGTCATCCTGGTTCTAATGATTTGGCTTTGGTTGTGGAAATAGCTGACTCAACTCTTGAGCGCGATAGAAGTTATAAGAAACGTATTTACGCGCGCACGGGTATTCCTGTTTATTTGATAGTTAATTTGGTTGAACAACAAATCGAAGTTTATACTCAACCTGATAGTTCGGGTGAAGAAGCTACGTATGTGAGGCGCCGAGATTTTGATTTGTCTTCACTCTTTAGTGTGATGATTGAGGGAAATGAAGTTGGGAGGCTTAATGTTGGAGATTTATTGTCATGATATGAACAGGCTTTCTATGCCTGTTCCATAAGAGATATAAAAATTAGTTTTTTATTAATTTGTACCTGAATTAGTGATAATCTATATTTTAGTATAATAAAATATTTTTTAGACATGCCGAGTATAGAAGTTGTAGCAAATATTCAAGATTTAGTGTTCAATCTTGATGTAGTGGTTGCAGCACAAATAGTTAGAGATATTGAGAAAGCAGTGCTTTTTCAAAAAAAGGCTCAAGAAATATATTCCATTTTGACCAGCGGTGAATTAGTCAAGCCAAAAATGAGTAAGCGCAAAACTATTGCGGTAAGTGACGATATTGCCACGATTAGTGGTTGGGATTCTTTAAATATAAAATGGAAGCTAGCTATTAAGCAAAATAATGGTATATCTTTGGAACAGGATGAAAGTAAAGTTAAAAATTATTATCTAAATTTGAAAACAGAATTTAATCAATATGGTTATCAAACAAGAGTATGGGATTTAGACCCTAAAGACGATTTGGGAAAGCACTATCGTTCTCATGCTGAAAAACAAATATCAGTTATCAATCTTGATAAACCTATTGGTGTGTCAAGGGGTATGTATGAAGAAGACTGTTATCCTTATTTTTATGCTGCCGCGCAAATAAGACAACAAAATATTATTATTGCTGACCCTAACGGTATCTGGGTCTTTTATCCTCATGGTCAAGTTAAATTCGTTTATCGTCTACTATAAATATATAGTTAAGTAAAGGAAGGTGCTTTATGGCGGTTCCCTCTCAGCTACAAAAACTGATTCAAGAGGCTTTAGAGTCAGTGTATCATCATCCTCAACATGATTTATATTTAGGTTATCGTCAAGCTATTTGGGCAGCATTTGGCGATAATGGTCATTTAAAGCGTACAGTGTTGGCACTCTCTACAGTTCGTCATGTACTCCCCATTTGGAATCAAAAATTTCCTCATGATGATAGACCGCAACAAGTTCTTACCCTCGCAGAAGAAGTAATTTCTGGAGATGTTAGTAAAGCTTTTGCCGAAAAAGAAGCCGAACGTCTGTGGCGAGAAATGCAACAATTGGGTTATGAAGGTTTGGGTATGGCTTTTACTGTTGGGTGTGCAGCAGTCGCATCGCTTTATACTGCTATTGATGATGAAAATTTTGACCCTTCGGAGATTGATTTTAGTTTAACAGATAATCAAGATACAGAGGGTAATGATGCTGCTTTCTTTGCGGCTTGTGCATATGCGAATGGTGCTGTATGGGAAAGTATTTATGGATTTGCAGATTCTGCAAAGCGTTTAGAATTTTGGTCTTGGTGGTTAAATACTGCTGTTAAGAGTGCGTGGGAAATTATCGAGAAGAATGAAAAAAAAAATATAGATATTTCTTTACTTGAAGCTTCTTAAATACTTCCATTATAGTATGGACAGGCTTTCTATGCCTGTTCCACAAGAGTTTTTTAGAGTCTTGATAAAATTTGTTTTAATGCTGTTGCTGTCCAATCTATGTCTTGTTGTGTGGTGTCTTTTCCTAGTGTCATTCTAATACCAGCAACGGCTGCTTTTTCTGAATATCCCATTGCTAAAAGTATAGGACTGGGGGTAAGTTTGCCGCTGCTACATGCTGAACCTGCACTAATTCCTATTCCTGCTAGGTTCATTTGTCTAACTAAGTTTCTTCCGTTGATTTTTTCTTTATTTCCTGTTTCTATACAGACGCTGACGTGATGTGGTAAACGATGCAATAAGTCTCCTGTTGGCATTAATCCTGGTATATCTAATAGTTGTGAGAATAAGCTATCACGCAATTTTACTAGTCTCGGCGCCTCTTTGCTAATTTCTTCTGCTGCAAGTGATGCTGCTAACCCAAACCCAGCTATCATGGCAACTGCTTGTGTTCCTGAACGTAGTCGCGTTTCTTGTCCACCACCTAGTACTAATGGCACTATTTCTACACCTGGACGTATATACAAGGCGCCTGCCCCTTGGGCACCATATATTTTATGACTAGATAAACTAAGCAAATCTACAGGCATTGCTTTCACGTCAATTGGTAAACGACCTGCGGCTTGTACTGCATCTGTATGAAATAATACGCCTTTTTCACGCGCGATTTGACTTAGTTGGGCTATTGGTTGAACGGTTCCGACTTCGCTTTGCCCGTAAACTATAGATATCAATACGGTGTTTTCTTTGATTGCTGCTTTTAAATCTTCGGGGTTTACTTGCCCTTTGGCATCAACTCCTAAGCGTGTTACTTGCCATCCCCATAGTTCCAACATGCGCGCTGGTTCGGTAATTGCTGAATGTTCGACGCTGGAAATTATTATGTGCTGAGGCTGGCTGTATAAACGTGCTACTCCCATTATTGCTAAATTATCGGCTTCTGTTCCACCTGATGTAAATACGATGGACTCTGGTTCTGTGGCGTTTATTAAGGAGGCTACTTGTAAGCGCGCTGTTTCCATTACTGTTGCTGCCCGCTGCCCCCATTCGTGTAAGCTGGAAGGATTACCCCACTGCTGCGCTAAAACAGATTGAATAAGTGTTATGACTTCAATTCGAGTCGGAGTGGTAGCACTATAGTCAAGATAAATTTGCATACTTAATCAATTTTTAACTTTAAGAGGCAACAAGCTAATTTCATTTTCAGCGTACATAGTTATGTATTGTAAATGTTCACCCCTTTTCGCATAGCTGTGTCTGTACTTTTAGATAGATTTTGGAATTTAATGAAATGTCGTTATGAGTTTGTTTTGTTTGGATGGATTTTTAAGAAAGGACTAAGGACTGAAGTCTTTATTTTTAAGAAAGGACTGAAGTCCTTATTACCGAGATGGCACATTTGGAAGGAAGGTGCCCGCAAAATGACTATTTTGAGAGTAGTAATGATTACCTTAGAGAGTATTGTGTTTCGCTAATTTTCCTAGAGGATATATTTGCCGAATTTATCCTCTAGGAAATGGTTTCTAAATTCCAATGTTTGTCAGGCGCCAAGTTTTTCAAAGCTGCTAGAGCATGTAAGCGTACTTGAGTATTACTATCGTTAAGTAGGGTAGTTAATGCTTCGACGGCATCGACTCTGCCAAGTTGCCCTAAAGATAAAGCGATTGCGCTTCTAACGGTGTCTATTGAACAAGCTGGGTGCTTTTGATGTAGCATTTCTAATAAAATATCGGCGGCTTTATGTATTAAATCTGATTGTTGGACTCGTCCTAATACGGTGACAATTTGCTCGCATAGTGTTTGTGATCTGATTATGTTGAGGGCTTGCTGTAGATATTCTAAGCCGGAAATTGTACCAACCCATGTTAGCGCACGGATTGTTTCGATTTGTAATTGAAGCGGCGCCTTTTGTGATAAGAGAAACTGATACAAATGATGTGCAGCAGCATCATCACCCATCCGTGACAACGCAACAACAGCTGCACTCGCGACTCTTGAATCAGAATCGTAAAGTTTGGGTTGTAATAATGCGACTAAATCTAACTCGGAGTTATGCAAATCACGACGATAACCTAATCCTGTAACAACTGTGCGTCTAACTTGTGCTGATTCATCATCTAAACTACGTAAAAGTACTGCAAGGACGCGCGAGTCATGAAAACTACTCAACGCTTCAATCGCTGCTACCCTTACAGCAACTTGAAAATCTTCAGCAACGCTCAGTAAGGGTAGAATAGTCTCTTTGTTACGGATATAACATAATGCCTGCGTAGCTAAAAACCGCGTATCCGAGTCAGCTAACAAAGAAGAGAGTGATAAAATCGCTTTGGAACCAAGTTGCCCTAATGCAACAGATGCCATTGACTTTAATTCTTCCGAGTCGTCGGTTTGAATTAACTCTATTAATACTGGAATTGCTGACTCATTTTTGAGTTCTCCCAAAATTCGCACTGCGTACCAACGTAACTCTTCATCTAACGTATCATCAGACAATATTTCTACGAGCTTTGGAATTGCGACACTCCCCAAACGTTTAAAGACTTTAGCAACCTCCCAACGAGAATGAAAATCACTATGCTCGAAAATTAAAAGCGCTAATTCCAACAAATCTTCTTGAGACTCGACAGTCTCAAGATAATTTGAGTTTTCCTTTAGCAACTGCTCTTTGCATTGATTGAATGACGACCAGTCAGCAGTATCACGCGCTGCAATAGTTTGCACTAATAGTTGGTTGATGTTGTTCACGTCTTATGTAATGAAAGGTTATGAATGGAAATTTAGAGCTAATAAATTTGGTTGTGTACTTTTGGGGAAAATGTACGCACGTTCTTAGTACTCATTATCTGTCAACTCTCCTGCACGAACCAATGGCAAGATGCTTTTTCCTTAAAATTTGATTAATTTTATGCGGATGTTACATACATGGCATCCGTATTGTGCATTTATTCTAACAATTCGTAACAATTTATACGATTTTTACTCTCACTCAACATTAACTTAAGTTATGTAAAGAGTCACTAACCCAGTATCTAAGCCTCGCTCTTAACGTACAAACGTGTATATTTCATCCCGGTAATTTGGGTGCAATAGCGCAAACCTAAACGGTTGATATTGGGATACGGTCACCGGAGCATTGAACTACGACGTAATGGAAGCGATTATGACAGCAGCCACTATCAATACTACCAGTCAAAACAAGTTTGAAAAATTAAAAGCAGAAAAAGACGGACTTTCCGTCAAGGCAGAACTTGAAAAATTTGCAACGCTAGGTTGGGAAGCGATGGACGAAACCGACCGTGACCATCGACTGAAGTGGTTGGGTGTGTTTTTTCGCCCTGTTACACCTGGTAAATTTATGATGCGGTTACGATTGCCGAATGGTATTCTTAATTCTTCACAAATGCGGGTGTTAGCCGAAGTAGTTCAGCGCTACGGTGACGATGGTTGTGCTGATATTACTACCAGGCAGAATTTTCAATTGCGCGGTATACGAATCGAAGATTTACCAGAAATTTTCAATCGATTCCGAGAAGTTGAGTTAACTTCTGTTCAATCTGGGATGGATAACGTCCGTAATATTACTGGCGACCCAATTGCTGGATTAGACGCTTCAGAATTGTATGATACGCGCGAGTTGGTTGAACAAATCCAGGCGATGATTACCAACAATGGAGTTGGTAACGCTGAGTTTTCAAATCTGCCGCGTAAATTTAATATCGCAATTACTGGAGGACGGGACAATTCGGTTCACGCGGAAATAAATGACTTAGCATTTGTGCCTGCATTTAAAGAGAGTGCTGAGTTGAAAGTGCTGAGTGCTGGGAATGAAAATAACTCAGCACTCAGAACTCAGAACTCATCACTGAATTTTGGATTCAATATATTAGTGGGTGGATTTTTCTCAGCTAAACGCTGTGACGCTGCTATTCCTTTAAATGCATGGGTTCCCCCAGAGGATGTGGTAGCTGTATGCCGAGCTATTTTGGAGGTTTACCGCGATAATGGATTACGTGCAAACCGTCAGAAATCACGTTTAATGTGGTTAATTGATGAGTGGGGTTTAGAAAAATTTCGTGAAGAAGTCGAGTTGCGTTTGGGTAAATCACTTTTACCAGGCGCCGCACACGACGAAATCGACTGGGAAAAACGAGACCATATTGGTATACATAAACAAAAACAATCAAATTTATACTACGCAGGATTACATATTCCGGTGGGTCGGTTGTATGCAGAAGATATGTTTGAAATCGCCCGTCTTGCAGAGGTTTATGGGACTAGTGAGATTCGGCTCACTGTAGAACAAAATATTGTTATTCCCAATATCTCTGATGCGCGTTTGGCATCATTTTTTACAGAACCTCTGCTCGGAAAGTTTAAAATTAATCCTGAACCACTTACACGCGCTTTGGTATCTTGTACAGGCGCCCAGTTCTGTAATTTTGCGTTGATAGAAACCAAAAACCGTGCGCTAGCAATGATAAAAGCGTTGGAATCTGAGTTAGAAATGACTCAACCAGTACGCATTCATTGGACAGGATGTCCAAATTCGTGCGGACAACCTCAAGTCGCGGACATTGGCTTAATGGGAACCAAAGCGCGTAAAAATGGCAAACCTGTCGAAGGTGTTGATATTTACATGGGTGGCAAAGTTGGCAAAGACGCGCATTTAGGAACTTGCGTTACTAAAGGAGTTGCTTGCGATGATTTACAGCCAGTATTGCAGGAATTGCTAGTTACACACTTTGGCGCCAAACCAAAGGTATTAGTTAATACATAGATTGTATGGTGGGCAGTGCCCACCTTACTAGAACTATTCAATCACTAACAAATAAACAAACAGAATGACTAATCTCTCCAGAAGGAAATTCATTATCACCGCAGGTATTACTGCTGCTGGCGCCATTATTGCAAACGGTTGTTCGTCGAATGGGTCGAGTGCTGATAATAATTCAGGAGGAACAACGAGTACTGCAAAGCCAGCGTCAAATTTTACACCTGTCGCGAATGCTCCCAAGGTTGAAACAACTAAAGCCAAACTTGGATTTATCGCTTTAACTGACTCGGCGCCAATTATTATTGCTTTTGAAAAAGGATTATTCCAGAAATATGGAATGACCGATATTGAAATTGCCAAACAGACATCATGGGCAGCAACACGCGACAACCTAGAACTTGGTTCTGCTCAAGGTGGCATTGATGGAGCGCACCTTCTTAGCCCAATGGCTTACTTGATGACTGCTGGCGCCATTACTAAGACAAAACAACCGTTGCCAATGCAAATTCTGGCACGTTTGAACACAAACGGTCAGGGAATTTCTGTATCAAATAAATATAAAGACTTAAAGCTAGGCAAAGACAGTTCACCCTTGAAGCAAGTTATAGCTGGTGGTAAAAAGCTGACTTGTGCAGTGACATTCCCAGGTGGAACCCACGATTTGTGGATGCGTTCGTGGTTAGCAGCAGGTGGAATTGACCCCGAAAAAGATGTGGAAATCATCGTCATTCCACCACCACAAATGGTTGCCAGTATGAAAGCAGGTAAAATGGATGCTTTCTGTGTTGGTGAACCTTGGAATGGTAAACTCATTCAAGAACAAACTGGTTATTCAGCGGTAGTAACTGGTGAATTGTGGAAAGACCATCCAGAAAAAGCATTATCAATGCGTGCAGATTGGGTAGAAAAGAATCCAAACGCAGCTAAAGCCATATTAATGGCAGTGCAAGAAGCACAAATTTGGTGCGACAAGCCTGAAAATAAAGACGAAATGTCTAGAATAATTGCAACTGGTAAATATTTAAAAGTAGATGCTATTGCTATTAGCGACCGTTCTAAAGGTAAAATAGACTATGGTACAGGTCGAATTGAAACTGCAAGTCCAGTAGCAATGAAATTCTGGGATGATAATGCTTCATTCCCTTATGAGAGTCACGATACCTGGTTCTTAACTGAAAATATGCGCTGGGGTCAACTTCCTCCTGATACCGATGTTAAAGCTTTGATTAAAAAAGTAAATCGCTCGGATATGTGGAAAGAAGCAGCTAAAGCTATTGGACAAGAAGCTGCAATTCCTGCTAGTAATTCGCGCGGTGTTGAAGATATTTTGGGAGTTAAATTTGACCCCGCTGACTCCGCAGGTTATCTCAAAGGTTTAAAAATCAAGAAAGCCTAATGAATGGGTGGGTGGGTGAGTTCGTAGTAAGCACTTTAGTGCTTCTCTTAAGACAAGCACTACAAGACAAGCACTGAAGTGCTTACTACAAGCATAAATACGTTATTCACAATCTAAAATATAAATATGGCAGTACAAGCAGGCAGATTCTCTACTAAAAATACTAGCAGTAAACTAGTAAGCCAAATACTAAAAAATTCTAAAAAAGCAATTCCTCCTTTAGTTGCTATTTTCATTTTCTTAGTCATTTGGCAAATACTTTGTTCGGCGCCGGATGCCGAATTCCCTGGACCAATTCAAATTCTTTCAGACCCTAAAGTTCAAAAATTCCTCTTCAATCCTTTTCTTGATGATGACGACGGTAAAGGTTTAGCATTCCAATTACTGGCTAGTTTACAGCGCGTTGGTTACGGTTATTTTTTAGCGGCAACTATTGGTATCGCTTTAGGAGTGCTAACAGGTACTAATCGTTTAATGTTTGAAGCACTCGATCCAATTTTTCAAATATTACGAACAGTTCCTCCCCTTGCTTGGTTGCCTATTGCTTTATCTGCTGTACCCGCATTAGGTGGTATTAGTAAGAGTGAATTAGCAGCTATTTTTGTAATTTTTATTACCGCAGTTTGGCCAATTGTTATTAACACTACAGTTGGAGTACAGCAAATACCCCAAGATTATCGCAACGTTGCGAGAGTTTTACGATTAAAAGGAAGAAAGTATTTCTTTAAAATATTATTCCCCGCAGCAGTTCCTTACATTTTCAGCGGATTACGAATTGGTATTGGTTTAGCATGGTTAGCAATTGTTGCTGCCGAAATGGTTAACGCTGGTAGTAGTGATGGCGCCGGTGGTTTAGGTTTCTTTATCTGGAATGCTTATAACAGCGGTGACATGGGTCAAGTTGTATTAGCACTAGTTTACATCGGTGTTGTAGGTCTTTTACTCGACCGCGCAATTGGTTTTGTTGCCAGCTTAGTAATTCCAGCAGAACAAAAATAAAGTAGAAAGTGCTGAGTGCTGAGTGCTGAGTGCTGAGTTTTATTCCTAACTCCTAACTCCTAACTCCTAACTCCTAACTTCTCACTCTTCACTTCTAACTCTACTCAGCACTCAGCACTTTCCACTCAGCACTCCTAACTCCTAACTAAAAAAATGACAACTTGTTTTGTTGAAGTAGACCATATTGACCGCGTATTCGATTTGCCCAATGGTAAGACTTATATTGCCCTCAAAAATATTGAATTGAAGATTCAACAAGGTGAGTTTATTTCACTAATTGGGCATTCTGGTTGTGGTAAATCGACTTTACTTAATATTATTGCGGGGTTAGACCGTGCCTCGATTGGCGGTGTAACACTTGAAGGACGTGAAATACGCGAACCTGGACCCGACCGAATGGTGGTGTTTCAAAACTACTCGTTGCTACCTTGGTTAAATGTTCGCGATAATATCGCTTTGGCTGTTGATGAAGTTTATCAAGACAAGCCCAGAGGTGAGCGCCGCTCAATTGTCGAACATAATATTGATATGGTGGGACTACGGCGCCATGCAAATAAACTACCGTCTGAATTATCTGGTGGGATGAAACAACGGGTATCAATAGCGCGCGCTTTGGCAATTCGTCCTAAGTTATTATTACTCGATGAGCCTTTCGGCGCCCTCGATGCGTTGACAAGAGGTGGGTTGCAGGAACAGCTAATGAAAATCTGCAACGAAAACAAATTAACTTGTGTGATGGTAACGCATGATGTTGATGAGGCATTATTGCTTTCTGACCGCATTGTGATGTTGACAAATGGGCCAGAAGCACATATTGGTCAAATTTTAGAAGTAGACATTCCGCGTCCTCGTCAAAGAATGGAAGTTGTTAATCATCCAGATTATTACAACATGCGGAATGAAATAATAAATTTCCTTAATCAGCAGAAGCAAGCTAAGAAACGTCAACAAGCTCAACAAGTTCAAAAGACCGCTACCCCAGCACTAATATCTCGCAACGGTTTAGAGAAAATCAATCTAGATATTGGCTTTTTACCTTTAACTGACACGGCGCCTTTAATTGTAGCTAAAGAAAAAGGCTTTTTCGCTAAATACGGATTAGAAGAAATTAACCTGACTCGCGAAACCAGTTGGAAGGATATTGCATTTGGGGTTGGAACGGGTAGACTTGATGCTGCTCAAATGGTAGCAGGAATGCCCCTAGCTTTAACTTTAGGCGCCGGTGGTAAAACCCCAATTCCTGTAGTTAACGCGCTTAATCTTTCCCGCAATGCTAACGCAATTACTTTAAGTAAAAAATTATACGACCAAGGCGTAAGAACTGTCTCAGATTTGAAAGCTGCAATTAACGCGGATGCTGACCATGTTATGAATATGGGAGTTGTGCATCCTACGTCAATGCAGAACTTTATTTTGCGTTATTGGTTAGCTGCTGGTGGTATTGACCCTGACCAAGATGTCAATTTAACGGTATTACCACCAATGCAAATGGCTTCGCAACTTGAAGCGGGAACACTAGATGGTTACTGTGCTGGTGAACCTTGGAATTATATGGCAGTTCACAAAAAGGTAGGTTTTGTTGCTGCGACAGCTTTAGAAATTTGGGCGGGACAACCTGCTAAAGTTTTGGGAGTCAGAGAAGAATGGGCACAACAATATCCCGAAACTTATCTTGCTCTTATTAAAGCTTTATTGGAAGCTTGCGAATATTGTGACGACCTTCGCAACCGAGAAGAAATTCTTAAAATTATCTGTCGTCCTGAATATCTTGATATAGACCCTGTGTATGTTCGTCCTGGTTTTGTAACACCTTACGAACGCGCAGATGGTAGTAAACCGCAAGAGTTAACTTCATATATTAGATTTTTTGTCAATAAAACAAATTGTCCCAACCGTACAGAAATACTGTGGATGATGACACAGATGGCACGCTGGGGCTTAATACCATTCCCAAAAAACTGGGTAGAAGTCATTGAACGAGTTTGCCGTCCAGATATATTTGGCGCCGCAGCACGCGACTTAGGTGTTCTTGATATTGGATGGGATAACCCAATTCACTTATTTGATGGCAAAGTTTTTAACCCATCAGACCCAATTGAATATCTCAACAGTTTAGAAATCAAGCGTCAAATACGCATTGAAGAAATGTTCTTCTAGAAACCGGGTTTCTACGCAAAATTTTTAATTGTACGAACAATATCGAACTAGAAACCCGGTTTCTTTACGCAAAATTTTGTTTATACAAGTAGATATTCAACCAGAAACCGGGTTTCTTAATTACCCATCATTACCTTAAATAATATGCAAACAACAATTCAATCGAATCAACGGGACACGAGAGCATCCGACAATTTTTTAGTCGTCGAAGGCGTTAGCAAGATTTACCCAACAGCGGATGGTCCATACACTGTTCTTGATGGAATAGACCTTAAGGTTCGTGAGGGTGAGTTTGTTTGCTTAATTGGTCACTCTGGTTGCGGTAAGTCAACGCTGCTAAATATGATTTCGGGTTTCAATACTCCTACTGAGGGTGTTGTACTGCTGCAAGATACACCTATTACTGAACCCGGCCCAGACCGGATGATGGTATTTCAAAATTACTGTTTACTGCCTTGGCTGTCGGTATTTGAAAATGTGTACTTGGCTGTTGATGCGGTTTTCCCCGAAAAAATCGAAGCTGAAAAAAGGGCAATTGTTAAAGAGCATTTAGCGCTCGTAGGTTTGACAGAAGCTGCTGAAAAAAGACCTTCACAAATTTCTGGTGGGATGAAACAACGGGTTGCGATTGCCCGTGCGCTTAGTATTCGTCCTAAAGTATTAATTCTTGATGAACCTTTCGGCGCCCTTGATGCTATTACTAAAGAGGAGTTGCAGGAAGAACTACTACAAATTTGGCGCGAGCATCAAGTGACTGTGTTGATGATTACGCATGATATTGATGAAGCTTTGTTTCTCGCTGACCGACTTGTAATGATGACTAACGGGCCTGCTGCACAAATTGGCGAGGTTCTTGACATTCCGTTTTCTCGTCCCCGCAACCGCAAGCGCATTATGGAAGACACGAAATACTACGAGCTTCGTAATTATGCTCTCGATTTTCTCTATCGTCGTTGCGCTCATGTAGAAGAATAAAGACAGAAACCGGGCTTCTTTTCATCAGAAGTCTGGTTTCTTTGGTGAGAGTATCTTTTATAACGCATTGCTTCAATGCGTTTTTTTCATGGATACTTTCAAACGGTTACAGGTGATACCAATATAGTTGCGTCTTAGTTCTAATTTGTATATAAGAAAGCTTTTTAGATTATTCATTAATACACAATACTTATGTGTAAGATAAAGAACCACGAAGAGACAATGGGCACAATGTAGTAAGGTGGGCAATGCCCACCCTACTGTGAACTACTAGCACCAAATTTTTGGTTTTATTTGAATAAGTAGATAAGATTATTTGCTTGAATAGTCTTGATTTTGGCTTACGTATTTTTTGTTCGAGAAAGGGTAATATGCTCAAGAAACTATTTACATTCAAGGGTCGCTATCGAATTTTGCATCAAACTTGGTTCGCATTCTTTCTCACGTTTGTGTGCTGGTTCAATTTTGCTCCTTTTGCTACCACGATTGGTAAAGAATTACATTTATTACCTGAACAAATTAAAACTTTGGGTATTTGTAATCTAGCCCTGACAATACCCGCACGCATTATTATTGGTATGCTTTTAGACCGTTTTGGTCCAAGAATTACATACTCAGTGCTGTTGATGTTTGCAGCAGTTCCTTGTTTGGCAACAGCGCTGTCTCATAGCTTTAGTGAGTTAGTAATTAGTCGCTTGTTAATGGGTATTGTTGGTTCCGGATTCGTTGTTGGTATCCGGATGGTAGCTGAATGGTTTCCACCCAAAGATATTGGCATTGCCCAAGGTGTTTATGGTGGTTGGGGTAATTTCGGCGCCTTTGGTGCAGAGTTTGCTTTACCTATAATTGCAGTTGCAACAGGGTTTTTAGCTGGTGGTGGTTCAAACTGGCGCCTGACAATAGGACTAACAGGAATTATTGCTGCTGTATATGGCGTTATTTATTATAAATCTGTTGAAAATACTCCACCAGGAAAAGCTTACAAACGTCCCAAGAAAAACGGCGCCTTGGAAGTAACAAGTGTCAAAAGCTTCTGGGCAATGATTGTCTCGAACTTTGGTTTAATATTTGCCCTAGGTCTTCTCGCTTGGCGCCTAGAACAGAAAAATATTCATTTTTTGACTGCAAGTCAAATGTATATAGTTTGGGTGCTACTTTTAGGATTATTCGCTTTCCAAACTTACAAAGCTTATCAAGTTAACTCAGAACTTTTGGCTGGTCGAAAAACTTATTCCCCTTCTCAACGCTTTCAATTTGGTCAAGTTGCATTACTTGAGTTTACCTACGTTACAAATTTTGGTTCAGAACTAGCTGCTGTTTCCATGTTGCCTGCATTCTTTGAAAAGACTTTTGGTTTAGAACATGTAGTCGCTGGAATGATAGCTGCAACTTATCCCTTTTTAAACTTGGTTTCTCGTCCTAGCGGTGGCTTAATCTCTGATAAACTTGGCTCACGTAAATGGACAATGACTATTCTTAGTGTTGGTATTGGAATTGGTTATTTAACTATTCACTTCATCAATAAAAGCTGGCCCCTTCCACTCGCAATAGCTGCCACAATGTTTGCAGCTTACTTTGCTCAAGCTGGATGCGGCGCCACTTATGGAATTGTGCCTTTAATTAAGAAAGAAGCAACAGGACAAATTGCAGGAAACGTTGGCGCCTATGGTAACTTTGGTGGCGTAGTTTATTTAACAATCTACAGCTTAACTGACCCATCAACACTATTTAGCACAATGGGTATAACAGCAATAGTATGTGCGTTCATGTGTGGTTTCTTCCTCAAAGAACCCAAAGGTTCATTCGCTGAGAAGTACGAAGGAGAATCACCAGCAACCAATGAATCTGAACAAGTAACTTCTGGTGTTCTCGTGGAAGAGTAAGGTGGGCAGTGCCCACCCTACAGGAAAAAGGGTATTAGGCTGCAATGCAATTGAGGTTTTATGACTGAATCAACCAAAACTCTATGTCCATATTGTGGTGTTGGGTGTGGACTCGAAGTATCACCTCCCGCACAACATGGAAAAGCAACAAATCGTGATAATGAAGGAAATCCGATTTGGCGAGTTCGAGGAGATAAAACACATCCATCGAGCCAAGGTATGGTATGTGTAAAAGGCGCCACTATTGCCGAGTCATTAGATAAAAATAGATTGCATTTTCCAATGGTGCGGAACTCGTTGAATGAGAAATTTCGGCGCGCGACTTGGGATGAAGCATTTAATTTAATTACCAAGCGCATTCAACAAGTTCTGCAAACCCAAGGGCCAGAAGCAATATGCATGTACGGTTCAGGTCAATTTCAAACCGAAGATTACTATGTTGCCCAAAAATTAATGAAAGGGTGTCTGGGAAGCAATAACTTTGACGCAAACTCACGTTTGTGCATGTCCAGTGCGGTATCTGGGTATATTCAAAGCTTTGGTTCAGACGGCCCACCCTGTTGTTACGACGACTTAGAATTAACCGACTGTGCATTTTTAATTGGTACAAATGCAGCAGAATGCCACCCTATTGCTTTTAACCGATTAGCCAAATACCACAAAAGGAACCGCAAAGTCAAAATGATTGTGGTTGACCCACGTCGAACACAAACTGCCGAAGCTGCCGATTTACACTTAGCGATTCGTCCTGGTACAGATATTGATTTAATGAATGGAATGGCACATTTATTGATGCGTTGGGGTTGTCTTGATACAGGATTTATCGACGAATGTACAAGTAACTTCCCAGCTTTTGCAGAAGTAATTCGTCATTATTCCCCTGATGTCGTCGCACGTACCTGTGGTATTACTATTCAAGATTTAGCAACCGCTGCACGCTATTGGGCTGATTCTAAAAACGTGCTGTCGTTATGGTCGATGGGAGTAAATCAATCTTCTGAAGGTACGGCAAAGGTACGAACCATTATTAACTTGCACTTAATGACTGGGCAGATAGGTAGACCAGGGAGTGGACCCTTTTCTTTAACAGGTCAACCAAACGCAATGGGAGGACGTGAAGCTGGTGGTTTATCGCACTTGCTCCCAGGTTATCGCTTAATTAAAAATCCCCAACACCGTGCAGAAGTTGAAGAATTTTGGGGAATAAAGCCAGGAAAAATATCACCATTACCTGGTTTGACTGCGTGGGATATGATAACAGGTCTAGAAACTGGCGATGTTGGCTTATTGTGGGTTGCCGCTACGAACCCAGCAGTAAGTATGCCAGATATTGAACGTACAAAAGCAGCTTTATTAAAATCACCTTTTACTATTTATCAAGACGCATATTATCCAACAGAAACTGCCGCTTATGCTCATGTGCTTTTACCTGCGGCACAGTGGGGTGAAAAAACTGGTGTCATGACAAATTCGGAACGTGTCGTAACTTTATGTCAATCGTTTCGACCAGGACCCGGAGAAGCAAAAGCCGACTGGGAGATTTTTGCAGAAGTCGGGCGCCGTTTAGGTTATGTGGGTGAATTTGCTTTCGCCAACTCTGCCCATGTATATAACGAATTTACTCAATTAACTCTAGGACGTCCTTGTGATGTTACAGGTATTTCCCACGAAAAATTACAACATAGTCCAATTCAATGGCCTTACCCAGAAAAGAGTGATGAGTGTAAAGTGCTGAGTGCTGAGTGTCAGAACGTAACTCGGCACTCAGCACTCAGCACTCGGCACTCAAAAAGACTGTATACTGATTTACGTTTTGCTACACCAGATGGACGGGCAAAGTTTGGCGCCTATTATTCACGCGGTTTAGCAGAACCACCCGACCCAGATTATCCGTTTATATTAACAACAGGAAGACTTTACGGACATTGGCACACACAAACGCGAACTGGTCGCATTGAGAAAATTCGGCAAATGCACCCCGAACCATTTATTGAAATTCATCCACGTGATGCTTCTAGCTTAAATATTACTGAAAATTCATATGTTGAAGTAGGTTCGCGTCGAGGAAGCGCTAAGTTTAAAGCTAAAATAACCCGTGCAATAACTCCTGGAACAGTGTTTGTGCCTATGCATTGGGGCGCCTTATGGGCAGAAAACGCAGAAGCGAACGCGATGACACACCCAATATCATGCCCAGACTCATTACAACCAGAGCTAAAAGCCTGTGCAGTTAGCTTGGCGCCCGTTAAAATTAATTTGCCTTCTTATAACTATCAATTAGAACCCTCTGAATGTTAAGCTGCTTACAAGTCTGATTTTAAAAGTTATTACTTAGCATTTATAGTGCGTTAGAGAAAACTCTAACGTACTGTTGTGTGTGTTCTTACTTATACAAGCAATAAGTATTTATTAGGGGGTAAGGCAGATGAGGGGGTTAATTAAACGGTTTCGTGAAATGACCAAAGACGAAAACTTCATGCACATCATCGAAAATCTAGAGGTGATTGTCGCTAAAGTTCTCTCAGTCTGTATGTTGCTTGTAATTGTAGTAGCAATTGCTGATTTAATCACCTTTACATTTAGAGAACTAGTCTCGCCGAAATATGGTAGCTTTTATAAGACATTATTCCAAGTGTTTGGATTGTTTTTAAACGTCTTAATTGCCCTAGAAATATTAGAAAATATTACGGGCTATCTCAAAAAGCACGTATTACAAGTAGAATTAGTAATCGTAACATCTTTAATTGCGGTAGCCAGAAAAATCATTATTCTTGATTTAGATAAAGTTGAAGGAATAGATATTATTGGTTTAGGTTTGGCTGTTTTATCTTTAGCAATTAGTTATTTTATTATCCGCATTAGTAACTCTAAACCTAGACATTAAAATCAGAATATTTTATTGAGATTATGGTACAATTCTTTGAATTTGAAACAGATTTCGTTGATTCCCTGCGATGTATTCCCATGCAAGCAAGATACAACCTTGACACCTGTGGAATCAAATTAAAATTAGCAGATTGGAACCACTTAACTCAAGATGAGCGTCAAGCATTAGTCGAGCAACCCTGTACAACAGAGCAAGAAATAGAAACCTACCGACATAATTTACAAAATCTTATACATCAACGTACAGGCGCCTATCCATCAGAACTACCAATAGAATCACACCCAGCGTGGATGGACGTAAATAATATACCAGAAAGCGTTCAAGAAAAAGCAACCGAATATAATGTGAAAATAGAGGCGCCTTCCTGGGCAGCATTATCACCTTTAGAAAGATTTGCTTTAATTAAACTTAGCCGCTCCGGACACGAAAACAAAAACTTTCCTAAAGCGCTTGAAGAATTTAAATTAATTAATAGCTAATCCCCCCCAACCCCCCTTAATAAGGGGGGCTAAGATTTGTTTCTTTTCTTGTTCCCCCCTTATCAAGGGGGGCTAGGGGGGATTTTAATTATTTAATTTACACCTAATGCCTTCATTGCTGCTGTTAATTGGTCACTGTAAAAAATGGGGTCAACTCGTTCCATAATATCTGCTGATACTTCTAAAAAATGACGTTTGTTTTCAGTTGGAATTAATGCTTTTCTAGCGCCATTGTCCATTCCAAGTTGTAGCGGTTCTGCTAAAGAACGAACCGCTTTGATATTTCCTTGGATACTAAGGTTTTGCGGGAATTTTAATACTGCTAAGTTGATAAGGGATATCTCCTTTAATGCCGCAAATAAATTCGGTAGAAAGGATATGCCTTACAAACCTTGCACGGTGAGCATTAGGAGGTTCTTGGTCTTTTAGTTGAACGTCAAAGGCGCCTTTTAGCAAACATCAAAATTGGATGCTAGACCAACTTGTTGGAGGTGAAGTTCCTTTAACATTTAACTATCCCCTTTGCCCCATATGACCAGGAATTTATCCATGCTTACCAAATTGTCTGAATTGTTGTTAATGCTCGAATTTGTAAGTCACAAGTTATTAAGGGAAGATTCATGTATAACGCCGTGGCTGCAATGATTCTATCTGGCATATCAGGAACAGTTGCCCTGTCAATTTGTCGAACTGCGGCTGAAATATCGCGGTTAAGAGGCACTAAGCTAATACCAACATCAGTGTCATCTATTGCATTAAGGACACGTGTCAATACGTCCTCTGCCAAGCGTCCTCTCTCCACTAAGTAAGTAATTTCAACAATTGTAATGGCGGATACATAAATAGGGTATCCACCATTTACTGCCAGTTCTAATGCTGTGAGGGCTATTTCTGATAGCCTCTCTAGGTTAAAAATATGCCAAATTATTGTGTGTGTGTCTGCTACTACAGATGTCACTAAATAATCTCCCTCGGAAAATTACCCCACATTTCTTTTCTTGCTTCAGCTATATCCTCCGCTGTTATATCTACTTTTAAATCAGCACATAAACCTTTAATACTGCGAAGGGGACGCTTAGGAGTGACTTTTTGATGTAAATAGTCAGTAAAATCCAATACTTCTTGCTGTTTTTCTAGGGGTAACTCTCGTAATCTTTCTAAAACTGATTGCTCAATATTCATGACTTGTCCCTTTATAATTCTGGTATTTTAATGATACATTACTTCTGTTATCTAATGTCACGAGCTAAAATTATCCCATATTTCTTTTGGCAGATCTTGGTGTTAATAAAATCTAAAAATTCACCCAAGCGACGGTCTTTAATTTGATTTTTAAATAATTCGCTAGCTGCAACACCTTTAACATGACGATTAGAGAGGACATAGCCTAAATTTTTCGCAAAAGAAGATTTACCAGAGCCAAAGAAACCAGAAATCCAAACCCCAATAGCCTCACTTGGCTCAGATGCTTCATCAGCAATAGCTTTAAGCAAACTGCGGTACTGTTCCAGAATGCGTTCCGTGGCGATATACTCGGTTATTTCGGTATAAACGGATTCCTCATAAATTTGGTTAACCTTGATAATTTCCTCAATAGGTTGCCCCAAATCCCTTGCCAAAATTTCGCCAATCGTATTCATTCCTTCCCATCCTTATCCGTATATTTTTACTCTATAGTTCCCCATAGCTTCGCGGTCTTTTAATCCCATCATCTGCAAACCTGTTATTCCTTCTAGTGTTCCCAGATAAAACAAATACGCTTGAGCCAACACGGGATAATCGATTGATGTTCTCCAAAGAATCTTTTTGGTGGAATATAACTGGTGAGCGCGAAATTGGTAAGGGTCATTTTGAAACCCTGGCTTTAGAGGTTACAGGAACAGGAATTGACCGTTACATAGTACCTACTATGCAGCAATGGGGGGTTTATCATTTTCATGATACAAGCGATAGCGCCTATGTAAAACAGGCACATGGTATTAATGACAACGCTTATCTACGTCCTGACGCGCGTAATCTCGCATCGTTCTTATACTTTTTGCGTGATAGTCATCCAGCATCGTATCAAAAGATTGTTAAAACTATTCGGCTTGTTGCTCCTTTCTTTGGCGATTTTAATCTACGTCCTTCTCCACAAAACAAAGATGTTATTGAACTGGAATGGTTTGAGCGAGGTCAGGATATCCCTTTTAAAGCACATCTTCTTTCCGATGGAACGCTTCGTTTTATTTGTCTGGCAACTGTTTTTCTCCAACCTGATACCCTTCTGCCAGAGACAATTTTGGTTGATGAACCTGAATTAGGTCTTCATCCATATGCAATTACCGTCCTAGCTTCGTTAATGCGTGCTTCATCCAAACAAGTAATTGTTTCAACGCAGTCAGTTGAATTGCTCAACGAGTTTGATGCAAATGATGTGATTATTGTAGACCGCAACGAGGGAAAATCATCACTCCACAGACTTAAACAGCGTGATTTAGAAACTTGGCTTGAAGATTACAGTTTAGGGGAACTTTGGAAGAAAAACATTGTTGGGGGAAGACCTTCACGATGATACGAATCAATGTTTTTGTCGAAGGACAAACGGAAGAAACTTTTGTCAGAGAGTTACTATACGGTTATTTTCAGGAAAAAAATATATTCCTCAATCCAATTCTTGTAAAAACTAGTTCTGTTAGTAAAGGTGGTGTGGTAAGTTACGCTAAAATCAAACCACAATTAAATAAGAAATGCCTTGAAGACATTTTAATGCTTGTGGGCGATTTCGTTGAAGATTATGAGGTGATGGAACATTCCAAGCTTTGCAGATGGTTGGGCATACTGTACATGCTGTTTGCCCAAACAAAAAGGCTGGTGAGAAAATACGTACTGCTGTGCATGATTTTGAGGGAGACCAAACTTACAGCGAGAAGCCTGGGCATAATTTTACCCTTAATGCGACTTTTGATGAAATTCAAGCTGCAAGCTATGATGCTTTGGTTATTCCTGGTGGACGGGCGCCTGAATATATTCGTTTAAATCACAGAGTTATAGATATAACCCGTCCGGAATGCTTATGCGAATAAACGTATTGCTGCTATTTGCCACGGTTTACAGTTATTAGCAGCGGCAGATGTGCTAAGAGGTAAAACTTGTACTGCGTATGCTGCTTGTAGTCCAGATGTGAATGGTGCAGGTGGTAAATACCTAGAAATTGCTGTTGATGAGGCTATTGTTGATGGTAATTTGGTAACGGCGCCGGTTGAGCATGTTGAGCAAGATTTGGAGCTGGCTCAGGTTTAGATATGTAGGGAAGGGGGGCAGGCAAGGATGCCTGCTCCACAAGAAAAAGATTTGAAAAATACAGAATTAATATATTTACTTTGGTAAATTTTTATGTAGTCACGTTTTGGTAATACTCAGTATGGTTTACTAAAGGTGTTTTTATTTTTAATTTTTAATTTTTAATTCTGCTTATATAGAGTGAAGCTATATTGTATCTATCAATGAGTAAAATCGTTAATAACCACCTTGTAAATGAATGACGTTTCAAAACGCGCCGTTGACGAATGCTTTTCTGCGGCTAGTGTCTGGTAACGGAGTACCTAGTGGGTCTGAGTCGAATTATGCCTTACTCAAAAATCGAGAGGTGGTAATTGGACGCGACCCTGGTTGTCAAATTGCTTTGGATGCCATTAAGTTTCGGATGGTATCACGGCGCCATGCGGTTGTTCGTTCCATTTCTCCTTCTCCTGATGGTCGATGCAGTTGGGTGATTTGTGACCTTAGTAGTGCTAATGGTACTTACCTTAATGGTCAGCGTCTTGAGGGTTGTCAAGAGTTACATTCTGGTGACCGCATTTCTTTGGCACAGGATGGACCCATATTTCAGTTTGAATATGAAAATAATGCTCCTCAACAAACTGCTATTAATTCCGCTGCCGCTACTTCACTCACCCCCGCAAGCAAATATGAGGCGCCTACACAAATAGATTCTGTAAGCTTTACACAGTTGTTCCCCATTATCTCAACCGGAAAGGATTTAACTAGCAAAGCTTTTTTAATTCCTGGTATTTTAACTGTTGTATTTGTAGTATTAATGTTTGCTACAGTTGGTTCGCCGCAAGCTAATCAAGTTATTGTTGGTACTTATATTGCTTCTGCTGCATATTATTTTATTTATCGTTTGTGTGGCAAGCACAAACCTTGGTGGATATTACTCGCTTCTGGTTTGGGGACGGTGGTAATTTTAAAAAGCCCTATTTTAGATTTATTTATTTATATATTCCGTGTTGTTCTACCAGGTAATTTACCCAGAGAAAATCAGGAAATTACCTTAACTGAATTACTTGTGCGGATGTTTTTCGGCGCCGGGTTAATGGAAGAATTACTCAAAGCTTTGCCTGTTTTGGGTATATTTTTAATATCAAGAACGCTTCCTTCTCCTTGGCGTGAACGACTTGGTGTCTCTGAACCTCTTGATGGTATTCTACTTGGCACTGCTTCGGCGGTTGGTTTTACTCTGTTGGAAACACTTGGTCAATATGTGCCACAAATTACATTAAGTGTTGCACAACAATCGGGCGCCGATGCTGGACAGTTGGTAGGGTTACAGCTTTTAATTCCCCGAATATTAGGATTAGTCGCTGGTCATATGGCTTATAGCGGTTATTTAGGATATTTCATTGGTTTGGCTGTTCTTAAACCAAGTAGAGGTGTGCGAATTTTAATTGTGGGTTACTTAACTGCGGCTGCGCTTCATGCTTTGTGGAATGCTTCTGGAGCTATTAATGCTTTGTTATTAGTTGTTGTTGGTGTAATTTCATACGCCTTTCTGATGGCTGCTATTCTTAAAGCACGCGCTCTTTCTCCAAACCGTTCACAAAATTTTGCTACACGTTTTTTAGAACGAAAATAAAAAAGCAACTGGGTTTTCCCCGGTTGCTTTTTATTTTGATATTCATATGACTCACTTATAACCCAAATTGCAGTACTTCACTGTTTTGCCTTCACTTTATTTCTATCTTTTGATAGATGGTTATTACACAGCAAGAGCCTATAGTTAGATTTAAAATAGTGAAATGGTATTTTAATAGTAGAGTGCATTTGATCACATCTTTTTTACTAAGCACTTAGTCTACTGGTTGAGAATTTTTGAGTTGCTGAAGTGCGTAATAAGCTACTGCTACACTCACCCGTGCTTGCTCAATTTCAGATAAATTATTCCAGTCGTGTCCACCCACTTTTTTAAGTGTTGATTCTAATGTAGTTGTTTCACTACGCATTGCATACGCATATGGACGCGCTAATACTGATAAATCATCGGCGCCTAAAGCGGGCACTACAGATGCGGCAATTTCTACTAATTGGTCTGCTATTGACATTGGCGAATTAAATAAATCACTTGCTTTCTGTGCTATCTTCTCTATCCATTCGTGAGGAATCCGGGAAGAAATCGCTGATTGTAAACTTTCTTTAAGTTTTGATATTGATACTACAGTTGTGCTACATTGAGATTGCAAGGTTGGTGTGTTAGACCACAAAGCATCAAGATGGCTATAAAAAGCTTCTTGGCAGCCGGAATCAACTTCGAGAAGTTCATCAATGGCAAAATGCACATCACATTGATGAAAGAAATCTTCTGATTCGGGAGATGCTGGGTTCCAGGGATATGTTGCTTCGTCGTTTTCGAGTAATGCTTCGAGCAACTCCAGGTGAATTGCAGATGGTTGGAACTCTGAACTGTTAAGTGCGTCGTTTTTTGTGTGAGTCATTTCTAGGCTTTCCTTATTGGATGGTTTAATTTGTTTGTGTACCAAGAGCTACAGCATAAGCGCGACCGTTTCCGCAAAACGAATAAAATGATCGCGTATTGTTTTTGTGTGATAAAAAATATTTAAGTGATACTCACAGAATAATACGTTGAAATAATATGTTTTAAATAAAAATCTAATTATGTCAAGAGTAATTTCATGGATTTTTGACAAACTGTCTATGAGTTTTCTATCATAAACTCCCAAATGTCACCACGGCTACTACCAAATTTTAATTGCGTTCCTGACCTTAGTGGTACTTCTTCATGATGAATTCGTTGCCATGCTCCAGACTGATATATTAAAGTGCCTGCTGTTGAATCATCACGTAAGTAGTAGCTTTGCTCTAACTTTGTGTCAATAAAACTATCTCGACAAATAATTTGAGCATGTTGCCTAGAAACTGATAAATCGGGAATGATGATGTTGTTGTCTGTGGTGCGACCAATACGAGTGATGGGAGTTGGAAGTAGTTGTTTTGTTCCATCATGAAGTAGTCGCAGTGAAGCAGCAGGGAATGTTTTTCTAAATTCTGGTAGAGAAGTCGGTAATTCGGTAATGCTCTCGTCTAAGCTGCGAATTAATTGCCCGTCAAACTCTGGATGTAAATAAAGAACGGGTAGTGTCCAACCAGGTTGGTTAAATTTATATAAAGATAGTAGTTTTTGCCTAGCATCGGCTACTGCTTCATCAATAGCTCGACGTGAGCGCAGTGCTTCTGAGAAAGCTTGAATAAAGCTAAGACTTTCACGGTCGGCAATGACATCGCGCATTCCCAGTACTGCTGGTACGCCATGTCGTATTAATACTTCTGCCAAGCTACTGTAAGGTATTGGTTGATGATTAACTGCCAAAGGTTGGGCGCCCCAACACGAATTAAAAACAGCTAATTTTACACCTGTGCGCGTTAATACCTGGGCCAACTCAATGCCGTTGAGTGTGGCTTTGGGGTGTAAATTTAATATGCCCCCATCTGGTCCACGCAAGCCATGACCAGCATAAAAAAACACGTTATATGCCCGCGTTTCTAATGCTGCGATTAATTCTTCAGGGGTAGGACGAATTAGTTTAGTAACAATACATGGAGCGTAACCACGTGAGTTGCTACCACTTGCAGTACCTTGTGTTAAGGTTCGCTTTAATAGTTCAGCTTCAGCTTCGAGTTGGAGATTTTCGTCATCACCAAGTACAAGCAATACATTTAAGCCAGCATCGCTACGTAAAGATGGTAATTTGTCAACGTCGCTGGTGGTACGGCTAAATATGACGTTTTGACTGAGAGAAATTGCAGCTTGACCGGGACGCTGCATAATTTCCCAAGGTACCGATACCAAATAAGGGTCGCGTATTTCTAAACGCAGACGGAGACTTTTTTCTTGTCCTGCTGCAATTCCTCGACTGTGTTCTAGGCTATTTAAAATTGGTCCATCGAATACCCATTGCCATAAACAGTTACCAAAGTACTGCATTAGGCGCCCAGCGTAGTTAGTTGGTTGTCCTGTGGCAGGTTGGGGTAATTCTATTGGTAAGGAGTAATTCGATTGAATTTTATCAGATTCGCTGGCGTTGGGAGATACATCGAGGTTGCTGTGACCTGCAAACAATTGTTGCCATTCCTGCCATACTTGTGTCAGGTTGGGTGTCCAAACGCAATCGTGAAAAACGTGCCCACTAGAGTAAGGAGCGCGCACCACCCAAATAGCGAAATTGTTGGTGCCAGCATGAACTAGACGGGCTATCGCCAGGTTTAAGGATGGCATGGTTTCAAGGGGCATTCTTTAGGGACTATCTCTTTATAGTTTTAACCGAATTCGCCATAAAAATATTTTAGGTTTGCTACTAGTTTATATGACGGAGTGGTTATAAATTGCGTGGACGAACACGTTCTGTCTTCGATGGAGATTTTTCTATATTGCCGCTTGTAGATTCCTTGAGTATTGCATCACATGGAGAATTAACGTTTTTCTCTGGTTGGGATATTAAGATGTTCTTGTTTGGTTGAAGTTTTTCTCTTTGAACCCAAATTTCTTCACTTTGTATAATTGGCACTATTTTTTGTGCAACTGGGGGTGCTTCTGCAACTTGAGTGGGTACTTGACAAACCTGCAAATGCAATAAGTCGCTATGGTCGGCGCCTGTTGTTGGTTTTGAGTCTATAACCACTAAAGTTGTATTCTGTGGAATACTACCAGTTACTTGATAAGAGCTATTGCGACTAAATTCAATTGGGGATATGACCCTAATTAATGAACCTTTGGGAGGTGCGACTCTTTCTACTGAAGTTGGAGATGTTGCAACTGGTGGTGATGTTGATATCGTCGTCCCAAGCTGAATTTGACGAGAAAGTATTTGTTGTATTAATAGCCCAATCAAACCTCCCACTGTCACTACAGCCAACAGTGCTATTAAATGTAAAGGTATCGGTTTCTTTGCCTGGGCTGTATCAGGTATTACTTGTGTTCTGTGTCCTGAAACTAAATTAGTCGGCGCACTGGTGGTAGAATAGCTGCCTGACTTATAATTCGTGGATAAATCAGCGATATTGGGAATCTGTATTTTTTCTGGTTCTGTGTATTTTATTTGATACTGAACCAGTGCAATTGTGACGTTATCGTGTCCATTTTGCTTATTCGCTATTTCGATTAAATTATTAACTGCTTCTGTAATGTCTACACCGTCGGTCAAAATCGGTAATATTTCTGTCTCCCAATATTGTTCAACTCTATCAAAGTCGCTCAAACCGTCCGAACATAACAAAAACACACAGTCTTCATCTAGCACAAACCTTTGAGCCGTTGGATGCAGCGAGTTACTGCTACCCATTCCCAAAGCTTGTACTAAAGAACCACTGGCGCCTTGCATAACGGCATCGCGGTAAACTGCATATCCGAGTCGTACTTCTCGTGATGCCACATCATCATCTAGGGTGACTTGGTAGCATCCTTTGCGTGTAATTAAGTACGCACGGCTATCACCTACATGAGTGATGTACATTTCGTGGGCAATAGGTAATGCCATTACCAACGTCGTGCCCATCCGTTGGCGCCCAAGTCTTCCCTCGCTATCATTTCGCACAGATATTTTATCGTTTGCTGCCGCCGCCGCTTTTTCTAAGTCAGCTAGTAAAACTGTCGGGTCGATACGGTCGCGAGGGACTGATGCTAACTGACTAACTTGCTGTTGAATTACATCTATGGCAATATTCGAGGCGACATTACCACCCTCATGTCCACCAATACCATCACAAACAATTGCTAAAGCTGTAGGTGATGGTGGCTTGCTAATTATGCTGCCTGCCGCTGGATAACATGCATCTTCATTTCTCTGACGGCTTGGCCCTGTATCAGTATTTGTAACTATTTTTACTGAATACTGAGATGTGTCCCCACTTGCGGTGCCAAGTGAGATTAGTCCTTGGTCTAAAACAGCAACTAACTGCTCACCAGAATGAATTTCACCCGATATTAAAGCATCACAAACTTGGGTAAAAAATTCTTTGATGGCACTTTTTGTGTTTGGCAGTAAATTCACGCGCCAAAAATCACCTAATTGCGAGATAGAAGGAGCAACTTCAGGGTCAGAGCGTAATTCTAATACTTTTACTAAACTGCCTTCGGGTCGCAATAATAAAGGGTCTAACAAGCTAGTCGCAACCCCCTCACTTGCGAACGGTTGCCAAATATGTGCGATTTGCCACAACCAGTTTAACTGCCGCATTGAGGTTGCCTCACCCCATGCTGAGTCCAACGATTGATGTAAATGTACTTCGAGTTCTGTGTTTATATGAAGCGGTGGTTTCTCTAAAAGCAAAATGTTTGAAGGCATGGACGAATCGCTTTTAGGAATAATTCCATACACTTGAGGAACGTGTAAGCGGTAAGGAAATAAACGGAGATAGGGTCTTAACTTTTGTAGCGATTCAGTGTCTGGGATCTGTGGGACTAGTCCGGGTCTAGTATCTAGAACAACAAACTGGCTAATAATTAAATAGCGATCGGCGATGTGGTTGCCCAAGACTCCCAGACTTTTTCCTTCTGTGACTGCCCAAAGATAACGCTTCGGCAGAGGCGTTGAACACTGTTGGCAATAATTGTGCTTAAGCGGGTTGGCTGCCTGACAAAGTTCGTTTGGGCAGTGGAGCGTTGCCGCGTCTTGTTCCATAGTTTTCTTCGACCGATCGGCTTACCTTAGCAATTTTAATCAAAACAATGAACAGCGGCACCCTATACCGCGCATGGTTTTTTTAATATATATCAACCATTGACTTTCGTTTACATGAATCTGGTTACAAATTATGTATAACACAGTCACAATCAGGTTTTTTGACGATTAGACAGTAAAAAATTAAGAAACTATTGTTATAGTTTATAAGAATACGAGCAAAATAAGGCTTAATTTAAACCAAAAAATTATTTAGAATCGGAGTAGGCATTTTGTCTCATAGAAGCAGTGGCGCCACTAGTAACAGTTAAGTTCAAAGGTTTGTCTAGCCTGATTTTAATGAATTCGGCGTTATCAGCTTGTTTCGGTATTCGCCCAATGCTATCGGCATAGTTATTATCGTTAATTACCAGCAGCGTTCTAGCATCAAGTGGCAGCACACTCTCAATTGTGACAAAGGGAAATGTGAACACACCGTTTTTAGTGGCATTTGTACCAATACCCTTGGGGTCAGAAATATTCAGCAAATCTACTAATAATTCTTTTTCTACAAAACCTGCTTTATCTACTTTGTCAAGATTAATTTTGTAAAGACGCTTGAACGAGGCAGGTGTTTTAAAAGCCGGATTATTGGGGTCGCCTTGATTCTTATCCCGTTCAATCACAATATATTCGTCATCGTTAACCGCAGTTAATTCGCCAATGGCATGACTTGCATTTTCTAACTTGTATGCAAAAACCCTGCCTGTATATTTTTGACTTGCTATATCAAACTCATTAATCAACAAACGAGTAGGCATATCTTTTTTTAACGCCCCTTCTAACATTGCGTACAGCTTGGTAAAACTAGTATTAATCGCTAAACCTTCAAAACCGCTAGAACCGCCTAAGTTGGCTTCACTTGTACGCCTCGGTTCTGGAAACGAAGCAAATTCTGGGTTATCAGGAGATTTTACAAATTCTTCGGCGCCTTTTTGTGAAAAATTTGGTAGTGGGATGGGAGGCGCCAGTAGTTCACCAGTTTTATCAAAATGTAGTAAAAACGGGCCAAACTCATCTCCTACCCAAAAACTACCATCTTCTAGGCGCCGAAAAGATTCGGGGTCAAAGTCACCACCTGTGAGCAAGCGATTGATTTTGATTCGAGAAGACACAGCAATATTACTATTAGGGTAATTTTTTTGCTCGGCGACAATAGAAAAATTCGCTTTTTTGTTACGGTCGTTGAGTTCAATAAAGCTTTGACGACTAAACCACATAAGTCGCTCTCCCGTTTCAAAATCAACAGGATATACTTTGCCCGTAGAAAAATCTGGTTCAACCGCGTATATCCGCAGCACATAATCTAAAGAATTACTTTTGGCGCCGAACCCATTATCTGAAATCACGTAAAATGTGCCCTCTTTCGGCCCAAGCTCAACACACGAAAATCCTTGTACTGGTTGAGCAAATAAAAAAGGGGTAGTACGTTGAGTCTTTTTAAACTGCCCACTAGTAGAGCCAGGAGCAAATGTATCAGCCGCTAAAATTGCCCTTCCAACAAGTTCGGCAGCTTGCACTTGCGAAACGCTTAGTAGTGAAATAACAGCTAAGGTTAAGGTGAATTTAAGCATAGTTAAAGAGTTATTAGTGCTGAGTGCTGAGTGCTGAGTTGTAAGTTTTAAGTTATGAGTACACGTAGTAAGTTTTAACTTCGCTCAGAAGCACTTACTACTTCTTACTCAGCACTCACTACTTCTTACTCAGCACTCAGCACTCAGCACTTTCCACT
Organism: Calothrix sp. PCC 7716; assembly: GCF_019977735.1. Taxonomy (GTDB): domain Bacteria; phylum Cyanobacteriota; class Cyanobacteriia; order Cyanobacteriales; family Nostocaceae; genus Dulcicalothrix. The sequence goes on along the minus strand of NZ_AP025018.1, from coordinate 1,422,265 downwards.
TTATTGTGCCTCAACGCGGGGAAGACCCATGCTGTAGTTAGCAACACGGGCATTTAGGTTGTAGCTTATTTCACCTTTTTGTAGAAGTGAGCGGATTAAATGTTCTAAATCTGAGCCGATGCGACGGAGGTTATAGTCGGTGAGGTCACTACCTGCGTTTTGTTCGACATATTCGTCGAATTTGCGATAAACCTGTTGGAGGGCATCCTCGCTCCAATTAAATTCGTTATCGGGGTCAACGTCCAGCGTTAAGACTTGACTGCTGGGTACTAATTCTCCAGATGCGTCTAATTCTGCCGCAAAAATACGGATGTGTCGGGTTGTTGACTTAAGCAGCATTGCGTTGTCTTCCATAGGGAGGATGTTTTCTCTTAAGGGTTAATTTCACTCTAAATAATTGTAGACTCTCTCACCCCAACTCTTTGCCCCTATATTTGTTGATGCAAAGCATTCGTGTTTGAGGCTACAAAATAGATTTGTGTTGATTTCTTTATTTTTTTGGGAACTAGAGTATTTTAGTTTTGGTCATTCGGCAATAGTATTTACTGCTAGAAACCGGGTTTCTATGCACGAGCTAAACAAACCCGGTTTCTGACGACAAAAAGTTTCGTTCATACCGATGCAGTTATTTACTGTCAAAAAACACTTAGTTTCTTTACCCAATTCTTATCAATTTTCGTTCAAATGAACAAATCATACATTTAGTATTTTTACGTAGTAATGATGCAGTTGGCTCTAGGATGACATTATCAAAAAAAAATCAGCGTTATCACTTACGTATAAACACCATATTAAAGGTAAAAACAAAAACTGTTGTTGACGTTCATATCAAGTTGATGTAAAAACCTTTAAAAAGCACCAGCAAGTTCTTACAAAAACTTCATTGTATAGAATCATAAAAATTGAATAATAGTTATGGTTTACCTAAATTGCACAGGAGTGGGGGTAGCTGGGTAAATTGAGAGACGCTCAAAGAGTATAGGTACAAAAAAAAGTAAACAAAGGAGCAACATGGGATACAAATTGCATTGACTAACAAGAATTCTTAATTCAAACTAGAGAGATTTAAAAAAGATATAGCTAATAGCAGCGATTTAAACTGCTGCTCCCTAGTAACGACTGACCCAACAACCGAAGGAATCCTGAAAATTATGAACTCGAAACCGTTACCACGTCCAATTAATAGCGTCGAAGTTGGCGTATACGAATGTGAAATCCATCTCAAGTTTCGTTTGGTTGAGGAAAAAAGTTTATTTTCCGACCGCGACCAATTACTACAAGTGCTTTTAGAAGCATTAGTAGATGGCTCAGATGATTTCATTCAAACTTTGCAAACAGCTGTTAAAGCTCATGAGGTAAGCGAGTTTAAGGCTTCTCCGCAAATGCGTCGTCAATTAATGCGTTTACGTAACTCTACTGAAACCAATCAATAATACTTAAATAATTTAATCTAAGTATACCGTTCATAGAATAGATAAATAGGTAAATTTTTTTAAGTTTGCCAGCAATACTCTATGTTCACACTCTGTACACAATATGCACGCACAAGTCGGCTTATGTAACGAAAACCTACAACTTCTATTCCAATGCTGTATAGGCTTTCAAAGGCAGTCCTATAATTTTATTTGGCACGTCGATTGGTCAGCAGGAACAACCTTTAACTAAATGGATTTTTTTTTTAGGTGTTCTCTGGAGATAAACAAGCGGCCGATGCGCTTCACTTTGATTAAGTAACAGCCGGAAATTGTAGATTGCCTCACAAGCTCTTGACGGAAGAAAAGTCGTCACGTTTACAGTAGCCTTCACCCATTGCACTACACAAGATACTTGGGTGCCTACTAAACCAATCATTCCTTGCTTATAAACAAGGTCAGATTGACAACCAAATTATTCCAGGGTAATTTTTCGCTCCGCAATACGTTTTCATAAATTTTTGTACTAGGAGACGGGGGGATTTTTAGACACCCCCCGTAACTCCTACTTTGCCAATCCGTGTTCGAGTGCAAAACGTACTAATTCAGTACGGCTATTTGTACCAGTTTTACTAAATAGACGACTAACGTATTTTTCGACGTTGCGAACGCTTGTTTCTAAACGACGAGCTATTTCTTTATTCATCAATCCTTCGGCAACTAGATTTAAAACGCTTTGCTCTCTAGGTGTCAAATCTATGGTAAATGGTGCTGGTGATTGCGCTATTGCATTTTTCTGGGTTAACAGTGCTTTTATCTGAGCAATTTGTTTTGCCAGTTCGGCAATATCTGGCGTTTCACCATCTTCTCCTGATTGCTGCGTACTAGGAGTACGCCGTATCAATAAATTTTCGACAATTGCGACCAATTCATCGGGGTCAAACGGCTTGGGTAAATAAGCATCTACTCCTGCCTGATATCCTTGAATACGGTCGCCCGTCATCCCTTTTGCTGTCAAAAATACTACAGGTAATGATTTAAAACGGGCGTCTTCACGTACTTGCTTCAGAAATTGATAGCCATCTACTTGTGGCATCATAATATCCGAGATTAGCAAATCTGGTGTATTTTGTTGCATCAAATCCCACCCTTCACGGGCATTACTGGCAACTTGAACGCTGAAACCACTATCTTCTAAGTAATCTTTTACGGCTTCGCGCAATCCTGGTTCATCATCTACCAGTAACAATTGTGCTGACATTGACTCATCCTTGTCCCATACTTTTCTTCAATTTAACGCGATTTGATGGCGCCAGTGCAGAAACCGGGTTTCTTTATCATAGAAACCCGGTTTCTTTATTACAACCAATCAATATCAGAGGCATTTTCTGGCATAGTTGCTGACATTTGACCGTAATAGCGCGCTCTGGCAGTAAATAATCCAATAGGAGTACTTAATATATCAATCACATTTCCTTTACCTAAAGCAGCTTTTAAACTAAGTTTGGGCACTTCTTTAACAATCCAACGAACCAAATTGTAGCCACATTCAGAGAGCGTTATTGCCCGCATTAAATCAATACCGTACAATTCGTGCAGGTAGCGATTAGAACGTCCATAACGGCGCCACTGGGAAGCAAGTTCTTTTAAAGTAGTACGATGACGGTGTTGAACTATAGCAAGAGCCGCAAATTCTAATTTACCAATATACTCTTGTTGAATTCGCCAGCAAATATCGGCATCACCCCCTGTCGTCAAATAAGGACGGAATAAACCGACTTTTTGCAACGCGATACGTCGAATCGCTAAATTAGCCGTTTGACCGTAAGGACGAAACTTATGTGCTAAAGTATGTTTCTGTGATAATGTTTCTTCACGGTCGGCGAATCTTTCTAATAATGTCTTGCCAGGAAGTGAAGCTACTTCACCCGCGACTATAGCAACATCGAGATTAACGAAGGGTTGTACTAATAACTCTAACCATTGCGGTTGTGGACGACAGTCAGCATCTGTAAAAGCAACTATTTCTCCACTTGCCGCACGAATTCCTGTATTTCTAGCTGCGTAAGAGCTTTGTATTTTACTTTCGCTTAATGGATGTATTGTAATTGAACACTGTTCTGCCGCTGTTTGTAGACATTTGAGGGTATTGTCGCTGCTGTTATTGTCTACAAGTAAATATTCTACGAGTTCTGATGGATAAGTTTGTGCCAATAAGCAAGGTATTAGCTCGCGTAAATCTTCTTCACCATTATATATAGGCACAACTACAGAAACTTTGGGTAAATAATTTATGTGTTTGTCGTTTAATGTATCGTCTGATTTCGTAGTCATAAAATAAGGATTTTGAATAATGGGATTTACTACTTACGTCCATAGTATTCCCAATCCAAAATCCTAAATCACTATTAATAGTGTTGAGTAGAAAGTGCTGAGTGCTGAGTGTAAAGTAGAAATACTCAGCACTCAGCACTCAGCACTCAGCACTCAGCACTCAGCACTCAGCACTCCTAACTCTTTTTACAGTTTCAAATCAACTGCACGTCCGTTAATGGGTTTTTGTGAGGTTTGATTTGGTGGAGACGGTTTTGCAAAGTTATTGCTGGTTAGCACTGATAACGCGCGAGCGTACTGAGGGTCATTTTGTGTACCTAATAAATCTGGATTTGATGCTAGGTAGCGTTGCTGTGACTCACTCAGGTCAATTTTCACATCTGGGGTAATACCTTTGCGGTTAATATCGGTTCCTTGTGGTGTGTAATAGTGGGCAATTGTAATTGCTACACCCGAACCATCTGCTAGTTCGTGTACAGATTGTACAAGAGCTTTACCGAAACTTTGAGAACCAATTACAACTGCACGCTTATTATCTTTAAGGGCGCCTGTAAGAATTTCACTAGCACTGGCAGAATTACCATCGATTAATACAGCCATAGGTAAATTTGTCAATGCTGTACGGTTGGCTTTAAAGGTTTCGTCGCTTACACCTTCACGGTCTACGGTGCGAACAATTGAACCATTGTCCATCCACATGCGCGCGATTTCAATACTCGCTTGTAGTAAACCACCTGGGTTGCCACGTAAATCTAACACGTAACTATCGGCACCTTTTGTGTTAAGGTCACGAATAGCTTTTCGCATTTGGTCGCCAGCATGGGCACTAAATTCACGTAGACGAATATAACCAACACGCTTAGTACCTTCATTACGTAAAGCGTAGCGAACAGTTGGAACTTCGATAGTAGCTCGTGTTAAATTTAAATTAAAATCGCTTTTGCCGTCACGCAATAATCTTAAGGTGACTGGTGTTCCAGCTTTACCACGAATCAACTTCGAGGCATCGTCAACCTTCATGTTTTGCGTAAGTTTGCCGTCAATTGCGACAATTTGGTCACCGGGCTTAACACCTGCCTTTAAAGCTGGAGAGTTTTCTATCGCTTCAACAACCGTCAAACGCTTAGTTTTACTATTAACCTCCATCCGGATACCAATCCCAGATACTTCACCTGAAGTTTGACTAGTTAGGGCTTCATATTGCTTTGGATCCAGGAATCGAGTGTAGGGGTCATTTAACTTCTGTAAAGCTGCACGAATGGCAACATATGCTTCTTCACGCGAAGAGTAGTTTTTACTCAACAATTCTTGGCGAATAGCCACCCAATTTTGTTGATTAAATTTGCCATCTACATATTCACGGTTTACTAGCTGCCATACTTGGTCAACAATCGCTTTTGGACTATCTTGTAGCGCAGCCTTGACTGACCGACACCATGCAGGACCAAACACAGAAAGCATAGCTGTGGAGGCAATAGCTCCACCAATCAAAGCGACTTGCAGCGGCGAGTAACGTTTCGCAGATTGGTTCATGTATATTAGCTGGAATAATTATGTGTTGTTGACAGTTTAACAATTAGCTTTTTAAAGAAGCGATTAAAGTCTTTATACTATTTTAAGCTTCTTCAAAGAAAGGAAATTTATCCTGAAATTTATCCGGAAATACATATGTAACTGTTGCTACATCTATTTTTTAATAGAGCCGATTTACTCCCTAAGTAACTTAGAATCGAATGACACGTCTTCACACGTACAAAGCACCCAGTCATGTGTTTATAACATAGCATTTGAATCTTTGAAATGTGGGGATTTTTATGAACATTACTCCATTAAATTCTATGATAAACAATAAAACAAAAAGTTACATACTATTCACCCGCGCAAACCGTATGCCTCGGTTGTTGAGGTGGCAATTTTTACCAAAACTCAGCTTGGGTTTATGCTTTCTCCTTTGTATTTGGCTGGTTTTTAACACTATAACCTTAATTAATTCATCTTCCAAGCCAGTTAGTGCCACTTTTGTGTTAGGTGGAAGCATTGCACGCGAAGTTTATGCCGCAGATTTTGCATCTAAAAACGCTAAAATCCCAGTTCTCATCTCGCAAGGTTCGCAAGAACCGTGTATTTTGTCGATTTTTAAGCGCAAACAAGCTATTTTAGCTAATATTTGGCTAGAAAAGTGTGCAAATTCAACTTTTGATAATTTTTTTTACAGCTTGCCTATTTTGGAGAGTTGGAAGGCTCGTAAAATCAAGTTGATTACCTCGCACAGTCATTTACCTCGGGCCAAATGGATGGCACAAATTATTTTTGGAGCGCATGGCATCTGGGTAGAGTTTGACGTTGTGCAAGAACAAGGTGTTCCCGGTAACCAAGAATCACCCTTCAAAACTGCGTTGGATATTATTCGCAGCTTTGCTTGGGCACTATGGAGCCATTTCCAACATCCACAATGTGCAAATGTAATAAATCTTAAAGATGTAAATTTAGACGCTTGGCGCCAAACTGGCTATAAATGCGAACGACAAGTGGGTATTGAGAGTATAGACGAGCAAAAGTAAAGTTTACACCACTTACTATACACAACTAGTGTTATTGAAAAATTGTGGCAAAAGTCATTTTGTTACCATGACTTTAGTCATGTTTTTTTACCACAGAGACTAGAAATTATGTTTTAATAATATGAAATATTCAGTAAAATTTAATTCTTGATTATTGGTAATTTCACTGTAAAGGTGGCGCCTTGATTTTCTCCGGGACTTTCTGCCCAAATTATTCCCCCATGCAGTTCTACTAATTGACGCACAATTGCTAATCCAAGTCCTAACCCGCCAAAATTACGAGTAGTAGAACTGTCTTCTTGTCGAAAATATTCAAACACATGTGGTATAAAGTCTGGTTTAATTCCCTTACCTGTATCAATAACTTCAATTAGGGCATAATTATCAATGATGCGTAAGGTGACAGTAACTTTTCCACCATTCGGTGTAAATTTTATAGCGTTCGTAAGCAGGTTCCAGACGATTTGTTGTAAACGGGCTGCATCACCTGAAACTGATTCAATTGAATCAAGGTGTAATACTAGTTGAATTTGTTTGGCTTCTGCTGCTAGCTTTACTGTTTCTGCTGCACTAACAATTATCGATTTTAAATTTGTTGGCGCCACAGTCATAGATAATTTCCCACGCATGATGCGAGAAATATCTAGCAAGTCTTCAACTAATCTTAATTGCAATTTTGCATTGCGTTCGATAATAACAAGCGCTTCACTAGTTTTAGCAGAGTCTAATTTCTTTGTTTGCAGTAATCTCAGCCATCCAAGAATTGGGTTGAGTGGTGTTCTTAGTTCATGGGACAACACTGCTAAAAACTCATCTTTAACTCGATTTGCGGCTTCGGCTTGTTCGCGTGCAGCTTGTTCGCCCTTCAATAACTGTTCACGCTCGACTTCTGCTATTTTTTTCTGGCTAATATCAAGAACCGTTCCCACAAATCTTACTACTTCTCCCTCACGATTGAAGTAGGCTTGCCCTTTTGCTGCTATCCACCGTTCAATGCCATCTTGAATGCCAATAGTACGATACTCAATATCATATTTACCGTTACCGTTGGGATTTATCGCTTGTTGTACTATTTTGTCAGTACGCTCCCGGTCTTCTGGATGCAAACCAGCTAAGAATATGTCGTAATTTACAAGAGCATCTCTGGGTAAACCAAACATTGCTTTGCAGCGCTCGTCCCAATTTAAAACGCCTGTCATTGGATAATAATCCCAAGTGCCTAACTCAGCAGACTCTAATGCTAACAACATGCGTGCTTCGCTAATTCGCCGTCCTTCAAGCCGAAGTTGTCCCAATTCTAAATTAGCTTTGACTCGTGCTAATAGTTCGCGTGCGGAAAAAGGTTTTGCTAAATAATCATCGGCGCCTGCATTTAATCCCTCAATTCGAGACTCTTCTCCAGCTCTCGCTGATAAGAGAATAATCGGAATTTCACGGGTTGTCGGATTGTGTCGTAGCGCTTTCAGTAGCCCAAACCCGTCCAAATTTGGCATCATTACATCGGTAAGTACCAAATCTGGTGGGTATTTTAACGCTGCTAAAAATGCCGCACTACCATCAGTTACTGTTTCAACTTCATATTCAGGTTCTAAAAGCCGTTGGATATACGCACGCATATCAGCGTTGTCATCTGCAAGCAAAATTCTCGGAATATTTGAAACTGACGAAAGTAGATTTTTATTACTTTCTTCTTTAGTTGGTAGCCAGCGCAGTGCTTCTTTTACATAAAAGCTAGCATTGGTGGAGTTAGCTGTACTTGTTTTAATTTGATTTTCGCTTATGTGAGCATTACTTGTAGGAATTGAGACAGTAAAACAAGTTCCTTTACACTCCACACTACTAACCTCAATTGTTCCACCATGCAAATGTACTAACTCTTGAACTAATGATAATCCAATCCCTGAGCCTTCGGTATTGCGTCCTTTTGCCCCTTGCACACGATAGAATTTTTCAAACAAGCGTGGTAATTCTGACTCTTTAATGCCAATTCCGGTATCACGTACTTTTAACTCAACTTGTGATAACGGCGCCCATAAGAGCGAAACTTCAATTTCTCCAGAGAATGTAAATTTGAAAGCGTTGGAGAGCAAATTTAAGACTATTTTTTCCCATGAGTCCCGGTCTACATATACAGGTTCTGGTAAAGTCGGACAGTTGACAATTAATCGCATTCCTGCATACTCAATTGTTGAGCGAAATAAGCTAGCAAGTTCAGCAGTAAGGGATGCTAAATCTGTTGGTTCATAATTCATTTGAACGCGCTTGGCTTCAATACGCGAAAAGTCTAATAATGTATTTACAAGCTTTAGCAAACGCTGCCCATTGCGCTGTACAGTTTCTAATTGTTGACGATGTTCGTTATCGAGTTCGGATGCTGTAGCGAGAGTTTGCGCTAACGGCCCCAATATTAAAGTCAGGGGAGTACGAAATTCATGACTAATATTGCTAAAAAAATCAGTTTTAGCACGGTCTAGTTCTGCAAGTGCCTCGGCTCTTTGACGTTCTTCTTGTTTTGAGCGTGCGTTAATTATTGCTGTTGTAATGCTACTTGCTACTAGTTCCAAAAAGTCTTTATAAGCAGCATCAAGCTTTCGGAAGGGACTAATGCCAGTAATTAAAAATCCAAACGGACGCTGTTCTGAAGCGCGCGTTAACGGTAACACCATTGCAGTATTACAACGAATCGTTGCGTTACCTAATACTACATTTGGAATTGCATCATTTTTAGGCGTTTGCAAATCTGTCACAATTTGTGGTTGCCCAGTACTAAGCGCTTGGACTAATGACGATTGCATCCATACTGCATCATCAACGTTTATTATAGATGGGCTAAATTGTAAATCTGGTTCTATACCTGTTACACCAACTCGCCGCGCGGTGCCGTCTGCATCTAATAAATAAAGTAGTGCAAAACTAATATCTAATGGGTTTTGACTCAACACAACTGCTGCTTGTGAGCAAGCAACTTCTGCTGTGGTAGTTTGTGCCGTTTGAATTGCTAAATCACGTAAAGTTTTTAACCGTCGGTCACCTAACACTCGCCCAGTATTTTCTCTCACTATACAGAAAATACCACCTACTCCACCGCTTTCATCACGTACAGGGTCGTAAGAAATATCAAAATAAGTTTCCTCAATATAGCCACTACGGTCGATTAAAAATAAATAATCTTGTGCCCAAAACGCTTCACCTGTTTCGACCACACCGTTTAACAAAGGTTCTAAAGTTTCCCAAATCTCGCTCCAGCATAAGCGCGCAGGTGTTCCCAATACATAAGGATGCTTGGCGCCTAACACCAAACTAAAAGCATCGTTATATAACTTAATAAAGTCTTGACCCCAGAATAGCGCAATCTGCGATTTAGAAGGCAGCAAAATACTGATGGCACTCCGCAAGCTTTGAGGAAAGTTTTTAACGTCACCAAGCGGAGTCACAGACCAGTCAAATGAGCGTATCCGCTCCCCCATCTCGCCACCGCCATTCAGAAATTCTACTTCGTCACTTTTCATCACTAAAATATGCTCTGAATAGTCAGACTACACTACCATACATAATAATCTTAATTTTTTGTTGAAACTGGATGCTTTAAAAGGCTGAATTATGAATCAAAAATTCGACTTGCCAATGCGTTGACAGCAGATAGTGGAACATCAGCAAAATACGCGCGTTGAAACTGTTCTTCTTGAACTGCTGCTAAAAATTGTTCCAGCGCAGATTGTGCTGATGCTAACTTTGATTGATGCTTAGAACTCTCGACAAATATTAAATTACGGTCACTGAAAGTACTTTTGATACCTAAATTCCGTAAAGCTTTTAATCCTAAGTGTAAGGGTTGGTCGCCAATACCTAGTTTTTCTCGTAGTTGAATACGGGTAACTGGTTCTTGAGTACGCGCAAGGTATTTGGCAAGTCCTGCTAGTTTATACCAAACATCCTGTGGTGATTGATTTTGTGGTTTTGACCAAGCTAACGCTAAAGGTTGGTTGAGGTGGTATGACTTTTTAATCCACGTGCGGATTTCATCCCAAGATGATGGACATTCTTCTAACAATAATGTAGAGACGTGACATGTCACGTCTCTACAATTTGGTGAATGGCGCCAGTCTAATATAGAATTAGAGATTTTTTGAGCGTTAAGTTGTGAGTTAGTGCTAGGTCTAACTGCGATAAGACGAATTTCGTAGCGTTTTTTAAAGCTGTTGTAGTCGAGTTCGGCGATACAATCACATTTACCTTCAGGTAGTTCTTCTTTATAATGTCCCCACCATATACCTGGGAATGGGTTGACGGTGGAGTTATCGAGAATATCAAACTCAGTTTTGATATATTGTATTTTTTTACCTTGCGTATCTTGTTGATTACGATGCCAAGCGTTTTTAAACCAACAGTTTTGAATCAACAGTTTGGGTACTGGGTTGCCCATTCCGCAGGGTTCTAGTAGTTTAAACTCTAAAAATAATTCTTTGCTTAAGTCTGCTACTTGAACTTTTATATCAGCTTGTATTGTTGGCGCCAATATTGTAGTACCTATGGTTTGTCGTAGTTGCTGATTTATGGCTTCGCTAAATAAGGGAATATTTTCTACAGGTAAACTTAAACCTGCTGCAAATGGATGTCCACCGAATTTATGTAGTAAATGTGCTTGGTCTTTAACGAGTTGATATAAGTCTACGGAATTTATCGAACGTGCAGAACCACGGGCAAGGTTGCTAGGAGAATGTTCTGTACTTAGTAAAATAGTTGGGCGCCCTGTTTCTTGTGCTACTTGCCCTGCTACGAGTCCTAATACTCCTGCTGACCATTGTGGGTCTGAGAGAACTATAACGTTTGTTGTCGATAAATCTGTTTGAGAAAGCTTTTGATTGACTTGTTGTGTAATATCTTTTTGCAGAGATTTACGACGCGCGTTTGCTAGTTCGGTTTCTTCTGCCAGTTGACTAACGCGCGTTTGGTCGCGACTTGTTAGTAATTCTACGCAAAACCTCGCGTCACCTTGAATACGACTAACTGCGTTGATGCGTGGTCCTAAACCAAAGGATATATCTGTTGGTCTGTCGCCACTTTTTTGACACAGTTCTAATAGTCTACCTACTCCTGGGCGCCGACGTAGTGCGGGTGGTTGTTGAAAATCGGTTTGTAAACGCTGAATTCCTCGCTGCGCTAAATAACGACAGTCTCCGCTAAGTTGTACTAAGTCAGCAATAAGTCCAATTGCAACTAAATCTAGTAAATCTTCGAGTGGTTGCTGTGCAATGTTAGGCAAAGCTGTATATAGTGCTTCGACTAATTTATAAGCTACTGCGACTCCAGATAAATTATATAACGGATGTAATAACGGTAAATAACGTGGGTTAATTATTGCTGTGACGTTTGGGCGTTCGGTTGGTAAAGTATGATGGTCTGTAACTATGACATCTACACCATACTTGTTTGCGTAAGCAATTTCTTGGATGTTTGTGCTACCTGTGTCACAAGTAACTATCAGCTTACATCCTTGTTTGATAAGCGTTTCAATGCCTTTTATATTGAGTCCATGCGATTCGGTGATGCGATTGGGAATGTAATAAATTAATTTGGTGTCCTGGGTAAAAAATTGTCCTAACCCATCCCATAATACTGCTGTTGATGTAATACCATCGGCGTCGAAATCTCCCCAAATTGCGACTTTTTCATGGTTGGCACGTGCTGCAGTTAACCGTGCTATGGCTAACTGCATTTCTTGTCCAAATTCAAATGGACTTGCTGATTTAGATTTATATATTTCTGGGTTAATAAATGCTTCTAGTTGTTCGACTTGATTAATTCCTCGCTGCCATAATAAGCTTGCGGCAAATTTACCGCTCGAATTTGGTGTGTAGCGTTTGACTGCTTCGGTGAACCACTGCGGTGGTTGTTCGGTTGTGATTAAATTCCACTGCGGTTGAGATAACATTGCAGGAGGGTTTTTTGGAATTTGATTGTTGGATTCACACGTGGTGGAGACGTGACATGTCACGTCTCTACATTAATAATACACACGTTCTGAGAGAATTTTACGATCTTCTGCCACTGCCGCGACTTGGTACTTCTTTTTCGTCGTCAGATTCTGCGAGCTTTTTCATGTTAGGCATTTCTATTTGACTATGGTGCTGATGTATTGCCATCCAAGCACGCGCTCTAATTGCGACTTCTTCGTCGTTGTTTGCCATTTCTAAAAGCGGCGCCGTAATTTGTGGTAATTTATCTGGTTGAGTTTCACTCGCAGCATTTGCAAGTGCTTCTAGTCCAGTTACTGCTGCATAGCGCACTACCCATTCTGGGTCACGACAAACTTGAATTAAGGTTTCGAGTGCTTGTTGTTGGGAGGTTGAGCGCTGTTCAGATGGCATTTGCTGCCAGTGAATTGTTCCTAAACCCCGTGCTGCTGCTCTACGTACACTCAAAGCAAAGTCATTTTTGGCAGCATCGAGTAAAGTATTAAATCCTCTGGGGTCACCAATACCTGCTAATGCACGTACTGCCCAAGCACGCGCTCCATAGTTATAGTTATCGAGTAATTGCAATAGAGGTTTAACAGATTTTTCCCCTATTTCTATTAACCCATCAACTGCTGCAACTGCGGCGCCAGGGTTGTTATATCCGAGAGCTGCAATCAATGTTGGTACGGCATCTTCTGAACCAGAAGATGCTAAATTTTGTACAGCTTCGACTAATTTCGCTGAAGAATCAGCTTCTTCTACTGCACTAATTAATTGTTGAACACTATTCATAAAGTTAGGAGTTAGGAGTTAGGAGTTAGGAGTTAGGAGTTAGGAGTTAGGAGTTAGGAGTTAGGAGTTAGGAGTTAGGAGTTAGGAATTAAAACTTCTTTCTACTCAGCACTCAGCACTCAGCACTCATAATTTCTTACAACTCCTAACTCCTCATTCCTCACTCCTAACTTAATTAAAGTAGAGAGTCCATTAATTTCATGACTTTTATAGCACCGTCAGATAAAGTGGGGGTGGGGGGTGTTAACTCTCTTACCTGGTATTCTAGTAATCCTTTCAGTGCGATTAATTTTAAACTGTTTTCTGCAAGAGTTTGAGCAATTGCGTCTGCGGCTTCAAAGTATCCTATTGCACCTAAGTCTGCGAGTGCGGTGCGTCGTAGTTGTAGGTTACTTCCTGCTAAGGCTTTTACTAACCGTTCTCCATATAAAGAATTTTTTGTTAGTTGGTACATTGCACGTGCTGCTGAGTACTGCACTCGTTCGACTGGATGCTTTAAAAATAGTTCAATTTGTGGTACAGAATTGGTGGCGCCAAGATTGCCTAAAGCTTCTAATATTGCATCATACGGCTGACTTGGGGTAGATTCGATAATTAATTCTTCACCTGTTAATCCAGTAATTAATCCTGTAATTAATAAATTATGTAAAACAGGAATTGCGCTTGCATCTGATAACATTCCTAATGATTCGGCGGCTGCTTCGCGCACGTAATAATCAGAACATTCTAAACTTTTAACTAAACCAGGTACTGCGCTTTTATCATTTAGTTTACCTAACGCGCGGGCTGCATTGCGTCGCAGTGGATAACCACCTTCGGGTGTTCTATCAAGCTCATCTGCGAGTGCTTCAATTAAAAGGGCAATAGCTCGTGGTTCGTTAACTTTAAATCGACCTAACCACCAAGCAGCATAAAATCGCAAACCAGAATCTGTACCTTCTAGATTTGCGATTGCAGTTTCTATTGTTAATGATTCACCACCGCCAGGTGTTTCTGACGATGATGAGGGTTGAAAGTTATCCTTATTGGAATTCATTTTTAAAAGCGTCGTCGGCATTAGTATCTGATTGGGCGCCTTCACTATATAAAGGCTCAATGTTTACTATTTTGCCACCCATACGGGTAATACGCTGCATTTCTGAATTCATTCGGTTATAAGGAACGGTTATAAAGGTGCTAGCACTTGAACGAATTTGATAATCGGTCTTATCAGTTTCTTCGTTTTGGCGTATTCCTGTTACTTCGTAGCGAAAGTAACGTGCTGCTGATTGTTTGTTGGGTGCGATTTGACCAAGCATATATTTAGTGTTGTGGTGTTGTGAAATGGGCATCCTTGCCCGTTCATGTATTAAGGGGCGGGCAGGGATGCCCGCTCCACAAGAGGGATTAGAGGGGGGTTACGCTGGCGATTTTGCCGCCTTGTTTTAGAACTCTTTGGATGTAGCTAGATAATTCTTCGTAAGGAATTACTACTGCTTGGTTAACACGGCGAGTGCTGGGATAACCAGAACCAAATACTTTTGCGGCTTCAACGCGGAACATTCTACCTTCTTTTCCAAAGGTTCCGGCGCCACCAAATGTACTGCTAGGTGTGACACCACGACCTGGTGCAACGTATGCAAATCCTTCGCTACCGTTACCGCTAGGAGGAACTACTGCACTAGCGCTATTGCGACCTAATTCAACTGCTAGGTGTGGAGTGGCGCCTCTAAGTTGTGCGCGGTCACTATTTGCATAACCACGATACAACTGGAACATGCGGTTGAAACCAACAGTTTTTTGACCAGTTTGGGTTTTGAAACCACGGTAGTAAGGAACGATGTTTTCACCGAAGTTTTCTTCATATTCTTCTGAATCGATGAATGAATCAATGTCAGCATCGTAACCTTGGTTTTGATACATGTCTAAGTGAAAAACAACTTCGGACTCGTCGTAAGGTGCGCGTCCTAGGAGGTGTTTGTAATTTAACTCAATGGTACGAGTTTGAAAGTTGTTGTAAAAGAATTTTTCTTTGTATAGCTCGGATTTTGCAACTTGACGTACAAAGTCACGAACTGTAATTTTACCGTCACGTAAGAGTGATTCAGCACTAATTAAACGCTGTGACTTCATTAGGTAGTCGTTACCTAAAAGTTGACGGTAAACTGCTGAAATTGCGAATTCAATTTCATCTTTTGTTGGGCGTTGACGTATCTCAACTGGAGTTACATCAGTATAAGCTTCGGTTCCTAGACGTGATGCTGCGGTTGTGACTGCCATGTATTAGACCTTTTTAGACTTTATAGATTTTGAACAAGTTGGTTGAATTTAATGTAAAAAAAGCAAAAAAAAGCAATTTACGCTCTTGTTATGCTCATCACTTTATTGCCCTTGCGGTTCAACTGCTGCAATTTCGAGGAGAGTTGTTCGTAAGGTACTAGTATTTCGGTGGTTACTCTACGTACTACCGTTGATTTGGGTGAAGCAGAACTCATTAAACGAATTCGGTAGACTTCACCTCTAGAACCACTTGCTGCTCCTGCTAATGCATTAGTTGATGCTGGGTGTATTGGTGAGGCAAGATTTTTTGCGACTTCCCAAGTTAACCGTCCGTTCTTGTATCCTTGGGCGAGGTCACTAGAAGCGTAGCCTCGATACAATTGAAACATTCGGCTATATCCAATGTTCTTTTGACCAACTTGGCTTTTGAAACCTCGATGGTATGGAACGATATTTTCGCCAAAGTTATTTTCGTACTCTGGTGAGTCGATATATGAATCAATATCCGCTTCGTAGCCTTCTGCATTATATAGGTCTACGTGGTAAGCTATTTCTGATTCATCTTCAGGCGCCCGTCCAAGTAAGTGTTTGTAGTTAAGTTCGATGAATCTGACTTGCGAGTTGCTATGGAAGTATTTATCGCGGTACAGTTCTGAAACTGCAACAGCACGTACAAATTCTTTGACTGTAATGCTACCGTTACGTAATAATGACTCAGAAGTGAGAAGACGGTCGCTATCCATCAAATAAGAATTACCCAATATTTGACGATAAACTGCCCGAATTACTATTTCAATATCGTCGTCGCTTCGGTCAGAACGTAACTCAATGATTGGAGTTTCTGCAACTATCGCGGTCATATTACCTAGCCTCCCTTACACTATAGTGTTGTATTCACCTATGTAAGTAACGACCGACTACATCAAATCAACACGCGCTTATATACGCCAAAGAATGCCTGAGAGTAGACACTATCGGCAAAGCTTTCTATAATATCGTATTCAATTTGATCAAAAACAAAAATTCAGAATCACTTGAGTAAAGTTAAGTGAATTAGAGTCTTGAATTTACTATTCATGGGAAACAAGATTTTTTTCTTCAAATACCCTTCTTTTCTATTTCCCATGAGCGCGAATATCCATTACGAAAGCTAACGCGCTCTTACTTGAAAGTCGTTTCGTTGTTACAAATCTTTTTAAAATTAAAACTGCCCGGAAAGCTAAACAACTCCTAGCTTTATGGCCAGTTGAGCCGCTCAACCTTCCGGGCAAAGAGTCCCGCGTCTTAGCTTAGGACGTTAATTGCGTAATCGATGTATGAATTAGCTTCTACAGCAGGGTCACCACTTAAACCGTGGTTGCTCTTGATGTGCTTGAGAGCTTCTACGTACCAGCTGGGAGACAAATCAAATGTTTTGTTGATTTCTGCCAAACCAGCGATGAGGTAGTCGTCCATTGGACCAGTTCCACCAACAACTAAGCAGTAGGTAACCATTCGCAAGTAGTAACCAATGTCACGTACACACTTTTCTCTACCTGTTTGGGTAGAAGCGTAGTTTGGCCCTTGCATTTGAGTGGTGTAAGGGAACTTTTGGTATACAGCATTTGCTGCACCTTCTGCCAAACGTTGTGCGTTGCTGGTCAATGCTTTAGCAGCTTCTAAGCTTGCTGTTGCTTGACGATAGCGACCAAAAGCGGTTTGCATTTCGGTGCTGCTTAGGAAACGTCCTTGTGAATCAGCAGCTGCTACTGCTTCGGTAAGAGGAGTTTTCATCGGTCCAGTATCTCCCTTTTACAAAATTTTGTTTAAAGTAGTTTATGTCGAACTGACTATATAGTCAGCGATTGCGGTGCGGTAGCACTATAGTTATGCGTAAGCTTACGCTACAGCAGATGCTGCACGGTCGAAGTAGCTAGATACTTCAGACATCAATGCGCTGCAATCACCTTTGGTGATATTGTTGGGGTCGCCAGCAATTGCTAATGCAGCTTCTTTCATCTTTTGAACGCCAACTGCTACTGAAGCTCCGGGGGTTCCTAAAGCCAAGTAGGTTTCGCGTAAACCGTTCAAACAACGGTCATCGAGAACGCTAGCGTCACCAGAGAAAATTGCGTAGGTTACATAGCGCAAAATGATTTCCATGTCGCGTAAGCAAGCAGCCATACGACGGCTGGTGTAAGCGTTTCCACCAGGTGCGATTAGCTGAGGCTGTTCTGCAAACAATGCACGAGCCGCGTTAGCAACAATTGCTGAACCGTTGCTGGTGATGCGGTTTACTGTGTCCATGCGCTTGTTGCCATCACGAACCATGTTCATCAAAGCGTCTAATTGTGAGCCGCTTAGGTACTCACCGCGAGCATCAGCTTGGGATACTACTTTAGCAAACGCATCTAACATCGATTCAATCTCCTATCTGCTTGATTTTCGACTTTAACTTTGCTTCAAAACTGAATAACTTAAGCACTCACTCTTGAGTCTCTCAGTTTCTGGCTGATGTCAGGCTGCAATAGCAGCGAAGGATCGGTAAAAAGGACATCTGTTATACAGTTTAGTAGTCCTTGTGCCAAAAGATTAAAACTTTTTAACAAAACTTAATCTTCGGCTGAAAAGCATAAAAGCACTTGGGAGCAAGACTTTGGTCAACCTCGTTCTGCTTTTTACCCTTCCAAATTTAATTTATACAATGCCTTTGCCCTAAATTTCGTTACAAATTATTATGATGTCGTGTCAAACCGTTACACAACTTTACATAAATGCTCATAGTCAGTCTAGGCTTGGGTTTCAGCCTTATGGAAGAGTCACACCTACGCCCTAAGAGTTAGCGTTGCCAGTTTTCTCCCCAGGTCGAACACGCATTCTTATATCAGGAAGGGTGTTAAGAGGATTGAACCACAAAGACACAAAGGACACGCTCGTACACAAAGTAAAGAAGAAAGAAGAGGGAACACACCACTACTTTGAACTATCGCAGTGCGTGAAAAGTTTATTAAATCAAAATTTTTCATTTAAAAGAATACAAAAGAAAATTAACTACAAAGAAAAAAAGGAAATAGTTATAATTTGTAATATAAAAATGATTAATATTAAAGTTATTGATGCAATTTAAAAGGCGCCAATTTAAAAGGCGCCGCACAAAAGTTTAAATAGTTAAAAGCTAGAAATTACAATTCATAACTCCTGTACAGACGTGTTATCCGGAGGATTTCCCGTTATCCGAAGGATATCCCGAAGGGTAGGGATTAATCGCGTCTCTACTCCTAACTTTTTTAAATTCTTCTTTCTAGATACTGTCCAATCATAATTTCTTCACCTGCGCGCGAGATAATAGTTTGGCGGGTGCGATGGCTTGCACCAATAAGTTTAATTTCTTCCTCGAATGCAGAACCGTTGTACTCGGTTCTTAAATGCAGCGTTTTGGGGTCACGCATAGTGTATATAGCTGTAACTGGTTTGGGTGTAGCAAAACCACGGTCACGATACAAAATATTTCCTTGAATACCAAATATTGTTGAACCTGTGGTGGGTTTACGTCCTGGTTCTGAATAGTTACTTTCCCATGTAATTCTGCTGCCACAAATTATTGCGTTCGCGTCTTCTAATTCGTGCATTTGGGCAAGCTCTAACAATTCTTCGTTGCCTTTTTCTAAATACCTAACTGTTATGTGACTAACGACTTCTTCTATTTGCCCGTTCTTTAGGGTGTAGTAACGACGTTCTGAGTGCCAGTTACCTTCTGATTGCTCAAAAAATTTGTCTGCTAATGCTTCTAACGTATACTGCGCGGTCTGTACGGAAGTTATCATAGTTAATACCTCTTTCACGATTACACCATCATATCCTTGACGTTTGGTCAAGCTCTTTCAAAATTAGTTTACATATCTTAACATTAAAAAATGTTTAATTCTGTATATATTGCTAGTGAAGAACTATAAGCTTTAGTGGAATTTGCAGTTTATGTGGATTTTAAAGCTTGTTTACACTGACTGCCAATTCTTGTTTAACAATGCGAGAAATGTTGCGTACCCTTGTGAAAATCCTGATGGGTCAGGCAAAAAGTATTCAGGAAAATCTTCGTAAGGGCGCCAAGGTTCGGTATCTTTGTAACGAAGGTGCAAACTGCAATCAGTAGCACCAGGTACTTTCCAGGTCATTTGACCACTCAAATTGTCACTCATAAATGTCTCCAATAGGTTGAAAACTGTAATATATAGCTACAGTTTGTAAGTATATTTTTACGGATTTTGGCAGACTGACATAAAATTACTGTCAATTAGGATACTTTTGGCTTGATATTTAAATTAGAATTTACATAAGATTTGTGACTCGAATATTCTCGCCAAATGTAAATACTTGTAGTGTACTTGTTCGGCGCCGCACAAACATCGCCCATGAGTAGAGACGTTGTATTGCCTATGGGTAGAGACGTTACATGTGAGTGTCTCTACAACTATGGTTATAATCACGTATTATTAATGTGAGAATTTTGAAGTGGTGCGCGGAATGAAACAATTTTACAGGCGCCTGATTGCTTTTGCAGTTGGGTTAGGAATATTTGGTAGCATTGCCTTTGGCGGAAGTTTTTTGCAAACTGCCACGAGTAAACAACCTGTTCCATCTCAATATAGTAAACAGTTTGCCAATATAAAACGTGATACAAAGCAACTACGTGCGTTCTTGCAAAAAATGCCCAAAGGTGGAGAACTACACACGCACCTAAGTGGCAGCATCGCTCCCGAACGTTTACTTGAACTAGCTGCACAGTCAAAACAATATCGTTATTTTATTCGCGTACCAAAACAAAGCTTTGCAAGTGATGATGCAAACGCATATAAATTTATCGCTGTACCTTTAGAAAAAACTGCTCCAGACCCAGATAATAATGCGACTTTTGTAGCTGTTGCAAATCTTGTTAACCCTCGTACAGAACTTGAGCGTAAACAGCGCGCAATGTATCTAAGTTCTCAAATGATAGCGGTAAACGAGCCGAATCCTAATAATGTATTTTTCAACGCGGTGTTTGCTCGTGGTGATGCACTAACGGGGAACCCTGAAATTATTCGTCAAATGTTAACTCAAACAGTTAAGAATGCACGGCGCCACAATTTGAGTTACGTTGAAGTTATGCTATCACCGTTTCCCAATACTCCTGTTGGTGCAAGTAAAGCTGATGAATATAAAGTGTTAAACTTAACGGCAGCACGCGAGCATATGAGTAATTTACTTGCAGCAGTGCAAAGTGCTTCCCTTGAGCTACCAGAAAACGAAAGGGTGGAATTACGGTTTATGCTGTCGTTTCGACGCACAAGCGCTAAATTATTTACTCAACTACCCATAGCATTTGAACTAGCAGCAGCAAACGATGCTGTCGGAAATGCCATCGCTGGAATAAATTTAGTAGGTAACGAATATTCCTCAGATGTGCAAGTCGGTCAAGAAATAGCTGCACCATCAGCAGTTGATGATTATATTTCGACTTTACGGCGCCTATATCCAGCTGTACGTTTATCAATACATTCAGGTGAACGTACTAAATGGGACTGGCATATTCGTGATTCTATATTAATGGGCGCCGAACGTATTGGACATGGTGTTAACTTAGAAGCTTCCCCCCAACCCAACGCTCCAGAAGTTACTTTAATGCGGCGCCGTAAAATATTGATAGAAGCTTGTCCTATTAGTAATTATTTACTATTAAAATTACCTTTAGAAAAACACCCATTTTTAAAATGGATGCGAATGGGAATTCCCGTTTCTTTAAATACAGACGATGCGGGGATATTTGGCAGTGATATAACCGAAGAATTTACACGCGCGGTATTATCACATCCTGATATAACCTGGGATGAGGTCAAGCAGTTAGCACGCAATAGTTTAGAATATGCTTTTGTTGATGAGACTACAAAAGCTAAGTTAATTCAAAATTGGCAAACCCAAATTGCTGCATTTGAAAAAATCTAGGAATTTGTAAGGTGGCGCCGACCAAAACCTTGACATACATGTAAGTAACAGTATTTTGGCACAGTGCTTACACCTATATTTGCACGCTTGAAAGCTTTGAATGATTTTGAATTTTTTTACAGGTAATTTAACTTCCGCATTCTGTACAAAACTGAGATTTATACGTGCTGTCGCGTTTGCCAAAGATTGTATAGCGGTTATCGCGGATTTGTTCGTAAAATTTATCTCCTGCCCATTTCACACCAGGTAATGCGCGGTATGCATCTACGAATATACTGCCCATTGGCATAAGGCGCCCAATTTCTTCTGCTGCGTTGCTACCTTGCCAGCGTCGTGTGGGTGTATTTGCGTCTATTAAAATCATTCCCATTTCACAGTCTTGGGGTGTAATTCCCCATTGTGTAAGGGTTTGAATATCTTGCATGGGGGTGTAACTAAATAGTTTTCCTTGGTCTAAATTTTCTAATAGTTGTACTAGGGTGACGCACAGGTTGCAGTTGCCGTCATAGATGACGTTGTATTTGGGGTCAGCAGTCATTGGGGTTTTTATCAAATATTTGGTTTATCTATATATATATATTATTTTGAGATTAGGACGGGCAAGGATGCCCATCCCACAAGATTCAACTTTTACTCAGCACTCAGCACTTTCTACTCAGCACTCAGCACTTTCTACTCAGCACTCAGCACTCAGCACTTTCTACTCAGCACTCAGCACTCAGCACTTTCTACTCAGCACTCAGCACTCAGCACTTTCTACTCAGCACTACTTATGCAGTTCTACGAGTTAACAAACCCCAAATGAAAATTAATAGCATTGCACCAAGTACAGCAAAGATGATGCTTCCTATTGATAATGCTCCTACTGATGCTGCTGCTGCTCCACTACTTCCCAATAATGTTTGACCTAAGTAACCACCGAGCATGGCGCCTAAAATACCTAGTGCAATTGTAGAGAAAATACCGCCACCTTGATTTCCTGGATAAAAAGCTTTAGCTAAGGCGCCTGCAATTAAGCCTAATACTAACCATGCAATAATACCGCCCATTTGAATGTCTCCTTTTTGAAATAAAGTTTTAAGCGCTTTTGTTAATACTTATTAAAAACCAGATTGAAAATATGTTGTTCTATCTAACGAAATAATATCAAAAATCTTGCGATACTTTATTGTGTTTAATCATTTACTTAGGGACGTATAACCTATGACCATTTAATTCGACTGTAAATAAATGTTAAATCAGAAACCAGGTTTATTTGCTCTTGTTTCCTTACATTAAAAGCCTTAAGAAAGTTAATTTGGATAAAGTCAAAAGATATATGTCTAAAGAAATAAAGTGTATAAGTGATTACAAAGCTTTTTAACATACCATATTGTTAAAATGAAAATTATCCACCATTGGATATAAAAAAATTAGCCGTGTGTAAGAAGAATTAACTTGAATTGCTATAACCAAAGATTCATTAATAATATCTTAAAGTTGAATATATTATGACTAAAACTATATACGATGGATAAAAGTTAAAATTTTAATAATATCCTGAAGGTAGAAGTGTTAAAGAATAAAACTCATTAATATGAATGTTATAAGTTTGATTAACGAGCTTAAGAAACCTAGAAACCAGGTTTCTGAATTTTAAAATTATTTAGTTGGAGAAGATTATGAGCATTGAAAATCGTGTAGAAGCAGTAGCTAAAAATATCGAAGGCAAAATTCAAGAAGTAGTTGGTGAAGTTACTGGCAACCCTAATGATAAAGCTGAAGGTAAAGCGAAACAAGCCGAAGCGCAAGTTCGTCATACCGCAGAAAACCTTAAGGATGAAGTGAAGAAAACTATTAACTAATTTTCTTTTCAATTTTCAGTCTTTTAAGTTTTGCACCTCTAGTTGTCATAGGTTTTGTGAGGTAATATAGTCCCGGTATCTGATCGATATCGGGATTTTTTGTATTTGACTATCGGCATGGCGTATAATGAGACATTACAAATACTTATATGTAATAATCGATTTAGCTGCTATAATCTCTCTGCGGAAAGATGTGAAAATTAGCTTTATAGTGTGAGATGTGTATTCAGACCTCTCTCACGAAATTCGTATGCCACCTTATATTGCAGCTTGCGATAGATGAAGTTATTTGTCACCTTTCTATTTACATAAGGATTTGATTAAAATAGCTAAATTAAATTACATTAGAAAAAGTTAGGTAAAGAAGAGACAGCCATGAGCGATGTCAAGGTTCTCATAATTGAAGACCACAACCTTACCAGAATGGGTTTGAGGGCAGCTTTAAAGGCTGATACCGCAATCGAGATAGTGGGTGAAGCTGCCAATGCAAAGCAGGGGTTACAGCTTCTGAAAACGCTCAAGCCAGATGTTGCGACCATTGATATCGGTTTGCCTGATATGGATGGTGTTGAGTTGACACGTCTATTTAGACATTTTCAAGCCGAAAACGACGATAATCATACAAAAGTACTGATGTTGACGATGCAGGACAATGAGGATACTGTTTTGGCTGCTTTTGCGGCAGGGGCAGATTCTTACTGTATGAAGGATATTGAAAGCGAGAATTTAATCAAAGCAGTAAAAACTACAGCGAATGGTACTTCGTGGATAGACTCGGTAATAGCGGATATTGTGCTGCGTCAATTACGACAAGATGTAGATGGCAGTTCCGATAGTGGTAAACGAGTTGTAATTCAGGGTATTGACCCAGATATTGAGAGAACAATAGTAGCTTACCCGTTAACTCAAAGGGAAAAAGAAGTACTAGAGTTGATTGTTGCAGGATGCGATAACGCAGAAATTGCTGGCAAGCTTTACCTAACTGTTGGTACCGTCAAAACTCACGTTCGCGGTATTCTTAGTAAACTTTGTGTTGCCGACCGTACTCAAGCTGCTGTACGTGCTTTGCGTGCGGGGTTGGTACAATAAAGGCGCCAACAAGAGTGGATTTAATTTCAAATGATTGTGCCATAAGCTCCACTGTCGGCAAATACTTATTGTAATCAGCGACATTGGCGGCATTAGTTATTTTGTAAACTTTTTTATTATACAAAGTTGATTTTTTACAGTACTTGGTGAGTTTATTTCTCTCTTTTGCAGTATATTCCAACTCGAATGCTTTATTGTCTGCAAGCGTACTATACCGATTAATAGTAATGCTTGCTGATTTGAGATGGAGTTTAATATCTTGAACTTCTGTTGTTCTGAGCCTACCATTCTAATTTAAGAAAATACTTAAAAATTTTAGTCTATATTTTATTATACAAGTAAATTATGAAACTCAGTCTCTGCATAATTGCCAAAAACGAAGAGTCCACACTGGCTAAATGCATTAGAAGCGCCACAAGCATTGTTGATGAAGTTGTAGTATTAGATACAGGCTCCATAGATAAAACAGTAGGAATTGCTGAGAAATTAGGGGCAAAAGTCTATAGATATGAGTGGAATAATGATTTTAGTGCCGCACGTAATGAAGCATTAAGATATGTAACAGGAGATTGGGTATTAGTGTTAGACGCAGACGAGAGGTTAACACCGAAAATAAAATCGCATATTCAACAGACAATTTCCATGCAAGAATATATTATGGTAAATTTGCTGCGTCATGAAATAGGCGCCGCTCAATCACCATATTCAATGGTATCAAGGTTATTCCGTAAGCATCCAGATATCAAATTTTCGCGTCCATATCATGCAATAATAGACGACAGCGTAATTGAAATATTACAAAAAGAGCCAGATTGGCAAATTGGACATTTGAGTGAAGTTGCAATATTACACGAAGGGTATACTTTATCAGCTATTAAGCAAGAGAACAAAACAACAAAAGCACAAACTGCAATGGAAGGGTTTATAGTACATCATCCTAATGACCCTTATGTATGTAGCAAGCTTGGAGGTTTATATATTGAAAATGGAAAACTCTCTGAAGGAATAGAATTATTGCAGCGTGGGATAGCATCGAAACAAGCCAATATAGATTTAATGTATGAATTGCACTACCATTTAGGGATTGGATATACCCGTGCAGGAGACATCAGAAAAGCAGTATCGCATTATCAAGCAGCTATTAAACAAGTCGTGATTCCGATATTAAAATTAGGCGCCTATAATAACTTAGGAAGTTTACTTAAAAGCTTAGGAGACTTACAAAGCGCTAAAAGTGCCTATGAGATGACAACTCGTATTGACCCAAACTTTGCTGTCGGACACTACAACTTAGGAATGACACTAAAAGCAATGGGTAAATTTACAGAAGCAATATCATCATACCAACGCGCGGTTCAACTAGACCCAAAATACGCATCGGCATATCAAAATTTGGGTGTCGTATGGTTAAAAGTGGGAAATCAAAAAGCCAGTTTAGCAGCATTTAACAAAGCAATTTCCCTCCATGAACAAGATAACCCTATCGAAGCATTACGCTTACGTCAGGGTCTACAAGAAATGGGACTGATTTAATAGTGCTGAGTAGAAAGTGCTGAGTGCTGAGTAAATCAGAAGTGAAGAGTTAGGAGTTGGAAGTTAGGAATTAGGAATTAGGATTTTATATCAGCACTCAGCACTCAGTACTCAGCACTCAGCACTCAGCACTCAGCACTCAGTACTCAGCACTCAGTACTCAGTACTCAGCACTCAGCACTCAGTACTCAGCACTCAGCACTCAGCACTCAGTACTCAGCACTCAGCACTTAAATTAGTGACTTAACGAACTTTTCTAACCTGTCCATTCCTTTTTCAATTGTTGCCATATCAGTCGCGTAAGATAAACGTACTGTATCATCGGCGCCAAATGCGGTACCAGGAATAACAGCTACTTGATGTTGTTCAAGAAGTTTGTTACAAAAATCTAAGGACTTTAGCCCGGTTTTTTTGATATCGGGTAGTAAATAAAAGGCGCCATCAGGTTTGGGACAGCTTAGACCTGGGATAGCATTGAGACGGTCGTACATGACTTCGCGACGTTTTGCAAAAGCGAGACGCATTTCTTCGACACAATCTTGCTCACCATTTAATGCAGCAATGGCGCCATATTGAGCGAAGGTACAAACGTTTGATACGCTGTGGCTTTGAATGGTAATTGTAGCTTTGATTAAATCGTCGGGGCCAGCGAGATAACCAATACGCCAACCTGTCATTGAGTAACCCTTAGCAAAACCGTTACTAATAATGGTGCGCGCAAAAATTTCTGCTCCTAATGAACCGATGCTGACATGTTTGGCGCCGTCGTAGATAATTTTTTCGTAAATTTCATCGGAGACAACTAAAATGTCTTTTTCAACAATGACATCAGCAATTGCTTTGATTTCTTCAGGAGTATATACCATCCCGGTAGGGTTGGATGGTGAATTGAGGATGAATAATTTAGTATTGGGGGTTATCGATGCGCGTAGCTGTTTGGGTGTTATTTTATAGCCGTTTGCAGCATCGGTATGTACAATAACTGATTTACCACCAGCTAAAGTAACCATTTCTGGATAACTTAACCAATATGGCGCCGGAATAATAACTTCATCACCTGGTTCAATCAAAGCAAGTATCAAGTTATATAGCGAATGCTTACCACCATTGGTAACGATGATGTTTTCGGGTTTAAAATCAAGCTTATTTTCGCGTTGCAACTTACGAGCGATAGCATCACGCAAACCTGGCTCACCCGACGCGGCGCCATATTTAGTTTTACCATCTTCTAACGCTTTAGCTGCTGCGGCTTTGATATGTGCTGGAGTATCAAAGTCCGGTTCGCCAGCGCTAAAACTACAAACGTCAATACCTTCTGCCTTCATCGCTTTAGCTTTCGCTGCGATAGCCAAGGTAATAGAAGGTGTTACCTGACTAACTCTTTGTGCCAGTTTCATCGTTACTTTACTGTATTTGGCATATTTCCAATCACCTCCAGCATATCTTAAGAGTGATGAGTAATGAGTGCTGAGTGCTGAGTATGAACTCCTAACTCCTAACTCCTAACTCCTAACTCCTAACTCCTAACTCCGTTCCTCAGCACTCAGCACTTTCTACTAATTAGAAAACATTTGTACTGCATAGAGGCGCCCATCAGGACTAACTGCAATGCCGTAGCCGAATTTTTTATATTCAGGAGTTAGAAGGTTTTCACGGTGTCCATTGCTATACATCCAACCACGTTGTAGTTCTTCAGCAACACCATAAGTTAAACCAAGACTGTTGGTTATACCTCGAAAAGCGATATTTTCACCAACACCGTTGTACTGACTACCACCAGCATTAATAAAACGGTCACGTGGAGTTTTTCCTTCAGGTGACTTGTGGTCAAAGTAGTTACGTCGTGCCATATCCTCGGCGTGACGTTGTGCAGCATCATTTAATACTGGGTCGGTGACTATTGAACCTAGTGTATTAATATTGCGGTCGCGGTTGACTAATTCTAGGGCAAATTGCCGCACTTCGGACAGTTTACGCAGTTCGTCTGCATTGAGAATATTAGCTTTTGCTTCGCCTATTTTCCAGTTGGCGCCACCTTTACCATTATATAAACGCCCACCGAACAAACCAAATGGCGACCACTCCGTCCAAAAATAGTTCGGGTCAACTGGATGTCCACGCAGCGCTTGACTAGCAAAATACGTTGCGGGTCTTGCAAATACGATTATCACAAGTAAAAGTAAATATCTCCACCAGATACCAGTTTTATTATCAGTAGTCATTTGAGATTCCCCGTTTATGCACAAAAACCCGGAATATAGCAATTACACAACGAAAATCGCTGAAATTACTCCAAATTAACAGTTAAATCAGTAATTTGCCACATAAGGCTACACTTACTTACTATTCCTGGCAGAATTAAACTTATGCATTTTATGGAAATATCCCTCTTGTGGAACGGGCATCCCTGCCCGTCCCATTAGCAGTTCTATATAAAAGGCGGGCAATGATGCCCACCCCACAAGAAAATTTTGGATATTTTAAGAAAGTTCTTTAAGCAACAGCAAAATTAGTATTAGCTCGTAGTTCTGGAGGATGAAAAGCTAATACAATATCAGTCTGAGGAACACCTGCTTCAATCAAAGCATTGGCAATTCCTTCATCCGTCCAATCTTCCTCAACCCATATTTTATTATTTTTAATGCGAACGTGAATTGTAATTCCTCTTACCCGTTCTTTTGGAGTCCAGCCAACCTGAAACCAAAGATATTGGTCGCGTTCCTCATCAAAAGATAATAAAGTTTCAACCCCAGGTGTTACGGGGGTACTTGCTAATTGGTCATAATGAGTCAAAATACTTTTAATTAATGTACGGTATTCAACTAACTTATCCATTGCGTAATTACCTCATTTTCTATATCTACGACTATTAAACGTATTTGGTTTTGTTGAACTATTAATTGAATTGCTTTCTTTTCAAAAAAGGTAATATATACACGTTGATTTATCGCTAAATATATATCATAATCGCTCTCTAAAGCTTCCAGCAGGTTTCGATATATAATATACTGCCCGACAGCTTCCTCTAAATCACGCATAGGTGATGTACCAAGAAAACTTTTGATTTCTACAATAATTTTTTGCCCAGAGCGTTCAGCTACCAATGGGCGCTCTGCGGTTAAGTCCGCAAACAATTTAATTTCTTCGTATCTAATAGTGTAATTTTCTGAAGTAATTGTCCACCCATCTTTGATAAGCGCATTCTTTACAAAATCATGAATAGCATCTTTTGCTGGCATATTACCCTAATATTCAACCTCGACGTTCAGCAAGTTCTCGCTCAATTTCCTCTTCGTTAAGTAACTGCATTCCAGAAGCAATTGCTCTAGTACGGATTTCCCATAGCTTCTTCGCTAAGGGTGTTTGTGGAATATATTCGTTCTCAAGCGTTTTTGTATCTGATTCAAGTAAATCTTCTTTCTTCATAATCTACTTTATTTTATTGTAGTAGTTTTAATTTACCATATTATTAATAACAAAAAATTGTTTATGTTGGGTTTCTCGTTTGCAGTGAGAAACCCGGTTTCTTTTCGTTTTATTTGATGATATTCATGTTCAGTGATGAAGAAACCGGGTTTCTGAGTTTTTAGGGTAGCCAAAAGTCGGGCAAAATAGATTTACTGAACTGGCGCCAATTTCGATTAACTTGTCTAAGGGTTTGGATATGCGCTTCATCTTGTTCAATAGGTAGTACATTTGCATATGTACCTTCACCTAATTGGGAAATTACTAAGTTAGCTGCTTCTAAACCTGTTACGTATGCTTTTTCTTGTGACCATGAACCATGACGAGTAATTATCCAGTCACCACTCATAAATATGTTGGAAAAACTTGTTGTGGCTGGTAGCATATGTCGATAACTACCTGGTGCGAAGTGTGACACGGCTTGTGGTAATCGTATTACGCTGCTATCAATTATTTTGGCGCCACCAAATGCTGGTACACAAGATTGTAGATATTTCTGGACAATTGGAATAATTTCTTCGTCGTTGAGCGGTATAAATTGGTTAGCGTGATAAAAATCGACTTCTACAACTGTTCCTGGTTCGTCACGGTATTCATCGTGTAAAGCATTTAAATCAAAGAACGTCCATCCGGTTGTGGCATCGAAACCAAAGCAAGCGTTAGAAGGAAGTGGAATATTTATTTTTCTATCAAACCATAAACGCACGGCGAGTACATCAACGGCGCCTAAGTTTGTCAAGTTTCTAAATTCGCTACGAGTTTGTAGGGTGGGACTATTTGCGACAATCTTTTTCATTCCCGTAATTCCCACTGAAAAAATTACGGCATCAGCATCGAATACCTCGTC
This sequence comes from Calothrix sp. PCC 7716, assembly GCF_019977735.1. Classification (GTDB taxonomy): domain Bacteria; phylum Cyanobacteriota; class Cyanobacteriia; order Cyanobacteriales; family Nostocaceae; genus Dulcicalothrix. The sequence goes on along the minus strand of NZ_AP025018.1, from coordinate 1,392,214 downwards.
ACCACAAACTACACCTGTAGCTTTATTATTTTGAGTAATTACATCAGTAACGCGACGGTTAGCTAAGACTTTGGCGCCTAGTTTTTCGATATGTTCTACCCAAGGACGGAAGATTTTTTCTCCGACAGTACCGCGACACCAAACTACATCAAAGTCAGGTTGATGAGCAAGAATAAAATAATATAACATTCCCAATGTAGCAGCCGCAGAACATTGTTCACCAGGGGCAAATAATCCTACTAATAACATTGGTTCAAATGATTCGCGGTATAAACGCGCAGAAACTCCAAATTGTTTGAATAGTTCGCGTGCTGTTATTGAGTCGTAACGGCGCCAAGCTTCATCGGAGTTATCAAAGTCAACGATAGCATATAGCAAAGGTAAAGCGCTGATGCGGTCGATTAATGGTAAGCGTTTAAACTGTGTGTAAACGAATGTGCCTAGGGGAGTTGGCAGTCTGGGTAAATCTTGAAATATTGGAGATTCAACTTCTAAACCGTTGGGGGAATATTGCGATGAACGTGTCCAATGAGTAAAAGGGTTTATTTCTAATTCGTTGGTGAGCGAGAATATGTTGCGGTAAGGATACCAAAACCCGTGAATACCTGCTTCTACTGAACGTCCACCTGGAGTTTTCCAACCTGCCACTAACCCACCTGGATAGGCGCCTGCTTCTAACAGTGTCACATCGTACCCTTGTTTGGCAAGATGATACGCGGCGCCTAACCCTGCCCACCCGGCGCCGACAACGACTACTTTTTTATGATGTGACGCAATTGACATAGTAGCTTTTGATTGTTCACGGTTCATCTATATTACATTACCACTGCTGGGTCTTTATGCATTAAAGGGCGTAAACCGTTTAAACCTGCGGCAATTGCTGAACCATTATGGATTGTGGTGGCAGCTAAAGGATGTATACCAACTATAGCGGCAAGTCCTAATGCAGCTAAATTAGGAATTACAGCTAAACCGATGTTTTGGTTGATTACTTGTTTTGTTTCTTGGGCAATAGCGATAGCTTCGAGTAGGTTTTCTAAGTTATTTTCCATTAACACTACATCAGCAGTTTCGCGCGCGACTTGGGAAGCGTTACCAAAAGATATTGATACGTCAGCGTATGCTAGTGCGGCAGAGTCGTTTATTCCGTCTCCTGTAAATGCTACTGTTTTTCCTTGCGAATGTAAGTTACGAATAATTTCGGCTTTTTGTTCAGGGAATGCTTCCGCGTACACGTTTTGTAATGGTATTCCTAGGTTTGAAGCTACGGCAATTGCTCGATGTTTATTGTCTCCTGTAAGCAGGTGAACTGACATACCGTATTTATCTTGTAGTTTACGAATTACTTCTGAACTTTCTAAGCGTAATGGGTCGGTGTATACAATTGCTCCTTGGAATTCTCCGTTTACTGCTACATACATTCGTGAATCATATATATAGCTTGAATTCACAGAAACATTAATATTATTGCGTTCCATCCACCGTGCGCTTCCAACTAAAACATGTGTATGTTCTATGAATGCTTCAACTCCCAAACCAATTTCGTAGTTCCATTTACCGCGCGGTAATATTCGCACGTCTTGCTCTCGTGCATAACGCATTATAGCTTGAGCGACTGGATGTGTTAATCGCTGTTCTGCTGCTGCTGCGAGTTCTAATAATTTTTGAGATGATATTCCGTTTGATACTGTTTCTATTTCAATAACTTCAATATCACCTTTTGTTAGTGTTCCTGTTTTGTCAAACACTAACGTATCTACTTGTGCTAATTTTTCTAATGCTCGACCGCTACGAATTAGTACACCGTGTCGAGTTGCGTGTTTGAGAGCAGCTAAATAACATGTTGGTAACGATACACGAATGCCCGTCATAAAATCGAGCGTTAAAATTGAGGCGGCGCGTACTGGGTTACGGGTAGCAGCAAATACTATGCCTGCAAATATTAATGCTGGAACAATCGTTTTATCAGCGATTTGGGCGGCATGATTTACCATGCGTGTATCATATACAGGCGCCTGTTGTATCAATCGAATACTGGCGCCTGCACGAGTATCACTACCCACTCGTTCAGCATTAATCGAGATTGTACCTTCACGTACTAAAGTTGAAGCATATACATATTCACCAACTGAACGTGTAACTGGCATTGATTCACCTGTAAGCTTTTGTTGGTCAATTAATGCCTCACCAGACAATATCTTTCCATCAACAGGTATCTGTTCACCTGGGTAAACAAATACTTTATCTCCTGGTTGAACGGAAGTAGCAAGAACGCGCACTTTTTCACCATCTTGTTCTACCCAAGCAAAACTACCCAATGACTCTAATAAGTCAGATGTACCTTCATCTGAAACTTGAGCAGTACGTGTACGAATTGTGTCTCCAACTTCGTGTAACGTCATTAGTAAAGCTGGCGCCAGTAAGTTACCTTGAAATGAAGTCAAAACGATTGCCAAGAAATCTAAACAATCTATATTTAATTTACGTTGACGTGTAATACTTGCCATCGCGCGTTTGAAAACAGGCAATGCAGCAACTGCTACCGTTGAAGCAACCAAAGCTGTTGGAATTGGAAATGCTAACTTTAACAGTGCCATCAATGTCGCAAAAGCAGGAACTTTAAATCCATCCTCACCATGATGGTGATGATGTTCGTGATGGTGGTGTTCTATTGCAAGAGAGCAAGTTGCATCTTGAATTAGTTGCGGTAGTGAAGGTATTAGATTATTTTGTGTTGGTCGGTAATGAATAGCTATTGAACCTGCATTACGATTAATCCGAACTTTGGTTATATGAGTTTCGTTATTCAGCAAATTTTCTAAACGCAAAGCATAACTTTGGTCTAGAGCAAGTAGTGGAATACGAAACCGAATTCTTCCTGGAATTGCATGGACTATTTGATAGTTTACTTTGAAAGTTGTGTTTGGTATGTGCAGCACAACTTTTTGCTTTGCCCCTGATGTGATGGTGTACATAATCGTCATTAGCCTTACGCGCGAGATATGGAGAGTAAATAAAGTTTAAATTTAAATTTATCAGATATGAGTTGAGTTCCTTAGATAACATTAGCAATAATGTTTTAGTGTTTGCAATATCTTGTAAAGGCGTAATGATAATAGGGTCAAATCTTTGTCAGATAAGGATTGTTTGTTTTTATGTAAATGCAAAATTGCTTCAATAAGTGATTATTACCTAAATTTTAATAGATTTTATCTTTGTGTAATTTTAGTGTTGTTTTGAAGAGAGTTAATGCAATAGTTTGTCATGATAATCCCCCTAACTTCCCTAACCTCTCTTGTTAAGAGGGGTTGGGATAATCAATTCGTTTATTGCAAGTAGATATGAATACTTTAAGTGCGGAATGCAGGTTATTAGTTTTACATCATTACTAAATTTGATTGACAATATAAAAATATATAAAGTTAATTAGTTGATTTTTGAGAATGAATCAAGCTAGAAGGGATTTTTGGGTGTATGACACGATAAATAATAACTTTTGTCATCAAACTTTTTTTGTGTGGCACTTGGGTGTTAAGGACTGAAGTCCTTACAACGAGTCTTTATAACGAGTCGTTATAACGGGGGGATTGCTATATGTTTCGGGAAAAATACTTATAAAATGAAGGAGAATGTCTTTATATACCCGCAAATCTAACAATTGCGGTTTACTATAGATTGCGCGTATAACCGAAAACATATAATACTCAAGAGCAATTACTTTTATGAGTCAAGCGATGAGCGTAAAACCCAACCTGAATGAGTATCAGCTTCGGGATGGTGTTTACCTGCCTAAAGATTATGAAAATTTAAATAATACCGGACACAAGCAATTGTGGGATGAAATCGGTAAGACGTACTATGGTTCGCAGCAAATTGAACAAGCTGAAGCTGGCGCCGCTATCAAAAAAGACTATAAGCTTTTAACTGGGACGCCTTCGGGTGTTTGGAGCAAGTTTCCTAAAAATAAGACTGTTGACAGTATATTAGAGATTGGCTGCGGTTATGGACGCATTCCTTTATTTCTGTCGTTAGATAAAAATCTTCGCACTTCAAAATATTACGGTCTAGATATCTCTGAACCTTTATTACGGCGCCTACTCAAGTGTAAGCAAGAGTATAATTTCTTTCCAGGCGCCGAGTTTAACGTGATTTGTAACTCAGCCGAAATTCTACCGTTAGAAGATAACTCAATAGATTTACTAATTTCCAACTGTGTCTTTATGCACATCCCCGAAGCGCAACTGCGTAAACTGATGGCAGAAATGGTGCGTGTACTTAAACCAGGTGGAACATTTATATTCAACCACTCATTCCATAATAAAGTTTGTCCTTCCCACATCATCCACAACTGGATACGTCGATTAAACCCAGCAGGTAAAAACGAAATTTATTTGAGACAGTTTACCGCAGCCGAAATAGACGAAATGCTAGTAGAAGCGGGAATGAAAGCCAAATGTCCCCAATACAGCGTTGAACCAACAAACGAGTATTCCATTGTACCAGAAACCATCAAAGGCATAAAAATACCATTTGCCCAATCTATCAACCGGAGCATCAAACCCGTAGAGTCAATGCGCGAACCAATGGCATACGGATACAGCGCATATACGACAAACCTGTAGGGGCGGGTTGAATTACAATTTATGTAGTTATAGGGACAGGCAATAATGCCTGTTCCACAAGACACATAGCAACGTATGCCCAATCAATCTAAAACATCTATATTATTACAGCAAAAACAACAAGCAGCATCACAAGACACATCACCAGAGCAATTGCGCGAACTAGCTTATACAAGTAAAACATTAATGCTCAGAGTGGCAGAAAATAATGCGGCGCCACCAGAGCTATTACGCGAGTTAGCAGTATCTAGCAAAGCTGTATGTGAGAGAGTCGCGGCAAACCCGAATACCCCTACAGATGTTTTATTAAAATTAGGCGCCAAATTTCCAAAACAATTACTCAGTAATCCAATTTTACCACTTTTATTATTAGAAAATCCTAATTTAGTAGAAAATATACCATTAAATACACTAATCAGCCTTCTAAAACAAGAACAAGTACCAGATTATATTCTTAATGCTGCATCCAAACATCATAATGAAGATATATTAATACTAGTAGCATCACATATTAACACTTCTAAAACAGCTTTAGAACACTTATCTCAAAGCCATTACGCAAAAGTCCAAGAAGTTGCAAAACTGCATGTAAATTTAGTTAAAGAAATAGAGTTAGATACAAAAGAAGTTGCACAACAAGTAATATTAAATTTTAATCCAGTATTTACATATGAAGTTAATCAAGAAGATTTAGCAATTGCTCAGTTAATTCCAGATTTTTTGCTTCCAAATTTGCATAATAAAATTTTATATACAATCGCACTGCATCCAAATACACCTACTCACGTACTCAAAATATTATGTGGTAAGAACTTCTATAGCAGTATTCATGAGTATGTTGTATCAAATCCAAATATTCCAGTAAATTTAATAGAAAGTGTAGCTGAATATTATAATAAAGTATATTCTGAAGCTGCCGCAGAACCAGAATCTTATATTAAAAGATACGCTGAACAAGTTTTTGGTGCTATTGTTAGTAACCCAAATACACCGATTCACTTAATAGAAAAATTATACCAATATCCATCTGACTTTATACATGCGCGCGTTGCAGCGAATCTAAATACCCCCGTTAAATTACTAGACTTCTTAGCAAATTCTAAAAATACATATGTACGTTCGTGCGTAGCAACAAATCCTAATACCTCTATAAATTCATTAAAAAAGCTATGCGTAGACCAAGATAACTGGATACGTTTTAGTGTAGGGGGAAATATAAAGATGCCTGCAAATTTACTACAAATTTTAGCTCAAGATAAAGGCAGTAACATTCGTCATCAAATTGCAAGTCACCCAAATACTCCTAAAAGCGTGCTATCTCTTCTTGCACAAGATGAAAACGAGTGGATACGTTGTAATGTTGCAAAAAATCCCAATATAACAGTAGATTTACTTTCAGCTTTAGCCACAGAAAAAAGCTATTACATTCGTCATGCTGTAGCACGAAATAGTAATACACCAACTAGCCTACTAAAAATATTAGCTAAAGATGAAAATTATTTAGTTCGTCAAGCAGTTGCTTCTAACCCAAATACTCCTACATATTTACTGCAAGAATTAGCCTTATCTCAATATCGCGATATTCGTTTAGCATTGGCAAATAACTCGAACACCCCACAAAACTTAATTAATGAAGAATTAATTCAAGAATTTCCTCAACAAATAGCTCAAAACTTAGCAACTCCTGCGAATATTCTGATAGAATTAGCAAAACATCCAGACCAGTCAGTTCGTGCGCTAATAGCAGCAAATACAAATACACCCCTAGAAACTTTAGAAATATTAGCCCGCGATAGAAAATATCACGTGCGTCACCGAGCAGCAAACAACCCTAAAATGCCTACAGAACAGTTTGCAAAAATTACATTAGAAAGAATAGCCAAAACATTAGTACCATCATTTAGTCGATTTATTGTATTTTTACATGCTCAGGCGCCGCAACAAGCATTAATCAAAAATTATCGTTCCGAGTCCTGGTTAGAAAGATACGCTATAGCTCAAAATCCCAACACCCCCAAACACATCCTAAATGAACTAACTTCAGATGCAAACCAAATAGTTAGAGCCGCAGCTTATAACGCAATAAAACATATAGTGTAAAGACGTGTTCACGTAGTGTCCCGCTCTTAATAATCACGTCTCTGAGCGCAGGCGCCCTGGTTATTGGGTCGAGGCGCCGTAATTTTTAGGCTGGACACGGCGCCATCTAGGGTTACTGATTTTCTTGCAACCAGTGTAATAAATCGTCGGTAGAGGTAAAATCTAATAAGGCTTCGCTTAATGCATCAAGCTTTTCAAGCGTCAGAGACTCGATAGTAGTGCGATTTTGTTCTGACACTTCCCCTATGCGCTTAGTTAACAGTCGTAAAACAGACGACTTTGCATGGTTAAGTTGGCCAATACGCTCAAAAGAAGTAATATAAGTCATTGTACGCTCCTGTTCTAATTTCTGAAAATCTTCCCAAAACTCGTTTTCTAATACCAATTTAATATGAAGCTGCATAGAAAAGCGCTTCTAAAATAAAGTTGTAAGAGGAGACAGACATAACCTGTTCAAGTGTAAGTTGGTCAAACAACTCTTGGATGCAATTACGTAAATCTTGCAACGAAGAAAACAGTTTATTTTTAAGTGGTTTTTTAAGTAATTCCCAAAGTCTTTCAATTGGATTAAGTTCAGGGGAATGTGGCGGTTGGAGCAGAGGGATAATATTTTCAGGCCAACGAATTGCAGAACTTGTATGGGCAGGCGCCTGGTCAATCTGTAAAATTGCATAATCGGAGCCTAATTCGTGAGATAGCCAATCCAAGAACTCTTGAAAGTATTCACCATTGAGTTTAGGAGACTCGTATAAATAATGTTCTCCCGTTAAGGGTTCGATGGCGCCATATATCCAAAAATTGTCTCGTCCCCATGCAACAGGTACAGTCGGTTTTATTCCAGGAGCGGTAATAACTTTACCTGTCTGTGTTTTCAAACCAAGTCTGGTTTCATCTTGACAAAAATAACGAATGCATCTGCCTTGTGCTAGAAGGGTTTCCAGGCTCAACAGCACCGTACCAAGTTTTTTTTAAAGCCTTGTACTACTTCTTCGTCTTGCTTGTGACTTTTAGGGCGTGGAGCTTTAAGTTTTGCTCCAAATCGATATCTTACCCATGCATAAACTGTTCCATACTCCATATTAAGTCCATGTTCTTTTTCTAACCACTCAACGATGGCGCCATAACTAGTAAAACCTTCCCCTGTTTCTAGTTCCCGCTTTAGCGCTGCGATTATTTCTTCATTCATTTTGGGGGTCGCACCTGGCGCCTTTTTTATTTCCAACAAACTAGCTAATCCGCCCGAACGATATTTTTGTAGCCATCTTGTTATGGTTGAGGTATCTCTACCAAGACGTTCTCCTATTTCCTGTTGCTCGCTTATTTGACCACTTTCAAGCCACCATAGCATTTGAAGTTTCTCTTTTTGGTCTGCGAGTCTAGCTGTTTGTAGCCGTTTCTTTAACTCCTCTTCACTCTCTGTTATCTCTATTTTAAATGGGCGGCTCATAAGTACTTAAGGTAGATGCAGGTTACAACACTATTATATGCGACTTCATATTAAATTGGTATAACGTAGTAACTTCCCAGCAACAATCTATAGAAGCGAACCAAGCGGAACATCAGTTATTCAGGCAAACCATCCTTGGTCTACAAACTGAAAACAGCAGTATTCTGGAACACCTCAAAGGGCTAAGTAACCAATAAACAAAACCACGACTACAGTTATCATAGTCGTGGTGATGACAATAATATAAGTATTAACTTTTAACAATATTTTCCTAGATTTTTATAAGCGGTTAGATGGAATGTTTAACAATGATGCGGATATTGAAGGAATTATTACAATTGTAAGTGAATTCAATAAAGGTGCTGATGTTAAATTTGGCGCCGCATAATTGGAGATAAAGCTATGTCAAGGATAGTAGAATTTTATTTAGGTGCCGTTCCTGATGCAGAGGGACGTAAAATAGAGCAAATATGGTCTTGGGACTACTCGGAACTTGAATATGTCCATGATTATATCCAATGGTTATTTCCTTTAACCGATGCTAGTAACTTTAATAGTAAGGCGCCAATTCTTACAGAGTCTGATATTGAGCAATTTCGAGTAAGTGATAAACTCAAGGGTCAATTACTCACTTCGTTTAAAATCATGCTTGGCTTTTATGGCTTACAATGCATTGAGAATGATAATAATATAGAAATTAAATTAGCAGATACGTTTGAAGTACGCAAACAAGAGTGGTTGCAGTGGGGAGACCATAACCATTTGCGAATCACTAGAATTTTGAAAAGTTTGAAGTTGTTAGGGTTAGAACAATATGCCCAAGCGTTTTTTAGATGTTTGGAGCAAATCTATAATGTTGAGAAAGGTAGTATTGACCCGCGCAGCTACCAATTTTGGAAACATGCTGTTATGTAGAGGTGCCCTTGCCAAAATACCCCTTGCTGTATTATGATTTGTAGCATATAATCAAAAAAGCTGCTCACGCAGAGGCGATATCATAGCTCTACGAGGAGTCCAAAGTCATGAGTTTAGTACGCGGGCATAAAAATTAAATAGAGAGTACCTGAAGAACAGGATGATTGTGAGGCACAATGCCCGTCCACAAGTAAGAATTACATCCCCTCTCTATATATAGCTATTACCACAATTTAATAGCACCCTCTTGTGTTAATAGCACCCTAAGAGTGGGGTGGGCATCCTTGCCCGCCTAGAGATTATTAAGAGACAGGCAGGGATGCCTGTTCCACAAGAGTGTTCCACAAGATTGTCAACAATTCAGAAAATTAAAAAATAAGGTCAAGTTGTTATGATTCCCCGACCCCGTGTCCGTAACATCGGTATTTCTGCACATATCGATTCTGGTAAAACAACAATTAGCGAGCGGATTCTTTATTACACGGGTAGAATTCACGCGATTGAAGAAGTTCGTGGTGGTGGAAAAGGCGCCACTATGGATTACATGCCAGAAGAAAAAGCGCACGGTATCACAATTACATCTGCTGCAACTACTTGTATGTGGCACGATACCCAAATTAATCTGATAGATACACCTGGACACGTCGATTTTACTATCGAAGTTGAGCGTGCGCTGCGTGTATTAGATGGTGCAGTGATGGTGTTATGTGCGGTTGCGGGTGTGCAGTCGCAGTCAATAACGGTAGATAGGCAAATGAAGCGTTATCGTGTACCGAGAATTGCGTTTATTAACAAGATGGATAGAACGGGCGCCAATCCGTTTACAGTGGTGCAAGCGATACGCGATAAATTACAACTGAATCCGTTACTCGTTCAATATCCAATTGGTAAAGAAAACGAATTTCAGGGAGTTATTGACCTTGTAGAAATGATTGCAAATTTTTATGAAGGTGAAGCTGGTGAAAACTGGGTGAAAACAGAAATTCCTGAATCGCTTATGCACGAAGCGTCAGAAGCGCGTGAGAAAATGCTTGATGCATTGTCGCTGTTTTCTGAACCAATGACTGAAAAGCTTTTAGCTGGTGAAGAAGTTGAAAACGAATTGATTTGGGAGACTATTGGTAATGCTACAAAGAATCTGGAATTAGTTCCTGTACTACTTGGTTCTGCGTTTAAAAATAAAGGTGTGCAAAACTTGCTTGATGCTGTCGCACGCTATCTTCCGTCTCCTGTTGAGCGTGAGGTAGTAAAGACATCTGACAACATAAGTGTGTATGCTGACGTTGAGGCGCCTTTAGTGGCGTTAGCATTTAAACTGACACTAGAATCATTTGGGCAATTAACTTACACACGTATTTATTCTGGCGCCTTGAAGCCTGGTGATATAGTATACAACGCTCGTACAAAACAGCGGGTGCAAATTGGTAGATTACTACGAATGCACGCTAACAAACGCGAGGAAGTAAAGATTGCTGTAGCTGGAGATATTGTTGCACTTTTAGGAGTTGATTGTGCAAGCGGTGATACTTTCTATACCGGGGAGGCGCCTGTTTCTTTAGAAGCAATGTTCGTTCCAGAACCTGTAATATCGCTTTCGGTAGTACCCAAGAAACAAGAAGACAGCGATAAATTATCTAAAGCGCTCAATCGTTTCCAAAAAGAAGACCCAACTTTCCGCGTCAGTGTTGATGCAGAAACCGGTGAAACTTTGATATCAGGAATGGGTGAACTGCACTTAGAAATATATATTGAGCGTATTAAGCGTGAGTATAATGCTGAAATGTATGTTGGTAAACCTGCCGTTGCTTATCGCGAAACTATTGGTAAAAAAGTTACCTTTGACTATCGATTAAAGAAACAATCAGGAGGACCAGGTCAATATGCTCACGTCACTGGTTGGATTGAACCGTGCGACGAACCATTCGTATTTATTAATCGTGTAGTTGGAGGCGCCATTCCTAGTACATTTATTACAGCTTGCGAAAAAGGTTTCATCGAAGCTATGCAAGCTGGAAAAATAGATGGTTATCCTGTAGTTGGCGCCAAAATAGTGCTAAATGGTGGTTCATATCACCAAGTAGACTCAAACGAGTTTGCATTCCGAATGGCAGCAAAACAAGCATTTGAAACAGCATTTACCCAAGCAGACCCCCACTTACTCGAACCTATCATGCATGTTGAGGTAGAAACACCCAACGAATATGTAGGAAGAGTACAAGGTGACTTGTCATCACGAAGAGGTTTGCTATTAGGGTCACAAACAATGCAGGGTTACTCAGTCATTCAAGCAGAAGTTCCACTCTTCAAAATGTTTGGCTACTCAACCGCACTCAGGTCAATCACTTCCGGTATGGCAACCTTCACAATGGAATTTGCCAGCTACCAAACTAAACTATAGATTGTGGCACAGGCATCCCTGCCTGTGCAGTCATAAAATTATTAAACAAAAAATATGAACAACAACCGCCTTATGCTTGGAACGGGCAAGGATGCCCATTCCACAAGATGAAGTAACATATATCAAGATGAAGTAACATATATCAAGATGAAGTAACATATATATTGTTGCAGCAGGGTATAATTGTGTCTACGCTCAAAGAAGGTAAGGAAAGACGCTACTATTTAGACTGGCTAAGAATTGTAGCAACTTTACTACTGATTCCTTACCATAGCGCGCTTATTTTTAAACCTCATGTTATATATTCTTATTATCTTGAGAATAGTACTACTCATCCCGGCTTTGAGCTTTTTATCAGATTTGTTAATCAGTGGTTTATGCCACTATTCTTTTTTATCGCTGGCGCCGCAGCAAAGTATTCTTTAGATAGTAGAAGTAAGCAAGAATATTGTTTTGAACGGTTAAAGCGATTATTGATTCCGTTTCTATTTGGTATATTTGTATTGCTACCACCCATTGGTTATTTTACATTCCTTAATCACCATCAGAATGTCAAGATATCATTTTTGCAGTATTACCCGCTTTTTTTCAAGATTGATTATAAACATATTAATGGTTTTACTGGTACATTTACACCTGGACACTTCTGGTTTATTCTGTATCTGATTGGCTTTTCTTTTATTCTTCTACCTTTCTCTGACTATTTAAAGACAAGCAACGGTCAGAATTTGATAAAAGCCATAACCTCTTTATCACACCAACCGAAAGTCATAATTTTTTTATATGTAATTCCATTGACTTTAGCAAGAATGACTTGCTTAGTATATTACAATCCTATTTACTATTTTCTATTTTTCATACTCGGCTATTTATTTATATTTAATCAGCAGATTGAAATCATAATTGAGCAAAGTAATACAATTGCATTGAGTTTTGTTTTGACATTAACGATATTTTTATCATTTTTGGATATTAGCGAGTTTCACTTAGTTTATAACTTTACTCTTATAAATGTGTTAATTCAACTAATTTTGAGCATAAATAGTTTTTGTTGGTTAATTGTTTTATTAAATTTCGCTAAACAATACCTGAATTGGAGTAATCGATTTGTTGTTTATTTCAATCAAGCGTCTTATCCAGTTTATATAGTTCATATGAATTTTATTATTATTATTGGCTTTTATACGGTTCAATGGGATATAAATATAATATTTAAGTTTATGTTTGTTACTTTCGCTTCATTCTTGAGTATTCTAATTTTTTATAAATCAATTAAACGTTTTAATTTAATGCGCTTCTTGTTTGGGATAAAGTTTAATTAATCAATTCTTAACTCATGGTATTGGAATCAACCTAAGTGTTTGAGAATTGCGACTGGATGCTCATAACTTTGCTCTGTTGATGAGAAAGTTTTTACCTTTATACTCTAATAATAAGATTTGTATAACTTTGGCTGAAGAACGAATTTTATAGGAATTATTCCAATCATTCCGCGTAATTTGGCGAGTTGCAGCAGATGGAATTAAACTAGAAAATCAAAGATTGCCATAATCAACATAATGTAATTTCATACAAGCTTTATAAATATTTTGCATAATTCACACTTACTTTAAAAAGTCTGTGTTAGTGTTAACTACAGGAATAAATGTAAACTCGCTACTATTCAAGGGCACAAAGGTAGCTCAAAGGTCTGACCCACCGTGATTGCTATGATTATACTAACAGCCTCTGAAAACTACATACAGCAAAGGCGCCATCGAAACCGGGGGAGTGCTTATATATTTGCGCCAATGGTAAACTTCAACGTACTGGCTGAAGTAGGCGAAACTCCACCTTAATAATTTTGACATAATTAAAGTTCTCAGATACTCATTTAAATGTAGCTTTTTTAACATCTTTGTTCATCAAGTTGCTAATTGCTACTTGAAATATCTGACTTGATAATTAGGAAGTTTGACACTGAAAGTGATTTGTAATTGAAAAATGTATGTCTAACGGGTCTATATAGATATACTTGTATTCAAATTTACGAATTTTACTGATACTGATAACACTTTTGTATAAGTTTGTTTTTTGTGCTTGCATATAATAATTTTGCTAGTATTAAATTACTATACGAGAGCTAAAATTCACGCAATTAACTAGTGATAGCATTAGTGCTATTAAGGATTAGCTGATAGCAATTTGTTAGCAAGTTGTCAAAATCAAATCAGTATATTCAGTGTGTGACTAACTTAAGAATTAAGTTAAGTACATTTATAAGTGATTTTTGTACTACTCAATGAGTTTATTGCAAATCAAATATATATAGATACTGGCAATTTTTATACAAGTATCTAGTGCTTTTGTGGCAAATTTTGAATTTGACCGAGATTTGCCAAGAGTAGTAAAAATAAATCAAATAATTAAGAACAAAAGAGTTATATATTTGCAAATAAGGTTTAGTAAATGTGGGTTTTATGATATATCATAATCAAACAATAATTGAACGATTGAAAGAACTAGTACTAACTAATCTTTTTGGTAAAATTCCAACTCACTGCTTAGGTTTAGAAATACGGAATTTTATTTATAAGAGTCTTTTTAAGCGAATTGATAATTCAGTTTACATTGAAGAAGGCGCCTATTTTTTTGGTACTAGATGCATTGAAATTGGTAAGTTTGTACATATTTTTAAAGAAGTTTGTATTGATGGCAGGGGCATAGATAACCATATTGATATAAGAGATGGAGTTATTTTGAATAAAGGAGTTAATATTAGGGCACTAGATGCTACTGATATTTACATTGATGAACGTACATTCATTGGTAATGATGTTTATGTAATTGGGCTAGGAAATATCAAAATTGGTCAAGATTGTGTTATAGGGGATAATTCCGGAATATTTGCTTCCAGAAATGTTTTTAACAATATCAATCAAAATATTCCGAATAATGATATGACTCGCAAAGGAATTGTGATTGAAGATAATTGTTGGCTTGGTCACGGAGTAACGATTCTAAACGGAGTTACTATTGGTAAAGGTAGCATTATAGGCGCCAATTCAGTTGTTGCCGAAGATATTCCACCCTACTCGAATGTAGCAGGTATACCAGCAAGAGTGATTAAAAGCAAACAAAAAGATTAAGATAAGTTTTCGGAAAAATGAGTTATTTAAATGCATTTTAAGAGGTAGTCTACACAGCAAATCAAGAATTGACTTTATCAAGTACAAATGGAACTAAACACATTATGAATCAATCATAATAAATTCATCTTAAAGATTACCGTATAAGTTTTTTAGCGAGGATAATATATGAATGTCTACTTTCCAAAATCAAGTAGTATAAATGAATGGACTGAGTGGCACCTAACTCCTGACGGATGGAAAAAAGGCACTTCTTCGCGTGAAGATAACCCCCAATTAATAGAAGTAGAACCACCAGAAAATAGAGTATTGACATGTCGATATCATGAAAATAGAACCATTAATTCCACTTGGTTACAAAAGCACATTCTTGAGATTTGGAGAGACTCAGGCTGCAAAATAATTGATGAACTGTTAGAAAAGTTTGCTGGTTGCCCAGAAAGTCTTTAATAAAATTATTAGATGAGCGTAAAGATGTATGTTGTATCTACCTGACTAGCTACCAATTCGTTGGAAAATTAATCAATGAATAAACCTATAGAAAAATTGTCTCGGTTGCGTCTTCATTATTTAGATGGTTTACGTGGACTTGCTGCTTTATATGTAGTACTTGTCCATATTGAGGCAAAACTTATTGCCCCTTACTCAGTTTAAGTAGGTGTTCTTGCGCGTGTAATTAAAAAGCGGGTATTGAAAAATGTAGAGACGCAATTAATGTAACCGTTCGTAAGGCGCCTCTACAATTTATATTTGAGCAGAAGACAAAAGTTTCTTCTCTCAATTGTTTGTTGAGCCTATCTTTTAAATCTATTTGGGTTAAGACGGGTGCCTGGTTGCTGTCTCGTGTTTGGTTGACGCCCAATTTTGGCGCCGTTTCTCAATCCTTGTCCGGTACCACCATCTGCTCTATCTAAAAATGGTTTTAAAGCAATTGGAGATTTTGGAGAACGATTATTACTAATACTTCTACCGTTATTTCCACCCACGATAGTACGATAAATCTGTTCGATTTGATTACCATTTCTATCACGATATGTATTGATAGCGGTTGTTTGTTGTCCGTCGTCGGCAGATGCTAAGTTTTCAAATACACTGTTACGAACAATATAGGGGTCTTTGTCACGTGGTACGGTGAAAACAATACGGCAAGAAGGGTTTGCTTCAGTAGTAACACATACAACATTTTCTCCATTCATTACACTTGTTTGGAGTTCGAGCAGACCGTCACCACGGTATGATTCTAAACGTTGAGCTATAGCTTGGCAGCGACGTGCGGTATCCCAACCACCACCCAAAGTGCGAGGAGTTGCCCAAGCAAAATATTGTCCTGGTTGGCTTTGCGGTTGATACATCACAGTATTTTGACCATTAAACTGTTGACAAACAAACCGTGCGCTTGTGTTTACAGAACCTCCGGATGGATATCTGTCGCCAGAGTAAACAGAGGAATCAGTCGAACCACCAACACTACCACCACTACCTGTTGTGGGTACTACGACATCACCATTGCCATTATACTGAGCTAATGCAGGTAAACTTCCTGCAAACAAAGATAAACCAAAAGCTCCAAACACCAAAAATTTAATAGAATGCTTAGACATAAGTCACCTTATAAAGGGAATATTACTAGATTGATAAATTAACTGACGCATGATTTCTGATTTTGATTCTGAGAAGTGTCAAATTTTCATGAAGGAACCTGAAACCCCCTAAAACGTCTATTTTACGCTCAGAAGTTAATTTATTTCTACCGCACGGTATAGGTACATTTGCAGCATTGCGTTTAATAATGTTAATGAAACAATAGAATCATAGAAACCGGGTTTCTTTGAGATAACATATGAATTTATTATTATTGCTAACTGTATTTGCTTAGTTTGAATGACGACTTGAATTAAAATACACTTTTAGAATATGAACATTAAAACTAAACAACAAACTGATTTGAGCATTCAAGATACGGAAGCACCAGAACATGTATTAAAAAATATAGAGGCAATTATCGCTCTTCATGCTCATTACGAAGAAAGTGTTCCAACTCATCAACGTATTTTAGAAAAAATTGCCGCTACCTTTGGTAAAGCGTGGTTTCTATATGCCGAAATTATTTTTTTTACTGCTTGGGGTATTTGTAGTCATCTGGCAGATATCGGTGCTTTAACATGGGAATTTCCTAGATTCGATTTACACGAACAAGGAATTGATGTTGCTTCACTCTTAATTTCCACAGGTGTACTGATATATCAAGCTCGTCAAGAAGAAATGAGTACTAAAAACTCTCATTTAATGTTACAACTTAATCTACTTACAGAGCAAAAAGTTGCCAAGCTAATTGCATTAGTGGAAGAGTTACGAAGTGACTTACCTAACGTGCAAAACCGTCATGACCCAGAAGCTGAGGTAATGCAGCAAAGAACCGATCCCCAAGTTGTTTTAGATATTTTGCAAGAAAACCTCAAACAAGTAGTTGTTACTGAACCTGAAGTTGTTGAGGTGGAATAATTTATTACCACAGAGATACAGAGTACACAGAGGGTTTAATAAGTTTCAATCAATTGAATTGGTGCGTGACGCTATAAGTGTTATCATTACGATGAAGTTTTTTCATGGCGCCACACACCCTACGTTATACTAATAACGGATTGTAACTTTACTTTTAAATAAAATTAAAATCTTTTAAGATGCTACCTTACCATAAGCGGATATCCTACCAGTAAAGGGAAAACTCCGTTTACGGATAACGGGAAAACTTTGTTTACCTTTACGCTCCTCAGCATGACACGAGATGCTACCCTGCGGGAAAACTGCGTTAACGTTCCTCAGCATGACACGAGATGCATAGACATATACATACACGATTGAAGTAAGATTTTTCGGAAAAGAACCCAAAGAAGGAATTTCAAGGTCCCGCGCTTATGATACGTTGGATTTACGCACGCACTTTTTGATTAACATTACGACTGGAGAACATCCTTGGGTATCGAACTACGCAGTTTTGTATTTCTCGACAACTTACAACCGCAACATGCAGCATACATAGGAACTGTTGCCCAAGGTTTCTTGCCATTACCAGGGGACACATCGCTATGGATTGAAATTTCTCCTGGCATAGAAATTAATCGCATTACCGATGTCGCATTAAAATCTGCTTCAGTGCGTCCAGGGGTGCAAGTAGTTGAGAGATTATATGGTTTACTCGAAGTTCATTCGGGTTCGCAGGGTGAAACACGCGCTGCGGGTCAAGCTATTTTAGCCTTTTTAGGAGTTAAGCGCGAAGAATGTATTAAACCGCGTGTAGTCTCCAGCCAAATTATTCGTAATATCGATGCTTACCAAACCCAGCTTATCAACCGTACTCGTAGAGGACAATTACTATTAGCAGGGGAAACACTGTATGTTCTCGAAGTCGAACCAGCAGCTTACGCAGCACTGGCAGCAAACGAAGCAGAGAAAGCAGCATCCATCAATATTTTAGAAGTCCAAGCAGTAGGTAGTTTTGGGCGCCTATACCTAGGAGGGCAAGAACGCGATATTCTAGCAGGAGCAGCTGGCGCCAAAGCCGCCATCGAAAGTGTAGCAGGTAGAACCCAAACCATTGGTCGTCAAGAATGATGATACCGTAAACCCCGCCCCCCAACCCCCGCAAACAGCAATTAGGATTATTAAACTATGGCAAATTTCGAGCATCTGACTTTACTAAGAGCAGGTGCATTAACCTGGGTAAAATGGAGACAACAAAATTCTGATATAGAACCAGACTTAAGTCTAGCGAACCTAAATGGCGCCCAACTTGCAAATTCCAACTTAAGCTATGCAAACCTCATTGGCGCCGACTTAAGCAACTCAAACCTGAGAAATGCTTTAATGTTAAATACAAACTTGATAGCAACAAACTTACAAAACGCTAATCTTAGAGATGCGGATTTAAGCGAAGCAAATTTAAAACGCGCAAATCTGATAAATGCCAATTTAATTTCAGCAAACTGTATCTCAGCAGATTTAAGTGAAGCCAACTTATATGAAGCAGAAGCAATAGGAGTATATTTTTACAAAGCAAATTTTTATAAAGCGAATCTCCAAAATGCTCACCTCGGTCACGCTTTATTATCGCGCGCAAATCTCAGCACAGCTAACTTAAACAGTGCTGACCTAAGACGAACAAATCTAAGTGGAGCGAATTTAGCTTTCTCGAACCTTGAAAAAGCTAACTTAAGTAATGCAAATCTAAAAGGAGTTAATTTTAAAGGAGCAAATTTAGTTAATGCAAACCTGAAAAATGCAAATTTGAAACTCGCTATTAATTTATCTATTCATCAAATTCAATCCGCGCTTAACTGGGAAAACGCAGACTATGATGAAGAATTTATAAATAAAATAACTAAGCAACTAAAAAAGGTTGATTATTAACTTTTCGGCGTTTATACTTACGTAGTAATTTGGTTGCATCTTCTGCGGAAATAGCACTACTAAATAAGAATCCTTGCATTAATTCGCAGTCAAGAATTTGTAATAGTCTTCGCTGTTCCTCAGTTTCAACTCCTTCAGCAACTACATCCATATGTAAACCATGTGCTAAAGCAATTATAGCAGTGGTAATTGCAGCATCATGCGTGTTTGTCGCTAAATCACGCACAAAAGACTTGTCGATTTTTAGAGTATGTATTGGAAAATTTTTAAGATACGCTAGCGAACAATACCCAGTCCCAAAATCATCTATAGATATAGACACACCCATGCGATGCAAATCATTTAATATGTCTTTTGTTAAATCCATATTTTGCATGGCAATACCTTCAGTTATCTCTAATTCTAAACACTCTGGCGCCAATTCGGTTTCTATAAGTATTTGCTGCACCATATCTACTAAATTTGGTTGCTGAAATTGACGTGCAGATAAATTTACCGCTACCGAAAGCGATGGTATTGCCAAAGCTTTCTGCCAATACTTAGTTTGAATACAAGCAGTCCGAAGCACCCATTCGCCAATTGGTATAATTTGTCCTGTTTCCTCAGCTAATGGAATAAACTTGGTTGGAGAAATAGCTCCTAACCCACTATGCTCCCAACGTAGCAAAGCTTCCATTTTAGTAATTTTACCAGTAGTAATATTTACTTGCGGTTGATAATAAACAGAAAATTCTTCCTTCTCTAACGCATAATATAAACTATTCTCTAATATAAATAGCTCTGTAGTTTGCGTAGTAATACCAGAATTGTAAAACTGATATTTATTTCTACCCTGAGATTTTGCACGATTTAATGCAGCATCAGCATGTTTAATTAAAGTTTCTGCATCATCACCGTGTAAAGGATAAAGCGCAGTTCCAATACTGGCACTAACGTGTAGTTGATTACCTTGTATATCAAATGTAGGGTTTAAAGCTGCTAATATCCGCTCTTGTATATTTACAGCATCTTTGACATCACGAATTTTAGGCAAAAGTATAGTAAACTCGTCACCACCCCAACGAGCAATAATATCTCCTTCTCGTAAACACTGCGTTAAACGTTGAGTAACACTTTTGAGTAACTGGTCACCAACTGCATGACCTAATGTATCGTTAATCGTTTTAAAACGGTCTAAATCTAAAAAACATACAGCAAGCTTTTCTTGATTCTCACTAGCTTGTTTCAAAGCCAAGACCAATAACTCATTAAATAAGACGCGATTGGGTAAATCAGTTAATAAATCGTGTAAAGATTGATGACGAATTTTTGCTTCCGCAGTTTTTTGTGCAGTGATATCACGGAAACTCCATACTCTACCGACAATTTTGCCACCTACATACTGAGGTTGTGAATACCGCTCAAAAATTCTACCGTCTTTGAAGGTAATCGCGTCATAAACTTGTGAAGAAGGAAGCGCGCACAATTTTCTGATTGTCGCAACATAATCTTTCGGGTCTTCTAACTGACTAAGTGCAGCTTTCAGAGCTTCTCGATCTGAACCAGAAGTAAGGAGAGCTTCAGAAATTCCCCACATTTGCACAAACTTCTGATTGAATCCTGTGATTTGTCCGTCATTATCTACAACCAAGATACCATCCGCCGTTGACTCCAAAGTTGCTTGGTGTAACGAACGTGATTTCTCTAACTCTATTTGTATCTGATTAAAACGATTATCACATACAGAGTCAATAGGCAACGTTTTTAAAGGTGAAAAAGTCTCATGAGTTTCTGATTCTTTGTCGTTATTGGCAAGACTTGCAAAAGCTATACCTTGTGGTTGCAAGCTTTTTGACCTTGGCAACAGCAATAATGGAAACAAGAGCGAGACTATTTTTGCTTTTAAGTGAGCAAGTAAACCAACCATTAAGCACATCATGGTAGCCGCTACTATAGTAAAACATTAGGTTTTGATATTTTTGGCGTTATTTAAATCATTTTTGGTTCTTTAATACTTAATACTCCCTAATCATGGCGCCTTCCCACAATAATTTTGGTTAAACCAATTAAGGAGAATGAGAATAGAAACCGAGATGAGAGAGTCAAAGCAAGTGAAACACCTTTTTTATTAACACTAACATGAGACTAACAAAAACTTATACACATGTATAGGTTGAAACTACTTAACGTACACAGGCGCCATCTAGGGAATCATGCTTACACTGTATGAATACTAGTGTTTCAGATGATTAGACGCGCTTGAAAGAGGTGGTATCAATTGCCAAGGAATGATGAATTTTTAACTAATAGTAGTTCTTATAAAAATTCGATGAAGAATAAGTAGAAATAATATTAGGTGTGATGGAGGTACTGCGGGGTACAATACTTGGCAAACAGCAAGCTAATATTTTTGGTTAAGTGAGTAAAAACAATGGCAGAAACTAAAATTGGCATAATAGGTGGTAGCGGTCTATACAAAATGGACGCATTAAAAGAAGTTGAAGAGGTGCAAATTGATACACCATTCGGTTTACCATCAGACGCATTGATTTTAGGAAAGCTTGACGGTACACAAGTTGCATTTCTTGCGCGTCACGGTCGGAACCACACATTATTGCCAACAGAGTTACCATTTCGTGCCAACATCTACGCGATGAAAAAGCTTGGTGTTGAGTATATAATCTCAGCGAGTGCGGTAGGTTCATTGAAAGAAGAAGTAAAACCATTAGATATGGTGGTTCCAGACCAGTTTATAGACAGAACAAGAAATCGAGTATCTACATTCTTCGGTGAGGGTATTGTTGCACACATTACATTCGGTGACCCTGTTTGTCAACATCTAGCTAAAATTGTTAGTGATTCGATTACTGCTTCAAACTTAGCTGATGTAACTTTGCACAGTGGTGGTACTTATGTTTGCATGGAAGGGCCAGCATTTTCAACAAAAGCGGAATCAAATCTTTATCGTAGTTGGGGCGCCACGGTAATAGGAATGACGAATTTACAAGAAGCAAAACTAGCGCGCGAAGCAGAAATTGCGTATGCGACAATGGCATTAGTAACAGACTACGATTGTTGGCATCCAGACCACGACAGCGTAACAGTAGAGATGGTGGTAGCAAACTTACAGCGCAACGCTGTCAACGCACAAAAAGTTATTACAGAAGCAGTACGGCGCCTAAGTGAGTCCGCTATTGTGAGTGAAGCGCATTCAGCATTGAAATATGCAATTTTAACTTCGTTAGATCAAATACCAGATGCAACAAAGCAAAAGCTAGAATTAATTTTAAAAAAATACATGTGAAAGAGCTGGTAATAAGCACTTCAGTGCTTAAAACAATTATTGGGCTTGAAAAACAAAACTAAAACTTGCCCAATTATTAACATTCCATACGTAAGCATCACTCGTATCTTTTTTGTCTTTATATGCATCATGTAAATCTTGCAAAAGCGCAACTGCAACTTCGCTAGGATTCGATACAGGCACAATTCGCTGTTGCTCTACTCTTGCCACTTTTGTTACAGATAGTGCAGCAAGGGTTTGAGTGAAAGGCGCCGTGCTAAGAATTAGCTGAACTTCAATAGAGTCGCTAAGTCCTTGTATAATCCACTCAAAGCCTGGGTTAGTTTGGGGAACGGTAGTAGTGGCGCCAGGTTCAATAGTGATATTTTGCAGTGATGGTAATGGTGGTGCATCTTCACTCTTGTTATGCCAAGCGTATAATGCAAAGGCATTTTTGCTACTATCTAACCCTAGCAGCATTAAATAAAGAGTTTGATTCGATTTATTTTCAACTTTATATTGAATACGATTCCCTATAGAAAGTTTGTTTAATTCCATCGTCGTCGTTGTCGTTGTCGTTGTAAGCACTTTAGTGCTAAACGCTCGACCTCTAAAACTTTCCCTAATCATTATTGGTTGCGAACTGGCGCCAGCGTGAGAAGCTACTACTGTTTCGAGTGTAACTTTGACATTTAGCAGTGATGAAGCTTCGTTTTCGGTAATGCGCCATAATTTTGCGGCAAGTAAAGTTTGTAATTTTGGCGCCAGTCTTTGCGCTGCAACTTTTACCGCTTCTCCAACCTCACCCGATGTGTTGGCAATTAATTCTCCACTAAGGCTAAATAAACCATAACGACTAGATGATACCATTGCACCAGTTTCTTGAGGTTTATCTAGCAATTTACCAAATATATAATCTGTGGGTTGTTCTGCGGCTGTACTCGAAATATGATTGAGTGTTGCAAAAGCACTAGTTGCGTCAACACGTTCGATACGTTCTAATTTATCTAATCCTATATTAAGGTGGATGTTTTTTGGAATAACGCGCACCACTTCTTGAATTAATTGTCCAACCTGTAAACTAATTGAAGTTTCTGTACTAGAGTCAGTACGAAGTGAAGCTTTTGCCGTTAACCCAGAGCGTACACGCAATACCAAATTTGGTGATGAAGCTGAATTTGAGATCACAGCAAACCTAGAGTTGGCGCCCATATATTCTAGTACATGTGCTGGTACACCTCCCAACCAAAGCTGTACTGCTTTACCATCTTCTTCTACACTAGTAATAGCACCTTCGGCGCCACCTGAATATTCTGACTGAATATTAATATCGGCGCCTATACCGAAATTACTGGCAAATGTCCCTAACTGCTGAATTTTTTTACTGTTTATTAAAGTTGACTGTTGATTGCTGCCTAGTTGCTGTACGGTTGAATTAACTTTTTGCAAACCGAATTGCACTGTAGTTGTTAAGCTATTTTCCCAAAGGTATTGCGTCAAAGCATAAGTAAATAAACCAGTACTAAACCCTGACATTTGTAGCTCTCTAGCTGACTGATTAGGGTTTGAGGTTGCAGATAATATTAAAGCAGGAGGTGTGGTAATTGCTTGACTTTTAAGTTGTTTTTGGTACTCTAATTCATCGTTAGCGATATTAATATTATCAGGTATTTTAACCGTGCGAACTTTTAAACCACAATTTTTGCTGTGATTAATATTATAACCAGTATCAAGTACAGCAATTACATTTTCTGTTTTGAGTGCGTGTAAAATTAGTTGCAGTGTTTCTTCTAATAAATAATTAGCTTCACCTTTCTTTTCAAGACTATCGTCAAATAATATCAGTGCTTTTTGTGACTTAACATAAGTCGAGTAACCACTGAAGTGAAAATAAACTACATCACCAGGTTGAACTTGACTGTTCAAATCATTAAAAGCTTTCTGAATTAAACTCTTACTAGCTTGCTCATCAGTTAAACATAAAATATCAGACAGTTGAAAACCAAAGCGATGAATTAAGAGTTGCTTTTGTAATTCGACATCTGTCAAGCAGCCATTCAAAGTCGGAAACTGAGAGTAGTTATTAATGCCTACCAGCAAAGCCAACTTACGCGAACTTGTTTGAGCCAAAGCTTGAT
Organism: Calothrix sp. PCC 7716; assembly: GCF_019977735.1. GTDB lineage: Bacteria > Cyanobacteriota > Cyanobacteriia > Cyanobacteriales > Nostocaceae > Dulcicalothrix. The sequence goes on along the minus strand of NZ_AP025018.1, from coordinate 1,367,797 downwards.
AGTAATTATTTCCCAAACTCAGCCACTCAGCTTCAGTTATTCCCAATACTGCGAGAAAGCCGCCAATATGCTGCAAAAAAGTTCGCCGTTTCATCATTCGACACCTCAGCCCCATTCTATATCAGATAACAGATTAAAGGGCTAAAATCCTGATTGTAAAGCTTCAGCAAATACTGTTTTTTAAAAATAAATACTGTATGTAGGAAAGGGTAAAGGGTAAAAAAGACCTTTCCCCTTTACCCTTTAAGCATTCACCGGGACTTGCATTGCTCTAGCTAGCTCCGCAGCAACTTCTGGACGCGAAAACTCAGGTGGTGGTAATTCTCCACGACGTAACATTTCTCTGACTTTTGTACCTGACAGGTGAACTCGTTCGCTGGGAGTGCTGGGACTTGTTTTGGTTGTCGCCATTTGCTTTGTACGCAAACAATAAAAAGCATGTTCAAACATCATTGGGGTAATGCCAAGTTCTTTAGGTTTGAACTCGTCAAAAATATACTGTGCATCGTAGGTACCGTAATAGTCACCAACTCCTGCATGGTCGCGTCCAACGATAAAGTGGGTACAACCATAGTTTTTGCGAATTAAAGCATGGAATATTGCTTCTCTAGGACCTGCGTAGCGCATTGCTGCTGGGTTAATTGCTAAAATCACTCTGTCTTTGGGGTAGTGATTTTCGAGCAAAATTTCGTAGCAACGCATCCGCACGTCAGCGGGGATATCATCTTCTTTCGTTGCTCCCACTAGAGGATGCAGAAACAAACCATCTACAGTTTCCATTGCACACTTTTGAATATATTCGTGTGCGCGGTGGATAGGGTTACGAGTTTGAAAACCAACAATAGTTCGCCAACCTTTTTCTAAGAACATTTGGCGTGATGCTGCTGGGTCTATTTGATATTTTGGAAATAATGGGTGAGCATTCCGTTCTAAAAGCCACACATCCCCAGCTAAATGTACTGGGTCTTGGCTGTACAGAACTTTTACACCTGGGTGCTTTTCATCATCAGTACGGTAGACTTTAATAGCTTCGCGTTCTTTGTTATAAGTATATTTTTCGGTTAGTAGCAATACACCAATATACTTACCTTCGCGGTTATCTAAACGGATATAGCTGCCCTCAGTTAAAGACGCAGCAACTTCTTCTGATACTGATAATGTAACTGGAATTGACCAAGCGGCGCCCGATTCAAGCCGCATGTTATCAACAACACTGTTATAGTCTGCTTGGTTTAAAAATCCTGTTAGCGGACTAAAACCGCCAATGGCTATCATTTCCAAGTCAGACACCGCACGCTCGTCGAGTTGGACTCGTGGTAAATAATCAGCCTTTGAAAGAAATTCTTCTTTCTGTGCAGGAGTGGCTCGGCGGTTAACCAACTCTCCACCGTGGGGGGCAATGGCTTGTTTCTGGTAGCTCAACTTAGTTCCTTCTTTCCTGTGTAATGCGATGATATCAGCTCATTTACTAACTTATCATTTTGCCTACCCAAGAGAGAAAAATATTATAAACCTTTGATCCCCCCTGCCCCCCTTATTAAGGGGGGTTAAGAAGCGTCTCTCTTGTTCCCCCCTTATTAAGGGGGGTTAGGGGGGATTAAATTTAAACTTCAGCTACTACAGCTTCTTCTTCTCTCTCAATGAACATTTGTACGCGCGCGCGATAATCTCTGAGAGTGCTATCTACCCAGTCGCGGTCATTGCTATTGATATAAAGATGTACTAAAGGTTCTGACGCATCAGGTAGTACTAATATCCAGCTATCATCGTAAGGCTGACAGATTTTTACACCGTCAATCAGTTCTAGGTTTTGTGCTGGGTGAGTTTCGACTAAATACCGCATCAAGGCGCCTTTAACAGTCCAAGGACAGCGAACCGTATAAGTTTTGTGGATAACACGGGGTAATTCCGAACGTACCGATGCTAACGAACGTTCTTGAATTGTCAGCATTTCAATGATTTTGGCAATACAGAACATGGCGTCAAAACCAGGATGTAGTTCAGGGAAAATAAAGCCTGTATCGCCACTGCCACCGAGCATAACATTTGGATTTTTGTTACATGCTTCCATTAACGCGGTTGGGTTAGCTTTGGTGCGGATAACTTTACCGTCATGGCGCCGAGCTATTTGTTCAACGGCGCTCGAAGCATGAACAGGAACTACAACGGCGCCGCGTGGATGTGAGGTTAACACCATGTCAACCATTAGCGCGGTTAATATTTCACCACGGATAGGCATTCCAGACTCATCAACTAAAATTAGCTGTTCACCGTTTGCTGATACTTGAATACCAAAGTTAGCTTTTAAAGCTTCGACAACATGTCCTAACTGCGTTAACAATGCTTCGCGGTTCATTGCCGACATTGCGCTTTTGTTCAAACTCGCATTTAGTACTACTGCATCGGCGCCAAATTGGTCGAGCATTTGGGGTAGTACTGCACCAGACACTGCGTAAACATAGTCAATTACAACTTTGGCTCGACTATTACGAATTGTGTCAATATGTAGAAATTTTTCAAAAGCCATACAATAAATGTCAGCAACTTGGCTAGGGTATGCCACATCCCCAACTTCGTGAATTAGGGCACGTCGCATATCTTCCTTAAAAAATGCCCCTTCAATTTTCTTTTCTTTGGGTTTAGAAAGGTTGATACCTTTATCATCCATAAATTCAATTAGGATGTAGTCCGCACGGTCGGGGTGTACGCGCACATGAATACCACCTGCTACACCCATTGTAGGAATAACAGTGCGTGTAATTGGAATAGCGGTTGCATCAAGGTTTTGAATGTCAATACCTACCGACATTAAGCCCGCAATTAATGACCGTGTTACCATGCGTGAAATGTTACGTTGGTCACGCGATACTGTGACTTTTGAACCAGGTTTGAGTGTAGAACCGTATGCGGCGCCTAACTTGACGGCAAATTCAGGGGTTATATCAATATTTGCTAACCCTTGAACTCCACGCTGTCCGAATAAATTGCGCTGTGCAGTGTTGCCCCAAATTAAATTCAGATTTAAAGTGGCGCCTGATTCAATTTTTTTACTGGGCCAAACTCTAACAAACGGGCTAATTTGTGCCTCTTCTCCAACAGTCGATAGCGAACCTACCACTGCCCCTTCGAGTACATGGGCGCGACGGTCTACTCGTGTTCCTCGTGCTATTACGCAGGCACTTAAGTGAGCTTCATCACCAAGTATTGCGCCATTCCAGACAATTGGACGTTTGAGACTAGCATCGGCGCCGATTGTGACATTATCACCAACTACTGAACCAGCCTCTATTTGAACGCGGGCGCCAATTCGGCAATTATCACCAATCACAACAGGAGGCTCAATTTTAGCAGATTGGTCAATGTAAGTATTTTGACCCACCCATAATCCTGGTGATACTTCGTTATAGGCAACATCTAACTTGACTTTACGGTCAAGTGCATCGTACTGTGACTCACGATAAGCATCTAAGTGACCGACATCGCACCAATACCCTTGGGCAATGTAACCATACATCGGTTCACCCTTTGCTAGAAGTAAAGGAAATAAAAATGAAGAGAAATCAGATTCGGTATTCTCTGGCAAATAATCTAAAACTTCTGGCTCTAGAATATATGTACCAGTATTAACAGTATCGGAAAAAATTTCGCTCGTCGAAGGTTTTTCTAAAAATCGGTTGATTCGACCGTCTTTGTCGGTAATTACAACACCAAATTCGATAGGGTTTGGAACGCGCGTTAATATCAAAGTAGCCTTTGACTTTTGCTGCTTGTGGAATTCAATTGCCCCAGTTAAGTCAAAATCTGTTATACTATCTCCACTAATTACTAAAAAAGTTTCATCAAGAAGCTCGGCAATATTTTTAACGCAGCCTGCTGTACCTAAAGGCTGGTCTTCTTCGACGGCATAAGTCATTTGTACGCCAAAATCGGCGCCGTCTTGGAAATAATCGCGTAATGCATCGGGAAGGTAATGCAAAGTCGCAATGACTTCGTTAATATTATGCCGTTTAAGAAGATTGATGATGTGTTCGGCAATGGGGCGATTTAGTATCGGCACCATTGGCTTAGGCAGGTCGCAAGTGAGAGGGCGAAGCCGCGTCCCTGAACCCCCTGCCATTAATACTGCACGCATAAATCCTCCTAAGTTATCTGCACGACGAAAGTGCTTTCTATAGTTTCCTACGAATGTTCATATTTTAGGAACTTTCTATAGGCACATAAGCGTCGAACGATTGATACGAATGCTAATCGAACACTAGCTTGTTTTTGAAGATAAAATCAAGAAGGCATGAATTATGAGAGCTTAACAATTTTTAGCACTTTAGATTTTATGCAGTTTTAAAATATATCACATAATGTATCTGGATGTATCTGGAATGGGCACCTGTCGAGTTGTAGTTAGCCCATATAAAAAGATACTGGCTGTTCGTGCCCAGATTAGACTACACTATATGTATAAACTATGTGCTTGATAATAAAAATTACGGAAGTGTAGAATCACTTGTCATTCTGAACGTAGCGAAGAATCTAGAGTTTCCTTATATACTAAGATGCTTCATTACATTCACCATGACAATTAAAGACACTTTTAAAACATCCTCTAGAAATACTTAGCTAACATTATTACCACTTGTGTTTGGAGTAAATAGGAATGTCTACTTTAATTGGTGTTGTATTTGTAGTTGTTTACGTCAGCGGTATTTGGAAATTCTGGAATGGGTTTGAAAGAACAAACTTTCAACGGTCATTACCAAACCGTTTAAGTTTATCTATACTCTGGCCAGTATTATTAATTACAAACAAATCCTATCGTCGCAATTTTAGAAAAGCCTTAAAGGGTTAAAATAGTTATATTATCTTTTTCGGCGCCAACAATTGGCGCCAATGCGATTATTTTAAAGCTGATAACCGATGCGCGTAAAAGTGTGGGGAATCTCATTTGTTAGGTACTAATTGTTGGAATTTTCCTTTACAAATCCGCAGGATCAATACCTAGCTCAAGCAACCTTTCTGCCAATCTTTCAGATCGTTGGCGCTCCTGTTCAGCTCGTTGACTTTCCTGTTCAGCTCGTTGACTTTCCTGTTCAGCTCGTTCTTGATTAGTTGGAATCCAATCGCCAACAGCATCATACCAACGCAGCCATAACCCTTCTGTTTCTTGATATTTCCCTTGCCAAACTCCTAACCCTAATTCTAGTTCTGGAAACCACAATTTTGGTTCCTTTTGTTCTACTGCTTGATATCGTGTGCCAGTTAATTGAAACACCCGCAAATGGTTTTGATAACGGTCAAATACAATATAGTAAGGTATACGCATGTACTGCTCATACGCTTGCCATTTCGTCGGTGGCTTGTTGGCAGATCTCAGTGTTTGTCCTAAATCTTCGGCTTCTGTACCTGGTGATAGCAGTTCCACTACTAAGAATGGCGCTATCCCCTCCTGCCAAACCACATAACTCCAGCGCATTTCTTGTTGTTGTTGAGCGCGAGCCACACCCAACACCAAAAACCAATCGGGTCGCTTATGCCATAAAGAATGACGACTATCGTAATATAAATTTAAGTCTGTGCCAATAAACATTTCCTCTTTAGGGTAGTTGGGAGGTTGGCAGGTTTCTCGTAACAACTGGGGTTGAAAGTCATGAAATTCGTCAGGCAAGCCGGGTTCCTCAGGATCTTCGCTGGGCAGGTCGTACATAGTTGGCAAAGTTTCCCATGCTGGACGGGGATGAACAGTTGGGTCTAATTCTTCCTCGTCAGGGTCTTCACTAGGTAAATCATACATAGTGGGCAAGGTTTTGTTAAGAGGAAGGGGAGGGTCTGTTTGAAACATAAAGCTTGATTTAAAACCAACTAACTCTAGGTTAACGGATGTGAAGAATTTTTGGTTGTGTTGATTTTAGCACCACTAACGGTTGCTAGTAGGGGAGTGAGAGTATTACCGTTAATTGTGACAAAAGCGTAGTCGTTCCTGAAATTCTGACGTATAGGCTCGTTGCTGCGAAAATTATAAGTAAATTGGAAAATGTCTCCCGCACCAGCGGTAATAATACCTCTAATTGCAGAACCTTCTATGACACCTAAATCGCTGCCATTTTTAGGTAAACTACCAGCAGTTACACCAAGGAATGCTTCTAAACTGCTACTACTGTTACCGTCATTAAGGGCGATAGCAGCGCTACTAAGAAGTGGGTCAGTATTTGGATTGTTATTTATATGAAAATAGCCATTTGGATCATCCCCTTGATCCCCTATTCCTGAATATGCATTAGTTAGGGTTACATTTGATGAGAACTTAATAACATCACCTGCTTGTTGCCAAGTGCTTAAGTCAATATCAGCAGCAAGGGTTGCGGTAGTATAAAATAAACTACCTAAGCTCAATAATCCAAATGCACTAATCGATATAAACGAATTTTTGATAGTGGTAAACATGGGATGCTAATTTTTTGAGATTATAGATATTTCTGGCGCCTAGTGCATTCCGCACGTCAACCGTAAATTTAAATTAGACTTTTATTACTATCACAAATCAAGTCAGGTTAGTCACATTAATTGCAGCAATGTATAGATGCCATATATTGCGTCTTTAGATTCTAATGTTTAAATTTTGGTTAATGTATTTAATCATAATTGTAGTAAATCGTTGTTGCTAACACAAAATGTATCCAGTAGAATCAATCCGAGCATATACAAGCTTCATATGTGTTTGAAAAAACATTTTCCATGCTAATCTCAAAAAATTATTTGATGGTATAAAAATGTAGAAATGAAAATAAATTTTACTAATCTCGATAAAATCTTAAATAATCATGAATTGTTACTGTTAGGGATTGGCGCCAGCTTAATAGTGATTCAGCTAGGTGTGACTTCAAGAATAGATAGTAGCAACATTTTTGGTACGAGCTTGGTATTTTTGGCGGCAGTTTCTTCTTTAATTTGGGACAAACGTAATAAATTAACTTTAGAAAGCGCATTTTTACCTAGTGTTTGTGGTTTAGTACTTATAGGTTTTGTATATTTACTAGGCTTATTTACGATAAATTCCACTTTTTTATGGTACTTGGCGCCTTTAGTATCTGCTTTTGGTCTTGCACTGTTAGCTTCTGGGTTTAAAGGACTAAAGCAGTATCAAGGAGAGTTATTGGCTTTACTTTGTTTAGCTGCATCAATAGTTTTACCTAAATTCATATTTGATATATCACCTCTCACCGCAAAATTTTCTGCTTTTGTTCTTTGGTGTGGAGGTTTTAAGTTTACTCTTGCTGGACAAAAGATTTTGACGCCAACAGGTGGTATTGAAGTATATTCTGGCTGTTCGGGAATAGAGCTTGTTATTCAGATGGTGGGTTTTGCTGTAGTTTTCCTTTTAATGTTCAATTTGAACTTAAAGCAAAAGGTTATTACATTAATTGTGGCGCCTTTTATGGGGTTTATTGTAAATGGAGTTAGAGTTGCGCTGATGGCTTTGATAGTAGTATATGGCGACCAACAAAGTTTTAAATACTGGCATGATGGAGATGGTTCTTTGATATTTAGTACAATTGCTGTTGTACTATTCGGGTTGTTTTGCTGGATATTGCTGCGGAGTCAAAAAGAAAATATGGGTATTAAGTAAATAAATTATGATTTGGAAAGAATTTCGTACCCGGATTTTAGCTTTAACATTTATTAGTGCAGCTTTAATTGCCGGAAAAGTAGTTTTTATTCCTACTCCTTACAAGCTAAAGGCAACCGCTTTTAATTTTCCAAACTCGGTACCGTTAACACAGTGGCAGTTAAGTACAACTGAATTATTGCCTAAGCCACAGTATTTGATACCAGAGTTAATAACACAGTGGCGTTATCAATATACTCAGAATTTTAATCAGAATTTGCCCTTGAATATAGAAATGCATTATTTAAGTGGCTTAGTAGATGCCTCTGAGAAAATGCAGTATATAAATAAAATTTTATCACCTCCTAAATTATATCAAAAAGAGGGTGTTGGTTATTATGCTCTAGGGGTGAAAGAGGAGCGCGCGTTTTTAATTGCTTGCATTAATCCACAGGGTAACACGACTGTTACATACACACAATCTTTAAAAAATAACTTTCTTCACGATGTAAATTCACAACGTTTAACCCAAGCGCTATTAGGTAAGGCGCCGCTTTTAGATAAGCGTTGTCTTTTCACACACATGTCAGTTTCTCTCAACAATACTTCAAAAGAAGTTGCTTACCAAGTGTTAGAAAATGCCTTTTTTTACTGGCATAAGTGGTGGTATAGTAATTTTCCAAAGATTTAGTTTTTATTTTGTAGTTGTAGTTAATTTAGTTAGAATTATGAGCGATATAGGTAACGATAAACAGGTACATTTACAGCTATCAAAATTAGGAGGCGCCGTAGAATCTCTGAAGTATGGCAGTTTTGAGTTAATGTCATCAATTCGGATATTGCGATTAATTGGTTATGGAATGTTGGGATTGGCATTATTTGACTTAATCGAAACTGTTATTTCAAATTCAAACTTTGGTAATGCTATTTCCATGCTTCAACTGATTGGCGCATTCGTTGAAAAATCTCCTGTAAGCTTGCTTGGATTAGGTCTGGTTCTCATTGGAGGATTAAATGAGCGATATAAGTGGGAACGTTTCTTGTTAAAGGTACTGTCATGGTTAACTTTATTGGTGGGAATATTATATATATTGCTTATTCCCCTAGCTATTGCAAACACAGTACTAGTAAATAATGTTGTTAACACCTACATAGATGGTCAGTATCAACAAAAGCTTACCCAAGCAAGTGGGTTTGAAGAAAGATTTAAGCAAGCAACACCTGAAGCAGTAGAAGAAATTGTCAAGCGTCAAGGTGGTTCGCTCGGTGATAAAAGTCCTCAACAATTAAAAGATAAAATTTTGGCGGATGTTAATCAATCAAAAGCACAATTAAAAAGCCAAGCTGATGCAGCAAAGTCTCAACAAAAAAAATCTTGGTTAACTAAGTCTATAAAATGGAATTTAGGAGCTTTGATTGCCGGAACTTTATTTATTAGTATTTGGAAATATACTACGTGGATAAGGGTAAGCAAAGCCGAAGAGTAAAAAAAATTCAAGCGCATTCGGAAATGAAAAAGTTAGGCTTAAGTGTCGGTAGTTCAGTCGGGTGCCTAATCTACACAGCAACGCTATTGAAAGCTTAATCACTCGATTAAGCCACCATACTGGCACTTAAATTTTGGTTCTTCATTACTTTTTATGCTGAAGGAGTATAAAAAAAAGCTTCAAACCTTTACTAGGGAAGGATAACAGCCGTTAGTCTTAACGTTCGAGCCTTCGCGTGAAATTTTAGACTCTAATTGCTTGGAAGCCTTGATTTTAAAGGAAAGCTCTGAATTTTATTTTTAAGTTCAGCATAACACCTACGGAAGAGCCTAAATTTTTTTCAATAATTAAATTCAATCCCTATAAAATCTGTATCATTTTTTGTTTTTTAATTAAGCCTTAAATAAGTCAAATTATTTATTAATAGAGAAATTGTAAAATTTAATTAGATTTATTGTTAAAAGATTTTGTGTAGAGTTGAAAAAATTTGTTGATAAAGTTATCTGCAAAAAATGGTTGTTACTCCGACTACATAGTTGGGAATTTAATTCATTATTTGTAGCTTAGGCGAAGCCTATCTTTATTCACAAATTATTTTTGCAATAAGTCTATTCCTGTTTTGCTTATTTTGCTTTGAGAAATCGGTCAACCGTAATTTTCTTAAGAGGAAACTTTTATGCAAAGGCTGAATAATATTCTGCCCCTAAAGGGATTGTGCTTAACTGCTGGAGTCATCCTAGGACTGACTTTACTACCCTCTAATGCGCTAGCGCAACAAATTGTTCTCACTGAATGGAATTTCAATAGTGTTCCCCCTGATAGCACTTCTACTCCTGCCACTGGTACCACGATTCCTAATATCGGAAGCGGAACAGCTTCCCTTGTAGGAGGAACAACCGCAACATTTGCGGCAGGTGGCAACGGTAGTACTAGCCCTAATAATAGCTCTGACCCAGCAACTAGTGATGACAGCGGTTGGAACACTGCCGGCTATCCAGGACAGGGGTCTAGTGACAAAACTGCAGGGGTGAGGTTTAAGGTTAGTACACTAGGATATCAAGACATTACTGTGAAATGGGATCAGCGCTTCTCAAATACTGCTAGTAGAAACGCCCAGTTTCAATACTCTATTGATGGGATTAATTTCGTAGATTCTGGCTTACTCAGTGTTCCTAACTCTAGTGGTGATGATTGGTTCAATGGAAATCTTAGAAACTTGTCAAGTATTCCCGAAGTGAACAACAATGCTAATTTTGCTTTCCAGATTGTTTCCGCTTTTGAGCCTAGTACAAGCAGTTACTTCTCTGCTGACGCTGGTACCAGCCAAGCATACGCTGGGGGAACCTGGCGTTTCGATATGGTGCAGGTAAATGCGACTCCTGTTCCTGAACCTTTCACTATAATTGGTTCACTAACAGCAATAGGAATTGGTACTGTCATAAAGCGTAAATACGTAAGCGCTGGACAGGTAAAATAAATCTTCTAACTTTTCACGGCTTTTAAAACCTCTCCCCTAACCCCTCTCCTAAGAGGATACTGCTGGCGAATCAGGGGTAAGCCTATCACCATAATCATTTGCCTGCGGCAATGAATGCGTTATTCCAGACCCACGTAGAGACGCGATTGAATCGCGTCTCTACATCTAATTTATGTTATATAATAAAATATATGCTGTATAAAATAATATAAGCACAATATTTTTGATTTTTATATTAAATAAATATTAATATACTCTTAAACTCATCACTTTATACTGACTCTTATAAAAAACAGTTTAATGATTTTAATTAGCCTGTTTTTTGTAGATATTAATTATTGGCTAATAATTCTGAATTTTTATGTTATGTGGAAAACCTAACCCCCTTGTAGGTTAAGGGGTTGGGGGAGAGGTTTTGTCAAACAATCTGTTTTCCGGTGATTACGAGTTCCAAGTTCGATACACCTAACTATTACTACCAAGAAGACAGTATTTATGCCGAAAATCATTATTAACGAGTTTTACCGAGGTGGAACGCTCACGACTGGAAACGAATTTATTGAACTCTTGTTACTTAAAGATTTAACAGCTACAGAATTAAATTTATTTTTTGTTGGAGATTCTACGGGTTCTAAGACATCAAAATTCTCTGCCTACGATTTTACCAATATGGGTACTATTGCTAGTACCTTTAAAGCTGGGACTATAATTGCTGTTGGTGGAACAGGTGCTTTTGCTCAAGACATTACCTACAACCCTACAGGTGGTGACTGGAATATTGCCTTGAATGCGGGTGGTTCGTTCTTACCTAATGCTAACTCAGGTAATACTGGGGATATTGCAGGTAATGATGTTGTCTGGGTTGATACAGCTAGTAGCGGTGCAACTATTTCTGCAGATGGGTTTGCGGTAGATATTGGTACTACAACAACAGGTGCTTTCACTGCTGCTGCAAACGTAGACTTCGGCGCCAGCGTTGATAATACTGGCTACGCACTTAACTCAGATGCGACAGGCGCCTCAAGTACTGCTAACTGGGCAACAGGCATTGCTATTGATTCAACAACACCAGGACAGGCTAATGGTGGCGCCAATACTACTTACATCAATAACCTTCGTGGTAGCGCTAGTGCAACTTCCCTGACTCTCAGTATTACACCCAACTCTTTCTCAGAAGCGGCAGGAGCATCTGCTGCAACTGGTACTGTAACCCGTGCTGGTAGCACTACTAGCCCTTTAACAGTTACATTGTTAAGTAGTGATACAACAGAAGCAAACGTTCCCACTACCGTAACAATCCTTGCAGGACAAACTTCTGCGAATTTTGCTGTGGATGCGGTGGATGATGCCATAGTAGATGGTTCACAAAATGTCACGATTACTGCAAGCGCATCAGGTTTTAGTGATGGTGCTGCCAGCGTTACGGTTACAGATAACGAAACTGCTCCTACTACTGGTATTACCAAAATCCACAATATTCAAGGTAGTGGTTCTACCTTTAACTCTTCTTTTGGTGGTTCTCGCACGATTGAGGGTATTGTTGTCGGCGATTTTCAAGGTTCGACTGGTCTAAGTGGATTTTACGTGCAGGAAGAAGATGCTGATGCTGATGCTGACTCTACTACATCAGAAGGTATCTTCGTTTTTGATAGCACATTCGGCGTAGCTGTAAACGTTGGTGATAAGGTTCGAGTTACAGGAACTGTTGGTGAATTTACTAGCAGTGGCAACAACCTAACTCAACTTTCAAGTATTACTAATGTAACTAACTTAGGTGCCAGCACTTTGCCCACAGTTACAAATATCCAATTACCTGTTACTAGTGTGACAGATTTGGAGCGCTACGAGGGTATGCGGGTTAATATCAGTGCTGAAGAAGGCAACTTGACTGTTACAGAGTTTTTTGAATTAGGTCGTTTCGGTCAAATCCTTCTTTCGGCAACTGGCGCCAGTAACCAGCCTGGTACTGATGGTAGACTTGACCAGTACACTCAATTCAATGCACCAAGTGTAAGTGGATATAGTGCATATTTAGGTGAAATTGCCAAGCGTCAGATATATTTAGATGACGGTAGAAGTACTCAAAACCCAGACCCCATCATCTTTGGTCGTGGTGGTAATCCTCTCAGTGCTACCAATACCTTACGTGGTGGTGATACCGTTGCTAGCATTATCGGTGTTTTAGACCAGCGTTTTGAAGGATATCGCGTTCAAACTACAAGTGGTGTCAACTTTACACCTACTAATCCCCGTCCAACTGCGGCGCCTAACGTTGGTGGTACATTAAAAGTTGCAAGTTTCAACGTTCTTAATTACTTCAATGGTGATGGAACTGGTAGTGGTTTCCCCACTGCGCGCGGAGCAGATACAAGTGCAGAATTTACCCGTCAACGTGCCAAGACAATCGCCGCTATCAACGCATTAAATGCCGATGTCGTTGGTTTGATTGAAATGGAAAATGATGGCTATGGTGCTACTAGTGCAATTCAAGATTTAGTCAACGGACTGAATGCTGTTACGGCGCCTGGTACCTATGCTTTTGTCAACCCAGGAGTTGGGCAGGGGTCTGATGCGATTAAAGTTGCATTTATCTACAAACCTGGCAGTGTGACTCCAGTCGGTAATGCGGTAGTAACACCAAGTGGATTCGGAACTGGTAGTTTTGATTTAGTTGGTCGTAAACCTTTAGCGCAAACCTTCAGACAAAACTCAAATAACGAACAATTCACAGCAGTTGTCAATCACTTCAAATCAAAGGGTTCGAGTTCGGGTGGTGCTGGTGATGCAGATGCAGGTGACGGTCAAGCTTTATCCAATGGTACTCGTACTCGTCAGGCTCAAGATTTAGCAGCATGGTTAGCAACAAATCCAACAGGAACTACTGACACAGACTATTTAATTCTTGGCGACCTTAACGCTTATGCTAAAGAAGACCCACTCACAACTTTGGCAAGTTCTGGGTATAATAGTTTAGTTCCTAATCGTAATTACTCTTACGTCTTTGACGGACAGTGGGGTTCTCTGGACTATGCTTTAGCAAATAGCAGCCTCAAAACTCAAGTGACAGGCGCCGCTGAGTTTCACATCAATGCAGATGAACCGTCTGTTCTCGACTACAATACCGAGTTTAAATCAACAGGTCAACAAACCAGCTTATACAATTCTGACTTCTACCGTTCCTCTGACCACGACCCAATTCTCGTGGGGCTTAACCTTTATACTGTAAATAACAATATTACAGGTAGCGGTCGCACCTCAATAACCGGAACTGCTGGCAATGACCGCATTACAGGTAATCCTGGCGCCAAAACCCTTACTGGTGGTGGTGGTAGCGACCAATTTGTTTACAACAGCATTAAGGATTCAGGTCATACCATCGCTGATTTTACAGTCGGTAGCGACACAATTGTTTTAACTGGGTTGCTCGATAGCCTAGTTTCTGGTGGTTATAACGGTAGTGACGCAATTACTGATGGCTATGTGCGAATAGTCGCAGGAAGCTCTGCTAATAGTAGCCTTATCCAAATTGACCGCGATGGTCTAAATGGCGCCGCAATTTTCAGACCTTTCCTTCAGGTGGATAACATTAGCGTTGCAGAAATGAACAACATCAATAACTTTGTATTTTAGTTTAAATAATCACATGTTTACTTTTATCAAACAAAAAGCGCTGACCGCAGGTGTATTTAGTCTATTAAGTCTAGGTAGCTTGATTTCTTCTAGTCCTAGCTACGCTGCTGCTATTGACTTTAGTACCTGGACTCCATTTGGTGATATTAGCTCTACAGCAGGTCAAGCTACACTAACCACTGCTGGTGCTAATGCTCTAGAAACTGGAGGTGGTGCAGATAGCTTAGAAACGGCTTTGGGTATACCAAACACTAGCTTAGTTACTAACCCCAACGATTTAGCTAATAGCCCATTTCAAGGGTCTGCAATCAAAAATACATTCACTGGCATCAATGCTGGTGATACTTTTAGCTTTAACTTGAGCTTGACAGGAGATGTCCGCGACCGCGCGTTTGTTTCAATTAAAGACTTGGCTACTAATATTCCCCAAATTTTCACTCCAGTTGCTTCTAGTTTCAGCTATGTTTTCCCTACAGCAGGTTCATTTGACGTTGGTATTGGAGCGCTTGATGTAGGTGATTCTTTTGAACAGTCACAATCTGTGGTAAGCAATGGCAATCTTCAACCAGTTCCCGAACCTATATCTGTTATCAGTTCCATAGTAGCTGTAGGTTGCGGCGCCACTTTGCGGAAACGCTTTGCCAAAAAAGTATAATAGCTTAGTCTCTTGTGGGATAGGCATCCAAGGAGCCTGTCCCATAAAATTATCCACCACATTAAAAAACTATTAACTGCATCTTAATATCGTTGAATGTAACTAAAAGTACTTGTCATAAATTATAAATAATCTGTATGTTATGAAGGACTGATCTAGTAGACAAACTAAAAACAATTGAAACTTATTATTTATTAAAAAAATAATGCTGCGGTACCTGTAGCAAATTCATTTCTATTTTCTATATTTAAAGCAAATATTTATGGAATTTCAGCAAGAAGAACAAAACGAAGTTAATTTTCAACAATATGCAGAAATTTTAAAAAGACGTTGGTATGTCACAGCAGGTATACTCGGCGCCGTATTTGGGTTAACTGCCTTTGTAACATTCCAACAAAAGCCTGTTTTTGAAGCACAAAGTAAGATGCTTTTGAAGCAGGGTGGCGCCTCTGCTTTAACTGGATTGAATCAAAGAGTAGGAGAATTAACGGGACTGACTAACTTTAGCAGTCCTGTGGAAACGGAAGCTGAAGTAATTCGCTCGAACCCATTAGTTCAGAAAACTATTGATGACCTAAATCTTAAAGATAATCGAGGTAAACCATTAAAGCCTTTAGCTTTTCTTAGACAGCTAAAAGTAAAGACTATTAAAGGTACTGATATATTAGAATTAGCATATCGCGATACTAGTCCGCAAGTAGCAGCAGATACAGTTAACACGCTTGTAAATAACTATTTAGAAAGTAATATTAGTGTTAATCGTGAGGAGGCAACATCAGCACGCAAGTTTTTGAGTAACCAATTACCTAAAATTGAGCAAAACGTAGTAATTGCAGAAGCGGCCTTACGTAGGTTTAAAGAGCAAAATAAAGTTGTTGCGCTAGAAGAAGAAGCTAAAGGTGATGTAGTTGCGTTAGGTGGTTTGTTAGGGGAAATCACCAAAGCAAAAGCCACATTGTCAGGTGTTGCAACTCGCTCTGCTGCTCTGCAAAATGAATTAAATTTAACTAAAGACCAAGCTGTTGAGCTTTCGACTTTAAATGAATCTGCTGGTGTGCAGCAAGTGTTAGCTAATTATCAAAAAGCACAGGATGAACTCGCTATTGCACAAACACGTTTTACAAAAGAACACCCGACAATAAAGAGTTTAGCTGCTAAAGAACAAGCTCTCAGGCAGCAACTAGAGATGCGAGTTGGTAAAATTGTTGATAATAAACAGCCTGTAAATGAAAAAGATTTGCAGATTGGCAAAATTAAGCAAGAACTAACTGGTGAGTTGGTGAAGTCTGAGGTAGAACGGTTGGCATTAGATAGTCAAGTACAGGTATTACAAAGAGCATACTCTGACAACCAAGCAAAATTAAGAGATATACCCAAGCTCGAACAACAGCAACGCGCGCTGGAGCGAAGGTTACAAGTAGCGCAGTTGACTTATCAACAAGTGTTAAAGCAATTGCAAGAGGTTGAAGTTGTAGAGAAGCAAAAGGTAGGTAACGCGCGAGTTGTTTCTAATGCTGTGGCGCCAGAAAGACCTATTTCTCCAAATATTCTTCTAAACTTGCTACTGGGTGGAGTTTTGGGTATTATTCTGGGTGTTGGGATGGCTTTATTGTTGGAAGCTATGGATAAATCACTTAAGAGGGTTGACCAAGCTCAACGGTTATTTGGCTATCCATTACTTGGTAAAATTCCCCAAATTGCAGTCCCAAGTGGTGGAAGCGCACAAGAGTTACCTGTGCTGAATGACCCCTATTCACCAGCGACATCAGCTTTTGAGATGCTTTTAACTAACTTAGGTTTTACTATTTCTGATCAAACACTCAAAACTATAGTAGTAACTAGCTCAATTCAAGGTGAAGGTAAGTCTTTTGTTGCTGCTAACTTAGCACTAGCTAAAGCCCAGATGGGATATCGAGTACTCTTGATAGATGCAGATATGAGGCGCCCGCGTCAACACAAAATTTGGGAACAGCCTAATTTTACAGGGTTAAGTGAAATTTTGGTGAATCAGAGTAATTTACAAGCAGGCGCCTTTGAAGCATCATATAACTTAGATGTGCTAACTGCAGGCACCATTCCTCCTAACCCTACTGCGCTGTTAGATTCGCAACGTATGGTTTCTTTAATAGAAGAAGCTAGCAGCAATTATGACTTTGTAGTCGTTGATGCTCCACCGTTAACATTAGTAACAGATGCATTGCTTTTAAGTAAGCTGGTAAATGGGATATTGTTTGTCGGGCGCCTTGGAGTGGCAGATACTGGTGCTATTACTGCTGCAAGAACGCAGTTGGAACAGTCGCGACAACGAGTTTTGGGAATGGTTATCAACGGTGTTAAAGAAAATATTCGATATGGAGGTTATTACTCCAAAGGATATAGGGAAGAAAATAATAAAAAAAATAAAGATAAAGATAAAGACGAGAAAAGTGGGTATAAGCTACCTCCGATTCGGATGGGTTAATATTTACGAGAGGCGCCGTAGAGTTAGCAGTTATTAAGTGCTTGGCGCCATCTTCATTCTTCAAGATTTATGCCTAATTCTCTTAATCGTGCGGCTAGACGTTCTGTTTTAGCGCGCTCAAGTTCAACTGGAGTGGGTATCCAATTACCAGTCGCATCATACCAGCGCAGGCATAATCGCGGTACACCTTGATAAGTACCTTGCCATAGTCCGATACCTAGCTCTAATTCCGGCAGCCAGATTCGAGAATTTGTAATGGTTAATTCTTGGTAACGACCTGCTAGATTTTGAAACACTCGTAAATGATTTGTGTAGCGGTCAAATATTATATAGTAAGGAACACGTAGGATTTTTTCATATACCTCCCACTTTGTTGGTGGTTGATTTGTCTCCCTTAATGTTTTTCCTAAATCTTCTTTTTCTGTAGTTGGAGAAAGTAATTCGACGACAACATTTGGGTCTACTCCTTCTTGCCAGACGACATAGCTCAAACGCAGTTCTGTTTGTTGATAAAGACGGGGGATTCCCAAAACTGCAAACCAGTCAGGACGTTTAAACCATAGAGTATGGTTAGGGTCGTAGTATAAATTTAAGTCGCTGGCAATAAATACCTGGTCTTCTGGATAGTTGGGTGGTATAAATGTTTCTCGCAGCAGTTGAGGTTGGAAAACATGAAATTCGTCTGGCAAACCAGGTTCCTCCAAAGATTCACTAGGAAGATCGTACATTGTCGGTAGCACTTCTTTTGCGGAACGAGGAGGGTCTGTTTGAAACATAAACTTGATTTTGAACCAACTTACTCTAGGTTAGCGGATGTCAGGAATTTTTGCTTGTATTCAAGAGAAGTAGAGGCGCCTTTGTAGCCGCATGAAAGTAGAAAAGAATTTGCAACGGATGTAACGGATGGTGGATTCGTGCAGTTAGGCGCCTGCTTATTGAAGAACGCTTAAAGACACAAATTACAACCACAAAAAACAAACGTTCAGTCACCGTTATTCGTGCATAAATTTAAATTTTTCAGCCAATGTCATGTAGGCGCCAATATTAAAATCTTGAATGTATGGCGCCAAATAAATTGAAAAACGCTTATTCTGTCAAAGTATCAAGTGTTGCAAGTATTTTTAAACCGGATTGAGGGTCTCTATTTGCAGCGATTGCTTTAAACCTGCTATATGTATCAAATTCAGTTAAAGAAGACTGAAATTTCCGTCTAGGAAAGTAATTTGTTACGTATTCGTTGCTGAAGACGAACAATTGTATCTGAACTTAATTCTGGCTCTGGGTCTACTACCTCACGTTCAGCTAAAATAGATTCAATCTCCGTAGAATTGATTTCACCTAATTCAGTTAGTAACTCTTTGAAAGACTGCTTTTGCTGGTTTATATTTATTTCTGAATTTGCTTGAATTGAGTATGTTAATGTAACTTGACGAGTTAAAGCGTAAAGGATGTATTGTTCGAGAGGAATACCTTCACCCTCAGCTAAGTTAATTAACTGTTGACGTAAGGTTTCTGGTAATTGAATGTTTAGTTGGCTCATGGAAGACTCTCTTAATTATGCTAGATTGGTGACAAATTGTGTTGGTGTCATGATTTGCAAACCCAAATCATTTTTTGCGCTGCGAAAATCGCGGATGTTATATGTTACGATGATTGCACCTGCATTCATAGCGCAATCAACTACTAAGTCATCTCCTGCATCTGGTGATGTTGGTTACAAATTGAGTTAGAGCGATTATTATTAGCTACTCGCCTGGTAAGTTTGAGTTTAGTGGGGGGGCGGATTTTTGGAACAATCACTATTTTCTTGTTGCCCATTAATACCGATATACCGCCTTAACCTAATCTTTAAATAAATTGTAGTGAATGCTCGTTGTTTGTATGATGTGTAAAAAGTAAAATGAATCCACAATTAAATACGTAAGTATATTTACTTGTTGTATTTAATCTCGCATTACATTGCAATCTAATTTGTTTTATTGAAAGCATTTTAGATTCTAAATGTAACTAGTTTAACAAATAAATATGCAAACTGTATTAGTAACAGGCGGCGCCGGATTTATTGGTGCTAATTTTGTCCTCAAGGCTAGGCTTGAACAATATGCTCACGTAGTTAATTTAGATAAATTGACTTA
This sequence comes from Calothrix sp. PCC 7716, assembly GCF_019977735.1. Lineage (GTDB taxonomy): Bacteria > Cyanobacteriota > Cyanobacteriia > Cyanobacteriales > Nostocaceae > Dulcicalothrix. The sequence continues at coordinate 1,348,355 of NZ_AP025018.1, read as the reverse complement.
CGCTAGCAATTTACTTTCTTTAGCAGAACTTCAAGGTGACTCCGGCTATAATTTTGTCCAAGGAGATATTGGCGACAGTGCGTTTGTAGCTAATTTACTCGAAAAGTATCAGCCGGATGCAGTTATTAACTTTGCCGCAGAAAGTCATGTTGACCGTTCTATATTGAGTCCAGAGAATTTTATTGATACTAATGTAGTTGGTACATTCCAGCTATTAGAAGCTAGTAAGCATTATTGGCAAAAGCTGTCAGCACAGAAGCAACAGCAATTTCGGTTTTTACACGTATCTACAGATGAGGTATACGGTTCATTAAGTCCAAGTGACCCAGCTTTCCGTGAAGATACCCCTTATGCACCTAATAGTCCTTATGCAGCATCCAAAGCAGCATCTGACCATTTTGTGCGCGCGTATCATCACACTTATGGTTTACCTACTTTAACGACTAATTGTTCCAATAACTATGGTCCACGTCAGTTTCCAGAGAAATTGATTCCTTTAATGATTCTGAATGCGTTAGAGGGTAAACAGCTACCTATATATGGAGATGGTCAAAACGTTAGAGATTGGCTTTATGTGACTGACCACTGCGAAGCTATTCATCTTGTGCTTCAAAAAGGTAGAGTTGGTGAAACTTATAATATTGGGGGTTTGAACGAACAAACGAACTTGATGGTGATTGAGAAAATTTGCACTATTCTTGATAAGCTCTTACTGCCACAATTGGCGATCAACATTCAGGTGGGCTATATTCCCCATTTGAATGCCTTCTGCCTTCGTTCATTTATATATATCTAAATAAAAATACTTTTTTTGTAAGTATAAAATAGAAAACATATTTATCTCTCTCGGTTTGATAATATTAATTTATGCCAAGTCAAATGTAAAAGATTATTAACAAAATGAAATGACAAAAAATTATAAATTTATTTAATTTTCTCATTTCATCAATAGTATATTGCTTATCTAATATGAAAAAAGAACAAGGGCTTGAATTAGCCCGTAATTCCTTATGGAGTGCAATTGGTTCTATCGGAAATAGTATTGGTACTTTACTATGCAATATAGCTGTTGCCAGAATTCTTGGACCTCAAGGTGCTGGAGAGTGGGCTTATATTATTTGGTTAACTGCAACCGTCGGGATATTTATAGGAATTGGTTTACCAGAAGCACTGACGCGATACGTTGCTGAACTTAGAGGTTTTAATTTAGTAAATGAAGCAAACAAACTTACATTCGCAATTTTAAAATATTCTTTTATTTTGACAATAATAGGATTGTTTATAACTATTATATTATTAATTTATGGAAATAATTATACTATTCAAATATTATATATTTCTGTTTTTCTTTTTGTCAGTCAACGGGCAGCAAATCTAGCAAGAGCTTATCTTTCCGGAGAGCAACGGTTTAAAGAGCTAGCTTACTGGATGATCGCTTCTACCGTTACACAGATTCTGCTAATAGTTATAACTAGCCAGATTTGGGGTGTTGCAGGGGCACTGTGCAGCTTTAGTTTGGGAATAATGGTACTTGGGTTACCACTTGTGTTTGTATTCAAACTAAAACAAAATGAAAATATTTTTCAAGCAGATTTTTATCAACGTGTAAAAAACTATGCTTTAATAACTTGGCTGTCAACTATTATTTCAATGTTGGTTTGGCAGCGTATGGAAATTGCTTTCCTTGAGCATTACTATAGTTCAAGGGAAGTAGGAATCTTTAATATAGGTTTAACTACTGCTTTAATGGTTTCCCAAGCACCCGCTTATTTATCAGGCGCACTTATTCCATTTTTTGCAAAAAGCTTTGGACAGAATGATCGCCATACAATTTCTCGTACATATTTCTTCGCAATTAAGTTTATAGCTGCATTGAATTTTCCAATTTGCTTTATTGGAGCAGCTCTGTCTCAACCTCTAACTGAGTTTTTATATGGGTCAGCCTTTAGTGATGCCAGTATAGTTTCAGCAGTTATGCTAATTGCTGCGGCTTTTGCTGGAACTTCTACAGTTCAAAGTGCCCTTGTTCAAGGGATGGATCGACCTTGGTTCATCAGCGCATCAGGAATAATTGGAGCAATATTAATTATGATTATCGGGTTTGGAGTAATACCTGTATGGGGAATCATTGGAACTGCTGTCAGTAAAGCATCTATCCAAGTGATAATGGTTTTATTCGGAACTTGGTATATTAATCATTTTCTCAAATTTACTTTTCCGTTATTATCAATTTTTAAAATTATTATTGCTTCTACAATTGCGGCATTAGTGGCTTACATTTCCTTCATTAAAATAAGCAATTTAACTGGCTGTTTACTTGGATTGTTTTTTGGTATAATTGCTTTTATTTTATCTGGGAAAACATTGAAAATTTGGAATTTAGATGAAAAGAAAAATATGTTGATATATGTAGAATTGTTTTTGCAAAAATCAACAGGACAATATAAAATTGTAAGTCGTTTAATTGAGGTACTATGAATATTTTATATCTTTGCAATGAGTATCCGCCATTTCCTCATGGAGGAATTGGAACAGCAATAAAAGAGTTAGCAAGAGAATTAGCTAAACGCGGGCATCAGATAACAGTTGTTGGAGTTTACCCACAAGCTCGTGAAGAAGTTGATTTACATGGTGTTAGAGTTGTTCGCTTACCGAGAGTAAAAACCCCTGGAATCTCTTGGTATTTAAACCGTCAAATGCTGAAGCAATGGGTTAAACAGGAGATTAATACATCTCAGGTGGATATTATCGAGGGAGTTGATTATGGAGGTTGGTTATCTTGGACTGATACAAGAGTGCCTTCTGTTTTACGTCTTCATGGTACGACTTTTTTTCTTTCTATTGACTTGCCCAAACATGTTGCATTTTTGGAAAAGCAGTTAGAAATGAAAGCTTTAAAATCAGTCAAAAACTGGATTGGAGTTTCTAACCATGTTCTTAATCAGCTTCTTGAAACAACAAAAACTTCTTTGGAACACCAAACTGTTATTCCAAATCCTGTCAATACAAATATTTTCTATCCTACTCGCGATGCTCAAACAAGCTCTTCAGAACAAATTATTTTATTTGCGGGTACTGTATGTAAAAGAAAAGGAGCTTTATCACTGGCAAAAGCTGCAAATATCTTTTTGAAAGAGTTTCCCAAAGCTCGCCTTGTTTTTCTTGGAAAAGAACCCTTACATAAAGGTCGATCAATTCAAGCAGCTATCTTAGACATTGTTGATGAGAAATTAAGAGACCGAGTAATTTTTCTTGGCAATCGTCCTCATTATGAAGTAGCTGATTGGATGAGGAAAGCAACTATTTTTACGATGCCTAGCCATGCTGAGACATGTGGGAATGTATGGCTTGAGGCTATGGCTTGTGAGCTACCTGTTATTGGGAGTACAAAAACTTGTGGTCCAGAAGTTGTAGAGGATGGAATATCTGGATTATTAGCTAACCCAGATTCACCTGAAGATGTAGCAGACAAAATCAGTAGAATTTTCAGAAACAAAGATTTAGCTGATTATTTAGGTCAAAATGCTAAACAACGAGTATTTCAGTATTTTTCTCATAATAAAGTGGCGGAGAAAACCCTCGATTTCTATCAAACTATCTGCAATTAATCTTTATGAACTCTAATCTTTACCAAACCTACGTAGAAAACTTCTCTCGTTTTCATTCTTTGCCAGATGAAGAATATAAAGATTCTAATATCAACAAATTTCTACCAGCAGCATGGCAAACGTGGCTACCTGCTGACAAGTCAATCAGCATTTTAGATTTTGGATGTGGTTGGGGGCATTTTTTATTAGCTCTGCATCAGTTGGGTTACAGAAATTTAACTGGTATTGATAGTAGCATCGAAATGTGTCAAGTTGCAAAGCAATCTCTTCCTGAAAATATTACGATTGTACCTAGCAACGATAGTCACGAATGGCTTTCTTCCCAAACAGCTAAATTTGACCTTGTTACAATGAATAATGTGATAGAACACATCCCAATTGATGTTGCAGTTCCTCTTCTTAGAACCATTAAAGAATCACTAAAGCCCGGAGGGCATATTTTTATCAGTACACCTAATATGGCTTGTGTTTTTGGTTCCTATACACGATATGTAGATTTGACTCACGTTGTCGGATTTACGGAGTTTAGCCTTTTTCAACTACTAGATTTAGTTGGTTTTAAAGAACACCAAATCACTTCCAATATTCCTGATATAGATTTTTCAAAATGGAGACCGTGGAAACCTTGGCGTGGTTTAGGCTTAACTCATAGTCTAAGACGTGTCATATTTTCATCTCTTTTCAGGCTAAGTGGAACTTCACCACTCCCGACTTGTTTTATCAGTCATTTAGATGTTCTAAGTAAATCAAGTTAGAACTCGATTAAATCAACTTTTAACTTAAGTTGCTAGTTACTATTCGCTAGTACTGTGCTGGCGTACCGGGTTGCAATTTATAATAAAATCCCCTCCCTCCAGTCAGAAAAAACGGAGGGGAATATGTTAAACGAAATAATTATAGTTCATATTATCACTAATGACTTACTGAAAGCGATTTGTCATCGTGAAGATTACCGTAGAGTCTGAAGTAATGCAGGAATTATTACAACTGGGCGAATCTTAACAATGTTTTTTCATGGCAATCATAGCAAGGCTTGCAGCTACATGAAAAACTACAATCTCATTTCTAAAAAACACTTTTGTTGTAAGTATAAAATAGGAAACATATTTATCTATATTGCTCTGATAAAATCAATTAGCGTCAATTCAAATGTAGGAGATTATTAACGTAATGAGATAACATAAAATTATAAACTTAGTTAGATTTCTCCTTCCATCAATAATATATCGAATTTTTTACAATACTTTAAATTTCGATTGTTCAGTATGGAGACCTTGGAAACCTTGGCGTGGTTGAGGTTTAAATTATCATCTAAGACGTATTATATTTTCGTTCCTTTTTAGGCTGAGTGGAACATCACCAATTCCCAGTTGTTACGAGAGTCATTTAGATGTTATAGCTAGCTCGACCTAAATTGAACATTTTCAAGATTGTGTAATCAAAGGAGATTGAGAAAGCATGGATAATCCATTGTTGAGTATTATAGTGCCAACTCTTCACAGAGTTAACCAAGTAGAGGCGCTTTTAAATTCTATTGTTACGTCAAATTACAAAAATTGCGAGATATTAATTATTGATCAAAACTTCTCCAATCTTCTCGATACTGTTGTAGATAAATATCTAGATAAAATCAAGATAAATCACTTCAAAGTTGATTTTAGAAGCTTGTCAAAAGCTAAAAATTATGGTTATGAATTAGCATCTGGTAACATAATTTGTTTTCCGGATGATGATTCTGAAGTGTTTCCAGAAACCTTCAGTAACGCAGTAAGCATCTTACAAAATACAAATAGTGATGCTGTTTTTGGTAAATGTGTGGAGAGAGATTTATCCGACTCTGTAATCAAGTTTGAAAAAGATGAAGGATATTTTACAAGTAAAAAATATGAAGGAATGTTTTTGGATGCTACAATTTTTATTCGGAAAGATATTTTCAAAAAATATCTATATGATGAATCGTTTGGTGTTGGGGCATTTTATGGAGCAGAAGAAGGATACGATTTAGTCTTGAGAATGCTTAAAGATAATGTCAAGATGTACTTTTCACCAAATATCTTATTTTATCATCCACGAAAAATCTCTACGCATACCAGTTTTCAAGAAATCAAGAGAGTTTTTACCTACAGATGTGGATTCTCGCACCTTTGTTTAAAACATAAGCTCTACACAAAGCTGATATCAAGAACAGTTAAAGTAAGTTTTTATATACTTTATTTAGCTATATTTGAACGTGTTAAAATTCGATATTATCTTTCTGAGCTATTAGGAATATTAGTAGGCATTACTGTTAGATAAGATGAAAAAAATAACTAATCTTTATTTTTGTTTTTTGCTTTCTCAGTTTTTATTTTTTGCTGCACCTTTTTTCTACGTTCCTTTATTTGATAATAATTTCAGCCTTCAGTCATCTGTCATTGCTCACTTTTTTGGTCTTGCATTTTTCACATTAGGATATTTTTTTTCTGTAAAAAAGATTAAAGGCACGCTATTAGTAGCTAATAAAATGAATAATGATGACAAAATTTATGTTTTTAAAAATCCTTTCTTTGTAGTGTCATACTTATTAATGACTTTTGGTTTATTTGTTAGTATATTGCAAGTTGCTTTATTTAAAAATCCACTAGATTATATTCATGAATTATTAATTAATCGAGAATTTAATGTAAATATTAGGAATGATTTTTTAACTGAATCTAAAGATGGAGGTTTAAGCGGTGTTCTAAAAATGTTTGGATTCGCGCCACTCTCTATATATTTATTTAGCTTTGCCATACTTCAATTTATTAATATTAGTAGTTTAGATAAAAAAAAATGGAAACGTCTTAACTTTGTTGCTCTAATAATGACCATAATTCGTACATTATTTTCATTAGAGCGAATTACAATTGTAGCTATTCTTCTTGCAAACCTTTTTATATTTCTTAGATTTAGCTTTTTGAAAAATTCAAAATCAGCTTATATTAGCCTTATTTGGATTTTACTTGCTTTATTATTAGCGGGATTTATCTCTTCTTCAAGGTTAGAGGGAGGTGGAATAACAGAATTTATATTTTTATATTATAAGTTAGGTTTAACAAATCTCCAGTTAGTTATAGATACTGCCGATGGCTATACCTATGGGTTTTCTTCTATTTTCAGTCCATTAAAATTTATTTTCTCGTTTCTTAATTTCACTATTGACTTGCCCTCTCCAAATTATGATTGGCAATGGAACCCGGCTCAATATCTGATTGGTGCTCTCTATCTCGACTTCGGACCTTTTTATATATTTGTTTTATTCATAATTGGCAAACTCTGTAGATTAATTGATGACAAGGCTTTAATAGAAAAAAAAATTCATTATGTTTCTATTTACTTTATTGTGATGTACTGCATTTTCTCATTCGCAGGCGTTCCTCTGTCAAATGGTATAGATTTTTGGTTTTCTTTAATAGTTCCAATTATTCTTATCAATCGTTTTGCTAAAAGAGTCGCAAAAGTTGAAACGCTATGAAAATATTAATGTGAAATTTATCTTATTAAAAGGGGTTTAAAATCTCATCCCCTATGGGTTGCGTGTTTTGCGTTGGGGTTTAAATCCTCATTGCAAAACATAATTGCGAATTGCTAATAAGCTTTGTTACAATATCTTTTCTAAACTTATGAAGATTAAATTGCATTTTGACGATATTATTTACCAACTCCAACGTCAAGGAGGAATTTCTACTTATTGGACAGAAATAACATCAAGAATTTACACTAGCAGTTTTTTTCAAATTAATCGTACAAAAGGTAGCAAAAAAACTAGATATTTCCCGATTTCGACTAATGCTGATGTTTTTCAGTCCAGCTATTACCGCCTGCCGCTAAGTAAAAATGTAAAAAATGTTGTTACCATTCATGATTTTCTCTATGATTTCGGTTTTATTAAAACATTAAATGCGTCTATTAATATTTTTCAAACTAGATTAGCTATTAATAAAGCAGATGCAATAGTATGTGTTTCTGAAAATACGAAAAAAGATTTGCTACTACTTTATCCTAAATTGGTGAATCATCCTGGCATTTATGTTGTAGGACATGGAACTTCCTTTAAACTAAATGAGAGCCTCAATCAGCAACCTCCTATTAGGCTTTTAGAACTAAGTCAGACAATGTTACATAAATATATACTATTTGTTGGAAAAAGAATTAAATATAAAAACTTTAGAACTGCATTGCTAGGCTTTTTTGAATCTAATTTGCCAAAGTATGGATTTTCTATGATATGCGTTGGAGCAAAATTTACAGAGGCAGAGGTTCAACTCATTCAAAAAATAAACTTACAAAATCATGTATCATTTTTTGAAAATGCAACAAACAACGAATTAAATTATTTATATCAGAATTCTTTTGCTTTAGTTTATCCTTCTTTATATGAAGGTTTTGGTTTACCACCGCTTGAAGCAATGAGTTGTGGTTGTCCTGTAGTTGCCTCTAATAATTCTTCCATTCCAGAAGTTGTTGGCAATGCAGGAATATTAATCAATCCATTTGATATTAAGGAAATAGCTTCTGCATTAGAAAGCTTGTTATGTGAAAAAGTCAGAAATAGTTATATTGCTAAAGGTTTTACTAGAGCAAAATTATTTAACTGGGAAGATGTATCTCAAAAATATATTGAAATTTATCAATCTCTAGTTACTAATTATCAATAATACGTTTCTCATTTACTATTTGGACTCAGTTATATCTTCAGATTATAGAAATTACTAATTATAGTATGAAAGAAATTACAATTATTACTCAGTACTTTTATCCTAATCTTACCTCTACTGCTCAACTGATGACAGATTTGGCAAAAGGATTATCTCAGCGTGGCTATAGCGTGAAAATATTTACGGGTAGTCAGGCAAACGATACTTGCCATGAATCCTTAAGCCAAGTGAATATTGATCGTGCTTTTTGTCCTGTCAAATCTAGCACTAGTATTTTTAACAAAATCAGTAGTTCTGCATTTTTTATTTTAGGCGCATTCATATATGTTATATTTCGTCTGCCTCGAAATACCCCCTTACTAATTGCCTCCAATCCACCCTATGCTGGTATTTTAGGCATTTGCTTTAAACTCTTTAGGGGTGGCGAATACTATTTCCTACAACAAGACATTTTCCCCGAATCTGCAGTTATGTCTGGTATAATACATTCGCCCAGTATTTTATTTAGTTTTTTTAATTATTTGATTAAATTAACTTTTAAATATGCTGAAAAAATTATTGTTTTAACTACTTCAATGCAGAGTTTTTTAGGACAAAAGTATCCGAATATTCAACAAAAAATTAAAGTTATTGAAAACTGGGCAATTGAAGATATTCCCTTGTATGATAAAAAAGATAACGAATTTGCAAAGCAATATAATCTTAACGATGTATTTACAGTTTTGTATTCAGGTAATATTGGTCGGTTACATGATATTGAGACTATTGCAGAATCAGCAAAGATACTTAAAGGTACTCCTATTAAATTTGTTTTTATAGGTGATGGAGCAAAAATAAAAGTCTTAAAGCAAGCAATTCAAACCTACCAATTGAATAATATTTTACTATTGCCTTTTCAACCTAGAGAAATTTTACCTTTATCTCTTACTGCTTGTGATGTATCCCTTGTCAGCATGATACCAGGCGCTGAGTATATTGTTGCACCTTCAAAACTCTACGGTATGTTAGCAGCAGGACGGGCTATTATTTCTATTTCTTCTGCCAATTCATATATTGAGCAAATTTTAACAACTTACGATTGTGGCGTTAATAGTCCTCCTAATAATCCTCAGTCACTTGCTGATATAATCCGCAAATTCGCGAGTGAGCCTTTAAAAGTTAAAACAATAGGAGAAAATGCGCGCCAACTATACGAAAATAAATATAGATTTGAACGTGCGCTGGATGAGTATGAAAAATTGTTATTCTAAATTAAACTTAGAGAACTCCACGAAAAAAAATGCCCAATGGCATCTGAACACAACTCGCGTAAAGTGAAGAATCTCATTGAAAGCTCGCGTTAAGCTTTGAGATGCTTAGTTACGCTTACGCCACACTGAGCATGGCAGCATTGGGTCAATTATTCTATGGGGTTCTCTTAGTCTTTTTAGTTACTGATAAAATTAAGGTTTTACCCTCTTGCAGACTAGATTCCACTACTACGTCAGGTAAATTTAACAACTCGCTCAAAACCCTTTTCATAACTGATTTTACTGAAAGACAAGATAATTATCTTAACATTTTAGCACGTTAAGCACGAAAGAGCCATATTCATAGCATGGCTTTTCGCACGCGCGGATGACGTTACCCTCTTCTCAACGTATTCCACAACATTTATCAGAGTTACGTCCTTCTATCGAAGAGTTGCTACCACTAGTAACTTTTTACGTATATACGTAATTCATACTTTTAAACTTACTTGTTCATACTTATACATACATTTCCTTGGGATGACGCTATATTGAAACTCATAGATTTTACTAATGTTAGTAAATAAATAGAATGATACTCAGAATATCATTTAAGCAGAATTGCTTATCAACTCTGTTTATTCTCTAAGTGTGATACCATTTTAATACAAAGCTGCACATAATCAATTGGCTTAAAGCCTTGCTACATAAGCATCGTTTCTATGCAGCTTCACAAAAAATTGGTATGAGTAATTTTCCGCTTGGAGCTAGCACTGCTGTTCTGCTCAAGATTGACCGATTGCAAATAACAGTCAACCGATATTAAATAATTATTACAGATGTTTACAGAAGTTTTGTCTGAAGGCTCGGTAAGCACCAAATCTCTGTGGAGTCTTCGCAGCATTCCTGTAATGCTCTTAATGGGGGATATTATAGGCATAGTTACCTGTTTAAAATTAGCTGTTTGGTTAAGGTTTGGTGAAGCAGTTGATTGGTTTAATCCCACTGTTTATGGATTTATACTATTTGCTCTCGCTGGGCTTTATTTAGCAGATTCCTATAAACCAGATACGCAAATCGCAGGTTTACGGGCACCAGCACGCATCTTGGTATGTAACGTCATAGTTGGTATAGTCAGTGCTGCCTTGATTTATTTATCTGGTGGCTTACGAGAAAATCCACTCTTGTGGCGAAGCGTCTTACTACCAAGCTTGGCATTATTCACACCTTGGGCAATATTATTACGCATGATTGCTGCAAGTTGGATGCGCGCGCATGTCAAGCAAAGTCGTTGGTTAGTTATAGGTACAAATAACAATACCAACACATTTGTTGAAGACTTCCTTGCTAAAACTCCGTTGGGGCGCATGGTTGTACTCAGTGAAGACTTGAAAAATTGCCCTGATTCTATTCAAAGTAGCGTCAATTGCGTAGGCTGTATTTCTGAATTACCATCTTGGATTTCTCAACCTTGGTCAGGGGTACTAGTAGGAAACAAACTAGAATTATCTGATGACCAGGTACGGCAATTAATGCAAATGCGGCTCAAAGGAGTCCCTGTATACAAATTCCCAGATTTCTATGAATCCTTATGGTATAAGCTGCCATCATCCTTTCTACAAGATAATTGGTTTGCCTATAGCAGTGGTTTCAACTTAATTCAAGGTCGAATCGATTCAAAAATTAAGCGGGTTTTTGACATCATCGCAGCTACAATACTGCTTGTGTTTTTATCTCCGATAATGTTGCTTGTAGCAATAGCAATTAAACTCGATAGTCCTGGTGCCATTTTCTACAGTCAAGTCAGAACAGGACTCAACGGCAATCCGTTCAAAGTTCATAAATTCCGCTCAATGTATAAAGATGCAGAAAAGCGGGGGGTACAATGGGCACAAGAACGCGACCCCAGAATTACGCGCGTTGGATATTGGTTGAGAATTCTCCGACTAGATGAATTACCGCAGATTATTAACGTCCTACGAGGAGAAATGAGCTTAATCGGTCCTCGTCCAGAAAGACCAGAATTTGACATCAAACTCAAAGAAGCAATTTCTTACTACGAAGTACGTTATCTAGTCAAGCCAGGAATCACCGGATGGGCACAAGTTTTGTATCCCTACGGTGCCTCTATAGAAGATGCATACGAAAAGTTATCTTATGACCTTTACTACATCAAGAATTATTCTCTGATGTTAGATGTAGCAATTGCTCTTAAAACTGTCAGAGTAGTTCTTTTAGGTAAAGGTAGATAATTTAATCCCCCCCTAACCCCCCCTTAATAAGGGGGGGAATAAGAAGCTACTCTTAGCCCCCCTTATTAAGGGGGGTTGGGGGGATCAAATCTCCAACCCCACTATAAACAACCAAATATATGACTAAAAAAGTACTAGTAACAGGAGGCGCCGGCTACATAGGTTCACATGTCGTGCGCCAACTAGGTGAAGCTGGCTATGATGTAGTAATATACGATAACTGTTCAACAGGCTTACCCCAAGCGGTACTGCATGGTGAACTAATTATCGGCGATTTATCAGATACTATATTTCTCCGTCAAGTATTCTGTAAACATAAATTCAGTGCTGTACTACACTTTGCCGCGAGCCTAATCGTACCAGAATCAGTAGCCCGCCCTTTAGACTACTACGCCAACAACACTTGCAATACCCTCAACCTGCTCCAGTGCTGTAAAATCACAGGTGTTAACCAAATTGTTTTCTCTAGCACAGCAGCAGTTTATGGCGAACCGAAAGAAAATCCAGTTACAGAATTAACCCCCACTAACCCAATAAATCCTTACGGACGCTCAAAGCTAATGAGCGAGTGGATGATTCAAGATTATGGCGCCACCTCTGATTTACGCTACGTCATTCTACGTTACTTCAATGTTGCAGGCGCCGAACCAGAAGGCAGACTAGGACAGTTCTCAGCAAATGCAACTCATTTAATCAAAGTTACCTGCGATGCAGCACTAGGCAACAGACCAGAACTAAAAGTTTTTGGTACAAACTTTCCCACACCAGATGGAACTGCTATCCGCGACTACATCCATGTTGAAGACCTAGCAACAGCACATGTAGATGCTTTACGCTATCTCGAACAGGGAAATCAAAGCCAAACTTTCAACTGTGGTTATGGCAAAGGTTACAGCGTACAGCAAGTAATCGAACGAGTTAAAGCAATTTCTGGCGCCAATTTTCCTGTCATCAAAACATCACCTCGTCCCGGAGACCCAGTATCTGTTGTCGCATGTGGCAATAAAATTCGTCAATTACTAAACTGGCAACCAAAATACAACGACCTAGATACAATCATATGTACAACCTTAGATTGGGAAACTAAGCATAAATATTTATTTAGTAGAGAATCAAAAGTTAAAAAGGTTGAGAAGTTGGCGCCAATTTAGCAACGGATGTAACGGATATAACGCCCACAGTTCGTATGCCTGGGGCTATTGATACAAAACCTGCCTACCCTTCGGGATATCCTCCGGATAACGCAGGCTAATTATATGTATCTTCATTTAAAAACACTACACAACGAAAACTTGAATCAGAAGCGAAGCCGGATTGTATTTAAATTTAATATACAATAATATATGATTACTAACTATTACTCCCTCCTATGCCCCTGGTTGGAGGAAAAGTTATTATGAACTATCAGGTTTTCGTTTGTAGCCAATCTGAGCAGCACTTTGTAGCATCAGTCTTTGGAATGCCAAATCTTACTGTTGAAGGTAGAACAGCCCCACCTCTTTCTGATGAAGGCACTAGCCGCGAAAGCATTTATCAGGAACGAGAGGAAACTGCACGAAAAATTGCTGTAAACATGCTTAGTAAGGGAGTTTCATTAGAATCAATTGTGGATTTTACTGGTTTAACGCTTGAACAGGTTCAACAACTACAAACACAGCAATCAGAAAATCAATCATAGTAGATTGGTTTCACACAAATCTATTCGTAGAGACCAAATTAATACGGTCTCTACGTAAACCATCCGTTACATCCGTTGCCAATTATCCCTTCCCACCAGGTCGTTCACCAATCCGAATAACAGGCGCCTCTACCTTACCATTTAATTCAGCTTTCTGATTCACTTTCACTCCATAATATCCCTTAGAATGATAGTAACCTCCATAGCTATTATCTGCATTCACACCATTCAAAACCATGCCTAAAACTCGCTGACCTGACTGTTCTAACTGCGCTTTTGCAGCAATTACGGCATCTTTGTCAGCAACAGCAGGACGCACGACTAACAATGTTCCATTTGTCATTTTACTCACAATTAATGCATCTGTTACCGCAGTTACAGGTGGAGTATCAACAATTACAAAATCATAGTCTTTGCTAGCTTCCTCAAGTAACGCGCGCATTCGCTGTGAGTCAAGCAGTGCAGCAGGGTTAGGGGGAATTGTACCAGCAGTTAATACATCTAAATTATGTACTGCTTCCTGTGCTATTGCTTGATAATCTGCTTGACCTACTAAAACTTCACTCAACCCCATGAAGTTAGATTTTCCCCAAACTTTGTGCTGACGCGGGCGCCGCATATCCGCATCTATTAACAGCACTCTATACCCCATTTGCACTTTAGCCACTGCTAAGTTAGCAGCAACAAAAGACTTACCTTCACCAGGAACAGAGCTAGTTACAGCAATAACTTGCAGTGCTTGATCAGAAAGCGTGAAACTTAGGCTTGTCACAAGCATTTCAAAAGCTGATGTCGCTGCTGAATAAGGGTCATTCAGCACTGGTAAGTCGTCGGTATTTCCTTTGCGACCACCAAGTTGAGGAATTGTGCCCAGCAAAGGATAACCGAGTAATCGCTTGGCTTCTTCCATATTTTTGAGCGATTTGTCCATAGCTTCCAAAACCAAGGCGGCGCCAACACCTAGTATAATTCCTAAAACTCCACCTAATGCCAAGTTGAGAGGAATTTTTGGAGATACAGGCTTTTCAGGAACTTCAGCCGCAGAAACTACGCGGGCGTTACCCACCTTTTGCTGCTCTACAACTTCAACTTCTTGTAACTGCTTTAATACTTGTTGATAAGTTGATTGCGCCACCTGTAACCTACGCTCTAACGCGCGCTGCTGTTGCTCCAATCTAGGTATAGCTGATAGGCGCCCTTGGTAATTCAAATATGCCGTTTGTAAAACCTGCACTTGATTATTCACTGCTAACCTATCTACTTCAGATTTCACCAAATCCAAAGTCAAAGTTTGCTTGAGTTGTCCAATCTGCAAGTTTTTCTCTGATATGGGCTGTTTAGTATCAACAATTGTACCAACCCGCTTGGACAATTGCTCCCGAAGCGCTTGCACTTTGGCTTCTGAATCCCTAACTTTTGGATGTTCTTCAGTAAAGCGAGTTTGCAACACCGCTAACTCATCTTGCGCCTTTTGGTATTCAGCTAATACCTGCTGCACACCAGACGATTGATTTAAATTTGAAAGCTCGACAGCCTGCTGCGTAGTTAATTCTAATTCTTTTTGCAAAGCAACAGAGCGACTCGATGCATCTGATAGCAGCGCTTGTGCCTTGGTAATATCACCCGACAAGTTGGTAAGTGCTTCTACCCCAACCTTTGCTTCATCTGGTAACGAAACTACTTTATTCTCATCTTTAAATTTACGCAACCCAGCTTCTGCCGCTATCACTCGTCGTTCAATAGCTGGCAATTGCTTACTCAAAAACTCGCGCGCACTGGTGGCATCCAAACGGTTAACTCGTATATTATTGTCTATATAATGATTTACTAACGTATTAATAACATCTGCCGCGACTTTTGGATCAGTATCGCGGTAAGTTATCTCCAGTACATCAGTTCCTTTAACACCTTTCACTTTGAGAAGCTTAAGAAATGCTTCAACCTTCAAAGGTTTACCCTTCTTATCCTTAAGGTTTAACTCGCTAATAGTTTTCTTAACAAGCGGGTTTGAGCGAATAACCTCTGCCTCGGTATCTAAAGGACTACTAGTATTCGTCAGCGCGCTTATGGCACCTACTTTCTCACTTAAACCAGTTAACGAAGAGGCGCCGTTATTCTTAATTAACAGCTTTCCTTGCGACTCATAAACAGGTTTTTGTGAAAAAGTAACAAGCGCAGTTAATCCAAACACTGAACCCATTACGCCTGCGGAAACAAGCCAACGTCTTTTTAATATTCGTAAATACTGCTGGAAGTCAAGTTCGTTTTGATCTTCTTGATTGGAAGGCATAATTCTATTCACTCAAACTACAAAAAAATTAAAAACGTGCAGCTGCTCCTTTAAACTCACATAAGTCTTACACATATTTGTATTTTCATTAAAAAATACATTTTTATATAAATTGATCATTATATTATTAACTCTTCTAAAATATAGACTAAATATTTTATTTTACAAGTGATATTCGTTACATTCAACACTGTTAAATTACTGTTAATTATTCCTTAAAATTTTGAATAAAGATATTAAAATTTCTTGTGAAATGGGCATAAAAAGCCCGTCTAAATAGACTATATAAAAGTAAATAAAATGTTTTCAAAATCACAATAGGCGCTATCGCAATTTAATCTGACGAAAATTACAATTTTTGTACTATATAGTTCAAGCAAGCAGAAGCAAAAACTGCGGGAAATATCAAGTAACATAGTCAGTTTTCACTTTTTGCTGTATCTTTATTAAAAATGGTAGATGTTAATCAGAATTCTCCCGTCAATAGTACTTCTCAACAAGGACGGGAGATTTTTATTCGATGCGTCATTTTAACGAATTGCTGGAAACCATTTTGACCATGCATCCCAATTTTGTACAAGGTCGGCTAAAACTTGGTACCCCTTCGTGCGTGGATGTGCTTTGTCGTAGGCGCCTACTTCATCAAACCACACTGTAGATTGTTTGAGCAAGGGGAATATATTTAGATAAGGTATATCGAGTGAGTTGCAAGTGCGTGCATAATACTCAGATAATTCGGCGATGCGAACATTTTGGTCGTTATCTAACATTGGTGGGGGCCCGACCATTAACACAGGATATAGCTGTTTTGCTTCGCTCAAAATTTGTCGAGCATTTAAAATAGAATTCAAAAAAGAAACTCGTGTTTTTCCACCTTGAAGAACTGTATCGTTGACACCAAACGAAAATACAACTCTACCATTATGTTCTGGTTGCAAACGGTAAGTAACTTCTGGTAGCCATCGTTGTTTTAACTCTTCGCTTGTTTCGCGCCGCACTCCCAAGTTGTAGTAAGTAATATCGTAACCTTGTTGATTGGCGCCTACACAAACTCGACCAGTCCAACCCAAACACTCTGGGTCTCCGGTTCCGTTGACAAATGACTCACCAACAAAGCAAATTCTAACTTCAGGTAGATGTTCTGATTTCACTTTTATATTAAATATTTTTTAAGTAAAAATTTACTATACAAGATGTATAGAATTGGTAATCTGATTATCTTATTTATAAAATTTTTATTTGTGGCGCCTTGGGACAATTTTTAAATTGTCTATTTTATGAATATAAAAAACCTATCCGTTACATCCGTAGCCAATCTTGATATTAAAATTTGTAGCACAGGGTATGAGCCTGTGCCACATTTCAATTATCAAATTGCCGATTGCTTAACTAGACTCAGATTAATATCTGTAACCGCCACCACTTTGTTGGTTAGGTTTGTGAACGATGAAGCTAAGTACTTGACACTGCTTAATGTTGTCAAAACCAACAACACGAATGTAGCAGTTGCTGTACTGTGAACGACACTGTTGTACTTCACCTAATACTTCTTGGGTGCTACGTGCGTTGAACAAAGGTAACTTCCACATTGTCCAGTAAAACTCAGTTGGTTCTGACTGTTCGTTAAACTCAACTGCTGGAATGTAACCTTGGTTAAGAATGTACTGTACTTGCTTAGTAATTTGCGCGTCAGACAAAGGGGGAAGGTAAGAAAGAGTCTCGAAACGACGCTCTTTTGGTAAAGTTTGCATAATTCTTTGGTGCGAATGGGTATAAATACTTTAATTGAGGCGGAAATTGATAATTGGGTGGTATAATTACCCATCATCATTTGATTGTTCGGGTTCTAAGTCACTGGCGCCTGGGGTAGATAAACTAATTTGCGTAATGCGTTCAAGATGTTGCTTGCGATGTTCCATATTAGCTTGCTGAATTCCCGAACGAACCATTTCTGGAAGAAATTCGCTAACTTCTTCAGCAATGTGTTCACGAACAGTCATTATTCGCAATGCTAACTCAGGCTTTTCGCTAAACAAACTTTCCAAAAACTTTTCCCCATTTTGCACTTTGTCGGCTGAAAAGTTATGCAGCCAATAAGCCAAGGGAGGATTTGTCTCATCAAGTTGTAACAACACTGTTCGCAATGCCTGATACGTCAAATAACTTTGTAACGTTTTAGCCGTGTCTTTCGCAATTTGTTTTATGTTCATGCCTGACCCCAGCCCATAATTAGTTCTGAGTATAAAGTTCTGAGTGCTGAGTGAACAGCTAACTAAGGGTCTTAGATTTTGAGCAAAATTTCTGTCTAGCATATTACTTAGCCCAAAATACTTAATGGGAGACGTAACATGTTACGTCTCTACACTCAGCACTCAGCACTTTCCACTCATAACTATTAAACGGTATCCATTGCCTCGAACTCGAACTTGATTTCTTTCCAAAGTTCACAAGCAGCAGCCAATTCAGGAGACCACTTACAAGCTTCACGAATAACGTCGTTACCTTCGCGAGCCAAGTTGCGACCTTCGTTACGTGCTTGAATACAAGCTTCAAGTGCAACACGGTTTGCTGTGGCGCCAGGTGCGTTACCCCAAGGGTGTCCTAGAGTACCACCACCGAATTGTAATACGGAGTCATCGCCGAAGATTTCAACGAGCGCGGGCATGTGCCATACGTGGATACCACCAGAAGCAACAGCCATTACTCCAGGCATAGAAGCCCAGTCTTGTGTAAAGTAAATACCACGAGACTTGTCTTGTTCTACGTAGTTTTCACGTAATAAGTCAACGAAGCCCATTGTAATACCACGTTCACCTTCGAGCTTACCTACAACGGTACCAGTGTGAATGTGGTCACCACCAGACATCCGGAGAGTTTTAGCTAATACGCGGAAGTGAATACCGTGGTTTTTTTGACGGTCAATAACCGCGTGCATTGCGCGGTGGATGTGGAGCAATAGACCGTTATCGCGACACCATTTAGCCAAAGTGGTGTTAGCGGTAAAACCTGCGGTTAAATAGTCATGCATAATGATGGGCATTTTGAGTTCTTTCGCAAACTCAGCACGCTTCATCATTTCTTCGCAAGTAGGAGCGGTTACGTTGAGGTAGTGACCTTTAATTTCACCGGTTTCTGCTTGAGACTTGTGAATAGCATCAGCTACAAACAAGAAACGGTCTCTCCAACGTTGGAAAGGTTGCGAGTTGATGTTTTCGTCGTCTTTGGTGAAGTCCAAACCACCACGTAGACACTCATAAACCGCACGACCGTAGTTTTTAGCAGATAAACCAAGTTTTGGTTTAATGGTACAACCCAACAAAGGACGACCATACTTGTTTAACTTATCGCGCTCTACTTGAATACCGTGTGGAGGACCTTGGAAAGTCTTAAGGTAAGCAACAGGAATACGTAAGTCTTCCAAACGCAATGCGCGTAATGCTTTGAAACCAAACACGTTACCTACAATAGAAGTCAACATGTTTGTTACGGAACCTTCCTCGAACAAGTCTAAAGGATAAGCAACGTAAGCAATATATTGATTGTCTTCGCCAGGAACTGCTTCGATGTCGTAGCAACGACCTTTGTAGCGGTCTAGGTCGGTGAGCAAGTCAGTCCAAACTGTTGTCCAAGTACCTGTCGATGACTCAGCAGCAACTGCCGCACCTGCTTCTTCGGGGGGAACTCCTGGTTGTGGAGTCATCCGGAATGCAGCAAGAATATCTGTATCTTTAGGTGTGTAGTCTGGGGTGTAATAAGTTAATCTGTAATCTTTAACCCCTGCCTGATACCCTGATTTGCTCTGGGTCCGAGTTTGAGCGTAAGACATATTTCCCTTCCAAGAAGTCACTCTTTGTTATTTGCAATTCACGTCTGATGTAATTTCCCACGCACCTACATACATGCTTTTGCGTTAAAGCATGTTTTGGTGGCATTCAGGGTTTACCCGTTCTAAATTGTTAGTTCAGCGTTTTTTCACTCAGCTTTCAGGTCAAAACCATCTTGATAAAGACTACCAAGACGGATTGCCCTCAACTAGCTTTCAGTAACCAAAGGCTTGTTTACTCGTTAACACTATAACCATCTATTTAAGCAGATAATGTCTCTCTTCTTCGTACCAGAAAAAAAGCTTTTTATCTTTTTCTTATCAAGAGCGCTAAATCCTCGCGAACACTGCCATACTGAATGACCATTTAATTCAGACACAAACAAAAATTCCAATATACGGAGATTTAGGGGTTGACAAGCAAGAGATAAAAATCACACCGGAGCGTGAATTGCTACCTGTTACACAAATATACCAAGAAATTAATAAGTTATCCTTTGAATATTCTTAACTTTTATATTTAAATTTTTTATTAAATAAAGATTTAAGTTTTTTGTAAATTTTCCGTTACAAACACTTTACAAAGTGCATTTTATATGAGCTAAAGAAACCGGGCTTCTGGATAAATTTAGCTTTTCTAGCAAAGACTTGATTAAGAAGCCCGGTTTCTGGTTCAAGTTACTGTATAGAAAACATAAAATTTTGGGAATACTGAGGATAACCCGAAGCTTCCATAACATAAACGGCGATGGGGAGTGTCTAAACAAGGTAACTGACAGTGGTATTGATGAAACGCGCTAGTTTATTAATTAGTTCTATCCTTTTTGGGATAGTAGCTCTACCTTGGGTGAAAGTCGCAGTAGCTCAAGAAACCTTACAAATTAACCCATCCGAGTTAACCCCAGCTTATCCTGCTGCGGCGCCTCCAACTGGTGCATCCGAGTCACCAGACGGAAGAATAGAAGAAATAGACTACCGGGTTCACGCACTACAGCCTGATTTTACAGGTAATCTTTGGGTGGGTTCATGGCGAGGTTTATCGCGAATTGACCCAAACACTGGTAAAATACTGGCGCGCGTCAGTTTACCAAACATTGCCATTGGCGCCTTAGCACAAGATAAAGTCGGGCGGTTGTGGGTAGGAACATACGAAGGATTAAAGCGAGTAGACTTACGTACAAGTGAAATTACAGCGCAAAACTTATTTTTACCATCCAAGCGAGTTTTATCATTATTAACAGATAAGCGTGGTTATATATGGGCAGGTACCGATAACGGGTTGGCACTAGTTAGTCCAGACCAAGGTTTAATAATGACCACCCTGAAAAACTTACCAGGTGTAAGCGCAAATGCCATGACCCTAGACGCAGATGGTCAACTTTGGGTGGGAACGCTTGACGGTTTGGTGCGAGTCAACACAAAAAATGCCTTTATATTAAAGACAATAAATAACTTGCCAGGGGGAACAGTACAAACATTAGCAATTAGTCCACAAGGGTTAATATGGGCAGGTATGCCAAATAATCTACTTGTAATTAACCCTAAAAATGGAATGGTGCTACGTTCAGTAACTCCTCTACGTGGCAAAAACGTTACATCAGTTCGCTTTGCCAAAGATGGTAGCGTCTGGGTTGGCACTAACAACGGTTTAATGCGACTCAACCCAAACACCGGAAAATTATTAGACCAAGTTGCCGGGTTGCCATCAAGTCGCATTTTGGCACTGGCGCCTGACACAGGTAATAAACTATGGATAGGAACCAGCGAAGGTTTAGCGTGGTTAATGCCCAATATGCCAAAAGCAAAAGAACACCTAGCCTTCGGTAGACAAGTAAAATAAAAGAGTGCTGAGTGCTGAGTGCTGAGTGCTGAGTGTAGGAGTGAGGAGGTACAGAGTTAAAAGTCAATAATTTATAGTTAAAGTTAGAAATGAGACACAAAATAGCTCTAAGCAAATTGAATTAAAACTCCTAACTCCTAACTCCTAACTCTACTCAGCACTCAGCACTCAGCACTCATAACTCCTAACTTAAAAAATGCCCGTTACTATTCAACAAATTATTCAGTGGAAACAGCTAGGTCGTACAATTGTGGCGTTAACGGCTTGGGATTATATTACGGCACAGCTAATTGATGCTGCTGGTATAGATATAGTATTAGTTGGTGATTCAATGGCAGTAATGCTTGGATATGAAACAACATTGCCAATTACATTAGACGAAATGATATACCATGCCAAAGCAGTGCGTCGTGGAGTTAAGCGCGCGCTTATGGTGGTAGACTTACCATTTTTGACATATCAAGAAAGTATTCAACAAGCAATACACTCTGCTGGACGAGTCTTAAAAGAAAGTGGCGCCCAGGCAGTTAAAGTTGAAGGTGGGTATCCAGCAATGATAGAAACTGTACAAAGAATAGTACAAGCGGGTATACCTGTGATGGCACATGTTGGTTTAACACCACAATCAGTACATCAACTAGGTTTAAAACAACAAGGCAAAACCGAAGACTCTGCCCAACATATATTAAATGAAGCTATAGCCCTCGAACAAGCAGGCGCCTTTTCAATAGTCTTAGAACATATCCCCAGTAACCTAGCATCACAAATTACAGAAAAACTCAGTATTCCTACAATCGGAATAGGCGCCAGCGTACACTGTGATGGTCAAGTACTAGTAACTTCCGACATATTAGGACTCTCCGAAAAACAACCACCATTCGCCAAAGTTTATACAAACCTACGCGAAATAATTAGTGGCGCCATCACAAAATACAGCACAGAAGTCAAAGAACGTAAATTTCCCACGTAGGTTGGGTGCAGCGACAGCGTAACCGAACATTTAATTAGAGATAAAATTAAAGTCATTTAAGCAAACAGATATCAATTTATCATAAGTAAAATTTGAAAACAATGTAACTTAAATATTATTACTAATATTGGTGTAAATATGGTGGTTTTAAATTATTTGTGAAATTGATAATTGTAGAGACGTGACATGTCACGTCTCTACATGTAGGCATTTTTTACTGGTAAAAATTATACAGCAAATTAGGTAAAAATAGATACCTATATATAGACGTTATATGGTAGGAGGAGTGAAAATATAAGAATTTTTGATAAATAATAAGCGATTCGCACGCCCAATGGTTTATATTTACCGAGTGGGTGTATGGGTGCCAACTGCTTGAATATTGTAAGTTGATTAAGTGGAAGCATTTAAGTCAAAACTTTAAAATCCTGCCCAGAATTACCTCAAATGCAAGAATTCAGCCATCATGTCTAAAGTTCTCGTTTCCGATCCAATTGACCAAGCTGGGATAGATATACTATCTCAAGTCGCTACTGTCGATGTCAAAACGACATTAAAACCAGATGAACTAGTAAACATCATCGGTGAATACGATGCGTTGATGATTCGTTCAGGTACCCGTGTTACAAAAGAAATTATTGAAGCTGGTACAAACTTAAAAATCATCGGTCGTGCGGGTGTTGGTGTAGATAATGTCGATGTTCCAGCGGCGACACGCCAAGGTATTGTAGTAGTTAATTCCCCTGAAGGCAATACTATTGCTGCTGCGGAACATGCATTAGCAATGATGCTTTCGTTGTCACGTCACATTCCAGATGCGAATGCATCAGTTAAACGTGGTGAGTGGGATCGCAAAACTTTTGTTGGCGCCGAAGTTTATAAAAAAACTTTGGGTATTGTGGGTTTGGGCAAAATAGGTTCTCACGTTGCTGCTGTTGCTAGAGCAATGGGAATGAAGTTGCTTGCTTATGACCCATTTATTTCCACCGAACGCGCGGAGCAAATTGGCTGTCAGCTAGTAGATATGGATGTACTCGCACAACAAGCCGATTATATTACTTTACATATTCCCAAAACTCCCGAAACCACGCATTTAATTAATGCCGAATTATTGGCGAAAATGAAGCCAACCACTCGAATTATAAATTGTGCGCGTGGTGGCATTATTGATGAAGCAGCGCTAGCAAGTGCAGTTAAAGAACGTAAAATAGCAGGCGCCGCGCTAGATGTATTCGAGTCGGAGCCGTTAGCCGAATCAACTTTACGTGAAGTCGGCAAAGATATAATTTTGACACCGCACTTAGGCGCCTCCACAACCGAAGCCCAAGTCAACGTAGCAATAGACGTTGCCGAACAAATACGCGACGTATTGCTTGGACTACCTGCACGGTCGGCAGTAAATATACCAGGATTGGGGCCTGATGTACTAGAGGAACTCAGACCCTATATGCAACTAGCGGAAACACTTGGTAGGCTAGTTGGGCAGCTAGCGGGTGGAAGAGTTGAATTACTCAACATTCGACTGCAAGGGGAAATTGCAACAAATAAGAGTCAGCCTTTAGTAGTTGCAGCGCTCAAAGGGTTATTACATCAAGCTTTGCGCGAAAGAGTTAATTACGTCAACGCCAGCATTGAAGCTAAAGAAAGAGGAATACGAGTAATTGAAACTCGTGATGCTGCTGTTCGTGATTATGCAGGCTCACTTCACCTTGAAGCAACAGGTAACTTGGGTACACATTCCGTGACAGGCGCCTTATTAGGTGACGGAGAAATTCGGCTTACCAACATGGATGGTTTCCCAATAAACGTTCCTCCAAGTCAACACATGCTATTTACTCTCCACCGTGACATGCCAGGAATTATTGGTAAATTAGGTTCCCTTTTGGGTAGCTTTAATGTCAATATTGCCAGTATGCAGGTAGGTCGCAAAATCGTTCGCGGTGATGCGGTAATGGCACTCAGTCTTGATGACCCTCTACCCGATGGCATCTTAAGCGAGATTACCAAAGTCCCTGGAATCCGCGATGCGTATACAGTAAATCTATAAAGTAGTATAAAGTGCTGAGTGCTGAGTAGAGAAAGTAGTAGAAAGTGCTGAGTAGATAAAGCGTTGAGTACGAAGTTATAAATTCTAAACTTTCTATTAAAACTCAGCACTCAGCACTCGTAACTCAGCACTCACAACTCAGCACTTTGCACTTTGCACTCTAACTATGGCAAACACTTGGTGGGAAATACAAATAACTTGCGAACCTGAACTTGAAGATTCGATATTTTGGCGCCTAGAAGATTTTGGGTGTCGTGGAACTGCAAGCGAACGAAAAGGGGACGTGAATTTAGTTAGGGCATATTTGCCACAAATGAAAGTACATTTAATCGATTTGGCGGCATTATCATTATTACTGCGCCAAGATGCATTATGTATTGAATTACCCCCACCGACTTTACAGTGGCATTTAATTGATGAGCAAGACTGGGCAAGTAGTTGGAAGCAATATTGGCATCCTCAAGAAATTGGTGATAGATTCCTAATTAACCCAGCATGGCTACCCATGCCTACAGACTCCGACCGACTAGTTATAAAACTTGACCCAGGTGTCGCTTTTGGAACAGGAAATCATGCCACCACTCAGCTTTGTTTAGAAGCCTTAGAAATGCGATTTAGTGACTATGGCACATCTTTTACAGGTGAGAACACTAAACTTGATGATGTGGTAATTGCTGATATAGGATGCGGTTCTGGTATACTTTGTGTCGGCGCGATTTTACTCGGTGCCAAAAAAGCTTATGGAGTTGATACCGACCCATTAGCAGTAAAAGCAACAATGGAAAATAGGATTCTTAATGGTATTGAGGCAGACCGTTTATTTTCGGCAGAAGGTAGTGTAGAAACTCTAGCAAAAATACTTGAGCAACCCGTAGATGGGATAGTTTGTAATATATTAGCTGACGTTATTATTAAGCTCGTACCACAAATAACCGCTATAACAAAACCTACAACTTGGGGTATTTTTAGCGGTATTCTTGTAGAACAATCAAAAGCCGTAGCTGACGTATTAGAAAAGCATGGCTGGATAGTTGCTGCACTATGGAAGCGCAAAGAATGGTGCTGTTTGAATGTGCGACGGTGTTGAGGTCGGTTTACGAAATATTACAATACCGTTTTATGATATCTATTAACCCGCCTTTATAATACTTACTTCTATAGGTTTGTTCCGTGTCGCTTTGGTATAGTCACCGTTACTTCTTTTAGATATGATGATTTTTTTAGCAAATCCCTTATCTCTCAAAATACCAGCAATCTCTTGTCCTCTATTGGAAGCAAGAGTCTGACTAAATTCTGATTCTCCGGCACCTACATTTATACGTATAACCACATCCTGTGAATTATATTTCACTGCTGTATCCGCTAGTTCCTCAAGAGCTTCTCGACCTTCGGGTGTAAGTAAAATTGTATCAACTACAAATTTTACCTCTTCTTGAATAGGTAACTTTTGTATATTTTCAACTTTTTTAACTGGTTGAGGTGTTGAGGTTAAAGTAGGAGTTGCGGTAGGTGTTGGTGTTTGTTCTACAGGTAACTGAGCTTCAGATGGCGCCGTTGTACTGGGTGTAGAATCTGTTAAAGATTGCACACTGTTAGAATTAGTACCAAAACCAAATTGATATGCCCACCAAATACTACCAGCACCCAAACCAAATGTAACTAACAAAGCTATCACAATTCCTATCGAGCTTTCACGCATGACGAGTAAGACCTAGTTTAACCAAGCAGACACTTAGTTTTTTTTTACAATCTTTCTTGGTTAATTACTAGTCATATTTGATACCCTTGGCAACGGATAATGAACAGATGTAACGGATGGTTTTTTATAATCGCTCATCCGTTACATTCGTTACATCCATTGCCAGTTATATCATTGTTTCGAGGCGCCGTACCAAGTCTTGTGCTTGTAAAACACCTTCGATTTTGTCTACAGGTTTTCCCTGTTTGAACAAAATAAGTGTAGGTAAAGCTTGAATACCGTACTGACTAGCTAGCTGTGTATACTTTTCGGTGTCAATTTTCGCTACACGCATCCGACCTTGGAGTTGAGCATTAACTTGTTCCAAAATCTGGCTCATTAGCTTGCACGGTCCACACCAATCTGCATAAAAATCTACTAATACAGGTACATCTGAACTAGATAGCATTTCCTCAAAGCTATTGAATTGCTTTTTTGTAGACATAGAATACAATGCCTTTTTATTAAGGTTTGATATCAATCTTAATTCAAATGCTTTAATTTCGACCTATCGCGTCAAAATGCGTTGCCTTGAAACAATTTACCTTCTATAAGGCGCCTTTTGACCAAACCAGGCAGAATTTTTCCTTTCGCATATACCCATTTATTTAACTCCGAAGGTACAGCATCATAATCAGAAGCGTTTAGCTTTCTTAATAATGTAGAGTTAGCGAAGTTAGTTTCACCCAAATTAAACACAAAGCTTACTAGTGCATCAAACTGATTTTGATTTAAAGGTACTTTTACAAGCTTGTTTACCACAACTTCGGCGCCGCTAACATCCGTGCGTAGAATTTCCATCGCGCGTTGACGTGTAATTCCACACTTAAATTCTTCTGGTTCACTACCATTGATGGGGCCGTGATGTACGAGGTGTCCCACTCCAATTGTGGCGTGGTTTGCTGGGCAGTTGTATAAATTTAAAAATATGCCTTCAAATTGAACTATTAACTCCAAACCACGGTCACTGATTTTATAGGCACCTTCTTTAGCTGGTAAATATATAATTTGTCCAATTCTTAACTTACGCGCTTCTGCCTCAGTAAAGAATTGTCCGTTTTCATTGGTAATTTCTCGCCAGCGGTTAGCATTTCCCAACTCACGCAGCGCAATAGCACTCAGCGTATCACCTGCTTGAATTTTGTAAGAATTATTCATAATAAAAATTTATTGAGAAAATTTACTTAGTAAAACATCAGGAATAGGACGTGGACGCATTGTTTTAGTATCAACCCATACCCATAAAGCTTCAGCAGTTACTAATAAATCATCTTTGTTTTTTTTACGGATTTCATAACGTCTACGGGCACGAGTACCGCGAATTTCTTCGAGCCAAGTTGTAATTTCTAATGTATCGCTTGCAACTGCTGGACGTAAGTAATCAATTTCAACCCGTCGCATAACAAACACACCACCAAGTTCTTGATAAAGTTCAAAATTGAATCCCAATGACTCTGAATGCTCTATTGCAGCTTGCTCAAGATAATTTTGATACACAGCATTGTTCACATGTCCAAGAGCATCCATTTCATAATGACGAACACGTAACAGCGTTTGAAATTTTTCCATTTTTACCGTTGTCACAGACTACACAGTTATCTTGATTAAGCAATATTAAGATTAAGTTAAGATTAATGTCAAAAATAAGAGTTTCAATATATATGTAACTCAAATTAGGGAAAATATAAATACAGTTCAAAAAATAGTTCAAAAATAGTTAAGAAAATGTACTTGTGTAATTTACAAAGAAACCGGGTTTCTAAGTTACATAATTATATCTTCTGAATCTTATTCATGCCTATTGGTTGTTTTACCTTGGCATAAAGGAGCGCGCAAGTGATGTCTAATTTTGATTGCAAGAAAAATCAATTTAAAAAATAAACAGACTTGAGGGGAATATCATGGCTCGCAACAATTTAGTTAGCAACGTGCGGCAGTCAATGCAAAAAGATTCTGTAAGCTGGGGGTCTTTAGCACTTTGGATTGGTGGATTAATTGTACTAGTTTCGATTATAGTCAGTTTTTCTAATTAGTGCTGAGTGCTGAGTGCTGAGTGCTGAGAATGTTATTACTCAGCACTCAGCACTTTCTACTCAGCACTCTTCTTATGCGGCGACTAATTCTGATTCTTTCTCGACAGGCGCCCCATCTTGAACAAGGGAACGGTTTTCGCCTTTACCTTGTAGGATATTACCTGCGAAGGCTAACATCGCATTAATTTTGCGCTGTCTCCATTCTTCAACTAGTTTTTGAACTTGGATAGGAGACATTCTTCGAGTCATGGCTTCATAAAGATATGCAGCATGTCCAGTTTCATCTTGCGCGATGCTTAACATCCCTAGTTTGAGGTTGCGTGCTGTTGCATCGTCTTCGGGTAACACGTTTGCCATGCGCGCAAAGTCTTTACTCGCATCGAGTTCTAGAATATATGTACTGCCCATAAACACATCCCAGTCTATTACCTCTGGTTTGAGTTGCTCTTGGGAATATCCTGTAAAAAAGGCGCCGAAGAAAGGACTGCGTTTTTCTTGCGATGCTTTATTGTCGCTGTCTTGTTTTTCAACAGCTTTTGGTTGATTCTTAAAATCAATTACTTGTTTATCGAGTTGCTTAAGAGCATGAGCAAAAATTTGACCGTGCCGAGTTTCATCAGCAGCATGTTTTACTAATTTTTCTGCCAACCATGTATCGCCTTCTGCGGCTGCGCGTTCTGATAATTTTGTCAAAAATGGTACTGACCCCGACTCAGCAAGCTGAAATCCTGCTAGTACATTGGGACGAGTTTTAATATCGCGAATCTGCAACGCCGAATAGTATGCAACGGCGCCTGAACCCGCTAAATGCATGAGATATGTGAGGAAATTCATCTCTATTAACGCGCTTTTATTTTATATACAAACACTTTTACTATCATAACGGTTAATTTTTCCAATGAACTTAACCGTAAATTTACTTGAAAAACTTCTGTACTGTGACTATATTAGGTAACTGTTGAGGACTGTTAATATTTCTTAACATTGCTTAACTATTTGCAACAGACATCCTTACCAAGAATCACTACAAGTGCATCTGCCCTCTAGATTTAACTAAAACAATGCTATGACCTCGAATCAGGAGCGTATGATTCGAGGTATTTTATTAGGGGAATAATATAAACATTTATATCTATGTTCAAACCTAAAGGGTTTTTGATTACCGTTATCGTAGTGTTACTTATTTTTATTACAGGATGCGCGTTACTTTTGACGAATAAACCTGTAAGTGTACATCTAACATTAGGTAATCCCAGCAATGCGAGTACATCAGACCCGAATAACTACTTAATTATTAAGAAACAATATGCACTTTCTTATAACCGTGATAAGGGTATACCAAATTGGGTAAGTTGGGAATTGAATAAATCTTGGTTAGGTGAGGCGCCTCGGTCAAACAAATTTCGACCAGATGATACATTACCCGAAGGATGGTATCGTGTTACACCAAGTGATTATACCCGCAGTGGTTACGATAAAGGACATATGGCGCCTTCAGCAGACCGCAGTAATAATCCAGAAGATAATGCTGCAACTTTTTTGATGACTAATATTATTCCACAGGCGCCGGATAATAATCAGGGTTATTGGGCTGACTTAGAAAATTATGGTAGAAAATTAGCAGCAGAAGGAAAAGAACTATATATAATATCAGGTGGTTATGGTCAGAAAGAGACGATAGCCCAAGGAAAGGTGGCAGTACCAGAAAGAGTATTTAAAATAATTGTAGTCACCGAACCAGGAAAGGAAGTAAATTCTGCAACAAGAGTAATTGCGGTAGATACTCCTAACGCGAACGGTAATAAGGAAAGTAGCTGGACACAGTATTTAACTACTGTTGAGGCATTGGAGAAGAAAACGGGTTATGATTTTATTACAAGTGCCAACAAATCAGTTCAACAAGTAATAGAGGCAAAGGTTGATGAAGGGGTGGCGCCAAGAATTAAGCAGAGAAGGTAGGGTGGGCACTGCCCACCGTACTTAGTAAAACTTATGTTTCAATGATTTTAGTGGAAAGCCCAGCTAAATCACCTGATGGAACTTGACCAATGATATAAGCATCAATTTCAATATCACCTAATCTAGCAACTTTAATATCACTAAGATTTTCTTTGATTATTTTAACTAAATATTGGTATTTTTTTACTATTTCCTTATCTTCTTTTGAATGCCACTCTTCCTCAGTAGTTGCGACATCAAAAAACGAGTCTAAGTCTACAAACTCAACTTTAGTATCAGATGGTTTGTTTAATTTGGAGAGAACAAACTCAGTGTCTACTTGCTGCTTTTGTTTTGAGTGCCAAAGAAACACTTCAAAAGGGTACTCAGACTCGCTCATAAATAGCAAGCCATCTGTAGCAAGTTTTAGTTTATCAAGCAACTCGTCATTACTTGAGGCGCCGTTTGTGTTTACATTTTTTACCGACACATCCGCTCTAAATTAGGAAACATCTTTATATTACACACTTCTTGATAAACTTTCCAAAGTTTTATAATCACGAATCTTAATCAAAACACCACTTTGTGAACCAATGGTTCACATTTTGATGAAATTATAGGTTTAACTTAATAATAGGTGGCGCCAGCATTTAACCTCATGTATATTTATGATTGGTGCCTTAGAGTAAACTTCATAAACTCCCTTCTCTGTGCCCTCTGTGTCTCTGTGGTAAATATATATACGAAAATGTTTTAAGCACTAAAGTGCTTACAACGAGCATATACTTATTTTCGTTTAACAGGGTTCATCCAGGTTTCGAGACGGCTAAAGGCTTGGGAAGATAGTAGAGTAAGACATAGGTAGATTATTGCGACGCCTGCATAAATTTCAAAGGGACGGTAGTTTTGGGCTACTATTAATTGTCCTCTGCGAACTAATTCGTCGAGGCTGATAAATGCCACTAAGCTGGTATCTTTAAGCATACTGATAAATTCGTTGCCTAAAGGTGGTAACATACGACGAAATGCTTGAGGAAATATGACATAGCGCATTGTTTGTACTGCATCGAACCCTAGTGATTCTGCGGCTTCAGATTGTCCTGTTTCGATAGATTGAATACCCGCGCGCACTATTTCAGCAATATATGCAGCACTATTTAGACTTAACGCGACAACAGCAGCAGCAAAGCGGTTAAAACTAAAATCTAAACCTAAATTTTGCACTACGGCAGGAATACCATAGTAAATTAGCAAAAGCTGGACTAGTAAAGGTGTACCGCGAAAGAAATCAATATATGCTCTGGTAGCCCAGCGTAATGGTGTAATATGTGAAAGTCGAGCAATACCAATTAAAGAACCAGCAATTAATCCTAGGAATACTGAAAATAGAGTTAGTTGCAGCGTTATTAAGGCGCCTTGTAAAAGTAAAGGGAACGCTTGCAATAGAATATTAATAGAGTTGGGACCACTATCAGTTTGGGTAGCAAAGGCTAATTTTTCGGGTAGTTTTGGAGGTGCAGTTTTAAACCACTTTTGATAAATCTTATTATAAGTTCCATTCTCCAAGATTTTTCCTAAACCATTATTAATCAATTGTAAATTTGGTGATTTTAAAGGTGTGGGAATACCAAAATACTCTTCTGTTAATAGCTGATCTATAATCTTAATACCTGGTAAATTCCCTGAATTAATAGCATAAGCAATAACAGGTGCATCACCGACCATCGCATCAACATTACCATTCGCCAACTCTTGCAACGCTAAAGGTGTAGAATCGAAAGTGCGAAGTTCGGCGCCAGGAGCTTCTTTTGCTTTTGCGGCGCCTGTAGTACCAATTTGAACTGCAACTCTTTTATTCTTTAACTTATCAAAACCAGTAATATCTTGATTATTACTTCCAACTGCAATTGCTAAACCCGATTTAAAATAAGGACGAGAAAAAGAAACAGCTTGTGCGCGTTGCTTAGTAATAGTCATCGAACTAATAGCAGCATCAATTGTTCTAGCCTGTAAAGCAGAAATCAATCCATCAAAAGGAGTAGATTGAAAATTAACTTTAAAACCAGCTGCACTACCAATAGCATTCATTAAATCAATAGAAAAACCCTGTAACTCACCCTTTTGTCCTTGAAACTCCATAGGTGGATAAGCAGGTTCTGTACCAACCCGTAAACTCTTGGCGCCACCTTCATTGCCCGACCCGCACCCATTTATAATAAGTAAACAACATAACCCCGCCAATACCCAAGCAAAAAAGCCTTTCCTCATTCTCTTACCTTTGTGTCCTTTGCGTTCTTTGTGGTTTGTTAATATTAATTTACTGAACGGGCAAGGATGCCCATTCCACAAGAATAATTAATACAATTTATAAAAAACCAACTAGAAAACCAAGCAATGAACAGCCCAGTAATAACATTTGAAAATGTAGAGAAAAACTTCGGCGCCTTAAAAGTCCTCAAAGGCATTAGTGGTAATATACATAGAGGCGAAGTCATAGCAATAATAGGTACATCAGGATGCGGCAAAAGCACACTACTACGTTGCTTCAACCGCCTAGAAACCATTAACACAGGCAACCTAACCGTAAACGGAATAGACTTATCTCACCCCAAACTCCATCGAAACATACTACGGCAACTACGCACTAAAGTAGGAATGGTATTCCAGCAATTTAACTTATTTCCCCATCTAACAGTTTTACAAAACTTAACACTTGCACAACAGCAAGTACTAGGCAAAACACCCTCAGAAAGTACACAACTAGCAAAACAATATTTAGATAAAGTAGGGTTATTCGATAAATCCGAATCATACCCCGAACAATTATCAGGAGGGCAAAAACAGCGAGTAGCTATCGCGCGTAGTTTATGCATGAACCCACAAATAATGCTATTTGACGAACCAACAAGCGCACTAGACCCAGAACTAGTAGGAGAAGTACTCCAAGTAATGCAACAACTAGCAACCGAAGGAATGACAATGGTAGTAGTCACTCACGAAATGCAATTCGCGCGTGAAGTTGCAAGTCGTGTATTTTTCATGGACTCCGGAATTATTCTCGAACAAGGAAGTCCACAGCAAGTAATTCAAAACCCTAAACACGAGAGATTACGTAATTTTATGAGCAGATTAAAAATGTAGAGACGCGACATGTCGCGTCTTTGTTGTAGTTAAAGATATTCACTTAAAAATTCATATGGGTCTTCATCCCAAGAAGGTTCAGGGCAAAGCATACTTAACTTACTAATCACATCCGCTTCAATTTCGTCGCTGTCTTTTCTATCAAATAGCGACACCAGCTCTTTTAAGTCACGCTCTTTAAGAGGTGTAAGTGGAGCAGCATGAGTATTTGCTTCTTGTGCTAAGAAGTTATCATGTGATTGACCTGACTCGCGCGGATGATAATTATTCACGGCATATAAACAGCAAATAGTCTAGCGTAGTATCTATTACATTAATACTAAAATTATATGCCAAGAACCGGACAATTATCCTATCAGAGAAATTACCGTGCTTGTGCGATTCAAATCAACAACTAAAACTGACAAGTACTGCTACTAACAGTCGTAGAACCACTTACATTACTTGTAGATACCGTATTATTACCAGGAATTCCTTCTTCAACTTGAATCGAACCGCCAATTGTATCATCAATATTAAGTACACCTACTTGATTATTACGAGGTCGTAAACAAATATTGGCGCCAGTGCCAATTGTGATAGCATCTAAATCGCTTAATGTATTGACAGTTATATTGTTAGATGTAACTTCAGCAATAACTAGTTGATAAAGAAGCTTTCATCAAGTTCATCAACAAAGTCACCAATTATTGGAATTATTACATTTTGAGATGTGGCGCCAGGATTAAAAGTCAGAGTTCCAGAAACAGCAGTATAATCAACTCCAGTGGTTGCTGTATTGTTAGCAGTTGAATAATCTACAGTAACTGGAATTCCTGCTGCTGGAGTAGCGCTAGCATTCAAGCTAATTACTAAATTATCAGTGCCAATGCCACCCTGAAAAAAGCCGATTTTTGTACTGCCGTAATAAATCTCTCTGCCATCAAGATTAATTTGATTGGCGCCAGTACCTTCATTGCGAATGCTCAAACGGTCATCTGCTGTACCCCCATTACTGAAGCGGACGGTGAGGGCGCCTGTATCAAAGTTTGAAGAGTCAATATCGGTTACTGTTGCAGTTGCATCTATTTGAATTGGTGCAGCGTTTTCGGTATAAGTAGGGGCAAAAGCAGGCAAGATGATAATAGGCGGATTGTTAACAGAATTTGAAGAGAAAATATAAGCCGACCCTTGGTCAGAGTTACTGCCCGTGTCATCTAGTCTAGACCCAACGAGCGCAGTATTGCCGTCACATTCAATTTGAAGATATAAGCCGACCCTTGGTTAGAGTTACTACCCGTATCATCTAATCTAGACCCAACGAGCGCAGTATTGCCGTCACTGCTTATCGCTACCGAATTACCAAACCAGTCATTTCCAGCACCATCGCTGGCTATAAGTTTAGTTTGTTGAGTGTTGAGTAAAGCAAGAAAAGCTTCTTGAGCTTTTTGACTTAATAAAAGAGGTGCTTTTATTTGTCCAGTTTGCACTTCCAGCTCCCAATCTCCACCTAATAGTTTATTCCCCGTTAGGTCATCGGAAGCTGCTACATCAGCTTGTGTTATTTCACCTAAGCGTTGCACAAAAGCTTTACCTGCATCTCCAGCAGCTATGTCACACCCATACAATAAAATATCGGCGCCCTTAGTTAAGGCACTTTTCCATTGTTGTAACTGATTAGTATATTTATCAAGATTATTTAAGCTCAACTGCGCTGTTCCTAATTGAGCGGCGCCATCCCTACCATGTGAGATAATGTGGACAGATGTAAGTTTGTTTCGATTCGCGAGGATAGAGCTTATTTGCTCAACTCCATCGCGCGTTGAGTCAAGTAAAACTATTTCAAATTCTGGGTTAATTGCAGCTATTAATGTTTGGTAATCTGGAACTGTGGTGTCAATAAAAGCAATACTATTGATTGGTGTTTTTAATTGCTTTTGTTCAACGTTATTTTCTGGGTTTGAAAAGTTATTTAGTGGCAAATTCATATTTGATAATTTTACGAAATAATTTAATATTTAATTACAAACAATTGGAAAGCACAGACCATTGTGTGCTTTCCGCGAAGCAACATGATAAATTTAAGTTTTTTGATAATTGAGTTAGTAAGTAAATTTTTACAATTGTTTACTTTAATGCTTAAGTAGAGTTAATAGTTTGCGAAGATTCGCGATTTCTACATTGAATCGGAAATCTGACCAAGGTTAAGTAATTTTGGCTATTCGCAAAGTATACCGTCTTTAAATTAACTACAGTATATTTTTGAGTATGTAACAATAACCACCGTGTTTTTACTGATAAGACTAGGAATATTTTAGTTTTTTCACGAAAAAATACTTTCAATACTTAAGGTTTTAATA
The DNA here is from genome assembly GCF_019977735.1 of Calothrix sp. PCC 7716. Classification (GTDB taxonomy): domain Bacteria; phylum Cyanobacteriota; class Cyanobacteriia; order Cyanobacteriales; family Nostocaceae; genus Dulcicalothrix. Next base: position 1,312,753 of record NZ_AP025018.1, on the reverse strand, counting down.
AAATGTTCAATAAGAAACCTGGTTTCTTTTGTTAAGGTTGAGGATTGTTATGTTCAGTGTGGAAGAAACCAGGTTTCTTGGGTTTGTAGGGTAACTCCGAAAACTTTGGCGAAGCTGTGGGCGATTTTGAGACGGACTTCATTGCAGCTTATATTAGGTATCCATTCTGCTAAAGAAGCTACGGGTTTGTCAGCTATGCCGCATGGGACTATGTTGGTAAAGCCGGTCATGTCGGGGTTGACGTTGAGTGAAAATCCGTGCATGGTTATCCAGCGTTTGACTTTGATGCCAATAGCGGCAACTTTGCGACCTTCTACCCATATTCCTGTTAACCCAGGAATACGGGCGCCTACAATTCCATATTCTTGAAGTACTATAATTAACACCTCTTCTAATTGGCGTAGATACCAGTGTAAATCTGGTTGATAGCGATGTAAGTTTAAAATTGGATACCCGACTATTTGACCTGGGCAATGGTAGGTTACTTCACCACCACGTTCGATGCGATGTACTTCATATAGGTTGCTCGACAAGTCAAATTTCAGAAATTCGGGATTGGCGCCTTGTCCTAAAGTATAAACAGGCGGATGTTCGACCAGTATTAACACATCTTCTAAATTTGGGTTATTGATGCGTTCTTGCAACAGCGCGCGTTGCCATGCGAGTGCTTCTAAATATGGCATCAAGGCTTGGTTATATAACGAACAAGAATAAGGAGTAGAAATATTGTTAAAAATCATAGTGAAATTCAACTATTTAACAAAAAAGGGAGTATTGCAAGATACAAGCGTGGAAAAACATAAAGAATTAACAATTGTAAGGCTATTTTCCCCTTTTCCCTGTTAAGGAACGAAACAAATGTCAAGCTGTGCAAAAGATTGTAAAGGAAAGTCAAGATAAGCGGTTTTATAAATTACAAAGTGCTAGTTTGAATATATAACCTCAATGGTAATGGTGCTGGAGGGAATTCTCTGCCACATACGTCACGCCAAGAAGAAAGAACAAATGCACTCTTCTCCGGCGCCTAATTTAAAAATGCAAAAGCCATGTTGAACAAAGCGACTAAAAGCCTTCGGAGATTTACAAGGAAAGCTAGTTAGTTCAGGAGCCATATTATATAGTAGAGGCGAGTTTAAAAGTGAAATTCATGTGGCAAATAATTAGGCATAGGGGGAATTGTAATTTTGATTTGTAACTTAATTTTGGCGGCAGATAGACCTTACCGCATTCTAAAGCGTAATTCAACTCAAGAAAAAGTTTGAGCGGGAGAGTTTACACATGAAGCTTGTCATCCACGGCAAAAATATAGAAATCACCGATGCTATCCGTGAATATGTGCATCAAAAAATTGAAAAGGCAGTAAGTCACTTTCAAAATATCACCAACGAAGTGGATGTCCATTTAAGCGTTGCTAAAAATCCCCGAATAAATACCAGACAAGCAGCGGAAGTGACAATTTATGCAAATAAAAACGTCATCCGTGCCGAGGAAAGCAGCGAAAACCTATACGCAAGTATTGATTTAGTAGCGGATAAAATCGCACGTCAATTAAGAAAATATAAAGAACGCATTCAAAACAAGAAAGCTCCCAATCCAATAGAAGAAACCGTCGTTGAAACAGCAACAGTTGTTGATGACTTAATAGGTAATCGTACTCCTGAACTACCCAAAGAGGTTGTCCGAACTAAATATTTTGCCATGCCACCAATGACAATGACAGAAGCTTTAGAGCAACTGCAAATGGTGGGTCACGATTTTTATATGTTCCATAACGTCGAAACTGACGAAATTAACGTTATTTACGAGCGCAACCACGGTGGATATGGTGTTATCCAACCCCGCAAAAATAATAACGGTAATGGGCACACCAACGGTCATAGCAAAAACGGTAAAGCAAATCACTCTAGCGTTGTGATGCCAGAAAAACCACATGTTAACCGATAATTAATCCCCCAACCCCCCGCTCTCTTCGGGGGGCTTAAGATTTGTTTATCCTTAATAAGAGAAACTAAAATTTGTGTACTTCTTTCCTGTTCCCCCCGAATTCGCGGGGGGCTAGGGGGGATTATAATCTACTTTGTAGCGTAACCCAACATCAAAACACCGCGCAAACAAAGTGAAAAAAATCTGGCTATATAGTTTATTATTCGTAACTATCGCAACGCTTCTATTTACTTGGCGTTCTTTTAGTATACCTGTAACTTCGACTACAATTACACAAAAAGATACAGTAACACCATCTAAAAAAATTCAGTACGAATCGCGCGTGTTACCAGACAGCATCGCTCATATTGTTAAAATTCCAGCTAACAGCGAGTACTTGGTGACTCCCGCAGTATCAGATAAATTAATTACAATTGAAGAATTTGCCAAGAAGCACAAAGCTATTGCAGCCATAAACGCTGGATATTTTGACCCAATTAATCAAAAAACAACGTCTCACATTACTATACAAGGAAATAAAGTAGCAGACCCAAAACTAAATGAGAGACTTATAAATAATCCTAACTTACAATCTTACTTACCTAAAATCTTAAACCGGAGTGAATTTAGAAAAATATCATGTAACTCCAAAATACAATACGAAATTGCACTACATGAACAAAAAACGGCGCCTAATTGTCAAATTATCGACGCAATTGGCGCCGGTTCACAATTATTACCCGAACTGACTTTAGTTCAAGAAGGTTTTGTAGATAACACTACTGGTCGAGATGCAATTGGTAGCACTAAACTCAATGCTCGAAGCGCTGTAGGAATTACTGACGATGGAAGTATTATTTTAGTAATGGTAGCGCAGAAACCAGAAACCCCATCAGGTATATCTTTACCTAAATTAGCTGAGTTAATGAAAAATTTAGGCGCCAACTCAGCAATGAATTTAGATGGAGGTAGCTCATCCTCACTGTACTATGACGGCAAAACTTATAACGGTAAAATAGACAAACAAGGAAAAAGTGCTATGCGTCCTGTTAAATCAGTATTACTGGTAAAATGATTTCATGAAAGGTTTTGTATGGTGGCGCCAAGAAATTTTTATATTAGATGTCTCCGAAAATTACGTAGAGAAGTGATTAATCACGTCTCTACAACGTGCGATTATACGAATGATTTAGCACTGCTGTATTAAATTATAATTAACCCGTTTAATCTTCATAATGATACTTACATGAAGCAATGATAATCTCCGTATCAGTAACGGTATAAATTAATCTATGCTCCTCATTTATCCGTCTCGACCATAAGCCACTAAACTCATATTTAAGAGGTTCTGGCTTACCTATTCCAGCAAAAGCAGAACGGTCGATGTCTTTAATCAATTCAACAATCTTTTTGTAAATTTTTTTGTTTAACCCAGACCATTCGTTAAAATCTTCAAATGCGTCCGGTTCAAATATGATTCTTTTATTCATTCAAGGTTCTCTATATCGACCTCAATCAAATTAGACCGATTTTTAATATTCTCCATTGCCTTGAGCAACCTCCTCCGATTAGCTTCAGAAGCCATCAAGTATGCAGTTTCATCGACCTCATAAACGACAATCTCAATTTCTTTGCCTTTAAAAGTAGCCTTTAATGCATCAAGAAAGTCTTGGTCTAGTTCGCTAGCATTTAAACGATAAGTTGTGTGCATGATTTCAACTTTCTACTTTCTTAAAACTATATTATAAACCACTTCTGTAGTTTATACGCACTTTGATGTTGAATAAATTAACTTATCGTCGTTATGGTCGCTTATCTCTTTCCCCGTTTCCTTTGTTATGGCACAATATAAAGCGATGATAAAAGAAATATAGAAAAAGAGGTATAGGGGTGAGTTCAACTGCTCAAGCTACAGCAAACACTCGTCGTGTAGTTTTTCCATTTACAGCAATTGTCGGTCAGGAAGAAATGAAGCTGGCTTTGCTGTTGAACGTCATTGACCCCAAAATTGGTGGTGTAATGATTATGGGGGATAGAGGAACGGGTAAGTCCACAACCATCCGCGCGTTGGCAGACCTGCTTCCAGAAATTCCCGTTGTTGAAAATGACCCCTTTAATAGTCACCCTAGTGACCCCGAATTAATGGGTGATGATGTTCGCGCGCATATACAGCAAGGAAATAATGTTTCGGTTGTGCAGCGTAAAGTGCTGATGGTTGATTTACCTTTGGGCGCCACCGAAGACCGGGTTTGCGGGACAATTGATATTGAAAAGGCACTTTCTGAAGGTGTAAAAGCGTTTGAACCAGGATTACTCGCGAAAGCAAACAGGGGTATATTATATGTTGATGAAGTCAACTTATTAGATGACCACTTAGTTGACGTACTCCTCGACTCAGCAGCAAGCGGTTGGAACACAGTCGAACGTGAAGGTATTTCAATTCGTCACCCCGCGCGCTTTGTACTAGTTGGTTCTGGCAACCCAGAAGAAGGTGAACTGCGTCCGCAACTACTCGACCGTTTTGGAATGCACGCTGAAATTCGCACCGTTAAAGAACCAGCACTGCGAGTACAAATTGTCGAACAACGTTCAGAATTCGACCAAAACCCCAATCCTTTCTTAGAAAAGTACCAACCACAGCAAGATGAGTTGCAACAGCGCATCATCAACGCTCAAAATTTATTACCCTCTGTGAATATGGACTATGACCTGCGGGTAAAAATTTCTGAAGTTTGTGCCGAACTTGATGTAGATGGTTTACGGGGTGATATCGTTAGTAACCGTGCCGCAAAAGCAATTACAGCCTTTGAAGGACGCACCGAAGTAACAATTGAGGATATTCGTCGCGTAATTACACTGTGTCTACGTCATCGTTTACGTAAAGACCCACTCGAATCTATCGACTCTGGCTACAAAGTCGAAAAAGTATTCGGTCGCATTTTTGGCGTCGAAATACCAGAAGATACCGCATCTAAAAACGGTACAGGTATTAAAACAGGAGTTCGATAACCCTGCAATTGTGGAATGGGCATCCCTGCCCGTTCCAAACATAGGGCGGGCAAGGATGCCCACCCCACAAGACTAAACTATTAAATTCTATGCAAACTTTAAGGTATTGGTTCAGCACCTTTGTCTTGATAAGTCAACATAACCCTCATGAATTTATCGAGAATGTCATGTTAGCGATTGCGATGATAATGATAATCGCATCAATGATATTTCCAGCCCAAAAGCCATACATTGCATTAGGGTTAAGTTTTGCAATCGGTTCCGCAATGTCAATTTTAGTACGCCAAGCAACCACACCTTCACTTCGAGCTAGCGTCCTCAAAATCGGCGCCATCTTAATTCTCATCATCAGCCTATACGACTTTATCAATGTAATAAATAATACGTAGTTTGGGGAGCCACTGCGTTTACGTAGTACGCCGCAGGCGCAACCCAACATTTTAAATCTTCCAATATTTCCAGAATTTACGTCAAAACTCTTAAAAATTGCCTAAAAGTACTGCATAAGTTGTACCTAAGTAGAAATACTAATAAGTATAAGTTCAGTATTTGGCGTAAATTAAGGGTAACTAGCGATGAAGAAAAGGCATAATGTATTAAAAAAGCTTCTAATATCTACCTTTTTAGTACTCGCTACGACTCCAGCATCTGCACAACTCATACCAGATAACACTTTGGGTCAAGAAGCATCAACCGTTAACAATAGTACTTTAATCAAAGGTGGAAACGCTGATTTAGTTAATGGAGGCGCCCAGCGTGGCAGTAATTTATTCCATAGCTTTACAGAATTTAGTATAAATAATGGACAACGAGTATATTTTGCAAACCCGTCTGGAGTACAGAACATATTAACCCGCGTTACAGGTGGGAATGCCTCAAATATATTGGGAACGTTGGGTGTAGATGGCGCCGCAAATTTATTTATAATTAACCCCAACGGTATTTTATTTGGTCAAAATGCTAGTTTAGATATACAAGGAAGCTTTGTAGGCACAACCGCAAACGCAGTAAAATTTGGCAATCAAGGAATATTTAGCGCGACAAACCCCGAAACGGCGCCTTTGTTAACTATTCAACCTTCAGCTTTGTTATTTAATCAACTTAATCAACAAGCAAGTATTACAAATAAATCACAAGCACCAGCAGGTATTAACCCTGTAGGTGAAAACGTTACGGGGTTACGAGTACCTGATGGTAAGAGTTTGTTGCTTGTCGGTGGAAATATAAATATAGATGGTAGTGCAGTTAGGGCGTATGGTGGGAATATTGAATTAGCAGGTTTAGTGGCGCCGGGAAATATAGGATTAAATATTGCAGGTGATAATCTTAGCTTAGTAATGCCTGATGTAAACAGAGCTAATGTATTACTGAGTAATGGCGCCGAGTTAAACGTGCGGGGTAGTAATGGCGGTAATATTAATATTTATGCCCGAAATCTAGATGCGACAGGAGAAAGTAAAATCCGTGCTGGCATAGATACACGGTTAGGAACACCCAGTAGTCAAGGTGGAAATATAGTTGTTAATGCTACAGGGACAATTTCTTTGAGTGATAAAAGTATTATTTCTAACACCTTGCGCGGAGATGCTTTTGGTCAATCAGGTAATGTTAATATTTCCACAGGCTCTTTAAACTTAAAAAATAACAGTTATATAGATGCTGCCACTTTTGGAAATGGCAATGCAGGAAGCGTAGTTATCCAAGCTAAAGATAATATTAACTTAATTCGCGATGGTGGTATTTTTAGTTCAGTTGAAACAGGCGCCGTGGGTAATGCAGGTAACATCCAGATTCAAACTAGTTCACTTTCATTGTTTGAGGGTGCAGAAATCAATACCAGAACTTATGGGCAGGGTAATGCAGGTAGTATCGATATCAATGCTGGTGATGCAATTACCTTAGATGGAAAAGGTAAAGATGTATTTAGCCGCATTATCAGCGGTATCAACCCCGAAAGTACAGGTAATACTGGCAATATTCAGCTAACAACAAATACTCTAAATTTAAGCAACGGTGCTTTTATTGCCAACTCAAGTATCGGCAAAGGCAACGCTGGTAATATTACTATCGATGCTCGTGATATTGCCTTAGATAGCCGAAGCTATGTAACTAGTTCTATATACAATCAAGCTGAAGGAAAAGCAGGAAATATCCAAGTTAACACCGAAACACTTTCATTGCGCGGTGGTTCTAGCCTATCTACAACTACTTCTGGAAAAGGTGATGCTGGCAATATTACAATAAATGCGCGCGATAGTATTAAGTTAGACGGTATCCTACCTTATGAGATGGACGGTATTTCGAGTTACGCACGTAGCAATATACAAAGTGATGTAATTGGTGGAGCTATTGGCAATGCTGGAAATATCAACCTTACTACAGGTTTTTTACAGCTAACTAATGGCGCCGAAATTAGTAGCGACACGAATGGGCAAGGTAATGCTGGTAATATTACAGTCAATGCGCGCGATGCAGTAACTCTTGATGGCTTTGGGAAAGTATTTACTGAGCAGTATGGAGAAATCAACTTATCTAGCAGCATTAGTAGCGATGTTGTTTTTAAGGGTATTGGTAAAGGAGGGGACATTAACATTAACGCACGGACACTAGTTCTCAAAAATACTGGTGAAATAAATGCTGATACTTATGGGCAAGGTGATGCAGGTAATATTTTTATTAAAGCATCAGAAGGTGTTTCCCTCAGCAACGAGAACAATATTGACTTTACGCAAATTAGCAGCTTTGTTAGCGATAAAGCTACTGGCAATGGTGGAACTATTAATATCGAAGCAGGCAACCTATCATTAGATAATGCCTCATTGTTTACTTCTACTTCCGGAAAAGGCAATGCTGGTAGTATCGTTATTAAAGTTAATGATTTGGTATCGTTGACTAATAACGGCAGATTTTCGACTAGTGTTCAGCAAAATGCTGTAGGTAATGGTGGTAATATCGACGTTCAGGCAGAGAGATTGTTTTTAGATAATGGCTCTGATTTTTTTGCTGCCACGTTTGGACAAGGAAACGCTGGTAATATCTCCATCAAAGCTGCTGACTCAGTGTTTTTACAGAATGCTTTTGTTAGCAGTAGCGTTGGAAAAGAAGGTATCGGGAATGGTGGTAGTATCAATATTTTCACGGTAACTCTAACTTTAACTGATAATAATATTCTCAGTACTTCAATAAGTGGTAAAGGTAGAGCTGGCGATGTCTCCATCACTGCTAATGGTAATGTACTAATTAATAACGGCGCCTTTATAAACAGCAGTACAGAAGGACAAGGGGATGCAGGCAAAGTAAGCATTCGCACCCTTGGTGACGTGACAATTTCAGGGCGTGGTGAAAGAACTGCAAGTCTAATTTCTACTGGTATATTAGATACAGGTGTCGGTAACGGTAGTGATATTGAAATTAATGCGCGTAATTTTAATTTATATAATGGCGCAAGTCTAATTAGTCTTACTGCTGGAAAAGGTAATGCTGGCAGCGTCATAATTAACACATTAGATAGCACAACTATTAAAGATAGTAGTATTGGCGCTTTTACCAATGGACAAGGAAACGCGGGTAAAGTAGTAATTCGTGCTGGAGGAGATGTTTCTATAGTTGATAAAAGCAATATTAATAATATAGTCACATCATTAGCTATCGGAGATGGTGGAGATATCGAAATAAGCGCTAGTAATTTATTACTGGCAAACGGTGTCTACTTACTTACTACAACCATTGGTAAAGGTAATGCAGGAAGTGTTCGCATCAATACAACTGGTGATATTACCATCAAAAATGCTTCTCAAATTAATGCTTCTACTTTTGGTGAAGGGGATGCTGGTAACGTCACGGTTAATGCTGGCAATACATTATTTATTAGTGGAACAACTAATGATGGCAAATTTTTTGACAGTGGCATCTTTACTACAGTAGTAAGAGATGCCGGATTCATTGGTAAAGGGAAAAGTGGCAATATTAACGTCACAGCACGTAATTTATCTCTAAATAGTGCTGGCTTATCTGTAAGCAGTTTTGGAGATAGTGCTGGAGGAGATATTGATATTAACTCTAATACAGTTCGCCTTGATAACAAAAGCATAATCGCAGCAGCAACAACATCAGGTAACGGTGGTAATATTAACTTGACTGCCGCAGATTTTTTACTACTGCGAAATAACAGCAATATTACTACAACTGGCGGTTTTGATAATGAATCAGGTGGTGATGGTGGAAATATCAATATAAATACTCCCTTCATTGTTGCTGATAAAAATGAAAATAGTGATATTGCCGCAAACGCTTTTACAGGAAAAGGTGGTAATGTAAACATTAGAGCTAGAAATATTTTTGGTATTGAACCGCAATTTAAATCTACAAATCAAAGCGATATTACTGCTAGTTCCCAACTTGGTGTACAAGGAAATATTTCCATCGCCAAACCAAATTTTGATGCTACTCAAGCAATTACCGAACTTCCAAATAAAGTCGTTGATGCAAGTAGTCAAATAGGTCAAATTTGTCCACGTGGCGTCTATGCTAATCGTCAAGAGGGTCACTTTACCATTACCGGAGCAGGAAGTTTACCACCAAACCCACTTGAAATGCTTCCAGGTACACAAACCCTTACTACACTTGCAACTTTAAATGAAAATAAAATAGGCGCCCAAGTAAGAGAAAGTAAGTTAGATAAAGTTGAAATTACTGAAGCGCAAGGTTTGGTCAAAAACATTGATGGCAGTGTTGAACTTGTTGCTATGGTGCCGACAGTTACACCAAGAGCAAATGGCGCCGTAGCTAGTTGTCCTAGTTAGTAGTTAGTATGGTGGGCAGTGCCCACCCTACAATTATGAAAATTCAACGATTTGCAGACGCGCGTCAATTTTATGAACGAGTTAAAGATTACTTGTTGCAACAAGAAGCTATGCATAATCTAAATTTAGGATATTGCAACCGACTTGTCCAGAGTCCTGACCATTACCAGGAGCAAAACTATCTCGCTATAGCTGAAAGTAAAAGCGAAGTTATCGGAGTAGTTATCCGTACTCCTCCTTTTGGTTTATTACTATCTGTAATGTCAACTATTGATGCTAATATTATGGCTTTAATAGTCGCTGATGTGCATGATTTTTATAAATCTTTACCTGGAGTTAACGCACCAATTAATGAGTCTAAAGCATTTGCTCAAGCTTGGTGTGATTATACAGGTAATAAATATAAATTAAAATTGGCAACCCGTGTATTTCAACTTGAAAAAGTGCAGCAACAAAACTCAACCCCAGGAGATTTGCGTCTTGCCACAGTTAAAGAAAAAGAGCTACTCAAAAGATGGTACGAAGAATTTTGCCAGGAAGCATTAGATGAAATAAACGTTCCTTCTGACACATGGGTTGAAAGGCAATTAAGCCAAAATAATGCCTATTTATGGTACAATCAAGCTCCGGTTTCAATGGCTTGTCGTACTCGTTCTACGCCCAATGGTATTGCTGTTAGTATGGTTTACACACCACCAGAATATCGGCGCCAAGGTTATGCTTCTAATTGTGTTGCTGCTCTAAGTCAAGAATTACTTAATCAAGGTTATAAGTATTGCTTTTTATTTGCTGATTTAGCTAATTCCACTTCTAATCATATTTATCAAGAAATTGGTTATCAACCTATTGGTGATTGGCAAGAATATAGTTTTGTTGAATAATTAACTAGTTATACGATTTTTATATGAAGATGCACTTTATTAATCTTTGTTATATTTTTAAGTTTACCATGTACATACATCTTTTAATCCCCCCAACCCCCCTTAATAAGGGGGGCTTAGAGCGCTTTTATTTCCCCTTATTAAAGGAGGCTTTAAATCTTGTTCCCCCCTTATTAAGGGGGGTTAGGGGGGATTTATTCAAAATTCTAATTCCAGCCTTGCATTTCTACTAATTCGATACATAATTTATTGATTTGTTCTACATCGGGTCGGTGTGGTAAAGTTGAGACTTGATAGACTTTATCCATTTCTGCTACTAAATCTTCTGCCATTTTCATTACTTCTTCATAGCTATATTTACCTTGCAATATTGCTCTTAAATCTTCACTATCACCTGCGTCTCTTCTATCTACAGTAATTTCTTCTGACCGTAATATTTCTAGACCACTACGTAATAAACGTATACAGTGCATTCCATGTTTAAGGTCAAAACCTGATTTGCGCTCCATTTCGGCACGGTCTGGGTTACGATTTTCTTGCCATGATAAATAAGCTTTCCATTCACGTAGGGCAACTTGATAACTTTGGCTTCTTTGTAATAGTCGAATAAAGTCTTTGCGGCTGTTTGTGAATTTCTGAGTTGTTTCTAATGTATCATCAGGTAAAGTGTATTGTTTCAAAACGCCTTTAAAGTCTATATCGGCTGTTAAAAGTTTATATAATTGCTCTGATTCTTCTAAAAATTCTATTTTACCACGTATTATTAAATACAAGTATTCTAAAAATGCGTTAAGTTCTTCTTTTGATAATGGTTCTTCACTCTCTATTTTGAAGTCGCTGGGAAGTGGTTTGCTTTTGGGTGGGTTCAATAACCATTTGCGGTGACTTTCCATTTTCTTTATTTGGGCAAATGCATATCCTGAGTAAGTATGTTTGACTTTCTTGCTCAAAAATAGCTTTCTGTGTTTGATTAAGTGTTGCCCTACTTCTGTTATATATGGGTATTGCTTGAGCCATAGCAATTCTAGTACATTGGGATTGGCGCCCGATAGTAACTGAATAATTTTCCGCAATTCATAAATAACAGTATCTTTGTTTCCATCTAAAAACGGAAATATTCCGGGTTCTGTGTCCCAACCGTTTTCTTTTTGCTCAACAGTGCTAAACCCTAAATAATATTCTTTTGCCGCTATAAATACGCCTCGATAATCCAAATCTGAGTCAGGACGGTTTAATCCATAACCGTGACTTCCAGCCAAGCCAATAAATATACTACGTTTTTCTACTTCGATACGCTTCATAATACATATATTACACTATACCACACTACAATTATATAAAAAAAATCCGAGCAAGCCTAAATAAAAGCTGCTCAGACGGTTTGGTGCTGTTCTGTGTCATATATAAATACACCCCTAATCACAACAATTACGCCAACTTTTCAAAAATAATTTAAAATATTTTTAGAAAAAGTTTATTGACATTGCCTCGACTGCAAAATAATATGAGAGATTGTCTGTCTAATTCCCGCTCGGAACAGGTAGACATGATAAAAGCTGGCTACAAATTAGTCTATTTGATTAACGGCGCCAGCTACCTGTACGGCAATACATAGGACAATTTCATGACTTACGCAATTATAGAAACTGGTGGCAAGCAGGTGCGTGTTGAGCCAGGTCGTTTTTACGATATCGAACTGCTTACTGCTCAACCTGATGACAAAGTTAGTATTAACGCGGTTTTATTAGTACAACACGATGGTAATGTGACTGTAGGACAGCCTACTGTTGAAGGCGCCGTTGTCGAAGGCACTGTGATGCGGCATTTTCGTGACCGCAAAGTGCTTGTCTATAAAATGAAGCCTAAGAAGAAAACCCGTAAAAAACGCGGTCACCGTCAGGAAGTTACTCGTCTGATGATTGATTCGATTAGTATGAATGGGTCGGTATTAGCAGCAGCACAAGCACAAGCTGCTCCAGTAGAAGAAGCTTCAACTGATGCTGTTACCGAAACCGAGGCGCCTGTTGCAGAATAATTAAAGAGAGATAATACAGAAAAAAAGAGGACATCATGGCTAGTAAGAAAGGTACTGGTAGTACTCGGAACGGACGCGACTCTAATGCCCAGCGACTAGGTGTAAAACGCTTCGGTGGTCAAACTGTGCGCGCAGGCAATATTTTAGTTCGTCAGCGTGGTACAAAATTTCACCCTGGTAACAATGTAGGTATCGGTAGTGATGATACTTTATTTGCCTTAATTGATGGCGTTGTCACATTCGAGAGAAAAGGCAAAACCCGCAAGAAAGTCAGCATTTATCCTGCTGCTGCTTGTTAAGTGCTGAGTAGAAAGTGCTGAGTGCTGAGTAGTTGCTGCTAGCTCTTACTCAGCACTCAGCACTCAGCACTCATAAGTCTCTACAATATAAATCGATTAATAAATACACCCATCGCTAAACCCGTCATGGCGATGAAAAATAAGACTGCAAACGTGTCTATATAACGAAACCCAGCCATTTGAAAGTCTATTCGCACCAAAATGGTAGCAGATGCGACAAGTAAGGAATCGAGAAATAATCTAAACCAGGAAATCATCAAAAATAGCGCAAATGCACCCAAAACTGAAATGCCGAAAGTACGGGTGTTAGATTTAAATATAAAATTCGAGTAAAAATTAATCTTTGTCCAAGGAGTCGCTAGGGCGCCGATGACTAAAGTGATTATAGGTATAATTGCAAACCAAGCAACAGGGGGTAGACGCTCTTGTGACATTACCCAACCTAGAGAACAGTAGGTAAGTAACGCTAACGTCAGGGAAACCCACGGAATTCTTTTAATGACTGACATCATAATAATTATCCAACCGGTTAGGGCTACTATTCAATTATCGACCCTTATTCGCGTCCAGAATATACACGATTCGGTAAAATAGCAAAAATTTTATTATAAAGTAGTTAAATATTTTCTTAAACATTTGTAAACTGTTAGCAGCTAAGTAACGCGAGTTACATCTTTTAAGGGATATGATGAAACAGCTTGTTATCGCCGAGCGCGTATGTTTAACGGGTCATATACTGTCTAAAGCTTTTGGGCTAGCAGGCATTTTGCTGGTTATACCACACGCCGAGAAGATTTTGAATTTTGGCGACGTTGGTCAAACAGCTATGCAACTGAGCATGGCTAATGGCGGCGTAGTTGATATTATTTTTGGTACTGTAGCTGTCTCGATTTTTGCATTTAGAACTTTGGGATGGCAAACTTGGCTTTCATTCATGGTGCCAGCAGTATTGATATCAGTCAGCAGTGAGTTACTGGGAACGGGAACTGGGTTTCCTTTCGGTGACTATCATTATTTGAATGGTTTGGGCTACAAAATTGCTGAACTTGTGCCCTTTACGATTCCTCTGTCGTGGTTCTATGTGGGATTATCAGCCTATCTTGTTGCCCGTGCAGGGTTGGGAGTTGCCAAAAATCCAACTATTCTACGCCAAGTTGGCGCCGTATTATTGGGAGCAGTGCTATTTACAAGCTGGGACTTCGCACTGGAACCAGCTATGAGTCAAACATCGCTACCGTTTTGGTTTTGGGATCAAGCGGGAGCATTTTATGGAACTCCCTACCAAAATTATGCAGGTTGGTTTGGTACTAGCACAGTGTTTATGACAGTCGCAGCACTGTTATGGCGTAATAATCCTGTAAAATTAGAGCCTAAGCAACTCAACGTTCCAATGATAGTTTACTTGAGTAACTATGCTTTTGCCGCTGGACTTAGCTTAGGTGCAGGATTTATTGTTCCTGTATCGTTAGGTTTTATTACAGGAGTTATACCAGCAGTACTACTGTGGTGGAAAGCTGTTACACAAGACGAAACACCATCTGCTGCATCCGAAGTCACTAAAGTTGCTACCGCTGTCGGCGCCAAATAATAAGTAAGGTGGGCACTGCCCACCGTACAACTATACTTATAACTTCCTCATCAATGCCCAATTTTTTACCAATAGTAAGTGCTGTTGCGCTTTTATTGCTGTTGATTCAATTACCAGCGTTTGCTATTCTACTATCGCGTTTACTTAAAGGTCCCCGTCGTACCCCTCCTTTGGCGCCACAAAAACCCACCCTAGATATTTTGGGTAGCGTTAGCGTGGTAGTCCCTACACTTAATGAAGCTGAACGTATTAGTCCACTACTTGCTGGTTTAAGTCGGCAAAGTTATGAACTTAGAGAAGTTATTGTAGTTGATAGTAATTCAAAGGATGGAACTCCTGAGCTAGTTAAAGCTGTGCAAAAACTAGACCCTAGGTTTCGCGTAATGACAGATGACCCTTTACCTACTGGTTGGGTTGGTCGTCCGTGGGCATTACATAGCGGTTGGCAGCAAACATCTAATTCTAGTACTTGGTTTCTGGGTATGGACGCTGATACACAACCCCATCCTGGTTTAATTGCTAGTTTAGTTCACACTGCTGTGAAAAGTGAGTATGACTTAATATCACTTTCACCCCAATTTATTCTTAAGTATCCTGGTGAATGTTGGTTACAACCAGCATTATTAATGACATTACTTTATCGCTTTGACCCTGCTGGAATCACAACAGACCAGCCAGAGCGAGTTATGGCAAATGGACAGTGTTTTTTGTGTCGTCGAGCAGTATTAGAAGCAGTCAGTGGTTATACTAGCTCGCGAAGTTCTTTTTGTGACGATGTGACTTTAGCACGTCATATTGCTGCTTCTGGTTTCAAAGTTGGTTTTATGGATGGCGCCAAAGTTTTGAAGGTGCGAATGTATGAAGGCGCCGTTGAAACATGGAATGAATGGGGTCGTAGTCTTGACCTTAAAGATGCTTCAAACCGCGCGCAAACTTGGGGTGATATTTGGTTACTTGCTTCCGTACAAGGTTTACCAATTTTGATTCTTCCTTTACTTCTCGCTTTAGTTACATTATTTGGTAGAGGCGCCTCCCGTTTCTGTTACATCCAAAATAACTTAATCGAAAATTATCCAATTACACTTTTGCTGTTATTGAATTTATTGTTGATACTAATTAGATTTGGAATGCTGTTTGCGATAGCACCTTCATATGACCGCAGCCAAGCAAAAGGAAATTGGTTATTTTGGTTATCACCTTTTGCTGACCCTTTGGCAGTCTTACGCATAATTCTATCAGCCTTACAAAAACCAAAAAAATGGCGTGGAAGAAGTTATGAGTGTTGAGTTATGAGTGCTGAGTGCTGAGTGCTGAGTGCTGAGAAGTGAAATTAGAAAAAGTACAAATTGTCATTCTGAGCGTAGCGAAGAATCTTTAATTTTTGAGAAGTTATAGAGATGCTTCACTGCGTTCAGCATGACATTATATTACTCATAACTCAGCACTCAGCACTCAGCACTCAGCACTCAGCACTTACTACTCATTACTCTCTTCTTCAATTTTATCTCCACGTTCAAGTTCCCAAAGAATTTGATTACCTTCTCTACGAACACGGGAGACAACCCAATTTCGCCAGCGCCACTGATCTCCACGACTGGTAACAGCGCTGGCATGAACATCCATTAAATCAGCTAGTTCAGAACTGGTTATTAAATAACCTTTTTCAGCAATTTCATCGGCGATACGAAGGGTATCAACGAGGTTGCGAAGTTGCGTTACCCGCATTTCGCGTGGTATCTCTTCATTACTATGGTTGCTCGTGCTTGAGATAGAAGCATCTATCATGGTGTTATCGGGGGCAATATCGACGTCACTGGTCACTTCGTTAATTATGGTCGAGTTTGCCTTTATTTCAGACGCATTTGCTACACAAACTTTCGTTTTTACATCGAAAGCAATAGCTTCTGCGTCTTGGCTTTGCTTTAATGCTGGCACTTTTCCAGCCGCATAAGCCCGCGCAATGGTATCGCACCTTTCGTTACCTATATTACCAGCATGACCTCGAACATGTTCCCATCTAACCTTACGAGTGTTAAGTCCGTCAAGAATTTCGAGTAAATCTTGATTCTGAACTGGTTTACCATCAGCTTTCTTCCAACCCTTCTTTTTCCAGCTTTTTACCCACTTCGTAACGCAATTGATTAAATACTCACTATCGGTGTACAAAGTAATAGGGTAACTTTGCCCCGACGCTTCCAAATATTGAAGTGCTGCGATAGCAGCTTGCATTTCCATCCTGTTATTCGTTGTTTGACGACAACCATCTCCAAGTTCATGAACCGAACCATCATCAAAATAAACCACCACCCCCCAACCTCCTGGCCCGGGGTTCCCTGTACAGGCGCCGTCTGTGTATATACTCTCAATTGTTAGTGAAGCCATAAGTTACTAAATAAATAATTATCAGTAATTTTGATCCCCCCCTAACCCCCCCTTAATAAGGGGGGGAACTGGAGTTGTTCTTAACCTCTCTCTAAAAGGGGGAACTGGAGTTGTTCTTAACCTCTCTCTAAAAGGGGGAACTGGAGTTGTTCTTAACCTCTCTCTAAAAGCGAGAACTAGAACCATTCTTAGCCCCCCTTAATAAGGGGGGTTGGGGGGATCAAATCTATCCCACACAACGTTGCTTTCCCAAAGGGGCAACAGAAAAAAATATTATCCTTCTAATTTAGAGCTACTAACTAATAACATATTTCTTTACATTGTAGGTTGGGTTCCGTTCCTCCACCCAGCATCATCAAAAGCTTGCTTAATCAACCTTTGCCAAACCTCCGACGGCGCCCAAAGCTTATTTAAGTCTAATTTCGCCTCTTCTTCACTGGTGCCTAAACAAATTCGTCGATAAAGGTAAACAAAAACAGATACCCTCTTATTCATAGCGCAATGAACAAAGACTTTCTTATCTTGATTTGCCTTCATAACCTCAAAAAAAGAATGTAAATTCTCTAATGTAGGATTATCCCAAATAACAGGAATATGTATATACTCCATATCGTGCGCTTCAATAATTTCTTTTTCGTTGGCTAAAGCATTAGGAGAATCAACTAACGCTAAATTAACCACAACTTCATACCCAGCTTGTTTAATGGCGCCAAATTGTTCTACTGTAGGTTGTCCAGAAGTTGCCATTCCATCAGATATTTGTAAATAATTATATATTTCTTCAAGATTTTTTTTAGACATAAATTAAAAAGCAATTAATAAGTGTTCTGCACTAAGGTTAAAAAATCAAATTTTTTAAGCATTTCTAAAAATGTAAAAACTGCAGGTACATGAAGCGCATTCTCATACACAGCGATACCAATTACACGGTCGAGAGGTACGGGTAAACTATACAATTGTACCTGTGATGGTATTGGGACAGCAGCTAAACGAGGTAAAATTGCTGCACGCAGTCCTTGATTAACCATACTAACAATTGTCGAGTCTTCTTGAATGTCGGTAGTTGTATTTAAAGACGGCGCCACTATTTTAAGATGGTTATGTAGAATGCGTCCGCATGGAGTACAAGGAATCATTACAGGTGAATATTTATTCAAGAAATCCCATGTAAGCTGTGAAATATTTATGGTATTTGGTGGAAGCAAGGCAATATACTCATCACGTACAACTTCCCACACTTCAAATTCTTCACTCGTAGGTAAACAGGTAATTCCAATATCAGCACGTCCTTGACGTAAAGCATCTTCGACATCTAAAAAAGCATGGCACTCAATAATAGTAACCGCAACTTCAGGGAATGAGGCGTGAAATTGCGAAATTGCTTTTGGCAATAAATGTGTTGCCACGCTCCGAAATGCGGCAATTCTTACATGTCCACCACGCAAACCTTTGTGTATATTTGCCTCATGCTCCATCATTTGTATGTGTTCTAATGCTTGGCGTGCATGGTATAAAATACGCTCTCCTGCGGGTGTTAGTAAGGCGCCGTGTCTACCACGCGCAAATAAAGGTACTCCTAATTCTTCTTCTAAAGTTGAAATTGCATGACTAATAGCAGGTTGTGATAAATCGAGTGTTAATGCTGCTTCACTAAAGTTACCGCAATCAGCAACCGCTACAACTGCTCGAAGCTGAAAAATTTTCATATGTATTTTAGATAAAAATTGATTTGATTATTACAGAAAGATTGTACCAACGTTTTATCTATATATAAATGCCGTTTATAGAAACTATTCAGGTTACTTTTTGATTGCTGATTGTTGTAGCACTAAAGTTGATAAAACAGAACCAATATATTGTCCCAAAATTTCTTGTGGGGTGGGCGTCCCCGCCCGCCTGCTCATATGGAACTAAAAGGACGGGCAAGGATGCCCATTCCACAAGATGTTTCACAAGATGGTTCACAAGATGGTTAAGTTATTTTTGAAAGGTTAAGCTATGTCACAATTTACACTAGTAATAGGTAACAAAAACTACTCTTCATGGTCGCTACGTCCGTGGTTAGTAATGAAACAATTTGGTATAGAGTTTAATGAAATTTGTATACCACTTTATCAACCGGAAACACAATCTCAACTTAATCAATACTCTCCCTCTGGTAAAGTACCTGTTTTAATTCACGATAAACAAACAATATGGGACTCACTCGCAATTTGTGAATATCTTGTTGAGACTTTCCCGACTTTAAATCTTTATCCTCAAGATAAAAATGCCCGTGCGGTTGCACGTTCAATTAGTGCCGAAATGCATTCTGGTTTTCAACATTTACGGCAAAATATGCCGATGAACTGCTGTGCGGTGTTACCTGGTAAAGGAATGACACCCGATGTGCAAAAAGATATTGAACGCATTACAAATATTTGGCGCCAACTCCGAGAGCAATTTTCTAAACAAGGAAATATGTTATTTGGTAAATTTACGATTGCCGATGCGATGTATGCACCTGTAATACTACGCTTCAAGACTTATGGGGTGCAGTTAAATTCGATATGCCAAGATTATTCCAAAGCTGTGTTAGAGCTTCCTGCTATGCAACAATGGCTCGAAGCTGCGAAAAACGAGCAAGAAACTATTCCTGCATTTGAATTGGGAGACAACCGTCCGCAACCAATTTAGTACAAATTAACTTAGAACAAAAAGCCCTTCTTTATTAAGGAGGGATTATTTACGGACGAATGGAAGAGTGGTTGGAATTATTAAACACAAGCATGAACCGCAAGCTCAGTTGAAATACCATAATGGATATCTCGATCCCTTTCAAACATAGATAATTCCCGCGATTCCTGTTTAACCAAACCATCCATCGCAGCTTCCTGCAAACTCATAAAAGCATTTAAATCTTCTATTTCGTACTTATCTCTCAATAAAACACGTAAAAGATTTTCTTGGGCTAGTGTTAAATAGCCAGTATTTAGAGCTTGTTCAACTACATCACGAATTAATATCATAATCAACACCCTGATTCATTTAGATAAGGTGATATCGACGGATACTTTTCCTTATTACTCTGTGTAAAGAGTTTCCTTTTAGGCAGATTGTTGCTTCACTTAACAAAACTTTACATTTCATTTTAATTTTCGATGAAGCTAATACAAATTCAGTGGTAATATAGCAACAATATTTACTTAACATGTACTGATATAATTTTGGAACACCTCGCGTAAAGGCTGTTATAGTCTTGTTTTAATTAGAATGCAAGAAAATGATTTGCAGTAAGGTGGGCAGTGCCCACCCAGCCCTTTCAACGCGAACACTAGTACCAAAATATTGACTTAAAATACGTGTTCAATTAACCTCCTAGCAACAAGACTTGCGGCATATTCTTCAAAAAAATGAACAATTAAGATGGCGCCATATTGAACAAAATTGATATGCTCTCGTAATTAAATTGGGTGGTTAACTAAAAAACCTACTTTGTGGGTGACGCAAGAATAAGGGTTTCAGGCGCAGAATTCGTAGTACTCTAGTTCGCGTTGAAAGGGCTGGCAGTGCCCACCCTACTACGCTACTACGCAAAAACATTGATTATATTTATAATAAAATTCCTCTATCAAAAGTAGTATATTTAGCTGAGATAAGTTTTTTGTTTATGTCAAAAGCTTCAGAAAGCAAATACCTTATAATATTGAAATTTCTTCAAACTTCAGGTTGTTCAATTAGCTGAGTTTGCACTATAGTTAACAGTGCTTACTATGATAAGCCATGTATAAAATCAACCTAAATATCGGGGTACCCATTCAGGTATAACCTCCGTAAAATCGTGTTAAAAATCAATCTTTGACGAATATTTACGCTAACGTAAGTAGTATGAATGTAAAAAAATGGTTAATAAAAAACGGGTGCGTTCTTAGAAGCTACTTTATTTTTACGTTCTTTTGTAATGCTCGGCTATTTAGGCTACAACATAGTATTTAAATGATAGTTATAGACTATGAAGAGCGATAAATTGTCGAACTAGAGTTCAGGATATTACTATGCATGACCTGGTTCAAAATGTTTTAAACAGCGATGAGAAAACTGCTTTACGTCAGTTTGTCTCGGCGCTAAACGCCGCAGGTAAACCCTACCTACTACGAAATGAGATTTTACAGGTGTTTGCCGACTATTGCCAGCGCTCTCATAAACCTGCTTATTTCTACCATTCCTCGTCTTTAGGCACATTAATCAGCCTAACGCACGAAATCATTTTGGAAGAGGAAAGCACTTGGTTTATGTTACGTCCCTGGATAGCTAACCAGGAAGTTTGGCGCCTGGGTGCCGATATGACGCACTTTGAAAAACTGACACCAAAAGCGTTATTGGATGTGCGCGACCGTTTGGTCAACCGCTACCAACCTCAAATTTTAGAAATAGACCTCAAACCTTTTTATCAAGGTTCTCCAACGATAGATGATCCCCGTAATATTGGACAGGGGTTAACTTTTTTAAATCGTTACCTGTGTAACCAACTCGAAAACGACCCAAAACGTTGGTTAGAAGAATTATTCCAAGCTTTGCATAAGTTGCAGCATGGTGGTATACCACTAATGATTAGCGACCGTCTCCACTCTGGGGATGAACTTGCTCTTGCTGTCAAAAAAGCGCTGCAATTTGTGAGCGAACTTTCTTCTATAGAACCGTTTGAGAAGTTCCGCTTTGATTTACAGTCGCTTGGCTTTGAACCTGGTTGGGGTAATACAGCAGGTCGAGTTAGAGAAACCCTCGAAATGTTTAACCGTTTGGTTAGCGACCCAGAACCAGCAATATTAGAAGCTTTTGTAACGCGCGTTCCGGCTATATTCCGTGTAGTTTTAGTATCTATTCACGGATGGGTTGGTCAAGAAGGTGTGGTTGGGCGCCCAGAAACTGCTGGTCAAGTCATGTATGTTTTAGAACAGGCGCGCAGTTTAGAAGCTAAGTTACGCGAAGATATAAAGCTTGCTGGACTTGAGGTACTTGGAATTCAACCCAAGGTAATAATTCTAACTCGGTTGATTCCTAACTGCGAAGGAACCGCTTGTAATTTAAGATTAGAAAAACTGCAAGGAACAGAAAATGCGTGGATATTACGAGTTCCATTTGCTGATTTTAATCCTAACGTTACACAAAACTGGATTTCTAAGTTTGAAATTTGGCCGTACTTAGAATCGTTTGCTCTCGAAGCTGAACGTGAGTTAGTAGCAGAATTTAGGGGCAACCCTAACTTAATAATTGGTAACTACAGTGATGGTAATTTAGTCGCGTTTCTGCTGTCACGGCGCCTAAAAGCAGCACATTGCAACATTGCCCACTCGCTAGAAAAGCCTAAATACCTGTTTAGTAACTTGTACTGGCAAGATTTAGAAGATAGATATCATTTCAGCGCTCAGTTTACTGCCGACTTAATTAGTATGAACGCAGCGGACTTTATTGTTAGTTCGTCATACCAAGAAATAGTTGGAACTCCCGATAACATGGGACAGTACGAATCGTACAAATGTTTTACAATGCCTAATTTGTACCACGTTGTCGATGGGATAGATTTATTCAATCCCAAATTTAACATGGTGCCACCAGGGGTAAACGAGAACATCTTCTTTCCTTACAACCAAAGCGAAGACCGGGATAAAGAAGCGCGCTCAAAAATTCACGAACTAATGTTTTTGCGCGAAGATGCTAGCATAATGGGTAATTTGGAAAATCCCAAAAAGATACCTCTACTAGCAGTTGCCCCCATCAACTCAACTAAAAATCTGACAGGGTTAGCAGAATGCTTTGGAAAAAGTAAAGAACTGCAAGAACACTGTAACTTAATATTGCTCACGAGCAAATTTAGCCCAGAGCAAGCAACCCATCCCGAAGAAGCAGCAGAAATTGAGAAACTGCATTCCATCATTAACCAGTACGAATTGCATAGTCATATTCGCTGGGTAGGTATTCGCCTTTCTAATATGGAGTTAGGCGAAGCATATCGAGCAGTGGCAGATTGTCGAGGAATTTTTATACACTTTGCCCGCTTTGAGGCTTTTGGACGAACTTTACTCGAAGCGATGATTTCAGGACTACCCACCTTTGCCACCCAATTCGGCGGCGCCTCTGAAATAATCGAAGATGTAGATAGGTTCCAAATTAACCCAACCGACTACGAAGGAACTGCGAAGAAAGTATTACATTTTCTTGACGAATGTGATGCAAATCCCCAATACTGGCATGAAATTTCTACGCGGGCAATCGATAGGGTGCGTAACAAATATAACTGGAGCCTACACTCAAAGCAATTACTGCTAATCTCGAAAATATACCGCTTCTGGGATTATGTCACCCCAGAAAACCGTGAAGCCAGGGCGCGCTACCTCGAAACTTTATACTACCTAGTCTTCAAACCCAGAGCCGAAAAAATTCTGGAACAGCATATGCAAAGGTAAAGACTAAGAGTAGTGAGTGCTGAGTGCTGAGTGCTGAGTAAATAGTTAAGAGTTAAGAGTTAAGAGTTAAGAGTTAAGAGTTAAGAGTTAAGAGTTAAGAGAGTGAGGAGTTATAAGTTACAATTTCGCACTCCACTACTCAGCACTCAGAACTCAGCACTCAGAACTCAGCACTCAGAACTCAGCACTCAGAACTCAGCACTCAGCACTCAGAACTCAGCACTCAGAACTCAGCACTCAGCACTCAGCACTCAGCACTCAGCACTTTCAACTCTATTGATATAAGGAAAGCACTGCCGATGGATTTAAATACTAATCTTGATTTTATTTATACTGACTGGTCATTAATCGAAACTCGATTTGACCCAGATAAAATTCACCACCGTGAAACTGTATTTACAATTGGTAATGGTTATTTAGGTACACGCGGCACATTTGAAGAAGGTTATTCGCGCGCGACACCTGCAACTTTACTTCACGGTGTGTTTGATGATGTGCCCATTGTTTACACTGAACTTGCTAATTGTCCTGACTGGTTGCCACTATCAATCACAATTGATGGAGAACGGTTTCGGATGGATAGGGGTGAGATAATTAGCTATGAACGAAAGCTTGATTTGCGACGCGGTATTTTAAGTCGGTTTATACGATGGCGTTCTACTGGTGGAAAAACAGTAGATTTACAATTTGAACGGTTTGCTAGTTTAGCTTCTGAGCATGTAACCGCGTTGCGCCTTCTTATTAAACCTGTTGATTTTGATGGGTTAGTTGAAGTGCAAGCGAGTATCAGCGGATACCCTGAAAACCAAGGGTTTAACCATTGGGAATTAATCGACCAGGGGAGTATTTCTAAAGCTGCCTGGTTAAATCTTAGAACTCGTAACTCGCGTATTACTCTCGGTATGGGTCTGGGAATGAATGTTTCAGGCGCCGAAGCATCGGTTATTGTGACAAATCCACCCGGATACCCCACTGTTATAACTTCGTTTCAAGCGACTTCTGGACAAGCTGTTACTGTTGATAAATTAGTAACCTTTTTTACGTCTAGGGATGTAGAAAACCCGGTTCAAGCGGCACAGCAAGAATTAGCTGATTTACCTCAATACTCTACCTTGTTAAAGGAACATTCTTTGGCATGGGAGCAAGCATGGGATAAAAGCGATATTGCGATTGAAGGAGATGTTCGCGCAGCGCTCGCAGTTCGCTACAATTTGTTTCAATTATTAATTGCGGCGCCTACAAACGATGACCGTGTAAGTATTGCTGCTAAAACTCTATCGGGGTTTGGATATCGCGGACATGTGTTCTGGGATACAGAAATATTTATCCTGCCGTTCTTTATCTACACACAACCAGAATTAGCGCGTAACTTGCTATCGTATCGTTACCATACAATTGGTGGCGCCCGACGAAAAGCAGTTCACTACGGGTATAAAGGAGCAATGTATTCGTGGGAAAGTGCGGATACAGGTGACGAAGTGACACCGCGTTGGTTGCCACCGAATGACCCATATGGAGAAGATATTCGTATATGGTGCCGTGACCGTGAGATACATATTAGCGCTGATGTAGTTTACGCTGTATGGTCTTATTGGTTGGTTTCGGGTGATGATGATTGGATGCGTGATTACGGCGCCGAAATTATTCTGGACACAGCAGTATTTTGGGGAAGTCGCGTTGAGTATAGCACTAAGTACGAACAATACGAAATTCGCGGTGTAATAGGCGCTGATGAGTATCACGAGTTAGCAAATAATAATGCCTTTACTAACCGGATGGTGCAGTGGCATTTAGAAAAAGCTATCGCGACTCAAGACTGGTTACGCGAAAAATATCCTGATAAAGCTAAAGAACTCGAAACGAGACTACAGCTTACACTAAGTCGGCGCCTACGTTGGCAAGATATTATCGCGAATTTAGTAATTCCTTACGACCCCAATACGAAACTCATCGAACAGCAAGATGGATTTTTTAAACTCGAAGATATCAATCTGGCTGATTACGAACCGCGTACTAAATCGATGCAAACGATTTTGACTATCGAAGGCGCCAATAAACGTCAGGTATTAAAACAACCCGATGTCTTGATGCTACTTTACTTAATGCGCGAATCACAAGAGTTTCCTTACACGTTAGAAATATTAGAGAAAAACTGGGACTACTACGCACCTCGTACCGATATTACCTACGGTTCCTCACTTGGCCCAGCAATTCACGCGATATTAGCATCCGACCTAGGAAAAACTGATGAAGCTTATCATAACTTTATGCAAGCGGCAATGGTTGATATCGAAGATGTACGTGGTAACGCGCATGAAGGTATACATGGCGCCAGTGCGGGTGGAATATGGCAAGCTGTAGTCTTTGGTTTTGGTGGTATTAAACTCACCGAAAACGGCCCCGTTGCAACAGCACATTTACCTCAAGGTTGGAAACGCTTACAGTTCAAAATTAATTGGCGCGGTGACTGGCACGAATTTGACCTAAAAGCAGAAGGAACAAATATGGAAACACTACATAATTCCAACTCGAATATTAAAGGCGTGATTTTTGACTTAGATGGTGTATTAACAGATACTGCTGAATATCATTATTTAGGTTGGCAAAGACTCGCTGACGAAGAAGGATTACCATTTAACCGCGAAGCCAACGAAGAACTGCGGGGAGTATCTCGTCGTGAATCATTGCTTAAAATTATTGGTGACAAGCATTATTCTGAAGAGCAAATTCTAGAAATGATGGAGCGTAAAAACCGTTACTACGTAGAATCTATCGAAAATATTTCACCCAAAGATTTATTACCAGGAGCGCTAGATTTGCTCGAAGAATTGCGCGCTGCGGGTATTAAAATAGCCCTTGGCTCTGCCAGTAAAAACGCGCGTCCGGTAGTTGAAAAATTGGGAATAGCCAAACATATAGATGTAATAGCTGATGGTTACAGTGTTCAACAACCAAAACCGGCGCCTGATTTATTTTTGTTTGCTGCAAAAGAACTTGGATTGGCACCAAATGAATGTATTGTAGTTGAAGATGCAGCAGCAGGTATTGAAGCTGCAAAAGCAGGAGGAATGATAGCTGTTGGTTTGGGTCCTTCTGAAAGGGTAGGAGATGCTGATATTGTTTTACCCAGTCTCGAAAATGTTCACTGGCAAGACTTGCAAGCTAAAATCAATGATTTAATTTTACAACCTTCATAAAGTATGGTGGGCAATGCCCACCCTACACTGTGTCGTGTATTATGATATGGCGCCTGTTATCAAAGCTAATTAATTTCTTTTGTTGGAAACATTGAATTAGCCTGGTAATTGTAACACGAGTAGTACAGCAAGCACTAGCGAGTTCCTCATGGGTAAAACGAATATTAATTCGAGTTCCCATTGGAGTGTATTGTCCAAAATCTTGCTTCAAATATTCTAATAAATTCCACAATCGGTCTTCTACCTTGAGTCTACCTGCAATTGCTAAAAAGTATTCGGTTTGTTGTAGTCGCTGTTTAATTTTGGGTAAAATAACATGGCTCAAACCTGGGGAAGCGGCTATTTCTGTTAGCATAACTGGCACCAGTTCAACATCCGAAATAGCTGTCACTTGATATATTTGCTGAGATGTGAGACTGGCGCCAAAAACCATTCCTTCACCTACTAACCCTAGTAATATATCTGTTCCAGCTTCACAAAGCGAACTTAGTTTAACTAAACCGCTATTAACATACCAAATTATATCATTTCCAAGAGGTACTGCTTCGCGTCTACAGTACTTATGTAAAGGACGATTTTTGCCCAAATCTAAATCGCAACTTTGTTGTGGTGATTTTACTCTTTGCTGTTCTGTGATATCACGTATTAGCCAGCGTAACCCTGTTACTTTACCTTGATGGTTACAAACACTGGTAGCGGTTAAAGCTGCATTAAAAAATCCACCATCTCTTTTCTGGCAACATATAATAATTTCACTTACTTTTTCCATTTTGGACAATTTGGCAATTTGACACCGCAGTTTATGACGGTCATCTAATGTAACAAAGTTAACAATTAGTTTACCCGTTAAATTTTGCTGGGAAATGCCAAAAAGTTGAGAACAAGCACGATTAGCTTCTTGAATTTTGCCATCTAAGCCTGTCACTAGATAACCATCGGGTGCAAAATCAAAAAGGTCTTTGTAGCGTTGACGTTCTATCTCAAGTAAATTGCGCGTTTCTGTCAGTTCTTCATTTTGCTGGCATAACTCCTCAGTTGCTATTTGTAATGTTTGTGACGCAGAACCAAGTTCCATTAAAGCTTGGGGTAAAACTTCTGCTTTACTTGGTGACAGACTAAGGCTTCCATGCAGTAAGTCTGACCAGCGCTGGTACATTCTTTCTGTACGATAAACAAATTTTTCAATATCTACCTGATTAATGTCCATTTTATTTTCCATTTCAATTTTTGTTATTAACGTTTATTATGTTTGTTTTATTATTAATTATTTTTGTTAATTTTTGCACTCCGGTTTGATTAAACTTTTCTAAATCAGTCAAGCAACTATAAGCAACTGAACCATTAGAAAATAAGTAAAGTTAATGTGTAAATAGTTTGTATATTCATACAGTTTGTCATACACATACTTTAATCATCTATCTAGAGTCGTATTCCTTACAATGTGCTAATTAGTTTATTCATTAGTAAGTTACTTTGGTTATTAGTCGCTTTTCCTCCTACTTAAGAGACAACTATATGTTAATGAATAATGTCAAGAATAATACAAAAGCTGAGAGACCGTTGAATATAGGTATAAAGTGTGTATATTCCTCTTAGTATCACATTTTAAAACAAATTAAGTATTTATCCCATGATATCGTGCGATTTTTGCGTTTATCTTGTTCAGTATATGAATTAAATTACAAAAAATTCAAAAGATTAAACATCTATGGATAACTCTATAGTTTTAGTATGTGCTGCGGATGATAACTACTCAATGCCGTTGGCAGCAACCACTCGTTCGGTTGTTGCGAGTATGCGAAATCCACAGAATTTGTCTTTATATATAGTTGACGGTGGAATTAGCAAAGTCAATAAAGAGCGGATAATTCAGAATCTTAAATCTGAGCAGGTCAAAGTTACCTGGATAAAAGCGCACAGGTCGCAGTTCAAGAACATGCAAATTTCTTCGACTGTAACAATAGCTGCTTATTATCGGCTTTTGATTCCAGCGATTTTACCTACAAATATTGAAAAAGCAATTTATATAGATAGCGATGTAATAGTTCGTAGCGACATTGAAGTGCTGTGGCAGCAGGATATAAAAGACAATTATTTACTAGCAGTGCAAGACATGGGCGCCCCATTAGTTTCGTCTCCACGCGGTTTAGTAAACTATCAAGAACTCGGTATACCTGCTGATTGTAAATATCTCAATTCGGGTGTACTGGTATTGAATTTGAAAAAATGGCGCCAAGATAATACAAGTTTGGAAGTTATTAAATATCTCAACGATTATAAACAGTACGTGCGCTGGTTTGACCAAGACGGGTTAAACGCAATTTTAGCTGGAAAATGGGGAGAACTTGACGCGCGCTGGAACCAAATGCCTTATTTGTTCCGTTTTGGTTCATGGCAAGAAAGCCCATTTAGTGAAGAAGAATATAATAACCTGCTCAACCATCCATATATTATTCATTACTCAACGCGCGAAAAACCTTGGAACGATAACTGTAACCACCCGCAGAAGGAATTATTTTACGAATATCTTGACAACTCTATATGGTCTAACTGGTGTATAGAACAAGCTGCTAAAAGGCGCCAGCAGAAACAAATGGCTGTGTTTCAAAATATTTATGGCTCGTTTAAGAAGCAAGTTAAGTCTTTGATTAAGGTTTCGTCGTATTAAGCACTTTAGTGCTTTCTTATTGCTTATCAAGAAAGCACTAAAGTGCTTATTACCATGTGTCTTTCATTCCGCGTAGGCGTGCGAATGCTTGTACTGGCTCGCTAGTTTTTACGGCTGTTTGTAATGCTGGTATATCCCATCTTAAAAATGGGTTAGTAAGTTTTTCTATCCCTAATAGTGAAGGTACTGTGGCTTCTCCTTGATTGCGAGAAGCTTGTACTTTTATATACCTCTGTTGTAAATCTTGGTTGTTACTATCGACACTAAGGGCAAACTGAAGATTTTTAAGAGTGTATTCATGGGCACACCAGACACGAGTATTATCGGGTAGTGTGCGTATTTTGCTGAGAGAATCTACCATTTGCGCTGGTGTTCCCTCAAATAGGCGCCCGCATCCACCTGCGAATAGTGTGTCACCACAGAATAGTTCGCCTGTTTCTTCTGGGGTGACAGGGGGGAAATAATAAGCAATGTGAGCGCGTGTATGTCCAGGAACAAAAAACACGGCGCCAGTTCGGTCGCCAAATTCTACAGAGTCTCCTTCACGAAGAAAAACTTTTTGTCCCGGAATACGTCCTGAGTCTGACTCTCCACCGTAGACTGTTAGGTTGGGATAGTGGGTCATTAATTCACGGTTTCCTCCTACATGGTCGCTATGGTGGTGTGTGTTGAAAATAGCTACCAACTCGGCGCCTTCTAATTCATGAAGTTTTGTTAAAACTGGTTTTGAAGAAGCAGGGTCAACTACTGCGGCTATTTTACGCACGCTATCCCAAAGCAAGAAAATATAATTGTCAGAAAGTACTGGTATACGAATTATCTGCATCTTGTTTACTCCTGTGTGTTATAAATATGCGCGTGAGTCGTGAGTCTTACTTGACTTCACCGGGAACACCTATAATTTACAAGCTTTTGGTAAAAGCAATAGTATTTACACGTATTTTTGACTATATGGTTTGTTCTTTAAATCTAGATATCAGTAAAAATTCTCTGGGTGTTCATGTAAATATAAAGCAAGATTGATTTATTGGTTTATGTTGTAAAGATACCACAAAGGCATTCCTAAGCATAAACTTTATAAACGATAAAATTTGTTTACCGCCTTAACTTAAATTTAATAAATTTTTATACGCACGCTGTTTAACAATAAGCGGGGCAAATTTTGCTATTTTTTTAATAATTAATAATCAGGAGAGCTATGCTACACAAACTTTCAATGATGAAATCAAATGATTATCAATCAGAAGTAGCTGTAAAAAAAATTGTAGATAAAATTATTTTTTCTAGAGTATATAGCCGTAATGACCACAGCTTACTCACAGAAATTATTTTAAATAATAGCGATGTTAGTGACGGAGAACGTCGCCAAATCTATCGTATATTTGACTATATTCAAACAGGTCAATTAAGACTTATTGGCTGGTAATCACAATCATAAGCTGGTGCGTGACGGTTCGGCGCCCTGTCGTATACGCGGCAGGGAAGAACTGGATGGTGAGCCAGTAGATAGCAAAAAATAAATCAAATATACTGGTTACAATCTGTGATATTACTTGTTACAGGAGCTAGTAGTACTGATATTGATGAATTTATCGGTACATTCTCGGTAGGGGTTCAGGGTAAAATAGGTTACATTTTTTATGTGTTTGTATGAATTTAATTCTGAGTCCCACTGTAATATTAATGATTTAGGATTGGTTTAGCTATGACTCCTTTAGTTTCAGTTATTTTACCATGCTACAACCGAGCTAGCTATCTAGAAAAATGTGTTAAAAGTGTTTTAGCGCAAACTTACACTAATTTAGAATGTATTTTAGTTGATGATGGGTCAACAGATAATACTCGCGAAGTAGCAGAACGGTTAATGGCTACTGACGAGCGGGTGCAATATTTTTATAAAGAAAATGGCGGTGTATCTACTGCACGTAATTTTGGTATTGAAAAAGCAAAGGGTGAATGGATTCAGTGTTTAGACCCAGATGATTGGATTCACGAAGATAAAACGCGGTTTCAGTTGAGTTGTTTAGAAGAGTTAGAAAACCAAAACGTTGTACTTTACTGTGACTATGAGCGCGTATTCCTTGATAGCAACCAAAATATTATCCGTCGTGAACAAAATATTATCGGTTCGTTGGGTAGTGAAGAGTTAAAACAGCGTTTACTTTTACCTGATTTTCTTGCTAAGTCACCGTTCCCTGTGTTACAGCAGTGCATGTTGATTAAAAAAGAAGTTTTGCAATCTGCATCTTTTGATAGTCGTCTTAAGGCTTTACAAGATAGAGATTTTGCACTCAGTTTATTAGCATTAGGTATAGATTATATATATACACCCATTGTTGGTACTTTTTACACTAAACACGAAACAAATAGAACCAATAATTGGGAATATATGAAAAACTACTATGTTTTGCTATACGAAATTGAAGCTAGCAAAAGTGATGAGTTAAGAAATTATTCCCAGCCAGGAATAAAATATTTTCTGGAACAAACATTAATTGAGAAAGATACAAATAACTTCTTTAAATTAGGAAAAATTGTAAATTTTCCGGTTCAACTGTTTAATGGAAAGTTTAAAGTAAATAGTGGGTTTAGTTTGTTTATAGCTTACTTGCTACGGATGTTTTTACCGCAGTCTTTATTATATGAAAATTTACGTGGGTCACGGAGCCAAAAAATAATTAACTTTATTTCTACTAAAATTTGGCGATGCGAGTAAATGAGTGTCCAGATAAATCGCAGTCAGGCGCGTTGGGAGCAATGGCAAATAATCAATTAAAATTTTCATTAGTTGTTAGCGACCTCTCTGGAGGAGGGACGGTTAGAGCTTATTTACTAGCTCAAGTCCTTAAGCAACTTAATTATGATGTCGAAGTTGTCGGTTTTAATTTCGGCAAAGATTTATATGCCATACCCCCTGATGGAATTCCAGTCATTTCTGTAGCTGGTAGTAATTATCCTCAGTTTTTTGGGTCAGCGCAACAATTACGGCAAAAGTTATCGGGTGATGTAATTTACGCAGTCAAGCCAAAACCAACTAGCTTTGGTGTGGCATTGCTTGATAAATTGAGTCGTCATCGTCCGGTTTTGGTTGATATGGACGACTGGGAACTAAGTTGGCATGGTGGTTTTGATTGGAAGTACCAACCAGGAATCAAACAATTTGCCCGTGATATTCTTAAATCGAACGGCGCCCTTAGATTTCCTGACCATCCAGTTTATATTAATTGGATGGAAAGTTTGGTTAAGTGGGCAGATGGCATAACTATTGATACGGAGTTTCTTCAGGATAGATTTGGGGGTGTTTATGTACCAAATGGTAAAGATACCGAGATGTTTAACCCAGATAAATACGACCCTGAAGCAAGCCGCTCTAAGTATGGACTTTCTAATTATCGCATTCTGATGTTTCCCGGCGCCCCGCGTCCACATAAAGGTGTTGAAGACGTATTGATAGCACTCGATAAACTTAATCGTGATGATTTGCGGTTAGTAATTGTCGGTGGCAGTCCATATGATAATTACGATGACCAACTGGTGAGTAAATGGGGACGTTGGATTATTAAGTTACCAAAGGCGCCAGTAGAAGCGATGCCAGAAATTGTGGCAGCAGCGCATGTTGTTGTTGTACCACAGCGCGATACCGTAGTCGCACGCGCACAGTTTCCTCTAAAGTTAACAGACGGAATGGCAATGGGTAAACCTGTGATTTCTACCTGTGTAGGTGATATACCTGAGATATTATCTGACACAGGTTATTTAGTTGAACCATCAGCACCCGAACAAATAGCTGCACAAATCGAAGTCATATTCAATGATTTTGAAACTGCAACCGTTAAAGGACGTAAAGCCAGAACCCGCTGTATTGAAAAATATAGTACTTTCACTATGGCTACAACGCTCGCAAGTGTTATCAATAAGTTATAAAAATAATACATTTCCAATGTCCACTTTTAAACTTTTAATTAGATTTGCTAAACCTTATCCTGGTTGGATGCTTCTGACATTCTTACTAGGATTTTCTGGCGCCTTATTTAATGGAGTTGGTACTACGCTAATTGTACCAGTTGTTTTAAAAATTATTGGGCTAGATATTGAACTAGATAACGCACCAGATATTTTAAAAATTGTAATGCGACCTTTCGACCGAGTACCAGAAGATTATCGTACTTTGGTCATGGCAATAGCAATTATATTAACTATTATATTAAAAAATCTTGCCAGTTATGCAAGCACTTTAACATCAAGTTCCCTCGCACGCACATTGACTACTGACATGCGGGAAGCAGGTTTAAAAAACTTGTTAGAAGTCGATTTAGATTACTTCGTCAAAACCAAAGTTGGTGATGCAATTAATAGCTTGAGTGCAGAGTTAGGAAAAGCAGCGAGTTCTGTTAATACTGTCATTCGGGTTTTAATTTTAGTTATTACAATTTTTGTATTCATTGGTGTATTGCTTTCTATTTCGTGGCAGTTAACAATAGCAGCAACATTTTTACTATCACTTTTAACATTAGTCAACCAATATGCAATTGCTCGGTCGAAAGATTATGGTAAATTGCTTTCGGATATGTCGAGAGCATATTCGATAACCGTTTTGGAAGTCATGAACGGAATGCGCTTAGTCAGGGCAACAGCTAATGAAGACCGCGAATATACAAAAATTGTCAAATTAATTCGCAACCGGGAACAAGCTGATTTTAAATCGCAAGCAAATTCTGAGGCAATTACACCCGTTAGTGAGGTAATGGGAATTACAGCCTTGGTAATGATTATACTGCTTAGTAAGTATTTATTTGCATCTCAAATTTCCTCACTTTCGACTGTAATCTTTACATATTTATTAGTACTTCTGCGTGTACTGCCTTTTATATCTCAGCTAAACGCAATTCGTAGTAGCTTCGCGAACGCTTCAACAAGTGTATCTATTGCTAACGATTTTCTGAGACGTGACAATAAGCCATTTATGAGTCGGGGAGCAAAAATTTATAAAGCGCTTGAAAAAGGAATTCATTTCAATAATATTTCTTTTGCTTACCCAGGTAGCGAAAAATTAGTATTAAAAGAAGTCGATTTATTTTTGCCGAAGGGTACTACTTTAGCTTTAGTTGGTAGTTCAGGCGCCGGAAAATCAACAATGGCGGACTTGTTACCGCGTTTTTATGATGTAATTTCTGGTAGTATTTTACTAGATGGCGTAAATTTGAAAGAATTTGATATTCAGTCATTACGTCGTGCAATGGGTATTGTTAGTCAAGATACATTTTTGTTTAACGATACAGTACGATATAACATTGCATACGGAAAACCCGACGCAACCGAAGAAGAAATAATAGCAGCTACCCAACGCGCAAATGCTTATGAGTTTGTCACGAAGCTATCACAAGGTTTTGATACGCTAATAGGTGATAGAGGTGTAATGCTGTCGGGGGGACAACGACAAAGATTAGCTATAGCACGTGCATTATTACAAAACCCAGAGATTTTAATTCTCGATGAAGCAACTAGTGCGCTTGATACTGTATCTGAACGAGTTGTGCAAGCAGCTATCGATGACTTGAGTAAAGACAGAACAACTTTAGTTATTGCTCACCGTTTATCTACAGTTCAAGCTGCTGACCAAATAGCGGTTTTAGACCAAGGAAAAGTTGTAGAAGTCGGAACTCACAACTCACTGCTACAGAAAGGTGGCTATTATACACGACTTTACACGATGCAATTTGGCACCGAAGATTCTGAAAAGCAATTTATAGATATTAAATCAGATGTTAAATCAGAAGCCAAATTAACAAATGGGCAAAATACAGAAGTACTAACTCACAATCAAAATTTAGTTCGTATACCCCACGAATTACGGACACGACTAAATCCAACGATTGGCTTTTTGCAATTATTACTCGACGAAGCAGAAAACTCGCAGGAGCGGGAAGAACTTATTGAAGAAATACGTAAATCAACAGCGCGCGTCGAGAATATTATTGAAGTATTTGAGGATATTGTCAAACTGCAAACCACCTTTATTACATCAGTAAATGATACGTATAAAGTATATCGAGATGACCTTGACCGTCTTGTTAAGAAGTTACGTACTCATTTAAATTTTATGTTACATTCGTTGCCGCTAATTGCAGATGGTCAGGTTCAAACATCTGAGCAAAATGAAATTATTAAAAATATTTATTATGCGGCAATTCATTTACTGGATACAATTCAAGAATTAGAAGATTTTTTAAAATCAAAATCTTTGAATTCTGTTGGTTCTAGTAATAAGCTCGAATATCAACAAAATGGAAATTCTAAAATAAAAATAGGGTTGTAATAGCAACATGTTTTCTAACAATCAAAAAAAATACCTGTTTTATACAGGACAACTTTCGCTCAAACCTGATACAGCACATGAAATACACGATGTACTTTGTGCGAATGCTGCTGCAAACTTGGGTTACTCTTCGGTGTTAGCTTACCACGATAAAAACGCGAGCTTATTAAATCTATCTTGGTTATTTAATCCTTTTAAACTGCAAAAACCAAACGCGAAATTTGTAGATTTTTATAACACCCAAGAACATCTAAGAGTGGCGCCGTTACCAATGCCATATCCTATAGATAGAGTACCAGGCAGAGTATTGGGCAAATTAACAAACTCTAGCACAATTGCTACAAAATACTACTTTCCATTTCATTTACGGCGCCACACTAAGTTAGTTCACACACGCGATTGGAATTTTGTCAAGGCATCAGTCAAAAATCAAATTCCCGTTATATTTGAAAAACACCACTTTCAAACAATCCCATTTGAACCCGAAATCGTAAATAGTCCTTACTTTCAAATTGCCATTACTCAATCTGAACCAGTACGTCAAAGCTTAATTGAGCAAGGAATGCCACCAGAAAAAGTAGCATGGGTGTATAACGGTTTTGAACAATCATTTTTAGAACGTCAACCAGAACTTGCACAAAACTGGCGCCAAGAGCTACTTAAAGACGGCAGAGAAATATTAGTTGTTTACTCTGGTGCTTTATATAAATTTAAAGGTATCGACTTACTTA
The DNA here is from genome assembly GCF_019977735.1 of Calothrix sp. PCC 7716. Lineage (GTDB taxonomy): Bacteria > Cyanobacteriota > Cyanobacteriia > Cyanobacteriales > Nostocaceae > Dulcicalothrix. Next base: position 1,276,479 of record NZ_AP025018.1, on the reverse strand, counting down.
TCGAAGTAGCAGAACAAATGCCTCATATCCAATTTGTCGTTACCGGAGGAAAAGATGCCCAAGTAGAAACATATAAACAAATAGCCAAAGAGAAAAATATCTCAAACATCAGTTTCTTAGGTTGGGTAATGCCACGCGAACGGTTAGTTAGCTTATTTCAAGGCGCCGACTTACTAGCACATCCACATCTATCTGGAAAAGAAGCAAACTTTACCAACCCCGTCAAATTCTTCCAATATATGGCATCGGGTACCCCGATTGTAGCCACAGAAATTCCTCCACTAATGCCATTTAAAGACTCCCCTTTAATAGCATCTTGGTGTGAACCAGATAACCCTCAAAAATTCGCAGCGGCAATACAAAATGCATTATCAAAATACCCACGCCAAATTCAAGGATACACTAACAGCATCGACTACGCGCATCAATTTTCGTGGGAAAGTCGAATTCTCAACATCTTAAACTATGTTGATGAATCAATGCGCCCTAGTATAATAAATTAATAGTCTTTTACGTTGAAAGTTGAGACTATACGGATGAAGTCCGCCTGAATTTATTTATTGTGTACAAGCGTTTTCTTTTCTTTTGTATTTCGTCTCAAAAACTAACAATATGGCTAAAAAAATTATTGGAATGCTAACTGAATATCCAGGAGTCAATCAAAGCGATTGGTTATGGCAACAAACCCCCTACCCATTTGGCGTATGGGGCAATATTCAAATGCTAGCCAAAGCTGAAAAACCTGACTTCTTACTTTTGTATAATTTCGCAGGTGTTCGCAAAGTATTTAAAAACAAGTATATATTCTTTAGACCAGAACTTCACTACGCCCACTATAGCGAAGAAGAAATTCAACCTTTATTGCGCGGAATACCCAAAGAACGAATTATCTTCCTTTGGCGCGAACCACCCCTTGAAGAAGTCGTCAAAACCAATTTAGCGTCTTATGAATGGGCAACTAAATACTGCTCTTACGTATCCTCACCCGATGACGCGGCACCAATACCCGAATACATGCCTGCAATATGGTATCACGGCAACTCTTTCCGCGAATTAAATGAAATGCCACCGCCAGAAAAAACTCGCACATGCAGTTGGATAACATCAGGAGTACACCGCACCGCTAACCATCGTAAAAGATTAGAATTCTTACGTCTATTACAAGACAATCAAGTCGAGTGTGATTTTTATGGTCGCAATTTACCAACCTGGGTAACATCTGGCGGGCAACTAGCAAACAAATGGTATGGAATGGCAAATTACCGTTATAACCTAACGATTGAAAACTATGCTGATAACGATTGGTACATTACTGAAAAAATGTGGGATGCTCTATTAGCATGGTGTCTACCAATATATTATGGTGGTGGCGCAGCAGATAAAATACTGCCACCAGGTAGTTACCTACGGTTGCCAAGCTTGGATGAAAAAGGGTTGAAATACATTCAGGAAGTTATCGCAACACCAGATGCATGGTATGAAGCTTTTGACGCGATAGCAGAAGCACGACAAATCGTCCTCCACAAACTCAACTTGCTCGAATGGACTTCTAATTATGTGAAGAATATATCGTAGAAACGGTGTTTATTTGTGACTAAGTATCAAAAACACCAACACTTAGCTCAGAGAAACTCGGTTTCTGAATTGCCCATCTTCAAAATTTTGGTCAACAATTTCAGCTTGTAAATTAGTAAGCTTTAATAAGTATTATCCATGAAATACCTACACCCTACTTAGTGTATCTTTTTATCCCAGCGTTCGGAGTCATATATGACCGATGGTATTTATATTCTTGCAAACGACGTGGTTTACGACCAATTGATCGCGCTTTTAAACAGTATCGAAGTTCATGCTGGAAAAAATTACCTAATTTGCATTCTTCCATACGACAATAGATTAGAGCGAGTCAAAGAAGAAGTGAAGCGGCGTAGCAATGTAGAAATATTTGCCGACACTTCTGTTATTGAACTTTGGGACAATTTTGTTTACGATGTATGGCGGACACATCCAAACGCCTTCAAAGCTTGGTCAGAACAAGGTATATCAGGTATATACCGTATGGGGACGCATCGAAGGTTTTGCGCTTTTGATGGTCAGTTTGATCGATTTATTTATCTTGATGCGGACACTTTAGTGCTGAACTCGTTGGAGTATATTTTCCGGCAGTTAGATCATAATGATTTTGTTGTTTACGACTTTCAGCACAAAGACCCGACGCACGTTTACGATGTAAAGTCCAAACAGCTATTCAATGTTTTTTCACAAGCCCGCATTGATAACGAAATCTTTTGTTCGGGTATGTACGCAACCAAAAAAGGCTTATTCAATCAAGAAAAGCAAAATTACTTGCTATCAAAGCTAACTCAAGGTGATGCAGAGGTACTATATAGGAATGCACCAGATCAAACTATTCTCAATTATATGGTGATGCGTTCTTGTGTTTCTATCTGGAACTTTGCACTGCACTTAAGCGAGGATGAAATAACAGGTTGTTGCGTAACTTCTCCACATTTTGAAGAGAAAGATAACGTTCTTTACGACAAACAAAATCGTCTGACTTACCTGCACTACATCGGGTTGTCACCAAAGTTATTTACTCGTGTATGTGCAGGAGAAAATATAGAATTTCCTTATAGAAATATTTTTTTGCACTACCGTTACTTAAATCAACCGCAAAGACGCCCACAGTTTAAAACTAAGCCTAAAGCTTACGATGCGCCACCGAGCTTTGCTACAAGAGTGTTACGAAAATTAGGAATTCGACAGGAGATTTAATGTAATGACGCGCGGAATATATATTATAGCTAACGATAAAGTTACAGACCATGCAATAGCTTTGCTCAACAGCATTAGATTGTATGATAAAGAAACACCTATTGTGATGATTCCCTATGATGATAATTATCACAATATAGCCGATACACTCAATCGCTATTATGGTGTAAAGGTTTATGAAGATTTAGAGTTTATCGACCGTTTATCTAAGAAATTGCACGAAACATTTGGTGGTAAGTTTTTTGCCCGTCCCAACCAGTTTCGTAAACAAGCTTGTTGGTTTGGCCCATTTGATGAGTTTTTATACATTGACACAGATATAGTTGTCTTTGAAAAAATTGCCGATAACCTTGATTACCTAGCAAACACAGATTTTATTAACTGTGATTACCAGCATTTGGGTGGTATAAAAAACGTATTTTCTGCCAAAGTCTTTGACGACGGAGTATTTACACAAGAAGAAGTCAAAGATATATTCAACGGTGGATTTTGGGGTTCCAAGAAAAATCTTGTATCTGAGCAAGATTTGTATGAAGTTTTTACCGAGTGTACACAACATCCCGAATACTTTGATTTTAGTGAAAAAACTTCTGACCAACCAATAATTAACTATATGTTATTAAAGCGTATTAAAAACCGCTTTAACATTGTACGTCGGGAAGGTCAGGCGCCTGGTAACTGGGCAGGTACACCGCACTTTCAATCAAAACACGGGCAAGCTAGTGTACTAATCGACCCAACCGTAAATCAACAACTCCAATATTTACACTGGGCAGGTATTCGTATTCAACCCGGTTGTCCTTACTGGGAAACTTGGGAATACTACCGTAATCTTAACCCAGAATTACCACCCGCTTATTTCCCGGCGCCTATTCAAAAAAGTCAGTGGCAAAAAACAGTAGATAATCTCAAAAACCAACTTCGCCACATCAAAGCAAAACTCTAACATTTTAGTTTACAGCCAGTAAGGTGGGCACTGCCCACCCTACAGTTAATCTACAGTTAATCGTACAACCATACTCTTAGTAGCGAAAGTAGCTGTTCAGTGTCAACGGGCTTAGTAATGTAATCTGAGGCGCCTGCTTCGATGCATTTTTCACGGTCGCCTTGCATGGCTTTAGCGGTCAGTGCAATAATGGGCAAAGATTTAAATTGATGATTTTGACGAATTTGACGGGTAGTTTCGTAACCATCCATTTCAGGCATCATTATATCCATAAGTATGACATTGATATCGGGATTTTGTTGTAAAACCTCGATACCTTCTTTACCATTTTCAGCGTATATTACTTGCATACTGTATTTTTCGAGTAAACCAGTCAACGCAAAAATATTACGAACATCGTCATCGACAATCAAAACTTTTTTGTTTGTAAGAATACTGTCGCTTGATTGTAATTTTTCAAGTATTTTTTGTTGAGTAGCAGGTAGTTCGGCTTGAACTCTATGTAAGAATAATGACGTTTCGGCGAGCAGTCGTTCTGGAGAGTTTACATCTTTAATAATAATTGTTTCTGCGATTCGCCATAATTCAAATTCTTGGGCTTTGGTAATTTCCTTACCTGTATAAATAATAATAGGTAAAGATTGACCATTTTTTTCCTTCTTAATTAGCTCAATTAGCTCAAAGCCATCCATATCTGGCAGTCCCAAATCGAGAACCATACAATCAAAGCGTCGCGAACGAATTGAGATTAAAGCTTCTTCGGCTGTTCCTACACCAGTAATATTAACATCACCATCATCACCACCAATAAGTTCGATAATACTTTGGCGCTGTGTTTCGTCGTCTTCGGCAACAAGTAAATATTTCAGTGGTCGCTCTATAAATACTTTTATTCTATTTAAAGCATCGCTAATTTCTTCTCTGGTAACAGGTTTTTGTAAATATGCCATTGCACCTTGCTGTAAACTCCGCTGTTTCCCGTCTTCCACCGTCATTACATGCACAGGAATATGACGTGTGTTTACATCGTGCTTCAATCTATCCAATACCATCCAACCATCGATTCCTGGTAAATCAATATCTAATAAAATTGCTGAAGGTTTAATTTGGCGCGCCTGTGTTACTCCACTATTACCATTTTGAGCAATAACACATTTAAAACCTTGCTGTTGCGCCATGTCGTATAAAATACGCGCAAAAGTTATATCATCTTCAATTATTAATAATACATGTTCGTCAGGTTGAATATTTTTTCGGTCATCAAAAAGTTCTGAGTGCTGAGTATTGAGTGAAGAGTGCTGAGTGCTGAGTGCTGAGTAAGGAGTATTGAGTGAAGAGTGCTGAGTGCTGAGTGAGGAGTTTGATTTGGTACTATTATTTAACTCAGCACTCAGCACTTTCAACTCAGCACTATTTCTTTCAGCACTATTAATTGGAAGATATAGTGTAAATGTACTTCCTTCACCAGGATGGCTGGATAAAGTAATTTCACCACCAAATAAACGCGCAATTTCGCGACTGATTGATAAACCTAAACCTGTACCTCCGTGTTTACGGTTAGTGCTACCATCAGCTTGTTGAAATGCTTCAAAAATTATCTTTTGCTTTTCGGGTGCTATTCCAATACCTGTATCACTGACACAGAAAGCGATAACTGAACTAGATTGATTTAAGGTTTGATTGTTATGACTCCAACCATGTGAAGCAAAGTTTACCGTGAGCCGCACTTCTCCTTGTTCTGTAAATTTAAAGGCATTTGCGAGTAAGTTCTTGAGAACTTGTTGTAAACGCTTTGCGTCGGTATCAATACTTGATGGGAGATTTGCAGCAAAATCAAGGGTAAAGTTTAAACCTTTACTGTGGGCAAGCTGTTTAAAGGTACGTTCTAAGTAATGCTTGAGTTCGACCAATGGTAACGAGTAATAATCGAACGACATTGTACCAGATTCGATTTTTGCTAAGTCTAATATATCATTGATTAACCCTAACAAATCGTTTCCGGCGCCGTAAATAGTACTAGCGCACTCTATTTGTCTCGATGTGAGATTACCTTCGCTATTTTCAGATAAAAGTTTAGCTAGAATTAGTAAGCTATTAAGAGGGGTTCGCAATTCATGCGACATATTAGCAAGAAATTGAGATTTATATTTTGAAGAAAGTTCTAACTCACTAGTACACAACGGCGGAAATAAATTGACCACTGTTATGGTAAATTAAGCAATAAGCTTTTTTAAGCTGTTTTAGTAAACATAGTAGGAGTCAGGGTGTGACAGGATTAGCTCCAAAACCATTAAATTTAAACGATTTTGAACGTTTGGAACTCCAACAGTTGGTAAATCGTCATAGCACGCCGCAGCAACTAGCAATGCGAGCAAGAATCATTTTATTGGCATCAGAAGGTAAAAATCATCGGGAAATCGGTCGAATCTTGGATATTAGTCGGCATACAGCTTGTTTATGGCGAGAGCGATGGTTTTTAACATCTGGAAGTGACTTAACAATAACTCAACGATTACAAGACTCTGAGCGTGTAGGTGCCCCAGCTAAATTTAGTATGGAACAAGTTTTAGGATTATTTACGCTTGCATGTTCACCCCCTGAAGACTATGGACGACCGATAAGTCATTGGACAGCGCGAGAACTAGCAGACGAAATTATGAAACAAGGAATTATTGAAAGCATATCTGTTCGACATGTAGGAAGATTATTAGAAGAAGCAGAACTTAAGCCCCACCAGAGTCGCTACTGGTTAACCCCCCCCTCTGGACGAAGAATTTGATGAAAAACTTGAAGATATTACTGGCTTATATATCAGTGCAATCGAACGTCACGAAAACGGTGAGCGCACAGTATCGATAGATGAAATGACTGGTATTCAAGCAACTGAGCGTATAGAAAAAGACTTAGCGATACGACCGGGTAAAGTTGAAAGAAGAGAGTTTGAGTACGTTCGTCATGGTACACAAAGTTTAATAGCTAGTTTTGATATTGCCACTGGTCAAATTATTGAACCAAGCTGTGGAGATACCAGAACAGAAGAGGATTTTGCTGAACATATTCGTAAAGTTATTGAAAGCGACCCCAATGCTCCTAAATGGCACTTAATTATGGATTGTCTTAACACTCATCAGTCTGAATCACTCGTTCGTTTAATTGCAGAAAAAGAGGGTTTAAATCTCGACTTAGGTATTAAAGGAGAAAGCGGTGTACTCAAATCTATGAAATCTCGTGCGGAATTTTTAAAAAATCCCGACCATCGAATTGTCTTCCATTATACACCAAAGCATTCTTCTTGGCTCAATCAAATTGAAATTTGGTTCAGTATTTTAGTTCGTAAATTACTCAAGCGTGCTAGCTTCAAAAGCAAAGCTGACCTCAAAACCCGAATTCTTGAATTTATTGATTACTTTAATAAAACAATGGCTAAACCTTTTAAGTGGACATATAAGGGTAAAGCATTAGCTATTTAATGGTTGTTTTATTTCCGCCGTTATGTACTAGCTTGTGTTTCTAATGATTGTCGTGCTTCTTCAAGTTGGTTATTTTTTGTTTCAACTTCTTGCTTTTGTAATTCCAGGAGTTCGGCTTTTTTCTCTAGCTCTTGATTAAGCTCCTGTAATTCTTCATTTGACTGCTGTAACTCTTGCTGTTGTTGCTGTAAAAGTTCTTCAGATGCTTGTAGTGTTTCTGCTTGTTCTGCTAATCTTTCATTACTTTCTTGAAGTTCTTCTTGTTGGTTTTGCAGTAATTCTGCTAATGCTTGCGACTGTTTGAGCAACTCGACTGTACGAATGTCGGATGCTATAGCATTTAGCACTGCACCTAAAGTCTCGCACAATTCATCTAATAGTGTTATGTGTACTGTTTCAAATTCCTGAAACGATGCTAATTCGATTACTGCCGTAATTTCTGACTCAAATAATACAGGTAATACTATAATATTTTTTGGTTTTGCTTCTCCTAACCCCGAACTAATTTGAATATAATCATCAGGAACATTTGTTAGTACTATTTTTTGCTTTTCTAAAGCGCATTGTCCTACTAACCCTTCCCCTAACTGGTATCTATTCGACAGATTTTTACGTTGTTGGTATGCATAGCTACCAAGTAAAACCATTACAGTAGGTTCACTATCAGCATCTTTAAGATATAATACACCTTGCTGGGCATTTACAAGCGGCGCCAGTTCGCTGAGGATAATTTTGGCAACAGTTGCTAAATTACGCTGTCCTTGCAGCATTTGAGAAAACTTAGCTAAATTAGACTTTAACCAAGTTTGCTGCTGACTATATTTTGATTTATCGCGCAAATTATCAACCATGCGGTTGAATGCTTTTACCAGAATACCTACTTCATCTTCACGTTTTTTATCGTGAATACTTACCGATAAATCTCCATCGGCAAGTGCAACTGTTTTATTAGAAAGTTCGCGTAAAGGATGAGAAATTTCTCGATTTAGATAAATAACAATTAAAATTAGTAGTAAAATGATAAAAGGTACACCAATTGAAATAGCATTGAATGCTTGTTCGGTAAATTTTTTAGTATTTTGAGAGCGCTTGTCTAACAAAGCTCTTTCATCTTTTTCAATTTCAGATATTGCGCCTCTAATTTGGTTTGTAAGCTCTCGACCTCTATCTGAGGCAACTTCCTGCCTTGCAATTTCAAATCCTTGATTTTGACGTAATGAAATTCGATTTCTAACTATATCTACTCTTTGAGGAATTAATACTTCGAGCTTACTAATAAGGCTTTGCTGCTGAGGATTATCGGATGTTAATTTACGTATTATTATTAAACTTTTGTTTAAATTACTTATGGCGCCATCAAAAGGTTCTAAAAAACGCTGTTCACCTGTAACAATAAAAGCACGCTGCGATGCTTCTGCTGATTGTAAATGTAAGTTTAAATTTTTCAACTCACCTAGCACCTCATAGCTATGAGCTTGCCACCGAGCATTTAAAACTAAATTATTCGTAGTTTGATATGTAATAAAGCCAATGCCACTTACAACAGCTAATATTGCTCCGAATCCGGCGCCGATTTTTGTACCAATTTTAATTTTTCTAAACATCGTTAAAAATTAATATATTTGCCAATTAAATAATAAAGCTAATTAAATATAATTAATTTTCATCATGCCATCGGAATAATTATTTTGTCTACTAGCCAAGGGATTAATGTCAATTCAACCGCAAGATAGATAAAAACCGGGCTTCTCGCAAGAAACCTGGTCTCTTTTTATACGCCTACTGGTTGATTATGATAATGGGTAGACGGGCAGGGATGCCCGTTCCACAAGAGAATACAAGGAATTACAAGAAAATACAAGGAATTACAAGGAATTATTAGGGCTGGGGTTTTGGTTTTGAGCGCTGTTGCTGATAGATTTTTGTTACGTTTTTAACAAAGTCACTAGTGAATCCACTGTTGCAGCCTGTGTAGTTGCCTGTCATCCACCAGCAGGCTACACTGCTTACTGCGGCGGTTTCGTTGTTGGGAATAGCGCGAAACTGTTTGGTTAATTCCCGGTTAATTATGCACGATACTACTTGACGCGCGGTTGCTGGGTCATTTTGAAATTGTGCTGGTGTTAATTCTTTTTTCAAACAATTTTTTGTCCATAATTTAATGGTTTCTGGTTTGACTTGCCAATCGCTGTATAATCCGTCATTTGGGGTATTTTTAGGCGCCGATTGTCGGAGTGCTTCAACCATTGCAGCTACTTGAGATTCTGAGACTTTTGGCTGTTGTGCTAATGCTGGAAGCGAAGATAATCCAAGAGTGATTATCATTCCACTAACTAGTACTCGCATAAGTGTTATTTGTCCTGAACTCTACATAGTGCATTTTATCCTCATGCGGACAAAGATGTTTTAATTGTGCCAAATCTACGGTCACGTTTTTGGTAATTTAGTAAAGCTTGATGAAAAGCTGTTCTATCAAAGTCGGGGAAGAGTATATCGGTAAAGTACATTTCTGTATAAGCCATTTGCCAGAGTAAGAAGTTACTCAACCGCATTTCACCGCTAGTACGAATGAGTAAATCGGGTTCTAGTGAATTTGTTGTGTATAGCTGTTGCGAAAATAACTGTTCGTTTATACCTGATGCGTCAAGTTTACCTGTTTGTACAAGCTCTCCTATTTGACGACATGCGTTAATTATTTCATGGCGCCCACCGTAGTTAACGGCGATATTAAATTGAACCGTTTGATTGTGCTGTGTTTTTTCTACGGCAAGGTCAATAAGTTGAACAAGTGACTGAGGTAAAGCTGATAAATCACCGATAAATTTCATTTGCACACCTTCTGAGTGCATTGCGTCTAACTCTTTTTTCAACGCACGCTCAAACAACCGCATCAAAAATTCTACTTCTTCAAACGGTCTACCCCAATTTTCTGTAGAGAAAGCATATACAGTTAGCGCTTTAATTCCCCAATCTTTACAGCAGCGCAGTATATCTTTTAATGTTCTTACACCTTGGCGATGTCCTGCAATACGCGGTAGTCCACGCTTTTTTGCCCAGCGACCGTTTCCATCCATAATTAATGCAACATGTTGCGGTAAACGCTGCGAGTCTAAGTCTATAGGTAATTGAGTAGTGGTGTTATTCATAGGGTTTTTATCAAGTTAATAAGCATTTATTTCAAATAATTCATTTAAATACTGCGGTGTCAGGGTGTTATTCCATTTCATTAGCCGCAAAATTGTATAAATAAACACTAAAATCAAAGTAATCTTATTATCTAGCGTCCAAGCTTCCCATTTGAGCGCTTTCATCATACGGCTGAGGGTGCGGAATAAATTGTTACGCACTTCACTTTGACGACGAGTTTTGATGAAGATACTGATAACTCTCTGTAAAGATGTATTGGGATATACCCAAACTCCAAAACCCCAAAACTTCGTCATATGGTTGATTTCATCTATGGCAAGCTGTTCAAGTACAGAATATAAGGCGCCTGTTGTATGTGCCATCATCCATATATATAAACAGGTGGCGCCGTATTCTGTTGCAACTCGGTGTAACCCATGACGATATAAATCTTCGTGTGGGTTATTGGTTGGTAGATAACCTCGAACCGTTCGTAAAGTTGGTGTTATTTTTTCGCCTGTAAGTTGGTGATAAATTTTTTGTAGTGCTGGGGTGTGTTGACGTTCTTCTTTTTCCCACAAACCAAGTTCTATTAATTCGTTGTGTTCATTAACTGCACCTCCAACAAATTTTGCTAGGGGTGGGTGTAGAGTTTGTAGGTATTGACGGCTTGTTTGTGTGTATCCTCGAATAGGCGCCTCGGTGTCTAGACTACCTTTGAGGATGGCTAAGAACACGTCAATATTAATGCCAATTATTTGGTCACGGTTTATTGCTTGCCAGTCAATTTGTTTCCAAGGACGTGGTTGAGGATTGGCAAATTGTACTGGTAAGTCTTGTAAGCGTTCGTGTAATTGGTCGAGTGTTAGATAGTTATTGAGTAACGCGCGAATTCGGTGTTGGGTTTGCCAGAAATTAAGCATAGCTGTAGCATAGGCGTCTCGCCTGTGCAGTAATGTAATTTTTTACCACAGAGACACACTAGAGTTCACAGAGAAAGAGTGCAACTGTTTCCACAGCTTAATTGGCGCCCCATATTTTTGTCTGTCGGGCAAAGTCGGGAGTAAAGTCGGAGAAAAAGTAGGATTTACAGAATCTTGTTAAAAATTCCTGAATTTACAGCTTAAACTGGGACTAATGAGCATATCTATATTGTCGGCATTGTGAGACCATGAACGCTGAAGCAGTTTTGGCATGGTTAGATACTTTTGTTCCAGCGCATACCGGAGAAACTTTAAGCGAACTGGAAAAAATTATTCTTCAGCAAGTTTGGTTAGGTAGAAAATATTTAGAGATAGCTAATCAATACGGATGTACGGAAGGACATGCTAAAGATGTTGGTTCGCAGTTGTGGAAGTTGCTATCAAAAGCACTCAAACAGAAAATTACTAAGGGTAACTGTCGTTCAATTTTAGAACGGTGTTGTCGTAAAGCTGCGACTATATCTGGTTTCCGACCTGTTTGTGTCGCTGTGGCGCCTGTAGAAAATAATATAGATATTGGAAATATTAACTTTCTAGGAAGGGGAGAAGCAATAACGCACCTGCACACGCTTAAAAATCAGGGTGCAAAAGTCATAGTTATTCAAGGAGAAGGTGGTTTAGGTAAAACAACTCTCGCTACTGAGTACCTGCATGGTGAGTTTGATTTGGTGCTAGAACTTTTGATGGCAAAGGAACCGCAAAATATTACAGCAGCAGAACATGTAGTTGAAGAATGGCTCAAACAAGACTTTAATGAAGAACCAGGTGTAGAATTTGGCGTATCACTTTTAAGGTTAAAGCGTCAATTACACGGACGTAAAATTGGTGTATTAATAGACAATATAGAATCAGCACTTGATGGACAAGGTAGATTTATAGAGGCACACAGGAATTATGTTGAGCTATTAAGAGTATTGAGTGATACGCGCGTAGAATCTATTACTTTAGTAACGAGTCGCGACAGGTTATGTGAACCAAGTTTAAACGTCGAACATTACCGTCTTCCAGGTTTAGAAAAACCCGCATGGCTACAATTTTTTAACAACCGAGGAGTAGAAATAGACTTACCAACCTTAGAAGACATGCAGCGCGCGTATGGTGGAAACGCCAAAGCAATGGGTATACTCTGCGGTACAATTCAAGAGGACTTTGCAGGTAACATGGCTTCATATTGGCAAGAAAACCGCGCAGACCCCCTTGCTGTCATAGATTTAAAGAATTTAACAGTCAGCCAAATCAACCGTTTACAATCTCTTGATTTATCAGCTTATCGTTTATTATGTCGTTTAGGCTGCTACCGCACCTAGCTATAGAGATATTCACACAAATGCAGGCGCCGAAACAAGTAGAACGAGTTGCAAAAATTCAAAAAAGCAATTTTACGGAATTGAATTAGCTGGTTTGTATCTATAAATATAATCTTACAAACACAGTAAACAATATGTTTAACCTCAAAAATACCGCCAAATACTTCGTTTTACTACCAGTTATTAGCGCAACTTTATTCGCCGGACTAGCAAACGCAGAAACAATAAAAACAAATAACTTTAGCGTCAAAATTACCAGAAATTGTGCAGAAGGAAACGTCACTTGTAACAACGTAACATATGTAGGCAAAGATTTAAAGACAGGTAAATCAATTCGTTTAACTGGCAAAACAATTCATACACGAGGCGCCGATGGTCGCACACCAGGTCGTTTCCTTGGCTACGAATTCCGCAACAATAAATTTCTCTACCGAGTCACAGCAGACAATAAACTACAAGTTTTCAAAAGCGGTAAATTAATACTTCAAGAACAAGGAACTTTAGTAGATTAATTTTTAAACAATAAAAACATCACGTAGGTTGGGTGAAGCGAAAAAACCTACTACCCCAATTACACGCACCTTTCAAGAAGCAATAACTGGTGGTAGAGGCGATAGTTATTTGCTACTCCTAGAAGGAGCAAACCATTTTTCTGTTTCTCACCCAAAAGATTACACTACAGGTAGACCATTTCTAGACTTAGAAGCCACCCAACCAGAAGCAGAATTGCGAAATTTAATCGCAGAAGCAATTAGTTTATTTATTGATGCTCACGTTCGCAATCAAACAACGGTTCTCGAAGGTTTAAATCAAATACTAGCATCAAATAATTCTTTGATTGCGTCATTCGAGCAAAAGTAGTTATTATATTCGGCGCCTCATTTCTCCAGCTTTACAGGCGCCAACTTGATTTAGTTATAATTTATTACTTAGTACAGGTAACTGTCATAGGCATTAGTATAATTTAATTGTTGATTAAAACTTAGTTATGATAATTATATTAGCATTAATTAAAGTATCTAAATTTTTGTAAATAAAAAGTTATTAAATTTTCAAGACAATAAATTGCATAAAAAGTTTTATTAGGGGCAAAAGTGTTTTATTATTTGCAATAACTGATGGTAAAACCACTAGAAAAAGAGAGTAATAAAGTGAAAAGAGAGCCTCCAAAATACTATAAGCTATTGATTGTTTTTGTTTGCACATTGTTTTTTGTCTTTTCTAGTCAGGTAGTCATTGCATTGAGCAATCGCAATCCGGAAGGTGGAAGAGGGCGGAATGTAGACTTGATTGTTAGCTCATGAGGTCTCATTATATTTTAGAAAACTCAGGAATTCGTAAAAGTGATTATTTACTCAACGAACGTTACACTGACATGTGTATGTTTATCTGTGGTTTTGGGCAGATTTTCCAAGCTGGTTATAAACGGGAAATGGCGCAGAATGAATACCGTCCCGGACATCGCTTGGGTTATTTAACCGATGCTGAATACATATATGCCAGTCACTTTGTTGAACAACTGCGTAAAAGTGATGAATTTTCACACATGAGTGAACTAGAAACGCTCAAAAAACGAATGCAAGAGCTTGTTTATGACCAAGACATTTGCACGCGCTTAATTGAAGCAGCACGCAGGCGCCTGCCAAATAAGTCAGAAGTCGAACTATATAAAAATGAAATTGACCGTATAGAACGCGACCGTAGATAATAAGTTCGTAGTAGCGTAGAGAGCGCACCAACTCCGATAAACAGGTATTCAAGGTAACTCCGAACATCACGAACTGTATTGATAATTAAATACAATTATAATACAAATGTGTTTTAAAAAACTTAACCCGCATAGTCATTGGCGGGTTTTTTCTTTAGGGTCTCTAAAAGAGAGTTATGAATTTGCCTAAGATGCTCATTTTCTTCTCTTAGGCGGCGAACTCCCCCAGCGCTTGCTCGTACTGCTGGAATTTCTGATTATGCTTTTCAAGAACTTCCTGCATTTTTTGAACTTGTAATTTTAGCTCGTCTATTTCCTGAAGTTTTTGGGACTGACCAGGAGTAGCAATGTACACATCTATCATTTCCAGGATTATGTCAGTAATGCTTCTGCCCTCGCTGTCAGCCTTGCTTTTGAAAACCTCTTTCTTGTCTTCGGGTATTGCAATTGATACAAACGTTCTTTTTTTTGCACTCATCGTTATCTACTACCTAACTTGACTACTTCTATTTTATTTCACCTGTATTGATGATTGTATTTGGTATTGTATTGACATGTATTGATTATGCGATACAATAAATACAGTTGCCTTAATTCCCCAATTTGGGTGTAAGTCAACTATAAGTATGGATGTAGGGCGGATTCGAGAAGAGTAAAACATACGTGTTAAGGAATTAGTGAGGGTGTAGGTAAGGATGCCAACTTCTGAACAGTTAAAAATCTATTTTAATCGGACTATATATTTGACTAAAATGTATGTACCGATAAATTTAGGAACTTTTGACCCGCGCACAGGTAATGTAATTATCCTGGCAGGGCAAGAAATAGAAATTGAGATTTACCCCAACGGACACTGGAGATTTCTATGAGCAAACCGGACTTCGCAACAATGACCCGCCCAGAGCTTCGGCAATACATCCTTGAACATAGGGAGGATGACGAAGCTGTATCAATTTATGCAGAAAGATTTCGTGACCCAAACGCTAAGGTATACCTGCCGGAGCAAGGGTTTGATGACCCCGAAGTTGCAACAGCACTCCGCGAACGGTTGGAACGGCAGCGTAATCAAGCTTGATATCAAATTCAATAGGTAATAAAGGACTTCCAATTAAATAAATACCCAAAATTTTCTTGTGGGGTGGGCATCCTTGCCCGCCCATGTTTGAAACGGGCAAGGATGCCCGTTCCACAATATGGAGAATTTAATTTTTGGAAGTCCCTAATGTTGCACTATTCGGTAATTATATAAGAGGCGCGCTGTCTCCCTGTGATATACTTTCACTTCTCTACCTATCCACTTGGGATTCAGAAATGTTGGTTCTTTCTCATTAGCTTTATGTTGATTTTTTGTAAACCCCTTTGCCTCAATTAACTTTCTTTCAGGATTGGCGCCTGCGTTTAAAGAATGAAGTAATAAATTACCAATAGCTAAAGATGTGGCTTCTACTTCTTCTACGAAGGGTTGTTTATCCCTAACTACACCAGCATTTGATAAATTTTGAGCTAAAATAGCACCTGTGAATATTTGATTTTGAGTAGATGTAGCCCAAACAATTGACTCACCATACAAGAGTTTTGAATCCTTACGGTCATATCGTATATCGCAAGGCATTATTTTTTTACCTTTAACGTATTGAAATACTACCCAATCTACAGGATATCCGAAGCTATCACGTGGACACAAGTGAGAAGGAAAGTGGAAATAAAATATTTTGTTATCCATAGTTTAATTTTGCTATATCAGTTATATTCCAAGAATTATTATTTGACCAGATGTTTATATGCTTTTTTCTCGGTGTAGAGACCGAATTAATTCGGTCTCTACTGTCTCTATGGCAAATAAAGCTGTATTGCTGCACAGGTAATGGAGGACTATGCTGGATTTTTAATTTTATATTGATTTAATGTATGACGGGCAGGGATGCCCGTTCCACAAGAGTGAGTGCATATGTTAACTGTGGGTGGAAATATTAAGTCTGTATAAATTTGTAAGCGAATGGTTCTAAAACTGGTATGTTTCGATTTAGCTACTTAGATT
Organism: Calothrix sp. PCC 7716; assembly: GCF_019977735.1. Lineage (GTDB taxonomy): Bacteria > Cyanobacteriota > Cyanobacteriia > Cyanobacteriales > Nostocaceae > Dulcicalothrix. The sequence goes on along the minus strand of NZ_AP025018.1, from coordinate 1,260,126 downwards.
GTAGATATAAAATGAAAAGTACTATAAAACGTATAACAAAATACAATAAGCGCTTGATGCGTTTCATGCTGCCGATGCTGACGACGGCATTTTTATGTGCGACATCACCAGTTTTTGCTCAGTTACCTAGTACGTCCACTGTATCTATAACACAACAGTCTGGCGCCTCCAAAGAACAAACCGCGCGTGCATTATATAATGAAGGAAAATATTCTGAAGCGGCAAGTTTATTTCAACAAGCAGCGAAAGCTTACCAAGTAAGCAAAGACCCTATTAAACAAGCGCTGAGTCTCAGCAATTTGGCTTTATCTTACCAGCAATTAGGACAATGGAACAATGCAGATAGTGCAATTACCGAAAGTATCAAGCTATTAACCAGCAGTTCACAACCGGGACAAATATCCGCATTAACACAAAGTTATGATATTCAAGGTGAGTTACAACTAGCGCGTGGAGAAGCTGAGGCAGCGTTAAAAACCTGGGAACGTACAGAATCTTTATATAAGCAGCAAAATAATCCGAAACAAGTACTGATAAGTCAAGTTAAACAAGCAAAAGCGTTACAAAACTTAGGATTATATCGCCGTGCGATTGAGTTATTAGCATCAAAATTAAATTTATCTAACACAGCTAAACAAGAAGACCTGAAAACAGCTTTACAAAAAGTTCCTGCATCTGCTGAAACAGCAGCAGCGTTAAGAACTTTGGGTGATTCATTACGGGTAATTGGTAATTTACCTCAAGCCAAGCTGGTTTTACAAAGAACTTTAGTAATTGCCCAAGAGTTAAAGTTACCTGAAACAGTTGCTCTAACACAACTTAGCTTGGGAAATACATCACGCGCGCAAATAAACTTCGATGCTATTGTAGAAGACAGAGAGCGTATACAAGTTGATACACAAGCTGCACTCAATTTTTACAAGCAAGCTGCAACATCCGCACCCGCTATTAAAGTTCAAGCACAGCTTAACCAACTTAGTTTACTTGTAGATAGTAAGCAAGAAGATGCTGTTAAAAGCTTGCTACCAGAGGTAAGAAAAGAAATTGAAGTATTACCACAAAGTCAAACTGCTATTGATGCACGTATAAATCTTGCTCAAACTATGATGCGGATGGGTTCAAATGATTATATGCGTGATACTGCAAATATTTTGGCAGTTGCAATCAAACAAGCGCAAGAGTTAGGCAACCCCCGTACCCTCGCTTATGCACAAGGTAGTCTAGGCAGTGTTTACGAACAAACGAAGCAGTGGAAAGAAGCAGAAAAGCTAACTTCTCAAGCGCTTCAACTCGCGCAGCAAGTTAATGCTGGTGATATTGCGTATCTTTGGCAGTGGCAGTTAGGAAGGGTAACAAAAGCACAGAATAAGAATGATACTGCGATTGCTGCTTATAAAGAAGCCGTAGGTACTATTAAATCATTACGAGCAGATTTAGCGGCGGCAAGTCCTGATGTACAGTTTTCTTTCCGTAATGCTGTGGAACCTATTCACCGCGAACTTGTAGAATTGCTTGTAAGTTCAGAAAATGTAGATAATCTTAGAACCGCGCGTGATGTCATTGAAGGGTTACAGTTAGTTGAACTCGATAACTTTTTCCGCGAAGCTTGCTTGACTGCCAAACCTGAACAAATAGATAAAGTCGATGCTAAAGCAGCAGTTATTTACCCAATTATTCTTAAAGACCAACTTGCCATTATTACTAGCTTACCTTCATCAGGCGCCAATTCCGACTCAAAAGATAACCGTGACTTCCGTTACTATAAAACCAAAATCAATACAAAAGAATTTGAACAATTAGCAGCGCGTTTAAATGATGACCTGAGACAGCAAACAGATGGAATAATTGATTTAATGCTGCCTAAACTACAACGAATGTATGATTTAGTAATACGTCCTGCTGCTGATGATATAGCAACTAGTAAAGTCGAAACACTAGTATTCGTCTTAGATGGTGTTTTGCGGAATATACCAATGTCAGCATTATATGACGGTAAGCAGTTCCTTGTAGAAAAGTATAGCGTAGCCCTGACACCAGGACTGCAATTACTGGCGCCGCGTTCACTACGACAAGAGCGTTTAGGAGCATTAATAGCAGGGTTAAGTGAAGCTCGACAAAACTTTGAGCCATTACCAAACGTCGCTAAAGAAGTAAGTAGCATACAATCAGAAATGCCTTCTCAGGTATTAATCAATAAAAACTTTACAAACTCCGCATTTAAAAGCCGAGTTTCAACCGCACCTTACCCCATCGTGCATTTAGCAACACACGGTCAATTTAGTTCAAACGCAGATGAAACTTTTATTGTCACTTGGGATGACAAAATCAAAGTTAACGACCTAAGCGGAGTATTAAAAACAGTTGAACTATCGCGCGATAATTCCCTCGAACTATTAGTACTTAGTGCATGTGAAACAGCAGCAGGTGACACAAAATCGGCACTAGGGCTTGCAGGTGTTGCAGTGCGAAGTGGCGCCCGTAGTACAATAGCAACATTGTGGCAAGTTAATGATGAAGCCTCAGCCAAACTAATAAGTAAATTTTACGATGAACTCGTCCAAGCCAACAAAACAGGAATCTCCAAAGCCGAAGCACTAAGACGCGCACAAGTAACCATCTTAAAAACCCCCACTTATAAATCACCCTATTACTGGTCAGCATATGTCCTCCTAGGAAACTGGACATAAGGTAATTCTCTTGTGGGATGGGCATCCCTGCCCGTCCTATAATGAGAGCAGGCAAGGATGCCTACTCCACAAGATGCATCAAAATGCATAAGTTTCTTTCCTCTAGAAATATAAGACATTAGAAGGATAGGGAGACGATAACTGTGGTTGAAGAGCTTTATACACCCGAACAACTTGCTCAAATGCATGACTCGCTCTGGCAGTGCGTTTTACAGTTTGCTAATGTCTCAGCAGCACAAGAACGCAACCGCATCGCGCGTGATTTACACGACTCTGTAGGACATGCGCTGACTGCACTCAATTTTCAGCTACAAACTGCTATGAAATGCAAAGCTGATGGCAACCAAGCTCAACTTCTTACTGAAGCGCATGAACTAGTAAAAATTGCTACTAAAGAAGTACGTGAGTCAGTCAAAGCATTACGCAGCGATGCGCTTGAAACTCAGTCAATAGAAGAACTTGTTGAGTCATTAGTTAAAGATTTTGAAAGCACTACGGCAATTTTGCCAGAAGTTCATATCGATTTATCTGTTCAATTGCCTTTACATTTAGTGGCGCCAATTTATAGAATTACCCAAGAAGCGCTTAATAACATACGTAAATACGCAAAAGCAACTGCAGTCCAAATACACATTTGTACAACTTCAACAGGAGCATATTTAATTGTCAAAGACAACGGTCGTGGATTTGACGTTGAAAAAATCTGTGGTGGTTATGGACTTCAAGGAATGCAGGAACGAGTCACTGTTTTACAAGGTCGTTTTAGTGTTGACTCACAACCTGGAGAGGGTTGTTGTATTAGTGTAGGAATTCCCCTATTTATATCTAAGGTGTCTTCTGGGTTTAACCAAACACCTTCACCTGATATTACAGACATTCCATATACTACAATAAATGACATTAGTGAGATAGATTTAAAATATTCTACGACGCAAGAAATTACAAGGCGCCCAGCAGTTGAGATAGGAGAGTGGCAACCTCTTGATTTAAGCGATTAATTCCAACTTTAGTACTACTTACCATATATACATTCAAAATTTAGAATTATGCTTTCCAACTAAAGTTGGAAATATTTAAAAACTCATTCACAAGTTTCTGGAATTGAGTTATTAATAAGGGAGGTGAAAGAGGGAAAATTATAAAATTATAATATCTTCACGCCTATTGCTGTTACTACTTAGTGAAAGATATGCTACCTGTTCTGTTGTCGATAATTTTGCTATTAACGTTATTGTATTTGGTGAATACTGTACGTACAAATCATCAAAAGCACTGTGAAATAACTTTACAAGAATATTTACAAAGCTATGTATTAGAGGCTGACAGTTACGCTCATATACTAGCTCAAAATCGAGATTTACAAAATACGTATAATGGAATAGGACAGTCGCTTGCTGCTTTACATATACAGATACAGGTAGCACAAAAACTTTGGCAAATTAATCCAACCCAAGCACAGCAATCTCTTTCAGAAGCTTATCAATTAAGTGGCAGCTTAATGTATGAGGTCAGAAGCACTGTTAAATCATTAAATCAAGTTAATGAAATGAAATCTTAGGTTTAATTATGATTCGTTTATTACTCGTAGATGACCAAAGTTTAGTCCGTCAGGGTTTGAAAGCAATGTTAAGCATAGAGCCTGACCTAGAAATTATTGGCATGGCAGAAAATGGAGAAGAAGCAGTTTCTTTATTTGAAACACTTCAACCGGATGTTGTGTTAATGGATGTGCGAATGCCTGTTATGAATGGCAGCACTGCAACTCGCCAAATTTGCGAAAAATTTCCTAACGCCAAAGTTTTAGTTTTAAGCACTTACGATGAAGACCGTGATGTTAGTGATGCTATTCGTGCTGGTGCCAAAGGTTATTTGCTGAAAGATATGCCTTCGGACGAACTTGTAAACGCTATTCGCTGCATTAATTCAGGATATGCTCAACTGGCGCCAGGTCTTTTAGAAAGAGTAATAAATCCAAAACCTGTTAATACCGCTGAAACAACTCACAAAGAACTATCAAAATTAACACCGAGAGAATTAGATGTAGCAAAGTTAGTAGCAATAGGCGCCACAAATCAAGAAATTGCAACTAAACTATTTATTTCAGAATGTACCGTAAAAACTCATATTAATAGTATTTTTAATCGCTTAAACCTCAAAAATCGCGCGCAGTTAGCTATTTATGCCAACGGTGCCTTTGCTAACACGTAATTTGTAGGGTGGGCACTGCCCACCTTACTATTACCCTACTTGAAACACTTGAGCAACTGTATCTAAAAATTCTTTTTCTTCAGATATCAAATCACCATCAGCTGCTGCTAAATTTTGACAAGCTTTTAATGCTTGCTGCTTAACTTCTCTGCTGCTGAATTTAGTATTAATTTCTTCAAGCAGAGTTTTTCTTTTTTCTGCATCCGATAAAGTTGCTCTAACTCTAGCTGTTGCTTTACCTAAATACTGCTCAATAGTCAGCGGTGATTCCCAGGTAATATTGCTCAAATATTGTTTTATTACATCATCTTCCGCAAGTTTTAATGACTTATCTACATACATAGTCATAATCATTAATTCTATCGTCGCTTCGCGCTCATCTTGATAAGATTCTGGCTGAGATAGTACACCCAAGAATGATTGTAGACTTTTTAACATATTTACACCTCTTTAAAAAATTCTAAAACTCGTATACTAGACTAAAAGATTACAAATATTTTCAAAAGCATATACTATACATCAGGAAAAAACTTTCAAAAACCGGGTATACCAACTTGAACCCGGTTATTTAAGCTAGCGACGATGAAACTCAACTTGCTTTTCAAGAATTTTCACATCGTACTTTTCAAAGAAGTCATGACCTAGTAACCCAATCTCAGCTTTTGGTGCTATCGCAACTTCAACATTACTAACTACGGCGCCAGCTACACCAATCGAATTAACAACACTGGTTTTAAACTCAACTTCACTACCATCGGCAATACTGGCATTAATCGTTCCTGAAGGCTTAAGATTCATCGCACGAGCCATTTCTTGTGTAATCAAAGTACCAGTGGCGCCAGTATCAAGAATCATTTCATACACCTGATTACCATTAAACGTAACATCAATAACAGGAGTCTTACCGCTACGACGCTTGATAGGTACACGGAAAACCCCATTATCTTGTGTGGCGCCGCACAATTTTCCTAAACTAACAGTTTGACCAGATGATGTAACCATATAACAGATACCAGAATCTGCTTTTACCCTTGTAGGTAACGCTGTCAATACAATCGTACCCACAATTGTAATCCAAAGCTTACACACGCCTTTCATATTATATGGTTCTCCTAACCTGAAATATCTATAAGCTTAGGATACCCATATTAATTTACGACTCACGCAATTTGCATATAAAAAGCGTTACAAAATTACTTTGTAAAATGTCATTCTGAGCGCAGGGAAGAATCTTAATTATTTTGAAGGTTATACAGATGCTTCACTGCGTTCAGCATGACAATTAGTCATCGAGTGTGTCTAATAAAAATTGTAGTAGTGAGTTTGCTTCTAGTTGTCCTATCATTTTTGTGTCAACTATATCAAATTTGGCGCCTGCGTGTGTTAAGTCTTCGTCTAAAGCTTTTAGAAAACCGCGTGCAAGTAAATCTTCACCAACTTGTACAAAGCCAATACCCAACTCTCTATGATTATCTAATTTATGTGTAGCTTCTACAATGACTTTGGCAACTTGCATTCTGTCCAATGGTTCGCCATCTATTAATATGATAATAATTTCACCGTTGGGTTTTGCTTGGTTGGCAGCTTTACGCCCGAAATAATCATCTAGAGTTTTTTGCAAAACCCCTAGTAAATCTAATTCATACGGTGGATAATGTGCCTCAACAATTTCTCTAAGTTTCTCAGGCATTACATATTTGTACTGCTGAAAGTTATCTTCCTTACAGTTTCGACACGAAACATACATTGTCACACCATCAGTATCAAATTTCTGACACGCACGCACAAGGTTGATTATTGACTCATATGCATCTTGCCAGCGATGTTCATATCCAGGTGGTTCTTTAGCTGTGCTTGCAGAAGTTTTAGCTAAAATGATTGTATAATCTCGATTTTGTAATATAGACGTATCCATAACAGTAAATATAATATTAGTAGCATCACTACATTAACTTCTGATTTTTGAGTTGTCCATAATACACTGTAGGAAGGAATGATGATTAATTTACAGGCTCAAATACCATAGCTGGTACTAATAAGTCATCCTTAAATTCACTGATGCCTATAAATAATCCATTAGTATAAACTCGTAAATATTGTGAAGACTCGTTTATTTGTTTTGCTATGCGTTGTCCCTGGCGCCATTTTTTAGCATCTTCTTCTAATAAACTAATCGACGATAAATATTGTAGAGGTGCGTCAGGACTCATTGGTTGAAAGGTTTGTAGTTGCGCTTCTAAAGCTTCAATACTAATACTGTTAGCCAAATTAAAACCACTACTAACGGTGCGTTGTAGTGCTGCTAGTGTACCACCTACATCCAAAGCTGCTCCTAAATCACGGGCAATTGACCTTATATAAGTTCCTGCACCGCAAGCTATCGCCACATCTAACTCAGCACACTCACCTGGGCGCCAATCTAAAACCTCTATACTAAATATCTCCACTGTTCTTACAGGCGCCTCAACAGCAATACCTTGACGCGCTAAATCATAAAGTCGTTTTCCGTCAACTTGAATTGCGCTGTAACTAGGTGGTATCTGGTTAATTTTACCTAGAAATTGCGGCAATAAATCTATAATATCTTCTAACTTCAACTCACGACAAGCACACGAACTAATAACTTCACCCTGTAAATCGTCTGTTGTTGTTTGTATACCAAAACGAATCGTAGCGTTGTAAGCTTTATCGCCAGGTAGATATTGAAGTAAACGTGTAGCTTTACCCAACGCAATTGGTAACACACCAGTTGCAGCAGGGTCTAAAGTTCCAGCATGTCCAACACGTTTGAGACGTAGTAGCTTGCGTACCTTCGCAACACAATCGTGCGAAGTCCAGCCAAATGGTTTGTTGAGATTCAAAAAGCCTTGCAAATTAAAAAATAGATAGGTTGACGTTACTGTAGGGGCAAGTTAACCCAAAAATTTGTGACTATGCAAAATCCTGTAAACCTGCCCCCAAAACCATCATAAAATAACGCAAGGCGCCTGATAAAAAAATTAATAATTTATATCTAGGGACTTCCAAGTAATAAAACATTCAAAATATTCTTGTGGAGCGGGCATCCCTGCCCGCCTTCTATATTTGGAACATTGGAACGGGCAAGGATGCCCATTCCACAAGAAATTTATTCCACAAGAGATTTATTCCACAAGAAATTTATTCCACAAGAGTTTTGTTAGTTAGGGTTGCTTAATTTGTTTCAATTCACCATTAAAAGCTTGTGCTAGTTCAGTTGATGTTAGTGACTGAATTAAGTTTAACCCTAGTGGTTGAGTTGAAATAGCTTTGGCGTAAGCTGCATTCAAATATGGCGCATATTTGGTCATACCCGCAACATGAGATTGAAAGAAAGGTAACGAGAGCGAGTTTAAGTATTTACGTACTTGTGCAGGGTCATCACCTGCTATATCTGAAGGTAGTCCAATTTGGTTTGCATCATTTTTACCTTCACCAATAGCTGAGAAGTGGGTGGCGCCTTGCATAACAGCTAAGTATTTTTGCTGATTTCCTATCCATGAGAAAGGTAATATCTGCTCGTACAATGCTGGCGCCACAGTGTCATCACTACTGGCAACTATCATTACGGGAATTTTTATATTATTTAATCCGGTTTCACCAAAAATACTGCTGGTGATGGGATTGACTGCGATTACCGCTTTGATACGTTTATCATGCAGGTCATAACTCACCAATGGCCCAAATTTCCGTAGTTCCAAAGCACGACATTGCAGTAGTAAAGATACATTCCAAGTTTCTGTGAGTGCCTTGGGTTTGCAGTCTTTTTCTAACTGTCCAAAGTTAATTTGCGCTCCTGCTAATGCTAATCCAGTGTATCCACCAAACGATTGACCGAATACCCCTACCTCATCAAAATTCAGGCGCCCACGAAACGTAGATTTATTACGCTGTTGCAGTTCGTCTAGAACAAATTTGATATCAAGAGGACGATTGTAGAATTCGCTTGGTTCAGCAACTTCATTCGCACTACCCTTCATTAACGAACTCAATTGCTTTGTATCACTACCAGGATGGTTGGGAACTATCACAGCAAATCCGTGAGAAGCAAGATGTGAACCTAAATACTCAAAATTGCTGCTGTCTGTACCTACACCGTGGGAAATGACGATTACTGGAACTTTCTCAATTCCTGAAGGTATATAAACTTCGGTGAGTAAAAACCGATTACGAACAGCATCAAGTAATTTATACGTTTGCTTGGACGTGGCAAATTTACCTTTACGACGAAAATCAGGAAGCTTGGCACTCAGAAACGAAGGTTGCTCTATTGCTGCCTCGGTTTTAGCTTTTTGAGATACTGCTGTGATGGCTTTTTCGGTATCGCTAACCATTTTTTCTAGTTCTGACGCAATTCCTAGAGTTCGCGCTAAATCTATATGAATGCTCGCACCAGGATATTCACGTAACAAACCTAGTAAAGTTAAGCCTCCTTCTTCTGCGGCCGCCAGTATTAAAGCTGACCGCAAAGCATGAAAGCCAGGTTTTTCCTGACGTGATTCTGTCTTAATTACTTCTCCTAACCTTCGCAACAAAAATTCTCCTTGCGGAGTATAGAGAAACTGTGATACTGCTACTGCGTTAGCTTTTATCGGACTTTGTAGCATTCTTCGCAACTCTTGGAGTTGTGCTGGCTTGAGATACTCGGCATAAACCGCTAGACTTTCGTCAACGGCGCCTGTCCTGACAAATTCCTCTAACGCAGTCACGGAAATTGACCGTTCCAACGCCGAATAAGATGCATAAACTCTCTGTGCTGCATATGCCGAACTCATTTCAAAAGTAGGCAGCAGCATTGAGAGTACCAGCAACAAAATATTCCTTCGCAGGGTGCTGGTCCAGATACCAAAAAAGCTTTTCATCGCAAAACGTCTGCACTTCGGATGTAATTTGATGAGGCTCTGTCAAACTGGTAGTTATGCGGACACCCTAAATGATTCTGTGGTTTTGCCTCAAAAGTATTGATTATAGTAGAAAATTTTCTAACTATAAAATCGTAAAAAAGAACTGTGGTAGTGACACTGGGCTATATCGGGCAATATAGGTTGATTTACCTATTTGGAAAAAATAATTTATCCAACGATGCCATCATAACAGATAATAAAATAATACGCTTCAGTATGCAAAAAACAACTATGAAGAAGCGGCATCTTTGATTAAAGATACCGTAAAATTACTTAACATAAAACTTTATTCAAATAATATCTATTATTTACCCAGAGCCATAGCCACAGAGCCAGCTACCACTAAGACGGCGCCTACAATTCCCGTAACTGACAAATTTTCACAGAACAATTAAACTAGGTGCAATAACGGATACAACATGAACAGATATTGAAGTAACAATTGGTGCAGCCGCCACAACCGCACTTACTCGTGATGACTCCCAATGCTAAACATGATTCAGCAAAAGCACCATAAGCAATTAGCGCATTTAAACCACAAAAAATTAGAGTTCCCCAGTGAAAATAATTAAGTGTAAAAAGTAACTTTAGTGTAGCAAATGGTAAGAATAAAAAAGCACATACACCATAAATAATTACCATGATATGCATAGAAGATAAAGTTCCTAACAATTGCTTTTGTGCCAGAGCATAAACAGCCCAAGCAACGGCGCCAAGCGCGACTAAGCCAGTACCCAGTAGGTAATTTGTTGGTATTGTAATTACGCTTGTTAATTTCTCATGAAAAAATAAAACTAGTCCAACCGTGAGAACACCGACCCCGCTCCATTGGCGCCAACTATAGCCAAAGCGAAAAATTAATAATCCACCCATACCCATTAACAAGGGTGCTAGTTGAATGATAACTTCGGCGTTAGCTGCAGACGTTAGCGCTAAACCTTTCAGAAACAGAATATAATTTGCAGCAAGAAAAATAATCGCAGTTATAAGCAGCTTCCAAGAAGTCGCGCGGAACTGTTTAAGTGTGGGTAATTTTCCTCTCACCGCTTCAAAAAACCTAGGAAAATCTGGAACTCCTAAATCCACGCACAATCGCGGTTCATTGTACGATTTCCTCCACCCATCTCAGGATGGCACTCTAACCGTCCTAACGAGGACTTGCAAACGTCTGTTCATTCGGGTAATTTAATCCACCTGAGTCAATATACTCATTGGCAACCGAATTACCAAATTCAAGGAAACTATTCTCAGTTGTCCCGTTGCGTAAGCTAGAGGAGGCTGTTGGCCTAGGCTGAAAGAAAGAGTGTCGGGCTGAACCTTTCACCCTCTTACTGATTGCGTTCCAGTATGACCAGACGTGCTTCTTGGGTTCCTTACCTTCGTAGGCGGTTCTGGCTGGAACGCTCTCAGAGTAGTTCATTGCACGGCGTGCAAGTACTAATGCTGCAGAACAACCTGAATTCATCCCGTAAGTGGACATAAATTTTGCCATGCCAATTAGAGATGAGTACGCAGGATTAACGGTAATTAATTTAATTCCTAATTTAAAGCATCTTGAGGAAAGTAATTCATAAAAACGCCGATAGGCAAAACCAGAAATCATCCGATTATAACGTTTATGTTTGGCGCCATTATTTAGTTGTGCTTTTTTAGCATCAAAATCTAATTCTTCAATAACAATGGGGCATTTAAAAGCAAGTGAAGCGGTTGTCAATTCTGTGACGACTGATGCTAAGACTGCCTCTGTTTGATTATGGGACAAACTATGAAGATTAAATTTAATGTCTCCAAATCGTTTGGGATTGCCATCAGCATTTACTTTACACCATGCAACCGAGTTGATATTTAAATCTACACCGATACAACCCAACATGACTGAATCAGATGTGATGGGTCGATATACATCAACTGTAATATGTACCTGCCAGACACCATATTTATGTTGAATTATCCGGTAAGTAATCGCTTGTCCACATGCCCATGCTTGTCTAATTTCTTTGTCACCATAGCCATTTAGATTAATTGGTATTTCTACATACTCACCATACTTCGCTTCTAAAGCATAAGGCACACGAATTTTTAATATGTCAAGAGAATCTTTCTCGAAACCGATAATTAATTGACAAACTTGATTCCCGTTTGACTCGTCCTTACTGCCAACAAAATAAATGGTTTCTTTATTGCCTAAATTCACGTGCAATTGTTTTGATTTTAAATGTTTAAGCTGAGACCTGTACTTATGTAACTTGCGTTTTTGATGATGGAGCTTATTTTTCGCACTCTGGTAATAGGTGCCTGTATCGCGTCCAAAAGCTCTCGATGATGCTTGGTCAAATTGGGGTTTATATTTTGATGGTATTTTTGCTTTTTTACCTGGCTTTGCAGTTTGATTATATTTAACGACTGCTTGTAAATATTCAATATGCTTTTTTACTTTCTTTTCGAGGGCATCGACTGAAGCTTTTAAAGATTTTATTTTCCCTTCAAGAGTTTTTATATGTCGTGCAGATGATTCTTTCGAGCTTTTGATTTCGCCTTCTATAAATGTAATAATACTCGAAGCTTGACGCTTATTAATTGCAAACCTATCTTGCAGGGTCTTATTCAAAGAAGTCAACTTTTGATTTTCAAGCAATCCTTTAAGACTAAATATTGATGCCGACATCGAAATGGCTGCATAGTCTGCCAAAAACAAACCTGAATTGGTATCTGTATGTATTTGCTTTACATAAGTTTGCTTTCTTGACGGCATTTAATACACCCTTTTATATCAATTCCACGACTTTAATTATTATATATTTATTATTATATATTTTACTCGCTTCGAGTCAATTAAGAATTATTACAAATGATGTTGAAGTAAGGAGGAAGAAGGAATTCGTAATAGCTAATAAAAATGCGCGTTCTGATGTCCTTGCTTCAATCCCACTTTTTTAAAGGTGGGTACTTAGATGCGAATTTCTTCGTGAATAATACATACTTATTTTTCGGAGTTTATTATGTATAAATATTTACTACTGAATCATTATCCTCAGAATTATCGAGATTTTAAATCAATAATCCTATGAAATCCTATGATTTTGGGTTACTGCTGATAACCCCTAAATAAACAGCCAATAGCAAAAATGATAATAAAAATCTAAACCAAGTAAGAGTGCAAACGTCTAAAACAGAAAGTGTAACCGTTAGCGCTATTGGTAACACCCCCCAAAGTACGACCGTTAATGAAGATAGTGCTAGCCCAAGGCGCCATTTACCAGATGTATGATGCATAAATAAGTTATGAGTGCTGAGTGCTGAGTGCTAAGTGCTGAGTTTTAACTTTCTACTCATAACTCAGCACTTTAAAAGAAGTCTGCCATCCAAGGAGAGGCGCCTGCAAATATTTGTGTTGCCGCAATAATAGCGTTTTGTGTTGCCTCCAGTTTTCCAGCCATCTGTAATTGACTAGGGGAGAATAAACTTGTATATAAAGGAGCAAACGCACGAATATCAAGTTTCAAATCACCTCTACCACCTTCTGTTACATCCGCACTTCCATTAGCAACACTTAAAATAAATTTATTATTATTCTTAGATAGTAAATCATCTTGTACTTCTAAATGAAGCTCTGCTTGGATATTTTGAGGATACCCCCGCTTCTGTAGCGCTGTCTTCACATCTACCGCACGTAACATCCACCGAGTTGATGATTTGAGTTTCGCTGTTTGTTCAGGCAATACTAAAGTTAGTGCATCAACAAGCGCACTTCTATAACGAATCGTATCGATTTGCGAACGATGACCACCGAGAAATGCCCAAAAGCTTTGTATTGACAGAGGTGTTAATAATACCCAGTCTCGTATATGAATGTAATCGTTTGGCTCACCACGATGCTGCGTAAATATAATGTACCCTTGAGGGTCATCTAGATTTCCAATTAAATAAGCGTATTGTTGAGCATCTTTGGAACGCCCGATATCAGCCCAAATAAATTCATTTCTATTTAAATTACCATTATGTAAGCGCGCTTGCTTTTCATATAGTTCGCGTAATATATGCTTTTCCTCAGTAATTAACGTCAACGGTAGCTGAGGTTTCCCCATCTGAATACTAGCAGTAGTAATTTCCCAATTACAGAAACTACCCGCTTGCTCATATCCAGCAGCACGATACAAACGCTGCACTGCGGGAAATAATGCCGTCAAGGGCGCCCCCTCAACATGAATTTCTTTTACTGCACTTTGCATTAGTGCTAAAGCGGCGCCACTTCCGCGATACTCTGGTGCAATACCTACTGCTGCAATACCTGACATTGGTACAAATTCACCACCGTAATTTTGACCAAATGACAATATTGCTAACCCACCAGCAATTTCTTTATTTTGGCGAATAATACGAAAATTCTCTATTCCTACCGACTGCATGTAAACTTCACCATCAGACGGCGCCATCATAAAGCACTGACTGAGAATTGATATAAGCTTACTAGCATCCCCTGAATCCTTTATTCTGCCGTATTCAAATGAAGCCATAATGTACCCTGTAGTAACATGCAGCTACAATATGTTACATCAGAATGTACCAAAATCAATTCACCCTGTTGGAGGATATTGAATTTAATATACTGTGGCACGGGCAGAGAAGTATAAAATTGGCGCCTATTCCTCAAAATTAATGACACAGACTAGTGTTGTGCCAAATATGGAGGGACGGGGCAAGAGAAAACCCCATCCCAAATAAGAAACCTGGTTAGTGTTGGCTAATTATGTTTAGCCTGATTAAATTTTTGCTTTACAGAGCTTGCACCAATAAGACTGAAAGCGAGTAAACCTATTACAGAAGCTGGTTCAGGAACTGATACAGACGGAGGTTTGACTTCTGCTTTAATCTTTTTCTCAAGAACACTTCCAAACTCTTGAAAGCTTTTAGCTTCGAGTACAAATGCTGGGGTTCCATCTGAATTAGTACCACCAATTACACTTGATTGATAGAACGGAAGTGTTGTTGCTCTTTCAGAATTAGTACCCACTACAATACCATTAATCGCATCAACACCCTGTGCTAAAGCATTATTTCGTGCGGTAGCAGTATTTAATCCACCATTTTCTGGACCATCACCAGATACATCAATTACTTGACGTTTTCCATCAAATGCATTGTTGAAAAATTTTGGTGTAGCATAAGCGATTGCAGAACCAGGTGCGGTACCACCAAAGAAAGGACGTGTTGTTGAGTTAATCGCTTCTGCAAAATTTTGTGATGATATAGCACTATCAATTAAAGTCCAGCCAACAGATTCTGCTTGTTGACCACTGCTTGACCAGTAAATTAGATTGACTGCGATTTTACCAAATTCACCTTTAGATATAAAATTATTGAAAAGGTCAGAACTATTAAATACATCTACATAACCTTGCTTTTGCAAGTTAAACTCACTATTGTTTACACTTCCTGAAACATCTACAAGCAAAGAAAGTTCTAAGTCAACTGGTGTCAAAGTTGCTGCAACAACTTTTGAATTGACAGCCAAAGTACCAATACCGCAAGCGACTGCTGCGATGGCAAGACGAGCAACATTAGATAATTTCATGATTTAATGACCTTCTAATTGGAATTGTTGTTAATGTGGTTTGATAATTTTGCTGATTCCAATTTGATAATTGGATATAAGCAAATCTTCAAATAGTGCAGTTATATACAGATTCTGAATTTTCAAAGCAGTTCTCTTCTGCACAGCCAAATCAAATGTTTTTAATTTCCTTTGATACCTAAGTAATATAGCTATCGATTCTATTGAGCCGCTATACTTTCTCAGCATATTTACATAAAATACACAATCGGATTGCACGCTATAAACGCTAAAACCATTATTTTTAGACGCTAAGAGGTACTTTTTTATTTTTTGGCTAAATAAAATATATGTAAAATTACTTAGAATGTTTTAAATACCTTTAAATAAAAATCATCTTTTTTGACGAAAAGC
Organism: Calothrix sp. PCC 7716; assembly: GCF_019977735.1. Classification (GTDB taxonomy): domain Bacteria; phylum Cyanobacteriota; class Cyanobacteriia; order Cyanobacteriales; family Nostocaceae; genus Dulcicalothrix. The sequence goes on along the minus strand of NZ_AP025018.1, from coordinate 1,244,344 downwards.
ATAAATAGACTTTACCTATTTATTCAAATGCTATGTTAACTAGAAACCGGGTTGCTTCGTTGAGAGATTGTAATAACAACGACGATTTGTCTGCGACAATGAATGTATAGAAACCCAGTTTCTAAACGGCGCCTGACCCTTCTCCATCTTGCTGCCGATTTTGGTGGTAAAATTGTAGTAAAAGCATTATGGCAACGTTCACCCGTAGCGCAAGCAGTTAAAAGAACGAACAGACGTTTTTATTCGCACCCAGCAATAGTAACTTCAAAATTATTAATGTGCTAATTATATAATTGGCAAAATTTAGGTTATATGAGAAAGAGTTTCCAAAATTTTGTTACATTGCTGTGCAAATTCGACACTAAGCAGAGTTATCTTATACAATTGACTGAAACTGAAATTGTATATAACTTGGATAATTCGCAATGAAGCTATCATTTAAAGACATTACATTTATTATTGAAGCAATTGGTAATTTAATAAAAATATATCAAGAGCGTTTAAATAGCGGAAATCTTGATGACAATGAAGCTGCTAATATGGGTGATGATTATGTGTTTTTAGAGACGCTACGAGATGATTTAGAGAAAACTTTGAAGCAAAACTCAGATATTCAACTAAGTTCTGCTCAAAATTCACCTGCGTCTATAGAAGAGTTAATAATTCCTGTTTTACAGTTACCAATTAGTCAGCGCTTGGTTTTGATAGATGCAATTACGCAGTCCATTAGATTAGAATTACGATTAAATAACTCCTAATTATCTTTTTTGGGCTATCTATTTTGGAGGTGAACACCATCATTTTCAATCGCACTATAAGTTTCACTGCTCATCAATCCTAACCAAGGGTCTGAACTTGGTGTTAAAAACAGTTGTGCATACACTCTTTCGTTTAGTGTTTTTACATTATTTGTTATATTGGGTTGAGTAAACCATTGATGAATTTGTCGATGCAACATATACTCGTTTCTGACGGTATCTAACGCCATTGCTGTTTCAAAGTTACTAACAACGCCTTGTAAATCATTCGAGTTAGATTTTTGTGGGAAGCGTTTGGAATTTATCAAGGCGATACTATTCTTATCTAGTTTGGCATCATTTATATATAGTTGAGCGATGCGTTGCCATGTTGCTTGGTCTGTAATTTCTCTAAGCGGCGCCGGGTTACTAGTACTTGGTGACATTCCCCGTAACATCGGCGCCTCAACTGCCATTTTAGTTACAGCAATTGTTCCAGCAACAGGTGCGCTAGGAGAATTAGAAGTTGCAGGTATTTCAACCAAGCGTGGAAGATTTGCAATACCAAGTTTAGTTAAGTCTTTATTCCATTGCTGCTCAACAGATACTAAACGCTGTGCATGATACTGCCGTAAAAAGCTTTCTTTTGCAGCACTTGGGCGACTATTATATGAGTTGATTAATTTTTTACCCTCTACCAACTGCTTCAAAAAAGCTTGAGGCCCGTACAACCCCGGAATTGCATCAACAGGGCGCCCAGCACTATCTAATATATAGTGAATGCTGTTACCTGTAATAGTCCGTTCTAATTTACGTCCATCACCAAAATCTACAGTTACCTTCGGCGCCGAGCGTACAGTTTGCCAGTGAAGTATATAATTTTGACGTAAAAATTTAGATATTTCAGCATTCGGATATAACGCTACACGGAAAAAGCGACTATTCGCACAGCTTAAGTCCTCATCGAGTCTTCCCAGTAACCGTAACGAAAGAATAGGTTTTCCGCTAGTTTTTGCAGCAACTTTCGCTTGTTCAATATCGGTGTACCAATATAACTTAGAAGCGTGACAGTCCTTTTGCTGACAAATTGCATCTAATGTAGCGCGCGTTTGTGGTGAAGGATTATTTAGTTCCTTCGCATACGTACTAAAAAACTTTTCTAAACCCTGCTGTCCCTGACTGCGAAACTGTGAAACCTTTATTTGGGGAGTTGCGGCAGATGCATTATTATAAGTCTGTGCCAAGGAGGCGCCGACGATAGTGCAAGTTAATGCAGTTGTAATAAATTTTGACTTCATAATATACAAACCATAATCATAAAGATGAATAATGAAAACAATTGTAATCTTGTAGTATTTGTAAGACTTTAACTATGATTTTTAGTTCCCAAAATACAATCAACTACAATAAAACTTCATATTCCGAATTTTAAAAAACTTTTCCGAAATTAAGGATTTTTGACTTGTAATTCTAAAATAAGAGTAAGCGATAATTTTAAACAAAACAATGACTGCACAACATTTGAAAAAACTATTTGTAGTATTCGGATTAGGAATTACAGCAGCTACATCATTTTTACCTGCTTCTGCAAACTCTGCACCTGCGCCTAAACAACCATCTAAAGTTGAAAGTTTTCGTGTTGTTGGTACAGAACCTTTCTGGGGTGTAGACATTAGCCAAAAAGGTATCGTATATAATTCTTTAAGAGATAATATCACTAATCAAAAATTCCGTTATGTGGCGCCGACTGCAGCAGAAGGAAGACCTTTAGATGTTGTTAGAGTTTATCGTTTTGGTACTAAACCGAATCATATTCTCATTCTCACTAAAGTAAATGGTTCTTGTAGCGATAGCATGTCCGACACAAAATATCCTTATACAGCAACTTTGATTTCTGGCAATACAGTTAAAACTGGTTGCGCTAACAAACAATAAGGAACTTCCAAAAACTTAATTATCCATCTTGTTAAACATCTTGTGGAACATCTTGTGGAACATCTTGTGGAACATCTTGTGGAACATCTTGTGGAACATCTTGTGAAACATCTTGTGGAACATCTTGTGAAACATCTTGTGGAACGGGCATCCCTGCCCGTCATTATATACTTTATTTTAATTATAACTAATACATGCAATTTTTACATATAAATGTAAAATATAAATAACAACTAATTATTAATTTTATTTTTTGCAAGAACACTAATCTTTTTATTACCATCTTTAGTTAATGACTTAATAAAATTCACAGGTGTAGAAAAATTATTTATTACAGCAATTCTAACTTCTTCGTGTTGGTCATGCATTAGCTTTTGTAAACAATTGATAGGCGTTTTTGTATTTTGAGCTACTGCAAGTCTAACTCTACCCGCTTTATCTTCTGACAACTGCTTTAAAATATTTATACTTATATTAATATTACTCGCAACAAGAACTCTAATTTCATCATGTGTATCTTTTGCTAAATACCCTAAAGCATCACTAGATAATTTAGAACTTTGTGCTAATAAGCGACGGATACTAATATGGTAACAATTTTTTGCTAAAAACTCTAAGGTAGCTTTAGACGTACTATTATTTTTGGCTACAGCCGCACGAATTTTAACTTTATCTTCTTTAGCAAGCTGTTCTAAAATTTCAGTTGCTGTACTATCATTGTTTGCAACTTCGTAACGAACATCAGAGCTTTCATCTTTTGCCAGTAGTTCTAAAATATACTTAGGAGTCGTTCTATTTGCAGCAACTCTTATACGGACACTCAACACCTTATCTTTCGCTAACTTTTCAAGCACAGGTGCCTCTGTTACCCAGTTTCTAGCAATAGCTGCTCTAACTTCAGTGCTAATATCGTCAGCCAATATTTTTGTAATTATTGAAGATTCACGACGATATTTAGTAAGATGTAAACGTACCTCTTCTGATTTATCTTGAGTAAGACGAATTATTAACTCTTCAGGGACATGTAAACTCTGTGTTAATTTGCATCGTACTTTAACACTATCATCATCGATAAATTTTTCTAGGTATTTAATTGGAATACTTTTGTTATCTAATACAGCAAGCCTTACATGTTCTAATTCATGATTGACTGCCCATTCAATGTAAAATAAAGGTAAGTCATGGAAACTAAAAGCGAGAGGATAAATAGTATATAATTCGTATAAATAATTTGGATTCTCAAGTAATAAAAAGTCAAGAATACTATTATTTAGTACTTCAACTGGATAATTAGTAAATAATTCATATAAAGTTTCCGGCGCCGTATTAGGGTTTTGGGCAACAGCAGCACAAACTTTTTTGTCTTTGCTCATTGCTAACTGCTGTAGACGTTCTGCGGTAGTGCTTGGGTCTTGTGCTTCTTCTAATGCGGCATTCATTTGCATCAAGCTTGTTCGAGTAACTTAACTAATGCGTATACGGTATCAATATGTGGAGTTGGGGTATCTGTTAATTTGCCTAATTCGGCAACAGCGCCAACAATAGCATCAACTTCAGTCGGTCGTTTCGCTTCGATATCTTGTAGCATTGAAGTTTTATGGGCGCCAACTTTTTCGGCGCCAGCAATTCGTTGTTCTATTGTAATACCAAAATCAATTCCAAGTTTTTGGGCGATGGTTTGCGTTTCGGTCATGATAGACAAAGCGAGTTCTCTGGTTAAAGGATATTGACAAATTTTATCTAAAGTAGTGCGTGTGAGTGCGCTTATTGGATTAAATGCAACGTTTCCCCATAACTTTACCCATAAATCGGTACGAATTTGATTGCGTATAGGCGCCTTTAAACCAGCTTTTTTAAGTACATTCGCCAAAGTTTGAATTCGTTCAGTTTTGGCGCCATCTATTTCACCAATACTAAAACGCTCTCCTTCAATATGTAGAATAACTCCTGGTTCGGCAATTTCTGCGGCAGGATAAACTACACATCCAATAGTACGCTCTACACCAATATTTGCTTCTACCGTACCATCGGGGTCAACTAATGTAATTTTTGCTCCTTCATATTTAGTTCCACACTTACGGAAATACCACCAAGGAACACCATTTTGTGCTGGAACTACCATTGTCTGGGAATGATATAAAGTCGGTAAACTCGCAGCTATCGGTGGCAAACTTTGAGCTTTCATTGCTAATATTACTATATCTTGAGGTTCTAAAGTACTAATATTATCTGTAGCTGCAATGTTAGATATATGAGTTGTAGTGTCGGTAATTAATTTTAAGCCGTTTGTTTGAATCGCGTTTAAATGGGCGCCTCTAGCTATTAGCGTTACTTCTTCTCCTGATAATGCTAACTTTGCTCCTAAGTATCCACCAATGGCGCCGGCACCGACTATACAAATTTTCATAGAATACCTCTGTGTAGATATCACAATTTTATTTCTTCTTTAGCTCTTGTGGAGCAGGCATCCCGAACTGCCCTTACAATAATTTCTTTTTTACCACAGAGACACAGAGTACACAGAGGTCAGATTTTTATAAAAAATTATTATTTGATTCGAGTAACTTTGAACTGATATATTATTATAGTATTGTAATAATAAGGAAATTTTTGGTATTAGCAGAAATGAGACTGAGATACTTTATCATGGTACATCATCAAGCCGTGCGAAGAAAATAGTAGAGCAAGGCTTTAGAAAAGCTCCTGTTTTTTTCGCGGAAGAATACCCCACTGCCAGGTATTTTGCGTTTGAGTCAATATCTAGATATAATACGGAATATAAACGTCAAAACAGATTCACTCTTGAAACATCTCCACAATCTTTAACCATTATCAAGTTCCAAATACCTGGATATCTTGCATCTCAGTTAAAAATTGATAGAGAAAATAGAACTAGAATTGGGCAAGAAATGGATTTGCCTGTTCTGTATATTGAAGGAGGTTCTTAGCATGAAAGGATACTTTACCTGGTAAACGGATTTAATCAAGCACTAAAATCAGGGCATATAAGTACAAGACGTTTTAGAATTAGGTTAACAAATTATGGATAACAAAAACTTTCAAAAACTAATTAAAAGACTTCATAGTAAAAAGTTGCCCGATGACGTTGCTAAACAAATTATTAAATTAGGTAAGGATATTTATGATTATTTGTGGGTAATAATAGATGACACGAATCTTACAGACTACCAAGTTATCAATATACTTAGGATATTATATCAGATGAAGTATTACGATATACAGGTATTCGTTAATAAGCTTTTGTCATTTACCCAAGACCAAAGAATTGATGTGCGCTCGACAGCATGTTTTCTAGCAATCTGTTTATTCCGGATAAAAAACGAATTTAAAGAATTAAATATCCCTTTAGAACAAGAAATATTGACAAAATTTTTTCGTCAAGCTATCGAGATGGAGGTACACCAGACTATTAAACAACAAATTGATGATTTGTTTAAAGTTAATATTTAATTTTAGTAGTCCATCAATGGTGCCTACTATACAAATTTATAATCGTTTGTGCGTTTGCCTTTATCGAAGTGCCAATACCAGCAGTAATTGACACCACCATTGCCAAAACCAGAGATAAGCGCATTTTATTTTGATTCCTCTTCATGTCCACACACCAGTGTTAAAAGTAGAGTAACCAAAGTCTCACCTAAATTGCTTTGACTAAAGTCACGTAAATTTATTACTTTAGTCATATTTTTAAGTTGAGGTGTCGAACCAATATTATTATAAATTTGATAACGGAGATACTAATCACAGCTTATACAAATATACCAATTATGAATTTATCTCTAATTGAATCTAAGTCTATAATCAGAACTTTCGAGAACTAGAAATACTAATGTTGATTGGTAAGGGCAATAATAATCGTGAAATTGCCCAAAAATTATATTTAACCGAAGGGACTGTAAAAAACTATGTTAGTCAAATTCTTGCTCGTTTAGGATTGCGAGACCGCACTCAAGTTGCACTTTGGGTCAAGCAAAATTTATAGTGCCGATGCGAATGTTACCTATCGGTCTTAAAAAAAGAAATTATTATAGTGGCAGGCAGGGATGCCTGCTCCACAAGAAAAGAGATTATTGTAATTTTAGTAGTTTGGACATGTTGAGTCTTTGTAGTTTACCTGTGGCGCCACGCGGTAGTTCTTCTAGGATATGAAATTTTGCTGGCACTTTGAATTCTGCTAGCATTTGTGAACAATGTGAGTGTAGTTGTTTTTCGTCTACTGGGCTTTTTAATACTACTGCTGCGTGGATATCTTCGCCTAGGGTTTTGTGTGGTACGGCAAAGGCAAGTGCTTCGCTAACAGCAGGATGTCGTAGTAGTACATCATCAACTTCTAAGGGTGATATTTTTTCGCCACCTCTATTAATTAATTCTTTTAAGCGTCCTGTTAAAGATAAATATCCATCTTCGTCTAAAAAACCTTGGTCTCCAGTTCTAAACCAACCGTTAACGAAAGCTGTTGCGTTGGCTTGAGGATTATTTTCGTAACCATCTATAACATTGGCGCCTTTTACTACTACTTCTCCTAAACTACCTGTAGGTAAAAGATTTCCATTATCGTCCATAATACCCACGTCTACACCAAAACCATAACCGACACTTCCAGGTTTGCGCGTTTTGGGTGGCAAAGGATTAGTTGTCATTAAGTGTGCCGCTTCGGTCATGCTATATGATTGGACAACGGGAGCGTGTAATGTAGCTTCGATTTGTTCTAATATTACTGGTGGTAAAGGTGCGCTACTCGAACGAATAAATCTAAATTGGTTTGCCTGAATAATTTCTGAATTACGGCTAGCTCGTGCTAATACCATTTGATGCATCGTTGGCGCCGCAGAATACCAAGTTGGTTTAAACGTTTCTACAAGTTTCCAAAATTCTAAAGCATTAAAACCAGGGGGACAAATTACTGTACCTCCAGATGCAAAAGTTGATAGCATACAACCGACCAAACCATGAATATGGAATAACGGCATAACTAAAAGCGTTTTGTCATTCTTTGTCAACGAATAAGCATTGACAAAATTAGTAGCTGAGGCAATTAAATTACGATGCCGAATAGGTACTCGTTTGGGGCGACTAGTTGTACCACTAGTATGAAGAATCATTGCAATGTCATTTTCTGTTGCTTGCTCAACTTCTCGCGGTTGGTGTGCTGTTTGTAATTCAAAATATAAGGCGCCTGACTCTCTAGTTTTTACCGTTATTACTTTCATTGCTTCGTTACAAGCAGCAAGCGCATTATTGTTACCATCTGGTAAAATAATTAACGCCTTGGCTTGAGTATCTTCGTAATAAAAAGCAAACTCTTCCTGTTTATACTTGGGATTCAACGGACAAGCAGTAGCTGCAATCGTAGTAGCTAAAAATACAGTTATCATCTCCGGGCTATTAGAAATAGCAATGGCAACTCTGTCTCCACGTCCTAAACCAAAGCTATTTAACTGTTCTGCAAGCTCAAGTACATTCTCTCGTAGTTGCTTATAAATAACAGCTGGACGTTCGTTTGAAGTTAGCGCTATATCAGAAGGGGCGCCGTTGAGAAGATTTAATATATTCATAGATATCGCATCAAACTACTGCATAATATATTCTATAAGCTTAGAAAGCATCATAAAATATAATAGACTTGTAAAAATCTAATAAAACATCTTGTGGAATGGGCATCCCTGCCCGTTTCATTATCAGGGGCTTTGTGCAATAATTTTTTTACAAAATCTCAAGTGTGAATATGCCATTCTGTTTATTTATAATCAACTGGATAATATCTAACCAAAACGAACCTAGGATAGTATCAGGGAGGTCATCACCTACATGTACTGGAATAATAACTTCTACGGAATCAATAATAATTTTACCCTCGTATATGTTGAACCTTGCTTTTCCTTGTGCTGTCTGTAATTGAATCTGTGAGGTTAATAGTGACCACCCTAAAGCTTCCAAATCTTGGGTATTAATTGCTAACCACCCATCTGTAAAACCAGTATCTAATAAAGCTTCAATCTTGAATTTTTCACCATTGGTCGCAACAAGCTCTATATCAAAAATTAATTCTTTGTCATCAGTGAACCGCCCTTCTATCATATTTTCCCACAGCAACCCGTATCGTTTAACCGAAAGATTGTTAGCTTTGGCTCATCACTATAACCATATGCTTCTACAATTTTTTCTGTTATTCCTTTTAAACTTGGGTCAATTATATATTGTTCGCTATCAGGGTCAATGGCAATATGCCAGTTGTAATGTGTTTCTACTAACTGTGGACGCAAGCGCTCGAAGATTACATTACAGCGCATAGCTAGTTCATCGCTTTTAAGTTGGCGCCTAGCTCTTTCATCATCTGACATTGGCTTTGGTGGCAAGATACGCGAGCGTCGTTTTTGAGATAACTGTGTCATATGAGCAATTTTTATATTATCTCTATAATTGTATCTTAATTTGTTGACAGCGGGTAGTATGATTTTTAAAATGACGAACGACGAACTTTGTAAAAATGAAACTCTATTTATGAAAGCAATATTATCATCAGTTAAGCAGGCAATTCTAAAATTGTTTCAACCTAAATGGCAATCTTTCTTCTATGCAATTCTACCTCATCCCACAGAAGCTAAAGTTTTGATGCTATTTGATGAAAGTGGTTATTTTCTGCCTTACACTCATAAAAACGAAGATATATATTATGATGATTTTATCACTATCAAGGAAGAATTAGAAAAGCGGCTTTTAATTGAATTTAATATTTTATATTATGCTAGTCTAAATTACGATAAATCAAAACGTCAAAATCATGCTATATATGTATTGGAACATCATCTTTCAATCGAAGAAATAAAAGAAGGCTCTTGGATAGACCTAGATACTTTGGAAAATTTAACTCTAAAACAACCAGAGCATAAATTAGTTATTCAAGAGTATTTAACAGAAGTTAATAGTGGTAATATACCGGAGTTACGTCCACAATGGGCTAGGAAAGGTTGGTTTGATTCTGCATCTAAGTGGATTAAAAAGCAATTATTAGAGTTAAACTATCAACCTGAACATATTCCTGTTGTTCTTGCTACTGAACCTCAACGTCACTGGATGTTATTAGCAGACTTTGGAGAATCTGTTGGTAGAAAGGCGCCTGTAAAAATCCAAAAAGAGGTTTATTCTTTACTGGCTCAAATCCAAATAAAATCAGTTCAGCATATAAATAAATTATTAAGTATTGGGTGTTTAGATAGACGCTTAGAATGGCTATCAAATCAAATAGATGTTTTATTTAAAATGTACATCCTAACAGTATGGTGGGCAGTGCCCACCCTACAAACGAATTAATCATCCGTTACATCCGTTACATCCGTTGCCAGCATTTCTAGTAGTTGGGCTTCGCTTAGGGTTTTGACGCCTAGTGATTCGGCTTTGGCAAGTTTGGAACCTGCTTCTTCACCTACTACTAAATAGTCGGTTTTTTTGCTTACTGAGTCTGTGACTTTACCACCTGCTTTTTGAATTAAAGATTTGGCTTCGTCGCGCTTTAATGTTGGTAGTGTTCCTGTTATTACAAATATTTTATCTACAAAGTTTTGATTTTTATTGCTACTATCGACAGGCGCCTCATTTGTTTCTAGTTGTAAACCAGCAGTTTTTAAGCGTTCGATTAATGTTTGGTTTGAGGGTATACGGAACCATTGATATATACTGTCGGCAATTTCGGCGCCTATTCCATATATACCTTCGATTTGGGCGCGGGATGCTTCAGCTATTTTTTCTACAGTGGGGAATTTTTCGGTTAGTGTTTGGGCTGTAACATTACCAACGTGCCTAATTCCTAAACCATATAGTACTCTTGACCAAGGTTGATTTTTGGATTGGGTTATTGCTTCGACTATTTTCTCTGCCGATTTTTTACCCATGCGTTCTAATGCACATAGTTGGTCGGGTGTTAACTCATATAAGTCAGCGACTGAATGTACTACACCTTTATCGACGAGTTGATGCACTAGCTTTTCACCCATACCGCGAATATCTAATGCGTCGCGACTTACCCAATGTTCTATCGAACCTTTTAAAATAGCTTGGCACGATGCATTTACACAGCGTGTTACCGCTTCGTCTTTTTCGCGCACTACTGGTTGACTGCACACGGGACAGTTGCTTGGCATTACAAACGCTTCGGTACCATCTGGTCGCAGTTCTTTGAGTACACGCAATACTTCGGGAATTATTTCTCCTGCTTTGCGAACTATTACTGTGTCACCAATACGAATATCTAGTTGCGCGATGCGGTCGCCGTTGTGTAAGGTGGCTCTAGATACGGTTGTACCTGCTAGCTGTACTGGACGCATTTCTGCTAGGGGTGTTAATGCTCCGGTTCTGCCGACGTTTACTGATATATTTTCGACGATGGTCGGCGCCTCTTCAGCGGCATATTTTAATGCTACTGCCCAACGAGGAAATTTTTGTGTAAAGCCTAATTGCTCTTGTAGTTTGAATGAGTCTAGTTTTACTACTACCCCATCTGTCATGTAGGGTAAATTCAAGCGTTCCGTATCCCAATATTCATAATATTCTGCTACTTCTTGCAGTGAAGGGCAAAGTTTCATTTTAGGGTTGACTTTAAAACCCATCTTTTGCAAGAGTTCTAATGCTCCCCACTGAGTACTGGCAATGCTGGTGTCATCAAGTCCTGGGATATGTAGAGTGTAAGCAAAAAAATCTAATTGCCGTTTGTCAACTATCTTAGGATTGAGTTGACGTAAAGTTCCGGCAGTGGCGTTACGAGGGTTGGCAAATACAGACTCAGAAGCTTTTTGGCGTTCTTCGTTAATTTGCTTAAATACATTAAGCGGCAAAAAAGCCTCACCTCGTACTTCTATACGTTCAGGTATAGCACCATCAAAAGCTTCGTCATTTAACCGTAAGGGTATGGAACGTATTGTTCGCACGTTTTGTGTGATGTCCTCACCTGTTACTCCATCACCTCGTGTGGCGCCGCGTGTTAATATACCATTCTCATATGTCAAAGCCAGCGCATTGCCATCTATTTTTAACTCACAAACGTATGCAACATTATCTACTGGAGCTAACTGTCGGCGCCAGCGTGTATCCCAGTTTTTTAACTCATCAACATTAAAAGCGTTTTCTAAACTATATAGCGGTACATTATGGCGTACCGTAGTAAACTGCGTAGCAGGTCTTTCACCAACCCGTTGTGTTGGACTATCGGGTGTTATTAATTCAGGATATTCAGCTTCTATATCTTGCAGTTCACGATAAAGCCTATCGTAAACAGCATCATCCATAATCGGACTATCGAGGACATAGTAAGCATAGCTAGCTTTTTGTAAAAGCTGCCGCAGTTCCGGGATTCGCGTTTTTACATCTGCCAAAGTCGATTCAACCACATTCACCTCCATAACACGCTGGATATCTATATTAATTTATGTCAGCGATGCCAGTCTTCTACTTCGTAGAGGAATTTTGTACCACCGATTAACTTACGATTTGCAGAGGTACTTTGAACAAAAACCATGTACTTTTCTAGATTGTTCGGTTTTATACGTGCTGTCTCACCTTCTGGTAAACCCAGCATTTCGCGCGCTGCTTGTCCCTCGAATAAGTCTCCTGTTGTTCTCTCCATCAAAACAATTTCTTTATATCCTTGGATAGTTTCTGTTTTCGTAAACTCGTAAAAACCGCGTCCGACTTTGAAATTTAAACCGTTTTCTAAAACAAATCCTTTAATCGAAGAATTATTGTCAATATCTAAAACCTGAAATCTACCTGGAGAAACCGCGCGTAAATCAGCAGCTTGGAAGATCGTAGTTTCTTCACGATTCATCATCGAGTTAAAAATGCGATTCAAACCGCGACTCATTCGACCTTGTGCTACAACTTCTTGTTCATATGCTTGAAGTTGTTCATTTGAGGACTGCTGATAACAAACTGCTAAAAATAAGTCAGTGATGTATGAAAATTGGTCAAGATTAACGTGAAAACCACCCGATTGTTCGGCTAATTCTTTATAAAATGGTGTTGCGTGACTACGATTTAAAGCTTGTACCCCATAAACTGTAACACCCTTGTCTGCTAATTTCTTACTTTCTTGGCGCCAATTTAACTTTTGTGGGTTGTGTGCAGGTGCATGAGGAATATCATCACCAATTAATACTAAAGATTTTGAAGCAGACTCTGACCAGTTGAAAGATTGCGCTTCGTGTAACACTAATTCATAACATTCAGGTGCATCACCACCACCCGTTGGTTCAACGTTTTGAACAAAATTACAAATTGCATCGATATGACTTGATAAATTAAAATGCTTGGTAACATACGTCGAACCTGCATCACAATAGTCACCATGTGCAATAATACCAATCTTAATTAACGGAAGTTCATTCATTAACCGAGTCACGGTTTCTTTTATTCTTCGTCGAACTTGTGTTAAGCAAGGATACATGCTGCCTGTAGTATCAAAACTGAAAACAACTTCTATGCTGCTCATAATCAAAGCCTCGTTTTTGTGTCTATTTTAACTTTGCCACTGAGGAAATCACAACTTCCCGTGCGTAAAATTTATCTAACTTTTACGCAAGTGTTTTGATTAATTGATGCGGTTATATGTAACTATTTCTAGGCAAGCAAAACTTATGCAAATCAAAGTAAAGGAGATTAATCTTTCACTAAGGGTAGACAGTATAGGGTGGGCAGGCAGTGTAGTAGGGTGGGCACTGCCCACCTTACTTTTTAGTATAAAAAGGAAGTTGAATAATAAACTCTGTACCTTTACCAGGTGAGGAAATACATTCAAGGGTGCCACCATGTTTTTCGGTAATGATTTGATAACTAATTGAAAGACCTAAACCAGTACCTTTACCTTCGGGTTTTGTGGTATAAAAAGCTTGGAATATTTGGTCACGTATTGATAAATCCATGCCTTTGCCGTTGTCTCCAATTTGAATTGTGACGTTTTCTTTATCAGCAGTGGTACATATACAGATTAAGGGAACTAACATTACATTGTCAGGAGTTAAATGTCTACCTTTATCACCCTCCCAGTCTCTATCTGGAACACTTTCGTCGATAGCATCGATAGCGTTAGCGATTAAATTCATAAACACTTGGTTAAGTTGTCCTGGGTAACATTCAATTAAAGGTAAATTCCCGTATTCTTTAACAACGTGAATAGCTGGGCGCTTAGGTTGTGGTTTAAGACGGTGCTGAAGTATCATTAATGTAGTTTCGATACCTTCGTGGATGTCTACAGCTTTTTTGTCTTTCCCGTCTGCACGAGAGTAGGTACGCATTGACTGCATAATACCGCGAATTCTGTCACTTCCTAATTTCATTGATGAAATTAATTTTGGTAAGTCTTCAGAAATATGGTCTAAATCTACTGACTCAATTATTTCTTCAATTTCATCACCTGGTTCAGGAAACTTTTCTCGATACAGTTTAAGTAGATTTATTAAATCGTTTACGTATTGGTTAGCATGATATAAGTTAGTTGAAATAAAACCAATTGGATTGTTGACTTCATGAGCAACCCCTGCAACCATTTGTCCTAATGACGATATTTTCTCGGTTTGTACTAGTTGTAACTGGGTTTGTTGAAGTTCTTCTAACGCTTCCGATAGTTCAGCAGTTCTTTCTACTACTCGTTCCTCTAATTTCTGTTTTTGGTGGTCTAACTCTAAATTTAAACGTCGTAGCTTTAATTGCACATTAATACGCGCGATTACTTCTTCTTGCTGAAATGGTTTAGTTATATAGTCAACTGCTCCCATTTGAAAACCTTTGACTTTTTCGACGGTGTCAGATAAAGCTGTCATAAAGATGATAGGGATATCTTTGGTGATTGGGTTTGATTGCAGTTTGCGACAAGCCTCATAACCGTTAATTTTTGGCATCATAATATCGAGCAATATTAAATCTGGTGGGTTATTTTGTGCTTGCTCGATACCCGAATAACCATCCATTTCCACTAATACTTCATATCCAGCATCTGATAATGTTGTATATAAAACTTCTAAGTTGGTTGGACTATCATCAATTACTAAAATAGTTTCTACTGGTCTAATATTTGGACTTTGTTCTGAATTATAGTTTTGCATTGTTTTGATGTATCAATATTTATATATAATAATAATTTAACTCATTTTTTTTAATTTCGTATATACTCTTGTATAAAGTTTCTGATTTTTTGGATGTTAAGATTCTTCGCATACTTATTCAGCTGCCTTACAAAGATGTGATATTTCTCATCCATTCTGGCAATTTTTTCCAATTCTTGTTTTATGCCTTTGATTTGCCCTTTGCGAGCGTATTCAAGTAACAATGTTAAATCTGAAACTGGCGGTATTACCATTGCGCTGGTAAATACTGTTACAGCTTCACTCGATGATTCAACAGGAGGCGCCGCATAAGTCCAATTAATTTTAAGATGTTTGGTTAACATGTTATATAGTTCTTCTGGTTGTACAGGTCGAGTTAAAAACCCATCGGCGCCTGCATCAATAGTTTTTTGACGGTTAATTTCATACACATTTGGTGATGCAATAATGATGACAGTATCTTGAAAAAGTTCAGATTGACGCATTTTAGCAAGCATTTCCCACCCATTCATAATAGGCATAGTAATGTCAGAAATAATCATGTCAGGATGATGTTGCTTTGCTCTATCTATTCCCTCCTTACCATTACTAGCTTCGATAACTGCAAAACCAAGCGGTTCGAGTAAACTAATAAATAATGAACGGTTTTCCCAAGAATCATCAACGATTAATATCTTTTTCTCTAGGTCTGAATAACCAATGATTTTACCCCGACTAGTGATAGTACTACTTTCTGTCCAGTCTTCAGCTAATCGGGATTCAAGCTCAAATTCAAATAAAGTCCCAACTCCCACTTGACTTTTGACTTGAATATTACTGCCCATCATTTCTACTATTTTTTGACTTATCGTCAACCCTAAACCATTCCCTTCGTTGGGTCTATCATTATTGACTACTTGCTCAAAAGGAGAAAATATCATTTTTATTTGGTTGGTGTTCATTCCAACGCCCGTATCCACAACAGCAAAGTTAAGTTTTACATAATTAGGTTTACTCTCAGCAAACTTAACTTGTAGTTTTACGCACCCTGTATCAGTAAATTTAATAGCGTTAGTAAGTAAATTTATTAATACCTGTCGTAATCTTTTTTTGTCTATACTAATTCCTGCTGGTAAGTTGTTTGGTGACTCATAAACAAAATCAATACCTTTCTGTTCAGCTTTAATTCGACAAATTTCTACAACTCCTTGAAGAAACGAAGGTAAATGAATATCTACAAGTTGTAGCTCCATTTTGCGCGCTTCCATTTTAGATAAATCTAATATGTCATTGATTAAATTCAGCAAATGAAATCCACATTCATATATAGTTTTAATTCCATGTTTTTGTTCTTCTGTTAAGTTTTGAGAATTTGCTAAAATTTGGGCATAACCAAGAATACCATTGAGGGGTGTCCTTAATTCATGACTCATCGAAGCCAAAAATTTACTTTTAGCTTGATTTGCTCCATCTAAACTTGCTTCTGTCTTTTTTTGCTCTTCAACAACTGTTTGAAATTGATTTAATAGTTCATTGATACAATTAGCAAGTTGTGATATATCATTATCTTGACTAACATCTTTAGTAACAAAAAGTTTGCAGTCAAAATTAGATTTAGTTTTAGCTTGATTACTTGCTTGCTTAGTAACTTTAATAATGTTTGTGATTGGACTTGTAATTGTATAACTTAGATAGCGTATAAATAAATATGACAGCACAATTGTAATATTAATACCAATAATAATTATGATTATTCTGATTAATTGCGCGCGACTTAAGTCTTCTTCAGCTATTTCTTCTTGTTTCTCGGTTATTTCAATTACACTTCCTAGTTGATGTACAAATTCTTGTGTTTCTTCTGTATCATTACTACTATATAAATTAGAAAATGACTCTTTAACTCGAAACATCTGTCTTTCTAATAATCTATTTTCAGTTTTATTTAAAAGATTCTCTAACTCTTGAAGATAATCTAAGTAATTTTCTTTATATTTTGCAAATAAATGTTTAAAAATTTGATTTGATGATTTATGAGATTTCTGATTTAACTTTGTAAATAATTGTTTACTTTGTGTGATTCGCGTCAGTGCTGTTGCCTTTGCCTGTTGAAAATTTTTAGGTTTTTGAAGTGAGGATGGGAAACTTGTTATAGTTAATAAGCTTAGTGTATCCGCACGTAAATCACCTAACAGTTTACGCTCACGTCGCACTCGAATACGATATTCATTGGCCTGCGCTTGAAAAGAATCAGCAATTATAATAGGTAATAAACTACCAAACATCACTATTAATAATGCAATAATATACCCAAACAAAATTTTTTTTTGAATGCCCAAGTGATTACTTTTATTTACAAATTTGAATAGCCATTGAAGTACCATAACTCCTGGCTTTTGTAATTTGAAAGTTTGATTCGAGTTTTCATTCTTATGGTGGTTCATGAGTGGCAACAATTTAGCTAAGTAATATAACGTAGTCAGATTAACGCATAAATTAATTATTAAGTAATAAAACGGTTGGCGATTTGCATAAAGAGTTTCTGAATCATCTTTACGCACGAAGTTGTATAAGATTTGCATCCCCTAGTTAATTGTTCCCAAATTTACAGCAATAATTCACACTATGGTAACTTTGTTGTCAAATGGTATTATTATTTTCAGGGGGATATGAGTAATGACTAGTTATGATTTGCTGCTGCGTCAAGCTAAACTGGTAACGGCGCCGGATAGTTCGAGTGTTGATATTGGTATACTAGACGGTTTGATTGTAGAGATTGCCGAAGCTATTAATGGCGATGCGTCGATGGAACTTAATATAGATGGTAAGTTGGTTTCGCCACCTTTTGTTGAGTCACATATTCATTTAGACTCGGCGTTAACTGCTGGTACACCTCGCTGGAACCAAAGCGGTACACTATTTGAAGGTATTCAAATTTGGAGTGAGCGCAAACAAAATTTATCGTTAGAAGATATTAAAGCACGTGCTATAGAGACTCTAAAGCAACAAGCTGAATATGGAATTTTGTTTGTGCGGACACACGCTGATGTTAGTGAACCTTCTTTAATTGCACTACAAGGTTTACTCGAAGCGCGCGATACTGTCAAAGATTGGATAACAGTGCAAGTAGTAGCATTTCCTCAAGATGGTATTTATTCTCATCCTCAAAATGAAGCGCTACTAGAAAAAGCTTTACAAATGGGCGCCGATGTAGTGGGTGGAATACCACATTACGAACTTACCCGTGATTGGGGTGTAAAATCAGTTGAGCGAATCTTTGAATTAGCAGAACAATACGACCGTTTAATAGATATTCATTGTGACGAAGTAGACGACGAACAGTCACGGTTTCTCGAAGTAGTAGCAGCTTGTGCCATACGTACAGGAACCGGAAACCGAGTTACAGCAAGTCATACAACTGCTTTCGGCTCATATAATAATGCCTACGCATTTAAATTAATGGGATTTTTGCAACGCGCACAAATTAACTTCATTGCTAATCCACTCATCAACATCACTTTACAAGGACGTGCTGATACTTATCCTAAACGTCGGGGTGTTACGCGCGTTAAAGAACTTTGGCAAAACGGCTTAAATGTCAGCTTTGGACACGACTGTATCCAAGACCCTTGGTACAGCTTAGGTACAGGTAATATGCTCGATGTTGCCCATATGGGTGTTCACGTATGTCAAATGACCGGAATACCTGAAATTAACGCTTGTTATGAAATGGTGACAACAAACGGCGCTAAAACATTACACGTCGAAGATATATATGGTATTGAGGTAGGCAAACCCGCATCGCTAATTGTACTCGATACCGATAGCTATTATGATGCAATACGGAAGAGGAGCAAACCACGGTATGTTATTTCTCAAGGTAAATTACTCAATCAAACGGCGCCTGAAGTCACTAAATGGTTATAACAACTATTCTACGTGATTAATTTTAATGGATTGTGGCACATCTGAGGACAGATTGGCATGCAGTTTTTTATGCTTCCTTTTCGCTTTCATGTTGTGCCGGAAGTGCTATACGTCCATGATAGTTACGATAACGATGCGAAAAATCTTCTAAATATGGACTTTTAAGAACTGTACGTCGGCAAGCAATTTTATTATTAATTTGATGGTATAAAAATTCTGCATCAATCGCAAAAACTCTTTTGAAATCGGCTGTTAATTCTGGTAAACCTTCTTGATTAAATTCACATTCAGAAGGAATTTTCTCAAAAAAATGGTATTGTTGATTACGGTTTGATTGAACTAAACCCCACTCTTTTGAATTTATTTGAAGTGTTTTATCAGTACGAATATTTTGAGCCGTATAAAGTTGACAAAATAATATAGAATTTAACAATTTATGCGGTTTGTCTTGATTTTGTCTAGCAGAATAATCCCAATCTAAATCGCAATCTTGACTTACAATGATTGCATACAAGTGGACTATCGGTTCAAAATTTATATTTTCAAGAGTAGAATTTAGTTCTGGAATAGGTTTAAATTGTACCACTCCAGTTAAAATTTCCCCTTGTCTAAGAGCCTCTTTTTCATCGGATGCTCTATAAATTAAATTTTCGGGCATAGTAAAAGCTATTCAAAATCCATAATTAGAGGCGGGTTGACAACGCTTGGCAATATGTTTCCCTTGATTACTTCTAACTTTTTTTGGGGGGGCAAACTGGTTTGCTGCATATCATCCGCAAGTTGTATATAATATTTAACCATACTTTCTAACGCTTCAGATGCTTCTTTCAAACCTTCTGGAGTAGTTGCTGAAAGTGTGTTAAGAGAATTTAAACATTGAAGCAGCAACATCGTATTCTGACTTAACTGACCATTGGGTTCGCCATTCAAACTTGACTCAATGGAAATCTTGACTGTTATAGCTGGTACGCTGGATGATAAGGGTTTCATGTTTAAAAATGTTTCAATATCAATTAAAATGACCTTTCCCAAATACTAACGAAATTTGAGCCTCGTGTCATTCTGCTATGCAAATAAATCTCAACGAATAACTTAACTTTAGTTCTCATGAAGCGGGTGAGGGGAATCGAACCCCTATCATTAGCTTGGAAGGCTAAGGTTTTACCACTAAACTACACCCGCAGGTTTGTGAATTTTATTCAACTTTCAAAATATAACATGACGTCGAGTAAAAAGCAAGTATTTAACTAGGATTTTTATTTTCCGGCGCCGCTGGTTGTATTGTAATGTGTCTAAACAATTGACCGGCTGAGGGAATCCCATCAATATCTCTACCTGGTGAAATTCTGATATTTTCCTTGTTCAGTTTGAAGTACTCGTCTACATATCTTTGACACAAGTCTCCGGTTCCAGGTACATCGCTCGACGCTTTAATACCTGGAAAACCTTCTCTAGGACTAAAAATATTACCACTGGCATCGATAGATAACAGAACACCACATTTTATCGGTTGTGTTACCAGTTTTTTGTCTTGTTCGTTAAGTACGGGTAATTTTTTCGGAGTATTTGTTGTTTCTTGAAGTTTAGGGTTTACTACAAGTCTTGTAGTTCCTGCGTTAAGTCCCTTTTGTGCTTCTTCATCTACAGGCAACAAGTTTGCCAGTATAAATCCTCCTTGAACAGAAGTACTATCTGCTATTGTGGTCGCTGGTGCTTCGGTTGGTGTCGGTTTTTGTGTGGGTCTAGAAAATGGTGTATCTGGATTTCCAGATATTTCTACAGGTGCAGTATTTACAGGTAGTTTTGCCTGATTTCTTACAACATCTTCTGTTCGCCGTTGTGCGTCAATTTGTTGTTGACGCTGTTGTTGGGCAAGTTTTTGTAGACGCTGTTGTTCTGCAAGTTCTTGAGTACGTTGTTGTTGGAGAAGTTGATCAAAGCGTCGTTGTTCTGCGAGTTCTTGTTGACGTTGTTGTTGGGCAAGTTTTTGTAGGCGCCGTTGTTCTGCTAGCTCTTGAGTACGTTGTTGTTGGAGAAGTTGATCAAAGCGTCGTTGTTCTGCGAGTTCTTGTTGACGGCAAGTTTTTGTAGGCGCCGTTGTTCTGCTAGCTCTTGAGTACGTTGTTGTTGGAGAAGTTGATCAAAGCGTCGTTGTTCTGCGAGTTCTTGTTGACGTTGTTGTTGAACAAGTTGATCAAAGCGCCTTTGTTGTGCGAGTTCTTGTAGACGCTGTTGTTCTGCAAGTCTTTGTAAACGTTGTTGTTCTGCAAGTCTTTGCAGGCGCCTTTGTTCTGCAATATTTGGTTTTTTAGGCTCTGTATTGACAGGTTTTTTGGGTATTATTGCGACTTTTGGCTCTAATTTTGGTTTGATGGATGGTAGAGAACGCTGTTTTTGAGCTAATGGTGATTTGTTAACAGGCTTTTTGACGGGTAGCCTGTCGGTAAATGCAATTGTACCAGGTTGAGATGTTCGGTTTTGAGGTGGTTGAGCAGGAACTGGTTGAGTTTTAATTTCAGGTTTAACTTGAATCGGTTTTGATTGTAGTTTGGGTTGTACTTTTGGTTTTTGCGCGATTACTCTAGGTTTCGCTTTGGCTTTAATTGTGGGCACAACCTCTACTATCTTAATTGGTGTCGCTGCATTTGACCTACGACCCACTATATTTAATTTGGATGTAAACATTAACCAAAGTACTAGTGAGTGTAACACGACAGAACCAATCACAATGACTATCCACAAACCTGGTGGGTCAATGTGGCGCCTACGAATTGTGATTGGCATTGGGGTTTTATCGGCTACCGATTCTGGCATTATATAAAATAAAGATTTTAACTAATATTGATAATAACCATTTGCCATTCTAGCGATTTGCTACGACTTCTGGTGTCACAACAAAAGTTAAAACTGTCTCATCAACTCCTTTTAACTCTAATGAACTACCTTTAATTATTTCTTCGTCCTGTAAATAATCTGCTACTGCTGCTGAGGCAAGTATTGTACCTGGCTTTGCGGCTTGTTGTAACCGCGCGGCAATATTAACCGAAGGTCCAATTGCTGTATAGTCTGCACGTTCGGAACTTCCAAACATCCCGACTACAGCAGTTCCTTGATGGATACCACACCTAAATTGAACTTCGCTTCGCCCATCGGTATCAAATATTCCCTGCTGGCGCCAACGTTCGTTCAATTTGTCAAGAGAACGTAACATTGCTCTTGCGGTGTTTATTGACCGTCGTACTTGTTCGTTGGGCGTCAATTCTTCAGGCGCCCCAAATAAGGCTAAAATTGCATCTCCCATAAATTTATCGACGGTACCCCCATTATCAAACACGGCTCGCGTCATTGCTTCGAGATACTCGTTGAGCAATTCCGCAACTTTGCGTGACCTGAGTGTATTAGACAACTGCGTAAATCCAACTATGTCGCTAAACAGCACCGTAATTAATCTTGGTTCAGGACGTAAATCTAGAACTAAATCACCTGCTGCGGCTTTTTGCACCAGTGCTGGGGGCAAAAATCTTTGCAATACAGATTCTGTTAAATACGTATTTAGCTCTAGAACCCGACGCTCGTTTTCTTTCAATGCTACGAGATTTCGCACTTCTGCAAGTAACTCACGGTCATTAAAAGGTTTTGCTAAATACGCATCGGCGCCTAATTCAGTACCCGCAATACGAGTTTCTTCGTCGATTTTCGCTGTTAAAAGTATTACTGGTGTTCCTTTTAACTTAGAATCAGCGCGAATCATACCTATCATTTCTAACCCTGTCACCAAAGGCATCATTAAATCGGTGACAATTAGGCTAGGTTGAATTTTTTGAGCATTTTTAAAACCTTCTTGACCGTTACGTGCGGTATGTACTGTATACCCATTCGCTCGAAGAATACCTGAAACATAACCACGTAAATCAGGATTATCGTCAACTACAAGAATTGTATGTCCTGTTGAAGGAATTTCAGTAGCTTCAGAAAAATCATAGGCGCCAGTTGGAGTTTCGTCAACATCGATAAGTTCTAAGTCTGCAAGTTCCACCGAAGCACGGTTAATGTTTAACTCGGCAGGTACATCAACAATACAGTCAGCAGGTAAATGCTCGGTTCCAGCGAGTAAAGAAATAGTAAAAGTTGTACCCTCTCCATAAACAGAGTTAACTGTCACCTCACCACCGTGAAGTTCCACTAATTCTTTAACCAAAGCTAAACCTAAACCGCTACCTTCATAAGAACGATTTTCTGAACCTTCAGCTTGACGGAAGCGTTCAAATAAGTGTGGAAGTTGTTCTGTGACAATTCCGATACCAGTATCCCTAACTTGTAAAATGCAATTTTGTTTATTTGAAACAAGTGAAACTGAGATAATACCACCATGCGGTGTAAACTTCATGGCATTCGACAGCAGGTTATAAAGCACCTTGTCGAATTTCTCCATATCTAAATACACTGATGGACATTGAACTAAGTTGCTAATTAGCTGCAATCCCTTTTTTTCGCAGTAAGTACGGAAAGACTCAACGATTTGACTGGTAAATTCAACCAAGTCGCATTTGCGAAAAGTCGGTTGCATCCTACCTGCATCAAGACGCTGTAAATCGAGTAGTTGGTTAACTAATCGTAATAAGCGACGCGAATTACGTAGAGCAATAGTACTTTGAGCATAAGATAATCCTTCTTTACCAGCAACAGCTGATTCGAGGGGACCTTGAATCAATGTAATGGGTGTCCGAAACTCGTGTGAGATATTTTGGAAAAATTCTGTTTTTTGTTTATCTAATTCTAATAACCGTTCGGCTTGTTCGCGTGTCTTTTGATATAAACGTGACTGTTGTACTGCAATGGCAGCTTGTGCTGCTACACTAGATGCCAGTTCAATTTCACTCGGCAGCCATTTGCGCGCTCTGTTGTCTTCTCGTAGCGTTATGCTGCCGATACTTTTTCCATCTGCCAGCAATGGTACAACTATCAGCGAACGCGAACGACCCCGTAAAGGCAATTCAAACCCGCTTAATTCAGGTGGGCAATTATTCATATCTGTTATTACAACTGGTTCGAGCGTTCGTAACATGTGTTGTAATATCGGGTTTTCTTTTATTGGCGCCGAAGATTGAGGTAGTTCATATAATGATACATCGTTTTGTATAGTGTCATCTGAATTTACTTCGTTGCTTTCGTATAAACCTACACACTGAACATACTCATCTTCCTCAGTCCACAGCGACAATACACAGCCATTGACTTGTAAAGCTTGTCCGAGTTGTTGAGTAATAGCAGCAAAAATATCTTGTTGGTTAAGGCTAGAACGAATCGCACTAGTAATTGTATTAATTAATGCTTCTCTTTTAGCTAATGCTCGTACTTGTTCGTAGGCATAAGCTTGTGATAGTGCCAAAGCCGCTTGGTCTGCCACCATTACTACTAATTTGACTTCATCTTCGCTCCACATACGACTTTCGCCGCATTGATGTAAAGCTAAAACAGCCATTAATTCTTGTCGGAGAATTAATGGTACTACTAAGCTGGAACTAATATTTGAGACAGTAAATGCCTCCGCACGGCTTGAAGTAGTTGTTTGACTTTGGATACGCTCATCGCTGTTTACGTCATTAATGACTTGCACCTCACGAGTTTCCCAAACAGTCTCACGTAACAGAAATATATTTTTATCCTCGTTCGGATGGTCAGCGTTAAAAGGCGCCTTTTGGTAGATAAAGCTTTCGTCTGCTAGCTGTCCATTTAAAAAAGGACGCAATAAACAAACGTCAACTTCCAACATGTGACCAACAGTATCGACAATTGTTTGTAAAATTTGCCGATAATCTAGGGCACTGCGAATTGTATTTGTAACCGTATTAAGTAGCGACTCTTGACGCAGCGTTCGCGTTAATTCGCGTGTGCGAGCTTTGAGAACATTATGGGTGTCTAAAGCTTGACGTACAACTGCCTTTAACTCTTCGGCTTCCCACGGTTTCGTAACATATTTAAATACTTTACCAGCATTAATAGCCTCTACCAAGTCTTCGACATCGGTATAGCCAGTTAAAATAATCCGAATAATATCGGGATATTGTGTAGCTGTCAGACTTAAAAATTCTGTCCCGCTCATCATTGGCATTCGTTGGTCAGAGATGATAACTGATACATCTCCTTCAATAGCCAATAATTCGAGCGCGTCAGGCCCTGAATTTGCTTTTATCACCTTGTATTCGCGATAGAAGGTGCGATAAAGCAAGTCAAGATTATCGGGTTCGTCATCGACGACTAAAATTTTTGGCTTACTGTTTACTTGAGATTTCATGCACCGCTTTCCTGGAGCAAGGGTATTTGGATAATGAACTTACTACTCAAGTCATGGGACTTAAAGAAGTTGAGGGTATCGCAGACTGAAACAACTAATTCGTCAATATATATATATAGCTGCATTTGAAGAAAGCACGTGTTCACGTTAATTTACCCCAGAAACCCGTCGTAGTTATCGACTCGTAGCGGCGTACACGTGTATAGCTCAGAACCTGTGTTACCCCTATGATATATAACGCTTGCCAATTAATTTACCTCCACATAAAAAAAGTTGAAGCGAACGTACAGCAGTGAAGACTATTCGTCTGACATCTAGCTGTATCCCGCATATTAAGTTTTCCCGCTATAGCCTCAAGACTAACATTTACCCACTAATTTTATTTATCTAGACATCTCTAAGTAAAAAATATTACAATTATTGCGGAAGCAGCAAAGTATATTATTAGACAGTAGTCTTTACCAATTTAGCAACAAAAGAGCGCGATGCAGGGCAATTAAACAAACCTGGTTTCTTGGAAAACCAGGTTTGTGGCTTATTTTGACGTAATATTGTGAGGAGGGGCAAACAATATAATTCGTGCCTGGTTATAATTATTGTTTGCCTCGTCAACAGTTGATGCTCCTTGCCAGTTTTGTAAAATCATCACCTAACTAACTTTGATACCCTGGTTTTCAGACTCATCTCACAAACGACCCGATACCTCTATGAATGCTGACTCTTGGGGGCGCCATTTCCAAGTACGCGCCGCATATGCAGACGATTTGAATGATGTTGCTCAAATCATTACTGAGAGTTTTCATTCACCCAGTGGCTTTTGGGGATGGACTTTGCCCCTGTTACGCTTGGGTATTTACGAAGATTTAAGACACCGTTTAGCATCACCTGCACCACATCAGCTTTGTTTAGTGGCAGTTGATATGGCAAATACCAACAATACCAAGGCTGGAACCGTCGAATTAGGTGTGCGTTACAATGATACTTGGGGACATCCAAGTAAAAGCTTTGTTTATCTATCGAATTTGGCGGTGCATCCAAATTACCGTCGGCAAGGCGTTGGTTCTAGTTTGCTTGCAAATTGCGAAAAGCTTGCTCGCTCATGGGGGTTTCAAGATATATATCTCCATGTCTTGGAAACTAACCATACTGCACGGCAACTTTACTTTAAGCTTGGATATCGCGTACATAAAGTCGAAACAGGCTGGAATCTATTCTTCTTCAAACGAGCGCCGCAAATTCTGTTGCATAAGCGCTTGAGTTAGCATAGTCATACGACAAATATTAAATAAATATTAAATAAATATAAAATTTGTATGGACGGAAGATATTACACCTCATCTATAGATATATGTAGATATATATGTAGATATATATTTTTACTTAAAAGTCAGTATTATGTCTGAGCAAGAATAAAATATTGTTAAGTATGATTAATTTAGTACGTCATCAGGGGTTGGATAGCACATACTTATCTATCTAAGGTCGTAGAGAGCGTTGAAAACAACGTAAAAATTATCAAGATAGGTGTGGTGTCATGTAATACTCATGTTTCGTTGAAATTGCTAGTTACAGTTGATACGATAATTTGAGCATGTCCAAGTATAAAAGTTTTTATTTATATTGATATGCTTTATCTTTACTTTACACAATTGCCCAATTCCCATGAAGAGGCATTTAATTTATTACCGTTGAAAATCAGTCTTGGTTCTGTTGAAAATCTACCCTGACTCTAGTGTCGTATCCTTCTGAAAGGAGACGTAATTTATAACTAAATAGTAAAGTAGGACTTGATTCCATCAAATATCCATGTTGTCATCAGTAAAATTACGTGAAAAAAATTTTAAATTTCTCACAGTAACTTTGTAATCTAGATATTCAACTTTATAAAAACTTTAAGGAAAAACCCTTATGTATCAAGACAAAAGTAATCAAATCTCATAGAATAAGATTACTCAATTGTTGAAAAACTTTGATTAATTCTGATTCGACTTGAATAAATAAGGAAAATATTGATAATAATAAAAACTCGGCTTCATGTACATAGCTTTGAGTTGCAATAAAAGTTCACGCTCTTTATCGATTAAAAAACATTAAAAAACATCGATAGCCAAAAATAAAGCTATCAGGCTGCTATGGTATTAACTTATTATCCAGACACCAGTTTTCTCGAATATCTTGTGACACCAGACGGATGTGAGCAATTTTATGGCTCGGACATTCTGACGATGTTACACAGTGGAAAGGTTTTGACGGTGAATAGCAAAAGACGGAATGGTTTAATATTGTTCAAACGTTATCACGCCGAATTTGCCGGACCTGGCGCCGCTGTTGGTGGTGACTATGACCGCGATTGTCTAGGTGCCTTAGCGATTGGTAATCTTTCTTTATTAACCCCTGAAACCCATGAAGAACGCCAAAAAGCTTATCTAATTAGGCGCCAGTGGATTCGACTAATTAGGCAAATTACAGAGTCTTCATTAGCTTCTAAACGAGTAATAAAGATTCTCGACCAATTTGAACAATATTTTCCATCAGAGATGGTATCTCAATTACCAGATGAAGCATTTGCACTATTAGTGGGCGTATTACCACAGACAGTAGCAAACGTGCGTCATTCTGCTAATGATATAGAAGATAAATACGATTATTAAGATTATTTAATATAAAGCCATAAAACAATAAATAATTCTAAAGACTTACCTAAATTTCGACTTCAAATTCATCTAAAACGGTTTTCATCCTCATCAAAGTATGAGCATTTTCTTTTTGAGTTCCAATAGTAATTCGTAAACCCCCCCCCGTGTGACGTACTAGAGTGCCCCGCAGAAGCAATTGCTCAGTTAAACTCGTTAATAAATCATCCATTTGGACTGTAGTGCTTATTTTTGGCTGTAAATAAATAAAATTCGCAGCGCTATCCCACACTTTCAGTTGCGTAAGTTGTGTTAAACCAGCTTGTAATTTTTTTCGCTCGCTAATCGTTTCAGGTATTGTATTAAGTAGTAAGTCTCGATTTTGAATTGCAAGTAGTGCAGCCGCGATAGAGAAACTAGGAAGATTATAAGGTAAACGCACTTTTTCGAGAACGGATATCAATTCCGGATGGGCAATACAATATCCCACACGCATCGCAGCAAGTCGAAAAGCTTTAGAAAACGTCCGCATCACTACCCAGTTAGGGTGTGAGTCTAATTCCGACACTAAGGTATTCTGACTAAACTCAAAATAAGCTTCGTCAATAACTATTAAGATATTGGGCGATATACTTTTAAT
This sequence comes from Calothrix sp. PCC 7716, assembly GCF_019977735.1. Taxonomy (GTDB): domain Bacteria; phylum Cyanobacteriota; class Cyanobacteriia; order Cyanobacteriales; family Nostocaceae; genus Dulcicalothrix. The sequence continues at coordinate 1,216,091 of NZ_AP025018.1, read as the reverse complement.
CCAAGATAATTCGTTTTCACTTAATGCGTTTGCAGTGGGAGAATTAGGGTGAACGACAAAAATAGCCCGAATTGGTGGATTTTGCTGACTCTGGAGCGCAGCGGTAGACGCATCTAAATCAATTTCAAAAGTTTCTTTATTTCTACCGACGGTGACAACATTAATTCCCAACGTTTGCGCCAAAATACCATACATCGAAAACGTTGGATTTGCCACTAATATTGAGCCGTTACCACCAACACAGCTAGCAATTAACAGTGAACGTATCAATTCATCTGAACCATTTCCAACAGATATATTAGATGCTGTAATAAATGGCGCCGTGGCAGTTTCATTAACATATTCGGCAATTGCCCGCTTCAGTTCTTCGTGCCCTCCATCTGGGTAACGATTTGTTTCAATGACTTGTTCATAAGTCCAAGCGAGTTTTTGTTTTAACTCTACTGGCAAATCGTAAGGACTTTCATTGGTATCAAGTCTATCGAACACAGTTGCAACTGGTTCAAAGCTGTTACTTCCAGGATGTGGTTTGTAAGCACTGAATTGCGCGAGGTCTTGACGAATATAAGGAAGCATAGAGTAAAGGTGAGTTCACGAAATAATAAGCATCGTTTTAGGATATCTGTAAACCCACCCTTACTGCAATCGACAAAAGCGTGAAATTTCTTCTTTGATATTATCGATTACATCATACATTGCGTGGTCGGTATTTAGTTCAACTAGTTCAACTGTATGACGTTGTTGTGCAAAGTCTCGGCTAGCTTGAATGGGGATAACTTCGTCATTAATACCATGCAATATCAAAGTCGGTATAGGACGCCGTAGTTTATCTTCAAGATACAGTGCCGCATCTGTAATGAAATCATAATGTAAAGGTAACGAGCGCGTTTCGCCATAATGGTAAACCATTATATATTGGTCTTGGCGCCAGCGTTGAAGCTTTTCTTCACCAAGTGCATGTGTCCAGTGCGATAAAAAGCCAAAAGCAGGTGCGAGTAAAATTAAACGCTGTACAGAAATATGATTTTCGGCTAAAAAGGCTGCGGTTAAACCTCCTAAACTTGAGCCAATAAGCGTTACAGGTGTAGAGTCTCTAGGAAATTCTTTCTCTACTTGTTTGAGTTGACGTGTAATAGTTAAGTGCGAAAAATCTCCATTATTTAAATCAGGTATTTTGATATTTACATGTAAATTCGCAAGATATGACTGAATATCGCGCGCTTTAGCTGAATTTGGACTAGATGCAAACCCATGCAGGTAGATATATTGCATAACGGCAATGGTGGGCAATACCCACCATACAAATTATCTCATTGTGACAAATTCTTCGGCGGCTGATGGGTGAATACCAACGGTCGCGTCGAAGTCTTTTTTGGTGGCGCCCATTTTGACTGCAATAGCTATACCTTGGATTATTTCGGCAGCATCGTCACCTACCATATGGGCGCCTAATACTTTATCGGTATTACTATCGACTATTAACTTCATCATTGTGCGTTCGTCGGCGCCTGGTAGGGTGTAGTACATGGGGCGGAAACTAGTTTTGAAGATTTTGACGTTATCTCCATATTTACCCTTAGCTTGTTCTTCGGTTAATCCTACAGTTGCCGCTTCGGGTGTGGAGAATACGGCAGTAGCGACATCTTCGTGACTAAATACACGACGGTTATTACCGAATTCACTGTCAGCAAAAGCACGTCCTTCACCAATGGCAACTGGAGTTAGGTTGATTCTATCCGTAACATCACCTACAGCGTAGATGTTTTCTTGGGAAGTTTGGCTGTATTCATTAACGGCGATAGCGTTCATTGTGCTGTAACCGGGACCCTCAATTGAACCTTGTATTAAGTTAACTCCAGCATTTTCTAAGCCTAAATTTTCAACGTTAGGTGCCCGTCCTGCAGCAATTAAAAATACATCGGCATTTAATGGCGCCAAATTTTCATCAGATAAAGTTAACTTCAAACCATTGCCATTTTTCTCAACCTGTTTAACAATGTTGTTGCGAATCAAATTAATACCGTGGTTCTTCATCCCAGCTTCAATATTGTCGCGAACATCTTCGTCAAACCCTTTGAGAATTTTCTGTCCACGTGTGATTTGTGTGACTTCACATCCTAAACCCCGCATAATACAAGCAAACTCAGTGCCAATATAACCAGCACCGATAATTGCTATATGCTTAGGTTTTTCCTTGAGGTGGAATATTTCGTTCGATGTAATGCCGTATTCAGCAAAACCGGGCATGTCTGGTTTAACAGGGCGCCCACCTACAGCGATTAGAATTTTATCAGCAGTGTATTTCTTATCGCCAACTTCAACGGTATGAGGGTCTAAGATTTTGCCTTTACCCGAAATTAATTCTACTCCTGCTTTTTCTAAGAAGCTGATATGTAATTGTGACAGGCGCCGAACTTCTTTATCAATAGATGTAATAAAGTGTTCCCAGTCTAACGAGGTGTCACCAACTTTCCAACCATAACCTTGTGCTTCTTTAAATATCGCAGGAAAATGCGAAGCGTAAACCATCAACTTTTTTGGTACACAACCGCGAATTACACATGTACCACCAACCAAGTCATTTTCGGCTATTGCCACTTTTGCCCCATAGCTAGCTGCACGCTTAGAAGCTGCTAAACCACCCGAACCGGCGCCAATAACGAACAAATCATAATCGTATGCCATATTACAATTTCCTGGACTACACAAAACATAAGAACGAATTTTATCTATATATATATTAAAGAATGAAAGCACAGGCAGGGATGCCTGTGTCACAACAATATATTAAAGGGTCATCAACTCCTCGGCTGTTGTGGGGTGAATACCAATACTTTCAACTAAGTCTTGTTTAGTAATACCCTTTCTAATGGCGACACCCAAGCTTTGAATGATATCAGCTGCATGTTCCCCTACCATGTGGGCGCCTAAAACTTGCTGATTTTCAGTTTTAACTATAATCTTTATCAGCGTTTTCTCGTCGCTACCACCAAATTGCGATAGTAACGATTTGAACTCGGTTTTAAAAGATTCTACATCATCACCAAATTCGGAGCGTGCTTGTTGTTCCGTCATTCCATAGCTCGCACCTTCGGGACGAGAGAACACTGCAGTTGGTACTTCGTTGTAATTTACTGTTTTTGGTGTTTTGCCAAATACTGTTTTAGCAAATGCTTCACCTTCTGCCTTCGCAACAGGTGTTAATTGTAAGCTGCTCGAACAATCACCAACTGCGTAAATATTTTCAATGTTGGTGTTATTGTACTCATTGACTTTAATGGTACCTTTTTCAGCTAGCTCGATACCAACTTTTTCTAAGCCTAGTTTTTCGATGTTCGGCGTGCGACCCGTGGCGACTAAAATTGTGTCAGCGGCAACTGTCGCTTGCTTATCAGCTTTAATTTTCACAAGCAAGCCATCTTCACAAAGTTTAATTTCTTTGGCAGTGCTATTGTGAAAAAATCTAATCCCTCGTTTTGTTAAACTTTGTTGAATATGAGCGCGAACATCATCATCAAATCCTGATAATATTAGTTCGTCATTGTTAATAACGGTGACTTTGCACCCAAAAGCGTTCATCATGCTGGCAAATTCGATACCAATGTAACCACCACCAATTACTACAAACCGCTTGGGTAAGTAAGGCAGGTGAAACATTTCACGCGATGTGATGGCAAATTCAATGCCAGGAATATCTGGTAAGTTGGGGCGCCCGCCAACAGCGATTAAAATCTTATCAGCTGTAATTTTACGGTTATCTACTTCTAGGGTGTGGTCATCAATAAAGGTCGCATATCCCTTTATTAAATCTACTCCTGCTTTTTGTAGCTGTTTTGAAAACGAGTCGTTAAGATTATCGAGATGTTTGTCTACTAATTTAGTAAACCTTGTCCAGTCAAAATAATTATCGCATTGACTCCATCCATACTGGTGTGCCATTTGATTTTGCAGGGCAAAGTCAGCGGCGTAAACAATTAGCTTTTTAGGAATGCAGCCACGGTTAACACAAGTTCCGCCCAAAGCTTCGTGTTCTGCTATACCAACACTGGCACCGAAGCTTGCAGCTGCTTTGGCTGCTGCTAGTCCTCCTGAACCAGCACCAATTACAAACAAGTCGTAGTCAAAAGTCATGGCTGTAGAGATGATGGCATTATCTACTATCTTTACAAATCTTTACGTTTTTGGCATCTATCTCGAAAGTTGTTTTCTAAAAAAAATAAATCTAGCTACAGACATAAAACTGTAGCACAGGCATCTTGCCTGTGCAGTAAAAGTATTTATTTTTACCACAAAGACACAGAGAACACAGAGAAAAGTTATTTTTGAGGTTCTGAGATAATTAAGTGAGTAATACCGCTTCAGAATTTTGAGAACGTCGTATAATTCATTATCGGGGTTACGAAGTTCAAAAATCTTGGAGGTCGCATACTGTGGTTGTTGTCCTGAAACTAGCTTTATAAATACAAAACTCCCTCCAGTTGTAATCATGCCAAAAGTAGGTTTATCTCGGTAAGGATTTGCTAACATATAAGCTAATATCTGTGCTAAACCTGCTTCTATAGAAAAAGCTGCTTGTTTAGATTCAATCACCATTAACCATAATTGGTCTTTCAATACGAGGACATCCAAACTTCCCTTGATTATAGTATCTTCATCAAGAGCGGATATTTCAATGGATTTTTCGGACTTGACGCAGTATGGCGAAAGGTAAAAGTCCCCGATAAATAAAAGTGGGTCTAACACTGCCATCTTCACGATGTTTTCTAAGAAAGGCGGGTATCTAAGTAGATTAAAATATCCAGCTTGTACTTTATCTAACTGCTGTTTTTCTGATTCGCTTAGTCCTGGTAAATCATCTTGCCATTCACGAAAAAATTCTTTATCTCTAATTAGTTTAATGTTAAATAATGTTTCTAGTTCTAATAATTTCATCTTTTTTGGCTATATATATCTTTTAGTATAAATTAAGATGTTGGATAAATAACCACAAAGGCATAAAGGACACAAAGAAAGAAAGAAGGAGAGATTTGATTGTGTGGTTAAATTATGGTGTCGATAATTCTGGGGTTTTGGTATATGTTGAGGATGTTTGTAGCGGTAAGAGTCGGTTGAGGTGTCCTTATTGTGGTGGTGGTTTGACTGCTAAGAAGGGTAAGAAGAACTCACATCATTTTGCCCATACTCATGATACTTGTCGTTCGGTTGCTAATCAAGAGTTTCCTGTTTTACCTTTTTATGATAGCTTTAATATTCAGTTATCTGGTAAGGATTTGAAGTTACTTAAGTTATTGTGGAGTGAGTATGGTTGTAGAGATTATTTAGTCAGTCCTCAGTTACTTACTCCTGGTTTATTAAAGTCAGGTTTGTTAACTAAGAATGTTTATATGGCGCCTGCTGGGTATGAGTTTAATGATTTGGGTAAGATACCTGTTGGCGCCTTAGATTTAGCGTTGTTTAATTCGGTGCAGGAACCTTTAATATTTAAGAAGCTGTTGAAGTTAGAGTTAGCTGTTGAACATGCAACTTTTAAAAAAAGTTCTGATTTGTCGCATCGAATTATTGATTTACAATTATACCGCGCGCAGTTGAGACGAGTGTTATCAAATACACTATATTTTTTGGAAATTCGGACTGATGATAAAAAGGTATTTTATAAAGTTGGTGTGACTGGGCGCCAAATTCAAAAGCGTCTCAAAGAAGTAGAGATAGATTTGGTCGCACATTATAAAACTATTGATATAAAAGTGCTGGGGACATGGGAAAATCGCGGCAATATTGAAAAGTATTTTAAGCACCGTTATCAAAGCTTAAATTACCCAATTGGCAGTTTAACAGAGTATTATAAATTTAGTAGTGAGAACGTCAAAACAGTAATGCACGATTTGCAACAAATGCAACCGAAACAACTTAATCAAATTGAGTTAGATATATTAGCTGAAGAAAATGACCAAATCAAAGTGCTGGTTAGTCGCTAGATTATACTTACTTCTGATGTATTAATTTTGATAGTTACACTGTTTCCATACTTAATGCCAGGTATGGGAACTGCGATAATTTCTAAAATAGAGGGGTTTTGAAAGTGATTGATTTTAGTTTCTGGATGCGGGTAGTATATGAGCGCATCGTATTTACTACCATTAAAGATAACTTGACAGTGTGAGAAAGAAAAGTCTTCTGTATCATGTTCAGGCGACCACTTAACATTTCTAAACGTGTATTGTGGTTTATTTAGCTTAAACTCTTTAGGGCTAATCGATATATTTAAAGTACCCAGATAGTAGTTGCTTATATCAAGTCCCAAATCCTTGAAAAAAGGTAACTGCATTTCTAAAGTACCTCTAGGGTAAGGACTATTTTGCGATTTTCCAGAAGCAACTTGATATCCAGATGTAACTACACCCTCAACAGGCGCCCAGTTTTGACTCATAATTTGTATAACTCAATCATAAAGCTGTTCTTATTATATGCACTCTAACACCAACGCCAAACTAGCCATTATGCAATTACAAAAAGTAAATGTAAATATAGCTACACTTAAAGTAAGTGGATATTGGCCTACACCAAGCGAAGGATGAGGCTATACTGACTAAGTCTGTCAACGTGCAGGCTCATAATTTATCTGGAGCAAGAAAAATGGATAAATATGATATGGAACTTAGAAGGAAAAAGTATTTTACGCTTAGTTCACAAATTGCTCAATTAGATAATACACAACTGCGTTCTCTGTTGGAGAATAATGAGTCAAATGAGTCAACTACAGGTTGGGGTCAAAATCAGGTTGTAGTTTTTGGGCAATCTAAAGTCTTTGTAAAACGTGTTCCGGTTACAAACCTTGAATATAATAATTTATTTTCTACGAAAAACTTCTATAACCTGCCGACATCTTTTAGTTACGGTATTGCTACCACTGGTTTTGGAGTATGGCGTGAACTTATTACCCATATTAAAACAACTCACTGGGTATTAGAGGAAGGAATTGAGAATTTTCCACTAATGTACCATTATCGAATTATTCCTTTTTTTGGGCGCCGTGCAAATAACGTGGATAGCTCACACTGGGAAAATAATGCAAACGTTCAAAATTATGTGTTAGATAGAGCAAACACTAACTATGAATTGGTTATATTTCTAGAATATATACCGTATGTTCTAGATAAATGGTTACAAGAAAATTCCAATCAATTTCAGAAAACTTTAAATGAACTATGTGCAACAATAGACTTTTTGAGGAAATCAGGAATTATTCACTTTGACGCGCATTTTAAAAACATTCTCACTGATGGCGAACGAACATATTTGACAGATTTTGGTTTGGTGCTTGACAAGAGTTTTGCGTTGACTCCCGATGAAGAATCTTTCTTTGAACAAAACGCATTTTACGATTACGGAGAAGTTTTGCGGAATGTTGGACACCTAATTTGGGCGCCTTTTTTATACCTGGTAATGAATTTGTATGAAATCTAATATTCGTCTAATGCCAATAATTAGTGCTAAATAGCATAAATAAAAATAATTCAAGTGTAGCTGACGATATTAGTACGTGAAAAACATTTTTTGTTCAAAGTCAAAATTAATAGAAACCTAGAAATTACTCCTTCAAATTGAGCAAGAGATTTTGTTGCTTCCACGCTCATTTAAAATGATTGTGAGTATAGCAAATTACTCTGAATCTAAAACGCAAAGTGACTGCCTAGCCATCTCCTTGTATTCATCTAAGCCGGACTTCAACGCAAATTCTGCGATTGCGATTGGATAAGAAGCAGTTAATTCAATTACATGCTCTGCCATCTTTGGCCAAACGTGCCCACCAGCTAATTCGTATGCCAAGATCAATTTATCAAGAGCATCTTTACCGAACGTGTGGTAGTGGGCAACAAAATCAATTGCTCGGTCAGTGACAGCTGCTTCAGTCCAGTCAATAAAGCCGATAACCTGTGCCTGTGCATTAATAAAAATATGCCCAGCATGTAAATCACCATGAGTTAACGCCGTATCGGACGGCCAAAGCGCATCACTTTCGAGCCAATTTTGCCAGCGGTTCCATAACTTTTCACCAATGGTATACTCGCACTTTACTGTATCCATTCTCCGCTTCATCCCCGCGCGCACGTCCTCGATGGTTTCAACCGGAAGACTAACTGCACGCGCTTTTGAGATACTAACTTGATGAAGAGAAACCAAGCCCCTAGCCAGCGATTCATGAAATTGATTAGGCACATTGGTTTCGTCAATTTCCCAAATATAGGCTTTTGCTTCGGAATCAATCGTGCCAGCAGGTACACCATTTAATGCTTTATAAGCAATAAGTTCATCCGTAGAAACGAACCATCGCGGCACCTCCACAGTCAGAAGGGGAGCAATCAGCTCCAGCGTGCGTTTTTCCTTATCTATCAATGACAGAACATCTTCCCGCCTTGGAAAACGTAAAATCCAGGGTTCTCCTTCACAAGAAGTCGCCAACACGACTTCAAAATCAAGCCCCGATTTATTGAATTGTAGGGAATCTGGTTGTATCCTCAAACCGTGTTTATGGGCTAACTCAAGTACTTCTTGCTGTGTTTTTGTATTTTCGCTCATATATTTGATTATCACACCTTTTTCATATTATACTACATTTGTAGTATAATATATATCGAATCTAATGTGCGTTGGTGACGGTGCAATACTAGGTAGGTGTGTTTTATTGCATCGGATGTTTTTGGAAGAACTCCCACATCAAATCGTTAGCCGAAATATCCTTCGTTGATTTACCCAGTATCTCTAACTCTGGTTCAAACTCGCGTCCCGGCCAGGTATGCCCGCCGCCCTCGATTTTAATCAACACGACTTCGGAATCAATATTACAGTTGTCATAAGATTTGCGGATGACTTTAGTCCCGTCGTCCACCTTATCCGGCAAGGTCTCTATTGTCGGGTGCCTGTTGCACCCATTCGCCTTCACCCACGATTGAATTGAGTATTCAACCGAGTAGAAATTCGTTCCCGATGTATCCAGTTTGCCTTTTCCGCCATTAAACGGCACAGCTTGGTCTTCGGTGCCGTGAAAATGCATCACCGATACGGGTCGCTGCGGACGAATCTTAGCCGTTCCCATCACAGCGGCAACTGGAGCAATAGCAGCGATACGGTCAGACAATTCTGAAGCGAGTCGATACACCATAATGCCTCCCCCTGATAGCCCAGTTGCATAGATGCGTTTTTCATCAGTCCTCACTACTTTGGCAAGATCGTCCAACAGTGCTTTAGTGAATCCCACATCGTCAACTTTGGCAATATCTGAACTAGTACCGCCCGGTTGACGAAGACCGCCGTTCCAAACAAACACCTCATAACCTTGAATTGTCCAGCCCGTGCCGTTTGGATAAACTGCGATAAAGTTATCCTTATCTGCCGTCTCGTTAAGCCCGAAAGATGAAATCGCCTGTTTGGCATTGCTGCCGCCGCCGTGAAATACTAGCACGACCGGATAAGGCTGGCTACCGTTGTATGATTTTGGAACGTGGACTAAATATGTACGTTTCAAACCGTTCACCATCAATGCTCGACTGTGATCACCGATGCCGAGAGTGTTTGTTTGTGCTATGGATTTATCAGGCTTTTGAGTAACAAAGCTACCTCCTATCTGTATCAAAAGCACTCCAATTATCACTGTAATGACCGTGATAATAAATACTATTTTTTTCATGACCTCAACATCCCGTGAAGACTTGGAGCATACGAAGCAAACTGTTAATGCTCTGAGCGTTCAACCCTTTCTGGCAAAAAATTGATTTGTGTGAATGTTCACCCTATTCGAGTCAATTTTTGTTAAACAGCAACAAAAAATCAATTAAAAGTATATAGGAATCGCAATATTATTTGTAATTTCTTTAAAATTAATACATTAATGTTACTTTTTCGCAAATTTTGTCATCACTATACTAATTTATTCATCTTGTTGACAACATCACCCTATTGGATGATATTCACAGAGGACATTTTTTAATTGAACACATTTGCAGTAATTTATTACTTGACCACAGAGACACATAGAGACGTGAGGAACCGGAGCGTCTGTATATATAGATTTAAGATTAAGTATATATCAGCCCTAAGACTGATGTATAATTATATTTTATTCTAATACATGGAGGTAAATCAAGATGTCCTAGATTTTGGACTTACCTCAAATAATAATTGTGAGCGGTAAAAACACACATCAAATGCGAGGAAAAAATTCATTCGACCTAGCAGTAACGGCGCATCATTTGATAAACTCCAGGCAAATACCAACTGGACTGGAGCAAAATTACTTATTTGAGCAGAAACTAATAGCCCTTTTGCCTCAACTGAAGCGAGATTTCCTGCTAATATAACCGAGGTTGTCTGTTCCTCCCACACCGCGCCAAGCTCAACTCCAACACGATATGGCAAAACGTTGACGCTGGCACCTGTATCCAGCAATGCTGATACCTCTACAATCGAATTTTGATATCCAAGAGACAACGGTAACAGAGGCAAGGCATCAGGAACACCAAACGCATCATACCCCTGTGTAAAATAAAATTGCCCAGCATCACGCATCTTGTTTTGATTGCTCCGATTCTAAAAGTTGGGCAAGTTTATGAGCAGCTTCGTGAGAGTTAAAAGGCGACAAAACTGAGTACGTTGCTCCTGGTTGTAGTGTTGGTTCCTCTTCCCTCGCCAGTTCCGCAACCAAAAATTGCATTACTCTTAGTTTGTCTGCACGAGGCAGTTCTCTCAAAGTTGGAAATAGTTCTGCTACTGTCATAGAACTAATAAAAAAACTACTCTTTTATTTTTACACAATTGTTGAAAAGCTTTGAATACAGAATGGGCAAGAGCTTGTGCTTGAGCGCTCGCGTTACGATGCCAATTCTACAACATAAACATATCAACTATCCGTTACATCCGTTACATCCGTTGCTAAAGTCCATCCATCGCACTGGGTGAGGAAGCCACAATTTAATTGAAAGTAGAGACACTTGACAGGCTACTGTCAATTTGGTATGCTACTGTCATATGTATAAATCTAGTTCTAATGGAGAAGCTTTTACAGAGCTAATACTTGAGGTCTTTCGACTAAATGGTATTTTGCTGGAAGCGGGCAATGAATTAAGCTATCCTGTTGGTTTAAGTAGTGCCCGTTGGCAAGTGCTTGGTGTAGTAGAACATGAACCTACTTCCGTTGCCTATGTTGCTCGCATCATGGGTCTAACTCGACAAAGTGTTCAGCAAACTGCCGATGCGCTAGCAAAAGATGGTTTCATTACGTATACAGAAAACCCCCATCATCGCCGTTCCAAACTTATGAACATAACAGCAAAGGGGCGCCAAGCACTAGATTATGTACAGCAATGTCAAGTAAGTTGGGCAAACCAAATTGGCGCTCTGCATTCGTTAGAAGATTTAAAAACAGCGCTTAGAGTACTGCAACAGCTTAGAGAAAGTCTTGAGCGCAACAACACAAAAATTTTAGAAGAGTAACAACCTTTATAATTCGCCATCCTAATAAAGGAGTTTATAATGCGAATCACTTCTTCTGCTATCTCACTCAATGTTAATGATGTCACAGCATCAGCTGATTTCGTCAAGCAGCACTTTGGTTTTAATGAGGAAATGTCAGCCGATGGTTTTGTGTCTCTTTCTAGACAAGACGCTGGTTTCAATCTTATTTTCCTTCAAACTGGGCTGAAGAGTTTTAAACCAATTCATATGCGCGGTCGAAGTGCAGATGGTTTGCTAATTGTCTTCGTTGTAGATAATATTGATGGCGAATATGAGCGATTACTGTCAGAAGGCGTAACAATTGTAACGCCAATTGAAACAGAATCTTGGGGCGAGAGGTATTTTCAGGTCAAAGACCCAAATGGTGTAATTATTCAACTCGTTCAATGGATGACCGCGTAATATCATTAATTTTGGCGCCAATTTTTAAAAATTAAACAACCATAATCAGGAGAGTGTATTATGCTTAAAGTAAGTGGATACTCGTTAATTGCAATCAGTATAATTCATGCTCTCAGTAATATTTGGGATTATTTTGAACCTTGGTCAGATGTGGTTCGTAATGGCATATTCAACGCCGTAAACCCTTATTTAGATCGAGGTACTGCATTTTGGATGTTGATGGTCAGCCCATTTATTTTTGGCTTGGGTCAATTATGCTGTTGGGCGCAAGCAAACAAAGTTAAATTACCAGTTTTTATCGGTTACAATCTTCTGATAACCTCAGCATTTGGCGCCTTTTTAATGCCAATTTCAGGTTTTTGGCTGTTAATTCCTCCATCAATCTTAATGATTATTTCATCTTATTCAAAATCGACATTTTTTACAAAAGACGGTAAGGTGGGCACTGCCCACCCTACAGAATAAACGCTTATGTTAAAGGTAAATTGTTGTAGATTAATTTGGTTAGGAGGTGTAAATCATGTTGTATTTTCTACAGATTCTGACTACACTGCTTGTTTCTGTTGGCATGGCTCTAGAAGATTGCACATGCGCTCTTATTTACCAGGAAAAATGAGGCTTAACAAAGAAGCATACTTTGCTATGCAGCCTATCTATTATCCAGGGTTTACTATTGGCGGAGGTATTGGTGAGTTTGGTGGCTTAATTTCAACGATTATTTTGTTGTTCTTTACGCCTTACTTAAGTGCTAAATTCTGGCTGACACTCGTGGCATTACTTGGACTTATCGGTATGCAAGCGGTATACTGGCTTTTTACACACTCAGTAAATAAATTCTGGCTTGAAAATGAAAAACTAAGCAGCTTTAGTTCTGGTTTTTTCTCATTTGCAGCAAATCGGTCTCAGCTTGATAATCAAACCCATCCATTAGAATGGACAGACTTACGCAACCAATGGGAATATTCTCATGTCGCGTGCGCGATATTCTCAATCATAAGTTTAATCGCGCTTATTATTGCCATTGAGACTCATAAAATTTATTTATAAAAGCGTGTTGAACAATTTTTTGGGCTGATAAATACTGGGAGGGTCAATAATGCCTGTTCTGATGAAGTACATAGAGGCGGGGCTTGCGATGCCCACTCCACAAGAAATATATAAATCAAATCTGTACCTCAAGTAACTGAGAAACGCTATATACCTGAAATTTGCTGTATATCACCTGATTGGGTGATGTCGTTAATGGAGGCAATAAATTAGTTTGGTAGGGTGCGTGAAAGCTATTACAATTAATCAAAGTAACGAAAAATTAAACTGCTTCACGCACCAATGCATCTCAAAATTTTAATTAATATATTTTTAATGAAATTAGGAAGTACGTATGTTAAAACTAGCGGAAGAATTATTACTGTTAGCATATAATGACAACGGAAACATCGTTTGTGATTCAACAGCATTGTCTTACACGCTTCCAGGTGCATTATTAATAGAATTGGCTGTGTTGGGAAAAGTAATTTTTGAGCAAAATAAATTAGTTTTAATTGATGATAGATTCACAGGCGATGATATTCTTGACGAAGTTGTGAGCATAATTGCAGAATCTTCTCATCTTAGAAATCCACAACAATGGGTTAAACGGCTACAATCTCAAATGCAAAATCTTAGAGGTAGATTGTCAGCGCAATTAATCGATGAAGGTATCCTGACTGCCGAAGAAGAGCGCTTTTTATGGATATTTAAATCATTACGCTATCCAACAGTAGATGCAAGCTATAAGCAAACAATTATAAATCGCATACGCACTGCTGTTTTAGAAGCAAAAAGCGTTCCCTCACGTACTGCTGCATTAATCAGTCTAATTGGTGTTTGTCAGCTAGTTAATTCTATTTTTGATCCTTCAGAACGCAAAGAGGCAAAGCAACAAATTAAGCTCATCCAACAGGATAATATTATTTCTAGAGGAGTTGCAGCTACAATTTCAAGTGTTCAATCAGCAACAACAGCAGCAATTGTTGCGTCGATAGCTACTTCTTCTGCATCTTCTTCATGCTCTACCACATCAGGAACTTGTAACTAGCGCCAGTTTAATTAGCAAAAATGCATTACGTGAAAAGTGTGTTTCTAGAGAGGTTACGTAGAAATAGGGTAAAAAATATTTTATTGTTAGAGGATGTTTGAAAAGTCGAACAAGGTATAAATTGTCCCAAGCGAGTGGAGCGTAGCGGAACGTAATGCGGAGCATTTGCCGTAGGCTAGAATCTAGAGTTTCAGCATATACTGAGATGCTACCCTGCGGGAAAAGCTTCGCTTTACACTGCGTTCAGCATGACACAAAAAGACACTTTTCAAACAACCTCTTACACTGTAACGTGGCGAACCAGTATAAGCAGTAAATGCTACACCATGAATTAACTCATGAACAATAAATGTAGCAGTAGGGATAACTAGAAAATTAACAAAAATCACTAAAAAAAGTTTCCACCATTCATTAACGTTTCTTCCAACACCAAATATAAATGGCTGGTTGTGTATCGCTTGATAAAACCCTGCGACATTTACTACAGTAAATATAAATAGAAAAAGGCTAAGAATTACCCATTTCGTTATTACCGCAGAAGTTTGACGAAAAACGTAAATTGGCTGACTATTATTTGCGTAAATCATAACCAAATATTATTTGTAAAAAAATATACGGAATATAGAGACGCGATTAATCGCGTCTCTACACGGTTTTTATAAACGATATTGCTCCAATTTTAATAATGATTGAGAAAGCGGTATTCACCCGATTGGGTTAATTAACCTTATCAAGCGCACGTATTTTAGCATCTGTCTTCATAACCTTGTTTTGATAAGCTGATAACTTTTTATACGAACGCGACCGCATAGCCATTAGCGTAACGATTAATCCAATAAATCCGGTAAAAGTAAATAACAGTGCGATACCTCTATCTGTTCCAGTTCCAAACCAAGTACCGATAGTATCAACACCAGCACCTGTTGTCAATAAACGGAATGAATACAAATTGCGCGATTGGACCAATTGCAAAAGCTGTGAGAGGAGATGCTGATTGCTCGATGCTTTGGGCAAAACCAAATACTCGACCTTGACGTTCAGGAAGTATTACTGTTTGAATGATAGTCTGTTCTGCTGCTTCAACAATTGGAACGAGACATAAGTAAATAAATAAACCAATCGTCAATAGTACAATAGATGCTTGAATCGTAAAGAAAATACAAATTGTCCACATGACGATATTTGCTAGAAACAACGTTCGCAGTGGGCTTTTACCTAAACCGTTGATTTCCCTTGTCCTCTACTATCAATTCCAATTATTTGAAACAGCAACGGATGATAAACGGATGTAACGGATGGTTGATTTTTAGTGAATAGATTTTGTTTGTAACCAATAACTTATCCGTTACATCTGTTGTATCCGTTGCTAACCAACGCCTCAAAATTAATGACACGTAGCTTTATCTTGTTCTCGAATTGTTGACAGTCCTACAAGGGAAGGGGAACGGCAAAATCTGATTTTTAAAGCCTTTCCCCGACACGGAGAGGGGTTTTATATATACTTTTTTCACAACCTCTGAGCAGTGCTTACCTGTTCTATTGTTTAAATTATCTCAGAAAAATACTGTATCAGTCTACCACCATAAGTTAGATGTAACATTTTGAAATATTGTGCTACAGTGTGGAGGCTAAAATTTTTCCGTCTTCGTGATTGAGCAGGTAAATAATTCCCAAAATAAAGGAGTCTGAGTAATTAGCTACTTCAACAAATAATTGCCCATATTGGGCATGTTGCTTTTGTGCCTTCACATAAGCTAATGATGCATTTGTGCTTTTATTCTCTACGAAAAAATACGTAATATGAAAGTCATACAATCAACGACCTTCCAGGCATTTCATCGCAGTGTGGTTATGGTGATGCAGGCTGCTCCACGGGAGCTACGTTATGTGACAATTTTGACGTTATTTGCAGGAGCAATACCAAGTATTGTTGTTTGGTTGAACAAGTTGATCATTGATGATATTACTAAGATTCTAAGCACGCAGACAGTAGAAAATCCGATATATCTAGTTACTTCTCACTCTTCTTTACTTTACAGCATAGCAATTTTACTACTGCTGAATTTATTTGGTGATTCTGTGGGAACTATTACGAGTTTTTTCTTCGCTACTTTGGCAGATAGAGTCCAAGGTTTTGTTGAACTGAAGGTACTAGATAAAATTGCCAATTTTCAGGACATTGCTTTATTTGAATCACCTGATTTACTCAACATAGTTCAGCTAACAGAAAAAGGGGTTCCGCGACTTAAAGAGCTTTCTTTTCGACTAGTTCAAACATTGCAAGGCTTTTTTATTTTTATTCCTGCTGTATTGCTTTCTGGTTCCCTTACTTGGTGGGCGCCGTTGATTTTATTTAGTTGTGCAACTCCTGCTTTGTATGTGGATATGAAATATCGCAAACTCAGTTGGAGAGCAGAAGAAACCCAAGCTCCTATCGCGCGTGAAATGAATTTATACAAAATGATGCTAAGTGGGGAAGCTTACGCTAAAGAGTTGCGTTTGTTTCATCTCCAAAGTTTACTGTTAGAGCGGTGGAAAGCACTTTTTCAAACTATGTTTAAAGCGATGGAAAAAATTCGCCGTCGCGGAAGTCAAGAAATTTTCGCTTGGTCATTACTTAGTGGTTTGGGTATCGCTTTACCTTACGTATATATAGTTTTTGGGGTATTAGCTAAAAAAAATACTCTCGGAGATTTAGCTTTATATAGCGGCGTGATTTTACAAGTACAGCGCAGTTTAATGTTCCTTATTTACGGTGGTGGAGAATTATATGATGTTTCTTTAGCCACTACCCCCATTTTCCAACTATTAGAGCTAAAACCAAGCTTATCTTCACAAAACAATTTTCTACCCTCTATTCCCAATTCTTCACTTCTTGAGCAAGGAATTCAAATACAAAACCTATCTTTCAGCTATCCAAACAGCGAACGCCAAATTTTGCGTGACATTAATTTGACAATCAAACAAAATGAGATGATTGTGCTAGTGGGTGAAAATGGAGCAGGAAAGACAACTTTAGCGAAATTATTATGTCGCTTGTACGACCCTAGTGCAGGTAAAATTATTTGGAATAATCAGGACTTAAGAGACTTTAGCATCGAAAAACTGCGCTCACGCATCGCTGTCGTTATGCAAGATTATGCTCGCTTTCCCACCACTGTTCGAGAGAATATTGGCTTTGGTTATCTTCCAGATATAGAAAATCATGCTACCATCGCCGAAGCAATAGATGAAACGGGAATGACAAAGGTAATCGACAAATTAGAAAATGGTCTAGAAACTCTTTTAGGTAAACAGCTTGAAGGTGGCGTTGATTTATCAGGAGGACAATGGCAACGCTTATCTATTGCTCGTGCTTTGCTGCGATTATCTCACGCCGAATTAGTTATACTCGATGAACCAACAGCCAATTTAGACCCAAAAACTGAAAATGAAATTTATGAAATTTTCCGCACTTTAGCAAAAGGGAGAATTGCGGTAATAGTTAGCCATCGTCTTGCTTTAGCAAAACTCGCTGACCGAATAGTAGTTTTAGAACATGGTCAAATCATTGAAATGGGAAATCATGATGAATTAATGAGGTTAGAGGGACAGTACCATTTAATGTTTACCCGTCAAGCTAGCAGTTATCAATAGTAGGGGGGTGGTTGAAAAAATTAACTAGAAACCTAACCCCTAACCCCTTCCGTACAAAGGAAGGGGAACTATAGAATAGACTTTTCAAACAGATGATATAAATTGTTGTTCTGAAGTCATATTATTTACTTATAAATATGATGATAGGTAGTTACTTCATTGGGTTTTTTCTAATGCAAGTCACTGAGACTTCGGCTTACGTGCAGCAAGAAACAAGAATAGTGGAATTCGCAAACGCCGTTCGTATTCTGTCTCGCTCAAAAAATTTTCTTTTTTAGGGCATGATTCTCGCACGCGCGTTAACTCAAAACCAGTATCTGTAACCAGGTCAAAATATTCTTCTAAAGTATGGTGGTACTTCGTAACTTCCGAGCCAAGCCACATGTGTGTTCTTGCACCTGAATTAAAGTAGTTGTCAACCAACCACGTAGTACGGTGCCCTTCTGCTAAACTCGCAAAATTCGATGTAATAACAGGATGCTCTACTGATATAATCACCCGTCCACCAGGACGAAGCGCTTGATAAATTTCTTGAAATACACGTTTAAGATTTTCAATGTAATGCAACGCAAGCCGTGATGACACTAAATCAACTTGTTCAGCTTTTGCCTGCCATGTTTGTATACTTTCATGACGAACTTTCCCAGATGTGCCTGCAAGAGTTTGGCGCGCAATATCAAGCATAGATGACGAGACTTCAACACCTTCATACGAACGGGCACCTTGAAGTAAAGCGTAAGAACCAAACGAAGCATCCCCACATCCCAAATCAATAATATCCAAATTTGTTAAATTGCCTGCAAGTTCTAGAAATATCGGACGTTCGAGTGCATCGTTAGGGTTATCAGGGCGCCTACGATGTACGAGGTAATATCTTAGTACTTCTGGATTATCATAAAATTCTTTATCTTCAGACATTTTATTTGAACCTGCCAAATAATGTTTATTTATATCTACAAGAGAATATAATTCGGACTTCGGTGTTATATTTGTGAAGTGCAGGATGTTGCTAAACCTGCTGATGCTACTGGATATAGATAAATTTGAACTGGTTACATTTATGGCGCCTTATAGATTTCTTGAAGCATCGATTCGAGTTTTTCAACATAATGAGTGCGCTGTAGAGACCGTATTAATCCGGTCTTTACATAGGTATAATTTATGCAAATCATATAGCAATACTATATAAAAACAAAGCAATAGGCACCATTCCCACCAACTTCCTTCATCCAAAATCAAGTATAAAGAAAATATTAAAAATATTTCATAAACTTTTCATACATATTTAATGTATTTTGCCGAAACTAGAGAAACCAGGTTTCTATGCAAAAGAAACCTGGTTTCTAAGGTTTGCGGTTTAACTGCGTTATCAAGGAGGGATGCGCCAATGAGTACAAGGGAATCTGAGATTGTTACAGATACGCAAGCTATTGTTGAAGATGAAGATATAAGTGATGAAAAACCGACTCGAAAACCTTGGCTCGGAGTGTTGCTTGCTGGACTTGTACTCGGCACCTTTGTTATTGGTTGGCGAGTACTAACACCAGGAAAAACATCACAACCTGCAACCGCACAGGCGCCGCAAACTCCACCTCCACGTCCAGTAGAAACCACTACATTAACTACTGGGCAAGGTATACGTAGTTACCAGTTATTAGGACAAGTAGAAGCAACGCAACAAGCTACTATCCGCGCGCAAACTGGTGGAATATTAAAGCAAATTATGGTGCAACCAGGTGATAGAGTGACTCCTGGGATGACTATTGCTGTACTCGATGATGCCGACCAACAGTTAGCACTTTCACAAGCTTTGGCACAGTTGGCACAGCAGCGTAGTAATATGGCACGTTTGGAAGTCGGTACTCGTCCAGAAATTATTGCCCAGCGTACTGCAGCAGTGCGTTCAGCTTTGGCGCGGGAACAAGAAGCGCGCGATAATTTGCAGCGTAATAGTAATTTAGTTAGAGAAGGTGCCATTTCTCAACGGTTGTTAGTTGAAGCGAGAGCCGGAGTTGATGATGCACATGGTGAACGGCTTGCTGCGGAAGCAACTTTAAAGGAAGCGAAAGCAGGTGCAACGCGCGAAGAAATGGAGGCACAGCGCGCTTTAGTTGGCGCCGCTGCTGCTGCTGTTAACCAAGCGAAGTTAGCTTTGCAACGCACTCAAATTACTTCTAATTCTACTGGTATTGTTCAAGAGCGGAAAGTTAGTGTTGGAGATTTAGTACAAACTGGTGGAGAAATTGCCAGTCTTGTAGCTGGTGATAGGCTTGATGTGTTTTTAGAGTTACCTGAAGAGTTAACGGGACGTATTAATGCTGGGACACGGGTTACGTTAACAGCGCGCGCTTTGCCTAACTGGAAAGGTAATGCCACTATTACAGGTGTTGTGCCAAG
This sequence comes from Calothrix sp. PCC 7716, assembly GCF_019977735.1. Lineage (GTDB taxonomy): Bacteria > Cyanobacteriota > Cyanobacteriia > Cyanobacteriales > Nostocaceae > Dulcicalothrix. The sequence continues at coordinate 1,196,071 of NZ_AP025018.1, read as the reverse complement.
TGCTGATGGCGCCTCACGTCGGCAAAGAGTTCGAGTACAGTTAAATAACATACCCAAAGGTTTGGTTTCTGGAATGGCTGTTACAGGTACTTTACAGTCAGCTACAAATCAACCTAGTTTTGTTGTGTCGCGTGATGTGTTGACTAAGCGTCAAGATAAGTGGTTTGTATATACTGTCGCGGAAGGTAGAGCGAAGCAGCAAGAAGTGCAGATGGTTGCTGATATGGGTGAGAAGGTTGCTATTTATCATCCAGCATTACGTGCAGGTCAAGAAATTGTTTCTCGTGGTGGGGATATGTTAACCGATGGCGCCGTTATTCGTGAAGTATCGAATTAAAAATCCCCCCTAACCCCCCTTAATAAGGGGGGAACAAGAGGAGATTTTAGTACCTTATTAAACGTAAAAAAGAGCATTCTTAGCCCCCCCTTATTAAGGGGGGGTTGGGGGGGATCAAACTTAACTATAAAATAATCATGAAAATAATAGAAACTGCTGTTCGTTGGCGACATGGCACATTTGTTTTATTCTGCCTTCTCGCTGTATTCGGAATATTATCTTTATTAAATTTACCTTTAGAACTTCAACCTGGTGGTGATAGACCAGAGATTACTATTAGTACCACTTATCCCGGCGCCGGACCTACGGAAGTTGAAGATTTAATTACCCGTCCTATTGAAGAACGGATGGAGGAAGTGTTGGGTGTGCAGGAAATTAGCAGTACTTCCCGCTCAGGTCGTAGCACTATCAATTTAGAATTTACTTGGGGTAGTGATGTTGATGAGCGTTTAGTAGATGTATTAAATCGCTTACAGCAAGTTGAACGTTTACCGGAAGAAGCTGGTGAGTCTGCTGTTGAAATTGTTAGCGGTACCAGTTCTCCGATGATGTGGATACCTATGGCGCCAAAACCCGGATTTAAAAGTGACCCTAATCGTAATCGTGATTTAGCTGAGGAAGTTATTATACCTCGGTTACGGCGTGTGGAAGGGACTGGGCAATTTTTGGTTGTAGGTGGACAGCAGCGTGAAGTGGAAGTGCGTGTTGACCCTAAAGCTTTGGCTGAAAGAAATTTAGCTATTGGTGATGTTGTAAGGGTATTAAGGGAAAATAACCGTGATATCCGGGGTGGTCCATTAATTTTGGGTCGTCGTGAATACAGAGTTCGCACGGTGAGCAGGTCGCAAGATATGGAAGAAATTGAAGGTTTTGTGCTGCGACGCGATGCTTCTGGAACGGTATATTTACGTGATGTTGCTCAAATACAAATGGGACGCAAACCCCAAGATAGTGCGCTGTTATTTAATGATAATCCTACTGTGGCAATTGGTATTATTCGCCGGATTGGCGCCAATGTTCCAGATGTAGCAAAAGGTGTACGTGCGGCAATTACAGAATTAGAAGCTCAATTCGACCGCGCGGGTGAGGGAATCAAGTTTATCTATAATTATGATGAGAGTGAATATATTAATCAGTCGGTCACGCTGGTACAAGAGAACTTAATGAGTGGTTCTTTGCTTGCGGTGATAGTATTATTACTGTTTTTGGGTTCGATGCGAACTGTTGCAGTTATTGCTTTAACTATTCCGACAACGATGATAACTGTGTTTATTGCAATGGCGATGTTGGGACGCACTCTAAATATTATTAGTTTAGCAGCGTTGGGTTTTACATCGGGGATGGTTGTAGATAATGCAATAGTGGTGGTAGAAAATGTTTTTACCCATATGCAGCAAGGCAAAAACCCTGTTCGTGCAACTATCGATGGGACGAAGGAAGTTGCGGGAGGAGTATTCGGAGCAACTTTAACTAATGTTGCAGTGTTTGCCCCTTTAGTATTAGTACAAGGAGAAATTGCCCAGCTTTTTACGGATATGGCAATTGTAATTACTGCTGCTTCATTGCTTTCGATGCTAGCGGCAGTTACGCTTGTGCCAATGTTATCTGGCTTATTCCTCAACCAAAATGAAGCATTACAGGTTTTGGAAGGAGGTAAATATAGAGGTGGCAACTGGTTTGTTCGGTCGGTCGCAAACACTTCTGCTATTTTTAGAGTTTTTCAAACCAAGTTAGAAAATATTCTTATGGTTACAGTTGGTTGGTCAACTGGAAATGGTAGACTTGGGCGCCGACTATTTATATTATCGATTCCCATAGGTTTAATGGTAGCAAGTATCTTCTTACTACCACCTGCTGATTATTTGCCTGAAGGTAATCGTAACTTAGTACTATGGCGTGCAGAACCAATGCCCGGTACAAGTATACCCGAAGCAATTCGTCAATCGGAACCCGTGCGCGCGTACTTGAGAAAGCAACCCGAAGTAGAAAGGGTAATGTATGTAGACCGTCCGGGTGCAATACGTGGTATAGCGGCAATACTCAAACCGGAGTTTGCCACTTCTAACGGTTTGGCAATGATGATAGAAAGAATGAGGAAAGCTAGTAATAATTTTGCTGGTTATCGGTTCATGGTGCCAAACCGTATTTCTATATTTCGTGACCCAGGTAAAGAATTTGAAATAGATATAGTCGGCGCCGATTTAAATCAATTGAGTGAATACGAACGCGATATCATGGGGAAACTGCGTCCCTTACCTGGTGTACGAAACGTTCGTTCTAATTATGTCGGTGGCGCCGCAGAACTGCAAGTAATCCCCAACCGCGAACGACTTGCCGAAGTAGGAATAGCAGAAGCAGAAGTTGGTTCAATGGTAGAAGCAGCACTAGGAGGACGTTTAGCATCAGAATTTATCGACGGTAAAGAAGAACTCGATGTCTCGGTTGAACTCAAAGACTTATTTGTGCAAACACCCGAACAACTGCGACAACTACCTTTATATACCAGTCGTGGACAAGTTCAGCTGAGTGATGTCGCTGAAGTTAAAGAAACAGTAGGACCAGATGTAATTAACCACGTAGACTTAGAACGTTCAATAACTCTCACAGTTACACTTGAGTCTGATGCTCCGCTAGGTAGCATAGTCCAACGTACTCAACAAGATATATTGGCGCCGATTCAAGCTAAATTACCAGCAGGGTATAGAATTGAACTTTCAGGTTCTGCAGATCGACTGGGTGAAACAGTTACACAACTAGCCACAGCCTTTGTTCTATCAATATTTATTATCTACCTCTTGCTTGTAGCCTTATATCGTTCTTTCTTATACCCAGTAGTCATTATGGCAACCGTACCAATGGGAATGAGCGGCGCCTTACTAAGTTTAGTTATCGCAAACAGCATTCCTGGCGTAACAGTTCCACTAGATATGATTACCGCACTAGGATTTATAATCTTGACAGGAGTAGTTGTAAACACATCTATATTAATAGTAGAACGCGCGCTGCAACTATTAGAAGAAGGCATGGACTACGACAAAGCAACATACCAAGCCACAAAAGACCGACTGCGTGCAATTTTTATGTCAGCCATTACCAGCGTACTAGGAATGTTACCGCTTGCTGTTGTACCTGGACAAGGTGCCGAACTATATCAAGGACTAGGCATAGTCTTAACAGGAGGACTATTATTCTCAACAATACTCACACCCACAGTAGTACCCGCATTAATGGGACTAATATACGACTTTTCAGGCAAGCGCAAAGTTAAAAAGACTAGGAAAAAACAACTGGCGGCATCATAAAATGCATGTAACTATCTTGTAATCTTGTGGAACAGGCATCCCTGCCTGTTTCATATTCAGGTCAGTTTGTAGGTTGGGTGGAGGAACGGAACCCAACATAAATTCCATTAGCATATATCTTGCACCTGCATTTTCACATGTAATATTAATTACTTACTTTATAACTACGCTCATACCCGCCTAGGGTTAAAACCCATAGGCTAATAGCTAAAGTTCATTAAAGTGAACTAAAATATTGAGTAACATAAATAATGTATTTATTTTAAGTTACTGATTTATACGTAGAAGTGCAAGTCTCCCACATACTAAAATTAATCGTATGGAGTACGAGTAATTAGTCTTCGATTTCTAGCGGCTTTAACATTCGCCAAATTTCTGCATCAATTTGTGTTAAATATTGCGGCTCTAACTCACCAATTTTCTGAATAATACGCTTTCTGTCAATTGCCCGCATTTGGAATACCATTGCAACCGAGGGTAAAGTCAAGCCATTTTCTTCCGATGGCTCAATCCTTACTACAAAAGGAAACCGCAATGCCCCTAGAGAAGATGTAACCGGAATAATCATTAACATCGGAGAATTAGCTACATCAGTTTGCACTGCAATCGCTGGACGGTTGCCTTTTTCCTCTCGTTTATCAGAATCAGGCAAACTAACCAAAAGAACATCTCCCCTTGCCATCTACTTCTCCTCAGATAGCAGTGTTTGTTCGATATTTAGCCAATCTTCATCACTTGCTGCTTCCCAATCTGCAAACTCTTTAGCCAATTCAAGAGAATTTTGCCCCAGTATTGGAACCAGCAATGCTACGATCTCGTTACTTACCGAATGCCCATGTGCCTGCGCTTGTTGGGCAATCGCCTGATACAAATCTATTGGCAACGTTACTTGAGCATCAATCGTTTTAGTAACATCCATAGAACTTAGAATTATGACGATTGTTTATATTATGACTTAAATTGGAGTTTATTGGCGTGAACGCTCCCTTGGGCGCATTTTCAATCTCAATTATAGGCGCCGTAATCATAATATCTATAACCTAAGCACGCACAATTACGTCTGTGGTCAATACCTTACGGTAATCAAAGGTTAGACATTGCAAAAAAACCAGCGTGAGATATTCACTACTTTGTGTGGTCAACACCTAATGGTAATCAAAGGTTAAACACCAGTCACCGTCCTTAATAGATTGTGTTGATGATCAATACCTTACGGTAATCAGAGGTTAAACACCACAGAAATACCAACAGCAAAATATGTGGAGGATGCGTGATCAACACCTAACGGTAATTAGAGGTTAAACACGAACGATACAGAAGCAACAACGGCAAGATATTACGGTGATCAACACCTTACGGTAGTCAGAGGTTAAACACTATCCAAACCTCTAGAGAATCTTCAGGCTTGGATAGTGATCAACACCTTACGGTAGTCAGAGGTTAAACACCTGAAAGATACTATAGTGACCGACCAAAAGCAGAAGGTGATCAACACCTTACGGTAGTCAGAGGTTAAACACGATTGACTAGATAGGAGCTATCACATGTTACCAAAGTGATCAACACCTTACGGTAGTCAGAGGTTAAACACCTAACCTTATTCAGATGTGCGGTAGAGGTAGTTGCATTGTGATCAACACCTTACGGTAGTCAGAGGTTAAACACCACAGTAATGCGTTGGGTAGTTTATTAGAATCAAGTGTGATCAACACCTTACGGTAGTCAGAGGTTAAACACATGAGCAAACTTTAATTGATTTATTAAGCTGGAATCGTGATCAACACCTTACGGTAGTCAGAGGTTAAACACGGATTTACTTAACTTTGACTTTAGTACTTTTGAATGTGATCAACACCTTACGGTAGTCAGAGGTTAAACACTTTTTTGTCGTGAGATAACTTTGACATAAAAACTATTGTGATCAACACCTTACGGTAGTCAGAGGTTAAACACTACAACAAGTGGCGCCACTCGACCCCAGAGTATTCGAGTGATCAACACCTTACGGTAGTCAGAGGTTAAACACATCTATCAATTAAACCCAAAAATAGTAATAGTGCTTCGTGATCAACACCTTACGGTAGTCAGAGGTTAAACACCCGTAACAGGTTGCGAAGCATTCGTTCCAGAACATGTGATCAACACCTTACGGTAGTCAGAGGTTAAACACAATCTTCTTTTTCATTGGGGGTTTCTTCAATTTCAAGTGATCAACACCTTACGGTAGTCAGAGGTTAAACACAGCGGGCTTGAAAATCTTTACCCTGAGTGCTTCCCTCAGCAATTTTACAAGCACCACTGGTAACGATACAACCCCAAACAAAAAAATCGCTGAAACGACTTTTTTACAATAATTTGACAATTGCTACAAAGCTTACAGTATAAGTACTATAGCAATTTTGCAAGCACCCATCAGTTATTTTTTCTAGGTAAAGCGCTCATCAGATAAGGCTTGTGACTACTTTTGTTTATTAATAGGGCTTTACAAACAGAGGTGCTTGCAGTCTGAAATACACAATCTAAACAAATATGTACAGATAATTACCAAATATATATTTCTAAAAACTTTTTTAGACGGAAGCATTTTTGCCGGGTATCTCTTTTAGGATAGCTATATCAATCAGGGTATAGGTACTATGTCTCGGCATCTTGAACGTTTGTTAGAAATTGATAAATTAATCCGAACTACCAGACGACCAACAACTGCTAGTTTAGCAAAAGCACTGGAAATCAGTGAAAGAACAATTCGCAGTGACTTAGCTTTTTTGCGAGATCGTTTTCATGCTCCCCTCGAATATACGCCAAAATTGGGACACCATTACATCGAACCGGAATGGCGCCTACCTAGTGTTCCTTTAACCCAAGGTGAATTATTTGCCCTTACTGTTGGTGCAAAAATGCTGGAAACCTATACTGGTTCTCCTTATGCGATGCAACTTAAAAGTGCAATTGCCCGGTTAAGCGAACGACTACCAGAAACAACCTGGGTTAATGTGCGACAGCTAGCTGAGGAACATATTATATTTGGCGGTGGTGCGGAGAGTGAGTTAGACCCAGATATTTGGCACAAACTCGAAGATGCTTGCAGTCAACATCAAGTTGTACTGATGACATATTACACAGCTAGCCGTGATGCAATCTCTGAGCGTAAGCTAGACCCTTATTTGCTTCATGTTTATCGTGCGACAAATCTATATTTAATAGGCTATTGCCATAACCGTCAGCAATTTCGCTGGTTTCGGGTTGACAGAATCAAAAAATTAGAACTGCTACCTGAACACTTCATACCAGACCCAAGATTTAATGCCAAGGAGTATATCGGTAACGTATTCCAACACGAAGTTGGAGATGAGTTACTAGATGTGGAAATTTGGTTTGATGCAAAAACTGCACCCTATATCAAAGAAAGACGCTGGCATTATACCCAAGAAATTGAGACACATGCTGATAGTTCCATAACGTTGAAAATGCATGTACGGGGGATTAATGATTTAAAGCGGTGGGTTATGTGGTATGGAAGGGGAGCAAAGGTTTTAAGTCCACCGAAGTTAGCAGAGTTAGTGCGGCAAGAAATTGAGGGGATGAGGAATAATTACGATTTGCCCCAAGGATGTAAATTATGATGGTAAGATTTCGATATAAACAGCAGTTGCCTTTGATTCGACTGTACAGCGTTTACCGCGTTCAGGCGTTGAGCAATTGGTCAGTTATTCTAGAACAAGTTTTAAGCCTGTTGCTACCTCTGATGCCAGATTGGCGTTCCTTCAGCTTGATATGAGTGACAGGTTTTTTTAGATTAACATTGATTGAATGTTAGTAAGTTTATCTAGAACTTTCGTGGTAAAGTAAAAAAAATCGGCTTTTGTCGTAGCCGAAGAATATAAATAAAGTCTGAACACTATGATTTCACAGAATCCAAAAAATAAAAACGGGGTTGAAGCAGTTCCAGAGTGTTCGTGTAACAACTCTGAGCAGCAATAAAGAGCTTCAGAAAATCACAATAGAGTTAGGCGCCTTCTCAAGTTGTTATCTGGGGTATTTAATTTATGATACCTACCTCAGCTAATTACTTACGTGAACAAGGTGAGTTGATTATTAGTTGTCGCACTTGAGACATCCACGATCAGCTCGCAATTAATTAAAACATCTCTGAAATCATTGGTATTTCTGATAATCGACCACTTCTACTTTCCTATCGCTATGAGTAACTTCATCGATTTATCATTTCCGGTTTACGGTACAGAGTTACATGCAGACCATAATCATCGTCTTTTGGCAGGAATTTCTAATAAATTTCCAATTCTCCATGAGCTAAAAGAATTTTCAATTAACACCATTACTGGTATTCCCGATAAACAAGGTAAAATCAAGCTTACTAAAAAGTCTAAGTTGTATTTGCGACTACCTGTTGAGGCAATCGCTCATGTTTATTCACTTGCTGGAGAAAAGTTAACAATTGGAGAATGTACGATTCAGCTAGGTAATCCAGAGCTTCAAACTTTAAAACCTGTAGATACACTCAGAGCGAGATTGGTGACAATCAAGGGTTATAAAGAACCAGAACAATTTTTGCTCGCGGCAGAACGTCAATTAAAAGCATTAGAGATTAGCGCTAATATTGGCATTCCTGCAAATGATAAGGGTGAACCGAAAAGACTGACTCTCAAAATTCAAAAATACACTATCGTCGGTTTTAGCGTTGTTGTTTCTGATTTAAATCCAGATGATTCTATAAAACTACAAATACATGGTTTAGGGGGAAAACGTCGTTTAGGCTGCGGTGTATTTTTCTCTAATATTCCAATTAAACAAGACTTTAGAGGTAATACGAATGTGGAAACAACTTTGGGCTAAGAGTCCAAGAGAAGACGGCAAAATATTAACTATTGAGCAGCATTTGACAGATACTAAAAATGCAGCTTTATCAATATTCAAAGGTAGAATATTACTAAATTGGTGTCGTTTTTTTGGTATTCAAGATGCCAAGCGATTTTTGCTTCACTTGATGATTGCTGCGCTATTTCATGATATAGGCAAGGCAAATGATGAGTTTGATGCAGCAGTGAAGAAAAAACTCAAACAGCAAACGTTGCGTCATGAGTGGTTGAGCGCTTTAATTTTACACTTGCCAAATGTAAGAGCTTGGCTAGCATCCAGCAAATTAGATTTGGATTTGGAAGTAATTACTGGTGCTGTACTTAGCCATCATATGAAGGCAAGCTATAAAGAGTGGGGTAAACCTCGAACAGTTATTAAACAAGTAAAGCTTTTTTTACGTCATCCAGAAGTAACCAATATTTTGCAACAAATAGCAAAGATTGCTGAACTTGAGGATTTACCTGATGAACTACCTGAAGAATGGTCAGAAAATGATTCTTTGTGGAATCAAGTTTATTTAGATGCAAACGATGCAGGAGAAGATTTTGGTTTAGACATTCTAGATAATTATGAGCGTCGCTCGTTATTACTAGCAGTTAAAGCTGGATTAATGGCTTCTGATTCCGTTGCTTCAGCAATGTTTCGTGAAAATAAACAACTTGAACAATGGGTTGATGAGACATTGCACGCACCTGCAATTACTCCAGAGGAATTAGAAACCAAAATTCTACAACCTCGTTATGCTCAAATAGCCGAAAAATCTGGTAAAAAGTTTAAGTTAAAAGAATTCCAGAAAAAAGCTCTAGAGCAAGGAGATAGATGTCTCTTACTAAGTGCTTGCGGTAGCGGAAAAACAATTTTTGGTTATAAATGGCATCAAGCTGCGTTAAGTCGTAACAAAGTTGGCCATGTTATATTCCTTTATCCGACTCGCGGTACTGCTACAGAAGGTTTTAAGGATTATGTTTCTTGGGCGCCAGAAACTGATGCCAGTTTAGTAACAGGAACAGCTATTTATGAACTACAGGAAATGCTCAAAAACCCTTCAGACTCAACCGATGGTAAGGATTTTACAACTGATGAGCGTTTGTTTGCTTTAGGTTTTTGGGGTAAGCGATTCTTTTCTGCTACTGTAGACCAATTTCTCTGTTTTCTAACCCACGGTTATACTGGAATATGTCTACTAACAGTTTTGGCTGATTCTGTACTGGTTATTGATGAGGTTCATAGCTTTTCGCGTGATATGTTTGATAACCTTATCAGCTTTCTTAAAAATTTTGATATTCCAGTACTGTGTATGACAGCAACCTTAAGTAAAACACGGCAAGAAGAATTGAAAAATGCTGGATTGAAAGTATTTCCGGCTGCTAAGGATGAAGAATTAAGCAAAATAGAAGAACATCCAAGATATGATATACAATTTGTTGATTTTGAAACTGCTTATAATTATGCAAAAGTAGCTTATCGAGATGATAAATATCGTGTACTCTGGGTTGTAAATACTGTTGATAGGTGTCGTCAAATTGCGGGAAGACGCGAAAATGGGGCAGGATTAGAATTTGAATTAAATACTGATGTTCTAACTTATCATAGCAGATTTACACTCAAAAATAGACAAGAACGCCACCAAGAAACTATTGACGCATTTGCTTATGAAATAGGGGAACGAAAACCAGCACTTGCTTTAACGACACAAGTATGTGAAATCTCCTTAGATTTAGATGCAGATGTTCTTATTACTGAACTGGCGCCAGTTTCCTCGCTAGTACAGCGATTTGGACGTTCTAATCGTCATCTTTCTCGTGGTAATGTATTTCGTTCAAAAATATTAGTCTACCAACCACCAAATATTAGACCTTATCCCAAAGATGAGATTGTAGCAGCAAAAAATTTTATTGAGCATATACAAGGAGAAAAAATTAGCCAAGCACAACTAGCAAAAGCATTAGAAAATTATTCTCCAGCAGAAAGGTACGCTGATGGGAACTGTTATTTTTTAGAAGGTGGTTATTGGGCGACTTCTCACAGCTTTAGAGATACAGATGATTACTCGGTGGACGCAATACTCAGCAGTGATTTAGAAGTAGTTGGAAAACTAATTGAGCAGCAAAAACCCTATAACGGTTATGTTTTACCCATACCTCAGCGTTTAGCTCACTGGCAATGGGAGGGTCGTCCAGAAAAATTACCTCGTTATTTGGCTATTGCAGATGCAAATTTATATTGCTCCAGAAGGGGGTTTGGAGAATGGAAGTAGAGCTAGAACTAAACTATCAACTGGCAGAATTACCATCTGCTCAACATCGTGCAGGGTTGGCAGGTTTGGTTTTAATGGTGCAATATTTACGCGATACCCAACCTTGGTTTAAAGAACGTGAGGGAGCAATTATAGAATTAAAGAGTTTAAATGAGTTTGGCGTAATCTTAAAGCTAAATTTACAAGGCTTACAGGCACTCTTTGACCTAACTTATCAAGCATTCACTCAAGAACGCTCAACGGAAACGAAAATCAAAAAATATGACCGCATGGAGGAAGTTGAAGTACCAGATAAAAAGGATAAAACCAAAACTAAGCGAGTTTTGAAATACTTCTATACCGTAACAATTCCCCAAGGTGCATTTCTTTCTAACTGGGATAAATCCAATGATAGTTCGGAAAGCGGACTGTGGATAAAACTTTGGCGAGATATGCTTTGGAGTATAGTTAGAGGTGTACCTGCAACTCGTAACTCTTTTAATCATCGAGTAAATGGAACTTCTTATTCACAAGATGTACAAGATATCTGGGAAGAACTGCAACACCCAGACAAGATTACTGGACAGTCAGGTAATTATTACCTGGGTGCGATGGCTGCAAATGCGGAAAATATACCTGTCAAAGATAAAGTGCGCTATCAGTTTCTACTGCACTTTTGGGCATTTGCTGCACAAGTTTATTGTCCTGCTGTTTTAGATAAAGATGGCAAACGTGAATTAGCTGGTTATGCTTTGGCAATTCCTGATGTAGCAAACTTGAAGAATTTTTGCCGCGTATTTCCCCAAGTATTAAAAGAGCGAGATGTAAAGAAGTGGGGTTATTTACCTCGTGAAGCAGTGATTGATTTACCGGAAGAAGGCGCCCTTGATCTGTTGCTGTTACTACGTGACCGGATTGAGCGTGAAACAGGAGACCAGCAATTGCGGCGGATGATCTTAGGTGTCGAACTTATCCATGCAGAAAAAATCGGTAATAATATCAAAATACGTTCAAATAGTACTCTAGAACCAGTTAAGCAACAAGTTGATAAATATGAGGTAATTAAAAAATCATACTGGTGCCCGTGGTTTCGTAAGCAGCTATTAATTAATCTTCTGCGGCAACAGCCAGATGAAGAATTTGATAGTAATGCTCGAAAAATTAAGCCTTGGACTGATTTTGATGCAGTTCTAAGCCGCATTCCTCGAACTTGGTTGCAAGACTCTACTTTTAGCCATGATGCTCGTAATTTATTTGAACAAGAAATAGGAGTTAAAATGAAAAAAGACATTCGCGATTATGCTCAAATAATTTATCATGTTTGCCAGGGTTACGTCATAGGTAAACTTGAAAGCAAATATAGAATGAAATGGGATAAGGAGAAAAAGACTTACTCTCAGGATGGAAAACCTATCCCCCAAAAAGAAGCTGATGAAAAAAAATATAAAATTGCGAACGAAGCTTTTCTTGCCGTTCGCTCTCGGACAGAAGGTAAAGTTTTTATTGATTACTTCGTCTCAGTTCTTTATCCTTTTGTAAAACAAGATGAATTTGTCAGCTTTACTGAGATATTATTTAACCAAACTGATGATGTACGTGCAGTGACGCTTTTAGCTCTTTCTAGCCAATTTCCACTCGTCAAAAAAGAAGATAATCAACCTTCTGAAGTTGATGCTGCTTAATAATTTATTTACCTTGGATTGCCAATAGGCGTATCAAATATTACTGGATATACGAATGAAAAACCTTAATTTGTTTGCCACAGTTCTAACTTACCCCGCTCCTTCTAGTAATTATCGTGGAGAATCTGAAGAAAACCGCACAGTTTTGCAAAAAATTTCTAAAAATGGACAAAAATATACTGTTGTCAGCCCAGAGTCCATGCGTAATGCTGTGCGAGAAACATTGATTTTGATGGGACTACCTCATAACCGCTCTAGAGTTTATGATGCTGATCAATTAGCTGTAGAATTTAAAGAATTTCCCAACGCTAATAAATACGCAGATGATTTTCTATTCGGTTTCTTAGTCGCTAAAACTGAAGATGTAAAGAAAAATAAACCTTTACCACCAAAGCGTGATAGCATTTTTCGTTGTAATATGGCAGTAGCATTAAGTCCATATAAATATGATGCAGTATTTCATCAATCTCCACTAAATCAGAAAACTAAAAACAATGAAAAAACTTTTTGGAGTAATGCCAGTACTTCTGCATTACTACATCGAGAAGTCACCTATACAGCATTTCAGTATCCCTTTGCATTATCACAACGTGATTGTTTAGAACATCCCGAATGGGTAAAAGCATTACTCCAAGCCATTGCCCAACTAAATAAAGTAGCTGGTGGTCATGCTCGTGCTTATTACGAATTCGCACCCCGTTCTGTAGTTGCAAGACTTACCCCTAAGCTAGTAGCTGGTTATAATACATATGGTTTTGATGATATGGGAGGTTTTTTAGAACTAAACCGTTTGGGAAAAGCTGAGGATGAAAATTGTGATTTACCTGCAAACGAATTCTGGGTAGGTGGCGAAATCGTCCGTGATATGGAAAATGCCGAATTAACTAGATTAAAAGAAGCGGGAGCGCATTTATACACTAATCCCGAAAAGTTGTTTGATGCTCTGGCAATAGAGTTTTTACCAAGCAATAAATGATGAAAAATTATAATAATAACACTTTGGGTGAGCAATTTTTTCACCTTAAAGCTCCGTTTGCGTCATTCAGACCTTTTCAATCTGGCGCCTCTCGCTCAACCACACCCATACCTTCCCCATCTACTGTATACGGATTGTTGCTTAATATTGCAGGAATCGAACAGCGAATTGAGTTAGCAAATCCAGTGACATTGATAAGGGATGATTTGCCTGAAATTGAGATTGCCATAGCTCAAGTTTCTCAACCAGAAACAGCCGTATTAGACCAACAATTACATCAATATCCTGTTGGTGCATCTGGTAAAGAACTTGCAGAAAAAACTCATGGCTCCAAGTACTGGATAGCACCAGTAAAACGGCAAGTTTTAGTTGGCTTAAACTTGGTAATTGGTATGCGAGCAGAAAAATGGTTGTGTGAGCGCATTCTCCAAGGACTCAACGGCGAATTAGACGAACCTCGATATGGACTACCATTTGCTGGGGATAACAACTTTTTGTTTGATTCAATTGAACCTATTGACAGTCCTCTTATGGCACGTTGGTATTCTCCATTAGAGCAAGGAAACCGTTCTGCCGAACGCGGATATTGTAGACTAACAGTTTGGATTGACCGAGCAGACAATAGCAAAACCCAAATAGAAGTGTTTACACCGAGTTCTTTTTGTTTGCAACCTCCTAGTAACTCCTGGATACAATTACCTAAAAGTGGAATTGGTTCAAGTTAATTAATTTAAAACTACCTGCATGTCGAAAATTGCAAGCACCTCTGAGTGTGAAATCAAAGAAAGTAACTTTTTCGCTTAGAAGGTTTGTAGCAACAGACCTAGCAGCAGTTTTCAAAGGCTTAAAGCTGCTTGCAAATAACTGAAAGGCTTGCTAGAAAGTGCTTTAACCTCAGATGTCGCAAGGCGTTGAGCATGATATTCCTGGTGACGGCGATTTTTACTTTGCCGAGTGCTTTAACCTCGGATGTCGCAAGGCGTTGAGCATTGGATACCTCCAGTTCATAAGACTAGTAACAAAACTGTGCTTTAACCTCGGATGTCGCAAGGCGTTGAGCATACTTACTACTTAATAGCTGGTAGCGGTGGTATAGGCGGTGCTTTAACCTAGGATGTCGCAAGGCGTTGAGCATGTGGTATTCAATGGGAGGCGCCTCAAACAGCTATTGTGCTTTAACCTCGGATGTCGCAAGGCGTTGAGCATGGAATCTGTACTCGAAGCTTTGAAAAATAGACAAAAGTGCTTTAACCTTAGATGTCGCAAGGCGTTGAGCATCCGTACCAGTTCGCAAGGGACTGATTAGGACTTAGGACTACGTGCTTTAACCTCAGATGTCGCAAGGCGTTGAGTATTCAAGTATGAAGATAGTATCTTTGGGCACCTGTCTAGATGTTTTTACATCAGATATCGCAAGGCGTTGAGCATCGAAAACGTGAATGGAGTTATCTTTATCTTGCAAGTGTTTTAACCTTAGATGTTGTAAAGCGTTGAGCATACTATCGGTTACGGTGCCACTAAGAAACGTGATGGTGCTTTAACCTTAGATGTAGCAGGGCGTTGAGCATTCTTTTACTTCTAGGCAACGTATTAATTTAGATGTTGCTGTAACCTCAGATGTCGTAAGGCGCCTTTACCAAAACCAAAAAATCAAAATTACCCTAAAGGCATTTATGCAAACTATTGAACACCTTGAGTTTAATGTCAAACTCGAAACTATCCGTGTGTCTTCGCTTCACGCACTTGCGTATTGTCCTCGTCTTTTTTACCTTGAAGAAGTTGAGGAACTTTATACACAAGATGCAGCAGTCTTTGCTGGGCGCCGTTTACATGCGGAACTTGAGAAAAAGGAAGATGAAGAATGGGAGGAGTTATTTCTTGTTAGTGAAGAGTTAGGTTTACGTGGACGTGTTGATGCACTGCGAACTCGTGACGGAGAAACTATTCCTTATGAACATAAACGTGGACGTTGCCATCGGGATGACAAAAAGCAACCCCAAGCTTGGGAAAGTGATAAGTTGCAGATTCTCGCTTATGCTTGTTTACTTGAATCAGCATTAGGTCTTCCAATTAAAGAAGGTCGTATTCGCTACCATGCTGATAATGTTTTGATACATGTTCCTTTAGATGATACTGGGCGCCAAGCGGTACGTGACGCAATACAGGAAGCTCGTAAACTGCAACAATCTACACACAGACCACCCGTAGCAGATAACGAACGGCTTTGTGCAAGATGTTCATTGGCGCCTGTATGTTTACCTGAAGAAGCGCGTTTAGTACATGACCGTGAGTGGCAACCAATAAGACTTTTTCCAGAAGACGATACGCGACAAATTATACACGTACTTGAACCAGGTACAGCAGTTGGAAGAACTGGAGAACAAATTAAAATTGCCCGTCGTGGTCAACCAGAAGAAAAAATACCAGCACAACAAATAGGGCAATTAGTACTACACAGCTTTTCACAAATTTCTACTCAAGCATTATATTTCTGTGCAGAACATGGTATTGGAGTGCATTTTATTTCTGGTAGTGGGCGTTATCTTGGTAGTTTCGATATTCGTCAAGGTAGTATTCAGCGACGAGTGCGCCAATATGCAGCGCTAAGTAATTCAGAAACTTGTTTAGAACTTGCACGAAGATTAGTAATTTGTCGTGGGCAAGGACAACGTAAATTTTTGATGCGTGGGACACGAGGTAAAGCAGTCTCAGAGACATCACAATCAGCTATTAAGCAAATGCAAATCTTGCTTAAACAAGTTCCTTCAGCAAAATCAATTGCCTCTTTACTCGGAATGGAAGGTAAACTCGCTGCTTTATATTTTGGCGCCTTACCAAGTTTAATTTTACCTAATGTCGCCAATGAACTACAATTCGATGGACGCAATCGGCGCCCACCCAAAGACCGCTTCAATACAATGTTGGGATTTGGGTATTCATTGCTACTTAAAGATGTGATGAATGCTATTTTAACAGTTGGTTTAGAACCAGCATTAGGACTTTATCACCAACCTCGTACTCAGGCGCCGCCATTAGCATTAGATTTGATGGAGATTTTTCGCGTCCCACTCGTTGACATGCCGATCATCGCATCAATAAATCGTGGTCAATGGGATGTAAAAGAAGACTTTGAAGCGCGCGGAAACCGAGTTTGGTTGAGTGAAGCAGGTAAACGTAAATTTGTAGACATGTACGAACGGCGTAAACAAGAAACTTGGAAACACCCTGTCACAGAATATTCACTGACATACCGAAGACTTTTAGAACTAGAGGTGAGGTTATTAGAAAAAGAGTGGTCTGGTGAAGGCGGGTTATTTGCACAGTTAATTGTTAGATAAATCAATTTTAAACAACTATGGCAGAACTAAAAAATTGCTACATCATTTGTTACGACATTCGCTGTCAAAAACGATGGCGTAAAGCTTATAAACTCATAGAAGGATACGGGCAAAGAGTTCAATACTCAATATTTCGCTGCTGGTTAAGTCAACGCACGCGCGAAAAGTTACGCTGGGAATTAGAAACAATATTAGCTAGCGAGGACAACATCCTATTTATTCGTCTAAGCAATCGCTGTGTCGAAGATATTCCTAAATATAACCGCCCTGGAATATGGCAAAATCGAGACGAACCTTTTTTAATCGTCTAAAATTACAAGCACCTCTGAGTGTGAAACCAAAACAGACACCTTTTTACCCAGAAGACTTGTAGCAGAATAGCTGACTGCCTCTTTAACTCTTTAGAGGTGCTTGCAAAATGCTGAAAGCCTTACCAATAGTGAATTAGAGAAGTTGAATTTTTCTGTTTTATCACATAACCAAATGCTGTAATAGCTTTTTGCACCAGGTGCTTGTAAAATCGTCTAGGGAACTGCGCCATATAAGGATTTTGGAAGGCGCCGTGCTGTAACCTTAGATGCCGTAAGGCGTTGAGCAGGTTTTTTTTCCAACGCCTAAGACCTGGTAAAGTAGTGCTGTAACCTTAGATGCCGTAAGGCGTTGAGCAGACCAAACAAACAGACGAAATTAACAACGACACTTTTGTGCTGTAACCTTAGATGCCGTAAGGCGTTGAGCAGGTGTATTTTACACAGCATCACAAGCTAATACTGACGTGCTGTAACCTTAGATGCCGTAAGGCGTTGAGCAGTCCAACAAGTTCAACTCTACTCCGTCGTATTGCTGTGCTGTAACCTTAGATGCCGTAAGGCGTTGAGCAGATTTCCGGGTAACTGTCATTGAATAGTTGTATATGTGTGCTGTAACCTTAGATGCCGTAAGGCGTTGAGCAGTATTCTTTAGCAGATTTTTGTGTAGAAAAGATAGGTGCTGTAACCTTAGATGCCGTAAGGCGTTAAGCATGAACTGCCATAGCTAACCCCAGAGTTGCAAATTGGGGTGTAGCCTTATACGGTTAATTAATAATCGGCAATAATAAAGCCACCACTAACTAAAAACCCATAAACAAGTAGCCCAAATACATAAGCGATATTTACACCACCGATAATAGAAAACAACTTAATTAAGTTTTGACGGCGCCAATTAAGCGTCAAAATTAAACCAGTTAAAAGGATTGCCAATAATGCTGCAATAAGCATCATTTGTGGTTCATTCAAATCCCTTAATATACTTGTTACTGGTTTAATTCTGTAAAGTTGAACTAATGCTTGATAAAAAATATTTAACCCAATGGCTAAATTAGCAAACGTCCGTATGTATTTGTTCGGATATTGCCAAATGATAATTGCCGCAACGATGCCACAAATAACTGATAAAATAATTGATATATTTGACCAAGTATTTTGATTGAACTGAGCAAACCAATTATCTGACTTTAAAGTTTGTAATTGCTGGCTAGTCAAACCTAAACTGCTAGTTGTATATATTGAATTAAGAAAGCGAACTCCACCAGCATAACCACCACTTCCCACAAAACAATTAAAGTTTTGTCTAGCATAGGATAATAGACATTTGGGTAGTTGATTTGGCTCTTGTTGTTTATTATTAACCGTTATTTCTAATGGACGCTTTTGTATATTTACGTGACACTCTGTAATATCATTACTCTTTGTACATGATTCAAAAATATTTCCAAAAAATTTAACGGGTGTTGGAGTGTTATATCCAATTGTAACAGCTTCAATCGGTGTATTTGCTCGGAACGGCGCCACTTTGTTTAAAAATAAACCAAATGAGGAAATTGATATTACAAGGAAGGAAGCAACAAATAAAATAATTAATTTAACTTTTCTGTTCATAAAATTTGATTGGATTTGATGTATTTCAGAAGTGTTTCAATTTTGCTAAGATATAACTTGTCCCAAGCGAAAGTAGTATAATGTGGAGCATTTGCCGCAGGCTAGAATCTCTTTTATCTTGAAAGTTATTTAGATGCTACCCTGCGGGAAAAGCTTCGCTTTACACTGCGTTCAGCATGACATGATTATTCTAAATTTTTATACTTTCTTTATTTGACTAATTGGAAAGCTTGGGCGAGTAAAAGTAAAGAGTTATCTTTTTGTCCTTTAGCTGAGTATTCGTTAGCAATTTTTGTTAATGCATTGACTCGATGCTGTGTAATTGTAATAGACTCAGCAACTTTTATTGCTCGGTCAAAGTTTCCAGCTTTCGCATAACTTTGAGCAACAACAGGCAACATCCAATCTATGTCATTTCCTTCATCAGATAGCGAAGCAGAGAGCTTATTAATTGTGTTAACCAGATTCATTGCTTTGTCGGGGTTTCCATTTTCTGCATATTGAAGGGCTATTTCTGATAAAACTCCTACTTTTTCATACTTACCTTTTATGCTTTGGGCTACTGTGACTGCTCTATCCAGTTGTTTAGTGTTAACTAAAGCGCGCGCTATCTGCATTAAGGCGCCTGCTTTATGCCCCGCATCACTAATTTGTCGTTGAGCAATTTGTAAAGCTAAATCAAATTTTCCCTGACGCGCAACTTCAGCAGCAATTCGAGACAATGCAGCAGCTTGATTTTGACGATTATTATTGATACTGTTTGCAATTTTTATTGCTTGGTCGTATTGTCCAGATTTAGCGCTATAATTTGAAACTGTTAGTAATAAATCATCTCTTTGTGAACCTGGTTTAATTTTATTTGCAGTTGATAACGCTTGTTGTAATAATAAATTAGCTTTTGGTTTTTGATTAACTGCTGCGTACTCAACTGCGATGGCGCCCAAATTATGGACTCGAAAAGACAGGTTAGAGACTTTCTGTGCAGCAAGTATAGCTTGTTCAAGAATTTTGATTGCTTCAGTCGGTTGTCTTAATTTAATATAACCACGTGCAATTAAAAGCAATGTGTCAGGTTTGCCGTCAACATCTTTAATAGCTGGTATAGTTTTCTGTGCTTCAGTTAGCAACTTGATAGCTTGCGTGTTTTGCCGCGCTTCGATAAACTCATAGGCGCCACGACTTAAAGCAAAAGCTCTTTGGTTAACATCTTTGATACTTTGAGCTACATTTAAAATTTCAGTAGTCAAAGCATTAACTTGGTCAACTTTCTTACTTTGAGCAAAATCGCGCGCAATTAAAGACAATCCATAAACTTGATAGAACAAAGAAGCATCATCCAAACCTTTCACACTTTGAAGCGCTAAATCGTAAAGCCCTTCATCAATATATTTATTAGAAATATCCAATAAATTTTCAACAGAATCATTAGTACTGTTGCAACCTTTTGCAGTCTTAGCAATTTTGATAGCTTGTTCTAATAAAAGCTTGGCTTGAGCATCTTGTCCAACCCGTGCATAATTCCCAGCAATAGTAGCCATAGGTTTTGGCTTATCACAGTTACTAGAAATATTATCAACTAACGGGAGCGCTTGAGTAATTAATTCGGAAGCTTTTTGTTTCTGTCCAACTTCTGCATATTGTTGAGCAATACTACTTAGCATCCAAATCTTGTTAGGATTGTTTTGGGTAGCTGTTTTTGCTACAACACTGGTTGGAATCAGAAAAGATATAAGTGCTGCGACTGCTAGGGTTTTGGGTTGCATCTGGAGATAGCTTAAATATATAAATAATCGTTAAATATATCTAAGCTAGAGTCATCCACAACACCAATTGTTCCCAAACACTCTAATTTTAACAGTCTTGTGGAACGGGCATCCTTGCCCGTCCCATCATAATGTTAACAATGCACTAACTCTAACCTGTGCCACAATTGAGATATAAAATTAAACAGGCGCCATTTGTGGTAAATTAGGGTCTTGTTCAACGGTGTCCATATTGCTGGGGTCATATTCACCCGTTGTTAAAAACCTAAAAGTTTCTTGATATAAACTTTGCCAAAAGCGGTTTGTCATTCCCTGACTTTGTACATTAGGTTCAGCGAGTGGATGGGGTACTAAGTCGGAAGCAGGATATTTAAACAAACGATGTCCTGCATCAGTTCCACCAATTTTACTAAAAAAGTCTTCGTTTGTTGGAATACTAGCTGCATCTTCATTTTCTGTAAGCACCATCCAAGTGGGAATATTTTTCAGTGCTTTGATATTTTTAGGTTCGCGGACATATGCTCCATATTTCGCTGCTGCGCTTAATGCACCCACAGGAAAACTTTCTCCAGGGCGCCAACTCTTTTCGTACATATCCAATGGACCAGCTAATTCAATATATCGCTCAAGCGTTGGCTCGTAAAGTTTCAACAACGGTGTATATGCAACTACTTTTGCAATACGCTTTGGTTGGTCTGCTGCTAATCCTAACGCAATGGCGCCGCCTACCGATAGTCCAATTACATAAATAGGCCCTGGCATTGCATCAAGTTCATCCAAACGTTTACGCGCGTCGGTAAGATAATCCATGTGATTGGAAATAAAGTAGCGCGAGAAATTTGGGTCATTGTCATTTTCTGCTGCTGCCATAATATTCATCAAACGTGGTTCAATTAACATTAACCGCGCAACTAAATTAGCCATTTGCAGCATTGAAGGACGCTCATATTTACTTGGGTCTTCAGGCAAACTGGCAAGGAAATTTTGTATAACTGGGTCTTTATGTGCTTTTGAGCGCAAAGGATTAAGAATTTCTGGTTTTAAATCAATTTGACACCAAAACTTATTAGGTGGTTGTAATGTATGATTTGCTAGGTTCGCTTGATAATAATTAAAGCCGTTATTATACAAATAATCAGACAGTGCAGATAGCTGAGTTGGTTTGGCGCTAAAACCGTGGAATATTATTACCGTACCGCGTACAGCTTCGCCAGCATTGTGAAAGCCGTAAAATGGAGCGGAATCGGCGCGGTAATTAGGGTTAGATTTTATACTTTTAATAGAAGCGTCTATCTTATTTTTAGTGCGTGTGATTTGGTCTTGAGTAGGAGTTACCCAGGTTTCAGAATCAGCAGTCATCATATATAGTAGCTCTTAATATAGTCTCTTAAGTAGAACTACCCAACATACATATACGATTTCGCAAAATTAAAAAATTACCATTCATCTTGTGGAATGGGCATCCTTGCCCGTTTCGCCTATCCTACAATATAAACACTTCCTTAATATTGTAGTACAGGCGAGACGCAAGCGCCTACGGTACATATAGTATTTAAAACTGGAGGCGTTTCAGTTGATTAGTATAAAGTAACTGGTGGTTTTCGCTTGCTTCTGCCCAAGATTTCGGCATTACATATTGACGCAGTAAAATATCATTCTACGTAGAGACGCGATGTTCCTCGCGTCTCTACAACGTACAATTTGTTTTTTACGATCTTTGACTGCTATACTAAGAACGGTTTAGAAATGTCATTCTGAGCGTAGCGAAGAATCTCTAAGATGCTTCACTGCACTGCGTTTCGTTCAGCATGACAAAGTTTATATTTAACCCGTTTGCAGTATATATTAAATCTCCAACTTTAGTATGGGCGCCTTCCTCAATAAAAAGTGTGGTTTCAATTCAAGCTTTATTACGATGCATCAAAGCAGGCAAAATTCCTACTATATATTCATGAAAGCGAACAGTGATTATCACTGCTCCCGGTTTCACAATTAAACAATATAACTTGAGGATAAGGTAATGAATAACGAACTTAATGCAATTGAACTATCAAACGACGAACTCGACACCGTAGCTGGTGGTTTAGCAATAACTTTTGGTGATGTAGGTGGTTTTGCATCAGATGCATCTAACAGCTACTCTCTAAAACAACTCCAAGTTGGTCAACAAACATTTGCTGGTCCCACTGGTAGTGGTACAGCTTCTGTAACAAACCTTACAGATATCTTTAGCAGCGCTGGTCAAGCGATTGCTGTTAAATAATCTTAATTTATAAGTCTCTTCAAACCCAATCACACTTTAATTACTCTATACGGCGCCACTGACAACTGGCTCCGTTTTTATTCGTGTACGTTATCAACAAACACAACTACCTCACGCTGATACACCCAATCTGAATAAAATAATTTAAATAATATTAAGTTTCATTAAACAGCGAACGTAATCCTTCTGATGGTTCCGGAGGATTTTGCATTACCGAAATAAAAAGCTCACTGTCACGTTCAGAGTGGTATTGACATTTCAATTACTGGAACAGTAGCTAATGATACACTTTATGAGCCTCAGTTGGACTTGCAGGTAAAATCAACATCCCTTGATGTTTTAAGTTTAGAATCTATTAGATACCCTTTAAAAATAAAGAATTATAATGAGTTAAGGAAGGAAAAAACTATTGTACCTCGAATTTTAGTAGTTGTTTTGATTCCTGAATTATTGCAGGAATGGATTAATCAATCAGAGACCGAACTTTGTATGCGACGTTGTGCTTATTGGATATCCTTACGCGGACAAGCAGAAACGAAAAATACTGACAAGGTTACTGTCTATATTCCTCGTTAAAACTTATTTACAGTAAATGCTTTGAAAAAACTTATGCAGCAAATAAAATTAGGAGGAACATTATGAAAGCAATTATTTCTGATATAGATGTTCTTAGTCATCTTCAACTGCTCTCCCTTGAAGCTTATTTACAAAAAACAGGTTGGCAAGAACGTAACAGGATACCGAACAAAGTTTCAATTTGGACGCGCGCTAGCACAAGCGAGGATAATCTAAAAATTCAGTTACCTGTAGACCAAGATTTTGATGACTATTCTCTTCGCATATCAGAAATTATAAACATTTTAGAAAATGCCGAAAATCGCTCTCAACTTGATATAGTAGGCGACTTAATCACAAATTCACCTAATACCACTATTCAAGGTGTGGTAACTCATATTGCTACCCCTAATGCAGATAATTTAAGTGGACAAATAACGCTTCTTGGGGTTGTTATTGACAAGCTTCGTTCTATACATATCGAGCTTGCTGACCACGATTATATTCTTGCCGTCAAAGCCTACCAAGAACGTTTACCAGTTGAGTGTAAAGGCGATTTAATCAAAGAAAATGATGTATTTATCCTCAAAAATCCTCACCCATTTAATCTCATACATAGCTAATTATAGTTTTTAAATTATAATACCATAGTAGTGACTAATACAACATTAGTTTACCAGAGAATACTAATTCCAGATGAAACTATTTTAGTATCTCAACTTATTAAAGATAAATTCATATGCTTTGCCGTGGCAGCAATAATTCTGTCAGGCATATCTGCAACAGCATAGCGGTTCCCGTTCTGATGAAGTACACAATGGCGGCTGCAACGCCAACTTACTTGTAGCCGAAACACAAAAACCCAGTTGGTAAACTGGGTTTAAGCTGGGATAAGTTCCCTTACTTTACTTAATATAGATTCGATATATCCGTTTGTATATTATCTACTACCCAACCACACTTGACGATTTCGGAAAAACCCATCCCGAATTTCCAAAGAAAATAACTTGTTGGTTGCTGCTCTGAAAAATGATTGCTCTATATAGGCGCCAATCACTGAGATAATGTTCACTGGTTTATAGGTAAGTGCGAACAAATGAACTCAATAAATTATTGGCTAATGAAGTCAGAACCAGACGTATACAGCATTTTTGACCTCGAACGACAGGGTGAAACTATCTGGGACGGTGTTCGTAATTACCAAGCACGTAACTTTCTACGGCAAATGCAAGAAGGAGACTTAGCTTTTTTTTATCACTCAAATACCAATCCCCCTGGTATTGTCGGATTAATGCGTGTCGTGAAAGCGGAAGTTGCAGACCCAAGTCAGTTTGACCCAGAAAGCGACTATTACGACCCAAAATCAACTTCTGAGTCTCCACGCTGGCAAACTGTTGTACTCGAATTTGTTGAGACTTTCCCTAATTTAATTTCACTTTCACAACTTCGCTCTAAGTTTACCCCAGAGCAGCTAATGGTAGTAAAACAAGGAAATCGTTTATCGGTAATGCCCGTTTTTGCAGAAGTTGCGGACAAAATTCTGGCAATGAAAACCTGCCAATATGGTGCATAGTAACTGTTTTTTGGCAAATTTAGTCAAAACAGAAACTAAGCGTGTACTATTAATAAACCAGATATAGTTAAAAAGCCATTTAGATAACTCCACGAAAAAAAATGCCCAATGTCATTCTGAACGCAGTGAAGAATCTAGCGGAGATGCTTTGTTGTTGGAAAAATATGTTTACATCACGCTTTAAGATGCTTCGTTCCTCAGCATGACACCACAGGATCATTCATTTTTTGGCTTACTCTTAGTTTATTGATGGGTCAAGGTCTAGTTGTCAGTGAAGGAGATTATTGGCTTAAGCATCGGCGCCTAATGCAACCAGTATTTCATCAAAAGTACATAGAAAGTCTTTTTTCTACAATGTTGAGTTGTACTGAGTCTTTACTTCAGATATGGGAGAAAAAACCAGATGGTGAAGTTATTGATATAGCTGATGCTATGATGCCTTTGACTTTGAAAATTGCTGGGTTGACTTTGTTTAGTACAGATATCAGTGATGAAGAGAGCGTTTTTGGAAAGGCTTTCCGTACTGGGTTTGAGTTTATCAGCTATAAGATCAACAACTTGCCGACAGAACCTATGTGGGCGCCAACTCCTAGAAATCTTCGTTTCCGTCAAGCTGTTCAAACTTTGGATGATTTAGTTTTCGATATCATTAATAAGAGGCGCCAAAACCCTACAAATAATCACGACTTACTATCATTGCTCCTAGCTGCACAAGATGAAGTAACTGGGGAAGGAATGACTGATAGACAACTGCGGGATGAAGTAATTACTTTACTCGTTGCAGGACACGAAACAGTATCTTCTGCCTTATCTTGGACTTGGTATATTTTAGGACAACATCCTGATATAGGTGCCAATCTTCTTCTGGAGTTACAAGCAGTTCTCAATGGTAGCAGTGTTACATACGATAAATTGCCGCAACTTCAATACACTCGCAGGATAATTGATGAAACGTTGCGTCTTTACCCACCTGCTTGGGGAATGCCAAGGATAGCATTAGAAGATGATGAAATAAAGGGTTACTTTATTCCCAAAGGTTCAACCATTAATATTTGTCAGTATATAGTTCATCGTCACCCGGAATTTTGGGACAACCCAGAAAAATTTGAACCAGACAATTTTTTACCATCCAAGGTCAACCAAAGACCAAAATTTGCTTACTTTCCTTTTGGCGCCGGACAAAGAATCTGTATAGGTAAGAGTTTCGCGCTGATGGAAGCTACAATAATATTGGTATCGATATTTCAGCGTTTCAGGCTAGAATTAGTACCACAACAAATTGAACTAGACCCGACCTTCACCCTGCGTCCGAAAAATGGCGTTAAAGTTAAAGTGTGGAAAAGAAGCTAATTAAGAATGCAAAAACTATCTTGTGGGATGGGCGTCGAGGCTGTCCCTTATAATGTGAAAAAATAGGCAAACTTTAATGCTGTTGTTTGTCAAGCTATAATTAATTTGCTAAAGTTACAGTTCTGTTAGGCTTATGATGACACTTGAGCAGATAGAATCAGCAATACTTCAACTCTCGCCTGATGAGTTTGAAAAACTTATGAAATGGTTTGCTGATTTAGACTACCAACGGTGGGATGAGCAATTGGAAAAAGATGCTGCTGATGGTAAATTAGAAGCTCTGGCTGCTGAAGCGATAGCTGAATTTGAGGCAGGACACTGTAGAGAAATGTAATGCACTACACAACTCGTCGCTTTTGGGAATGCTATAACGTCTTGCCTGAAGAGATACAACGAACAGCCGATGAATGCTATGAATTACTAAAAGCCGATCCATCTCATCCATCATTACACTTCAAAAAAGTTGGTAAAAATTATTGGTCAGTAAGAGCAGGATTAAACTATAGAGCATTGGGAGTGGAGGTTGAAAAAGGCATTTCATGGTTTTGGATTGGCACACACGCAGAATATGATAAGCTGATTGGAAAGTAGCGTAACAATTTAACACTATTTTTCAATTTCATCACACGCGATATTAACTCTAGGTCAATCAAAAACCAAAACTTGCTTACTTTCCTTTTGGCGCCGGACAAAGAATCGTTAAAGTGTGGAAAAGAAGCTAATTAAGAATGCAAAAGCTCGATGCGGCAAAACGAGAAGCAATATTAAATGCAGCAAAACAGCGTCTTCGGCAATATGGTATCCAAAAAACGACAATGCAAGAAATTGCTAAGGATGTTGGAATTGCCGTGGGGACGCTTTATCTGTATTTTAAGAACAAAGATGATATTTTGATTGCTAGTGCTGAAAGTTATGCTCAGAAACATATAGCTGATGCGCTTGAGATTCTAAATTCGCAAATTTCCCCAAGCGAAAAACTTAAAGCTTATATTGTTAACCGTTTTCGTGCGGCGTTAGATACACGTCAAAGTACCTCTCATGCTGCCGAACTCGCGCGTGCGGTTATTCGACTTAAACCACAGTTATTAGAAGAGCAAACTAATTGGATGAGAGAGAATTTGCGAAAAATTATTCAAGAAGGGGTTGATAGAAATTTGTTTTATATAGATGATATTGAGCAGGATATAGAGGTTTTTTTGTATTCTATTGCTTTCTTTTTTCCTGTTGCTACTACTGAAAGGTATTATGAGCCTGAAGAGGATAAGCTGTGTATGGTTCTTGATTGGTTTGTTAAGCAGTGGTTATCTAGGGCGGGCAAGGATGCCCACCCCACAAGAGATTAATTTTTATAAGTTGTATTACAATATGGATGAGTTAGGTGTGCGTTATCTATGGTACCTAGACCACCATCAGCTTTCCTTTTGATGTGGTCAATAGAATTAAAGCGGTCAGGGATGTAACCACCACATATTTTACATTTTGGTGTGCCACGTAATGCTTCTCTTATATAAGCTGCTGATTTTGTTTCACGAGAAAATGTCTGACCTTGAGTTTCACTACCATCGGTTTTTGTTTTTATCTTCAAAATTCCAAATTTTCTTTCGGCTACTATTTCTTTCATAACATTCTTTTTATCTATTTTTTGTAGTAATTTATCAATAATTGTTAGATAAAAATCTTTAACTCTCTCCCTTGCTTCTATAGCGCTACTTTTACTTACAAGCTGTGGTATCATGTCGTACTGCCAAATTATCCATTCAAAATCTTTTCTTACATCTGTAAATTTAATAAATGATTTTCTTTTCTCTAACTCTAACATTAAAGTCACTACTCCATAAAATGAACCTATCTTTGGTTTGCCAGCACTGGTGTAGAAATATACTACTGGATGAAGGCCAAGTGATGAAGGATGATTACTATTTATTCTTTGGGCAACTTTTCGACAATTTCTCAGAAGTTCTACAGTTTTATCTCCTGTTGAATCTTCCCCTAGCTGGTCATCTGATTTTATGTCATTCACTATATTAACAAACTCTAATATTAATTCGAGTTTGTCTGATGAAGATAAATTACCTACTATTGGTAAATCTAAAGTTTTAATAGGGTTCTTTAATTTTGGCTCAAAAATAAGTTGATGTATTTCTTGAGCTATCATTTCAATCTCTTGCTGTTTTTGTTGTGAAAATGCAGACCAGTATTTATGTCCGTTACCACTTCTGTTTATTGCGCGCGCTGCTACACCGTTTGGAGTTTTACGAGCTTCTAGTAAACGAATTTCTGTTGGAGCAATTGGCGCCGCTTTTTGGTTAATTTTGAAAAAAGACGCTTCTGCTTTACTTGCATCACCTTCAACCCACTGAAGTTGGATACCCAAGGCACCTAAATTTCTAGCTCTCTCCAAAATTTTGGGGTCTACTTCTTTTCGTTGCTGTGCCAGTGTTTGATAGTACTTATAAGAACCTATTTTAGCCTCAACCAGTTTCCTTGTATTCTGAGCAGCAGCTTTTTGCTCGTCGCTTATATCTCCATCATAGAAGAGCTTGGAAATTTTACCATCACCATAATCATCATTTATCCAAGCAATTAAAGAACTAAGGCGATGCGAGCCATCTATGACAAAATAATAACTACTCGTACTTCTCCAAAGAATTACCGCTGGTATTAAATCTGCATCTAAAAAGCTTTCAATAAAACCGCATACTCTCTCTGTATCCCACTCATTAGTTTCTCGCTGAAAATCAGGTTTTCTCAAATACGGGTAAAAAAAGGAATTTTGCTCCAAATCCCGCACAGATATCATTAAAATGTTTCTTCCTGCGTTATGACTCTGCTGCTCTTGAATATCAAACGCTTCTCTTGCAATTAGTGCATCTAAACTCACTTTTGAAACTTCTTTCACCATTTTTACTGCCATGTTACTTATTTACAAATTATGAAGGCAGTATTTAACTATACAGATGTTACAGCAGACTATCTATGTACCTTTAGAAAGAGATTTGTGTAAATTGATTCTGGTCTATCATAATAATTACATAATTGATAATTATTCTATGAGTAAGAGCTTTGACGTTCCCTAAACCACTGTAAGCGCGCGTTTAATCTTTCCAAGCTTTGAGGGTCATGTTGTCCGATAATATAATTCCAAAGCAGTGTTTGAAATGTTCGTGCTTCAACTAATAAATCTAACAACCCTTCATCTATATTTGTACCGTATCCTTTAAGTGCTGCATTCGCTTGTTCTATCTCAGTACCAAACACGCGCGCACGTGCTACTAAACAAGCTAAGTCCCAAGCAACTGGGCCAATAAATGTATCTTCCCAATCTGCCCATAGTACTCCGCGCGTTGTGTTTAAGACATTAGAAAAATTCGCATCTCCATGAAGCGGTTGCATCGGTGCCTGAATTTGCTTATTATTCAATCTTTGACAAATACTAATTAACATAGAAGCATCATCATTAGAAAATGCTTTTTGCTTTATCAGTTCTGGAAGTATACGCTGTGATTCTTCTAATGGGTCAAGAAGAGATAAATCACCCTGAAAATTACATAGCACTTCGTGACAATGACGCAGTGTGCGACCTGCTATAAATGGGTCAACAGGTTCTTTCACGACTTCTACAAATTCCCAAAAACTCAGTATCAATCCGTTATGCTCGTAAGTACCAGGTGGTAATTGTGTTGAAGGAGGTATTATGGGGGCGCCGTTCTCTGCTAAATATGTACTAACTGCTACTTCGCGTTTTAACCATGCATCACCTTCACGAACTGTACCTGTTGTTGTCGCAACCCTTGCCACAACTGAAGTAGGATACAGATGTATAATAATATTGCTTTGGTTGCTAAGAATAATTGGTTTACCAAACGATATACCATTATTTTCAGCAATTTCATATACTGCATTTATCGCATTTTGTAAAGAGTTTAAATTCATAAAAAACAATGTAGAGACGTTACATGTAACGTCTCTACAATAACAATCAATATTTTGATTACAAACCAGGCTTTTAACCTTTTTTAATTTCTTGCGCCATCTTCAAATAATAATCCATCTGCTTGTTGTTGGTACGGCGCCGATTAGCAGGTGGTTCAAAGCTTGTTTTTTGGTCTGTTGTAAGCATTGGTTTTGGTTCCGAACGCTTAACACCTTGTGAATCATCCTTTTCTAAGTAATATTGAGAGTCGCTTTCGCTGAATCCAAAAACGTTTCCAAGGAAACCAGAAATACCTTTAAACAGATTACCGATACTTTTTAGTGCTACCGATAGAAAAGCCGCAATGCGAATCAATGAATTTTGTAATACTTGTATAATTCGAGACATGGCAATCCTTTAATAACCACTTATTAATTATTGTTCCCAATATAATGATGATTATTAATATTGTTTACAGTCTCTACCAAAAGTTATGTCTTCAAGGTACATATCATTATCTCCCTGAATATATAGCTATTGCGTGTGGTATAAGGCGATTTGTAGAAATTAAAGGTTTACCACCAATGATTATATTAGTACTTGCACCACCATCAAGCATTGCTGTTGTACTGGCGCCAAAGTTTCGTAGTGTAGTTGCTGCATCTATTATCAAATCATTTAGAAAATCGATTGATTTTTCAAATCAGGGCAATCACCCCTGATAATAAGCGAGTGGATAAAGTCTGAAGAGTGAAGGCGCCTTCATGAGTGTGAAGTAATAATAAGTTGTAAACTGAGAGCGTTTCGGCATATATACACTCAAGAGAAAGTAGAATTGTTTATAGATATACCTTCTGGCTGATTAAAGATGTTTTAATTTTATGAGATAATTATGTAGATTTGTATAAAGCATTGCGAAATGTTTAGCTTTATATAGTTTTGAGTGATAATCAGTTTTTTAGATGGTAATTAAGGAAACCTATCTATAGACGGATGTAGGCGAGAAATAAAACTAGTAAAAAATGCCTATTTAGGCTTGATTGTGTTCGATTTGACGGAGAAAGAGCGTTTACTCAATAACTTTCTCCGCTATTGTTTTTTTGCCTACAATCCAACAGACGAGACTTTCGGCTTTACTTCAGGATTGTGTCTAATTATGATTAATACTTTCACCCCAGATTTGTTACAAAATCGTCTCTGTGTTGATACCGCTGGTTGGAATGTTATTGAGACAACATTTGACCGTAACAAATTACATCATCACGAGACTGTATTTACACTAGGTAATGGGTATTTAGGAACACGCGGAACCTTTGAGGAGGGTTATCCGGGTGATTGTGCGGCAACATTCATCAACGGAGTTTATGATGATGTTGCTATAGGTAAAACTGAACTTGTTAATGTACCCAGTTGGTTGCCTTTGGTTATTAAGGTAGCTGGAGAAGCTTTTCGTTTAGATGCGGGAACGGTTATCAAGTATGAAAGAAGACTTGATATGCGGTTGGGTTTGATTAGTCGCGATATTCGCTGGCGGGCGCCTTGTGGTCATACAATAGATTTGCACTTTGAAAGATTTGCTTCTTTAGCAGACCAGCATGTTATGGCTGTTCGTGTTACGGTTACATCGGTTGATTTTACTGGTGATATTTCTATAGAAACGTGTTTTAATGATGCTGATAACCAGGGAGTTCAGCATTGGGAACTATTAAGTAAAGGTAATAAAAATAATTATATTTGGTTACATAGTCAAACTAGGCATTCTAATATTCAGCTTGGTATGGCTACAAAGTTGGTATCAGAAGGTAATGATTTAAATAAAACATTTGCTTGCGTACCAGGGCAAACTATATCTTTAGAAAAAATAGTAACTGTATTTACATCACGTGAGGTAGAAAATCCGTTAGTTGCGGCATGTGATAGGTTAAATGAGGCGCCTAACTATAGTACATTGCTGGCAGCGCATATTGCAGCATGGGAACAAGTTTGGGAAACCAGCGATATTGTAATTGAGGGAGACGAACAAGCACAGGTAAGTGTTCGTTTTAGTTTATTTCAACTTTTGGCTGCGGCGCCTTATCGAGATAATACAGTAAGTATCCCACCCAAAACGCTTTCGGGGTTTGCTTATCGCGGACACATATTTTGGGATACCGAAATTTTTGCAATGCCATTCTTTACTTTCACTCAGCCACAAATCGCGCGTAACTTGCTCGAATATCGGTATAATACGCTTGCAGGCGCCCGACGTAAAGCTGGAGAAGCTGGTTATAAGGGTGCTATGTATGCATGGGAAAGTGCGGATACAGGAGATGAAACAACACCTCGTTGGGTACCATCAGTCACAGGTGAGCAAATACGAATTTGGTGCGGTGATATTGAAGTTCATATAAACACCGATGTTGCTTATGCGATATGGCAGTATTGGAAAGCCACAGGTGATGATGATTGGATGGTAAATTATGGTGCGTCTATAATTCTTGAGACAGCAGCTTTTTGGGAAAGTCGTGTTGAGTGGAATGAAGCACGCTGTGGTTACGATATTTTAGATGTAATTGGACCCGATGAAAATCACGACCGGGTAAATAATAACGCCTTTACTAATGTTATGGTACGGTGGCATCTCCGCGCGGCGTTACATTTATGGGAGTGGTTACAAGAAAAATCTCCAGAAACAGCATTACATATAGACCAAAAATTAAAATTGAACGATGTTCGACTCGACCGTTGGACGGAAATAGAATATCGTTTATATGTAAACCAAGATGCTGAAACTGGTTTAATTGAACAATTTGAAGGCTTTTTTGACTTAGAAGATGTAGACCTAGAAGACTATGAACCACGCACCAAGTCAATGCAAGCACTCTTAGGTATCGAAGCAACCAATGAAAAACAGATTCTCAAACAACCCGATGTTTTGATGTTACTGTATTTACTGCGAAATATTGGGCGCCACTCCTCACCCAATTTACGCTGCGATACAAAAACATTGCAAGCAAACTGGAATTATTACAGTCCTCGTACCGACCATACTTATGGTTCTTCCTTGGGTCCAGCAATTAATGCCATAATGGCTTGCGACATGAATCAAGTAGAAGAAGCTTATACTCACTTTTTGCGCGCGGCATTAGTAGACTTAGAAGACACACGCAAAAATGCAGCAGAAGGAATTCATGCAGCAAGTGCAGGAGGTGTATGGCAAGCAGTAGTATTTGGATTTGCTGGTATTCGCATCGCACCATTTGGTCCCATTGCCTGTCCCAACCTTCCACCAACATGGAAACGCTTAAAATTCAAACTGCAGTGGCAAAATCATTGTTATGAGTTTGATTTAACTTCCGAAGAAGTAACTCAACAACATCAAGAACAAAATTCTGTCTCCTTGTTAAATCTGGCAGCATAACACATCTTGTGGAACAGGCATCCTGCCTGTTATAGTAAGGTGGGCAGTGCCCACCCTACAATTGTTGTGTAATATTATCTAATTGCAACTCACATTCTTTAAAAATATAATTAATCGCAGCAAACAACCGCTCCAATTCTTGAATTGTATAAAAAGTTTTATTTTGAGTAAAAATATTGGAGTTTACATTAAATGTTAAATCTACCTCGTCCCGAAAAGTTTGACTGATAGTAAAATCAGTTTCAACAATAAAATCTTTTCTAACGTATTTAATAATATATTCTTTGGCAACAGCACTGATACTTTTATAACTGCTAAAAGGCATTTCTAAATTTTCCTGATTCAAAGACAAGTATCGATAATTATTGTAACTTATAACTGTTACTCTCTGTGTCTCCGTGCCTCCGTGGTGAAAAAGTTCTTTATGCTACTTACTACGCACTAAATTTTATCTCCAGTCTTGTGTAGTATGATAAATTATTGTAACATATAGCAAAAATGTATTATCTTATGATTTATAATTTATTGGACAACTTCTAAATATAACGGCTAAATATAGCGGCGCCGAAAGTAAGATGGAAACAGGCATTTATGGTCAACAACTAGAATTATTTCAACTATTCCAACCAACTAATATTAAAGTATGCGCTTCTAAATTTACTTTTGTAGACTTATTTGCTGGTATAGGAGGATTTAGAATCCCTCTGGAAGAATTAGGAGGGCGATGTTTAGGATATTCAGAAATAGATAAAGAAGCTATTAAAACATATCAAAATAATTTTATAAAATGTAATTCTGAAGAGATATATTTAGGAGATATCACAAACATTGATAAATTACCCTTTGAACAAATAGATATCTTGGTGGGTGGAGTACCCTGTCAACCGTGGTCAATAGCAGGAAAATTACTAGGTTTGAACGACCCAAGAGGACAACTTTGGTTTAATGTTTTTAAATTAGTAAAACAAAACCAGCCAAAAGCATTTATATTTGAAAACGTCAAAGGTTTGACAGAGCCTAGAAACAGAGCTAGCTTAAACTATATTATAACTAATTTAACACAAGCGGGCTATATAATTAAATATCAAGTTTTAAATTCTTATGATTTTGGGTTACCACAAGATAGGGATAGAATATTTATTGTTGGCATAAGAAACGATATTGAAAATGCCTGGAGTTTTACATTTCCCAAACCATTGAGAAAACATTTAAAACTTTACGATGTTATTCCTGGTATCCAACGTAGCAATTTTGTCAAGAAAAAGTTTTCTTCAGATATTTTATTTGAGGATGGGAAAATACCTGCTTCCAGAAATAGATTTCAGAAAATTGACGAACTCAATGATTTTTTTACATTTGCCGATATTAGAGATGGACATACAACTATTCACTCTTGGGATTTAATCGAAACCAGTATTAAAGAAAAATTGATTTGTAAAACCATTCTTAGAAATAGAAGGAAAAAAATATATGGGGCAAAAGATGGAAACCCTTTAAGCTTTAAAGTATTAGAACAATTAATTCCTGATTTAAAAAAAGAAGAAATTGATATTTTAATTTCAAAAGAAATTCTGAAGTACGTTGAAGACCAAGGGTATGAATTTGTTAATTCTAAAATTTCTTCAGGCATTAATAATGTATCGAAAATTTACTTACCTCATGCATACGCAATAGGTACTTTAACAGCAACAGGAACTAGAGATTTTGTGGCAACAATTTCTATAGAATGCCAAAAGCCAGAAGCATTTAAGCAAACATTTATAAAAGAAATTTACCAACCGAAAAAATTTAAACCACTAACTGCACAAGATTATGCAAAATTACAAGGTTTTCCTGAATGGTTTCAGATAAATAATAATGAATCTACAGCTAAACATCAGTTTGGAAACGCTGTTTCAGTTCCTGTTGTTTATAATATAGCGAAAGAATTACTACAAATAATTTTATAATTATATAAATATGACATCAATTAGTACAAAGACACGAGAATTAATAAAAGGCTACTTAGAAGGATTTATTAAAGGACTTATAGATGCATACAAAGACCGTGAAATTATCAAGCCAAGTACTGCTGAAGAATATTTATTAAGGGTTTCACCAAAGGGACAATTAAAGCCATTTCAAGCAGCATTAATTCCAACAGAAATTATTCGGATTAATGAATTTGAGCGCGGTTTAAGTACAAGATTAGGTAATTCTTTTGAAGAATGCGCGCGTTTAATTGCGTTAGAACATCATCAAGATGCGCGTCGTAGTTACGATATTGAAGAACAAGTAAGTCTTGCAGCTTTTGCAGAAGCTGAACGTCAGAAAGAATATTATGAATCTGTAGCTAAAACAAAAAAAATCTAAACCTTCTTTTGAAGAGATGGTAACAGCAGTACTAAATGCAAAACGTACTGATGACTTAGAGACAAAGAAAGCGCGCGCTGATTTGTATATTCTTACCAAAGATGACAAAGAGCTTTTATTTGAAATAAAATCTCCTAAACCAAATAAAGGGCAATGCTTGGAAGTCACACAACGTCTTTTAAGATTTAACTTGCTGCGCGAGAAAAATCGTCAGAATCTCAAAACTTATTATGCTATGCCTTATAATTCTTATGGTACAAACAGAACTAGTTATAAACATTCAATGGCATTACAATATACACCTTTTAACGAAGCTGTTATTATTGGCAACGAGTTTTGGAGCATAATAGGGGGAGAAAGTGCTTATGAAGAGTTATTGGAAATTTATTTAGAAATTGGACGTGAAAATAGTCAATATATGCTTGATGCTTTAGCTTTTGGTTTTTAAATTTTGAGCTTTAATCCCCCCAACCCCCCTTAATAAGGGGGGCTATAAATACTGTTTTCCTCTAATTAAGTAGGAGATAAAAATACTCTTTCCCTCCTTAAGAAGGCGGGTTAGGGGGAATTTTAAAGCTTTAAATGAATATCAATTGACGTTTGCTAAACAAACTTTAAGTTTTTGTGCCGATAGAAGACTAATTGGCATATTAAACAGTAGTACAGTTTCCACAATATAAAGTTTCTCAATCTGATAAAAATTTATATAATCTTTAAAATATTATTGATTGTTTAAATTTTTCTTCCTTTTTTCTTACCTCTTTCTTTGTGTACTCTGTGTCTCTGTGGTAAAAAAATATATTATTGCACAAGCGAGATGCCTATCTGACATCTTGCACCTTGGGCTTATCGAGAATTAAAGAGCTTGTAATACTTATTCCTGCGTAGGGTGGGCAGTGCCACCCTTGCCCTTCAAGGTGCATTCCGGTGAGCTATGCTACGACACCTCACAATTTTTGACACGAACCACTACATTCAGTAACATAACATTTTATTCATATTGTTATCATTGATATTATTTGTGCGTAAACCTTTTGTGTTAAATTTTAAGTGACTTTTCTGGAATTAGGTAAATATCTGGTGTATCTGTTAGTTCCAACATGAATTTGGGGAGACTAATATATATAGATTCCACGACACGAAAAATTAGATTCCTGACTTATTCAATAAGCCAGGAATTTTTGCGATAAATACAATCAATGAAACCCAGATATGAAAAAAATTTTAAATGTCCTAATGAATACAATACCCCACCTGATATTTTGGGGTTGGAATCTTATTTTTCTGTCGGTTGTATATTTGGGTATTTTGCCGTTCATTGGCATATTTCTAATCTTAGCAACTATTGCAGGACAGGTTCCCATTGAGTTTTGTATATCTTTAGCGACATTAATATTAGTGCCTTTAGCTTGTACTATTGTCGGCGCCTCTCAATTTAGTAGACAACCTGGAGAACTGCTGCGATTATTTTATGGTGTAGAGGCGCCTTTAGTTTTACTATGTGGGTTACGGCTATTTATATTTCGAGAGCTTACACCTGCTAGTATCCAAATTCTGGGAAGTATAGTAATTTGTATTACCGCTTTCGCGATGGAAATGCTATATGGATACGTCGGTGAAAAGCGCAGTATAGCATGGGTACAAATGCTAACACATAGTTTAATGCTGTTTTTCGGTATATACGCTGGTGCCATATTATGTTTTTATGCGTTACCTGTAGCAGCTTGGTCAATAACAGAATTTTTAAGGTTTCAGTGGGCTATTGATTTTTGGAATGCATTTATACGATACCCAGTACTAACTCTTCTTGGGTGGATACCAGCAAGTATGATACTTTTTGGCATAACTTGTTCTTTATTTATAGCAATGCCATCTCTGGTAGCATATTTATATACTGCATCTGGAATCAAGATATTAAAAGCATTTGCTACACAGTATGGAGTAAAAAAGGCATTTGCTGGATTTTTAGGAGTTTCAATTTTCACGCTAACTCTTTTCTTCTCATTCCAACAACAACCACAAGTTCAAGCTTTTTCTTTACTTGCTAATACTCCACAAACCGATAGTAACCGTCAAACACTACTTGCGAAATCAGAAACGATACGCTCCGGATTAGTCAATGCTTATTTATCTAATTACCGGTACCTCAGCAGCGTTAAGGATAGTAACCAAATTGAGGTAATGTATTACCACATGACTGGTTCTCGTGTAATTAGCAAAAACATTCAAAATCTCTACAACCAATTAATGTCACCATTTTTATACAAAGGTGTAGAGAGTGACACCGAAAAAGCAGAGAAGCTTTATGCTCAATTTTTTGACACACCAATACAAAAAGGCGAACAAGAAGCAGTTAATCATGCATTACAATCAACTTCTAACTTAGATGAAGCTAAAGCTGGTTTACTAAATCTCAATCAGAGAAAAGTGTGGTTACGAGAGCAAGAAGTTACAGTCAAAGAGCATGGAGACTGGGCAGACGTACAACTTTACGAGGTTTACGAAAACAAAACCAGAGATGTACAAGAAGTATTTTACTCGTTTTCTCTACCAGAAAGTGCAGTAATTACAGGAATTTGGTTAGGGGATACAGCAGATTTATCTAAACGCTTTGAATATGTAGTTTCTCCGCGCGGCGCCGCTCAAAAAGTATATAATCAACAAGTGCAGCGAGAAAGACCAATTGACCCAGCTTTATTAGAACAAGTTGGGCCAAGACATTATCGGTTACGTGCATTTCCTATACCACCCGAAAGAACACCAGCAGAAATTAGTTCTCAACCTAACCGTCCCAAAGAAATGCATATGTGGCTAACTTACAAAGTGATGCGACAAAATCAAGGTTGGGCATTACCACAATTAGGCGAAAAACGAAATATATTCTGGACAAAACAAACAAAACGTAATTTTAACGGCAACCATCAAAAAACAGATAATTGGTTACAAGCATATATACAAGCTTCCAAGGCGCCTCAACCACAAATTAAAGAAGCAACATTGTTAGCTTCTACAGAAAACTACAAAATTACAGCAAAACCATTAGCTCAACAAGATTACAAATTACCGCAAAATCAGCGTTTTGCCATTGTGCTTGATACTTCCCGCAGTATGAACGCGCACATCAAGGAACTAGAAAAAACCTTCAACTGGCTTAAAAATAAAGGTTTTGCCAATAATCAACTATCCGATAACGATGCTGATTTATACATTACATCTATTCCAGGAGCAGAACCAAAGCGAATTGATGATATCAACCAATTTAAACCAGCAAAAATGACCTTTTACGGCGCCATGCAACTTAAAGAAATGTTGCAACAATTTGACAAACTGCGTGGAGATACTAAATATGATGGTATTTTGGTAGTGACAGACGAAGGTAGTTACGAACTATCCGACGACAAGAAGAATTTTCCTACCGTTACCTCTCCATTGTGGATGGTACATTTAGGCGCCCTTCCTAAAGCATACGATGATAATACCCTCAAAGCAATAGAAAATAGTAGAGGGGGAGTATCTACAAATATAGAAGAAGTACTTTATCGACAGGCAACAAAATCTGCTCTAGGTAACACCGTCGTTAGCGTCATCGATGGTTATGCATGGTTCATGGAGAAACTAACCGCTCCTACCACCACACTATCTGAAGCTTTCGACTCATTAGCAGCGAGACAACTAATATTAGGTTTAAGTCGCGAGAAAAACTTAGAACAACTAACAGAACTCGATGCAATTCATGAACTAGCCAAAAGGTTTAAAATAGTTACGCCATATTCTTCAATGATTGTATTAGTAAACGACGAACAACGGCGCCAGCTAAAAGAAGCCGAAGCCCAAAAAGACCGTTTTAACCGCGAAGTAGAATCAGGCAAAGAAAACCTAACAAAACCAAACAATCCCTTAAAAAATACCTCAATTCCAGAACCATCAAGTGGCGCCGCCCTTTTAATTGCAACAATCACAGTTTTTGTAATTACCAAAAAACGGCAATTAAATAAACTAAAAACTCACTCTTCACAAATTAATTAACAAATCCCCCCTCTTGTGGAGCGGGCATCCTTGCCCGCCCCTCTGTAAATTTATAAGTAGATTTATAAGTAGATTTATAAATATCTAATAATTACAGGATAGAACAGCAGGCGCAGATGGTGTCGCTTTAGGCGCCATCGCAACAAGCTCTACACTCCCATCAGTATCTTTTACCCAGCCCTGTGCTTCAACTATTGTGTTTTGATTATTTTGCGTTATGTTAGGGATTGTATATTTATTTGATGTATTACTATTATTACCGCCTAAAGTTGCTAATTTATTGGTGTTGATTGTACCTGGTAACAATTCCAGAGGACTGGGGGGCAAACTACCGCGTCCAGTGATAGTAAATTCGCCTAAAAGTTGATCACCAGGATTTACAGGACAAATTTGAGCAACCCTTCTAGTTGCATCAACAACTTCTTCTGGTAATTCAATTATTGCTTGAGTAGAGTCAACATCAGGAGTATTAACTTCTGTACTACCAATTAAATCTGGACTGGCGCCTGTAGCAGTAATATCACTTAGAGTCGTTAGAAAATTACGAGTTTGAGTACCAAAGATTGCTTGGGATGTAATTCTGACTCGACCACCACGAAAGTTAGTAGAGTTGGCGCCAATATCGCTGTCTTCAAATGCTGCTAATACATCAGCATTGATGTTGATGTTGCCACCAATAACGTTGGCGCCTGTAGCATTAGTAGTTATGTTACTACCACGACGCATGATTAAAGCTTGGGTATTAAGATTGATAGTTGCTTGTTCTCTATTTGAGTCTTTATTAGGACTGCGGGTATTAGCGTTGAAAGAGGCTTTATTATTTAAACGGGTGATATCAGCATTAATAGTGAGAATACCAGAATTGCCTGTTCCATCACTAGCGACAAACACACCAGCACCATCGCGTGCGAGTAAATTTCGGGTGTTAACTATTAAATCTCCTGCATCTCCTGTTGAGCCACCTTCAGCAGTAGCAAGTAAGCCACTGGGAAATTCGTTATTAGCTGACTTACCAATAAGTTCTATGCTACTTGAGGCGTTTACAGTTGAATTTCCCCCTTTACCTGAGTTAAACGTGGAAGCTATAACTTGTGCCCCATCTCGCACGAGTAAATTTTGGGTGTTTACAGTTAAATTTCCTGCATCACCAGTTGCACCTTTTTCAGAAGAAGCAAACAACCCACTAACAAAATTACTATTCGCTGACTGACCGATAAGTTGTATGCTTTCTGAAGCGTTTACAGTTAAATTTCCTGCTTTACCTTTGTCAAAAGTTGAAGCAATTATTTGTGCCCCATCCCGTATAAATAAATCTTGAGCGTTAATTATTAAATCTCCCGCATCCCCAGTTGAACCCAATTGAGCAGAAGTTGAAAAAATAGTAGGAATACCCAAAGCTGATGTACCTACAAGTTCTATTTTACCTCTGGCATTAACAGTTAAATTTCCTCCTTTACCTTGACCGGATGTAAATGCATCCACCAATCCACCATCGCTTGCAAGCAAATTTTGAGCATTAATTGTTAAATCTCCTGCATTTCCTGTTATATCTTGATTGGCAGATGTGCTTAATCTGCTGTAAAGAAGATTATTCGCAGAGGCGCCAATTACTTCCACATTACCGCTTGCATTGACCGTCAAATTTCCTCCCTTGCCTGCACCAGATGTAGCAGTACTAACCTGTCCCCCATCTCGCACAAGTAAATTTTGGGCAGTAGTAATTGTTAAATCTCCCGCATCTCCAGACCCAACTGACTCAGCAGAAATCTTGGTAAGGATATTAGGTGAGCCACCTAATACCTCTATTGAGCCTGTAGCATCTATGGTCAAATTTCCTCCTTTACCTGTACCAGGTGTCGAAGTTGTAACTATTGCCCCTGAGCGAATACTGAAACGACCTGTATTGATATTAAGACTTCCTGCATCTCCAGAGACAAGGGTACTAGTAGAGATATTACTAGGAATATTAGGTGAACGACCCACAACTTCTACTGAGTCTTTGGCATTTATGAGTAAATTTCCTCCACGACCAAACTCACGACTAACAGTGGTAATGTATCCGCCATCGCTAATGCTTAATTTTTGCGTATTAATAGTTAATTCTCCACCATTTCCAGTACCAAAAGAGCTAGTTGTTAGCCCACTTCCTATACTGGTTAATTCTCCAGTTTGTGGATTATTAGATGTGGTTATACCGCTCAAGCTAACGGAATCTGAAGCGTTAACAAATAAATTTCCACTATTGCCACTTCCTGATGATACTGTAGCAATTATTCCACCGTTAGTAAGTTTAAGCGCGCGCGTTTCTAGTTGAATATTTCCAGCATCACCTTTACTTGATGTTGAACTAATATTAGTATTAGAACCATTCAATGCAATTAATTCATCAGCTGTAATACGAATATCGCCACCTCTTCCCTCATCAAGGTTTGAAGAAGTGACGGAAGAATTATTACCATCAAGTGTGAGAGTTCTTGTTATAATTTCAATATTTCCACTAGGCAGAGTATTAACTCCACCAAACGAAGATGCAGAAGAACTGCTTGAAATATTACTTCCACTGTTAACAGAAATTTCTTCTTGAGCGTTTAAGGTTATCTTTCCAGCTTCTCCTTGTCCAAGAGGGGCGGAAATAATTCTAGATAGATTACTTAAATTAATATTTCGAGTTGTAATTGTAATATCACCAGATTTACCTACCGAATTTTGAGTTCCGGTGGTATTAATAAAACTATTACTATCAAGGCTGATATTATCCTTGGCGTTTAAAATAATATTTCCCCGACCTAAAGCACCATCACTCCTGATTAAGCTTTGGTTTGTAAGGCGAATAGATTGAGCATTAATTGCTACATTCCCAGTATTGCCCAAAGAGTTTTCCAAACCCAAATTTGAAATGTTGCTAACACCATCCAACGTTACATCCCCAGTTGCATTAACAACTACATCGGAAGCAGCAACACCTGTTTGACCTTCTCCAGCTAAGAGAAGCGTACTAATAAAGCTATTTCCCGACATACTAAGGTTACGAGCATTAACTGTTACTGCACCACCTCCTGTTGTAAAAAGGAAAGCGTTATTTTTAAATAGTACATCAGCCCTTGGTATACCTACAGGGAAAGCTAACTGCATTTGATTACCACTTCCAATTAATGCAACGCTACCATTTCCGGCAAGTCCACCTAATTCTGCACGGTTATTTCCCACACCCCATTGACCGGCATCAAACGTAACATTTCCGCCTACCCAATAACGACTTCCCTGCTGGGGTGAAAATGTACTAGCTAGTGCAGCATCATTATTATTTATACGAATTCGGTTGATAATTCCTTGAGAATTAGGGTTAATTTGGTTAAAAAACAACGCTGAAGGATTAATAGTCAACAGACCAGGCGCCTCCGGGTTTGTCGCACTAAAAATCCCTTGGTTACCAAACTGCACTCC
This sequence comes from Calothrix sp. PCC 7716, assembly GCF_019977735.1. GTDB lineage: Bacteria > Cyanobacteriota > Cyanobacteriia > Cyanobacteriales > Nostocaceae > Dulcicalothrix. The sequence continues at coordinate 1,152,764 of NZ_AP025018.1, read as the reverse complement.
ATTTGCTGTTGTCCCTACAAATGAACCATGTATATCTAACCGTGCGTTCTGACCAAACAAAATACCATTGGGATTAATCAGAAATAAATTTGCGGCGCCATTTACACCCAATATTCCAAAAAGATTAGAAGCTTGATTACCTGTTACACGAGTCAATATATTTACGACTCCCGACGGATTGTCAAAGTAAACTCGTTGTCCATCACTAATATTAAATTCACTAAAACTATGAAATAAGTTACTACCACGCTCTTGCCCACCATTAATTAAATCAACAATGGCGCCTCGTAATTGTACATTTGGGTTAATTTTGGATACTTCTGTCGATAGCGTATTATCAGGTATAATTTGAGCTTGAACATGAGTACTAACAAATACCAAAAAGCCACATAATAAAAGCTGTTGAGACAAAACTCGCTTCTTACTCATGGTGCTTATACCCCTGATTTTTAAAAATGATTATTAAAGTTTTTTATTAAACTCACATATAACACTATACCTTTGGGCGGATGCTTTGTTAAAACTGACTAGTAATTTATTTATATATATAGATATATTAAGGGCATCTCATTTGAAAAATCAAGCTTGGATAGGTATTGCACTTTCTTTCTATGCTTTTATAGCTATTGGTATTGCTGAAGGAGGATTAGGTGTTCTTATTCCTTCTATTCAAGCAACGTATAACTTAAGTGCTGCAACAATTACACTACTTTTCATTAGTCAGGTTACAGGTTATGTCATAGCTGCTTTTTCCAGTAGTCTACTAAGTAGTCGTATTGGACTCGCGCGCATGTTATTGTTAGCATCTACGACTTTGACTTTAGCACTCATTATCTACGCACTTTCACGATATTGGTTAGTAATGGTTGCTGCTGGTACATTACTTGGATTAGGAATTGGGATAATTGACGCTGGCATCAATACTTATATAGCACAACAAGACAATGCTGATTTAATGGGTATTCTCCATGCTTTTTATGGTGTGGGAGCATTACTTGGACCTGGGGTGGCAACCACTTTGCTGGCTATAAATTTAAACTGGCGCCAAGTATATTTAGTTATTGCTTCTGTAGTAAGTATCACAATTATTGGAATGCTTTGGGCTTCCGTAAATAACTATAGACCTTTAAATAGAAAACCTGAAGCATCGAACACTAATGGTAGACAAAATTTGAGTGTAGCCTTAACAACACCAAAAGTTTTGATAGCAGGTTTATTACTGTTTGTATATGTAGGTGTAGAAGCATCAATAGGTAACTGGGCTTTTAGCGTTCAAAGTCAAGTTAGAAATACACCAGTAACTCTTGCTGGTTATAGTGTTAGTGCTTACTGGTTTGGATTAACTATAGGAAGACTATTGACAGGACGTGCAGTAAAATATCTTGGCGCCACCCGCACGCTTGACATGTCTTTGACTTTGTTGGTAATGAGCGTAGTTGCTTGGTGGTTATTACCCCAACAATTAATAAGCTTACCATTAATGGGTTTATCTCTAGCTGCAATTTTCCCCATGATAATATGGCTAATACCAATATACGTATCACCGCAAATAGTACCCGCAGCTATTGGTTTTATTACAAGTGTCGCTTCGTTAGGCGCCGCTGGTATTCCAACTATGTTAGGATGGTTTGCCGCACGCTTCGGGTTAGGCATTATTCCCTTATTACTCTTACCCTTAGCACTGGTAATGTTAATTTTACATCGTTTATTAAATACGAATACCGCGATTAAAGCAAATCCCTAGCAGTATTATACATATAAATAAAATCCGTCATCATATAGATTTTTTCCAATTTGATACGAGAACCAATATCCGTAAAGGTATTATAGCTATAGATTTAACAAGGTGGGCGCCATACAGCAAATTTCATACAATAAAAGTCACATTGAAACAGCTTAAAATCAAAAATGCTGCTACTTTTTTATTTGAAAAGCATGTCATGCTGAACGTAGTGAAGCATCTGACTAAAGTCTAGAATCTTTTAAGATTCTTCACTACGTTCAGAATGACATAATAGTTTATTTTCAGATTATTCTCAGATTCTTCACTACGTTCAGAATGACATGATAGTTTATTTTATTATTTCTCAATTTTGACTTGCCAAGTTTGTAAAGTTGTGCCAAGAAACTGGTCTAAATTAGTTAAAGCGTTAAGGTATTGAATTGTAGCATCAAGTTCTGCATTTCTTGCTTGAGCTAGTGCGTTTTGTAATATAATCAACTGAAAAACTCCAGAACCTCTACCTAATTTTAATTTTTCTTGTTCAATTTCAAGTTGCTGTTGCGATAATTGAGTTGCTCGTCTAGCAAGTTCTAGTTGATTATAACTTAAATTGGCGTTTCGCACTCGGTCTTGTAAGTCAATCTCTAATTTTGTTTGTACATTCTTTAATGTGTTTTCTGACTTTCGTAACTCAACTTGCGCGCGCTTAAATGTTTGTTCTAAACTTAAATCTCCAAAGGTATGACCTAAACTTAAACCGAGTCTAGCATCTACAGCTTGATTTAAATTATTTAGCAAAGTAGCATCTAAATTTAAATTCCAACGTTTACCATCTTCAGCTAACATTAAATTTAATTTATTTTGGTCTAAACTAAATTGTGCTTGTAAGTATCCAGGTTGAGTAGAAAGCGCAATGTTTCTTAGTTTTTCAATATCTAAAGCTACAGGTTTTACTGAAGGAATGGTATCAGCTTCAATATTTGTGTTTTTGTCAATATCTAAAATTGCTAATAATGCTAATCTTTTTGATTCTAAATCGTTTTGAGCAGATAATAAAGATACTTGACGGTTAGCTATATCTGTTTGGTTTTGAATAATTTCAACAGGCGCCAGTCTACCTGCTTGAATCAAAGCTTGATTAATTTCGAGAGAATCTTGGGCATTTTTTAGTGACAACTGTTCAATTTTGACTCGTTCTTGGGCGCGGATTAATTCTCGATAGGCAATAATAGCTTCTGTAATAGTATTATTCAAAGTAGACTTTAAATTTTCTATATTAAATTTTTCGCTAATGCGTGCCAAGTCTATAGAAGCTTGATTAATTCGTGTACCAGCATTCTTCAATAATGGTTGACTTAATCTAAGTTCCATATTTTGACGTAAGCTACTATCATTGATGCTTCCAATATTATTTAGATTGGAGTTTAAGTTAGAAGTTTGAGCATCTGCTGTCCAATTAAAAGTCACTTCTGCACCCGTGGGAATTCTCATTACAACTTTGGCGCCGAGATTAGTAGTTAATGAACCTGAAGTAATTCCATTTCTACCCAGTTCATTTAAATTGACTGATACTGTAGGAGTAAAATCTGGCACAAATTTATCTTCTGCAACAGCTAAATCACCTTTCTGAGCAATTCTATCTAAATAAGCATTCTTAATACTTGTATTATTTTCAATAACTAGATACACAACATTTGCCAAAGCAAGTTTAAGCTGTGGTTTTTTTGGTACCGATGTTTCTGTAGGCTGAACTGTAGGTTTAATAGGTACAGTTTCAAAAGTACGCGGGAACTGATTATTCGCTCCGGCGCCTGTCGAAAAACCAATCCCAAACAATATAATAACAACTTGCACAAATCTAATTTTAATAAAATACTGCATAAATTCATCCGTTACATCCGTTGTATCCGTTGCCACTAACCTTCACGTAAAGCTTTAACTGGGTCAAGTTGCGACGCGCGCACAGCAGGAAAATAGCAAGCTCCAACACCTACTAATAAAGCAGCACCTAAAGATAAAACTGCTGTTTGAACTTCTAATTGATAAGGAAAACTAAATATTTGAGTAACGACTATAGTCACACAATTAACTGATATAATCGCTAACGTTCCACCAACTAAACTTAAAAGCGCAGCTTCAAGAATAAATTGCAGTAATATTTCCGATTTTGTGGCGCCGAGTGCCCTGCGTAAACCAATTTCAGCAGTGCGTTCAATAACCGAAGCAATGGTAATATTAGTAATTCCAACACCTCCAATTAATAGAGCAATAATTCCCACAACATTAAGCCCACGCGAAGCTAACTCAAAAGCTTGTTTTTGCATTAAGATATCTTCTATATTGCTATAACCATATACTTCGGCGCCAGGAAAACGCGATTTTAATAATTTTTCAGCATCTTCTTTCAATTTATTCATATCTTCCTCTTTGCGGGGACGTATCCAAATAGATTGAAAATCTTGACTACCTGTTAATGCACTATATGTAGACATTGGCATAACTAATTGACCTTTTGGTTCTTCACCAAAGCTTTGTTTTGTTTCTACAACTCCAATAACTTGATAAGGTCTATTTAAGCTAAAAATGGATTTACCTAAAGGTTCTTCTTTCTTAAAAAGCTTATCAGAGAGAAATTTGTCAATTACTACAACGGGTCGATAATTCTCCAAATCTGCTGCATTAAAATATCTTCCTTTAATTAATCTTCTACCTGTAGCTGGTAAATAATCTTGAGTTACAGCCAGCATCATTGGTTTACCTTCTTCACCTTGATAAAGTACTGAGTCAGAAAAACCCGCATAGTTAGAAGCACTAATTAACTGATAATTCTTCAAACGTCGGCGCAAAAATTCTAAATCTTCTAATTTTGGTTCCCTTCCTTCTCTTGAAAAAACACTAAGACTAACTTGAGGTGCGTCTCGTTTGGAAAGTTGCTGTTTAATTAACGCGCGACTAATATCTCCAACTTGAAGTGTGGCATTTACTGCTGCTACGCCCATAAATACACCTAAACTAGTTAATGCAGAGCGTACCCAATTTCCTGTTAATGATTTACAGGTAACAATAATTAAATCTTGAGGTGAAAGAGACATAAAAGTAAAAAATACTATAATTTTTCTGGTGTTGGTTGTGGTACATCTGGTGGCGCCTCTTTAACTGCTTTTCCTGGCTCTAAGGTTGTATCGGTGCCAGGGAGTATAATTTTGTCACCAGCTTTTAAACCAGATTTGATTTCAACCTTGGTAGTAGCTTCGAGTCCAAGAGTGACTTTTTGCTTCTGTGCTTTGCCTTGGTTATCGCGTATCCAAACAAATGGTTCACCTTCGTCGCGTTGAACAGCTTCTAAATTTACAGCAATAACATTTTTTCGTTGCTCAACAATAATTTCGACACTAACTTGACTACCAGGTATTAGAGTACGAGTTGGTTTATCGAGTAGTACAGTTGCTGGAACTTTTGCTTGGCTTGATGAACCACCACCTAAAGATGTCCCACTTCCACCTTCTCCACTAATTGCTTGGGGTTCTACATCTTGGACTTTACCCGTATATTCTTGAGAGTTAGGCCCAATAACTTTTATCTTTGCTAATTGACCCACTCTGACCTTAGCTGCATCAAGCGTCCCAATTTGTAGATTTACGAGTTCTTGTGAAGGGTTGCCTAAAGTAATTAAAATATCACCTGACTTAATACCATCACCATTTTTAGCTTTGACATTGAGTATTTTTCCTGTAATAGGCGCCGTAACAAAATTATTTTGAACTTGCGTCTCTAAATTTTTGCGGTCGAGTGCTAGTTTTTGGAGTTCGCTAATTTGAGTTTCAACATCTGACTCAGCATTCCTAACTTCTGCACGCGCGCTTAAAAGTTTTTCTTGCAGTTCAGTTTGGCGTTTATTTTCAATTTTCAAACGTTGAAATTCCAAGGTTTTAGAATTTAAGTCTGACTGCGCGTCTTTCAATGCTGTTTGTGCTTCTAGTATCTTTGTTTGAGGTTCTGTCGCGCGTTTAGCTTCCAAAATCTGACGTTGAAGGTCAATCGTTTTAGTACGAACATCAAACTCAGCTTCTCTTACAGTAACTTGTGCATCGCGAACAGATGCTTGTTGTCTTACCAACTCGTCACCAGGAATAAATCCTTTTTGCGATAGTATCTCTAAATTTTTTAGCTCTCTTTGTGCAACAGCAAGCTTTTCTTTTGTTTCTGTTATTTTCTCACGACTGCGTGTTAAATCTAACTCTGCTTTTTGAATATCAAAAACTTGTTTCGCTGGAGATAGCGCTTCTTCCTTTGCGGTCGCAAGCTTTTGTCTCGCTTCAATAATTTTTTCGCGACTGCGTGTAAGTTCTAACTCTGCCTTGCGAATATCAAACTCTTGTTTAACAGGTTGCCTGAGTTCTTGTTGTACTACCGCGAGCTTATCTCTTGCTTCTGTAACCTTTTCTTGACTGCGCGCGAGAGTTTGCTTCTGTTTACGAATAGCCAAATCTTGATTTGCAACCGTATTTTGCTGCTCTTTATTGCGGAGAACCAATAACCGTTGTCCAACTTGGACTGTATCTCCGACTTTGACTAACACTTTATCTACCGTAACCTCCCCTGGAGACTTTAAGTCTCGTTGTCCTCCGAGTTGCATAGCACCACTTTCATTAATTGTAATTTCGATGTTTTCTCGGTCTGCGGTCATTATAGGTAAAGCGACAGCATTTGATGATTTACCGGAATTTTGAATGTAAAACCACCATCCACCACCACCTAGCAAAGCTAAAAGTCCCGAACTAAGGAGTAATTTTAGTCCGGTTTGTAGCCTCTTTTTACTTTTGACAATCTGTGTTGAAGCCATACATGGGCTATACAAAATATTAGTTAGATTTTTCGTATTTATGTAATTTTTCGTAATAATCTTAGATTAGTCGTATTTCCTCTGTGCCCTCTGTGCCTCTGTGGTGATAAAGAAAAAATTTTACCACAGAGACGCAGAGAACACAGAGAGGGAGAGATTTTGATAATTGACTTCAAAAAGCACAACCCTAGTGACTTACTTTTACCACGTCCTGCTATTCTTTCTACTTACCCAGCGCGCTGGGATGGGTTTGTGTTTGAGCATCATTGTCAACCTGCGGGAGAAAGCGATGAAGTTAGTATTATTAACGGACATGCAGTACTAATTTTTACACATATAAACAAGCGAGTTCATGCCGAACGTAAGCTGGATGGTAAATTACGCGATGACCCAGTTCAAGAAGGCGATGTAATTATTATTCCTCAAGGAGTTGGGCATGGAGTACGCGCGTATGATGAAGCTGAATTTTTTGCTTTAGTAATGGCGCCGACTAACTTTGAATCTCAATTAATACCTCATTTCGCCACTTCTGACTCATTGTTATATCAAATAGGGTTAGCAATGAAAACAGTATTAGAAAATGATTTGACAGGAAGTCGTTTATATGCTGAGACAATGGTCAATGCTGTTACAGTTCACTTAATGCAACACTATGCAACTAAAAAGCCTATTGCACATAACTACAAAAGTGGTTTATCACCAAGCCAGCTAAAGTTAGTAATCGAGTATATAAATGAGCATCTTGATGAAGATTTAAGTTTAAACGAACTCAGTACACTAACGCAAATAAGCCCACATTACTTCTCACAACTTTTTAAACAAGCAACAGGTGTACCACCACATAAATATGTAATCAACTGTCGAGTCAACCGTGCGAAAGAACTATTGCAAAAAGGTGAGTCCATATCTCAAGTTGCCCAACAAGTAGGTTTTGCAAACCAAAGCCATTTGAACTTACACTTTGTACGACAGTTTGGCACCACACCCAAACAAATATTAAAAAATCGGTAGAACTTACAAAAAATCAGAAAAATGTAGAAGACGCACACCTTTAAATAGACGTAGGTTAGGTAAAGCGTAGCGCAACCCAACATCAACTAACCTTTATGAAACAAGAAAAATCATTACCATCAGAAATATTTTATTCGTTATTTTCGCTAGTCAAACCTCGTAAAGTTCAAAATGCTAACTCAGAATGGCAATCACATGCATTACCCCACAGTCCCATCCAAGAACTGGCGCCAAATCTCTGGCACGTTACAGGTATTTTACCAGCTAGCGGACACCCACCAAGGGAAATGATACTTTATAAACTACCCGATTCTACACTATTAATTCATAGCGGCATTGTATTAGATGAAGCAACCATGATACAACTAGAATCATTAGGTACACCCAAAATAATGATAGTACCTAATCGCATTCATCGACTCGACGCGCGCGTATTCAAACAGCGTTATCCTGAATTAATAGTAGTTGCTCCCGCTGCTGCCATACCTTATGTTGAGCAAGTTGTTCCAGTAGATGCAACCGCAGAAGAATTTTTACCTCAATACGGTATAATTTGCCATCAACCAACTGGCATTCGTCCCCAAGAATTAGCATATGAATTACAACTACCAACGGGAAAAGCATTAATTTTTACCGATATTCTATTTAATTTAACAGAATCTTATTTAGATAAATATGCACCCGAAAGTAAATTGCCTGTAGCTATACTAGGTGCCAGTGGTTTCTTCGGCATTACCAGATTAGGAAAAATGTTTTACATGACAGATAGAAATGCCTATCGCCAGTGGCTAGAATCTTTAGCAAATAATATTACTGACTTACAAGTAATTTCAGTTGCACACGGTGAGCCAATAGTAACCAACTGTACCCAAAAATTACATGAAGCAGCCGCAAGATTAAACACCCACAAATAAAAACTTATATTCTTGTGGAGCGGGCATCCCTGCCCGCCCCTTACCATAGGACAGGCAGGATGCCTGTTCCACAAGATAAATAACTACAATGTATCTGGGTCTACACCCATTTCTCTTAACTTTTGTGCCAGTACTTGCGCGCGCTGTTCGGCAACTTGAGCGCGTTCATCACCAGTAGGCAAAACAGTACCATCTTCATAACACCAGCGTAGCCAAGTATCCTGTCTACCTTCAAATTGCCCATCCCAGAGAGTAACACCTAAATTTACTTGATCAAGCCAAGTGTCTGAAGTCTCAAAATAGCGCGTTCCTCTAAGTTCGTAAATATATAGCTCTTTATCTCCTAATTGTTTTGTTGGGTCATACACTATGTAGTAACTCACCCGCATGTGCTGATAAATTTTCAGCTTTTCCCCTAGCTCGTCACCTTCTTTGTTAGAAACAATTTCAATTGCTACTTCTGGGGGTTTACCAAACTTCCACACCATGTAGCAACGATTTTGCTTTTCCCACCAATTTGTAGGTACTTGCACATCTAAGCTCAGAAAGACATCGGGTACTATAGGCGGTTTTGAGTCAGCATAATAAATACCGACGTTAGCTGAGGCTAAAAATATTTGATTTTGTAAAGAACTATAAGACGAACCAACTAACAAGCGTTGTTGTTTTTCAGATGCAAAGTTATCCACTGGCGTATCATCTTCAGTAACTAGCTGGTTGGCATCTGGTACGTAGAAGCAATCATCTTGTTCTTGTATTATAAGTTGCTCAACCATAATTTTACCCACAATTTAGTAGCACTACTTAAAATATATAACAATTCAATTTGATTAGCACCCAATTCAATTATATATCAATAAAGATTCAAATATTTCAATTTTGGATGAAATTATATTAAGATGTTTAGTAGAAAATAGATCGGGTAGATCGGGCAACGAGAACAACTTAGCAAATGGCTCTTTCAAGAATTATTATCGCTATTGGTGTTGGTGCGGTTATATTAACGTGAGTTAAATGAACCTCTCCCCAACCCCTCTCCGCACCGGAGAGGGGCAGAAATATTCCTAGCTTTGAGTGAAAACATTAAGGTTTAAAGCCTCTTCCCACTTTGGGGAGAGGTTTGGAGAGGGGTTTTTACAGCCGTCAACTCAGGTTATATTAACCAACTAGTAGTACTAATAAACATTTTTAATTACCTAGGACTTACGCAAAAAATTGTCATGCTGAACGTAGTGAAGCATCTCTGAGATTCTTCGCTACGTGACTAATGACAATTTTTCGTTAAAATGCGTAATTCCTATTGGTTGTAACCATTTGAAAGAATACCTAGCTTCCCGTCCCGATTTGCAAAAATAAATAGAACGAGCAAGAAGCAAATTAAGTTAAACAAATTTATTTAAAGCTTCTTGAGCCATTTTACGAACAATTGAATTTTCATCTTGTAAGCATCGATTTAGTGGTTCTATTGCCTTTGAGTTTCTGAAATTACCTAAAGCTAGTACAGCGCAAGCGCGAACATTTGATTCTTCATCATTTAATTTTTGAATTAAAGCATCTACTACCCTTTCATCATTAATTTTTTCTAAAGCTTGAACAGCTTCCATACGTACTTCAGCATTCATATCTTTTAAAGTACCTATTAGAGGTTCGATTGACTTTACATCTTGTCTTTCTCCAAGATAACTAATTGCTGACAAGCGAAAGTTGGCATCCTCATCAGATAATCCTAATATCAGCAGGTCAACAACCATTGCATCAGGTATTTTTTCTAGTGCGAATAACGTATCGTAACGCATGTGACGCTCGGCATTTTGAAGCAAATCAGTCAATATAGTAATCAAATTAGGGTGCTGACGCTTTAGAAGTGTTTCTACCGCAATCCGAATTGTTTGTTGTGATTGTTGCCAATTATGTCTATTTCTTTGTAAATCATCTTCTCCAGGCGCCAAAACTTCAAGCAAAGCATTGGTTGTTCTATCGTCTTCTATTTTGCTTAATGCTTCAATCAAACATACTTTAACATGCTGGAAACTAAAAGAGTCTCTGAGATTTCGACCTTGGCTATGTAATATTTCAATTAAAGGTTCTATAGCTCTAGCATCCGCAAAGTGTCCTAGTGCTGTAGCAATGGCGCTGCAAGCTGTAGATTGGTTCTCAATTTTTAATGCCTCAATTAAAGGTTCAATCGCTTTTATATCTTTAAATTGAGCAAGTGCCCTTGCTGCTGCAACTCGCACAAAAAAATCTGAGTCCTGCAAACACTGAATGATTCGGTCAACAACTCTCAAATCACCTAACTTAGCTAAGGCATCAATTGCATTTACCCGTACCTCACTAGAATTATCATTAAGCGCTTGTAAAAGTGTTTCAATAGCCCTTTTATCTCCCAATTCACCTAATTTTTTTGCTGCTAAAGCATGACCAGCCCCATCATGAATCATGTTTTGTAAGGCAGTAACGAGCGGTTGGGCACCGACTTCTTCAAACAAACCTAAATTTGCAAGGTTTTCTAAAGTATTAGCAGCCATGACTTGCTGAATTCTGCCATCACTATTTAATGGGTCTGCATTTAAAGCCTGAGTCAACTGCTCTAAAGCATCCGGTTCTGAAAGATTAATTTGACTAGCAACTGTTGGAGGATAAGGGTCTAATGGTTGATTTGATATAACTTGTTCAGTTCCTCGATAATTATACTTACGTTGAATCTCAATAACTCTCTGTTCGTCTTCTTGTATATATCCTTCTTCGTCAATGTAATAGGTGCCTGTTTCATAACACTCTGCTGCTGCATTAAATAAATCTGTAAGGCTATCCCAACGAATTTCTTCAATACCACACTCTGGGTCAATATGCCAAATAGGTGCTGTTTCTTCTCCCACAACAATCGCGTACCTAAAATCACCATTACCATCTAATATCGGGAACCAGTGAGGATTCCAGCGCTCCCAACTTAACCAACTTTCGTAATTTGTTAAAGCATATTGTAAAGAGAAAAACTTATCATAATCAGGAATCAAATCACCATAGCTATTACAACCGTTGTGCCATTCGTAAAACTCATAGAGTTCTTGTGGAAGCTGAAATTGAAAATCTTTAACAATCTCATTAATTTCTGCGCGCGTTAGTCCTGGCTGTAAACCCAAAGCGAATTTGGGTTGGTTTCTCACAAACCAAGTTTCTATCCGATCCAGTGCTTCTGTTAAAAGAGACATACAGGGGGGTGTGCGTATATATATTTTATATACTTCCCCTTGTTGACACCAAAATTTACACTTAATTTAGTAGGAAAACATTTAGTGGTATGTTTTTTGCTTGCCAGTATTCTTCTGCCGCACGCAAAATATCCAGTGCTGTTTGCCAACCAGTAGGGTCAGCTTGTACAAATATATCCGGACGTTCGTATATTGTAACGTATTTTTCAGCAGGATACCATGTTAAATCAGTAATACATTCCTCAAAAGCATCCCAGTTGGCGCCAAAATATGAAGGAAAGTTCATTGCTGTAGCAACTTTTTCCAAAAAAGTTTCTTTGTTAGAGATTTCTTCCCCATCAAGGTAAAATACTTGAATGCCTTGCTCAGACAAAACTTTAATAATTTTTTCTACTGTTTGTTTTCGGTTAGCTGCAACAAGAGGTTTTGGGTTAGATGTCATAAAAGTTTAGATACTGGTTCATTTAGACTTTCCTCTTATTTAAGATGCTACCTTTACTTTTATAATACAAATAAAAACGTTTTGATCCCCCCAACCCCCCTTAATAAGGGGGGCTAAGAGGTGCTTCTTATTCCCCCCTTATTAAGGGGGGTTAGGGGGGATTAAATCGCGCGTGATAATTTCCTTTCGCGCGTAGCTTTATGCGCGTCAAAAATCACGGCAATATTACGAACAAGTAATCTACCTATCTCCGTCACCCCTATATACTGTTTTGATAAATTAACCAATCCATCATCTTCTAACAAATGTAATTGCTGAACTTCATGAGCAAAATACTCATCAAACACGATGTTATATTGATGCTCAATTTCTTGTTTATTAACTTGCATACCTGACATGATGGTCATGACAACATCACGACGTAGCATGTCATCCGAAGTTAGTTTATAGCCTTTACAAGTTGGTAAGTTACCTGCTTCTATGGCTTGGTAGTAGTCTTTGAGTTGCTTATGGTTTTGAGCATAAGCTTCTTGCAGCATACTAACTGATGTGGCGCCGAATCCGAATAATTCAGCTTCTTGATGTGTTGTGTAACCTTGGAAGTTACGTTTGAGCGCGTTTTTGCTTTGTGCTATGGCAAGTTCATCGTTTGGTTTGGCAAAGTGGTCCATGCCAATAAACAGATATTTACTGCTCGTTAGCTCCTCAATAGTCATTTGCAAAATTTCTAACTTTTCTGATGGCGCCGGTAAAGCATTCTCATCTATATTCTTTTGTACAGGTTTCACCCAAGGTACATAAGCAAAGTTAAATACCGCTATTCTATCTGGGTCAAGGGCAATCGTTTTTTGAACAGTTTGATGAAAGCTCTTTAAATTTTGATGCGGTAATCCATAAATTAAGTCAACATTAACACTCTCAAACTCAGCTTCACGAATCCAACCCATAAGATTAAATATCATATCTTCTGGCTGAACTCGATTTACAGCAGTTTGTACTTTCAGGTCAAAATCCTGAAGTCCAAAGCTAATGCGGTTAAATCCAAGTTCGCGCAAAAAGAATATATAATCCCTGTCGATGTAACTAGGGTTTATTTCGATTGAAACTTCGGCATTGGAATCAATTTTGAAGTTATTCTCGATATGCTTCCAAATATACCCGATTTGCTCAGTACTTAGATAATTGGGAGTACCACCACCCCAGTGAATTTGTACAACCGGACGGTTTGTGTCTATTAACTTCGCAGTTTGTTGGATATCGCGCGTTAAATACTCTACATAAGGTACTGCAATATTCTTATTCCCAGAAACAACAATATTGCAACCACAGTAATAACAAGCGCTTAGACAAAAAGGTATATGAAAATACAAAGAAAGCGGAGTTTTGCGAGCATTTGAAAGTGCAATCGCATCTTTAAAATCCTGCTCGGTAAAACTTTCTGTTAACTCAGTAGCGGGAGGATAACTCGTGTATCGAGGTGTAGGTGTATCGTATTTTTTGATTAGATTTAAATCAAACTTCACACCAGGTAATTGAAAAACCATTTCGTAAGTTCCAATATCAATAAGAGTGCTGAGTAATGAGTGCTGAGTGTTTAGTGCTGAGTGCTGAGTTAGGAATCTAACTCCTAACTCCTGTAGAGACGTGACATGTCACGTCTCTACACTCAGCACTCAGCACTTAGCACTTTTAACTTCTTCAGTGCTACCTTGGTTATGGCTACGAATGAGAGAGTTGTACATAACTTGACCAATAGCTTGAATCAAACTACCTTCCATATCTTGCGCTGCTAAATTATTTAAATGGAAAGCATAGTTTGCCTCTGCAACAACTCTATCAGCAGTCGCATCATCAAGTGGTAGCGCATTCAACGCTTGACGGTATTTATCTTTAAACGCATTTTTATCAGGTATTTGCTCAAATTGATAAAATGATGTTCCTTGATAACCTTCGAGTTTCAAAGCATTCTGAGCAATCTTTTGAAACATTTGACCTCCCGAAAGGTCTCCCATATATCGTGTGTAACAATGCGCTAGCAATAATACTGGTTCCGCAGCGGCAATTTCTCGAATTCGGTTGATATAAGTTTGTGCTGCTGGTAATAGCGCGATTTGTTTCTTCCAGTCTTGACCGTAGTAAAATTCCAAATCTTTCTCTAAATTCGCTGTGCGATTTAATTCAGGAAAATTAAGCGGTTTGATAAATGGATGTTCACGGTGTTGCTGTAATGCTGCTTCGAGTTCGCTGTATACAAAATATAAGTTACCCAAGAACTTCGCAAAACATCCTCTATCTACAACACCTTTGAGAAAACATTTTGTAAAACCAGCATTTTCTGCTGCTGTATGTGCTTTTTGTGTTCCAGCACGAAGCTTAATAGCTAAATTGCTACTCATGTTAAATACCTTAATAATTCTGATGCATTGCTAGAAACGCCAAGAACTTACACGAGTATTCCCAGAAACTTTCACAGAGTGTAGAGAGAGATAGTCTGTATCACGGCGCCTAACCATTGACACAAATTCCAGCCATTGCTTAGTTTTACCAAAAATTCTAAGATATTTCTACATGCACACACAAACAACTATTCATATAGTTATTCATAAATATTTACATAGTTAATCTTGAATGTTGGGTTCCGCAAAACCTCCACCCAACCTACAATCAATTTTCAAATTTATTTGACAAATTATAGAAATAAAGAATTGAATATGATTAGATGGCTATGTGGCAATCAATCATGGTGAAGGTTTTATATGGTTAAGTCAAGCACAGTTTCACAGACAGGAAAGTTAAAATCAGGTGTTAAGGCGCCAGTTCAAGAGACACTATTAACACCTCGGTTTTACACTACTGATTTTGATAAAGTGGCGCAAATGGACTTGTCGGCTGATGATAAGGAATTGCGGGCAGTTATTCAAGAGTTAAAAGCAGATTACAATCGTCACCACTTTATCCGTGATGAGGAGTTTAAACAAAGTTGGGAACACATCGATGGACAAACACGGCTGGCATTTATTGACTTTTTAGAGCGTTCATGCACTTCTGAATTTTCAGGATTTTTGCTGTTTAAGGAGCTAACACGGCGCCTCAAAAACAAAAGTCCGTTATTATCAGAAGCATTTGAATACCTAGCGCGCGATGAAGCACGTCATGCTGGGTTTATCAACAAAGCAATGGCGGATTTTAATTTGTCGCTTGACTTAGGCTATTTAACCAAAAACAGAACCTACACCTTTTTCCCACCAGAGTGGATAATATACACCGTTTATCTATCTGAGAAAATAGGTTACTGGCGCTACATTATCATGTTCCGTCATCTAGAAAAGCGTCCAGACTATCAATATTATCCTTTGTTCCGTTACTTCGAGAACTGGTGTCAAGACGAAAACCGTCACGGTGACTTTTTCAAAGCACTGCTACGTTCCCAACCTCAACTCTGGGATAACTGGAAAGCGCGGTTATGGGCACGTTTTTTCTTAGTAACAGTATTTGCTACCCATACACTCACAGTACTCGAACGGGCAAACTTTTATAAATCCCTCGGTATCGACGCGCGACAATATAATATTCAAGTTATCGAAGAAACAAACAAAACCTCAGCACGCGCGTTTCCCGTCATCCTAGACACCCAACACCCAGCATTTATGCCAGCAATGGAACGTTGTTCCAACCTCAACCTACAGTTAAAACTGTTAGATATTAAATACAGCAATAGACCTGCTATATTTAGTATCTTAAAATTCTTCCACAAACTGCCCCTAATGATAGGTGTAATGTGGTACATGCTACGGCTATTTATTATAAAACCAATTGACGCAGAAGCTACACGTCAACAAGTTCATTAACATTGTCATGCTGAGGCACGAAGCATCTTTAATGTCATGCTGAGGCACGAAGCATCTTTAAGATTCTCTAAAAGTCAAGTTATAACCCGTTTTAGTGTATAGTTCTCTGCGTAAATTTTCTTTTTATATTTATCTTGTCTCAAATGTTCAGTGTACACAGAGGGGAAGCTAGAAAAATGGTTAAAATTGGCACCAAATCTCTTGAATTAAATAAGTATTTCAATACAGATTTCTGTAACAATCATAATTTTTATTATCTGGAACGGGCAAGGATGCCCGTTCCACAAGGTTGCTAAATTTCACAACCTTGTAGCCACTGAGAGTGGTGTTTTCTCAGTACAGATGTAGCCTCAGCAAAGTTATTTACACAGTAAGGAATTTGCATATCTTTAGGACTGGCAAGTTGATCTTGCACATTGACCATATATTTATCTGCCCAGTCTACTAATTCTGACCACATTTCCCCAACTAAAATGAAAGGCATATTATTTAGTTTACGAACTTGGAGTAATTGCCAAATCATTAATGCTTCCAAGGTAGTCCCAATACCACCAGGAACTACTACAAATGCATTAGATAACAAAACAAAGTGGTGTAAGCGTGTGAAAAATGTTTGATGTTGATACATTTGTTCGACAAAGGGATTGGCGCTTTGCTCGAAGTCTAAGTCTATACGAATGCCTATAGAATTTGTAGAGCGGTTTTCATTGGCTAAAAAACTTCCTTCGTTTGCTGCTTGCATTAAACCAGGCCCACCACCTGTCACAATGTCGCAACCCATTTTTGTGAGTTCACTAGCAAAATATTTCACACCATTATATAGTGGGCTATCTGACTGTAAGCGCGCGGAACCAAATATAGTCACGCGGTAACGTTCACAACGTGGAGGTTGGATGCTCGTTAAGTTATTTAATACTTGCCAAAGTCCTAATATAGACTCTTCTATTACTTTATAACTGCTATCCGCATTATATATACTTGTATTACCTGATACTTTTGGTACGCTGTATCCATTTAGGTTTTCGTCATTAGTCATAATGGGGCGGGTTTACGAGATTTTAGTACTGTTCTAGGATATCTGTTAACCCGCGCTTACAGGATACGATTATGTGGACTGAGATAGATAACCATATTAGCCAGGTAACAGGTACAAAATTTCAAACTGCAACAAAGCGCTCGATAAGTGGCGGTTGTATCAATCAAGGTTACGCTGTTTCTAATGGTCAGCATACCTACTTTGTCAAAGTAAACCAAGCTTCATATAGTAGCATGTTTTCGGCGGAGGCTTTAGGTTTACAACAAATGTATGATACAGCTACTATTCGTGTTCCTAAACCAATATGTTATGGAACTGCTGGTAATAACTGTTACCTAGTATTAGAGTGGTTAGATATTGGTAGTGGGGGTAATAAAGCTTGGGAAGAAATGGGGCGCCATCTTGCAGCAATGCACAAAGTCAAACAAAATAGGTTTGGCTGGGATATGAATAATACTATTGGGTCTACTCCACAAATAAATACCTGGACAGATAGTTGGGTAGAATTTTACACTGAGCATCGTTTAGGATATCAATTTAAATTAGGGCGCCGAAAAGGTGGACATTTTCCAAGTTCAGAAAAGTTACTCGCTGCTATTCCAGAACTATTGGCTGGTCACGAAGTACAACCATCACTAGTACACGGTGACTTATGGGGAGGAAACGCAGGATGTACAAACGATGGTACACCTGTTATTTTTGACCCAGCTACATATTATGGTGATAGAGAAGTCGATATTGCCATGACTGAATTATTTGGAGGATTTTCAACTGGGTTTTACCGAGGTTATAACGAAGTGTTTCCTTTAGATCAGGGGTACGAAAAGCGAAAAGTACTTTACAACCTGTACCATATCGTTAATCATTTTAATTTATTCGGCGGCAGCTATGAATCACAGGCAAATCGCATGATTTCCCAAATTTTACGTTGACCTCTCCTCTGTGCCCTCTGTGTCTCTGTGGTAATAAATACAAATATTTTTCAAGTTTATTAGTATATTGACGGGCAGGGATGCCCGTTCCACAAGAAAAGCATTTTATAGATATGGAAAAAGATTTTTACTATCAATATGCGGCAATGGAAGATAAACATTGGTGGTTTATCGGGCGCCGTCGTATACTCGATAAGGTAATTCGGCAACTCAACCTACCAGAAAATGCCAAAATTCTGGAAGCAGGTTGTGGTACTGGTGGTAACTTACAAATGTTAGCGCGTCATGGACAAGTTGAAGCGATGGAGTTAGAAGAGACTGCGCGTACATTTGCCAATCAGCGTCAAGTAACTACAGTTAAAGCGGGAAGCTTACCTGATAAAATTCCTTTTGAAAACGAAAAATATGATTTAATTGTCGCCTTTGATGTTATAGAACATATTGATGATGATGTGGCTGCACTTGAAGCTTTGCGAACTCACCTTAAACCTGGTGGTTGGTTAGTACTAACTGTTCCAGCATTCCAATTTTTATGGAGTCACCACGATGATATCAACCATCATCGGCGCCGTTATAATTTGAAAGGTTTACAGCAAGTTGTCCGTAAAGCTGATTTTGCCGTGCATTACAGTACCTATTTTAATACCTTCTTATTTCCTGTCGTTGCAGCAGTACGCAATGCCCAAAAATTGTTAAGAATTGATAATAAATCTCAGATTAGCAGTGATTTAACGTTGCCGTCGGCGCCTGTAAATAAATTTTTGACTTTTCTATTTGCTACCGAACGTCATTTAATCAATAAGTTTCGTTTACCATTCGGTGTATCAGCGCTACTGGTAGGGCACAAAATATAAAAAAGCAAATCTTAATTATCTATATATATAGTGATAGTGATTGCAAAAACCAGTTGACTACTAGTACATATATTTTGGTTTTACCGTGACTCAACCAACTTACTCAATAGTGATCCCCATCTTCAACGAAGAAGAAAATATTCACGAGATGTATCGGCGCCTAACTGGTGTAATGCAACAGTTGGATGGTGATTGTGAATTAATATTAGTCGATGATGGTAGTAGAGATAGTTCACTAAGCGCTATTCGCGAACTTCAAATGTGTGATAGTCGAGTTCGCTATATTAGCTTTGCACGCAATTTTGGGCATCAAGTTGCTGTCACGGCAGGATTAAATTTTGTGCGTGCAGAAGGCGCTGTTGTGGTGATGGATGCTGACTTGCAAGACCCACCCGAATTAATTTTGGGCATGATTGAAAAATGGCGCCAAGGATATCACGTTGTTTACGCACAGCGCACTTCACGTAAAAAAGAATCTATTATAAAAAAATTTACGGCTTATGCTTTTTACCGTATTCTCCGAAAACTAGCTGATGTTGATATTCCTTCGGATACTGGTGATTTTTGCTTAATGGATAAACAAGTCGTTGACGTTCTCAACGCAATGCCAGAACGCAACCGTTATATTCGTGGACTGCGTGCGTGGGTAGGTTATCGTCAAACTTCCGTGAAATTTGAACGTGATCCCCGTTTTGCTGGTAAAGAGAAATACACCTTTGGCAAATCGTTTGCACTAGCCATTAATGGTATTGTTTCCTTTTCAAGAGTCCCTCTGCGTGTAGCTACTTACTTAGGAATGTTATCGGCAGTTATTGCTGTACTGATGATGCTACTCATTGTTTACTGGCGCCTATCTGACCGCGCGACACCTTTGGTAGGTTATACATTAATCGCTGTTGCTCTATTTTTCTTAGGTTCTGTACAATTGTTTTGTATTGGAATTTTAGGAGAATACATCGGTCGCATCTACGAAGAAGTCAAAGGGCGCCCAATATATACAGTTAAAGAAGTTAGCGGTGTAACATCACAACAAACTGTCTCAATGCATAAATTTGGGTAATTACTCTCGTGAACCTAAAAGAATTCGCTTTACTGTTGCTGTCTATCCTTTCGAGTGTAGCAGGACAGTTGTTCCTAAAAATGGGTGCCGCAAAACTAGGTAAAGTAGATCTATCCAACGCACTCAATCAAATTATCTCCATTATTAGTATACCTGAATTACTAATCGGATTATCTTGTTATGGTGTAGGCGCCATCGCTTACATTCTAGTCTTAACCCGCGTCAACTTAAGTGTAGCTGGTCCTGCGGCTTCACTAGTGTATGTATTTTCTGTTCTACTTGGTTTATTTGTATTTAAAGAATCAATACCGATAGGACGTTTGTTCGGACTTGCCTTTATTGTTTGCGGTGTTATTTTAGTTGTTTGGAACAAGTGAGCAAATATAAGTTTCCAATCTTGATGTGGCTATCAAGTCGGCTACTAATTATATTTATGATGTTTGCTGTAATGCCAATCATTGCCAAAGCATCAAACATAGTGATAAATAAATATGGTTGGTGGGATGTATTATTCGCATGGGATAGCGTATGGTACTACAAAATAGCCACAAGCGGTTACAACTACGGTGCTGACGTGGTGAATAACCAATATGCTGTAGCTTTTTTCCCGTTATATCCTTTACTAAGTTGGATATTAATGCAGCTTGGGTTATCGTTCCCCGTTGCTGGTTTGCTTATCAATAACTTCTCTTTTTTAGGCGCCTTAATTATATTTTATGTTTGGGTATCTGAAATTGGGAGTGAAGATTCTGCTCGCTGGGCAACTGCTGCACTTGCATGGTGTCCTTACTCGTTATATGGAACGGTAATTTACACCGAAGGGTTATTTTTGCTGTTTAGTATATCTGCTCTACGCGCATTTGATCGAAAAGAGTATATTTGGGCTGGACTATGGTCTGGATTATCCACCGCAACCAGAATTACAGGAATAGCACTTTTACCAGCTTTTGTTTTGACTGCCTGGAGACAACGGCGCCCACCAATAGCTTACATTACAAGTATTGCCGTGCTGAGTGGAGTGGGACTTTACAGTTTGTACTGCGCTCTTAAGTTTGGCGATGCTAGCGCATTTCTTCATGCTCAACGTGGGTGGCGAAGTTCTGCCGGGTTTACGCTTTCTGGTTGGCTGTTGCTGCTCAAACAAATCGTTATTGGCGTTAAGAATACACAACTTGGTTATATCCAAGACTACCTTCATCCGATAAAGTTTGCTATTGTGATAGTAAGCGGTTCGTTGTTATATCGGCTCCGAAATCGAATTGGTCACGAGCTTACACGCTACGGATTTTTTGCTTTGTGGATGCAAGCGTGGATGTTGGCTAATGACCCATTAATCCAAATTGTTTGGATTTTTGGCGGTTTATATCTACTTTGGCACTATCGCTCATCCTTACCCTTGGTTGCAGCTATCTATGCTTTTTTCTCATATGCAATTGCCTTGAACACAGGACTAACCATGTCTGTTGACAGGTATGTATATGCCATAGCACCTGTATTTATCGCTTGCGGATTTTTATTTGCTTTCTATCCGCGATGGGGTTATGCTGTTATGGCATTTTGTGGTTTTATTCTTACCCTTTATTGTGTTCGCTTTGCTCAAGATTTATGGTTGGCATAAATTAAAATACTTTCTGCGTAAATAGTTGAATATGATTATTATTTAATTAACATTTAGTTGTAATTTAGTTGTAATTTATACTTGTCTTGACTAAATCAATTGGGTATATTAAGTATTGAATATTACTCTTTCGTGTAAGATAAAATGCTTAAATATTACTTAAATTCGCATTTATTGAATAAGATATAGCAAAGTAAATGGTGTAAAATATACTATACCAGTGTTTTTACGGTTAGCATTAGTATTGTTTTATAGTATTAATGTAGTTAGTAGTATATTTAATTGTGGGTGTCAGTTTGCTGGTTTATTATTTGTATTTTCGACAAATCGCTAAAAATATATTTGTATTTAGCTAGTAAACAGCTTAAATTCATGTGTAAAAAAATAAATATATTAAATTGGGAGAAACTATACATAAAGAAATTGCGTCTAATGTTCAGTATTTACAGAATTAAGCAGTAAGTATTAAAAAACTTAAAGTTTTGTTTAAATGAATGGAAAATTCTAAGAAATAAAATATACTTTAGCTATGAATAAGACTCATGCATAATACTTAACGATAGTAAATATATCGTTGGGTATATAGTTAAATATTAGACTAAGTAATTAGTTAATGGGAAGGATAGTAATTACACAGCAAGGGTGCTAAGTAGATAATTGAAAGCAAATCAGAAGCGATACCGAAATTTTTCGAGTATAGCTGATGTTAAAAGAGATATTCTATACTGCTAAAAATCCTAACTAAATAAACATTACGAGTGTAATTATTAGTTCTTAGCATCTAAGAATGAGTGTATTTAATTAAAGTATTAGTGTTATAAAATACCGTGTTTCGGTAATTGCAGGTTGTGCCGTGAAGGAGCTGTGAAGTGGAGAACAACAAGTCTTTTGGTTGGTCGCAAGGTGCATTAATTGCGTTACTAGGGTTAGGAGGGTGTCTAACTTTAGGTTTAATGTTACCCGTTATGCCAAATAACGGAAAAAGTACGCAGACGATTAATATTAAAGAATTAACGCTCAAACCGATGACCGAAGAGCGAATACAAAATTTAAAGTCATCAGTTGTTACAAGTTGGCAACTTGAAGCAGTGAAGAAGGGTTTAAGTGAGGTTCCAGCTAGGTTTCGCGGTGCAACAATTGCCGAAGCAAATCTGGCGCCGAGCGACAAAGTGATAGCATTAACATTTGATGATGGACCCTGGCCGCAAAGCACACCTGCCGTACTTGATATTCTAAAAAAAAATAATATAAAAGGAACATTTTTTATAGTTGGGCAAATGCTGAAAGAGCATCCCGACATGGGTAAACGTGTTGTTGCCGAAGGACACGTAATTGCAAATCATACGTGGCACCATTGGTACCATTATATGAATCCGCAAGCTGCTGCTTTTGAAATAGACAACACAAGCAATTTGATTTATCAAGTTACAGGTGTGAAAACAAGTTTGTTCCGACCACCTGGTGGAATTAAAACAAATGGCCCATACGCTTACGCTAAAAATCAAAAGTATGCCACTATCATGTGGTCTTCTGATTCATCCGACTATGCACGACCTAGTGTCCCAAAACTTATAAGTAATGTTATGCGGGAAGCAAAACCCGGTGGAATTGTGTTAATGCACGATGGTGGTGGAAACCGCTCGAACACGGTAGCAGCTTTACCCCAAATTATTGATAACTTTAAAAAGCAAGGTTATCGTTTTGTAACAATACCTGAGCTTTTAGAGATGCAAGATAAACAGCTAGAAGTTGCTAGTAAGAAGTAGGTAGTCATTGCACAGGCTTTTGTGTCTGTGCTACAAATTACATTTCTATATAGCCATCTTGGAATATTTGAGTTTGATTATAGTTTTGATAGTGGATTTTGCTGGTTTTATCTTTTTGTTCAAAGTAATTTCTGTTACCCTGTAGTTAAATTTTAGTGATTTGCTCAAAGTAGCTATGAATATTATTTTGAGAGACGGATAATCGGCGCCGCCATATATATACGTGTATTCATATATATCTATGGATAGGTACTATCTACAGGTGAAGGAGTTATGCAATGAAAAAACAGATAAAAGTTAGAAAAGTTAAAAATAAGCCTTTTAGAATTACAAAGTTTTTTTGGTTAGGTGTAGCAGCCTTAATCATGATTGTTGGTATAGGTATAATAATACCTTTTAAACCATCAGCAAATACACTTGAACTAGCAGTAAATGCGAGTAGTTTCAAAACGATAGATATTAAAGGGCAGATTGAAGGTTTCAAAACGCAAATGCTCGATAGTTGGCAAGAGGAAGCCAAACTCAAAGGTATACTAGAAATTCCAAAACGCTATCAAGGTATGACGCTAAATGCAGTCAAACCAAATAACAAAGACAAAATTATCGCTTTAACATTTGATGATGGTCCCTGGCCTAAATACACAGAACAGGTATTAGATATTCTTAAAACCAATAACGTTAAAGGGACTTTCTTCGTTATTGGCAATAACATGAAAAATATGCCAGAAGTAGGCAAGCGCATCGTAACAGATGGTCACACCATTGCCAACCATACATGGCACCACTGGTATCATCGCCTTAGTCCCAGTATTGCAGCCAAAGAGATTAACGATACCGAAGAAATTATTTACAAAGTCACAGGTGTCAGAACAAATTTATTTAGACCACCCGGTGGAGTTCTAGGTAATGGCCCTGCTGCATATGCTCGTAGTAAAAAATACTCAGTAATTATGTGGTCAGCAGACTCAAATGACTACAAACGTCCTGCCGCATCCAGGTTAATTGGAAACGTAATGCGATTTTCCAAACCTGGTGGTATTGTCTTAATGCACGATGGTGGTGGAGTTCGCGACAGCACAGTTAAAGCATTGCCCGAAATGATTAAAAAATTCAAACAACAAGGTTATCGTTTCGTAACAATACCCGAAATGCTAGAACTCGAAGACCAACAACTAGCAATCGCATCAAAATAACTGTACATTAGCACTACCGTGGCACAGGCATCCTGCCTGTGCATTGAAAAAAACAATTACCAGCTTTAATAATCATCATACAACCCTTCATCTTCTGGAGCGTAGCTACGGAGAAAAGCCTCGTAAGTTCGAGTTATTTCAGAAGGACTAGATTTTCGTCGGATTGTAATTACCCAATGTCCAGGACTTAAACTATTTGTCAATGACTCAGGTAAAATTAATTTGTCTCCGGGTTTTAATTCAGTTTCATAAGTTAGGTCAGTACTGGAATTTGCTACTTGAGAATCATGTAAGTCGCATTTCGGTGCCTCAAACATTATTTTTAGTAATTGAAGATTAAATACATATAGTTAAATACTAACTTAATTACGTCAAGTAATGGTGGTCTGTATTATTAACCTTGGTGGATTATAACTTCATAATTGTTTCTTTGCGTCCTTTGTGACCTTAGTAGTTCGTTTATCTTTCCATCAAAATTAATCGTATGAATTTCTAGGTTAGGTGTACACAGGATTTTTTAGGCGCCAATATTGAAAGTTCATAGTGCTGTAAATACGACTCTACAATAAAAAATTAAGCGTGAAGTAATAAAATGCCATATCTTTACACTATAAAATCAAGGTAAATTTTACTACTTATTTTTTGATTAATTACGTAGTTAACGTAACAAAAGCGCTATTTTATATAATTAATATGTATACTTAGCTTACTTTTTATACAGATGAGCGCAGAGGCTCGGCGCTTATGCTTGTGGTCAGGCGGGACGCCTAACCGTAGGTTATTTATTACACCATCAAAATTAAAATTATTTTGTTACAAACAAAAATTAGTTATATAAAATCAGCTATCCGTTACATCCGTTTATCATCCGTTGCCAATGCCCTAATAGTCTAGTGGGAAAAATAATAACTTGAAAGCACAGGCAGGATGCCTGTGCCACAAGATTATACAGAACTGAGTTGTTTTTCTTGCTCTTGAGAAGCTTCAGGACTATCAGCTTCAGAAGGAGGAACTAACTGCCAGAATTTTGGTAAGTATGAGTGCCAGTTGTTCAAAATCATTTGCGCTTTAGGTGAATTAGTGCGCTCTGCATGTGCAGCAATTAAATCACGCAATTGTTGTTCACCTGCACTCGATGTAACTCGCTGAATTTTGACTATTTCTTTATTAACTAACTCAGGGAAATTCCCAGATTCGTCTAAGAAATATCCTAATCCGCCAGTCATACCTGCCGCTACATTTCTTCCGACTTTACCCAGCACTACTACTACACCACCAGTCATGTACTCGCAGCAGTGATCCCCGGCGCCTTCAATAACTGCTGTAGCTTTAGAATTACGAACAGCAAAGCGTTCACCAGCTAAACCGTTGGCATATAAAAACCCACCAGTGGCGCCATACAAACAAGTATTGCCAATAATCACGTTTTGTGCTGGGTCATAATTAGCATTACTCATGGGTTTAATAATAATCTCCCCACCATTCATGCCTTTACCAACGTAATCGTTAGCTTCTCCTTCTAAAGTCAAAATCATACCCGGAAGGTTAAAAGCACCAAAGCTTTGCCCAACACTTCCCATCAAATTAAGATTAATTTGACCCTCAAAACCATTATCGCCGTATTGCGATGCAATTCTTCCTGCCAAACGGGCGCCAACTGTTCGGTCGGTATTGACTATATTAATAGTCTTAGTAACAGCAGATTGATTATTAATCGCAGCTTGAATATCAGCATCGGTAATTAATTCATCATCTACAACAGCACCGTTACTATGAACTTCCTCATGTTGTAACCACTCACGGTTTGAACGTGCATCAGGTAAATTCAATAAACAGTCAAGATTAAGGGCTTGCGTTTTCGTTAGATGCGTTTCGGCACGTGTCGTTAATAAGTCCGCGCGTCCCACAACTTCCAACAACGAACGATATCCCAAACGTGCTAATAAACTGCGAACTTCTTCAGCGATAAAGTAGAAGAAATTTACCACATGCTCAGGCATTCCGTTAAACCGCTTCCGCAGTTCTTCTTTTTGCGAAGCGACGCCAACAGGACAGTTGTTAGTATGGCAAATTCGAGCCATTATACAACCTTCGGCAATCATCGCAATAGAGCCAAATCCAAATTCTTCGGCGCCCATTAAAGCACCCATTAGTACATCCCAACCGCTCTTTAAACCACCATCAACACGCAAAATAACCCGGTCGCGCAATTGATTTTGCATTAACACACGGTGAACTTCGCTTAAACCGAGTTCCCACGGTGAACCAGCGTGCTTAATCGAACTTAATGGAGAGGCGCCTGTACCACCATCATGTCCAGAAATTTGGATAATATCAGCATTGGCTTTAGCTACACCAGCAGCAATAGTCCCAATACCAATTTCGGCAACTAGTTTTACAGAGACTTGTGCTTTGGGGTTAATTTGGTGCAAGTCAAAAATTAACTGCGCCAAATCTTCGATGGAATAAATATCGTGATGCGGTGGTGGAGAAATTAAAGTTACACCCGGTTTCGAGCGTCGCAACATCGCAATGTATTGGCTAACTTTGGGGCCAGGTAGTTGTCCACCTTCACCTGGCTTGGCGCCTTGAGCTATTTTAATTTCGATTTGCTTGGCACTCATTAAGTACTCAGGTGTTACCCCAAATCTTCCTGATGCGACTTGTTTAATCGAACTGGTAGCTCTGTCTCCATTACGTAAACCTTTGAGGTGAGGTAAAGTTGGCGATAACCCCGATGCATCAACGTCATCTAATACTTTATAACGTACTGGGTCTTCTCCACCTTCACCCGAATTCGACTTACCACCAATACGGTTCATCGCAATAGCGAGTGTTTCATGCGCTTCTCTAGATAAGGCGCCTAGCGACATTCCACCCGTACAGAACCGTTTGACGATATCGCTAACAGATTCAACTTCTTCAATAGGTATAGGTTGTCTATCACTTTGGAAGTCTAGCAAATCGCGCAATGCTGCAATTG
This sequence comes from Calothrix sp. PCC 7716, assembly GCF_019977735.1. GTDB lineage: Bacteria > Cyanobacteriota > Cyanobacteriia > Cyanobacteriales > Nostocaceae > Dulcicalothrix. Next base: position 1,125,329 of record NZ_AP025018.1, on the reverse strand, counting down.
GTCGGTTTTGCAGGTGCTTTTGGTAAACCTCGTAGTGGTCATACTGTTTACCATCGACTGCTTTGTGCAGCGCTTTCGCAAGTTCTGGGCTGTTCATGTGGTACTCACCACCTGGACGATATTGAACGAAGCCCAAGTTTTCGAGCTTTTTGACGCTGAGTTCAGGAAAGGCTTTGGAGTGGAATGATAATACTTCTTGAGCGAGTTCTTTTAAACTCAGTCCACCAATACGTGAAGTTGTGCCCTTAAAACCTAACTCTAACAAATCTGCACCAATACCAATTGCCTCAAAGATTTGTGCAGCTTGGTAACTTGAAAGCAACGAAATTCCCATTTTCGAGAGAATTTTGAGTAATCCAGCTTCAATCGCTTTACAGAAATTACTTTGTGCTTTCTCTAAAGTCATTGCGGTGATTTTACCGCGCTGCATAAATTGTTGAGTTTTAGGGTCTGCCCACCAATCTTGAACTGTCTGCAATGCCATGTAAGGACAAACCGCATCGACTCCGTAGCCAATTAGACAAGCAAAGTGGTGTGTACTCCAACACTGAGCAGTATTTACTACTAATGATGCTTTGGTGCGTAATCCTTGACTAATTAAGTAGTGATGAACGGCGCCCACTGCTAATAATGGCGGTATATAAGTATGACTGGTACCAATAGCGACGTTGTTTTGCTCTCGGTCACTTAGTATTACGATTTCGGCGCCACTCAACACAGCTTTTGCGGCTTGAGAACGTAAATCATGAACAGCTGCTTTTAAACCATCTGGGCCAGATGCAATTTCAAACAGCGTTGATAACTCAACAGTTTTGAACGAAGAATGCTTAATAACTTCTAACTCAGCATTTTTAAGAATAGGTGAGTCTAACTTTAAGCGACGCGCATATTCGGGTTTTGGGTCTAGTAAATTACCACGTCCACCCAATTCGGCTTTTAGCGACATTACCAAACTTTCGCGCAAAGGGTCAATAGGTGGGTTAGTTACCTGCGCGAACCGCTGCTTGAAGTAATCATATAAAAGGTGTGGTTTAGAAGAAAGAATAGCTAAGGGAATATCATCACCCATACAGAAAGTAGCTTCTTTTCCTTCCTGTGCCATTGGCTGGATAACCATTTCTACATCTTCGGTAGTATAGCCAAAAGCTATTTGCTGTCTTAATAAGCTTTCACGGTCTATACTTTCTTCACTAACACTCGTGCTGCCCAAAACATTCCCGTTGCCGTTACCATTACTTGAATAGGCGCCTTTTAAAGACTTTAAATCTTGACGGTAATTATTTAACCACTCCCCATAAGGGTTACGAAGAGCAATACGCTGTTTAATTTCCCAATTTTTGAGTATTTCATTCGTTTCGAGGTCAACGGCAATCATTTGACCTGGACCCAAACGACCTTTTTCGATGATACTTTCTTCTGGAAAGTTTACTACACCAGCTTCGGAAGCAACAACAATATAATCATCTTTTGTAATGCAGTAACGCGCTGGTCTTAAACCGTTACGGTCGAGAGTGGCGCCAACTTTACGTCCATCACCAAATACTAACAGGGCTGGACCATCCCAAGCTTCCTGCATTCCGCTGTAATATTCGTAAAAATCAACTATTTCTGGATAGTCATTTAAAGAAGGTTGATTATTATACGCCTCTGGAACCATTATCATCAACGCTTCCAACGGGCTGCGTCCTGAACGTACCAACACTTCTAAGACATTATCTAAAGTCGCAGAGTCGCTATTATCAACTTGAACAAACGGTTTGAGTTCATCGAAACGCGAACCCCAAACAGGATGACTCAAACTTTGTTCTCGTGCCATCATCCAGTTGATATTGCCTAACAAAGTATTTATTTCACCGTTATGCCCCAATAAACGCATTGGCTGCGCTAAAGGCCATTTTGGCATTGTGTTGGTACTAAAGCGACGGTGATATACTGCGAAAGAACTTTTGTAAGTGGGTTGTTTCAAATCGGTGTAGAATTCACCCAAAACCGCCGAACGTACCATCCCTTTGTAAACGATAGTACGACTCGACAACGAAGCAATATAAAAGTCTTCGGATGATAGACTTTGTACAACTTTGTTTTGTACAGCTTTGAAAATGCGGCGCCGAGCAAGATAAAGTTGTTGCTCTAATTCGTTACCGTCAAATTCTGAAGTTAATACAACTTGCTCGATACGAGGAAGATTCTCGCGTGCTTGTATACCGAGTAAGTCTGGTTGTACTGGCACTTCTCGCCAGCCCAGTACAGTTAGCTTTTCTTCTAATGCAATTTTTTCAAAAATTTCACGTGAAGCTTTAGCTGCTTGAGTTTCTTGTGGTAAGAAAACCATGCCAACGGCACATTTTCTAGTATCTTCCAAATTAAACGAATGGAACAATTCCCAAGGGATAGCCGTCAAAAGACCTGCGCCATCACCAGAGTCAGAGTCTGCGCTGCATCCACCACGATGTTCCAAACAGGTTAAAGCTTGCAGAGCTTTTTCCACTAATTCGTGACTTGAAAAATTTTGACGTTGGGCAATAAAACCCACGCCACAAGCATCACGTTCTTCTACCAACCACCTTTGTCCCTCGTATGTACACCTCGACGGAGTTTCTGAATTACCCGAAAAAGCCAAATTTGCCATACTGCCAGATTGATTAATTGCATCGTTGCTCATAGACTGTCCCTGATACAGGTTTTTGTTATTTTTTACGCCCTTTAGTTTACGAATCTTCCTAAATCAGAACTTCTGAGAAATACAGAATCACTTCAGATTTAGAAAAAAAAATTCTAACTTCGGGTTTAATATTATTTTTCACCCGTGTTAAAATTATACGCATTATTTTTTTGACATCATACTTAGTTAGACAAGCTACTTGTTTGCCTGATAGTAGTTTTTTGCTTATGGCAGTAAAGTAAATGTGTTTTCTAATCGTTTGTTTCTAATGAATCAACAGAGTATAGTGTTTGACTTTACTGTGTAGAACTCATATTTTATACTTTACTGGTTGTAAAACGGAAAAAAGTCTTATATATGGACAAAATTTAGCGTATTACAATACGTACCCATTTGACAATTACTCACTATATCTTTCATTACTCCAACGAATACATTACACGAGTGTGATTGATACTACCAACTCTACCTAAAGTAACACAGGCACCTATCACTCTCGATAGAACCGTTAGAGCAATTGATAGTCAAGACTTTCATCTTGCTGCTTTACAAAGGCTTCGATACGCGCTTCGTTTTACCTGTACTGGTAGTGAAATTACTGGTTTGGTTTATAGAGATAAAAGCCCATATTTACATTATCACGTTATTGGAAAAAATAATGTCAAAATTTTTTGACAAACAACGAAAATTTGTAACATAGTTCGTCTCAACCGAATTAATAAATATCAAGTAGTAAAAGATAATGTTTAATCAGAAAAATTACTTAGCTAGAAATGATTATTCAATGGTGATAAAAGCTTCAAATAAAGCCATTATCAACCTTTTTTGGGGTTCGATGTTAGCAATACTTCCAAGTGTCCTATGTTTAATAACAAACAGTAGCGGCGCCTTAGCACAGTCACCCGTTCCAACACCCGTTCCAACACCCGTACCACCCAACCCGATACCAGTAACACCAGTAAGAGGCGCCACAGCATATGGCAATCAAATTTCTCTCAACGGTCGAATTGTATCAGGCATCTGGTTTACCAAGGCAGCAAGTAAAAGTCAATTTACCACGCATATCGCAGATGGAACATTACGTCAACTAATTGGCATAGACTTGCTAGACACAAACACCCCAACAAAGCAACCCATAGGATGGTTTTCATCTTATGCAAAACCACAAATTCTCAACGCCAAGCTAATAGGAAATTATCGTTACTTAGATGTTACACGATTAGCCTCTACATCAAGATGGCTTCTTACCGTCCAAGGTAACATATTAACTATTGTTACCCCTACTGCCAAAGTAACAGATATTCGTGAAAGCCAACTAGCCTTTCCACAACCTCCAACTAACCCACAAACAAATCCAGTACTACCCATACCAATAAACGGCAAAGCACTTACTATTAATCTTGACCGTCCAACACCTTGGGTTGTAAGACAAGAACCACCACAAAAGCGCGTCGTAGACCCTGATGCAGTTAACCCTCAACCAACAGCACCCCCAGGTCGCGAGTGGACAATTATTTTAGATGGTGTTGCAGACCCTGCTTTAGTTCAACGCTATACACCAGTACCAGTTCCTATTCCAGCACCCGTACCAAACCCAGCAATACAACTTCTCAAACAGTTACCATTACCATTACCAAAACCTGTTCCTGCACCACCAACATTACCACCTGTACCAGAACCGACAATCAAACAAGTTGAGGTAATTAATAATCAAACTTTAATTCGTATAAACGTTCCCTTTGGTTTTGCACCTCGTATTCAACCGAATGCAGCTAATAGCTTGACTGTTGAAATTCGTCCTGACGCATTAGTGCCTCGTAGCATAGCATGGGCGCCAGGGTTAATATGGAGGCAGCAGTGGGTAAACTTGGGGCAAGATAGATTTCCAATAGTTTCTCTAGAAATAAATCCTGGCAATGTTGATATTAGACCAATAGTTACCAACCCGAATACACTTATAGGTACAGCGCCTTTGATTCAAACTGCCCAAAATTATTTAGCTGTAGCTGGAATCAATGGTGGTTATTTTAACCGTAATAATCGATACCCCCTTGGTGCAATTCGCAGCAACGGACAATGGCTATCGAGTCCTATATTAAATAGAGGCGCCATTGCTTGGAATAATAGAGGGCAGTTTTACGTAGGTAGACTTACCTTAGAAGAAACATTAACTACTAGTACTAATCAACGTTTGCCAGTACTTTTTGTGAATAGTGGTTATGTACAAGCAGGAATAGCACGTTACACTCCGGCTTGGGGTTCTACGTATACTCCGATAATAGATAATGAAATAATTATCGTTGTTCAAAAAAATCAAATTACCAATCAATATTTGGCGCCAAAAGCTGGTGAAACACCTGTTCTAATACCTGCTGATGGTTATTTGCTGACCTTACGTGGAAATGCATCGAGTAATCTTAGCTTTTTACCAGTAGGCGCCACATTAAATATTACCAGTTCAACAATACCACCCGAATTTAATCGTTTTCCCAATATTATCGGTGCCGGACCATTGCTTGTACAAAATCGTCAAGTAGTTCTAGATGCCAAAGCTGAGAAATTTAGCAATGCGTTTATTGCGGAGAGAGCAGTTCGCAGTGGAATTTGTACAACAGCAACCGGAAGAGTAATGATAACTTCAACTAGTAACCGTGCTTTGGGTGCCGGTCCAACGTTAGCCGAACACGCTCAACTAATGCAGCTTTTGGGATGTGTTAACGCCTTAAATTTAGATGGAGGTAGCTCCACAAATATTTACCTGGGAGGCCAAATTATCGACCGTCCCCCAAACACTGCCGCGCGCGTCCACAACGGGATAGGCATTTTTATCAGGAAGTAGAAGTAGGGTGGGCACTGCCCACCTTACAAGCGTACTCAGCACTTGTTGGAAACTTCATAAAGAATTAGTGTAGATACCGTGAAAATATAACGGATTGAATACACCGTCTGCTGAGGTTTTGTTATCTTTACCAAGGGGGCTGAATTGCTGAATTCTACGGTTGCGATATTGCACCATATTTCTACATCAATAGGTTAGGAAGTAAAAATTTTGTCTATGTCTCCTAAAAAAGAGGTTTTTATGGCTACTGAAGCAACACAAGTTAATACTCTACCCTTACCTCCAGCAGTTAACTCGCGAGGTGTGGCAGCTACAGAGTTACGTCCTTGGGGTTCGTTCACAATTTTAGAAGAAGGTCGCGGTTACAAAATCAAGCGGATTGAAGTAAAACCTGGTCACCGTCTCAGCTTGCAAATGCACCACCACCGTAGCGAACACTGGATTGTTGTTTCAGGTACCGCTAGAGTTGTTTGTGGAACAGAAGAAATTTTACTTAGCAATAACCAATCTACCTATGTTCCTCAATGTACTGCACACCGTTTAGAAAATCCTGGGGTTATACCTTTGGTGCTAATTGAAGTGCAAAATGGAGAATATTTAGGCGAAGACGATATTATTCGCTATCAAGACGACTACGCGCGCACCGAAAAGCCCAGCCACCATTAGTAATAAAAACTTCAGTTTTTAAATTAAAACTTCAGTTTTTAAATTAAAACTTCAGTTTTTAAATTAAAACTTCAGTTTTTAAATTAAAACTTCAGTTTTTAAATCAAATCTGCCTCTAACCCATCTAGAATTAAAGATGGGTTTTTGAGTTTGAAAGGTATGATTAACTTAAGTCCAGCAGCTGCATCTGAAATAAAACGATTACAGTCAAACTTCCTTCGAGGCGCCTTTCCGAAAGAAGATATTACATCAAAGCTACAACCGCTTTGGTTTCGAGTCGCGGTAAAAGCAGGCGGCTGTTCAGGATTATTTTATGATATGTCGTTCGAGCAAGATATAAACCACAACGATACAACTTTCGAGGTTAGTGGAATTCAAGTTGCTATTGATAGGCAAAGCGAAACTTATATTAATGGGTTAACGCTTGATTACTCCGAAGACCTGATGGGTGGAGGTTTTCGCTTCCATAACCCCCAAGCAACATCAAGCTGTAGCTGCGGTAACTCTTTTGTGGTTTCCTGATTTCCACCAAAAATAATTTGACAGAAATAATAATAAAAAGATATAATCAGGATTTGTTAAAACGTAAGACCACACGCAGCTTTACAGGCTCATCCTTAATGCCAACAATACAGCAGCTTATAAGAAACGAACGCGAAATCGCGCGTCAGAAAACAAAGTCACCTGCCCTAAAACAATGCCCGCAACGTCGGGGAGTTTGTACTAGGGTATTTACGACTACTCCTAAAAAACCTAATTCGGCGCTTCGTAAAGTGGCGCGGGTACGTTTAACTTCTGGTTTTGAGGTTACAGCGTATATCCCAGGAATTGGGCACAACTTACAAGAACACTCAGTTGTCATGATTCGTGGTGGTCGGGTTAAGGACTTACCAGGTGTGAGATATCACATCATTCGCGGCACATTAGATACAGCAGGAGTCAAAGACCGTAAGCAAGGTCGCTCCAAGTACGGAACTAAGCGTCCAAAAGCTGCTGCTAAGTAATAAAGGTAAGCAATGCGTTTTCAAGCTATTCATTAAGCTTGAAATTTAAATTGCTGAATTTATCCTTTTGGGAAATCGAACGCTCGCATTGCTTAAATGAACCTTATAGAATGCCTTTTCTTTTACCCAGCAGTCTGAGCGGGCAGGTTGATAAATTTAACTTTTGCCTCTCAGATTTGCTATTAGGGGTTTGTTTTGCCGCTATTGGTCAAATTGCTTTATTGTTTGTTAAATTAGTAAAGCAAAAGCACTGGCGGGGCGCAGTTTGACTGACCGAGGTGGTTTGATACAGGCATCACACAGTTTAATTTCTCCATAAATTGTATTATAATGTCGCTTTGTCTGTCTTTTTTGGAAAGACAGTTTTGAATCAGCGTCGCTGCCTATATGTAGTGAGAACTGAAAATTTGAAGCGCTAATAGTGAAAATTTCACGCTATTTTCGTAGCTATGAATTGTATTCGTGTTGAAGGTTTTATTTAAGGGTAAAGTCAATGTCTCGTCGTGGTGTTATTCAAAGGCGCCCTGTTCCGCCTGATTCTGTATTTAATAGTCGGTTAGTTAGTATGATTATTCGCCGGATTATGCGTCACGGCAAAAAATCACTAGCAGCACGCATTGTTTATGATGCAATGAAAACGATTGGCGACCGCACAGGCGCCGACCCTCTCGAAGTATTTGAGAAAGCAGTACGCAACGCAACACCACTTGTTGAAGTAAAAGCGCGTCGTGTCGGTGGTGCAACTTATCAAGTACCAATGGAAGTTCGTAATGAACGCGGTACAACCCTAGCATTACGCTGGTTAGTACAATATTCTAGAGCGCGTCCCGGTCGAACAATGGCTGCTAGATTGGCTAACGAATTAATGGATGCTGCAAACGAAACAGGAAGCGCAATTAAAAAGCGCGAAGAAACTCATCGTATGGCAGACGCTAACAAAGCTTTCGCGCACTATCGTTATTAATTTAGACGTTTAAACCTTATCTTCCGGATATAAATTATTCGTCAATGGCAAGAGCCGATATATCGTATTTAAGTACTGCGATATATCGGGAATTTGTTCATAATGTGGCGGTTTTCCGTAAGGTATATAAACTTAACAAAGTGTAATATACAAGATATATGAGGCGAAAACTCTAGGAGGCTCCTGTGGCACGTACTATCCCGCTAGAAAAGGTACGCAATATAGGGATTGCGGCGCATATAGACGCGGGCAAAACAACAACAACAGAGAGAATATTATTTTACTCTGGGATTATTCATAAAATTGGTGAGGTTCACGAAGGTACTGCTGTCACCGACTGGATGGAACAGGAACGGGAACGCGGTATTACAATTACAGCCGCAGCAATTAGTACAAGTTGGAAAGATCATCAAATTAATATTATTGACACTCCGGGTCACGTAGACTTTACTATTGAAGTTGAACGTTCGATGCGGGTACTTGATGGTGTAATTACAGTTTTGTGTTCAGTTGGTGGTGTTCAACCACAAACGGAAACCGTATGGCGCCAAGCTGACCGTTACAAAGTACCTCGGATTGTATTTATCAATAAAATGGATCGCACAGGCGCCAACTTTTATCGTGTTTACGAGCAAGTGCGCGACCGTTTACGTGCGAATGCGATTCCCATTCAGTTACCAATAGGAGCTGAAAGCGAATTTTTGGGATTAGTAGATTTGGTTAAGATGCGTGCTTACATCTATACCAACGATAAAGGTACTGATATCAAAGAAGAAGATATTCCCGCAGAGATGCAGGAATTAGCTGAGTCATATCGAACAAAATTGGTTGAAGCGGTTTCTGAGACTAGCGACGAATTAATGGCGAAATACTTCGAGGGTGAAGAACTAACCGAAGAAGAAATAACTACAGCTTTGCGAAAAGGCACTGTGGCTGGTACGATAATACCGATGTTATGTGGTTCTGCCTTCAAAAACAAAGGTGTACAGTTACTGCTTGATGCAGTTGTAGATTATTTGCCCTCACCTCCAGAAGTTCCAGCTATTCAAGGAACACTGCCGTCAGGTGAAGCCGTTGAACGCCACGCGGATGACTCAGAGCCGTTGTCTGCTCTTGCGTTTAAAATTATGGCTGACCCATACGGGCGCCTAACCTTTGTGCGTGTTTATTCGGGAATCTTGAAAAAAGGTAGTTATGTATTAAATGCTACTAAAAACAAGAAAGAAAGAATATCGCGATTAGTGATATTAAAAGCAGACGAGCGGCAAGATGTAGACGAATTGCGGGCTGGCGATTTAGGAGCAGCTTTAGGATTAAAAGATACATTAACTGGCGATACAATAACGGATGAGAATTCACCAGTAATATTAGAATCTTTATATATTCCAGAGCCTGTCATCTCGGTTGCGGTAGAACCCAAGACCAAGAACGATATGGATAAGCTATCAAAAGCTTTGCAGTCGCTATCAGAAGAAGACCCAACTTTTAGGGTTAGTGTTGACCAAGAAACCAACCAAACCGTGATTGCTGGGATGGGTGAATTACACCTAGAAATTCTGGTTGACCGGATGCTACGCGAATTTAAAGTGGAAGCAAACGTCGGGGCGCCGCAAGTAGCTTATCGCGAAACAATTCGTAAGCCTGTTAATAGAGTCGAAGGAAAATTTATTCGTCAGAGCGGTGGTAAAGGTCAGTACGGTCACGTAGTTATTAACCTTGAACCAGGTGAGCCTGGAAGCGGATTTGAATTTGTCTCTAAAATAGTCGGTGGTACTGTACCGAAAGAGTACATAGGCCCTGCTGAAGCTGGAATGAAGGAAAGTACTGAGTCTGGTATATTAGCTGGGTACCCACTCATTGATGTTAAAGCAACATTGATTGATGGGTCGTACCATGATGTAGACTCTTCAGAAATGGCTTTCAAAATCGCCGGAAGTATGGCGATGAAGGAAGCTGTAATGAAAGCTTCGCCTGTACTGTTAGAACCGTTGATGAAAGTTGAAGTCGAAGTTCCCGAAAACTTCCTTGGTGATGTAATGGGAGACCTAAACTCTCGTCGCGGGCAAATCGAAGGTATGGGGTCAGAAGCTGGTCTTGCGAAAGTAACTGCTAAGGTTCCCTTGGCAGAAATGTTTGGCTATGCTACTGACATTCGCTCGAAGACCCAAGGACGTGGTATCTTCTCGATGGAATTTAGCCATTACGAAGAAGTGCCTCGCAACGTTGCTGAGGCAATTATCGCAAAAGCAAAGGGAACGCATAACTAGAAAAGGAAACGAGTATTCATGGCACGCGCAAAGTTTGAACGGAATAAACCACACGTCAATATCGGTACCATTGGTCACGTTGACCACGGTAAAACCACATTAACAGCAGCCATTACCATGACCCTTGCGGCTTCTGGTAATGCTGTAGCTAAAGCATACGACCAAATCGATGCTGCTCCTGAAGAAAGAGCGCGTGGTATTACAATTAACACCGCTCACGTAGAATACGAAACAGCACAACGTCACTACGCTCACGTGGACTGTCCAGGTCACGCTGACTATGTGAAAAACATGATTACTGGTGCTGCTCAAATGGATGGCGCCATCTTAGTAGTATCAGCAGCAGACGGTCCAATGCCCCAAACTCGCGAACACATTTTGTTAGCGAAGCAGGTGGGTGTACCAAGCTTGGTTGTCTTCATGAACAAAGAAGACATGGTAGACGACGAAGAACTACTTGAACTTGTAGAATTAGAAGTTCGCGAACTTCTTTCGAGCTACGACTTCCCAGGTGATGACATTCCCATCGTAAAGGGTTCCGGTCTACAAGCACTTGAAAAAATGACCTCGGCGCCTAAAACACAGCGTGGAGAAGACAAGTGGGTAGATAAAATCTACGAACTTATGGATGCTGTAGATTCCTACATTCCAACTCCCGAACGTGATATTGACAAGCCTTTCTTGATGGCGGTAGAAGACGTATTTTCAATCTCAGGTCGTGGTACAGTAGCTACCGGACGTATTGAGCGCGGAAAAGTAAAAGTTGGCGACAACGTAGAGTTAGTAGGTATTAAAAATACTCGCGCCACCACAGTAACTGGTATCGAGATGTTCAAGAAGAGTCTCGAAGAAGGTATGGCTGGAGACAATGCAGGTCTACTGCTACGTGGTTTGAAAAAGGAAGAAATCGAGCGCGGAATGGTATTGGCAAAGCCAGGTTCCATCACTCCTCATACTGACTTTGAAGGTGAAGTTTATGTATTAACCGAAAAAGAAGGTGGTCGTAAGACTCCTTTCTTCGCAGGATACCGCCCTCAATTCTACGTGCGTACAACTGACGTAACAGGCACCATCGAAGCATTTACCTCAGATGACGGTAGTGCAGCAGAAATGGTAATGCCTGGAGACCGTATCAAAATGACTGTGAAGCTAATCAGCCCAATTGCAATTGAGCAAGGAATGCGCTTCGCAATTCGTGAAGGTGGTCGTACCATCGGTGCAGGTGTTGTTTCCAAAATTGTTAAATAATACCTTGCGCTTTTAATTAAAATTCGAGCGGAGATGATATAATACGTCTCTGCTCTTTTTATGCCCACAAAATAAATTTTAGATTTTGAATTTTTGATTTAAAATTCAATCCAAAATCCATTCATGTCCCTCTTAGGGAAAATCCAAAGTCCAAAAGAAACCGAACCAGGAAAACCGAAAATGGCAACGCTACAACAGCAAAAAATTAGAATTCGCTTGCAAGCTTTTGACCGTCGCTTACTTGATACCTCTTGCGAGAAGATAGTAGACACCGCAAACCGCACTAACGCTACAGCAATTGGCCCAATTCCTCTGCCAACTAAACGTAAAATTTATTGTGTGTTGCGCTCACCTCACGTTGACAAAGACTCTCGTGAACACTTTGAAACCCGGACGCATCGCCGAATTATCGATATTTATCAACCTTCGTCTAAAACAATTGACGCGCTGATGAAGTTAGACTTGCCATCCGGTGTTGATATTGAAGTTAAATTGTAATATTTAAGTATAAACTTTGTGTAATTCTTTACTAGCCCTTGAGGAATATTTCTCAGGGGCTTTTTACTTGCCACAAAACAAGGTGATAATATTTAAGAAAGAATACGGGAAGAGCGAAAGTTTTAACAGTTAAAGAGTAAATTTATACCAAAAAAAACAATGTCATCTTCATCTAAAATTGCGGTTCGTGAACTGCCTTTGTTCCCGTTACCAGAAGTAGTCTTGTTCCCCACCAGACCCCTACCACTACACATTTTCGAGTATCGCTACCGAATCATGATGAACACGATTTTGGAAGGCGACCGTCGGTTTGGCGTACTGATGGTAGACCCAAATCAAGGCAAAATTGCCAATGTAGGCTGTTGTGCGGAAATAATTCACTATCAGCGTTTGCCTGATGACCGAATGAAAATGATAACTTTAGGGCAGCAGCGCTTTCGAGTTCTGGAATATGTTCGCGAAAAACCTTATCGAGTTGGTTTGGTCGAATGGGTTCAAGACGAGGCGCCTTCTCGTGATTTGCAGCCTATAGCCACAGATGTCGAACATCTTTTACGCGATGTCGTCCGTTTATCTGCAAAATTAACCGACCAAAATATTGAACTTCCCGAAGATTTGCCCGACTTACCCGTCGAGTTATCCTACTGGGTAGCGCATAATCTCCACGGGGTTCCACACGAGCAGCAGTCACTTCTAGAAATGCTAGATACAGCCGCACGTTTAGAACGCGAAGCTGAAATTTTGACCACAACTAGAAATCATCTAGCTGCCCGTACTGTTCTCAAAGACACATTCAACCAAAAGCTGTAACTATAATTGGCAATTGGCTTGCTACATCTCCCTAGTAGACAAAACATTATAACTGCCAAAAATCTTTATAACTTCGGTATAAGTTGATAGCTCTTTAAGTGCAGCTTGCATCCGCTCATCTTGAATGTCAGCTTCCAAGTCAATAAAGAATAGATATTCGCCTAATGAGCGCTTGGTAGGACGTGACTCAACACGACTCAAGTTTATATTTAGTTGAGCAAATATTTGTAGAGCTTTAACCAACGCTCCAGGTATATTTGCTCTTAAGCTAAACGCCAAAGATGTATGTCGCTTATTCGTAATAGGTTTTAAATCTTGAAGAGAATCTTGATTTAAGTTTTGAGTACTACCAAGACTTACAACCCAAAAGCGAGTGCAGTTATCAGGGTGGTCATTTATACCAGCAGCTAATATTGGTAGATTATATAACTGCGCCGCACGCTGTGAAGAAATTGTTGCGGCGCCTTCTTCAGTTTCGAGTTTTTCTAATGTTTCGGTAGTTGAATTAGTAGCAATTGACTGTACATCAGGAAGAAAACGCTCTAACCATGCTTGGCATTGTGCTAAAGCTTGTGGATGCGAATAAACAGTTTTAATACTGTCTAAACTCGAAGCACAAGATATTAGCACATGAACAATAGGCATAACCAAAGCTAACTCAATGTGTAAGCTATCAAGTTGCCACATCGCATCCATTGTCATTGTGACGCTGCCTTCAATCGAATTTTCCGCAGGTACAACAGCTAACATCGCACTCTTATGGGCAACGGCTTTTAAAGATTGTGCAATGCTAGGGTAAGAACATAAAACTGCTTGTTTTGACTGCGTTTTAGCTAGCCAATTTACATAAAAAAGCGCAGCTTGTTCACTATAGTTTCCTGGAGGTCCTAAATGCGCTATCGATAAATTCATATTTAACTACCTATACTGCAAACTTAATTTACACTCATTCGACTAAAATGTCTGATAAACTACAATATATTCTAAAAAACCAAAGAAACCTGGTTTCTACCCATTCATTGTCGCAGACAAATGATTATTTTAATTACAAGTTAGCCATAAAGAAACCAGGTTTCTGGGTTTTTAAATTTATATACCCCGAAGTCGATGAATATTCAAGCAGATTGTTTTTTAATGTAAAGAATATTTGCGTTTACACAGGCGCCAAATTATGTCAGTAAAAAATATTCTAAATTATCAAAGAAGGTATAAAAAAGCTCATGGCTACTAAGTTTACTGCCTCTCAATCAGTTGAAATCGCTGTTCCAGAGCAGCCTGTACCCATTCAGCATTACCTACGTCAACCTCGACGCTTAGTTAATGCCTTGGTAGATCCAACCCGCATTCAACAAATTTCAGAAGAAGTATTTCGCTTAAGAATGCGTCCTTTAACTTTTATGTCACTCAGTGTTCAACCTACCGTAGACATGAAAGTGTGGGCTGAATCAAATGGTACTATCAGGCTGCAATCTGTCTCTTGTGAAATTCTTGGTTTTGAGTATATTAACCAGCGTTTTACACTCTCATTACAAGGATTTTTGGCGCCAGAACAAATTAAATATTGTACTCGACTGATAGGACGAGCCGATTTGCAGGTAGAAGTAGATTTTCCACCCCCATTTTGCTTTACTCCTAAACCTATTTTAGAGACAACAGGTAATAGTTTATTAAAAAGCGTGTTACTAACTGTTAAACAAAGATTGCTACATCAGCTACTTGCTGATTACTCTAATTGGCTAAAATTACCAGAACAAAACCTTTCAATTTTACCCAATGAATTACCAATATTAAATATCGAATAATTGTAATTGCGCGTGTAGAGACGTTACATGTAACGTCTTTACACAAGGTGAGAAAGATTTGCGGTGCAAACGCGAGGCGCCATATTCTTGTAACGCGAGTAAATGGCGCCGACTACCATAACCTTTATTGTGTATTAAATCATACATTGGGTATTTAGTAGCTAGTCGCAATATTAAATCATCGCGCCATACTTTTGCAACGATGCTGGCAGCAGCGATAGCGATAGATGTAGAATCACCTTTAATAATAGTTTGTTGTGGCATCGGTAATCCGAGTACCATTTGATTACCATCAATCAAACACATATCCGGCTGGACTGAAAGTTTGAGTACAGCCCGCTTCATGGCAAGTAAAGATGCTTGTAGTATATTTACTTGGTCAATTTCAGCACTTGTTGCGTACCCAATTTTCCAATCGGTACAAACAGCACAAATTTGCTCCGCTAGCAGTTTTCTTTTACTTAGCGACAATTTTTTACTGTCATTGATTTTATTCGTCACTAATTGTGGCAAAGCACTGTTTGGTAGTATAACTGCTGCCGCCACGACTGGGCCAAATAAGGCGCCTCGACCAACTTCATCAACACCTGCTCTTTGAATTTCGCTTTCAGGCATAGATAATTCTAGCCAGCTAATACCATTGGGTGATGAATTAGTTGTGTCGAGTCGCGTTGCCATACATTTTTCGCTCTTCTTAATTATTCGCTAATAATCTGAGTCACTATCTGTTGCAGAAGAACGACGGCGCCGACGACGGGTAGTAATTTCGTTCGCTGCATCATCGTTATAACTAGGTTGAGCGGTTTGTACTGGTGGCGGTTGTACAGGTTGTACAGGTTGTACAGATTGTATTGGTGGCACCACTTTTCTTGGTATTGGAGCAGGTGTAGAAACTGGTTCAACTACTGGTTCACCCCAAGGTTCTGGTGAGTTATCAATTGGTTGAATACGCTCAACACGCTCAATACGCTCAACCCTAGGTCTAGGTAAAGGTGTTGTAGAAGTTGTTGGAGGCGCCTCAACTTCATAATTCGATGTTGAGGGTACTTGTCCAGGTAGGGTAACGTTGACAATTACCGATTTTTGATTTTTAACTTCGCGGTTGAGACGTATTAATGGTGAAACTCCCATTAACGCATAAACATCCTGCTCATCAGGATTCATTTCGACCGAGACAATTTCTGGCGGTTCGACTACTGGCTTAATTGGGTCAAGCTTTGATATTTTACGCTCACCTCGTTCTGCCCAATGGGGTTTTGAACCAATTGGCGATGGAAGTCCAGGATTATTATCCATTTCTACATCTGGTTCGATGTCCATGTCTGAGTCCGAAGTATATGACATGGGACTACTTGGCATACGCGGTTCGGTATTTCCGTTTGCTCCTGGAACACCAATTCGCTGACGGCGCCTAACACGACGATTTTTATCGCCAATTTCGTGATAGCTAGGATGATTTAAACCTACAGAACCATATTCTGATTCTTGCTCGAACGATGATTCAGAAAATCCTTCATAGCTGTCTCTGGGTTCAGCGACTCTTGCCGCTGGCATTCGTGTTTCTCGAATTGGTGTTGACGCCACAAAACGGTCGGGTACTTCTGTTGGTGCAGGTGGTGCTATGCGTGGTTCGCTGTCTCCTGGTAACTGCACAATATGCCCTAAACCGCCACAAGTAGGACAAGTATGTCCAAATAGTTCGTATACGTTTTGACCTTGACGTTTACGTGTTAGTTCGACTAAGCCTAACTCGGTTAATTGAGCGATTTGTGGACGTGCTTTATCAGCTTTTAGTGCTTTATTAAAGTGTTCAAGAACTTGAAGCTGGTCACGCCGCGATTCCATATCGATGAAATCCACTACAATTACACCAGCAATATTACGTAAGCGTAATTGACGAGCGATTTCGGTTGCAGCTTCGCAATTCGTCCATAATACGGTTTCGCGAGCAGTCGCCGAACGTGTAAATGAGCCAGAGTTTACGTCTATAACTGTTAATGCTTCGGTTGGCTCAATAATAATATAGCCACCCGAAGGTAAATCAACTCTTGGTCGAAGAGCTTCTTTAATCGCCGCATTAACACGGAAGTATTCTAAAATGGCGGTTCGGTCGCGGTGATGGTCAATTAATAAACCTTGAGGAGTTTGACCTCCACTCCAGTTTTGTAAATATTGCTTAACTCGTTTTAACCCGGTACTCGAATCAACGACAATACGATTGACATCGGCGCCGTACATATCGCGAAGCACACGCTGAATAAAGTCATCATCGCGATTAAGCAAAGCAGGAGCGCGCGTGCCCCCAGCTTCAAGCTGAATAGCTTCCCACTGTTTTTGTAGTGATTCTAAATCTTCGATTATTGCTTCTTCTGGTTTGCCTTCAGCTTCGGTACGAACTAACAAACCCATTCCCGCAGGTTTGATTAAAATCGCTAGTGCCCGCAAGCGGTTACGCTCATTTTCATTACGGATACGACGCGATAAATTTACGCCTCTACCATAAGGCATCAATACTACATAACGACCAGGAAGTGTAATATTTCCTGTTAAACGTGGTCCTTTGGTGCCTGTAGGTTCTTTCATTACCTGCACCAAGACTTTCTGCTGTGGCGTCAACAACTCGGTAATTGCTGAGGCTGCCCGCTTTAATCGTAATGGACCCAAGTCTGTAACGTGAATAAATCCATTTCGTTCTGGATCCCCAATATTGACGAAAGCTGCATCAATACCAGGTAATACATTTTCTACAACACCCAAGTAAATATCACCAATTTGGTGATGTCCTGTAGCAACAACAAGCTCTTGTATCTGGTCTTCAGAAAAGACAGCAGCTATTTGATGCTGCTCGGCTATAATAATTTGTTTTGGCATTCAATTTCCTCAAAAAAACCGCAGCACAAATTCTGGAGGTTAATCAGCCGATAACTTCAACGAACACGGTCTGAACTACTTGTAATTTATACTGCTTTATTCAAGCTCGTATCGCTATACATTAAAGGAATTATCGATCTGGACGAACTCCACACTCCTCGTTCATTATGAGGTCACTTTCATCGTAAGCAAGAGTAGGAGTATCGCCCTTATATTAAGAATAAACGTTCCAGAACGGCTGACATAAATTAAGAAATAAAAATCATTCGTCAGGAGTCAATTTTGATACAATGCTTCATCTACATGATTACATTCTAAAAGTTCTGCTCGATGCAGTCGTGCGAAAAGCAAAAATCTTTGAGCCGAAACCTAGAGTTAAAAGCAACTTAATTAGCATATTGGTTGCCCAATTTACAAAACTCGTTACAAAATGTAATAGAGTCTGCACTTCGATAACGTAAAGTGTCGAAGTAACCGTTCGGAGGGCGCCTGCGCTTGCGACTGCATTAAAAAAGATAGCTAGAAATTTCTGACGGAGCCTACGATTAGGAAAACTGATTCGCGCTTCTACTCGCGGTACTTGAGTGTTTTTGCTCTTTACACAACTTTGTCTAGGAAAAAATCCGTGCGATAGACACTCCAAGTTCATATAACGCAAGCTGCCCTGATATCAGGGTAACGAATCAGCGGTTCTCACATGCAGCGCCAGAAAATTCCTCTTCATATCATTCTAACGCAACCTTGTCAAAAATCAATTCTTTCAAATTAATTTAGTAATAGTACTACTATTGCAAGCCAAGACCAAGACGATGAATGTGCTGTAATTGATATTCGTCGCTAGTAACTTGCTCTAGCATAAACAGAACATGTTCAGGACGCAACAGCATACCGTCGTTACGACAACTACCAACATATCGCAAAGTGGCGACATTATTACCGACGCTTGTATCAATTAGTTCCAAATCTAACAAGCGCTCGCGGAGATTAACTTGTTGGTGTTTGCCTGACTTGGTTGTTTGTTCATACCAAATTTCTGCTCTTGACTTAATTGCGTTAAGTGCGTCACTCAACGTTGAAAAGGATATATCCTTTTCGGTTGCCACAGTAATTAGATACTCAGCAGTTTGTAATAGAGCAGCAGCAGCAGGCGCCTTTAAGTCGATTTCAACGACCTTATATATAGGTATATCACTGGGCAGTACTTCAGAGAGTTTAGTTTTAAAATCCTCTACATCTACAGGTTGCGTTAATTCAAAATCAACGATTTCACCATTACTAGTGGCGCCCAATGGTAAAGCACTAGCGAGAGAAATTCGAGGTAAAGGATGAAAACCACCAGTAAATGCAACTGGTAAACGAGCTTTTCGTACCACACGGTCGATTAGACGCATTAAATCTAAATGACTAACCAATGCCATATTCCCAACTTTACCAAACCAAAGCCGCAAACGTTGCACTTTGTTTGTATTGGGAACAAATTGTCCATCAAAAGTCGGGCATTCAACAGGTTTGATGACTATATTATGACCAAAGTCGGTACTGCAAACGCCACAATGAGAACACTCAGCAAAAGAACAGTCTGGAACTGTAGCAGCTTCCATTGCACGCTGTAAATCCTCAACCAACCATTTCTTATCGATACCAGTGTCGATATGGTCCCAAGGAAAAGCAACAGAAAGAAGTGTATCAGAATTTTGACATTCCATCACATTCCATTCACCATTTTCAACTTGGCGATACTTCCAAGACAAATTGGCTTCGGTAATTGCTTGACTCCAGGCGCCAAATGCACGTTCCACGCTTTCGTACCATGAGTCCATGCCAGCGCCTAATTGCCACGCTCGTAGTAAAACTTTACCTAAACTACGGTCTCCTCTACCAATAAAATCTTCCATAGCAGAGAGGCGAACATCAGTATAATTTACTTTTATACCGCGCAAACGACGAAATTCTTGACGTAAAAGTTTTTGCTTACGCTCAAATTCGGCAGTTGCAACTGAATGCCATTGAAATGGAGTATGAGGTTTAGGAGTGAAGTTAGAAATAGTTAAGTTGAACTGTATAGGCTTTCTACCTTTACCTCGACACTCGCGTTGTAGCCAAGCGACAGTTTCAACGATACCAACTACATCAGCATCAGTTTCGCCTGGTAAGCCAATCATAAAATAAAGCTTAATTTTATCCCAGCCTTTTTCCCAAGCTGTTTTGATGCCACGTAAAAGTTCTTCGTTGGTCAGACCTTTATTAACAATATCGCGCATTCGCTGAGTGCCAGCTTCTGGGGCAAAAGTCAAACCACTTTGCCGAGTTCCACCCAGTATATTCGCGATATTTTCATCAAACCTGTCTACCCGTTGGCTCGGTAAAGAAAGCGAGATATTTTCATCCTTTAAGCGGTTTTTTATTTCCATCCCAACTGCGGGTAAAGAAAGATAATCAGAACAGCTTAGTGATAGTAAAGAAAATTCATTATAACCTGTGAAGCGCATCCCCTTTTCAATCGCTTCTACTACCTTCGATGGCTCAACATCGCGCGCAGGACGGGTAAGCATTCCGGGTTGACAAAATCGACATCCTCTTGTACAGCCACGACGAATTTCTATAGTTAAACGGTCGTGAACAGTTTCAACGTAGGGCACAAGTCCAATTGAATACGCAGGAATTGGGGTGGCAACTCGGCGTAAAATTCGTGTCGGCACATCTGGACTTAAAGCACGTACCGAACCTGACTCTGCTTGCTCATAAAATCTGGGTACGTATACACCAGGTATTTGAGCAAGGTCTAGTAATAATTCTTCACGATTGAGATTTTGCGCTTTGCCTTCTTCCAAAACCATACCAATTTCGGGTAACAGTTCTTCGCCATCGCCAAGGGCAATAAAATCGAAGAAATCCGTATATGGTTCAGGATTCGACGTTGCGGTTTGTCCACCAGCAAAAATTATTGGGTAATTTCCATTATCTCGTTCGCTTGAAGTTAGAGGTATACCTGCCAAGTCAAGCATTTCGAGAATATTCGTGGCGCCTAGTTCATAACTAAGACTAAAACCAAGAATATCAAAATCAACAAGTGACCGTTTAGACTCGACAGCAAACAACGGCGTTTGGGTGTGACGTAATTTTGCTGCTAAGTCTGGTGCTGGTAAGTAAGCGCGGTCACAAAGGATGCGAGGTTGGGCGTTCAGAATGTTGTATAGGATAATATGTCCTAAATTTGAGGCGCCAACTTCATAGATTTCTGGATAGGTGAGACAAAAGCGAACATTGGCTGAATGCCAGGGTTTGTGTATTGCTCCCAACTCGTTACCGAGGTATCGGGCTGGTTTAAGAATATCCGAATTTATTAATTCTTGTACTGCGAAAGCCACGTTATGCTATCTTACTCGTACTTTAATTTACAGCTATACCACCTCCAACATAGCATTTATTAGGGTTTTCGAGATATCTCAAATATAATCCTAGTAGCTGGGCGTTGGTGTATTTGGTATCGGGCAAGCTGCAATTGGACAAAAGCGTTTACTTAATCCTACAAGGAATTACACGCTTGTCAATGCAGTTTCGTCTGCCAATATTTCAAATACACCATCAAGCTGAGTTAATTCAAAAATAATACGTAATGCGGGAGAACAAGCGCAAATGCTAAATCGCTTATTGGTAGCTTGAGCAACCTTGAGGGCAGAAACTAAAGCCATCAACCCTGCGCTATCCATTGACTCTACTAATGCTAGGTTAACCAGCATGGCACCATATTCGTCTTGTCTCAAAACTGCTGTTAAATCGCGTTCAAACTCCAGAGCGTTAGCTGCGTTCAAACTACCTTGGGGACGAATTACAGACAATTTGCGATTACTAAGTACTGCTTGCATATTTAAATCCTTATTACCTAATTTAAAGCACTCGAACTTTAAAGATAGATGTATTTGACCATAAACCTTTTTTCATCGCATCGACCATTCGTATTACATCTCTTTGCTGAATCTTTATTTAGTAACCCCCAACGCTTAAAGATTACCAAAACCTCAAATTATTCTGTATTTAATTATACTTTTCTCAGAAAATTATTGATTAATTTTACACAGAAGAGTTTATTTACTTGACCTTAACCTTTATTTAATGGCGTATACAGCAAATCATTAGTTATGATAATGAAATTCATTTATTAAGCTTTATAAACTAAACTTAAAGCATAAAAAACAGATATTTCACTCTTAAGACAGATGAGTCTTCAATAAAATACCACATTTGATATTACATATGAACCTCAAAATTAACAAGATGCCTGTTGTGATTTTAATCACAGATGGGCATACACCTCTATCACTTTTTATACAAACCCGTGCCTGGGATAATAACTAACATAAGAATTAGGATTGTGCGATAATGAAAACGAAGTACGCGATTCGTCAATTGGTAGAACAAGCTCTGAATATAAAAAAACTCACCCCAGAGATAGAAAACGAGATTAATTACGAATTAACAGAGATGGGTTATATTTCGGATGTAGATTATGAAGCATTAGAATTGCTTATGGCTGAGATGGATGCGGGTCGAATTAAGTTAGTCGCTAGCTACTAATTTGTTGTGTAAGTAAATATGAGTGTCATGGATAACCAAAAACGAAACCCTTCACAAGTAGCGTGAAGGGTTTTTAAATTATTGATTTTAATATTAAATTAATTTATAATTTTGATTTATTATTTTAATAATGTAATTATGAACTTGGAGAATCAGTTTGTTCATTCCAGAGGCGTTGAATAAAAATATGAAGTCGTTGTTTTGCAGTAATTTCGAGGTTTAGCTGAGATTCTTTAGCAAAAATTTCGCTGAAAAAGGAAATAACCTCAACATCCAAAGCAGGTTGAAATAAATTTATTGACCAGAGTAAATCGGAACTCGAACGTAAATCGGTAATTAATGGTGGTTCAATATCAAAGTCAGCGAGCAACAAAGGACGCACCCAACATAGCTGACGCTCTTTCACAATTTGAATGAGTTCAGTATATAAGCGCTCTTGACCGCATTGTAAAAATAAAATTTGTCCCGTTTGAAAATCTAGGTTCTTATTCATACATACCTAGTTACGTATAGCAAAATATCAATCAAAAGCACTTTAGTATTGACGATTACTATTATATCGTGCATATCAGCCTATAGGCGTAATAATTTCAACCTTTGAGAGCATTCGCTATCTCGTTACGCTAAAATAAGTAAACAAGTGTTAAGCTTTCTCCGTATAGAGTCTCATTTGTAGTATTTGAATAAACGATTCTTAGAACTGTGTCAGTAGAAACCATTGAAAAACCTTCAACTACCCGAAAGCTGGCGCCTCGATACCGCGTCTTGCTTCACAACGACGATTTCAACTCAATGGAACACGTAGTGCAATCGCTCATAACTACAGTACCGGGTCTCACACAACCGCAAGCTGTTAGCATAATGATGGAAGCACACACCAACGGTCTTGCTTTGGTCATTACCTGCGCGTTAGAACACGCCGAGTTTTATTGTGAAACTTTAAAAGGTCATGGGTTGACTAGTACTATAGAGCCAGATGAGTAATGAGTAGGTAGGGACAGGCAGGATGCCTGTTCCACAAGAGAGGCATGAAAATTAATATAAGTTGGTTAGCTAAATATTCTGCCCCAGTGCGAATTACTGGGTTTTTGGTATGTTTAGCCATAGTTTGGCTACCTGTTGCGGCGCCAATATACTTACTAGTACGCGATGCTAATTTAGTCACTATTTTAACAATGGGGCTATTAGCAATCGAATTTTTTATATTTTTGCCATATTGGAGTACAAAAGTACATCAACAGCCAAGAATATATAAACATGTAGGTTTAGAGTTTTCCAAAAAAAACGGATTTGAGCTATTGCGGGGTTTGGCGATAGGGTTAATAAGTATTGAGTTATTATTCCTTGTGCAAGGAATATTAGGTTGGTTAGAATGGCGCCAAGCGAATTCTGGAATATTAAGATTTATTATTGAAGCCATACCCACAGCATTTGGAACAGGGATAGCAGAGGAATTATTCTTTCGTGGTTTTTTATACGACGAATTAGAACGCGACTATAAACCAAACATAGTCATGAAGGCAGTTGCAATAATATTTCCCGTATCGCACTTTATAAAACCGATACCAGAAATAATTCGTACATCACCACAATTTTTAGGTTTATTGCTCCTAGCATTAATATGTATATGGGCAAAACGTAGTTGTAACGGACGTTTAGGTTTGGCAATTGGTATTCATGCTGGGTTAATTTGGGGATGGTACGTTATTAATGTCGGAAAATTAATTACATATACAGGTGCCGTGCCAGTATGGGTGACAGGAGTAAACGATAATCCCCTAGCAGGTATAATCGGATTAACTTTTTTAGTAGTATTAGCGTTACGAATGCGCGCTCGGCTATAAAGGGTTACGAATAAAACCACATTTGCCACTAATACAAACATTCGCCACACCTTCAGAAAAACGGCGAACCTCATCAAACTGTGGTTCAATCACTAATTGACCACCTTTATTGATATAACCCCATTTGGCGCCGACTTTAACTTGAGCTAACCCTTCACTAAAAGCAGTAGCATCTTCAAACGTTGGTTCAATAATAACTTTACCTTCACGGTTTATGTAGCCATACTTATCGCCAACTTTAATTTTTGCTAAATCATCTCTAAATTCAGAGGCGCCATCAAACTTAGCGGCAATTACAAACTTACCCTGTTTATTAATAAAACCATATTTCTCGCCCATCTTTACAGGTGTTAGTTCATCTCGAAAGAAATTTGCCTCATCAAACTGCGGTTGAATAACAAACTTACCGCTTTTATTGATAAATCCCCACTTCCCACCAGATTTTACCGCAGCTAAACCATTTTTGAATAAAAAGGCGCCTTCAAACTGTGCGGGAATTGCAAATTGACCCTGTTTATTTATATAACCGTATTTTTCATCTAACTTAACAGCAGCTAAACCACCCTCAAACCCAGAGTTAACTTCATCGAACTGCGGTTGAATAATAACTTTACCCTGTCGATTAATAAATCCGTACTTATCGCCAACTTTTACAGACACAAGTCCATCACTAAAAAAATCGGGTTGCTCAAGTTGCGGTAAAATCCTAAATCTACCTTCTCTATTTATATAACCCCATTTAGAGTCCAGCTTGACTGCTGCCAAACCTTCAGAAAAATCTAACACTTCTTCAAAATTAGCTTGAATAACGAGTCTACCGCTTTTGTTGATAAAACCGTACTTTTTACCAATACGAACAGGCGCCAAACCTTCAGAGAACTGCGAACCGTTGTAAAATCTAGCTGGTATCCGGTAACGGGGAATTTTTCTACCTTGGTCTTGCGCTTTAGTTTCAAACGATATAGGAGTATTGGCAAATGTAGATGATAAAGTCGTCAGGGGAACAGTAGCAGCGATAAATCCTGTTATCCCTAGCTGAAATATTTTAAGTAGTAATTGCTTGTAAACAGGTGCCATGATATACAGATATTAAATATACACCTAGCTTGGCACAAGGTTAAACAAAATATTTGAGTGATTATTCGTATATAATTATGTAATATTTTTTACTTTGCTCAGATTAAATGTTATCTTGACTGATTGTATCAATTTTGATGGAGTCAGGCGCCTGTTCAAGGTGAGCGCACAAGCCCCATAGTGATTTACGCTGTGTTGGTTTATCTAAAAGTTCACGCTCGATATCAGGAATAATTTCTTGAATTAAACGTAATTTATCTATAGTTGATAATTGTTTAACTGAGTCAATAACTTTCTGTAAAGTCATAATATATCTCCTTGTTAAAATTTCACAGAAGTTTAAGTAATAAAAATTACCTAAATTGCTTCCAATCAATAGTTTCAATAAGACTAAGTTTTGGTAAAGTCTGAACTGCTGAAGAATAATTTTCTGTTTTTGCAAGCACATCTACCAAGCTTAATAAGTGTATGGTAACTTCTTTTAAATGAGGATGACCAAATAACCTTTTTTTAAAGGTATCTTTATATCCTAAACCAGCGAGCATAATGCTTATTGAAGCTCGATGATACATAATATCAGCGTACAAAAGCTTTGCCTGTTCAACATCGAGTTCTTGCTGACTCAGCTTGCATTGAAAGTGTATTAAGCGTTTATCTTCTTGAAAAATTACACCGTCAATTCCTCCATCGGCCCCTAGGGGACCAGGATGAAATCCTAAAATTTCTGCAAATGCACGACCAATTTCCTGCTTTCGCTTTGAACTTATGTTTACAATACCCTTTGTTACTTGTTTGATTATTATTTCAAGTTTATTTTAACTTGTTGTTCTGTAAACTGACTAAAATTATCTTTTTAGTAAAGTTAGTGGGTAATATACAAGTTAATAATCTGGAACGGGCAAGGATGCCCATTCCACAAGATAATTTATTTTTGGGCTAATGTTCCGGTTAGGCAGGCTTTATCTAGGTTGGCGCCGTTTAGATTTGCTCCTTCGAGTTCGGCACATAGTAAGTTGGCGCCGGTTAGGTTTGCTCCTGCTAGGTTTGCTCCGCGTAGGTCTGCTTCTTCGAGGTTGGCTTCACTTAAATTGGCGCCTTGTAAATCTGCACGGCTTACGTCTGCACCTTTTAGGTTGGCGCCTGTAAGGTTTACACCGCGCAAATCTGCACCACGTAGGTCTACCCCTTGTAGGTTGACGTTCATGAGGTTGGCGCCACTTAGAAATGCCCCTGCAAGTGATACATCGGTGAGTCTAGCACTCATTAAATTTGCACCGCGTAAATTGCTACCACGCAAGTCAGCACCTGTTAAGTCGGCTTGCATTAAATTGGCGCCCATTAAGTTTGCCCGTAAGTCGGTTTGCTTAAGGTTGGCGCCCATTAAATTTGCTCCCTCTAAGTGCCCACCTTCAAGTTTAGAATTTTGAAAGTTAACTCCTACTAAGGTGGCGCCCATTAAAGAAATGCGCGTTAAATCTAGATTTGATAAATCCTCGTCTTCTAAATCACTACCCGATACATTTTTGAGTGTGCCGTTACGAATTGCTTCTATATTCATTTGCGATTTATATACGAGAAACTATTTCTTGGCTTGCTTTATTTTCACTTTCTAAACGAGAATCGAGCAACCACATGCCAGCACTGGTTTTTGGCGCCAGTAAAGGTATTTCGAGTCCTTGTTGTAAACCCATAACTAGTAAGGTTAGAGCTTCAATTAATTTGGGGTCAAACCGTGTTGATTGTTGCTGCCTACATTCTTCTAGTGCTTGAGTAAATATCTCTTGCGTATTTATACTATCAATAGATTTTTTATGATTTATTCTCAACTGAAAGTCTGATAATAAAGCCAAAATTCTTGATTCTAAAGGAATTTCATCCCCTATTAATCCTGCTGGTTCACCAGTACCATTCCACCATTCGGTTTGATGGGCGATAATTTGGGCTATGGCACGTAACCTCGGCATAGTTCGTAATACTTGGGCGCCAGGTACTAGTGGGCAAGTCAGGGGACTACTTGGTGCGTCTTCTTGATAACGATGAAAGCTTGTTGCTAATTCACTCTGGGCACGTTGCAATGGGTCGATACGATGTAGTAAAGCAGCAAGACGCAAACGCTTAATTTGCCATGCTGGTAAATCAAGTAATTGCCCCATTGTTTCTGCGAGTGCCACAACTTCGGATGCTGCCATTGGGTTGGTAATATCCGAGAAGTCCATTATTTGCGCCATCCTTAGAAATGCTTGGATTTCGTTCGATACCAAGTTATTGTCTAGAAGTTGTACTTTTGTATTTTTCTGTCCTGTTTGTAAATAGTCAACGACGCGCGAGACAACCGCATTTAAATGTTCGGGTGTAGCTGGGTGTGCTTGAATTGCGTTTTGATATTCAAGTAATTTTTGTCCAAGTTCGGAGTTATAGCTACTTATATGAGAAATTGCTAGCTCGGCAGTTTCTTTAACTAGCTCTGGCTCGAATGTCCACAACCCGTAAAATTTACGCTCTAAATCGTTTTGAGGAATTCCCGCTGCTCCATAATCTGACTCAGAAAGCTCTTGACAAAGAACCATTGCTGTGTATTTAGAAGAAAGAATAATTAAGTGCCATTCTTCGGACACAGGGTCTTTGGGGTCGAGTTCTACCAAGTCAAGATTAGGTAGTTGACTGGTAGGATGCTCTGCCCATCCACCCGAAGGCGCCGCCATAATTACAACATGTCCAGCGTTTTTGGTAATATCTGCATATCGTTCTGCTTCTTGCAGGTACCACTTACCCTGCTGGAAAGCCGTAATTACCAGGGGTTTGCTAGCGTCGTTTAATATATGGTCTTCTAAAGCATGACATAGCGAAACTAAGGTGTTTTTAAAATACACACCGAATCGTATCGGTCGTTTACTATGACGATGATTCGCTTCAAGTTTTTGTAAAATAGAGCCTTCGAGCATGGTGGTAGTAAAAATAACCTTTACGGGGGCGCCTGGGATGTATATAGATAACTATAAACGTTCTTTACTAATCAAACAATCTTATATATACTTAGCCTGTTGCCGTTTGATGCAATTAATTTTGACGACTTGTAGCACAGGCTTCTAGCCTGTGCAGTAGATATAATTTTTTTAACCACGCTCGTCACAAAGGGCACAAAGAGAAGAGAAAAAAGAAGTTAATACTAGGCTACCCAGCAAAATTAATTACATCAAGCACCACTATCTATAGTAATCCTAAATCGGTTGTAAAATATTTCTCTTCTTTCTTTCTTTCCTTCCTTCCTTAGCGTCCTTAGCGTCCTTAGCGGTTCGTTACATAAGCATCATTTTTTACAAATCAATTAGGAATGCTATATAAAGTAGATACAATACTCTAATCAATTATAATATCAAGCTTGAATGCCTAGCTAAACATGAATATTCATAATAAAACTATCGCGAAAATAACCTAAATGCCAGACTATTTGGTAAAAGAAGTCAGTGAGTATATCGACTACTTACTTGGGAAACATACTAAAGAAGATATTTCCGACTCAATTTATTACAGTTAAAATTTCTGTATTATCAATATAGGCAGCAAACAATTCATTCAAAATAGTTTCCCCCTCAATTCCATTACTACTACTTATAAACCTTTCTACTTCGATAGAACCATCATTAAAAAACTCTATTTCCCAACGTTGTCCTGGAATTGCCACCATCACCATTATAGCTTCTTCTCGGTGATGAGCTAATGCATAGTGTATTTTATATCTTTCCAACTGATTGAGAAAATTGGTTAGCTTTATAAATCCATTACTGTTCATCTATCAAACCTTTTATCACTTAGTAATTTACGAATTAATAGAGACGTGATAAATGGAGACGTGATATATCACGTCTCTACATTTGTGATTAAACACCTACTAGTTGTTTTTGTTTGTTTTCGATAGGCGCCGATAATGCTTCTTCTAGAGGGGCACATCCTAAGCGTTCTTCTAGAATTTTCATAACTTCGCGTCCGAAGTCATTGGGGTTACGGTTCCAAGCTTGTAAGCAAACTTCACCGAAGAACGAACCAAGCGGTTCGGGGTTCCACAGTAGTTTTTTGGCTGTCCACGGCATTAAGCTCATGGGGTCGTAACCTGGTTGAAGAATATTTTCTTTGAAAGCATATTCTTCTAAGTGGGTATGAGGTTGTAAACCAATAAAGAATATAGCGGGTTCGACTTTATCGGCGCCAAATATTCTTTCGAGTTCACGATGATATGCAATGGTTTGACGAATTGTTTCGGGACGTTCGTCAATGACGTTGAATGAGTAGTTGACAGATACTAGGTCATTAAAACCAGCAGCTTTTAAGTCGCGACAGTTTTGTAGCACTGTACGTAGGTTATAACCCATTCGCATTTTCCGCACGAGTTCTTGGGAACCACTAGTTATACCGATTTCAAAATAATTCATTCCGGTCTTGACCATCAAGTCCGATAATTCAGGTGTAACATTATCCGCACGAATGTATGCTGCCCAATTTATATCAGTCATTCCAGAATCAACTATTTTCTGTAATAACTCAATTGCATCGTCGATAAATTTACGTGCAGGAATAAATTGAGCATCGGTAAACCAGAAGTTACGAACTCCTCTGTTATATAGCTGACGCATTTCCGCGACTACTTCGTCTGCTGGGTTGATACGTACTTGTTTACCTTCAACCACGGTGTACACGCAGTAACAGCAGTTATGTGGACAACCGCGTTTAGTTTGAACACCAATATAAAAGTCTTTCTCAGACAAGTAGTAGTTAAACTCAGGCCAAATAGTTTCTATATAGTCGTAATTGCAAGCTGTTTTTTCGAGTGGAGTTGGTTGTTCGTGAATTAAACGTTTTCTAGGCGCCTGTTCTCCAACAACGTAACACCTCTCGTCGCGGAACTCTCCACCGCTTAATAATTTACTAAGCAGTGTTTCACCTTCACCAACTGAAACAATTGTTCCATTTGGTAGACTTTTATTAAGTTGTTCATAGAATACACTAACGGCGCCACCACCAACCATAGCTACGGCTTGGGTGTGATATCGCTGCGCGCGCTTTAACCCACGCTTAACGAGTCCGAGGTTACGCCATAGCTCGACGTAGTAAGCGATAAAAATTCGTAAACCACCCAAGGCGCCGCGTAATTTTATAAACGGATTTTTAGCATAGTAAAATTCAAAGGCGTTTTGGAGTGGGTTGCCACCACGTCCACCAACTGGAGCATAAATTTGAATATCCCGCCATGAAAACACGAGCAAAGTCGGTTTAAATTCATCAATACAGCGGTCTAACGCTGAGTTGTAATCCAAAGGTGGTACAGTACCCAAGTCAAAAATCCGCTGTTCGATATTGGGAAACTGCTTGTGAACATGGTCTGATAGATAAACAACCCCAATGGGGAAGATGGGGTTACAAGGAAGGCGAACGTAAAGTATTCGCTCGGATGTATGTTGCTGGGTTTTAACTTCCATCTTGCCGTGGGTAATGAATGGTTTTGTGGGTAATCTTATATAAAAGTGTAAATATATTTTGATTTATGTCGCATACTTCTATCTTAATTGACTAATCGACCTGGCGCCGATTATTAATCGCGATTGCTGCGTACATCAACCAATGAAAGTTAGGTACAGTCGCACTTACTGCTACACCCAGAGACATTAGAACTAATCGTGACTCAATACTTGCTACACTCAATGGTTCAAATAGGTAAATTCAATGTATTGAAAGTGCTTTTTACGTTGGTTAAAAATCTGTAACATATAGTGTATAATTGCGGAAAAGGCATATATTTTTACGAAAATTTCATAAATATACTTCTACTTAAGACAGTTCTTTACGTGTAGTGCATGTCTTTAGGTAGATATGTCGTAGAAAATTTAAGTTGGTATTCACAGTTACAGCATGTGGGGATCACCCAGTGTTAGCTTGACAGGTGTAATGTAAAATTGTGGCGTAAAGCATCGAGCGCGATTATGGCTCAAATATTAGACTCCTTACCACCTGAGCAGCCTGGAAAAATTCTCTGCTGCTACGTCAATGCCACTAGTAAAATGCAAGTGGCACGCATTAGCGACGTTCCGAACTGGTACTTTGAAAGAGTTGTCTTTCCTGGACAAAGACTAGTTTTTGAGGCGCCACGTGAAGCTCACTTAGAAATTCACACAGGAATGATGGCAAGCGCTATTTTATCGGATAACATTCCATGTAATAGTCTTTCTTTTGATGACGCAGTTGATGGTAGTGACTCACAACCTGTTGATAGCACTATCAATAACAAAACAAATGTACCACAAATTTTAACAAAACCTGAAGAAACAGCAAAACCTTTAAAAGCGCTTGTTTAGCATCAAGTTGTTTTAAAAATGATTTTCAAAAATGATGGGTTGCTATCCTTAAGCAACCCTATTTTATTTATTTCTATTATTAACTCCGTAGAGACGCGATTAATCGCGTCTCTACTAACTCCTAACTCCTAACTTTTTCATATGAATTTGCCTTCGTTTATTTGGTTGTGGAAAATAGCTGCTTGGTCAATGGGGTTATCCGTACTAGCTTATTTTTTTCTGGCAGTATCGGGTGCGTGGATGTTTTACACTCGTACATCACAAAACCCCCAATTTAGCAATGCTTTTAGTAATATATTTACTGATAAAGCAGGGGGTATGCGTTTATTTCATTATGTAATGGGCGCCTGTATGGTAGCGCTTGTGTTATTACTTTTAGCAATTGGTATAGTTGGCACACTAGGACACTTTGGAACGCTTGGACATTCTTCGCACCTAGTCGCTGGACTAATAGTAGTGTTTTTAGTGTTAATTTCTGCTTTTAGTGCAACTCAAATTGGCGCCAAGCATTATTGGGCAAGACCTTTACATATAGGTACCAATTTTATTTTATTTGTTGGCTTTGTCTGGGTTTCTGTAACTGGTTGGGATGTAGTACAAAAATATTTACCTTAACGAGAGTGGTAGCAAAGTCGTTACGATATATATACAGCGACTTAGAAGCAACTTTGATTATGACGACAACTAACTCCACAAGTGTACAAACAACGATTTTTCGCCTATCACCCTTAATTAGAATTACTCTTTTGTCCTTATATGTGGCACTTACGGTTCCTTTACCTTTTTTGGCCCAAGCAACTAAGGCGCCAACACCTCCTGCATTACTATGGGTAGGAATCAGTATTGGCTTAGTAGGTTTGTACGCAGTATTGTGCGAACGAGTTATTGTTGACGACGAATCAATTCAAGTAACATACCCTAATTGGGTACCACGCTTTTTCCGCAAAGGATGGTCGTTACCGTGGTCACAAGTTAAAGAATTAAAACCCCGTACTACTGGTCAAGGTGGTTTAGTTTATTATTTTCTTAGCAAAGAAGGTCAAGCTTATTTATTGCCAATGCGGGTAGCTGGTTTCGCGCGTTTGGTAAAACTAGTACAAGAAAAAACTGGCATTGATACACAAAACGTTTATCCACTCGCACAACCTTGGATGTACGCTATTTTATTAGGATTTACAACACTACTTCTATTAGTAGATGCTTGGACAATCACAACTGCTTTAGGACAACCGTTGTAGCATAGGCGTCTCGCCTATGCAGTAGAGACGCTCCGGTTCCTCGCGTCTTTACCACTGAGGCACAAATAACACAGAAAAAGAGGAATAAGGCGCCCAATATTTGAATATAGGTCAAAAAAACCTCTTCTTTGTGCCTTACAGATCACTATTTAGCTAACTATTCTTTAAACAATTTATTCCGAAATGGCGCCGATTTAGCCAATCTCTCTTACTCCCCTCTGTCTGTGTAAAGACGCGCTCACGTAGTGTCCCGCTCTTAATAATTGCGTCTCTACGTGGCTATATGGTAAAAATAATAACTATAAAAGTTTGTTTTTAGGTTAAGCACTGAAGTGCTTATTACGAGAATGCACAGCATCTTTCGGCTTGAACAGGTTTGCTTGAATGCAAGGCTTAATGTTAATAGTAAGGAGAGTTTACCTGGGTACTCTATTCTTGAGGATATTTCATTTGAGGTACCTACAGGCGCCCGTGTTGCAATTGTTGGGGCAACTGGTGCAGGTAAAACATTTTTACTACGTTTGTTAAATCGTTTGAGTACACCAACTAGCGGTAAGATTTATTTTGATAATCAAGATTATTCTCTAATACCTGTACAAAAGTTACGCTCTGAGGTTGTATTGGTACCCCAAGAGTCTAGGTTATTGGGTATGACGGTAAAAGATGCTTTGTCTTACCCTTTGGTTTTGCGTGGTTTTCCTAAAGTTGAAATTACTCAACGTGTTAGTCAATGGGTTGAATTGTTACAAATACCTGATGATTGGTTGGGAAGAACTGAAGTACAACTTTCTGTCGGTCAAAGGCAGTTGGTTTGTATTGCACGCGCTTTGGTTATTCAACCTAAAGTTTTGTTGCTTGATGAACCAACTTCTAATTTAGATATTGACACTACACAAAGATTATTACAAACGTTTAATAAGCTAGTAGATACAACCGTTTTAATCGTTAATCATCAACTCGATATTGCTTCGAGTTGTGACAACGTTATTCATCTATCACAAGGGCGCCTGATATCAAATCAAACGAAAAGCGATATAAACTGGGAACTACTAAAAGCATCTATTATTCAAGCCGAAGCTGAAGATGATTTTATTTAAGAAAGTAGTTTATTTTAATTGATTACCTGGGTATACTTACTGTCGATGCTTGGACTGGGAAAGAGCGCTCTTTTGCTACTTTGGAATGTGAATTCGTCAAACTCGTATTCAATAATTCCATATTAAATCTATACCCTACGTTGCGGATTGTTTGAATTAAACTTGGCTGACGTGGGTCGAGTTCAACTTTTTTCCTCAGTGATAATACGTGTGTGTCAATAGTACGGGGATTGTCGATGGCATCGGGCCATGCACGACGTAGTAATTCAGAGCGACTTAGTGGTACACCGCTAGCTTGTGCTAAAACATACAGCAAGCTAAACTCTTGGGGTGTTAAGTCAATGAATTCCCCCTGAAACCGAACTCGACGCTGGACTAAATCGATTTGCAGTGACCCGTAGTCTAAATAGGCAGGCGCCACAGGAGTGCGCTTGCGACGAATCAAAGCTTCGGTGCGTGCAAGAAATTCTTGCATTCCAAACGGTTTGGATAAGTAATCATCGGCGCCAGCTTTAAGACCTGCGACGACATCACCTTCACCACTACGGGCAGAAAGCATTAGAATTAACGGTTGCTGCTGACGAGTTAGCCAGCGACAAAATTCCATACCATCACCATCAGATAAATCAGCATCGAGAATAATAAGCGTTGGCTGGTGACTGAGAAAAACTTCTCTAGCCTGATAAATACTCGCAGCTTGATGCACTCGATAGTCAAGCTGTTGCAAATGCCAACCTAGCAAAGACCTCAAGTGCGGATTCCCCTCAACAATTTCGATACATACCAAACCCACAGTGGCAAGACCCCTAGCGCGTCTATAGAGTTTCAAGGTATCAAAGCCTTGTATAAAGGTTTTGTAACCGTTGTTACTTCAGTTGTAAATTATTCAATAATAACTGCCTAAAATTAGCGTTAAGTTTTATATCAATCCTTTGTCAACACAGCGATTTATCTCAATTGTTAAATTTTTGTGACACCACCAGACTAATTTTCGGCTCTCATGGCTGAAATTGGACAATTATGACTCAATATGGCACCGCGAACGTTGTTTTTAACACCAAAGCTTACGCATTTAGCTCCTGGATACATATCAACCACGTTAACCGCCCAGAAAAAAAGTTACAATTATTCCATAATATTATCGATGCAAGAAACGATTTTCCATGCATAATAATAAAAATAACTTTGCCAAAATGCCTGTTCCCATACTTCTGGAATAGGATGGGAATAGACTGTAGCTTATGGTAAGTGTTCTCTGAGGGAGATATATTAGCTATGAATTGATGTCAAAATGGTTTCAGTACTTCACTTTTTAGCTTGAATATTTTACAATTCTCATTCCAAACAGATTTCTAAAGCAGCTATGCTCCAAGACACACAGACCATCCGCTTTTATCAAAGAATAACCGATGCCTTCGTCGAGTTATGGAATCGCGGCTATCGGACGGACGATATGCGGATGTATTTGGATGGCTATTTAGCCTCATTGCGACACAGTAATGCAATTGAACCTTACTTGATTCATCGCTTAGAGGAGGAAGCCACTCGCTACTTATATGATGTATCTAATTTTGCAATGACAATGACGCAGCCTGAGCCAGAACACGATTACTATTAGATGTAACCAAGGGTTAATGCGCTTTTGACCGAGACATTAACCAATAGTTCATCAACGCAGATGATTCTAGCACATCATCTGCCTTTGTCAATAGTAGCAACGGTGTGAAATTTTAGGAATATTCCTAATTTTGTTTTAACTCAATAACCCCAGCCAGATAATAATCTATATATAGATTCTTGCTTAAGTGGCTGGGGTTATTTGTGGTTTAGTTTAAAAGTAAAAGAAAACTACATAATTAAGAAGCTAGTGCAACTTCCACCATCTGCTGTAATTCACCTTTTTGGTAAAGTTCAATCAGGATATCGGAACCACCAACGAACTCTCCGTTAATGTAAACTTGAGGGATTGTAGGCCAAGCTGAGAATTCTTTTATACCTTGACGAATATCAGCATCACTCAAAACGTCAATTGTTTCAAAAGGAACGCCAAGAGTATTGAGTATTTGGACTACGTTGTTTGAGAAACCGCACTGAGGCATTAACTTGTTGCCTTTCATGAATACCATGATTTTATTTTGCTTAATCAGGTTTTCGATACGCTGTTGTAATTCTGGTGTCATGGTTTTTCCTTAATTTGTTGTTTAAATTAGCTTTTAGCTTTGTGAGGTTGTTTGCCAAGACTCAGGGGTGTATGTTTTGAGTGCTAAGGCGTGTATTGCCTCACTAGACATAGCTTGCTGTACAGCACGATATACTAACTGGTGTTGCTGTACTAATCCCTTGTTTGCAAACTGCGATGAGACAACTGTCACATCAAAATGCTCGCCATCTTGACTTTGAACATTAACTTGGGCATCAGGAAGTGCTGCCTGAATCATTGCCTCAACTTGAGAGGGGCTTATCATCGCGCTTGTAGTCGCTCAAAACGTCATTATCTATTATTAACAAATTATTGCTGGTTGTTTGATTGAAAGTGTAAAGACCGTACATGTACAGTCGCTTATATAATATATTTTGTATCAATAATGTACTAATTTTAAACGGGCAGGGATGCCCGTTCCACAAGAATGGTTATTTTGTTGCACTTGGGGTTATTTGGAGGAGGTGTTGCTGCCACGTGGGAATGGAGCATTAACAAATCCGAGTTCCAAAAGTTGCTGGTAGGCTCTTTTACCTAGGTCTCGCGTTGGGTTTTGGCTTCTAACGATTTGTACTAGTAGTGGGACAGCGAGTTCAGGTTTGTTTTGAGCGCGGTGTACGACTGCGAGTTGATAAGTAGCTTGGTCGCGCATTTGGGCACTTTCGAGTGCTTTTTTACGCTGTTCGTCAGCGATACGGTTATCTATGCCAGAAAAACTAGCGGTGAGTTCTTGATAGAAGTTGGATAGCTGGTTGAAAACAACGCGCGCTTCTTGAAGTTTCTTAACTGCACTATCATAGTTTTGGGAAGAAACGGCGCCTTCAGCTTCAGACATCAATCGTTTGCCACCTTCCATGCTCAAGACACTGCTGGTTTGACCTGATGGACGCAGGTTCGACGGGTCGTTGGGGTCAATAGGTTGTGCTTGGTTGGAGTTTGGAGTCAGCGTTTGCGCTTGTGCGTGAATTGGTGATAACAGGCTAAGGGCTGCTATCAACGATAAACAAGTGAAGCGAACCTTCGTGACAGTTGCAGCTTCTTTCATGAGTATATTTTCGTGGGACAACTAAGTAAAATTATTGAAAAACGAGGATTAGAACTTCGGGTATATTAACTCTGTTTTGCATTTTGACAAAGCAAAGCTACATACAACGGTTTCTTTTATTTAGACTCACAATCAATTGAACCATGTTCCCGTAGGCAATATTGCACTTTTTTAGTAGCTTTATGACTCAAAACGTAAATTCTAACGATTCGCAATTTTTATCTGGTGTGCCTGCAAGTAGCTTGGGGATGATTCTTCAGCGTGGTGGTGAAGAGTTGAGACTACAAAAAGTTAATGACCGCTTTACTGTTCGTCTTAGTCGTAATTTGTCAACTCAAGATTTAGCGACTGTTAGCTGGGGTAACTGGCGCCGTACTATACCTGGTGCAAACCTTGAAGTATTTACAGTACCTTTTTCTCAGCTAGATACGGCGATGCAACAAGCACGCAACTCGTCGAGTGTAGATTTTGCCAGTCATGTTTACGAAGTTGAGAATAATCCTGGCACGGTTGTTTATTTAGGAGACCAAATTACAGTTCAATTTGCACCCTCTATTGATACAGCTAAAATCAAGACAATTGCTGCAACTTTAAATTTAATTCAAGATAAACCTGTAGAGGGATTGCCTAACACGTTTGTGTTTTTGGTTGGTAAAGGTGCTACCGAAAACCCAATTAAAATTACAAATCGATTACAGTCTCTCGGAGAAGTTTTAGCGGCTGAACCAAATGTTATTATTCGTACTGAGCCGCATTATAGACCTCGTGATACCCTTTATCCCCAGCAGTGGTATCTCAATAATAGTGGTGGTAGTCAATTAAAAGAAGGGGCACATATTTTTGCTGAACAAGCTTGGGATGTTACACGCGGTGTTCGTTCGGTTGTAGTGGCTGTTGTCGATGATTCTTTTGATTTGAACCACCCTGATTTTCAAGGTGCTGGAAAAGTTGTGGCGCCTCGAAATTTAAAGGATAATAATTTTTTACCGCTACCAGATGGAAGCGCAAATAGTCATGGAACGGCTTGTGCGGGTGTGGCTGTTGCATCTGAAAATGGAACGGGTATTGTGGGAGTGGCGCCTGGTTGTGCTTTAATGCCAATTCGTACAACCGGTTTTCTAGATGATGAGTCTATTGAACAAATTTTTGATTGGGCACAAGAAAAAGGAGCAAGTGTCATTTCTTGCAGTTGGGGCGCCTCTGCTGTTTACTTTCCTTTATCTTTACGGCAACGTGCAGCAATTACACGCGCAGCAACAAAAGGTCGCAATGGTAAAGGTTGTGTGATTTTATTTGCTGCTGGGAATGCTAATCGCCCCATCGATGGCACACTAAATGAAAAGAATTGGGTGAAAAATATAGTATCTGGCAATACTAAATGGCTCAGTGGTTTCGCGATACATCCCGATGTTATTGCCGTTGCAGCAACGACGAGTTTAGGTAAAAAAGCAGCTTACAGCAACTGGGGAAAAGCGATTTCTGTTTGCGCTCCAAGTAATAATGCACCCCCAGGAATGTGGTTTCAAACTACAGGGTATGTATATACAACACCACCTATCGCTGCTGCATTACCTGGACTAGGAGTACTTACAACTGACCAGTTAGGAGCAGCAGGATACGATACGGGTGATTTCACAAGTGACTTTGGTGGAACATCGAGTGCCACCCCAGTTGTTGCTGGTGTTGCCGCACTAGTTTTGTCGGTGAACCCTTTACTTAGCGCGCAGCAGGTTAAGAAAATATTACAAGAGACGGCGGATAAAATTGTAGATAAAGACCCAGACCCACAACTCTCAATGCGCGCTGGTAGCTATGATGCCAACGGTCATTCTGAGTGGTTTGGGTATGGAAAAGTAAATGCACGCAATGCAGTAAGAGCAGCACAGCAATCAGCAAGTGCGACTTCTGTAGTCAGAGAAGTTACGGGAAAAAATCAAAATCGATTAACAATTCCTGACAACGACCGACAGGGAATGAAAAGCTTAATAGTAATTACGGGCTCTAGTTTGGTGAAAAACATTGAGGTAAGTATTAGTATTACCCATGATTTTTTGGGTGATTTAGAAATTTATTTAATATCGCCAAACAATCAACGGGTTTTATTACAAAGCCGAACTTTAGGTCGTCGTCAGGAGTTAAGCGCTAATTATACTCGAAGTTCGGCGCCAGCATTAACTCAATTAATCAATACACCTTCCATCGGTCGATGGTTCCTTTGGGTTATTGACTACGCACCGCAAGATGTGGGAACGCTTAATAACTGGGAGCTAAAATTAGGAATTTAAGAAACATAATTGTGAATTGTGAATTGCGAGTCGCGAACTGTGGATTGACTGAGTTGTTGTAACGAAGACGCTAAATCTGCCGTAAGCATTTTGGCGCCAAGTTTTGTGTTCGAGCCTAAATAATCAGCGACTTTAATTGGTTTACCAATGTTGATACTAACGTTTGTACCCCAGGTTGGGTTAGTTCGACTGTAATTTATATTAATAGGAACTATTTTTACTCCCAAAGGGGCATGATTAGATTCTGCACTCAGGGCTAGA
The DNA here is from genome assembly GCF_019977735.1 of Calothrix sp. PCC 7716. Taxonomy (GTDB): domain Bacteria; phylum Cyanobacteriota; class Cyanobacteriia; order Cyanobacteriales; family Nostocaceae; genus Dulcicalothrix. The sequence goes on along the minus strand of NZ_AP025018.1, from coordinate 1,085,732 downwards.
CGGGCAATTCCAGGTTTTAGGGGGTGAAGTTTACCTTTACGAATACCACCTTCAGGAAAAATAACTAGCGTTTCACCACGAACGAGTAATTCGACTGCGTGACGAAGCGTAGCAACTGAAGGGTGTTTGAGATTAACTGGGAACCCTCCTAAATGTTTAATAAACCATCCTTGCAATCCTTGGCATTCAGTTATAGTTACCATAAATCGCAAGTCGCGTCCTGTTACACAACGTCCTGCTGCATATGGAACGAATAATGCATCCCACCTTGACCGATGAGTGGGGGCAAGAATTACTGGACCCTCTTTAGGGATGTATTGTTGTCCAGTGACGGAAATATGCCCAAAAAACAAAGGCAGAAGCAAATGGCGCCCCAACAGATACGCCAAAGGAGCCAAAATTGGAGAAACGCGCGAGATATTGGTAAATGCAATAGGAGATTCAGCACTAGGAGCTAAATTGTAGTGGCTTTTATCCTTTGGGCAGTGAAATTCGGTCATAGTGGTGGCAGACGGATTGTCGGGTAAGATGTGATAAAAAATCTGATTAGATACACCGTAAATTTTCTTCCCTCATTTTTGTGACACCAGCTGGACAGTTTTAGCTCTGTCCCATTACAAATTTGAATGTCGTCGATTTGCAAACCAGGTTTGTAAAATATTACGGCAATCAGATTCTAGAATGCCTCCAATTACACTTAATCGATGATTGGAAGCCGCACTATCAGGGATGTTTAGAACTGTTCGCAACGCGCCAGTTTTAGCATCATCCACTCCATATACAACAAGTCCCATACGGGAATGTACAATTGCTCCAGCACACATCGGGCAAGGTTCAAGGGTGACGTAGAGAATACATTCATGTAGGCGCCAAGTTTTTAACGAACTAGATGCTGCCCTCAATGCGACTATTTCCGCATGGGCAGTTGGGTCTTGGTCGCGTTCTTTTCTGTTCTCACCTTCTGCAATTAATTCCCCTTTGGAGTTAATTATTACTGCCCCTACAGGAATATCACCTGCGTCACCCGCAGATTGAGCTAATTGTAAAGCGTGATTCATCCATTGTCGATGTATAAGATATTCTGAGTATTCCATTAATTTTTTCTTATTATTAAAATTCTCTCATGAAAAAATATTTTATATATTTTATATTTTGTTAGAAAAATTTATAAATAAAAATTTCAAACAAATTTGACAACGACTCGTTGTCAATTTCTGTTAACTTCCTAGAGCAATTACTGCATTTATTCCACCAAACCCAAAACTTAAACACATTGCTGTATTGATTGTACTTACGTAAGCTCTGGTAACTAAATTTAAATCAAAGTCTGTTGAGCGCAAACCCACGCATGGTGGGAGTATTTGATTTTTTAATGCGAGTAATAAGAATGCCACACCTAAAGCACCACTGGCGCCAATTGTATGACCTGTGGCGCCTTTAGTTGAACTGACGTATGGGTGATGTGTAAAAACATGCTTGATAATACGACTTTCGATTTCATCGTTAAGTATTGTAGCTGTGCCGTGAGCATGAATGTAGTCGATGTCGCGCGGGTACAAGTTGCTGCGTTGTAAACATTGTTTGATGGCAAAAGTCGCCATTTTTCCTTCGGGGTCTGGGGAGTTAGGATGATAAGCGTCAGCAGTTGATGCAAAGCCAAGAACTTTACCATAAATTCTTGCGTTTCTTTGTTTCGCTAACTGTTCTGACTCTAAAACAAATACCGCTCCACCTTCACCTAAAGCCAAACCTTCGCGATGTTTATCAAATGGGTATGCTCCAGTTTTAGCTAAAGCACCCATTTGTGAGAACCCATTAATAGTCATTGGTGTAATTGGTGCTTCCATTGCCCCTGCAATTACACGTAGACATTGACCAGTTTGAATAAGTGATGCGGCTTGAATAAGAGCGATTATGCCCGTTGCACATGCAGCCATTGGAGCTAAAACTATACCACTGGCGCCGAGTAGTCGAGCAACTGAGATAGCGTTCATATGGGGTAAACTATTAAGCCAATTATTTCCCCATTGAGTTTTGTTATTAGGTTCATGACCTATATTCCATACATCAGGCGCCATTTTTTCCCATGTTGCCTGATATGCACGACTAGAACCAATAACTACACCACAGTCAGGTTGTTGTGGCGCCAAACCAGCATCTTGAAGTGCAGAAAAAACAACCAGTTGAGTTAAAGCTTGTAACTCAACTGGTTGTGTACCAATCATCGCTAAAGGACGTGGTGCAAGTTCTGAAAATGGTTGTCGTAAACTAATTCCTGTTTTTCCAGCAATAAGACTTTGCCAACTAGCTTCCAAGTTTTCACCTATCGCTGAAATTAAACCAATACCAGTTACTACAACACCACTCATCACTCAGCACTCAGAACTCAGCACTTTTCCTACTTTCCGCCATTTTTTAAATTTTCAGCACCTTGTGTGACTTTGGCATCGTCAATGCGGTCACCTTGCTGAATTTTGTCAACGATATCCATACCGTCGGTAACGTAACCAAATACAGCATACGAACCATCGAGAAATTCGAGGTCTGCTAAAGCAAAGTAGAACTGTGAAGAAGCGGAGTTGGGCATTTGGGAACGTGCCATTGCAACGGCGCCTAACTTATGAGTAAGTAAAGGGGGTTGGCTAATTCTTGCTTCTTGGAAAGTTTTACCGTAAATAGGAGCATCTGAACCTTTGGGTTTAATTTCTAAGGGGATACGCCGTTCAGTACCAGTATTTTTATCGATAAAGCCACCTGAACCCAACCGATTTGCTGGGAAGCTGGTATCTTTACTTTGGGGGTCTCCACCTTGAACTACAAATGGCTGAGGACTGCGTACAACCCGGTGGAAAGATAAGCCATTGTAAACACCTCTTTGAACTAAATCAACAAAATTTCCAGCTGAAATTGGAGCATTTGTGCCGTCAACTTCAATAGTGATGGGTGACCCTTTAACGGTCATCACTACGGTTGCCTTTCCTTCGAGTTGTGGTAAATCGTTCATACCTGGGATTTCACTATTATTTTGAGATACAGAGGTTGTTTGAGTTGCTGTCTCTGTTGTAGCTGTCGTCGCTGTGGTTTTTGCTTCGACTGCCGTTGCTGTTGAGTCGCTACTAGTACTTGCTTGTGGTGTCGTACATCCACCCAAAAGTAAAGCTCCTACAACTACAAGTGCTATCAAAAACTTAGGAATTTTCACACTGTTACCAGTTTTACTCTCAACTTGAGTATCTTAATCAAAATTTTAGATTTTAGATGAACGTATCTAAAATCTAATTATTTTTAAAGGCCTTCCACAGACACACCTAAAAATCGAGCTAGTTTGGCGCCTTCAACTTCCAAATCTTTTAATGGAATTGGTTGCCCAACTCGTGTTAAAGGAATATCTCGACGACCCTTGACGCGCAAATACAGCGCACGACGGGGGTTTAGACCCTCTTTAATTTCAACGCGCACTGACTGTACATCTTTGGTCGAAAAGTCTATCTCGATTTTGCGGTTTTTACCAGGAAAACCCCAACGAAAAATTTTAATTTTATTTGTCTCGCGATTAAATTCGTTATAACCGCCACCGATATCCCATAAAATTGCCAGCCAAAGGTAAAGCGATAGAAGTAAACCAGCTATACCATATAGCCCCATTACGATGCCTTGGGGGATGAAGATTAATTGAGTGGCATCGGTGACGGGAAGTAAATTGACTTTAAGATAACTTGACAATCCAGCCAGTAAGAACCCTGTTGCACCAGAAGTAACAACAATAGCCCACCAGTAATTGCTAAATCGACGAGAACCCAGAACTTTCTGATTCAAAACGTTTGAAGCGGAGTTATCGCCGTTGGGCGATTCACCTTTGTTTATTGTTGTTGAAGCTGTCATGTTACCACCGCCACTATTACCTGTTATCCAATTATCTCAATACTGCTCATATTAGCTTACAAGAGCCGTGCGCTTGTGTTTGTGTGCGTAATTGTTCGGGTATTGTTTGGCTGGCGCCGTGTGACTCCGTGAAGAAACGTAAATTTTAAGTTTTCTGAGAAAACATGTGTCAAATTGTTAATTTTCTGATATTTATATTAATAGCGGGTGTTTGCGTTTTATCCCTGATTTACAAGTGTAAGTGAGGCATAAAGGCGAACAATGTGGTAAGTTAAGATTGGTTAAGAAAACACGCATGACTTTTTAAGCTGCGGTTTAGTGCGGTTGTGACGACACCGTGGGAGTCTTAGAGCGACATGCTAGTTGGCTTCTCATAAATCTTGGTAACTTTTGAAGTAGCTGAGAACGTCAAAAAAACGTTAATTCCTCATGGGCAGTTACAAAACCTGAAGAAGTATGTATATTCCTTCTGTTTTGTAGGCTGTATTAAAACGTCGCAATTTTAGTAAATTAAGAGGATTATACAGGAAATGACCATCGCAGTAGGACGCGCCCCCAGAAGTCGTGGGTGGTTTGACGTACTCGACGACTGGTTGAAGCGTGACCGTTTTGTGTTTGTAGGCTGGTCGGGGATTTTACTGTTTCCCTGTGCTTTCCTAGCACTCGGCGGTTGGCTAACCGGCACAACCTTCGTCACCTCGTGGTACACTCACGGATTAGCATCTAGCTACTTAGAAGGTTGTAACTTTTTGACAGTAGCTGTTTCAACTCCAGCAGACGCAATGGGTCACTCATTGTTACTGTTATGGGGACCTGAAGCACAAGGCGATTTCACCCGTTGGTGTCAATTGGGTGGTTTGTGGGCATTCGTAGCATTACACGGTGCCTTTGGATTGATTGGCTTTATGCTACGTCAGTTTGAAGTTGCTCGCTTGGTAGGAATTCGTCCTTACAATGCAATTGCTTTCAGCGCGCCTATCGCTGTATTCGTCAGCGTATTCTTGATGTACCCATTGGGTCAATCATCATGGTTCTTCGCTCCTAGCTTTGGAGTAGCAGCAATCTTCCGTTTCTTGCTATTTTTGCAAGGTTTCCACAACTGGACACTCAACCCCTTCCATATGATGGGTGTAGCAGGTGTACTCGGTGGTGCGCTGTTATGTGCGATTCACGGTGCTACTGTGGAGAACACTTTGTTTGAAGACGGTGATGCATCGAACACGTTCCGTGCGTTCAACCCAACTCAAGCAGAAGAAACATATTCGATGGTGACTGCAAACCGTTTCTGGTCACAGATTTTCGGTATTGCTTTCTCTAACAAACGCTGGTTGCACTTCTTTATGTTATTCGTACCTGTAACAGGGTTATGGATGAGTGCAGTTGGTATCGTTGGTCTCGCGCTCAACTTACGTGCTTACGACTTCGTATCGCAAGAGTTACGTGCCGCAGAAGACCCCGAATTTGAAACTTTTTATACCAAGAACATTTTGCTAAACGAGGGTATCCGCGCTTGGATGGCTCCTCAAGATCAGCCTCACGAAAAATTTGTATTCCCTGAAGAGGTACTACCGCGTGGTAACGCTCTCTAATCGTTCAATAAGTCTGGGTGGTCGCGACCAAGAATCCACCGGTTTCGCTTGGTGGTCTGGCAACGCCCGTTTAATCAATTTGTCTGGTAAGCTGTTGGGCGCCCATGTAGCCCACGCTGGTTTGATAGTATTCTGGGCTGGTGCCATGACTTTATTTGAAGTCGCGCACTTTATTCCTGAAAAGCCCATGTACGAGCAAGGTTTAATCTTGCTACCTCACTTAGCAACTCTCGGTTGGGGTGTAGGTCCAGGTGGCGAAGTATTTGATACATTCCCTTACTTCGTAGTTGGTGTACTCCACTTAATTTCTTCCGCAGTTCTAGGATTTGGCGGTATTTATCACGCTGTTCGTGGTCCTGAAACCTTAGAAGAATACTCTTCATTCTTTGGTTACGACTGGAAAGACAAGAACAAGATGACTAACATCATCGGGTTCCACTTAATCATTCTTGGTTGTGGTGCGTTGTTGTTGGTGCTGAAGGCTATGTTCTTTGGCGGTTTGTACGATACTTGGGCGCCAGGTGGTGGTGACGTTCGCGTCATTACGAACCCAACATTGAACCCAGCAACAATTTTTGGTTACTTGCTCAAGTCACCCTTCGGTGGAGAAGGTTGGATTGTTAGCGTTAATAACCTTGAAGACGTTGTTGGTGGGCACATTTGGGTGGCTCTACTTTGTATTGGTGGTGGTATTTTCCACATCTTCTCTAAACCTTTTGCTTGGGCACGTCGTGCATTCATTTGGTCTGGTGAAGCTTACCTATCATATAGCTTAGGCGCGTTGTCCTTAATGGGCTTCATCGCTTCTTGTATGGTTTGGTACAACAATACCGTATACCCCAGCGAATTCTTCGGTCCTACTGGTCCAGAAGCTTCACAAGCACAAGCATTAACCTTCTTAATTCGTGACCAACGCTTAGGTGCTAACGTTGGTTCTGCTCAAGGTCCAACAGGTCTTGGTAAGTACTTAATGCGCTCACCTTCTGGTGAAATCATCTTTGGTGGTGAAACCATGCGCTTCTGGGACTTCAAAGGTCCTTGGTTAGAGCCATTACGTGGACCAAACGGTCTTGACCTCGACAAAATTAAGAATGATATTCAGCCTTGGCAAGCACGTCGTGCTGCTGAGTACATGACACACGCTCCTCTGGGTTCTTTGAACTCTGTGGGTGGTGTTGCTACTGAAATCAACTCCTTTAACTACGTATCTCCTCGTGCGTGGTTGTCAACTTCTCACTTCGTATTAGGATTCTTCTTCCTCATTGGTCACTTATGGCACGCAGGTCGCGCACGCGCTGCTGCTGGTGGTTTTGAGAAAGGTATCGACCGTGAGAACGAGCCAGTAATGTTCATGAAGGAACTTGATTAATTGCTTTTGATTCCATACGAACATTCATTAATTTTCATAACTGATTAATCGTGCTACCCTCGAAATTTATCGAGGGTTTTTTATTATTTTTTTTATTATTTAATAATTAAAAATACGTATATACACTGTTTACAAATAATTTTTAAATACATTATTGCGTTGTTATAGTCTTATCAATTAAATTACGAATTAAGGGCAAAACCTTTCAAAATTCAAGTTCGTCTTGCGTAGTGGGATAACTGAATAAGTATTACGGGCGTGTATTTACTGCTACTTTAAGTAAATACTGAATATTCTTTAGAAACTCTTCAAGGGATTTCCAGCAAAATTCACCTGGTAGAAGAAATTTCCGACTTTAATAATGAGATAAGGGTTTCAACGCTCTTTATTCCATTTTCGTGCAGCGAGTTGACAGTGCATGAGCTACTGCTTAAATCCTACCTGTCCTAATCCAGAGAATCCAGCTTTTAGCGAGAGGTGTCAGTCTTGTGGCTCGCGCTTGATGTTGCGCGACCGCTATCGTGTCCAGAAAGCGTTAGGTCAAGGTGGTTTCGGTGCAACATTCATTGCCCTTGATGAATCGTTGCCTGGAGAACCGACGTGTGTTATTAAACAACTGCGTCCTTCAGGAACCGCACCCCATGTCTTGCAAATGGCACGCGAACTGTTCGAGCGCGAAGCCATGACTTTAGGAAAAATTGGCAACCATCCTCAAGTTCCGAGGTTGCTAGATTTTTTTGAAGACCGAGAGCAATTTTATTTAGTCCAGGAATACATATCTGGCGCCACTTTGCAGCAAGAAGTGAAAGCCCAAGGAGTATTCAGCGAAGCTGGAGTAAAACAATTCTTGAGTGAAGTATTACCATTGCTACAATACATCCACGAGCAAAAGGTAATTCATCGTGACATCAAGCCAGCAAACTTGATACGTCGCGCTCAAGATAGCCGACTAGTACTAATTGACTTTGGTGCAGTTAAAAATCAAGTTAGCCAAACAGCAGCGCTTCAATCTGGACAAACCGCATTGACAGCATACGCAATTGGTACTCCTGGATTTGCACCACCAGAACAAATGGCAATGCGTCCAGTATATTCTTCGGATATTTACGCATTGGGTGTTACTTGTATTTACTTACTAACTGGCAAATCTCCAAAAGATTTGGATTACAATCCAACCACTGGCGAAATGATGTGGGAACACTTAGTACAAATTAGTCCCCACCTTAGTGATGTACTACGAAAAATGCTTGATGTGTCGGTGAGAAATCGCTATCAATCATCGCCCGATGTGCTGCGTGCGCTAGAAATGGAGCCATACCTTGATAGTCTTGCTCAAAGTTTGGTTAGCCAACCAGCAGGTGGTATTAAAGACAGAGGTAGTCGTTTTGACGATTCAGCAGCATTGCTAAGTAATTCTTCGAGTGGTTATTCAAGTGCGGGTGTTGCACAAGTGGCTGCCGCAATTCGTGAAAGGCGAGCGAAGGTAGCACAAGCTACAAGCGCAACTGCTCATAAATTAGCGACAGCTAAATCGAGTGCGTCGGGTACTATGAATACTAGCAGCACCCTCGGTTCTAAATCTCAAGTGACTCGTCAGTTAAATACTGAAGGGCTACGAGCCGCTTATAGTAAAGGTCGGCGCGATTTTGCACTTCATAATCTGAGCTTGCTTAACTTGGTAGGAATTGATTTATCAGGAGCCAGCTTCCACTCTGGAGTATTAGAGCGTGCTAACCTAAGCGGCGCCAACTTACATAATAGTGATTTTGGCAGAGCCAGCCTTAACCGTGCCAATCTTCGCGATGCTAACATGAGCAAAGCTTATTTAAGTCATGCCGATTTAGAAGGCGCCGACTTGCGTGGTGCTGACCTTAGTTATGCTTACCTTAATAATGCCAATCTGCGCGGAGCTAACTTATGTGGTGCAAATCTTACTGGCGCCAAAGTTTCAGACGACCAACTGGCATTAGCTAAGACAAACTGGATGACAGTACGTCCGTCGGGTAAACGCGGTTTATTGTAAATGACTTTATATCAAAATTCATTGCAGTAAACCGTTAGCGCTGCTAAAAGCCAACAAAAATTATCCAAGAACTGTTGAAAATTTATCAACAGTTTAAGATTGGCGCGGTTCAATACTCGCCCACTGAATAAAAGAGCCTTGACTTATTTAGGCACCCTTAATTCGGCGCACTTTGTCGATTTAAATAAATTTAATAAGAGTTAATATATTATTTAAGAATTATTTTATAAATACTTAATTAATATTTAATTATTGCAAATGCCTACTTGTGAATTTGCGTTCTTTATACCAACTTAGTCAAAGTAATGAATAAGTGTCTAACTTGACTATAAGCTTTGATTTATATGCGTTCTATCCATTAATTTGTCGAAATTGCAAGCATGTCTCTATATGAATAACTTATTGTTACCTGCTTGAAAGCACTATTGAATCAATACTTATTAAGATTTTTTTTGCAAAAACTTGTATAGAAAAAATATAAAAGTGTATATAATAGAACACCAAGTCCCTGTAATAATATTGTTATCAAATAATTTAATTATGTTAACAAATTATTAAATGTTGTAAAAAGATACCAAAAAATAACTGAAAAGTACTGATATTACTTTTCAAATGGAATAAGATGATGAGAAATCGTCATCAGCCAAGCGATAGGTTTCTTAATAAATAGAATTTGTTGTTATAGCTAGAGGCTCACTAAATTATGCTTGAGTGTGTGGAAGCAGAACTCGAACGACGATTGTGCCTATATCAAACGTTTCTAAAATTATATGAACACCACGGGAGTCTTCTAGATTCCATTCTTGAATTAGAAACTCTCAACCCAAGCTCGGTAGGAGTTAAGTCATTTTACTTGCAGGGTGTTGTAGATAATACTTGTGTATACGTAACTACTAATTTATGTCAGGGTCAAACGCTTTGTTTGAGACAACCACAAAGTATTTGGACGTTGGGACGAGATCAAAATAGTGGTATTCATCTGGTTGATTCATATGCATCGCGGTCTCATGCCGCTATTTACTATAAAGAACAAAAGTTTTACTTAGTTGATTTCAACAGTACTAATGGTTCGTATGTTAATGGTGAGCGTATATTTAAATCGATTGAGCTAAAAGACAGTGACCATATTCGCTTAGGAAATACAACGTTCGATTTTTTCTTAAATGTAAGCACTCGTATTTTGCCAGAAGTCGCATTAGAATCACTAATGCTAACTGCACAAGAATCAGTAGAAGTCACAACTACGAGAAATCTTTATCAACACCCAGGTAGTGTTTTAGAAATTTTAGAAGGCACCGGTATTAGTAGTTGTATAAACAAGGCGCCTTTACAGAGAATACAATCAAATAAAGAAGCTTCACAATTATTACAGTTTGAGCAGTCACAGGAGATGGTAGATTATTTTTTGAGCAAAAATATAACTGAATAAGTTTATCGACTCTTCACACACTCAACAATGCCTGAACGACTAGAATCCCTCAAAGCAGCAATACTGGCAAGCTTCGGCGCCATTTTTGCATTTACGATAATAAACCTAATACAAATCAAATTTTCAATATTTAGTAGTACTTTTGATTTACATTGGTGGCTAAGTGCTGCTATCGTGTTATTTTCTGGATTTTTATTTGGAGTTACTTACAGATATATTATTCGTGATGATAATAACTTTCAGCTTAAAGCTGGAGGTGTAATGGCATTTTCTTTAGTACGAGGATTAGTACAAGCTGATACCAAACTCGCAATGGTTAGTGATATTAACGATATCTTCTCGTTGGTTTTGCCTATAGCTGTGCTTTTAGCGGAAAATGTATTTTTATTTGGATTGGCTGCAATATTACTTGACGTGGCAATACAGAATAGCTGGATAAAAGCTTTTAAATCGGAATCGTAACGACTGTGATTAATTGGCGCCTGCATCAATAGAAAGTATTTTATTGCTCAATTAGTAATCGTAGATACAATAATCAAGATGATTATAAAAATGTAAAATATGGATTCCCACAAGTACTGGATTGTCGTAGCATCAAAAAACCATGTTCAAAATGGAGTTTTGGGTGGTTTCATGCAAGCGTGTCATGGTAAAGCATCGCCTTTAAGACAGTTACAGCCAGATGACTTTGTAATTTATTACTCACCGAAGCAAATATTTGAGGGGGAAGAAAAATGCCAAGGGTTTACAGCAATAGGTCGAGTGGTAGGAGATTCGGTTTATCCTTGTGATATGAATAATGGTTTTATGCCGTTTCGTCGTTCGGTGGAGTTTTTTGATTGTAATGAAGTAAGTATAATACCTTTGATTGCTAATTTACATTTCATAAAGAATAAGCGTAATTGGGGCTACGTATTCCGATATGGCTTGTTTGAAATACAACAGCCTGACTTTGACTTAATTCACAGTCAGATGTGCCCAACCTGCATAGAAAATCGAGGTAGTGTCCGTTGAACTCGCCACACAAGATGATGGTATTTCAGTTTGAAAACCCAGATGACAGCCCAGGATTTTTACTGTGGCAAGTGTCAAATCTTTGGCAGCGAAAAATGAATTCTGGTTTGAAAAAGTTGGGTTTAACCCACGTTCAGTTTGTTTTGCTAGCGGGAATAATTTGGCTCAGTCAAGGTCAACAAACAGTTACCCAAGCCAAATTAGCTGCTCATGCCAAGGCAGATATTATGATGACTTCTAAAGTTTTACGCGCTTTAGAACAACGAGGATTAATCAAGCGTGAGACTGACGCAAAAGACACCAGAGCAAAATCTTTAACGATTACTAAGGAAGGTTATGATTTAGCAGTTGCAGCAATTCATGTTGTTAACAAAGTTGACAGCGATTTTTTTGGTACGTTAAATGGCCAAGTATCAGATTTGAATTCACACCTTTTAAAAATTATCAGTGCCAATAATTCTTAGGGGTAAGAGGTAAGGGGTAAAGAGTAAGGATGTAAATACTACAAACGCTTACGGGTATAACGCTGTGTTATACCCTTTTTGGTTAAAAGGCACTCATCATTGTGGGATAGATGATGCACGTAAAATTTCCAGCATTTTTAAGCACATAAAAATTAGTAGTAAGTAAAAGTTGATAACCAAAATTAATGTATCACAATTAACTAGATTTTATATTAAATACGTAATAGCATTCAAAGTGGAGTTTATGGTATGCCATCTACAAAACTGTCACATGAACTGAGTTAGGATTAGTACTAGTATATAAAAATAGTTGCAGCATTTGATACACTCAACTGGCAAAGAGTAATTTGTAGCAAAAAATATAAAATTAGCATGAATTTTTACGTGTAAATAGCGAGTAAATTTATGTTGATTTTACAAAGCAGCATTCAATAACATTATTTTGTAAGGGTTTCCGGAATTAGGGAACAACGTTGGGAAAGTATAAAAAGGAATGACTAAGTAACCAACTCATGACTCACCACATGCTCGGTAAAGTACTGTATAGACGTTACCAAATCGTACAAAGCCTAGGTGCTGGGGTGTTTGGACAGACATACATTGCTGTAGATATCGACCACCCAGAGAACCCTAAGTGCGTTGTTAAGCAACTGAAAGTAACAAATTTTCATCCAAGTCACTTGGAAACGTTGAGGTTACGGTTTTTGACGGAGACCGAAACTCTCAAGCAGTTAGGACACCATAATCAAATTCCGGAACTTATTGCTTGTTTTGAGGAGAATGAGCGTTTTTACTTAGTTCAAGAGTTTATTGAAGGACATGCGCTGACAGCAGAATTGCCCACCAATAACAACTTTAGTTATTTCTGGAACGAAAACGAAGTTATCAAGTTGTTGATGGACGTTCTAGAAATTCTTCATTTTGTTCACTCCAATGGTGTTATTCACTGCGATGTTAAGCCAGAAAATTTAATCCGCCGCGTTAGTGATGGTAAAATAGTACTAATAGATTTTGGTTCGATTCAGCCAGTTGATTTTGGGACAGATACAGAACTACCAATTTATCGGATACCTGTTACTTCGTTAGGATATATTCCTCCTGAGCAATTTATTGGTCAGACACAACTGAGTAGTGATATTTATGCGCTAGGGATGATTGCCATTCAAGCGTTGACGGGTTTAACACCATTGCAGTTACAAGTAGACCCTCGTAGCAATGAAATTATTTGGAGAACAAAAGAAACAGAAGTAAGCGATTATTTGACTATGGTTATTAGTCGAATGATTCGTTACAGCCATAAAAATCGTTTTCAAACAGCAGCAGAGGTATATCAGGCACTTCAACAGATACCAGAATATATTTACACGAAGACAGTTGAGGCTGAGTATACAATTCTTGAGACAGTAGATTCGCAAAACCTAGCTAATGCTAAAAACGGTGTTAGGAAAACTTCACCATTGTTAACAGGTGTAAAAGTTGGATTAGTTGCAAATTCGTTGGTGATGGGTTTTGGGGTTTACTCGTTGCTAAATAGTAATACTTCGGCGCCATCAGAAACAGATACATTATATAAAGCGACAGAAGACTTCCAGTCAGGGGATTTAAACGGCGCCATTGCAAAAGCAAAATCAATACCTGTAACTTCTAACGTTTATCCAGAAGCGCAAGCGACGATAGAAGAATGGCTTTCGCAGTGGCAAATAGCAGCAGAACAATATAAAACTGCCGAAAATGCCGTTTCGGAGGGACGTTGGTCGGATGTATTAAAAGTAGCTCCTATTGTTCCAGATATTTTATACTGGCAAACCAAAACCGATAGATTAGTTGCACAAGCAAATCGTCATATTGAGGTTCAAAGCAAGACTTTATTAGCGAAAGCTTATGAAAAAGCTGGTGCCAAAGACTTCAATGAAGCATTGAATTATTTAAATCAAATACCCAAAAACAAAAGTACCAATCCAGTAGTCGAGCTAAAGGTAGCTGAATATACTCAAAAACGTCATGTGCGTGCAGCATATATATTGCAACAAGCGTATAAAAAAGCTACAAACCAGGAGTTTGAAGCGGCGGTTAAATATTTGGAACAAATACCCGAAGATACTTCAGTATATGCAACAGCGCAAGCAAAGCTGATTGAGTACACACAAAAACAGCGATTTGCGACTGGAGAAGAAGTTGCAATGTCTACTGCACAAACTTCAAACCTAACTCGTAATCAAACTAGCACAAATAATTCGTTTATTAATGGCGCCTCACAAACGAGACTCCAAGATTTACAGCCTGGAGATTTTATGCAAGAGGTAAATATAAGATGATAGCACTTCAGTGCTATATTACTACATCTGTTGGGGTTGTTGGGGTTGTTGAGGTTGCTGCTGCTGGGTTTGCAATGCTTTGAGAGCATTTATTGCTTGCTGGTAATCTGGTTTTAGTTTAATGGCACGTTCATAAGAAGCAATAGCATCTTGGAAACGCTGCATATTAAAAAATGCGTTTCCTCGACTGTACCAACTTTCGTAATAATCTGGTTTATAACGAATCGCGCGGTTGTATGATGCTGCTGCATCTTCGTAGCGTTTAAGACTAAATAGTGAATTACCGCGATTGTACCAAACTTGGTAGTTGTTGCGTTTAATTGCTATTGCTTTATCGTAAGATTGTACAGCTTGTTCATATTGTTGCTGTTGATGTAATAACCAACCGCGAGTTGAAAACGCTTCGTGATTATTAGGGTCATATTTTATTAGTTGGTTGAATGAGTCAATAGCTTCTGGATATCGTCGTAAATTTAGTAACGTGTTGCTTCGAGAAAACCACGCAGCCGCATAATCTGGTTTAAGTTGTACGGCTTTATCGTAAGCATTAAATGCGTCTTGATAACGTTGTAAATTTGTTAAGGCATTGCCTTTACTATACCAAGCTGCTTCGTAACTTGGTTTTAGTTCTATTGTTTTATCATAAGCGTTTCGGGCATCATCATAACGTTTAAGGGTATGGAGTATTTTGCCCTTATTAAACCAAGATTGATAATAATCTGGTTTTAGCTCGACAGCTTTATCAAAAGCCTTAATGGCATCATCATAACGTTTCAAATCAGTTAAAGACTCACCCTTAGCATTCCATACCTCAAAATCATTCTGTTGTATAGTTAATGCTTTATCGTATGAAGCAATAGCTTCACTTTGACGATTTAACTTATCTAAAGTAAAACCCCGACCTCTCCAAGCGTCTTTATTATTTGGATAAATTTGAATAGCTTTATCGTATGCTAATAAAGCATCTTGATATCGTTTGAGTTCATGTAGAGCTTTACCTTTACCATACCAAGCATCACCATAGTCACCGCGAATTTCAACCGCTTTTTGATATGTATTTAAAGCATCATTATAACGCTGCAATTCATATAAGGTATTAGCTTGTTTATACAGTTCAGCAGAATTATTAGAATTTATAGCACTTGCAACAAACATATATACTGTTGTCGCACAACCAAGCAAAGCTATTCCAGTTATAGTTTTAGTCGCAATAGCTTTTATATTAATAGATTTAAAAAATTTAATATAATTAACAGGCTGAATATGGTGCTGTACTGGAACAATTGGAGATGCGGGAGAAACAGCAATTGTAGCTTGAGATGATTGGCTTTTATTTAAATCTTTAAATGCTTGTAGCGCCATACTCGCATCTTGGTACCGTTGACGAAAATCGTACCGTACCATTTTATCTAGAATTGTTGCAAGCTCATCACTCACAGTTGTTTGATGGCGCCAAATAATTTCATTCGTAGACTCATCGTATTCTAACTGTTCGGGTGGTATACCTGTTAAAGCTTGAATACCAATAATACCTAGTGCATAAATATCACTGCTATATCTGGGGTTTCCCTGTGCTTGTTCGCTAGGAATGTATCCGGGAGTACCAATAGCGACAGTAAATTTTTGACTTTGAGAAGTTACAACATTTGTAGTAATTTGCTTAACGGCGCCGAAATCAATTAAAAATAACTTACTATCGTGTTTGTGACGGAGAATATTACGGGGGTTTAAATCGCGATGAATAACTTTATTTTGATGAACAAATTTTAAGATTTCTAAAATTTCTTGTAAAAGTAAAATAACTTGTTCTTCGGAGTAAACTTTACCTGGTATCAATTCAACACTCAGGTCATGACCTTCAATGAATTCTTGCACAAGGTAAAACTCTTGATTTTCCTCAAAATAAGCTCTTAACTGAGGAATTTGTTCGTGAGTACCTAGCTTGTATAAAACCTGTGCCTCAGTATCAAATAGTCTCCGTGCAGTTTGTAGAGTTTCAGGGTCATTGGATTGAGGCTTGAGTTTTTTAACCACACATTGCGGTGTACCAGGGAGTTGTGAGTCCGAAGCAACATAGGTTTCACCAAATCCACCACCCCCAAGGCTATTAATAATTTGGTATCGAAGTGCGAGTGTGCTTCCTAACATTTGCTTTAATTAATGCGATACATCTAATTTTAATATTGACATACTCAACTTTATGATTCCTGTTAGCGATAATGTATTCTTGTTTACGCGCACAAAGCCGTTTGCGACATTGAGCTTAATTGGTTTAAACATCGCTTTATTTTTATACGAACTAAAGCTCGAACCAAGAGGAGAGCTAGGATATTTTATTAATGCTTGGGGAGTGGCGCCAGTACAAATATCGGGTGCAATGGCGAGTACCGCATCAGGTAATGCAGCAGCAAGCATAGCCATCATAATACATTCGACATCCTTACTAGCAGGAATGTTTCTACACGGCAGTTTTGCCCAAATATTGGGAAATATGCTGTTTTTATGGGTATTTGGTAGCACTCTCGAAAAAGTACTCGCTCCAGTGCGCTTCTTGGCTCTTTATCTAACAGCCGGAATATTAACAACTATAGTACAAATATTCGCAGAACCAAATTTAGCAGTACCGTTAATTGGAGCTAATGGCGCCGTAGCTGCGTGCTTAGGAGCATACATATATAAATTTCCTAAAGTTAAAATAGATTCAGTGTTACCTTTACTAGTTGTATTTATTCCTGTAGAAATACCAGCTTTTTTCTATTTATTTTGGTGGTTTATTCAACAACTATTTTATGGAATAGGTAGTTTAGATATTCCACCTAACGGTGTTAACCAATGGAGTATAGGTTATTGGACGCATGGAATTGGAATTTTATTTGGCGCCGTTTTTATGCGATTTCAACAAAGGTAGGACTTACGCTAAAGAAACCGGGTTTCTATGCATTCATTGTCGCAGACAAATCGTCATTTTTACCACAGATTTCAACGAAGAAACCCGGTTTCTAGTCCTAAAGTTTGATTTTTAATGGTACATTAGTTTTGATAAAGGGTAAATTTATGACAAACACAATCCCAACAAAAATGATTGGTGATACTGGTGTTGCTCTACCTCCAACTCAATCAGAGTTGCCTTACGACGAGAGTACCCCAGGTGATGAAATAAGCATCGCTTTACCTCCTACCCAGGCAGAACTACCCTACGACGACAACACGAATATGGAATCCCAAAGGCATAAAGTGCAGATAGAATTATTGATTGACACTTTATTACCTTGGCTTGACCAGCGTCCGGATGGGTATGTGGGGGGCAACATGTTTGTATACTACAGCTTGGTGCAAGCAAGAAATCGTGACTTCAAAGGCCCAGATTTTTTCGTAGTACTCGATGTACCGAAGGGAGAAAGAACTAGCTGGGTAACTTGGGAAGAAGGCAAAGCACCCGATATTATTATTGAGCTGCTTTCTAACACTACAGCTGCCGCAGATAAAGACGAGAAGAAACTTGTCTATCAAAACAAAATGCGCGTACCTGAGTATTTTTGGTTTGACCCTTTTGACCCAAATGACTTCGCAGGATTCGAGATGCAAAATCTCGTATATCAACCAATAAGTCCAAACGCACAAGGTCAGTTAATCAGTAAAGTACTTGGTTTAGCACTGGTAAAATGGCAAGGTGACTACAAAGGTATAAACAATATCACTTGGTTACGCTGGGCAACCTTGGATGGGCAGTTATTACCAAACTCTGAAGAAATTGCAGAACTTGAAAAACAACGTGCCGAACAAGAAAAACAGCGTGCTGATAATGCTGAGTCTCAATTAAAGCAAGTTGCAGCAAATTTGCTCAAGCAAGGAATGCCTGTGGAACAGGTAGCGCAAATAACAGGTTTACCAGAATCACAAGTTGCAGAACTTGGTGATTAAATAAATCTCGATTGCAATTACCACGTCAATAGTAAGGTGGGCAGTGCCCACCCTACTATATTTCTCCTAAAACTGCCAAAATTTCCCGAACAGGCGCCTTACATTGATTTAATTCCTGAACTACCTTGAGTAATTTCTTAGGAATATACCTAGAAGATTTTGATAAGCAGTCTCCTTTCTTCCAAAATTCATACTGAAAGTAGGCTTCGTGATATTCTTTACCATTTTTAATAGAAGTTCGGTAGTATATACAGCCACTACCATCACCCTTTAGGCGCCGCTTTTTCCTAGAGGATATATTAGTGTCTTGTTTATCCTCTAGGAATTCGGCGCCATCACTTTTCCTAGAGGATATATTGATGTCTTGTTTATCCTCTAGGAATTCGGCGCCATCACTTTTCCTAGAGGATATATTGATGTCTTGTTTATCCTCTAGGAATTCAGCACCATCACTTTTCCTAGAGGATATATTAGTGTCTTGTTTATCCTCTAGGAATTCGGCGCCATCGATTTTCCTAGAGGATATATTGATGTCTTGTTTATCCTCTAGGAATTCGGCGCCATCGATTTTCCTAGAGGATATATTGATGTCTTGTTTATCCTCTAGGAATTCGGCGCCATCGATTTTCCTAGAGGATATATTGATGTCTTGTTTATCCTCTAGGAATTCGGCGCCATCGATTTTCCTAGAGGAT
Source organism: Calothrix sp. PCC 7716 (assembly GCF_019977735.1). Lineage (GTDB taxonomy): Bacteria > Cyanobacteriota > Cyanobacteriia > Cyanobacteriales > Nostocaceae > Dulcicalothrix. The sequence goes on along the minus strand of NZ_AP025018.1, from coordinate 1,067,031 downwards.
ATATTTGTGTTTGAGGATTTCCTAATCTTGTTTCCAGTCCAGTATCTACCTGGTTGCTCTTTGGCTGGAAAAACGCGCGCTTTAGCTGAAACAGAGTTTCTGTTGAAATCTTTAGTAGATGTAGTATTCATAAGTGACACCTTCTGAAATGCATAATGATTCGCTCTTGACTTGCCGAATAAAAATTTTGCGGTAATAATACGGAGACGTTAATTAACGATTATTAAAATGTTGAGCGCCTTCCGCTTTTAATTGGGGGCAGCAAGAGGACAAGAGGTTGTTAACAAACACTCTCAAACTGTCCACTTATGTTGAATGACGATTTAGGCAAAATTGTGAATCGTTTGGTACGATTGGATTAGCCGTATATCGCTACTTTCTATTGTATCGCTTAGTATACAGCGTATAGATAACTATACAATATAAAAAATGCAAAGTTTTATAACGCAGGAAAATTTTGAATCGCACTGGCAGTTGTTCGACGAAATGATGAACCGCTTCAATTTGAATGCGACAAAAGTAGCTGCTGATGCTGGCATTTCAAGAGTTATTCTTTCGCGCTTTCGTCATGGAAAAGCTGACCTAGGAGCCGCGAAGCTTATTGCTCTACTCCTAGTACTGCCCCAAGATGCAAGAACTTGGTATTTATGTGAGTTATTTGGCGTAAAGACCGAAGGTGCTAGTTTACGAACTATGGTGGTTCAAGCGGCGCCTGAAGAACAAGTTGAGGTTTTACGATTAATTGCTGACTCTTTGGCAAAAAATAATCTCAAAACTTCTAGTACTAATGAATTGCCTCAAGCTGTTTAATTGGTACTAAAGCGAGTGCTTGTGCTAATACTTGTGATGATGCACCTTCACGGCAAGAATATTCTGTTAAATGCTGTTTCCACGCGCGACTACCTGGTTGTCCAGCAAATAATTGCAGCATGTGACGAGTGATTTTATTAAGTTTCAATCCTTTTGCTGCCCATTTATCCACATAGGGAAACATTGCTTCTACGATTTGATGACGTGTTGGCACCTCAGTTTTTTCTCTGTAAATTAGTGAGTCGGCAGCGGCAAATATATAAGGGTTATCGTAAGCTGCACGTCCAATCATAACCGCATCAACTGATTTTAATTGCGTACAAACCTGTTCTAAATTTAAAAATCCGCCGTTAATTTCAATAAATAAGTGTGGAAATTCTGCTTTGAGGCGATGAACATCTGAGTAACGTAAAGGTGGAATATCACGGTTTTCTTTTGGGCTTAAACCTTTTAACCAAGCTTTACGGGCGTGAACATTAAATATACGGCACCCAGCAGAAGCAACAATACTGACGAAGTTTGCCATATGCTCGTAGGAGTCAATGTCATCAACACCAATACGGTGCTTGACGCTTACAGGAATATTAGCCTCCGCAATCATTGCTGCTACACAGTCAGCGACTTTGTAAGGTTTTGTCATTAAACAGGCGCCAAAATTACCATCTTGAACACGACTACTAGGGCAACCAACATTTAGATTAATTTCGTCATACCCCATATCGGATGCGATACGTGTACATTCGGCAAGTTGTACGGGGTTATCGCCACCGACTTGGAGAACTAGAGGTTTTTCTTCGGGTGAAAATCCTAATAGACGTTCTTTATCACCGTGTAATATTGCTGCACTTGTAACCATTTCGGTATATAGCAGAGTTTTTTTTGTTATCTGCCGCATGAAATACCGAAAATGACGGTCTGTGTGATCCATCATTGGCGCCACGCTTAAAGGGTAGTAGTCTTGTCTTACCAAATTTTTAGTAATTGCGATTAATAAATTACATTACATTGTAGAGACGTGACATGTCACGTCTCTACATCACATTTATAAATTTTAGCGTCTTAAATCGGCAATGGCGCCTTTTGTCATTGCGGCGATGGCTTGGTCGGTTGCTTTAGGTAGGTGATAATATTTACCACCTGAAACAGTTGCTAGTTCTTTTGCGAAGCCTGTTGAGACAAATTTACTTTCGGTATCTATTACTAAAAGCTGCATTCCAAGGGCGCGAATTCGTCCTGCAATGTCTAATAATTCAGCTTTGATATCAGGTTTTCGGTCTGGGTCTTGCGGTTCTCCTAATGAACGTGATAGCGGAATGTTACCACGACCATCAGTAATTGCGACTAGTACAACTTGCCCAATATCACCACTCATTTGCGCGTTCATTCCTACACGTACAGCTTGAGTTAATCCGTGTGCTAATGGCGAACCACCACCACAAGGTAATCTTTCTAATCTATTACGTGCAAGTGCTATTGAACGAGTTGGAGGTAATAGCACTTCTGCTTGTTCACCTCTAAAGGGTATCAATGATATTTGGTCACGGTTTTGATACGCTTCGGTTAGTAATTGCATAACGGCGCCTTTTGCCGACTGCATTCTGTTTAAGGCCATTGAACCAGATGCATCAACTATAAATACAACTAAGGCGCCTGCTTTACGAACGAGTCGTTTGGAACGCATATCACCTTGTTCCACAATAACTTTACGATTTGGTTGTCTTTCTCTACGGGCTTTTTGATATGGCGCCGCAGCACGTAAAGTAGCATCAACAGCAATACGTTTTACTTTACCTTTAGGCAACATTGGCTTAACGTAACGTCCTCGGTCATCAGAAAATATCGAATTACGACTTCCTGACTTACCTTGACGTTGTGCCATTTGGGCAAAATACAACACACTATCATCAAGAATTACTCCCTCTGGGTCAAAGATAAATTCTTCGGGAATACCTGGAGGTTCTTGTTCTGGTTGTTCTTGGTCTTCGTTTTCTTCTTGTTCTTGTTCTTCTTCCTGGTCTTCTTGCTCTTCCTGATTTTCGGTTGGTGGTGGTGGGGGAGGAGGAGGTGGTGGTTGGTCGGGTGGTGTTTGTATAACAGTTGCTCTTGGCACTATTACTAATTCCACCGCGCGCTTTAAATCTTCTGCTGTAACTTTATTACGTCCTTCTAAAGCAGCAGCAGCTTTTGCGACTCGTACAGCAAATAACTCCGCGCGGTGTCCTTGAACTTGTGCGCGAACTGCCTCATCTACTAAATAAGCTATTTGCTCATGAGTAATAGTTACTTCTTTGAGCCACTCGCGCGCCAAAATAATCTGAGTTTTAATGCTATCAATATCTTCGCTGTACTGCTGTAAAAATTCTTGAGGCGAACGCGAGTAAGATATAGCTTGTTCTACAGCTTCAACACGTTGGTCTAAACCAAGTACACCACTAGCAGAAAGAACTATAGCAATGCGGTCAAGAAGGTGTTCGCGCAAGTCTCCTTCTTCTGGGTTATAAGTTGCAATAAACAACGGTCTACAAGGGTGTTGAAAACTAATACCCTCACGCTCAATTTGGTTACGTCCATCAGATAATACAGTTAATAGCTGGTTACTTATTTGGTCATCGAGTAAGTTAATTTCATCAACATACAAAACTCCTCGATGTGCAGTTGCGAGTAAACCAGGTTGAAATATAGTGGCGCCAAGTTTTACCGACTCTTCCACATCAACAGAACCTAATAACCTATCCTCAGTAGTGCCAAGTGGTATCTGTACAAAAGGCGCCGGAATAATCTCTGTAGGATAGGCATCTTGCCTGTCCTCCATTAACTCTTGCCTGTCCTCCATTAACAGGCAAGATGCCTGTTCCACAAGAATATCATCCCATTCATCAGGACGCTCAGGGTCACAATTACTTATCCCCCCCTTTACAACTTCAATAGGAGGCAGCAAAGCGTGAATAGCGCGCGCCATTACAGACTTTGCCGTACCGCGACGACCTGCAATAGCAACTCCCCCAAGTCCAGGGTCAACTGCTGCTAATAATAAAGCTAGTTTAATAGCTTCCTGACCAACAACTGCAGTCAGGGGAAAAGCTGTAATAGTAGGTTGAATAGAAGCTGGCATGAACTTAAATAATTATCTTATCGGCTTTAAGCATACCAGAATAGTGATGAGTGATGAGTGATGAGTGATGAGTGCTGAGTGCTGAGTGCTGAGTATTAAGTGTTGGTGAGTATAACTTATGGCAGAGGCATTAAAGTTCCCAGTATAGTGATTACCTCAACGGTTACTTCGGATGGTGCTTTACAGAGAAGATTTCACGACCAACAGGTAAGATTAGAAGAACCAACTATAGCAATATCTTTTTCTGAACGTTCTAAGGCTCTACCTTTGTTATCGTAAACAGTACCATAGTCAAAAATATAAGCTTTAGCATGTAAAGTACTTTTAGTATAAACTCGAACATGAAGCCTTTTTTCCTCAATCATCTGCACTAAGTTTTTAACCAGCGTCTCAGCTTCATCAGTTTAGTCCATTAGTTCGATACTAGAGCGGATATTAGCTGCTGTTTCCGATGCCATCCGTTTTTCTTCCGCGCGCTTTGGGTATTTTTGCGCTTCAATTTTATCTTCAATTAATTCTAATCTACGGTATCCTGGGGCAATTTGTTCGATAGTTTCGCGGTTGGTAGTATTGCCAATTAATAAGCGTAGTTCTTTAATATTTGGTAAGACGTTCTGCAATCTTCGTGAAGCCGGAGAGAAAAAAGTAACCTACCGCAAAATGCGCTACTTCGGATGAGTCGAGTATGCACTTGATTTGGTCTACTAATTTTTGATTGCGCTTATCTATAATATCTTAGGTAGCCATTTGCTTTTTATTAAATATTAAAACCTCTCTCCAAACCTAATCCTGAAAATTTGTAATGTTCGCAGTTGGAACTAGAGATAGTAAATTTAGACTATAATTTATATAACTCTTGTGGAATGGGCATCCTGCCCGTCCTTGATACAAATTTAAAGCGGCGCCTTCCATTATATAAAGATTATGTAAATGGTATTGACAAGCTTATATGAGTATGAATATTGTCTATATTAGACAGCAAAATAATTACTCTCAAGCGTAAGCTTCAAAGCTGATTGTTGTCTCAGTTGTCGGATTCTGGGTATCCTGCGTAGTGCCCGGTCATCCCGTTTGCTAAATGTCTAGGATGAAGTTGGCGCCACTAGCTTTAACTTTTTACTAAACGTTTGTCGAACAGGTTGACTTGACACTATTCGGGATACTCAGAATCCTATAACTGAGACTGAAATCAATTTGTAGTATATGTAAGATTAGTTAATTTTACAGAGGGTCTACCTTTAATGACTTTCTTGTATTATCTGATTTTACGTTTAGTGCTAGGCCTATTGTGCTGTCCGAAGAAAACCTTCATTAGGACTAACTTATCATGGCTACACAATTAAGCACAAAGCAACGTTCTATTTCGATTTACTGTGACTATCAAAATGTCTATTTGAATGAAGAAACTGTAAGTTTATTGTATAATTTGGCGAATTCGCTCGGAAAACTTCTTAGTATTAAAGTCTATTACAATCCTTTGGATATTAAAAAGTTTTTAGAATTTCACAATGTTACTTGCATAGATTTTCCTTGTTCATTACCAAATTCTTTGGATTATAGAATCTTCTCTGACATAATTAAAGACATTTGTCAATCACAATCTCCAGATATTATTATTCTTGTGTCAGGAGACGGAGACTTTATAGATTTAGTTGAAACATTAAAACGTCTAGGTAAGCATGTTATTGTAGTTGCTCAAAGCGGTAATGTCAACGCTAAATTAATAAATTCAGCTAACGAATTTTATTATCTCAATGATTTACAAGAACTGATGGGGAAACCTCTGACTTCAGAAGCTTCAACTCAACTTACATTGTCTGAACTTAGTTATCGTGAGGCTATTAAATATTTAATTAGGGCAGTTCAAACCGCGTTAAGTCAAAATAAATCTACAGGATTAGGTTATATTAATGATTTAATGCGTAAAAGTTTTCCTTCATACCAAGGTTGTCACTGTATTCGTACAGATAATGGTATTAAGTTTTCACGTTTTAAGAAGTTTATTGAGGCTGTTGTAAGTGATGGCAAAATTATTATGAAGGATAATCAGTTATTTCTGGCTTAAATTTAATTGTCATCTACTTGAATTCTAAATATCTTGTTTTTTAATCGTATTACAGTCTGAAAAGTCTGTCAGTCGTATGGTGGGCAGTGCCCACCCTACTAGTATATATATTAGGTCAAATTTTGAATCAAATGCATGAATTGTTAAGGTTTCGGAATGAAAAGTTATTGCGTCACGCGCTTACTCATCGTTCATATGTCCATGAAAACCCAGGCGCCGGAGAGCATAATGAGCGGTTAGAATTTTTAGGTGATGCGATATTAAATTTTCTTAGTGGGCAATATTTATTTCATCGTTTTCCAGATAAAAGTGAGGATGAGTTAACTCGGAGACGTTCTGCGTTGGTTGATGAGAAGCAACTGGCTAAGTTTGCTCTTGAAGTTGGTATAGATTTTCGGATGCGTTTAGGTAAGGGAACTATCCGAGAAGGTGGTTTTTATAATGAGAATTTACTTAGTAGTACATTTGAAGCTGTTGTCGGCGCCTATTATCTTGATAATGACTGTGACACTAAGGCGCTTAAAAAGATTATTGAACCACTTTTTGACGCAGTTCCTAAAAACGTTGTTACATCTCGTTCTGATGTTGATTCAAAAAATCGATTTCAAAAGTGGGTACAGCAAAATGTTTCTAAGAATCCTCCTAAGTATACAACAGTCGATGAGAGTGGATTACCACATGCACCACTGTTTTTGGCAAAAGTAGTGGTTGAAGGTAAGGTATATGGTAAGGGTAGAGGAAAGAATAAAAAAGAAGCCGAAAAAGCAGCGGCAGAAGATGCTTTAACTAGGGTAGGGGCAGGTTAAAAGGAAAATTGTTGAAATAAAAGGCTAAATTTAGGTAATCAAGCTAGCACAACCGCCATTGGAGTGCGTTGGCGCCATATTCATTCAATACTTTGAGATAATATACCAATGATTTTATCTATTTCTTTGATGTAATAATTGTCTAAATCAATAAATACATCTGTGTCTTCTAACTTCAAAAACTTCCAAATATCTCCTGTTGTGACTGCACCATAAATTGTCTTAATTTGATTTTCTTCTTGTTTATTAAATAATTGTGCTGCTAACATTGCCGCTGCACACTGACCTAAACCACCTTTAATATCTTCATTTTTAGATTCTACAATCATTACAACAGGGGCATTAATTGTCAATTGTTCTTTAGAAAGACTAATTATGAAATCGCAAAAACCATTAAGCCCTCGAACAGGGTCAACATCAAAATTTGTTCCAGAAAACAAACTAACTTGATGTTTTGCCCTACGTCTTATCTCTAATAAAATTGGTGTAATAATCATTTCTGAACGCGCTTTTTCGGTATTAATTGCTAAAGCTAATTCAGCACTTTCTTCTAATGCATCTACTAATTTTTCTGTAGGCTGTATTGGTTGTACGTTTGCAAATAAGTTAGTTTCCTCGTCAATACGAATGTCAAAAGCTTTTTTAAACTTCGTTAATGTAAAATCACTATAAGCCATTTTTTAAACTCCATTTTATTTTACTATATGGCGCCAAGCAATTTCCGATTCGCTCGACTTTTCGCTGTTAAAGCTGTGATATCTTTTATCTTAATTGCTTTATATGGTTTTTAGTCTTTTCTATTTAAATTTACTTAGGAAATCTCCCCTAACCCCCCTTAGTAAGGGGGAGACAAGAGGGTGTTCTTAATTCTCTTATGATAATTTTAATAGTTAACAGGGTGTTCTTAGCCCCCCCCTTATTAAGGGGGTTGGGGGGGATTCAATTTAATACCGCGCGTCTAACTTTATGCCAAATTAAACCTGCGATTATTAATGCTATGCCAATTTGCCAAATTGATGATTCTACCCAGAATGCTAAGAATAAACAGGATAATATTCCTAAGATGGCTATCCATTTGGGATATAGTCGTTCTTGAGGTGAGAGTTTTAATGCTGCAAAGTTGGTAATTGCGTAGTATATTAATACGCTGAATGCACTGAATGACCAGGTTGTTTTTACGTTACCTAATAATACTAATAACGCTATTGTGGCGCCTACTAATATTACTGCATAGTGTGGTGTTGTTTGCTGTTGGTTTAAACGTGCTAAAAATCTGGGTGCATCAAAGCGTCTCCCCATTGCTAACCATACGCGCGATAATCCTAGTATTAAATTTAATAGTACACCTAACATTGCTGTCATGGCGCCTATTGCTAAGACTACACTGGCGCCACTTCCTGCTACACTACGAACTGCTGCTTCTAATGGCGCCGTTTTAGTTTGACTTAATACATCTACTCCGACTGCACCAATACCTACAGTTGCTACTGTTATATACAACAACATTGTTAGTAATAAACAAACAATCATAGCTTTAGGAATAGTTACCCGTGGGTTTTTGGCTTCTTCTCCCATTGTCGCTATACGTCCATAACCTGTGTAAGCTACAAACATCAGCGCGCTAGCTTGAAGTATATTCGGTAAAGAAACTTCGCTCAATGTTGGTGATAAATTACTTGCTCCTTCTGTAATTGCACGGGGTAAGCACACCAGAATAAAAAACACTAAAGATAATAACGTTACAGATACTATTACAGTGTTAGCTAAATTCGAGCGCTTTACTCCACTGAGAACAATTACAGTCATAATTGCTACAGTCACAAAAGCAATTGGAACAATCAAGGTTGAACTTAAACCTAGAATATTAACTAAATATCCAGCGAAACCTAAAGCTGCTGTTGCTGCTGAAGCTGTTTTTGCGACCAAAAACATCCAACCTGCTGTAAACCCAAACGCTGGAGTTAAGTATCTGTACCCATATTCATAAGTACCACCACTTACCGGATGACTTGCTGCTAACTGTGCGCTGTTGAGTCCGTTAAAAGTTGCTACCAAGGCGCCTATTGCTATTGCTATTATTACCGCAGGCCCTGCTATTCCCGCTGCAATACCTATACTAACAAACACCCCCGTACCAACTATTGACCCCAAACCCATAAAGGTGGCGCCGAATACTCCTAACTCACGTTTCAATTGAGGCTGTGGGTTAGTAACAGCCATATTTTACCCCCTAGTAAGCTAACAAGAAACCGGGTTTCTAAGCAAAATCTTCATTTTTATCAAAGGTTATCGACAAAGAAACCCGGTTTCTAAGACTTGATTTCTCTATTATTTTAGATTTTGGTTAAATTTAGGTAATCAAGTTATAACAGTATTTAATTTGCCCATGAACCAACGTTTAACTGTTTTCTTTTCATGTAACATCACTTTGTTTTTAGTACTACTGTTGATTTCGATTGGAATTCGTTATCCAGTTCTAAACCGATTTGCCCTACTTGAACAAAGTATAATGGAGCAACAACTATCTCGTGTTGCTGCGGGGCTGACAGATGAACTCAATAGGCTAGATGCAAAAGCCAGAAGCGAATCTACTTGGAACGAGATGTACAATTACATCATAAATCGTAATCCTGATTTTTACAGCGATAATTATAGTTATGCTGGATTAGCTCCTGCCTTTATTGACTTGTTTGGCATCTTAGACCAACAGGGAAATCCAATTCACTTAGATTGGCTAAACAATAAAAAACAACAGTTAGAGACTTTAACCAAACAAGAAAGTAATACTTTACTTAATAATCAAACCTTATCCTGGTTACATAATACTCATGGCAAAACCTTAAGTGCTAGTCGAAACCTAGGATTTTTGATGACCCAACGTGGAGTATTACTCCTTGCGACTCGACCTATTCTTACTAGTAATGGACATGGACCATCGCGCGGGACAATTATAGTTGGTCGTTTCCTAAATACATCTGTTTTAGAACAATTTGAGCGTTATAGCAATGTGAAATTAAGTCTTTTAAAGGCTACAGATAATAAAGTACCGCAAACACTACTAACTCAGCAGCTTAATAATAAAGTTGATAACAAGGGCAATCAATTGATTTTTCAATCTCTGCCAGTTGTTAAGGTTATTAACCACGAATTTATTGAAGGTTACATTAACTTAATTGATATTACAGGTGTAAGAGTTCAGGTTTTGAGCGTTGTTGCTCCTCGGTTAGGTTATTTAGAAGGCGAAAGTGTTATTAATAAGTTTACAATTAGCCTCTTTATAGTTGGCTTACTACTAGGAACTGCTATCAGTTTACTACTTGACAATTTAATACGTAATAATCAACGTATTAAGCAAATAAATCAGGAATTAACAAAATTAGCGAATATAGATGGATTAACTTTAATTCCAAACCGTCGTAGTTTTGATAACCACTTTCAACAAGAGTGGCATCGAGCAATCCAAGCGCAACATCCTTTATCATTAATGCTATGTGATGTTGATTACTTCAAAGCTTATAACGATACTTATGGGCATCAAGCAGGTGATGAATGTTTACGTCAACTCGCGCGAGTGATAAGTTGTGTTACTACAGATATAGATGACTTAGTAGCTCGTTATGGGGGTGAAGAATTTGCCGTTATTTTACCAAATAAAGATATCTCTATAAGCATGATTGTTGCCGAAAATATGCTACAAAGCGTGCAGAAATTACAATTACCACATGCGAAATCATCAATTTCGCCATACGTTTCTTTAAGTATTGGACTTGCGAGCATTATACCAACACCAGAAACCGAGCCAGCAACATTGATAGAGCAAAGTGACTTAGCGTTATATACCGCTAAATCTCAAGGACGCAATCAAATTGTGTACTTTGGCAACGGATGTAACGGATGTAACGGATAATTTATTTTTTTATTGGCGCCATAAGCAAGTATTAATCCATTTGAACTAAAGGCTAGTGACCATACTGTACCATTATTTGTATTTAAGGTTTTGATACAGCTACATGTATTAATATTCCATAGTTGAACTGTACCATCTTTGGCGCCTGATATAATTTGTTTTGACAAATTTCGCATGAGTACCAATGGAGGCGCCAGTTATACAGTTAACGATATAGTACAATCAGGTACTTATAAATTATTAATTGGTGACACGACATACTACAAAGCTTCTGAAGAAAACTTTGAAACATCCACAAAGCTGTTTCATAATGCATTCCCAAATGGATTTTTGTGGGAAGTGCTAGAAGTTTACTCAGCACCACCATTAATTACCTTTAAGTGGCGCCATTGGGGACATTTTGAAGGTAAGTATAAAAATTATCAACCTACGGGTGAAACTATTGAAATTATCGGAGTTAGCGTTGCCCATGTTAGTGAAGATTTACAACTTCTTTCACTTGAACATTACTATGATAATACCAAGTTTCTAGACCAACTCACAAAGCAAAATTCATTGCAAAAAAGATTTTTAAATTTTATTACCAAAATACGGCGCCTACCCAATAACACTTTTACCGTAAAATCAAAGACAACTAAATGCCCGTTTGTGACTTTCCTGCAATAACTTTTTCTTTTTTTATGTTCTTCGTGTCCTTTGTGGTTTAATTTTTTTACCACAGAAACACGTACAGACCGAATTAATTCGGTCTGTACACAGAGAAACTATCTAGAGGTATCGCGCGCGTTGCATTTAGGCATATCACAAAAAAGTAAATCTTACCTTATTTGCTGCACTTCTTCTATAGTTAATGACAGTGCTTGTGCAACTTGTTCGACACTCAACCCCATTTGTAGTAATTGACGCACTGCATCCAATCTTGCTTGCCGTTCGAGTTCACGCTGTTGTCGTTCAAGTTGAGCCTGTTGTTCAGCTTGTAAACGCTGTTGCCGTTCGAGTTGAGCAAGTTGTTCTGCTTGTTGACGCTGCTGCCGTTCAAGTATAGTTTCTTGTTTTAATTCTACGGGAGTTAAAAACTTTTCACCGTTTGGCTCATAAATTTCAAGTGTTGCAGGTGTTAACACAAACTTGATTTTTAAACGCGGGCTTGTCCAGTTATTTATATTCGCAATTGGTTTTAATATGCGATTTGAGCGTAACCAACCTTGTAGATTATTTTTAATCGGGTCATAAATATAGTATTCTTCGACTCCATATTTTTGGTAAAAGTTAAACTTTCTTTTCATTTCGGCACTTCTATTGCCGGGTGAGAGAACTTCAAATACTACTTGCGGCGCCACGTTTCCTTCACGGTGCTGTACATATGCACCCCTATCACCTTTTGGTCTACCAAAGACTACCATTGCATCTGGCGCACACTTTATATATTTATTACCTCTAACTGGATACCATAATAAGTCTCCAGCAACAAATACATCTAAAACTGATGCAAAAAATATTTCTAAGCCTTCTTTAATTAAAACAATCCAACGAAACTGTATCGTATTCTCTGCCATCGGTTTACCGTCGCTCTCTGGGTAAAAGTCCAAATCGTCGGCGGTATCAAATTCTGTTACTTGTTGTACCATGTTGCAGCACCTCCAGATATAATTGAGGCTAATATCCTCAGTTTAGATGGTAGATGTGGATACTTCCACCGCGCTTATAGGTATTAAATTACTATAAGCGAGATTACTATTGTTGGTTGTTTGTGCCAGATTTTGTACTGACACTATTGGTCGGTGTTATTAATGTTTGGGAGTCGGCGCCAATCTCTCTGTGTACTCTGTGTCTCTGTGGTAAGAATTACTCATTTACATGGCATTAGGGTTAGGGGTTAATAATTAGTAACGGGCAGGGATGCCCGTTCCACAAGATAATTTATTACAAGATAATTTATTAGGTTTCATTGGTAAGTGGTAGGGAAGCGTTGACTAGGGGTAGTAAAGGGCCTAGTTGTTCAGTACCGTTTACTGCTAGTTCGCTGTGACATAGATATAGTCGGTCTTGAACGCGCGCGAGTAGGTCGGCTAAAATGCGTTTGACTCGTTGGTTTTCTGCGAGGGTTTCGTCTTCTGCTGTCCAAGGTTGACCTAATCTATCGCGTAGAAATAAGTTGGCGCCGTATAATGTTGCTGCACCACCTTTTGCCCATAAGTATGAACCCGCATCTAGCCAAAAGTGCCATTTGTGCGCTTTACGACTTGAACGGTACTGGAATATTGTTGATATTGTGACTGCGTTTGCTGCTGGGCCAACTGGACGAACTGGATAAGGATATGACACTATTGTTCCACGTCGTAATAGTTGTATAAATTCTGCAATTGTGGAATTTGTGGCAAATGGAGCATTAAAAACTGGTAAAGTTAGTTGCTGTGTCTTGCTTCCATCTTCTCCTGGTTTTTGGCTTCGCAGTCTAGTATCAATTTCCCAGTAGTGTTGTGCTGTTTCTAGTAATTCCCGCAGTGTTGTGATTTGGTCGTAGGGTAAATTTGTGACGTTGAGAAAAAATTTCTCTATGGCTGCATATAGTAATGATATGGGACTGGGTATTACACGTTCTTGCTGTCTGCTTCGTTGTGTTTCTATCCATTGTAATATTTGCTCGTATGCTCTGGTTGCTGCGTAACCTAACCTGTCCCAACGGTCGAAACTTGTTGGTGGTAATAAATTAGGTGCATCAGGGTGTGGGACGAAGCAGTAGTCTGCTATTAAACCTGCACGTACTGGGTCGATATGTGGATAGTGAGGGGTTGCCAGTTGGTTGTCTTGTTTGTTTTCTTTTTTATTGTCTAAACTTTCTGTGACACCACTATCACTTCTAGATGCTAAGTTGCCTCGACTCAATATTACTAACATCTCCGCTACTGCATCTCGGTCAACCAGGCGCCCGTTTCCAGGATAAATTAAGGATATTAGTGTCAGTAATGCCCTTATTAAAGGTGATGCGATTAAAGGTCTTTGGTTGTTTAATAAGTTAACGTAAATATTCTGCTTGCTGAGAATAGTTGTCAAAGTATATTCTGCAATTGCATCTAAACCAGGTGCAATTATCACAATATCTTTTGGCTCTACTTGCTTTAATTTAACAGATGAGACTATTGTATCGCCTGTTAGACGGAGTAACGAAGCTCGCGATGTTGTTTGAATTGACTTAATATTATCAGGAAAGTTTAGCAATGTCATTGGCTCACTAACTACTTCCATCATTTGTGTTGTAAGTGCATCACCCAAACCTATATTTGATGGGGGTGTTAATATTTCGACTCGACAACGCTCTGCTAATAGTTCTAGGTCAACTGGGTCGGCGCCTAACCCTAACCGTACTATATTATCAGGGTTATAACTAAAGGCGCCTATCGCTCCCTTATCCAACAACACCTCAAATAAATCACGGGCCACAGCCGGATAATCACCAACGTCATCTGCTATTATCGCCTGATACCGCTCTCGCAGGCGCCGTTGATAACTTTCATTCGGTAGTAAATGCTGACAAAAAAGCTCTGTAATTACTCCATACGTCAAAAAACCGCGCGTTCTACACCAGTCACGCCACTCTATAATTAACTCTGAATAAAATTCGGGTTCCAAATTAGTCGCATTTCCTAACCCTTCACTTAATAAACTCGTTATATCCTCACATCTATTCCCACTCACTGCTGCTAACTGCATTAAGTCGATAACTCGACGCACAAAACGATACTCATTCACACCTGCACGTCGTAACACTTCGTCATCTAAATGTGGGCGCCATAACCTTCTCGCTAACTCTTGCTCAGTCTCTGGACGTAACCGCACCGGAAACTGTGCTTTTAAATTCAACAACTCTACCAACAAAGGAAAAAATAATACTACTTCTTCTTGAAAAAATGCCAAAGGTGTCTTGACGCGAATGGGGTATTTACCCTGTGTGGCTGTGACAATTTTATCTGCCAATTCACTCCTGTTTTCATTATTCGCCGCAAACACCAAAACTCCTGGTTCGCTTGGATGAATAAATAAACGCTTCGGGGTATTAATACTACTTTTTTTACTTGTACTTTTAGTATAAAATGTTTCATTAATGGTCGAGGCGCCTTGCACCCAAAGGCAAAACTGCTCGACTAAGCGAGTGGTTTTTCCGCTGCGACTAGGACCATGTACCCAGAGCAAATCAAAAATCACAAACTGCCTCCTTGTCAATCTGTTAGTATAACTCCTATGCACTCTCCTAGGTTAATCAATTACGCTTATAATGCGCTTATAGTTGCCTGCAATGAATAACCTTAGTATCTCTCAAAAAGTTTATGCTTACTTGGTATCACTTTATAAGTGGTATTTAAAAACACCAGCACGTTCTTTAGAAGAAGCTTACCAAGCAGCTTTGTATATCAAGCAAATTGAAGATGAACATTTTAATGGTAGTCAAATAAGCATTGATCAAAGCGAAAGAAGCAGTGTAAATGACTACTTTGAGTCCTTCCTTAGAAAACAATTAAGGCTCGTGAGAATGAGACTCACTGAGTTTAATTCAAGTCGCTTCTTTTTTAACGAGTCGAATACTCGTGGCGCCGTCATGTATGGGGTAGAATTAGTTAATCCCGAACAGGTATTAACGAAGTTAAAAATTATTGATGAAATTACAGCAAAATATATCAATATTGATACTGATAATGAAATAATTGCACCTCCGGCACTTTTTGGTTCACACATAGCACAAACAGAAACAGCGTTTTCTCAACCAGGGTTAAGAAATCTTGAAATTCGAGAATCAACTAATCCAACACGCGGTAAAACTAATACAACCGGAGTTTTACCTCGTTCGATTTTAGGTACTATCGGTCGGTTGCAGGTTGAGTTAGACCCAACGGCAGAACAAGATGTTGTTCAAAATTTCCGTAAAGCGCAGCGTCGTACCATAATATCAGTTAGGTTTATTTTATTATTAATTATAGTACCAATTTTAACACATCAATTATCAAAAGCCTTTATAGTTGGTCCCATAGTAGACCATCTTCGTAACAATGAAAGCGTCAGGGTTTTCATAAATTACGAAATGGAAGAAGAAGCACTAACAGAACTCGAAAGATTTGAAGAAAGAATTAAATTTCAAAGCTTAGTTGGTCTAATAGCACCAATGTCCGCGACCGAGATGGAAGAAAAGGTTCAAGAAGAAGCGCGCGAACTAGCTGAAGAGTACCGCGTTGAAAGCTCTAACGCAATTAAAAATGTGTTTTCAGATATGATTTCTGTAGTTGCTTTTACTTGGCTTCTAGTGGTTAGCAAGCGTGAAATTGGCGTTTTAAAAGATTTCTTTGACCACATTGTTTACGGTTTAAGCGATAGTGCCAAAGCGTTTATTATTATTCTGTTTACCGATATTTTTGTTGGTTTCCACTCCCCACACGGTTGGGAAGTGATTTTAGAAGGTATTTCGCGTCACTGGGGACTGCCGGGAAATCACAGTTTTATCTTTTTATTCATCGCAACATTCCCTGTGATTTTAGATACAATTTTTAAGTATTGGATATTCCGTTATTTGAACCGTGTTTCTCCTTCGGCTGTTGCGACTTATCGTAATATGAATGAGTAGCGTAAGGTGGGCCGAAGCCCACCTTACAAACTAAACTCGGCGACATCCGTATCACTTTCATGTGCATCAACTCCCGCAACAGTTGGTTTAAAGTTATCTCCGTGAATAATGTCTTCAAACTTTAGATGCGGGTTTTGATGCATAATGTTTAAAATGCTGATAAAGTCACGAACTATTTCACCAGGAGTTAATAGTGCATCGGCGCCTAAACGGTTAACTATTTCTTTGACAAAGCTTTTACATTCGCGTATACCCAAAGCAGTACTATTATAATTCGATGCATGAATATCAGCGATTTTTTGCAATAGCTTTAAAATCTCATCTTCACTCAGTGGGTTTAAACGAATAACTGGACCTAAAAATTCTTGCACACCAGCAGCTTCAACAAACCGACTTTCTTTTGTACGTCGGCGCCATGCTAAGTCAGAAAACAGTCCCCTATTTGGGTCTTCTAAAAATTTCGTAGTTCCACCAATTAATACACCCAAATGCTCGGCTTTACACTGCATCGTATCATTAAATATCCCTAATAAACGATTGTAATTTTTCTCGCGCGTCACAGTTGTAGGGATTTGATACAAATTCACAGCTTCATCAAGCATTATCAATAACCCTTTATAACCAATTTCGGCGACAAATTTGGCTAAAAGTTTGATGTAATCGTACCAACTTTCATCATCGATAATTACACGCACACCCAAAGCTTGTTTAGCTTCGATTTTTGTGGTAAACTCACCACGTAACCACCGAAGTGCGGAATTTTTCAAATTATCGTCATCAGTACGGTAACCTCGCCAATATGCACTAATGACGCTACCAAAATCAAAGCCGTGAACTAAGTCTTCCATATATTGCACGACTTCGCGAATTTTGTCTTCTACTTTGTCGTCAAACCCTTCATCATTAGGACGCATTCCAGAAGTTGAAGCGACTTCTTGCTGAATTTTATTTATCCAACCTTCTAATATTGAAACTAAGGCGCCACCATCAGGACGAGTTTTTGTAGCGAGATGACTCATCATTTCTCGATAAGTGGCGAGTCCTTCGTTATTACTTCCAGCTAGGCGCCGACTCGATGATAAGTCAGCATCTGCAACGACAAAACCTTGTTCCATCGCACGGTTTCTAAGCAGTTGCAGCAAAAAGCTTTTACCAGAACCGTAATTACCAATAATAAAACGAAAAGCCGCTACTCCTTCAGCCATATCATCAAGATTTTGGATAAGACTTTGAAGTTCTTTTTCTCGTCCCACTGCAATATGCTCAACCCCTTCTCTTGGCACTACCCCCGCACCCAAAGAATTTATCAAGCCAATAGATATTTTTTTTGGGAGTTTAACTTTTGCCATTTGAAACCTCTATTATGCAGGTCTATTAAAAATCTGCCATATTTTATTTTACGCTAGTTCTAACATAATTAGGCGAAGTGTGTTTCGGTAGCAGCCGTACAGTCTGCTTTTATTATGATACGAACATTTTCGATGTGTTCTACATATATTTTGGGATACTCAGAAGTGGTTTCAATTATCAACTCACCAATTGTATTACTCGCTAACTCGTTGACCGCATCAATTAACAAGCTTGGCATTGTAATATTCTCTTCTGCTATTTGTTTAATTGAAGGGTTAGGATTTTCTTGTTCTAATATAGCTTTTAATACTAAAAACTCGCTTTGGTTTAACTGGCGCCTAAAATTATCCCATTCTCCTGACAATTCAACTATTTCATTTTCTGATTGAATATTTTGAGTTGATACTGGTTCTATAATTCCGAGTAAATCAGAAAATGGAAATTCTGCTTCTGGCTCTACACCGTTATCATATATATTATGATTATCTTCAATGCTATATTCTGGGTTAAGTTTTTCTGTTTCCTGCAAAAGTTCCCAAACTTGGGTTTGTAACAAGTTTCGCTCGTCTTGCAGTAATGATATTTGGTCTTGTAAAGTTTTTAACTCTTCTTGCTTTGTAGTCAGTTTGGTTTGAAGAGATTTAATTTTAGAATCTAATGTTTTACGCTCGTTAGATTTTTCTGATATTATACTGTTTTTATGATTTTCTTTTACTTCTAAATCTTGAATTTGTACCCGCAGTTCATGCAGCTTTTCTTCGAGTTGTGGTTTTAGTCTTTCTAATAAAGTTAAATTATTTTCAAATTCTTCTTTTTGTTTCTTTAGCTCTGCTATATGTATTTGTAACTGTGTAATTTCGGCACGGCAAACACTAACATTCAAATCTTGCTTACGCTTTTCAGCAGCAAATGAGTTATGCAACTCTATTTTACTTCTTTCAATATTCTCTATTTCATGCTGCAATCTATTATAAGTCGTTTCAAGTGCGGCTTTCTGTCCCACAAAACTACCTAACTCGCGGTTAAGAATTTCGCGTTGGTTACGACGCTCGCTGATTTGACTCTGTAATTGCTTGGTTTCGTTGTATAATATATTACGGTGATTTTCTAATTGGTTAATTTCGGCAATAAAGTTAGCTTCTACACCTTCGAGTTCGCGAATCCGCTTTCTGTAAGATTCAAGAATTAGCATTTCATAATTTCGGCGCCTTTTATCGACACAAAAGGCAGCAATATAAGTTGCCATTACGGTGATTATTCCGGTAAAAACGGCTTCACCGAAATTCCACTTAAAAATAAGACTCAGCCCAAAACTGAGAACAAATGCAATTGTACCTATAAGAAATCGATTGCTTGACACTGCTGGCTGCATATTAATTGTGTGCGCGAGTCGTAGGTAGTAGTTGGATGAATATGATTGACTATTGGTTTCTCCTGCGAGATTTTATATATATTCTACATGCACTGAAAAGCGAGATAAGGAAAGTGTGAGTATAACACTTTACTTCATGTCGCAAAAAAATGGAATACTTACCTGTATATACACTTTCGGGTGCGTGTTTAAGTTTTCTCTCCAAACACTGCTATATCAGCTTTTAAGTAATCGACAAACTGTCGTGCGGTTCTTCCTGAGCGTCCATTGTGCCGAGTTGCCCACTGTAGCGCTTGATACTGTAAATCTTTATCATCGATATTAATTCCAGCAAGTGTTGCTAAATGCCTCACTATTTTAAGATAAGTGTTTTGGTCGGCGCCTTCAAACGTCAAAGTTAAACCAAAACGGTCGCTAAAGGATAGTTTCTCTTGCATCGTATCCCAAGCATGAACTTCGTCGTTATCACGTGGTGCTGGTCGGTCAGCAAAATACTCACGAATCAAATGGCGCCGATTTGATGTAGCATATACCACTACATTCTTAGCACGCGCTGTCAAGTTACCTTCTAATACGACTTTAAGCGCTTTAAATGCATCGTCGTCATCTTCAAACGACAAATCATCAACGAATACAATAAATTTTTGCGGCACAGAACGCAACTGCTCGACAATCATAGGTAAATCCTTCAACTCAGATTTTGCGACTTCGAGCAATCTTAACCCCCGTTCCCAATACTCGTTTAATAAAGCTTTGACTAAAGACGACTTTCCAGAACCACGACTGCCATATAACAAAACATGTAAGGCGCCAACTCCAGCTAGTAAAAACTCTGTATTCTTTAATAAAGCCTCATACTGTAACTCATAACCAACCAATTCACTAATTTTAACCGAGTCAGGATTTTGAATACCAACAAAGTTATTAGCTTGCCAGCGCAAAGCTTTATATTCAGCAAATAATCCTGTGCCATATTGCCGATAATAAGAAGCTAACATTTCTGTCGCATCTGCCCAGTTTTCATATTGATGTAGAGACGCGACATGTGGAGACGCGACATGTCGCGTCTCTACAGTTTCAACATTATCTGATTCCACATACCATATAACTGGCGATACAGGAAGATGGGCAACAGACTGCACCCATTCGCTTAACACTGCACAACTACATTCATAAAGCGTTTGGAGTATTTGTAAGTCATGTTCCACTGCGGCAATTAATGCGCTTGGTAAACTTTCTATATCTTGCTGCTGCGCTAACTTCGAGAAAGGGTTATCTGAGCGTAAAATTTTGAGAATTAAATAATCTTCCCAATTTTGATTTAGCGTTGCCAGCGATTTAAAGTAATTGCCGTAAGCTTGCAAACAACTGCGTGCATCAGCTTCTTTATAACGTATCGCTTGCAGCAAATCTAAAAAGGCGCCTCCGACTTCTCCTGTTAACACAGACTGATAAATTAAAAGAGAAGCTGCTTGACGTTGGAGATATTGCACTTTGGCGATTGCTTGATTGTCCATTATTAGGATTCACGAATGAACTTAGCTACTATTATCACGTTTACTTACGGTATTTTATCAATTGTTGGTGGCATTATTGGCTACAAGCAAGCAGGAAGTAAAATTTCCCTAATTAGCGGCGCCATCAGTGGCTTACTACTAATTATCGCTGGTATACTCCAACTTCAAGGACAAAGCTATGGTTTTGTCTTTGCTGGGGTTATTACGGGTATTTTAGTCATAGTTTTTGCTTTGAGATTACAAAAAACACGTAAATTTATGCCTGCGGGTTTAATGACTGTTTTGGGAGTTGTAACACTTCTAGTTATCGCAAGTCAGCTTTTTAAAGCTTCTACTTAACTTCTTGTGGGATGGGAGTCCTAATATCTAGGGCGGGCAAGGATGCCCGCTCCACAAGACAAACTTTTACTTAAGTCATGAATATTAGTAAGTTGATTTAAAAATCATATCAAGCATATTTTTATCCCTTCAGAACAAATTGTTACAAAAGTTACAAAAAAGCCTTTACTTGTAAAAAAATATTATGATGTAAGCCTCAGTATGGCGCCTTGAATCATAATCATATTTGGGTAAAAAGCTTAATTAATAAGGATTTCGGGCGATTAAAGTAACATATTAAAAATTCCCATTAAAAAACATTGAACCTATCCGGAATTCAACTAAGTTTTTATGTACTGTGTAGATGTTGGGTAAATTTACAGATATGTTTATTATTGATTTAGAGCAGAACTAAATAAAAAATGTAACTCGTGAACATGCGCTCGTTGGCGAATTGTTCTGATGTTATTTAAAGATTTAAAGGCTCTGATGAGCATTATTTAAAGAAAAAGTAAAGGCTTTATTGCCATTTTGGCAAGTCTTGCTAGCACAAATCGGATATTAGTAGATAGTGACAATTACAACTAGTATTTTGCTCGCTGTTGTGTTTTTGAGTTTTGCAATAATTTAGGTAGGAACTAGTACATGGTCTTTTCACTGTCTTCACACAACGTTATCCAGTACCTGCAAGTCGCAGGTCTGTTTAGCTTAGAAGATGGAGCTTTATTTGATTCTCAATTGCCAAATTGTAAGAATCGTAATTTTGTTGTTACCCAACGAGGGCAAAAGCTCCTAGTCAAGCAAGAACGCGGTTTGAATAATGAAATTCCTCACTCACTGTTTAACGAACTTCTTCAGCACCAGTTAACCCTTGCGTTTCCAGTGTTGAGGAATATTACTGCGCTGTCGTGTACGGTGGTGCATTTCGATGAAGAAAATTCAATATTGGTTCGTAATTATCTTGATGATTACGAAGAATTAGGCAGTTTTTATTGGGATAAGGGTATTTACCCCGAAACGATAGCAGCTACGGTAGGTAGTAACTTAGCAGCACTACACCGCAGTACATACAACCGTCGTGAATATCGTAATTTTATGACGACTGCTCCAGATGGCGCAATTCGCTATGAATTTTTTAATCCAGCGCAGGGAGCGGGGTTTGTCACACCAGAGATGTTTGGAGAAATGGATCAATCCGGACTTGACTTTTATGTACTTAACCAACGCTACGAAATTTTAGAATCAGCTATTGCCGACTTAGCATGTGAATGGAGTCCTTGCTGTTTAACGCACAATGACTTGAAATTAGAAAACATTCTCGTTCATGCGCGTTGGGATAAACTCGATAACTGCTTAATACGGTTTATCGATTGGGAAACTGCGGCATGGGGTGAACCAGCGTTCGATTTAGGAACTTTAATTGCCGATTATTTACGAATTTGGTTATCTAGCATAATTGTTGACGAGACGTTGGAATTAGAAGAATCGCAACAGTTAGCTTTGATTGAGCTTGAAACACTTAGACCTTCGATATTAGCGTTAATCCGTGCTTATATAGGCGCCTTTCCAATGATTTTGGAATACCGCAAAAACTTTATAACGCGCGTAGTGCAGTTTGCGGGTTTAGCTTTAATGAACAGTCTAGAGCAAGATATCAAATCTCAGCAAAGCTTTAATAACACCCAACTCAATATACTATATACATCCAAAACACTGTTAACAATGCCATTCGAGTCTATTAACACAGTGTTTGGGGTCAACGAGTCAGAAATTCTTAGACCACTGCAAAAACTTGAAAAACCAAGTGTAACAGAACGCGAACATGAAAATCTGTTGCGAATTTACTACGAAAAACCTCGTTTACGCGGATGTTAAAAGGGGAAAATAACCACATGCTACAAACTGCTATTTCTTCTGTCGATACCTTACGTGCAATAGCTAGTGATATTGAAATCTCAGATAATTTTTGTATTCGTCATCCTAGCTTTGAAAAGTTTGCTCTTTCGTCTGACGTGGTAGCGCGTTTTCAGCGTAACCCAGTTCAATTACAGCAAAAATATTACGCGCTGCTACTACGTAATTTCATCTTTGGGATTTATTTCAACGCATCGCTACAAAATATCTTGAGTAAACCCCCATCACGTGTAACCGGAATATACGCACTGCATCACAACTTAGAAAATAATTCAATTCTCGGAATTGATGAAGAATTAAGAGCGCAACTCCACGAACATAACCACGGCGCCGGTTATTATGATTCTGGCTGGTGCGTACTACGACGCGAACCAGATGCAAGTTTAGCCGTAATTAAAGGTGGCTTAACTATGTACGTTGATAGTAACCATATTTATAAAAAAACTCCTGCGCCTAAACGTGGTGACTATATATCTATATGGCTACCCAAAAACCGCTTGCAAAACGGATATTATATTGCTGTCTCTAATTGTGGTCAACCAGAATATGGTTTATTTACAGATTGTAGATTAAGTAGAATATACTTCAATATTACGGAAGCAGGCGCCGTTCCATTAATCGATAGTCTTACCATTGCCCTTAACGAAGAAAAAATTCCTTTTAGCTATCATGTTTTGTGTCATCCTGCTGCCTTTAATCGCTATGACTCATGCATACTTGAATTTCAAAAGCAAGATTATTTAATAATTCGTAAAATATTACAAACCGTATATTCGCAGCATCAATCATACTTCCTTCCCGAAATACCCTTATTCACAAAATTCTTGGCACCAGGACTAGGGGTAGCAGAACAACCACAGCAGAACTTAGCCAAAAATGAAAGCTTTGGCATGAATCGATGTCAAATCATAGCCAATGCTTTGTTAAAATCGTGGCAACAAGGTAAAAAATCTATCGAAGAAAAAATACAAGCCATTGAAAATAATTTTAACGAAGCTGGTATAGACTTACAGCATCCTTACCTCAACCCCAATTCGGAGGATATTTACACATAGAAACCTGGTTTCTGTAGAAACCAGGTTTCTTGGTAAAATATTGGCGCCGATTTGTATATGAGAGTAAAACAGGTAAAGAACTTGTTTAAAGCAAATTTTTGCTAGGTAGCCAGGAATGCCATTTATATATCATCGTACCGTTCGGTTTCAAGATACTGATGCCGCAGGTGTATTATATTTTGCCAACATATTAAAAATTTGCCACGAAGCTTACGAAGAATCTTTAGAAGCATCGGGTATCATTCTCAAAGAATTTTTCACTAACCCATCGGTTGCATATCCAATCATTCATGCAAACGTAGACTTTTTTCGTCCAATAACTTGTGGTGACAAACTAAAAATTCGTTTGATACCACAAAAACTAAGCGAAGAGAAATTTGAGATAGATTACGAAATAATTATTGCTGATTTAGTAGCGAGTAAAGCGCTGACTAGACATGCTTGTATTGATACAGCAACTCGGCATAAAAAGCAATTACCAAATACAATGAATAAATGGATACAGGAATATAAATTTGTACCTATATTTTAAACCCCTCGTCGGGTAGCTTACCGGAATGCAGCATTCAAGGGCAAGCCGAAAGAAACCGGGCAACAGTCACGAAAAATCAACGTTTTCTCGCAACATCTTTGGTAAGAAGCCCGGTTTCTAGACCTGGTGCAATATTCTAAACCCCCTGTCGGGTAGGCGTTTTGCCTGCCTCACTCAAACATTCAACCGCAATTTTTAAAATTTCATCACGATTAACTTTACCCTGTAAATTACGTGGTATCACAGAAACAGGCGCCCAATACTTAGGAATTTTATACTTACTCAAACCATATTTTAGAATAGTTTCAATCGCAAAAGTTGAAGTATTCGCGTACTTAGGCACATAAACAGCGGTAACAGCTTGTCCCCAATACTTATCCGCAATTCCCACAACACAAACATCGTTTACCATTTGTGTTTCTCGAATCGCAGCTTCTAGTTCTTCAGGGTAAACATTTTCACCACCAGTAATAATTTTACTGCTATCACGACCAATTATATATAAATAGCCTTGCTCATCAAAATAACCAACATCATCTATTTTAAAATTATTACTATTATCATTATCACCGTAGTAACCCAAAAACAAAGATTCAGATTCAACACAAACTTTACCATCACATATCGAAACTCGTGCGTGAGGAAGAACTTTTCCACAACCACGTTTACCCCTTAAAAAATCATCGGGTTTCAACGTAACGATTTGTGAAGCAGTTTCTGTCATTCCATAAGTAGGCGCCAATCTAATTTGGTGATATCTAGCTTTCTCCAACAACTCATCCCAAGCAGGGGCGCCACCTAAAAGTACAGTATCAAACTTAGATAACCATATAGTCAACTGTGAGTCTTGTAAAAATCGTTGTAGCTGAGTTGGTACTAAAGAAATAAAAAAACCAGAAGGGTCAATATCAGGCACTTCCCCCGATACCAACTGTTTAAAATTGCAAATACTCAACTTTCCACCAGTAGTAAACGCGCGTACAAACTGCATCAACCCACTGACATGGTACAACGGCAACAAACAAAGCGAATTTACCTGACTAACCTGAAAATATTCTGTAAACCCTCGCACTGAAGCAACTAAAGTTTCCCAAGTATGAACACAAAACTTAACCTTCCCAGCAGAACCACCAGTAGGAATCATAATTAGTGCTGAGTGTTGAGTGCTGAGTGCTGAGTGCTGAGTGCTGAGGAGCCATCGCCGTGCGCGGGTTCCCCGCGTTGAGGCGAATGGCGTTGATGAGTGTTGAGTGTCGAGTTTTTTGCCCCAAATAATATCTGGTTGTACTAAATTTAAAACTTGGCGCCATTCATTGTTACCCCAGTCAGGGTTACATAAAAAGACTTGACATTTTGCTTCAACAGCAGCTAGGAAACCAGCAAGAAACTTTATAGGGTCGCGTTCAGCAATAATTACTTTTGAGGCGCCGAAGCAATTAGAAGCGAGTTCTGCACTGAAATTTTCAACTAGACTCCCAAATAAATCATGACAAGCAAAATCAAAGATTCGTAATTCTACCATATATTTGTATATTTAGATGAAATATTTAAGAGAGTGCGATTCATTGATATGAGCCATTTTCGCCCAACATAGCGAATTTTGGAAGCAGAAACACCTTATGCCTTGCGTATGGTGGGCACTGCCCACCTTACACTCCCAAATGGTGGGCACTGCCCATATACCTTGCGTATGGTGGGCACTGCCCACCTTACACTCCCAATCGAAAGTGGTGTCCAGTCAGTTAGTGGTTTATTTCAAAAATTAAGAATTAATTAATAATATATTAAGTATTAATTAAAAACAACGAAATTAAAAAATTAGAATTGTTTATATAAATAGCCTTCAAATGTATAGGCATAGTCACTAAGAATTAAATAAGCGTTATATATTATATTGAGTCAACGATGACGATAAAAAATAAATTTATTCTTATACGGAATTGATAAATTGTGTTTTGTAGTTTACAGCAGCCTAGAAACCGGGTTTCTTTGTTGAGATATCGTAATAAAAAGGACAATTTGCATAGAAACGCGGTTTCTTTGCTCCTGCATTTTATTGATAAAAACTGGCATTATTGAGTGAGCGCATTAATAGATCGAGTATTTACCGAAGCCATTTACTATTACTTCAAATTAGACTGGAAGCAAAAATTTCCAAATTGGTATAAATATGAAAAAAGCAATCTATTGGTTAATGGGTGAGCGAGCTGGAAGAACTATAGTTGGCACCTGGAACTGGTTATGGGGAATTCCTGTAGAACAAGGTGGAAAAGTTGCTGTAGCAGTGGCAGAAGAATCATTACACTCAATGCAGCAGTCGGTTCAAAAGCTCGCAGAAGCTGTAGCTATGCAAGTTGGCTCATATGAAAAAGCTAAAAAGAAGTACGAAGAAAAAGCCAATGAATTAAAGCAAGCAGAACAGCAAGCAGCACTCGCACAACGTGCAGGAAATCAAGAAGCTGCGCGTTTAGCAATGTCAAGAGTAATTCAAATAGAGCAATTATTACCTCAACTCGAAGCACAAGTAAAGCAAGCAGAACAGTATGTCAAGGCTTCTAAAGAAAAGTTAAACCGCGAACGAATGAAGCTCGAAGCATACAAAACTGATATGCAAAATATGAAGGACTTAGCAGAAATTAACGAAGCATTAGGAGCAATTGCGAAAGTCAACAATGAATTTGATATTGGTTCAGCACGTTCGCAATTTGAAACAGCTAAAAACGCTGTTCAAGGTAGAAACTTACGCCAAAATGCTTTAGCTGAGTTATCAGAAAACCCAGCCGAAAAACTTCAGGCAGACCTGGAGCAAATGACCGCAGACGACGAAATTAATCGGCGCCTGCAAATGTTGAACGATTCCAATCCGAAACAGCTACCTCAATAAGTCCAATCAAATACATCAACCACAGAAAATAATCATATGGCTCAAAGAAGCGGCCCACCACCAATCGTTTTTATTGCTGCACTAATCGCACTACTTGGAGGAGGTTACTGGTTTTTCTTCAAACGTGACCAGGCGCCTGCTCCAGTTGCTACCGATGCTCCAGTAAATACCACTCAAACAGGTTCTAATAGTACTACAACTGGTACAAATACAACAATATCTGCTCCGTTTCCATTACCTGCGAGTGTACCTGCCGGAACATCAGTTAGAATTGATGGCTCTACATCGATGGTGACTGTTAACGAAAACTTAAAACAAGGTTTCCAAAGACAATTCCAAGGCGCCAATGTAAGTACTAGTGCAGGTGGTTCCGACAAAGGTCTTCAAGACTTAATTGCAGGAAAGGTAGAAATAGCAGCAGTATCACGACCACTAACTTCATCTGAACAAGCACAAAGATTAACAGCTGTTCCCATTGCCAACGATGCAATTGCAGTTGTTGTAGGTAAAAATAATCCTTTTAGTGCAGGATTAACAATTGCTCAGGTATCAGATATTTTCCAAGGAAAAGTTAATAATTGGTCGGCAGTTGGAGGAACACCTGGAACTATCCGCGTTATTAATCGACCGACTATAAGCGGAACAAATAAATCTTTTCAAGAATTAATATTAAAAGGCGCCAACTTTGGCACAACGCCAAACATAGCAACACTACCAAGGGATGCGACGACTCCTTTACTTCAAGCTTTAGGAACTGATGGAATTGGTTATGCCACATACGCACAAGTTGCGAAACAACAAACAGTGCGAGTTGTTCCTATAGATGGATTGACACCAGATTCATCGAGCTATCCTTACCAAAGAACCTTATATTACGTTTATAAAAATCCTGTTAGTCCTGCTGTGCAAGCATTTTTAGGCTATGCAACTTCTACGAGCGGGCAGCAAGCTTTAATTGGTAACTAAATTGCAACGGATACAACGGATGTAACGGATGGGTGATTTTATCCGTTACATCCGTTCATCATCCGTTGCCACGTTGCCAATTAATTACTATGATTAGTACTGCTATATCGAACCCTAGTACCAGCCCAAAGTAACTTTTCGCGTAGAGTTTGATAATAAGAATTATTCTCGCGCAGTACAATAAACTTAGCGCGACAATCAGCCATTCTAATATCAACGCGATGTCCTGGCCAAATAGAAGTAGCGAGTACTCCATCCATCCATAGCTTTGTACTCAAATCGTAATCTCCTAGGGGCCAAATGCTAACAACCGAACCAGGAGGTAAAACAATTGGACGACTTGAGAGACTCATTGGACAAATAGGAGTAACGGTGAGTGCTTCCATACCGTCGTGCATGATGGGACCATTCGCAGAAACTGTATAACCTGTTGAACCTGTGGGAGTCGCAACAATTAACCCATCTCCAACGTACTGGTCTATAACCTCACCGTCGATTTCAATTTCTAAAATTGATGTAATCATTCGGTCTGCTGAAGCGGGTTTGACGCACATTTCATTCAAACATAAATACCGCTCAGTCACAGGTTCCAAATTAGACCCATGTCCCTCAAATACTGCCGCTTGCAACATCATACGTCGTTGAATTGCATAACGGTCTTCTAGCAACCTGTCCCAAACTTGTTCGGTGTCTTTAAATTCATCCACCGACTCGGTTAGAAATCCTAGGTGTCCCCCAACATTAACACCTAATATCGGAATACCAGCAGCAGCCAGATGTCTGGCGCCTGTTAATACTGTACCATCACCACCTAACACTAAAGCCAAGTCTATTTCATGGTTAGCGGAAGCCAAAAATACTGGATAAGGATTATCCTTTGGCCCACTAGGTCCCATCAAGACTTGGCAGTTACGATTTTCAAGTTGTTTAGCGCAAATCTCTGCCCAACGCTTGCTTTGGGCATCACGCGCTTTATAAGCAATAATTACCTGCTTTAAATCCACACGAATACTACCACTTAAGGAGATTAAACTGCTCCATATCGACAGTATCGCGATTACGATAAATTGCCAATACTATAGCTAATCCTACCGCTGCTTCGGCTGCTGCTACAGTAATTACGAATACAGTGAAAACTTGACCCTTAATTTCTACTGGGTCAAGGTAGTTAGAAAATGCCATCAAATTCAGGTTTACCGCATTCAGCAGTAATTCGATTGACATTAGCACTCGTACAGCATTACGGCTAGTAATTAAGCCAAAAATACCGATACAAAATAGTGCGGCGGCAAGTATCAAAAAGTACTGAAGTTGCATAAAGTATTTCTACGATAGTTCATTTTCAGCCGATGAGACCAATTCTCTCGGACGTTCGGGTAAAGTTAAAACTGTTTGTCGCAAATCTGAAGGACTAACTTCTGGTAAATACTCGCGACGCGCCAGAATAATTGCACCAACCATTGCCATTAGCAACAGTACAGAAGCAAGTTCAAAAGGTAACAAAAAGTCACTAAAGAAATGTTCGCCAATTACTATGATGGGCTGTGGCGCCGGAGCAAGTGTAGAAAGTGACCAAGGAGTTGCTAGAACCATTGTACTGAGAAGAGCAAATAGTCCAAAGCTGACAACAGCAGTCAGTGCTTTGCGTACCCAAGCTGTAGCATAAGGAACAAAATTTTGACGTTTGTTTACCAACATAATGGCAAACAAAATCAAAACGTTGATGGCGCCGACATAAACGAGTAGTTGTGCTGCGGCGACAAAATCAGCATTCAGCAACAAATACAAGCCAGCAATACCGGCAAAAACTCCACCCAACAAAAAAGCGGAATAGACGATGTTATCAAATAAAACAACACCTAACGCACTACCAACCACCATCAGCGCTAGGATAACGAACGAAACAGTTTGTACACCGGAAGCTAAATTCACTTTACTTATCCTTTATTTTTCCGCTTGTTCGATTAAGTCTTGAGGACGGGCGCCGGGACGAGGAGCATCAGCAGGAAGTCCATGAGGCTCCATAACACCCTTGGGCAAGTACACGAGTTCGCGCAAAGGTGTCACCATTGGGTCATCAGTAACCTTATAAGGTAAGCGACCAAGGGCAACGTTATCATAATTCAACTCGTGGCGGTCATAAGTTGAAAGCTCATACTCTTCTGTCATTGATAAACAGTTAGTAGGACAATATTCAACACAGTTACCGCAGAAAATGCAAACACCAAAGTCAATACTATAGTGATTGAGCTTTTTCTTCTTAGTAGCCTTATCAAATTCCCAATCAACTACAGGTAAATTAATCGGACAAACCCGTACACAGACTTCGCAAGCAATACATTTATCAAATTCAAAATGGATACGACCGCGAAACCGTTCACTAGGAATTAACTTCTCATAAGGATACTGAACAGTAACAGGGCGCCGCTGCATGTGGTCAAAGGTAACAGAAAGACCTTCACCAATATACTTAGCAGCTTGTACCGCTTCTTTCGCGTAATCGCCAACTTGTTTGAGGAATTTAAGCATAGTTTCTCTCTCTTTTTTATTTAAGGTCAGGAGTCAGTGGTCAGGAGTCAGAAGGTAGGAGTCAGAAGGTAGAAGTTAAAGCTCCTGAATTCTGACTCCTGACTCCTGAACTTTCTCATCCCCCAAAAGCAACAGGAAAAGCCAATTTCAAAGCCGCAGTCAACAGTAAATTTACCAAAGCTACAGGTAGCAAAAATTTCCAACCCAAATCAAGAAGTTGGTCAATGCGAACCCGTGGAACAGTCCAACGTAGCAAAATAGCAAGGAATACGAGGAAGTAAGCTTTGAGTAAAGTCATAGTTATACCCACAGTCGCAGCAACAACCTGCAACACTGGGTCAGTAACACTAACTCCCAACCAACTTGCAATCAAGGTTAGGGGAACAGGGAAGTCCCAACCACCGAGATATAAAACAGATACAAGTAAAGCAGAGAGTACGAGGTTAACGTAGGAACTAAGGTAAAAAAGCGCGAACTTCATCCCCGAATATTCAGTTTGATAACCTGCAACTAATTCTTCCTCAGCTTCAGGTAAGTCAAAAGGCATTCGTTCGCACTCAGCCAAAGCAGCTATCCAGAAAATAATGAATCCAACAGGTTGGCGCCAAACGTTCCAACCTAAAATGCCGTAGCCTGATTGTTGGTTAACAATATCAATAGTGCTAAGACTATTGGACATCATCACAATTGCTAACACAGATAGCGCTAGGGGAATTTCGTAGCTAATAGATTGTGCTGCTGCTCGCAAACCACCTAAAAGCGAATACTTATTATTAGATGCGTAACCAGCCATTAACAACCCAATTGGTTGAACGCTTGATAAAGCAATCCATAAAAATACGCCCATTCCAACATCTGTAATTATCAGGTTTTGTCCAAACGGTACTATCAGGTAGGACAAAAATACAGGTAATACAACAATGATTGGACCGAGGGTAAACAGCAATGGGTCTGCCAATGCTGGTACTACATCTTCTTTAAAAACCAGCTTCAGACCATCTGCTACAGGCGCCAGTAATCCTAAAGGACCGATATATTCAGGACCAATCCGCTGTTGTGCTGCCGCTGATATTTTTCGTTCCAGCCATACACAGACCAATACCCCAACAGTGGCGCCTATCAGCATTAAAATCATTGGCAAAGGCATCCAAATAGCCTTCGCGGTACCTGCTGGTAGCCCCAACTGCTTTAGGGAATCAATAAAAGTTCCTTGCAGATCAATTCCTGAGTTCATTTTTCCGCTCTTTAAGTCAACGTTCAAGTAGGGATACATATCCCTATGTAGTCATTGATACTGAGTCTTTGACAATCTGATATGTAAAGTAATATAAACTTACCAATAGCATTGTATCTAATTGCTAGGTAAATTTAAGATTTTTTGCAACCCTTTAGGTTTACACCATGTTTAGTATATCGTTGGTTGGTTTTTGCCCGACGCAAAACTAATACGATTTATACTTATGGTATTGATTAAGAGAGTGCTGAGTTGAAAGTGCTGAGTGCTGAGTAGGGTTGAATAGTTAGGAGTTAGGAGTTAGGAATTAGGAGTTAAAACTCAGCACTCAGAACTCAGCACTCAGCACTTAGCACTCAGCACTCAGCACTTAGCACTCAGAACTCAGCACTCAGCACTTTTTACTCTCTTACCGTTGTTCTACGGGTGTATAACTGACTTCGTGGCGCCCGTTATATACCTGGGTTGGACGGAAAATTCGATTTTCTTCTAACTGCTCTTTCCAATGCGCTAGCCAACCTGCGACACGGGCTATTGCAAAAATAGGGGTAAATAAGTCAGTTGGGATTCCCATTTTTCTATACACTAAGCCGGAGTAAAAGTCAACGTTAGGGTAAATACCTTTATGAGCTAACTTTTCTTCTACGACTTGTTCCATTTCTTGAGCAATGTCAAAGTATTTATCATGCCCGAATTTGGCAAATAACTGCTGGGCTAAATCTTGCAAAATAGTCGCGCGCGGGTCTTTAACTTTATAAACGCGGTGCCCAAACCCCATAATTTTAGCTTTGCGTTGTATACAGTCTTCAATATAAGGACGCACATTTTCAACCGAGCCAATTTCTTCGAGCATCTGGATAACTTCTTCATTTGCCCCACCATGCAAAGGACCTCCCAAAGTACCAACGGCACTCGCAACTACAGCGTATGGGTCAGTTAATGTTGATGCTGTTACCCTCGCACTAAAAGTAGAAGCGTTCATGGTATGCTCTGCGTGAAGAATTAAGCATACATCAAAAATGCGCGCGGCTAGTGGGTCAGGCTTTTTCTCGTCTAGCATATACAAGAAGTTGCCCGAATAGTCAAGCTCATCGTGTGGACGTACTGGGTCATTACCTTTCCGCATCAACTGAAATGCAGCGACCATTGTCGGGATTGTTGCGAGAAGGCGAACTACAGCATCACGAATATATACAGGGTTGTGCAAATCACGCCGTGAGTAAAATAAGCCCAAGGCAGCAGCAGAAGCTTGCAGAGCATCCATTGGGTGACCGCTTTCTGGAAAAGATTTCATCATGTCGCGGATACGGTACTTAATTCGGCGATGCATCCGAATTTCTTCTTCAAACTCTGCTATTTGTTCTTTTGTAGGAAGTTCGTTCCAAATTAAGAGGTATGCAGTTTCTAAAAATGTACTCTTAGAAGCTAGTTCCTCGATTCGGATGCCACGATATTCAAGAATTCCTTTTTGCCCATCGACAAAACTAATACTAGATTCGGCGGCAGGAATGCCTTCCAAACCGGGCTTGTATTCGCACACCATCATGGCAGTACCATCAGAATAGTTAAAAAGTTGCTGACTGCTAACTTACCAGAAATACTTACTACCACAACAGTATCCGTTCTAACAGATTTTTTTCTGAAACGTCGAATATTCCGTTAGAGGAAGTACTTGGGTGGTGTCAACCAAAACATTTGACTATTACCCAAGGGAGCAGCGTTTTCTGGCAGCTTTACCCCGATCATACCCGCTTTTTTAAGGACTATGTTGCCCTTGGCTTCTCCCCACACCAAAAGCTCTGCCCAGTTACTTAAATCTGGTTCATGTCCAACCAACACCAGCTTATAATCGGTCTCAAATTTTTGTTGAACTAACCAATTTTCTATCCAACCTGATAATGACCCATTCGGCGCCAAGTAACCTGATTCTTCCAACTTTTTACTAAGTCCCGCTTCCATAAGTATTTCTGCCGTAGAACGCGCACGTACCAAAGGACTTGTAATAATCGCGTCAAATCTTAAACCAAGCTCAACCAGTCGAGAGGCAACCTTCTCAGTTTTGTGTTTTCCCTCTTTAGTCAGCTTGCGCGCTTCATCTTGTATGTCTTCGCTTTTCTCTTCAGCGATACCGTGACGAAATAAGTAAAGTTCCATTTTTATAACTCAAGTCTACTAAAATAAGAATAAATCTATATAGCGCTCCCGCAATAGTTGATTATGGACGCTCTTGAATTGATACGGCGTTATGAAAAAGGAGAACGTAACTTTTCGGGTGTTAACTTAAGTAAAGTCAAGTTAATAGGCGCCTATTTGCCTGGAATTAATTTATGGGGAGCCGACTTGACGGGTGCCAACCTTGCCAAAGCCAAACTGTGGGGAGCAAATTTATCGTTAGCTAACTTAGCGCAAGTAAATTTAACGCGAGCAAATATCAGTGGCGCCAACTTCCAACAAGCTAACCTTCGAGGTGCGAAACTTCACTATATAAAATACTACGGCGCCAACTTTATTGATTGTATCTACGACACCAGCACAAAGTTTCCACGAGGCTTTGACCCCGCCGAGTACAATATGCGACCATTTGAATAAGTAGTGAGTAGTGAGTGCTGAGTGCTGAGTGCTGAGTTGTTATTCTTAAATCCTAACTCCTAACTCCTAACTCCTAAACTTACTCAGCACTCAGCACTTTCAACTCAGCACTTCTTCTCAGCACTCAGCACTTTCAACTTTTCACTCTTTCGGCGCCGTGGAACCTCATAGGTCATAAAATCATGTGCCATATCGGTATTTGGGAAAATAGCACGCGCTTCTAAAAGTAAATCTTTAAGCTCTATGGTATTACCAGGAGCATAGCGAGGACTAAAGTGAGTCATTATTAAACGATGCGTTCCAGATGCGAGTGCAGTTTGTGCTGCCATTGTAGTTGTAGAATGCAAACGCTGAAAAGCCATGTCAGAATCTTGATGAGCAAAAGTAGCTTCATGAATAAGCACGTCAGCATCTTGTGCGAGTTCCACGGCGCCATCACAAAACACAGTATCAGTACAATAAGCAATTTTACGTCCAATCTCGGTTGGTCCACATAAATCACTACCGTTAATTATGCGTCCGTCATTGAGAGTCACAGTTTCACCACGTTTTAACTGACCATAAATACGACCAGGAGGTATTTCCAGTTCTTTAGCTTTTTCAACATCAAAGCGTCCCACTCGGTCTTTTTCTACAACACGATATCCATATGCAGTGACGCGATGGTTTAGTTGACCACAAATAACACTAAATTCTTCGTCTTCGTACACAACCCCCGGACGGACAGCATGAACTTTCACCGGATAGGAAAAATGCGTGTGCGAGTAACGCGAACAAGCTTGGAGATACTCATTCAACCCAGCAGGCCCGTAAATATCAACACGGTCAACGTTACCTGCTAAACCACAACTTGCCAAAAGACCCATCAAACCAAATATATGGTCTCCGTGCATGTGCGTAATAAATATTCGCGACAGTTGGCTGACTTTCAAGTCACTCCTTAATATTTGATGCTGCGTACCCTCTCCGCAGTCAAATAACCACAATTCTGCTCTTTGAGGTAATCTCAAAGCTACACTCGAAACATTGCGTGCGCGCGTCGGTACTCCGGAACTTGTTCCTAAAAATGTTATCTGCACAATTTTATCTTATGCTGTAATGCTGCATTGATTCAAGCGTTTCCATCTATCTATATAGTGACACGGAAAAACCTAAAATTCATACAACAGTCACAGTCGTTACAAAAATAAAATTTTACTACTTTTGGTAGATGCAATTTTATGTTATTCTGCTTTTTAAGCAACTTTGATTAAAATATTGTTACATTGCTGGCATTGCCAGTATAACACGATTATTTATCTGCATCGGTTGATATTAATTTAACAAGTTGATTTAATGGTTAAATAGTGATACAATAATTTTTAAATAATTACTAGTGTAAAATGTTATATATTCATAAAGTCATTGAATTTGCGTGTGATGAAGTATACGACCTAATAAGTTTTAAGATATTGGTGCCGCTTGTAAAGATTACTACTTAATAAGATATTATTTTGGTTCGCGATTTGATTTTTTTCTTTGTGTACTCTTGTTTTGTTAAAGCTATAACTATGTATATAGTGATACTAGTATCTAAAAGTTTGGCGCCTATATCTAATTAAATTATTGATAAATATTTGGTAATCAGTACAAAAACAAGTACAAAACTGAGTGTAAATTTTGGTTTGTAAATTATACACTAGAAACAACCAAAAAAAATATATTTTTTATGTGAAGTTTTTTGCGTTTATTTTATGAAAGCGTGAAGAACTAAAGTTTTTGTTGACATGATTCACAAAAGTGTAATAATAATTACTGAATAGTAAAATCAAGGTGCGAAACTAAAAATATGGTAAGATTAATTTGTATTATGCGCTGCGATATTTGTTAAGTTAGTAAACGAGATTAATAAAGTAGCGTCACATTATTGGTGACAGTTTTAAAGTAAGCGCAAAACATTTGTGCATTGCTTTCTGTTACATCCGACTATGCTGATTTGTGTCAAAGTCATTTTGCGATTTACATAGTTGTCAAAATGGCATTAGTTAATTGAATTTATATAACTAAGGTATTGCTTTTCCGACTATCAGAGTACTTAGTTCGTTGCCAGAATAGACACCCTATAGAGATACTCCTAGGTTGTGGATTACCGCAACTTCAAATACATAAAAATAATTGTTTCCGTAATCATCTTGTGATTAGAGTCTAGCTTGGCATTTGAAACTGCTTGCTTGAATAGGTTGTATATGTCAGATACAAGAGCAAATTAAGTATTAATAATTAGGTGGGATTTGCTCGCTGACAGAAGGATTGTGATGCGTTAGAAATCTGAGCTTTTCGGATATGTATAAAAGTTACTACAGTCAAACTATAACTGCTCATAGATACCTATAAACTATCTTTGATATAGTCGTATTAACATAGACGAACTGTAGCTGTAGAATGCTGTTGAGTGTAGTAATGCATTTTCACGAAGCTGTAAATTCTGTTAAGAGAATCAAACAATAAATATGAAATAGATGTCTTAAAAAAGTAAATTCCCCCTAGACTGGCAATCATAAGGGGAAACAACTTAATTAAGTCGCATACCACCAAACTCGCGTTAACTAGCTTTAAAAAGCTAGCAGAACTTAAGCAGCTGTAGCCTGATCAGAGGATTCTATCAGCTGCTAGGAACTTACGTACCCAAATTTAGTTGATAGCTACTTATTTAAAATTATGTCACGAAAGCTCGTAATACAACAAGTTCCAAGCTTTATATTTTTTGGCGGTTGCCAGAGTTATCAAGGTAACTACAGTAGCTTTTTAAAGACTTTCCCCACACAAGTTACTACCAATCTGAACGCGCGTGAAGGTATAGCTGACATAAGTATACTTGTGGCTATCAAATAGTTGGATTCATGTTAAAAGGTGACTTGAGGGGGTCTTGATGATGCGATTCCATGAAGAACTAAGTTTAATAATTCCTAAAGTATTAGGTGAAAGCCTTACACAAAAAGAATTGCAAAGTTGTTTACAAGCATCTCAAATCTTGGAACTGCCACTGGCAACGCAGTTTTGGCAGTTAAGAGATGCTGAAAGAGGTATTTATATTGTCCTTGCAGGTAGAGTTAGACTTTTAGACGACTTGGAGAATTTAATAACAACTTTGTCAGAAGGAGCATCATTTGGAGAGGCAACTCTTTTTAATGAAGACGAATTTAGTTCGTATGTAGCGAGAGCTTCGCATAACTTGAGGGTATGTTACCTCAGTTTAGAGACGTTGCAACCGTTGATGACACAGTATCCTGAAGTTCGCGACAAGCTTTATAAACAAGCAGAAATTTGGGATTTAATACTCTTATGCCGTCAAAACTCTAATTTTCCCAACTCTCCATCACTGGCGCCAGGAATGCTTGAAGCTTTATCGCTGTTCGAGCGACTTGATATTACCGCATCAGAGACAAAGCAGGTCTTTACTGATTGCAACATGCTGATGATACGGGTTGGGCATCTTCAGCATAGCAACGGAACTTCCCAAACGCCAGGTAAAATTTGTACCAATCCAAAACAAGGTTATTGGCTCATAGAACAACCAACAACTGTATATGCTCTGAAAAATAGCGATTACCAAACAGCACTTGAACACTGTTATGAATTAGCACAATTTGGGGCGCCCGATGATAAACCTGTTTTCTCTCAACAAAAGCCACGCAAAAGAAGGTCAGCAGCAGCAAATATTATAGAAACAGAAAGTGTTAGAGATACTAGTTCTCTTCATCAAAAGGTAATTCCCTTTCCGCAAAGCTATCATTCAACTCAACAAAAGCCAAAAAAATCGCGCCCTTATTTTCCCAGTCCCAAGGTGGCAATGGGACATTGGTGGGGACGATTGACCCGACAATATCCTTTTTATGCCCAACACAGCGCCTCTGATTGCGGCGCCGCTTGTTTGGTAATGATTGGTAACTATTGGGGTAAGCGCTTTAGTATCAATCGGTTGCGGGATATGACAAATGCCAACCGCAGTGGCGCCTCTCTACGCGCGGTTGCCAACGTTGCCGAAAGCTTAGGTTTTGCGACACGTCCAGTCAAAGCAACTCTCGACAAATTAGCAGAACAGCCACTTCCAGCAATTGCCCATTGGGAGGGCAAACATTTTATTGTTGTTTATGAAATTACCAAAAAACGGGTAATTGTCGGCGACCCTGCCGTTGGACAACGTATTCTCACACCAAAGGAATTTCAAAAAGATTGGACAGGGTATGCGTTGTTACTGCAACCCACGACTGCCCTAAAAAACGCCAAGGACGATAGTACTGGGCTGTGGAAGTTTTTTGAATTAGTTAAACCCCATTACAAGGTATTATTTGAAATCTTCATCGCTTCGGTATTGATGCAAATATTTGGGTTGATAACGCCAGTATTTACCCAGTTGCTACTCGACCGAGTGCTTGTGCAACGCAGTGTTAGCACCTTAAACGCCATTGGTTTGGGGATGATTTTATTTGGATTGTTCCGCATTGCCATGAACGCAGTACGGACGTATCTGCTAGACCATACGGCTACGCGCGTCAGCCTTGCTTTAGTTATAGGTTTTATCAAACATACTTTCCGCTTACCCCTGTCTTATTTCGAGTCGCGTTACGTCGGAGATATTGTCTCTCGTATCCAAGAAAACCAGAAAATCCAAGCTTTCTTGACTGGTGAGACTCTATCAATCATGCTCGATTTACTCTCATTTTTTGTCTATTTGGGCGTAATGTTGTCTTATAGCTGGAAGATGACGTTATTTGTGCTGTTAACGGTGCCGCCATTTTTCATACTGGCACTGGCTAGTACGAGTATTTTGCGCCGGATTTCGAGAGAGATATTTAATGCAGGCGCCGAAGAAAATAGCTACCTGATAGAATCCCTAACAGGAATCCGTACTATCCGTTCGTTAGCAATTGAGCAAACAGTACGTTGGCGTTGGGAAGAACTACTAAATAATGTAGTCAAAAAATCTTTCTCGGCTGAAGTCCTTGGCATCCGATTATCTGTAATTAGTGGTGTCATCGAAACGTTTGTAAGTACAGGAATAATGTGGTTTGGCGCATGGCAGGTAATTAACGGTGAACTCACCCTTGGACAATTAGTGGCGTTCAATATGTTAATTGGTAATGTCTTAGGTCCATTGCAACGATTTTCTGTACTATGGAATCATTTTCAAGAAATTTTTATTTCCGTCGAACGTCTTAATGATGTTCTAGAAGCAGAACCAGAAGAAGACTTACAAAATAAGCCTCGTAAATCATTAGGTCGGTTAAAAGGCAAGATTGGCTTTCATAACGTTACTTTCCGCTATCACAAAGAAAGTGATACTAATGTCCTAGAAAACCTCAATTTTGAAATTAAGCCTGAACAAATCGTGGCTTTGGTCGGACGCAGTGGTTCTGGCAAAACAACATTAGGTAAATTAATTTTAGGTTTATACCCTGCGACTGATGGCAAAGTTACCATTGATGGATATGATGTTAACCATATATCTTTGAAATCGCTCCGTTCTCAAGTTGGAGTTGTAGACCAAGACACGTTTTTGTTTGGTGGTACGATTCGCGAAAATATTGCCATAGCTCATCCAGAAGCATCTTTAGAAGAAATAGTTAAAGCAGCTTCTTTGGCAGGTGCTGATGAATTTATTCAAAAACAGCCACTAGGTTATGAAACTCAAATCGGTGAAGGTGGGGGGATGCTGTCTGGTGGACAACGTCAACGTCTGGCAATTGCACGCGCATTGCTTGGCAATCCTCGCTTAATACTATTGGACGAAGCAACCAGTCACCTCGACGCGGAATCAGAACGCATTATTCAAAATAATTTCAAAACTATTCTTAAAGGACGTACCAGCATAATCATCGCCCATCGTCTCTCTACCGTCCGTAACGCAGACCTAATCTTAGTATTAGACCACGGTGTACTCGTAGAAAGCGGTACTCACGATGAATTAATTGCCAAAAAAGGTCATTATTACTACCTCAACCAACAACAATTAGCCCAAGCCGGGTAGCTCAAAAAGGCGCCTGAACCCTCCGTTCTTACTAATATTTCACATACTTCACACCTCGAATTATGTCTCAACCATCTCAATATCCTCTTATTCAAGAGGAACACGACCAGTATCAAAGTGATATGCACGCAGACAATTATCCAATTCGTGACCCAGTAGAAACATTTGATGATAGTAAAGATTTATTCCACGGTAGTGAAGAATTACTCGATGCATTACCAAGAGTTTGGACGCGCAGTTTACTGTACGTCTTACTAGGCTTTGGTGTTTTATTCTTACCTTGGTCAATGTACTCCAAAGTAGATGAGACAGGAAGTGCCAGAGGACGAGTAGAACCCAAAGGTGCTACGCAAAAATTGGATTCTGAAGTTGGTGGAACTGTCAAAGCGGTCAAAGTCAAGGAAGGTGAAAACGTACTAGCTGGGCAGGTGCTGTTGGAATTAGATTCAGAAATCCTGCGAACCCAAATTGAAGAGACAGAGGCAAAGCTGTCTGGACTGCAAAATCAGCGAGCGCAACTCCATATTCTCAAGAATCAAATACAATTGACAATCAACGTTACCCAACAGCAGAATAAATCCCAAGAATCAGAAAAA
Organism: Calothrix sp. PCC 7716; assembly: GCF_019977735.1. GTDB lineage: Bacteria > Cyanobacteriota > Cyanobacteriia > Cyanobacteriales > Nostocaceae > Dulcicalothrix. The sequence continues at coordinate 1,025,857 of NZ_AP025018.1, read as the reverse complement.
CTTTCCCAAATCAATCAAGCAAAGCAAAATCTTGATGCAAAACAAAGTACATATAACCTACAAAAGCTAGAGAAACAAGCATTAGTTAATCAAGTAGAGCAGCAGATAATGGTCACTCTTAATGACCAAGAAGCATCTAAGAACCGCTTGAGTATTGATTCAAAACAAGTCGAACGTTTTAATAATCTGGTCAAAGATGGTGCCGTTTCAGCGATGCAGATTGACCAACTCAAAAAAGAAGCACAAGAAAGTAAGCGCATCTATCAAAAAAGTTTATCTGATTTTAAACAAGCACAATTACGCTTAGGTGAAGAGAAAAGTCGCTATCAAACAACAGTTAGGCAGCTTGAGTCTGACATTAAACAGGCTTTCCTTCGATTGCAAGAAGTGCAGGACAGCTATAGTAGTTTGCAAAAAAATGGCAAGCTTGCTGTTTTGAAAAATGAACAACAACTCAAAGACTTACAAGCGCAAATTACAGCAAATCAATCAGCTATTGCTCAAACTGCTAGCCAAATGACATCGTTGAAGCTTCAGTTACAGCAAAGAATAGTTAGGTCTCCCGTTAACGGAATCATTTTTGAATTGCCATTTAGCAAACCCGGAACAGTCGTACAACCCGGTCAAAGAGTTGCTCAAATTGCACCAAAAAATGTAGCTTACATACTTAAAGCGAGTATGCCAAGTCAAGATAGCGGCTTTTTGAAAGTAGGAATGCCAGTGAAAATCAAGTTTGATGCTTATCCATTCCAGGATTATGGAATAGTACCTGGCAAAGTCGCACGAATTTCTCCCGACTCAAAAGTGATTCAGGCGCCTGGAGGAACTATTGAAACCTATGACTTAGAAATTGCCTTAGAACAGCAGTATGTCCAAAACGGTAATAAACGCATTCCATTAACCGCAGGTCAGACTGCAACTGCTGAAGTCATCATTCGTCAGCGTCGCGTGATTGATTTTGTTTTAGACCCATTCAAGAAGCTACAAAAAGGAGGTTTGGAAATGTAGCATTGCGAAGAACGAATCACAAATTTATTAGAGGAATTACGTTATGTCAGAAATTCTTACCATTTCTATTCCAGACATCATTAATAATATAAAATTATCCTGTCAAATCCCTGATGTTTTAGAAGCCATAGCATCTAAAAGAATTATTACTGAAGTCGCGTGGGAATCTGGTGTTGAAGTTACTCCAGATGAAATACAACAAGAGGGTGACAAACTGCGGTTAGAAAAAAAACTTGTAAAAGCTAAAGATACCTGGTCATGGCTGGAAAAGCATCATCTCTCTGTAAAGGAATTTGAAGAGTTAGTCCACTATAAGGCTCTTTCTCGGAAGTTAGCAAATCACATGTTTTCGCCTTATGTAGAAAAGTACTTTTACGAACGCCGACTCGATTACGATAAAGCAGCAACCTATGAAGTCGTTTTTGAGGATAGAGACTTAGCCCTAGAATTTTTTTATGCCATAGAAGAAGGCGAAATTACTTTTGCTGAAATTGCTCGCCAATTTATTCAAGAACCAGAAAGAAGGCGCGCAGGTGGATATCAAGGACTTCGGCATCGTAAAGAATTTCGTCCAGAAATTGCGGCGCCTCTATTTGCTGCTTCTGCACCGTCCATTCTTAAACCGATTACAACTCCAAAGGGAATACATTTGATTTGGGTGGAAGAAATCATTCAACCGGAGTTGAATGATGAGTTACGTCAAAAAATTATTTTAGACTTATTTTCAGATTGGTTAAAGCAACAAATACAGGCTTTGGAAATACTTATTCAACCTGAAAATACAAGTTTACTTGCTAAAGAACAAATTCCTCAGATGGCTTAGTTAAATTTTAAGCTTGAATATTTAATTAAAATATTGCTTTTTAGAACGTAATAAAAGATTTCAATAAAAATAAAAAATCATTATTTAATAATTGGACAATGACATGATTATTGTTCCTATTTTGCTTTGCTAATTTTTTATTTAAATACATCAATTAGACAACAATACTTTCGTGTTTTTTGATTGATAAATTCTATGAAAAATTATTCAAAAAAGTATTGACTTATCCAAATAATTAGCTATATTAGAAATTAAGAGCAAGAAAAACTGCTCGTAAAAAGTTCAAGCAATATAAGATTTTGCTTGTAACGATTATTCTTCAATTTTAGCTAGTAATTCCCAGGAGAAAATAGATGATTATTGCTGATTTAAACTACTTGGAAGCTGTCAGCCAAGAAATTGAGATTGTTGGTGGTGGCTATTTGGACAGTTTTAAATTCAAAAAAGACTTGGATACAAAAATTAAATCCGACATAGACTTCAACTTCGATAGTAACATAAAAGCTGATTTCAATAAGAAAGCAAACATTAAAGTTGACTCCAATGTTAAAGGCAATTCGTCAACTTTTGCTTTCGAGAATGAAGCTGTAGGTAAAGACAGCAATACTCAAGGTGAATTAAATCAACTTGCTGTTGCTGGAAAAGGTTCTAGCCAAAGTGGACTTTTTGTTGCTGCTGCTAATTAATAGTATCCGGTCTAGCTTTAAGTGAATTCCAAGAATTGTTTCAAATGAAGCAATTCTTAGAGCAAACTTGATTTTCAATACTGCTTAGATAAGAATCACGCTCTTATTCTTAACCGAGCAGTACTGAGATTATCAAATTCCACACAAACCCAATGAATTAGGGAGAAAATAGATGATTATTTCTGATTTAAACTACTTGGAAGCTGTCAGCCAAGAAATTGAGATTGTTGGTGGTGGCTATTTGGACAGTTTTAAATTCAAAAAAGACTTGGATACAAAAATTAAATCCGACATAGACTTCAACTTCGATAGTAACATAAAAGCTGATTTCAATAAGAAAGCAAACATTAAAGTTGACTCCAATGTTAAAGGCAATTCGTCAACTTTTGCTTTCGAGAATGAAGCCGTAGGTAAAGACAGCAATACTCAAGGTGAATTAAATCAGCTTGCTGTTGCTGGAAAAGGTTCTAGCCAAAGTGGACTTTTCGTTGCTGCTGCTAACTAATAGTATTCGGTCTGCCTAGCTTCAGCGAAACTCAAATAGTTGCTCTCAACAGAGCAACTATTTGAAACTCCCTTTTCTAAAAGAGAGTTTTGAGTTACGGTATTCACTAGTAAACTTTTAGATGAACGTGCGCTAATAGCACGGACGAAGGCTTATAGATGATAATTTCTGATATCGATTATTTGGACTCCATCTCTGAAACATGTTCTATGCATGTAAATGGTGGTAGCGCTCTAGCCATTTCTGGTTTTTCGACGCAAGCTTATGGCAGTTCAACCAGTGTGGTTACTTTTCTAAAGAATTTAGCAGTTAGTAACCCTCGTTATTCTAAAGCTCGTAGTTCTGTTATGGCTGCTGCTACCGCATCAGGTGGAGATACTTCAATTGCGGTTTCTGCTTCTTCTGCTTCTTTTGTTTCTTCTGATTAATCCCGACTAGTAATGTATACAGGCACCCTGCAAATACTCTTTTCTGTAGGTGCCAAACATTTTTGTTGATATATGTCAACTTAGCTGATAGTACAGCAAGGTTTACTATGTGCAGACTGAAAATATCTGATTTGAGTTTTTGCCAACAGACAACAGAGGAATCTGAGGTCAAAGGTGGACTCAATTTAGCATTGAGTATTGCAGAACCAAACTTAAACTTGTTATTTACGAGGCTTTTTCCTAACACATTAGAACCGTCATTAGAACAATATACTCATAAAGAAGTTTATTCTGACTCAGGGTATGCTGTTTCTAAGTTAGATAGTGAACCTACTGGAGAGTCTGGGTATCTTATTTCAAGTCTAGACGGCAAATCTCAAACACTTGTACTAACTAGCCCAAATTTTGCAAGCACAAAATCTTTAATCCAAGTTACAGCATCTTGAACTGCATCGTATTCTTTTTGAGCATAAGTACTTGTGCGAAATAAATTATATACTCCTGAATTCTGTATTCAGTATTCAATAGGGCTTATAGAAAAAATATATACTTAATTTTGCGTAACTACTTAACAATTCAAAATTTAAAATTCAAATTAACCAACAATACAAGACAGTAAAATTATGGAACGTCATGAAGTTGTAGTTAAAAGAATAGTCTCACCAGATGGCAAGGTTGTTGCTGAAGTCAAAAGTGTTGCTAAAGCATCTGGTAATGGTCAAACTGAGATTAGCCAGGACATATCGGTTAATGTTTCATCTGATGGTAATTCGAGTCGCTCTTCTCAATCTGGCTATGTTTCGGTTTCTTCTACCAATTAAGGCGAATTAATCTTGTAGACACGAAACATAACTTCTCAAGCATCACATACGTAAACTTAGTTGATTAATTTTAGTTAGCTTTACTTAAAAATGTGTGTTCCTTAACTATGCAGATTGTAGATTTGTCTTATCTCGATAATATCTCAGAAAGCGATTTGACTTTAGGTTCTGCTAGAGCTATTGTCGCAGCTAACGCATTAGCTACAGGGTCTTCACCCAAAACCTATGTATTTACAGACACTTTTGCCAAAAAACTACAAAATGGTGGTGCCATTGCAATAGGTACAGGAGTAGCTATCGCGAATGGTAATAATTCTGCAGCTAGCGTAGCAGTTGCAGGCGCAGGTGATCTTGTAATTAGTATAGATAATTTTAAATACTTGGTTTCCAAAAACACTGCTATTGCCCTTGGTCTTGTAATTGCAATAGATTTGCCCCCAGAAAAGGGCTGATATTACATGGTCGAGGCTTTAGCTTCTACCACATCTTGTACTGATAATTAAAATATTGGATATTTTGTCAATCCGTAAACTTTAGTTAATTCAAAAAACCGATTCATGATGCAAATCAACGATTTATCCTACTTAGGAAATACTTATGAAAACAAGTTAATACTAGGTGGCGCCAGTGCGGTGATAGAAGCGAATGCATCCGCTAAGGGAAATAATTCTTTAGCTCTCACTGATACAGACCTTGTACTCAATACTAAAAAGAACGGTGTTACTAGACTAAAGGGTACAGGAACAGCTCTTGCAATTGGTGAAGACCCTACAGCTGATGTTTATTATGCTCTTGATGGCTTTGATAAAGTTAAGGTCAAAACTATTTCACGAGAGGGAAAAAACTATGATTTGGAGATTGTTAAAATTAGAGCTATTGATCGACCAAACAGGTAAAATATAAACAATGTAAGACTTTGCTAACTAAAGTCGTGGTCGAATTGTAAGCGTTCGCACAACAGCAAAACTGCTATTTTTTCATCAAACGATGACGAATGCTAAAAAGTTTTTCATGACTGTTAACTGGTCCTCGTGGTGCAGGTATTTCCGTGTTTGGCCAAGTTTCTAAATCAAAGCAAGGACATGCTGTAGATGGCATTCCCACATGTCGCATTGGAACTGGCATATTGCACCGCGCACAGGACTCAATTCCCCATTCGGGTTGCAAAAGCTGGGCAATAGTTTCATGCGTACCTTCAAGATGACAAATATTCGGCACCTCTACTATTTTTTGCCAACATTCTTCAAACTCTGCACTATATCCATCACCCGCTAAAACTTTTCGGGGCAGCAAGGTCGCTGTTCCGTTATTAATAATAACACTTTTGCCTAGCTGAAACCAATAAGCTAGATATTTCTTTACTTCAGCTGTTTTTGCCATGCCTTCATTATAAATTTGAAATACTGAACCTTATACCCACAATCATAAATAAACAATTAAGAATATCCACCAAACTTTAGTTAGAACTCAGCACTCAGCACTCATCACTCATCATTCAATAGGTGTACCTAGCGTAGTCAGATTAAGAGCATATCCACCTGTAACTAAATATACAGTGTCAGAAATTTTCGACAGGCGCCGTACTAAAGAACCCAAACGGTCGCGAAACGTTCTCCCTATCGGATACGCTGGCACAACTCCCCACCCTGTTTCTTCAGCAACAAATATAATATCACTTGCAACTAGTTCCAGTGTATTCAAAAAATCCTGTACAGTGTTATTCCATTCGAGTTCTTCTTGTTCGAGCAGATTTGCCACCCAGGTTCCCAAAGAATCAACCAAAATACAAGTTTGCGGCTTGACATTAGCTAATGCCTGTGATAGTAAAATAGGCACTTCTAACGTTGACCAGTTTTGCGGGCGCCTGATAATATGTCGCTGAATCCGAGAAAGCCACTCAACATCATTAGTATCTCTGTTTGCAGTAGCTATATATACAACGTTATTTGAATTTGAAGCAAGTTTTTCAGCCCACTCGCTTTTACCAGAACGTGCTGGCCCTGTGATTAATATAACTTTACCCAAAGTTCTTCCTTAGTATATGCGCGCAGAGTAACCATATTAAGATTAAGTTTATCTAAAAACATTTAACTGTTTTTGTGTATAAAATACTATTTTCGTGCTGAAATAATTTTTAATGGATAAAAATACTATCAGTGTTTTCGTCTATAAAATGTAAGTCATACAGGTTGAAGCGATTATCAGGGTTATTCGGCAATGGTTAAGAGTGGAAGATTGGTAATATTAAAAATACGGTGTCCCTATAAATTCTTCAAAGTGCCTTCCACCAGTATTTAGGTACTTTTGCACTACTAATTTTTATTTCCTCTTCTTTTGTTTATTAACACAGGAATTACTTATGAAAGCAGGCATCAAGCGTATTGAGACGACTCTACAAAATTTAGTACCACAAAGCACTACACAAGAGATACATCAAGGGGCGCCATCACCAGCATTATCTTTTGAAATCAATGCTAGCAGACAGACAAAAACACAACTAGAGCAAGAAGTAATCAGTAAAGTTACTGATATTTCTAACCAAAATATCTCAAATCCAAATATAAATATATTCAACTCACATACGCATGAATCTGTGCAAGCTTTTTCTGTAGAACCTGCACAAGATGATGAATGGAAGGCGCCGGATTTACCCAAATTTAAAACACCTGCTTTCACTAGTCATCGTAATGGCGCCAATCCAGCACTCGCAAGTAACCTTCTTTGCGAAATTCAGCAAATTGTCACAGTTTGGCAAGTTGAATTACAAACAGTAATTAGACAAATTCAAGATGTTTATATTGAAGGTCCCATCGTTAACGGTTGGCTAGAGTCGCAATCAGTACAAGCGACCGATGCCACAATTGGAACCGCAGCACTACGTCACGCTGAAGTTGACCGCTTAATGGACTATGTTGAAGAAATTTGCGCCACACACGGACAAACAAAGTCAAAAGAATCATTACGCACTGGTTATCGTTTATGCGGGTTAGATGCAGCTGGTAAAGTATGGAGTCGTCCTTGTCCACCCGAACAAGTCGCGAATGTCAGTATGGCTATTGCGCGCTATCAAAAATTGCGCCACCTATTAGAACGTAAACAGTATTTAGAAAATCGCCTTTCCCAATTGTCAGAAACCCTTGTAATGCTACATGGACATCTTCAGTCTCCGTAGTATCTAGGGACAGAAATAAAGAATTAGAAGTTTTTCCGAAAAAACTCGGTTGGTAAGCTTTAGAATTTTGGTATAGATTAGCATCATCAGCACAAATCGTAGAGACGCAGTTCATTACGTCTTTACGATGTAAACATGGAGATGTGTATCGCATCTTCAAATTGGCTGTGCCACACACTTTACATTTTTATGCCTGAAACGCTTATCTCAGCCATCATCTGTACTCACAACCGAGACACCTACTTGGGCGCCGCGATTGATAGCCTCCTAGCACAACAAACTGCCGTGGGTTTTGAAGTTGTAGTCGTTGATAACGGTTCAACCGACCGTACTCGCGAAGTCGTCGAACAGCGACTTGCAGATGCGCGCCTGCGTTACGTATTTGAACCAGTTCTTGGTTTATCAGTCGCACGTAATACAGGCGCATCATCGTCGAGAGGCAAAATCCTAGCATATCTCGACGATGATGCCGAAGCTAGCGTTTCATGGTTAGACACTTTGCACTCAGCGTTTGAAGCTAACTCTAAACTAGCAATAGCCGGTGGTAAAGTTACGCTTATTTATCCGCCAGGACAGGAGGCGCCTGCATGGCTATCCCCTGGTTTGGCGGCTAACTTGGGTGCATACGATTTAGGCGATAAAGTTATATATATAGATAATCCTGGTTTAACTCCAAGAGGATTAAATTATGCAATTCGTCGCAGTTTCCTCGAAGAAATTGGGGGTTTTGACATTAATCTTGGTCGAGTCGGCAAAAAATTATTGTCGAACGAAGAACTACAAATGACCGAACTTGCCATTGGTCGAGGTTGGCAAGTGGCGTACCTTCCTAATGCACTAGCTGCACACAACGTCCAAATAGAACGTTTACAACGTAGTTGGTTCTTTAATCGCGGTTGGTGGCAAGGCATTAGCGAGTGTTATCGTGAGCAGCTAGCGGGAAAAGCGGGCATTGGACAGTTACAGCGTGGCAGCGAGCGATTTTTACGCGGTTTATACAAATCAGTACAGTATATATCTGACCCAGCAGAACGCTTTGACAAACTCGTATACGCTTATGGTCAGATTGGATATTTAAACGCCGCCCTTCAAGGTCTTCTATCAAAAAATAATTAGTAATTAAATAAATAACTATAGATATTATGTCTAATAAAATACCAGTTTCCGTCATCATCCCAGCTAAAAACGAAGAAGCTAATCTCTCCGCTTGTTTAGCTAGCTTACAGCAAGCCGATGAAATTTTTGTCGTAGACTCCCAAAGCACAGATAAAAGCGCAGAAATAGCTACTAGTTACGGCGCCAAAGTCGTCCAATTTTACTTCAACGGACGCTGGCCCAAAAAGAAAAACTGGTCATTAGATAATTTACCATTCCGCAACGAGTGGATATTAATAGTCGATTGTGATGAGCGTATTACCCCAGAATTATGGGATGAAATTGCTGTATCCATCCAAAATGACCAACAATCTCAATTTAATGGTTTCTACCTTAACCGTCGCGTATTCTTTATGGGTAAATGGATTCGCCACGGAGGTAAATACCCTGACTGGAATTTACGTTTATTCAAGCATAAACTCGGACGCTACGAAAACCTCAACACCGAAGAAATCCGTAACACAGGCGATAACGAAGTTCACGAACATGTCATCCTCAAAGGAGAAGTAGGCTACCTCAAAAACGACATGCTTCACGAAGATTTTCGTGACTTATTCCACTGGTTAGAAAGACACAACCGTTACTCCAACTGGGAAGCGCGCGTTTACTATAACATCCTCCTCCGAAAAGATGACGACGGCACAATCGGCGCCTCACTATTTGGTGATGCCGTTCAACGCAAACGTTTTTTAAAGAAAATCTGGGTAAGACTACCATTCAAACCCTTACTACGCTTCATTTTGTTTTACATCATTCAACGTGGTTTTCTCGATGGCAAAGCCGGTTACATATACGGTCGCTTACTAAGTCAATACGAATACCAAATTGGAGTCAAACTATACGAATTACGTAGCTGTAACGGTCAACTAAACACCGCCAAAAAACCAACCAAAACAGCCCCAAAATTCCAACAACAAGAAGCAGAAACAGCCATCTAACAACATCTTGTGGAGCGGGCATCCCTGCCCGCCCACCCACTTATGATCAACAGGCAAGGATGTCTGTTCCACAAGATAAATATAAATACTTACTATATTCATGATTAGTGAAATAAAAAACCCTGAACGAATAAAATCATTCACCGATTTAAGCAAATATGACCAATCCTGGTTTGACCGAGGGCGCCCAACTTGGTATATATTACTGTGGTGGTTTGTGCAAGCAGTAACTTTTCCCTTAACTCTCCATCCATTCAATGGGTTACGTTGTGCGCTCCTACGATTATTCGGCGCCCGTATTGGTAAAAAAGTCCTAATTAGACCAACCGCACGTTTTACATATCCTTGGAAAGTAACAATCGGAGATTATAGTTGGGTTGGTGATGACGTTGTTTTTTACAGCTTAGACCATATAAATATCGGTAATAACTGCGTCATCTCTCAAAAAAGCTATCTATGTACAGGTAGTCACGACATGAAAGACCCAGCATTTGGACTCAAAACTGCTGCCATTACTATTCATGATGGCGCCTGGGTTGCCGCAGACTGCTTTGTCGCACCAGGTGTAAATATTGGTGCAAACGCAGTTATTGGCGCCCGTAGTAGCGTTTTTGCTAACATGCCCGCTGGACAAGTTTGTGTAGGTAGCCCATGTCGTCCCAGACACCCACGCATCAAAACTCCTAACTCCTAACTCCTAACTCCTAACTTTTATTCCCTTTTCCCAACCAACAAATAAGTCGTCATCTTACCTTTACCCTTAACTTCTATTTCACCACGTTCTTTAAAGATAAATTTCTCACGCAAAAGTTTATAAGTAGTTTCCGATACTTGTATCTTGCCAATTAAACCGTGTGATTCCATGCGACTGGCAATATTAACAGTATCCCCCCAAAGGTCGTAGGCAAACTTTTTAATCCCAATTACACCCGCAACCACAGCACCACTGTGAATGCCAATACGAATATTAAAGTTCTGGTGATTATCATTATTAAAAATTTTGATTGCGTTTTGCATGTCAAGTGCCATACAAGCTATACAAACGGCATGGTCAAGGCGCCGTTTTGGTAAACCACCAACTACCATATACGCATCACCAATAGTTTTAATTTTTTCTAACCCATAATGCTCGCTGAGTCGGTCGAAGGCTGAAAAAATTTGGTTGAGTAAGCTTACAAGTTGAATAGCACTCAACTTCGATGATATTTGCGTAAATCCAACTATATCAGCAAACAAAACCGATACATCAGTAAAATTCTCGGCGATGTTACCTGGTTTGTTCTTAAGCCGATTCGCTATCGTTTCCGGTAAAATATTCAGTAACAAACGTTCGGTTTGCTCTTGTTGTTGACGAAGCGCGGTTTCCGTAGCAACTCGTCTTGTAATGTTACGAAAAATTCCGCGTGTAGCGACTGGTTTATTATCAACAAATTTACAACTTATATTACCTTCTACAATAATTTTTTCACCCTGCTTAGTTAAAAATGCTGTTTCCATAGTATCAATTTTCTCACCTGCTATAACTTTATAAAAAATCTCACGGCAGCATTGTTGATACTCAGGATGAATAATTTCAAACATGTTTAAATTAGCAACTTCAGCTTCGCTATATCCCAAAGTTTCACACCAAGAACGATTTACATATATAAACTTCCCATAATAAGTTACAGATTGTATCAAATCGTTCGCGTTTTCAAACAAATCTCGGTAGCGTTCTTCACTTTCTAATAAAGCTTCTTCTGCGTGTTTACGCTTAATAAATTCCGCAATTTGATTACCTGTAGATACGAGTATTTGTAATAAATCAACATCAGCAATTTGCACATCGCGGCTAAAAAAAGTCATTACCCCAAAGACTTGATTATCGTCCAGGATAGGAAAACCAAACGCACCTCGCAATCCTGCCATTGTAGCAGCAGTCGCGCGCGTATCAATTTCAGACTGTATATCTCGTATCCATAATGGAGAGCGTGTTTCCCAAATTTGACCTGGTAAACCAACACCACTTGTATATGTAGTTTGCCAACTTACTGACTTAAAACTACGTGCAGCAATAGTACGTGCAGACCACACTTCTACACATCTAAGAGTTGGATTTACATATGAAGAAGCTGCACGTTTATAAGGCGCCGTGATATGCTGGTTTGGAGTCCATAGTTCTCCCAAATCCCATCCTAAATTTTCGCAAATTGCCTGAATAATTTTTGGTATCGTCACAGCAATACTCAAAGACTCTGATAATACACGGGTTACGGCAAATTGGACGGCATGATGCTGCTGTCTACGTCTACGGGTTGTAACATCTCGACCGACATACACAATATCTTCTAAACCTTTGATTTTTTTCTCAACTACCGAACACGAAAAAGCAACTAATATTTTTTCTTGACTTTTAGTACGACAAATAACTTCTATATTTTGGAAATATTTTTGAAACAAATTAGGCTGTTGAATCCCTTTCTGCAATAAACTATTATCGTCGATTAAAATTGATATCGGTGACTCTATCAGTTCAGCTTCGCTATATCCAAATAATTCAGTTGCCGCCCGATTCACCTTTTTAATATTGCCAAATTTGTTTGTCACTATAAAAGCATCTGCCATCGAAGTGATAATTTTGTCCATATAATTTTTATATGACATCAAAACACTCGATAGTAAATTTGCCTCTTTCAGATGCTGCGAAAACCCATGCTCTATTAGCATCTTACTTGTGACATCTTCAATTAAAATAATTAACTGGGAAGCAAAATTATCTTCTTTTTCAGCCAGAATATAAACATCAATATATAAATCACCTTGATTTTCATTGCATCGGTGAACTCCTTCAATCTCAAATAATTCTTCTTCACCGTGCAATATCGATAACAAAACATCTTCTAAACCAATAAGTTCTGGAAAACCTTGTCGAACATCTTGACCGATAGTTACCTGTTCAGGGTTTTGAGCAAATTGCTCAACTCCAAGAGATGTACTAATAATATTAAAATTGGCATCCACTTCTAAACGTTCAAATTTACGTGGTACCTGATATTTATTAAAAATTCGGTTGAGTACCTGGTATTTCATTATGGTACGAAATAACTATAGTTATTGTTCTACTTCTGTGGCGCCTAAGTTTGTAAAGCTTCAAAGTCTTTCTGCTTTAGCCAAGAACGACTTTATCGCGTCCTCGGCGTTTTGCAAGATTTAGTGCTTTTTCAGCAGCTGTGACAATACTGTCAGGTTCAGTTTGTGCTGTTGGCACAATACTAGCAACTCCAATACTGACAGTAAGAACATTGGCAGGAAGTCCTCCGATTCCAGGATAATCACAAAGTATTGCTAGTTCTTTAATTAAAGCGCGAATTTTCTCAGCAATACTAACTGCTGTAACAGCATCCATACGAGTAAGAACAGCAAACTCCTCGCCGCTATAGCGCGCAACTAATACCGACTTGAATAACTCCCGCATATTTACAGTAGTAGATGCATTCAAATTATACCTATTGCCATCATCAACTAAATCGTTAACTACATTCTGAATTACCCTAGCAATTTGACGCAAACAGTCATCACCAGCGGTTTCTCCGTAGGTTTTATTGTAGATTTTGAAGTAGTCGATATCGCATATTATCAATGATAACGGTGTTGTTTCATTCAGTGTACCTTTTTCGCTTTCGTCAACATAACGCTGCCATTCAATTTGTAGGTAAGTATTAAAGTAACGACGAGTGGCAAGCTGTGTTAGTTCGTCAACACTCGAACGATATCGCAACTGCTGGTTCTCTCGCTCTAATGCTTCAACGCGAGTAATCGTTGTTTTTTGGCTAAAATCAAGTTGAGGCAGAAAGTAAAGCCGAAATAATTCACACGCGCTCACCGCACGCTCACCTTCCAAATTTACTAATCCTAAACTTTCTAAACGTTGTGCTGCCATTGTTTCTAACTTTACCGGAGCAGAAGCCGTAATTACCTCATAAAAAGCTGCTGCAATTTCTGGTTGTTGACGTAACAATAATAAATATTGACGTAAATATGCATCATAAATCCCTGTATCTGTCGGCGCCTGTTGTAGCAAATTCTGTAAATTCCCAGCTAGTCCTCCTTGTCCAACCAAATAGTATAAAGCCAACCTAATTAAGTAAGGATGTCCTCCTACCATCGCCATCAAACTTTCAACTTCTACTCCGCTATGCCAATCCAAACCATGTAGCTTTGCTAAAACCTGAACTTGTTCAAAGGTAAATGGCTTTAGCTTGATTGGTAAACCAATATTAAACGGTGAATCAGTCAAACGCAACGGGATAATGATTTCCTCTGAATGCACAAGCACCAAGCGTAGTTTCTGCCAGACATCATGAGATTTTGCCTGCTCGTACCACGAACGTAACAACGGTAAAAAATCTCTGGCAATTTCCGGATACTCTAGTACTATATCTACTTCATTCAGCACCAACACCACAGGATGTTTTAACGGAGCTAGCAAATAATCCTGAAAATAAATCGAGCAGCTAATTTTGCTACCCATGTCTTTATTCCAATAATTATCTAACTCCGAAGAAATTCCTAACTCTCGACTGACGTTAGCGCAAAACCAGCGTAAAAGCTTGTCAATATTGTTACATACTGCTGTGTCCGCTTGCTGGAAATCCAAACTCACAGTCTGATAACCAACATCGTTCGCATGTGCCAAAATTCTCAATACCAGCGAGCTTTTACCCATTTTTTTGGCTGCTTTTATACATATCGCTCCTCCTGATTCGGTAATTTGAGTGCAAGCAACTTCCTCAATCGGCGGACGATTAATATAAAATGGTGAATCAAGTGATACCGGACCATTCGGGAATTCTAATGTTATAGGTGTTACCGCACGACTAAACAAAGCAATCGTTTGCTGCTGCTTCTTATTCAATGCGCGCGCTTCTAATAATTGACGAAAGTTGGATTTCTGAATTGGTTCCTCCCACAAATCGCTTAAAGATTGCCATAAAGAGGAAGCAACTTTTCTAACTCGTTCTTCACCGTAATGCGCTTCTAGTGCGATACTTGTATAAGTTTTACCTTCCCATGAAGCGCGCAACACAAGTTCTTGAAGTGGAGTTAAACCATTGGGAAAGCTTGCTTTTACTAACTGTAAAACTTCTTCAATTGTCATCAGTCATTTGGTTGAGAAAGGTGATCATAAATGGATTTGATAAGTTTTTATCTATAAACTTAAAAATACTGCTAAGTATTTATGTAGCCTCAGCTTCGAGAACCGACAAGCGAAGAAGTTCAAGAAACTACAGTAGGGTATTGACTTTTTTACTAATTTATGAAACATATGTCCTGGTTAGCTTACAGATACTTACAAAACTAGCCAGACGAGTCTATTAATAGGTTTAATCTTATTTTCATGTAAACATGTATACTTCATTTTGCCATTACTTGGAACATATGGCGAATTTAATGTAGTCTTTTTTTTGTTTTTTTTTTGATGCGTGTGTGGAAGGTCACGAGATTGATTACATTTTTCAGTTTACGTCCAAGCAACTTAAGTACACGATTGGTAATAACCGTTAACAATTAATGCGCCCAGCAATGAGTGTAAGTTTACAGTCAGGGTGAATTGACCGCGTAGAGCTACAAGATACTTGAACCATCGTACAGCAGCTATGCACATTGAAGAACCAGCCACCCATAATTTTATTGAGGTTGATTTTCAACCCCAACAATTACCACCACTCCAAACCCTTTTAAATAGCAACCAGTCATGCGAATTACTAAAACAAGTCACTCAAATCATCGATACAAATCCAGCATCAGAACTTGCAACGACTTTACAAGCTATCGCTGAAAAGTTACAACAGTTTTTAGATACGCAACAAATCGTAATTTATTCTATTCATGGCAACGACTCAACAGTTGCTCCAAATTCTTTAATTTCCTCCCCTAACCTCAATCATACAAATAGTAATCACTCAATCGCTGTACCAATTTTTACACCTAACTTCAGTATCTCAGGCGCCTCAACCAAAGAGCGTGTTCTTTGGGGAATGTTAATTGCCAATGGTTACTCCTTGCTAAGTAGTGAGCAACAGGAATGCAGCATCCTTAAATTAATTGCACGAGAAATTAGTGTTGCAATTCAACAAGCTCAACTTTTAACAAAACTACAAGCTGAAACCGAAGCGCGCAACCGCATCGAAGCTTCTTCAAACCAATATCTACAACAAATTGACCATCAAAGCTTATATATTCAACAAATTCAGCAGCAGTTGCTCTCGAAAGAAAAAATAGCCACACTTGGAGAACTAATCGTCGATTTAGTCAAAGAAATTCGAGACCCAGTTGAATTTATCTTCAACGCTCTATACTCTGCAAGTCAATACGCTGAAGATTTAATACAATTGCTCGAACATTACGAACATTACTACTCAACACCCCCAACGACACTACCTACTTTTCTTCAATCTCTCGATACCAACTTTATTAAAACCGACTTTATCAAATTACTATGGTCGCTACGAGCAGGTTCAGAACAACTCCAAAAAATAGTTTCTGCGCTGCACAACTTTTCTGATGACGATAGTCAAATCAAGAAAATCAATTTAAATCATACAATCTCAGGCGCCATCGCAATTTTACAGCATCGTCTTAAACAACAGCAAAATCGACCTGGAATTGAAGTCGTCGAAGAATTTGGAGATATTCCACTCGTCGAATGTCTACCAAGTGAGATAAATCAAGTTTTTATATCACTGCTCACGAATGCCATCGAAGCTCTAGAAGAACGTATGAACTACGATAACTCTTTCATGCCCAAAATTTGGATTAGTACAGAAATAGTGCGTTGTCATTTATCATTACTAAATAATACATCTGCACCACTAAGTACGCAAAAACAAAAAGTGTTAATACACATCTACGATAACGGGACGGGTATTCTTCCTCATATACAGCGACGCATGTTTGAACCATTCTTTACAACAAAACCCATTGCTAAAAGTATGGGACTAGGACTAGCCATTAGCAAGCAAATTATTGAACAAAACCATCGTGGTAAAATTCGTTGCAATTCTCAATTAGGACATGGGACAGAATTTGTCATTGAAATTTGCACGTCTGGTAGACATAATGCCGATATCAAAAAGCATGCTAATTTTTAAACTTAACTAAAAATTTTTACGAGATTCGCATACTAATGATTTTAACTGTAAATTTCAACTATCTAAAAGAGGGTTGTAACCCCTTTTTATTTGGTGAAAGTTAATTGCTTGATATTTAGTTTTTATTATTTGTAACCTTGGCATTGCTAATAATTCAACTAGCATGATATTTGCTGCTACGTACAACAAGCGAAACAAGATTGCTTATACTCCTAATGGTCTATTTTATGTTAGTACTTATGACAGAATTTAAAGTGACTATATAGTTACAAGTTGAAATTACAATATTTCGGTCAATGTTGCAAAAAATGCCAATAATGATAGTTATTTTCATTGATGCACAAGTATTATTTTTAATCACGTATTTAGCTAGTCAATACTTAAGTACGTAGTATATTCACCAGCATTTTTGTACAATATATAATAAGTATGCTTATATTAATATGAATTGGATATTACAATTCTAAATTGGTTAAATTGCTATAATGTTTGTACAGAAAGAGTTTTATTTTTTTAAAGCAGTAAGTAATTTTATCAATGGGATAAACATATATGGATTTTGTATATAATAAAAAAAATCTAAAAATCACATCATTAAAAAGTGGTATTGTAAGTAATTATTTGGATACTAAAAATGACAACGGACATAACTTCACAAAAACTTCACAAATGTTTCACGCTTTTTTTAAAAAATAGTGAAATACAGATGCAATCGATATATACACTGTGAAATGAGATAAAAAAAGTTCCCTATGGCTCGAAAGACGAAATAGTTTTGAAATTGAGTTATTAAAGCCATGAATAAAAAGCAGATTGAAGAAGTTATCAAGGCAATTATCGCTGGTAAGTACTCTTGGGCTTGTGTTCTTATCCTACGTTTTAATGGGTATGACCCCTTGCATTATATTCCTTACCGTACTTACATACGATTGCTCAAAGATAATTATCAAATCGATAGAGAAAATGCGAGTTTGACGAATAGTAGAACTTGAGTATTCTTGATGCCAAAATGTGAGAAGACCGAAAACATAACAAATAAGCAAAAAATTAAAATCATTACAAAGTTCACATTTGGAACTGGTACAAGCTAGCTTGACAGTCACTAAACGCCAATTGGTTAGTACAGAAATAATGGTATTAATATAGGTGGGTATACATCCCACCTTTTTAATGGCTTTTTTTAAGTGACTATGACGACCCTACCGAAACCACAGAAAATTCCCAAAATTGCTATTGCGGCAAAAGTTTTCCACTGGATAAACATCGTGAGTTTATTAACCATGCTTACCAGTGGAATACAAATCTATAATGCCAACCCAGTATTTGGAGGACGTGCAGGTTTACATATTCCTCCAATTTTTGCCTTAGGAGGTTGGTTAGCTGGTGGTAGACATTGGCACTTTGCGGCAATGTGGGTCTTTTCTCTAAATTTACTCTGGTATGGTATTTTTGTTTTAGTGACTCGACGCTGGCGCCATCGTTATGTAGGATTACTAGACATCAAAGCATTGCAAAAAAGTCAAAACCCCAAACGTTTAACATTTGCTTGGCATCGAATCGCCTACACGAGTATTATTCCGATTCTTTTATTTGCGATATTTACTGGGATAGGAATGTACAAACCTGCTCAATTTCCTTGGATAGTAGACTTTTTTGGAAGTTGGCAAGCTTTGCGTATAGTTCATTTTGCTACAGTACCACTCGTAATAATTTTCGCGCTTGTCCACTCGTACTTAGCGCGCAAAGTTGGTGGTACAGAATTTACAGAATCAATGTTTTGGTAATTCACTATGGGTCTAATTCATACACCGAGTCTCAAATTAACACGGCGCCAGTTTTTAACGATATCAGGAATATCAGGCGCCAGTCTACTACTTTCGGGTTGTGGTTCACCGTTGTTTGAAGATGTTGCTGGTGCAATTTCCGAACCGTTGAATCAAAAAGTCGAATCATTTATTTTTGGACTGAAACCGCAAAAACTCGTACCCGAATTCTCGGTGTCAGAAATCGACAATAAAGCACTAATCGTCAATACCTTTCGTAATACACCAATTATCGACATCGAAAACTACCGTTTGGTAGTAGATGGAGATGTAAATAATCCCTTAAGCTTGAGCATGGCAGAAATACAAAAGCTGCCCCTAACTTCAATCATTATCCGTCATGTTTGTGTAGAAGGGTGGGCGGCAATCGTGCAATGGGCTGGTGTGCGTCTACGTGATATCATAGCCTTAGCACAACCGAAAGAAACTGTCAAATACGCATATTTTATATCGGCAGACAAATATTATTCAAGTTGGGATATTGCTTCCTCTCTACATCCACAAACACTACTAGCATATCAAAAAAACGGTGAACCATTACCAATAGATAACGGGGCGCCTCTAAGGTTAGCGTCACCAGTTAAACTTGGCTATAAGCAAAGCAAATGGGTAACTCAAATTAGTTTAGTCAGTAATTTATCCCGCTACAAAGGATACTGGGAAGACCAAGGTTACGAATGGTTTGCAGGACTTTAAAGAGTGCTGAGTGGAAAGTGCTGAGTGCTGAGTTTTGTTTCAAATTTAGAAAAATATGAATTCGCTGAATCGACTAGTACAATTATTGATAATCACGCTGCTGTTTCCGTTAGTGTTTTTGAATGGGTGGTTAGCTTTTCGCGTTTTCGATTATTTTAAACCGATAATTACAACAATTGTACTAGCTTCACTACTGGCGTTTATATTAAACTTTCCGGTATCAATACTTCATGGTCGTGGTGTCAAACGTGGGTATGCTGTTGGAATCGTATTTATTTCTGCTTTGTTACTTATATTTACCCTAGGTGTGACTATACTACCGCTAGGTTATGAACAGTTTAACGAAATGACAAAAGTCATTCCAGAATGGATAGACTCTGGACAGCAAAAGTTACTAGCTGCAAATACTTGGGCAGCAAATCGTGGGTTCGATGTAGATTTTAGCCGAATTGCCACAGAATTAACCGATAAATTTCCTTCGGAGGTAGAATTTTTTGGCAACCGACTTTTTACTTTTGCAGTTGAAGCTATTGATAGTGTTTCTGAAGCTTTGGTGACCGTCGTGTTTACATTTTACCTTTTGAGTGACGGCGCCCGTATTTGGGATGGGATATTTAAAAAATTGCCAACTAGCTTTGCTGTCAAATTACAGGAATCATTTCAGCAAAATTTCCGAAACTATTTAATCGGGCAAGTCGCTTTAGCTGTGTTGATGGGAGTATCGCTAACAGTGGTATTTCTTGTTCTACAAGTTCCGTTTGGTTTGGTGTTCGGTTTAGGAATAGGTATTTTAAGCTTAATCCCGTTTGGTGATGTAGTTAGCCTTGCGGTTATCACCTTAATTATTGCATCCCATGATATTTGGTTGGCAGCAAGAGTATTAGCTGTTTCTATTGTCATCGACCAATTAATCGACCAAGCTGTGGCACCTCGTCTTTTAGGTAGTTTTACTGGTTTACGTCCAATATGGGTATTAACTTCGCTACTTGTTGGTACTTACGTTGGTGGATTATTAGGACTACTAATTGCCGTCCCTGTTGCGGGTGTAATTAATGATGCTTTAAAAGGATGGGTCGATAAAACTAATGCAGTTGAGGGAGATGCACCCTCGATGTTGACAACCGATTCTGCACCAGAATGATTCATTTATAAGTTAATAAAATAATTTAGACTAAAAAATTACAATCCCATTGACAAATCCACCAAATGGTGGATTCGACATGGATTCTTATTAATTAGTATTTTTATTAGAAAAACTAATACCAATCTTGTTGGAATTAAATATTAGTCTTCTTTATTGCCGAACACCATTTGTAAAACCATCGGAACACCGTTTTCTTGGTGATATTTATCAGCCCAAGCACGGATAACCTCATCTAATTCTTCGATAGCTTGCTTAATACGTTCAGAAGGAATATCAAGTTCTTCCAAAACGCGCATAGCATTAGGACGACGTTCTGCCCAGTCACGCATCATACGGAAATACCGAGCGGTATCTTCCACCATGATATAAGTCCGCTCTTGGTCATCAGCGGGCGCATAAAATGGACGAGTTAGAGCATAAAAAGGCATACCCCAAGGCGAATCGATTCGCGTTACCGTACCAGAGTACAGTAAACGACGTTTGATATGCTCCGCCAAGGCTTCACTCAACAGCATTTGGTGTTGTGCCGGCAGGTCTTCTTGCGAGCGTTTATGGAGAAACTCAATTAATTCTAAAAATTCAAATGAACTAATTAGTTGAGCGTCGGGTAGGTTATCGGGCAATTTCTGCTCAATTTGCCGTTTTTCTTCGCTCGTTAAACTAGTACCTGGAATTCTCGAACGTCCTGGTAGCCAGGGGTACTTCTCCATCCAGACATAAGGCAACTGAATTAGATAGCGTGGCTCTTGCGAACCGAGCATCTTCAGCAATTTACCTTCTGTTAGCGCTTGTCTAACTTCTTCGACAATTGCCTTAACTCGTTTTGGTTCGAGGTGGTGCAAATGTCCTGTCATCCGCAGGTTTTGTCCCTGCTCAAGATAAGTCATGTAAATTGCACATTTTGCTGCGGTCGCGGCTGCATCTAGAAACGCCCCATGTCTGTGCCCACTCGTCCGCATGGCACTAAAAGCCAGATAAAGCATGATCTGATCCATCGCGCTGGGGCTGAGACTTTTGATCAGATCGATGTCGTTACTCATATTTACAGACAGTTGAATAGCACGTTTACAGGTTATAAGTTAGATCGAAAGTAAGTAGTATACACCCGAGTCGGAAGCAATGTGTTCAATGAACGATAATCTTAGATAATCCATTATGCTTCAAATCTCGGTATTATTGGTAGTCTTAATCAACTTTTCATCCGTATTTTCTGGTAAATATATAAAACTCCTTTCCTCAGTTGTGATTTCCTTCAAGACTTTATGAGCAAAGCTTTTGGCTAAAATCACTCTGTCTTCAGGGGTATTTATGGGTGAAACTATTATAACTACATCCACAAATACTCTTTTACACCAGATTTTCGTCTAACGAGCGAAAATTGGTAACAGTACCAGATGATATTTTTTTTACAAAACATCTTCTGGCATCTAGAGTACTCCTTAGTGGCACGCTTGATATAATAATTTTTACTTTATTCAAATAAAAATCGCTCGTGTAAACTTAAGGTACACAGTACATGTCACCGATTACACAAATAACGGTTTTATTTAAAGTTTGCATGAATACTACCATTACCAACACCAAAAATATTGTCCTAATAGATACATAGTCATCCTGATAATGATATTCATTGATTTTAAGCGGTAGTTCTGGAACTTCTAGAGCGATTACGTATTTTCTCTAAGTTGAAAGCAGCGGCGCCGACTGTCACAACTAAAACGCCTATAACTTGAATTAATTCCAAGTTTTCTTGAATTATCAACCCGGCGAAAAGCACCGTCAAAGCTGGGACACAGGCGCCAATGAGCGCAGAGCGGATGGCGCCAAATTTACGGATACCAAGGTTGTTAAGCACGTATCCAGCTAAGGTTAACACACCTAAAATAAAAGCGCTGAGAATAAGTTCAAGAAAATTGGTGTTATTAACTTGTACACCGATATTAGCGGGTAGCGGAATAATTAAAGCCACAAAGCATAGCAGCAACATCGTAGTAAAGTTAAGCAAAGTAAACGAAACAGGATGTAAGCGTGCAGCACAAATACGAGTTAAGACAATATAAATAGCAAAAGTCACACCCGAAACAATCGCAGCAGTACTTCCGAACGATATATTTGGGTTCGACGTATTAGAACCTAAAACAAGTAACTGACCAAAGCAAATACAAGCAATAGCGCTAACCCGTGACAAAGTAGGACGTTCACGGTCGTTCTTAAATATTAACCAGCCAAAGAAACCACTAATGACAGGGTAAATAAAGAAAAGCGAAATTGCGACACCCGTGGCAACTTGACCAATAGCCAAGTAAATTAGCACCTGAGATAAAAACAAGAAAAATCCACTAATCAGCGATAGCACCAACACTTGCTTAGTAATTGCCCGTGGCATTGGTGTAGCATTGGGTGCATAACCCTTATTATTACGTAATGAATCTACCAAACCTCTAATATCATTCCAAATACCTTGATGCATAATAGGCGCCATTACCAACATTAGCGGTACAACCACCAACATTCGCAGCATCAAAATTAAAAAACAATTACCAAGGGTTGGAACGATAAGCTGCTGGACATCAAAAACTCCAAAAATTTGCGATTTTTGGAAGAACATCGCTTTCACAGAAACGTTATACAGCGCAGAAGCAACAACCGATAGCATAATCAGTATAAACCCAGCTTTTATCGAAGTCGGAAGTTCTCGACTGTTCACTTCCACTTCAGGTGGGGTCTGTGGTCTTCTAGCTTCAACACGTCTTCGACGTATACTTGGAGTTGGAATTGGCGTAGGTACAATTGTTTCAACAACAGAAGTTCCAGGTAGTGAAGATTCTTGAGGTCTCAATAATTTGACTCTTTCTACAGATTCTTGGGGTTGTGATTCGACAAACTCTGTATTTTCAACAGGTTCTAAGGAAGCTTCAACTTGAGCGCGCGTTACAGGGTTAGGAATAACAGTATTAGGATGATTACGATGTGGTTCATTTGTACGTTGAGTTTCTAATTGGCTCTCAGGTGCATTTATATCTATATTATTAAGAGTGTAAAATTCGGCAGTTTCGGGGTTTTCAAGTGCTTCAGATAATTCAACCGAGGCAAACTCCTCGACTTTATTATCGACATTTTGAGGCGCCGACTCAAGTTCGTTGCGGAGACGGTACACTAACTCAGCTAAAATAGCTTCACCTTGTTCTTGTTCGCTATACATCCGGGAAAGCTGCACCGAAAAACTGCTTTGGTAATTTTTTAACTCACTTTGTAGTTCTTCAAAGGTACTTGTAACCGCAGCTTTGAGCGAAGTTATTAAATTATCAACATCAGAATCAGGATTCGCGGTAATTTGTGTTTCAGTATACGGTTGTATAGTATTATTCTTTGACACACGCACTATAGCCGACTCAAACAACTGCTCTAACGACGACTGCAATTGTACAGAGACGTGGTTGGCAAGAACTTGTACTAGTTGTCGAATTAATACCTGTTGCTGCTGTTCAATTTGCGAGGACTGTAAATTATTCTTTTGTACAGAGAGCTTTTGGACATCATCAGTTAGCTGACGCTTTTCCTCAACTAGACGCTTCACATCTTCCTGCAAAGAGTTGAGAACGTTTGATTGAAGAACGATTAGCTCATCAGTTAATTTTTGCACAGTCTTCTGTGCGTTTATCGAAGCTTCGAGCGAAGCATCTAATTGTGGCGCCGAGTTATTTTCTCGGTGATTTACATTTATATTGTTCTCAGACTGACCCATTAGTTCTACACCTCTGGTCTGTTGTGGAAGAGTAAGCAGTTATTCGTTCGTAGTTTTATGGAACTATTGTGTCAGATAAAGCCCAAACAATAAATCCAATTTTGGCAACATACCATATTTTTTCTGATAAAAAAAAATCATTAAATATTCATTAATTTCTTTACTGATAAATAATTAATACCAGTATTTCAAATGAACCATAGTCATAAAAAGCGCTGTAAAGCTTATTAACTATAGGTTTCACAACCAAAAAGTGAGATTATAAAAACTTACTGGATATAAAATAATGTTTGCTAGCTTACAAACCCTCTCAGGCTTTACCCCTATAAATAAGTTTACAATTTTATCAACAAAAGGATGAACTCCGGCGCCTGTACAGCAAGTTATATTTAGTAAGGGATTTCCAAAAACTTAATTCACCAGCAATTGTGGAATGGCAACCAGCAATTGTGGAATGGGCATCCAGCAATTGTGGAATGGGCATCCCTGCCCGTTCCAGTTCTGAGGCGGGCAAGGATGCCCACCCCACAAGAAAATTTTAGAGATATTTTATTTTGAAGTCCCTAACTATCAACACAAAAACTTATTCCATGCGGCAACCAGACGACCACTTCCGAGACATCGAAGCCATAATGCAAAAGCACAGCAACGCACTAGAAGCAGAAATACGCGCGCTTCAAGCAGCAGACGAAACAGCGCAATGGTCAAGCGCATGGAAGCGAATATACAATTGGCGCTTTGCCAATGCTTTTGCCAGACAAAAAATATTTCGTAACTGGGGAGCAGACGCAGAAGCATGGGGACTACTACCAACGCGCGAGTATCCTAACCAAGGAAACCAAAAATTATAGATATGGGCATTACACATCAATTAATTAGCGAGGTAGGTGTAAGTTACGATAACCTAGCCAAATTACTAGCATCGAAAATGTGGCGCCAAGCAGACGAAGAAACAAGAGCGGTAATGTTAAAAATATCACGACGTGTAGATGCAGGATGGCTTAGAGAAGAAGATTTTACTAGTTTTCCCTGTAGTGACCTAGATACTATAGATTACTTATGGACTTACTACAGTAACGAACGTTTTGGCTTTACCGTGCAAAGTCGGGTTTGGGATAATACACAACAAGACTACATGAAATTTAGCAATACGGTAGGATGGCGCCACTCAGGTAACTGGCAACGATACCCCCAACTTCAATTTAACTTACAAGCTCCCACTGGACACCTACCTGCCGCACCATTCTATAAAACAGGAGATGATATAGCCATCGGTTGGGCTGCAACACTGGCGCCGAAACTCGTACAATGTTTAGAAGAAAGTTTTTAGGATTTCATACTTAGTATTTAAAAGCTTCAGAAGAATTATGTCACTCCTTCAGGTATGATATATCAACGTATTATAACTATAAATTGTAACTCAAAATCTACGCAAAAATGCTTACAAATACTGCTATCTCACCCATCAAAGTATTAATCGTTGAAGATGATTTAATAATGCGGTTGGGATTAAAGCAGTATTTAGACTCCCAACCTAACATAGAAGTAATTGGTGTTGCAGAACATGGTTATGCTGCAATTGAGATGTCAAAACAGTTACAACCCGATTTAATTGTAATGGACGTGGGACTACCCCGTTTAGATGGAATAGCAGCGACACAGGAGATAAAAAAGATACTTCCTGATGTGCGAGTAGTAGTACTAACGTCACACAAATCAGAAACGGAAATTATCGCAGCTCTTAGTAGTGGCGCCGATGCTTACTGCATTAAAGGAACTACAATGAATGGGTTACTAGTTGCACTCGCAGCAGTACAAGAAGGTGCAGTTTATCTCGACCCGCAAATTGCACGTCAAGTTTTAGAACATCTCAAACCACCTTCTCCAAAAGATTCCATACCAGAGCTTTCGGCAAGAGAACTAGAAATTTTGCGCTTAATTGTAGATGGAATGAGTAATACAGAAATTGCGGCAAAATTATTTTTAAGTCCAAACACCATTAAGACTTATATAAAAAATCTCATGAAGAAATTATCTGTAAATGACCGAGTGCAAGCTGCGGTTGTCGCACTCCGTAACGGCTTGGTTTAATATTTTAGCAATGCCAAACGTTGACGTAAACCTTTAATATCTTCTTCCAAAACTTGGATAACAGGACTATGTTCTATATAAGCAGTACTTTTGACTGCTCGCTCTACTTCTAATTCAGCTATTTTTTCTCTAATTGCTTTAGATATGGCTGAATTCAAAATCTTTTTACTATTTGATTTTAATTGTTGTCGCAAATTTTGGAGTTTTTTATTTGCACTTGTAACTTGTAAAGAGTTGGTTGTATACCTTGACTTTAAAAGTACTATTTCCACTTCTAAATTTGCTATTTCCGTAATTAGCTTATTTCCTTTGACTGTACTTGTTGAAATTGAGCTTTTTGTTGCGACCTGAACTATAGATGCTCGTACTAGCTCTTGATTACTTATCGTTAAAATAGAAAATAAAACCGAGCTAAGTGTCAAATAAGCAAAAAATTGAAATTTCATAGTTCACAAATGAATAGTTTTGTATATGCAGACTTGTAACTGAATTTCTAAGTTCCTAAGTTGATACACCCACTAGGGTCTTTACTATTCACCTGATTGGGTGTATTCACTATTCATGCTAAAGTAAATTACTATATTAATCAACTCCAATAGGTAATGTAAACCAAAAAGTGGCGCCATTACCAGGACTGCTATTTACACCAATATCACCACTATGTGCAATAATAATTTGTTGACAAATATATAAACCCAAACCCAATCCCAAAGATTGTTGTATATTTTGCCCGCGTGCGTATAATTGAAATAACTTTGCAGCTTGTTGTTGACTCATACCAACACCATTATCCGCAACGATACAGTGTACTTTATCTTCTTCTACCCATGCATCAATAGTAATTTGTACTCCAACTTGATTAACATTAATTGCATTAATAATCAAATTATGATAAACTCGTGATAATTGTAAGGCATCAGCAAAAATTTCTGGTAATTCAGAATTAACTAAGTTAACAATAGTAGTTCCTTCTTTATTTAAGACTGGCGATAAGTCTGTAATTATTGATTGTACTACAAGAAATAATTTTATAGATTGAGGATATATTTTTACTCCTTGTGTTTCGCTAGCATGAGCTTCAAGCATCGAATCGATTAAATTGAGTTGTCTTTTGTTTCCTGTAATTACATCTTCAACAAGCGCTCTATCTACTTCAATTTTTGGTTGACGTTGAGTTAAAAGGTTTTCTAAAACTAAAATTGTACCTAAGACTGGGTTACGTAAGTCATGTGCTACAGCATTTACAAATAACCGTAATTGCCACCAGTACTTAAACTCTGTTTTTAAAGTCAGTTCATAAAGATATATTCCATAATCAACAACTATACATGGCAATAGGTTAAAGATTAAACTATATATAGCATCAGTAGAGCAAGCAACTTGCTGTTCTTGACTCAATGTCCAAAAATTATAAGTTGGGTTATTAAATCTATAAGTAAGAAGACCAAATATAAAAACACTTATTTGAGAAGTAATATGTAGACGTAGACAAACGGGTACTAATACCCCAATTATTGGAAAAATTAAATGATAGTATTTAGTATCTATGCCTAAACGAACTTGATTTAGTGCTAAACAATGTATTATATCTACCTCTTCACCAAGAGAAGCAATTATATCAATAGACTGTGATTCAGGTGTTTTTAGCCCGATTAAATAGGGAATTGTAGTAATTATGACCTGAAAGTAATGATAAAACGGTATTGAGCAGGCAAATATTATAAATATAGTTTTGAGGTATTTTCTTGTTTTCGGTAGACGTAGTAAAATTAGGCAGCTAAGAAATAATAGTTCTTGTATTAACAAATCTCTAGAAGAATTAAAAAGAAAAATTACAGCACTAACCGCACCCCGCTTATAATACTTACCCAGAAATTCAGGAATTTTAAAGTTAAGCTCAATAGCTGCATGGAAACATGACCAAATAATGATTGCTAGTTGCAATTTTTGATAAAGAAATGTGTCTCGCCACTTTTGATAGTCGATAGAAATTGCCTGCTGTCCTGGTTTTTGCATATAGGTGAACGAAACTTACACGCTGTTATGATTGCCGTACTGGAAAGAACATCGAGAATTGTTTGTGTAAAAAGATTATAACCTCTAATTGAGGCGCCCGTTGGGGTATTAAACTTTCACCCAGTTAGGTGTATGTTTAAAAAGTATAAATATGGTATGTCTAAATTTAATCGTTCTATAAAATTGTTTTAGATACTCTGAAAAGTTTTTGGAACTTTCAAATTATGGTTGATGTCATTGATAATATATTCAGATATTTACAATTCAATAAAACAGAAATAAAGTTATGATATCTATTAAAAAATATAGAGTTTTTCCTGCTATTATATATGGAATTGCGCTCTCTGCACTCGTCTGGACTCCCGCTACCCAAGCATCAATTGACCAACAAGTGGCGCCACAACAAGTATTAGCAAAACAAAATAAACCGTTAAACCCAGAAGAAGGTATTGAATTTCTAAAAGAAAGTAGACATGGCTATGATATAGAATCTTTGGTAATTAGCCGTGATGGACAAATATTAGTTAGTGGTAGTTTGTACGATAAAATTCATGTTTGGAGCATGAAAAATAAAAAACTTATCCGTACCATTAACCCTGGTAAAAATGGAAGTACAACTTTAGCGCTAAGTCCCGATGGTCAAAATCTATATACAGGAACGTATTTAGAATCAGGAATTGTTCAAGTTTGGAATATAAAGACAGGGAAATTAATTCGTCGAATGAATTCTCATAAATCAGGAATTAGTAATTTAACACTAACTCCAGATGGTAAAACCTTAATAGCTGCTGGTCAAGACAAAACGATTAAACTTTGGAATACGCAGACAGGAAAACTCATTCATACCCTGAAGGGACATAATGCTCCTGTTAGTGCTATTGCAGTTAGTCCTAATAAAAACATTTTTGCCAGTTCTGCGGGTATTCAAGGAGACAGTAGAGACCTAACGATTCGTTTGTGGGATATAAAAACGGGAAAATTATTAAAAACATTAACAAATAGCATACAAACAGCAGGTTTTCTTACTTTTAGTCCAGATGGAAAAAACCTGATTTCGGCACGAGGTAAAAGTTCAGATTACGGTAGAACTAATATATGGAATCTTAGTACCGGAAAAATTATAGCTACTATTGCCAAAAGTCTAATATATATAGGTTTTACTTCAGATGGCAAACGTCTTTTAAGTGTAGATTCACTATATGGGGTTGATTTATGGGATGCTGCAACAGGCGCCAATATTCGTCAAATTGTTGAACAGATAAAATTTGAGGATGATCGTACCTATAGCCGTGTATATCCTAATACGGCTGCAATGTCTCCAGATAACAAAACTCTTGTAATTGGTGAGGGTGGTGTTTTATCTGGTTACAGAATTGGAATTAGACAGTTAAATTTACAACCCATAAAATCAACCTCAGTAGATACTAACGCACCAAAAAGCAATAAATTTCGATATGAAGGGATATTGCGGGAAAATATGGCGCAGCTATTGGGGATAGAAGAGGGACAAGTCAAACTCGTAAAATTTGAAAAAGCGACTTGGCAAAAGTGTTTACCAACCCCCGGACGTGCAGGCACTTGTCAACCAGTAACACTTTCTGGACATCGGGTGGTGATGAGTGGCAAAGGAGAAAATTGGGTTTACTATGTTACCTCAGATGGTTTTATAACCTTGGATAAGCGCATACCAAACGTTAATACTCAAACATTAGTAGGTCGTCAAATGTCCTGTTAGTTCAGTTGCTCTAAATTGGTAAAAAAGAAACCGGGTTTCTACCCAAAATATTGATTACTATCACAACGTATCAATAAGAAACCCGGTTTCTAATATTTTAAAATAAAGGTAAATTATGTTGAAAACAAAACTTTCATTAGCTATCTTAACAACCTGTACTCTTCTCTTAAATTTAATCGCAATTAAAACCCCAACCGTAAACGCAAATTCTCTATCTAAAACACCTACAACTATCACCAGGCAGAAACAAAATAAATTGGACGATTTACCCAATTCCGTTGTCAATAAAATTGCTCAAGCTACCCGCTCAGATTATGCTGGTGGTTTAAAAAAAATAGTCAAATTCGAGCGTGTACCTTATCCTTTTTACTGCGAAGAATTACGCGAAGGTAAAACCCAACCTTTAACTTGCGACCCACCAAATATGAAAGATACATGGAAAATTGTTGCAGATACTTATTTTGAGCGTTTAGTTTATTACGTGCGAGACGGTGGAAAAACGAAACTAGCTTCTAGAGAATATTTAGCAAAATCAAATAAAGCTCCTTCGCGTGTGCAGCAAGCAGTGCAACAAGATGCTCAAAAAAATTGGGGTTTAGCAAAAAATACACTAAAAATTGTCAGCGTGCGTGAAACCCTACAACCATCAGGAGCAGATTTTACAGCATTACCTGTTGAACCCAGGTTTGATGGACAAGTTTCCAAAGCACGTTTTTGGGAAATTATAATTGAACAGAACCAAACACAATGGATTTATTATGTAGATAAAAATAACCCTAACAAACTTCAACTGTGGTCACGCTTGAATTATGCGAAACAAGCTAAATTACCTGTTGATGTTGCATTAGAATTAATTTCTCGTGCTAGTACAAACTTTAATTTAACCAACGGTCAAGCTTTAATTACAAACGTTGAAGAGACAAAGTATGATAGTTGTTTAGGTTTAGCGGCGCCTTGGGAAACTTGCCAAAACGCTTCACTTTTAGGATATCGTGTTACCATGCGGGCACAAAATAACACCCAAGCAGTCTATCGTATTGCCATAAAAAACAAATATATAGCGATGGAAGGTACTCGAAACATGCCACCTCGTAATGATATATTATCTAACACCTTAGCTGAAAAGCTTCTCAAAGATGCGAGTAATCGATTAAAAACATCAACAATAAACCTACGTATTAGTTCAATAGAAAATTCTAGAGAATGTATTTCGGCAAATCCTGAAACTAGTCGTAAATGCCAAGTTACAGTGCATGTTAGAAATGGTCAACAAGAATTAGCTTACACTCTTGACCGTAAGCGACAAAATTTTAGCAAAGTCCAAGCAAGAAAATAGGATTAATGATTAAATAATGAAAACAGTTCTCTGTAAATTACTAAAATACTATATTTATATTTTAGTTGCTTTCGAGCTAATATTAGCTGGGTATCTCGGATTTGTCTATGTTCTTGCACTTGAACCAAAGCCTGTTGGAATTCGGGGAGAAGGAGTACCAATGTCAGAAATTAGAGCCATTTTAATTAAAGACGCAAGCGCATCTCAAAAAGATATTGTAATTAAAGCTGGTTTAATTACTACTGGGTTTTTGGGTATAGAGACTTTAAGCAAAAGAATTGCAAATAAAGTCAACACAAAAGAGTAAAATCATAGTTCCACATTTTAATCCCCCCTGACCCCCCTTAATAAGGGGGGAAATCAATAAGCTCTTAGCCCCCCTTTATCAAGGGGGGTTGGGGGGATCACCAATCAAAATATAAATTTCAACGCATAAAAAATCAGCGCGCTTAACAACGCACTAATAGGAACAGTAACCACCCAAGCAGCAGCGATATTTTGCAACGTTGAAAACTTAATTGACTTCAAATCTTGCACCAACCCAATACCCACAACACCACCAACAAGTGCATGAGAAGTTGAAACAGGTAAACCGAAGCGAGAAGCAAGCAAAATTGTAATAGCGGTAGCGAGTTCAGCACAGAAACCACTGCTAGGTTGTAAAGTAATAATACTTTCGCCAATAGTCGCAATCACGTTTTTACCCAATATCGCCAAACCAGTAACAATACCGGCGGCGCCAAGTACTAAAATCCATAAAGGTACATCTATCTGTGTTATCGGTACTTTGGTACTATTAATCGTATAAACAATAGCTGCCAATGGTGCTATAGCATTTCCCACATCATTAGAACCATGTGCAAACGCAACAAAGCAAGCACTCAATAATTGATAGCGTGCAAATATTTTTTCGATTAATAAATTATTACCCCCCTTCTCTACCAGGCGCCAGCTATAAACCGTTAAACTAACAACAGCGACGGTGCCTGTTAGCAGTGAGTAATCATAAAAAGGTATATTTATACCGAACTTATTTGTAAACAACTCAGCGATAGGATGAGTTAAAGTTGGTAATACAATAACACCAAAAGCACCCACTAAAGCAGTACTTAACCAAGGAATCCACTCATTTAATTGTATTATTTGATTTTGCTGATTTAAAATCCAGCGTTGAATTTGACTGTAAAATAAAGCTGCAATTATACCGCTAATAATAGGTGTTAATACCCAACCAATAGTAATTAACTTAATCGAAGACCAATCAATGGCGCCAACTCCCAACGCTACCCAACTAAACCCAGCAATGGCGCCGACCACAGCATGAGAACTCGAAACAGGTAAACCGCGCGAAGTTGCCAGTTGTAACCATAGCCCACACGCAATTAGTACAGAAACCATCCCAGTCACAAAAACTTTCGGAGTATCCACAAATAACACAGGGTTTGCCACACCTGTAGCTAGCGTCTGTGTTACCTCACGTCCAAACAATACGGCGCCAGCAAACTCTAATACACCTGCAATAATTAAAGCCTGCCTCAAAGTAACCGCTTTAGAACCTACCGAAGTGCCCATTGCATTAGCAACATCATTGG
Source organism: Calothrix sp. PCC 7716 (assembly GCF_019977735.1). Lineage (GTDB taxonomy): Bacteria > Cyanobacteriota > Cyanobacteriia > Cyanobacteriales > Nostocaceae > Dulcicalothrix. The sequence goes on along the minus strand of NZ_AP025018.1, from coordinate 993,013 downwards.
CGCCAAGGTTAAAAGCAAGGTAAAAAGCTAAGATAGCAACGACAATCAATATACCAGTAGACATTTTTATACCACACACTCACCACAGCAATAATAAGGCAAAGGCGCCGGATATTTATTAAAATATATAATGTTGTTGTACTATATACTTTTGATGAGAAGATCAAAAGAATGAATTATCATTATAAAATAATTATCCAATGGTCAGAAGAAGATAAATGCTACGTCGTTAGTCTTCCAGAGTGGGGAGAATTTTGCCATACCCACGGGGATACTTATGAAGAGGCGTTAAAAAATGCTCAAGAAGTTTTAGAGATGCTTATAGAGTCATATATAGAAGATGGTCAACCTCTTCCAGAACCCCAAATTATTGGAAAGTTAGTTCAAGCCGCCTAAAAGCTTAATGATGAAATATACAATTGTGATTCAGTGGTCAGAAGAAGATAAATGCTATGTTGTTTCGCTACCTGACTTTACTGACGTGTATCAACCCTGTACTCATGGTGATACTTATGAAGAAGCCTTAAAAAATGCTCAAGAAGTTTTAGAGATGCTTATTGATGGTTGATTGTGCTTTGTTTATAACAAAAAACTCATCCGTTATATCCGTTGCAAAATATTTACATCCTCTAAAATAACAAATATGAGTTAGGGAAAATAATTAAATGGTTGATATATTTGCCACTGCAGAACAAGCACTTATTACTAGACAGGAGTTACCAGCAGCATTTGGCGCCAACAAGGTGCGACCAAGTTACGATGGACTAGGTTTGGCAAATATTGCAGCACTACCGATACATTGGTTATGTCCACAGGCGCCAACTTTAAGCGAACAACCTGCATTACCTCCATTCAATCCAAGTTTATTAGGAATTGATGCAGTAACTCAAGCTTGGGAAAACTGGCTCAGTCAGGCGCCTATTAATCATGTAGTGTTATTGGTATTGGATGCTTTTGGTTATGACCAGTTACAAAGTTTAATTACAAATAATGTTGTACCTGGGTTTGCAAATGCTTGTAGCAGTGACAAAGCTTTTTTCATGCCTGCTACTACAGTATTTCCTAGCACAACTGTTACTGCTCTGACTTCTGCGGCAACTGCTTACGCAACTGCTCAACATGGTGTTACTTCCACTACTGCCTATTTACGAGAAATTGGCGCCTTGGTTAGTTTACTAGGTTGGCGCCCTTATACTGCTCCAACTTCGGCAAGTTATACAGATGAACAACTCAACCCAGATAAGTTGGTAACAGTTCCCAATATCTACCTACGCATGGAAAAAGCTGGGATAGATGTAGGAATAGTTAATTACAGAGGATTTAAAAATACTAGTATTAGTCGCTATACAACCGTAGGTAGCGAAGCTGGCAAAGAAAAATATACTGGATATTTAACTTATGCTGATGGCTTTGCTCAGTTACGTGACCGCATATTAACCAGTTACGATAACGGTAAAAGCTTTACATATATATATGTGCCAAATATTGACAGTGCAGCGCATCGTTATGCACCATTAAGTCCTTACTATCAAGCACAAGTCGCTACTATTGATTTTGCACTCAAGCGAGAATTATTAGACCCTTTAACTGGTCGAGGTGATGTTGTTTTATTAGTAACTGCCGACCACGGTCAATGTCCTACAGACCCAGAAAAAGTACTTTGGTTACATGAACACCCAGAACTAATTAAATTATTATGGACTCCAGCAGTTACTGGTGAAGGACGCGCGCGCTTTTTGCATGTTAAGAAGGGCGCCGAAGATGCAGTAAAAGCTTATATTAACTCGCATTTTGACGATAATTTCTTGCTTGTGTCGAAACCAGAAGCTATCGCGTTAGGTTTATTTGGCTTACCAAATCAAGCTTTAAGTTTAGAATCTAATGACCGAGTAGGAGATTTTATATTAGTACCGCGTCACGACTGGGTTTGTTATCAATCTCTTGATGGGGAAAAGTGGATGCCAAACGCTGGAGTTCATGGTGGGTTAAGTCGCGCGGAGATGTTAATTCCATTCTTAGCATATCGATTTTAAGCATCAAAAAATATATCAATGATAATCATTATTATGTAATAAATAATGATTATCATTTTAAAATGTAGCTATTTAGTCTTGTGAAAGTTAGAAAAATCATCACAAGATACAATTAAACGGTTTAATTTAATGTTGCGATAATCTTTCATTGACACTTGTTTAAGATTACATTGATAAATTTCGGTTGTGCAACAGGTGAGAGTGTTGTCTTAAACACATAAGTTTAAGTGCAAATACATATCAAAGAGGAGTGTCCGTGATAAAGTTGATGCGAATTTTGTCTGCGGGTGGATTGCTGTTGCTAATGATTAGCGCACCAGCTTTCGCACAAACAGAGTCTACAGGTGATGCTGAGACAACTGAAGTTTATTCGTTTAGTCCGCGCTTTGGAGTTCGTTATACAACTGAAGGCGCCGGAGTTGAAGCGTTTACAAGTCTAGAAGGTTTTGTACCTATACTACAAAATCCTGGTAACAATATTACTTTTTTGCAAGGGCGATTGCTATTAGATGACAGGTCAACAATGGCAGGAACCCTGTTATTGGGACATCGTTTTGTCAGTGAAAATGGCAAACGTGTTGGTGGTATTTATGCCGCATTTGACCAACGTAACACAGGCGATAATACTTTCAATCAATTAGGATTTGGTTTTGAAAGCTTAGGCAACGTAGATTTTCGGGCTAACGTTAATTTGCCTGTAAGTAATGGGCGCCAGCTAATTAACAACAATTTAACTGGTGTTGTTGCTTTTCAAGGAAACTCATTATTCGCAGAACGTACATTTGATGTTGCATTGCATGGAATCGACGCAGAAGTTGGTACACGCCTAGCAAAAATTGGTAGTGGTGATGTACGCGGTTACGCTGGCGCCTACTATTATGCTGGCAATGATATCAAGGAAACATTCGGTTGGAAAACCAGATTAGTTATTCGTCCTACAGACTTTATAAATCTTGGTGTTTCATTGCAAAATGATGCGCTGTTTGACACTCGTGCAGTTTTCACCGTGGGAGTTACTTTGCCTGGTAGTGGCGCCACCAAAGGAAGAACAGACCAAGGTAGTGCTTTGGCAAGATTAGGTGAACTTGTAGAGCGTCAAGACACTATTGCTGTAAAAAGAGAAAATAGAACTTATTATACGGATTCTAACAGAATAACCGTAATTAACCCTGTCACTGGCGCTGCTCAACCACTGAAAGTTACATATGTAGCCGCAGGTGCAACTGGTATTGGTACTGTTGAGTCTCCCTCTGGCAATTTCCCAACTGCACTTTCATCAGCGGCTACTGGTGACGTTGTTTATGTACAGGGTAATCCAACTTTAACAGCTGCTACAGTAGCGGGTTTCCGCGTTCCTGCTGGAGTACAGTTGTTGTCTACTGGCCCAGTACAAACAGTAAACACAGTTGAGCTTGGAGCAGTTAAGTTACCAGGTTCAGGTAGTGGTTTGTTCCCAGTATTAACAGTACCAGCAACTACTGGCACAGGTGCAGGAATCGTAACACTTAGCAGCAATAGCACATTGTCTGGCTTTGATGTTAGAGTTCCTACTACCTCGACTCAATTTTCTGGTCTTGGCTCTGGAATTCCAGCAAATCTTGACGCGCGTGGTATTGTTGGTAGCAGTATCAGTAACGTTACTGTCGCAAATAACATAGTTAGCGGCGCCCGCAGAGAAGCTATTAATTTATCTGAAGCGACTGGTAATATCACTATTAACAACAACACTATTAGAGATAGCGGTGTTAACAGTGGTGAAAATGCGATTCGCGTACTCAATAGCACAGGTAGAGTAAATCTAGGCATTGCTAACAACACCATTACCAACAATAATGGTATTTTAGCTAGTTTGTCTGGTACAGCTACTGGTAGTGCAACAATTGCTAACAACACTATTAACACAACCAGAACAGGTATTAGCTTAAGAGTTAGCGAAAATGCTAATTTAACATCCACAACCACAGGTAACACCATCAACGGTACTAGCACATCAACAGAAGGTGTTGTGTTCGGTGCTTTTGGTAATGGACAAGGAACTACAACAATTTCTAATAACCAAATCAACAATATTCGTGGACGTGGTGTTGCTGTAGAAGTTAGTGATACTGCTAAACCACAAGTTACCATATCTGGTAACACTATTACTGGTTCTAGAACCAACGGTATTAACGTTCTTGCATCTGGTAATGCAGATACGCGCGTGACTGTTTCGGGTAACACAATTAATAACACAACTGGTGTTGGCGTTGAAGTTGATGCATCAGAAGCTGCAAGACTTCGCTTTAGACTCACGAATAACACAATTTCCAATAGTGGCAGCTTGGGTGTTTCAGTGTTTGCTTCTGATACTTCCAACATATCTGTAAATGCAGACAACAACACCTTGACAAACAACAACACTGTAACTGGAACTCAAAGTCCTGCAACTCCTAGTGCCTTTGATATCGCAGCAGACCCTGCTAGTTTTGGTACTAAGCCAACAGTTTGCGTAAGACTCAATAACAATAGAGGTTCAGGTAATACAGTTGCTGACTATAGCTTGTATAACGGTAACTCTGCTACAGGTGGGGCAATATTCCAAGTTGAGAATGGAGTGTTCGCGACCAACACAGGTAGAATTACTCTGCAAGCATTCAACGGCACAGATCTGGTACCTGCAACTGTTACACCAACTGCAATTGGTTCTGCAACTATATCTACAGGTTCTGGATTCACTCCTGTAGCAAATGGTTTCTGTCCTAATTAGATAGTGCTGAGTGCTGAGTTCTGAGTGATGAGTTCTGAGTGCTGAGTGATTAGTTTTGGTCTTTGATGTGCGATACTGACAATGAATTTTATTGAATGGTGCGGATGCGGTTGTTCAGATAACTTTGCGGCATTAACTCAAAGTCAACGAAAAACAAGACTGTTATGGATAATTTTAGTTTTACTTACGGTATTTTTTATCGTTGAGTGGAGCATAGGTTTATGGAGTCAAAGTTTGTCGTTACAAGCTGATGCTGGACATATGTTTTCGGACATCGCAGCCTTGGCAATATCTTTAGTAGGTAGCTTGTTGGCACAGCGACCTGCAAACCATAAAGCGACTTTTGGGTATCGTCGGCTAGAAACTTTAGCGGCTTTAGCTAATAGTTTGGGTTTAATTTTCCTCGCAGGTTTCATCATTTGGGAATCAATTCAACGTTGGCAAAGCCCGCAAAATATTATGGGTTTACCAATGCTAGTAACTGCGGTGTTGGGTTTAATTGTAAATCTATTCAACATTACGTTGCTTCATCCTCACAGCCATAATGATTTAAATCTCCGAGGCGCCATGCTGCATATGATTTCAGATACAGTTAGTTCTGTAGGAGTTATCCTTGCAGCTTTGGCAGTTCATCTATTTAATTGGTTATGGGCAGATGTTGCGGTGAGTTTACTAGTTGGAACGATAACGGGTATAAGTGCATTTCCTTTACTCAAAGAAAGTCTAAAGATTTTTTTGGAATATGCACCCGAATCAATCGACATAACGGAAGTAAAAAATTTACTTCTGACAAATGCTTTAGTGTTAGAGGTAGATAAACTTCGCGTTTGGAAAATTGATTCTACTCAAGTAATGCTATGTGCTGACTTGACAGTGGAATGTCAAACTGTTGACGAACGCGATTACCTATTAAAGAAATTGCACTCCACTCTTAATCGTTCATTTGGCATCACTGAAATATCGTTGCAACTAACCAGTCGTAAGTCTCAAACTGTGAAGTCACTTCACCCGCTATTTGAACAGAGTTTAGTTAGTCTGGTAACTGGCAAATAAACTCAAGAGTCAGGATGCGTATCACTTAATTAATAGGAGGAAACTCAATGAAGCTACTACAAAAGTACAAGCAGTGGCTAGTATGCTTTTTGGCTGGGTTGTTGTTAGTTGTATTACCCTCTGTCGTTTTTGCACAAAAGGCGCCTGCTTCTACATTTGGTGTTGGTGTAAATACAGCAATTCAACAGCCAGCAGGCGCCGATTATCAAGAGTTTGCAAATTCTCACCTAGAACGTAGCTTCTACTAGTAACGTCGGGTTTTCGCGCAATTTTACATCCTGTAGGCAGGTTTATTTAAATTTTCGACTTAGTTCAAAAATATCTATAAACCTGCTCTTACTTTCAATAACTAAGTTTTCTAGGGTAATTCTGATGATTGGATTGGTAAAAAACGGCAAAAGACTTCTGTCAGTAATTTTATGTACCCTCTTCTTTAGCTTGGGTATTTTACCAGGATGGCAACTACCTGCTTACGCTGGTAATGGCTTGAATGTCATCATTATGATTGGCGATGGTATGGGTTGGGAAATGGCACGCGCAGCAGCAGTTGCTAATGGCGCCCCCATGTACACCAGTGGTAAAGGTCAGGGTTTAAGTTTCCAAAACTTGACTGGTTACAGTTTGGTTAGTACCTATGGCACCACTGTTAGGGGGAGCAGTACATTCAATACTGGTAACTCTGCTCTCAATAATGCTAACCCTGTAACTGGTCTGAGTCCTCTTCGTACTGGCTTTGTTTTCACACCTACACCCTTTAACCCTGGCACTGGTGCTAGTGGAGGCGCCACATCTGGTGGTAATTTAGTAGGTTATGAACCTGCAAAGGGTGGCCCCAACCCCTGGACTCCAATTACTCCAGCCAATCCAGGTAGCTTTGACAAAGAATACATCAAGTACAGCTACCCTGACTCAGCTAACACAGCGACTTCACTATACACTGGTGTCAAGAGCTTCAACAACGCAATGGGCGTAGACATCTACGAACAAAGAGTAACAACAATCCTCGAAAAAGCTGCGCTTCAAGGTAAAGCTACTGGTTTGGTTACCTCGGTTCCCATTACCCACGCAACACCAGGCGCCGCAATGTCCTTCGTGAATCGTCGTGCTAAGTACGATACTGATGCTCCAAATTTAGACAGTATTCTTCAACAGGGTTTAAGCATATTTAAACCAACAGTACTGCTTGGTGGGGGACATCCTTTAGATTTCCAAAACACCACTAGTGTCGGACCAAGATTTGACTACACTTACATTAAGCAGTCAACTTACAACACTCTCAAAAACAATCCTACAAATAACAGCTACGGTTACAGATTTTTAGAGCGCGGCCCTAATGCAACTGCAACCTTGCTCAATACTGCTGCTGCTTTGAACCCCAACGCGGGAGAAAAACTCTTAGGTTTGTATGGCGCTCGCGGACAAAACGGTAACATACCTAGTGCCACAGCCAACGGTGACTACAGCACAACAGGCTTAGATATGTTCTCGGTGTACGCAACTGCTACTGCTAGCGCAAATCCAAACCCCCAAACTCCAATTCCTGATAAAGTTCGTCCTCTATCTCCTGGTGAAACTGACGCTTCGTTTATCGCTAAAGAAATCAACGAAAATCCAACTCTTGCTGATTTAACACAAGCTGCTTTAACAGTTTTGGGTAAAGACCCTGATGGTTTCTGGTTGATGGTTGAAGGTGGTGATATTGACTGGGCTGCTCATGATGACAACATGGACAACCTCATCGGTACAATGAATAGCTTTGATAAAGCTGTACAAACCACTATTAACTGGATTAACCAAAATGGTGGTTGGCAGAAGAATTTACTACTCGTTACTGCTGACCACGACCACTATCTTACTCTCAACCCTGAGTTTCCTCAGTTGTTGGCTGCAAACGGTGCAGATGACTTGACGTACAACAAGCATACACCCGCTACAGCAGGTCATTTCTGGGGTTCAGACCCAACCAAAAAGTACCTCTGGGGTAGCCACACTAATCGTTTAGTGCCTGTTTACTACCAAGGTGGCCCTGTAAGCCTTTCTAAATATGTAGGTCAAAACTACACCTACGTTGATAATCGTCCAGGTGGTCCTGTGACAACTTACTCTATCCCTGGTGTTCCTGGCGCCGTTGACCAAACTCAAATTTACCAAGTAATGCTTGAGACGATTCAGGCGCCGACTGGTACTAGTGGCAGAGGTGGCACCGGTGGTGGTACTACCGCACCTCGTAGATCAAGATAATTGCAACAAGTATGGTGGGCACTGCCCACCTAGCCCTGTCAAGGTGTACCAATACAGTACTAGATAAAAGCCTTATTCTTACGTTGTACCCCCAACTCTGGAATATAAAATTGAGCGCAAATATTATTTTTTGCTTTCAAATTTTAATCAGTGAAAGGCTAAAACCCTTATAAATGGTTAGTACCCATGCTCACCTTGACAGGGCTAGCACTGCCCACCCTACGTAGCAATTAAATAGAAATTAATTGTAAATTAAATTTAAATTAACTTTTTATATTGCGAATTCGTTGTAGCCCGAAACACAACAATTATTTTGTTAAAGTCATATAATCGCTTTGTATTTTAGAGATTTATTGCAACGAATTTGTTGTATATAAAATTAATAAAATTTTTAATTTATTACTTAATTTATTACAAATATTACCAATAGCTAAGTATACAGGTAATTCGTTAATGCAATTAGATAAGTACTTTGTGATGATTGCCGCAAAAAAAATTCAAGACAAGTCATTTAGATTGACAAAATGGCAATTTAAAAATCGGTTTAAGTGCGCCTTCGCATCAGTACCATTTTTATTTACCTGTGCTGTTTTGTTAACTTTTATTAGTCTTAAAAGTCCAGCGCTGTTATTTTGTTTGATTATAGGAACTTTAGGTACTGTTATTATCCAGCAAGTTGGAGAGTATTTACATTTGCCTAAAAGCTGGCTGATGTTATTACAAGGGTTGTTCGTTGCTACAATTCTAAGTTTCTTCTGGATAGATTATTTTGCGAATCCAGCAGCAGCACAATTTTTTGGAAAAGCAGAAAAATTCTTCAACAACACCTTAACTAATGGTTCTCAGGGCAACACAACTACTGCTGTGAGTTTGGTATTCAACGTCATTCGCGCGCTTTATTTACTCTACATTGCTATTGCTTTGGTTGGAGTAGTTAATGCTGTTCGTAAAGATGAAGATTGGCAAGTTGTGGCAAGAACTCCTTTATTAGTTGTGATTGCTGTAACAATTGCTGATGTACTGACATCTTTTATTACTGGTTAACAAGTAAGTATTAATATATTTTATGGCTGAAGACCGAGATAAAGAATTCCGTCCTGTAAACCAAATTTTAGGCACACAACCATCTTTAGGTCCCATTCCAGCAGACCAACTATTTCCTTGGATAATTATAATTCTACTTGCTTATTTTATTGTTAATGGTTTTTTTGGTGGTTTATTTTCTGATGAATGGCAAAAATGGTTGTGGACTATATTAATTGCTGGTTGGGGAATTGCTACTTGGTGGATATTAACTGGTGGTAAAAGTTGGCGGTTTCTTAGTAAGTTTATAGGAGTTCCTATTTGGACACGCGGCGCCGCTCGGTATAAAAGTTTTTTCGGATTTGATTATGAAAGAAAAAATTGGAAAACAAAGCGTAAACGTAGCAGGTCAAGAAAGTAGATTGACTCCTTTCGAGGATGCTCTAAATTTAGCAACAATGTTACAGATTGCGCTCAATGGTCGAGATATTGGCGCCTACATTTTGACGAAAGGAAATCAAAAAGATAAATTATGCTTTGTCTTTGGCTTTGAATGTAAAGGTATTCATACAACTTTAAGAAGCGAACAAATTGATACGATTTGTAATAATATCGAAGCTGGTTTAAAAGATTTACCCGATGGCGAAAGAATAACGTTTCATTTGGGGTCTTTTTCTTCGGATAAACAACGTCAACAAGAACTAGCGTCTTTAGTAAATTCGGCTGCATCTTCAGAAATACAGTATTTGCTAACCTCAGAACGAGCGCGAGCGCAACAACTAACTCGTTCCGGTTTCCGTAAGCCAAAATTTCTACGTGTGTATGTAACATATACTGTAGAACCAGATACTACTGCTGCTAATGACTGGATTGAGAAATTTTTAGCGCGCGCTGAGTCTTGGTGGTTAACATTCAAGGGTGAAGCAGCAGAAAGCGAAAACCAGCGAATTGAAACAGTTATTTCTAATGCTTACCAAGAAGGGTTTCGTCGTTGGGAACAAGTTTTATCTAACAAAATGGGTTTGGATGTTGTAGCTTTAAGTGCAGTTGAACTTTGGCAAGAAATTTGGCAACGGTTTAATGATACTCAACCTATTAATATTCCTCAGTTATTGGTACTAGATGAAAATGGGTTGCACGAGAAAGTTCATTCTGATTTACCAAGTAGTCAGTTATTAATCGAAAATATTCATAGCACTACATTATTAATCGATTCTGCTACACCTGCTGCTGACCGTCAATGGATTAATGTTAAAAATCGCTATGTCGGCGCCATGACATTTCTGGATAAACCAGGAGGATGGCAAAATAAATCGGCACAACTACGATATTTATGGGAGTTACTAGCACGAGATACAGTTGTTGATACTGAAATAGTTTGTCAATTAACCACGGCAAACCCCACATTGGTCAAAACAACTTTACAACGAGTTTTGAAGCAGTCAAACGTCACAGCAAAATTAGCGCAGCAAAAAAGTAACACTATTGACGTAGCTGCACAATTAAAGCTTCAAAAATCTGTAGCAGCACAAGAACAAATATACGAAGGTGCATTACCAATACAAGCAGGAATTGTCATTTTAGTTCACCGCTCGAATTTAGAGCAACTAAACGAAGCGTGTAGATATATTGAAACTTGTTTTCAACGTCCAGCGCGTGTAGTTAGAGAAACCGAATACGCATGGAAAATTTGGTTACAAACTTTACCTATTGTTTGGGATGCTTTACTTGCAAAACCTTTTAATCGGCGCCAGCTTTATCTTACCAATGAAGTTTGGGGCTTAATTCCTTTGGTAACACCACGAGCAGGTGATGGTAAGGGGTTTGAATTAATTACCGACGAAGGAGGAACACCTGTAAATCTCGATTTATTTAACCAGCATAAGAATTTGGGATTATTTGCCACAACTCGCGCTGGTAAATCAGTATTAGTTTCAGGTATTCTCACCCAAGCTTTAGCTCACGGTATGCCTGTAGTTGCTTTAGATTTTCCTAAACCTGATGGAACTTCTACTTTTAGTGACTATACCGAGTTTATGGCGGAGAACGGCGCCTATTTTGATATTTCTAAACAATCAAATAATTTGTTTGAACAGCCAGATTTACGGTTGCTGAGTTTGTCCGATCGAAAAGAACGTTTCCAAGATTTTATTGCTTTTCTCGAATCAGCATTAATGATAATGGTGCTGGGTGCAACTAGCGAAAATCAGTTGCTGTCACAAACTGTACGCTCGATTTTAAATTTGGCTTTGAGTGCGTTCTTTTCAGATGAGGGTATTCAAAAGCGCTATTATGCTGCGATGACCGAAGGGTTTGGAACTGAAGCTTGGCAAAAGACTCCGACTTTAAGAGATTTTTTGACTTTCTGTTCGCGCGAGCATCTTGATTTGTATTCTGCGGGTAATAGAGTTGATGATGCGTTGGAAGTTATTAATTTACGCTTACGCTTTTGGCTGCAAAGTCGTATCGGACAAGCTGTGTCGGCGCCTTCGAGTTTTCCGACTAATGCTCAACTATTAGTTTTTGCTCTGAGAAATTTATCTGATAGCGAAGATGCTGCTTTGTTGTCATTGAGTGCTTATGCAGCAGCTTTGCGTAGAGCGTTGAGTAGTCCTGCTTCGATATTTTTTATTGATGAGGCGCCTATTTTGTTTGAGTTCGACCAAATTGCTGACTTGGTTGGTAGACTTTGTGCAAATGGCGCCAAAGCTGGTGTAAGGGTGATTTTGTCAGCGCAAGACCCAGATACTATTGCTAGGTCTAAAGCTTCGTCGAAGATTTTGCAGAATTTATCTACTCGGTTGATTGGTCGTATTCAACCTGTGGCTGTTGATAGTTTTGTCAATATTCTAAAATATCCGCGCGAGGTTATTGCGCGTAATGCTTCTGAAGGTTTTTTCCCGCGTAAAAAAGATATTTATAGTCAGTGGCTTTTGGATGATAACGGTGTTTATACGTTTTGTCGTTATTATCCTGGTTTTGAGCAGTTGGCTGTGGTGGCTAATAATCCTTCGGAACAATCTGCGCGTAGTGATTTTTTGAGGAGGTATGGAGATAAGTATGAGGCTATTTCTCGTTTTGCACGCCTGTTAGTTGATGAGATTAGGAGTAAGTAGAAGATTTATGAAACGAACCGCAAAGGACGCAAAGGACGCAAAGAAAGAGGAGAATAAGGTAAGGTGGCTTTTGCCGCACCTACTTTTGAGTTCAATTGCTTTTTTAGGAAGTTTACCAGCTATGGCAGGGTTGGGCGATGTTTGGACTGATTTTCAATATTATGCTAATGATTTTAAAAATTATTTAAATAGTAATATTTCGGAGATGAAGCCTTTGGAGTCTCAGTCTCAAACTGCTATTGCAAATTCTAATGGCGCCTTAAATATTCCAAATCCTAATGCGGCTGCTAAATCTGTTAAAGATGGGGTTATTCCATATTCGATATCTAGTAAGTATGAGAATAATTCTGCTGTGTTTGGAATGATTGTAGGTAATGAAGTTCAGCGTCAAATTACTCGCGCTTCTGTTGATGGTGTTTTGGGTAGTAATGGGCAGAGTAAGTTAAAGGGTCAGTTACAGAATACTCAAATCACGGTTAGTAAAGTGTCTGAGTTGGCTAATACCGCGAGTATTAATAAGAAACAAAAGGAAATCGAAATTCAAGCTGCTGCTAATGGCATTGGTAATTTAGCAGCTTCTACTTTAGGCGCTATTAATCCATCTTTTGGTTCGATGTTAAGTAGTCAATCGAAGTTAACTCAGTTAACTTGGGAAGGTTTGGCTGATTTGGAACTACAAAATATTAATATTCAAAATCAACAATCTAAAATTGCAGGAGAAACTTTAGCTACGACTATATCAATACATCGAGATTTGCAATATTCTAATTTAAATCTTGCTAATATATCTCAGCAAGTTGATGATGCTAATCGTGCGAGAAGGGTTGATACTTCAGCGGAAGTAGCACGACTTTTAAGGGTGACTTCACAAACTGATTTAATAGGTAGAAAGTAGTTAAGATAATATAATAAAAATCATAAAATGTGGTTTCATACTTGTTCAAATTTATTTGCTGCACTCGGTACTAATGATATTTTTAGAGATGGCGCCCTTACAGCCCAAAGTGTAACTAGTGGTTGGGATAAACAATGGATAGATTTATTGCAAAATAATACGAATAATAATTTATATGGTGTTTTAACCAAATTAGGCATATTTTTTGCTGTTGGAACTTTAATTATTTTCATGATGCAATGGTTACGCGATGTCGTTGATAATGATTTCTCCCGTCCAATTTCTTCTTTAATTTTTCCAATATTAGTAGTGTTGTTACTCGCTAACCCTGGTAATGGTACACCATTATCGAATTTAACGTTGGGTGTACGTAATTTTATTAATACAATTAATCAGCAAGTTATACAAACTACCGATGTTAATAAAGCTTATCAGCAAGCACTTAGTATGAGCGTAGCTGAAGAAGTAGCAGGCGCCTTGTTTCGTCCATGTCAATCATTAATAGGTGAACAACAAACGCAATGTTTAATCAAAGCTAAAGAAAAAATAGACGCAGTTTGGCTAGAATATCGTAATTTATACGGTACACAACCTTGGATAACCAGACTAGAAACGAAAGTTAATCAAATAGTCGTTAGTAACGATACTGTATCTGAACTAGCATTCAATTCTTTACTCGGCTCGACAACACAAACAAGCATAAAATATTTTTTAGTATCTTTACAGTCGGCATTTCAAAATTTAATTGAAGCAACAATGTTACTTGTTGCGACTTTGGGACCTCTTGCAGTTGGAGGGTCTTTACTACCCGTTGCTGGCAAACCAATATATGCTTGGCTTACAGGTTTTTTATCGTTGGGAATCGCCAAGCTTTCTTTTAATATTATTGCTTTAATCACTTCTGTAGCTATTGTAAACACTTCCGCACAAAATATTGCTACTGAACCAGATTTGATGTGGTTCTTAATTTTTTTAGGAACTTTAGCTCCTTTAATATCTTTATTATTAGCGGCACTTGCAGGATTTGCCGTATTTAATGCTATCAGTTATGGCGCCGTTTGGGTACAACAGAGGGTATAAACTATGACCAGATTATTACAAGAGAAAAAAACTCAAGTTAATTTTTTGACGATATTTGTCATTGCCATTTTAGGTTTAAACTCTATAGCTTTAATTGTGTTACTCTTTCAAGGTTTAACTATTCGCAATGTAGTTAATCGCAAACCACCAAACTTAGTTCAGCTTATCGATGGCAAACCAGCACCTCCAATTGATAATTTAGAACGTGACCCAGAGTTTATTCGCCAATTTGTTGGTAAAATAATGACTGCAACATTTGATTGGTCGGGTAAACTTCCACCAGCTACACTAGATGATGCAACGAATCTCAAAACCGATACGGGAATACCCATCAAAACACAAAAAGGTCTTGTCAAAAAAGTTTCTACAAGTAGTTGGATTGCTAGTTTTGCGCTTTCAGAAGATTTTCGTCATGGTTTTTTAGAACAAATTGCCGATATGACACCACCCGAAATTTTTTCTAATAGCAATCAAGTTATTCAATCAGAGTTAGTTATTCAAAGAGTCTATCCCCCTGAAAAAATCGCACCAGGTAAATGGCGTGTCGGCATGGTTGCTAATATTGTTCAAACTCGACGTAGCGATAACAAAAAATTCTTAACACCTTTTAACAAAGATTTTTTAGTTCAAGCAGTAGATTATTATGATTATACTTCAAAAAAAGATATTACAGAATTACAAAAAGCCATTTACAACGTTCGTTCATCAAAACTAGAAATTTATGAAATTAGTGATTTATGTATAATTAGCCCTTACGAAAATAAACCAAATAGCTGTAGTCCAAATCTCAATACTGGAAATTTTACTAGATAGGTTAGTGAATCATGAGCTTACTCAATCAAAAAAACCAGAAAATAAACATTAGTATTCTGCCAATATTTGCTGTGGCAAGTTTTGGTTTAAATATAATTATATTACTTTTATTAATATTTCATGGTTCAATGTTGCAGCGACTTAATGGCGCCCGACCACAAAGCTTAGTACAATTGGCAGATGGACGTGGTATAGTAGTAGACACAAAACCTAATTTAGAACGTCATCAAGAAACAATTAGGCGTTTTATTGGCGAAGCTACAACTTTAATGTTTACCTGGTCAGAAAAACAATCACAAGAAACTGTTTGGCAAATTACATCACAACTTTTATCGGGAGACATTCGGCAAAAGGTTTCAACAGAAATTAGTCAAAGTCTTGCTAGAAACAACTTTAATAACTCAATTCGCGATGCCGAAGGTTTATTGGTTATAAAACATTTATCTTTACCAGAGCAAATAGGTGAAGGAAAATGGAAAGTTAGAATCATAGCAAACCGCTTATTTCTTACAGGTTATGATAAGATTGGAGAACCAATCCCTTTCAATAAGCAAATTTTAGTTCGCGCCATAGATACACAAACAATTGCTTCGTCTGAAGCTCCAACTCCTTTACATTCTGCAGTCTACAAACTTGGTGAAACTCGACTACAAATTTATAATATTTGCGACATCGAAGATAAATCCTGCTTATAAAACATCATACCTAAAATATAATACCTAAAATATTACTATTATGAGTCAACAACCATTATCTAAAAACGGCGTTAAACCCCAAACTATAGAAGAAAACAACCCAAATATTAATAATGAGCATAGTCTCAATTCATATGACTGGCAAATTCGGATGGCTGATTTAGTTGGCTTTGAAGAAGTTGGCTTAACAAATAATGTAAATAATACCAATCCAGAACAAAGTGCATTAGCTATTACCAACGATGAAGCCTCAGACTTACAATCACAACCTCAATTATCTCGTACAAAACAACCACTAGCTGCAAATCCTTTCGCAAAAGCAAGCTTAGTAGGCGCCACTACTTTAATTACAGTATTAGTAGGAGGTGTATTTCTATCTAAAATGATGAATGGAACAAGTCCGCAACAGCAAACTGCTTATGTTCCCGAAAAACCTCAAATTCCAATTAGCGAACCAACACAACCCAAACCAGAAGCTGAAATAGAAGTTCTAAAAACAAAGTTAGCACTAGCAGAACAAGCAAATGCCGTCAAAGCTGCACAGTTACAATTAAGAACAGCGCAACCACAACTTAACCAAAAACCAACTCCCACCGTACAGACAGAAACAAAACCAAAAGAAATAACCAGAGTAGTAGTACAAAGAGTTCCAACTCCGGCGCCAACAGTTTATATACCTCGTACCGTCACAGTCGAACGTATAGTACCTCGCACAGTCACAGTTGAACGTATCGTTCGAGTTCCACAACCTGTAATTCAACAACCAACTAAACAACCAAATCCAGTTGTAGCAGCACCACCAACCTTACCACAATTGGCGCCAGCAAAAGTTGAGCCACCATTGGCAGCTAGTTTACTACCAACCATACCGCAACCAGTAACACCAATACAAACTACTCAAAATATCCCGGTTGCAAATCCAGTTAATCAGACGGGTAAATCTGTAGCAGCAGGAACCAGCACAAAAGCAGTATTATCAACCGCGTTGTTTGGAGAAATCAACAGAACTGGAAGTAATAATGACAATACTAACGACAACACTTTTATTGTTACTTTAAAGCAACCATTAAAAACTCCAGATGACCAAATCGCTCTACCTACAGGAACAGAACTACTAACGCAAATCAATAGAATAAGTGAAGGTGGAATGCTCGATTTAAAGGTAGTCTCAGTTATGGTGCAAAAAGATGGTAAACCGACAGAAGTAACTTTACCATCAGGTGCAATCAAAATTCGGGCGCCGAAAGGAACACCACTAATCGCCAATAAATATCATGATAGAGGTGGCGCCGTTGCTGGAATGGACGCAGGATTGTTTGCTTTAGGAGGAATTGGGAAAGCAGCAGAAATACTTAACCGTCCGCAAACACAATACATTACAACAGCAACCGGCAACATTGTTACCGATAGTAATCCTAGAGGCAACGTATTTACAGGAGTGTTAGAAGGAGGTATGAGTTCTTTGATACCTCAAATTACAGTCCGTAACCAGCAAGCAATTTCCGAAATGATGGGACGGGGAAATATTTGGTTTTTACGTGCGGGTACAAACGTCGAAGTATATGTAAATCAAATCGTACAGCTTCAGATTTAACAATCCTGATTTGGCTGCTAAATTTGAATAATATGCCGCAGCCAAAATTATGGAGATACATTGGCATGATGTTTAATCAAATCATCGGCGCCTTCGCATTCAAAAGTACTACAGTCTTGACCACTGTTTTACTGTCTATTAGTGGCGCCAGCATTCACAGCACTGCATTAGCAACTAAAACGCAAGACTCACATTTGGCACAACTGGCGCCTGCAACAGAACGCAACAACAGTACAAACACTCTAATAAATATTGGTATAATTATTTGGATATTATTTCCAGTAGCAGCACTCGCATCATTTTGGCTGCTGCGACGTGCAGCACTACGGGAAATTGTAAATAGGGCTACTTCGGAAGTTCAAGGGGTGACAGAATTGCAAAAACAGCTAACCATTGTTGAACAGCAAGCCGAAAAAGCGATTCAAAGAAATCAGGCAATAGTACACGAATTAGAACAAGAAGCAGAAAAGCTACGCAACAGCATTAAATTAGAAAAACAAAATTTACCGTTAGTTACCTCCGAGCTATCTCAATCTTCATACCAGTTATTATCACAGCTAGAAACATTAATTAAATCTGCTCAACAAAAAATAGATAATTTAGTAGATAATTTAGAAACAGAATTCGAGACTCAACTTAATAACCAAAATTTAGGCGCCAAGCAAAAAACAGATGAGACTTTAGAAAATATTCTCAAATTAGAGTCTCAAATAGCATCTCATTTTTCTAGTTTGCAATTAGATGCTCAACAACAAAAAGACATAGTAGTTACCGATATATCTAAATATAAAGATGAAGCCAAAAATATAATTTTGGAATTACAATCTCAAGCTCAACAGCAACTTTTGCAAATTTCAGGAGAGTTACAATTACAATATGCTTCTCAACTACAAGCTTTACAAACTGATGCTGAACAAGCGCGCGATAAAATAATTCAGCATTTAGAAAAAATGCAGTCAGAATTTGCTTCTTTACTTTCAGAGTTGCAAGCAGACACTCAACGTCGTAAAGACTTAATACTGGAAAACATAGAAAAATCAGGTTCGGAATTTGCTGCTCAATTTTTAGAACTTCAGTTAAATACTCAGGAACAACAATCTTTAATCTTAGAAAAAATGGAAAAATTAGAGTTGGAGTTTGTCTCTCAACTCTCAGAATTGCAAAATGATGCTCAACAGAAAAAAGAACTTGTTTTAGAGAAACTAGCGAATGTTACCCCTATTGAAGAAACATTACAAGATAAACCACAACAATTAACAGCAGATGAATATATAAAAGAAGGTGAAGAACTTTTTGCTCAAAAACGTTATCAAGATGCAATTGCCTGCTACGATGACGCACTAGAGATTGAACCAGAAAACCCTGACGCTTGGTTTAACAGAGGTTTAGCTTTAGCAAAAATAAAACGATTTCCAGGGGCAATTAGTTGCTATGATAAAGCTATAGAATATAAACCAAACTACTATAAAGCTTGGTCGAATCGTGGTGTAGCTTTGGGTTATCTTAATCAGTATCAAGAAGCTTTTAACTCGTTTAATAAAGCCGTACAAATTAAACCAGATGATGCATCTGCCTGGTTAAATAGAGGATTGACATTACAAGAATTAGAAGAATACGAAGAAGCTATATCATCCTTTAATAAAGCTATCGAATTAAAACCAGAATTTGCCAAAGCTTGGAATAAGCGAGGTTACACTCTTATGAAACTGGGATTTGATGAAGACGCTATTGATAGTTTCGACAAAGCACTGGAAATAAAACCTGATTATGCCGATGCTTATTATAATAAGGCAGTTTGTTATGCGTTGGAGAAAGAAGTAGATTTAGCTTTAGAAAATTTACAAGAAGCAATAAATCTTGACCCTAGTTACAAAGAAGAAGCAGAAAACGATACAAATTTTGATGATATTGCCCAAGATATAGAGTTTCAAAAATTGATTCAACTCTTGTAGCACAGGCATCCTGCCTGTGCAGTCAAAGTAATTATTTTTACCACAGAGACACAGAGGACACAGAGGAGTTTGTTTTAGATGGCTTGAAAGGACGGGCAGGGATGCCCGTTCCACAAGAGTTTAACTCATTCCACAAGAGTTCATTGTTCCACCACAAGAGGTTATTATGGATAAATTAAGATTTTGTAGGTTTCTGGGGTTGGTTTAACAGCTTGTTCGACGGCTTGTGATAAATCTTGTAATGGGAAACGGTCGCTAATTAATGCTTTGACATCAATGCGACGGTTGAATACAATATCTGCCGCTAAACTTTGAACTTTAAATGACGAACTGTAGCTGCCCATTAAGTCAATTTCTCGACGATAAAGGATATTGGGGTTGATGGGAATTTCTACTTCATCGGGAAATTCGGCGAAGAATAGTATTTTGCCTCCTTTGCGTGTACAGTCTAAAGCTTGGAAAAATGCTTTGTCACTAGGAACTGCTAGCAAAGTTACATCTACACCCATACCATTAGTTAGCGTGCGTATTTTTTCTGGTAAATTAGCATCACGCGCGTCAAAAGCAGCTTCGGCGCCTACTTGTTTTGCTTTTTCTATCCGCGAAGGAATTAAATCTGTAGTAATAGCTTTGGCGCCAAAGTATTTGACCAACATTACAAACATTAACCCAATTGGTCCGGTGCCTGTTATTAACACAGTTTGCCCAGGTTGAATATTTGCCTTTTTCACAGCTTTGAGACAGCAGTTCGTCGGTTCAACAAAACTAGCTTCTTCAAAACTAATATCATCAGGAATAGGTATCAACCCCCCATTCTCAACAATATGCCCAGGTACTTTTACATACTCAGCAAAACCAC
Organism: Calothrix sp. PCC 7716; assembly: GCF_019977735.1. Classification (GTDB taxonomy): domain Bacteria; phylum Cyanobacteriota; class Cyanobacteriia; order Cyanobacteriales; family Nostocaceae; genus Dulcicalothrix. The sequence goes on along the minus strand of NZ_AP025018.1, from coordinate 972,913 downwards.
CACCACTCGGCGCAAACCCTGCTGTTGTCACAATATTTTTATACGTGTCGCACATCGAATAGTTTTCATTGAGACAATAATCGCAGCGCATACACGGAATATGATGCATTACTGCAACTCGTTGTCCAACCTGCCATTTTTTAACATCACTTCCCACTGCTGAAATAACACCTGCTGTCTCATGTCCAAAAACGCGCGGGGGTTCATATAGGGGGTAAAGAATTTTCTTAATATCTGACTGACATAACCCAACAACCTTTACCTCTACCAACACCTCCGAAGGTTCAAGAGATGGAACAGGAATTTCCTCGTATGAGAGATTTTTTACACCACGGAATACTTGTGCTTTCACGTTATTTTCTCACCGCTTATATACTGTATGGTGGGCAGTGCCCACCCTACATTTACCACAGAGAGAAAAAAGTGAGCCGAATTGTAATTACTACATTAGGAACTTTAGGAGACCTCCACCCCATGATTGCTGTTGCGTTGGAATTGCGGCAACGTGGTCATGATGTAGTATTCGTAACACACAAGGAATATAAATCTAAACTCGAAGCATTAAAATTTGAGTTTCATCGAATGCGTCCAGACTTTACTGCCCTTAACGACCCAGAAGAAATGGCACGAATGATGGATTTAAAAACAGGGCAAGAATATATGGTGCGACAGTGGGTTAATCCTAATTTAGGCGCGATGTACACAGACTTGCTTGAAGTTGCACAAGGAGCAGATTTTATATTTTCAGGTGAAGGTGTAACAGCAACTCCACTGGTAGCAGAAAAACTTAAAATGAGATGGGCATCAAGTGCAATGGTTCCCATGTCGTTTTTCTCAGCTTACGACCCACCTATTTTGGCGCCATTTCCGGCATTAGCAAACTTATACAAGTTCAGCCCAACTTTTAACAAAAGCATTATCAATTTTGCAAAACGGGTAAGTAATCCTTGGGCAAAACCAGTTCGTCAACTTCGTCAAGAACTAGGATTATCTCCACTCAAAGGAAATCCTTATATTGATTGCAAATTCTCACCTTATCTTGTTATCGCGCTGTTTTCCTCAGTTTTGGGTAAACCTCAACCTGACTGGGCGCCAAACACAGTAGTTGCAGGCTTTACCTATTACGATGGAACTCAAAGCGCAGAACTTCCAGAACAAATAAAGCAATTTTTAGATGCAGGTGAGGCGCCGATAGTTTTCACCCTTGGTTCCGCAGCAGTTATGGACGCAGGCAACTTTTACGAAGAAAGCATCGAAGTAGCAAAACTTATCAACCGTCGCGCTATCTTATTAATTGGTAAAAATTCTCCTCCACAAAACCTTTCAAATAATATTATTGCCGTCAACTACTTACCATACTCCCAAATTTTTCCTCACGCTTGTGCCATTGTGCATCAAGGCGGAATTGGTACAACTGCTCAAGCATTGCGAGCAGGGCGCCCAACTTTAATTATGCCCTACAGCCACGACCAACCAGACAACGCCGCGCGAGTCGAACGTCTAGGAACATCACGCACAATTAAACGTAATCAATATTCGGCGCCGCGAGTTGCTTCTTCATTACAAGAATTATTAAATAATCCAAGCTATGCACAAAAAGCAACAGAAATCGCGCGCGTCCTACAAACAGAAAATGCTGTAGTTATTGCATGTGACGCACTTGAAAAACAGCTTTGAAAAATTCCAACCAAGCCATAAGCATCTCTCATTGTCATGCTGAGGCACGAAGCATCTCTCATTGTCATGCTGAGGAACGAAGCATCTCTCATTGTCATGCTGAGGCACGAAGCATCTCTCATTGTCATGCTGAGGCACGAAGCATCTCTCATTGTCATGCTGAGGCACGTTAACGCAGTTTTCCCGTAGGGTAGCATCTTAAGATTTTAATGCCTGTTTAAAAGTAAACTTTTAACTCATTATCAGTATAATATAAAGACAAATACTATAGAGTTCACGACATAATTGAAAAAACAGGTTCATGGCGCCATTCTACTAAGAGAAATTCAAAAATAAGCCTTGAAGAGCAGATTAACCAGTTATTCGATAAATTACCAACAGATTTAGATGTGTGGATAAATTTAATAAATCAATTTTATGCCGATTTATTTTGTGGTGTATTTTTGACAAGATGGAATCGTGGACTTAGTTTTTCTCCTCAAACTTTAACGAGAATCTCAAAACGTGGTTTGCTGCTTAATTTAGATATTTATTATGAAGGAGACGACGAAGAGTAAAAGCGAACTTTGTTAGCAAATTTAATTAAATTTGCACCATCTTTCTTACTTAGCATATCGAGTAATTCACTCAAATTAATCGAACGTTTAGTATACTTGTTACACTGTTGAATTAATACTTGAAGGATTTCTTCGGGGTATTCGTCAAACAGGTCACAAAGAAAATTATCCGGAGAGTCAGCTTTTAGATTCCAGGGAATTAAAGCTTCAGCATTAAAGTCAGCAATATTACTGGTAACAATTATCTCAGCATTTGCAGCGACAGCAGCAGCTACGACATGACGATCTTTGGGGTCATTTGTCATAACTCGTTCTAATTCTACAGGCGCCTCCACCATTGCTTCAGGAAAAGCTATTTTCATTACCTGTTCAAGATTGGTAGCTTTCTGGGTAGACATTTTTCCTTTCTGGACAAGATTCCGCATGGCTTCATCTAAAATTTTTTGTGATCAATGAAGTTCATATAGATTAGCTTCAGCTACAGATAGTAAAGTGTCACGTAGGTACATAGGGAAAAATACACAAGCATCCAAGATAACAACGACCATAGTAATATTTGCGCTTTGTCGCTACTCATCTTCGTACAAGCCTGCTTCTTCTGACATCTCAATTAGCTTTTGCAACATGTGACTACGGTTTTGGTCGCGTTTTTGTTTATATTGACTTAAATCATCAAATCGTACTCGTTTTTGCGCTCCAATTGATACATAAGGAATCTCTCCTTGTTCTAATAACTTAATTAGATAAGGATGCGAAACATTGAGAAAATCAGCTGCTTGTTGAGTAGTGAATTTGGTATTTTGTGAAACTATATGTATTATCTGATCTGATTTGACTGCTTGCAATACTTCAAGTATAAGTTTATACTCTGATTGTGAAATAGATATTTCTTCGCCGTTACTGTCTATCAATTTTGCCTTGAAATCTTCAATACGGGAGCAATGCGAATCAACTTGTTTAATCGAACGAGTGTTGAGCTTGCTTATCTTATCTGACTCTAAGTGCATAGCTACAAATTCTTATATGGTATATACAATATTACATTAACGCAATATCTGATAAAATAACTTTTATTCCTTTTGATGACGGAACGCGCGCTTCTAATCAGAACCTTCTTCATTATAAAAACCTTCTTCTTGAAGAAATTTGCTAAATTCTTTCATACCTTCCCGTCGTTTTTGTCTCTCTCTTCTTTACACTTGCTCAAATCTAATAAATTTACCCGTCGGTGAGAACCCACTTTAATGTAAGGAATTTGTCCTTGCTCCAATAATTTAATCAGGTAAGGTCGAGAGACATTTAAAAAATCTGCTGCTTCTTGCGTCGTCATCTCCTGCTTTTGAGGGACTATTGAGACGGTCTGCCCTAGCGCCATTGCATGTACAACTTGGCACCACATTATAAGAACCGATTCTGGAATTACAACCTGTTCGCCATTACTATCTATCATCTTTGGTTGTGAACCCGGTGCAAGTACCTTTTCTAGCTGCTTAATTAATTTTATTTCTTCGTCTTGAGGAATAGCTGATTTTATAGGCTCGTTTTGACTTAACATAGGTGCCTTATCAAAGCTAATTTATACGAAATATTGGCAGTTAACAATGGATTTGAAAAAATACTAAAATTTTTGTGTTACTTTTTATACTCTTGTGGAGCAGGCATCCTTGCCTGCCCCTCCGGATGTCAGTGCCACAAGCCAATAAAATGGTAATAACAAAGTTATAAATTAGATAAATAACTTGATATGCAGGGCTTTTTATGACATTACTTGAAAACTGGCGCCAAAACTTTCAGAGTACCAAGCAGTTAATTAACGATAGCGTTAATACGCTAAATAACACTGCACAGCAATCTAAAGACCAAGCGGTTAATACGGTGACAAGTGGTATTGATAATCTCAAAGATTCGCTCCATAAAACTTTGCAGTCTGCTGAAAATATCCAGCAGTCAACATCAACGGCGATTCAAAATTCAATGAATTCTTCGGTCAATGATTGGTTGGTGCAACATCCTGCTGTTTACAAGTTGGTGCAGTTACTTGGGTGGGCAGCTAATCATCCAATTTGGAGTGTTATTCTTGGTTTATTATTTATCGCTTTTGCTTGGAGCATAATCCGCGCGGTTGTTCGCTTGATTGAAACCGCTAGTTTATCAATATTAAAAACACCGCTACGATTAATTTGGTTGTTAATTAGTTATGGTGGGCAAAAATTAGGCAATTATACAGCTTTTGGGTGGAATAAATTAACGAGTAATAATACTGTTAAAGAGGCGCCTATCATTTATGTGAACGATACAACTACAGTAAATACCAAACCGGAAAGATTAGCAGAAATATCAGTACGGTTAGCCGAAATACAAAGCGAGCAAAACGCACTGTTAGCAGAGGCTGCGGAATTATTAAAATTAGATAAGAATCATATTGAATTATATCAGCATATTAATCAAAATCACAATATAGTGTGATTCGCTGGGTGCATATAACGCTTCTCTCTTTCTCTGTGTCCTCTGAGTCTCTGTGGTAAATAGAAAGTAGTCTTCATTGCTACTACAGATTTTACATCCACATCAAACGATATCGCCTCAACAACCCGAAAACCTTACCTTAAAGGTAGATATCAAATATAGGTATCTCAGTATACTCTAGAGCCGGAGTAACAATATTAAAAAACTAAACCCAAAAATTACTATGAGTATAGAGCATAAAATATCACCAGCATTTGACCCATTTTTAGCTGGACTCGATGAAGACGACAAGCGCGACGCGATTGTCATCTACGAGGCGCCACAAACAGAAGGACTACCAAAACGCGGGCGCCTGCGTGAAATTCACAATAGATTAGAAAAGTCTCAACAGCGAGCTAGTATTCAAAAAGCGCTACAAGAAGAAATATTCGACCATTATCAAGAAGCAAGCCGCGACTTAGGATATAGTGATGACCCATTGGAAATTTCGCTAATCGGTTCAGGTACATTACCAGTAGCAACAGTCGAAGTTACCCACAAAACCTTAGAAGCACTTGCCGAACAACCTCATGTAGTAGCAGTTTTACCAAATCAAAGTATTCACCTAATCCAACCACGTCGGGTAGAATACGCTGACTTGGTAACTCAAGATAAGAGTGAAAGCACAACATGGGGACTTAATAGTCTAGACATTCCCAAGCTATGGGAAACAAGCAAAGGTGAAAACGTAAATGTAGCGGTTCTAGATACTGGAGTATACGCAGCACATCCAGCACTGAACAACCGTGTCAAAGAGTTTGTGGTTATCGACCCTCTCGGACGACGCATTACCGCTTCACCTCCATTTGATAGTGGTCAGCATGGTACTCATGTTTGTGGAACTATTGCCGGTGGGAAAACCGATAAAGGTGTTTCCATAGGTGTGGCGCCTCATGCTAACCTATTAGTAGCAGGTGTACTAATTGGTAACACTACTTTACGAACCTTACTCGAAGGTATTTCTTGGGCTATTGAAACAGGCGCCGATATTATTAACATGTCGCTTGGCATGAGCTACTACGAACCTTTATTTACCGAAGTTCTCGATATATTAATCAACCAATACGGCATTTTACCTGTTGTCGCAGTTGGCAACGAGAATCACGGCAATACTAGTTCACCTGGTAATTCATATAATGCCTTTTCGGTAGGCGCCATCGAGAAGCTATCCAATAATAAACATGACGTAGCGTTTTTCAGCAGTGGAGCAAGTTTAGTATTTCCCGACCAAGAAGAAGCTGGTAGATTGGTTACAAAACCGGATGTTGTTGCGCCAGGGACTCAGATATACTCATGTATACCACCTACTAGAACTCCCGAAGGAACCTACGCTTACAATTATATGGATGGAACCTCAATGGCAACTCCTCACGTTGCTGGGGTTGCAGCTTTACTAATGGCAGCAAATCCAAGAGCATCTGTAATCGATATTATAAGGGTACTAAAGGAAACAGCAAAACATCCAGTAGGTGGTACTCGTCGTCCAGATAATCGCTGGGGATGGGGATTAATACAACCTCTGGAAGCTAACACCGCTCTCAAGTAAGAGCAGCCAGGGGATTGCATCATCTATTATATGTATCAGCGTAACCCTTTTAATCACAAAATTAGCGTCGATTTTGCAAATCGCTTAAGTAGTTTGCAACCGCAGCAGAAAATTCGGGTCATTGTTTTTCTCCATATCGATAATGGGAAAAACTGTGGCGCCCGTCAATCTCCTGCGGAGCGCAAAGCTGCGATTGAATCAATACGCAACTCGGCTAAAAACGCATTTGAATATATTCTTAACATTATTAAAGACTTCGGCGGACAGCCCTTAACGGAAAACCCAGGAGCATTAGGTCAAATACCAATTGAAATTTGTGCTGCTGGAGTCAACGCACTAGCAGAGTCCGATATGGTAAAAGCCGTCCTAGAAGACCAAATCATACAACCAAGTGATGGAACCGAAAGCTCAAATACATCGTCGTAGTACGTAGGTTGGGTGTCGCACCAGCGCAACCCAACATTTTTTATCTATAACTATATATCACTATAACGCTATAAAACTATTTTGAGATAATTTATCAATAATTTTGTCTTGTCCCCTAAAAATTTATAAACCGATTTGATGATAACTGGTTAATAACTTCATTCTTCTTGTCCTAACGCCCAATTAGCAAACCCTGCGGTAAGTGGAGGTATATACACAAGCGGATTACTAAAACCAGAGAAAATATAAATATTATCCTGTTTAGGAACGTCACCAACCAAAGGCAAGCTATCTTTACTAAAAGCTACTAAACAGTGGCGCTCCTGTATTGGCACAGAAGATAAACAAGGTAATATTCGACCTATACTATTACGTAGCCACTTTTCACTTTCAACTGCATCAACTTTCGCTGCTGGGTCTGTTAGAGTTAGACTAATTTGCCCAATACGCAGTTCATACGCAAGTGCTGCACCCGTAAATCCGGCGCCAACCAACTTAAAAAATATGATGTTGTGGATAAAGGCGCCTTAATAAGTTCTTGTTTTAGCTTTATTGGGTAACATACCAACAGCAATAGTCGCTACAATAAAGATTAATGGAACTAACATTGAATGTTCTGGAACTTTTATTTGTGATTTGGTTCGCCTAAGTGCAATTAAGGTTAGATTTGTTTTATTTGCCTCCATTTGTCTCACCTGATATATTCGCTTGATTTACTAGTTCGATTGTTCCGAAATTGCTAAAATTCTTCAGTTCAATCTCAGCTTCCGAAAACACGAAGGTTGCCGCATTCGTAAGTATAGTCGTTAATACTGAAGTTGTTATCCATACCGCGCGTTCGCGGTTGATGATGTCTGCCCATGTGTTAATAACGCAACCTTGGCTATCAATTACTAACTGGTTGAAGTTGAAACCGTTGAGGTTGAACGCCCGAAGTGGAAATATTTTGCTCCCGGTAAACCAGATTTCTGCTTTATTATCAAAAAACTGAAAAACAGCGACAATCTGCCGTCATGGAAGAGCTGACTAAAGAAATTCATAAAATACCAGCTTCGCCAGTTTGACCGCGTACCTGCCGCCCCGGAAAGCGCCGCAGGCAGGTACACGGTCTGTTCAGCTGTCGAAATAGTGCGCCCGATCGAGATCGGGAATCAGCGCGGGCTGTCTTGGGCGCCATCCCAATCGTTCCTGCGTCAGAGCGCTAGAAGCTGGGCAGTCTACACTAAGGAAGTGCCCGAGCCAGCCAAAATGGTCGGTTGCCTCCTCGGGAGACTTGGCGACGACCGGCACTCTTAGGCGCCGCCCGATGACCTCGGCGATTTGTTTGACTGGTACGCCCTCGTCGGCGACCCCGTGAAACCTGGCTCCTGCTTCTCCCTTCTCAAGAGCCAGCCTGAAGAGATGTGCAGCATCGAGCCGATGCACCGCAGGCCAGCGGTTGAGTCCGTCACCCACATACGCCGAAACGCCCTTAGAACGTGCGATGGCGATGAGAGCTGGAACGAAGCCGTGATCACCGTCGCCATGTACCGACGGCGGGAGGCGCACCACCGATGCACGCACGCCCTGCGATGCCATCGAAAGCGCTACCTTTTCCGAAGCGACACGGGGTGCCGCAGTGGAATTGGGGTCGGCCTCTTCATCTTCGGTTCCAAGGCGACCCAACGGCAGGACTGCGGTGCCGGAGGTGATGACTAAGGGTCGGCCAGATCCCGCGAGCGCAGCGCTGAGGGTCTCGACGGCGCGCTTGTCCGTCTCGCCGTTCGCCGCATAATTGGAAAAATCATGAATGAAGGCAGTGTGGATCACGCCATCCGACATGGTTGCGCCGAGCTTAAGGCTGTCGAGATTGTCGAGCGCGCCCCGATGCGCCTCGACTCCCAACTGAGCCAAAGCGTCGGCGGCGGCATCGCTGCGCGCCAGTCCGAGTACTTGATGACCCGCGTTAATTAACTCCTGAACAATGGCTGAACCGATAAAGCCTGTAGCACCTGTGACGAAGACACGCATCACAACTTCTCCTTTATTTCATTTCATTTCATGACCGCAGAGAGCAGCCCCGTTATTGATCAAGATAGGTGATTGAAAAAATACAGTCTATGCTGTAAAGTCCGTATTATCTTCGCAATCGTCCGGAATGGCCATGGACCCGCTCTCAGATGTGCTTTCGTTGCTGAAACCGCGCAGTTATATGTCCGCAAGCTTGGATGCGGGTGGAAATTGGTCGATTCAGTTCCCCTGGCACGAAGGCATAAAATTTAACGCTGTAATTTCTGGCCAGTGCTGGCTTAGAGTGGAGGGCGTTCCCGACGCGGTGTGCCTTCATGCTGGGGACTGCTTCCTGCTACCAAGTGGGCGGCCTTTCCGCCTTGCAAGCGACATGACTTTGACACCTATCGATGCCGACACGATTTTTTCGACTGCGCGAGAGGGCGGCATCGTCTCGTGCAATGGCGGCGGAGATTTCTTTCTTGTCGGTAGTCGCTTTGCCCTTACCGGCTCGAATGCCGACATACTGTTGGGGGTGCTACCGCCCATTGTACATATCCGGAAAGAATCGGACTCTTCTGTGCTGCGATGGTCTCTGGAGCGGATGATGCAGGAACTGCGCGAGCGGCAACCGGGTGCCCTTCTGGTAGCACAACACCTTGCCCACATGATGCTGGTTCAGACCTTACGTTTGCATCTGGCGGAAGGCTTGAGAGGTGGTGTCGGATGGCTCTTCGCCCTAGCAGATAAACAGATGGGCGCGGCAATCAACTCTATGCACTCAGATCCAGCGCATCGCTGGAAATTACAGGAATTGGCGGAGCGTATCGGCATGTCGCGATCGACGTTTGCCCTGAAATTCAAAGCGACGATTGGGGTGTCACCTATGGAATACCTGACGCGCTGGCGAATGCTGCTGGCCGGGGATAGGCTTTTGAATTCCAGCGATCCCATTTCCGTCATTGCCCTGTCGCTCGGTTACGAATCCGAAAGCGCCTTCAGCACAGCCTTTAAGCGGGTCATGGGCTGTTCGCCACGGCAATATAGCCGTGGTCGGAATCCGGCTTCCCCTTCACAATAGCGAGGAGGAAGTCACCTCAATGAGTCCGCTGCAATATCAGAAACAATTAAGGCTACTGGAAGCGCGTCGGTTGATGCTTGCCGAAAATGCCGATGCGACCAACGCAGCCTATAGGGTCGGTTATGAAAGTCCTTCACACTTCAGCCTGGGATATTCCCGCATGTTTGGTGCGCCACCAATCAAAGATATTGAACGTTTACGGATAGCTTGAACATTAACTGTCTAGTTATTGTTTAGATTAGATTAAACTAAAAATTTCTAAAACGATTTGGCGATAATTGGTCAATAATTTCGTCTTTTTGTCCTAATGCCCAATTAGCAAACCTATAGGCAAGTGGTGGTATATACACAAGCGGATTACTAAAACCAGAGAAAATATAAATATTATCCTGTTTAGGAACGGCACCAACCAAAGGCAAGCTATCTTTACTAAAAGCTACTAAACAATGGTGCCAAGTTGCGGGTACAGAAGACAAACACGGAAAAATACAACCAATACTGTCACGTAGCCACTTTTCACTTTCTTTGGCATGAATTTTTGCTTCTGGGTCAGTTAGCGTTCGACTAATTTGCCCAATACGCAAACTGCCATCTAAAAACTGCACTACACCTGTATCTAATATTGCAGGCTCTGGCTCATTCCCAGGATGGCGCCAAATTTCATCATCTCGACCAGCTTTAGCTTCAAACCCAAAGCGTTGTAATACTGCTGGCATTACTAATGTGCTAAGTTTGACATTAACTGGCGCCGTTTCCAGAATTTCTGCATGGGTAAAATATTGCTGCACGAAAATACCAAACTTATTAAGCAACTGCCTAGTAATACCTCCAGCACAAATAGCAAGGTTTTTATACTCTACCCCCAAAGATTGAATATCAAGGACTTTGGTAATTTGGATTTTTCCACCCAAGTTTAGAAAAGCTTGAATGTACGCTTGTGCTGTTTTCTCTGGTTGGATATGACCATGTTTGACTGTTAGGGCGCCGCTCAGAGCATTTTTATTTAATAATGGTTCTAATTCACATGCAGCTTCCACAGAAAGTAACTGTGGTGGAGTTTGAAACCGAGAATAAGATTCAGCAATTATATTCGGGTCTGAGTCAGCGTCAATAGTTAAGAGTAAATCTATTTCGCGATACTCTATATCATTGCCAAGCTCATGCAGCAACTCAGAATAACGCTGTTTGCCTTCGTCGCATAATTGACGTGTTAATAAATTAGTACCAGACCAAAACGCTAAACCACCATAACTATAACGGGTAGCATTGTCAGGTACTGCGTTCTGTTCTAATAAAAGAACCGAAAAGCCTTTTTTGACAAGCTCATATGCAAGTGCTGCACCCGTAAACCCGGCGCCAATTACTACCCAATCATAAGTCATGCTTGTAGAGGTGTTCGTAAGCTAAAATGTTATAAACTCATTATAATAACATTCCTCTGTAATAAAAATTATAATGTCATCAAATCAGCCTAAAAAATCTGATATTGTTTTAGGGAATCAAAGTAGAGCTTCCGCATCTGCTGTTGTTTTAGGAGGATTAGAAGGAGTTCAACGACGATTATCAATAGAGATTTTTGAGCATAAAATTGCAGCCTTACCCGAAGCTTTAAACTATGGCGAAGAAGGTTTAACGCTTGTAATCGAAGCATTAAATGACCCAGCAGATCAAATCAAAGAATTGGCTCATGATTTATTAAAAAATAGAACTGAATTAAAAGTTAAAGTAGCATTGCGTGAGTATCTTCAACGCTGGTATCCAATTCGTTACGACGGATTATATAAAACTGATAATATATATGATGAGAAAAGAAAATTAGAGTACTGTAAATATTTAAGGTTTTATCCAGATGGAACACTGTTGACTAAATCTACAAATGCTAGTGTCGAACAAGTCGCAAAATTGTTGTGTAAAGACAACTTTATTCAAATTGACACTTACAAAGTTTTCAACAAAGACATAAAAATATCCACTGAGAAGTTTTATTGTGCTACAGACTGTTGGGGAAAAATTCATATGCACGGCAATACAATTTCCCTTAATCGCTATGACCATTATATTACTAATCGCCGCAGTAGTAAGGATGATTTTGCTGACGCATACGAAGATTATCATTTTATAAAATTATCAAATGTAGAGACGTGACATGTCACGTCTCTACAATGGTTGTATTTATTTTGTAAAACACCAACAGCAATAGTCACAACAATAAAAATTAAAGGAACTAACATCGAATGTTCTGGCACTTTGACTTGTGATTTCGTCTGTCGAAGCGCAATCAAGGTAAGATTAGTTTTATTTGTAAACGAACGTTGTAATTTCCCTTGAATTATTGCGCTTGCTGTTTCTTGACTGGCGCCAAATATTGTTTGTTTATTCTCGTTCGTAAATAAAACACCTGAACTACGCTGATAATTAAGAAAATCGTATCCAAAGGTATTTAAACTGGCGTTGAGTCTAAAATAATCAAGAGGTTGATATTTGAAATAATCTTGAACATTAACTTGTGGAATATTTACAGTATCAAATAAATAGAATGATATATCGCTCTTTGCGTTAGCTCTTTCACTCAATGGGTCGTCTATTTCTGTTTCAAGATTAAGAGTTGCACTAAAGTCAAACGAGAATAATTGACCTGCATCAATGTCAAAGTTTCCAAGAACGCGCGCTTGTGTTTCTGCGGTTCCTTCATAATCTCGATTTTCACCAAAAGCAAGGCTAAACGCTGAAGAGTTAATTTGTAATGGTGATGCTGTAGAGTTATTTAATGCTTTATTTTCGGCGCCAAATATACCTCCATTTGTCTCACCTGATATATTGGCTTGGTTCACAAGTTCAATTGTTCCGTAATTGCTAAAATTATTTAGTTCAATTTCAGCTTCCGAAAACGCGAAGGTTGCTGCATATGTTGGTATCGCTGTTAATACTGAGGTTACTATAAATGATGGTACGCCTAATATCCACTGGCGCCTTCTTTGTAAAATTAATTTAAAATTTAGCATTGCTTATATAAATCACTATTATTAAGCAATACTACTGATTAAGATAGCTTGATTTCGGAAAAATCAATACGTAGATTTTAAGCGTGTTAAAAGATACTCTTTTGCTGAAATTGGCGGATACATTGGTAATTCATTAATACAACTTGGTAAGCAGGTTATTTGAGTGTCATCATTAGGATGACAGAAAAATGCTATTGAGTAACGTGACTGGTTGATATTATCTGGAATTACTACACGGTGTTTGGTTGAGCAAAATTTGTTATTCGTCCAACGTTGCATTAAGTCACCTGTGTTGACTACTATTGTACCAGGTATGGCAGGCGCCTTTATCCAGTCTCCTGTATTGGTCTGAATTTCTAAACCACTTATTTCATGTTGAAACAATAGTGTTATGCTTCCGTAGTCGGAGTGTTCACCAGCGCGCAGTTGTTGGGTTTGTTGTGGTGGGTAGTGTAATAGTCTTAAGGTATGATGATTTTGGTTGTGGTTGTTGGCAAAAAAGTCTATTGGTAACTCTAACGCGCGGGCAAATGCTTCTAATATTTGGATGCTCAAGTTTGTACATGCTTGGAAAAATTCTATAATATCAGGCTGTTGTGTTTGAGTGGTGATATTAAATGCTTCTTTTAAATCACCTGGTTTATTTGGGTTGAGTCTTTCGCGTTGTATTCCTACGTAACCTTGATTAGTAAATTCGTTACTCCATGCTGATTTTTGCTTAATTTCTAAGGGTTGGTTAAAAAATTCTTTGCTGGTGTTAAATGTTTGTTCGATTAAGTCTTGGGATATGTCATAATTTTTTAGATACATAAATCCGACTTCGGTGCAAGCTTGGTAAATTTGTTTTGTTATTTCGTTATCGCTTGCAAAGTTGGAAAAGTCTATAATTGGTATTTCTGACATGTTTGATTTTTGATGAATGAACCACAAAGGACACAAAGGAAGAGTTAGAGATGTTACAGATTATTTTAGCGGATATTAAGGAAGATATAGATGATATTCGTGAGTTGTTTTATGGTAATTTATGTGAAGTTCAACCTATTATTGAATGTGAGTTGAATACTCGTTTTGATTTAGATGAGTTTTTAGAGAATAATATTGCTCATCTTTCTGAGTTCACGGCGCCGTGTGGTTTATTTCTTGCTAGGGTTGATGGTGAGAGTGTTGGTTGTGCTGGGTTTAGAGAAAATAATCAAAGTACTGTCGAAATTAAAAGGATGTATGTAAAGTCAGAATTTCGTAGGCAAGGTATTGGACGCGCGTTGCTGCAAAGAATAATTAGTGAAGCAACCAAATTAGGTTATACAAAAATTCGTTTAGACACAGTTTTCTTCGCTAAAGAAGCGCAAAAATTATATCGTTCCTTTGGTTTTCAAGAAATTCCACCATATTCAGAAAGCGACATTCCGCCAAATTTACACCCAAAATGGATTTTCATGGAACTGTCATGCTGAACGTAGTGAAGCATCTAATAGTCTTGGGTACTGTTTTTATGGAATTGTCATGCTGAACGTAGTGAAGCATCTAATAGTCTTGGGTACTGTTTTTATGGAATTGTCATGCTGAACGTAGTGAAGCATCTAATAGTCTTGGGTACTATTGAGACTTTTGAGATTCTTCGCTTCGCTCAGAATGACATTTTTTTTACAATGACATTATCTAAGTTAAGCGCTGGTTAGAAATTCCATTACGTCCCCTTCTTGAACAACATATTCTTTTCCTTCCTTACGTAACAAACCCTTTTCTCTGGCGCCACTTATCGAACCAGTACTTACTAAATCATTGTAAGCAACGGTTTCCGCGCGGATAAAACAGCGCTCAAAATCTGAGTGTATTACACCTGCTGCTTGCGGCGCCTTCATTCCTGCTTTAATAGTCCAAGCGCGCGATTCTTTTTCTCCTGTGGTAAAATATGTTCGCAAACCTAATAGCGCGTAGGTAGCACGAATTAAAGATTTTAATCCACCTTCTTCAACACCTAGAGAAGCTAAAAAATCGGCCCTTTCTTCGGCTGGTAACTCAATTAACTCAGACTCTACCTGAGCAGAAACAACTACAACTTGCGCTTTTTCTTCTCCTGCGATTGCACGCACTTGCTCTACATACTTGTTACCACTTGCCAAGTCATCTTCCGATACATTTGCTGCAAAAATAATCGGTTTGGCAGTTAGTAACCCTAAAAACTTGATTGTTTCCTGTTCTTCGTCGGTTAAATCAATCTGACGAACAGATTTACCTTCGTTTAACTGTGCTGCTACTTTCTCTAATACTACTAACTCCGCTTGAGCTTCTTTGGAAGCACGTGCTTGTTTCTTTGTACGTTCGATACGCTTGTCAACTTGCCCTAAGTCAGCTAACGCAAGTTCCAAATTAATAGTTTCTATATCCCGTACTGGGTCAACCGAACCAGAAACGTGAATAATATCATCATCATCGAAGCAGCGCACCATGTGAACGATAGCATCTACCTCACGAATGTTCGATAAAAAAGCATTACCCATCCCCTCACCTTTACTGGCGCCCTTAATCAAACCAGCAATATCGACAAACTCAACCTGTGCTGGAACAATTTGCTTCGATGAGGAAAGTTTGGACAAAACGTTTAACCGTTCGTCAGGAACCGAAACAATACCGACGTTTGGGTCTTTGGTACAAAAAGGGAAGTTAGCAGCTTCTGCCTTGGCATTTTCGACCAAAGCGTTGAATAATGTTGATTTTCCTACGTTGGGCAACCCAACAATCCCAGCTCTGAGCATATAAATAGTTTTACAAGCGTCTCTTACTTTTGCAAGGATATCAAATGTAACGCACCAGTGGAGAACGAAGAAGCGTAAAGAAACCGGGTTTCTACGCAAAATCTTGGTTTCTATTAAAATTTATCGATAAAGAAACCCGGTTTCTACAATCTATCGATAAAGAAACCGGGTTTCTACGCAAAATCTTTGTTTCTATTAAAATCTATCGAAAAAGAAACCCGGTTTCTACAATCTATCGAAAAAGAAACCCGGTTTCTAATATTTTTTCTGTATCTATTATATCAATAGTTTTGTTAATTATTTTTATGAAAAATTAATTTAATGTTTCTACAAATATTAGATAAAGTATATTTATTCCAAGACAATAACGTCTTACTAACACTTCAGGTAATTATGGGGAAACCAATCCTTTATAAATCTTTTCGCATTTTGTTCTCAATAGTCACACTGCCAGTTATAGCCCTCTCTTCACAAGCTGTACTAGCAGAAGCATGTAATATCCAGCTTCACAACAGCAGCAGCTTTAAAATTCGTGAAGTTAAAATGTCGCATGTTGATAAAGATGATTGGGGAGAAAATCTTGTTGATAATCTTGAAGACAAAGTTGTTTGGCAAGATCAATCAGTTAACCTACAATTTGACCGTGAGCGCGATGAGTGTTTATATGATATGAAAATTATCAACGAACACAACCAAGAAGAAAAACTTCACGGTGTCAACTTATGTGAAAACTCTGATTTTGAAATCTCAGATCAGTAATTAAAAACCCTTGTGGAACCTCTTGTGGAACCTCTTGTAGAACCTCTTGTGGAACGGGCATCCTGCCCGTCCTAACTTAACATTAAGGCACAGTTTGCGGAATAGGCGCCGGCACAGGCTGAGGAATAGGCGCCGGTACTGGTTCAGGCATAGGTTGCGGTACAGGGTCAGGAGCAGTACCAGGACCTGGGTTAGGTAATGGGTTTGGGTTGGGTGTAGGAATTTGAGGTTCAGGTATAGATATTAAACTGGGAATCATAATTAAATAGATAAACGTACTTTCTACTCTCATCTTTTAATTACTCATTGCCATCTATCAAAATGACGAATAGTCTTTCGCAAGCTCAAACACCTTTACTGACTGCGCTTTATGAATGTGCCAAATCATCACATGCACCTTTTTATACCCCTGGACATAAACGGGGTGTAGGAATTTCACCTTCTCTTATAGATATATTTGGTAAATCTGTATTTGCTGCTGACCTACCAGAATTAACTGAGTTGGATAATTTATTTGCACCAGAAGGTGTAATTAACCAAGCACAGGAGTTAGCAGCACAAGCATTCGGCGCCACACGTACTTGGTTTTTAGTAAATGGTTCAACATGCGGCATCGAAGCGGCAATTATGGCAACCTGTGGCGCCAAAGATAAAATAATTCTGCCGCGCAATGTTCATTCATCGGTAATTGCTGGGTTAATACTATCTGGCGCCATACCAATTTTTATCAATCCAGAATACGACGCAGTTTTAGATATTGCCCATACTATTACACCCGAAAGTATTACACAAGCACTGCATCAACATCCTGATGCCAAAGCAGTATTAATTGTGTATCCAACTTATTACGGAGTTTGTGGTGATGTAGTTTCTATCGCAAAAAAAGTACACGAATACAACATTCCATTAATTTTAGACGAAGCACACGGCGCCCATTTTGCCTTTCATCCAGACCTGCCCACATCAGGGTTAGCAGCAGGTGCTGATATTTGTGTCCAATCTATACATAAAACATTAGGCGCCATGACACAAGCATCGATGCTGCACGCTCAAGGAAACATAGTAAACTACGAACGAATCAGTAAAGCACTACAACTAGTTCAATCAACAAGCCCAAGTTATATACTAATGGCTTCACTCGATGCAGCACGCGCGCAAATGGCATTACAAGGACACTCATTAATCACTCAAACCCTACATATATCACACACCGCACGCCAAAACCTTAAAAAAATCCCAGGATTATCAGTATATCAGAGCTACCCTTATCAAGGGGGGTTGGGGGGATTCAACTTAGACCCAACTCGTTTAACAATAAACGTCTCCAACCTAGGAATTACAGGATTTGAAGCAGACGAAATTTTAGAAACCCAGCTAGAAATCAGAAGCGAACTAGCATCACTACACAATCTCACATTTATTATTAGCATCGGCAACACCCAACAAGACATCGATAAATTAATGCAAGCATTCAATACCCTGGCTAAGATGGCGCCTGTAAATAAAAACAATACAAACCTAAATAGTACAAAATATTTATGGAATAATCTTACAGCATTAAACAACTCATTACATATATCACCGCGCGAAGCTTACTTTGCAGCATCCGAAACCTTACCACTTGACCAAACTTACTCGCGCATCAGCGCCGAAACAATATGTCCTTACCCTCCGGGTATTCCTGTATTAATGCTTGGAGAAGTCATAACCAAAGAAGCTGTAGAATACCTTCAAGAAGTCAAAAAATCAGGAGGTTTTTTAACAGGTTGTACCGATACCAGTTTAAAAACCATAAAAGTGATTGCTTAATCGCACAAAATAAAAATGCAGAAACGGAATTTTGGCGCCAGCGTAATACTCGATAGTTGTTAAATCTTATTGTAATTTGCTAACTGTAAAATTATTATAGTGCCTATAGCATAAGCAATTATATCTTTCCAATCAAAAGTACTACCCAAGGCAATAGCTAATATCTTATTATTTTGTAATCCTAGTTTATTAACAAAATTAAAATATTGAAGAACTTCAATAATACAAGCAAACGTAAAAACTGATACGGCTACTACAGATGGCTTTATATCCCAAAAAGCTCTAATAAAGCAATAAATTAGTATAACGACCAAAATATCACCAACAAAGGGACGTATAAAAACATCATTGACAAAAACAGCTATACATACTTCTATTAAAAATAATACAAGAGTTAAATAAAAATATTTTTGATTAAATTTTAACATATTGCAATGCTGTATAATTTATAACAAATGTTAATGACAAAACAGTTAGTACAATTTTCTCAAGAGCGATGCTTAATAACACCAGCGTGGCACAAACTGACTACTCTCCTCTATCACCACAACACCAAGGAAATCCTTATGAATTCTATGCGAGAGCAAGAAAGGAATACCCAGTATTTTACAGTCCAATGCTCAAACTTTGGATTGTAACTCGTTACGCGGAGATTAATCAAGTATTAAAAGATACAAGTCGATTTTCTTCTGCTAACTCGAATCTTGTGGACATAGAAATCAGTCCAGAGGTAGAAGCTGTTTTAAAAGAAGGCTATGCGGATATGCCACGTCCTAGCCTCGTCGATAACGACCCACCCGGACATACGCGCGTTCGTAGTTTGGTAAGTAGCGTATTGACACCCGCGCGCATTGCTGCATTAGAACCTCATATCTACGCAACAGCAAATGCACTAGTGGACGATTGGATTAATTCTGGGTGTGTTGATATTATCTCCAATTTTGCTTCCAAATTACCTCTATTTATTATTGGTGATTTTTTGGGAATTCCCCGTCAAGATATTCAAACGGTTAAAAAATGGTGTGACGATTGGTTGATAATACTTTCTGGAGGGGCGCCTGTAGAGCAGCATGTTGGATGCGCTCGCAGCTTTGTGTCATTGCAGCACTACGTTGCAGATATTTTAAAACAGCGCTCTATAAATCCTCAAGATGACTTACTGACTGGGTTGCTTAATGCTAGTTTGGAAGGAGAAGCAAATCTTTCAACACCAGAAATTATTAGCCTAGTTATGCAGTTGTTATTTGCAGGACATGAAACTACGGCTCATTTAATAGGTAACGGCGTCGCTTTGTTAGTGCAACACCCCCAACAATTAGAAGCTTTACGCCAAAATCCGAGTTTGGCAGTTAATGCGGTGGAAGAGGTAATGCGTTTTGAGTCTCCAGTACCCGGATTAATTCGTACAACTACCGAAGCCGTAGAATTAGGTGGAGTGCAGTTACCTAAAAGCGCCCGCTTGCAGCTACTATATGCATCGGGTAATCGCGATAACACTCAGTTTACAGAGCCAGAACGTTTTGATATTCACCGCATACCTAACGGAAAGCATTTAGCTTTCGGTGGGGGTATCCACTACTGCGTTGGTGCAGCACTTGCACGTTTGGAAGGCAGAATTGCGCTAGAAGTGCTAACTCAACGCTTGCCAAATTTGCGGATGGTTCCCAACCAAGAAATCGCTTATGTGCCAAGTATCATCATACGTGGGTTACTAAAGTTTTTAGTGGAGTGGGATTTAAGGGCATAGTAGCTGACCCATTTACTTCGGCAGAGCGGGAAATATTAAGTTTTTTTACATAAGTTATGTTAAATTTGACCCGCTCGCTGGGAACTCTAATAAAAGAGTTTCAAAAATAAAGAGTGTAAGATTATGCTTTCCGCTATTAATCTTCCAGGTTACGAAATTACCGAAGTGATTGACGAGGGACTAAATACGATTATTTATCGAGGTGTGTCGCAATTACACAAGCAAAACGTTATCCTCAAGGTTTTAGCCGCAGAGTATCCGACCTTAGAGCAGATAGCTCGCCTCAAACATGAATATATTCTCACAGAAAACCTCGATTTAGAGGGAATCGTCAAAGTTTTGCAGTTAGAAAATTACTCTTATCGCTTAATCTTGGTATTACAGGATTTTGGTGGTATCAGTCTTACAAAATTCCTTTGTAGTAGGAAAATATCTATTGAATATTTTGCCAGCGTTGCCGTCCAACTAGTAAAAGCTCTAGTGTCGCTGCATAGTCACCACATTATTCACAAAGACATTAAGCCCAGCAATATCATTATTAATCCCCAATCAGGACAAGTCAAAATCACAGATTTCAGTATCGCTTCACGTTTAGACAGAGAAACTGCACAATTGACTAATCCCAATCAAATTGAAGGGACTTTAGCGTATATGTCTCCAGAACAAACCGGAAGAATGAACCGGGTTGTTGACTACCGCAGTGATTTTTACTCTTTAGGGGTGACTTTTTATGAAATACTCTCAGGTCAGCTACCGTTTACTAGCTCAGACCCTTTAGAAATAATTTATTGTCATCTTGCTCGGCAACCAAAGCCAATTCAAGAATTAAACTCAGAAGTTCCCGCACCCATTGCAGCAATTGTTACCAAGTTAATGGCGAAAAATGCGGAAGACAGATATCAAACCGCAGTTGGGTTATTAGCCGATTTAGAATTTTGCCTCGACCATATAGAAAATTTGGGGCAAATGGGAGAACTAACTCAATTTATACCAGGAAACAAAGACTGTGCAGCCCAACTTTTGATTCCTCAAAAACTCTACGGACGAGAACAAGAAATATCAACTCTCTTAGCTGCATTTGACCGCGTTAACCAAAGTCACAGTGATACCGAAGGTTATGCCCGAAGGGCTGAAATTATACTAGTATCTGGGTACTCTGGTATTGGTAAGTCATCTTTAGTTGCTGAGGTACATAAGCCAATAGTACAACGAAAAGGCTATTTTATCAGTGGCAAATTTGACCAATTAGGACGTAATATTCCTTATGCTTCTTTGATTCAAGCTTTTCAATCATTAATGCGACAATTACTTAGCGAAAGTGCAGATAAACTACAGAATTGGCAAGAAAAATTATTAGCGGCTTTAGGCGCCAACGGGCAAGTTATAATTGATGTTATTCCAGAAGTTGAATTAATTATTGGTAAGCAACCTGAAGTAGCTCAATTAGGCGCCACAGAGTCGCAAAAGCGTTTTCATAGAGTATTTCAACAATTTATTCAAGTTTTTACCCAACCAGAACATCCTCTAGTACTATTTTTGGATGATTTGCAATGGGCTGATTCTGCTTCTTTACAGATGATACAAGTTCTAATGACTAATTTAAATAGTAATTATTTACTATTAATGGGAGCGTATCGAGATAACGAAGTAAGTTCTGCTCATCCGTTAATTAATGCATTGTCAGAAATAGAACAAGCTGGAACGGTAATTAATAACATTGTCCTGCGTCCGTTAAAACTGGCTCACATTCAACAAATGCTTACAGATACATTAAGCAATACAGAAAAAACAGACAACTTGGCAGAGTTACTGTTTTATAAAACTCAGGGGAATCCATTTTTTATTACTCAATTATTAAAGACGTTATATCAAGAAAAACTTTTACAGTTTGATTTTGACCAAGGAGAATGGGTATGGGATATGCAAGATATACTCAGTAAAGGAATAGCAGATAAAAGTGTTGTCGAGTTAATTGCATCTAATATTCAAAAACTTCCAGAAGAAACGCAGATGGCATTAAAGTTAGCTGCTTGTATTGGTTCACGTTTTAGCTTGGATGTTTTGGCAACAGTCAGTGAGCAAACTTTGTTAACTGTCGCATCAGCTTTACACTCAGCTTTACAACAAGGTTTAATATTACCCCTTAATAATAATTATAAAGTACCATTACTATTTTCTTCGGAAGAGTTAAAAATACTTAACTTTGATGAAACGCGCGTTAAGTATCGATTTTTACACGACCGCGTACAACAAGCGGCTTATGCTTTGATTCCAGAAAAATCAAAAAAACAAACTCATCAAAGAATTGGAGAATTACTTTTAAAGAATACCTCTCAAGAACAACTAGAATCAAACATATTTGATATTGTAAATCAATTAAATGTGGGAATTGATAGGCTAACACAATCAGAAAAATATGAATTAGCAAGGCTCAATTTAATTGCAGGTAGAAAAGCTAAAGCATCAGCAGCTTACGAAGGCGCCTTTAAATATTTGTCTGTTGGGTTAGAGTTATTATCACCTTCTAGTTGGGATTCTGAATATAATTTAACCTTATTAATGCATGAAGAAGCGGCAGAAGCTGCTTATCTAACTGGAAATTTTTTCGACACAGAACAATGGGCTGATATTGTTCTGCGTCAGGCAAAGAATATTTTGGATAAAGTTAAAGTTTATGAAGTTAAAATCCAAACCGAAATAGCGCAAAATAAATTAATAGATGCCGTTAAGCTTGGACTACAAGTATTAGAGTTACTAGGTGTTAAACTACCAGAAACACCTACACCTGCTGATGTTGGGTTAGCTTTACAAGAAACAGCAAGCTACTTACAAGAAAAATGCATCGCTGATTTAATAAACCTACCTCTAATGACGGATGCTTACCAGCTAGCAGCCATGCGAATGCTATCAATTACCTGTTTTCCAACTATTACTGCGGCGCCTGCATTATTTCCGCTAACTGTATTTTCTCAAGTAAATCTATCAATTAAATATGGGAATGCTCCTTTTTCGACCTTTGCATACGCTACTTATGGGCTAATTTTGCAAGGATTTTGTCAAGATATTGAAGCTTGTTATCAATTTGGTCAATTGGCTTTAAGTCTTGTAGAGCAGTTAAATGCTTTACAGTTAAAAGCTAAGACGTTTTTTATGGTGGCTGTATCTACAAAACACGGCAAAGAACATGTTCGGAATACTTTACATCTTTTTCAGAAAGCATACGAGAGTGGATTAGAAAATGGAGATTTAGAATATGCAGGTCATGCGACTATTAACCGATTCCAATATGCTTATTTTGCGGCTCAGGAACTCACTTCATTGTCACGGGAAATAGCAGATGTTGGTGATATTTTAATTAAATTCACGCAAGCAGCTAGTTTAAATCATCGTACTATCTTACAACAGGTACTTTTAAATTTAACAAGTCAAGTTGAGCAACCCTGTTATTTAGTTGGTAAAGTTTACAACGAAGAAACTACGCTACCTCTTCAAGTTGTGGCAAATGACCGAATTGGAATCCATTTCTTTTATCTCCACAAACTTATCCTCTGTTATCTATTTGAGGAATATGATCAAGCTGTGGTTAACGCAGAACAAGCTGGAGTTTATTTAGATGCGGTCGCGGGATGCCTATACGGGCCTATCTTACATTTCTATGATTCTCTAGCAAGACTAGCAGTATATTTTGATTCCCAAAGTACACAGCTGATTGAAATACTGGCTGCATTAGAAGCAAATCAAGATAAATTAAAGCTTTGGGCGTATCATGCCCCCATGAATTTTCAAAATAAATATGAATTGGTTGAAGCAGAAAAATATCGTCTGCTTGGTCAAAACTATCAAGCGATGGAATATTACGATAAAGCAATTGCTAATGCGGCAGAAAATGGTTATATTCAAGAAGAAGCCCTTGCAAACGAACTAGCAGCTAAATTTTATTTGTCGTTAGGTAAACATAAAATAGCTAAAACCTACATGACAGATGCATACTACGGCTATAATCGTTGGGGTGCTGTGGCAAAAGTTAGAGACTTAGAAAAACGCTACCCAAGCTTTATTATTGGTTACATGAATCCTACTAATATAGAGGAAGGCAAGTATCAAATTATTGCTAAGACGATTAACAAGACAACGGCTAGTACTAGCAGCACCAGTCAAATTCTTGATTTAGCTACAGTTATTAAAGCATCATCAGCGATACAGAGCGAAATCAATTTAGAAAATTTGCCTAGCAAGTTGTTACATATTATTATTGAAAATACTGGCGCCCAGAAAGGTTGTTTGATATTACAAAAAGATAATAATTTGTTTATCGAAGCAATTTCTACAGACGAGCAACTTAATCATATAGTTGTGCAATCAATGCTAGTAGAAGAGAGCGATAATATTCCGAAATCTATTATTAACTATGTTGCCAAAAGCCAGGAAATAGTAGTTCTCAGTAATGCCACAGAACAAATTTATAGTCAAGACCCTTACATCCAGCAACATCAAACTAAATCCATACTTTGTGTCCCTATTCTATATCAAACAAAGTTTGTTGGTCTAATTTATTTAGAAAACAATCTGACATTCAGTGCATTTACTTCTGAGAGATTATCACTAATTAAAGTACTTGCTTCCCAGGCAGCAATTGCTATTAAAAACGCGCGTTTGTTAGCTCATGAGCAAGAAAAATCCGACCTCTTACAAAAATCAGAAGCTGAATTAAGGCAAAAGTCAACAGATTTAGAACAAACATTAATTAAACTACAAAATACCCAATCTCAACTCATTCAAACAGAAAAAATTTCTGCCCTTGGTCAAATGGTTGCGGGTATTGCTCACGAAGTCAATAATCCTGTTAGCTTTATTTCTGGTAATTTATCTCACGCTAAAGAATATGTAAAAGATTTAATTCATTTGGTTAAGTTATATCAAGATGTACTTCCCAACCCAGGAAAAGAAATAGCATCAGAAATTGAAAATATTGACTTAGAGTTTTTAATCGAAGATTTACTCAAAATGCTCGATTCGATGAAACTAGGTACCGACCGCATTAAAGATATTATGCTGTCGTTACGGAATTATTCCCGTACCGATGGTAATGAGAAAAAAGCCATTAATATCCATGAGGGAATTGATTCTACTTTAATTATTTTATCTCATCGTTTAAAAGCAAAACCCCAACGTCCTGCAATCCAAATTATTAAATCATATGGAGATTTACCTCCAGTAGAATGCTTCCCTGGACAGCTAAATCAAGTATTTACTAACTTAATTGCCAATGCAATTGATGCAATAGATGAGTCTAATTTGGGCAAAAGTTACATAGAAATTGAAAAAAATCCTAATCAAATTGTAATTAGTACTTCTCTAGAGAATCAGCAGGTAAAAATTAGTATTGCGGATAATGGCCCTGGTATGCCAGAATCAATTAGAAATAACATTTTTCATGCTTTCTTTACAACTAAATCTGAAGGAAAGGGAACTGGATTAGGGCTTTCAATTAGCTATGAAATTATTACAGAAAAACACGGTGGAAAAATTGAGTGTATTTCCTCTTTGGGAGAAGGGACAGAGTTTATCATTCAAATTCCCCTTGGCAACGGATATAACGGATGCAACGGATAATTTATTGGTTGCAAACAAAGGTAGGGTGTGTGAAAGCTTTTACTAGTTATTTAAAATCAACCATCCGTTACATCCGTTCATCATCCGTTGCCAAATTTATCAGGTTACTAATGTGACTTTTCCGCTGGATAGGTCATAGATACCACCAACAATTTTGAGTTTGCCTTCCTTGACTAAGTTACCTAATATTGTTGAAGTCTCTGGTAATTTTTTGACTTGATATTGAATGTTGGCAATAATTGAATTCTTTTCTAAGTCACCTGTTTTTTGCCTTACAGATTCTACAGCAGGTTTTATCTCTTCAACAAATATACCAATTCTTCCAGGTAATGGGTCTCCTTTGACTGCTGCAACTACGGCGCCGCATTTAGCGTGTCCAAGTACTACAATTAGTTGCGAACCCAACACTGCACTCGAAAATTCTAAACTACCAATAGCTGTTTGACTGGCAACGTTTCCTGCAACTCGAACTACAAATAAGTCTCCTAAACCCTGGTCAAAAACAATTTCTGCTGGAACGCGCGAATCCGCACATCCTAAAATTGATGCATACGGATACTGTGCTACAGAAGTTTCGAGCAAGCGTAATTGAGATTGATTTGGATTCGCACGTTTACCTGCTACAAAACGCTCATTTCCCCGCAGTAATTTTTTTAACGCTTCATCAGGTGATACTGGTTTGGGTCTTTTTTCAGTTTTTGTAGGAGTTGTCTGTGCTTCTGCTTCTTCACCATTGAGTAGCAATCCGCTAGTAACTGCGCTTGCTGCTATACCCGCACCTCCTATTCCTGCGAGTTTCAACAAGTTACGGCGCCCTACAAAACCATTAATTCGAGTCATGAAATTATCCTAAAGTATGATTCAACAAAATTCAACAAATTCATCTACATATGTATGCAAAATCATATGCAGAAATTGCACTTGTAACCAATAAAAATGGCCAGCGCTGACTTATCGAAATGTAAAACATTCGATATGAATATGTAACTTAAGATAGATGAATTATCTTCTTGTATGTAAAAATATACCAGAATATTGCAACGCTATCACAGTGTATCTCAATTCTTTATATTTGTTAAAATTTATTGCCTAGTTCTTTAACGCGCAATTTACAACTTATTATTTATCAGTCATACAACCATTATTTTAATTAATTAGGATAATCATTATCAATCTTTAAAAGTTATTATTAAAACTTTATTAGTATTACAGCAGATTTCAGGTATATGAGGTACACAAATAATGCCCAAAACCTTGTAGAGACGCGACATGTCGCGTCTCTACATGTACCGCATTAACACAAAATCTGCTGTATAAGTTCTTAATTATGGTAATCATAGATAAAAATAATTCTAAATTGTCCAAGCAGCTTGAAAGAAGTCTAATTCGCATTGCATAGCGTAGCGATAAGTTGAATGAGCTGTATCTGTTTCAGTAGTGTAAGTATCAACTAAGTCATCTAATTCTTGAGCTATTTGATGAAAATCGGCGCCGCTATACACGCGAATCCATTCACTATAATCATGTTCAGGAATTCCATTCTGTGCTAATTCTTGACCTAAAAACTCGTATAAACGCATACATGGTGACATGGCAGTGGCAGTTAAGCCGATATTCTCACCCCAAGCGGTTGCAACTAAAAAATCAGTATAATGACGAGTGGTGGCGCCTGGAGTAACAGACTGTATATCGATTCCCCATGTTTTGGCGTAACTTTGGTGTAGTTGTAACTCTTCTAAAACACCCCCAGCTAAAGCATGAAATACTCTAAACCCATTGAAATCAGGCGCCTTTGCTGCTGCAATACTATAAGCGCGTGCGAAAGCTTCTAAAAAAAACGCATCTTGACCGACATAATAAGCAAATTTGTGTCGCGGTAAACTACCATCACCAATACCACGAACAAAAGGATTCTCTAAACAAGCTTGTGCTAAATCTTGATTGCGGCGCCAAAGCGTAGATGATATGGACATCAGGATTTTAGATTGGGCAAAGGAAGTAATATATATTTTACTCCTGTTGCCCAACATGAACTAAAACGGTAAAAACTGAAGTAACACAGATGCTACTCCGCTTACAAAGTCCATAAAGTTGGGTTTGCCTGCACTAACTTTAGTATCCTGGGGTGTTTTTAACTCCATGATAAAAGCTTGTGCGGTTTGAGTACCGTTAAGATTATTTTGAGCTTTGAACATTTTCTCTGCGATTTGCGCGTCTTGGAAGGCGCCAGTACGGTCGAATAACTGGTAACGAGCAATACCGCGTGCTAAAAATGCTCCTGCATAATCGGGTTTAATAGCAATTGCCTGATTAAAATAATCTATAGCTTGCTGCTGGTTGCCTTTTTCACCAGCTGCTACACCCAAAGCATAAAACTCATCGGGTGTGGCTATTTGCGAAGGAATACCCGCAGCACCCTGTAAGTTGGCGCCGTTAAATGTTACGTTCGTCAATTCAATATTGTACAAATAGGCATTTCTTAAATCTGTACCCGCTATTGTGGCGCCACTTAATTTTGCCCCATTCAAATTGGCGCCGAATAAACTCGCACTCGTTAAATTAGCACCTCGCAAATCTGCTCCTGCCAAATTAGCTCTCGATAAGTTGGCAAGCGCAAGATTGGCGCCCGATAAATCAGCACCCGATAAATCCGCCATGACTAATCCGGCGCCGCTGAGGTCGCAATTTTGACATTGTTTTGTCGCAAGTAATTGTCTAAGGTGTTCAGGGTTTGCCGCCTGAACTGCGGTTGTAAGGGTAACGGTTGTAAAAAATGCAACTGTTGCTATAATCTGGTTTTTCATAGAGCCTACGGCAATATGTGTTGGTTGATACCCAACCTTAACCTATGAAAATTGAGAATGGTAAGACGTAGTGCTATTAATCTAAGAACCCTTGGACAACTTCCACAGACATTATCCAATGAGAGTTTACCGATTCAAATTGCTGGTTTGTATGCTTTTGAGACGGTGCGTTGATTTTTGTGAATACACTCAAGCTAAAGGTTAAACCGATAGCGAGCAAAAATTTCTCTAACATAGCTACACTCCACTATCACACAACGGTTAATTACACTTTTATTTACTGAGATAATATTGTATGGTTGTTTTCTTTTAACCTACGTGATAGCTCTATGTCAAGATAGTGATTGATATCACTTTTTATTGTGATTTCAATCACTAGTATTTTTTAACGCAAAGCACCATTCAAATTCGCTCCATCAGTTTTAGCGCCATCTAAATTTGCCCCTCTAAGGTTTGCACCGCTCAGATTCGCTCCTCTCAAATCAGCATTACTCAAATTCGCCTTTGTTAAATTCGCTCTTGCTAAATTTGCCCCACCCATATTGGCGCCACTTAAATCAACGCCACTTAAATTTGAATTGGCTAAGTTTGCTCCACCCATTTGCGCTTGACGGAAACTTTTCCCCCGTAAATCTTCACCCTGGAAGTTTGCACCTCCATAATTTTTACGTGTATTGCTCGTGACTATAGTGCTTCTTGCTTGCAAGGGTTGTGTAGGTTTTTCTGCTGGAGATGGCGCCACGGGTATAGATGTATCTACAGGCGCCTCTGATACGTTACTGTCTGGCACAGAATTAGACGATACGCGCGTTTCTTCTAAATTAGAAGGTTCAGTTGATACTGGCTTTTCTACAGACTTTAGTAGTAAATATATACCTGCTCCTGCAACTAACACAGCACCTGTTAGTACAGCAGTCAAGATAATAAGCAAACCTTGGCGCTGATTTTGCTTATGCATAGTAATTTTATATATATAAATATGGATAGCTCTAATTTATTTATACACGACTAATTTCACTCATGCGGAATAGTTTTTGAGGCGCCTTCCTTACCAGATGCAGGTTGTGTACGAATTGAGTTAGCAACATCTCGCAGTAGAAGCAGAGGAATAGTAAAGCTGCCAAGAATCGCAATAACTATAGCTAACGCCCAAACCATAATACGGTTTGGCTTGTAGTCTTCGCGCTGAATTTGCTGAAATATCTGGTCGTATCGCCATACGGCAAATGCTATCGTCGCAATACCAAGTACTACTAAACTTATACCCAAATTTTCAGAGTTAAAAACAGGATGTGGTATTGGAGTTTGCTGAGTTGTTGCTGCATTTAGCTGACGCAGGAATAACCCAAAGCGCGCAATCGCAAATCCAAACCCAATCAAGGCAATCGAAGTTCGCACCCAAGCCAAGAATGTACGTTCGTTTGCTTGATGTTCACGAATGCGGTCAATTTTACGTAATCTAGTCACACGTACTCAAAACCAAATAAAAGGCGACAAGAAGCATAATAAGCTTTTATTGGATATTCGGCATATGGATAAAGTAATATTTTAAGGCGCCTTTAAAATAAGCATAATTCCAAATAAGTGAAACTGTATTGCCATACTTTCCAACTTCTCCAGAGCAATAAGGCTTATCAGAATGTTTAAAAAACTTTATAATATTACTTTCAACTTTATAAATTCCTTTCCCTATAAATCTATGCTCTCTATTAAACCATTTGGCAACTGCTTCAATATCTGGTTTAAAATAAACAGTTATACTTAAAACTGTTCCGTCTTGATAAAACCTCAGAAACTCGTAATCACCAGGCAAACTATAATTACAGTACAAACCATCATAACGAAGATAACAATGCTGGATATACTCACGTAATGCAGCTTGAACGTTTATTTCTTTTCTATCTTTTAACAAATCATAAGCTAATTGATAAACTTCCTCTTCTGGGTCATTTAATGCTTGTATCACGAGCAATAAACCTTCTGTATCATAATTTAAGGCTCTTGATAAAGCATGTACCCTATTTTTAACAACCTGACTCAGTAATCTTTCTTTAAGTTGTCTAATTCCTTGTATTTCTCCCAAAACAGCAGCATTTATAGGATAAGAATTATTACCCCCTAAGACAGCATCATAACTTTTAGGATTATTTGCATCGTTTGACATAAGATTACAACAACTTCGGCTTCATATAGCAATCCTATATGAGTTGTGAAAAATTATACCCACGTAGAGACGCGATTATTCCCTGCGGGACACTGCGTGAACGCGTCTCTACAACGTGTGGATTTACCTTCGGTACACTTCGTGAACACAAATGATTTAGGACTGCTATATATATTTATATCTAAGGCGCCTTAATTTATGCATTTTTTATTTAATTAAAGGACAACGGCACCCAATACTGCTCGGTTAACGTATGTAGAGACGTGTTCACGCAGTGTCCCGCAGGGAATAATCACGTCTCTACAAGGGTTTTGCGTTTCGCAATTGGCTATCCCTTGCAGTATTGCAACGGCACCCAACTGTAAGTAGCTCGTTTTTTAGTACATAAGCTCTCAACAAAAAGTATGGCTTACAATTCAAGCTTTCTTAGGATGTACAAGAGCTATTGAAATTCCTATTATTTACTCATGAAGCGAACAAAACAGCTTCAAATCTAAACAATATATTTGAGGATAAGATGATGAATAACGAAATTAATGCAATTGAACTATCTAACGATGAACTTGATACCGTAGCTGGTGGTTTGGCAATTACTTTAGGTGATGTTGGCGGTTTTGCTTCTGATGCATCGAATACCTACTCGCTCAAACAACTGCAAGTCGGTCAACAAACTTTCGCAGGTCCCACTGGTAGCGGAACAGCTTCTGTAACTAATCTTACAGATATCTTTAGCAAGGCAGGTCAAGCTATTGCCGTTAAATAACCTCAATCTAAAATCTCTCAATCCACATTCTTAAATAACTTTGTACGGTGCCTGTATATTGGGCGCCGTTCTTTATCCGAAGCAAGAAGTTTGAAGAAATTCCTTCTTGCTTCGGATAAAAAATGTAATTACGTATACTATTTACTTTACAAGGTAATTAGAGATAAAAATATAATATTCTATAAATATAGGAAGAACAAATGCTTTATTTAGCTCAGGTGAATGTTGGCACTACTCCAGCAACCCTTCTTGGAGTTATTTATATTTTAACCAGTATAGTTTACTTCTTTTTTCTGATAGCTTGGTTGATTCCACGTTTTAGTCGAATTAATCCTTCTGCCATCACCACATGTATTTTGCAAATTATACTGATTCCTATACCGATATTGATAAGTGGTTTTATTTTATTATTCCAAGGCTGGCGCCTAGACCCAATTCTTCAATTAGGCAATCTTTTATTATTTTTAGTATTGATATATTTTTTAATCACAGACATTATAATTAAATATCGTAATTAAGAATAAGTTAGCCAAGATAAAGGCAGCTTTAAATTTGCCATGTCTTGTAGTATTTTATAACTACTCATGAGAAAAACTAATTATTTTTAATGCTGTGTAAAAAAGTAGCAATCCTGTTTTAGATTGTTCGCAAGTCTATCATAAAATAAAATTCCCGACTTCTTTAATAAAAGTTGAGAATTTTATGTTACAACTTTACTTTCTTTACAAGCTGCTACGGCGCCGAAGCTTATGCCTAGACTACGAGTAGTAACAGCAGTTTTGAGTTGTTTGATACTTATTATTTTTTCACAGGTTTATGAGCTTGTGCCTCTGCTTCTAGCTGAAGCAGCGCTTTTTCAAGTTCTTCCCCCGCTTTGTCCATCTCCAAACAGGCTTTTTTGACTTTTTCTGCAGTAAGTCTAACTTTTGCTATGTCAGGCTGTACTTTTGAACTACTCATGATAAACCCCAATCATTTTTAATTTCTTCAATGCTACGTGAAAAAGCTGGAATTGCGTTTTGCATACTTACGATTCTATCACTAATTATAGTAAGTGAATCACTAGTCGCTCTTGGTTGAATCGATGCTATTCTTAGCATTGCATTTGTTAGCTGTGAGTATCTGTCCGAAACTCGCTGTCTAATGTTACCGAGCGACTCTAAAGCATCAGTCGTCATTTCTGTTTCATCGAATCGCTGCAATATTTCGTACTCAACTGACGAAGATTCATTTGCAATTAAGAGCAATTGCGGCAATATTTCCAAGAAACTAGCTAATAACTCTTCAGGTATTTGTGCCATAGTTTGTAGCAAATTTTACTTGTGTTGTGTTTCAATTAGAGCTTCTTCATGCGCTTTTACTTAATTTATTTTCTATTATTACCTTTGCTATCAATGGATGTCAATGGATAGCATGAATTTTATTGTGACTAGGGCAACAGTCAGTAATGCTTTAATGTTGCTAAGGTAGTATTGTGGAAATTTTAAGACTAGTAGCAATATGCACGTAAGAGATAAATCTGGACGTTATTTGGAATCTCCTGATAGCTTGCAAGCAAAGGCAATTGGTTTGCGTTTGCCCAAAAAGTCTTACCCGCATTTTGAAGCTTTAGCTAAAGCTCGTGGGCTGTCGCTAGCTGAGTTAGCTCGGTTAGCTTGTTTAGATTATTTAGAACGTAATATTGAAGAAATTAATCAATAAAAATGCATTCAGTTATCACAACTGAATGCAAAGTTAATCATTTACATATTTAATGCAAGATGGTTCACACCTAAACGCTTATCCTAGGAACCAAAGACCTCTGACTGAAGAAGGCGCCGAAGCTTATGCTGAGACTGCGAGTGATGTAATAGCGGTACCGAGAAGGTACCAAGCTGGGTCTGCAACTGTTTTTTGGTGTCGCACGCTTGTTTTTTGGGCTTTCTTTAAGTTGTTTAATACTTAATACTTTTTAACTGGTTTATGAGCTTGCGCCTCCGCTTCTAACTGAAGTATCGCTTGTTCAAGCTCATCGAACGCTTGTTCCATCTCTAAACAAGCTTTTTTTGCTTTTTCTGCAGTCAGTCTAACTTTTGCCATGTCAGGTTGTACTTTTGAACTACTCATGATAAAAACTAATTATTTTTAATGCTGTGTAAAAAGTAGCAATCCTGTTTTAGATTGTTCGCAAGTCTATCATAAAATAAAATTCCCAACTTTACTTTCTTCTTTACAAGCTACTGCGGCGCCGAAGCTTATGCTGAGAATGCGAGTAATCTAATAGCAGTACCGAGAAGCTAGCAAGCTGCGTCTGCAAATGTTTTTTGGGTTTTCTTTAAGTTGTTTGAGACTTAATACTTCTTACTGGTTTATAAGCTTGCGCCTCTGCTTCTAACTGAAGCAGCG
The DNA here is from genome assembly GCF_019977735.1 of Calothrix sp. PCC 7716. GTDB lineage: Bacteria > Cyanobacteriota > Cyanobacteriia > Cyanobacteriales > Nostocaceae > Dulcicalothrix. Next base: position 939,330 of record NZ_AP025018.1, on the reverse strand, counting down.
CTTCTTCAAGCTCTTCTCCAGCTTTTTTCATCTCCAAACAAGCTTGTTTTGCTTTTTCTGACGTGAGTCTGACTTTTGCTACGTCAGGTTGTACTCTTGAACTACTCATGATAAACCCCAATCGTTTCTAGTTTCTTGTATACTAGGTAAAAAAGCTGGAATTCTGCTTTGAATGAGCTCGTGGATTATCGCTTGCTGAGTTAGCTCGGTTAGCTTGTTTAGATTATTTAGAACGTAATATTAAAGAAATTAGTCAATAAAAAATGCATTCAGTTGTAATAACTGCTCGTATTCGTGTAACTAAAATCTGGTAAAAACTACTAATATCTGCTAATGGCTCTTTAAAATCTGAAATATACTTCTTTCCTTGTGTTTCAAATGCACGTGTGTAATAAATATAACAATCAGATTTGTTGAGGTCATATTCATTATGATTTTATGTTAACTGATGCACGCACATAGAAAGAGATATAGATAAGTCGAATAATTGTAATAATTAATAAATATTATAAAAACCAAAAATACTTTGTCAAAGCGAATATTATCTGATAGAATATAAATTATATAACTTGTAGGTCGAGCAGTTATAATATGGGAAAATCATTATTAAGTGAACTGACACATCGTTCTTATTCAAAAGTAAAAAATCAGTCAGGAACACGTACTCCCCAATTACGAGTAGGGGTGGAAGCAAAATTGCCTTATCACTCATTTATGTCAGATTGGGGTGATAAATACCAGTCAATAATGCGTACAGCATTAAATGAATTGCAACATGGGCAATCAGAAGACTATATTGAAAAAACTTTTCAGGAAAAGTTTAATATTGATTGGGCGTGGGCTGATTCAATTGCAACTGATGCAAAAGGCACATTTGACCAATTAATTGAAGCACGCGCTTTAAGAATAAAGGCACTAGATGACGATATAAAGGCAGGTTGGAAGTCTGTTGCATCGACAATTGAATTAATGGAACAACAGTTAGCGCTCCCCTCACGTAAGAACATGAAAGGGTTTGCAAAGCGTTTGATGGGATTAGAATCTAAAGTTAGTAGACTTGAACGCAAACAAGTAGAGAAAGAAGAATTAGAAAAAACGAAAAGACTACATATATGTTTTGGTAGCGCTAAATTATTTAATGCCCAGTACCATTTAGAAGAAAATGGTTATTCGTCTCATGATGAATGGCGTGTAGATTGGGAGAAAAAACGTGGTGGTAATTTCTACAGTGTAGGTAAAGGCTCAGTTTCGGGCAACAATCCTGTAGCCAAAATATTTTATATATCAGGCGATATATTTAGTGTAACCTTCGCGGTTCCTAGATTTTTACGTGATAAATATGGAGATACAGTCAGTCTGAAGTTTGAGGTATCAGGACAACGTAAACATAATTTACTTTATGCCTTAGAAGTAAAAAAACCAGTTACAGTTCAATGTTTCCGACGCGAGCATAAAAATGACCAATGGTATATTCACCTTACAACTTACGTCCAAGATGTTCCGACTATTTCTAGTATAAATAATGGATGTATTGGTATTGACTTAAATGCAGAAACTATTGATGTAATTTACATTAAACGCGACGGGAATCCGGAAAGAAGTCGCAATGCTATAAGTTTTCCCATTCCGACAGGAACAACTGGACAGAAAGAGGCGAAACTTCGTGATATTGTATGTGAAATTGTTAAATTAGCAGAAATTTATCAATGCCCAATTGCTTGTGAGAATCTTGATTTTTCAACAAAGAAGAATCAACTGAGGCATAGTGGAACTAAAGAATATAACCGGATGTTGACAGGTTTTATTTATGATAAATTTCGTTCATATCTTGTTGTTAGAGCAGAAAAGTATGGAATAGAAATATTATTTAAATCACCATTTATGACTAGTGTTATAGGTATGGTGAAATACATGGCAAAATATGGACTAAATAGCGCTAGTTCTGCCGCTATGGTAATAGCTAGAAGAGCTATGGGTTTTAGAGAGTATATCCCCCAGCAATGGTTAAAAACTCTCACTGCATTTTTGCAGCCAGAGGATTGGAAAGATGCAGGTTTCGGGGGAGGGTGGAGACGAATTTCAGCTTGGCTGAAAAAATTTTTCATCCGTAGACCCCGTATGTTTGAACTCGATACCGTGCTTCGGTTTTTATTAGATTCCTTAGTAACCCAATCCCAGAAAAAGACCCATAAAAAGCGAAAGTCGGGAGGTAGCAAGCAGTCTGGGGGTAAGAGAACGGGAAAGGTTAACCTACTGAAGCTCAAGTTCCACTTGAACGAGAACAAATGAAGGTCACGAATTCAGGGGCATTCACCGTGGCTCCATAACTGATTATGGTAATGATTTTATAGGTTTTTACCAGTTTTTATCAGGTTTTTTAGTAGGTGAATGCGAATCTATTAGGTATGATATTAATTTTGTGGACAAGGCGCCTCTAAACCTCTTCTTGCCTCTTCCTTTGTATCCTTTGTGACGAGCGTGGTTAATTCCTCTTCCTCTGTGCCCTCTGTGACTCTGTGGTAAAAAATAATATGTGGGTAGGTCAGGCAGGATGCCTAACCTACGGGGTTTAACCTAGGAACCAGAGACCTTTGACTGCTACGGCGCCAGCAAATGCTGATACTGCGAGTGATGTAATAGCGGTACCGAAAAGCCACCATGCGGCTTCTGCGACTGCTTTTTTAGTGTCGCGCGCTTGTTTTTTGGCGTTTTCTTTGATTTGGTTGAGGCGTTTTTGGGTTTCGGTTTGAATTAGCTCTGCACGTTGTAATACACTGTCGCGTGTAGATTCAATCCGGTTAACGATTTGGTTTGCTTGCTCCTCGGAAATATCTTCGCGTGAGGAAAGCACTGCTACCAAAGTATCACGGTCGAATTGACTCAAACGCGCGCGCAATGCATCAAAACCTGCTTGTGGGTCGTCGAAAACGCGCGAAAAGTCTTGTTGAATACTTTCGTAGTTAAGTTCGGGACGGTCGAGCGAGTTGAGGTAGCTGCGGATTTGTCCAAATACATTATCAAGTACTGATTGTACTCGCTGTTGAATTTGACGGTATTGTTCAACGAGTGAGTCACGTACTGATTCGATTTGACCGACAATTCGGTTTGCTTCTTCTTCGGAAATATCTTCGCGTTGTGAAAGCAGTGCTATTAATGTTGAACGGTCAATTTTTGAAATTCGGTCGCTCAAGCTGCCTGCTCCTGCACGAGGGTCTTGCAGTAATAATGCGAGGTCACGCTTAATTGCGTCTGGGTTGAGTTCTTCTTTGTTGGTGTTCCGCAAGTAGTTTTCTAGGTTAGCTTCAAAGTCTGCTACTCGTTTTGTTGCACGTTTTGCTAAACGTTGCGGCGCCTTAATAATATTGTTGATATTAGTTTGGAACGAGTCGATTACTTGGTTGATTTGCTCTTCGCTTAAATCACCACGCTGAGTTAATAATGCAATCAGTGTTTCGCGGTCGAAGTTAGAAAATCTTTCACGTAATGCTGCTGCACCTTCAGATGGGTCATCGAGCAGTTTTTGCAAGTCACGTTGAATACCTTCAGGGTTGAGTTCTTCTTTGTTGGTGCTGCGGAGATACTCAGTGATGGTATTAAGCGTTTGGTCGTACTGTTCAAAAGCTTTTGCTGCTGCTTTTTGTGGTGCGGTCAAAATACTGTCGCGTACCGATTCTAAATTGTTTAGAATTTCGTTGACTCGTTCTTCACTTAAATCTTGACGCTGCGACAGTAATTTTACTAATGTCTCACGGTCAAACTGTGATAAACGTCCACGTAAAGCACTGGCGCCTGCTTGTGGGTCATCGAGTAAAGTTCTAAAATCGCGTTGGATACCTTCAGGATTTAATTCATCCAGGTTGGTATTGCGTAGATAATCTTCGACTCGTTGACGTAGTTCTTGTGCTTGGGTTGTTACTTGCGATTGTAATTCCCGTGAAGAGTTTAGAACTCGGTCTTTGACTCCTTCGAGTTGACCTACTATATTATTCGCTTCTTCTTCACTCAAATCTTGACGTGAAGCAAGCACTTGTACTAGAGTATCGCGATTTAAGTTACCAAAACGTTTACCCAACTCGTCAGCATTTACTTGTGCGTCTTCGATTAAATTGCTAAAGTTCTTTTCAATAGCTTCAGGGTTGAGTTCATCTTTACCAGTCGAACGTAAATAATTTTCTACTCGACTGCTAAGTGATTGTGATTCTTGATTAGTATCTGAATTTTGAACTCTTTCAAAAACTTCTTTACGAACGCTTTCTAACTGTTCAGAAATCTCTTTAATACGTGGTTCGCTAATGTCACCACGTTGTTTGAGTAAATTGGCAAAGTATTCTTGATTTAATCCTTCGAGTTGTCTTTTAATAGCTCCCGGCGCCGCATTGGGGTCAAAGATAACTTCGTGGAATTCTTCTTTTATGGTTATACGGTTAAAGTGCCAAGGCAATGAATACAAAATGTACTCTTCAATATCATCTTTAATGGTATTGTCTTCTCTCTTCTGTACAGTTTCAAGCACAACAGGTATAGTATCTGCTACTTTTGCTGTGGCTTTATCACGTAGTTGCTTTAACTGTTGAGTGATATTTTCAACATCTACATCCTTTAATTTACCTTTGATTTCTTGTAATTGACTTGTTACTTTATCAACATCAACATTAGAGAAATCAACTTTATCTAGCACGGCGCCTGTAACTGCTCCCATACCAGATTGTAAAGCTCTTTGAGTTAAACCTTTTGAAGAACCGTTACCATTACCGTTACTAACTGCTACCAACTCTTGTAAGCGGGCGCCTATTTTTTCGGGTTTTAGGTCATCGGGACTTGATGACTTAAGTAAACTAATAACCTGTTCTGTGGGATTTTTACGATTAGTCGCAGAATTCCAAGCTGCTTCTAACTGGTCTGCAATACGGTTAACATCGCTTTTAGAGAAGTCAGTACGATTACTAATTAAATTTACAAGTGTTTCGCGATTAACGTTCTTTAATAAATCACTATCACCAAAAGATTCAAAATCAACGTCTTTCAGCACTTTATCAAATTGACCGCGAATCTCGTTCAGATTTAAATTAGGTAATTGCAACGAGCTTAAAGAACTTTGTAGTGTATTTTTAATACTGTCTGGGTCAAAACCAGAAGTTAATTCTTTACGTACAGCAGCAGCAATATCTTCAGCAGTTGATACCGCTTGGTTTTTAGTAACATTGGCGCCAATAGCAGCAGAAGCGGTACCCATTAACCCTTTTAAACCAGAGTTAGCGGTATTGACAATTGCACCAATTAATGAGCCAACTGCATTAGAACCCAACCAGGTAATTAACGAAAAGAATGCAGCCCAAATTACTACACCAATGATTGAACCAAGTAATGTGTTTTCGATTAAGCTGAGTTTAACAGCCAGAAAACAAGCAGCTCCTAAAGCTAAACTAACAGTAAAAAGCGCCCAGATGCCGACTTTTGCTTCAACTGCACGAATTTGATTACCAACAGTATCAGCGTCATCATCACCAACATCTCCTCCTCCAGCAGAAATACCTACTGCAACAGAAAAGTTAGTTAATAGCAATTGAAATGCAACTGCCATTAGCAAACCAGCAAATAAAGCTACTAAAAATTTTGGACCAGAAAACATGAGAGATGCTTGTTCTGGTGTAATTTGTTCTGTCACTACAACAGAGAACAATCCTAACTGCGAACAGTAGGATTGCACTAAATCTTCTAATTGATACATGTTATAACCTCAATCTAGCTCAACTTGTGCGGCGTATTAAAATATTAACCAAGGAGACAATCATGTTTTGGCTTGGTAATTCTCTAGAAAGATACTTACTCAACTAACCTAACTACTGAAATACATAACTGTTACTTCCCAAAGGAGTAAATAAAAATGCAAATAGCCACGCCAAAAGTTAGATTTAGCATAACTTTCTATTCTCACTTGGCATCAAATTATAATTAATACTAATCAAATAGCCGAAATCCACAAAGAAAGAATAACTAAGAATTAAAATATAACTTTAGATAGAGATAATAACTCTAGCAATCGATTGATGAAAATAAAATCAAAGCATTGTAGAACTTAGTTAGTGAAGTCAAAAAGTTAAATAAGACTTGATTAAACCCAGTAGAACACAATTAATAGTGGGGGAGCTAGCATGGTAGTCGGTTTACATAGAAGAGCCATAGGTGTGTTTTCTCATCGTCGAGATGCTGAAGACGCGCTACACGAGTTAAGAAATTCAGGTTTTGCAATGGATCGTGTTTCGGTTATCGCTCAAGATATTGATGGTAAAGACAATATCGCAGGTGCCGAAGTTCACGACCAAGTAGGTAATAAAGCAGATGAAGGTGCATCACTCGGTGCTGTATCTGGTGGAACATTAGGTGGTTTGACTGGTTTGTTAGTTGGTTTAGGAACCCTAGCAATACCAGGTGTAGGACCCATCATGCTTGCAGGCGCCACAGCAACAGCAATTGCAACTACATTAGCAGGAGCAGGTATTGGAGCAGCAGCAGGTTCTTTGCTCGGAGGTTTGGTAGGTTTAGGAATCCCCGAAGAAGAAGCACGTGGTTATAATTCACGAGTAGAGCGTGGACACTATTTAGTAATTGTAGATGGCACCGCTGCTGAAATTGCAAAAGCTGAAGCAATTATGCGTCGTCGTGGTATTGAAGATTTTCAAATTTACGACCAACCCGGACGTGATTATAATTCTTCAGATGTCATACCACCAGCACCTGTTGTACCAGGACCTGTTGTCGCAAATCCATATGATGCATCTGGTGTTTTTCCAACACCCGTAGTCTCCCCCATTAATAATTCTGACGTTCGTTCATCGAACCCATTGCATCGCAGCAGACGCATAGTTGGTGTGTTTGAACACCGTCGTGATGCTGAAGCAGCTTTGACTGAACTGCGCGATGCTGGTTTCTCAATGGATGAAGTTTCCATCATAGGTAAAGATGCAGGTGGCAATATTAATGCTCCTGGAACAGATTTACGTGGTAACAAAGCTGATGATGGCGCCAAAGCAGGTGCAGCAACAGGTGCCGCTTTAGGTGGTTTGGGTGGTTTACTAGTAGGTTTAGGTGCGCTAGCAATTCCTGGAGTTGGACCAGTACTATTAGGTGGAGCAGCAGCAACTGCACTCGCAACCGCAGCAACAGGTGCAGGTATTGGCGCCGCAGCTGGTGGTATCACTGGTGGACTAGTTGGTTTGGGAATTCCTGAATACAAAGCGCAGGCATATAACGACAAACTCAACCGAGGCGACTATATAGTTATGGTTGATGCCACCGATGATGAAGTTCGTCGTGCAGAAGTAATCCTCAAGCGTCACAACATTCAAGACTACGATGTTTTCGATGCAACCGATGTTAGTTCATCGCGTCGTGAAAGACCAGCTATGGACACCTCGCGTGTTGGCTATGTTAATACCAACCCCTCACATCGCGGCAGACGTATAGTTGGTGTATTTGAACACCGTCGCGATGCTGAAGCAGCTTTAACTGAACTGCGCGATGCTGGTTTCTCAATGGATGAAGTTTCCATTATAGGTAAAGATGCAGGTGGTAACGTCAATACCTCCGTAGGTGGTACAACTAATACAGATTTACGTGGTAACAAAGCTGATGATGGCGCCAAAGCAGGTGCAGCAACAGGCGCCGCTTTAGGTGGTTTGGGCGGTTTACTAGTAGGTTTAGGTGCGTTAGCAATTCCTGGAGTTGGACCAGTACTATTAGGTGGAGCAGCAGCAACTGCACTCGCAACCGCAGCAACAGGTGCTGGAATTGGCGCCGCAGCTGGTGGTATCACTGGTGGACTAGTTGGTTTGGGAATTCCTGAATACAAAGCGCAGGCATATAACGACAAACTCAACCGAGGCGACTATATAGTTATGGTTGATGCCACCGATGATGAAGTTCGTCGTGCAGAAGTAATCCTCAAGCGTCACAACATTCAAGACTACGATGTTTTCGATGCAACCGATGTTAGTTCATCGCGTCGTGAAAGACCTGGTATGGACACCTCGCGTGTAAACTACGCTGCTGATACTAGTACCACAACTAGAACCATCAATAGTGATGATGCAGATGTAATCATCATTGACCGTCGCGACGAAACAATTTAAAGAGAGATTTCCCTCCACAAAAGTAAGGTGGGCAGTGCCCACCCTACCGAAGCAAAAATCATTACCAACCAACAAACAATAAAAAAATGAAAAAGTTAACTTTACTCTTTATTAGTAGTGTTCTTGCTTTAGGTACTGCTGCGTGCCAACAACCTGCTAAGACCAGTGCAGATGCTCCTAATCCTGCAACAGATGTTAATCAAGTTCAAGCACCCGATGCAGGGTCAACTCAAGCAGCTAAAGAAGATGCTCAAAGCGAAATTCGACGCAACCAGCTAAATGCTGATATCCGTGCCCGTGAACAACGAAATAACATCGCGAACGATGGTGCTGCTACAAACCGAGCAGCAGGTGACCTTGCAAGTCAAGTCCGCTCGAAGCTCGAAGCAAATATCCCTAACGGCGCCCTTGCAGTTAAAGGCGAAGAAAACGGTACAGTAACAGTAACAGGAACCGTGCCTAAAAAAGCCCAATTAGAAAAGATTGAACCTTTAGCTAAAGAAATTAAAGGTGTTACAAACGTAGTTGTGAATGCAAAAGCTACCGAGTAAATGTATCAAAACATTAAGAAACCCAAGAAACCAGGTTTCTAGCCAAGATCATCGTTGTTATTACAATATATCAACAAAGAAACCTGGTTTCTAGGTTAAGTAGTTAACATACCGAACGGAGGAAAGGTAATATACCTATCTTCCGGTCGGTTTTTATTTTATCTATTTACATATCATTTGAATTAACATCTAGAATAGAAAAAGTTGTAACCATTAGGGGAATTACTATGGAAACTCAAGAACAACCGCAATATATTAACCCTGATATCACTCCCGAAACAAATCCTACCACCGTGAATGGTGTAGGAACGGTTGAAGTTGATGTAAAAGATGAATTGCCAAAATTGCCACCAGCATCAATGTCAACTACATCTACTCAATTACAGCAAATTAGTGATAAAATAGCAGTCTTTCTCGCGCGTTTACCCGATTATATCGGTAACTTCTTCAACGACTACAAGCAGCAAATTACCACTGTAGCCCTAATACTAGCTGCATTTATTTCAGTCAAGCTCGTATTTGCAGTACTCGATGCAATTAATGACATTCCGTTGTTTGCGACCATATTTGAGTTAGTTGGTATCGGTTACGCAACTTGGTTTGTTTCCCGTTACTTGCTCAAAGCTTCCACACGTCAGGAATTATCATCTGAGATTAACAATTTCAAAAACCAAATTTCTGGGAAATAAGTATAAATTGCTTCGATAACAATTTACGTAAACCGACACAATGTAGAGACGTTACATGTAACGTCTCTACATTTTATTTTACATTTCATGTTTTATATACCTTTTGGTTGATAACTTTAACCAAAAGCATGAATATAATTCCCCTCTCAAGATAGTGTATTTTACGCTACGAAAACTTTACTCTAATTTTATACATAAAAAAATTGTATCAATCAGGAGAGGTTGAGATGGGTAACGCTAATCAAGGCATTGATTCGCACGACCGTGCAGAAAGAGACCAATACGATAGAGGTATTATCCCAGCAGAAACAGCAGCACGCAAAGAACGTGAAGGTACACTCTACAAAACAAAACCAACTGAAGAACGTGAAGCTGCTGCTCTTACTGATGACCAAACTGAATCAGATAGTATTCGGACAACAGATGGTTATACAGTAGACAATGAAGGTTTATTAAATAACTACGCAGTTGAACCAGAAATGTACTACGAAACACCTGGTGATGCCCGTGAAGTAATTGAAGAAGATAAACAGGCACGTCTTGAAGAATTGGCGGCAATTAAAGACCATAGCGAAGGCGAATTAACTATGGATGATGACAAGCGCGGTAGAGGTACTGGCGCCGTTTAGTTAAATAACAAAAGTTGAATACATCTTGTGGAACAGGCATCCCTGCCTGTCCCATAATATTTATTTTTACCCCACAACAAACGGCGCCATCTCATACTTATTCCACTGTCGCTGATGCCATTCTGTAATCATAGGACGCACTACAAATTTAGGTGCCTCTCCAGCTAAAACATCTATACGTAAACAAGAATACGGGCGCCGTTTTTGCGAAGCTTGCCCGTTGCGACCAACAAACAAACGCGAGCTAGCAACTAAGCGCTGTTGACCGTCAAATGTTTCCATCAAATCATTACCTTCTGGACGCTGACGACGCAAGCTAAAACCACTACCCCCACAAACAATCCAATTAATACCCGAATCACCGTATCCAGTATCTTGGGTTTGTAAATATTCTAAACAATGAGCGTGACCGCTTAATACTAAATCAACGATGGGACGGTCTTTCTTTAATGAATTTACTTGAACTGCTACTTTATTAAATACTTCACGTAACCGCTTACGAACAGCTAAAGTTTGTGCTTGCTGCCACTTTGTTGCCTCAGTGACATAAGGTGGATGGTGAAAAAATACTACTCTGCCCCTAACTTCTTTATTTTGCCAAGACTCAACTAACTTAGAAGCAAACCATTCGAGTTGTTCGGTATCAGTCACACTTCGATGTTTTGGCGCCAGTTGCTTTTCAATATCAAAAGCCATTTCATCTATTTGTGTAAGTCGTCCATGCAAATCATCAAGTTCTTCAGCTTCGTTTGCATTCGATGGGTCAAGCTGAGATATTCTAGCGACAATTTGCTCTTTTTGCTGCTCTAACTCTTGAAGATGCTGTCCAAGGTCTTGACGTTGTATCACACCTTCACTTGTTTTCGGTATTGGTAACGGGTCGTTGAATGTATTAGAATCAAGAGCAAAAAAATCTATATTGCCGTAGCGAAACGTATAATACCGATTAGGTAAACGAGTAAATTTACCTGGTTCATACCTCAAACAATAACCACTATCCGTTTTAGCGTCGTAGTGGTTATCAAGGTGCTGTATTAATTGTTCTTCAGAGTTAAAAGCTTTGAGATAATCTATAAATGCTTTTGCATATGCATCACCTGCCCTCGAACCATGCCAACCAACATCTAAATCAAGCTTTGATTTAAGTAAACGCCGAATAGGCATTGTCCCTAAAGATACAATACTCCAAAATATAGGTAAATCATAATAATCGTGATTTCCAGGTACAGGGAGTATTGGTAGTTTAAAAGTCATTTTGTCGTAAGCAATATTTTTATAATGCTGGGCGCCGACAAGAAACTCACGATAAGGTTGAATAAAGTTTTGCTGGTAGTATTCGCTTGACCCAACTAAATATATAACATCCCCTGTATGAAGCATAAACCTACATTCGTCATGGTGAGGAAGCATTAATTCAGCGACTTGACGCTGCGGGTTGTGGGAAGTGTGGGAACCCGAACCGCTATCACCGACTACAAGAAACGAGAATTCTTGTTCCGAAGCCTTTCCATCATCGAATACAAACTTTGTTTGGTCAATATTTTTATTAACCAATAACGGGTCTTGCCAGCGTACCCGTTGATTCATTCGACGAATTTTTTCGGCAATTCCAACTTCAGAGGCTAGTTTCATAATTTCAAGGAGCTACTTTAAGAATAAAATGGGGTTATGAGCGACAAGAGCAAAAATTCCCCATTATTATTTTCCTACTTTTCTTCAATTACCAAATTAGGTAATCCTTCGAGTTTTTCCATTGGTTCTGGCTCATCAATGCTAGGAACAAAGATTTGTATTGCTTTAGGAAGACACTTAACCTCAACAGGCCCAGCTTCCATAACTTCCCCATCAATAACTACTTTTTGAGGAGGATTCGTTGTAATTTTGAACTGTTTCGCACGCATATAACCTACATCATCGCGTTCGGCGCCATTTCCAGAAGATGCACTTTGAAATAAATGAATAGCTGTTGCAATAGCGGCGGCTTTCGTAGCAGGCGCCACAATCGTCATATCAAGTAAGCCATCATCTACAACTATACCACCACTACCTTGAGCAAGTACAGATGTTGGGGGTGCGGCGTTAGCAACGGTAACTGCTGATGCAGTTGTTTTAACTATCTTATCTTCGGTTTCTATCTCAACATCAAAGCTTTCTAACTCCCGCAACTCCTTTAACCCTGCAAGTATATATGCCATTACACCCAAACGATTTTTAGCTTCGCGGTCAGCAGCTTCAACTGCGTCAGCTTCAAACCCAATACCTGCTAGCAACACCATTGGGCGCCCATTACAATTAGCCGCATCAATTGTCCGCGTTAATCCTTGTAAAATAACTTCGCAGGCGCCTGGAATTGTATCGGGAATTCCCAATGCATTGGCAAAAGCATTTGCAGTACCGCGCGATATTATCCCAAATTTAATATTAGTACCAATAACAGCTTCAGCAGCAGCACTAAGCGTCCCATCTCCTCCAGACGCAATAATTGCTTCAACTCCACGCTTTACTGCTTCTGTTGCAAGTTCACCGGCGCCAACTTCTTTTGTAGTTAATTGAATATCAAGATTTATTTCAGGTTCTAAAATAGAACGAATCTGTGTTAGCTCAGACTCTGGGTTTCCTTGACCCGCAACTGGGTTAAATATAAGACAAGCTGAACGACTCATAAGATACTTACAGAATATAATTACTTGTTAAATATAAAAACATTATTTACTTATATAGAGCGTTCGGTCTTCCTTCTGCCGATAGGTTTTAGTCGGTTGGGGAGCCACTCACGTGCGGGGGTTTCCCCCGTTGAGTAAAGTGACGTTGGAAGAACGTAACCCAACCGACAATCTTAGTTAACTTTTGTGAATAATGTTTAAGTGTATAACACCTTACTTTTTCTCTACCTCTTATCAGACAAACTCTTTCCCTAACAAGGCTATCAGCCAATTTACGTTAAATATAAATGTTTACAATGTATAGATATATAAACCAATATGCTTGATTCTTTAACGTTACTTCGTAAAGATATATTAAAAAGTCAAAAATAAACTTGCCTCAAATCCACAAGGCATAGCTCAAATGGGGCATTCACTGCGGTAGTCTAGTTAAGTATTTAGTTTCCTGTTTTGATAAACCGCTTTATGACATCTGTTGTTTCCAGTCCCCAACGTACAATTCGCATTGGTTCTCGTAAAAGTCAACTAGCCCTGGTGCAAACGTACTGGGTACAAGAACAACTCCAGAAGAGCTTTCCAGAAATAAAGTTTGAAGTTCACACAATGGCAACTCAAGGAGACAAAATTCTTGATGTAGCTTTAGCAAAAATTGGTGACAAAGGACTTTTCACAAAAGAACTCGAACTGGGGATGATAAACCAGGAGATTGACTTCGCGGTTCATTCGCTCAAAGATTTGCCAACTCGTTTACCTGAAGGTTTAGCGCTGGCAGCAATAACCGAGCGAGAAAATCCTGCTGATGCTTTGGTTGTTCACGAAAAATATAAAGATAAACAAATCGATACACTACCACAAGGCGCCGTAGTTGGTTCTTCATCGCTGCGACGGTTAGCACAATTGCGTCACCATTTCCCGCATTTAGAATTTAAAGACGTGCGTGGTAACTTGAATACTCGTTTAGCAAAATTAGACGCAGGTGAGTACGACGCGCTAATTTTGGCAGTAGCGGGTTTAGAGCGCTTAGGAATGGGAGACCGTGTACACCAAGTATTACCCAAAGAAATATCACTTCACGCAGTAGGTCAAGGTGCATTAGGTATCGAGTGTCGAGCAGACGATACTGACTTAATATCGATGCTCAAAGCAATCGAACATCCGCAAACAAGAGACCGTTGTCTTGCCGAACGCGCGTTTTTACGTGATTTAGAAGGTGGTTGCCAAGTTCCTATCGGTGTAAACACTGAAATAACTGGTAACACACTTACCCTTTCTGGAATTGTTGCCAGCGTTGATGGCACAAGATTTGTAAAAGATAGCGTTTCCGGTGCTTGTGAAGATGCCGAAAAATTAGGTACACAATTGGCAGACCTTCTACGTAGTCAAGGCGCCCAACCAATTCTCGAAGAAATCTTTCAAACCGTTCAACGTGGATCATAATCAGTGCTGAGTAGAAAGTGCTGAGTGCTGAGTAAAGGAACGGAGTTATGAGTTAGGAGTTATGAGTTAGGAGTTAAGAGTTAAGATTAAAACGACTTACTCAGTACTTAGAACTTTTTACTCACTCAGCACTCAGCACCCAGAACTTTTTACTCACTCAGCACTCAGCACTCAGCACTCATTACTTAAAAAAAAGATGCGAATATTATTTGTAGCAGCAGAAGCGGCGCCAGTAGCCAAAGTCGGCGGAATGGGCGATGTCGTCGGGGCATTACCAAAAATTTTGAGAAAGATGGGGCATGATGTCAGGATATTTTTGCCTTACTATGGCTTTTTACCTGACAAAATGGAAATTCCATCTGAACCAGTTTGGAAAGGATATGCCATGTTTCAACACTTTCATGTTTATGAAAGTGTGCTACCTGGTACTGATGTTCCGTTATATTTATTTGGACATCCAGCTTTTGACCCTCGTCGTGTTTATGCAGGTGAAGATGAAGCTTGGCGGTTTACTTTCTTTTCTAACGGCGCCGCAGAATTTTGTTGGAACTATTGGAAACCCGAAATTGTTCACTGTCACGATTGGCATACAGGCATGATACCCGTATGGATGCACCAATCACCAGATATTAGTACAGTATTTACAATTCATAACCTAGCTTATCAAGGGCCGTGGCGTGGTTACTTAGAAAAAGTAACTTGGTGTCCGTGGTATATGCAAGGACATAACGTCATGGCAGCAGCAGTGCAATTTGCAGATAGAGTAAATACAGTATCTCCAACTTATGCCGAGCAAATAAAAACAGCAGCTTACGGCGAAAAGATAGAAGGATTATTGTCATTCATAAGCGGCAGATTATCTGGTATTTTAAACGGTATAGATACTGAAGTATTTGACCCCAAAACAGATAAATATATACCTGAAAACTTTACTCCCGAAACTTTAGAAAAGCGCAACAAAAATAAAGTCGCATTGCAAGAAGAAGTTGGCTTAGAAGTTAACAAAAATGCCTTTTTGATTGGTATGGTAACACGCCTAGTCGAGCAAAAAGGAATAGATATAGTATTACAAATCCTTGAAAAACTATTATCTTATACTGACTCTCAATTAGTACTATTAGGCACAGGCGATAGAAATTATGAAAGCCAAATGTGGCAAATGGCATCACGTTTTCCAGGACGAGTAGCCACCTACTTACTTTACAACGATGCATTAGCACGACGCATTTATGCAGGTAGCGATGGATTTTTGATGCCAAGTCGCTTTGAACCCTGCGGTATCAGTCAAATGATGGCATTACGCTACGGTTCAATTCCTATTGTGCGTCGTACAGGAGGACTAGTAGACACAGTACAACATCATGAGCCAATGAATGCAACTGGCACGGGTTACTGTTTCGACCGTTACGAACCCTTAGACTTATATACTTGTTTAATACGCGCGTGGGAAGGTTTCCGTTACAAACCCCAATGGCAAGCACTACAACAGCGTGCAATGCAGCAAGACTTTAGTTGGTACCAATCAGCAAAGCAGTACATTAAGTTATACCGCTCAATACTAGGTTTACCCGAAGAAGAAAACACTCAACAACAAGAAGAACAAAAAATCAAACAACCTGCGACCACCGCAAGCTAGTACTAATATTACAACTTCTTGTGGAATAGGCATCCTTGCCTGTTCCTAGCAATTTAAAAGGGCGGGCAAGGATGCCCACCCCACAAGATTACACAAATAGCCACAAAAGATTTTTCTAGTAGATGTTGTTTCTGCATCCCTGCCCGCATTAAGAGGAACGGCGCCAGTCGCAAAAAAGTTTAAGATGAATGTTATTTTGGAGTGTTTTGTGGGAACCCTAAGTCCAGCAAGGGTTTTTGATAAAAAATCAATTGCTAACCACAGTAAACACATATCGAGAAGGAAATCATGCCTAAGCCAATTTTTTCCAGTCGCAGCGCAAACCAAGTAGCACTTGAGACAGATGTCGCTACCGCAATAATTGGTATCTTTAGTGCGTATGCAGACGAAGAAGGTTTGAGCGAAGAAGAAAGCGAAGCTTTATGTGAAATGCTTTCTAGCTGTTCGCAGTATGAAGATTACTCAGAAGAAGACTTGCAAAGCTTAGTAGACGACTCTTTGGAAGTTTACGAGCAAGAGGGTGTTGCAGGTGCAATGGAACTAGCAATTGGCTCATTAAATAGTAAAGCAGATAGAGAAGTTGCTTATATCACCGCAGTTTGTGTTATTGCAATTGACGGTGAAGTTCCATCGAGCGAACAAGACTATATCAGCGACCTTCAAGCAGCATTGAAAATTTCTGATGAGCGCGCGGATGAAATTTTAGCTGAACTACTCGGAGAAGAAGAGGAAGAAGAGGAAGAAGAATAAAAAATACCTCATATCATTTCCGGGAGCGTAACCATAATAAAATCTTTGTAGAGACGCGAGGAACATCGCGTCTCTACGTGACTTGGTAATTATGGGTAATCAAGCGGACATAATATCATAGTGTAAACTTAGGTTTACCTTATATTATTTTGTAGAAATCTATCTAATTTTATGCTGATGTGGCGCCTTTTCCAAATGTAGAATGGGTACTAATATTGACTCAAATTTAGATGTAGCTTGTGGTTGTTTTGCTTTCCTTTACCACCAGTTTTTGTATTTAATGTAAGATAATGTAATTATTTACGCTTGCTAGGGAACTATGAACTTGGTAACACCAAAATATTTTCCTGAGTTATGGAATTTCTACCCAATCAAGCTAATCAGCGCAGTAAATCAAAAAAATTACCTCTACGCCTTATACTTGTAGTTCCCTTTGTGCTACAAATCTTTGCAGCAGTAGGATTAACGGGGTATTTATCGCTGCGTAATGGACAGAGAGCAGTTAATGAGCTTGCGACAAGACTAAGTGGAGAAGTTAGTTCACGTATTAACCAACATTTAGATAATTATTTAAAGACTGCTCGCCATCTAGCCCAAATCAATGGAGATGCAATTGACTTGGGATTATTAGAAACACAGGATCAGCAAAAGATGGCGCATTACTTTTGGAAGCAAATGCGTTTGTATGATATTGGTTATATTAGCTTTGGGACTTTAACAAATGAATTTACGGGCGCCGGATATTATTTAGACCCGAATAAAATAGTAGTTAGTTATGCATCGCCAAAAAAGCAAGGCAATAGAGATTTCTATGCCTACGAAACCGACTCATATGGAAATCGCACCAAGCTGTTTGATATCTTTAAAAATTATCAGTTTGAAAAAGAACCTTGGTATGCACAAACAACTAAAGCTGGTAAATCTATATGGAGTTCAGTTTACCAATGGGAAATAACTCCCTTTCCCCTAGCAGTTTCTGCTAACCGTCCTGTCTACGATAAAAATAACAACCTAATTGGAGTAATTGGCATTGACCAACGCTTGACACAAATAAGAGATTTTCTACGCCAAGTTAAAGTTAGCTTGTCAGGAAAAAGTTTTATTTTGGAAAGTAATGGGTTACTGATAGCATCATCGAGTCAAGAAGAACCATTTAAGATTATTGAAGGCAAACCAAAAAGACTTTTAGCGACAGATAGTAGTGATAAATTAATTCAATCTACAGCTAAATATTTACAACATAATTTTGGTAATTTTAATAAAATCAAAGATGCACAAAATCTTGAGTTTAGGGAAAATGGTGAGCGGCAGTTCGTTCAAGTGACCCCTTGGCGTGATGAGTGGGGGTTAGATTGGCTTGTAGTAGTTGTCGTTCCAGAATCTGACTTTATGGCGCAAATCAACGCGAATACTCGTACTACAATTATGCTGTGTTTTGGCGCCTTAGTTCTAGCAACTATATTAGGTATTTATACATCGCGTTGGATTGCCTATCCAATATTAGCTTTGAACCAAGCATCAGAAGCTATAGCGTCAGGAAAACTTGACCAACAAGTTTTAGAGTCAAATGTAAATGAACTTGGGATGTTGGCACAATCATTTAACCGTATGGCACAGCAGTTACGTGATTCGTTTGCAGTACTAGAAACACGGGTAGAAGAACGTACACAACAACTACAAGCATCCAAAGAAGTTGCAGATAATGCAAATAAAGCTAAAAGTGAGTTTCTAGCAAACATGAGTCATGAGTTGCGAACTCCTCTCAATGGTATTCTTGGTTATGCTCAAATTCTAAGACGCTCAGAACCTTTAACTGATAGCGCAAATAAAGGTGTCGAAATTATCCATCAATGTGCTTCACATTTATTAACTTTAATTAATGATATTCTTGACCTTTCCAAAATTGAAGCGCGCAAGTTAGAATTGTACCCAGTAGATTTTCATTTTCTCTCTTTTTTGGAAGGAGTTTCTGAAATTTGCCGCGTTCGGGCAGAACAAAAGGGTATTGCTTTTATTTATCAGCCTGATGCACAATTACCAATTGGTTTGCGCGCGGATGAAAAACGCTTACGTCAAGTATTAATTAACCTGCTGGGCAATGCAATTAAATTTACCGATACTGGAGGAGTTACTTTTAAAATAGATGTTATTAACCAAGAATTAGCAAGTAAAGAACTAACTAAACTTCGCTTTGAAATTAAAGATACAGGTGTGGGAATGACATCTGAGCAGTTAGAAAAGATATTTTTACCCTTTGAACAAGTCGGTGATACTAAAAAACAATCTGAAGGTACAGGTTTAGGGTTAGCAATTAGCTTAAAAATTATCTCGTTGATGAATAGTAAAATTGAAGTTGAGAGTACACCTTCACAAGGAAGTACTTTTTGGTTTGAAGTGGAATTACCAGAAGCACCTAATTGGGCAGAGACTTTGAGAATGGCGCCGCAAGGTAGAATTATTGGATATCAAGGAGAAAAGCAAAAAATTCTAGTTGTTGATGACAAGTGGGAAAACCGTTCGGTAATTGTTAACTTGCTTCAACCTATTGGTTTTGAAGTAGCAGAAGCAGATAACGGTAAAGAAGGATTAGAAAAAGCTTTCTCATTGGCGCCTAATTTAGTCATCACCGATTTAGTAATGCCTGTTATGCATGGCTTTGACTTGATAAAAAATTTACGTTCAGATGACAATTTCAAAGATATTACCATTATCGCTTCTTCTGCGAGCGTCTTTGAAATAGACCAATATAAAAGTTTAGATGCTGGTGCTAATGCGTTTTTACCCAAACCAGTACAAATAGAGACTTTACTCGAACTAATTGGTAAACATTTATCGATTGAGTGGGTATATCAAGACACTAACTATAATAAAAAGTCTCTAAATCAGCAAATTCAATCTGACACCATCATTTTACCATCAGAGGAGATATTAACAAACTTATATAATATTGCCAAACAAGGTGATGTATATAAAATAATAGACGAAGCGAATAAATTAAAACAAGCTGATGAAAATTTGGCGCCTTTTGCCCAAAAAATAATAGTCTTAGCAGAAAACTTCCAAATAAAACCTTTGTGGGAATACATTAGCAGATTTATTAATCAATAGAAACCTGGTTTATTTATACAAATAAGTAACAAACAACTATGTCAGATACAAGCTTTATCCTCATTGTCGATGATAACCCCACTAACCTCTCAGTACTAGCACAAACTCTGAGAAGTGAAGGTTTTGCAATTCGCATTGCACCCGATGGAGTCAGTGCATTACAGCAACTCGAAGAAGTTTATAACAGTGTGGCATTAATTTTGCTTGACGTTCAAATGCCGGGTATTGATGGTTTTGAAACTTGTCGGCGCCTTAAAGCAAATCCGCAAACCCATGACATACCAATAATATTTATGACTGCGCTTGCAGATACCGAAAGCAAAGTCAAAGGATTATCATTAGGCGCCGTAGACTACATAACAAAACCCTTTGAAGGAGAAGAAGTACTCGCACGCATCCGCATTCACTTACAAATGCGAGAGTTAACAAAACAACTTCAACAATCAAGCGCACAACTCGAACAAAGAGTTACAGAGCGAACATCAGCGCTACAATCAGCACAAGTACAGTTAGTCCAACAAGAAAAATTTGCCACAATTGGGCAATTAATAGCAGGGGTAGCCCATGAAATTAATAACCCTGTTGGTTGTATCGTTAATAATGTGGCGCCTGCACATGAGTATTTAAACTCACTTATAAACATTTTTCACCTTTATCAAAAACATTATCCAGACCCAGTACCTGAAATTGAACAAGCACTAATAAACGAAGATATAGACTTTGTACTTAAAGACTTAACCAAACTTATTGAGTCAGTACAGGTTAGTGCTTTGCGAATTAAAGATATATCAGTCACACTGCGCTCATTTTCTAGAAATGATTCTACAACCAAAGTACTTACTGATGTACATGAAGGAATCGACAGCACATTGTTAATATTGCAGCACCGTCTAAAAGCATCCGGTAAACATCCAGCAATTCAAGTAATTAAACAATATGGTGACTTGCCACAAATAAAATGCTATCCAGGGTTACTTAACCAAGTACTTATGAACTTATTAGCAAATGCGATTGAAGCATTAGAAGAGCGAATGGAAAATCAACAAGAATTTATTCCTCAAATTAATATTCACACTCAAGTAAATAATACTCCTACTCCTTGCATAACCATCCGAATCGCCGATAACGGAATTGGAATGAGTGAACAAATCAAACAAAAACTATTTGAACCACTATTTACAACCAAACCAGCAGATAAAGGAACAGGTTTAGGACTATCCATCGCGCGTCAAATTATCGAAGACAAACATAACGGGCGCCTTACTTGCTCTTCTCAGCTTGGACGCGGTACAGAATTTATTATTAGCTTGCCCATATAATTTATCAAATGTATGGTGGGCACTTTATCAAATGTATGGTGGGCACTGCCCATTTTACTTATTATCTTGTGGAATGGGCATCCTTGCCCGTTCCGAATATAGAAGGCGGGCAATCTTAAGCCCGCTCCACAAGAAACAGTAAGTATCTATATATAGTCAATCTAGTATCACCTTTAAACTCATACATTGGATTCATGAAAAAAGGCGCCTTACTCCCTATTTATGGCTTGGTTGGATTAATCTTGGCAGTTATACTAAGTATTAGTACTCCTGCAAAAACGCAATCCATTAATTCTACTTCAAGTTTTATTTATCCTGCACAAGGAATATTATCGCGTGGTTTTCGTAAATATCAGCACGAAGGAATTGATATAGCAGGCGCCAGTGGCACACCAATTTATGCAGCAGCAGCAGGTAAAATAATAAAAGCAGGTTGGGATGATTGGGGATTAGGTAACGCAATCACAATTCAACATCCAGATGGTCGAGTTACAGTGTATGGTCATAATCGGCGCTTGTTAGTAAACCTTGGGCAACAAATTAACCAAGGTCAAATAATAGCAGAAATGGGGTCTACAGGTAACAGTTCTGGACCCCATCTTCATTTTGAAATTCATACGAACAAGCGTACAGCAGTTGACCCTATTGCTTTTTTACCATCACAAAACACAGCAACTGTAAATACAACACAAATTGCCACATGCAAAGGTACAACATTAATTGCAGGTGAAACCAAAAACGCGCGCGTCAAAGTCTGCCAAGAAAATGGTCAATTATTCTATATTGGCGAATTAAAGCAAAACCCCAATCAACCCGTTAAATTACCCGCTTGGAGTATTAGCAATTCTAAATACCGCGCAGAAAACGGTAGCTTTTCATACTTCGTCACCCCACAGGGAGTTGAAATTTGGCGAAACGGGCGCCGCTTCCGTAACGATATATTTTACACAAATCAAAGTTGATCCCCCCTAGCCCCCCTTAATAAGGGGGGAATAAGAACTACCTTTTAGCCCCCCTTATTAAGGGGGGAATAAGAACTACCTTTTAGCCCCCCTTATTAAGGGGGGTTGGGGGGATTTTCATCCGGAAGAATGTAACAAATTTTATATTTTCTTAATTTCTCTCTCAGTAACAACGCTATAATATAATTAGTAACCAAAAATACATCCCAGCAAATCGGCTTTCTGAATGAGAAATCAGGAGAAAGCAGAAGCATTTCTAGATTTCTCATGTGTTAGAAACCCTATTTGTGACTTCAAAGAGCTATTAATACCAGGAGATTCAACATGGAATATCTAGCTTATTCTTCGATGTTTGACGCGAACGAGACAGTAGAACCAGAATTAGGACTCCCCGAAATACAATTTGATTTCAAAACACTTTTTAACCAAAACCTATTTAAATCAACAAGCTTGGCACTAGCAAGTCTTGGTCTTGTGTTTGCAACCTTCTCTGAAGCGCAAGCAGCAGTTACAGGATTCGTTCGCACCAGTGGCAGTTGTTTAAATGTGCGTACCCAACCAAGCTTGAACTCACGAGTCGTTGGATGTTTACCCAATGGTTCGCGACTATCAGTTGTTGTAGATACCGAAAATGGATTTACTCGACTGAGTTCAGGTAATTATGTTGCAACCAGATTTGTAAGCACTCGTGCAGGAGTTGGAAATAATCCCAGACCTGGTGTTGGTGGACCAGTTACTCTCAGTGTAGGTTCAGCAGGCGCCCCAGTTTCACAAGTTCAGCGTCGTTTAGGAATAGCACCAACTGGATATTTCGGTACGATAACACAACGCGCAGTGCGTAACTTCCAACTAAATAACGGCTTACTCGCTGATGGAAGAGTTGGACCACAAACAAGAGCCGCAATGGGACTGTAGAATAATTCGTGCAATATTCGTAAAATACGTGCATTATTGTAGAGACGTGATATATCACGTCTCTACATTTGTTATTTTGATTCCACGATATTAAAATTAGGACGCTATGGGATGCCCATATCTAATGACTATTACTACAGATATTTGCAACTTCATTATATGTGAAAAAAGTCAAGTTATTTTGTGACAATTTATGATTACCTGTCCAACATCTTTAAATACAAACTCTTGTGGAGCGGGCATCCTTGCCCGCATCTTTCTATATATGAACAACAAAATATGAAGAAATATAAATGTGAACCGTGGCTCACACTATATAGGCGCCCAAGCAGAAATTACAACAAATCTTATTCAATGCGTCAAAATGCTAACCAAGCCTCTAAATCAGAAATACTTGAGAAATCTAGAAAATCTTCTCCTAAAGCTTCAAGTTGCTCTGTTGTCAAGCCTTGGAGACGTTTAAGAATTGATGAGTCGATGGCGCCGAATTTCCGATTTAATTGGCGACTTACAAGGCGAAAAGCCTCATTTTTCTCACCTCTCTTTTCTCCTTGGAAGTTTAAACGTTTTACAGAATAGCTCACGTAAGCAGCAAAGGCAACCATTTTATGCATCATTTGTCTTTGCTAGTGATGGATTAACTCTTACTCAAAGAAACTCCTTTGCAGGTATAATTTTGAATGATCTTGGGTTGCTGTCTCCTAAATCGTCTAATCATATACTCCTGCCAATTTCTGAAGAAAGTTTGCCAGAAATAGATAGCGATGCCCTTTTCGTTTGGTCTTACCAAGAAAATGACCGCTCCACTTTGGAGCGTCTTCAACGCAGACCCTTATGGTCTAAAATTAAGGCTGTTCAGCAAAATCAGGTCTATTTTGTTAACTTTCTACCCTGGTACGGCTTTGATTTTCTCTCTGCTCATAGTGTACTGGATGACATTGAAAAGTATTTAGTCAAGACACCTCAACCTCCAGGGCAAACGCATCTTAAATTAGCAGTGGGCAAGGAATAGCGGTCAAACAGCGGCGCCTCGTAATTCAAATACAACTATTATTCATTATCAACTATTTAACTATATCAAAATTTAATTAAATCATCATTAAATAATAACTTATGTTAATACTCATATACTATCAATGAATCAACAAACAAATAAAGGCGAAGGCTATGGCGGAGCCATAGCCCAGCCACGGGCGCCTGTAATAAATTTGCCCTTATAAATAATATATTTAACAAGAAGTAATCGCTCTTATATTCTATGTGCTTGCTATTTATAATTTAAAAATTAACTCCGAAGTTTAAGATAACTTGCTGTTGATTTTTAAAAGTCATCGGTCACACATAGTTAGAGATTTACTAACATTTATAACGAGTTCGATATTTGGCAGATGATTATAAATTTAGCCCCAAAATATCAGCCAAGTATTCGTTATTCATGGATGCCAAAAACTGTTTATTTTTCGTCCCAAATTTTCGACTTTTATCTTTACCTAAAAGATTAACTGCTATTCGACGTAAGACTGCAAAATTTTGTGGTGCATTATCTTTACGAATGCGACAATCATCTTCGTTGAATCCAACATCTAATATCCAGTGTAATGAATTTTCAACACTCCAATGGCTGCGAACTGCATTCCCAAATTTTTTTGCGTTTCGATTTAAACTACTGATATAATAGCGCGTTTCAACTGTTGTTTCTCCATTTACAATTCTCACTGATTCAACCATACCTATACTTTGGAAATTTTCCCATTCTTTACTATCTGCAATGCGATTAGAAATGTCTGTAAGCATAAGATAATTACGTATTTCTTCACGCCCATGTCCTAATTCACGAGTGCTGTAACTGCTTGATTTGAATCCTCTACATCTTACGGAAATAGCTTCCTTAAATAGCTGCTCTACATTTTGATATAAGTTTCCTTGATTAGATTTAAGTGCAATTACATAATCTCCTTCTTGTTTCGTTATAGTCTTAACTATTTCTTTCTGACAACCAATTGCATCAATCGTAACAATACAGCCAGAAATATCTAATACCTTTATTAGTTCTGGAATTGCTGTTATTTCATTGGATTTATTATCTACCTTTAGCTGTCCCATAACTAATCGATTGCTTACTGCCCAAGCGCTAACCATATTAATCGCGTGCTGAGACGATTTTTTATTATATGAGCGTCTTAATTTTTTCCCATCAATAGCAATCACTTCACCATTAGTTATTTGTGCAATTGATTTTATCCACTCTAAAAAACATTCTTGAAAAGAAGCGGGATTAATTTTTGCAAAAACCCTTGCAAAAGTATCATGAGAAGGAATACCATTCGATAACTCTAAAAACTTTTCCAGCCATTCTTTTTTTTCTTGCCCATACGTTTCTATAGCTATCCATGTTTCGGCTCCACAAATAACCGCACAAATTGCAATTGTAATTATATCTATCAGCTTGTGTCTCTTAGTACGTTCAACTCTTGGGTCTTTTACATTTTCAAAAAAGTCAGCAATTGTACGTTTTTGTTTTGGTTCCATCATTAAATCAGTCATAGCCGCACCTGAGAAATCTTTTTAAAGATTATCATCACATGCCCACATTATTTTCGGCGCCCGTGGCTGGGGTATAGCGAAGCCATACCCTTCGCCTTTATTTGTTTGTTGATTTTTTTATAGCAGTGATGTATTAATACATGTAATCGTTTAATAACAAATTAGTTAAATAGTGATATCGTTAAATGGTTGATAATAAATAATAGCTGGATTTGAATTACGAGGCGCCACTGTTTGACCGCTATTCCTTACCCACTGGCAATTTAAGATGCGTTTGCCCTGGAGTTTTAGCCCTCTTGGAGCAATAAGGCTGTTCATGATTATAGAGTGATTAATCCGGTCGAAGCATTTTTCAATATCTAGTTCGAGGATTTCTTTATTGATGCCATTTGCTTTTGAATTTAGGTTATGGTAAACCTGTTTTTGGGCATCATGGGCAGAGCGCCCAGTTCTAAATCCGAAACTTTGGGCGTGAAAGGTTGCTTCATGTGCTGGTTCTAAGGCGTATAGCGCTAAACATTGCCAGCACCTGTCCACCATAGTTGGTATTTTCAGTTTTCTGGTCGAGCCGTTTTTTTTGGGAATTGGTATCTCACGTAATTTTTGATGACACCAGTTATTCGTATACTTTTGTAGAATTGGTTCTATTTCAAACCTTTCTTTAAAAGTTAGTTTGGCTTTACCATCAACACCAGCTGTTTTCTTTCCAGTATTAAGCTGAGTTACTTTTCTAATCGCCAGAAACCTAGCCGCACGAGATTTCAAAATCAGCTTTTGTAAAGACCTAGCTTTGCGCTTGTCTCCAACTTGAACAGCTTGATACACACGTTTTTGTAGGCGAAAAAGACTAATTTGGAATTTCTTCCAAGGTAGTTTTCTCCAAGATTCACTGTAATTAAAGTTACTGTGTCCAATCATACTCTACTTGATAATGCGTATTTCTGAATACCTCAGAACAGTTACGTTCTGTCCTACCCAGTGCAAAAGAGTTCCGTATCTCGTCTTACCTACTAGAGTTTTCGACCTTTTCCCCTAGACTTTTACACCGTTTTTACTCGTTCCGTCCCTGAGATTATTTTGACGATTTAGGTCAGTCCAATTTGCCTATCCCCTCCTCGAAGATTGCAGCTAATACATAGAGTTGCTGCGAGAATATAAAGGATGAAGTTTACATTTTGTATTCAGGTTGTAGCTTAGATTTAAGACACTTTTTTAGGACTTGTTTTAACCTTGTCGCCTCCCCATTAACGCCAGTGCGATGTACCTGCTTTATCTCTGATTGCGTCCTGTTCCCAGCTTAAGCCTCCGAAATTCCGAGTTCGGTCACTCTGGGCAGGTAGGGATTCACTTGTACTCCTCAAGGGTGGGGCTTGCACCCACATATCAAGGACAGTTGTGTATTAGTAAAGTAACTTTAATAGTACACCCTAGCCATACTTCGCTGTTTAAAGCGTATCCTGCTAAGAACGAGCCGCACCCATGTTAATCTTCCAGGTGTAAAGTAGCGATAAAATTTTGGAACGTTTGGGGGTACCTTTTGGCAAAGCTACCACATCGTCAACAGCTTGCTTCTGAATCAAGCCTTTACCTAAAATTCTCAACCAAAGTGTTTCAGGAGTACGCGGTAATTTGTCAATAGCGACAATTCGAGTTAAAAATACTTCTCCTGCAAAATAAATACCATCTGGCCAAGAAGAGTCTCTATGAGCAGGTAGTTTACTTAACAGTTCATCGGAAAAAGTCGTTGAAATAATCCATAACCGTGGCAGTTCATCCTCAGATACCGTGTCTTCATCTCGTGTTCCTTCACGTCGCAGTTCTGCTTCTAAGTGGACTAATTTTCCAACGCAACTGCGAATTTGCCATTTTGTAGGTTGCTTGCGAAACGGTTCCAATAAACAGGGAGTTTCAGCAATTCTCGTTAAAATACCCAAATCTGGTAAGTCTTCTACAGATGGTTGAGTTGATGGGATAAACCAAATATCAACAAATCTTGGCTCACCAGGAATTTCCTCGCTAATCTTCACTTCACCTAATGGTGATAAACATTCTTTGAAAAATTGCTTTGAAAACTGATCAAAAGGGTTTTTCGTCATTGACTTTCAACAGATACACAACCTGGGTTTTTAAACCACCCAGTTTTTATTATCTGACGAGTTTAATATAATATAATACTTGATTAATAATTCTTGAAGAGAACATGAGCTATATTTCTATTTTTACATGATTTTTGTAATTTAAAACACGATTAAGCTGGCGCCATATTTGATAAAGTTGAACTTACCAGTTGGGTATTAACCAGGAATAGTTGCAATACTGCTCGGTTAAGGATTTTTTGCGTTGATTTCGGGCACGTAGAGACGCGATCAATCGCGTCTATACAAGGTTTATGGTTTTATCGAATTTTCTTAACCGAGCAGTATTGGGAATAGTTGGGATATCAGCGCCTGCTAATGCTTTATTTTGTTCCGCGTCGGTAAAGCTAACTATTTGGAAATATATAAATATGGAGAATGTATCTACGTGAGCAAGTCACAAACTAATTTTTTAAAGAGTGACACAGAAACTATAGTTGTCTGTACTAAAGATTGAGCTTCAGTAAAATCTAAGTCTCCAGTAATCAGGAAATCCGCATTAGCCTCAATTGCACAAGCTAAAAATTTAGCGTCCTTTTGGTCTCTTGGAAAATCAATTTCTAATTTAGGACTGATTAAAACTGTAGCATTATCAAAAATATCATTCCAACGATTGAGTTGCTCTTGAGTTAATTTAAACTTCTTTCTGGCTTTAAAGCTATGTCCGGTATTGTTGGGTATTCTTTCTACTCTTAAGTAGTAAACGATTAGATCAAGCATAACATACTTTTGTACTATATTTTATGAGAATTTTTACTTTGTCTAGTCGAAACACTCAAAAATATGCTTAAATTCTGCTTTATATATTGCTTGTGTCTATAAATTTGTAAGCTGTGTTAAGACGGGCAAGATGCCCGTTCCACAAGATGAGATAAGATGCTACAAGATGGGTTGTTATAATTTGAGGTTTTTTGGGAATACATCCTTTTTAGTTGCGCGATGCAAATCTTGTAATTGCGCTCGTACATTGCTATATGCTTGTGAGTTTAATGGTTGCATAACTGCTACAAAAGAACCAGTTTGGCGAGCGGGAAGCCCCATGTCATGCAACAAAGTGTCTAGATAGTGGAAAGTTGAACTAAAGAAACAAGTACCTCCATACCCTGCATATCCGTGACTTTTACGCCATTCTAAATCTGCTTCCATTTCAGCAATCAGCTTTTCTTTTGCTGGTAAACTGATGTGTCCTTTAACTAATTCTACTAGCCAACGGGCGCCGATATCGCTGCTTAAGTTGGCAGAAAATCCAGTGTTATAACCAACAAAGGCAAGATTTGGAACGTTTGGGTTAATCAAATTGCGATACAAATGAAAATATCCCTCTTTATCAAGACACTGATGCCGATATTTTTCTTCAAGGAAGGGTAAAGCTTGCCGAAATCCAGTACCAAATACTACAACATCAGCATTCAACTTCTTGCCAGATGCTAATTCAACACCATTTTTTACCAATCGTGCGATTGATGTTTTGTGAGTTTGTATTTTTTGACTACGTATATATTTATAAAAATCCGTAGGAGCCATGTTAATACTAGCGACGATTGCTTCTATAAGTGGTTTTTCTGGCACCAGCCCCAAAGCATCTAACTTAAAACTGTAGCGCAGAATAGTTTCATTCAGGCGCCAAAATATATTGACTAGTCTTTTACCACCAGAATGTAACCACTTTTCTACCGAGTTTGGCTTATATTTAGGAGTCATTGCTTCTGCAAAACGTGTAAATATAAGAAACTTAAAGTTGATTAGCCTAAAGAAGAATCTTGGTATTTTCCAGTTTCCTTGATGAAAAATAATATGACATTTAGAGCCATGTTCAGCTGCTAGCATCGCAATATCACACGCTGACTTTCCAAAACCTACGACAACTACACGTTTATCTTCCAGTTGAGCAATTGAATTTACTTGCGTACTATGTAATACACTACAACCACTTTCCTTAAAGCTATTAATTCCCGGTACTTGGGGAATATAGGGAATGTGGTTAACGCCGTTACAAATTACTACAAAATCAAAATTGTTTGTTATTGTATTACCCTCAGATGTACGAAGTGTTACCATCCATCCTTTATGCCCATCATCTATTGCATTTAATGCTATTACTTCAGTGTTAAATTGAATTTGCTGTACCACACCAAAATGATTGGCATATGATTCAAGGTAAGCATTTACTTGTTCACCAGTAGGCCATTCTGGGTAAGAAGCCGGCAACGGATAATCAGGATATGTGTATATTCTGCCTGGTGTTTGAGTTGTTACACCAGGATAACGCCGCGATTTTTCCCAAACTCCTCCAATGGCGCCTTGCTTTTCATACACTTGTACTTCATAACCTTCTTCGATAAAAGTTTTAGCTGCTGCTAAACCGCTAATTCCTGCCCCTATCACGCAAACTTTTTGTATCAACATATATTAAGAGTGAAGCTTAATAACTGCCAGCTTATTTATTTTTTCTTACTTCAACCGTAACATTGCCTTCATCAGTATGCAATGTCACATATTAGTTCATGGGTATTCTAGCGAGCAAAAGCTTTGAAAAATAATATTTTCACATTATTCTGCACTTGTCAGTTTAATAGCTAGCCTAAGTAGAAGGTTGAGCAAAGTTTTAGAAAGTATTATTTGAGACAGATAAGAATGCCTGTCTTAGAATATCATAATATAGCTTGTAAATGGCTCAACACTAAATTACTTACTTTGAGCATTTTCGGAAAATTATTGTTCACTGATAATATTTCTGTTATGGTCTAGCGCTGAAAGCTTACATAACACAGATTTTTGTGCTTTGCTTTTAAACAAAAAAATTGCATGAACTTTTTTTAGGTCATTTTCTACAAAGTCAACACCCTAGCTCAACACTCAATACTATTTATCTAATAGAGTGAAATCTATCTCAATACTGTTCGGTTAAAGGTAAAAAGGGAAGGGGGAAAGAGTTAAAAGCCTTTACATAGGGTATTTTCTTTTTGCTCTTTCCCCATCTAACTTACAAGTATTGAAATGTATCTTACTTACATGCCGCTAATACTTGCTTATATTTTTCGTCTGTGATTGTCTCCATCGGATGATTCTGTGCATAAGCCAATAACTCATACGTCCATTCTGAGAAAATCTTAAATGTTTTCTCGACAGCATTTAAAGCTTCTTGACGTTGTTGTTCAGTTAATTTAAGCTCTGCCACAACATATCCAGCATCTGGCGTACCAACAGTGTGTCCAGTTTCTGCATCCAAATGAACATGACCAAAATATTGATATTCTGTTTTGGTAATTGCTTCTAACTCTGAAGCAACTTGAGCTGATACAGCACAAAAAACATGTCCCATTGCCTCAAGAGCTTCAATCACAGCTATTTTTACAATCGGACTAGCTTGTAAAGTACACCCAGCAATTTGATAGGCAATCTGGCGAGTAATCTTAGTTTCTTCACCCCAAATAAACTCTAATGTTTTGGTAAAGCTTAAGTTTGGATTTAAATTCAGTTTTTGCATATCCCAAATGTACCACGGCCAATGTTCATCATCTTCATTAGTATGCACGTTAATTATATTTTGAAGTATATCATCTGTCTCATCAGTTCTTAAAACGTATTTATTTAAATCGCTAAAACTCATTACGTAGTGAGCCATACATGGAGCAAAACTAATTCGTTGCTTTGGATCTATGCTTTTGTCTTGCATAAAATCAAACAATGGTAATTGAGCAAAATATTTCTTTTGAGCTTCGATGAAATTCAATACTTCTTGCATATTTTTCCTACAGTGCTATTTGTTATCAAGTTAAAGTCAAAAACGGTAGATTTGATAAACAATATTTTTCTGCCAGTCTAGAATTTATCAATCAGAACCGCTTTTATGGTAGTGCAACCAAATAACTTAGCTACTTTATAGTCATAAGTATGCTCAATTGAAATTCCATGCTAAATTAAAAAGTTTTATCAATATATAAAAAGATATTTGCATTGAAAAAAACTAGAAAGCATGAAATCAATTGAAACGCAAGACTTAGTTATCAGTGGATATAGACAATTTAGCTAATTGTAATTGTCTATGGCAGCAGTAATAATACATAAAAAATATTTTTGAGATTTCAAAAATTAAATTAAGTAATAGTATCTATGTTAACTATAAGTTCATAAAAACAATATTTTTATTATATTAAATAATCTTGTCATTATTAACAAAGCGTAAAGCGGAGCTTTTCCCTAACGCTTGTTGATAACTGGCGAAATTGACTAACCAGCATAAAATAATAGGTCAGAACCAAAATGCAATCAGAAAAATTTTTCCATGAACATTTCAGTATAATATGAACAGTATGGAATAATAGGTAACTTGTACTATGTGTCGCCAGTCTGAGTAGTAGGAATTTCGATTATAAACTCGGTACCTTTGCCAAATTCGCTAACGTAATGTAGTTGCCCACCGTGTTTTTCAACAACAATCTGATAGCTTATTGAAAGCCCCAAACCTGTACCTACCCCAACTGGTTTAGTGGTAAAAAATGGATCGAATAAATGTTTTTGAATCTCAGGTTTGATTCCTATGCCATTATCAGCTATACGAATAGCAATGTGTTCATTATCTAATAGTTCTGTAAAAATACGAATAGTTGGTGTTAAAACAGAACCATCTTTTATTGCTTCTTCCAAAGCGTCGATAGCATTAGCAAGCAGATTCATAAAAACTTGGTTAAGCTGCCCAGCATAGCATACAACTTTTGGTAAAACTGCATAGTTTTGAATTATGTTTATTGCTGCACAATCTTGTTTTGGTTTGAGGCGGTGTTGCAAAATCATTAAAGTACTTTCAATTCCTTCATGGATGTCAACTTTTTTCATTTCCGCTTCGTCAAGACGAGAAAAAGTTCTTAATGACTGGACAATTTCTCGAATTCTTTCGGAACCAACCTTCATTGATGACATAATTTTTGGTAGGTCTGAGGCAAGAAAATTTAAATCCATAGCATCAATTTCTTCACTTATTGCGCCTGTAGGTTGAGGGTATTCTCGCTGGTATAACTTAATTAATTTTAGTAAATCTTCAGTGTAATTATTTGCGTGAGCCAGGTTACCATAAATGAAATTGACGGGATTATTAATTTCGTGCGCTACACCTGCAACTAACTGCCCCAAGCTTGACATTTTCTCACTTTGTACAAGTTTAGCCTGGGTACCTTTAAGTTCTAGAAGAGCATCTTTTATTTGCTTTGCTTGTTGAGTAGCAGTCAGTGCTACCTGTTGGCTGTGAGCATACAGTTCTGCTTGATTAATTGCGATAGCAAGCTGATCTACAACTGCTTGTAATAGTTCTACTTCACTATTTGTCCAAGGACGAGTCTCAGTCCAATGACCGCAAACTATTACGCCTATTTGACCCGAACGAGTCTTAATGGGTAACACAATTTCTGATTTAATTCCCAATGATTCCAAAAATTGCTTGTGAATAGGTTCGTCAAATTGCGCTACATCATCAATTTTGAGAATTTCTTGCTTTAGGAACATGTTAGTAACTGGTCCTATCTTATCCGCAGAATGGCAACCTATTAAACTGGGAAAGTTAGATTGTTTTGCTTCTTTTAAGGTTTCCCAAGAAGGTGGTTGAGCATCAGGTTTAAACCAGGAAAAGCTACATCGATCAATTTGCAATAAATCTCGAATTTCTTGTATTGCGGTTTCTATAACTTCGTTAAGGTCTAGGGATTGACGAATCTGGCTAGCTAATCTGTTGATGAGTTGTTCTCTACGTGCAAGTTCACGAGATTTGGCTTCGGATTGGCATAACGCTTCCTCCGCTTGCTTGCGTTTTGATATATCTCTAGTAACTGTAGCAAAGGCTATCGGTTGTCCCGTTTTCTGCTCTTTGACAATAAAGACGTTGTAATCGATTGGAATTAGTTCACCTGTCTGAAAATGTCGGAAGCGAGATTCACCTTGCCAACGTCCATTCTGCATAACGGATGGTGCTATCACTTTTTGGAAATGCTCCCAATCTTCAGGTATATGATAATCAGATATAGTTGTTTGTCGAAATTTTTCAATATTTTCTAATCCTACTAGTTTTAGCCCTGCTTCGTTAAGATACCACGCTTGACCATCCATAGTTGCAATACTAATAAAGTCAGAGCTATTTTCAACCAGAGATACAAACTTTTGTCGTTCCTCTTCAGAAATCCTCCGTTCAGTAACATCCATTATTAAGCCATCCCAAACGATGTCACCGTTGGGTTGCAATTCGGGGCGTGATGAACCTTGTAACCATTTCAGGCGCCCTGACGGCGTTACAATTCTCCATTCATAGTCCCAAGGTTCGAGAGTTTCGACCGAAGTTTGTATTGATTGATAAAAATTAGCTAAATCTTCTGGGTCTATTAATTTAAACAATACTTCGCTATCATCAAGAATTTGCTCTGGTTCTAGTTCATAAATTGTACGACAGGCAGCGTTGATATACGAAAAGTAATGTGAGCCGTCAGGACATAGCACGTATTGATACAGTACACCTGGTATATTTGCTGATAGCTTTTGAAAGCGGGTTTCGCTTTTTCGCAGTGCTGACTCGGCTTTTTGTCTTTCTACAATTTCTGCTTGTAGTTGTGTGTTTGTTATATTTAATTCACTAGTACGCTTTTCTACTAAGTTTTCTAATAGCTCTTTATATTGATATAGCTGTGATTCTGCTAGCTTTTTATCGCTAACGTCAATTATTAGCCCATCCCAAATTATATCGCCGTTTGGTTGCTTTTCTGGGCGCCCACTTTGACGCACCCACTTTAATTTACCTGTAGATGTAATAATTCTACCTTCCCATAACCAAGGCAAAAGCGTATCTGCCGAAATTGACATTGACTCAATAAATGCTGAATAATCTTCTGGATGAATTCGCTCAGAAAATTTTGCACTGTTGTGCTGAAGCATTTCTGGTTCTACCTCCAGCAGGTGCCGACAACCATGACTAACATACGGTAATTCGATACTCCCGGAGGAATGTAACAGATATTGATATATCATTCCTGGAACGTTTGCAGCTAGCTTAGTCACACGCGCTTTACTTTTTTTGAGCGCTTCTTGTGTTTGCTTTTGTTCGGTAATTAATTCAGTACAAAAAATAGTTCCGCCAATTTCACCGCTTTTGTCATACCAGGGACGACACTCCCACTTTAACCATTCGCATGAACCATCTGCCTGAGTAATTTTTTCTGCTTCACATTGGTGTGACTCTCCCGTTAAACAACGGTGGTGAATTTCTCTCCACCTTTGGGCAATGCTTGGCAAAACTTGGCAATTACAGAGACTAATTAAAGAAATCTCACTACAGTTATGGTCTATTAACCATTTGCGACTAACTGCAATGTAACGCATCTCCCGGTCGAACATAGCAACGGCGACAGGTGTGTGTTCCAGTAAAATTTGTGTCAGTTCTGGGATGTTTTGCGTGTACATACGGAAGCGGTAGAGTCCTGGTATTTTTGTTAAATAAGGCTTGGATTCTAAAATTAGAGACAATTTTATACACCAATGTAACAAAGGTTGTACCAATCTAACTTCCGAGTTTTTGCGGTAATTATCTATATTATTATGACGGGCAGGGATGCCCGTTCCACAAGAGGTGTGTTAGTTGTTTAGGAATTTTTGTACTATATCTAGGATGCGCGCGGAGGCTTTTCCATCACCGAATGGGTTGATAGCGTTTGCCATTGTTTCATACGCAGTTGCATTTGCTAATAGCTCGGCGCCATTAGTAACAATAGAATTTACATCTGTACCTATGAGCTTGGCTGTTCCTGCTGTTACTGCTTCCGGACGTTCGGTTGTTTCGCGTAGTACTAAAACTGGTTTACCAAGACTTGGCGCCTCTTCTTGTAGTCCACCTGAGTCTGTTAATAATAGATATGAGCGCATTATTGCCCCCACAAGTTCGGCGTAGTCGAGTGGTTCGGTTAAAAATATACGTGGATGATTGCCGAGTATAGTTTGTAATGGCTCGCGAACTGTGGGGTTACGATGTAATGGAAGTAACAATGCCGTATCAGGGAATTTATTTAATAATTGTAAAAATCCTTGGGCTATATGCTGTAATGGTTCTCCCCAATTTTCGCGACGGTGAACTGTTGATAAGAGTACCCGGTATTTATCCCACTCTAAACCTGGTATGTTACATGGGGGTTGTTTGGCTGCCACGTCTAATAAGGCATCAATTACTGTATTTCCAGTTAAATGTATTTCACCTAATACACCTGAACGCTGTAAGTTTTCTACTGCTAAACTTGTTGGTGCAAAGTGTAACTGCGTAATTTGCGATATCAGGCGCCGATTTGCTTCTTCTGGATAAGGGTCATATAATTCATCTGTTCTTAAACCAGCTTCAACGTGTCCAACTGGAATTTTTTGATAAAAAGCAGCTAAAGAAGCGGCAAACGCGGTAGTTGTATCTCCCTGAACAATCACTAAATCAGGCTTTTCTTCTTGAAATAATGTCTCTAACCCTCGCAAACTCCTTATTGTTATATCACTCAAAGATTGCTTAGGCTGCATAATCTCTAAGTCATTATCTGCTTTGATATCAAACAACTGCATCACCTGTTCTACCATTTCCCGATGCTGCCCAGTCAATATCACCTTCGATTTTATACCAGTAGCATTTTGAAACACCTTAATTACAGGCGCCAGCTTTATCGCTTCTGGACGAGTACCCAAAATAATGTAAACACATTTTTCAATAGCCATGCTTCAATAGTCAATAGTTTTAATTATCGTTAACAGATAAATAGTTAATGCTTAATTGTAAATAGTCAACAGTCATCCATCACATTAATATAAGGGCGCCTACTTTCCTCACTCAGCACTCAGCACGAGCGCACTCATCACTTAAATAGACATGAAAAAACCCGGGTGAACCGGGCAGATACACTGTTTATCGAGTAAAAAGCAGTAATATACAACTATTTGTTGAGTTCGCAAGTCAAAGGACAAGCAGCATAAACAGTGGTCTGCATTTGTTCAGCTTCACCATGTAACCAGCTTAACCATTTCATATCGCTAGGATGAACGCCTTTAGCTGTCAATACACCTGCCGCAATCATAACTGCCATTACATTAAACAGAATTAATCCACCCGCAACTAGTAAAACCGCACTAACTGGCATTACTGATTGCAAAACAATCGACAACAGACATCCAACCGTTGCCATTAAAACAACCAACGGAAAACCAACCACCAACAAGCATACAGCCAATGTAAAAGTCCAAATTAAGAAGCTTTTAATCATTTGTAATGAGTCGGTTTGTCTTAAATCAGATGCAGTAGCTAAAGTCATGACCTTTCCTCCCAAATACACAGCGATAAATCAAAAGTGAGCGCAGAAATCAAACAATTAACTGATAGCAATTTTGTCGGGGATCGCTCTCCGATAGAAATTAAGTATATAAAACCCGCCTTAATAGATGAGCATTTCTTTAATAAACTTTACATTTAATCTTTCGTAATTATGGAAATAAACCCCAAATTCGGCGCCGTCAATCTTTCCTTGGGGGTATCTTATATAGTCAACAAAACCTCAAACAACGTTGATTTTATAGTTTAGGCTCCAAATTTGATTACTGAGAGCCTTAACATTTCTTATCAAAATGAGTACCCATTCTCATAATTTCCAAATTGTCTGAAGCAATTATCTAGTAAACGGTTTGGACTCACTTTAGTAAACAGTCGTAGCTGAAAATTTCAAAAACGCTCTAATTTAACTTAATGAGGATTATACAGTCAAAATTATAATATTTAATACAAGAAAACTCTAGTGTATGTACTGAGAATGGTTATTCAGGTAGATATGTTAAACAAGTAATCAGAAGCAAGTGAGAATTATATCGGCTCACAGCAGAAGTGACCAGTGCAATATTTGATACTGGTAGACAAGATGTTCAATTACATCTTCTCAACATTTGTTCAAACATGTGTTGTTACTTTCTGCTTGAGGTGGGGGTGCTTTTTCCGCTCCTTCGTTTTAGAGGTAAATCTCAAGATTGAATATTGTTTAAAAAGTAAAGATATATGACAGACACAATTCGTGCATCCAGCCCAGCTCCATCTGTACCTCGTGGTGTTCCTCCGGCGCCACCACCACCACCCATGAGTACACCACGACAGGCAACACAAACATTAGATATGTCAGCTGAGAGAAGCACAAGGGTTGCTCCTCCTGGGGCGCCGACCGTACCAACGGCGCCACCACCAGTTGCGGCGGTTGCAGCCAGACCCGGTACACCACCTTTCTCACAGGGTAATGCACGCGCACAAAGTAATCCCAACAGATTGACAATGGCGCAAATAATTAAAGAAGCATACGATAAAGGATTTTCGGATGTCCATTTAGGTGTAGGGGAAGTACCGCGTTTCCGTAACCGAGGCGAAATTGAGAAAACCGATTATCCTGTAACCGATAATGAAACCTTCATGTGTTGGTTACGCGAAATAATGACCGAAGAAGAAATTCGTCGCTTTAAAGAACACCTCGAATTTGATGGCGCCACACAATATGACTTTGCACGTGTGCGGATTAACGTTTTTGATTCAATGCTGGGCAACGCGATGGTGCTTCGATTGATTCCATTAAAAATCTTAACAATGGAACAATTGCGTCTTCCCCCCATATTCCGCGATGTTTGTCATTATCATAAAGGTTTGATATTGGTGACAGGTCCCACAGGTTCAGGTAAATCGACGACAATGGCGGCAATGATGGACTATATGAATCATGAAATGCCTCGCCACATTATCACCATCGAAGACCCAATTGAATTTGTTCACCAAAGTAAAAAAGCTTTAATTAAGCAGCGCGAAGTGGGAATGCACACCCGTAAATTTGATAACGCGCTCAAAGCAGCATTACGGGAAGACCCAGATGTAATACTCGTGGGTGAAATGCGCGATAAAGAAACCGTAAACACAGCACTCAAAGCTGCTCAAACAGGTCACTTAGTAATGGGAACCCTGCACACCAACAGTGCAGTCAAAACAATTGAACGTATTTTGAACCTTTACTCAGCAGAAGAGCAAGATGCAATGCGTGTTGCGGTCGCAGAATCATTAGTTGCAGTAATTGCCCAAGGATTGTGCAGAACAACCGATGGTAAACGCGCCGCATTTCACGATATCCTAATTAACACAGATGCTGTTAAAGAATGGATAAAAGATGGTAAATACGATGAAATCGGCGAATTGATGAAGCAAGCCAGCTTTGACGGTATGATTACCATGAACCAAGCATTGCTCAATCTCTACCAAGAAGGACGAATCACCGAAGAAACCGCCTTGGAAATGTCGCCAACTCCTAACGAAATGGCACAATTCCTCAGAGGCAGAGTTTAAATAAGTTAAAAGTGCTGAGTGCTGAGATAAGTTAAAAGTGCTGAGTGCTGAGTGCTGAGTTAAGAGTTAACTTCTAACTCCTAACTTCTCACCCCTCACTCCTCACTCCTAACTTCTCACCCCTCACTCAGCACTCAGCACTCATCACTCAGCACTAAATTGACACAAAATCCGCTACCAAAATTGTTTAAAGGAATTGCCTTGTTTACACCTGGAGGAGATATGCTTTATTGTATTGACCCCAGCAAACAGGGTAAATGGCATTCGCATTTGTGTAGTACTTTACAGAGAATCTTAGATTTATCAGAACCGCCACATTTCTTAGTTCCTTGTTATACAGCTACAATTGACCATTGGTTAGACCCAAAAACTCAGCAAATACGAACATTTGCAGAAGCGTATCCAGCAGTAATTCGATATCAAGCTTTATTAAATGTAATTTTTGATACTCATGGTTTAGTTTGGCAAAAGGCACCGTGGAAAGAGGGGTTATGTGATAGCGTAGTATTATCTACATATCGTTCAACATTTCCTCAACTATGGGAAGACCATGATTTAATAGTTCGTACAGATATTGCAGAAAAAGAATTTAAGGCGCCTGCATTAACAATACCTGTACAGGAAGATAATACACAAGCTTACGTACTCAGATTATTTGTAGCAGGTCGAAGCCCAAATACCGAACGTATATTAAAATTACTCTACGAATTATTAGAAAAACACCTTGTGCATCCTTATACACTCAAGGTAATTGATGTTTTGAGTCATCCAGAACTAGCAGAAGCAAATCAAATATCAGCTACACCTACATTAGTAAAAGTTTACCCACAACCAATACGACGTGTTATAGGTGATTTAGAAAACGCCGAACGCATTTTACACATGCTTGGCGCCAACTCGCAGCAGTAAACAAGGTAAATTTACTTATCGTAAAAAAGAAATTTTACTACCAACTGAATCAATAATTCTTCCTTGCTTTGATGATTTAACCTTAGATTTGTCGAAAGTATTTCCTAAGCTATAGTATTTTGAAGCTCAAACCAATGCAGTAACAAGCATCCAAGTCACAGCAATCATTAATAAGTTTAACAACAAGGTGATTGCAGCTTTTAATTGCCTATTCGCACTAATCTTCCACCCT
The DNA here is from genome assembly GCF_019977735.1 of Calothrix sp. PCC 7716. GTDB lineage: Bacteria > Cyanobacteriota > Cyanobacteriia > Cyanobacteriales > Nostocaceae > Dulcicalothrix. Next base: position 899,363 of record NZ_AP025018.1, on the reverse strand, counting down.
GTAAATAGTAGAAACACAAGTAGCCACAATGAGTACAGTTGCATTATGCAAAGTGGAAAAATGAATAGACCAATGATTGCCGCATTAAATGCATCATCTAATATTTTATCACTTTTGGTTTTCGTACTTGAACGGCGCCTTGATGTTTCAGCTTGAGGAGTATTTTCGTCTGTTGATGGCGCCTCAGTATCAGGATTAATAAACTCAACAGCCGTTAAAATATCTATAGCATTATCAGCATCAGATTGTAAGACTTTTAATTTAATCCATCCTAAAGCGATGGTTAAATGCCAAGCCATACTTGCTGTATCATCATCCATTAAAAACGCTGGTATTCCTTCTGCTTCAAGCAGTTGCTTTGCAAGGGAAGCTTCAACGGAATTACCAAAAGTCGCAATTGTAATTAGGTTATTGTTCATAGCACCGTCATTATCTGACGGGCGCCGTCATTAATTGCTCTGAATAATCTTTTCTTAAGATTGAACTTAATAAAACGTAAGGTGGGCATTGCCCACCATACAAAAAGCTAACTTAATATATAAACATCTGTTTGATAAACAATATCAACAAAACCCTGTTCAGAACAAAACTTTTGGTATAAAGAAAGCAAACCATTAAGGAGCCGTTCATGACCTTCACCTTCGCGCGGAACATAAGAAATACTCATTGCATCAATTGCTTCTGCTGGATAACTGGGACGATGCTTTACATAATCCGAAGCACGTTCTGTAAATCGCTCACGTGGATTTAAAGTATATAACGGTGTAGCTGCACTTGGATTATTTTGCATTGGTTTGGATTGGTGGCGCCGTACTTATTTTATAACATTCCGTAATATCCAAGTTAAGTTAATATATGAATACTTGTTTGATACACCATCTCAACAAAACCGCGTTCAGAACGAAATTTATGGTATAAGTCTTGTAAACCAGAAACAAGGTATTCATAGCTTTCACCTTCGCACGGAAGATAAGAGATACTCTGGGTGCGTCCTATCAAAGCATCTAAATCTAATTCTTGGCGATATTTTATCGTACATTCATGTTGATAATAATTAGCGAAATATTGAGTTTGCCTTAATGTTTCTTCAAACGTATCTGCCCCTTCACAGGGGTGGTTATTAGATACTTCGCGAATAAAACTGCTATATTCCCCAGTAAAATCATCATTTTGGTCACGATTATTCCATACCAGAGCCAAACGTCCATTCGGTTTTAAAATACGGCGAAATTCTAATAAAGCGGGTTCTGGGTCAAACCAGTGGAATGCTTGAAATGCTGTCACTACATCAACTGATGCATCTGGTAAGTTAGTAGCTTCTGCACTACCTTCACGATATTCGACATTCGGATGTGTTTGTGCTGCTTCCCGCATTGCTCCATTTGGTTCAACTGCAATGACTTTTACTCCACGAAGAGCTAGTAACCGTGATGCAATTCCTGTTCCTGCTCCAATATCTGCTGCTAATATTTGAGATGCAGGCGCCAGTCCTTGCAAGATAATATCAATTGCTTCAGGTGGATAACTGGGACGATATTTTACGTAATCATCCGCGCGTTGTGTAAATCGATTGAGTGGGTCTAATGTGTATAAGTCTGTAGCTGCACTTTGATTGTCTTGCATAAATTTAAATGCTGGCGCCGTGTTTATTTTAAACTAAAGGCGCCGAAATTCGTGAACAATTCCTGTAAAGTATGATGTTTAAGCTATACAAAGGTCTTGATTACTAACATCTATCTCATTACACCGATATTCGCTCATCTCGTAGAAGACGGCGATGTGGTTGAATTAACTCTCCTGAACGTACAACCCAAACTGGCGCCAGTTTTTCTTTTGCTACCACTTGTTTGCCCATTGAGTCGAAAAGCAACCAACAACCCTCTACTAAATTTAATATGCTAATATCCGCACGCGAACCAATCTTTAACGTGCCAATCTCAGATTCTGCTTTTAAAATGCGTGCTGGGTTAATGGTGACAGAAGTAATTGCACTTACTAAATTCATTCCTAAAGCCATTAATTTTGATATAGCACCGCACAGACTGTAGTTCAAATGAGAATCATCGTGAAGAGTAAAAAAGTCACCGTGGACATCACTACTTATGGTATGAGGTAAGACTCCTTGTTCTATCATTAGTCGAGCGATGTCAAAGCTAAATTTTAATCCGTGCCCTAAATCCAATAAGACCCCACGCTCGATAGCTTGGAGCAGCCAATTTGGAACTTTAGTACGTCTTCCCATCACTCCATCAGGTTGGCAACTGTAGCAGTGACCTAATATATCACCTGCTTTCATGTAGGACACCACTTTTTCTACTACCTGTTCTGGTGATGGTCGTGAGGTTTCAACTACAGGGAATAATTCTCCTGTGTGGACATACAATGGCAAACCAGTCCGATTACCTATTTCACGGGATAATTCCATTACACCCATACCCCATCGAGATATAGAGCCTGAATCAGCAAAAACCTTAAAGCCACGTATAATTTCAGGATATTTTTCAGCTAAATGCACAATTGCATCTATATTGATGTTTTTAGGACTATCAAAACAAGCACCTGTAATATCTAGTGCTTTATTGGCGCCTACATTAACTGAAAGAAAGCAACGTACATCTGTTTTAACTTTGTCTACAACATTAGACTTAAAGCCTGGAAAATTAAAATAACTGCTGCTACCCTGATCTACAACTGTGGTAGAACCTGAATTAATACCCGCATCATCAGCAGGCAGACCAAAATTAGTCACCCACTCGTAAACATGAGTGTGTAAATCAATTAAGCCAGGACACACTATATAATCAGACGCTACAACAGTTTGCTTGGCTTTGTAGTTCGTTAATTGCTTGGCAACTGCAACAATTTTACCATTAGATACTGCAATATCGAAATACCCGTTAAGTGATTGACTTTCTTCAATTACCCAACCATTTTTGATAACTAAATCGTAATAAGTTAAGTTAGTATCCATATATATTCGCCTTTAGTTAACAGTAGACTGATAACTGTTAACTGAATATTTGAATTGATGAATTTCTATAGACAGAAAGCAACAAAATTTAATAAAACTGAAAGTAACTCGCTTCCAAATCAGATATAGATTAAGTTTTATTAAATGCTAGAAACTCTATATTTCTCATTATAGCTTTCAATGAAACTAATGCCAAAATATATTACTTTGGATAGATTTACTTAAGTTCACAGTATCATCAATTGATGAGGTGAGCTAAAAGCGCTGAAATTTTAGGGGCGCCCAACGAGTAAAAAGCAGGCGCCACAAACATGTAAACTATCAAGGTAAATATTGGAATTCATCCCACAGTATTTTTTGAGCATCTCTAACTGTTTTCACACGTCGGGATGTCAGCGCTTCGCTTTCTTTTGCTAAAATTTTGAATCCTTTTCCCTCGCGTTGGTAAAGAATAGCTACAGGGAAAGGTTTAGCTCCTGTTCGACCAATACCCGTGATATAGTCAGCTAAAACTAAAACACCATCTTCATTAGGGTCAGAAAAACCTAGCTGTAGAAAAGACACAGCTTTTATTTCATGTACTCTCCAACTAGCGGGTGTTAAATCTTCTGATTGTGGAAAAGTATAAACAACACGATTATTTTTGACCAAATATATTCCAAGTGTATTTTCGTTATTAAGAGCAGGGACAAAAAAACAAGAACCACATTCTGGCAAATTAACTCGGAAACTTTGGTTAATAACAGGGGTTTGCTTAGGTAGTGCCGCACGAATTTGACGAGCATCCCTAGCAGAAAGACGTTGTGGACGTACTTGCTTTGTTTGTGCTTGAACTATATTATATTCAGAGGAAGCAATACTTGGACTGTATGAGCCTAACAATAAAAAAGTACTAGCGACTAATGTTAAGTTGATTATACGTATACACTTTTGAATATTGATTGTCATTTTTTATCAGCGTTAAGTATATGGTGATAAGCTTAACCACTGTTATAGCCTATTTTAACTTTCTGTACTTAGAATAAATATTTACACGTGCGTCTTCGGCTGGATAAAGGTTTTAGGTCTAATTTTATGTAATTAATTCTGTCTTACTACTTACCGAAGGGTAGGGAATAATCGCGTCTCTACAAAGATTTTATTATGGTTATGCTACCGGACATAACATCATAGGGCACCTTTAAATTTTTCAGATTCAGGTGGAGAGTGCTATGCTTGCTGTTCAATATTTCCATTCAATAAGGATAACTAGCCGTTATGAGATATTTTACAAGTGGAAGATGATGAAGCGGCTGCCCAATTGCTGAAAGAAACCTTTATTATATATAATTAAATTTTTGGCGAAATAAAGTTAAGTATGAAAACTCTTAAAGAAATTGAGCTTGCCATCAGTCAGCTTTCAGAAGAAGAGCTTGCAAGTTTCCGTACATGGTTTGCAGAATTTGATGCTGCTATGTGGGATAAACAATTTGAGGCAGATGTTGCTGCTGGTAAATTATATACATTAGCTAAAAAAGCATTGCAACATTTAAAAGAAGGACGTTGTACTAACTTGTGAAACACAGAGCGACACCAGACTTTTGGTATTTTTACCGACAATTGCCAAGCGATATCCAAGAACTTGCAGACAGATGCTACGAATTACTTAAACAAGACCCAAAATATCCATCACTTCATTTTAAGAAAGCAGGCCAGTTTTGGTCAGTACGAGTTGGTCTGCACTACCGCCCGCTCGCTGTTGAAGATAATGATGATATCGCTTGGTTTTGGATTGGGTCACATGCGGAATATGATAAGTTGTTAAGTTAGGTTAAAAGAAAATGGACTTACAAAGACTTTGAGTTATAAAGCTTGCTTAGTTTGGGTTTCACAAACTAAAGCGAATTTCACCTACCTTTGTCAAAGCAATTTGCCCATAAAAGATTTTTCTGACAATTCTGGTATAGATTTTTACTGCGTCCAGTCTTCAATTGAAACAATTCCAATTCTCTCAAAATCAGATACATTTGCCGTAACCACAATATATCCCTTTGAGCGAGCAGTAGCAGCAATTCTACAATCTTGGGTTCCTACACGCTTTACTTTCGGAGATAATGATTGATAAATTTGTTCTGCCTCCGAAGTGTAAGGCAAGATTTGAAAGCGATGCAGCGCTTCAAATAATTCTTCAAATTCCTGATACGCACTTATTACAGACGATTTCTGCCTTGATTTTTGAATTATAGCTAAAAGACCCTGGATTATTTCCTCAACGGTAATAATGCTAACAAATATTGATTCAGGCGGCTTACTCCGAATCTTTTTTCCAATAAGCGGAAAATTACGACGTTTATCCAGATAATTACTAACAATGATTGTATCAAGTATATACACTGCTGTTACTTATCATCTAAACTACTATCTAAAATTTTATTAATCTCTTCTTTTTCTGCTTCTCTAAAGCGTTTTATTTCTTCAAGAGTCGCTTCCCAGAGTTCACCCCCAAACTTGCCTTCAAGGTCTGCAAGCGGGTGTTCATTCTTCTGGGCTTTCTTCTTTTTCTCAGGTAGTTTATGAGTAGTCATATTCTTATGGCACCTGTTTAACAATAATTACTATTATATATAATGTAGCAAAGTAAGTCAATTATACATTACCATCCCAAGACATAATTACCCTACTTTTTAATCTTATTCCAATCAATCACAGCAACCAAAATGCTTTCTTATATCGAGTATTCAACAAATCCATCCGCTTCTAAATCTTCGCTATATTAAACAAAATTTTGACTTTCTTTGAGCAAAACTTTGTAACGAGCCAAATCTTCAATAGTCCCAGTGCAATTAAGACGTAATCTGCCGTTTATCTTTCTCTGATAGTGATTGTATACCTACAGTTGAGTGGCCAAGTATCACAAATATGTTGTTTACGTGGATAGAAATTAGAGAAAGAAGATTAAAAGACCCAACTGAGATTGATGCTATACATCAAAAGTATGGAAGAAAACCAGGTGAGTCATATTGGTAAAACAATTTAAGCATGGTCAAATTGTTTAATAAGTTCTTTAAAAATATAAGTTTAAACGAGTATTATTAGATGCTACCCTGCTCTTAAAGCTCCGCTTTACACTACGGTGACTCATGACATTTTAGGACACTTTTAAACATCCAAGTTAAATTAAATTTTCCAAACTAAGCTGTAAATGCTTTGTTAAATTAGCTACTGCAAGTCTGGCGCCACTACGGCTTTCTTTATATTCTGGATATCTATCAGAAACAGATATTGGTGTACCTATAATAATATTAGCTTTTTGCTTACCTAAATTTGGGCGCCTTTGAGTATCGCTTCCAATGATTCGTGTTACCATCTCCCATAAAATTAGAAGAGTTTCAGCGAAGCGTTCGGGTGTGGGATTTTCTCGTACATAACTGCCTGTAACAGCAACGAAGCTTTCGACTACGCGCATGTGCCACATTCGCATATTGGCTTCTTCTGCTGCACGATTGCCTAAACCTTTTTCTACAACAGATAATGTTTTAATATCTTTAAAGTCTTCTCTAAAAATGCAGTTCCAACCAGCTTGCTCAACTCTTCGACATCTATCGTTCAAACTACCTTTAGGCTGTAATTTAAAAAAGTCTTCTGCTACTTGTAATATTACATCTAATAATGCACGTAACCGCGCGGCGATAGCTTCATTTTTATCGCTTGGTAATTCGGCGCCACCGTTTGTTGATAATTTGCAGTGGTAGAACTTAGTATAAAAGCTTTCCATTATTGACAGTAAATGCTCTGCCAAACGCAACAAACGAGAGTATAAAGAGCGCTGAGTGCTGAGTGCTGAGTGCTGAGTAGAAGAAGTTAACTCCTCACTCCTCACTCCTAACTCCTCACTTTTTAGCCCGCTTTTTACTTCGAGTTCGGTGAGTAAATCATTAATAGCGTCCCACGGTTCGGTTACATAACTATATTTAATTCCAACTGGTAGTATTACAACTTGTTCGGTGCGTCCTGCTTTCTGTAAATCTTCAGCGCACCAAAACGCCATTTGTGAAATACCTGGTTCAAGTGGACTAACTATTTCTGACAAACCATTTGTAGCACCTTCCGGCGCCGCTGCCATTGGAAAAGCTCCGTTTGCGAATAAATCGCGTGCGCTTCTAAGTCCCGTCCAATCTGCTTTGCCACGTTGTATTGGTGTTCCTCCTAAATACTGCAATATCCACCCCATGTGGGCGCCTGCCCAAAGTGGAATGCCTCGGTCATAGATACAATGAGCGTGAATAGGCGCCGTGAATTTAATGCCTTTATGACGTGCAACTTCTGGTACGATTCGAGAAAACAAGTACCCTAATGCTATTGGGTCATCGGTTTTGGGGTGGCGAAATGCTAACATAAAACGGATTTTGCCCGCTTGAAACTGACTGTACAAATCTACTAATGTTTCAACATTTTCTGCTTCGACCTGGGTGAGTGAGGTTTGCGCGCGCATCCACAGTGGTAGCAGTAAATGAGCAAGACGCAGAAATTGAGGGTTGTACTTGGGAGCAATAAATTCGAGAGGTGGTTGTGCTTGGTACATAACAGGTTTAGGAAACTAGTTAATTCCTCCTCTGTGTACTCTGCGTCTCTGTGGTAAGAAGATAAAAAACTTTTTTTACCACAGAGGCACAGAGGGCGCAGAGAGATAAGATAGGCTTAACTTAGTGAGTTTGGCGCCTAGTTGAATTTGTTTGATTTAAACTTAACCGAGAAAATGATTATTTAGTAGAGGAAAGGGACAACGATGCGACTGTCACAAATGCTATTCGTTACACTGAGAGATGACCCAGCGGATGCTGAGATTCCCAGTCATAAATTGTTACTTCGCGCAGGTTATATTCGTCGCATCGGTGCTGGTCTTTATGCGTACATGCCTTTAATGTGGCGGGTACTGCAAAAGGTTTCTCAGATAGTGCGCGAAGAAATGAATGCTACTGGCGCCCAAGAATGTCTTTTACCACAATTGCAGCCTGCGGAATTATGGAAAGAGTCGGGACGTTGGGATACATATACTAAAGCTGAAGGTATTATGTTTGCCCTGACTGATAGACGCGATAGTCAGGTAGCTTTGGGTCCTACGCATGAGGAAGTAATTACGTATGTAGCGCACGATATGATTCGTTCGTACCGTCAGTTACCTCAGCACCTCTACCAAATACAAACTAAGTTCCGCGATGAAATTCGGCCTCGCTTTGGGTTAATGCGGGGACGCGAGTTTATTATGAAGGATGGGTACTCGTTCCACGCTGACGAGGAAAGTTTGAAAAAAACTTATCAAGATATGTACCAAGCGTACAGCAATATGCTGCGTCGCTCTGGTTTAGCGTTTCGTCCTGTAGAAGCTGACTCAGGCGCCATTGGTGGAAGTGGTTCAACCGAATTTATGGTACTGGCCGAAGCAGGAGAGGACGAAGTACTTTACACTGAAGATGGGCAATATGCTGCAAACGTAGAAAAAGCAGTTTCCTTACCTGCTGATGCAGAACCTTCACCTTTTACAAAATACGAAAAAGTCGAAACACCAGGAACCGAAACAATAGAAAAAATGTGTGCGTTCCTCAAGTGTTCCCCTACCAACGTCGTCAAAAACGTTTTATATCAAGCTTCTTACGATAACGGCATGACGGTACTGGTATTAGTAAACATCCGTGGCGACCAAGAAGTTAACGAAGTCAAATTACAAAACGAATTAACCAAGGTAGCTTCGCAATATGGCGCCAGTGCATTATTAAAGCTAGTCGTTCCCGATGCCGATGCACAATCAAAATGGGCGGCAAAAGCTTTACCATTGGGTTATATCGCACCTGATTTAACAGACGACCATATAAAATCAGCTAAAGATATTGCACCAAAGTTTTTACGCCTAGTTGATAAAACCGCCGTTGACTTAAAAAACTTTGCCACAGGCGCCGATACTGCTGGGTATCATGTTGTTGGCGCCAATTGGAACGAGCAAATTAAATTACCAGACATTACCGTAGATGTGCGTAAAGCAAGACCTGGAGACAGGGCAGTGCATAACCCACAGCAAACAATTCAAAGCGCGCGGGGTATCGAAGTAGGTCATATATTTCAACTAGGAACTAAGTACTCACAAGCAATGGGCGCCACATTTACCAACGAACAAGGAGAAGAAAAACCCCTCATTATGGGTTGTTACGGTGTGGGAGTTTCCAGACTGGCACAATCAGCAGTCGAACAATCTTACGATAAAGACGGAATAATTTTCCCCGTAGCAATAGCACCTTATCACGCCATCATTTGCATACCCAACATCAGCGATGCCAAACAAGTCGAAGTAGCAGAACAACTCTACACAGAACTAAATAAAGCAGGTGTAGAAACATTGCTTGATGATAGAAACGAACGCGCGGGTGTTAAATTCAAAGATGCTGACTTAATAGGTATCCCTTATAGAATAGTTACAGGGAAAGCATTAGCAAATGGCAAAGTTGAATTAGTACAGCGCAAAACCAAAGAATCACAAGAAATTGCAGTTGAAGATGTCGTATCAACTTTGAAACAATGGATTCAGGAAGCAATTAAATAATAGAAAATCCCCCCAACCCCCCTTAATAAGGGGGGCTAAGAATGAGCTTTATTTCCCCCTAATTAAGAGAACTAAGAATGACTCTTATTCCCCCCTTATTAAGGGGGGCTAGGGGGGATTAAACCAAAAATTGAGTACTAAATAAACTTTTCAAACATCTTCTAACAAGTAATAATCAACCCTCATACAGTAAAACTCTGAGGTTGCACAAAGTCAGCTTCTTTCAGTTGATTAGCTGAAACATTTTGAAGCTCCGCCAAAGAATTACCCTGATAGCTAATATAAGTATTTAGTCCATTAGAAGTAAGAGTCAGTTCATTATAATCGACCACTCTAAACGAAGATGTAGCACTTCTGGCATTTATTACAACAGTTGTTAGCGAAGGCAACTGTAGTTTATCAGTTCCAATTTGAAAGTCCTGAATAAAAATTTGCCCCTGCACTGGGTTACGAGTACTAGGAGACGAAAATAGGATAGAAGGTATAACAAAAGTATCATTACCTTCGCCACCAATAAGCGTATTATTGCCCTCGGCGCCAAGAATATCGTTACCATTACCTCCAATTAAAGTATTACCATCTCCCACCACATTAAAAACATCGTTACCTGAACCCCCATTTAATACATTATTATTACCCTTCACATTCAAAGTGGCGCCTCCTGCTGCCGCATTTAGAGTATTACCACTTCCAACCACATTAATAACGTTTCCGGTTTGGGTAGTATTGTCTGTACGCTGTTGAGGAGAACTCGCGCGCGATAAACTTGTCTGAGTAACCAAACCTGGGTCAACACCAGAATTTAGTAAATTAGTATTTAAAGATGTATTCGTTGGCTGATATGAAAGGCTCTGACTGCTATTGACAGAATTGTAAACGGTTAATTCCATTATTAAACCCCTGGTTTGAAGTATCCTTTAAGTCTCACCACCTGAGCAAGCACTTATTAAGCCAGTGTAATTCTTACGAAACCTTCCATTAATTTACCACCGTAATATTTCTTAAATATTTAGTAAATATTAGTTTTAAAAGTGCTAAGTAGTAAATGATAGATTGTGGAACAGCCTTCCTAGGCTGTATCATAATATCAAAATTCACCTAACCCCTAACCCCTTCTCTCCAAGGGAAGGGGAACAATTATTTGAACTATTTACCGACATTAGGACAGGATTTCAGCTAAACCATTTTAAAAACTGCTTTTTATATACAATTGTAAAAAAGAGGAATATAGTTGAAAGACTCGCAGAAATTAAAGAAATTTCCTGTTTGCCATAAATATAAGCCATTACAAAACCATTAATGACACCTAATAAAGCAATAATTACAACTGCTATACCATAAATAAACGAAAATAAAGTATTTTTAACCGTTTCTCCAGCTTTGGCTACATTCCCTGTTACAGCATTGGTTGTTTGCGAAGCTGTATTGACAACTGCATCTTTAACTCCCACAACTGTACCAACTACCACCGTACCACCATGTGCAACGGCGCCACCAATAGCTTCTCCAGTTTTAACCGCAGTTTCTGTAACCGTTTTTGCAGCATTTGAGACAGTGCTACTTACTGCTCCTACGGCGCCTGTCGTTGTTCCAACAATAGCTTGACTTGTATTTATCGTTGCTTCACCAATTTTTCCTCCAGCCTGAACTACAGTTTGCGTTACTGCTTTACCAGCTTCTGATACACCTGTAGCAACTGTATCGGAAACAGACTTGACTGTGTTTTGAGCCAATTTGATAAAATCCATTTTTTAACTTCTGTAAGATAGATCAAAATTTTCTACTTACATTGTTCCCTCTCGAACAATAAAAATAATAACGTTACTAAATTTTCCGTAAAATCACTTATATACTGCTTTGATTGCATATGGCGCCGTAGAAATTACAGCCTCTAGAAAGTAGTAAAAACCTTGATATACTAGTATGAGAATGATTGGGTGATATATAAGCAACCAACATTGCATAAATCGTAGCGTTACAAAATATGACAGAAATATTATTTTTGGTTGAAGATGACGCAGAAGGCGGTTATATCGCAAAAGCTGTGGGTGAATCAATCTTTACTCAAGCTTCAGATATTGAAACTTTGCGCGAGATGGTTCGCGATGCGGTTCATTGTCATTTTCCTAGTAAGGAAAATCGTCCAAAAATCATTCGTTTGCACATAGTTAGAGATGAGGTAATAGCATCTTGAAGCTTCCACGAGACTTATCTGGTAGAGAATTAGCCAATGCATTAAGCCGTTTGGGGTATCAGGTAAGCCATCAAACAGGCAGCCACATTCGATTGACTACCCAAAAGAACGGTGAACATCACGTTACTGTTCCGGCTCATGACCCTCTGAAAATAGGTACACTCAACGCTATTTTAAGAGATGTTGCAAGTCATTCTGGTTTAACTCGTGATGAGTTAATACAACTTTTATTTCCTTAACTGTTGAAACTCAAAGATGTCAAAACTAATTGAAGGTTTGAAGCGAATTGAGGCATGGCTAAAAATAAATATGCCTGATAGAGCTTTAGAATTAAGACCGGGACTTCTGCACTACGAAATTAATGAAAAAGTTAAGGACTTACCATTTAACTTGCCACAGGAGGTTTATCAGTTGTATGAGTGGCATAACGGCTGTGTTGACCGATTTGCTTTTGAGAACTATGACTTATTACCAATAAACGCTGCAATTGCAGCTTATTATGAGTGGCTAGGAGAAATACATTATAGCCAACGCGAGTCAGCATATTTTTTTGAGAAAAGCTTTCCTATTTTTCAGCTTTGGTGTAACTGTAGCGTTCATCTTTGTGTTGTCTGTGATAATTTTAATGATAATCCTGTAAGAATGCTAGATTTGGAATGTAGAGACTATTCGCTTCGTTACCGTAATTTGACTGACTTGATTTTACATATAGCAGAGGGGAGCAATGCGATTTTGTTAAATTAGCTTAAAAGTAGGTGCATACAAAAAAAACTTCTCAGTACAAACTTTTATCTAATACACTATTAGCAGTATTAATACTTAAAAAACATTCAATATAAATTATTTAACTATATTACTACATTACTAATAAGCAAATAAACTAAATTGAATGAATATACAAAACAATATATAAATACTAAAAACACACTAAAAAGTGATGGCATAGCGCAGCCATGCCGAGCGCACGGGCGCCGTTAGAATCAAAAATTATAAGCGCACTATTTGCGATAATTGTAAGCGTATATGATGGAAGCGACCATGCTTTATTAAAAGTGTTCATAAAAAAAGGTAGGATTACCGAGTACCAATAGTTTAATAACTCGGATGCGCCTACCGTGACAAAATATATATATCCAACTTTAGATTTAAGCAAATCCTTGCAAGATTTTAAAGATTCGGTTACGAAACTTTTAGAATTGAATAATGTTAAAGAATGGGACGGTCGGATTTTTAAAGCTCGTGAACAAGAAATTAGAGACATAGCGCTGATACTAGCTGGGCAATGTGTCGCAATATTATTACATAATTTGTCTCAATCTCAGGAAGCTTTAGATACAGCAATGATTCAAACTCAGGGGTATTGGGAGTTAAAAACAAGAAAACATGGTTGTCGTCGAAGACAAATATTAACAGTTGGAAATGTTTTAATAACTTTATTATTGCCTTATGTAACAATAAGGAATGATAAAAGTGAAAAATTGAATAATGGGAAAAAAGAAAAAAATAAATTTGAGCATCAGGGCTTCAGCCCATTTTTAAAATGGTTGGGAATGGAAGAAGGTGTAACTCCTTTAGCCTGGTCAATAATTGCGTGGAGGTGGTGCAATTGCTAGTTCATTTGAAGCAGCATGTACAACTTTAATAGATTGGGGCATCAACATAAGCCAAAAAAGAATTGAACGACTTGCATATAAATTTGGTCAAATAGGAATCAACTTGCGACAATCAAAAATAGAGAGTATAAAAAATAATAATTTAAAACCTGGAAATACTTTTCAAGGACAACGTGTTGTAATTGCTGTAGACGGTGAGTCCAGTCAGCGGTGTCGGCTTCCGTCCCGCTGAACTGGCGAACCCGAAGGGAGGCAGAAGTAAAATAAGAATTAACAAATCAGATGAAAAAAATGAAAAAACAAACCGATATGGCTTTGATGGAATATGGGTAGAGCCAAAATTATTAACAATTTATGTTGTTGATGAGCAAGGTAAAAAAATAAAAAACAATGAAATTCCTATTACTAATGATGGTACATATCATGGACATAAACCATTTTTAGAAATTTTGGAAATGTATTTAGTCAGTTTAGGAATTAACCAAGCAAAGCAAGTTTTATTAATTGCGGACGGTGAGACCAGTTGGCGGTGTCGGCTTCCGTCCCGCCAAACTGGCGAACCCGAAGGGCGCTGAGTGGATATGGTTACATATTCCTCCGCTTTTAGAGCGTTTAGGATGTCCAAATGAAACTTATCAATTATATGATTTTTATCACGTTACAGAACACTTACAACTATTTGCAGATGCGGCTTTCACAAAAGAAAATGAGCGAAAAGATTGGTTTAAAAACGCACGAAAAACTTTAAAAAAACGTGGTGCATTGCCGCTAATAAAAAAGATGAATAAATTTATTAATGAAGCTTCTGGAGAGCGATATAATACTATGATAAAACAGAGAGATTATTTACTACGCGCGTACCGTGAAGGTCGTTTAAATTATCCTGAAATTATAGAGAAAAAACTACCAATCGGTAGTGGTGAGTCCACTTGGCGGTGTCGGCTTCCGTCCCGCCAAACTGGCGAACCCGAAGGGAGCGATTGAAAGTTTAATTCGACAGGTTGTAAATTTAAGAATTAAAGGAAATAGTAAATTTTGGTTAAAAAATAATGCAGAAATTATGTTACATCTCCGTTGCCAATGGATAGCTGGAAATTGGGATTCTTTCTGCAATTCAATTTTCACCTCTTTTATCAATCCTTAATATGGTGGATAAATTTTATACCTAATGTATATTTTGAAAGCGGTTTGAGTGAGAAAATATACATTAAAATTTAGCTACGTATGTAGTTAATTTACTTAAACAAATTTAAAACTATTTGCTGTCAATCTTTTTGTTCTCATCAAAAGGATAAACTTGGTGTGCAAATTGAAAAATAATTGTAATAAATATAGCTTTCTTTCTAAGTATGAAAAATAGTAATCGCATTTAGTGTCGGCTGATTTAACAAAATCGCATTGCTCCCGTTCAAAATGTATTGACTTAATTGTATGGGCTGAAACCTCTTTAATCAAACAATATTCAAACGCTGATGATTTATTAACTAGCTACTGGGGTTGTGGTTTACCAGGTTTTCGGCAGGCACGTCAGCAAAGCTTTTTGAGAAAATCATTAACAATAAAAGAGATTAAGGCTTTATTGGAGCAAAACCTTTAAAAGGATATTTTTACTGTTACTCCATGCTTTAATCATCACCTCTACCGTCTCTATGCACCTTATTTAAAGTTACACATCTAGATAAAGCTCTTTAATAAATTCAGAGCTTGTCGCTCATTCGGGTATACTAATGCTTGTCGATAGTATCGTGATGCGGTAGTATAATATTGTGATTGCTGATTTTAAGTCTAAAGAGACAAAACTTATCTTCGATGGGTTTACATCTACTGCTTACCCAGCTGATATTCAAAGGGTTGCTTTACGAAAGCTGCTTTTAATTGATGCAGCAACATCAATTAACGATTTGCGTGTTCCGCCTGGTAACCGCTTGGAAAAGCTAGTTGGCGATAGAAAAGGTCAGCACAGTATCCGTATTAATGACCAATGGCGAATCTGTTTTGTCTGGACAGATGAAAATAACGCTTCAGATGTTGAAATCGTTGATTATCATTGAATATAAAAACCATTATGAACAATAATCGTCTTCTAAATATCCATCCCGGTGAAATTCTACAAGAAGAATTTTTGGCGCCACTAAATATCACTCCTTATCGATTAAGTAAAGATATAGACGTTTCCCAGACAAGGATTAGCGAAATATTATCTGGAAAACGCAGTATTACAGCAGATACAGCTTTGCGTCTATCGCGCTACTTTGGTAACAGCGCTCAGTTTTGGCTCAATTTACAAACACAGTATGATTTACGTCAAGCTTTAAATGAAAATGCTGAAATTTACAATCAAATTCCTTCCTTGAGTTAACCACGAGTGATTTTACTATACATTTGTGTTAAAATCATTTTTCTATCCATATTCGCCAATCAATGTTTGGTTCTTCACAAGGTTGATATAAGTTAACATCACCAGTTGCTAAAACTTGAGCTATCATCTGCATTGATTTGGCATCACTTGGTCTAAAATGTCTGTGTGCATCTTGATTCCATTCTAAAATATCTGGATGATACCAGTTATCAAGCAATATTATTTGTTCTAGGTCAATTGGCAGCATAGATTGTATCTCACGGTTTGTAGCGAGCATTTTATCACGATAAGTCGGTAATAAGTGAACTATCAGATTAATACCTAAATTCCAGTTACTGTGCTTTTTAATAGATTTGCATTCGACTGCAACATCTTCACCGCGAATTGTCAATAATACTTTTCCAATTTCTTCTTCCCGCAAATCTAATTCAGTTTCGTTCTTAATTTCTACTGGATAAAAACTCTCTTGAAGCCAGTCTTGCTTATTAGGGAAACAGTTAGCAACAGCATCTATTATCAGTATTGGTTGAATTCCTTCTGCTGCATACCAATTTACAAGGTGTTCAAATATAATCACCCAGCTACTTTGATTACGAAAACCCCTTAGCCTTGCAGTAAGCATGTCAATATTTAAATTACTAAAAGCAGGAAAGCCACCATCTATATTTTGATAATCTAAACATTGTAATATGTCAGCACAAGTATATTTAAAAGGTTGATTTGTTTTCTCATGCATAAATTACTTTCTCTGTATTTATATTTGTACCTTATAGAGAGCGAGTAAGCTTACTTATCGCTATAATACTATGTTGGGTTACGCTGCCGCTACACCCAACCTACAATAATATTGAGATGTTTTTTTATGAAGGACTTCAGAGAAGCGTTGAAGGGTTGTTCTGATACAAGCTTAGAACAGCGTAAAGTTTGGTATTCTCCTGCTGCCGAGGCTTATAACAAGGCAAGACCTCGTTATCCTCAACAGTTAATTCAGCGCACGGTTGAGTTAATCCAACTTCAGGACAATGCAAATATTTTGGAAGTAGGATGTGGACCAGGTATTGCTACCGTGGCTTTTGCTAAATTAGGGTATAACATGCTTTGTGTTGAACCAAACCCAGATTTTTGTTCTTTGACACGGCAAAATTGCCAAGATTATCCTAATATAGAAGTTATCAATACGTCTTTTGAAGAGTCGCAACTCGAAACTAATAAGTTTGATGCTGTTTTAGCTGCTACATCGTTTCATTGGATACCTGCCGAAGTTGGATATCCGAAAGCTGCTTCATGTTTGAAAGATAATGGTTATTTGATTTTACTCTGGAATATGAGGCTAGAACCTAGTTATGAAATATACCAAAAGTTTATTAAGATATATGAACAATATGCTCCCTCATTGCTGGAAAAATATGAAGGTGAATATGAGGGTAGGCAGAAACAGGAAGAGCATTTAAAAAGTTTTGGAGAAATTGTTCTCGAATCTGGTCAATTTCAAGATTTAATTACAGAGTATATTCCTTGCGAGCTAACTTACAGTATTGATGATTATTTTGCACTGTTAAATTCTTACTCTCCGTACTTGAATTTAGAACCACAGGCAAAAGAAGCTTTGTTTGCTGCTTTACGTGAGAAAATAGAAGATGAACATTTAGAAGGCGCCAGTATTCAGCTTTCATTTTTATCGGGTTTTAATATTGCTCGAAAGCTACCTTAGCATTAAAACAAAGCTTATTCCTGAGCTTTGTCAAACCACTCTGTAATAGCAAGAGCCAAAGTCAAGGCTAATTTTTTTTGTTCCTTGGTGTTTGTTATCCACTCGAATTCTTCAGGGTTGCTAAAAAAACCCAATTCTAGAACCACTGATGGCGCAACTTCTTTCCGTGTAAGCGCTAAGTTATTCCAAAAAACACCACTATCCGAACGTCCGAGTTTGCGAGTCAGGTAGTTATGAATAAAGACGGCTAAACTTTGTGATTGCGGATGATACCAAAAAGCTCTTATTCCTTTAGCTTTTTCTGCATCCTGACCATCTTCTGCAAAAGTATAATGTATGGTAACAGCAATAGTGGGTTCTTCTTGATTTATAATTGCTTGGCGCTCACTCAAAGATAAATCTCTATCATCATCCCTTGTCATCACTACTATTGCCCCACGCTTTTGTAACTCTACAGCTAATAGTTTTGACACTTTCAAATTTATATTTTTAGCAAAATATCCATTTACACCTACGGCGCCTGTTTCTTGACCCCCATGTCCGGGATTTATTAGTATTTTTATACCAGATAAAGGTTTTTGGTTTTTGGCTTTTCTAACGGTTGCTGAAGCGATATTTGCTTCGTGTCGCTGTTGTGCCAAAGTGAATGAGTTAAATAGCAATAAGCTAATTGGGCATAGTAATAACGATACAAGTTTCATTTAAACTCCATTTATGCTTGTGTACTTTATACTCGCATCAATTAATACAGAAAGTACACTTTGAGCTTCGGTTGCACCATCAGGTGATTGCTCAATTGTTGCCATTAAACTGGCGCCACCAATTAAAAGTAGATACTGTCTAGAAAACGCATCAGGATTTTGAATTCCAGTTTCTGCTGCCAAACGCATAATAATTTGACGAATCGATTCGCGTAAATCCACTGAAATATGGTGTGCTTTATGCGATGCGTCTGCTATTTCTAAGACTGCATTAATAAACGGACAACCACGAAACCCAGGTGATGCATACCACTCTCGCAGCACATCAAACGTTGCTAAGAGTCGCTCTTTCGGTGTATTGCCACGTTCAGTGACTGCGTTTTCAAACCATTCAATCCAAGAAAGCGCGCGGTGTTCCATTACAGATTCAATTAACTTGTCTTTAGAGGGAAACCAACGATATAACGTTCGTTTGGCAACTCCAGACTCTGCAATAACTTCATTGATGCCAACATGCTGAATTCCTTTTTGATAAAAGAGTTCAGACGCAGTTTCTAAAATTTTTAGTCGAGCAGCACTGTTATCAGTCATATTTTTAAATTCAGGTAGACAAGTTTGTCTCCATCTGTATATACTAGCATTTACTGCATGTAGACAAGTTTGTCTCCCTCAAATTGAAAAGCGAGGAAAAACATATGGAATTTACAGTCCACACGATTGAAACGGCGCCTCTTGCATCCAAAGAAATGCTTACGATTGCTCAAGCTACTTTTGGTTTAATTCCCAACCTTGAAGGAATTTTAGCTTCGGCGCCCGCAGTGTTAAAAGGTGGAATGGTATTGTGGGATTTATTCGAGACAACTAGCTTTACACCTATTGAGCGGCAAGTTATATATCTAACAGCTAATTACGTACATGAATGCCACTATTGTATGGCTGCACATTCTGCACTAGCTGCTAGTTGTATGTTACCAAGCGATATTGATTTACTTCGTGATGGTAAAATCCTAGAAAATCCGAAATTACAAGCATTGCAGAAATTTACTCGGCGCCTCATTGAAGCACGAGGTTGGTTAGAAGATAAAGAGGTTGAAGAATTTATCAATGCAGGTTATACAAAAGAGCAGGTTTTAGAGGTGATTTTAGGAATTGCAATTAAAGTTATCCATAATTACACAAATCATATAGCGAAAACACCTTTAGATAATGAGTTTCAATCTTTTATATGGGATAATAAGGAAAAATAAGCTAGAGAGTTGACTGGAAATAGAATCTTGTTGACGAACGCTCGTTCTTACTTCTAACAATCTTACTGCTTTTATAGCTTTCCTTGTGCCAGTGTATTAATGTTCAGTGCTAGATAGATGAGAAAGGCTCTAATTTTGTGACAAATTCAAGAACAACTAAAACTTTTAGTACTTTTGCTCTAGAAGAATGAAGTAACAAGTACCTCTGTTATGTTTATAAAACATCAATAAAAGAGCAAAACTTGAGAAAAAATATGAAAACACCTGATGAATGCCAAAATATGACAGATATTAGAGCAGAAATAGATACTATCGACCATCAAGTTATTAAACTGCTAGGTCAGCGTTTCGCTTATGTTAAAGCTGCATCTAAATTTAAAACAAGCGAAACCAGTGTTAAGGCGCCTGAGCGTTTTCAAACAATGTTACAACAGCGTCGTGTTTGGGCACAAGAAGAAGGTCTAAATCCTGATGTCATTGAGAAAATGTATAGTGGCCTGGTTAATTATTTTATCGAAGAAGAAATGAAGCATTGGCAAAATAAATAAATTTTCACAGCGTGCGGTTTAATTGTGCTTCTACTGTTGACTATTTGCCAGTATTTATCTAAAGTAGATACAATGTATATACTTTAACCTTGTATATTGCTCCTGAAAGTTGTTTATCACAAGTTTATTGATGTTATATGGCTCAGATTATTGCAAAGTGGGGAAATAGCCTAGCTGTTCGCATCCCACAAAATTTAGCAAAAGAAGTCAATATCACTGAAGGTTCTGAAGTGGAGTTTAGTGTAGTAGATGGGAGTTTAGTGATAAAACCTAACAAGCGCAAGCGTTATACACTATCAGAACTTGTAGATGGAATTACACCAGAAAATTTACATGATTTAATTGATACTGGCATAGCTGTGGGGAACGAAGTTTGGTAGCGCAAGTTAATCCTTATGTACCTGGCCGGGGAGATATTGTTTATATAGATTTTGACCCAACTAAAGGTCATGAGCAAAAAGGTCGTAGGCCAGCTTTTGTCATTTCACCTTATATTTACAATCAAAAAACCTCCTTAGCATTATTAATGCCCATAAAAAAACAGCAGAAGGGATATACGTTGGAAGTTATCTTGCCTCTTGAATTAAAAACTCAAGGAGTCATTCTGACAGACCAAATTAGGTGTTTGGACTGGAAGGTTCGTAATATTAAGTTTATTGAATCTGTCCCACAAGATGTAGTTGAGGAAGTGCAGGCAAAAATTGAGCCATTGTTTTTTGAAGAATTATAATTTCTGCTCTGTATCCACTTTTATACCCTCGATTTAATCACAATTAGTGCGCTATTGATACTTTTGTTTGAAGGATTGCTAAATATGTTTACGGCTGTTATACTTGTACAATACACTGTACAAGTATGAAACAGATGAAAGTTGTATCTTTTAGTGAAGCGAGAAATAACCTTAAGGCTGTTTTAGACCAAGTAGCGGAAGATGCCGACTATACAATCATCGCTAGAAGAGATGCGGCGGATTCTGTAATAATGTCTTTAGATACATTTAATAGTTTGTTGGAGACAGTACATTTACTCAAATCTCCCGCCAATGCTGCCCATTTAGAGCGTTCTATTGCTCAGTTCAAACAGGGGAAAGTAGTGGAGCGAAATTTGTTGGATGAGTAGAAAGTTAGCGTGGACAGACGAAGCTTGGAAAGATTATTTATATTGGCAAGGGCAGGACAAAAAGACTTTAAAACGAATTAACAAGCTGATTGAGGCAACCATGCGACTACCGTTTGAGGGAATTGGGAAACCAGAAGCACTCAAAGAAAATCTGGCTGGTTTTTGGTCGCGCCGAATTGATGATACAAATCGGTTAGTTTATGTGGTGGATGATGAGTATTTAACCATCATTGCTTGTCGATACCACTATTCTGAGTAACATGCTCCTTATCTGTCTCTATTCAATCAAATTTAATTCAAATGGCAAGCTAATATAATTAATAAATTTCGTCTTTCGTAAAATTACCTTTTACTCAGTTTCATTTTAATTCCATGTTTAGGACGGAGTGTAAAAGCAGGCCAAGGTGTAATATCTTGGAGGGGCGCCAATTCAAGGTGATACTTTTGAATAATAGTAGCCAATAGTAATACAGCTTCCATCATTGCAAACGATTTACCGATACAAATTCTTGAACCTCCACCAAAGGGAAAATATGCAAATTTTGGTAGTTTTTTCGCAAAGTCTACGAACCAGCGTTCGGGTTCAAATGCTTCAGGGTCTTGAAAGTACCGCGCGTCACGTTGCGTTACCCATTGACTTACAATTACTGCATCTCCCGCGCGCAAGTTGTATCCACCGATTTCACAATCTTGTAATGCTTGACGACCGATTGCCCATGCAGCAGGATATAGCCGCATTATTTCCATTATCACATGTTCGGTGTAACGTAAGGCAGGTAAATCAGCAAAAGTAGGCGCCTTTTCTCCTAATACTGCGTTAATTTCTTCAAGTAACTTTGCTTCAACTTCGGGATGTTGCGATAGTAGATATAATCCCCACGATAAAGTTAAAGCTGTAGTCTCATGTCCCGCAAACATTAGCGTCATCACTTCGTCACGCAATTGTTTGTCTGTCATACGGGCGCCGTCTTCGTCTTGGATATGCAGTAACATTGATAGCAAATCGCCTTTGTCTTGATTACTAACGCGACGTTGATTGATAATGGAGTAAAGCATTTCATCCATCTGCTGCATCGCACGTATATAAGCCAAGTTTTTACGAGTTGGGAACCAATCAGGAAGTAAATACACTAATAGATTTGTATTACGTACTTCATAATATTCAATGCTGGTTTCCAATGCTTTACCGACAATTTCCACTTGCTGCTTAACATCAGCTTCAAATAGAGTTTTAGCAACAATTTCCAGCGTTAACCCCATCATTTCATCATGGATATCGCGCTCTTGACCATCTTCCCAACTATTAAGCATAGCAAGAGCATAATCAACCATAACCTTGCCATAACCAACAATCCTTTCTTGATGAAATGCGGGTTGTATCATTCTGCGTTGACGTTGCCAAAATTCACCGTCGCTACTAACTAACCCATTTCCTAGAAGTCGCTTGAATATATTTAAACTTCGATGTTTGCCAAATAAGTTACTTCTACTTACTAGTACTTCCTCGATATAATCAGGGTGGTTAAGTTGAAACGCACGGAATAACGGCCCTTGCCACAGCACAATATCACCGTATTCTTTAGCACATCGGGTTGCAAACTCTAAGGCGCCGTCTCTATAATCTGGCAAAACACCAAATACAGGGTGTCCTTTTGGTCCAGGTGGAAGATTAAGCTGTGTTTTTGGCTTTGTAATAGTAACCATAGCTAAATATAGATAATCTAAAAAATTTTAGGATATTATTATATTAACCAATCATAATCAACACCCAGTTCATCTATTTTCGCTCTCAGGTGCTTAAAATGCTTATTTGAGCGAACCATTTTGAGACTGGATAGATTACAGCATCAGGCAAAATATTTAATATTTTCTTTACACCTTTAGGGTTTAGTGAATGAACAATAATCTTAGTAGCTGTGTTTCGAGATGATTTTATTTTCTTTGCAACGTCGGCGCCAGTTAACTCGCCACGTAAATTATAATCAAGAGAAATAATATCAAAATCATAAGCATTTAAAAGCGTAATGGCACGGTGCCCAGTATTAACTAACATCCAGGCATGAGAACGGTAAAGAGAAGTTAAAACTTGTTGACGTTCTTCAGTATCTTCTATAATTAAAACCTTAAGCGGGACTGTAAACTGGTTCTGATAGTTTTCTTGCGTCAATGTATTCTCCAAGGGCAATTGAAAAACAACTAGCTATTTTATCGTACAGAACATCTTGTCCTAAAAGTATGTTTGAAAAGTAATATTTATTACTCCATCTGAGGTTTAACCCTCCAAACCTCCACTCATAAGGGGAATTTATTCAAGCGGTGGTCTAATTTGATACTTTCAAAGAATTGTTTATAAATTAATATTCACTATCACAATTACCTACTTTAAAAGGTATATTTATAATTATCTTTATACATTTAAATCGAGTGTTGACAGAACCCCATATTATTGAGTCATTAAGTCGCGCATATGTTCGAGCGATTGCAGGCAAATCAGGTTTAAATCTCTCGATTCGTGAATACGATTACGGTGTAGATGGAAATTTTGATGAAGTCGCTGTTCGTGATAATAGACGTGTAGAGTCTGGCTTCTCCCTAAGTTTTCAATTGAAAGCTTCAACTCAATGGAAGCGAGACGACAATACAATAATTTATGACCTGGAAGCAAAAACTTACAATGATTTAGTAATTCGACGTAGTTTTAGGTTCCCAGTTCCTTGCATACTGCTACTACTCACTTTACCAGCAGATCCATCTGAGTGGTTGGTATATAATGAAGAAGAAATCTGTTTGCGCGGCTGTTGTTATTGGGAATACCTCGCTGGGACTCCAACTACGAATCGCAAATGGGTTAGAATTCGGATTCCTCGGCAGCAAAGATTAACTCCAGAATCACTACAAGCTTTAATACAGAAAGTAAAAACAGGAGAATGGTAAATGATAGAGCAAATCCTTCAAAATGAACTTCAAGCAAATTCTCTCCAAATTGCCGATATTGTATCATACCTTAACAACAATGGTTGGCAGGCTGTTTCACATCCAAACCCACATCTATTAGTTTTTCAGGGCGAGACTGACGATATTGGCAACCCTATTCAACTGGTTTTACCAAGCCAAAACACTTTTGAAGATAGTCCTCGATTAATAGCCAAAGTAATAAACTTATTGGCAGTAGTTCAAGCAAAATCCCCGCCAGAAATTATTAAGTTAATTACACAAACGCGCACAACTTCCGTCACGGGATAAGAGCGAATCGAAGTCAAAGGCGATTATTTGACTCTTGGTTTCGCTATCCAAGTCTTATCCTAGTTAATTAATAACAGTAATGGCGCCCAACATCAACGAGTCTACAGACTACAAGCTTTATCGGCGCCGAACCACTGCCTTTTAGACGTTTGTTGTTTGTAGTAATGAAATTAAAGAGTTTTTTTGTAGCCATGCATAAATTTTAATATTCTGCCCATCATCAAGTTTTGACTTGTACTCGCCATTTTGGATTTCTTCCAAAAGCTTACCGTATGGCTTAATCTCATTTTTTAGCAAGTCCTCAAACATAAATAGCGGAAGCAACACGCTTTCAACTTCAACATCATCTTCATCGAAAACGATTGTTTCAAACCTAAACCTATAGCCAGACCATTTGATAGTTGTTAGCCTATTTGCAGCACGATTTAAGTTTTCTATTACACAATTACGATGCGGGTCAGGATTTTTATCCCCCCACATTATCCACCAGTAAAGATTATGTCTAACAAAATATTTACCATTACTATTAATACATATCTCTACTTCTACACCATCTACATGTAGAAACTGACGATTCATTTTTCTTGCTTCACCTTCAGGCATTGGTTCTAATTCCTCCCACGGTTCTATTTCCACTACACTTTTATTATTCCCTTCTAAAAGCAAAGATTTATCAATGGGTGTCATGGGTATTGGGTCTTCTTCAATAGCTGATAAAGCTGCAAAGTTTTCTTTAAATTCTGGTATATTTTCTAGAAGTACTTCTAATTCCTCATTTTTAAAAGCCATAAACCCTATACTAGCAATTGTTCTATAATTTGAACTATCCATAAAGTGGACTAAACCATCGAATGGTGCTAAGTCAATTCTGATACTGTTATAATGAGTTTCCCAATAACCAAATTTTCCTGAAGACTTTGGTTCTGTATCATATTCTTTCCATTTTAAGGAACTAGCTTTTTTATTAATATTTTTGAGTGCAGTACGTATACTCCCTGAAATCCCGCGTCTACCTAATACGGGGTAAACTAAGTATATTGTTGGCGGTTCTTCGTCAGCTATTGGGTCAAACCCGAATATCATAGTGTTGAACTTGGCTAACTGCTGAAGGCTTTGTTGTAAAGCTGTTTCAGATGGAGTTATTTTTCTAATAGGCGATATTACTTTTGTCCAATTCAATGGAGGCTTATATTTATTGATAAATTGAGTCTCCAGGTTGGAAAGGACTTTTATATCATTGGTACAAGTCATCCAATAAATACTAATATTGTCTTTTCGATTTAATCTTTTTAATTGATTAAATCTATGGTGTTCTCTCCAACGCTCAACTAAATTAACTGTTCTACCTATATAAAAAATCTGACCTTTACTGTCACAGACAAAGTAAATTGCTGCACAATTCGGCAAACGGTCTTTGTCTAATAAATAAACTGATGGTAGTTCAGACAGCTTGATGTCTTCTGATAACATTTATTGCTCCTGGCGCCAGCCCATATGACTTTATTTTTAGTTTTCCCAAACTCAGCCTATTGATTGATAGTTTAAAAGTACTAATTCAAGTCAGATTTGCGGCGTTCCTTGGATGCTGAAGCATTTTGAAGAAGGCGCCGTTTAATGGAGTGTTGGGTTACGCAGAGCCTCCAACGCCACTTGCTTTATGCCGGGAGACCCGTCCACCGCAGTGGCTCCCCAACCTACAACTATTGAAAATTCTGAATATAAGTATAGTATCCGACACAGGTTTACGAGTAAATACTGGTAGATTTTGAAGTCTCAGTGGTATTTAGGGTGAAACTTACAGAATTTATGAATATTACCTGGCAAGGCATACTGGCACAAACACCACAACCGGATTTATCTGTTCAACCTACACAACCGCTAAATAATGGGGTGAACTATATGCAACAGTTGTTGGCACAATTGGTTAGTTTTTTACCAACATTGCTTGCGGCAGTAGCTATTTTATTAGTTGGTTTGTTAGTTGCTAAGGTTGCAAGTACGGTTGTACGAAAACTTCTTAATCGTACTGATATCGATAATCGCATTGCTGCTGCTATTCTAGGCCGTACAGACGGAAGGGATTTACCTAAAGTAGAGAAAGCAATCTCAACTTTTGTTTATTGGATTATTCTTCTCTTTACTGTTGTTGCTGTTTTACAAACACTCAATTTGCAGGTTGTGTCGCAACCTTTAAATAGTTTACTTAATCAAGTACTTGGATATGTTCCTAAATTAGCAGGCACCGCAGCTCTACTTGCAGTTGCTTGGGCGGTTGCAACTGTTGTCAAGCTAATAACAGTACAAGGACTACGTAGTTCAAAACTTGATGAGCGTTTGAATTCACAGTTAGAAGATGGTGCATCGTCAAACCAGAAGCAATTATCTTTAAGTGAAACTATTGGTAATGCGCTTTACTGGTTTATCTTTTTATTATTTCTGTTGCCAATTCTGAATGCTTTAGAGTTAAATCAAGCGTTACTTCCGGTACAGACTTTAGTTACAGAGATAATTTCGATTGTTCCAAATATTCTCGCTGCGGTATTAATTGCTGCTGCGGGCTGGCTGCTTGCTATAATTGTCAAACGAATTGTTACTAATTTAATTGCGTCTGCTGGAGGTGACCGTTTAGGCGCCTCGTTTGGTTTGCGTTCAACTACAGGACAATCAGTTTCAGCAATTGTTGGCACGGTTGTTTACATTCTGATATTGATTCCGGTAGCCATTGCAGCATTGAACGCTCTAAAAATAGATGCGATTTCTGTTCCAGCAGTTGCGATGCTGCAACAAATTCTCAATGCAATTCCCTTAATTTTCACGGCAACATTTATATTAGTAGCTTCTTACTTCTTAGCGCGCTTTGCTGCCGAACTCGTTACTAATATTCTTTCGAGCATTGGTTTCGACAATATCTTTTCTGTTTTGGGTATATCTACTCAACAAAAGGCGCCGTCACCTGCAACTACTACCCGCACACCATCCCAAATCATGGGTACTGTGGTAATCGTAGGTATCATGTTATTTGCTACGGTTGCAGCTGTTGATATCTTAAAAATTCCCGCACTAACAGCGTTAGTTACTGCTCTAACTGTTGTGTTTGGCAGAATTTTATCGGGGTTAGCAGTATTTGCCGTCGGATTATTTCTTGCAAATTTAGCTTTTAGTCTTATTACCGCTTCTGGTAATCGTCAAGCTCAAATTTTAGGACAAATCGCGCGAGTGGCTATCATTGCTTTGGTTTCAGCGATGTCATTACAACAAATTGGTGTTGCCAGTGATATTGTGAATCTTGCATTCGGGTTGTTGCTTGGCGCCATAGCTGTTGCAATTGCTCTTGCATTTGGCTTAGGTGCGCGTGAAGTCGCAGGTGAACAAGTAAAAGAATTTCTCGCCTCTTTTAAAAACAAACGTAATTAATCATAAAAACCGTAGGGTGCGTGACTGCTACGAAAATATTTCAACGTAGTTATAAGATTTGTAGCAGTCACGCACCGACAAGAGCGTTGTGGCAGTATCGTAAGTCCTGAATAAGAAAACTTATCAATATAAGCCTAGTTATCATAACTGGGCTTTTTGCTTAAAAGGACAATTTTATATTTGGGGGATGACATCTGATTTGGGTTTCTTACCTTATAGTGCGTGATTTTTTGCGTTTAGTTTTATTTCTTCAAAAACTTCTGGCGTGTATTCAGAGTATCTACCTTCTTCAGCAAACCCTAATTACAGAGCATCCCTAAAATAATTTTGATCCACTATCGCATCTAATATTTTCCTAATAAATTGGAGCCATTGCGCTAAAAATTCCCATGCTGAAACTAAAATATTGGTATCGGGCAAAAACTGAAACTTCATAGCAGAAGCTTCGGTTGTCTCAAAACAAACCTTAATGATATCACCTTGACGCTCCATTAACATTCCCACATCTGTACCCTGTTCAAAAAAATCAAACTCTACTGGTGACTGTGTGTCATGAGTCAGTTTTTCTAACACAAGAGGAATATCTTCAAATATAGTAGATAGGTCAGGACGCAAATCAAAGCAAGCGTTATGTTCCTGAACACTAATAATAAATTGTCCTTTATAAAGCGAAAGAAAATAGCTTAAAGATACAAAAATTTTATTTGCATCTACCATCTCTAAAAAATAATTAGGTTTGCCTAACTTTTCCCAGTAGTAAGATATTTTAAAGGTTTGATTCATCTTCTAACAACCTCAACAAAAAGGATATGCTGTTTTTAATGTTAAATCTTTACTACGGATAACTTTGACAATCATTACACCTTCAAGGGCTGTGTTATCGGGGAGATATACATTACCAGCCGGTCGAGCCACTGTACGCTGTGAGCGTTGATTTAATAGTTCCAGCAAACTAGAACGCAGTTTTTTCAACTCTTTATCGTCAATATCCGCTCTTCTCATTTGAACTAAAAGTTCGTCGATTTTTTGTTGGTTCTTTCCCACTAACTCCTCATATCCTTGTTTCGGAGGGCGCCTATCTATGAGCGAAATCAACTTTGCATCGGGAAGATTTGATCCCAAGGCAACAATCTAACCCCTACCTTGCAAGGTCATCATCTCATCTCCTACTCTAGCTACCTCTGGTATTTCTTCTTTTTTAACTTCTACAATTTTCCCCGATGCTAACAGTATCCAAGGATTAATCACCCATTCGAGCATTTTTCATCGCTCCGCAACTCGAATCGAAAACTTTCATCAAAGAATAATACATTTCTTGGGACAGGAAATAAATTTTTTTGTTAAGAATCAATAAAATGCGGCGTTGTCGCTCCCAGAACTCTCTCAGCTTTTTACGACTGACTACGCGCATTAAACTATTGAATTATTTTTTTAATCTGCTGCTCTCCAGAATGAGAGTAAAAAGTCCAAAAGTCAAGAAACTCTGCTTAGAGCGCGTGTAAAGAGTACAAGTACAGGTAAAATAGTAGGCGCCTACCCACAAAAGCAGGACGCGAGATGAAAGCTGTAATCCAATACTTTTATAGTTTATTTGACCGTAAATTTGCGCCGACAGCGTTTAAAGTAGCTTTAATTATAGGTACGCTTTTATTTGTAATTAATCATGGCTGGGCATTACTAAACGGTCAAATGAACTCAGGACGCTGGATTTCTGCTGGTCTGACTTATGTTGTCCCCTATATGGTAAGTACTCACGGGCAATATATCAGTCGCGCAAGGATGAGTAAAAAATGTTAGATTTTGATAATTACGTTAAAGCATCCACGACTTGAGTATTTTTGATATTACTGTACATGTTCAAAAAGTTATCTATAACTTCTGGCTCAGGATATTGTGTTGTGGAGTCAAGTCCCTTTACTCGTTGTAGAACAATGCTAACTAAAGACGAAACATTTTTTGATTTAAATACAAACTCGTTTTCTATCATTATTTCTAGAATTGAATTCAAAATGTAAGTATTACATTTAGGAACTTGTTCGCTTATATAAGTTAATGCTTTTTCTTGGTCATATTCAAAAATAGTTTCTAACGCAGCAGCTTGTAAATAACAATCACCACGTGAGTTTAATAAAATCTCCCAAGCAGTTGAAACTGCTACACTACTGTTTCGTCGAGACAACTCTCCTAAAGCAGAAGTCGCAATAAATAACTCGTCACCTAAAGCCAGTCCTTTAAGTATATCTACTGATAAACTACTATAGTCTATATCTTCATCTGTCAACATCATAAATTCATTAATATCCATAATTTATTCTCCTAATTCGGGGGTAAACCTGATAGTTGATAAATATTTTATATTATCCTCTAGTACTGCCCATGTACTATAAACTTTCAGTTGATTATTTCTACCTTCTATTATACTAGGATAATCAACACGTGTTTCAACGGTTACTCGCTCACCAACAGATAGCAAGTGTAAAATAATCATATTAATATCATCAACAGTATCTGCCAGCCCTACACATTTAATTGCTTTTAGCATAGCTTGAGAGCGTTCATAATTATGCTTCAAGTCTTTTATTTTTTTTAACCTTTCCTCATTCTCTGGGTTATTGTCAAATTCTTTACGGGCTGTCTGTTTCATTTGTTGAAGTTCTCGAAGCTCCTCATAAGGATACATGGCAACCTTACCCATAGCGTAAATTTCCACCTTGGTTAAAGCAACTAATACCTTACCTTTTCTAGCACAGGCAACAGTCTTCCCTGTTTTTACTTGAAATTGTGTAACCTCAAACAATTTGTGTTTTCCTTCTTCAGGATTTATTTTACCTTTACATGATAGTTCGTGTCAGTATCATAAGGCAACTAAATCAAAGTGTCGTTTTCTGATACTCTACGCTTGTAATGCTCTAAATTGGGCGTACATACCATTAGAGTTTTGTAAAAGTTGATGATGATTACCAATTTCTACGATTTTTCCTTTTTCTAATACTACTATTCGGTCGGCTTTACGAATAGTCGAAAGTCGGTGAGCTACTACGAAGGTTGTACGGTTTTTCATTAAGCGTTCGAGTGCTTGTTGAATTAATGCTTCGGTTGCGGTGTCTACTGATGCTGTTGCTTCGTCTAATATTAATACTTTGGGATTACGAATTAACGCGCGCGCTATGGCTAGTCTTTGACGTTGACCACCTGAAAGTTTAACGCCATTTTCACCACAGTAACTACCACAGAAACTAAAATCGTTAATAATGCCGCAGGTACAAGCTGAAAAATATAGGTAGTCAGTATTTGAATTTCTTCTACATCTCGCAAAAGCTTAGACTGCAATACACCAGTACTGTGCTGCTTATAAAATCCAATACTGAGTTGCTGTAATTGCTGTGTCAAACTATACCGTAAATTAACTTCCATTTGGCGAGTTGCTGCGCTCATTGCCATGATATGCCAGTAATGAGTAGGTATATTTTGAACAATAGATACAGCTAAAACGGCGCCGTTAAGCCAAAGCTCAGTTAACTGATGTTGTTGAGGTCGAGAGATAATATCAACAATATTGGCAAAAACTACAGGACGTATCCACTCTGGACTGTGCTTGATTACATAAAATAGCAGTGATAGTAAAAGCTTGTGCCAATCATGGCGATATAGTAGAAGTAAAGTTTTGAATGGCGCCTGACTACGGTAAAAGTCTAACGTTACTGTTTTCCCGTTATTTTTGCGGTTTAATATCATAAAACTGTATGGAATGGATATTACATCTAGCTACGCATCAGGATATCCCTGCTTTACATGAACTTATCCCTCATTCAGTTCACCAATTACAAAAAGATTATTATTCTCTTGAACTTCGAGAAGGCGCCTTGGGTTCTGTTTTTGGTGTTGATAGCCAGCTTATCAAAGATGGTACTTATTTTGTAGTAGAAAACAATACTGGTATAATTGGATGCGGTGGATGGAGTTATCGCAAATTACTATATGGTAGTGACCAACTCCATACTATAGATGAATCTTCCTTACTTGACCCAAAATCTATTTATAGCGAGGAGTCGGCTCAAAAAAACCTCTGTAAGATAGCTTCTTGTCAAATAGCTTCTTGTCAAATAGCTTCTTGTGGGATGGGCATCCTTGCCCGTCCCAGTAAAACTTATGGTTGTTGGTGATCTGAAATTTTTTATGGGCTGCAAATTTTTATGGGCGCTCCGGGATGCCCGCTCCACAAGATAGACACAAGAAAGATAATTTTTGTGGGTTTGCTGCTTTGTTCGGAATCAAGCTTAAACACCATGAAGTAGTATATATCTCCTCGTCTCAACTTGATATTTTAATTATTAGTGTTACTCTACTGGAGGCTATATGTAATAAAAAGCACGTGATAACTTTTATATGGAATTGTTGACTATACTTTTGTCTGGGTTACTGGGTTTAATAACTCCTGTTGGACTTGTGGTTGACCGCACCGCAGAAAAGGCAATTCGTTCGCAGTTTACTTCTGGACAATTACAAGTGCGTGTGGATAATGCACCAACGCATCAATTGCTACAAGGAAAAGTTAACCGTGTTAGAATTGCTGGACGTTCGCTACAATTAAGGCGCCAGGATATTCGCATTGCCGCGTTGGAGTTAGAAACCGACGCAATTAAATTTAATCTTCAAAGCAGAGGGAAACGACCTTTTCTTAAGCAGCCTTTGCAAGCTGGTTTTAGGGTGGTTCTTACCGAAGCCGATGTTAATAAGCTTTTACAGTCAGAAACATTCTTATCGCGCATTAGTAAACTGAACATAGCTTCTATGAGTTCAGTCAATACGGTGTCTAACCCTATATACCGTATTGCAAATCCTAGAGTAAAATTTTTAGCCAATCAGCGTGTCAATTTACAAGTAGAAATACTGGAGGAGGGTAATAATAAACCATTACTGGTAACGGTAGAAACAGGAATTACGGTAGCAGCAGGAAAAATCCAGCTAACTAATCCAGTTGCGCTCATGAACTCAGAACAAGTCCCTGTTCGATTTTTAAATGTTATAGTAAATAACCTTAACCAACGCTTAAACTTACGTAACTTGGAAGCTGACGGTTTAATAATGCGAATTCTGAAATTTAATATGAACGCTAGCGAGTTAGAAATAGGTGCTTTTGTAAGAATTGAACCTTCTTCAAAATGGTTGAATGTCAGGTTATAAGTTTCGTCTTGTGCGGTAAATAGTCATTATACTCATGGTTCAAAGCGACAAGGAAGGTAAAAAAATGAGAGAACAGCCAAGAAATAATCGTATCTCTTCTGGTGTAATTGCGGCAGTCTCCGCTGCGGTTGTAGCTGTAAGTTCTGGTGTAGCTTGGATAACATGGCAAGCTACAAATAATACTCAGCCTGTCAATCCTCCTAAAGAGAGAGTTAGCCAAAATAATACTAAACCGCCAGCGACAACAGAGCAAACTGCCGAAATCTACTTGCTTAGGGATACTGGTAGAAATTTAGAATTAGTGCCTCTACCCGTAAAGGTATCAGCATCTAAAGATAAACCCAGTGAGTTTATAGCTGCTGCATTCAATGGTTTATTGACTGCAAAAAATGATGGAGACACTAGTAGCACCATTCCATTGGGAACAAAAGTATTAGGAGTCAAAATAGAGAACGATGCTGTTCGGGTAAATTTATCTGAGGAATTTACTAGTGGTGGTGGAAGCGCGTCGATGACAGGACGTGTGGGGCAAGTTGTGTATACTGCCACTAGCCTGAACCCCAATGCTAAAGTCTACATTGATGTAAACGGTAAGCAATTGGATGTTCTAGGTGGGGAAGGTTTGGAATTAGACCAGCCCTTGACTCGTGACAGCTTTGCTAAAAATTACCAGTTGTAGCCATGTAGAGACGTGATTTATCACGTCTAATTAAAGGTTAAGACGTGACATGTCACGTCTCTACAACACCGATAATTTCACTTTGTATTTAAGACGCGAAAGTTTTTGGCTTGCTGTTCGAGTCTGGTCGCAAGACGGTCACAGACTCGGTTGCAAAGTTCAAAAATCATTTCATCCTCTACCCGGTAGTAGGCACAGGTGCCTTCACTACGACGGCTAAGAATTCCGGCTTGCCACATCACCTTCAGGTGTTTTGAGACATTTGCCTGAGACGTCTGTGTTGCCTCCACCAATTCTTGTACGCATTTTTCTTCATCCCGCAATAGATGCAACAACCTTAGCCGCATTGGTTCACTCAGCAAGCTGAAATATTCCGCGACTTGTTGCACAACTTCTGGCGGTACAGGCAACATTTGTTTCATCAGGTTTGACCCGCAAGACTACACTGAATTAGTGAAAATTACATCTCCGTTATATAGATTAATACCTAATCGGGATTTATTCGCACCAGAGGTTGACCATATTCTACAGGTTCGCCATTTTGCACCAGAATTTCCATCACAGAGCCAGATATTTCGGCTTCGATTTCATTCATTAGCTTCATGGCTTCTATGATACAAACTGTATCACCTTTACGTACTCGACCGCCTACTTCGATGAAAGGAGCTTCTCCAGGTGCAGACGCGCGATAAAATGTGCCTACCATTGGGGAAGTTACTTCAACGAGTTTGGAATCGTTGGACGGGGGTGGATTTGTTGGGGGTGCGGTTGCACCATCCACGCGATTAGCAACAGATTCTACCACAGGAGGTGACACTATTACCTGTGGTGTCGCTGCCTGTGAAATTAATTCTGTGCTGCCTAACCCTGCTTGACCTATAGATAACATTTGATGAGGAGTACTAACAGCTTTACGTACTGTTATCTCAAAGTCGTCGCTTTTAAGCGTTACTTCGGCAATATCTGTTTGTGCAATAGTTGTTAATAATTGGCGGATTTCACTAAAGTCCAATGCCACAGTTTTTATTACCTCATCTAAAATATTCTGTTTGAATGTAGAAATCGCATTTTGAAATGGCGCCATTCCAAGTATGTATCGCGTAGTTGAGCGCGCATTGCACAGACGGCAGGGAACCGTCCGGGCACATTCGCGGCTAGACACATAACAGGAGCGTACTAGAGTTGACCTATTTTTTTAAATAGAATCTGTACTAAGGCATTTACCTTATTCTCTACCTAAGTACTTATCTTCGCGTGTATCAATGCGGATGCGCTCTCCTTGTGCAATAAACAAGGGAACCATTACCGTGGCGCCTGTTTCTAACTTTGCTGGTTTACTACCACCCGTAGCTGTATCACCTTTAACACCTGGGTCGGTTTCGATGACTTCGAGTACTACCGAGTTAGGAAGTTCAACATCAAGCACTTGCTCATTCCAACGCACAACATTCGCTTCCATACCTTCCTTAAGGTACTTGACTTTATCGCCAATTTGTTGTGCAGTTAATCTACCCTCTTCGTAGGTTTCCATATCCATAAACACGTACTCGTCACCTTCTTTATAGGTGTGCTGCATCGTGCTTTTTTCAAGGTTTGCCTGCGGTACGGTTTCACCAGCACGGAAGGTTCGTTCTACGGTGTTACCACTTTGAGCATTTTTGAGCTTAGTCCGTACAAAAGCGGCGCCTTTACCTGGTTTA
The DNA here is from genome assembly GCF_019977735.1 of Calothrix sp. PCC 7716. Classification (GTDB taxonomy): domain Bacteria; phylum Cyanobacteriota; class Cyanobacteriia; order Cyanobacteriales; family Nostocaceae; genus Dulcicalothrix. Next base: position 864,109 of record NZ_AP025018.1, on the reverse strand, counting down.
ACGTGGAGAAACTCCACAACCCGCCATACAGACCCGTCTAATACAATTGAGACACCAGGGCGAAAATCGTTACTGGAAATCATGAAACATTCAAATTTTCAAGACAATCGGCATTTATTGTACCCCTCATAAGGAGAAAATTGTTAATTAGTTGGCATCTTAGTATGAGAGTAAGGGGACTATCATTAACTACGGCTAAAAAATACAGCAGCCAGGATAATCAAACTTAATAGCACTAAAGGCGCCCACAAGTTGGGTATATCAGATACACTCATAAAGTAATAATTTTTACAGTCAGTCAAAAAACACCAATTTATAAAAATAAAGGTATACGCTTGTTGCAAAAAATTGAGTTTGTTCTGAGGCGCCGCTCCACGAGATAATTTAATTGATACACCAACGTGTGCGGAGAACGCATTATGATATCTCCTGATACAGCGATATGGTTACAGGAACGCACAGCTTTAGGTATTTTATCCCCTGCGGTATTAGATGCTATTGCCGAAGTCATCGAAGAACAAGTTGTACCTGAGCAAACCCAGCTTGTCAAAGAAGGGACGGCGCCTTCGGCACTGTACATTATTAAAGAAGGTCGTATAGAAACAAGTAGTACGAATAACAATGCGGCGCCTTGTTGTGGTTTACTTCCTGGTACTGTTGTTAATCTCAAAGAGTTTTTACTTCAAAAAGATACACAATACACAGTTACTACTCTGAGTGAATGTCATCTATGGGTAGTTCCAGGGGAGAAGTTCCGCGAAATCATTAATCAACATCCAGAAATTGCCCAAGCTGGAAATATATTACTAAAAGACGAATTAGCGCAGTTAGCTTCTGCTTTATCTTACGAGCAAGAACGTTCGTTAGAATTGCGTCCATACTTAGTGACTAAAGCTAAACGTGGTATAGTTGGCGCCAGTAGATACGCAACAAAACTACGCTCCCAAATTCGTGAAGCAGCAAATAACCGTAAGTCAGTGTTAGTTTTTGGTGAACCTGGTTTAGAAAAAGATAATATTGCCGCTTTAATTCACTATGGCTCAAATTATCGCCGTGAGCCTATTATTAAAATTAATTGTGGTATTCTGCAAACTAGCGGCGCCGATTTGTTTGGCAGGTATGGTGGTAAACCAGGACTACTAGAATATTTGGGCAATGGTACTTTAGTCCTAAATAATATTCAAGAATTGCCAAAAGAACTTTTTCCAAGTATAAATAATTTAATCAAGAATGGGACTTATAAACCTGTCAATCGCTCCGAAGACATAGAAATCGAATCTAGAGTCAGTAATGCCCGCATAATCATTGTCTCAGAAAAAGCATTACCCGAAGTAGAACGTGCAGTAGGGACAATAATAAAAGTACCACCGTTACGGGTACGTAAAGCTGATATCAAAGCGCAAGTTGACTATTATATTAGTCTGTACACAATAGCACGGGGAATTTCTAAAGCGCGCGTTACACCCGAAGCATTGCGTCGGTTACAATCATATGACTTTCCTGGCAACTTAAAAGAGTTAGAAAACTTAGTTGAACGGGCAATAGTTCAAGCACAAGAGCAAAATGAACTTACCGAAGAAATCTTTTGGTCAGCAGACACCAAGAAAAAACGGTTTCGAGTCAATCTATTAAATATATATCCGCGCTTTAGAAAATTTCTTCGCAGTGACTGGTACCCAGACCGAATAAACTATGGTTTTACGACTTTTGTTTTTGCTTTTATTGTCCTGGTATTATTCCTCGGACCACAAACGCGCGATAAAAATTTCGTATTAAATTTATTCTGGTCATGGTGGTGGATGGGTTTTTTGTTTTTATTCCCCTTCCTTGGACGGATATGGTGTGCGTTTTGCCCGTTTATGATTTACGGTGAAATTACGCAAAAACTCTCACTTAAATTGTTTCCTAGACAACTTAAAAAATGGCCACGTGAAAAAGCCGAGAAATGGGGAGGTTGGTTTCTATATAGCTTATTTACCCTCATATTTTTGTGGGAAGAACTTTGGCATTTAGAAAACACCGCTTATTTATCTGGGTGCTTGCTGCTACTTATAACTGCTGGCGCCATGATTTTTTCTGCTATTTTTGAAAGAAGGTTTTGGTGTCGCTATCTTTGCCCTATTGGAGGAATGAACGGGTTATTCGCAAAACTCTCCATGACCGAACTACGCGCGCAACAGGGTATTTGTTCAGCAACTTGCACCACTTACCAATGCTATAAAGGTGGGCCACAAAAAGGTGAAGGAATAGAAACGAACGGTTGTCCGCTATATTCTCATCCTGCCCAACTCGAAGATAACCGCGACTGTGTGTTATGCATGACCTGTTTAAAAGCGTGTCCACACCGTTCAGTTGAATTTAACTTGCGTCCTCCCGGTATAGAACTATGGACTTCCCACACCCCACATACATACGAAGTCGCCTTATTATTTCTAATGTTAGGAGGAGTCTACTTACACCGCTTACCCGAAATACAAGCAAAACTGGGCGTAATCGTAATAATTGACTTCAGTCAATTCCAGCAGCACTTAGCATTCTCACTACTAGCTCTAACAGTACCCATATTAATCCCCTTTACCGCACACAGCATAATTAAACTTCAAAAGATTAAAAATCGTAGATTTATCGAACTTGCCTACGGATACCTACCATTAGTTCTCGCAGCTAACTTAGCACATTATCTACGCTTAGGCTTAGGAGAAGGTGGACGCATATTACCTGTAGCATTTGCAACCTTTGGATTAAACGGTGAATTTTTACCCGTTGTAGTCGCACATCCTGCGGTAATTGCCTTTTTACAAGGATTCACATTAATATTAGGAGCATTCTTAGCCTTTGTACTGACACAGAAAATAGGGCGCCAACCCATACGAATATTAATTTGGCAACACCTAGCCACAGTAATTTTAACAGTAACCCTGTGGCAAATAATTGTGTAACTTGTGACTTGTGTCTTGTGTTTTGTGGAACAGGCATCCCTGCCTGTAGATTCATAAAAATAAGTTAAGTCTCTCAAGACTTTGGTTATTACTTTGCCTTACTAATTCCCGTCTGATTTCATAAGCAGAAATCTCAGGCGCTTTTAAAGCAATATTATTATCTTTCAGAAATTGCATCCAATTTCTTACTTCGGGCTTGATTTTTGGGTGAGTGACTTGTGATAACGGATTAGCATCTAGTAAAACAACTTGTCGCATTTAAAAATAAAATTTTAATCTTGAGATAATATCTTGCCGTACAAAATCTACTTCGCTTATCCCTTCTTGATATTTAGAAAGGAAAATACGCTCAATTATTTGTTCGTAACGGTTAGAGGCTTTCATTACAAAACTTTATCACTGAATGGGTAACTATTTAATGGCATTTTTCCTGACCAGCGAAGCAAAACAACTTCTTCTCGCATTTGTTCTTTTGTTGTTGTAGATAAGCGTGTACGAAATAAATCAATTCCAACTACTTCATAACCCAAACCTTGAGCTATATCAGCTAATATGGAACCTGTGCGAATCATCACTTGTAAAAAAGATTTCTGGTCGCCAACTATGTAAGCAAGTTGGGCGCCGGGACGTAAAATATATCTTAAATCAGCTAAATGCTTTGCCATCCCTCCAAAATATAATTTTACAGTTCGATGATAAAGTCGCTCAAACCCGCTTGTTTTACCTAGTTCTATTCGACGTTTTTCAATCTCGTTAGCAATTTGCTGAATTTCTAAATGTTTCGATACCCATATATCATCTGTATCGACTTTGAAAACATTTCGAGTATTGGAACGTATCAAACCTTCTTTTAATAACCGCAACTCAGCTTTACTTTGAATAAAACCTAATAACACCGATTCTAATCGAGTGGTACGGGTATAATCCTTTTCATTAGGGTACGGTGGCGATGTAATTACTGCATCTAGAGAATTTGCCATTAAACTCGTAGAGATATTTCGAGAATCAGCGTTTTGAACAATAGCTGGTGTAGAATGGCAAATTTGTAATTTACGCAGGTCTTCTGCCATTACATTAACTACAGAAAACCATGCTTCTACAACAGCAGCATCATCTTTTAGCTTCTTACTAACACAAACTTCTGGTCTAAACTTAAGATTACTGACACTGGTAATTACAGATGACGCTAGCGCTAGTAGTAAATGATTTAAACAGGAACTATCAGCCAAAGTTTGAATTTGTTCTAATAGCACTAAAGTTTTATGAAGTGGTAAAGGGCTAATAGAATTTTTCAAAATCACTTTCTGACTTTCTGCTGGCAAAGTCCTTAGCGTTTGTTCATTCGCAATTACATCATTTGCTCTCTCTACAATTTGCATTGCATTTGAAAGAAGCTTGTCTGGATTAACAGTAGGCGCCACAAAGCAAACGTAAAGTTTCGACTTCAAGGCGCCTAGACTTTAAACAAACTATTGATTTTCTTGGCGCCCGCGCTCAATAATCTGCGGTAACTCATCTAGAGATTTTAGCCTTATCCCCGAAGCTTCAACACGGTTAGCAAGCTCGTAAATTGCAAGTTGGTCATCACGATGCTCTAAAACATAAGCCCGCAATTCCTTGGTGGTCATTGCTTCAAAGTTAGGGTTGCTCATAAATTAACTCTCCTTGTTTTTTTATTGTAATAACTGTCTGCTCTCCCGCAATAATTACCACTCTGTCATTACGTTGGTCGAAAGTTACAAGGTAAATGGGCAAGTACATTTTAGTTAGCCAAGAGCTAATTGTATAAGTTGCCCTAAATTGCTCTGAAGTTGGTTGTTTCATATTCTAAGAAAGCCAGTAAATACACCCGAATATCTAGCTAAAAGCACATAAGTTAACAGTAGCTCATGTACTACAACTAACTTGACATCGGTAACTAAATTCAGCACGCATGGTGTTTTAAACGAAAAATATCCAATGAATGCTCAACACCTTTAAATTGTAATGATACTATCATTATTTTGTCAATACTAAAATCAATACGCTTGTCATTACTGCTAGAGATTGCTAGTTTGGGAGTAAACGGCATTGATGGTGTAAATTATGGCAGGCAAAAAAGAGAGGATTTTTATCCAGGTTCAAATAGACCCAGCAGTGAAGAGTAAATTTGCAAGCAAGGTTGAGCAGGAGGGGAAAACAATCACGGATGTTATCTTGAATTGGATTGATGATTACCTGAACGAAAACGAAAAAGTAGATGTGCTGGAATTAAAACACCGTGTAGACGCTCTGCAAGGTGTAGAACATCGTGTAGAAGTTCTGGAACGTTTACTTAAAGATAATATGTTAGGAAAATTACATATCTGAAGGCAGTAGGAACGCGAGATGCGTTTTTCACAATTATTGTGTCTAAATGTTAAAAAATAACAAACTACTAGCAAATTGGCACAATGGCAAATATTCTACAACCACCGCGTTTGCGTACTAGCGAAGAAGAATCGGAACGACGCGCGACTTGGCTGGAACTGTTTTATGATTTAGTGTTTGTAGTGGCAGTTTCACAACTCGCTCATAACCTGAAAGAAGATATTTCGATATCGGGGTTTTTAGGATTTGTTTTTTTGTTTATACCTGTGTGGTGGTCGTGGATAGGGACGACGATGTACGCGAATCGCTTTGATAGTGATGATATTGGGCGCCGTTTACTCGTTGGTTTACAAATGCTTACAGCCGCAGCTATGGCTGTAAATATACACCACGGTTTAAGTGAAAACTCGGCAGGATTTGCAATGTCTTATGCTTTGAGTAGAATTGTACTGGTAATTGAATATGTACGTGCGGGTAGTTATATACCAGAAGCGCGTCCTTTAACTACACCTGACATCTTGCACCAGGTATATAAACCGGGCTTCTTGCCAAAAATGTTGCGATAAAACGTTGATTTTTCGTGACTGTTGCCCGGTTTCTTTGGGCTTGTTGAAAATGCTGCAAGATGTGAGCCTCCGACTGGCGCCCTTCGCGCTCCAGTAAAATATAGGACTTGCACATCTTTCTGAAACCCTTGCTATATATAGGATTTTAAAATGTGCAAGTTAGGAGCTACCCCTTGATAATGGGGATTAAAATTTAAACATTACAACAAACAAATTGCTTTGAGAACTTGTAGCAGTATTACAGAGCGCGCGCGTTCCATTAAATTTAATTCAGGTAAAATTTGATAAACTGGGGGATTTCCGTGCTGGATATATACAAACTGGTAACTTCTACCGTTTGTTACCAATCCCCAAACTGATTCTTGAGAACTTAAACTTTCATTTATATATGTTAGTAATTGTGGAAGTCCGACCAAAACATCAATCTGACTGTTCTTCGCCTCAATTATCAATGTCAAAAAGTATGCTTTATTCTTAGATGTTTTAGCCTTATTCACAGCTAAAATATCCATTCTTCCAGTAATTATGGTATCCTCGTCTTCAATCTTAATATCAGCTATATCTTCTTCTAGTCTAATTTCAATAGGGTCACGATAAAATCTAGCTAATCGCATTAATGGCGCTATGGCAAGAAACTTTACTTGTCCTTCTGAAACTTTGCCTGAGCTAAGATATCTATCAAAATCTTCTTGAATTTGTAAAAGTTCTTGTTGTTCGACTTCAGTTAAATCTTCCAATAATAATAAAGCGTTAAATGACTCAGCGTATTCTTTTTGATAGCCAAAAATACGGTGAACTTCTTCAAGTGATAAATTTCGAGCATTTAGGATAGCCATAGGCGAGAAAGTTACTAATTATCAATTTTAATGATTCACTTGATTTTTTCATTCAGTATTGAACCCAATATAACACTTTCCTGAATCAGTTAAAATTATTTTATAAAAAATTTACTATAATTATTCAATAATCATTCTCATTCTTAATTTATGGCTTCATTTCTAGAACTCAGAAACGTTGAGTTAATAAATTGTATTCTAGTTTAACAATATACAAGTAATTTTATATACACGCTGCTCAAGGAACGAGAATGAAAACTTAAGGCGCCTAAGAAATCATCTTAATACATGCTTAATTTATATGACGCTTAAATTCTTTATACCAGGTTCCTTGTGAATGAAGTGTCCCTGTATCCCCTTCTGCAATTAATCCATATTCACGACTATTCAAAGCAAATTCTTCGCGATTACCATCAGTAAATTCAAAAGTGATGTAGTAATGAGTTGATGTGCTGGTATCTCCTGCTCCTCCTGAAACATGTTGTCGTTTACTTACTACTTTTGCTTCTCGGTTAATTATTGGCTGTTTCTTATTATGTGCTGCGGTGGATATGCCTTTATAAATTGCAAAACCAAATAAGCCAAAAATTGTGGCAAATATACCAATGACAAATATTGGAATAATTAGAGAGAAAATTGAAACTATATCAGAGCTAGAAGGTTGGGTTGGTTGAGTATTTACCTGAGAAAGTATAATTGTTTCTATATTAGTTTTGTTGTTGTGAACAATATACTTAGAACTATTATGTATAAATAAATTTGGCATATTGTTTATGTGCTTATATTTATATGTATATAATTATATACAATGCACTGGAACTTGATTCCGCAATAAGAATAGTATTTTTACAGATGCTCTCTCTTGTGGAGCGGGCATAGAAAGCCCGCCCCCCTCTTTCAAATCAACTATCAAGCCACTGTATCAAATTAACTATTAAGCTACTTTTTTAATTAACGGGCAGGGATGCCCGTTCCACAATAAAATTAATTCTACAAGATAAGACAAGAGAAATTTATCCTTTTATATTAAGTGTTTGCAGTTACAGTAACCTGATTGAGAAACAAGTAAAAATATTAATAATCAATATTTGAGGCAGCTTCTCTTTACTATTGCTGCTGACTATGAAACCACGTATTATTGTTTGTGGCTTAGGACGCACTGGATATAAAGTGTTTCGTTTACTCCGTCAGCAGGGTGCAATGGTGGTGGGTATTCATCAGCGCCCTATTCCTGGGGAAACGGGACATGATGTGATTATTGGTAATTTACATACTGCTGCGACGTTGAAAGCAGCGGGTATTGAAAGCGCACACACTTTGGTAATAGCTGGTCCCGATGATGCTATTAATTTGTCGGTGACTATGCAAGCGCGCGTTCTAAATCCTAATATTCGTATTATTAATCGCTTTTTTAATACTAGTTTGGGTGAACGTCTTGACCAAACTTTGCCTAACCATATGAGTATGAGTGTCGCAGGTTTGGCGGCGCCTGTATTTGCTTTTACTGCGTTAGGTAGTAAAACGGTTGGACATATCAAGCTGTTTGAACAAACTTGGCCTATTCACGAAGAATATATAGATAACAAACATCCTTGGCACGGGCGCCAAATAGATGATTTGTGGGAAAATCGTTCGCGAATGCTAATTTATTATTTACCTGTAGATGGCGATAAAGATTTAGTTTCAGCAGTTTTAGAAAGACGACGTTTGCGCGAAGGGGACAGAATTATTGTTGGCACTAAACCAAAAGTACGCTCGAAGCGCAGGTCAATAATTGCTAAATTTCTCAAAATCATCACTAACATACAGCGCTTCCAAGAACATGCTAGCCCGCTAATTGCTATGACTACAGCACTCGCAGCTATTGTTCTGTTTGCCACATTTATTTATACATCTACCAGTACTAATGTTTCAATTGTTGATGCATTGTATTTTGCCGTGGGGATGATAACAGGCGCCGGTGGTAACGATAAAGTTGTTGAACACGCTTCTACTAGCATCAAATTATTTACTGTAATTATGATGCTTGTAGGCGCCGGCGTAATTGGTTTACTATACGCGCTTCTCAACGACTTTGTTTTGGGTACTAGGTTTCGAGAATTCTTAGATGCAGCGCGCGTACCTCCACGTAACCACTATATAGTGTGTGGACTCAGTGGTACTGGTATAAAAATTGTTCAAACTCTGCATGAAAGCGGACACGAAGTAGTTGTTATTGAACCCGACGCAAACAACCGCTTTATTAATAATGCTCGCAGATGGGGAATACCAGTAATTAACGGTGATGCAACTTTTCCAACGATGTTGCAAGGCGCCAATTTAGAAAATTCTGCAGCACTATTAGCAGTTAGTGGTAACGATGCCACTAATTTAGAAATAGCTCTAAATGCTAAAGGAATTAAACCAACTGCACCAATAATAGTTCGCTACGCAGACCCAGACTTTGCGAGAATGGCACAGCAGGTATTTGACTTTGACGCAGTACTCAGTCCCGCAGAACTCGCGGCGCCTGCATTTGCTGCTGCTAGTTTGGGTGGACGCATTCTCGGTAACGGTATTACCAGAGATAGTCTTTGGGTAGCTTTAGCAACTTCCATATCTATTACCCATCCCTTCTGCTGTCTAAAAGTTCAAGATGCCGCAATGTTAGCCGACTGCGTACCCCTATACCTTGAAACCAATAATCAAACATTACACGGTTGGGATTTACTCAAAACCAATTTATGCCCAGGAGACATTCTATATCTAACCATGCCCGCAAATAAATTACACATGCTTTGGCGCCATACCTCCCACGTAGCATAGGCATCCTTGCCTGTGCTTTATATCATTTTTGTACTTTTTGCTGCGGATTATAACAACACCCAACCGAAACCCTCAAAGCCACACTCTCCCCCCCTCTATCAACATTAAAATTCAACACCGTATCCAGACCACTAGACTGAATAGCATTTTGCACCTGCTTAACATTACTCACACTATTCTCATTAATGCTCAATATTACATCTCCAGGCTTAACACCACTTCGAGAAGCTGTAGAATTAGCATTTACACTCAAAACCAAAACACCACTATCTCTAGTTACTTGAGGTAAATTATTCTTTTGATTTATTTCATTTCGTTTTTCAGGTGTAAGTTCCACCATATTAATCCCTATAGAAGGATAACCAAGAAACTTTCTTTCTACAGGAGACTCAGTTAGTGATTTATTGGCGCCACTTAGCGAGTAATTACGCAGAACAACCGAATTATCAGGTCGTGTGGCAATTAAAAAATTATCAGGTGCGTAAGTTGGACTGGGAGTATTAGTTTTAACATCAATTGGGTTATTACCTACTAAAACTAATCCCTTTGCAGAAGACCAAAGCGTCATATTTTGTCGGACAGTTTGAGTTACACCGTTATCACCAGGAAACCTAACAGCCATTAAACCAGATGTACCGCGCATTGATAATAAAGCTTGATGTTGTACAACACCGTTGGCAAAGTTTAGCTCCCACACTCCGTATATAGTGGTGTTTGCTGGTAGTAGTTCTCCAAAGAGTGGATTTTGCTGATTATTGTTTTCACTAAATATATTAGGTGCTGGTGTTGGAGTATTCGTTGGCGCCGTTTGAGTGTTTGATGATATAGGAGATACAGTATTTGTGGAAGCTGTACCAGGTAATTGTCCAACCACAACACGACCTAAAATAATGTAACCCACAGCTAGAGCAATTAAAGATTTCCAAGGTATGTTAACTGGTTCTCCACCACCATTCACAACTACACATCGAGCAATCATATCGTGAAGCGCTTGCTTTTCTGGTGTGAAAAATGCCATTAAATAACCAACAACAGCAACACCGAGAGATACCAAAATTAACAATCCGGCAAAAGCTAAGTAAGCAGTGTTTGCTTTGCCTGCACTAATAGTTTGTGACCTAACGGCAACAATTAGTGCAAAAATAAAAATAATTAACCACAGAGATTTTCCCAAATATCTCAATGTCGCGCGACCAAAAGATATTTTTTTCCCATCCGTATCGGTGACAATAATCGATAGCAAGCGTTTTCCAAAAGTTGCTTGCAGTGATGAACTTTCCATAACTGCAAAATATACCCAACCAATTAATGTTGCTAATACATTTGCCGCTATTCCCTTGGGTGTAGATAATTCTTCACCAATAGGTGGTTTACCATAAGCTACAAAAAACACTACTTGTAGTAAAAGACTATCGATTAATACAGCAACAAATCTTTTACCGATACTGGCATAGTGAGTTGTTGATATTGTAGTCATCTTGATTTCCTAATTACTAAAGATTTGGAAACAATATCGTGTAAGGTTTGTTTTTTATTCGTAAATCCAGCAATAAAAAAGCCAAACAAAAATGTTATGTATGATAAAATCTTTGAGAAGTATCTTTTGGCTGATTGCTCAAAAGTAATTCTATTTCCCGAAGCATCTGTAACCGCAATACCCAAAAGCATTTTACCTACAGTTCCCTGAATTGCAGAGCTTTCCATTACTGTTGCATAGACAAACCCAATAACTATGTAGTAAAAAAATAATCTACCCCAAAACCCATCAGCATTTGCGGCGCCGTTTGTCATAAAATCAAACATAAAGCTGGCAATTATCAAAATTGTTTTATCGATAATATCTGCGGCAAACCGCGTTGAAAAACCTGCATAGCGAACATTTGTATTAGTAGTTACTGGTTGTGGTGGTGGAGTTTGTCTGACACTTGATGGTAAAACTGTTTGCGTCAGTTCACGAATTGCCTGTAAAGCAAGAGTTGCGTTTTGATAGCGTTGCGAAGGATGATAAGCTGTCATGGTACTTAAAACGCGCGCAAAATCTTCTGATACCAATACTCGTGGGCGCCAAATTACTTCAAACGTGTTCGGGTCAGTACCTAACTCGTGCGGAAACACACCCGTTAATGCTTCAATTCCAATCATCCCCACTGCGTATATATCACTACACAACATTGGATGCCCCCGCATCTGTTCTATTGGCATGTAACCTTGTGTACCCACAACATAGGTTGTTGATGCTACTTGCCCTTGAGTATTAAATACTTGCGTACTAATTTGTTTGACGGCGCCGAAGTCAATAAGAACGATTTGATTATTCGGATTTTGGAGTATTAAATTATCAGGTTTAATATCGCGATGCACGACTCCATGCTGATGAACGAATTCAAGAACTTCTAAAATATTTTGCAGTATAAAAATAACCCTGTTTTCATCCCATTGTTGCCCACGTATTAAATGTGCCCTGAGATTACTACCACTAATAAACTCTTGGACTAAAAAGAATTCCTGCTGTTCTTGAAAAAACCCTAACAAGTCAGGAATACGCGGATGTCTACCGAGTGCTTCTAACATCCGAGCTTCGCGTTCAAACGCCTGCTCTACCCACTGCATGGTAGATTGATTTTGAGGTTTAAGACGTTTAACTACACATTGCCGATTAAACTTAGATGTATCAATTGCGAGGAAAGTGTCGCCAAAACCACCACCACCTAGTTGCGATATTACTTGGTAATGTCCCTGTAGTACTTCTCCAACTAGGTTTTGCTGTAACATATTTTAATAAAAGTCTAAATTTTAAGTTTATTTTTAAATACAACACAAATACTAATACACAGATAGTACCGTGTTTTTATTCAGATGATTGCTAAGTTTTTATAAATTGTTGATGTTGGGGTTAATGTTAATGTTGGGTTCCATTCCTCCAACGCCACTTCACTTAACCGAGGAAGCCTCGGCACGTGAGTGGCTCCCCAACCTACAAACGTTGTTGTATTGGCAAGCTAATAACAAACTCGGTATCTTGCCCTTCGGCAGAATGGCAAGTAATTTGACCGTGATGTGCATCTGAAATGATTTTATAACAAATCGATAAACCTAGACCCGTTCCTTGACCCGGCGCCTTTGTTGTAAAAAATGGGTCAAATATTTTAGATATAATTTCTGATTTGATAATGGCGCCATTGTTAGAGATTCTAATCACAGCATGTTGATTTGTAAGCTGTGTTCTAATCCGAATAAATGGATGTATACTTTGTAACTCTATATTGGTACTTTTTTTAATCTTTTCTTCGATAGCATCAATTGCGTTTGCAATTATACTGATGAATACTTGGGTAATTTGACCAGGGTAGCATTCTACACTTGTCTTTAAGTTGTATTCTTTAATTATTTGAATCGATGAACGGTGTGATTGTGCTTGAAGACGATGTTGCAAAAGCTGCACTACGGTGTCAAGACTTTCATGTATATTAATTTTTTTATACTTAGGGTTGTCTGTGCTAGAAAAAGCCTGTAATAACTTAACTATTTTACTAATACGTTCGGCGCCTTCTTGAATTGAACCAAGCAATTTAGGAAAATCTTGGCTAATATATTCTAAATCTATTGCTGCTTGTTGTTGACTAATTTCTGGAACAGGTTGAGGATAGTGTAACTGATACGATTTTACTAAGTTAAGGAGTTCTTGGGCATATTCATTCGCTGGTTGAATATTGGCATAGATAAAATTATTGGGGTTATTAATTTCGTGAGCAATACCTCCAACCATGCGACCTAACGAAGCCATTTTTTCATCTAAGATTAATTTAACTTCTGCACGCTTGAGTTCGGTTAAAGCTACTTCGAGTTGTTGTGCTTTTTGACGTTCTTGAGTTTCACTAATTTGTAAAGCAACTTCAAGATATTTATGTCTACTAATATCGCGCGCTACCCATAAAACTTTATTTTCCGCGATTGGAGAAATATTTGCACTAAACCATCTTTCGCTATTATTACACTGTAAGCTATAATCGAAATTGATAATTTGCTTTTTTCGTAATGCTTCGGAAACTTTCTCTAACCACAAAGGCGCCGTTTGCTGTTTATGAAAACATTCAACCATTTCAGCAGCTAAATTAATTTTAAATTCTTCTTCATAGCCATAATAAGTTGGTAGTATTTGAACTGTTCCAACTTTGGCACCATCGATATTTACTAACAGTATAATATCACTCATCGCCTCAAACAATGCCCGCATTTGCTCTTCAGAAGAGCGTAACTTAGCTTCATAAAGCTTGCGATGCTTAACTTCGCGCTGTAATTGCTTGTTTAATTTGTTTAATTCTGATGTTTGTTCTTCCACAATATCTTGTAATGTTTCTACTGTTTGTAAAAGTTCTACATAATTAATTGCTTCTAATATTTGGGTTTGAGTAATGAGTCCAACTAAATAATTTTTGTCGTCTGTAACGACTAAGTGCTTAACTTGACGTGTTTGCATAATTTGATTCGCATTCCACATCGAATCAAATGCTTTTATTTGAAGTAAGGGTTTATTTATCAGCGTTGAGAATTTTGTTGTCAAATCTAATTTATGATTACAAAACTCAACAATATCGTGTTCGGTAATAATTCCAAGTGGAATTTTAGCAACTGTATCCTCAACAATTACAACACAACAAACTTGTTGTTGAGCCATAATTTGCGTTAATTCCAAAATAGAAGCGTTCGCAGTTAAGCTAACTACATTAGGTGTCATGACTTCTGAAACCCGCTTTTGCCTAAGTAAATCGAGTGGTTGAATAATTTCTCGAATAGTTTGCGGGGTAATTACTCCGATTAAATTATTTTCGTTATCTACTACAGGAAGATGGTGAATTTTGTGGTTACGAAACTTAGTCAGCGCTATAAATATATCTTGCGATTCTGTTTCTGCAATCGTTACTAATTTTCTGTTCATCACATTCTCAATTGTGATGCTATTTAAATCAATTTGATTTGCAGTCAGTCTCACCAAATCGCTTTCTATAAATATTCCTATCAATTTTCCTGCTGATGAATTGCTTGCTTGATTTTGATTAACTATAAACAAATAATCACTATGGTTATAGCTCATCAAACTCAGCGCTTCAAATACCGTGATATTTGGTGTAGCGGTGAGTACATGATGGTTAATAACCGAACGTTTTTCGTAACCTATCATAAAGCATTTATATTAATTTCATTTGATTTTTAAACGCACCCGAACTATTTCAAATAATTCGCATTCTTGATATTAATTTTATTGCTTAATATAGACGATTCTTATTATCAAAATCAATATTAATGGGAAATATTAAACTTTAAATGTTTGTATAGCTTATCACAATATAGAAAAATTGTGTAACTCGTTTCATAAAAAAATATAATATATCATTAATTCTCTGAAATAGGGTGCCTATCTCAGGTCTCTGTTCTCTGTGCCCTCTGCGACTAGTAAGGTAATAATGTTTACCGCTCAAATGAATGGTACGATAAAGCAAGTTCAACTTACAAGCACTAAAGTGCTTATTACGATGGTGTTTTCATCCAGGTTAGGTATAAAATTCTTAATGTAGATTAAGGAATTGTTATGAAATGTAAATTTTTTATTGAAACTGAATCATTTTTTAAGAAAATATTTAGAATTCTTTGATAGTCAGATTTCGTCAAAATCTCAGTTATTTTACCGTTTTGAAGGTAAATAACCCAACATCGTTGGTACTGTATAAAGTCGCAGCGAAAGAGCAAGATGTAACAAAATCTACTAAAACTTAGTGTCAAATCAGCTAAGTTGATATCAGCCACAAATGTAATTCAGGCTACAAACAATGCGACTCGAGCAGCTGCAAGCTTTTCTGGGTATTGCTGAAGCTGGTAGTTTTCAAGGAGCAGCGCGTAAATGCGGTGTAACACAATCTACTATCAGTCGTCAAATTCAGGCATTAGAAGGAGACTTGGGGTGTGAACTTTTTCACCGTACAAGTCAGGCAAAATTGACGCTTGCGGGTGAGCGGTTGTTGCCACGCGCGCGTAAAATATGTGCTGAATGGCAAAGCGCGACGCAGGAAATAGCTGATTTGGTTTCTGGAAAGCAACCAGAGCTATGTGTTGCAGCTATTCACTCACTATGTGCTTATTACTTACCGCCAGTATTACAGCAATTTTGCCACGATTACCCAGATGTTCAATTGCGAGTGACTTCGTTAGGGAGTGACCGTGCATTAAAAGTTCTCAAAGATGGTTTGGTTGATTTGGCTATTGTGATGAACAATCGTTTCTTGACTACGGGTCGCGAAATGATTGTAGAAACGCTATACGAGGAACCAATTGAGGTTTTAGTCGCAGTTAATCATCCTTTGGCACAATATGACATGGTTCCTTGGTCGGAGTTAGTCAATTATCCGCAAGTTGTGTTTAAAGATGGGTATGGAATGCAAAGGTTAGTACAAGATAAGTTTGAGCGACTCGAAGCAACTTTACAAGCGGCTTTAGAGGTAAATACGCTTGATGCTTTTAGAGGAGTGGTTCGACAAGGTGAATTTGTAGCGTTACTGCCATATTCAGCTTTAGTCGAAGCGCGCAATGACCCCACCCTTGCAGTTCGTCCCCTTGCTGGTAACAGTAGTCTTTTAAACGAGACCACATCGAGTATGACCCGTCGAGTCGTTATGGTAACTACTAATGACCGTTTGCAAATTCCCCCAATTCAACATTTCTGGCAATTGGTGCGTCAACATATACCACCTCAGTTTGCTTTGGATATGCGAAACGCGAGTTAATTATTGGTGAAACGGTAAATAATATGAGTAATAAATTTCGGGATTTGCTTAAAAAAGTCGGTAGTGGAAATCATACTTCTGAAAATCTAACTCGTAATGAGGCTTCCGAAGCTACTAAAATGATGCTGTTGGGTGAAGCAACACCAGCGCAAATTGGTGCTTTCATGATTGCTCACCGCATTCGGCGCCCAACTGGTGAGGAATTAGCGGGTATGTTAGATGCGTATAATGAGCTTGGCCCAAAACTTAGACAAATTGAGAGTCAACGTCAGGTCATAGTTCTGGGTATACCTTATGATGGTCGCACCCGCACTTATCCAATTAGTCCCATTACAGCTTTATTACTCGCATCAGCAGGACAACCTGTTGTTATGCATGGTGGAAACCGTTTGCCAACTAAATATGGTTTACCTTTAGTAGAAGTATGGCAGTCATTAGGAGTTGACTGGACTTTGATGTCATTCGATAAATTAGAGCAAGTATTTGAGCAAACAGGTATTGCCCTAGTATACACACCCAAACATTTTCCTTTGACTAATGCAATTTGGGAATACCGCGACCAATTAGGTAAACGACCTCCATTTGCCACAATGGAATTAATATGGAACCCTTATGATGGTGATGCTCATATTATTTCTGGATTCGTTCATCCTCCCACCGAGGGAATGTTTCAAACGGCTTTAGGATTACAAGGTATCACTAAATTTACTACTATTAAGGGGTTAGAAGGTAGTTGTGATTTAGCACGCGACCGCAGTGCCATAATCGGTTTAGGCTCTACTGTATCTCAAACTGCATCTATCGAACGCTTAATAATGGCGCCTCGTGATTACAACTTTACAACCCAAGATGTACCATTAACATCTACTGAAGAACTAATTATAGATATCAAAGCAACGCTTATAGGTTCAAATTGTGAACTTATGCAAAGTACATTATGGAATGGAGGCTTTTATCTATGGCGTAGTGGTATATGTGAGGATATCCAAGCAGGTATCGCCAAAACTGAAGAACTCCTTAGCAATGGAACTGTCCTTAAAAAACTCGAAGAAGTATCTCGTGCAATCACTACAGTCTGCCAAAACATGTTTCAACCAGCCTAAATTTTACTTTGCCATCGTCTAAAATGTCCACCAATGGTGGACATTTTTAATTACCAGATTTCCATTTAAGTATAAATACTATTTTTTGTCATAAATGTAACAAACCTCCCGATGCCAATAAAAGTTGAGATGCAGGAGCTTTCATACATTTTTTAATATATTTAAAACTTATCTATAGACTTATCTATATTTAATACCAAACCTTCGTGTGCTAGTACTGCTGAATCAAAAACTGATTTCACCTTTGTTTGCATTCCATCTAAAAAATCATCATTATCATCAGGATGATGATGTGAAATAACTAAACGCTTAACCTCGCTTTTAGATGCTAAGTCAACAGCAGCTTGCCAGGGTAAATCATCATTTTGATGGTTTCGTGGTGTCAGTTCTGTATAAGTTGAGTTAGTAATTAACAAATCGGCGCCTTGTGCTAATTCAATCACGTTTGCTAATTCAACGTCATCAACACTATTACTTAAATCTGTAATATAAGCAACGCTATAATTCTGCCAAGTAACTCGATAACCAATCGATTTCTGGGTATGGTTAATTAAAGCAGTGGTTATCGTCACATCATCTAAAGTAATTACACGGTTTGGAGTTAAATAACAAAATGCTAACTCTGATTGCATTACTTGCAATGGATATGGAAAGTGGGGTTGTAGCATTTGGTCTCCCAAACACTGTTTAATTGAGGCGCCGTTACTTGCAGCACTACCATAAATGTGAAGATTATTATTAGCCACAAACGCAGGAGCGAAAAATGGAAACCCTTGAATGCGATTAGACTGGGAGTTGGTAAAAAATAAATGCGTGCTGAGAGGAGCATCTCTAAACAGCAAACTTTTACCCAAACTTCTTAAACCAGTACCACCATCAAAAATCAAGTGTTTACCAGCTACAAACATTTCGACACAAGCAGTATTTCCCCCATAACGGTCAGTGCTACTACCAGGTGTTGGAATTAAACCCCGTACACCCCAAAATTGTACGGCAAAATTCCCCACTTGCCCTCCCACTTGTTGTTCGCACAAAGAAACCCATGAAGAATCTTTAAGTAGGTAATCTCGAGTCGTTGACATCTCTTTCATTCTTACAAATCATGTTCAGGAATGGTATGACGATAGCAGGTCATCATAGTGTCGCACTTCTAAAAGTCGATTTTTTTCGTCTACAAGTACAACCGTCGGAGAGAAAGTTTTTAACTCATCCGTTGTGAACTGCCCGTAAGACATTATAATCAAGCGATCCCCTAAAATGCCTAGACGTGCCGCAGCCCCATTTAGTTCTATCGCTCCTGAATTAGCTGGTGCGGGAATTGCATAAGTCGTGAAACGCTCACCGTTATTGATGTTGACAACTTGTACCTGCTCGTAAGGTAAAATCCCTGATTTGTCTAATAATACTTGGTCAATACTAATACTACCAACATAGTTGATATTTGCTGCCGTCAGAGTGCAGTTATGAATCTTTGCCAAAAGAATTGTACGATACATCTTTAATAGTTAGGAGTGCTGAGTGCTGAGTTATGAGTGCTGAGTGCTGAGTGCTGAGTACTAAGTGCTGAGTGCTGAGTATTGAGTACTGAGTTGGGAATTGTAGAGACCAAATAAATTCGGTCTTAAAAAGTAATGGGTTTTAGAGAGGTTTCAGTTTCGTTGGCGCCTCTACCTTTAGAGTAGAGTTGAAAGATAATTTTTGTACTTGCAAGTTATCACACTTTAAGAGTACATCAACTCTCTATATTAAATTATCGTTCTCACATCCCCTAACCCCTAACTTCTTACCCAGCACTCAGCACTCAGCACTCAGCACTCAGCACTCAATACTCAGCACTCAATACTCAGCACTCAGCACTCAGTACTCAGCGCACTCAATACTCAGCACTCAATACTCAGCACTCAGCACTCAGTACTCAGCACTCAGCACTCAGCACTCAGCACTCAATACTTCTAACTGCCAGCTTTAATACACTTGTCAACTAGAGGTTGAACCTTATCAACATCTTGCCAACCAAGAATTTCAGTAACTTTCTTTTCTAAATTCTTATAGCTGCGGAAGAATTCGGCAATTTCATCTAGTTTGTGCGGAGCAAGGTCTTTAAGAGATTTAACGTGAGCATAGCGTGGGTCTTTGTCGGGAACGCAAAGAATTTTCTCATCACGGTCACCACCGTCAATCATCTCTAACATGCCAATTGGTCGTGCGGCAATGACACATCCAGGAAAGGTTGGTTCATCCATAATTACCATTCCATCTAATGGATCACCATCATCAGCCAGAGTATTGGGCACAAAACCATAATCGTAAGGATATTGTACTGACGAATATAATACGCGGTCTAAAGCAAAAGCATTCAAATCCTTATCAAATTCGTATTTATTTTTACTCCCGCCTGTAATTTCAATCAATACGTTGATAATACCGGGTTTTGGTTGGGCTGGAATACGGGACAAATCCACAAAAAATCTCCTTGCTTCATACACACAAATACAATGGGTAGTGTTTTTCAGCTACCCGTAATAGATTTTAAAGCGAATAATGTACTTTTGTTGACTAATAGTTTGTTTTCAAGCTTTTTTGTAAGTTATGTCCAAGTCAA
Source organism: Calothrix sp. PCC 7716 (assembly GCF_019977735.1). GTDB lineage: Bacteria > Cyanobacteriota > Cyanobacteriia > Cyanobacteriales > Nostocaceae > Dulcicalothrix. The sequence goes on along the minus strand of NZ_AP025018.1, from coordinate 844,133 downwards.
AAAAAAATCCCCGTCCGAAAACTAGGGAGTTGACAAATTACATTAAATCGTGTATCGAGAAAAAAGGCTTCTTGAAAACGCGCGCTTCGCTTTCTGATGAGTTCTGCATTATATACTCTACACACAAGCACTTATGGCGCGAAAAATTAGCTAATGCTAAACTATTGAGTTATTGATTGAAAACATGCTGTTGTACGTGAGCTAGTCTCGACTTTGTTGCAATCTAGACGTAATTGGTTGCGGTGTGTTAATTTCGACATTATTTGATGAATAATGAGCAATAACAAATAAAGGCAAGCCTAAAGTTAAAATTGCAATGAAAGTTCCGACAATGTCTGCCAAACGATGAGATGAACTATCAACATTAGCAGACTGACTATTAGAATTCATAAAAAACCAAAATCGTGACATTATTGCACTGACTCTCTAACTTGAAAGTCTTGATACCATTTTAACCAATATCTGACGTGAGCATTACCTAGCATTTGAGCATTTCAAATACTCTCACACAGATGCTGTAATCAAAAATATTACACATCAAATCTTTAATTGCACGCGCAAAATTTGTATTCTGTGTTTCAATTTTATTATACATAACCTTAGATGCATTACTCCACCCTATCCTGATTACCCATTATTCTAAAGCTATTCCTAGCATTACAATTTACACTAACTGTACATAATGTTATTTTAATTGCGAATTTTCAAATCAGCAACATTAATCTACTTAAGGCAGTATTTTAAATGCTTTCAGCGCTAATATCTTACTCACGAATCGCAAAATTTACTGTTGTCACAGTTAACCAAATACATTCGCATAATTACTGAGACAGTAACCTTCATATTAGTTATATAAGTAGTTATACTCAAAATCAATTATACTTCCGTAAATTACTGAGAAACTGCGGTTATCGCTACCAAACAGTACGAATAAATACATACAAAACTTTATTAGTAAAAATAATTATCTATTTAATAAAGTCAACAAAACTTAAAATTTAAATTTGTACTCATTTAAAATGCATCATATCAAAAAATAAGCAATCCTTCCTAAGATAGATTGAAATTGTCTCATGACTTAATTAATCAGCTTGATTCAGGCGCCCAATAATAATAACAAAAAAACCGCCCCCCACTGAATTTTGGGGGGCAGTCTAGTTAAGCAATCGGAGGGTATTCATAGCTTACTCTGCCCACGAGTAGAATTGTTGTAGCCAAGTTATCACTTGGGGACTGGAATACAAATATTAAAATCACTCTTAACGCATATTATAAGCACGCATTGGCTCTTTGATGAATCGAATGTAAAGATGTTTAAAGGTAGATTTAATTACTCTAGGCATTCCAAAATCAATGGCTACCATTTTATCAGGCAGGCGCCAATCGGAGACTTGTAAAGTATGAGGTTGTAAAAGCGGAAAATTAATATTTGTTAACTCAGGGACTAAACTAGCACGTTGTCCAGCAGCGAGAGTAGGTACAAGTTTTGGTGGAACTTGCAGTATTTCTACTATTGCCCTATCCAAAGCAAACACATTATCAGATGCAGCTAAAACATTGAGTTGACGTGGCTCACCCCCACTTGGCCCATTACCTTCGTGTCCAATAATGCCATCGAGTATAGTTAAATCAGGGTTAATAACTCGTGCAGTTGAGACCAGCATATCAGCAAAACGATTAGCATCTTTACCGGCTTCCATGTGCCACCAAGCTTTCATTTTGCCAGGAACACAGCCAAATAAATTTTTAACTCCCATCGTGAGAACAAGCTGAACGTGCGATTTTACTTTTGGTAAGTTAATTACAACATCAGCTTCCATAGCTTCTTTACACAGCAACAAATGATTAAAATCTTCGCTTGCTGCTTGGTAACGTTTGCCATGAAATTCAACGATAGGCAAATTCAGTTCATCTAAAATAAACTGATACCCGTTCGCAATAGCAACACCCTTAGCACTACCAAAAGCAGGACTATCACCCAAAAAAGGTTTACCACCAGCGTCAATAACCATTTTGGCAACCGCGTATACAAGTTCCGGACGGGTGGTACACTCTTTGGTAGGACGGGCGCCTGTTAGTAAATTCGGTTTTAAAAGAACACGGTCTCCAGGTTTAACAAACGCTCTCATCCCACCCAGAGGTTCAAGCAGAGCTTCAAGAGACGCTCTTAACATCTCACGTTCATAAGAAGTAGCACGAATTAAACTTACAGAAGGCGCCATGTTATTAAGTTATGTATTAATGTAGAGACGCGACATGTCGCGTCTGGTATTAAATTAAAGGTACAATTGAACTCATTTGTTCAAGGTTCAGAACCTCAGCAAGTTGAGCTTCGGTCATTAGTTCCTTTTCTAACACAATTTGTCGAAGTGACTTACCAGTTAAAAGAGATTCCTTAGCAACAGCAGCAGCATTAAGATAGCCAATATGAGTATTTAGCGCAGTCACCAGAGCCAAACTACCTTCTGCGTATTCCAAACATCTTTCAGTATTAGCAGTAATACCTTTGATACATTTCTCAGTTAAGGCGCCAATAGTATTACCGAGAATTTCAATACTATGAATTAAATCATAAGCAATCAGCGGCATCATCACATTAAGTTCGAGTTGTCCAGCTTGAGCAGCAAAGGTAATCGCGTTATCGTAACCCATAACCTGGAAGCAAACCATACTAGTCATTTCCGCCATTACAGGATTATATTTACCTGGCATAATCGAAGAACCAGGTTGAACAGGTGGAAGTTGAATTTCTTTGAACCCAGTTTTTGGACCAGAGTCCATCAACCGTAAATCATGGGATATTTTAGCTAAATCTTGAGCCAAATTACGAAGGGCGCCAGATACATTAACAAAAGGCGCCATACTTTGCATAGCCGCCATAAGATGTGGTGCTGGTTGTAAAGGACAATCAATCAGCTGTGAAAGTATTTCTACCACACGCGCGCGATATTGAGGATGAGTATTTAACCCCGTACCAGCAGCACTACCACCCAACCCCAACACCATTAAATCACTCGAAGCGGTATAAATACGGTTTTGGTGTTCGCTTAAAATTTGTGCCCACGCGCGGAAACTATCACCCAAGCGTACAGGAACAGCATCTTGCAGGTGAGTACGACCCGACTTTATCACATTTTCAAATTCCAGAGCCTTAACATTCATAGCTTCAACAGCCTTATCCAAAGCAGGATGTAGCGTCTGCATCAATGCCAACAACCCACCAATTCTAATCGCAGTTGGAATTACATCATTAGTAGACTGCCCATAATTTACATCATCGTTGGGATTAACTCGTTTATAGTTACCCTTCTCCAGACCAAGAATTTCCAAAGCACGGTTCGCCAAAACCTCGTTAACATTCATATGATGCGACGTTCCGGCGCCTGCTTGGTACACATCAACTACAAACTGGTCACGAAGCTTACCAGCAAGAACCTCATCAGCAGCTTGAATAATAGCTTTACTCGTTTCTTCAGCAATACAACCAAGCTCACCATTTACAATTGCCGTAGCCTTTTTAATATAAATACAAGCATCTATGTAAGTAGGCAAAGGCTTAATTCCGCTAATAGGGAAGTTTTCAACCGCACGCAACGTCTGAATACCGTAATATACATTACCAGGTATTTGCATTTCTCCCATCGAATCGCGTTCGATACGGAATTGAGAATCTTGTGTTTGCGACATAATAATTTTGGATTGCCAAGCATCTCTATAATGTCATGCTGAGGTACGAAGCATCTCTATAATGTCATGCTGAGGTACGAAGCATCTCTATAACTGTCATGCTGAGGTACGAAGCATCTCTATAACTGTCATGCTGAGGTACGAAGCATCTCTATAACTGTCATGCTGAGGTACGAAGCATCTCTATAACTGTCATGCTGAGGTACGAAGCATCTCTACAATAGCTGACCCTATAGTGATTCCTACTGTCAAATTTTGTACTGATTTAAACAATTTGTGATGGCGCCCTAACTGTAGCTGCTTCGGGTCTAGTTCAACAGCCCACTCAACTACATTATTACGTTTACGTTGATATACATATTGCCCAAAACCGCCCAAGTCAACAGCTTCACCACCTATCTTGGTACGGTAAACGTCCAACTCTCCAGTCTCAAAGCCGTGGTGTGCCAGTAATAAACTATGAATAATACTCGATTTACCTGCACTATTGGCGCCATAAATCAACGTCAGGGGTCGAAGTGGTATACGTTGAGTATCACCAAATGCTTTGAAGTTACGAAGTCGAAAAGCGTTTATGGCGTTGGGTTTCATTTATATCAAGCCAAAGTTGAGAGAAAGCTTAGTTCTAGTTTAAGAGATTTTTCCAATATATACATATATACTACATATCGCTGCTAATTTTTGTTTTTTCGACAATTTAAATAGGAACTGATGTTACGTATTGGACGACTATTATATTTAGATATTTAAAGGCGCCTCTCAAGAGCATATATATATTTAAAAAATAATGAAAAAAACTTGAATAATCCTTAGTTTCCTATTGGTTACTATTGGTGTAATACCAACTGTAATATTTTGGTCGAAGCGCGCTATGACTCAAAACCAACCGAATAATCCTCCTTCACAGGAGCGTCTTGAAAGAGCCAGAAGGTTTGAATCTTTATTTCAAGCGCGTTCATTAGTAAATGCTTCACATGAAGAAGTTGGAAAAGCTGCTCTTGGTTATACTCAAGCTAAATTTAACATTTTGAGTGGGGCGCCAACAGTAGCCTTTACTCGCTCAATTACAAAGGCTGAAGTACCTTCTACAGGTCTTGGTAAAATTAACTTTATTGGTGGAGAACCGCCATTAATGCTTGTAGTAGTTAAAGGCAATTTTGATGTTAGCAGCTTGGCAACTCCTCGATGGCGTGATTTAAAACCTCGCACCCAAGCTAAATATATTGTCTACATTTTTGACCTGCGTGCTGGAATTCCCTGTTTAACTTCGACAGGTGCGACAGGTGAGTACTTCCGCCGTGTGCTTAATGATGTAAGCTTACCTGATGAGTAGCATTTTAATTACGATTATAAACTAGATGTAAGTATCAACTATTAGCTCTACTGAAGTACTTCCCATGTATCAATAGGAACTGCTGGAGCAATCAAATCTCCCAGAATTTCGCCCCTATGTTTTAGCGCTCCAAAAACAGCACGTTTTTGTTTAGTAGTAGCAGGGTAAATAATGACTAATGGTTCTCCTTCATGGGTGACAGTTAAAGGTCTTTGCGTGCGCTGTATCTCCATAAATAGTTCTTGGACAAACTGCCGCAAATATTAGAATTAGGATTACGTAAGCTAAATGCCTCTTCGCAAAATGGCTTTAGTGGTACTGCACAAATATTAGAATTTCTTGCACAACTTCCTACTCCCGAAGAAATTCTTACTTTACGTCCATCAGAAGAATTGCAAACAAAAATAGATACATTGCTTGAAAAAAATCGGAATACTGACTTGACTCCAGAAGAAGAACAAATTTGGCAGCAGTATCAATATTTGGAGCATTTAGTTAGAATCGCTAAAGCGAATGCTTTATTAAAACTTAATAAAAAGTAAATTACTTAAAAATTTGAATTACTTCCCATGTATCAATAGGATTTGAGAGAGTCTAATCAACATTATAAAAATGCTGCCAAAACTCTTGTGTGCGCGCTTGTTACGAACCACATTCGGCTTTGAATCGTTCATACCCATGCCATTAATATTCTCCTAATTGAAGCTGAAAGTAAATTAGTTTTATTATGAGCAAGACTTATAAGTATTGAACTTTTTTCTAAAACTTTTTATTCTTAAAGAGATTCTTCGCAAGCTCAGAATGACACGCTTAAACTATTCATGAATATTCCTAATTTAATTACTTTCTCGCGACTTTTGGGTATACCGTTTTTGCTGTATGGTCTACTTAACCCGACACCACAGGCAAGATGGATATGCTTGGTTATATTTTTAGTATGCGCGCTTACTGATTGGTTAGATGGATATCTCGCGCGTAAGTTAAATCAAATTACTGATTTAGGTAAGTTTCTCGACCCTTTAGTTGATAAATTACTTGTACTGGCGCCTTTACTTTCGTTAATTGAGCTTGGGCAAATACCAGCTTGGGGAGTATTTGTAATTTTGGGTAGGGAATTAGCTATAGCTGGATGGCGTGTTAATCAAGCTACTATATCTGGCGCCAATATTTGGGGTAAGCTCAAAACGGTTAGTCAAATTATTGCGATAGCGCTTTTAATTGCTCCACTTGGAGAAAGTTGGAAAGTTCCTGCGCTTGCTGCTTTTTGGGTATGTGTGGCACTGACTGTTATTTCTGGGGTAATTTATTTGTTGCCAGCAAAGTCTTCTAATGAAGTATAAAGAAGTGACTTGTAACTGTGTATATACACGTTGAAATCCCCCCAACCCCCCTTATTAAGGGGGGCTTTAACCACTCTTATTCCCCCCTTATTAAGGGGGGCTAGGGGGGATTTATTATGCTTGTTTATCAGGCGCCACGGAAAAGTTGTAAGCGAGGTCTTTGTAGGACTTGAGTGTACAATTCTTCTAGCATTGAAACATTTTTATCGAGGGTATAGCGTTCAATAGCGCGCGCTCGTGCTTTTTGTCCAAGTATAATTGCCATTTCTGGATGGTCTTGGAATAAAGGCAGTAAAGTTCGTAGTTGTGAACGCACACTCTTTGTATCTATTACTACGCCTGCTCCTTCTAATGCCTCTCCATCGGCGCCAACGTCGGTAGCAATACAAGCTACTCCACACGCCATTGCTTCGAGTAAAGACAATGATAACCCTTCAACTAACGAAGGTAATATAAATACATCTGCTGCTCGTAATATTTCGATGCGTCGCAGTTCGTCGGCGACAAAACCCAACCAACTTATATTATATTCGGCGCCATAGAATGGTTCGAGGGAATTTTTTAATGGCCCATCACCAACTATTAATAGCTTGCTTTGTGGCCCCATTTGTGCTTGTTTCCATGCGCGCAGTAATGACTCTACGTTTTTCTCTGCGGCAATACGTCCTTGATAAACAAACAAACGTTCGGCTCTAAATTCAGATTTAATTCTGGAGGCGCCAGGAGAATATTTAATGGTATCTACCCCGTTGGGGATGACAGCAATATTATCTTCGGGGACTCCTAAACGTGCTAATAACTCGCGCTGTATTTGCGAAAAAATAATTGTCGAGTCGTAGTTACACAGAAATGGTGCATAGAGTTGGTAGGCTAAAAGCTGCGTTCCTGATACCAGTTTGGCGCCTTTGCCTGCAAATGGTGTATGGAAAGTGGCAATTAGTGGTAAATTTAGCTCTTCACAAATTTCTGGTAGTACAAAATCTAAAGGTGATAGCGTTAGCGAGGCATGTACTATATCAGGTCTAATGCGTCGCAGCGACTGCGTTAATAACTTAGTCGCTTTGAACGAGGGAATTGTATAAACCTGAGATTTATAAATAAAAGGTAAAGGAACCTCTTGACAATTCCAAGAATTATCTGCACGAGATTCTGTCGCAAAATGTAAAAAACTTACTTGATGTCCTCGGTCGAGTAATGCATTTGTAATTTCTCGACTGTAGGTGACATTACCACAAAAGGGCGTTTTTTTTCCAATCCAAGCTATACGCATTCTTTATTAGTTATTAATTTGCGGGGGTAAATATTAAATTCTGTCTTTAGCGCTGTGCTTCGATAAGAAGTACACTTTATGGACTTTTATTATCATAAAATCCCGCCGAAATATATAATAACCAGTAAAAATTAACTTTTGTCAATCACTCCTTGTTGTCTTTGTACATCCCTAATGGTAAATAGATTACATTCAATCTCAGTAAAATTCCTTGAGATTGCGTGTAACATAATTAATCAATGACTACTTTGTAGTTGGTTCAGATTTAAACAGTACCAAACCACAGCTTAAAATTACTATTGTCGCAAGTCCTAAAAATACAGTTTTGAGTCCAAAAAATGTCTCAGCTACACCTGCTAATGCTAAAGGTAAAGAAAGAGCAATATTAATCACATTGTTTTGTAAACCAAAGACTTTGCCACGCATTTCTGGTGGGGTTTGAGTTTGCAGCACTGTTTGCATTGGTATCCCAATTAACGCTCCAAATACTCCCAGTAACATAATTAATGCTACTACTACATAAAGTTGTTTTGTAAATATTGACAATCCAATTAACGATGCTGCCATCCCAATACATCCCAACAAACTCATCTGGCTATGCTGTAAGCGCGCGGCAAATTGCCCGATAAGCATGGCGCCAATTGCAATACCTACACCTCCAGAAGCGAGTAAAAAGCCAAATTGTTCAGCTTTCATATTCGGTATAATTTCTGCTAGTCTCACTGCTAATACAGTCAGTGCAGCAAACACAGAGAATAATACTATTAATTGTACTAATGCACTGCGAAGCGGATGATTGCCTTTTAAATATCGTAAACCGTCGCGTAAATCAGAAAGCACATGAGGCGCCTCGGTATCTGGATGAGGCTTTTCCTGCGTGCCAATCAGCAATAAAATGACTCCTGCCAACACATAGCTTCCACCAACCACAAATTCTTTACCCAAACTTCCAAACAAACCAATTTGACACCAAATTCTATTGGCAAAATTGAGCATCGGTTCTCCGACTGCAAAACCAATAATTACCGATGCCATCATCGTGGTTGTATACAGCGAATTTGCCGATAGCAAATTATTTTCTTCAATTATTAGAGGAATTGCAGCTTGTTCAGCAGGTGCAAAAAACTGGGTGAGAGTAGAGACTAAAAAAGTCACTGCCAAAATAATCAAAAACCCTACAGGTAAGGCGCCAACGGGTTTCAAGTCATGTGTCAGCCATAACAATATAGGTATGGCAAAAACGAATATCCCCCTTAGTATGTTTGTAGTTACTAATACTGCCTTCTTTGACCAGCGGTCTACATATACACCAGCGACAGAACCAAATAATACTGCTGGGATGGTAAACGCCATCATAATCGCCGAAACCCAACCGCTTATGGTTTGCTCACCTGTTTGAAAGTGAGTTTTGATTATGGCAATCATTAGTACTAAATAAACTTTATCTGCCAATTGGCAGAAGACTTGGCCTCCCCAAAGTGCCAGGAAGTTTGGATTCTTCAATACAGGCAAAAAGCCAATAGGGTTACTATCTGGCTTAACGTCAATAGAATCTACACTCGTCTTACCGTTAGAGGATATGGCGCCATTTTTAGTTGAGTCTAAAGGAATGACATTTTTGCTAAATCCCTGTGGTGACGACTTGGAGCCGGGTGAATTATTACTAATGGGTGTTCGATTTGGCTTTGCAGGATGGCTAGGTAACGAGTAATTGGTTTTTTTTTCACTGGAAGACGGTTGCATCATAATTAGCGGCAAAAAATGAATCGATTAAAGCAGCAGAGCGAATCGAACGTCCTAAATGATACTGAGCGTATTGGCGCAATACCTGTTCAACAGATAACCAACTTTGGTCTTGAGTATTTCCCACAGCATCGCTTAAGGAAATATCTAATTGTGATAGCTGCTGAAACAGAAATAATTCTGTCGCGTTTAGGCGCCTACTTAAGGTAGGTAACTCCTGCGAGTGGTGAATTGTTTCGTAAGTTTCGTATGTGTCGTGCGGCAATTGTTGTGGGGATGTATAATTTCCCTCAACTTCGCGTGCAGTACTTTCCTCCTCCTGCTTTAAAAGATTTTGTGATGAACGTAGTTTTTCCCATGCATCTAAATAAATAGCTCCACCAGCATTAATGCTAAACCCGACTTGGTTACGAGCGGCGCCAAAATCAGCAATTAGAGGACGCTGCGTCAAACAGCAAGCATCAACTTGTGGTGCAAACCCTGCTAAAGCCATAAATTGGAATACTGCATGGCAAAGGAAAGCGACTACTTGTAGTGGGTTCTTACTACTGACATTTTCCAAACGGGATAAATGTTCGTTGAGTAATTCATATAGTTCTTCTTGTGGGTTTTCGCTCAATGCTTGAGACAGAACAATTTCAGCCAAGTATTGACTCGCGGCTAATTTCCCTAAATCTTTAGCCAGACCCGGATATGATTTTACAGTATTTGCTTGTGTAATTTTGTCTAGTGACCGCCCTTTGGCAATCAGTACTTCGTTTACTACAAACATTGCGCTTCTGCCGCCTAGACTAGAATTGTGCTTACGCGCGCCCGGTGCAATGGCTGTGAGTAAACCGTACTCTTTTGTCAAAATAGTCACTAACCTATCCGATTCCCCAAAAACTTGGGTTTTCAGATTAATACCAGTTGCCTTATAGGTTTTACTCATTAGCCACCGAATCAGTAATTACCATGCAGTTCCAGCGTATCGTACCCTTTAAGTAATTCGACACTGCGAGAAGTTCCCAGTCGAGTTGCCCCCGCTAATATTAAGTCTAAAGCTGCTTGTAACGTCCGAATACCCCCCGAGGCTTTAATTCCTACCCTGTCTCGTGCAACCTCTTTCAAAAGACGTACATCCTCTACCGTGGCGCCACCGTTCCAACCTGTACTAGTCTTCAAAAACGTGGCGCCTGCGTCCATTGCAATTTCCGCAGCCAAAACTTTCTCAGTATTCGTGAGTAGCGTAGTCTCTAATATTACCTTAACAGTTTTTCCAGTTGCTTCACAAATATCAGCAATTTCACGGTGTACATCATCGGTCTTGCCAGCTTTCAAAAAGCCTAAATTTAACACCACATCCAACTCAGTGGCGCCGTTTTCCACTGCTTCCTGTGCCTCATAAAGCTTTGTCGCTTTTGTCACTGCTCCTGTAGGAAAACCAATAACAGTACAAATAACAGGCTTTTTATTACGGAGAAGTTCCGTTGCCAACTTAACGTAAGTAGGGTATATACATACTGACGCAAAGCCATATCTATCAGCTTGCTCACACCATTGAGTAACCATATCTGGCGTTGCCGTCGGAACCAGCAGCGAATGGTCGATAAATGGCGCGATATCAATGTCCGAATACTCCGTATCTGAATACCTTGCTGCCATTACGTTTTTAATCAACTATATATTACTAAATCTTATCAAAACTTAAGACTCTTTTAATCATTTTAACTTTAAATTGTGGAATGGGCATCCTTGCCCGTTCCAGATGTATTGGGCGGTTCGGGATGCCCACCCCACAAGAGAGTAGCTTGATTAATAAAATCAATAATAGATTGTGCAATAGCTTTTGATGCTAAATAAGGAACACCATTTCCAATAGTTTTAAACATATTTGTGAGTGACATATCATAAGGCAAAACAAAACTTTGTGGTAAAGATTGAATTGCCAAAGCTTCAGCTACAGAAATTCTCCTGACTTTATAAGGATGTAAATGCACTTCATTATTCCCATAGCAAGCAGTAGGAGAGTAACGCCAGCGATGCAAACGTTTAAATGATTTTCTCGAATCATCTCCTTCTGCAATTGAAGCAAATTTACTAATTCCTGCTCTCGGTTGAAAATAGTGTTGAGAATTAGGATGATTTAAAACATTATTTTTCCTAAACCAAGATTCGACTGTTAGCTCTTCTGGAATTGTTAAAGGGCAAGGAATAACAGAGTCTACTTCAAAAGGTTCGCATTGGTGCCAGGGGTAAGAAAAAACAACACTTCGAGGATACACAATATATTTTTGCCAAGGAAATTCAAATCCAAAAACTCCAATCTTGCTTAAAAAATGACTATGAAAGCCGATTAAGATAATTCTGTCTCTATCTTGTGGGGCGCCGTATTCGATAGCATTAATCAATCGGTCTGTCAATATATAACCAGCTGACTGTAATTTTACCTTCAGAGATTGATAAAATAAATTATGTTTTTTTGTCTTCCATAAACCCTTCACATTTTCAAACACAAAAAAATCAGGCATATGTTGACAAATCAATTCAACATATACACTACTCAGCTTACCATTATCACCCAAATAACCACGATTTTTGCCACCTATAGAAAAATCAGGACATGGTGGCCCACCAATAAATCCAATTACATTTGTATCGTTTGTACGACAATCTTTTACAAAATTATTTAAATAATTAGCATGAGAAGATTCTATCAGCTTATTAACATCATTATCTTCCCCGTCATGATATCCATATTCAGGCAAAGGCAAATTGAGATTTACACGTGAGTATTTATACGCTGCCATGAAAGGCTTAAAAATCTCGTTTACATAAACAATCTCATAGCCACTAACTTCAAATCCCAAATCTAAAAAACCAGAGCCAGCAAAAAAAGAAAAAATCTTCGGTTTAACAGCCATTTACTTAATTATATAAATTCCTCTCTAATAAGGTCTCTGTGTTTCTGTGGTAAAAAATTATTTATCATAATAGTGTTTTGTTGGGTTCCGTTCCTCCAACGTCACTTCACTCAACGGGGGAAACCCCCGCACGTGAGTGACTCCCCAACCTACAAATCGCGCCAAAGTATTATTTAATGTTCCTGCAACCAATTATTAAAATCATCAATATTAGTAAAATCTAACAAAGCTTCGCCAAGTGCTTCTAACTGAGTTGAATTCATAGACTCAACGCACGCGCGCACTTGGGGTGATAATTCTCCAAATCGTCGTGACAGTAAGCGTAAAATTAACCCTTGTTCACCTTCAAGTCGTCCTTCAAGTCTACCGCGTTTGTAACCAATCCGCTCACCTGTGGTAAGATAAGGCATACTTTGCTCCTCTTCAAACTGTTTTAATTCTTCTCAAAACTTGTTTTCTAGTCTTTCTGATAAGATTAAGGCAAAAGCATCTTAAATTAAACCGATAGAAGCTTTTAGCCCCCAAGTCAAATAGTTGGGGGAATTAGTCAATTTTACAGCACTGGCTCTAAACTTTCACCAACACAAAAACATTATTTAATGCTCCTGCAACCAGTTGTTCAAATCATCAATATTAGTAAAATCTAACAACGCTTCGCCAAGTGCTTCTAACTGAGTTAAATTTATAGACTCAACGCGCGCACGTACTTGGGGGGATAATTCTCCAAAGCGTCGTGACAGTAAGCGTAAAATCAACCTTTGCTCACCTTCAACTCGTCCTTCAACTCGTCCTTCTTCTCGTCCTTCAACTCGTCCTTCTTGTTTACCGCGTTTGTAACCAATCCGCTCACCTGTGGTAAGATAAGGCATAGTCTGCTCCTCTTCAAATTGTTTTAACTCTTCCCAAAACTTGTTTTCTAACCTTTCTGGTAAGATCATAACCCAATCTATAAATCTATAGAGGTTACGAATATCCTGCTCGTCTAGCCCTTGTTCGTAAAGCTTACGTATCAAGCCAAATTTTGACTCTTTTCGCTGCTTAGGTTTTCCTTGGGTTTCCTGCATTTTCAAGTGTGCCAAGACAACATGAGCAAACACATTATCACTAGCTTCAAGTTGAGCTATGCGATTTTGGTAATCTAAAAGCTTAACGCTGTCGAATTGAAAATCTAATTTTGTACCAGGATAAGTAAAACTAAATCCCTTCGGGCGCCAGTTCGGGCTACTATCACATAAAATCGCCAAGCTAATTGCTGGTTTATCAAAACGGTCAAAAATCCGGAAGTTATATACAAACATACGTTTTTCAAAGCCCTTTTCTGGTTGGGCTTGAATTTCTATATGTATCAATAACCACAATTCTTCCCCTTTATGTCCCCAGACTTTGACTAATTTATCTGCATATCGTTTGCCTTGTTTGGCTTTACGAGAAATTTGGCGAAACTCTTTATCTAGAAACTCGTATTTACGACTCCAGTCAATAAGAGATGCAACTTCAGGGAAGAAAAACTGCATCGCTTGAGGAAAATAAATTTCGAGAATTTCTTTCCAAGGTGAATCATTATCAGCGCGCTTTTTCTTAGTCTTTTTCTTAGTCGTTTTCGTAGTTGCAGCCATAAATGTATTTCATTGGTAGTGCAAATGTTTTTCCATTAAAGGGTAAACTTCGCATTTAAACAATATCAATGAAATAATTTAGAAAATGAACTCTAATGTTAGTATAAATTTTAATCAGTATCGGCGATATAAAAATCTAATTTAGTGTCAAAATATGACGTAATATTGAATAAACCACATCCAAAATAACTCTAAATTATTGGTAATTTTAGTATCACCGTAAAATCCACAAGTAAAAAAAGATATGTCAAATTGTGTAGTTTTATTAAATTCAAAGCCCCCCAAATCATCAGGGGGGTTGGGGGAATTAAACACCTTCAGGAACTAACTTCTTAACACCTTGACTAACAAACCCTTGTAAAGTAGCCACTTGTTGACTTTGCTGAAAAACATTTTGCAAAGACGAACGTAACTTATCCAAGTTCAATGCATTACCAGTTTCAATAGAAACTTCCTGCGCTTGGAAATACTCAACCAAAGCTAACCCAGCAACGCGCGTTAGATATGCAGCACTTACACCTTGAATAACACCACCCACAGCGTAAGTAACAGCATTAGTCTTCAACACAGTACTAATAGCTTTCGTCGAAAGTTCAACTAAACCAAGTTTAAGCATTAACCCTCCCATTTCTGCTGCCACAGTTCTGGCTTGTTCAAGGGAGAATTTTTGCTGGTACACATTACCCAAGTCCATAACCATTTGTGCGTTAATAGCAGCAGTTGCTAAAATATCTAACGCAGGTAAGGGGTTAGCAAACGCAGCAGCAGCAGCTATCCATTGATTTTGTTCAATTATTGGAGTAGCGCGTGACACTCTTACTATATTTAATGCTGTTTTTGCTTCAGTTTTGAGCAAGTTCGCTTTTCTAACAGTAGTTGCCCATATTAACTTTTGCCCTGTAGTCGCAAATACTTGACTCAATTGAGTTGTTAATTGCTGTATATCAGGCGCCGGCTGTTCCATCCATTCGCTAGTCGTACCATCAGCGTTGTGCTTACGAACTTTAATTGGTACAGGTGCCACCGATGTTGCAGTAACATCACATTGCAACCGTTGTTTTAAAGATGACAAGATACTTGCACGCTCATCAGGAATGTATTGGTCTTGCTTATTGAAGACCACCATGATGCGACCACTGGTAGCGTTCAGTTGCTGAAGCGTTTGATATTCTGTATCAGTAATATCACCGTTAGTAACAAATAACACGTAATCAGTTGTTACAGTATTATTTAAAACTTCAGTATCAGTGTTAGAAGCCTCAATAAACAAAGGTGCCGTTTCGTGAAACTTTACCTTTAGAGGTTGTAAGGATTCAGAGTTTTGCTGTAAAGTGTTAATTAGCGTAGATTTACCTACACATTTTCCACCAGTCACAGCTAGTTGCATTTCTTCTCTGTCAATTTCTTTCTCTAGTTTAGAGATTTGATTTTGCAGTAGAAAGGCAAAGTTTTTTGTCTCTATATCATCTTCGCTGGCGCCTGCTAACTGACTGACAACAGCAGAAGCCTTTGATATCGCCTTTTCAACAGCCGCACGGTCGCTAGGTAATTCTTCAAGCAGTACATCGGGACTGGTATTACGCTGCTTAAATAGCCATAAAGAACCACCAACAGCGACTAAACCCAATAAGCTAAACTCACTAAAAAAGACGAATGAGTCTTGCAAGCTATCGAACAGCCATAATGCAAAGCTAAGAGAAAGTCCTCCTACTAATATCGGTCGCTGCAACTTCACAGTTTTATTCTCCGTTCACCAGACAAATGGTTTCTCTTACAGGATAGTCCATTATCCACGGCTTCGATTCAGTCTAAAAAAGTCGAGATTGTTGCTACAAATCAAACTAAGTATTTTCACCGCTGTAAAGAAGCCAAAGAAACCAGGCTTCTTGTTGTAAATTACGCTAAGTATGAAAATTGTCGTAAAGAAGCCTGGTTTCTGGACAATCAACTATCCGGTAGTGAAATAATTGAAGTAGAAGTGTGTAATAAGCGACAAGTTCTGTACATCTGAGGCAGTGTTCAGTTTATGAAATTTAGTGTCGTAATTACGACGTATAACCGTTTTAAATTACTGCAAAGGGCAATAAACTCAGTTTTGCAGCAAACAATTGACTGTGAAATAGTAGTTGTGGATGATTGCTCTATTGATGGAACACGCCAATTTGTAGAGACTTTGTGTGACGAAATGTACGCACGCGAAGATTTTCGGTTAATTTACTATCGTAATTCTGAAAACTCAGGACATGCTGCCACGGTAAATATTGGAGTTGAGAAAAGTAGTGGGGATTGGATAAAGTTTTTGGATGATGATGATTACTTGGCGCCTAACTGTTTAGAAGAAATGGGCAAAGCAATTATACTTAATGAGAATGCTGCCATTTGCTCGTGTATTGCCGCTCAAGTAGATGACAATGGTGTTGAAAAAAGTCACACTCCACAACTTGGCCCAGGCAAAGCATATTACATCCCACAAGCTGACATTCATTATGGAATGCTGCTGGAAATTATTCCTTTTGGTACACCTGTACAAGTAGCTTGTAGGCGCCAAGCTTTTTTAGAATCGGGTGGATGGGATGTTAGTATGACTTCTTGTGATGATATAGATTCTTGGATTCGGATTAGTCAGTTTGGGGATGCGATTTTTTTGAATCAATGTCTTGCGTATCGCACCCAATGGGATGGGGGGTATGACCAAAAAATAGCTTATTTAAAGCGACTTGATACGAATATATTGATGAAAGAGAAAATTTATGCTTTGGTGGATGCGACCCATAGCCAAAAAATTCCAAAGCTTGAAAATATACGAAGTTATCTCAAACTGCATTGGATGCTAGTGGCACTTAAAAACAAAAATATTCACACTGCCGTCAAAATATTTGAGCCAGCGATTTTATCTCAAAGCGCTTGCTGGTTACTAATTAACGCTTTACTGATTCGACGCTGGCGCCATCAAAATACCCAAATTCGTAAATTCATTTTAATACATTCGTAGAGACGTGTAAACCGCAGGTTTTCCCGCAGGGATTAATCACGTCTCCGGTTCAGGAGCGTTTCTATCCAAAAAATTTCTTCGGCACCCCTAAACGAAATAAAATCGGCTTCCAAGAGCGTAAATTGAAAAAATCGTGTAGCATAACGTAGAAACAGGGAATAATAAACAGTGTTAATACTGTTGCTAAAGATAACCCTGAAAACACTACTACACCTAAAGGTTGCAAAAATTCAGAACCTTCACCAATTCCCAATGCCAAGGGAAACATACCCAAAACGGTAGTAATTGTAGTCATTAAAACTGGACGTAAACGTTGTGGTGCAGCTTCTAATATTGCAGTTCGACGGTTAATACCTTTTTGTTCCCCAAGTTGATTTGCGAGTTCAACCATAATAATGGCGTTGTTTACTACAATACCAACTAGTAAAACTGCTCCAACTATAACCGTGGCGCCAATTGCTGTTTTAGTAATATAAAGTCCAAAAATACCTCCAGCTAACGCGAGTGGAATTGTGAACATAATTACTAATGGGTCAACGAGCGAGTTGTACTGTACTGCCATCACAACAAATACAAGAAATGTCGCTAACCCTCCTAATAGTCCAAGTGAGCTTTGCAATTGTTGATTTGATTCAACGGCAGCACTAGGTAAAACCGTTACGCCTTGTGGTAATTTTATATTACTAAGTACTTGATTAACTTGGCTAATCGCATCACCAAGACTGGCGCCTTCACTCAAGTTACCAGCAATAAGAAACACCTGACGCTGATTAATACGTTGAATTTCTCCTGGCGCCTGACCTTCGACTATTGTAGCGACATCACTGAGACGAACTTGGCGACTACTATCAATAAATAAAGGTATGCGTTCTAATTGCGAACTATTAGTAATAGATTCTTCATCTAACTGTACCCTAACATCAACTAAACGGTTGCCGCGTTGTAACTGAGTTGGAGTACTACCTTCAATTGCTGTTTGAATTGTATTACCAATATCAGTAGTTGTTAGTCCTAAAGCAGCGACTCTTTCCCAGTCAGGACGGATTTGAATTTCTGGTTGACGTGCATCAGCATCAGGACGAAATCGCGCGGCTTGCACTTTTTCTTCTAAAGCGCTTAAAACTTGTTGACCAGCTTGTTGCAGACTTTTTTCATCATTACCTTGAAGTATAACGTCAACATCGGCGCCACGAATAGGCGAATTATTAAGTATTAAACCTCGAACTTGTCCCGGCGCCAGACGTAAGCGAATACCTGCTAAGTTGAGTTTGTTAAATTGTTTGGTAACTTTTTCTACATATGCTTCAACATCGGTTCCTGGTTTCAGGGTAATAGTACTCGAACTCCGCAACGGGTTTTCTGAAGTATTGCTACCAAATAAAAATCCACCAACTGTAGAAAAAACATATTCAGTTTCAGGCTGTTTAGTCAAGATATCATCAACTGCCGTCATTACCTTACGGTTAGTTTCTAAAGGAGTACCGGGAGGAAACTGAGCAAATAAAGTTGCTTGTCCAGTGCTGATACGAGGTAAAATTTCTTGAGGAATTTGTGGCGCCATCCATAAACTACCACCACCGAAAAGCACAATAGCTAGTCCTACCGCTAACAAACGGTAGCGTAACACCTGATTTAAAAAACCACCATATCCTTTAGTCGCACCTTCAAAGCGATAATTAAATTCGCGCAAAAACCAAAATTTACCTATTCCACTCGAAAAACGCCAAGCTAACATCCGCGAAGTTAACATTGGTACTACTGTCACAGCAATTAAAATTGAAGCTGCAACTGAAAAAGTAATTGTGAGAATCAATTCATTAAATAGTAATGAAATAAATCCACCAATCAGTAAAAACGGTAACACAGCGACTAAGTTAGTACTCGTAGAAGCAATCAGCGCTGATTCAACTTCGCTACTGCTTTTCTGGGCTTGATGTATCATTTCTTGCTGAGTTAAGCGAGTTTTGCTGTCTTTGCCTGGAGTTACACCCGCACCCTCGGCAATATTCTCTAGCATCACGATAGAGTTATCAACAACAATACCCACACCAAGTGCTAAACCACCTAAGCTAAACACATTCAGAGATAAACCAAATAACCCCATGAAAATAATTGCCGCAAGAGTAGCAAGGGGAATAGCAAGAACAATAATAAAAGTTTGACGTAGCGAACCAAGGAAAAGTAAAACAGCTAAAGCAGCTAAACCTGCGCCAATTAAACCGGAACTAGTAACGTTAGCAATCGAATTACTAATAAACCTCGACTCATCTAACGTTGTTGTTAACGTCATTTCTTGAGGTATCAACCCTGACTGTTTAAGCTCATCTAACCGCTTCTTAACACCATCAACAACATTAATCGTGTTAGCATCAGGTTGTTTCTGAATACTGACTTTTACTGCTGATTGCTGATTTAAAAAAGCAAACACTCGTTGATTCTCGGTACCATCAATAACAGAAGCAAAGTCACGGAGATAAACACGTCTTACGGGAGTTGAAGTATTTGCAGCAGTTGAGGTAGTTGAACCAGACGGTCTAGATGTAGAAGAAACTTCAAATGAAAGATTACGAATTTCCTCAGCACTTTGGAAGCGCCCAATCGTCCGAGTCAAAGGTTCAGAATTTTGCCCGAATATTCTACCGCCAGAGATATCTTGATTACGGTTTTGCAATTCGTCTAAAACATCAGTTAAACCAACACCCAACGCTTGCAACCTATCCAAATCAATATTGACATTAACTTCTTCTTGCACACCCCCAGATACGTCTGCCCCTGCAACCCCAGGTACTACACCAAGTTCACGTGCGAGTTCTTCTTCAGCAAATACTCGCAAATCAACTGGCGCCAATTTAGGTGAAGTTAAAGCGAATTCATAAACAGGTAACTGCGAAGGGTCAACTTTAAAAATGCGAGGTTCTTCGATAGCGTCAGGTAGTCTGTTACGCGCACGGTTAAAAGCAGCAGTCGCATCATTCAAAGCTTGGTCAATATTACCCCCTGGCTGAAAGAACAAATTCAAATTTATTTGTCCTTCGCGCGTTTGCGAAAATACTTGTACTACTCCCTCTGTAGCAGCAAAAGCTTCTTCTAAAGGTCTTGTGACTTCATCAATTGCCACTTCTGGTGATATTCCAGGCGCCGTAATATTAACACCAATCCTGGGATAAGTAATCGATGGTAGTAAATCTACAGGTAATTTCAGGATAAAAAAGACACCCATAACAATTACCGCTAGCGTCAACATCAAAGTACCAATATGCTGACGAATCGAAATTGCACTAATACTAAAGCCTGTGGTGTTAGTTTGCTGCATATAGAGTCAAAAGTGCTGAGTGCTGAGTGTTGAGTGCTGAGACCCAACATTAATTTACGTTTTGTTATGATTTCTCTGAAAGAATTGAAAGCCCGACGGTTTCACCATCTTTGAGAGGTTTACCGCTTCTGACTACAAAAGACTCGCCTGCTTGCAACCCTGATAAAATCTCAACGTTTCCATTACTTCTTTGCCCAAGCGTTACAGTTCTAGCGCTTACCGTTGGTTTATCGGCGCCTTGTTGCAGCACAAATATCGTCCCTTGACGACTTTGATTTTCTTCTTGTTTTGCTTTATTTCCTGATGCGCTTTCAGCTAGTGCTGTCAACGGTATAACTACTCGCTGTGCGATATTAGTATCAAAAGCTACTCTTGCTAAAAGTCCGCTGCCTATCTTGGCATTGCTATTTGGTATTTCCACCTCAACTGGTATTAAGCGCGCAGTAGCATCTGCGACTGGGGAAATACGGACAACTCTACCTGTATATGTTTGATTAGGAAATGCATCTAAACTGACTCTTACTGATTGTCCAACTCGAATATTTCCTATTTCTAACTCTGAGAGTTGAACCACAACCTTGACGCGGCTAAAATCGCTAATTTTTAAAACTTCATTACCTGGTTGTAATAAGTTACCCGGTTCGGAAACTTTTTCTGCCACTACACCATTAATAGGAGATATTAACCGAGCATAAGAGCGTCGTTTTCTAGCTTCGGCTACAACTGCTTGTTGGGCAACAACTCGACCTTGAGCAGTTGCAACAGCTTGTTGTTCT
The DNA here is from genome assembly GCF_019977735.1 of Calothrix sp. PCC 7716. GTDB lineage: Bacteria > Cyanobacteriota > Cyanobacteriia > Cyanobacteriales > Nostocaceae > Dulcicalothrix. The sequence goes on along the minus strand of NZ_AP025018.1, from coordinate 823,160 downwards.
GTACTAACTTGTGAAATTGCTGCACGCAAAGCTTGGGCAGCAGTTTGTGCTTCGGTGCGACTCGTTTGTGCAACTTGTTCAGAAATGGCACCTTCTTTAAATAATTGCTGTTGACGGTTAGCATCAGATTGCGCTTGCACAAGTTCTAACCGTAAGCGTTCAACTTCGGCTTTTCGGTTGACTATTTGCGTATTCGTCCGAGCAACTTCTGATCTTAACGAAGCAAGTTCTGCTTCTGCTTGATTTAATGCTGTTACTAACAGCGCATCATCTACCTGTCCAAGCGTTTGTCCCTGCTTAACAGTGCTACCCACATCAACCGAAAGCGCTAATAGTTGTCCTTCTATTTGTGAGCGCAATGATACAGTTCGATATGGCGCCGTTGTCGCAGTAAACTCTGGTTTTTCTTGCAGTACGCCTGTTTTAGCTATTGCTACATCTACAGGTGTCGCTCTATTTGCAGTTGCAGCAGGTTGTTGCGATTGTGCATCTGCTTTATCCTTGACTCCGGCGCCGCAACCTGCACACAAAAACCCAAGACCAAGTAAACAAGTAACTAATAATTTATTACTTTGTATCCTTTTAGTATAAAAGTATTTACCCACGTCAATTTTCACGTTAATCACCTAGCTAACGTCTGAATAAGCTTTCATTGATAAAAAACCAAATATACGAACGAACGACGAACTTGAGTTTTATTACCTATAGCAACTAACACTCGCATATTCGTTATTAGTACAAATAATACGGGTGCTTAACAATATGTACTGAGTGACAGGTTATATATAAGTATACTATAAAGATTCTTAAGTTATGTTAACTCTATCAAAGGATTGAAAATAAGCTTATTTCTTAGGTTCAGTCAACTACTTGCTGTATGGGTATCTGAATACAAAACTCGGTTCCTTGTCCAAGCATAGAAAAACACTCCAATCTCCCATGATGTTTATCAGCAACGATTTGGCAGCTGATAGACATCCCCATACCTATTCGTAAAATTCTAAACTCATGTCATGAGTCGCGAACGTAAACGGAGTTTTCCCGCAGGGTAGCATCTAATGTCATGTGTCATGAGTCGCGAACGAAGCATCTTTAAAATACTCACGTTTATTTAAAAGTAAAGTTTTAGAATAAATATAAGCTATAGTAGTATATTAGTTTCACAAAACCGCTTTTGCAAATGATTGAATCAAAGCAAGGCAACCTACTAGAAGAAAACGCAGAAGCACTAGTAAATACAGTTAATTGTGTTGGCATTATGGGCAAAGGCATTGCCTTGCAATTTAAACGAGCTTATCGAGAAAACTTCTACGAATACGAAAAAGCTTGTAAAGCAAACCAAGTCCAACCAGGCAAAATGTTTATCTTCCAAACAAATAGTTTGTTTCATCCCAAATATATAATTAACTTCCCCACAAAGCAACACTGGAAAAACCCATCAAAAATAGAAGATATAAAAAGCGGACTTATATCATTAGTAGCAGAAGTACAACGTTTGAGCATCACATCAATAGCTATCCCACCTTTAGGATGTGGAAACGGTGGGTTAGATTGGAATTTAGTAAAACCTCTTATAGAATTAGCATTTGCTGAAGTTTTAACAAATTTATTAGAAGATAAAGATAATTATGTAAGATTAGCGGCTATTCAAAATTATCAAGAAAATGCAGATAAATATTTAATCAATTCAGACAATTTGCTTGACAACTGGCAAGCATTACAAAATCCCAAAATTTCAGAATCCCAACTTGTAAGACTAGCAAAACATAAAAATGCTATTATTCGTGAAGCTGTAGCACTTCATCCAAAAACACCAGTTGATATTATAGCAAAATTAGCTAATGATAAACATGTCGCTGTGCGTATAGGCGCCGCTCAAAACCCAAATACACCTGTAGATATTATCGAAAAATTAGCCCAAACAAAAACTAAAAAATTCCAAGTAGCTAGAACAGCAGCTATAAAAGTTTTAGTAATTAATTATCCCGAAAAAGCTAACTCATACTTATATATTTATATAAATACTCCAATACCTTCATTATCTCGTTTAATTGGATTATTGTATGTAGGCGCCAGTAGTGATTTTCTAGCTAATAATAGTGACTCACCATCGTACCTAGAACGTTACGCTGTTGCTCAACATCCTAATACACCACAGGATATTTTGAGTAAGCTAAAAAATGACCCTAACCGTATAGTGCGCGCAGCAGCTAAGGCAAATTAGTTACATTGAAACAAGTTTTGACCCCCCAACCCCCCGATGTATTTGGGAGGCCAAGAAATAACCTCTTGTTCCCCCCTTTATTAAGGGGGGGTTAGGGGGGGATCAAATTATTAGAACTCACAATATAAAACCACACTCCACCCAAGGGAGACGTGACATGTCACGTCTCTACATTATGATTTAGGGGGTTCTGACGATATAGGGGGAAGGAATAGCTTGCGCTTGACCAGCATTAACTAAAGCTTGGTAAACAAAAGCTGCGACTTCCGCACGAGTTGCTTGACGAGTTGGGTTGAGTTGTCTAACGGTAGGATAGTTGACTACTAACCCTCTAGAGGTTGCGGCTGCAACTGGACTAGCTGCATAATTAGGAATACGAGCAGCATCGCTAAAGAAAGAATTAACGCTAACGTTAGGAGCAGTTAAACCTAAGCCATTTGCTAGTGCAACAAGTACTTGTACACGTTCGATTTGTTGCGCTGGTTTAAATGTACGGTCAGGATAACCAGAGATAAAACCACCACGTGCGGCAGTTTGAATTACTTGGAAAGCCCAAAAGTCATTCTTTACGTCTGTAAAGTTGGCTGCTTCTCTCTTTGGTGCTGGGTTGAAGGCTTTAGCTATAATAGCCGCAAATTGCGCGCGTGTTACTGGTTCGTTTGGTTTGAAGGTGCCATCGGGGAACCCAGCAATAATATTACGCGAAGCTAAAGCTTCAATATGCGCTTTTGCCCAATAATCAGCAGTTACATCTTTGAAAGCTGTTGTACCTCCTACTACTGGTGGTGGTTCAACTTTTGCCACAACTAATTCGACTTTACCTAAAGTGCGGGTTGGGTCTACATCGTTACCAACAGCGGTAATAATTTTGTTTGTAGTGAAGTTATAAATATCAAAGAACTTTTTCGGGTCTTTTTTGCCGTTGTTGCGAATTAGGTTTTTACCTGGACTTTCTTGGGTACCTAAGTCTGGTTCTGCATTTTGAATTGCTATCAAACCGTGGTCACGGTTATCTTGAATGACGTTGTTTCGCAATACTGGTTTAGCTGTACTACTAACTACAATACCACCGTTGTTCTGAGTAATTTGGTTATCAGTAATTAAAGGTGATGCGCTGTCACTAACTGCAATTCCAAAACCTGTGTTTTGAAACAGGTTGTTACGAAGTTCACCTTTGGCATTTTTAGCGACTGAAACGCCATTGCCTTGGTTAAGAGTAAAGATATTATTTTCGATTTTAGGATTACCTGTACCTGTGACAAAGACACCTTCACGAACGCTTTGTGTAAAAGTACTATTTTGAATAGTTGGATTCGTCGATTCTACCCATACTGCGGTTCCGCGTCCGTTAGGGTTCGTAACTGTGACTCCAGAAACTACCGCGTCATTACCTGCCAAAATTGTAATATTCTGACGTGCAAAAGTACGGCTCGTGTAAAATCCACCGCCACTTATTAACACTGTTTGACCTTTAGAGTTGTCATCCCCCCGTAGAGTGATTCCTGGATTTAAGGCAATTGGGAATGTTTCACCACTTTCGGCGTTATAAGTTCCCGGCGCCAATTGAATAATGGTACCTGGTTGTGCGCTTTTTAAGGCAAAACTAATCGATTTAAATGGTGTTGCTTCAGCGGTTCCGGCGCCTGCCGCATCATTGCCAGTTGCTGAGTTAACATATAGTATAGTACCAGTAGCAGGAGCCTGAGCGGTACGAGTTGGAACTTGAGCGTTGGTAGCACCATTGTTGAGAAATGCTGGCACGATGGTAGAGGCGCCAGAAGCTACGATTAAAGCGGATAAGATAGCGGGCAGCGCACGTTGCTTGGTCATACGGTTGCTGTGTGTGAAAGAAAAATTGTTATTGCGTTGATTGTGTAAACCCTGACGTGTCATCTGATTCGCGTCTATAAATTTGCTGAAAAGTTGGCCAAAGCGAGTCGGGTGTATTTTGCAGCAGTATTGCTATCAAACCCATGCAAAACTATACCGGAAGACTCGCACATTATCAGCACAGTTCCTTACGAAAATCAGAATTTATATTTATGGGTAGATGACGTTAAAAGCTATTGCTGCAATACATGCAACTAATAAGGTGTAATTATCGTCACATGATAATTAAGTTCAAATATATATAAGTAAATGCTGCGATTTGTATTAATGCGCTATTGCTTGATAATAGCTGCTAGCATGTGCGTGTTTTCCATGACTGCCCCTGTATTTGCCGCAGAACAGATTGTTCTTAAATATCGCGCTTTCCGTCAACCGTTCCCTGTAAGAGAACTTTCGACTCTCGCGGATACTGGGCAACCTTCATTGCCACTACGCGCAGCTTTAGCGTTAGCGAAACAAGACCCTCAAAAAGTTCGTAACTATTTGACGGCGCCTGTAAAAGTAAATCCTGTTATTTTAGAAAGGGTGTTGAATAGCCCTGTTGGGAATGTCATTTTAGACCAAATTAGCTCTGTGATTCATACGCCTACGCGAAAAACCGATAGACAAGCTATGCGAACTGCACTTGTACTATCGGCTGCTAAGGATAATGATATTAAGTTAATTGAAGTTATTAGAAATTATCCAGGAAAAGAAGTGGAAGTAGATGGCGATAATCTTGAAAAAGCTTATCGCCAGTTACGCAGTTTGCAAGGGAGCTTGCAGAATATATTGGGTTTTTAGGGTTAGTACGCTAAATTTTCCAAAGTTTCTCGTAAATACCTTTGTACTTGTTCTTCTCGGCGCAGGTTTTGATACTTGGCGCCTGCTTCGAGTTGCCAACGTAAAAAACCTGAGCTTGCGCCTATGGCTTGTTGCAAGCTGTTCCAAATTTCTGTGTCAGCTATATTGTTATTTGATTCTAAATTAATGTTACCCATTATATATAACTCCGATAGTTGTACTTCGAGAGCGATTGGGGCAAAGCAGTGTAAATTTGCACCCTGAAAAAGCAAAAATTAACTTTAACTTTAACTATTCCTTTATAAAAGTAATCTTGTTTACATAGTAATTCTGTTACATTGATGACTAAACAGAGGAAATTATTACGTAAAGTCTGAAAATTCTTCTGAAAATTGTATTTATATCTCTAAATTTAAATTATAAGGGGCACAAGAATAATTGTGCCCACCTAAATACTGATAAATGGAATAGTAAAGTTGGAGATTTTAGAGAAAATCTAAAATCTCAAATTTACTACTTTTTGGTGGAGGCTAGGGTTCGGCGTTTTGTCACCATCTGGAAGCCTTCGATGATGTCACCTTCTACCCAGTCGTTGAACTTGTCGATGCCGATACCACATTCGTAGCCAGCGTTGACTTCGCGCGCGTCTTCTTTCATACGTTTGAGTGAGTCAAGCGCACCCTCGAAGAGTTGTTTGCCTGCACGTAGTACTCGTACTTTGCAGTTGCGTATCAACTTGCCATTTTGAATGTAGCAACCTGCAACGGCGCCACGACCAACGGGGAAGACGGCACGAACTTCGGCAGTACCCAATGCTTCTTCGACCAATTCGGGTTCCAACAAACCTTCGAGCGCATCTTGAATGTCTTCGAGTAACTTGTAAATAATGTTGTACTCTCGAACATCTACACCAGCTTCGTCGGCAGCAGAACGGGCGCCACTTGCGTAGGTAGTATTGAAACCAATAATAACCGCACCACTCGCTGCTGCTAAGTCAATATCAGTTTGAGTAATCTCACCTGCGGCTGAAAGCAATAAGCGAATTTGCACTTCGTTTTGTGGAAGTTGCTTTAATGAACCCACAATTGCTTCGACTGAACCTTGAACGTCTCCTTTCAATATCAAGTTGAGTTCTTTCAGTTCGCCTTCTTGTGCTTTCGCGGAAATACCCGCCAAAGTTACACGTCCTTGCATCAAACGTGATTGACGAATCTTCTCGGCACGTACAGCGGCAATTGAGCGCGCTTCTTTTTCTACCAAGAATACTTCAAACTCATCACCTGCGGCAGGTACGTCACTTAAGCCCAATACCTCTACTGCAAACGACGGTGAAGCTACATCTACTCGCTTGCCGTGGTCATCGACCATTGCCCGCACTTTACCGAACACTGAACCAGCAACCAGAATATCACCGACTCTCAATGTACCGTTTTGAATCAATAAAGTCGCAACTGCTCCCTTCGCTTTATCAAGATGTGCTTCGATAACAGTACCTTTTGCTGGACGATTTGGATTCGCTGATAGTTCTTCAACTTCTGCTACTAACAAAATCATCTCTAACAAGGTGTCTAAATTCTCACCCTTGATGGCGCTGACGGGTACCATAATGGTCTCACCACCCCATTCTTCAGGTGTCATACTATACTGCGTTAGCTCTTGTTTCACGCGGTCGGGCTGGGCGCCTTCTTTATCAATTTTGTTGATTGCGACGACAATTGGCACTCCTGCTGCTTGTGCGTGACTAATCGCTTCTACTGTTTGTGGACGTACACCGTCATCGGCTGCCACTACTAATATCGCGATGTCAGTAACGCGCGCTCCTCGTGCCCGCATTGCGGTAAATGCTTCGTGACCTGGTGTATCAAGGAACACAACTTGTTGCATTTCGCCGTTGTGTTCAACGTCAACATGGTAGGCACCAATGTGCTGAGTAATACCACCTGCTTCACCTGCTGCGACCTTCGTTTTACGAATCGAGTCAAGTAAGGTGGTTTTACCGTGGTCAACGTGACCCATAATTGTAACAACCGGCGGACGACGTTGGAGATTATCTAAATCTCCAGCCTCAATCATTTCGGTGACTTTACGAGCTTCTGCTTCTTTCTCTTGAGTTTCGACGGCAATTTCTAGCTCGGTACAAATTAAGGTGATTGTGGGGATATCGAGGTTTTGAGTAATGCTGACTGGAATACCTTTGATGAAAAGAATTTTAACGATTTCGGTATCAGCTACAGCTATGGCATCCGACAATTCCTGTACGGTCATTGTACCGGTTACTATCAATGTTGCAGGGCGCTCACGCTTGACTTCTGTGTCGTTACGGCGCTTGTTTTGGTCGCGAGAAGAAGAGGAAGAAGAAGCATTAGCTCTTTTTACTGCTCTTTGTTGTTGGGTAACAGCTGCCGAAGTTGGAGCTTGAATTGGTTTAGTTGATTTTGGTTTTGGAGGACGAACAATCGCGTTGCTAACCTGAATCGCAGTTTGTGCATCTGGATCGTCATCATCAAGAAGATCGTCTTCGTCAAATTCTTCTTCGATGAGGGGTTTATTACGCTTCGCTTTGGCTGCTTTAGCTGCTTTTGATTCTTTGGTTTCTTCGATTTCTTCTTCAACCCATTTTTTACCACCTTTACTTGGACGAGGTGGACTTGGGCGCCGAAGTTCGATTGTTTCGTCTGGAATTGTAGTAGTAGTAGTTTGATCGCCAGTTTTTTCGCCACCTGCTGGTCGTGATGGTGCAACTAGCCTTGGTGGAGTTGCAACGGGAACTGCTTCTGGTGCAGAGCGCGAAGGTCGATTTGGGCGGGCGACATCGCTTGGGGCGCCACCGCCACCTCCGGGTTGTCGATTTCCTCTTTCTGGTTTGCCTGCACCACCGCCACCTGGGCGTGCTGGTTTTGGCGTTCCTGACTGCTGTTCGGTAGCTGTACCACCACCACCTTTGTTGCCTTTTGGCTTACTTGGTGGCGCCTCGCTACGGTCACGTTTCAATATCGGTTTTTCGGTCGGCGCACCAGCTATTATCGCACCCTCGAATTGCGCTTCGGGTCGGCTTGGAGGCGCCGACAACTGTGGCTTCTGGGGTTTCTCCGGTTTGTTACGCGGAGGTGCCGATTTTTCGGGTTTCTCGGCGGCGATTTTCTCAGCGGGCTGATTGGTACTGGGCTTGCTATCCACGTTTACTGCTGGTGCAGGTTGTTGTGTGGAATCAGACGCATTGCGGGCTACGGGTCGAATAGGTGCCGTCGGCTTCATGGGGGAGACTGCTGGAGCGATAGGTCGAGGGTTTGAGGGAGATTTGGCGGATTGGTTATTGCTGAGGCTAAACGCATCAACGGCGTTGGTATTAAAGTTATTTAACAATTTAGGTTTGCGAATTTCTAAAATCTGTTGTTTGGTTGGTGTTGTCGGTCGGTTGTTACCAGTCGAAGATAAATTATTTTTTTGACTGGCGCCATTATCCTTTCTGATATTTGAAGGAGCAGGTGGTCGCTTCTCGGCTTCTAACCGAATGAGCTCTGCCTCTGGTTCTGTAATTGTACTACTATGACTCTTAACTGAGATATTGAGCTGGTCGCAAATTGCTAATAGCTCTTTGTTATCCAAATTCAATTCCTTTGATAATTCATAGATTCTAACTTTGCCGTTGTTCATCCACTCTTCCCCTATAAGAATACAGTTTTTGCGGATGGTCACCAGCGCTATTTGACGCGCATCTCCATCCTTCGGTTACTGCTTTTAGGTTGCCGTTAAATACTGTTTGCCGGTGCCTCCAAGTATATATAGGAAGAGAGATGTTTGTTTTTGTGCTGGCATTACCCACGCGCCTAATCGGTTTAATGCCTTGTGGCTTTTTGTCGCTACCTAGTAGGAGTATCAATTTAATGTCTTTTTTGCTTTGTTACTTTTTTTTTAGTTTACTCGACACAATCAAACAGTGATAATAACCGAGGTTTGAGCAAGAGCTTATGCGATTAAATAATTTTATAATCAGCAAGTAACAACTACTCAACTACTATTGTGGCATTAACCCCGAAGCTACGCACCATTATTTAGACGAGCAATTGAATAAGACTGTTCTTAAACTGCCTTTCGGGGTAACGCTGTTGCGCGGGGTTTTAACCAATATTAACGATTGTAGATTGAACCACTGTCAACCGTTGCCACAAGCTCTGATAAATTTCATCAGAAACCCCTGCGTGCAACGCTCGACCTAATCGATTTTTTTTCTGAGCTGCTCCTAAACAATCGTAAGACGGACAAATATAGGCAGAACGCCCCATGCCCTCATCTAATTGTACCTGTCCAGAAGGAAACACGCGGACAATCCGCCAAAACTCTTCCTTTAAACCGATTTTGCGACAGCTTAAACAACGTCGATAATTAGGTTTCATTATTGTGATACGTTCTTTGCGCGCTTTCTAAACTTAAAAAAAGATGTAATGTTTCTTTGACTCTACTTACTATTGGTACTTAGTGTCAAAGTTTTATCTTCGCACATCTTCCTCTAGGTCGGAGTCCAACTCGTCTAATTCCTCCAAATCTTCATCTAAATCCTCAAAATCTCTCCCTAGTGCCATTTTTTCGTCATACTCTTCGTCCTCCTCATATTCCTCATCATACTCGTCTTCAAGAGCTTCAAGTCGTGCTGCTTCTTCTGCCGCTTTGGCACGTGCCGCAGCAAATTTAGTATCCTCTCCTTCACGGTCGTACTTTGCTTTATCTTTTATATCTATTTTCCAACCAGTTAGGCGAGCTGCTAACCGAACATTTTGCCCTTCTTTACCTATTGCCAAACTTAATTGATCTTCCGCTACTAGTACATGCGTTTGACGAGTTTCGGGATCCATTAGTCGCACTTCGTCAACTCGTGCAGGACTTAAAGCATTAGCAATATAAGTAGCGGGGTCAGGAGACCAGCGAATTACGTCAATTTTCTCACCGCGTAACTCGTTGACTACAACTTGAATTCGTGATCCCCGTGCCCCAATACAGGCGCCAACAGGGTCAACATCACGGTCTAAAGTATCAACCGCAATTTTGGTTCTTGGGCCAACATAACGAGAAGGAGGATTCGCTTCTCTAGCAACAGCGACTATTCGTACTACTTCGTCTTCAATTTCGGGAACTTCATTAGCAAACAAATATACTACTAAACCAGCATCAGCGCGAGATACCAATAGCTGGGGTCCACGCTGCTGCCCTTGAGATACTTTCTTTAAATAAACCTTAAATGTTGCGTTTGCTCGATAGTTATCATTAGGTAATTGTTCGCGCTTTGGCAACTCAGCTTCGACTTCAGGTTGCCCAAATCCGCTGCTAACCGCCAAAATTACAGATTGACGCTCAAACCGCAATACACGCGCTTGTAATACCGAACTTTCCAAGTCTTGAAACTCTTCTTGCACCATTTGACGCTGCTGGTCGCGAAGCTTTTGCGCTAGCACTTGCTTTGTTTGCATCGCTGCCATGCGTCCAAACTCTTCTTTTTTGTCGGGGGTAACATCAAGAATTACTTCTTGCCCTAACTCAGCTCCCTCACCACCCATGTCTTTGACTTGTTCGAGTGAGATTTCGTGGTCTGAGTTAACGACTTGCTCAACAATTGTTTTGGTTGCTACCACACGAAAACCTTGGTCTTCGATATCAAGCTGAACGTCAAAATTATCGAAATAATCTTCGTCAAACTGTCTGCGCTCCATATTTTGAGCGCGTCGATAACGTTCGTATCCTTTTAGCAATGCTTCGCGAATTGCTGCTTGTACAGCCGAACGAGGTAAATTACGCTCACGGCTTATACTTTCGATAAGTTCTTTTAATCCCTGTAACTCAATCATTGACATAGTGAAAATCTCCAAAGAATCAATTTTAATTTAATTGTTTAGTTGTTTCGTTGTTGGCAGTAATTGTGGGTTGCATAGTTGATATTTAAATTTGCCGTGAAAGTTGAGTGCATCTAACTCTTGCATCTCAGACTTTGAGGTGCAAGCCGAAATAACTACGCACTTCGGAGGCGCGTGCCTACTGGTAACAAACCAATAATCAAATAGCGCGCGTAAATTCTGTCAGTTATAAAGCTACCCTTAATATATAGATAGGCGCCGCGTGACAGAAAAAATAATTGCGCTTCTATTTACCTCGACGCTCGTCAAGTTGAACTTTGGTAATTTGAGAGCGAGGAATCTCAACAATTCTTCCTTTTAGGTTCAAAAAAACTTTATTTTCATCCCTACGAATTAGTTGACCTGCCCAGTCCTGTTGTCCTTCATGGGGTGGCGAAGTCGAGACAATAATACCAAAGCCTTTAAAGCTTAGGAATTCCCGGTCAGTAGTCAGTTGTCTAGAAATACCAGGACTAGAGACTTCTAACACATAAGCATCTGGAATAATCGATGCTGCATCTAATGAGGCTTCTAACGCACGACTCATTCGCTCACAATCGTCTAAACCAGTATCCTGCTCTTTATTACGAATATCTACCCGTAAAACAGGAGGACGCTGATTTGTATGAAAAACAGCGCCAACAACTTCTAACCCCAGTTCTTCTGCCACTGGTGTCGCCATTTCAATAACTTGTGGGACTAACGGATGAGTCATGCAATAAATTCCAACAAAAAAAGTGGGCTACAACCCACTTCCTGCGATAAGGATATCTTTCAAGAAGTCTTGTGACGAACCGTTAGATGGTTCGCCTCTATAATCGAGTTTAGCGCATTTCTTCGGTTGCGAGAAGCTATAAATTAACTTTCTTTATGAAACGCGACATGGCACTCGTATTGTTTCATAGTCTCCCTATTCCCTCTTCGGTAGCACAATTTCTGAATGCACCACTGCTTGAACTTTCATCGAGCGCGTTTGCTCAAGCACTTGCTGGATATCTTCTTGGGACAAACGCTGCACATAGTTAAGTTTTACTTCTTCTAAAAAGTCAGAAACTAGACTTTGCAGTTCTGTAATTACATGTTTTTTCTGCATTTCGGCGCCGAGGGTATCAGTAAAACGCTGTAACAACTGGCTAGAAAGACTCGCTGAAACTGGGTCTTCGACGGCGCTAATTATCGCATTATATAGATTTGTGGCAATTTGAGATGCTAGCTGTTCGCTGATTTGAGTTTGAAATTGCGAAACACCAGGTAGTGCTTGCAAATTTTTATACACTGGTGCTTGATTTAAGGCGCCTTCAATATTGTGGCGTAAAATAGCGGTAATTTCGGGCTGAATCTTTGGTAAAACCTGATAAATTACCGTTTGCACCAGAATCGTAGAAATTGCTTCAACTTCATTCACATTATTGATATCAATGTAAGGGCGAATACTTTCTTTTTGAAGTAACCACCGAGTTAATTCACCCCGCTTTACAGAACCCTGAATTTGATTAATCACTCGAACCACAATAATTTCAGTAAATTCTTCTGCGAAGTTAGATACTATACCTCTATGTATTTGCGTGCGAATCGATTGAAAATTAATAATTTTGGCTTTATCAAGACGGATGATAACAGGAATCACACGCAAAATTCGCCAAAATGGTAATATTAGTAATAAATTATACCAGTGCCAAATAATAGCTTCAAGCCAGCTAAACTCAGGATGACGACGTTTGATAAAAAAGCTACTGGCTAGCAGTTCCATGCCGAATATTAACGTGAAGGGGAAGTCAATCCAAAAAAATCTATCAACCAATTCGCCGTTCTCACCAATTTGACGGTAGTAGTTGGTGGCAATTAGCGGCTTAATTCTACGATTGAAAAATTCTATTTCTTGATTCCATCCCTTTTGCTGTAGGTTTGCTTGACTCCAGAACTGAGCGAATGCTTTCTTAGCAGACTTTTCTCCAGTATGGTCACGCATTCGGTTCTTGATTTTTTCTAGCGTTCCACTTTTGTCTGCCAGTGCAAACGGGTTCGTGTCGATTATCTCACTACTCAGGCGCCGTAATTCCTCTAACTGGGCGCCAACAACTTTCGACTCTACTCCTGTTTGACTAACTTGAGAAGAAACAGTTGTGACAGCTGCCAAATAAGCTTCTGTCTCACGATGAGGTTGTATACCTTTAACTGGGTCATACAAACGAGTCAAAGAAGTTAAATTACGTAAGTAAAAATCCCGCCAAGGAATGTAACTTAAATCAAATAAAACAAATCCTAAATTAATTGTGGCAGTAATAGCCATTAATCGCTCAAACCACAGACTCCATCTATTCAAAGGTTTTCGGCTAATCATCTTTTTAAATTACGCTTTAATCTACGGGGTATTATTTTTTATACTCAACACTTCTAGTTAATGGCAAAACTTTCGTTAATTTCAAGTTACCTCTATCGGAGGATGACAGAGCAAAGTCACAATAGATTATTTAAATTAAATTAACATCAGTAAAAATATTCAAAAATCATCAATAATCAATGAAAAACTAGTTACTAACAACAGATTTAATCAACAGGAGTTTTGACCATGTGGTGTGGGATAGGAAAATCTAGTTTTAGCATAGCAACAGCATGTATAGTGTCCGCAGTAGTCGTAATATCCGATACAGCGGATGCAGTACGTCAACGTGATTATACACCGCAGCAATTTCGTGCAGTGTTACGTGGATTAGGTTATGACATAAAAGTTTCTAACGAACCCTTAACAAATGCCGATGCCAAAAAAGCGATTACAGAATTTCAAACAGGGTATAGATTAAAACCAGCCGATGGAGTAGCAGGTCCAAAAACCCAGGACTTTGCCGCGCAAATTATGCAAATTCTACAAGCAAACCTCAACCTGGTAATGAAACCCAATCCTCCTTTACCTCGTAGCCAATACTACAGTACCAGAACAGAAGCAGTAGTAAGAGCATATCAAAAGAAAAACCAGCTAACCGAAACAGGAATAGCTGACCTCGCTTTGAGACAAAAGCTTGACCAAGAAGCAAGTAACATTCTAGAGAAAAAACCAACTGCCAGTCCAACAACCAAACCAACGACCAAACCAACAACAAGACCAACAGGCAAACCAGTAACCAGACCGACACCAAAACCAACTCCAACCCCAACCCCAACCGAAACTGCAACACCCGAAGCGGCGCCAACCGAAACACCAACACCCGAAACAACACCAACTCCCGAAGCAACAGAAACCCCAACTCCAACAGCAACCCCAACGAGGTAGTAGTAGTTTGTGTCATTAATTTTGGTAGGTTGACTTCTTAATAATTCTTCCTTCGTGCCCTTTGTGCCTTTGTGGTTATTTTTTCCAACACCCCAAAACTTATGATACGAACCTAGTACTCCATATCATAAGTTTTAGGCTAATGTTTTTTTTACCACAGAGACACAGAGTACACGGAGATAAGAGAAATGAACCACAAAGGTCACAAAGAACACAAAGGAAGAAAGAAGAGGAAGTAACCCACCAAATTTAATGACACAGACTAATAATGCTGTAACAACTAATAGTTGGCGCGTTGTTGTGGAGACGCAATTAAATCGCATCTCTAGAGACAAAAAACCCGCCCTATATTAAGACGGGTTTATTAATAAAACTTAAAAAATCAATACTTTTGTACAGGTTCTTCCATTGGTCTGCCTTTTGGAACAGGTAACATCGGGCGCCTGTCATCAAAAGGCATAGGAATATACTGAACGCTAGGTCTACCACCTTGAGGTTGTGGGTACATATCCATCAAAGTGTAAATCGAACGGGGAAGACCAACAGTCACAGGTAAACCCATTTCGGTAGCTTCTTCAACAGTAATCGGATAATCGTGAGTAACACGTCCAGTTGTTAAAGCGTCAATAATACTTTCGATATTCTCTGGTAAAACCTTTTGTTTAGGTATGGAGTCTTTAAGTAATGTCCGTACAAACCGCTGTACCTGCGCTTGGGCTTTACGCGACAAGTCAGCCATAATTAAAGTTTGGTCATCAACTTCGCCAATTGGTTTATCTTCAACAACCTTAATAATGCTAGCAGCAGGGAAATTACCTAACTGTGGGTCAACCGGTCCAAGCACTGCATTCGCATCCATCACAATTTCATCAGCAGCAAGCGCTAACATCGTACCACCACTCATCGCGTAGTGTGGTACAAAAACTGTAACCTTAGATGGATGACGAATCAACGCACGGGCAATTTGCTCAGTAGCTAGTACTAAACCACCAGGTGTATGTAAAATCAAATCGATTGGAACATCATCTGGAGTTAGGCGAATCGCGCGTAAAATTTGTTCAGAATCTTCAATAGTAATATAACGAGATAAAGGAATCCCTAACAAACTGATGGATTCTTGTCGGTGAATAAGCAAAATCACCCGGCTTTTACGTTCCTGCTGGAACTTTTGTAACGAACTGAAACGACGATACTCTGTTTGGCGCCGTTGCCAGATAGGTTGCAGCGAGGAGAGCAAAAGAAAAATCCAGAATAAATCACCGATACCGAAGCCCATAATTATTAATCTTGGTAAAAAAATAGTAGTTGCCGCAACTTATTCTGGCAATTTTCGACTAACCACATTTCTACCTAAAGAGTTAAACTTTGTATTTTCCAACAAATCATCCGTTACATCCGTTGCCAATCTTTGTTACACCAAACCTTAATAGTATTGTCATCACTAGCACTAACAATCTGGCGCCCATCAGGACTAAAAGCCACGGTTCTAATGTAATTATTATGACCAGTTAGAGTACAAATTTCCGTTTCCGTACTTACATGCCAAAGTTTAATCGTTTTATCCCAGCTACCACTAGCTAAGATTTGCATATCTCGACTGAGTGCAACAGATGAAACAGCATGAGTATGACCTGTAAACGTTTTCAAAATTCTGCCTGTAACACCGTGCCAAAATTTAATCGTTTTATCGCTGCTACCACTAATAAGAGTTTCACCAGTTGCATCAAAAGTCAGACTGTTTACAAAAAACGAATGACCTACCAATGTACGTATTTCTTGACCAGTACTAAGAAGCCACAGCTTAATAGTACAATCGGCGCCTGATGACGCAATACATTGACCATCTGGGCTAAAAGCTACAGATAGCACCGCATCAGTATGACCCAAAAAGGTATTAATAACATCACCCGTACTAATAAGGATAAGTTTAACGCTACAGTCAGAACTTCCACTCGCTAAGTACTTCCCATTGGGACTAAAAGCAAGACAATTTACCCAATTAGTATGAGTTTTTAGAGTACGTATATTCTTACCAGTATTTAAAAACCACAGTTTAATAGTATTATCCCAACCACCACTAGCAAGTATTTGCCCATCAGGACTAATAGCTACCGTCCAAACTGAGTCACTATGTCCAGCAAACCAGCGTCCAAAATTGCGGATATTACGACAATTAGATAAATTCCACAGCTTTATATTATTGTCACCACTACCACTCACAATAAATTTTCCATCAGGACTAATTGCCACAGCATGAACCATACCCGCATGTCCTTTAATAGTACGGGTGCATTCCCATGTAAACTGAGGTGTAATTGGTGGTTTGGGTGATTTAAGTATGATTTTGGGTGGGGGTGTGAGGAGTGATATTGTATTAGATAAAAGTGATAACCATTCTTTTACAGATTGAGGACGATACTGGGGTTGCATTGCCATTGCTTGCATAATAGCCCGGTCAACACTAGTACTTATATTCTGATTAAAATGACTTGGTGGTAAAAGTGGTGTATTACGGTTACGTTCGTCAGCACTAGTGGGTACAACACCAGTTAATAAAGTGTATAACGTTGCAGCTAAACCATAAACATCAATATATTCGCCACGTGGCGCCTCAAGTTGGTATTGTTCAGGAGGTGCAAACCCTGGAGTTCGATAGACAGTGTGACGTTGTACAACACCAGGTATAAATTCTCTAGAAATGCCAAAATCTATTAATACAGCTTCTGGTTTGCCCGCACGAATGATAATATTGCGCGGTTTAATATCTCGATGTAGCAAACCTTTTTGATGAATAACAGTTAATGCGTCTCCAATTTGCTGAGTATATAAAAGCGCTTCTTTCTCTGATAATATACCTTGTTCTCTTAACCGCTTGCCTAAATCATCACCTTCGATATACTCCATAACGATACAAGGTAATTCATACTCATCAAAAATATTTTCGATTTGCACAATATGAGGGTGACGACACACTGCAAGACGCACCCCTTCCGAGCGAAAATCTTGCCGTAATTTATCGCGGTGTACTTTCCATGTACGATTATTAATAACTTCCTCTTTCAGAGTTTTGATTACTCGTAATTCTGACGTTTGGTTCCTCGCTAGGTAAGTTATACCTATTCCCCCTTCACCAAGTTTCGATTCAATAATATAGCGTCCACCAAATAACGATTTTCCTCGATTCCAATCCATTTTATATGATAAAAAAACTTGACTTTTCGTATTATTGCCTAACAAACACACTTTCTTCTCTACTTAAATATTTATTGACTTTCAGAACTGTTATTAACATACATAAACTTAAAATATCCTCAGAGAATGTTTACCAATATCATCATTGGTAAATTTATATTGTTATATTTTGAAAAAGTCTTAATAAATTAATTAAAATATGCTTAAAAATCTATATTTGAAACAAAAGTTTACAGTATTGTTAATTGTGATATTAATATTTGGCTTGGGTATAAGTGGATTTACATTGTCTTCTCTACTACGGCAAAATGCTAAAAATGATATTGCTTCTACGGGTTTAATGTTAATGGAAGTAATGACTTCGGTACGTAAATATACAAGTACTCAAGTTAACCCAGAATTAGTAGACAAATTGGAAACAAAATTTTTACCGCAGTCTGTACCTGGTTACTCAGCGCGTGAAGTGTTTGAGATATTGCGAGGGAAACAAGATTATCGAGATTTTTTCTACAAAGAAGCAACATTAAACCCAACCAATTTGCGTGATAAAGCAGACGGCTTTGAAACAAATTTAGTTAACCAATTTCGTAATGATAGAGCATTAAAACAACTAAGTGGTTTTCGCGCAGTTTCAGGTAGAGACATATATTATATAGCCCGCCCGCTATCAGTTTCTGAACCTAGCTGTTTACAGTGTCACTCGACTCCAGATGTTGCTCCTAAAAGTCAGATTGAGCGTTACGGTAGTGCCAACGGTTTCAACTGGCAATTAAATGAAATAATCGGCGCCCAAGTTATATCGGCGCCTGCAAGTAAAGTTATAGACAAAGCCAACAAATCATCGTTTGTAATTATTGGTTTAGTCTCAGGAGTTTTTATTGCAGTAATATTACTTGTAAACATGTTCTTAAACAGCCAAGTAATTCGCCCACTCAAACGCATAACCCGCGTCGCTGAAGAAGTCAGTACAGGTCATATGGATGTAGAATTTGAGCAATATTCTAATGACGAAATAGGTAACTTAGCCAAAGCATTTAGACGAATGCAGTTCAGCTTAGAAATGGCAATGCGACGGCTAAAAAAATCACACGGAAACACAAGAAGTTAAAAGTGCTGAGTGCTGAGTGCTGAGTGCTGAGTATGATAAGAAATTCACTCAGCACTCATTACTCAGCACTTTCTACTTATCCCAATAGTTTACGTGAAAATTCAATAGCATCGCGCGAGTCAGTAATTTCTCTAGAAAGAAGCTGAATAAAATGATAGTGGGAAATATCTGGATTTTCTGCGAGTACTTCTTCAATAATTAAATTAGCCATTGGACCTATGTAATAAGCTAGAGAAAGCTCGCAACGCTCAATAAATTCTACGTCTAGTGATGGTAAACGAGTTATTTGATTTTTATTATCATTATCATTAAAATTATTTTGTGCGTTATTTGAAGTATTAGAGGTATTACCAATTGTACTACTAAACGTACTGTATAATGTATTATCTAATTGGGTACTAATTAATGGTCGTTGCCACGATGTATTAGGTATTTGTGGAGGTAACTGGACGGATAAATTATCAGACAATGTATCATACTTGGGTAACAAACTATATGGTAGGTTAATCTCGGTTTTTGGTAGATTGTTAGATTGTGGCGCCTCTATTTGTTCTAGATGTTGAATAACTTCAGATGCTGACTGGTAGCGGTTTTTAGGAATATCAATCAGCATTTTATCGAGAATTTGTGCAAAACCATCGCGAACCGATGCGTACAATCGCCATTTCCACTCTAAAGAGTATTGGTCCATTAAAAACGATGGGTCACGTCCGGTTAATAACACAACTGCTGTAACACCCAAAGCATATAAATCGCTACTAGGTGAACACATCCCAATACTAATTTGCTCGCGTGGTGCATATCCGACTTTTCCGACTAATGACATTTTGCCAACAAAAGTTACCTGCTCGCCGTTACTGCTGTCATTAAAGTCGGCAATTTGTTTACCTACCCCAAAATCGATTAATACGGGTAAATCTTTCCCTGAAGGCAACATGATATTATCGGGAGAAATATCACGATGAATAATATTATGTTCGTGTATATACTCAAGTATAGGTAATAATTTATTCAACCATTCAATAACTTCATTCTCAGTAAAAACTTTATCTTGCTGCTGCCGTTCGCGCAATAAAGCCGAATAAGTCTTACCATCAACATATTCTTGCACCAAAAATAATCTGCCTTCTCCTTCAAAACACGCCAAAAAGCGGGGAATTTGTGGGTGTTCGAGTTGGTGCAAAATTTTGGCTTCGCGTTTAAATAAATTCCGACACTTTTCTATACCGCTTTCACCCGTACCAATGGGAGCGAACTCTTTTAGAACACAAGCTTCGTTAAAACGACGGGTATCAAAAGCTAAATAAGTTCTGCCAAGTCCTCCTTGTCCGAGTAGCTTTTGAATTATGTAACGATTATCGATTAATGTTCCAGCAGCTATTTCTGAACCTGCTAAGGGAAACCCAGACATATGTATTACTCCTGGATGATAGGAGACGTTACATGTAACGTCTCTACATTTTGTTATTTGGTTTTGGCTGATGATATTGTGGGTGCCAAGACAACAGGGGTTTGTTTGACTTTTTCCTCGAAGGGTCGGACTTTTTCGATTAGTTTAATAAATTGTTCGTAGTTGGGTATTTTGGCAGTAGGCACATAACCAGCATCTGCGACAATATCAGCAGGCGCCTCACGCATCGATTTTTGGATTACAGAAAGAAGATTACGGTCGAGATTTGGTGATGCTAATACAACACCTGCTGGTATCCAACGACTTGTATGTAAAACTCTAAACTTGGTTTGGGTAAATTCGCGCCGCAACGTTTCATAATCATTTTCAGACATAGCAATAGCTTCAACAGTGCTATCGCTCAACCAAGTTAGTGCAGTTTTTGGAGTTGGCGCCAGTTTGATTTGTGCTAGTGTCATTCCATACAAGTCGTACAATGGCACGTAAAAAGCAGCAGCGGAACCAGGTTTGCCTAAAGCAATAACTTGATTAGCCAAGTCGCCAATTTTTTGATAAGGTTTATCATCACGAACCAAGATTAAAGAACGCTGCGTGTTACTAATACCCTCCATTGAAAAAATCGGTTTATATTGTGAAGAAGCAATAGCAATTGCCGCTAGTCCAGGTGGTGCAAAAACGACTTCCCAGGTTTTACGCTCTACTTGTGCAACTGCTTGTAGTTCATTATAAGCAGGCTCAAGTTCGACAATTTTTTTGGTTTTAGTAGCAATATAATCCTTAAATTGTTCGTACAAGACGAGCGAATTGGCACCTTCACCGTAGCTAACAACACCAATACTGAGCTTATCGATATTCGAGTCGTCATCATCCTTATTATTCTTAGTTTCGCATCCTACTGCAAAGAGTCCAATAATTAGAACTTGCAGCAGCAAAACGCGCGATAAACTCATAAATTTCATTACAGAGAGTGAGTTATAGCGTGATGATTAATTATTTATCTGAATCAAAGTTGAAATGAAATAGTAATTAAATAAATATACTTTGCAATATTTTGTTAAAAAAGTGTTATAAATTACTAATATAATATGTTTTTAATTGTCATTTTTAATTATTTTAATTGTTAATCAGTAACAAACATTAAATACCAGTAGAGACGCGATTTACTTGCGTCTCTACACATGTTGATTTAATTATTTTGGATTATACCTCTGGCTCAATCCCCATTGCTCGCAATTGGTTTGCTAATCTTTCAGCACGCTGACTTTCTTGTTCAGCACGCTGCCGTTCAAGTTCAACCATTTCGGTGCCCCAAAGTAGAAGATTTCCTTCTTCATCCCACCAGCGCAACCAGTACCCAGTTCGGTTTTCTTTGGTTCCTTGCCATACTCCAAGGAAAAGGTTCATTTGAGGAACCCAATAACGATTATTTTGGTCAGCGTCTTGTATGGTGTACTTTCCAGAAGTATTTAGAACGTAAAATTCAATACCACCTGTATCAGGCTGAAATATTACATAGTTACTCACCTTTAAAATGGTCTCGTAAAAATACCATTTGCCTGGTGGGTAAGTTGGTTTTACAGAATACTCATTGCCTTCGGTATCAGAAACAAATTCTACAACAATTACAGGCATATCACCTTGTAAAGTCGGTGTATAACTGCGCTCTACTTCGCTTCTAGGTACGATAATATTAGGTATATATGCCCAATCAGGCGCCTTAATTACATATCGACCATTTACTTTGACGCATATACCATAATTGGTAGGAGTTAAAGCATTTGCTGGCAGTTTGCCATTCATTTGCAAAATTTCGGACAATGCTGCTGCAAGTGGGGGTTGGTTGATGTTATCCACTGGTTCGTCAGGTAATACATAATCATCAGGTAGTTTTTCCCACGTCACTTGCAATTGGGCAATAGGAGATATTATCATGACTTTTTTCCAATTTAGTACAAATTGTTAAGGAAAAACTCTGTAGATATATTTACAGTAAGTTACCTTCCAATAAACCAAAGCTTGTGTCTGTTTTTGAACTGTACTACTAATTGTACAAAACTTAAATATAATGAAAACGCCTCAAAACCGAAGCGTCTTTATTATCGTAACTACTATTTTATTTCATTTCTTAAATCTCTTCTCTGTGTCTCTGTGTCTCTGTAGTAAAAAATTATATTACTGCACAGGCAGGGATGCCTGTGCTACAAGACTTAAAAATCAGCACTTTCGACTTCATCATCGGGGGCAAAATCTTCAACACTGAGTGATTGTTGAGGAATTGCGGCGATAATAGCGTCGATAACTTTTGCTACTGGTATAATCTCGATATCTAATTCGGGGAATTTTTGCCCTTTTGGAACAATTGCGCGCTTAAATCCGAGTTTTGCCGCTTCTTTGAGTCGCATTTCCATTTGCGAAACTGGACGAACTTGTCCACCTAAACCGACTTCACCAATTAGCACTGTACTCGAATCTACTATTCTGTCTCGGAAACTTGCTACTAAGGCAATGGCGACTCCTAAGTCAACGGCAGGTTCTTCGACGTTTAAACCACCTACAGAAGCTACATAAGAATCTAGCTTTGACATTGGAATTCCTACTCGCTTTTCTAAGACTGCGAGAATTTGCACTAAACGGTTATAGTCAATACCTGTTGTGGAACGACGTGGAGATGAGTAACTTGTTGGACTGACTAATGCTTGTAGTTCAACTACGATGGGACGTGTTCCTTCACACGCTACTACTATTGCACTTCCAGGCGCCGGGTCATCGCGGTTTCCTAAAAATAATTCTGATGGGTTGGGAACTTCTCGTAACCCGTTGGCAACCATTTCAAAAATACCAATTTCATGAGTGGCGCCAAAACGGTTTTTAACGGTTCGTAGTAAACGGTGTGAAGCAAACCTGTCACCTTCAAAGTAAAGCACTGTATCTACAAGGTGTTCTAATACCCTTGGTCCTGCAATTGCACCTTCTTTAGTCACGTGTCCGACTATCAACATTGTGATATCTTCGTGTTTCGCGACTTTCATTAGGGCTGCTGTACATTCGCGTACCTGTGCTACTGAACCAGGCGACGATGCGAGGCTTGGAAAAAATACCGTTTGAATACTGTCTATTACCGCTAAATCTGGCTTTAAGGAATCAATTTCGCGCAATATTTCTTCTAAATCTGTCTCTGGTAATATGTACAAATCGGCGCCTACTGATTTTGTCGTTTCAATTAAAGGTATTTCTTCTAACTTGATGCTTTTAGTCGCATTTCCGTTTTCACTGTTAACGGTATTACCATTACCATTCTCTGGGTTTTCTATTTCTACAGGGTTATCAGTAGGCGCCTCAATATCGATGGTTGGTGAAACCCCCAAACGTGAAGCACGCAATTTTACCTGTTGTCCAGATTCTTCACCAGAAATATATAGAATACGATAACGTTGTGCGAGTTGATTCGATACCTGTAACAACAGCGTTGATTTACCAATACCAGGGTCTCCACCAATGAGTACCATCGAACCAGGTACTACACCCCCACCTAAAACACGGTCGAGTTCGCCGTATCCTGAAGGTAAACGTAAAACCTGACGGTCGCTAATTTGGTCGAACTTTAGAGACGCGCGTGCTTTTGGAGGTTTCTTAGCAGTTTTGTTGGCGCCTGATTGATTATGCCAGCTACCAACACCCCGACTTGGTGAAGCATCACTGGCAGCTTGGTTAGAAATTTGTTCTTCAAGCGAATTGTAGGTACCGCAACCGGGACACCGACCGAACCACTGTGGTGATTCACAACCGCATTCGTTGCAAACGTAAATTGTACGAGACTTTGGCATTTTAATTTAGTTAAATAATCTTAATTTTTCCTTAAGTTTTAGGCAAAAGTAAAAGCTAGTAATCGCAAGCCTTGTAGGTTTTTACTAACGAATAATAGGAATGATATCTTAATAATGTGGTAGTAAAAATTAATCATGCAAAGTTTAGTTAAGGAGCGTTGAGAAACTTGGAAAGCCATAAAGAAAAAATCCTAGTGGTAGACGATGAGGCTAGCATTCGTCGAATATTGGAAACGCGCCTTTCGATGATTGGCTACGAAGTAGTCACCGCTGGGGATGGAGAAGAAGCTTTAGAAACATTCCGCAAAGCCGAACCCGACTTGGTAGTTTTGGATGTAATGATGCCAAAATTGGACGGGTATGGGGTTTGTCAAGAATTACGTAAAGAATCAGATGTACCTATCATTATGTTAACAGCCCTAGGAGATGTGGCTGACCGCATCACAGGGCTAGAATTAGGTGCTGATGACTACGTAGTCAAACCATTTTCTCCGAAAGAACTCGAAGCTCGAATCAGGTCTGTTCTCCGCAGAGTAGATAAGACAGGAATTTCAGGCATTCCAAGTTCAGGTGTAATTCATGTCAGCACTATAAAAATTGATACAAATAAACGTCAAGTTTATAAAGGTGATGAACGCATCCGGTTGACAGGAATGGAATTTAGCTTACTTGAATTACTCGTAAGTCGTTCTGGGGAAGCATTTTCTCGGTCAGAAATTTTGCAAGAAGTTTGGGGATACACACCCGAACGTCACGTAGACACCCGTGTCGTAGACGTACATATATCTAGACTCCGTGCAAAACTAGAAGACGACCCAAGCAACCCAGAATTAATATTGACAGCACGAGGTACCGGCTACCTTTTTCAACGCATTATCGAACCGGGTGAGGAATAAGTAGGGTGCGTGACGCTATTAAAGATTTTAGAACAAAATTACTAATTTTGTAGCGTCATGCACCATCGTAATTAGCAGTTGAAACCAAAAATTATGGCAAAAGACCCAAATCGCGTAATCAGGCGCCTACCGCTAGTAGTGGGTATGTTAGGTGCCGTATTATTGTTTATAAATAGAATATTTACACCAGAACTAACAAACTCCCAATCGCGCGCCGATGTTTTGGGAGTAATATTAAGTGCTTTATTAGTATTAACAGGGATGCTATGGCAACAAGTGCAAGCCAGAACACCTGACGCAGTTGAATTAATTGGAGAAGAAGGATTTGAATTAGTAACTGACTTACCAGATACAGTTAAAAATGAATTAGCCTGGGCTTCGCGATTATTACTACTTAATACAGTAACGCGCTCAATCGTCGTCGTATATAAAGGTAAAGTTTTATTACGGCGAGGAATATTAGGACAAAAATCAGAAGTAAAGCCGGGGGCAATATTAAATCGAGTACTTGAAAAACAAAAAGCAGTTTATTTAGTTGACGTTAAAGCTTACCCAGGCAAAATAGAGTTTGATTATTTACCAGAAAACACACAAGGAATAATTTGTCAACCAATAGGTAAAGATGGTGCAATGATATTAGGCGCCAACGCACCACGTAGTTACACCCAGCAAGACGAAAACTGGATAGCTGGAATTGCCGATAAACTAGCTGTTACTCTTGAGAAGTCAGGAGGTATGGAGTCAGGAGTAACAAAACATTCCAAACTCCAAACTCCTGACTCCTGACCTCTGACTCCTGACCTCTGACTCCTGAGTATTTATGCAAATTATTTATTGGTCGTTAGTAGCTGTAATGATATTTGGTATAGTTGGCGCCGTCGTTCCAGCTTTACCAGGAAGTAGTTTAATTTTAATCGCGATTATTATTTGGGGTGTAGTGCAAAAATCTTTTGCAGCAATTAGCACACCTCTTATTGTTACTGGCGTAGTTTTGTTATTAAGTATTGGTGTTGACTTCCTTGCGGGTTATATTGGCGCCAAAAAAGCAGGTGCTAGTAAATGGGGTCAAATAGGCGCCTTTGTAGGTTTAATAGTCGGGTTTTTGGGTTTACTCCCTGCGCTTCCTGTTGGTGGTCCATTGTTAGGTATGCTACTTGGACCACTACTAGGAGCAATTATAGGTGAGTACTTGTATTGCAAAAATTTTCAAACTGCCATAAAAGCTGGTATTGGCATCGTAGTCGGTACCGTAGTAGGAAACTTAATTCAAGGACTACTCGCAATCACCGCAGTCGCCGTATTTATTTACACTACCTATCCCCAAGTATTTAACTAGATATTATACATTGATGTGATGATGTGATGATGTGAAATGAAAATCTTGTGGAATGGGCATAGAAAGCCCGTTCCATCAAACACCCATTTTACGACGCTGACGAGTACCAAACATACCAGCCACAGCTAAGGCGCCTAAGCTAATTACAGCAGTAGGTTCAGGAACACTACGCATAGCTACACCATCACCAGTCGTAGGAAATTTGGTGCTGTTAGGATTGCCAAGTTGAATTTGAAAATTTTTCACATCCTTAATAGTAACTCGCTGTATGTTACCATTTGGACCTTCAGCAGCGACAATTGGAGTAATAGGAGCAGCGCCATTAACTTTCAAAATTTTGGTTATATCTTTGTCTTCAACATCGAATAATTCAAGAGTAAGAGAATCAACTTCTTTACCTAGAAAATCGAAGAAGAATTGACCAATTTCTAATTGACCGCTTTCGGGTATGCTGATGTTATTATTTTGATCAATACGTCTTGCTACAGGACGGAACCAGTATTGACCAGGAGGTGTGTTGGTACCTGCATCTGTTGTTCCAAATGTAATGCCAAGACTGCCAACACTGTAACTATTTGAAGTGGCGCGGTTATCAACAAACAAAAGGCTTTCAGTAAATTTAGAATCGAAAGATTTACTTGTAACTTCATAAGTAAAAGGAGATTGTGCTGCATTGGTAGTATCAATACAGGTTGCGTTACTAAGACAACCAAGATTTGTTGTTTTAATTTCACCTTCTATATTAGGAACCAAAGAAGTAGCACTTGCAGTGGAAGCGAAGGTAAGAACACTGAGACCGATAGTAGCTGCTGCGAGAATTTTTGCGCTTAACATAACTTTTTGCATGGTTGGAATGAAAACTATTACGTGTTTCTCTCAGGTTGGACACCAGATGTTTCTCTGCGTGTTTCCTCTGATTGATATTTGTATAGTATTTCCGCCTAAGTGCAATCGTCATCCCTTTTTGCCAAGGTTTACTTGAACTTGATGATACTAATAATATTTGGTAAATTACGCAAAAATAATGTATTTTTTGATAACAGTACTTTGAAAAATCAAGTCAAAAAAGTAGTACAGTAATTTATGTTTTCACAGACAAAAAATAAAAGTTTGTATCCACTTTATAAAGTTTTTAAATAACTAACGGCGCCAAAAATCAAGATTTATAGTACTCGTTAAAATTACCTATAATCCTGAACATACAAAAACTCTTGTGGAATAAAGAAAAACATCTTGTGGAATGGGCATCCTTGCCCGTTCTACAATAAAAAAGCGCCCTATATTTAAGTAGGCGCCTATATTAGGTAGATGTTCTATGTAAGAGTGGCGGGCAAGGATGCCCGCTCCACAAGAGAAGACATTTAATATTTGATATATCTAAGCTGGTCTTTTAGCTTCTACGGCAACAGCTTCTACTTCATCTTTGCTCAAAGACTCTAAAATTGACTGAGCTTGTTCTCCACCCAAAAGACGCAAAGCGAGGACAACTCGATGACGAATTTGCCAGTCGGGATTTTCTGCTAGTGGTGCTATTAAAGAAACCGCTTCTGGGTTTCCTAACTCACCCAAAGCGCTTATTGCCGAAATTTTGACTAATTCATTACTTGAGTCGAGTGCTTCTTTTAGCAACTCAAATCCCCGTGGTTCCCCTAATGCTCCTAATGTGGCAATTACACTGAGTTGTACAATCCATTCACCTGTGCTGTGATATAGCTGATTCAAATCATCGTATGCTGTCACTAACTTTAAGGCGCCGATACAATCAGCAGCAGCAGCTTGGACATCAGGTTCTGGGTCTTGTATCATGCGACGCAGCAATGAAAGCGATAAATCTAAATCTTGACTACCCAAAGTATCTATTTGACTAACTGCTGAGTAGCGAACGCGCGAATTAGAATCATTCAAAGCAGATTGAATAAATTCAAAACCAATACCCGGTTCTAAGTCCCTAATTAAATTTACGGCACGCAAACGGTCGCCTAAATCTTCTGAACTCAGCATCTGCTTAACACTATCAGGTGTAACGCTCATCAAAATCTCTCTCTTTAAACGATATAAAACTAAAAATTGTTTGAATAGAGGTGCATATCTTTCATACAGTAGTGATTAACCACTAGCCATTGCGCGTATTATGTCACCACGTGTGAGGATACCAATGACTTGACCCTCGCTGTCAAGTATTGGTAGACGGTGGATATTTTTGTCATGCATGAGTTTAGCAGCATCACGCAGCGATTTATCGGGAGCTATGGTTATTGGGTCTTTACTCATTACCTCCCCAACCGTTTGCCCAAGTGCTTTATGTAAATCGCGTTCGTATGTGGCAGGATTTTGTAAATAAATCACACTATCTAGAAACATAATGTAGGCAGGTGGTGTTACACCCGTTTCTTGCCACATCAAATCTGTCTCTGAGATTATACCTATAAGCTTTCCGTTATCGTCAACAACGGGTAGCCCACTAATTCGTCGCTCTGCTAAAATTTTTATTGCTTCAGTTAAAGAAGTCTCACGCTTAACAACAACCGGGTTGCGGCTCATCATATCAGCAACTGTTTTAGTCATGCTTTTACCCTGTATATATATAGTTCTTTTAAATCAATTGTAAGGAAATTTTCTGATTCACTTGATGCTGCGATACAGATTGTTACCTAGAAACCGGGTTTTTTGATTGAAAACCCGGTTTCTCAGCGTTGGTATCATAAACTGGCTTTCTTTAAGATTCTCGTAACCAATCGTAATTATTTGTAATTATTTTTAATTATTTAAATAATGGGATGCATATATATATAGAGAAGTATAAACTTGTATTAAAAGCCTTAAAAATTTGTTTTTACCGCTAATACGTACTTACGTTATATAAAAATTCAACATGCACTCTTTCACACGCCTCAAACCCAAAACTCCTACTCCACCTACTTTTACTTGTGTTGGTGAAGAGCGTTTACATCGTAAACAGCGTCTCGCAGCAGCACTTAGATTATTTGCTAAATACGGTTTCGATGAAGGTGTTGCCGGACATATTACCGCACGTGACCCAGAATTCTTAGACAGTTTTTGGGTAAATCCATTTGGAATGCATTTTGGTGAGATTAAAGCTAGTGATCTTATTCGTGTTAACCATTTGGGAGATGTCGTTGAGGGTGAACATCCTGTTAATGAAGCTGCATTCGCTATTCATTCTCAAATTCATGCTATGCGTCCTGATGTGGTTTCCGCAGTTCATACTCACTCAATTTACGGTAAAAGCTGGTCGAGTTTAGGACGTGAACTTGACCCTCTAAGTCAAGATGCCTGTGCTTTTTACCAGCATCACAGCGTCTACCATGATTACACTGGTGTCGTTTTAGATATAGAAGAAGGTAGACGTATTGCTGAGACTCTAGGAGATAATAAAGCTTTAATTTTAAAAAATCACGGTTTACTAACGGTAGGTCACTCAGTTGATGAAGCTGCATGGTGGTTTATTTCTATGGAACGCAACAGTCAAGCGCAATTACTCGCTGAAGCTGCTGGTAAACCAGGTTTTATTAACCACGACTCTGCAACTTTAGCACGTCACCAAGTTGGCTCGCATTACATGGGTTGGTTTAGTTTCCAACCCTTGTACGATATGATTACTCGACAACAACCTGAACTTTTACATTAGAAACCGGGTTTCTTTTAACTTAGAGGCGCCGCAGTTATTGCTTCGAGCATGACCTGGTATATATGAGATTGCTCTACAGCACCTTCAACTCCAGGTATCGAGTAAGTCTTTGTGGCGCCTCCTGCCGGGTAGACTGTATTTAAACGATGTTTGGCAATATTAGCAACAGCTTCATCTAAACGAGTCGTATAGTAATTTATACTGCAAACGGGTTAAATATAAACTTTGTCATGCTGAACGAAACGCAGTGCAGTGAAGCATCTTAGAGATTCTAGCCTGCGGCAAATGCTCCGCATTACGCTACGCTCAGAATGACATTTCTAAACCGTTCTTAGTATAAAGCTACACCATAATTTGTTATCCAAATACCGCGAATCTCAGAACTTTTTGATTTACTTAAATTTACAGTCGGCGCCTGCCATAATGAAATAATCAAGAAACAAGATAACAAAAATAATAGAACCCAACGTTTTCTTTTATAAATAGTAATTTGTTGTATAAATTTAAGCATTTGCCAATATAATTTTATATGTAAAAGCTGGCACCGAACCAGATGAATGCTATTGTATTGGAAACGTTAAGTCAATTCCTGACATAGCTATAGAAGTAAATATCACTAGCGGTAGTATTGATAAGTTAGAAATATATCGACGTTTAGGAGTGCTAGAGGTTTGGTTTTGGGAAAATAACAGACTCAAACTTTACCGCAAAAGGGAAGATATACCTTCTGAGTTTTTGGAAACTAAAGGTTATGAAAAAATTGACGCAAGTGAAGAACTTCCAGACTTAAATATTCCTTGACTAGAAGAATGCGCGTTAATTTCGGATGATATTCTAGCCATTGATGAATTTGAACAGAGAATCAGCGAGTAGTAGGTTGGGTGTCCGATTGGAACCCAACACATATTAATATATTGTTATAATTAAGGCGCCATTCCTCAATCATAAGTTTTGCATTTAAAGGCGAATTGAAGATGAATACCCTTGAGGCTTCCAAAACATTGGAAGATAAGATATTAGAAAAAATTACGCTTGCCGATGATGAAGTATTTACACGTAAAGATTTTCAGGGCATTGGTAATTATAACAGCGTAGGGCGTTGTCTCCGCAATTTGGTAAAAAAGGGCACAATGATAAAAATAGGGCATGGTCTCTATGCCAAAGCTGCTATATCTCCTTTATCAAAGAATATTGTTCCTCGAAAGGGACTGCCTCAGTTAGCTGTTGAGGCATTAAAGAAATTTGGCATTGAGACATTTCCGTCTAGTTATCAAAGAGCATACAACGAAGGACGCTCTGTCATACACTTGTAATGGGTCGCCACCGTTAAAATCATTCTCAGAAAACTCAACGAACGAGTTCATCACTGCTAACCAGCAAATAATGGTGTCGGTGTAACCCCGCGCTTGTTCTTTTGTCACAAACTCCGGAAATACTAACCGTTGTCCAACCGCTACAAAACCAGGATGGCCAAACATGCCATCATGATACGTGTCGGGTTCGTTCAACGATGCGTAAGATTTTCTCTCGCGCATTGCTGGAACTATGGCGCCTGCATGATGTCCGCCACCTTTGATAATCATTTCGATTAAATCTTCTTGCTCACTTTCTCCCAAAGCCCACCGTAAGTCTAAAAGTTGTCCGTATCTATCTTTGTTGTATATAAAGGTACAAATTAATAAGCCATATTCATCAAGAAATTTGACGACATCATCGTGTCCAGATACTTGTTTGTTATCAGGGTCTATAACAATATCAGAGTTAGCAATACCGATATATCCAGGTACCTTAAATGGCTCAGTACTAATGATTGTTTCATCATCAACAACGATTTGCTTGTAAAAAAACCGCTGCATATCTTTAATTGGCTTGCCGTTTCGATTATCTGGTGATTTAATGGCATTAAATACATTTAAATCAAAGTTATCGGCTAAATATAAGGGCATTTGTGATTCGCTCATTTATTTTTTTACAGATTTAATTGAGGTCATTAAAGATGTCATAAACTTTTATATCGCTTTTTATAAAAGATTTGTGCAAATAGGGATGTATAAATTTTTAATTTTATTGAAGTTGGTATTTTAAATTACAAAACATAAAAATAGTAAGTATATGCGGCAAACTTTTTTATTTGCGTCAAGCAAAAGACTTGCTATATTTGTTAAAGATTTGGTAAATTCTCGAATATGAGGAACACTTAAATCAAGCAGTTAGGTCTAGTACTGTATCCGGATACAGTAGTAAATGAAACGAAGTATTTCCTGGAGATACAGAGTTATCTGTAGTACATTTGCTTAATGTAATATAGAGACATTTTTAAGAACTATTAGAACAAGGGGAGTGACATGGAACTCAGCAATAAACTTTTAGACCCAGCGAAAAAAGGAATGGTTGTTTCAGACTGCTGTAATATGATTGAGGAGCAGCTTGCTTCTAAGTCTGGTATCAGTGGTATGGCTTTAAAAGCTGCTTTTGCTGCTCTTAAAGGAATTAAGCCGGGATATATTAACGGTGCTGTAGAGCAACTTTTACCTTCGTGCTTAACAGCTATTGACCCTATTTGGAATCAAGGTGTACTTCAGGGCGACCCTGTGGGACATTTGGTTGCGAGTAGTTCTGCTACAGCAGATGCGCTGCTTAGTGTTACTGATGAGAGAGTTAAAGGTTCGAGTCGCCAAATAGTAAAGGGAACCTATGAGAAGCTGCGTGGTTCTGCTAAAAAGCATGTGGAGGAAGCTGTGCCTGATTTTGCTAAGGTAATTGAGAAGCACGCGATGGTGTAAATTTAGACCAAATGCACAGGCAGGATGCCTGTGCTACAAGAGGTGTGCCACAATTAGGTGATGGGTTCTTTGGTGGGTTGTGTTGGTTCTAAGAAATGATTATCAATCCAATTTAGGACTGGAACTAGTGATAGCAGCATTAATGCGGAGTAGATGTCACCACCCCAGCTATCGTGAAGCCATTTAAATAGTCCTTCGTTTCCTGTACCGTGGAAATATGTTAGTAGTGTGTTGCGAATAATGTTGGCGCCAACACTAATTACGATAGCGCTACCGAGAAACCAACTAATTTTACGACGTGAGCTAATGGCACCTGTCCAATGTAGTAGCATCAAACATACATATAAAGTTGTAAACAGCATTTTTAAGCCAGCACAGTACGGCGCCACCTCCACAACTTGCTTATTCACAAATATATATATACCATCTACATTGACGTTCATACCTAACTGATTCAAAATAAAACCCGCTGTACCAGCAATAAAAGCTTGTAAAGGTACAGTAAAGGGAGCAATAAGGTAAGGAACTGAATTAGGCGTTGCTAACAATACTAGCAATAAAGGAAACCATTGTAGCTTCAATCCGGCTCGACCTTTAAGCCATAAGCATAAACCAGTTAAAATAAACGGTAGCGAGAGATTTACGTATTCACTTACTCCACTGATGTAAAAAAATCCTCCTATTAATAATAAAACGGCGCCTAATGGGTGATTTTTAGAGCGCAGTCTATACCACAATTTTCGGTTTTGCCACACCAAGTAGCCAGCAAAAGGCAAACCAATCAATCCGTGGCTAAAATACTCGTGTTCTGTACTAATACTTTTATTAACCCAACCATCAACCCAATGTAAAAGTATAGGAGCATAAAGTAGTACTAAAACACCTATTATGGCTAAGTTGAATAACTCGGTTGGATTTGTAGTTCTATAGGAGCGTTGATGCATAGTATGTGTGAGGGAATAAGAACTCTCGTAAACTCTTAAGTATTAAGTATTACTAATTCTGGCTCGCAGAGTACTTCGGCAATTGTTGCCACTGTTTCTTTGACCTGACTTGGAGTTAAACCTGGATACATTGGCAATGATAGTATTTGTTTTGCTAATGCTTCGGCGTGTGGGAAGTCACCCATTTGATAACCGAGATTAGCAAAAGCGGGTTGAAGGTGGCATGGTATTGGGTAATGAATACCTGTTTGAATTCCAGCTTCAATAAATTTTTGCTGCAAGTCTTGGCGAGATATTGAACTATCTTCAGTAATTTTAACAACGTATAGGTGATATACATGTCCTTCGTCGCTTTGATTTTGCATTGGTATTATTCCTTTTGATACCAACGGCGCCAATTCGGAATCGTAAAGAAGAGCAAGCTGTAAGCGTTGACGGTTCCATTCAGATAAATATGGTAATTTTTCTAACAATACTGCTGCTTGTAGTGTGTCTAGACGACTATTTGTACCTGGGTCGGTATGATAATATTTATACGAGGCGCCGTAATTGCGTAAGCGCACCATTTTTTGCGCGACTTCCGCATCCGACGTTAGTAACATTCCTCCATCACCAATGGCGCCTAAGTTTTTACTAGGGTAAAAGCTAAATGCTGCCGCAGTTCCAACCGAACCAGCGCGATACCCATCACGAGTTGCTAAGTGCGCTTGCGCTGCATCTTCAAAAATTAGTAGGTCATGGGTTTTAGCAAAATTTAGTAATTTTAAAGGCGAAACCATTTGTCCATAGAGATGGACTGGAATAATTGCTTTCGTTTTAGATGTAACAGCACAAGAAGCAGCTTCTAAATCGATTAAGGCTGTTTTTGGGCAACAATCAACAAAAACTGGCGTTGCTCCTGCTCTTATTACCCCTA
Organism: Calothrix sp. PCC 7716; assembly: GCF_019977735.1. GTDB lineage: Bacteria > Cyanobacteriota > Cyanobacteriia > Cyanobacteriales > Nostocaceae > Dulcicalothrix. The sequence continues at coordinate 789,054 of NZ_AP025018.1, read as the reverse complement.
TCAATGTTGCAACAAATGTGTTTGCTGGCAATATTACTTCGTCACCAACACCAATGTTACAAGCTTGTAACCCTAGAGCAATGGCATCGGTTCCAGATGCAACTCCTATGCCAAAGAAAGCGTGCGATGCTGCTGAAAATGCTTTTTCAAAATCGGTTAACGCCTTACCTAGAATAAAATCTCCATTTTGCAGTACAGACTGTATTGCTGAATTTATTTGATTTTGAATCGGTTGATGTTGGAAATTTAAATCTACAAAAGGAATTTTAACGTTCATGTTATTCAAATAATCGTAATTGTAAAATATTTTTACTTATCTGTTTTATAACAAAGTACACTCTATATGTGATTGAGCATAAGTTAATAAACAAATTATAAATGTGAAGGAAGTGTAAATTTTGTATTAAGCTTTCTATTTATTTGCCTTTTCTTTTGCAATTAGATGTATTTTTGTTCTCTACGGCAAACTAGACCGAGTGCTGTCAGGACTTTTACAGTCGGCGCCACTGGTTGGTTTTCCATCTTAGATTTGCAGTGAAAGGCAGTTATGAATTTATATTTATATATTTAGTTATTTCATATTTTTTGAACCTAAAACTGTAGTTTGTAATCAATAATTAGCACAATATATTCACCTACCTGCCTCAGTAATAATAATGATATTTTGAATGATAAAAGTACAAGTACTTGCGTGAGTAAATAAATATCTAATCACCGTAATATTATTGATATTGGTGCTTTAAACATTACATTAAAACAACGGGATATTGCTTAGATACACAGCTATTAAGGTGCCCATTGATTGATATTCTGGCTGTAAATGATTATCTCTCGTGGTTTGAATGCGGTAGCAGTAGGGGGTGAAAGCAATTTTTATCGGGTATTAAACAGTCCGTTGAATCGCGGACTTGAGAAGGTAAAAAAAAATTGGTGGTAATTGTTTGTCTGGCATAAAAATGGGGAATGCTTAGAAATAGGAATAACCAGTTATGTCGTTGGTTATATGAAATACACTATCGAGTATTTATCAAGGTAACTGTGGTAATGTTAGAGCCGGAAAAGAAATTATTAAGTTTAAAAGACGGTTGGAATGGTTCAGACACTCGCGAGCAAAAACGTCTGAAAGCCTTATTAGACCTAGGCTTACGCCAACCTGAAACGATTCCTGTATTCGAGGAAGCAACTCAAACTGCTGCCCATTTCCTAGAAGCTCCCATTTCGCTTTTAGGGTTTATTGACCAGGAACGTCACTGGTTTAAATCCGCAGTCGGTCTATCGCGTTTGGGATTGATGAACCAACTTGCACAAGCTAGAGCTTTACCTCGAAAGGAGTCTTTTTGTACTTCTGTTGTTGATAGCGCCCAAATTGTCGTCATTAACGATACGCACAAATACTCTAGTCCAGAACTTGTAACCACCAAATTGGTTAAAGAATATGGAGTACGTGCTTACTTAGGGGTGCCGTTAATTGATGCCAATGGAAATTGTTTAGGGTCGTTGGCAGTTTTTGACCTAGTACCGCGCACATTCACTTCGCGAGATATAGAATTTTTACAAATCATCGCACGTTGGAGCATGAGCGAGTTTGAAAGAAACCGCTTATTAGCAGCACCAGTGGTAAGTAGCGACAAAGTATATGGTGATGCTGGTTGGTCACAATCTACGAATAATACCCAAGAAATTAAACTGACGGCGCCGATTTTACAAAAAGAGCTTCAACAAGACCGTACAACAAACCAGCTTAAACTCGAATTATTATCGCAACTAACACAAGAGTTACGCACTCCACTAACTTCAGTGCTAGGTATGGCAAGCGTGTTAGGACGAGAAATTTATGGTCCGCTCACCACCAAACAGCGTGAATACCTCGAAATTATTCAGCATAGTGGACGCTATTTGCTCTCCCTGGTCAACGAAATTACCGAGTTGGGAGCAATGGAAAGTAATGTTGAAGCACTAAATGTGGCGCCTGTAGATATTGAAATGCTATGCCAACAAGCAATTAACACGCTTGAAGAAGCAGCAAATCGTCGCGAGCAAGATATACGACTCTCGCTAGAACCAGGACGCAATCGAATTTTACCTCTCGATAAAGATAAAGTGCGTCAAATGTTGTACCACTTAATTTTTAGCGTCATTCAGGTTTCAGCAACAGGAAGCATCGTGAGAATTCACGTCTCTTATAAAGAAGATACCTTGAGCATCACAGTATGGGTGTCACATCCTTGGTTGGGAGATGGAATAACCGAAGTTGACCCATATTTTAGACTCAACCCACAACCTTTGCTTGAATTAACAAGCATCGCCCAAAACTATAATATGAATTTTGAGAACCAAGAAATGTCAGACTTGGCGGTAATGGTAGAAAAATCGAAAGATTTACCCATCTCAAATGGCGCCGTATCTTTAAATTCTGGTGATTTAGACTTGAAAGGGCCAACCAACCACATGTCACGCGAAAGCTTGGGGTTATTGCTAAGTTGCCAACTCGCAGAACTTCATAAAGGGCAAATTTCGATTCAGGGGTCTATAGAATCTGGTTATCGCTATGTATTGTCATTACCAATACAAAGTACAACCGTCGAAACTGCTACTAACGCATAAGCAAACCGGGAATTGCATGTTGGGTACTATTACAATTAACAAGAAAGCAACCAGCAGTTATTAACTTTTTGGAACTATGCAGATTATGATTAAGTCGCACTTCTATCTAGAAGTGAAATCAGAAATCGCAAAGTTGTTTATGAATCTAGTTTGGCAACGATTTACATTGTCGGATTTGCCACTACGGCAATATCTTAGTACTAGCTACTTACACAGTGTACTGTTTGGACTGCTGCATTCCTGGAAGCAAAGCAGCATTTTAATGCGGTGGGGAGAGACAATAGCTGCTGTGTTAGTCAGTTTTGTATATGGACTGGCGCCTTTTGTGACAAGCACGTTGACAGGGGTACTTTTAGGAGCATGTGGAGCTTTTTGGCTTCTATTAACAATATCTGACGAACCCACAGATAGAAATGCTCCAACTGTCACCCCTATTCACTTGCTAGTATGCCTTTACTGGGTAGTTGCTCTTATAGCTACTGCTTTATCACCAGTACGACAGCACGCCATTTCAGATTTCATTAATTTAACTCTTTATCTATTACTGTTTGCCCTTTGCGCCAGAGTACTTAGATTACCGCCATTCCGTAATTGGTTGCTAGTTTTATACCTGCTCGTCTCGCTCGTCGTCAGCGTGTATGGAGTACGTCAAAAGCTTTTTGGGGCCGCACAGTTAGCGACTTGGGTAGACCCAGAGTCACCGCTTGCTAAAAATACAAGAGTATATAGTTATTTAGGGAATCCCAATTTACTAGCAGGATATATACTGCCTGCGGTAATTTTAAGCTTGATTGCAATTTTTGCTTGGCGTGGAACCGCGCGTAAAGCTTTAGCTGCGACAATGCTAGTTATGAACTTAATGTGCTTTCGATTTGCCGATAGTCGCGGTAGCTTTATTGGGTTAGCATTAGCTTCTATAGTCGTCGTGCTATTACTGCGGTATTGGTATAGTGAGTCTCTACCCAAGTTTTGGCGAACTTGGCTAGTACCAATTTTATTAGGAAGCTTTGTCACATTATTTGCTGTCGCTTTTGGTGTGTCTGAAGAGTTTCGTTTGCGAATAGTTAGTATATTCGCAGGTCGAGGTGACAGTAGTAATAACTTCCGAATAAACGTTTGGACTGCAGTATTTCAGATGATTCGCGACCGTCCTATAATTGGTATTGGTCCCGGTCACGCTTCGTTTAACAAAGTGTATCCGCTTTATCAGGTACCGCGTTTTAGTGCGTTAAGTGCGTACTCTATCATTTTAGAAATAACCGTAGAAATGGGCTTTATTGGCTTAGGTGTATTTTTATGGCTTTTAACTGTAACATTTAATACGGGATGGCTACAGTTAAGACAATTCCGTCAAACTCATAGTACAGATGGTCTATGGTTAATAGGCGCCATTGGGTCACTAGTAGCTATGCTAGGTCACGGTCTAGTAGATACAGTTTGGTATCGTCCAGAAATCAACACTTTATGGTGGTTAATGGTTGGTTTAGTAGCATCTTACTGGACATTACAACCTTCTCATACCAACCAAGAAACCTCACCCAACCCCCAACCCGCAGCAAATTAACCATCTTGTAGCACAGGCATCCTTGCCTGTGCAGTAACATTTTTTAAAAAAGAATATCTTACCACAGAGAAGAGAGTTATATATTGGCGCCTACTCCCTAAAATTAGGGACACGAACTAATAGTAGTTTATTTCATAAGTTTTGGAAGGTTGTAAGTAGGACTATGCCTAACATACGATTGGCACCAACCAGAGAAAATTAATAATAATATTTATCCGTAACCGGATAAATGATTTATAATTTAAGTCATCAATTATTATAAAGGGGCATGACCAAAGAGAACCAAACATCAGGCGATGGAATAAAACGTTCAAAGGGTAAATTTGACTTTGTAAATGACCCAAGGCAATGGTCAATAGCCACAAACGAGGCAAGCTGTATAAAGCTTGCTAGATTAAAGGGTAAACGATTAGTAGAAGTAATTGATACAGAAGATGACATTTTACCAATAGTTTGTATTTTTGAGGATATAACAAATGAGTGAAGCCGCAACTTTAGTACCAGTAAGTACCATTATTTCAATGTTGACCGCTATCAATGAGCGTAGTTGGTCACGCTTTAAAGAGCTTGAGCGTGAGTTTGTCAACCAGCACGGTGTAGAGGTATGGGAGGATGTATTTAACTTTCGTGTACTTCCCGCACTCGACAAAGAATCAAATCGATGGTTTTTGATTCAAAAATGCAGCACAGGAATTAAGTCGGTTAAGGTTGTAGGTTAAATAGGCGCCACTCGTAGTAAAAATGTAAATAGGGCATTAGCAAAACTTATGGTGCGGTTTGCTAATGCCCTAGTTATTCTATTATGAAAAATTCTTTATTTCAGGCTTATTCGCGGTAGCCACTGGTGCCAACAGCATTAGGGTCACGATAAGCAGTAGGTTCAGAGCGCTTCTTACCAGCAAGACCTGCTAAACCTGCTAAACCAAGTAATCCTAACCATCCCCAATCAAAACCGTTATCTCTTGTGTAAGTACCGTCGTTGTTAACTCCGGTGGTAGTTTGTGTCGTTGAAGTACCCGAAGTACCATCGGTAGTGGTTTGAGCATTGGCGCTCATTGATAAAGGTAAAATAGACAAACTTGCAGCTAGTACGCTAGCCCCGATGACTTTGTTAAAATCGCGTTTCATAGTTTTTTGCTTTCCCTTTCTTGTTACCCCCTACTTTACACAGTCGATAACTTACAAAAATCACCCATTAGCCATAAACTAATTTCAGTTTTAACTCGCACTATAGGAATACAACCTGCAAAATATTGTTATTTGTTAATGATTACAGGTTACGAGCGATTTGTTGGTTATGCTGAAAGATATACCGCTCAAAAATTATCTATACATAGGAAACAAGCCAGATTATTAATGAAAGACAAAAGCGAAGGTTTCAAAGTTATTGCCGACAATCGTCAAGCGCGCTTCTTATACGAAATCCTCGAAACCTATGAAGCAGGAATTCAACTGACCGGGACAGAGGTAAAGTCTATTCGCGCAGGAAAAGTTAATCTCCAAGATGGCTATGCACTAGTTCGTAACGGCGAAGTATGGCTAATCAACGTACACATTTCTCCTTACACTCAAAGTAGCGAGTACTTCAACCACGAACCACGTCGCACCCGTAAATTACTGTTGCATCGTAAAGAAATTAGAACCCTTGTAGGTAAAGTTGAACAGCAGGGTTTAACGTTGGTACCTCTAAAAATGTACCTCAAACGTGGTCTTGTCAAGGTTAGCTTTGCTCTTGGTAAGGGTAAGAAGTTACACGACAAACGCGAAGATATGAAGCGACGCGATGACCAACGCGAAATGCAGCGCGCAATGAAGCGATATTAATATTAATCTTGTGGGGTGGGCATCTTTGCCCGCCCATTTAAGCACTGCCGATTCAAGCACTGAAGTGCTTACTACGACGAACATTCATTCATTCTACTTTCTTGCAACTCGTGTTAATAAGAATATACCAGCTCCTAAACCGAATGCATTCGGCGACCATGCAGCAATATGAGGGGATAAAATACCCGCGTCTCCAAGCGCACGTGTGAACACTAGCAATACATAGAAAGAGAAAATTACTATTAAACTTATCCCAAAACTGGCGCCTTTACCAGTACGTTGAGGTACAGTACCCACCACAGAACCTACCAAACCAAACACAACACACGCAAATGGAAAAGCAATTTTTTGCTGAATACGAACCTTAAGTTTACGAATTTTTTGGTCGTCACCACTCAAACGTTCGAGTTCAAGCTGTTCAAATGACTCAGAAATATTCATTTCCTCAGTGTCACGTTCACGTTCTGCCAAACTCAATGGAGTACGTGGCAGTTCTATTTTTTGACGCTTGAAACGGACTATATTACGGTAAGAGTTATCGGGTGCAATTAAATAAGCTGTTCCATTATAAAAATCCCAAATATTCTCTATAGGATTCCATTCTCCAGACTCAGAAACAACAATTTGATTTAAAGCTCCCTCAGAACGGTCGATAATCGTCAAACCCTTCATTTGCTTACCATCAAATTCATCCGCATAAAATAAGCGAGTCAATATTTTTTGCTTCTTACCCTTATCATCCTTGGTTTCGCGGTATTCAGGATAAAATATGTTTTCGCGACGGTATGATGGTTTATCTGATTTTATGGCATTTTCAAGAGTCAAGCCAGCTTCATAAGTAGCAGCAGGCACAATTTTCTCGTTGAAAACAAAAGTCATACCTGTAATCATCAAGCTTAACATCACTGCTGGCAGCACCATTCGGTAAACGCTGACCCCACAACTACGCATAGCAACGAGTTCGCTTTCACCCGAAAGACGACTATAAGTCATTAAAGTCGCTAGTAACGTTGACATGGGAAATGCAAATACAACTGCCCTAGGCAATTGTAAAACAAGAACCTTCAATCCAACCGCAGGTGGAAGACCAGACTCAACCAATTTTCGCATCACTTCAAACAAGCTATCAATAGCCAGTACAAGCGAAGCAAACGCACCAACACCAAATAAAAACGGTGGCAGTAATTGACCGATAAGATAGCGGTCCATAATTGTAAATGGAACCACCGAGCCAAGAGTGTAAAATGATTTGAGCTTTTTTGATGCCATCATATATCACTGAAATAACCAGCACCTGAATATTGCCTAACAACAAATTAGGTGTACCAGATGATTGATGAATTTTATATTTCGCTTCTGCTCGTACCAAACCTGGACTAAACTTGAAAATTATCTCCTAAGTAATATTGCCTAACAAGAGGGTTGTTATACAGTTCTTCAGATGTTCCACTAGCTAATATTTGACCTTCTCTCATTATGTACGAACGGTCGGTAATAGCAAGAGTTTCACGAACGTTGTGGTCAGTAATGAGAATACCCATGTTACGGTCGCGTAGTTGTGCGACAATTTGCTGAATTTCGGAAACAGCAATTGGGTCAACACCAGCGAAAGGTTCATCGAGCAATAAAAAGCTGGGTCCATTAGTACCGGCAGCTAAAGCGCGCGCTAATTCGCAACGGCGCCTTTCACCCCCCGAAAGTTGGATACCTTTACTTCTAGCGACTTTTTCTAAACGGAACTCCCGCAATAGGGTGTCCATACGTATCGACCATTCCCAGCGGGGTACGTTGGTTTGTTCGAGTACCAAAAGAATGTTTTCGCGTACAGTCAATTGGCGAAATATGCTTGCTTCCTGCGCTAAATAGCCAATACCAAGACGCGCGCGCTTGTGCATAGGTAAGGCAGTAATATCCATGTTATCAAGCCAGACCTTGCCTTGGTTGGGTTTTTCTAAACCAGTGGCAATATAAAAGGTAGTTGTTTTACCGGCGCCATTGGGGCCAAGTAAACCAACAACTTCTCCTTGAGCAACCGAAATACTAACGCGATTAACAATTACTCGCTTACCATAAGATTTGTGAATATTCTCTAAAGTTATTTTCACAGCTAACACCTTCAGGACGACACACACAATTAATTTCCACGTCTTAACGCGGGTGTTCTAGGTGCAGGCGCCGGACGGGCTTGTGTTTCATCTACAATATAAATCGATTCTACCTGACGACCGCTTTGTGGTTGGGCGACAAATCTTCCTTGGTCAATTAAATAAACTACTCGCTCGCCTCTAATACTATTGCCGCCTTGTTGTAAAATATACACATTACCGCTCAAAATAATTTGTCGCTCACGGCTGAAGTATTGAGCTTGTGCAGCAGTTGCTTGAATACCACGGGCAGGATAAAACATTTGTACGTTACCGCGTGCTGTAGCGACTTGGGCTTTAGCGTCGTATTCTTGAGTATCGGAACTAATGCGAATACCGCGATTTTGAGCTGCGTTTTGAGCATTCGCTGTGGAGGTTAATGAGGCATTTTGACGTCCGAGGTTACTTAGGTTAAAATTGAGGGCACTCCATAGTGTGATAGGTAACACTAAAGCTAAACCAAAACGACGAATTTGACTCTTGGTGAGGAAATTATTAGAAGGAACCATAAGAATTTGAGGCTTTATTTATAACTTCGTTGTCTTAACGACTTAATTTAAGTGATTTCTAGTAGTATATCCAGGCACAGAAAGTACAATCTGGAATTCCTTACAGAACGCACGGTATATTTTGTAGTTTACTATGAGGAATGCAATCGCACCTACTTAGGAACTAGGACGAACGTGCAGAGCTTTATGTTTCGTTGGATTTATATTTCGTTGGATGGACAAGTTAAAATATTTCCTAAATGTCGTTGCAATAGTCGATGATATAGAAACAGAAGTCAAGTCCGCTTAATTTATACCTTTGTCTTATGTTCGGTAAACTTCGCTTATCTATTCTCGGTTTAACAGTAGGTGGCATTTTAACAACGATTGGTTTTGTTGCTTATGCTAATGATAACGCTACACTTAACCTGGCTGGTTTCTTTTATGGTATACCTTTATTACTAGGGGGACTAGCGCTCAAAGCTAGCGAACTCGATCCAGTACCTTTTACTCAACCAACTACCCCAGAAGTATTGAAGTTACGCGAAGAGCAAGCAACCGTCACTCAAAATAAAATCCGTAAAGATATTACTCGCTACTGCTACGGACAAGAAGCTCATTTCGACCAAGCACTCGAATACTTACAGTTAAGTCCTTCAGATGATGAGATGCCAATAGTCACAGGTTTGCGCGAAACCTCTACTTCGGGAGCATATACTTTAACGTTAGAATTTGATTCACCCTGTGTCCCGTTAGAAGCTTGGCAGGCAAAACAGGAGAAAATGACAAAGTACTTTGGACCCAACGTTGACGTTAAAGTCGCGCAAACAGGTGAAGAACAAATTGAGCTAACTTTAATTACTACCAAAAGCTAAACTTAGGTTGGGTTGTCACCCAACCTACTATTTTTCTAAGCGTACCGCATACCATTGCAGGTACTCTCCGGGGCCAAGGTCTAACTCGCAACTGGTATCAATTAAATACTTTACTTGTGCTTCTACTGTATCAAATTGGCGTAAGTCATTAGATAAATCCTCTGTGTTTAGCTTCAGTAAGGTCGCTTTGAGCTTTTCGTGTAACTCCCCGACTGAGATAATTTGTTCGGGTTGGTTGGTTTCGAGGACGACAAAATAATCTTCCTCATACATTATTGAATTTGGCATTTTACAGATTAGTTGTATTTTATGAAACTGTAACCAAGTGGCACACATGTTCTATTTCGTGTCCAGGTGTGATTATTTCTTTAATTTTAATAGTCTGTGTTGTCTGAGTGGCGCCTTTGATGGCAACGAGTAGAGCATCATTTTGTTAGAGAATGAGATTAGACGGGAATAGATGGGAAATATAAAATTACACCTAATATATCTATAGGTTAAAAAAGTAAATCAATTTTTGTGTTTTTTATACAGTATTTATGCATCACCGTCATCTATTAGCCGTATTAATTTCGTTAAATTTTCACCAAATTAAAAATGTGGTATTTTACTGCTGGCATTTTTATAGTCTTAGATATCTAAGCAATTCAGCGTAATTAATAATTTTTGACTATACACGTATAAAAAGTCTAACTTACGCAAAATCACTCTTATAGTATACAAGTTTTTGCGATAAAAGACTCGTTAACAACCAAACTGAAAATATTTTTATAACGCAACTCATGTCAGGGAAAAGACCAGTAATGATTTCTAGTAAACCACCTTTGATTTTAGTGGTTGATGATGATAAAACCATGCGGTTATTACTGCGTGAGTTTATGGAACAAGAGGGTTATCGAGTAGTTGAAGGGAATAATGGTAAAGATTGTTTAGAAGCTTTTGCAATAGAAAAGCCAGATTTGATACTAATGGATGCGATAATGCCAGAAATGGACGGTTTTGTATGTTGTAAAGAACTACTTCAAATAGCTAAAAACAATCTTGCCGTTGCACTTGCCAACTTTGACAGTGGTAATGGTTCATTTGGTAATACGGTAATTTCCAAGCTTTGGGAACGAACTCCAATATTGATGATAACTGGACTAGATGACCCAGAGTCAGTAGACCGTGCGTTTGAAGCTGGAGCTAGTGATTTTGTGACTAAACCCATTCACTGGGCAGTATTGCGTCAGCGAGTCCGAAGACTATTACAGCAAGCTCAACTTTATAAACAACTGGAAGCGGCAAACCAAGCTTTACAGCAACTTGCAAACGTTGATGGGTTGACAAATGTCGCCAATAGGCGCCACTTTGACCAATGTATTAATACCAAATGGCTAACTCTAGCACAAGAAAAGGCGCCGTTATCGTTGATATTATGTGACATCGACTATTTCAAACGTTACAACGACAAATATGGACATCCAGCAGGAGATACATGCCTGCAAAAAGTTGCTACTGTCTTGAAATACACAGCACAAAAAGACCAAAACTTAGTCGCGCGTTACGGTGGAGAAGAATTTGCGGTAGTTATGCCATATACCACTGCTGCCAGTGCAGTGAGTATTGCAGCATCAATGCAAGCAGGAGTACGCGAACTAGAAATAGTCCACATCGAATCTGCTGTCAGTCAATATGTAACTTTGAGTTTAGGAGTCGGCACAATTATTCCGAGTTTTGACTCTTCACCACAAGAGTTAATAACAACTGCCGACAAAGCGCTATACCAAGCCAAAGAACAAGGACGAAACCGCATCATTATTAAACAAGCACAAACTTTATGAATTTAATCAGAGAAATCAACACATAAAAAAATCATTTTGTCAAATTAAAATTTTAGTAATAACACGTATAAAAACACTTTAAAATAATTATGTTCAAATTAAAAGTGCCAGAACTGATGATTACCAATTCTGACACTCTATTTTGCAGTCGATTTTAGTTAAGCGGAGTCATAATAAAGCTTGACTCCTGTTTAATAACGTTTATTTATTTTCAGGGTCTTTATATAGGCTGACCCCGTTTCAACAATTATTAGTTTCTCAGAAATTTTGAAATTTCTAAATTTCCTAATATTTTTTTTATGTTTCCTCACCTTTTATTGCGGTATGTTGCGTTGTGTGAACAATCATTACGTTAATCATTTTGATTTTCGTTGCTCGCGTTGAAGTTCCCATCGCCAAAGAAACCCCATGAGAGCAATGACTCCCACTTGTAGCGCAAAATTAGGTAATGCAGATTCAACATCGCGTCCAGCGAGAATTTGGGATAAAAATACAAAGGCGCCGATAAAACCAGAAGCCGCACAACCAACATAAATAAACTTGCGAAACCCTCGGTAAGGAGCAGCCATTTCAGCCACCAAACGCGCTCTTATTTCTGGGTCGAGTTGAGAAGCGCGTCCCTTAACCTGTTCAGACGAATTTTTTTCTACCATATTTACGCAAATAGTGCTATAGTTTTGTAGGATTTATATTGTATGCCGATGTGGCTCAGTTGGTAGAGCACTCGATTCGTAATCGAGCGGTCGCGGGTTCAAATCCCGCCATCGGCTTATAGTCTCAGTTTCGCACAACCACGTTACCGCAACAACCATATATATTGAGGTGCGGCGCGCTGTGTAGTGGAAATACAGAAAACGAAAGTTAATACATGTAACGTTTGCTTGAATCACGGCAAGCTTAGGATACGATTGCCTCGCAGTGTTTCAAGCGGTAAGCAATTGTTTACCAATAGTATAGACATCTAATAAGAATACAAAAGGAGTGAATTACGTGATAAAAATCTTAATCGGATCAACCGCAGCTATTTACTGTCTAGTATTGCATTTATTGCGACTGCACAGCAGCAAGAAAAACAAATGCCTCGCCCTGACTGGGCAAATGAACCCGGAGGTATACCAGAAACCTACTCTATTCCTACGTCGTCTGCAAATTATTTATATCCTGACAATAGCTCTAAAATAGAATCTCTATTACTCAAAAAAGATTCTATAGTCAAAGATAAACTCGGGCAACTCAAAAAAGAGTTAAAGCTTAAAAACGTTAAGCTCATCAAATACTCTGAGTACTTGACAGACAAGAAAGCTCGCGGTGGCGATCTAATTGAAAATTTTCAAATAAACCCTAATCGCTTATTTTGGTTTGTCGAAATAGACGCACCTAACGGGTTAGAAATACCACAAAAAAATGGAGAAGCAGCAAAATTTAAAAAAGCTTGTATAGTACAAATCTTCGACGCTGAAACAAGTGAATTATTTGGAACCGATATTGTAGAAGTGCCGTAGACCTAGTTCACGTTCGTATCACAAGATAAAAAAATATCCCATATAAACGACGATTTTCGCTCGTTTATGCTGCGTGATATTGGCACCCTACCAGCACAACATATATAGATGTGGAATTACTTGTCACGAATTGTGACGACTGCCCATAAAATGGTTCACCCTTGTGTTTTTAGGTTTTCTAGTAAACTCAGCGCTCTTGGTTTTGTCGCTGGTGCTGACTGCGTAGGCGTTTCAGTCACAGTCTTAACGACTTGTTTAGGAGTTGGTTCAATTTGTGTCAGAGTAGGAGCAATTTGCTCCTGTTTAGATTCTTTTGCGACTGGTTCGGAACAAAAGTAATCATTGAGGATTAAATTCACCGCGAGAGTAACAGAAATATGCTTTCGTGTCGCGTATTCTTCCACAAAAGGTAATAGATTCTGGCTCAGTCATGCGGCAGCAGGTAGTTCACAACGTATGGCTTCTTCAATCATAAAGCGCTCGCAGTCGTAATCATAGGCAAGCTCGTCAATTGAGTCACCTGCTTGATAACGCTCCGCCAAAACGCGAGTGGGGATTCCTGTTTCAGCAATAACGAGGCGCCCAAAAGCGATTTGAGAGTCAATAACCACGATACGAGGGTTATCTTCCTCATGAGAGCGAGTAAAAGGATAAAGTTTAATTGCAAGCCCAGTATCATCAGGTTCAATTCGTTCTAGATGAGCATTAAAAGCATCTTTCAGTTCCGTTTGCCCACGTTTAGAGACATTAACGAGGGAATTATATCGCTCGATAAACAAGTCTACACCATCAGTACGGAAACGCTCAAGTGCTAGGGGATGAGGTGCTTGAAACTGCTCATCAATATAATCAAGTGCAATTCGTACCTTGTCTAATTGAATTTTGTGGTGTTTACGAATTGCTCGAAGAACATGAATTTCGGCGAGGTTAGTAAACGAGAGGAGCAGTGGTTTAAGTTTTTTAATTTTAATAAGCGGTTTAGAAAAGCATGAACCGTCTTCTGTCACATATTTTCGCCCAACTGCCCAAGAGCGAATTGTACAGGCAGGGAATGCGTAGGTAACGAGCAGCATCACCAATAGAATAGTTTGGAATGTCCCTAGGGTCTACTCCTCCGTAAAGGTCATTCATAAAAGCACCTGCCAGAGACGTTATTTTTAATGTAGAGACTGTTGTTCAAGAAGTTCTAAATAAGCAATTGCTACTTTTTCTAAAAAATCAGATTGAGAGATACTATAAATATTAATTGCGGTTTTAATTTTTTCTTCAAGACTAAGGCTAGGTTTAAAGCCCATAATCTTATTTGATTTTGGCTCTTTGAGAGGTGATACAGTAAAAGATGTACTCGAACGCTTCTTGGGATTCTTAACTCCTGGGTTTCCTGTTCTGTTTTTAACTCCTGCCATTGCTTGTTTATCCTTATAACACCTTATATTTGTGCTTATCAAGATAATACTAGCAAATTTTGATATAATCATAAAGGTAAATTGTGATGCGGAAGAAGAAATCAGCGATTCTTGATGCTGTTTACGAAACGGCTAACGGGCTGTATAAAGCTGGCGTAATGGATCAGGTAACAATGCATGAATTTGAGCGGTTCTGCTTGTATCCAATTAAACATCTAGAACCTAAGCAAATAAAGCAAATCCGTTAATCATCCCATTTTTATGATTGAATTGTTATTCCTTCTTCTGGCAAATTTTCATCTGGCATTTTACTACAATCAATCAAATCTATAATTGTATTTGACTGATTATACTGGATTTCTACACGATACACGAAGGCATCTTCTGCATCAGTAAAAACATCCCTAAGTTCGACTTCACCCTGAACCAATCGCTGAAATCTAGATTTAGAAATGGGGGCATACAACCATATCTCTGAAAAATCTGTCTCATCTATACTAAGTGCAATATAAGATAATCCTGATTTATTCTTACAAGAAAATAATACTGGTTGGTCATAGAATATATAAACTTCTATAACTTCGAGAATTCCTAACTTTGTGCTTTCTGGCAGAAAAGTCATATTGATAAACCAATCATATTTCACCTTTTTCAATAGTCATCTTAAATCTTGTTGATTTAGAGATTTTGCATATTCATCAATTCCCTCTTCCGCAAATTTTCTATCTTCTTCCTCAAACTCTTGATATAGAGCCGCCATTTGCTTTTCATCAATTTTCAAACTAGCAATGCGGCTTTTGTATTTAAGAAAGGCTATAAAATCGCCAACTTGTTGAAGTTGTTGTTCATTAAGGTTCTCTAACTCTTGAGTAATCACTTCTTTAAGGACATTCATAAAAAATCCTTACCAGCATGGTTTGTATATACTGTTTATTCTATTGTAGCTATCTATATCAAGATTGTAATATTACAGTGTATTATAAGTTTACCGTTATAGCATCTACATTTCAACTTTTCCATTATTGATGTTTTTATCTTCTATCGTTGGCGCCTCTAAAGGTGAGGGCGCCACTATTCGCATATTCAAATCAATAATTAAATGATTATTTTCAAGACTAATATTTGCTTTATTAACTACAATCTTTAAAGGTAAATCATAAGCATTATCTGTTTCAAAAGATACCTGAGTTTTATACCCTGCTTCTTCCAACCACTCTGTAACATCTCTCCAATTCTCTATACTCTCATCTGATTTATCAACAAGATTTTTCACATAAACGTATAAAGTTTTACAGAGGTCAACTCCAACACCTTTAGCACTCTTATTCAATTTTTCCGCAATTTCTACTGGACTGTAACCACAAAGCAATCCGCGCAAGTGCAATTTTTCTACTGGAGTAAGACGCTTTCCTTTGGCAGATGCCAAGTCTATATATAGCGTCTCCAAGTCCCATTGATTGGTAGCTTGTGCAAATTGCTCGTTAGTAGATGTCATAGAGCGCGATTCGATTAATGTTCACGTATTTTCCTAACCATATCCTAACTTAATTGCTAGTGCTAGTTAGTTCCCGATTATAATGCATATTTTTTATAGTCTAAATATAGACACTACAAATATTTTTTTTACGTATTATTTCGTAGAAAGCTAAGTTTAAAACAAGCTATTTGAAAGCAAATAGGACTTAGATAGCAATTTTTCAAAGTCTGTTTACTAACTCAGTAAGCAATTTGCTAAATTTTTAAAATCGGCACAAGGAGCATTTCATGGTTTCATTTTACCCTGGTCATAAAGCTAATGAAGTTGCTAAAGCTGCTCAAGAGCGTTACGAGCGTGCTTTAAGACAATTAAAAATAGAGGAATCAGATACAAACAAGTTGGCAGAAGAATATGGAAAACTCCAGTTTGATGTAATTAGAGGCACAATTAAGCGCTTTATAGAATTTTTAGAGCGCACAGGTAGAAAGGCTTCTGAAAGTGAAAAGCGGCTTTTGGAAGGAATCGACTTTTCAGTTCAACAGCTCAAGGAGTACAAAGCTGCGGCGGTAGGAGCAGAACAATATTTTATGGAAGGCGCCAAAGCTGCTGGAGCTGCTGCTGCTGGTTATGGCGGTGCAATAGGAGTTGCAACTTCTATTGGAGCAGCAAGCACAGGAACAGCTATTTCTAGTCTTAGTGGCGCCGCTGCTTGGAATGCGACTTTAGCATGGTTTGGCGGTGGAGCAATTGCAGCAGGTGGTGGTGGTATGGCTCTTGGTACTGTAGTTTTGGGTGGCATCACCGTTTTGCCTGCCTTAGCTATCGGAGGTTTTTTTGCTGCTCGTGAAGGCGAAAAAGCGATGACAAAAGCGCGGGAACATGAAGCTAAAGTTAATAAAGCTATCACGGAAATTTATGTTGCTGAAGACTATTCAATAGAGGTGAGAAAACGTATTAATGAGTTGAAAGGGATATTTGAATATCTAAATTCTCGCGCAGTTTCTGGCCTTAACAGACTAGAATCTCAGACTTTTGATTCTAATAGGGATGCTGAAAAGTTTCAACAAGTAGGTATTTTGATGAATGGATTAGTAGAAATATTGAAAACGCCTGTTTTAAATAATGAAGGAAAGTTGAATTTTGGCACTGTCACCGTATTAGAAAAATACCGCACTTTACCAGGTAGCTGAGTATGAACGTAAAAAAAGTTTCTGTAGAAGTATTACATGGAGGTGCAGGTGCTTCTCAATGTTTACGCGCGATTGTTGAAGCCTATACCGAATATAAAATAGTAGCAGAAGAAGAACGTACAAAACGACGTGGTATTGAAGCCTGGGAAAAAACAACTATTACCCAAATTCAAGCCCAGCGTGATGCTTTAATAAAGTATCTTGAATTATCATTTGACGAGCGGTCACAGAACTTTCGCTTTTTATTTGAAAAAGTGGATAATGCAATAGCAAGTGGTGATAATAACCAGTTAAATTTAGCTTTGCATTCAATTGTAGAAATTGCCAAGTCTAGCCCATTTAAAGATTTTGCTGATTTAGCAACTGTTAGAGCCGCTCTTGATGACCCAGATCATAATTGGGAGTTTTGATAGATTTGAAAACTTTTAAATTATCTATTTGTGTAGTAAACGTAACTACACGAATAGTTGAATCATCAATACTACAAGGAATAGAATTCGATCCCCCCAACCCCCCTTATTAAGGAGGGCTATAAATCCTCTTTTTCCCCCCTTATTAAGGGGGGCTAGGGGGGATCCATTATGTTATAAAAAGCTATCCCTTGCAGTATTGGTTGAATCATCTACTTTTGTTACAAAATAATTTTAACAACGCTTGTTCTACTATCAAAGCTATGAATAACCTGCTTATTGCAGCACGAACTAATTTTATCGAGGATTTGATTTTAGATGGTATTCTAAATATTATCCTATATATTATCCTATATCTTATTTTAAATTATCCTTTGTTTTTATTACCACCAGTAATTTTACTTGTTGCTTTGATAATCTTTATAATTTCTCAAGATAATACAAACTCTTCTTCTTTTAGAATTAAAGGTTTCAAATATGTCTTGCCGAGCATACGTTTAGTTGGAGCTATACTGCCTAATCAAAAAACTAATGCTACGCAGCCAAAAGGCAAAGCTATCAAAGAAGCTGCAAAAGAATTAGTTGATGTCAGTCTTGGTGAAAACGAAAAATATGTAAAAGCGAAAGGAATTATTACTAAGGCTAATAAAGGAATTTCAATAGCTAAAAATTTGAGGAACTCATTCAAGACAAATAATATTGAGACTGAGAAACCTATAATATAGCGTACAACTTTTATGGGATAAAAGAACGGAGTGCGGTGAGTTTAGAAGCGTGTTATTATCTAACATACATTTAGTTTACTGCACAGTCACTAATTGATTTAGCTTACTTTTTAAGTCTGATGATGCCATAAGTGGCTTATAAACTTCACCTTCATAAGTTTTCCAGACATATCCCAAGCTAAAAGGTTGAAAGCGTTGAGGTGAACCAGCTTCTTGCCAAACATCGAGAGCTAGGACTAAACCGGGGAAAGCCAAATTTGGTAAATCCTCTAACAATTCGTTGTAAGTTCTAAATTCATCCACTTCTACACCAACCAAAGCATAACGAAAGCTAGGTGCAGAAAGCAAACGTTGATACAGTAATATACCTAATTCTGTCATTAAATAAGCTGTTTCTGGTGTATCTACTCCTACTTGACTAATGTTATTCGGACAAACCCGACACCACCAGTTGTCCTCAATATCTTGAAAAATGCTTACCTGACACTGAGACTGAGTACCATTTGAGAGAGTCAAACTGGCGCCATCAAAATGCTTTGAAAATTCCTGCGCGCGCTCTGAGTCTGAACCACACTCAGCAGATAAG
The DNA here is from genome assembly GCF_019977735.1 of Calothrix sp. PCC 7716. Classification (GTDB taxonomy): domain Bacteria; phylum Cyanobacteriota; class Cyanobacteriia; order Cyanobacteriales; family Nostocaceae; genus Dulcicalothrix. The sequence goes on along the minus strand of NZ_AP025018.1, from coordinate 770,436 downwards.
CTAAATATCCATGCCATAATATTCTCCTATTAACTCCACCGACCGATTAAACGAGTACCCAATCGTTTCGAGTTTTTGCCAAAGCTGTTTCATACTTCTCTAAAAGCATTGTAGCTGTTGGCATAATGGTAACGTGAGTAGCACTATCTTGCACTGCTTCAATATCGCCACTAATTTTGCTATCTTCTATTTGCCATAGAGGGTCTTTTCCAGTTCCACCAAACTTTATAGGTTTGCGAAATTCGGGCAAACTTTCAATTGAAAGTGAAGTAGACATACCTTTTATATTTCTAACAGCTGCATCTACAAGTACGTCAGTAAATTTACGTTCCTTTTCTGGTAGCAAGTACCCGTGTTCATCAAACCAGCCTCCAGGCATTTGTTCAATGTCAATGTCAATACCTGGTCTAACTCCCAGTAACCTCGCGTTGCGTCCTATTTTTGGTTTACCATTTTCCTCTACCATTCCCCGATAATAAAGTTGTGCCATTAGCTAGAATTACTTCGATAAGCTAATCAATAATCGTACCTATGTTATTTTTCATTTGCAATACAAAAATATATTTATCTAAGAGGATGTTTTAAAAGTGTCTATGAATGTCATGCTGAGGAACGAAGCATCTCAGTATATGGGCTAAACCCTAGATTCTACCCTACGGGAAAACTACGTTTACGTTCCGCTGCGCTCCACTCAGAATGACAATTTATACCTTATTTGACTTTTCAAACAACCTCTAAGACTGGGACTAGGCGCCATTTGAGAGAATTTTTCGGGGCGCCTGTTACTATCTACAGATACTGATACAAAACTAAACTTTAACTCAAACTTTAATTTGTTAATAAAAAATAATTGTAGGTTGTGTGCCCCAATATTTCTAGTTTTGTTGGGTTTTACTACGTTCCACCCAACCTACATCTCTACATTTCAAAATTATCCTACTGCAAAATCGCTAAATTGTCGCATATAGGGTGTATGAAAACCTAGCACAATATCTTCTCTCGCTACACCCATACTCATTAATTCTGCTGCAATATCGGTTTCTGTACCATTCCACTGAATCCAAACTTTATCATTTTTAATATCTAAATGCATAACTGGGCCAAATATTCTTTTTCGATTCTCCCAGCCTACATATAGAAGTTGGTAATGGTCGTGTAAGGTGTCAAAAACTTTTTGTAACTCAACATCTTGTTCATCAGAATCTCGCTCTGCGTATTCTGTTAGCATTTTTTGAATAGCTTCTCGGTATTCATCTATTTTTGCCATTTTACTACCTCTTCTTTCTCTTCATCGTAGATAATTAAATTAACTTGACTACGTTGAATTACTGATTGTACAAATTTATCGCTAAAAAAATCATTATAAATAGTTATAGGTACAGCTAAATATAAAAGATGTTCATATTGTAAGTCTTCTAGAGCATAACGATAGTTTGTATACTGTCCTATTGCTACATGAAACTCTGTCATAGTTGAGGCGCCTAGAAAACTTTTAACTTCAACAGCTATTTTTTCTCCATTGCGGTTAGCAGCTAGAATTCTCTCGGCGCCTAAATCGATATACAATTTGCTTGTAGCTGTAACACGAATTTTCAAAGGGTCATCGGTTATAGTCCACCCATCTTTTTGAAGTGCGTTTTTGACAACTTCATGAAACTTGTCCTTGGCTGACATTATAACGGTTGCTAATACCACACTCACTATTTTAACAGGGTTTGTTGTCTGCGACTTTAGCTTGGAACTCAAATAACTCAAAATTTGATTTGTCAAGTAAGGTGGGCAATGCCCACCCTACAGGCTACAGGCATAAATACTGGTCATGTTATAACTTATGCTCATTCTGGGAATAATACTCGTACAGTACCCAATACTTATAGGAGTTTTGGGGATTGATATCGCGTTCTTTAAAACACGAGTAAAACGTTAATATCAATGAGCAATATTGTTGGCTTATGGTGCCAACCATTAGTTGATTACTTGAGAATTGTTGATTTTTACACGTTAGCTTAATCACAATATATATAAAAGCTTATAAAATAGATATTAAAATATACGGTGTGCAGAGTGAATGTCTCAAATGCCAACAGTTGCCCAGCTTGAAAGACAGTATTGTATTGTCTATCAGTTGACTTACTTCGCTTTACAACCCATACATCTTGTTTGTGTGGATAGTCGAACTCGTTACTTGTACATTATTGCTGGCAACGATGAAGAGTTAGAATTCCAGATTACCCCAAATGGAGAGGTTTTTTGATGACTCAGATTAATTATGATGATATGTCTGACCAGGAGTTAAAGCGCTACTACTTTTCGAACCGTGAGGATAAATTGGCACTTCAGGCATATTTGGATAGGTTAAGTAAGCGCGAACGTAAGATTATCGCGACTGCTGATGACCCTGATTTTGAAACGAAAATTAAAGCTGCTATTCAGGAAAAAATGCAGATGAAAAGTAAGTCTTAGAAAAATTGGCTTGTATGGTGGGCAGTGCCCACCCTACTTAGTAGTGGTTGCCGGATTTGCGGTGGTGGACTGCGGTGACGCTGTCTTGGTTTAAGACTTTACCGTCGTCTACTGTGGCGTATACTAGCCAGTGGTCACCTACTTCCATGCGGTCTTTGACGGTGCATTCTAGGTAAGCTAAGGCGCCCATCAATACAGGTGAACCGTTGGCTGCTTCGGTTGTTTCTAGTCCGGCAAATCTGTCTTGTCCGGGTGCGTAGTTTTTCATGAAGTGTTTACGGATTTCTCGACCTTCGGCTAATATGTTGACGACGAAGGGGTTTCCGGTGTGCATTAAAGCTTCTAACGCACGGTCTTTGGCTACAGATATTGTTAAACCAGGGGGACTAAAGCTTGCCTGTGATATCCACGATGCGAGCATGGCGCTTGATACATCGCCTTGTTTGGCTGTAACTACCGATAGTGAACCGAGAATTCTACCTACTGCTTGTTCTAAGCTGCTTGCTGGTGCTGAAGCTACGCGAACTCGGTTTGTGCGTTTTATTGCTTGGGCAAAGTCGGTTCCTGCTTCTTCACACAATTGGATTGTTTTGTCGTCGGGTTTGAATTTGACGCGGATGGGGTCAAACCCAAAACGGTATCCTCCGTCTTTGAGTTTTGTTTCTAGTATGTCGATAGCTTCACCACTCCAACCATAGGAACCAAATACTCCTGCGAGTTTGGTTTTGCTAGCATTGGCTAAAACTATTCCTAAAGCTGTTTGTACGGGTGTGGGTGCGTGTCCTCCTAGTGTGGGGGAACCCATAATAAACCCTGCTGATTTTTCTACTGCTTCTTGAATTTCTGCTGGGTCGGCAAATTCACAGTTGATTGATTCTACTCTTACACCTGCTTTGGTTATTCCGTGAGCAATGGCTTGAGCTACTGTTGCGGTATTTCCGTAAGCGGATGCGTAAATTAATGCTACGGTGTTTTCTTGGTTAGTTTGTTGTTGTATCCATTCGCGGTACGCTTTGGTTAGTTCGATTAATCCGTACCGTACCATTGGCCCGTGGTTAGGAGCGTACATTCGCACTTTCAAGTCGGACAGTTTTTCTAGTGCTGTATCGGCTTGACGCGCGTGAGGCGCCATTACGCACTCAAAGTAATATCTTCTATCCTCTAGGAAAGATTGCCAACCTTCGTCAAATACTTGGTCGCCACATATATGGGCACCAAATAATTTATCTGTGTATAAAATTTCTGTTTGTGGGTCGTAAGTGCAAAGTTCGTCAGGGTAACGAGGGTTTGGTGTAGGAATAAATTCGAGTTCGTGCCCTTTACCTAAATCTAGTGTTTCTCCACCACGTTTGACTAATATAGGTAAATCTGGATTTTCTAACGCTCCACGTAAATTAATGGCGCCTGGATTAGAACAGACGAACGTAATTTGGGGTGCAATTTCAAATAAAGCCTTTAATGTTGCCGCACGGTTGGGGTTGACGTGACCAAGAATTACATAATCTATCTTTTTAATATCAACCCGTTGCTGTAACGCATTTAAGAAAATTTCTGTAAAAGTTTCTCCAGGTGGGTCAATAAGCGCTGTTTTATTGGCTTCAATTAAAAAACAATTGGCAGTTGTACCCTTCGCTAAAGCATACTCAACTTCAAATCTTAAACGTGCCCAACTGCGAGAACGAAATACGCGCGTATCTGTAGCAACCGGGAAAATTTGAACATCACGAGGTTTTATTGACATAAGAGTGCTGAGTTAGGAGTGCTGAGTTCTGAGTGGGGAGTGAGTCGTGCTGAGTTCTGAGTGAGGAATTATTGTGTGGGCAATGCCCACCTTACGAAGAACTGAGGAGCGGAGTTAAAACTTCATACTCAACACTCTATACTCAGCACTCAGCACTCAGCACTTTTAACTTTTTAGTAGTGATTACCAACTTTACGGTGGTGTACTGCTGTTAGTCCTTCGGGTTTGGAAACTCTACCAGCGTAAACAGTACAGTAAACTATCCAGTGGTCTCCTGCGTCGAGTCGGCTTGCTACTTCACATTCCATGTACGCTAGTGCATCTGTAAGAATAGGGGCGCCGTTTTGAGATGGTTGTGTACGTACTCCTTCAAAACGGTCTGCACCTGGTGCAAATCGTTTGAGGAAGTGTTTCATTAAACCTTGATAATTGGATTCTTCAAGGACGTTGAGGACAAATTTATCACCGGGTTGCATCAGTGATTCAATCGCACGGTCTTTGGCAACGGCAACGCTAAAACCTAATGGTTTAAAGCTTGCTTGTGCTACCCATGAAGCTAACATCGCACTTTGTACATCACTTTTCTTAGCTGTGATAATGTATAAACCGCCACTTATTCTACCTAAAGCTTTATCTAGGTCGGCGCCTAGTGCTTTCATTTGTTTGATGCTTTTATCGCGTGTTACCCATTGCGCTAAGTCAGTACCTGCTTCTTCACAAAGTTTGTAGGTGTTTTCTGTTGGGGTTTCGCGAATTTCGATAACTGGGAATGCGATGTGTAAACCTAGCGCGCGGAATTTGTTGAGTAAAGGGTAGGTTGGTTCATCGTTACCACCACCTGTTTCAAAAATACCAATAGCTTGCTTTTCTTTGGCTGAACCTAATATTGTACCAAGGGCGCCTTGAATATTAGGGTCGTTAGTAGCAGGTGTCATACCAACCACAATACCTGCAACTCGACTTACAAGTTCACGTAATTCTTGTAAATCTGGGTTGCCGCTTAGGTCTATCATTTCAACAGCTACACCTGTTTTGCTAATACCGTTTGCAAGTGAAGCTGCTAGTCTATCTGAGGCGCCATATTCAGAAACGTAAAATACAGCAACTGTAGTTTCTGCTTTTGTTTGGGTTTGACTCCAGGTACGATATCTTGTTGTTAGCTCGTCAACGTTATGCAGTAATAGTGGCCCGTGACCAGTGGCTATCATGTCGATGTGTTCGAGTTCACCCATTCGCTTTAGTGCAGATAGTACCGAGCGCGCGTTTGGCGCCATCAAACATTCGTAGTAGTATTTATAGTCGGGCGAAATCGCTTCTAAATTTTCATCGTATGTCGCATCCGAACAGTAATGCAATCCAAATGCATCACAGGTGTAGAGAGTTTTGGTTTTGTGGTCGAATGTAAAAATGGTGTCGGGCCAGTGTAAATTGGGAGCAATCACAAATTCCAGTTCATGCCCGTTACCCAAATCCAACTTATCACCGTTTTTGACGATTTGGCGCTTGAATGGAGTATGTACAAGATTTTCTAAAAATTGAATCGCTACCTTGGAACCAACTACAGTAATATCTGGCGCCAGTTTCAAAACGTCTTTGACTAACCCACTATGGTCGGGTTCTGTATGGCTGATAATTAAATAGTTGATTTCGCTAAAGTCGATTAATCCTTTTACCGCATCTAAATATAGATGACGGAACTTTTCATGGGAGGTATCGACAAGGGCTATTTTTTCTCCACGAATTAAAAATGAGTTGTACGTGGTGCCGTTTTGCAAGCCAAATTCAATATCGAAGCGGTCTCTATCCCAATCTAGCGAGCGAATCGTTGTTGTATCGCAGGCAATATCCGCAATCTGTATAGTAAGTCTTTTTTGAGTCTTTTCGGTGAGTGCTACCATAGCTCTCCTCCTGTATATATTAAGTATTTATTACATCTAGCTCTATTGTGGCATGAGTTAAATGTAAATAATTATTAAAAAAGCTATCGATGAGTTAAATAAAACAAAAGAGACCAAGGTGATATAGAAGTAGGGTGGGCACTGCCCACCTTACGATGAGGGAAAGTTAATATGTTGGAAAGCTGGTTGGGGTTAATGATTGGCAATTCTCGGTTGCATTGGGGATTATTTGAGGGGGAGGATTTTATCTATAGTTGGGATAGCGATTATTTATTAACTCCAGAGTTACCCTCCCCTTTGAATCCTCATCTGCCTTTGTATCTTGCTTCTGTTGTTCCTTTACAGACTGCGTTATGGCAAAACTACCCAAATGTCAAGATTATTTATTTAGAAAATATTGCACTAAAGCAAATGTATCCAACTTTGGGTATTGATAGAGCTTTAGCTGTATTAGGTGCAGGTCTTGTTTTAGGGTTTCCTGTACTAGTCATTGATGTTGGAACTGCACTGACTTTTACTGGCGCCGATAATAATAAAGCCTTGGTAGGTGGAGCAATTTTACCAGGGTTGAGTATGCAAATGACAATGTTAGAAATACGAACTGGCGCCTTACCTAAAGTTAACCTACCGCAAAAGCTACCTTCACGCTGGGCAATAAACACTCCTGAAGCGATACAAAGCGGAATAATTTATACATTACTTGCGGGAATTACAGATTTTGTTACTTCTTGGTGGAAAGACTTTCCACAAAGCCAAGTTGTAATGACTGGTGGCAATAGTACGTTAATTTATTCTTATCTACAATCTGAAACGCCAGAAATAGCCACACACATAGTTATAGAACATAACTTAGTATTCTGGGGAATGCAATTTGCAACGGATTACAACGGACGTAGCGGATGACTTGTTTTAACTAATTAACCATCCGTTACATCCGTTACATCCGTTGCCAAGGTCTTAATTAAAAACTGCCCAACTAACTTTACGGGTTTTAATAAAGTCACGAATTTGTTCTGCAACAGCGTTACTACAAAAATGTGGTAAATTTTGCTCTCCGTGAGCAATCGTATTTATACTAGCTCCAGGTATTAATTCAGCGTAAGTGTTACTCATCGCAATTGCTTCTTGCGTATCTTTGCCGCCTTGTAAAATTAAAACTGGAACTACTAAAAAAGCAAGACGATTTTCGAGAAGTTCTGCACGTACTTCGGGAAGTTGACGCTGAAATAATAGCTCACACGCTGTTGGATATTGCTCCATAATTAAACGCTGGCGCCATTCTTCTTGAACTTTAATTTCCTTTCCCAACATTTTGGCAATTGGACGTATTAATTTTAATAAGGCAAACACTAACTCTGAACGCTGAAGTATATTTTTCATTTGCTTCAAACGTTTGTCGGTTGAAGAAGTTGCTACGCCTTCGGGGGAAACCAAAATTAAACCGAGAACTCGTTCTGGATATTTCAAAGCATAACTTGCCGCTATCCAGGCGCCTAATGTATCTCCAACTAAATATACGCGCTCTAACTTTAATGCTAAAAGAAACTCTGCCAAGGACTCGACTTGCACATCTATTGAATAATGAATATCGGGAATCTCAGACTCTCCAAATCCTAATAAGTCTGGCGCCAAACAATGATAATCGTGCGATAACGACTCCATCACTGGTACCCATTGACTACCTTCGTTCCAGCTACCATGCAAAAAAATAACATTGGAACCTTGACCGACTTCGCGCCAAAATATAAGCCCTTGAGAGAGCTTTCTCCGAGAGTTACGAAATAAACTATCCATTTTAATGTAGAAGCAAGGAGTTAAAAAGTTAATAAAAGCGTGACCGCGTTATTACTGACTTCTGTTATACACGCAGTTCGTCGGGAACGTGCGGAAATAAAAGTCAGAGTTATTAATTTTAGGTACTCAAAATAATAATTACAAAAGTACTAACAAACTGTCGTCAAACCTTCTAAGTAGTCTTTTAATTGTTGAGCATGGTCGTGAGACATTGGTCCTGAAGGTATGGAATCTCGAGAGAACGCTTGTATTTCTATGACTTCCATTGTGTCTTGAACCGACATATTGCCTTGAACTTCTGCTTCAACGACTACACAGATAGAATGAATTCTGGGGTCACGGTCGGGTGCCGAGTACACGCCAACTAAGCGGGTAATTTTTACCAAATCTAACCCAGTTTCTTCTTTTAACTCACGCTCAACCGTAATAGGTATATCTTCTCCCCAATCAACCATACCTCCAGGTAACGACCAAAGACCGTTGTCACGGCGCCGAATTAGCACAATTTTTCCGTCAGGTAAAATAGGAATTATACTTGTACCAGGAACGGGGTGACGAAATATAACACCAAGTACAGTTTGTCCAATACGCCACAAGCCACGTGTGGACTGAATTACGAAAGCAAATAAGGCAAAAATATTCAATATCCGTTTTGGTAAGTAATTGAGCTTAAAATGTTCATCGTCGCCACGATTATTTACTCAAATACTTAATGACATTAGCTAACTTCAGCTATGTTATTAATTTTTGATTGAATTATAAATTTCGTGGTTTTGGGGTATATTCTAACCATTACCCTAGAACAAATCAATATTAGCATCCACTAAATATTTCAGCAGTGTATGCTTAAATACGTATTTTACATTTATTGAATAATTATACAAGAAACTTGAGAAACCTAAGAAACCCGGTTTCTAGTTCATACCTATTTGGGAAAATGAGAATTTATCATAGAAACCGGGTTTCTGGTTCTTTAATATTTGACATAATGGCAAGCTGTAATGTATACTAGATTGCTGTTCTATAAATAATCAAAGCTAGAACGGCAGAAACTATTTGATAGGATTGGTAACTGTTAAGATTACCAAGCAGATGCCAAAGCATAGCTTTTTTGTTGTTTACAAAATGAGGTGAACATGGCCAAGCGCCGTAACCCAAAAAAAGAAAAGGCGCTACGGAACCAGGCTTACGCCCGAAAGTTCCGTAAACGGACGACTACGGGAAGAATGCAACGAAGATTCCAACAAAGAGCGCCTAAGAGCGAAGAAGAAGAGAGTACAGCAGCAATGGACGCTGAGGGCTAATACTACATTATTGCGCTCGCTCGTTCATAAAAGTCGCTGTTACAAAGTTGGGGGATACATTACTGTATCCCCCAATTTGCTTTTTAATACACCCCGTCGTAGAGACGTTACATGTAAAGTCTCTACCTGGTTGGTAGGTTTAAAGTGGCACGAGCATTCTTTAATGCTTCTCGAACTTGAGTAAAGCCAGTACCACCGTAGCTGTTACGTGCGGCAACGACTTGAAGCGGGTTAATAGCTTGGTAAATATCTGCTTCAAAAGCTGGATGTAGTTGTTTCCACTCGGATATAGTCAAATCTTTCAGAAGTTTATTTGCGGCAATACAAGTTTTAACGACTTTGCCCACAAGATTATAAGCTTCGCGAAACGGAACTCCCTTGGTTGCTAAATAGTCAGCTACATCAGTCGCGTTAGAAAAATCTTCGCATACAGCTTCTTCCAAGCGAGGCACCTTAAATTGTAAACCTTCGCGTAGCAATATTGTCATTGACTCTAAACAAGCTGTAACGGTTTTGACGCTATCAAACAAACCCTCTTTATCTTCTTGTAAGTCCTTGTTATATGCCAAGGGCAGTCCTTTCATCATCACCAACAACGCTTGGAGATGACCGAATACACGACCAGTTTTACCCCGTACCAGTTCTGGAACATCGGGGTTTTTCTTTTGGGGCATAATACTTGAACCAGTTGCACAGCTATCTAATAAAGTCACAAAGCCAAATTCTTGACTTGCCCAAAAAATTACTTCTTCAGCAAGACGGCTCAGGTGAACCATAATTAAACTAGCTGCACACGTAAATTCAATCGCAAAGTCTCTGTCGCTGACACCATCCAGACTATTTTCGTAAACAGCATCAAAATGTAATAGTTCAGCAGTATAGTGGCGGTCGATAGGAAAAGTTGTTCCTGCTAAAGCACCACATCCAAGCGGCGATATATTAACACGGCGCCGAACATCACTCAACCGCTGGCAGTCACGCTCTAGCATTTGGAAATAAGCAAGAAGATGGTGAGCTAAACTCAGGGGTTGCGCGCGTTGTAAATGCGTATAACCAGGTATTAAAGTTTCAACATTTTGTTCGGCAATATCGAGCAATACAGATTGAAATTCTCGAATTTGGCGTTGAATTTGTTCAATTTGCGCTCGTAAATAAAGACGAGTATCAGTACCAACTTGGTCATTACGCGAACGAGCAGTGTGTAGTTTTTTTCCTACATCACCTGTAATTTCTGTCAGGCGCCGTTCAACAGCAAAGTGTACATCTTCAGCATCAACACCCGGCGTAAACTTACCAGAGCGATACTCTTGACGAATTTGTTCTAAACCAGAAACAAGCTGTTCGCCTTCCGATTCAGAAATAATACCAGTATGAGCAAGCATTTTAGCGTGTGCCACAGAACCAGTAATATCATACTCAATTAATTCAATATCAAAGTTAATACTCGCATTAAAGCGAGCAATATGAGGATGCAGTCCTGATTCAAATCGTGGACTCCAATTCGGTTGCTGAGTCATAAAAAAGTTAGGAATTAGGAATTAGGAGTTAGGAGTTAGGAATTAGGAGTTTTAACTTAGCACTCAGCACTCAGCACTCAGCACTCCTCACTCCTAACTTTGTTTCTAACCGTAGCTAGTTAGATTCCGAATCATATAGCCAATAGCCAACCCAATCAACAGTGCCCATGCTTGCCCAGTTTGTACAAAGTGCGTAAACGACTTTTGTATCTGACCCAAAAGATTCGGGTCAGTAACATTCTGAGCCAAAACCGTCAAATCTATATGTCCCAGTCCAAATTGAAACACCCAATCACTAAAAATATCCATAAGCTCTCTTGTGGCACAGGCCAAAACGCCTGTGTATTAAAATACAAATTAAATAATGACAAAACTGTCATAACCTGAATACACAAGTAATGTCCACTACAAAACCACTCTAAGCAGAAATACAGACAGTCAGTACAAAGCTGAGAGCGAAAGCAGCTAATATTACCCAATTTTTTGTTAAAAAACGCACCATTTTAGACTTTACCGACCGTATTTGTAGAATAAAATACAGTCATAACCTCAACACTCAGTAGGCGCCAACCGCAATTTCTCGGCTGTTCGTAAAATTTGTCCAGCTAGTACGGCAGAACCAAAGCCATTATCAATATTTACAACTCCAATACCTGCCGCACACGAATTTAACATCGTTAACAGTGGCGCTAGTCCAGCAAAACTAGCGCCATAACCAATACTAGTAGGCACAGCAATTACAGGACAATTAGCGAGACCTGCAACAACACTAGGTAAGGCGCCTTCCATACCAGCAACAACAATTAACACAGAAGCGGATTCAATAACATGACGGTTATTAAGTAAACGGTGAATACCAGCAACACCAACATCCCATAGTCGCTGCACACGAAAACCACAAAGTTCAGCAGTCACGGCAGCTTCTTCAGCAATTGGTAAATCAGCAGTGCCAGCAGAAATAATACCAATTTCACCGTGATATTTCGGTTCTATTGTATCGGGAGTAATAGCGCAAATCCTCGCCATTTCGTAATAGCGCAGTTCTCGGACTTTAGGTTGCAATAATTGATATACATCGGGTGAAATACGTGTTGCCATAACTACAGGGTTACGCTGACGCATTACATTCATTATTTGGGCAATTTGTTCGGGAGTTTTGCCCTGTCCCCAAATAACTTCTGGAAAACCTGTTCTGAGTTCCCGATGATGGTCTATTTTCGCAAATTCTCCAACTCTTTCGTATGCTAAGTCTTTAAGTTTATCGAATGCGGTATCGGTAGAAAGGCTACCATTAGCTACAGATTCGAGAAGGTAGCGTAGATTTTGGTCATTGGTCATATTGTATGTGAGGCATAGCTCCACTTACGAACGAACTATATTGTAAGGTGGGCACTGCCCACCCTACGAACGAACTTTTAATTCATATTTATTCCATAGTGTCGCACCTTGGGCGCCAAGCGCAGAAAATTTGACGTTTTGAATACGGTTACGGATTGCTACCAAAGATAATGGAGTAACTAAGTAAATCTCAGGTAGATATTCTTGCGTTATTTGTTGAGTTTTACCGTAAATTTGCTTACGTTTATTGTCGTCTAATTCTTGTGCTGCTTCGATATACAGGCGCCCAATTTCTTCTTCCCACTTATTAACTTTTCTACCGATTAATTGTGGTTGTCCTCGCTGTGGCTTTTGGTTGAATGAGTGCGAACTGCCATCGGGTGACCATTTATTGGCGCCGTCGTTAGGCTCAATCGAACCAGTGAAGCCAAGAAGGTAACATTCCCAATCAAGCCCATTATTTAGTTTATCAACAAGCGTATTAAAAGAAATAGGATTTGCGTCTACCTGTATACCAATTCTAGCTAAATCACCCTTGATTTGCGCTGCCATTGTCACACGGGTTTTATTTTCTACGTTTGTATTCAATGTAAAACGCACACGATTTCCATTCTCATCTACTAACTGATTTTTAGCATCATATTTAAATCCAGCATCTAAAAGTAATTTCTTCGCCAATTCTTGATTGTACTCGTAGACTTTTAAACCTTTTGCAGGTGATAAATAATACGGACTTTGAATATCAAGAGGTGAGTTATGCAATTCACCTAAACCCCGGAATACATTATTTAACATTGTTTCACGGTCAATAGCATGAGCAACCGCGCGTCTAAATGCGACATTATTAAACCAACGTGATTTTATTGGGTTAACTAGAGGTTGCCCCTGAAGGCGTTTGCCAGTGTTCAAGTTAAAAGAAATAAATGTCTTACTAAAAGTCGGGCCGCCATTATATATAGTAAAATCACCACGTTTTTCTTCGTTCTTGAGTAAAGAAAAGTTTTCTGGGGAAACAGTCAACGTATCCAAACCACCCGAACGAAATTGCAGTACTCCAGTATCAGTAGATTCAATAATTTCCCAAACAACTCGTTCAACGTAAGGTAATCTGTTACCTTGAGTATCTTGGCGCCAATAATGAGGGTTACGTTTAAATACTACCCGTTGACTAGGAACATATCTATCAATCAAATATGGTCCATTTACAACAATATCCTTTGGGTTGGTACCAGTACCCCATGTCGATATAAATAATGTGTTGCCATTTGTGTCTTTAGTTTTTGTCGTTTTTTCTAAAACATGTTTCGGCAAAATTCCCACACCATCAGGTGAACCAGTAGTAGAAAACAAAAACGGAGCAAACGGTTCAGGAAAAATAAACTCTACATGACGCTTATCAATTTGACGCACTTCGGGAAACGCACTACTCTTACCAATTTTGAGAGTATCTTGCCAACTAGTAGGAATATCTTGATTAAAAACAATATCTTTATAAGTAAAAACAACATCTTCTGCTGTTAAAGGATGACCATCTGACCACTTCAAATTATCCCGCAAAGTAAAAGTAACACGTTTATTATCCTCAGAGAACTGCCAAGACTCAGCTAAGGCAGGCTCAATTTTCCTTGTTATCGCATTAATAGTAGTTAACCCTTCTGCCGTAAACAAGAATACATTAGGAAATTCTTCGTTAAGAGCAAAATTAAAAGTTTTTGGGTCACTCAGCAAAGTCGTAGTCCACTGTGACTTATTACTTTTAGTCCTTAAATTACTAGGGTTACAACTAGTAATAGCAACCTGAAAAAAAACAAACAGCGTGCAAATCAACACAACTGTAACAAAACGTCGATAACCTCGTTGTAAGAACACTCGTGTGCTTCCCAAATCCTAAATAGTTATCTATTATACACACAAAATAGCTTACCATTATGAAATTATTTTGTTAAAAATATTACACAAGTATTCTAGTAACTCAATTTACGGTTTACAAGTACAGGGAAATTTTTAATTGTAGGGTGGGCACTGCCCACCTTACTTATTGAGGTTGTTTGACTTTGATGTCTTGGATATTCCAGAAGGAACCACCTGTTGCAGAATGTTTAATTCCTACAAATTTGTCGCGTACAGCAGATAGTGAGTAGGGGTTAACTAAGTGAATTAAAGGTAAATATTCTTGTGCAAGTTGCTGTGACTCAGCGTAAATTGCTTTGCGTTTTGCTTCGTCAAATTCTTGTGCAGCTTTTACGTATAACTCACCAATTCTTGCTTCCCAAGGATAAACAACTCGTCCTTCAATTGGTTTTGCTCCCGCGCGTGGTTTTAAGTTAAACATATGCGAACCACCATCTGGAGTCCACAAGTTAGCGCTGGAGTTTGGCTCGAAACCGGCGCCGAAACCAAGCATTGCTGTGTCCCAATTAAGAGTATTATCAAGTCCATCTAAGAGCGCACTCCAAGCTACAGGAGTAAAGTCAACCGTAATACCAATTCTCCCTAAATCTTGTTTAATTTGCGCTCCCATTGCTTCGCGAATTTTATTTCCTGCGTTTGTAAGCAGTGTAAACCTAACGCGGTTGCCTGACTCATCAAGTAACAGTCCGCGACCATCATATTTAAACCCTGCTTTGGTAAGTAACTGTCGTGCGCGTTCAGGGTTGTAGTTGTAAACCTTAAGTCCTTCAGCCGGAGATAAATAGTAAGGACTCTTAGCATATAGTGGAGAATCTTGTGGTTCTCCTAAACCTCGATAGATATTATTTATCATTGTTTGTCTATCGATGGCATAAGCAATAGCTTGACGAAATTCGACGGTATTAAACCAGCGTGACTTTATTGGGTTAACAAGTGGTACACCGTTACGTTTAGCTTTATTAAGGTTAAACATCATAAACGTTGTGCTTGCCGCAGGTCCACCATTGTAAATTTTAAAATTACCTTGGTCTTCTTGAGCTTTCAGCAGCGAGAAATAATCGGGTGTTACAGCGACATTATCAAGTCCACCCGAACGAAACTGAATTAACCCAGTATCGGTTGATTCGACAATTTGCCAAATTACTCTTTCTATATATGGCTGTTGTTGACCTTTGGCATCTTTACGCCAGTAGTAAGGATTGCGGGTAAATATAATACGTTCACCCGTATTATATCTGGCAACCTTGTAAGGGCCATTAACGATAATTTGGTCTGGGGGAGTATCAACACCCCACTTCGAGAGGAATATTGGTTTTCCTTCAGAGTCTTTAGTTTGAATAAATGGACGAAGCGCATGTGCTGGTAAAAGCGGTAAACCTGTTACACCTAGAAACGGACTAAATGGTTCAGGTATACTAAATTCTACACGTCGTTCGTCTACTTTACGCACGCTAGGTAATAAACCTTTGGCGCCGACTCTGAGAACATCACGCGCGTCAGTAGGAATTGCTTCGTTGAGATAAATATCATTAAAGGTAAAAACGACATCATCAACCGTTAGGGGTTTACCATCTGACCACTTCAAAGAGTCACGCATCGTAAAAGTAATTTTGAGCTTATCTGGTGAAATTTGCCAAGATTCAGCTAAATCAGGTTGTGTTTCACCTGTAAATGGGTCTTCAGTTACTAATCCTGCAAAAGTTAAACCAAATATATTAGGGGACTCGTTACTAAGCGCGTAGTTAAAAGTCTTAGGGTCACTAAGAATGCTTACAACAAGCTGATTCGTTTGTGCTGCACTGGTTTTCAGCCCTGCTGGGTTACAAGCATTCAGGGACAGGGTAACAAACACCCCAACTAACCCAATAATCCAAATACGCTTTAATTTTAATATTTTGGTCAATATAGCCATATATATAGAATTCCTATGCTGAAATCATATAAGTATATCTACTTAGTCAGAAAATTAATTCCGTAGATACACTGTTTGTGGCAATTATCATAACAAATTTTTTGATTTTGATATTGGGAGGGAGGTGCCTGTATTTACAGCTTAGGGGTTTTGCGCTTGTAACCAACCTAGGAAATTTGTAGTTTTGCTAAAATATCTAATACCAGTATCTTGTAATAGTTGTGCAACTTCACGCTTATTAAAATCCTGAGTATTCGCGCTTAGAAAAACTTTTTTGATATTGGGATGTTCGCGTGCATGGCTAATTATACATTCTAAAATAATTTTATCAATTAAATGTTTATCTTCTAAAATTCTCCGGTTTAAACCACCCTGAATTGCGGTAAATTATAGAGGTATTTCTTCGGCTCTACTTCCAAGATAATTATAAGCAAAATTAAAGCGCTCTTTGGTATCAGCAAACCTGCGCGAAAAATCAGTGCTTGATTGCTCTAGACTTCCAGATAGTAAAAGAGCATTTGCTGATGTTGTATCTCGTTTTGCTTCATTTTTTTGATTTCTCAATGCACTAATAAAATCATCATTATATTTTGCTTCTTGCATCAATGTCATTTGAGCTTCTAAAAAACAAATGCTTGAGTTCCACCTTCTATTAATGCTAAAAATCCTATTGTTTGCAATTCTTTTAGATAGGCTGGTGAATTTGACATCCAATAAGATTTTAAGTCAGATAACCAGGCTTCTATTAAATCTGTGACTTCGGCAACAAGTATAACATTTTCGTCTTTGTCTAAAGCGATAAAGTCAGGAAGTTCTATGTCTCGTAAATTTGTTACTAACATTGCTAAGTGTTCTTTACCCTCCATAAAAGTCTGAAAGTAAGTCTCTTTTTGCATTTAGTCGTACATACTTTTTAGCTAGCTTGATTTGTGTAAGTTGGGCATTTAACTTACATGTTAAATAAAATCATAACAATGAGTGGGATGGGCATCCTTGCCCGTCCCATGTCAATAATAGTAATCATGTTCTGCATTAAGGGCATCTAGTCTTATACCAAGGGCGGGCAAGGATGCCCGCTCCACAAGATGGCTCCACAAGATGGCTCTACAAGATGGCTCTACAAGATGGCTCTACAAGATAAGAGTATTTATTAATTTGATTGTTGTAATAGAACTACTGCGTAAGCGCAAATTCCTTCTTCGCGTCCAACTGGCCCTAGTTTTTCGTTAGTGGTGGCTTTGATACCTACTTGTGTTGGTTCTAGTTGCAACACATTTGATATTTTTTCGCGCATTTTTTCGATGTGAGGTTTTAGTTTTGGACGTTCTGCTACTACTACTGAATCTATATTGCCAATTTTCCAACCTTTATCTAGTATTAATTGATTTACTTGGCTTAACAAAACTAAACTATCGGCGCCTGCCCATTTTTGATCTGTTGGTGGAAAATAGTGTCCGATGTCACCTAAAGATAAGGCGCCTAACATCGCGTCCATTATTGCATGAGTTAGTACATCTGCATCACTATGTCCAAGTAAACCGAGTTCGTGGTTAATTTCAACGCCACCGAGTATAAGACGGCGCCCAGTAGTTAAGCGATGAATATCGTAGCCGTTACCAATACGAATAGACATAAAAAGTGATGAGTGCTGAGTGCTGAGTTAAGAGTTAGAAGTTAGGAGTTGTTATGCTCGTAACCTATTAACTAATTAACTCATAAACTTACAACTCACAAACTTATAACTCCACTCCTCAGCACTCAGCACTTTTAACTCTCTTCTTTTTGTTGTTTTTCCCAAGCTTTGAGTAGGTCGGGGCGCCGTATTTTTGTACGTTCGATTTGTTGGGATAGGCGCCATTTGGCAATTTCTTTATGATTGCCGCTAAGGAGGACGCTAGGGACTTTCCAACCACGAAAGTCGGCGGGGCGAGTATATTGGGGGTAGTCGAGGAGATTTTCCTCAAAACTTTCGTATTTAATAGACTCGACTTTGGCAACGGTGCCAGGAAGCAAGCGGGTGACACCGTTGATTAATGCCATTGCAGGAATTTCACCACCGGTTAAAATAAAATCTCCAAGGGAAACCTCACGGGTAACAATTTGTTGTACTCGCTCATCAATACCCTCGTAATGTCCGCATATGACGATTAGCTGGTCATAGTTAATTGCTAGCTCTCGTAACAAAGGTTGATTGATGGTTTGTCCTTGAGGACTCATCAATATGACCTCTCTGCGCGGTAGAATTGGCAGCGACTCAACGGCGGCAAAAATAGGTTCGGGCTTCATGAGCATCCCGACACCACCACCGTAAGGTTCGTCATCGACTTTACGATGCTTGTCGTTAGTAAAGTCGCGTGGGTTAACCAAATTGACTTGGGCAATCTGTTTGGCTAAGGCTTTACCCAACAGTCCTGAGTTGAGAACTGAGGTAAAACAGTCTGGAAACAGCGTAACTATATCAAAGCGCACAGTAATTCGTATTCGAGGACACTATCGTTAAGTTTGAATGTCGATTGCTCTTCGAGCTTTCTATGTTGTGTAGAACACATCAATTTGTATGTCGCGAGTTTGAAAGTACTGTAAATAGTACGTCAGATAGCACAAAAATTTTTCTAATTACTTAATTTATGTTTAAATATTGTCACATCTAGATTTAAATTAATAGATTAACTGGGTTAACAACTTCATGACAATGCATAAAGCTACTTAAAGAACGCTCCGTGTGTCAAGACCTGCTTTTATAGAGCAGTTTTCCGAATAACGGGCTGTTCGACTGGTGAATCAACACCCAATATAGATAGCAATACGGGACATGTAGGGGACATGCTGCTTTTATATCGCAGAGGGTATCGAATGGTAGTTGCCTCAATTTGATAAGAGCCAGTAATGTCCTTTAAGGAAACGGGAGCAAAATCATTAGATAAAGCTTGCGTACTTGTTTTATTCACCTGAAGTTGTTGACAGGAGATACACAATGCGGCAATTAAAAGCTAAATGGCTGGAAATGACGACACCCCAAGCAACTAAAACCGCCGTTCTCGTGATTGGAGGCGCCGAAGATAAGGTTCATGGACGCGAAATACTGCGAACTTTCGTAGCCCGTTCTGGTGAATCCGATGGTTATATTACTATTATTCCATCAGCATCGCGAGAACCCGGTATTATCAGTGGACGCTATGTCCGTATTTTTGAAGAAATGGGCGCCTCGAAAATTGAGGTTTTGGACATTCGCGAACGCGAGCAGTGTGAAGACCGTAATTTTAAAGAGTCCCTAGAAAACTGTACAGGGGTTTTTTTGACTGGAGGCGACCAGTTACGGCTATGCGGCGTTCTCTCAGATACTTCAGCGATGGATATTATTCGGCGCCGGGTACGTTCTGGGGAATTAACGCTAGCGGGCACGAGCGCTGGGGCAGCAGTGATGGGTCATCATATGATTGCCGGCGGGGGTAGCGGTGAGTCTCCCAACCGTTCGTTAGTTGATATGGCCACTGGTTTGGGCTTAATTCCCGAAGTGATAGTTGACCAACATTTCCACAATCGTAATAGAATGGTACGTTTGGTAAGTGCCATTGCGTCGCACCCTGACCGTATTGGCATTGGTATTGATGAAGATACATGCGCGATGTTTGAGCGCGACGGTTGGCTACAAGTCCTAGGTAAAGGCAGCGTTACCATCGTTGACCCTACCGAAGTTACCCACACTAACGAACCTTACGTTGGCGCCACCGAACCGTTAACGATTCATAACATGCGGATGCATATTCTCAGCCACGGTGATAAATATCACCTTTACCAGCGCACTGCCTTACCCGCCAACTACCGAATTTCCAGCTGACGGAATAGTGTGTCAGGGGTTACACTTAGTTGACCGCTAATTACGACGTTGCACGAGAAAAAGTGAGAATAATACGATGTAAGAAGAAAAAACTGTTTCAATTGAACAGTGAAGCGGTCATTCGAGTAAGAAACTAGAAATTGACTCCGAATCTCCATCTACCTATTCCCATGAGAATCCTCAAAATCCAGACCTTACGCGGTCCCAACTATTGGAGCATTCGACGCCACAAGTTGATTGTCATGCGCCTCGATTTAGAGAACCTCGCCGAGACGCCCTCGAATGAAATCCCCGGTTTTTACGAAGGATTAGTTGAGGCGCTGCCAAGTCTGGAGAGTCACCATTGTTCTCCTGGCTGTCGTGGTGGCTTCTTGATGCGAGTCAAAGAAGGCACAATGATGGGTCACATCATTGAACATGTTGCCTTAGAACTGCAAGAGCTAGCCTCTATGCCTGCTGCCTTTGGACGTACACGCGAAACTGCCACACCAGGAGTCTACCAGGTTGTTTTCGAGTATGAAAACGAGGAAGCAGGACGCTACGCTGGCAGAGCAGCAGTAAGACTTTGCCAAAGCATCGCTGACCGAGGGCGGTATCCAAAAGCCGAACTTGAGCAAGATTTGCAAGATTTGCGTGATTTTGCCCGCGAAGGAGCGCTTGGACCTTCGACCGAAGCCATTGTTAAAGAAGCTGAGAAAAAAGGTATCCCCTGGATGACTCTCGGTGCCCGTTTCTTAATTCAATTAGGCTATGGCGCTGCTTCTAAACGCATTCAAGCCACTATGACCAACAATACTGGTATTTTGGGAGTAGAGCTAGCGTGCGACAAAGAAGCAACGAAACGCATTTTGGCATCGTCAGGAATTCCCGTTCCCAAAGGTACAGTCATCAATTTCCTTGATGATTTACAAGAAGCTATTGAGTTTGTTGGTGGCTATCCAATTGTGATTAAACCATTAGATGGCAACCACGGACGCGGTATCACAATTGATATTCGTAGTTGGGACGAAGCTGAAAGCGCATATGATGCCGCACGTCAAGTATCTCGTGCGGTAATTGTTGAAAAATATTACGTCGGACGTGACCACCGCGTATTAGTCGTGGACGGCAAAGTTGTAGCGGTGGCAGAACGTGTACCCGCACACGTTGTAGGTGATGGCAAATCTACAATTTCCGAACTAATTGAAGAAACCAACAATGACCCAAATCGTGGTGAGGGACACGACAAAGTACTTACAAAAATAGAATTAGACCGGACTAGCTATCAATTGCTAGAACGCCAAGGTCTTACTTTAAATAGTGTTCTACCTAAAGATAGAATTTGTTATTTACGTGCAACTGCCAATTTAAGTACTGGTGGTATAGCAGTTGACCGAACCGACGAGATTCACCCTGAGAATATTTGGTTAGCACAGCGCGTCGTTCGAGTCATTGGCTTGGACATTGCTGGTATGGATGTTGTTACTTCCGATATCAGTCGTCCTTTACGCGAAACTGATGGTGTAATTGTCGAGGTTAATGCTGCTCCTGGTTTTCGGATGCACATTGCGCCAAGCCACGGTACACCCCGTAACGTCGCAGGCGCTGTGGTCGATATGCTGTTTAAAAATGAACAGGCAAGTCGCGTTCCTATTCTCAGCGTCACCGGTACCAATGGTAAAACTACTACCACCCGCTTGTTAGCACACATCTTCCGTCAAACAAGCAAAGTAATAGGATATACCACGACAGACGGAACTTACATTGGAGATTACTTAGTAGAAGCAGGCGATAATACCGGACCCCAAAGCGCCCAACTAATTCTGCAAGACCCAACAGTAGAGGTTGCAGTTTTAGAAACAGCGCGCGGAGGCATCCTTCGTTCTGGTTTAGCGTTTGAAGCTTCTAACGTTGGAGTAGTATTAAATGTTGCCGCCGACCACTTAGGATTAGGCGATATTGATACTATCGACCAGCTTGGGCATCTTAAAAGCGTAGTCGCCGAAGCTGTATATCCAGATGGTTATGCAGTACTTAATGCCGATGACCCGCGAGTAGCGGCAATGGCAGAAAAAACCAAAGCGAACATTGCTTACTTCACAATGAAATCGGACTCACAGCTAGTACGCGACCATATTCAAAAGGGTGGAGTTGCGGCACTGTATGAGAACGGTTACATATCGATATTAAAAGGTGACTGGACACACCGAATTGAGAAAGTAGAAAATATTCCTCTCACAATGGGTGGACGGGCGCCGTTTATGATCGCGAATGCGTTAGCAGCATCGTTAGCGGCATTTGTACAAAACGTTAATATCGAGCAAATTCGAGCCGGGTTAACAACATTCCGTGCATCGGTGAGTCAAACACCAGGACGGATGAACTTGTTCAACTTGGGTAACTACCACGCACTCATCGACTACGCTCACAACCCCCACAGCTATGAAGCACTAGGGTCATTTGTCCGTAACTGGACAACAGGACAGCGAATAGGTGTAGTTGGAGGGCCTGGAGATAGACGCGACGAAGATTTTGTCATGCTGGGTAAACTTGCTGCTGACATTTTCGACCGAGTAATTATCAAAGAAGACGACGACACACGCGGGCGCCAACGTGGTTCAGCCGCTGAGTTAATCTTGAAAGGTATCAAACAAGTTCAACCAAACTTTACCTACGAAACCATACTGGATGAAACTCAAGCAATTAACAAAGCACTTGAAGGGGCGCCAGACAATAGCTTAGTCGTGATATTACCCGAAAGCGTCAATCGCGCCATTCAACTAATTAAAGCGCGCGGAGTTGTTAAAGAAGAAACACAACAAACCCAACCAACAACCGTTAGTGACTCCTCACAAGTAGGCGCCTCCGGAACCACAGTAGTAAATCGATTGTAGGGGAATCTCGTTGTAAGCGCTTCAGCGCTTTCCCCTTAAGTACTTAAGTACTTACAACGAGCATTTTCTACTTCTTCTCATCAATATCATCATCCTGACCAGGCGCCTCCGAATTCGGATTATTCAACTCATCCTTAAACCCCCGTAGAGTTTTACCAAGCGCACTACCCAACTCAGGAATTTTTTTCGGACCAAAAACCAATAGTGCAACTACACCAATAACCGCCACTTCCGTCCATCCCAATCCAAACATAAGTACCACCTACAAAAAATCTTTCTTAAATAACTATAATTGATTCCCTCAACCCCCCTAAACACAAGCAGGGCTAAGATTTGTTTTTTTATTGTAAAATTGGCATCCTTTCTTGTGGAATGGGCATCCTTGCCCGTTCAGTCTCCCTTGTGCATTGGATATAAATTTTTTTACCTTATTAGGCACAGAGTATACAGAGCTTATAGAGGCGCCAACCAGCCAAAATTAATGACATGGAGTACTCAAGGCACCAAGCAGATGCAACAAAGAATTATGCACTACCTAAACTAAAATGCTTCTTTGAAATATTTTTCTCGTTTGGTTGATTTGATTGTAAATCGTGTGCTAAAAAAGTTCGGCGCCCAGCTTTTTTGTCGAGTAGTTGTTCAACCTGGTAGCGTTCCCCTAAAATCTCACCTTTCATATACCGTTTTTGCTATATGCTTTTCACGGTTATAGCTATAAGGTGCTGGTATTTGCAAGAAGCGCACGCTAATTATATGGAAACTTTAAATTGTCAAATAATTGGTTTAGTTAACGGTACTTCATCAGATTCCGCGCTAAAAGCTGCTGCAATTTCAGGACTATTATCTCTATGAAAGCAATTTCCGGCAAGAAGTTATGCAAAATAATGTTCATCGAATATATGTAGAGACGTTACATGTAACGTCTCTACGAGGGTTTGGCAATATTATAATTTTAAGAGTTCTGCAATTTGTTAAACACGCTAGCTTTTTAGTTATTATAAAATTATTAAATTAATAAGTATTTAGTTAATTATACCTAAATAATGTGGAGTCGTCAGTTTGATTCCGGCGCCTCCACGTGCATAATAGTTTGTGTAAATTTAATCACTTACACGCTCGATTTTATTCTTGTGTTTCTTCGCTTGGTTCTGACTCGGTTTGTTCCGCTTCTGGTTCAGGTTCAGCTTTCGCAACAGGTCTAACTGGTTTGGGACCGCGCGCTAATGCTGGATTAGCTGGTGGTCTCGAATCATCACCGAAGGAACCTTTTTTACCTTTGCCGGAGCGTTTATCTTTACGGTCGTTTCTGTCATTACGGTCGTTACGGTCATCACGGTCGTTACGCTTTGAACCTAAGCTCCTTGAATCACGAGAGTCTTCAACATCTGAATCTTGGGAATCTTTGTCAGTTCTCTTTTTAAGCACAGGTAAAGGAACAGGTGAAGACTGGGGTTGTGATTCTAATTGCGGTTCTGCTTGTGCTTCTATTTGTGGTTCTGCTTGTGGTTCCGATTGAGTTTCAGCAATCGCCTGACGTTCAGATTTTTTGATTGGACGTTCTACCATTGTTAATTTATATTAAGGTAATTGTATGATACCTCGCTTTGGTGATATGTAAACTCGCAGTATCACTTCAAGTTGAAATAACATAACTACGAGTTTACTAGGAGTCAGGCAAAACAACATGCGGTTTTCACGCTTTCTAGAGGTTTCAAAATGGCATACAACGAATTTACTTGGAGCAAGGCAAGGCTTGATTTTGGGCTAACGGCAATTGAAGGAACACGCTTTTTCGGTGAAATTGAACCAGTGGCGCCGAGTGATTTATTAAGGATGTTACTTGCACGCAGTTTACCTTGAGCAACCGCAACAGCAAATGAGAAAGCTCGTTCGGAAGGTATTATTAATCCGATTTTGTTAGAAGTACGCGATATATTAGAGCGACAAATTAGCGTGTTTTCAGTGAGAAGTTTGATGTTGACGCAAGCGTTAGGCTGAACGGTTTCTGCGATTTCTTGATTAGTAAATCATCTGAACAAATCGAAGTTGAGGCGCCTGTCGTTGCAGTTGTAGAAGCAAAATTAATTACATCGGATACTTAACGGCGCCTAATTTCCTAGAGGATAAGTTAGATATTCATATATCCTCTAGGAAAATGCCCAACGGCGCCAAAATTTCTAGGTAAAAACTAATATATATGTTCATTCCCTAGAAAAATAGCCAAAGGCGCCTTCCTTCAAACCAGAATAAGTTAGATATTCATATATCCTCTAGGAAAATGTAGATGGGTACTCTCTATATCTCTGTAGTAAAAAACTATGTGACTACACAGGCAAGATGCCTGTGCTACTCAGCACTCAGCACTCAGCACTCAGCACCCAGCACTAAGCACTCAGCACTAAGCACTCAGCACTAAGCACTCAGCACTTTTAACTAATTAAAATGTGATAGGCGCTACTGGTTCGATGTCTGGGTTAAAGCCACCTATTTGGTTGGTTCGTAGTACCCATGCGGTAGCGCCAAGTTTGAGAAATGTTTCTAGTACAGTATCGTTGGCTACACGGGGGAGTATAGAACGCCAAGATAGTAAGCCGGTGACTAGGTTTTTGATGGGGTCGTCTTCTAAACTGCTTCCTAAACTTTTGCCTGGTTGTTGCCAGTCTACACGCGCACCGAAAGGAAGAATTTGACGTTTTAATTTTTTACCTAGTTCTTCAAGCTGGGTTAAATTATTTGCTTGGTCGGGATGTTGTTCTATCCATTCGTCAATGAGAGAATTAGAACGGATGGCTTGAGTTATTTGTTTGAGTGCTGCGTATAATGCCTGGTTGGAGTCTTGAGAACAGTTGTTTGCGGCGCCTACATAAGTACCTCCTGTTCCGTCACCGATACGATAGCGTGCTGCCATAATTTCGAGTTGGCGAATCATTTGGTCTAAAGGTGAATATACTGTGCCTTCGGTGGTTTCAAAGTATCCTGTGAAGGGTTCAAATTTAATTAAAGTATCACATACGGGACGTATTCCTGCCCAACCATATTGACGGTCACCTAAAAATCGTGACCAGTGTAATGTTCCTGCTGTTAACCCATCTATATTTTGGGTGTATATTTGATGGTACACAATATCAAATCGTAGTTCGTCTGTTAATGGTTCACGTACTACTGTTGCTACACCAAATGCGAAGTGTCCAAAGTATACAGGCCCTTTTGCTGCTGCCTCAGTTTTTCTACCGCCAATGCCTCCATAATTATGTAGTAGTAGCGCGCGCTCTCCTTCTCGCCAGGTTTGCTCGTTCTGTATATTTGAGTCGTCATAACAAAGTAAAGCTGAACTTATTTTACCTTTTTGCAGAGCCAAATTATCCCAAGATTCTTTTTTGATATAGTGTTTTACTTCAGATTTACCGATGATTTTACGTTCTGGTTTCAATTGAAAAAGCGCGCGGGGAGCAATTGAACGCACTACAAATCGTTTAGACTCATTTTGGGCGCCATATATATACCACCCGGTTTGATTAATCGGTGAAGAGTCAATATCTTGGTTTGTAAATGGTTGTACACTATCAACATTCGCTACTACAGAAGGCATTGATACAAATTCTTCGGCGCCATCAAATTGTTTAGAATTACGGTTGTAATGTATTACCCGGAATAAATCATTCCCTATTGGCTCGATAAATTGTACTAATGCGTAGTATAAACCTGTTATTTGTATTGGTTCACGTTTGATACAAAGATAATCTTTATCACCTATCTCCATCAGTATTGGGTCATCCAACATTACCATGATGTCATCATAAGGATGGGCGCCTGCTAATGATTCAAGGGGGTTTACTAGGCGCCAGTGATTAACACGGGTAGGAAGAATTAAGCCTTGCTCGGTGCTATACTCTGCTTCAGCGTTGAAATGCACATCTTTTGTTACCGAGCGGATATGTTTTTGTAACTCTGGAATATCTGAAAAGCGTAATTGCACGACTTTTCCAAGTAAATATTCGTAACCTTTTGCTGTATGATGCACCTCAAATAAGACTTCTTTGATAACACGACGCTGATTTTTTTGTGGCAAAATTAGGCGCCCCATCCAAGCACCCACAGGTTGATACTCTGGAGGTAAAGATTGCTGTAGCGGGTAAAAATCTGGACGGTTAAATGTAGCTTCCCAATATTTTTCGTAGTTGCTTTGATGACGTGGAGGAGCAAGTTCTTTTAAATAAACTGTATCTTGTAAAATTCCAGATACCCAATCAATCGTTTGCTGTAAATAAGTGCGACCATCGGGTAAAACTTTATTTGGATCCATCACTCCCCCAGGTAGTTGATGACCTACTTGACGACCCAAAGAAATCAAGCTAACCTTACCGCGTCGCTTTGCACGGTTCCAATAAGATAGAAAAAATAACTTCCAACGTTTAGGAAAAGCAATGGCGCCTAATCTTTCTAGTGGGTCTTTTTTACCAGCTAAATGATAAACATGTTGAATTTTAAGAATATTATTATTACCACTGAAAACTCCCCCTAGAGAGATAATATCAATCGGTGGTGAAAAAAGTACATCATCAAGATAAGGTGCAGCAGCCATTGATATTTGTCCCCCACCGCTAAACCCAATTAAGGTGATGGGAACATTACTACCTGCCTGGTAACCATGTTTTATTAAACTGTTATATATTACTTGTGCGGTTCCTCGATTGTAAATGGCGCCATATCGCTGGTCAGCAGAAACCCACACTACTAATGCATTGCGTATATTAATAATGGCGCCAAGAATATTCGCAGGATTTTTTATACGTAGTTTATCAGCAAATCGCCAAAACCACGATAACGGGTAATCTTCAGTTAAAGAACGATTTAATACCGAATATGGCATTACTCCTCGTATCAAATAAAAACTTTCGGGTAATGCTGCCGTTAAATCCCTGAGAAATCTTTCAACATCGGGTAAATATTCGTACTTTGCTTGTCCAACTCCGTCTAAGTAAATAATATAATGAGATACTTTATGTAGTGGCGCCTCAGTTTGCGTTTCAACTTCAGAGTAAATACTTGTATCAACGGTATCACCAAACCATCCAGCCCACCAACCGAGTGCTTCTATAGGCGCCAACATTGCCGCTAAAATCAAAGCAATAAAACCAATAATACCGAGATTAACTGTAATTTTAAATGTACGTGTCAATGCTGCATAAGTGCCATTTATAACAGGCTGAAACTGGAATAAAGCTAATACACCAAGCAATGCTACCAGAGCTATGACAGAAAATTTGATAACTTGCTTTCTACTACTCATCTTCGTCTCCTGTGGTGCGTGCGCTTATTTCCAAAACCTGTTTGCAAAGTTTCTTCTAATTGTCGCAAATCAGTGACAAGATAAGTTCCTGCCGCAGTATTAGATAACCACTTTCCAAAACCTGCTACTGGTCTACCAATACTACGCTGTGCCACCTGAAGTACAAACCAACCAATAATACCGCACCAGAAGACTTGCCACAAAGTTAAACCAGCGGTAATTGAAAATCCTCGCACAAATGCTAGGAAGTTCCACAGCGATAGCAAAATTTGAACTGGAATCCCCAAATACGGTAACGCAATAAAGAACGAAAGCAATAACGGCGCCGTTGCTAGTCCCAAAGTGCGATACACTACACCAAACTGAACATCCGCTCTAAATAGTAAATTACTAACACCCCAAACGCTCAAAACCCAAAATAAATAGCTAAAAGCAAATAACAATGCTGAAATTAGTAAACATAAAACAAAACGTAACCTACTAACTCGATTTACAAATAATACAATTGCCTGAGCCAGCGCATTAGAAAGACCTACCAATAATAATAAAATAAAAACTGACCTATTACCTTGAGGAAAACTTTCCATCATCCTAAATGCTTCTGGGTTCAGCGTTATTGCTGCTATTACCACTTCCCAGAATTTATTTAGTAGCTGTGTACTCATAGTAAAGGTGCCTACCTACCTTGGTTCTAATTTTACAAACATAAATGGTGTATCAGGTGTTACTGAAAACGCATCGAACGAATAGTTACTCCAGGTTCTTTGTTTTTCGTTGAAACCACCCAAAACCCCATTTACATAAACGTTCTCCGTGCGTTCTTTTCCATATTGGCGTACAATGCGCTGCTGTGCAACTGGAATCATAAAGTTGTTTCCACTCCCTGCATTGGATAATTCATTTCTGGGAATGACTCCTATTTTTATTACCGTTTTTTTGCGCGCGTTCAATGCTGTATTAATTGCATTAAGCGCGCGTTCTGCTGTCTGCTGATTTTCCCAAAATGCGGTTGTAGTTGGATTCTTAAAAATTTCACCAAACGTCCCGTAGATAAATTTTGCATTGTAGCGTCGGTTATCGATTGTTAAATTATTGATTGCTATTATATTTCCTCTTTTGTCTTTAACTAAATTTAAATTTACGTTTCTTTGCGTGGATGTTTGGGCAGGTGTTGAAATTATTAAGCTAGGGTAAAATAATGTTAAGGCGCCTGCTATCAAAAGTGAAGAAGCAATTTTCATATCTATTCAATCTTTAAATTTATACCTAGCCTATATTACTACTCTCTAATATCCGCTGTGATATAAAATTCGATTTGATGCTTTATGGTTATGCAATCTTTACTGTTAATAAGGTATTTATGAAGTTTTTGAGTAAGAGCTGATCCCCCCTAACCCCCCTTGGTAAGGGGGGAACAAGAGGAGAAACAATAGCTGACTGCCTCGGAGTGTAAACCAGCTCTTAGCCCCCCGAATTCCGGGGGGTTGGGGGGATCAACAACCAATCATTTATTTCGCGCGCTAACCATTCCAGTTCTACTTCAGATTTTATACTACCTGTATTAACCGCAAGTTGATACTCCTTAACACCAGCATAAATAGTTAGGTGTGAATGAACCTCTATATGTTCACCGTCTACATCTTTGGTAAAGTGCTTAGGTGTATAAACTACTTTATTGATATTACTAATACGCAAGCGAGTTTTACCAAATAAGCAAAAGATTACCCAGTACACCATAAAAACACTTACACCCCAAAAGGGTAGGGAAAACAAAGCTAAAGCGATATTTATAGGAGATGGCATACTTAAGGCGCCTGCTGTCCAAGCAAATATTCCCGCATTCCAAGCAACGGCAAATAATGCGATAAATATTAGCGATGCGTCAAGACCTGATGGTGGTATTAATATTTCTAAGGCGTCTGCACTTTTATTTAATTGAATTTTGCTCCCGCTAGGCTTAATAGTAGTGGTTACTAGTTGAGATGGCGCCTCTAATATATCTATTGCATAGCGTGCAGAATGTAATCTTCTATCTAAACTGGGTTGTGTCATTAACTCTAACCAGTTTGTAAAATCTATACTTAAATTAGTTGCTTGTTTAAATTTAATTTGTAAATTAGTTTGCGGTAGGTCAGCAGGATGTGTACCTGTACAACAATGTATTAATGTGGCGCCTAAACTATAAAGGTCAGATGCGGGAACTGCGCTACCTCCAAATTGTTCGGGCGCCATGTAACCATATGTTCCAACAACGGTATGCTCTAAGTTAGATGATGTAATAGTTTTAACTGCACCAAAATCGATTAAATAAACTTGTATATTATCAGGTTTTATATCGAGCAATATATTACTGGGCTTGATATCACGATGGATAACTGGAGGATTTTGTGAATGTAAATATATCAGTATTTCTAAGATTTGTCGTGCAATTTGTTTAACTTCTACTTCTGTAAAACTATGCCCTTGTTTAAGATGCTGTTCTAAGGTTGGAGAATTTATATAAGTTTGGACAAGAGCAAAATATCCAGGTTCTTGGGAGTCAAAACTATCTATGTAGCGTGGAAGCTTAGGGTGCGTTAAGTTTTTTAAAATTTGCACTTCGCGTTCAAACAGCTTTAAATCATCCCACTCAAATTCGTCATTGAATAACAGTAACTTGATAATAACCAATTCTTGTGTTCTTAAGTCGCACGCTAGTAAAGTTCTTTTCCCTGCTTTCCGACTCAGTTCGCTTTGAATTTCATAATCACCCAATATTTTCCCAATTATATCTTTCACGTTCATTCCTTAGTGATACTCAAACCTAACCAATCACTTAGTCCGTGTGCTAACCATTGTACTTCAGCTTCGGTGTTAACTCCGGAACCTATGCCACAAAGTTGATACTTTTGTTTTCCTGCCCATAAAATAAGCTGTGGGGGTATTTCTATTTTGGCGCCGAGAAAGTCAGATTTGTATTGCGATTTAATTGTGAGTCACGAGCGGCGAGTGTGCGTCTTCCTGCTTTTTTACCTAACTGCTGTATTATCTCATAGCGTCCCAGCATTGAATTTGTCATTACTTGCTTATAAATATAGATTCTAACTGTTGATTTATGAATATCTATTAATACAATAGCTTGTGTACAAATTTCGTGAATTAGCTGCGTATCTCGGTAGATATGTAAAGATAACTGGAGAGGCAGTAAAGCTTAATAGGTAAATATTTTATTATGACTTCTAAACTTTGGTCTTATGTTACTCCTGGTATTCCTGATGATTTATTTGATAATTTACCGGGTATTCCCTTAAGTCCACGCGAAATTAGATTGCAGTTATTGTCACAATTACGACTGAAGTCTGATTCAGTGTTGTGGGATATTGGTGCAGGAACGGGAACTATTCCAGTTGAAGCAGGATTGTTGTGTCCACAGGGTAAAATTGTTGCTGTCGAACGTGATGAAGAAGTAGCAAATTTGATACGACGTAACTGTACACGCTTTGAAGTTGAAAACGTTGAAGTAATTGAAGCAAGCGCTCCAGAATGCTTGCACGACTTAAAAGCGGCGCCGGATAGAGTATGTATCGAAGGGGGACGTGCTATCAGTGAAATTATGCAGGCAGCATGGAGTTATTTACCGGCATCGGGTCGAGTCGTGGCAACAGCTGCTAATCTAGAGAGTCTGTATACTATTTCTCAAAGCTTTGCTCAATTACGAGCAGTAAATATCGAAGTCGTTCAATCTTCTGTTAACCGCTTAGAGATGCGCGGTTTTTCACAAGCTTTTGCTGCTGTAGACCCAATTTTTATTTTGAGCGGAGAAAAATTAGATTAATTAAATTAACTTTGAAAATAAATTGTTTAGCTGTGGAGAAGCAAAAAGTGGCCAATCATTCCAAAATTCAAAATCAGCCTATTCCTTGGACTCGCATTTTTAGTGGAGTCGTTGCAATCGCAGTTGCCCTTACCGCTACACTTTTGGGTGGCTGGTATTTTACGTTTGTTTATGCGGTAATTATTTTTCTTGGTCAAAACGAGTTTTTTGACCTCGTGCGTGCTAAAGGTATTGCACCTGCTGCTAAAACTACCCTTGTCGTCAGTCTCACTCTGCTCGGAATTTGCACTGTTGATGGAAATCTTGCTGATGCAGTAATGCCTATTGCTGGTACTTTTATTTGTTTTTACTTACTTTTTCAACCTAAAATTGCCACTATCGCTGATATTTCTGCTTCTATACTAGGTTTGTTTTATACAGGATATTTGCCTTCTTATTGGGTAAGATTACGACAAATTAATAGTGCTAGCGCTGCTAATTTACCGTTGGGTGGTTATTTTCCATCTTCGTGGAGTGATTTATTGGATAGAGCTAATGTAACTTCTATACCCCAAGGTTTAAGTGTTACTGTTGTCACGTTTTTATGTATTTGGGCTTCTGATATCGGCGCCTATTTTGTTGGTAAATATTTTGGTAAAACTCCGCTATCGGGTATTAGTCCCAAGAAAACAGTCGAAGGCGCCTTGTTTGGTATCGGTGGCAGTATTACTGTTGCAATAATTAGCGCGTACTATCTCAAATTTCCGCAATTTTTACTCACAGGCGCCGCGTTAGGATTATTAATTGGTATCGCAAGTCTTTTAGGTGACTTAACCGAGTCGATGCTTAAACGCGATGCTGGGGTAAAAGACTCTGGACAATTAATTCCTGGTCATGGTGGTATTTTAGACCGTACTGACAGCTACATATTCACGGCGCCACTTGTATACTACTTCGTCACACTCTTACTACCACTATTTAACTAGCAACCGATATTTTATAGACACGCAAAATATCAACTATTAGTTTTACTAATAGATAAATTAAGATTTACTTAACGTTTTTTGGTAAAAGTAGAGATAGTATTTGTGCTTACGTAGCACTATTTGTTAGTCAACAGAGCAGGTGGAAACTATGTTAGTGTGCCAATCCCCAGCAGCTGATGTGACAAAAGTAGAAAGTCGCAGAAGAATTTTACCCGTAGCGCCATTAATATGTAGTCATAAGGCAGGGTGGGAAAACATCTGTCTAGAGTATTATCAGCTTCCAGCGTTTGAAATTCCAGCGCATTACCAAAGCGACTACACCATCGTAATTCATATTTCTTGTCAGCGCTTAAAAAGAAAGTTGGATGAATGCTTTTGTACTGAGGATATTAAAGTTGGGGATATCGCAGTAATTCCTCCAGGTGTAATTCACTCTTACACAACACAACAGTCAGAGTTAATTATTTTGACGCTAAGAGAAAAGTTAATATCCCAAGCTAAGAGTCAAAATTTTGAAGAGGCTGAGATTTTACCGCACTTTGCTAAACCAGACCCACTCATTTATCAAATTGGGGTAGCGCTCAAAGCCACATTAACATCAAATACTGTAGGTAGTTATGCTTATGCTGAATCGATGGGCATAGCATTAGCAGCACATTTAGTTCAAAACTACTCATTGCACAAGCAACAATGTAACGAATGTTGTAAAGGTTTACCGTCATCGAAGTTGCTCAAAATCAACCAGTTTATTTGTAACCACTTGTCAGAAGATTTGTTAATTGGTTCAATGGCAAGAGAGATTGGCATGAGCAAGTATCATTTCGCGCGTTTATTTAAAGAATCGACGGGAATGTCTCCTTATCAATATTTAATAAAATGTCGCATCGAACGTGCTAAAATACTTCTCCGAGATAAAACCGCCAGAATTTCTGAAGTCGCTTCGACTGTTGGATTTAGCGACCAAAGTCAATTCACAAGACACTTCAAACGCTTAGTAGGAGTAACACCACAACAAGTTAGAAGTTAAAAGTTAAAAGTGCTGAGTGCTGAGGAACGGAGTTAGAAGTTAAAAGTTCTGAGTGCTGAGTGCTGAGGAACGAAGTTAGGAGTTAGGAGTTAGGAGTTAGGTGTTGGGAGTTAGGAGTTAGGAGTTAGGAGTTAGGAATTGAAATTTATTATTTAGCACTCAGCACTCAGCACTCAGCACTCCTTAAAGCAAGAATCTTCTAATAAAAAAGCAACAATCTTCTATACAACGGCGCCTACTGTTTAATATTCTGTGACTAAGTGTGTAAGTCCCAATTAATCGGTTAGTGGTTTTCAGCCCAAGGTGATCCCCGTTACTTCCTTTTAAGGTTGTTCGAGGTAATCTTTGCATAAGCAAACAGTTTTGAGGTGTATTAAATACTACACTTAGGCTGAGTGCATATGACTCAGGTGCTGTACCACTTTTTAATTTATTGCTGTGTTAACTTTTGGAGAGAGCAATGAATGGTATAAGCAAACCTCACTTCAATAGTGGTCGTATTATGTACGAATCAAAACTGTTATTGCTTTTGTTTAATGAATGCTCCTTCTTGCGGCGCCTAGGGTATGATAAAAACAGAGCATCGGATATTGAAGTTTTCGATATGAAATCGAAACGCTTCATATCTAAATGTACTCAGAATTAATTTAGGGGTTAATATTAATTCGCCCAAAAACTGTAACTTTGCCTGGTATAAGCTCTAATTCTTTAATGTCAACATCAGAACCAAGGTCAAAATGTTGTCCCTTTTTGCAGTGTTCGTGTTGCCCTAACTTATCAGTAGGAGTGAGTTTTAACTCATGACTATTAATTAGTTCTAAATCAATACCAATTTCTAACGGTGCTTCAAGCTTGGTGTTGGTTTCAGTAGCTGAATTTGCAAAAAGTATAAATTGGTTATTGCTAAGAATAATTTTTTGCCAGATAATAGACTTGGAATTTTTCGTAAGTTCTGGTATAAGTTGTAGCAATACGTCATTCAAGGCCCCTGATAATAATGCAGATGTTAAAGAGGCGTTTACGTCTTCTTGCTCTAGAACCAAGGTACCAGTCACTGGTATTGTTTCTGACAATCGAAGCGGTTGTCCCTTAAGTATAGAGCCAGTATTAATGCGGATATTTTCAGCGGTTAATTGAATTGAGGAGAGGTGAAGACCTTTGTATACGGCGCCACTAGCGAACACAGAAACAGAAGGAATTTTGCCAGATAAAAGCTGACGGTCACTAGCTTGGATATCGATGTCTAACTCTTGGATGTCGGTGACTTGAGAGCGCACGAACAATTTGAGGGCGCCTTTGAGAACAGTAGTGATAACTCGGATTTTGGGTGTAATTTTATTCTCTGTTTGATTTTGTGACATTTAAGTAACTCAGTAAACAACAAACAACCATGAACATTAAATTTAGTCTATATACAAAGCCTAATTAAACAATTTTTAACTGTAACATTGGACTCTATCAAGTACACCCGCCCAACATATATTATTTACTTACCATTGTTCGCTTAATTCAGTATTATTATCATGGAGGCTAGGTTACAAAAAGTACTTTCGCAGTGGGGTATTGCTTCACGTCGTCAAGCTGAAGAAATGATTCGGCAGTCACGAGTGCAGATAAATGGAGCATTAGCAGAAGTAGGGCAAAAGGTAGACCCACAACGCGATGTTATTACCGTTGACGGAAAAGCAATAGCTACAACCGAACGTCCATCTTTAATATATTTATTACTAAATAAACCAGTTGGAGTAGTCTCAACCTGCGATGATCCCCAAGGACGGACAACAGTACTAGACTTGTTACCAAAAGAATTGAGTTCTGGTCTAGGTATTCATCCGGTGGGTCGTTTAGATGCAGAATCAACTGGAGCGTTAATTTTAACGAATGATGGTGATTTAACGTATTCGTTAACCCATCCAAAACATAGTATTCCTAAAACTTATCGCGTATTGGTGCAAGGACAAGTCAACGATGCTGTACTTACATCATGGCGCCAAGGGGTAATGCTTGACGGCAGAAAAACTAGACAAGCTTCTGTGCGTGTTGTCAAGAGAATGCCAACACAAACGAGGTTAGAAATAGTTTTGAAAGAAGGTAGGAATCGCCAAATTCGCAGGGTAGCAGAGCAATTAGGACATCCAGTAATTGAACTACATCGTACCGCTATCGGTTCTATTGAGTTACAAAAAACAGGACAGTCTTCGTTGGCATCCGGTTCCTATCGTTATTTAAAAGATTTTGAAATTCGCAGTTTGCATTCATATATAGAAGCGGATTCGTGAAATTAGATTCCTATTGATGATTGATCTGGCTAAGGAGTGAAAAATATGAAGTGGTTTAACTTGAAGGCAAAAGAAAATACACAAGAATCTTCTTCATTAGACGAGCAAAGAGCCAAAATTTTGACCGAAATTGGCTTAAAGCTTCGTTCAACACGTGAAGAACACCAATTTAGTATAGATGACGTAGCTGCCTACACAAAAATAGCTCGTCGCTCGCTACAAGCAATTGAGGATGCAAATTTTGATGACCTACCAGAACCTATTTATACCCAAGGTTTAATTAAGCGCTATGCTGATGCACTTGGATTTGATGGTATAGAACTTGCGAATAACTACCCAATAGGAGTTAACCGCGTTAATCGTATATCTGGGTGGAAAAACACATCACAGGGTCAACTGCGACCAGTTCATCTATATTTAATTTATGTTGGTTTAATCGTTTGCTCAGTAAGCGGTTTATCACACGTTTTAACTATTGCAACAGTTCCCAACAACTCTGAAAACCAAGCAAAATCGCCATCATCACCATCTTCATCTAAAAACACCCAACAGTTTGCGCTTCAACCTGCCATAAATAACCAAACAAGCGATGATAAAAATCGCCAAGTCCAAGTAGGGGTAACATTAAAAGACTCATCATGGATTCATGTTGAAGCAGATGGCAAAACCGAATTTGAGGGTGTACTTCCTCAAGGAACCCAACGTACATGGAAAGCACAAGCACAACTTATAGTTCGTGCTGGTAATGCTGGAGGTGTAATGCTAAGTGTCAACCAGCAACAGCCAAAACCAATGGGAGAACCTGGTAAACCCGAAGAAATGAAAATCGCTGCAAGAAGTGCTGAGTAGAAAGTGCTGAGTGCTGAGTATAAATTGAAACTTTGTAGAGACGCGATTAATCGCGTCTCTACTCAGCACTCAGAACTCAGCACTTTTTACTTCTTGTTGGCGCCCGTCCATATAATGTAGTTAAGTTTTTAAATTTGGTGATGAGTTCAGATGTTAACTCATGGTCATGATATCGCCATTCCCAGTTACCTTCGGCTTTACCTGGGAAGTTCATGCGTGCATCTCCACCATGTCCCAAAACATCTTGTAGTTGAATAATTGCTTGATTCGCAATTGAACTCAATGCCAACCGGATAAAATCCCAGTGGGCACCGTCATGGTTTATATTACCTAGATACATTCGCAGTTTTTCTTTCTCCCAGTCGCTGGCTTGGCTAAACCAACCCTCACAAGTGTCATTATCATGAGAACCTGTGTAAACTACAGAGTTTCTAGTGTAATTAAATGGTAAAAACGGGTTTCCCGGGTCGGAACCAAAGGCAAATTGTAGTATCTTCATACCCGGAAATTCAAACTTGTCTCGTAGTGCCTCAACTTCGGGTGTAATTACTCCCAAATCTTCAGCTAATATGGGTAATTTACCTAATTTTTTCGCAATTTTTTGAAATAATGCTTCACCAGGCGCCTTTATCCATTTACCATTTTCTGCTGTTTCTTCACCTTGGGGAACTGCCCAATACGCTTCAAAACCTCGAAAATGGTCAATACGAATAATATCAACGTAGTCGAGCATGACTTCAAAACGTTTTATCCACCACGCAAAATCTTGTTTCTCTAATTCTGCCCAATTGTAAACTGGGTTTCCCCACAGTTGACCTGTAGCACTAAAATAATCTGGTGGAACTCCTGCCATTAATTCAGTTTCGCCTTTTTCATCCAAACAAAAAATTTCTGGATTTGCCCATACATCTGCACTATCGTGAGCAACATAAATTGGAATATCACCAATAATTTCGATACCACGCTGGTTTGCATAGGTTTTAAGTTGTGACCATTGATGAAAGAATTGAAACTGGACGAATTTTTGGTAAAATATCAATTCTTCGAGTTCTTTATGCGCGGTGGCAATACTATCGGGTTTGCGTTTTGCATATCCTGGTTCCCAAGTGTACCAACTGGCGCCATTGTGTGATTCTTTTAACGCCATAAACAAAGCATAATCATTTAGCCAGTTAGCTTTGAATTCACAAAATGTGTCAAACGCTTTGCGCTGTTTTGAAGTTGCTTGACTTTTAAAGTTTTTACAAGCAATTTTGAGTAAATTGGTTTTGTAAGGAAATACAGCCTCGAAATCGACTTTGTGCGTCATAAAATCGGGTATATTACCAAAATCCCAATCTGCCAATAAATTATCTTCGCGTAATTTGTCTAAACTAATTAAAAATGGATTACCTGCCATTGCTGAGTAACACATGTAGGGGGAATTACCATATCCAGTCGGACCAAGAGGTAAAACCTGCCAGTACTGTTGATTACTACTTTCTAAAAAATCAATAAAACGATAAGCTTCGTATCCTAAATCCCCAATTCCAAATCGACTGGGAAAACTAGTAGGATGCAGTAAAACACCACTGGACCTCGGAAATGGCATAAACTATTCACCAAATAACAAATATATAACTTAGCAGTAACAAACACTCGAGACACGAATTCCATGTATCGAAATCCGGCGCCAACAGTTGATATAATTATCGAACTTATCGACCGTCCTCATCGACCCATAGTCTTAATTGAACGTCATAACGAACCATTTGGATGGGCAATTCCAGGTGGATTCGTCGATTATGGCGAATCAGTTGAGGTTGCTGCAAAACGTGAAGCACAAGAAGAGACTGGTTTACAGGTTGAGTTAGTCGAGCAATTTTTAGTTTACTCTGACCCCAATCGCGACCCGCGCAAGCACACATTAAGTATTGTATTCCTTGCAACCGCCACAGGTACACCCCAAGCTGGAGATGACGCAAAAAGTCTAGATATATTTGAACAATGGCGCCTGCCTGGGAATTTATGTTTTGACCACAATAAGATTTTGCACGATTATTGGCAATACCGTAATTATGGTATGCGTCCACGGGTTGGCACTCTTTTAACCTGATGTTGTATATGTATTGTGAAACAGGCATCCCTGCCTGTTTAATATTTTAATATTATGGGTTAACCCGATATATTGTAATGGGGCGGGTTTAGGATATTTTAAGTGAATATGTATATTATGGGTTAACCCGCCCCTACCAGGCCGTTCCTGTACCGCGAATTGATATTGTGTCTCCCTGTATTTTTACATCCTCGACATTCATTGGCACTAATGCGCGTTCGCGCTCAATGCGCTGGTTGATAAATTCCTGTGAAATACCTAAATGTTTAGATAATTGTTCTACCGTCATGCTCACATTCGCCAGTTTTATGCTAGGTGAATCTAGAGCAATTTTTTGATTTTTGACTATTGGTGTGCCTTCAACTTCAATATATACAGGACGGTCTTTAACGATAGGTAAATTTAAAAAAGCTTGTGCTAAGTCCCTGCGTCCACCTTGTAATTCTTTATGCTGCGTCAGTTCTTGTAAATTGATAACGGCGCCTATAACTAATTTTCCATCACGAAACTGAGTATTTTTACCTACAACAATGTTTTCTAATTTAGCATCGCTTGTTACTCTCTCCTTCACCTGCATCTCTGAGAAAATCAAACGATTCACTTCATCTGCTTTTAACTCGACCTTTCCAACTCGCTCACCTGCTGATGCTTGTTTTTGTAATGTACTACTAACTTTGCTCCAAATTTCTTCGCGCGTTAATTCTTTCGGTTTTGTTTCATCTACTGAAGTTACGCTTTGTGTAGGCGCCGATTCTGCATACCAACTAGGTAAGTAAGTTGCTTTGTTCCATATTACTACCAAAACTATAAGAATAATACCGAAGGCGCCGCCACCGAACCACAAAAACCGCTTTAACATAACTCTGACTCTTCATTTATATATAAGACTAAACAAAAAACCAAAAGTTGCTACCTAACATAAACTAAACACTAATTATACCAAGCATTTAAACAAGGCGAATATACTAGGTTAAGTGTATAAAAAAGTGCAATATGGACGCGCAAGAGCTTTTAGAAAAATATCAACAAGGTGAAAGAAACTTTGAGAGAGTCAAGTTAAATGGAATTTCAGTTTAGTGAACTTCAGTTAAGTAATTTATCAAAATCTGATTTGTCAGGCGCCAATTTAATAAATGCTTATCTTGTGGGAGCAAATATTGAAGATTGTAATTTGACGGCATCTTGTTTACAATTTGCCAACTTAGAGGTAGCATCGCTGCAAAGAACCAATTTAATTAGCGCAAATCTTGATGGCGCCAATTTAAAAAAAGTAGATTTAACCCAAGCGAATATTTATGGTGTGAGTTTTAATAATACAGACCTAACAGATGCGATAATGCCTGATGGAGAAATCTATAAAGCAATAAAAAACAACATCATATTACCCATGACACGTCAAGTAATTCGTACCGATAAAGCACCTGCACCTGTTGGACCCTATAACCAAGCTATAGTAGCATCTGGACAAATGATATTTGTTGCAGGACAAATTGCTATTGACCCAAGACTTGGTGATGTTCTTTACAAAGATGATGTAACTAAGCAAACCGAGCAAGTCATGGCAAACCTAGAAGCAATTCTAACTGCTGCTGGCGCCACATTTGAAAACGTCGTTAAAACTGGTGTATTCCTCAAAGATATGAACGACTTTGCTGCAATGAATGCTATATACGCCAAGTATTTTTCAGCAGACTCGGCGCCAGCGCGCGCTTGTGTGGAAGTATCGCGCTTACCCAAAGATGTATTAGTAGAGATTGAGTGTATCGCTGTGATTTAAAATGTACAAATTGGATCCCCCCTAACTCCCCTTATTAAGAGGGGATCAAATTTGCCCTTGCAGCCGCGCGCACTATCCAGTTAGCATCATTAATTAGCTGTTCGCGAATGTGAGATGGTGTATTTGGGTTTTGCGCTACAGCATAACGCAGGCGCCAGTTATCTGAAGATACGTATCTAACTAGAAAATCTTGCGGTGCGATGGGATGTAAAAGTAGGAATAGTTTTGTCGAAGTTGCACGGTTAGATTCTACGTAATTAACTAAAACTTGACCTGCTTGTTCTGGAAAGCGTTGGAATAAGTTAATTACTGCTGCTTTCCCGGCTTTTTGATACTTTTTACGATGATAAATAATTTCTTCTAGGACAGAAAAAGGTGTATTAGGGTTTTCGGCAACAGCAAGCAATATCTCTTTATGTGACTGTTTGATCAGATGGGGGAATGCAGTTGCTGGTGTATTTAAGTTTTTTGCAACAGCTAAACGAACAGGGACACGCTTGTCTTGTGCCATTCGCTCTAAAATAGTTTTGGAAACATTCGGATGAGAAACAATTGCTTCGCGAATATGTAACCATTTGCTGGTGGCAAGTTCATGAAGTTGTTCTGGAGTTGTAATTAGATTTTTGGCTGTTTCCAACTGGATTAAGAAATCTTCTAATAATAAATTGCTATTCTTCTGTTTTGTTTGTAAATTTGTTATAACCTCTTCTCTAATGTCTCGTGCGCTATTTTCAAGCAAATATTCTAAAGTTTCAGCTGATGCTTGAGGATTTTGAGATACAAGCACACAAATTTTATGAAGTATTTGTGCTTTGGTTTCTATTCGTCCAGGAATTAAGCTTTTAACATATCTTATTAAATTTGATAAAATATCAGTCGGGGTATGTGGATTACTAGCTACAGCTAGATTAAGTTTTATCGTTTGCCAAGAATCGCATGGTTGATAGCGAATAATTTTTGCTATTATTTGGAAATCATCATTATCAATTTGATAATTATTAGCAATATTTACAGCCAAGCTTTCTATTGCTACCATTTTAATTATTGGATTTTCATCTTCTAACAAATCTATGACTTTTTTTGTCGATTTTGAATTGCTCACAAGCTGATACTGTTGAGTATTGATAAGCTTTGAACCATTTTTGTGTATAAATAATAAGTCTTTTTGAAACATATTTTGCAAGACTTTTAGCGATGTTTTGGAATTCAATAATACACTTTGTCTAACTTCTCTGTGAATATTTTCCGATAATTTCTCTAGAACATGAACGGGTGTATTGGGATTTTCAGCAATAGCACAATAGATTCTTTCTTGATAACGTGAATCAATCTTACACTCTAATACATTTTCTAATAAAGAAGATAATGCTTTAGGATTTAAAGCATGAGTAAATAAAATTCTGTCTTGCGAATAATATTGTTTTTTAATGAGTTCTGAAGGAATTTTTGATTTACGTATTGGATTTAAATCAGCAGCTATACTAATTTGAACTTCTTCATGTAATGCTATAAATAAGTCTTCGTGAATTATACCTATATCCCATAAAGCTTCTTCTTTAAAATGGTCATGATTTAAATAATTATGTTCTTGCAGTTCTGCTAAAGCAGCTTTTTTCCATCCTTGGGTTGTTCCTTGTTGTAGATTTACGTGAAGTGAGGCAGTTTCTGGTATTCGATTATCGTTATGGTTTCTTCTATATATAAGTGTATTTAAAGCCTCTACTGATGTTTTTGGATTATTTATTAATGCGTTTAATACTTTTATATCATTATTCTTTGCTGCTATAGTCATCCATTCTGATGGCACCAAATCTAGTTTCAGTAAAGTAGCTAATGTGGGTGCTGGCATTTCTTCTACTAGATTAGGATTTTCTAGCAGTAATAGCGAAAATACAGGATTATTTAACAATTCATGTGGAAATTCTGCTCCCAAGCTTAAGACGATGCTTGTTGGGGTGTTGGGGTTACTGGCAACGTTTTGACGTGTTTGTTTATCTTCGCTACGAGCTAGTTTTTTTAATAATTTCGGCGTTGTATTTACATTACTAGCTACAATGCGCGCAAGTTCAATGCTTGTTTTTGCTAGTTTTTCTAAGCGCCATTGTTTTGTATCTGGACTTGCTGCTTCTATTTCAGGCGCCAAGGGTTGTGAGAAATTGGGCATAAAAGGATGTTTAAGAAGTATCAAATTCGACTATAACCTTGAAAAATCCCCCCTAACCCCCCTTATTAAGGGGGGTTGGGGGGATTAAACCAAAGAATATGTAAATATCAAAAGTGCATACTAGTTTCAGTAGTATATATATTTATGGAAGTTGGACATTTTGAGAAATATTTGAGTAAGATTGAAAACAGTGAATTTACTGAGCCAAATTAAAAGTAATGTCAGTAATAAACGATGTAAGCAGAAGAAAATGATGCTAACGATGCAAAACGTCGGCGTAAAAAACAAGCTCATCTAGAAGTGGAAGCTTATGCAGAAGAACAAAAAACCGAT
This sequence comes from Calothrix sp. PCC 7716, assembly GCF_019977735.1. GTDB lineage: Bacteria > Cyanobacteriota > Cyanobacteriia > Cyanobacteriales > Nostocaceae > Dulcicalothrix. The sequence goes on along the minus strand of NZ_AP025018.1, from coordinate 727,254 downwards.
GTCAAGACATTTAGAGATTTAATCGACTTTTTAGAAGACAAACTTCTTAATGATGAAGATAGAGAAGAAAATAGACGTTGGTTAGGACGCAACGTACCTGCAACTACTGAAGCAATGATAAGGCGCCTCTACGGTATCAGCAGCGAAGTTAGTCATTTAATTCGAGGAGCTACAATCTCATCGCTTTCAAGCTTACATTCTTCAGCATTTCGAGCGCGAATTAGTACAACACGCTACCGTACTTCTACGCGAACTTACAGACCAACGTTATGTTCTAACATATGACGACAAAGAATATTACGTTGAAGATAACTGGAACGGTGGTGACAGGAGGAAGGTACAAACTTTATCGGGTGGCGAAACTTTTGCTGTTTCCTTATCTTTAGCATTGGCACTTTCTGAAAGACTATCTAGAGGCGCCAAACTTGGTAGTCTATTTATAGATGAAGGGTTTGGAACGTTAGATGCTGAAACCCTACAAAGCGTCTCAAGTATTTTACAGTCATTAGGACAAGACAAATTAGTTGGTGTAATTACCCACGTTCCTGCTTTAGGTGAGGAGTTAGGTACACAAGTCAGAGTCGAAAAATCTCAACAAGGCGCCAAAATTGTTGTAACTGGGGTTTTACGTTGAAAATTTACAATAACATATAGCTTCAATCTATTGTATCCATTGAAAAAGCTCTATGAATATACTGATTAAATGTATCATTATTAACAACGTTAAAACTTTATTAAAACAATTATTGACTTTCGTAATGAAATGCTCAAAAATCTAAACTACGGATATTGAAATATGTTCGCAATATTACTGCAATAAATTAGCTAAAGGGGTAACGCGAAATGGCTCGGAGTCAAAAAGGTTTGCTCGGAATTAGTGCTGCGTCAGTAGCACTAACCAGCATTGTTAGTTTTTTTGGTGGTGTGGTAGCAATTGCGAACCCTAATATTGGGAGTAAAGGTCAGACAATAGTTGCTCAAAATCCTGCAAGTCTTACAATTGTGTTTCCTAGTCGTTCAGACTCTACAGATTTGCAAAATAAAGCAAATGCGGTAGCAGCGTTTCTTTCTAGAGAATTGAAAATGCCTGTTAGAGCGCAGATTGGTGATGATACCGCAGCTGTTGAGGCACTACGCGCAAACCGCGCACAAGTTGCATTTTTGAGTAGTCGTCCAGCGCTCAAAGCTGCACAGTTAGCAAATGCAAGGCTATATCTTGCAGAAACCAGAGATAATTACTCAGGTAAATTTACATATAACTCTGTATTTGTTGTTCCAGCTAATAGTCCTTTGCAAACCAGAGGCAATGCCAGAGCTACACTCGCACAACTTCGCGGTAAGAAGATGGCGTTTACATCCCCAACATCCGGTTCGGGATTTATTTTTCCTACAAGTGAATTAGTTCGTTTCGGATTGGTACAAAACCGTGATTCTTTGGGTAATTTCTTTGGTCAAGTAAGCTACGGTGGTAACTACAGCAAAGCTTTACAAGCTGTTCTACGCGGTCAAGCTGAAGCCGCAGCAGTATCAGAGTATGCTTTGTTCCCTCCTTACATAACCAACCAAGAACGCTCACAGCTAAGAATTCTACACAAAATACCAGGTGTACCCGCACATGGTGTGGCAATTGACGACAGTGTTGCGGCACCTATGCGTAACCGTCTTATCACTGCAATGTTAAAACTAAATCAACCAGCAAATAATGCTTTGCTTCGTAGTCTTTACAACTCTAACGAGCTAGTAAGAGTAAACCACGACAGTCACCTGGCGCCTGTTCGTGATGCACTCAGACGCGCGGGTATCGACCCTTAAAAGTAAAAAGTTATCAGTGCTGAGTGCTGAGTTATTAGTTAGTAGTTACTCCTCACTCAGCACTCAACACTCAGCACTCAGCACTCAACACTCAGCACTCAGCACTCAACACTCTTTTTGCAATGAATGAAATAGTAATTGAATGTCGCGATGTCGAAACGGCGTTTTTAAAGTCGTTGCATCGTCCCATATTAAATCAAGTTAATTGCCAGATTCGACGCGGTGAGTTTGTAGCTCTATTAGGATTAAATGGCGCCGGAAAATCTACACTATTACGTTCATTTGTTGGACTCACACAAGTTTCGCGAGGAACGATTACTGTAGATGATATACAAATGGCGCCCACAACGTTGCCAAAAATTCGGCGTCATGTTGGGATGTTATTTCAAGGAGGAGGTTTAATTCGCCAACTGAGTGCAGTAGAAAATGTTCTTTGTGGCAGGTTGGGAGTTAGAAAACCTTGGCAAACTTTGTTTGGGTTTCCAAAACAAGATTATCGTTTAGCGCTTCAACTACTCGACGAATTAGGATTGCATGAACATGCGTATCAAAAAACTAGTTCTCTAAGTGGTGGACAACAACAGCGAGTAGCTATTGCGCGCGCTCTCATACAGTCACCTCAAGTTCTTTTAGCTGATGAACCTATTACAGGTTTAGATATAATGGCAGCGAAACAGGTTATGGATACCTTAGCAAAATTAAATAGTGAGCATGGAATCACCATAGTTACAGTCTTACACGATTTAGGTATTGCCGCAGAATATGCCCAGCGTGCGCTTGTACTTGATGCTGGAAGTATTGTCTATGATGGCGCCTGCAATAACTTACAATCTGAATTTGCCCAAATTGGCTCTTTATCAAAATAATGAATAATTTCGCTTCTATCAATAAATTAACTGGGCGTTATCCTTGGATAAGTAATTTATTAATTATCCCCGTACTTATCCTGTTAGTTGTAGTTTATGCTTGGTCACTCGAAGGTATAGGTATAAACGCAGAAGTTTTAAATAATAGCTGGTTCTACGTTACAGATTTTATTTCTCGCTTTTTCCCACCTAATCTTGATGTTCTTTCCAATGCCGTCAAAGCATTAATTCAGACAATACAAATGTCCTTATGGGGAACTACGATTGGGGCAATTATATCAGTACCAATTGCTATTGCCAGCGCTAGTAATATTGCACCTGTATGGTTGCAGTGGTTAGCTAACTTTATACAAAATGCCGTCCGTTCAGTTCCTTCAATTATTTTAGGCTTAATTTTTGTTGCTGCTACCGGACTCGGCGCCCCTGCTGGAACTTTAGCGTTAAGCATTTATACTATCGGCTACCTCGCTAAATTCTATCAACAAGCTATCGAAGCGGTGAACTCTCGCTCTATAGAATCTTTACAAGTTATTGGCGCCTCTCGTTGGCAAATTACCCAATACGGTATTGTGCCCCAAGTTTTACCTTTAGCATTAGGTTATACACTTTGGATGTTTGAATATAATATTCGTGCTGCTTCTGTTCTTGGTGTTGTAGGAGCAGGTGGTATTGGGTTTGAGTTGAAAAGCTATATCGATGGATTTGAATATAACAAAGCCACAACTTTTATGCTCGTGCTGCTAGTTGTTGTTACTGTTATTGATTTTTTCAGCAGCCTCTTGAGACGGCGCCTTGACTCTATGTAGAATTGGAACGGGCAAGGATGCCCATTCCACAAGAGTTATCAGTATATTTTATCATTAAAAATTAAAAAATTAAACAAGTGTCCTTAATATAGTAATGACTGGATGGGCTTGTTTATCTGGCGTTTTAGTATTGACGCTAATTGGGAAATATTTATCTAGCAGTGCTGGTACATCTTTGGCTTGAATGCGACTGTAACGGGTTTTGTCGGGCATTATTAAGTTAGGCCCACCCTTACAGTTTTTCATGCAACCTGTTGGTTTAATTATAACTTCGGCGCCGAGATTGCGTTCAACTAATTCTTTTTGCAGTGCCTGACAAAGTGCTTTTCCACCTTTGTTCATACAGTCAGACTTCTGGCACATCAAAATAGTTGTCTGTTTTGCTGGTTTATTTTTAGGAGGTTCATTTGTTTGGGGAGGACTAATGTATTCCTCTCCATTGGCACGCGCTGCCATAATCCTTTCGGCTTTAAGCTTATATTCACCTGTTTTAGAACAAAGTTTTTTTGTACCAACAATTTGTAGTCTCGTTTGAGGCGCTAATTTCCAGTCGAATGTACATCGTAAATGTTTGGCTAATTTTACATAACACTGACCTTCTGTTGTTTCCAGCATTAAACCTTTGAGCTTGTACCCATCTTTGATTACGACTTCTATAAAACGTCCTTCCAGGTAAAACTCTGAAACCTGCTCTACAAATAGTTTTCCCATAACTTAAACCTCCTTATTCACAAAATTTTTTACAAATACCAACAGCGCTCTAAAGTCTGAATTAACTGATAACGCGATGCTGTAAATTGCTGAACTACGCTCCACAATTGAATTGCTGCTGTGACGTTGCTTACTTCTACAGTCAGTGGCTGGTTCATTCCACATGCACAACTTATATTTAGTTCTTGCAAGCGCGTATATACCTGCCAGCGGTCTGTCCAGTCCACGGAAACAACTATCTTTGTCTCTGGTGTGGTTAAATGCTTCACAAAAATCCTCTTCAAAAATCCAATTAAATCACAGCAATACTACTTACTTTAATTCACATTCGAGATGTGCCACTTGAGAAAGATAGCAAATTAGCCCTTTCTACAAGCATACTATAAGTGCAAATAATTATCAGTAATTTTTGAAAAAAAAATAAAAATATTTCTCAAATGCTTTATTACATAAGCATTTTGGGGTGCCCACTCGCTTACACAGACACCTACCAATAATTATTGGCGCCTTTTATGCTATGTGACCTTTTGAAACAAATAAACGTCTGTACGTTCATAAGTTAATTTAAAGTCACTGCGGTTTTTAAGAGAGTTTACCAGGCGCCGCGCTGATTCAGAATCATTCACCCAACCAGGATGACGAACATCCATGAGTATATAATCATATTTGACTACATCTGAGAAAGCTTGTTCTTTAAAAGCCATGTTTATATTTTGTCTATGGGTGAGATGAGGTGATATTGCTGGAGTGGTGAGTACGCTTGCTCTAGGCTGAACTTTTGATATTGCTTCTCGCGTTGCTTGCCAAGTATCGAGTTTATCTAAGTATAAATTTCCAAAATAAGTATATTTTGCTAACAAGATAAATCCAATTAATGACCAAATAATAATGTTGCGTCGCTTGTGTATCAATCCTTTCCCCGCAGCTAATGTCGCAATCAACGCTAGTATTAAGAACGGAACTGCTGGTACAGAGTAATGATTGACTATATTTTTTTGCGGTTGATAGTCAGCTATTATATTTAACGCGACACAAGGAATTGCACCTACTAATGGTGCGGCGCCTTTTAATGATAGTCCCCAAATTACTGGCGCCGTTAGTAATATTAAATATTCTAAATTTTGTAAACTCAGAATTTTACCTAAAACTATTTGTGGTTTGGTTAATAAGTTTTTACCAATTTCCCATACTGAGTTACCCAAATAACCATAGCGACCAACTGCTGCTGCTTCTTTGCCGCTAAAAGTAGGAATAATTACTCCAGATGCAATTACAAACCAAGCTACACCCATAGTAATAGCCACGGCGCCATAATATGAGCGTTTTTCAAAAAGTAATAGCCAAGCACCCAGACCGAAAACGGTAAGAGATAATACCGCTTTGCACATCAATATAATAAAGACGCTGAGACAAAAATACCAAAACTTTTGAGCGCGCGCACACCATACTGCTGTCAACAACATCGGTAAAGCGATAACTTCTGAGTGAAAGTCAAAAAGATTGACGTTAAATATTTGCGGATATAGCAAGTACACTATAGCCAACGTTGTCGCGTGCGTTTTTAACCCTGCTTGACGTGCTAAATACCAAACTGGTAAGGCGCCTATTGCTAACGCCAAAGCTTGTACAGCAAATAACCAGTAAACGCTAGGGTAAATTTTATACAGTAATGCCAACGGATACCAAATAAAAGCCGCATGGTCGCCAAGGATGTGATATCCCATAAATGTGGAGAATGGAATTTTACCTTGACTAATTAAATAAACTGCTTGGTCAAAAATGCCTAAGTCGTAAGCGTTAGATTGAAATAGTATATGACGCACGCTACTAGCTACAAACAATATCAGCGTACTGGCGCCAATAATCCAAGCCAAACTGTTTTCAGGTGTTTTTTGCTGCTTGACAGCCATTGTCGTAATATTTACTTCAGTAAATCAAAAAATAATAACATTTCATTAGCACTCCATACCAAGCAACTACACTTCAATTCTCACTGATTCTTCACTGTAATAATTAATACGTGTACCAAACCAAAGAAACCGGGTTTCCAAGCCAAATAGTCATTTTTATTACAGATTTCAAAAAAGAAACCCGGTTTCTAAGATTTAAAATAACGCCAAAGAAACCCGGTTTCTAAACCAAATAGTCATTTTTGTTACAAATTCTAAAAAAGAAACCGGGTTTCTAAGATTTAAAATAACGCCAAAGAAACCCGGTTTCTAAACCAAATAGTCATTTTTGTTACAAATTCTAAAAAAGAAACCGGGTTTCTAAGATTTAAAATTAAAAACTTTTTAGTTTACAAAAGTAAAAACTTTTTAATGTAGACTATGCGCTTTGTACAGAAATTTGGGTGTTAAGATGGTCATACCAAGCGGTTACTAATTATAACTGCTCATAAAGCGGAGGAAAACACATGTCTGATACACAAACTATTTTACGCAATTTTGGTGATGTTTATGACAACCCTGTATTGCTAGATAAAAGTGTAACGACTCCTGTTTGTGAAGGATTTAATGTTGCTTTAGCTAGTTTTCAAGCGTTATATTTACAGTATCAAAAGCATCATTTTGTAGTAGAAGGCGCCGAATTTTATTCATTACATGAGTTCTTCAATGAAAGTTACGAGCAAGTTCAAGGACATGTTCATGACATTGGTGAGCGCTTGGATGGGTTAGGTGGTGTGCCTGTAGCGAATTTAACAAAATTAGCAGAATTATGCTGCTTCGAGCAAGAACCAGATGGTGTATTTTCTTGCCGCCAAATGGTAGAGAATGACCTGAAGGCAGAGCAAGCAATGATTTCTTTAATTCGGCGCCAAGCATCGCAAGCAGAAAGTTTAGGAGACCGTGGCACAAGATATCTTTATGAACAAATTCTGCTTAAAACCGAAGAAAGAGCTTATCATTTAGCACACTTCTTAGCAAAAGATAGTTTAACTTTAGGATTTATGCAAGCAAGCAACTAACAACAGATATAAAGCTTGTTTAAGTTTAATCAAGATTTATTGACATAATCTGAATATAAGGCAGAAAAGATATAATTATCTTTCTGCCTTTTTTTAAGTAGGGTGGGCTTTAGCCACCATACAAATGTGCTGCACAAGCGAGATGCCTATACTACGTATACAGCAGTGAAATCCGCGACATCTGTAAAACCCGTGCCGAAAAAAAGTTTGATTGAAGGGTAAACACCTTTACAATAATCAGGATTTGTATTCTCGTACTCCAATACTATGCCTCGCCGCAACGACATAAAAAAAATATTACTCCTCGGTTCTGGACCTATCGTCATTGGGCAAGCTTGTGAGTTTGATTATTCAGGTACCCAAGCTTGTAAAGCACTACGTGAGGAAGGTTATGTAGTAGTACTGGTGAACTCAAACCCAGCTACAATAATGACTGACCCAGAAACAGCCGACCGTACTTACATTGAACCACTGACACCCCAGTTCGTCGAAAAGGTAATTGAGAAGGAACGTCCCGACGCTTTGCTACCAACGATGGGGGGACAAACCGCGTTGAATATCGCTGTGGCATTAGCGAAAAATGGGGTTTTAGATAAATATAATGTAGAACTGATAGGCGCCAAGTTGCCAGCTATCGAAAAGGCAGAAGATAGAAAACTGTTTAACGAAGCGATGGCAAAAATTGGTGTTTCGGTTTGCCCTAGTGGAACTGCTTCATCGTTGGAAGAAGCCAAAGAAATTGCAAGTCGTATTGGTACTTATCCTTTAATTATTCGCCCAGCTTTTACAATGGGTGGTACAGGGGGAGGTATTAGCTATAACTCTGAAGAGTTTGCCGAAATGGCCCAAGGGGGTATTGACGCTTCCCCTGTTTCACAAATTCTAATTGACCAGTCGCTATTGGGATGGAAAGAGTACGAACTCGAAGTAATGCGCGACTTGGCAGATAATGTGGTAATTATTTGCTCGATAGAAAACCTTGACCCAATGGGTATCCATACTGGAGACTCAATAACAGTTGCCCCCGCTCAAACCCTTACCGATAAGGAATATCAAAGGTTGCGGGATATGGCAATTAAAATTATTCGTGAAATTGGTGTAGAAACGGGTGGTTCTAATATTCAGTTTGCCGTAAACCCTGTGAACGGCGAAGTTGTTGTTATTGAAATGAACCCGCGCGTTTCTCGTTCTTCTGCACTTGCTTCTAAAGCAACAGGTTTCCCTATCGCCAAAATGGCGGCAAAACTAGCGGTTGGTTATACGCTAGATGAAATTAAAAATGATATCACCAAGCAAACTCCCGCATCGTTTGAACCGACCATCGATTATGTAGTTACAAAAATTCCTCGCTTTGCGTTTGAAAAATTTCCTGGTTCAGAACCAGTATTAACAACGCAAATGAAATCTGTTGGGGAAGCGATGGCAATTGGTCGCACGTTCAACGAATCATTTCAAAAAGCGCTGCGTTCGTTAGAAACGGGACGTGCAGGTTGGGGATGTGATAAACCTGAAAAACTTCCAAGTGGAGAGCAAATACGCGCGCAACTGCGAACTCCTAACCCCGAACGAATTTTCGCTTTGCGTCATGCAATGTTACTAGGAATGAGTATCGAGGATATTTTTGAGTTGACGGGTATTGACCCTTGGTTTCTCGACAAAATGCTGTCGATTCTTGACGTAGAGAAATTTATCAAACGTACACCTTTACAGCAGTTGACAAAAGAGCATTTGTATGAGATAAAACGTCAAGGATTTAGCGATAAACAAATAGCTTTTGCAACCAAGACTAATGAAGACCAAGTGCGCGCATACCGCTCCTCACTTGGAGTTATTCCAGTTTATAAAACGGTGGACACCTGTGCTGCTGAGTTTGAAGCGTTTACTCCCTATCACTACTCAACTTACGAAGAAGAAACTGAAATAATGCCCACTGATAAACCCAAAGTTATGATTTTGGGAGGTGGTCCAAATCGTATTGGACAGGGTATTGAGTTTGATTACTGTTGTTGTCATGCTGCTTATGCTTTGAAAGAAGCAGGTTTTGAGACAATAATGGTTAATTCAAATCCAGAAACCGTCTCTACAGATTATGACACCAGCGATAGATTATATTTTGAGCCGTTAACCAAAGAAGACGTTCTCAATATTATTGAAGCCGAAAATCCTGTAGGTGTCATCGTTCAATTTGGCGGACAAACACCTTTAAAATTATCAGTTCCATTACAGCAAGCACTCAACAACCACTCAGCACTCAGCACTCAGAACTCAGCACTCAAAACTAAAATTTGGGGTACGTCTCCAGATTCTATTGATATTGCTGAAGACCGTGAACGGTTTGAACAGATTCTGAAACGACTCGATATTGCTCAACCTCCAAATGGTCTTGCTCGTACTTACGAAGATGCTTTGGTTGTTGCTAAACGCATTGGTTATCCGGTTGTGGTTCGTCCTAGTTACGTTCTTGGTGGACGTGCAATGGAAATTGTTTATTCTGACTCAGAACTTGAGCGTTATATGACTTTTGCCGTTCAAGTTGAGCCTGACCACCCAATTTTAATTGATAAATTCTTAGAAAATGCCATCGAAGTCGATGTTGATGCCATTGCCGACCATACCGGACGTGTTGTGATTGGCGGTATTATGGAACACATTGAGCAAGCGGGTATTCACTCTGGTGACTCAGCTTGTGCGTTGCCATCAATTTCGTTACCCCCTGCTGTACTAGATAAAATTCGTACCTGGACAGTAGAACTTGCTAAAGCGCTTTCTGTTGTTGGGTTAATGAATATTCAGTTTGCTGTCGTCGGCGCCCAAGGTTATTCACCAAGCGTGTATATTTTAGAAGCAAACCCGCGCGCTTCGCGAACTGTTCCATTTGTTTCAAAAGCAACAGGTGTACAGTTAGCAAAATTAGCTTCATTAATAATGTCGGGCAAAACCTTAGAAGAGTTAGGTTTTACCAAAGAAATCATTCCTTCCCATATTGCCGTCAAAGAAGCAGTATTACCATTTAATAAATTCCCAGGTACTGATACTATACTGGGTCCAGAAATGCGCTCAACTGGCGAAGTCATGGGCATTGACATCGACTTCGGACGTGCCTATGCAAAAGCAGAACTTGGCGCCGGCGAACAACTACCCCTATCAGGAACAGTCTTCGTCTCAATGAACGACCGTGATAAAACACCAGTAGTACCCATTGTCAAGGAATTTATGGATTTGGGTTTCGACGTCATTGCCACCGACGGCACCCGAAAAATTTTAAAGGAAAACGGCTTAAACGTCGAACTAATCTTAAAGCTTCATGAAGGGCGCCCTCATGTACTAGATGCCATTAAAAACCGTAAAATCCAAATCATTATTAACACCCCTTCTGGAGGAGAAGCACAATCTGATGGCCGACTTATCCGTCGCACCGCACTAACCTACAAAATTCCCATCATCACCACCCTCGCTGGCGCCAAAGCCACTGCTGCCGCTATTCGCTCGTTACAAACCACCGACCTCGATGTCCGAGTCATTCAAGAATACTCCTTAAATAGTGCTGAGTAGGAAGTGCTGAGTGCTGAGTAGAGTTAGGAGTTAGGAGTTAGGAGTTAGGAGTAAAATCTTACCCTCAACACTCAGCACTCAGCACTCAGCACTCAGCACTCAACACTCAACACTCTTAACTCTTTTCTGAGAATTCGTTACATTTCTTTATGACTTCCATTAATTATTTATGAACCAGCATAAGTGAATTAATTGAGATTCCTGGTATAATTTTTTTCCGAGTGCAAGCTGAAACGCCTAAAAATATCTCAAAAATGACTAGCCAAACCTTTTTAATAAATGTTACAATCATTAATACAAAAGCTTAAAAAATAAACTTGTTGAGTTCGTTACTTTTAATCTAACTTTAGATGATTGCGACCAAACCCCAAAATAAAGTACCTTAACTCAAATTAATAACTATAAAAGTTCTGAAAAACTAACCGCTCTATACCGAAGCGGTATTTATACTTAGATTTCCTTTCTTAAGTTTCCAACCGAATTTGGAATTGCTTAATACAGGCTTTCTATCGGTTTACACAACCCCTGCCCACTATTAAATCAATTTACAAGAGTAGCGCCATGAAGACCGCTCAGACAGCCACAGACCTCGTGCGGACTTACCTGCGTGAGATTGGCAAAGTGCCACTCTTAACACACGAGGAAGAAATTTATTATGGAAAACAAGTCAAGCGTGTAACTGGCTTGTACGAAGTTAGGGAATCTCTTACCGCTCAGTTGGGTCATGAACCAACGCTTGAGGAGTGGGCAAAAGCCAGTGACCTTGATATTAGAGATTTAAATTCTGCCATTGCAGAAGGTGAGTATGCCAAGCGTAAGATGGTAGAAGCTAATTTGCGGCTTGTGGTGTCGGTTGCAAAAAAATACATAAAGCGGAATGTTGACTTACTTGATTTGATTCAAGAAGGTAGCATTGGAATGCAGCGTGGTGTCGAAAAATTTGACCCGACTAAGGGATATCGTTTTTCTACTTATGCCTACTGGTGGATAAGGCAAGCGATTACTCGTGCTATAGCCGAGAAAGGCAGAACTATACGCTTACCAATCCATATTACCGAAAAATTAAATAAAATAAAAAAAGCGCAGCGTTCTTTATCTCAACAGTTGGGACGGGCGCCTAGTGTTGGAGAATTAGCCGAAGAGCTTGACTTAACTCCAAGGCAAGTGCGCGAATATTTAGAAAAAGCTCGCTTACCACTTTCGCTTGACTTACGTCTTGGTGATAACCATGACACCGAGCTTGGCGAAATGTTAGAAGATACAAACGCTACACCAGAAGAGTTCGTGGTTCAAGCTTCGCTATCAACTGACTTAGAGCGGTTAATGTCAAGTTTGACGACTCAGCAGCGCGAAGTTATATCGTTAAGATATGGTTTGGCTGATGGGCAGTCGATGACTTTGGCGCGAATTGGTGAAATGCTAAATATCAGTCGCGAAAGAGTTAGACAAATTGAACGTGAAGCTTTGACGAAGCTTCGCAAGTCAAAAATAAGTATCAATGAATATTTAGCAAGTTAAAAAATGAGTGCTGAGTGCTGAGTGCTGAGTGTTAAATCCTTACTATACTCAGCACTCAGCACTTTACACTTTGCACTCATTAGAGATAGCACGCAAAACTTTGTACGGTTACACCGACTGCCAACGCGCAATTAACTTGTTACATTAGTTAGCAACAGTAAAAAACAGTTAGCTTACGTTAAGGGCATTGTAACTGCATTAAGTATAGAATTGCATCAACCAACGCTAGCTGTAAAAGTTTAGGAGGCAAAAAGTGAGTAATCAACCTAATCGAGTTTCCGAATTCTTTGATAGCGAGTCAGAAGGTGTAAACTTGCTGTGGCAGTATGTTAAGTCGTTAAGTCCTGAAACATTGTCTCAGTTATCTAAACCTTCTTCACCCGAAGTGTTTCAAGTAATGGAGCGTAATATTGTCGGTTTGCTTGGTAATTTACCTTCAGAGCATTTTGGCGTGACTATTACTACTAATAGAGAAAATCTTGGTCGGTTGTTGGCATCAGCGATGATGAGCGGTTATTTTTTACGCAATGCTGAACAGCGCATGAACTTTGAAGTCGCTTTACAAGGAACTGATACAGAAGAATCTGAGTAAAAGTTTGAGTATTTTGCACCATTAATATAATTTAATAGTATGTACACGAGTTAGAAACCTGGTTTTTTCAAGAAACCAGGTTTCTTATAAATTTGAATATCTACCATGAACCAACAAGCTTCATATCCACCGCATAAAATTATTGGTGTTGCTGTTATTGAGAATAATTCTGGTCAAATTTTAATTGACCGTCGGCGCCCAGAAGGGGTAATGGGGGGGTTATGGGAGTTTCCTGGTGGTAAAATGGAGCCGGGTGAAACGGTTACAGAATGTATCCAAAGAGAAATTAAAGAAGAATTAGGGATAAATATTGAAGTTGGTGAGTTATTAATAATCATTGAACATACGTATACTCACTTAAAAGTGACTCTGACAGTTCATATGAGTAAACATGTCAGCGGAGTTCCCCAGCCAATTGAATGTGACGAAGTGCGATGGGTACACTTAGATGAACTATCTCAATTTGAATTTCCTGAAGCTAATACTCAAATCATTTCAGCTTTAAAGCAATATAAGGCGCCTACGAATATTTTTTAATAAACGAAATTACGAAGTAATACTGAAGTTATTTTGAGTTAATGTAAATTATTTTGGATAGACAGGCAGTATCAAATGGAACCATGCTCCACCAATAGGAGAGTCATCAACCCAAATTTGACCGTAATGCGCGCGGATAATGCGTTGGCATAAACATAAACCAATGCCATATCCATCTATATCTTCGTCACGCTCTAAGCGAAAACGATTTTCAAAAATGCGCTCGCGGTTTTCTTCGGGGATACCTGGGCCTGAGTCACCGATGCTAAACTGCACTTTTTGGGTAGTACGATGAAGTCCAGAAATCATTAACTTGCCGTTTTCGGGGGTATATTTTATGGCGTTATCAAGAAGATTAATCAAAACTTGGCGAATGCGGTCAGGGTCAGCGTAAATAGCAGGCAAATCTTTAGGAATGTCTTTTTGGACTTCTAATGATTTCTTGGTAATACGGTCACGCAATTCATCAAAAACTTCTTGAAATAATTTCGCAAGTTCCATTCTTTGAGGCTGAATGCGAAACTCACTATTATTACCCCGACCAACCTGCAATAAGTCGGTAATCATGCGGTCGATAGTTTTAACCTGAGTTCGTGCTTGTTTGAATAAATTTGCCGTTAAACTCGGTTTTAAACGCTCGAAGGCGCCGCGTTCGACGTTGTAGTTCGATTGTAAAGTTTCAATAGCAATAGAAGCTGCTGTTAAAGGGTTACGAAGGTCATGCGCGAGCATCCCAATAACCCGGTCTTTGAACATTAGCTGCTCAATAAGTTTCTCTTTTTCCTGTTTAAGACGAAAAATCTCATCAGAAAGCTGAATTAACTCTGTTGATAAAGCTAATGAACGAATTGAGGATTTTGAGGATGTAGAATGACCATTTTCGACTTCTTGCTGTAGCTCCAACTCGTTCGAGCTACTGTAATTGTTTACAGAGGCTAACCAACGAGGCCACCAAGTTTTTAATTCGTGAATAATGTTACTGCCAGCAAGAGTCTGGTTAGGTTCTGGGTGAACTTTAACCAGCGCTGGTGTCGCAACCAGTTTGTAATGTTCTGCCAAATATGGTTTTTGTCCGACATCAACAACCTGTAGTTCAAACCTATATTCAGCCTGTAGTTTGTCTAGATATGACTTTACCTGCTGAACTTCTTGTTGAGACTTTGGACGGTCATCAACAAAAAGGAACAGTTGGAGTGGAACCTCTGAATAAACCGGCTGGTTCGCTTCTGCTTGCATGTAATCGAGTTTTAGCACTGGTAACAAACCGACGACGCAATTGTGAAAGTCAGTTAACCAGCGGTGAATATCCCGTTGGACTGTACTTTGATGCAATGAACAGACAGTTGTCGTTTCTGCTGCTTATTGTTTACAAATTTAATATCTATTTTAGATTTTTCATACTACTATCCAATCACAAATTTTAGATGAGATACATTTTTTTGAGCATTTTGGTGCCTTTATGGCTGCAAACGATGTCATTTTCGGCGCTTGCAGAAGGACATAAATCACAATCAAAGATAATTCAAGCATATCAGTCAAGCTCTATAGACACTTTTTATACAGCGACAAGTAAGTTAGTTCAGGAGCAAATCAACTTAATTGCACGTATTGAAAACGCAATGAACGTTAAAGACCCCAACCGAGTCCGTGCGGTACGCGGACAAATACTTATACAAGCTGCATCAATTGAGGGTTTTATCACTCGACTTGACCCTAGCTATAAAAGCATTTGCAGTTCCTCGCTAAATAGCAAAGAAGCAAGAATTTTTTGTCCACTTTATGCATCAAGCCAAGAGTTATTAAAACTTTCGCCTTTACTCGACCGTATTTTATCGCGACGAGGTGAGTCAGCTATGGTTCGCTCACTACCGCTAGTAAGTGGAGAACGTCAATCTGACCCAGTGATGCCAATGTCACCCATTTCACGTCCAGATTTGGGTCGAATCGCAACTCCCCACGCAACGCAAGAACCGAATTTATTCAATTCGGCGCCACAACTGGTTATCGGTGGTTCCACGAAGAAACTACTCGCAAATTATACGCAACCAATCCAAGGCGCCATTAAGATTCCCCAAGAAGCAATAGAAGTATTAGAAGCAGCACAAAAACACATCGAACAAGCACAATTAGAGTTTGGACAAGAAGCGAAATTTCATAATCCGAAACAGACGGCAGTTGCACTCGACCGCTTTGCTTATGACCTTGACCCGCAAGAAAGTCAAACCTACTCTAAGTTTCTGGCATTGCCTCTAACAGGTATTTTTCGCGTCTTACCACATACAGTTTACCACCGTCCGTTAAACACGCTTCAAAATCGATTATCAAAAACTGTCGTAGAACGATATCCTTTTCCATCTTTAGCAGAAAAAGACGGTTTTGCTCCAAATTTTGCACTTTCTCTAGTTGGAAATAACTTTAATGTCTTAGCAAGTGGAGTTGATTACAGCTTAATGGCAAATTTAGGAAATATACCTATTGAAAAACTAGACGCGACTCTTCAAAATGTAACTCCACTTGCCAAAGCTTTTCTTACTTACCAACCACCCAGACAGTTAAATTTATTACAGCAGGAACGGCGCCGTATAGCCACTAATAAACAAAATAATTCAGGCTTACTATCGAGTGTCCCAGCACAATTAAACAATACCTATTTAGTGCGCTCGTTTCAATTTAAACTACCATCAGCTATACTTACTGGTCAAAAACTCACTCCACAAGAACGTTTAAGCATTGACGAATTACTCAAAATCTCTAGTAGCGATACAATTATAGCGTTTCGTCCAGTTCGACAACGTTCTGATGGTAGTTATACTGTACTTTGGCGCGTCTTAAATA
Organism: Calothrix sp. PCC 7716; assembly: GCF_019977735.1. Taxonomy (GTDB): domain Bacteria; phylum Cyanobacteriota; class Cyanobacteriia; order Cyanobacteriales; family Nostocaceae; genus Dulcicalothrix. Next base: position 711,057 of record NZ_AP025018.1, on the reverse strand, counting down.
GATTCACAGCACCACAAATCGAAGATTTAGAAGCATATTTGAAATATTAAGAAACTTAAGAAACCGGGTTTCTACGCAAAATTGTCATTTTTACAAAATATCTTGATGAAGAAACCCGGTTTCTGGCAATTGTAGGGTTTCTAGGATTTGCGTTAGTGTAGAAAGGGGAATTACACTTATTATTTTAGTCTGTGCTTTACTGTAAACGTTTGGTTGTGTTATTGAGTTCGGCAGTTATATTGAGTTCTTTAACTGCATGTGCAAATAGTCCTACTGCTCAAAACTTAGAGAAGTCTTTAGCAGCAGATTCGCGATTGCAAAACAATAATAATATTTTTGGCGCCAACCCATCACCTCAAACAACACCTCAACCGCAACCAACAGTACAACTACCAGCAGATTTTCCTGCGGAGATTCCAATATATCCAAATGCCCAACTACAATCTGTGACACCAGGCGCCGAGGGTCAATTTGTGGGACTATGGCAAAGTATTGACCCAAGTAATTTCATCACAAGCTTTTACCGCAGTCAATTTGGCACCAATAATTGGCAAATAGTTCAGCAACCCAGCGACGATACAGGAACATTTGAAGCTCGACGCAATAACTTATTAGTAAGAGTTACAATTCAGCCAAAGTCAGTTACAAGCGCAACACAAAATCAATCTCAAACATTAACAGAGTTACGAATTGATTATTCTCCCAACGGTACAGCGTTTGCATCTCCCATTCCATCAACAGATACAACCGCAATGAGTAACCCAACTACTACACCAAATACTGAAGTAGCAAGTAGTACTCCTCAACCAGGAAGTGCAGATTTTATTGGCCCAGTTTTACCAAATAGTAACGCGGCGCCTGCACCAACAACTACACCAACAACCTCACCAGCAACTACTACAACACAAACAGCGCAACAGTTCAGCGATATAAACAAAGCTCCCCAACAATTACAGCGTTATATACAAGACCTATCAACACTATCTGTATTAACAACTTCCGCAAACCAAGCAAAAGGAAATACCAACACTAACTTATTTGAACCAAATAAAACCATTACTCGACGTGAATACGCGCGTTGGTTAATTACAGCCAACAATGCCATGTTTGCTAGTAACCCAGCAAAACAAATTCGTACAGTTTCAGAAACAACACAACCAGCATTTACTGACGTACCCAGAGCCAATCCAGACTTTCCCTACATCCAAGGGCTAGCAGAAGCAGGTATAATTCCTAGCACCCTATCAGGTGATTCTACAGAAGTATTATTTCGACCAGACGCACCATTAACACGCGAACAATTACTTTTATGGAAACTACCACTAGATACACGCTCCGCATTACCAGCAGCAAACTTAGAAGCAGTCAAACAAACATGGGGTTTCCAAGACGCAGGTAGAATAGACTCTAGAGCATTGCGAGCAGTACTAGCCGACTTTCAAAACGGAGAACAATCTAATATTAGACGTGTATTTGGATTTACCACATTATTCCAACCTAAACGAAGCGTAACACGCGCCGAAGCAGCCGCAGCCCTATGGTATTTTGGTACACAAAGTGACGGCATCTCAGCAGCAGACGTACTCAAAGGTAAAACTTAGTTAGGAGTTAGAAATTTATGTAGCACAGGCATCTGGCCCTGTGTAGTAATACAATTAATATGTGGTAACTGTTGAATTCACTTATGCCTCAAACCAAACCCTATCAACCACTACTGCTACGACTTCTACACAATATAAATACCATACTAACAATAGGCGCCATCATTACAGGCTTTTTAGTATACGACAGTTGGGATGGTAGGTTTGGAAGCTTAGGAATAACAAGAGTAAACCGCGAGTTAATAGATATTCACGGAACATTTGGATTTTTTATCTCATTTGTAGCACTGCCAATATTTTTGATTTATTGTTGGAACGCAGGAAGACAACGTTTAATTCAAGCTTCCACATTCAAACAGTTAGGTAACTTTGGAACACCAGTATGGTGGTACGCACTGCAACGAATAACTAACACTTTAGTATTATTAGCAGCATTATTCTCAGTCATATCAGGTAAATTTCAAGATGAAAACTGGCTACCGCAAGGTGAATTAAATCACATCGCTTATTATATTCATTTAATCGCTTGGGTCGTAATAGTAATAGCGCTGTTAATGCATTTATTGATGAGTGCCAAAATTGGAGGTTTCCCCCTGTTACTCTCAATGCTCGACACAACATATCGTCCAAACGACAGTCCGCGTTTATGGCGCCAAAAAATTGTCAATTTGTTTCAGAAAAAATGACCAATGTAAACTATCTATGGATAGGTATTGGTTGTCAACGTGGAACAAAGTGTGAATTTATCGCAGCAGCAATAAAATATGTGTTTCAACAAAATAATCTACTTGAAGGCGCCATTACAGGAGTTGCCACTATAAATAGTAAAGCAAACGAAACAGGTTTAATCGAATATTGCTCTGACCGTAATTTACCCTTAGTCTTTTTTACTACCGAACAACTACAAAATATCAACGTACCTAACCCATCACAAATCGTTGCCAGTAAAGTTCAAACACCAAGCGTTGCTGAAGCTGCCGCCATGATTGCCGCATCAGTTGATACATTATATGTACCTAAACAAATTATACGTTCAGTCCAAAATTTAAAAGGCGCCGTTACATTAGCAGTAGCTTACTCAACTACTCTTAAAACATAGCTAATAATACTCGAAACAATAGACAGTACAATTGAACCTAAAAAAGCAGGTATAAAACCGTTAATTGTAAAATAATTAGCAGGAGTTAGGGCACTTGCTAACCAAAGAGCCAAAGCATTTAAAACAAATGTAAATAAGCCAAAAGTTATTAAAGTAACTGGAAACGCGAGAATACCTAAAATTGGACGGATAAAAGCATTTACTAAACCAACAACAACGGTTGCAACAAGAGCAGCAGCAAAATTTTTAATAATAAAACCAGGGACAATATGAGCAGTGATAATTAGCGCAACGGCAGTACCAAGCCAAGTTAATATAAAGTGCTTCATATTTTTTTTAGTGAGAAAATAAGTACGGTGGGCAGTGCCCACCGTACAATTATAAATATATTAAGATTGGGAGCGGTTGGTACGGCGCCGGGTTAAAACTTCCCAGGTTTCACCACCAGCGACACCATCAGCTTCCATACCAAAGCGTTTTTGTAATGCTTTAACTGCTGCTTCGGTATCTGCGCCAAAATCGCCATCAGGGTTATTTTTAAGATATCCTAATCGCTGTAATCTGGTTTGTAAGTCGTAAACTTCTTCACCACGCATTCCTAAACGCAAAATAGGAAATCCGGCTGCTGTATATTGAATACCAGGCTTTTGTGAATTTGAGTCGGTTTGACGAGTGCGGTATGTTGAGCTATTACTTGCCGTGCTGCGGGCAGTACGATTATTTGTATTTCTTGTCGATGTTGTAGTAGTCGTCGTATTGCGTCCACGATTAGCTCTACTCGTATTATTGGTATTATTTCTATTTGAGTTAGTACGAGTTGATGCTGTATTAGTCGTATTACGTCCACGATTATTAGTACTGTTATTAGTACTATTTACATTAGTGGTGCGCGTGGTTTGTCGCGAAGTATTATTATTGCTGTTGCGAGTTGTAGATGTGGTGCGTACTGTTTCTTGTTGTCCGTTGCCTGTATTTATTCTTGTTGTAGTAGTAGTTCTAGATTCTTGGTTTGATACTACTACAGGTTTGGGTAAACTAGCAGCAGTTTGTTGATTTGGTGTAGGAAATTTAGTGTTTGTTGTAGTTACTGATGAAGATGTTTCGTCTGAACTGGCAGCAACTGTTTGCCCACCTGGAAATAATTGTTGCCAAGTTGTTGCGTCTACTACACCATCTGGCGCCAAACCTGCTGATTGTTTAAACTGGGATACTGCTGCTGCTGTTGTTTGACCGTATGTTCCATCGACGGCGCCGTTATAATAGCCCATAATTTTTAAAGCAGCTTGTAGTTCACTTACTGCATCTCCTTGGCTACCAACTTTGAGAGTTGGACGGTTTACGGTGCCTACGGTGATAACTTGAGCTATTTGCTGTTCTACTGTAACAGAGGCTACAGATGGAGTGCTAAATAGTAAGGGTACTCCAGAACATAATAGCAAGCCTAAAAGGTTCTTCCGACTCAATAATTTAAACGAGATGACTGATACCAGGTAATTGATTATACTTATTTCGTTTCTACATTTCATTGGAATTTGCCCCCGGTGTCTCTATACTAATAGTACAATTATTTAGTAGAGACGTGATTAATATAGTCTCTACAAATTATTAAAAGCATTGTCAATCGCTTCTTTTTGACCTACTAGTGATACATAAGGTTCCCGTAAATAATTACACGCTGCTGCCATAGCGGTTTCGGATGTGACTGCTGTAATTAAGTTGTGAAAGTTGCTGTCAAACTCAACGCCAAGTCCTAATATTTCATACCAGCCGTATATTTGAGCAAGTTGGGCGTTTGTTTGTTTACCAAGTGCATACTGTCCCAAAATTTTATTTTTCGCAGCTTGAAGTGCTGTTTCTTCTAGTGGTTCGGTTGTAAGTAAATTTACTTCGCGTTGCAGTTCGGTCAGTGCTGTTTTGGTATTTTCTGGCGCCGTTCCCATATAAACTACAAATGCTGCGGTAAATAACCGAGTTGGGTATAGTGCTGATACTTCGTAAGCTAAACCGCGTTTTTCTCTTAATTCAACAAATAATCGACTCGATAGTCCGTTACCTAAGTATGACGATAATAGTTTTAGCGCTGCATAATCTAATGAATGTACTGATGGCGCCAAATAACCCAGCATTAAAATAGATTGCTGCGTGTTCTGGTGTTTAAGCACTTGTTGTGGAGCAAGCTTGACTTCGGGTAATTTTGTCGGAATTATTTGACGAGCATCGTTCTTCCAGTCACCAAAAATTTCTTCGATTAGTGCAACTGCATTGTCTAAAATAATACGTCCAGCAATACTAATCACTATATTATCTGGACGAAAATAAGTTTTGTGAAACTCAACTAAATCAGCACGAGTTAAACTGCTCATTGTCACTTCATCACCTAATGCTGACATTGCATATGGATGATTTTGATACATCGCTAAACGTAACTGCTCGAATGCGATACTAAAAGGTTGCTCTTTTTGTGAGCGAATATCTTGAAGCGCTAGTCTTCGCTCTAGTTCAACTTCGAGTTCTGGAAAAGTTGGAAATCGTAATATTCTTCCCGCTAGCGCTAATATTTCGGCAAAATCTGCCGTTACTGTTTTTAGCGATACCAAAAAATAATCAGTTGTACTATCTGCACTCAAAGATGCTCCTACAGACTCGACTGCTTCAGCAATTTCCATGCTCGAAAGTCCATCACATCCTTTCGTCATTACTGCTGATAATAAATGCGATAAACCCGCTTTTTCTGGTTGCTCACAAAAACTTCCTGCGCGAACAAACACACGTGCAGCAATAATATCGGCTACTGGATTTTCTGTAACTAAAACTACAATACCATTACTTAATACTGTACGATGAACATGAGATTTTTGTGGCGAAATTGTCATTTTAATTAAATCGTTGATGGTTTAAGCGTGGTTACCGCGTATTGATTGGGCGAAAGATATAAAAGCGCTAATTTTTGCAGTTCTTGGGTGTTAAATGACAAAATTTGGTCAGGATAAGTTATTGCTAACTCAACATCAGTAATTGTGTTGTAATAACCGTAAAGTCCTGCGAGTTGATTTGGTGTTTCGGTTGAAAAAGCAAAGTCGTTACACAGTAATCTTTGAGCGCGTCTCAATTCTTGTTCACTAATACCATTTGTAATGATATCTTGCAAATGCATTTTAATTGCAGTTTCGACTCGTTCTAAACATTCTGGCTCTAAAACTGCACTAATTGTAAATAAACTTGATTCTTTTTGCAGCGAAAAATTGCAGCATATATAACGAACTAATTGCTGTTCTTCACGTAAATCCCTTACTAACCGTGATGTTCTACCAGATGCTAACAAGACTGATAATAAGTCTAATCCACATGCTGTTGTTAGGTCATATACTCCTGGCCCAATCCATGCCATCATTAAACGTGCATTTTCTAAACGTGGTAAGTTGATTTCTTGGCGCCTAATTCCTGCTATAAATGGTTCAAAAATTTTTTCTCTTGTCGTTAAATTAAAATTATAATCATTATCAGATGGTGGTTGAAAATTATCTGATTTAAAAGTGTTTTTAACTAATTCTAAAGCAGGTGCAACAGGAATTCCACCTACGATGACCACGGTCATATTTTCTGGTCGGTAATAAGTGCGGTGAAACGAGCGTATATCAGAACTAGAATGCTGCTCAATATCAGTTTCGTTACCTAAAATAGAACGTCCGTAGGGGTGTTGTTGGTAAATACTTTGGACTAAATGCTGATACCCTACCCAATCAGGGTCATCATTATAAGAGCGAATCTCTTCTAATACAACATCGCGTTCTCGCTCTAGTTCGTCGTCGGGAATTGCCGCATTTAAAAGCATTTCTGCAAGCTGTGGAAAAGAGGAGTGTAAATATGAGTTGGTAGAGGTAATCGAAAAATGTGCGTAGTCGTAACTTGTCGCTGCATTACTAACACCACCTTGGTTTTCGATATTATAGTCAAAGACTCCGGCGGGTAATTTTGCCGTACCTTTGAATATCATATGCTCTAGAAAATGTGCCATTCCGAAACCAGAAGTTGGTTCTGATATACTACCTGCACTAACCCAAACATCTGCCACAACTACGGGTGTCGTGGGTATTTCTTGATGTATCAAAGTTAAGCCGCTGTCCAGTTTGAATATTGAGGCTGGAAACACTGTATTTATTGATGGTTATAATATTTTTTGTAATTGTAATCACAATTTCTTACAATTCTACTGATTGTAGCTCTGAATGTGGCGCCATTTAGATTCAATTTATACAAATTTATTTGAAAAAGCAAAACGTATTATTTGTGATATAATGACCATCCTAGAAACCGGGTTTCTAATTTATTTTATATTTGGCGAAAAAACTTAATCTCTTAAAGAAACCCGGTTTCTTAAAAAAGTGAAAGCTCCTGTGCCAAAAAGACTTCAGGAGCTGATTAATTTATCATACCGCGACGCCGTTTTACCTAAGTTTATGACCTGGTATAACCAGGTGGGAGCCTTGTGTTTCGTTTAAAGTTTCCGAGTACAAGCTCGGTCTACTGCCACGAACAATAATTGGTTCCCTAATTCTTAAAGACATAGATCAAAAAACTTGATGGCAGTCACCAACGTTGCAGTACAACAAAACCATTATAGCCTCCAAAAATACAGTTGTGCATCATTACAAGATTTTTCTTTATTTCTTTGTGTTTCAGTTTTGATTTGGATACCAAATTGCTTCGATAGTACGTGCAGCCAACATGGCGCCATCTCGACTGGGGTTGTCTAATAATATAGTCACGTGTCCGAGTTTGCGCCCCAGACGAGATTCGGTTTTTCCGTACCAATGAAGGTGGGCATTTTCTATACGCGATAAAATCTCGCGCTTTTCAAAGTAATCAGACAAAGAATTTTCGTAACCGAGTAAGTTTACCATAACGGCGCCGGGACTAATTAAGGCTGTGCTGCCTAACGGGAGTCCACATACTGCCCGTAAATGCTGCTCAAATTGTGAAGTTTGACATGCATCGATTGAGAAATGTCCCGAATTATGGGTACGTGGCGCCACTTCATTGATTAAAACATTGTCATCTACTGTCAGAAATAGTTCGATGCCAAAAACTCCAACCGCATCAAGACTGTTGAGGAGAGTTTTAGCGACATCTTCAATTTTGGCGGTAACTTCAGCAGAAATATCGGCTGGTACAATTGCACGCCGACAAACTTGTTGTTCCTGTTGAGTTTCTACCACTGGATAGATGACAACTTCGCCATCGATTGAGCGAGCCGCGATAACAGCGAGTTCGTATTTGAAGGGTACAAACTCTTCAAGTAAAAACTCGGTGTTACTCGTTTTGAATCGTCCATTCTCAAGTTGGTTAATTACTGATTTAAATTCGTTGTCATTCTTAATTATGTACGTGCCTTGACCGTCGTAGCCATGACGACGAGCTTTCAAAACCACAGGAAAATTAAAAACGGCGCCGTTGGTAGTATTAGTGACATCGAAGGCGGTAAATGATGGTACTGGTAAACCAATATCGCGTAAATAGCACCGTTGATGATACTTATCTAAAAGAGGAGCAAGCGCTTCTAGCTTCGGACGAAAACAAACGCCACGTTCGGCTAAAGTTGAAAGTGCCTCTAAGTCAACGAATTCGTTTTCAAAAGTAATGACATCACTGTTTTTAGCCAGTTGTACTGTCGCGACTGCATCATCAATGCGTGCTTGTACAAAATTAACAGGCTCTTTTACAGGAGTCTCGGTAATTGCAAACAGTTTTTGCTGCGGTTCATCGATTAAATACTGCTCCGGTTTACTTTTATGAAAACCATTGCTGTGCAAGAGTGCAACAGCCGGGTCTTTTGCACTCGGAGTTTGTACAACTAGTTCTAAACCAAGCTTGGAAGCTGCCCCTCCCATCATCCAAGCGAGCTGTCCACCACCAATTACACCTATACGTTTCATCTGCACCCTAGCGAATCACGAGTTTTAATACCTGTCTGTTTATTTACTCCACGAGCGATGTTACACAGTTCTTTAACCTGTGCCCCATCTAATATTGCATCAGTAAAATCAGTGCCATTTATATTCACGTTTTTGAACGTGGTACGAAGCAGCAAAGCTTCTTGCAATATTGCATCACTTAAGTCTGCCCCTGTTAAGTCTACCTGATCTACTAGTGCATTTGATAGATTAGCTGCCTGCAAATTGGCGGAAGTCATCACCGAAGCACTCATTACTGCCCCACGTAAATCAGCATTACTAAAATTTGCTAACTCCATATTGGCGTTAGAAAACTCACATGCTTGTAATTCTTGCCCAGAAAAATCTTTTCTTGACAATTCCGCGTTGCTAAATGACATCGGGTGTGTCCAATCGGCAATAGCGCTGCTCGGCACAAATACTACACAAGTTACAATCACGACCAAAATAAACACCGCTGTTTTGTAAGCGTTTAGGAGGCGCCACATATTAAGTAATACCAAGAGTTGATTTCCGCTATTTTTAGCTTACCGCGAATTGTGTCACTATCTAACTTTCAAAGAACTCATATGCATATTGACACTTAATTATTCAATTTAATAATTAATAATCTATTAATTTCTTTTATTATTGGTATTAATGCTTTGCGGAACACCGAACTATTCAATAACAAATTACCACCCTTTTAAGGTTTACTTAACAAGTTTATATCTTTCGGATGAACGTTTTCTTTTGTAATTATTACGAAATGTTTACATAGCAATTCAAAAGTAAAGTTTATTGTCATTTTGGCGCCTGACCTGTTTGAAGCTGGTATGGTTGAAAAGTAAGGAAAAACAATATTCTGCGTAATATAAGTTAACGAATTACTCAAACAAATATAATCACTGTCAACTAATCACTGTCAATTAATCACTGTCAACCGCACAAATCTAAACAACATGTTAAGTCTAACTTCCCGCCCCAGCGTCAAAATACAGCATTTCCATGATGAATGGCTCGAAGATTGGTGCCAAGAAAATGGCTGGACTGATTTGTTCTGTGAACGTAAAAATAACTATTGGGCGTTTCCTCCAGGAGCAGTAATGCCTGAACCAATTCCTGGAAAAATTTTAAGAAATATTAAGTCAAAAAATGGAATGACCCAGAGCGAAAAATTCTGGTCAGTATCCGCGATAATTGGTACATGTGTAGCAGTAATTTCTACCTATTTACTCAAATGTCCAATGCCAATGATTGTAGCTTTCGCGTTCGATGCAGTTACTGCGGCACGTTTAGAATTAGAAGATATTTAGCAACGGATTATGAGCAGATGTAACGGATGGTTGATTTTACAATTCATCCGTTACATCCGTTACATCCGTTGCTAAGAAGATTAAAAGAACTGTTGCTAAAAGTGTAACCGCCTGGTGTACGCATGGTTTTGATGTCATAGTCAAACATGAAGACGTGGACACAAGGGTGGTAGGATGCAGGAAAAACCGAGCCAACATTGCAATAAGTTTTTACAAAGACGGTACGGCGTGCGTTTGGGAAGACGTTACGCATTAGCGGCAGCAGGTGTAGTATTAATGGGAATGATTGGATGCTCACCTTTAACTAGTGAGTCGAGTGTAGTTGCCGCGCATCCCAACACAGAATCTCCGATGTCAAAAGTAGTAATTCCCGATACCAAGCTTGTTAGTAGTAATACTAAGTTTGGTTTTAAGTTGTTTTCAGAAGTTCTCAAAAAAAATGAAGGCGCCAACGTTTTTGTTTCGCCTTCGAGTATAGCTTTTGCTTTGGCAATGACTTATAACGGTGCTGAAGGTACAACTCAGCAAGCAATGGCAAAGGCCTTAGAATATTCTGGGTTGAGCTTGCAGCAAATAAATTCATCGAATGCAGCATTAAAAACGCTTCTAGAAAATCCTGACCCAAAAGTACAGCTAACTATTGCTAATTCGCTGTGGGCTAACAGTAATGCGTCGTTAAATTCAAGTTTTTTGCAACGAAACCGCGATTTTTATGCTTCGCGCGTTACAAACCTAGATTTTAGCGACAGTGGCGCCGCGAATACGATTAATAATTGGGTCAAAGATTCGACGCGCGGTAAAATTGATAAAATTGTTGAGCAAATCAGTCCAGACCAAGTAATGTTCTTAATTAACGCCATTTACTTTAAAGGCGCCTGGACTGAACCATTTGATAAAAGCCAAACCAAACAACAACCTTTCACAAAAGCGTCTGGTCAAATTGTTCAAACTCCGATGATGGCGCAACGAGGAAAGTATAAGTATTTAGAGAATGATAAGTTCCAAGCAATAAGCTTACCTTATGGTAAGGACGGTAAGATCAGCTTTTATGTATTTTTGCCGAAAGAGAATTCGGGTGATTTGAAAGAGTTTTACCAAAGTTTAAATTCTCTTAACTGGGAAAAATGGATGCCACAATTCCGGTCGCGTGAGGGTGAAATTCGATTGCCTCGTTTTAAAATGGATTACGAGGTGACACTCAACGATGCTTTAACAGCGTTGGGTATGGGAGAAGCGTTTAGCGATAAAGCCGATTTTTCGGGAATTGGTAAAAATCTTGCTATTAGTACTGTTAAGCATAAAACTTTTGTTGAAGTATCAGAAGAAGGAACAGAGGCAGCAGCAGCGACTTCAGTAGGCATTGTCGCGCTTTCTGCCCCTATCAACCCTCCATTTTCGATGGTTGTTGACCGCCCATTTTTCACATTCGTTCGCGATAATCAAACGGGCAGCATTTTGTTCATGGGTTCAATTGCGGCGCCACAGTCGTAGAAGGATTCGTCGTTGGCGCCGACATATCGCTGTTAATATTGGGTGCAGCTACTTCCGACAAAATAATGGGACTTTCATTACTACCACTTGCACGTCGCAACGCACTTAAAGCGGTTTTAACTACTACCGCACTAGGAACAGCTAAAATAACTCCTAATAAACCTCCGATTCTAGCTCCGGTCAAAACAGAAATTAATAGCCAAACAGGGTTTAAGCCAGTAAAACTGCCAAGAATACGGGGTGCAATCAAGTTTTCCAAAATTTGTTGAACGATTACCGCTGCAATTAAGACTCTTCCCCCCATACCAAAATCTTGCAGCGCAACAAGAGAAGTTGTTAAGGCTATACCAACAGAACCACCATAGGGTACAAGTGCCATTAAACCAATTGTCAAGCCAAATAATAACCCAAAGGGTACCTTTAGCCATAAAAAGGTAGGAATTAAGGCACTGGCCATACAAGTAGAGATAATTAGCTGAGTAATGAAAAAATTTTCAAAGCTAGAGCGTAACGTTTTTGAAAACGGTTCGCGGAATCGAAGAGGAAGCCAATCGACCAAGCTTTGCCAAAGTTCATCACCATGCTGCAATAAATAAAATGTCAACACCATTGTGAGCAAGAAGTCTAGCAAGGAAGTAACTGTAATAACTGCTAGGTTTAGTACTTGTCCTGCAATGGCTTGTAATTGTCCTTTTACACGGTCATTGATTTGTACTACTAATGCATCTAGGTTTACAGGCAAACCTAGAATTTCGGCTTTTTCGTTTAACATCATTAATTGCGAACGTCCCGAGTCTATCAACTCTGGAATGCGCGCGACTAATTGTTGAGCTTGAGTTAGAGCTAATGGAATCAGCGTTACGCCTAATGCCAGTAGAATTGACAAAGCCAGTAAAAATACTAAGATAGCTACTGGTTCCCGTTTGGCGCCTTGGCGTTCCATCCAACTTACAGGATAGTTAAGCAGAAACGCTAACACTGATGCTCCGACTAAAATAACAATCAGCGAATGGAAATACTCAAAAATTGCCGAAATTGCCCATCCATTAAGGACGAGTAACGGGGCAAAGAGCGCGATTGCTACAAATCGCGCAATTGGCGTTAGTGTTTGCCACCAGTTTAGGAGCTTGCGTGTCTGCATCTGCTGCTACATGCCTGATACAACTAAATAAATATGTTCATAAGTCATTAGTCTATTATCTCTGACAAAAAGACTTACATACATCTGTCTTGCGTGCGTATTAAAGAATTTCTCGCTTAGATTATGAAAAAACGTAAATCAATTTTTAATTTATCAAGTACACATGCAGGCGCCCGTAGCGATGCATCTACCTTACAATTGGTGTTATACATGATTCCGGTTGTGGGCTTTTTTCCCTCACTATGGACACTGTATAGTCGTCAGGGCACACGGGAACAACTTATAGCAAGTAAGTTGTCTATTACTTTGATGCTTACTTGGATACTGGGATACCTGTTACTCGCAACAGGAGCAGAGCAAGCGTCAAATACGTTGGCATTGCGTCTACTGATATTGAATAGTTTTTTAACATCAGGGTACTTTTTAGTTAGTGCTTGGTTAGTTGTACGCGCTATTAAAGGTAATCGTGTGCGCGTACCAGGATTTAATAAGCTTTCGGAACGTTTTTTAGGTAAATATACTCGTTAAAATTAAAATTAGGCATTCTCAGGCAATATTGATAAGTATTTACACGGAACTTTGCGCTCTTGTAACCAACATGCTGCTCATAGGTCTAGTCAAATCGGCTTAAATATTGCCATACTTCAATAAAACAAGCCAAGCATCTCCGGATTTGCTTTAGGAGGAACAGAAAAATAAGGAAAATACAGTTATAAGTGTTTTGGTTAACACCGATATACGGTACTTAGCCTTAATAATTCTAAGAGTTAGCAATTTAATTTCAAAGCATCTACGTATAAAAAGTAGACTCGGTTAATTTATATAGATTAAGTGTGAGGAAGTCAGTGACGATTCAAAGAACTTCTGCGGAAGAGAACTTTTCAAGTGATACTAAGAATGTAAGCAGTAAAAAAATTCCCGATAAATCAGGACGTTGGTTATGGTTCTGGGTGGGAATGAGCGGAATAGCAATGGTATCGGCGACTGCTGGAGCATTACTAGCGGTATCCTTAAGCAGCACCCCTCTGATGCAAGCGAACTTAAGTCCACAAGAAGCAGCAGTATTCGATGGGGACCGTATTGCCGGAGGTGGGTTACGCTTTTCTGAATTGACACGTCCTGTCAACATTCTTGTGATGGGAATGAGCGTGCTTCCTCCCGATGTTAAAAATCCTCCTACCGAAACTCAAAATCTTCGTTACCTTCCCCAGGTTAATTCCTTCGACGGTTTAGCGGATGTAATGTTATTAATTCGCTTTGACCCAGAAAATAAAACTTTAAAAATGCTCTCTATACCCCGTGATACCCGAATTGATATTGAGGGACACGGAACAAAAAAAATTAATGCAGCTAATACCTTTGGTGGACCTGCTTTAACTGCCAAAACAGTCAGCAACTTGCTGGGTGGTGTGGGAGTTGACCGTTATGTTCGTATTAATGTACTAGGTGTTGGCAAGTTGATTGATGCTTTGGGTGGTGTCAATGTTTTTGTGCCCAAAGACATGAAATATCAAGATGACTCACAGCATCTTTACATTAACCTTAAAAAAGGTCAGCAGCATTTAGATGGTAATAAAGCGTTACAGTTACTACGTTACCGTCACGATGAAAATGGCGATATTGGTCGAATTCAGCGTCAGCAAATGGTAATGCGCGCGCTTATGGACCAAACTCTTAATCCAGCAACTTTGGGACGTTTACCAGATGTACTCAATGTCGTTAAAGAACACATTGATACTAACTTGACCGTTGAAGAATTATTAGCGTTGGTAGGATATGGCGCCCGTACAAACCGTTCAAATATACTACAGTTAATGGTGCCAGGTCGGTTCAGCGAGAAAAACGAATTTGACGCAAGTTACTGGATACCAAACAGTGACCGGATTGCGAAAACAATGGCACAGCACTTTGATTTGCAATCTGTAACAGCTACAAAAGACACCGAACCCAGAAAGTTGCGTATTGCAATTCAAGATAGTACTGGAGATGAGAAAACTAACCTCCAACCTTTAATTCGGATTTTAGAAAAGGCAGGTTATCGTAACGTATTTATCGCAAAAAGCTGGGGTGAACCGTTACAAGTCACTCATATTCTGGCACAGCAAGGTGATGGTAATGAAGCTGAGTCGGTACGTAGTACTCTAGGTTTCGGTGAAGTTCGTGTTGAAAGTACAGGTACTCTAGGCTCGGATGTTAGTATCCAAGTTGGTAAAGACTGGTTACAGCAACTCAATTCGACAGAAAATCAAGGTCAATAGTCATGGCAACGGATGATAAAGGGATGTAACGGATAGGCGATTTTAGATAATTTATCCGTTACATCCCTTGTATCTGTTGCTTTTTTTTAGCAATTTAAGAAAACTACTTGCTTTATTAGTAACTTTACTTATATTATACAAAGTTATATTTAAGCAAAAAATATTATACGTAAAGCCACAGTAATTCTACGCATGTAGAATTTAAATTAGCTGTATCGTGTAGTATTAACTTTGCATACTCATCTAACAATACAATTCGCTCTAAGCAACTACCTTACTTGTATGGTGGTAAGTTTTGCTTGCTTGTTGGTCGTAATTTCAAAATATACCAAAAAATTTTATGCAAAAGCGTTTGAACTCAAAGTACTTTCTACTGTTGACATTTACAGCTATTACTAGTTGTTTTATAACGCCACAAGCCAGTATAGCTGCAACTTTTGCATTTTCAGAAGCTGGTTTTAGGTTTGATAATTTTAGTGTTAGTCCAGAGGATATAAAGACTTTTACAGATACAGATTCCGAAGCTATTAGTTTTAGTTCTCAAGGTAAAGTCAATGCTGATGCGGAAGCAAATGCTGATTTTACTAGCATTTCTAATTTACCTTTTTCATTCGCTAATAATTTTTCATCAAGTATAGCTATTGGTGAAGGTAAAGACTATTTTGGTAGCGCTGAAAGTTTTGCTAGTGTTAGAGGTTATAACTTTCAAGTTGCACCAGAAGGTATTTTTTCGTTTGACTTTACAGGGTCTCTTGAACTTCTGGCTTTAGCTGATGACCCTGCAACTGAATATGCACTCTCCGATGGTGTAATCTCACTTGAATTATATGACCAAGATAACGGCGTACTTTTAGACTCACTATCAATACAAGGAAATGCGACGACTTCTAATAATTTGAGTTTTCTCACCCAGAATAAATCCGATAATTTCTCTTTTATTCCTACTGAAACTTCTTTTAATACAGACTTTGGTGGTATATATAAATACGCTAATGCTAGTGTTAAAGGTAACTACTCTAGAAAATTTGCAGCAGGCGCCAATCTGAGTTTGTTTGAGCTAAAAAATAATCGTGTGCGTGTTGCAGTTCCAGAACCCACAAGTCAGTTGGCTCTTGTTTTTGGCGCAATAAGTATTCTCTTAATTACCAAAACCAAACGTAAATTACTTTAGAATAAAGTTACTATTAATTGAAAGAAACGGGCAAGGATGCCCGTTCCACAAGATGTCTATCCCACAAGATGTCTATCCCACAAGATGTCTATCCCACAAGATGTCTATCCCACAAGATGTCTATTTTAGTCTATTTTAGAATTTGTCCTATAATTTATATGGAGTGTTGTGTTTGTTCGGAAATCCAGTCTTGTAAGATGGGGTTGATGATTTGTGGCGCCTCATCTTGGGGGCAATGACCGACACCTTCGATGGGGATAAATTTGAGTACTTTGGGGTAGTCGGCAAATTGGCGCCCTAATTCTATAGGTTCCCAAGGGTCTGCGGCGCCCCATAAAATAATTGCAGGACAGGGTAATTTAGGTAATAAGTCTTCGGGCAAGGGTCCGCTGGAATATGATGTAAATGCTAAAAATACAGCCACAGCTCCTGGGTCTGCTGCTGGTGACATTAAAATATCTACTAGTTCGTCGGTGACTGCATCTGGATTCGCGTAAGCTTGTAATAAGATTTTACGAACTGTTTTGGGCTTGGCAAGTTGGTTAAAGAAAAAGTTACCTACAGCTTCGTTAGATAATATTTTTTGCAATAATGGGGTGCCAAAACGTCGATACCACGGTAAAGCAGCGCGTTTGCGGTCGTGTAATAAACGCAATGAACAGTTAAGCATTGCAACTCCACGAGCAATATCTGGATGATCTACTGCTGCTTGCATGGCAACAATACAACCAATAGAGTTACCTACCAAAAACACTGGTTCCCCAACTACTTCACGACTAAAGTCAGCTATCTGTTGTCCCCAAGTTTCAAAAGTGTATTCAATTTCTTTTATTGGGTTGGGTTTTGCTGAACCTCCAAAGCCAATCAAATCAATCGCAAAAACGCGACACTTATCTGCTAGTACTGATATATTTTTTCGCCAATGCCATAACGAGGCGCCGAAACCATGTATTAAAATTACTGCTGGCCCTGTAGTTCCTTGCACTTGGTAAGAGATTGGATAACCCCGCCAAGTCCATATTTGCGATGAAGATAGTTTAGGAGTAGAGGCAGATATGGTCATGGGTTATTACTTAATTTATGTGTGTTTCAATGCGCTAAAATTTACATTCACAATATATACAGCTACTATATATATAGTTAGTTGCTGTATTGCTATACGAAATCCACAAACGGATAGTTTGCCTTCCCAATAAAAACTTTAACTGTTTTTATTTTTTTGTTGCAGAGTAATAATACGAGTATAAATAATATTTGTTACATTTGGTTGTAAGTATTTAAACGTATATTTAAGAAACCTGGTTTCTTTTGATATATTGTAATAAAAATGAAGATTTTGTATAGAAACCAGGTTTCTGGGGTTTTTAGTCTTCGTCTTGATAGAACTGCTGCAATTCCTGTAATTGTGTACGTCGAGATTTTTGACGATATTTTTTGGTTTCGAGTTTCGGTTCGTAGTGACTTTCACCTTTACCTTTGCTTTTTAGTTTTAAGGTCGATTCGGGGTCGGTTGATGAATTGAGATGAGCTTGTCTTGATGCAACTTCTTCTAAAAATACCAAATAATGTTCGTAGCGTTCCCAATCTCCGCGAACTACACATAATGGTTCATCACGATGCAGGCAGTCACCAAATCGACAGTTTCCAGTGGCTAGCTTCAGTCTTACTTCTGGAAAATAGTATGCTAGTTCAAATGGACTACAATCTAAGTCGGGTTGGTTAAAACCTGGGGTGTCAGCAAGCAAACCACCGTTTGGTAGTTCAAATAGTTCAACGTGACGGGTAGTATGGCGCCCTTTACCAAGTTTTCCTGAAACTTCACCAACACGCAAGTTAATATTTGGAATTAATTTATTTATTAAGCTCGATTTACCTACACCAGAGGCGCCTGCTAACACGGTAGTTTTATTTTGAAGTCTATTTAATAAAATATCAGTGTTGATATTGTTATATACACTAATAAAAGTAGGTTGATAACCCCATAAACTTAATCGTTCCTTAATATGCTCTTGTTCTGCATGTGATACTAAGTCAGATTTATTGAGACACAAAACAACATCTAAGCCAGTAGATTCAGCTTTTACTAAAAAACGGCTAAGTTGATATGGTTCTAACGGTGGGTCAGCGGCGGCAAATACGAGTAATATTTGATTAACATTAGCGATTGCGGGACGGTCTAATTGACTCGAACGTGGTAAAACATCCGCAATAGCACCCCTATTACCAGTCCAGTCAGGTTCTTCAACTACAACATGGTCTCCAACCATGACAGAAAGTCCGATTTTTTTTAATCGAGTTCGACGAGTACAGAGGAGGGTTGAAGTGTCAAGTTCTCCTCTGTCTCCATCGAGTTGCACCTGATAAAAATTAGCCTGTACAGCGACGACTGTACCTGTTAGTTGTGCCTTCGCTTCCATATTAACCGCGACCTAAACCGCGTTTGGACGACGTACTAACAATGAAAAGTAACCGGAACAATCGGTTATTTGCTCGACTTGAAAACCTGCCATAGTTAAGCTGTCAGGTACTTGCTCGATTGGTTCACCTGGGTCTAACCAAACTTCTAGCAAATTACCTGGAGTCATTTTTTCTAAGCTTAACTTTGTCCGAACAAAATTAATTGGACAAGGGGTACCACGCAAATCAAGTTGAGCATCGGGTGTGTATGTAGAAGATACGCTCATTCCTAGTTTATCTCTGATGGAAAAAGTTGCCTAAAAACCCTTCGATACCGCCCTTTCCGGTGCGCTCTCCTCTAATTTTAGCGAGTTCTTCAAGCAATTTTCGCTCTTCAGCGCTTAATTTAGATGGATTTGGAATATCAATCATTACCGTCACCAACTGGTCACCCCGATTAACAGGATTACCTAATCTTGGTACGCCATGATTTTCTAACTTAAACTCAGCGTAAGGCTGTGTGCCCGCAGGAATTGTTAATTCCTCTGGCCCATCTACGGTATCTACCTGTAGTCTACATCCTAAAATTGCTTGCAAATAACTAATTGAAATTGTAGAGCGTATATTTAAGTCTTCGCGTTGGAATTCGCTATCTTCGTTAACTGTTAGTTGAACATACAAGTCACCTGCTGGACCACCGCGTTGACCTGCATCTCCTTCACCAGGTATCCGCAAGCGTAGTCCATCGTAGACCCCTGCTGGAATTGTAATTTTGAGTTGTTTCGCTACCTGATTGGCGCCTTTGCCACCACAGTTATCACATTTTTCTTCGATAACCATTCCCGTTCCGTTACAGGTGGGACAAGTTGAAACTTGGGTGAAACTACCAAAAGGTGTGCGTGTGACGCGACGTACTTGTCCGGTTCCGCTACAAGTTGAACATGTACGCGGACGAGTTCCTGGTTTGGCGCCACTTCCGGTACAAACTTCACAGGTTTCTAAATGAGCAATACGAATTTGTTTTTCGCCACCAAATACAGCTTCGCGAAAGTCTAACTTTAGGTCGAGTTGTAGGTCATCGCCGCGAACCGGACCACTACGGCGCCGTTGTTGCGTTGGACCACCCATACCACCTGCGAAACCGCTGAAAATACTTTCAAAAATATCGGCAAAACCACCCATGTCGCCCATATCTTGAAACCCAACCCCAGCTCCAGCATTCACACCATCGTGACCAAAACGGTCGTAGCGTGCGCGTACTTCTGGCTCAGAAAGCACTTCGTAAGCACGGTTAATTTCTTTAAAACGTTCTTCTGCCCCCGCTTCTTTATTCACGTCTGGGTGATACTTACGAGCCAATCGACGGTAAGCACTTTTAATTTCGTCTTTGTCTGCCTCACGAGAGACACCTAAAATTTCATAATAGTCGCGAGCCATATTGTAAAAGGTGAGAGTTAGAAGTTAGACATTTTGCACGTAAGCCTCTTTCAATTTCTCTTTGATAGAGGCGCCGAAGGCAAGAGTTAAGTTTTGTTAATAGTAAATTTTACCTTTTACCTTCTACAAAAATCACCAAAAATAAATATATTTAGTCGTTTTGGACTCCAAAAGTGTCCATAGGTTAAAAAAGTATGTAACTTTTTGGTTCGTGAAACGTTATTAAACGTCATGTATGAGTATACTTAAAATTACCAAGGAAGTGCAGGTGTGGTTTCCACCGCCTCATACGACAATAGCCTACAACAGTAGGTGCGGAAAACCGTATCTTGTACGATATAATTTGAATATGTTATGTCATTCAAAAGTAATGGAGACGCGACATGTCGCGTCTCTACATGATAATTATCTGAATTTTTGTTATCCTAATCGATTGCTTCGTAATCAGCCAAAGCAGCCGCTTCTTCTTCAAAATCAAAGTTGAATTGCGGTGTCATGTTTTCGTTTACACCATTATTGCTCTCAATACTTGAGGTATTGGTTATTTCGACAATTTCACCTGGTTGACTGTTGCCAGCTCGATTATAAACCTCGGCGCCGATAGCAAACAAAGCTTGTTGGAATTCTTCTAAACGTTGTTGAAACTCGTGAATAGAAACACTAGTATTGTTACTTATTGCTTGTAATTGAGATAGCTTCTCATCAGCAGACTGTTTCATAGAGTCGCTAATTAGATGAGCGTTATTTCTCAAAGTAGATTCATAACTACCCAACAAGTTATCAGCTTGGTTTTTCAAAGCAACCATTTCAATACGCTTTTTATCTTCTTCTGCAAAAACTTCGGCTTCTTGGCGCATTTTTTCGATTTCCAGCGCGCTTAAACCACCTGTATTAGTAATACGTATGCTTTGCTCTCTACCAGTACCTTTGTCTTGAGCGGCAACTTGCATGATACCATTGACATCAATTTCAAACGATACCTCAATTTGAGGAACTCCGCGCGGTGCAGGTGGAATACCAGTTAGTAAGAATTTACCAAGGCTTTTATTATCGCGTGCCATTGCCCGTTCACCTTGGAGGACATGAATTTCCACTGAAATTTGCCCATCAATAGCGGTAGAGAAAACTTGAGATTTACTGGTGGGAATTGTGGTGTTGCGCTCGATAATTTTGGTGAAAACTTCGCCTAAAGTTTCGATACCTATAGATAACGGAGTGACATCGAGTAGCAATAAGTTCTCAACTTCACCACCTAATACTCCAGCTTGAATTGCGGCGCCAAGAGCAACAGCTTCATCAGGGTTAATAGAGCGGTCAGGAGCTTTGCCACCAAAAAACTTCATTAAAGCGTTTTGCACGGCAGGAATACGAGTCGAGCCACCGACCAAAATAATTTTATCGATATTTTGAGGCTTAAGGTCGGCATCTTTGAGTGCTTGCGTCATTGGTTCAAGCGTTGCTGCAATTAAATTATTTGCTAACTCTTCAAATTTTGCGCGACTTAGTTCGGTTTCTAAATGCTTGGGACCACTGGCATCAGCGGTGATAAATGGCAAGTTAATACTTGTGTTGCCCATGCTCGATAATTCGATTTTGGCTTTTTCCGCAGCTTCACGCAAGCGTTGCAGTGCCATTTTATCTTGAGCTAAATCAATTCCTGACTCTGAACGAAAAACTTCAATCATCCATTCAACAATAACGTTATCGAAGTCATCGCCACCTAAATGGTTATTACCACAAGTCGCTTTAACTTCAAACACGGAATCTCCGAGTTGGAGAATAGAGACATCAAATGTTCCACCACCAAGGTCAAATACAAGAATTAGCTGTTCAGTGTCTTGTTTATCTAACCCGAATGCCAAAGCTGCTGCAGTAGGTTCATTGATTATACGTAAAACTTCAAGACCAGCAATTGTGCCTGCGTCTTTTGTAGCTTGACGTTGAGCATCGGTAAAATATGCGGGTACTGTAATAACTGCTTGTGTAACGGTTTCACCTAAAAAGTTCTCTGCGTCTTGCTTGAGCTTTTGCAAAATCATCGCGGAGATTTCTTGAGGTGTATAGTTCTTGCCGCGAATTTGGACATCAACCGTATCATCACGACCTTTTATACATTGATAAGGCACCCTCGACCGTTCGGTTTCTGTGTCTTCCCAACGGCGCCCAATAAACCGTTTGATACTATAAATAGTATTTTCTGCATTTGTGACAGCTTGACGTTTTGCCAATTGACCAACCAAGCGTTCACCACCCTTACCAAAACCGACGATACTTGGAGTTGTTCTTCCACCCTCGGTATTCGCAATAACAATTGGTTGACCACCTTCTAGAACTGCTACGCAACTGTTAGTAGTGCCCAAGTCAATCCCAATAACTTTTCCCATAAATATAATATTCTGTACTTGTTAGTTCGTTGACATAACACGGAATATCTACATTGGGGTGAGAGCATACTTACGTAATTATTACTAGTGGGAAAAAGCTGCGCTAGCAAAAGAAGTATTAGTGATAATTTTGTACCGAACGGTCGTGTACTTGAAGGTTAAAGAAATAGTAGTATAACCGTGTCAATCAAGAAAATTGACGCGGTAAATACGTACATGGAAACTAACTATCAGGTTCAACTGTCAGCTTAACTATCCGCTGCACTTGATTGAGTATCATCAAGAACAGGCGTATCTTCTTTTGGAGCAGCGACTTTCACCATTGCGTGGCGTAGTACACGTTCACCCAAAAAATATCCGCGCACTAACTCTTCTAACACTGTTCCCTCTGGATGTTCATCCGTAGGTTCGCGCAATACTGCTTCATGAAGGTTAGGGTCAAATGGTTGACCTTCGGGACGCATTGGCGAAACACCCAATCGTTTTAAACTGTCAACCAGTTGTTTATAAACACCTTGATAGCTTTTATGAATTGCCATCTCAGAATCGTTTTGAGGTTTAATGTGAGCGCGCGCACGCTCAAAATTATCAACTACTGGTAATAGTTCTGTAATTGTGTTTCGTTTAACTAATGCATCAAGGTCGTCTTTTTCTTTCTGAGTGCGCTTGCGATAATTATCGAAATCTGCTACTAACCGTGTGTATTGATTGCTACTTGCTTCGAGTTGAGCTTTGAGCGAATCGATTTGCGGCGCCATTGCATTAGCATCATCAGAAGCAGTGTCAGCATTTACGCTATTGTCAGATGTCGAAGCGTAGGAACCCACATCGTTAGTTGCCACAGCATTTGGGTCAGCTACTTCGCTGCCAGATGTACTTGTATTGTTTTGTTCGCTTAAGTCGCTATTCATCGTTTGCATTACCTCTTAGAGTTCTCCTGAAAGCTATGGTAGTTAATCATCGTTCTCTATTTTGACAAAAGCTGGATATATTCTGACAGAGGTTAGAGGACGGCTTTCCGTAGAGTATTGTAGTGCGGGTTTCCGTAAATTGAGTCAAGGTTCTAATTTTTCTTTGTCAAGATGAGAGTTCTGGGTTGACTGATGGGAATACTCAATATAGAAGAGGTTTTGGCTACCCATATAAATATAAGAATATATGACTTATTCGTCATCACAACAGAGGCGAAGTACTGCTCTTACAACGAGAACAGAATTTTCGCCCTTCGGGACAAAATTAGTACAATCAGGGTTTGTTGATACCGAGCAAATGCGACAAGCACTGATAGAAAGTCGCAAAAGTGGCACACCTTTGACTGAGGTGCTTGAATCGATTTCAGGGCGCCAGCTATCACCGGAACTGCTGAGATTATATAAAAAACAACAACTTTTTGAATTAAAAATACTTTACGGGGTTGAATCACTTGACCCAGAAGTTAACTCCATCGGCACATCGATGGTGGCAAACTTGATAGACACACTTATTCCAGTAGATATTTGTCGGCGCCATCGTTTAGTACCATTATCACGTAACGACGAGCAAAACCCACCCAATGTGTTGGTGGCAATGGTTGACCCAGATAACTTAGAAGCATCGGATGATCTAAATCGGATTTTGCGTCCGCAAGGGTTGATGTTGCAACGGATGGTAATTACTACTGAGGACTACCAGCAGATTATCAACCAGTTTCTTGATGAGCTAGCAGTTAAGCAGAAGCACATCGAGCAGCAAAAATTAACGGATATCAATCAAGATTTAGAAAATCTTGGCGATTTAGATTTAGCAGATGCTCCAGATGATGCAGAAGCTGATTTAGGGTCAGCGATGAAAGGTGCGGAAGATGCACCGATTATTAATTTGGTAAACCGAATTTTAGGAAAAGCGTTACAAGAGAAAGTTTCGGATATCCACATTGAACCGCAAGAAGAGAATTTACGCATACGGTTTCGCAAAGACGGTGTATTGCGCGAAGCGTTTGACGCATTACCAAAAAAAATTATTCCTGCCATCACAGCCAGATTTAAGATTATTGCAAATTTAGACATTGCCGAACGGCGTTTACCACAAGATGGACGGATTCGTCGGATGTTTGAGGGACGTAAGGTTGACTTCCGTGTTAACACCCTACCAAGTCGTTACGGAGAAAAAGTAGTACTGCGGATTTTGGACAACTCCGCTACACAGTTAGGTTTAGATAAATTAATTACCGACCCAGAAACTTTGCATATCGTCCAAGAAATGGTTTCGCGTCCTTTTGGTTTGATATTAGTAACAGGACCAACAGGTTCGGGGAAAACGACTTCGCTTTATTCAGCACTTGCCGAACGTAACGACCCAGGTATTAATATCAGTACAGTAGAAGACCCTATTGAGTACAGTTTGCCAGGAATCACACAGGTACAAGTTATCCGTGAAAAAGGATTAGATTTTGGAACTGCACTACGTGCGTTTTTACGTCAAGACCCTGATGTATTGCTCGTGGGTGAAACGCGAGATAAAGAAACAGCAAAAACCGCCATTGAAGCAGCGTTAACAGGACACTTAGTATTAACAACACTTCACACCAATGATGCTCCTGGCGCCATCGCCCGTTTGGGTGAAATGGGTATTGAACCATTCATGATATCAAGCTCATTACTGGGAGTATTAGCACAGCGCTTAGTACGACGTGTATGTTCAGACTGCCGTATTCCTTACACTCCGACACCTGAAGAACTTGCTCGTTATGGAATGACGGCATCACAAGATGTTGGGCTAACTCTTTACAAAGCGAATGCACTTAGCAACGAGCAAATTCTACAAGCCAAGGGCAACGGTTCGCTATGTCCAACATGTAACGGTATTGGGTATAAAGGACGCTGTGGTGTTTACGAAGTCATGAAGATTACAGAAAACCTACAGACTTTAATCAACGAAGATGCACCAACCGAACGCATTAAAGAAGTAGCAGTAGAAGAAGGTATGAAAACCCTGCTTGCCTACAGTTTGGACTTAGTACGTCAGGGCGCCACAACTCTAGAAGAAGTAGAGCGTGTAACCTTTACTGACACAGGTTTAGAAGCAGAACTCAAAGCCAAACGCAAGAGTGGGTTAACTTGTCGTACATGTAGCGCCGAACTTCAACCCGAATGGCTGGAATGTCCCTACTGCATGACATCCCGCTTCCACGACTAACCGTAATAAGCACTTTAGTGCTTAAGAAAAGCACTGCACTGAAGTGCTTAAGAAAAGCACTGAAGTGCTTACTACAAAAAAACACAAAAACACACAGAGGAAAAAACAATGGATTTCATGATTGAGGATTTGATGGAAGACATGATTGAACAAGGAGGTTCGGATTTACACTTATCCGCAGGACTACCTCCTTACTTCCGTGTCAGTGGAAAACTCACACCTCAAGAAAAATATGGTGTGATGTCAGTTGACACATGTCAGCGACTAATTTTTAGTATGCTCAACAACACCCAGCGTAAAACACTAGAACAGACCTGGGAATTAGATTGCTCTTACGGTGTAAAAGGACTAGCGCGCTTTCGTGTTAACGTTTACAAAGACCGTGGCGCCTATGCAGCATGTTTACGTGCGTTGAGTTCCAAAATTCCTAACTTTGAAAAATTGGGATTACCAGATGTAGTTCGCGAAATGACAGAAAAACCAAGAGGACTAATATTGGTAACAGGACCGACAGGTTCAGGTAAAACCACAACACTAGCGGCAATGATTGACTTAATCAACCGCACAAAAGCAGAGCATATATTAACAGTAGAAGACCCAATTGAATTTGTTTATGAACCAATTAAAAGCTTAGTACACCAGCGTCAGCTAGGTGAAGACACAAAGAGTTTTGCCAACGCATTAAAAGCAGCTTTACGGGAAGACCCAGATATTATCCTAGTGGGTGAAATGCGGGATTTAGAAACCATCTCTTTGGCAATTTCTGCGGCAGAAACAGGACACTTAGTATTTGGCACACTACATACAAGCTCTGCTGCACAAACCGTTGACCGGATTATCGACGTTTTTCCACACGAAAGACAAACGCAAGTCCGTGTACAATTATCAAACTCATTAGTAGCAGTCTTTAGTCAAACATTAGTACCTAAGAAAAATCCCAAACCAGGTGAATATGGTCGAATAATGGCGCAAGAAATCATGGTAATTACACCAGCTATTTCTAATTTAATCCGCGAGGGAAAAACATCGCAAATTTACTCAGCAATTCAAACTGGGGGTAAATTAGGAATGCAAACACTAGAATCAGTTTTAGCAAATCTTTATAAGCAAGGAACAATTTCCTTTGAAGCTGCAATGTCTAAAACATCTAAACCCGATGAAGTTCAACGTCTCATCGGTGGTGTTCCTCCACAAAATGGCGCCAAAGTAGCTGCAAAATCACACTAAAAGTAGAGACGTGACATGTCACGTCTCTACAAATAATTAATAATTTATAACCTTTTAAAATATGCCAAGTTTTGTTGCGCGTGTCAGGGATTCTCAAGGAAAAACTAGAACTGAAAAAGTAACGGCAGAATCGATAAAAGAAGCGCGTATAAATTTACGACAGCAAGGTTTTGTAATTCAAGACTTGAAAAAAACAGAAAGTTTTGACCTCAAATCAGCACTTGATTTTAATGCGCGTTTTGCATCAGTTTCTGTTAAAGATAAAGCCGTTTTTTCGCGTCAGTTTGCAGCATTGGTCAACGCTGGTGTCGCAATTGTGAGAAGTTTAGGTGTACTTGGAGAACAATGTACAAATCCTAAACTAAAGCAAGCACTTTTAGATATAAGTTCCGATGTTCAAAACGGGATTAACTTATCTGATGCGATGCGGAAACACCCAAAATGTTTTGATGGGTTGTATGTGAGTATGATACAAGCGGGTGAGGTTGGTGGTGTACTCGACGAAGTACTTAACCGACTCGCAAAATTATTAGAAGACGTTGCACGCTTACAGAACCAAATTAAAGCAGCGCTTTCGTATCCTGTTGTGGTTGGTTTTTTAGCGGTTGCAATTTTTATTGGGATGACGGTTTTCTTGATTCCAATTTTTGCTAATATCTTCAAAGATTTGGGAACTACATTACCTCCATTGACACAATTCATGCTTGATGTCAGTGAAATTTTGCGAAGTTGGCGATTATTTGTAGTAATTGCTGCTGTGATTGGTTTGTGGATTGCTTATCAACAATATTATAAAACAGCCGTTGGTAGACAAACTATTGACCGTCTTTCTTTGAAAATGCCTTTATTTGGTGACTTGATACAAAAATCAGCCGTTGCTAAATTTAGTCGTACATTTGGTTCTTTGACTCGTTCAGGTGTTCCAATTTTAACTTCTCTAGAAATTGTGCGTGATACCGCAGGAAATCAAGTTATTTCTAATGCTATTGATGCCGCACGTGCAGAAGTGCAGCAAGGTGGCATGATAAGTATGGCACTGCAAAAAGAGAAAGTTTTCCCTGCAATGGCTATTCAAATGATTAGTATTGGTGAAGAAACAGGGGAAATTGATGCGATGTTAATGAAAGTCGCTGACTTTTATGAAGATGAAGTTGAACAAGCTGTAAAAGCTCTAACGAGTATTTTGGAACCAATTATGATTGTGGTACTTGGGGGAATGGTTGGCACAATTTTGTTATCAATGTATTTGCCCATGTTCGCTGTATTCGAGAAATTGGGATAACCAAGTAAAAGTTATGAGTGCTGAGTGCTGAGTTTTAACTCTTAACTCCTCACTCCTAACTCCTCACTCCTAACTCTTTATTATTATTATTTATGCCTGTACACAAATCTAATTATGAAGCATGTTTGGCAGAATATAGCCATCATCTCGGCGCCATAGAACTGTTCAAACAGCACCGTCCTTATTTGGAAATGATACCAAGCTTACGGCGCCCATCTGAAAGCGTTATCACTATACCTTTACCAATTATCCGCATTCGCAAAGCGGGTTCATTATCAGAAGCAATGACGTTACCGTGCGATGTTGCTATTTTAATGTGTGACCCTGAATGGAAAATTAAAACAGGTGCCGAAATTTTTATTTATGTCCACCGTCCAGAAGAAGATTTTTCTGATTTATTAATGCGTTGGCGCCAAACCCAAGTTTTACTTGATAAAGACTACGAGTGGTTAATGCCAGAACGTCACAGTCATATATTAAGCGAGGGTGCAAATACTAAATACCCACTGTTTGTTGTGTTTCCTGAAACATCCGAACGCATTAAACGCGGTTTAATAGGCGCCGAACTTCCATTCGTTATTCAAACACACGAACTTTTGCTTGATGAAAACCCAGTTGAAAGTTTGTCTTAATCGTAAGGTGGGCAGTGCTAGCCCTGTCAAGGTGAGCATGGGTACTAACCATTTATAAGGGTTTTAGCCTTTCACTGATTAAAATTTGAAAGCAAAAAATAATATTTGCGCTCAATTTTATATTCCAGAGTTGGGGGTACAACGTAAGAATAAGGCTTTTATCTAGTACTGTATTGGTACACCTTGACAGGGCTAGGTGGGCAGTGCCCACCGTACACTAAGAATGAACAAAGGATTATTTAACAAACTGTGGCATAATTTCAGCAGCGGTGAATATACCATGCATACCGCGCTTATGTAATTGCATACCAGCTTTCAAGTAACCAAAAGCAGGTCCACACACATTAGCAGCCATACTAGTTTCATCACCTAGTGTAAAAGTGTGAGTAGAAATTTTACCTTCAAAAGTACGTCCAGTAATTTGAACATTCGTACTTAGTGGCTTTTTGGGGTTACGAGTATCGACGACACCACCTACAGTAACGCGGTTACGCGCGCAAATTCCAGCAAGCTCAAGCATTATGTCATCTGCATGTTCCATATTCTCTAATGTGAGAATACCGTTGGTTTTATCTAATAATGCTTCAACTTCGGCGTCAGTCATAGAATTTGCTTTCTCTACACTATAACCAGGCATATGACCAATATCTTCACGAATTGTCGCACGGTAAGCTTCCCAGTTAGCAATACCTACACCAAAAGTAATCTCTACTTTATGAACGTCAGCAAAACTTTGTGCTGCTAGTGATGCTGCTGCGGTTAATAACCCTGGAGTGGCGCCACATCCTGTCATATAAGTTATACCAGCTTGTGTGAGTTCACCGCGCATTTCTAAAAGTTGTTCAACAGCACTTGTACGCTTAATAGCATCAACAAGCACTCCACGCCAACCCAACTTAATAAATTGCTTAACTACATTTGGTATAAAATTATTGGGTAAATTGGGTAATGCCAAAAAATAACCATCGACAGAGGAACCCACACTAATTAGTTCCTCAACGCTTTCGGTAGTTAATTTGCCAAATGGCTCTAAGTATCCAACTGAACCTAAAGATTGATAAGTACTAATACATCCCGAAGCATCTATACCATCTGGACGATAAACATAACCGTGTTTATCTGCTGCTGCTACTAGTATCATTTCCCGTTTAGGCGCCAATACTTTTGCCGCTGCTTGCCCTAGTCCACCAAAACCTAGTACCCCGACGCGCGCTACTGGTAAATTAGAAGAACCTGTTACTTGCTGATGACTCATAATTACAATTCCGAATTGACTCAAAGCTTACAATATTTTTGATTCAGGATTTTAAATTGTAGATTTTTCGTCATGTTGTAAAGATAAGTAGACTGTGGCACCTTTGTAATATATAATCGCAACTTTAATCTGAAATCGGTAATAATAATAAAATTTCTCAATAATTTTTGTATAGATTGCTCTATACAATTGGATGGAAAAGCTGATGGTGTATATATTTCAACTTTTTTATACTTAAGTTACGTATACATGAGTGAAGCTTGACTAATTCTTTAGGTTAAGGGAAACTTACATATAGTGAACGTACTGACTAAACAATTTAATAAGTTTTGTAAATTTTCTGAGATATATATTTTGAGAGATGGAACATTAGTTAACAAATGACAAGTTTGTAACTAGGGGTATGTTCCGGAGGGCTATATATATAGTTCTCTAAATAGAGCAGTACAGTCCAAACGTACTTATCTTTGGTTGGCACAGTAAATTATGGAAACATTAGAGTTCATTATTTATCCAGATGGTCGGGTACTAGAAAAAGTCACTGGCATAGTAGGTACTTCGTGCGCTGAGGTTACAGCAGCGATAGAAGCACAGCTAGGAATAGTACTTAATCATGAGCCAACCTCAGAGTTTTTCACCCAACCTGTTGTTCAACAATCAGGTGTGGCGAATACACAGACCAGTTTCAGCGATTGGTAGCTTTTTTAACCTTTTAGTTTCGTTATCTCACAAACACCATGTCACACTTTAGCCAAATTAAGACTCAAATCCGTAACGTTGAATCATTGAAGGAAGCGCTCACAGAATTAAATATTGATTGGAAACAGGGTCCGCGTCCTGTACGTGGTTATCGTGGTCAAACTCACGATGCAGAAATTACTATAGAGCAAGATAATGGCTACGATGTTGGTTTTAAATGGAATGGCAACGAATACGAACTGGTAGCCGATTTACAGTATTGGCAACAAGATTTATCAGTTGAAGGTTTTTTACGTAAAGTAACCCAACGTTATGCATTCCAAACAGTAATGAAAGAAACGGCACGTGCTGGTTTCCAAATTGCTGAACAACAAAAAAATGAAGATGGTTCTATTCGTTTAGTAGTACAGCGCTGGAGTGCGTAATGGCTGATTTTATGCCGTCACCTGAAGACAATGAAGACGGACGGTCTGGTTTTGAGCCGGAGTTGGGTGGTTTTTTACGCTCGGCGCCCGAACGGTCTGGTTTTGAGCCAGAGTTAGGGGGAATGCTGCGTCAAAAGGGTGTTTACGTCGATGAAATTACCTGTATTGGCTGTAAGCATTGCGCGCATGTTGCTCGTAACACTTTCTATATTGAACCCGATTATGGGCGCTCGCGCGTTGTTCGTCAAGATGCAGATGCTGAGGAAGTCATTCAAGAAGCGATTGACACATGTCCCGTTGACTGCATTCACTGGGTTGATTACACCGAACTTAGAAAGTTAGAAGACGAGCGTAAATTCCAAGTTATTCCTTTAATTGGCTATCCAGTTGAAGGAGCTGTTGTAGCTGCGGAACGGCGCCGTAGAAAGGCAAAATTGAAAAATACCAAAAAATCACGTTATTAAACAATAACATAAATCTATCTGTAGGGGGTTGTGGTAGCAGCCCCCTTTTTTGGCGGTTATCCGTCCGTGGGATAGGAGTATCGCCTGTCCTACTGGTTCGTGTCATAAAGTTTGGGTTGTTGTAAGGTGGCTTTTGCCGCACCTACTGTTGGCGCCTACACCCAAAACTTGTGACACGAACCACTACGTTAATATAATGTGTTAGTTTGCAACGGATACAACGGATGTAACGGATGGTTTTTTGTTACAAACAAATTTTTGCTGATGGAAATCCGTAAAATGTGAACCAATGGTTCACAAACTACTGTTTTCTTAAATAGGAACTATTGGTTGCCAAACTGCCATTTGTATGCTATGTAGCCTGATTTGAAACCAAGCAGGACAAGCTAAGGCGCCAACACCATACAGGATAAGGCAAATTTTCGTTTAGTAAAGCTTATAAGCCACTACCTTATTGAATGCTCGTAATATACTCCCGCTGAGGTAATTTATCTGACGGCTAAATTTAAAATACTTCTATGGGTTTTTTTCCTGGTGTTTATCAACTGAAATTAAAATGCCAGTCATTGTAGCTACAGGAACATACGAAAACTCTAAAAATCTTTATTATATAAATGCAAAGTGGATATATTTACTCAATATTGATATTAGTTGAAACGCACAAAGGTATTCTAGGTATATAAATTATGACATTGCTTAAACTTCAAAAGAACTGTTATAAATTTTCATTTATAAAATACAGGGCGGGGCAAGAGAAAGCCCACCCCACAAGAATTTTATTTAAAGCTTATTCAAAGAGTCATGTTGTGAGAGTAAACGTTCTACTTTTGCTTCATCGATTCGGGCTGTTATTTTGTTGGATTCGTGAACGTCACGCATGGTTTTAGAGAGGGAGATACTAGAACCAATCGAGAACGCTAAACCCATGCCCATAAATCCTTTGACCCAATTGGTTACAGGCAAGTTTACTATACCTATGGTGGTCATGGAAATTGAAAGAGCGAATGCAGCCCAGGTTTGAAAAATCCATGCGTTACTATCCTTTTGGGGATTATTTTGTTGCATATTTTCGGTTTTATAGTTATTTTTTAATTTGATTCCATTGTAGTTTTATTTACTATCGGGAACAAGTGGAGTAGTGGACAGTTTTAAAAGTGGCTATGTGAAATGTGAACCATTGGTTCACAAATAGCCAAAATCTAGAAACCCGGTTTCTTCAAAAAACCGGGTTTCTGAAATAAATATTTGATTAAATATTTAATCTTTTTCAGGAAAGGTTTGTACTTTGCCGTCTGGACTAAATACTGCGCGGATACGAACTGACTGTCCGTTACGGTTGGGTGATACAAACTGTTCGCCTATTAATGGCATTCCTGTGCGGTCAACGAAATCACGCGCTGCTTTGCCTAATGGTAAAATTCGCTCGATGGAACCATCAACACCAACTAATAAGCTGTATTCTAAAGTTTGCTTTAAACCTTGTGGGGGTTTCCAGCTAGCACGCAATACGTTTCTTGCTTCTGATATCTGAGGTGTATCAAAAATTGTATTAGTAGCTGTGGTAGTACTTCTATTACTAGCTGTGGCAATTCTTCCAGAGCTATCACGAGCTTCACGCAAACGGGTTAATAGAGAACCATCTGTTCCACCTGGCGCCGTTCGGTTTGCACGTGGGGTAGCGGGACGCGGTTCATTATATGGTGTTTCTAGGGCATCGAGAGAGGGTAGCCCAGTTGTTGGAGATATTGGTGATATTGAAGAGATTGGAGGTATTGTTGAAGGTGGTTTATTGGTAGCGATATTTCCTCTTGCAGAAGTATTATTTCTGGGTTGAGTACTGCTCCGTGCTTGTTGAGTAATATTTGGTTGCAGGGCAATTGAACCTGGTGAGGTTAAAATAGGCGATGTTTTACCCGTTGGTGTTGTGGGTAATCTTGGATTTGTTAGCTCAGGAATAGTAAGTGTGTTTCCTGATGGGATGCGGTCAGGAAAAGTAAAGTTTGCACCGGGCTGCGATGTTGGCACCCCTAAATTTGGACGTTGTGTAGAGCTTGGAATTGGAAGATTACCAGCAATACTACCTGGAGGTAAATTTGTTGTTGGCAGCGTGCTTGTATTTATATTGGCGCCTGGTGTTGGAATTGCACCAGGTATGGGTAAATTAGTACTGGCTGCTCCGGGGGGAGGGGTAGGTAATCCTGCTGCAATTGGTGGTAAAGTGTCGAGTGGTGTCGGTAGAAGTCCGGGTGTTGCTGCGACTGTTGGCAATGGAGTTTGTAGCGCTTCACTAGTAGTATTAGCAGCAGTTTGTTGAGATTGTTGATTTTGACGTGCGCGGTTTGCGTACTGTAATGTAAAGGGTGTTAACCCTAACGCTAGGGCAAATACTGCTGCTATGGGCGCCCAATTGGGAATTGCAGAAGTACGACGACGTGTATTGTTAAGGTTGGGTAATGCCAAAACATCGGCTGAATACTCATCTAAGGCAGATGCTAAATCAAATAATTGTAAAAGGCTTAATTTAACAACTCCTGTAGTTGAAGAAGCAAGATTTCCAAGATGTAAATTATGTGATAAATAACCGCTGGGTTCTATATATATCTCAGATTGAGTAAATTGGTTATTATTGGTGTTGTAAGGTTTTCCTAAAGTCGAAAGCCTAGTATCTGTATTATGAATATCTCGTGGCGCCTCAATAGCGTTTAATACCTGAGTCGCATCACCACTATTGTTGTAGCTTTCCCAAAACTTATCTGGTTGGGTGTGTAAAAACTGCTGGACATAAGCTGTCACTGCTGCACACAAAGCTTCCAGTTGGTCGCGATTGCCTCGAATTGCAATCCTCTGGTCTTCTGGTAGTCGCGGGTCATCCAAACGAAGCGAAAAGCTCAGTTGTTTAAGGACTGATTTACCCATCCACTGTGATAATGGCGAGTTTTGCGCGCTTACTTCAAGAGTGCAAGTCGGTGGTGTATAGCGACGGATGACAGAATTTGATAGAGGCATGGCAAAAAATGCAATGGGGACTAAAATCTCGCAATCTAAAATCTAAAATTTTGTTGAACGGTCGATAAGTGTAAGCCAAAGACGGCGATGTCCACCAGGACCGCTGTAAAACAGTAAATCAACTAGTAATTTCAGCGCCAAGCGGGTGAGCAAATCCGTAGATATTGCCTCGTCTTCCTCCATCCGCTCTTGGTAAGTATTACAAAAGGCATCAATGTAATCTCCCAACAGAGCGGAAGTATGCGGTTCACGATTTGTTTCCGCCATTTGTTCGAGTAAGCTAACAGCACGACGAATTAATTCTTGGTGCTGTTTCGCCAGATGACAAATAATCAAAACTAGCGAACGTGCTTCTTCGACATCAAGTTTTTTCCGTCCTCCCTGACCTTTACGTATCGGGTTTGACTGACGCAGGCGCCATAATGCTACACGGTCTGGAACTTTTGACTCTAAGCCTAAATCAATGGCAGCAGTGAGCATTGCTTCAGAGCCAATACCAGTTAACGTTTCTAGCGCCAACAACACCAAATCCAATTGGGCTTTGATATTGTCCCACTCGGCAGAGTTGGGGGCACCTATTTGGGTTAAGTCCTCCCACTGTGAAGTCGGGTTTGGGGAATTGGCGGCAGGTTGCATAACTTTTAGCATAGGTGATCGGGCTTTATGGAACTATTGCTGTTACCCATTTTGAAACCAGACTTGATAGCCGAAGGATTGGTTTCCTTTACTATAATGTGTCGCCGGGACTTCGAGGACAACAGCGTTTATATGAATGTCTTAACTCTAAGACGAACAAGCGAGTCTGTAAAAGCAAACGAAGAAAATATTTATCCTGTCTTTACAGAAAGTGGAATAGGTAAGACCCTATGCTTAGTATAAGCAAATGCCGCCACGTAGGTATCAAATTACCTACTACCTTAACGCCTGATTTTAATGTGTTAGCAACGAACAGCCAAGATTTTTTTATTGTTGAACATATGTAGAGACGCGACATGTCGCGTCTCTACAAGTATGCAAAAAATGTTACTTTTGACAATCCCTTTCGGAAATATTTTTTGTCATCAAACCCTCAAAAGAGTGCTTAGTGGAAAGTGCTGAGTGCTGAGTAAAGTTAGGAGTTAGGAGTTAGGAGTTAGGAGTTAGGAGTTAGGAGTTAGGAGTTAGGAGTTAGGAGTTAGGAGTTAATACTCAGCACTCAGCACTTTTTACTCTTCTAAACATAGGCAATAGTTACACCGCTACCACCATCCGCTTGTGCTGCGGGTTCCATACGTTTAACTCTTGAGTGTTGTTTTAGGTATGCATGAACTCCTTCACGAAGTTTACCTGTACCGTGTCCGTGGATAATCCATATTGGTCCTGATGCTTCTGAAATTGCTTTATCTAAAACTATTTCAGCATCAGCTACCCTTTTACCACGTATGTCAAAGGTATTTTTGGAGGTGCGGATATTTGGAGCTTCTGGGGGTGGGGTGACGTTGTTTTGTGGTGTGTTACGGGTTTGTTTTAAAGGTGGTGGTTCGACTTTTTGACCGTCGAGAGACTCGATATCTGTTAGTTTGACGTTCATTTTCATAATGCCAAAGCGGACGTTTAATTCGCCGTCTGAGTCGGGCGCCGTTATGACTTCGGCTGTTTGTCCTAATTTGGATATACGAATGCGGTCGCCAACTTTTGGCATAAACCCAACTTTTGGTTTTTGCTGTTGGGGTGTTGTAAATTTCTCAGCAATTTGATTTAAATTATTTGTAGCAATTTGCGCTTCTTGTGCGGTTGCTGTTCCTTTTTGCAGGCGCCTAATAACGGTAGCAATTTCACCTTTTGCGCTCGCTATAGCTTGTTGTACTGCTACTTCTTGCTTTTCTTTTAATGATTGTTCACGTTCTTCTAAAGATGTGGCTTTTTCGGATACTTGTTTGTATAAAACCTCTGCTTGTTGTAATAACTTTTGAGCTTCAGCAGCTTTAGTTTCTTGGCGCCGACGTTGTGCTTCTAACCCAGCAATTACTGAGTTCACTTCGTCGTTCGCACCTCCCATTTCTTGCTTTGCTGCTTCTACAACTTCAGGGTTTAAGCCTAAACGACGCGCAATCGCAAGTGCGTTAGAACGTCCAGGAATTCCCCATAATAAACGATATGTAGGTGACAGTGTGGCATCATCAAATTCTACAGAAGCATTTTCAAAACGTTCATCTTGATACTTTAATGCTTTGAGTTCACCAAAGTGTGTGCTTGCCATTGTTAGTAATGCATGGTCGGCAAGATACTTTAGTAATGCTATCGCTAAAGCACTTCCTTCTGCTGGGTCAGTTCCGGCGCCAACTTCATCTAAAAGAATAAGTGATGAGTGCTGAGTGCTGAGTGATGAGTGCTGAGTGCTGAGTGATGAGTGCTGAGTGCTGAGTGAGGAGTGAGGAGTTAGGAGTGAGGAGTGAGGAGTTAAGAGTGAGGAGTTTTCTTCATTCTCAGCACTTAGCACTTTTTCCTCAGCACTATTCTCAGCACTCAGCACTTTCAACTCAGCACTATTCTTATTGAGTTCGTTTAAAATTCGACTAATGCGGCGAATGTGTCCTGAAAACGTTGATAAGCTTTGCTGTAATGATTGCTCGTCACCAATATCAGCTAATATCATGTCGAACCAAGGTAACTCTACAGGTTCACGTGCAGGTACAAACATTCCAGCTTTTGCCATTAACGCTGCTAGTGCCAGAGTTTTTAAGGTGACTGTTTTTCCACCTGTGTTGGGGCCTGTAATGGTGACAACGCGAGTTTCTGGTTGTACCAATAAATCTACCGGAATTACAGCATGTCCTTGTTCGTGATGGTGCTGCCATTCTAATAAAGGGTGCCGTAATTGTCTGAGGGTTATTTTTTCGTTGGCTTGAGTATTGATAAAGCGAGGTGGGTTTGCTTTGAGCCAATAACCATAACGCGCTTTTGCTGTTGCTAAATCTAAAGTCGTGACTATTAACAGCAATTTTTCTAAATCTGGACAAATAGCTGCTACTTGCTCGCTTAATTGGCGCCTTATTGCTTCTTCCTCTATTTCTTCTTTACGGGTGAGTTGACGCAGTTGATTACCCATTGGCACAACTGAGTTTGGCTCAACGTACAACGTTAAACCACTCGTCGATGTGTCATGTACGATACCTGGTATTGCGTCTTTATGGGTTGCTTTTACAGGAATTACAAATCTATCACCACGCTGAGTAATAATATTTTCTTGAATAGCACTTGATTTAACTTGAATAATATTATGTAACTTTTGAGTAATTTGACTACGTGTTTTCCGCACATCGGCACGAATATCACCGAGTTTCTGGCTCGCGCGGTCGGCAATTTGTCCGCGTTCATCTACACAGCGATGAATCTCTTGCTCGACTTCAGGGTAAGTTCGTAACTCAGATACTAAACTAGTTAGTACAGCTAAATCCTCATGGTTATCAATAGCACGTCGTAAATTACGTGCCCCGCTTAGGGTTGTGGCAATGGCTAGCAACTCATCACCAGCTAAAATACCTTGCAGTTGTGCGCGTTCGAGAGAATCCCCAATATCTTGAATACCCTCGAACGATAATCCACTATTCAGACGGCTTTCGAGTTCGTAAACTTCTTTGGTTTGCGCGAGTAGTTCTTCGCTCAGGTTCTTTGAAGTGGGAATTGTTAAATGTCGCGATGCAATAGCACCCAACTTAGTGGCAGCAAAGGTTGACAAATGCTGACACAAGCGTGACCATTCGAGTAGTTCTAGGGTTTCAGACTGAATCAAGGGAATCTCAGGATGAAAAAAATTTTAAGTTATATTAATAATTTTAGCGATTTTACAGCGCTATAGCTCGCGTGTGCCGATTATTTTATCTAAAGTCGTGAATGAAAATTAGGTAGAAGTACCCCACAATTTGCTAACCTAGCTTAAACAGAATTGAGAACATAAAAGGCGTGGACATTCAAATAGGGCGGGGTAAAACAGCTCGTAGAGCATATGGCATCGATGAAATTGCTCTAGCCCCAGGCAATCGAACACTCGACCCAAGTTTAGCGGATACCAAGTGGCGAATTGGTAATATCGAGCGGGAAATTCCCATTATTGCCAGCGCTATGGATGGTGTTGTCGATGTGCGTATGGCTGTTGGTTTATCTAAGTTGGGTGCTTTGGGGGTTATTAACCTCGAAGGTATTCAAACTCGCTATGAAAACCCAGAGCCAATTCTAGACCGCATCGCGTCTGTTGGTAATTCGGAATTTGTAGGGCTAATGCAGGAACTTTATGCTGAACCTATAAAACCTGAATTAATTACGCAAAGAATTAAGGAAATTAAACAGCTTGGTGGTATTGCTGCTGTTAGTGCTACTCCAGCAGGCGCCAGTAAGTTTGGTAAAGTCACGGCAGAAGCTGGCGCCGATTTATTTTTTGTACAAGCAACGGTGGTATCAACCGCTCACTTATCGCCAGAGTCAATAGTACCACTTGATTTGGCAACTTTTTGTCAAGACATGCCAATGCCTGTTTTACTTGGAAACTGTGTAACTTACGAAGTTACCCTTAACCTGATGAAAGCTGGCGCCGCAGGTGTACTAGTTGGTATTGGCCCTGGCGCCGCTTGTACATCGCGAGGTGTTTTGGGTGTTGGTGTGCCTCAAGCTACCGCTATTGCTGACTGCGCTGCTGCACGTGATGACTTTTTTCAAGAAACTGGTAAATATATACCAGTTATTGCGGATGGGGGCTTAATTACGGGTGGTGACATTTGTAAGTGTATTGCTTGTGGTGCAGATGGTGTAATGATAGGTTCACCGTTTGCGCGGGCTTCCGAGGCGCCGGGACGAGGTTATCATTGGGGAATGGCGACACCGAGTCCTGTTCTACCTCGTGGTACACGCATTAAGGTGGCTACCACTGGTACTTTAGAGCAAATCCTCATTGGTCCTGCTGGACTTGATGATGGAACACATAACTTGTTGGGTGCTTTAAAAACTAGTATGGGTACTTTAGGCGCCAAAAATATTAAAGAAATGCAACAAGTTGAAGTCGTAATCGCACCGTCATTGCTCACGGAAGGAAAAGTTTACCAAAAAGCACAGCAATTAGGTATGGGCAAGTAACGTTAATAAAATTTTTCTGGCATTTGCAACAATTGCTGGAAAAATCACATATCTCGCTTACAATGGAGGAAGCGGAGACGCATGTTTCCGTTCACTCCTCACACCACACTCCGCCCGGACTATATGTTCGGGCGGTTCCTTTTTTAGGGTATGGTTAAAAAAAAGGGTAAATATATAAAGAAATTCTTTGATGTGATTGTAAATGTATATTCATGACTCCGAACCGGCGCGTGCTTGCTGTGGTAGAATTTTCACAAAAATGAAAACAATGTAGTAGGCAAAGGTTGAAGGCATGTCAGCAGCCGCACAAGTTACAGACTCTAGTTTTAAACAGGAAGTTCTCGACAGTGAAGTTCCTGTTCTGGTTGATTTTTGGGCACCCTGGTGCGGTCCTTGCCGCATGGTTGGACCAGTTGTGGATGAAATTGCCGCTCAGTACGATGGACAACTCAAGGTAGTAAAAGTTAATACTGATGAGAATCCAAACGTTGCTAGTCAATATGGCATTCGCAGCATTCCTACTTTAATGATTTTTAAAGGTGGGCAAAAAGTTGATATGGTTGTCGGCGCCGTTCCGAAAACTACATTAGCTAACACTCTCGAAAAATATCTTTAGATTTGTAAAATATTTAAGGGAGGTAAAGAAGAGTGACTTTGCCTCTCAATCAAATTTTTTACGCCTTTAGTGGCATGGCGTTTTGATTTAAATCTCTGTTGATTTTTGAGGTAAATTGAATAATTTGCCCACAAACTGTGGTTTAAAAATTCTCCCACCCTTACACCTGTAAGGGTGGTTTTACCAATGTCAGAAACGGTGCCTCTTGCAGCAGGTACATTGATTGAGTTAAGTTTAAGACTCACAGAACTAAAGCCTACATCTAATTTTACGTAAATATAAAGCTGAAAAGCAGCAGTGGAACATGACCTCCAAAGCTTCATTTGACACACTAGACACTCTGAAAGCGGATATCGCTCTCATGATTGAGCGTTTACCTACTTTAAAAAATCGACAATTTATTCAGCAAGCACTAAACACGATTTTAAGTTTAGCTGATACTGAAATTGAGCGCCTTGATTGGAAAATTTTATCCTCAGCTTTAACTGATATGGAACGAGGATTTCAGTTATTTTACGACTATCGACATGTTCGTAAAGTTACTATTTTTGGTTCCGCACGCTTGGCGCCTGAAACTCCTGAATATAAGATGGCAAAAGAATTTGCCCAGCGCGTCACAGATTTAAATTTTATGGTGATGACTGGTGGTGGTGGTGGCATTATGCAAGCCGGTCACGAAGGAGCAGGACGCGAAAATTCATTTGGCTTAAACATCCAACTTCCTTTTGAACAGCAAGCAAACCCCTACATTGAGGGAGACCACAAATTAATTCATTTCAAATATTTCTTTACCCGCAAGCTATTCTTACTCAAAGAAAGTGACGCAGTCGCATTATTTGCCGGTGGTTTTGGCACTCAAGATGAAGCATTTGAATGCATGACTTTGAGTCAAACGGGTAAATTTGGCCCTGTTCCTTTAGTACTAATAGACCATCCAGGTGGTGATTATTGGCGATGCTGGAGCGAGTATATTGAAAAACACCTTTTACAAACTGGCTTGGTAAGTCCAGATGATTCAAGTTTGTATACGATTACTGATAATCTAGATGTAGCCTGTGATGCAATTACCCAGTTTTATCAGGTTTACCATTCAAGTCGTTATGTAAGTAACAGGTTAATAATTCGGCTCAAATCAGATTTATCTGACGAAGCACTCGACCAACTCAACACCAACTATAGCGACATTCTGGTTCAAGGCAAAATCGAAAGAACACAACCATTGCCTCAAGAGGGACAAGACGACACAGCAGATTTACCTAGGTTAATATTAGATTTTAATCAACGAGACCTAGGAAGACTCTATCAAATGATTGCTGCTATCAACAAAATGGGTAGACCTTCTGCCGAAGATAAAGCGCATCCAGAGCTTAAATAATCTACTGATTCATAATCACTCATTTTCATAGCTTGTGGCACAGGCATCCCTGCCTGTGCATATTATATATAATTTTTTTTTACCACAGAGACACAGAGTTCACAGAGCGAAGAGTTAAGAGAGTTATTTGTTATAGTTGGACTTAATATTTTCGGCTACTTTGCTCAAGTACTTAGATGCCATGCGTCTTGGCTCATATACACCGTTTTCCCATTCGCTAATTGTTTGCTGACGAACACCTAATTCCATTGCGAATTCTGTTTGTGTAAGTCCCATTTTTTGACGCAAGGCTTTTATTGATTCGCTGTTCCATTTCACTTCATTTCCTACAGGTTCTACTTTTGCTGGTTTTACTTTGTAGGCGCCATTTGATTTACTAAATGTGATTTTTTTTTCATCTAAGTCAATTTTTGTGACAGTATAGCCCGCTTGCATCCAAGATGTGGATTGCAAGGCGCCTTTGTTACGATTTCCCCACCATTGACGTTTGGTATGTGCTGAGTCGGGAAGAGTATCACCCATTATTTCTTCAATTTCTGTAAAGGTGAGGGTAATTTCGGCAGCTTTGCTTTTTTCTAGATGTTTCTGAAGTGGTTGATATTTGCTTTCTTCTGTCACGGCGCCCTCGCATTCCGTTTATTGTTTGTAATGTTGTGTGGAGACGTGACATGTCACGTCTCTACATTATGGGGTTTAGCTTAATACCCAGTTTACTAGGGTGCGGACACCAAAACCTGTGGCGCCACCGGGGTTGTAACCGTTTTCTTTATCTGCCCAAACTGGCCCTGCTATATCTAAGTGTGCCCAAGAGGGGGTTTCTTTGACAAATTGTTTGAGGAATAAAGCTGCGGTTATGGAACCACCTGGTCTGGGGCCTGTATTTTTCATGTCGGCTATACCAGATTTTAAACCTTCAAAGTACTTTTCTTCCATTGGCATTCGCCATAATTTTTCACCTGCTGAGGTAGAAGCTTCTTCTAATTGTTTGGCTAAGTTATCATCGGGTGTGAATAACCCTGCTATATCATCACCTAAAGCTATTACACAGGCGCCTGTTAGTGTTGCTAAGTCTACTATTGCGTCAACTCCAAGCTTATCAGTATAAACTAATGCATCGGCAAGGGTTAAACGTCCTTCAGCGTCGGTATTATTGACTTCGATTGTTTTACCGTTCGATGCTGTAAGAATATCACCTGGGTGCATCGCGCGTCCACTAATCATGTTTTCGGTGACTGCGGAAATAAAGTGAACTTCTACGTCG
This sequence comes from Calothrix sp. PCC 7716, assembly GCF_019977735.1. Classification (GTDB taxonomy): domain Bacteria; phylum Cyanobacteriota; class Cyanobacteriia; order Cyanobacteriales; family Nostocaceae; genus Dulcicalothrix. The sequence goes on along the minus strand of NZ_AP025018.1, from coordinate 668,310 downwards.
GGTTTTAGTTGTCCGATAGCTTTTGCGGCGCCTAATGTTGCTGCGGCGCCACCCATATCGATTTTCATCGTTTCGATACCGCTACCTGCACCTTTAATATTTAAACCACCTGAGTCAAATGTCAAACCTTTACCTATTATTGCGACTTTACGCTTGGGTGTTCCCTCTGGTTTGTAAGTTAGATGAATAAACTTTGGTGGTATTTCAGATGCCTGTGCAACTCCTAAGAAGGCGCCCATACCAAGCTTTTCACAATCTTCTTGTTCGAGAATTTGTAATTGTAACCCGTGGTCGTTAGCTATGGTTTGCGCTGTTTCTGCCATTGTAATTGGTGTTACTGCATTCGCAGGCGCCGCTACTAGTTGCCGAGCTAAAAACACTCCAGAAGCTATATGATTTGCACGTTCTATCGCTGCTTCTTGTCCACTTAACCCTAGTAAATCTACTGTTTCGAGTTGTGGCCCTTTTTCTTCAGGCTCCGACTTGAAACGAATGTCTTGGTAAAGCGCTAATTGTACACCTTCGGTGATAGCTTGAGCGCTGATAGCTGGGGAACTATCTACAATAGGTAAACTAATACCAAGAGTTTTACACTTTTGTTTTTTCGCTAAACGCGCAATAGCTGCTGCTGCACGTCGTAGCGTTTCAGCCTTTAAAGTATCGGGTTTACCTAAACCAACTAGTATAATTTTACGTACTGGACTACCTGCACCAACGCGCGTTACGGCAGTGCTTCCAAGTTTACCCTTAAAATCTTCTTCGCTTATTAATTCTTTTAATACACCAGCGAACTTTTCGTCTAATGCCGCTAAGTCGCCTGTTAATTCTGTAGCTTCTTCAAATAATCCGACAGCTAAACCATCCCCCGTCCACTCCAATAGTGGCGTATTCGTTGCTCGAACTTCCATTTTTAGGACTCAACTTAAACTTTCATGTACCAGTATTGCTCAAAATTTCGGTTTTATGCTTGTACCTGGGGAGGTTATAACGTTTTTTTCTTTGTGGAATGAGCTTTTATCTTGTGGAATGAGCTTTTATCTTGTGGAATGAGCTTTTATCTTGTGGAATGAGCTTTTATCTTGTGGAATGAGCTTTTATCTTGTGGAATGGGCATCCTTGCCCGTTCTAGTAGGGATGCCCACCCCACAAGAAGTGGTTCATTATTTAATCACTCAGGTCTGATAATTCCTAACTCGCTTAACTTAGCTTTGACATCATAAGGATTTTCGCCACAGTAATAGTATTTTTTTTCCAGAATATTAGCTAAATAATATCCCTCTTTACCACCATTGATTCTAAACAACTCTCTTGCAACAAAAGAAAGCGAAGTTCCAAACCCTGTAAAGGTATCCTCAATAGAGAAGCGCGGTAAGTTGTAATGGTTGTAGAATGTATCTCCATGTATAAAAGCCCACTTTTTACCTTGGCGCCGAGCGACTTGGTAGTAAATCGGCATTACAACACAAGTGTCTAAATCTGATATAGCATTTTTTAACCAAGTAAGGTACAAATTAAGTTAGTAAAACTCTTGTGGAACGGGCATCCCTGCCCGTCATTGTGTACTTCATTTGAATAGAAACCGCCATAGCATAATTTTATATATTTTAAGTACTTTAGTAAAATTAGCTTCCAGCATTAATCCAGAATTAGCCACAACATTAAGAGAAGCGGCATATCTTAGCCAGTATAATTTGACGTATCGATACCCAAGCGAAGCAAGTGATGATTTTAATCCTAGCCCTGGAGAACTAAAAAAAGCTTACAGACTAGCATTTGAAGTTTATCAAAATTTTATAGATGCTATGCCCACTGAAATTACTGGACAATCTCAAGAGTAATCACAAGATAATGACCGATAGTAAGGTGGGCATTGCCCACCATACAATTAATATCTTTAAAACTAGGTTTTTACTAGTTCGGATACTGCGTTGACGATATCGTCTGGCGCCACTGGTTTGGGTAGATGGGTTTGGAAACCGGCGGCAAGTGCTGCTTTTTTGTCTGCGTCTCCTGCGTATGCTGTTAGTGCTATTGCTGGAACGGCGCCTCCTTTTTCATATGGCAGTTCGCGTATTTGCCGCATTAAACTATAACCATCTTGGTCTGGCATTCCAATGTCACTAACTAATACCATTGGGTTGAATGTTGGTAATATATTTAGTGCCTCTGTTGCTGATGATGCTGATGCTATTTCGGCGCCTGATGCTTCTAGTGCAAATGCTAAAAAGTCACGCGAGTCTATATCATCATCTACTACTAATACACGTATTCCTGAAAGAGCTAGGTTTTCAGTGCTGAGTTCTGAGTGAGTCGTGCTGAGTAGGTCTTGTACTTCTTTCAACTCAGAACTCAGCACTTTTAACTCATTACTTTCTACCATCGGTATACGTACAATAAAGGTGGCGCCTTTTCCTTCTCCGGGACTTTGTGCGGAAACATTACCACCGTGGAGTTCGACGAGGTGACGCACAATAGCTAGTCCTAAACCTAAACCGCCAAATCTTCGTGTTGAGGAACCGTCAGCTTGTCGAAATGAGTCAAACACATAAGGTATAAAGTCACTGCGAATACCCATACCTGTATCTTTTACAGTTATTTGGGCAAAGTTTGTCAAAACTTTTGAATCTGTTGTGTCTGTTCGTTCAACTCGTTCGAGTATGATCTCAACTCGTCCTGTGTTAGGAGTAAATTTAATCGCGTTTGATAATAAATTCCAAACTATTTGCTGTAAACGGTTGGGGTCTCCAAGTACTTCAAATTTTGGATTTTCACCACTTAACTTATTCATGTGCGAAGCAAAATCCAAAATCGAAAATCGAAAATCGATCGATTTTGCTTGTGCTGCGAGACGCATCGTATCTATTGCAGCTTCTATAGCTGGTACTAAGTTAGTTTTATGAGCTTTTAAGCTTAATTTTCCTCGAATGATGCGTGACACATCAAGCAAGTCTTCGATTAGTTGGGTTTGTAATTTGGCGTTGCGTTCGATGGTTTCTAACGCGCGCTCTAATGTTGCTTTATCTACGCTGCGTCCACGTAATATTTTTGACCATCCTAAAATAGCGTTGAGGGGGCTTCGCAGTTCGTGAGAAAGTACTGCTAAAAATTCATCTTTAACGCGGTTGAGTTCTTCTAGCTCTGCTTTTTGTTCGCGTAGTTTAATTTCGGCACGCTTGATTACAGTAATATCACGACCAACACTTAGTATAGTTTCGATGGAACCATCAGTTCCATACTCAGGTACCATTCGCACATCGAGGTATCGTGTACCACTTTTTGAAGGATATTCTATTTCAAAAAACCTTGCTTGTGAGGAGTCAACGACACTTTGAATTTCTTCGACCCATTGCTGACAAAGTTGTTCAGGAAGATTATGTTCTTCGGGTGTTTTATTAAGAAAATTTTCTGGAAGTAAATCTGTAATTTGGGTGATTGCAGGGCTGATATATAAAGTGCGAAAATTTGTATCGAAGCGAGCAATGATATCTGGGGAATTTTCTACTAACGCGCGAAATTCTTGTTCACGACGGTGTAATTCAGCTTCTGCTTTTTGACGTGCTTTTATTTCTTCTGCTTCGCGCAAGGCACGTCGGATCGATGGTACTAACCTATCTAGACGCTGTTTAAGTACATAATCTGTGGCGCCGCTTTTTAGCGTTTCGATAGCAACTTCTTCACCCATTGTCGCCGTTACAAAAATAAACGGCACTTCTGGACATTGCTGCTGTGCTATTTCTAAAGCGGCGAAACCATCAAACCCAGGAATTGTGTAGTCAGAAAGTATTAAGTCATAACAGGACGAATTAAGTTTATCTTGAAACTCCTCACCTGTTTGCACCTGAATGAGTTCGCAGGTAATGCCTCCCTCGGCGAGCGTCGCTTGGATTAATTCTGCATCTAACAAGCTATCTTCAAGCAAGAGAAACACTAGCTGTGACATATCATTTTAACTCCTATCTAATTCCTTGAGCATTACTACGTGCGGGAGGTATTGAACCTGGTGGTGGTTCATTTATTATTGCCCAAAATAATCCTAGCCCTTTAATAACATCCACAAATTCGTGAAAATCTATAGGCTTAACGACATAGGCATTTGTTCCCAACTCATAGCACCGCGCTAAGTCATGTTCTTCACGCGAACTAGTCAAAACCACTACCGGAACAGTCCGTAGCGAGTTGTTAGCTTTTAGTTCTGACAATACCTCAATTCCATCTACTTTAGGTAACTTTAAGTCGAGTAGAACTACTACCGGGTTGCCCTCACGGCGCAAGCGGTACATACCTCTACGGTATAAATAATCTAAGGCTTCCTCACCATCTCGGACGACGACAACTTCATTACCAAGATGATTTTCAGCCAGCGAAGTCAGGATTAACTCTACATCATTAATGCTGTCTTCGACCAGGAGTATACGCTTCAGTTCCATTGACCTTTCTTTAATCTCCACTCCTGACCCCTTCTAATGGTTGCAACGCTTCACTATTCTTAGGTAATGAAAAGTAAAATGTTGCACCAATATCAACTTCGCCAATAGCCCATACACGTCCACCATGACGGTGAATAATGCGTTGAACGTTTGCTAGCCCAACTCCTGTACCTTCAAACCGAGGGTCTGTGTGCAGGCGTTGAAATACACCGAATAATTTATGTATGTAACGCATGTCAAAACCTATGCCATTATCTTTGACGTAGAATACTATTTCTTGAGTACTCTGTGCTGAGTTTTGAGTGCTGAGTGCTGAGTTTTGAGTGCTGAGTAGGGAGTATGGAGTAAGAGTAGTAGTTTGTTTTTTTACTTTTTCTTCCGTAGTTCCTGCTTTTTCACTAAGCACTAAGCACTCAGCACTTTCTACTTCTTTGAGAGTGCCAATTGTAACAGATGCCACTTCACGAGTTTTGCTGTATTTTAAAGCGTTTTCTACCAAATTCCGCAAAACTAGGCGCAGCATGGAAGGGTCGCCTTGTACCTGGGGAAGAGTTTCTATATGCCATATAACCTGGCGATCTTTTACTACATCGTGGCAGTCTCGCTTGACTTCTTCCACGAGTAAATTCATATCTAATGTTGTATATAGCATAGACGCGCGTCCCATGCGTGAAAATGCTAACAAGTCATCAATCAGTCTACCTGCTTGGGCTGTTGCGTCAACTATAGTATTTATGTATCGCTTGTTTGTTTCGTCTATTTCTTGTTTTTCTAGCCGTTTTTTTAATAAGTCTACGAACCCAGCTATGTGACGTAAAGGCGCCCGTAAGTCATGAGATACTGAATACGAGAATGATTCTAATTCTTTATTGGCAGCTTCAAGTTGAGCGGTGCGCTGTTTTACCCGTTCTTCGAGCGTTTCGTTAAGGCGCCGTACTTCAGCATCCGCACGTTTTCTGTCAGTAATATCTAATATAAATGCTACTGACTGAGTGCGGTCTTCACCGTAAAGTATATAACCGACTAATACATCAACGCGCGTTCCATCTTTACGAATGTATTGTTTTTCATAAGGTGTACAGCTTCCGCGCGTTCTTGCTTCTGCAATACCTGCATCATCTAAAGGTAAATATTCAGGTGGAGTAATATCAACCCAGCTAACTCGAAGAGCTTCTAAATCTTCGCGGCTATAACCAATAATATCTAAGAAAGCATTGTTCGCTTGGAATACACTACCTATCGTATCACCGTATAACATGCCGATAACATCAGATTCGGCGAATAAGCGTAGCCTTTCTTCGCTTTGCCGTAAAGCCTCTTCTGTTTTTTTACGTTCGGTAATATCATGAGCTACGGCGTATATTAAGCCTGCTTCAACATCTGGTACTGAGTTCCACACTAACCATTTATACTCACCGTTTTTACAACGATAGCGGTTCTCGAATTTTAGTATAGTGGCGCCATCTTTTAAATTTTTGAGTTCGCCTAAAGTTTCAGCAATATCATCTTTGTGGATGAAATCTAATAATGGAGTGGAAACTAATTCTGCTTCGCTATAACCAAGTGTATTTACAAAAGCTGGGTTTATACGTTTAAAATAACCATCAAAGCCAGCAATACAAAGTAAATCTATTGATACATTAAAGAACTTGTCACGCTCAACTTCTGCTTGCTTACGTTTGGTTAAATCATGTGCCACAGAATACATTAAGCCGCTTTCAACATCAGGAACTACGTTCCACATTAACCACCTGTACTCACCATTCTTACACCGATAACGATTCTCAAAGTGGAGTGTTGTGGTGCCATTCTTTAGTTTTTCAAATTCGCGTTCAGTTTCGGCAATATCATTAGGGTGGATGAAATTGATAAATGGCGTTGTTAGTATTTCTGTTTCGCTGTAACCAAGAATGCTTGTAAAAGCAGGATTAATACGTTTGAAATATCCATCGAAACCTGTTATACCAAGCAAGTCTATAGACACATTAAAGAATTTATCACGTTCTTCTTCCGCGCGTTTTCTAGAAGATATATCTAATATAAATGCTACAGCAGCTTGTTCTTCTACTAATTTAAAACCAACGAGTACAGGAATACGGGAACCATCTTTACGAATATACTCTTTTTCATATGGAGTACAAACACCTTTTGTTATTGCTTCGACAATACCCTCTTCATCTACAGGCAAATATTCTTTTGGTGTTAAATGGCGCCAGTCAAGTGTTTTATTTTCTATATCTTCTTTTTTATATCCTATCATCTTTAAAAAGGCGTTATTTGCTTCTTTTATTTCGCCTTGAAAATCCGCATAAACAATACCAATTACATCAGAGTCTACAAACAAACGTAACCGCTGTTCGCTTCGCCGTAAAGCTTCTTCGGCTTTTACTTTATCATCTATATCAGTGCAAGTACCTAACCATTTTGTAATATTATTTTCGGCATCGTACATTGGTACGGCACGGGCGAGAAAATAACGGAATGTACCATCATGGCGCCTTAAACGGTATTGCACATCGCGCATGGGTGTACCAGTACTAATGGCAGTTGTCCATTTTTGCATCGCTTGCGGTAAGTCGTCGGGATGAACTATTTGGCGCCAGTCCCAACCTGCGTATAAATTTAACTCTAATCCTGTATAGTTAACCCAACGTTGGTTGAAGTATGTAATACTACCATCTGAATCTGATACCCAAACTAGTTGGGGTACGTTTTCGGCAAGTTGACGATAACGATTTTCACTCTCTATTAGTTGAGCTTGGTATGTTTTACTGTCATGTACATCTGTATTTGTACCTATCCAACCCGTAACATTTCCAGCGTCATCATGAACAGGTACAGCGCGCGCTAGATGCCAACGATATTCACCGTCTTTGGAGCGTTTAATTCGCAGTTCAGCTTCGTAAATATCACCTTTGGCTTTACATTCTAACCAGTGCTGCTTAGTTTTTTCTAAATCTTCGCTTGGTATTATCGAAGACCATTTATTCTCAATGGTTTGTTCGATATTATCTAATGTTACACCACAATACTCTTGCCATTGGTGGTTGAAATATAATGGTTTACCGTTGGCATCAGCTTGCCAAACTAAATGAGGTATTGCTTCTGCTAAAAAGCGGAAACGTTTGTCACTTTCTGCCAATGCGGTTTCCATATCCTTACGCTCGGTGATATCTGTCGAAATGCCAATTATTCCAATGATATTACCAGTTTCATCGCGGTAAGGCGATTTCGTCGCTATATAAGTTCTTGAACCAGAGTTAAATAATACCGTTTCCTCGAATATATGAGTTTCGCCAGTTTGAATAACGATGCGGTCATTGCTGACTGCCATTGCTGCATCGTTACAATTTGTTAAGATATCAAAGTTAGTGCGACCAATAACTTCGTCTTCTGACTTTCCGAGTGCGCGAAGTGTCGCCTCGTTTGCTGCTACAAACTTTCCTTGTAGGTCTTTGACAAAAATTAGTGTTCCTGTGGCGTTATTTATGGCATTGAGTATAACTAAACTTTGCTGCAATGCATGTTCAGCTTCTGTACGCGCGAGTTCGGCTATTTTACGTTCGTGAATGTCTAGCGTGGCGCCTGTTATACGGGAAGCTTTGCCATTATCATCATATTTAACTTGACCACGCAACATCATCCACCGATATGGCGCCGACTCGATATTTGTATCAGGAGTGACTAACTTTACACGGTGTTCAACTTCAAATACTGTACCTGTAGAAATTCCACAATTAAAAGTAGCTCTTACAGATTCTAAGTCTTCTGGGTGGACAGCTTCGAGAGCTTGTTCAAATGACATTACCGAGGTAAACACTGGGTCAACTATCGCATTGACATAAGTCATTTCGTCATTGCTTAAATTACGTTCCCATAAGAAAGTATTCGTAACTTCTAACGCCCGTTGCAGAAGATTTTGGCTTTCGCGCAAAGCTAGTTCTGTAACTTTTCGCTCATGAATATCTGTAGCAGTACCTACCCATTTAATGATATGACCTTGGGCATCTAAGAGAGGTACAGAGCGCGCGAGATACCATCGATATGTACCATCGCTCCTTAGCGCGCGGTATTCAAATTCGTGGTTTGAACCAGTACTAAGTTGTTCTTGCCATCCTGATATGACATTAAACAAATCATCGGGATGGATAACTTTATTCCAATCATTATATTTAATATCTTCTGCTTGGTACCCTGTATATTGGCGCCATTGGGAATTAGCATATTCCATAGAACCTTCGAGGTTAACCAACCAAACGAACTGTGATGAAGCTTCGGCTAAAGTTCGATATAAATTTTCACTTTCGGCAAGCTTCGCTTCAATTTGTTTACGTTCAGTAATGTCAATTGAAACACCTATTAGCCCAGTAATATTACCGTTGTCGTCATAGTAAGGAGACTTTGAAGAAATATATGTACAAGTTCCTTTTGGAAATTGCAATGTTTCTTCGAGTATCTGAATCTGACCATTTTCCATTACTGAACGGTCATTTTCCATTATCATTAAAGCTTGATTGCGGTCAGCAAGAAACTCTAAATCTGTTTTTCCAATAACTTCTGCTTCTCCCAACCCAATACCTTCTAGTGTAGCCGGGTTTGCCATTAATAATTTGCCGTCACGGTCTTTGATGTAAATGAGTGTTGGTGTACTTTGACTTATGGTATTTAAAATTGCTAAACTCTGCCGCAATTGGTTTTCCATCTCTTTGCGGTTAGTTATATCAACAGAGATACCTATTAACCCAATAATATTATTGTTTGAGTCGTAATAAGCTGACTTTGTAGTTAGGAAAGTGCGGGTTCCTTGGGGAATTTTTACTGTATCTTCAAATACATAGACTTTACCACTTTCCATTACCAAACGGTCATGTAGTAAGACTTCTAAAGCTTGTTCGGATGGAAGAAAACTAGTTTCATTTTTACCTAAAACTTCTGCTTCTTTTTTACCAATTACAGAAAGCGTAGCAGGGTTTGCCATTAAGAAGTTGCTGTTACGGTCTTTGACGTAAATTAAATTAGGGGTATTTTGATTAATCGCGTTAAGAATAGCTAAATTTTGTCGCAAATCGTTTTCCATTGCTTTGCGGTCGGTTATATCACGCACGAAAGCAACGCATTGATTTTCAGCAACTAATTTAGTACTAATTTCTACTAATATTCTTGTATTATCTTGATGTATTAATGTAGATTCACCGATATAAGTATTTCCCGCTAGTATACATTCTCGTTCTAATTTCCAACGCGGTATATCTTCAGTGGGAATAATGTCAGTAATAGATTTGCTATTTAGTTCAGCGTGTGTGTACCCAAGTAATTCGCACGCTTTGTTATTAACGTCTTTTAATTGTCCTTGTTGATTCGCTATAAATATAGCATCAGGCGCCAGTTCAATTAAACTTCGATAGCGTTGTTCACTTGTTTGTAACTCCAACTCTGCGCGTTTACGTTGCGTAGTATCCAAACAAATACCAACTATTCGCACAGCTTCGCCGTATTCATCATAATAAGCTTTACCGCGTCCATTAATCCATAGCTCACCGTCAGGATGATTAATACGGTAAACTAAATCTAAGTTACCATTTTGTTGTAACGTGGTTTGAATTTCTGCTTGTATTCTGTCTCTATCTTCAGAGTAAACGCTTTCAAGCCAGTGTTGATAACTTGGCTCTACGCTTTTATCAATACCAAATAAACTATAAAATTCTGGCGACCACTTAACTTTATTATTTGCTGCACTCCAATCGTATACACCAGCATTGGATAATTCTAAGGCAAGCCGTAGCAGTTCTTCGCGTTCTTGTAATTCTTGTTGTGCTAACTTTGTTTCTGTAATATCCGTTACTACACCACAGCAACGTCCACTACTACTACCATCTATTGGAAAACCTCTATCATGTACCCACCGAACTGTACCATCAGCCCGAACAACGCGGTACTCTATATCATATGTACCTTGATATAAATCTTGATTTATAGCGTTTTGAACTCTTTGTTTATCAAAGGGGTGAATACCATCTACCCATTCATGATAATTTGTATGTAAAGAATCTATATTACGCCCCCATATCTTGGCATAAGCAGGACTAACATAAATTAAATTATTATTTCGCGGTTCAGATATCCAAAAAACATCTTCGATAGTTTCAGCAATATTACGAAAGCGCTCTTCGCTTTCACGAACAGCAGCTTCAGCAATGCCACGTTTTTTATCTAAATTATTTAGATAAATACTATTTCGCCAAATCGTAAATAAACATATTACGATTAACGAAACGGTCATCAGCGACGTACCAAAAGCAAAATCATAATAATTTGCTTTTTCACCTTGAATAACTATCCAACCTAAAATTGTAGGCAGAAATATAGCTGCTAGTATTAATCGTCGCGCAGTTACACCACCATTAAGTTCAGTAGTAACGGTTGCCATAAGCCCGCGATATGGATTATTAGATAGTATTCCTAGACACAAAATTAAAAAAGTGAGCGCTGTATGCACCGTCATATAAGTATGATAAGCGCGGAACAAGTAGAAAACCCTCATACCATAGATATAGCCTATTAAAGCGTGAAAACAAATTAAAAGGGCAATAAATGTACAAACCTGACATATAAAAACGTCTCTATATTTTTTATTTTTTTCTAACCATAGTGCTGCGCTAATGAATAACCAATTGATAGCAGTGTTTACACCCATTCTACCTTGGTATACTGATTTACTATATAAATTAATACAATCTTTATTTACGTGCAACTCCATAGAGGTATATCAGAACTAGCTTAAAGCTTTGAAGCGGTTTATTGATGTACCTTTAGATATAGACTAATTAATACTTTATATATATATCTTTATACGGTTGACAAATTTAGATTATGTAAATCTCTGCAACGTAGGGTGGGCACTGCCCACCTTACATTTTATAATTTAAATTTGGATTGGATGGCGCCGATAATTTTTTGTTCTTCGGGTGAAATATTACCGTTGATTTGGGCGATACGTTGACATTGTGCTAATAATGTGATGGCGTAGTCACGGTCGAGTTTGTTGAGTAATTCTTCTATTGGTTGCGGAGAATGAATGCTTTTACCTATTTCTTCGAGTGAGTGTGAACCAAGGTTGATGGCTTTTAGTTCTGGTAATATTTCTTCCCAGGTTTTATTTGGATGACTACTAAGTATCATGTGAACGAGAATTCTATCCATGATAGCTTGTTGAGAAACAGCTTTTTCTAGATATTCTTCGCTTTCGTGTTTTAGTTTATCTATTGTTGCTTCTGAATTTAGGTCTGTTGCATCATCTAAGGAAGCTTCGTAAAATCTACATGCAGCGTATCCCAATGAGTAAACCATTGTGGCATTGGAACTGGCGCCTATTACAGCACCTGCGAAGGGAACGTTACGTAATAAACTTAAACCAGCAGCTTTGAGTAAACGACCACCACCTAAAGCGAGTCCAAAAATAGCTACAACTTCACCTTTACGTGCAGGGTCTTTTAAGTCTAAACCATATAAAGCGGCAATTTGATATACCATTTCTGATTGCAGTTCGGTTGTAGCAGCAAGGTCAATAGCAAGTAATGCTGCGGCAACTCCTGGTATAACGCTTGTTGCTAAACCTATTCCACCTGCTTTTGTGGCTTTTTCCACCATGATGCGGTGGGCAAGTTGTTGAGGTGTTTCATTTGGGTAAGTTTGTTTAAGTTTTTTTACTGACTCTGCGGCTTTATCTAGATTAACGTTATCTGAGGCGCCGATAAGCCAGCTAAGATTTAAGACACCAGCGAGTTTACGAATAAACCAGTTATTACCAAGAGCGTCAGCAACAACTCCTGTAAACTGCGTTGAAACTTCAAATAATTTACGCGCTTGAGTTGCCGCAGCAAGTCCTGCTCCACTAACTTGCTGTGCTAATGATTGAACTAATGATTTATCAAATTTATTTAGTGATTTCTTATTTTGATTAGCTGCTGATTGGTCTGACATGGCTCAATAATATTTAGTTTACTGTAAGACTTTTAAAATAAATTATTTAGCAAAAGCCTATAATATGCATCTTCCTGCAAGAAGATTGTGTCTTATCTTAAGGATTAACATTACTGCTTGCATAATTCTTCTTCTTGTGGAGCGGGCATCCTTGCCCGCCCTTGAAAAAATGCATATCAACAAACAGGCTTTCTATGCCTGTTCCACAAGAGTTATTATAGGTTCTTGGCTGAAAATTGTTGACGCAATTGGCGAATAGCTGTACTTATGTTAATTTGATGCGCTTTTTCTAAACATTCTTTGATAATATCTGATACATTAATATTCGGAAAGTACTTACTGTTCGTTTGTATACAATAACTGGCGCCTGCCAATTTATAAATTACGCATATGTTTTTTTGTAATAACCAAACTCGTATTTAGTATTAAACAACATAATTTCAGAGTAAATATTTATTTGAGTTAATTATTTAGATGAACTTAGGTGATTATTTTTATTCAAATGAATTTCGGATGATTATTATAAATATATATGTCTATATGTAAATTTTTGTGAATTCTGTTTGAACGGATAAGTTAATGTAATTTTAATATTGCGAGACAGGCAGGATGCCTGTTCCACAAGAGTTGTTATGTTTTTGATGGTATGGGTGCTGCTAGGTTGTCTAGAAAGTTGTTTGTTTTGAGAATTTCATAGAGATTGATATCGGCTTCTAGTAGACAGGCGTGTCCGCTGTTGGGTAGTGTTACCATTTTGGAGTTAGGTAAAATATTAGCTAATCGGCGCCCTTCTTCTGATGATGGTAAAAGTCGGTCGTCGCTACTTGCTATTATTAATGTTGGTTGTGTAAGTTGCGCTAGTTTATTATTATCTATTTCAAATTCGCGTAATAATGAAACTCGCCAGCGAATTGTTTGTGACGGGACTGACTGAACGGTTTCGAGAAGTTCGGTGCGGTCGCGTTCGGTGATACGAGATAATGAAGCAAGAAAAGGTAGTAAACCAATGGCACCTACATCAAACATCCATTCGGGAACGTAGTTCATGAGTGGAGATGCCCAAACATACCAAGGACGTAGTTTAAAACTCGAAGCTGGGTTAATTAATATAATACGTTTGAATAAAGAAGGCGCCGCAACTGCAACTTTTTGGGCTAAACAACCTCCAAAGGACTCCCCACACAGATAAACTGAGCGCTCGGAGTTTCGCTCGAGTTCAACTTGAATTAAACTAAGTACACTGTTGGTTATATCTTCCCAATTGGTCATGTCACTACGCGGTATCGCTAAACACCGCACGTCAAAAGCTGCCTCAAGTCCGGCAGTTTGTGACCGCAGTAATTGACCTGTGCCATCCATCCCAGGTAAGTAAATAAATAGAGGGCATTGAGGCTGTAGTCTTTTAGGGGTTAGGAAACAAGGTTTTGATTCTACTTTTGGGATAGTCATTAGCCATGCTTATATTATGATAAATTCTTTGATGCTATGCGCGCTTATTTTTTGTTAACTATATCTTGCTTGATGATGAAAAATTTCAATAAACCCCTCTCTACTAATAAATTCCCTCCTTTAGTAGACCTGTAATTTCAGAGCGGCAGTAGTTGCTAATTTCTGTGACTACAGTCCTAGCTTTTTTGCCTTGATACATTTCTCTGTGCTGTGATTTTATCCAGTAGGGGCGCCCGATAAGCACTGCAACTCGACGGTATACTACTAAAGGATGCCAACCTGGTTGGTTAAATAACGGTTCGCTTGGGTCGAACAGAGTCAGAAATTTCAATGGTATTGCTGATGTGTTGACTTCTTCAATAGATGCTATCGCAATTGGCAAAATCGCTAGGTTATCAACTTTACAGCGTAACGCTAAATGCGCGAAACCTCGCTGAAACTCTGCTACTTGGTTGGGTTGAGTAAAGTTTACCATTGGTTTGGTGCCTTCGGGAAACAACCCTACCATCTGTCTTGATTTTAGTAAAATTTCTGATTGCTCAAGTAAACTAGAATACCTTTGATTTTCTGCTTCTAATGGAAAGCATCCGAGTGCGTGGGTGACAAACTCGCGCATGACTGGTACTTGTCCCATGTAGTGATGGCAAGCGAATCGAATTGGATGCGACAATGCTGCCATTAATAGTGGTGCGTCCATGAAACTGCGATGATTACTCGTGACTATTATGCTGGCATCTTGGGGTATACGATTTTCGTAGTAGCGAAACATAGTCGTTGATAACGCCATCAACAACGCGCGAGAAATCTCTAGGGGGCTATTCATATTCATGCTCTTAGGTGCTAGTGTCATGCGTCAAAACTAAAATCAACACGAGTTGCTGTCTAGTTATTGAATTTTTACATTTCTTCACTAAATATTAGATAGCCTTTAGATAGAAACCTGTAGAAACCGGGTTTCTTGGTTGAGATATTGTAATAAAAACAAAAATTTCGTATAGAAACCCGGTTTCTTGGTTGAGATATCGTAATAAAAACAAAAATTTCGTATAGAAACCCGGTTTCTTGTATCTCCAGTAACAATAAAACGTTAAATAAGCTATAAAGCGAAATTTTTACATAAATCTCAAATATGAACTTGTTGCTTAATCAATTTAGAGGCGCCTCTAAAGTTTGCTAATATAAAGCTTATGGTTGTAAATCCGTGATAAATGTTTTATAATTACGTGGTTTTAGCTACATACACAAGATAAAAACTGTTATAATTCTCTTTAATATTGCATGAATCGAGTCTCGACAACAAAAAATACATTTGCGCTGACAACACCGTTATATTATGTGAATGATTTACCACATATAGGCAGCGCTTATACAACTATGGCTGCTGATACGATAGCAAGATTTCAAAAATTGTTATCAAAATCTGTGTTGTTAGTTACCGGAACTGACGAACATGGGCAAAAAATTGAGCGCAGTGCCCAAGCCAAAGACATGAAACCGCAACAGTTCTGCGATGAGATTGTACCTAACTTTATCTCATTATGGAAGTTGTTAAACATCCAATACGACCGTTTTAGCAGAACTACGGCGCCAAAACATGCTTCGATAGTTCAAGAGTTCTTTCAGCGCGTTTGGGATAATGGCGATATATATTTAGGTCAGCAAAAAGGCTGGTATTGCGTATCGTGTGAAGAATTCAAAGAAGAACGCGAACTCTTAGAGAAACATCGCTGTCCAATTCACCCAACCAAAGAAGTTGAGTGGCGTGATGAAGAAAACTATTTTTTCCGCTTATCAAAATATCAAGATAAATTATTGGCGTATTTTGACTCGAAACCTGATTTTATTCAGCCAGAAAGTCGTCGTAATGAAGTATTAAACTTTGTAAACCAAGGATTACAAGATTTTTCGATTTCCCGCGTCAACTTAGAATGGGGTTTTCCTGTTCCTGAAAATCCAAAGCATACACTTTATGTTTGGTTCGATGCACTATTGGGTTATATAACTGCATTACTAGAACCGGATGATGAGGCAACACTTGAAAATGCTTTAAAAAATTGGTATCCATTCGATTTACATCTAATTGGAAAAGATATTTTAAGATTTCATGCCGTGTATTGGCCTGCAATGTTAATGTCGGCAGGGTTGCCATTACCACAAAAAGTCTTTGGACATGGATTTTTAACCAAAGACGGTAGAAAGATGGGTAAAACTCTTGGTAATACAATTGACCCTATTGAGTTGATTGATAAATATGGCGCCGACGCAGTTCGTTATTACTTCCTTAAGGAAATTGAATTTGGTAAAGATGGCGATTTTAATGAAGTAAGGTTCATTGATGTTGTAAATGCAGATTTGGCGAATGATTTAGGTAATTTACTGAATCGAGTTTTAGGCATGGTGAAAAAATACTGTGGCGGTAAAATTCCAGTAGTTACAGCAGAACATATCAATAATGATAATCCTTTAAAGGGGCTAGGTTTACATCTAGGGGAACAAGTCAAAACAGCCTATGAAGCGCTAGCCTTCAGTCAAGCTTGTAATTTAGTTCTGTCGCTTGTACAGGGTAGTAACAAGTTTATCGATGACCAGGCGCCTTGGAGCTTGTATAAACAAGGCAAACAGCAAGAAGTAGAATGCGTATTGTATACTGTGCTGGAATCTGTGAGGCTAGCAGTTTATCTATTATCCCCAGTCATTCCCAATATCAGTACTGCCGCATATCAACAACTAGGTTTATCCGTCAATTTTAATGACCCAACCAGTAGTGTGGCGCCATTCGATATTCATTCTAAATGGGGATTGCTGAGTAGTACACAAAACTTAGGCACACCCCAACCCATTTTTAAACGAATTGATTTGTCTAAAAACGATTAGTTTTTTAATCTCTGTTAAAGGTAAATTCACCAGTGGCTATATTTTACTAGCTAAATAGCTGTTAATATTAACAGCCCTGGATGAATATAATCTAGCCGTAACTATCATAAAACGTTCAATAACAGTGTTTCAGCAAATTTTAGTATCCTTTATTACATTGATAACAAACGAGGTATGACAACAATGTTAAGTAATTTAGAAGCCGACTCAATATTTACGCCTGAGCAGGTTTTAGAAAATCGAGGTAGAGTAGCTATATTTATAGATGGCTCGAATTTATTTTATGCGGCTTTGCAATTAGGTATAGAAATTGACTATACAAAGTTGCTATGTAGATTAACTGGTGGTTCACGACTATTACGTGCTTTTTTTTACACAGGTGTAGATAGGACGAACGAGAAGCAGCAGGGTTTTCTGTTGTGGATGCGACGCAATGGTTATCGTGTCATCGCTAAAGATTTAGTGCAGTTACCAGATGGTTCTAAAAAGGCGAATTTGGATGTCGAAATTGCAGTAGATATGATGGCTTTGGTCGATTCGTATGATACAGCAGTATTAGTGAGTGGCGATGGAGATTTAGCATACGCGGTAAATTCGGTATCTTACCGAGGTGTGCGCGTTGAGGTTGTGAGCTTGCGGTCGATGACGAGCGACAGTTTAATCAACGTGAGTGACCGCTATATTGATTTAGAGATGGTTAAAGAAGACATTCAAAAGACCCCACGTCAAAGTTATCCATACCGACCGCTAACAGGTGTGGGTTTTTTGGAACAACCTGACATGAATGGTCATCTGGAATTACCGGAACCTTAAATTGAGGCAAGGGGCGGAATGAAAAATGCAGGCGCCGTAACGGTTTTGTTTCGTCTGTCTATGACAATTGTATTAGTGGTAGGACTATTTGCTTGCAGTAGTCCTCCTCCAAAATCACAAGCGAGTAAAGATAAACCACCAAACCAGCCAAACGATAGTCAGTTAACTTTGTTTGAAGGTTCGCTAGATGCAACTGACGAGTCAGGAAGGTTAATTTGGCGAGTTAATGCTAAAAAAGGCAGGTATACAAAAGAGAAAGAAATAGGGCAACTTGAAAGTCCTTACGGTGAATTATTTCAAGATGGTAAGGTTGTTTATCAGGTAACTGCCGAAAAAGCCGACATTCAGCAAAACGGAAAACAGTTATTGCTCAAAGGTAAAATAGTCGCGACAGACCCCAAAAATGGTGTGGTATTGCGTGGTAATGAATTAGAATGGCGCCCACAAGAAGACTTATTAATCGTTCGTAACCAATTAAATGGAACTCACAAGCAACTTGTTGCAGTTGCACAAGAAGCGCGTGCGAAAACTCGTGAGCAAAAAGTAGATTTTTTTGGGGGTGTAGTTGCAACTTCTGTAGACCCACCATTACGAGTGCGAACCGAGCATTTGACTTGGAACTTAAAACAGCAAAAACTAATTGGTAACAAACCATTGCAGTTCGAGCGATTTAAAAATAATCAAATCACCGATAGAGGTAGAGGTGACGCGGCAGAAGTTGATTTAAATACTAAAATTGTCACCATTACTAAAAACGCCCAAGCAGAGCTAGCACAACCACCAATACAAATTGCTAGTAGTTCAATGGCATGGAACCTTAACAAAGAAATTGTTACAACTAAAACACCAGTACGTGTACTTCATCGTACAGATAATATTATAGTCACAGCAAATCAAGGCGAACTTAGAATACCCCAAGAGACCGTATATTTACAGGGTAACGTTAATGCCGTTGGACAAAGGCGCCAAAATATAAAATCAGATAAATTAACTTGGTTTTTAAAGAACCAGCAGGTAGAAGCCGAAGGGAATGTATTTTATCAGCAATTTGAGCCATCGTTAAGTTTTACAGGTGATACTGCATCTGGTAACATCCAGCAGCAAAATATTATCGTTAGAAGCAGTAATAAGAATAATAATCGAGTAATTACAAATATCATTCCCCAAGAACCAAATTAGTAATGAGTGTTGAGTGCTGAGTGTTGAGTGTTGAGTGCTGAGTGTTGAGTGTTGAGTGTTGAGTGCTGAGTGCTGAGTGCTGAGTGCTGAGTAACATCAACTCAGTACTCAGCACTTTCAACTCAGCACTATCCTTTATAGACTACTTCGTTTCTCTGGGCTTCACCAAGCTGGGGTAAAGCTTTGTTTTCTGCGTGGGGGGCAATAGCGGGTGGAACAGACTCGGGAACTTGAAGTTGTTTGACTAGGTTTTGTAAAAGTTTATCTTGCTCAGTACGAAAGGCGCCAACAAAAGGTCCTCTGTTAATAATGGCAAACCAAACTAAACCACGGTCACGTGTTGGAAATACACCAGCTAATGCACTGACATCACGTAATGTCCCTGTTTTCATGACTGTAGCGTTAGGTAAATGACGCGCGTGTACTGTACCACGATGGTCAAAACCTGATGTAGGGAATAAATCAGCTAGTGTGATGTTGTTGGCGACTGCTTCACGTTGCAGTATCATCAACATTGCACAAGCGGCACGGGGAGAAATACGATTTTCAACTCCTAGTCCGGAACCGTTGATTAATTGAATTTCTGATTCTGGAACTCGCGCGAGTTTGGCTGCTTTTGACTGGACTACTGTTGCTCCTCCTACTGCTTCTGCTAACATTTCAGCCATTTCATTGTTGCTGAATACGTTCATCTCATTGATGAGCTGCGCCAGGGGTAATGAATAATGTCTGATTAGTAGATTACTTTCGGGGACGGTTTGAGTTGCTAGTTCGACTTTGCCAGTAATTGTCAATTGGGGTTTTGGTGTGCCCTTGGGCATGGTCGAGTAATACAGCTTAATATCACGCGACCAAGTGGCAGAGTTGAGTGTTTGTTTGAGAAATTGTCCAGCAAGTGTTGGGTTTCGCTGGAAGTTCATTGCAAAATTGCCAGTAATAATTAAATTACCCTTAACTTGCTTAATACCCATTTGGTTAAGCATATTGCCAAGCGTTACTGCTTCTTGAATTACAAATAATGGGTCTCCACCACCTGTTATGACTAAGTTTCCTTCTAACACCCCATTTTTAATTGGTCCTGTTGCGCTAACCAATGTCTGAAATTTATGGTCGGCACCCAAGGTTGTCAAAGAGACAAGCGAAGTTGCAATTTTTGTCAGCGATGCTGCTGGTATTGGTGTTGTGCCTTCATGGTTCGCCATTAAAATTGGACCAGACTGTATCCAAATTCCCTGACTCTGCATCATGTTTCCAGCTACTAATTTAGCTGTCACCAGGTCTTTGAAATATTGTTGAACCGTGGTAGTACCTGCTGGATTAGGGTCAGGGGCTAAAACCAGACCTGGGCTACTTTGCCATGCCAATGCTTCTAAAGCATCTAAAGGCTTGACTTGTAACCCTGCTATTTCCAGCCACAGTGAAAACAAGCCTGAGCCAATTAATTCCAGCATGTTTACTCCTCAATAGGGATGTAGTTTTTAACTTTATGTGATAATATGCTGTTTCTACGATTTTGAGAATCGAGTAACTATAGTAACTAATGATTTTTTATTACGGTAGTGCGTCTGAACACATTTGATTCAAGCTTTAAGCGAACTTCTCATTAGTCGCGCAGTATTTCTGAGGCGCAAGCGGAAAATATCATTATATATACGCTTAACATAATAAGTTTTTAGGCTTAATGAGTGAATTTTCTACCTTTTTCTGAAGCTAGGCGCCTGAATCTGGAAAATTTACCTTATCTTTAAGAATAGCTAGAAACCGAGTTTCTTTATGGAAATTGTAACAAAAAGAACATTTTGTATAGAAACCCGGTTTCTCCCCTTGTTTGAATTGTCAATAATTGTTAACGTAGTTACAAAAGATTTGAAAGAAAGATGCTTGCTCGTTTGGGTTAAGGCATCTGGTAAAATTTGTAAGGTTTCTAGAAGCTTTAAGCAATGGGATCGACTTGCGTGAGGATCGCAATTGACGCAATGGGAGGGGATCGCGCACCTGGTGAAATCGTGACTGGCGCACTGCGGGCACGAGAAGAACTAGGTGTAGAAGTATTATTGGTGGGAGATCCCCAACAAATTGAAGCTGTGCTGCCACCTAAAACTAATACAGCGCAGATTGAGATTGTCCCTTCTGAGGGAGCAATCGAAATGGAGGAGGAGCCTTTAAGCGCTATCCGGCGCAAACCGAAGTCCTCTATCAATGTGGCAATGGATTTGGTCAAGCAAAAACGCGCGGACGCGGTTATTTCTGCTGGTCACTCTGGAGCAGCGATGGCATCGGCTTTGCTGCGTTTGGGAAGGCTAAAAGGAATTGACCGTCCAGCGATTGGAGCTGTATTTCCAACAATGGTAGCCAGTAAGCAAGTACTCATACTTGACGTTGGCGCCAATGTAGACTGCCGTCCGAAATTTCTTGAACAGTTCGCTATCATGGGTTCGGTTTATAGTCAGTATGTGCTGGGTGTAAATGAACCAAAGGTAGGTTTATTAAATATCGGCGAAGAAGACTGCAAGGGCAATGACGCAGCAGTACGTGCAAATCAGATGTTACGTGAAAACCCAAACATCGATTTTATCGGTAATGCTGAAGGGCGTGATGTTCTATCTGGTGACTTTGATGTAATTGTCTGCGACGGTTTTGTGGGTAACGTGCTGCTCAAATTCGCCGAGGCCGTTGGAGAAGTGATGCTGCAAATTATCCGTGAAGAACTACCACAAGGTATACGCGGTCAAATTGGTACTGCAATCTTGAAACCTAACTTAAGGCGAATTAAACAGCGCATGGACCACGCCGAACACGGTGGTGCATTACTTTTAGGTGTAGACGGAATTTGTATAATCAGTCACGGTAGCTCACAGGCGCCTTCTATTTTTAATGCTGTGCGAATGGCAAAAGAAGCTGTGGACAACCAAGTGTTAGATAGAATTCAATCTCAATATCAAAGCCTACAGCGCGAAAGCAGTTAAAGAGTGTTGAGTGCTGAGTGCTGAGTGCTGAGTTAAGAGTTAGGAGTTAGGAATACTACTCAGCACTCAGCACTTTTTACTCGGAACTATTTTTAAGCGTGGGAGAGTAGGAGTGCAAAACACAGGAATTATAATTACTGGAAGTGGGTCAGCAGTGCCAGCAGCTTGCCTTGAAAATAGTGCAATGACTGCGCTTGTTGATACATCTGACGAGTGGATAACAACGCGAACTGGTATTAAAAAGCGACGAATCGCATCAGAAAAAGAGTCTTTGAGTGGTCTTGCTGCTGTCGCAAGTCTTCAAGCCATCGCAATGGCTGGAATTACCGCACAAGATATAGATTTAATATTACTTGCAACTTCCACACCCGATGATTTGTATGGTAGTGCTTGTAAAGTTCAAGCTGCTTTAGGCGCCAACCGAGCTGTCGCGTTTGACTTAACTGCTGCTTGCTCTGGTTTTATTTTTGGTATGGTGACAGCGGCTCAGTATGTCAATACAGGTGTGTTTAAAAACGTACTTGTGATTGGCGCCGACATACACTCACGTTGGGTAAATTGGCAAGACCGCACCACTTGTGTACTATTTGGCGATGGTGCAGGTGCAGTAGTTATGCAAGCTAGTTCGAGTAATAATTTACTAGGATTTGAATTAAGAAGTGATGGTAGTCAGAATCATTATCTTAATCTTGGTTACACGCAAGAGAGTCAACAACTAACCAAAGACATTACCGTTGGCAAAGGAAATTACCAACATGTAACTATGAACGGTAAAGAAGTTTATCGCTTTGCCGCTCAAAAAGTTCCAGAAGTAATAGACAAAGCTTTATTTCGCGCCAATATAAGTGTTGAAAACGTTGATTGGTTGCTTTTACATCAAGCTAATCAACGCATCCTTGATACTGTTGCCCAGCGTTTAGGAATACCAGACCATAAAGTTATCAGCAATCTTGCCAACTATGGTAATACCTCTGCCGCTTCTATCCCCCTAGCACTTGATGAAGCTGTGCGTGCAGGCAAAATCAAAAATAATCACATTATTGCTGCCTCCGGATTTGGCGCCGGCTTAACATGGGGAGCAGCTATTTTTAAATGGGGAAAATAATAATCACACTCACAACTCATAACTTTTGATAAATGACTAAAACTGCGTGGGTGTTTCCAGGACAAGGTTCTCAATCTGTAGGAATGGGAATCGATATTCTTGACTTGCCTAATTCTAAGGAAAAATTTGCTCAAGCCGAAGAAATTTTGGGCTGGTCAGTAATTGATATTTGTCAAGATGAAGAAAAGCTCGCTAGTACTATTTACACTCAACCGTGTTTATACTTAGTAGAGAGTATTTTATGTGACTTATTAAGCGAAAAGCAAAAGCCTGATTTGGTGGCAGGACATAGCTTGGGTGAGTATATAGCTTTATATGCAGCAGGTGTGTTTGAATGGTCAAATGGATTGCGTTTGGTTAAGCGACGCGCGGAACTAATGCAAAATGCATCTGGTGGCATGATGGCAGCATTAATGAACTTTGACCGTGAACAGCTTTCTCAAGTAATTGCTGAAACCCCCGATGTTGTGCTAGCAAACGATAATAGTCCAGCACAAGTTGTTATTTCTGGTACACCTGATGCCGTTCAAACGGTAATGTCAAAGGTAAAAGCAAAACGAGCAATACCTCTAAATGTTTCCGGCGCCTTTCACTCACCGTTAATGGAAGCAGCCGATAATGAATATAGAGAAGTTTTGGAAACTGTAGAATTCCAAAATGCTCTTATTCCAGTACTCTCTAACGTCGAACCAACACCATCAACCGATAAGAGCGAGTTAAAACAGCGCTTACTCAAACAGATGACAGGTAGTGTTCGGTGGCGAGAAATTTCGCTTGCACTTCCACAATTAGGTATCGAAAAGGTTATCGAGATAGGCCCAGGTAATGTACTTACTGGTCTAATTAAGCGCACTTGCTCTGATTTAACTTTACAAAATATTCGCTCTTGCTCTGAATTACCAAATTAATAAAGAGTGATGAGTGCTGAGTGCTGAGTGCTGAGTAGTAACTCCTCTTTACTCAGCACTCAGCACTATTCTTAAAACCAATGATTAACGCCGAAACCAACTGCTCGGTTATGGTGTGATAGTTCACTTGCTAGTTGTAGTGCTGCAGTTCTACCAACGTGTGTCTCAAAAACTGATGAAAATACTACGTCGATTTGATTTTGCTGACAAAATTGACGTAGTTTACTTGGTGAACCAATAATTAAGGGTTTTATTACAAAAATCTGGCGCCATCCTTTTAAATAACAAGTTTCAAGATTTTGCAGTGTGGCAACTGACTCATCAAGAGCAAGAAGAGTATTATAGCTAGCACTCAGTTCCAACATTTGCTCAAACTGAGATGGCGGTAATGGTTGTTCGATAAATTCAATGTTTACGCCATTTGTCATGAATTTATCACAAGTCTCTAACCACAGTTTTGACTCATCTAAGCTTAGTCCTGTATTCGCGTCTAACCGAATGGCGCCGTTGGGTAGATTTTGTACTATTTTTTGTACAAGTAAATCAAATATCGCGAGTTCTTCATCAATTGGATTAACACCTATTTTCCATTTAAAGGTACGGTATCCTGATTGCCATAAAGGTATTGAAGCATCAATAGCGCTGTTTCCGGCAGGTAGTAAAGCGCTGAATTGTAGGGAGGGGGGTTCTGGGGTTTCTGTCAGTGCCGTCTCGAATCCGAACTGACATGCAGGTAATGTATTGGGGATAGAGAGAATTAACTCACTATCAATTTCTTTGGGTAAAGATGAGCAAAATTCTAAAGCTTGCTCAAGGGTTTCTGAACCAAACCAGGGAATAGGGGCAATTTCACCCTGTCCAACCTGACCATCTTCTTGCTTAAGGGAAACAATAATGCCTTCACGAATTTCCCATACACCGTGGTTAGTTTGAACGGGGTGAACAAATCGCCTTTTATAGGGTTGAAAAGTAAATTGATATTTCACATCTTCTCTTCCCTCTGTGTACTCTGTGCCTCTGTGGTAAAAAATAGAAATACTAATTTACAGGCAAGGATGCCTGTTCCACAAGAGAAAGTTAAAAACCGATTAAGAAGCCTAACCCGAATAGCGAGCAGCACCAAAAGTGGAGAGCGACTGCGATAAATTTACAGTTGCTGACTAACTCTGGTTTGTCGTGATTAAGGTTAACGTGACGGCAAAGTTTGACGGCAAATGGTAAACTAAGCCAACTTAGTAAAGTCCAAATTGGGAAAAAACCCAAAATTATAAATATCGCGGTCAGTGCGTATATACTAATAGTACAAACAGTCAAAACTTGGGCGCCTCGAAGTGTACCGAGTCTAACGATGGGTGAAAGTTTTCCTGCTGCGAGGTCATCTTTGACTTGGTGGAAGTGTGAGCAAAATAAAATTAAGCTTGTGGCGACTCCAACTACGATTGAGGTAACGAAGCTAGAAATCGAGGCAGTTTGAGTTTGACTGTAGTATGCTGCTGAACATGCCAATGGGCCAAACGCAAAAAAGCATAAAATTTCGCCTAACCCTTTGTATCCAAGGCGAAAGGGGGGACCTTGGTAAATGTAACCTAAGCCACAACATAGTAAAATAATTCCAATTACCGTTGGGTCTTGTTGCCACCAGCTAATTGTAAATATTCCTAACAATCCGAATATTAAACACAAGTTTCCTAACCAAAATACTAATGGCTTGTTACCCGTTAAGTTTACTACCGAGTGATGCTTGTTTATATCAATTCCTGTTTCTGAATCATAGACATCGTTGCTCAGATTTTCCCAAGCTAATATTAATATTGCGGCGCCTAAAAAAGTAGAGAAAATTATGGCGTCAAGATGTTGTGTTTGTGCATAAGCAACGGCGGTTCCTACCCAAATTGGCATAATCGCAACACTGTACATGGGTGGCTTAATTGCTGCCATCCACAATTTGTTATTAGGATATAAAATCAGCTTTGTAGTCATTTTTTAAGATTACTAAACTGCCAGCTTTCTTCTTAAAGTTGGAATTACCAACCTTGGTAACATAACCATCGTACCGCTCACTAGCTAGTACAAACGACCCAAGGTTGACAAACGAAGGATGTATCCCCATATGAATCATCTTATCGGTCTTTTTGGGAGCGATTAAGTCTAGCCTGAAGGCGACGCTTTATGTTACCTGTAGAAATACGACCACGATTCATGACTCTTTAGGAAGATAACTTCAAAAAAATTTACTTTTCTTCAATACCATGACAGTTTCTCCATGTCGCTCTGACTTTCTTGTATATAATAAAGAAATATACCAATTTCTCTTGACTATTCGGTCGCAATGTGCCCGAAGTAACAAGAATAAAATTGCAAGTATTTCGTTTGAGATTAATTTGGTTGACCCTTTGGTAGTTCTGGCAAAATTAGCACGAGAAAAACAGGTAACTTTTTATTGGGAAAATAAGAAGAGTGGAGAATCGATTGTTGCAATTGATGCAGTAGCAAAGCTAGAAATTACAGGTGAAGCAAGATTTAGTTCTTCAGAAGAATTTATTCAAGATAGTTTAAGCAATCTTGTATGTTTTGAACAAGATAAACCAAATAATACAGACATTAAAAACATCCAACCGCGTTTTTTTTGTAGCTTTAGTTTTTTTGACGAGAATGATGAGTCAGATTACCCTTTTTCGTCTGGAACTGTTTTTTTACCTCGCTGGCAAATTTCTGTTAAAAACAATCGCTGTCAGGCAATGGTAAATTTGGCAATTGATGCGAGTACTAATATTGATACTATTTTACATGTTGTGTGGACAAAAATTGAAATTATTCAATCTTTAGCATATTATTCGCCTAATTTAAACAATTCGCCTGCTAAATATAGTCAAAGATTGGTAGCAAACCCAGAAAAATTCAAAGCTTCTGTGGCTTCTGCACTCAAGGCTATTGGCGCCGGAGATTTTAGTAAAATTGTTTTAGCCTCAGCACTTGATATATATTCAAGGACGGCATTTAATATATTCAAGTCATTAAGCAACTTACGACAACAGCATCCTAACTGCTACATATTTTCTACAAGTAACGGTAAGGGACAAAGTTTTATCGGCGCCAGTCCGGAACGGTTAATTAATGTAAATAACCATTTTCTTGTGACTGATGCATTAGCAGGAAGCGCACCGCGTGGTAAAACACCCGAAGAAGATGCAGCAAATGCCAATCGTTTACTATTAAGCGAGAAAGAACGACACGAACATTCCTTGGTTATTGACTTTATCACACAACAATTATTAAAACTGGGCTTACGACCACAGTTTGTTAAATTTCAAGGGGTGCCACGTTTACGGCAGTTATCAAATATTCAACATTTATGGACACCTATAACAGCTGTTGTTCCAAATAATGTGCATCCGTTGCAGATTATAGCCCATCTGCATCCCACACCAGCAGTTGCCGGTGAATCACGGGATATCGCAATGCAGCAAATTCGACGTTATGAAAATTTTGAACGAGGTTTGTATGCGGCGCCTCTTGGTTGGGTAGATACTAATGGCAACTGCGAATTCATTGTTGGTATTCGTTCGGCATTAATTGATGGCAACCGCGCACGGTTGTATGCAGGCGCAGGTATTGTTGCTGGTTCTGACCCTATGAAGGAACTAGCTGAAATTCAACTCAAATTTCAAGCTTTACTAAAAGCTTTGGTTTAAATCACAAATGCAAAAATATAAGTAAAACAAGTAACTCATTAATCGTGAATACTTAATCATCTGCTGACTGCGCGACTGGCTCGACAACAATATCAATTGGTGCAGGTTGGTCAATTGGACTTGCCGCCATAATCGAGTCGAGTACCCAATCGTATGGGTCGCTGCTATCGTCTGCTGGGTAAGCTTCCCAGACAGTATTCATGTTTTCTTCGTCGTTTAAAATAATCACAACTTAGTTTTCCTTCGTTTTTTATACTTCAATCTTCTACGGAGATTTGTTTATATATCAGGAAAATACTTGATATATATGACACTTTTTAGTTAGCTAAAAGTTACGTAAAATTAACTAGGTTGATTTTGAATGGCAATGTGATAATATACGTCAAACCTTATTTAATATTCCCATAATCTACCGTTACATTCGCAGTTAGGGGGTTAGATACCTTAAAGTTGGCGTGGCGCCTGCTTCATGCGCGCACACTTCGCTCTAAACCTTGTAAATTAAGAAAATCCTGATAACCCTTTAGAATGGAAGATGGCACTAATTACTACCTGTAACTCTTTTTATCCCTAAAGGAATGCAAAAAAGATTATTTGAGGAATGTTCATGCAGATACTAACTTTTTATACAGCGAATTCGCAAGCATAAATTGTCAACCTTAAAACAAACGTCACAAATTTTACGTGTTTTTTAAATTGCTTCAAAGTTTAATTCTGCCAAATTGGCAGCTTAAGTAATTTTATTTATTTTACAATCAGAGAAAATTGAAATTAGAAATAAATCCCCCCTAGCCCCCCTTAATAAGGGGGGGATAAGATTTAATTTCATTTAAAGCCCCCTTGTTAAGGGGGGGGGATAAGATTTAATTTCATTTAAAGCCCCCTTATTAAGGGGGTTGGGGGGATTAAATCTTGATAAGCTCAATTTCGCCAGTGACGGGATTACTGCGAATTTTTACCATATAAACGCTTTGTTGCTTGCGGTTGCCGTTTGGAGTAAAGCTAATTTCTCCAGTGGCGCCGATTAAGCTAAAGTTAGGGTTTGCTATATAGTTAGATATATTACTACGTACATAGCTAGTATTGAAATTTTGTGTATCCAAAGCAGTAATTAATGCTTTGGTTGCATCGTAAGTAAGAGCGGTATGCCAACTTATGCGTTTTTTCCAAAGCTGGTTAGCTTTTGTACTAAAATCAGAGGGTATTATTCCAGAATACCAAGGTAATGCAATGGCGCTACCCATTTTATTTTGAGCGAGTTTTCTAATAATTTTGGAACTATCAAGGCTATCTCCACCTACAACTAAATAATTGTACTGGTTCGCATATTCAATAACTTGCACTGCTGCATCTGACGTTAAACCATCGGTGGTAGGGAAAAGAACTATTGCATCGGCACCCCTATGTTTAACTTGATTGATATTTGATTCAAGATTATCGGATAAAGAAATTTCTGCGGCAATTTTACCACCTAGTTTGGTAAAATGATTGCGTAACTGTTTAAGTAACGATTCACTGTATTTACTGTTGGGGTTATAGAATACTGCTGCACGACGTTTATTGGCGCCAATTAGATAATT
Organism: Calothrix sp. PCC 7716; assembly: GCF_019977735.1. Classification (GTDB taxonomy): domain Bacteria; phylum Cyanobacteriota; class Cyanobacteriia; order Cyanobacteriales; family Nostocaceae; genus Dulcicalothrix. Next base: position 639,337 of record NZ_AP025018.1, on the reverse strand, counting down.
TGCCAAAATATCACCTGTAACACTGTTACTCGACACAACTCGAAAAAAGCAGTTTGGATAGGTTACTTGGCATTTGTTTGCCAGGTCATCAAAAGTAGCAGTTGGTGAAATTAGTAAAAGTTTTGCTCTTTGGTAAGCTGGAAGTGCTTCTAAAGTCGTCTCGCTACGAAAATGACCAATAACTGCGACAACATCGTTTTGTTTACCTAATGCTTGAGCAATTTTAACAGCAGATGAAGGCTTATTATTATCGCTGGCAATTAATACATATAAGCCAATTTTTTGACTCTGGTATTTTTGATTAAATTCGTTTTGTGCCTGTGCAACTCCTTGTAAAATTTCTTGACTCGAATTTATTGTGTCATTATTACTATCACTAATAGGAGCAACAACGGCGATAGTTAAAGTTCTAGTTTTATAATTATTGGCTTTGAGACGTGCGTTATTTAAGTAAATTAATGTTTCTGGGTCTGGACGTTGTTGAAAAGATTGTTCTAATAGTTTAACAGAATCAGAATATTCACCCGCAGCAAAGGCGTTTACTCCATCTTGTTTAATTTTATCTATAGAGTTAACCATCATAATTTCTTCACCGCAACTCATTTTATCATTTGAGTTGAAGCGGCGTATCCAAATTTTTTCGCAACCGTTTACGCCAGTAGCATACCAGTAACTACCAGTGAATCCTACTAAGCAAACAGCAGCAGCGTAGATAATTTTTTTATAAATGCGAGGAACTGGGGTTTTACGATTTAAAGCAGCAATAATAGCACGTGTGTTTTGTGGTCTATTTTCCCAGTCGTGTTCCATCATGTTATCTAGCAAATCACACACCAATTTAGTGCGAAACTTAGAGATAACACCCATTCTTGAATTATTTGCAGGTAAATTTTGGCGCCAGTTGAAATGACTAGATTTTTGTATATCAGAAAAATCGCACGGATGTGTACCAGTTAATAAATGTACAAAAGTGCGTCCTAAAGCAAAAAAATCTGACTGTCGAACAGCAAGACCATGTAAATATTGTTCGGGTGGTGCATATCCCACAGAACCGATACAGGTACCGTGTGCTAATGTTGAGTCTTCTTGTAAAAATGTCTCTGCTAAGTCGCGAACGGCGCCGAAGTCAATTAAAACTAACTGCCCATTCTGTCGTAGCATAATATTAGCAGGTTTGATATCACGATGGAAAAAACCGTGTGCATGAACTTGCTCTAAAATTAGAGTTATCTGTTTTAACCACTCGCGCGCTAATTCAAAATCAATTGGTTTATTATTTCTCTCATTCAGCCACTGCTGTAAATTTACACCGTCTATCTTTTCCATTATTAGACAATGTAATGGCTCACTACCATTTTTGAATTCAACTTGAAAGTAACCATCATCCACCTTTGGAATACCCGGATGATTTAAACGGCTTAAAACTTCAGCTTCGCGCTTGAATAATTTAATAATTTTATCTTTTTTATCACGTTCTTTTCCATCACGACTATCAAAACGCGATAAATTTAGAATTTTAACAATTTTAATACTTTTTGTTTCATCTTGCGATTCAAGCTCAAACGTCTTCGCAAACCCACCTGCTCCAATGAGTCTTATAACTCTATATTGCTTTTGTAGTAACAAATTTTCACCACAGTGAATGCAAATTATGCCATATTTATTAATTGGGTCGGTAGGGTTCGGGCACTTGGGATTGAGACATTGACTCATATAAAATTATGTTATGAAATTTTATAAAATTTAAATTGTTCAAGTCAGCATACACTTACAAAAGTTATCATTTCTTGATTTAACAATATTTATGTATTTTAATTATATATTTTAGTTAGATATTTTAATGTATAATATACCAGCTAATATTTTTAGTCGGCTTTAGAGCTGTTCTGTTTCATTTAAACCCTGACTAAATCTATATTAAACAAGTTTCTGAGGCGACTACGCTAAAAAACAAAGCACTAGTTAATAAAAGTTCCCTGAAGTTACATATGTCAAATTCTTTTGTCTCAATAACCGTCAAGCTATTTGCTGCATACCAAGAAGCATATGGGGTTCCAGAGCTAAAGCTGGAGTTTCCACAAGGAACCCCAGTTAAAGCAGTATGTAAGCATATTATTGATGAACGTCCTGAACTCGCGAAGTGGCAGGACGTTACACGCTATGGTGTAAATTTACTGTTCGTTGAACCAGATACTCCCCTTAAAAATGGCGATGAGGTTGTATTAGTACCTCCTGTTAGTGGTGGTTAATGCGTGTAGAGACGTTACATGTAACGTCTCTACAAGATTTAACGTTCGATTTGTAAATCGTCTTTTTGAGATTCGAGAATAATTTCAACTCCTCTGATATCGAAGAATAAAACTTCAACGCGACGGTTGAATGCGTGTTCCAATGCGTTTCTACCTGGAGTTTTGAGTTGACGTTCGCCAAAAGAACGAATGGTCATACGTTCGGGTACAATACCTTTTTTGATTAAGTAATTTCTGGCATTTCTCGCGCGTCTTTTTGCAAGGTCTTTGTTGTATGCATCGGATGCACGTGCGTCGGTGTGACCTTGTAGTTCGATGACTATTGTGGGGTATTGCTGCATTACTGCGGCTATTTTATCGAGAACTTCGCCACTTGCAGAGCTAATAAAGTCTTTATCTAATGCGTAATGAATGTTATTTGGAACTCGTAAGCGAATGGGTGCAGGTCGTGCAGGTGGTTCGGGTGGTGCAGGTGGGAGAGTCGGTGGAGTAGGGGGAGCAGGGGGAGTTGGGGTAGTTGTGCATTTGGGAATTTCACCTTGATGTTGAGTTAGTTTGTCTTGGTTTAATTCTTTTATTTGAGGCGCCTTTTGTGAAGGGGAAAGAATTATAGTACTGTATGCAGGTTCGGAGGTGCCGTTTGAATCTGTGGCAATAGCACTAAGACGAGTCAGTGGTTGTAAATTTTGTAATGTTGTTTCAAAGCGTCCTTTGGCATTGGCTTTAATGGTAGTTATGGCTTGACTTAAGGCGCCATCTGAACCAACGCGATAAATTTGAATTTCTGAATTTGGGTCGGCAGTTCCTGCGATGGTAACTATATTATTGATAAGCAAAAATTCTTTGGATATAAACTTTGGAGCGTTGATAGCAGCGTTTCCTGTATCTAAACGACGATTTGAAGATGTTCTAACTGGGTTCAAGCCGTCTCCTTGTTGAAAATCTGATATATCAGCACTAGCTCTGGTATTTAAATCAATGCTGAGTCCTTCTAAGTCAGCAAAACGGTTATTTTGAATTACATTGCGAACTGCGGCGCCATTTAGGAACGAACCACCGTTTGGAAAAGCAGTGACAACTACACCTGGGCCAGCTTGGTTAGTAATTTCGTTATTGGTAACTTTATTGTCGCTTCCCATTAAGTACACTGCTGCACGTCGTAAACGGCGCCCGTTATACTTGATTTGGTTATTGGTAATTTCTACGCTTCCTTGGGGTTTGAATAAAAATGCTCCACTGCCATCGTTAGCGCATATCAAGTTTTCTTTTATTTGCGAACCATCGATGGAACCTTCTAAGCGTATAGCATCAGGCATTCCCGCTAAACCATTACCAACAATGATATTTTGGTTTATTTGTGTTGAAATAGCGGTTGCTCCTGTAATTATGGCGCTACCTTCATGGTACGAAATGCGGTTGCGCCGAATTGTGGCGCCCACTGCATTAAATACCGACACACCAAACGCCGAAGGTGTTTCTGGCATTTTTTCATTATTGTTTATACCCAACCAGTTATTTTCGATAACTACATTTTTAGCTTGATCAGAAATAAAAATATCTGCTGGAGGAATACTAGCAGTGCGTTCATGCTGACTTGTAAATCCGTATATACTTAAACCGCGTATTGTTATTTTATTTGCTACTATCGTAAATCCACGTATAATATTACGTGTTGCTTCAGGTTGAATTGAAATAACTGGCACTGGTATATGAATTTCTGCAGTTGCTGACTTTGAGGCATTGTAACCTGGTTGAGTGGCGCCATCAATAATTAAATTAGGCGCCGTTAATGGTGGCAAAATATCTTGTAAAGCAATAGTCGTTTGCTGTGGAGGTAGGTTGAAATCTATTTTAGGTATAGTGCTGGGTGAAACTTGGGTTTTCTCTGCTGGTGATAGCTTTTCTAAAGGTAAGGCGCCGTTGACGATTTGAATAGCTTCGCGTAATGTTAGTGCGTCGTCTGGTTGGATGGCGCCGTCTTGGTTACTATTTACAACTACTCGTAATGATGTTGAGGTTGACTGAGACTGAGCAACAGCTACTGACGCTACAGTAACAATGAGAAAAAAAGAAAGATTAAAAGTTAGTATAAATTTATGCATAATTTTATTTAAGCTCTTTGATTAATTGTTCTTTTTTTTACTAATAAGTTCCGGAGAATTATAAAGCTTGAATTTCGATATAGGTCGGTTAATAATTTTTAGTGATGATTCCATGACGTTGTTGTAGAGACGCGACATGTCGCGTCTCTACAGTGACAGACAACGTTTTTAAGAATCACACAGACTGGCAAGTATTTTTAGTGCGACTTTTCCATATCCAACCCTGCTCAGGAGCACTAATTTCTATCCAACCACCATTTTCTTGTCCAGTAATTGTAGCTTTTGTACCTGCTTTAATTACTTTGCCAGTTCGAGAGCGTCCAGGGGTTGCGCGTATATTTGATGAGCTTGTCACAACAACACAATTATTCGGTTGTTCTGTTGTTTTTTCTTTTGCTGGATTTGGTTTATTTTGTTCAATATTATTAATATTGGCTTGGGTTTGATTTTGGTTTGCAGTTATAGTAGAAGCTGCTTGCGGTTGACGATTCGCTGCAAGTAAACTGCCACAAATTAAGATAAACGCGCAGCTTGGTATAATAATTAATGGGGATTTATAGGGAATTTTAATAGTTAGAATTGGACTTGTTTGCTTTACTGGTGGTTGATTAGCACGATTTATAGGAGCAATTGTAACTGTATTTTGTGCTGGAGCATTACTTTCAAGCTTAGGCGCCGTAATAGTTGGATTCGATGCATCTGGGTTTGTATTAATTGTGGGAATATAAATTGTTTTGGCTTTTTCTTGCAGCGATTGCAATACCGAGATTGTATGTACATAAACTTGTTTGATATAGTGATGTCCTTTTAGTTGCAAAGCATTGGCTAAAGCTTTTGGTGTTCCAGGATTAGTAAATGTAGATAGTGCTGATAATGCATCACTTGCAGTTTGGTACCGATATTTAAAGTAGTGCCGCACCATTTTGGTTAAAACGGATGTTAGCTGTTCACTGCTTTGGGTATATTGGCGCCACAATATTTCTCCAGTTTGCGGGTCTTCTGGTAATTGATTTGGGTTGAGTCCAGTTAAAGCTTGAATAGCAATTATTCCAAGAGCATAAATATCACTGCTTGGTCTTGGTCTACCTTGTCCTTGCTCACTTGGCATATACCCCGGAGTTCCAATGGCGACAGTTTCATTTTGAAATGCTTCTTGAGTCATGAGTGAATGCATCTTCACTTGCTTGACGGCGCCAAAGTCAACCAAAACCAACTTATTATCACTACTGCGACGAATTAAGTTATCTGGCTTAATGTCTCGATGGATAACTCCATTGCTGTGGATAAATTCCAAAATTGACAAAACCTCAACAAGTATCTGAGTCACAGTCGCCTCGTCAAGACGATTTCCGAGAGTCAGTTCTTTTGAAAGAGAATGTCCAGCAATAAATTCTTGTACCAGAAAGAACTCTTCGTCTTGCTCAAAGTAAGCAAGTAGCTGCGGTATCTGGTCGTGCTTGCCTAGTTTCTCCAGCGTTTCCGCTTCACTATTGAATAGGCGCCTAGCAGTTAACAAGAAATCTGAATCGCTAGTTGCTGGCTTGAGTTGCTTTACTACACAGCTAGGATTTCCTGGACGACGAGTGTCAAGGGCTATATAAGTATGTCCAAATCCCCCTTGACCAAGGACTTCTACCACTCGATAACGCTGGTCTAATAATCTGCCAATCATATTTATGCTTTCACATAATTAGTCTTTAACACTACTTAACTTTTTCATTGATATTTTTTTTACTCCGGATAGAGCAATTTAAATACGTAATTACACTAGTCTTGTTTTTATCATCATTCTCAAGTAATCTATACCCGATAAAATTTGTCGGGTATGTTTGACGAGTATTTTTACTCGTGATACCATCGAACGGAATCGACGCAAGCAAGAACTAGGGAGAAGCAGAATGACACAGGTATCAACAGCACAGGCAGCATCCACAGCACAGTTAGCATCCACAGCTAAAGCTTTAAAGTGTAAAGAGTGTGGCGCCGAGTATGAATTGAAAGCGCAGCACGTATGCGAATTGTGTTTTGGACCTTTGGAAGTTAAATATGACTTTAGTAGTTTGCGCTTCTCTGTAACTCGCGAAAGTATTCAAGCTGGCCCGAATTCAATTTGGCGTTATCGTCAGTTCTTGCCCGTTGCTACAGATAACTATATAGATGTTGGTACAGGAATGACCCCGCTAGTTCGTTCACAACGTTTAGCGCGGCGCCTTGGTTTAAAGAAACTTTATATTAAAAATGACGCTGTAAATATGCCCACCCTCAGTTTCAAAGACAGGGTGGTATCGGTAGCACTGTCACGCGCACGCGAATTAGGCTTTACAACAGTATCTTGTGCAAGCACTGGAAATCTAGCAAACTCTACAGCAGCTATTGCCGCACATGCAGGTTTAGATTGTTGTGTATTTATTCCTTCTGATTTGGAAGCAGGTAAAGTTCTGGGTAGCTTAATATATAGTCCAACTTTAATGGCTGTTCATGGTAACTACGACCAAGTTAACCGCTTGTGTTCAGAAGTTGCAAATACACATGGTTGGGGTTTTGTCAATATAAATTTACGTCCTTATTATTCAGAAGGTTCTAAGACTCTTGGTTATGAAGTTGCTGAACAATTAGGATGGGAATTACCGGACCATATTGTGGCGCCGCTTGCAAGTGGTTCTTTGTTTACTAAGATATATAAAGGATTTAAAGAATTTGTCGAAGTCGGTTTGGTAGAAGATAAGAACGTTCGTTTTAGTGGCGCCCAAGCAGAAGGATGTTCACCAATAGCAGAAGCATTCAGAGAAAAACGCGACTTTATTAAACCAGTCAAACCAAACACAATTGCAAAATCAATAGCTATTGGCAACCCTGCGGATGGTGTATACGCCGTTGATATTGCGAACAAAACAAATGGTAATATTGAATCTGTCACCGACGCAGAAATTATCGAAGGTATCAAGTTATTAGCTGAAACCGAAGGTATATTTACCGAAACTGCTGGTGGTACAACCGTTGCCGTGCTGAAGAAATTAGTTGAAGCAGGTAAAATTGACCCGGATGAAACTACAGTTGTTTACATCACAGGTAACGGTTTGAAGACCCAAGAAGCAGTTCAAGGTTATATTGGCGAACCCTTCACAATCGAAGCGAAACTTGATAGCTTTGAACAAGCACTCGAACGCTCACGTACTTTAGACCGTCTCGAATGGCAACAAGTACTTGTTTAGTTAAAAGTGATGAGTGCTGAGTGCTGAGTAGTAACTTCTTACTCAGCACTCAGCACTTAGCACTCAGCACTCCTTATTTTTTAGATTTTGATTTGTATGACAGTAAAAGTATTAGTTCCTACCCCACTTCAGAAATTTACCAATAACCAAGCTGTTCTGGAGTGTGGAGGTAACAGTGTTGGCGAACTTTTGGAATCACTCGAACAAGCTTGTCCTGGTATTAAAGAACGTTTGTGTGATGAAAAAGGACAACCTCGTCGTTTTTTAAACTTCTACGTGAATAGCGAAGATATTCGCTTTTTAGATGGTGTTTCAACTCCATTAAAAGATGGCGATGAAGTCAGTATTGTACCTGCCGTTGCTGGTGGTTGAACACCACAAAAAAATCATTACTATTTATTTTATCTTGTGGGATTATTTTATCTTGTGGGATTATTTTATCTTGTGGGATGGGCATCCTTGCCCGTCCCATTTAAGTAGAATTTATTACCACAGAGACGCAGAGGACACAGAGAAGAGAGAAAAAACGAACCGCAAAGGACGCAAAGAACGCAAAGGAAGAAATAGTAATAGTAAGCGTGGCTAGTACGGAGACAATGGTTAGACTAGCGCTCGCGTCATCCAAGCCCTGAAGAAGTATTTTTAATCGTAGAGATATCACAATCTACCTTAACAAAAGATTTAGAAACAAAGAAACCTGTTTACGCAGCAGCAGGTATTCCTGAGTACTAGGTTGTAGATTTAGTCAACTCCCTCTTAATAGTATTTCGCAATCCTCAAAATAATAACTATCGGGAGCAACAAGAACTTAACAGTGGGGATATATCACCTTTAATGTTCCCGGATATCAAAATTTCTGTAACAGAACTTTTTCACAAATATCATCATAGCACTGTCAATATCTGATAAATTTTATTGCCGAGTTTTAAGATAATTATTAAAATCTTCACCTGCTTCCTGAATTTCAGGGTCTGAGTGTTTTAATGCCTTTGCCACAAGTCTTTCGGTCAGTTGACGGTCAATAATAAAATAAAGTTCTAATAATCTTCTATATTCTTCATCTGTACCATGTTTTAATACAGGCTCCGCGTAATTTTCAATATTAGCTAAAAGCCATTCTTGTTCAAATAAAAGAATAGCAGAGCGCACTAATTCAATATCAGAATGACCAACACTTGCTAATTGGATTAATTCATCAAATAAGCCCTGCCTTTCTTTATCAGTTAAATACTCTAAAATTTTTAGCGCTGTAGCTCTTTCTGAGGGATTTTGCAAGGCTGTTCTAATTAAATCTACTCTATTATGGCAATTTAAGAAAGTTTGTCGAGTTTCTGTATAAGCTTTCTCTTTATCAAGCAATTGATACCAAATTTCTGTATCTGGTTGGTAAGATTTTGTTTCAAGCATAGCTTTATTGGTTATCCTATTTCTTTTTTGCCTACGTAAATCCAGCCACAATCTAAAAATTTTTTTACAAATTCTGAAAAATACATTTCAAAGGCAGGGTAGATAGTGTAATGAGTAGGGGAGTGAGTTCCACCAACATCTATACCATCTGCTATCACAGCAAGACCTATTGGTAATAGCGCCCCTTTATTTATTTTATAATAATGCCCTGTTATCGGGGCAAACCCAACATCTGCAAATGTGGAAGCTCCCGTTGGAGGTTGAGTTGGTTTTACGAAATCCTTATCCACAGCAATATCTATATTGGGTCGAGGTGAACGGGGAGATGTTCTGTTACCAAATGCATAGAGAGTTATCGGTAAAATGATTGGTTCGGCTACTTCAGACGAATTTACTGGACTATGGTCTGATTTTTCCACACTTATAAGTTAGCTTGTTTATATATTATCTCAGCTTAGGAATTTTAACGGGTAAAAAGCCTGACTCGCACTCTATTCGTCTCATAAAGTTTTAATTCTCTATATTTCAACTGGGTATCCATTCTACAATTGCCTCACTTTCGTCATCAAATACTACCGTTCGCGTCATCCAAGTCTTGAAGAAGTATTTTTAATTGTAGAGGTATGTTAGCTAGCTCATCAAAACTAGCTAATTCAAACAACTAACGACAGTTTTTACCACCAGCAGAATTAGCGTAATCGTCCCATGTGTAACACGGAGGAATTTGCGAGTCGTTTTGCTGGCTAGAACCTGATCCTCCTGCAAACATCAACATCAGTCGAAGAAGTGCAGCGGCTTTATCATTAGCCTGAATTCTTCGAGCTTCCTGTTCAGCTACGTAGGCTTTCTTATCTTCTGGAGATAAGCTTTCAAAATGCTGACGACGACGCTCTGCCTCTAATCGCTGTTCCTCAGTCGCTGCCTGACGAGCAGCTTCCAGTTCTTTCTGCCTTTGCTCCAATCGCTCCAATTCTTGCTGACGTTTTAGCCGTCGCAGTTCGCGTTGTTGTCGTTGAAATTCAATGCGTTGCTCACGTTCCCTTTTACGTTCCTCACGTTGCAGTCTACGTCGCTCACGTTCAACCATCCTCAAGGGATTAAAAACGATCGTTTGAGTCGATTGAGAACCTTGCTTAGAGATTATGTCGAGCGCAGCAACTGAATTAATGCTGATGCAATATATGAAAGCAGTAGATAAACAGCTAACAAGCTTAAACCTCATTAGAAATCTCCCAAGTAGCATATATAGCAAAGTATCTCAGAAAAATTACTTAGCTAATCGGTCATAACAATTTTATTCCTCAACATTTTGTAAGTCAACATCTTTGCGAAGCTCATACCCGCCTATGGTTAAAACACATAGGCTGATAGCAAAAGTCCATTTAAATGGACTGATGAAAATAGTTGGCGCCGGAAACACCACCACACACCTTCTATGGTGGAAGCATGGCTGATTTTTTTCGTGGATGTTTGGGGAACCGCGCGCTCGTAGAGACCAAATTAATATGGTATGCACTAAAAATAAGTAAAAACATCATTCCCCAATAACAATGGCTCTAACCGAGAAGTTCCACCACCATGAAAGTAAAGAGTTGGATAATCTCAAGGGTTATAAAGAATTTTTCGTATTACATTTATTGTGGAGATTATGGATTAAACAGTTCAATCACAGGCTTCAGATCGAAGTACATCGTGCGGTAGGGCATTTCTGGGGGAAGGCTTTCATGAGGGTCTGCAAAATCAAATCCCAGCTTGGTATAAAATCCTGACGCATCATAAGCTGGTTCAACATCTTGATCGTATAACGCATCTACTGTCACAAAGCGCACCCCAACAACTGGAACAATCTCAGACACCACATATTCAATCGCCCACTCCACTAGGTGACGACCTGCTCCTTTTGCACGTCGATCAACAGCTAGTAAACCAATTTTGATGGCAGGAAAAGTTTGATATTTTACGCCTTCTTCTACCAGAATTGGATTTTCAACTTGTAACTTGTCGGCTAGAAGAGTGATGTAGCCAGCGAGGGAATCCCCACTGCGAATCGCCCAGCAGTGGCAAATATGAGCATCCGCTTCTCGCTTAATTCTGCCTTGTTTCCAGTAGGTGACAAATTCTCCTCGAAGACAACGAAACCCCTGTCCTAAGTTGAGGATGTCAGGGGTAAGGCGTTCGACTGGAATTTGGGAAAAGTCGATCCCTTCAAATTTACTTTGACTGGGCATTGGCTTGAGCTTGGTTACGACGATCTGCGATACGTTTGGCTAATGCAAGGGCGCGCTCGTTGGTAACGGCTTGACCTGCTTCGATTGCTTCGATCAGCTTTTTAGCTTCTTCCCCAACAACTGGCTTCGATTCGGTATGAAAAGGGTACTTCATGTTAATGATTCACCTAGATACATTCCAAGTATAGCAAGCCTTCATATCTTCTGGGTGGCAAAGCGGATCAATGAAGCCGCCGCTACTAACCTTTTGTTCCCAACTAACTATCTTGATACGGTTGGTGTGCAAGCGGATTGTTAGGTGGGTGCCGCAATCGCTTTTTATTTTCGTCTTTCTCGAATGATTCTGTCAATCCAATTTAATAAGTCATTTCTGTCAACTTTGCCAAGGACATAAGTATCTCTTTGAACTCGTTCAAGAGCACCTTTTGTAAGATACGTTGATGTTACTAAAATCCCTTTACTTGCTTTGTGTTCATTACGGGTATCTGCCAGTTCTCGTATTACCTCCACACCTACACCTTTCCCTGATGTTTTATGTTTAGCTTGCCAAACAGCTTTATAGAACCCATTCTCACCCAAATCCTTAATCGCAATCAGATCTTTGCCTCCATCACTACGCCCTGAGCCTAACTCAACTGAATATCCATCTTTCTCTAATAGCTCTGCTACTAACTCCTCAAATTCGCGCCAGTGCAAAGATGACAAATTTATTCCCCCTTCAATTAACTTCTCAAGAATATTAAAGCTAGGTGATAGTTGAATAATCTCCCGTTTAGTTTCGGGTAATATTAATTCTGGCTGACTGTAATAGTTTTTACGCCTTGGAATGAGGTATTCAACTAATACTCCATCGTTCAGTATATTCTCAATGTCTTGCTTTATTCGCGTCTTCTCAGAAGCCTCAAGCCACTTATCTATCTGTTCAAGCAATCCCTCTCTGCTCAGATCGTCCTGAAATGTAGACAGTTCAATCTCTGGAAATAGATGATTGTCTGGGTTGTACTTATCGAAGAAAAAGCCTATTGCGTGGTCGTGACCGAAAAGAATCGATTCACCATTGATAGACTTTGTAACTACTTGTGACACAAATTTACCTTTTCATTCGCCGCGACGGTAAGCCTCAATTTCTGCTGCAATTTCTTCTTCTGTAATTTCTTGTACTCCCGGAATTTCTTGCGTTTTATCAAATAAACTTCTGAATTTTTGACTAATTTCGGCTCTGGAATTCTCCTCTGCCGAAATAGTTATTTCTACCCGTTGTCCTGGTTGAAAAGGTAAACCTGATAAAACTAGATTATTCGGGTCTTCTATGGTGATAAGTTTTTTGTAAGCATTCATGGCTGTTTCTTGAGTTATTATACGCTTTTCTTAAGATACATTTACCCTGAATACAAGTATACCCCATTTCGGTTGTAGGTAAGCAATAATGTAACAACAGGTATTTAATCGCTGTTTTACACAACCAATGGATACTTTAGTCAAATGGACGGTTCATGATTACCACATGATGATTGAGGCGGGTATATTAAAAGACCGCCACGTTGAACTTTTAGCAGGGGAAATTCACGAGATGGCGCCGGAAACACCACCACACACCTTCTATGGTGGAAGCATGGCTGATTTTTTTAGGGGATGTTTAGGGAACCGCGCGTTAGTTAGAGAAGCGCATCCAATTACACTTGCAAACTCGGAACCAGAACCGGATATAGCGCTAGTTCGGGGACAATGGTTAGACTACCGCTTGCGTCATCCAAGTGCTGAAGAAGTATTTTTAATCGTAGAGATATCACAATCAACTTTAGTAAAGGATTTAGAAACAAAGAAACCTGTTTACGCAGCAGCAGGTATTCCTGAGTACTGGGTTGTCGATTTAGTCAACTCACTATTGATAGTATTTCGCAATCCTCAAAATAATAACTATCTTTCGCAACAAGAACTTAATAGTGGGGATATATCACCTTTAATGTTCCCGGATATCAAAATTTCTGTAACAGAACTGTTTAAAGTTGCTTAATTATCATCGATAGATTTAACTTAATCCCGTTGTTGATTGTAATCAATCGGTTTCTCTATGCTATGTCAAAATAAGGATGATGACTTCAAGGTGAGCTAGCTCTTGTCTTCGTAAGAGAATTGCTCGAATCTTCTATATATATAAGGATTAACTGCGAGCTATGGCAGAAGAAAATAATCAAAACCAACCAGAGGACAAGGTTCCTGGTCTTGACTCACCCGAAACGACTAATATCCCTACAGCTAATGCTCCTGACCCTGAAGCTGTAAGTGGAGATAACCCAAATGCGGCAAAACCCCCTGCTGCTAAAAAAGCTGCTGAAGCAGGAGAAAAGAAACCTGCTGCTAAAAAAGAAAAAGCTCCAGCAGTTGAAGATAAGCCATTTTTGGAATTTATGGAACAAGATTATGTTCCTGCGTTACAAAAAGCTATTGCAACCGAGGGAGTACGTGATTTATCGCTCAAGTTTGCCAAGCAACCAATTCCACTCAAGGGTGTACAGTTAGGTGACTGCTGGCAAGTTACTGGTAGCTGGCAAAATGGTTATCGTCAGTTCAATTTATATTTCCCTGAAGAAAATATTCAAGGTAAAAAGGCTTTTTCTTGTAACGAAGGTAAGGCGCCAAGTACACTTGAATCATTTTTAATCGATGAACGTAAAGTTACTCTTGATATGTTGGTATCAAGATTGGTTTACCGTTTAAACGGGCAAAAATGGTTAGGTAGAAATTAATCGTAGGGTGGGCACTGCCCACCTTACACCATCGAAGGTGCATTTCGATCTGTTAGGCGATTTCATGAAAGTGGTAGGTGACGGCGCCTGTATGATGGTCGTTATCAATTCTGACGTAACCAGATTTAAGCATTTCTTTTAACACTGCTTCAATTTCTGCAAATCCTAACCCGGTAGCTTTTACTGCTTGGGTAACAGTAACTTTACCTTCATTCTTCTCTGCTGCATCAATAAGTTTTACCATTAGTTGTTGTTGAGGTACTTGGTAAACTTGGGATGCTACAACCGACTGATTCATAGGTACTCCATAAGGAGATAAACCTGCCTTGAGTCGCATTTGCATTTCACGCTCTGCTACCATATCTGGCATTAAGAACAAATCAACTACTTGCCCAACTCCAAATAATCCTCCGGTAATTAGCCACAAAATACCACTACCAATTTTGCCGTTATAGAGTCGGTGTAGTCCACCAAAACCTAGTAGCATTCCTGCGGCAAAAACGTAGGACATAAATAAGCGGTCTTTGGATTTTCCTTGTATAGTTTCAGCATTCATATTGATTTGCCTATATGGTTACGATTTAATTTTTTAATATATTGAAGAAACCGGGTTTCTAAGCCAAATCTTCGTGTTATTACAAGTTATCGATAAGAAACCCGGTTTCTAGAAGGCGCCTATGAATATAATAATGAGTTGAAATAGCGCAACTTTACTTCACCCATGCGACTCACCCAACCGGGTGATTTTTGAGAATAAACGCACGATTTTTAAAGTAAAAAGAAGTTTTGTTGCAACTCTTAATGTTTTGACCCTGCTGCTTTGCACCCAAGGCTTGGTAGACTTAGTTTTATACTTGTTATTCGTGATTTTGGCGCGCTTTTGGCGTTGCCAGTCCCGCTTTAAAAGATACCACTAAAGACAAGAGCAATTTTAAACATGGTAGATTCCCTCAAAAAACCAGGTATTGAAGAAATGCGTGCGGGGACTAAGGTTCCAGCGAAGGAAACTCTGCTGACTCCCCGATTTTATACCACCGACTTTGATGAAATGGCTCGTATGGATCTTTCGGTCAACGAAGATGAGCTACGAGCTATTGTGCAAGAGTTTCGCGCTGATTATAACCGCCATCACTTTGTTCGGGATGCCCAATTTGAACAATCCTGGGACCACATTGATGGAGAAACTCGTAAGTTGTTCGTTGAATTTTTAGAGCGTTCTTGTACCGCTGAGTTCTCTGGCTTTTTGCTTTACAAAGAACTCGGTCGTCGTTTAAAAGATAAAAATCCTTTACTCGCTGAAGGGTTTAATTTGATGTCGCGCGATGAAGCACGTCACGCTGGCTTTTTGAATAAAGCGCTGTCTGACTTCAACTTATCGCTCGATTTGGGTTTCTTGACAAAAAGCCGCAGTTATACATTCTTTAAACCCAAATTTATCTTCTACGCTACTTATCTATCAGAAAAGATAGGCTACTGGCGTTACATCACAATTTACCGTAACCTCGAAGCGAATCCAAACCATCAGATTTATCCAATATTCCGCTGGTTTGAAAACTGGTGCCAAGACGAAAACCGTCACGGTGACTTCTTTGATGCGGTAATGCGCGCACAACCTCAAACCCTCAATGACTGGAGAGCGCGTTTATGGTGTCGCTTCTTCTTACTGTCGGTATTTGCGACGATGTATCTTAATGATATTCAGCGCAGTGGTTTTTACGAATCACTCGGTTTAAACACTCGTGAGTTTGAGTACGAGGTCATCGACAAAACCAACAAAACCGCAGGACGTGTATTCCCCGTAATGTTGAATACAGACCATCCTGACTTTTACAAACGGTTAGAAGTTTGCGTCAAAAACAATGAGAAACTGGGAGAAATCACTAATTCCAGCACTCCTAAGCCATTGCAATTCATCCAAAAATTGCCTTACTACGTCTCTAGTGCTTGGCAAATTCTCAGATTGTATCTAATTAAACCAATAGATGCTGCATCAAATCACGGTGTAGTCCGTTAAATAATCCCCTAACCCCCCCCCTTAATAAGGGGGGGACAAGAGTGCTTTAAGCCCCCCTTATCAAGGGGGGTTGGGGGGATTTCTAAAGTTATAGTTTAATTTGCTATAAGTTAGAGTGGCGCCACTTCGGGGAGCCACTTTTTTAATGTATATAAACAAACTATGAATAAGTATGTATCCGTACTAGTTTTTTTATGCTTATGTATAAATGCAAAATCAGCTTATAGTCAAACACCATCACCTGGCGCCCAAGATTTAGATTTAAGTCCAGAGATAATTAACAATAGTCCACTATTACAAAGATGGCGCCGCAAAGTGCCCAACGTCTTAGAAGATATAAAAAACGACCCTAGTTTTCGTAGCAGATTACGTTTTGGTTATTTTCCAACGGTCGGGGTGAAAGTTGGCGCCGAAGATATACAAATAGATAAAACAAGATTTACATTTAGCGGTGAATACTACACAACGTTCAACGGTAAAAACACCAATTATGGTGGAGATATAAATTATTATTTACGTCCTTTAGGCAGTTATGTAAACGTGGCGCCAGTATTAGGTTATCGTCACATATCCACAGAAAAAGATTCTACAAACGGAGTCAACGTAGGCGCCAAACTATTACTAGTATTATCACGCGGAGGGGGTGGAGATATTTCCTTAACACAAACTTGGGTGGCGCCAGCATCAAACGAAGAAATAGGATTAACAAAATTATCCCTTGGCTACGCAGTCACACGCAAATTAAGAATTTCTACAGACATAGAACAACAAAATGGACGCCAAAAAGAAAGCCGCGCAGGCATAATTTTAGAGTGGATGTTGATACCGTAGGGGCGGGTTAACCCATAATCTACAACCAAACCCACATCCATCTAAACCCGCCCCTTACATATAGTCAAGCAAAGGGTAAAGATATATTAGAACGGCGGGCAAGTTCTCTCCACCCCACAAGAGCAAAAAATAAGGTACCGAGTTTTAATTACAAATAAACCCGGTTTCTAAAGTTTCTGAATAGCTAAAAAGTTGGTAATTTTAAAAATCTCTAAACCATAGTTATAATCTTTGATTTTATGCACCCCATTTCTTAATACACGATAAAAGTCATATTTATTACTTAATAACTCAAAAAAGTCAAGCATGAATATTCTTGTGGACAAACATGTTTGACCAAATTCAAATTGTATGCATTTGATAGCGCCATTTTCAATCATTTTCTCGCTACCCAAAAGCACATCTATTTCATGTCCTTCTACATCAATTTTTAATAAATCTATTTCTAAAATACCTTTATCAGCACAAAATGAATCAAGCGTTTTAATCGCTATTTCAGTTTGCCGCACATCACCAGCATTTTGAATCAAAATATTTGGTGTTAAAGATGCTATTGCCTCACCTTCACTCGAAAAATAAATATTACCTGTTGTATTTTCTTTACTTAAAGCACAATCTAAAATCGAAACATTATTTTGATGTGAAAATTGATTTAGCAAAACATCATAACATTTAGTTTGCGGCTCAAAGCAATATATTTGGCTCTTATCACCAAGTATTTCTATAACATCGTTTGTAAATTTTCCCTCATTGGCGCCAACATCAAACACGCAATAATTATCTTTAACATTAACTTTTGTAAAATACCAGTGTAGAGCCTGCTTTTCACCACTGTTTTTGATTGCATAGCCACCTCCAACATTCATACCCGCATGGCAAAGCTTTAATGTTTTTTCCCAAAAAGGTTGTAGCCAAGGTCTAGATATAACCCATCTTAAAGTTTGTTCCATATTGAGATTTTATTAATATATTCTATAAAGTTTATATGTCTGAGTTTATTAAACCACTAACTAAAGGAATAAATAAAATCTCAGAAACCGGGTTTCTTCATTGAAATCTGTGATAAAAATGATGATGTGGCGTAGAAACCCGGTTTCTTTAGCGTAGAAATATTCCAATACAGTAAATAAATTGCTACATTAAATATCTAGGGCTATGTAACTGCAACTGCCCAGTCTGCAACATCTACCACTTTTAGGAACGTATTGCAACGCCGTGATGAATGGACTTTTTAGAAAAATCCGTGCAACGCTTGTTAAAGATAAGCATAGTGCTATTACGGTTGACTCAAAGCCGAAAAATTTAGCAGCGCAGGGCAGTAACCCCATCAATAAGTTAATGGTGGTAATTGCTACAAGTGTAGGAGTTACAGCTTTAATAACAGGTGCCCGTCATTTAACTTGGTTGCAACCGTTAGAAATATCGGCATATGACCAAATGTTGCGTTCACGTCCTGTAAATGATATTGATAATCGTTTGCTAGTAGTGACAGTAGACGAACCAGATAAACAAAAATTTGGACATCCGTTACCAGTTACAACGCTTAACAAGTTGTTTACTATCTTAGAGTCTTATCAAGCGCGTGTAATTGGTTTAAATATTTATCGCCCTAATGACTTGGGTATAGGCGCCGGACTTAAAGATAAAAGTAAACTAATAGTCGCCTGTAAGTTAAGTAGTCATAAAAACTCTGAGATTGCCCCACCATTAGATTTTTCTAGAGACAATATCGGTTTTAATGACCTGGTACCCGACCAAAACGACCGTACAGTTCGTCGCGCTTTACTATTTGCTGATTCGCGCGATAAGAACTGTAATACGAAATATTCATTTGCAGCATTAGTCTCAATAGCTTACTTAGAGAAACAAAATATTCACTTCAAGTTCAACAAAGATGAAAACTGGGTTTTAGGTGGCAAGGTTATACCCCGCTTAAAAGGTAAACCCGGTAGTTACGAAGATTGGGACTCACGCGGTTATCAAATCTTGCTAAACTATCGTCACCCTGATTATTTAGCGCGACAAGTAACCCTAACGCAAGTTCTTACCAATCAAGTTAATCCAGATTTAGTAAAAGATAAGTTAGTTATTATTGGTAACATCGCCCCCAGTATTGATAGAGGAGTTTCAACACCATACGGCGCCTTATCAAAACAGCCACTTGGTACACAACCTGTGTTTATTCAAGCACAGACAGTAAGCAATATTCTCAGTACAGTACTCGATAAGAAACCGTTGATTTGGTACTTTACAGATTTTGCAGAAATTGGCTGGGTGTGGCTTTGGGCACTTGTGGGAGGGGCAGTAGGTTGGCGTTTCCGTAACCCGTTAATGTTTTTAGTTGCAGGTGGGACTAGTTTAGGCGCCTTGTTAGGAATATGCTATTTCTTATTTTTACAAGCAGGATGGGTACCAGTAGTACCACCCGCAATTGCGTTACTAATGACAGGTATTGGTACAGTGGCATATTTAGCTTATCGTACCGAAATAGAAACAAGAATAATTATCGTTCAAGTTGAAAAACAACAAGAAGCAATAGCTCAACTGAGTGCATTACTCAAAGAACCAACTCGTCTTCCTGATACACAACTGCGTGGGGATGTTGTAGACACTCCACCTCAACGCAACACAGGTGATTATTTATTAAGTGGAAGATATCAAATTACGCGCGTGCTTGGGTCTGGAGGTTTTGGTTCTACTTATGTTGCTAAAGATACTCAGCGTCCGGGTGAGCCAAGTTGTGTAGTTAAACAATTAATGCCTGCACGTCGCGATGCTCGTTTTATGGAAGTCGCACGTCGGTTGTTTGATGCTGAAGCAGAGATTTTATTAATATTGGGTAAGCATATACAAATTCCTGACTTACTCGCATATTTTGAAGAGAACAACGAATTTTACTTAGTAGAAGAGTATGTAAGGGGGCAAACGCTAAAGTTAGAATTATCTGCGCGCGATATTCAAGACGAAGAATATGTAACCGAAATGCTCAAAAGCGTCTTACAAGTTCTGAAATTTGTTCACGAACACCGAGTTATTCACCGTGATATTAAACCCGACAATATTATTCGTAACTCTCAAGATAATAACTTAGTGCTAATAGACTTTGGTGCCGTTAAGAAAATGCAGCCACCTAGTAATGAGACTGAGTTAGCAACTGTAGCAATTGGCACACGTGGATATGCGGCGCCGGAGCAACTAGCAGGACATCCCCGTTTGAGCAGTGATATTTACGCTTTGGGAATGATAGGTATTCAAGCTTTAACAGGTGTAGCACCACAAGCTTTAGATATTAACCCTGATACAGGAAATGTAGAGTGGCGCCATCTAGTTACAGTCAGCGACAAATTGGGGAATATATTAGATAAAATGGTTTGCTATCACTTTAACGAACGATATCAATCAGCATCTGAAGTATTAGAAGATTTAAATAAATTATAGTTCTATGTGCCCTCTTACCGCTCTGGCGCCAATGCAGGATGTGACAAACGTCTAGTTTATGAAGGTTATTGCTCAATATGGCAGTCATGACTTCAAAAAATATAACATTGTAAAACAAACACAATATAATATTGTGGAACAGGCATCCCTGCCTGTGAATTCTATATATATTTTTTTACCACAGAGACACAGAGTGCAGAGAGAAGAGGAATAAACCACAAAGGCACACTCGTACACAAAGGAAGAGAAGAAAGAGAAGAAAGAGTTAATTCAAAGCCAGTTTTCCAAATTTAAACCATTGAGGGTCAAATTTAGACTCGTTCATTTGCCGAACTGCTTGTGCCTGCTGCTGTCGTTGCTGTAAATACGTTTCTACTTCCTGCTAATGATTGAGATAGAATGCTATTATGAGTGCCCAATCCTATTACTATTAAACCTTAAAGCATAATTCTTGTGTACTATAAAATAATATATTGCTGTGTCCTGTTAGCTTACGTGCATGGTTAGGGTCTGCTTCGTAAAGGGTCGAACCCAGGTATATCGTAGGGAGAAGTGTAGGGAGGCGGAAATTTATTTTGACTACCTGAATAAACTTGTGATTTTAAGGTAATGTTTAGAAGAGTCCAAGATTCAGATAATTTAGGGTTCTTTACTATCTCCCTGAGTTCTGTAACTTTTTGAAGTTTATATTCTTGCGTATATTTTGACCCGCGTTTTGAAGAGGATATGAATGTGCTTGCGATGGTATAGAAATACTAACGCCAATACTAACGAATAAAGCACTCAATAAGTGGTAATACTTACGCATAAGTTATATTGTTAACAAATTCACCATATATAGTATTATTCCTGTCCGGCGCCAACTTATGCAATTTAAGTCTTTGTCATACATTTTTTCTAAAAACAGGCGCCGATACTATTGTGATAAATTAATCTACGTGGAGTAGCGAAGCGTGAGCAACAAGCTAGTCTCGCTGCACAGTTTCGGATATTGAGTGGCATATGTCTACTAAATTTTAACAAATGTTAATTATATAATCATGAGTTTTTGAACACAAATGTCTGAATTATTCCTATTTATACCTATACACACCATTTTTTGATGAGTGTTTCAATTAATTGTGGAGAAAATTGTCCTTTCCAGGGTAGAGGATTATTGCGCTGTTTGTCTTGGATGTCTAAAAGCTTTTGAGGAATTTCTTGCGTATTGATGGGGGTGTCACTAAAAATTCCTGATAATAGTACCATATAAAAAAAATAATTTAATTATGAAAACCGTTGAAATAAGTGAAATTATAGCATTACTGGAAAACTACAGTACAAATGAACAACCGTTGGTTATAATTCGTAACGGTCAACCTGTAGCGGTTTTACTTCCAGTTGAAGATGCTGATATTGAAAGTTTTAGCTTGACTTTAAATTCCAAGTTTAGCGATATTATTGAGAAATCTCGTGAGAGTCAAAAACAAGATGGTCGATTTTTCCTAGAGGATATAAACTTGTTTACTTAAGGGGGTGACAAAGGCGCCTAACCGCAGCACATCACCAGACAGATATGCTACGCAAACCTGCTAAAATTGAAAATATTATCTTGTTCTAGCAATGTTTTTTGGAAATCATTGAGGAAGATATACCCGATAGGATAAGATGTTTCGTAAACTGGGTAAAATTTACCTTCTGAGTTGTTTTCCTCTATTATCTGTTGAAGAAAAGCAAAGAATTTGTTATCATCCCAAGATTCACCTCGAAATTTGAGCTTTGTGCTATAACGCTTATCGTTGAAAGTTAAAGCAAGTTCTGCAATTGTTTCACTTTTCCACTCAAAGGTGATATTTGTAGGTGTAAATATTCCATGTGAAGCATTAGTTGCATCTTGTTGTACTTCATATATTAGTGTTGAACGGGTTATGTCAGATGATTCAATTAATTGTTTTACTTTTTGATAGGTTTCTTCTGTGATTAAGTTGAAGTCGCGGAGTTTGTCGGTAATTTTGGTGATGGACATGGGTGTTTTTTATATTTCGTATGGTGGGCAATGCCCACCTTACCTCTGTGTACTCTGTGCCTCTGTGGTAAAAAATATATTTAATGCACAGGCAGGGATGCCTGTTCCACAAGGCACAAATGAAAAAAAGGGGCGGGCAAGGATGCCCACCCCACAAGAGGTGTATTTAGTACATACACGAATGTTGGAGATATTAGCCTAGTACTTTTTTGGCTGTTGCTAGTACGTTGTCAACGGTGAAGCCGAATTTTTCCATACAAACTGGCCCAGGCGCCGATGCACCGAATGTGTCGATGCTAACGGTGGCGCCTTCGGTACCGACGTATTTGTGCCAACCGAAGCTTACACCTGCCTCTACAGATACGCGCTTGGTGACTGCCTTGGGAAGAACTGATTCTTTGTAAGCTGCGTCTTGAGCTTCAAATAATTCCCAAGAAGGCATAGAAACTACACGAACTTTCTTACCTTCAGCGGTGAGTTTCTCAGCAGCGGTTACACAAAGGCTAACTTCGGAACCTGTACCAATTAAGATAATGTCAGGTGTTCCTTGGCTATCTACAATTGTGTAGGCGCCTTTTGTTACTCCTTCAATTGACGAACCTGCTAAGTTAGGTACGTTTTGACGGGTGAAGGCTAGTAATGTAGGAGCGTTAGCTTTTGATTTTTCAATTGCGACTTTATAGGCGCCTGAAGTTTCGGTACCATCAGCAGGACGAATTACTGTGAGTTCAGGAATTGCGCGTAATGAAGCAATTGTTTCGACTGGTTGGTGTGTTGGTCCGTCTTCACCTTGTCCAATTGAGTCGTGAGTCATTACCCATATTGACCCAGCTTCGGATAAAGCAGATAAGCGGATAGCAGCACGCATGTAGTCGGTGAAAATTAAGAAGGTGGCGCCGTAAGGTATTAAGCCTGAACCATGTAGTGCCATACCATTAACAATGGCGCCCATACCATGTTCACGTACACCATAGTGAACGTTGGGGTTTTCGTAATGTCCTTTTTGGAAGTCGCCTTTACCTTTAATTTCGGTTAAGTTGGAGTGGGTTAAGTCAGCCGAACCGCCAATTAACTCAGGTAGTACTGTTGCTAATTTGTTAAGACAAGTTTCGGAATGTTTACGAGTTGCAACACCTTTGTCTTCAGGAGTGTAGGTAGGTAATACTTTTTCCCAACCATCAGGAAGTTTGCCGCTAATGTAACGTTCAAATTCAGCTGCTTCAGAAGCATACTTAGCTTTATAGTCACTTAAAGCTTTGTTCCATTCGCTTTCGGCTTTGGCGCCACGCTCAATAGCTTTTTGCATGTGGTCGAGAGCATCTTGAGGCACTACGAAAGGCTCATGTTCCCATCCTAAATTTTGACGTGTAAGTGCTACTTCATCACCACCTAATGCGGCGCCGTGAACACCAGCAGTATTTTGCTTGTTGGGTGAACCATAACCAATGAGAGTTGTCACCTTAATCATTGAAGGCTTATCTGTAACAGATTTTGCTTCTTCAATTGCTTTTGCAATTCCTTCTAAATCTGTATTACCGTCTTCGACGTGTAGTACATGCCAACCGTATGCTTCAAAACGCTTAGAAACGTCTTCAGTGAATGCTACATCTGTAGAACCATCAATTGAGATGTGGTTATCGTCGTACAGAGCTATTAGTTTGCCTAATCCCAAGTGTCCTGCAAAAGAACACGCTTCACCAGAAACCCCTTCCATGTTACAACCATCACCTAGTATTACGTAGGTGTAGTGGTCAACGATTTTGGCATCAGGTTTATTGAACTTTGCTGCTAGGTGAGCTTCTGCCATTGCTAAACCGACTGCATTAGCAATACCTTGTCCTAATGGTCCGGTGGTAACTTCTACACCTGCTGTTTCAAAGTTTTCTGGGTGTCCAGGGGTGCGTGACCCCCATTGACGGAACTGCTTGATATCCTCTATCGTCACGCTATCAAATCCACTTAGGTATAGCAGTGCATACTGCAACATACACCCGTGACCTGCGGACAATACGAAACGGTCGCGGTTAAACCACTTTGGATTTTTGGGATTAACCCGCATGAATTTATCCCAGAGTACAAATGCCATTGGAGCGGCGCCCATAGGCAGTCCTGGGTGTCCAGACTTTGCTTTTTCTACGGCATCGACTGCCAAAAAGCGAATCGAGTTAATACAAATTTCTTCTAGGGTCTTGGTGGGGGTTTGGGTTGCAACAGCCATAATACGATTGTTCTTAACGACGGGTTAGCACTCTCTGACTTAACATTGCCTAAAGAAATTTTAAGTTTTTTTAAGCAACTTTTTTCATTATCCCCAAAGCGAATTGTTAGGGGATGTACTTCTTAAAGACTAGCGTGACATTGTGTCCACCGAAACCAAATGAGTTGGATAATGCAACATCAACTTTTAGTTCTCGGCTAACGTTTGCTACGTAGTCTAAATCACATTCTGGGTCTGGGGTTTTGTGGTTAATTGTGGGTGGAACCCGGTCGTTGGCTATAGAGAGTACAGATGCTACTGCTTCTATACCACCGGAGGCGCCTAAAAGGTGTCCGGTCATCGATTTTGTTGAACTAACTGCTAATTTTTTAGCATGTTCAGAAAATACGGTTTTAACGGCGGTACTTTCTGCGGAATCGTTGGCTGGGGTACTTGTACCGTGAGCATTAATGTAGCTCACATCGGTCGTGGAAATTGCCGCATCTTTAAGTGCCATACGCATTGCTCTTGCGGCGCCTTCATGACCGGGTGGTGGGGATGTATAGTGGAAGGCATCGCACGTCATACCATAACCGACGATTTCCGCATAAATGCGGGCGCCTCGGCTTAAAGCATGTTGTAATTCTTCCAATACTAAAATACCCGAACCTTCGCCCATTACAAATCCATCGCGGTTTAAGTCAAAGGGACGCGATGCTGTTGTGGGGTCATCATTACGAAGCGAAAGCGCTCTACACGCAGCAAAACCAGCTATCGATAAAGGCGTAATCGCTGCTTCTGCACCACCGCAAATCATCGCTTGGGCATATCCACCTTGCACCAACCGAAACGCATCACCAATTGCGTTTGAACCTGCTGCACAAGCAGTTACTGGACAGGAATTTGGTCCCTTGGCGCCAATATGAATCGCGGTTAAACCCGATGCCATATTGGCAATCATCATCGGCACCATAAAAGGACTACAGCGGTCGGGACCTCGGTTGAGGTAAATAGTTTGCTGTTCTTCCATCACTTTTAAGCCACCAATACCCGAACCAATCATGACACCGATTTGTTCAGCGTTCAGGTCATTGATAACTAATTGAGCGTCTAGAAGTGCCTGTTTTGCTGCTGAAACCCCAAATTGCGAAAACCGATCCATCCGCTTGGCTTCTTTGCGGTCCATAAAATCTTGCGGGTCAAAGTTTTTGACCTCACCGGCTATACGGCAGTCGTGACTTGTGGCATCGAAAAGGGTTATGTTCCCGATACCATTGCGTCCACTCGTAAGTCCGTCCCAATATTCCTTCTGATTATTACCAATTGGTGTAATAGCGCCAACACCAGTTACAACAACACGTTTACGTTTAAAATCTTCTGCCATGACGATAGTTCTAATTCAGTGCTGAGTGATGAGTGCTGAGTGCTGAGTGCTGAGTATTGAGTGCTGAGTGCTGAGTATTGAGTGCTGAGTGGCAAAATAAAGTTTCATCACTCCTAACTCCTAACTCCTAACTCCTAACTCCTAACTATTCACTCAGCACTCAGCACTCAGCACTTTTCACTGTTTTACGCGGATGCGGTAACTTTGTTATTGATGTAGTCCACAGCTTCTTGAACGGTGGTAATCTTTTCAGCGGCTTCATCGGGAATTTCGATATCAAACTCTTCTTCCAAAGCCATTACTAGTTCAACAGTATCAAGGGAATCTGCCCCTAGGTCGTTGGCAAAGTTGGATTGGGGGTTGATAGTAGACGCTTCTACACTCAGTTGGTCAGCAACAATTTTCTTGACCTTTTCAAAAGTTTCCGTTTGGCTCATAGTTAAATTCCTCAACCAGTTGCTATAATGCGCTTGTCGTGGGCAATTGCTTTGAAAGCATATTACATCTTATCGGAAAGCGCGAGAAATACGTACACGCTTACCCAGTTAATATCAATCAATTTATATTTCTATTTTTTTGACATAGGAATAAAAGATTAAATACACAAACCCAAGCATATAACATTCGATGCGCTGTTTGTTATGGTTACATGAGTTTTACGTTGAACTGAACGTCATGCGGTTGTACACGACTCTAATGCGCTTAACATTTCTTCGTGTTTTCCAGCGTCACAGAATTTTGCTTTGGTTCAAATGTGGGACTGACATCCGGCGCCTGATAGTTATACTTGTGACAGTGATAAAACAGTATTAATGTTCAGCAAATTACTTTATTTTAGTAAAATACTATGGTATCTCAAAGATTAAAGTACGCTTATTTTCCAGGTTGTGTTGCTCAGGGAGCTTGTGGAGAGCTTCATTTATCTACAACTGCTCTCGCACGTGCGCTTGATATTGAGCTAGTAGAACTTAAAAAAGCTTCTTGCTGTGGTTCTGGCACTTTCAAAGAAGACTCGCAATTACTCGAAGATACAGTAAACGCGCGCAACATAGCTTTAGCAGAAGAGTTAAATTTACCTTTATTAACCCATTGCAGTACATGCCAAGGTGTGATAGGGCATGTTGATGAACGCTTAAAAGAATGCCAGCAAAACGACCCCAGCTATATCAATAAAGTCAATGGCTTATTGCAAAAAGAAGGCTGTTTGCCATATCGCGGTAGCAGCGAAGTCAAACACCTTTTATATGCTTTAGTCGCAGACTATGGTATAGAAGAAATTCAAAACCGCGTAACTCGTAAATTAAGCGGGTTAAAATGCGCTGCGTTCTACGGTTGTTACTTACTGCGCGCTTCTAAAAACAGTTACGATAACCCCTTCCGACCCGAAGCAATGGAAAATATGTTTCGAGCAGTCGGAGCAACACCAATATACTACCGAGGTCGTACACAATGCTGTGGCTGGCCGCTTTCCAGTTATGCCACCACCGAGTCATTTAAAATGGCAGGTAATCACATACAGGATGCTATCGAATCAGGCGCCGACTGTATAGTCACACCCTGCCCACTATGTCACCTCAACCTAGACTCACGTCAACCCGAAGTCGAAAAAGTAATTGGAAAAAAACTAGGTCTACCAATATTACACCTACCCCAACTAATAGCCCTAGCACTAGGCATTAGTCCAAAACAACTAGGCTTAGAAAGACACATCGTATCAACAAAACCAGTTCTAGAAAAGCTAGGCGCCTTAGTAGCATAAACCTTGTGGAGCAGGCATCCTTGCCTGCCACCTTGCCTGCCCCCTTACATAAACTTATCCTTAGACCAAAATTCTAAATAGCACTACCAAACCATGTGCGCTTTAACTTTCTTGCCGTAGGTCTTCTGAAGGTGGATGCCAACCACCTTTTATCCAAAGACGACGCGCTTTTATAATAGAACCTTCATTGTTACGTTCATCATTTAAGTCTAAACGATTACAAGTAGCTCGCCCTGTTGGAGTAGTTCCAATAATTGTTAAACCATCTGGCGCCCAAACAAAATGATCTGCCCAATTTTGTTCACGAGGATTAAATAGTGGGATTGTGCTTCCTGTTTCTGGGTCAACACCTGTTGTAAAATTGTAGCGATATGCATTACAACGTTGGCAAGCCAAAGCTAAATTATTCAGTTCGTCAGTTGAATTGGGAAGAGACTGGGGAGTTATATGGTCAATTTCAAATAAAGCTGCACCTGCCTCTTCTGATGAATGGCAGTATTCACAAAGATACTTTGCTCTTTTTCTAACTAATTTTCTAGTTGCGTTATTAATGGTCATGAATCAGCAATGATTTTAGCGTTAAGCAAAGTAAAAATTCTATCAAGCTCTAAAATTCCC
Organism: Calothrix sp. PCC 7716; assembly: GCF_019977735.1. GTDB lineage: Bacteria > Cyanobacteriota > Cyanobacteriia > Cyanobacteriales > Nostocaceae > Dulcicalothrix. The sequence continues at coordinate 611,146 of NZ_AP025018.1, read as the reverse complement.
GTTAGTTCAGCTTCTTCCTCTAAGTTAAGCATACCAGCTTTTCTTCTAGAATTAAGTTCTTCCAAGCGTAATTGTAGTTCGTTAGTGAATTTGAACAACTTTAAATTCCTAACCTGACTAATTGTAATTCCCGACTCTACCCAGGATGAGGGTTGAACCATTACTTGAGTCATCATAGTCGTTTGCGCTCGTAATAATGTAAGGTGTATGGTAGTATTGTAACAATGTCAGTCCATTCCCATGTGTTGGCTTCAGTGCATACCTAAAGCAAAGTCAGAAATTAATAGCAACTAATACGTTGTTTAACGCGATTAATCTCAGAAGCATTTTGAGCCATTGCCACCTGTAAAGCTTGCTTATTTTGTCCAATTTGAGCATATAGCAGCGCAATCTCTTCAAGCAAGCTAGCTCTACTATCGGTGTATGGATTGTGAGTTGTAGGGTTATCCTGTGGTATTGTTTGTGCTACAAGTAAGGCTTGAGCTAAAGTCCCAATGCCTATAGATTTATGCTGGCGCCACATTTGGAATTTTGCAATATCAATTAAACTACGAGTTTTTAATTTTTTATTTGTTTCAAATTGTGCAGCTTTCAATGCTAAATCATCCTGCCCATCTCGCAAGGCGCCAATTGCAATACCAGAAAAATTCAGATTCAATTCAGGATTATTAATTTCAATTGCTACTTGTAGTTCTTGCTCAAATTGTTTTGCTTCGTGTAACATATATAATATTAAGTCTACCAACTCAGTTTTTTCTTTTTTATCCGGCGCCACATAAGATTTTGCTGTTTGAATTGCTTGCGTAAGAAATTGCTGTCCTAATTGCTTTTGTCCTACTGAATTATACTCACGCGCAATTATTGTTAATGCGACAGCACGAAGTTTTGTATCCGATAAAGCATTGGCATTTTGTATTGCTTGGTTAAAAGTTGTCTCAGCAAGAACTGTTTGTCCTGTTTTTTGAAAAGCAGTAGCGGTTTGGGCTAATCCATATACTTGATATGGCATAATACTTACATTATTGGCTTTAAGTGCTGCTTGTATAGCTTTCTCTGGTTGCTTGGCTGCTTCATAACCAACTGCGATACGAGGCAGTAGTCGATTTATTTGATGGCTTTGTGGATTATCGATAGTTTGGGCAATTAAATAAGCAAAATCTATCTGATTATGCCTTAAAGCAACTTGAACCAAATAATCTAATGATTCTGGTCTAGCTTTTAACTTAATGAGTAAAGAGTTAAATAAAGAATGATAATCATTAATATTACTAATCTCTATTGCTGTTTGTATAGACGATTCAATCCGCGTTACATCTTGTTGTTGCGCTAAAGCAACCATTGCTTCCAGACTGCGTGCGGAAGCAGCTTGTTGATTTTGCTTTCGATATTCGTTTGCAATTACAAGATGTAAATTTCCTTTTGTGTAATTATCGTGAACTAATTCCAATGCTCGCGATGCAGTATCTATTTGCCCAGCTTGCGCGTAGGAAACTATAATTCCTGATAAAATAAAGTCATTCTCAATGTTCGCACTAGCAAATTTTACTGCTTGGTTAAATAATTGGTCTGCTAGATTTAAATTTTTGCTACGACTATAAGCTATAGCAAGCTGTCCAAGTAATTTGGCTTTTTCTCTTTCACTAATAATAGCTGGTACAAGTTTTTGCGCTTGTTCTAACTGATTGATTTTTATATACTGATTGGCTATGGCGCCTAAAGCTTCATCTTGTTTAAGCCTGTTAGATATGGACTTGGCAACATCTAGCGCACGCTCAAAATTACCTAATTTGGCATATGTATAAGCGATAGGAAGAGAAGGATGAAACTCACGCTTTTTATCTTTTGTCTCTTTATCAAACTGTAGTGCAACTTGATATGATTGTGCTAACGTATTTTGTCCCAGTTTAGGTTGACCTATATCTATATAAGTTCCCGCGATTCTAGTTAACAAATTTGCCCGCATTTCAGTTAGCCGAACTCCTGATGATATTTGTACCGCTTGGTTTAATAATATGCTGGCTTTATCTTTGGCGCCTAAACTATGATAAATGGTAGCTAATTGTGCAAAAGCTTGAATTTTAATACTGCTATAGCCAGCATCAAGACTTTGTATCCGTCCTGATATATTATCCAGCATCGGCAAAATCACACTTCTCTTTGCTACAGGAGTTATTTTTATTAAACGCTCAATGTGAGAATTCTGGCGCCAAGTAAAATCATCTCCTAACAGGCGCCCAAGGTCATCAGATAAACTTTTACTTTTAGAGGTAAGAGCAATATCTATAATTTTATTAATTTGAGTAATACTGGACTCAACTTGACCATTGGATATCATCGAATATAAATCATTGGTCAGCAAAGAAATTTTATCGTAACTAGTTTTTTGTAGCTCATTACGGCAAAAAGTAGATATTTGAGTTGGTTTTGTAGCGGCAATGGAAAGGCAAGGGTTAACTAGCAGTAGCGCAAAAGCAGATACTACAGGTAATTTACGCATAATCTCAACGTTTAGTATTGAGTTATTTATACAGACCTTGTAATAAGTACCAGTACGAAACAAATTCTCTAATCATATCTTCATAATTATTTTTGTAAAGCATAATTGACAAGAGCGTATGTACTGATATTGAATATGTAACTATAGTCTGCCAAAATGTTGATATTACGATGATTGAACTGCGTCCTATCAAAACAGAAGCTGATTATCGTGCGGCGCTGTCTGAAATTGAAGCACTTTTTGATGCACAACCAGGTACACCTGAGTGTGACCGCTTGGACATTCTTGCTACATTGGTAGAAGCTTATGAACAACGCCATTATCCCATTGAGGCGCCAGACCCAATTGAGGCGATTAAATATTACATTGAAAGTCGAGGATTATCTGAGCGTGATTTAGAACCAGCTATTGGAAGTGAGTCAAAGGTCGCCGAAGTACTAAATCGTCAGCAGGCTTTAACATTAGAAATGATTCAACGTTTACATAACCAATTTGGTATTCCTGCTGAGGTTTTGATACAACCTTATACATTAGAAATGTACAGTGCTTCATAGCCAGTAAATATTATGTCAGATGATTTTGCTGAACATGAAAACCAAAATATTAACCCAGAGGATGGATATCCAACAACGAGGGAATTATTCGATGATTTCTGTGATTACGGCGCCGAAGGTAAGTTAGAACTAATCGACTCGCAGTTAATTGTTGGCAACAGTATAGTTGGAAGTCGGTTGTTACTAAGGCATATTTTACAGGGTTGGGGTGCTGGTGCAGCAGTTGCATTGGCGCCGTTAGATAAATGGGTTGAAGCACTTGCTGCTGCTTATGCTTTAGTAAATCATCAGCCAAGTAATATTATTGAAAGTTTAGATTATTTAGAATCAGTAATTAAGATACGCGAATTATACCAGCCTGAAAGCCTAATTGCAGGATATAGAGGTGATGAAAATAACCATAATGAAATTCGTCAAGAACTTTCAACAGGGTTGTGGCGAATAGCTCAACTTATTGGTGGTAGGAGCTTTAGCCGAGATTTTGTCATGCGTCTGGGGAATAATGGGTTGACGCCAGATGTGATGTTTTTTACTAATAATAGTACTCGAAATCAACTTCATTCATGGTATTTATCTGGAGCAGCAGAACTAGTTATAGAAATTGTGCGTCCTGGTCATGAATATGCTGACCGCGTTATCAAGCGTGATTTTTATGCCGCTGCAGGAGTAATGGAATATTGGATAATTGACGGAAAAACACAGCAAACAGAATTTTTCAATTTGAATGAGGGTATTTACCTTCCGCGCGGAGTTGATGCAGATAATTGCTATCGTCCTAGCACCTACTAAAAAACCTGATAAAAAGTGGCAATAACTTATAAAATCACTACCTTCACCAGTTATGGAGCCACGGTGAATGCCCCTATATTCGTAACCTTCATTTCTTCTCGTTCAAGTGGAACTTGAACTTCAGTAGGGTTAACCTTTCCCTTTTGCCTCCCCCCAGACTTGTTGCTACCTCCCAGATGAGCGCTTTTTATGGGTCTTTTTCTGAGATTCAGCTACTAAGGAATCTAGTAAGAACTGAAGTACGGTATCGAGTTGAAACATACGGGGTCTACGGACAAAGAACTTTTTCAGCCATGCTGAAATCCTTCTCCAACCTCCCCCAAAACCTACGTCTTTCCAATCCTCCGGTCGAAAAAACGTAGTGAGAGTTTTTAACCATTTCTGGGGGATATACTCTCGAAAACCCATAGCTCTTCTAGCTATTACCATTGCAGCAGAACTACCACTATTCAATGCGTATTTCTGCATATATTTAACCATTCCTATGACACTAGTCATGAATGGAGATTTAAATAAGATCAAGATTCCATATTTTTCTGCTCTAACAACAAGAAAAGAACGAAATTTATCATAAATGAAAGCTGACAGCATCCGATTATATTCTTTACTGCCGCTATGTCTCAATTGATTCTTCTTTGTTGAAAAATCAAGGTTTTCACACGCAATTGGGCATTGATAAATTTCTGCTAGCTTAACAATTTCACATACAATATCACGAAGTTTAGCTTCTTTCTGTCCGGTGGTACCTGTTGGAATTGCAAAACTGATGGCATTACGACATCTTTCTGGATTTCCATCACGTTTAATATAAATTACATCAATAGTTTCAGCATTTAAGTCAATTCCAATACAACCATTATTTATATTAGAAATAGTCGGAACGTCTTGAACATAAGTAGTTAAATGTATATACCACTGGTCAACCCGTTGCCGGAAAGGAAACCGTTCCCGGCAAACTGGTTGACCCGGAGGGTCGTTTTTATGTTCGCGTCGAAAACATTGAACTGTAACTGGTTTTCCTGACTCTAATGCGTAAAGTAAATTGTGTTTACGTTGCCCAGATACCTCAAACTGAAGACTAACTGTATCTCCATATTTCTCACGTAAAAATCTTGGTACAGTAAAGATAACATTAAATATATCGTTGTTTATATAAAATATTTTGGCTACAGGATTGTTTCCTGAAACTGAGCCTTTACCAACACTGTAGAAGTTTCCACCACGCTTTTTCTCCCAATCTACACGCCATTGGGCATGAGATGAGTAACCGTTCTCTTCTAAATGATATTGAGCATTAAACAGCTTGGAACTGCCAAAGCATATATGTAATCTTTTAGCAAGTTCTAATTCTTGTTTTTCAACTTGTTTCCGCTCAAGTCTGCTAACTTTTGATTCTAATCCCATTAACCGTCTTGCAAACCCTTTCATATTTTTTCGTGAGGGGTTTGCTAATTGTTGTTCCATTAACTCAATTGTAGCAGCAACAGATTTCCAACCTGCTGTTAGGTCATCATTTAATGCTTTTATTCTTAAATCGCGTGCTGTTTTTAGTTGGTCAAATGTTCCTGATGCATCACTTGCTACTGAATCAGCCCATGCCCAATCAATATCAAACTTTCTTTGAAAAGTTTTTTCAATGTCATCCTCTGATTGACCATTTTGTAATCCATTTAATGCTGTACGCATTATTGACTGATATTTATCACCCCAATCTGACAGGAATGAGTGATAAGGCAATTTCGCTTCAACCCCAATTCGTAATTGTGGAGTACGCGTACCGTCAAGATTTTTTGTTTTTGAGTAAGAGCGATGTGTTAACTCACTCAATAAAGATTTTACCATCTGAAAACTGCTCGACCTACAGTTGTTTAATTATTTATATTTTAACAGATGATATTGATTTTTCAACCCATATTTACAACTGTAATATTTCTTAATTTTTAAATTAACACAAAATAGTTAGTCTATAAATGAAAGCGCGTTTTGTAGATAAAAGATAAATTATAATTCTTTTCAGACCAGTGTTTGATTGTTATATTTATCACATAATTAATATATAAATGCAGATTTTATAAATGCTCCGTATTTTCAAAAATATTAGTAGATTTTAAGACTTTTTACCGGATTTTAGCACCATAAATACGAGCAGCAGGTTCCTCAATATATCCGAATGGATAAGGCTGCAAATAACCAAATACACCATCATCCACAACAATAGTACTGTTTTGCTCCTGCTCTTTGAGCGGCAACCAACGGTTTGAACCTAGAGCTTCCCATTGCCCACGCCCTTTTGCATCGAGACGTACATACTTATATTCTACTCTCTTAGGGGCGCCTAGCTCTAAAGATAACTGAATGTCGATTTTTTTGTCTGTCCACCATTTTGGATAGCAATCGCCACTTGTACGCAGGTGAACACATTTAGTAATGTCCCACAATCCCAACTCAGGAGTAGAACCGACTATAGCAATAGATTCACCAGTTTGCGTGTAAGCACAAACCTGAAATTTATACATAGGTTGAATCCTCACATCCGCTTCTACGGTATTATATATAACACTTTTATTCGATTTTATTTAGAATATCCTTAAATATAATTACGCATAAATATTTCCAGACAAACTCCTAGCCAGAAGCTTTATGAAACTTTCTTTTGGCACTGGTGCATTCCGGTGAGTTAATGAATGATTGGTATGACTTGTTTATTTTATTTTATACTATAAATATTTAAAAGTAGCTTATATTATATTTTTAAATCTATTTTTAAAATGTACTTAATAATGATTACCAAATCTTAATTTAGTTGAAGAAACTAAAAATACCGCGCTCTTGCTTCAAGAATGAGCATTAAATACTCTTGTACCTCCGAACTCGCGTGGGCTAGAGGGGATTTCTAATGGTCTATTATTTTAATCTCTTGTGGAACGGGCATCCTTGCCCGCCTTTATATACTTCATCTTTAACAAAAACCCATACACACACCAAAAATAAACAAACCTGAATTTGCTATTCAACTTATCATCTAACGATATTGAACTCCACAAATTTCATTAACTTAGCTGAACTAAGGAAATATGTAATACAGCATCCTGATGATGAAGATGCTTTTCAACACTACCTTGCTATTATTAGAGCAAAACCAGGCTGGGTTCTAGTTACTAGTGATGAACAGCTAGAGGCTGAATTGAAGAAAAGACTGGCATCGTGACCGTAATAAAATATCGCTAGAGACGTTACATGTAACGTCTCTACATAATGGGCAATCTAAATAATACGAAATTCTACGAATGGCATAGCTGACAATTAGGTCTAACTTTCCACCAATTTGATTGTGTATTATGATTGTTTTCCAAATTATTACTGATAATCTCATTGGTAACTAAACGTCCCTGTACTATTTGACCGTCTGATGTTAAAAACTCTGGAACAAATGCCTGTAAGGAGTTAACATTAAAATATTCTTGATTAGTGTGGTTGATACTTACATAGTATTTGATTGGAACATTAACCCCTATTTTGTTCTTTGGACTAGGATATACTCTGGTAGGATATAGTATTGTATTGGGACTGACGAGTTCTACCTGTGTGCTATTTAGTTCATCAAATGTCATATTTTTTATCCTCATCATTATTATTTTATAATGAAGCACATAAGGAGCGAGGATTTCCCGCTTTCTTAGACACGCTCGTACACAAAGAAAAAATTTTTAAAATATAACTTGCTAGTTAACCCCTGTATTTCAGTTTTTATGACTATTAAACTTGTAATTTTAACTGTTTATGCTTAAACAAATTTCTACAAAGGGTGTGGGTACTGTATTCTTACAAATCCATTCTAATGATTTTTTACCTGTGCTTTTTGGGTTTGCTGGCGCCCGCTCGTTTCGTTTACTATATATAAATCTTACTCGATATATACCTGGTTCAAGGTTACAAAAATGCCAGTCGCCTCCATCTCCAGCAGTAATTTTTAACCCTAGGCGCCCACGCTTGAGCCACATGAGTTTTGCAGAAGGAAAAAGAGTCACACTTTCTCTTGGCATAGCAAAAGGAAAATCAAATTTTCTAGGTGCTTGAAGAAATGTAGTACTGTAACTTTTTTGTAATGCTAAACCATCTGCTCCTACTATTTGGGGAATCAAAGTGGCAAATAAATCGAAGCGAAAGGGGGTTTGGGTATTATTTGTAATACTCATCCCTAACTTTACTAAAGTTTCTGCTCCCCGTTATTGTTTTGGTATTGTTATTATTTTTTCTGGTACAATAGTTTCAAATTGTATACCGTCAACTTCTATTATATTGCGTTCAGTTAATAGGGGTTGAACTAAGTAAATATTTTTTAATTCTGTTGCTATTTTTACTTTTGTCCCGTCTGAGTCAACTATATTTTTATAAGAATTTAAATAATTAAACCGAATTTGATATTTTCCTGGGTGGAGTTTATCAAAAAACCAATAGTGTCTATACTGAAGTAAATTGAAGTCGCAAGCGTGAAATTCGAGAGTTAGCAAGTTATTCTGCCAAAAGAGCCTTATGTTTATGGAAATAGTCGCAGTTTTTCTGGGCTGAACTATTAAATAATTACCTAGTTTAAATGAACTGCTTAAGTTTGATATTAAATGAGTTAATCTATATAAAAAACTTGCTGAAGGTTCATTTGTATCGGGTAGCTGTGGCAATATTTGACCGTCCGATGTAATAAGTTCTAGTATTAATTTTTTAGGGTTGAAGCGAAAGGAAGTTCTTGCATTGTTGGTAAGATGTAAATCAATTTGCATATAAGTGTTAGTGCCAGGTTTATTTTCAGGGACAGGTACTACTATCAGGTCTGGCAACCATATTTCTATAGGAATATCATTTACTTCCAAGTCTTTGCTATTACATGTCATATTTGTTACTATCGCGATTTCTATATGAGATTAAACTTAGTAGGATGTGTATGCATCTCCCCTACCCAGACATCTTCTATTTTATATATGTCAGTTCTAGGATTATTGTAAATTTGGTTTTCCCACACTGGTTTCATATCTATAGGGTCGCTGTAACTGCTTCTCTGTTCCCATGCAGGGTATTGATTTTCATAAGTAAACTGAACCCAGTATGCGCCAATAGCTCTAAAGTTAATGTATTATCGGAACTAAGGTAAAATGAGTTTGGTGTATTGTTTATAAAGTCAACCCTAATTTCTACTGAAGTACTAGACCCTGAGCAATTATCTGGGATGGGTAATACAATAACATTTGGCGCCCATATGAATAAATGGACACCATCTTTTTTAAATATATTGCTAATATCAAATTCATTTGATGCCATATTTTGGTAGATTATATCTTAATAATTCTTTCTTTGTGTACGAGCGTGTCTAAGAAAGCGGGAAATCCTCGCTCAGGAATGTGGTTCATTCCTCCTAATTGTGGGCGCCAATTATTCTCTCTCTGTGCCCGTCGAGTCTCTGTGGTAAAATAAGGAGATTGTAATTTACAATACCTTCGCCAAAATAAAGAGGGCCTTCTGTAGTAGAGTTATGTTTACTAGACTACAACTCAAACATATACAGAAAGCCCATGCCAAATATATTAGCACTATTGGAATGCCTACAGCGACATACGACAAGAACAACTTTGAGACGGTGGGGTCGAATCATACCAGCAATACTAGCTATGAGTGGAAGAATAACTATGCTGGGCATATCACGGTGGTGTGGAAAAGGGGGGAGTTATCGAACAATACAACGTTTTTTTGCTTCATCGCTACCTTGGGCAGTGTTGTTTTGGGTATTTTTTAAAGAACATATATTTAGAAGCAAAGAAACATATATACTAGCTGGTGATGAAGTAGTAATTAGTAAAGCAGGAGAAAAAAGCTACGGAATCGATAGATTTTTCTCATCCTTATATCAAAAACCAATACTCGGTTTATCTTTTTTTACTTTATCGCTTGTAAGTGTGGAGCAAAGAAGAGCATTTCCTATTAGCATAGAGCAAGTTATAAAGCCTAAAGAAGATAAAGCAAAAAAAATAATAGAAAAGCCTAAAGCGACTAAAGATGAGTCGAATAAAGAAGCTGTAAAAAAGAAAGGTGGGCGCCCAAAGGGTAGTAAGACAAGGGATAAGAAAGAAGTAAATTTAACTCCCGACTTTTTACGTATTCGTCGTCTAGTTCAGGATTTACTTAAAAAAATCAGTAATTTTTTACCATTAACCTACTTAGTACTTGATGGTTATTTTGGAAATAATAAAGCTGTAGTAATGGCTCGGCAGCTAGGTTTACACCTAATTTGTAAAATGCGCCATGACTCAGCATTATACATACCTTACGAAAATCCAGACCCTACCCGTAAGTCTCGTCGTAAGTACGGGGAGAAAATAAACTATTCATTTATACCAGAGCGTTTTTTAAAAAAATCTAACATTGAAGATGACATTCGTACAGATATTTACCAAGCACAACTTCTACACAAGGAGTATTGTCAAGCATTAAATGTCGTCATCATAGTACGAACAGATATTAAAACTTGTCATAGAACTCATGCTGTGTTATTTTCCACTGACTTAAATTTAAGCTATGACAAGTTAATTGATTATTACAGTCTCAGATTTCAAATTGAGTTCAATTACCGAGATGCTAAACAATTTTGGGGGCTAGAAGATTTTATGAATGTTGGAAAAACAGCAGTTACAAACGCTGCTAATCTTGCATTTTTTATGGTTAGTGTTTCACAAGTTTTGCTTGTTCATTTTCGGAAATTTAATCCGGATTTTAGTGTTACGGACTTGAAGGCACTGTTCCGAGGTTATAAATATGTTGAGGAAACTATAAAACTCCTTCCCGAAAAACCAGACCCAGTTTTAATGGCAAATATTTTCCACAGAGTTACCAATTTAGGGCGCATACACCCTGCTAGTACTTGCTCCACCAGTTCTTAAATTTGGCGAAGGTATTGAATTTAAATATAGTATTACAAGCGAATCTTTAAGATGCTTCTACCTTGTGCATGACATCAGGGAATAAACAGGCAGGGATGCCTGTTCCACAAGAATAGTAAGAATGATTGTTATACTGGGGTTTGTAGGTTGATGTAAACGGACAAATCGCTGTGCAATCTTTTGACTTTACTACTCTCACTGCGGTTTGTAACGAACTGCGCGAAACTTGGATACCCTCGCGCGTTGAACAAGTTTACCAGCGTGACCGCAATACTATTTCTATTGCTTTGCGTACTTTAAAGGGACGTGGGTGGCTGGAGGTTTCTTGGCATCCTCAAGCTGCGCGTTTGCATATTGGTTCCCCACCTCCCAGAGTTCCTGATACTTTTACTTTTAGTCAGCAGTTATTTAGTCAGCTTAATGGTTTGGCACTTGTTAAAGTTGAGACTATTGCCGCGTGGGAACGAGTTGTTGATTTACAGTTCGCTCGGCGCCCTGGTGAAGATGCTGTATATCATATATATATAGAAATCATGGGTAAGTACAGTAATGTTGTGCTTACTAATGCTAAAAATGAGATTATTACTACTGCACATCAAGTAAATCAACAGCAATCGAGCGTTCGTACAGTATTGACTGGGCAGATGTATGAGGCGCCTCCCAGCATGACAAATACTATCCCCAGTTTGAGTGAGTCTTTTGAACGTTGGCATGAACGGGTCAGTTTAGTACCTGGCGCCTTGAAAAAACAGTTGCTCAAAAATTATCGCGGTCTTTCACCGATGTTAATACAGTCGATGTTAGTTGCGGCAAATATTGATTTGGATGCGACTACTGATAAGCTAAATACTCTTGAGTGGGAAAAATTCTTTCAACGTTGGCAAGAATGGTTACATCGAGTCGAAGCTAACCAGTTTGAACCAGTTTATTTAGAGTCTGGTTACACAGTATTAGGTTGGGGTGGAATTAAAAAAGCAAATAGTACTCAAGAACTATTAAATGATTACTATACAACTGAGTTTAATCAATTAGTGTTTTCACAGCTACGGCATCAGTTGATGCAAAAGCTCAATAATCTTTTAGAGAAGTTGCGGCAGAAGGCAAACACGTTTAAAGAAAGATTGGCACAAAGCGAACGCGCAGATGAATATCGGTACTATGCTGATTTATTAATGGCGTATCTACATGAGTGGGCGCCTGGGATGGATAAAATAACGTTGGCTGATTTTGAGACGGGTAAACCTGTTACTATTCCCCTGGAACCAGATAAAAATGCTGTGATTAACGCGCAGTTGCTTTATAAACAGCATCAAAAGCTGAAGCGTGCGCGTGGCGCCGTAGAACCGTTACTTACCGATGTCGAAGCAGAAATTGAGTATTTGGAACAAGTTGAAGCTGCTGTTTCGCAAATTGAAAGTTACTCTACAGCAGAAGATTTAGAAACTCTCGAAGAAATTCGTGATGAACTTGTCTCTCAAAAATACCTCGAAGATACAGGCTACCGCAGTCGCAGCAACGATAAAAGTAAAGATATTAACTTTAGACGTTTTCAGACTCCGGGTGGACTTGAAGTTTTAATCGGTCGTAACAACCGTCAAAACGACCAACTGACTTTTCGCTTTGCAAATGATTACGATTTATGGTTCCACACTCAAGAAATTCCTGGCAGTCACGTGCTTTTACGTCTCCAAGCTGGTAATATGCCAGATGAAGTTGATTTACAACACACCGCTAACCTCGCAGCTTACTATAGCCGTGCGCGTCAAAGTGAACAAGTACCTGTAGTGTATACTCAACCAAAGCACGTCTACAAACCTAAAGGCGCCAAACCGGGAATTGCCATTTACAAGAACGAGCGTATTATCTGGGGACAACCTCAAAAAATCAGGTAAAACAACAAAACAGCACAATTTCCAGTACGTCTAACTTTTTTTCTCAAAAGTCAACTAAAAATCTGTGCTGCCTGTTACAATATTTAATTGAAAAACATCCTGTTGCGTTTTGGGAACGTGCAACCGGATAAACTCTTTCGAGAAGATGACGAAACATATATGTGACCAGTTGTGGTAGACTGGTCATCTTTTTTTATTTGTATATAGTCATCATCTTATCACAATTACTACTGAATTTTAGATAGGATTTTGTAAACTTGTAATACATATTCAGTTATATTACCTAAGTATATTTATTTAGGTTTATTAATAAAAGTAAATTTTTGTAAAGAAAGAATAACATGAGAATGCACAGGCAGGGATACACAGGCAGGGATGCCTGTGCTACAAGAGTGGGTTGCTAGAAGCTGAAGGTGGTTCGCAGGGCGCCTATAACAGTGGAATCGTTATTACTGTTGTGGTCGGGCGCCGTTAACCAAATGACACCAGGAGTAATGGTGATGTTTTCGGAAACTTGATATTGATAAAAAGCCTCGATGTGGTAAGAGGTATCTTGGTCTCTGGTTAGTCCATCAATCGTTGAACGTGTAACTCTCGGTTCCATACCGAATATAATGCCTGCTAAGTTACCTTTTTTACCAAAATCGGGTAAGCCTAGTGTAACAGCCCAGTTCCAAATCTCAGCGCTTCCACGGTCTGGAAAAGCTGCTGTAGTTGCCATGTTACGCGCATTACTGTAACCTGCCCAACCGCCTAAGACAATTTTGTCGCTGATACCTATTGATGCTTGTACACCATAAGAACTTGTATTAAATGGCACTTCGTCACCAAGTACTGTTGTTCCATCTAATGGCGAGGCGACATTTAAAGTCGCAGCATTACTACCTGCAAGAAACGGTTGCCTATAAGCATTTATGTAAGTAAAACCAACACTAATACGTTCACTTGGTTTTACAACTAGCTGTGCAAGAGCTGCATACGAACCGTCAAATAATCCATTTTTGGGTGTGGGGTCGTTGTTTGCCCCTGCCAAATAACCCAACGATAGTGTTAAAAAGTCACCAAAGTTTTGATTAAATGCTGCTCCGGCGCCGTTTACTTGGTAATAAATTGGGTTACGAGTACCGAAGCTCGATAAGGCGCCATAGCTTCCATCTCCATCAAATATATTGAGCGTGTTCGTCACATCGTCAGCGGCGCCTGCATTGGCTATTAATTTTATCTCTGTATTTTCACCAGGATTAAATGCGTATACGAGCGCATCGAGAGAAACATTATTATTACCGTCTTCTCCGACAAAGAATAAATTACCTTCGGGAGTACCAATGTCGGGACCTAAAATATTGTTTGCTTGGAGTCGTGTCAGCAACTCATCTTTACCCGTAAAACTAGTGACGAATTCAACACGAGTACGGGCGCCAAAAGTAGTGTTGTTATCTGTGGGACGAACACCATTGACATTATCACCACTAAAAACATCGCTGAACACTGCAACTACTGACCCTTGTAGTTTAGTTGTAGTTGAGAATTGATTTGCCTCTAATTCAGCTGTTTTTGCTTCAAGCGTATCAACACGTCCCCGTAACGTCGCAAGTTCTGCTTTGAATTCTTCTTGCAGTCTAACTATTACATCTAAATCTTCTTTTCTGACCAAATCTGCCGTAGCAGTTGCAATCAGTTCATTAACTCTATCCAAACAGGCATTTAAACCTGCCGCAAATTCATATCGTGTTAACGCGCGGTTCCCACGATAAGTCCCATTCGGATAACCCGCTATACAACCGTAACGTTCTACTAACGACTGTAACGCTTGGAATGCCCAGTCTGTTGGCTGTACATCCGAGAACTGCGATACCGATGTTACTTGCGACATATCTTGCGTTGGAATACTTCCAGTTAGTTCTACTGGAGTTGCTATTTGAGATACTTCGACTTGCTGCAACTGCTTGACTTCTTCCCCAAACGCAGTGGAGTTCATGGCTAAGACTGTAGCCAAAGCAACAGGGCTAGCTGCTCGAAACCAGATATTTTTCACGTTTACTCCTCACACAATTGCTAATTACTACTAATACTACTATTAAGTTGTTGAATTAAATACAAGAATAAGTAGTTACGCAAAATTAAATATATATCTTTTTTACTATAAGCACTACTGAACACAGAATTCAGGAGTATATAATTTATTTTGCACAAGCACTTATTTGCATAGGCATTATCAAGTTTTAACCAATACTTATTGGTTTACTTAATAAAAAATCTAGATTCTTAACCTCAACAATGTCATAACTGTGTCAACTTAATGCAATTGTGACTAATTGCAATTGACATTAGTACCGACTTTTAGTTACAATATGAACAAATAACGAGAATCATTATCATACTATAGTAACTTAATTGTCAAGAAAAATGTGGCTTGAGGGTAGTTTGTGTTTTATGGAATGTAATAAGGCGCCAAGAAAATTGTACAAGATAAGTAGCAAAAGCAGTAGCAAGGTTAAAGGGGGCGCGTCGCTGTTAGCGTTATTGGTACTGCTGACTACAGCAGCTTGTGGTCAAACCAATAATAACCAAGTAACTACAGAGACATCACCTCCAACGACTGCAACACCAACACCAGACCCAGGAAAACCCAAAATAAAGGCAGTAGCAACATTTTTACCGATGTACTGGTTTACAAGAGCAGTTGCTGGGGATGTAGCAGAAGTGGAAATTTTAATTCCACCTGGTACAGAAGTACATGATTACCAGGCAACACCAGAAAACGTTAAAGCTATTGCAACGGCAAACGTTTTGATAAAAAATGGATTGGGGTTAGAAGAGTTTTTGGAAGATACAGTCAAAAATGCTCAAAATGCCAATTTAAAGCAAGTTGACGCAAGCAAGGGTATTAAAGCATTGGGTGAAATTTCTCCAGTTGTGGAACCTGTTAAAGGAAAAGGACACGACCACGACCATGACCACTCAGCAGGAAACCCCCATGTTTGGTTAGACCCAGTATTAGCAAAACAGCAAGTTACCAATATTCGTGATGCATTAATTGTTGCTGACCCTAATAATAAAGCAACGTATGAAGCGAATGCAGCAGCTTATATAAAGCAACTTGATGATTTACACAATGAGTTTCAACAGACATTACAAAAAACTCCTAACTGTACTTTTATAACTTTCCATGATGCTTTCCCGTATTTAGCACAACGGTATGACTTAAAGCAAGTGGCCGTAGTAGAAGTACCAGAAGACCAACTGGCGCCTGCTGATGTACAAAAGGTAGTGAACACAGTGAAAAAGTATAATGTGAGAGCGTTGTTTAATGAACCGGGAGTTGATAATAAATTACTTGCGAGCTTATCTAAAGATTTGAATTTAACGCTTCGTGAAATTAATTCTTTAGAGACGGGTGACAAAGACCCTCAGAATTATTTCAAATCGATGAGAGCAAATTTAGAAAATTTACAGTTGGGTTGTAAGTAACTTATATATACGTACACAACCATAAATTGACAGGAACAGCCATTTTCTTTATTTATGGTTCGCTCCGAAGTTTTTTGACATGACTAGAAGCAACCATAAATATTTCGCTTCATCAAATTTATTTTTGTCTACTTTCAAGTAGTAGTAGGGTGGGCAATGCCCACCTTACTGTGTTCTTTTAGTTATAGTATTTATTGGTAATGATAAGTAATATCCCTATTCTTCAAGTCGAAGGTTTAACTGTTTATTTAGGAAAATATCTTGCGCTTCGCGATGTTTCGTTTCAACTTGAACCAGGAACTAATACCGCAATAGTTGGGCCAAACGGCGCCGGAAAAAGTACATTAGTACAAGCAGTTTTAGATTTAATTCCTCGTAGTAGCGGTAATGTTCAAATTTTTGGGCGCCCAATTACACGCTTAGGGCATTTACGGCAACAAATTGGATACATGCCACAAAATTTTATATTTGACCGCAGTTTTCCAATTTCGGTGTTTGAGTTGGTTGCTTTGGGGTGGACAAAAAAGGGGGAAAGAGCAAATAAACTTGCTGCTGTTGAACAAGCTTTAGTGCGAACTGATGCACTACATTTACGAAATCAAGCCATTGGGACACTAAGCGGAGGACAGTTTAAGCGGGTATTACTAGCTTACTGTTTGGTGGCGCCGCGTCAGCTATTGGTTTTAGATGAAGCTTTTGCTGGAGTTGATGCACAGGGAACAGCAGAATTTTATACTTTACTCAATCAAATCAAACAAGAACAGGGTTGGACGATTTTACAAGTTTCTCACGATATTGATATGGTGAACCAAAATTGTGACCGTGTTATTTGTCTTAACCAGACAGTTGTTTGTAGTGGTACGCCTGAATTTGCGCTGTCACAAGAAAACCTTCTGGCTACATATGGCCCGTCTTTCACTCGCTATCACCATCAGCATTGATAATTGATAGATAATTTGGGGTTGGGTTGTCACCCAACCTACGGTAAAGATTTTTACAGATAGGTAAACTTTTTATACCAAATGTAAATAAATAAAAATATAGCGGTAATTTATAGCCTGATGTATTAAAAGAATCTTGTGAAATGTATAATGGGTGACTCAATTGGTGACTCAATTGGGCATTCACGAGATGGGCGCACTACTTTTAATGTGACTTGCGTAACTTTGATGTTTTTTGGTTAAATCAGCAATAAAGTTTTTTTAATACGTGGTTGTATTAAGTTCCATATCGGCTATTAGTTCAAAATTAACGTTTGAAAGTGAAAGAGGAGCGACTGTAAGGGTGGCTGATAAAAAGGGTTCTTTATCCGCGTTGGCGGTATTGCTAATATTGAGTGCTAGTGTACCAGTAGCTACTACTACTCAAATTTCTCCTACTGTGGCTCAATCTTCGACACAGGGAACTTTCCCATTGCCGAAAACAGTTAAAGACGGAACAGTGGTACGCATTAACGGTTCGAGCAGCATGGCGAAAATTAATGATGCTTTAGCCAAGAACTTTAAAACTCAGTTTCCTAAGACCGATGTCAAGACTGCCTACAATGGAACTGATGCAGCTTTGAAAGCAGTTTTAGATGGTAAAGCTGACTTAGCGTCTATTGGTCGTCCGCTAACTGATGCGGAAAAAGCGAAGGGTTTGGTTGCTGTACCTGTGGCACGTAATAAAATAGCCACATTTGTCAGCAAAGATAATCCGCTGAAAGCGAGTATTACAATTAATCAGTTTGCTCAAATTTTTCGGGGGCAAGCAACTGACTTGTCGCAACTCAAATTAGGTAAAGGAAAAATTCGCTTGGTTGACCGTCCGGAAACTAGCGATACTCGAAAAGCATTTCAAAATTATCCAGTATTTAAGAACGCACCCCTCAAAGCTGGCGCCAATGCGGTAACAGTAAAAGAAGATAGTACTGCTGCTGTAATTAAAGCATTGGGTAAAGATGGTATTGGTTATGCAATTGCCGACCAAGTTGTGAAAAATTCCAACGTGCGAGTCGTGCCAATGCACAATGTTTTACCAACAGACCCACGCTATCCTTTCTCACAACCTTTAGCATACGTATACAAAGGTGAAAAACCAACGCCCGCAGTACAAGCGTTTTTAGGTTTTGCTTCTTCTAGTCAAAATCAAAAAGTTGTCGAGCAAGCAAGAGTAGCTACTGTAGTTGCTCCCCAAAATGCACCAGCACCAAAAGAGACTGCGGCAACTCCCAACCAAGCAAATACAAATCAAGATACCACTGTCGCTAATGCACCCGGCGCCGTTACAGAACCAACACCCGTATCATCAGATAAAGATTTCCTTTGGTTATTACCACTTATAGGAATACTTGGAGGTGGACTTTGGTGGTTAACGAGAAAACCTGATAGTACACCTGTTACGCCTGTTGCACCTGTTACACCTGTTACACCTGTGGTGCCTGTGGCTAAACTAGGTGAAAGTCGGATGATTTTAACACCGCGTAATACTCAAAGCGCATATGCATATTGGGAAATTCCTCATGATGTCCAAGAAGATTTGCGACGACAAGGTAGACGTGGTTTAAAAATGCGTTTATATGATGTTACTAATACCGATACTGATTTACATCCTGCCACACTCGTCCATGAATTGAATTGTGTAGAACGCGAACCAGATTTACACGTTCCCATTCCAGCAGCAAACCGTGACTATTATGCTGAAATTGGTTATCCTACAACTGATGATGGCTGGTATAAAGTCGCTAGTTCTCCGCAAGTTCGTGTCGCAGCAGATATGGAAGCTCCAGTGGCGCCAACGGCAGAACAGTTACAAGCAGCATCGCTATGGGGTAATGATAATCAAAACGATAGTATACCAGAAAAAGCTGATAATGCGGTAATGGGTTTAGCTGGCACCGCCGCCGCATCAGGAGCGGGATTATTAACTCTACTCAATATAAATCGTCAGTCGCAAACCGAAATTCAAAAGCCAAGTAATGCTGCAAGTGCTGTAGATATTCTAGATACAGTGAATACTGTAGAGGATACAAATTCCATAACAAATTCCACAAATGTGGACAACGGGCAAGTAATTCTTGTACAGCGCACCAAAGACGAAGCTTATGCTTACTGGGAAATACCAGCCGAGCGCAAAGCAGATTTTATCAAACTTGGTGGACGTAAACTTGGACTTCGCCTTTACGATGTTACAGACGTAGTAAATAATACAGATGTAGCCGATATTAATTTAAATGGAATTGAGCCAGTAACGCAGTACGAATGTAGTGTAAACAACGATTTGCACATTCCAATTCCACAAACCAACCGTGATTATGTCGCACAGCTTGGTTATATTCGAGACGATGGTAGCTGGCTAAAAGTTAAAACATCGGAGCCTGTGAGAATATCATCTTTGCCGCCAGTTTTCGAGTCGGATACTAATGATACAAGCGATATAAGTGAAGGCGCCGTTGTTGAAATATTACCGAGAGCAAACATAGTAGAAAATGGCACGAATGGTACTAAGACTACTGTTAGTTGGTTCGATAGAGCAGCACAAATAGGTAGTGCTGTTGCGGGTGTGGGTGCAGTTGCCGTAGGAAGCGTCACTAAAGCTTTCGACCCTAATGGGAACAAAGAAACCAAAGAAAAAAAAGACACCAACGAAAATTCGTACACGCTTGGTAATGGTAACAGGCGCCTAACATTAGCAGCCAAAACATGTCAAATAATACTTGTGCCACGTAACTCTCAAAATGCTTATGCATATTGGGAAGTGTCACCCGATTATAAACAAGCCGCGCGTGACCAAGGTGGGCATAGATTTATATTACGAGTCCACGACTCAACAAACTTAGATATCGACTATCAACAACCGCACGCAACTCAGGAATACGCTTGCGACGAAAACGATTTTGATAAGCACGTCAACATTCCTGTTAGTAACCGCGACTATATTGCCGAAGTTGGCTACTACACCCCAGAAAACCGTTGGATACGTATTATCCGGTCTTTCCACGTTCGTGTGCCAGCAAATTAAATAGTTTTAATCAGGAGATAACCATGAGTATGTTTTTTGATGTATTAAGCGCAATTAATAATCCAGACTCCTCGGCAAACGTGCCGCAACTTGCTTCAATAATGAACTCAGTTCAAAGTTTGACAACCAACCGTGGAATGCAGCCGAACCAAGTGCAAAGCATGGTATCAATAGTTGGTAACATGATTCGTCCGGTTCTTAAACAGCAACAAACAACAATTGGTACTGGTCGCTTAGAAAACTTAATTAGTCAAGTAGTGGCCAGTGGCGCCTCTGGTAGTTCATTAACTTCGCTACTATCACCGCAGTTAATGCAGCAAATTAGCGAAACTGTTACAAAGCAAACAGGTATGAGTCCCAACCTTGTACAGTCAGCTTTACCAACAGTCGTTTCTACAGTATTGGGAATATTGCAAATGGGCGCCCCACAAACAGGCGCCTGGGGTAACTCAAACCCCCTACTAAACTCATTCCTCGACAGCGATGGAGATGGGGACACTGATTTGGGTGATGTCGTGAAATTCGCAAATCGTTTCCTCAATCCAAACGCGGCGTAAATGTTAGGAGTTAGGAGTTAGGAGTTAGGAGTTTGCCTAATTCCTAACTTTTTTTTGTAAACCCCTTGTAATTTCTGTCCACTGTGCTAATATAAATTGTCGTAGATGACTTGGGTCGATGTCCGAGTGGTTAATGGAGACGGACTGTAAATCCGTTGCGAAAGCTACGCTGGTTCAAATCCAGCTCGGCCCATGTTCTACCAAGTTTGAGTGTTGATGTTTGAAATCGAAAGTTTACTACTCAGCACTCAGAACTTTTAACTCATCACTAAATATACGCCCATGTAGCTCAGTGGTAGAGCACACCCTTGGTAAGGGTGAGGTCACGAGTTCAATCCCCGTCATGGGCTTACTAAATTTATAATTATGTGCTAAAAAAAGCTTGGATATGTCATTCTGAACGAAGTGAAGAATCTCTAAGATAGTTTGTTTTGTAAATACTAACTGAGTAGGTATTGTAAAAGTATAGGTCAGGTGCCTATCTAAACAATTCTCTGATTTTCTGGCTTTAGGATGATTTTATACTAAAAACTGGCTACAGCTTTACTTTTAATAAGCTTGGAAATCTTAAAGATGCTTCGTTCCTCAGCATGACATTGGTACCTGAGCATAACATTCGTTCGTCACCTTGGTAAGGGTGAGGTCACGAGTTGAATCCCCGTCATGGGCTTACTAAAGAAGGTTCCCGATATATTTCGGGGAACCTTGTTCTATTAGTATTCTTAACCTTATTGGCTATGAGCATAAGGAATAATAATATCAGGATAACCAGGATACACAACAATAAACCGTTCGATACCGATATCCAAGTTTGACAGTGCCGAAGCTTCCTTGAATATGGCTCTTCTAGTATCTGGGTTGACACAACGCATGTACAAAGTGTTATACTTTGGGTCAAATTTAAGTTGACAAATTCCCCACCACGGAAATTTGTGAGTAAGGAATTGAGAAATTATTAATAACGGACTCATTGCCTCAGCATCTCCTAGCTGACCTCAAGTATTAGCATTCCAATATCCGCTTTCAAGATTCAGAATAAACACTTAACAATATGTTACATCATTTTTCCAAATCTTTGTTGCATTATCGCTGATGCTTGTATCTAGAGTTGTGTTTTTTTAAATTTAGAGACTTTATATACTTGTCTCCAATATATTAAGTAATCTATACTTACACAGGACTTACGCAAAAATCCTAGAAACCTGGTTTCTTGGTCGATAATTTATAATAAAAACGACGATTTTGGGTAGAAACCAGGTTTCTGTGCTAAGTTCTATTACAATCAGAATCGCATTAAATCCGCAATTCATACTTTAGTTTTAAGATTTTTTTTAGATATTGGCATCTATCAAAAGTAGTTAGAGATACTACAGTTTATGCTCCTACTAATTATACAGCTAGATGTATGTGTAATTTGTAAAGTCGTGCCAAGCACGTTTTTAGAGAAATTACTTAAAATTCACATTGATGTCGTAACTACTTCATGTAAAATTTAGTATAATTACAGTAATGCAAACATTGAGTTTGCTCCTCACACCACACGCCCTGCTTCCTTGTCTTTAGATGAGGGAGCTTTTTTATTTGACCGACAGGCGCCTGCATAATACTATATGGCAGTTGTGCATCTGTCCATTGATACAAGTGGTTGGAGGAGCGGTAATTGTGCAGTTTTCTTGGATATACAGAAGAGTATTAGGGACATTTGAAGAAACTGCCTGTATGAATATACCAGAGGGTATTAGATAGCGTAGCTTTGATATATAAGAATAAAAAATTAGTGAGTGAGAAACAGCGCTATGGTATCAATGTTGCAGTCGAAGCCCTCTCAAACAAGCGAATATCAACAACCTTTACCTGAATTAACAGAAGCGACAATAAAGCGTGCAGGTGAGGGTGTAGCATATGCGCGTTGTGCAAAAAGCAACAAGATGATAGAACAAGCGCTGTCATCACAAGAAAATGCGCTCTTCTCGGCCTGTGAAAATCGTATCAGTGGAAAAATTCGCCGTGCGGTGTTACGTGGGCTAATCCATACATTATTTAAGGTCAAAGTTGAAAACCCCGAAAGAATACCCGACACCCCAGTACTGTTTGCAGCTAATCACCTCAACCACATCGACCCGTTTCTGTTGCTATCGGAATTACCAGCAAAGCCATACTTTCATATCTTAGGTGACGCACGCACACTATATAATAGTGTATGGAAAAGATTATTATTGCACTTTGCCAAGGGAGTAATTCCATTAGATAGATTATGGAAAGAAGAAATAGCGGTAATCGAAGCAGCAAAAAACGGACGTGAAGACTTAGCTGCTCTCGCTGCGGACATTGAAAAATACGTTCCCAAGGGTAATTCTATCGAGTCAATGCGAAGACTAGACCGTATTGTTTGCGGTATTTTTGCACGTAATGAAAGTGTAATGCTATTTCCTGAAGGTAAACTAGGCGCCGTCGAAGGTCAATTATTACCCTTAAAAAGAGGCGCCGTAATTTATGCACTACGTTCAGGTGTACCAATTTTACCTATAGCATTAATAGGAACAAAAGACCTATTTTTCCGCAAACAGTTAACAATCAGAATTGGCGAACCTATCATATTACCTCAATGTACCCGTCCCAAATCACAGCAAATACAAACAGTCATCGACGAATTACAACACAACATGCAAAACTTACTACCTAAAAATTACCAAGAACCGGATGGCGCCAAACTTGGACGCAACTTCCTAAATCATTTATTTTGGTAACATCAACCCAAGAAACCTGGTTTCTTTAAGAAACCAGGTTTCTAAATTTCATTAAGGATTACAATACATACATTGACCTGGGTCAGCAAACTCGGCGCCATCCGGATACAACTTATTTTCCTTATACCCACACTTTTTACATTGGTAAACAACAGATTTGGTTAAAAGTGTTGGTGCATAGCATAATTCACAAGGTAAACCCTGAATTCGTTGAGTAACATCAAAACCAGGCGCCGAACATTGAGGACAACAGCTATTTATTTTACTAATTAAATTACGAGTAGCTTTTTCAATATTCTTCATTCGCGTCGGGTTGTACATTGCGCGCATATCTGTTTCAATATGTGCTTTGCCGGTAGTAGTTAGTACAAAATTTACAGCTTCGGTTAGTTTATCTTTGGTATTAATACCTTTAAACACTTCACTACTATTCTTAGGATTTTCATCAAACATCACAATTAAGCCATGCTCAGGAAAACCAACTTTACTGGCAAATTCAAAAGCTTCATCAACACTACGAATAATTTTACAACTATGATTAGTATCGATTGAGAACTCTTCGCCAATAATTTCTAAATCATGAGTTTTATCAATAAAAATAACTATTTCGCGATTGCTAGAAATATAAGGTAAGCTAGGATGCGGCGCAAAACTTCCTTCACTTGCTACAGCAATTGTTTCACCTGTAATTTCTAATACTTCAAGAGCTTTAATACGAGCAGCTTCTATTTGCGTGCCTGGTCGTTTAACTTCACGAGTAAAAGTACCGAATGTATCGGTATTAAAATTAGCTGGCACTATGACTTTTAAGCCTAATTCCTCTAAAATAGGCGCCATGACTTGCTCTTTTTGATGCATGGTTGCTAGTACAGCTATGCGGTTGGTAAATAATGATTGTATTAGCATTTTTACTTGTATCTCTCTGCGCTCTCTGTGCCTCTGTGGTAAAAAATTTTTATCTTACCACAGAGACGCAGAGGACACAGAGGTAAGAATTAGATAGTAGAAAGAAAAGGGATATTATTAGCAACTGTATCATTAACAATAATACCTTGTTGTTCCGCCCAATATTGACTTAAAAAGTGAATTTGTCGTAAACCCACAACTAAATTCAAACCTGGTATAAATATCCACCAAACAACTAACGGTTCTTTCATGCCAGCTTCGCGGTATAACTCATTTACATCTCGATACAAACGAAACTGCACAATATATATCCAAGCAATGCCCAGAAAAGAAAACCAACCAAACCATCCTGGTACATCTGGGTCAAATATACGTAACAATTGCGGCACTGCTACACCTAAAACAAACGGCGCCATACAAAGCGTACCCGACCAACCGCTACCCTTATAATTACGCAGTTCTTCTTGAATAATCCATTTGTACCAACCGTAGTACAACATCAACGTAACTACAGATAATGATATTACTTTCCACAAAGGACGAGGTGTCCCCAAAGGTTTATCGGACATACTTACGCCAGAGATGTCAAAATTAAGGTTTACATTTCTTAATGTATGACATTTTGAGAGTAAAGAGTGCTGAGTGCTGAGTGCTGAGTTAAGAACTATAAATTATTACTCAGCACTCAGCACTCATAACTTTTAACTTTGTCTAGGTTTGTAGTTGTTGGGTACTAGCGACTTGAGCTAATTCTTTTTCTTTATCAAGGCGCCGTTTACGAGCGTAAAGTTGGATAGTAACAGCCATGAGAACAACTAGTCCAAAAATTACCCAGACGGTTGTATCTGTAGGTAGGCTGTTTTTGAACACTGCAAGTAATACAATAGCAACTAGTAAAAGCGTAGGCGCCTCATTTAGCGCGCGCATTTGTTTACTCGTCCACTTACAGGTACCCGCTTCGAGTTGCTTCATTAAGCGTTTGCAGTAATGGTGATAGCCTAATAACAAAACAACAAAACCAAGTTTGACGTGTAACCAAGTTTGGTGTAGCCAGTCAGGTTGAGAAACCAGCAACCCAACTGCACAAGCGACAGTCACCAACATTCCAGGAGTCGTGATGATATTGTAGAGACGCTTCTCCATGATTTGATACTGTTTTTGAAGTATCGTTTTTGCTGGTTCTGGTTCTTGTTCAGCCTCAATATGGTAAATGAACAAACGTACTAAGTAAAATAACCCAGCGAACCAAACGACGACACCAATAATGTGAAATGCTTTAAACCAGGAATAAGCCATTGAATCGTAACCTGCCTTTGTTAATTCGCTCGTACATGAGCCACATATCCTATAGATAACAGGTTACACAAAAACATCCCTACAAATCATGGCTGTTTAAATTCGTTACCAATAAATCCACCACACACCATCCACGCAAACCCCATGACCTTGAAGGGTGACTCGTGCATCGCTTTGTTGTACAGTGCTAGTTGGTGCGATTTGGTGCATTGTATGTCCAGAATGCATTACCATTTCTCCAACTTTGTAAGGATGATAGTTTTGACTACGAAATCGAGGAATTAAATCCCAATCGAGTTGGTTATATTGTCGAATATCTAGATACTCTATATAATTAATATCGCAAAGATTTAAGCCTCTACCACTAGCTGGTAGTTGAATTGGTAGGGTAAAAGATAAACTTTGGCTAAAATCTATATTTTCTGGTTTATTCCAAGTTAAATATTGATACTGTAAATCAAAGTGCATTGAAGCTACAGGTAAGGTGGGAATAGCAGTAGATAACCAAATATGAAATCCTGGGTATGCTGCATCTTCTCGATATTTAACTTCGGCGCCGAGTGTAGTTTGGAGATATTCTTTAACTAAATTATACAGACAACCGAAATGTTTACGCAAGATAAGATTATAACGACTAGCTTTTTGAAAATAAGTATCTTGAGTGTCTTTAAACTCACCGCAGTCTAAATAACTAGCAGCACCCAAGGTAGCAAATATATTATCACTACTACCGCGCACGAGCCAATGTTTTTGTAGAGCTTTAATATCTGAATATATACTGGCGCCTTGTTGTGCGGTAATTAATTGATTAGGATTTGATATAGAAGTTGTTGGTATTAATTTAGTTTTTGGAGTGAGATAATCTATAATTAAATCAGTAATTTGACCTTCACAACGGCGGTCATAACCATCATAACCTGGCATTGGGTTAGCTTCTAAGCACCAATATTCACCTTCGGGAGTGAGTTTAAAATCCCAACCAGCAAAAACTAAACCAAAAGCTTTTGTTGCTTTAATAATTTTTCTTGCTAAATCTGAAGGAATTTGATGATTAGGAAAATGTTCGGCTAATTGGTAATCGAGACGATAATCAACGGTAGGACATTGAATAAGTTCGGCTTGATAATTATCGCCCACTACATGAACTCGCACATCCGAACCAAGAATAAATTTTTGTAGGTGAACAGGCCCTTGAGTCGGATGAAAATCTTTAAATTCCTCTTGTTTAACAATGCGACTATTCGCGCGTATTCCAGAAATTGGTTTTACTATTGCTTGTTGCGAACTTACAAATTCTGCTAATTTAATTGGATTAGAGCTAGTTATACTCGGAGCTACCTTAAGTCCATAATATTGTAATGATAATTCGTGTAGCGGCTTGCTGCTATTATCACCACGACAGTTAGGACGATTAATAACTTTTCCAGGAATTTGTTCTAACCAAGCTGTTAGAGCTACAACTAAACCCTGCCATCGGTGGGCAAGCACTATATCTGACTGTACAGAAGCAAGGTTGATGATTCGACAATAATATCCTGCATTTGGGTCAAGGTGGTAGGTAGTGGCGCCGCTTCTAATCCAACTATTACCATCTACAGGTAATTGTATCGACCAATCCCCCTCAGTAATCACTTCGCGTAAGTTAATTACTTCTAGCTCAATTCCTTTACTAGTAGCTAGTTTAACGAAATAACAAAAAGTGCGGTCACTATCTAGACCAATTACATAGATTTTTGGCATAGTACCTCGTATAAGCTATCTGCAAGCTCTGACCAAACTAATTCGACTTGTTCCCAAGTGGGGAAACTTTCTACCCGTGCTATCGCTGCTTTTTGTAAATTTGGCTCAATACTCCAAATCACCACACCAAAATTTAAATTTAACTTTCGCAATAAACTAATACTTCGGTCTTCTAAATTTAAATGTTCTAAAGGTACTTGAGTAGAACGCCAAGCTTTGTTTGCCAAGACAACAACAATCTCATAGTCGGCGCCTGCTATAGTTGAACGATAACGATAGGGGCCACTTCCAGAAAGAACTTCACCAGCTACAGCACTTTCATAAGTTCCTAAATCTTGAACGTACCATTGTTGTTCGGGTACAAATGAAAAAGATTGTTTTTGATGACAAGTAAATATCTCTTGAGTATCGGGAATTAAATCAGCACGAACTTGAGTCAACACACTAGAACTTGCAATTTGTCCCCACATATTGCGAGGTGTAGGACGATTTAACATCGGCGCCTGACTAGCAGTTGCAACAGCCCAAAGAGTTGATAGAGCTTCCTCGTACTGAAAAGTATCATCAAAATTCTTCCGTATTAAAGACGGGGAAACAGTACGAATAATCATCGGTAAATCGGGACTAACGCTGACTTTTCCATTGATTATTTCTAATGTGAATAATTGAGATGCTGATAAAACATCTAAAATAACTACATTTTTATTCAAAGCAGTAAAAAAATCAACGATAGCTTGCGCTAATTTATCTTCCACTTCACCAATAATTAATAAATCCATTTCTTACCTCTTTAATATAATATTCTCTATGTCATGCTGAACGTAGTGAAGCATCTGTGTGTATTCTCAATTTATTAAAATCCCCCCAACCCCCCGCGAATTCGGGGGGCTAAGATTGTTAGAAAATTGGTTGTTTGCTCTTTAAAAGTTGACCAGGAAGTTGATTGCGAATATTTCCTCTAATAACTGGATTAATCCTTTCATCTCCAGGTCTGTAAATACCTCCACAGTTACCGCTTTCACAAGATTCTTTACCGTCTTTTGATTCTTTTTTCTTGTCGTCGCTGGCTTCTTTTCCAGTACCGCCATCTTGTCCATTAATTTTGATAGGATTAACTTGCTGTAATCCACCTAATGAATCGTAACGCTGATTTATATCTATAAATGGAGCATTATGCTTCATTACTCGACTAGGAACTTCTGCTTTTACAGGGTGTACATTAGCCACTAAAACAGCAGGAATAGTTAGACCCAAAAGGAAAAGAAATTGACCTTTAAAGTGAGACAATTGAATTTTCATAATATTTAAGGTTTGTTTATGTTGATAATGAAGGTATAAGCCATATCTTGGCGCCAACCCTCATTGCTTTCTAAACCTTCATATGTCTGGTGAGGATACTTTATGCAGTTTAGTTAGAAACCGGGTTTCTGAAGAAACCCGGTTTCTTGGCATCTTAATAATGTTTAATTGCGTACTCTTCAACTTTCCCTGGAATATCCTTCCAGTTATTTAAACCTAATTTGAATACCAAAGCGCGTACTTGTTGCCGTAGCTGTTTACGTAGTTGCTCTTTTAACTGCCACCCAGACGGCGCCTCACTGGTATAAAGTACATCAATAGCTTGTGCGGTAGCTTCGAGTTGAATATTATCTTCGTTTTGAAACGCTTCTAATATTTTGAGAATGCCGTAAGCATTTTGATTTAAGCTTGTATTGGTATGGGCGCCTTCAGATGCTTGCATATCACGAATAATTTGTTCGTATTTTCTGAGAGTTTCGGCGCCTTGAATTTGTTTTTGTTCAAACTGGTTTAATACTTCTTTGACTCGCTCAGAGAATGTAGCATAATATAATTCATTCTCATCAAGCTTTTTCTGCATAATTTGAAGTAGTTCAGCGCTTTTACGTACTACAGCAATTTGAATATCTTTATCACTACTACTAAAATCTTGCCAAAATTCTGGGTCGTTGATGTCGTGTAGCTGACATAATGTCGTTATTCCCGTGATGGTTAGATGTTCTGAGAGCATTTCTCTGATTTTGGCACTAACATCACGTCTGAGTGTTGACTCACGTTTCTCGAATGTCAGCGTTGCTAAAGGTAAAAATCCTGCAATCCATTTTAAATCATCTTTGTAGTCAAGAATGAATGGGTCGGGACTTAGAGCATCGTAAGCTTTTATAAAATCTTTGGATAGGCGCCGGAGGGTATACCATTTTTCCTCATTGCCTAAATTTTGAATAAGGGTGTCATATGAAACGCGGATGTCGGGTGTACGTTTGGTTTGATAAGTTCCTTTTTTCTCACCTACAGCAAAAGAAGTAGGAAGTGATATTTCTGCTGTTTTCAGAAATTTTGTTAATTGAGTATGAATGTTTTTAAATTGGTTGCGCTCTACTTCCAAGTCTACCAAAGCGTTTCTAATATCAGCGGCTCGATAAGTGGCAAGGGCAGAGCTAAGATTTTTGGTGACACCAATATAATCTACAATTAAACCAAATTCTTTGTGTGTACCATAAACGCGGTTAGTACGCGCGATTGCTTGTAATAGGTTATGCTCTTTTAAAGGGTTATCGAGATACATGACGCTTTCTCTTGGTGCGTCAAACCCAGTAAGTAGTTTATTGCAGACGATGAGAAAATGTACAGAAGGCGCCTCACCGTTTAGAACTTTGGCTTCATATTCTGTATCATCCCCAGTAAACTTTCTAATTGCAGCAATTTCCCCATTTTTATCAAGAGCATATTTTACCAAGTCTTGGCGAAGCTTATCTATATATATATCTTCGCTAGGTTTACCGTCTTCTTGGTTAGATGAGTAAACTGGGATACTCATGGCATCCGCCCAAATAATAGCTGTTTCTTTATCTAAACCTTGTTTTTGAAGGCTTTTGGTAATAATTTTATTTAACTCACGCTTGTATAAAATAATCGCTTCTCTATCGATAGCAACGATTTGTGCTTTAAACCCTTGCGGCGCCCCATGAGCAGAGAAATGCGCCCAAATATCGTATGCTAAGAGTTCGATACGTTCGCGGTGTTTGACTAAATCATCGACTTTAACACCACGCGCTTTAATTTTATTAACAACTTCTTTTGGTTCCTGAGCAAACCAGTTATCAAATAAAATATCAAGTTTTTTCTCATCAACTTGCCACTCAGCTTTACGACTGGTATATCGTATGGGCACAGTGGCGCCATCGGTAACGGCATCATCTATACTATAACGGTCAAGATATCCTTCATTGGGAAGGCTGAAGTTTTGGTAAGTATCTTTATCGGTGGTTTGAATAGGTGTACCAGTAAAACCGATAAAACAAGCATGAGGTAAAGTCTTTTCTAAATAGGCGCCTAAATCTTTTTCTTGAGTACGGTGACATTCATCTACTAAAATAATCCAATTATGGCTATTAGCTGCTTCTCGTGCAGAACCATCAAATTTAAATATAGTCGAAAGCAAAGTTAAGCCAACAGGGTTACTATGTATAGCTTCTTGTAACGCATTTCCAGAATTTATATTAGTTGGGTTAGGCAGTCCGCAAGCAAGGAAAGTTTTACTAATTTGCTCATCCAAGTCAACGCGGTCAGTCAGAATTAAAATATTCGGATTTTCTAATGTCGGAGAATTAATAGTGCGATGCGTTTTCAGCTTGAGAGTAGCAAACACCATCGTCAGACTTTTACCCGAACCTTGGGTATGCCAAATTAAACCTTTACGATATTTGCGTCCAGTTGAGTCTGGTTGAAGAGGCGCCAGTACTCTCTGTACAATCTTGTTAACCGCGCGATACTGCTGGTAACGACATATCTTTTTAGTAACCTTTTGCTCCCGCTTCTCAAAAACAATGAAGTGCGCCAATATATCTAAAAGTCGAGAAGGTTCTAATAAATACCAAAGCTGTTTCTCTAACTCGTTGTTAAAGCTTATATTTGCTGTGTTTTCGTCATCGTTCCAACTACCCCAGTATGCAGAAGAGGCATTTGTAGCACCATAAAGAACATTGGCGCCGTCAGTAATAATATTGAAAGCATTGGAATAGAACAAGCGAGGAATATCACGCTCATACTGTTTAATTTGTTCAAACGCTTCCCCAGTCTTATCTTTGGCAGTAAATGGCTTTTTAGCTTCGATGACAACAATGGGAATACCATTAACGAAAATAACTATATCCGGTCTGCGCGCGTTTTGAGATTTGACGTAAAACTGATTAGTAACAGTGAAAGTATTATTTTCAGGGTTGAGAAAGTCAATAATACGAATAGTTTTCTTTGTACTCTCACCAGGGACATTACGACTATAGTTACCACGCAGTAAATTTGTCCATTGCTCATTATCAGTAACTCGGAGCATATCTTGATAAGTAGCGCGCGCAGCTTCTTCGGGTATTTGGTTAATGCGTTGAATAGATGTAATAAAAATATCGGGGAGAATAACTTCATTAAGGGTATCGCGTACTACTTGGTTTTGTTGCGGAGGTAGATAAGTGTAACCAAAAGATGTTAAGGCGCCGATACAGGGCTTCTCTACTAAAGTATATTCGTTCGCATAAGTCATGGAAACTGCGGTATCTTTTACAACACATCATAATGTAGCAATTGTAGCACGGGCATTTTGCCTGTGCAGTCATAAATTTTACTACAGAGTAAATCCCCCCCAACCCCCCCTTAATAAGGGGGGGCTTTAAGAACCCTCTCTTGTCCCCCCCTTATTAAGGGGGGCTAGGGGGGATCAAATTTTATAAGTTACAATAATTATCGATACTTCTCTTTGAATCAGGATAAGTTAGAAATGCCTTTTAGTAGTTATAAAAGTATCAGCGCTGTCGCCAAAGAATTTATCATTAAATATGTACGAGAAAACTTCATTATTGAAACAGAGTTTACAATCAGTCAAACTTTCAGAGACGAACTAGAATTAACATTTAACGAAAGCGTATTTGATAATTCAGAAATAGCGATTTGTGAGAATATAATTTACCCAGTACTAAGAGAGGTCTGGAAACAATACCGCAGTAAATTCCTTTTATGGAGTCACCAAACATTAGTGTATGACGAAAAACTATGTGGTGTCCCAGATTATATATTGGCAAAACGCTCACCCCTTGGAACAGTAGTTTTTGACAAACCGTACATTGTCTTAGTTGAAGCCAAGAAAGAAAGCGACTTTACAGAAGGTTGGGGGCAATGTTTAGCAGAAATGATAGCAGCACAAAGACTAAATACCGAACCAGACGTAATTCCAAATATATTTGGTATCGTTTCTAATGGCGCCATCTGGCAATTTGGTAAACTAAACTCAAACCTGTTCACCCAAAATAAAACTTTTTACACAATTCAGGAATTAGAGCGCTTATTTGCTGCCGTTAATTACATTTTCAAAGAATGCGAATCACAGTTAAATAATATTGCTGGGTAAGTTGCTATGTATGGGACGGGCAGGGATGCCTATCCCACAAGAGATTTAGTTAAATTATTGTAGAACTGCCCCTACATTGGGTCATCTCTACCAATGCCCAATTCTCTGAGCTTATTTTTTACATCTTTCCACTCAGTGCCACAATAATAATATTTTTTGTCTTTAATATCAGCTATATAAAAGCCTTGCTTGCCATTATTAATTAACCGCAGTTGGTTGGCTACCTGCTTCATCGAAGTATCAAATGCAGCAAATAAATCTTCCTGCTCAAGCCAAGGTGCATTAAACAAATTTATAAACGGTTCACCTTTGGTAAAATGCCAAGTCTTATGGCGCCGGACAACTAACCGATAGTAAACAGGATATACTATTGTACTATTTGACATAATGTTATCTTGTGTAAAGAAATTTTAAAGAAAGAAACAATACTAGGCTTTCTGCAAAAATAATTAAATAGCAGAGCAGAAAGATGACGATTTAAAAATTGATAAAACAACCTTTGAGTTACTTTCTGTCTGGTTAGTACTTGTATTTGTGGTGCCTGTTACTAGTATAAATATATGTCAGAATCAAAAAAATATCAACCAACACCTGAGCAAATCGCAAAATGGAGAGAAATACAAGAGCTTGATTCAACTGCGTTTGCAGGTATTTTGACAGATGAGCAACAAATGAAAAATGTCAAAGAACTGCTTGACCCAAACTATTTTCATTATAGACTTGAGGAAGTACGCACGCACAAAAAAAAGCTCTTGAAAAAGCTTGCATCGGCTGAAGAATATGAACAAGTATTAATTGAAGCAATAGAGCGCAAAAAACGTAGAATGGAAAATAAGTTATAGGCGCCAGTTTGTCAAACATTTTAGAGATTCGTTGTACGTCGAATCTCTACTGTCCGTTTTTGCCTTCATCAAAATCAAGTATATATAGCTATTTACAGAGAATTAAAACATTTTGATTAATCAAGGATTATATAAATATGTCAGAATCAAAAAAATATCAACCAACACCTGAGCAAATCGCAAAATGGAGAGAAATACAAGAGCTTGATTCAACTGCGTTTGCAGGTATTTTGACAGAAGAGCAACAATGGAAAAATGTTAAAGAACTGCTTGACCCAAACTTTTTTCAAAAGAGACTTGAGGAAATGCGTGCTTACAAAGAGAAGCTTTTGGAAAAAGTTGCATCGGTTGAAGAATATGAAGAAATATTAATTGAAGCAATGGAGCGGAGAAAACGTAGAAAAGAAAATAAGTTATAGGCGCCATTTTATCAACGCTTATAGAGATGAGAGTAACATCACATCTTAGCGTGTCCATTTTTGCCTTCCTTAAAATGCTTTCATTGTAATATCGCTTACTTAAGTAGAATAATCAAAACGATACGGTTATTTTCATAATGTAGGCAACCTCACCATAACCTGGGTTTCCTGCTAATCCCTGTAAATTATTATGTTCTATGTCTTCATCTTGACCCAGTTTACTTGTCCATTTACCATTGGGCATTTGCCTTGCAACATGCTTTGGCATTTTATTTGAATCCGTATATATAGCTATTTTTTGATACCCTTCTTCTAAGTTATCGTCTTGAGTAACTTCATAGCCAAGTGTTTGGAACATTGCCTTAAATGCTTCAAGAGTCTCTTCTCGCAAAACATTTGGAGGCCAGTAGTGTATGTATTGGGCGTCAGGCCACCACCAGTTTTCGTTATCCTCTGCTGCCCAAGCAACACAATTATAATCAATAGTATCTGGACTTGTAAGTTGATATCCGCAGGCAGATAAATTGGGAAAATCGCGTTCAATAAATCCTGTTACATAACTAACCCAAGCATTATTACCTAACATATATAACCTTTGTCCCTTCCCCATTTCAACCAAGCTTTAATCATCTCCGAAGTTTTTCCTCTATGTTCAGGTGGAACAGGGTCTTCTCTTGTAATAGACTTAAGTGCCCAAAACCATTGTCCGGATTTTTTCTCAAGTTCTCTAAGTAACAAGGGTATTGCAGCTTCACCCATACCTATAATTTGTTGGTACGCAGGGTGCATTGACATTTGATTAGTAGAAGATACTCCATGATTTTCCTCACGCCATTGCTTAACAAGTTTTGCAAAAGTAGCTTCTAGCTGTATTTGCTTTGAACTAGAAGTTAATTTATTTTCTGTATCCAATTTTTCTGACAAAAGAGAACGCTCATCTACAGAAAGAGCTAAAATAGCTTGTGCCAAAGATTCTACTAATTCGGCATTCATATATCTGATAAATTTTAGATTGGTTTTAAGGTCTTTAAATTCAATTGTAGCTGTTTAGATGGAAGGTGAGGCGCCTTGAACACGAACACGACCTGTTAGAAGGTCTTGCATTAATCCGCGTTTTAGCTGTTCCAACTGCTGCAAATTTGTCTGTGAAGTTTTTTCTGATTGTAAAACATTGTTATAAAGCAAAACTATCTTGTTCTGCTCTTCAAGTGATGGCAAAGGAAGTAGTAGCTTTTTTAGATTAGTGCCTGATAAATTTTTTTGTACTCCACCAGCAGCCATTGTTGCAATTATGGATTGAGTAGAAGGTATGATCATTGCCAATCTTATAAACTCCGAATTAGCCGAATTTATTAGTCTAAAACGAATTAAAAATGCCCCAGGAATCATAGGAAATGTTTGTTCTCTAAATATACAAATAATTCCACATGAGCCAGAACGAGTTACCAATAAATCTCCATCAATTAGGCGATGATTTTGACATTGCTCTTCGGGAAGCATTGCTCTAGGAACAGTTGTGTAGTTAATTTCCCAGTTTTCATCAATGTCAGTAGTTCTAACACTACCATAATTTCCATTTGGGTCATAAAGTTCGCCAGAAAAGCGAGGACCAAAAGCACTTTCTTTTGTAATATCACCTAACTCAACAACTTTCCAACTTTCCGGAATTTTCCCAATTGCACTATCTTTAAATTTAGTATGACCAACACCGCGCGTGAGGAGTTGCTGGAGTAGTCCCTGCTTAACTTTGCGGGTTTGGTCAATGACTGCCTGGGTCTTGGCGATAGCTTCATCCACACTGCTTAAAATAGCAGCGATTTTCTTTTGTTCACGTAGGGGGGGGAGAGCAAAAGAAATAGATTCACACTTTTCTCTATTTAAGTAGGGAATTGTTGTTTTACCTGCAAGCGCAATCATTTCTGCTTCTTTTGCCCGAAGAACCCAACATAGATATAAAGGTAAAACATCTTCTTTACATATAAATCCATGTAACTGTTGATTAATTACAATTTCTCGTGTAGTTACAGCCGCAATACCAAACGTTCCTACACAAGTCATAACTACAGTATTTGGAGGAATCGTTTTACCTTTAGCTTTTTTTAATTCTTCGCGACTTACCGCAAGACCAATTTTAGAGGCTGAAAGCGTTAAACCATCTACATCAGGAATAGTAATCCAAGGAATGTCACCATCAAATATCTTAGGTTTGTTTCTTCCAGGCACGATACTGGTACAAACATCACCAGTTTTTACTACTTTCCATTCTTGGGGTATCTTACAGTATTTCATGTCAACATTTATGATGGGTTGGCGCCAATTACTAAATTCTCTTACTATGCACCTCTGTGCGCTCTGTGTCTCTGTGGTAAAGATAATTACTTAATCACTGCACAGGCGGGACGCCTGTGCTACAAGCTATTTATATTATTGACGTGAAGTAATAGGCGGATGTTCGATTTTCAATCTTTGCTATATACTAAAAACTGGTTATAACTTTGCTTTTAGTCAATGTGAAAATCTGTCAGATGCTTCGTTCCTCAGCATGACATAAGTGCAGATTTTATCGGTTTGGAGTATAACCAAGTTCGTCTACAAATTCTAACATTTTTGCTTCGGCTTTATCGCGCGCTTCCATTAAGTCCTTCAAAACTCTTACTTCTTCTGCTACGTCAATTAATTCTTCTTCTTCGTTAGTTTGTACATACCTGGCAATATTAAGGTTATAATCATTCTTTGCTATTTCGTCTAACTCTACTACGCGCGCAAAGCGTTCTTCATCGTTAAATGCTAAAAACGCTTTTGCTAGTCGTGTGACGTTTGCTTCGGAGAGGGTATTTTGATTTTTACCTTCTACCATCTCTTCGGCGCCGTTCACAAATAATACTTTACCTTGACGCGCGGCTTCTTTGTTTTTATTTATAATCAATATGCAAGCGGGAATACCTGTGCCATAAAATAAGTTTGGCGCCAGTCCAATTACTGCTTCTATTAAATCATCTTTTAATATACCTTGGCGGATTTTAGCTTCGGCGCCACCTCTAAATAATATCCCGTGAGGTAACACTACGCCTAATTTGCCAGTTGGGTTTAAACTAGCAATCATGTGTTGCACAAACGCTAAGTCACCATAGGACTTTGGGGGACATCCATAAGTATCACGACTAAATTTATCTCCTTTGCTCCAAGTTTCATCTCCCCAGTTCTTTAAAGAAAAGGGAGGATTGGCTAATACTATATCGAATGTTTTTAATACTTTACTTCCTTCTGCTACTAAATGCTTGGGTTCGCGTAAGGTGTCACCTCGTACTATAAAAGCATCGTCAATATCATGTAAGAATAGGTTCATCTCACATATTGCCCAGGTGTTGAGATTCATTTCCTGCCCATACAGTTGTAATGACTTAGGGTTTTTACCTAGGCGTTTGATATAATTTATAACTTCTAATAACATACCTCCACTTCCGCATGTCGGGTCATAGGTAGTCATTCCTTCATCTGGCTGTAGGCATGTAACGATTAAGCGCGTTACCATTTTTGGTGTATAAAATTCACCTCCCTTCTTTCCGGCATCATCGGCGAATTTAGCAATGAGATATTCATATGCGGCGCCTAACACATCCGCTTCAACATCACAATTCCGCAAGCGATATTTACTAAAGTGCTGTAATAATAATTCTAATGCCGCATCTGGGAACCGCTCTTTATTGTTAAAATCTACATCTTGAAATACACCCCGCAAGCGAGTGTTCGCATCTTCAATAGCCCGAAAAGCAATATTAAGTCTCTCACCTATATTTGTAGATGATTTACGGATATCATCCCAAAAGGCGCCTGGTGGTATATGAAAGCGATGTTCTTCTGGGTCTTTTGCTAGCTCTTCATCTTGGTAGAGTTTGAGACGCTCGTCGTACTCCTCTTGCCAAACATCACATAACCGCTTAAAGAACAATAGCCCGAAAATGTAGTGCTTGAAGTCTCCCGAATCAATTTTTCCTCGCAAAATATCCGCAGCATCCCAAAGGTGTCTCTCTAGTTGCTGTTGCGTTATTTTGCCTGTGTAAGTCAGATTTAAAGTTAGTATTTCTTCGTTTAACACTTTTCGGGACATATCAAGTTAGAATTTGTCTGCATGAGCAATATATCTTATACCGTCCAATAAGTGTAATATCACAAAATAAAATTAACATCTTGTGGAATGGGCATCCTTGCCCGTCCTGTATTTAGTGGTTTATGTAATTAATTTTAGAAGATTGGCGCCTGTCTCAAAGCCCCTCTGTGTACTCTGTGCCTCTGTGGTAAAAATATACACCAATCACATTATTAATATTAATTGCTAGAAATAAGCGAGATACCCTCATTAACTGGGTAAATTCTAACATTCTTCATCCATTGGATATGGTAGAGGTTTACCCCATCATATTTAACAATATAGAATTACTGGAACAGGCAGGGATGCCTGTTCCACAAGAGTTATAGTTGTTTTAAAATCTCACTACCCAAATCATCAATCTTCACATCAACCTGCTCGCGCGTCTTCAAGTTCTTCAAAGCTGCTTTTTGCTGTTGCGCTTCTTCGGAACCGATAATTACGCAAAATTGAATTCCTTGTTTTTCTGCTAATTGAAATTGTTTACCTAGCTTTTGCTGGTCAAAGCTGGTTATGACATTAAGTCCTGCTTTGCGTAGTTTCTGCGACACGTCTAAATATACAGGCATTAAATCATCCTGCATATTGACTACCATAACTTGAGCAGGTGTTGCAGGTAGTGGTGAAAGAATACCTGCTTTGAGTAAACGACTTATTAAGCGAGTTAAACCAATAGAAATACCAACACCGGGCATTTTCTCACCTAAAAATACCCCTACTAGTTCTTCGTATCTACCACCAGAACAAATACTGCCTAGTGCTTCGTGTCCAATTAAAGTAGTTTCGTAAACTGTTCCTGTATAGTAATCTAATCCCCGCGCGATTGATAAATCTATACAGTATCTGGTTTCTGCGACACCTAAATTACGAACTCCATTAATAACTGTTTCAAGTTCAGTGACGCCTAATTTAAATTGTTCTGCTTCGGGTATTGAGTCACTTAGATGCTTCAATTTATCAAGCATTTCTGTGACGGAACCTTTTATTTTAATAAATTCAATAATTTTATCGATACCTTCGGTTGGAATACCTTCTTTATCTAATTCTTGCTTTACTTTTGCTTCGCCTATTTTCTCTAAGTTATCAATTATACCGATACAAGCTTTTATTTTACTTGCTTCTACCCCAACTGATTGAAAAAACCCTGTGAGTATTTTACGGTTGTTGATACGAATTAGAAAGTCACCAATATTTATTGCCTCAAATATCTCTGTGATAATTGCTGGCATTTGGGCATCATACAATAAACTTAATTCCCGGCGCCCAACTACATCGATATCGCATTGACGAAATGACCGAAAGCGTCCGTCTTTGGCACGTTCACCGCGAAATACTAAGTCCATTTGGTAGCGTGCAAAAGGAAAAGTTAAATCATTGAGGTGACGCGCGATGTATGCAGCTAAGGGTACTGTTTGGTCAAATTTTAATGCACGTGCTTCGGCGCCTGTTTCGCTACCTTTTTCAGCTTTGTCTTTTTCTTCTTGACGGTTGGGAGGTAAGATGGGGGAAATTCCGTAGATGATGTTATCGCCTTGATTACCTTTGGCTTGTAAAACTTCTAACCGTTCTACAGCAGGTGTTTCAATTGGTGTAAAGCCGTAGCTTTCGTATACTCGACGAATTGTATCTAGTAGGTGTACTTCTAGGCGTTTTTCTGTGGGAAGGAATTCGGGGAAGCCACTTGGCGTGGTAAAGTTGACTTTTTCTTGTTTGGACATGGTGAGTGATGTTATTAGTGTGTTATTTGCCTCTTAATTCTTCCTTTGCGCTATGCAGCGTACTTTGCGGTTCGTTTATTCAACTCGCCAAATTTTATGAGACAGAGTATTAGTGGAGTGTGGCATTAATTTTAAAGTGTTGTCGCAGATTCTGATCCCCCCTAGCCCCCCTTAATAAGGGGGGAATAAGAGAGGCATTCTTAGCCCCCCCTTATTAAGGGGGGGTTGGGGGGGATCAGATTTGACAATAACGAGCATTAGTTTGAGTTACGGGTTATTTGGATTATTAAACCACCAGGGGTTGTGGATGGGTTTGGTTTTGATGAATAGGTTTTTTTTACATAAAAATCTGGTTAAACCGGCGGCGCCGAAACGTTTTTCTCCTATTCCTGAAAATTTAAATGCATTTGTTTCTCCTTCGGGGATAGCTATGGCTAGGCTGGCATCGTTTATACTGACTGTACTGGTGTGTATATGCTGTGCCACTGAAGCAGCTTCGTGTTCTTCTTGTGCAAATACTGCGGCGCCGTTACCATATATAGAGTCGTTTGCTAAGTTTATCGCTTC
Source organism: Calothrix sp. PCC 7716 (assembly GCF_019977735.1). Taxonomy (GTDB): domain Bacteria; phylum Cyanobacteriota; class Cyanobacteriia; order Cyanobacteriales; family Nostocaceae; genus Dulcicalothrix. The sequence continues at coordinate 570,663 of NZ_AP025018.1, read as the reverse complement.
AGAGACAGTTTTAAATGCCATTACGGGCATGATTGGTCCAAAAGTTTCTTCGGTCATTACTTTCATTGTGTGGTCAACTTCTGTTAATACTGTCGGACGACACCACCAACCACCATTGATGTTTTCTATTCCACCACAATGAATTACTGCTCCCGCAACTTTTGCATCTTGTAAATGTTCGGAGATAATTATAGCTTGTTTGGCGGCGATGATTGGCCCAAGTTCGCCACTTTCAATGGTTGGGTATGCAAATTGCAGTTGATGCGCTTTGGTTATGAGTTGATGGTAAAATTTCTCGAAGATTGAGGATGCTACATAAATTCGTTCTATCGAGTTACACGATTGTCCACTGTTAACTACTGCTCCCCATAGTATCGCGGATGTTGCTAAGTCTAGGTCGGCTGATTCTAAAACTATTGCTGGGTCTTTGCCACCTAACTCTAAATAAGCTGGAATAAATTGTTCTGCTGCTGTTTCAAATACGCTTCGCCCTGTTTCTATATTACCTGTGAAACATATCACATCGACGCATTCGAGCAAAAAAGCTCCTGTTTCTTCACCACCTTCCACAAAACTAAGAACATCGCGTAATTGAGGAATGTTATTGAGTGTAGCTTGCAGAGGCGCCATAAATCTGGGTGCGATTTCACTGGGTTTGACAATAACCGCACATCCAGCAAGCAATGCAGGAACAGTATCAACTGTAGATAACAGTAATGGAAAACTCCACGGACTAATAACCCCTACTAAAGGGTATGGTTCTGCTGTTTGCTGTAAGTTAATGTAGCTAACTGAAGTATCATACTCGTTCACACGTAGTAACCTTGGCGCCTTCATACACCAACGGTCGATGCTAGCAATTAACCAGTCAACCTCAAACACTGACATAGATAATCGCCCAGTATCAACAATTAAAGCATCGATTAACTTCTCACGTGCTTTGATAATATATTGTTTCCAGCTTTGTAACGCTTCTATTCGTCCTTCTATTCCCAGAGTAAACCAACGCGCTTGTGCCCTCCGCATTCGTTGACATTGTTGTGCCAAAAGTTTTTGTGGAGGCGGTATTATTACGTAGTCAAATTTTCCCGTTCTAGGGTTACGAACTTCGATTGATTTTTCCATTAAAAACTAAGAAACCGGGTTTCTAAGCAGAATTGTTGTTTTTATTACAGACTATCGACCAAGAAACCCGGTTTCTAAAACCTGCAATTGCTTTAAAACAGCTTGTGCATGGTCTTTAGTTTTGACTTTTGTCCAAGTATAAGCAATTTTCTGGTCGGGAGATATTATGAACGTAGACCGCTCGATGCCCATATATTCTTTACCCATAAACTTTTTCAGGCGCCATACACCAAAAGCATCGGCAACTTGATGTTCTGGGTCGCTTAGTAGCGTAATAGTCAAATTATGCTTATCGATGAACTTACAGTGTGACTTTTGTGAGTCGGTACTGACCCCTATTATCGATGCTCCCAACTTACTAAAGTCGTCAACGCAAGCACTAAAATCTTTGGCTTCGGTAGTGCAACCAGGTGTGTCGTCCTTTGGATAAAAGTATATTACCAGCCATTTACCCTCAAAATCACTGAGACTCACTGTTTCGCCATTTTGATTTGGCGCCGAAAATGAGGGTGCTGCTGTATTAGGTTGAACAATATCGGTCATGATTACGTTGTGTTCAGAATTAGAATGTTAAGGATTGTAACAGAAACCGTAGAAACCTGGTTTCTTTATGAAAAATTGTAATGAAAACGACGATTTTGAGTAGAAACCAGGTTTCTGTAATGAAAACGACGATTTTGAGTAGAAACCAGGTTTCTTGAATTTATTAATTAATGTGAAGGTCTTTTTTATACGCTTGACGAATGGTGAATTCTTTTATTAGGGATATTTATAGTTATTTAACTAAATATTGCAGTTTGTAACTATTTTTTGGTGTTTGAAACTATCATCCTATAGACTGATAAAAAATCAGAAAAATTAGGATAAGTAAAAATGTGTTTATCAAGTTTACTTTGCCATGAGTTTGTTGTTGCACTGTCTTTTCTAGCTTGTGTCGCCGGATTAGCGCTACTTTGGAACGTGAAGCCAGAAGAGAACGAAGCAGTAGAAACCGAGCGAATCTTATTTAGAATGAGCTTTACTTATTGGCTAGTATACTGCATAGCTTTCGGTATTCAAAAGCTTGTTCTTCCTGACTGGGAAAATGTAACTACGACACTAAAAATTACAACAGCTTTGTCATATTTCTTAACATTCTCGTGCATTGTTAGTTTACCGCTACACAAATTTGCAGTCCACGAAGAAGTTGAAGAGTAATCAATAGTAATTACTACTTTCTCATTGCTATAGCGATTGCGCTCTCTAACTGTTCTTTTTCTAGCTCAGTTAAAATAAATACTTCCTGTACGGTTTTTCCTTGACGGGCAATGGTTTTAAAACCTCCCCGTATCGGCACTGAGATACGTATTTGCAGACTAGGGCAGTGACCTTTAGAACGTCCAATGACACCCGGAGTAACGGTAACAATACCGTCTTGTTTACATAGACGTTCTAATATTGGTATTAGTCCCGGTATATGGGTAGAGTGGTTCCAGACTAGTCTGCCAGGGGAGGGTTTTTCCATTGTTTTATTTAAGCTGCTTCTAAGGGCGCCATTGTTAAACCAGCACGACGTAATTGCTGGTGGTATAGTTCTGCTTGTTCTAACGGTCCAGTCCAAACTGTGGCAAGACCTTCGTAATGTACTTGGTTCGTTAAGTCCCAAGCAAGATCACCAGTCATACCAGGAATGTATTTCATCAAACATTCAGCCACATGCTGAAAGGTGTTAAAGTCATCGTTTAAAACAATCACTTTATAGTTCGGATAAGGTTTGCTAACGACTTGACTAGACCTTTCAGGAGTTACAGTAGGTGCAGGCGCCATGCCGTAAACCGAGAAGAGTCTTGTAACCATAAGTAATATTTAGCCTTTTGGTGTTTTCCAAATTTACAACTACAAATAACTAGTTTAGTTCATTACCGATAAAGTGATGAGTTCTGAGTGCTGAGTGCTGAGTAGGGAGCTTTTACTCAGCACTCAGCACTCAGCACTTTCTACTAATTTACTTCCAGTCTTGCCAGTTTTGGTTAAATATTGATGTGTCGGGGAAAGCGGTGGGGTTGCCGTTTCGTTTTAAAGTTGCTCGCAGTTCTTGTAGTTGCGGTTCTGCTCTTGGTAAGTCATCAACCATTTGGTATGGTGCAATTCCGTTTTTCAACGAAAATGCTGCAACTGTTCCGGCTGCGGCGCCTGCTGACCATTCAAATGAGTGTACTCTATATGCTGCTGCAGCTATATGGCTTGTGGCTATACTTTTACCACCGACTATTAAGTTATCGATTTTTTGAGGTATCATTGCCCGCAGTGCTATTTGGAATGGATATGCCTGTCCGGCGCCTCGTCTTTCTCCAGGACGTTCGCGGTTGCCTGGAGCTTCTGGTGGACTTTTTTCCATACATGGGTGAAAGTCTATGGCGTAATGTCCTATACCTATAGAGTCAGGGAATACCGTAGAACGAGTTCTTCGCATGGCTTTATTAGGGTCAACTTTTCCAGATAGTACCGATGCTGCTTCTAAACCAGCAAGTGCCGCGCGTAACCTGCGGTACATATCAGCAGGTAATGTTTTACGATAGTACTCTTCACTATAGTCGCGACGCGATATATCTATTTCCGCAATTGTAAAACCTTCGGGTTGTCCCCAAGAAGGGCGCCCAATTATTCGCCGTCCTTCTCGCATGTAAGGATATTTCGATAAACCGTGCGCGGTTCCCATTGGGGAATTTAACCCTGATAAAAAGCGATTATTAGGTACTGGGACTTTGACTCCATCACCAAGTTGAGAGTCAGTAGTACCCGCTACTAACCAGTAATAATAAGAAAAAGCGTTTTCCTCAGCTTTGCTCAAAGCTTCAGTACGCAGTCCACCCATCCAACCACCTGGGTTAAGCTGTCCGGTTGCTTGTAGCTGTGACTTTGTATAAATTAAATTATCTTTTGCGGTACCTGGACGGTAGTCATTACCCCAAGTCCAGTTTTGCATCGAAATATCGTTGGGTGTAGGAACTGTAAATTTAACACCACCAAAAGTTTTTTCTTTTCCTTCACCAGGACTCCAAATACGACGATATGTAAACACCAAGTCAAAATCAGCTAGTCGCTTTAATTCGTAGCTAAAGTATGGTGCATATTGGTCGTAGTAGCTTGGTTTAGTTTGCGGTTGTGCATCTTTAGTTGACTCCATCGCAAAGGTATAAGTAAACCCTTGAGTACAGTATTGGTCGTTGGTGGTACTCGAAGAGGAAGGTTCTAAATAAGATAGGGGGTCAATACCTAAACGGTACGGAACATCAGCAAGACCAATTAATTCTCCAGTTTCGGTGGTGTCTACAACGTACCATTTAGGAACATTATTCGCTATTTTAGTTTGTTTGGGGTTGAAGCGAATAATCGTTTTGGTAAAGTTCGCACTTGTTTCGTACCTATATGCGTCTTCAATTACTTGCGATAGTCGTAATGTATTTATAGGTGGGGCGCCTTTGACAGGTTGGTGTTGAATAGCATAAACACTATCAATAATTTTGCCATCTGCACTTTTTTCTAATTCTTTAATTACCGTATTGGGAAACCATTCCAGCTTACCTCTACCTCGCGATGCGGCATCTTTAAGCATTGCCGTCAAAAGTTCATGTCCGTCTTTGGGTAAAAAACACGAATCACTTACCCAGCAGTCACCAGGGTTGATGTCTCCTTTGTAACGTTTCTCGATTCGATTACGTAAATCTAAATAACCACGCGAGTAAAATTGTTTAGCTCGTTGCGTAGGACGTTCATCGAGTGCTGAGGTACCCTGCGAAGAAATTTGTCCTCCTAACCAGTCGGTTATTTCGGTTAAACATACTGTTTTTCCTAAAAGCAACCCCTCATATGCTGTTGCTGCTCCCGAAAGTCCCCCACCAGCAACCAAAATATCACAGTTTACTGTTCTATCTGGATTACGCGACGGCGCCGCTATACTTGAGAATGGCGCCAGTATATTAGAAATTAGCGTTAAACAAACAAGTGATAACTGTGATACAGTTTTGATACAATTCATATAACCCCTAGTTGTTGCTTCTCACTCACAACAAAGAAGGTAGCATTCAATTAAGGTTCCCTCAACCTAATACAGTAAATATCCTGAGCATTTCATGTAGCACAGGCATCTTGCCTGTGTAATGTTATAATTTTTACCAGTTTATATGGGTATAAAACTCACTCGTCACGATAAACTTCTCTACGATGCCCAACCTTTACAACAGTTACTAATAGGACATCATCGAAAATAATGTATAAGACACGATAATCTCCGACTCGAATGCGATAGCGATTTTCGCCATTAACTAGTTTTACAACTCCATTCGGGCGAGGGTTATCGGCGAGTTCATCAATTTTGATTTGTATACGTTCTTGAAGTTCGGGAGACAGTTTTTTAAACTGTTTTGATGCGCCCTTTGAGAATTTAACGTCGTAACTCACGCAACATCCTTTTTCATTTCTTTTTTTATTTCCTCCCAAGATATAGTGCCGTTTTCCGCAATATCTTTTAATCCCTCTTCAAAATCTCTTTCATCTTCCTCATCTTCCTGTTTACGGATTTTAAGCAATTCTAAAACCTCTTGCAAAGTATCTTCATAAGCGTTTTCTAACTCTACGTGAATTGCTTTGATTAACAATTGTGTTTTGGTTGTAGTTTCCATTTTTACACCTTGCGATTAAAATAAAGTTTACCCTTAAAATGCTTTACAGTGCCGTTTAGCTGATGAGCGTCTAATCATTAACGGTTTTGCGATAAATATTTATCTAAGCATTCTCAGCATTTTTGTTTCTTCTGTCTCCTCCTCTAGTTTTTCTTCCTCCACATCTGCTTTTAAAGAGTTAAAAAACTTGAAGTAACCTTGTTTCCATAATTTTATAACCGCATTTTCCATTGCTTCACGACTAACTTCTGGTAAGATAATCAATCCAGGTTCAGCTAAAAAAGCAGTTCCTAATTCGCTTTCTGCTTCCAAATCTTGTTGTAAGCGAATAGGATCGATGAAATAAACAGGATATGTTTTTCCCTCTGAACTTTGAACTATTCCATCACTTCTGTACCCTTTCATTAAAGTTTCCTCTTCGTCTCTCTCGTCCCATCCATATTTAAAAGTTAATTTTGGGTAGTCAGTCATTTACTCTACTCCTGTTTTATTGCTCTGATTTTTCCAAGTTCATCATTAAACTGTTCAAAGGTTAATAAATTAGCTTTATTATTGTTTTAGAGCATAGGTTATTACAGAGAGCAAAACCCAATGCAAGTACTATTATAGCCTAAAAGCTAACATATGCTTCGAGAGAAACTAAGCAAATTATTATTTTTCAACATCATTATTTCAAGGTCTGTAATTAAATATACATAGAGCATTATGGTTTTGACTTATCATTATTACTACGCACCATAAAGATGTACATTTGCAGAGCCACAAATATGCTACTCTCCTCGCAGGCGCCTGAAAGTACCAATTAAAATCTCCTTTCTACAACTTTGGACGGACTCAAAAGTTTTTGATTCGCAGCTTCTGAGATATTCAAGAATATTTTCAAAGTGTCTCTTTAAATGAGTATTATAATGCTTTTGCTTTTTAGCATATTCTAACTGTTCATCTCTAATTTTGCTGATTACACCTTTTTCATGTGGAAAAATTTCTCCAATAATATCATCCCAATTTTGATTGTGAAACGGTTGAAATTTAGAAATTATACACTTGCAAACAACAGTAAAAACTTTTCCTAAATCCGCAATCTCACTTATACGATGTAAATATAAACCGCGAATTGTCGATACACCATAATTGTCGGATGGTAACTTTTTAAAATTTCTTTCAATTGTATTAGTCTCTTCGTTAAGATAAGCACCTCCTTCGGCAATTGCCCAGCAACAAACAAAAAATTTATTTGCTTCTTTTATTCTTTCTATAATTTCATCGTCTGAAGCATTAAAGTAATTATCACAGAGCTTCAACATTCCACAAGAAAAAAAATAGCTTGAAGAATGTTGACCAAATAAGTCAACGACTTTACCAGTTGAACTGCAATGTATTTTGATGAGAAATGAGTCTATATTAATGACCATATTCGATTTATTGAAAGCTGTCTCTTCATGATTAGTTCGTTCATTATGTTCGTGACCCGAAGTCATGTTAAAAACTGGATGAAGTAATGGAGGTGATGGAACTATGATATCGCCAAATCTTTCCATTCTATCGATGTCTTGTTCATTGTTATAAAACACCACATCTTTTAAATAATCTTGATATGCTTTTTGACTGGTTTCTGAGTAGCAAAGAAGCGCATGGTCAATTAACCTTCTTGCCCATTCTATACAATTAGATTGCTCAAATTCTCCTTCTCTTATTTTGCCAATATATGCTTGCATTAAGTAGCACCAGCTTTGAGACAGCGTTGCTTTCGCATAGTAATCAGAATTTCCATCTCTAGCAGCAGATATTCTTGCTTTTTCTAATAAAGATATGGGGTAAATTAAATCATTAACGCTTTCTTGGATAAATAATGGGAAAAAGACAGAAATACGTGCTTTGAGAGCATAAATACGTGCCCAATAAGAAAAAGAAGGAGAAAGATTTGCTTGAGAAAACTCACCTATTCTAAAAAACTTGAGTGAGCGTTCTTCTAGTTCTTTACTCGCTTCGTCTAAAAAACTTTCACATTTTGAAATAGCACGTTCTCTTTCATCTTCTGAAAGAAATTCGCACGTAGCTTTGCATAAGTAATAATTTGAGCGCGTTAAATGGCTAAAATATTTAATATGTGGTTCTAATTCTTCAAGCAAAGTATTCGCTGCTTTCGTCAAACCTTCTTCAATATATCCTTGAGTTATATGTAGTTGAGCTTCGTAAGCAAGATTACTCCAAGGTTCATTGCTATTTTTAGGTTTTTTTGAAAGTATTGTATTTTGAAGATAACTTTCCATTACTCTCAGCGAAAATGGATAAGACCATAAACGTTTTTTCCCTTTGATTAAACTTTTTTGAGCAATAACTCTATCACAAAGTTCTTCTAGATAAATTTGTGCATCAACTCCAATTTCCCTCACTGTTTTCAAGCGCGCGTAAAATCCCGAAACAGCAATTGCTTCGACCATATCAAAACAAATATAATCTCCTTGAAAAATATCTGAACCATTAATATATGAATCAAAATCAATAAGACTAGACCCGTTTTTATTATCATTGCTTTTCTCTAAATTCAAAAGACTTTTGACATCTTCTAATTCTACTAATCTGACTCTAGATGCAGACCAAACAGTTGCTAACGTATCATTACCATAAAGTTTTCCTTCGGGTGCGATGTATACTTCTTGGGCAACAGGAAAATATTGCTTAAGACTTGGTAAATCCCATAAAACTGCTCTATTTAAAGCTTTTCTTACTAAAGAAATTATACTAGAGGCGCCACTCACCTCTTCAAAAAAATGTAGTTCTTTAACGAAATTTTTATCTAACTTATGTTTATATTTGTTTAGTAAATCTTTATGTTTATGTTCATCGAACTTTAAACAAAAATGTACTCTGACACGACATGCATGTCTTCCACCTAATGCATTTATAAATTCATTAATTCCCTCACCGACTACTTTACTGTTTCGTTCGTCTAGTTTCCACAATTCTTTATTGAGTAAACCAACACTATTATATTCAGTTTTCACGTATAGTGGTAATGTCCTTACTTTTTCGACTTCAATGTACTTAAAGTAAATAGGAAACTCATTAGAAAGCCTGACATTATCAACAAAAAATTTAGTTAATCTTTGAATCAATTCATCAGGTAAGCAGTTTTCCCATTTTTTTATAAATGCTTCGTCAAAAAGGTTTGCGTTACTATTTCCTATAATTGGACGCATATATTTAACAGCTTGCAAACCAGATTGCATTTCTATTGCTTTAATCTCATTCTTGACCTTTTCTTTTATTTCTAAAATTGTATTATTTCTATTTTTCCATTCAAGTTGTAATTCTTGCTCAATCACACTTTGAATTAAATTATCAATGTAAGCTTCGTTGATAATCTTAGTTTTGCCATTATTGTCTTCTTTTTCAATATATTTTGGAATGTTAGATGGAATGTTAGAGGTGTTTGATTTGTTTTCAGTAATGACATCACTAATAAAGTTATCTTTGACATAGGTATCAAAATCAACGGGAAGTTTTAGTTCTTTCCTTTCTGCGCGCGATAACTCACAATACTTGCGAATAGCTCGAAGCTTATCTGCATCTTTTAAAAACTCTGGTATTGACTGACTATCATTAGCTCTGAAGTTTTTAGCGTCTTTTTTCCAATATTCTTCTATTGCCGTTAATATTTTTACTAGTTTATTCAAGCTAAGAGCTGGTAAAGCATCTTGTTCGCTCATTTTGTTTTTAGCTAAACCTGGGTAGAGGTTGTTAATTACTCTCCGAACAAATGTTCTATTGGCTGTTTGATCCCATATTTTAGCTATATCCGCTTCAAGTGTATTGATATTCAGATTTTGCGGATTGTTTTTAATACCACTTATATGTAGAAGATAAGTATATATCTTTGCATCGCGCGTAATGTCTTCTGTGTCTCGCCGTGTCTTTTTTGACATATTATATATCTATTAAGTTGTAGAAAATATTTTTGTTTCTAAATCTTACATATTTATTGACGTTTTGTCAAAAAATATCTGTTTTGAATCTTGTGGAATAGGCATCTTGCCTGTTCTTCTATATTATAGGACAGGCAGGATGCCTGTTACACAAGAAGAATTTATTTTTTTATTTGACATTATGTCAATTGTTGACAGCCAAATTGCTTCACGATAAAAGTAAAGCAACTCTTAAGAATTCTGTTTTGTTGGTAATACATATGTCGCAAATCAAATGCTTTCGGGAAAGTAGTCTCTCATTACATCAATCACGTTATTTTCAGAACACAAGTACTGACTTTCCATCTGTTCGATATTTTGGGCAAGTTTGGGAACGGGCATTTCCGCTTGGAGACCCAACGCAATTATATGGTACTCCTCTTGGTATTTCCACTAACATTTTGCCGAAGTTGTCTTTAGTGGAAGCTGTTTACTGTTTTCATCAATATAAATTCAAGCATATTGAGTTGCAGTTAGAGTTTAGAGCTAGGTATGATTACGCATTACCTGAAGTGGAACGATTCCTTGAAGGTTGCAAGTTGAATTTTGGCATGGATTTCACTGTTCATGCACCTTATTTAAAGATAAATTTAGGCGCCAATGATGAAGATTTGCGTAGCTACTCTTGTTTGCAAGTCGCAACTCTTATTCCTTTCTGTGCTGAACTAGGAGTGAGATACTTGACGGTTCACACGAGTGGACGAGGAGCGCATAGTTTAGAGCAGTTGTTACGTTCATTAGAACTACTTGTTTCTCAAACTCAAAAGTATGGAATTTGTATTTGTTTAGAAAATACAGGAGCAGATCGTCCGGGATGGCTACTCTTAACTGATGAGGAGTGCATAACCGCCTGTTATACAACAGGTTGTGCGCTGACTACGGATTTTGTACATGTTTTTTCTCTAACGTCAGACCCCTTTGCAACTCTAGAAAAGTTACTTCCTTTTACAAGGAACTGCCACTTGGCAGATACATATGATAATCAGCATCTTCATCTTCCTTTAGGCAAAGGAAATCTTCCAGTTCATCAAATTCTTGCTGCACTTGATAAGCATTCTTATCGAGGGAAGTTAATTGTAGATGCTCTTGACAGAGGTTACAGAGCAGAAGAGTATATTGCTTGTGCTGCTGCCTTTAGAGATAATTAAGTCAACAGGCAGGAAAGGATGTCAGTAATGAGCTTCAAAGATTACTTTTCTAAGCACGCGCGCGAGTATGTTCGCTATCGTCCCTTGTATCCAGAAGAACTCTTTAAGTATCTAAGTGGATTAGTTCAATCTCATGAATTAGCCTGGGACTGTGGAACTGGTAATGGTCAGGTTGCACAAGGACTGGTAAAATATTTTTCATCTGTCTATGCTTCTGATGCTAGTTCAGAACAGATTGCCAATGCTTTGAAAAACAAGCGTATTAAGTACTTTGTTACTCGTGCTGAGTCAACTTCGCTTCCTAGTAGTTCAATTGACCTCATTACTGTTGGACAAGCTTTTCACTGGTTTGATTTTAACCGCTTTTATAATGAAGCAAACCGAGTTCTGAAAGCAGAAGGAGTTCTAGCGATTTGGTGCTATGGGTTTTTTAATATATTAGATGCTTCGGAGGAATTGCAAGATAGCTTTCTTGTGTTTTACGACAGGATAAAATCTTTTTGGCCTCCAGAAAGGCAATTGGTAGATGACCGATACTTAACTGTTCCTTTTCCCTTGGTCGAAATAGAGACTCCTATTTTTTCAATGACTGCTGAGTGGGAGGTTAATGAGTTAATAGGTTATCTCAGAACTTGGTCTGCAACTCAAAGATGCATTGCTTCGGAGGGGGAAGAGTATATTTTGAGACTGTTTGGACGAATTTCTGAGCTTTGGGAAATTTCTGAAAATTCTAGACGAACTGTTCAATGGCCTATTTACCTGCGTGTTGGCAGAAAGCATTCTTGATTATTTCTATTATTTCTTGTGGGGTGGGCATCCTTGCCCGCCTCATGTATAGAACAGGCAGGGATGCCCATTCCACAATATATTATTTTTTGGAAGTCCTTGCATAAAAACTGCGATTAAATTTGTATTACTGTTTAGGGTTGTTATGTTAATCCGGCGCCCATACCAATAAAGATATTATGTCAATCTATCTTTAGGATGATAAAAAGCATTGCCTATGAAAAAAATGATAATTCTCAAGTTTGATGGTGATTCGGGGACTGACTTTAATGTAAGCTTAGAAATTGCCAATGAAGGAGAACGAGCTTATCGCATGGTGACAGCGAAGTTACCTGCAAATACTGCTCTCTTTTCTTTATTGAATGATTGGCAAAATAGTTACCGTGGTCAGTTTGGTGATTTCAGGATTAAAGCGATTAATAGTAGAAGCGTAAATATTGATACGCTAAGTAAAGATTTTAAACGTAAGTCGCAGAGTTTGTTAAGTAATTTTAATTCCTGGTTAAATTCAGATGATTTTAGTCCTGTTATTAACTGTCTCAAGGAGTTAAAGCACCATCAAGATGAAATTAGAGTTATTATTTGTAGCTCTTGTCACGAACTACGTCAACTACCTTGGCATTTGTGCGGCGCCATAAATAAGTATACACGGGCAGAAGTGGCTTTGAGTTCGCCTAATGCTAAACGGGGTGAACGACCTTTGCGCGAAAAAATTAGAATTTTGATTATTCTGGGTGACACTACCGGAATCAATGTAGATGTTGATAAAATTGAGTTGGAACAGTATTGCGGTGAGGCAGAAATTGTCTTGCTCAAACAACCTTCGCGTGAAGAATTAAGTCACCACTTACAAGATAACATCGGTTGGGATATTCTCTTTTTCTCTGGACATTCCCGAACTCATAACCAAGGTACTATACATGGTAGAATTTTGATAAATAGCTATGATAGCTTGACGATGGGGGAATTAAATGATGCTTTACAAGTTGCAATTACAAAGCGCTTACAAATAGCATTTTTTAATTCTTGTGATGGGTTGGGTATTGCCTATGAGTTAGAACAATTACATATTCCCCAAGTAATTGTTATGCGTGAACCTGTTCCTGATAAAGTCGCACAAATATTCTTAAAATCTTTTTTATTACATTTTACTCGTGGAGAGTCGTTGTACGCTTCTGTAAAAAACGCGCGTCAACTTTTACGGAAGCAAGAAAAATATTTTCCTTGTGCAAGCTGGTTGCCTATAATTATTCAAAATCAAACAGAAACACCACCAACCTGGCAAAGCTTAGGTATAATTTCGTTTTGCCCTTACCAAGGGTTAGCTGCATTTACCGAAAAAAATGCTCAATACTTTTTTGGTAGAGAAAAAGCTACGTCTGATTTAGTAGCTGCTGTTAATAATAAACCATTAGTAGCTGTTGTCGGCGCCTCTGGAAGTGGCAAGTCATCACTAGTATTTGCCGGTTTAATTCCTCAATTACGTCAAGATACGGTAAATACTTGGCATATAATATCATTTCGTCCCCTCAACAATCCCCTAAAGTCTTTAACAAACGCATTACAACATAATAACGCTGCACCTAACCATCGACTTTTACTCGTTATAGACCAATTTGAAGAAATTTTCACTCTTTGCACAGATACATCTGAACGCAAAATCTTTTTAGATGAATTATTAAACGTAATAAATAACTCTTCATTTTGTACGGTAGTACTGACTTTACGGATAGACTTTTTGAGCAAATTACTTGATTATGAACCATTTGGCAAAGCACTTAAAGAGTATCAGCAAGAACTACTTGTACGGATGAACAAAGAAGAATTAAAACGTGCTATTTCACTACCTGCAACTAAATTAGGCTTTGAGTTCGAGCCAGGTTTATGCCAAACAATAATTAATCATATTCAAGATGGAGAAGGGCGCCTACCATTACTAGAGTTTACACTGACTCAACTATGGAAGCAGCAACAATCAGGACGTTTGACATATCAAGCATATCAAAAAATAGGAAGAGTTGAGCAAGCGCTGGCTAATTATGCTGAAGCAGTTTACACTTCTTTAAGCGAGGAACAACAAAAAACAGCCCAACAAATTTTTATTCAGTTGGTACAACCTGGTGAAGGTACACAAGATACCCGCAAGTTAGCAACGCGCGAGGATATATTGGACGAAAATTGGGATTTAGTTATATATTTAGCATCCGAACGTTTGGTTGTTACAAATAGAAATGAATCAACTTTTGAGGAAACAGTCGAACTTGTGCATGAAGCATTAATTCAACATTGGGGGCGCCTAAGTGGTTGGATGCTTCTAAACCGTAAATTTCGCACTTGGCAAGAAGGCTTGAAAATAGCGTTGCAGCAATGGATAGATAGTAAACAGGATAATGGAGCTTTGTTAAGAGGGGCGCCTTTAGTAGCAGCAGAAGACTACTTGCAAAAACGCAGTGCAGAAATTAGTAAACCACAGCAGGTATTCATTCAAAAAAGTATAAGACTACGACAAAAAGAGAAATATCAAAGAAGAAGTATTATTGCTGGATTAGTTTTTGGAGTGTTTTTAGCATTAAGCTTGGCGTGGGGGACAGTTTGGCAACAACAAGAAGCTAAAGCGACACAACTTGAGCGCGCAGGTTACACAGCTTTACAACAATTTGAATTTGTACAAATAGAAGCTTTATTAGCAGCGATGCAAACCGGGCAACAACTACAAGACTTAATTAAAGAGCCATTAAGCTTTATCAAAAACAGTCGCTCGACAGAAAAATATCCAGCAGTCAGCCCACTACTAGTATTGCAAACAATTTTAGACAGTATTAGCCAAACAAACCAAATCGAAACTTACCAAGATGGTATTAACAGCGTCAGCTTTGACAAAAATGGTAAAACACTTGCCACAGGTGGAAAGGATGGTACTGTCAAATTATGGGATTTATCTGGAAAAAATTCACCCGAAGAATTTAAGGCTCATGGAAATAATGCCGTCAAAAGTGTTCGTTTGAGTTCAGATGAGAGATATATAGCTACAGCAGGAAGTGATGGTACGGCAAAATTGTGGGATGCTGAGAAATCGTCGGCAGGAGAAAGAAGGTTAATAGCAATATTTAATGGTCATGATGGTAGTGTTAACCATGTTCGTTTTACTCCTGATAGCAAACGGGTTGTAACATCTGGAGATGATGGTACAGTTAGACTATGGAATTTATCAGGGCGCCAGGAAAAAGAATTTCAAGCTCATACAAAAAGTATTAAAAGCCTTATTTTGAGTCAGGATGGAAAGCAAATTGTATCATCAAGTGAAGATGGTACAGCAAAACTATGGGATTTGAATGGAGTGTTACTGGCAGAATTTAAAGGTCATCAAGGTTCTGTAAACAGTGTGCAATTTAGTAGTAGTGGCGCCTCAATTGCAACAGCAGGCGAAGATGGTACAGTTAGACATTGGGATTTATCAGGAAAAGAGATATTAAACTTTAGAGCTAATCAAGGTAGTACTGAAACCGTTCGTTTTAGCAAAGGTGATGAAAAATTAATTACATCTGGTAAAGACGGAACACTCAAAACGTGGAATTTAAATGGTGAGCTTTTGAAAGAATTTAGAGCGCATCAAGGCAGTATTGAAAGTATTCGTTTTAACCCAGGTGATGAAACAATGCTTGCTACAGTTGGAAAAGAGGATAGTACTATTAGATTGTGGAACCTTCAAGAAAAGCCGTTAACTAGATTAGCACGGCGCCAAGATAATAATATTTCTGCTGTTTCAAGTATCCGTTTTAACAAAGATGGTAAAATAATTGCCACATCTTTTGAAGATGGTAAAATAATATTGTGGAGTCGCAATGGAGAAAAATTAAAAGAATTTGATGCTGAAAGTACGGTTCAAAGCGTCCGTTTTAGCCCAGATGGAAAATTTATAGCTACAGGTGGAAAAGACGACTGGCTAAAAATTTGGAAAATTGATGATAGCAAACTTGAACTGAAATTATTTAGAGAACCAATTCATACCGAACAAGGTGGAATCACAAGTATTAATTTTGGAGAATATCAAAACGCCAAAGTAATCGGTACACTTGGAAAAGATGGTACAGTAAAGCTATGGAAACTTGATAGTAAATTTAAAAATTCCTTATTACTACCTGATGATAACATTAAAAATTTTAGATTTAGCTCAGACAGTAAGCTTGTTGCAACAGGAGATAATAATGGTTTGGTCAAGTTATGGAACAATGAAGGTAAAATTTTGAAAACACTCAACGGACATAAAGGCAGGGTTAATACACTTAATTTTGGTTACAACAATAAGCAACTTGCAACCTCTGGAGATGATAGTACAGTTAGAATTTGGGATAATGATTCTGGAAAACAATTAGTCGAATTTAAAACTTATCAAGGTAAAGTTGAAAATATAACTTTTAGTGAAGATGGCAAGCTAGTTGCGACAGGTTCAACGAATAGAACCGTAAGACTATGGACATCCTCTGGAAAACAGCTAGCAGAATTAAGAGGACATCAAGGCATTATTAGAAGTGTAAACTTTAGCCCTGATAGTAAGCTTTTAGGTACAGCAAGCGAAGATGGCGCCGCTATAATATGGCAAATTAAAGATTTAAATCAACTACTTTTTGAAGGATGTACCTGGCTACAAGACTATTTTAAAAGTAATCCTCAACAAAAAACACAATTTAATACTTGCCTGGTAAAGGGAAAGGGGAACATTTAATTTAATATTCCCTCTTGTGGAGCGGGCATCCCTGCCCGCCTCTAAAAAAATTTAACAATCCCACATATACAAGTATCTTGCGTAGTAACATATACACAAGTCTTTTAAGTATTCTAAAAGTCTTAGTATTAGTTTATAAAAGGAGATGTATATGGTCAATTCAAAGTTAATTCTTGCGTCTTGTATGTTATCTATGGCATGTGGCGCCAATTTTCAGCAACAATCTTCAAAGGAAGTACGCTCGGAAATAGCGACCACAGCGAAACCCAAGCAAGAACTAGCGAGGAAAGTCCTCATGGAAATAGGAGTTGCTCAAAAAAGCGTCATGCACCATGTTAATTTAAAACTGCTTTTCCAAATCTAGATATTTAGAAACTTCTATCAGTTCTTTGAACTCATCAAAGGTCATCATTTCTGTAAAATCTTTTGTTGTCCCCTTCTCCCTCAACTCTTGCAAACAAGCTTTCATCACTTTAGTTACAGCTAGCAATGTTGAAAGTGCAAAGAATACGATTTTAAAACCCATCTTTTCCAACTCTGCTGCGGAAAGTTGAGGTGTTTTGCCTCCTTCTATGATATTTGCAACCAAGGGTACATTTGGAAACGCTGCTGCAATTACTTGTAATTCTTCCACAGACTGCGGCGCCTCAACAAACAGTACATCAGCACCTGCATCAATATACGCACGTCCACGTTGTATAGCTTCATCCAAACCCAACACAGCACGCGCGTCAGTACGAGCAATAATTACCAAACCGCTATCACCGCGCGCTTGAACTGCTGCTTTAATTTTATTAACATGTTCAATTGTTGGAATAACACGCTTACCTTCAAAGTGTCCGCATTTTTTAGGAAACTCTTGGTCTTCTAAAATTACACCAGCTAAACCTGCCTTAACAGCATCTTTTACAGTCCGCATCACATTTAAAGCATTCCCGTAACCAGTATCCATATCAGCGATGACGGGAATATTTACCGACTGAGCAATTTTACCAACACTATCAAGTACTTCAGTAGCAGTCATAAACCCATAGTCAGGTAAACCAAGCGTTGATGCAGCAATACCAAAACCACTAGTTGCCACAACTGCAAACCCTGACTGCTCGGCAAGTTTAGCACTTATACAGTCGTACACACCTGGGATAACAATAATAGACGGACGTGCGAGTAACTGGCGTAATGTTTGACTAGACATTTTTTCTTTCATTGATAAATATTGCTAGAAAGTTTTATAAGTATATTTTCCGAAATGCTTCTGGCTGTACCTGAAGTCTATTTCATCACAGTAATAACACTGAATAAATACATTAAGCTACGCATATATATAACGTTGGCTGCATGTAAAATCAGTATATATGTACTGTTCACTTACCAAACTTTTATCTACTTAAATTAAACAGGGTTTCACTATGTTTTTATCTAAGAAATTTGCTTTGATTAGTTTAGCTGGTTTTTCTGCGACTTCTATTTTATTCGGGAACGCAGCTATTGCTCAAACCGTAAACCAAGAACTTAATGGTCGTGCTATCGGACCTGACACATTTGTTGATATCACTAACTTTACAGTTAATCCCACAGGTACTTTAAATCAGAAGATTGATTGCGAAGCTAGAAACACTGTACCTATTGACCCACGCTGCGATGGACGTAATATTGCAATCTATGGTCAGCATGGCACAGGTGGTCATAACAATAATAATAACAACAATAATAACAATAACAATAACAATAACAATAACAATAATATTCCTCCAACCTTGAATCAGAACGTCTCCAATGGTGGAAGCAATACAACTGTCATTACTCCTAACACAGCTAATTCTTCAAGTAATTCAAGCTCTAACGTAGATATAAATAACAGCGTATCGAGCAAAAATACAAACACCTCAAACAGTGCTGGTGGTAATGCAAGTAGCGGCGCCAGCGTTGGAAACATAAGTACTGGTGGAACATCAGTTTCGCCTTCTACACGAGTTAAAGTTGACGGCGACCAATATAATAATATTCAGTTTGGTAATCAGGCGCCTGGAACAGGTGGAGAAGCATTTTCTTTCCAATATCGTTCAGCTTGTGGAGCATCGGTTGGTTATCGTCAAGGTTTTGCGCTCAAACCCAAGCGTTTTGGTGGTGGTGGTTTAGGTTTTGCGCTCGATATTTCCAGTACAGATATAGATACACTCGATAATCGTTCGGGTGTTCAAAGAAAAATGGACAGCGCTTTTGAAACAGCGTTAAATGTAGTTGATACTCAACAAGCATTTGAGAAACGTTTAAACTTAGGCACTGTAACCCTAGCAGAAGCGCAAACTCGTTCCATTGCTAATTGCGCTCCTACCACTCCTGTTGTTCGCAACGTTTCAAACGATGGAACAGTGATTATTCGACGTGAAGTTACCGAAAAACCACGTACATGCACAGCGCGCGGTTGTAATTAACACAAATGTAGAGACGTTACATGTAACGTCTGTACGGTGGGCACGTCTGTACGGTGGGCAGTGCCCACCCTACGAAATCAAATTTAAATAAAAAGGGTACATTAAAATGAAAATTAAAAATATTTATATAGCCATAATCTCTATAATTCTTGGATTTACACCTTATACAATAGCAACAGCACAAGTTCAAGCTTCAAATGCACAAGCGCTACAAATCGAAGCTCCCCATGCCACAATAATCAAACGTGAAATTAACCCTGGAACTGTGACATTCACTCGTCAAAATAGTTGTTTCCTCAAAACAGCTTTTTACACTAACTATTTAAATGACGGCACAATTCTTTCTACTCCTTATTATTTCGCAGGTTCTGGTCAAACACTTCCAGCATGGCGAACTGAATATAAACGACCTTGGAAGTCACAACTAACAGACTACGAAGGAGGAGAAACCAAAGTCATGCTTTTACAAATTGGGCGCCATCCTTCAATTCCAATTCAAGTTGAAGAAAGTAATACATTATTATTAGATGCACAAACTAAATGTGCTGTCGGTGCCTATCGTATCTTTGGAAGAAATCTCAAATTAATCAGACCCTTGCCTCAACAGCACTTAAATTTAAATTTACCATACAACCAAGGCTGGGAAATAAATTTTACATATTAATAGCCATGTTCAAATTCAATAAACTATTCATAGCCGCATTAATTTTCACTGCGACTATTTCAAAGGCTAATTCAGCACAAATATATACATATAATCTAGATAATTTGTATTATATAGACAATACTTATTATGACCCTAGTATAACTTCAGAAAATAATAAATGCTTAGACGGGCTATTAAAGCGACTACCTCAAAACGGAGATAAAGAAACGACTGAAGCTTGCCTTAACACATTTGGCTATAACCCCGACACTAACATAAAATCTCCTGTCATGATAGTTTTTGAGGTGGGCAAACCATCGCATACTATTACAACTACCATTATTTACAAAATCAAAAATCAAATTATCCAAGAAAAGTTTAAAGCAGTAGGCGCCCGTTATCAACAATGGTATCCAGAAGCAGGGATGTATACTCTAGATTATATTAAATCAGATAATAGCCCTAGCTTTAAACCCGCATACGCCAACTTTTATTCTCCGAAAGGCAAAAAAGATAAAAATGGAAACCCAGTAAATATTGGGCTTCATGGACGTGAAGGTAACTTAATGGCTGGGGGTGGTTCAAATGGTTGCTATCGTCATCATGTAGAAGATATGCAACGATTTATGACAATAATTAAAAAAGCTGGAGCTAATGCAAACCTGCCCCCTAACTGGTACGAGAACACTTTACCTGTAGCATTTGTCAGATAGAAATAAACCGGGTTTCTTTATCATATTTTGTGATATAAATCACAATTTTAAACAGAAGCCAGGTTTCTATATAGAAAATTTATATTTAATATACAAACAATAAATTATTGATGAAATTTATAGTTTTCATACAGTTCAATCTTGGAATGTAAACGAATGATGATACCATTGCTTAAATCAAAATGTAACGATTTCGGCGAAATTTGAGTTATGCGGGGAATAAGTAGTGGTATCATTCAAAGACCAGGCCAAAAAAATTAATATTAAGTTAGCTGAAAAACTTAAAATAGGAGAATATCAAAATTTAGACATAGCCAATATTAAAACAGAAGTGTTAGCGGGAATAACCGTTGCACTAGCGTTGATACCTGAGTCATTGGCTTTTGCTGCAATAGCAAAGGTTCCACCAATGGTTGCTTTATACACGTCAAAATACCAATGGCAGCTTTAGTTGGTGTGATGATAATGGTTGCTTTTGAGACTTTTGACTGGAAATCTTTGAAATTACTACGTGAAGTGGCGCCTTCGCAAGCTGTAATTATGCCCATAACAATGATATTCGCTATGCAGGACACATGATTTAGCCAAGGGGGTTGTAGTGGGTTTGGTGGTTAGCGGTATGGTGTTTGGGTTAAAGAGAATGAAGCATTGAGGCGCCGTTCAACAAGTTTTAAACGTTCTGCACAGAATATTTCCGTCTCAGTTCTTAAATTGAGACGGTTTTTTCATCAAGTAGAGTAAATTAGAGGTATTTTAATAACAAAAGTGGTTCCTTGGCTGGGCACCGAAATACAATCAAGTGTTCCACCATGCTTTTGAGTTATAATTTGGTAACTAATAGATAAACCCATCCCTGTTCCCTTGCCCACAGGTTTAGTTGTAAAAAATGGGTCGAAAATCCTTTTTTGTATATTTTCAGGAATGCCAGAGCCATTGTCAGCTATTTCGATAACTACTTGCTCGCTATCAAATTTTGAAGAAATGCAAATTTGGGGAGTTGCTATTTTAGCTTCTTCTAGTGCGTCAATAGCATTTGTGAGCAAATTCATAAATACTTGATTTAGTTGCCCAGCATAGCATTCGACTAATGGGAGATTATCATATTGCTTAATTAATTCTATTTCTGCGCGCTGAGGTTGCTTTTTCAGGCGATGCTGTAAAATCATCAAAGTACTATCTATGCCTTCATGGATATTAACTGGTTTTAATTCAGATTCATCCATACGGGAAAATGTACGTAAAGATGCTACTATTTTTTTGATGCGTTCGGCACCTACTTGCATAGAATCAAGCAGTCTAGGCAAATCTGAGATTAAAAAATCTAGTTCTATGATTTCTATTTCATCAATAATTTTTGGGTGAGGTTGAGGATAGTATTCTTGATAAAGTTGTATTAAATTAAGTAAATCATCTATATATTCTTTAGCTGGCAGAATGTTGCTATAAATAAAACTTGTGGGATTATTAATTTCATGAGCAACACCTGCAACTAATTGCCCCAAAGAAGACATTTTTTCATTTTGAACTAATTGTGCTTGAGTCGAAGCTAATTGCTGGAGAGTTTTTTCTAGCTCTTGTGTTTTTATTTGGCTTGCTTTCAATAGTTCGGCTTGGTAAAGTGCTATTTCTAATTGAGCCATAATTGATTGTATAAATTCTACCTCACTATCTTGCCAATTTCTAATTGAGTATGTGTTACAACAAGCAATAACGCCAATTTTTCCAGTATTTAATTTGATGGGAACAATAAGTAATGATTTATAACACAATTCTTGAAAAAATTGTTGAGATACCAAATATTCTATAAGCTCAGTATCATCAATCTTGACAACTTCTAAATTTAGTAGTTTATCTGCAAATACTCCAATCTTTAAAACAGGATAGGCACCAGAAAAATCAGGTAATTCTGGTTTACGCGATTCTTTAACGACTTCCCAGTATTGCTCTTCAAATTTGTGAAAGTACCAAGCAAAGTGTACACGGTCTACATCTAAATAATTTTTTATTTCTTCAACCGCTGTAGTTAATATAGTATCAAAATCTAAGCTGCTACGAATTAAATTAGTTACTTTATTTAAAGCATGTGTAGCTTCTTCTTGCTGTTTGCGCGCGCTAATATCAATAAAAATGCCATTGTGCAATGAAAAACCATCAGGCGCCTCTACTGGCTCAGACTGACCGCGAATCCACTTTACCTTACCACTTGGAGTAACAACGCGAAATTCTTCACACCAATAAGTTTTATTACTAACAGCTTCAAATATAGAAGTTGCTACAAAAATATAATCTTCAGGATGAATTAATTCTGTCAAAGGGTTATTATTTTCTATTTCCGCATCTTCACGTAATTCAAAAATCTCTCTTACTTTAGGACTCATGTAAGTAAAACAACTTTCAGTAGTGAGTAAATTGTTTTGAAATTGATAAATGACTCCTGGTACAACACTATTAATATTCTGCAAATGGAGAGATTTTTCTTTTAAAGTAATTTCTGCTTCTTTACGCTCTGTAATATCCATTACTGTTCCAAACAAGCGTACTACTTGTCCTTGGTTATTGACCTCTGCTTCTCCTAAAGCATTGAGATAGCGCAAACAGCCATCTGTACGGTAGATGCGAAAATCTAAATTAAAGGATGTTCCTTGTTGCGCTGCATTTGTAACCGTATTATACCAGTTATTTAAATCTTCTGGATGTATTAAGCAAATTTGTTCTTTTCTAGAAGGACTAACATTAGAGGGTTCCAACCCGTGAATTCTAAATATTTCTTCTGACCAGCTAACGGTATCAGTTGCCACATCTAATTCCCAGTTACCAATATGAGCTAATCTTTGTGCTTCCTCTAGTAAATACTGACTGCGGTGCAACTTCTCTTCTACTTCCCGACGCGCGCTAATATCACGGGATACACCAACCGTCATTACTACTTGACCATCGCTGTCGTAAATAGGAGATTTAAAAGTTTCAAAAAAGCGTACCTCACCATCATAACGTGTTACTGGCTCGCTTTTAATTTCTAGAGTTTTTCCAGTCTCAAAAACATAAGCATCATCTTTGACATATTGCTGAGTATAGTCAGATTCATTAAACGGCGCATCAACAATACCTTTCAATTCTTCCACACTCATACCGTAATAATCGCGAAATGCTTTATTTGCCCAGATAATTTGCGACTTTGAACCCTTAACCAACACCATATCAGTAATCGCATCTAAAATCTGCTGATAGATATTATCGTCTGAGTAAAATGCTTCAAAAGCTTGCTTATTCTTAGTTTCCGGCTGATTTGCGTATTGGTTGGTCATGGTTCCACGTTAAAGGCATAGCAATATATGGTTTTTTGGAGAAAACCATTATTATTACTATTCCCAAAAAAGCCCTATGAATCTCATTTAAGCTTTATTTTACGAGTACACACAATTATATTAAGGTACAGTTCTGTCAGATGTAGGCTATATTAATATGCTCTCTACAGCATGGGCAATAAAGGCGCCTGGTTCTATGCCTACAAAATGTTAATGCTTCACACGATACTTCACACTTTGCCTTATAATGACTTTAGGGACATAACCCAAGACTTGTCCCAACTTTTCAAGACCTCAAAAAAAGGATAGTCCTTCGTGGTTAGTTACAACCCACTTACTGCACAACCACCCCCAGAGGTACCGTTAAAAGAGGCGCCTCTTATTCGTGTTATTACACAGGTACGTTTTCCAGCTATTCTCTCAATAGAGCAAAGACCCTTTGTCGCTTCTTTTCAGGAAGCGATTCGAGAACAGTATCCGATCTTACAGCCAGAGCAAACTCAAGGATTAGTCTACAATCCTCAAGGGTTAGTACAAACTGTTCCTCAAACAACTTGGAGATTTATAGATACCGAAGACAAATGGCGAGTTTCACTGGCGCCAGATTTTATGGCGCTTGAAACAATAGCTTATTCAAGTAGCAGCGACTTTATTGCGCGTCTGGAAAACTTATTGACAGCGCTTGGCGAACATATTCAACCTAAAATTGTTGAAAGATTTGGGATACGTCATATTAACAGACTAGTCGATTTGTCTTCAAAAGACGTATCAAAACTAGTACGTCCAGAAATTAGTGGTATTGTGACGGCATTTGGGACTCATCTAAAGCAAACAATTAACGAATCTTTGTTTAATGTGCCAGGTGGAGAAGATCGAATAATTGCGAGATGGGGATTAGTTCCTACTAATTCAACATTTGACCCCGACGCAATTGAACCAATACCTGAACCTAGTTGGATTCTAGATTTGGATATGTCTCTTTCAAAACAGCGAGATTTTAATGTCGCAGAACTGATTTCACAAGCACAACGTTTTACAGACAGAATTTACACCTTCTTTCGATGGGCAGTCACGGAAGAATTTTTGAGGCAGTTTGGAGGTCAGTTGTGAACAGTTTTTACCCTCACAAACAATACCCACATTCTGGAGTTTCTGCACTTGGTTCGATGAAACATCAAGGTAATTACCGCTTAATTGCTACCAAAGTTTTTCAAGCTCTGCCAAGCATGGTTAACTCTGGAAGCATTATCAATACAAATGCTTTAGCCACATCAGAGATAACAACAAGTGGATTTACTGTATTATCCACAAGTCCCACAGAAACGCCGCAAACAGCAGAAGCGACGCGAAAAGCTGTTAATGAACTCAGAAAACTGAGCGGGTTAACCTGGGATCAACTTGCTAAGATATTTAATGTTTCGCGCAGAACCATGCATTTCTGGGCAAGTGGTCAGCCATTATCTAGCTTTAACGAAGAGAATTTGAACCGATTATTGGGGACTATCCGGTATGTTGACCGAGGTCGTGCCGACATCAATCGTAGTCTTTTGATAAGTCCTGGAAGCGATGGAAAACCACTTATCGACCTCCTAGCAATAGGCGAGTATAAAAAAGTCAAACAAATTCTTGGTAAAGGAAACGCACCTCAAAAACCACGGTTAACTTCTTTATCTGAAGATACGCGCATGTCAAATATGCCACCAAATCCAGCAGACTTAGTAGATGCTCTGCAAGACTCTATCCATCGTGATGTTGGAAGAACACGAATTGCTCGAACATCAAGGAAGCGAAAAAATGACAGTGGGAAATGAACGTGAGGATTGGGTAGAGCAAGTAGATACTATCCTTAAAGAGTGGTGTCAGGGTGACTATGTACTTGGAGAGCATTGGTTTGTGCATCGTTTTAATCCTCAATGTCCTCTCACGCAGAACTCTGAAAACGATGTACAGGAAGAAACAGATATTTTCGAGTCTGAAGTCAAAGGTTTTGTAGTAGTTACACAAACTTGCGATATCGTTCGGACATGCATATCGCGTCCTTTTATTGAGGTTGTTCCTCTTGTAGAAGTTTCGGAGTCTTCTTTGCGTGAAGTTCAGAAAGGTAGGCGCCCTCAATATGCCTATATTGCGGGTGTTGCTAGCTTAAATTTGGTTGCAGACCTGGACCGTGTAATGACCATAGAGAAACCTGTTTTAGTAGGGTGGGAACGTCAATCTGGATGTTTTAACGACGAAGAAGTTAGGGTGCTAGGACAAGCATTGGCAAGAAAACGTTCTAGATTTGCTTTCCCTGACGACTTTAATGAATTTGCTCAAAAGCTACAGAAGCGCTTGAAAGACAAGCATGACAAGCAAAGTAATGAAGGTGAAGCACTGCGCGCCTTGCGTGAAATTAGAGTAACTGCAGAACCCTCTTGGAATGCTTCAGAAGTTAAACTTGTGTTTTGGTTTATACTTAGCCAAGAACAGGCGACATATGAAGGAATTATGTGGAATCAATATTTGAAATATTGGTTAGATTTAATGCCTCCATTTGAGCGTTTCAAGTCTGTAGATGGCTCTGTTGTAACTCTCGAAGATATTACAGCAAAGGATTACATTGAAAGTAGTCCTCTTGATTTAGACCATTTGTCTTCATAAAACAAGATGATGCTGTCAACTCAACTGAGGTAGTTTTTCTGTTATTTGGTTAAAAATGAGTAAATATTAGGCGCCGAAAATTATTGATTGGATAAAAACTGAGCAAATTTTGGTATGGGAAGTGAGTAATTACCACAGCTACAGTTTAATCACGGTGGAGGACGGAAGTTCAAACCGCACAAACACAGCATACACGTTACAAGGACTACCCTGCGGGAAATCCTGCGGATTACAGTCCTTAATTAAAAAAAGGAAAAAACAATGTCTAACGAGCAAACAAACTTACTAGTCGAACTCAACGACGAACAACAAGAAAACCTCGCTGGTGGTATGGGTATAGGCGCCATCGACTTATCTGCTTTCCAGAAAATTACCGAAGCGCGCTTAGTTGAAACCTCTGCTAATGGTATGGGTTCAAGCACCAAGTCCGCAACCATCAAAGAGGTAACAAAAACTACTGGATTGAGCGAGTTATTCTTTAAGCCTTAAGCCAAAACTACGGTGGAATTAATTATTCCACCATTCAAACGATATAAACCACACACTTTATTTAGAAGGTAAAAACAATGTCTAATCAAATCATCGAATCCAATCTTTTAGTTGAACTAAGCGACGAACAGCAAGAAAATTTAGCAGGTGGCGCCATGATTGGTGCAATTGATTTATCTGCTTTTGAAAAACTTACCGAAGCGCGAGTAGTTCAAACTTCTGCTAACGATAAGGGTGCAAGTACTGGTTCTGCAACATTACGCGACTTCACAAAATCACTTGGTTTAAGTGAATTGATCTTGAAAGGATAAAAAATCCCCCCAACCCCCCTTGATAAGGGGGGCTAAGAAATAGTTCTTAAAGCCCCCCCTTATTAAGGGGGGGTTGGGGGGGATCAAAATGTGTGAGGCAAGAAAGATGACCAAACTGAACAAAATCAAAAACTCAGAACTTATCACAGAATTATCAGAAAACGAACAACAAACATTAACAGGTGGTCGTACATTTGATAACTTCTTTTTCCAACGAACCAATATTAACAGCTTTGCTAGTAACGATTTAAATATTTCAAGTGGTAATAGTAATTTATCATCCTCGCAACGTAGCGGCTATTCATTCTCACAAATAACATTAGGTTTTAGTTCATTATTCGGTGGAGGTAGAAGACGTAGAGGTTCACAAGCAAGATTTGGGAATTTTTTAAGTTTTTTATTCAGCATGTTTTCATAGGTGCAGCTTATGCGATATAAATTTGTTCGCCAATATAGCGAAGAAGACTGTGGCGCCGCTTGTTTAACTGCTATATCTAAATATTATGGGCGCAATTATACCCTTAATCGAATGCGTGAAGTTGTTGGAACTGGGCAATTAGGCACAACGTTATTAGGGTTGCGTCGTGGCGCCGAAAAGTTGGGTTTTAATGCGCGTGCTGTAAAAGCATCTACAGAAATTTTGGGACAACTTAATAAATTACCGCTTCCTGCAATTATACATTGGCGTGGTTATCATTGGATTATTTTATACGGCAAACGTGGTAGAAAAGCTGTAATTGCTGACCCTGCTGTTGGTATTCGTTACCTATCGAAAAAAGACCTAGCAGCAGGTTGGAGTGATGGAGTAATGCTGCTTCTCGAAAAAGACCCCGCACGCTTTTTCGATATGCCAGAAGATAAAATTGGCGGGTTTGGTAGATTTTTTCAAAGGGTATCACCGTATTTACCGATTTTACTTGAAGTATTTATCTGTGCGTTGGTGACAGGGTTACTATCGCTTGCATCACCCTTTTTATTACAGATACTTACTGATGATGTGTTAGTGCGACGCGATATGAAGTTACTAAATGTGGTAGCTATCGCGGTTGTAGTGATGAATATCGTTAGTAGTGTTTTGAGTTTAGTTCAGTCGAATTTAGTTGCACACTTTGCCCAGCGTTTAGAATTGGGATTAGTACTAGAGTTCGCACGTTCAATTCTAAATTTACCACTTTCTTATTATGAAGGGCGCCGTAGTGGTGAAATAACTAGTCGTCAGCGCGATATCCAAGAAATTAATCAATTAGTCTCACAGGTTGTTGTTGGTTTACCGAGTCAGGTATTTATTGCGGTTGTTTCATTTGCTTTTATGCTGACTGCGAGTGTAAAACTTACCGTTGCAGCAGTAGTCATTGCAGCATTAATGACTGTTTCTACGGTAATATTCATGCCAACGTTACAGCAAAAAACACGTAGCTTGCTTGTATCAGAAGCAGAGAACCAAGGTGTATTAGTTGAGACATTTAAAGGCGCCATGACGCTCAAAACCACAAATGCCACAACGCAGTTTTGGGAAGAGTTTCAAACCAGATTTACAGGTATTACAAATATTCGTTTCAAAACTATTCAAATAGGTATTATCAACAGTACATTTTCGAGATTGGTATCAGGTATAGGTAGTGTAGGGTTACTTTGGTTTGGTAGTAGTTTAGTAATTAGTAACGAATTAAGTATTGGACAATTATTAGCATTTAACAGCATGAATGGTAACTTTATTGCTTTAATTGCTACATTAGTAAGTCTAGTTGATGAGTTTGCCCAAGCGAAAACAGCCACCGAGCGATTAACAGAAGTAATCGATGCTACTCCAGAAACTTTTAATGATGTAGGTAACAACTACATTCAAATCCCTGACAATGCAAGTATAATTTGTGGCAAAGTAAACTTTAATCATCCTGGAAGAGTTGACTTACTCGAAGATTTCTCATTAACCATCCCTGGTGGAAAAGTCGTTGCATTAATAGGTAAATCAGGTTGTGGTAAAAGCACTCTTTCTAAAGTACTAGCAGGTTTATATCAAGCACAGTCAGGAAATATCAGCTTTGATATATATAACCAGCGAGTCTTTCCCTTAGACTGTTTACGGCAACAAGTAGTACTCGTACCACAAGACGCGCATTTTTGGAGTCGCTCAATTTTAGAAAACTTTCGACTCGGTTCACCAAACGCCTCATTAGAGGATATCATCAAAGCTTGTAAAATAGCAGGCGCCGACGAATTCATCAGCAAATTTCCCAACACATATCAAACTATCTTAGGTGAATTTGGCGCCAATGTATCAGGAGGACAGAGACAGCGTTTAGCACTAGCACGCGCATTAATTAACAATCCTCCTATATTAATATTAGATGAATCAACATCAGGACTTGACCCAGTGAGCGAAGCACAAGTTTTAGAAAATATCTTAATATATCGTCGAGGTAAAACCACAATATTAATTAGCCATAGACCAAGAGTAATAACACGCGCGGATTGGATAGTATTTTTAGACCAAGGTAAATTGAAAATTCAAGGAACAGTAGAAGACTTAAGAAAGCAACCAGGAGAACATTTAGAGTTTTTAAGACCTTGACTCTCTTACCACAGAGACACAGAGGACACAGAGAGTCTCTCTTAACTCTGCGCTCTCTGCGTCTCTGTGGTAATAAAAAAATTGATATCAAGTAAATATCATGTTAACAAAAACCCAACTCTCAACCACCCCCAACATAAACCCCGACCTACTACGTCAAGTAGAAAAAGAAGACTTCCTCCCCCCCATTAGTCCCTGGATATCAATAGGAGGACTAGTCATAGTAGCAACCTTCGGTATCACAGTAGCACTCGCAGCAGTCAGTCAATATAACATCACCGTCAAAACAACAGGAACCGTTCGTCCCGCAGGAGAACTAAAAGTAGTCCAAGCATCGATCGAAGGAATAGTCAAACGTATCGAAGTCAAAGAAAACCAACTCGTCAAAAAAGGCGCCCCTATAGTATACCTAGACGACTCACAACTACAAATTCAAAAAGCCCAACTCGAAGGAAACATCAAACTAGACAAATCACAACTAGCAGAAATAAACAACCAAATAAACAGCTTAAACGCCCAAATGGTCGCAGAAAAAAACGTCACCGCGCGCACCGTAGCAACCGCACGTGCAGAACTCAGTCGCAACGAACGCGACTATCAAGACTGGTTAGTTCGTACAAATAGCGAAATAGCCGAAGCTGAATCTGCCGTAAAATTTGCCCAAACCGAAATGGAAGCATTTTCTGGACTAGCTTCATATGGCGCCGTCTCTAAGCTGCAAGCACAACAAAAAAACCAAATCTTCATAGCAGCAAAACAAAGACTTCAGCGCGCGCAAGCAGTCGCAGACCCCAGTGCAGCCACAATAGCCATAGCCAAAGAACGCATTGTCCAAGAACAAGCACGTGGACAAGTAACTATAGCAACCTTAGAAAAAGAACGTTCGCAACTCCTCCAACGTCGTACAGAAATAGAAAGTCAACTTCGTCGTGGCGCCAAAGATATCCAGCAAATAGCAGTCAACCTAAATCGTACAGTCATTCGCGCCTCAACCGACGGCACAATTATAAACCTATCACTACGAAACGCTTCTCAAGTACTAAGACCTGGTGAACCAATCACCCAAATAGTACCGCAACAGGCGCCGCTCGTTATTAAAGCGCGCGTACCCGCATCAGATATTAGTAACGTCACTATTTGTAAACAAGCCAAAGTCGTAGATTGTAAACAAGGCAAAGTTCAATTAAGATTCTCCGCATATCCTTTCCCCGACTTTGGTAGTTTACGTGGTGCAGTTAGGTCAATATCCGCCGATGCTATTACATCAGAAAACGGGAATGCAGTGGCGCCATACTATGAAGTAACCATCCAACCAGAGAAAACATTCCTAAAAAATAACCCCAAAAATCCAATTCAATCAGGAATGGACGCAACAGTAGATATTATATCCAGAGAAGAAACAGCCCTAACCTTCGTTCTCAGAAAAGCGCGCTGGATAGCCGACATATAATTGTGGAACAGGCATCCTTGCCTGTGCATTAATGTGTTTTTATTTACCACAAATACTATTAGGTAACAGAGAGGAGAAACCAAGCATTCAAAATAATATATTTATAGGCGCCTTTACGAGCTATTAAAGCAAAGTTAACGTAACTTACATCTTGCACCTTCTCAGCTATTACAAGAATATGCTAGTTTTGGCGCCCCAGACCCAGAAATCGAAACTCAGTTAGCCTTTGATACGGAGCGACATCATTATCAACTGCTCAATGTTGGCTGGAGAAATGACCGAAGAATATATGGCTGCTTTCTTCACTTAGATATTAAAGACGGCAAAATCTGGCTACAACATAATGGTACAGAGAACGAAGTAACAGAAGACCTAGTAAACATGGGTGTTCCCAAGCAAGATATTGTAATTGGTTTTCATTCTCCGTTTAAACGTCAGTTTACAGAATATGCTGTTGGTTAAAACTAGTTTGAAAGCAACAGAGGCGCCTTCTCGATAATACAGAAGAAGCGATAAAATATATTTTATGTAACTAGTTATTGTAAACCTATGACCAGCACTATTCCAGCCGAAACAATCACTCTCGAACAGTTAAGAGACTTGTTTGAGTTGGAATTGGTTGAGGATGATACATTTTTTACAGAATGGCAAGGTAATTTACCTGAGTTAACCGAACAAGACAAAGAGCTACTTAATCAGGTAAAAGCTGGTTACATCAATCTGCGTAACTATCCCCCGCTCTTAGAAAACACTGTGAATGCAGTAGTCCTTTCTCCATTATTATTCATTGGCAAGTTTTATCTACCTCCTTTCCATATCAAGTTAGAAAAATCAGTTGAAGTGGAAACTGCTGATGGGGAAACAAAAATTAAGGGACGTATCGATGTGTTACTTCTCAACGATAAGTTTTGGGTAACGGTAATTGAATCTAAGCAGGTTGCTTATTCAGTAGAAGCAGGACTCGACCAGCTTTTAGCTTATTTGCTCGCTTCTCCCCATGACAAAGTTTACGGGATGATAACTAGTGGGGGAAGTTTTATGTTTGTCAAACTTGTTAAGGGTAATCCTCCTAGATACGGCACTTCTGATATTTTTGATGTCCGCAACCGAGGAAATCAACTATACGATGTGTTGAGAATATTAAAACGGTTAAGTCAAATTGATTAACGCAAATGCTATTTAATAGCATAATGCCATTTGTATGAACTGGTGCCGTTTAATTATCCCAATGTTAATAAACGTGATGGCATATTAACTAATAATTGTCGAGTAGTTAACCATTGGCGCCCAAGTAAAACTTCGGATAAACCTTCACCAACATGCACAGGTATATCATATTCTTGATCACCAAGTTTGATTTTACCTGCATAAAGATCAAAGTCAAAATCCCCTCGCGCCGTATACATTACTTGTTGCCGTAAAAAAACCCAATCAAGCGCACCTAAATCCTGGTTATCAATTGCCAGCCAATAAGAAAAACCAGTGTCTAGCATTGCACCAACAGAAAATCCTAATCCATCCGATGGGATTAGCTCAATCTCAAAATACAAAGCATCCTCATCACCAAAAAATCCAGAAATCGTCATATCGTGCCGCACACTCCAGTTTCATTAATCCGAAAAGCATGGTGCTTTTTATGAGGATGTTTCTCACGGCATTTCTGTGAAGCAACTTCTATATCTCTATCAACGAAATAATCACCGCTATCAGGCTCAACAGCAACATACCAGTTGTAATGAGTCTCCATCATTTCCGATTTAACTTTATTAAATATAGGCAAACAGCGCTCTTTAAATTCTTTGCGTTCAGCTTCCCATTGAGCGTGTTGTTCAGGAGTCCACTGTATTTCAGGGAAAATGCGTCCTCGGCGCAGGGTACGAGTTGTTTTAGCTTCAGTCATGGGAGTTCTCACTATAAAGCAACATCTATATATATTATGACAGTCAGCGTGCTTATGGCTAGTGGATGGCGCCCATCATATTGTGCCACACGCCCCAGTTTCATTAATCCGAAAAGCATGGTGAATTTTATCAGGATGTTTCTCGCGGCATATCCGTGAAGCAACTTCTAAATCTTTGTCAACAAAAAATAAAGGGGTAATAAAAAAGGGGTCTACCCCCTTGTTAAGCTTTATCGATAAAACTCATTATCTTAACTATTCATCAATTGCTGCTGGAATTTCTTCCTCTTCAATTGCTGGTGGAATTTCGTCATCTTCAATTGCTGGTGGAATTTCATCCTCTTCAATTGCTGGTGGAATTTCTTCAGTTATAATTTCTTGAGCTACAGCGGTTGCGGCGCCATTACCATTGCCGTTAGCTAACCCTTGCTGTTTAGCAAGCATTTGCTCACGGTATTTGGCTGCCATTTCCTCGGCTTTGTCGTATACCAAATCCCTATTTTTAATCATGTCACCAGGTTCTGGTTCGAGTTGCTTCGTTGATAGCGAAATTCTGCCACGCTCTGCATCTAAGTCAATTATCATGACTTTAACTTCATCATTGACGTTGAAGACGCTATGCGGTGTATCGATATGCTCGTGTGAAATTTCTGAGATGTGTAGCAATCCGCTCACACCACCAATATCTATAAATGCACCGTATGGCTTGATACCACGTACTGTACCGATGACGACTTCGCCAACTTCCAGACGGTTCATCTTACGCTCAACCAGCGCACGACGATGCGATAGTACTAAACGATTACGTTCTTCGTCTACTTCGAGGAATTTTAATGGTAGATCTTCTCCTACCAACTCTTCTTTAGGTTTACGAGTGCTAATGTGAGAACCTGGGATAAATCCACGCAGTCCTTCTATTCGCACTAAAGCTCCACCACGGTTGGTAGCAAATACTCCGGAACGAACAGTCGCATCTTCAGCTTGTAACTGTCGTACCCGCTCCCAAGCGCGCATGTATTCAATACGACGAATCGAAAGCGTTAGTTGTCCGTCTTCGTTTTCGTCGGTTAGAATAAAAAATTCTCTAGTTTCATTCGATTGTAAAACTTCTTCCGGGGCATCAACCCGGTTAATTGACATTTCCTGAATAGGTATATATGCTGCTGTTTTTGCACCGATGTCAATCAGAGCGCCGCGCGGCTCGATACTGAATACTGTACCGGGTACGATGTCACCAGGGCTAAAGTGGTAATCGTATTTGTCTAATAATGCGGCAAAATCGTCGTGAGTAAATCCTATTTCAGCAGTAGCGGTTGATTTCTGATTGACCATGCTAATTGTTTCCTGGTGTTAGTCTCCGTAATTTTCATGCCTCCTAGCGATGTACATGCAAGCGCCTGCCTGACAGTCCACACCTACATCTTTTTTATGCTAGCGCAGAAAAGTTGATTTTTTGACTCATCAACTTCCAAATAACAGATTATATCAGATATCTGGCGCCTAGGTAACAGTGGTTATAAGTTAAATGAGTACTAAAACTCTCAGTCAGGCGTTGTAAGTAAGCTTAAATCAAACAACCGCCACTACCTGTTATGGTACCAGCGGCTGTGATGTCAATAATATAGATTGAGATCAAAATTAATCTTCTTTTTTCGTCTCAATGCGGGGAGGTTCGCGGAACGCAATCGCAAAGAACAATGTTCCGATTGCGAGGGTGAGAATTAGAATGTACGCAATTGCTTCCATATCAAAATTTCTTGTTTAGTTTCACTAACAGAGTTATGAGTTATGAGTGCTGAGTGATGAGTGCTGAGTTGTAACTTCAGTTAAGTAAGCTCTAACTCCTAACTCCTAACTCCTCACTCTTAACTCCTAACTAAGTATTATACAGCTTCTTTACGGCGGGTTGTTTTGTCACCCACTTTCTGGAATCTGCCCCATTCGACTTGCTCTTCCATATCAGCTTCGACACCAGCAAATACGTCTCGGTAAATTGTCCGAGAACCGTGCCAAATGTGACCGAAGAAGAACAATAGTGCAAATACTGCGTGTCCAAAGGTAAACCAACCGCGTGGACTGGTACGGAATACACCGTCAGAGTTCAAGGTTTCACGGTCGAATTCAAAGATTTCGCCACCTTGAGCTTTACGAGCATATTTCTTAACGTCAGCGGGGTCATCAAAGCTTTGACCACCTAAGTTACCACCGTAGAAACTAACGGTGACACCTGCTTGTTCAAAGCTGCTTCTAGATTCTGCACGACGGAATGGAATGTCCGCACGCACAATATTATCTTTGTCTGTTAACAATACTGGGAAGGTTTCAAAGAAGTTAGGGAGACGACGTACTGTCAATTCGCGACCTTCACCGTCTTTGAATACTGCGTGACCTTGCCATGATTGTGCAATACCGTCACCTTTAACCATTGGACCTACACGGAACAAACCGCCTTTTGCGGGGCTGTTTCCTACATAGTCATAGAACGCTAGTTTTTCTGGTATTTGCGACCATGCTGCATTTAAACTGGCGCCCGAAGCAACTGAAGCTTGAACACGACGGTCAATTTCTTGTTTGAAATATCCCTGGTCCCACTGATAGCGGGTTGGTCCAAATAATTCAATTGGAGTTGTGGCGTTTCCGTACCACATTGTACCAGCTACTACAAATGCTGCAAAGAATACTGCGGCAATACTCGATGAAAGTACGGTTTCGATGTTACCCATCCGTAACGCTTTGTAAAGCCTTTCGGGTGGACGTACTGTCAAGTGGAATAAACCAGCAATAATACCTACTACACCCGCTGCAATGTGGTGAGCAACTACACCACCAGGATTAAACGGGTTAAACCCATCGGGTCCCCATTCCGGCGCCACTGGTGCAACGTGACCCGTTATTCCATAAGCGTCAGAAACCCACATACCTGGTCCAAACAATCCGGTCAGGTGGAACGCACCAAAACCGAAGCAGAGTAAACCAGATAAGAACAAGTGAATACCAAACATTTTTGGCAAATCAAGCGCTGGTTCTCCAGTGCGAGGGTCTTGGAAAAGTTCTAAGTCCCAGTAAACCCAGTGCCAAACTGCTGCCAAGAACAGCAAACCAGAAAGAACGATGTGAGCAGCTGCCACACCTTCAAAAGACCAAAAACCAGGGTCATAGCTAGGGTCTCCAACTACGTTCCAACCACCCCAAGAACCCACTACACCCAAGCGTGACATGAAGGGTAGCACGAACATACCTTGACGCCACATGGGATTAAGAACAGGGTCACTGGGGTCATAAATAGCTAGTTCGTATAAAGCCATCGAACCAGCCCAACCTGCCACTAGGGCTGTATGCATCAAGTGTACAGAAATCAGCCGTCCTGGGTCATTCAAAACAACTGTATGTACCCGGTACCAAGGTAGTCCCATTGACTACGCTCCTCCTGAATCGGTTTGTTTAAAGAGCAATTTTTAGATTTTGTTATTGCTAGAGCTTGCGCTCTTCCACACCGCACGTCTTATAACGTAGAGTGTGTAGGCAAATTGGCAACTTTAAATAGACTACCAAGAGATGTACTCCTAGTGGTCAAAATTACCAGTGCAAAAATGAGAATGTTTTAAAAAGTGTAACTATTGATGGAGCTGTTTGCAAGCGGGGGGAGGGATAAAGAATGGCGGTAAAGGGTAAAGGGTGAAGGGGAAAGGCAACACCCTGTAGGGTATAGGACACAGGGAAAACGCGGAAGAGTCAAGGTTAAATGAGAATAACCAAAATTCTGAACGAGTGATTTTTAAGAAATATTAAGATAAGTAACAATTGCTTAACATTACAGCGTTTATCATCAAGCTATGTAGGGATGTTACATAAGCACAGCTTGGGAGTTTTGCATAGCACAACTTGTCTCCGCATTTCCAAGTCGCTCTAAAACTTGTTCGGCGGTGATTAAGCGCTTGATAATAACTTGACCAATATTTTGGTTAGTCACGGTAGTGGTTGGTTTTACCTCAATAGTTATAACAGCATCTTCAACGCTCGTTAGCCACAACACTTCGTTCTTTTCTACCAAACAGACATTTACACGTTCGATTTGTGGAGCGCGGCGCCATGCTGCAAATTGCCAAAGTCCATCTGACCCCCATACCCTACCAACAGCCCAACCTTCAGACAAAAAGAAGTATTTCACGGTGAGTATCTCTTTTTTATAGCTAAAATTGCTGTTTATAGTAACGCAATATTTCCTAGCTATCAGGTATATAAATTCCTTTTTAATTTTTGTTTATATTATTTTTATAATGTGATTGCAGCTACAAATATACTATGATGTTAATATTTTTTGTTTACTTGGTTGAGTTTGCTTGATTACTGAGCAAATTCATTGCAATGCTCAAGCTAGACTTTATTCGTTTTAAGGCTCCTGCAAGTTCGCCTATTTCATCATGATAATTATCATCAAAGCTTGCCGTCATGTCGCCCTTACTAACAGCTTGAGCTACAAATGATAATGTTTGACTTGGGCAGCAGTGATATTTTTTGTTTACGCTACCCTGAACATCCTTGGACACAACAAATAGGCGCCTTGGCAAAACTGCTATAATTTCAATATCAGGCGCCTTGTTTAATGTTTTGTCTTTACTTCTTGTAGGTAATTAAGTAAATCGTCAGTGTTTGAACCATGAGCAACCTTGATCAAATTGTAACCTTGACCACCACCAGATACTAGTAATAGCCGAAACAATGTAGATTTACCACTTCCAGAAGGGCCAACAAGAGCAATAAACTCTCCTGGTTTGGCATGAATACTCACATCATCGAGCGTTAAGGCGCCATCATTACGGTAGCGAAAAGTTACATAGTCTATTTGTATTTTTCCTGATAATCTACCTGGGTCTGTCTTGGAATTATTTGCTTCAGGTTCTGCTAAAAGTATTGGCGCTTTAGATATCCAACTGCGAACCGCAAATACACTATTGCACATCGACTTAGAAAAAGCCCAAAGGTTTTTAGTACAATCGCATCAACTTAGCTCTAGCGTAATGCAGGAAGTACGCCAAGTTGTTAAAGCATTAGCCGAAGATGCAAAATTGCCTTTATTTAGCTAGAAAAATTCAGGAATGCGTTGCCGAACACAGGTATAGCTGTAAGTCTGTTCAAGATTTATTGGCAAATAAAATCCACCCTTTAAAAACAAAGGCAAAATTGGAAGACTAGCTCCAACCATAAATGCTTCTTGCCATAAATTGAGGTAAGGGGTTTCATCATGTTGAGCAACTTGATATGCCACAGCATACAACGGCGCCTCAAGTGGGTCAATTTGTAAATTTAAACGATTCATTAACTCGTTATGTAAATTCGCATTCAATGTTGTAACAATATCAACTATAATTACCCCAATACCTTGCTGAAGATAAGTTTGGCATTTAGAAGTAAATGCAGAGCGCTGTGATGGGCGGTCTTTATTACTGGGGCTAACTAACTCAATGGCGCCAACAAGTGTAGGACCTGCTTGAGTATTAAAAATTTGTACTTCAACAATATCTGTAGTAAGTTGAAGCGGCAGGGTTGCAGTAGGTGAGCTTGGTTTCCATTCCAGCAGTTCTGCATTTTTCCGCTCTGAATTAACCGGAATTCTTTCACTGAAAGCTGCTACATCAATTTCAATGCCAAATTGGGCGTTTGGTTCTGCAAAATAACCCTCTGGAAGAGATTGATTTAAATCGTCAGCAAGATACGTTGACCAAGCGTTGTGAAAACTGTGCCAGTGGCGCCTAGTGCTTAAAGGAGGGCGAAAGTGATCTCTGAGTGCCATTTTACGCTCTACTTACGTTCCGTTAATAATGCAAGTGTATCATAATTCTTTCTGCTGATAATGGAGAAGTTGCCATCCAGCAAGTAGCAGCATTACAGCCTGATGTTGTATTAATGGATGTACGTATGCCTGTAATGAATGGCAGTGCTGCTACACATATTATTAGTGAGCGCTTTCCTGATGTAAAAGTTTTAGTTGTAAAGAGTCACATTACTAGTATTTTCAATCGGCTTAACCTTAAAAAGCGCGCGCAGGTTGCTATTTATGCGAATTCGATTTTAGGTTAATTGTAATAAAAGCAAAAAGAGAAATACTCTTGTTTTCTCCTTTTGCTTCTACCTGTTTTTAAATTTTAGAAAGTAATACTTGGGTTATGGGCGCCAAAATTAATACCTTCAATGACTTGACCAGGAGTGAGAGTAATGTTAGTTCCACTACCAGCATTGGGGAATGTTTGTGTAAAACCGGATGGTACTACTTGGCGTACAGTGTAACTTCCAGCAGACACACCAGTGAACCGATAAAAACCTGTTTCATCAATATTACTTGTACTAGGGTTATCGGTTGAGGTTATTTGATTTGGTTCACCTGCGTTAAAAACTCCGTTATTGTTGAGGTCTAAATAAACTGACACACCAGCTAGACCTGGTTCTA
Source organism: Calothrix sp. PCC 7716 (assembly GCF_019977735.1). Taxonomy (GTDB): domain Bacteria; phylum Cyanobacteriota; class Cyanobacteriia; order Cyanobacteriales; family Nostocaceae; genus Dulcicalothrix. Next base: position 531,349 of record NZ_AP025018.1, on the reverse strand, counting down.
GAGTATTCTTCCCTCCACCTATACCACTGAATGTATTTAAAATCTGGTCTGTATTGTTGAATCGAATCGCATTTGGGTCAATCTGTTGCAATTGGGTTAGCGAAGCACCTGTTCCAACACCAAAAGCAGATAAGTTTACTCCGCGCGCTCGCAAACGTGTAACTTCATCGGTAAAATTACCTGAACCAAAACCATCTGACAAGAAAACAAGGTTCCCATTACCAGCAGTTGTTCCCAAAGTATTAAAGACACTTTCAGATGCTTGCAAAGCAGCTTCAAAATTAGTACCACCTCCTGCCCGAAGTGACTTGAGAGCTTCTTCGATATCTAACGTTCCGTTGTTGTTATTATCAGCGCTAGGATTTGTCGTCAACTGTAGCCCAGATAGACCCGGATTTAAATCTACTCTAGAAGCTGTGCTATCAAATTGAACCAAAGATACTCTTGCTGTTTGCCCTAAACCTTGCTTAATTAGCTGCTGGTTGAGAGCAATAAAGCCAGCGATTTCAGCATCTAAGATTGTATTAGCTGCTCTATCTCCATTTAGGTCTCCGACTGGTGTACCACCGAAAGAGCCGCTTGTGCTTCCAGATACGTCAATTACAAAAACAACATCTGGACTGGCGCCTTGAATTAGTGCAGAGTCTTTAACTCCATTCGCATTGAAGTCATTCCAGACGAGTCCTGCAATTTCACCAGTTGGTTGTGGTTGGGGTTGGGGTTGTGGTTGTGGTTGGGGGAAGTAGCTGTAATTAATTTTCTTGACAGGTATTGACATTTATGCCCAAAAAGGTATTAATAGAATAATAGTCTATATCAGTTGAGTTTGATATGGAGAACAATTCGGGCGCAATAGTTAGTATTGGAGATGCCGCTAGTGAGTTAGGCATCTCGGTTAAAACATTAAGACGGTGGGCAGATTCAGGAAAAATACGTTCTGAACGGTCTCCAACGGGACAAAGAAGATTTTATTTAGCAGACATTAAACGAATAACCCCACGGGATTTAAAACAGTTAGATTCACGTGTGACAATAAATTATGCTCGTGTTTCTAGTAGTGATCAAAAGCAGGACTTGGTAAGACAAGTGCAGGCTTTAGAGTCTTTTAGTGCATCGAATGGCTGGCAATTTGAAACGATTCAAGACCTAGGAAGTGGATTAAATTACCAAAAAAAAGGCTTGCAAAAACTGTTAAAGCGGATACTGTCTGGAGAGATTGGTCGGCTAGTAATAACACACAAAGATAGGCTTTTACGATTTGGAGCAGAATTAGTATTTTCAATGTGTGAGGAGTATGAGGTTGAGGTAGTAATTATTAATAAATCCTCCGAAGAAGTAACATTTGAACAAGAACTAGTTTCAGATATGATTGAACTCGTAACAGTATTTTCAGCAAGGCTTTATGGAGCGAGAAGCAAAAAGAATAAACAGATGATTGATGGAATCACCAAAGTGGTTGAGGAGGTGAAGTAAATGCCTACTGTTTATCGGTCATATGTAAGTCAGATAGAGAACAATTTAAAGGGCGAAACTGAAGCCATAACTTTGTTAGAGTCATTATCTCCAATTGCAGCAAAGATGTCTGAGATGGCATTGATTGGTTTGGAGAGTCATATGGAACGAGGTTCATTAAATTCTCAAATACAAAATGCATTTGGAGTCAACAAACGCTATGCAAACAGTGTGATTAGTTTTGTAGGAGGTGAATTAGAATCAGCAGCCAAATCTCACTCTTCACATATTGAAATATTGTCGGAAAAAATCGCATCAATCTCCTCGGAGATTGCGAGATTAAATAAAAGACTCAAATTACACAAAGAGTACGTTCATGCTGTGGAGAAACGTAATAAAGCTATCAAATATCCGGTTAATACTGAATCTGGAAAACCAAAAAAAGTTCCACTTCTTAAGAAAAAATCTGAGTTTGATGATGCTTGCCCCATAAATGGAAAATCTCATGGCAAGACATATTTACAGTTAGCAAAGCAGCAATTGTTTCAGAAAAAACGCCAATTACAAATGTACATAGACCGAAAATCTAAAGTAATTAAAACAGGCGTTAAGGTAAATTTGGGTAATTTAGGTAAAATTGCTTTTGTTGGTAGTACCTCTGAAAGTAGCGGAAATCAAATATGTCAACTCACACCAGGTGTTGTGACAACCTTAACAATTCGCGTTCCCTATTTCTTAGAAGAAACTTTTGGGGAATATGTGACTTTACCACTCCACAAAATCAATGAATATGGATATGATAAAATACTTACTGCTTGGGCATTAAACAAAGCTCTTACCTATGTATTTAGTAAAAATAAAAAAGGTAAATGGGTAGTAGCTATTACCACATTGGTCGATTTTGTAATTACTAGTAATAGCCCTCTTGGGGGGTGTATTGGCTTAGATATTAATCCTGGGTCTATTGGTTGGTGTACTACAAATCATCACGGTAATCCGATTGGGTGGGGGAAAATTAATTTAGATTTACATTCGTGTTCTACTGAGCAAACAGAAGCGCGACTGGCTGTTGCCATTACGGAAATTACATCTAGAGCTTTGGCTACCTTTAAACCAATTGTGATTGAAAAATTAGATTTCTCCTCAAAAAAGAAACTTTTTTTGCGTGGTCGTAAATATAATCGCATGTTATCTGGGTTTGCTTATGCCAAATTTTTTGAATTGTTAAAATCTCGATGCTTAAAATTAGGCATTCAAGTTATAGAAGTAAGTCCTAAATATTCAAGCCAGATTGGCGTTGTAAAATACATGCGTCGTTATGGCATGGGAAGTGATAGTTCTGCGGCTTTAGTTATTGCTCGCCGTGGAATGCGAATTTATCATGAGTGGTTGCTGGCGAGATACGCCTTTCAGACTTCAGTTCGTCCTGAAGCTCGTAAGCACGTCTTTGCACATTGGCAACGCTTTAATAAGTATTACCTGAAGATAGGTTCTCGTAATGCTTGGTTTGCCTCACCTAATCTAACAGGTTCTACTAGTGACGGCTCAGTGAACACCGTTCGTACCATCAACAAGGTGGTTAAAAGGACGAGCAAAGCTTCAGCATGAGCAAGAGAGTCCAATTCTCTCCATTAGTTCGTGAAGGTGTGACTCCTTCAAGGTAGGAAAGATTGACTGCTATCTTTCCGGTTGTCAATATTTATCCACTTGTGGGTAGATATGGACATACTTTTTTGAGCGGTAGACATCATTCACTCCTAAATAATTTATTAATGGACTTAAAACAGTGTAAATATTGAAGACCTAAATACTTTCCTTACTCCATGAATGCCTGTATCATTTTTTGCAGACACAGATATATCCTAAAAGCTAATTTTTATGAAATTTTAAGCTTTAGGCTCACCAATTATTAATTAGTACCAGTAAATAATCAGTGTCTTTAGCGACTTTACTATTTAATATATCAGTGATATTACGTAAGCGCAATAAAGCTTTATTGAAAATTAGTTAAAACCTTTTTGAAGTTTGGAACAATTCAATGTCGGCGCCAGACTTATTGAGAATTAGTGCGATATCATTAGAGACTGTAGTTATTTTTGTACGTATATGGATTAACTATGTTAAGATTAATTGTGTGCTTACTGTGAAACGTACATTTATACATTGCAGGAATTTAGCAAGCTATAAAAGCTACTTTGTAGTAAAATGTCTCACCATCTAGTTTAAAAAAGTATCAATATTAAGTATATGTATAGGATGGCGCCTTTTATGCGACGTTTTGGTCGAGCCAAATTAGTTATCAGTTTGTTTTGTTTATGTTTACTTATAGCTGTGGGTAGTGCGCTGAGTCCACAATTAACGACTCCTGTATCAGCGAATGATAGTCGTATTACGATTGGTACGACAAATAAACCCCGAACTCTTGACCCAGCAGATGCTTATGAAACAGGGTCACTAGGTTTAATTTATAACATGAGCGATAGGCTTTATACGTATAAAGTTGGAAGTACAGAGATTGAACCACAGCTTGCAACAGCTTTACCCAAAATTAGCGCAGATGGTTTGACGTATACTATGCCTATACGTCAGGGAGTTGTATTCCATGATGGTACACCGTTTAATGCCAAAGCAATGGCGTTTAGTTTAGAACGGTTTATTAAGAATGGAGGTAAACCAGCTTTTTTACTAGGAGATATTGTTGAATCTGCCACAGCTACAGGTGAGTATGAATTAACAATAAAATTAAAAAAACAATTTGCGGCTTTTCCTTCGTTGCTTGCTTTTGCCGGGGTATGTGCTGTATCTCCTAAAGCTTACGAAATAGGTGAAGGTAAATTTACTCCGAATGTTTTTATTGGTACTGGCCCTTATAAATTAGTAAATTTTGCCACCGATAAAATCCAGTTTGATGTTTTTGATAAATATTGGGGTAAAAAGCCATTAAATCAAGGTGTAACAGTTCAAATATTGAGTAGTGGTGTCAATATATATAATGCGTTTAGGAAAAAATCGATTGACGTAGCTGGTATGTCGATGGATGCTGACCAAATTCGTAGCTTGCAAAAAAACGTTGAAAAAGGTGATTGGCAGGCAATTGCCAATAACGGTAGCGTTATATCATTTATGGCAGTCAACCGTAACCAAAAACCTCTTGATAACCCATTGGTAAGACAAGCAATAGCTGCAATGCTTGACCGTAGCATAGTGTTAGAGCGGGTATTATACGGGCAAGGACAAGCACTATTTAGCATGGTTCCCAATACCTTTGATGTTTATAAACCCGTGTTTAGAGAAGAATATGGCGCCAATGGTAATGCAGAAAAAGCCCAAAAACTGCTCAAACAAGCTGGTTTTACAAGAGAAAACCCAGCAAAAGTAGAACTTTGGTATCGTTCTAATATTCCTACAACAGGTTTGACGGCAGTAGTAATCAAAGCCATTGCGAATAAAACAATGGATGGTTTATTACAAATTCAAACGAATGGTATTGACTCAACCAGCTTTTATAAAAATGCTCCTCAAGGAGTGTATCCATTAAGTTTAGTTGAATGGTATCCAGATTTTCTAGACCCAGACAACTACGTACAACCATTCCTACAGTGCGAAAAAGGTACACCCGAAAAAGGCTGTGAAAAAGGCGGTAGTGTTTCTCAAGGTTCATTTTACTATAACGACAACATGAACCAACTTATCGAAGCACAGCGCAAAGAACAAGACCCAGCAAAACGCAAACAAATATTCGCCCAAATTCAAGACATCCTCGCAAAAGACGTACCATATATTCCCCTATGGCAAGAACAAGATTATTTGTTCGCCCAAAACGGAGTCAAAGGTGTCAAACAAGACGCAAGCCAATTATTAATTTACAGCGGAATTACAAAGTAGGGTGGGCAATGCCCACCTTACGAGTTACTAAACTCATCACTCATCACTCAGCACTCATAACTCAGCACTAAAATCTATGTCACGTTCAAAGGCTCTTACATATTATGTGGTGACGCGCTTACTACTGGCGCCACTACAAATACTAACAATTGTCACAATGGTGTTTTTGTTACTGCGTGCAACACCTGGCGACCCTGTTGATGCTATTCTTGGTGGTCGGGCGCCTGATAGTGCCAAAGAAGCAATGCGGAAACAACTAGGATTAGATTTACCTTTGCCTTTACAATATCTCAACTACTTGGGAAACTTGATTTTCAAATTGGATATGGGTAAATCTATATCAAGTCGTGGTAAAAGCGTCTGGGATATTATTGGTGAACACTTCCCCGCAACTGCTGAGTTAGCAGTATTTAGTATCATTGTGGCATTAGTAGTTGGTATTGCCGTTGGTACACTTTCTGCTTCACGTCCTGGTACCTCACTTGATATTGGTGGTAGATTATTTGGCATTATTACTTATGCGCTGCCAATGTTTTGGGCAGGAATGTTATTACAATTAATCTTTGCCGTTAGTTTAGATATACTACCATTAGGAAGTCGCTTTCCTGTAACTTTAGAGGCGCCTGCAAAACTCACAGGTTTATATACTATAGATAGTTTGCTTCGTGGTAAATTTGTCGAGTTCTTTACAGCCATTAAATATTTGATACTACCAAGCTGTACCCTAGGAATACTATTAAGCGGCATCTTCGAGCGCATCGTTCGAGTCAACCTCAAACAAACCTTACAATCAGACTACGTAGAAGCCGCAAGAGCAAGAGGCATCCCCGAAAACAAAATTCTCTTCTCCCACGCACTAAAAAACGCCCTAATTCCAGTCATCACCGTTCTAGGCTTAACCTTCGCTTCCCTACTAGGTGGCGCCGTCCTTACCGAAGTTACATTCTCATGGCCCGGTCTAGCAAACCGCCTATTTGAAGCCATCAATGAACGCGACTACCCAACCGTACAAGGAATCATGGTATTCTTCGGCACCATAGTAGTAATGGCAAGCATCACCATCGACATCCTCAACGCCTACGTAGACCCCCGTATCCGCTACTAACCCAAGAAACCCGGTTTCTTCATCACTGAACATAACAACTCTCAACAAAACGAAAAGAAACCGGGTTTCTCAGTGCCAACGAAAATTTCTCAGTTACCAAATTCATCCATTAACTGCTCAACCGTCCCACGAAAAACCTGACCTGAATCATACTCCACCTGTGCCTGAGAAATATTAAGAGCAATTTCGTCACGGCGCCTTTCTATTAACCTTCGCTTCACTACATTAATTAATATTTCTTGCTGATACTTTTAATCCAGACAACCCCGAATATCTAAGACATTCTTGGACAGTCTGAATACAACATTATCCTCGAACACGTCGTGAATAAAGGTGGTATCCCACAACGCCTTAAGAAAAATTCCCAAGGCTCCATTAAAATCGCGTTTAATTTCATACCCACAATTTGGGCATTTAAACTTTTTATTTCCACCTAACTTGTGGTGGACATGACCGCATTTACTGCACGTCTTCGATGTGTACTCTTCAGTCACTCGAACTAATCTCGAACCGTAACGATTACAGAGATGTTGCAGGGTTTGACTAAATTCATAAAACGCCCAAGTCATCATAGCGCGCGCGGATTTACTTTTAAGTTTGCGCTTTTTCTTGGCTACCATTTGCGAAGTCTCAAATGTTGGTAAATAAATCGTGTCATAGTTACGAGCTAGATGTGAGGCAACTTGTTTATGCACTTCGATGCGTAAATTTTTAATTCTTGTTCTAACTCGTTCCATTGCTTGTTTCAACCGATGGCGGAAGCGTTTAAACTTACCACCCTTTGATTTATCATGTTTTGACTTTAATTTATCAAGTGAGTAGCATAATTTAGCAATTTTCGAGAAATCACCATTCGCAAACTCAGTGAAGTTATTGCCATCAAAACCCGTCATAAAACATCTTAATCCTGGGTCAAGCGCAATGATTTTTGGCTGCTTTGAGACATTTTCTACATCAACATCGATAGGAAAGTTAGCGTACCATCTACCTTTGTTGTATGTTAGTTCAGTTGCAGAGTCATAATTAATCAAACAATAATCTTGACCACAGTATTCAGGCTTTTCTAAACATGAAGAAGAAACAGACATAAAATGCCCGTCGTTATAATCGCCAGGATCAAATTGAATTGTCTGTTTTTGGTCACGGATTGACTTAAACTTTGCCAGCTTTAATCCTGCCGTTGGGTTAGGCTTTTTATCTTGACCTTTCCCAATAAATTTATCTTGGCGCTTGGTTTTACTCCATGCTGTATAAGCTTCAAATAAAGCATTATCTAATGCATGAGCTATTTTTAGTTCTTTACACCAAGCTGGAATTATTTCTTCACCCAATGTTTTACAAAAACTTCTAAATGCTGTTTTCCCTCCCGTCTTTTTTCCCTTTTTATTGAAGTATTCAAAAGATTGATGCTGATTCAAATACGCGATGGCATTGTTATAAACTTTGCGGTATGCGTGTATCCTCAGCATCCATATTTTCTTCGTTTTTCCCTTTGGATAAACTCGGTAAGTCAGAGTCTTCTTTAATTTTTTGTTTGTACTTTCTGAGTCCATATAATTTACAAGAGAACACATGGATGATGGCAAGAACATCCTCCAGCATCTCTCGCTCTGGGCTAAGTACGTGGTTGTTGAGAACCAAAATTTTACACCCACTGCGGTCTGCGATCCATGAGATAAGATCGAACCCGAATCTGCAAAGTCGGTCTTTGTTGGCAACGACAACCATTCCGACATCACCTGACAAAATTCGTTCCAGTAAGGCAAGCAAACCTTTTCTTTTGAAGTTGAGTCCACTCCCGATGTCTCTAACGACTTCGCAACTGGGGTAACGAGAGATAAGAAACTCAATCTGTCGAAGCAAGTCAGCTTTTTGACTATGGCTGGAAACTCTAGCGTAGAGGACGGTGGGTTTAGAGGCAGGTGAAGAAGCGATAACTGAATCGATGTCGTATCTTCTTTGACCTCCTTGGGTTCGGTAGGATTTGATTTTTCCCTCTGATTCCCAGCGTTCAAGGGTTTTGCTGCAAACTCCCAGTTGGGCAGCAGCCACTCTTGGTGGTACATACTTCAACATTTACGCAAAAATTTAGGACACCTCACTTTATCAGGAAATGTAGGTCTTTTTACGGCAATGTCATTGTTTTATGACTTCTAGTTATAACTCTTCCAATGATAATGCTTCTACACTTTCTATCACTTGTTCCAATTTTGAAGTACGTGTCATAAGCTATCATAACTTGCTGTTAATTTACATTTTAATTTTACGGCGCCACTTTTTCATATTGTTGATAGTAATTAATTACTATACTTGATTTTTAAAATACGAAATAGTTGTAACAAAATTAGATATTTATCAGAAGTGTGCTTGGGTGGTATTACGTATAAATACGGATTATATATTCAAAAAAATATTGTGAACCTCACAACAAGATTTAATAAAGCATATGAAGCCTAGAGTTATTGCGTAATATTACTTAAATGAAAATACGTAAATTAAAGTAATTAAAATAACGTCAGACTAAGATTTTGTTATAAATTTATAAGATTACACCTTATTCTTTACAGAGAGACTGTTTGACTGTATAGTCTCCGTTATTCTAGAATGCTGAAGACACTGAAAAAGCAAAAATATATACGTACATTAGTCGTATAAAATGTACGCTGTGATGCTAATCACATATTAAGTAATAGTTAAGAGTACATAATAATACCAGTATATTTATCTAGGTAAAATCATGGAGCCGCGAACCAAAGTTATTCCTGTTAAGGTAACAGATACACTAACGTTATTAGTAGAAGCACGCACGCTTGGAGGTGAAGAAGATGTTTCGAGTAAGTTTTTGTCTTTTAAGCCTGTAACTGATGCTATAGAAGCAATTGCAACCCAAGTTGCGACAACGGTAGAAAAAATCAAACCGGATAAAGTAGCAATAGAGTTTGGTTTAGAGGTGACAGTAAAGAGTGGTGAAATACTAACATTACTAGTAAGCGGCGAAAAGAAAGGAAACTTAAAAATAACTATGGAGTGGGAGAACAAACCGACAACATAACAGCTATCTCAGTGAAAATGCTTTCTTAACTTACGCTTTGCTTACAAACACTGGTAACGCCAGAAACATATGGATGATTCGTTAGCAGCAAATCTCAGTGAATGTACGGTGCGGTTGCAGGGTGCAGATGATGAATTGGGAACGGGTTTTTTTGTATCACCAGGATTGATTCTTACTTGTTTTCATGTAGTAAAAGCAGCATATACCCAACAACAACCAATTCTAATGTGGTGGCAAAACCAGAAATATATAGCCATCATTGAGTCGTTACCAACAAACCCTGAGACTGTAGACCTGGCGCTTCTTAGGTTAAATAACGCTCATATAAATCATAGTTGTGTCAATTTAAGTGAACATGTTGCAGTTGGCGATGAACTCTATACCTTTGGCTATACCAGGGAATATGAAAATGGTGAACCAGCGACTTTCGTATGTGAAGGATTTGATGGTAATGAACCACCTTTACTCAAGTTTAAAGCCGGACAAGTACGTCCTGGGTTTAGTGGTTCACCCTTGCTCAACCAAAAAACTGGAAAAATCTGTGGTGTAGTTAAACGCTCGCGCGATGTTGAATTTGACCTTGGTGGACGTGCTGTTCCTACCAGTGTTATTTTCGCAACTTTTCCTGCACTTGCTCAACAGCAAACAAAAATTGATATTCCACCAAATCCTTTTTTACCCCTAAATGGACGTGTTGAAAACCCGCGTCAATTTTTTGGACGAGAACGGGAGTTAAGCCGTGTTTTCGAGACACTAAATAGCGGCAGTAGCGTTGCTGTTATTGGCGAAAGAGGTATAGGAAAATCATCGCTATTATGGGCAATTTGTCAGCAAGCAGAAATCCGGCTTTGTACACCTCGTAAACCCATCTACCTTAATTTAAACCATGTGTCTGACGAGAAAGATTTTTACGCCGCTCTTTGTTACGAAATTGGTATTAAGGAATGTAAAGGATATACTCTTACGCGCGCGTTGCAACAACAACGTCTTCTACTTGTCCTCGACGAAATTGAAAAAATGGCATGGAAAGGTTTTACCAACCAAGTTCGCTCACAGTTGCGTGGGTTAGCAGAAGGTAGTGATGCACCACTAAGATTAGTTATTGGCGCCTCAACTTCGTTAAACAAGCTATTCCCCGATAGCAACGAAATTGGCATGACTTCACCCTTTCAAGGAATTTGTATTGAGGAGGCAATTAACTTATGGGATGCAAAAACTATCCAGAAGTTCATAGACCAACGTATGGTATTCAACCCGATTTATTTTAGCAAAGAAGATATCGCAAAGGTTATAACCGCTAGTCGTGGATATCCTAGAGAAGTAATGCAAATGTGCCATCGTCTTTATAACGATTACCGAGATAAAAGCGTAGGATAGGCATCTTGCCTGTCCCTAAACAAAAATAAACCATTTGTAGAGATTAACCATATTTAGTCTCTACATTCATTCCCAACCCTATATGATACAGAAAATTATTTAACTTACACAATCATTTACTCAATCCCAAATTTAAAATGACCTCTGTTCCTCGTTTAGACTTAGCACCCAAACTCAGGCGCCCACTCTCGGTATGGAATCCCCTTGATTATTTACGTTTACTCTACTGGGTATTTTACTTTCCTCAAGCATTGCAATGGTATATTGATACTCAAGACACAAATAGCAACACTAAATCAGTCGTAAAAATTTCTTTTCCATCTTTCTTTGTGCCCTTTGTGTCCTTTGTGGTTCGTTCTATAAATTTCTTCACAAATGTATCAGGATTATCATATGTGTTTAATCAAACATCAATCTTACGTAAAAGTTTAGAATCATTAATTGCGAGTGACATTCAACGTAACTTATTTGCCCAAGGAATAGTATTTGTATTTATAGCTTCTCTATTAACGATTTTAAAGAAACAAATTTTACTTGCATTACCACTTTTTATAACTTCAAGCGTATTAATGCTAACTACTATAGGAGAAGCTAGTTTTATGCTTATAGTTGTAATTTTGATACTAATTCTAATATTTTATATTTTTTTAAATATTTTTATTTTAACATTTATAAGTAACTTAATATCATATTTATTAATATTTTTAACTTGCGGATATTTATTAAAATTAATATGGAGATGGATGCCAATTATATCGTGGGCATTTGCGTGGAGCCTATCAGGAGGAATAGACATTCAGTATAGATATATGCTGTCACTATACGTGATATTAGGAATTTTTCCTGGTCTAGTAATAGCTTTAACAAAAGGTGCTGAGACAGAGGTTTGGGTTTTAATTGGATTAACTTTCTTTATACTTCGTCCTGATGCCTATTTATTAAATCTAATTATAACATTATTGAGTCGGTGGGAAAAATACTTGTACTTTCTTAATACAAGTTCTATTCCTTCTTTATTTTTATCTTTAAAAATAAAAAAATGGTTTCAAAAAGATTGGGAAATTGGATGGAATAATGTTCTAAATTTATTGCAATATTCTTTCCAATTTACATCTGTAGCTAAAGCTTTAAATAAAGTTTTTATAGAAATACCCGAAGAACAAATTATATATCGCTTAACCCAGTTAATTGAATCTCCACATGGTTGGAATTTACTTAATTGCCTTTTAGCTTCTGCACAAACAAATGATATTACAACCTTACATCCTATGCACGCCACTGCAAAGGGCTTTTATAATCTCTATAAAAAAAAACCTGTAGAAGCAAAACAATGTTTTGCTATAGTTCGTTGTTACTTGTATGGCGAAGAAATATATACTCTCACCGAAGTTCTTATGATGTGTAACGATGTCAAAGCATTGTCAAACATATCTACCCTTTCGCTTCCTGCTTTCCCTACAGAACCTTTACTTCGCCCTACTACTTGGCAAGCACTTCATAGTTTTCGTCGTATTATAAACAATACCCAAATTATTCAAAATGCTACTTCTCGTGCAGCACGCGCGTTTGCTCTTAACCGTGCTATTGGCGAAGTTACGCAAATAATAGATAATGCTGATACATTACCTGAAGCTGAACGAGGGTTAATAGTTGACATCGCGCAAAATTGGAAAACAGCCCTTGAACGTCAAGCAAGGGAAGTTGGACAAATCGAAATTACAAAGCCTGTAAAAAATCCTTATACTGTTGGCGACCCTGTAGAAGAAGAATTTTTTGTTGGGCGCCAAGATATTATGCGTCAACTTGAAGAACTTTGGTTAATGGGAACTCAAATGCAGTCGGTAGTACTCTACGGGCATCGACGTATGGGAAAAACTTCGATACTTCGCAATTTATCGCAGCGACTTGGTGCAGGAGTAAAGGTAGCGTATGTTAATTTACTTGGAGTCGGAGATATTGCTCAGGCTGAGGGTGAGTTTTTAATGGCAATGAGTGATGCAATTTCACAAGCTGTAAATGTTGAGGCGCCTAACGACGATGATTTATTAAATTTACCCTACCCGACATTTCGACGCTATTTAGAGCGGGTAGCGGATGCTTTACAAACATCACAACAAAGTTTAATTATTGCCCTTGATGAGTTTGAGAAAATTGAGGAGCTTATTGTTGCTGGTAAAATTTCTAGTAATTTTATGCAGTACCTTCGTAGTTGGATACAGACAAGCTCAAAAATAGGATTTGCGCTGGCAGGGTTGCACACTTTAGAGGAGATGACATCAGATTATTTTCAGCCTTTATACGCTAGTTTTATCCCACCTATCAAAGTTAGCTTCATGCAATTGAGTGCAACGCATGTAATTTTAGCAAATCCTAGTGTCGATGATTTTCCTCTTGACTATGCACCAGAAGCTCTTGATGAAATCTATGCTCTTACCCACGGACAACCTTTTTTAGTTCAGTTACTTGGGTTTCAGTTAGTGCGACGTTATAATGACCAAGTGTTTGAAATGCAACACCAGCGTAATCCTGTTTTTACATTAAAAGATGTAGAGACAGTAGTTGATAACTCGGTATTTTTCCAGCAAGGACGTTACTACTTTGATGGAGTTTGGGGGCAAGCAATGCAAGGTGCATCAGGACAACAAGCTATACTGCTAGTCTTGGCGCCACATCAAGAAGGTCTTGGCATAGAAGAAATCACTCAACTTATTACTGATGCAAACGATATTACCATAATGGAAGCATTGATGGCACTGCAACGCCATGATGTAGTTGAGCAACATCAGGGACGATGGCGAATTGTTGTAGAGTTATTTCGACGTTGGATATTGCAACTTAGTAATATAAATTGAATCGCTTATAGCTAAGAGTGGAAGGTGGTGCGAATGAGAGCGTCAGTACACATACTCTACCTTTCCGCAATTTTATTGACACATTTTTTGATATTTTTTTCTTAAAAAATAAAATCTTTACAAAATTTAAAAATTGAATACATTTGTTTTTATTTAATAAAATTAACAATAGTGGTTTGAGAAAATAAAGTTTTATTAAATATTTGCCCGTTTTTCTCAATAATTAGCTTTTACTGCAACTAAGATTATTTTTGATAAAAAGTATAAATTTTTGAGTATTTAGTACATATTTAATCAAAAATGGTTTTAAATAAAGATTTTCAGCTTTTGACCACCAATATACTCCATAAATCTGTCTTTAAGAATCAAAAAATACTATTTTCCCTTACACCCTTACATCTCATTAACAAGTGTGGTTAAAAAGGTATTAATGAGAGAAGTGTAACTTATCTTAAAATTTATTTTTAAAAACTGTTTTTTCTAACTTTATATTTATTTTGATTTCTTGACAAAAGTATAATAAGCCATGATTTTATTTCTGTAATAATTACACTGTGACAAAAAATACACTGTTAAAATTTTTTAACAATGATTAAACAATTAAACTAATCAAATTTATACAGCTTCCTTATTAAGGAGGTTAATCATGAAGAAAGTTACTAGGCGTGAATTATTAAAGATTGCAGCGCTTGCGGGTGGTGGTATTTTGCTACCTATAGGACTTCAGTATCGGGGATATGCTCAAAGAACTGATGAGCGAGTAGAACCGTTTAGACTTGCCTTTCGTAAACCACCAGTATTGAACCCTGTGCGTAGCGATTCTAGCACTGACTACTATGAGATAGCAATGCAGATAGCTCTCTTAGAGATTTTACCAGGACGAAGAACTCAAATTTGGGGCTATAACGGTATCTTCCCCGGACCCACGATTAAACAACGTAAGAATAGGCAATCTGTTGTCAGATTTATTAATAATCTTAGTATAAATACATCAGTTCATTTGCATGGAATGCCATCCCAACCTCAGTATGATGGCTACGCTGAAGATTTGATATCTCCGGGGTTTTACAAAGATTACGTATATCATATCCAAACAGCGTTGCCTCTATTATGTGGTACCACGACCATGCACTTGGAAAGACTTCTTTCAATGCGTACATGGGTTTGGCGGGGATGTATATTGTTCAGGATGATGAGGAACTGAATTTGCCGCTCCCATCCGGAGATTATGATATTCCTCTAATTATTCACGATAAAAAATTCGCTGCTGATGGTTCACTCATTTTTGATGACCAAGCTCAACATAGTTTGATGGGGGAGGTAATTACTGTCAACGGTGTTCCTTGGCCTCGTATGGAAGTTGCAAACCGTAAGTACCGCTTCCGCGTGTTAAACGCATCAATTTCTCGCTCTTACAAACTAGCTCTGAGTACAGGGGATGACATAACTGTCATTGGTACTGATGATGGGTTAATGCCTAGACCAGTTAATACTAAAGATATGCGTCTTGGAATGGCAGAGCGATATGACTTGATTATTGACTTTTCCAAATACTTCATAGGAACTCAAGTAGAACTGCAAAATCTAGGACTCCCCAATAACGATAATACTGGCAACACAAACAAGATTATGCGTTTTGATGTTGTGCGTTCTGAAGTTGATAACAGTTCTATTCCTAGCACATTACGCAATATTGCATTTCTTTCAGAATCAGATGCTGTAAGAACGCGCGAGTTTATATTTGATCGGAGCAACCGAATGTGGCTCATCAACGATAAGGGATGGGATAAAAATAGAGTGGACGCAAACCCACGACTCGAAGAGGTGGAGATTTGGAAGCTACAAAACACTTCAGGATTATGGTTTCATCCTGTTCACCTTCACCTTATTGAAGGTCAAATTCTTGACCGCAATGGTCAGCCTCCTTTTGCTTACGAACGTGGCTTGAAGGATGTCTTCTATGTTGGTGAAAACGAGACTGTGCGAATAATTGGCAAGTTTAAACCTCACATCGGTAAGTATATGTACCATTGCCATAACATGGTTCACGAAGACCATGACATGATGAGCCAGTTTGAAGTCGGACAAGGTGGTATAGACCCAATGTCGGCGCCACCAAAACCACTTCCGGCGCCACCGTTATAATGTCTACTACACTACGTTCAAAATGGCATTATTAAGAGTTGGTGCGTAACGCTTAGTTAACGTATGGTTAAGCCTAATTTTACCTTTTAATTAAGTGTAAAATGAGTCTATGCGTGTATACTTTTTTATATAATTAGGCTTAACTCTTAACTCATGCTTGTACCTGGAACTGTTTTGGGTGGATGTTATAAAATCATTCGGCTTTTAGGTATTGGAGGATTTGGCGAAACTTATGAAGCAGAGGATTTAAAACGTTTCAACTGTTTGTGTGTTGTTAAAAGGCTTAGACCACAAATCAATTTTTCTGTTTTAGAGATAACAAGAAGATTGTTTGACCGTGAAGCCAGAACGCTTCGCGAATTGGGTGATGAACACGAGCAAATACCTCAATTATATGCTTATTTTGAAGAGAATCAAGAATTTTATTTAGTTCAAGAGTATATTGAAGGAGCTACTTTAACAGACATTTTTTTGGAAAGAACGCTGTCTGAATTTGAAGTTATAGATTTGTTAAAGCAAGTTTTGAAAGTTTTAGATTTTATTCATAATCATAATAATCGGGTTATTCATCGTGATATTAAACCAGCAAATTTAATTAGACGCAGTAAAGATAATAAAATAGTTTTAATTGATTTTGGCGCCGTTAAAGAAAAATTTCAAGAAGCTTTAAATGACCCAAGCACGGTAGCTATTGGCACTCCTGACTACATGCCATTAGAACAACTCCAAAAAAGACCTTTGCCTTGTAGTGATATTTATGCTTTGGGTATTGTTGCCATTCAAGCTTTGACTGGTGTACATCCCGGAAAATTAACGAGAAATATTGATGATAATATAAATGAGTTAGTTAATACAAAGGCTTCGACTGGATTGAAAAACGTTTTAAATAATATGGTTCGTATTCAGTCAAGCCAAAGATATCAATCTGCATTTGAAGTACTAAAAGCACTTGAACAGCTTGAATATCAACCGCAGCAACGATTAACGCAAATTCCTGATACCCAAATTTCACCTACAAAAGCAAACAAAAAAATTTTAAAGTTTTTCAAATGGATTTTAGCTGGTTTTACAATTGTAAGTTTATTTTCGATGTTATCAGTTTTCGCAAATGATTCTCCTTTAATTTGTATACTAAACAGCGTTCCAGAAGGTAACTTTAGCTATAGTGGCAGTACTACTTGGCAACTTTTTAGG
This sequence comes from Calothrix sp. PCC 7716, assembly GCF_019977735.1. Classification (GTDB taxonomy): domain Bacteria; phylum Cyanobacteriota; class Cyanobacteriia; order Cyanobacteriales; family Nostocaceae; genus Dulcicalothrix. The sequence continues at coordinate 514,287 of NZ_AP025018.1, read as the reverse complement.
GATGATGTAGAAAAAAGTATTGAAAATACTTGTCCTCAGTTTAAATTGAATTTTTCACCTCGTCCGGGAAATAGACCAGGTTCAGGATATGGAATTCAATCATTATTGAAAAAACAGGTTAATTTTGCCATTTCTTCTCGTAATATTTCAGATGAAGAAAATAAACAAGCTCAAAGTCAGGGAGCGCTGTTAGTAGAAGAACCTATCGCAATTGATGGAATTGCTGTTGGAGTTAATCAAAATTTACCAATTGATGGTTTAACCATTAATCAACTTCGTGATATTCTGACAGGTAAAATTAATAATTGGAATCAAGTTGGAGTCGCAAATAGTTTAAAAATAAATAAAATAAATATTTATGAAGGAAGCAATTCTAGTGTTAATGAAATATTAAAACTTAAGGTTTTGGGAGGTAATGAACTTCGTGAAGATGTGAATAAAATAGAGAATGCTCCAGGTATTACTGAAGGAATGGTAAAGGTATTTCGTGATGAAAACGGTATTTTTCTAGTTTCATCTGCACATTTAGCTCGTCAATGTCAAGGAAAAGCTTTAGCTATTGGTACAAACTCTTCAAATTTAGTATCTCCCTATAAAAAGCCACTAGTACCCTTGGCAAAATGTACACCTACAAATCGAAATAAACCGAATGTTGCTGCATTTAAAAATGAAACATACCCGCTTACAAACCGGCTCTTTGTCATTTACAATCAAAATAATCCGATTTCAAAGCAAGTGGGTACTGCTTATATTAAGCTACTTAAAACGGCGCCACGTCGGAAAGTGATTGAAGAGGCAGGTTTTGTTGCAATATAATTTTTATAAAGGGATGATTTGCCAGGTACTGAAATGAACTCTAAAAATGCTATTGTAATTGGCGCCAGTATAGCAGGTTTACTCAGTGCGCGCGTTCTAAGTGAACATTTTGCTTCGGTGACGATAATCGAACGTGATAAATTACCATTATATCCTGAAAAGCGCAGAGGTGTACCACAGTCTGTACAGCCACATGTATTATTGACACGCGGTTATCGAATTCTTGAAGAGCTATTTCCTGGCATTGGTGTAGAACTTAGCACAAAAGGCGCCCAAAAAATTGATTGGGTGCGTGAGTTTCATTACTTTGCTCATGGAAATTGGAGTCCAAAACTTGATACTGTTTCTGACGTTGTTTCTTTCACTTGTTCACGTCCGTTACTGGAATGGGCAGTTCGCACGCAGTTACGCGAGATAGCAAATATCAAGTTTGTTGAGGAACATCGTGTTGTTGGTTTAATTGGTGACTTGGAGAATATGCAAGTCACTGGTCTAAAAATACAAGATATAGCTAGTGGTAATATACAAGAATTATCAGCTGATTTGGTTGTCGATGCCAGTGGACGCGCGTCTAATGCTCCGCAGTGGTTGAATACATTAGGTTTTGCCGTCCCTACTGAAACTGTTATTAATCCATTTTTGGGTTATGCAACTCGACGCTACAAGCAACCTCATAATTTTACTGATGATTGGAAAGTTATGCTAATTGCCCAAGAGGCGCCTTCTCATAAACGCTTGGGATATTTAGCTAAAATTGAAAATGGAGAATGGATAGCAACACTTGGTGGTTATGGACATGACTATCCACCACTGGATGATGCAGGGTTTTTGGAATTTGCTCGTTCTTTGGCAAGTCCAGAATTTTATGAAGCGATAAAAAACGCTGAACCAACTTCACCTATATATGCTCACCGTGCTACCGCTAACCGTTGGCGCCATTATGAGAAAATTGAAATGCCATCTGGTTTTGTTGCTTTAGGTGATGCTGTTTGTGCGTTATGTCCTGTTTACGGACAGGGGATGACAGTTGGTGCTTTATCGGCTATGGTATTACGAGATTGGTTGCAAGCGAAGAAATTGGTGACTTCACGCTTTCAACAACGTTTAGCCAAAAGTAACCAGTTGCATTGGATGCTGGCAACACAGCAAGATTCTCAGTTTCCCACTACTATTGGCGCCAAAGCTAGTAAAAGCAATTTTGTTCAAGATTTTATTGGATGGTACAACCGTAAGCTTATTGCGAATATCGGTGTTGACCCAAGTTTATACAGCTTGTTTACTGAGGTTTCGCATTTATTAAAGTCACCACTTGCTCTTTATCATCCAAAAATTATTTTAAAGATTTTGGGAAATTCTATTTTACCACAGAGACACGGAGGGCACAGAGAGGAGAGAATTTACAGTTGACACTTTTTAGGGAAGGCGAAATATACTCGAAGTGTACTCCTAATCAATGATGTATGAACTGGATTCCGTTACGAGAACGAATTAATACATTACCCTTGGTTCTCGCTGGGCCTATTCTACGACGAACTGACAACTATTCGGTGACTGTGTGGATTGCTTTAAAAGAAAGTCGCACAGTGACTTTAGTAATTTTAGATACTAATAAAAATGCTTTAATTACTGCTAGACAAAAGACTACGCAAGTTGGCGATAATTTACATGTTGTCGCGATTACTGCACAATCTAATTATTCCATACTTAGAGACGGTGAAAATTATCTATATAATATAGCTTTTAATCCAGGTGAAAGTTTAAATACTCCTGGGGTGCTAAATTCTGAAGGTTCTATTTTAGAAATTGCCTATCCAGATGTACATTCTGAATATAATTTACCTTCTTTTGCGCTTCCTCCTAATGATATAAATAATTTACGTATTGTTCATGGTTCTTGTCGCAAGCTGCACGGTGAAAGCTTGGATGCAATGGCGAGTTTGGATAAAATGATACGCGAAGCTTTAGCAGTATCAGTAGAACAACGTCCACATCAGCTTTTTCTTACAGGTGACCAAATTTATGTAGATGATGTTGCCGATGCGTTGTTGTTTATGCTAATGGATGCAGCAGAAACGCTTTTAGGATGGTCAGAACCTTTACCAGGTGTAACAAATTTAGATGAGCTTAAACCTGGTCAACGTAATAATTTAGCTACAAATGTTGCTGGGTTGACAGCTAGTTTAGATAAATTGAATAGAATTACTGATATTGCTAAAAGCCATTTGTTTACATTTGGCGAATTTATGGCAATGTATTTGTTTGCTTGGAGTGATGTACTTTGGGTAAACGAAGAAGATGTTCCACATTATAATGATATTTATCCCCAAGAAGCAACAAGTCAGGATAAACAAAAAGAATCAGATTTTGATAAAGAAGTTACTTATCTCAAGGAATTTATTTCGACTATTAAACAAGTGCGACGTGCGTTAGCGAATATCCCTACATACATGATATTCGATGACCATGAAATTACTGACGACTGGAATTTGAATATGGCATGGTGCGACCGTGTTCTTTCTAAACCACTTGGGCGCCGTGTCATTCAAAATGGTTTACTAGGATATAGCATTTGCCAAGCTTGGGGTAACACTCCATTGGAGTTTAGCAACGATAAACCTGGTGCAGCACTTCTTTCAGCTTTACAAACTTGGTCGAAAAGTAAAGGTAATGACCCTGACTCCGAAACCGAAATTTCCAAACGACTTGGTTTACCCACTGTTACAGAAATTAGAAAAACTAACCCCAGGCGCCTGCCAAATTTAGATAATAGTATAAATTGGAATTACACAGTTACAGGCCCAGGTTACGAAGTCGTATTTCTCGACACCCGCACTTTAAGAGGTTTTCCTGGTGAAGACTTTGACTTTCCAGAACTTTTAAGCGACGAAGCTTTAGAAAAACAACTAAGAGAAATATCCGACGACAATAAAGTTACAATAGTTATCTCACCTAGCCCCGTTGTCGGTTTACCTTTTCTCGAAGGTATTCAAAAGTCAGCGAAAGCAGTTGCTGAAAAATTAGGCACTGCTGCTTGGGGGTTTGACCCAGAAGCGTGGGGACTACAAGCTTCTTCATTTGAAAAATTTATCGCACGTTTAGCACTGCGAACACCAAGACAAAGTAGTCGCATCGTTATGCTTAGTGGTGATGTTCACTATAGTTTCTCCGCACGCTTACAATATTCAGCAAATCAACCATTCGAGTTTCCACTACCCGCAAACCCACAATTAGTTATTGCCCAGTTTACCAGTAGTTCATTGCGAAACGAGAAACGCGAACCAGGTGGAAGCTACTCGTTACACCTCAAAGGTTTTGTGCCATTCCAATTAATAGACTATCATCCCAAAGCTGAAATTTTAGGATGGTCTAACCCAGAAGCGAAGAAGCAAGAAGTTGGAGTCGTATGTACATACGCTGATGCTTTTATGCAATGTCTACCTTTGCACATCGAAAAAAGTCCCGCACTAATTAATATAGTTGAAGAACGTAGTTGGTTTAGACTGCCTGATATTACTAAAAAACCTGAATGGTGGTATCGTGTAGATTTTTTGCCAGCACTTTTAGAGAATCTTCATTATTCATCTAATCCTAACTTACATAACACGCAATCAATTGTAGCTCCCTTACCTCGACAAGACCGTTTAAAACCATTAAACCATTATTTATCAATGGCAAAAAACCATCACGAATATAAAGGACTATGGGGACATGGTAAAGAAGTTGTCGGTGTTAACAATCTTGCCGAAATCACCTTTGAATTCGATGATACCAAACAAATAGCTGTCCAAACGTTATGGTGGCGCCTGGAAAGTCACGAAAAAGGTAAACTTCTAGAACCGTTCCCACTAACTCGCTATGAAGTTTCATTAAGTTTTGATGACAAAGACTGTCCAATAACTGATGTGTTAAAGGAAGTGAGGATGAAAGGAAAATGAAACAACAATATTCGCTCACTTCAATATGGTACTGGAGTTTAAACAGTGTTGCCTTTATCGTTGCCACCTTTGGTACTGTACAAGCAATTATACTTACCCAAGCTCCATCACCTGTTAAAATACCCCAACCTGATAAAGAGCCATTTAATTTATCTTTTAATCAATATAAACTAAATATTCCCAATAATCTCAATAAACCTAACTTTAAACTCAGCTTACTTCCCATTCCCAACGCTGAAACTCAAAAGTGTGAGGTATTTAGCTGTTTACCTCCTAACCCGTTTCAAAATGATGATTCGCAACCAGAAGACTTACCTGAGTTAAACTTACAACAAGATAATTATCGTTATACTAGTTATAATAAAGTATGTCATTCTCAGCGCAGCGTAATGCGGAGCATTTGCCGAAGGCTAGAATCTTCAAAATTTAAAAATTTACAAGATGCTTCACTCCGCTGTACTCCGTTCAGTATGACAATTTTTAATTCTCCCAGTTCTAATATTGAGTCTTATAACTTAAATACAAATATTAGTTCTTCCTTAAACCGAACCGATATTTTTATACCAATAACACCAGTAGAGAAAAAAAATACCCCTATTACATCTCAACGAAATAAACCTCAAACCATTGCTTCTGGAATATTTCAAGGTACATACGAACTTTATAGTCAATCATCTCATAAAACTAATACACCAGAAACAAAGCCAATTCAACAAATTTCCATGACAGTAGGAGATGCTGTATACTTAGCATTAGCTCAAGGCGCCGATAAAAATGCTTACTTAGTAAATATTAAAACAAAACCAAGTACATTAAAGCCAAGATATAAATGGAATGATGTAAGTAATATTAATCAATCTAAGCAATTGGATATAAAATTATCTTTAACCAAAGACACAGATAAAAAAATCGTGCGTTTGAACGAACTCATTAACAAACAAGACTCAAGAAACGCATTGAACAGTAAAATTACAAACGTAGTTTTAACGTACAATAAATTACTTCAATCGCAACAAAAAGTCAAAATAGCTGAATTATCATTGAAAAATGTCGAAGGGTTACAAAATAGAAATTATCGCATTCCTTTATTAGCTGCCCAAAATGAAGTAAAAGCAAGACGCTTAGAATTAGCATCTATATTAGAAATAAATAATATAGAAATAATAGCAGGTGAAATTCCTGTGATTGAGCCAATATCTTTAGAATTCGAGAATTTACAAAAAATTGCCTTTACTTATCAGCCAAACTACTTGCGTAACCTATTTAACTTTGAAATAAGCCAACTTGTAAATAAAAATAAAGAACTTAAAGCTGAAACACTAAAAAATACCACATTGCAATTAGATACGCACTTACAAAACAGTATAAACTATATTAATTCTATTTACTCACAGGTAGAAGGCGCCAGACAAGCTGTTAAATTATCAGAACAGCAACTCAATATAGAACAACAAAAGTTTAAACTCGGTAAAGCTTCTCAATCTGAATTAATTAATAGAATAGATGAATTAGCGCAGGCACAGAATAATGAAGTTGAAGTGACTGTAAAATATTTAAATGCTTTGGCGAATTTAGACCAACTACTAGGTACTACATCAGAAACCTTCAGAAACCAGGTTTCTTCTTGACTAACTATAATAAGTATGAACATTATAACAAGAAACCTGGTTTCTCTATGTTATTAAAAGGACGGGCAAGGATGCCCATCCCACAAGAAACATAATATATAATTATGGAATCTACAAAAGAAGCGCGCTTAACTCGTGCAATAAACTCATTACAAGGATTATCAGTAGGAGATGCATTTGGAGAAAAATTCTTCGTGCATCCAGATGTAGCAGAAAACTTAATTAACTTACGCGCGTTGCCAAGCGGAGTATGGTATTACACAGACGATACTCAAATGGCATTATCAATCGTTTCTATATTGCAACAATATCAAGAAATTAATCAAGATGCCCTAGCAAGAGACTTTGCTCAACGCTATGATACAGAACGCGGTTATGGCGCCGCAATGCATAAGTTACTCACAGATATTCGTGATGATAATAAAAACTGGCGCCAGCTAGCTACAAGTTTATTCAATGGACAAGGTTCATACGGCAATGGTGCAGCAATGCGAGTGGCGCCATTGGGAGCATATTTCGCTGATAATATAGATTTATTAGTTGACCAAGCTATAAAAAGTGCAGAAATTACTCATGCACATCCTGAAGGAATAGCTGGTGCAGTTGCAGTTGCAGTAGCTGCTGGTATTGCTTCTAATTCTAGAGTTACAAAACAACAGTTTCTTAACCAAGTAATTAATTGTATTCCTGATAGCGAAGTTAAATCAAAAATTCAGCACGCGAGTAATTTTAGTGAAAATATATCGATAGAAAATGCTGCAGCAATACTTGGTTCAGGCACCAAAATTTCTGCACAAGATACTGTACCCTTTGCATTATGGTGTGCAGCACAACACCTTGATAATTATACAGAGGCAATTTGGACAACCGTTAGGGGATTGGGTGATAGAGATACAACTTGTGCAATTGTTGGTGGAATTGTAGCATGTTCTGCGGGCGCCGAAAGTATACCTACCGAGTGGTTGCAAGCACGCGAAACTTTACCAAATGTAGAGACGTGATATATCACGTCTCCTCCCTGATTTAGAATTTGATAAAAATGTTAATATAAGAATATATGAAAATGACGTTTATTTAACGAACCGCAAAGTACGCAAAGTACGCAAAGGAAAGAAGAGAAAAACCTTAAGCTACTATATGAAAGTTCAATCTGTTCAGCTAAAACACTTCAAAAAATTTCGCTCCTCACCAGAGTTTGATTTTACTGACCCAGAAACTGGGTTGGCAAGAGATATGATTATTTTAGTGGGAATGAACGGTGCTGGAAAAACAAGTCTTTTACAAGCTATCGCTGCAACGTTAGCTACTGCAACTGGACGATTACAAAAAATTTCTGATTTACAATGGACAGGGTTTAATTATGAACTGCTTAGTAGTAACTGGGGAAACTTTGAACCAGAAGTAACTGTGAAAGTACAGTTTTCTTCTCTCGAACTTCAAGCTGTACATAATCTACAGCATAAACTATTAGAATTGGGACGTAATATAGAGAGTGCTGCTAAAAATCATATTGTCACTCTCAAATGGCATGATGGAAAAGTGCAAGCAACAAGTAATGCTGAGTTACTGCAATTTAGAGGACGAGAATACGCGAAACAACTTCGTCGTACTGAAGGGTTTGAAGTTTTTGAGCAGGTGAGTACAATTCTTTGGTACACAGAACAAAGAACTTCTACAAGTTTAACGACCGAAGACCCAGGATTAAAGTTGGAAATTACAGAAGACCTTTTACGTGACCGTCTGTCAAAATGGCGCCTGTTTCATCAAGATGTAGAAAGTGGTAAAATTCACTCATCGCGTAATGGACGAAAGGATTTATACGCTGAAATTGAACGTACTTACAAAACGGTATTTCCAGAACGCAGCTTCTCTGGGCCAGTTTTACGAGAAAATGCAGATGATATCCTTAGCGAACCTTGGTTTTATTTACATGATAGTAAAAATCAGTATGAAATATCTGAGATGTCTGGAGGTGAGCGTGCGATATTTCCGATGTTGATGGATTTTGCGAGTTGGAATATTCATAACTCAGTAATTTTAATTGATGAGATTGAATTACATTTACATCCACCGATGCAACAAGCTTTTTTACGCGCTTTGCCTAAACTAGGAAATAATAATCAGTTTATAATTACAACCCACTCAGATTATATTGAGCAATTAGTGCCAGAAGGTTATATTATACGGTTAGGGGTGTAGTTGTGAGCGTCGTTAGTGATAAAGTTATTTTCTGTGAAGGTAAGCAAACGAGTTTAGATTTTAGATTAATAAATAGAATTATTGAAAACCTTTCCATAAATAAACCTACTATAGTTCCTTCTGGCAGTAAATTCACATTCTCAGTTTTTGTTGAAGGCTATTTTTCAAGAAGTGAGACTATAAATAAAAAATATATAGTTTTTCGTGACCGTGATTTTGATGCCAAACCTACAGATAATATTCAACTAATTCCAATCGGTTCGATGTTACTTAGTCATCGTGCTTGCGTCGAGAATTATTTATTAGACTCCAATTTAATCGATAATTACTGGGTTACAAAATATATAGAAAAACAAAATAATCCTATTTCTAGGTGGGGACATGGAGATTCCCCAGGAATTGCAGCTATTTCGACATGGATAGAACAAGCAGCAAAAAGTTTACAAGATTATCAAGTTGTCAGATGGGCACTAGCTGATTTGATACAATTAAGTGCTTCCCGACAGCAACTAAGGACGACATGGACAGGTGGTAGCGGTAAACTTCCATCCTTATTAACTTTACAACACTGCCAATCTGAAGCTTTGACACTAATTAATCAGTTCCAACAAGCTACTAGCATCGTGACACAAAATAGGTTTTTAGAAAGTATAACTGCGTATCAGCAACAGTTTTCTCAACCAGATTTTTGGTCTAATAGGCAGTATTTAATTTGGTTTCATGGCAAGGATATTCAAAAAGCCATGCAGCAACAGCAATCTCGGTATATTTCTCTTAATCCTTTCTTTGATTGGGCACTTAATCAAATAAATATAAATGAACATCCCGATTTGATTGAGTTGCAAAATAGGATTGCTTTGTTGTAGGCGCTGGGGAAATTGTGAAGGCGCTCGACTGGCGGTTTATTGGGGTTGAAGGGTTTGCGCTTTTCGTCACGTTGCCGGAGATATCATAACGTTGCCCATCACCCGCCGTAGAGAACCTTTTTAGTATACCGATGGACTCTCAACGGTCGGTGTGCATGGGCGTTGTTAGGCAACGAGACCGGACGATGGAAGTGGACAGTTTTCCATACTTTGAATTAAGCCATGCTCAATGGTGAAGCGATGACCGATATGCTTATCAGCAAGTATGGCTCCGGTCAAATCACGAACGACTTGGTGTACATCGACCAAAATCCGTCCGCCCTCCTCAGAATGAAAGGCAACCGGCTCATCATACAGATCGATCTCACTCCATAGTTCCGCCCAGTAAGCACGGATTTCTTCATGTCCATAGGCAAAACCGCCTTTGAACCTCGGCAAAGCCACGTCTGGTGTCAGGAGAGCGAGGGTGGCATCAGCGTCACGCGCGTTGAAGGCTGCATACGCTGCGCGTAGCAACTCGATTTCTGGTGCAGGATTTTGCATAAGCTGTAGGTAAAGGCGACGGGACAGTTATTGTGCGTGGGCATCCCTAAGTACTGAGGTCGGAAGATCCAAGTAGACAGATTTCCATAGCTTGAATCAAACCATCCTTAAAGGTAAAACAGTGACCAACGTCCTCATCAGCAAGCACAGCTCCAGCCAGATCGCGCACAACCTGATGGACCTTGACCAGTATCTGCCCATCCTCCTGCGGGTTGAAGGCAACCGGCTCGACGTGTGCGTCAATCTCGCCTCCCTGCTCCGTCCAGTAAGCACGGACTTCTTCTGTCCCACGGACAAAACCGCCTTTGAACGCCCTCGGCCAATGCACGTCGGGAGTCATAAGGGCGAGGGCGGCGTCAAGGTCACGCGCATTGAAAGCTGTGTAGGCTGCACGTAGCAGCTCGATTTCTGATGTAGGTTGATTTGGCATAATGTCGGTAAAGAAAATGGATGACACTCCTACAATAGGGGTGTCATCAACCTGCCGTCTCATCCAATTCTGCTAAAATTATCCCAATCCTGCTTGGAATATGACATCTTGACTCAGCAAAGCCTATGGTGAATCCTGCAATCTCCACAATTGACTTTGCAAACCAGGAGGACGCAAAGCGAGTACTTCCACAAGTACCCCTGATCGATAGCTATCGTACCGGGTGGAAAGGATTAACCTTCACCCACTACTGCCATCCTCCTCATGAAACGGTGGAGCATTGCCTTCTACAACATTCGCTGGTGCTCGCAGACCCCAAAAGCTGCTTTCAGGCAGAGCGTTGTTTGGACGGCAAATTTAAACACTATGTTCATGGCAATGGTCGCGTAGATGTTATCCCAGCATTTCTAAATCACTGGACAAACTGGGATCAGGAAGTCGAATTTTCGGTGATTACGATTTGTCCAACATTGCTGAATCAAACCACTCAGGAATTAATGGAGCGTGAAATAGAACTGATTCCACAATGTTCGATCGATGATCCGGTAATCCAGCAACTAGCCCTTGCACTCAAGACGGAAATCCAAACGGGTTGTATGTCTAGCAGATTGTATGGCGAGTCATTGGGAACAGCGCTTGCTGCTCGTTTGGTGCAGAACTATGCAGTTAGCAAACCTTCGCTTGAGTTCAAAGCCAACGGATTTCCCCAATCACAGTTGAGGCGAGTTATTGATTACATGCAGGCGAATTTGGCGCAGGATTTATCGATCTTGGATTTGGCGACCCTGGCCAACATGAGTGAATCCCACTTTAGCCGATCCTTCAAGCAATCAGTGGGAATTACGCCCTATCAGTATTTGCTGCAACAACGTGTGGAACGAGCCAAGCAATTACTAAAACAGCAAGCAATTTCAATTAGCGACATTGCTCTAGATTGTGGCTTTGCAAATCAAACTCATCTAACAAAAGTCTTCCGTCAGATGACAGGGATGACACCCAAAACTTATCAAAAGCGATGATCCAAAGTGGATTTGGGGTAACAGATCTACGCGCTGCAAGATATAAGATACCCCGTTTTCCGTGGTATAGGCTTATTAAGTTTTTAAGTGCCTTAAACTTTCCGACTTTCTCGCGCATTGCTCCCGGTCAACTTCGGACTTGCAAAAACGGTTGGCGCCCAACGAACGCTGAGACAATATCTCCGCGTGGGATACGGCCACGAGCAGTACGAATTACACTTTTAGTTGACCATTTATAGACCCAATCAAAATCGACTTCTTCGCGCTGGGTGACTTACTTTTACTGTGCTGAGGTAGAGGATAACCTTGTGCTTCGCACGAACATCCCAAACATAGCTTCGAGATTTTCGTGTTGGTAAGTAGAAGGCATCAATGACAGCAAAGTGTAAACTAGATTTTGTCCCGCGCCTAAGAAGTGAAACCATTTTTCTTGCTGAATTTTTACGTATATTTCAACGCCCTTTTTCTCATGTTTTGGCGCCACAATGCAAATTAAATCCATTATCACTCACTCTTAATAATATACTTGTATGCCATTTTCCCAATTCAATGGCGCTGTTATGAAATCAAAATTTCAGAAATAAATAAGTATTAATTAGGTATTCAATAGCTAAAAATATATCTTTTACATACCTAAGTGCGAATGTTTTGTTGCAGTGATAATTTTACTCTCTCTAATTGGCTTTGTACGGGTTTTCCCGTTAGGTGCAAGATATGAGTTACGGCGCCGGATTAGGATAACGGGTATGAACTGCGTCGATTTCTGCTAAAATTTCTGGAGTTAAATTAATATTGACGCTTGCTAGATTTTCTTTTAGTTGTTTTAATGTTGTGGCGCCTATAATTGTACTGCTAACGAACCAGCGATTACGTACAAAGGCTAATGCTAAATTGATGGGAGTTAAATTATACTTTTTCGCTATCTTTATATATTCGTTTACTGCCTCTTTGACATTTGGTTTGTTGTAACGCTGTCCAAACCCTTCAAATAAAGCAAGACGAGAATTTTCAGGTTTTTTATTTATATATTTACCTGATAGCATTCCAAAACCAAGTGGACTATACGCAAGTAAGCCGATGTTTTCACGGTAACATGCTTCGGCTAATGCTGAATCAAATACTCGGTTGATAAGATTATAAGCGTTTTGTATAGAAACTACTTTGGGTAAATTGAGTTGTTTGGCTGCATGACTAAATTCGCATACTCCCCAAGGAGTTTCGTTACTCAAACCGACAGAGCGTATTTTACCTTGTTTAATCATTTCGGCAAAAACTTCTAACTGTTCTGCAATTGGAGTAGAGTCACGCTCTTGTTTATAATCAAATACAGTTTGTCCAAATGTAGGTACATAACGGTCGGGCCAGTGGATTTGGTAAAGGTCGATGTAATCGGTTTGCAGTCTTTTGAGACTTGCTTCAATAGCTTCAGTAATATTTTTACGGTCTACACCAACATTACCATCGCGCACCCACTTACGCCTTCCTCTTCCGACCATTTTTGTGGCAATAATAAGTTTGTCACGTTGTTGATTTTTTAACCACTCCCCAATGTAAGTTTCTGTCTTACTATAAGTTTCTGCACGAGGTGGAACTGGGTACATCTCAGCAGTATCAATAAAGTTTACACCTTGTGAAACTGCAACATCTAACTGCTGATGTGCTTCTTCTAAAGTATTCTGTTGCCCAAAGGTCATTGTACCGAGGCAAATTTCAGAAACCTTCAGGTCGCTGTCACCCAGTTGGTTATACTTCATAAGTGTTTTAGATAATCGACGGTAAATGTAACCATCGCTCATCTTAACCCAATACCACTTATGCAAGTGCAGGCGCCTGCATAAATGACTTGATTATTTCTGGATTTGTTACAAACGCTAAATATTGAGATGCCATTTCTGGAGTCAAAAATTCTATCATTAATCGATTTTCTACCCAAAACTCGATAACATCAAAAATACCATCTCTATTACAACGTACTACACGCCAACCTTCGCGTTCTGCAATCTGCTCAATTTCTGCTTGACTCGTAGGTACAGAAATTGCTGCATGAGTAGCAGTAAATTGAGAAGCGTTATCATTTATTGCAAACTGACATGATAAATTTCCTTCACCTGGCAAAAGCTCAGAACCAATAGGATAAACTTCAATTGCCGTTCCATAATTATCTTGTGGTAAAACAAAATAACTACCTGGATGAGGTGGGAACGGTGCAACTATTGCTTTCATTACCTCAGCTAAAGCTTGTGCCACACGTTCAGGGTTGCGAGCGGAAATCGAAATATGATGAATCATAATGTACCTCTATGTTTAGTAGCTTTGACTACAGTTTCACAAAGAGGTATTTCAGATTATTTCAAACTTTTCTTGTGGAACGGGCATCGCAAGCCCCGTCCTAGTACTATTCTATTATTAAGGCGGGCAAGGATGCCCACTTCACAAGACACTCCACAAGATTAACTCGCGTATAGCGTATAATACAAATGTATAGAAGTTAGAATATACGGTGCAGGGTAGAGTAAACAACCATGAATAACATAACTGCGGTAGAACAAGCTCTTATACAACGACAACAAATACCAGAAGCACTGGCGCCTAATATGTTAAAGCCTAGTTACGATGGACTAGGACTTTCTAATATTGCAGCTTTAACGCTTGAATGGTTGTGTGAACCTTATGTACTAAATGCACACAAAACTGTAACACCTTTTAATCCTAAACTTTTAGCGATTAAATCATTAACAGATGCTTGGCATAGCTGGCAACAACAGGCGCCTATCAATCATGTAGTATTAATTATTTTAGATGCTTTTGGTTACGAACAGTTCCGAACGTTAAGCAGTGAAGGTGTAATACCAAGCTTAACCCAAGCCTGCAATTCACCGCAGGCTTTTTTTATGCCCGCTACTTCTGTGTTTCCAAGTACAACTGTTACAGCATTAACTTCTGCTGCTACCGCACAGGCGCCTGCTCTACATGGTTTAATTAATACTCATATATACTTTCAAGAAGTTGGTAGTTTAGTAAATTTAATTGGTTTTCGTCCTAGCTTTACACCAACATCGGCGCCTTATTTAGATTCTCAACTTAACCCTGATACACTTTTACCAATGCCTAATATCTACGTGTTGATGGAAAAGTCAGGTGTAGATGTTGAAATTATTAATTTCCATAAATTTCAAAACACAAGTATTAGTCGTTTTACCAGTGCTGGTAGTAATGCTCTGCTCAATAGCTTTTTTGGCTATCGAACTCCTGCTGATGCTTTTTCTCAGTTGCGTCAGCGTTTAACAAGCAAAACACCTAATGTCAAAAGCTTTACTTATTTATATATTCCTGAAATTGATACTTTTGCCCATTGTTATCAACCGCTAAGTCAAAACTACCGGGCAGAAGTAGCTAGTATTGATTTTTCACTTTACCGTGAAGTATTGGCGCCGTTAGCAGGACGTAATGATACTGTATTACTTATTACAGCAGACCACGGACAGCGCGCGGTTCATCCAGATAAAATAACTTGGTTGAACCATCACCCAATTTTAAATAAAAACTTGTCTGCTCCGTTTACAGGAGGAACTCAAGCACGCTATTTGTATATTCACAAAGGTAAAGAAAAAGAAGTTTATGATTATGTGCAAGAAAATTTAGCTGAAGAATTTTTACTTTTGTCGAAAGCTGAAGCTATAGAATTAGGTTTATTGGGATTACCAGGAAATGAGTTAAGTGAATTAAGTTATAACCGTTTGGGTGATGCGATAATTATTCCCAAAGGTGATTGGGTTAGTTTTGAGAATGATACACAACATTATCCTGTTGGAATTCATGGTGGTTTGAGTCATGCGGAAATGTTGATTCCATTTTTGGCTTATAGATGTTAAAATCCCCCCTAACCCCCCTTAATAAGGGGGGAAAAAGAGGATTTAAAGCCCCCCTTAATAAGGGGGGAAAAAGAGGATTTAAAGCCCCCCTTATTAAGGGGGAAAAAGAGGATTTAAAGCCCCCCTTATTAAGGGGGAAAAAGAGGATTTAAAGCCCCCCTTATTAAGGGGGGTTGGGGGGATCACATTTTAAATATTTAATCCAACAATATCTAAATTTGGTGGATACTCGATAATGAATTGGTAATATAATTCTTGCTTAGATTGCGGCGCCATTCTGAGTTCCCATTCTAATATACCCATTTCACCAAGCTGAATTTGTGGGTTACAACGGTTAAGATAAATTTTAATTTGTTCGTGTCTACTTTTTGGAATTTGCTCACTTAGTTTTAAATTTGCTTCTTGACTAAGTAAGTTAGTCAGAATTAGCCGATATGCATAAGTAATTTTACGGTTACTGCCAATTAGCTTTTTATCTACTTGTCGTTCTACCAAGTCACGCTCTATTTTTATGCTTTCGTCAATACCTAAGTTGACTTGAAATTCTTGTCCCGGCGCCACATTCGTTAATTGCGCTGTGCCTACAAATACATTATCACGAAAGATATTGGCTTTACCTGGTAACAAGGTGGCGCCTCCCGTAGGATTTTTGACGGTAGCTTGTAAATAAGCAAAGCTGACCAAACGTGGCATTGCTATATAACTAAAATGAATGGGAAAATCATTGTTAAAAATTGTTGCTTTATGCGGCGCCCCATCATTGGGTATATTAGTACTGGTATTTAATTTAAACGAAACAACGCTTCCTTCTGTAGAAACTTCAGCTTTTTCTATTTCTGCTTCTATATAATTATCTTCTTGCTCCGAGTCGTCATCATCTTTGAACTCTAAATTATACGCGCGGCGCCTTACCATTCTGGCATTCTCTGGTACTAACATTGCTGGACTTGGCATTATTCGTGGTTCACGTATTCCTACATACCAGGGTTCTAATTTTGGTGGCAGTGTTCCTAGTCCTGGTTTAGCTGTTGATAAAGTTAGTGCGACATTATTCCAATCTTCACCTGTGTTTTGTGTAACTTCGGCGATGTAATTAAGACTAAGGGTTTTATTTGTACTGTTAACACGCATATCGTACAATGGTGCCCATGCAGCGCGTTTAACTACATAAGTTACTTCTAACTCAAATTCTCCTGCACCCGCAGGTTCAATATCTACTGTTAATTTAAAACTTTCTTTTGGTAGTGGGGTTTGAATTTGACGAAGTTGTTGCTTTAATGCTTGTAATTCTTTGTCAATTTCTTGTTTGCGGTTTTGGCTGTCTCTTGTAGCAATACCATATTCGGTATATTGACTACCAAGAAAATTCACAAAATCTAGGGTTTCGCTTAAACTTAGATTTTTTCGCGATAGACTTTGGGCAAATGGTTCTTCGGTTTTTTCGCGTAATCCTTCAATAAAGCGCGTTTGCAGTGCTAAACCATCGAGTTGCGCTTGTACATAACTCAATTCTGATTCTAATTGCTCAATATGAGTGGTAATTTGGGCAACGCGCGCAACTAATGGTTCAGTCGCGTAAACACGCTCTACATTCACATTGCCAACTTTTACGACTATTCGACCTCTACCTCCAACTCGTACCGATTCGGTGTCGAGCGTAACTGGTACATTATTAATAACTAATTCTCGCTCTTTTCCGAATAGTTCAATTTTCCCTTGACGTGTTACCAGAGCTTGGTCTGTGTAAACTGTAACTGCTATAATTTCAGTGTCGATAATTTGGCTTGGGCATAGCGCCTCAGAATTAACCACAACTAATAAATCCTTATGGGTTACTGACTATAGCATTTTATTCCGCGCATCGAAATTTAGCTCTTCGGTAAAATTGGATTAAACGGTTGGATGGCGTTTTTCTGTGTACTTCAGGCAATTATTGCTTTTATAGTACAAAAAGACGGCGCCATCCGCATGGCGATATATAGCGACATGTATACCATTATCAAGCAGTGCCAATTAAAGTTTATCTTTCGGCTTCGGCATAAACTCCAATAGTTTTTTGACCAAATTGCTTGGCTGCATCCAAAAGGTACTCGCAATAAGTGCGCGCGACAATTGACAGTTGTTTGCCATTGGGATAAACCATATACCAATCGCGTTTAATAGGGAAATGCTCAACATCCAAAATCGTCAAGTCTGCTAGGTCTGGTAGCAAGGTGTGACGCGAGAGTACTGAGATTCCTAAACCACCTGCAATTGCTTGTTTTATCGCTTCGTTACTTCCCAACTCTAATTTGACTTTCACGCTAATATTGTGTTCGTCAAATAATTTTTGGATAGAACGACGAGTTCCCGAACCTGGTTCACGCATAATAAACGGTTCGTCTTCTAGCTGCTGGATGGAAATGTTTTTCTCCTTCGCTAGTCGATGATTTATTGGCGCCACAACAACCATTGGATTTTCTAGGAATGGTTGGTAGTTAACGTCCATATGCTCAGGCACTTGGCTCAAGATGTATAAATCATCGAGGTTCGCGCTCATGCGTTCGAGAATACCCTCGTGATTTGTTACCTGTAATGCAATATCTATACCTGGGTATAATTGACAAAATGGACCAAGAAGGCGGGGGATAAAATACTTTGCAGTAGTAATTACAGCCAAGCGCAATTGCCCTTGTTTCAGACCTTTTAAGTCCGCAACCTTCATCTCAAATTGAGCTATAGTATCAAAAATTTGACGGCAAGTCGCAAATAACTCTCTTCCTGCCTCAGTCAAATACAAGCGTTTGCCAACCTGCTCAAATAAAGGCAACCCAACCGATTTGGTAAGTTGTTTTATTTGCATCGAAACAGTCGGTTGCGTCAAAAATAGTTCTTCAGCAGCACGGGTAAAGCTACCGTGACGTGCCGCTGCCTCGAACACCTTTAACTGGTGTAGAGTGGCTTGGTTCAAAGGTGATTCTCCTCTAATAGCAGTTCATACGGCATAGCAATTAGCGATTCTTTTTGAGAAAGCATTATTACACGCATGTTATTAACTGTTTATTACACAAAAGACTACTTTTTTGCCAGATGCTCGGATGGTGCGAACCGTTTCCTGTGTTCTAGCTCGTTTTTAAAGGGTCTTTTCTTTGAAAAGCTATAAATAAAACGAATAGTCCTTTGATTAACCATTTAACAACTATATCGAGCAATATTACACCTCAATTGACATCACTATATAACTCTAGTATCACAGAACACTAAGAAATAGTGCAGAAAATAATGGGTAAAACCTAAAATTTTTTTCGCACCATAGATTAGAGTCTATGAACTTAATCATAAATTAAATTAGAACGATAGTAAAAAGCCTATATAAGATTAACTTTTTGCTTCATCAAGTTTCGGCGCAATTTTAAAATTCCAGTAAAATCTCAGTAATATTCCGCAGTTGAAGACAAATGTAATCGCATGTTTATGTGTAGAGTAAATTGCGTTCACGGAGTGTACCGCAGGTAATTAGTTTAATAGGTATTTATCTATCCTGTTTATCAGAATATTCGTCTTTTCTTTATGAGCTAGAACGGCTATCATCAAAAAAACAAGCAAAGCGTAAGATGCCTTCCAGCCACAGCACTAGGAAATCAAAGTCTCACTACTATCGATTTGTTACGAGTATAAAGAGGCTTATAGTGAACTTTGTTCATAGCGCTGACACCGCGTTACACACCTTAAAGAAATAAATCTTGGGGGATAGTATTTAGCGTTGTACTAACCTCTAATCTATTAGGTGTGTACAACGTTTTTTTTTAATAGTAAATTACTGAAGTAATTTATTACAGTTCTTCTGTAATTTTCATTGGGAGTTTTGCTAAATCTGGTAATTCTTGAGCTTCTGCAACTGGTTGTCTAATATTGAGTGGTATATTCAACGGTTGACGTTCTTCTACCCAACAGCTTGCGACAGGCAATGTTTGTTCGAGTTCGTCAAGTGGTCGTGGAATAACCATTACAGCATTAAGTTCACCAATACGTTCAGCTTCATTCATTCCAGCTTCGACTGCAACAGCGACATTTGCTACTGAACCGCGAATTATTGCGGTACACAAACCCGCTCCTATTTTTTCATAAGCTGCTAATTGTACATCGGCAGCTTTGAGCATAGCATCAGCGGCGCCGACCAATGCGGGAAAACCCCGTGTTTCTATTAAGCCGATAGCTAAATTGCTTAAACGACTATAAGAACCATCCTCAGCAAGTTGACTTAAACGGCTATTAATAGGCAATATAACTTCTAGGTTGGGAAATGGGCGAGGAATTACTAAACTTGAGACGAACTCATTAAATTGTTTAGCAGTATCTTCACCAGTTTGAACAGCCAAACGAATATCGGCAATTCCACCGCGTATAACAGCAGTGCAATAGCCATCACCTATTTTTTCATAGCCGATTAAGTGTACACCTGCCGACTTGAGCATCATATCCGCCGTGCCAACTATTGCAGGAAAACTGCGTGTTGATACCATTCCCAAGGCTGTATCCTTGAGTATATTTCGTCGAGGCTGATTCGCGCCAATCGAGCGTTGATTGTATGCGTCCATTCTCTTAACTCCTGGATACTCGACTTGATAATACCGTACTTAAGGATTAACACTTATTTTGGCTCACCGTCATCTAACAAAGGTTTATCTAACGCTTGTCGATGGGGGAATAAAGTTACTAATAGTCGCTGGATACTCGTTTGTCCAGAAATATGAGTACCAAAAGTATTTTGTTCAACGTTGGCTTGAGGTTGGATAGAACTTGATGGTGGTTGGGGAATTAAACTAGAGCTATTGGAAGTATCAGACTGTGATGGAACCGCATCAGGGTCGTTCGCTGTTGGCGTTGAACTCAAGCTCGCAGTCTCGTGCTTTATTGTACTCGCAGAATAATATCCATTCTTAAACTTATATCTATTGTTGCTGTAAGTGCTGTTACTATTACTACCTTCTGACCATACATCCTCTAGTTCTTGCTGTGTATTTTGAGTTGAATTCAAAGCATCTTGACTTGAACTATCTTGACTTGTAGGTTGACTTGTAGGTTGATTCTCTAAGCCCTTTTCAATATCAATAGTATTACGACTTTTATCTCCTAGTATTGAACCAGACGCCACAACTTGGAATGCTTCTACCGAACATCTAAAAACAGTCGTAGCTGCACCAATACAAGAATTTGCTCCAATTTTACCTTCACCAACCATCAAAAATCCGGCGCCTAAACTTGCTCCAGCTTCGATTTCCAGGGTACCTGTATCAACTTGAATTACTGAACCCATACCAATACATACCCCAGCACCAATTATAATCTTGCTGTTTGGAGCTGCGTTTAAAATTACACCGGGTGCAATTACTGCACTTTCGTGAATTATCACCTCGCCACCAATATAAGATTCAAAGCTACTACCAAGTCGCAGCAGTGGCGGCACTGACATAATAAAACGTTACCAAAATAATGAGTGACGAGTGCTGAGTGCTGAGTGTTGAGTGCTGAGTTTTGAGTGCTGAGTGCTGAGTTTTGAGTGCTGAGTGTTGAGTGTTGAGTTTTGAGTGTTGAGTGCTGAGTGATGAGTAATACTTCTAACTCCTTACTCCTTACTCCTAACTCCTAACTCCTAACTTCTTACTCCTAACTCCTAACTTCTTACTCCTTACTCTACTCAGCACTCAGCACTTTCAACTCAGCACTATTTAAGGACGTTGGATGATTAATTCTAAGATGCGACGCTTGGCTTTGGGGTCAATACCAATTAAACGCACGTATTCACCTTGATATTCCGAGAGGAATCCTTCGAGTGCAGCAACAGCGTCACGTTCAGAGTTTGCCTGAATTTGCCCGCAGCTTTGCCACGAACCAGTGCGGAAACGGCGTTCGTCTACGTGTTCTGCGCTAATTTTATACCCTCCAGCAGTGAGTTGGCGCAGATGATCGATGACCTCTGAACTTAAGCGTGAACTAGAAGAGGAGTAACTCGAAGATTTGCTCGACGAATAGCTAGAAGAATAACTTGTAGCAGGCGCCGATACTGCAGGTGCTGCAAACGATTTTGAGCCACCATTGCTACTTGGCGCAACTGCACCACCTGGACGTTGAATTATTGTTTCGAGAACGCGGCGCTTGGCTTTCGGGTCGATACCAATTAAACGCACATAATCGCCTTGGTGATTTAACATACAATCTTCCAAAGCGGAAATTACGTCATTTGCGGAGGTTGATTCGATTGGTTGACAGCTTTGCCATGAACCTGTGCGGAAGCGTCTTTCGTCTACGTGTTCCGTACCAATTCTGTATCCACTACTAAGTAAGGAGCGAATTTGCTCTACTGTTTCGCTGTTGATGCGACCGCTACCGTTACCATTACTGTAGCTGGCACCTGCATTTCCATAAGTACTACTAACATTGCTATGGCTACCACCATTGCTACCGTAACTTGTAGCTGGCGCCTTGAATCCAACTGTTGTAGCTGATGGAGCAGCGGCGCCATCAGGACGTTGAATAATTGTTTCGAGAACGCGACGTCTACCTTTATCAATGCCAAACAAACGGACGTACTCGCCACTATGTTCAATTAAACACGATTCTAACGCTGCAATAGCATCTTGTATTGAGCGCGCTTCAATTGGAGAACAGCTAGCCCATGAACCAGTGCGGAATCGACGCTGGTCAACATGTTCGGTTCCAATTTTGAATCCTTGCTCTAACAAATAGCGTAATTGCTCTACTGTTTCGGCACCTAACTTATTACCTAACACCTCGTTGTCCCTCTCAAAAGCAAAACTAAAACCGTTATTTTGAATCTGACTTGACGATTTAGACTCATTCCGAATCGTCGTAATACATTTTGTGTCCGCAGCACAGAGATAACCAGCACGAAGAGATTGATTGATACCAACTACGTGGTGAGCAAACTCTTTGTCCGAACCTTGCACATCTGGCAAACGGTCGGCTTGTTGCTGGCTAGTAATTATTGCTCCTGATGGTATGTACTTACCTGGCGGAATTTCTACATCCTGAATAAGCGCGTGCATCATTACAATACAACCGTCACCGATTCTGGCATTAAATACCGTCGAGCGAAAGCCGATAAAACAATTATTTCCCACATAACAAGGACCATGAATCAAAGCCATGTGAGTGATACAGGTGTCTTTACCTACCCATACCGAATATTCTTTCTTATTGTCGCCAATTACGCGACCTTGCTCCAAGCCGTGCATTACTACACCATCTTGGAGATTAGTATTTTCACCTATATAAAACGGCGTACCTTCGTCAGCTCGCACTGAAGTACCCGGTGCAATAATTACATTGGCGCCAATTTCTACATCCCCGATGATATGGGAAAATGAGTGTACAAACGCCGTTGCATCGATGTTTGGTTCAGCCAAATTCTTTGACCACGGGGTTGGGGGCGCCGCCTCCACCGCGCTACGGACTGCCATTACTTTCTGCCTCCTGGATTAAAGTTACACTCAGCACTCAGCACTTAGCACTCAGCACTTAGCACTCAGTACTCAGCACTTAGCACTTAGCACTCGTAACTTGATTTATCGATATTGATCTTTTTTGCTGTAAATCATGCGGTCTTCGACATAAACTGTGTCGATAATCGCTATAACTGCTGCATCTAAAGGACGTTGTTCAGAACCCTGAACTTGACGTGCGGCACTACCACGACTTACTAGCACCCACTCATCAACTCCTGCACCCACGCTATCAGCAGCCACTTCATACGATTGCAAGAGTTGTCCTTCTTCATCAACAAATTGTAATAGAAGCAGTTTTACACCTCGAAGACTTGGGTCTTTTTGAGTGCTAACTACTGTTCCGCGAACCTTGGCAATTTGCATTATTCCGGACGCTATTGTAAGAAATTAGGTTTTAATTACGGTCTTCTACCAAAAGGACGAATAGCGTTAACGTTTTCGCGGAACTGTTCTACATCTTCGGTGTAGCGAATAGGTAAAACGTACTCTAAGTTTTCGTGAGGACGAGCAATAATGTGTGTGGATAAAACTTGTCCACCATTAACGCGCTTCACGTTTTCAACACCAGCTGCTACAGAGGCTTGCACTTCTGACACATCTCCACGGACTATTACCGTTACACGTCCGCTTCCAATTTTCTCATATCCAACCAAAGTTACACGCGCAGCTTTAACCATTGCATCCGCAGCTTCTACAACTGCTGGAAAGCCCAATGTTTCTACCATTCCGACTGCAATCGACATTTTTTTATCCTTAATGGGGGTTAGGAAAACGTTTTTGATCTTTAAAGGTGAAGTCGGATTTCAAATTCTGAATTTTAATTGTACTTGTATCAAATATTTACCAAATTTAGTTTATACTTAGAGACAGCTACAGACTCAATCCAAAATCTAAAACCCAAGCATCTCCTGTTTTCGTAATGCAGTACTTCAGTACTGCAAAATCTTAGTACTGCAAAACCTCAGTACTACAAATTATGTCCGGAATTGTTCCACCGCTTCGGTATATCGAATTGGTAGTACATACTCTAGGTTCTCATGTGGACGTGCAATAATGTGTGTAGATACGACTTCACCACCATTAACACGACGCGCAGCTTCAATTCCAGCAGCTACCGAAGCTTGTACTTCAGATACGTCACCTCGGACAATAACGGTAACGCGCGCGCTACCAATTTTTTCATATCCAACTAAGGTTACACGTGCAGCCTTAACCATCGCATCCGCAGCTTCTACAACTGCCGGAAAACCCTTAGTCTCAATCATTCCAACTGCAATTGGCACTTCTAGACTCCTACAAAAATTTACGCGACACTGTACTTACTGAATTTTTTGACGGGGATGCTCATCTTAAGTCCAACTCAAAAAGCACTCTCGTTCTTAAGCATAGAAAAGGTTGGCACCCCTGGCAAGATAAATTACTATAATACTTTATAATAAAATGGTTTTGAAAAACTTAACCAACTTAATATCAGTGTATTTCCAGTCGTCACAGACTACGGATTCCTTCCCCATGCCTTATGATTTATAATTTCTTTATACTGTTAGTTTATGAATAAACGTAACAGTGACAAATCTACCGTGAGGGAGTAGTTGAGCGAGAGCGTATATGGCGCCTCTCTGCCAGTGTTTTGCTGCAAGCGTGCGCCAATAACTTATTTTTCCCAAAGTATAAGTTTTTGTTATAAAACGTATAAGCTGGATTTTTAAGATAAAGAAAATCTTAGCAGGTAGGGATTTGAACGTGAAAAGATAAATGTTTATTTATGCGAAGCATAGTAGTATTTTTGACATATTTCCGAGAAAATCTAAGTAATAAAAAGCCTTAACCGTGCAATTCATACATTGAACACAATTTTAGGATATGGCTTTTAGTTAACCTAGTTTCATCGTTAATAATTTCTTTAAATTACGGCAAATCGGGAAGTTTAAATGAATCAGTTTCTGCTATCAACGAGTTGGTGGGTTCCTTTCTATGGCTTAATTGGAGCGATATTGACGCTACCTTGGGCGATAGGACTAATTAGACGAACGGGTCCAAGACCAGCGGCGTACTTGAATTTGTCAACCACAGTATTAGCTTTTGTTCACAGTTTACTTATTTTTAGAGTGATTTGGAACAGTGAACAACAAAGTTTACTTCTAACTTGGTTTAAAGCTGCCGATTTTGATTTATCATTTGCAATTGAAATTTCAACTGTTAGTGTTGGAGCATCAGTATTAATAACTGGTTTGAGTTTGCTCGCTCAAATTTATGCCTTGGGATATATGGAAAAAGACTGGGCATTAGCTCGCTTTTTCGCCTTAATGGGATTTTTTGAAGCAGCGTTAAGCGGTTTAGCAATTAGTGATTCGTTGTTTTTAAGTTACGCGCTTTTGGAAGTTTTGACATTATCAACATATTTACTCGTTGGTTTTTGGTACGCGCAACCTTTAGTTGTAACTGCCGCGCGTGATGCGTTTTGGACGAAGCGCGTTGGAGACTTGCTGCTTTTAATGGCTGTTGTTGCACTTTCTGTGATAGCAGGCAGTTTGAATTTTTCAGACTTGTACGAGTGGGCACAGACGGCGGAACTTTCTCCTGTAGTATCAACTTTATTAGGACTTGCTTTAATTGCTGGACCTGCGGGTAAGTGCGCGCAGTTCCCGTTCCATTTATGGCTAGATGAAGCAATGGAGGGTCCTAACCCAGCGTCGATATTACGAAACTCGATGGTAGTAGCTGGTGGCGCCTATTTACTTTACAAACTTCAGCCAGTACTAGCACTTTCACCCATAGCGTTAAATGCATTAGTAGTGATGGGTTTGGTGACAGCCATTGGTGCAACACTAGTTTCAATAGCCCAAACTGATATTAAGCGCGCGTTATCTCATTCAACGAGTGCGTATATGGGCTTGGTATTCTTAGCTGTCGGTATGGAACAGGGTGGTGTTGCGCTGATGCTGCTGTTAACTCATGCCATAGCCAAAGCACTGTTATTTATGAGTTCTGGCTCAGTCATTTTTACAACCAGCAGTCAAGACTTAACCGAAATGGGTGGACTATGGTCGCGAATGCCAGCAACAACCACTGCATTTGTAGTGGGTGCGGCAAGTATGGTGACAATGTTACCGCTTGGTAGTTTTTGGGCAATGCTATCTTGGGCAGATGGTTTAGCGAATATTTCACCGTGGGTAGTTGTTGTACTAGTACTAGTCAACGGGTTAACGGCATTAAATTTGACCAGAGTGTTTCGGTTAGTTTTTTGGGGTAAACCACAGCAAAAAACTCGACGGGCGCCGGAAGTTGGTTGGCAAATGTCAGTACCAATGGTTTCATTAACAATTGTGAACTTGTTAGTACCATTAATGCTTCAACAGTGGTATTTACTACCGACTTGGGAAAGTATAAATTTAACAGTATTATCCCTACTAGTGTCATCTACAGCATTCGGGGTATTACTCGGTTCAACAATTCATCTACACAAAGCATGGTCACGTTCAACTGTACTGGCATGGCGATTCGTACAAGACTTATTAGGATATGACTTTTACATCGACCGTATATACAAATCAACGGTAGTAAGTATAGTCGCAATACTTTCTAAAATATCAGCATGGAGTGACCGCTACATTATTGACGGGTTAGTTAACTTAGTTGGGTTTGCGGCAATATTCAGCGGACAAAGCTTGAAATACAGTGTATCCGGACAATCACAAGGTTACATGCTAACCATCGTTATTGGTATTAGCATACTAGGTTTCTTTATTAGTTGGTCATTAGGTCTTCTTAATAACCTCCCGTTTTAAAAAGTGCTGAGTAGAAAGTGCTGAGTGCTGAGAGTAGTGATGAGTGTAAAGTGCTGAGTGCTGAGAATGATACTTGGAACTCAGAACTCAGAACTCAAAACTCAGCACTCAAAACTCAGCACTCAAAACTCAGCACTCAAAACTCAGCACTCAGCACTCATCACTTTTTACTTTAACTATGCTTACTGTATTACTTCTGTTGCCGTTTTTTGGCGCCGCATTGATAGGGTTTTTGCCCGTCGAAATAACGCCAAAGCTAACACGTAAAATAGCTTTGGGTTTTGCTAGCGTTGCTTTTGTATGGACGATTGTTTTGGCATTTTTATTTAATCCAAGCAATGTCTCACAACAATTTACAGAATTCTTGCCCTGGATAGATGTATTGGGCTTGAATTACAATCTTGGTATTGATGGATTATCATTACCGTTGTTGGTGCTAAATGCGCTGTTGACTTGTATTGCGATTTACAGTTCTGATGAATCTATAAATCGACCGCGATTTTATTATGCATTATTACTGCTGTTAAATATCGGGGTAACAGGCGCCTTTCTATCGCAGGACTTGCTATTATTTTTCCTGTTTTACGAAATCGAATTGATTCCCCTGTACTTACTAATAGCGATCTGGGGTGGTGAACGTCGAGGTTATGCAGCAACAAAATTTTTGATATACACAGCAGTATCAGGATTTTTGATATTAGCAAGTTTCCTTGGCATGGTACTGCTAAGTGGTTCACATAACTTTGCGCTCGAAAATTTGAATACCGAAAGTCTACCACTGGTTACACAAATCATCTTACTGCTAGGAATTTTAATTGGTTTTGGCATCAAAATGCCTTTAGTACCTTTTCATACATGGCTACCCGATGCTCACGTTGAAGCTTCCACACCAATATCGGTATTATTAGCAGGGGTACTGTTGAAACTAGGTACTTATGGTTTATTGCGGTTTGGCATGGATTTATTCCCTGATGCTTGGGCAACATTGGCGCCGTTTTTAGCAACATGGTCAGTAATAAGCGTACTATATGGTTCATCTTGTGCCATCGCTCAAAAAGACATGAAGAAAATGGTGGCATATAGTTCAGTTGGACACATGGGTTATATACTGCTTGCCGCTGCTGCTGCAACACCATTGAGCGTGTTAGGAGCAGTACTACAAATGATTAGTCATGGTTTAATATCAGCACTACTGTTCTTGCTAGTAGGTGTCGTGTATAAAAAGGCAGGCAGTCGCGACTTAGACGTAGTTCAAGGACTCTTCAACCCCGAACGCGGAATGCCAGTAATTGGTAGCTTAATGGTAGTTGGGATAATGGCAAGTGCTGGAATACCCGGAATGGTTGGGTTTATTTCCGAATTTATCGTCTTTCGGGGCAGCTTCGCCGCTTTCCCAGTGCAAACCCTAATATCAATGATAGGAACAGGGCTAACAGCAGTTTACTTCCTAATTTTAATGAACCGAGCATTCTTCGGTAGATTATCCACACAGGTAATGAATTTACCAAGAGTGTACTGGAGTGACCGTCTTCCAGCTTTTGCCTTAGCAGTGTTAATTATCATTTTCGGTATTCAACCCGCATGGTTAATACACTGGACAGAACCAACAACTACTGCAATGGTTCACATTGAAAACGTAGTCGCAACCATCACCAAAAATTAAAGGTTAGAAACTTTTGAGTTAGGAGTTGGTTCCTAACTCCTAACTCCTAACCCCTAACTCCTAACTCCTAACGCCTCTTAAAAAGCTATGGTTACAAAAGCAAAAACACTTGATAACTATCCGTTAATAGAATACCTAAAAAGATTGCAAAATGGTGATTCACTACTTCCAGATACACCAGAAAACGTCCGCGAAGTAGTAGGCATTTTAAAAAGCTACGGAGTCGTTTTAGACGAATATTCTAAAAACCTCATTTACATCGCAGAAAATCAATTCTTAGTATTTTTCCCCTTCTTCAAATATTTCAACGGTGACATCAATAGAAAAAAACTATTTAAACATTGGTGGCACGACCGTATAAACTTTGAATATGCTGAATATTGCATGAAAGCAATGTATTGGCACGGAGGCGGCGGTTTAGATAGTTACTTAGACACACCAGAATTTCAAGAGCGAGCCAACGCTATAATACAAGCAAAATTTGGAAATAATCCTTTTGTCTTAGGTTTAAATAGCTTATTTCCTGATTTTTTAACCGAACAACTGCGAGTTTCTGCATACTACAGTGGTTTAGGACAATTTTGGCGAGTCATGGCTGATATATTTCTATCATTATCAGACTATTACGACATGGGAATGATAAAAACAATTCCAGAAGTCGTCAACCATATAAAAGACGGTTTAGTTTTTGATGCCTCAAGACCAATTACTTACTCAGTCAAAATCAAAGATAAAACTTACAGCATTCTACCCAAATCATTAGGTTTAACCTTCTTAGTAGACACCGCTATACCCTACGTCGAAGCAGTATTCTTTAGAGGAACACCCTTCCCAGGTACAGTTTCATATAACGCTCAAGCATATCAAATACCCGCAGACCAAGCGCGCTTTCAATACGGCGCCTTATACGCAGACCCCCTACCTATAGGAGGCGCCGGTATACCACCAACATTGCTAATGCAAGACATGCGGCACTTCTTACCCGAATACCTCCACGAAATATACCGTAAAAGTCTTAGAGGAGAAGACGACCTGCGAGTACAAATATGTATCAGCTTCCAAAAATCGATGTTTTGCGTAACCTCAGCAACAATATTAGGACTAATGCCCCATCCTGCCGATACCCAAAACCCCAACGAGCAAATGGCTAACCAAGTCTACTTCCAAAAATGGCTCGATAGATTACAAAACTCACGCTTACTAGACGTAAACAAAGCCTCTTAACACAAATTGTCATGCTGAGGTACGAAGCATCTCTTAAACATCAAGTTAACGAGATTCTTCGCTACGCTCAGAATGACAATTAATATTTTTTTACTGTAAATTTTTGATTTAAATATTGTAATTAGTTAAATCTAGATAAAACAATAAGATATTGTAAGGACACGATACATTCGTGCTTTATATATATGAAAATATTATTTTTAGATCAAAGCGGTAAACCGGGCGGCGCCGAATTATGTTTAATAGACATAGCAAAACCTTATAGTCCAAATTGCCTAGTAGGCTTATTCGCTGACGGTTCATTTCGCGACTTACTCGAAAAAAATCAAATACCCGTAAAAATTTTAACAAACCAAGCAATTCAAGTTCGCAAAGAAAGCACATTAATACAAGGTTTAGCAAGTTTAACTCAGCTATTACCCTTAATTAACAAAGTAGCAAAAATTGCCCGTGACTATGATTTAATTTACGCTAACACACAAAAAGCACTAGTTATCGGCGCCATTGCTAGCTTTTTGAGTCGGCGCCCATTAGTCTATCATCTACACGATATATTATCACCCGAACACTTCAGCAAAACAAACCGAACTATAGCCGTTACCTTAGCAAACCGCTTTGCAAAATTAATTATTGCCAACTCGCAAGCAAGTAAAAACGCTTTTATTGAAGCTTCAGGACGCGCGGACATAGTAGAAGTAATTTATAACGGCTTTGACTCAAAATCATATCAAGTCAACGAAACCCAAATAAAACAACTTCGTCAAGAATTAGAACTCGAAGACAAATTTGTAATTGGACACTTTAGCCGTTTATCACCCTGGAAAGGACAACATATATTAATAGAAGCAATAGCACAGTCCCCTTCACAAGTCACAGCAATATTGGTTGGTGATGCATTATTCGGAGAACAAGAATACGTCAAACAACTACACGAACAAGTAGAAAAACTGCAACTTCAAACCCGCGTAAAATTTCTAGGTTTCCGTTCCGACATACCCCAACTAATGTCAGCATGTGACTTAGTAGCACACACCTCAATCGCCGCCGAACCATTTGGTAGAGTTATAGTAGAAGCAATGTTATGTGGAAAACCAGTAGTTGCAGCTTCTTCAGGTGGCGCCATAGAAATAGTAGATCAGGACGTAAATGGCTATCTCGTCACACCAGGAGACCCCCAAGAACTTGCACAAATAATTACAACTTGCGTCAAAGAACCATCAAAAACCGCAATATTAGCAGAGAACGCACTTCATAGCGCGCGCTCAAAATTCGATGTAGAAATCATTAACCAGCAAATAGCCCAAGCACTCAGTAAAATATAATTCCCTCTTGTGGAGCAGGCATCCCTGCCTGCCTCTTATAATCTTATATAGAAGGACGGGCAAGGATGCCCATCCCACAAGACTAAAGCTCACAGTAAAAAAATGTACGACGGTGATGATATTGATTTCCTGTACAATTTACAACCACATGGTTAGAGTACATGTTTACTTTATATAAACGATGAAATCTATAATTTTATAATCACACATGCCTTTTCATGCCCAATAGCCGACATCATAGAAGCCATCATGTTAATAAACAAAGGCGCCTTAGAATCTGAATTTATAATTCCTGGAGAACCAGGTGGATATAGATGGTGGTTAAAAAGGAATGATAAGCAACATCATAAAGTCATTATTACAATATCGGAAATTTCAGATTTTTTTACAATAGCAGAAAACGAGGAAGAGGAAGTATTAGTTACATTTGAAATCAACAAAAAACAGCTTTATACACTAATATATTTCCAACTCACAAACAAAATTGTTACCTTACTTGAAGATAAAAGTTATAATGTAGCTAAATTATTATAATCATAGTTAGTTAATAAAAAATCAAGGCTTATTACCTCAACCTTGCTATCTACCGCGTTCTCCAATACATCATAAGCCATTTTAATAATTTTAGAAGCGTTGTAATCGCTTAATTCCGCAATCTTAGTTATAGATTCTTCTGTAAAAGGATATAATTTATCAATAGATTCCTCAT
This sequence comes from Calothrix sp. PCC 7716, assembly GCF_019977735.1. Classification (GTDB taxonomy): domain Bacteria; phylum Cyanobacteriota; class Cyanobacteriia; order Cyanobacteriales; family Nostocaceae; genus Dulcicalothrix. Next base: position 482,768 of record NZ_AP025018.1, on the reverse strand, counting down.
GGATTCTATAAGCTTGTATATATTTTTGCACTAATGGCAATGCATCTTGCTGCTTTATTTTATCAAAACGAATGATATTTTTTGCTGTCCCTTCAAAAGAAATTGGCGCCCTCATATCTAAACCACTTTGTTCCCATGCCGATTGAATTAATCTTGGAACTCCAGCGTGTAACACAAGTATAAAATTGTAAAAACCGACTTTAGAATTTGTGTACAGACCATCAAAGAGACAAGTTCTCAACTCTAGGGCAAAATCTTTTTTCTGACGCTCACTTTGGAAGTCTGGAATACGTTCAAAGTCATCAACAAAAATGTAGGCGCCATTAAAACCTGCCGCCAAAAATAAATTTACTAAATGTGTAAAAACAAATTCAAGCTTTGATTTACCAGGTTTTAGAGTTTTGTAGTACTCTTCAAAATGACCTTGCTCTACTATCTGAGATAATGAATCAGATAAGAAAATGCGAAAACTCTGTGGCAATCCCCTTAAATACGGATTAGATAGTATATGTTGTAATACAACTTTAAAATCTATACCATTCTCTAAGTACCAATCCGGAGACTTAAGTTTACTTTTTAAATCAACCTCATTAGAAAAATATTTATCAATATCAAAATTTTTAGATAGTTCCATAATTGCTTCTAGACGCAATGAAATTAAACTATCCTCAATAAAATTTGATGCAAAAATATATTGAACTATAAGTTCAACAAAACTTTCAAAAGTTTTTGTTCTGCCACTAGCTTCCGGTACAACAGTTATGGCGAAACATTTATTTAATTCATTTGATATAGATAGTGCAAAATCTTGGTTGATATTTTTTTGAGTATTAACTAAAAAAGCTGATTTGCCATTCCCACGACCAATATATGAAGTATCTATAATGTAACCTAATCTAAAATGGTTAGAGTCACTTTGAGGTACTTTAAAAAAGTTATCTTCAATAAGCTTATATTCTTGTTGACGAATCGATGGCTCATAAATATTTCCATTACTTCTGGCATCATTTGAATTTTGACTAATGAATGGATATGTAGGAAATGGATTTTCTTTCAAGTTATAAATTTCATACCTACCTTTTAGAATAACTAATTCTGATTTAGGTCTTTTTGAATATTTACTAAGTGTCATATATTGGTCTTATTATACTAGATGCTAATTCTACTATTATAACCAACGTAGAGACGTTACATGTAACGTCTCTACAAGGTTGTTAACAATATAAATATACTATGAGTTTGGATATTAAGGTTGGTAGTAAAAAAGCGAAGTTTTCTGCCACAGGTCTGCGACCAGTTTCAGAGCTTCGAGTACTTCTCAAAGAGTTGAAAGAGTATATTGAGGCAGGAAAGATAAAATTGGTTATTGATAAAACTTATTTTTTAGAACAAACTGAAGAAGCTCATAGGTATATCGAAGAAGGACACAAAAAGGGAAATGTGGTAGTTAGCGTTATTAATTTTAGGGAGTAGGCGCCTTTCTCAAGGTGTCTAATAGTCTCTGTGGTAAAAAAAGTAAGGTGGGCAATGCTAGCCCTGTCAAGGTGAGCATGGGTACTAACCATTTATAAGGGTTTTAGCCTTTCACTGATTAAAATTTGAAAGCAAAAAATAATATTTGCGCTCAATTTTATATTCCAGAGTTGGGGGTACAACGTAAGAATAAGGCTTTTATCTAGTACTGTATTGGTACACCTTGACAGGGCTAGGTGGGCAATGCCCACCATACAATAGGTGCCTGTGCTACATCTGGGTATTGGTTCGTTTTACAAACCAACAAACTCGCGCGATTCTAAATCGGTAAGTTGCTGTGCTATCTTTAAACGTGCTTCTAGCTTGGCAACGCTAAATTGATTTCGTAGATATTCTAAATGCGCGAGAGCATTTGCTTTTTCTGTTACTAACCGAATTTGGGTATCCAGTGCTTTTTGATACTCTTGATTAACGAGCAACACTTCAAAGCGGCGTGCTTTGCGTTGAGCATCGTTTTTCATGTCCATATCGAACGAGGAAATTCGATCGGCGCCACCTTCAAAACGGTTAATTTGTAATTGTACTGCCATTAACTGTGAGTCTATCTCATTAACTCGTTGAGATGCTTGAGCAATAGCAGATGGATAATGACTAAGTTGCATCATATAAATAAAAGTAAAAAGTAATGAGTGCTGAGTGCTGAGTGCTGAGTAGAGTTAGAAGTACCAACTCAGCACTCAGCACTTTCTACTCAGCACTGTATTAAGCGGCTTCGCGTAACTGTGGTTTTTCGGTGACTTCTGCAAGGTTTATAGTTAATTGTTCTACCTGGGGGGCATTTGCTTGTTCTAAAACCTGCACGTCTATATTGACGCTAACTAAATAACTTCCTGCTTCTGAGCCAACTGCATCGGCGATTAATTTGGCTATATCCGGACGTTTAGCAGTTAACGGGTCGCGTAATATACATCTATCCCATTCGTGTTTAGCTACGGGATTGAGGCTAAGAATATAGTGCTTTATCATCGGACTAACCCTCGCATCACTCTTGTCTTTGAGCTTGTGAATGCAGTTGCTACAAAGCTTTTGGCTGTTTTTAAGCTTTATAATCACTACTCCTCTATTATAGTACAAAATTACCCTGCTGTGTAGGTTCTGACGAATTATTTTTCGGTGTAGAGACGTTACATGTAACGTCTTTACGTCCGTGTTTTAATGATTGCTGTTGGGTGTTTGAGCATCGTTAAGCCATATAGCTTGCTGCGGAATGGGAATGGAAATTCCTGCTTTATCAAAGGCTATCTTGAGACGGCGCCTAAATTCTCTGGCAACGTCCCATTGTTTGAGTGGCTGGGTTTTAATCCACACACGGATAATTAGACCACGTTCCCCAAAGTTATCGACACCCAAGACTTTGGGCGTTTCAATAATTTGTGCTTGCCATGCTGGGTCTAAGTCCATATCGACTGCGACAGTTTCGATTAATTTTAAAGCTTGGCTAATATCGGTGTTATAGGCAACAGGTACACTTAAGTCCGCGCGCGACCAACGGCTAGAAAGATTAGCGACAATTTTTATTTCGCTGTTAGGAATGGTAATTAAACGACCTTCTGCATCACGTATCTGGGTAATACGCAGGTTTATATTTTCGACTAGACCACTTACATTGTTTAAGGCAATGACATCACCCAAAGCATACTGGTCTTCGAGAATAATCAGAAAACCATTAATTGCGTCTTTGATGAGATTCTGTGAAGCGAGGGACACTGCGACACCAACTAAGCTAACACCTGCTAGTAAAGGAACGATATTAATACCAAAAGAAATTAAAGCCAGGAGAACCCCAACTCCTACCCAAATAATCGTGATAATACTTTTGGTGACACCAGATATAGTAGAAACACGTAATTGTAAACGTTCAGGAGTTTCTGGGTTTAATAAACCACTACTAACTATTACCGAAGTGAAGCGGTCTATTAGAGCATAACTTAAACGAATCGCCACATAAGTACCTAGTGCAACAATACCTAATGCAAAAGGAATTTGTGCGGCTCTGAGAATAATGACTTGCAACATCCGTGTGTACGGAAATAAGCCTAAAATTACAAAGGCGCCACTTCCCCACACTCCTGTCTGTGCTAACTGAAATATTCGGCGCCTAACTTCTTTGATATTTTTATGCTGTTGTTGCTTTAGTTGTGTAGATATCGGCGCCTCAGTTGGCGCTGGTATAGTTGACTGTAAAGCTTTCCTTTTTAAACGACATTCCCAAGAATGAATAGCCCAACTCACAATAAATACACTGGCGCCTATTCCTACTGCAATAAAACCCTGTTGAATTAAAAAATCTCTTGAGCGCTCCTGCTTTGCCTGTATCAAATCATCGCGCAATATCTGAGTAATTTGATTTGCTGCCGTTTGTAAATCTACCTGTAGTAACTCTGCATCATTAGAAGTAATCGTCATTAAGTAGCGGTTATTGACATATATTACAGGCAACCCATTTAGAGTCCGAGATTCCACCTTTGGCTCTGTTGCGGATGACTCAAAATAACCGCGACTAGCTGCGAAAAGATTTTGCTGGACATTTTCTAACCTATCTACAAGAGTCGCTCTAGTTGCTGCTAATTGAAATAAACGACGACCGTCTAAATAAACCCAGCCATTAACGATTCTATTCTCAAAGTCATCATTCGAGCTAATAGGAGTTAATAAATTAGGTAACAAATTAATTTGACCTGTAGCTTTTGGCACAGTGCATAAAGTTACAACAGCAATTGAACTAGCTACTGCCAAAAATTTAAACCGCATTATTACTCCTTAATGTGTAAAATGTTTAAAATTTATACACTCTTTAATGCTTGCTACTGACTGTTTGAACATCATTGAGCCAAATAGCTTGTTGGGGAATAGGAATAGAGATTTCTGCCTCGTCAAAGGCAATTTTGAGACGGCGCCTAAATTCTCTAGCAACATCCCATTGTTTGAGTGGCTGTGTTTTAATCCAGACGCGGATAATTAAACCATTTTCACCAAAATTCTCGATGCCCAATACTTGAGGAGTTTCGAGAATTCGTGTTTGCCATGCAGCCTCAACGCTCATTTCAACAGCTACGGTTTCAATTAACTTGAGAGCATGACTAATATCGGTATCGTAGGCAACTGGAATACTTAAGTCGGCGCGCGACCAACGACTAGAAAGATTTGCGACTATTTTTATTTCACTGTTAGGAATGGTAATTAAACGACCTTCTGCGTCACGTACTTGAGTAATACGCAAATTCAATGTTTCTACCAAACCACCCACATTATTTACTGCAATCACATCGCCCAAGGCATACTGGTCTTCTAAAATAATTAAAAAGCCGTTAATTACGTCTTTGATAATATTTTGTGAAGCAAGGGATATTCCAACGCTAACTATACTCACAACAGCGAGTAAAGGGAGAACATTTATACCTAAAGAAATTAAAGCTAAGAGAACACCTAATCCAATCCAAAGAATGCTAGCAAGACTTTTTATGACAACTGATATAGTCGAAACACGTATATGTAGACGTTGTGAAATTTCTGGGCTTAATGAATTACTACGTTTGGTGATAGTCGAAGCAAATCGGTCAATGAGAGCATAGCTAAAATTAAGAGCAATATAAGTACAAAGTGCAATAAGACCCAATGTCAAAGGAATTTGTGCGACTCTGAGTATACTTAGCTGTAGCGTCTGTGTTTGAGGAAATAAACCTAAGATAGCAAGAATGCCACCTCCCCATACTCCTGCTTGTGCGACCTGAAACAGTCTTAGCCTGACTTCTGTAAAATTTTGGACTTGTTGTTGCTGTAGCTCTGTGGAAGAAGGCGCCTCAGTTGGCGTAACTGTGGTTGAATCTGCTCTTTTCTCTAAACGACGTTGCCAGTAATAAAGTATCCAACTGATAATAATTACACTTACTCCAATTCCAACTGCAATTAAGCCTTGGTGAGTAAAAGAACTGGTTTGGGCATTATCTGAACTAGTGGGAGCTTGTGAAGTAAGTAAAAAATTGATTTGACCTGTAGCTTTTGGTACAGTGCAGCCGATTATAACAGCGATTGTACTCGCGACTGCCAAAAATCTAAATCGCATTACTCCCCCTTCGTTAATGAGCTATGGAGTATAACCACTTCAAAATCAACTCTAGAAATTATACTCATAAAAAGTGGGCATTTCATTAACCTTTAGAAAGATGAAAAATGGCAACGGATGATGAGCGGATGTAACGGATGAGTTATTTGTTACAAGCGGATACTTCTTACATGTCTTGCTGGCAGACCTTTTCTTGAAATTTGCATAAGTGTATTTACTGAAAAAAAAGTTAAATTAATGAAAAAGTAGTATAGAGAACATTGACAATACGCCTATCAAGGGGCAAGCTAGTGCATGGAAGCCATCGACTGAAAAAGTGAAGTACTACTAACTTTCTCAATCATGGATTACCCTAGTAGAGAGCGTAATTATTACGCTGTGTTTTCAAATTAAATTGAGGAAGTTTTTAATGACTGCAACATCTCCCCGACTAAAGCACGAGGTTAAAGACCTCGCCCTAGCTTCCTTGGGAAGACAGCGCATTGAGTGGGCTGGACGTGAAATGCCAGTTCTCAAACAAATTCGCGACCGTTTTGAAAAAGAGAAGCCTTTCGCTGGTATTCGTATTTCGGCTTGTTGTCACGTAACCACCGAAACAGCACATTTGGCAATTGCCTTAAAAGCAGGTGGCGCCGATGCAATTTTGATTGCTAGTAACCCACTTTCCACACAAGACGACGTAGCAGCGAGCTTAGTTGAAGATTATGGTATTCCTGTTTTCGCTATTAAGGGCGAAGATGAAGCAACCTATAGTCGTCACGTACAAATCGCATTAGACCACCGTCCAAATATCATTATTGACGACGGTTGTGATGTAGTAGCAACATTAATTCAACAGCGTCCCCATCAAATCGCTGACCTGATTGGTACCACAGAAGAAACCACCACAGGTATTGTACGTTTACAAGCGATGTTAAAAGATGGCGTTCTTACATTCCCAGCAATGAACGTCAACGACGCTGACACAAAGCATTTCTTCGATAACCGTTACGGTACAGGTCAATCCACCTTAGACGGTATCATCCGTGCAACCAACATATTACTAGCTGGTAAAACAGTTGTAGTTGCAGGTTACGGTTGGTGCGGTAAAGGTACAGCACAACGCGCTTCTGGAATGGGCGCCAACGTAATTGTCACCGAAATCGACCCAGTAAAAGCAATTGAAGCTGTAATGGACGGTTTCCGTGTAATGCCAATGGCACAAGCTGCTCCTTTAGGTGACTTATTCATCACCGTAACAGGTAACAAACACGTTATTCGTGGCGAACACTTCGACGCTATGAAAGATGGCGCCATTGTTTGTAACTCTGGTCACTTCGACATCGAAATAGACCTTAAAGCCCTAGCACTTAAAGCTGAAGAAGTTAAAGACGTTCGTCCTTTCACCCAAGAATACAAACTTACCAGCGGTAAGTCAGTAGTTGTATTAGGAGAAGGTCGCTTAGTCAACCTAGCAGCAGCAGAAGGACACCCCAGCGCTGTAATGGATATGAGCTTCGCAAACCAAGCAATGGGCGCCGAATACCTACTAAAAAACAAAGGTAAACTGCAACCAGGTATCCACTCCATCCCCGCTGACGTAGACAAAGAAATCGCACGCTTGAAACTCCAAGCAATGGGTATCACCGTAGACACCCTCACCCCCGACCAAATCGAATACACCAACTCCTGGACATCAGGAACATAATTTGTAGAATTACACAAATGTAGAGACGCGATATATCGCGTCTTTACAACGCATGATTTTAAGGATGGGCGCCAGCTCATCCTTTATTGTTATGTGTAGCACAATATACAAAGAAAGTTTTAGATAAATATTATATTTCTTGAAAAAAATTTACTGATTTATCAGTGATATTAATGTAAATATAAATACTATTTTTTGAGAGGTCGTCAAATAATGCATAATGAAAGTTCTATAGCTACAAATATGTTAACGTAATTAATTACATCAATGTCATTGCGGATAGAAGGAAGCGGGAAGAAGCAATCCCAAGGTCTTAAAAACGCTTCACTATATTTCATGTCGCTAGCAATTACGGTAAATATTCTTATTTATCTACTTATCGTAATGTCATCATTAATTTATGTTTTATAAATATGAAATTATACCTCTATAAAAAATTACTTAGGATTCATAAGTTAGTATTAGGAAGTTGTGCAATAATTTTATTGATACCGTCTCCAGCCAAAGCTCAACAGAAATTAATGCTTTGTTCTACAAATGAAGTTCTTATTCGTTTAGTTGATAAGACAACTATAATTTGTCGTCATGTAGACCCAAATAGAGAATGCCGTATTATATCTCGTTCCGCCGATATTTGTGAGATGACGAAGAATAAAATATTAGATGAACTCAATTTGTATCGATGGGGAGAAAATAAGAAATTGCTATCTCTTATTAATGTATACGTTAATACAAAAAATGAAAAACGTTTTATAATTGGTGATTATACAAATTGCTCGCTTAAACAAGCATTATTTGAATGTAGCCAAGTGACTGGATTTTCTGTTATTGGTCGTCGTTTTAATGAATGGTCTAGTACAGCAAATATGCAATTACTAGAGAAATATAGTAAAGATATAACTTTATTGTTAGACACCTTAGAAAAATACCCAGTTGAAAAGCCAAATTTCTAAATAGAGTAATCGCAATTTTCTGTAAGTTAAGTGAAACAATAGCTAAAGCTTAAATTGATGGATGAGAATATGATTAATATGTTAGCTTATACTTCAATAAGATATTATTTAAAATATTTATAATTATCATGTTCATAATTGATTTACGCAATATTGCATAGCGCGATTACAATATCTTTTAGTTTTATTTATACAGTATAAGTTTATATAATAGTACAGCATGAGCCATGAATAATAATACTCCTCGTCAAAAGATATTAATTGTATCGGCAATCCCTCACGGGTTACGTCTAGATAAAGAAGTTCGTGAAATCGGAGAAGCAATAAGACGCTCTGTAAAACGAGATTTGTACGATATTAAAGTCAGGAATGCTTTACGTACTCAGGATATTCGTAGGGCTTTGGCTGAAGAAAAACCTCAAATTGTTCATTTCTGCGGGCATGGAAAAGAAGATGGAAGTTTAGTGTTAGAAGATGAAATGGGTAATTTTAAACCTGTTGTAATAGAAGCATTAGCTAGACTTTTTAAGCTACATGCTGATTGTATTAAATGTTTAGTTATCAATGCTTGCCATTCTGAGAAGACTGCTGAAGCTATTGTTACTCACATTGAATATGTAATTGGGATGAATCAGGAAATAACTGATAAAGCTGCGATTTTATTTTCTCAAGGTTTTTATGATGCTTTAGGGTATGAAATAGAAAATAAAGAAAATATATTTTTAAGAGCATTTGAAGAAGGAAAATTAGCAATTCATTTAGATGGGACATGTGAACAAAATATACCAGTATTTAAAAATAAGTCAGATTTAGTAAAAAAATTAGCAAAAAGCAGTGAAGAAATAGGAGATAGTATTGATTTTTTTGCTCGCAGATTTGCGAAGGCGTTCCCAGGTATTAGAGGTATCAAGCTATTTAATTCATCATCTGAATCACAGCAAAGGATAGCTACATTATTGGCAACACCTATTATTTTTAATAATTACTGTCCAATATGGTGGTGGCGAGGGTTTCAAAATATGCATATAGATTATTTTGAATCATTGGATGATGACACCTTCCTTCTAGGCAAAACAGACGAAATAAGAATAAATAGAATAGCTGCTTTTAATTCTGGCATCGACTACCAATGTTTTGTATATGTCGAAGCAAAAGCGATGCAAGCTACAGGTCTTTACTCATATAGAACCCGAGAATTTATTACAGATACTCAGCAAAAAATGGGATTCTGTCGTGAAGAATTTGGAATATATGATAATCAACATTTGATCACAAGATACGAATATGATGATGGATATTGTATTATTAATAATAAATTAACAGATATGGAACGCAATAAAACTAAACTAAGGGTGAGATACTTAACTCCTTATAACTTTATAATTGCTCCACACGACTCCCCAATTAATAATTATAATTTTGATGTTACTTTTGAAAAAATCATGAATGAAATGCTCCAAGGTAGATCCAGTATAGAAACGCTAACTGAAGCAATTCTTAAATTACCTAGAAATAAAAAAATTAGTTAGGTTACAACACTTTCCACAACTAGTACATTTTTTGACGACAAATTTACTTATATGAAATTGTAGTATGTGAGTGAGTTTGATTACTCTATAGAGCTGATGTTTTATACTAGTCGGGGCTTATACATTACCTTTTTAGGCAGTTGTATAAGGATTAGGTTGGGTTATGTGCGTGAGAAAAACTTGAAGCTTAACAAGTAGTACAGTAACCCAACATCATCCTTAGACTTTCTGAAGTGAGTGCTTAGATTACGGACTCTTTCTGACAACTTAGCAATATCTTCTGTGAATGCCATTTTAAACCCTAATATATAATTTAAATACAAGTATATTGATTTTTAGGCATTTAGAGAGAAACTTAAATGCCCAAAATTATTGTGTCAATTCTAACCAAGAAAAAATATAGCCAGGATATATTTTTGTACTACAGCAGCATTGCCCTGCTTTGCAAGCTCCGAAACATTTTGCTGTGTCATGATTAGTAGAACTTAAATTTGAAAAAATTGTTCTAATTTAAAGATTCCCCATTTAAAGACATCATTAACACTATTTAGAAAATTTCAGTTATATTACTGCTTTTATACGTACATATAAGTACAAGAATCCTATTTACTTTAGGAAGAAGCCGAATTTTTACGCTGCAAATACTGATCTAAGCTCACTTTCGTCTCACAATCATTTTTCAGCTAACCTCATGCATACTTTAGGGTCAAAAACTAAGCTATTATGTTGGTAGTAAGAATTTTACTACCAATACTAAGAATATGAGCCTTGAGAAATTATCTATTTCCTTGCCACCATCCTTAGTGGAGTTTATTGAAAACTATAAACAGAATAAAGGATGTAAATCTCGTTCTCAAGTAATTGAGGAAGCATTGGAATTACTGCGAAACCGGGAACTTGAGGAAGCTTATCGACTAGCTTCTGCTGAAGTTGACAGTGCTTGGGATGTAACAGTTGCGGATGGATTAGCTTCGGAGACGTGGTAATATTTTTTACGCTGACCTTAGTCCCGTGGTGGGTTCAGAAATGGGTAAACGTCGTCCGGTCTTGATAGTAAGCAATAATGCAAATAATCGTGCTTCTACCACAGTGACAATTTTACTACTGACTTCTAACGTAACGCGCGTTTATCCATTTGAGATTTTGATTACCCCAGAGGATAGTAATTTATCCAGACTATCTAAAGCACAAGCGCAACAAGTGCGAACAATTTCTAAAGAACGTATAACCAGCGACGTTGTGGGTAGTTTAAGTGAAGAGTTGATGGTTTTAATTGATGCCGCTTTAAAATTGCACTTGGGACTTGGTTTATAATATGCGTGATTACGGCGCCGCATTCCTGAACTGAGAGAAAATTTATGGATAAATATAGTATATTTCTTCAGTGGAGTAATGAAGATGAGCTTTTTCTAGTTACCATCCCAGAGTTTAACGAGCGCGTCGTTATGCCTTGTACACACGGTAAAACTCGTGAAGAAGCCATTTTTCATGGTGAAGAAGTAATAGAAATGTATTTAGAAGCGATGTCTTGAAGAAGGTGAATCTATCCCTGAACCTTCTACTTTACTACTCGTTCTTAAAAGAAACTTTTTGTAAAAATAAAATTTCTATATCATCGCGGCTCATACGTCCGGCAGCAATATCCAAAAATAGAGTGACAATTTCCTCGTTACTCATGTCTAATTGTGCCCCATTCGTTTCCAAAAAAGTTTCTGTGACAGCAGCTGCTATTCTTTTATTTCCATCAATGAATGCATGAGCTTGGGTAAGATGGAAAGCATAAGTCGCAGCGCAAATAATTAAACTTGCTTGCTCATAATATAGTCTATTTAGAGGCGCCGCAAGTGCTGATTCCAGAGCGCCTTCGTCTCGTAGTCCTTGACTACCCCCTGTTACAGCTATTAATTGAGCATGAACTGCTATCACATCAGATTTATCTGGAAAATTCATTTTTATGATGATTCTCCTTTTGCCAATTCCTGATATGCTAACTTTCTTTTCTCAAGGACAGACTGAAATGTTTCTATAAATTGTATAGAGCGCTTTATTTCTGTTTCTGGGCGGATAACTAAAGTATTGCCGACTACTTCTAACTCTACTTCACTACCAGGATTTAAGCCCAAGGCTTTAACTATTTCTTCTGGTAAACGAATCGATACAGAATCATCTATAGTAACTGTCTTTTTTAACATACATGATAACTTCACTTCAAATTTTACTGTACCCTATTATAAACTGTTACTGATAAAAATGCAGGTTGGGTTAGGCACACAATAAAACTTGAAGCTTAACAAATAATCAAGGTGCCATAACTCAACATTCATCGCTCAGTAAGCTTAATATCAATCACGTTAGGTATAAGACTATTATACATTTTTATAATATAGTCAGATATGTTTCAGTTGGGCTAATTGGTAAAACCTTCAATGTCTGGTTTTTTAGGTCTAGTTCTAAACCTAACGTTTCTAATGGAATTACACCAAGAAGTGGGTCTCGACCTCCAGGTAGTTCTAAACACTCAAAGGTTCCTTCTCGACCGCAAATAGAAAGTCTTGCGTCTTCATATATTCGGGCTTTACTAATTCCGGTAGCAGTTGCAACATCTACCTCTTTCAACAGCGTTAAACCTAGCTTAATGATAGCATCTGTTGGCAAACATAAAGTTGTTGCACCAGTATCTACTAATACATTATGCAATGTAATAAAACGTACTTCTTCTTCTGAAATCACTCCTGCTTTTGCTAAAATCTGGTCAGCCCTATTGATTATAGTCAGAGTCGTTAAAACTTTACCCATTTGATTGTTATCTTTGATTTGCATAATTAATCTCCTACTATACATAGAGAGAATTTTTAATGTTAATGATTATATTTTAACGTTTAAAGTAAGTCAATTGTACTGTAATAATAAGTTATATATGGTATTGATGAATTATTTGTTGAATTTCAGTAAGGAAGACCTTCGGTTTACGTGTGTTGTAGAGACCGTATTAATTGGGTCTTTATATGGAGATCATTTTTCTAAAAATTATATGAGACTGCTATAATAACTTTACCTATTAAATATAAAACTTTCTTAAAATGGTAACGCTTCAATTACGACAATTAAGTGTGCCACCAGGACATCGAGTTATATTCCATGATGTCAGTTGGCAAGAATTTGAAGCAATTTTAGAAGAGCTTGGCGCCCATAGAGCCGCGCGTTTAGCTTACAGCCAGGGTACATTAGAAATTAGAATGCCACTACCGAAGCACGAAAAAGCCAAAGTTATCATTGGAAACTTGGTAAAAATTCTCTTAGATGCACTAGAAATAGACTGCGAGCCATTTGGGTCAACAACGTTTAAGCGAGAAGATATGGCTCAAGGTGTAGAACCAGATGATTCTTTCTATATTCAAAATTATAGTTTAATGGTTGGTAAAGAACGTATTGACCTTGCTGTTGACCCACCACCAGACTTGGCTATTGAAGTTGATGTTACTTCTAAAACTCAGTTGGATGCTTATAAGCAGCTTGGAGTTCCAGAATTATGGCGTTACGATAACGGCAACCTTCAAATAGATATTTACCAAAATGGTAAGTATGCTAAATCTGATGTTAGCCCGACTTTTCCCAAGTTACCCATATTAGAAATAATTCCTAGATTTGTTGAACAAAGTAGAGTTGAAGGAAGAAGCAGTGCGTTGAAAGCATTTAAAAAGTGGATACAAGATAATATTAGTTTTTAAGTTGTGGAGCGGCACGTGCGAAAAACTTAAAGCAAAATATTGTAATTATCAAGGCGCCAAATCAGTATTTATCTGGGCAATAAGTACAGACAGTATAAAGCTTTTAAGTTTTAGATTCTTTGTTATGCTTGTTGACAACCTCCCGTACAAGTTCGATATCTAGCTCAAGTGCTTGAGCTATTTGTTCTATGCTTAACCCCACTTGAAGCAAGCGAGGAACAGTTTTCAATTTTGTTTCTAGCTCAGTTTCTTCTTGAACTTCTTGGTAAAATCGGGTTTGGCGCCATTCTTTTATTCCAAACATAGCTAAAACGGATAAATCAGTATTCTTCCTACTCTATTTATATTGAGACGGTTTGCAGCATCTGTCTGTTGTACCTGTTTAATTGATCTCTTTGCTTGTTGTACTTAATTTTTCATATACAACCAAAGCGCAAATATAACCTGGGGAACGGCACGCTTCCCCAGAATTTATCACTCGGCGCGTAAGTACAGACAGTATAAAGCTTTTAAGTTTCAGATTCCTTGTTCTGCTTGTTAGCAATCTGCCGTACAACTTCTATATCTAACTGAAGCATCCTGGCTATTTGCTCTATACTTAGCCCTTCACTTAACATGCGAGGAACATTTTCTAACTGGGTTTCTTCTCTAGCTTCCTGATAAAACCGGGTTTGGCGCCATTCTGTCAATCCGAACATTGCTTCTAACTCCTGTCTGCTACTGGACGAAAACTTGTAAACTAACATTCTTTCTACTAATTCTAAAAGCTTCCGGCGTTTTGTGGCATCTGTCTGCTGTACCTGAGAGATTAGGTTTCTTGCTTGTTGCTCTGCTTCGCTTTCAGGTGCGACTACTAACTTGATGATTCCCATACCAATGGATGTATCGGCGACTTCCTCTAACTCGTCTAGGTATATAATGCGAATATACCCAGCGTTAAAGAAAGCTTCATAAGCTTTTGGTACACCCTCGTCTAAACTACTTTTAGCCCAAATAACTACAGCTTGCCAAGTGCGCTTAGGCTTATATTGGTTTAAGTAGACTACAGCCTCAGTAATTAGGCGCCAATACAAATCTTCATCTTTTTGAAATTGTACCTCTACAAAATAAATTGGCTCGGAAGCGAACTTTTTCTTTGGTAGAAATACACCATCAATGCGACGCGCTAGCTCTTTTATTTCTACAGAGGAAAATCGATAACGTGTTGCCTGGTCAGGAGATTGCTCTAGGAGTTCAAATAATACGCTAGGGAGATTTTGTAAAAGAGTATAAAAAATAGTATCTGTTTTCATTTATTAAAATGCTCAGTACAAGCTTGTATCAGTCTACAAATAAAAATAAGCACAATCTGCAAAATTTTATTATTTATAAATAATCTAGTTGATAACTAAAAAATCTATTATCATTCTCATTAAATCAGAAATTTATATTGAAGCTAAAAGCGGCTTTTAGCTAATATTTTCACAGCTGATATACTTACGTATATTAAATTTTATATAGTTGACATGAATTCATTTTAAAGGGTTTTTTAAAGTATTTAATTCAAGCATAACATTAGGAAATCCCCCCTAGCCCCCCTTGATAAGGGGGGAATAAGAGGCTATTCTTAGCCCCCCTTATTAAGGCTACCGTGTACACACAAGTCTAAAAAAGGTGGCAGGGGGTGCTTTGGATGCTTCGGATGCAGGGAGGGGAGGAGGAACAAGGAGCAATATGGAGCAAAACTGATTTTTATTTGAATTAAATATGTGTAAAAATAGTTCCTCAATTTCCCCCACTTCTCCCGTTTCCAACCTTCCCCTGCTCCCCTGCCCCCCTGCCCCCGATGCCAAAAAGTTGTGTGTACACGACAGCCTTATTAAGGGGGGGTTGGGGGGATTAATTATGGGTCAATTCCTACTGTTTTTAGTGCTTCGCGCATTCCTTGTAAATGTGATTTGTGGTCAACTTTGACAAGTTCGGTGGAGTTGTATAAGCCGCTTAAAAGTTTGTTGTTTTCTTTTTGATTTAATTTCAATAACGCATTTACAATTTTATCGCGCTTGGATGCTGGAACGTCATCATCTATTGCGATTCCGTGTGCTGGTACGTTGGGTATTGCGTGGAGAACTCGCAGCTTTTTACCTTCTTCGGCGGTTATGTAAGGTGGTTGGAGCGCATATTCTGAGACTGCTGCAACTTCTGCTTGTCCGCGTAAGACTGCTTGTAATGCTTTGCTGTAGTTACCACCGTAGCTGACTTGTCCAAAGAAACCATCGAGTTTGTCTCGGTTGGGCACGAAACCTTGTTTGACTAATTCGCTAACAGGGAAGATAAACCCTGAACCGGAGGTTGGCGAAGTAAACGCCATTTTTTTACCTTTGAGTTGTTGCAGCGTTTCTTTTGCTGAACCTTTGCTTTGCAGAGGACTATCTTTTGGTACGACAAATACCGAGTTATAAGTTTGCTTACCTGAATAGGTGGGGCGAACTTCTGCTAAATATAGATTGGCGCCTGCTAGTTGTTCTGCTTTTATTGCTGGACGACTACTCAAAAATGCTACATCTGCTTGGTTCGCGCGCAATGCTTCAACAGCAGCAGAGTCATCTCCTACTACTGCTTCTACTGGACTACCAATTTCTTTTGATAAGTATGCAGCAACAGCATTGGCTTTATTTTGTAAGTCTGTTGAATCTGAACGACTGGGAAAGGCTACTTTTATCGCATTTCCAGCACTCTGAGTAGTATTTGCAGCAGGTGTTGCTACTGCTTCTGGACTACTGGGAGTATTTGTTGCTGTTTCTTGGCTACATCCAAAGGCGCCTATCGTTAGCCCTAATAAAGCTAAATGTGGAGCAACGGCTCTTAGCACTTTCACTTGCATAACTGAACAATACCCTTTAATACTTCTTAGTGACTAATCAGTGATAATTTATATCAATATAGCTATAAAAGCAATATATGCTACTTAAAAAGTATTCTGACAGTTACGCACGTTAATACTTCATATTATTTAATTTAAAGAGTTGTAGCTGACGGGTTCTCGCCTGTGCAGTAATACAAATATTATTTTTACCTTATTAGGCACAGAGTACACAGAGAGAGAATTATTAAAATATAACCTACCAAGACTTTTGATATACACTACTCTTGTAGGTGTACGCAGCATTTTTTAGGCGCCAATATTAAAAGTTCATGCTGCTGTAAATACTGCTCCAAAAAATTAGGCATGGAAGTAATACAATGATTAGGTAAATATGAATACTCTTATCTTGAAATAGTTACGTGTTTGGCGCAAAAAAACCGCTATTTTATAGAATTAATATGTATAATCAGCGTAATTTTTATACATATTCAGTACGGTTCTTGCGTACCTAACGTGCTAAAATATTAGCATATCTATTTATATTTCAGTAAAATCAACTATGAAAAGAATCCTTACTCAACTCTTAAATTTGCCAGACGTAGTGGTGGAATCAAGTATACAAGAGGGTTTTGCATTAATTTTATCAGTAAGTAAAAAAGAAAAAAGTGCAGTATGTCCGCATTGTGGTACAAAGTCAAGACATCTACACCAAAATCAAAACCAGTTAATAAAAGATTTACCGATAGGGGATAAAGAAGTAATACTAAACTTAAATAGACGAAGATTTAAGTGTAAAACATGCCGAAAAACTTTTAGTGAGCGACTTGATTTTGTTGGAACGAAAAAGAGTTTTACGCATCGATACGCAGAAAATATTGTTAGACAAGTTATTAGTAGTAATGTAAGTAATGTTGCGGAAAATAATGGATTAAGTGATGAAGAGGTTAAAGTCTTCCGGGGGAAGCTTCCCCCGGAGAGCTTTAACGTTAATTCAATGATTGAAGACGTAGCTCAAAAATTGCTGCCAATAGATTTAAGCAATTTAAGAAGATTGGGAATCGATGAAATTAGTTTGGTTAAAGGTCAAGGAAAGTTTATTGTTGTACTCGTCGATATAGATACGGGGAAATTAATAGGTTTAGTAAAAGAAAGAAAACAAATTGTAATAGAAAATTTGATGAAAACGTGGGGAGAAGAAGTTTTAGAAAAAATAGAAGAAGTCAGTATGGATATGACCGGAAATTATAAAAGTTTAATTGATAAAGTTTGCTCAAACGCTGTTGTGACGGTAGATAGATTCCATGTTACCAAGATTATACATGAAGAGCTAAATCAAGCTATAATAGACGAAAAGAAAACAGCGTTGGAATTAAATATTGAGTCAAGAGAAAAAGTATTTGATAGTTTGAAAGGTAACAAATTTACACTTTTAAAAGCTGAAAGTGAACTTACGGATAAACAAAAAGTGAAATTAGATAAAATTAGAGAAGCGTCACCTTTATTGGAAATTATGCATTCATTGAAAGAGGAATTCCGTGATTTATTTGATAATAGTGAAGATTCAGGAACAGGAATATTAGGGCTACTCGATTGGTTAGAAAAAGCTGAACCTTATTATCAGAAAAGTGTTAAGACAATTAAGCGGTGGTTTGGAGAAGTGGCCGGATATTTTGAAAGAAAAACTACCAACGGTGTGGTAGAAGGAATTAATAATAAATTGAAACTAATAAAACGAAATGGGTTTGGCTTTAGAAATTTCCGTAATTTTGAAATTAGAGCTTTACTTTCTTGGCATTATAATATTAAGTTAGCACGTTAAGTACGCAAGAACCAGGCTTCTTTTATTAAAGCCTCATCAATTGGAATATTAATTGTCATAAATCATTTATTATAGAACTTTTGATTTTAACAATAAAAGGTTGACGATGTTATGTTACCCATTTCATGATAAAACATCAAACACTATCAGGGTCTATACCTAAATCACGTAATTTATCAGCTAATTTAGCCGCACGCTCTTCTGGAGTTAAAAAGCGCTTCCCTTGTTCGTTATACCAATACAACCACTCGCGCGTGATACTTTGATAAGTTCCTCTTTCCACTCCTATACCCAAACCGACTTCTGGTAGCCAAACAGGGTTTCCCAGTAATAGCTGATATTCCCCGTTTACTAATTTATACACTTCAAAGCGTGCTTTACGACGGCGCCCAGGATTATAAACAACGTAATATAATACTCCTAGTGAAGCATATTTGTCTTTTTTGCTCGAATATTCGCCACGATAAGTTTGAGATACTATTTCTAATACCAAAATTGGGACTTGCTCTTCTTCCCAAATTGCGTAACTTAGACGTAAATTTTCATCAAAATATCGCTCAACTCCTAAACTAAGAAAAGCGTCTGGTACTATTCCTGGTAAATCAGGGTCATAATAAACAGCCATATCTGCGGCAAAAAACCAGTCCATCCGCTCTGACCAAGCCATTGCCAAAATTGCTTCCAGTAAACTTGGTATCAGATGTTGCAGTTGATTATCCACAGGTGTATCATCCGAGTCGGGAAGTTCTTCAGAAGAAGGAAGGCAGGATAATGGATTGTACTCTAGCATAATGTATTTATTTTATTTACAATCCAGGGTTAGTTAATCACTAAAATTTTAGCAAAAAGTAAGGTGGGCATTGCCCACCCTACAAATGTATTTTTATTGATTAGAAGTTAGAAATTACTTCATTAACTCCTAACTCCTAACTCCTAACTCCTAACTCCTAACTCATTACGCGAATGCTGCGGTTTGTACGTCGTTGTTAGCGAGTAAATCTTGCAGTTCTTCTGCGTCTACGGTTTCTTTTTCAACTAACATATCTGCTAGTTTGTCAAGGATGTGTTTGTTCTTAACTAATACTTCTTTCGCGCGTATGTAAGCTACATCTACTAACTTACGTACTTCTTCGTCGATAGAAGCAGCGGTTTCTTCGGAGAAGTCGCGCTCGGACATGATGTCACGTCCTAAGAACATGTTACCTTGCTGGCGCCCTAAAGCTACGGGTCCAAGTTTGTCGCTCATACCGAAGCGTGTCACCATTTGACGGGCAACTCGTGCAACTTGTTGTAAGTCA
The DNA here is from genome assembly GCF_019977735.1 of Calothrix sp. PCC 7716. Taxonomy (GTDB): domain Bacteria; phylum Cyanobacteriota; class Cyanobacteriia; order Cyanobacteriales; family Nostocaceae; genus Dulcicalothrix. Next base: position 463,313 of record NZ_AP025018.1, on the reverse strand, counting down.
CCCGAAGCACCTGTGGTTACTTCTTCGTCACCAAAGATTAATTCTTCAGCGATACGTCCACCCAAGGCAACAGCCATTTGGTTTTCTAAGTAGGAACGACTATAAAGTCCGCTGTCCATACGGTCTTCAGAAGGGGTAAACCAAGTTAAACCACCTGCACGACCACGGGGGATAATGCTAATTTTTTGTACTGGGTCATAGTCGGGCATTAATGCACCAACTAAAGCGTGACCTGCTTCGTGATACGCTACTAACTGCTTGCGACGTTCGCTCATTACGCGGTCTTTCTTCTCTGGACCTGCTAATACGCGGTCAATAGCGTCGTTAATTTCGTCCATCGAAATTTCGGTAAGGTTACGACGTGCTGCCAAAATTGCTGCTTCGTTTAGCAAGTTCGACAAGTCAGCACCTGTAAACCCTGGTGAACGACGTGCAATACGTTCGATGTCCACGTCTTTACCTAAAGTTTTACCACGCGCGTGTACTTTAAGAATTTCTACGCGACCAGCGTAGTCAGGACGGTCTACTACTACCTGACGGTCGAAACGACCAGGACGTAATAATGCTGCGTCTAATACGTCGGGACGGTTGGTAGCAGCGATGATAATAATACCTGTGTTACCTTCAAAACCATCCATTTCGGTGAGCAACTGGTTAAGGGTTTGTTCACGTTCGTCGTTACCACCACCTAAACCGGCGCCACGTTGACGACCTACTGCGTCAATTTCATCTATAAATACAATACAAGGTGCATTCGCTTTTGCTTGCTCGAACAAGTCACGCACACGAGAAGCACCTACACCAACAAACATCTCTACAAACTCTGAACCAGAGATAGAGAAGAAAGGTACACCAGCTTCACCCGCAACCGCGCGTGCTAACAAGGTTTTACCTGTTCCTGGAGGTCCAACTAACAATACACCTTTGGGAATTTTGGCGCCAATAGCAGTAAAGCGGTCAGCATTTTTAAGGAAGTCAACAACTTCGTTTAATTCCAGTTTTGCTTGGTCAATACCCGCAACATCACCAAAAGTTACTTGGGTTTGCGGTTCCATTTGGACTCTAGCACGCGACTTACCAAAGTTCATCGCTTGACTACCAGGACCATTTTGCGCTCGACGCAGTAAAAAGAATAAACCTACTAGTAGTAATACTGGGAAGAATAAACTGCTAAGTGCCTTAAACCAGAAACCTTCATCGGTTTGAGGCAAAACGCTGATATCTACGTTTTTCTCAGTAAGCGTATTAATTAATTGTGGGTCGTCTACCAAAGTTACCAATACTTGGTTGCCACTTTGTGACTTGACGATAGCTTGTGTACGGTCAGCACTCAGTCTTACTTGTGCGACGTTACCTCTTTCTACTTCTTGAATAAACTGGCTATAGCGCCATGTTTCCCTGTTTTGAGGCTGTTTGTCAAAAAACGCTGTTCCCAACGCTATGACTACAATAAACAGCAGTGCGTACAGCCCCGCGCTTCTCCACTTTTTATTATTATTGTTGTTGTTACTATTCACCGAAGTGAGTCCTCCTGTACATTTTGTGCTGTCATGCCCGGTGCCTCTTGTTTATGAGAGAACCGCAGAGCGTTCCGAAATCAACTGGGTGTAGTTAAGAATTATGTTAACTTATCTTAAGGTATCGCAAAATGCTCTCATATTCATGTAAAAGCAAAAAAAATTCTAGAACCCTCAGTCAACTTCTTTACATTAAGCTTGGCGCCTAAGTGGATACCAAACCCTTGAAGATACATTCTAGCGAGCCAACCCTTGTAGGCGCCTGAGTACCCATAGAGGGATTACACTACAAAACCACAATCTTGTAAAAATATAATCTTGTAGAAATATCTTGTAGAAATATCTTGTAGAAATATCTTGTAGAAATATCTTGTAGAAATATCTTGTAGAAATATAATCTTGTGGAACGGGCATCCCTGCCCGTCTCATCTAATATGTCTCATCCAATATGTCTCATCTAATATATAGGGCGGGCAAGGATGCCCACCCCACAAGACTAAACTTAAGGCACAACCGAGATATCAACGTTGTTAGTAGTCAAAGTATTAATTAACTCTGGGTCCTCAACTAAGTAAACCAGTTTCCTCTTGGCATCACCTTTACTCTTTACCATAACCTTGGTTCGGTCAGCACTTAACAACACACGTTCAACGGCGCCACCTTTCACTTCTCGAATAAACTTGGTATATGACCATTGTTCAAATCGCCTATCTTTCTCATCTGTTTTTTTAGGGATAGCAGTAATATCTACCTTATTGAGAGCTAATGTACTAACTAAACTTGGATATTGAGGTAGATAAACAAGTTTTATCTTCGCATTATTCTTAAACGTCACAAGCGCTACAGGACGGTCTTGATATATATTTATTAGTTTAATATTGCCATTTGAAGCTTCTTGAATTAAATTACTATATTTTAGCTGTTCAAATTTTTTGTCTTGCACATACGTGCTTTCTGGTGTAACAGTAATATCAATATTGTTTTTAATTAATGTCTCAATAAGCTTTGGATTTTTAACTAAATAAACTAATTGACTTTTTAAACCATTTTTTGAAATTGCACTTAATTCTGAAACATCTTGATTGATAGTAACACTAGCTATATTATTTTTATCGATTTCTTGAATTAGCTTACTGTAACTCCATTGTTGATTTTCAGGAGGTTTTTCTCTTATACTTGCTTCTGTTGTCTTGTCTGTATATTCTATAACTAGAATGTCAGTCCCTTTACTCGCTGGTAAAACGGTGATGTCAACTTTATTTACAAGATAGTTAATTAGTTTAGGGTCATTAATTAAATGAACTAATTTTAATGTTGGTTCGTTTTTATAAAAAACTAATGCAGTGTAACCATCTGAAGACATCATAGCTTGCTTGACGTTACCGTTTTTGACCTCTCGCAGCAGTTGACTATATGACCATGTTGAAAGTTTGTCATACATCGGTTGAGGTCGTTCGGGTATAACATCAATATCAATATTTTTGTCTATAAGAATATTAATTAATTCAGGGTCATCAACTAAAGTTACCCTTTTGTGTTTAGTATCATTTTTGCGAGTCACTATTGCTGTAGTAAGGTCTTGGTAAAGATTAACTTTCTCGACGTTTCCATTTTCGACTTCTTGAATAAACTGACTGTAACGCCACTGTTCTAATTGCTGATTTTTATTAATCTCTTGAGGTATAGTTTGTGCAAAACTTGTCTTAACTTCAAATGTCAAATAACTAAGAGCAATTATTAGAATAAATATTTTCTCAAATCTTATCATGATATTAATCCTTTTGAAACAATGCTTGTAATTCCTTCAAGCTTGGATGTTGGGCGCCGTATATTAACATACCTGTATCTATAACAACGGTATGGATAGGTATAAGTTCTACTATACAATTACTGTAAGCAAGCGTTTCAAAGCTTTTAACTAACTTTATATTCCAAACGTCTTCGCGCACTACCTGATTTTGTTTAATTAAATTAGTTCCAATATACTGCCGCGCGATTCCTGGTAAAATACCCTCAGACAGGGGAGGAGTCCACCAACAGTTATCTTTCCATCCCCAAAGATTGCCTGTTGTTGTTTCTAACCAGTTTCCTTCTTTGTCTATAAATATAGCTTCTTGACAATTATGGTTTTGAGCGGCATTTGTTTTTGCTAAAATTGGCGCCAGATAATTTCCTGTTTTATGAGTGGGTAGCGAACGGTAATAATCTTGAACTATACTTGCTGTAATTCCATGTTTTTGCTTTTGTTGTAAATCTGGCGCCAGCGTTCTTCCTGTTATCCATTCTTTACCATCAGGAAACACTGTTATTCGCAATACAGGAAAATGCTGTTTCATTAATTCGGCGCCAACGCTTATAGAATCCCAATTAGGTTGCTGCCAGTTAAAATAATTTAAGGAAGTTTTAATCCGCGCAAGATGTGCTTGCCATTGCGTCAAAGGATTATCCAGAGAATTATATACTCGCAGCGTTGTAAAAACGGTGGCGCCGTATAATAACCCTGGATTGTTGATGTCTAACTCAATGGTTTGTGAATCTATAAGTTTACTGTTGTACCAAAAAATAGATTTAACCTCTGTGCAATTACATATTTTACCAAATTTATTTTGTGCAAGTCCCTTGGCGGCAAAGAAGCTGATGTAAAGTTTGTAATAATTCTTGAGTTGTGTAGGGCTTAGAAATAAATTTGCTGACAGTCGCATCTTTGGAAATTTTATTGCTGCCTACTATACCGCTAACAGCAACAATCTTGACTAACGGATTGATTTTTTGCAATGTGCGAATGGTAACTGCACCATCCATCAACGGCATCATCATATCTATCAAAACTACACTGATTTGATCTTTGTTGCTAGCATACAGTGCGATCGCTTCAATACCATCACTGGCAGTCACTACTTTATAGTTATAACTTTTTAATAAAATTTGAGTAGTTTCGAGAATTTTAGCTTCATCATCTACTACTAAAATTAATTCTTCATTTCCATATGGCAAATCTAAATTTTCGGTCAGCGATGTTGCCATTGCCTTTATTGCTGGCAAGAACAATTTAAATTTAGTTCCTTTCCCAATTTCGCTATGCACGCTAATAAAACCATCGTGGCTTTTGATGATTCCTCTTACGGTTGAAAGTCCCAAACCTGTACCTTTACCCACCTCTTTAGTAGTGAAAAAAGGCTCAAATATTCTATCTAAGATTTCTGGCGGCATTCCAATTCCTGTATCCGCAACAGTAATTACAATGTGGGGGCCAACCGATGCCTCTAGATTCATCCGAGCATATTGTTCATCAATCAACAGATTTTTGGCAGAAATACTGAGAGTACCACCATCAGGCATGGCATCAAGAGCATTGACTATGAGATTCATTAGTACTTGATGTAAGTGCGTACCATCTCCAATTATGCTCCAAAGGTCTGACTGAATATTTAGAAAAAATTCTATGGATTTGGGAAATGTGCTATGAACAATTTGCTGAATTTCCAAGAACAGATTTTTTAATAGTACAATGGTATGCTCGCTATCGACCCCGCGCGCGAACTGTAGCACTTGCTTAACTACATCAGATCCACGTTTAGCACTATTTTCTATCGTCCTCAACATTTGCTGATTCCATTCATCAGACTTAGGGTGTTTTAGCTGTAGTAGTTGTGCTAACGATAAAATTGGTGTCAATATATTGTTTAAGTCATGGGCAATGCCGCCAGCAAGTGTACCTAAACTTTCTAAACGCTGAGTGCGGAGAAATTGGCTTTCAAGTTGTTTTTTTTCTGTAATGTCAGTGTTAACTGTCAAAATGGATTTAAGTTGTCCATGTTGATCGCGCATTAAAGTCCAGCGACTGGCAACAAGAATTTTTTTGTCTTGTTTGGTAACTTGCTCCAACTCACCTTGCCAGCAGCCATGTTCGGTAAGACTTTTTTGGATATGTTGCAGTTGAGGTAAGACATCCGGTCGATACAAAAGTTGATTAACATTTTGACCAATTACTTCTGTTGCCTGCCATCCATATAAATTTTCAGCCCCTTGGTTCCAAAAGCTGATTTGATTATCAAAATCTATAACGGCAATTGCATCTGTAGTAATATCTAGCAAAGCAGCTTGTTCGAAGATTTTTTGTTCTGCTTGCTTGCGCTCACAAATTTCCCTCTCTAAACGCTGATTTTGCTCTTGCAGTGTCTTGGTTAAGTTTCGCAGTTTCAGATGAAGTTCAATCCGGGCTAAAACCTCTTCGTGCTGTAGCGGTTTAATAATATAATCCACTGCTCCTATACTCAAGCCCTTGATCTTATCCACGGTTTCCGTGAGTGCGGTCATGAAAATAATGGGGATATCTTGCGTTAATGGATTCGCTTTTAGGCGCCGACAAGTTTCAAAACCGTCCATTACTGGCATCAGTATATCCAATAAAATCATGTCGGGTGGGGCATATTCGGCTGCCGTGATTGCACTTTCGCCATCTTCCGCAACCAAAACAGTAAATCCTGCATCTGCTAAAAACTCAAGCAACATTTCTAAATTTGCTGGGTTGTCATCAACAATTAAAATGGCGCCTTTATCACTAACATCAGTACTCATAAAACCTCATTCAAAATCATACCGAGAGATGAAAGAATAATAATTTAGACTATTTACTACCAAATAAATTGGTATAAAGATATTGAACTAGCTTGCCGAAAGTCAATAAATGTAGAAAACTTACCAATGATAAAGGAAAAATAATCACTGTTACTAGTTAGCTTTACTTGTATTAACATTCTGAATTCACTTCATGTTGATTGTAAATATTTTTTAAGAAAAGTTACGATTTGTTTGCATTTAAATTCTTTAGCCAGTTGGCATAAATGAGTCGCAAATGGAGACCATTTTTCATCTAACTCCTCTAATTTAGCTGCTCTTTGTACAATACTCCTTAGATTACCCCTGATTGCCAAATCAAGTAAAATTGCCATTTCCTCTGGTGGTGGAGCAATCAAATCTTTATTTAAAATTTGTGATTTAACTTTAATATCATTTGGGTCTTTTCTCTCATTTTTTATTTCTTCATAAACCCATTCCAATCCCAAGTACACTCTTAATTTTTCTAAAAGTTCCGCAACTTGGAATGGCTTAACAATAAAATCATCGCAACCTACTTCTCGACTTTGTTTTTGCTCAAAATCAAAAACGCTAGCTGATATGGCAATTACTACTGCTTGCTTAACACCTGGTAACATTCTTAGGCGCCGAGTGGCTTCAAAACCATCCATCACACCCATTACTAAGTCCATAAAAATTACATCTGGTTTAAACTCTTGTGCTTTATTAAGACAGTCTAAGCCATCTGTTGCTTCTATAACTTCAAAACCTAGAGGCTCTAGCAAATTTACTAAAACAGAACGATTTTGCCATTTATCATCTACCACTAAAACCTTCTTTTTATCTCCAACAAAGCTTGTAATTTGATACTTGTCAATTTTCTTAATATTAATTGCTGATACAACTTCAGGTAAATCTAAATCTACCCAGAAAACACTACCTTTACCTAAAGTACTTTTCACTTTAATTTCACCGCCCATCATCTCAACTAATTGACGGCTAATTGCCAATCCTAATCCTGTACCTTCAGTTTTGCGGCTATCTTCTCCTACTTGCTTAAACGGCAAAAATATTTCATCTAATTGCTCTTCTGCTATACCAATTCCTGTATCCTCAACTTGAAACCTTAATTTTTCCTCATGGTATCCCACTTGAAAATTTACAGTACCTTGTTCTGTAAATTTGATAGCATTACTAAGTAGATTAATTAAAACCTGTCGTAAACGTTTTTCATCTGCTTTAACAACTCTAGGTAAAGGAGAAAGTTGCTGATAAGTTAACAAAATTCCTTTTTGCTCACTACGAATATGGCAGATTTGCACAACACCCTCAATAAAATCCTGAAAATAAAATTCTGTGGGATAAAGTTCCAGTTTTCGAGCTTCAATTTTAGAGATGTCTAAAATATCGTTGATTAGTGTTAGTAGATGTTCACCGCATTGATGAATGATGTTTATACCATTCTTTTGCTGAGTTGTTAAACTTTGATTTTTCTGAAAAATTTGAGCATACCCTAAAATTCCATTGAGCGGTGTGCGAAGTTCATGACTCATACTAGCTAGAAACTCGCTTTTCGCGCGGTTGGCTGCCGCTGCCGCTTCTTCTGCTTTTTGGCGCTCGCTAATTTCCTGTTGCAGTTGCAAATTTTTAGCTTGTAATTCTAAAGTTCGCTCTTTTACTCTAACTTCCAGTGTGCGATTATATTCTTCTAAATCATGATACAGACGCGCATTTTCAATTGAAATTGCTGCTTGCGAGGATAAAAGTTGTAACACTTCCAAACGCTCTGGTGTAAATGCCCCAGTTGTTAAATTATTTTCTAAGTAAAGAATACCAATTAGTTTACTTTGATGAATAATTGGAGTACATAAAATAGATTTTGGTTTTTGGGTGATGATATAATTATCCAGATGAAATGCAGTTTCGCTAGTGGCATCATTTAGAACCACGTCTTTCTGTGTTCTTTGCACGTAGTTAATGAGGGATATTGGTAGCTGCTGACTCTTTTTCACAAATATTGATTGCTCGACATTTATTTGATCTTGATCTACACTTCCTGAAGCTTCTATCTGTAACTTACCTGCTGTATCTAAAATTAAAAATCCTTTTTCTGCACCTGCATTTTCAATTAAAATTCGCATTAAATTAGCCAGCAAATTGCTTAAAACAATTTCGCCAGAAAGAGCTTGAGAAGCTTTCATGACTGTGGAAAAATCAAAAGCTTGAGAATTACTTCTAGTTGTAGATATTTTTGTAAAAGTATTTCCTATATTGATGTTGGCGATGTTCTGCGAGCGCATAATCAATTGGGGATAGCGTGCTTCTAAATCTTTGACTTTAGCAACAGCTCCCCAATGGTTATAAGCATGGTAAGCGTTAGTCATGTAAGTGCGGGCAATCGTTTGTCTACCCCATGACAGATAAAATTTAGCAGCGAGTTCGTGAGCAAGCGCTTCTTCGTTGATGTAATCGTTATCTTTGGCAAGTGTAATTGCGCGATCGTACATTTCAATTGCTTCTATTTTTTCACCTAAAACTCGATAGCGTTCTGCCTCTACTAAATAGAATTTGTGCAGATGATTCATTGGGGCATAATGCGCCCATTTCTGCATTTTTTCTTGATTATTGATTACTCTACTTAATAAATCTTGTTGTTGTGACTGTGGCAGTGATGAATATATTGCTAGTTGTGCTAAAGAATCGTAAAAATGAAACAACGGTACAATTAACCACCCAATTACTCCATCTAAATATTGTTCGGCTTTAGTCGCATTTTCTACAGCTTGAGAAAATTCACCAAACAGGTAGCACAGGATTAATTTATTCAAGAATACATAATAAATTACTGTTCGCTCATTGAATTGAATATGAATGGGCAAAAATTCCTCTTCATTGTAAGCTTCGCCAACTAAATGACAAGGATTTTCAGACGCTCCTATTAAATTCAAAACTGCCTGATGAAACACCTGATGAAACTTTAAAGCTATTTCTTGATTAATTTGAGCGATTGCTTTACTATATTTTGACATTTCCTGTTCTAGGCTTTTTAATTCTGAACCGCTCCAATAAGAATATTGGCACTTATTACTAGCTGCATATCCACTGTGTATTAAATCTCCATATTCTAAACCACTATAATAAGCATCTTCTAAAAGTGGTAATGTTTCCTTAACATGATATTTCCAAGGCAGGATGAACGTTGAAACTTTAAATAAAATCTGGCTTCTCATCTCATGAGTGTTTATTTTTTCTAATAAATGTAAAGCCACTTCTCCAAATTTATGAGCAGCTTCTATATCTTGTAAAAGACCGCTGAAAATAATTCCATAATCAGCAAACCCGCTAACAGATAAAGAAGTAATTCCGTATTGAATTGATAAATTTACTTGCTGACAAGCCATTAAAATAAATAATGCAGGTGCCGATTGATAGGCAATAGGAACTAAACTGACTATGAGCCGAAACGCTGCGATCTTTTCTGCATCTGTCATTGACGGTAGATTAATTAAATTTTCTATTCCTTTCTCGGCTAAATTCGCTGTTGTTTCCTCAATAGCTTTCTGGACATCGCCATCAGTTGGTGATTGAGTTAGTTTTACTCCCAATATTTCTAGAACTTGTAAACCTAGCTTTACCGCTTCAAGAAGTTTTCTTTGTACTTGATAACTTTTGATTTGCAACTCATACACTTTTACTTTATCCAGTTGCGATTTTGCTTGTTGCAGAACAACTTTAATCAGCTGCTCCATTTGCTCAAAATCACCAGTTAAAAATGCTGCTTCTACTGCTTTTTGATGCAGAGCTAATACCAGCTCATATTGAGTCCACCAGCTATTGGCTGGCAACAACCTTAAACCTATGTTGAAATAACGAACACATGAGTCATACGCTGTCGCTGCTTTCGCTTTTTGCCCTGCAAAGAGGTTGAATTGAGCTAGTTCATATTTCTCTGACTCAGATGTGAGTAGTTCAGTACCGTAATTGAGTTGATTAACTATTGCAAATATATTTTCTTTGCGTTCTTCTGGCGTTGCATTTTGCAGAAGCAATCGACCAATTTTTAGGTGTGTTGCTTTCTTCTGCTCATCAGGAATTAGAGAATAGGCTGCTTGTTGCAATCGGTCATGCAAGAATTTATATGTAATTGTTTGATAGGTATTATTTAATATTGTTTCTGATTGGTAATCCCCATTGTTTATTTCTTGTTGATTGAGTAAAAGGGGGATTTTATAGTAATGGTTTAAAGGTAATATCAAACCTGCTTGCAAAGCTTCCCATAAATCTATAGCTGTTTCTGACTGATTTTTTTTATTAACAGTTGCCAATACTTCTAAAGAAAATTTGTCACCAATACAAGCAGCTAACTTTAAAACATTTTGTGTAGTTGGTAACAGCTTTTGAATCTGGCTGACCATTAATTCAATTACATTATCAGTGATATCAATATTTTGTAGATGATGAATGTCCCACTGCCAGCAACCCTCACTAAAACTGAATGACAATAAGTTCTCTTGATAAAGTGATTTAAGTAGTTGGGTTAAATAAAAAGGATTACCCTGAGTTTTGTTATACACTAAGTCAACTAACGATTCTGACTTTTCTAAGTTGGTATGGAGGGTATCACTTACTAATTGCTTGACATCAGTAATTCGCAAAGGTTGAAGTACAATATTGTTAACAACTGTACCATATTTTTGAATTTCTTCTAAAACCAAAATCAACGGATGAGTTGCATTTACTTCGTTATCTCGATATGTACCAATTAGTAATAAATATTGACTATCTGGGTTAGTAGCAAGCAAATGAATCAACTTTAATGATGCTAAATCTACCCACTGCAAGTCGTCCAAAAATAGCACCAATGGATGTTCGGGTTTACAAAATACATGAATAAATTTTTGAAACAGGCGATTAAATCGGTTTTGTGATTCAATAGAACCTAATTGCAGAACATCTGGTTGAGTTCCAATAATTTGTTCGACTTCCGGAATAACATCAATAATAATTTGAGCATTAGAACCTAAAGCTTCTAAAATTTTTGCTCGCCAAACTACGATTTTTTCACTACTCTCTGTTAACAACTGTCGAATCAATTCTTCAAAAGCTTGAATTAAAGAAGCATAAGGAATATTGCGTTTAAATTGGTCAAACTTACCCGAAATAAAATAGCCACGTTGACGTATTATAGGTTTATGGATTTCATTGACTAAGCAGGATTTGCCTATGCCAGAGTAGCCACTTACTAACATTATCTCACTTGTTCCATGACTAACTCGTTCAAAGGCATTTATGAGAACGTCAGCTTCTTTTTCGCGACTATAAAGTTTTTGTGGAATGACAAATTGGCTATATAAATCAAGTTGACCAACGATAAAATTTTCAATTTTTCCGGTTGCTTGCAGTTGTCGTAAACATTCTTCTAAATCCGCTTTTAACCCCAAGGCATTTTGATATCTATCTTCAGCAGTTTTGGCTAATAATTTCATGACAATATCGGAAACTCCTAAAGGAATTTCTGAGTTAATTTCTTTAGGTGATATTGGCATTTTAGCAATGTGGCAATGAACTAATTCTAAGAAGTCAGTGGTTTGAAAAGGAAGTTGCCCTGTTAACATTTCATAAAAAGTAACGCCTAAAGAATACAAATCGCTTCGATAATCAATTGAGCGGTTCATCCTTCCTGTCTGCTCTGGAGACATATAGGCAAGGGTGCCTTCTAGTAAATTAGAATTACTGGAATTTACGTTTTCTTGAGATAAGCATGATGAAATGCCAAAATTAATAATTTTTACTTTACCTGTTTTCGAGTTAATTAAAATATTATGAGGTTTAATATCTTTATGAATAATATTAGCTTGATGTAACTGAGCAAGGGTAGAAGCTAATTGAATAGCAATATGTAAAAAAATGTTTAATTGTAAATTGTTCTTAGTCAAAAAGTTTTTTAGAGTTTCTCCTTCAAAGCCTGACAAAATTAGTGCCAGACCGCTTTGATAACTATCCAAAGATAGGGGTTTTACAATCCCTTCTATTTCTAGATTTTGTAGTATTTTATACTCGTGTTGGAATCTAGATACTTGTTCTATGCTTGGATACTCAGATTTAAAAGTTTTAATAATTACCGATGTTTGGTCTGATTCTCGTAAAGCCCGATACACATAAGTATTAGTACTCTCATAAAGGAGTTCGATGAGATTGTAACCAGCAATAGTAATATTCATATTTGGTTTTCATTTGCAAAAGTTACTTTGGTACTAAACTTATAGACCCCCAATTAATGCTAAGTTCTACTTCTGTCAAATTTAAAAAGTATTATTAATTATTTACACATGTTTTGGCGTAACCGTTCAGGGGTATGTACCGGGGAGGCGCCGTTTTGGTAGAGACGCGATGTTCCTCGCGTCTCTACAGCTCATGCACAAGTTGATATTAGTCGTTTTGAGGAAATTTGATTTGATTACCTTGAGGAGTGTTGACAACTTGACCGCCTAAAGCTTCGATGGCACGAATTGCGCGTTTTTCGGTTTCTTTGTCGATTTGATTTTGTAGTACCATTCCCCAAGCTGAGATTTGCGCGCGTTTACTGTTGGGGTTGCGTGCTAAGAAGTTTGCTGTACCCTGAGATATACTAGCTGATAATTTACTATCTTCGTCTGTATGTTTGCTTGCCCAGTCTGCTGCTGACTGAAATGATTTTCTGGCTGCTTGGGAGTTTCCTAAAAATAATAGTTCGTCTACTCCTTTGTATCGCCATACATAGTATGAATCAGCAGGTGCCCAAGGAGTAAGTTTTTTTAAACCTTGTTCTGTTATTTTGACTGAACGTTCGGGCATTGCGGCATACATAGATGTACTTGTGGAGAGTCCTAAATATGCCAACCGAAAGCGTGGGTCGTGTTTGAGGATAATTTCAAAGTATTCAGGACTTAAAGCATAACCTGTTTTTGCACGAACTTCATCGTCACCAAAGTATTGTAGAAAGCTGAGATACATCCAGTTGGCAAGTAAGTTATCGTAGCCAAATGAGGGTATTTTTTCCAGCAGGTTTAAACGTGCTTTTTCGGCTTGTACGTCACGTTCTAATGCTTCAGAAGATAACCCCTGCTTTGTCGCAAGCATTTTATTCATGCGTGGGTATTGAAGTGATGTTACTCCAATGACACATAATAAAGTTGCAAGTGATGTTCCTACGAATTGACGAGACAGTGCAAACATTTTGTTGGCAATAACTACTAAATACAGTGATTACATACTTAGTGTTCCCAGAATTTCTCAAAAATTAACAAATCATCTAGCGTATAATTCTGTTCGTAATATTTGCTCATTCGCTGGTAAGATTACGTAGGCAAATTTCAGATGTGTGACATATAGTAACTAACTATGAATTTTGTAATACGAATCGTAATAGCTTCAACTGTAATATTAATTAATCAAATAAATGTACCAATAAGTCTAGCTACAACACCAAGGCAAGCATATAATCCAATAGCTCTGCCAATTGGTAGGGAAATTAAGGATAACTTAACAAAGTCTGATTTTCCCACTGGGTCTGGTGGTTTTGCACGCGATTATATCATCAATTTACGTGCGGGCGACCAAATTGTTATCGATTTGAAATCGGATAGCTTTGATACTATTGTCACCTTAATCGGCGCCAAAGGTGTAATTATTGGCGAAAACGACGATGCCGCAGAAGGAACAACCAACTCAATGTTGTTCGAGCGCATCACCAAGGCTGGAAACTATATTGTTCGTGTACGTAATTTTGGCTCTGAACCAGTTGAAGGCGCCTTCACGTTAAAATTAACGCGATTGCGCCCAGAATAATGTAATGACCGAATTTATTCGGTCTCTACATTAAAATCTATAACTCATGAGTTGAATTGTAGTTGCTTCTGGTAAACTGCGCGCACCGATTGAAATTGTGTCGCTGTTGCTACGTCTTACGGGTGTACCCTGCATGACAGTAAGAAACTCATCGAGTGGTGAAATGTCGCATAATTTAGGGTCAGCAGCTTGGGTACGGAAGTGGGTGGGAACTACCAGTTTGGGGTTTAATGCCTGAATTGCTTGTTGGGCTTCAGTTGCATTGTATGCTTTTGGACCACCACCTACGGGTACGAATAATATATCTGGGCGCCCAAACAGAACTTTTTGCTCGAATGACAAAGGTGCTGCTGGGGCACCTAAATGGGTAATTTTAATACCTGCTTGGCTCCAACTCCAGGCAGCATTAATTCCAAATTGTTTTCCACCTTTACGGTCATGGTCAATTCCGACTCCTTGAAATTTGATACCCTTAAAGTCGTAAACACCTGGTTCGTAAATCAACTTAGGATTACCGGGTAAACCCTCAACTGCACCTTCATCAAAAAGTTGACTGCTAATCATAACCAAATCAGCTGCTACTTTAGGAGCGCGATACCCAGCAGTACAACCAAGCGTCCGAAACGGATTTACTAAAATTCTGAGACCACCACCAGTAAACAAAAAGCAGGTGTGACCCAACCACTGTACCGATAACCCACCAGCTTGTGCCAAAGACTTAGTCGAGTTAGCCAAAGTCGCAATTAATCCTGTAGCTAGCCCAGCGCCAGCATAGCCTATCAACTCTCTTCGTTTCATTAATTTTTTCTCGCCTGTAATTGTTCCAGAAAATTACGTAGCAACTGCTTACCAGAGGTAGTAAGAACACTCTCTGGATGAAATTGGACGCCTTCAATATGTGGATAGTTCCGATGACGCACGCCCATTATCGTGCCATCATCAATCCAAGCTGTAATTTCTAACACTTCGGGGCAGGTATCACGGTCAATAATTAAGCTGTGATAACGAGTCGCAGTCATTGGGTTTTCGATACCTTTGAAAACACCAACCCCAGTATGTGACACTTGGGAAGTTTTGCCGTGCATAAGTTCTTTGGCTCTCGTTATATTACCGCCAAATACTTGACCAATACTTTGATGCCCTAAGCACACGCCTAATATAGGCATCGTTTCCCCAAGTTGCTCAATTATTAATTGTGAGATACCTGCATCTTCTGGGCGCCCAGGACCTGGAGATATGACAATTCCATCAGGAGAGATAGCACGCAGTTCTTCGATTGATATTTTATCATTGCGAAAAACTTGGATATCTGCTGCAACAGGAAAATCTGCTGCAAGCTCTCCTAAATATTGAACTAAGTTATATGTAAAACTATCGTAGTTATCGATGACTATTAGCACCGTGACAATAGCTCCTGTATTTTATCAATCAAAGCATTGTCTCTGATTCTTGCAGCATTTTAAAGCCATCTCAATACGATAATCAAATTTTATTATTCTATTAGCCTGAATTTTTATAATATTTATGTACTAAATTGATTCTAATTACAGTTGTGCCAGTACAAGCTTGACTAATGGAGGTAATAAAAGTGTCCCTGCAACAAGTACTGCGACTAAAGCTGAAATGAGTACGGCAGCAGCTGCACAATCTTTTGCGATTTTAGCTAGTTCGTGATACGTTTGTTTTACTGTTAAATCAACTAGTGATTCAATGGCTGTGTTTACTAGCTCTAGAGCTAAAACTAAACCGCTAGTTATGGCAATTACAGCAATTTCCACACCTTGTAAATGTAATAGAAGTGAGAGTCCAATGGCTAATGTCCCAACACAAACATGGATGCGAAAATTGCGCTGTGTTGTAAAAGCGTAACTGACTCCAGCCCAGGCATATTTAAAACTGACAAATAAATTTGAAGCAACCTTCCAAGACAGTTGCCGTTCTTGTGGTAAAACGGGTTCTATGGGTGTAATTTTGGTGATTGGTGTTAATTTCTGCGACATAGACATATAAATAGGTAATTAAGATAGCAAAATTGGTTTTAATCTAATATACGCTCTCAGTGACAGCAGACAAGTAAAGTATGGCACTAGCACAGGTTGCTTTCATCGATATTTTGGGCGAATTATACAAAAACTTTAGACATAGATGACAAGTTAATCAAAAATTTATCTCCAATTAACATAAATTTTATACACAATTACTTTAAAAAGTGTGATAAGCCTATGCCAAGCTGTACCTAGCACCACGATTACTGATGCAAGCAAATCTTAACACTAATTTATATCAATAGAAATACCTATTTTATTCAGCATTGTCACCTGCTGTTTTAACATTCTTTCTAGTGATTCGTCATCCGGATGGTCCCATCCTAATAAATGTAGCAATCCATGTGCGCTTAACCACGCAAGTTCAGTTAATAGCGTATGACCTTGTTGTTGCGCTTGTAAGAATGCTGTTTCGACGGAAATAATGATATCGCCCAAGTATAAAGGTGAATCATCCTGCTCAAATTCAGGAGAGTCAACCTCCAGTGCGGCAAAAGCTAGTACATCTGTTGGTTTATCTTGGTGACGATACTGAGAGTTTAAAGAGTGAATTTCCGCGTCGTTTGTCAAACGCAATGCTATCTCATAACCTGAATGTTCTTTTGGCGCCTCAAATTGGTTTAATTCTAGCCAAGCACTAAACCAATTTTCCCAAGTTTCTAAGGGAACTTGAGCATCGTTATAGATAACGCGCGTTTCTTCGCAGTCGCGAAGTTCATCAAAACAATTTTGTACACATAGTTCAACCAGCACGGTTTATTTATCAACCCCACATCACAAACATTTTTTAACACACAAAAGCTTTAATTAACGGGTTAGGTAAGCTAGCCCAATCAATACAGCTAATAACCCCACGGTTGTTAAACCAAAATGCTTGAGAGATGTAAGACGCTTTTGCACCATGTTTCGCATGGCGAGCTTGACGTAACTGGGTTTTGGTTCGGTAGAAGAATTACTCATATGATTTGTACACAAATCCTCATTATTAATGTAACAGTTTGTTGATAATATGGCGTGCCAGTTTGCCAAGGAAGAGTTAGGAGTGAGGAGTGAGGAGTTATAATTCCTAACTCCTAACTCCTAACTCCTAACTAATTAAGTAGTTTCAACCAATTGATTTTCCTGCCTTAGATACGACTGAATAAACGGGTCGAGTTCACCGTTCATGACATCGTTGATGGCTGTGGTTTCCAAGTTAGTACGTAAATCTTTGACCAGTTGGTAAGGATGAAACACGTAGTTACGAATTTGGTTGCCCCAAGATGCCTCTGCGATATCACCGCGAATTTCGGCAATTTCTTTGGCACGCTGTTGTTGGGCTATAACTAATAGTTTGCCTTTTAAGCGTGCGAGAGCTTTATCTTTGTTTTGTAGCTGACTGCGTTCTTCGGTACAGCGTACAGCTATACCAGTAGGAAGGTGAACGATACGCACGGCAGTTTCTACTTTGTTGACGTTTTGTCCACCTTTACCACCTGACCGAGATGTGGTGATTTCTAAGTCTTTTTCTGGTATGTCTAGCTGGACACTACTATCAATTTGTGGCATTACCTCAACACCAGCAAAACTGGTTTGTCGTTTGCCGTTGGCATTAAAGGGTGATATTCGCACTAAGCGGTGCGTTCCCATTTCTGAACGTAAGTAACCGTAGGCATAACGCCCAGTAATTTCGATTGTGGCAGATTTTATTCCTGCTTCATCGCCTTCGGATTCTTCAACCAGGTTAACTTTGTAACCGTGGTCTTCACCCCAGCGAGTGTACATTCTTAGTAACATCTCCGCCCAATCTTGAGCATCTGTACCACCTGCACCTGCGTTAATTGATATTACGGCGCCTTCTTTATCGTAAGTACCAGAAAGTAACTGCTCTAATTCCCAATTATCGAGTTCACGGTTGAGCTTGTTGACAGTAGTTTCTGCTTCTTTAAGTAGCCCTTCGTCAGATTCTAACTCTAACAGTTCGACTACAGCTTTTGTGTCTTCTAAATTACGGCGCCACTGGTGGTATTGCGACAGGTGTGCTTTGACTTCATCAAGTTCTTGCATTGTTTGTTGGGCTTTGGCTTGGTCGTTCCAAAACTCAGGTTGTGCTGAGACTTGTTCTAAATCTTGAATTTTGGCTGTAAGTGCGGGTAGGTCAAAGATAGTCCTGGGTTTTACCCAGGCGGCGAGACAACGTTTCAATTTCGCGTTTGAGTTCTAGTACGTCCATAGGACTTGTTGAATTAATTGTATTTACGATTATTACACGGTTGTAGAGACGCGATTAATCGCGTCTTTACAATCGCGTCTCTACATTACGATTATGGGTCTTTATCAAAAATTTATGGTAATTTTACGGTTTGCTGATGTATTTTGTCGCGTTATCGTCGCTGGTATATGAAAAGGATACATGTACCGCAATAATCATACGTAATGAAAAAAACTTTTAAATATAGCATTATTGGACTATTTTATTGTCTACTCTCTGCTGTACCAGTAGTAGCGCAGACAACAACTAATTCCGTAATTCCTCGCTTTAGTGGCAGTTTCACTAGTACAGGCGCCGGATATCAAGAGCCTTATTTTGGTATTGAGGGGTTTATTCCATTTCAAAACGCTACGAATGATAACTTAACTTTTTTAGAAGGGCGCCTGTTAGTATCCACCGATGCAACAATGGGAGGTAATGTAGTACTAGGGCATAGATTTAGTGCTTCAAATGATGCAGTGTGGGGTGGTTATGTTGCTTACGATATTCGCGATACAGGTAATAAAATATTTAACCAAATAGGTTTAGGGATAGAACGATTAGGAAAAAACTGGGATATACGCGCAAACGGTTATATTCCTGTAGGTAATAGCAAACAAGTTATTTCTGAGTCTTTTCGCAGTTTAGGATTTACAGGCAATAGTTTTCTACTAGATGTAAATAGACAGTTTGAAGTAGCTCTTGCTGGGTTTGACGTTGAAGCAGGTACGCAAATAGCGCGTTTTGGTACAGGAGACTTACGCGCGTATGGAGGAATGTACTATTACACAGGGGAAAGTGTTGGGAGTGCGTTAGGAGTACGAGGAAGATTAGTAGCAAACCCCACTGATAACGTTAGTTTGGGTTTGATGTTACAGCATGACTCCATTTTTGATACTCGATTAGTATTTAATGCCAGTGTTGATTTTGCTGGTAGTTCACGTCGTGTTCTCAAAGATGATGTTAGAACGCGGTTCGCTGAATCTGTACAGCGAATTCCAACTATAGGAGTTATTGGTAAAACCGAAAATACTCAAGAACCTGCAAGTAATGCCCAAACTGGTAAACCTTTAGAATTTCGTTACGTAACTCCAGGTATAGCAGCTGGTGATGGAACGATTGAAAATCCAACGGGTAATATTCAAACTGCTTTAAGTGCCGCAAAACCCGAAGATATTATATATGTGGAATTTAGCAACTCTGCTTCTGAAGGATTCAGTATTCCTGATGGTGTTCAGGTACTATCCAACGCACTTCCACGCTTTGTAGAAACACGCGAACTTGGAAAAGTACAAATACCCAATTCGGGAACTGGGCAACTACCTGTTGTTAACGGCACTGTAACGATGGGCAATAATACTACACTTGAAGGGTTTGCCATCACTAACGCGACAGGTAACGCTGTTCAAGCTTCGGGTGTTAATAACCTTACTATCACTAATAACCAAATCACTAACCCATCAGGACAAGGTATTAGTCTCAATGGTGTAGGTGGACGTAATATTATTAGCAATAACACAATTCAAAACACAGGCAGTCAAAGCATCTTCCTGCAAGGGTTTGGAAATAATCAGCAGTCATTTAACGTTGAGAATAATATCATTAATAACAGTCGCTCACAAGGTATTTTCGCTCAAGCTTCTGATAGTTCACAGCAACAAGTTAATATTCTCAATAATTTAATTACCAACAGCACTGGTACTGGTGTTTTTGTTCAAGCTAATAATAACGCGACTCAAACTGTCAACATTACAGGAGTAGAAGCGCGTGCAACGGTTAAAGATAGTGTTGGTGATGGTGGTCAAGGTATATTTGTAACAGCAAACGGCAACTCACAGCAAAATATTAAAATAGAAAACAGCACAGCTAGCGATAATGCTACACAAGGTATATTTGTATCAGCAAATACTGGCGCCAAGCAAACCTTCACTATAGATAACTCAACGGCAACCCGTAACGCAGGACAAGGTGTGTTTGTCCAAGCAAACGGTAGCTCACAGCAAGAATTTACCATCAATCAAATAACTGCTAGTAATACAGCTAAAGATAGTAACGGTGATGGTGGTCAAGGTATATTTATAGCAGCAAACGGTGGACAGCAAAAGTTTATATTAAATAGCCCAGTAGTAACAGATAACTCTTCACAAGGTTTATTTATTTCTGCAAACGATGGCGCCAAACAAACCGTTACAGCTAATCAACCTACTATAAGTAATAACAGTGGTCAAGGAATTTTTGTCCAAGCCAATAATAGCTCTACTCAAGAACTAGAAATTAAGCAAGCTACGGTGACTAATACGACTAAAGACAGTAATGGAGATGGTGGACAAGGTATATTTATAGCAGCAAATGGTGGCGCCCAGCAACAGTTGAAACTAGATAACCCAACAGTATCAAACAGTGCCGGACAAGGTATATTTATTGGAGCAAGTAGTAAATTAGATGCTCCTCAAACCCAGCAAACAGCTACACTTACCAATCCCAATATAAACAATAGTCGTGGTCAAGGAATATTCGTCCAGTCAAACGATAACGCACGGCAAGACTTTACACTTAGAAATGGTAAAATTAATGACACCAAACTAGATAATAACGGTGAAGGAGGTCAAGGATTATTTATCCAAGCCAACGGCACACAGCAAAACATTAATATAAATAATACACAAATCACTAACAGTGTAGGTCAAGGAATATTCGTGCAAACAAACGGCGCCGCAACCGCAAAAGTAAGTATAAACAGTAATACAATCACCAACAGCAGCAACAATGACATTTTCCTGCAAGCTAACGGAAGCTCTCAAATGACCGCATTAACTGAATTAAATAACTTAGAAAACCAGCTAATCAATGCGCTCAGTGCTACTAATAACAGCAATAATCCAATGTGTTTAGCATTAAGAAACAATAAAACCACTACAGGTTTCTCACTTCAGCGTAATAGCGGCGCCTTCCAAGTAGTTGACCGCGATAATATAACAGTGAATAATGTAGGCGCCGTCACCTTCCAACCCACCAAAGACAACTTCACAAACATAACAAATTGCCCGTAGCATAGGCATCTCGCCTGTGCAGTGTATTCGTACATTTGTACGGTGGGCACTGCCCACCATACTTTGACTTTTACCACAGAGACACAGAGGACACAGAGGACACAGAGGACACAGAGAGATATTATTTACGATGCTTTTTGAACGTATATGTGTGAATTTTCCTGAAAACGCAATGAATTTAATTCTTTTTGATAAAATTCATTCAACTGAGCAATAAATTTGCCGTTCTTATGTTTGAAACCTAGTGCTGATTGTACTTTTAAAAAACTTACGTAACTCGCATTATGATAATTCTTATCTTCAAATTGAATAATTTGTTCCTCAGTATGGTTACTTAAAAATGCAAGTTTTCTTTGTGTAATTTTTAGTGCTATTCTCGATTTTATTAATAAATATGATAAATATTTAATATCTTCAAGCTCACTGGTTAACATAGCTTTCTGATAAGGCACTATAATCGTGAAACAAAGAAGGAGATAAGTACAAAGACTCTACTGTGATTTCTTCCTTGCCCAGTAATGTTGCTTGAGATGAGCGTCCAACAACAATTTCAAATTTTTTGAGATTCAAATGTGAAGGCAACTCATTACCAAAGGTTTTGTTTCCTCGTCTGCCATCGTAGCTAACTGCAAATGGTATCTGTCTAAGATTCAAATTTTCAAGAGCCAAGACGAATTCATCAAAATTTATACCAGTAAGGTACCTTGAGTCTCTTTCTCCGCAAACTCCTTGGTAGGGAGGGTCAATATAAACAAAGTCACTTGCTTTAACTTCAGCCAAAACCTCTCTATAATCAAGGCATGTAAATATACATTTACCTTTAAGTAGCTTGGAAACACCTTCTATATTTTTTCTCATTTTCTCAGGGTGGGTTCCCTTTCGCCTTTTATCAGGACTTTGATTAAAAAGTTTTTC
Source organism: Calothrix sp. PCC 7716 (assembly GCF_019977735.1). Classification (GTDB taxonomy): domain Bacteria; phylum Cyanobacteriota; class Cyanobacteriia; order Cyanobacteriales; family Nostocaceae; genus Dulcicalothrix. The sequence continues at coordinate 441,151 of NZ_AP025018.1, read as the reverse complement.
AGAGTTGTATCTAACGGCGCCTTTAACACATCGAGCTAGTAAGTATAAGAGAATTTTCGGGTCATTAGTTTGATTAAATTTATACCTTGCTTGATAATAATGCTCTATAGAATCATTATGCTGCTGATTCCATATTTCTTCATAGGCGCCTGCTATCGTTGATGGTTGCTCTACAATTAATTCCAATAGCTCAACTAATGGTTTGTTTAAATCATTTATCCAAAAATTCTGGGATATCCGGTTCCAAGATGCAGCTACACTAATTGCCGCAGTCCCTGCAAACGGTTCTACTAACCTTTCTACTGTTTTAGGCAGAAATTTTAAAATGTCTGGTGCCAGGTTTCTTTTACTTCCTTGATATTGTACTGGATGTGGAATCGCCATATAGTACAGAACAAATGAACTTAATTCAGGTTATCACAACAAGCTCAGGCGCCGAAAACTAAATATTTAATTTATTTTTTGCAGCATGAGCTTATTATTTTTCGTATAAATCGTAGGGTGGGCACTGCCCACCTTACTACGTAAGAACCATTCGCATGGCGTGGTATACTTAGCAACAATGCCACACTATGTCATAAGTTTATGGACGACGATTATCTCCACTTGCAATCACTCATCCAAGAGCTTTGTAGTTATCCAGCATCTAGCTCGCAGCATCGTAAAACCCTTAATCGTTTGCTCCGAGTGATTCTGAAATCTAGGCGCCTTTGGAGACCACCAACTGGAGATGTTTATGAACAGACTCTTTATGAAGAAGCTTTACATAAAACTATGGTTAAACTAACTAAAACACTTTGCGAGAAATATAATCCAAATTCAGGTTCATTCTTAGCTTGGTTTAATAAATGCCTTGAAAATCAGTATAGAGATGAAATTCGCGCGACTCAACGCGAACGCTCTTATAGACAACCTGTATGGCAAGGTGATGAGCTTGATATTGACCCTTTGGATAAAGTCATTTCTCCAGTAGATGCCACCTTACTTCTCCAAACTTGGGAATCGTTTGTGCAATGGGTTACAAATGACCCTGATAATATTCTTAGGAGTTGCCATATAGCAAATAACCCCACAGCAAACTGTCAATTGCTGGCTCATTTGAGAATTGTTGGTGGAAAGGAATGGCAACAAATCGCTACGGAAGTTGGTTCCCCCCGTGGCGCCGTTACATCCCATTGGTGCAGAAAATGCGAATTTTTCATGCGGCAGTGGCTAGATACAAATCAGAGGCTGTTTGGAGAAGATAGCTATGACCGATAAACTAGATGTTTTACGAGAACTGGCTATTCCTTTGCCAATTCCAATATCGTTTCGCCAACAAGCTGAAACATATGCGTCGCAGTACTTTACACAAGATGCTCAAGCTCGTGTTTATTTTAATACCCTAGCAGTACTTGTGGGAAATGCGTATTTTCGGATGCTGGGTTTCGAGACTAATCTTGCCAAGCTAGAAAGATGGAATGCCGCTCATCGTCTTTGGAGCGAAGCAAACGAGATAGAATTGTCTGGCTTGGGATATTTAGAATGTTGTGTAATTCTGCCAGAGCAATTATCAATTGTTTTACCACAGGATAGTTTGAGTGAGAAGCTAGGCTATTTATTTGTAGAAATTGAAAATGAAAATACAGCGACACTACTTGGTTTTCTGCCTGCTTCGTATTCTAAAGCTACAGATTCAGAAGTGTTACTCACAGATTTACTGTCTATGGATGATATAATTGATTACTTGGCGCCACTGGAAGCATCTTCGCTTACCGATATAATTGAGACAAATGACTTGACGCAAGAATTTGCAGATAAAAAAATTACTTATTTAAGAAACTGGTTGAATAGCATTTATGAAGCAGATTGGCAACCCTCAATGCGCGATTTAAAAACTGCCACTTGTAAGAAAAAGTTAGAACTGGCAGGGCAAGTATTTGAAATGCAGCTTTCGGTTTCTCAAAATGACGAAGTGATTTTGGTAAGAGTTATTGTACAAGGTGCAAGTGCAAGTTTACCTAAAGGGATGCAAGTAAGTGTACCAGACGAATCTGAGATTTATACTGAAACAGTTAATGATGTGGCTGATTTAATTTCTATCCCTCTGGAACTATCAAAAGGTGAAGAATTCTGGGTAGAGTTGCGGATAGGACAAAACTTTATTCGAGAGTACTTTGTTGCCTAGGAAGGAGTTGTGATGGCATTAAAAATTTCCTTTAAAATTGGTGGACGAGTAAAAATCAACCATTCGGAAGTTTTGCCTGTCACCTTAGCTATTTTTGATGAAGAAGGACAATTAGAAGAAATTGTTTCGTTTCTTTATCCTTTACCAAAAGCTCTTGAAGATAAGTTCAAAGAATGGCAATATTATATTGGTCTCCAAGGTAATCGTAAAGTTGCGAAAAATCGTGACAAGAATTTTTCAGGGGTAATTAATCTTACAGAACTGGCGAATTCCTTAAAAGAAGAACTAAATAAATGGTTAGGAAGAGATGGTTGGGTTGATGAGAATGGGTGCCCAGATTTTCGTGTTAATTTAGTTTTAGAAAGGTTTAGGGAGAAAATTACACCAAAAGATGAAGTTCAGATTATTGTACAAACAGAAGACCGACAATTACGGGGACTTCCTTGGCAAGAGTGGGATACTTTGGCAGCATATACTAGTAGAGGTGTAGAAGTTGCCATTAGTGCTACAAACTTCCGGCGCCTAACTCAAAAGCAAACACCACAACTAAGAGCAACCGCGCGCATACTTGTAGTGTTTGGTGATGAAAAACTTGGTTTTGCACAAGAAGAAGACTTTATTAAAAGTTTAAAAAAATATGGTGGAGAACCACACATTCTTAGACAACCCACACGCCAAGAATTAGAACAAAAATTAAAAGACCCTCAAAGCTGGCACATTTTCTTTTTTGCAGGACACAGCGAAAGCGATGCTAACGGGCGAATTGGACGCATTCAAATTAACGCAACGGATGGCGCCCTAGGAATTATTGAAATAACAGAATTGAAAGATTTGCTTGCAGGCGCCATTCAGAAAAAGTTGCAACTAGCTATTTTTAATTCTTGCGATGGTTTGGGACTAGCTAACCAGTTAACAGAGTTATCGCTACCCTACTGTATTGTAATGCGAGAGATGGTAGAATCTTCTGTCGCCAGAGAATTATTGAAGCATTTTCTTGCAGCTTTTGTTAAAGATAAGTCTTTATTTGCATCAATGAATGCAGCAAGACAGCAGTTACAACAGAAATTTGAACCCGGAAAAAGTTGGCTACCTGTAATTGTTGCCAATCCTTTGGCTCGTGAACTTACATGGAATCGTTTATTTTCTGAAAGGAGATTATCTTCACGATGGGAAATAATACTAGGACTTATTGCCATCGCTGTAATGGTTTGCCTACCTATAGGGATACTGACCGAATTTCAAAGTTGGGACACTTTAGCGTTTTATGCTCAACTTTACCCTCACCTTGTAGTCTATCCTTCGTTATTTCTCTGGATATCTATATTTGCATCTTATCGAGCGCATTGCATGATTCGTGTTAAAACACGTCCATTCGTATTTTTAACACTCTTAACTATTATTCTGACATCGTTGGCATTATTGTTTGAACTAAATGGTAATCGTATGATGTTGATGGAGTTTCAATCTCATGCAAAAACAGCTATTAACGCACAGCAACTTCCAGAGCTTTATGTAAAGTGGAACACTACCAATGCTGAGATTTTAAGTATTCCTGAAGAAATTTTTAATACTCGTGATGCTTTCGATTCTAACGGAAATTTAACGCTCAAAAAATACGATTTAGAGTTAGCGATAAAGCGTATTTATAAATCTAATAATATTAAGGGTTTACAAGGACTTTTGCGTATTGCTACATCTTATGACGTTTGGCATCCAAATATTAAAGCTTTTTCGATTAGTCGGTGGTTTTACGCTCTCAGCTTTGTGGCAATTGCTAGTTGTGGTGTGCAGATTTTGACCTTGGTTTCAACTATTTTGTTCGTGCCAGATTCTATTTTTAACAAAAATAAGTACTTGACATATCTTATCATTTGTGAATTTGGTATATTATTATGGGTACCCTTTCAACGTTACGCTATAGAGCATACTAAAAGTCTATTATTTTCGCCTGAATTTAGAGGCACTTTTGCTGGAATCAATATTCTTGCCTACTCTATTATTTCTATACTGTTTTTGGTAACTGTTAGCAGTATATATAGAGGCGCCAGTAAAAAATATCAGCCGATTTTATTATGCTTATTATTAGGTACTTTAATTTTTACATTGCTAAGTAGCTTTTTCGGCGCCTCTCTAATTGACCAATTGTTTGGAATGAGCAGTACCGAACCCCTCACTTCATGGTTCTCTAGTACTATATTCTTTATTTCTTTATTTTTCCTGCTGGTTCGTTTTATTGACCTTCGTGTAGAAAATGAGTAAATTATGGGAATTTTGCAAATCAACCAAGAAAGACAAAAGCTTATCCTAATTATAAGCTTAGGATACATTTTGCCTGTTTTATTACTTCATTTCAAAATAATACCTTTTTCATGGCGATTTTATATTCTCATCTTAGCTGCTATTGCTATTTTGGCAATTACTCGACTATATAAATTCTCTCTTATAGAACTGGGATTTACTAGACAGCATCTAGGAATTTCCTTCAAAGTAATCGCTTTACCAACATTAGCATCTGTATTATTGATGCTTATTAATTATATGATGCAAGGGGCACGCATCGACAACTCTACATATAAATTAGGTTTTTACCTGTTCTTTGTTACCGTCTCCTCTCCTTTGCAAGAGTTTTTGTATCGCGGCTTTTTATTCGCCGTTTTTTCTAGAGCTAAACTGGCGCCTTGGCTTATGATTTTACTTTCCTCATTACTCTACAGCTTTGTTCATCTCATCTATCAAGATGTCCCCACGCTGCTGTTCACATTTATTATTGGTGTACTTTGGGGTATGAATTACGCTTCGTATCGTAACTTATATTCTATTATCTTCAGTCACTCAGTGCTTGGTGTAGTTGCTATTCTAGTAGGGCAAGTGTAAAACCTCACTCAAAAATTTTTCTCTTAGTTGCAGCACGTGTAGAGTGTGCGGCGTATATACGTTAGATGAAGTTTATTTAGTTCATTTAACTTATAGCCATGAGTAAAAGACTTGCACAACTTGCACTTACACTGATAGTCGTCACAAGTATTAATCCTGTTCTAGCTGCATCTAAACAACAGAATACACTATCAAACCAAAAATTAGATTATCAAGGAAATTCCAAAAACGTTCTAGTTGCAGAGTTCTTTAAAGATGCTACAAGAATTATTAATGATGTAGATAAAACAAGAGATATCATTAACAGGCGTAATATACGACGACAGAAACGAGAACAGCAAATAATAGAAAACAACAGAAGGCGTGAGATACGGCAACAGCAGTATGAACAAAGGCAGCTGCAACTTCAAGCACTGAAGGAAAAGAGGAAAAGAAGGCGAGAAGAACTTGCGGCAGCTCGTAGAGCAGCTACCGAAAGGCAACTTCAGGAAGCAGAAAGAAGAAGACAGTATTTTGAGAGTTTATCTCCAGAACAAAAACGAGCTTATATTAAGCAGCAGCAGGCACTCAGACAAAGGCAAGCAGAAGCAAATTTGTTTATGTTAGGCTTACTTGCAACATTTTTAACTAACGGTGGTGGTGGAGGTAGTTCTCAACAGGCGCCAAGTTATGAATACATATATCAAAATAACACTACACCAACTTCTAATCCGGCGCCTGCTCCTGTTCAACCAATTCATCCTAATTATGGAAGCTGTCATCATTATAGCTGTTAGTAAAAAATAGCTTTTTGATAGTTTCATGAACCTTACCCCCTAACCCCCTTCCCTGGTAGGAGAGCGGTTGGGGGGCAGTTTCCCCCACTCCTACACCAAATGAAAACATAACCCAACAGCAAGTAGACCGTCCTTATTTAGGAGTGCAAATTGTTACTGTGACACCAGAGCTACGTGAGCAGCTTAAAAACAATCAAAATTTTGACCTCTCGGTAGATAAAGGTGTATTAGTAGGAAAAGTAGTACAAAATTCTCCTGCTGAATTGGCGGGGTATCCAAGTAGGTGATATTATTGTGGCGCTTAATGGTAAAGCTGTTACTGAAGCTAATGACATAACAGCCGAGGTTGCAAAATCTCAGATAGGTGAAGAATTAACGCTCACACTACAGCGCGCTCAACAAAACCAGAAAGTTGTAGTTCGTGTTGGCGCCAACCCAGGCGCCTCAAATTTACAACAAAATAACAACTAGTACTTCCTAGTCGCAACTCCTCAATTCTTTCTTTGTGTCCTTTGTGGTTCATCCCTCTGTGTACTCTGCGCCTCTGTGGTAAAAAATATACTACTTCTGGTTAATATTATAAGTTTTGGGGCATAGAAAACTTTCACCACAGAGACACAGAGTACACAGAGAGCAAGATTTTGATATAACCGCGCAAGAATGGGGTATGGTTTTGAAGTGCAGATTCTCTAAATTGGATTTAACGAAACAAACCAACACGGAGAAATCATTATGAAACTTGCTAACTGCGCTATCAAGGCTTGTACACTCTCACTAATTTTATTCGGTGGCGCCGCCATTTCTCAAGCTTCCAACCTTTCCAACGTAATGCCACAAGTACAACAGTCAAATATTGTAATTGCAGCCAATACCTACAAACCTGGTATTAACCGCGTGACGTTCCAAAGTGAGGGGGAAAGACTAGTTGGTAACTTGTATTTACCTGCTAACTATAAACCAGGTGATAAGTTACCTACTGTAATAGTGACAGGCGCCTGGATGACAATCAAGGAGCAAATGCCAGCTACTTATGCTCAAAAGCTTGCTGAACAAGGATTTGCAGCGTTTGCTTTTGATTTTCGCACTTTTGGAGAAAGCGGTGGTAAGCTTCGCAATTTTGAGTCTCCAACTGAGAAAATTAAAGATATCAAAAATGCAGTTAGCTTTTTACAGACAGTTGATGCGGTTGACTCGAATAAAATTGCTGGGTTAGGTATTTGCGCGAGTGCTGGTTATATGACGGTTGCAGCAGCAGAAGATTCTCGCATTAAGTCACTTGTAACAGTGGCGCCTTGGATTCATGATACAGCGATTTTGAATACTGTATATGGTGGTGGGAAGGCTGTGCAAGAGAAAATACAAATTGGGCAAGCTGCACGGAAGAAGTTTGAGAAAACAGGGAAAGTTGAATATGTCCCTGCTGCTAGTAGAACTGATAAAAATGCACCAATGTTCGGTGAGATTGATTATTATTTAAATCCTCAACGTGGCGCCATTCCTCAGTGGGATAATAAGTTTGCTGTTGCATCTTGGGCTGAATGGTTGACTTTTAAGCCTATGTCACAAGCTAAGAATATTAATGTGCCTACTTTGTTTGTTCACAGTGAGAAAGCTGCTATTCCTGATGGTGCTAGACAATTTTTTAATGATATTCCCACAAAGAATAAGAGCTTTGTTTGGTTAGATAACCGCACTCAGTTTGATTTTTATGACAAAGAAAATACTGTTAATCAGTCTGTTGGTGAGGTGGCGAAGTTTTTGAAGAAGTCTTTATAACGAACCGCAAAGGACGCGAAGAACGCTAAGGAAGAGGAGGAAGGAAGATGTTTTTACAAAGAAGTTTAATTGGCGCCAGTTTAATTTTAGGTTTATTAAGTTTTGTTCCGAAAACTGAGTTAGCAGCGAATAGTGTGGATAATGTTGCTGCGGCGCCTGCAAATACTCAAGCTGAAACTATTCGTAGCAGAAATGAGCAAACTATTCGTAGATATTTTGAGCTATTATCACAAAAACGTATGGACGAATGGTTGAAGTTATGGGCTGAAGATGGGGTGCAAGATATGCCATTTTCTCCTAAAGGTTTTCCGAAACGAGTTGAGGGTAAAGCTGCTGTGGCTAAACATTATTCAGCATTACCTACGAGTGTGGGCAGAATGGTATTTCCTGACCTAAAAATATATCCTACCACTGACCCCAATACATTCTTTGTAGAATTCCGTGGCGAAATCGAAGTTTTAGCAACTAAAAAGCCTTATAATAACACCTACGCCGGACTATTTAAATTCCGCGATGGCAAAGTGACATTATTTCGCGAATATTTTGACCCCATCGTCTTTATCGAAGCATGGGGAAGCCCAAGCGGATTTAATTGAAAATGATGTAGCAATATTATATATACAAATGTAGAGACGTGACATGTCACGTCTCTACAAACCGTTTGAAATTAATTTCATTGCCTCTTTTTGAAGCGCTTAATGAGTTAGATAACAGTTCTGCTCCTTTAACACCAGCCCAATTTCGTGAATGGCTCATAACAATTTCTGATTAGACTATTTGAACTATAAAATTTGGAAAGCAAATTATGCTTAAACTTTACTGTAATTCAATTTCTCCTCACTCTCGGCGCGTTTTAGTCGCGTTACTGGAAAAAGATATAAAAGCAGAGTTAGTGGAGCTGGAATTGAGTGGTTAACCAAATAGAGCAGAATTATTAGAGATTAATCCTTTCCATCATATACCTGTTTTAGAAGATGACGGTTTTAGAATAGTCGAATCCTTTGCAATTCTCGATTATTTAGAAGCAAAGTATCCAGAACCTTCGTTGCTTCCTCGTGATGCTCGAAATTTAGCTAAAGTACGGATGGTGCAAATGCTAACAGTTAACGAGTTACTACCTGGAATAATGCCTATGTTCCCTATATTGTTTGGATTACCTGTAGAATCAAAAACAATTGAGCAAACACAAAATAAGGTTTCTACAGTATTAACGTTTTTTGAAGAGCTTCTAGGTGAGCAAACCTACTTTGCAGGGGAACAACTCACCCTAGCAGATGTGACAGCAGGAACCGTAGCAAGTAGTTTACATCTCGTGGGTCTATCGCTTGATAATCATCCGAAACTAAGTATTTGGCTTGAAAATCTGAATCAACGTCCTGCTTGGGTTAAAACCCACATTCCGCACCCCCAGGCGCCATTAAAATGTAGTACGCGGTAATTATTGAACTACATGAATAAAAAAGAGTAAAATTATACTCAAGTTTATAATTTTTACATATGACTGATTGTAGGTTCTCTTTTAGGGCGCCTTCTTGTAATGTCAATAAGCATCAATTAATTAAAATTGGGTAATTAACAAACAGTTGTACTTGAATAATTATCAGAACTTATATTTACTTGTTGATTGTTTAATAAAACTGATAGTAAAAGCTAGAAAATTATAAAAATAAACATAGTGATTGAGAGCTACAAATAAAAAATTAAATAGCTCTAAAAAATAAATATATAAATAATAATATTAGTTAATTAAGCTAACAATAATAATATTGATAACATTCCGAAGGGAAAAAGCTGAGTAAGAATTGCCTGTAAGGAGTAAGATTAGATATTTCTTTTTCACCATTCAAAGCAACAATATGAATAGATTGGAAGCATTGAAATATCCATCGTAATGTAGGACGTTCTGTAGGTTTACCTAATTGGTTTTTAACAGTTGATTTAGATGATAGTAAAGCCGCGCGCATTTGCCTTTGTGCAAGAGTATAGACTAATAAGCATAACGCCATTATCATTGCAAGTGCCTCTATTCTTTTAGGAGTTTTAAGAAAAACGCTGTCTGCAAAAAACAAGGGGTCTTTAAGAAAACCAAAACCTCTCTCGCAACATTGTTGAGCTTTATATTCAGAAATCATTGCATCGGGAGTAAGTATATTTTCATCTAAAATATTTGTAGCAAGTATAAAACGACCTGCACTTTGAATCTCTAAGTTGATAGCAAGCTCATTTTTTGACAAAGTTGCAGATATTTGATAAAAACATTCCTGATTTAATTTTTTGTTTGTTGATATTTTTTTATTAATCTGAATATTCTCTACATTGTGGTATTTGAATTTTTTGGATAACTTCAATATGGCGTTGGCTGCATCTTGATAACAATTAAACTTTTCTTTTTGTAATTTGTTCAATTGCGAAGTAGCACTATTTTCTGATTTTTTTATTCTTTTCTCTAATTGACGCAAGTCTGATTGCTTCCTAACCTCGCTTTGAACTACTAACCATCTTTGTTCAATAGAGGCGTAATTACTTTTATAAACAGCATACGAATAGCCTTTTATTTCACTTTCTATCAATTCTGATTCAACTATACTTGAAACTAATTTTTTGGCTTCGGCTAATGATAGTGGAACGCGAGACAACCAGAGAATTTCAGATAATAATTGTAAATTCGCCGCATTATACAAAGCACTATCTGCTACCATCAAGCTATCAACTTTTATTTGTTTTTTAAAATTAACAAGGATTTTTGCAAAACTTGCTGAATCTGCTTCATTCCCTGATGCTGATTTGAAAAAAATTGGTATATCACCATCTCCAGAACATATTAAATCTATAATAAATTGTTTTAAATCAGGTCTGTGATCACGAGAATAACCATATGTAATGGTTATGGGTTCTGGCTCTGATGCTTCTATCATTTCTGGTTTTTTAATATCGCTTTTAGTTTGATTAGTAAGAATCAAATCTGTCAAATTATCAGTATATTTACCATGTACATGGAAGGAGCTTGAATCGTGGAGGTGAGGATAGTAGTGATACATCAAACTTTTTGATTACATTTAAAGCAATAGCTAAAAATACTGTACTTAATCCTTTGCTAAATAATTTATCCATTGTCCTGCCTAACTTATCGTCATTTAAATATTTAGGTTTTACGCCTTCTCCAATCAAATGCTCAGATGCTCGGCTTTCAAAAAACTTTGAAAACATGTATAGAGGCGCCGAAACAAAACCTAGACCATTTAAAATCATTGCTTTGACAACATGCCCTGAACTAATCTTTTCTGAAACATCTTCTCCTAACAATCCATTAATTATTTCTACTAAACCAATTGAATCAATAACACCTGCTACTATACCTAAGTGGTCTATATTCTGAACTTCAATCTCTTTGAGAGTAGACATAACACCCTACCAAAATATCAAATACCTCTTAATATTTTTACATAGTAGTGTGCCTAATAATTTTATTTTAAAAAGTTTTAAACTTTGTTAAAAGTGTGAGTTGACTGCTTACTAACAAATTTTCTACTTAATACTTATGCTCTAAGCTTAATGCAATTAATTTCTATCTAGCCGATAAAATCTTCTCAGCCTATTAGTTATTTTATACTAAATACAAGTGTTCTTGGGATTGTGGCGCCTGGGGGTGCGGAATGTGGGTTAAAAGTCTACCTACGCAAGAGGCTATGGAAAAATTTAAGTCCAGTAGAGCTTAGATTAGCTGGCTGTATCAATATTGCTCAAGTTGGCAAATAAAATCCAGTATGAGTGATGTAAATTTTTCAGGATACCAAAGTGCCCATTCGTGTAAACCTTCTTCTACAGTAATTAATTTAGAGTTGGGAATCATTGCTGCCATTGCTTGAGCGTTATTTAATGGTGTCGTTAGGTCTTTTTTTGACCATAACAATAAACAGGGGGCTTGAATTTTAGGTAACAGATGGCTGATATCTTCGTATAAAGAAATTAGCAACCCTTGAATGACATTTACTGTATTGAATAACAAGTTATAGGAGAAAACCAAAGGAATATCAACTAATTTCAATCTGCGTCTTGGAAGAAACATTTGAACCGTCATTTCGATTGCCCTTCGCGCTATCATCTCCGGTATAGACGGGCCAGGAATCCCGGTACTATCTACTAGAATTACACTTCTGACTTTTTCTGGAACAAGTGTAGATAAAGTAATGGCAATACCTCCACCTAATGAGTGTCCGACTACATGAAATTGTTGTAAATCCAAAATTTCCAGAAATGATAGGAGAATTTTGCTATAGCTAACGTAATCGGGAATTAGCCCAAAGTAATTTGACCTTGCAAAACTGGGCAAGTCAGGAGCAATTATGGGATGAGAAAGTGCTAGTAGTTTCAGCACTTCAGTATAAGGTTTAGTAGAGATTCCCCATCCATGTAGAAATAGGATGGGGATTGAACCAGACTCCAACCTACTTTGCTGATAAAAAATAGTACAATCTTGTAAATCAACTCGATGGTTAGTTAATTGGGATTTCAAAACCACAACCTCATTCACTATGACTGGATAAATCACAAAGAGCGTATTATATATAGTAACAAGCCCACCTTCAAAGAAGAACCTTTCTCAAGGATTATATAAGTTATGTTTTGGAAAATGCCGGGAAATTAAGGTTAGGCGCCATTTGGCGATATTCTGCCTCAAGGGTGAGTTTTCTTTAGCATTGCTTAATATAAACTAATTTCTATATGTCACAATACTTCACACACAGAAAATAATGAAGCATATTATTAGACTCAGATTGCGGCTACTGTCGATGTTTTTGGTGCTGGTTGCAAGTAGTATGGTGTACCTGTCATCTCCTGCTGTAACTACTAATTCATCAATTGATGTAGATGCTATTAAAGAAAATGGTGAAACTCAAATATTAAAATCTGACAAGCCAGTTAAAGTATCAAAACCTGACGAGCCTACTGTTATTTTAACACCAGAAGAAGCTGTGAGACAAGCTAATAATTCTGTTAAAAAACTAGATTCGCTTTCCAAAAGTCTTTTAGGTGAATCAAAAACTGCCAAGGATACGGCGCCTGTAGTAAAGTGAATCCAAATATTATGCTATAATATCTATAAATCATTTAATAATGCACCCTGTATAAAAAGCTGGTTGTTAACAAACGATAAGCAGCTTATTTTTTTATTCTTGCAACTGGCGCCGTTTTATGCATATCTACAAGGCACGCCAGATACTAATCCTAATAAACATGAAAAACAATCTACTGGCCACATCTCTAAGCTTGATATTCTAGTGGTCTGTGTTATTAATTCTGGGGTGTTGTATGGTGGGCAGTGCCCACCTTACTTTTGGTGTGTTCTCTCTTCTTACCTTTTTCTTTGTGTACGAGCGTGTCTAAAGAGCGGGAAATCCTCCGGATTATGTGGTTAAATTATCTTCTCTCTGTGTACTCTGCGTCTCTGTGGTAAAAAAAAACTAGATTATTCCACAGGCGAGACCCATCTCACAAAACAAACAGTAAAGCAAGATTTTGATATAACCGCGCAAAAATGGGGTATGCTCCACAAACCAAAATTCCCTACAGTATACATAACACACAAAAACAGGGAAATAAACATATGCCTCTCAACACCTACTACACCCTTGGACGTTCTGGACTGCGCGTAAGTCCCCTAGCATTAGGCGCCATGACTTTTGGCACTGAGTGGGGATGGGGCGCCGATGAAGATAACGCGCGTCAGTTGTTTAATACATATATAGATGCTGGTGGTAACTTTGTTGATACGGCTGATTTGTACACCAATGGTACCAGCGAAACTTGGGTTGGCAAGTTTATTACTGCGCGTAATCTCCGTGATAAGGTCGTAATTGCCACTAAATTTACTTATAATGCCCAACCAGGAAACCCTAACGCAGGTGGTAACGGACGTAAAAATATTTTGCGTGCGGTAGAAGGTTCATTGAAAAGACTCAATACTGACTATATAGATTTATATATTCTTCACACATGGGACACAATTACACCTGCTGAAGAAGTAATGCGGACACTGGATGATTTAGTCAGTGCTGGTAAAGTAAGACATATTGGGTTGAGCGATACTCCTGCTTGGTATGCAGCACGCGCGCAAACTATAGCTGAATACCGTAATTATGAACCAATTTCTGCACTACAACTCGAATATTCCTTAGTTGAACGTAATATTGAGCGCGAACTTATTCCTCTTGGTCAACAGTTAGGAATGGGAACGATGGTATGGAGTCCTTTGGCAAGTGGTTTACTTAGTGGTAAATATAAACCAAGCGAGTCAGGATTTACTGGAGAAGGGCGCCTTGATACTACACGCGGTATTAGTAACCCAGCATTTCAAAAGGTTAGCGAACGCAACTGGAAAATTGTCACAGAACTCGAAACCGTATCTAAAGAACTTGGACGCAGTATGGCACAAGTGGCTGTAAATTGGACTGCAAACCGTCCTGGTATTGCAACGGTTATAGTTGGCGCCTCAAAAGTATCACAATTAGAAGACAATATCCAAGCACTCGATTTTGAAATTCCCACAGAATTGGCAAACCGTTTAGAAGCTGTTAGTCGTCCAGAACCACAGTTTCCTTACAGTTTCTTTGGCGCCGAAATTCAAGGAATGATTCACGGTGGTGTAAAAGTTGGCGATAAACCTGCGGGATATCAGCCTAATGTACTAATTCAATCTGCTGGTGCAGGTGTTTCGTAATTAAACAATCAAATGTAGAGACGTTACATGTAACGTCTCTACACAAATAAATTCCATAATTTAACAATATGAATAAATCACGACGAACAGTTGGTTATGCACTCTAAAACTTCTATCCTTAACGCTTCATGGGATGGACTAGATATAAAGTATGTAAATGCAGGAATTCCTCTAACTGAGGGTGATAGTTTAATTGTGGGTGTTGTAATACTTAATAATACCTTAGAACAATTTGATGCGATTCACGGCGCCTGTATTAATCACATGAAAGAATATCTGCTTTTTACTCTCAGTTCATTTCGATTTGAGCAAATTACTGACCAAACAATAATTTGCTTAAATCAAGCTTATATTCATCAAACCAAAATTACCGACCCCTCAATGCTGCATATGGCAAACTTACTTATAACAGAAATTCAACGTCAAAATCCCTTAAGTAAACAATTTATTTATTCAATCGTTACGGTTTTAATTACAAATTGTTTTCTTTACTTAAAATCTTAAAATTGTCATACTGAACGTAGCTCACATCTTCCATCAGGGTTAGAAAGCGGGCTTCTTGACAAAATTTTCGATATATGCTTGTAGCTTAGTACCCCTTTTTATATCTAAATCCTGTTTTTGAATTAGTAAATCATTTGACAGAATAGTAATTATACATTCGCCATAAATCTTTTAGTCATTGCTGTGGTTGTGTTGTTTCAATTGCAGAAATTATTATGAAAGAGTCGTGATTTTGTAGTGTATAATACCATAGGTAATGTTGGGATAAAATTTGATGTTCGAGTAAAAATTTTTTACTAAGTGTTACATAAGATTACGTTATTGAATAATATGCCTTTATAGTGTAAAATTCTCCCGCCCCTTAATTTTTGTGATAAATTACTGAAATTTCGAGTTATGGGCAGAGTTTTTTGAAAAAGACATAAATTTTTCCCATATTGTAAAATCGTTGCTCGATTTTGGGTACAACAAGAATAAGCAGAGTTGAATGATGCTTGTGGGACTTATAATAAAACGCTAGAAGATTGGAATGGTAAGCTCTATAGCGAATTGCACTTCAAATTATTCATCCACAACGCTCAAACTAAAATTTGCTTAGAACAGAATATCCCGGAAAAGATAACCGTATAAATACTGACCGTGGGTTTGACCCCTCCAGCAAGTTCAGTAGAACAACGAATGGTGTCTAAAAGCCTCAGTAAGGAAAATAATTACAGCTTAGATGAAAAATTACGCGACTTCGGTAAATCAGTATCGGGGTTAATTAAAAGGATATATTATATGGTCGCCAATCAGTCGTATATGCGGTACGGCAATTGTGAAAGCGGAAATCGCTCTACAATGCCTTCTGATAGCATGGAGCTATTGCTCACTTATCATCAAAATCCCTCTATAAAACTTCGTAATGAATTAGTCCAGCTACACACTGGTTTGGTTCGTAAAATGGCGCATAAGTTTAGCCATCAATGTAACGAACCTTATGAGGATTTGGAACAAATTGGTTATTTTGGTTTAATTCGCGCAATTGAACGCTTTGACCCTAGTCAAGGTTATGCTTTTAGCTCGTTCGCTGTTCCTTACATTCGCGGTGAAATGCTGCACTTCTTACGTGACCGCAGCACCTTACTAAAAATTCCTCGTCGTTGGCAGGAATTATATAACGAAGGACAGAAAATTCGCAAAGATTTGGCGGAGTCTTTAGGGCGCCCACCCAAAGATTCAGAAATTGCTGACTTACTTGATGTACCATTACACGAATGGCAAGAAACAAAACTCGCTGCCCAAAATCGGATGCCATTGAGTTTAGATGCTACAGTTGTTCACTATGTAGACTGCCAAATTACCTTGGGTGAAGCACTACCTTGTCCACGTTCCACTTCTGTACAGCTTGAAGAAGAAGAACGTCAGCAACTACAAGGCGCCATTACACAGCTTGAAGATAAACCTCGGATGGCAGTAGAACTAGTGTTCTTAAAAGAGCTTTCGCGTAAAGATGCAGCTAAGAAAATTGGCACAAGTCCAATGACTGTAACGCGATATCTGCAAAAAGGCATTCAAGATTTGATGTATATGATGCAATCTCAGCCAATTGCTGCTAATTCCTAGAGAATTTAGTACCACAGCGTAAGTAGGCTTCTTATATGTCGATATATATTGTACTTTGTAACTGCCCAAATTTTAACGTTATTTGTAGCTCAAGCGTCTAACAAAATAAATCATCGCCCTGCCCAAAGTCATTCATTTTAATTATTACGACTTTTTCGTTCTTTCTTCAAAGAACATAATGCATTGTTGACAGAAACAAGCGCAAATTGTGCAGCTTCAAAGTCAGAGTTTATTTTTAACAACTCGCTTACTGTTTCTAAGTCGTATATTACCTGTTCTAGTTCCAACACAGATAAAAAATTTGCTTTATCTTGGAAGTGTAGAGCAATAATACCCAAATTTAAAGCCGTAGTGATGCGAGTATTGGTGTCTTCGCGATTCAGCATCTGCATCAAAATATTCATACTATGAGTGGTATGCGAGCCGATTTTGATTAATGCCTTAGCTGCATTGATTTGAACATGTAAGTCTTCGTCTTGCAAAGCGTTTACTAAATATGGCGCCGAGTCATTCGCTAATGTACCAAACATACCCAAACCGTCAGCAACAGCAGCACGTACTCGCGTATCTGTATCTGTTAATGCTGCAATTAATAGTGGTACAGCAAAACTAGCGTGACTCGTATTAGGTAAAGCTAAAGCCGCTTTTGCACGTACTCCTGGATAGTTATCGTGTAGAGCAGCAGCTAGATGTACAGTAGCTTTAGGATTACGAATATGACTTAAAGCTTCTACAGCTTTCGCACGTACCCATTCATCAGAATCTTCCAAACTCATAATTAGTGGTTCAACTGCAGTTATCGCTTGAGAACGAAAACAACCAAGTGCAAACGCAGCATTTGCGCGCACTTGTGAGTCTGTATCTTGTAAAGCAATAATTAGTGCTGGAATCGCTTTGCAGTCACCAATTTTGCAAAGTGACTCAATAGCGTTGATGCGAACCGTCACATTGTCATGTTTTAATAAAGTAATCAACTCAGAAACAGTCTGTTTATCTTGTCCCATTGGCGGTAAAGTTGTCTTAACAGCATCCAAACAACCCCATGATTTGAGTTGCCATTTTTTAATAACCATAAGCGATTGCTTCACAAGATTTTTCATTACTATGAAATGCTACAAAGAAGCTGCAATTGTCATGGTTCTGCATCCTGGATTTTTTCTAGGTAACAAAGAGCTTACATTTTATTTGCCACTAGTAATATTTGTATCTTTCGTATCAATTTCGGAACAGCATTTTAGTTTGAAACTAGTAGGTATAATTATCCTTGGCTAGAGTTTAATAAAAATCGAATCGCAAGGTTTACAGAACTCAATTCAGGTGTTTTGTACTAATACACTCTTAAAATCTGAATTACGGAAAATTCTCAAACTTTTATTTATTTTCTTTCATCGCATAAAAATTTAGGCGCCAAAATTATCACGTTTCTACATTTGTGGGAATTCGCGTGCTGTAATATTCGGTCTTAGCGTATACTCCAATAATGCTGTTGCCTACTTCAAAAAATGTGCCATTTTTTTCATCCTCACTAAACTGTAAATTTGGATATTTTGCTGCAAGCTCAATAGCTGAAACCACTTTGCCATCAATTTGGTCGGGTAAAATTCCTGTGGAACCGATGTAAAAAATAAGCGGTGAAATATTTTCGCGGTAAACCCTATCTATATGATGACTCAACTTGGTATTTGCCGCTGTAAAAGCTGCTACCGTTTCTTCTTTATTTACCGAAATACCGTTTCGCTTGGCTTCTAATATCTTATGGTCGGCGCCGTTTAGACCAACTTTATTAAGTATTGCACTAACGATACCGTTATTCTCAAAGCCAAGAAAGTCATCAAAAATAGGCGCCATCAAATCATCTACTGCTGTAATCTTCATACGCGCGGATGGTGACTTACGTTGGAAGTAAATATTTTCTTCCCACGTCATTTCAAATATTGCCTTTTGGAACGCTTCACCCGTTTCACTATTGTAAGCACGATACATTCTGTCAAGGAATCTATTCGCGCTCATTAATTTACCAAAGTTGAGAATATCCCGACTACCGATATCAATTTTATAGCTAACACGTGTATCAATTACACCCGTGGCTAGCGCTGTGTTGATATCAGTATACTCATTTGTGGTTGGAAAATTAAGATACACATTTTTTGACAAATAATGTTTTTGCAATTCATCTAATTGGTCAGGGATATATACATCCGACTTTTGCTTGAGATGTGCCCTAATAATACTTAATAGCACTTTCATCTGAGCAAGTTCATAAAATAACCCATCTACATTATTGAAATGTGCATCAAATGTTACCAAAGGTAAATTATCGAGTAAAATTTCATACTCCGAACTAAAATCAAATTTTTCTGCTAGAACTACACCCTTAGCTTTAAGTAAATCAAAAGTTTTCTTGGCACTTATTTTGACTCGTAACGACCTGATATTAACTTCACCATCACTTACAACCGTATAATTATTAAACGTGTAAAGGTCATTTGCTAGTAAACCCGCTACTTCAATAATTGGTGTTTTATCTTCTGCTGCCACCAATTTAACTCGACGTTTTATCAGCATATTAATAGTGGCAGTATTACGGTTAAGTTCAAACGTCCCCATATCAACATACTCACCCGCATCAATATATTGGGTTTTCAACCAAGGTTCTATCAAGTTTCCCTTACTATCACGTACACCTTTTATACGCTTAATTCCTTGATGTTGATAGTTTTCTTGTAAATGCTTAAAGTTGATAATAATGCTGTTGCGATGCTCTTCTAAGATTTTAATCAATTCGAGCAGGGATAGAAAGGCGCCTGTTTGTTCTGTCATATTTTTAACTTCCCTGGATATTATAAAGAAATCCCCCCAACCCCCCTTGATAAGGGGGGCTAAGAATTGACTCTTGTCCCCCCCGCGACTTCGGGGGGTTAGGGGGGATCAATGCAGATATTACAAAATGTTTACTCTACACTTATGCGCCCTATTTTTATAGCAGTTGTAGCGGCGCCGTGAATAATTATATAATACTATAGTACTAACGAAATGTCAAGATTTTGGGTATGAGGCGCCAGAAATATCAGTATATTTCTTTATATAAGTTTAAAAAACTACTTATGAAATATGAAATAAAAATCACTAAAATTAAGTAATTTAGACGGTAAATCAAGCTTGAGAGTCTATCATGAGGTATTTTATGCATCGCCAGCTTTTTTCGGGTACTGCTTTTGCTGTAATAGTTACTACATCACTACTCGAAATGGCTCCCAATTTTGCAGTGACTAAGAGTAGTTGTTCGGTGCAGCATGATGTAAAGCAGTTAAAAGCAAACTGGGATAAGAAGAATAAGTTAAATTTTTTGGTTTTGGCAGGTGGTGGCGCCCCAGACCATAATGAAATAGCTTTAGAAAAGAACGTACTTTATTTTCAACGAACGCTTAGTCTATTGGGATACGACCAAAAAGACGCATCGGTATACTTTGCCAATGGTAATGATGGTGAAGCGACTATTCGCTACATAGATGATGCGGGTAACGAGAAATTTAAAGTGCCAGCTATTCCTGAACTTAAAGGCGCCTCAACTTTAGACAATTTAACTAGCTGGGTACAACAAGCTAGCCAAACTCCGAAAAAACCAATATTAATGTATTTTACAGGACATGGAATTCCTAACGAACAAGATTTGAACAATAATGCATTGACGCTTTGGAACCGTAAATCAATGAGTGTTAAAGAATTTTCGACGATGCTCGATAAAATGCCACAAGAAACACCTGTAGCGGTAATAATGGCGCAGTGTTTTTCTGGTTCTTTTGCCAATTTTATCTATACAGGGGGTAATCCGCAGCGTCCAGTTGCACTACAAACTCGGTGTGGTTTCTTTGCGACTGTTAAAACACGACCTTCGGTAGGATGTACACCACTTGTTAACGAAGCTGATTACAAAGATTATAGTTCAAGCTTCTTTGCTGGGTTGAGCGGTAGAAATCGAATTGGACAACCTGTAGCTTCAGCCGATTATAACAAAGATAATAAAGTTTCTTATGCTGAGGCTCATGCTTTTGCTAAAGTTGACGAGCAAACAATGGATTTACCTATTTCGACTTCAGAATCTTGGTTACAATCAAAAGCTAGCTCTCTTGATATAGAAAGAATAATGCAGCGACCGATAAGCGAAATTATTAGAACTGCGCGTCCAGAGCAAAAGTATGTAGTTAATTCGATAGTCAAAATGTTTAACTGGAATTCTACCAAGTCTTATGGTGATAATTACGACCAGTTAAGCGCTTCTGAGTATGATACCGAAGAAGAGCAAGCTTATCTCAAACGCTTGAGTATGGAACTTGTAGATATCAGCATGGAAAATAATATTCGTAAATCTGGTAATCAGCAGCAAATTGCTATTTTGAATAAGCTGCTTAAATGTGAAAGTTCGGCGCCGTATTAAATATTTCTAGTATTTGGCGACAAATTTGTTTGAGCCGTTCCCCTACTTGTTCAGATGGCATGGTGGCGCCTACAAATTTCCAGTTTTCCACCGTAGAAAGGCGCCAAGCTTCACCGCGATGGTCGAAACCAGCGACTTCAACACCCACACAAAAACGCGAATTAGTTTCTGGGTCTAAGTGTAAACGAATTTGAAACAGTAAACTGCGAACACGCCACGACCGACTAATACCAGGAAAATGAAAACCAATATCAATTGAGTCAGGGTCAATTAACTCGCGAGTGTCGGGGTCATTGTGCCAAGGTTTAAGGTCAGATTTTGCATCTGGAAATTCGCGCTTGAATAAATTAACTACCGTCGCTATCTTACTAGTGAATTCAAGACTGGTTGCCATTTCAGCTGCGTTCACGAATTATCCTCCATTGTTACTGCATCGATGATTCCCGAATTTGTGACGACACGAAACTTGCTTTATTGGTGTTACAGCTTAACAATACTACACAAAGAAATCAACTTAAAATTTGCCATTTTATAATATTTGTGTCCTTAGTTGTATTTTTTGACACTTTTGATACAAAAATTTTTGAGTTATAGAGGTTTATTGAGCAATTATACTCAATTTTACTTGTAAGTGATAAAAGTTGCCAGTTTTGTAGTATGTAAGTTGTGAGCTAGTAAAATCAGGTATGTTGATAAAACAAGAATTACCAATAAGCACTCGTAAACAAGGCCGCTCCGATCTAAAATGACAACTGTTATATGGCTATCAAATCGTATGCAGCTTATGGCGCGTCAACGGAGCATCATTTCCCTAATACTGGTATTTTTGGCAACTTTCTTAATGAGTTGTGGTGGACCCACCGTTGCCACTCCACCTCCAACCTATACGCAAACGCAACTGGAAAAGATTCAGGGATATTTAACTGATATCAAAGCAGTACGTGAACGTAAATCAGAACTTGGAGAGTTAATTGACTCTAAACAATGGATTAAGGTGGGTAATTTTATACATGGGCCAATGGCGGAAGCGCGTTTGGACATGACATATATTGTTCCTAACTTGCTGCCATCTGAACAGGCGCCTGCGCGTAAAGTTGCACGCGATGTGTTCGACCACTTAGTCAAAGTTGACCAAGCAGCTTCTTCTGGTAATCAGCTTGTTGCTGCCAGCAACTTTGAAGCGGTATATTCGGATATTGACAAATTCCTGAATTTAATGCCGTCTAAGCTTAATTCTGCTGAAGAAGGTTAATCTTGAATAAAGGGGGCTAGGGATTAGTCCCTGGTCTCTAACTCTCAAATCATGCACATAGCAATTATTGGATGTGGCGTTGTTGGCGCCGCAATAGCATACGAACTGAGTCAAGTTCCAGGATTAAAAATTACAGTTTTCGACCTAAAACCGCCAGCACAAGCTTCAACAGGGGCGGCATTAGGTGTATTAATGGGCATTATTAGCCACAAGACCAAGGGTAAAGCGTGGCGAATGCGAGAACAAAGTATTGCGACTTACGAACAGTGGATTCCCAAATTAGAAGCTGTTTCTGGGCGTAAAATACCTTTTAATCGTCAGGGAATCTTGATGTTACTAACTCCTGAAGAAATTTCTAAGGGGGCACAATGGGAAAATTTAGCAGCAATTCGTGCGAAACAAGGTTGGCAGTTAGAAGTATGGGACACAGCAAAACTCCAGCAAGCATGTCCACAGTTAAATACTGAACAAATTACAGGCGCCGTATATTCACCATGTGACCGTCAACTCGACCCAACGACATTGACATTAGCTTTGGTAGATGCAGCAATGTCAAATGGTGTCAGTTTCAAATTTGGTGTAGAAGTTAACGGGTTTAGTTCTCATAACATCGAGACAAGCGCAGGTAAAATATCCGTAGACAAAGTGATTGTATCTGCTGGGCTAGGTTCAACTAGAGTAACAGCGCATTTAAATCAAAAAATAGATATTCGTCCTGTATTAGGGCAAGCTATACACTTTCATGTTGGACACGCGCTTGGCAACCCAGATTTTCAGCCAGCTATTACAGGGAATGATGTACATATTGTTCCATGCGGCGCCGGCATTGTACCCGCAACAGATTATTGGGTAGGCGCCACTGTCGAGTTTCCCAACACAGAAGGATATAGCTTACCTCCTGATACTGAATTACTAGAGTCAGTCAAACAGCAAGCTATTTCTTTTTGTCCCGAACTAAAAAACGCGACTATTACCCGCACATGGTCAGGTTTACGTCCCCGTCCCGAAGGGCGCCCTGCCCCAATTATTGAAAAACTACCTGGGTATAGTAATATTCTTGTTGCTACGGGGCATTATCGTAACGGTGTTTTACTGGCGCCTGCAACTGCGGTAACAATTCGTGAGATGATTATTTAATAAAACTAAAATACAAGCAGCACATAAAAAACCGTGTCAATAGCAGAAAAAAAGATAAAAATCGACTCATTAGAATGGTTTTACCGCGAATCTGAACCCATTGGTCGCAGTGATTTATTACCTGTAATATTACTGCATGGGTTAGTATCACAAAGTTACAGTTGGCGAAATATAATTCCAGCATTAGCACAGCAAGGAACACACGCAATAGCACCAGATTGGATTGGATACGGGTTTTCTTCTAAACCAGAAAAACGCGACTTTGCGTATACACCAGATGCATTTATTACTGCATTAGAAAAATTTATCACAGAATTAAAGCTAGAAAGATTTTCTTTAGTCGTTCAGGGTTTTCTAGGTTCAGTTGGCTTACAATACGCTTTACGTCACCCTGAGCAAATCGCTAATATAGCAATTTTGAATGCACCAATTTCTGCAACTGCCAAAGTACCCTGGAAAATTCAGCAAATGGGTTTACCCTTGGCAGGTGAAATGATGACTCAAGACCCATTATTAGTTGATAGAACATTAGAAGGAGGCGCCCGTTATCGTATCGATGACGAACATTTAGATATTTATCGTAAACCATATTTAAAAAGTTCATCATCAGGACGCGCGCTGTTAGCAACTATTCGTAACTTGCAACTAGACAAAGCCATGCAAGAAATCGAAACTGGATTTAAAGAATGGAAGCAACCAATATTAGTACAATGGGGAGCAATAGACCCTTGGTTATCTGTAGATATGGCAGAAACATTTGCTAAAGCTACACCCGATGGAGAGTTAGTAAAACTTAATAACGTCGGTCACTACCCGCAAGAACACTACCACGAAACCATCTTACAAGACTTACTACCATTCATGCGACGCTCAGAAAAATCATAAAGGCTGTATTCTCTTGTGGAGATTTTCTTGTGGAGATTTTCTTGTGGAGATTTTCTTGTGGAGCGGGCATCCTTGCCCGCCCATTATTACACTCTGCCAAGCGATAGGTAAAATTCGCAACATCCGTACATGTATACGATAGTACTAACTATTCCCAATATCAAAATGCAATAGACAGTAAAATCCTTATATTTCAAGGATAAAAACTAGCAAGCATCTACTGAGAATGATTATTAAGTGTTCAAGTTATATTTTTTGAATAAAGCGTGACATGAATCAATATAGCCATTTATTCTATTCACTTAGAAATCAATATTGATTTGTCATCCTTGAAGTATAATTAAAAATGGCAAAAGCAGCTGATATCGGTTCCAAGCGTTTGATAAGTCTGGCGCCACAACAGTGGGCAAACTGGGTAACAGGCGCCTCGGATATAATAGTTCAAGAAGTTCCCAGCTCAGGATTTGAATGGGTAAGTCGTGAAAGTGACGTTTTAATTCGTGCGGAAAGTCCAACACTTGGAAAATTTCTTATTCTCAACGAATTACAACTGCGTTATAAAATAAGAATGCCCAAACGAATGCGCGCGTATACAGGGTTAGCGGAAGAAAAGTACGACCTGCCAGTATACCCTGTCCTAATAAACATCATAAAAGGAAGCGATACTAAAATACCCACTCGCTTCAAATCAAAATTCATGGGTTTATTAGCACGTCAGGACTACAAAGTTATTAATCTCTGGGAAATTGACGCACAGGTAGCCTTTAATGGATTGTCTTCTCTGCTACCATTTGTGCCAATCCTCAAAAATGGTGGTAACGAAGCAACAATTGAGCAAGCATTGCGAGTACTGCGTGCTGATGAGCAATTAGAGCAATTTGAAATGCTCCTAGGTTTTTTTGCTACATTTGTGTTAGATAGTCCATTAGTACAAAGCATAATGAGGTTAGATATGGCAGTACTACAACAATCTCCTTGGTATGAGCAAATTCTTAAAGAAGGACAGCAAATAGGAGAAGAAATTGGTGAGCAACGGGGTATTTTATCAGCAATTGAATTAGGACTGGAGTTAAAATTCGGCGCCGATGCATTACAATTAATGGAATCTATTTCTCAAATCTCAGATTTAGAGCAACTTAAAGTTATTAAAGACGCAATTAAAATGGTTGACAACTTAGACGAATTGCGTCAATTAGTTCAAAATTAAATAATATGTAAGGTGGGCATTGCCCACCCTACTGGGAAGCTTTTAGCGCAAGATACGAGCAAAATCGCGTCTCTACTTAGCATCAGCGTAAATTTCTTTACCTAGTTGTCTAAATTCATCATCTAGGTAGTATTGCGAGTTACGAATTGATTGACGTAATTTTATGGCTGGTTCTAAGCAATTACGATAAAAATCACTTGATGTTAGTTGTAAGTGGGGATAGAGAATTTTTAAAAATCCTGATGCTGATTTTAGAATAGCATTCTGGTCACGCACTGTTACGTTATTCTCAAACTGGGTATGGTCTTTTGCGTAAGATATAAAACTATTGTCTTTACGTAAAGAAAGTAATGCTTCGCCAAAAAAGTCCATTTTTAAGCCAATTTGAGATGCTGCCATTTCTTGTTTAAATTTTGGAACCTCCCATCCTGGAATAATGCCACAGAAACGGTCTAAAAAGGCTGTTTCACTAAAAAATTTTGGTAGTTCGCTAATTAAATTATCTTCGTTGCGGGGTCGTAACTGTTCGTCTAATTCAATATTTGCCAGCATCACAAGCGAACAGTCGCTGGAAACTTCTGCAAAACCGGAGCGGTTATACCGACCACTAGCTAGATAATTTTTCAAGGGGCCAATCATTTCATCGGGTGAGTCAAAAGTTAAACTTTGAACTTCATCGAGTACTACTACATCATGGCGCCCTAATAACCCTACTTCTCTAGTTCTACCATTGATAAATAACTGTGCAGGTGTGACTTTACCCCCACTAATGAGAGATACTTTGCTACTAATGCTTTCAAAAACAAAGCTTTTACCTGTACCTTTAGGAGCTAATTCCATTACATGGTAGTTAGGCTCTACTAAAGGTAATAATCTAGCTAATACCCAAGTTTTTGCTTCTATAGTATAATCTGGATGTTCGGGGTTAAAGCCCATTGAACAAAATAGTAAATCTCGCCATTGCTGTATACTAAATTTTTCTCTACACTCGGCGTAAAGTTTCAAGTTAACTTCAGAACATTGAAATGGGTCAAAGTCCATTACCTCTACAGTTCCACCCTTCAACATCGCCAAGGTAATTTTTCCCCAAACTCCCTGACGTAAGAGCATTTGATGACGTTCTACAATTGTAGGAGAAATTCTACAGTCTTCTAAATTAAGTACTTTGATTTGTGCTGAAGGTTCAGGGATTAACTTCCCTTGTTGGTCTATTTTTATACTTACTTGCATTAAAGCAATTATTTTCTTTGCTTCTCCTTGAGATAGCTCAAACATAATAACTTTATAGTCATCTTTACGAGGAAAAGCTTTACTTATAAATGTGTTAATTTTTTCTAACTCTGCTGGCACCAGTTTTCCAGTTCCAGGTACAATTTTATCGAGTAACCACTCTGCAACAAAACTAGGTACACCAGCAGAAGTTAACCCACTTGATGGTAATCGATTTTTATCAATACAAAGACTACCAAAAACTTCAGTGATTAAATCGTTATTGTAAGTAAAAATATCAGTATAACTCATTTATAAAAAATCCTCTAAGCTAAAACCACTATCAAATATTTGTTCGATAACCATGCTAGAGTCACTAGATAGAATTATACTTTTCGTTTCAGCGTTTGCAAATTGAAACGTTAATTCACCAGTTAAAGGCAAAATGTCTTCTTGAGAATCTAGAGGTAATGATGGTACATGAATATTGATATTAAAAGTTAATTTGTCATTTTCTAAAACATTTCTTTCTAAAGGTTGCCCTGATTTTAAAATGTTTATTTCATTAATGCGTAACCAAAGATTTGTAAGAGGTACAGAGTTTGCGTTATCAATGGTAATAGTTAGTTCTCCCTGCTTATTAGCTTTTCCTTTTCCACTACATGTTATTAGTACAGGCAAACGCTGGATAGATGTTCGCAGTACCGATACTCCAACTACAACTTCTTCTGGAAATAACCCACCATGAGAACCAATGATTTTTTTATCAGTTGTGTAGCTAAATGCGCCAAGACTAGCGGCGCCTCGAACAACACTGATATCATGAGGCAGACCATAACGTTCACGCTCTAAAACTACAAGACGAGTATCATCACTTTTGCCTATAGCCATTCTGCCTTTTGTGTCTAATTTATTGCCACTAGGAAGTATCTGCTCTGAAATACCTAACATTTGACCGTGGTCACTAGCTATGACAATTTGAAGATTGTCGGGTTGCTCATATGAGTTGACAAAAGATAATATTTCTCTTGCAATCCCTTCTAGAATATAAGGGCGCCTATTATTATAAAGGTGTTCCCAGTCACGTTCATGATGATACAGTTCGTCAAATTGTTGTGTATCCCAACAATATAGTTGATGTTTGCGAGATTTTAAATCTTTAAGTAGTTCTGCTCTACGACTATCTGTATAGCGTTTTCCCTTACCCATTTGTACAAAACCTTTACCCGCATCATTGACCCATGAAGAATGAGAAGGTAAAAGTTGAGTATACAAACTCCATTTAGCATACTCAGTTTTTGTTGGTAAGATGCTGAAGCGGGGTTCAATATAGCGTTCTATAGCAAGTTGATTATTTTTTGTCAGGTAAGACAAAAGTTCTATATGGTCTAACCAACCTAGTCCATCAACAACAACCCAAAGCACAGGATTTATCTTACAAAGATTCTGAACATCATATGCAACACTATAATTGAGCAGTGAATGCTCAACTGCATCAAATTTTAGTTCTGGATAGTGCTGTAGTATCCACTCAACAAAACTATCCGCTAGACGGTCGCTGTCTCTCTGGTCATATGGCTTTTGGTCAACAACAATTTCCCAACGACGAAAAGGAAGGTAATTTTCTGTTACCCAAGTGAATGCTTGTTGTGGACTTGCATCTATTGACAGTGGTTCGGGTTTTGGTGGAGACTGTTTATCGCGTAATGTTACTTTCTGTTGAAAATCGAGGTAAGGAGCGATTTTATTTTCTCTACTTGGTATGCAGCATACTTTTCGAGCTTCTCTCTAATATGGTTAGCGATAGTACTGGTGCGGTTAGAAATACGCGCGTAATCAAAGCCAATTAAACGCGCTTGTCCTGTAGATGTAACTAAAATGGTATCAGGGGTAATATTGCGGTGAATAATCTCATGCTCGTGAATATGTTGTAATCCACGTAAAACACTTTTTATAATAGATATTTTTCTTTTCCAACTAAGACTTTGCTTTTTAATATGTTGACTTAAAACCTGTCCCTTCACATCTTCTGTCACCATCACTAAGCTGTTATGCTCTGAACTTTCAAAACATTCTTGTATGCTTAATATATTTTGATGTGATGGCAACTGACCAAGTGCGAGCATTGCTGTACTAATTAACCTGTACTGTTCCTCGCGTTCAGCTGGTTCTAATAAGGGGTCAACTTTATAAACCCGCAAACGCGCAGTTAAACCACTCATACCTATAGTGGTTTTCTTCACACGATATTCTATATATTGTCGCAGTTCATCCGAACTAAGCTTTTCTTCAACTTGCCAGTCACGATAGCGTAGTGGCGCCGACTTTGGTTTTGATTTACCCCTTATTGCTTGTTCAACGAAAAATGTGTAAATTTTAATATCTATAGAACGGTGTTCAGGAATATATGAATTATCTTTAAAATATTCAATACAGCGTTTATCTAAAAATGTTACATGGGCGCCGTCTTTATCACCATAGTCAGTTATTTTAACATTCACATTTGCCATTAAAACAGATGCTTGAATATGAACTTTTTGCAACTCTTGCGTTCTGGCACGGTTAGTATCACAAATTGCAGTACTAAGAACCTTTGCATGTTTCCTTAACTTTTTTAACGGCGAAATATAAGGCTGGTAATTATCAGGGTGCCAATAAGGATCATATATATCGATATTACCATGCCAGTTTTTGATATCTACAACATACACACAATGTGGCGCCAGGATGATTAAGTCTATTTCATAGATTTCCACACCTTGGCTAATTTCTAAATTCGTAAATAGTTTATATGAGTTTGGCAGATGCGCGCGTAAATACTCAAAAGCTTTACGCTCGGATTCGTTTTCAGGTTGACCAATAGGATAGAGTTCAGCCATTAAAACTCCTCCGTTGCAGTAGTGTTGATTTCAGCTAACTTTCTCAGTAAAGCTTCGCGTTTAGAGCGTGGTAGCTTCTGGAATAGAACAATAATCTTACTTTCTGTATTTTTATTCTCAATTCCTTTACAGGATATAATAATTTGCTCTAAATCCTCTTTTTGCTTTTCTTGTAAAAGTTTTTCATATTTACTTCTTTCTGTCTGAATTTTTTTCAGCAGATTAGTAGCGTTATTAATATTTGTGGTTTCGCTAGAATTTTCAAGGTTTAACTTTTGAATAATCAACTCATTAAACCATGCGTTTGCTGCTTCTATTTGCTTATTTTCTAACTGGCACCGTGTTTCTTCCAAATCATTAAGTATTGTATCAAAGCGAGTTTGTACAATTGCTGTAATTTGTCCTTTACTTTGGCGCCAGTCTTGTAAGCGTGCTATTTCTTGTGTACAGTTATCGTTTGTATCTATTTTTTGAGTAGCAGTAATTTGTAGTAGGGTATTGAGAGTACTAAGTTCTGACCGAAGCTCTTGATAACTTTGTTGTTCTGGAGAATCTATATAATAAGATGATTTACTAGCCAATTCATCTTGAAGCTTTTGAGCGTCTTTTTGATTTGTTATGTTACTTAATTTGGTCTGAATTTCATTAAGTTGGTCAATGTAACCTTGTCTCTTATTTGTAAGATTCTGTTTTAATTGCTGAAGTTGAGGTTTAAAACGTTCAACGTCATGTAAATTAGCTTCATCTTGAGTAATTGTTTCTAAAGTAGTATTACAAGAAGCAATTGAGTTACTTTGCTTGTAAAGACCTTCCCAATGGTTGATACGTTCTACGTCTGCTCCTACTGAGTCAATAGCTACTTGTAGTTCTTGGTAAGTATTATACTCACTCGAATCATTAAATATTAGTTTTAACTGTGCATGAGTATTTCTAACATTTCCAACTTCTTGATATGTTTTAGCTGTAGATAATTTTTCTCGCAAACTTTCTAATTTTTGCTTATAGCTGTTTACTTTGTTGGTAAAATCTTTAACTAGTTTGTCAACTTCCAAAGCAAAATTTTCAGGGTAATTAAAATTGCATCTTAAAGTCTCTATTTCCACAATTGCTTCTTCACATAAATGAATTGTATTGGCATTTTTAAGATTTTTTTGACGAATATCTTCAAGAATTTTCCTATCTCGTTCATACTTTTGAAACTCATCGTACTGTCCTTGCAAATTCTCTTTTGCTTCGCGTAAATCATCTGATAATCTTCTAAAATCATCACAAGTGCTAATAAATCCTTCGATTTGCCGTAGGAAATCTTGCAATTGCTGGTAGTCAAATATTTTACTTATTGGATGGTCACAGTTGTCAAAAATTTGATTAATTTTTGCTAAAACGGATGTATAACTTTGTGATTTTATTCCATCTAATTCTGATGGTTTATTTTTTAACGCTGTAGCTTTAATTTGAAGTGGTAATTTTAACTGGTCGAGTTCCTTGTATGCTTTAAAAATATCTGATAATTTCTTATAGTTTTCGATTTCTGCTAATTTACGCGCGGCAGTTTCGAGAACATCGTTAATAACATCAGATTCTTCTTCCTCTGTTTGACGCTGCAAAATAATATCATTTAAGCGCTTCAGAAGTTTATTGAGTCTAACTTTGCTATCTTCGTCTGTAAAACGTTGAATTTCTTGATTGATGCTAGTACTTATCTGAAGTGCAAATGTGGAAGATATGTTTTGAGTAAATTGATTTTCCCAATCAGATATTTTTTGAGTGAGAGCTTCTTGTTTTGCTTCAATATCTCTGATAATATATTGATAAATTTCTTGTTGTTTAACAATAGGCACTGCTGTAACTTCTTGCTCTATCTGTATTTGTATCTCACGATACTCAGCTTGTCTTGCCAAAGCGTTTAAAGAGCTATGAAGCTTTTGTATCTGACTAATACAACTATCAACTTTATTTTGTTCTACAATTTCTGATAATCTACTATCACTAGCAAGTGTTGCACTTTGTAACTGTTCGACAAATCGAGATGGCAAGTAAGTTGTTTGAGAAACTTTAGATTGAAGCTTGTTTATATGAACTTTGTAAGTTTCACACTCAGCTTGAGTTTTTAATGAATTAACGCGCGCGCACTCTAGGTCTATAATTTGTCCAATTTTTTCGATGATATCATTTATAGCTTTTCGACGCCTTTCCTCCTGCTGCGGTGTAGGATGTATAGACAACCTTCCTACAGAAACTGTCAATAACGGTTTTTGCAAGGCCTCGGAAATATTAAGCAAAGACTGAATATCTATATCTGTAGATAGATTATGTTTTTGAAGAAGATTCTCTGCTTGTGCGATAGGTTCTATTAAAGTATCAATTTGTGCGGCGCCTGTAGTAAGCATTCGCTGTTCGCTTGTTATTTGCTGAATCTTATCTGCATCTTGGGCGGTTGCAAGGTAATCATTAATATCTTGAATAAACTGCTGCGCTAAGTCGTAGCTCACAGAATTTGGTACTTGAGGGTAAGGAGTTGGTTTGCGGCGAATTATAAAATTTTGCCCATTTTTTAACCAAATATTGACAAAATCTTTCGGTTTCTCAAAAACATTTACAGATGCCCAGTTTTTTACTGCTTCTTTGCGTATTGTTACTTGCTCTGACTTTTTCTGAGGAATACCAAACGCACCATTTATTAATAATTCTGAACGGTGGTAAGCCAGCCAACCAGCAAGCAAAATTGTGAAAGTATATTGATTATAACCAAAAGGAGGGTTAGAAAGAGTTTCCCAAATTGTGCTAATCTTAACAATTTTTTCTGTGTCTTGACCTAGAGCCATTAAATTAGAAATTTCATCCCAAGCTGCTTTGACGTTGCGATGAGTTGGAACATTAATAACATACCTTTGATTTACTAGTTTAAACAATCCCCAAGAGCTTGTAAAAACTTGGTCTACTACAGTCTTAAAGCTTTTATCTGGAAAAACTTGAGGTAAAGAATCATCCTCTAATAAGCATTTTGAAACATAACCTATAACTTTAGAACCAGTTGCATGACCCAAGTACATTTTATCATTATTATTTACAGTTGGAACAAAAGGATATCTGTCCTCAAGCACTGCACTAACAACATTGGAAATATGATTACGTTGAGCAGTTGGTATTTTATCTAAAATGTGGCAGTGATAAATACAAGATTTAAATAACTCTGTTGCAATATCATTGATTTCTTTATCATATACTTGCTTAATTTGAGGTAAAGCAGCGTTATATTCTTGAAGACGCATGTTTTCTACAACTCCGTACTCCATCAATTTTATAGCTAACTTATCGATTGGTTGAGAAATAATTGCTACAACAATTTGATCTTTGATTGGAGAACGTTCTAATAGCTGGTTTACTTCATTACGAAATCCCGATAACTGTTCCTGAGTTTCTACAATAACATAAGCCACTATACCAGATGCTTCAACACCATCAAGACTTCTAGGGTTTTGCAAAGCTTGTTTAAATCTTGTAATAGTGTAGACTTTGTTTTGGTATTTCCAATCTTCACTACGCAGACCATTTTTTGCTATAAATTGAGATGGTGTCGTAGTTTCGCCACCAACAAGCTTATTAATCTCTGTTTGACAAAAACTTACAACTTTTTCAAGTGAAGGCGATTTATTAATTGTTTTTTCTTTAATTTGTCTTTTAATTTCATCAATTCCAAATCCGTTAGAGTAGAAGCGATAAGTATCACCTGCTGGATTTAGATATATAATTCCTCTGGTTTTATCTAACTTATCTAAAGTCTCTTTGGTTTTCTTTACTGATAATCCAGTTAAAAGGCTTAAAAGTTCTTCATGCTTTTCCTTATCTGCTTTGATGAGCTTTCCATTACTTGTATAAAAAAGCAATAAAGCTTTTAATATTAATAATTCCTCTAGTTCTGCATCGGCGGAAGCTTTGAGTTTATTAATTGAGTAAGTATAATCAGAAAAAGCCGTTGAATACTCTGAATTTTCACCATATTTAGAAAAATTGCTCTCAAGTGCATCAACTAATTCAACAGGATATAAAAAATTAATATGACCATTAACTTCAACAGATTGTTGTTGAATAAAATTATGAACTGTTTCTTGAACAAACTGAATTGCTCCACGACCTTGAGTAAAATCTAAATTGCATAACAAGTACGATGTTAAAGGATGTAATGGAAAACAACCTAATGTAATTTCTCTTTTAAACTTATCTGCTTGCCAGTTCCGATTCTGATAGTATTTATTAGTTCGGTTCTGGAAAATCTTAGTATTAATATCGTTTAATGTGTCTTGCCATTTCCTTTCAAATATTTGCCATGCTGACGTTTGAGTTTCCTGGCACAGCAAATTATTTAATACAGATTCTAAACTTGTAGCAGGTTCATATGTACTTTTTTGTAACTCAACTCTGGAAACTAGTCGATTATAATCTTCAACATTTTTAGATGGATTAACTCGTCCTGGTCTTCGTTGAGTTAAACTCAATAAACTTATCTTACCATTATATCTTTCGCAAATATTAGTTATATTTTGTAAAGTTGTACCTCCAGCAGCAGTAGGGTCAGTTGACCAGTTCTGCAAATAGTTATAAAGCTCATCAAAAATAATCAATATTCCGTTAAAACGCCTATTGTCACCAATGCATAAATTAGTTATTAAATCTGTTAGAATAATTTCTACATCAATGTCAGCATCAAAATCAGGTGTAACATTATTAAGTTTACGACAAATTTGTTTGACTAAACTAACCACTCTATAGTCATTCTCTCGTAAACTATCAATAATTTCGTCTATATCATCTGGATTACCAATTTCTTCTAAATATGCTTCTGCTATTTCACGCTGATGTACAGTTAAATCTTCCAGGAATTGAAGAGGTTCATTGCAAATTCTTTGAGCTATTACATCTGTAATTCCCTCGTTATTTAAAGTTTTTTTCACAGCTTGTATAAACTGTCTTTTTAAGTCTTTATCGCTTCTATCACCACTCAGACAAATTACTAAATTTCTGCCTTGTTGTTTATAGTGCTTTAAAGCTTCTAACATTTGATTATTACTAGATGTTGCATATTCAACTTGTTTTAAAACCCCTTGAACTTCGAGGCTATCGTAGGGTTTCTGAAAAAAGTTTGCAACTGCTAAGGCAAAATGAGATTTTCCCTTTCCATAATCCTGTACCATTAAATGGATGTTTGGTTCATTGGGACTATGAAAACCACGTCTTAAAGCATCCAATACGCCAACTGTAGAAGCTTTGATTTTATTTGAGTCATAATTAAAGACAAAACCTTCGCACAATCGCAAATTTTTTTCAGCGTCATCCATTAAACTAAAATTAACAGCATTTGCGACTATCGCTTTTTCATTAATTGTAACAAGTTGACTTAAATACATTTGATTACTTTACCTGTTTATATAAATATTTATAAGTTATTATGTATGAATTACTAGTCAATATATTTAATGCGTCTTTCATCCCAATCGGTAGGCGCCAATTTACGAGGTAGTATTATCCAAAGAACACTTTCCAAATGTCTAGTGGTCTCAAGGTTTTTCCAAAAAAATGTCAATTTTGCCTCTGGTTCTGTACGTAAATACGTTATGAGGCAATCAAAGTCTTTGAGTAACACAACAGGTTTACTTCTGTTCATGCACATTTTTGTGATTTCCTCTAGTTCACGAGCCAGATGCAAATGCAATTTCAAGAAGCGTCTTGTTGCTGGTGTACGACTTATAAGATTATCCCGATAACTAATGCATTCAGCATTCTCGTATAAAGCAAGTTGTTTGAGTTCTAAATCATTTGGAGTATCCCATAACAGCAAATGAGGACGGTCACTAGGTCTTGCTTCACGTAACCTTAAATCATTGATTATCATATGCTTTCTCCAATAAGGTCATTGGGTCATCCCAGCGACGAATTATTTGTGCAGGAGAAACCGCACGTCTTTGCTCTATTATTCCTAATATCTCCATCTGATTTAAATAGCTTTGGAGAGTTGAAGTGTCTACACCTAAAACAGGCACCAGTCCCATTTTCTGATTTAATATATCATCCGTTAAAACTGAAGTTGTGGCACCGAAATCACGTTCCCACAGTTTTGCTAGAAAATACCCAATTAAATAATAATTCTCTAAGTTAGTGTTATAAGCATAATATTCATCACCTTGCTTAGTCAGAAAACCACAAGAAGCTAGAGCATAAGGTTCAGTATACGCGCGCAATATAAAAGAAAATCTCTGAGAAATTACATCGCTTTTTTCCTCAAAAATCGCTCCCCCACTATTGAGTAAATCTGTAGCTGTAAATACTTTGTTTTGTGGTAGAAAACTATAAACAAAATAAGACCAACCACCCCAGTCAGAAGGTTCATTTGGTGGTTTCTGTAATCCTTTACTTCCAAAGGATAAATAAAAATGCATTAATAAACATGTTATGTACAGTTTGAGATGAGGGTCTAATTGCCAAACAATTTCTCCTTCTGGAGTTAAATGTTTCCCTTTTACTAAACCAGAACGCTCTGTCCAACCTTTTATTTTTCCTACTTTGGCATTGCCTAAATTAGTTCTGTCCATTAAATTCTTAAGCGTATCATCTAATGCTTTTTCTTCACTAGCTGCTTTGAGAATTCTACTGACTTCTTCCCTTTTTAAAGCAAAGGTTCCGTTGAAATGCATTTCTAATCGAGCCATAAATCTTTACTTGGGTTAGTGTATTTGTTCTATATGTGTTGAGTCTTAAGGTAACGATAGGTTTTATACATATAAGGAAGTTTTAAATCAGGATTAACCCTAATAAATTTTTTGTAACATTTTATTTTTAGAACTGCCAACTGTAATTTTTCGTACTCGTAATACTACTTGCACTGGATGGTTTGAGAATGATAATGGTGCCAGCAGTTTGGTATTTATAAAAATAAAATCAGTAATTTTGGGCAAATAATTATACATCTTATGATACATCTTGTGGGATGGGCATCCCTGCCCGTCCTTTAATTTTCAATATTACAAACGGGCAAGGATGCCCGTTCCACAAGAGAACAAGATAAATAAGATAAGAAGATAAAATAGGGAATACACAATTTTATAGGAACTAAAATTAGGTGCGCTAGTTATCTTAATAAGGCAAGTGTACTAAGTATGGCTTATTAAGTGTAAGTAATAGTTGAAACGCACTGGTAGTTAAGAGAAATTACCGTATTCCCATGAGTCTAACATGTACTGTTGTAATTTTGCCACAAGGATAATATGAGTAGTTACTGAATTTTCCTCTCTGTGTTCTCTGTGTCTCTGTGGTAAAAAAAAAACGGGCAGGGATGCCCGTTCCACAAATACAGGACTTTTACCAGTCTTCTACTTCTGCTCCTTGAATGGGATGGCGCCCGGAAACGATAATGAAGCCTACGGAGTCAAGGCGAATATTTGGGTGACGGATACCTTCTATTATTGCTTGGTTGAGTTTGGCTTCTTCTACTACTTCTTGGGTAAGTGATTTGTCAATCATTTTTTCTTGTTGTTTGATGCGGTTGAGACGTAAACGTAGTTGTTCGAGTCGTCTTCCGAGTTTTTGTTCTGCGTTTTCTGCTGTTTTTTCGCACATCTCTATAAAGTTATCTTGGCTAATTAGTAACTCTACAGATGCGTTACGCGCGTCGCGACAAAAATCTTGCCAATCGTCTGGGTGTATAAAGTTATCTAGTATTGGCAAACGACTTTTTGCTAGGTTGTAATCTTGGTTGTTGGCGCCAGGTGGAGGTGTTTTACTAGCGGCTTTGGCGGCAGCTTTATCGGCAGCTTTAATTGGCGGTTTAATTGGCGGTTTGCCTTTGCCTTTGTACTGGCGTTGTAATATTTCTAACAGTGCTTCGTCTTCAACAATGCTCATTGGCTCGTTGCGTGCGTCGATAAAGATACTTTGGATGATTGGTGGAAATAAGCTATCTGCACGACGTTGTAGTGTTTTGTACTTGATTGGGTCTATTTTATAACTACTTAAGTCGGTTTCGATAATGTAGTCAAATCTAAAACCAAACCATTCAGCACCTTCACTCTTTTCCCAAGTGTCGTCAACTCGCCACATGGCAAATGCTTGACCTCGGTCATCCCAATGTATATAAGATGATAATGAGTCGATTAAACCTTCACCAATTCGATACAGGTTGACGTTGGGTTTTTGATTGGCGACTCTTCGGTTATATGTACCTGTATCGTTTGTTAACCCCACGAAGTAAGTTCTCAAATCGTCGATGGGTATTAAGGTTTTCTGTGTTGGTTCATAACGCTGTGCTGCTGAGACGTTTGGGTCATTTAGCTGTTTTAATCTCAAAGCGTTACACAACCAGTCTTCGGTAACTCGCTCGATTTCTTGGTGTTGAGCATCAAAGTTATCTAAGCTTTCAAAGTACTCGCTAGCTATTTCATCAAGAGCGTTAATTTCATCTAAGGTGTTTTGCTCGTCTATTTTAACTAGCTCTAAGCCTATTTCTTGTTTAACTTGCTCTACACTTTCTAATAACCCATTTGCCCCAGATTTAAACAAAGTTGCTTCTAGCTGCGGCAGTTTGCCATCAACATAAAACTGGAAGCTTGCTATCGACTGCTCAAAGATATTAAATCCATCTTTCAACAATTGATACCATGCATCGTGCGGACTGTCATCTATCTCGGCGCCTGCAAATACTGTAAATTCTACATTCAACTGGCGCCCAATACGGTCAATTCTACCAATTCGTTGCTCTAAACGATTTGGCGACCAAGGCAAGTCAAAATGTATCATTGAGTCAGCATATTGCAAATTACGACCTTCTTCACCCGAATAGTCGCAAACGAGAATAAAGCAGTTAGGGTCATTTTTAAATCTATCAAGACTTTTTTCTACTTGCGCTCGTGGTTCTCCGAGTAAATGACTTGCAATACATGATTCTCCAAAGCTATCTCGCAAAAACTTGATGATTTGAGCGCAAACTTGTACATAACTGGTAAATATCACTATTTTTGGTAGTTTATCCCCAGGTATTGGTCTTCTTAACCGTAATTGCACTTGTTCGAGTAACTTTGGTAAATTACTACGGAACGATTGGAGTTTAAAGTTTTCTGAGAGCTTGTAAAGTATTACTATTCTCAGTAACACCAAACGGTCGCCATCTTCTGAAGGTTTCTCAAGAATTTTTAGCAAACCTTGTAAAATTTCCTCTTCCTTGTCGAATTTGGGAGTTTCAGTCAAAATATTCAAACTGTCTGTGTCAAACTCTTTCGTCAACACTTGAGGAAAACTACCCTTTAAACGCGCTTCGAGAACTTGCTGTAAAATTCCTAACCAAGTACCACTGGCACGGAACAATAGTAAAAAGATGCGGTGATAGTTTGAGTTATCAGGCGCCAGTCCACGCCATTCTTCCATTAACTCATGAATGTCGTAAACACGCTCATCTAAATCATACTCAGCTTTCGGCGCCACATTCCTGTCAAAAATTACATCCTCCACAGAAGCGCGACGATTACGCAGCATTCGACGGTAAAGTCTATAAGTATCGCTAATATGAGTACGAATCGCTCTAACTATTTTATTTTCGTTACCAGTTTTTTCTTGTAAAGAATTTTGTAGCTTTTCTGCCAAATCCGATAAGTATTTATCTTCGGGAAATAAACTGCAAAGTTGTGTAGCTTGATTTTTGAGAACGAAAGAATTTGCACCCTCTTGAAACGACAATAATACTCGACCAATATCTTGACGCTTTGCCACTCGGTCACGGAAACCTTCCAAATCATCTAATTTATAATTTGTCGGGTCGAGCAAATGCAACATTGACAAAAAATCTTCCTCGTTGTTGACGACAGGAGTCGCAGAAAGTAGTAACAACCGCTCTGACTGGTGAGCAAGCTTTTTGAAAGCTGCAAAGCTGCTGCGCTTTACTGCATCCGTTGACCTTGCCATTGCTGCTACGTGGTGAGCTTCATCTATAATTATTAGCCCAATATCAGCTTTTGCATTAACCTTGTGAACATCCTCAACCGCTGCTAATACTACCCTATCGGGAAAATGCGACAGATAAAACTTATTCTTCAACTCAGTACGCCACTGTTCGAGTAAATACTGCGGCGCCAATACTATCGCGCGTCTCTCTGGGTCATCAAGTAAATATTGACGCAAAATGGCGCCTGCTTCCACAGTTTTTCCTAGTCCGACCTCATCAGCTAACAAATACCGTTGAATAGGGTCTTCAAGTACCCGACGCACAACTTCAACCTGGTGACGCAGCAACTCAATATTCGCAGAAATTAACCCCGTCATTCCTCGACTAACCGCGCGTTGCGAAGTTAGGTTTTTCACAAGCGCAAAACGTCTTTGGTGGAAGTAAGGCGTTTCTTGACCTTTATACGTCAATATATCGATAGGGTCTTCGATTGGCAAATTGCAGCGAACATATACATCCCGCTCCCTAGCAAACAAAGTTTTACTGTCAGGCAAATCAATTTGATAGGCTAAGTGATTTTCATCCCAACCAAAAACTCTTCCTATCAACCATCTATCACTCTCTGACTTTACGTAGCACCGAGTTTGACGCTGAAGTGTTACCCGACGCAACTCATCTAAAGGCACTGTTTCCTCAATACATTGCCCTACTGAGCAGAAATACTCAACTACTACGTCTTGATTACTATGTTGAACTACCTTTCCCGTACCTAGTTCATTATCAAGCGAACGTACTAGTGAACCAATTTGAATCATAGCGGTAGTCCCACATGTACTTTTGCATTAAACCTTAAATAAGATATCTCTTTAATAACCCTTAATCAACTTACACACCCGTGCCATTCAACAAATCTTAATAACGAAACGTATCGCATTTTTATTATTGTAGAACAGGCATCCCTGCCTGTTATTATACAAAGTGACATTTTTGACATCATCTAATTTACTCCATACCTATAAAAATTACAATAAAATAGGCGCCAACTATAGCCTTAATTATTAGGAGTAAATACCGAGTGAAGTTAAATTTAACACGTCCGTTAGTGTTTATTGATTTAGAGACAACAGGTGTAGATATAAATCAAGATAGAATTGTACAAATCGCAATTTTAAAAGTATATTCTAACGGAACTCAGGAAATAAAAAAATTTCTACTCAATCCAACTATTTCTATTCCTGAAGGAGCCTCAAAAATACATAATATATATGATGAAAATGTAAAAGAGGCGCCGACTTTTGCCCAAATAGCTGTAAAATTAGCAGAATATATTGAAGATGGTGATTTTGCGGGGTTTAATTCTAATAAGTTTGATATCCCTTTGCTAATAATAGAATTTTCACGTGTGGGTATAGAATTAAATATTGAAGACAAAAAATTTATCGATGTCATGACAATATTTCATAAAATGGAACCTCGTACACTAAAAGCCGCATATAAATTATATTGCGGAAAAGAATTAGTGGGCGCCCATGATGCAGAAAATGATATTGTTGCTACATACGAAATTCTCAAAGCTCAACTTTTACGGTATGAGAATGTACCATATGAAGACAAAGATGGAAATTTATCTTACCCTGTAACTAATAATATAGATAGTTTAGCTGATTTTACACCCTTTAATTTGGTTGACCCTACCAATAAAATAATTACCGACGAGCAGGGTAAACTTATATTCAATTTTGGTCAGTATAAAGGACAACCTATCGTAGATGTGCTTTTGAAAAATCCTGGATACTACCACTGGATGATGGAAGCAAATTTTTCGATATTTACCAAAAGAGTAATTAAACAGGTTTGGGAAGTCAGAAAGTAAAACGGTAAATATATAATCTAGTACGCTGTGTAATACGTTTTGGGGAGTTCACTTCTTAATTATTCTTTCTTTGTGTCCTTTGTGCCTTTGTGGTTCTTTCCTCCTCTGTGCGCTCTGTGGTAAATAAAATCACATTACTGCACAGGCAGGATGCCTGTGCTACGGTTGTGTGCTACGATTAAGTCCAATATAGGATTTTGGCGTTGGGGAAACGGCGCCCAATTTCACCTTCAAAAAAGCGGCGTAATGTCTTCATAATATCGTTATCGTACACATACTTGGTACCACCAAACTTGTTACGCTTAACGCTGCGCTTTTCTTCATCCATATCTAACTTCGAGTGTGGGTACCAGGTTTGTAATACTTCTTTGGAACCAGGTGTAAAGCGGTGCGATATTAACTCGAAAGTTAAATCACATTCAAAGTCTAATGTATTGCTAATTTGGTTAAACAAATTACTGTAGTGCATTTCCCAATCTTCCATTGGCATAATTGGCGCCACTACCAACCCAACTGGATACTTCGCTAATGCTAACTTTCGCAGTCCCATTAACCGAGATGCCACCGACGCAGTACCACCTTCAAACCTACCAGAAATTGGCGCCGCATTTACACTAACTCGACAACGAGTATGTCCGTTATGTGGTAAATCTAAAAGTGGTTCCACAGCATCAAACTTCGATACCCAACGTAAATACCCATCAGAGCGAGTACCAAAATAACGAATGCACTCAGCTAAACTACCCGTTAAATGCTCAATACCAAGCGGGTCAGTATAACAACTAACCTCATAACTAGTAGCCTTTCCAGGTTGCTCGTATTTAGCTAAATTATCTAGTATCTGTGGTAAATTGGCATATGCTCTAATTACTGGTGGACCACTTAAACTGCCAGCTAAATAACAATATTGACAATGTGCTGGACAACCCTCAGCTAAATGGAACTGCCAGTCAGCAGAAGGTGGAATAGGACTAAGCTTAAACTGACTTGGTGGCGCCGTTACTACAGCAAGGGTACGCTTAGAAATATCATAAGTCTCGCGCTCAGTTTCTCCGCGTAAACCAGTAAGACGGTTACGAGGTAATTCTTCAATAGGTAAATTAAGCGCTTCTATACGCTGCTTAATCTTCTGTCCCCAAGGTTCATCAAGTGCTGCGGGTGTAAACACTACTCGTTCTGGCATCCATAACTTAACTGGACGCAGTTCGGTGCTAGAAGTACTAACTTTATCGGCAAGCATCATAATTATTCTTATATTGAGTTCTATTCAAGCCTGTAGCAGAAGCGTTGCTATATCTCTATACTTCCTATAATAATACTTGCCCTAATTAGTGAGCATACCAGATTTCACCCAATTAGATGTAGTAGTTTCTTTCTTGTGGAACAGGCATCCTGCCTGTCCTATGTATATTACTTATGCCAACCTATTTAATCAAAATTAAAAAGCAGACGTTTTTTGCTATTTCAGGTACGATAGCGTTTGCAGGTCTATATAATACAGGCTCTAGGCATCTAAACGCTGGTAATTTTTATGACTCCTCGAATTAAGTTTTTGATGTGCGCTCCTGACCACTATGATGTGGACTATGTGATTAACCCTTGGATGGAGGGAAATATCCATAAGTCTTCGCGCGATAAGGCTGTTGAACAGTGGCAGGGGTTACACCATATACTCAAGGAACACGCAATTGTAGATTTGGTGGCGCCTGAAAAAGGTGTGCCTGATATGGTGTTTACCGCCAATGCTGGCTTAGTACTAGGTAATAATGTTGTTTTAAGTCGCTTTTTACACAAAGAACGGCAGGGTGAAGAACCATTTTTTAAAGCTTGGTTTGAACAAAACGGTTATACTGTCTACGAACTTCCCAAAGATTTACCTTTTGAAGGTGCCGGCGATGCACTTCTAGACCGAGAAGGACGTTGGCTTTGGGCTGGGTATGGTTTTCGTTCAGAATTAGACTCACACCCTTATTTAGCAAAGTGGCTTGATATTGAGGTGTTGTCTTTACGCCTTATTGATGATAGATTTTATCATCTTGATACCTGTTTTTGTCCTTTAGCTAACGGGTATTTACTTTATTATCCCGGCGCCTTTGATTCATATTCAAACCGTCTGATTGAAATGCGTGTAGCAGCAGAAAAACGCATTGTCCTCGAAGAAGCTGATGCAGTTAACTTTGCTTGTAATGCAGTTAACATTGACCATATTGTCGTAATGAATAAAGCTTCTGATAGCTTAAAAGCACGACTATCTGAAGTTGGTTTT
This sequence comes from Calothrix sp. PCC 7716, assembly GCF_019977735.1. GTDB lineage: Bacteria > Cyanobacteriota > Cyanobacteriia > Cyanobacteriales > Nostocaceae > Dulcicalothrix. The sequence continues at coordinate 397,663 of NZ_AP025018.1, read as the reverse complement.
CAAATACTCGAAACTCCATTAACTGAATTTCTTAAGGCAGGTGGCGCCGCAAAATGTTTAACTCTACGCACTACTGAACCTGTACGCGATGAAGTTCATGCAAGTGTGTACGTTGAAAGTCGTATACTCAAACTTGAAGGACATTTACTTGATTCAGGTTTAATTAACCGCGCACTCGATTTAATTATTGATAGCGGCGGTAGCTTCCAGGTATTAAACTTTAACTTGGGCGAACAGCGTCAAAGTACTTCGGCAGCAGAAGTTAAAGTTTCTGCACCATCGCACGAAGTCATGGAAAGTATTCTTTCGCACTTAATTGATTTGGGTGCTGTAGATTTACCCCAAGATGAACGCGATGCTAAACTTGAGCCTGTTGAGAAAAACGGTGTGGCGCCTGATGATTTCTATGTCACTACTATATACCCAACTGAAGTGCGTATTAGTGGTGAGTGGATACAGGTGCAAAACCAACGTATGGATGGCGCCATTGCAATTACACGAACACCTCAAGGTACTGTTGCCAAGTGTAAATTGTTACGCGATTTAGAAGTAGGTGAAGAAGTTGTTGTTGATGTTTTAGGTATCCGCACTATTCGTAAAACCGAATCGCGCGAGAAACGTAATGCCGAAGAATTCAGCTTTATGTCCGCAGGTGTTTCTAGCGAACGTCGTGTAGAATTAGTTGTAGAACAGGTCGCTTGGGAATTACGTAAAATTCGTGATGCCGGTGGTAAGGTAGTTGTCACCGCAGGACCCGTGGTAATTCATACGGGTGGTGGTGAACATTTGTCGCGTTTAATTCGTGAAGGTTATGTACAAGCATTGCTAGGTGGTAATGCTATTGCGGTTCATGATATTGAACAGTCAATGATGGGAACATCATTAGGTGTTGATATGAAACGCGGTGTTTCTGTAAGAGGAGGACATCGCCACCACCTTAAAGCTATAAATACAATTCGTCGTCATGGTAGCATTGCTAAAGCCGTAGAAGCCGGAATTATTAAAGGTGGAATCATGTACGAGTGCGTTAAAAATAACGTACCTTTCGTACTTGCTGGTTCCATTCGTGATGATGGCCCCCTTCCTGATACTCAAATGGATTTGGTTAAAGCACAAGTCGAGTATACAGAACATATTCGCGGCGCCGAAATGATTTTGATGCTTTCTTCAATGTTGCACTCTATAGGTGTGGGTAACATGACACCTGCGGGAGTCAAAATGGTTTGCGTCGATATTAACCCCGCAGTCGTAACCAAACTTAGTGATAGAGGTTCCGTAGAGTCTGTTGGTGTAGTCACAGACGTAGGTTTGTTCCTAAGCTTGCTAATACAGCAACTCGATAAACTAACCAGCCCCTATGTAACTAAAGCAAGGTAATATAATCTTGTGGGGTAGGCATCCTGCCTGCCCTTAAAATTGTAGGTTGGGGAGGCACCGCGTTGCCGGGGTTCCCCTGGTTGAAGCGAGTGCCGTTGGAGGAACGGAACCCAACTACTGGTCTATGTCATTAATTTTGTCTGTATATTTTTTTACCACAGAGACACAGAGTCCACAGAGGCAAGAGTTAAGAGGGTCAAAGTGAGGCGTACTACTCTCGTCACAAAGGCGCCGATGCCCTACAATGTAGCTAGCAAGCAAATATATAGAAAAAAATTTGTAAGCAAGTATTAATAATCACATGCAAAAGCTATTTTAAGTGTTTATATTGAGCAAAACCCGCCTTTTTATTTTTGCAAAAAGTATATAATTTAACTACTGTTCAATTAAATTGGCTTTGGTCGCATTATACACTTGTGATGGTTTGATATTCTGTTGATTGATTAATTCCTGCAATTAATAGGTGTGACTCTAAAAGCAGAGGTTCGGTAAGTTCTAGAATATTTTTCATACCTGCCATTTGCAAAGCTTTGATAACTTTACCAGATGCAAGAAGACGACGCTGCCACGGTAGTACCATCAATGGAGTTTTTACATCTAGACTTAAAGCTATACCAACTTCTCTTAATTTGGCAATGTTAGTCTCAGTAATTGCTGAACGTCCATCACTTCGCACCGCAAAAGTAAGTACTGGGTCTTCCGGTTCGACACTAACCGGAAACGGTACAACAATCGGTTCTGGAAGAATTTCCTGTACTTCCATAATAAAACACTCTTCGCCATTCGTTGTTTCTATTGATTCCCAACTTAATCTTTTGGTCATGCCATCTAATATTTTTTTAATTTTTGTAGATACTACAATCCTTTCACTTTCATAATCTTGCACCATCTGATAATCATTCAAAATATTAGCATTTACTTTTTCTTTGCCTGACTCAATGCCAAATACTTCAAAAATGCAATATACACCTAAATACAGTGCTGGATAAGTTTCCAACTCGTTTGTCGCAAGTTCAAATCTGTAAAAATGCTCCACAGGCAATCCCTGTTTTGTCAACATGGATATTGCTTCTGCTAACTGTTGAGAGTCTGAAAAAATATAACTTGTGCTAGAACCGTGCCGATAAGGAGCGTACTTACTGATAAATTCTTCATATCCAGGAGTAATCTCTCCATGATAATTGTAAAGTTTAAGCTCAAGATAATGAATTACTTTCATGTTAAATTTAATACCCTTAAACTATTTCTTGGAATAAACCTCGACCGAGGTCTCTTTTAATCAATTTTAGTCCATGTGCTTGAATTGCTTTGTACCCCCATTCACGATGCTCCTGTGCTGATGCTTTTTTGAGAAAAAGCCTTACAGATACTCCTAAAGTACCAATTTGCGGTTTAGCGAACCATTGATTGAAGTTTTGGTTGTTTATAGTATCGGTGACTGCTAAATTCTCAACAGAGTTTGCTCCTCCTGCGCTTCGCTCATGTATATGATGCCATTCTTTGTTTAGCGGGTTCTTGAATGAGTTGTGGTAGCGATAATTGAGAGTCTGTCGAGCATCATTAAATTCACTCCAATCATTAAGATTCTTAATGGCTTCCCAAGCATCTCCGACTTTATACCCAGCTAGAGGATTGTAAAGGCGCCAACTTATACCATACTGTGTAAAGGGCATTTGGACTTTTATTGTTAACCCTCCTGGCAGGTTTTCTGCTTTTATGAATTCACCTGGCTGTATTTCAGTTATTTGTAGTATATTTCTTGACCAGCTCTTTCCGCTTTTAAGTTGGATTTGTCTTCCAACGCACAAATACATCAGGTATATTATTATTGCTTAATTTTGTCACTTCTGCTGTCTAAACCCCAGAAAATCGCCCCTTCGCTGATTATTACAGGTAGTGGGATAAACTGTGAAACAATTTGTAATATATTGGATATGTGAACCAATGGTTCACATTTTGTAATTAGATTTTTAAACAATACTTATGTATTATTAATTATTAATTCATTAAATATTACAATATCTTTACAATCAACTCAAATTATTACAAACAAGCTATGCAAGGCGCCATTTTAGAAAAACAGTCACGTACAAAAGCGGTAAGTTTTATTGGAGACTTTTTGCTTTCAGGGATGGTAGTTGGTCCAGTGGTTGCTCCTTTCCTTGCTGCGTCTGGTTTACCAATGTTGCCGATAATTGCCGATATTATTTATTTTATGGGACATTATGTGTGTCCACAGCCTGATATGGGAGTAATGATGGCGCCACCATTTATCATGGCTGTGTGCATGCGGTGTTATGGTACTGTTACAGGCTTACTCGTAACGCGCGTTTTATTTGCGGTTACAGGTGGTAAAGGTTTTTACTGGTTGAGTCAGTACGGTTGGAACGGTGCCGCGATTGCTGCTATTTTAATGATGGCTTATCCTTTTGAGTTAGCTGTGCAGGTGTTGGGATGGTGGAACTTTAATAATTTTATTGTTACACCGTTTGGTTTCATTACTGGATTAGCATGGGGTTTATTCACTATGCCTATACTCCACCAGAAACAAGTTTCGTAACTATACCAATAATGGCGCCAACAAGTAAAACCATACCCGAAAGAGAGCTTATACCAAAACCAAGCGTTCGTTTTTCTGCTGCTTGGTAGTATCCCCAAGCGTAAACTATACGGCCAACCAGCCAAACGGCGCCGATAATAGCTCCCCATAAAGGGCTAACATAAAAAGAAAACAACCATAAACTTGGTAAAAAGAAAATTAATTGCTCTAAAGTATTTTGCTGTACACGCAATACTCGCTCGAAATTTGCATCTCCACTCATCTGCGGTACTGGTACTTTATATTTAGCTCTAGCTCTACCAACATTTATCGTTAACACTAAATAAACCAGAAGCGTAAGAGATGTAACAAGACTTGTCCAAGCAAACATATTTAACATTATTATGTAACTTTACTTCAACTATACTCAATATTAACCTGTATGTTGGAGGAACGGAACCCAACTATAATCACCTTGTTTTAGCCTTCAACCTTGAAAATCATAAATAAAGTATTTTTAAGTTAAAATAGAAGAGGCACGCGCTCTCAATTGAAATAAGTAATACCAAAATGAAACTTCAAGTCATAGTTCACGAAGCTGAAGAAGGTGGATATTGGGCAGAAGTTCCAGCTATCCCCGGTTGTGCAACTCAAGGGGATACGTTTGAAGAGTTACTTGAGAATTTATATGAGGCTATTGAGGTGTGTTTATCAGTTAATATTGACTCAGAACAAATAACAAATAAATCTAAAGTTATGGAAATTGCTGTATGAACTCCATGTCAGGTAAGGAGTTAGCAAAACTTTTAGAACGTAACGTGTTAAAAAGTGCTTTTTCTGAAGATTTTAAGGAAATAACTGAAGAACCTACTGAACAACAGCGTAATTGCGATGATGTAGATTCATAACTCTATACTCCCTACAACAAACGAAAAATAAGTCACGCGGCGCCACACAACCAAAAATTAGGTATTTTTAATAACATTAATAATCCAATTTACGTGTTTATATTGAGTTAAATACGAAATTTTATTTTCATAGCAAGTACTTTATTTAACTAGTATGTACTTACATTTTCTTTGGTGCCCTAACTAAAATGTGAACCATTGGTTCACATTTTGGGGATATGGTTTTTACAGGGAACTTATTTGTTCTACAAATTTATCTATATATATTTTGTGGTTGTAGTGTTTTAGTACTAAGTCGTATCCTCGTTGTGCTAGGTTGTCTGCTTTTTCTGGGTTGTGTAGTAGTTTGGTTATAGATTCATGTAATGAGTGTGCATCTCCTTGAGGTACAGTTTTAATTGCACCTGCTTTTTCTAGCTCTGTTATTATTCCTGGAGATTTTGTAATTATAACCGGGCGCCGACATGCTAGGGCTTCATACATCGTACTCAGTCCAGCTTGATAGTTATTTTCAAATAAGGGTATTACTACAATGTCGGCATCTCTATATAATTGTACTAGCTCTTGCCAATCGTAATAACGACACGACATATTTTTTGGCGCCAATAAAGGGAATGCACGTTTTGTTGCTTTGGCATTTGGTGATGCTATACAAATTTTGACTTCTATATCTAATAAGTCTTGAGTCGCAGCAGCAAGGGTACGATAGTCTCGCTGTTCTAACCCTGCACTCGCTATTATTGGACGTGTTTTAGTAGGAGATGTTTTACCTGGTGTGAAGAATGTAATATCTGTTGGTTGTTCTAAAAATAATTTAATTTTACTTTCTGGTAAGTTTAAATAGTCGCGCAAAAATTCTGCACTTGCACAGGTGTAAGTCATGAACAAGTCTATTTTGTCCTGCACCTGGAATAGTTTCAATGCCAAGCGTCCACGTAATCTATTAATATTATGAATAAATACTGCTGTTTTTGGACGCTTTTTATTAGCGCCACATAAACTAGCTAATGGTATACCTATGTCTTCACCTGTACAAAATACTACTGAATCTTCGGTAAGTTGCTGCGATAGTGTACGCGCTAATGCCCAGTGTTCTTTGTTACCCATCAACAATGCACGTAGTGTATCTGATTGTACAGGTAAGTATTTGCCTGGTTGATGTATCTCAGCTTGTAAAATTTGACTTGCTTCCCACATGACGTGACAAGGAGATTTACCTGCTTGTGCATTTTGAGCTATGGACTCTAAGTCAAATGCACGACTTAAGACGATGTGGTACTTCACAGTACATCCTTTTATAGCTATAAAGTGATATTAGTATATTGATGTATGTTGGGTGAAGGAACGTAACCCAACTTACTATCAATGTTACATGCTATACCCAAATACTTTATCAAATTTGGTGGCGCCTTTACTGAGTATGCAAGTTTTTTCTTCGTCTAAAAGATTACTGTCGATAAGGGTTTGTAGTTTGGTGCGAAAATCGGAGTAATTTTGCCTTGTTTTATCTCGAATGTAGGTGACTCTTTTAGTTTCGTCTGTTATACCTTTGATTAATTCATCCAGAGAAGGGACTTGATATTTCCACCCAGATTTGTCAAATGCTTCGATGAGTAATCGAATTAAAAGAATTCGGAAGCATTCGTCTTCAAATCGTGTTTTACTTCTTTGAAACCACCGATAAGTACAAATCACGTAATTAAAGTGAATAAATCCCCATTCTTGCTGGTGATACCTTATCAACTCTGGTTTAGTCTGACATTGCGGATATAGAGTTGTATCAAATGTATGAATTTGACTTAGTATTTCTCCGTCATGTCCACGATGTTCCCAAGGTCGAAAACTTCTTACCCAGTCTACGTCGAACATCATTTCCCAGGTTGCAGTAAGATGATTCAGTCCATTGTCTTTATACCAAGCATCCCATACTGGACTCACACCAAGACACGCTAAATTTTCTGATTTACAAGTTTCGTAATGAATCTTCATGAATTCATCTTCGGTGATAAATAAATCAGCATCATGTAAAAGTGCGTGTGTCGTTTGAGTTGCACTGACTCCACGAACAAGTTGCAACCAATGGTTGTTATGCGGATTATTTTGGTAACGGGAAATTATTTGCTCTAAAGGGTTGGGATTAATTAAACGAATTGATGTATAGTACTTATCGCGCGTTTCTTCGAGCAATTCAGAAAAACCTGGTACAAGTTGGTCTGGTATGACAAGGGTTTCAAATAATCCATCTGGTTTTTGATTTGAACAAGTTTCTAAAGCAATTTTGAGAAAAACTGGTAAATCACCTGGAACGGGTAGTAAAACTGTATAGCCAAGAATTCGCTCGTCGATTGGTTTATTCCAATGTGAATATTGCCACTTCCAAAGAGATGCTGTCTTTAACATGATATTTAAAGCGATAAAGAACAAACAGCGCTTTTTTTCTAAGTTGCTATAAGTCACAACTCAATACAACGCTATTAAAACTGAAAGTTAAAATTAGAAACCCGGTTTCTTATATCAATATTGTAATCAAAATAAAGATTTAACTAGAAACCGGGTTTCTTGGTTTCTTACATAAAGATTTGAAATGGAGTTCCGAAACCGATAGAACTACGAATTAAAACGAACAAAGCTAACATTCCCACAAACAATATTGTTGCTTGCACATCTTGAATGAAACAAAAAAGTTTTTCGCACCATAAACCATAAAGGTTTCCAAGATACAATGGAAAGTCTGAAAGTGCTATCACAACAATTACTCCCAATATTCCTTGTGTAGTAAACGCTAATGGCATACCAATACTTACCATTAAAAATCTTAGTAAATTACTTTGGGCAGAGTATAATGGTTTCCCAAGTGCTAGCAAAGCTGGACTTGTTGTGTAATACAAGATTGAGAACCATACACCACAGCTAAGTATTGGCATCATCCATACTGCTTCTGCATACCTTTGGTCATAGAGTCGAGCAATAACAAAGTCTCCAATGTTTACTAGTATTGCTAACAATACTGCACATGCAAATACTATCAACCGACGTTGACGAACTATTTTTGCTCGTAAGGTTTCTCTTGGTAAGTCGGTTTGATTGGATATTGTTGGAAATATGACTCGATAGCTTAGGGTTTTTATTACTTCACGCGGCATATTTGCTAGTGTCGCTGCGATAGTATACACACCTACCGTTTGAAATGATAGTAACCTACCTAATATTAATCGGTCAGATTGCTCTGCTAAGAACATAATTGCTGTGGCGATGAACATCCATCTACCAAAAGATAGAAGTTCTTTGAGTGCTGTTTTGTCCCAAGAAAATTTTGGTCTTTGTTCTGGAATTAAGAAGAAACTACCAATTGCACGAATTGTACCTCCAATCAGTCCACTAATTGCGAATGCCCACAAACTGCGTAACCACCAAGCTAAAGTTATCAATACTATTAGTGATAGTATTTGTACGATAAAGTCAAACATTATGACTTTACCAACTTCCATACGACGGTTGAGTAGTGCAGGCGCCGGTGAGGCAAATCCAAGGATAATAGATGTTAACCCCATAATTGGGACTAACCATAACAGTCGCGGTTCATTATAAAATTGTGCTGCGGGATATGTAATTGCTAAACAAATGAACCATACCCAAAACCCCCGTGTTGCTTGTAGTGTCCATGCAGTGTTGAAAAATTCTCGTTCTTCACCACGTTTGTTTTGAATAATGCTTTGACCGATACCTAGGTCTGAAAATAATTCTATACCCATCAGCAGCGTATTCACTACTGCCATTAACCCAAAAAACTCTGGCACTAATAACCGAGTCAATATAATGTTACTCACTAATCGCGCAAATTGACTGGCGCCGTAACCAATAATAGTCCACATTGCACCACGAATAGCAAGCTTTTTTAGAGTCGGTTTTTTTAGGGTTGTCATGGATTGGGTAAAGTATTCTATTTATATCTACTGCGTTGTCAACAATAACTTTGGTTCAGACACCTGGTTATTATTCTGGTCGTTGAACTGACTAAATAAAACTGCTAGCTTTTTCGCTTCTACCGCAACCGAATGTTGTTCTATCACCGATTGGGCGCCAGACACTGCCATTTGAGTTAAGATTTCAGGAGGCATTCGTAAACATTCACGCATCGCAGTAGTCAAAGCTTCAACCGAACCTGCTGGTACTAACCAACCATTAATATTCGATTCAACTAATTCGGGAATACCTGCAACATATGTACTAATTACAGGTCTAGACAACGCAAACGCTTCCATCAGCACCACTGGCAAACCTTCAGCAAAACTCGGCAAGACTAAAGCACGAGCATTTTTTATATGATGTTGTACCTGTGAACCGCTTGCCCATCCCGTAATTTTGACGAAGTTGTGCAAATTATATTCGTGGATAAGTGCTTCAAGATGACTTCGCATTTCTCCATCACCTACTAAGGTCAACTGCAAATCCCAACCTTCATCACAAAGTTGTTTAATTGCATTTAATAGCAAAATTTGACCCTTCTGTTCGCATAACCTTCCTACGCAAACTAAATTACTACCACTGCGAATGTCTGTTTGTGGTTGGTTAAAATACTCGTCATCAACTCCACAGTGAATAACATGGATTTTTTGCCACTGCTCGTAATGACACCAACGATACAACTGACTCAAACCAAAAGAGCAAATTGCCACAACAAACTTTGCACGATTGATTTTTTCTGTTAAAGCTATATTAACCGCACGGTCAAACTCTTCAGGTCCATGAACTGTAAAGCTGTATTCGGGACCACCACAAGCATGACACAACATTGCTACAGTCGTCGAATTAGTTCCGAAATGGACATGGAGATGAGTCGCTTCACACTCTACAAGCCAGCGTCGCAAAGTGCAAGCTTCCGCTAGATATATAATATGGTGCAAAATTCCCGTATCGGATTTTATGCCAACCTTAAGAGCTAAAAATAAACCCCTAAGCAATGCTGCTGGTTTGAAAATCGCAAAACTAATCAATGATAATAGTAGATTCAATACTCCTACATCTAGTATTACCCGCGTTTTCTCGAATTCTAGTTTATCTTCTGGGTCAACCAATTCCGAGACACAAGAACGAATCGAAAATCGAGTCACCGATATACCCGAAGCTTCAAGGGCCGCTATTTCACGCCTAATAAAGCTATGGCTTACCTTCGGGTATTTATTGACTAAGTATGCTACTTTCATTTTTGCTTATAATGCACCACATTTGTTCAAAACAATTGGCTATAGGAATCCGATTTGATAATTGAAAAAATCTAAGTACCTGTAAGGTGAGCAGTGCCCACCATACGTATAGTTAAAAATTCAAATAGTAACACTATAGCTAATAAAATTAAACCAACTATCTTTAATATTGTGTGCGTTTGTATACTTGGGTAAGCCTAGAATTACGCTAAGGAGCGTTTTACTGCACGCAGTTGGCACTTTATTACTTGTAAAATTAATATTTTTTTTATGTAAAATCAATTACTTATGTGAAGTTAATCTTTAAATTTATGGTTTTTTTGTGAAGTTATTGTAAAGACAAGTGAAGTTGGCGGAATTTGATAAATTTATGTGTACAACCTCTATCTGAATGCAGATATCTGAAGGTACATATATAAAACTATCAAATCCCATCTATTCCTTAAGATGTGGCACTTTTGTATTCAACCAACGTCGGTTGACGTTTGAGTAAACGTGATAAGTGGAATTGAATTTGACCTTGTGAAGAAGGAAATTTACTTAAAATGCAATATAAAGCATATAGTCTAGCATCTTGTGCTGTTAAGCCAGTTGCTCTTCCATATTGATAGATTCGATAAAATAAATATGTATATAATGATGCAACTATTAATAAACTAAACCCGTATGTAAGCCAACTGGTCGCAATGGCAATTGATGGTAATATAAATCCCCATAGCCAAATGCTACGAGATTCTTTTACCCAATATTGTTCAGAATTTTTACCGTGCATATGAGCTACTTGTGCATAAGCATGGCCTGCACGTAAAGAACGTTTCCACCATTGACCAATATTTGTCATTTGTGCATCATGCTGCGTCATTTCTTCATCAATACGCATGATTACACCTTTATTAGTACGGAGTCGTAAACATAATTCTGGTTCTTCTCCAGCAATTAAAGCTTGGTTAAAACCACCTACTGCTTTAAATGCATTAACACGCATCATTGAGTCTCCACCGCAAGCTTTGGTTTCTCCTATTGGTGTATCCCACTCGATATCGCACAACCGATTATATCTCGATGCTGACGGAAACCTTTCTCGGCGCCGACCGCACACGACAACAACTTCTTGATGCTCATCAAGATATTTTGCCGCTACCGAAAGCCAATTTTGTGCCACTTGACAGTCTCCATCGACAAATTGGACGTATTCTAAATTTGGCGCCAATTTTAAAAGCTTATCAAAACCTGCATTGCGGGCGCGTGCTGCTGTAAATGAAATTGAAGTATCAAGTTCTACAACATATACACCCAACGCACTAGCCATTGCGACACTTCCATCGCTAGAACCAGAATCAACATAACATACAATCACTCCTTCTGATAATATCGAAAGTAAACACCGTTCGAGACGCTTTCCTTCGTTTCTGCCTATAACTACCACCCCTATCGACTGCATATCCAAACCCCCTGTAACACAAAACTTATTAACAATTATTCAAAACACCCAAGCATCATGGAATAAGGATAACAGCCCTTTTCCTCGACATTTTTCCATATTTTTTCACTTTTCACCTTCTGAATTAAACATCATACTTAAGATAGATTTTGTATGCTATTTTAAAAAATAATATTTTTGTGCAAAATAATCAATAGAAACCCTAATAAACCGGGTTTCTGATTTCTCATTCCAAAAAATAGCTAATATGGTGCCTATTACTTTTGTTTGCTGTATAGAATCTGGATGGCTCGAAGTTCAAACATTACGCATGATTGAAAGTTTACGTCGATGGGGAGGCGCCTATGCTTCTTGTCCAGTATACGCCGTTACACCTCGCTTTGGACCACCTATCTCTAAAAACACACGTATTCAATTAGAACAACTTCAAGTTCAGTACATTAGTTTTACTAGTAGACATAAATATTCTTGGAATAAGTTTTTGAACAAACTAATGGCATTGAAAGCAGTGGAAGACATTGCTGAAACTGAATTTATTGGTTGGTTAGACAGCGATTTACTTATAGTCGATGAGCCAAGTGAATTTATGATGAAGGAGGATTTTAGCTTTGTTGCTTGTCCTGCTGATAAATTGACCAACGAAACTTCTGGAGCAGATGACCCAAATGACCCTTACTGGCGCCAAATATGTAAATGTGTTGATATAGATATAGAAGCACTACCTTGGGTCTCAAGCGAACCACAGCATTTACCAATGCGGTTCTGCTTTAATAGTGGTGTTTTTGTTTATCGTCGCAGCACAAATTTTGCTCAACATTATTTAGACACTTTTACACGGTTGTGTGATGCTCAAGTTATGTCTAATCGCTCAGGATTTTTTTTCAATGACCAAGTAGCTTTAGGATTAACTGTTGCAAAAATGCAAATTCCTTGGGACACTCTTTCGTATTCACATAATTTTTCCATCGGTACATGCGTTCCAAAAAATTGGTATACTCAAGAGTATCTTCAAACTGCCAAAATTATTCATCATCATGATGCAATGTGGCCTTGGTTTTGGGATACTTTTTATTTTGCAGTTAATGCGAGTCATCCATATGTTGGAGAATGGTTAGTACAAATAGGACCAATGCAAATAGAGGCGCCGATGAGATCGCGAGTGATGAAAAAAATGCTAGAATTTTACAGAAAACGAAAAGAGTTAGCTTATTCTAAACTCTGTCGAAGCTATTAGAAAACCATAGTAGCGTTTTTGAAAACAAAATACAGCAATGCAATTCCAAAAACTAGAAACAAAATTTACTGTGTTGCCCTACCCAGTTACATTCGTTTGTCAAGATTTAGAAAAATGGGCTGATTTATTATCCAATGAGAACCAGCTTCCTGACCCGGATACAATTCCTGGACGTATTGTTACAAACGAGGAATGCTGGATTGTTATGACTTATTTACATTTAAAACGAAGAAACCTCAATGTATATTTGTCTAACCAATTTGTTGAAGGTAATATATGTGTTGCTAGCGCGTTAGATTTTGGAATTAAACAAAAAACTTTTTCATCTTTTGTTGTCGGTTGTCGTTCGGATGGACCTAGACCTGCTTTATGTGATGTTGCCATTGTCCAAAATCAAGCAAATATCAAGTCGAATACAGACATATTTATACCTCACTGGCCACAACCTGGTTTAATAAAACGAGATAGCGCGCGTAAAAATCGTATTAGTAATATAGTTTTTAAAGGTTCTGAGATAAATTTATATGAAGCATTTCGTTCACCAGAGTTCATTCAAGAACTCGCAAATCTTGGTGTTAAGTTAGAAATAAATGGTTTACATAAAGATAAACCAGTACAATGGCATGATTATAGTGAAGCTGATTTAGTTTTGGCTGTGCGAGACTTAACTGAAAGAGATGCTTTTGTAAAACCTGCGAGTAAATTAATCAACGCTTGGGCAGCAGGAGTTCCAGCACTTTTAGGTCCAGAACCTGCTTTTCAATATTTACGACAGTCGCATTTAGATTATATCGAAGTCAAAACACATAAAGAAGCTCTTACAGCAATTCGGCGCCTGCGAGATGACCCTGGTTTATACGAACAAATGGTTATTAACGGTCAAAAACGCGCTCTTGAATTTTCTACAGAACAAATTGCATTACGTTGGCATGAAGTTTTATCTACACAAGTTGCTTCATTATATTCAAACTGGTGTAAGCGCAGTTCTATAAGTAAAATTGCCAATTTTGCAGTGCGAGCAGTTAATCAAAAACTCGCAATACGAGACGCTGACTATCATCGCGCACATGGATACCGTCCCATCTCCAACAGATGGACATAGCTGTACTAAGCACGCAAAAAACCCCCCGTGTAATAAGCACTTCAGTGCTTAACTATTGCTTAACTATTGCTTAACTACTGCTTAACTATAAACGTAAATTACTTATGTGGCGCCAAAATTTCGAGGAAAAAGTCAGATTTTAAGCACTAAAGTGCTGATTACGAGGAGCAGTTTTTCTTTCCTAGGGAGAGGGTTGTTGTTAGATATAGTGTCCAATAGATATTGGTTTTGAATAGCATGAAGCTTTCGGTCATGTTATTCATGAAGAAAAACATCAGAAAAGCTAAATACCACATTCTCTCCGGCGCCTTTGTAGCATATGCTAGTTTTAAGGCTCTGAAGTAAGCAATTACAAAACTAATCGCGAATAGTGTCACACCTATTAGTCCGACATCAAGTGCTAAGTCTATAAATCCATTATGTCCATGTGGAGGTACAAAACCAACCGCCACTGCTTTACCCGCTTCTAATGCATATGGACTACCTGGCGCCCAAAAAGCACCACGTCCAAAACCTAACAAAGGTCTATCCATAAGTCGCGTGAGTGCTATACCCCACATCGGTGTCCTTCCTGTTAATGTTGGGTCTCTACCAATACCTGTTAATAACTCTGTCCAGTTACTTAAAACGAGAGTTATTGCTGCACTAACGATTAATATGAATAAATCTAGAAATATTACCGTTGTTTTACCCACAAACCGAAAATAACGGTAGAAATATAACGCCGAAAATAATACCACTGATACTACTAATGAGGTTTTTGACGTTGAAAGCAACATTAGTATTACCCCAAACGTAAAACCAGTCCATTTATAGATTTTTTGTAGTTTATTATTACTATTCGGTAACAAAAAAAATGTAAATGAACTTATTACCATAATAGCCCCTAACAAGTTTTTATACCCGTATACCCCTTTCCAGGCGCCTGGGTGGTCGCTACCATGAATACCAAGTATTGGCATTGCGACACCTGCAAGCAGACTCATTAATTCGCCAATGAAAAAAGCAGCACCAATGGTTTCTACTTGTTCTCTAATAGTAAAACGCGCGGCAATATACAACCCAAATGAAGTCATCTGCAAAATTTCACGACTGTCTTTCAAGCTGCTAACAAAGAAATCTGACCACAGAAATGATGCGAATGCGATTACACTTAAAAGCACTAAAAATATATCTGATTTAATTACTCGTAACGAATCTTGCCAACGTATGCAAACTAAAACAGTTGCACCACCCCAAATAATATACCGTAGCAGTGTAATCGGCGCCCCTCTAAATAGTTCTGAAAAAGCTCCAGAGAAAAATAGCACCCCAAGAACAACAAATATTTTTTCAAAAAATGTAATATTAAGCACAACAATATTGGTATTAATACTAATTTAAGCTCAACTCTAATACAGTACCCCAACACTTGGAACTATCATAGAACTGCTCCTGTAACTTGAAACAAGCAAGTCGCTTTTGTTCACAAATTATTGGGTCATTGTATATTTGAAGTATAGCTGCTACGTATGCCTCTATATCATTTGGTGGCACTTCAATAACAGCTTCACGCACGTAAGATATAGCTGGACAAACTGCACTCGTTATTACCAAACGACCTGATAACACACTTTCGGCAACAACTCGGTTAAAACCTTCAAGAAAATCTGTACGTGTTGGAACAATTACAGCATGTGACCTGCCGAACATGAAATGCATTTGTTGTTTATTACAATAACCGTGGAATACGAACAAGTCTTCTACAGCTTCTGTTTTCACAGATGTTTGTAAAGGTTGTAGTGCTGCACCATCTCCACAAATATCAAAAACAATATCTTTGATACCCATAGAAGCTATACGCTTGGCTATTTGTAGTAAGTCGAAGGCACCTTTATCATACTCGACACGACCCGCGAATAAAATTCGTAATGGTACACGTTCAGTAGGTGGAAGGGGAATATCAGCAAAGTCACTTCTTTTATATACAGGTAAAAATTCATAAACTGGTGGATGTATTCCCTGAGTTAATACAGCAACTTGTTCAGTAATATCATGGGAAACCGCGTGTATACTATGACATCTTGTAAACAAACTACGACCCAAGCAAAGAATTATTTTTTCTCCTAGGGTTTGTTTGGAATACTTACGCCACAAAGTACAGTGCAGCGATGGAATTACTTTTACTCCAATCAAAGATAATGGTAATAATAAGAACCAGTAGGTCGTACCACTATCAGCAATTACAACGTCGGCGCCAAAACGAATCGCTGAAATCAGCAACTGTATTCCTTGTAGAATTTGCTTGACATGATAAAACACACCTTTGGCGCCATATAACAAAACTCGGCGCCTTTCGATTATAAAACGACCGTCTTTAATAACTTCAGTCTTTCTAGCCAACCCAATCACATAGCCAAAAGCATCTAATGCTGTACAAACCGAATAGAAATAACTTGAAAAGGTCATCGAAACCTGTGACCCAACATCGCAACCTTTAGTCCAACATTTATATGCCTCAATTACATCTTCCGTACCAATTGCGTATAAAATCCGCAGTTGCTTGGACATTTTATAACTTTGGTTTTAAATATAAGAGTTAATAATTATGATTATATTCATTTCTCGTATATTTACTGAAACTTTATAATTTTTCTTACATGGTACAGCAGTAATCAAGCTAATAGCTGTATATAAAATATAACTTAAGCACCCGTATTAATTTGATTGATAATTTTTTCTCTAAGTGTTGCGGCGCCAATTCTACTGTCGAAACGCTCAATAATAGAAGCGCGTCCGTTACGTGCTAGTTGCATTTTGAGTGTCGGATTTTCAATCAGTAGTTTTAGCGCGCGTGTTAAAGCTATAACATCCCTTGGCGCCACTAGTAACCCATCTTGAGTATCAGTAATTATTTCAGGAACACCACCCGCGTTGGTGCCAATTGTTGCAACTGACATCGCCATCGCTTCCATGTAAACTACACCTAATGGTTCTGCATGACTAGCAAGTACAAATGCATCTATTTGACACATTTTTTGGATAATTTGGTTTTCTGATAAAGTTCCTGTAAACTCGATTAGATGAAATATTTCTAGCTGTGCTGCCAATGTTCTTAAATTCTCTAACTCGGAACCGGCGCCAATTATTGTAAGATGAACAAATTTACCAGCATCTACAAGGCATTTAACAGCTTGAATTAGAGTATCGTGACCTTTGCTTGTGTGTAGGCGCCCAACGGTAAGAATGTAAAAGGTTTGATTATTAGTTTTATGATTTGATTCATAAAGCTGTGGATTCCATTTTTCTGTGTCTACACCAATACGTCCTAACAGTACTTGGTTTTGTTGAAGTGGGTAATTCAGTCGTACTTCTTGTTCTAGCTTTTTGGTTATAGCAATAATAAAAGCAGCATTCGTAAATTTTTCCTTCATTCCACCTCCCCACCATTCCAAGTTCGCGTTTAGCGTTAGTGAGTATGAAATGCCAGTTAGCTGTTTGAGCATTATTGCTAATATTGCGGAATTTCCACAGCTATGACAGTGCATATGCTTTATCGCGCGTGCGACACAACAACGAGCTAATATACAAGCAATTGGCACTAAAGCAATAACATGCCAACGTGGCGCCTCTACATCTATAGTTAAAGCTAGTTTTATTGCTTTATATAAACTAAACGGACGAGTTATTGCCCAGCATATAGCGATAAAAATGTCAATTATATTATTGAAAATGTTTTGCTTCCATAGATAGTAAGCTTGTGCATCGGCAAAATCGTGTTTAGCTTTAACATCTGGAGAAGGATGCTTGGTGGAAAAAATATCAATCTCGGTTCCCCACGCGCGTAGATGGGTAATTTCTCTCCACATCCAAATGTGTGTTTGTCCCGGAAATTCAGGTATTAAATAGGCAATTCGCATTGATTGGGATGTAAGAGGATTGAACATCTTTTTACCCTATTTTCTGAAACTTTTTGACAAAATTCTCATATTGTTGCACTTCTATACCTGACTTGGCTGATATCATCACAGCAATATGCTCTTTTGGGGTACGCTGAAAAAAGTTCTCCAAATCCATATCAGACATTTGTTGATTAAACCAATATTCATGACAAATGCATTCTGAGTCAAAATAATGTCCCGATACTTTAAGTACTTCCTCTACAAAAACCCCATACAACACATACTCAGATAAATTCCAATTACTGCAAACAGTTTCAATCCATTTACGTCCTGATACCTTTTCGATATATTTATAAAGTTGTTTTAAATTATCGCTTCGCCATGTCATGATTTGACTTATATAACCAGTGACAGGAATATCACCACTTGGTAAATTAAGTAAACGACGAGCATTATAATTCCATTTTTCACCAATCGGCGCCTGTGGAGAAAGATTTCCATGAATACGGTACAAGCGCACTAAACTATCACGAATAAAAAAGTTCCAATCAAAAGGACGAATAAAAGCAACATCAGAATCTACAAATACAAATACCTGTTCGCTAACTCATATCTTGCACCTGGAAATTTGGATGTCAATTCCTTGACTCAGTAGCAAGTCTCTCATCTGTTCGATATGTTGTAAAAGAAGTAACACTACTAAATGGGGAAATATAGTTTGGAATGCAATTTCTGCTGCTTCACCCCAGTCAGGTAAGTCGCCGTTGGCGCCCGATGTCGATAAATAAGCCCAATGTGCCAAAACATAAGATATCAGGGACAACACTAACCAGCGATAAACCCCTAGGAGGGTTCCTTGTCCAAAGCGATGTAATCCAAAACGGTGTTTTGCGGTTTTAAACCAACCCTCTATCTGCCATCTTCGTTTACCCCACCAAGAAATAGTGCTTGCTTTGAGGGCTTTGGTTGAAATAACAAATCGTTTCTCATACTTACCGTCATGACGCTTAAAATAATACCAGGATATATAGACAGGAAATTTTAAACCCTGAAGGTAAAGTTGCTGTCCTCGTTTGTGTAATTGGGCGACACTGCGCCCATCAACTAACTTACGGGTACAAGCTATGCCAGCAATTATGTGAAATTTTTTCTCTCGAACACCGTGTATAAATTGGATACTGCCGAAGCCTGTATCTACTAAAACCATTACCTCTTTAAAGTGCTTGGTTAATTTTTTAGGTAAAGATTTAACCATTTTTAATCCTAATCTTGCTGGGGAAGTGGCGCCTTTCCCCCTCCAAACACGGAAGCTCCAGGGTATTCGCCACCGACCAACAACTAAGTACACCACAACCAAATGCATACCTCGTTTTCCGTGGTAAACGCTGATTAAGCTTTCAAGCCCCTTAAATTTTCCGGCTTTCTCCAAAGTTGTTAGGTCAATAATAACTTGTAAAAATGGTTGGCGCCCCAACGAACGCTCAGATAAAATCTCCTTAATAATACGGTTACGGGCAGTGCGAATCACACCTCTAGTTGACCAATTATAAACGTTGAGAAATCTGCTTAAGGCGCTAGCTGACTTACTTTTACTGTGTTGAGGTAGAGGATAACCTTGTGCCTCTAAAAACATCCCAAACATCGCTTCGAGATTTTCTTGTTGGTAGGTAGAAGGCATCAATGACAGCAAAGTGTAAACTAGATTTTGGGCGTGGGCAAGAATTGAAACCATATTTCTTGCTTATTCATATAAACTTCAACGCCCTTTTTCTCATGTTTTGGCGCCACAATGCAAATTAAATTCATTATCACTTACTGCTAACAGTATATTTGTATGTATTTTTCAATTCAATGGCGCCATTATCAAATGAAAATTCAGCTTTAAAATACGTATTAATATGGTGCCTCGTAGTCAAAAATATGTTCTTTCATACTTAGGTAATAAAATTATCTTTTGGTTATAGTTTTACCATCTCTAATTGGCTTTATACGGGTTTTTACGTTAGGTGCAAGATATGAGCTAAGAAATTCTGCTGCTGCAAGTTTAATGAGTTGCTGAATTATCCATCCTCGCACAAGTAAATGCTTGATATTAAACCAACAATTATTGATAAAGGGTAATTGAACCCAAGTAGGTAAGATTGATTCAAGAGTAATTATTTGAGTGTTTCTATATTTGATTTGACGAAAAAGAGGTAAATCGCGCTTTGGCACAATTATATAATGCTTTGCCTTTTCGGGTGCGAATGCTTCTATACTCCAAGCCAGCAGCTGACATCGATGATAGTCTGGTGCATAACTAGGAGTAATTAAGCAAAAATCAAGTTCTTGCATTTGTAGCTTAAATATCTATCAATATAGATTTTAGCTTGGCGCCCCAACTTCTATTCACATCATAAAACTGTTCTTGTAGTTTCAGACAAGCAAGACGCTTTTGTTCGTATAGTAAATGATTTTTGTATAAATCAATCAAAGCATCACCGTATGCTGTGATGTCGTTTGGAGGTACTTCAATTACAGCAGAACGCACGTAGGATATAGCAGGACATACTGCGGATGTGACGACTGGACGACCAGCTAAAATGCTTTCTGCTACAACTCTATTAAAACCTTCAACAAATTTAGTTTGTGTTGGTACTATTACGACGTGTGAGTCACTGAATATAGAATGCATCTTGGGTTTTGTACTAGGGTGTTGACTCTGATGCTTCGGGGACAATAATTTTTCATGCACAATCTGTGTCTGGTGGCGCCAGTGTTAAGCCTTGTATTATAGCTGCTTTGAGCTTTTAGTTTAGACACAAAAGTTGTATGAACGATTTTGACCTAATTTCCCACAAAGTCAACACCCTAGTTTTGTACAGTGACCGTGACATTGATAATTTGCTTCTAACCGAGAGTCTGTAACTTCTTGACACAGTTCATCAAATGCTGAACCTTCACCACAAATATCGAAAACAATATTTCGTAAACCTTCACTTTGAAATCGTTTGGCAATTTGGAGTAAATCAAATACACCTTTGTCATGTTCTATTCGTCCTGCATATAAGACACGGAATATAGATGCGTTTAAATTTGCCTTGTTAATATGAGCAAAGTCTTGACGACAGTAGGTAGGTGTAAACTCGTGAACTGGTTGGTGATGATTTTGAGTTAGTTGTGCGATTTGCTTTGTGATTTGATTTGATACCGCTAAAGTTGCCGTACAATTTGAACTAAATAAGCTGGCGCCTAATTTGAGAGTTAGTTTTTCACCTAGAGTTTGATGTCCGAAATGGCGCCATAATACACAATGTACTGATGGAATTACCTTGATTCTCAACAAAGAAAATAGGCGCCACATAAACCAGTGCGTAGTTCCACTAGATGCAATACATACCGATGCTCTGAACTTTACCGCACAAACAAGTAAATACAGTCCATTCCAAATATGATGAATGTGGTAAAAAATACCATGAGCGCGATTGACTAGAATTGGTAGACGTTTGATTACGAACTTGTCATCTTTGACGACTTGTTTAATTGCAGACTGTGCAATTACATAGCCTTGAATGTTTAAACTTTGACAAACTTCGTAAAACTGACTTGAATAAGGAATTGATACTTGTAAAGGTGATTCTGTTCCGTGTTTCCAATGCTTATATGCTGCAATCACATCTTCTGGTCCGACTGCATATAAGACTCGGAGCTGTTTTGATGTTTTTTTCATTCGGACGCACCGCGATATTTGTATGTGAGTAATTACACGGTTTTTATGGTGATTTAACCGTAATAATACTCAGATACAGGACAAATGTTCACAGTAAGCATAAAAGTGCTTAATACGAAATGATATTATTTTAGCTTTATTTAAGCTAGCGTTAATACTTAGAAAAAATTTATTTTTTCAATAACTTTTACTATATTCGATTATAATAAAACGTTTATTTCGGAATTAATAGTGCATTTTATTGCTCTGTTTTAATCAGTATTTATACCGTCCAGAAGTTAAATTGTTTTCATACAGCCAGTTTCTATCATGTTGCGAATTGTTAAGCCATGTATAAATTAATTTAGCCCATTTAACTGGCAACTGTAATTGTTTCCATGATTTGAGCGAAGCGAAACTGACACTGTAATAAAGTTCTGGATTTGATATGAGCTTATGTATAGAATTTGCTAACATCTTGGAATCGCGCGCTGGAAATATAACTGCACTAATGCCATCTTCTAAATTTCTTCTAAACATGGGATGGTCTGAAGCGACAATAGGAGTACGCGCGCACAAGGCTTCGTATATTGTTAATGGTAATCCTTCTGGATATTCATGCCAACTAGGTACTATTACTAAGTGCGCTTGTCGCATTAAATCAATTACTTCGTTGTGAGGAACCAAACCTAAAAAATTAATATTATCCTGTATGCCTAATTCTTGAGATTTATTAATAAAATAATCAATATCGCCTTTACCTGCTATGTGTAACTTGGCTGTGATATTTTGCTCACGTAAAATAGCCAATGCTTCAAAAATTTCTCCAACACCTTTACTAGGAACCACAGCACCAACATAAACTAGATTCCAAACATCAGTAGATGGTAATGTTTTTGGTGTAAACTCGTCGGGGGTTTTGAAGTGCGGCCAGTCCCAAGGAATAATTTTATTTGGGTTAACACCGATATTTTGAAGCGAAAGGCAAGAATTTACACCATGATTTGCCACCCACTCAATATAAGGGTTATTTAATTTTGCAGCCAGAAGAGAGTTTTTGATACGATTTCGTAATCCTCGCTGTAAAAATGAATCAGCGAGCAATGCCATAGTTTTAACGCGCTTTTTAATCGCCCAACTAAATATAGCTGGAATTGGTGAGTGAACGACTAAGTGCGTGGGGTTTAATTCAGCGATAATTTGACAAATTTCTTGACTTTGCTTAAATGGGTCAACTGCGGCGCCTACCGCGCGTATTCCAGGTTGCAAAAGCGTGTTATATTTTTCTGTAGTTTGGCAACACATTAAAATAGCTTCTTCAATTTCTTGACTGATATCGTTTATCGAATCAATCACATACTTTTGCGCGTGGTATGTTTCTATACCATTTTCTCGAACTTGCTTAAAGGTTTCACGGTAGTCACCCGCATACTGAACTATTAACAAGCGTTTATTAGCTTCCATTTGCATTTAAATACATCTAAATATAAGTTATACATAAAATCCCCACAGTATACAAATAATACAGTGGGGAACACTCATCCGTTACATCCGTTGCCACTAGTCTCGTTCAGTACGAACCCATGTTTTTTGGGGTTGAACTAAGAATTTGAAGTACAAAGGAATTTTCCAGAGGATGTAAAACGGTATAGCAAACAGTTCTAACAACGGTAAGTCAGAACGCGCGAAGTTTGACCAAGCTATTAATATTGCCGTCAAAATAAATGTTCCTGCAAGAGCAGTAATCCAAACAGGTATCCATATTGATATCAAAAATGCGAATAGAAGTGAAGTACACATCACCGCAAACCACATTGCGACAAATAACGATAGGGGTGGAATACACAAATCAAGTGCGCTGAAAAACAAGTCTAATCTTCTTTGACGTACTCCATTAGTAATTAACTTAGGTACATAAGTAAGCAAAGTTTGAATATGACCATGTTCCCAACGAGTACGTTGACTTTTTGCTGCTTTCGTGTTCTGAGGTAGACTACTATTTACGCTTGCTTGTGGACAAAAAATTGGTGGATATCCAGCAATAGTTAAATCTAATCCGAGTTTCATATCTTCGACAATTTCAGAATTTGCCAGGTCAACCGAACGAATAACTGACCAAGGAAATGCCATTCCAGTACCTGCCAGCAAACAGGGTAAACCCATGCGTACTAAACCACGTGAACGCACAAGGTTTTTGACTTTGAATGCAAAGACTGATATTGAATCTTTAGGAGTCGGTTGATTAGGTTTTGACATCAAGTAGACTGCTTGTGCTGGTCTACCTGTACTATTAGCTTTCTCGGTCAACAGCGTTATTGTATTTCTTTGAACTACACAATCAGCGTCGATAAATACAACAACTTCAGGTGGGTTATTCTCTAGAAATTTTAACCCGTAGTCTAAAGCGTATCCTTTACCTTTCTTGTTCTCATCTTGTCTTTCTATGACTGTAACTCCTGCACGTGACGCGATTTCAGCAGTTGCGTCTGTACAGTTATCAGCAACTACTACAATTTTATGATGTGGTAATGACGTAGATTTTAAGCTTTTTAATGTATTTGAAATTACAGCTTCTTCATTATGAGCAGGAATTAAGACTGCCACCTTATTAGTCTGAATTTTTGAAGTGGTGGGAGTGAGTGGAAACAGAGCAGCGATACATTCAATTAGTAAAACAGAACACAGAACAAGCAAAAAAAGGGCACTTATCAGCAGAATTATTTCTATTGATAGATGCACTAACTGATTTGTATACATGTTAGAGAATTTCCTAATGTTTATCCAAGAAACCGGGTTCCTGTGAAAAACTTGGGTAAAAATTTTAACTTGTGGTAAGGAACCCGGTTTCTAATTGACGAGTGATTTCTGAATAACTTTTGCGGGAATACCTACAGCAGTTGACTCTGAAGGAATATCGCTTAGTACTACTGCATTAGCGCCAATATTGACATTATCACCAATGGTGACATCACCAAAAATTTTGGCGCCAGCACCAACATTAACGCGCTTGCCTAAACAAGGTGCATCTAACGGACGGTTGAGATAACGATTTCCTAAAGTTACACCTTGACGAATAATGCAGTCGTCACCAATTGTGCTGTAACCGTGAATTACAATACCTCCTTGGTGTTCAATAACTACACGGCGCCCAAGGTTAACAGTGTAAGGTAGTTCAATACCATAACCGTTGCGAATTTTACGGAATAACATTCGGTAGAGAATACTTAAAGGAGCGCGTAAAAGCTTTGGTTGTACTGTCATACGCCATACACCAAATCGATGTACTGCCACTGCACGAAAACCAGGAAGTGTCCAGTCGCACCCGTGTGACTTCCAATCTTCTTTTATTTGCTCCCAAAAACCTAATTCTGTGCTAACCGTATTATCCATATAGGCGCCTATATTTTGGTACTACTTACTATCAGATGCCTGAACTACAAGCGAACTATTATTAGTATCACGGGTACTGTTGTAATAGAAATATCTATCAGGCTCATGTTTGATATTGACACCATTAGCGACCATACCTAAAACGTTAGCTTCTGAACGCATAAGCAAAGTTTTAGCTGCAAGTGCGCTCTTCAAGTCAGCGACACCAGGACGAACTACAACCAAAACACCATCTGCCATTTTACCCAAAACTGCTGCATCCGCAGTTCCAGCTAAAGGTGGAGTATCAAAGATTATATAGTCATAGTGTTGTGATAAAGCTTGAATCAAAGCGCTCATGCCATCAGAGTCTAATAGAGCTTGAGGATTTGGTGGTATTACCCCAGCCGTTAATACTGATATATTTCGTGTTACGGTTTGAATACAGTTGCGAATACGGTCTTGTCCGACTATCACATTGCTCAACCCCGTTAAATTCATCACTCCCCACAAATGATGTTGCGAAGGATTACGCATGTCAGAATCTACAAGTAAGACACGTTTACCCGCTTGTGCAATTACAGCGGCTAAATTCGCGCTCACCTCAGATTTTCCTTCACCTGGAACTGAACTAGTAACTACAATAGTGCGAACTGTTTTATGACTAATAAATTTTAAGTTCGCTTGTAGCATTTGATACGCTTCGTGAATTACTGAGCGTGGCAAAGTTCCTACAACTACCCTTGGTGAGGCACCTTCCATTGTTTGCTCAATAGAAGCACTATTGGTATCAAATTTGGGAATTAAACCAAGCAATGTATAACCAAATACATCCTGAGCTTCTTTAACAGTTTTGATTGATTTATCAATGACATCAACTAAGAACGCAGCAGCAACTCCCAATAAGGCGCCAATAAAAATTCCCCCTGCCCCTAAAAGCAGCATCATTCTCATTCGCGCTGGGTTTGGCGAGACAAACGCATTTTGGACGATGCGCGCGCTACCAATAGTTTGGTTCTCAGCAACGCGAATTTCTTGAAGACGACCAAGTAAAGTTTCATAGGTCTTTTGAGCCACCATTACGCGCCGTTCTAAGTCACCTTGTTTCTTTTCTAAATTCGGCAAAACCTGCGCGCGTTGTTTGAACTGCTGGTGGAGACCTGAGAGAGTTTGGACTTTACTCTCCAAACCTAAGCGCTGCGCTTGCAGTCTCACTGACTCTCCAACTAACTGTTCTTTGAGTTGACCTAACTGTAACTTGTCTGGTGAAACTTTAACGTTCGTACCTAAAGACTGACTAGCACGCTGTTGTAATAATTTATTTAAGGATGCTTCTTTTTCCCTTAAAGTAATCATTATCGGGTTGTCACTGGTATAAAGCGCTTGTTGTGTAGCTATTTGACTTTGCACTTTTTGTAGTTCACCCAATGCTTCTTGCACACCAGGTATTAGCGACAGCGATGTTCTATCTACTGCTTCTGAACTGGGTATTTTAATTTGAGAACGAAGTTCTGCCTGCTGTGATGTAACTTCTGCTAGTTGTCCTTTGACTTCGTTGAGTTGCTTATCAAGCTCACCAATACTTTTGACAGTTTCCTCTGTTTCTTGCTCTAAATTAATAACTTGATTCGCTGCCTTAAACGAGCGTAATTGTTCAGTTGCTCTATTTAATTCACCTTCTGCGCGTGGCAGTTGACCCTCAATAAACTTACGCGCAGCAATTGTCTCCTGGCGATTATTTTGAATATTACTATTTACATATGACCGCATAATTTGATTTACAACGTCCGCAGCTTTTTTCGATTCGCCAGATATATGCGCCACGTTTAAAACATCAGTACCAGGAATTGGTTCAATTTTAATGTTGATAGACTCAGGTTTTACAAGTTCACCATTTTTATCTCGCAAGTCAAGCTTTTCAATGACTTCTTCTATAATTGGACGTGACTGCAAAATTTCAGCTTGGGTTGAAAGAGGATTTGCTTCGCGTCTTACACTTTCTAAATCTCCAACTTTCTCTCCTACTCCTGTTAGCAGCGAAGCACGGTTTGCCTGAAACAGTAGTTTTCCAGAAGCTTGATAAGTAGGACGTTGCAACGAAATCGCAAACCCTGATAATGCTATTGATGTAAACAAAATCCCTGAAGCAACAAGCCAGCGTCGTTTTAAAACTAGCCAGTAGCTGCGAATATCAATGTCTTCGGAACGGTTGTGTTGCTGCTCCATACAGGTTATTTATGTAGTAAAGATTGGTTGAATTCGATGCACATGCATTGTTTGTTTTGTTCGTAATTTATTAGATGGTATTACTCCTAACTGCCGATGCTAATGCTTTTTGTGTCATTTTTTCTGGTGGCTTTTCTAATGGCGCCTCAAGTTTTGACCAAGGATTTTTGTATAGATGAATCCGCTGTTTCAAAATCAGCCAAAAGAATGGGAAAGCGCTTAACATATAACGTTTCCAAAGTCTTTTTGGTTCTGAAGTTAAACGATATAACCATTCCAAACCTACTTCGCTCATCCATTTTGGTGAACGTTGAATATCTCCAGCCTCAAAGTTAATTGTTGCTCCTATTGCCAAAAATATCTTGACATTTTTTAATGCGTCTCGATATTTTGCAATCCACATTTCTTGCTTTGGGGCGCCAACACCAATTGCTAACACAGTCGCACCAGAAACATTAATCAAATCAACAATTTCTTGACACTCTTGCTCGTTAGTTTCAAACCCATATGATGGAGAATGAGCGGCAACAATAATGTTTCTTCCAACTTTGGAATTTATGCTCATTTGAGCTTTTCTAACAACCGCTGGTTCAGACCCCAGCAAAAAAATCTTAATATTCTCGTCGTCACGATAGTAATCGTAAAATGCTGGAAACAAATCTGAGCCAGAGATTTTTTCTTGAATTGGGGTTCCAAGAAAATTTGACACATACATCAAAACTTTACTATCGCAAACTCGGTAGTCAGCCTCCTGATACACATCATAAAACTCGTAATTTTTCTGCAATTTCATAACATGGTCAACGTTGGGAGTAAATACAACCCCACCGTGATAAAGCTTTTCTAAAAGCTCCACCATTGTAATGTTATGAATTTTCACATTCAGTAAGTTTATTTGCCTCATCACCACTCTCAAAACAAGTGATATTTAATGTTTACGTATTTGCTCATCATTCTGCCTAGCCACTTGTCGAATCGGAACACGAAACTTATGTTAATTAAAATTCAGCCAAAACTTATTTAACTCGATGCCCCTCCTGATGTTAATCAAATCAAACAAAAAAACATAGCTTAATAGCGATTTAACTATTAAGTATTTATTCTCACGTCCTATTTAACTTTGTTTAGCTCTACTAGCGCTTCAATCAATAGGTAGAATTTTTTAACTATCTCGGCTTAAATGTTACATACTTATTCTAGCGGTGCCTCAACTAGCAGAATTTGTAAGTAAAATTCATTCTTACTGAGCAATTTTAAATTAAACAAAATAGATTTCATCCTAAAATAAACATATAAAGCTTACATGCATCTCAAGGAAGGCAGCATTGATATCTGCTATGGTATCGCAATTGACAATGACTGCCGGAGTTTGCGAATTGTCAAGCTTTAATATATCTTTTATTTTGCTCGAATTTAAATAGTTAGTGTAAAGCTAATGTGTAGAAAGAAAAAAGTTTTTATAAAGAAATTGTAAAGCAACCGTTTTTTCCCTGAAGTTCTAGGAAAAAATTGTTTCAATACACAAATAAAAATCAATGTGATTAAGCAAAATTAAAAAGAATTAATAAAGTGTTACAGGAGACATTTAAATATAAAGATATAGGGTATGCAGAGACACCTTAGTGAGGCGCCTCTGCATAATCATCTAATAACTACAGATTTGATAGTAATTTTACACTATGTCACGTGATGGGCTAGGGCCTTCAATTTCCCAAGTTACATCCTGAACTCTGAAAATAACAGAACCAGCATCGAAAGCATAGCGGTTGCCGTTGCTTGCATCACGCTTCATCGCCCACATGTTAGTTTCACCAGTACGGTAGTTGCGCCATACCCAGTCAGGTACACCATCTCCTGTAAAGTCGGCAGTTCCATCAATGCGCCACTGGGTATCTGTGACAGGAGGAGTAATAATGGCGTTTGTCTTGGCTGGGTCATAGTCACCGCTATTTTGCATTCCCCAAATACCAATTCCGCCAGTGCTGTAATTGCGCCAGAGAATATCAGCAACACCATCTGTATCAAAGTCAATTACATCTGCAACTTCCCACTGAGTGTCAACGATAGGAGTAATAACGTACCCATCAGCGTCATTAAAGTAAGGATTGTTACCAGTAGTAGTATTATTTAATTTCCAGATAGCATTTTCGCCAGTTCTATAATTACGCCAGAGAATATCGGGAATAGCGTCATTATTAAAGTCAGCCCAGCCTTCGATAAACCACTCAGTAGGTACGTTCCGAGCGAGAGTTCTACTTCTGCTGAGGTCAAGAGTAAGGGCGCCAGTTCCAGCAACGTTAGAGTCATAGTTATATGCCCATATAGCTATATCGCCAGTTCTGTAATTGCGCCAAAGAATCTGAGGTCCACTGCTGCCACCAAAGTTTGTCACCCCTTCCATTTCCCAGCTTGTATCTTCAACAGGACGAAGAGTCTGAGTTCTAGCTGTACTAGATACATCAACATTAATACCAGTGTTAGCATCAAATGTCATAAACCAAACAGCATTTTTACCACTGTCAGGTCCATTCCCATAATTGCGCCAGAAAATATCAGTAATACCGTTGTTATCTACGTCATACAAACCTTCAATTTCCCAATCAGTGTCTCTTATTTCTCGAATCCACTTAGTTAGTCTTGAGTCTGTATCTAAGCTAAAGGGGTTAGTTGGGTTCGCTGTGTCGTAATTAATACTCCAAACAGCATTTTGACCACTGTCGAGTCCATTCCCATAATTGCGCCATAGAATTTCAGGTCTATTAAAGCCATTGGCATCGGCAGTACCACCAAAATTAGGAACTCTTGATGAGGCACCAACAGCGGGAGTCCCAGCGTTACCAACGGCGCCAGTAAAGTTAAGTGTAACGCTAGCACTAACAGTTGGCGAAGAATCTGTTGGTAAACCACCGTATTCAACGACATAACCTTGGGGTCTGTAAGCACCAATGTTAGTGTAATCTTGCTGGTCAGGAAGGTCATTCCACTTACCTATATTTCCAGCATTCGCATTTCCAACGATGTGGGCATAATCTTCACCGTTAGTAGTAGTGTTGTTTGGTTCATTCCTTTGTAAATCCCAGTTATTATAGCGTCCATTAATTGCAGCACCTGTACTATTTCCTCGCCAATATAGTTGTCCAGTACCACCGTTGTCGTTTGCTGCTAAACCTTCAGGCCCAGTTAGCCATCTCCAGTCTCCTTCTACTGCCTCATCACTGGCGCCTATCCAACCATTACCACTAACTCGACTTTGAATAAAATCCTGTTCAGCTTGAGTGGTGATTGTCGCTAAATACCCTCGCTTTCCTAAATAGGTAGGACGACCATCAGCAGCAGTCCTGGCATCAGTCCAAGAAATGCCTTCATTAGTTACAAACTCATAAAAATGCCCATTTTCTGGATTTGCAAGCAAATTACCTAAAGAGAACTGAATATTGCGCGCTGCTCCTGGGTTGCTAGCATCAGTATTAGCATACGTAACTCGACGCAATAAACCTTGGTAAACATCAGAACTAAGGGCAGTCGCTGAATCTAAAGTCAGCACACCTCTTGCTTGGTCGTAGTTCCAGTTAATTCCATCTTGGCTACCACTTGTAGCTCCATCAATACCTAAGCGGTCTTTACTAGCATCAAAGTTACCAATTAACACCCGTGCGCCATTGAGCGTACCAACATTTGTGATAGTTAAATCTGAGTCAACAACTTGCGGAGTAGTACCTCTGTAATTAATGTTGCCAGAAATATTTCCTAATCCCCCGCTAACATCCGCAGCAACAGCAGAACTTGAACTAGAAGAAGCACTTAACGGAGTTGGAGAAGATGATATGGGGTTAGACTGGGTAGTTGGTAATTCTGTTGATCGCGACAAACTTTGGTAGTATTCTTTGAGTTGGATCCGTAATGAATTAGACACTGGGTTTTCCTCTTACTACATTATTAAATAACTATCGTTTTAGTACGTACAAACGTTGAATATGTATACAAAAAAATTGCACATGCTATCGAGTCATCAGAATTTAGTACATTCACTAAGGTAAATGCACTTCAGCTTGTATATTTGATTACAAATGATTATGTAGCAAAGACTACTATATAGTCAAATGTTTCATTATGCCCAAAAATATTTTTGTAATAACATTTAATCACAACTTCACGAAAATGTAACATTCGTAACGGATAAAAACTTACAAACGTTACAGTTAAATACTTACGCAATCTCCGCCGATATGAAGAGAACATCTACTGATAAATAAGTATCTCACTATTGCCATATTTTTAATATACTAACTCTGTTTAATTAATTAAAATACATGAACATATCAGCGATGAATCGACCATGCATAACCTCTAACCCTTGTCAATGAGGGAATTCACTTAAAATAAGAATAATATAAAGCTGTTTTAATATACGCTTTGTCAAACTTTTAAATTAGTTATGCTTATCTTAAAAAACTTTCCGCGTTTGTGTGCTTAGGAATACAAAGATTAGGAAATAAGAACCCCAGTTTCTTATTTCCTAAGTGTTATTTGCTATTTTCCTTAAACCACTCGGCGATACCATTAGAAATAGTGCGTGCCATCTTCCTTTGGTCTTCAGGGTCGATAATTAGTTCTATTTCATTAGGATTACTCATAAAGCCTAGTTCTAGTAGTACAGATGGAGAACTCGCGGGACGTGTTAGCGCTAAATTATTCCAAAATACTCCATACGAAGGGCGCCTAATTTTTTCTACTACATAGTTATGTAAAAATAAAGCTAAGTCGTGTGCTTGCGTATTGTACCAAAACGTACCAAATCCCTTAATATTTTCGGCATCACCATTATCGGGTAGCGAGTTATGGTGAACAGATAAAGCGATTGTAGGTTCTTCGGCGTCAATAATTTTTTGACGGTCAACCAGTGAGAGTTCTACATCTGAGTTGCGTGTCATGACTACAGTGGCGCCACGTTTGATTAAGTCGTCGCGTATTAACCTAGAAATAACCAAATTAACATCTTTTTCTAAAGTACCTTCGGGACCAGTGGCGCCAGATTCAGCACCACCGTGTCCTGGGTCGAGTAGTACTTTGACACCAGATAATGGTTTACGTCCAGTTTTAGTGGGGGGGTGACGCATTGTTAAAACTAAGCTAGTGCCTTCATAGCGAAGTTTGTAACCCCACTGTTGATTTGTCTTGAGATTAAAAGTGTATTGTACTTGATTTGGGTTAACTTGTTGCCAATCGAGACGTGAAATAATTGGGTTATTGTCAGTGCGGAACGTATCGGTTTGTGCAGTGGTGTTATAAAGAGTCAAAGTTAGAGACTTGTCACCTTGCTGGACACTAACAGGAACAGGTACCTGTAGAGGAAAAACTATCTCAGTTTTGCCCTGTAAATTCCGATAGCCAACACTGCGAATAATTGTGCGCGGTGCTACACTACCTGGTATAATACGAGTCTCTTTACTATTAATCCAGGCACCGTAATCTAAGCGTAACCAATCACCGTCTCTTCCGGTAATAGATGCCCTTGTACCTTTTGGTAAAGGTGTTAACCGAGAAAAGTCTGTACTAGGTCCAGTTCTTGCGACACCTGCGTCGGATGTAACTTCAGCTACTTGTAATTGGGCTTGAGGTAGTACGGTAATTTTACCAGTACCAGTTTGGGTAATAGTCTTACCATTGACGGTTAGTTGGAATTCCGGTTTACCTAACTCAATCAAAGTGGGAGTATCTGGATTAACTGTACTTTTAATGGTGTTATTGTCTCGTAGTTGATTAAGCCCAACAGTGGTACAACCTTCATATTTACTAATGCTCGGACTCGCAATAGGTTGGTTCCTTCCTGTTAAAGCTGCTTTATTATCTGGAAGCTGTGCAATTTGTGGTTGAGGTAAAAGAGAAATTGTTTGTAAACCAAGTTTGACTCTTACTTTGGAAGCAGGAGGTGCAACGGCACTAAAACATACAGTCTCTCCTGGTAATCGAGCAATATCAACTGCTGGTGTGAGAGAATTTGGAGCAAAAGCAGCTCCAGTGGGGATTTCGGGTTGTAAACTCAACCGCGTTACTTTTATCAACAATTCTTGATTTTGGTAACGAATTGTAAAGTTATTTTCCCCAATCGAGAGCGGTAAGCTTGGTGCAAAATGACCACTCTGACTTCTTTTGATTAGCTTACCATTAATGAAAACTTGTCCGGTTGACGGCGCCGTGCCAATGAAGAAGATTCTATCGGCACTTGTTTTGTGATTGGTTCGGGGGTAAACAACCTTAAGGGATTGTGTACTAGCCAAAACGCTATAGGGGGTGAGTATTGAACTGATTAAGAATAATCCTAAAACGGGTTTCACGCCACTAAATAAATAAGAACATAACATTTACTGTGGCACAATGACGGGGTGTCTTTTACAGAAGTATAAAAATTTGATAATTGATGTATGACTAAGTTTGTATTTGTGACTGGTGGGGTTGTGTCTAGTATCGGTAAAGGAATTGTAGCAGCTTCTTTGGGGCGCCTGCTCAAATCCCGCGAATATTCGGTTTCGATTCTAAAACTCGACCCTTATATAAATGTAGACCCAGGTACCATGAGTCCATTTCAGCATGGTGAAGTGTTTGTCACCAAAGATGGAGCGGAAACCGATTTAGACCTAGGGCACTACGAACGCTTTACTGATACGCCAATGTCTCGACTTAACAGCGTGACAACCGGTGCGGTATACCAATCGGTCATTAACCGCGAACGTCGCGGAGACTATAATGGAGGTACCGTCCAAGTTATACCCCACATCACCAACGAAATTAAAGACCGAATTAAGCGTGTCGCCCAAGATACAAATCCTGATGTAGTAATTACAGAAATAGGCGGCACAGTTGGTGATATAGAGTCGCTGCCATTTTTGGAGGCCATCCGCCAGTTTCGCAAAGAAGTCGGGCGCCAAAACGTGATTTACATGCACGTAACATTGGTACCGTGGATAGCATCAGCAGGCGAAATGAAAACGAAGCCAACCCAGCACTCAGTTAAAGAATTGCGTTCGATAGGCATTCAACCAGATATATTAGTGTGTCGAAGCGATAGACCAATACCCCCAGGCATTAAAGAAAAGCTTTCAGAATTTTGTGATGTACCCGTTGAGTGCGTAGTTACTTCCCAAGATGCCAACAGCATTTACGAAGTACCACTCATGTTAGAGCGAGAAGGATTAGCACATCAAAGCTTAGAGCTTCTACTTTTGGAGCAACGCAAACCAGATTTGCGACAATGGCAAACCTTAGTAGAAAGACTTTACAGCCCCAAATACCAAGTAGAAATTGCCATAGTTGGTAAATATGTACGTTTAAGTGATGCATATCTGTCAGTTGTAGAAGCCGTTCGTCATGCGGCAATAGCAACTCATGGAGAATTGCGACTGCGCTGGGTAAACTCCGAAAAACTCGAAACCGAATCAGTAGAAAACTACCTCGAAGGAGTAGATGGTATAATTGTACCGGGCGGATTTGGAACTAGAGGTGTAGATGGAAAAATAGCCGCAATTAAATACGCGCGTGAACATGAAATCCCCTTCTTAGGATTATGTTTGGGAATGCAATGTGCCGTGATTGAGTGGGCAAGAAATGTAGCAGGTTTAATAGATGCCAACAGCGCGGAATTTACACCTGATGCCGAACATCCGGTAATTAACTTGCTACCTGAACAACTAGATGTAGTGGACTTAGGGGGAACAATGCGTTTAGGTTTATATCCTTGTCGCGTTCTACCAAACACACGTGCCTTCAAACAGTATCAAAAAGAAGTTGTATACGAGCGTCACCGTCACCGCTACGAATTCAACAACGCTTACCGTAGTTTATTTGTAGACTCCGGCTATGTAATTAGTGGCACATCTCCCGATGGGCGCCTAGTTGAAATGATTGAATATCCCGAACATCCGTACTTTGTAGCATCTCAGTTCCACCCAGAATTTCAATCAAGCCCAAGTAAACCACATCCATTATTTGAAGGATTCCTCGAAGCAGCAATTAGACACTCCCATCCCACAATCAACTTCCCGGCGCCAGCAGAAGTGTTATAAATTGTTGTAGAGACGTGTAAACCGGAGGTTTTCCCGAAGGGATTTATCACGTCTCCACCAATTTATTGTGTTTCCACCAAATAATACAAAAGGGGAAAATGTGGCGCACTGGGAAAAAGTACTTTTTGACCGCAACGAGTACATAGTAAACTTTGAGTATATCAGTGCCTTTTGCCGCGAACCGAATAGTAGAGTAACATTTTGGCTACCAGATAACGCCATTCCAATTGTGATAAACCCACAAAGTAACCCAAAAGACTACCAAAAAATTCTTGACTACACCGAAAAAGTTACACAATTGCCTGAAAATACATATTGGGTAAAAATAATATACGAAAGAAACGAGTACATAATCAACCTAAAATGTATCAGTTCATTCTGCCGCGAACCCAATGGTAGAATCACCTTTTGGCTACCCGACAGCACCATCCCCATCATCATCAACCCCGTCAGCAACCCCGAATCATACAAAAAAGTCATCGACTACATAGAAAAAGCCACAGGATATACTATGTAGGTTGGGTGGAGCTAAAAGCGCGGAACCCAACATCATCCAACATCATAATTTAAAACCACCTCTCAAGAAAAAATACATTCGAGAGCGCAAAATTCGCAGGCGCCTGAAAAATCAAGTAATATTTCTTCATAGCTGTAGATGCATTGGCTTTGCATAATCACTTTTTCTGATTATGTACAATAGATTTGATGCAGTGTTTATGGAGAACACAGTCCAATATGACAATAAACATTACAGTTGAAGAAGCTACTACTAGCCTGCTTGAAATGCTCTCCAGGGTTAGTAAAGGAGAAGAGGTTAGCATTCTCAAAGATGGTCAACAGATTGCTCGGCTTCTTCCTGCGTTACCAACCTTGCCTCCAAGAGTTCCAGGTACTGCGGCAGGAATGATAAAAATCATGCCAGATTTCGACGACCCCTTGCCAGATGATATTCTAGAAGCATTTGAAGCATGAAGGCACTTCTAGATACACACGCATTCCTCTGGTAAGTAACGAATAATCCACAACTATCATCAACTGATTGTCTATGTCATAAATTTTTAGGATATAGATATTTGCTTCATAGAAATTTCAAATCGGTGCTGATTTTATGCTTTTGACCAATCCTCTGTTCGCAAACCTGCTATTTGTCTAAAATCTGATTCGTTACGAGTAAGCAAAATTGCTTTATTGGTTAGTACAATAGCCGCAATTTTTAAATCCATATTCCCCAGACGAGGATAAGCGTTTCTTAAACGTTGATGCTCCAAAGCGGCTGCTTCACTAAAAGAAACAATCGTTATTAGGCGATAATCCACTGCTAGTTGTTCTAATCCTCGATAAGCAGAAACTTGCTTCTCAAGCGTTTTTGCTTTTGACAAGAGAGCAAGTCTACCTTTGACTTGCTCTTCATATGTAATAACTGTAACCGCAATTTCAACTTCTTCAGTTGCTGCTAGTCTCGTCAGGATTCGCTTTCCTTCCTGTCCATTACGTTGAATTAAACTAAGATGATCAGTATCAAGAATATACATTGTTAAATTTTAGACATCTATTGGGCTGACTTGCGCCATTCTTGTCCCAAACGCACTGCTTCATCAAAGTCAGGGTCATTTTCAAAGCTACCAGCAATTTTTAACCACCAAGGTTCTTTGCTTTCGGGACGTTTGGTTAGCATCTGTTTAATCTGTGCTAGCTCTTTCTCCAATGTTGCAACTCGCGTTTCTAATTTTTGAGAGTCTTCTAGCTGTTGAGGAGTCATACTTACATTAAATAAATAGCAAATGTATAAGTATATTATATATATAAAGGTAAACCGTTGTTAAATCTTCTTTCTAGCACAACAATTATTGAAACTTAAACTTTAATATACAATACTTCACCAAAATTCATTGATCAAGTAATATAGACAAACGTACCAATATAACTAAACACTTTACATGGCAACAGGTATACCTAGCAAAAACGGTAATACAAGTAACTTCATAAATAAAAATATATCTTTTCAGTTAACTTACGATGGTAAAACTCCAACAGAACACATATTAACCACCCAACCAGCTAAATTAAAACGTGTTGTTACCGTAGACCATAGCCTGAAAAATAAATTAATCTATGGTGAAAACTTAAGAGTATTGAGTTTCTTATTGAACGACAAAGCTATTGCAGGAAAAGTTGGATTAGTATATATAGACCCTCCATATGCAACAGGAAGTAGTTTTGAGTCTCGTAAAAGCGACCATGCTTACCACGACTGCATAGAAGGAGCAGTATATTTAGAATTTTTGCGTCAGAGACTAATATTACTAAAAGAACTTTTATCTGAGCAAGGCGCCATATACGTTCACCTAGACGAAAACATGGCTTTTCCAGTAAAAATTATAATGGACGAAATATTCGGCGCCAGAAATTTTCGTAACTGGATAACAAGGAAAAAATGTAATCCTAAAAACTATACACGTAAGCAATACGGAAACATTGCCGATTACATACTATTTTATACAAAGACCGATAAATAAACATGGAATCAGCCATTTGAAGCATGGACTGAAGCAGCAATAAAAAAAGAATATCAATATATAGAAGAAGGAACAGGAAGACTATATAAAAAAGTTCCTATTCATGCACCAGGTACAAGAAAAGGTTCAACAGGGCAACCTTGGAGAGGAATGTTACCCCCTCCTGGAAAACACTGGCAATATACTCCTGAAACATTAGACGCTTCGGGATGCTAAAGGAGAAATATATTGGTCTCCCACAGGAAACCCAAGACGAAAAGTTTACCTGGACAATAGTCAAGGAATAGGAGTTCAAGATATTTGGCTTGATTATAAAGATGCTCATAACCAAAATATCAAAATTACAGGTTATCCGACAGAAAAAAATCCAGACTTGATAAAAAGAATAATTCTTGCTTCGTCTAACACAGGAGATTTAGTATTAGATGCATTTGCAGGAAGTGGAACCACTGCTGCTGTCGCAGAAGAATTAGGCAGGCAATGGATAACTATCGATAATTCCCCTCTTGCTATAGCTACAATAATTAAACGTTTAGTTCAAGGTAGTGAAGTAATGGGTGATTTCGTTAATGGGAACACTCAATCACAGCAAATGTCTCTAATCGATACAAATAGAATTTTGCATAGCGGTTTAGAGTTTTACGTTGAGGAACACCCCGAATTAGAAATAATAGATGAATCTTTAATAAAAGACTGGGATAGTAAACTTAACTTCTTGGTGGGCAGTGCCCACCTTACGAATTTTCACCTCTAACTTTTGTTAATGCTAATTTTGCGGCGCCTAACATACCTGCTGAATTACCCAATTCTGCTGGTAAAATTTCTAAGCCAATGCGCGATGTAATAAAAACTCGTTTTTCAATTTCAGCTTTGGCACTAGGTATAAAAAACTTTGCACTGGCGCCTACTCCACCACCAATTAAAATAGCTTGTGGTGTCAGTACGTAAATAATCGACGTTAAACCAATACCTAAATCTCGCCCATATTCTTGCCAAAAGTTTAAAGCTTCTACATCACCAGTTTCTGCTAATTCTCCTAACTCCGAAGGTTCTTTACCAGTACGGCGCCTAATTGCTCGAATCGAAGTAAATTGTTCTAATGAGCCTTGGTTGCCACTGTTACATTCTGGGCCCGAAGAGTGTAAGCTAATTAAACCTAGTTCACCTGCGGCGCCATGATGTCCAATAAATAATTTACCGTCAATAAAGACGGCGCCACCAACACCAGTACCCAAGGTAAGCATAATAAAATTTTTGAACCGACGACCGGCGCCTAACCAAGCTTCACCTAAACCAGCACAGTTAGCATCGTTAGCCAAAATAGTAGGTTTGCCTGTTTTTTCTTCTAACCATTGAGCTAACGGAACATCACGCCATCCTGGTAAATTAATAGATACTAACGCAATTCGTCCCTCTGGGTCAGAAGGCCCAGGCATTCCAAGACCAATAGCAACAGCTTGATTATTTGCATCAAGTTGTTGTAATGCGTTAACTATTACATTCAAAACCATTTCAGGAGCAGGAGGTTGAGGAGTTGCAACCGTTACCGACTGTAAAAGGGCGCCGTCTACAGTAAACCTCCCCAACTTTATCGCTGTTCCCCCTAGGTCAATCCCAATAACTTGAATATTATTATTTGTCATTGGTAGTTTTTTTGCCTAGCCTAATTTCTTTACTTCGTGTACTTCAGATTTTTTAACATTCACATAAGTGACAGGAGAAATATTAAAACTAGCTTCACTGGCAATATTAGTTACAGGCTTACCATGTAATATTCCGGTTAAAGCAACCGAAAGCATAAAACCGCCAGTCGTAGCAGCAATCAAGGACATCTTATCTTTCACGTTCAGACTCTCTGTAATAAATAGAACAAAATATATAGATTAACAAATGAAATTGGATTGTTGTAGAGACGCGATTAATCGCGTCTCTACATATAACGTTTCTACAGGTGACGTTTATCTAATTCCTAATTTGTTTTCGTAAGCGTGGGTTAACCAAATCGTTCAACCCCTCACCAAACAGTGATAAACCTACTACCATCAAAGTTAGTGCCAAACCCGGAAATAAAGTAGTCCACCAAATTCCTGTAGGTAAAGCTTCTAAAGCTTGCTTTAAATCATGCCCCCATTCAGGCACTTCATCAGGAAGCCCTAGACCTAAAAATCCTAAACCACCCAACACTAGAATGGCATCCGCAGCATTAAGGGTAAAGAGTACAGGTACACTTTGAATAACATTGAAAAATAAATATTTGCTAAGTACCTGCCAAGTATTGGCGCCCATAGCCTGAGCAGCTTCGATAAATACCTCTGTTTTTACACTAACCGTATGATTACGAACAACTCTATAATACTGAGGTATATAAGCAATACTAATAGCGATAGCAGCGTTTAATATTCCACGTCCAACAACAAACGCTAGCGTTACCGAAAGTAACAATCCCGGCAAAGTATAAATACTATCCATAATAAATAGTAATACTTTGTCTAACTTACCGCCCGTATAACCACTCAGCATTCCCAGTGGTACACCTATCACCATACTTAACGCCGTCGCCACTATTACAACTTGTAGCGCAGCTTGGGCGCCGAACATAGTCCGAGAAAACACATCATATCCAAGGCGACTAGTACCAAACCAGTACTTACCAGAAGGCGCCTCATGCATGGGGTTACTAAGAAACTCAGTAGGATTTTGTAGTATTCCTATAGCTTGTAAAACAGGCGCAAAAAACGCCAAGAAGATAAAAAATAAAGTTAACGCCAACCCCACATACATCAACTTCTGCGAAAGACTAGGATTTTGGGGAAGCTGTAGAAACTTCGGTAGAGGACTCTTTGTAACAGCCATATATATTTAAAAGTTAGGAGGTAGGGTGCGTGGCGCCATAATAATCGTAAGGTAAAACTAATGAACTAGTAGCGTCACGCACCTTACGAAGAGTAGAGTTATGAGTTAAGAGTTTTAATATATAACATTGAACTCTCCTCCTGTTGAAACATGGAGGATTCTTTTTACGATGTTACTTCGTGGGATAAATCCGCACGGAGCAACGTTTTACGTCTGTATTTTCGGGACAAGTCCCTAAACACGTCGCAACGTTGTGGCAGGTTCAAAGCTGCCCTACTGACCTTGGTCAGGACAAGTCCTAACTGTGTCGCTACTTTCTTGGCAATGTTTATTGCCCCGTTGCAATCCGAATTAACAATTAATCCAGATTTTGTCTTATACTGTCCGCGTGGATATCTGATTCCTGAAAACTCGTACTTTTCGGGTTTTTCACCGTATTTCGGCACTAAATCGTTATCAAGAAAAGATGCCTTTGACGTATAAGCTTCTTCAGTCAATGTTAAAACAATTCCATATTCTGAACAAAGTTGTTTTAACCGTTCAATTAATCGACCTGTTGGAATTGGAACAAAGTTTTGGTTGCCACGCTTGCCCATGTTAGAACCATTTTTTTGACCTTCATTCCAGCCAATAATGATGTTCCCAATTCCATCATTAAGAGCGCGATTAACAATGAATCTAGCTGCTTTATTAATACCATCACGAATCTGGTTATTACGTTTTAGCTGGATACGGTCAAGGTTTACATCCCAATAAAAGTTAGGTTTACCTTCCTTGTACTTGGCAACGAGTCGGGAATAATTTTGATTAATTGATTTAAGCTTTCTACCATCAATAATAAAACTTTTCCCAAGAGTCGAGACTCCGGTTAACCAATTAGTCCCACCGTGGTCAAAACTCCAAGCTTGAGAATAATCAAGATTTGGGTTTTTCTTTACAGGCTCCTTCCCATCATCAATCACCCAATCAATCCATAATTGACCGTAATTAGGACGTATCGTTACTTCTCGAACCTGCTCATGATTTATAAAATCAGGTATTTGAAGTTTAATGTCACAAATCAAGTCTGGTTTACAAGTTCTGCTTACAGATGGCTTGAAATACCCCGAATCATAACTTAAAGCTTGTTTTGGGAATGTAACAGCAGCAAGCCCACCTTTTTTACGGTATCCAGGTAATGACGGTCTATCAACTTCACCTTGATAATAAAGCTGAACTAAACTGTTATAACTGGTAATTGATTCTCCTACTGTTTTTAGAACTTGTTGTGCTGATTGTGCAGCAAGCGCTTTATAGTGCTTATTATCTTTTAAAACTTTGTCAAGTTCATTGTAATTAACACCGCAAAAATAAATCTTCCAACTCCTGAGCAATTCATCCCCATTCCAATAAGTTGTAAAAGCATCGCCCTTTGATTCAAGTTCAGAGTAGTGAGTTTGCCTAACATGATAAATGGCACAATTTATCAAACTGTTGGCTTCCTCGCACTGGTAAATCCAGTACTGCTGCTCCATGTCATTGAAAGTAGCTTTAATTGGTATAGTTCTAAACAATTAGTATCACCTCCTGTTGTTTAGTATAATGGCTACAACATACAAAAACAACTAATTATTAAATTATGGCTAAACTCGCACCGACTCACCAGGAGTACAGACGTACAGAAAACTCCGTATCCTCAATCAATTACCATTTTGTGTTTGTGCCAAAAAGACGTAGACCTATATTGGTAAACGATGTAGCTCGAAGGTTACAGGAGATAATATTTGGATTAGTAACAGAACATAACTGGAAATTAATTGCATTAGAGATAATGCCTGACCATGTTCACTTTTTTATAAATGCTCCTACTGATGAAGCTCCATCTCAAATTGCAAAGTGGGTAAAGGGACGAGCTGCAAGCATGTTAAGAAAAGAATTTCCAGAGCTTAAAAAGTTACCAAACCTGTGGACCCCCACATACTTTGTTGCGACCACTGGACAAGTAAGTACCGAAGTTGTAAAGAGATACATAGAAAATCAAAGAGGGAAGTAATACAACAGGTTAAAACCTGTTGCGTCGAACATCCCGTCCCATTTTAAAAACATGGGGTTCTCGTTCTCCCTCTCTTTTTTGATAGTTTTGTCAACGGAACATACAACCAATTGAACGCACATTGCAACAAAATGTTTCTGTAGGGGCGGGTTAACGCATAACCATCAACATAACGCAAAATCCCTCTAAACCCGCCCCTAAATTTTACGGGACGGACAAAGATGCCCATCCCACAAAATGTTTACCACAGTATGGTTGGTTTGATTTTTGGGAGTTGTCACATGTTGGTTTCGATTAATTGACACCTGGGTGTATGCCGCTGTGTTTGGGGCGGGTTTACATTAATTTTCTGCTACGTTTGGGTTTGTTGCATAACCCGCCCTTACTAACCCTCATTTGCGCTTGGTAGATTGTAAGGCTTTAGGCGCCTAACTCTTTAAAGATACTTCTATTTCTTGTGCCCGCCAAGCCGCATAAGCAAGTGCTTCATAAATATCTCCTTCTTCTAAATAAGGATAAGCTTGTAAAATATCTCCGTGTGAATGTCCAGATGCGAGTAAACCAACAACGGCGCCAACGGTAACACGCATACCTCGAATGCAAGGTTTACCACCCATGACTTCTGGATTACGAGTAATTCGAGTGAGGTTTTGCATAATTTGCTTCGATTTCTTTAATAATGTGAAGTTCGTCTTTTATTTCTTGAGCGCGGTTCTGAATACGCTTTTGAGCTTCATCTGAAAACTGCTTTCTTTTTTCTTCGTAAGATATCATTCTGTGTTTCTCCGTTGTAACTGTGTTTTCTCTTTAAGCTTTTTAGATAATTTTATGGGACGGGCAAGGATGCCCATCCCACAAGATGTTTAGCACAAGATGTTTAGGACAAGATGTTTACTACAAGATGTTTAGCACAGTATGCTTGGTTTGGTTTTTGGGGGTTGTTCTAGATGCTGGTTTCGATTAATTGACGGTATTGGCTTTTTTGCTTGACGCCTTTGACTTCTTGGAGTAGCTCTTTGTCTTTGAAGAACTGAACTGTTGGTGTGCCTGTTACACCTGCGTTTTCGGCGATGTCGCGGTCTTTGTCGATGTCTATTTCGACGAAGTGTAT
Source organism: Calothrix sp. PCC 7716 (assembly GCF_019977735.1). Taxonomy (GTDB): domain Bacteria; phylum Cyanobacteriota; class Cyanobacteriia; order Cyanobacteriales; family Nostocaceae; genus Dulcicalothrix. The sequence goes on along the minus strand of NZ_AP025018.1, from coordinate 354,122 downwards.
TTTACCGTCGAATTCGTCTACTACTTTGTTTAATATGGGTTTGAGGGTGTGGCATGGGCCGCAACCTGGTGATACATATTTAACGACGATTAATCTATCGCTGTCGTGGAATAGTTTCCGCAGTGCAAAACCACCTTGGTGACGTGTTGTGTTAATGTCGAACTCGACTGGCGCCACTGTTTTCGCTTCGGGTTCATGTTCGAGTTCATTATCTGGAGTGTGGGTTGCCTGTTTGTATTCTTCAACTAAACCATTTACAGACAACCAGCGTTCTGCCAACATTGCTGCGGCACATCCCGAACCTGCGGCAGTAATAGCTTGGCGATATTCGTGGTCTTGTACGTCACCTGCTGCGTACACACCTTCTACACTGGTTTCTGGTGAACCGGGTTTAGTAACGATGTAACCTACTTCGTCAAGTTGAATTTGTCCTTCAAATAAAGAAGTATTGGGTTTGTGACCAATGGCGTAAAATAACCCCTTGGCATGTAATAAACTTTCTTCACCCGTTTTACTATTACGGACTTTTACCCCTTCCATGTGCCCGCTACCGTAAATATCTACAGCTTCGGTGTTCCAATGTACGGTGATTTTGGGGTTAGTTAATACACGGTCTTGCATTGCCTTCGACGCGCGCATTTTCTCGGTACGCACAAGCAAGTTTACCTTGGAACCATATTTAGTTAAGTAAATAGCCTCTTCTGCCGCCGAATCTCCGGCGCCTATTACAGCGAGTTCAGCACCGTGAAATATCGGAGTTGCACCGTCACAAATTGCACACGCCGAAATGCCTCGACTCCAAAAAGTATGCTCGCTAGGTAAACCTAAACGCTTTGCAGTGGCGCCAGTAGCTATGATAATACTGTGGGTTTTAAATTCCCTTTCTTCCGAACGCACAGTAAAAGGACGCTGACTCAAATCAACCGATATTACATCCTCAGTATATAACTCGGCGCCCCATCTCTCAGCTTGCGCCTTCATCTTATCCATCAACTCAGGGCCAGTAATACCAGCAGGAAAACCAGGAAAATTCTCAACCTCAGTCGTTGTCATTAACTGCCCACCAGGTAAACCCCCCGCTTGGAAACCTTCAAACACAACAGGTTTAAGGTTCGCACGACCTGCGTATATAGCAGCAGTATATCCAGCAGGTCCAGAACCAATAATTACTACGTTTTCAACTGTGGGATTTGTCATAACAGGTTATACAAACTCATAACGACTACGTTTAATCTAACATAACACATTATTGTGTGGTGTGTAACGGCAGAGCATAACAAAAACCAAGCAAAAGTATAAAGTGAGCTATCTTGTGTGCATTGTGGAGCGGGCATCCCTGCCCGCCATTAAAATTTAATTGAATTGAACGCGCGAGGGCGCCCATCCCACAGGAAAATATGTAGGTTGGCTTCGCTACGCGGCAACCCAACATATATTAAATAACTAAGTATTTATAAACTTTGACCACGTTCTTACCCGCTCCGGGTTGCAAACCCGGAGCTAATAGCCAAAGTCCTCTAGAAGAGGACTGAATAAAAAGAGTAATACTAGTCACTTTTTATCCTATCAAGCTGACAGACTGCAAAATTATTTATAGTTATATAAGAGCCGCATCAAAAACGTGTTGTGCAGTAAGGTTATTTTGTAGCTCCCGGCGCCTTGGCTGTGGGAAGGTCAGGTAGGGCATTGTGAGCCTACAAGTAATTTTATATACCAAATAAATAATGTTATGAAGGACTAGTTTATGATAGTAGAAGTAATAGTTAGTAGCTAAAGTATGGCACAAGCAACTTTAAATCAAATATTAACCCCACTCGTACCAAAAGAAACAAAACTAACGTGCATCTAAGTATATTTTTGGATTGCATTTTCACCCGTATAGGGCTGAAAACCCATATAAGAATTTAAACGTATTCAGGAGGAAGGACGAGTGCCTTATATTACAGATATCGAACTAGATGGCATGGTGATAAATGCTCGTAAGTCAGTTGTCACAGTTTTGGAAGTGCGGTTTGGAGTTGTACCAGCAGAAATAAATGAACGTCTTGAGGCAATAGAAGATTTAGATGTGCTGGAGGGACTTCACAGGCAATCAGTTATTATAGGTTCTATAGAAGAATTTCAGCTTCGACTCAATGAAATTCCCCCATCCGAACCCGCTGAGGAATAATTAAAAGTGTAAATTACGCTTTTAGCGTTTGGATTAAATATATATAGAGACGTTACACTGTAGCGTCTCTACAATTATTTTTCTGTATTCATGAAGGCAGTATGGTTTTACTGCATGGGTTGGTTAAAAAAAACTCACATCCATACAGGATTTAAATTAGTATGAGAAGTTACTTGAGAACGTATATTTATTAATTCTTGTTGATAAAAATCGTCTAAATGAGCAATAAATTTACCATTCTCAATTTTAATACCTAAAGCATTGCTTACTGCAAGAAAGTCAAGGAAACTCGCGTTATGATAATTTTTTTCTTCAAAGGCTTTAATTTCTTCTTCGGTGTGGTCGCTTAAAAGTGCTAATTCCTGTTGGGTAAGCTTTAGTGCAATCCGAGCCTTAATAATTACGTCTGGTAGATAATTAATATTATCAATTTCAAGCACTAATGGTTGAGTTGGGTTGTGCGCTTCTAAAGCTTCATATTCTTCTACCTCTGAAATTAGCTTTTGGCGTAGTGCTTGGTTAGAATCTTGAATTAATTGCCAACCAACAGGGTCAAGGCGCCGCTTTTCTTCATTTGCCTTTAGTTTTTGGTTTGTCTCTTCAAACTTAGCAGCCAATTCTTTTGTGTATGCTAATTGCTTATCATTTTTAATCATGGCGCCCACTCGTGTAAGTCTATAGCTATGATACCTTTTTTCCTTAGTAGTCGGTCGCGTTGAAATAGTTCTATAGAAGTTATTGATTCGTCTACTGGTTGGTTAGAAGGGTATATTTCACCTTTGTATTTAGATTTTTGGGCTTTTGAATTATAAAAATTTAAGATTGATGGTGCATTTTGAGCTAAATACCTTGAATCATTCGTCTTCGGTCGCGCGTGTAACCAAACCTGTCGTTAAATTCATCCCAATTACAAAAATGTACTCCAGGTGGTAAGTTGCCGTTTTCATCAAAATCTGGAATCATTATCTATATTATTTGTGTAAAGCACCCAAAAATACTTATAGCGTCATTGAAGGCTAGTAGTAAGCGAAGAACGGTGCCTACTACAAACCTTTACACCTTGACTAAACCTCTTGCAATGAGTGCGTAGTTTGAATTTTTGGCAACGGTTCCAGTGGTGTAGTAACAGGGGAGTAACGACAGTAGCAAATAACTATCGCCTCAAAACCGCTGCTTGGCTGTCCCGATGGATACTCCTCGACTCTCGTGACCTCCCAATCTCCAATCCTACTGTGGGTACTAGCGTCAGGAAATGTAGAGTCAGCAAATTGTTCAATTTTGTGATATTCCCTTAGCCTATAACCTTGTGTTGGTGTCGGGGAGTTAGATGAGTCATAGTGTTCTGCAAGAATATCCGTCAAGGCGCCTGTATGAGCTAGCAACCTCTCTTCCCATCCAGAATCTGACATTGTTTCAGTCTTAAAAATAATATATTTGCCCATTTTTTAGTCCTCTTGGTGATAATCAGGAAATTTAGTATCGCCCTTAAACACGCACTCAACTTTTAGGATTTTGTTTCCTGTTCTCTCTATTCGCAGTAACTCCCACCCATATTTTGCTTCCATTTGTCTGCACTTTTGTGGGTCGGTGGCAGAGTGTCGAGACTCTGGTTGTTCTGCGTTCTCGTTCATTGTTACACCGCTCGTTATTAGCTTTGCAGCTTTCGGTCACGCTATTTTTCTGTCCTGTTTTCTGGGTAAAGGCTGTTTAGCAGCAATAGCGTCCATAACCAGCTTTTCCACAAGATTAGAGACTGTGCGGTTTTCTAGTTCCGCCCAAACCTCTAAATTACCCTTAATTTCGTCAGTACAAGTGAAAGTGACTTTGGCTTTTTTAGTGGCTCCCATAGCTTCCGAAGATATTTGATATCTCCAGTTAACAACAGAAGTCCTTATCTTAACACACGTTATGAAGCTATCGGAAGTTATCTTATTACTTCCGAAGCTATTAGTTGTTGTCATAGGTTGTATTATCCTACAAAACTCCTAATCGTAGTCAGGGTGTCAGTTGCTGCATTATTTAGCGATTATTTTCGATAGCATGTTTTATCTCCCTACTTGCAAAGCGAGTTCTTTAATAAAGGCGCCACCCAGTAAAGAATGTAGCGAATAAAACTATCCGTTACATCCGTTTAAATCCGTTGCCATTCCTCGACTCTCGTTACCAGCCAATCTCCAACGCGACTGTGAGTACTAGCATTGGGGAACTGTGGGTCAGCAAATTGCGTGCATTCGATAAAACTCTCTTGGTCTGTAACCTGGTTGCGGTATTGGACGAGTGCTAGAGTCAAAGTGTTCGACAAGGATATCCATAATTGCACCAGTATGAGTTAGCTGCCTAGTTTCGGCGCCGTGTTCTTCTTTCCAGTCCGCACGGAAGATAATATACTTTCTGCCTATTGCTTAATCCTCAATGTAAGTAAAAAATTCTGTTATGTCCTTGAATATGTAGGGTATCGGTTGGCGCCGTGTGTACTGTGTATGCTCGGCGCCGACGTTAATTAAATCTTGATTATTATGTATTTTCCCCTGCGCTTGCCTATCTTTTTTGTTGCTGGTGTTAGCGCAGGGGAAAAAGTGGGAATACTAAATGGCGTATACAGCTATTGATTACAAGTTGTGGAATGTGGGTGCGTTTAAGTGTCGTTTGTAATATTTAACGATATCTGGCGCCAGTAATAGCATTGTTCCAGAATTTGTAAGCGGTATCAGGGAAAAGTAGTCTTAGGAGAAAATATTATGACCGCACAGGCGCCAGCACATAAAGCAGAGTTACTTGAGAAAATTCGTCAGCAGTTTGATAGCGCTCCTTATCCCAGAGTTCCTGTAGAGGATTCACCCGAAGGTAATGCCAACTTGCTATATCTTCATAATCTGACAACACCTTATTATCTTAGACATCAAAAATTTACGGATACAAAAGGGAAAGTTATTCTAGATGCAGGTTGTGGAACAGGCTATAAATTACTCACACTTGTACTAGCTAATCCGGGAGCTAAGGTAGTTGGCATAGATTTATCCGAAGAATCTATTCATTTTGCTGAAAAGCGCATGCAATATCATGGTATTGACAATGTTGAATTTCATGTCTCGCTGCTCGAAGATTTACCCAAGCTAGGTATTGAATTTGACTATATAAATTGTGATGATGTGCTATATTTATTACCAGATGCGGTTACTGGTTTACAAGCAATGAAATCAGTGTTAAAAGCAGATGGTATTATACGTGTAAATCTTCACAGTTCACTGCAACGAGAATGGTACTACCGCGCGCAAAAACTTTGTAAATTTATGGGGTTAATGGATAGCAACCCAGAAGCTTTGCAAATTGGAGCGCTTCGAGACATTATGAAAGCACTAAAAGATAGTGTTTTGCTTAAATCAAAAACTTGGAATCCAATAAATGAAGAAAATGACGGTTCTATCCTGGCTAACCACTTACTAGTGGGTGATAAAGGCTCAACTATCCCTGAATTTTTTTCACTTTTAAATGCTGCAGGTTTAGAATTTGTTAGCATGGTTGATTGGCAGCGGTGGGATGTCATGGACTTATTTAAGGAGCCAGATGATTTACCAGCATTTCTTGCTTTAAGTATCCCGGATCTCTCAGAAGAAGAAAAGCTACATCTATTTGAACTTTTTCATCCAGTTCATCGTTTGCTTGATCTCTGGTGTGGTCATCGTAATCAGAAAAAGTTAACACCAGTCTCAGAATGGTCTGATGCGAACTGGCAAAATGCAAGCGTATATCTACACCCAATGCTCAAAACTTCTAATTTTCGAGAAGAGCTTATAGAATGCATCACACAAATGCGACCATTTGCCATTAGTCAGCATCTTTCGCTTATGAGCAACGTAGTTACCATAGACAGCACAATGACTCTTTGCTTGGTTCCATTGCTCGAAAAACCGCAGTCAATGATTTCTCTTATTGAACTATGGAAGCAAGTCAGGCCTATAGACCCGATAACTCTACAGGGAATAGAAGATAAACAAGCCTTTTATTTAGTAAAGCAACTGTTATTGAGATTAGAGGGACTTGGTTACGTGATGTTAGAAACTTTCTAGTTTTTTGATGCTAGCAGAGTGTACTTAGCTGTAATATGACCTAAATAATCTAATGGTGCGTTTAGAAACACATCTTAAGACTTGATAAACTAGGTTGTCCATCGCTAAGTATAACAATCATAAATACTAAACCTCAAGAAACTTAGTTGATTACGACTATTAGTCTATGTCATTAATTCTGTCTGATTAGCACCGAGCGTAAGGTTGGCATTGCCCACCCTACAACCTTCCAAAACTAATGACATGGAGTACTATCCGTAAGAGTAAATCTAATTTTATCGCTTTTCCCGTTAGGCGACGCGAAGTACACAAGGGCGGGCAAACATACCCACCCCCATAAGGAACTGATTAATTTAACCGAGACTCCACTTGACTAGAAACGCTCATATAACAACTGTCTAATTTATGCTCAATGAAAAAAAGTTAGCTAGGTGATATGAAAGCATCCACACGTGGGTAAGTTACATGTAGAAATCAAAAATGAATTACCTCATTCCAGGAAAGTACTGATATGAAAACTGAATTGAAAGCAAAATTTCTCCAACACATCCTCCGTAAAAAGAAAGAAGACGAAGGTTTTACTCTAATTGAACTATTAGTTGTAATTATTATTATTGGTATTCTTTCTGCGATTGCTTTGCCTTCATTTCTTAATCAAGCTAATAAAGCGAAGCAATCTGAAGCAAGAACATATGTTGGTTCAATGAACCGCGCACAGCAAGCATTTTATGCTGAAAATGGTGAGTTTGCTGGCTCCACAGCAGCAGACTTCGGTAAGCTTGGTTTGGGTGTTAAAACAGACACCACAAATTATCAGTATAAAATTACTGAAGGTGGTGCAGGTGGTACTCTTGTAACTAACAGAGCGCTTCCTCAGAAAAATGCGATTAAAGCTTACGTTGGTGGTGTTATACAGAGTAACATTGCTGCAACTAGTGAAGCTACTACATTATCTGTGCTATGTGAAGCAGTATCTGCGAAAGGTACTACTGGTGCAGCAGCTGGTACTGAAGCTCTTACACCAGCTGGTCCTGAATGTCCAGGCGGTGCAACTAGTACGACTTACAAGAGATTATAATTAGGCATCAAGTATATTACCTTGCCTGACGAATTGAATTGATTTAACCAATACTAACATAAACAACAGCTTTTAGGTTGAGTTGATAAATTTATATAGTGGGTAGATTTATCTACCCACTTTGTTTATGAGTAATCTTTTTATCTAAGTGAATTAAATTATGCCTTAATGTTACAAATCTAGATAAAAAATGACCCTGACTTAAAATCTTGGTATAAACGCAAAATTATGCTTTGGTAGCAACAGCAGAATATTTTATGGTTATTAGCTATATCAACTACGAACAAGAAGCAGAATTGTTTTTTCTAGATGGAGATTATATGCAAGCAATATCTCTGTATGAAAAAGCGATATCGCAAGAGCCAGAAGTTTTATCATATTATTGTAAAATAGGTCTTGCGCTTTTATTAAATGGACAAGAGTTAGAAGCTCAAATAAGCTGGATGATGCCAATTTCAAATGCTAAACTGAAAAATACAAATAGTTATATAAATGAACTCATCGAAATTTTAGAAGCAGAAGCATTGCGGCAAGAAGCATTAACAAATTATACGCTTGCTTGGGCAATTAGACAACACATGCGAGAAATTAAGTATAATAATATAAATAATTTATTCAAAATTTGCTTGCTGGCTAACGAAATTAATATTTCAGTGGGAGACACAATTGTAGAGTTAAATCTATGTGAAGCTCTTGCATCTGAAAATATATTAAATCTCAACGAAAATTTTTTATATTTATTATTAGAGAATATATTGAAACTTGAACCTCTCCACTCAGTCGTTATTGAATTTGCCAAATTATGTTTAAAACATATTACTAATTTAGTTAATTACTTATATATAATTCAATCTAATGCATTAGAAATAGGATATACATTACATCAACCAACAATAGCTAGTAAATTATTAGAAAACTATTTACAAATTGAACCAAATAATTTAGAAGTTTTAAGATTGCTGACAGCGTTTTATCAAGATGCAAGAGATTATCAACGTGGGATAGAAACAGCAAAGCAATGCTATTTGCTATCAGAAAATATTGCAGAAAAAATAGCATCTTGTCACTTAATTTTACGTGGATTTTTAAAGGCTGGTGGATATTGGAAGGAAGTTTGTTTAGCCTGCAAAGATTTAGAATTAGCATTAAGTAAACTTGTTGTTGAACAACCAAAGCTTAATGAAGTTCAGGCACTTCGCTTGATGACGCAGGCATTTTCAGTCCCTCATATCAAAGATAAGCCTCATGAGTTTAGAGCAGTCCATAATCAAGTTGCAAAAATATTTCAAACTAACATAAAAGCAGTTGCAAATGAACAAGCAACTAAATACATACAGAGAAATTCAAAACATAAAAACCATTATGATATTAGCAAACCTTTAAAAATAGGTTATTTATCTTACTGTTTACGACAGCATTCAGTAGGATGGTTGACACGAGGACTATTTCAACATCATGACCGAACAAACTTTCAAATTAATGTTTATTTTATTAACTATATGTTGGGTAATGATGGTCTTCAAGAGTGGTACTCTGCTAAAGCAGATAAAGCTGTTAGGTTAGGAATGAATGGTTTAGAAGCTGCTGAAAAAATATACGAAGACGAAGTTGATATTCTAATAGATTTAGATAGCATAACTCTTGATATTAGCTGTGAGGTCATAGCACTTAAACCAGCACCAGTACAAGTAACTTGGTTGGGATGGGATGCATCTGGAATACCCACAGTAGATTATTTTATTGGTGACCCGTATGTACTACCAGACACTGCACAAAAATACTATACTGAGAAAATCTGGCGCTTACCTAATACTTATATTGCAGTTGATGGGTTTGAAGTTGGAATACCAACACTGCGACGGAGTAATTTAGGTATTCCAAGCGATGCAATAGTTTATCTGAGCGCACAGCGAGGATATAAGCGCCACCCAGAAACGACAAGATTGCAAATGAAAATAATTCAAGAAGTGCCCAATAGCTACTTTTTGATAAAAGGTTCTGCTGAAGAAGAAGCAATCAAAAATTTCTTTTACAAAATTGCTGAACAAGAAGGTGTAGATTGTTCTAGGCTTAGATTCCTACCTCAAGATGCATCAGAATCAATTCACCGCGCGAACTTAGGCATTGCTGATGTGGTGCTAGATACTTACCCATATAACGGCGCCACAACAACATTAGAAACGCTTTGGATGGGTATTCCTCTGGTCACGCGCGTTGGCGAACAGTTTGCCGCACGCAACAGTTACACGATGATGATTAATGCTGGCATTACAGAAGGTATTGCTTGGACAGATGAAGAGTATATTGAATGGGGTATTCGTCTAGGTAAAGATGCTAATTTAAGACAGCAGGTTGCTTGGAAACTACGTCAATCTAGACACACTGCACCTCTTTGGAATGCCAAACAGTTTACTCGTGAAATGGAAAAAGCTTATCAACAGATGTGGCAAATATATCTGGAAGGTCATTGATATTTGAGAGTAAGGTGGGCAGTGCCCACCGTACAATGTTAATGTATATAGCTTTTTAATTTAGTAACAGCAGGTAAAGATTCGATTCCTGCTTGTACTAAATCTGGAATTTCAGACAGAGTTTCAATAATACTGCTTGCAAAATTATACTTGGGGTCATTCCCAAAATTGATAGTTAGATAAGTTAATAATTCTAAAGCGTAGTCAGGAAAGTGCATTATATCAGCGATACAAGCTAATTTTAAAATTTGCTGTGGTGTTTTTAAACTAATATTTATATCTTCTTGAATTAAATCACGAAAATAAAAGGCATCTGCCCAAAGTATTTGTCCTGGACGAAGAGTTGATTGAATTGGAGAATCAGAACGGGTACGGTACGATGGGGCTAGGTCGAATAAGCTAAAACCTTGGTTTCTTAAAAAAATATCTATATCTGTAAATAGAGGTTGATTGATGTATAATGGCGAAAACTCTACCTCTATTTGGATAGCTAATACACTATTTTCTAATATAGAATAGCCTCCTTTCAATACATCAAGGTCTGCTCCTTGAACGTCAATTTGTAGAAAATCAATTTCCGTCATTTCTTCATTTTTGCAAAAAGTATCAAGCGTTGTTGTCTCAATTTTTAAAGTGAAATCTAGATTTACTAACTCTGACAATCCTTGGAAGCGCTTTAAATAAGGTTCATTAGGAGGGTAAAGAGAGCTACACATTGGATGTTTTGTTACGTAAAGTGTAGATTCTCCAACAGAACTTCCTAATGCTAAAGGAATATGTTTTTCTGTCCAATTTATTTGTCTAGCTTCAATATTCGCATTTGCTTCTTCACATGCGTCTGCATCGGCATCAAATCCATATATATTCAAGTTAGGCGCAAATATTTGCCAACCTAAACTAGCATAATCATCGTTTAATCCTAGTTTACGAGAGCCAACGTTACAAACTGTCATATGAATTTGGTCTAAATGACCATTTTTCTTCAAATTTTTGAGAAATACTGACATAATTTTATTTAGTGATAAAATGTAAAATTATCTAGACTTTATTTGTGTGGAAAAGCAATCAAGTTAAGATGTCCTTGAATATCTTCGAGTGATTTTACAGGAATCAAGTTTCTTAAATATGGTTGATATCTAAAAAGCTGATAACCTAACTTATTTAAATATTCAGCAACTTGATAATTACTGCCTTTGCTACCAGCAATATTTTCATAAATAATTACTGGCGCCATTTCCGATAAAATCTTGTTACTTCCTTCTAGCACTGCAAGCTCATGATTTTCTGCATCAATTTTGAGTATATCTACTCTCTCTATTTTTTCTCGCTCACATAAACTATCCAATGTAAAACACTCTGCTTCTTCAAAAGGAGCATCTAACATATTTTCTGCTGCTTCACTAGAAATTACCTCGTTCAACTCGCTAGCATTGTGAAGAAGCAATTTAACTGTACCGTTAAAGTTACTTGCGGCGCCTGAGCATACCGTTACTTGTGTCAATCTATTTACTCTACAAGTTTCTTTTAAATAATTGACACAGCTTGAAAAAGGTTCAACTGCTAGCACTCTTCCCGAAGAACCAACTTGCAGCGCTGCGCTAAATGTATAAACTCCCGCATTGGCGCCAACATCTATCACTGTCATACCTGGTTTGATGAAATGGCGCCAAAACTCCATCTCCTTTTCAAACCATTCCCCTTCACCAATAAGTACACTAGTGACAATACTACGTAAACTTGGCTCAACAGCCATTGCTAAACCTTCAAATGGAACATACGTAAATGCATTATCGATTTCGATCTGTGTCCATTGCCAATCTGGAGATTGAGGATTTTTTTGATAAAATTCTTGGCTAAATTTTAACCAATAATTTGCAGTTTCAATTTGGTTTAAATCTCGATATGTTAAATACAGAGCTTGATGAGTCGCAGAAGAATATGGAGCTAGCTGTTTAGCACGATGTAAATGCAACATTCCTTCCCACTCATTAGCCATTAAACTTGAAATTCCAAGTTGAAGTGCAATACTTGCTGATTCTGGTATAACTTGAGATGCAAGTTGTAAAAAGCGACGACCTACAGCATTATAAAATACTAGTTGCGAATTACACAAAACTTGACTTGAAACAATAAGTGCTTGTTGATAACTACTTTGTCTATATAAAGCTGTTTGCGTCAATTGATAATCAGATTTTGATAAGCCTTGCTGCTTTGGAAACAAGTATACTAAATACTGAGAATCTGTGTTTGTACTCTCGTAAGCAACATGAAGCGTATTAATAAATGTATTAAATGCAATTTCTATAGCTCGTTGTGTTTCTCCTATCATGCTATGTACTAAAGCAAAATGAGCAGCACATAGGGGATGTTGTTCTACTTCCAACCCACTATTCAAAGCATCAAAAGCCATTTCCAGATAAAGCGAGCGTGTTTCCATATCATCGCTGTATTGTTCAGCTTCAGATAGAGCAACCACCGCTACATTATTCCAATCGCTTGAAGAATTCGGATTTTCCCAAGAGGTATTTTCTAAAATATTGGTAATTCGCGATAAACTACCAACCTCAATATTTGGAGTGCTTTGTTTAATATACTGTAAATACGAATCTTGATGTGATACAGATGATTCCATAGTAAAACAGAGCAAGGAAACACCTTGCCATAAATTAAAGTTGTAGGCTGACTGTTGACAAAAACATATCCGTACTGAGGATACCCACTTACCTATCAAAAACTAACATTCGCTTTATAAAATTTTTACAGTCCCTTCTAAAACTACCTTTGAGACATTATGACTAAGAACAACCAACGCTTAAAAGAAATATTAGGCGCCTCCATTACCGAATACACACCCAACGCCATCAAGTTTACAGGTGTCTAGTTAAATCAGCTAGAACAATTGCTGGCAGAGGGTTTTACCACTGCGGAGGCATATTTTAACGCGGCGCCAACAACAGCTCAGTTTATCGAGTTTGGTAAACGTTGTGCTGATATTGGAGCAGTCTCCACATTTGACGGTGTTGCTTTTATTGATGAAGATGGTGATACTCTTATGGATACTATAACTGTTGTAGGCGTTCAAGATTTAGACTTTGTTGGTGAGTTTGTCAAATTTACCAGAGGATGTGACGATATTGAAGTTTCATCACAGCTATTATTTGCGTGGTGGGATTGATTATCATGCTTGTGTGTATGAGTTATTTTAGCAGCAAGATGAGTAAGAGGCGCCGTGTGTTTATAGAACGTTAAAATAGTCAGCAAGCGCTTTGAAGGGTAATTATTACAAACAATTACGACGCTATAAATAAGTTTACACACAATTGTGTAGCAAAGGTAACTAATATATGGTAGATAGTCTTAACTCACTAATTACAGTGCCACTAACATATGGCGCCGACCCAGAGGAGAGGTTTGCCAGTAGCGATGTAAGTTGGGAAGATTATGAATCTTTGTTAGCAAAGTTAGAGAATAACTCTCATTATCGTGTTAACTATTTAGATGGAATATTAGAGATTGTGTCACCATCCAAAAGGCATGAAAAAGTAAAGACAAACTTAGGAACCCTAGTAGAGCGTTTCTTTTATCTCAAGCGCATTCGTTATGTACCTTTAGGAAGTTCCACTTTTAGAAACAAAGCCAAAAAAGCAGGCGCCGAACCAGATGAGTGTTATTGTCTAGGGGAAGAAAAAGATTGGCAACGGATTATGAACGGATGTAACGGATAATTTATTAGTTATAAATTAGATTTTTTATGGCGCCTCTTGAAGACAAATAACGGGCGCCTCATATTTATAAACGTTGGGTGGTATTACCCAAATAATTTTCTTTTGTTAGCTAGGTTGAAATTGTTTATTTTCATTAACAGCCTCTTGACTTTTTGCACGGCTTTTAGATGACCGTAACTCCTCTCTTGTGATAGGAGTTCTTCTTAATGTATCGAGAGGAACTAAAAACTCACAGGGCTGCATTTTTATATCTAGCGCGCTCATTACAAATCTTACATCTAAGTAACTGGCACCTTGGTAATCATTCTTTTCATATAGTTTAATTTGTTCTTCGGTGAGTCCACATAAAGCACCAAGCTCTTTCTCACTCAGTTTTGCAGCAATGCGCGCTTTGATTAAAATATCTGGCAAATAATCGATGTCATCAAGCTTTAACATAATAGGTGCCTGACTGTCATGAGCTATGAGCATTTCGTACTCAGCTATTTCCGCTTTTAATTTATCAAGGTGACATTGTGCTGCTCCTCGTCCCATTTCCCATTTTTGGAAGTTGTGTTTTTTCCTTTCTTCATCTAGCTCCATTGCTGCTATCGTTTTTTCAAACTCGGATGCTAAATATTGAGTATTTTTATATTCTTGGTCATTCTTAATCATGGTTCCCACCTTGATAAATCAATAGCGATAATACCTTTTTTGTTTAAACTTCTATCACGCTGAAATAATTCGTATGAAGTTATACTGTAACTACCTACAGGCTGGTCGGACGGAAAAATTTCACCCTTATATTTCGCTTTTTGTCCTGCACGGTCATAAAAGTTTAATAGTCGAGGAGCATGAATTCTAAGATACTCCTCATCTACAGCCTCGTTATCGTAACAAGCATCGAAGTCTACAGGGTCTGGTTTCATTGTAACAAAACTGCCGTTGATATAAATTGTCCGACAGCCCGCCGCTTGAAGTTGCTCCATTGCCAAAATCAACCCGTCTATCAAACGCGATCTTTTATCGTTATAATCAAATCTCTCCAAAAATTCATCCCACTCACAAAAATGCACACCTGGGGGTAGATTACCATTCTCGTCAAACTCAGGAATCATTAACCAACACACCGTAACAAATATTTTAATTATCTACCATGAGAGCTTATTTACAAATAGGGTTCAAAATCCCTTAATTGTTTGTGTTCACTAAGCATGACAAACTTTTATACATAACAGAGGAGTAGGGGTAAAGTGAGAATAACTTTAGAAGTTATTTGAAAAGTCTAAACAGATACATAAGAGCAAATGGTAGGTGTAACCCCTTAATTCCACAATTTTTCGTCATTCCTGACATTTAGAGACGTGATTAAATCGCGTCTCTACGCACCAATTTGTGTGAAATGATGGGTTTAACTCGTTTGGCGCTCTTTTGTATCATTGCTTTTAAGGGGTCAGGGCTAGGTTTTTAGTTAATATCGATACTTTTCAAGCATCCTTTTACAGATGGCGCCTTTTGCTTTTATGTTGGGTCGCATTAGCTATGAGAAACTGAGTGGTAATATAAAAGTTGGTATACAGGCGCCTCTATTTATATGATTAGGATTTTGTTGGGTTCCGCGCAAAGCGCTCCACCCAACCTACAATTTGCTTATTTTGAATTATGCAGATTAAATTGGTAGAACGGGCAAGGATGCCCATTCCACAAGATGCCCATTCCACAAGATGCCCATTCTACAAGATGCCTATTCCACAAGATGCTTATTCCATATGATGATATATTTTACACTCTTGTCCCCCCCTTATTAAGGGGGGCTAGGGGGGATTCTCTATACTGCAAGCATCTACACTTAATGCACTCTTAGTATTTACACTGTCTATAAAGTATTTAAAAACACAATTTTAACCTGAAAATCAAAATCCGGATAAAGTTATTTGGACAAAAACATTAAATTTTTCTAAAGATTGGCACCTTTTGTATCCATCTACAGATGTTTGCGATAAGCTATAAGACGATTAACTGCTATTTCTTTTCTAATGTCATATTTAAAGAGTCGCAGTTACTTGACTTTTTCGCGTCGTTACCCCTCTGTAGATGGCGCCAACAGCTAAATGCATCTTGCCAGCTTTGACAGATTGAACAAGTAAGCGTTTATTCGCTTGATAGTTGAAAAAGTAGCAATTAATAGTAATATTGTAATCTTTGCTCAATTATCCGGATTTTATAAACCGTGTAATATCTGCAAGTCCTTGTAGGATGATTTATTCTGCCCAAATTTAACGTCGTAACTCAGTACTATATGCACTTTGTGGTAATTACCGTACAAAACCAGAATTCAATGCTCACAACTTTGGGTTCGTTGTGATATAGTTAAGTAGATAAGACTGACTTTGCTAAAGGTAATATTACTCTACGTATAGGCAAAGTTTCCAGAATAAATGGAAAGCAGTTTTGACCAAGTTTTTATTCCAATCAAATCAAAATTAAATTGAGATTATGGCTCAACAAGTACTTCACCCAATGGTGAAATTGCAGCGCAATGTGCAATCACTTGTAGATTCTAATATTGTCAAACCAACAGACAGCATTTGGAAGATTGCTCTACTTTTTGGCAATGACTGGCAACACTGGAAACAGGAACTGCTAGATTTTGGATTTACTATGCAAGACCCTCTTGGCGAATTATTGTGTGTAGAAACATGGGACGAAGAAGAATAATGACCCAATAATGTAGAGACGTGACATGTCACGTCTCCAAAACGTCAAGAAAGACGCGACATGTCGCGTCTCTACAATTTACAATTCTTTTAATGCAGCAATTACCTCTTGTGCGGTTTGATATCTTTCGCGTGGCAATGGTTCCGTCAAACGGTCGATGACTTCTCGCAATTTAGGGGTAATTGTTGGAATATTTCCTATTTCAAACCGAAACTGGCGCCCACGCTGGCGGTAATATTTGAATGGGCTTTCTCCTGATAGCAAGAATATCAGGGTCGGTCCTATTGCGTATAAATCTGATTGTGTTAACGGTTGCCCCCTCTCTTGTTCTGGGGCACAATATCCTTCTGCACCTATACGGGTTCCCGGCGCCGTTGAACTTTCTTTGACGGCGCCAAAATCCAGTACTACTATATTATTATTCGACGAGCGCATCATTAAATTCGCTGGTTTAATATCGCGGTGTATTAATGGTGGTTCTTGGGAATGTAAGTAGCTTAGTACATCACAGGTTTGAATCATCCAAAATATCGCTTGGTTTGGTGTAACTGGTCCCTTTAAAAAAACCAATTTCTCTAAATCTTCCCCGTGGACTAGCTCCATTGCTAGATATTTCTTTCCTTCTTCGACAAAAAAGTCATAATATTTCGGTATTCCTGGATGCGATAGCGATTTCAACGTGTTTGCTTCACGCTCGAATAATTCCTGCGCTTTCGCTATCCGTGCCATATCAGCATTCATTTGTTTTAATACTAACAGTTGTGGGCGCCCTGTTTGACCCACAGCGTCCCATGCTAAGAAGGTTGTCCCCATACCTCCTTGTCCTAAAGTTCGCAGTACTTGGTAATTACGTACTGTTTGAATAACTTTGATGGGTTGACCACAATGTATACAAAATAAATTATTCGGATTGTTGCCTTCGTGGTTACAGGTGGGTAGAGTAATTTTAGGCTTTGCTACTGGTTGTTCGACTTTTTGCTCGATTTGAAACCTCAATAAAGGACCACCGTTTGCTAATTGTAATAGGCAGTTGCTGGGTATTGGCGCCTGAGCTACTAAAACACCATCTACAAAAGTGCCATTTATACCCTTATTGACTAGATGCCAAGAACCATCTAACCCACCTGTATCGACTCGTCGAAGTTCCAAATGATAGCGAGATACCAAATCATCTGAAATAACTATATGATTATCTGACGCGCGACCAATCCTTATTAAGGGTTCATCGCTAAAATTCCACTGGTGAAGTGGTTTTTTTTGTCGCGGTTCTAGTAAGGTGAGCGTAACCACATTATTGAAATTATAAAATTTAGTAGTAGTGGAGAGTTAATATGTATTAACCAGCCCCTGGATTTGGACGTACTTTGGCTCGTACTAGCACAGCAGTGATGTTATCATGACCGTTGTACTTATTGGCTAAGTCAATTAGCTCGCGCGTGCCTTTATCTAAGTTAGCATTAGAACTCAGTAGAGGTTTGAGATGCGTTTGCCAATTTGTTTCGAGTAAATTATTATCTGTTAACCCGTCCGAGGCAAGAATAAATAAACTATCTTCATTTATTTGGAAAAAATGCACGTCTGGGTCAATTAAATTTTCATCTCGTGGGCCCAATGCTTGTGTTAGTTGATACGCATCTGGGCGCCCATATGCGATACTTGGTTCTACACCACGCATTATTTCCCGTTGTCCAACTTCATGGTCAATTGTTACCTGCTCAAGTCCCCTGCGAGTTAAACAGTACATCCTACTATCACCAACATGGGCAACAGCAACATGTGTATCTTGTATCAAAAGCATGACTAATGTAGTCCCCATCCGACCAACACCCGAACGAGCATCTTTTTGGTTGAGGTCATATATAGCTTTATTTGCCTGACGTACTCCTTCTTTAATAATGTCTAAACTTGGTAAATGATTAAAATTCCAATGCGAGTTAAAATACTTTTGCAGTGTGGTGACAGCTAACTCGCTAGCAACTTCGCCACTAGCATGTCCACCCATCCCATCACATAATATATATAGTCCGCGTGCTGCAATTGCTTGCGCTTTCGGAAATTCAACTCTATTAATTCTTGTCTCGATACCAAAATAGTCTTCGTTATGGTCGCGTTGACGACCAACATCGGTAAGTCCTGCGTTATCGAGACTGTTTAGCTGCATTGGAAGAACGACTGTAGGCATATCATCGCTTTTTGTTTCATTCTCCCCTGCTTCAACAAATTGTAGAACAGTAGGTGCCGCAGTATTTGGCGCCGCTGCCATCGTAACCGTCACATCTTCCGACTCGTAATTATCATGAATATCCTTAGTATCATGATTATTTTCTTCTATAGTTGGAGTTGGCTCAAGTTCTGAGGCAATTTTTCGTAACCTTGCTTGCAACTGCTCTAACGTTTCCACAGTCCCAACATCTAAGTCTCCCAATAACTGCATCAACGGTCCGAACTGTGTGCGTTGCGACTGTTTGAATAAAGTGTGCCAAATATTCGCTAGTGCTTTTATGCTTAATGTTTCTGATGGTTCAAAAGCTTCAAAATCAACGTTGGCGCCTGAACTCGATTCAGTATAAAGTCTTTGTAGCACTAACTCTTGGTCTTCATCTAAACGTAAATTTGTTAACTCTAATAAACTTTGACGACAGTTAAACGGTTCTAGCATTTGCCAAAGTTGAGTCATGCGGTGGAAGTAATGCACTACTTGTAGCGATGACATTTCGTCTTCAAGCCATAACTCAAGTAAATATGAGTAATTTGAACGGTCAACAAGCAGCACCACCGACATATTCTCTAAAACCCAAGCATCATGTATTGGAGGTATTCCATAATTACACAGCTTGTGTAAAGCTAAATATGGCTTTGCAACATCGGGAATACCTGGCGCCTCAATTACAGATGATAATCCTTGTTCTAACTGAGCAGTAATCGGTGTAATTTGATACGGTTTACAATCTAGAACTCTGACTAATAACTCTTGCTGACCTGCTTGGTCGCTACATTCAAGTACTTTATATCGTTCTTGTTTATCTAAGTAACAACCAACGTCAAATTTAGAAATAACTTTTTTCTGTTCTAATTCCAAAACGGGTGTAGGTACATCTATTTGAATAAAAGTACTTTCTTCAACTGGAGGCGCCTCTACATTTGAATTAGAATCATTCGTAACAGTATCTTCATTAAACTTAATAATTCCCCACCAAATCGTCCCAGAATCCTTACCACAATGCTGACATTGTTCAACATTATTCGGCACATCGGCGCCACAAGCAGGACAAGCGCGTTCAGTTAGGGAAGTGCCACAATTTTGACAAAACTTATTCTTATCGGGGTTCTCAAATTTACATTCAGGGCAAATCAGCATTGTGGAAATTCCTTAATCCCTTTTTAAGGCACCCGTAGAAAGGACTGAAGTCCTTAATACGGGCAACATCGCATAGGCAACTATTTTAACTCATGATTTGCCATCTATCAGCCCGGTTATCCCACTTAGACCAAATCATCCGTTACATCCGTTACTATTTATAGGTATCAGCAAAGTAAAACAAGTACGATTCGACGCACTTTCAACCTCTATACTTCCCCCCAAACACTTAGTCAGCTTTTGTACCAGCGCTAATCCTAAACCTGTACCACCTTGTTTCCAAGGGTCATTACTAGGAATACGGTAGAACTTATCAAAAATACGCGGTAACTCAGATGCAGGAATCTCCACACCTGTATTTGTCACCCTAAGCTCAATATCTTGAGATTTTAAACGTACACTAACAACGATTTCTTCGTCTGCTGGACTAAACTTACAAGCATTAGTCAAGAGTTCGATTAAAATTCGCTCTAAACTAAAAGGGTCACTAACCAACTGAGGAAGGTCTGGAGCAACATCTACATATAAGTTACTCAAAGAGTTACGGTTCCTCGCTTTGAATAACCCCACTACTTTGACTACCCATTCCTTAATATGTACCGTTTCCAAAACCAAAGGTTTGCTATTAATATCAAGCTTCTGTAAATCTAAAAAATTACTAATTAAATTTATCTCACGTTCACACTCGTTATTTAAAATTTGGAAGTAACGCGCGGCTTTCGCTTCAGAATGCTGTATTCTACTTTCTAGACCAAATACAGAATCGACATTCATATTCAGCGTAATCCCAAGCATCTGAATTGCCATCTTCATATTTGTCAGTGGTGTACGTAACTCGTGCGAGACAGTACTGAGAAATTCATCCTTGAGACGATTAAGTTTTTCAATCTCAGAAACTTGAAGCTTTTTCTGACTTTCGCTTTGTTCTCGTACCAGTTCAATCGTTTTATATTGGCTAATATCTACACAGCAACCAATATACCCACTAAACTCTCCACTCGCTGTAAATCTTGGAATACCTGTATCTGAAACCCAACAATACGTTCCATCAGCACGTTGTAAACGATACTCGATATCAAACTTTGTTTTTGCATTCAAAGCTGAGTAATAGGTTTGCAAACAGTTGATTTTATCATCTATATAGACATGCTCAAGCCATCCGATACCATGCGCTTGTTCTAAAGCACACCCTGTAAATTCAAGCCAAAACTCATTAAAAAAGTCATACATCCCATTACTGTTTGATGTCCACAGCATTATCGGAGCGCTATTTGCTATCGTCTTAAATCGCTGTTCGCACTCATTATAAGCTTCTTTCAAATCATGAAGCTGCGTAATATCCTCGCAAACCATCACAACTACAGGATTTGCTGATGAAGAAAATATTTGTGCAGTCGCTTTTACCCAAATAATTTTACTATTCGGACAATTTAAGCGATATTCAGAACTCACAACCCCCGTTGCGGATACTTTAAATAGATTTAATATCAAACTTGCCAACTTCTCACGTTCGTTTAAAGCGAATATTTGAAAAATTGGTTGATATAGCAACTCTTCTTTTGTGTAACCAAGCTTCGAGGCGCCAAATCTATTTACAGATAAAATAATACCATTTGCATCAAGCGTAAAGTTAATCGAAGGTAATTCATCGTAAAGCTTACGGTACGACAAAGTACTATCACAGGAATGTAACTCAGTTGTTTGACTAAGTTCGCTAGCTAAAACTTTATCGGATACAAGCTCCAAGCGCGTCGAAGAAATACTTAAAATATTATCTTCTTGACAAATACGATTCCGACTAGATGTTTGGTTACGGCTCATCATAATTTAGTTTGAAAGCACCCGTATGCGAATGTTTATAAACGATAACAAAGAAAGGAGTAATATTATACTATATTTAATACAAAAATCTTTAACGATTATTTGTTAGTGCTAGAATAATACTATTCATACAATTATTAAAAAAAGATTAAAAAAAATTAAAATCTACTAGAAACCGGGTTTCTATGCAAAATTGTTATTTTTATTACAAGATTTCATTGAAGAAACCCGGTTTCTAGGTTTTTTAACCACCTGTTTATAATTACAGCTTGTAAAAACAATATTATGCAGCAAATCGACTTCAACAGATGTGAGGTGGCGCCATTCACCTATCTGTAAAGTATTTAGCATGAGATGTGCGATTTGGAAACGTATTAGCCGGAGTGTTGGAAAACCTACTGCAGCAGTCATTCTACGAACTTGGCGATTTTTTCCCTCAGTCAGAGTCATCTCTAACCATGCAGTATCGACATTTTTTCTAAATCTTATTGGGGGGTTACGTTCGGGTACATCTGGTTCTTGTGGCAATAACCGAACTTTCGCGCTTTTAGAACGGTAATCTTGAATTTTTACACCAGTACGTAATTGGGACAAAGCTTCTTCAGTGGGGATGCGCTCTACTTGTACCCAATAACTTCGTTCGTGTCCAAACTTTGGGTCAGATAAACGGTGTTGTAGTTGTCCGTGGTTCGTTAATAATACTAAACCTTCACTATCCCAGTCCAGGCGCCCAACTGGATAAACATCTGGCACATCTATATAATCTTGGAGAGTTTGACGTTCTGGGGTATCACGTGTAAATTGGCACAGTACTCCGTATGGTTTGTAAAAAATAATATACTTATATTCAATATCAGTCATGGGGGCAAATAGTAAAGGGGTTAAATTTCAACGTAAGCCCAAGCATAAATAATATAACTGTAACTTAAAGCTTTTGTAATTTTTTCAGCGTTCTTATCTGAAGATTTATCTATTTATTCGGCTCTTGCGTACCTAACGTGCTAAATTAATATTATAATGCCAAGAAAGTAAAGCTCTAATTTCAAAATTGCGAAAATTTCTAAAGCCAAATCCGTTTCGTTTTATTAGTTTCAATTTATTATTAATCCCTTCTACTACCCCGTTAGTAGTTTTTCTTTCAAAATATCCAGCTACTTCTCCAAACCACCGCTTAATCGTCTTAACACTTTTCTGATAATAAGGTTCAGCTTTTTTTAACCAATCAAGTAGCCCTAATATTCCTGTTCCTGAATCTTTACTTGTATCAAATAAATTACGAAATTCTTCTTTCAATAAATGCATCATTGCTATTAAAGGAGATGCTTCTCTGATTGTATCTAACTTTTCTTTTTGTTTATCGCTCAACTTATTTTCTGCTCTTAAAATTGTAAATTTATTACCTTTTAAACTATCAAAAATTTTTTCCCTATCCTTAACGTTTAACTCTAATGCTGTTTTCTTTTCTGCTATTCTAGCAGAGTTTAATTCTTCATGTATCATTTTGGTAACATGAAACCTATCTACCGTAATAACAGCGCTTGGGCAAATATTCTCTATTAAACTTTTATAATTTCCGGTCATATCCATACTTACTTCTTCTATTCGTTCTAGAACTTCTTCTCCCCAGCTTTTCATAACATTTTCTATTTCAATTTGTGTTCTTTCTTTTACTAACCCTATTAATTTTCCTGAATCTATATCTACAAGTACAACAATATATTTTCCTTGCCCTTTTACTAAACTTATTTCATCGATTCCTAACCTCCTCAAATTATTTAAATTTATTGGTAATATATTTTTAGCTACATCTTCAAGCATCGAATTAACCTCTTCATCGGTTAATCCATTATTTTCCGCTACATTACTTACATTACTACTAATAAGTTGTTTAACAATATTTTCTGCGTATCGATGCGTATATCCCTTTCTCGCCCCTACGAAATCAAGCTTCTCATTAAATGTTTTTCGGCACGTTTTACATTTAAATCTTCGTCTATTTACGTTTAATATTACTTCTTTATCTCCCATCGGTAAATCTTTTACTAAGTAGTTTTGATTTTGATGTAGATGTTCGGACTTTTTACCGCAATCCGGGCATACTGCGCTTTTAGTCTTTTTACTTACTGATAAAATTAAGACACAACCCTCTTGTAGACTTGATTCCACCACTACATCTGGCAAATTTAATAGTTGAGTAAGGACTCTTTTCATAATTGATTTTACTTAAACGCTGAATAAATATTCTAACATTTTAGCACGTTAAGTATGCAAGAGCCAACTTAACTTACCAACAGTAGTAGCATCAGGCAAACGCGCATTAGAAGGAATAGACATTCCACCCAATGTTCAAACACCCTTTGGTATTAGTAAAGCAGAATGCTGGCGCCTGTCTCAAGAAGCGCGAATAAATGTAGTCCCCTTACTTCCTAACTCGCAAGTAACCGCAGCAGGACAAGTCACTATAGTAGAAGCAATGCAAATGGGACGTGCAGTTATTGCCACCCGTTGTCACGGAGCAGAAGATTATATTCAACACGGTGAAACCGGTTTACTAGTAGAACCAAATTCTGTTGACGACTTAACTCAAGCAATAGAAATGCTATGGAATGACGCAGACCTAAGAAACCGTCTCGGTCAAGCAGCAAAACGCTACGCATTAGATAACTTTTCATGTGAATCAAGTGGCGCCGCACTAGGTAAAATTCTAGATAAAGTTGCCGATTCGCATAACACATATTAAACCACTTGTGGAATAGGCATTATCTTGTGGAATAGGCATTATCTTGTGGAATAGGCATTATCTTGTGGAATAGGCATTATCTTGTGGAATAGGCATTATCTTGTGGAATAGGCATTATCTTGTGGAATAGGCATTATCTTGTGGAACGGGCATCCCTGCCCGTCCCAAATATTAAAGCTAATTATAAAAACTTATTCTTTTTTACAATTAATCACATTGCCAAATTTGAATAATTCCCTCACTATTTGCACAAATAAGACTTTTTGAAACTTCGCTAAACTTAGCAACATTAATTTTACTTGTCCCTATATTAAGTTCTTCTCCTGTACTAATTTGCCACAATTTCAAAGCTCCATCTGTACTTGTACTGGCAATAATTTGAGAATCACAGCTAAAAGATACAGACGAAATTTGCGCCCGATGTCCAGCAAAAGTATTAATTTTTTTCCCTGTACTGATATCCCATAAAATTATACTTTGGTCAAAGCCTCCACTAGCTATATATTTTCCATTTGGGCTAATGGCAATACAAGTGATAGGCGCCGAATGTGATATTATACTTATAGATTTAAGGGTCTTTAAATTCCATAGTTTTATGGTTTTATCGCTACTACAGCTAATTAATGTTTGTTTATCTGTACTAAGTATTAACGAGTGGACAGTATGAGTATGTGCTTTAACTACATGCAACATTTCTCCCATACTGATATGAGATATTTTTATACTTGTGTCATTGCTACCGCTAATTATAGTTTGGTTATCTGGACTGATAATAACTGAGCAAACAGGCGCCGAGTGTACTTTGAATTTATTAACTAATTTACCTGTAGTAACTTGCCAAACAGCAATACTACCATCATCGCTACCGCTAGCTAGGATTTGATTATCATTACTAAACGCCACACATCGTATTAATTGGTCATGGGTAATAGTGTTTACTAAGTCACCTGTTGATTCACATATTGATAAGTTCCAAATTTTGATAATGTTATCACTACCCGCACTGGCAATAAATTTTCTATCTGCACTAACTGCTAATCTCCAAATACAATTACCATGATTTAGAGACTTGACTAATTTACATGGATATGCGCGTTTTGACTTTTGAGGAGCAGTTTCTTGCTGATACTTTTGTTCTTGCTCTTTTCGTATTCGTTCGCGAAGCTCAAATTTTCTTTGAATAACTTCTAATTCTGAAGCTTTTTTGTAATCTGATTTTGAACGGTTGACGTATCCCAGCTTTTCACAAGCCAGCGCACGAAATTTATATGCTTCAATATAATCGGGTTTTAGTCGAATCGCGATGGTAAAATCTTCAATAGCTTCGCTGTATTTACCTGTAGAAGCTTTACTCATCGCTCTTTGGTAAATTGTTTCTGGAGTGGATGCAGTGGAAGAGACGCTTGCTTTATTGGATGAAGTTGTGTTTACGGTGTTTGTATCGATATATTGATAATTCTTAAGTTGCTCGTAAGCCTGATTAATTATCTTAATCTTTTCTTCGGCGCCTTGTTTTTGCATTCGGTCTAAAATACGGTCAGGATGACACTCAAGAGCGAGCTTTCGGTAAGCTTGTTTTATTTCTTCTTGAGATACACCAGGTTTTAAATTGAGTATTTTTAAAGCTGAATTGATATCGATAGGTTCAGTCATGACGACTAAGTAGATATTAAGTATTTAAGGTTACTTTAGTTTTCCCATAAATACTTATTATGTAACAATCTCTGTTTCTAGTTGAGATTCGCCTAATTTGAATGCTTCCCAGTCTGCACTTGCAAATTCTTGATTCAAAATCTCAACTTCTGCTAGATACTCAGTGTCGTTAGCCATTTCTGCGAATTCAGCATCAATTTCTTCTCTTTGTAAGGCTGCTAATTTCTTGTTAATTTCAGCTTTGTCTTGATTTGTGGCACTATTTTCCATATTTTTATCAAATTTGACCATTAAAAATATTTTACTGCACAGGCTTTCCGACCTGTGCTACAAGATTCTTTACAAAAGCACATAAAAGTAATGGATTTGGACGATTTTGCAATACATTAATTAATTTTTGACGAGGTAAAAAACTGTCACAATAGAAACAATAGGATTAATTTCCTTGCTAGGGGTGCCTGAGTTAAACCGGGCTGAGATTACACCCTTAACACCTGAGTCTGGGTAATACCAGCGGAGGGAAGCTCTTTCATGAAGGAAATGATTTAAATTATGCGAACTGAATGGGTTGCCAAACGACGTGGGCAAGATAATGTTTCTCAGATGCATTATGCTCGTAACGGTGTAATTACTGAGGAAATGCACTACGTTGCCAAGCGGGAAAACCTCCCTGTTGAGTTAATTCGCGATGAAGTCGCACGGGGACGCTTGATTATTCCTGCTAATATTAATCACACTAACTTGGAACCAATGGCGATTGGTATTGCCTCTAAGTGTAAGGTTAATGCCAATATCGGCGCCTCTCCTAATTCATCGGATATGGCTGAGGAAGTAGCTAAATTAAACTTAGCTGTAAAATATGGCGCCGATACGGTGATGGATTTATCTACGGGTGGTGGTAATTTAGACGAAATTCGTACCACTATTATTAATGCTTCACCCGTTCCCATTGGTACTGTACCTATTTACCAAGTTCTGGAAAGCGTTCACGGCAACTTAGACAAACTTACCCCTGATGACTTTTTGCATGTAATCGAAAAACATGCTCAACAAGGGGTAGATTATATGACTATCCACGCGGGTTTGTTAATTGAGTACTTACCTTTAGTCAAATCGCGAATTACAGGTATAGTTTCTCGTGGTGGTGGTATCATCGCCCGATGGATGCTGCAACACCATAAACAAAATCCTTTATATACCCACTTCAACGACATCATCGAAATATTTAAAAGATATGATGTCTCTTTTAGCTTAGGTGACTCGTTACGTCCTGGTTGTACACATGATGCATCCGACGATGCCCAATTATCTGAACTAAAAACTTTAGGTCAACTAACGCGCAAAGCTTGGGAACACAACGTTCAAGTTATGGTCGAAGGTCCTGGACATGTGCCAATGGATCAAATCGAATTTAACGTTAAAAAGCAAATGGAAGAATGTTCCGAGGCGCCTTTTTATGTACTCGGTCCACTCGTCACCGATATTGCTCCAGGTTACGACCATATTACCTCAGCTATTGGCGCCGCTATGGCTGGTTGGTATGGTACAGCAATGTTGTGCTATGTAACACCTAAAGAACACTTAGGATTACCCAACGCCGAAGACGTGCGAAACGGCTTAATAGCTTATAAAATAGCCGCACACGCCGCTGATATCGCCCGTCGTCGTCCCGGCGCCCGTGATAGAGACGATGAATTATCACACGCGCGTTACAACTTCGACTGGAACCGTCAGTTTGAATTATCACTCGACCCAGAACGCGCACGGGAATACCACGACGAAACATTACCAGCAGATATTTACAAAACCGCCGAATTCTGCTCAATGTGTGGCCCCAAATTCTGCCCAATGCAAACCAAAGTTGATGCAGACGCGCTAACAGAGTTAGAAAAATTCTTAGCAAAAGACAAAGAAGTCGTAGCTAAATGATAATCCCCCCTAACCCCCTTAATAAGGGGGGGACAAGAGTGGGATTAAAAGCTCTCTCTTGTGGAGCGGGCATCCCTGCCCGCCCCAAAAATTAGACAGTTGTAGGTTGAATGAAGGCGCCTCGGTTTCCAACATGTATCCCCTCTGTTAGGTTTCTTTGCGATAAAATAGAGAAGATAATATATGTATATTTGTGTATAAATCAAACCAAGTAAATGCTTAAATCGATAGAAGGTATTTATCAGAACGGAAAAATTGAACTACTTGAAACACCTGATTTATTAGAAGGAGCAAAGGTTATTGTTACTTTTGTTCCAACAGATAATTCGATAGATTTATCTTCTCGTGGAATAAACCCAGAACAAGCAGCAAACTTACGTGCAAGATTACAATGTTTTGCTGAAGACTGGGAACATCCTGATATGGATGCTTACGATGCTTTATAATCGCGGACAAATAGTATTAGTTTTGTTTCCAAGCTCAAACCTTCGTACTGCTAAACGCCGTCCGGCTTTAGTTGTGCAAGCCGATAATTTATCAACTGGTTTACCGCAAATAATTGTTGCCATGATTACCAGTAATTTATCGCGCGTTGGGCATCCAAGTAGGGTTTTGATACAAATAGCAACAGAAGAAGGACAACAAACCAGGTTACTACATGACTCAGTTATTATGACTGACAATCTTGTTACTGTCCTTGAAATAGAAATTGACAGAGTAATTGGGGTTTGGTCGGATATGTCTTCTGTTGATGTTGCGCTAGCACATACTTTTGGGCTTGCTTGAAAATTGGTGGTGCGTAACTGCTATTTTAATTTTTCGTTTTGGTTGTGGTTCTTTAATGCAGCACTCCCAAACTAGCCTGCATTGTTTGCAAACTACCTAGTACACTTGTAAATCCTCGGTGCATTTGGTACGACTGCACTCCAGCAGTAACGAATTGAGAAGCAGCTAACAGTGGAGATAAAGGACTGTTATTAACTGTGGCGCCGATAGCGTCTATCGATAAACTTTCTGAAAAGCTGAATGAAATTACTACTTCTGTATTTAACACTAAAGTCGAATCAGCAAGTACAGTAATATCTCAAGCTATCTCGCTGTATGAAAATCTTTTACAGCAGCATGAAAAAGCACATCAAGAAACTCTAGAACAACGTGAAGCTGACAAAACATGGATATGCCAAAAACGGCAAGGCCTTGAACAGATAAATGATAAACTTGAAGCATTAATGCAACAGTAACGTTGTCATACACGTAGAGACGCGATTTAATCGCGTCTCTACAATTAAAAATATTGTTATTTAAAATTACTTATCCGTTACATCCTAGAGTCATCCGTTGCCAATCTTTTCACTGCACAGGCAAGATGCCTGTGCCACAAGCCTGTGCCACAAGCCTGTGCTATATCAGCTCTTAGCCCCCCTTATTAAGGGGGGTTGGGGGGATCAACTCCTTATACCTCTTTTGAATATCCTCAATATCAAACACAGCTTCAAACTTTAAATTTTGCGACTCATAAAATTCGGCGCCACCTTGTTTTCTGTCAACGAGCGAAATAACTTCATCAACTACATAACCAGCGTCACGCAGTCGAGTTACAGCTTTCATTGCCGACTGTCCAGTTGTTACAACATCTTCTAACACAACAACTTTGGCGCCACTTTGTAAAACAGGCCCTTCAATATACGCTTGTGTACCGTGACCTTTAGCTTCTTTACGAATAATAAGCGCGCATACAGGTTTATTTTCATATGCCGATACAACGCTAACAGCACTGACTATGGGGTCGGCGCCTAAAGTTAACCCAGCAACAGCTTCTGTATCGGGTGGCAACATATTTAAAAGTAACCTGCCAATAGCCAAGGCGCCCATTGGATGCAGCGTAATTAGCTTGCCGTTTATATAATATGTACTTTTTGCCCCAGAGGAAAGAACAAAATCTCCCTCTTTGTACGCATCTTGGCAAAGTAAATCTAATAACTTGTCACGTAGGGTAGATATATCAGTACTGACAGCCCAAACATCTGACTTTTGACTAATTTCAGCGGAATAACTCATTACAACTGGTAAAAAATTGTGCTACACCAAAGTTGAACTCATCCGAGTTCCCAAACTAAGCATAAATTATGATGCGCGCTCAATGGCGCCCACGAACAATAGCTTAATAGTTCATAAAGTAGGAGTAATTTAATTGTGGGTTTAAAGTTTAAATTATTAAGTAGTCTTTTTATACTACTGGCATCATCAGTTCCATCAGTTGCAGCAGCACAAGAAAGCGCACCTGGCTATGAAACCGCAGCTGATGCGATGGAAAGAGCTTTCTATAAGAATAGTCCTAACTATTACCGTAACCAAGGTATCAATCGAGATATTGACTTGATATTAGGTACAGGTACACCTTTCCGTAGCTCTTTCCCTGAAAAAGAAATTGAAAGAGATGCTGACTTGGTAAACGCGCTTTACCGAGATGTAATTATGCAGCAAGCAATGAATGACCCGTACATTCGTACGCCAGACCTACCCAACCCTTACAATACATCTTTAATGATGTCCCCACGCATGAATCAAGAGAAGCTCAGAAGCGGGACTGAGTTCCGATTTGAACAAAGATAAAGAGTTATGAGTGCTGAGTGCTGAGTACTGAGTGCTGAGTGCTGAGTACTGAGTGCTGAGTGCTGAGTATTTAAGAAATCCCTACTCAGCACTCAGCACTTTCTACTTTTTACTAAATCTAGGGCACTTTCTACTTTTTACTAAATCCAGGGTACAGGAGTTGAACCTGTCTGGGACGAATTATGAGTTCGTTGCCTAAACCGATCGGCCAACCCTGGTTGACTAAACTAATAATATACAATAACACACAAAAACACTTTTGCCATCTGAGTAGTCAAAAAAATGTGTAAATGTTAAGTCAGTATTGGTAGTTTGTAGGATTATAATACATAATTTGAGATTGACTCTCTCTGTCCAATAGGAACAGAGATTCACAACACGTTTCAGTCTATGTCGTGCTGTATCCCAGATTCAGTCCGAAGCCTTACATATTGGGTTACCAGGCTCACTACTTTTCCCTAACGGAATAGTAATATCTCCTTTAAATCTCGTTGGTTCGAGACTGGTCGTATACTTTCCCGCAGTCCACGGGTAGGTTTTAATGTCTTTTACTGACTTTAAAATCTTACCACAAAGGTGTCTTTTAAGACGGGTTTTAAACCCAAAATTTACGATAAGATAGTGCAAACTAATATTGATAAAGTGTACTAATGGTTTTAGTTCACAAACCCCTCTATTTTTGTTACATTAGCCCAATTCTTTATTCTCTTGAGTATTAAGAGCGATGAAACTTAATTCTACTGTGCTTCTGACGTTGACTTTATTAACCCTGATGTTGGGAGCTGGTTCTGTAAGTGCAATAATCGGTTTTGATGTCGGTAGTAAAGCCCTAAAAGGCGTAACTACACCCGACGCGCGTCCTACTAGTAAGTTTGCTAGCGCTAAATCTGGTAATACGGCACAGACAGGAGTGGCATTATTAAGGGAAGAAGAAATATTAAAAATTGTAAAGGCACGTATTGAAGGTAAGACTAAGGCTGCTAAAGCGTCGAAGTCTGATGATGACGAAGATACTAAGGAGAAGCAAAAGCCAGAAGAAAAACCAAAAGAGACGCAAGAAAAGCCTCAAGCTGGATTTCCTATCAATGCTGAAAATGGCGGTGTGAACTTCTCGGTACAGTCAGCACGTTTTTCGGGTGGTGATTTGGTACTTAGGGTAAAAATGCAAAACAAAGGTTCAGAAACTGTACGTTTTTTGTATAGTTTTTTGGATGTTACAGACGATAAGGGCAGAACTCTTAGCCAAAGTACTGAAGGATTACCCGCTGAATTACCAGGAAATAGCTCAGAATTTACTGGAACGGTTAGTATTCCCACACCACTACTTGATGATGTCAAAAAAATATCACTAGCTTTGACTGACTACCCAGCACAAAAAATGCGACTTGAAGTATCGAATATCCCAGTGGAAAGATAAATTTTAGTGGGCGCTTATCTCGAAGGCGGGTTATCAATAAAGTGAGTTTCAGAGACGTGGGGCTGAGGTTGTTGTCGGTATTGTTGCTGATTGCAATCAATGCTTTTTTTGTGATTGCTGAGTTTTCGATGGTGACGGTGCGACGTTCGCGCATCCACCAGTTGGTTGAGTCAGGTGATGCAGGCGCCGTTGCAGTTGAATCGCTGCATCGTAGTATAGATAGACTACTATCTACTACTCAATTAGGCATAACCCTATCCAGCTTGGCGTTGGGATGGATAGGGGAAAGTACGATGGTTAAATTGATTGATGTATGGCTGACATCATTACCACTGCCTAGTGGAATGAATTTTTTTGTTGTGCATTCGCTTTCAATTCCCATTACTTTTCTTTTAATTGCTTACTTGCAAATTGTTTTGGGTGAACTTTGCCCAAAATCGCTGGCAATTCTTTACTCGGAACAGCTTGCAAGATTTTTGGGTCCGCTTTTTAAAGCAATAGTTAGATTTTTTAGACCATTTATCTGGATACTCAATCAATCTAATCGATGCTTACTCGGACTTTTTGGTATTGAGTATACTGGTAAAAGCTGGCGCCCGCCTGTTACATCTGAAGAATTGCAGCTAATTATATCGACCGAACGCGAATCAACAGGGCTACTCGCTAAAGAACGGCAATTACTTAAAAGGGTTTTTGAATTCGGAGAAATTACCGTTCAAGCAGTAATGATTCCCCGTACTAGTATTGTATCACTACCAGTAAACGCCTCATTACAAACTTTGCTCAAAACAATGATAACTACTGGTTATTCATGCTACCCAGTCATCGGTGAAGATTTGGATGATATTCGTGGTATTGCTTACTTTAAAGACCTAACAAAACCCTTAGCTCTAGGTAAACTCACGCTAGATACACAAATTCAACCTTGGATAAGACCAGCAAGGTTTGTCCCAGAAAACACACTACTCCATGAATTGCTGCCAGTGATACAGCGACAAAAGCCAGCGATGGTAATGGTGGTAGATGAGTTTGGGCAAACTGCCGGACTGGTAACTATCGAAGATGTTATTGGTACCATTATCGGTGATGCCAATGACTCAGAAAATGCCAATAATTTATCTATTCAAGTTCTGGATGAATACACATACTTGGTGCAAGCGCAAATCAATGTCGAAGAATTAAATGAAAATTTACATATCAATTTACCTCTGACAAGAGAATATCAGACAGTAGGAGGCTTCTTGCTGTATCAATTGCAGAAAATTCCAGCTTTGGGAGAAATTTTTATCTACCAAAACCTGGAGTTCACGGTTATTTCAGTCGTTGGTCCACGCTTGCACCAAATTCAACTGCGAAAATTAGAAGTTTAAAAAGAAACCGGGTTTCTATGCAAAATTGTTGTTTTCATTACAATATTTCAAATAAGAAACCCGGTTTCTAAATTGGTTTCTATGCAAAATTGTTGTTTTCATTACAATATTTCAAATAAGAAACCCGGTTTCTAAATTGGTTTCTATGCAAAATTGTTATTTTAATTACAATATTTCAACCAATAAACCCGGTTTCTGAATTTAAAAATAATTTTTATTTTGTTGCTGATAAGCTGCAATTGCGTTGTAGTAAGATGAATCCGGCTAATCGGTATTTGGAGTAAAATATATAAAGTTTGCGAGAAGACTTATTGAATTTTGTGCAAAATATACAAAAAGTAAGTAAGTAGAATCCCATAGTGTAGGAAATGCGCGCATAAGACTCTCATGTAACGGGAACTCACAACAAACTTTGAAATTCTTCATAAATATAACCTCCATGTTACCATCTGGATGGTTTAAAACGGCTCGTTATTGGTATTTTGTATGATATGCCAATGTCCGTAGCATCTCTATATTTGGTGGTTGAGGAGAGAATAATAGTGCAAGATAGCATGTCAGTGGCAGAACCAAATCCATATACACAACGTAACCCACTACGCCCTATCCGCGTCGGTGTGATTGGTGTAGGTAACATGGGGCAACATCACGTTCGCGTTTTTAGTTCAATGAAAGACGTTGAGCTAGTGGGAGTGGCAGATATTAATTTTGAGCGTGGACTGGAAACAGCAAGCAAGTACAAAGCTCGCTTTTTTGAAGATTATGCTGACCTGCTACCTCTTGTCGATGCGGTTTGTATTGCAGTGCCAACAAGGATGCATTACGCCGTCGGTATTAGTTGTTTGTTAGCTGGTGTCCATGTTTTAATCGAAAAGCCTATTGCTGCAAGTCTTTCTGAAGCAGAGTCGCTCGTTAATGCTGCTGCTGAGTCAGGATGTATTTTGCAAGTGGGTCATATTGAGCGCTTTAACCCTGTTTTTCAAGAATTGAGTAAAGTTTTGAAAACCGAAAAAGTTTTAGCTCTCGAAGCGCACAGAATGAGTCCTTACTCAAATCGAGCCAATGATGTATCGGTTGTCTTGGATTTAATGATTCACGATATTGATTTATTGCTTGATTTAGCTGCGGCGCCTGTGGTTAAGTTAACTGCTAATGGAACTCGCAGTCCAGACTCTGTTTATTTAGATTATGTGACAGCAACATTAGGATTTGCGAACGGGGTTGTCGCTACACTGACTGCAAGTAAAATTACGCATCGAAAAACTCGCAATATCTTAGCTCACTGTCAAAACTCACTAACTGAAGCAGATTTTCTTAAAAACGAAATATTGATTCATCGACACACAGCAGCTAACCCAAACACTGCAAATCGACAAGGGCTTTACAAGCAAGATGGCTTAATTGAAAAAGTTTACACTAGTAATATTGAGCCTTTACGCGCGGAATTAGACCATTTCGTCAACTGTGTTCGTGGTGGCAATCCTCCTTCTGTGGGTGGAGAACAAGCATTAAAAGCTTTACGTTTAGCTAGTTTAATCGAGCAAATGGCGCTTGAAGAGCGTGATTGGAATCCATTAGATTGGGAATCAGAACATTCTAATATCCGCCAATCATTAACGCCTATTGTTTAGTCCGCACGGGGGATTGGCGCGCCTATTCCCCCTCCTCAAATTTATACCAAATTTCTACGATTAATAAATTAAGTTAGCTGTTATACTTGCTACGTGCATAAGATTGTATTAATCACATTGAAAGCTAACATTTTAACTATTCGACACGCGCAGGCGCCCCCATAATCAGGCAAAATTATTTAAGTAATACAGGACTTACGCATAAAATCCTAGAAACCCGGTTTCTGACCGTCAAGATAGTAAAGCTATCTTTATTGGGCGCCTATTACCTGGAGTGCGAACATTAATTTCGGTGGGCGTGCGGGTATTGGTAACATGCTGTTGCCATCTTTCTTATTTTATACAACATTGGGTAGCGCACTGTGGACATGTTTGCTAACATACTCAGGATATGCGTCCTTGTACACGGTACGAGTTAGTTGATAAGTACCTTGCCCCTGTATCAAAAATTGTGCTGGTGGCTTTGGTATTAGCATTTAGCTTGTGGGTGTTCAAACGCAAACAAAAACCAAGACCGATATAGCAGCAAAGTCGAGCGATTGTTGATGCGCGTCAATAAAAGCAAGCATAAGAAGCGATAATTTCAAACATTACGTGCCTTTTGTAACTTCTTCGAGTCGAAGAACGAGTATGCAAATGTTTAGTAACGTATCTCTAGCTACATTTGTATTTAGGTAAAAATTTTTGTTACCAGCGTTTTCTAGTACTCGTTTTTTTGCGATAAGAGCATGATAACTTGTTAGAGCTAAGTAATTACTAGGAGCTTTATGACAGACCAACCCAACAATACAACACCAATTAGCGCAGCAACTCCAATGAACGCTGCCTCAATTCCAATGAACCGCACCCCAGTGACTGCAAACCCCATTGGTGCAAACCCAATGGCTGCAAACCCAGGAGTGGCGCCAAGACCAACAGGAAATAGCTCAGGCAAAAATATACTTAGCGTTGACTTAGGTAGAACTTCCACAAAAACCTCCGTCAGTCGCGAACCAAACAGCGTATTATTTATTCCAGCCAACGTCAAAAAAATGACGATGGAAGAAGTACGTGGTGGAGTATTTGAAGCGCGTGCTACCGACCCATTGATGGACTTGTGGATGGAATTTCAAGGTAGCGGTTACGCAATTGGTCAATTAGCTGCCGACTTTGGAGCTAACTTAGGTGTAGGTCAATCGAAAGTAGAAGACGCACTTGCAAAAGTACTAGCTTGTGCAGGTTACTTCAAACTCAAAGACGAAATTTCTGTAGTACTAAGTTTGCCGTATCATTCCCAAGAGCAATTTGAAAAAGAAAAAAGTCAGTTGATGAGTCAAATCAGCGGACCACACGTAATGAACTTCCGTGGTGAGACAGTAGAACTCAACGTCACCAAAGTTTGGATAATGCCCGAAGGTTACGGCAGCTTGCTATGGTGTGAAGCACAACCTAAAAAAGGTCCTGGAACTCCTGACTTTACAAAAGTTTCAGTTGCCATCGTTGACATTGGTCACCAAACAATCGACTGCTTAATGGTTGATAACTTCCGCTTCGCACGTGGAGCTTCCAAGAGCGAAGAATTTGGTATGAACAAATTCTACGAACTAGTTGCCGCTGAAATCGAAGGTTCTGACGCACAATCATTATCTTTAATCGCTGCTGTAAACCGTCCAAAAGGTGACCGCTTCTACCGTCCACGTGGCGCCGGCAAACCAACAAACCTTGATGATTTCCTACCTAACCTAACTGAAATGTTCTCCCGCGAAATTTGTAATCGTGTATTAGCATGGTTGCCAGAACGGGTGACAGACGTAATTCTCACTGGTGGTGGTGGCGAATTTTTCTGGGATGACATGCAGCGTTTACTTAAAGAAGCAAAAATTAACGCTCATTTAGCTGCACCATCGCGGCAAGCTAACGCTTTGGGACAGTATATTTATGGAGAGGCACAGCTATCCAATCGTCCCGCTAAGGCTTAAAAGAAATGTTCCAATGGTCAAAAAAAGTAGTTAAATCAGTCACATTTAATCCGGGGGTTGCGGACGAAAGTTTGCTTGCGCTAGTCGAAAGCCATTTGGAAAAAGACCCTGATAAGTCGTTTAGCGACCTTTGTAAAGAAGCGTTGTGGCAAGCTTTGTGCGTACCAGAATCGGTACGCCCAAACCAAAAACCCACACAAGCACTACCGTCGTCATCACCATCACAAATACCAACACCACCGCCATTACCTAGTAGTACTGGTGGTGGTGAACCACAAATCGCCGACCTACATCGTCAAATTACTGACCTTGAAGGACGCTATTATTCCAGAGAAGCAAATCGACTCGATGCCGTCGAAACTCAGCTAATACAACTGAGTCAACAAGTTGCACAACTGGCAATTATGGTAACACAGGGTGTCACCGTTCAAGTTGCCCCAACCCAATCACTACCCACAGGAGGAGAAGTATATAAACCTAGTAACACTCCTCCTCCGGCGCCTGTTGAAGTTGACCCTGTTATCAGCCGCTTGAGTCTACTTGTTGATGATTTCTAGTTCAAGCAAATATCCATACAGGGTGAATCATTCCATACTTTTATTCGCACTCCTTGATACATGTGTATTGAGGAGTATTGTTTTGATCCCCCCCAACCCCCCCTTAATAAGGGGGGGCTTTAAATTCTTATTCCTCTTGATAAATTAGACTTTAACCCCTCTTGTTCCCCCCTTATTAAGGGGGGCTAGGGGGGATCATCATGGTCTATTTTTATCAAATAAAAATTTGTATAATCCATCGCCGGAACATCCTTAGTTATACTTAAATCTAATTGTTTTGACATAAATCAAAATTGAGGTTATCTGGCAATGAGCAATACAAAATTTTGGAAGCCCGCTTACCAATTATTCAAGCCAGAAGAGCCACTAAACAAACCCGAAGACTTACGAGACTTTTACGTACAGCGCGCCAACAGTCCAGTAGACAGCCTCATTACCTCGCTAGAAATGGAAGACGACCCAGCAAAATTTTTACTAGCAGGTCATCGAGGAGGCGGTAAAACTACTGAATTACGCTGGTTGCAACAACAACTTATTATTACCAGCAAAGTCGTGACATTAACGAACAACTTGAACAAGAACAAAATATAGCTAGCTTATGGGATCGTATATCCGACTGCTATAAAGACTGGGGCAAATATGAGCGGGCGATTGAAAGTATGGAAAATTATTTACAGACGTATCAATGTTTGGATAATCAGTCAAATGTAGCTAATACCTATTTGAAATTAGGACGGATTTATCAAGCATGGAGTAAATATACACAAGCAATTTCTTACTATCAGCAAAGTCGCGACCTTTACGAACAACTAGGACTAGAGACAGATGTGGCTGATTTATGGGGTTGGGTATCTACAGCTTATCGCGATTGGGGTAAGCATAAGCAGGCAATTGAGTATCGGCAGAATTATTTACAGATATATCAGCGCTTGGATAATCAGCCTAATACTGCTTTTGCCTATTTGCATTTAGGAATGATTTATCAAGTATGGGGCAAACATGCTCAAGCAATTTCTTACTATCAGCAAAGTCGTAATCTTTACGAACAACTCGAACAAGAAAAAAATGTAGCTAGCTTATGGGGTTGTATATCCGCAGTTTATTGTAATTGCGGTAAGTACGAGCAAGCGATTGATTGTTGGCAAAATTCTTTACAAATCAATCAACGCTTAGATAATCAGTCGAATATTGCTTTAGCTAATTTTAATTTAGGACACATTTATCAGGAATGGGATAATTATGAACAAGCAATTTTTTATTATCAGCAAAGTTTGGAAGTTTATAAACAATTAGGTAGAGAAAAAGATGTAGCCAATCAATTATCTAGGCTAGCTAGTTCCTACAAAAATTTAAAGAACTATAAAAAAGCAATTTACTATAATCAGCAAAGTTACGATTTACACTTTTCATTGGGTGATAATAAGAGCGTTGCTACACGTCACAGGCGCCTAGCTTACACTCAAAGCTTGTTAGCAAGAAATCTTGAAGATAAAACACAAGCCTTTGACTTACTAGCACAAGCAGAGCAAAACATTCATCAAGCTATCCAAATAAATACTACAGGCGCCTACACAAAAAATCTTGCCTATGATTATATTATCCTCAGCCTACTTATTTCGGAACGCCTGCGCCTTTTGCCTAGTAATGATTCATCACTACAAGAACGAATTGCCCAATTTGAAGAAAATTATAATACAGGTTTGTCTTACTTTGAGGAACTTGGACAAACTGTAGATAAAGCAGATCAAGTGCTTGATATCGCGCGCGCATACCTTGAAGTCGGCGCCTTAGAAAATCTTGACAAAGCTGAACAATTAGCTCAAGAATCTC
Source organism: Calothrix sp. PCC 7716 (assembly GCF_019977735.1). Classification (GTDB taxonomy): domain Bacteria; phylum Cyanobacteriota; class Cyanobacteriia; order Cyanobacteriales; family Nostocaceae; genus Dulcicalothrix. The sequence continues at coordinate 315,037 of NZ_AP025018.1, read as the reverse complement.
TTAACATATTTCAAGAGTACAACCGTTGCAAGCTGGAAGCATCTGCTCACAAGCTTTTGGGCGAAATCTATTTAAAGCGTCGAGAGCGTAATCATGATAATGCAGAAGCAATTGCTACACAGTTTTTAACTGAGAGTCTGCAAATTTATCGCGCGCTTGATTTACACGAAAAAGCCACCGAGCTAGAAAAGTTACTATCCACTTCTGGCAAATAATAACACTGTCAGATGATTTTAAGTGTTGAGTTTATCTAGCTATCTTAAGGCGCCGTTATAGATGTTGCTTCCACAACAGATATTTCTGTACTGTAGCGATTAAAGTCTTGTACATTGAATGCAAGAATAGGTGTACTAGTTTTTTGAATCGACTTTTTTCTGTTTTTCGTCAATGATGCGTTTAAATAACTCAAATTGCTCGTTTTCCTCTTGTTTATTCTTAGGAGGATAAAATAAAATAGCTTCTGGATTATGCTTACGACGGTTAAACAAAACGCGCAAAGCTTCAGTATCTTCTTCAGAACGATGTTCACGCGCGTAAGTTCTCAATTCCGCATCAGTCATTTGCTCAAAATTTGGTTTCATAAAAAATACCAAACTCCATTTGGTGGTACTATAATTTCTAGCTCATCGTCGGTAAGGATATAAACTTCTCCTATTTGAGGATCAAAACGAAATAGTGAAAAGTGCCTTTAGTCGCTAGACAGCCATTGGCAAAGGCGCAAACAGGCTTGCGCTTGTTCATTTGTTGGATTAATGGTGTGTTTTTCAATTATGGCATAAGTAATATAAAGCTATTTGGTGCAAAAATACAAAGGATATGGAACAGGCTTTCTATGCCTGTTCCACAAGATGGTAAGTCTACTAGGAAACAATTTTAGTAATGTTTGTGTCAAGTATTATGGACTTAATGTAATGATTGTTATACTTAAGTCATTTATTACCGGGTGACTTACGTAAATGCTAGAATCCTCTGGTGGAAAGTTAGGATATCTCGATGTCAGTAGCAGCTAAGTCAATCAAGTTTGGTACGGATGGCTGGCGCGGTGTAATTGCGGACGAGTTCACTTTTGAGCGTGTCGCATTAGTCGCCCCCGTTGCCGCTAAAGTTTTATTTGATACTTACGGTCAGCAAGTCGGGAACCGTAAAATTATTGTTGGTTATGACCGTCGGTTTATGGCGGAAGATTTTGCGCTTTTTGTCGCAAATATTGTTTCTGCGGCTGGCTTTGATGTGTTATTGAGCGAATCTTTTGCCCCGACACCTGCTTTTAGTTGGGCTGCAAAGCAAGAAAATGCTTTAGGCGCCTTAGTTATTACAGCAAGTCATAATCCCGGTAAATACTTAGGTTTAAAAGTTAAAAGTGCTTTTGGTGGGTCTGTACCCCCAGAAGTAACGAAAGAAATAGAAGCTTTGTTAGGTCAAGAATTACCTTCTGCTGAGACACCAGGCAAAATAGAAAAGTTTAATCCTTGGTTAAGTTATTGCGAAGGTTTAAAAAGTAAAGTTGATATCGCCAAGCTTCGTGATGCAATTGCGGATGGTAAACTGACTTTGTTTGCTGATGCTATGCATGGCGCCTCTGCTGGTGGTTTAGCAATGCTGTTGGGTGATAATGTTAAAGAAATTAATAGCGATAGTGACCCAACTTTTGAAGGTGGGGCGCCGGAACCTTTACCCAAATATCTGTCAAAATTGTTTGGTGTAATGAAAGCACACCGTGAACAAAATCCTAATGATTTAATGGTGGCTTTAGTATTTGATGGTGACTGTGACCGTATTGCTGCTGTAGACGGCGAAGTGAATTTTCTTAGTTCACAAATACTAATTCCAATTTTAATTGACCATTTAACTAAGCGACGCGGTTTTACTGGTGAAATAGTAAAAACTGTTAGCGGTTCCGATTTAATACCACTAGTTGCAAAACTGCACAACCTTTCAATTTTTGAAACTCCTGTTGGTTATAAATATATAGCCGATAGAATGCTCGCGGCGCCTGTTTTACTTGGTGGTGAAGAATCTGGTGGTATTGGTTATGGTACACATATTCCAGAACGTGATGCACTGTTATCTGCTTTATATGTTTTAGAAGCTATTGTTGAGTCAGGTTTAGATTTAGGTGATTATTATCGTAATCTCCAAGATAAAACTGGCTTTAACTCCGCATACGACCGCATTGATTTACCTTTAGCAAGCATGGAAGTACGCGCGAAGTTACTTGAACAACTGCAAAAAGAACCTCTAAAGGAAATTGCCGGACTTGCGGTAACTGGTTGTCAAACTATCGATGGTTATAAATATCGTCTTGCTGATAACCGTTGGTTGATGATTCGTTTTAGCGGTACTGAACCAGTGTTACGTTTATACTGCGAAGCTGCAACCCTCGAACAGGTACATGAAACCTTGGCGTGGGCAAAACAATGGGCGGAAGAGTGATAAGTGCTGAGTGCTGAGGGCTGAGTGTTGAGTTTTCTCATACAAAGCTATTTTTATCATCAACTAATTCACGCGCTTTTGTGCCGTATTATGTTATCTGAACAATAGCTTAAACTACTCAGCACCCAGCACTCAGCACTTTCTACTTATGACTTTATTAGTTGTTGCTACAGGTAATCCTGGTAAATTACGCGAAATGCAAGCTTACCTTGCTGACTCTGGTTGGGAATTAACGCTTAAACCACCCGAATTAGATGTAGAAGAAACTGGCGAAACTTTTGCTGAAAACGCTTGTTTAAAAGCTTCGCAAGTCGCAATTGCTACTAATAACTGGGCAATTGCCGATGATTCTGGTTTGGAAGTTGATGCTTTGAACGGCGCCCCAGGTGTATATTCTGCGCGCTATGGTAATTCTGATGCTGACCGTATAGCTCGGTTATTACGTACACTTGGAAATAATAATCAGAGGGGAGCGCAATTTGTTTGTGCAGCTGCAATCGCGCGTCCTGACGGAACGATTGCACTGCAAGCTCTTGGTGTTTGTCGCGGTGAAATACTTAATGCACCACGTGGGAATGGGGGTTTTGGTTATGACCCCGTTTTTTATGTTCCGGAGCAAAATTTAACTTTCGCTGAAATGACATCAGAAGTGAAGCGCTCTGTTAGTCATCGCGGCAAAGCTTTTGCAAATTTACTCCAACAGTTGCCACATATAGAGATGTAATAGAGATGCAATGAATTGCATCATTACGTTACACGGCTTCTGTGTTCTTTTCGCCAGTTCGTATTCGTACTACTTGCTCGACTGGCGATATGAAAATTTTACCATCGCCAATTTCGCCTGTACGAGCCGCAGCAATGATTTTATCCACCACCATATCAACCTGATTGTCTTCTACAACTATTTCTACCTTGAGCTTTTGTAGAAACTCAACGGTGTACTCAGAACCACGATAACGCTCGGTTTGACCTTTCTGGCGCCCAAAACCTCGTACTTCTGATACTGTCATACCAACAATACCAGCGTTTACTAACGCTATCTTGACTTCATCCAGTTTGAAAGGACGGATAATTGCTTCGACTTTTCTCATGTGTTTTCTCCTTGCTTGTAGTAGCTTCGTTTATTTATCTAATCAGAACATCTATCACTAGCTCTAATTTTTTAATTAAGGAAAAATTTATTTATTTCCAATAAACCTAAATTCTTAGGTCTAATTGTGCCCTAATTCTCATGCACAGCAAATCTCAGAAGATGTTTCTCCCCATAACCTTCCTTACTACTCCCTTAGTATATAGTTTTCTAATCTTAACCATCATTAATTTAGCATTATTTTGTATTTTTTGTAACAGAAATAATGTTTAATATTTGGTAAACAAAAATGTACTTTTATTCTATTGAGAGTTGTTATGATTTGCTAACAATGGGCGTACAATCAAATATCCGGCGCCAAATGCTGTAAGAACGATTAATAATATAGCTAGTAAGAGCATCCATCCGTTCGTTTCGGCTTTTTGTGTGCTGTTGTAAGGGTAATAGCGAACTTCCTGTTCTTCAATGTACACAGGTTCTGACATTGGATAATATTCAGGAGTTGGTTCGGGACTAGGCGCCCTGTTGATTTTAATCTTTTTTGGTGCCGCTACACGTTGTTTGCGTGGTTGTGCTTTAGAAGTGTGTTGCGGTTGTGGTGATGGTTGCCGATTTACGCTTCTTTCGTTGTCAGTTGGATAAACTTGTGGGTTATAACTGTTTGTAGATTGGGTAGATATTAGTTGCTGTAACTGCATTACCGAATTAACCGCTTTCGCTATTTCTTGCCTCAAAAGCTGATTTTCTTGGCTTAAATGCTGGTTTTTAGCAGAGAGCGTATCAACTACCGACTGTGCAGCTTGGAGTTCTGCTGCTAAGTCACGATACACTGACAAGGGTACCGATGGTGGATAACCTTGACTATTTGAATATTGAGTATTAGGGACGGAGTTTACAGTAGTTCGCATGTTCGTTCGTTCGTTGGTTTAAATATTGTTCGGAATTTAAGTCAAAGTGTAAATTGCCACAATCAAGATTAGATAGATACAACAATAACTGCCTCTACCCGATAGGCAGTTATTAAAGCTATGCCGGCATGATAATAGAAAACTGCTCTATGAGCAAAGGTTTTTTGACACTATATTTGTAACAGTGGATAGAAATGTCCCACTGGCCCTGTTCCTTTACCTATATCAAGCGCATATGTTAAAGCTACAGTGACGTAATCTTTAGCTTTTTGGACTGCGGTAAATAGATTTTCGCCACGGGCAAGGTTCGCTGTTATTGCTGCTGCCAATGTGCAACCTGTACCATGAGTATTTTTTGTATTAACTTGCTGCGTCTTTATTATCTCCAAAGTTTCCCCATCAAACCATACATCTGTACCACATTCTTGCCCTGCCATTCCACCACCTTTGACTAATACTGCTTTAACAGCTAAATGTTGGTGGATATATTCAGCAGCTAATTTCATCTCTGATAGTGAATTAATTTCTATCCCCGTTAGAATTTGAGCTTCATAACGGTTAGGTGTCACTAAAACTGCCAATGGTAATAAAGTTTCGCGAAGTATTTTTACAGCTTCATTATCGATTAATTGTGCCCCAGCCCGCGACACCATAACTGGGTCTACAACTAAGTTTTTTATTTGTAACAATTCTAATTGCTTGGCAACGGCGCCAATTATTTCCTTATTAAGTAACATTCCTGTTTTCGCAGCTTGCACACCAATATCTTCGACAACCGCTTGCATTTGGGCAACCACAGCTTCGGGTGGCATTGCATCAACTCGCGTAACACCGAGTGTATTTTGAGCAGTAATACAAGTCACCGCACTAGTACCATGTACACAATGAAACGCAAAAGTCCGTAAATCTGCCTGAATTCCGGCGCCACCTCCACTATCTGAACCCGCAATAGTCAAAGCAACAGGCACCCTAGATACTTTTGTTACATCCATAATTAATAAATTCAAATCATAACTATATATTAATTAATCTTACTCTTGTGGAGCGGGCATCCTGCCCGCCTCATTCAAATGTTACTAGCTCGATACTTATGGGCATTATAAATAAAAGTTCATTTTTATATTATTACAAAACATATGTCAATTATTTTTTCTGATTCTGATGTATTTTTACACCAATCTCTTGCTACAATTAAAAATCAAATTGCTACTCTAAATATCAACAGCGATTTAAAGAACTCTATTAATGATAATTTAAAGCAAATTAAACAACTTATTTTATTTCAACAACATAAACTATCTTTGTTAAGCAAACACAATGTATTAGGCTTAATTTCTTGGAACCCAGATTTTGAAATTACTGATTGGGATGATACTGCTTCTGATATTTTTGGTTATACCAAGCAAGAAGCTATTGGTTGTCATGCAGCAGAATTATTAGTGCCTGAAACAGTTCGTAAACAGGTTAATCAAATAATAGCAGCGTTAGTAAAGCAAGAAGAAGGTGTCCATAGTATTAATGAAAATTTAACAAAATCTGGTAAAATTATTACTTGTAAATGGTATAACTTGCCTATTCAAGATTTAGAAGGTAATGTAATTGGTGTAATTGCGGCAGTTGAGGATATTACGGCAAGTAAAGAGATGGAAATTGCTTTAAATCGTAGCGAAGCGCGTTTCAAAAAGTTAGTAGCAAATGTACCAGGTGTAATATATCAATTTAGCTTAGAACCAAACGGGACTATGTCTTTTCCTTATATTTCTGATGCTTGTGAAGAATTATTTGAAATTGAGGCAGAAGAAGTTTTACAAAATGGAAGTTTGCTTATTGATGCTGTACATCCAGAAGACCGTAATGATTTTTTAAAGTCGGTAGCTGTTTCCGCACAAACTTTAGAACGTTGGGATTGGGAAGGACGGATGAAAGCGTACACAGGGGAATTAAAATGGGTACGTGGAATTTCGCGACCAGAATTATTAGATTCGGGAGCTATTATTTGGGATGGACTGCTAATTGATGTAAGTGAACGTCGAAAAATACAATCAACGCTTGAACAAACACAGGCAGAACTTGAAAGCAAAGTTACGGAACGAACAGCGCATTTACAGCAAGAAATTTATGAACGCAAAGCGGTAGAAATCGCTTTAACCGAAAGCGAAGCAAATTTTCGCAGCATCGTTGAAAATGCAAATGATATTATTTATTCTTTTTCCCCCGATGGGTTATTAACTTATCTATCTCCTAAATTTACCGATATGCTTGGATATGAAATTGAAGAGTTTATAGGTAAATCATTTGCACCTTTGGTTCATCCCGAAGATTTACTTACTTGCCAGAACTTTTTTAATCTTGTTGCCAAAACAGGAAAAAAGCAAGCTGGTTTACAAATTAGACTTATTCACAAAAACGGTAGCTATGTATGGGTTACATCGAATGCTTCACCTGTTTTAAATGCGGAGGGTGAAGTTATTACTTTTCAAGGTATAACGCGCGATATTACGTCTACTAAACAAACCGAAGCAGCTTTACGCGAATCTGAAGCGCAACTTCGTTCCTCAACTAGAGAATTACAAGAAACTCTCGACTCACTTAAACGTACTCAGTCGCAATTAGTCCAAACTGAGAAAATGTCATCACTTGGACAATTAGTCGCAGGAGTTGCACACGAAATCAATAACCCAGTTAACTTTATTTACGGCAACCTCCGTTATGCTCAAGCTTACACCCAAGACCTGTTAAATATACTTGCCCTTTACAACAAGCATTACCCTAAACCAAATATAGAAATACAAAATCAAGCTGAAGCTGTAGACCTTGATTTTATTCAAGATGACCTACCAAAACTATATACCTCAATGCAAGTCGGCGCCAATCGTATACGTGAAATCGTCACATCACTGCGTACTTTTTCACGACTTGACGAAGCTGAGTGTAAAGAAGCAAATATCCACGAAGGTATCGATAGCACCCTCATGATACTAGAACATCGACTCAAAGCAAAACAAAATCGTCCAGAAATTACAGTTATCAAAGAATATGGTAACTTACCTTTAGTTGAATGTTACGCAGGACAACTCAACCAAGTTTTTATGAATTTGATTGCAAATGCCATTGATGCACTTGAAGAAGAAATAAAAAATAGAAATTTACAATCTTTTACTCCCTGTATCCGCATTCGTACAGAAATATCTACATCAAATCAACTTATTATAACCATCGCAGATAATGGTACTGGCATACCAGAAAAAGTCAAACGTCTATTATTTGACCCTTTTTATACAACTAAACCTGTTGGTAAAGGTACTGGTATGGGATTATCAATTAGCTATCAAATAATTACCGAAAGACATAATGGAAGCTTAAAGTGCATTTCGGCGCCGGATCATGGTGCAGAATTTATAATTACTATTCCTATAAATGCTAATAGTTAAGAGAGTTATATATTGGCGCCGACTTCCCAAACTTTATAGGTACAAGGGATATTAAGACCAGCCCTAGTAATTTTATCCCCTAGTAAAAAGGACTTGGGAATTTACTAGGGGATATGAACACTAACCCTAGTAATGACCCTAGTAAAGTTATCCCCTAGTAAAAAAAGTTGATAATTTACTAATAGCTTATATAAATGATACAAATTGAACGGCGCCCTACTCATGCGCGCGTGTGCAGATAATGTTTTGCTGGGGATATAATAAACAAACCTGAGTAATTTAAACAAGCACATGTATTAAGTGCTAAATTTGTATAAAAAATGCAATCATTATGCAAATTAATTTCTAAAAAAGCGCTTCTTTTGCAAATAACACTTAATTAACAAAAAAACAAGTAGTAATATTTACCTTAATGTCATTAATTATCGGATTATGTGTTCTCTGTGTTTCTGTGGTAAATAAATACTACTAGATTCTAGCCTGCGGCAAATGCTCCGCATTACGCTACGCTCAGAATGACATTTTGCACTCAACACTCAGCACTCAGCACTCAGCACTCAACACTCAGCACTCAATACTCAGCACTCAGCACTTTTAACTTTTTGTAGATATTCGCACCATTTTGCTGCGAGGGGTACTTCAGTAAAAGGTACTCGTACTGATTTTGTGGGTTCAGAAAAATTAAACTCTAGTTCAATGGAACGACCACGTTGGAGTGGTTGCTCAATATTTACTTTGTTGCCATTGACTAATAGCTGGATATTAACCACATCTTTAAGTGAAAAAGTTTCGAGGTTGGTTAAACCCTTGGGAGTCGGCTTACCCCAAGTAATATTACTGTCTTTTTGACCCAGAACTGCGTATATATCATATTTTGCCTTGTCGAACTGCGATGCCCAAGTCTCGTAAGCTTGAACTTTTTTAAATTCCCTTGAACCTTGCCAAGCTAACCAAAAGAATGCTACGAGTAAAGGCAACCAGAAAAGACCACGTTCCATAATGTTTTAATAATTTGTTAAAGTGAAATTTTTGTAACTAATCGCCCAATATAAAGCCAAGGTGGATGTGTATAAGTTATCGTAGTGGCAACTGGCTTTCATCGGTAATCAGTAATATATGAGAAGGCTAATACTAACTTGTTTGTTTGTGATAGGGCTGTGTGCGGCCCTTTTCAACTTCGTTAACTTCCAGGGACTTGGCGCCCAAGGGGAGTTTGATACGCTCCTCCTTGACTTCCGGGAAGATATCCCCTCTACTAAGTTGCAGCAAGATTTAGATAAAATCTCGCAGCAGTTCAACGTCACGCCAAAGCTGGATAATAAATTTTCCAAAGACGATAACGTTTATATTATCAAAGGTGATAAAGCGCGTCTTAAGCAGTTGCGCTCTGAATTCGCAAAAGATACCGAATTCATTGAACCTAACTATATTTACAAGATTCCTAAACAAGGTCAAGTCGCAAGACTTGCAGAATATCTTGACCCTCGACCTGAAGAAGCTAGAGAACCTGGCGTCTCATTCACTGGTGCAAACGACCCTTATTACAGTAAACAATGGCACTTACACAATATTTATGTTGAAGGCGCCTGGAAACAAACCAAGGGTAGTGGTGTTACCGTTGCTGTCATTGACACGGGTGTTACACAAGTTCGTGATTTGATTGAAACTAAGTTTGTCAAAGGTTACGACTTTGTTAACGACCGTGAAAAAGCAAACGATGACAATGGACATGGGACACACGTTGCCGGAACTATTGCTCAAGCTACTAATAATAGTTGGGGTGTTGCGGGTATTGCCTATGAAGCCAGTATTATGCCTTTAAAGGTTCTTAGTGATTACGGTGGTGGTACTGTTGCTGATATTGCCGAAGCTATTCGCTTTGCTGCTGACAACGGCGCCAACGTTATTAATATGAGCTTGGGTGGTGGTGGTGAAAGCCAGTTGATGCGCGAAGCAATTGACTATGCACACAGTAAAGGTGTAGTTATTATCGCTGCTGCTGGTAACGAAGACGCTAACGGCGCCGCATATCCTGCACGCTATCCCCACGTTATCGGTGTTTCTGCACTTGGCCCCGATGGAGAAAGGGCGCCTTATTCTAACTACGGTGCAGGTGTTGATATTTCTGCCCCTGGTGGTAGTGATGCTGGTAAGGTTCTCCAAGCAACCGTTGATATGGATAACAAAGGAGAAGAAGTATTCCTTGGTTTGCAAGGTACTAGCATGGCATCTCCCCACGTTGCAGGTGTTGCCGCTTTAGTTCGTGCATCAGGAGTTGAAAATCCAGATGAAATTGAAAACGTACTTCTTGGTTCCGCACGCGCTATTCACGAAGATGCTTTAAACTATTACGGCGCCGGACAACTCAACGCCGAAGCCGCAGTTAAGCAAGCTACCGAAGGTCAAATTACTTTCCAAGACTTTTGGCGCTGGTTACGTGAAAATGGCTATCTCAATCCTCGTTTCTGGATTGATGGTGGTGCATATGCACTAATACCAAAACTTCTTATGGTTGTAGGTTCTTACCTGCTTGCTTGGTTCCTACGGGTTTACTTCCCATTCTCATGGAGTTGGAGTTTATCGGCAGGTTTACTTTTTGGTAGCTCAGGTTTATTTCCTCTCAAAGGACTTTATATCTTTGATTTACCACAGTGGCCTTTCCGTGTACTAGGTAGCTCTATTCCTGAACTTGGTAATGCTATTCAAGGAACTGATGCATTTAATCCTATCTTCGCCAGCGTACTTATTCCTTTAGGTCTAGTTGCTTTGCTGTTAGGACATCCAAAATTGAAGTGGTTTGCTATTGGTTCTTCCATAGGTATCGCCACATGTTTGGGGGTTAGTTCATTCTCTGACCCTGCTGTATGGGGTTTAGGCGCCGGTTGGATATCAAGAATTTTCCTTCTCGTTAATGCCGTCATCTGTTACGGTCTCGCTCACTTTATTGTGACAAACGAAGAAAAAACTGCATAATTAGAGTGCTGAGTAGAAAGTGCTGAGTGCTGAGGAAAGTGCTGAGTGCTGAGTTTTAATTTTTAACTCTTCACTCCTGACTCTTAATTCTATTCTTTACTCAGCACTCAGCACTCAGCACTCATCACTCATCACTCATTACATTTTTTTATGTCTATTACAGTCACTGGTACTATTCAACGTCGCGATATCGGTATGGGCGCTTGGGCATTTGTTACCGATGAAGGCACTACTTACGAAATTCCTCGTAGTGCCGACAAAAAGTTACTTCAAGCAGGACAAAAAGCCAAAGTTACAGGACAGGTGCGTGAAGATGTCATGACGAGTGCAATGATTGGACCCGTCCTAGAAGTTAAGTCTTTTGAAGTTCTTTGAACTTTTATTGAGCAGCAACAGAATCTAAAACTGCTTGCAAGCGTTCTCGAAACTCTCCTTTGGGATGTCCCCCTTTTACCTCGCCTACAATTTCAAACTCTCCAGACGGCGCCGAGCATACAATATAAGTTGGCCATCCCATCTCTGACTTATCGGGATATTGCTTCAAAAGTATTTGCCGATATTTACGGTAAGTCGCTGTATCCTGCATCTTGACATCAATAAACTCTAAACCAAGCTCTGCTGAGACTTTCTGGTCATAGAAAGCCATTTTGTGACAAATACCGCAATCTTCACTCGAAAACTTAATTACAGAATAAGCCATATCTTTAGTAGTGTATTAGTACTAAACAACGTATAGGTTGTAGCTAAATTTAATATCTAATAATTTATCTTATATTTAATGCTCTTTGATAGTCCAAAAACTTGTAATAGTGCTAGTATATAAAAACCTACTAAAAATCTACCGTTGTCTCGCATTCCGGCAGCTAGTATTAGTCCTTACTAGTTAGTACGAGCAAAAAAGGCTAATTCCGGAACATTTCTGAAGGTTAAGTATTCATTCGATAATTGTATCGATAAACAGGCGCTCTACCAAGGGAGTGAGTTATTAAGGTGTTGAGTTATTAAGATGTTGAGTTATTAAGATGCTGTACGTGTGGCAGCGAATAGCCATGAAAAAACCCCTAGCGGATGGCAGTCTACTAGGGGAGTAAGTTATTAGGGTGCATCTACCATTTTATTGTTCGCTGCATAGTAGTCGTTTTCAGGACGAATCTTAGAAACCTGGTTTCTTTAGATAACTTGTAATAGAAACGATTATTTTGCATAGAAACCAGGTTTCTTTACTTAAGATAGTTGTCAATTTCGTCTCGTTATGATTACAATAAAAAACCCTAGCGGATGGAGATCTACTAGGGAGTGAGTTATCAGGGTGCATCTACCATCTACTTGTTCGTTATCTAAGGGTCATCTTCAGGACAAATTGGCGTATAACTTCAAAATTTGGTTCAAGGTCGTAAATATAGCCATAAAAAAACCCCTAGCGGATGGCAGTCTACTAGGGGAGTGAGTTATCAGGGTGCATCTACCATTTACTTGTTCTCTTGATAACCAGTGCTTTCCGGATATTTTTGTTGCTATTGATTGCAAAAATTTTTGTTGCACTTTAAATGGACAAAAAAATTCCCTCAGTTGGTTGTTACCGTCCGAGGGAGTGAATTATTAGGGTGCATCTACCATCTATTTGTTCGTGCTTACATCTACCAATTCCGGAAGATTTTTTATTTCAAGCGAGAAAATTTTTGCATCCCAAAAAAAACCCCTAACTAGACATTTAGTCAATTAGGGGAGTGGGTTATCAGGGTGCATCTACCATATACTTGTTCTCAAAGCTACAAGCTTATTCCGGATAAAATTGCATAAAAAAAACCCTCAGCCGTAATTAAACAGCTAAGGGAGTGAGTTATCAGGGTGCATCTACCATATACTTGTTCTCAAAATCACAAGCCTATTCCGGATAAATTTGAAATTTTGGACAGAAACCCGGTTTCTTTTTGGAGTTTGTAGTAAAAATCACAATTTTGGACAGAAACCGGGTTTCTTTTTTGATAGACACAAAAAACCCCTAGTGGAAAGCTTCCAACTAGGGGAGGTTAATTATCAGGGTGCATCTACCATATACTTGTTCTCAAAATCACAAGCATTATCCGGATAAATTAAAAAACTGAGTATTTGTAGTGAAACTATATTGTTTTTGAGATAAATTAGTTACATGGGATTCATAAGTGAGAGCTAAGGGCGCCCAACCGTTATGTAAAAATAGAGAAAACCCCCATTTGATTTAAACCAATTGGGGGACTGAAGATTAAGGTGCATCTACCTTTAGATGATGTTCGGCGCCGAGTCGATGATATCCGGATAAACTGGTAAAAGCTTGGGTAATACCTAAGAGCGTGAAACATTCCGCTGTTGTGATGCATCTAAGGTATTAGTAGGGAAGAGAACATTTATAGAGATATTTATGAATGAATATTCCCATTTCAATCAAGTGATTTAGGAGAGGAACAGGAGAAGTTGTGACCCAGGAATTTCACATTTCCGTAACACTGGTAGGACAAAATGACTACTTGGTACGAACGGAACAAGTCGCGTCTGGGGTGCCATTAGCGGAAGAACTGGTGACTTGGCCTGTAGCTGAATGGTTAGCTGCTGCTGGACATCTTATGAATGACCCGCTTAAGTCCGTGTTGCAGGGAGATGCAATGGTGCGGAACTCGGTCAACTTAGCGGCGCTGGGTCAACAATTATATAACGAACTTTTTCAAGGCACTCTCAGAGATAGTTGGATTACTGCACAAGGCATTGCACAGAACCATCAACAAGTTCTGCATTTGCGTATTGGAATTAAAGATAATCGTTTAGCGCGCTTACCTTGGGAGGTTATGCACGCTGGTGATCGTCCCATTGCTACAGGACCTTATATTTCATTTTCTCGCTATCAAACAGGAGTAGCAGGCGCCTCACGTTTACCATCAACTAATATGCCTATACCACCTGATGAGGGTGGAATTAAGGTATTAATGGTGCTAGCCTCTCCAACCGATTTAGTGCGTTTAGATTTGCTCAAACAAGAAGCTATTAAACTTCAAGCCGAACTCAATCGTCAAACACCAAATATTACCGAAGGTGGTCATTTTTTCCCAGAGATACAGTTGCACTTTCTTGAGCAACCGGGACGGGAAGAATTGACGCAAGCCTTAGAACAAGGACGCTATCATATTTTGCATTACTCAGGTCACAGTAACTTGGGTGCAAACGGTGGTGAAATTTATCTTGTAAATCGACGCACTGGTTTAACAGAAACTTTAACCGGTGATGATTTAGCTGGTTTACTGGTTAACAATAACATCCAAATGGCGGTGTTTAATTCGTGCTTGGGAGCTTATGGCGCCAGCACAGGCACTACAGAAGCTGGAGAGCAAAGTTTAGCTGAGAGTTTAGTTAAACGGGGTATTCCTAGTGTCTTAGCGATGTCCGAACGAATTCCTGACGAAGTAGCGCTTACACTAACACAACTGTTCTATCGTAATCTCAGCCAAGGGTATCCCATTGATTTGTGCGTAAGTCGTGTACGTCAGGGATTAATTTCCGCTTACGGTTCGCACCAAATGTATTGGGCTTTACCAATTTTATATCTCCAATCAGAATTTAATGGTAATCTTAGCCCTGGATTATATGTACAGCAAAGAAGTGAATTATTGCCTGAGTATGGTGAACCACCAAATGTAAGGGCAACAAATGCACTATATAGTAATATCGGTGATGATGCTCAAATGTCATTGCCAATCGATGATGTCATGTCGAGGTCATTGGGACAAAATGACTTAGAACTTGATTGGTTAGGAGAAGAAACTTGGGGTGACTTAGTTGACGAAATCGAAGATTATGATGACCCAAGTTATGCTGATGATTCGGCGATAGTTTCCGATTTATTTCGCCAACTTGACCAGCAAAAAACGGCAAGTACACAAACTCCAATAAATACTTCTATTCTTGACGACGACGAAGATGATGATAGTATTCCTGGTGTTGAAGTCTCTGATGATTTAACTTCTTTAGACCGCGAAGTCGAAAAATGGCGCCTTTCAAGAGCGGCAAGGGAGTCAGAATCTTTAGTATCAAATACTCTCCAGCGTAGCGAAATGAGCGTTGGTAACACTCAGGGGATAGCGACAAACATCGCAACATCTCATGACCCAATTAGCATTAGCGAACCAAACGTAACACGTCGCAAATCAAGAAAATTAATACCACTCATTGGACTTGTTGGGGCAGGTGCGATTGCATTTGCTGTTGGTATTAACTGGTGGCAAAGTCAACCAAACACGTTATCTAACTTACCTCAAATAACGGCGCCAGATTACAGTAAAATTAATTTAGAGAAAGAAAAAACTGAAAAAGTTACAGCATTTGCTACTGAGAGACTTAATCAAGGTGATTTAGACACAGCATTAAAAGCCGTCGATGCCTTATTAAATCGTAATGCACTTGCAGAGGCAGAATCTGTACTTAAACAAGTACCCCGGCGAAACATCGATAACCCATCCATCAGTTTCTTATTCGGGCGCCTTGCATGGCAATCGATACAAGCAGGTGACAAAAAATATAGTATTGATGATGCTCGTCGTTACTGGAATACAGCATTTAAAGCTAAACCAGACTCTATAGTATATGCTAACGCTTTAGGTTTTGCTTACTACGCAGAAGGTAATATTAATTTAGCTAATGATTCTTGGTTTCAAGCCTTAAGTATTGCTGCAAAAGACCAACAACCAAAAGTCTCAAACATGTCAGCAGCAAATGCATCGGTAGTACCAAAGCAACGCCAAGACTTAATCGCTCATGCTGGACTAGCGCTAGGATTATATAAATCAGCGCGCTCACAACCCCCTGCAAAACGTGAGCGATATCTTTACGAAGCAGTAAAATTACAACAAAAAGTAATAAGCGAAGACCCGGTAAGCTTCCAACCCGATAAACTCAATCAAAATTGGTTGTGGACTCCAAAAATTGCTCAAGACTGGAAATCATTATCAAAAACACCCAGTCCGCGACGGTAATACAAAATGTAGAGACTAACATGTTTAGTCTCTACATCTATTTATTTTATTCCTTCAAATCTTCCCAAAAAAGTTGGTGATGGGCGAGTTACATGAACTTCCCACAGTGCTTTTAACGTAGAAACTTGTTCTCTAAAAGTGTAGAAAGAAACAGTCTTTTTACTATAACTACCCCAGTCAGGAGTTCCCAAACCAGTTGCTTCAATACCAAGTTGACGACAGGTATAAACAGCACGTGGTAAATGGAAATTTTGCGTTACTAAAATAGCCTCTTTAACACCAAAAACTTCTTTTGCACGGTAACAGCTTTCGTAAGTGCTAAACCCTGCATGGTCAAGTGTAATATCTTCTACTGGCACACCCTGTGCAATCGCGTAGTTTTGCATGACCATAACTTCGTTATAATCAACCCTGCTATTATCACCAGTCATCAATAGCTTTTGTACTCGTCCTAATTTATACAAATCAACAGCAGCACTTACTCTATCAGCAAGCATTGGTGTTGGTGTATTATCCGGTCGAATTCCGGCGCCAAACACAACTGCAACTTTTTGTGTCGGAATTTTGTCAACTTCAGTGAACCGACGAGTATTAGTAGCTGCATTGACATACAAACCAAGAGTAAAGGGAGAAAGTATAGAGCTTACAATTACAACTCCCAAAAGTAGGCGCCAGTGCAATAGTAACGATAAAGTACGCATATGTTCCTATTTACCGTATGTGAGGATATATCTATTATCTATAGATTTTCCCCAAGCAACAGTAGTTCCTCAGCACAAAAGTATATTTTAATGCTCTTGTGGCACAGGCATCCCTGCCTGTGCATTCAGTCATGTGTATTATTAGAAAATGTAAAGACTTAAACAAAACTTTTTTAAACTATTTTATAGATTTACTTAACCTGATAGTATATATAAACTAGTATATTTATCCTCCTAGCACGCATAATATACATGTTTTAGTTTCAATATTAGTATTTGGGAGTAATAGCTGTGATAGACGGCAAAACTATTTCTATTTCTTTGTTTTCAGGAGCTGGTGGTTTAGATATTGGTATGGAGCAAGCGGGATTTCACACGGTAAGTGTAATCGAAAAAGACCGTGACGCGACAAAAACTCTTGCTCTCAATCGACCTCATCTTAATAAAAGTGCTGTACCAAGGGAAATAGAAAAAGTAAGTAGCCAAGATTTACTTCTAGAGGGTAGTGAAGTTTTAGGCTTGGGCAGAATTATACGTCCAGGCGAGGTAGATTTAGTAACTGGTGGTCCACCTTGTCAACCATTTAGTACAGCAGGAAAGCGAGGTTCGGTTGTTGACCCTCGTGGTAGTTTGTTTATGGATTTTATCCGCGTTGTTAGAGAAGTCCAACCACGTTTCTTTGTGATGGAGAATGTCAATTATCATGGGGTAAGCCATCGCCTACAGTAACAACTTGTCCGCATCAAAAAGCAACAGATATGTGCCACCCAGAAGAATTACGTCCTTTGAGTGTAAGAGAATGTGCAAAAATTCAAACTTTTCCAGACGACTGGATTTTTTGTGGTTCAGTAACTTCTAAGTATAAGCAGATTGGGAATGCTGTACCAGTATTACTGGCAAATAAAATTGGTAATTATCTTTATGATGTTATTCAAGGCAATAAACCAAAAGGAAAAGAAATAGCTGAACAACTTTCGCTTTTCCCTTTATAAAAGTAGAGTGATGTCAACTTTGTCTTTTGAGTGAACCCATTCTTGTACTTAGAGTTCTAGTAATCGAGTTACTATTAGCGAGTAATGTTGCACCAGAGAGTTGAAAGAGATTGGTCGGATTAGGATGACGCTCAATTATTGTTTTGCTTTGTTTAAAATACTTGACTAACCATTTAATAAAATTTGTTGCAAATTCATCTGTAAGAACTCGAATTAATTCTGATTGTTGTTCTAGTTGGAGAACCGAGTTACTTTGATTATCTTGTTCAATTTGATATTGAAAGTATTCTTCTGCTATTGAGGAAATAGCTTTACCTAGTTTGTATGCATTATATAAATCATTATTTGTTATATGTGTAGCATCTATTAATGAAGCCTGCTCTAAGATTAGGGCTTTTCTTTGTACAATAGGAAGCTTAACTAAAGCTTCGGCTGTAAAATCGGTAGACATAAAGATATTTTTCACTTTTGAGGACTTGCTTAGTGTTCCCCAAAGTTAGACAAAGTTTAATGTTGTATTTCTCTCGCTAAAATTTAATAAACTTGTAGGATAGTTTAGAGGTTGTTTGAAAAGTGTCCGTGAATGTCATGCTGAGGAACGAAGCATCTCAGTATATGTTGAAAACTCTAGATTCTTCGTTCCGTAAGACTCCACTCAGAATGACAATTTATACCTTAGCCGGCTTTTCAAACATCCTCTTAGGCACCGTCCTTACCCTACAAGTTAAAATCGAAATTAAATCTAAACCTTCACTGGTTCTACCTTTATTGGCATTTCAACCTTCAACCGTTTAAACATAGCTTCACGTGCTTGCATAGCCAATTCATCTTCTAAAGGTTTTAATAAAATAGGTTGTTGATATTTTAAACGTAACGCTGTTTGAATTAACCAATCTGCCACAAAAGGATTTTTTGGTAATAACGGGCCATGTGAGTAAGTCGCAATAGCGTTTTGATGAAATGCTCCTTCGGTACCATCTTCACCGTTGTTACCCAAACCGTAAACAACTTTACCTAGCGCTTCGACTTTTCCGAGTTTTGTTCTTCCACCGTGGTTTTCAAACCCGACTAAATAAGGTTTTGTACCAGTCATTTCTTGCAAGTCACGCGCGAGTTTTGTCGCTGTAACTTCGATAACTAAGTTACCAATGCAGCGCTTCGTGTTTTCACCTGGATGTATTGATACTAAGTCTAAAATTCCTAATCCTTCGATACGCTGTCCGGCGCCTGGTTCATAGTAATGTCCAAGTAGTTGAGGTGAACCACAGGTAAACACACCAGGTGTACCATTATCTAATTTCTCACGCATTGCCTCAGCTTTGGCGCCAATTAAGTCACGCATTACAAGTTCTTGCTGACGGTCTTGGGCGCCTCCACCAACGATAATATCTACAGATTTGATATCTTCTTGTGTTGCTTCTGAATCTAGATTGACTATTTTCACATCGAATTGGCGCCATTGCGCGCGACGCTGAATCGTAATTACGTTACCTCTGTCACCATAAGTACTCATCAACTTAGGATACAGCCAACCGATAACTATTTCGTAATGCGGACTCATAAAATTTTGACCTTATTCTTTAAAATGCTAAACAAATTAGAAGTATTGTAAATGTTACTTTAATCACCTCAAAGAAAGTATTACCATACTTTGTGGTGTCCGATGTTCCAATCCAATTACAACCGCGAGATACAATGGACTGCAAAACAGCGACTTTGGTTTATCAGGGTGGAAACTACCTCGACAATATCCGTGAGATTTTCCCCGTTGCATGGAAGTTTCTAGAAGAAGTATCGTTTGCTTACGTAGATGGGAAACCCGATAAGTTTGATTCCGATATAAGAGAGATAGTTGGGGAGCAACCATTTAAATTTAGAATGGTTCACCGTGATGATAGAGACCAGTTAACCAAAGATTTATCTGATTTATTGGGTGATATCACCTCACGTTTGTTACTGGAGAAGCATTTTTCGCAAGTTGTGGGCAAACCCGTGTTTTTTAGCACAATTTGTTGTAACAGTCATTTGACTACTGACCACGAGTTAAGCTTGGAGGAAGTTTTGCCGCTACAGTGTGCAGCAGTGAAACTTCAGTAATAAGCACTTCAGTGCTTAAATAAGTTATGAGTGCTGAGTGCTGAGTAAGGTGGGCATTGCCCACCCTACAAGTATTACCTGATTTTCTTACCCGTCAGAACTTCACGCACGTCTAACATTGCGGTATACGTTGGTAGGATATGCAACGTCTCATCCGGTTTCGTATGTTCAAGCGCAGTACTAATTGCTTTCTTTAAATCTTCCTCAACAATCAAATTAACTTTACTGTCATAAACATCGCTATATCTTAAACGTAGTGCCATATCATATACCCTGTCGCCACTTACAACAAGGGTTCCACCACGTTGAACTAGCGCTTCTGTATCTACATCCCATATCCAAGATACATCTTCACCATCTTGTACCCGATCATTCAGTATCAACAGCGTTGTCTTATCATTACTTTCCGTAACAACTCGAATCGTTTCGTTTGTTCCTACAGGGTTCTTAGATAGCAAAATTCTGACTCGTTTACCGTCGATTTGCAACTCTTCTGCACGTCCAAATGCAGGTTGAAATGTTGGTATAGTATCCCTGACAGTCGCTTCATCAATACCTAACTCAATTGCTACTGTCGCTGCTGCCAAAGTATTGTACTTGTTATACAGTCCAACTAGCACCTGTGACCACTCGCTACTATTCAAAGCTGGTTTGCTGCGTTTGAAACCACACTGAGGACAACTAAATTCTCCCAAGTGCGATAAATACACACCTTCGTAGTCAAGCGAATGTCCACAGTTAGGACAATATATTGAGTCTACAGCGTGGGGAATTTCTTCGAGGTATTTGTTTGGTTCGTTCAAACCAAAAAATACGACTTTCTGTGATAATTGTTGACCCAGGTAAGATAATGTCGGGTCGTCAGCGTTAGAAATAACGGTAGTATTCGGGGAATTCGTCGATATAGCTTTTTTCCACCGTTTACTAATTGTATCAACTTCGCCGTATCTATCTAACTGGTCGCGAAATAGATTTAAACACAAAATTGCTTTCGGTTGAATCGGCGCCAGTACTTTTGGCACAATATTCTCATCAACTTCTAAAATCGCATAGTCAACATTTAACCTACCAAAGGCATCAGTACTTTCCATTAAAGCAGTTACTAAGCCGTTTTCGAGATTGGCGCCTGTAGAATTATGTGCGACCTTAAACCCCTTACGCTCAAGAATTTCTCGTAATAATAGCGAAGTAGTAGTTTTACCGTTGGTGCCAGCAATTAGAATAACTCCATTTTTAACCTGTTGGCTGAGTAACTCTAATAAACGAGGTTCAATTTTGCGTGCTATTGAACCAGGAAGCACCGAAGCAGCACCTAAACGCAACGTGCGTACAGCAAAAGTTACACTTTTTGCCGCTGATACTGCCACCCCAAGTTTTACTCTATCAATCAAATTTATATTCTTACCCACATCCGTACCTTTGTTTTCAGGCAAATGCTAACAGCTAGCATAAAAAGAAAAATTAATAAGCGAAAGTTTAGCGAATCTTTGTAAAAAAAGCCAGCAACTTAAAATACAAAGTGCTGAGACAGAGTGCTAAGACAGAGTGCTGAGTAGAAAGTGCTGAGTGCTGAGTAAAGTTAAAAGTTAGAAGTTATGAGTTAATAGTTAGGAGCCTAATTTCAACTCAGCACTCAGCACTCAGCACTCATCACTCCTTACTCAGCACTCGTTACTCTTTAGAGTTATCTTAAAAATGGTGCAGGCACAAATGATTTTTCTCCTCCAGTCTGCTTTCCTCAGCACAAATTTAGCAAAATTCTCTATCAAATTTGAAAGGCTTGTTTTAATGCGTTGTATGAAGTGGGATTTAAGAAATATACTCCAAAGTATAATTACAGACTGGCGCCAGTTCTTGTCCAAATGCTTGCTGCTGACGCTTTGCTTGTGTTGTTTGATTATTCAACCAGTTCAAGCAGGTATTAATGATGACAGGTTCGACGGTAATATTTTTGTTGTATACGCAGGTAACGGTTCATTAGTACCACCGAAAGAAGACCTCCCAACCGCACTCAAAGAACACAAACCGATATTTATGGTGTTCTATATTGATGACAGTAAGGACTGTAAACAGTATGCAATTACTACAGACCGGGTACAAGAATTTTATGGGCGCCCAGCTGAAATTATCCCCGTAAATGTCGATTTGATTCCACAAAAAGATAAATATGAACCAACCGAGCCAGGTTACTACTACTCTGGTAAGGTTCCTCAAGTTGTAGTATTTAATACTGATGGCAAGGTTATTTTGAATAAAACTGGTCAAGTACCCTTTGAACAAATCGACGATAAATTCAGAGAAGTGTTTGATTTGTTACCACGTACCGAATCAGTAGAATTAAAGCGTCGTTCGTACAATGAGTTCAATAGTGAGTTAGCTAAGTAACATTCTGAGGTGGGCTTTAGAAGCCTGCCTCAACGTTTAGTGTTATTGAATACTGCATTTGCTATCTAATAAAGGCATAATAAAAATAACTCTTGTACGGGCGGGTTAACCAAAATTTTCGATTATTTACCAGCATACAAGTGAACCCGCCCCTGCGCGCCTCATAACTCCGTTCCTTATCACTCGTAGGTTTCCTGATGTCAGTTTACACTACAGAGAAATTAATAGAAATTTTGCACTCTGAACGTCAAGCTTGTTTAAAAGGACAACGCTTAAAGTTAGATGTGACTGTATCGGGTAGTCCTGTACTTGACCAGTTTATTCGTTCAGAGGGGTTACAAAAATTTACTGCTTATCAAGATTTTAAAGCCGCAATTCATCAATATCAACGCGATAATAATGTATCGGGAATTGTTTGGCGCCCCTGTACAGTAAAAGGTATAAATTTTAAATATCCTGAAGTTGACGCTCAGTTAGTGGCATTACCCGAAGATATAGAAATACTTAAAAATGCGAAAAGCTCAATATGGAAGTTTTGGCAGCAAGCAACAGCTGACATGGATTTATTTTTGAGCGTCAACCACGGCAAACAACATCAGCTAATTGTAAAAGAAGACTGCGCGCGTATACAAGAGCGTACTGAATGGGCTGGTCTATTAGTATACGAAAAATCTAACTTTTTAGAAATAGTTTTACAGTTAGGATGGGGCAAACCCGAAGAAGCTTGTTATAAAAGAGGCTTCCCCGCATCTGGTAGTGAGTACATTCACGCAGTTAACCCCGGTCAACACCCAATTACTTAATAAACCAAAATATATTAATTTTTTGTATAAACTCTTGTGGAACAGGCATCCCTGCCTGTTTTTTTGCTGTAATATATCTATTATACTTTTTACCACAGAGACACAGAGTACACAGAGTAAGAATTTAGATTAACCACAAAGAACACAAAGGGCACAAAGGAAGAAAGAAAGGAAGAGGTCTTACAACTCATCTTTAAAAATTAATTAAATTAAAAATAAAATCAAATGGATTACAACTTTGATAAAATTAAAACAAGTGTTCTGGAGCTACCAGAAAAAGAACAGTTAATACTAATAAAACTTATAGAAGAGAAACTAGAAACAAGAGCCATGATGAAACTGTCAGAAACAGGGTTTCAAGAATGGAATCACCCAGAAGAAGATATTTATAATGATTATATTGAAACCAAAACGCAAATTTAGAGACCGTATTAATACTGTCTCTACGTGAAAAATATGGAAAGAAATAAATACCCTATTGGACAAGAATTAACAGCAGTAGCAATTATAGATGATAAAGAATTTAAAAGTGATGAGTTTTGCTTTGATAAAGTACAATTCATCTTCAATGATACAGCAATTACATTCACACCAATCATTGATACTGATGAAATTAAAATCAGTCAAGAAAGTAATGTCAACTTTCCTGCAATTCATACTCCACTTTGGTGCAAGCACTTTCTAGGTAAAAAGCTTATGACTTTGTGGGTATGCGAAAATGACCAAGGGTATCAAGACCAAGTTATTTTCGATGAGTGAAAATCTACGCCCTACTATATCCTTCGTTGCTGAAGGCTCTGCGATTAAAGCGTTTCGGCAAGAACCAGTGCGTGTAGTTAGTGCTACAAGTCTACATTCCCATACTGAGGTATCGCATTAGCGTGTACCAACCAATGGAATCTAAGGCAATATAGATATATATAGCATTGCTACCTTTACATGAGTTATTGCCTGAACCCCCGTTGTCCAAAACCAGAGAATACAAGTGACGTTAAATTTTGTTTGAGTTGTGGCGCCAAGTTACTGCTCAAAGAAAGGTATCGTGCAGTAAAGCCAATTGGGCAAGGTGGTTTCGGCAGGACTTTTTTAGCTGTCGATGAAGACAAACCCTCTAAACCCCAATGTGTAATTAAGCAATTTTACCCGCAAGCGCAAGGAACAAGCACGGTGCAAAAAGCTGTGGAGTTGTTCAACCAAGAAGCAATGCGTCTCGATGAGTTGGGTGAACATCCACAAATTCCCGATTTATTAGCTTACTTCACTCAGGAAGATAGGCAATATTTGGTGCAAGAATTTATAGACGGGTATAACTTAGCACAAGAATTAGCGCGTCAAGGCGCCTACAGTCAATCACAAATTCGTTATCTCCTCAATGATTTATTGCCAGTGCTGCAATTTTGTCACGCACGTCACGTTATCCACCGCGATATCAAGCCTGAAAATATTATCCGGCGCCGTGGCTTACCTGGACGTTCGACTGTAATTAGCGAAAATAATCCTGGTAATTTATTTTTGGTAGACTTCGGTGCCTCAAAAGTTGCTACAAATGAGGATGTCAACAAAACAGGAACAAGTATTGGTTCTCCTGAATATGTGGCGCCAGAACAAATTCGCGGTAGAGCCTTATTTGCTAGTGATATATATAGTCTAGGCGTGACTTGTATACATCTACTAACCGGAAAATCTCCTTTTGATTTACATGATATCCATAACGACACTTGGATATGGCGCCAGTATTTAAAGTCATCCATCAGTGACGACTTAGCAAGTGTCCTCGATAAAATGATTGAAACAATCCCTGTGCGGCGCTACCAATCGGTTTCGGAAGTATTACAAGATTTATATAAGTCGGCGCCGAACATCAATTATCAGCCAGTAATTAAACCTGTAGTTACCAATACTAACGCCCAACCAGTAACTAACAACTCATCACCAACGAATAATCATTTAATACCAACAGCGACAAGTACCAGTCAAATCGATACAGAATTAGAAGAAATAAAGACAATGTTCCTTACCGGAAATAAGCCTAAGAATAGTTCTCAATCTCAACCACAAACAGGGGCGCCAGCGAGTAAAAGCAAAATCGACGAAGAGCTAGAAGAAATTCGCAGCAAGTTTTTGGGAAATAATCCATAACGGTAAATGTAGAGACGTTACATGTAACGTCTCTACATTATTTAACAAATTTATTTCTTCGATTCGGTAATAGGTACCCATTCGGTGTGGTACGTACCAGCTTTGTCAATACGCTGATAAGTGTGGGCGCCAAAGTAGTCGCGTTGTGCCTGAGTGAGGTTTTGGGGCAATCTGTCGCGACGGTAGCTATCGAAGTAGTCAAGCGAAGCGCTGAACGCAGGAACAGGAATACCTAGTTGTGCAGCGGTCATGATAACTTCGCGCCAAGCAGCTTGTCTATCAAGAATGGTTTGTTTAAATTCTGGTGCTAACAATAAGTTTGGCAAAGACGCATTTTCGTCGTATGCGTGTTTGATTTTATTTAAGAAGCCAGCACGAATAATACAACCACCTTTCCAAATTCGCGCTAACTCGCCTAATTGTAAATTCCAGTTATAGGTAGTAGAAGCGGTACCTAATAATGCCATACCTTGCGCGTAAGAACAAATCTTCGAGCAGTACAGCGCATCACGGACTTTGTTAACAAACGCTTTCACATCAGAGCCATATTTACCAGAAGGGCCAGTAAGTTGCTTCGATGCTGCAATACGCTCGTCACGGATAGATGACATAATCCGAGCATTTACTGCTGCAACAATTGTTGGGATGGCTACACCTAATTCCAATGCAGTTTGTACAGTCCAACGTCCTGTTCCCTTTTGCCCTGCTGCGTCAACAATTAACTCAACGAGGGGTTTCTTGGTGTCGGGGTCGATGTATGGGAAAATGTTAGAGGTTATCTCAATTAAGAATGAATTGAGTTCGTCGGTAGTATTCCACTCTGTAAAGACTTGATGAAGTTGAGTGTGGTCTAAACCAGCAACGTTTTTGAGCAAGTCGTATGCTTCTGCAATTAGCTGCATATCACCATACTCAATACCGTTGTGAACCATTTTGACGTAGTGACCCGAACCACCAGGCCCAATATAAGTTACACAAGGACCATCATCAACTTGAGCCGCAACTTTTGTAAAAATAGGGGACAAGTATTGATAAGAACTATCAGTTCCTCCGGGC
The DNA here is from genome assembly GCF_019977735.1 of Calothrix sp. PCC 7716. Lineage (GTDB taxonomy): Bacteria > Cyanobacteriota > Cyanobacteriia > Cyanobacteriales > Nostocaceae > Dulcicalothrix. The sequence goes on along the minus strand of NZ_AP025018.1, from coordinate 289,032 downwards.
ATTAACGAAGGACCATTAAGGGCGCCTTCTTCACCACCACTCACACCCATACCGATGTAGCGTAAACCAGTAGGTTCTAATTCGCGGGTGCGTCGGTCGGTATCTTCAAACCAAGAGTTACCACCATCAATGATAATATCGCCTTCATCAAGCAAGGGTTTGAGTTGCTCAATAACCGCATCAACAGGTTTACCTGCTTGTACCATCACCAAAATACGACGGGGACGTTCAAGGGCGCCGACAAATTCCTTCAAATCAAAAGCCGCTTTGACGTTCCGGCCTCCAGCACGCTTCGCCATGAAGGCATCAGTTTTTTCTCTCGAACGGTTGTAAACCGCAATTGGGAAGCCGTTACGTTCGACGTTAAGCGCGATATTCTCGCCCATAACAGCTAGACCAATCACACCAAAGCTTTGCAATGTCATAATCCTATTGGCTAATTGCTGTTCCTTTCATTCTTTAGGGTAGTCCGAGAATTTCGCTTCTCCCCTAAAGAAGACATTAAGAGTTATAGCGCAGAGTAAAAATACATTGCCAACACACATAAAATATTTAAATTTGTATCTAGGTAAACTTTCTCTTGCAAAAATCCCTAAATTGACATAAATGTAGTGCTGAGTGCTGAGTGCTGAGTGCTGAGTGAGAAGAGGTTAAGTAATAACAGATATTTATTTTGTATTCATGCACTTATAATGACAACTTGACACTCTAAAAACTGTTTAACTAATAAGTAAATATTATCAAAGAATAAAATTTTATACTCACTACTCAGCACTCAGCACTCAGCACTGACTACTCAGCACTCATCACTTTTTACAGGAGTACATAAAAATGCTGGCATATGTCCTAGCTTTAGCAGTTGGAATCGGCAGTATCGCGCTATACTTAGCAGCTTTCTTTTTTCCTGAAATCCACAAAAAGAATGATTTTATTTGGAGTGGTGTGGGTTTCTTTTACGCATTAGTACTATGGATATTCGCGCGTCGTATTGGTGGAGGTCTTTTACTAGGTCACATTGCTAGCGTCTCACTATTATATTGGTTTGGTTGGCAAACGTTTGCACTACGTCGTCAAACTGTACCAGCATCACAACGAACTCCCCTACCCAGTGCAGAAGAAGTCAAAGCCAAAGTTGATGGTAACAAGTTTTCGTTACCTCAAATTGGGCAACTACAAAGAACTATTACAGGCGCCTTTTCTGGAGCAAAGAACAAAGCACAAGAAACAATCAAAAAAGCTAAACCGCAGGATACAACTTCCGCAACTGCCTCACCCGCACAAATTATCGATGCACTTATTGACGAGGCGCCAACTACACCAGCACCAAAAGCCGACATCGTAAATTCAACAATTGAAATAATACCAGCACCTACCACAGAAACCAAAATTGCCGAATCTATTCCACCATCACCAGAAATAGTAGAACCAATACAAACACCAACACAAGAGGCGCCAACTCCTTCTGTAGAAGAACAAACCGAACAAACAAATTGATCCCCCCAACCCCCCTTGATAAGGGGGGCTTTAAATACTCTTTTCCCCCCTTATTAAGCGGGGCTAAGAAATACTCTTGTCCCCCCCTTATTAAGGGGGGCTAGGGGGGATCAAAAAAGATACATTTAATTTAACAAACATATGTTCTACAGTGACTTCACAAAAATTGAGCAAGCAGTTACTGCTCTCGACCTAACAGTAGAAGATATTCCCCACCTATTTAGTCAAATAGCAATAATTGAGCCATCGCAACGGCTAAAAGAAACACTAGAAGAATGTTTAGACTTAGCAGCCAGTATAAGTACCGAGAAAGCGCATTCAGAATTGATTATCACACCCATCTTGCTAGAAATACGGCGCCTATTCAAAAATAGAATTGGCTATTTTTCCGGCAACACATTTAATATTGATGCATCAAAAGGTTTAACAGGCGCCTGTGACTTTATATTAAGTGCATCAAACAATCAATCGCTGATTACAGCACCTGTACTCACTCTAGTAGAAGCTAAAGATAATGATATTAGTATTGGGCTAGGACAGTGTATAGCGCAAATGGTTGGCGCCCAAATATTTAACGCTAGAAAAGGTGCAGAACAAAAAGTTATCTATGGTGCAGTATCAACAGGTACTAACTGGAAATTTATGACATTAGAGGGCAATTTAGTAAAAATCGATTTAACCGAATATTTCATTAATCAAATCGACAAAATATTAGGTATACTTGCTGAACCATTTAAGCTTTATTACGGAAGGTAGGGTGTGTGAAAGCTATTACAATCTACTGCGGAAATGAAATATTAAACTGCTTTCACGCACCGACTCTCAATTGTGATTAAAAATTCCTAAGTAAAAAACATCTGTAACTTATTGGTATGGGCTGTATATTTTATTGAATGTGTTCAAGAATTAAGCTCATCAGAGAAAGATGATTTACCCAAAGAAAACAAACATAATCAAAAGGATGGAGGATAGGAGGGTGCGTCATTATAACGTTATGGTGTTGATTCATATTTCTTTGCAGGCACCATCTACACTACCTGGTGTACCTACCTGGTAGAACTCCAACCGTGGCGCCCTAGATTGTAAAAAAAATCAATATCATCTTCTTGGTACATTTGCCCTAAAAAACTTTAAGATATAAGAAGATATGACTCTAAGCAGAAAATATTGGATGTAAAAATAGTAACATCTATATGTAAGTTAAATCAAGACGTGTGTGCCAATGGTACTACTATTGAAAATAGGCACCTTAATCATTATTGTGCCTTTAGCTGTACTAGTTGTATTTTACTCTTGGGCAAGTGAAAGCTTTTATCCCAAAGACAAATACAACGAAGTAGTTAATTTCGATAAAACCTCACCACCTAGTAATCAAGATACTTTTACAGTTATTACCTATAATATAGGTTATCTATCAGGTTTAGATAATGCAGCGACCTCAGAGACTGCCATTCAACCAAGCAAAGACTTTTACGACGATAACTTAAAAACGGCAGTAGCTGCAATAAAATTATACAATGCTGATTTTATTGGGTTTCAAGAAATAGATATAGCTTCCAAACGCTCTTACAACGTTAACCAAGTAACAGAACTAGCAAAAAATCTTAGTTTACCAACAGCACTAATTGGTATAAACTGGGATAAAAATTATGTCCCGTTCCCATTTTCCCCGTTATCTGCTCAGTTTGGACGCACTCTTGCTGCACAAGCTATACTCAGTCGTTTCCCTATTACACAAAGCGAACGTATTGTTTTAGAGAAAGTCGCAAGTCAACCTTTTTACTACAAAGCATTTTACCTTGACCGTATTGCCCAAGTTGCTCAAATCGATGTCAATGGCAAACCGTTAATTATTATTAATATTCATGTAGAAGCATTCGACGAAGCAACCCGCATCAATCATACTATCAAAGTTAAAGAACTTGCAGAAAGCTATGCACGATTATACCCTGTATTACTCATCGGTGATTTTAATAGCTCTTTAAATCGAGATAAAGAAAATAACCCTTCGATTAAACTACTGTTAGAATCAAATAAACTCAAATCAGCTTTTAGCCTAGAGCAACTTCAAACCAAACAAGTTGCAACTTATCCATCTAACGAGCTTACCCACACTCTCGATTACATTTTCTATAACAGCGAACGTATCGAGTTTATAGAATCACAACTTCTTAAAGAAGCAAAAACTGCATCAGACCATATCCCAATAATGATGAAATTCCGGTTACGTTAACCATACATGAATTTTAATGTCAATTAATCTCAATTAATAAATCTATGGCAACTTACCCAAATTATCCATTTGATATCAAAGAAATAGCACTTGAAAATCAAAACGCACCTGATATTGTAACGTATTTAGTTGCAAGCAATGCACCTAAAAGTGTTGAAATTAGTAGCCAACAACCTACTGATGGAAGCAATGATAAGTTAGATGTAGATGATGGACCAGATGTAACGCGCGAAAAAATTAGGAAAATAGCTGAGTTTTTGACAGATAAAAACAAGCTAGCAGAAGTAGTCATCCATATTCATGGATACAATACAAGAAGTAAAGATTTTGAAAACTGGGTAAAAGAGATACAGCAGTATATTACTACAGATGCATTTATTAAAGAAAAAAAAATTGCTTTTATAGGTTACTACTGGCCCTCAGAATATATTAATTTTAAGTCAGATAATAAAGACGAATTGGTAACTAGTCACTTTGCGAAAGCAATTAAAAGCCTGCCAATTTTTTTCAAAACTATATATACTTATTCAAGTTGGGGGTTGATAGCTGCTTTTGCCTTTATTTTGGCGATTTCTGGCTTAAGTCTCAATGATAATTTTTCATTTGAGTTTTCCAGTTTTGCCTTTTTCTTATTTACGTTAGGAATTGCCTTTTTTGCCTGTTTATTTGGTTGGGTTTTAGGCTCAATATTACTGAGAGTTTCAATATACTTTCGAGATAACTACCGCGCGGTTAACTACGGAGTTCCAGACTTAGTAGAGTTTATTCGCCAAATCGATAATGCAATTATAGAGAAGGCGGAAGGAGATACTCGGTATGAGAAGAAAAAGAATTTTTCTCTAGAAAATAATCCTAAAATTAAGTTATCATTTATAGCCCATAGTATGGGTGCATTCGTTACCACAAATGTAATTCGCATCCTCTCAGATATATTCGATGAAAATTCAATACCCAAATTAAGTCAAGGTAATGTAGAAATAGAACCATCACCAAATATTGGTAATGTATTTTCATTAGGTCGTTTAGTATTAGCTTCACCAGATATACCTATTGAGACAATAATGCCCGAAAGGTCTAACTTTTTGCGTTCCTCATTACGCCGTTTTGAAGAATCTTATTTATTTAGTAGCCAGGGAGATGTTATACTACGAGTTGCTTCAACAGCAGCAAACTATATAAGTTTCCCTGCAAATACTTATGACCGAGGTTTTCGATTAGGTAATATAGTAGTAGATAGTCGTATTGACAAAAATGACAAATCAAATTCGGCGCCGATGCGTTATGGCATTACCAATCAAAACCATGATGGTAGCGTAAATGCTGATGATAGAAGTGCAATGGCAGAAATAGGTATTGTTTCTGACAACACACTAAAAACCTTATCAGACCTTTTGTCAAACAATAGTAAGGTAACTCAAAATAACGCCATCGCTGGATTATTTACTTACTTTGACTGCACAGATTATAGAGATAAAGTAATTATTAATAATGAAAAAATCAGTCAAAAACCAGAGGGTGTTTTAACTAGAGCATTACGCCACAGCAAACTTTCTTTTGTAGATTGCTTAATTCTAATTTCTGATGCCATCGTCATTGAAAAGAACGTTCATGGTGGATACTTCCAAGGAGAATTTAGTAGAAAAATGCTTTATCGATTAGCATTTTTAGGATATAAAGACTTTTTAGTTTCTTTGAAAAATGAACCTGATTATCAAGAAATAGTGGCACAAATTGAAACATCATCAAATAATCAAGAGACACCATTTGATGCTCATAAAGAAGCAATGATTAAATTATTACAAGTTCTATCAAAACAATGCGAAGACAAAGGAATTAAAGTATTTTTGGCGCCGGAGCGATATCGTGTAGATATGTTAGGTGAACAGCGTAATCGTAAAGGGTACTAATGGATAGTGGGACGGGCAGGATGCCCATCCCACAAGAATGATCAAAAAATTGGTTTGAGATTTACCTTAATATAAAGAAATATAAACGTTAAAATAAAATAAATCTAAATGATATGAGTGGCAACTTCATAATAATTGTACCCCTGCCAAACATTTATGTTGTAGGCGCCCCTCGCATTGGCTTGACCTTTATATACAACTGCTGCATTTCAATGTTCATGCCTATAATTAGAATATAAAAAGCAGGCTGTAAACACATGGCAGAAATTGTTACCCTTCAACTCCCTCCGCACCTGGCACAAAGAGCAAAAGAAATAGCTGCTCTCAATCATCAGCAGTTGGAAGATTTATTAATCGAATTCATAGACCGTGCGATAACAGAACTACCTGTAGAGTCACTACCTGATGAACAAGTTTTGGCTTTATGTGACATACAGATGGAAACTGACCAACAAGAGCTTTTTAGTGATTTACAAGCACGTAATACTGAAGGACAGCTTAATCAAGTAGAAACCCAGCAGCTTGATGAACTTATGCAAGTGTATCGGCGTGGCTTAGTTCGCAAAGCAAGAGCCTTAAAAGTAGCGGTGGAACGTGGCTTGAAATCATCCTTATATTAACGATAATGGCTCGTCCTTACATACCTGTTGAAGTAGTTAGTCGTGTCCGCAATACTGCCAGAAATCCTTGTGGCTACTGCTTAAGTCCCCAGCATTTGGTAATGGCTCGCTTAGAAATCGAACATATAAAACCTGTTTCTAAGGGTGGTAGCAGTGACGAAACAAATTTGTGGTTAGCTTGTCCACTTTGTAATGGCTACAAAAGTGATAAAACTACAGCAACTGATCCAGACACAGGTGAAACGGTAAATTTGTTTAATCCTCGTACCCAGGTTTGGTCTGAACATTTTTATTGGACTCAAGATGGTTTGCGTATCGTAGGCAAAACACCTACGGGTCGCGCGACAGTTATAGCTTTACATTTAAGTGATGACCCGGATGCACTCGAAGTTCGCAGTTACTGGGTACTTGCAGGATGGCATCCTCCAGAAGATTAAACTGCTTTCTACTTGTATCGATTAACCACTAAAATCAATACAGCTATTAAAATAAAAATCATTCCTGAAGGTAGTGTAAAAATAGCAGTCCCTAAAAACCCATCAAGTATTCTTATTAATTGATGTGAAATTATATAATTCCAATGTGTATCAGTGCTACAGCTTAAATATGAACCCCAAGAACTTAGTTTCTCGACACATTGGTAAACATATCTAGCAATGATTCTACCTATTATATAAATTACTGGCGCCGTGAAAGTATAAACAAGTAAACTAATAAATATTTGTTTCATAGCAGTTAGGGCATTATACGTAAAATCCATGCGTGTAAAGACATGACATGTCTCTATATGGTTAAAATTTAATAATTATTTAAGAGTATAAAACATTACCTGATTTTTGATGCAAATCTTTAAATTCAAGCTTGAAAAGATTGGCGATTGCTATGTTAGATTTATAGTAATTCTGAACACTGTTATTTGCGTCTCCTATCCAAACGAGTATCTACTACCGACACTATGAAACTTGACAAATTGCAGGAACTCAAGCAAAAACTGACTGATGAAAAAGACTTTTCTAAAATCTGGCTGTATTACATGGATAATTTTGCCGACGCTCCAGAATTCATTGAACAACACGGCAGACGTGTCCAAAACAAACATCTAGATACTGTTGTCCGCAAAACTTGCCAAGAAATGTTTGGTAGGAAAATAAAGATTCATCATGACCTCACAATTTATATTGCAGAGCATAAGTTCTTTCATGGACCGTTCCAAGCAGGAGGACGTATTGGCGGTTTTATTTATTTCGAGGATATAAAAGTTGGGCTAATTGCAGTATCGGCAGATTACCCCCCTACCGATATGGTCAAGTATTCACGTTTTACTGAAATGGCTATACACAAGTCAGGATTTGGTTTTAATCCTCAAGACCTTAATTAAGAAAAACATTAATCATTCTCAAACTGTGGCGCCTGTGTTATAAAATGGCGCCTAACAACTACATAATATTAGACCAAATGTAGAGACGTTACATGTAACGTCTCTACTGTATACAAATGTATTAAAATATTTATTTTTATTTTTGTTAGTTCGTGGTGGTTGATGGGAATTATACGAGTAAGTACAAAAAATATTTAAAAAATCAACCATCAGTGGAATCATGGATTTACTGCATCCCCCTCTCGAACAGTTGGTTCGGGAGATAAAAGCATTTAATCATGCTTGGAAAGCGACAAGTGAGTTATTTGGCAAAGATTCACCCTTTTCTACTTCAACGCGCGATTTTAAAAGCTGTTTGCAGGTGCGTTTATTGCGAAGTTATGCACCTGAGCAGGTTTATTTGGTTCTCGACACTAAAACAGAAGCTTCGGAACCACTATATGGCTTGCGTCTAACAAAACCGATTGGGGAATTTCTGGATGCAGACCATTTACCAGTGCGGATAGCGGAGCAGTGGTTGACATTTAAAGAAGTAGAAACATTTAAAAGGGTATAGGGGTGTTGTATGGGACTAGCGAAAATTTGGGGTATTGTTTGGGATAATAGCCCTTTCCACTGGGCAACGGCAATCGTTGTGTTTATTGCGGTATCCGTTGAAGTGTATGGAGTATGGCAATATTGTAAATCAGATTGTGGAATTACTGGCGCCGCTATTACATCTTTGAAAAATCCCAAACAAGGGGAAAATAAGAGTATTCGCCGATGGAAGCAAGAACATTTACAAACTAATGATGAAGGCGCCGTTCTCAAACAAGATAATAAATATATACTAGGAAAGTATCCAGAGGTTTTATCACGTCCAGTTCCTCGAAGTTCTCTACGCTTTGTTACTACTTTGTGTACAGCTATTGGTGTTTTAGGAACTTTTTATGGAATACAAGAAGGATTACAAGGAATAAATTTAGATACTAGTAGTTCCGAGCAATTAATCGCTTCAAGTAAAGAATTACTATTAGGGATGAAGACAGCATTTTCTACTTCGTTAATGCGGCTTGGCTCAGGAAGCTTTTTTACTTTAGTATTATTCTTTTGTGAGGTCACACCTTCACCCGACAAACAGCGAGAGCGAGATTTTCAACTACAAGGATGGCGTAAAATAATTTCTCAGCTAGAGCAAGAAGCTAGAGACTATTGTACCAAAAGCGTCAAGCAACAGTTATAGCTTTACATTTGAGCCATGACCCAGATGTCGAAGCGCGTTCGCAGTTATTGCGTGCGACCTACTGGCGCCCTCTAGAGGATTAACTACTGCCGACTTCGCCTTACACTTCATTATAAATTTTTGTTTTCTCTGTATTAAACAGCCTTATTTCAGGGAACCCTAAGCTTAAGGAATTTAATTGTCTTGGTAATAAATAATACCAATCCATACGCTTAATTATCCTGTTATTTACCCTAAAGCGATAAACTTGTAAACCGATGAAGCAAATTACATCCGAATCTAAAAGTATAGAAATACACGTAAATTCTCTACTTCGTTTAGTAGACAAAGAGCCTTTTCTAAAAGGAAAGCATGATATAAGTAAAATTAAAACATCTCGTGATAAGGTAGTTGATCCTAGATTTGAAATTATTTTCGCAGGAACATACAGTGCTGGCAAGTCAATGCTGATAAATGCTTTGCTAGGAAAAGATTTACTTTACAGCGCTACTGGTCATGCAACTGGTTTAGAGTGTTACATTGAGTTTGCTAAGTCGCAAGAGGAAGAACGATGCGATTTTACTTTTCTAAGTGTAAAAGAAATTCAGGAAGAGGTTAATGATAGATGCCAAACGCAAACACTGAAAATCAAGAAGAAATATGACATTAATAAAGATAAAGAAATTGAAGAGCTATCCCAAAGATGTCAGCAAATTATAGAAGAGGAGGGAGGTTCAAAAAGCACTGAAAGGGCAGAAGAAGCAAATGGATTACAAGAGTTATTAAATGGATTCAAAGAGAATGGTAAATATATTCATGAGCATCAAAATAAAACTTTTGCAATGGAAGAGCTAGGTCTTGCGCCACAAGATGCACATAAGTACGCGCGTCGAGGTAGTAACAGTGCAGTTCTTCAGCGCATTACATATTATTGTCATCATACATTATTAGAGGATGGTAACGTCTTAGTTGATCTACCAGGAATTGATGCTCCTGTACAAAGAGATGCAGAATTAACCGACCGGAAGGTTGCGGATACAAACACTTCTGCTGTTATTTGCGTAATGAAGGCAGATCAAGAAGGAGAAACAGAAACCGCTGAAAAGAAGTTGATAAAAGCAATGCGGGATAATTCAGGGATACGTGACCGCGTTTTTTACGTCTTTAATCGCATTGATAAAACTTGGCGTAGCTCAATTCTAAAACAAAAATTAGATGAACTAATGAGGAATAATTTTAGTCATGCTCCAAGAGGTATATATGAGACAAGTGCTTTGTTAGGCTACTGGGCTAGCTTAATCAAAAAAACAAATGAAGGGGACCGTTGGGGAATCGATTCCATTTTTCAGGAAGAGCTTTCCAAAAATTCGAGTTCTAATGAAAATACGCATCCATTTGTCTTGGAGTTTTTAGACTACTGTGACTCAGATAAATTGCCTTCTGATAAATTTTCAGACATTGTAAGAGCCAAAAAAGAAACTAAAAATCAACAATACGTCAAAATTCTTAATCTTTATCGTACTGATATAATTGACCAATTATATCAAGATAGCGGAATTCAAGATTTTAGAAATGCTATCACGCGCTATCTAACCGAAGAAAAGCGACCAGAACTATTTATTGCTTTAGCTCAAGATATTAATGACCTTTGTGAAGATATTTACCAAAATTATCGAGAAGAATACTGCCTACAAAAAAAATTGCCTGCCAATGTTGAAGAAGTTACACAGTATGAATTAGAAAATATTAAGCAAGAAGTATGGAGGATTGGAGAAGAATTTTACACGCATATTGAAGAAGAAATTCAAAAACTAGTAATGGATGAATGTGAAGAATTTAAGAAAGATTTTGAGAATCTTCGCGAACAGATGGAAATGAATCTAGGGCACCTAATAGAAAAATTTTATGTACTAGATGCATTTGCAAATACCTGTCGTAACCATAGTCAAGTAACAGCACCTTTAGTATCAGTTTTAGGTGAAGCGTTTTATAGTATAGCAAGTGGACTAGAGCATATCTTAGTACAGCAGTCAGAGAATTTAATAGCTAGCTTTTTCAACCGTTTGATTAGTAGAGTACGTAAGAAAAGCTATTATCGTCAGCTTCGTAACTTGTTATTGGGTGATGATTGCCAAATTATGTCAAGATTATCTGATATAGAGAAAGAAATGACTCAAGGAGTAAAAGTTTTAGCGCGAGGAGAATGTACTTTTTTTGTTATTGAAAGCCCAGACCTTTATGATGGAGAAGATAGTGTTTGGCTCTATCAATTTCGTGAAGCTTTACAAGAAGCTTCTAAATCGCGAGACATCAAACGTATGGTTGACGCAGAACCCGCAATACGTCAACAGCTAGAAATTGACTTTAAATCTAAATTTGAGCAAACAATAGGGTCAAATTTTAGCGCTAAAATTATTAAAATTTTAAGCGATGAATTGTTGCAAATAGCTAAAGATAAACGACAATTAATTTGGGAGCAATCTGAGCTAGCTCGCACTAATAAGCTACAAATTATAGAAAAAGAAGCTCATAAAAAAGTGGATGAACGTAATCATAAATTAAGAAAAATTGAGGAAAAGATCGTTAACTATAATAAAGCCATTACAGGCATTAATAATTATCTAGAGGAAATGAAATTAGACAACTATAAGTTGCCTATAATACCTCACGATAATTCAAGTGATACTGCATTGTTTACTATTTCTAATTCTTTAAACCCAGATGAAAATTTATTAGAAGCACCTCCTAGTTTAGATTTGAATAATCTAAACAATAATTTAATCACAATGCCTAGCGACATAAGTATAAATTCGGTAGAATTTGATCATAATACTTCAGAATTAGTTATTCAACCAAATTTACTAATACAACCAGATAATTCGTCTTCTCAATCCACTGATTCCAGTCAATTAGAACGAGGAAGTTTCAGTCAATCGAAAAATTTTGCAAGCAAACGAAAGAACAAGGGTTTCAGGCGAAGCTTATAGTCTGAATTCATGGTGTAGAGACGTGTTCACGGAGTGTTCCACAGGTAAATTTTACGTCTCTACAATAATAGTTGATGCTAAATTAATTAGTATTAGTTGCCAAGAGGTATATTGTCAAATGTTCCCTAATGCATTATATCTTAAAACAGTCTAATTATAAACTTACATCAACAACTTTAAAATGAAAAAGACTCCTCGGATTGTAATTCCTCAAATAGTAAGGAAGTATGTACATGAGCGCGATAACTACCAATGTCAAAGCTGCGGACAATCTCAACAAGAAGCTAAACTAACCATTGACCACATTAATCCTCTTGCTCGTGGCGGCTCAAACGATATTAGTAACTTACAAACTCTATGTTGCATTTGCAACAATAAAAAAAAAGACAAACTTGATAACCGATTTAAACGTCGCTTTACCAAATAACTACTACTACAGGTCAATATCAGTTTACAGGTTTACTCTTTAGTATTTATACTATGCGTCAAATCAGACAAAATATTTACATGCAAACATTCGTGATAATTACAAAATATTAGGAGTTAAACACGCGATGGCTACTTTAACTATTCGTTTACCAGACGAAAAACACAATAGATTAAAAGAACTTGCCCAATCTAAAGGCATAAGTGTTAATAAGCTGATTGAAGAATTGTCCACCATCGCTTTAGCAGAATTTGATGCCCACACCAGATTTAAAGCAATGGCTGCAACTGGCAATTCAGAAGAAGGCTTAAAAATACTGGCTAAACTCGACACTCTCATGGAATAAGGATAAGATAACTTGTAGTTTATGTTAAACTGAACTTTCCCCCAAGCGAGGATTGCCTTCCAAAAACCAAATTAGAGTATGGGTATCAACGACATACTTCATTTTTTTAAGTCCAGTCTAATTTATCATCTGAGTCACTATGAAATTCTGCTAATTGTGAAATCTTCCTCGGTTGATTGCTGATTTGAAGTAGATAACATACCAAAGTACATGTTTTGCGAAGTACTTTTGACAGCTTGAACCGACAAAAAGGTTACAATTACAGGGCTTTCTGATATCTCAGATGGTAGTTCGGATAGCTCAATAGTGCCGTCTTTGTAAATTCCTTTAACTGACTTTAACATAAAATTCAACCTTACTTTTCAGAATATATTTAACTTAGACAATATTATAATATGTACAATAGAAAATTAATGTAATATAATAATGAGAATTATTTTTACATCTATTAGAGATATTTATGTCCAAACTGCTAAGGTTAATGCTCCTAACCAATCTCCAGTGAGGCACTTACCAATAATATAAAGCCTATACAGAGAATTGTTACCTAATACATAAACCCGTGTGTCTCTTAAATGAGCAGCTATAAACTCTTCAAAATTTCCATATTCATAAGGGTATCCCGCTCCCTGTTCTTCATCGATAACCCCCCGAAAGCTATAAATTTCTAAAAATCGAATAGACCTTAAAACTTCTTCTATTGCCCAATCTTCTCTAAGAGAAGCATTGAAAACAAGAAGTGATGCTGAGTCTTTTAAGATAGGTTCGATTTGTTCTGATAAACTTAATAGTACTTCGCTAAGAGGATAATTATGTCTGGGTAGACGTTCTCCAAATGCAGCGCTGTCAGGAGGTTCAACCTTCTGGGAAAAAGCTACCCAGTCACCAGCGGTTGTTTGCCCAACTATCAATCCAAGCAAATCATAGCCCTTAAATCCATCACTACCAGCTTTTCCGCTTTTTTCGTTATAGGTTTGGATTTTAAAAAAACGTAATTCAACCAATTCTGTTTGTAATATTTCGATTAGAGATTGATACTTTGGTAAAGCTTGAGAAATCATTTTATAACTACCAGCTTCAGAATATATACCTGGGCGAATAAATCGTTCTTTCCAAACCTCCATTAGTTCATCCAGTTCTATCTCCGTTAATAGTCCTGAAGCTTCTAAAAGTTTAACAAAGCTAAACTCTCCTTGCTCAGATACTGACCAGACGAGGGGACGAAAAGGGTGACTACCTTCACTACCAATCCCGCTTCCACCTGAAGTCAAATTTTTGATAATTGTTTCTAAAGTTGCTAATAACTGTTCTATTTCAGGTAGCATAATGCACTCCAATACTAATTTAGTATTATCTTGAGAAAACAACGAACTGACAAGTAGGGTGTAACAAAAGTTCTGTTTTTACTCTAGTCCTCTTATAGAGGACTTCCGCTATTAGCATTGGGTTTGCAACCCGATGCGGTTTGAAATGCAATCGCAAAATCTATAATTACCAAGCTAAAAAATCTTTAGATTGCATAATAACAATAATAAACCAATGAGTGGGATAGGCGCTCAGAAATACCCGTCCCTAAGACAAAACCAGGCGCCATAATATACCATCGTTGGGTTCCGCGCTCCGCTCCACCCAACCGGAGAACACTCATTCGTTCTAAACAGCTTGTTGTTTCATTGTTTAATTTGGGTTCCGCTTTAGGTGGTTATAAGCTAAAATAAAAATTTAAAGAGCTTGCATAAGGTAGTAAAATGCTAGAAATTACTAAAAACTTTGTTACAGATGAAAACCAGCAACCAATCGCTGTACAAATTCCTATTGCTGAATTTTAAAAAATTGAAGAAATATTAGAAAACTATGGCTTGGCAAAACTCATGGATTCAGAAGATAACGAACGTCTTTCAAAAGAAGAGGCTTTAAAATACTACCAATCTTTGAAAAAAAAGCATGTGGAAAGTTGAGTATACAAAAAGATTTTTAAAAGACCTAGCAGATTTACCAGAAGATATGCAAGCTAGAATCGAGCCGATTGTTTTTCAAGAACTTGAATCAGAAAATCCTTTTGATATAGGATATCTAGAAAAAATAAAGGGGTATGACGATAAATACAAAATAAATCCTCAACACCTAGGGGAATCGTATTTTTCAAACCCTCAAGATTTTTTGTGTACTTTCATACTTTAAACATTTTGCAACATCTTGTAAAAAAGTTTCCGCATCGTGCTTTTTCGGTTTAAGAACTAATTCATCCTTTGTATTAATTGCAACTACTTCCTACCTAAAAGGAATTTGATTTTATAAATCATTATTGAAATTTTCTCTAAAACTGCAAATCCAAACTTGATGAAGACTGGCGCCCACTATGGTATATTTATATTAATTCATAACAGTGTTATCAGATCACTTCTATCTCATCAGTATAATCATCTAACTATGAATCTTGACCGATTGCAGGAACTCAAGCAAAAACTGACCAATGACACAGACTTTTCTAAAATCTGGTTGTTTTACATGGATCATTTTGCGGATCATCCAGAATTCATTGAGGTTGGTGGACGTGTTCACAATGAACATCTCGATACAGTTGTTCGCACGACTAGTCAGGAAATGTTTGGTAAGAAAGTAAAGATTAATCACGACCTCACAATCTATATTCCAGAGCATAAATTCTTTCATGGGCCGTTCCAAGCAGGAGGACGTATTGGCGGTTTTATTTATTTTGAAGATGTAAAAGTCGGACTAATTGCAGTATCGGCGGATCATCCCCCTACTGGTATGGTTAAGTATTCACGTTTTACCGAACTACCTCTTAACAAAATACCTAAGCGGGGATTTAGCAAGGGATTTGGTAAGCAAGACCTCAATTGAAACTGATAATTAGAGGATGTTTGAAAAGTCAGATAAGGTGTAAATTGTCATTCTGAGTGGAGTCTTACGGAACGTAAACGGAGTTTTCCCGAAGGGTAGAATCTAGGGTTTGAGCTTGTACACTGAGATGCTTCGTACCTCAGCATGACATAAAACGATACTTTTCAAACAACCTCTTAAGCGATTGTATTGATGACGGGGATAAAAACTTTTTTCCCTGTCCTTTGATGAACTTAAAGCTATTGGGCGGCGCGTTTCAGGCAGCATTGGTACAGATAGAAAGCTTTTAAGTGGCATAAGCGCAAAAATTTTGTTTTTTACCCCAGTCCTCTTATAGAGGACTTTGGCTATTAGCATCGGGTTTGAAACCTGATGCGGGTCGGAATGCAATCTATATCAGGCGCCGTAACCTAACACAAATAAACTATCTGTTACATGCTAAATTATATTTAAACTGTTGGGTTGCGCTTATTTTCTATAAACTTCTTTTCGATGTTTACACTGTAAAATTTGCACAAGTTGACTATCATCATCAACCTCATAGCGAACTCTATAATCACCAACACGGATACGATACTCGTTATCAGAACCTTTCAATTTGACGACTCCAGCAGGACGTGGTTCGGAAGCAAGATTTTGGATTTTTTCAACAACGCGCTCCTTAACATCATTTGGCAAGTCGTCTATCTGCTTTTGTACTGACTTTGAAATAACGACAGTATAACTCATTATTCCTGATTTAAACGTTTAGCAAGATATTCATCCATAGTCGCATATTCTCCAACTGCATACTCAGCACGGACTGCTTGAATTTCAGCCTGTGTTTCTACATCGTCTGAGTACAGTGCTTCTTCAGCTTCAAAAATTTGTTGCTCAATTATCTCTTGAAGTTGGCGTTTTTCTTCTAAATTAAGGGAAGATATTGCTTCTGCAAAAGCTTCCAATGAGAGTTGTAGTTTGACAATAGCTGGCATTTTTCCCAATAAATCTTATAGTTTTAGGCCTATTCTAGCGTTTCTATACTTCAGATGGACAGCAATAAATAACACATGATTATTTTACTCCCGTGCTGCGTGATTCAATACACACAATATCAGGCGCCGTAACCGTTCAACAAATAAACTATTTGTTACATGTTAAACGATATTTTACGATATTTTAACTGTTGGGTTTCCCTACCTTTCGGGATATCCTCCGGATAACGGGACACTACGTGAACGCAAAGCCGTAACCCAACCTACGATTGTAAGCAAGTACAAATAACCCATCCGTTACATCCGTTGCATCCGTTGCCAAGATGCTACACTCGTGCTACAATAGTCTGAAAATCTAGGCGGTACAATCATATGGACATTATTCCCATTAGAATATCTCCCACACCCCACATTTCCAACGATAATAGTGAAAATCTGACCCTATATTCAACAACCAACCAGTACAGTGACAGAAGCAAAAAGTTACAAAGATACAGTTAATCTGCCGCAAACGAAATTTGACATGCGCGCGAATGCGGTGAAGCGAGAGCCTGAAATACAGAAGTTTTGGGAAGACAACAACATATACGGGCGCCTCTCAGAAGAGAACCCAGGCGAATTATTTATACTGCATGATGGACCACCCTACGCAAACGGTTCGCTGCATGTAGGTCACGCTTTAAATAAAATTCTCAAAGATATCATAAATCGCTATCAGCTTTTACAAGGTCGTAAAGTTCGTTATGTACCGGGTTGGGACTGCCACGGGTTGCCTATCGAACTTAAGGTTCTGCAAAATATGAAACAAGCAGAACGGCAGGAATTAACACCTTTGAAACTAAGACAAAAGGCTAAAGAGTTTGCATTACAAGCTGTTGATGAGCAGCGTAAAGGTTTTAAACGCTACGGTGTATGGGGTGATTGGGAACACCCGTATTTAACGATGGCGCCTGAATACGAAGCTGCACAAATCGGTGTATTCAAGCAGATGGTTTTGAAGGGATGTATATATAGAGGGTTAAAGCCTGTAAACTGGAGTCCTAGTTCGAGGACTGCTTTGGCTGAAGCTGAGTTGGAATATCCAGAGGGACATACTTCTCGGTCTTTGTATGCTGCGTTCCCAATGACGAGTTTATCGGATGCAGTAAAGGATAAGTTTAGCGAGTATTTACCTGATTTGGGTGTTGCTATCTGGACGACGACACCTTGGACAATACCTGCAAATTTGGCTGTTGCTGTAAACCCTGATTTAGATTATGCAGTAGTTGAGGCGCCACTCGAAGGTATCAATTTTAAATATATAATCGTTGCGAATGATTTAGTCGAACGCTTATCAACGACCCTCAGCACGCAACTAACAGTAAAAACCACTGTTAAAGGGAAAGAATTAGAACACTCTACTTACAAACATCCTTTATATGACCGTGAAAGTCCGGTAATCATAGGGGGAGATTATATCACCACTGAATCTGGTACAGGATTAGTACATACGGCGCCTGGTCATGGTCAAGAAGATTATATAGTTGGGCAACGTTATGGTTTACCTATCTTGGCGCCAGTCGATGATGGTGGTAATTTTACTGCTGAAGCTGGACAATTTGAAGGGTTAAATGTGCTTGGTGATGGCAACCAAGCTGTTATAGATGCTTTAACACAAGCAGGTTCTTTATTAAAAGAAGAACCATATCAACATAAATACCCTTACGACTGGAGAACCAAGAAACCCACTATATTCCGTGCAACCGAACAATGGTTTGCATCGGTAGAAGGGTTCCGTGACGAAGCACTCAAAGCTATCTCCGAAGTACGCTGGATACCTGCACAAGGTGAAAATAGAATCACACCAATGGTCGCCGACCGTTCGGACTGGTGTATCTCACGTCAGCGTAATTGGGGTGTACCTATCCCTGTGTTTTACGATGAAGAAACAAACGAACCTTTATTGAACGAGGAAACAATCAACTACGTTCAAAAAATCATAGCTGAAAAAGGTTCAGATGTTTGGTGGGAATTATCGGTAGAGGAATTATTACCTGAAAAATACCGAAATAATGGGCGCCAATACCGCAAAGGAACCGATACGATGGACGTATGGTTCGACTCTGGTTCATCGTGGGCAGCAGTTGCCGAACAACGGGGTGAGTTACATTATCCTGTAGAGATGTATTTAGAAGGTTCCGACCAACACCGGGGATGGTTCCAATCAAGTTTATTAACTAGTGTTGCTGTACATGACCGGGCGCCATATAAAATAGTGTTAACTCACGGATTTACTCTTGATGAAAAAGGTTTCAAAATGAGTAAATCGCTCGGTAACGTGCTTGACCCGAATGTTGTTATCGAAGGTGGAAAAAATCAGAAAGAAGAACCACCCTATGGCGCCGATGTTTTAAGATTATGGGCATCATCGGTTGATTACACCTCTGACCAGCGTATCGGTAAAAATATCATCAAGCAATTGGGAGATATACGCGGAAAAATCCGTAATACTGCACGGGTATTACTAGGTAACTTGCACGACTTTGACCCAGAGAAACATTTAGTTCCCCTAGAGAAACTACCCGCAGTTGACCGTTACATGTTGCACCGGATGACGGAAGTATTCAAAGAAGTAACCGATGCATTTGATACTTTCCAGTTTTTCCGTTTCTTCCAAACAGTGCAAAACTTCTGCGTTGTTGATTTATCCAGCTTTTATATAGATATCGCCAAAGATAGACTATATATCAGTACACCCGATGGTTTTAGGCGCCGTAGCTGTCAAACCGTGTTGTATTATGCATTAGATAACTTGACGCGCGCGATAGCACCTGTACTATGTCACCTTGCCGAAGACATCTGGCAATTCCTCCCTTACAAAACACCATACAAATCAGTATTTGAAGCTGGTTGGGTGAAATTAGATAGTAAATGGGAAAATCCAGAACTAGCAACCTTCTGGGAAAAAATGCGCGATATCCGCAATGATGTTAATAAAGTGCTAGAACAAGCGCGCGTTGATAAACAAATCGGTTCATCCTTAGAAGCTAAAGTGTTACTGTACGTAACTGATGAAAAACTACGTTCAGCAGTAAAAGCACTGGAAATAGACACAAATGGGATAGACGAATTGAGGTATTTGTTTATCACCTCGCAAGCAACAGTGTTAGACTCAGCACAACAACTAGAAGGGTTGAAATATAACTCAATATCTGATAACTGGGGTATTGGAGTAGTTGACGCAGAAGGAGAAAAATGTGACCGCTGCTGGAACTACTCAACCCACGTCGGAGAGTCAAAAGAAGACCCATTACTGTGCGAACGCTGTGTCAGCGCATTAGCAGGAGACTTTTAGCAATGGTTTTCCAAAAATCAAATTAAACATCTTGTGGGGTGGGCATCCTTGCCCGCCCTTTCATATTGAGTGAAGATAACGTAGGTTGGGTGGAGGTTGGGTGGAGGCTTTGCGGAACCCAACATTACACCTAATTAAGGCTATATATTCAAAAACTTTTATTCAATGCATTAATTGTGATGGGTTGACTGGCAACGGATATAACGGATGTAACGGATGAATTATCTTAGGTGCATCAATTATCTAATACATAACTACGTCATAAAAATTAATATTTTACAGTACTAACGTTCTATATAATTACTTGAATAGTAAATATTATTACCACAGAGGCACAGAGTTCACAGAGTAATTATGCATACATGTGTTCTAAATTTAAATAAGTTTAGGCGCCTGTGTCGTGTAAACGATTATTGTTAACACCGCTCAAGGATGATGATTCGGATTATCGGTTAGTAACCCAAGAGCTTGAGCAATAGTATTTAGGCGGTCGTCAGATGTAAGAAAAATCAAGGAGATGGATTGCTCAGTAGAGAAAACGGGTTGAATTTTTACCACTGATGCCAGCTGTATAGCATCATAAGCGCGTAAAGGATACTGCCCGACCAGTTGACCCGCAGTTTCTGATAGTTTGGCATCGAGTTCAATAACTTGGTACTGATTATTTAGGTCAAAGCGAAACCTTTGAATAATCAAGGCTTTGTCGGGGGGAGTTAAAGTACCTTCCCGTTCTCTTCTCGCTAACGCACTCAAGACTTCTACCCAAGTAATTCGGCTAATAAACAACAAGTTGCTCTCTTGGGGCGCCGAGAGCGCTTGTATCCAGGTACTACCAGTTTCCGGTACGTACCGTTTTACGAGGGCGCTGCTATCTACGAAGTAAGCGGTCACATTAAGCCTCGTTCTTCGATAATAATTTCGGAGAGCGGCTTGCCTCCTGATGCCGTAAGTCTCTGGGTCAGTTCACGCCAAGCTTCTTCTCTTACTGGCTCAACATCGCTCTTGTGTTGAGGAGGTGTTACCAGTCCTGCTGCTACTAGGGACTGAATTATTTTTTCGGTATCTTTTGATGCTTCCAAGGTCAAAACTTGCAGTCGCACAGTTTGCCCATCAGTTAAAGACAAAGGACTTTGGGGGTGCAGCATCCCATTAGAGTAGACGGCAGTAATAATTTCTGACATAGTTAACGCACTATTAGACAAAGCCTGTATTTAAATTAGCGTACTTTAGAAAAAGGCGCCATATACATTGAATTTATGATGTTTTACAAAGTAGCAGGCGCCTTTTATGGAGTTACATTTAATTGAAGTAAAGTTGTTGAACTAATGCTTGACGCAGAATTACGCTATTATTTCTTCTCACAGTTAAGGTTCCATTTTTTCCACCAGGGACAGAAACACCATATCTATATTCACCATTAACAGCTTCAAAATATCTTCCTCTATTTTTAGAACCATCTACAGTTAAAGGCAGACGTATAGCTTTACCAGTCTTTCTGTCTAAACCTACATAACTAAGTGCTGAATCTCCACTCCCACAAATGCTTACTAAAAAATTCTTTGTTTGGGCTATAACGAATGAGCTTTCATTGCTTCTACATAAATTACGAATTTGTTGCGCTTGAGCAGTTTGTGTAAAAGGAAGGGAAAGAGAGCATATACCAGCTACAGATAAAACTAATTGTGCAGCGCGCTTTGTATTGAATTGCATATATTTTACAGGAGAGAATTGTTTGATTTGTTACTAGTTTCTACAATGTGTAGTTTGGTCTTTACGGAAAATACGGTGAAATTATAGTTACACTAATAGGCGCCAGTGTAAATGTTTCTAATTATTGGTTCGCGTAGGATTACACGATTATTTTTTCTTACAATTAAGTGTTTGTTTGTTCTGGAAGCAACAGTTACACTATATGTGTATTCCCCGTTAACAGCTTCAAAATATCTTCCTCTGTTTTGACTACCATCTACAGTTAAAGGTAGACGTATAGTTTTACCAGTCTTTTTATCTAAACCTACATAAGTAAGGGGTGATTCGCTACCGCAAATACTTACGATAAAACTTTGTGTCTCTGCGCCAACAAATGTACTATCTTGACTGCTACATAAGCTTTGTACTTCTCTTGCTTGAGCGGTTTGTGTAAAAGGCAGTGAAAGTGTGCATATACTAGCTACAGATAAAACTAATTGTGCAGCACGCTTAGAATTGAATTGCATATATTTTACAAAAGAGAATTGTTTGATTTGTTACCAGTTTCTACAACATTTACTTTAGTCTTTACGGAAAATACGATGAAATTATTTGCCCCACAAGTGGCGATAGGTATGTCGTCCAGCAATTAACCCGCTACTATGATAATCGATGATAGTTGCATACCAAGGCACCAGTATATTTTCGTAGCTTATATCTTGCACCATTCAAGGGCAAGCTCAAAGAAACCGGGCTTCTTTACGACAAACTAAGGATTTCTAGCAGAATTTTTCTTAAGAAGCCCGGTTTCTTAGGAGGTAGCTGTTACATAGCAGTGATTATCAATTTCGCGCCTCTAGCTTCAAAAATTTTCGTTTCTAAAAATAGGCGTGTAAATCTGGTGTATAATTGCACCAGATGTTTAAAAGAAAGATTATGACCCGTCAAAGCATTTCACTTACACCCCCGAATGATGCTTGGTTAAAAGCACAGGTGGAGAGTCAGGAGTACGCTAGCAAAAGCGATGTGATAAATGACCTGATACGCAAGGCTCGTGCCAAACAAGAGAAAGTTGAAGAAATCCAAAAAAGGCTAATTCATGCAGAGCAAAGCGGCTTTGTCACTCCTGACCGCCAGTCCATTCTTTCAGAATTTAAGAAAGAACTGAACAGTAATGGCTAATTATAAATTGACGCAAGCGGCAAAGGAAGACTTACGGCAAATTTATTTTTATGGCTTTGAGGCATGGGGTGAAGCAGCCGCAGACCAGTACTATAATCAACTTTTTGACCGCTTTGAACAGATAGCTGCACAGCCTTATTTATACCCCGAAGTAAATTTTATCCGTACTGGCTACCGCCGCAGTGTGTGTGGTGTGCATAGCATCTACTACCGCATTGAAAATGATGTGGTTGAAATTATGGCAATTCTTAGGAGTCAAGATACTGATACAGCTCTTGATTTATGAGATAGTAACGCGCTTAGAGTCAGAAGAATCCCCCCAACCATCGTATAAAAGAGGGTTAGGTAGGATTTAAAAAGCACAAATATAACCAGCACAGTAAATTTGTATATTCCAATATACGGCGCCATACCATAAAGACTGGCGCCATTTCCATCATCGATAAACAGTACTTTATCGAACACTAATAGTCCGTATAAGTACGCTTATAACCTCACCAGGGTTTTCACTTGGTAGAATTGGACTCCAATCAGTTATATTGGCATATCCTAATTGGTCTAATACCCGAATAGTGACAGTAACTGCACGTTGCGAACCAATAATAATATGCTTAATTTTTTCATTTTCCGGCGCCGTGTGACGCGATTGAATCGTGTCTCTACGGTGATATATTTTTATAATTCATACACCTATAAGGTACGCTCAATGCCGTCACGAATCTAGCGGTTCTAGAAATTTAAAAGCAATCGCATGAGCATCAGCATCATCGACGCCTAATGTTTTGAGAATAATTTTAGCAATCTGTTCCGGGTAATCTGGTTCTGCGCGTCCTTCGAGAATGCTGTGGATTGCCATTAGTCCAGTTCCCAAAACCAAATCAGAAGCTGCTTGTAAACTATCAACTTGGAAACGGTTCAGTCTTATACCAGCCTCTAAGTCTGTCATCATTCCTCTTTCCATTGTCTCACTTAATGGCGCCGCGACTAATCCAATTCTCACAATCACCCATCCCCACGTCGAATCTCGAATCGCTTGATGTAGAAATTGACGAATGGCAATTGCTAAACGTTCAGCAGGGTCACTAATTGCAGCGTACTGTACCCATATTTTTTGATTTATTTCGTCACTCAGGTTGCCTGCAACAGCTTTAAGCACGTCTTCTCGTGTTTGAAAGTAGTTGTAGAATGTGCCTCTTGCGACTGCTGCTTCTGCAATGATGTCATCAATAGTAACGGCATCCGGTGCTTTGCGAGCAAATACTCGGTAAGCTGATTCAATTAGTTTTGCTCGTGTACGCTCCCTTTTGTCTAAACCAATTGATGCTCGACGAGATTCTTTCATGGGTATACAAAACCAAATTATGGCGCCAATTTACTTACTAAGAGTAAGCCACAAAATGAATGATCCTGCGGTGTCATGCTGAGGAACGAAGCATCTTAAGGCGCAACGTAAACATAGTTTTTTCGCAAGGTCGCATCTCCGCAAGATTCTTCACTGCGTTCAGAATGACCGAAAAGCATTTCTTTTCGTGGAGTTCTCTAATCCTAATATAAACCAAAATTGACACATTTGTCAAAATGACGTTATCATCAAATTGACATAATCGTCATTTATTAGCTGTAGAGACTTAACTTATGCGTATCGCTATTATTGCTTTGGGAAGTCGAGGAGATGTTCAACCTTATGTTGCTTTGGGAAAGGGTTTAAAACAAGCTGGTCATTTGGTGCGACTGGTAACTCAAGAAAACTTTGGAGATTTGGTTTGTTCAAACGGGTTAGAGTTTTGGGCAGTCTCTGGTAATGTCCAAGAAATTGTCGAAACTAAAGAAATGCGCGAGTTATTGGAGAAAGGAAATTTCCTTGCAATTCAGTCGCGCACAGCAAAACTAGTTCAAAGTGTTGCAATTGATTGGGCAAATCAAGGTAAGGTTGCTTGTCAAGGTATGGATTTGCTGATTGTAGGAGTCGGGGGACTAAATATTGCTGTTGCTCTTGCCCAAAAGTTGGGAATTCCACTACTTCAAGCTTATGTTTTTCCCTTTACACCAACAAAAGAATTTCCTGGTGTTTTGTTTCCTGACTTTGTAGATAAAACAGGGGGTTTTTTCAATCGTTTGTCACATCAATTGGTAAGACAAGCTTTGTGGCAAGGGTTTCGGAACGCTGATAAACTTGTGCGGCAAAAAGTACTTGGTTTACCCGCTGCTTCATTTTGGGGGCCATACAATACTGACTGCCTGAAAAAATATCCAACTCTCTATGGTTTTAGCCCATCAGTTATTTCTAAACCATCTGATTGGAATAATACTTGTATTACTGGCTACTGGTTTTTAGATGTAAATGTTCAAGAGGTGCCTGATTGGAGTCCACCATCTGCTCTCATGGAATTTTTGCAAAGTGGTTCGCCTCCTATATATATTGGGTTTGGAAGTATGGGCAATCGGAATCCGGAAGCAACCGTCAATCTTGTTTTAGAAGCTCTTGCTAAAACTCAACAACGTGCAATTCTGCTCTCTGGTTGGAGTGGTTTAAAATCAGATAATTTACCAAATACAGTGTATCTTATAGATTCAGTACCGCATTCATGGCTTTTCCCGCGTGTTGCTGCTGTAGTGCATCATGGTGGCGCCGGTACAACAGCTGCTGGTATGAGAGCAGGCGTTCCTTCTATTATCATCCCTTTCTTTGGTGATCAGTTTTTTTGGGGGCAGCGCGTCGCGAAATTAGGCGTTGGCACAGAACCTATTCCGCGTAAGCAACTAACCGCTGAAAGACTTGCACAAGCTATTCAAGAAACTTTGGCAGATTCTACCATGCGTAAGCGAGCAGCTAATCTGGGAGCTAAAATTCAAGCTGAAAATGGTATAGCAGGCGCCGTTGCTGTTGTAGAGGAAATCGAAAAGCATGGTGTTGCTTTGTTATACTAAATCTTTACCGTTTTTTCTATCGTCGGCTGCTTTGTTATGACTTTAGCTAATGTTAAAGATTCTTGACCAGTAATTAATCTTGAACCACGTTTGCGGGTGATATAGTTCCATGCCCACTGGAACATTACTAAGAATTTACTGTCGAACTCAATTAAGAAGTAGATGTGGATTAATAGCCAAAATATCCAGGCAAAGAAACCTTTTAACTTGATTGCACCTAAATCTACAACGGCAGCATTTTGTCCAATCATAGCTAGGCTACCATAATCGTTATACTTAAATGCTGGCATGGTTTTACCTTGTAGACGTTTTTGAATTAATTTAGCAACGTATTCACCTTCTTGTGTAGCAACTGGCGCCACACCTGGAAGCGGTTGTTCGTTTTGGTGAGAAAAGTTAGCTAAGTCTCCGATGACGAAAATATTTTTGTGTCCCTTAATGCTCAAGTCTGGTTCAACAATAACTCGTCCTGCTTTGTCACATTCTGCACCTGTGCGTAATCTTAGAATTTTACCCATTGGTGAAGCTTGAATACCTGCTGCCCATAATATAGTCTTCGAGGCAATTTCGTGCAATTCATCGCCTTGCTTGTAGGTAACTATACTATTTTCAATATTTATTACGCGCGTTTGTGTCTGTACGATCGCACCCAACTTTTCTAAAGATGCTTTAGCTGCTTGCGATAAAGAAGGGGCCATACCTGGGAGAACACGGTCGGCGCCTTGCAATAGTAAAATTTTTGTTTCTGAGGTGTCGATATTACGAAAATCTTCTTGGAGAGTTTTGTTTGCCAACTCTGCAATGGCGCCAGATAATTCTACCCCCGTTGGACCACCACCTACAATCACAAAGGTTAACAAAGCACGTCGTTTTTGGGGATCAGTTTCTTTTTCTGCTGCCTCAAATGCATTAAATATCCGACTACGTATTTCGAGCGCATCCTCAATAGTTTTTAAACCAGGAGCAACTTCTTTCCACTCATCATTACCAAAATACGAATGATTGGCGCCTGTAGCAACAACTAAAGTATCGTATCGTACTACTCTATCATTCAGTATAACTTCTTGTGTTTTAGTATCAACATCTTTAACTTCTCCTAGCAAAACTTTTGTATTTTTGCTTTTACTAAGTATAGAGCGTAACGGCGCAGAAATATCACTCGGCGATAGCGTACCTGTAGCAACTTGATATAAAAGTGGTTGAAACAAATGAAAATTACGTTTATCAATGAGAGTAACATCTACATTTGCAGAAGCAAGCCCCTTTGCAGTATACATTCCACCAAAGCCACCACCAATGACTACAACCTGGTGTCGCTGATTCTTCTCAACTGAAGCTACCATAAGTATATTTCCTTTTGTCAATATATTTGTAAATATTCTTTACATAATATTTAACAAAGTCATAAGCCTTGTTGTAGTTAATTGTGAACAATTAGAAAAATAATCAAATTAACTCACCGGAATGCACCTACCGTAAGGCTTGGGTAAGGTGGGCACTGCCCACCCTACGCAATGTAACGGGAGCAATGTAACGGGAGCAATGTAACGTCTCTACAATGTGTTTATAAATTATCAAAAATAACGGCGCCAGCAAAATACATTTGATTTTTATTAATATTCTGGTTCAACAGGTTTTGACAACGGCTATTAATGGTAATCTTACCGTAAACGTGGCGCCTAAATCCTCACCAGGACTTTCTGCATAAATAGTACCTCCATGCAGTTCAACCAAGTGACGGACAATTGCCAACCCTAACCCTAACCCGCCAAACTTCCTGGTTATTGTTGCATCTGCCTGCCGAAAAGACTCAAATACGTGCGGCAAAAAGTCAGGACTAATGCCTTTACCGGTATCGCTAACTTTAATTTCAGCCTGCGAGTCAACACACTCCAGTCTAATTTCCACCCGTCCGCCATTCTTTGTAAATTTTACAGCATTGCTAAGTAAATTCCAAACCACTTGCTGTAACCGAGTAGAATCACCCAAAACTTGCCCAACATTTGGGTCAAACACCGTCTCAATTTGAATTGACTTAGCTTGCGCTGCCAACTGCACAGTTTCAATTGCCGCAGATATTGTAGGCGCCAAATTAACAGCAGCCATGTTAAGACTCAGTTTGCCCTGCAAAATGCGCGACACATCTAAAAGGTCTCCAATTAATTGGGTTTGGAGTTTAGCATTGCGCTCAATTGTTTCTAAGGCATAATCTGTTTTTGCGCTATCCAATTTTCCAGCACGAAGCAATTTAGTCCAACCTAAAATTGGATTGAGTGGTGTTCGTAACTCATGAGACAACACCGCTAAAAATTCATCTTTGAGTCGATTTGCTTCTTCTGCTTTTAGACGCGCGCTTTGTTCTTGAACTTGCTGCCGTATCAATTGTATACGTTCGGCTTCGGCAATTTTGCGTTCAGTGATGTCATGCATCACCACAACTGCCCCTTGTTTTTTACCTTCGTTATCGACAATTGCCTGTCCACTAGCAAGCAGCGTCTTTACCTTTCCATGTTTGGGCGCAATCACCATTTCAACATTCTTGACAGTCTGCTCCTGTAATGCTCGAAATAAAGGAATCTCGTTTTTAGACATCCGCGTTTTGCCATCGGGCAAATACAGGTCGTAGTGTTTTGCCCACTCTTCAGGTGGCAATGCTTGCTCCGGCAAGCCATGAAATTGTCGTGCTGCTTGATTAAATAAAGTCAAAATTCCCTCAGCATCACAGGCTACGATTCCTGCCTGCACATTATCAAGCAGCACTTTGAGTAATTCGTTGGCTTTGGATAATTCAGTTGTTCGCTGTTCAACCAAGCGTTCCAACTCATACTGAGCTTGTTGCCGTGCTGCTTCTGTTTGCTGTCGCTCTAGTTCAGTCGCAATACGTAGAGCAAAAATTGTCAATAAAGATTCTGCCAGTTGAATATTTGTCAAAGCATTGCCATCCATCACGCCTAGCAAGCCCAGAGGTATACCAGTGGTGTCAAAAAATGGAACCGCCACATAGCTTTCTACACCCAAAGGTTCTAAAAGAGGCGCCTTGGGAAACAAAGCTTGAACTCGATGGGGATAGCAGCACAATTTTCGTTTTTGGAGTACTTGCTCGCAAGGGGTATCATGCAACAAATATTCAAAGTTGTCAATAATCTGCCCCTTGGCACAGGCAGCAATCGTCCGAATTATTTCCTGGTTATCGGGGTCAACTAAACCAATATAGACATAATCAACCCCCAGCACTTTGAGCATATGCTGTACTAAAGCAGAGAAAAAAGCTTCACCCGTCGCAGTAGAAACGCCTTGAGTCACTTCTAGCAACGCTGTGTCCATTTGAGCAACTTTACGAGCAGCCAACCGCAGTTCTAGCTCATCCATCACCATTGCCGCAAGGTCACTCAGCACACTTTTTTGCTCATCACTCAAGCCATCACGCGGTTTCGTATCTAACAAACAAAGAGTGCCTAAGTTAAAACCATCTTGAGTCATCAACGGGGCGCCTGCATAAAACCGCAAACCCGGTTCATTTTGTACAAACGGATTACAAACTAGGCGACTATCTTTCCTAGTATCAGGAATAACTAAAACTTCATTACTTAACAGCGCAAAACTGCAAATAGTTGTATCTCGCCGTACCTCGCGCATCTCAAACCCATAGGAAGATTTAAACCAACCTCTTGATTCATCAACCAGGGAAACCAGCGTTATCGGTACATTAAATAAACGCGCAGCCAAAGAAGTGATGCGGTCAAAAGCAACTTCTGGTGGCGTATCGAGAATATTGTACCGTCGCAGCGCCTCTAAGCGTTCCACCTCATTTGCAGGAAAAGCGGCAGTTGTTACAATCGGTTTAGGGGAAGTTTCAGTCATCTTTAAATCAACAGGCGAGTAAAAAGCTACAAATGTAACAGGAATGACATGGCGTTAATTTAATGATGCCAGATTCCGCCAACTTTCTTTACGGCGTTTGTGGTTCGTTATACATACACCTTGTTTACACTACAACTATTAATAATCATAAACTATGAGGCGCCTGGGCACATACAAAATTACTATGAACCTCTTCTCTGTGTTCTCTGTGCCTCTGTGGTAAAAATAATTATTTGTATCACTGCACATCTGAGACAGATATGCCACAAATATTGGCACTTTTTATGTATTATACATTTTGTCTAACTTCACTAACAATTCTCCAAAATCGTTGTCTTCATCTTTGTCAGGAAACTTAGGAAGTTTACTCCAGTTGTTGGGATTGTGTAAATCTTGATATGTCAAATAATCAACATCTTGTAAAAATTGCTTCCACATCATTCGCTTCGAGGTAAAGACTAAACAATATTTGCCCAAACCAAAAAGTGTTCTATCAATTAAAGCAAGAACTTTCTCTTGTTTATCGAATTTAAATTGAGAAAGTGAATTTGCAAGTTGATCTAAGGGAATATCTGGAGCGGAAAAAATAAATTAGGTACAATTGTAAATAATGTTGCTAAAGCTGAGACTTTAATAAATTGGTGCCGTTCTAACATTGGATATATAAATAATGCATATTGTTGTAAATTAAGTTTCATTTTATTGAATAGCTTTGAATACTGCTTAGAGTAAAATTACTGAAAAATTCAAGCACTATAACCATTCTTAACAAATTATAAACGGATGTAACAGCCAATCGCTACACGCCAAACAAATAAATAATCCGTTACATCCGTTGCCAGCCAACCCATTAAAATTTTATCGCCATCTCCGCGCTAATTCCATACAGAACTGTAATTGTAATTAATTTCTAATTTTTCCGGAATAGATATGATTCTTTATGTAGTCGTAGACACTGCAACATCAGATGCGTGTTTTATTGATTATTCACAAACCGACTGTTTTTGAGAAAATCCAAATTTCTGTAGGCTGGGCATCGTTCAACATGTTCTATATCTTCATGAACCATGACTACCCTACATGACAAAACTCAAATATAACTATATGTCAATATAAACACACATTTTGCAACTGTATTAACTTCTATAGAATAATATTTATAAAATTAATTATGGCAATGCGGAGAGCAGATCGACGAGATTCAAATTATGATAACGCCATTAATAATGTTCGTTCAGGTAAAAAGGAACCAATTCCCCCTCGTGAGCTTGAACAACTATTGATGACTGTTCGTGCCCAACGCGATGAGGCAAAAGCGAAAGCAACTGAATTGGTTACTGAACGTGATAAATGGCAGCAACACGCGGAACTTCAGGAGGAAGTTGCAATTCAAGCTCAACAAGAACTTAAAACTTACCAAGTTGAGGTTGATAAGTTACAAGAACGTGTAACACAAATGTATCAGACGTATCTGAATGAACAAAAAAGTCATCAGCAAGCTTTAAGCCTCTATAACCAGGAAAAAACGAAAGCAACTCAGTTAGTTGTCCAACGTGATGAATGGCAACAACGCGCGCTTATAAATGAGCAAGCTGCATCTCAACTTGTTCTAGTTCGGCAAGATATTCAAACTTACCAAGTTGAAATTAATGATTTAAAAGCAAGTGTTGCTCAATATTATCAGAGTTATTTTGAGGAGCGACAAAATTATCAGCAAGCTTTAGCTCGTTATCATGAGGCAAACAAAAAAGCAGGTGAGTTAATTGCTCAACGTGATGAATGGCAAAAACGCGCGCTCACAAATCAGGAAGCAGTATCCCACCTTGCTCAAGTTCAGCAAGATATCCAAGCTTACCAGGTTGAGGTTAATCAGTTAAAAGAGCAAGTAGCACATAATTATCAAATATATCTTGATGAGCAAAAAAATTATCAGGAAGCTTTAGCTTGCTATAACGAAGAAAAGGCTAGAGCAAATGAATTACTTGTCAAATATGAGCAAGTCAGTTCTGATCGGGATAGTTATTTGACTTTATATAAGGAGGCACAAACACAACTCAAATTTGAGCGGCGTTCCAAAGCTAGTATTAAGGGATGGGAAACTCGTCGTAAAGCTGAAAATGAAAGGTTGAAACGGGAAATTGCCGAGATGGTTGTTTTGCTACGTGACTCTTTAGCTTCTAAGGATGAAGCTATAAATAATCTTTATGTTGTAGCAGAGCGTATGGATAGAATTCAATCTTTAGTTGATTCGGTGGAAGAGGATACAACAAGCAATCCTGTGGGCTTAGTACAAAAGTTCAAACGTATCTGGCTTGCTGTTAAAGAAATACTTTCGGAATAAATACCCTTATGAGCAAAAAATCTACATCGACAGGCACTCAACGTAAACCAAAGTTGGGAGATAAAATTCGTAACATTGCTGATAAACTAAAACACGAGACGGAGGTGCAGAAAAAAGCAACTTCTCGTATTTTAGGCGCCGCTGCTCAAATTTCTGCAAATCACGAGCAGCTAATAAATGAAGTAGTTGAAATGGTAACAGAAGACCTTGACCAACAAACTCAAGTATATCAAGAAGATATTTATACGGTTGAAATTCTCAAGCAACAGTTTAAAACATTACGTGAAGCCTCACATAATTTTAAATTAAAAGCAACTAGTTGGGAATCTTTAGCTAATAAACTAAATGATACATTTCCCCAAAAACTTATACAAGAAAGCAATATTGAAGGGTTGACAGTTCATTTAGAAGCAGATGTTGCAGAAATGTTTCCTAACTCTCAAGCTGTAAATGAAGCCTTGCGCTTTTTAATTAGAGTATCTAATAAAAATTATAAAATATCAGGCGCCTGACCAAACACAAACTTTATAAATACCTCTTCCTCTGTTCTCAGTACCCTCTGCGCCTAATAAGGTCAATATATATACTATCTAAATAGAAAGGCATATTTAAAAATCATTCAAATAAAGCACATTTCCGGACGGGCAGGGATGCCCGTTCCACAAGAGTGTTACTACTCAATTTGTACCTTACTTGTTTGAAAAATGCTATATCAAGCGCTTTTAACATAAATTCGTTGTTCTTGACAAGTACGTTTGTAAATACTGTCTAGTTCTAGAGGTAAGCAATTATTTCCTCGTAGCCAAAATGGTACAGTTGGTAAAGTATCGCCTATACTAATTTTTTCCTGCCAAATATCAATACTTGGTTGCCCGTCACGCTCAATTACTCGATAATAAGTAGCGTATAATTCGGCGCCCAGATATGATGCTCCTTCTGTGATTCTATTTAATAGTTCATCGTGAAGATTTGCTTTGCGTTCGGTAACAACATCAATAATTACTAAACCAATTCCTTGCCGTAAAAGTGTTTTGCATTTAGATACAAATGCCTGACGATGTGATGCTCTATCTTTATTCGCTGGGCTAACTAACTCAATTGCTCCTGCTAAAACGGCGCCTCCTTGTGTGTTAAAGATATTTATTTCGACGGTTTGTATTACAGGCTTTTTCTTAAATTGTACATTAATTTCTGCAAAATAATCTTCGGGTAATTTAGAATTTAAATCAGATGCAATGTATGTAGCCCAAGTATTATAAAACGAGTGCCAATGGCGCCGTAGTGACAGGGGGGGATGAAAATGGTCTTGTAGTACCATAGTTTAACCTGACTGCTTGTTTTATTAATATTATTATGGAACGGGCAAGGATGCCCATTCCACAAATTACTACAACAACATTCCACAAATTACTACAACAACATTCCACAAATTACTACAATAACTTTTAAAATTTTAGATTTTGGTTTATGTAGGTGATTGATTAAACACCCATTTTAACCATTGTCCAAAAGATGTAACTACATTTAAACGATGTACTCCTGGCGCCCGTGTTGCTCCTAGTGAATCTACTGATACTAAACATGCGTACTGCAAACCTAAGAAACTATCTACAGCAGCATATGGACCACCAAGAGTAATGGCGCCAGCAGCGTACATTTGAGCTTTATCATTCCGCATTTCTACTAACTCAAAATTGTTAGCTACCGATAATCTTCCTAAATTATTTAGCGGCAAATTGTAATGTTTTACCAAATCATCAAGTAAAGGACTTGCTTCAACTTTGGCATCAAGTCCTGTTGCATCTACAATAAAATCGGCATCGAGAGTAATTTGCCCAAAATTCTGCTCTTCTATATATGTAATAGTCCGTCCTTTTGAGTCGCGCTCTACTTTTTTGACTTTACCAAACTGTATATTATACCAACCTTCCCGTAACCCTATTTCGGTAATACGTTGCCAGTCCGAACGGTCGGCTGTTGTTGTACCACCCCAATCTGCAAGTAGGGTTTTACGTTCTTCTGGACTAGCTTTTTCGAGCATGACGCGAAGTTCTCCACCCCAGCAAGCTTTGGGCCAGTTAAAAGGTTGAAACTCATAATGGTTTTTAACTAAACGTTGGGCTTTTTGAAATTTATTACCCTGTGGTTTAGGCGAACGCATTAAATGCAATACTGTTATATTATTATTTTTCTTGCGGGCTTCATAAAGTCGTTGAACAACACGCGAAGCTACAATACCCCGTCCACGAATTAAGACTTTACCACCAAGACGTTCGAGTTGTTCATATACATGGTCATGGTCTTCGTAAGCATTTACAACCGATTTAAAATCTTGATATTTTTCCCGATATGCTTGCAGGTCTGGCAAAAATTGAATAGCTGGATATCCTGTTGCTAAATGCAGGTGTCGCGTTACCATATACGCATGCGAACCCGGCGCCCGCGAATAAGCGATACAATATCGGGCATCATCGGTTTTACGGATACCTCGTACTCTTCCGTAGCGGTATATCTTATCCCAACCTATACGCTTGGCTTCGCGGTCAATTGAATCAAAAACATTTCCTGCACGGGGTGTATAAGTTTCTGCAAAAGTAGGTTCGGCAAATACTTGCCACAAATGTTTAATCGCTTGATTTAGTTTACCTTTCGTTGCATCTCGCCAAGCTTCACGCCATGCATAGCTAGGATATCCCCAAATATTATCAGGGCACGAGTCAGAATTTGAGCGCAAACGTTCATATAAAGGAATCTGCGAATTGAGGCAAAGACGTTTATAACGTGCGTAAGGTTCTTTCTCTAAACCTAAAGCAATTATTTTCTCAGTTTTAACACCAGAAATTCTCAGCAAGTCAGCCCAAATAAAACTACCTAAACCACCACCAACCGATAGAAAATCAAATTCTTCTACAGGCAAACCAGTAGCGTGGAGTGATTGCACAGCTATTTTTTGCTGCTGAAATAAAGGAGGAGGAAAACTGCTGCCCAGTGGTGTAGCTTGGGGACTATGGCGCCAACTTGGGTCAGGTAGATTTGTAGCAGGATTAAATTGAATAGCTGAATGACTCGGCGCCTGCGGAGGAGCGGCGCTTGTTACGAGTGTAATAGTTATGATGTAGGGGCCAATTTGTAACGTATCACCACTTAAGATTACACTTCGTGTTTGACGCTGACCGTTGACAAATATGCCATTAACACTAACTTGGTCGGTAATGACAAGCTCGTTTTGCTGCCATTCGAGTAACGCATGGAATCTAGAAATCTCATCACTATTAAGTATCATCCGCGCGACACGTTGCCCATTATGCTCAGTCGGCATTCGTGCAAATTCTCGACCAAAAGCAATTGGCGGACTTAAAGAAGGTTCACGCCGTTCCCCGCTTACTGGGTCATCCCAACTTAGTTGTACTTGTTGGTTACTGGTCATTGCTTAATATTTAATAGTTTATAATTTAATTTGATGATATTAGAATATATCCTATAAACAAGTTCGCCAAGAATACTATTGATTCTTTGGCTCAACGAGAACACTAGCAGCAGCAGCAAGCGAAGTTCCGCACCACCGACACCCAATATGTAGAAAATCGGTTGAAGAAACTTTATGACATTTAGGACACTCTAACCCATAAGCCGCTTGGTGCTGATGTACATGTTGTTGCTGATTACCAAGAGGAGTACGAGGCGCCTGTACAGGTATATTAACAGGGGGGCCAGACAAAACAGTTGGTGGAACACTGCTAGCTTCAGAAGAAAATACAGCTATTACCTTTAGTTGAGCTTGTCCAAGAAAAATAACACTACCCTGTTTAAGAGATTGTTCACCTTGAGTTAATTTCTTCCCATCTACCAAAGGAGGATTCGAGGAGCGCAAATTCCGAACCAAAAACTGCCCTAAATTAAAAAAGATTTCAATATGTAAACCAGATACCGTAGGGTCAGAAAGAACAATATCGCAACGAAGTGGGTCGCGACCAATGCGAACAGTTCCAGGGTTCTTAGTTTGCTGCTGCTGTTCGTAAATTGTCTGAGTTTTTTCTCGACCTGCATCGTACCACTGTAAAGTTAGTGCGCTCATTGTTAATTGCCCTAGATACTCCTCTTAATTTTTACTTCAGCTTTTAATTTTACAATTCCACAATCGAGACCTCGCCTCTTGCCGAAGCTATTCGGTCGGCAATGCGCGTTGTTTCTGGAAGACGATATTTAGTAGTACAGCACAACGCATAATCAATAGACGTAGGCAAACTGATACGATGACCAGGTGAAACATAAACAGGTTTTACACCCGTTCGTGTGCGTACCACTGCACCAACCATTTGTTTTTTGTATATCAAAGGTTGCCAGCTACCCTTCACATCAGCCAAAGGTTCATGTTTGCCAACAAGTAACGATTTTGCTACACCAATTGTCGGGATATCTACTATAACTCCCAAATGACAAGCAATACCAAATCTTCGTGGATGAGCAATACCTTGACCGTCACAAAGAATTATATCAGGTGTAATTTGTAGCTTTTCTAACGCATCTAGCACCGCAGGCACTTCTCGAAACGAAAGAAAACCTGGAATATAAGGAAACGCAGTTGGGCGGTAAGCTATACTCGTTTCAACTACCTGTAAGTCAGGGTATCTTAACACCGCAACAGCTGCCCTACTAACGGCGCCATTTTCCTCAAACCCCATATCGACTCCTGCAACGTACTCGATATTTGGCTTCAGTTCATCATCGGTTATAACCTCACCACTCAACTGTTCCTGAATAGCTATTGCTTGCTCTGTTGAAAGTGTCCACTCATGACGCTGATAAATCTTCATAAATGTTAAATTAATATTAAAAGAATTAAGCAAAATTAAACATAATTTAAAAAGCTTAAAATCAGGTGCAAGAACGCAATATCTTACACCTCTACTTTATCAGCATGTTATTAGTTCATGTTGATAACGCTTATTAACTCAATATAAATTTACTATAATTTTAATAATTCTGTTAATTCCACGTTAGTAAATATATTCTAGTCTATGTAGTCTCCCTGCTAAGATACTATAGGCGCCTACCTGACCGGAATGCAGCTTCTCAACAAGGGTAAGGTGGGCACTGCCCACCCTACGCAAAATAAGCGTTACAAGCTCTTTCATTCGAGTGGAAGCTCGTGGTGCATTCCGGTGAGCTACAGCAAGTTAGGTTTTCTTGACAAAGATGACGATAGGCAAAACCCTTACGCTACACCAACCCGTAAATAAATTACGACTAAAGACAATTTTTCAAAGATAGACCTATGAAACCATCACCAAATTATGATTTTTCTATTTCTGTTAGACATCAACCCTGTGAACAAGAGCCAGAAGTTGCAGCGCTATATCAAGGGATTTTTGATGTGATACTAAATCACACAGTCAGTATCATGTTTGTACCTAATATTGAAATTAATTCTTATAATTGGCCACCTGTCTTATCAGAAAATATCGATGATATTTTTACAGAAATAGAAGCGCGACTAATTACTACAGGTCTTTCAAAGTATACAGTCACTCCCAATTTGCTACTTGCAGGAAAAGAAGAAATAATACCCCAAACTGGCTCCGATTATTGTCAGTCAGGAGTTGTGTTTTTTGTAACTCCTGAAGAATTTGATATTTTTAGCATGGAGTTATCAAGACTTGCAGAGCAAATTCCATCATTACATAGCTCAAAAAAAGTATCTGAAATCCAGGATTTAAACTTCATTAAATTTATATTTTCTCGCATTATGTCATCAAAATATTTTGCAGAGCAAGATTTGCAAATATTGGGTCGAGAAAAAGTTTACTTTTAATATTTATAAATTATTCAAATTTCTTTGCAATATATAAACAAACATTACTCGATTTAGAAATGCACAAAGATAACAGAGGTAGGAAATTATTGTAAAATCACCTACCCCTAAAATCCGTTATTTTTCCTTTATAAACATTAGAAACCGGGTTTCTTTATCAAAATCTTCTAATAAAACAGAAATCTTGCATAGAAACCTGGTTTCTTGGGGTTTGTATTAATTTTATTTCTACAAATTAAAACTTGCAAGCACGAAGCAAACAAAGAAATAAAAATAAATGTAATATTTTGTACTCAGTATTTAAGGCGCCACTT
The DNA here is from genome assembly GCF_019977735.1 of Calothrix sp. PCC 7716. Classification (GTDB taxonomy): domain Bacteria; phylum Cyanobacteriota; class Cyanobacteriia; order Cyanobacteriales; family Nostocaceae; genus Dulcicalothrix. The sequence goes on along the minus strand of NZ_AP025018.1, from coordinate 251,139 downwards.
TAAAGGGGTTTCTTGTAGGGGTAGGTACAGCAGTATTAATAGTCGGCGCCACCGTTGGTGTTGGTTTGGGTCTGACTGTAATAGCAAATCCTCTTTCTTGAGGTGGCTGGTTACTTGATATACCATTGACTTGTAGTGCGATGCGATTTGGGAAGTCTCTAATAACAGAAAGCTGTTTTGTACCTCCTTGCTGTACATCTCCATAAGGAGACAGTTTCACGGAAACATTTTCTCCTTCCACTTTCCAGCTTACAGTAATTGTTTCTCCTTCATTAAGTTCTAAATTTGGTTTGTCACTACTATTAATATTGTTAATTCTAAAAAAGACTATATTAAATGGTTTTGGTATTACTTCAACTGGGTTTGCAGCTTGTTTTGTACTATTGCGGTCATTTACATTAATAGAAGAAGCTATTAACTCATAGTTAAAGGTTCCGATTTGCTTTGGAATATGCTTAACAGAGCAAGTGATACTTTGATTATCTTTGCTTCTTTGGCAAGAGCCTTTAAGTTGAGGGTCTGCAATATCACCGTCTTTGAATGTTAAAGTAATTGGAGTAATTATTACGTTGTCAGCATTTTTAACATTGATTACAGCCTTGTTTAGTAATTCTGGGCGCCTAATTGTCCAATTCAGAACAATATTCTCTCCTTTTTGGTATTTTTGTTTATTTGCTTTAAAGTCAATAATTTCAGCAATTGGTTTTTCTTTAATTTCAACTTCCGCCGTTTTTTGAATATCAGGTGGAGTTCTACGATTAAATGGTGACGTTGGTTTAGAAGAGACTTTTAACTCAAAAACATATTTTCCTTTTGTTTTAATTCCTGTAGGAACAAGTTGACATATTAATTCTTCTTGAGGTGTAATGCGGCAAGGTGGGTTAGGGTTATTTTTACCTGGAGTAATTAGTTGATTAATTTTATCATTATTCAATATTGTTTCATTATTGAGTGATGGTTTAACGGTGACTATTAAATCTTTTTTTCGCTTATAATTACTTATTCTAAAATTTAAATTAGCTTCATCTCCTTCAATAATTTGCGAATCATCGACGCTAAAAGCTTCAATTGTTACAGGATCAGGATTTAATGCTCTCCAAATTAGATAAGAGGCGCCAGCAAATAATCCGAGTCCAAGTAAAATTAATAGTAAAAATTGCCACCAAGGACGCGCTTTCCATGATAAAGAAGCTTGGTGTGATGCATTTGCTAAAGCATAATCTTGTTTATCTATAACATCAACTTGAAAGTTAATTAATAACGGTTGACCCAGCAAAGGTTGGCGCCACCAAGGTCGAGGTTTAACGGCAAGATTGACTTTTTCGGTTCTATTTGGTAATAATTTTATCTCCGTAGGCTCAAACTTATAAGTACAAATTTCTTCTTCGTCTCTACTTTTAGCATTAAATAACAATTCTCGTACCATGTTACCTTGGTTATTTAGTACTAGTTCGTAGGCGCCTTGCTTATGTCTAACTTTTCCTAAAATAGTATTAAGCTCTACACTCAACTGATAATTATCAGGAATGAGCATGTACACTAAATCCAGCAATATCAAATCTGGATTATTTTCTGAAACTAAACGAATCGTTGGAGAATAGCTACCAGCAAGAGTATCACTAGGAGGGGTAAACTCTAAAGTAATGTCACCTTCGGTATTAGGGTTAAGTTCTATAGCATTGACTTCAAATAACCCCACTGCTTCCAATCCAGTAGCAGGATAAATTATTTTGTACCAATTTCCATCTAAATCTGGACAAGTTAAACGGAAACGGTCTACACGGTTTGAGCGGTTTTCGACTTTGATGACAACTTGTAAAGGTTTACCAGGAGTGTAAGTTATAGGTTTATTGGGGTTCGTTGCAGGGATAACCGAAAAAGTTGGGTCAGAAGCACGAATTACAGTTTGTTCTCTGAGCAGAACTTTGAGTTGCCCAGGAAAGTTTATTGGAGTATCTTGTGGATAATGCTCTGGAGAATCTACAACAAAAGTATAATCATAGGTTCCCGGAAATGCATCAACTGGAATTTCAAAATCAAATGTAACTTCATCGCTACTTTCTTTTGAAGCAACAGCTAAACTTGCCTTTGGAGAATTAGACCAACCACTAACTTTTTGAAACGTCTCATCAAAACTAAAAAATAAATCAATAACAGCGCTTTGGTCTCCTTCGTTAATTACAACGACATACAGCGAAACAATATCTCCTGGCATTCCACATTGTATTCCAGGTGGGTTAATAATAACAGATAGTGGATTAGACATAATACTCTCCTTATAAAGAAACCGGGTTTCTATAAAAATTTTCTTGTTAATTATAGATATAGATAAAGAAACCCGGTTTCTCGGTTTCTATTTAATATTTTTTAAATTCGACTTGTGAATCTTCACCACCGCTAATAACGATAATTTCTCGATTATTTTTTAAGCCAATACTATTGATTTTTTTATAACTTCGGTAAATAGTGTCACCTTTACCTTCTTGCGATTTTGTTTTATCGAGTCCATATGTAGGAGTTAAATGCCATACAATAACTTGTCCATCATCTCCACCACTAATCAATAATTTATTATCTTCACTAAACGCTAAAGTCCGAATTGGATTTTTTGACTCACCTTGCCAACTATCTATAGGTACACAACTTAACTCGTTAAGTTTTAATTGAGAATTACTAACAGCTTTAGGTTTACATTGGTCTAAATCCCAAATTGCAATTAAACCCGCTGAATCGGAAGTTGCTAAAATCTTTTTTGTTGGATTGGGCATAAAAGCTAACCCAAAAACAAAATCATTCAGTCCACCTCTGCCATCTAACTGTTCTAATTTTTGTAATGATATATCTTTAAAATTATTAGATTGGTTTGATATAGGTAGTACAATAAAACGGTTAAAGTTGCCAGAAGCAACAATTATTTTATTGTCGGGACTCAAAGCTAACGCACGAATTTGAAACTGTGTTAACTGTTGCCGTTTTTCTAACTCTAAAACCTCTAATGATTCTGGTTGAAATTCTATATTCGTGTTTGTTCTTGTCCATCTTCTCAGCTTACCCTTTCCAGAACCACTAAATAATAAGAGCGAATCTGTACTAAAAGCTAAATCAAATACTCTGTCAGCTGGTTCATTTGGGTCTTGGAGTGGTGTACCAATAATTTGACCACTTGGTACCCGTCTAATCTCAATAGCTCCTGTATCTAAACCAATGGCAACCCGGTTATTTTGAACTGGTACAAATTTTACCACTCTAATAATATTGTCAGCTATTGCTAATAATCCTTTACGGTTGTGACGTTTACCGCAAGCTAACGGTTGTTCCGAAAAGTTGACTGTTTCTTCTGGCGCCAGTGAATTATTACGAATTTTCCACAATCGCAGTGTACAATCATCTGAAGCACTCACAACAGATAAGCTAATACCACTGACATCAACAGAGTTAACAGAAGCTTTATGTGTAATTGCTTCTGGTCTAAATAACAAAGCTAGTATAGCAGCAATCAAAGCAAGAATTGCTAATTGCAACCACAAAGGAATAATTGGTAAAACTTCTAGCTCTAAACTTTGAGTTGCAGGGTCAGTACTACCTAACCTTTGGTCAGAAAGTTCTGCTCTTGCTTCTAAAAGTAGAGTTTTTTTAATTCCAATCCAAGGTCGTTTTGTTGTAACCTCTAAAATTACTTTTGCCGTCTCTCCCAAATTCAAATTTGCAATTTCAGGAAACTTCTTAAAAGGAGTACATTTTCGCCAATCTCTACCTTGAACATGTATACTAATTTCTTGATTTAAATTGCTAGAATTTTTAAATAATAAATCATACGATGCTGTCTTCGACTTCCAATCAGGCAACCATGAACGTCGCGAAGGAATTCGTTGTTTATTTTGAGGAGTGCTAAAATTAATAAAACCTACAGGTAATACTTCTAAATTACCTTGTGCATTCGCAGGGTTACTATTATTACTTGTAACCTCAGCAGTCAGAACATAATTTTGGCTCAGAGCTTGAACAACAGATGGTGGTTGACATTGAAAAGTAACTTCCGTTTGACTGCTAGCATTTATATTCAGGCGCCGTTCTGCACTATTATTTAACCAAGAAGAATCAATACCAGTCAAACGCAACAGCGCATTACAAGCAACCTGTCCCTGATTTTTAACGCGAACAGGAATGTCAATAGAATTTCCAGGATATACTTGAAACGTGCGTATAGGTAACTCTACACTCAAAAGAATCGGTTTATCATCACGTCCAACTTCCAAACGCAGTAAAAGTCTCCGTTCTCGTCCAAGAGTAGGAGAAATCACCTTTACACTTAAATTAACAGTCCCGGCAAATCCAGGAATTGGTGAATTAAAAATAAAAACTTGAAACTTCGTACTACTACCAGGAGGTTTAGCAGCAGCAACTTCCGGTTCCAGTCGATACCAACGATAATCAGAATTGCGAACTTCACCTGCAGCAATTATTTCTAACTGAAAATTGGCAAAGCTGTCGCTGTCATTATTAACGGTAACTTCAAATGAAACAGGAGGTTTATTCGGTACAAAAATTAAACTTTGCGTAGAAAGACTAGCATTTATAACTTGATTATTTTCCATACTTATTTTCTAAATCTCTCATAACATCACTAGTTAACTTATATCGCTGCATAAAATCGGTATCAACCATTTTGTCAATAATTGCAGTTAACTCATCCGTAGCATCAGTAAATTCCTGCCAGCTACGTAAATTAGCACTATTATGAATTTGAATAATGACTTTATTAGTATCTGGGTCTCTACGATAAGTTTTTGGAGCTATACCGGTTAAAGCTTCTATCGCTAACATACCTAGTGCATATATATCACTATTAAGTCGTGGTATTCCTGCCATTTGTTCGGGAGGTGCATAACCTGCGGTTCCAATCGCAATAGTTAAACTTTCTTGCTGCTGAGGTACAATTTGCTTAACGGCGCCGAAATCGATTAAAACAATATGTTCGTCACTGTCGCGTCGAATTAAATTACTTGGTTTGACATCTCGATGAATAATGTCATAGCTGTGAACAAAACTAAGAACCTGCAAAACTTCTTTAAGAATATTCACAACATCAGATTGTTTCAAACGCTGACCAGGAAGTAACTCTTGAGAAAGCGCATTACCACGAATATATTCTTGAACAATATAAAACTGCTGATTTTCCTCAAAAACAGCCATTAATTGAGGAATTTGCTTATGTTTACCCAAAGTTTCTAATATTTCAGCTTCAGTTTTAAACAAACGACTCAAAACATCTAAATACTCTGGTTCACTAGAAGCTGGTCGCAACTGTTTAACAACACATTGAGGACTACCAGGACGCTGAGTATCAATAGCTAAATATGTATTACTAAACCCACCCGACCCTAAATTATCAATAATTTTATAACGTGTATTTAATAACGTATCTGGTAAAACAGCTTCTCCTAAAAAACTAGCTGCTGTTCCTTGTTTTAAAGTGACTCCACTTTGACGTGAAACAGCTTGTAACTGAGCAATTAAATCTTTTTGCTGTTTGACTAACTCCGAAATTTCCTTTTGCTCCTGCTTTATTTGATTAGCAGTATAAGCAAGCACGCTACCAGATGTAAATATAAATCCTAAAGCCGGAGCTACAAACGGAACCCATCCAGCTTTAGTAAAAATAAAAAAATTACCACCAAACAACACTGCAATAATAGACACACCCGCAACACCTAACCATAATGGATGTTGAAGGCGCCATACAAGCAACCCACCAATTAAAGCACATCCGCCAATCAGTAAAACTTCTCCCCACTCAGGTAAACTCCAAAACAAAGGTTGCCGATTTAAAACCACACTCAAAATTTGACTAACACTTTGAGCATGAATTTCAACTCCAGTCATATCACCAGAGTTATCCAACTTACCGCTGCCATAAGGAGTCTTAAGAATATCCTTTAAACTTTCTGCCGTTGAACCAATTAAAACTATCTTATCTTTAACCAAACCTGGTTTAACTTGATTAGTAAGTACATCTGTAATAGAAACTTGCTGGGCAATCTTGCTCGAACGGTAGTTAAGCATGATTTGATGACCATTTGCATCTGCCGCGCGATACCCACCAAAATTATTTTGCAGACGTTTAAAAACAATATTACGTAATTTTAGTTCTTGATTTTGTGTAGGTTCCGCTCGAATTCCTCCTACTTCCAAATATTTGAGTGCAAGCTGTAAACTAAACGAATAATCAGCAGGGCAAACTTGTGAAGGGTCAGCAATTAAAAGATTACGACGAATTACACCATCGGGGTCTTCTGGAATATCAACAAATCCGAGATATTCTGGTTGAACTCCTTTCGGTGGACGTGTACCGGGATTTTTGTCAGGATTTTTTTTATCAGGATGCTTACAAACAGGAGTAATAATATCGCTCAACTGTAAACGTTCCAATAACTTATTATAACCAGGGTCAACAGGTGGAATAGGTTGGTCGCGAAAAATATCTAAACCAATCGCGCGAGGTTGATATTCTTCAAGCTTACCCAAAAGCTTATCCAAATTCTCACTCGAAAGCGGCCAACCCAATTGTTGTATATCTTGTTCAGTTACAGGAACAATTAATAAGCGTTCATCCACACCTGGGTCAGCACGCATTTGTTGCATTTGGTCATAAACTCTAAGCTCCAAAGCTTCCAACATCCCCAGCTTCTCAATACCAACAACCACCATCGTCACAACGGCGCCACATAATATTACAGCTTGTGACTGTGTAAAAACTTTCTTTAAACTATTCAACATAAATATAATAGTGCTGAGTAGAAAGTGCTGAGTGCTGAGTGATGAGTGCTGAGTGTAGACTCTTAACTAAGCACTCATCACTATTAATCTTTCAAATTTTTGAGATAGTGAACAACTGCTTGTGCTGTTGGTACATTAGTCGCAAGTAAAACATTGTTAATATTACATATTCTTAACAATGCTTCTTCATTAGCTTGACCAGGTTGAGGCGCCATTAAATCTCTAAGGAAAATAACTGCTAAAATTTCTCCAGAATTAACTAACGAGTTAATTGCTTGGTACCCTCCCGAATTTGGTGGAGGAATTTCTTGAGTAACGCTTAAACCTGTTTGCTTATACAAATCGTCACTGAAATTTTGCCACGTCCTTGTTAAGCAGCACGATAAAAACTGCTCGTGTTCAGAAACTAATTGATTCAGTTCAGATTTTTTGCTATCGTGACCAACAAGTACTATTTGCTTTTCTTCAAGAATTTTCGCAAGTTGTACATGTAATTCTTCTGTTTCTTCTGTTTCTTCTAGTTCTTGAATTTCTACAGCTTCTTCAGATACTAATCCAGGCACTAATTCTTCCTCTACTTGTTGAGACGATGTTTCTACATCCACGTTCTCGCTATCGTGGTTTATTACTTCGTTTATTGTCTCGCTGTGTTCATCATCCACAACTTCTTCTATTTCTTCTTCTATTTCTTCCTCTATTTCTTCTTCGTGTTCTTGATTTGTAATATCCTCGGTTTGATGTTCGGCGCCAATATCTTCATCTTCTTGATTCTCTATATCATTAGCTTGAACAATAGTATACTCAGCAGTATGCTCAACGACCTGATTATCTGGTTCTAAGTTTGTTACATCCTCGGTTTGATGTTCGGCATCAATATCATCTTCTTCTTGATTCTCTATATCATTAGCTTGAACAATAGTATACTCAGCAGTATGCTCGACGACCTGATTATCTGGTTCTAAGTTTGTTACGTCTTCAGTTTGAGGCTCGGCGCCTACTTCTTGATGTTCTTCATTCTCTATATTATCGGTTTCGTGCGAAGACTCTGCGACGTTATCAGGTGCAGCAACATCATCTGGCTGGATGAAAGTTGGTTCAAATTGTTCAACTGGTTGTGTATTTACTTCTTCAGAGGTATTGACTATTTCTTCTTCTTGTAAATTTTGTTCTACTAGCTCGTTGCTTTGACCATTGGTTGAAACTATTTCCTCAGCTACAGCAATTTGAGCTTCAGCTACATTGCTAACTTGTTCAGGTTGCTGTACTTCGACATTAGCATTTTGGCGCCGGTTAGAAAAAATAGAAGGGTTAATAATTCTAACTACAGTTTCTGCTTGCTGAGAGTCTGGCATTTCATCTTCTAACATTAGCACAAAATCGCCAATGCGGATAATATCACCATTTTTGAGTGCGTAAGATTGGTCTTTTTCTGCGAGTTTGCCGTTTACTATCGAGCCATTTCTACTACCAGTATCACAGAAATAATAATGCCCACCTTGAGAAAAGAACTTTCCATGTAATCTACTAACATCATCGCTATCAAGAACTAAATCAGAATCAGGAGAACGACCGATTAAACATTCGCTTCCTCGTCTGGTTGTTAAAGTCAGGTCTAATTCTTCAAATTTTGTATCCGTGGGAGATGTTGCAACTTTTACTTTCATATTCAGGTTTTTGTTAGTTTAATAGTGGATTTTCTGGTTAATTTTATTTATTTCCGCGACCCATCGTTGGCGAGTAATATGTTCTAGGTTTAAAATATCGGATTGTGACCAATGGAAATGATAAGCAATAAAAGCTACCTCCTCATACAAAGTATCTGAGGGGTAGCTTAGTACTCCCCCGCCAATTCAAGCCTCATGTTAAATTCAGCATTACAATGAGGACACTGTGTTGGAATATGGGTATTACCTTGTTGATTAACTCGGTTATAAAACTCTCTTAGATAAAAAATATCTTGTAAGACCAACCCTTCCAACTGTTCAGGAGTAACAGAATTTAAACTACCTAAGCGAGAAATAACTCGCGACAGCATAACTAAGGCGCCGTAAGCAGAATTTTCCTGAACTATACGCTCTTGCTGTACCATAATTTCATCCTTGGCAGTAGCTAAACGCATTACACCATGACGATGTACCCGTTCAGTCGCATCGATATATCCTCTAGGAAGTGTAAAACTAAATTCAGTACAAAGTTCCTTACGACGCATAAACAATAATTGATGATGTCTTAATTCTGAATTAATACTGGAGGAGTCACCTCTTCTAACCCATTAATTTGACGATAAAAATCCTGAAGATAACTTAAATCCTGGCTAAAAAAGCTTTCCACTATTGCAGGAGTCACCTCATTATAGGCGCCTAAACGAGTAATTACGCGCGCTAAAATAATAATCGTCGCATAAGCAGCATTTGCTTTAACACGTGGGTCACGTAAAGGTGAAATTTCGTCTATTGCTGTAGATAACCTCATTACACCTTTACGATGGAGGTTGCCGTCGTTATCAATATATCCTTTAGGCAATGTGAACTCAAACTCTGTCTCAAACATATTATTTGACTCGTTTAAATTCCTCAAAAGCTACTTCGACTTCCTCTATTTCTATTTCTGTACTGCGTGCGTTAACATCAGCAAGTTTATAACGAGTGGGCCAAGCACCTTCTAATTCAAATCTGGCAATTTCTTGACTAGCTTGATTGTAAATCGACAAAGAAACCATTTTTCGTTGCTTTGCCCATTGACCTGCCTGAACTTTATCGAACCAGTTCCAAAAAGCAACTGAGTTAGTCATACCTCTACGCAAAGTAATATTGCCACTCTTAACATTGCCCGGAATTTTGGTTCTGACTGGTAAACCTTTAGATTGTCCAGTTCCCCAAGTTTGAGAAGTAACTTCACAAATTTCAATTACATCCTGTGTTCTGGTAAAACCTTGGCACTCTAAAAAGTAAGCATCAGACTCTTTTTGTCCGTCTAGCGCTAGTCCTAAATAGAAACGATGTGCCGTAAGAATTTCAGGATTTTGTCCACCCGCTTGTACCATTGTTTTTTATTACTTCTTACGTTTAATTCCTTCGTGAACTAATTCAATTGTTTCATTTGCCATATCACCACCCGATGCAGTTAAGGTTGGCCCTGTGTATTTACAGGGATAACAATTAACAATATCCCAACGTGCTTTTTCAGAACCTTGTTGGTCGTAAGCAACTACTGAAGCTGTTTTACGATTTTGTAACCATTGCCGTGGGTCTCCCATGTCTTCGTTACACTTTTGATACCATTGGTATAAGTCCACGTCATCAGTAGCGATTACTTTTATGGTAATGTTAGTAAATTTTACTACAGTAGGTGTTGCTTGACGCATGAGTTTTCCCGACCTACTGGAGCCATGAACCTCTTGTGCAGGGGTATTTTCTATACCCAAACCACTAATTTCTTTGATAAATTTATCCGTGATTGAATCTGCTTCAAAGTAAAATTTACAAGCAGTAAGAAATTCTCCTGGCATACTGTTTTTAACTCCTGTTTAGTTGATTTTGTTATTCTTCGTCTTCTATTCCGTTCCATTGACTGATACGGAGAATGACAAACTCTGCTGGTCTAACGGGACATACACCAACTTCGATATATAAGCGACCTAAAATTCTGGTATCTGGTGGATTTAATTCTTCGTCGCATTTCACGTAAAAAGCTTGTTCTGGTGAGGCGCCAAATAATGCACCTTCACGCCAAATTCTTTCCAAGAAATTACTTACTGTTCGTCGCACACGTGCCCACAAATCTTCGTCGTTAGGCTCAAATACTACCCATTGAGTACCTAATTCTAAAGATTTTTCAATGTAGCTAATCAATCTACGAACACTGATATAACGCCATTCGGTTTTATCTGGCTCAACAAGAGTACGGGCGCCCCATATCCGAATACCTCGGTTCGGAAATCTACGAATACAATTTATACCAATTGGGTTTAAAAGTTCTTGTTCACGAAAATTTGTATCGTAATCTAAACCAATTACTCCTCTAGGAACTTCATTGGCAGGCGCCTTATAAACTCCGCGAGTCTCATCAGTCCGTCCCCAAACACCCATAACATGACCACAAGGAGGAACACTAATTGGGTTGCCACGGTCGCGTGGGTTAGCAACTTTAATCCAAGGATAATAAAGGGCGCCGAACATCGAACGGCGATTAAATCGGTTCAACCAATCTACAACTTGTTGCGGTTTAGGACAATCGGGAGGTGAATCTAAAACTACCATGCGGTTAGGTGGGTTCGGAATATCCCCACTATTGGAACCTTCGCACATGCTAATCATTAATTCCATAATGCCGTGAACTTGGTCTAAGTTCATCAATCCCGATTGATACGCACGCATCAAGTCAGGACAAGCAACCATTGTGACTTCATCAATTTCAAATAAACCGCGTACCCCTGTACGGTCATCGCGCACACCCTCAATATCACTCGAAAATGTATCAACCGCCGTAGTAACTATTGGTGCTGCAAGTTCATATTGTCCATTTCCAGGACGACGTGCTAAAGGTTGTCCACTCTGTGAAATATCCTCAATTGTAACGAACATCGAATTTCTCAATGCCGCAACCGCATAAGTTGCAAATTGACCATTGGGTTCGCGGTTCATTGTCAAGTTGTCATATTCTTCGAGAGTTTCATCACCTCGACGAATTTGCACCTTGAAATATTCACCTGTATTTGGTGGCGCCGACCCTTCAGTTCCTTCTGGTAACGCACGAGGTCCACTATCACTAATTAATACTGCAATAGTGCCTGCTGCAATTTGTTCTGGACGCATACCAAATCGTAGCGAAGGACGATTACCTCGACCCGTTATTCGCAATGAAGTTGGTTGTGGGTCTGGTGGTTTGGGGGCGCCGGGTAACGAAGTACCAATACTAGTAATCCAACAGCGACCACCACCATTCATAAAATAGCCATAGACCGCAAAAGGCAAATAAGCATTAAAATCAGTAAAACCATCCGAATTCGGACGACTAAAGTAATTTAAATACTGCGTCCAGTTCGTAACAAGCATTGGCTTGAATAACTCAGCCCCACCGCGCACATCTTCAGTAAAGCCAACAAATCCAGCAATCGCCGTACTAACACCCTCAATAGGACGACTACCTCGGTCTATTTCTTCGATATAGACACCAGGAGCAAAATAATCAAGTCTTGGCATGAAAATATCTCCAATGCGTAATAATTCAATATCAAAAAACCAATCACCCACTCAGCACTCAGCACTCAGCACTCAGCACTCAGCACTCAGCACTCAGCACTCAGCACTCAGCACTCAGAACTCAGCACTCAGCACTCAGCACTCAGCACTCAGCACTACACAGAACTTAACGAAATTTCTTTGAAGGAACAAATTAAACCATCTACCAAGACATTAACTTGACAAGGTAAATAACCTAGACAGCTAACCTCTAACACATAGTGACCATTGCGAAGCTCTTCAAAGTAGAATAACCCCTCTTTATTGGTGGTAGCTGATTTTCGTATTCCTGTCACCTTAATTTCCGCTCCCTTTATTGGTAGATTGCTAACAGCATTTATAACTATTCCTGCAATTACTAGCCGCTTGGTGATAGTTTCAATAGTTCCATTTCCATTTCCATTGTCACCTTGAGTATTATCAAAAGTATTACTAACTCGAAAAGTTCGTTCCCAAACTAAAGATACTAAAGACATTTGTGGTTCTACAGGAACTGTCACCATTAAATACAAAGCAGGTCGTAAAGGTATAGTTAGCGCACTCCACAAAGACCCAGCCTCAATTTGTGGCTCTACAGAAACCGTCATATTCAAATTGCCATAACCGCGCAATTCCGGAACCAAAAACTCTTCCTTTAACGCACGGTGACGCAGCAGTAACGATAAAGCTTGCGAAAGCAAATAATGCTCACCCAATGCCGTTCTATCCCAAGCCGTTAGCACCATAGACACATCAAACCAAGTCGGTGACCAATTCACAGAAGCAGGTTGCAAGGCTTGTGTCAGCTTGCGTTCAACTTGTCGTCCCGAATGTTGGATTTGCTTACTCTCACGAATATCATAAATATATAAATTGAGTATTGGCCCCCCACCTTCTTCTTTACGATTACTCGGATGGCTAAACTCTATTTGCTCCGTACTAGTAAGCGATGTTCCTCCAGCGAGAATAGATGCTAAGGTTTGAAGAATAAAAATAAGCATGTCAATATTATGTCGCCAGTCAAACCCCTTGGGTAATTAGACTTTTGTCGATACTTCAGAAACCGGGCTTCTGACAGCAAACTAGAAAAAAAAGCAAAATATCACATAGAAGCCCGGTTTCTTCGCTTCTTCGCGACAATTTCAGAAACCGGACTTCTGACAGCAAACTAGAAAAAAAAAGCAAAATATCACATAGAAGCCCGGTTTCTTTGCGTGTCATTAAGTAATATTAAGCAACATTACGATAACAGCCCTATAATGCATAATCCCATATGAGTCGGCGCCTATAACTTTAGAAGATAGAAGATACACTTAATTGCGAAGGTGAGTAAAGCTATGACTCTCGGCTTATATCTCAAACCAACAAATCACTTGCACCTTGAAAAAACCCCTTCTTTAGAAGGGTTTATAAAACTGCAAGCAGAGCAATTAACCTCTCATTATCCTATTTACTTTATCCGTATTTTTTACTATGACTTGGTATCAAAAACTTATCAAGAAGTCCTAAAATACGCAGAAGAACAACCTCGTTTATCCCAACGAGAGATAGCATATTTGAGGTCAGAAACTTGGTTGACAGATTTTCCTGATATTTGGCATGTACATGAATTTAACGTTAATCTTGAATATTTCGGTTATGTTTGCCCTATTGGCTACAAAAATCAGAAACCAGAATATATTCAAATTCTTAGTCATCAACCACTACCTCTAAACTTTAGAAAGTATGTAAAAAATGCTGCAATGTCTTTGACTCAATATTTAGATATAAACTCAGAAAACTTACAGCAAAAGTCTAAAATTGAATTACTAGAGCATGTTCTTCATAAAGTTGGTCATCAACTGCGGAACTACTTAGCATTGATAAAACTTTACGCACATAATCTATTTTTGGGGTTGCAAGATAGCTCTTGGCAAGAGCAAGCGCAAGTGATTTGTGAGAGCGTAGACGATTTAGATGCAAATCTAACCGACATTATCTCTTGCGGTCAACAAACCATATTAAGAGTAACTCCTCAAGACTTAAAAAGCCTAGTAGACGAAAGTATAAAGTCTTTTTTACCCTTGATTAACCAAAAAAAATTAAAGGTTAATATTCCTGAATCATCTGCTACATTACCATTAGACAAATTACAGATGAAGCAAGTGTTTGATAATTTACTTAGTAACGCTATTCACTTTAGCCCTAAAGAAGGCGCCATTACCATTAGCTGGCAAATTTTTAATTCTGAAGCACTAATTAAAATTTCTGACCAAGGGCAAGGAATATCACAAGAGGACATGCAAAAAATCTTTAATCCTTTTTATTCACGGCGCCAAGGTGGTACAGGACTAGGATTAACCATAGCCAAAAAAATAGTATTAGACCATAGTGGGAATCTTTGGGCCCACAGTTTACCAGGAGGAGGCGCCCAATTTTCTTTGATATTACCTACCAAAGTCCAAAATTATGAACATGACAAATAAACAAATTTCAATTTTACTTGTAGATGATGAAGAACGCTTTCGTCAAGGCTTAAAAACTCTTCTAACTTTTTATAACACCAGTGCTTCTTTACCCGTGAACGTTATTGGTGAAGCTGACTGTGTTGAGCAAGTTATCAAATTAGTGATTCAAAAGAGTCCAGATGTAATTTTGCTAGATATGGAACTAATAAATAGCGATGGAATTACAGCAATGGAAAAGTTAAAAGATATTTCTTATACAGGTAGAGTACTAATACTATCTGCTCACCAAGAAGATAACTGGATTTTTAAAGCCATGCAAAAAGGTGCCGCAGGCTATGTTTTTAAAAGCCGTGTTGCTCATCAGCTTTGTGATGCAATTAACACAGTATTACGCTCAGAAGTTTACTTGCCACCAGAAGCAGCAAGTGGATTTTTCCGTTATTTTCAACAAAACGCTAATGCTTCTTCAAAAGCTTCTCAGCAAATACATCTAACAGAAAGAGAAAAAGAAGTCTTGCAATTACTAACGAGCGGCGCCTCTAATGAAGAAATAGCCAAAAACCTATATGTCACCGTAGCCACAGTTAAAGCTCACCTAACAAGTATATTTGAAAAATTGAAAGTTAGTAGCAGAACTCAGGCAATTATCGCCGCTATCAAATTAGGAATAGTTCAAACTTGATATTTATCGACATCATATTTTATGACATCTACAGAATCGTTCTACAGAGAATATCCTTGTACTCATAATAACGCTTTAAATTGCGATAAACCCTTAGAAACAGTAAAAGCATTAGAAGCAATGCAAGAATTTAAAGGTGCTAAATTCTGTTTTGAGTGTGGTTTTCCCGCAGTTTTACCCGAAGAAGCTGAAATCAAAGGAAATAGAGGCGGTTATCGAGTAACAAAGTACTTAGGTGTACGAGGGTTTGGACGTTTATATTCGGGCATACAAATAAAAGACCAACAACCAGTACTAATTAAAGAATACTTACTACCGAGTCGTAGTTTTAACCAAGATGAAACATTTCAGCGTAAAGAGACTTTTAGAAGTGTAGGAGGAGTTGAGCTAGCAGATGGTCGAGTTCAAAACTTTCGCTTAATTCAAACTTGGGAAGCCATAGCACCAGAAAAAGGAGAGCGTTGTTATTTAATTACTAAAGATATACAACCATCTCAAACCTTAAGTCAGTACTTAAAAAGAAATGGTGCAATGGCGCCGGAGCAAGTTCGTGAGTTTTTAGATGAGGTGATACAAACTCTCGTATTCATGCACACTCAAAAACTACGTTTTACCTCGAATAGAATTCAAAAAGGTTTAGTGCATGGCAACATTAATTTAGATAGCGTATTAATAAAAGTAGAAAACAAACAAAGATTTGTCGCATATCTTTGTGATATTGCTCTCTGGGAAAACCTATTTATTCCTCCAGTCATATCTCAAACAGCAGCAAAAACACCCGCACAAGATTTAGAAGCTTTAGGATTAGTCGCATTTCATTTGTGGGTCGGTAAAAACCAACTTCTTGACCCCAAAGACCATCTAGCATGGCCCGATGATGATATTTATTTAAAACAATATCTTTATCGTTTGCTTTCTCTCAATACTCCCTTTCCTAGTGCAGAAATTGCACGTCAAGAACTGTTAAAACTTCCTCAAAAGACCGAAAGCAGGAATTTACAACCAAAAACGAGTCCAGAAAAGCAGAAGCGCTTATCTAAAAAATATTGGTTAGGTCTAACATTATTACTTATTTTACTACTCTCCGGCGCCTTATGGTACTTCCTTTGGCGGCGCCATCAAAACGAAATAGCAGAAGATAAAAATTCGGCTTGGCAAGCACTTGTGGCAAACTTCTCTGATGTAAATAACGTTACTTCAGGTAACTTTTCTTACTCCATAGAAAGTGAAAGTACTTGGAGTTTTATATTAACACAACAGTCTGATAGCGAAAAGAGATTAGAAAATATATTAACCAAACCAAAACCAGAAACAGAAGCAACATTTACATATCAAAAAATAGTATCTCAAGATATTAGTAAAGCCAGCGCTCCTATCCAAAACATCCAAAATTCCAAAACTGACTTTGCAATGACCTCGTTAGAAGACAAAGTTACAATTGATTTAAATAAAAAGCCAATAGCTTACGATGGATTGTTAGTGTTCGTAGCATTTAGCAAAAATAACTTCAACCTTCCCCTTGCCATAAATGGAAGAATTTCACTAGAACAACTGCGTGGAATATATACAGGTCAAATTAAAGATTGGAAACAAATCAACCCAAATATTCCGTTTAATCTAACCATTGAGCCAATAGTCCCAACTGAACCAGAAGCGAGACAGCAATTTAAAAAACTAGTTCTCAAAAACGACCAAGACATTGCTTTATTTAATGATATCGCCAAATCCCCACAGAACACAGGCAACACCCATCGCCAAATGCGTACTGCAATCGACAGAAAGCAAAATACTGGTATAATTAGTTTTGGTATTCTCAGTAAAACATGGAATCAATGTGCAGGTTATCCTCTGGCAATAGTAGATAATAACAACCAAACAATTCAACCATTATTCCGTAAGGTTCACAAACGTCCAATCAACCCTAACGACGACTTATGTGATAAAGCCAACTACTTTGACACAGAAACCTTTCACACAAATGAAATAGTAAACTATCCTTTGGGTTATCCCCTATATGTAGTGTATCCTAAAGACAATAGTCGTCAGTCAGGGGGTTTAATTTTTGCAGAAATGCTAAAAACCCGCGAAGGTCAGTGTTTGCTAACTAAGGTAGGTCTTGTCCCATTACAACCTATGCCAAATGATATAAATTATGCCTGCAAATCGGTGTCCAAACCCTAGCTGTGAATATTTCAATCGTGCCTTGCCCAATAATGCCAAGGTATGTCCTTGGTGTTCAACACCTTTAGGTAATATAATACCTTCAACACCAAATAACCCACCACCACCTCAACCTCAAACCCCAGTAAAAGAACAGCCCAACTATCAACCTCCTGGTGAATATTCAAATTATTCAACGCAATATCAGCAACGTGGATATACACCACCTCCACCTGCCTACAATCCAACACCTCAAAGACTACCAGTTCTAAAACTCATCCATTCCACGGGTAAAGAATTTTACTTAGCTGGTGAAGGAGGTTCAATAGGGCGCCGTAGCCAAAGTATGCCAACTCCACCAGAAATAGACCTAACTGGTATTCCTCAAGAAGGTATAGTTTCCCGGCGCCATGCCCGCGTTTTCTGGGACTGGTCACAAAATGCTTATATGATTGTTGATACAAGTACAAATGGTGTTTATTTAAACGGCAACCTACTCAACAACGGCGTGTCTTACCGTATACTCAACGGCGACTCTTTACAACTAGGTCAAGATGGTCTAGTCACCTTTACCATATCTGTTACATAACTTTCTGTTTGGTTTGTAGCACAGGCATCCTGCCTGTGCAGTCTCACTTACATTTATTTATACACTAACTTCTTACTCTTACTCTTACGCTTAACAACTCGCGTGGCGCCAAAACCAGCAAGAGCTAATAAACCCAAACCCATCGAAGGTTCAGGAATAGACTTACTTCCATCTTTAATTGAAGCTAGCGCTGCATTCGCAAGCAACCTATGAGCCTCTGAAGAAGGATGCACATCATCAAAGAACAGAAACTCATTCGGATTAGTACAAACACCTGTTGCCAATTCATTATTACCAGTTAGACAAGAACCAGTAATATTTGTAAAACCGAATTGTGCAGGATTACTACGCAATGTTTGAACGAGTGAATTAAAATCAACCGAATAGATATTTAAATCCGGTCTTTTGCTACGAACATCATTCAAAGCAATTGCTAACTGCCTATTATGGTCTTGTGTTAGAGCATTTAATAATGGTTGAGCTTGTTTGTCAGCGCTCCCTCGGGGTGTGTCACCCAGGTTCGGCAAGTTAAAAACTAAGAAATTTTTGGCATTCTTGTTAGCAAGTCTATTAATTGACTCTGTTAAATTACTAACGACTTGACTCACATTCGGTACTATCTTATTGTCAATCGCAGAAGTGTAATCATTGGCGCCACCAAGAATAGAGTAAATAGCATTTGAATCAACTGGTACGCCTGGTTGTCCAAGAAATGAACTAACTTGTCCTAATATACCTGGTACGGGTACGTTAGTACTTAACTCACTTGTTTCGGCGCCACCGATAGCATAATTTACACCCCCTTGAGTTCCAAAAAATGGGGTTAAAAGAGAAGGTGTAGGTTTCTTACCAATTGCGTCACCAAAATAATCTACCCATATTGGACCATTAGAAAAACGTCCTTCAAAATAGGCTCTTTGTCCTGAAGTCGTTAAAGGTACGGGTCTTGGGTTTCCTAATGCACTAGTAGCAGCAAATAAATTACCCGTATCAGATAAACTATCACCGAAAACAAAAAACTGACTAAAATTTAAACTCGCTGCTGCTGCTTTTGATGCGGACATCACAGAGACAATAATACATCCAGCAGTTATTAATATCTTTCTCATGCTTGTATAATTATTTACTTGTGGTTATTATATGTTCGTTAACTAGAACAAACATATGTAATTTCACGTAACTATAGCACTAATAATAAACTACCACCGTATCTGTACTTAGAATCTTTAGATAGCAGCATAATTTATAAGAATCATGTAAAGAATTTTGTCGCGTTACTGTATAAGTTCGACTTTTGGCTACTTTTGATTATCGAGGTATACCTTTAGCCTAGATAGAAACAGATAGAAACCGGGCTTCTGCTTCTATAAGAAGCCCGGTTTCTTTGAGTTTCTTTGAAGTTAGGTAGCAATTATGGACTTAGAGAAAAGAGAAGTTTTTTTTACACCGCTTGGAGATGTTGGTGGGACAGCAGGATATGCTGACATTTCGACGGTATCTAATTCTAGTAGAGTTTCTGATGAAGCAGAGAGATGTCTTAAAGATTTACTTTTACTAAATACACTCACACAGCGAGTGTATGAACTATTACTCGAAGATATTCGTAATCAACGTGAGAGAGTAAATAACTACGGTCAAAAAAGGTGGTTCTAATGGCAGGAAATAATAGCAACGTTACTCACGAATTAAATTATGTTACAACAAATCGATTTTATATCGAGATAGAGAGCGCGATTGCTGCATCTTTTACTGAATGTTCGGGACTAGGCGCCCAAATTCAAAAACAGATTATACACGAGGGAGGTGTTAACGACCAGCAAAGAGTATACTTAGGGCACGCCGAATTTAACGATGTGACATTAAAGCGAGGTGTTACCGACCATCCAGGCTTTTGGAACTGGATAAGTGAAGTTTTTGACGAAAATAAAAAAATATCTCGACGCAATGTAAATATCTTAGTTTTTAATCAAGCTGGCGAAACAATGATGAGTTGGACACTCATTGGTGCTGTTCCTATTGGATGGAAGGCGCCTAGTTTACAAGCAGATGGCAATGCAGCAGCAATTGAAGAATTAACTTTAGCTTATGAAGGATTACAAGTAGGGAAAGAAAAAGGCGGGGGCAATAAGTCAACAAGAAGCAAGTCAGGGTTTTTTGCTTCCAAATAATTTCAAAACCTTCGCGATAATTTTTGTAATATATGGAAAATACTCAACCATTAGGAAATAAAGTAAATGAACTTGGAGTAAGAAAATCTTTATTTCAACCCAATAGATTAATATTGCGGCAAGAATCTAACTTTATTCATACCCATAAACCGTTAGTCACAGACTCAAAATTTATACTACCGCGTCATCACAACAATACTATTTTCAATCCTGAGACTTTATTAAATTGGGATAAGTGGGATAGTGATGGAGACACTGATTTGTTTCCAGCACCAAACGACGGATACCAAGAAGAAATAACTACAATTTCAAACAAACTGTCAAACTTAGAACCTGCTCCTACCCAAAGGCAAGCAGAAATAGATAGTGCAGATAACTTAAATAATTTCAATACATTTAAACAAACAAAACCAACTAAAAACCCTAAATCTCAGAAAAAACCAAAATCTAAACCAGCATTACAAGCTAAAACTGAGCCAAAAAAGAAAAACTCAGCGAAAACCTCTCCCCCAACCCCTCTCAACATCGGAGAGGGAAGCAAAGATACTCTCCCCTCTCTCGCAGGGAAGGAGGTCGAGGGGTTAGGTTCTACGTTAGCTTTTCCAGACAACGTAAAAAATCAGGTTTATAACCAGATACCAGATATTAATTCAGTAAATATACAAACAACGGCGCCTACTCATATTGAACAACCCGTACCAGAAAATCACGACATAACACCATTACAACAAGCTTCCAACCAGACATCTGGTACAAAAGCATTAAATATAGAAACAACGGCGCTAAATACAGTATTACCCGTACCAAATATAGAACAAACGGTACCAGAAACATCTGAAATAAGACCATTACAGCAAGCTACCAACCAAACACCTGGCACCAAAACATCCAATAATATAGAATTAAAGGCGCCAAATATAGAACAACCTGTACCAAATTTTGAACAAACGGTACTAGAAACTCACGACATAACACCATTACAGCAAGCTTCCAACCAGACACCTAGTACCAAAACATCCAATAATATAGAAGCAACGGCGCCAAATATAGAACAACCTGTACCAAATTTTGAACAAACGGTACTAGAAACTCACGACATAACACCATTACAACAAGCTACCAACCAAATATCAGGTACGGAACCATCAAACATAGAAGCTCAGGCGCCTAATTTTGAACAAACCGCACCAGAAACTCATCAAATAACACCATTACAGCAAGCTTCCAACCAAACACCAGGTACGGAACCATCAAATATAGAAGCGACTGTACCTAATTTTGAACAAACCGCACCAGAAACTCATCAAATAACACCATTACAACAAGCTTCCAACCAAACACCAGGTACGGAACCATTAAATATAGAAGCGACGGTACCTAATTTTGAACAAACCGTACCAGAAACTAATGAAATAACACCATTACAACAAGCTTCCAACCAAACACCAGGTACGGAACCATCAAATATAGAAGCGACGGTACCAAATATTGAACAACCCGTAGCACAAACCAATGAAATAACGCCATTACAGAGAGCTTCCAACCAAATACTAGGTACGGAACCATTAAATATAGAAGCGACGGTACCTAATTTTGAACAAACCGTACCAGAAACTCATCAAATAACACCATTACAACAAGCTTCCAAAAAAATACCAGGTACGGAACCATCAAACATAGAAGCGACGGTGCCTAATTTTGAACAAACCGTACCAGAAACTCATGAAATAACACCGTTACAACAAACTTCTAACCAAATACCAGGTACAGAACCATCAAATATAGAAGCTCAGACGCCTAATTTTGAACAAACCGTACCAGAAACTCATGAAATAACACCGTTACAACAAGCTTCTAACCAAATACCAGGTACGGAACCATCAAACATAGAAGCTCAGGCACCTAATTTTGAACAAACCGTACCAGAAACTCATGAAATAACACCATTACCGCAAGCTTCCAACCAAATACCAGGTACGGAACCATCAAATATAGAAGCTCAGGCGCCTAATTTTGAACAAACCGTACCAGAAGCTAATGAAATAAGCCTGTTAGAACAAGTTGATAACCAAATCTCTGGTATAGAGCCATCAAATATAGAAGCGACGGTACCTAATTTTGAACAAACCGTACCAGAAACTCATGAAATAACACCATTACCGCAAGCTTCCAACCAAATACCAGGTACGGAACCATCAAATATAGAAGCGACAGTACCAAATATTGAACAAACCATACCAGAAACTCATCAAATAACACCATTACAGAAAGCTTCCAACCAAATACCAAGTACAGAACCATCAAATATAGAAACGATGGCGCCTAATATTGAACAAACCGTACCAGAAGCTAATGAAATAAGCCTGTTAGAACAAGTTGATAACCAAATCTCTGGTATAGAGCCATCAAATATAGAAGCGACGGTACCTGATTTTGAACAAACCATACCAGAAACTCATCAAATAACACCATTACAGAAAGCTTCCAACCAAATACCAGGTACGGAACCATCAAATATAGAAACGATGGCGCCTAATATTGAACAAACCGTACCAGAAGCTAATGAAATAAGCCTGTTAGAACAAGTTGATAACCAAATCTCTGGTATAGAGCCATCAAATATAGAAGCTCAGGCGCCTAATTTGGAACAAACCGCACCAGAAACTCATGAAATAACGCCATTACAGAGAGATTCCAACCAAATACCAGGTACGGAACCATTAAATATAGAAGCAACAGTACCTCGTACTGAGCAACCCGTACCAGAAACTAATGAAATAACACCATTACAACAAGCTTTCAAGCAGACACTAGGTACGGAACCATTAAATATAG
Source organism: Calothrix sp. PCC 7716 (assembly GCF_019977735.1). Taxonomy (GTDB): domain Bacteria; phylum Cyanobacteriota; class Cyanobacteriia; order Cyanobacteriales; family Nostocaceae; genus Dulcicalothrix. Next base: position 228,262 of record NZ_AP025018.1, on the reverse strand, counting down.
AAACGATGGCGCCTAATATCGAACAAACCGTACCAGAAACTAATGAAATAACACCATTACAACAAGCTTCTGACCAAATACCAGGTACGGAAGCATTAAATATGGAAGCTCAGGCGCCTAATTTTGAACAAGCTGTACCAGAAAATCATGGAATAGAGCCATTACAGCAAGCTTCTGACCAAATACCAGGTACGAAACCATTACCCTCAAAACGGGTGAGAAATTTACTTTTAAATAAGCGTCAAAATCTTTTAGATGCTTCGTTCCTCAGCATGACAGCAGATGCTTCGTTCCTCAGCATGACAGAAGTTCACATTTTACCCGTTTCGAGTATAAATGTAGAAGCAATGGCGCCTAATTTTGAACAAGCTGTACCACAAGCGTCATCTGATTCTCATGATGTGGAAAATGACAAGGTTGAAACTAACCCGCTAACACAGATACCTCAAAGGAAAGACGAAAAATTTTCCTCCCTTCTCCTAGACGGAGAGGGGTTGGGGGAGAGGTTTTTGGTGCCTCAAGGTTTTGCGACAGGTGGACAGGTAACACAGTTGAAGGTTGATAATAATCAACCAATAGCTGATAGTGATACTGTGCCAGCTATGCTTACACCAGGTGAATTTGTAATTAATAAAGCTAATGCTCAAAAACATCTCAATTTGCTAGAGCATATTAATAAAGGTGGTACAGCAGAAGATATTGTTCCTAAACAGGCGCCTGAGAGTAAAGCGATACAAACAAAAGCTGATGAAACAATGAGTGTAAAAAGCCAAGCTTCAGCACCTCATTATTCATCACCAACTTTAATTTTTAAAAAAGCGAATACTACAAATACATTCTCTGATAGTAATGTAGATGCTCCACCACAATGGTCAAGTGTTGAAGATTTGCTCAGTATAAACAACGAATCAAGCTCACAAAGTTTTGATTCTTATCCTATCCAAAAATCTTCTTCATATTCCCATAAAGCCGTAGATGCTGAAAAAGATAGTAATAAAACTCCCAATGATATTGCTAATGATGTTAAACCTATTACCAAGAGTATTAATAGTCCTTCGCATAAATCATTTGATTCAAAAGAAGATGATGAAATTGCACTCGAAGCGCTTGCTCGCGAGGTTTATTCTAGACTACGGCAACGTTTAGAAATTGAGCAAGAACGTCAAGGTACATCTAGGGGTCGTATACCCTGGTAATACCATTTTAGATTTTAGATTTTAGGAGAATATATTAATATGGTAAGTCAATCAGTTGTTACACCTCAAAAACGTAAACCTGAACTCGAAAAAGCTAAACTTAAGGGTAATGGTGAGGCGCCTGATATTGAGTTAATGTTTAATCCTACAGAAATTAGTTTTAGTCGAACTGTTAACTGGCAAAAACATCCAGGTAATAGAGGAACAACTTTATTACCTAAAATTAACTTTTCTGGTGTTGAACCATATCAATTTACGCTTAAACAATTAATTTTTGATACCTATGAAACGAAAGAATCGGTAATGAAATATATTGATATTATTAAAAAGGGGGTAGAAACTATTGAAGGAGCTACCGATAAACGTCCTCCAGTTTATACATTTACTTGGAAGGATGAATATTTTTATTGTGTGATGACTAGTTTAACTTATACTTTAAATATGTTTCTTACTGATGGCACTCCTGTAAGAGCAATGGTAGATATTTCATTACAAGAAGTAGATAAAAATAATTTACCTGGAGGTAGCGAATCTGCTTCTCAAGGTGATGCACGTCAGGCAGATTCCCGAATTTAATTATATAACCTCACAATACTAAATTTACTTATGGCTAATCAAAGTCTTTACTTGGCTTTACCCAAAGTCGAAATAGCAGGAACACCAGCATCTCCTGAATTAATTAAGGATTTATTACAAATTACTGTCGAGGAAAGTTTACATTTACCTGCGATGTTTACTTTGGTAGTACATAATAGCTACCTTCCTACTAATAAGAAATCAGATTATAAACCTTGGCGCCACGAAAAGTTGTTTGAAATTGGTAAAAAAGTTAGAATAGGCTTTAACTCTAGTACGACTAAAGATGATAATTTTAAGTTAGATAAGCAAGGTTATTTAATTGAAGGCGAAATTACTGCGATTGAAGTTCATTTTAATGATAAGTCGGAGGCGCCGATAATTGTTCGTGGTTATGATATGTCGCATCGACTACATAGAGGGCGCCATAATCGTTCTTTTTTAAATGTTACTGATAGTGATATAGTACGCAGAGTCGCACAAGAAGCAGGTATACAGTTAGGCAAAATAGATAACAGTGGCGCCGCTCATGAGTATGTTTTTCAAGAAAATCAAACAAATATGGAGTTTTTACGCCAAAGGGCTGCTCGTATTGGGTTTGAGTTATTTATAGAAGAAGGTAAAATTAATTTTTGTAAGCCTCAAAGTAAAGAAGCTGTAGAACTAAAGTGGCTCGATGAAATTAGCAGCTTTAGTACGCGCGTTACAAGTGCAGAACAAGTAAGTTCTGTAGAAGTACGTAGTTGGGATTATACACAAAAAAAATTAATTACTTCTACCGCTAAATCAGAGAAAGTAGTAACAAATACAGGCAACCAGCAAGGTAGTAATAGCAGTAAGAAATTTAATATTAGTAAACCTCCAGAAATGATTGTTGTTGATAAACCTGTTTCTAGTGCTAAACAAGCTGAAACAATGGCTCAAGCTTTATGTGATGAACTGGGGGGAGAATTTGTTTATGCTGATGCGAAGGCAGAGGGTAATCCTAAAATTCGTCCTGGTCGGATTGTGAATTTACAAGAGATGGGTGAGCGTTTTAGCGGTAAGTATTACATTACTGAAACACGGCACTTTTACAACCAGCGAGTTTATACAACAGAGTTTAGTGTTCGAGGTTTGCGTTCTGGTAATTTATACACATCTATATCACCACAAACTCATTTACAACCTGGTCAAACTTTTTTAGTCGGAGTTGTTACGAATAATCAAGACCCTAAAGGATTGAGTCGAGTCAAAGTTAAATTTCCGACTCTCACTGAGGAACATGAGAGTTACTGGGCAAGGATGGTATCTACTGGTGCCGGTTCAAGTCGTGGAACTGACTGGTTGCCAGAAATAAATGATGAAGTGCTGGTAGGTTTTGAGCATGGTGATATTCATCGACCTTATATTATTGGTGCAGTTTGGAATGGAAAGGATAAAGCACCAACTGCTGTTAAAGATAGTGTGGTCGGTGGTCGGGTGCGTTTGCGTACTCTCAAAACGCGCGTTGGTCATCAACTACAGTTTGTAGATGAAGATAAAGCTAGTAGTAATACTGGTATATATATTGAAACAAAAGGTAGAAACAAAATCAGTATTAATGACACCAGAAAGTTTATAGAAATTGAAACATCACGAGGACAGCGAATACTTGTTAATGACCTTGATGGCAGTATTAGTATAAAAGCAAATGCCACAATTAATAATACAGCTACAACTTCTATTTTCTCTAGAGCTTTATCTATTGATTCAACGGCAGGGGGTAATATGAGCATGAAATCTGGTGCTGCTATGAGTATGACAGCAGGCGCCGCTATTAATATGACTGCTACTGGCGCCATTACAATTACTACACCCGGTCTTTTGTCAATAACTGCTGGAACTATGACACTGACTAGTACTTTAGGCCCCATTACGATGATTACACCAATAACTGGGCCAAAACCAATTGTTTAAAGCTTGCTTTTTCTGTGAAACTCGACCTTTGGCGAATAGGTTTATGTCTTTTGCACCACTTATTTTAGATATATATGTGATGTCTAATGGGGAGGGCGCCGTTTATGCCACCATATGGTCAGCAGCAAGAATATTTGGGGAGGGGTTGGGCTTTTCCACTGCAATTAAATTTGCAGGGTGGGGTTAAGTTTAGTAGTGAAGATGAGAAGGTTAAAGAGTCAATTTGGATTATTCTTCGCACTAGTGTGGGAGAACGAGTTTATCGACCGAATTTTGGCTGTCGCTTGTCTGAGTTAGCTTTTGCTCCTTTGAATAGTGATACTCTGCTGCAAATTCGTTTATATGTTACTGAAGCTTTGCAGGTTTGGGAACCACGTATTATTTTGAATGAGGTTCTTACTGATACCGACCCTATACGCGGCAAAGTGGACATTATTATTAAGTATAAACTTAAAGATTATCCTGATGTTCACAGTTTTGTTTATCCGTTTTATTTAGTTTCAGCAGAGTAGGGACGACTGTGGAATTTGAATTTTTACCAAAACTACCTTCTTCTAATTTAGATGACCGCACCTTCGATGATTTGGTGGAAGAGTGCATTATGCGTATTCCTCGCTACTGTCCTGAATGGACTGACCATAATCTTAGTGACCCTGGAATTACGCTAATTGAATTGTTTGCTTGGTTAACCGACCAAATGCTACTTAGGTTTAATAAGGTACCGCGTAAAAATTATATCGCTTTTCTTGAATTACTGGGTCTTCGTCTCCAACCTCCTGCTCCTGCACGCACTGATTTAACTTTTTATTTAAGTTCTGATTTACCTGAGACTTATACTGTTCAGGAAGGTATTGAAGTTTCAACTGTACGAACAGAAACAACTGAAGCTATTACTTTTAGTACTGATTCTGCTTTAATTGTTGCAAAACCTCGTTTACAGCATGTTTTAACTGCGCTAACTACTGAAGAAATTCCCCAATCTTTAAGAGAAAGAATTACGAGTACTTGGAATCGTCAATCTAATAGTTTTTGGGAAGGTAGCGAACAACCTATATTTGAAGAAGAACCATCACCTGGAAACTGTTTCTATTTAGTTGTTAATTCCGATGACCCTCTTGATGGTAATGTTTTAGAAATTACTGTTCAAGGCGCCTCTGCCACACCTACTGGTATTAATCCTAACCAACCACCACGTCGTTGGGAAGCTTGGGATGGTGAAAAGTGGCAAGATGTTCTTTTGAAAGAAGCAGACGATAAAACACGGGGTTTTAGTTTTTACGAAATTGCCCAACAAGGTAGTAACCCAGAGCAGGGAACAGAAGTGCGGTTACATTTACCGCAAAGTTGGCCTGTGACTAACTTTGTGTCCTATCGAGGTCGCTGGATTCGTTGTGTTCTGACGCCATTAGATACAAATAATTCTGGTTATAATCGTCCTCCTAGAATTGTAGGTGTTGGAGTACGTTCTGTTGGCGCCACTGTTCGCGCGAGTCAGAGTTATGTAATTAAAGATGAGCGTTTGGGTATTAGTAACGGCAAACCCGGACAAACTTTTCAACTTCAACAACCACCAATATTAGAACGTCGAGATTCGGAGTACATTATAGTTATTCCTCCTGGTGGTTTACCCCAAAGATGGCAAGAAGTTAGAGATTTTGCTGACTCTAATTCAGAGTGTCTTCATTACACAATAGATTCGTGTTCTGGTGCAGTTCAGTTTGGCCCGTTAATTCGCGAACCCAGTCAATTAAAAAGCCAGACAGAAGTTCGCGTGCGTATTCAACAACCAAGACCAGAAGATACTTTTGTTCAAGCTAGTACGATTGAGAATAACATTCTCCAGCATCAGTATGGCGCTGTTCCTCCACGAGGCGCCGAAATTAGAATGGTTACTTACCGTACAGGAGGAGGTAGAGAAGGGAATGTACAAGCTCAGTCACTGCAATTTTTAAAGTCGGCTGTTCCTTATGTTGATAGTGTTATTAATCATTTTGGCGCCATTAATGGAGCAGATGCGGAGTCTCTTGAACAAGCGGTAATAAAGGCGCCGAGAATATTACGTTCTCGCGACCGTGCAGTTACAGTTGAAGATTTTGAAGTTTTAACACAAACTGCGGGTGAAGGTGCTGTAGCGCGCGTTCGTTGTTTACCAGCAGATATGACGCGACAAGCTGGAACTGTTGGTTTGTTAATAGTGCCCAATTATAATACAGACGGTATAACCCAAGGGCAAGGATTATCTCCTGATAAGTTTGATTTGAGTCCAGCACTACAAGAACAAATAAAGCGTTACTTAGACGAGAGAAAGTTATTAGGAATACAAGTTCAATTGCAGCAACCTGAATATGTCGGTGTTTCTGTTCAAACTGAAATTGCTTTGGAACCTGCTTATGATAACCCTCTCGCTCGTGATGAAATTTTGCGTGCGATTAGAGTATCTCTGTATAAATACTTGAATCCATTAACAGGAGGTATTGAAGGAAAGGGTTGGGCATTTGGGCGCCCACTTTACGAGTCTGATATTGTAGCATTACTCCAACAATCGCACGGTGTTCGCTATTTGGGGCCTGTTTTACTATTTCCTATACGTAAACAGGGGGATACTTGGAGGCGCCAACCTTCGCCAGAACGTGTAATTGATCCGGGTGTACAAGGTTTAATTTGTTCGTGGGCTGATAATAATTTGCGCTCTGGTCATGTTGTTAATATTCTTAATCGTTAATTTATTAATTATTAAGACGCGATATATCGCGTCTCTACATTATTTATATGGTTCAAAGTCGCTTAACTACTGATGTCAAAATAGACCTAATTCCAATGCAAATTCCCGAAGCTTTACCGGGAGTTGCAATGGCGTTTACTGGGGCAGAAAGTCTTGATGTGACTCATGGACATAGTTTATTACTACATCCTGGACAGCCAAGCGAGATGATTGTGCAAGTTAAAAATTTAACAGCAAATCCCCTGCGGTTGAATTTTAAAGTCGAAGGTAATTTTCCTCCATCGTGGTGTCGAGTTGGTACTGAAGGCAGCGAAATTGCACCTGGTGAACAAATGCAAGCTGTGCTTTATTTTCAAATACCTGTTAATTTTTTTGAAGACCAGCAAGCAATTTTACCAGGAAGGGTAGATAAATTAAATTTAAATTTTAGTTCTAATGTTCATTTATATATAAATCCAGGTACTGACCAAGAAAAAATTGAAACAAGCGATTATTTTAGTGTATGTATACGACCTTGGTCTACTTACATGGAATTTTTGCCGCTTCTTTACCGTGAAGTGGATTTTATCGGTCGCTTTATGAATATTTTTGAGCAAGCTTATCAACCTGCTATTGATAGCTTTAATACTATGTGGGCATTGATTGACCCTTTAACGGCGCCGTCTGCTTTGTTACCGTTTTTGGCTTATTGGGTCGGTTGGCAGTTTGATGCTACATGGGAGCTTCCACAACAACGTCGTTTAATTAAACGCGCGGTTGAGTTATATAGATGGCGTGGTACTCGTAAGGGTTTGCGTCTTTATTTACATTTATATACTGGGTTGCCTTTGGATGAAGATGTAATAAATGAGGGGGATAAGCATATTAGTATTACTGAGCCTTTCGGTAATGGTTTTATTTTGAATGAGGCGGAACTCGGTAATGCTGTGTTGGGAGGTGGACAAGCTTTTCATTTTGTTGTGCGTTTGCGTCCGAAGAGTGCGAATAGTGTACATGAAGGGTTGATAAGGAGGATTATTGAGCAAGAGAAACCCGCTTATTGTACTTATGAATTGTTTATAGATAATCCCTAATTTTGTAAAGACACAATTTATTATGTCACATCCTTTTCCACCACCACCAATTCAACCTTTTGAACGTTTACAGGCTTCTGATGGGTTACTAATAAATGCTGAACGCTGGCGCCAAGCACATAATTACCATCGTGTGCGGCAGAACACTCATTATCAATGTTTAAATCAACCGGGTATTGTTTGCGGTTTGGGTGTGCGAGATATTCCGGCGCCAAGTAAAGTTGAGGCTAAGTATAGAGATGGACGCTGGGTGCAAATTCAGCCCGGTATTGCGATTGATTTGGCTGGTAATTTAATTGTTGTGCCTACACCTTATGATTTTCCGGTTGATTTAGAAGTTGCTACTAGTGAGCCGCTTATGGTCTATTTAACTGTTAGTTATATTGACCCCGAAGATTTACGTGCGCGCGATTCTAGAGATACTGTTCGTGAAACTTATCGATTTGACCAAAGAAATTCAACACTAGAGATTTCGGAAATAGAAATTTGTCGTATTCTTTTGGAGCCAGGAAAAAAAGATGTTACTCAACCAGCAGATGCGTTTTTTCCTGGTTATAATAATATAAATTTACGTTTTCGGCGCCAAGCACAAGCTCGACCTCAAGCTATTGTTAAACTAGCACAGGTAACTCATAGTGATTCTGGATGCGACCGTAATTTCTTTAATTTATCTTATTTATTACAATCTATTGAGCCTTTGTACTCTTATTTACAAGGTACTGAAGAAGCTGGACAAGTGACATTAACAGAAAAAAGTATTCAAGAATATGATTTACTGTATTTAACTGGTCAAGAAGCATTATCTTTTAACAAACTTGACTTAGAATCTTTAAGTAAATATCTTAATTCAGGTGGAGTACTTTTAGTGGATGCACCTAGAGATGCAACTGCTTTAATAGAAAGTACTTATTCTTTAGCCGAACAGTTAAAAAACCCTTTAAAACCTTTAACAGAATTACGACGCGACCATCCTTTAAGAGTCCAACCTTTTTTGTTTGCTGCTTTACCAATAGTTAATCAGCGACCAGTGGAAATAGCAACTGCGGGAGGAATTATTTTAATTACTGGTGATTTAGCATCCGCTTGGGGATTAGATAAAGAGCTAACTTTGCCTAGACTAGCAATTCGTACTGCCCAAGAGTTAGGTATCAATATTCTCTATTATGCTTGGAAACGGCGCCAGTTAATTGGGCTACAACAAGAAGACGATTCTGGCAAGTGGTAGCACCGTTCAAACAGAAACCTGGTTTCTAAGTAGGTTATGTTAAGATTGTATAATTTACTTAACGATTTTATGACAACTACTAATCCCAAAACACTACCCTTACCTCCTGGAAACTATGGTTTACCCATAATTGGCGAAACAATCAGCTTTTTACGAGATTCAAATTTTACAGATAAACGATATAAAAAGTATGGTTCTCTGTTTAAAACCCATATTTTTGGAAGTCCGACAATAATTATCACTGGTTCGGAAGCTAACCGTGTTCTGTTTACAAATGATAATAAATATTTTACTAATCAATGGCCACCTAGTACTAAGATTTTATTAGGCCCAGCTTCTTTATCGGTACAAGCAGGTAGCACGCATCAAAATCGACGTAAGATTCTCGCAGAAGCATTTCAGCCAAGAGCTTTAGCGGAATATACTTCTACAATGGAGGAGATTCTTCGTAGTTATTTGAACAAATGGGAAAACATGGGTACATTAACTTGGTATCCAGAAATTAGAAAATATACCTTTGATGTAGCCTGTAAATTATTTGTAGGAATAGATGCAGGAAGCAATGGTAATTTTGTAGAACTTTTTGAACAATGGGTAGGAGGTTTATTTACTATTCCCCTACCTTTACCTTGGACAAATTTTGGTAAAGCATTACGTTGTCGCAAATTGTTACTCAAGCAAATTGAAGAAATTGTTTTACAGCGTCAACAACAACCTGCTTCAAATAGTGATGCTTTAGGAATGTTATTACAAGCTAAAGATGAGAATGGTAATAGCCTTCCGGTAGAAGAAATTAAAGACCAAATATTGACTTTATTATTTGCTGGACATGAAACTTTAACATCGGCAATTGCTTCAATGTGTCTTTGTCTAGCACAGCATCCTAAAGTTATGGCAGCAGTACGTAATGAACAGCAGCAATTGGGATTTTCAGAACCATTAACTTTAGATAATCTCAAGCAAATGACTTACTTAGACCAAGTTATGAAAGAAGCTTTGCGCTTAATTCCTCCTGTTGGTGGTGGTTTCCGAAAAGCAATTAAATCCTTTGAATTTAATGGTTACTTTATTCCTGAAGGTGTATCCGTATTATACCAAGTAAATAATACACATAAAGATAGCAGCGTATATACTGAGCCAGCAGAATTTGACCCAGAACGTTTTGCACCTTCTCGCTCTGAAGATAAATCGAAACCCTTTGTTTATATTCCATTCGGTGGTGGTGTGCGCGAGTGTATCGGTAAGGAATTTGCTAAGTTAGAAATGAAACTTTTTGCAGCACTTTTAGTTAGGAACTATGATTGGGAACTTTTACCAAAGCAAAATCTCAACATGATTACAGTACCTACACCGCATCCTCATGATGGTTTGAAAATTAAATTTAGTCGGTTGAATCCATAGAATTGTAGCGCGTTAGGACTAATGAGTTAATAAATAGGAAATATTTAACAGTAGAGGCAACGACCTGGTTGGCTGACACGTTTTCGTGTGTGAGTTTAGCTTGGGGTTTAACGACCAAATTATTACTGTTAGTTTTATGTTAACGTTTCCGGCACCTCTAATTAGAACAAATAAACTATACTGTGCATTTTATCAGTATATTTAAGGTGTTGTTCGGCGCACGGTTCTGCCTGCCGTTCTTTGGATACAAGCCTTTTATAGCATTGAATATCAATTTTGAAGGCGCCACTAACCTGCCTTTGATTGACAAAACTACTGCTATCCCGTATATTATGAATGATGCAGATAACTTTGAATGGGATAATAACAAAGCCATTGCCAATCGGCAAAAGCATGGTGTCAGTTTTTCTCAGGCAATCAAAGCATTTAACGACCCCTTTGCCATAGAGCGCTTTGATGAGCGTGAAAATTATGGAGAAGAGCGTATTAACCTGATTGGTATGTGTGACGGGGTATTGCTTCATATAACCTATACCGAACGGGGAGAGCGTATCCGTTTAATATCAGCCAGAAAGGCGGAAAAGCATGAACGAAACGATTATTACCGCGAGAATGCACAAGGATGGGACGGTGGTTGAGGTATTACCTGACGGTAGCGAAAGCCCCTTTCCTGATGAGCCTATACGTCACATGACCGAAGAAGAAATTCACACGGCAGCTCAAGCAGACCCTGATGCTCGTCCGATGACAGAAGCCGAGTTACGCAATGCCAAACGTGTTCCCCGCGTTAAAACCATACGCCGCGCGTTGCAATTGACACAGGAAGAATTTGCAGCGCGTTACCATATTCCGCTCGGCACGTTGCGGGACTGGGAGCAAGGACGCAGCGAGCCAGATCAGACCGCAAAGGCTTACCTTAAGGTTATTGCTGCAAATCCTGAAGCTATATATCAGGCATTACAGTTTACCCCCCATTAAGTCGCACCCCTGAACTGCATTATAAGGTTAAAATAATTTTATATTGCGTTATTTTTTTATCTTGGTTACTTGCCAAGCTATTTCACGTCCTATACACCCGCACGCTTAAAACAATAACCCTCATATTCAAAACTATCCTGGTTCTTAGTGCTATATTTCCCCGTCGTTAAAGTCTAGTTCAAAATTACCAAAAGATAATTTTGATTATGAGTCGATTTGAGTAATCGCTTCTTCTGGCGATAAATTACCATAAATGACAGACATAATTCCGGGTATATATTCGTCCATCATCCTGACGTTGGCATAAACCAAGTTTTTGATAAGTGCTGAGGATAGTTTGTCACCCTCTATATCAATACTGGTTTTGTAGCTAATTTCCCCGTCGTTGAAGTCTAGCTCAAAATTACCAATTGCCAAGCCAAGATTCGCTCTAGTTAAGAACTCTGCTACTGACAACAGCTTATCTTCAGGCGCCTTAACTGGGCAAACTGAGTAAAATAGGAATTGCTGTTGTTCTGCCCTTGCCCTAGCATAACAAGTCCATGTACCGTTTTCGCCTTGAAAAGCTATTTGTAACGCGGGTTGTCCTTGAAGTTGAAGAAAGGGCCAATTGTCTGCTGTGAAGAAATTGACCATTTCCTCAAATATTTGCCCACTTGTTGAGGAGGGTGGGGTAATTGTCTCTATTTCCTCACTCATTTTCTCTATATTAATATCAGCTAGTTCTGTTAAGAAATTACTTATCCCCGTAAGCATTTCGTCGGCGCCTTTCTGGGTTTTAGCAGATAGATGTGCTGTAGTCCAATCTTTAAAAAAGTTAACTATTGCACTGCTAATTCCTTCCCCAGAAGTTGTTGCTTGGGCAATATCTTCTGGATTTATATAAGACCAAAAAGTACGGTAGCCAATTTCGCCTGACTCCTGCTGTTGTATAACAGATAACCCTAACCAACTTTCGGTGGATAGAAGTGGATTGTCGGGTTGGTCTTGGTTTAAATTTAAAACATAGCTTGCAGCCTCGTCAATATTGGCGCCGTGTTTTGCTAGGTACGGTAGTAAATCGGGTTTGAGGCTAGTTTCGATTGTAATGTCATGTTTGGGCAGGAATTTTTCTGTACATAGATTGCGGACATCTGGTTTAAGATTGAATAAGGCGCCTGTGTCAATGCGTTTATAAAGTTGTGAGTTGACACAAAAGGTGAGACGACATTCGATAAGTTGGTCGTCTTGTTTGGTTAGGGTTAGGGCTAGCGCGCGAAGGGTTAAAGGGGTTTGGGAGTCGTCGTGTAGAGTTAATTCAGTGGCTAGTGCAGAGTTTTCAATCTTTGTAGTCATGCAAAATTAGTTATTTAAGGACTTTATTCATGATTCAAGCGTTTAAAGTCTGACGCACTAAAATCTGGAAAAAGTTGCGGCATAATTTCTCTAAAGTTTTTTTCTTCAACTGACATAGGTTCGGCAGGATTAATATGCTCAGGGCCCGCAATCGCTAGATGCCAATACCAAAAGCCACGTGATTTCAGTAACAGTTTTAAATATCCTTCAAAATCTACACCTAGTGGTCTCATTTTTTCACCACGATAATAGTAATAGACTTCTGGGTTATCTGAACCATCTAAATAAAGGGCTGCACAAGCATTGCCAATGAAAAAATCTATGGGGTGTAAAGGTTTACAAGGGTCATCTTCACTAAAATAAATAATATTTTTCCAGTCTTTAAAAACTTCTTGAACAGGCAAAATATTAATGTATCCAGCCGCATATCCTCCTTCATAAATCTCTACTTGCTCCACTCTTTCCCAGTAAATATTAAAACCATTTGCCTCGCTATAAAAATTAATCATTGCAGGAGTAAGGTTGAACTTGCTTCGGGCTGCATTTAATTCTTCGTCTGTTGCAGGAGGATTAAATTCGTACATATCGGTATCGATATTGATAGCTCGATTGCTCCTGAGAGAATCTATCATCGAATGAAACTTTTGTAAGATACTTTGGTGGTTCATAAGCTATATTCAATTTATCGTCTCGCTTTTTTGGTCTCAGGCTCTGCTGTTTTATCTTCTGTCTCTGCTGTTTCATCTTTTCTCTTTCTTTTTCTATTTGCATTCGGAGAAAGCTCTACTTTATTTTTATCAAAGGTAGAATCTTTTTCTCCAGGTTTATCACTAAAGTCTTTATTATCTATTTTGCCTTGTTTCGGCTGTGATTTTGTCCCTGATTCGGAATTTATAGTTGTTTTAATAGCACCTATAAATGATTTTTTCCCATCAGCATCTAGTTTAGCTGCTTCACAAGCAAAATCAGCCTTCACAAAATTTTCTTCCAATTTATTACTCTTAAGAGAAAAATCTTCGTTTACAACTTCAACTTTGTAATAAACCCAATAGCCTTCTTTATTAACCCAATTTTTAACTATACTTTCAACTTGTCGTTCGTGTTTGTTGTTTGCGTCACCAGTTATAGGATAAAGATTTTGTGCGCTTCCAGGACCACCAAGACTATCGTTTAGTAAGTGTCCTTTTACATATGTTTTAGTATTACTTGAACCCTTCTGTTCAGTAAGTAACTTTTTCATTAATATATTAAGGGCGCCCCCAAGTGGGCTGGCACCTTGTGGATGATTCCAACCTAATTTAGTAGCTTCCATCTTCTTTCCAACCAATTGACCGTCAATATTACCTGTTTCAAAAGTAACCTCTTGTTTAGATTTTATACTAGCTTTTCCTACTTGTTCCTGAAGTACTAATTTTTTATCAACAAGAGAAATTACGGCTTTTGGGTTTATTTCCATAATTACTGCAGCTGAGGGTGTTCCCAACTTGTCCCACTCAAGCTTTTTGAGTCGATGTTTTTTCTTAAGAGCAGGAAAATGTCGTTCGACTTCTTTTGTATTTTCAGATTTGGAAATAATTTTTTGCAATTCTTTCTCAGCAGCAGCTAAATCTTTCTTTTTGTCTTTCTCAGATTGCTTATCTTTCGTTGTATCTTTTTGACTACTGCGATCTTTATTTGCTTCCTGTTTATCCTTTCCTTTATCGTTTGCCTTGCCAGACTTGCCTTCTGCCGTTTTCTTATCTTTTAATTTCTGGTCTGAATTCTCCTTTTTATCATTAGCCGAATCTTTAGCGGCGCCTACCTTGTTATCCTTAACTTTATCTTTATCAAGCCCAGGCTGGTCAACGTTTCTGGTTGTTTCTGTAGACTTGTCCTTAGCAGTATCATTGCTTTTACCTTTATCAAGCCCAGGCTGGTCAACGTTTCTGTTGGTTGTTTCTTTAGGCTTGTCCTTAGCAGTTTCGTTGTTTTTATCTACAAATTTCTGGTCTGAACTTCCCTTATCATTAGCCGAATCTTTCGCGCCGCCTCCTTTTTTGCCTGCCTTGTTATTCTTACCTTTATTACCAGCTTTATCACCAACTTTATTGGCAGCTTGACTACCCTTGTCAATCACCCAATCAACAGCTTTTTCCATTGGTCGGCGCAGTTTTTGGAAAATTGATTGAATCTTTCCGGCTATTCCACCTAAGCCTAAAAGGCTTGCGAGGAAACTGATAACTACTGGTATCGACTTGGCGAGGGCATTTTCAACTCCTTTAACGGCTTGGTCAATTGAACCGTTGGCAATTGCGACTATCGAATCAAGAATTGCGTTAATTAAATCCGCAATTTGCTGCGCGCGCTCGATAAAGAACTTGACGATTTCGTAAATTGCTTTACATGCTTTGATGAATGCCGAAGCTGGGTTGAGGAGACTTATAATCCACTCTATCCCGGCGACGATTACGGTTTGAATAATATAGTTTTTGATTGGTTCAAGTATCAATGTATTGAGGTCACCAACTTGTTCCTTAATAAACTCCCACAAACCAATCACACCTTGGCTTGACAAGGTTTTAAACATCTCAACGTTTTGTTCGAGGTAGCTGACCTTTTCTTCTCCTAGTCGTTCCGCTACTCGTCCGCGAATTGCCTCATAGGTAAAGCCTAAAAGCTGCATTGATAAACTAAAAATGCCTTTGAGGTCTAAGCTTTCTGGCATTTGGATACCACTTTCTGCCATAGTACCAGTCAGCCAACCGATTAGCCCCTGTTCAAGGTGCTTCCCGATGTTCTTCATAAAGTTCATGAAGCCTTGTTTGACTGCCTGGACTAAATTGCTCAGGAAACCAACTGGGTTGGTGATGATTTTTCCAATTACACTAGCAGCGCGCGCTAGTATCGAAAGCAGTAATTTTGTCATTTCGATAATCGTCTTGACAACTCCGACGATAAAATCGAATGCTTTTTGGAAGAAACCGCGATTTTCTGCTTTCATTTCCTCAATGCGGTCATCTACAGCTTTCAGGTTCTCCTGATATTTTTGCGACAAGGTATCAATTAATTCATCTTGCTTACTGTCAACACTCTGTTGTAATTCCTCAAACTTGCTCTCAATGCTTGCTGCTGTTTCCTGACCAAATGCTTGCAGGTCTTGTGGTAATTGAGCTACATATTCTTGAACTTGCTGTTTACCTTCGGCAATTCGCGCTTTTGCTTGGGTTAACCCTTTACTAATGATGCCGACGACGTTATCAATTACACCATCCATCTTCTCGATGTAAAGCTTCCGTCCCTCTTGATAGAAAGCATTTACCTCACCTGGTAAACCCGCAAATTGGTCTCGTATCCATTTTGTCCAACCCCACATGCCACCATAACGCTTTTTCTTATAATCGCTCATCCGCTTGGAGACATCATCCTCAAATGCCTTTTTCGCTTCTGCTGCACCAGCATCGAACGCTTGCTGAACTTGACCATCTAGATCGCCGAGTGTTTTTTCAACTTCCGTTTTGGTTTTTTCGTATATCTGATTAATATCGCCAGCGACCTTAGTCCGTGCTTCCTCGTCTTTGCCCTTGCCTCCGACCTGTTTGTCTGAAACCTCATTCAGGTGTTGAGTGCGGACATCGTGCATTCCTTCAAGATGCTGTTGCGCTGTGGTTTCAGCAGTGGCTTGAGCATTTGAGATTATTTGTTGTTCTGAGTTGCGATACTGTTGAGGAGCTTGTGTAGCATTGTCTTGAGACTCTTTCTTCGCTGCTACCGCTTGTTGGAATTCTGGTTCGTTGGAATTTTTTAACTGCTCCTCAGTAATATTATTCTCAGACATTTTATCGTCGAGCTTTTTACTGTCTTCTTGGAGAGGCGCCTCAACTTCACTTTCTCCTTTCGGCTTGGGAGCAGCCTTTTCTGCACCAATTTCTGATGGAGCTTTCCCTGGCTCATTTTGTGGCAGAGGTGTTACTTGTTTTGCCTCAATGCCACTGGTATCAGGTTTTTCTTTTGTTTTCTCTTCGAGTTGACCTTGAGAGGATTTTTGCTCTTCTTCAACCTTGCCACTTAAATCGCCCTTAACCGAATCAAGTTTGTTATTATCCTTAAAATTGTCAGCCTCTTTCAGGTTCTTAGGCGCCATATCAGCAATGCGCTCCATCAGCTTGGCTTTAAAACCTGCTGCGTCAAATGCTGGAGTTTCGGCTTGCTCCATCTCACCAACTTGATTGGCTTGCGCTTTACTGTCAACTTCATTGCCTGGAGGTACGGCAGCATCTTGAGCTTCTTTTGCTTTACTTTCAGATGGTTCGTGTTCCTTTTGCGTTTCAGCAACTTCTTTTGTTGTGTTTACTACCGCTTGAAATTCTGGGTCTTCTTCGGCGGAAGCTGGCGCCTTTTCACCACCCCCAGTTGTTGATGTCGCATCTGTTTTTGACCCAGATGTACTTACATTTCCTTGTGCCCCTGGCACCCCAGTACTTACATCACCTTGTGCTGCTGGCACCCCAGCCATTACACCTGCTACAGTTCCAACTACTTCTCCCCCGGCGCCTTCTGGCCCAGATTTATCCTCCGAAGCTCCTTTTTCAGCACCTGCCTTTGAATCAGTTGGCTTTTGTTCTTGTTTATCTCCCTCAGCTTGCTTCTGGGGATTTTCCTCGTTCTTGGCTGACTTCTCTGGCGCCTGACCAGAAGCTCCTTCCGGAGAATCTTTCTTTAAGTCAGTTGACTGTTGTTTTTGTTCGTCCTTTCCGTTCTTATTTTCCGATGGATTTCCTGATGCTCCTGCCCCACTCCCACCAGGAGATGCATCTGTTGCCGCACCATTTCCATTACCGTTAGGTGGTGGCGCCGTCAACCCACCTTTTTTCTCAGAAGACTTACCCTGTTCGCCTTTTTCAACATTAGCCTTTGCGTCTGGGTTTTCTTTTTGCTCTTGTTTATCGGGTTCAGTTTTTTTTTGATTATCTTTGGGATTATTTACTGATGTGGGATTAGAGACGGGTGCTTTTTTTGAAGATGAAGTTGGAGAAGCTTTTGCTTGTACTTTATTTTCCTTTCGAGCGATTGTAGAAACGGATTTCTTCTGAACGGCGCCACCACCATTTTGCTGAACAACGTGAGTTAACTCATGGGCAAGTAACTCCTTTCCTCCATTACTTCCAGGTGAGTATTCCCCCTGACGGAAGAAAATATCATTTCCTGTTGTAAACGCGCGGGCTTGAACCGATTGGTTAAGGTCGTGAGAACGAGAATCTGTATGGATTTTTACGCCACTAAAGTCAGTACCAAACGCCTGTTCCATCGGTTGCCGAATCTCATCCCCCATCGGTTGCCCGCCTCCGCGCGCCCCTTTGATAGAACTTTCCACGTCCGAAGCGGGCGCCGTGCCAGTTTCTCCTGACTTACGCTGCACCATCGGTTTCATCTGTGCTTGTTCCTCTTCTTCTGGCACTGCTTCACGTTGTAGTGGGGTGATGGAATTTGCCAGAGATTTGGTTTGTAATTTTTCTTTTTCTTGTTCCTCTTCTTCTGGCATTGCCTCACGTTGTAGTGGGGTGATGGAATTTGCCAGAGATTTAGTTTGTAATTTTTCTTGTTCCTCTTCTTCTGGCATTGCCTCACGTTGTAGTGGAGTGATGGAATTAGCCAGAGATTTAGTTTGTACTTTTTCTTGTTCGTCTTCTTCTGGCGCCGCCTCACGTTGCAGTGGGGTGATGGAATTAGCCAGAGATTTAGTTTGTACTTTTTCTTGTTCGTCTTCTTCTGGCATTGCCTCACGTTGTAGTGAGGTGATGGAACTAGCCAGAGATTTGGTTTGTAATTTTTGTTGTTCGTCTTCTTCTGGCACAGCTTCGCGTTGCAGTGGGGTAATTGAATTAGCCAGAGATTTGGTTTGTAATTTTTGTTGTTCGTCTTCTTCTGGCATTGCCTCACGTTGAAGTGGAGTGATGGAATTAGCCAGAGATTTGGTTTGTAATTTTTCTTCTTCCTCTTGTTGTTGCGCCGATTGTCTTTGTAATTTTTGCGAGCCAGCAGGGTTACTCATCCGTTGCATTACTTGTTGTGCAACTTTATCTGCTTCTTGCTCGTAAACGTCTCCTGGTTTATTAACTGTGAGCTTTGCTTGGGGACGCATTGATATGCGGTTAAAGTCAAAGCCTTGGCTAGGAGTTTTTTTTGCTGCTTGTTGCTCACTAGCAGCTTTGGGCATGACATGAGATGACTCTAAGCCGAAGCCGCGCGTCGGTTGCTTGAGTGTAGATATTGAGAAGGAATTCGCGGTATCTTTTTTACCTTTACCTACTCGTTCTCTCATTTCTTTCTCCTCATGCCCAAGCAGTAGGTTAATAAATATCTTGCCAGTACAAATATCTAGGATAATGCCACTGTGTTTATGAAGCAATTAGCCAAAAGTCTAATAAATTAGCGATTAGCCTAATTAACCTTTTTTCTAGTTTTGGCTTTTTCGTGCCCATGATACTGCTCAGTCCTTTTGTCTCCGTCTTTAGTCCTTTTATCTTCTTTCGGTGTCCAAGTATGAGGCTTCTTAAGTCCGTGTTTAGTTCGGAAAATGTCATGCTCTTGTTTATTTAGTGTTACAAACCAGTTTCCATTTTTGCACCACGCTATTGGCTCGTCAGATTCTGTAGCGACTGCCTGTACAAGTTTAGCAACTTTAGCAACATCTTGCTCCAACGCCTTCGCTTCTAAATGCTGATTCTTTCGATATGTAGCTTGGTCACCATGCTGGAACATTGCATGATCACCACTTACATGAATTGTCTTGGTCTTGTCATCCAATTTTGCTTTGCCTTCTCGCATCTTGGAGTGTTCCCCACTCTTTTGAATACCCTCATTAAGTTGATTCAGTAATTTTACCTTCTCTGGTGTAGCTTCTGGAATTTGACCGCTGCCGCCGCCTTTGTGGGAATAAACCTCGTGGAGATCATAATCGCCTGTGTATAAATATTTTTTCCAATCTGGTGTTATTTTCAGCTTTCTAATTGCTTTACCACCATCATTCTTTTCCAAATCTAAGGGAACAAAAGCGATTCTATCTCGTTCTTTCACAATTAATTTAAATCTTCTCTTAATATTTCTTGGAATTTTGTCAATTCTTATACCAATTAACTTCCCTGCCTCATTCCAATGCCCAACGAAACCGTCTAAGTCTAATTTTTCTAGTTTCTTTAAGATGTCTTTAGCCTCGTCTTCGTAACCTTTTTTTAGCGAGCTTTCTTTAATTGATTTTTCTAGTATAGTATGAGGCTTTGCTTTTGCTCCCTGCGCTATTCTTTTTATCGATAATGGACCTGTTTCACGTATGGCTATTGTATATTTGTTCTTCTTACAAACATCCGCAATTGCATCTAAATGTTTTTCCCATACGATTTCTTTCAGCTTACCTGTTCTTTTTGTAAACTGATTATAAATTATATTTATGTCATCTTCATATAGCTTCTTAGGTTTCTTCGGAGAATTTGACTCCACCCTTTGTACATAACCCGGATTTCTCACAAGATTTGAGAAAATGGGGGAGCTACCTGCTTCACTCAGAGTAAGTTTTGCCTGTGGACGCATTGAAATTTGACTAATATTAGGCTCTACAGGGTGTTGTTTGAATACATCTTCCTTTGGCAACTGCTCACGGTCAGGCTGCGAGGAATGCTGATTTGATGATTCGTGAGGCGCCGCTTGTATACCAAATCCGCGCGTTGGATTTCCCAGCGTTGGAGATGTGGGGGAGGTTAATGATAAGCTCGCCAAATTTGATGTGGCTGTTTTATTGCGCTTAAGCATCATGCGTTCGCTCATCATCTCACTTAATTCTCCTAAGCTAGTTTATATGGGTTAAAATCAACATTTTTTAGATGGTGCCATCGAATTGAATAATTTATTTACTTTGATGCAGCCTGGTTAGCTCGGTTTATTTCTACTTCTCGTATTAGAGCTTCAAAATCGCTGTTGTTGTTTCCACCTCTGGCAAATATAGACCGAATTTTATTTGTGACTCCACTGATATCTCTGTATAACCATCTACCAAGGTTATTTACTAAGTTTTTCAGTTTTTCAAACATTGTTAGTTCAGCAGTGGAATATTTATTTGCATATGGATAGACTATTTTTCCTTTTTCTGTTTCATAGTACTCTTGTTCAGGCATTAGCATTGATTTAAGTGGGTCTTTCTGCCTTGCCATATCAGCTTCAGGTTTCTTGTCGCTGAGGAATAAAACATCAAAAATTTGTCCGTTCCAAACAGCCCAATAATGGTTTTGGAAGAACCACCGTTTGCCGTTATCACAATTTGGATCTTTGCCTTGATATGGAGTTTTTCCAGCTTCACTTATAAATGGTTTTTTGATGCTGCTTTGATCGTCACCAACTTTTACACCTTGTATTCCAAAATATCCTTCTGCTACCGCTTTAAATGCGCGCGCTAATGTCTGACAATCTCCTTCTAAGGCTCCTTCTAAGAGTTTTTCATGGCTCTTATTTACCATCGTGTACTTAAAACCAATATTTTTAAAGTTTTTGAAAAGGTTTGTTAGGATTTCTTTAGCTTCTGATTTTTCGTTTATTCCAGCTACTAATTTCTTAGCGACTGGATATTTTTTTAAGAATGCCTCTTTTTCTGCTGAGGCTTTGGACGCTGCTTTACCTTTACCTTTATCTTTATCTTTATCTTTTTCGTTTACAGGCGCCTTGCCCTTATCGT
Source organism: Calothrix sp. PCC 7716 (assembly GCF_019977735.1). Lineage (GTDB taxonomy): Bacteria > Cyanobacteriota > Cyanobacteriia > Cyanobacteriales > Nostocaceae > Dulcicalothrix. Next base: position 207,120 of record NZ_AP025018.1, on the reverse strand, counting down.
TTGACTTTACCCGTTGCAAAACATTTTTACTAGATTGTCCAACTTTATTCTGCAACACACTATCCATCTTCGCCTGTAATACAGTCAACCGTTCCTGTCCTTGCGAGGTGATAGTGCCATGCTTCGCTTGTATTTTTAATTTCGTTGCTTCTATCTGATGCTGTTTAAATTCTTGATTCTCTGTTACCTGCGTCCTTACCTTACCCAAGTTACTTTTAGCTTTACCAGTTGAAGAGCGCAACTGCAAACGGCTTTGCTCTAATTCTGAATTAGAGGCTTTGGGGCTAAGTTTTTGGGGTACTTGCAGCCGTTTTTTCATTGCTCACAACTTGCCAATGGTAAATTAATATATTATCTTACCTACACAACCTTCGGTGTTTTAGACTTTAGTCGAGTTTCTGATATTGGGTTATATCCAACCACCAATTTCGGAATCGGTCAATGATTTTTCTAATTTAGTATATTCTGTGCGTGCGGCATGTAATACATGTTTCATCTGCACGGGTTCTTCAGCGTCAGCAGCGAGGAATGCAGCATTTAAGGCGATGTTGCGAATATTACCACCAGAAACACTTAGTTGCGCCAATTTGGTAGCATTTAAACCTTCGGTTGGGGTGTTCTTTGGAAAAATACGGCGCCATATTTCCGCGCGTTGAGCAGTGTCTGGGAAGGGAAATTGAACTACAAAGCGGATGCGTCGCATAAAAGCGGTATCGAGCGAACTTTTGAGGTTGGTTGTCAGAATTGCTAAACCTGGGTAGCATTCCATACGTTGCAACAGGTAGCTAACCTCAATGTTGGCATGACGGTCATGGCTGTCTTTAACGTCGCTACGCTTACCAAACAAAGCGTCAGCTTCGTCAAATAGTAGAATAACTCCCCCTTCTTCTGCTGCGTCAAATACTTGTCGCAAATTTTTCTCTGTCTCACCAATGTATTTACTGACAACTGATGATAAATCAATGCGATAAACATCAAGACGCAACTCCGAAGCTAACACCTCTGCTGCCAGTGTTTTACCCGTACCGCTAGTACCTGCAAATAAAGCACTAATTCCTAGTCCACGCGCATTTTTAGCTGCAAATCCCCAAGATTGATACACAATAGCTCTTTGTCGTACATGTGCTGCAATTTCATGTAGCATTTGTTGCTGCGCGGTTGGTAACACTAAATCTTGCCAATTGACTGTGGGGGTGATTCGCTGGGCAAGTTCATCTAATCGCGGACGTGCCTGCATTCGGCAAGCATCCCACAAAATATTGACCAAATCTTTTTCCGGACTTTGACTCAACTTGCCTGCTGCTTCAGTATAAGCTGCGCGAATTGTCGAGGGGCTAAGGTTAAACTGAGCGACTAATCTGTTTACTTGTCCGTTTAATTGGGGTGCAAGGTCAGCTAAAGTACCTTGCCAAAGTACTGTTTGCTCCTCGATAGTGGGTTTGTGAACATCATAACTAACTATTGGGCGTTGGACGTTGGACACCCGTTCCCGACTAGTTACAAACAAAAAACCGTTGACTCGCTCAATGAAACGTCTAACTGATGAAGAGCGCGCTTGGTCTGTTGTGTCGATGTCATAGTCTACCAGTAAGGCGCCTCCACTTAATATTGTCTCCCGCTCCCACAGTCGAATCAAAACTTCCATTTCGCCTTGTGCGGATGGTACAAGTTGAGCGGGTATTATACTCAAATCAACACCCAGCTTTTTACAAACATTTGCTGCAATCGCCCGCTTAGTTGTTGGTTCAAGTCCACACAATTGTACAATGGGTAATATTGGCGCCCCTGATACTTCTTTTGCGTGCGTCCACAAGAGTGATATTTGCTCTACTAATTGAGAGTGTGATGGCGCCAAATTTCCAACTTCAGATAACGGCTCAATAATACCGACTAAGCGTTCGTCAATATACTCTGTACCGACGAGATAGTGTAAAATCCGTTCGTCAATCCTTAAGGGACATAGAGTCAGTGCGCGACCCTCCCCCATTTCAATCAGGCGCCAATGACGTAACGGAGCATGAGGTGCAATCGCGTCCCAATGAGCATCTCTTAATGCTGCTAAGGCTAAACTAAACGTCGGGTAAGCTCGCTGCGTGTCTCCTTGAGCTGCGGCACATAAACCACCAAAGTCGCCGCTAAACTCCATGCAGGCACACATTAACAATATATTAGATTCAAAGTTGGACAGACCAAAAATTCTGCATACTTTATCTAATGCTGCTGCTTCTGGCATGGCAACAGTTGCTTCTTGCAAAGCTTGTAGCAGTGCATTTTCTTGTTCTTGATCAGTTTCATCCTGCGACTTGACAGTGTATTTCTCTATCTCATAGCGCACCAAGGCACTTGCTGCTGATAAGTAACACTGGTTTGCGTCAAACCAATTGTGAATTGTTGTACCATTCATCTTAAGGGCACGGTTAAGACTTCTATCCTCACGGATTAGATAAGCTTTTTACTGCTACTATTATTAAAATATCCGCATAGTCAGCTTTAAACATATTCCCCAAAAGTCGAAAACATATTTTTGAAACGAGTGTTAACTAGTAATAGTCACCTGTGGCGAATCGTATTCCCCATTTTTATTTCTATAAAGTATGCTAGTAGCCCCATCTACTTGTATCCTTACCAAATACGCTCCTGGCTTAACGTTTTTGACAGTAACTGCGATAGTATCAGTATCTGTTGCGCGCGCTGCAATGGGTAAAGAGTAAAATACTGGATTTTCACTTGATATTTCATTGAGTAATAAAATAACTCGTTGTTCTTTACCAATTTTTGGGTTGAATTTAACGTTAATTTCGCCGGAACTTAAATTGTCTTTACTATCTTCGTTAGACTTGGTGTATCGCGTCTGATCAATGATTTTGGGATGCAATATGAAAGCGGCAACGTTTGACTCGATTAAATTCTGAGATCCTCCAATTTCCATTGTTTGATGTACTACTTGTACACTTTGCACACCCGCACGCAAATCTGGAGGTGTTTGTAAACTCACTTGCGTGTCTTGAACATCAAAAGGTGTAAAAAATTTATCCTGATTACCCAGTCTAAGTTTAGTAATATCACCCTGTAGCCGCTTACCCCGAATCAATATTGTACTGCCTACAGTAATAGAAGTTTCAGCTTGTGCAGGCGCTGTTACTTGTTCAATACTTGGTTGATTAGGTAACAGTACTGAGCCAATCGGTGATTTATCAATGTTATCACTCTCTATCAGAACCATTGACGCTTGATAAGTAGCCGAAGGTCTATAATGTGTTTGCAGCGCAGACCAAATTTTAGAACTTTCTTCCATGTTCAAAAATTCTGGACTAAGTTTTATTTGCCCAATTTGCTCTGCTAATTTAGGTACAGATAAACCTGATATAGCCTGTGAAAATACGCTAGATGTACTTGTTTCAGCCGCATTTTTTAAAGCGTTTTCAATAGTATTAGATGTAATAATAGGTAGTTTATGTAACATTTGCATTGCGTAGCCAAGTAAAATTTCGGCTTGGAAATCTTTGGCGCCGTAAGCTGTTAGTACATAATGTAGGTCAAGTGCTAAAGGTGGGTTTGCGGTGCGTGTGCTGCTATAACGATTACGATATTCTTGAGATACCCAATCTACGTTACGATTTTGGGTGACGTGATATAGAAAAAGGTTGATTTGCGCGCGTTCGTCACTTCCTACTTGAATTTTATCTGGTGGTAATGCTGTTACAAGTACATCACCTACACTTGCTGCTATGGCATCACTTACTAAGCCATTTTCTAATAAGTTTTTTATTACTGCTGTGACGGTGGCTATAGAGAGCGCATTACTCATTCTGATTCCTCATGGTAATGTCATAGATTAATGATATATGAGAGTATTTGTACTTGTATGTGTGTTGGGTTTTCCTTCGGAACACTACGTGAACGCTAACGCTATACCCAACCTACGTTAATGTATACGAAAGTCGAATGTTAGCTATATATATAGTATATTAGGATGGTTATTGATTATTTTATTAATTATTGAATTATTTAGTACATTTAACCTTTGAAAACTTTATTAAAAAATAGGATGGGTTTCTGATAATGAACTCCCCACCATCTAATAATTCTTGGATAGGTCGCTTGATTGGTGATAACCAACGTTATCGTTTGGATAAACGTTTGGGTGGAGGTGGTATGGGAGAAGTTTTTCTTGCCACTGATACGCGCGTTGGTAAAGATGTTGCGCTCAAACTGCTTAAAGATAAGTTGGTGGCATCTGGTGAGATGAGAAAACGCTTTGAGCGAGAAATTTCGATTTGTGCTGCTTTACAAAGCGAGCATATCATCGAAATTAGTGATTGTGGAGTTACTACCGAAGGTTTTCCTTTTTATGTAATGGAGTATTTGCGGGGGCAAACGCTACGACAATTGTTACAGCGTGAAAAGCAATTACCACCTGAACGTGTAGTAAAAATTATGACGCAGGTGTGTACGGGGTTGCAGCTTGCCCATCGAGGGGTTATAATGCAGCGCGATGGAACTAATACAGAGCGTATCAAGGTTATTCATCGCGATTTGAAACCAGATAATATTTTTTTAGTTCCTACAGAGTTTGGTGAGTGGGTAAAAATTTTAGATTTTGGTATTGCCAAGATATATAGTGATTCTTCTGAACACACGAATCTTACTAAAACATTTATTGGTACATTTCGCTATTCTTCACCCGAACAAATTCAAAACGTTCAGACTATAGATGTAAGTGCTGATATTTATAGTTTGGGTATTATCCTTTATGAAATGCTGAGTGCGGCAGACCCTTTTGGTTTAAGTATTAAAGGTGAACAAATTAGTGAACCTTCATGGTTATTAGCCCATAGTTATGAACCACCTAGACCATTACGGGAGCAACGTGGGTGTGAGCATTTACCCTTAGAGTTAGAAGCTGTAGTAATTAAATGTCTTCAAAAGAAACCTAGCAATCGTTTTGCTTCAGTTAGTGAACTTTCTCAAGCGTTGGAAGCTGCAATTAAACCTCTATCTAATAATGCTGGTACTTTAAAGTCCACAACAATTTTTCAACCAAGACCACAGCAATATAACGCAGCTTCTCATAACGAAACTGTTCCTAAACCACTTCAAGTGTCTAACGATGAGACAGTAGATAAACCCTTACAACCACCACAAAATAAACCTCAACAAGGTTCCAATAGCGAAACTATCAATAAACCTTTACAACCACCACAAAATAAACCTCAACAAGGTTCTAATAACGAAACCATTAATAAACCTTTACAACCACCACCAACTCAATTATTCCAACCACCTCAATCATCAGCGTCAAATTCAAACGCAATCAAGGCGCCTGAAGGTACAATAGTTCAACGACCTCCAAACCCTTCACCAATGGCGCCACAAATTCCCCCAGAAGGTACAATTGTACAACCGCGCGTTTCTAACAGTGAAAATAAACCAACACCACCAGATAAAACATTATTTCAACCACGACCAGCGACAAATTCAGGTAATCAAAATACTATCGAAGATACAATAATGCAACAGCATCGTGCTGGCAATCATCAAATACCTAATCAAACACCCGATAATACAATATATCAACCAAAACCTGCTAGCAATCAAACACCACAACAGGCGCCAGATGGTACAATTTATCAGCCTAGAAAAGATAAATCAACATCTCGTAATTCTGGTAATACTTTAAAAATTGTTGGCATTACCCTAGCTGTTACATTGATATTAGGTATTATTTCTTACTTTATTGCTAGCCAGTTAGGTAGAAATGATAATAGAAGGGCGCCGACATCTGTAATTCCTACATCGAAATTTTTAACTTAATGGTTGAGGAGAGGGGCGGGCAAGGATGCCCACTCCACAAGAGATTTGTGCTATGACTAACTAAAATTAATACTACTAACTACTTGATTCTTAATAACTCGACATCAAAAATCAAAGTTGCATTTGGAGGAATATCAGCACCAGCTCCACGTTCTCCATAACCCAAGTTAGATGGGATGATTAATTTACGACGCTCGCCAACTTTCATCGTGCTTAAACCTTCGTCCCAACCTTTAATTACTTGCCCAGTGCCAATTTGAAACTCAAAAGGTTCTCCTCTATCACGCGAACTATCAAACTTGGTGCCGTTTTCTAAAGTACCTGTATAGTGAACGGTGACAGTTTGACCTGTTTTGGGCGTGGCGCCTGTACCTGGTTTGAGTACTTCATACTTTAACCCTGAAGGCGTGGTAACAACTTTTCCGGCGCCAGTTGATGCACCTGGGGTTGCAGTCGCTGTTGCTGTTGCTGTAACAGTTGGTGTTGGTGTTGCGGTTACGTTGGTAGCTGTTGGTGCTTCGGTGGGAGTACTCGCTGCTTGATTATCCTGTGCTTGCGTACAGGCAACCATTAAACAGCAAACAGTCATTAACCCCACACGCGATAAAATTACTTTCAACATCAATTCCTATTTATCATCTATATATACACACGCGGTAATTCTACTCGCCCTTTAATAATTCTTCAAATACTTGTATCTAATTTTACTTACATCTACTTTATGAATAAAATCAGTACTGTGGCAATAGTGGGTGGGACTCACGGTAACGAGTTGACGGGTGTCTACTTAGCCAAAAAGTTTGCTAATAATCAAGATTTAATAACTCGACCTAGTTTTTCATCTCAGGTTGTATTTGGAAATCCTAAAGCTATTGAACAATGTAGACGGTATATTGATAAAGATTTAAATCGCTGTTTTAGTCGTGCTGATTTACAAAATGCTAACCTTTCTAGTTATGAAGATACGCGCGCGAAAGAAATTCAACAAATTTTATTATCTGGGCAAGGTAAAGCTTGTGATGTAATTATTGATTTACACACTACAACATCTAACATGGGATTAAGCATTTTATTAAGTAGTGAGCATCCTTTTTTACTGGGTTTATCTAGTTATTTAAGTTTGATTAGTGATGATGTAAAGGTTTGCTGTTCTCCTAAATCTCAAAATGCTGTATATCTTGATTCTTTGAGCGAATTGGGTTTTGCTATTGAAGTTGGCGCCGTTGCTCAAGGTATATTAAATGCAGAACTTTTTCAGAAAACAGAAAAACTAATACTTGCTGCTTTAGATTATTTTGAAGCATACAATCAAGGTAAACTCCCTGAAATACCAAGTTCCATTACTATTTATAATTATATAGGCGCCATCGATTATCCAAGAAACGCACAAGGTGAAATTGAAGCAATGATTCATCCATCACGTCAGTTTCAAGATTATCAACCTTTAAATGCAGGAGACCCGATATTTCTAACGTTTGATGGTCAAGAAATTTTTTATGAGGGAGCATCGACAGTTTACCCGATTTTTATTAATGAAGCAGCTTATTACGAAAAGGGTATTGCTATGTGCATAACAGAAAAAAATACTGTCAACCTCTCAACAAATTAAAAAGATGTTTGTAAAGTATCGAGAACTGCTGTACAATAATTTCATAAAAAACTTTTTTTATGGAAAAATGAGATGAAAGCATATGAGTTTCCTGCTCAAGTAAATGCTGAGGGCAAGATTGTATTGCCTGATACAGTTTTACAAGAGTTACCACAAAATCAGCAATTGAAAGTGATTATTATGTTTAACGAACCTAATCAAGATGAAATTGATGATGAAGCTTGGCATCGTCTTGCCGCAGAAGAACTTTTAAGAGGATACAGTGATTCAGATGCCATATATGACACTATATAAATAATGCAATACTATCAACAGACCCTAATGATTGGCAACAAGTTTGTCAACGTATTCAGCAAATATGGTCTTGAATTTTCGGTATTTGCCGTATCATATTAAACAATTAACAAACCCTTTTGCTGCAATTTTTGCTCGATAGATTTTATTTCGTGAATAGTATTTGCTGCGATGATACCATATATATCGGTATAGTCACTTCCCTTATTTATTTCTTGCGCTGATAAAATTATAAAGTCGCTATTTTCCAGTTCTGGTTGCAATGTTTTAAAAGTTGATTCTAATGTTCCTGCAATGCGGTAGTCACTAGAATATTTAGCAACTCCTTTTCCAAGTTTTAGTAAATTATGACGCTGTAAGCATAAAGGAGTGGAACCATTAACTCGAAAATTTGCATCAATGACAAAAAGTTCTCCATCTCTGTCTTCGAGAACGTCAAATCCTATGGCGCCAAAATATCCTTTATTATGAGCATATTCACCTATTGCTGTAATCATGGAAAAGAATTTACTCATATCGGTTTGACGATAGTTGATTATTCCCCCTAAATAATTTCCTTCGTCGGTAACTAGTTGGCTTGTAGTACCAATTAATGTTATACTACCAGTCTTGCTGATATAAAACTGTACGCAATAATTTTGTATAACATTGTTTACAAATTCTGAGACAACGATTGTAGAAACTGATTTACTCGCAAGGTATTTTTTTAGTTCTGAATGACAGTAGTTTAAATCGCTTTCAGTTTTTATTATATAAGTCCCTTCTCCAGAAAGTCCATGAGAGACTTTGATTAAATATGGATATTTTCGTGGTAAGTTAATATCTTCTATATTTACTTCATTCAGATTATAGCTTGCGTATTGTGGACACTGTACTCCTAAACTTGATAAAGTCGCTTTACTAAGTAAATTATAATGAACATCGGGTGCAACGGCATGTTTTTCTGTTTGTAAAGCATCAAACGGAAATAATGTAATAAATTTATCGAAGCGGGCGTTTTGATTAAGGTAATCGAGATAAACTGATTGTGGTATTACATGAATGTTATTATAACTATAGCCAAAATGCTGGCGCCAATAGTCAAATAATAAATTTGGTGGTGGACTTACAGTGATGCCTAAAATTGTATCACCTAACACAGCAAGGTTTTTCCAAGCTTCTTTTTGAAAAAGCTTATCGTAAGATATTTTATTATATTCATCACTACCATCTTGAATTAAATATTTACTTTTATTTGGGTAAGCAGCCCAACCCGCAGTAGTGGGATAGTTTAAAATAAATGCATAAGATGCATCTTTGGTATCTTGTGCGTATAGTTCTGAAAAAGAGTTGCCTTGAAAATAGTCGAAGTTGTACTGTACATTCATTTTTATAGCTGCTTATATTGTTTTCACTTAGTTGTGATACATATGATAAGAAGTTATAATTATAGTTGTAATTATTTATCCTAACTTCTATCGGGAGTTAATAATTTATTTAATTGATCTATTTCTGTAGTTAGTTACTTGTAGTATAAATGCTAAGAAAGTAGGAAAACTGCGTTAACGTGCGCGACTCATGACATCCGTTACATCCGTTGCCATTATTGCCAGTTACCTACTAAAACGAATGGCGCCCAATAGTAAGGATGTTTGAATGTGGGGTCTTCTGCTGAAAGTAGGGACATTTGAGCTAGACGCAAAGCTTCTCCTCTTGGTTTTTGGTTATTGACGAGTTGTTGGTAGAATTGAATCATTAAGTTGGAAGTAGCATTATCGTCAACGCTCCATAGACTTCCGATTGTACTACGGGCGCCCGATTGAACGGCTATTCCTGCAAGTCCTAATGCTGCTCTGTCGTCACCTACTGCTGTTTGACATGCGCTGAGAACTAATAAATCTATTGCTTGCTGTTTGGTTTCTCTTGCTTTGAGAAGGGAGTCTAATTGTTTGACGCTTAATGGTTGTGTCCAGGCTAAAATAAATGTATCTTCGGCTCTAGAACTAAATTTTCCGTGAGTCGCTAGGTGAACTATCGGCGCCTGAGATGAGGTTACTGCCCGTTCAAATTTTTCTGTGGTAAAGTTATTATTGAATAAGTTTTGAGTCGAAAGTTTTTTGGTTATTGTTTCTAACTCTCTCCTAACAGCGGGTAATCCTGGAAAAGTTTGAGTTGAAGTTTTGTTTGGTTCATTAATTCCAGCAAAGATTCCTTCTAGTCTGCCTCGCGCGATATTTCTTGGTGGTAATATTTCTAATCCTGGTGTTAGGGCAATATCATATTTTTTCTGAACTAAATATTCGTTTTTTTGTGCATCGTGAAGCGCTGCCATTGGAATACCTTGTAATCTACCATCTAGTACAAATACAAGGTTGCTTATACGACTGTTTTGTAAGTCTGTCTCTATTGGCCGAATTAACCAATTATACATTTCTTGTGCAAGTGGCAAAAATTCGTATGTGCTTCTAATCGTCAACTGTTGACGCAATGTACTTACTTTATTTTCAAATTCGTTTTGAGATATATTTATTGTGTGCAGTTTTAATGACTGTTCTTGAGGCTGCTTAGGAAACCATGTTATTACTGCTAAACGGTCGCTTAATATGAACGGATATACTACAGATGTTGTCTGATTTTGGTCAATTTTTTTCATCTCCACAGGTTGAGCATCTACGCAAGCGCTACGGAAAAAGTTATTTAATTCTGCTACTTGCAATGCTTCAATAGTTTTCCTCGCTTTTTCTAAAGTCTTAAAATCTGGTTGTGCCTGAGATATCAATAATAATCTCACATATTGACGGTAAATTGGCTCGATTTCTTCACGATACGAAAATTGTACATCCCGATTGAGTGCCGCTAAATCACGACGCAAATATTTTAAAATATTAACAGCTTGTTCGTAAGCTACAATCGCCTGTTCTTGATTTCTTCCAGGATTATTATCTGCGCTTTTAATTCTACCTAATTGCCATAACCAACGCGAGCTTATATCTTTTGCTTGAATACTTTCTGATAGTTTTAAAGCTTGCTTGCTCAAATTTTCTGCTTCTGTCCATTGCTGAGTTTGTTCGTACAAATGACCCAAAGTACCTATAGCATAAGCTTCCGCACGTAAATCATTCAAACTTTGAGCTTGCTTAATACCTATGACTATGACTTTGGCTGCTGTACAAATAGGATGTCCGTTCGTACATGCATCTTGAGGTGATACTGCTGTTGAGTTGGTTTGGAGTGCTAACTTGATTAAACTTTGAGCAAAATTAATTCGAGCATAAACGCTGCTGTGACTTGGTGGTAAACTATCTATTTGAGCTTGAAGTTGTTGTGATAAAGTTTGGGCGCCTCGGAGTTGTTCTGGTTGTGATGATGAGACTAACAAGCGTAATATATTAAGTTGTGCTTGGACTTGAGTTGTTGGTATAGATGAAGTTGTAGCTGCTTGCTGATAAAGCTGTAATGCTTGTTGAGTTGTATCTTCTCCTAACGTTTTTTTCTGCGCTTGAACTGTATTACCTTTACTCAACAGTATTTCTGCTAATATTTCTTTTGATGGCGCCAGTTTACTTGCATCATCTAATACTTGTAAAGATAAATTTAAATCACCAACAACTCGCAGTGCGTTGCCAAGACTGAGTAAACCAGTAGCTTTTAATACTGGGTCTTGCTGTTTTGTTAAATCTGACTTTACGCTTTCAAGAGTATTTTTAGCGCGTCGAAACAGTCCTAAAGCTTGTAGTGCTTGCGTTTGGTTAATTTGGGCACCTATTTTTCCAGAAATATCTTGAATTTGACTATATATATTAACAGCTTCTTGCCAACTTAAGAAGGCATTTTCGGGTTGTCCTTGCGCTAATTGTAATTTGCCCAATGTATTATAAGCTTGCGCGCGTATCGATAAATATTCTTTGCTGCCACTTTTACTCTGTAGTAATTTTATACTTTCATTAATTATTCCAGCTTCAGATAATTGTCCTAACTCTTGGTAACTTAATGAGAGATAGTTCCAACTGAGGGCTTGATTTAGTTTATCTCCATTATTGCCAAATGCTGTTGCAGCTTGTTGAAATGACTTTACTGCTTCTGAATACTTTTGTGCTTGGTATAAGTTTAAACCTTGGTCAAATAATGATTTGGCATTTGTAGATGCTTGAACGCTTACTTGTTGAGGCACCATAGAAGCAGGCGCCGGAGTGGTGATAAATATTTGAGATAATGCAGCTAGAGCAAAAATTTTATACATATATTTAACTGATAAATGAATTAAAAAGGTTGATGATAAATAATGGAAAAATACAATCCATTTTCTTGCCAAGAGTTTTTCTCACCAGAAACCCGACCTAGCGGAACACCCCAGTCAAACCGCGCGGTTAACCTATTATTTTGTTGCCATAATAACCCAAGCCCTACCGATGCTAAAGTATCTGGGTTGAGGGCGCCTCTTCCAGCGTTAGATGTATTCCAAGCTGTACCAAAATCAATAAACGGGGTAACTTGCAGTAATCCTTGAATTTCTGGAACTCGTAATACAGGGTAACGAAATTCTGCTGAAGCCAGAAAGCCATTATCTGCTAAAGTTCTATCTTGACGATATCCTCTAACTGTTGCTTGTCCTCCTAAACCAATTTGTTCACTCGGTAGTAACGGTCTATCGGCAAGTTGTAAATCTGCACGCGCGATGAATAAAGTATCTGGCGCCAATAGTTTTACCCACTGTGCTTGTCCACGCCAAGCAAAAAATTCACCATCTGGGTCAGTATTATTTATAGTGGCATCTAAAGCATCGATACCTAAACTTAGTTGTGAGCGCGCGGCAAAAACTTCGCTGCTACTACGCTGCGTCCAGTCTTGGGCAAAACGTAAAATAGTCGCGCGAGTTTGACCATTTTCATCGGCGCCAGGAGAAGGAAAAGGAAGTCTTTCACCCACTAATGTTTCTAAAAAACCAAGGTCACTTTCGCGACGAGTTGCTGATAAAGATAACGCAAACTCTTTTGTTGGTGTTCGTATTAAAGGTTGACGGTATGTAATTCCATATTCTTGTGATGTACCCTCAATACCCAAAGCATCAAATGGTTTTTCAATGACTTCGCTTGATGCATAGCTGTAATTGAATGTCAATGTGCCATTTTGAGGATTTAAAGGTATTCCATAACTAGCGTATACACTATTACTTCCGTCAGTATTGGCATAAGCAACGCTCAAACCGTCTCCAAGTCCTAATAAGTTGGCTTGGTTAAATTGAATTTGTCGTTCAAAGCTACCGACACTAGGTTGTCTATTGTTATTTAAATTTAGTTGAACGCTAAATGTTTTAGTTTCTGCAACTTGAACGGCTAAAATGCTACCACCCGGAGTGGTGCCTGTTGCTAATTCGGCTTTAACATTTTGTATTAATGGGTCTAGTTCTAATAATTGTAAAGCTTCTAGTAGTTTTTTGAGATTTAGAGGTTTATCGGCGCCTAAAGCTAAACGACTTCGTACATAATCAGAATTTAATCGTCGTGTTCCTTTGACGTTAATATTTTCTAGACGACCTTCTAAAACTCTAATTTTTACTATCCCACCATCTACTTTAAAGGTTTGGTCGGCAGGAATATAGGCGCCGGAGTTTACATAACAAGGTTCTTTAGAGTTATTATCATTACAACCTTTTGTGTAAAGATTAGTAATTTTATCAGCAGCTTGTAGTAGCTCGGTAAAGCTGATAGGTCTGTTAATTAAGTCTTTTGTGGCATCATTTAATTGTTGTTGAGTGAAAACAGTGCTACCTTCAATTTCAAAGTTTGTGACTTTGATGGCGCCTTGTACATCACTCGGAATAACTTGGGGAGTGGGAGGTGTGGGAGCGGTTATTGATGGAAATTGAAATAATTCTTGTGGCGATGGTAGTTTTTGAATATTGGGAAGAGGGGTAGGTGGGGGTTCTGTTTGTCGCTGTAAGTCTTGTCCAGGCGCCTGGGCAAGTATAGATTTTGGAGTTATTAAGTTTAGTAGTATTGTAAGGATTAACAAAAGTTTAATATTCATTTTTTATGAGATAAATTAAGTGTAATAACTTGGATTGATTCCCCCAACCCCCTTTGTTAAGGGGGGCTTTAAGAAGACCTCTTGTTCCCCCTTTGTTAAGGGGGGCTAGGGGGATTAGCGAACTGGACAAATAGGCGTATTATTAAACAATGAAGAATTACTACCAGGCGCCTTGGAAACAAGGGTTACTTCGCCTTTATCGTTGAATACCCATGTAGTCGCAGGTTTTGGAGGCGCCGCGATTGTTTTTCGATTTGAAGTTGTTGCAGTAGGTATTTGTTGCTGTGTTGGAGTTGTGGTTAAACGTGTATCTTTCCATACAGCGTCACTGTTCAGTGGTGCATCGGGTCGAGGTGGTAAACCACCGTTTCCTGTATTTACAAATTGACTACCTTTACCAGCAAAAGCGTCACATCTAGTAGCTATCAATGTAGAAGCATCGACTGTCTTTTGAGGTAGGTCAATTAAAGGAACACTTAGTTCGCTTTCTGGTGAGTTAGGATTTGCTTGCGGATTATTGATAGGAGAAGCTGCTGAAGATATAGCGGTGATATCACTGCTTTGTAAATTACGAGGATTTTGATTTATAGGGTCTAATTTCTCTAGGTCTTGCCTAGTCAAGGGGTTAAAACCAAAACCACCAATTGCGTTAATTATGACCTTACCATCTGTACCTGTACGCGCGTTGGCAATGATATCGTTGTTTTCTCCTGGAGTTGTAACAATAAGTGGAACGGAGTTGCCGATACCACCAATAGTGATATTTCCACCATTTCCACCAGTTTGACCAGCAGTGGTAGAAATTAAACTATTACGTCTCATTGACAGTAAATCTGCTACGTTGATTGTTATATCTCCACCATTACCGTTATTTGTATTGGCAGTAATATTACCTTGATTAAGAATAAGACGGTTTGCTTCAAGGTTTATTTGACCTGCATTACCTGTACCTTGACTATCTACAGCAACTCTGCCACCGTCTTCAATTGTTACTTGTTCGGGGTCTATAAAAATATTACCACCACTGCCTGTTGAATTGGCGCCTGTAGTTGCAAAAACCCCACTAGGAATTAGATTATTTGCATCTATGTAATAAGAATTTCGGTCACTATTTGGATTAGCTGATTGTCTAGAGCCAGACAGAGTAATATTATCTCTAACTTTGAGTACTATACCTCCAGCTTTCTCACTACTATTAGTTGTATTGGTGGCACTTCGCACCTGACCACCTTCAGTGGCATTAAAACTATTAGCTGTAATATTTATAGTGCCAGCATTTCCCTGGTTTCCAATAACGCTAGCATCAATACCGGCATTATTTAAAGATAATGAACCTGTATTGATAAAAATATCACCACCATTACCCTTTTCTGACCGTGTTTGTACAACACTTTGTATAGCACGGCGCCTTGGGCTATCGTTAGTTAGATTGACTGACTGTGCTGTAATATTAATTGAACCAGCATTTCCATTTCTGGTAGTACTGTTATCTATAAAACCGCCATTTTGAATAGTCAGGTTGCCTGTATTAATTTGAATTTTACCAGCATCTCCAATTCCAAAAGTCTTAGCAGCTATTCCCGCATTTGGCGTTACTTCAGTATTTGTACCATTAATTAACATTGACCCAGAGGTGATAGTGATATCTCCTCCCTTACCAGTTGCATTGGTAAAACCATCCTCTCCCCCGTTTCCTAATGTACTAAAAATACCAGTGATACCCCTGCCATTTGGCGCAGCATTAATTTCAAAGTTGCCACTACCAACATTAATATTTATATTTCCAGCATTGGCAAATGGACGGTCTTGGGCATCAAGGTTAGAGTTGCCACTATTTACAAAAGCATTGATTTGACTATTATTGCTTAATTTGAACGAACCTGCTGTAATATTTATATTGCCGCCGTTACGAAATTCTTCTGGTTTAGGGTTAGCAATGTTTTGTGGTAGAAGGTTTGCACGTGACAATACCTGACTGCTAATACTACTACCTTGATCTATGTCAACACCTCCACTGGTTGCATTAATTGTGATATCGCCTGCATTGCCTCTTGTTACAGTGTTTGTGTCAATTGTGGTGTTTTTCAGTGAAAGGAAACCAGTATCGATGAATATAGAACCACTATCAATAGTATTACGAGTATTATCTGTTGCTTCTTGAGATAAGCTTGAGTTAGTAGTGCTGAGTGTAGAGTTTTTTATTTCAACTGTTTGTGGAGAAAAAGATGTATACTCATCAGATTTACCAATAAAGATACGTCCAAAATTTCCCCGGCTAGAAATTTCTGCTTTTCCATTGTCATCACCAATTAAAACTTGATTACGTGCGCTAATACTTATGTCTCCTGAAAAATTAGAGCCAGAGTTACTGGTAGTTATTCTAGAGTTATTTAAAAAGACCGAACCCTGATTCGATTGAATCGTAACTTTATTAAAGTCTGCTTGGTTAGTATTATTACTTGAAGCTTCGATATTACCAATACGAATATCACCACGAGCTTCAATTGCCACATTTCCAGCTAAACCATTTTGAGACTGAGGTCTAATTGTCCAACCTGTTGTATTAATTTGACCTTGAGGTGAATTTAGCCTGATTGTACCACCTTGTCCGCTAAGTGTAGAGGATGTAATTTCCCGAATAAATCCACTACTAGAAGGTGCTTCTCCCTCAGCTATAAAATTTATGTTGCCGTTACTACTGTTAATTTCTACACTTCCTGCTGTTCCTGTTCCATTATTTATTATACGAGATGCTATTTCATCTTCTATAGTAATATTACCATTCGCGTTAATACTTATATTCCCAGCTTTAGTAATGTTAGCCCAAGAACCAATTTTTCTTTTGATATCTATGTTTCCATTTCTACTGTTAAGAGTAATATTGCCACTGCTGCCATTATTGGCTATGGATGTTAAACTTCCTCCAAAATCGTTTTGATTTCCGGAACGAATATTCTGATCACTAACTTGAATGTTTCCGTTACTCAGAATATTGATGTCTCCTCCAGTTCTGTCTCTAGAACCTGTATTTATTCCTTCTGCAATTCGTACACTGCCTCTAGAATCTATAGTAACTGGACTACCAAAAGCTGTTATTGAATAGGCGCCTACATCTAAGTTAGGAGAAGTCCCCGTAATTTCAATCGTACCTCCTGGAAAATTTGTATTAGGTTGATATTGATTTGTTAATAATACCTGACCATTCTGTACAACATTAATTCCTGCAATTGAAATTTTTGCACCTTCTGTTTGAGTTTGATTGCTAATGACAGAGCTAATACTATTATTTAAAGGATTTTGAATGGGAGTATATATAATTTCATTGCCCGAATTATCAGGTGTAACTCCGGGTGTTCCAAAATCAGTTGTACCCGCGCGTATATCTAAAGTTGGTTTATTGGCACCATCAATTTGTAGCGATGTTCCATCAGAAAGCGTAACATTTCCTGATAAGGTGTTTGCTTTAGAGTCGGCGCCTGTAATATTTACATTCCCAAGAGTTACACTACCTCCAGCCAGAATATGGAGTGAAGCACCTGTATAGTCACCAACATTTACATCTCCACTTGCGCGAATTACTGGGTCATAAGGACTGAAAAGATTTCCGACATTACCATCGAGTTGTTCTATGCGAAAATTACCGTTTGCCCAGTAGTGTGCATCTCCTCCTACAGTATTTGCACTCCGCAGCACCATGTCGGAACCTGAGAAAAACCCACTGTTAGGATGATTTAAAGCATAAATATCTACATTTTGATTACCTTGTAAAAGTAGCTTTCCACCCGCAGAAGCAATAAAAGGATTTGTTGCTGTATCTCTGACTTTTACTGTATCTGTTGCGGAGAGTGTTAAGTCGTTTCCTGCTTCTAGTTTTCCTTGCAGGTCGAGTTTTACACCAGCAAGTGTTAAATCTTGCCCTGTTTGGAGGTTTCCGGTATTGCTGATAGTAGAAGAATTGGCGCCAAATTGTAATCCTGGACGTATGCTTACTGTTATTAGTGGTGGTGCTTCTGGGTTGGTTGCGCTGAACTGTAACCCGTTATCGAATACAAAGCTATTTGCTGTACTGGCAAAAAATGAACCTGCTACATCTAACCGCGCGTTTTGACCAAATATAATTCCATTGGGGTTAAGAAAGAATAAATTCGCTTTACCGTCTACACCCAAAGTTCCAAATATTCTGGAGGGGTCTCCACCTGTTATGCGGGATAATATATTTTGAATTCCTTGTGGGTTGGCAAAGTAAACTCGTTGCCCGTCTCCAACGTTGAATTGTGAGAAACTTTGAAATAGATTAACACCTCTTGTGGCGCCTCCTTGGATGAGAGTTGCGGGTAGCCCTTGTATGTTACCGTTTGGTGTGACTACTGAACGTTCGGCGCCTAGTGTACTATCTGGAGTAATTTGAGATGAAGCTCTTGGAGTAAGGAGAATCGTTAGATTGGTAATTAGAAGAAAGAGCAGTAATTTAATTTTTATCATACGTTTAATTCCCCCGCTTTCGATAGTAGGTGTTTATTGTTTGGGTGTACAACAGGGTAAAAATGGTTTATTGTAAGTTTCGGGTGGCGCCTCGATGGACTGTAATAAATCTTGCCAGTATTGCTGAACTTCGGGGTCGTTGGGACGTTGGCGCCGTAGAATTGCTATATCCGTGAAAGCATTTTCCCAAAACCCGGCTGTTGTATAAAGAACAGCACGGTCTAAAATTTTACTTGTAGTTTGTAGTTGAGTATCTAAATTTTCATCTTGTAACCGCTCAATTCTGCCTTCTATATAAATATCTTCATCGCGTTTGCGAGGGTCGCAAATCATCGAAAATCCCCAAGTATAAATTTGACCTATTTGTAAGGGTATACGTGTGGGTAAACGAATGCTGATAATGCCTGCTTGCTGAACAGGATGGAAAGATTCTCTATACAAAGGTGTAATATTAGTGTTATCGCGCAGTACAAATTCCATTGTTCGCGCTTCAGTTGTGATTTGAGGAATATAAATATAAAATGTTGGATATTCTGCTGTTGTCAACTGTGCTTCTTGGTCTGAAGGTACCAAAGGAATAGGAGCTTTTTGATTTTGAAAGCAAGTTCCTCTAGTTCCCCCTGCTCTGACTCTACCAGGTCTTCCCGCTGTAAAACCAATCGACCTTCTGGCGCCACGCTGAATATAGCTTTGCATATTGGCAATAGCAGCAGTGGCAAATCTATTGCCAGGACGTGCTGAGAGTGCCTGTCTAAAAAATTGTAATGCTCTACGATAATTTCGTTGACCAGCTTGAGCGTAACCTTGTCGCATCAACTGATTGAAATTACCTGCCTGCGCTAAATTGTACACAGAATATTGCTGGTAAAGTGAAGTCGCTTGTGCATGGGCAAAAGGAAATGACACTGTAACAGCTAGTAAACAGCTAGTCCAGAACTTGGTAGTTATGCAATTCACGACTAAGAGCGGTTGTTATTATTGCCAGCAATCATACATCGCACAAATATTTGGTTCTATTCTCCGAAGGTCGAATTAAATTTGAAATTAAATTTGTAAATGTGAACCGTGGTTCACATTTTGATCCGAGAAACCTGGTTTCTACTCGAAATTGTGATTTTTATGACAAGATTCAACGAAGAAACCTGGTTTCTGGTTTGTTTCTGAGGCGTGGTTCACATTTTCATCTGAGAAACCTGGTTTCTACTCGAAATTGTGATTTTTATGACAAGATTCAACGAAGAAACCTGGTTTCTGGTTTGTTTCTGAGGCGTGGTTCACATTTTCATCTGAGAAACCTGGTTTCTACTCGAAATTGTGATTTTTATGACAAGATTCAACGAAGAAACCTGGTTTCTATGATTTCTTGACATCAAACCATTTTTCATATAATGTCTTATAAATTCCATTCTCTTTAAGAGTCAACAGCGCACTGTTAATTTCTCTACGGTAAGGACTATTATTTGGTAAAACAATACCGTAATTTTCTTCTTGGAATATTGAGCCGACAATTTCAACCTTATTTTTACCTTCGTTAGCTGTATAGTAAAGAAGTACAGGAGAGTCAAAAACTAAAGCATCGGCTTGATTGTTTAGTAAAGTTGCATAAGCTTTATCGATACCAGCGACTTCAACAGCTTTAATTTTTTGCTGACGTAGAAATTCAGATGCAGTACTACCAGCAGTAGTAACCACAACTCGACCGGGTAAATCTTCAATACCACGAATATCACCTTGAAGTTGTTGCACTGTCATAGCAGTAGTAACGGTTGCTGTAAAATAAGCGACAAAAATCACGCCAATAAACATCCAAATTATTGCTATCATTCGACCGAGTGGACCTTTGGGCATTTCATCAGCTTGTGTCGCTAAAGTTGCAGCTGCCCACCAAGAAGCTTTTAAAATACCAGGGAAATAAGATTTGGAAATCATTGCTTCTTGGTGATGACGTTCAAATAACCAAATAATGTGGGCAGCAATTACAATTAAAACTAGTGCAATGGCAACAAGCTGTAGAAGCGTTGGAGAGAAAAACATCTGTACCAGGTTAGGGAAGATATTATTTTTGCTTTCAGAACTTCTGACCATTATCTGCAACCCCCCTGCAAACATTGGTAAAGAGAAATCAAATTTCTTTTGCCGTTCTGCAGTGATGGAAATTGCTGCAATGCCTAAATCTACTTTATTTTGTTCAACTTGATTAAGAACATCTGGTACTGTTGGATACACGGTAAACTTAAAGTCGGCGCCTATTTCGTTAGCAATGCTGCGCCATAAGTCAATACTAAACCCCGAAAGTTTATCTTTATCTTGAAACACAAACGGAGGAATTACTTTCGTTGCAACTTGCAGCGTTTTTTTAGATGGGTTTTCTTGAGTGGCGCCAGGGTAAGGGTATAACAATAATAGTACTAGCAGCCCAGCCAGTAGACTTTGCCACAAACGCACTTTATTTAAGGTTTTAATGATTTGACGTATTTTTTTTGACAAAACAACTTTTATATTTAAGTAATCATACATAGTAAACTCCATCACCCTTAATACATATATATCTTTGAATGTCAATATATCATTTCGTAGATTTATTTGAACATACTTATATTTACTGAGAATTTGTGAACCACGGTTCACACCGCTAAATTTACGCATGAAAACCTAGAGTCTGTGTCATTAATTCTGGGGCGTTGTAAGGTGGGCACTGCCCACCCTACGACAGGTGCCAACATACCAAAACTATTGACACGAACCATTAGTTGCGCTAAAAAGGCGCCTTATCTAAATAGGTGCCTTTATTACGTATTGTTATTCTAATGTTTCAAAATCATCCCAAGTAAAAAGCCAATAATTGTTCCAGAAATATGACTAACAAAACTAATTTGAGGTGTTGTTAAATCGAATACTGTTTGTATCAAAATTATCAATAAAAAGCTTTGTAATTTTTTCGAGGCAATGCTACCTCTATTTTTTAACCAGTCACGCAAAAATATAGCAACAGAAACGCCAACTAAACCCATAACGCTTCCAGAAGCACCAACTACAAAGTTTTCTGGCGAATAACCTAAAATATACATTAAAGTAACTGTCAGCATTGACCCAACACCTGTAGTTAAATATACAAATAAATATTGCTTTACTCCTAAAATAAATTCTACGACACGACCAAAATAATAAAGTCCAACCATATTCATTATTAAATGCAGCCAGCCAAAGTGAAGGAATGTTGCAGTCAAAAGGCGCCACCAATCTCCAGCTAATACTTGTTGTGGAACCAAGGCGCCTAAATTATATAATGCATATAAGTTTGTACTACCTCCAAATCTAACTAAGAGTGCAAATGCTACTAGGTTTAACCCAATAATCAAAAATGTAGCTTTTGGTTGTCGCTTAATTTGACTTTTGCCTATATATCTGGCTTCTTGTTTAATTTCTATAATTATTTGTTCAAGAACATCTTTATCTAGAGGGGGTATCAGCGGCGCCTTCGATGGTTGAGATAGGCGCCATTCTACAGCCGTGCGAATACGTACATCTTCACAGTTAATTAAATTTAAAAATAGCTCGCGAGCAGTTTCATAATTTCCAGATGCTTGTTCAGCAGTGGCCAACCAAAAATTTTTAATCGTTTGAGGGTATATTAAAAGCGAACTGTTAAATAAGTTTGCGACTTGTTCCTTTTCTCCACAAAATGCCAATACATATAGTTTTGCAAGATTGCGCGTTGATAAATCTGTTTTTTCTATACTTGAAAAATATTGTTGCCATACCTGTAACATTCCATTTACATCACCTATTTCTCCTAAAGAACGCAAGTACATTACTAATAAATATGATTCTTTTGCTAGTATCTCTGGTGTCGTATTTTGTTGTATCCATAATAGTAATTCTAACCAACGAGAATTAATTTGATATAAGGTAATTGCAGCAGACCTGCCAATTGATGTTGTTGATGATTGGTAACGTTGAAAAATAACAGTAGCTTCATCAATAAAACCCTTTTGAGCTAGCTCTAATCCTTTAATTAATTCTGGTTGCTCTTTTATGCCATCTAAAGGATGTAATAGTCGCACGAGAATAGAGAGTTTTCGAGCTTGTTTAAATTTTTGTTGAGCTAAAAGTCGATTGACATGGACAAGCGCAATGATAGGAGTGACTATTAGTATAATCCATAAGCTTCCACCAATTAAGCCTGCTATAGTTGGAGTAAAGTAATACAATGCTCCCGTGACAGCTAAAACAAACGCTGAAACTACAACCCAACCTGTAATGAGTCTCTTTGAACTGCGAATTGCATAAATGATTTGCAAAATGCATGATACAGTGACTGTCCAAATCAGTAAACGGTTAATATCCATAAAAAAGTTGTCTTCTGATTCAGTTTAGTATTTCATTTAGAATATAGATAAATCAAACGGAACATGGGGTAAAAAATGGCAACCCAACTTAGTGAACCAAAATCTCAAAAAGGCATGGTAATATCTTGGGAAGCATTACCTGATGATTTTTGGTTAGAGGACGACCCAGTGGAAAATACAGGTCAGCCATTGTTGGCTGGTGCTTTGCGTGAAATATTAGAACTTGCTGGATATATCACAGCGTACATGTTAATAGCTTCAAATTTTGGGCTTTGTGCAAAAGTCAACGGTTTGTTTACAGTTAAAGCACCTGACTGGGTGTATGTAGATAGAGTAAATGAAATTTTAAACGACCGTAGAAGTTACACACCCAATTTAGAAGGTAATATTCCTTCAGTAGTTATGGAGTTTTTGTCGGACTTCAAAAACGAAGGATATAAAGGTGAAGAATATTCGTCAAAACAAACACATCCACCAGGAAAATGGTTTTTTTACGAAAAAATACTTAAAATTCCTGTTTATGTTGTGTTTGACCCAGATGGAGGACTATTAGAATTTTACAAATTAGATAATGGTAGTTATATTCTAGAATTGCCAGATGAGAATGGGCGCCATTGGATTGAGTCGATGGGTTTATTTTTGGGAACTTGGCAAGGAACTAAGGAAGGTCGAACTGGTTATTGGTTACGCTGGTGGGATGCATCAGGTAACATGTTACCTTGGGCTGTTGAAAAAGTCGAGTTAGAAAGCCAACGCGCGGAACAAGAACGTCAACGCGCGGAACAGGAACGTCAACGCGCGGAACAAGAACGTCAGCAAAAAGATAGGTTAATTGCCTATTTACAATCTCAAGGTATCGACCCAAGCAATTTGCCCTGATACCATGTCCAGTTGATTATCCATATGTAGAGACGTTACATGTAACGTCTCTACGGAGATTTTATTTCATGTCTGATATCAAATAATACAATTGCCACAAATAAAAATACGTCTTTTTCTCAATATAAATACTATATATATAATATTTGTGTAAATAAAAATACCATTAAACGGGCTAGAAGCCCATTCCACAAGAGTTAAAATATCAGCATGACATTTTTCTATAATAATTGTAAAATTTCTTTGGCGGCTCTGTTACATACTCCAACTTCACCTAAGCTCGCGCGCATTTCTTGGTAGTCTTTTTGTAAAAGCTTTTTACGTTCAGGATTTAATAGTAGTTCCATTGCTGCCTGAACTAGGTTTTCTTTTGTTGCGCGCTCTTGAATAAATTCTGGCACTATTTCTTTCGCTGCTACTAAATTTACTGGTGAAGCGTAATCAAAGGTTACTTTTAGTATTTTAGTACCTACCCAGTAAGTAAAAGGGCTGAGACGATATAATACTACCTGTGGAATTTTTAATAGTGCTAGTTCTAAGTTTACTGTGCCGCATTTGGTAATTGCTAAGTCTGCTGCTGCTAGTACTTCTTTCTGTTGACCTGATACTACTGTTGCTTTTAGTCCATATTGTTGTATTGCTTTTTCAATTCTGTCTCGGTAAGTTTCTAGTGACAGAGGTATCCAAAAGTGTACTTGCTCTAATTTTTCTTGCAGTGTTTGAGCAGTTTCAAACATTACGGGTAATAAATATTTTAGTTCTTGAGGACGAGAGGCAGGAAGCAAAGCAATGTTTGTAACTTCATCAAGTATACCTAATTTTTGACGAGCGATTTCTCGACTCTCGAATTCCTGCATTCTATCTATCAAGGGATGCCCTACCCAAGTTACATTTGCTTTGTGCTTTTCAAAATAACGAGCTTCTGCTGGAAAAATCGCTAATAACTTATTACTGACGTTAATTATAGCTTTTGTATCTTTGGTTGTTAGTGAAGACACCCAAACTTGTGGTGCTATATAATACACTATGGGCAAATTAGGTAAATGGCGCCTCACATATTTACCAATTACCATATTTGGTCCCATGTAGTCGATTAGTACTACTAAATCTGGTGGGTTTTCTTTCAGGTATTTAATAGCTGTTTGTTGAATTTGTAACGTCGGCAATATATAAGGTATTGCTTCTAACAATCCGAATGAAGAAATTTTTGCTGTGTTACCAATAATGGTGGCGCCAGCTTGCTGCATTTTATCACCACCTAATGCCACGATTTCTAATTGGGTGTTATTAAGAGTCGCTTGACGCAATAATGCTTCAACAAGTAAGGCGCCTTGCAAATCTCCAGAAACTTCACCAGTACTTATAAATATTCGCATTTTAATATAGTTAGGAGTTAGGAGTTAGGAGTTAGGAGTTAGGAGATGAGAAGTAGAAATTAATGAATCGACATAGCTGTTTACAAAAACAAAAGTTAAAAGTCTAAGGTTTAAAGCGAAATACTAAATTTATAACTCTTAACTCCTAATTCCTAATCCCTAATTCCTAACTCTCAACTCCTAACTTGTTATTCATCGCTTATATTTGCGCCTTTGCCTTTACCGGGTATTAATCCGCGTCTTCCTGGCATTTGTGATAGCAGTAAAAAGCGACGTAGATGTAGTAAATGCTCGGTGTCTCCTAGCATTTCAATTTCGTCTAAAGCGTCTTTAAATGTTAGCTGTGAGCGATATAAAATACGGAAAGCTTTTTTGAGGTTTTGTAATTCTTCGGGTATGAAACCTGCGCGTTTGAGTCCAATCAAGTTCATGGCTCGAACTCTCGCTGGATTTCCTTCGATGGTCATGTATGGTGGTGCGTCTCTGTCTATACGTGCCATTCCTCCCACCATTGCGTGTCTGCCAATATGTACAAATTGATGCACTCCCAATACTCCACTGAGTCTGGCGCGTGATTCAATGTATACGTGACCTGCTAGGGCAACCGAGTTAGCAATAATTACAGAGTCTTCAATTACACAATTATGACCTACGTGGACATATGCCATGAGTAGGTTTCTATTACCCACAAGTGTGGCTTCTCCTGCACCTGTGGCGCGGTTGATTGTTACATACTCGCGAATTAGGTTATCGTCGCCGATTTTGACCCAACTCAGTTCGCCGTCGTATTTTAAATCTTGTGGTTCTGTACCTATAACTGCGCCAGGGAATATTTGATTTCGTGCCCCAATTTCTGTGAACCCGTCTAGCACCACGTGGGCGCCGATTACGGTTTCGGGACCTACTTTCACATGCCCTCCAATCACAGCATAGGCACCGACTTGCACTGTGGGGTGAAGTTCCGCATTTGGATGTATTACAGCGGTAGGATGAATGAGCGTCTTCAAGGGTGCATCTCCAGAACAGTAAGCGTGCTGACTATTTGATTAATCCGTAGCCGAAGGTGTCGGGTTACCAACAAGCGTGTGTGTGAGGGCGAAAGTTATCGAAATTTAACAGATTTTACAATATAAGTTGTAAATAACTAATTTTCTGGTATCCTTTTTGGTGAATAAGGGCACGATTGTTAACGTACCCACATTCCTGATTAAAGGCATCAGGTAACGAGTGAAAACATAAGTTCGCCTTCACATGCGAGTTGACCATCTACTTCGGCACGAGCTTGCATTTTACCGAAACGACGCTGTTTAACCCATAACAGTTCCACAGTCATTACTAACTGGTCTCCTGGTACTACCTGACGGCGAAAACGCACTTTATCTATACCAGCAAATAAGAAAAGCCCACCTTCCAACTCTGGCACTTGTGTCATTACGACACCCCCCACTTGTGCCATAGCTTCAACTATTAACACTCCTGGCATTATTGGGCGCCCAGGAAAATGTCCTTGAAACTGTGGCTCGTTGACAGTAACATTTTTAACACCAACGGCACTTTTACCTGGTACAAAATCAATGATTTTATCTACTAAGGCAAAAGGGTAACGGTGGGGTAATATTTTTTGTATTTCTTCAATGCTGAAAACTTTTTTAGTTTCAGATTGTTGTGTAGAAGCGCTCTCTGATGCGGGTTCAGATGACCCAGGAGAGGTTACATCGGTAGTTTTAGGTTCGGTGACGATTGACATGGCACTCTGTTAATTTTGGATTTTGGATTTTTG
The DNA here is from genome assembly GCF_019977735.1 of Calothrix sp. PCC 7716. GTDB lineage: Bacteria > Cyanobacteriota > Cyanobacteriia > Cyanobacteriales > Nostocaceae > Dulcicalothrix. Next base: position 180,531 of record NZ_AP025018.1, on the reverse strand, counting down.
ATTCAAAAAGATTATAAACTGTAGCATTAATCTAAAATCTATTTATTGTCGGAGACAAATCATAAATCCAAAATTTTTTGAGCTAATTGAACGTGTAACTGATGGCTAGCTTTGTATGCCAAGAAGTGAGCTTGCGGAAATTTTCCAAGCAAACTTAAATCTCCCACTAAGTCCAAGATTTTATGACGAACTGGCTCGTTTGCAAACCTCAATGGTGGATTTAACCAACCCTCTGGTCCACAAACTAGTGCATTCTCCAAGTTTCCACCCTTAATTAATCCAGACTTTTGTAAGTACTCAATTTGGTCTAACAGTCCAAATGTACGAGCTGGCGCTATTTCTGTTACGAAACTTTCATCAGAATAATCTGATGTGGGCATTGTCCAACTGTACCATTGATTACCAATTGCAGGTAAGTCAAAATCAATACCGTATGTAAACCTCGTTTCTGGTGCTGGCATCGCACAAACGAAAGCATCTTCGTGTCTTACCCAAATTGGTTCATTGATAACAATCGTTTCTTTTGAAGGAGATGATTGTGTTAATAAACCTACCTTCCCAATGCTTTCTGCCCACACTAAAGCTGATCCGTCAAGAAGTGGGACTTCTGGTCCATCAATTTCGATACGCACGTTATCAACACCACAACCAGCCAGAGCAGCTAATATATGCTCGACGGTACGGATGTGAATTTCGTTTTTACCTAGTTGAGTTGAAAGTACAGTATGGTTTACTGCGGCTACTTGTGCGGGAATTATTGGGGATTCTGGTAAATCCACTCTCACAAAGTAGCGTCCACTTCCAGGCGCCGCGCTTTTGATGGTTACATGTGTAGTAACACCACTGTGCAGCCCCACTCCTGTTTGGAGGATTTCTGCGGCTAAAGTATGTTGTTGCATTCGCTTGGGTCAAGGGTATGGTAATAACGTCGTTAAACGTCATCAAAAGTCAATATTCATACAGTAAACTTTTGACTCCGGATTTTTAACTAGAAAAAGACTTATCAAAAAAGTATTAGGTAAATACAACTATTTGACAAGTCAACTAACTAACAGAATCAAATAAGTTGTGAATTCCTCGTAAGGTGGGCATTGCCCACCCTACAGTTACTCTTAAAATCTTTCTCCGATACCAAAGTTAATACGGCTATCACCATCGTCGTTGATACCGTAGTCGATACGGATGGGTCCTAATGGTGATTGGACGCGCACACCTAAGCCGTAACCGTACCCTGTACCGTTTTTATTCAAAACTTCGGCTGGTCGCGTACTGGTGCCTAAATCACTACCTACATCGAAGAATAAGGCGCCGCTTACTACTGAGAATACTGGGAAGCGATATTCGACAGATGCCTGTACGTAACTGCGACCACTACCTAGTTGTCCTTCTTCGTAACCCCGAACTGAGTTACTACCACCTAATGAAAATGCTTCGTAAGGTGGCAAGTCTCCTAAGATGGTTCCTCCTTGGAAGTTGAAGGCTAAAGCTTGAGGACCTTTGGTAAAATTAGTAAAGCTAACTGGAATGTAATAGCTGTAGCTACCACGTAAACGGGTTAGGAAAATATTACCTAGTCCAACAGGTACTGATTGGTCTACACCAAAACGCAACAATGAACCACTAGTTGGTTGTAAAGGATTATTACGTTTGTCACGTGAGGCGCCTAGTTGTAAAAATAATAAATCGTCTTCTCCAGTACCTGACGCACTAAGTTCAACTTCTCTATTTGGGTCTAAATTGACTCTTCCGACTCTGCGCTTGTCTCCGTCAAAATCTCTAGTTGAAACTCTTTGGTACTGTAAACCCGCAGAAGCTACCCATTCTGCTGCCCTAAAAGGATTTGCGGATAAAGGACGAGTAAATGTTACACCTCCACCCGTTCTAAAGACGCGCGGACGGTCTCCCTCTTCGGTTGGATTATTTGGGTCAAATGTTTCGATGTTATCGTCTTTGCCTTCAAAAAGAAGTGATATCGACTGTCGTCTAAACGCATTGATGGTATATGACGTTCTGTACGGGTCTCCGGCTATCCAAGGGTCGGTAAACCGAACATCGAATAATAAATCACGTGTGGAAAGCTGTAATTCGGCGCCTAATTTCTGGTTTCTACCGTTGAGGTTTTGCTGTTGGTAACTGATGGTACCAAACAAACCACTAGCAGAACTTATACCTGCACCTGCTGCTATCGAACCGCTATTACGTTCTACAACGTTGACGACAACATCAACTTTACTTGGGTCACTGCCTGGGTCAAGCGATACGTTAACGTCTTCAAATAGTCCTAGTCCAAATACTCGCTGCAAGTCTCTTTGCACTATGTTGCGGTTAAAGATTGTGCCAGGTTTTAGTTCTAACTCCCGCGTCACAATATACGTCTGTGTACTACCACGAATTGGTTCACCTTTTTCGTTGGTTTCTTGACCGTCTTTATTACGGAATCTGACGCGAATGTTTTCAACAACCCCTTCTGCTACTTGTAACGTCACTACGCCATTTTCTGCTACTTGAGGGGCGCCGATAATGTTTGCCAGTACAAAACCTTGGTCTTGATAGCGTTTGGTTAATGCTTTAATTCCTTCTTGTAAATCACGTAGGTTAAGAATTCTACCGTATTGTTCTTTAAATATTTCGTCTACCGCTGCTGGTGGTAATACCGAAGCAACATTTGTACCTGGATTAGCTTGAAGTTGTACTTTTGTCAAGACTGGATTTTGTTGAACAACAAAGCTAACGCGCACACCTAGCGGTGTATCTTCTGGTAATGCCTGTACGTTTGAGAAAAAGCCAGTTGCAAAAATGGAGTTAATGTCTTCTTGTAATTGTGAGCGTGTTGTAGTACGTCCTGCTTGTGTCCGAATTACACGATACACTTCTTTTTCTAGCTCAGGCGCCAATTGTCCGGTTTGAGGTCTAACTGACACCTCTGATACCAAAACGCGCGGTTCTGTTGGGGCAGGTGTTTGACCCGGTTGATTTTGCGGAGGCAGGTTAAATTGAGGCGTTGAAGGATTTTCTGGCGCCGGAGATTGTTGAGGAACTTGTTGCGGGACTTGTTGAGGAACTTGTTGAGGAACCTGTTGCGGAACTTGTTGCTGCGATGGTGTTTCTGGCACTATCGGTGGTAGCGGTGTTTGCTGGTTTGGAACCGTATTAGGTATTTGGTTTGGTTGCTGTTGAATTGGTTGCTGTTGAACGGGGTTAGGTAGTGGAGTTGGAACTTGGCTCGTTGGAGAAAGTTTTATTTGACTACCATTTGGTGCCACAGTATTTAGTTCGGCACTATTTGGTTTGGCACTCGCAGGTATTGTTTTTAAAGCTTCAGATGCTGCTGGAAAAACTGCAACTACTTGATGCCCATTATCAACAGTCGGAACTGAGGTAACAACTTCATTGGTGTTGTTGCTACTTTGTATTAATTTTTGTACTAACTTTTGCTGCGGAGTTTGTGCATTTGCAATCGAACTGGCTAGCGGTGCGGTAATTGCTACCACAGTCACCAAAACGGGAGATAAGCGCATTTTATCTAGTTTCCTCTTCACGTCCACACACCATCAAAAAAAGTAGTTAATGTCGGTAGTCAATAGTAAGCAATTCGCGTTTTTGACGTTAGTCATCAGCTAATGTTTACTAGTTAACGGCTAATAGTCAAGGCTAGCAACTACAAAGGATAACCGAAACTATAAAAGAACGAGTAATAAGCTCAAATAGATTAATTCTTGGTTTCCACTGCCTTTAATACGCGATTTAGAACCTCCTGATAAGCATTTTCGACATTTCCCATGTCTCGACGAAAGCGGTCTTTGTCAAGAACTCGACGGTCGGGGTCAGTTTGTTGTGAGGTATCCCACAAACGACATGTATCGGGACTAATTTCGTCTGCCAGCAGAATTTGCTGTTGTGAGTCCAAACCAAACTCCAGTTTAAAGTCAACTAAGGTTATATCGCAGCGCACCCAAAAGTCACGTAAAAACTGATTGATGTTTAATGCTAGATGAGTTACTTGCTCTACTTGTTCCACAGTGGCTAGTTCAAGTAATAATAAGCGCTCGCGAGTTAAAAGTGGGTCACCTAGTTGGTCATTTTTATAATAAAATTCCACCAAAGGTTTAGATAGCACTGTTCCTAGCGCTAATCCTGTTTGTTGGCATAAGCTGCCTGCGGCAATATTTCGCACTACAACTTCTAGTGGAATAATTTTTACTGCCTTAACCCGCATTTGGTTCGGCGCCGGAGTATCAATGTAATGGGTTTTAATACCCAACGCTTCTAGTTCTTGAAAAAGCTTACTAGAGATGGTACAATTTATGGTTCCCTTGTTAAGAATGCTACCACGCTTCTGAGCATTAAAGGCGGTGGCATCGTCTTTGTAGTCGGCAAGCAAAATATCAGGTTCTTCCGTAGAGTAGATAATTTTGGCTTTGCCTTCGTATAACTTAGTGTGAACAGGCATGATAGAAAATTAGATATCTGGGCGTTTAACGCTTTGATGCTTTGATGCTCAATCATTTTATCTTTAGTTGTCGCAAATGCGCGTTAAAAATTCCTATTCCGGCGCCTGACTTACCTTTAGTATCTGGAAGTAAACAAACAGTGAATATTCTACTTTGTCGCTATTGTGTCTAAGTATATTGCCATTAAAAAGTATTCGCGTAATTGATAAAATCAGTTTATTCGCGGATGTCAAGACAGAAATGTAACATTTTAAATAGTAATTATTGATACTTATGACTTCAATAAATTACGGAATAATGATAATTAATATTAATCTTATACAAGAAAAATTATCAATAAGCATAAAAATGCATCTAGTGGCATTATAGCTACACTCAACTTCCGCACATTATATAAATACAGGGTTTTTTCAAATGGAGACAGCAAAAGTGAACAAAGACGATTTTCTCTACCCTCGTAGTCGTTACTATGGCCAAGTAAAACCAGAAAACTTGGTATTTAACGCCAACTTGCAAGAGTTCGCACAGAAAATTAGCTTTATTTGCAGCTTAGAAACTTCTGGGAAAATATCTCCCGAAGATGCGTATGAGCAAGTTAAGGCACTATGGAAGCAGTTAAAGCGTGCGAAAAAAGAGTTACATATTGGTGAGAATCCTTTTGGCAACACGGAAAGTTGAAAGTGAGGAGTGAGGAGTGAGGAGTGAGGAAAGATGCAAATTGTCATTCTGAGCGCAGCGAAGAATCTTTAGATTCCGATAAATTTTAGAGATGCTTCACTGCGTTCAGCATGACACTTACAACTCCTAACTCCTAACTCCTAACTCCTAACTCCTAACTCCTAACTCCTAACTCCTAACTCCTAACTCCTAACTCCTAACTATTTACTACTCATTGTCCATACTCCGTCCCATGAACTGGATGGGGGTTGCTTCATGTAATTGCGGGCGCGTTCGAGATGAACGTCTGTGGTATGGTCGAAAGGTCTGAGTTGTTTGGCTGCTTCAAAGCAAATAACTGCGTCTCGGAAGTTACGTGATAGGTACGCGGAACGTCCTGCGTGATAGTGTGATAAAAATTCTTGGGTTTGGTCATCTAGTGGTGTGCTACGGTCGCCAATTAGTTCGTATATATTAACGGCTTGGTGTTTTCCTTTGACACGGATTTTATCGAGTTGACGTACCCAAATTCGTTCGCTACAAAGTTGATACGTAAATTCGCTTAATACAATGTCGCAACCGTATTCTTTTGTTACTGTTTCTAATCGAGAGCTTAAATTTACTCCATCGCCAATAACCGTGTAGTCCATGCGTTTGTGTGAGCCGATATTACCTGAAACCACTTCGCCTGAACTGATACCTATACCTATATGTATTATTGGTTGTTCTTGTATAATTCGACGCTGGTTAAATTCTTCTAGTCGGCATCGCATTTCTAAGGCTGCTTGTACTGCTTTCCATGCATGATTTTCATTTAATGGTAATGGGGCGCCGAAAACTGCCATTAACGCATCACCAATAAATTTATCTAAGGTTCCTTCGTGATTAAATACTGCTTCAACCATTGTTCCAAAATATTGGTTGAGCAGCGAAACTACTTCAGCGGCGCCAAGATTTTCTGTAAGTGTGGTGTATCCTCTGATATCAGAAAATAAAATAGTAACTTCTTTACGCTCACCCACCATTAATGCATCTTCACCTAACGCCATTACTTGTTCTGCAACATGAGGCGTTAAATATCTATACATAGTGGTTTTCATCCGCTTCTCGCGACTGATATCCTCTAAAACTACAAGTCCACCGCGTACACCTCCTTCTGGATTTGTCAAGGGGTTTACTGTTAAATTCATGCTACGCTCAATAGCTTCAAGCTGCGAAGCTCGTAGTAATTCTGACTGTGGAGTTAAGGGATGATTCCAAGGAATAAATATATCTTGATTGTTACGGTCGCGTATCGCTAGTATTGAGCATTGTATCGAACTCGAATTAGGTAATACATCTGTTGCATCTTCTGTAGTTGCAGCTTTTGCACGGGGTGTAGGTATTTTACCCGGCGCCTTTGAAGAAGTTGTTTGGTCTGTAAAGCTATTTTCTGGCTGAATTTGAGTATATGTATAAATTCCTACTGTTAAATTTTGTTCGGGTACATAATGCCTAGCTCCTAACGTTAAGCTGTCTTGGAGTCGCATTTGTAAATTGTCAATTGGTACTACATCCCAAACTAGGCGCCCAATTAGGTTCTGTTCCCATAAGGGTTTATTATATTTACTATAAGTATCACTTAGAGGACATCCGAGTAACTCTAGAGCTGCATCGTTAATTGTAACAATTCGTCCTTCCATGTCGGTTGAAATAACGGCGTCAGAAAGACTTTGTAAAATATCTTTTTGATACTGTTTTTCAAGCAATACATTTTCAAACAAACGCGCGTTTTCGAGTGCGATACCCGCTTGGATGTTAAAAGCACGCATAAATTCTTCATCACTAGCAGTAAAGCTACCTTGTTGCTTATTGATTAACTGCGTAACCCCAATTAACTCGTTTGCGGAATTAAATACGGGTAAACAGAGAATATTGCGCGTCATGTAACCTGTTTTTCTGTCGGTAGTAGGGTCGAAACGGGGGTCTTTATAAGCATCAGGAATATTTAGAGCGTCACCTGTTGATGCAACATAACCTACAATTCCACGATTTGAGGGAATTCTGATTTCCATCATTGTTTCCTCATCTGCTGCTGCGACTTTCGTCCACAGTTCGTTCATTTCTTTGCGGTGTAGAAATAACGTGCTGCGGTCAGCTTGCATGAGTATGCGCGCTTGTTCCATCACTATTTGCAAAGTTGCTTCTAAATCTAAACTTTGCCCTAAAGTTTGAGTTGCGCGTAGTAAAGCTGTGGCGCCACGTTGGTTACGTGCGGCAACATAAAAAGACTGACAGCTTTCCAAAATAATACCTATGGACTCAGCAAAGTCACGAAACCGTCGTTCGTCTTCAAGGTCAAACGGCGTATCACCTGCTTTATTTGCCAGTTGGACAACTGCGACAGTCTGATTTTTGCTGCTAATTACGGGCATACACAAAATATTTTTGATTTTGTAGCCCATTTGTTTTTCTAATTCGGGACTAAATAGAGGGTGGCTTGAAATATCAGAAATATTCAAGTATTGACCCGTACTAGCTACATGTCCAGGAATACCAACGGTGATAGGAGTCCTAATTTCTAGTGGTTTATGGACGTTTTCCTGTACTATTTTCGTCCATAATTGATTTTTATCGTAATCAACTAGAAAGATAGTAGTATGTTCAGCTTGAAGAATTTGACCGATTTTGAGGGTTATGGCTTCTAAAACCCTCTCTAGCATTGTTTCTAGAGCTTCATTGTTAATTAACTCTATCGCGCGCAGAAATTGTTGAAATTCGGCAGTGATAAAGTCAAGCAAACAAACGAATTCAGTGACTGACAGGTCTTTAACGCGACGTAAAAGGGCGTGAGTGCGGTTTACCTGCGTCAGTTCAGTTAAAGTAGCCAAGACGCTACCGGGACTGGGAAGTGTCATGGGAGTGTGGGATGAAAGAAGTTTATATTTCTAGCTTTAGATTTTAGATTTTAGAGGTTAGATTTTAAATAACAAATTTAAGTATTAGATTTTTCTGCATTTATTGCAATATATACTGATACGGATAATTTGGTTAATTAATTTAATTAATGTATAAGTACTAATAGTATTTTAGTACGTAAACAAACACAGATGGGTTTCTAGAAATCTTTCCATCTGTGTTTTTTGTATCTTAGAAACCCGGTTTCTTTGTTGAGAAACCGGGTTTCTGACTGCGAAGTTAAGCGGCAACTTTCTGTTTTACCGAATAAACGACTTTTCGGTAATATGACTGTAATTGGCTTGTCGCTGCTGCCCATCCCCATTTTTCGGCTTCACTGCGAGCATTTTGACGAATAGTCTCACGTTCGTGTTTCTCGGATAGTAATCTCATTGTTGCGGCAATGGCGCCTGCATCGGAGGTATTAGGGTCAAATAAATAACCATTAACTCCATCAGTAACAATATCAGGAATACCACCAGAGCGTGCAGCAACTACAGGACACCCAGCGGCCATTGCTTCGAGTAGTACTAAACCTAGAGTTTCAGTACGTGATGGAAAAATAAACGCATCAGCGCTAGCAAATGCACTACCTAACTCTACCCCTGTTAAATAGCCTACAAAAAATGTATTCGTACCAGCAAAGTGTTTTTCTAAAGCTTGACGGTGTGGTCCATCCCCTACTAAAGCCAACCGTGCATCTGGTATAGCTTCTAATATTGGTTTTATTCGCTCGATTTCTTTTTCTGCTGACAGGCGCCCGACATAAAGTAATAATGGACTTTCAGGAGAATTTTGTGATAAATGCGCGCGCATGACCTGACTAGCTCGAATTGGGTGAAATGTCTCAGTGTCAACACCCCGTTGCCATAAATCTACCCGTTCGATACCATGCCCAGTAAGCTCGTTACACATTGCGGTTGAAGTACACAAATTTAAAGCTGCTTGGTTATGTGCTACCTTTAACAATTCCCACAATAAGCCTTCGAGCATCCCCAAACCGTAGTGTTGAAGGTATTGCGGTAAATGAGTGTGGTAAGACGCAACGAGTGGAATATCATTGATTTTGCTATGAAATATTCCAGATAGTCCCAAAACTGCTGGGTTAACAACGTGGATTATATCAGGTCGAAAATTATCAACAGCTTCACCAATCGCAGGACGCGGTAATGCCATTTTGAGTTCAGGATACAAAGGTAGGGGAAAACCGGAGACGCCATAAATTTGCGCTCCTTTATATTCGGTCATTCCACCTTCAGGACAAACAACCAATACTTGGTCACCATTACGTTGCAAATGGTCAACGGTATGACTTAAGCGCGTCACAATGCCATCGACCTTGGGCAAAAAGGTTTCCGTGAACAGGGCTATTTTCATAAATGAGTCGTTTGTCGATTGGTTTAGATAATTCTAATTTTTCTACAATTGCTGCATCTAGAACCAAATAAACATTTATTTAAAATTTTCGTTAGTAGAGACGTGATTAATCACGTCTCCACAGAAACGTTTAATCTCAAGCGCGTCTGAGATGAAAAGAGGGGGGTGAGAGTAGAGCGGAAATAAGCTTTTACTCTTTGCCCAGTGCTATCTATGCCACTTAACCTTTGGTAAAATCTCGTTTTTGTCAACGCGATTTTGATACTTGACGGCAAAGTTTAATAGCGAATCAAGTAACGAATCTGAGAGGTAATGTGGTTGTAGCCCCAAATCTAGTAATTTAGTATTGATGGCGTTGAAGTAGTGTTCCTCTTTTTCAATCCGGGGATTTTCAAGATTGTTGATTTCTACGTTCAAACCGACTGCGTTACCAGCTTTTTTCACCATGTAAGCCAAGTCACCGACGCTAAATAGTTCCGTAAATTGGTTGAATACGCGGAATTCTCCTTGATTCGCAGGATTTGCAACGGCAATTTCGATACAGCGCACAGTGTCGCGAATATCTAAAAAGCCGCGCGTTTGTCCACCTTTACCGTAAACAGTTAATGGGTGTCCAATTGCTGCTTGAATACAAAAACGATTTAACGCCGTGCCAAACACACCGTCATAGTCGAGACGGTTGATTAACATTTCGTCCATTCCCGTTTCTTCAGTTAAGACACCGTATACCACCCCTTGGTTAAGGTCGGTTGCACGTAAACCCCAAATTCGGCAGGCAAAGTGAATGTTGTGGCTGTCGTGAACTTTACTCAGGTGATACATTGAACCAGGCTGTTTTGGATACGGTAGGGTATCTTTACGCCCATTGTGTTCGATAGTGATGTAGCCTTCTTCAATATCGATATTCGGCGTACCATATTCACCCATCGTCCCTAACTTAACCAGATGGCAGTCGGGGAAATCCTCTTTCATTGCGTAAAGCAAATTTAAAGTACCAACTACGTTATTGACCTGCGTAACCACAGCGTGTTCGCGGTCAATCATTGAAAACGGCGCACTCCTCTGTTCACCAAAATGCACGATTGCAGTTGGTTCAAACGTATGCAGCGCCTTCTTCAAGAACTCGTAGTTTGTAATATCGCCAACAAATAGGTCGATATTTTTACCCGTCAAATCTTTCCAGCGCTGGAGGCGTTGCTGAATCGAGGCGATAGGCGTAAGCGTTTCTACACCCAACTCGTTGTCCCAGTGCCGTCGCACCAAGCTATCTAATATTGCAACTTCATAACCTCGATTAGAAAGATATAGAGCGGTTGCCCAACCGCAATAACCATCGCCACCAATAACCAGGACTTTCATTTTCACCAGTTTTTACTCGCTGATAGCTTAATCTATCACCCTTTGTGTCCTCTATATTCCATTTTTGTGACAGATTGCTATGTTCATTGCCTCAAATTGTAAAGAAATATTACGAAATTGCCGTCAAAACGTTTTAGCATATTGACAACTGGGAAACAAAGCGATAACTTGAAATACATACCCGGGTAAGACCGTTAACAAGTTATATGCAAGCTAAGCAAAAGGTTACGCTATATCTATCGCCAGAACTGCATAGGAGATTAAAAATCCGTGCGGCAGTTGATTCTGAGCCGATGTCCGAACTTGCGGAGAGAGCGTTAGTTTTCTACCTAAAAAATTCGGAGTTAATTGACGAAATCGAGTCATCATACGGAAGAACACATCGAGTTTACTCATGTCCAAGTTGCGACAGTTCGCTCGTAATACGTGACGGAGAACTAGTGTCACTGGGAAACCAGCCAGGACTTATCGAGCATCTCACTTTAGAGGAAATCGATGAGGAAGAGGAATCTTCAAAGGGAGAGGAATTAGTTCCTTGTTTGAAGTAAGTGACAAACTTTTATTCCGGCGCCAAAAGTAGAGTACACGCGGTGTTCTAAAGTCTCAGTCCAGGTCTCAAGAAGGTCGATGTATGAAAGAAGAGCTAAACATTCTAATTCAGGCTCAGTACCCCCTAATATATCTTGTGACCTCAGAGGAAGAGCGGGCAGAGCTATCAATTTCTGCAATTGCCCAGTCCTCGAAGCCGCAACGGCGGGTATATGTGTGGACAGTAACTCACGGAATAGTTGAGTACGGTCAGCCAAGAAATGTAACCCAGCACAATACCGTTTCACCCGAAGCGGCGATTGAGTGGATAATTCGCCAGAAAGAACCTGCTATATTTATACTTAAAGATTTACATCCATTTATTGATGCACCTGCGACAACCAGGTCTTTGCGCGATGCCATAGCATCCTTCAAAGGTACTAATAAAAATATTATATTAATGTCGCCGATGCAGCAAGTGCCCATTGAGTTGGAGAAAGAAGTAGTAGTTCTTGACTTCCAACTCCCAGATATGGGTGAATTAAATAAAGTTTTAACATATCACATAGATCAAAATCGCGGTCGTCGCTTAACAACTGAAGCAAGAGAAAAGCTTTTACGAGCAGCTTTAGGTTTAACAAAAGACGAAGCTGAAAAAGTCTACCGTAAGGCACAGGTAACTACAGGGCGCCTGACGGAAGATGAAGTAGATATAGTATTATCTGAGAAAAAACAGTTAATCCGACGCAATGGTATTTTAGAATACATTGAAGAAGATGAAACCATTGACGCGGTAGGTGGGTTAGAAGAGCTGAAGAAGTGGTTAACACAGCGCTCGAATGCATTTACCGAAAGAGCCAGAGAGTATGGACTACCCCAACCAAAAGGGATGTTAATACTAGGTGTTCCTGGATGTGGTAAATCGTTAATAGCCAAAACAACTTCTCGGTTGTGGGGTCTGCCACTGTTACGCTTAGATATGGGAAGAGTGTATGATGGTTCAATGGTTGGTCGTTCAGAGGCTAACTTGCGGAACGCATTAAAAACAGCCGAATCAATTTCTCCAGCGATATTGTTTATCGATGAGTTAGATAAATCGTTTGCAGGCAGTTCGGGTTCCGGTGACTCCGATGGCGGAACATCAAGTCGAATCTTCGGTTCATTTTTAACCTGGATGCAAGAGAAAAAATCTCCAGTATTCGTGATGGCAACAGCCAACCGAGTTGAAAGATTGCCAGGAGAATTCTTGCGGAAAGGACGTTTTGACGAAATATTCTTCGTAGACTTACCTACGCCCGAAGAACGTCAAGATATATACAGAATTCACCTAACGAAACGCCGGACAGACATATCCCGCTTCGACCTACAACAACTGGCGAAGATGTCCGATGGATTTTCGGGAGCAGAAATTGAACAAGCGTTAGTCGCAGCGATGTACGAAGCATTCGCCCAAGACCGCGAGTTCACACAACTAGATATTATTGCTGCACTAAAAGCCACATTGCCATTGTCTCGAACGATGCAAGAGCAGGTAACAGCCCTGCGAGACTGGGCAAGACAGCGTGCTAGACCAGCAGCGTCCTCCGTAGCTGAATATCAGCGAATGGAGTTCTAAAAGCTTTCCTCTGCTACCACAGGGGGAAAGGCTAGTCTCAAAAGCTAGCGCCGAACGAAAAAAGCCGCAACTTAATACATTTAAGCTGCGACGAACGATAGAAACGTCTTAAATTATCTATCTTCTCTTTGGAGGAAACCCAAATGTCTCATTTTAGCACACTCCGCACCAAAATCACCGACGCAGAAATCCTCAAAGCATCACTGCGTGACCTAGGTATTTCCGTTAAAACCGAAGCAGATGTTCGTGGTTACAACGGTCAGCGCGTTCGCTCTGATATCGTTGCTGTTCTTGAAGGCGAATATGACTTAGGTTGGTCACGCAACAGCGATGGTTCCTTCGACTTGATTGCAGACCTTTGGGGCGTTGCTAAAAAGCACAACCAAACCGAATTAATCAACTCGATTAACCAAAAGTACGCTGTAAACAAAACATTATCAGAAGTTAAGCAACGCGGTTTGCAAAACGCTAACGTTAAGTTGGTACTGCAATAAGCATTTCTGCGCGTTCCCAAAGCTGCACGGGTTAACCTACATTGGTAGCGGTTGACCCGCTTTTTTAAAAGGACTAGGAGGCATTAACTCCTGGTCCATATTTTTTTGCGTTCATAAACTTAATTTAGCATTTCTTAACAGTTAATCAAGTCGCCTACGCTTCACTTACAAAAAATATAATTGTTCATCTTGTCTTGTGGAGCGGGCATCCCTGCCCGCCTTACAAGATTGTTAATTAAAGAGACGGGCAAGGATGCCCATCCCACAAGATGCTACTCCATCCCACAAGATGCTACTCCATCCCACAAGATGCTACTTCATCCCACAAGATGTGACTTAAATATTTACCATTTTTCTCAGAAGCGGTAACTTTTTAAGCAAAAGCACAATCAATAACGAACCAAGCACCAACAACAAACCATAAAAAACATTTAACATCAAACCGTTGGATAAACTTAACTTACGAAAATATGGAATAGTTACGGCGCCTACAAATCTATGAACAAAATATATACCGAGCGTACTAGCACCAATTATTGCCAAATAGTTATTAACCTTGTCATTTGCATAACTGAGCTTAGAAAAAAACACAAAAGTAGAAACTGACATAATTAGTGTCATTATAGAATAATAGCCATTCCACACAGTGTCATAAAAAGTATTGGATGAAACAGTCATTAAAACGCCGTACAGAAATAACACAAATAAAGCAGTGAAAAAAGATGTGACTAGCACTCTGGTTGACACATTGATTTTGTTGCTTTTGATTTGTTCAGAGAGAATGGCGCCAACAATAAAGTAAAACAAAGTATAGCTGTAGTTTCCAAATGGATTTACCATAGGAAAGAAATCAAAAGAATTATCATTAAGATAATTAGAACCAAAAACAAATTTGGCTGAGTTTAACAAGCTAATCAAAAATAAGTTACCGAAAGAAAAAACAAAAACGATACAGCAAAATAATTTTAGAAGCTTACGCCCTGGAACATCATAAAATTCCTTGATAAATGGAAATAGCAAATATACCGATATTAATGCTTTCAAAAACCATAAATGGTCACTTGTTCCTTCTTTCAGAAAAAACCATGCCATCAAGAACTCTTTTATAGAATATGAAACTCCTTCAATGGGAATAAATATTACTGAGTAAATAAAACTCCACACAGAAACCAGGATATATAGATAAAGTACTTTTTTAAAATGGCTTCTAAGATTGTATGGTTTATTCAATAACAAAGCCCCATTTACCATAAAAAATAATGGAACTGCAATGCTTGAAGTGCCATAAAAATAGTAATTTATATAGACTCCAAAATTGGGATTGTTGAGAATATTGGTATTAAGATCGTTGTAATGATATATACAAACCAAATAGATAGCCAAAGCTTTAATCGCATCGTAATAATAAATCCTATTCTTTGTTTTTTCTTTGTTTATATATATTGGAGAAAGCTGTACCATACGAAAATTACCATTATTTTATAAAATCATATTATCACTTCAGCAGTATGAAACTATAAGCTGAGGACTTAAGCTGGTTGCAAAAATTTGATACTAAAAATATTGGATTTATAGATAAATAACGTGCATTTAAACAGCAATAACCTAAAAAATAGTCATAGTTAAATCGCGCGTTTCGTGCTAATAGTTCTACGATTAAGGCAATAATGTTAATATCACTTGGCGCCAATCACAACTTCAGACTTTTCAACAAGAAACTGAACCTCAGTAACATAAGAATCATTATCTTGCTCGCCACCACCTACTATGTAACCCACATTCCGCACCAACAACGCTATACCCATTTGCCTCGACCCAAGCAAGTAGAGCAGCATAAGCTTGATTTGAATGAAGTATTATACGTTGTAGAGACGCGATAGGAAGGAAGCGTCTCTACATCTACGCATTTTTTACTTCGATTTCTATGAAGTTTAGAAAAGTCACCAATTTGAGTGCATTACTTCAGGCGCCTCAGAAGGAGTGTATATTTCAAGTACACACCCTCCCATAGGGACAGAGTCAAGAGGATTTTAGGTTTTATATCAAAAATCTGAATTGAAACAATATAATACCTAGTAGGATGTAGAGGTGAATTTACCAAAGGGGCAGATTTTGGAATGGCTTATTGCAAGCGAGATGCAAAAGCCAAAAAAATAGTTGATGCAGAAACGAATAAAGTATTAGCTTTTGAAATCCGTTGTAAGAAAGAGAATTTAGTGTACATGCGATAGCCCCATAAACAAACCACGCTCATGTAACCCTGTTTTGATGGCGCCATATTTCAGAAATCCTTCTATATAGTCTGTGCATCAGCGCGATTTAATAATATTAGCGGGATACTTGGCATATTGCTTTTTTATGGCATACAACAGTATGAGAAGAAATTGGTACTAAAAAATACTGATTTTAAAATATGTGTTGCGTGTTAATACGTAAAAAAATGAAATGTCTTTACATCAACAGGAACAGTCTAAGGGTATTAACTTATTTACAGCCATATGTATAGTTGTAGCTAACATGATTGGCATCGGTGTATTTACTAGCTTAGGCTTTCAATTAGAAGGTATTAAGTCAGGTTTCGCTCTTCTATTCTTATGGGTAGTAGGTGGAGTTTTTGCGATTTGCGGCGCCTTAGCTTATGGAGAACTTGGAGCAGCAATGCCACGGTCGGGAGGTGAGTATTATTACTTATCTCGAATTTATCATCCAATGGTTGGCTTTTTGTCGGGATGGATATCGGTGACTGTGGGTTTTGCCGCACCAATAGCTGCTGCGGGTATGGCATTAGGAGCATATTTCACTAGTGTATTTCCACAGGCGCCTGCAAAACTAATCGGGTTGATGGTTGTGATTGGTGTATCGCTGATTCATACCAGCACAATCAAATTTGGCAGTTATTTTCAGCAGGTATTCACAATTCTCAAGGTTCTGCTGATTGTGGTAGTAATTGGGTGTGGTTTATTTTTCACCCAACCTCAAGAACTCACATTTTTACCATCTGGTACAGACTTCAACGTGATATTCAGTTCTCCGTTTGCGATATCTCTTGTTTATGTAACTTACTCATATTCAGGTTGGAATGCTGCGGTGTATCTAGCCAGCGAAGTTGAAAAACCAGAAAAGAACTTACCTCGCTCTTTAATTATTGGAACCCTGATTGTTATGGGGTTATACTTGCTGCTCAATTTGACCTTCCTGCGTACCACACCAATTAGTCAATTAGCGGGGCAATTAGAAGTCGGTTATATTGCAGCAACTCAAATCTTTGGCTCCTCTGGAGCTAAACTCATGGGGTTGTTCATTTCTTTCGGTCTCATTTCTTCGATTAGTTCGATGGTTTTGGCAGGGCCAAGAGTAACCCAAATCATTGGAGAAGATATTCCTGTATTTAAAATACTTGCTAAGAAGAGTTCTCGCGGAACACCTTTTTATGCGATTCTTCTACAACTCTCTATTGTGATTGTTTTACTTATTACTTCTAGCTTTGAGGCTGTAATTACCTATCTTGGTTTTACTTTAAATTTGTCGTCATTTATCACAGTTTTAGGAGTTTTTGTCTACAGGTTGAGATATCCCGACGCACCTCGTCCCTATCTAACCTGGGGTTATCCCATCACACCAATCATCTTTTTGGCTATCAGTTTGTGGATATTAGTATTCATTCTCATGAATAAACCCGTTGAGTCACTAGCTGGTATTGGCACATTATTTATTGGCGCCATTGTATATTTACTAGTTGCGAGAAAGCAACTCAAAGCATCTTAACTAACTTACAACTATGAACAATAAGAAATACTATTCATTATTTTCTGCTTGTATAGCTTTAACGGCTTTACTTTTTTGCTCTACTTCCTGCCAAAGTGCAAATAATAATGAAGCACGCAAATCTGATGAGCAAGTCGCTAATAAAGAAACTAAACCTAAACAAAGTCTTAAGGTTGACGAAGCTAAATCAGAGCTTTTAACAGATACAGCAAGAACTCTAGCTGGGATCAATGTAGATGCAAAGAGTAAACTAGCAGCATTACAAAAAGGTAATAGCTGGCAAAATCATCAAAGCTTTTACCAAGCTTCTTGGTCAAAATTAGATACACAGCAACTAACAAAAGTTAGAGATTGGACGGCAAAAGAACTACAAGATGTTAACGCAAGTTCTCCGACAATTTTATATCCTTTCAGCGGTCCCGATTTTTTATACTCATATTCTCTGTTTCCCAAAGCCAAACAATTTGTTCTAGCTGGTTTAGAACCAGTAGGTAATGTTCCTGATTTTACCAGTTTGAGTGAGAGTCAGCAGAATATGAAGCTACAGGAAGCAAGAAGCTCACTGTATGCACTTCTGCAATTTAGCTTCTTCCGTACTAACGATATGAAGGTGGACTTGCAAAAACAAGGAGTACTACCAATTTTGTACGTTTTTCTCGCGCGTACTAAAAATCGTATCTTGAATGTCCAATATATAGGTTTAGATAAAGAGGGTAAAGTACAACAATTTGAAAAGGGAATGGTATCTGGAGTAAAAATTGCCTTTGTACCTGAAGGTGAATCTGAAGCTCGTAACTTATACTACTTTTCGACCGATTTATTGAACGATGGATTGAAAAAACGACCGGAGTTTGTCAAATTTGCCAATCAATTAGATAATAAAGTTACCTATCTCAAAGCTGCATCATATTTGATGCACAATGAAAGTTTCTCAGAAATAAGAAACTTGATATTAGCAAGCAGCAATTACTTACTGCAAGACGACTCAGGAATGCCACTCAAATCATTTGCTTCATCGCAATGGGATTTAAAATTTTATGGTTCTTACACTCGTCCCATCGGTTTATTCAGTAATAGCTACCAAGCTGACTTGAGAAAAGTATATCAATCTAATAAAAGCATCGAACCTTTGAATTTTGGCATTGGCTATAAATTTGGCGTCAATGAATCAAATTTAATGTTAGCCGCAGCCAAAAAAATTGCTAGCAGATAGAATGTAAGGTGGGCACTGCCCACCATACAATTGGCATAAGCTAATACTCAATCATCCAAAAATCAAAAGCAGGATGTTGTCCGCCAATCGCTTGCTGGACAATATTTTTGCTTATTTTTAAACCGTTCTGACTATTAGTTAATATCACAATTCCGGCGCCTAAATCAAAAGAAGCAACAGTAATACTTTTGAACGTAACTAAATCACCCCAATGCCAAAAGAAATTCCCATTAGAAGCTTTTTCTAATCCCCAACCCAAACCCCAGTCGAGTTTCTGATTAATCTTAATTTGGGGACTGAGCATATTTTTCAAACTAGCTTCACTAAGTTTTGGACTATCAACTTTTCCCGGCGCCATCATGGCAATAATAAACTTAGCATAATCATTAGCAGTAGTGCGTAAACTACCCGCAGCACTTGCTTTCTGAGGTTTACCCATAGGTTTGGGTTTTCCTTGACGGTCGTGTCCATCAGAAGCAGTTGTATTATAAGTAGGTTGCCAAATGAAGCTACTACTCTTCATTCCTAAAGGGTCTAAGAAATTTTGCTGTAAATATTGGGCTAAAGGTATTTGGGTAATTTCTTCAATTACGTGTTGTAAATATAGAAACCCCTCTCCAGAATAAACGAACTTCGTACCAGGCGCCCTTAAAATTCGTAAAGGAGCATCACCACTCCAATTAGGAAAACCAGTAGTATGCGATAAAACTCTTCTTAGAGTGATTAATTTTAAACGAGGGTCAGAAATATAAGGTTTAGCAGTATATTCAGATAAAGGTTTATCTAATTCAAGCTGACCTCGCTCAATCATTTTTAGCGCAGCATAACCAACAAATGGTTTACTCAACGAAGCAGCAGCAAATATAGTGTCATTATTAACAGGTTTTTTATTAACTTGATTAGTAACACCAAAACCTCGACTCCAGAAAACTTCACCGTTTCTTATCACTGCAATAGAAAGACCAGGTATCAAAGCTTTTCGCATCAACACAGGAACTTGCGCTTCGAGATTTTTTATAACTTTGTCTGCTGCTGACAGCGAACTATTGCGAAGTAAACTAGCCAAAGTAAAGCTAGAGAGACCAGCTAAAGCAGTTGTTGTGGAATTGAGGAATTGTCTACGAGATAAAAATTCGGACATTTGATTTTAGTAATTTATGACTTATGACGTAGGTGTCGAATATTATATTCAATTAATGGGTAAAAATTAAAATATCCAAATAAAAAAATCTCCAAAATTTTCTTGTGGGGTGGGCATCCTTGCCCGCCCTAGATAAAGAACGGGCAAGGATGCCCATTCCACAACATGGAGAATTAAATTTTTGTAAGTCCCTTAAAGAATATTGACTAAAAAGTCAGGTTTCTACGGCGCCTTTGTTAAAAAGCACGTTGCAAAGACCGAATTAATACGGTTGATATTATGTCATATTTATTACGATTATAGCCAGGTTATTTAATTTAAATATATCTTCAATAGCTTGCTAGAAGTCTTTTTTATGTCTTTAAGAAGATGAATTTAGCATGTTAACTCAATTTTCAATTGTCAGATGAATTACTTATAACTTCCGTATGATGAATCTTGATTGCTCTCAATAGAATATAGGTTTAATAAAATTACTCTTTTGGAGACAAATAGATTTACCCGATAAAACGCAAATAACAACGAGATTTTTGAATGCAAGGAGAATAGAATGTTAGGAAGTACGTCAAGAGAAATGCTATACCGAGAATTAGGCAATACAGGAGAGAGGGTTTCTGCCATTGGATTGGGTGGTTGGCATATCGGCTTGAAGCATGTTGACGAGGAACTAGGTATCCGGATTGTTCGCGCGGCAATTGATCGCGGCATTACCTTTATGGATAACTGTTGGGATTACAACGATGGAGTCAGTGAGACTCGTATGGGGAAAGCGCTGCGCGATAGCTACCGCGACAAAGTATTCTTAATGACGAAAATAGACGGTCGTTCCAAGCAAGCAGCTGCAAAACAAATAGACGAATCGCTGCAACGTCTGCAAGTCGATTGTATCCCACATTCCGCACTTCAGAATGTCGCATCAAATACTACATATGTACTGACTGCTATGAGTAAATATAAATACTGACATAGTTCAAGTAAGCTTATATTTTTCGTCTAACCGGAAAACTCGTAAAAAGAAAATAAAAGCGCACAAATATAACAGTAATAAAAAAATAACTACTAAGTATAGTTAACAATAAATTTTATATGCAAGTATAGTAATGTTACGTAAAACGCTATTTTCTAAAAATAATTACTGGTGGCGCCTACTCTTAAGGAGCTTATGTAATGGAAGTGTTTTAAATAATGAGCAAAAAGTGTTTGCATAGCGTCTGTGTAGTGTGAAGCTGCACTGCAAAAACAGAAAATTGAATCGATACCATCTCGATTGACTGTGTATTTTATTTGACACACGTATTGAAACTTAATTTGGCTTGTACGCAGTTAAAATTATGACATTAAATTTGACAAATGCAAAATATTAGTAATTAAATATTAATAAATAAACTTATATTACTAACTAATTAATAGGTTAAATAGCTTATGAATACTTGATTTTGAGCTTTTTATAAAACTAAACATAAGTTATTAGTCTGCTTTACGCGCGCCTGGACACTTGTGAGACAATCAAAAAAACTCAAAAATATTTTAGAGGTAAAAAATGTCTCCAACATCAGATGCAAAAATTAAGAATATCGACCACCTAGGAATCGTAGCCGGACTAATTGATGAAATAGGAATAGTTGAAACAATTAATTCAAAATTAGGAGTAGACTCTCGTGAAAAGATTGCCGCAGGAATATTGGTTAAAGCTATTTTAATCAATGGATTAGGATTTGTATCAAGACCTTTATATTTATTTAAGCAGTTTTTTGATGATAAAGCAATTGAAATATTGTTGGGTGAAGAGGTAAAAAGCGATTATCTTAACGACGATAAAATCGGAAGAGTCATGGATGATTTATATAAATATGGATTAAATAATCTATTTATAGAGATTGTATTGTCAGTAATTAAAAAGTTTAAAATAGATACAAAATATTCACATTTAGATGCAACATCATTTCATCTACATGGGAAGTATCAAAGCGAAATAAATCAAGAAAATCAAGAAGAAAGTAATAAAGAAAGACCAATATTTATAACTAAAGGATATTCTCGTGACCACAGACCAGATTTAAAACAATGTGTTTTAGATTTAATCACGAGTAGTGATGGAGATATACCATTATTAATGAGAGCAGGAGATGGGAATGAAGCAGATAAAGCAGTATTTGGGAAAATTTTAACAGAGTTTAAAAAACAAATAGTTTTTGACAGTATTATGGTTTGTGACAGCGCATTATATAGTCAAGAGAATCTCCAATTAATTGAGCATTTAAAATGGATAAGTCGAGTACCACTGACGATTAAGAAAGCACAAGAATTAGTTCAGTCTGTAAATACAGAGGATATGAAAGAGGTAGAGGAGATAGAAGAGATAGAAGAGATAGATACAGAAAAAAAGGGAAAAAAAACATATCAAAATTTAGACGGATACAAGTGGAAAGAAGAAATAGTGAATTATGGTGGTATTAAACAAATTTGGCTAATAGTAGAAAGTCAAAAAAGAAGAAATAGCGATTTAGAAAAGCTAGATAAAAAGATAAAAAAAGAAAAAGGTAAAGTTGAAAAGTTGCTCAAAGATTTGAAAAAAGAGGATTTTGAAACTCCAGAGCAAGCGCGGTATAAATTAAAAGGGGTTAACAAACATTTGAAATTATTTGAAATTAAAGAAGTTAAACTGACTGAAAGTAAATCAAAAGATAATAAAACTATTTATAAAATGGAGGGTGTAGGTCATGAAAAATTAAAAGAGATAGAAATACGAAGAAGAGAAGCCGGGAGATTTATTTTAGCAACTAATATAGTTAATGACGACGAAAAATTAAAACCAGAAGAGATTATTACAACATATAAAAATCAACAGTCTTGTGAGCGAGGATTTAGATTTCTAAAAGACCCTTTATTTTTTGCTGATAGTTTTTTCGTTGAAAACCCTGAAAGAATCGAAACAATGCTATTTTTAATGTCTTTATGTTTACTAGTCTATAATCTTGGTCAAAGGGAACTAAGAAATAGCTTAAAAAGAATCAAAATCGGAATCAAGAACCAATTAGGAAAGCTAACCTTATCTCCTACATTAAGATGGGTATTTCAATGTTTTCAAGGAGTTCACATTTTTATTTTAGATGGTATTAATCAAATTTTTAATTTAACACCAGAACGCCATTTTATTTTGAGTTGTTTACCATCATCTTGTCAAAAATACTATTTGCTTTCTTAAGTTAAACAAGATTTTGAATGCAAATAAAATTTATCAACATTCAAAGGAACAGTAATTGCTCCTCAAATTTTAGTGCTTGTATAATTTATTTTATGGGTCAAATCTTTTATCTTTTATTATTTATTTTTAAAAATATATTCGTTTAGCACTCTATTTCTTTATTATCCTAATTTTTTACTTTTTCCTTGTTTGTAATCTTTTTGTACTTCAACTTGAAGTGCGGAATGTGGGTTTAATTTATACGCAGCAATTGATTGTATTTTTAAAGAGCTTGATGGAACGCTACATATTTTAGATTTCAAAACGGGTAAGTCAGACTTTGATAGACGACAAGCTTACATATATTTGTTAGCTGCTAGTTATTTATACCCAGACAGTAAACCAATAGCTTCGTTCTACAACTTGGAAACTAACACATGGTCAAAAAAGATTTCAGCTTCAGCAGAGATATTGGAAGTTTATAAGTATAATTTGATGCAAGTGTCTAAAAAGCATCAAGAAAGTTTGTCTCTTTATCGAAATAACCCTGATAAGTTTAGTCAAATATATCCTGCCAACCCTGGTACTTCTTGCCGTTACTGTCCTTTCACTTCAATTTGTAATTTTGCATTTATCTCAGAGGTCAAATGAATACTACCAAAGTTCAAACACAAAAAGACTCTATAGCTTCATCACCAATATTTGTATCTGAAATTTTTCCATTAACAACTTTGCAATACAATATTTATTGCTTTCGCTTATCACCAGAAGTATCTGCTAAATCAGGTAATTCCTGGAATTTTAGCAAAGTTGGGAAATCTTCCTTTTGTTTTAGCTGAACCTCTAGCAATTGCGGATTATTTTATCGGTTTGGACATTTCTAGAAATTCCAAGAAACGAGTAACTGGAAGTGTTAATGCCTGTGCTAGCGTTCGTCTATATGGAAATAGAGGGGATTTCGAGGGCTACCGTATTGAAAGTGATACAATTGAAGGTGAAGAAATTCCTCAACGTATCCTCGAAAACTTCTTCCCAAAATCACAGTTGAAGGGAAAAACCGTTTTGATTTACCGTGATGGGCGTTTTTGCGGGGACGAAGTTAAACACTTACTAGCTAGAGCAGATGCCATTGGCGCCAAGTTCATTTTAGTTGAGTGTGCAAAATCAGGTATTCCAAGACTTTACAACTCGCTTAACACCAATATCACTGCACCAACACAAGGATTAGCACTACGTCTCTCACCAAGAGAAGCGATTATTATAACGACTAGTGTGTTAGAAAAAATGGGTTCACCATTACCACTACGCCTCAAAATTCATCCTGGTGGGCATCAAGTCTCAATTGAGGACTTAATAGATGCGACTTTAAAGTTGACTCTACTACATCATGGTTCTCTCAAATCGCCACGTTTACCCATACGCTTATTTGGTTCTGACAGAATAGCTTACCGTCGTTTGCAAGGTATTTATCCTGGCGCCTCAGAAGGAGATAGGCAATTTTGGCTTTAAATAAAAGTAAAGTAAAAAACATAAAGGAAAAATCAACAGCTTACTACACATGAGTGAAACTATTTATATAGAGACCAGTATTTTTGGCTACTTGACAGCCAGATCGACTAAAAATCTTATTCTTGCTGCGAACATTGAGGTAACAAGAGACTGGTGGGCAAATTATAGCGGCTTTCTAGAACTTTACGCTTCACAATTTGTTGTGGATGAAGCGGCTTTGGGGGACGAGGAAATAGCAAATCAACGACTTTCTCTGTTACAGGGTATAACATTGCTTGAGCAGAATGAAGCTGCTGAACAGCTAGCAACCTAATTTTTAAGAAAAAGTAATCTCCCCCCTAAAGCTGCTAATGATGCAGCACATATTGCCATAGCTACAGTTCATGGAATGGATTATCTGTTAACGTGGAATTGTAAACATATAGCAAATGCTCAAATTCAGAAAAAGTTGACACAGATTTGTTCCGATTTTGGGTATCAGCTACCAACAATTTGTACCCCTTATGAACTGATGGGAGAATAAACAATGCTAACAAATGAAATTCTGGAAGAAATTTATCAGTATCGTGAAGCTCAGGCTGAATCATTTAACTATGATGTATCAGCAATCTTCAAAGACTCGCGCGCTCGTCAAGCTCAAAGTGGTAGACCCTCGGTTAGCTTACCTCCGAAACAGCCTATTGCACGCTCAAAGTAGTAAATAAATTCAAAAAACTTATGAATAAAAGTTAGCCTAGCTTGCTTTTTTAAACATTTCGCTTTATAGGAATGAAGACTCAGAAGTAGCTTTGCTAACTTTTTTACTCTGCCATAACTCGCTCATTGAAGCCATAGTATTATTTGCGTTTAGAGGGCGCCACTTGGCAAGACTTTACAAGGTTTGTTTATTCCTGTCTACAAAGCAAAAATTAAAATCTTCCGCGTGAAACTAGTTTGTACCCATACACAATAGCTAAAAAGCACAAGAGAAACGTAAAAAGCGTTGTAGAAGCAACTACAATACCCGCTTTTATTAGTGGCATCAAAATTCCTACTACAATAACGACCCATCCTACTTTCTTAAATTCACCACCGTAAACCAAAATGATTATTCCAATTACAGACAAAATTATCGTAGGAGCATCAATTGTATAACCCCTAGTAGTTACGTAAAGCCTTTGTGCCAAAATACTGATACCACCAAGCATTAACCCAAAGCCCAAGAACCTGTTAAAAACCCACATATTATTTTCTCACCAGATGTTATATGCTTATTATTCCCAGTCGGCGCCAAAAAAGCTCAAACTCTATGTAACGCGGTTACGAGAATGTAGGACACGCTGGCAGAGTTAGCCGTTTATGTACTTCATGCTTTTCAGAAGACAATACATAAAACTTCAAAGCAAGACGTTGAAATACTACAACGGCGCCATAAAGAAATGACTTAGTTGAAAAAGCGACAACTGGGTAACGATTGAGGGTAAAGTAATGACAGCGACTCAAGGTAGCGAGAATGTTTTTGAAGACCTCGGTTTTGGCGCCGAGGAAGCTGCAAATTTAAAATTGCGCGCTGACCTTATGATAGAACTGCGCCAATACATTATGGAGCAAGGCTTTACTACAGAACAGGCAGCTGACTTTTTAGGTGAGACGCAGCTACAGGTAAGTAATTTAATGGATGGCGAGATTAGCTTATTTAGTGTAGATAAATTGATTGGTATGCTGGCAAAGGCAGGGATGCGAGTCAAAATAGAGGTTGTGTCGCACGGGGTAATGTAGAAAAACTTACCATACAACTAGTACCAGGTAAACTTTCCAGTAAAGTTTGACAACGAGTAGATGTATTTAAATGGTTATGACCTTAGACACTTTGTTACGATGTCCGTTTCAGTTGCTGTCATCGAATTAATTGTGAGAGGTTATCATTATTTGTCATCTTTAGAAAGTCCTGAGCAGGTTTATAGCTCAATGCATAATTCTATTGCAACAAAGGGAATTGCTCAAATTCAGTCTAAAATCAAACTTCATAAAATGCTGTTTTTAGCTCATGCTATGGGAGCAAGTGGAAATGTGCTAAAAGTATTTACATACTCAGGATATCCATTGGCAATTAATCTCCTCAATGGTTAGTTTTTATGAAAGAAAGCCTGAAGATTTTACAAGCTGTCACTAGAGATAAAACACTTGGAAAAATTGTTCGTAATCGTACAAGTTTCAATACTGTATGGGAGAAATTGAAGATATTATTAATTACTAAATCATGCTGCTATAAAATAAATACTCATTAAATTCTGGCATTACTTCGCCATGTTTTAATCTATTGGACTTTGGACAAAATAGTACGTTCGCGCACTAATATTGCGAAGAACATTTACGTTGTTTTCATTTATATTTTTCATTTTATTAGATTGACTTCCCAGTAGTTGATATGAACTAATAAAAACTTTTGCTCTAAGTTGTTAGTTATAAAAATAGCCATCAGGGTGAGTATATCAATACATAGTATTATCAGAAACGAACTACATACCAAAACAACTGATGGCTATGCAAGTAATAAACAATAATCAATTAATAGCGCAATTCCGCTCTTTTCGGCAACATTTACGTAAATTGTTTAAATCTTACAGTGATAGTATTATTGATTTAATTGATGCTTTGGCTAGTAACTCAAACGGCGCTTCTTCCCCTGTTGAGTTATCTATAAGTCCTTTATTTGAAAGGACTTATAGCTCAATCTACAAGGCAATTGAAAAATCATTTAATTTCAACGATGATAAGAAAAAGAAGAGAAAAAAGCTAAAAAATTTAACTCGACTAATTGCTGAAGTTACGCCCCAACCGGAAAAACGCTCTTTTTACTTATTTGCAACGGATACAACTCCTCACCCGCGCCCTTACTCTCCAACCTTACCTGAAAGAGGTTATATTTACCAGCCAAATACTATTGCAGGTAATAAATCCATCGGTGTTGGTCATTCTTTTTCATTCGTGTCGCTGTTACCTGAAAAAGACTCCCACCAGTCGGCGCCTTGGTCAATTCCACTGTCGGGAGAAAGAGTTCCAACTGATAAGAAAGGTATAAGTGTTGGCATTAACCAAATTAACGCATTGATGTCAGATGAATCGCTTCCGTGGCACGGTAAATTATCAGTATTAACTGCTGATAGTGCTTATAGTCAACGCTCATTCCTATTTAATTCATCCAAACACAAAAATTTGGTTGTAATTACCAGAGTTCGTAGTAATCGAATTTTTTACTCTTCACCACCTGCACAACAAGAAGAGAAGAAACGCGGGTGTCCAAAAAAATTTGCTGAACGTTTCGACCTTGCCCTTGAAGAGACTTGGCACCCGCCTGACGAGACAACACAATTCAAGAGCACTAGCAAGAAAGGTCGCCAATTCACAGTAACCCTCAAGGCTTGGCACCATATGTTGATGAGGGGAACTCAACAAGAACAAATGTATAAATGCCCATTTACTCTAGTACGGGTTCATGTTACCGATGATACTGGCTGTGCGGTTTGGAAACCGATGTGGTTGATAGTTATGGGTGAGCAACGCGGACGTATTACGCTTGCAGAAGTCTATTCTTGCTATCGGCAACGGTTTGACATAGAACATATGTTTAGATTTAAAAAGCAACGTTTACTAATGACTAATTTCCAAACTACCGACGTAAAGCGCGAAGAAAATTGGATACGTTTAGTAATGCTCGCCTACGTACAATTATGGGCTGCAAAAGAATTATCTAACTATTTACCAAGACCGTGGGAGCGCTATCAAAAGCAAAACAATGATAAAATTATTTCTCCCAGTACCGTACAACGTGACTTCCAAAGAATTATTTCGGAGGTCGGAAAACCAGGAAATTCGCCAAAACCCCGAGGAAATGCGACTGGTAGGGTGAGGGGTCAGACCCAGACTAAAAGAGTTAAGCATCCTGTTATCAAAAAAAGTCAAAAATCAAACATTTCACAGCCTAAAGCTGCGTAGTTTTTCTGCAAATATACTTGTTTTACTCAGTTAATCTCATAACTGGGATAAAAAACTGCGTCCTTTTTTAGCTCACAAACATTGTTCGCAAACTTATTATTTTGTCCAAAGTCCAAATCAGTAGATTTGGTACATAGTATGTTCTGATAATACAATGTATTGAGATACTGATAGCTATTTTTATAACTCAACAAAACAGTACCTAAGTTCGCATTAGTTCACGTTAATGTTCAGCAAAATTAATACAATAAACTGGAAGCATAATTAAAAATGATTAAATTTTCTTAGGACATTAGTACGTAAGCAAACCTTTTTTGTCCAAAGTCCAAAATCTATCTACAGTTATGTGTAGAGCTAAAGCTTGGACTTTTGCTACTGCTTTTGAGGGTCTTTGTCCGTTATGAATAGATAGATATACGATTCCAAACACGATAAAATTCTGGATAGCTTATTATATTAGCACATGCATGAAGAATATTTATATATGCTATATGAAGATAATATTCTGTGTCTTGCAATTCTTTTTGAATACTTTCAACCAAATGGTAGATAATAATTTTTGAATCGGGATGCGGTAAAGATAGAATAAAACAATTAATCAAGTCTGTTAAAAAAAATACATAAAATTCAAATTTTTTTTCATATTTAGATATCTGACTAATCATACTTTGAATAAATTTTATTATTATTTCATGCTTTTTTACGGCATATATTAGTTTTCTAAACGAAATAAAAGCTATTACAAAGTGTACATATTGTATAAAATATTTATCTGTATTATTTGGGTAGTATTTAGAGAGTAATAATTTTTCTGTGTCGTAATAGTAACGGTTTAGCCCAAGAAATTGGAGAATGGGGAGAAGGCGCCTGTGGTCAGGGTTTGTGGGTGGCTACAACACATCATTTATTAAATGCCGCCATCCGGTTTTTAGTAATGCAGCAAAAGTTAGAGTTGCAGCGCACATCCCAACAGGGCATTGATACAACCTCTGTAGAAGCTCAAATACAGCGCATTCGTACAACCCTAAAACGCATTACCAACATAAATACTCACATCAATAAGCTGCGCGAAAATAGCAACACAATTGCATCTGAAGTAGATTCCCTCAAACTTGAAATTCGAGATGCACTTGACTGCATAGAAGATTCAATCACCATATAAAACAAAACTCTGTTTAAAACTCTTGTGGAATGGGCATCCTGCCCTTCCTTATTATAATTCAGTTTTTTGCTACCAGTTGTGCCTACTGTTAGAATAACTTTATAACTTTCATGCTAATTAATTTCATGCTTAACGCAATTCCGGCAATCTACGAAAATGGAGTGTTGCGCCCCCTAGCTCCAGTAGAGTTAGATGAGCATCAAACCGTTTGGCTGAAAGTATTGCCACAACCCGTGACTGAACCACAGCAAGATCAAGCGAAGACTAAACTACAGTCGGCGCTCCAACGCCTCTATGAGTCTGGTTTACTTATCCCTCCCACAAATACTTCTGAGGCTCCACCGATGTCTGAGGCTGACTTTGTAGCGCTGGTGCAATCTATTAAAGTTACTGGTAAACCACTCTCAGAAACAATTATTGAGGATCGAGGTGAGTGGTAACAGCATATTTTTTGGATAGCAGTCTAAATTTAAGATGCTATGCGTGCATAAAATTTAATCTTAGTCAGTATTTTAGCTCCGGATTCATTATTTTTGTGGGCTGTTTTCTTTTACTTATACCTATAAAAAGTCAGAAGTTTACTTTTGAAGAAAGTGAAAATTTTTAAGATGCTTCCCTTCGGGAAAAGCTCCGCTTTACGTTCCTCAGCATGACAGAAGTCCAGATTTAGCTGTTTGCAGTATTACAAAAATGTTAACAGGTAAAACTCTTGTGGGATGGGCATCCTTGCCCGTCCCTTATAAACTTTATTTATAGGCAGGCAGGGATGCCTGCTCCACAAGAATTTGATTATAAAAATGGTCAATTACATGGGATGCTAGATGATTGATTACATTATTTTTGTAAATGTCTGTTAATTCTTCGGTTACTGTCACTGTTCCTGCTACTACTGCAAATCTGGGTGCAGGGTTCGATTGCATCGGCGCCGCTTTAACGTTACACAACCATTTTAAGTTCGAGATGGTTGATGGTGAGACGCAAATTATTGTTACTGGCGCCGAAGCTGCGCGCGTGGACACTATATATAAGGATAATCTGCTTTATTGCGCGTATGTAAAACTGTATGAACACCTCGGTAAGACACCCCCACCTGTAAAGATAGAGATTGCTTTGGGTGTACCACTCGCACGTGGTTTGGGAAGTTCTGCAACTGCTATTGTTGGTGGATTAGTTGGCGCCAATATTCTAGCTGGGGAACCTTTAACTCAGTCGCAGGTGATGGACTTGGCAATATCGATGGAGGGACACCCTGATAATGTGGTTCCAGCTTTAATTGGTGGTTGTCGTCTTGCTGCAACTAGTGTTGATGGTTGGGAAATTTGTGATATCCCTTGGCATGAAAGTATTGTCCCTGTTGTAGCTATTCCTGATTTTGAGCTTTCGACGAAAGAAGCGCGACGAGTGTTACCTACCGAAATTAGTCGTGCGGATGCCATTTTTAATATCTCACATCTTGGTTTGTTGTTACGCGCGCTCGAAACGGGAAAAACAAACTGGTTACAAGCGTCTCTACAAGATAAATTACATCAGCCTTATCGTTCGTCACTTATTCAAGGGTATGATGCTGTTAGTGCTGCAGCTATAAATGCAGGCGCCTACGGGATGGTAATTAGCGGCGCCGGACCAACTCTACTTGCACTAACTGATACCAGCCATACTATTGATGTTGTGGCAGCTATGGCTACTGCTTGGAAAAATGTTGGTGTTGCTGCACAAGTACGTGCGTTACATATTGATAACGATGGCGCCAAAGTAATTAAACACTAATCTTCCATTGCCCCCCGCTTCCTTTGGGGGGAAAAAGAGGAGTTTTTAGCCCAACATCAGATTGTCTTAACAAAATGATATGTATGCTTTAATACAATCGTACTTTACTATTTTCTCTATTGAGCATTTACTTTAAGATATGCTTGAAAAAGGTTGTGTTGTATGGGTGCTGATGATAGAGTCGAATTTGAGGCAGTGTTTCAGGTAGAATTTTTGGAAGATTTGGAATATTGGATTGGAAATAATCGAAAAATATCGCTTCGTATACTAAAAATGGTAAGGGAAGTCCTGCGAACACCATATGAAGGCATCGGTCAGCCTGAAGCGTTAAAATATGAATATTCTGGATGTTGGTCACGCCGTATAAATCAAGAGCATAGACTAATATATACAGTAAGTGATAACCGAGTTCAATTTCTGAAAGCTCGATATCATTATAAGTAGGTATAATTCAATCCCTTAAAACATTACTTAGAGTTAACTTATGTCAATGAAAGTCACACCAGAAGAAGCTACTATAAATTTGGATACACTGTGTAACCAAGTCGTTCAAACTGGCGAAGTTATAGTCATTACTAGACCAAACGGTCAAAATGCTGCACTAATTTCTGAAGCTGAACTTAACAGTATACTAGAGACTCTTTATATACTGCGCTCACCTGCTAACTCTACTCGGTTATTGGCAGCATTGCGACGTGCGAAAAGTGATACTGTTAAACCTCAGTCTTTAGAAGATTTATGTAATAAGTTTGGATTTACTGAAGATGATTTAGATGATGATTTAATTGCAGCAAGCTAATTCATTAGAACGTTTATCATAAATAATTATACTTGTCAAATTGCAGAAAATGCTCTGAACAGTTCTACCATTTGTTTTTTAAGTTCTGCTATTACTTGTTCTAAAGAGTCGCAAGGTGCCGTATGTAGTAAGTCAGCATCACCTTCTTCTGTACTTGACCAGTAATAAGAATGTTTACCTATTGTTAAATTACCTCTCCACTTATTTTCGTATTTATTAAACGTGACATAAAAACGTCGTGGCATCATGTCTTGATACCCAATAACAAACTCTCCCCAAACACAAAAACCTGAATAATACTCGTTTTCTTCGTTATTATATTCCCAATCGTTAAAATGAGGGAAAGCAAGTTTAACCTTTTCTACAACTTTTTGAACTTCTGGCTCTGATAATAGCATTTTATTGTCAGCCTTTTGCTAATTTACGATTAAACGGCGCCAATTTGATGATATGTAAAATTAGTTAAAATTACAGAAAAAGCTTTGAATAGTTCTAGCATTTTTGTTTTAAAAATAAATTTTTACCATACAGAAAATCCAAAATACTGCTGGCTTTTCTCGTTCTTATATTCCTAATCAGCAAAATGAGGAAAAGTCGTTTTAACTTGTTCTAAAACTTGTTCAATTTCTGGTTCTGTTAATAGCATTTTGACTTTGTGAACCAATATAGAATACAAATTTATTATACAGTACGCGGATAATGTTTATCTGGATGGTGCGTCACTGTACTTTAATTGTTGTGTGAGCGTGAGGAGTTGTTAGTGCAGTGACGCACCCTACGTCCCTTAACATACTTTTTTACCTTTCACTTTCCAACTCCTACCTACTCAGCACTCAGCACTCAGCACTCATAACTTATATATATATGGAAAAACTTCAGGCTGAAATTGTCGCGCTTCAGATACAGATAGATGCTTTGCGTGAAGAACGTGCGACGCTAACTCCCGTTACATTAAGTGAGAGTGATGACTCACTCCCAAATGTTGTAGAGCTATTACGGCAACAGGCAAGAGATAACCCTCAACTTGCTGCCGAAATAAAGGGTATTGATGACGCTATTGCTGTACTCGAAGCCAAACTTAAACAAAGAAAAGGGCAATTACAGCGACTTCCACCCAAAGTCCAGCGCGCGTTACAAGAGGAGCAACTCGAAATCGCGCGTAACAAAGCTAAGATACATGCCCAGCGTATTAATGATATAGCGGCGGAACTCGCAGCAGAACTTCATGACCTCAAAGCTTGCGCTGATGAACTTAGTCCTCTTTACTGGCAAGTTTATTACAAACCTTTTATTACCGGCTTTAAGACCATTTCTGTCCCATACGTTCGTTCGGACGGTGAGGTGTGGACTATTGTAAATCGAATCGTTTAAATTCAGGTGCCTGGTAGAGACGCGATTAATCGCGTCTCTACAACGTGGGTTTTACAGGTTTTTAAATAATTTATAAGAAAAATCAGGAATCCTTGGGCTGAAGATTGTAAATATATATGAAGAAGTTATAAGTCAGTCTTAACTATTGACGTTACATTTCTTTGTGCATAGAATAGACATGCACCAAAGGCAATAGGTATTTACTACTAATATTCGAGTGTCAAATACCTAAGATTCGATTTTATAAGGATTTATGCCGTTTACAAAAGTAAACATTCCTTAATATAATGTAAACAAGTTGAAACAAAACGATTATCAGTTATGAATAGCTTTGATTTTCCTTGGCTGAGTGCCATGATTGCCTTACCGCTAGTAGCGGCTTCGGCGATTCCCTTTATCCCTGATAAAGATGGCAAAACCGTTCGCTGGTACACTTTAGGAGTTGCGTTTGCTGATTTTGCTTTAATGATTGCTGCCTTCTGGCACAATTACGATTTTCAAAGTTCTGGATATCAGCTTGTTGAGAAGTACGCTTGGGTTCCGCAACTTGGCTTAAATTGGTCACTCGCTGTTGATGGAATTTCGATGCCGCTAGTTTTGTTAACTGGCTTAATAAATACACTCGCTGTTTTCGCGTCTTGGAAGATTACTAACAAGCCGCGATTGTTTTATGCAATGATGCTGTTGATGTACAGCGCTCAAATCGGGGTGTTTACAGCGCAAGATATGTTGCTGTTCTTCTTGATGTGGGAAGTTGAACTCGTTCCTGTATATTTATTGATTTCTATTTGGGGTGGTGCAAAGCGCCGCTACGCTGCTACTAAATTTATTATTTACACTGCTGCTGCTTCTATCTTCATTTTGATAGCTGGTTTAGCAATGGCATTTTATGGTGATACCTTAACCTTCGACATGGTTGAACTTGGTTTGAAGGAATATCCTATCACTTTAGAGTTAGCTCTTTACACTGGTTTCTTAATTGCTTTCGGCGTAAAGCTTTCTATCTTCCCTTTCCACACTTGGCTTCCTGATGCACATGGTGAGGCGCCTGCCCCTGGTTCAATGGTTTTAGCTGGTGTGTTGTTAAAAATGGGTGGTTATGCATTAATCCGCTTCAACATGGAAATGCTCCCCAATGCTCACGTTTACTTTGCTCCTATACTCGCAATTCTTGGTGTAGTTAACATTATCTACGGAGCATGTTGCGCCTTTGCTCAAACAAACCTCAAACGTCGTTTGGCTTATTCCTCGGTTGCTCACATGGGCTTCGTGTTAATCGGTATCGCTTCTTATACTGAAGTTGGTATTAGTGGCGCCGTTCTGCAAATGGTATCCCACGGTTTAATCGCAGCAGCATTATTCTTCTTATCTGGTGTAACTTACGAACGTACCCACACCTTAATGATGGACAAAATGGGTGGTATGGGTAAAGTAATGCCTCGTACATTTGCACTGTTCACTGCTGGTTCAATGGCATCGCTTGCATTACCTGGTATGAGCGGTTTCGTCGGAGAGTTGATGGTATTCCTCGGTATCTCCACCAGCGATGTATATAGCTCAAGCTTCAAAATTGTAGTAGTCTTCTTAAGCGCAGTTGGCGTAATCTTAACTCCTATCTACTTGCTCTCGATGTTACGTGAAGTGTTCTACGGTAAGAAAAACGAAGAATTACACCTCGACGAATTTGTAGAAGACATCAAACCTCGCGAACTATTTATCACCGCTTGCTTAATACTTCCCATCATCGGTATCGGTTTATATCCAAAAATCGTCACCCAAGCTTACGATGTTAAGACAGTAGAAGTTGCTCAACACGCGCGTGAAGCACTGCCTGTATTTGCCGGACAACAACCCGCTAGCATGTACAGCCAAATATTTACGGCGCCTGTAATTGCTCAAAACGTTGCACAATAAGCTCGGAAGAAAACGACAGTGCAACTAAATAGTTTAACCACAGAGGTATGGCATAGTGGGGGTGATTTCCTAATCACCCCCAAAATTTTTGCCGACTTGTAGCATAGGCGTCTCGCCTGTGCAGTGCAGTTAATATTTTTACCACAGAGGCACAGAGAACACAGAGAGGAGTGCTTGATTTACTGCTGCATAAGGCGCCGTTGATAAACTTGCTTATAACGAATAAATCTTTCCTATGTATATAATTTGAATCATCTGTGCTTTTAAGCACGTTATATAGTAGGATGCATAAAACACAGAAGATTAGGCACTGTTCAGCTTATAATCGATGAACTAAGACAGAATTATCCTGTTTCCATACCGGGCAGCTAACTCAGGCATTGCGGTACAAAGGCTAAGACTTGTGAAGAAATGGTAAAATATATTTCCTTAATGCGGAAGACAGTAAAAAGCTGGTGTCGTAAAATAAAGGTAATTCAAAATCTGTTTTGTCTATCTTCAAAAATTTGTTTTTTATTTAAGCATTAAAGCAGAGCATATCTGGGAGTAAAGCTGTGTCCACCGCAATTGTGATTGATTCTTACGAGATTCGGAGTATCTGGCAAAGAAAGGTCAGCCCATCATCACGATTTGATGAAATAGCTGCCAGGTTACGTAGAGTAGCCAATACAGTTAAGCAGGAGTGGAACAATTTTTCAGATGAAGACCGTGAGAGTTTAAAAAAACTAGCTTACATTCTTCGCGAAGAGCCAGCACAGGGCATAGTTAGCCTAACACGTAAACTTCGGATAGCAGCATATACCTTGTTTTTAGATGTAACCAACCAAAAAGAAGCTTTCTACTCCTGTA
This sequence comes from Calothrix sp. PCC 7716, assembly GCF_019977735.1. Classification (GTDB taxonomy): domain Bacteria; phylum Cyanobacteriota; class Cyanobacteriia; order Cyanobacteriales; family Nostocaceae; genus Dulcicalothrix. The sequence goes on along the minus strand of NZ_AP025018.1, from coordinate 144,464 downwards.
TTGAAGCATTAGATCTGCTGGTTGAAAATATTTTAGATGCTGTTGAGCGTCAAGACCCTGGATATCAAGCCGTTTTATCTGATACTCTAGAACAACTGTCCTTAGAATATCAGGGTAAGGCATTGAAGCCGGAGGAAACTCGTGACTGGTTGCGAAGCTTATCAGATAGTGCCCTTGAAGAGGTTTGAGACTAGCCTTAAAAAGGTAATTAAAAGTTATTATCGTAAAAATGAAAGAGCTAGAGGTTCTTTTTTGGAGTTAATTGATTACTATATTGATCAACTCCGTGAAAATCCTGGCTCTAATCCTTTTTCAGAAGATGAGAGTTTCCCAAAAGGATGTTATGACTCTAAATTTAAATTTAGAAAAATTAAATTTAAAACCCCTGAGCTAGACGGTGCAGCAGGATGCGGTCGTTTAATGTATGTACTTTGTGAAGAAAAGTGTACAGTTTATTTGGTATGGGTATATACACACGAAGAGTTTGAGAAAAGACCACCTGAAGATGATTTGAGAAGTGAGTTTACAACCATCCAAGAAAACCTAGAAGAAAGCTAAATCCATAGTTGTAGGGTGTTGCCGTTAGTTGGGGGATATAGCTTGTTGTTTACACCTTCAATCTTAGCAGGCGCCATATAGGTAGCAATTACATTGACCGAAGTGCGTGGAAGACTGTTGCTATAAAGTGCCAACACCAACTGCTTGAAAAGCTTGTTTAATACCTTGAGCCAAAGAGTGCTGCTCTTGCTGCAGGTATACTTCAACTGCTTTACGATAAGCTGACAAAACTTCGCGAGAATTTTCCACTTGGCCATCTTGACCTTTAATATTAAGAAGCACCCAACCTAAATTATGGTAAGCTTCTGCATAGTTACATTGTAACTGAACTGCTTTTTCGAGATATGAGCGCGCTTTTATCCATTCTCCTACTTGCCCATATAAAGTACCTAAACGAAACAAAACAAATGCATTGGATGAATATTTTTGAGCGTAAATTTCGTAAGTTTGAATAGCTGCTCGATAATTATGCAAATATTCCTGAGAAATTCCTTGATTAATTAATATCCAGCTAGAAACTTGTGATTTACAGCTAGCTTGTTCAAAACTAATAACCGCATCAGTCCATAAACCTTGTACAGCTTGCTTCCAACCTCTAAAACCCCAGCCAAAGCTATTATCTGGTACTTGAGCAATAAACTCCTGAATACGTCTTTCTACATCGCTAGCTTGCTGAGTAACAACTGCTTTGTCTAAGGCAAAAATCAGATAAGGATATACCCATCGTTGTAATGCTTGAGAGTTTCTAGAGGAGCTTTGCTTAGACTTAAAAATAGCCTGGGTAGCCATACGAATTCCTGGTTTCCATTGCTGTTGATTAACAGCTATCCACGCTTGTAATCCTAAAGCAAAAATACAATTTGCATCAAGTTGAAGTGCTTTATTGACAGTAATTTCAGCTTGCTGCCAATTTCCAGATTTACCTAAAGCCCAAGCTAAATTTGCTTGTATCCAAACTTCATGAGGTGCTAAATTTGCTGCTTTTTGCAGTTTTTTTAACGCTTCTGACCAATTAGATTTACGACAGTTGATAAGTCCTAAAACTCCATAGCATCTACCATCATTTGGTTTTAATTGAATAGCTTTGTTGGCAGCATTTTCTGCTTGTGTATCGTTGAGATGCATTTGCACTAATGCTAGCTCAACAGCAACTTCACCGTTATTTGGTTCACTCTTGAGATATTTATCGTAAGCTAAAACTGCTTCTGCTAATTTACCTTGTTTAACTAATTCCTGCGCTCTTTTGTGACTAGGAGAGACAAATTTATCGTTGAGAGCATCAATTAATTCATCGGCAGTTTGAAAACGGTCTTCAACCTTAAGTTGCATTCCTGTAAGTATAACTTTCTCGATTAAAGGACTGAGATTTGGGCATAATTGCCGAGGTGGAATAAGTGTTTCAGAACCATTAATGATATCTGTAGCGGCAGGTGGTAATTTTCCAGTTAATAATTCATACATTGATGCACATAAAGCATAAAAGTCTGTTGCGGGGAAACGTTTACCACGGTAACTATATTGTTCTAATGGCGCATAGCCCGATGTTAAGGTAACGCTCATTTCGCGTGTCTGACCTGCAATAAATTCTTTCGTGGCGCCAAAATCAATTAATACTGCTTTATTGTCATTATCCACTAAAATATTATCTGGTTTAATATCCCTATGTAAAAAATTATTAGCATGAATAACTTTTAAAGCTTCCGCAATTTGAATAAAATAGTATTTGACTCTATTCTCATCTAATATTCCTTGATTTTCTAAAATTTGATACAAAGATTTACCAGAAATAAATTCCATTACTATATAAGCTGTGTTATTGTCTTCAAACCAATCATAAACTTGAGCAATATGAGGGTGGACGCATTTTTGTTGGAAACTAGCTTCTAGTTTAACTTTTCTGAGTTGTTGTTGTCTTTGTGCAGGTGTAATTGAAGATGGCCATGTGATTGTATTTCCAATCCTTACTCCTTTTTCTGGCCAAAGCTCTTTAATAGCTACCTGAGCTAAATTTGGTAAATAAACTCCTTTATAAGTAATTCCAAATCCACCTTCACCTAACAAATTTTCTATTTGGTACTGCCCTTGTTTAAGTAATGTTCCACTAGGTAAATGGTGTGCAGATGAACCAGTAGCGGCATTTAGAGGTGTACCGCAGGCAATACAACTACTAGCAGTATCAGCGTTTTCGGTCAGACAGGTAGGACAATGAATAGACATAATACGTAGTGAAAAGCTTAATTTTTTGAGAAGGTATAAGTTATTATGCCCAGCTTATAAAATACTTTTATTAAGTATTGTAGAATATGGTACCCACATTGTTAATCTGTTGGTTGTTAGTTATTTTCAGTAGTAGTGATGTTTCATCATTAACAGTCTTTTGCCATAAATTATCAAAATGTTTTTCTGTATCAATAATTAGCTCACGCTTACTTGTCTGAAAAGCGGGATATTCGTTCCCATCATTAAAATTGGAGAAATACATCCATATAACCCTCATATCTCTAGAATCAGAGTAATAACCAATCGGTGAAAATAAATCTTTGTGAAGATGAATTTCTATTGTTCCTTTAAGATTTTTTTCATTCTCAAACTGCTGATATAGTCGCTCTAGTTTAACAGAAAGTGCTTTTAAATTATTTTTATGTAAATTAGGCGTAAATCCTACTCTCTCTATACACTGTAACAAAGACGACTCTGGATGTAATAGCAAAATCTTAATTTTGCATCCATTTATTACGTTGTCTCTTATTTCCTTCAAATTTTCTTTTTTCAAGAAAATCGCTTCTTCTACGGATAAACAGAGTAACTTAATCTCCTGACCAGCTTTCGCTTCTTTAAAACTATTTTCAATTAAATAATTATACTCTGCCTGTGTAGAATAAAATTTTTGAATATGGCTATTTGGTTGTATAGATTTAAATTCTCTATGCATTTCTTCTAAAGTTTCTCGTTTTAATCCAATATCAACAAACCATATTGTAATAGCAACTTGAAATAAATCAGAACCTAAATTACCAATAAAAGGAGAAAAGGAACATTGCCAAGCTGGTTGTTGATAACTTAGGCATATCTTCTTAAAATGAAACTCGTCCAAACATTTCAATAAAATACCAAACATGATTAACCAGCCCATCTGTTTAATTATTTTTCTTCCTAAATCAGTTATTATTTGTAAAGGTTGATTCGATTTTTTATACAGTGACATTTTATTTCCTACCTCGTTAATTCAAATTAAGCGTTTGAGAATGATTCAGTTTTTCTTTTAGTTAGATGTTAACCCTATTTATCCATACGACATTGCAAAGCTAAAAGGGTCGCGTTATCAAATGCACCTCTCTCAAGTATTTTATCAATAATTTCATCAACAGCTAATTGCAGATTTTGATTATCATTAAAAATTTCCTCAAGCTCTTTTTTAGAAACTAAATCCCAAACTCCATCAGTACATAGGAGCAAAATATCTCCGTTCTCTAAATTGATAGATAACTCTTGAGTAGTGCGTCTTAAATCTTGTACATAACCGTCACTTAATCTACGTTTTGAACCAAGAGATTTTGTAAGTACATTTCGGTCTGGGTTTTCTTCGCTTTCTGCTTCTGTTATTTGACCGCTAGCAACTAACATTGCCACAAGAGAATGGTCTTCGCTTAACTGGCTTATTCCTCCTTGACGTAGTAAATAAATACGGCTGTCACCAACATGGGCTATCATCAATTGGTGTGCAATACCTACTACAACACTTAATGTAGTTCCTCCATCTTGTACATTACTGGATATTACATCGTTAGCTTTTTGAAATAATGATAATAACCATTGACTGCGCTCTTCTAGAGTTTTAAAGTTAAGAGGTAAAAGTTCTTCTAAAACTGTTTGCACAGCCAATTTACTAGCTACTTCTCCCTGAGACATACCACCCATACCATCAGCAACCACTCCTATTATCATTGTTTCTAAATCGCTTAATTGCTGTTGCCTAATACCGTAGTTATCTTCATTTTGTAGACGATTAGTTGATAGCCCTACTGTAGAACGACTAGCAATATTCCATTGTATTTTTGGAGTGCGAATTGCTTGACGAGTTTCTACTAATATGCTTAGAAGCTGAGATAAGGGAAAACGCTCTTCTGGAATGGGAGATAGGCTAATTTTTAGTAGTTGATAAATACGGGGTATGGGGCTAATTTTAAGTTCAATTACTGGATGCAATGATAGGGGTTGTTTATGGATTGAATGATATAGTAATGCTCCTACCGTATAGCTACTCATTGACTCGTGTACGGGATATTTATTAAAGGCTAGTTCAGAAGCACAATAATTTCCTAACAAGCCAGAGAATAACCTTTCATCAGCAGGATAAGCACTGGTTAAATCGAAAAATTGGCTAGGTGTTCCTATTTGTATTAGCTGGGGTTCGATGGAGATAAAACACCAGTTCCGCTCATGTACGTAGCGAAAAAATTGGCAGACTTGGCAAGTTATAGATAAAGATTCTTCTAAGCTATGCTCTGCTTTCAACCAAGTTTCTAGTGTTTTTGCCTCTTCTGGAAAATAACTTAGTAATATGAGTTTACTAGTAGATGTGTCAGAGATAACTTCTATTTCTGGATAGTATTCATCTTCTAAGTACTGAGAGCTAGATGTATGTATTGCATCTTCATTAACTACGGATATAACTTCATTTTCGTTATTATCGTTAGTATTAATTTCTTGAGGGATAGTGCTTTCTGAGTTATTTTTATGCTCAATGTTCTCAGGTTTAGTTTCTATCTCTTCTAGCTTATTTTCCTTATTTTCTGTATTCGGAATAGGTGAGCCAAAGTTAATAGTAGCTGAATTGGCTGTGGTGTGAGCTATTAGTTCAGCAATCATTTTGTAATTTCCGAGAGCTTCTCTTAGCTTTAACTCTCGTTGCAAGGCGCCTCCAGATGCACCTACTCGCAGCAAGCCTAATTTACTTGGAGTACCAGCATTTGGCTCAGAGATGTTGACTTTGAAGTAATGAACATCTGCTGTAAATTGACCCAGGTATGACAAAACATCTACTTGAAAGCTATCTATTTGAAAGCTTTGATTTTCCTGAATCACTAAACTATCGCTTGTATCGCTTAAAGGTAATGTCATTGAGAAACCAAGTATTATTAAATTAATGCAATTTACATAAAAATTTTCAATGGGAGGAAGAACCTCCCAGTTTTAAGCAGGTAATTAAGCACTTTGAAAGAGAAAGCGGACTTTGCCAAAAGCTATTTCGTCTCCAGTATTTATAGTTTCTGGTACAGTTATTCTCGCTCCAAAACGAGTTTGACCAGTTCGCTTAATAAAAATGCCATTTGTAGAGCCAAGGTCTTTGATTTTCCAAACTCCCCCTTCTGGATAAATCTCTCCATGACTGCGCGAAACTGTTTCACCACCAGAAAATTCTTCTAAGTCAATGTCAACAGGTCCCATATCTGGGTCAAATACACCAACAACAGCATTACTATCTAGGGTAAATTCTGGTACAGGAGAGCCTGCTTGCTTAGAAATAAGTTTGGCGCTTGTCGCTGTAGTGCTAGAGTAAGTGGGACTGGGTGCAGGAGTAGAATAGGTAGGTTGCGGTATAGGTGAAGATATTATAAGTGGCTCAATTGGTAGTGGGGATGGCTGAATAACACTAGGTGCAGTGCCAGAGGTGACCGCAGGTACTACTGCCTGTAGTTCAGAACCACAAGCGTCACAATATTCAGCATCGTCTGGATTTTTATCGTAACCACAAGCTGTACAGTTAATCATTTATATACCTCCAAAAATTGGTAATCGGTAATAGGTAATGGCTATTTTTTAGACAAAAATCTAAAATCCATTCATTGTCGTTAACGTAAACGAAGTTTTCCCGCAGAGTAGTTATCCCGAAGGGTAGACAAATCTAAAATTAATACTATGTTCCCGTGAGCTTACGCATTTCCTCTTCTGAAAGTTGGTCTTCGATATCGCTACCCATTTTGACAGTTTTACCTTTAGCCCCCATCTTCACAGTTTTACGAGTTCCCGGAGAAATTTGGCGGGTCTTACGTAACTCTTGCTGGGCATCGTTGAGGGATTCTTCCATTGCTTTGTTACCAATTCTGACTGTCATGCGTCGCGCAGTTTCTAACAGTTCTTCGGCTTTTTGAGGGTCGCGGTCAGCTATTTTTGTAGCTTGATTTACTAAATTAGAAATATTACACTGCTGCACGTAATCCATTACTTCTTGGTCTACTTGTGCTGCACCTCCCTGTCCTGTAACAAATTGTATTACTAAATTTTGTGGTGGTAGTTCACCGCGTCGGTTTTGCCCGGGAATATCGTAGGTTAGACCTAATTGAGCTATACGAACGCGCGATGCAGGGCGGTTTTCCATACTGAATTCAAGGATAAAAATTGTTTCATCACCTGCTGCTGCATTACCTATGGAATAAGGGTCTTGAGTTAAAGGAAATTCTGCCTGCGTTGGATAAGCGCGGACTATGCGGGTGAGTTCTACGCCTTTGACGGTTTTGACTGTTAAAGCCAGGTTGGTAATAACTTCTTGCTGTGCTTGGCTGTATTCCTCAATGATTTTACCTGGTAAATCTAGTATGGAAACCTGGGTACCAATAGCATTTCCCGCTACTACATATAATAAGCTTCCGCCAGTTGAATCACTAAGATGAGTTAGTAAATCTTCTTTGAAGTCTTCCCCAACTCCCAAGGCAGTAATGGGGATATTTTTAGCAGCAAAATCTGATGCAATATCTCGACATATATCTTCATCAAAAGTTTGACCATCTGTGAACAGTAGGGTGCGCCGAACAGACATATCTTGATCACCAAGCATATCTAAAGCACGGCTTAAACCCAAACCCATGCGAGTACCACCAGAAAAATTACGTAGTTGACTAATCGCGTCCTCTAGTTGGCTAGCTTGCGTTGCGGGAGTTAAACCAATAATCTGTGAAGCTGTATCGTCAAATTGAACAATTGCAACGCGATCGCTAGCTCCTAATTTTCCAGAACGTACCAACGCTAACAAGGACTCAATAACAATATCAATCTTTGTTTTGCCCCCTGTCACCTGGTTATATTGTTGACCGTCCTGAATAAAAGTCACACCAGTAGGTGTTGTGTCTCCTGCGACTACTTCATACATCGAACCACTGGTATCAATGACAAAAGTAAAGGCTGTTGAAGGACGGGTCTTAGCTACGTCTCTTTTAGGTCGCAACTTCAACATCAAAAACAATTTCTGCCCTGCAGCGTCTGCCGGCATAAATTCCCGGTGGGGGGTAATAGCTACATTTAGTACATCTAGCATTGTAATTCTCCTTAGATTAATTTTCAGGTTTTACTGGCAACGTGATTCAATTATTTAATAAAGATTTAATAAAAATTTAATGGCGGTAGCATTCCAAACATGGGTTCTATATCAGATAAATCAGGATTCACTAGGGTAGGAAGCTCTTGATTTCCTTGCTCATTTAATTCATCAATTCCTGCTTCTATTAGTAAAGGTAAATTCAAAGTCAGGCTACTATCTCGATAACCTTCTTTTATATCTTGTATCCAAGTATTGATAATTTGGATAAGATGATTGTCTTTGATAGCGCATAAACTTTGATTTTGCAAATTCAAACGAATATTTTCTTTAATTTGAGGAGTGAAAACCTGCTCAGGAGCATTTTCTTGATTGGTGTTTAAATCTAAAAAGTAAGAGTAATCTTCATTGTTACCACCCTGAACTTTTAGAGAAAATCTATATTGAACCATTAGATTTAGTAGTTTTCACGCATAATTTTTGATTTGCTTATTTATAGAACTTTGAACTTCTATAGTTATATTACCAAACTTGCGGCAATCACCCACATTTAGTTCATGTGTCATTTTTTTCATTTTTCTAGATGTTGCATATTCCAAATCAAATTGCATTACGATATTGCCTCCCTCTTGGTAAATTTTAGCAGTGACTGGGGTAAACCCTTCCGATGCATTTAAGGGAATTTGTGCATTAGGTGAACTACCAATCAATATCGGTTTTGTGCCCAATAATAATGATGTTTTTTCTGTTGGCGCCCAATGTACAAGTAAATATGTTTCACTATTTAACTGTTCTTGCTCTGCCCAAGCAATCATCAAACCGATAAAAAAGCCGAGAACTGCTGCACCTAATAAAAGACCAGCTATATCCCCAAAAATTGCAGCAATTATAAAACCAATAGCTCCTAAGCTACCACCAATAGTACCACCAAATAGAGCTTTAGAAAGCTGCAAATTAGGAACGAAAAATCGCGTTCCACCTCCCACTAATAACCCTAAAATTGCCCAACAAACTATTCTGCCGCCAACTTCTAAGATGGAAACATCTAGAATGGGCAGAAGTAACAATTGACCAAAAAATATTACAGTTAGTCCAGCCACAAGACCAAAGAAAAGACCTGCTAGCAGTTGAATACAAAAACCAAAGATCAGTGCAGCCGCAAATTGAGCCAGAAAACCCCCAATCTCGAAAAAATGACCTAAAGAGTTAGCAGTCAATAGTAAACCACCACCAGCCAAAGCACCGCTAATACCACCAGCAAGCAAAGCTCCTGAAAGTTGCAGTTTTTTAAGTTGAGGTATAAATAAGGACATTATGCCAGTAAAAAGGGCGCCAGCAAATGCCCACTTAATAATAATTTCAATATTTTCAGGATTGGGAATGTTAGCGATTTGGGAAAAAAGTAATTGACCTGTTGCTCCGGCAATCATACCAGCCACTAAGCTACCAAAGGTGCTAACGCTAGCTTCGCTTAGTGTGAGAAGGCGACGGTGCTGATAATGATTTTGTCCGATAATTAGGGCTAAAGCAATGCCAATCGCCAAGATACCTGTTGAAATTGCGGTAGTGATAGTCAAAAGTCCCGCTTGATTAGAAGAATATTTTCCCGTGCTTTGTAGTCCTTGAATTGTGGTTTCGGCTATTGTTTGTCCGATGCGAGGTAAGATACGCTCAAAGCCAGAGCGTCCCGAAGCTGCTTCGCTAAGAGAGAAAATTTCGCCTGGAACAGCTGATTGCAGCCCCTCAAAAGCAGAGCGTTCGCTATCCTGTATAACTAAATGTAATTGATTAATTTTCTTGTTTTGCAAAAAGCTTGCAGCAGATGCCAAAGATTGGGTTTCGCGGTCGGGAACTTTAGGTGGTGCATCAGTTATTAACAAAATTACTTTTGTGGCTTTTGGGCGAAATGGTTGTTGCGCTGCAAGAGTTAAAGCATCGAGACTACTTTCTGGTTCGTCCGCTCCTCCTCCATTGAGACCCAGTTGCCCTACCTGATGGCGAAAGTCATTGCTATCTTTGGTAAAAGAGTCATTTTTGAACGTCAAAATTGTTGGTTCTTCCCCAGCAAAACGGTCTCGAAAAGCTATTAATCCTATCTGCGAGTCTAAATTTTTGGAACTTATTTGAGTTGCAAAATCACGAATACCCTGTTGCACTCCATAAATCTCCCCTTGCATACTGGTTGTTATATCTAAGGCAAACATAATATCTACTTGGGGTGGCGGTGGAGAATTTTTTTGAGAAGGTTGCACTATCAAGAATGCTGCAAAAATGGCAGCAAGCAAACAACCTGTAGCTCCATATATGCCGAAGAGCAGAGGTTTACTTAGTTTTTGCCTCAAGCTACAAAAAAAATGACGCATCCTAAAATCATCCTTGTACTTTTGGGGTTTATTTGGACTACATAAAGATGGAATTTAAGAGACAGTTAAGCTCTTTTCACTATGAGGAGAAGCTTTAACCTCAATAGTGATATTACCAAGGCGACGCAGATCACCAATATTCAGTGTTTGTGTAAGTTTTTTCATATTTTTGCTTGCCGCATATTTTTCATCAAATTGCATGACAACATTGCCTCCTTCCTGATAAACTTTAGCTGTAATAGGTGTAAATCCTTCTGAAGCATTAAGGGGAATTTGGGCATCAGGTGAACTACCAATTAGTACGGGTTTTGCACCTAATAATAATGATGTTTTTTCTGTTGGCGCCCAATGTACTAGTAAATATGGTTCGCTATTTAGTTGCTCTTGTTCTACCCAAGCAATCATCAAACCGATACAAAAGCCTAAAATGGCTGCACCCGATAAACGACCGGGTATATCGCCAAAAATACTTGCAATAATAAAACCAATTGCTCCTAAAGTACCGCCAACAGTACCACCAAATAGAGCCTTAGAAAGTTTAAGATTTGGAACAAAAAAGCGCGTTCCACCCCCCACTAATAACCCTAAAATCGCCCAGCCAACTATACGAGCAATATTTTCTAACATAGAGAAGGCGCCAGAAATGGGCAAAAATAGTAATTGACCTGCAGCTAATAGTATTATCCCAGCAGCGAAACCGAAGAAAGAACCTGCTAGCAGTCGAATGCAAAAACCAAAAATAATTGCTCCAACCAGCTGTCCCAGAAAATCTCCAAAAAAAATACCGAAAAAACTGGTAGTCACTAACAAACTAAAAGCTCCAAAGGCTCCACTAATAGCCCCAGCAACTAAAGCTCCAGGTAATTTGAGCTTTTTAATGTTAGGTATAAATAAGGACATAATACCCGTTAACGCCGCACCTGCTATCGACCAATTAACGATACCTGCTATTGAACCACCAATAGAGATACTAGTGATTGGCAAAAAAAGTAGTTGACCTGTTGCTCCTGCAAGCATACCAGCCGCAAGGCTACCAACAGTACTAACGCTACCTTTATTTACGGTTAGGAGTTGGCGGTGCATATAGTGGTTTTGCCCCATAACCAAAGCCAGTACCACACCCATTGCTAAAAATGCCGTCCAGCCACCAATTCGCAAAGCCGAGTATAATACACCGTAATCTCCTGTAGTGCTAGATTCGACTAATTGCTTATAAATAGCAGCTTCTGCCTTTTGGAAGGCTAAGTCAAACTGACCTTCCTTGGCATAAAATACCAAGGAAGGGTTTCCAGTCAGTTGTGCTAAATAATTGGTGTTAGCATCGCCAGTTGCAACGGCTATCAGATTAATTCTCTGACTTCTTGCTGACTGAGCAGATAGAAGAGCTAAGGTCGTAGAATCTGGCACACCGTCTGTAAACAAGACGATATTGCGACGCAGACGAGTAGATTGTAACTCAGCGATAGCCGCGTCTATACCCTGCGCCATCGGGGTTCCCCCAGCTTCCGACAAACTAGTGAGCGCACTATTTAAGGTATTGGCATTATCTGTTAGGGGAGTAGCAGTTTTAATCTCTAAGCCAAAACTAACTACAGCAAGTTTATCTTGATTTAGGTTGCGACGTTCTACAAATTTGCTAGCAGCGGTTTTAACTTCGGTTAATTTACCATCGCTCATGCTGGAAGAAGCATCAATTAACAACACTATCGCTTGTGATGTTTGTTGTGTGGATGGCGCAAGTTTAGTTAAGGCTAGTAATGGTTCTCCTAGAAAAATTGCTGCAATAAGACAACCAATGGCGCCGTATATTCCAAAAAGCAGGGGTTTGTTTGTTCGTAAGCTAATGAATAAGTTTCGCATTTTTATTGAGTCATCCTTTTATAAATCAGACGCGATACTTCTGGAAAAATTTTTTTATCTTTATAAAAGCTAGGGTCATCTCCAAAAATCACTAATATATACTTGTGTTTTCCATCTGGGCTGCCAATAATAGCAGCATCATTGCGCGTATTAAAATTCCAGCCCATTTTTGATGCAAAGTTAGCATTTTCAGGCAAAGGTTCACCTAAAAAACCTTCAATAGCATTAAAATCCTTATTTTTCCAAGCACTAAGGCTTAAACTTCTTTTTAAAAGTTGCTTCATTCTAATACTATATTTTTGAGAAACAGCTTTTTCTTGATAAATTTCCAAAAGTAATCTAGCAACATGATATGTAGTTGTATAATTTCTGATAGGGTGAGATTCATCACCGCCACGTATTTGTAAATCTCTACCAATCGGCGCATCATTTTTTGCATAATTAGTCGGAAAAAGTTTTTGACTAATATTAATTGGGTAGTAACCAGCTTTTTCAAAAAATGAATTTATTGCTAATCGCTTTTGAACCCACTGGTCAATTTTCTCTTGTGGTAAAGCCTCACCTGATTTTGTTTGAGTAATTGTATCCACAATAAAACTTGCTGACTCATTATCAGAGTCTTGAATCATCTTTACTAATTTTTTGTATGGTACTATTCCTTCTGGAATTAATTTTGCTTTATATTCACTATATAAATACACCATCCAAAATAACTTAGCCACACTTGCTGGAAATCTTAGTTCCTGATCTAAATGTTGACCATAGGCACAACAACCAGAACTATTTAAATCAATTAAACTGATAGATAATTTATTTATTGGTAAACCTTTTGATGCAATTAAATTAACAGCATTGTCAACAATTGTTTGTAATTGGGTATTTGATTGAAGAGAAGGAGGTGTAACTACATTATAAGCCAATTGTTGCCCATTATTATTAGTAATTTGTTCATTGGGAGATGATTCAATTATTCTTATTGGGTGTTTTGTAGGCAATTGCTTACTTTCTAACTTCAAAGAAATTTGATATTCTTCAACTTCTTTATCTGTATTTATACTAATAAAGTAAGTTCCAGCATTAAGTAAATCAACATGAGATGAACCCTGCAAAATACTTTGATGATTGCTTGGTGTTGTCAAAACAAGTCGGTTGTTGCTATTTAAGATAATTTTATCATTTGATGATGCATTAAAAATCAAACAGAACGGTTGATTTTTATTCACAGTTCCTTGAAAAGTTTCAAGACTACCTGAACCTATATTTATTTGGGAATATTTATAACATTTTTGACTTGTTTTTACCTCTTTCTTTTGATTAAATTGAGTGACAATAGTTGCTATTAAAAAAACGGGTAACAAGAAACATAAGGCTAAAATAGCAACCCGATCTAATCTTATAGAAATTTTTCGTTTGCGATATTTTTTTTGCATTAGTTAACCTTTGTATAATCATAAATTTTCCATACACCACCATCTTTTGCAAAAAAGTAGATGAACTCGCCTTGATAAGAGCCAGAGTTTTCCCTATCGATATTGCCTTTACGACCATAAAGATATAATTCTTCAAAAATTCTCAGTTTGATATATGGTTGTCTACCAGAATTAGAAAAATCTATTACATTTCTGATTTCAAAGTTATTGTATTTATAGTATGAATTATTTGCTTGTAGCCAAGCAATTCGACCAGTTTCGGGGTCAGGGTTAGTAGTCTTTTCATATAATTTTCCAGTTGCTACTTTGCTGACTAATTCTCTATCAAAAGGAGGTGCAAATATTTGTGGTTTAGCTGTATACCATCCTTTAACTACTTCTAGTGCCTGTTCTTGAGTTAAATCACCTTCTAATGTAGACGGAGATGTAGGTGTAATTATAGAGCTAGGAGTAGCTGTAGGAGTATAAGTAGGAGTATAAGTAGGAGTATAAGTAGGAGTAGGAGTAGAAGATTTTGAAACTGAAGAAGCTTCAAGAATACCTAAAGTCATTTTGATATCAAAGGTTTTATAACCTCTAGGTGCAAAAACTTGAACAATATATTTACCAGTTTGAGGTAAATTTCGACCATTCAAAATCTGGTTATCTGGCGTATAAACCCAAACACAAATATCACTACTATCAGTTGAAAAACTGAGTTCTTGTCCAGATTTAGCAGCAAATCGATATCCTATAGATTTATTAGCGCTAGCTTGACCTGACTTGGTTAATGTTTGTTCGTTTAAATCAATTTCTTGAACATCTTTTTCACTCAGAGCTATTGTAGGTTTTTCAGGACAAGTTGCAGATGGAGTAGATGGTGCTGTAATTGGAGTATTACATCCAGAAATAACAAATAATATTAAGCTTAAAATTATTTTTTTCATAATTTTTAATAGTGAATAATATTTTTAATTAAAATTTATTTTTTATTTTTTGGTCAATTAACCATTGTTTTGTATTACTACTCCACACTAAAGAAATACGATTATTGGAATCTTTAATTGTTCTACCATCTTTCATTGTGTACGATAAATCAGCGTTTACTATTGCTTTATAATTATTTTGATTTATCAAAACAATATTGCCAATTTGTAGTTCTCGGACGCTATCCCACCACTTTTGATATTCAGAATATCCATTTTTAAGATTATCTTTTATAAACTGAGAGGAAAGGTTGTTGTAAGAAGAGTTATACTGACGATTTTGAATAGCTTTATAATGGTTTTTCACAAAATTATCAGCAGCAGGATGTTCTGATGTTGATGTATTTGAAGTTGTAGTTGTATTGGAAGTTACGCTTGTAGTCGGGATCGGATTTGTTTGATTGGAAGTAGTAGATGTTGATAAATCTTCTAAACTTAATTTTAAATCAAAGGTTGTAGAACCTTTTAGAGCAGAAATTTGAATAGTATATTTACCAGTTTTTGATAAATCTTTAGTGGTAATTATTTGATTATCTGGTGCATAAACCCAAATACAAATATCCTGCTCTGATTCGCGGTTAAGTCTTTGACCGGATTTCGCTTCAAAAACATATCCTACATCCTCACTTGCTCGTACTTGCCCTGATTCTCTAAGGTTCTGGGAACTTAGTTGAATTTGTTTGACATTTTTAATGTCTAGGGAACCGATAGGTTTATCAGGACATTGATTGGAACTAGTATTAGAAGCAATTGCATTTTGCGTATTTGATGAAGACGTACTACATCCAGAAATGATTAACATTATCAAAGAAACAGGAAATATTAACTTAAGTAAAACATTCATCACTGCTATTAATCTCTCAACGCATGTTTTTTCAAATGTTCGCCCCAATAGTAAAATGGCACTATGCCACCTAATGACAGCAAAACTAAAGTGCTTACTAACATACCTAGTCGCACGGGTAAAGGAAGCGGACGACCAAAAACAGTTATGGTGTAACCTTTAGGTAGAGACTCTACTGGCTTTCCTCCTTTGGAAGTCACCACAACTTGTACATCATGTTTGGAACCTCGTTCCGCGTTTGGTTGAGTGTAAGTAATTTCATATTCTCCTAATAAAGCATTGAGAAATAACTGTAAATTTTCGGCTATAGCTTCCGCATCTCCAGAAAATTCGGCTATTCCCCCAGTTAATTTGGCAATTTCTGCTAACCTTGCTTTATCTACAAATTCTGCTTCCGGAACTTTACCTTCACCGCTACCAATATCAGCGCGAGTAGCTGGTTTTCCAAGGTTATATTTTTGACCTAGCTGTTCCGGGGTTAGACCATAGCCCAACGTATGCACAATGATATTATTATTTCTTTTTAGGAGAGAGGTTAAGTTTTGAAAGTCCTCCTCTTCATTGGGGAAGTTATGATAACCATCAGACAACAATATAATTGAAAGTCTGGGTTGAGGTTCGGAGGAACCTTCAGGTACGTTAAAGCGAGGGTCTTTAGGATTAGCCAAAAAATTGACTGCTTTCTTTAAAGGCTCATAAAGGTTGGTAGAAGCGCAAGGTGTTAAACCTGCTAAATAATCAAGATTATTTGTTAATTTAAAATCATTTGCTGGAAAAAATTTATCAAGAGTTTCTTGATTAATCGGATTTCCCGGACAGTTAGCACCAGGTTCACCGAAAGGAACAATCGCTATTTGCGTATTTTCTCCACGTTCTTTTAAAACATTTTTTAATTGTCGAATCGCTTGAATAGCTCCCTCTATTTTTTTTGTACCTTTGCTGTCTGGCTTTTCCATGCTGCCACTAAAATCTAGCAGTACAATAATCCAAGCAGGTGGAGGTGTACTTTCCTCTGGGCTTTTCCAATCATTGTTTTTAAAAGTAACTTCTTTTCCATCTACCAATAATTTAAAATCAGTATCTTGGAGAGCCATAACAGGTCTTTCTTCTGCATTTCTGACCTTTATACGAACTGTTATTCTGTCATCGTTAACTGTTGGGTTACCCACAATTTCAGCATTTTTTGCTTGTCCCCAGCTAGGAGAAGCTAAAGTAGCGACCATTAGCATTGATAAACTAAGCTTGCGGGTCAAGGAAGCGATTATAGTAGACGAATCGATAAATTTTATCTTCATTGTTGCCTTCCGCGTTTACAGAATAGAAAGTCAAAACATCATTATGTTTTAAGTTTCTCTTTCTAGGGAAACTTAAGCGTTCATCGTTAATTTCTATAGTATAGAAAAACTTAGCGTTTGGTTCTAATGTAGCCTCGCGTTTAGTCAAGACTAAATCAGCAGCATGGAGAGGTATATCTGGTATATAAATATGTGATTTATCATGAGAAGAGCCAATTCTAATAGTCCCTGTGCCTGGTAACTGAATAGATAAACCTTCCTCAATTTCATAAGCGTTACTGTCGCTAACAAATTTAAGTACTGATTGGTTTATAAATGGAAATTTTTTACTACTTGGCTGTAACTGTGGGTCTGTATCCTCATAATTTAGTCCCATGTATTCAAAACCAGCACCAGCTCTCAAAGCACCTAAATAACTGGGTGAGTTCGTAATACTGAAAACTAAACCCAGCAATAAACCTAAAATACAAAACCCTACAGGGTCTTCGATGCTTTTAAATTCAGGTGGTATAGTACCTAACACTTTACGGGCATATTCAAATAATCCTGCCGCAGCTAAACTGGCAGTACTGGCGCCAACAAAGCTGGTGATAAATCTCTGTCGAAAGCGCTTGGGGTCACCTGCTTCCATACTGTGCCACCGCCAACTTAAACCTTCAGCTAAACCTACAGAAGCACCAATAAAAAGCCAGCCTAGGGTTCTGACGATTGGTGTAGGAACGCGAATCGTAGGCAGAAATAAAATTTGGGAAATTACTCCAGCAATTAAGCCCGCAAAAAGCCCTAAAGCAAGGGCAATTAAGAGGGGTGTTTTGGCAATACGGAGACTGAGTTTTGGTCGGGTAGGATTACTAATAAATATTTCGTTCATCACCATGCCAATTGCTAGGGAAACTGCTATGCAGGGGAAGAGAATAATTTCGGGAAATGGTTTTAGCAAACCTAGGTCAGTAAGAAAATATTGACCGATATTCCAGCCAAGTAATGCTGATATTATTCCAGCTAGTATGTAAAGGTATATTCTCATTGATGACCAACTTATTGTTTATATTTGTAATTATTTTGATTAGACATTTCATTCATCAAATATATTAAGATTTAGTTTAACATCTTTTTCAATTTCTATTGCTGTTGATGTTCCTGGCTGCATAAATCCAAGCCATTTTGTTTCGTCAGGAAATTTATTTTTTTGATATGAAAATATTGCTCCCGCTAATTTATCTCTTTCTCTACCAGGTTGTTTCGTTCTCTCATAATTTAAGTCTGGAACCTCCAAAACAGATTTAATTTGCTCAATAATTGTTTCACGTTTTATATTCTGTGGTTTTTTCTCAATTTTCTTAATTATTCCCTCAATTGCTTGATTGGTCGATTTAAAGTTTTTATTTTGTGTTGCTAATTTTAATTTATTTTGTGGAATATTAGATATTGTATAAATATCGCCTTTTTTTTCGTTTGAATATCTTGAAAATTCATCATTACTGTTATCAGTGGCATTTACTTCTGATTGTTGCTGAAGAGCGTTTTTATCTTCAGGAGGTTGTTGAGCTAAAAATCTTGAACCGACGAATAAACCAATGATAAACAGTGTTAGAGAAAGAGGGACAACTATTTGAATTGGCACCGTAACATCCTGCAAGATAAAGTTAATCAAATTTTCTAACCAAGTAGACTTTCGTTTCAGCGTCAAACCTAAAAAATCAATAGAATTCGAGCGTAAATTATATTGGGAAGCTACTTCATAAAAAACATCTTTGGGAACAATGCCTTCACTTACTTGATAAAAATATGCCGAGAGAGGATATTCTTTTAGTTTTTCAAATAATTCTGCTAAGGGTTTATAATAATCAACTTGAGAATGCCCAGAGGCAATTGATTTACAGTGAATTATTAATTTTCCCCAAGTCTGTTTATCACATTTTAAATTGTCTGTTGGAAAAGGAGATTGTCCTTTGCTATCTAGAACATAATTACTAATCAGTTGCAAATCATCGCTAATATCATTAGTAAATTGCTTCTGGCAATAAACCCATGCAGAACCAACTCCTATAAGCAACCAGTATACAGAGTCTGGGCTGATACTTTGATTTAGTAACTTAGGTAAAATCAATTTAATGCCATCAGCCAATCTGTCTTTAGGAAATTCTGAACGAATAGCTTGTTGAAATTCTAAAGAAGCTGTTTGATTTTCATCTGGTTTGTCTTTAGTTCCTTTCACATTTAACCAAACCAAAAACTCTGGTAGAGTCTCAGGGATTACCATTGCTCTCAAGGTAATCAGCTTTACCGTTTGGGGACTGTAAATTTTCTGATTAATCGCCGTTTTCGCACCCTGTCCATCAAACAGGCTATGCCAATACTCTTTGCTAATTTGCTGATTTTGTAGCGCCTCAGCAATTGTTTGCACAAGTTCACGTTTTACCTGAGAACTATTTATCAAACCCCGGATTGCAGATTTTAGCCCCTCTTCATCCGCCACGATTGGTGCTAAAACTTGTGGAACATTTTTAATTGCTCTGTTTAATATCTCGTAGGCGCGCTGACTCGCTGCCTGAATCACGATAAACTTTCTAGGTTGTTCTAGCGCTTCAACATTATACGCCCATGACACTGGCTGACCATTGTTGTAAGTATTAGTTTTTTTGATTGCTAAGGTGTTTATCGTTTGCAAATCGTATTGCTGTTGTGGTTGTAACAGCATTGGTTCGGACATATTCATTGGTAAAGCAAGCGCTTCTCGTTGAAAGTCTGGGGATTGAACTGAAGTTACCTCAAATAAGTTGGCTTGACCTATTGCTCTAATGTCGAACGGGTTAAATTTTGGCTTACCATTTTTCTCCCACCAAGCGATGATTAGTCGTAGACTGTTTGCTTCGTTATGTAAAAAATAACGATAAACAGATAAACTACGTCCTATTTCATCTTTTCCCCGCGTGACTACAGTTACTACAGACCAAGTATCTTCTCCACTCCCTACCACGCGACCGATGATTGCTGGGTAATTGCTGGAAGCACCTTCCGTTACTGCAAATTCGCGATTGGCTATTGAGCGCTCCACCGCAGGAGGAATGGATGGAAGCGTCACATTCATGTACTGCCCGGTAAATCCTCGCGATATCCAACCGCCATCAGCAGTTCTTTCTGGACGAATACCTGTACTAAATTCGTGAATTTCTATAGCTGGATTATTCATTTTTCTAACCCTTATCTAATTCTTTATGGCGTTCGCCTGTACAAAGCCAATAAATAGGCGCCACTAACCCAAAAGGGCGCCAACGCTTTGGATCTTTAAGAACTGCAGCAATTCCATCCCGACCGCGATTCAACACATTTACATTTGGCTCTGGAAAAGTATTTCCCAACATTCCAAAAGCAGAATTTGTGAAGTATTCCACACTTCCACCCTTCATCTGCTGCCATGTTCGTAACTTTCTATAAACTTGAGGAAAGCGAGCCTCGGCAACAAAAGCAGGTTTATGACGATTTACCCATAATTCTGACTGTTCACATTTAGTTAATACAAGAGATATTCTGCGTTTTCCAGTGGTAATATCTGAACGGTCTAACGCCGTCAGAAATTTTTCCAAACCCGCAGCATACTCCAAATCCTTGCGACGACTGTTACCATCAACCAGAAACATAATCCCCGTTGCTTGCAAGCAATCATCCAAGTAATCCCCTAGCAGTGGACTCCCCCCCTGCTGGAGGAGGTCGGTAAAAAACTCTCCTGCATAGTCTTTACAACTAATATTAAGATTTACTAATTGAGAACCTACTGTAGCTTTGGGATTCTTCCAAGAAAACTGTCCCTTCAAAGTAATGCTGAGACTGTAATCCTTCATTTCTAAAGCACTAGCATCAAGATTACTAGGTTCGAGAGCTAACCCTTGCTCTAGCAAATTTTGAGCCTTAGTGATCAGCTCCTCCCCAGCTTCATTTACTGGAATTACTGACTGCACCGGACTCGAAGGGTCAGCATTAGGCCAGCGTGCTAGAGATGCCATATAAGTTGTTTTACCAGAAGAACGGTCGCCAATGACCCGTAACACTGCACTACTCTGCTGTGGTTCAAAAGAGGAAACTTTCTTGAACAAATCACGCATCATTTCTCATTCTCCTACCCGTACTTAGCCAATAAAGAGGGGAAATTAAGTTGTAAGGTTGCCAGCGATGTGCTTCTCGTAAAACAGAATTTCTACCACTGGTTCCCCATTCTTCGACCCTATTTGGTCGGGGATTATTGCGACCAAGAACCCCAAAGGTTGATATGGCATAAAAACTTAAATTACGAGGAGGTATTTTCTCTTTCAAAACAGCTACAGTTTTTGGTAAACGGGCGCCAAATAAATCAGTCTCCGGGTCTAAACGACCAGGCCAAAGTTCACCACGTTCGCACTTACTCATTGCCACAGCAAGACGTAAATCATTGATTCTCCCTTGCATATCCATTAATTCAATAAAGCGTTGCAATACCCGACTGTAATGCTTATCAGTTCCTTTTTTCCATTCTGTTAGCATAATCAAACACCCAACTACATCTTTTGTTAAACATTCATCAATAAATTCTGTTTGTATTATGCTTGTTAAACCCAAGTCTAACTCATCAAAAATTTCGCCTGGATAGTCTCTTACTACTAAATTAATCTTTTGTTTTCCTTGAAATAAAGTTTGAATTTCAATATTAAAAGAATAAACTGGTATATCATCAATATTTCTCGCCAAAACCCCTGTTGGTTCTAAAGAACCGCCCTCTATAATGATAGTTTCAGCTTTTTCTGCTAATTTTCTTGTATCTTCATTAATAGCCTGTACCATATAATTTTTTACCTTGGCACCTGGTCGTACAGGCTGGTAGGCTAAGGCTGCTAAATAAGTTGTTTTACCTGAACCTCGCGGTCCAATTACACGAATATTTCCCATATTTCTTTTCCTATTACTTAGCTAAAAAGCTACCTAAATATATCCAGGGTAATTCTAATAAAGAGCGATTATGAATACTAGTAATAAAACACCGAACAGATAAACCTAAAATATTTTTGTTAATTTGTTCTATTTGTGAGTGAATTGGTCTAAAGTACCTTTGAAAAACATAGCTATGCCTTTGCTGCCAGTTCATTTGGGCACCATTAGGATTATAAGCTAGTTGAATTGCTTCTTTTTGCAAATCACAAAACAAATCCGCTTTGTTTAAACAAATCAGAATATGTCTTGCTTTCGGACACTCCTGACGAAAAAAATCTACCCAGCGCTCAAACCTATTGCACCATTGCTGCTGATTCATGAATTGCTCTGAATCCACACCTGGCTTAAAATTCAATCCTCGATATGGCGGAAGAATTAGCAAAATCCCTTCACTTTGACGAATAGTATCTAAAAATTTATTCCATTCGTCCTGTTTATCCGTTTGCCAGCTTTTTCGCCAAACTTCCCCTGGTGTATCTATCCAACCAACTGTCACTTGCTTATTACCGATTGGAAGTCGTACTTGAATATCCAAGTAGCGTTCGTAAGTAGCATTTTCTGCGTCTGTTGCTCTAGTACCCCCTATCGCGTCATCATAAAACTGTTGTTTAAGATTTTCATAATCTTCATTAGATACTTTCACATATTCATTTTTCGGGTTGGCTAACTCCATTGCTAAATGGGTTTTGCCAGTTTTGCGATCACCAATGTAAATCACTCCCACATCTACCTTCCTTTAAATTTTGAAAGTGAAAATCAGATACTGGGCAGCTATGATGAATATTAAGGTCTCCTTGTACTTTCGTTATGTGATTAAAATCACTAGTTAGAGTGACACAAAACTTACTGACCACCGTAGAAATATTTAAGTAACCTTGTACCTATTATATACAAAGTCCTTACGACAAATAACATTTGCCAAAATTTTTATAAATTTATCTTCAGGAGTTACCTACTTAAACAGTATTTACGTACTGTATAAGCTTTACACTTTCAGAAGAAATTAATTTTTACACTTACAATGATAATCTCATGCTTAAATGCTATTTTTTGAACATATAATAAAAATTTAACAATTGTGATCCCCTATGACTTGACAGATACACTTACATTGACTTGCAAAAATCTTACTTGAGTAGCACTACTAAGTGTCTTATCCGGTTTGCAAGTCGGCACCTGAGAAATGCTAGTATCATTCAAGTATCCAGTTATAAAATTGACACTTGACTTTCAGGCAAAACTGCAATGACGCAAAAAACACGTATGCAAGACATTGTGGTAATTTTACCCGGTATCACTGGTAGTGTCCTGCAAAAAGATGGTAAAGATATATGGGCTGTTTCTGGTCAAGCTATATGGCAAGCTTTAAGTCGCAGTTTCGATTCGCTCCAGGATTTGATGCTGTATGAAGATGATGCAGAAGCCGAAAACTTAGAAGATGGCATTCAAGCGACACAATTAATATCAGATACTCACCTAATCCCTGGATTAGTTAAAATTTTGGATGGCTATACAGCTATATCACGGTTAGTAACTGATAACTTTATAGTAACTCCTGGGGATATCTATAAAGATTTAGATGAAAAAGAAGCAAATTTTTACCATTTTCCCTATGATTGGCGACGGGATAACCGTGCCAATGCAAGATTGCTCAAACGACTCATAGATAAAAGGTTGCAATGCTGGCGGCAGTATACAGGTATTAAAGATGCCAAAGTAATTCTTTTAGCACACAGCATGGGCGGGCTAATTTCTCGTTACTATGTAGAAGTATTGGAAGGATGGCGGGACTGCAAAGCGTTGTTTACCTTCGGTACACCACATCGTGGTTCAGTAAATTCGCTAGACTTTTTAGCAAATGGATACAAGCAAATGTTTTTGGATTTGACTGAGTTAATGCGTTCTTTTACCTCAGTCTATCAACTCTTGCCGATATACAAAATGCTTAAAGTTGGCAATGAATACCACCGCATAGCCGAAATTGGCAACATTCCTAATGTCAACCAGGAAAAAGCGAGAAATGCATTAGCATTTCATCGGGAAATTGAAGCTGCTGTGGAGGAGCATCAAAAAGACGAAAATTATCGGAATTCTTACAGACTCATCCCAATGCTGGGTATGTACCAGCCTACCCTGCAATCAGCAGAGTTAGTGAATGGAAAGTTAACAGTCAGTCATTCACTACCAAAATGGATAAATGATCCACTGCTTAGTCACGGTGATGGAACAGTACCTTACCTATCTGCAATCCCCATTGAACTATCCAACGACTATAGAGAGACTTATGTAGCAGAAAAACATAGCTCAATACAAAATCATAAACAGATTTTAAATGAACTACGCAATCGCCTTAAAGCAATGCAGCGTATAAACTTACAAGATGCGCGCGGTCCAGAAATTAATCAGGAAATCGCAGAGAAGCCTGCTATAAGTCTGAGTTTAGATGACCTTTATTTAGCAGGTGAAAGTATTCAAATAACTGCCAAAGTTATCAATTTTAATCAAGATTTTGACGTACTTGAAGCTCAAATTACACCTATTTTTGTTGAGGGTGATCAGCTAAATTTAAATTTTGAACAACAAAACGATGAATGGGTACTAACTATCGATGATTCGGCACCAGGACTATATCGCTTACGAGTCGAAACAGATATTTTTGGCTCTCATGCGCCAAGTGCCGTCAATGACGTATTTGAAGTAGTGTAATAAAATTCGGTTGCTTAATAGCTGTAAAAACTGCCTATGAATGAGTGGAAATGGTCGAAAGCTGAGGAAAAGTCTCTTGCTCGTTTCGTTACAGATAGAACTGCTGAATTAATTAAATTACCAGTAAATCATTTCGATTTAGTTCAAAGTCGCAATGGGCGCCGTCAATTAGTTGAAGTAATTTACAATACTTTAATTAAAAAAGATATTAAATATACTTTACCAAAATATAATTATAGCGATACAGAGCAAAGGATACGTCAACCTCAAGAAGTTCTCTTATACCCAGGTGCAGGTACTTGTCTAGACTTAGCGCTCCTATTCTGCGGTGTTTGTTTGGGGTATGATTTATTACCAATAATCATTTTTATGAATGGACATGCTCTAGCTGCAGTTTCTTTAAATTATCAACGCAGCCAATGGGAAAATGATGCAGAAGAACGTGCCATATTTAACACGTTAGAAATTTTTCAAGGCGACAAAAATTTAAAAAAGTTAAAAAAATTAATTGATAGCGATGCATATATTGCTATCGAATGTACGGGTTTTGCACATACTCAAAGCTTTAGTGGTTCAGCACCAGAAGAAATCGGCAGAACAGAAACTGGATATTTAACCTTTGAACGGGCTATTAACGCAGGTAAAGAACAACTCAAAAATTCAAATCCAGATAGAGCATTTAAATTTGCTATAGATATTACGGTTGCTCAATATCAATGGGCGTTACAGCCTTTCCTTATTCCACTACCTTACGATTATAGCCAAAAATTGGATGTAAATGAATTAAAGAAGCGAAAATTGTTATTGAATCAGGTAAAAAAATATTGGATTGAAGGCTTTTTGCAAAATTCTTTAAATCAAGCACCACTAATTATCCCTGAATTAGAAGAGCAAATAACAAAAATAGGCAATCCAGCTTTCAGAAACTTAGAATTTCCTCAAGAGTCAAGTCAAACATTAATTGTTGGCACAGAGATAAGCGAATTTTTTTACGATTTAGGAGAGGGACGAAGCTTACTAATTTTGGGAGAGCCAGGTGCTGGAAAAACTATTTCTCTATTGCAAATGGCAAAAAAATTGATTTTACGTGCTGAAGTAGATTCAAGCCAACCTATCCCTGTCGTACTTAACTTATCGTCATGGATTAGTGAAAAGTTAACAATTACTGCTTGGGTTGTTAAGGAGCTAAAAAGTTTTTATAAAATAGATGATAACACGGGTAACAACTGGATTAAAAATCATAACCTAGTTTTACTGCTTGATGGTCTCAATGAAGTAAAAGAAGAGTATAGACTCAAGTGTCTTCAGGAAATTAATAAATTTATTAAAGATTACGGAGAAACAGAGATAGTTGTTTGTAGTCGCATGACTGACTACCAAATCTTGACTAGTAAATTAGAGTTGCAAACAGCAATTTGTATTAAAAGATTAACAGATGAACAGGTACATCAATATCTTGAAAGCGTCGGAGCATCGCTACAAGCAGTTAATAATTTACTTAAAGAAGATAGAAATTTATTAGAGTTAGCTAAGTCTCCTTTAATGTTGAGTATTATTTCTCGCACTTATCAAGGCAGTTCAAAAGCAAACTTACCTCGCACAGGGTCAATTGAAGAACGACGCTATTATCTTTTTGATGCTTATATTCAACGGATGTTAGAGCGTCAAAAAGAAAACAAACGGTATTCGGATATAGATACTAAACAATGGCTGACTTGGTTAGCAAATCGAATGAATTTGGCATCGCAAACAATATTCTTAATTGAGCGGATGCATCCTAGTTGGCTCAAAAATCCTTTCAAAATGTTTGTTTATTCTGTTTGTATTGGGTTAAGTTATGGGATAGCTTTTGGGCTTTGCCTTGGTTTAGCTGCTGCGCTCAATTATGGAGTTGTTGTGGGAGTGTTCATAGGATTAATTTTTGGATTTGCTTTTGGGGTGAGCGCTTGGGTTGTAGAAGTAGGTGGTATCACATGGCTAATTACGCAAATTGTTAATTCCTTTGCAAAGCTTCTTGATAAGTTACTTGGTCGAGAAAGCTTTAAAGAAAATAATTCTGATATTGTCACGACTACAATCCCCAATCAAGGGATATGGGAGGTTAAAAAAACGGCTTTATCATATGGTGGAATAGGAGCATTTGCTGGTGGTATTTTAGGTTTAATATTTCAAAGAGAATTTTTTGTTCTGAGCATCTTGTTTGGATTCACTTATGGAGCTACTTTTCCCGGAGGTAGAGATGCAATCGTCCATTTTAATTTGCGGTTAGTTTTGCTTCTATGGCATCATATTCCTCGTAATTATGCAGATTTTCTTAACTATGCTAGTGAACGTATTTTTCTTCAAAAAGTTGGAGGCGGCTATACTTTTTATCATCCTTTATTACAAGAACATTTTGCCAATATGAAGAAATAATTTGCCGTCATATTATCATCTTATTCTTTAGACAATTCAAATATAAAAATTTTTACTTATATTTTTTTATTTATCTCAACTGGGCTAATACCATCAGTTTATTAGCTTTCTACTTGATTGTCAGCTTTTTAAATTGAATAATCTGTTAAAAATGGTTTAGTCGTTGAACTTCTTGCCGTATTTATACGCACAATCGCACTTAGCTCACTTGGGAGGTTACCTAACGGTCGATTACTAATTTCCCGAACTCCCAGAACGGTAACCCGCTCATAATTAATACTTTTCTGATTAGCAAGGCTGGGACCGAATACTCCTTGAAAAGACATACTCATTACCTGTCTTTGATATTCACCTAACTGCCTGCTCAACCAATCCGCTGTTTTATTGCTCACTCCCTGTAAAAATATTTGTGTTCGGCAGTTGTTCAGTGCGTTTATCCTATTGTAACTATTTTAACCAAACATAACACAAATTATACTCGTAATTCTAACACTAGTGTTGAAAAGAACATTAAGCTCTAGGATGAATGGCACGAATAAATCGTAAAAATCAAGCGACACGGTGACTTTGAGACGCGGTGACGCGGTGAGGATTCGGCTTGGGGACTGCAAAGACTGTATATGGTATGAATTGTAGAATATGTTTCTTGAAAGTAATAACAATCCAGTACTGTTAGGTTAAGCCTCAAAAATACAAACATGTAGGTTGGGGAGTCACTCACGTGCTTCTGAGAACTGCCGTGCGGGGGTTTCCCCCGTTGAGTAAAGTCACGTTTGAGGAATATTAACGAAGTTATGCCAAAGGGAAAACCCAACATTTATAGGCTAAATATTTTAAGCACAGTGGCAGGACTTACGCTGCGGAGGACAAAATATTAAACTTTCTAGACTTTTCAATCCCCCAACCCCCCTTAAAAAAGGCGGCTTTACGTAAGTCCTGAGTGGTATACCATAGCCAGGGTGATTCCTTAATCACCATAAATTTTGTTTATATAGGTACAAAATTTTGCCCCACTTTCTCAACATCAGGAACAACTAACCTCTCAACTGCTTGCCCTTAAGTAGTAAAGTAGTAAGGTGGCATAAGCCACCTACTTAAATCCTGGCAATTTCCACTCTTGTAAAACCCTAGAAACACTTTCGCGCGTTGCTTCGGCGCCGAAACCCCATGCAAGTAGTGAAAAATAATCTATAACTCCCTTGGCGCCAAAAGTGCCGTTTGATAAATATAGTTGTGTAAAACCTGCATTACCAAGTAGAAAAATTGCAATAACATAGCTGGAGGTATAAAAAACAGCTAAACGATTACGCGAAAGTTTTTCTAGTTTATTGACATTTGTATAAATTACATCTGGGTACACATCAGGAACAGGTTCAAGCAAATCAGTCGTAACTGGATTCTTAATAGCTTTAGACACATCTCCTAAAAATGTTCTTTGATGTGGCGAATTTTGCTTTAAGCTTTGGACATCTTCGATTATTTTTTCTGTTTTCTCTCGAATTTCATCTTGCCACTTATAATAAGACTCTATATCTGTAGGAGAAAGGTTATATAAAATTCTTTGCAGCGTTAATGCTTCTTTTTTCCAATATTTCTCTTCGTCTCTTGCCTCATATGGAACTTGATTCGTTAACTCGCTAAATTCATCTAACTGAGTTTTTGCTACTAAAAAATTATTGAGTTGTGTTTGTACTTTTTGTAGCTCTTCCCTGACTTGACCAGGACTCTCTTGTGAGGGTCTGCCTTTATTTATACTGTCAAGCTGCCAACTTAATTGTTCTAAATACGCAATTTTGTTGTCAGGGTTTTCTTCTTCTACACGTTTACGTAGCTTAGATTCGTATTCTAATAAACTTAACCAACTTTGCCTACTTAAATACCATTTATCCCAAATATCTTGCGCTTTATCCGCAGCTTCTTTTGCCGCAGTTGAGCGCTTATTTTCTAACGCTGTTTCTACCGACATTAAATAAGCTTCAACTTGTTTATAAAAAGAAGTATCTTTCTTAAATTCTTCGTCTGCACGTATTTTACTACGAAGACGGGCTACTTGCACCACTACTTCATCGCGCGCCATCCATTCGCTACGATACATTGAGATAATGATTCCTAAACCCACACCAAGCAAAAGTACTAATAACGGCATTAACCAGTAATCTCTAACTCTGATGCTGATGGGAATGACTAACTCGCTATCTGGAGTAATCACTAGTAAGTTGCCATTATATTCTCCGCTCGGCACATCTTTTAAATCAAACTCGATTGGAGTTAATAATGGTTGGTTGCTGGGTAAAGTAGCAATACTCGAATTGGCTAGGTTAACTTTAATTGATTTTGCAGGAAATACTTGAGTACCGTCAGTACGAGTTAAATCTAGTCTAACAATCTTAGCATCTTTAACGACTTGATTTGACTGTAAGAATAAATTTCGTTCTACTTTTGGACAAAAAAATCGACCTAACCAACACTTTTGCTCCGCTACAGATAGATTTGCAGGTGTAGAGGTAATTTTTGGTTCTGCCTTTACTATAGACGGCGCCAGTAAGTTAGATACTGAAACCACCATTAATACAGCTAGTTTTTTATAATAGTTCATCTGTATACTTGAAAATATGTGCTGTTAGGCACTTAGAACGCGAATGTACAACGTAATGATACTCAATTTTTGTCAAATTGCTAGTAGGCGCCTAGCTTGTGCAATATAAGTGATTATTTTTACCACGACCGACGCAGAGGGCAAAGAGGAAAGAGTTGGATTACGTTATAATTAATGACACAGACAATACGTGTAAGTCATAGCGCAAAAAATATTTTAACGGGAGAAAAATAGAATGACACAGTGTTGGGCATTCTTGTACGTGGGTTCATGCGCTTAAACGTACTCGGCAATTTTCACTATTTGACATACTCATTTTTATAATGCCAAACTTAATTTAAGTATAGAAAAAGATTTGGTATTGAAAGTAGCTAAAGATTTATTATTACTAATTAGTTGGAAGTAGCTAAAGCTACCTGACTGCCAATCAAGCTTAAAAAGCTTGTACCAAAATGCTGAATTTCTAAAAAATTTGCCTGCTGTGGTTCTGTTTTATAAATTCTAAATGTCTTCATAATACCCAAGGTCGCAGCACTTTCTAAAGGGCTAACAAAACTCGTATCTCGGTCGAGAAAATGCGCTTGCTTTGCCCAATGAGTCATTTGATTGGCATTCAAAAAATAACAACCTGAGTGAGGATTTAGAGCGCGATGAAAAGTAATTGGTATCCCCATGATTATACCTTTGAGTTCCGCACGCTCTTGCACATTTTGAAATCGTGCGGTTACTCTTGGAAGTAAATCGCCATCAATATAGGCTTTATCGGTAAGATTATTGATAGAAACTTCATAACGGTTTGGTTGCAGCAGGTTAGTATCACCGGCTTGTTGAGTGAACCAATTTAATTTTACAAAAAACCAAGGGTCATGAATAATTAAATCATCTTCTATAAAACAGTAATAATCATATTTACCTAAACAGTCTCTCAACAGCGCTTGACATTCAAATCCTAATAGCAAAGGCTCGGCTTGAGTCGGATAATGCTGATAAAAATGTGATGGTAAAGATAGTTGTTCGAGTAAATGACAACCTTGAGTAGTACAAATAATAATATCGATTTGGTTATGTTGAGGTTGGTTAGCTGGAAAAGCTAACCTTTGAGCAATATTAATAATAGTTTGTGATTGACCAAATAGCTGATGCAAGTTTGTAATGCTTTCACGCAACGCCTGTACGCGCGGTTGGGGGTTTTTTCTTTGGGAAGCGTGCTTACCTTTGCTATCGGGTCGAAAAAAGTGGGCAATTGTAAGAAGTATCCGCATTGGCTTACTTTAAAACATTTGGACACTGTGTTAGTTAGATTCCTGACTTCTAAAAAAAGTCAGGAATCTCGCAGCTAATTAAAAAAGTTAAAAGATAAAGTCGGTAGCATCAACATTGCTAGCAGTAAAGTTTGCTAAGGTAATCGTATTTGTACCGAACAGCGAACTGGAAATAACCGCGTTTGCACCATTTTGAGTCACCACCATAGACCCGAAATTGGTTGCAAATGCTGTCAAGTTAATTTTGTCTGCACCGTCTGCAAAACCATTAATGCGGTCGCTTCCAAACCCCGATGCAAAAATAAAGGTATCATTACCGATGCCACCATTCATAATATCGTTTCCTCCACCACCAATTAAAGTATCATTACCACCTGCTCCAGTTAGATTATCAGCACCAGCTCCACCAGCAAGGGTGTCAGCACCAGCACCTCCATTCAGGTTATCAGCACCAGCACCGCCATCGAGATAATCATTACCAGCATCACCAGTTAGGGTATCATTGCCTGCATTACCAAAGATATTATCCTTTCCTGTTGTGCCGTTGAGAGTGTTATCTAAAGCATCTCCTACAATTAAACCAATTGCATCAACTGCAATTGCACCTGTGAGGTCAGCACCAATAAAAATCGCATCTGTGAAATTACCCTTCGACAGGTCAGCGTTAGTTAAATTGGCATTCGTGAAATTTGCACCAATGGCAAGTCCGTTAATAAAGACTCCTTCTGCGTTGGCTTGGGTGAAATTCGCTCCACTTAAATCAGTGTCATCAAATTTGGCGCCAGTGAGGTTAGTAATTGTGCTACCAGAGGGACTAAAATCAGCACCAGTTAGAACGGCATCATCTACAAGGGAACCACTTAAATTCGCACCACGAAACTTGATATTACCTACTTGACCTGGTTCGAGTGGCGCATCGCTTAAAGAAACACCACTGAAATTAGCCAAGTCAAATATAGAATTTTGTAGAGTGATATCTGTAAGTTTTGCTAATCGGAAATCAGCACCTGTTGCATTAACATTGACAAAAAGAGTTGCTTCAAGCTCAGTTTCTTCAAACTTCGCATTTGTAAAATTTGCACCCGTCAAATCCGCAGCTTTTAACTTTGCCTTAAATAAATCGGCGCCAGTAAAGTTCGCTCCTGCAAGGTTTGGTCGCTCCGACTGTTCCCCGCTGAGATTAGCTTCACGTAGAATAGCATTGGTAAGATTGGCGTTTGACAAGTTGATGAATTTTGTATCGATTAATGATAGATTGGCTTGTCTGAGGTTTGCCCCACTAAGATTCACATTCTCTAATGTCGCCTTGAACAAATTAGCTGGTGATGGGAAGTTGTTATTAGGAGCAAAAATTGCATTAGATGCATTAACATTGAACCATTTAGATTCCTCAAAATTAGTACCTCTTAACCCTGTACCAACAAATTGGACATTTGTAAGAGTGGATTTGAAAAAATTTGAGCCATTCAGGTTTTGACCGTTAAAATTATTTCCAACCAGAACTTGATTGCTAAAGTCTTGAGCTACCATTGTATAAAATCCTCTAAATTATTTCAATCTGTTAAATCTTAAGTTGGGTATAGCTCAAAGCGAAACCCAACATAGGTTACTAAGCCGTTTTTTTGATTTCTAACGGTTGTTTTGTAGTTGCTTCTTTGAGTTGTTCCTGAAGCCAAGTTGTAAATAGTTCATTCAATAATTTTTGTTTCATTGGTTCGTCTAATTTAGCGGGTAAAAGCTTTTCCAAGCGGACAATTATCCACCATTCACCGACGCGCGTTGGGGGTGATAAGTGACCTGGTTGATTGATAGTGAGAATTTGGGCTAATTTTGGATGGGGTGATGAAAGAGGAACTGGACCAATTAAACCACCTGTAGAAGTTTCTGTACCTTCGGAATATTGTCTTGCTAATTCCGCAAAAGGTTGTTCGTCTTCTAAAAGACGAAAGTAAATTTCGCGCGCTAAATCTGCATCTCGAACGCGAATCAGAGAGTAGATAACCTGGTCAAGTTGTTGTTTGAGTTTCAGGAAGTAGGATTCTAAACGACTACCCCAAGTCGCTTGTTGAAATTTTTCAATTCTTAGCTTTCGAGTCGCTAATTCTAGAAATTGTGCTTCGGTTAATCCTTGTTGTTGTAACCAAGTTTGGCGTTCAAATTCTGATGTTAATTGATTTTGTTGGCAAAATTCTTTGTGACACTTTGCTTCTTCTTCAGGAGTACAACTAAAGGGTGCGATTGCCTCTTCAATTACTAGTTCTTGTTTAAGTTTAGGCAGCATTTGATACTGACTTAACAAAGGCACTATTTCTTCAGCTGTCACTTTACGATTATTGATCTGTAGGACTTCTGTTGATAGCTGAGTGATTTTTTCTGAGTCCTGAGACTTATTATTCACTGAATCATTTGTACTTAATAATACTTTTAAAGTATTCTTGATTTCGCTACTTGGGAATATTAATTTCCTATCGTCTTCTTGATGTTGTATCCAGTGCAGGTGTTTGGGTAATAGAAGTGACAAATTATAGTATTTTTCTACTGTTTCCCTGGCTTTGGCGCGAATGGGCGCCATTTTATCGGGATGATTGAGTGCTTCCTCAATGCGCTCGCAAATTTCTTGGGGTGAGAAAAAGTCAGCTAACAAACCATTAACCCCATCTTGAATGACTTCCATCACAGGAGCAGTTCGAGAACCTACTACCAAACAACCTGTACACAGTGATTCCAGTAATGACCAGGATAAAACAAACGGACGGGTTAAGTAAACATGAGCCGAAGATGCTTGAAGAACTTGCAAATATTCTTCGTAAGGCAGCCAACCTGTAAAGTGAATTCGGCTTTGGTCTATGGTAAATTGATTCAGCATCAAATCTTTATACGTTTGATCATCAGGCAGCTTTTTACCATAGGCTACTCGATTTTCCCCTACAACCACTACATGACAATTTGGTCTTCGCTGCTGAAGTAAGGAAACTGCTTCCATAAATTGCGGGAAACCTCGATAAGGTTCCATGCCTCTAGTTGCATAAGTAACAATTTCATCAACATGGGAAAGGTCAAGGTTTTTACTTGCTAGTACTAACTTTGCCCCTGGTTTAGGACGGAAAAAGTCAGTATCAATCCCATCATGCAGAACATTAATTTTACCTTGATATTCGGAAGGAAACTGCTGACGTTGCCAATAGGTTGGAGAAAGACCGCGATTGCAGCTATATAAATCTTGCAAAATCGGCGCATTTTTGATGCGAATTCGGGCTTCATCATCAGCAGTTAGCGATTCATTGGGGTCAAAATCAGCATCGGAACCATGAGCGTGATAAAACCACTCGAAATAACACAGCAATTTCGCTTGAGGAAAAATATCTTTAATAAATAGCGTTGGACCCCAACCCGAATGACCATAAACTACATCAGGTACAAATCCCTTAGCCTTTAGCTGTTCTGCCATGCGAAACACAGCCTGACCCTGAAGGACTGCATTTTCCAGAGGTCTAACATAGTGATGAGTTTCCGGTCGTGCTTCCCGTTTCGCTTTATAAAAAATCTTGTTAACCCCAGGTAAGCTTCCTTCGCGACGAGTCGTACCGAAAAAAACTTCGTTGCTTTTATTCTTGGCTAAAGCTGCGGCTACATGACGAAATTGAGCTGGGAAATTGGGGTGGAGAAATAAAATACGCATGGCTGTTTTCAAACTAGACATCTCCAAAATGCAAAGTTTTTTCTCCTGCCCTTCCATTTGGCAAAAACAGGAGATTAAAATAATGTAGTTCCGAAGAGTAGCTAAAGCGAATTCTGACGACGCTGCTACCCTCCGGTCAGTGTGGTAATCTATCAGGTTTGTACTAGGTTTTTACCAAGTACAACCCTGTAGTTGCCCACTTTTTAAGCAAGAAAATCTGACTCTGTAATCTGTACACCAATCACAGTTGCTAAGATTTCGCTAGTTTCTGTCAGTGTAATTACAGAATTATTGCCGCTAGCACCAATTGTCACGAGACCAAAGTCGAAGTCAATGAAGTCTTGACCTTTGACGAAGCCTTGGATTCTGTCACCTAAAGGAGCGGGTACTGGTGGTTCACCTGGGTCTGCTGGCTCAAATCCTGTATCTTCTAATACAAAAATGTCAAAACCAGCGCCGCCAATAAGTGTGTCGCCCGCAATTTGACCTTCAGCGTCTGCACCACCAGAGAGGGTATCATTTCCTTGCCCACCTACGATGCTATCTGCACCAGAACCGCCATTGAGGAAGTCATCGCCAATTCCACCAAGGATGGTGTCATTACCAGAGAGACTTACTTCTCCACTGTCGCCAGTGATGGTGTCATTGCCATCGAGTCCACTTAGGAAGTCGGCGCCTTCGCCACCATCAATCAAGTCACCTTCAGTACCACCAGTGATGTTTTCAGTACCAGCACCACCTAAGAGAGTGCTTGCACCTGCGCCACCATTAAGAACGTCATCACCGTCACCACCGTCGAGGTAGTCGATACCATCTCCACCTAAAAGGGTGTCGTTTCCGGCGTAGCCATAGAGGGTGTCATCACCAATACCACCATCAAGGATGTCACCAGCGCCACCAATTGTATCGTCACCTTCTCCGTAAAGGGTATCGTTACCTGCTCCACCAAATACGGAGTCAGCACCACCGATAATTGAGTCGTCTTTTGTGCCATCGCCATACAGCGCGTCATCAGAGGAGCTACCAACTACGGTGTCATTTCCAGCACCACCTAGAGCAGTATCTTCAAAGCCACCATAAACCCAGTCAGCGCCAGCACCACCATCAAGGAAGTCTTTGCTGAGATCATCTGTTGTCGCGTTAGTACTACCAATTAAGGTGTCGGCGCCATTCTCACCATACAGTGAGTCCTCGCCTTCATCCCCAAATAGTCTATCGTTACCGTTTCCACCAAACAAAGTGTCCTTATCGAGTCCTCCTCGAATTAGGTCAGCACCACCATTGCCGAAAAGTTCATCTTCACCGGCAAAGCCTCTGATAGTATCGGCTTGATTGCCACCCTGAATAGTATCTTTGTCTGCGGTTCCATTAAATACTGGCATAATCTAGAATTCCTATTTCAGATTTGTTACTCAAACTGTGCATCTGCACAATACGAAGTCTGTTGGATTTCTCACTATCTTCTCCCCCCCTCAAACTTGAGAGAGGGGCGCCAAAGACATAGTGAGAAGATATGAAAAGCTTTCAGTAATGTTACTAACAACAGTTAAAATTTTAGTATTCATTTCAATTTATCCCTTGAGTAGAAGACCTGAATTTTATGATTAGACTGTCATCTAAAATCTGGGAGTAGAGGCGTAGCACTGCTACGTCCCTACATTTTTTGATGTTTGTTTAAAAGACAACAATGTCATTTCGGGTAATCGCCGGATTTCCAGACAACCGAGCGATTTCCACCTGAGAAGTACTACCTGTACCATCTACATCGAAGTACAATACACCAATGTTTGCATCATAGATAAATCGATCCGAAGCATCATTAGCTAGTGAACCAACAAAGAACCTGCTTGCTGGAAGGACACCAGCTACTAATCCACCACCAAAACCAGCGGCAGAAACCCGGATAGTGTCGTCAACAATAGAAAAGTCAGTTATCTCATCAATACCTTCACTAGAAGCATTGAATGTAAAGCTGTCAGTACCAATACCACCAGTCAAGGTGTCGTTACCAGCACTACCAATTATAGTATCATTACCGTCTCCACCAAAAAGAATATCATTATCATCCCCACCATTAAGAATATCATTACCTGTTCCTCCGTCAAGAGAGTCGTTACCCAAATCTCCTTGGAGAGTGTCATTGTCCGCTCCACCAGTTAAGGTGTCATTACCAGTAGAACCATTTAGAAAATCAAAACCTGCGTCGCCATTGATTAAGTCACTGCCATCTCCGCCCAAAAGAGAATCATTACCAATTCCACCAATTACTGTGTCATCGCCAAAGGAACCATCAGCTGTGTCGTTACCAGCACCTCCATTGAGCGAGTCATTACCGCCTTCAGTGTCAATAATATTACCCTGAGCATCTAGAAGTGCCCCACCCAGTGAATCGTCTCCACCACCACCTAAAAGTGTATCCTCACCTTCCTGACCAAAGAGTGTATCATTATCTGCTCCACCATCAAGAAAGTCGTTACCATTGTCACCATTAAGAAAATCTGTACCACCGCGACCGAAAATACGATCATTTCCATCCTCACCAAAGAGTTGGTCACTACCTCCTCCACCATCAATAGAATCTTCACCATCATTACCAAAAACAGTGTCGTTTCCTGTATTACCTAAGAGCGTATCATTTCCATCGTCACCAAAAATTTGGTCATTACCACCTAGAGCATCTATAAAATCATCACCACTAGTTCCGAAGAGAATATCATTACCTGGGGTTGCCATATCTACTAACCTCTTTACCTACTAAATTGTTTAGATTTATTTGGTTGTCAAATCTGCTGGAACACATGTCTCTTCTGATCGCGCCCATTCTAATACCTGCGATCCCACACCACTTAATTACTCTTGAACAAGAACCAAGCTTGTCAGCAAATGCTGTGGCTAACTTAAGCCATGTGGCAGTTCACGTCTTCAACGAATCGAAGAGCAAAACTTTGCTTAACATACTTTGTAATGAAATACTTGCCATTTTGGCAGAAGTTATGATAGCCTAAAGTCATGATGAAAAAGTACAAAGTTATGACTCATCGCTACAAAATATCAAGTCAACTTAGATACCAGTTAAGTCAAACTCGATAAAACCAGAATCCGCGAGCATTATGTCATGCTTTAACTTAGCAGATACGCAACCTCCCTAGCAGTTCATCCTGCGTGCGCTGTACCCGCTACAGTATAGCATAAGTGTTTTTTCTTACAAGTCTTTCCAAGACCTTTATAGTTAATATAGTTAACAGGCACCGAGTTATTTCAAGAGTTAAGAGTAAATCAATTAAATAAATGCCCCCAAATCAACATGTAGGATAGGCATCTCGCCTGTCCGTGGGATGTGCTAGGACATGCGAGATGCCTATCCTAGGAGATAATTTATTTATTAGACTACTCTAATATTTTACTATCTGTGCATAAAGGTCGAAGGTCGGTCAAAATCTCTCTAGCAAAGTTAAGTTGAGAAAGACTGTAAGTAAAATTGATAGGAGAATTCAGAAAAATCTATTTTTATAACCACTAGAAATATAGTTGCTTGACTATGACTTGTCAATACGAGAAAGATGAGAAAATTCTCATAAATGCAAATTTTACTTAAGCTAAAGATGTATATTTCTACTCTTTATCCATAGAAGGGCAGAGAACGGAAGTAGGAAGCAGGACGACAGAATTATTACTAAGTATACAAGCATTACCCAATCGGTCTAAGCCAACGTTGTCTATTTCCGAGTCTACAAATGGCGCCTCACCTCTTCAAACGTTTTTTTCACACATTGGCTTGAAGAAAAATTAAGTAGTATCAACTGAATCAAGTGCGGTATTTGACCCCTCACCCTGATATTTAATTATAGAGTATGTGTTTTAAACTACATAAAATGTATAATTTATTGCATTATAAGTATATTCTATTGTAACAATTGAAGATTAGCTTCGATTAAATCATACTTTGGATAGATAGGTGCAATCGAACCAATCATACTTTAGATAGATAGACGCGACCGGACTTTGGATTGTTTGATTAAGATTTAGTGATACCAGGCACAAACTCGATAAAAATAGTAATCTTCGAGCATACAGACCCCAAATATAAAATTAAGGTTAAAAATCCTATTGGAAATTGGATATGTCTGTTGCCACAGATTCTTTTGCTAAGTTTATTGTCAAACTTGAAGGATTTGACAAGTTACCAAGTGAAGTCGTTACTAATTTATTAGAAAATATTCATCCTACTCGTTATCGTGTAGGTCAAAGAATTTTAGGAAAAGAAAAAGTACCTTCGCGCGTCGTAATTATTTATGAGGGGAGAGTACGCTTATTGTCATATGACCCTCGTACACAAGTACCAACAACTTTGAAATTTCTCGAATCTGGAGATGTTTTAGGTGAAATTGGTATTCTGCGAGAGTTAGGATGTGAAATTGCAATCGCGTCGAGTGAAGTCACATGTTTAACATTCGATGCTGGGCAGTACTTACATTTACTTTCCAGATATCCAGCTTTTGCCCAAGCGCGTAAAAGTCGCTGCCACTTGTTGGAAATATTCGATGTCCTGGGAATGCAAAAGCAAATCCAAGCGAATGCTGCGATTAATCTCAAAGAATTGGCTCAAAATGCTTTATCATCAGCCCAAGTATATTATCTTTCACCGAGAACAACCCAAGTTATTCAGTTAGAGAAAGAATTAGATTCAGAAAGAATCTGGTTTGTCAGTGGTGGGGGAAAGATAAGAAACTTTTCTCTTGGTTCGAGTTTGGAATTGCGTAATAGTACAGGTAAATTAGAGATTATCGACAATAGTCCCGCGCGTTTGATTGGTTTACGCGCGTTTGATTTGTTACAGCTAGACATAAGTCAGCAACAGCTAGAAGAGAATGGAGTTGGAGATTTAGATCAAATCGAGTTCCCCTATGCAGAAAAGGAAGAGGTAAAAGCAGC
The DNA here is from genome assembly GCF_019977735.1 of Calothrix sp. PCC 7716. Classification (GTDB taxonomy): domain Bacteria; phylum Cyanobacteriota; class Cyanobacteriia; order Cyanobacteriales; family Nostocaceae; genus Dulcicalothrix. The sequence continues at coordinate 105,285 of NZ_AP025018.1, read as the reverse complement.
TAGTACCGTATCCAGAAGAGAGAAAAGAAAATACCCATTTTTTCAGGGAAAAGGACAATTAAATTCGGCAGTGGCCTGTTTTCAAATGGTATCCAAACATTTGCAAATGCCGTTTCGTCGGGAAATTGTCAATCGCATATTGACTGAGAATAGCAAGCGCTCTGGTGCTGTATCATTTCAACTATGTGCTTATCTGGCAGAATTAGTAGGATTAAAGTCGCAACTACTTGATATACCTGTTTCTCAGCTAGAACGTATTCCGACACCGGCTTTAATTCGCTATGAAGATAATTTTGCGGTGTTGTATGAAACGGGTGAAAGAGTTGTGGTTTTGGGTGTACCCTCCCAAGGAATTCAGTACTTTCAACCTGCACAATTAGTACAAGAGTTGGTTAATGAGTTTGATAGTTCAGAAAACGTTGCTCCATCAAAGTTACGGGTACTGCTGCTTTCTGCGACCAAAGCTACACCGAAACAACGCTTTGGTTTACAATGGTTTGTTCCTTATTTATGGCGCTATAAACGTGTATTAATAGAAGTGTTTATAGCTTCTTTCTTTGTGCAGTTAGCGGCGTTAGTAAATCCCCTAGTTGTTCAAATAATCATTGACCAAGTAATTGTTCAGAATAGTACAAATACTCTGCATATTTTTGGAGGGTTGCTAGTAGTCGTTGCATTATTTGAAGCGCTATTGACGACATTAAGAACTTATTTATTTGTTGATACTACTAATCGAATAGATATGGGTTTGGGGTCACAAATAATTGACCACTTACTGCGCCTTCCTCTTAACTATTATCAACGCCGACCAGTCGGAGAACTAGCGACGCGGATTAATGAGTTAGAAAATATTCGTAAATTTCTCACAGGTACAGCTTTAACTGTGGGTTTAGATGCGCTATTTTCAGTAATTTACATTCTTGTCATGCTGTTTTACAGTTGGCAATTAACTCTAGTCGGTTTGGCGACGATTCCAATATTCATCTTACTAACATTAATATTTTCTCCCTTGGTGAGGAAACAGCTACGAACAAAAGCCGAGCGTAATGCTGTTACTCAATCTTATTTAGTAGAGGTGATATCTGGAATTCAGACAGTCAAAGCTCAAAATATCGAATTGCGCTCGCGCTTTTCTTGGCAAGAACGTTACGCCGATTATATTGCCTCCGGTTTCAAAACTGTTGTCACTTCTACGATTGCTAGTTCTGCGAGTACCTTCCTCAACAAACTCAGCAGTTTGCTTGTTTTATGGATGGGAGCTTACTTAGTGGTTCAAGGAGAATTAACTTTAGGTGAATTGATTGCCTTTAGAATCATTTCAAGTTACGTTACTAGCCCTTTGTTACGTTTAGCACAACTGTGGCAGAGTTTCCAAGAAACAGCTTTATCCTTAGAGCGTTTAAGCGATATTGTTGATACTCCCCAAGAAGCTGAAGACGACCGCAATAATATCCCGTTACCTGCAATTACTGGCGCCGTCAAATACGAGAATCTTTACTTTAGATTTAGAACAGACGGACCGCTACAACTGTGCAACGTTAATCTTGATTTTGCTCCGGGTCAATTTATCGGAATTGTCGGGGGAAGCGGCGCCGGAAAAAGTACATTGACTAAACTATTAATTCGACTGTACGAACCAGAGTCAGGTAGAATTTTAGTTGATGGTTACGACATTTCTAAAGTTGAATTGTATTCACTACGGCGCCAAGTTGGATTTGTACCTCAAGATTCCCTATTGTTTGAAGGAACAATTCAAGAAAATATTGCTTTAACGAATCCCGATGCAACTACAGAGGAAATTATCGAAGCAGCAAAAATAGCCGCCGCCCATGATTTTATTATGGACTTGCCCAACGGTTACAATACCAAGGTGGGTGAACGTGGTGCATCACTATCAGGAGGACAAAGGCAAAGAATTGCAATCGCACGCTCTGTTTTACAGAGACCCAAGTTATTAGTATTGGATGAAGCAACTAGCGCTTTAGATTATATCACAGAAAGGCAAGTTTGTTTGAATTTAGCTCAAGCTTTTCAGCATAGTACAGTGTTTTTTATAACTCACCGTTTAAACACCATCAAACATGCAAATACGATTGTTGTCATGGATGCTGGTAGAGTAATTGAGCAAGGAACGCATCATGAATTAATGGCAATGGAAGGTCATTATTTCTATCTGTACAATCAACAAGAATCGAATTGAGAAAAAAACAAAATTCCCGACTTTGCAGTATTTGTAGAAAATCTAAAATCTAAAATTGCCATGACTAAATTAGATAATTACCACCTCAATGGTAGGAATGGTAACAAAAAAAATAAAAATAGTATCACACTACTAGAGTCAAACAAATTAATCACTGAAACCAAAATTCCTAAATCTCCTGCAAAAACACTCACAGATAAACCTGATACACACAGCTTTGAGCAATCTGTCGTCCTGCGTCAATCTCCAGTATGGTCGCGCGTAATAATGGGGACTTTAGTAGGTATAGCGTGTTTTGGAATTGCTTGGGCATCTATAGCCAAAATTGAGCAAGCTGTGCCAGCAGTTGGTCAATTAAAACCCGAAGGAAAGGTCAAAGAAGTTCAAGCACCAGTCGGTGGAGTTGTCAAACAAGTCTATGTCAAAGATGGCCAGAGAGTAAAACCAGGAGATTTATTGTTAATTTTTGATTCCACTGCTACGAATGCGGAATTAATTTCTCTACAAAAGATCCGTAATGCGTTGATGCAGGAAAACCAAATTTATCGTCAGTTAATAGAGTCGAATTCAACTGTAGATTTACCTGAGAAAGGTTTAAAAATTCCTTTATCTCCAGAAGCAAATTCTCTACTGAAAACCCGTACCGCTTTGCTTGCCGAAAACGAACTATTACGAAAAGAGTTGGCAAACTCAGATAATACTTCTGGATTAGGAAGTGACGAACAAGCACGCTTACAAATAGCCAAAAAAGAATTAGATAGCCGAGCTAAGGCATCGCGTTTAGAAGTTGAAAAAAGCAGAAAATTATTGGTGCAAAATAGTATCAAAATTACAGATACTCAAGCTACTTTAGCTATCGAAGCAGATATTTTGGCAAAATTAAAGCTTCTCGAAAAAGAAGGGGCAATCGCACAATTGCAATATCTACAACAGCAAAAAAAAGTACAAAACTTAAAAGCACAAGTCGCGCAATTATTGTCAGAACAGCAACGTCTACAATTTGATATCCAACAAGGACAGCAAGAGGTAAAAAATACTGTGGCTGTTTCTCAAAAAAATAATTTAGAAAAAATTACTAACAATAAAAATAAAATTGCAGAAATCGAGAGTCAATTTACTAAAATTTTGTTAGACAACGAAAAGAAACTAGCTGACATTAATAGCAAAATTTCTCAAGCACAATTAAATGCAAAATACCAAGAACTTCGGGCGCCGATAGCTGGAACAATTTTTGACTTACAAGCAGGCAATAATTTTGTAGCGAGACCAAGCGAAAAACTTCTTTCAGTTGTACCCGAAGAGCAATTTATTGCCGAAGCATATATCACCAATAAAGATATTGGTTTTGTTCGAGAAGGAATGAAAGTAGATGTGAGAATAGATTCGTTCCCCTTTAGCGAATTCGGCGATATTAAAGGAGAAATTGCTTGGGTAGCTTCAGATGCATTACCACCAGATGAAACTCATCGATATTATCGTTTCCCAGTCAAAATAAAACTGAATCAACAATCACTCAATGTTAGAGGTAAGCAAATCTCCTTACAATCAGGAATGTCTGTCACTGCTAACATTAAGGTACGGGAAGAAAGGACTGTAATGAGCCTATTTACAGAATTATTTACCAAGCAAGTTGAAAGTTTGAAGCAAGTTCGCTGAAATCTGATATTTCTGATATTATGTATAGAGTTCAACTTAACAATTCTCTAACAACACTTTCCCAACGTCCTGTCACAATATTTACGACAGTTTCAAAATCTTCTTCAAAGATTTGGGCTGACATTTTGCGGATGTACCATTTCCATTTACTGCGGCTTTTACTATTATGCCACCAGTCAGGCGCCGCTAATATTGAGTACACTTCTTCTAAAGGTGTATTGCGACTAGTAAAAGCTGTTTGAATTGCTTGTGCTAATTCTGGTTGTGAGGTGTTTGTAATATATTTGCCGTACAGCACCAAGTCGTATAAGGTTTTAGGATGCCAACGTCTTGCTCCAAATTCTACTAACCCGTGCAGTTTCCAGCCTATCATTGTTTCCGCGCGCACTGTTTGTATTGGTGTTGCTTCACCTACCAATGTTGGATATTTTATATATGAAGCTGGTGGCGCCAGTGGGTCACCAAAACCAACATCGATTTGAATGTTACGCTGGTACTGTCCGATATTAACATCAATGTTGATGCGGGCGCCTGGTGATTCTGTTTCCATCCAAATACCCTCGCTAAGTAAAGTGTCTAAATGGAATTTCACACCATCAGCACAATCTGCCGAAAGTATATCTTGAAATTTTGCTGTTGTTTCGCCAATATCGAATGGGTATAAACCTAAAAAATCTACGTCTACAGCAATTCTCCGTCCTAATGGCACCCATAACCGCGTCATCATTCCACCCCGCAACACTAACTCATCTATATATATAGAGTTAGATACTCGTCGCAACACACTTTCGAGTATGTGGTATGTTAGTACTTCGTCTAAAGGACGATTTGTTGCTTCGGAAATTTTAACCAACTGCTCCATATTATTCATCGTTCATCCCCCCTTTATAGGAAGTTCCAAACCATCCAGCATCAAGATTGATGTTGCTATCGAAGACGCTATATTCCTGTAGCTTAACTGAAAGTTTGATGTTTTTGGCTCTTAATGCAGTAAGCAAAGTATTAAAACGCGACTGAGCAGTATGTAAACCTACACCATACATTCGCATGGTAATAAATCTCTGCTGTTGTCCATGTGACCGATATTTAAAAGCGTTTGCTGATAAATGCGCGTCATGATGAAGGCAGAATTGAGCTAGCATCTCTATATCAGATGGCGCCAATGTTACCTTGACGTGAAACTCAAAGTAATTCGTTGTAGGTAATATTTGCGCTTGTCTATCTGTAACTGGAACATCTTGGTTATTTACCATCGCTTCTATTTTGACACGCGCGACCGCAAAACCCGCTCTTTCAAATTCACGCGCGAGCTTATATGCTTCTTGCTTGACGCTAATCAATGTACCGCGATGATATGATGCGGTCATCAATTGAAGAGCGACAACACCAGATGGTAACTCGATAAGTACGCTTTTTACTCCCAAAGTTTTACATAAACAGCAAAACTTATCCCGTGCTGCTTCTGATGTCGCATCAACGGTTACATGTACTTCAAACGTTCCTGTATATTTAGGTTGCTTTACCTAATAAAATGGTCGCTTTAATGCAAGATGGCGCCGTATCCATGTTTTGACTATCATATGTTTTTGAGATTTTATTGATACTACAATTGTAGTATAAATTCTTTGTCCGCTGCAAGTGCTTAATATCAACTTTATTTTTAGTACTACAATATATGAAATTGCTGCTATCACGCTGTCTATAAAAGGTATTTTGGTTACGCCCTCTATAATGGAACGGGCAAGGATGCCCATTCCACAAGATATTTAATTCTGGAGAGTGTATGGGGAATGAAATCTATATTGTTGAACAATCGATATCAAATTATACGCGCGTTAGGAAAGGGTGGGTTTGGGGAAACGTTTCTAGCGGAGGATACTTATTTGCCTTCGCGTCGTATTTGTGTTGTTAAGCAACTTCAACCAGTTACGAATAATTCCAAAGCTTATGATGTTATACAACAACGCTTTAATCGAGAAGCTGCTATTTTAGAACAGTTGGGTGAAGGGAATGAGCAAATACCCAAGCTGTATGCTTATTTTGCTGAGGAAGAATATTTTTATTTGGTTCAGGAGTGGGTAGAGGGTTTAACTTTAAGTCAAAAGTTACAGCATCAGCAGCAGGGTGTGTTGAGTGAAAATTTAGTTACTCAGTTGTTGGTGAGTTTATTACCAGTATTAGATTATATTCACAAACACGGTATTATTCACCGAGATATTAAACCTAGTAATATTATCTGGCGCCAAAAAGATAGTAAACCTGTTTTAATTGATTTTGGCATTGCTAAGGAAGTAATGAATACTGCGTTGAATGATGAGGGTGAACCTCATAGTATTGTTGTGGGAACTCAGGGTTTTATGCCACCTGAGCAAGCAGCAGGTCAGCCTGTATATTCTAGTGATATTTATAGCTTAGGGATGACGGCAATTTTTCTACTTACTGGTAAACATTCTTATGATATACAGGAATGGCGCCAAGATGTTGATATTAGTAATCATTTAGCAGCAGTTTTAACTAAAGCGACTTATTCGCATCCTGGTGAGCGTTATAATAATGCCTCATCTATGTTGACAGACTTGCAACCTCAAGACTTTTTGGCGCCATCACCTAATAAAATAATTGATATAGCTGATGTTGAAACAACTCCGCTTTCTGGATACAGTTCAAAAAGTCCAGTAGAAGTAATTTCATACAGCAGAGAAGAATACCGTCATCGACAAATATTACTTAATAAAGTCAAAAACTATTGGATAAAAGGTGTTTTAGAAACTTCTTTACATGGAGTCGTATTAATTGAATTGGGTTTAGAAAACCGCTTCGATGCTTTAGACCGTCCTTGGGGTATGCTATGGGAAACTCCTGAACTAGCTCGGCAACCTTTACCAAGTAATACTAAAGTATTGAATTTATTTCAACAAATGGGCGCCGGGTGTTCGTTATTAATTTTAGGTGAACCTGGCGCCGGAAAAACAATTACACTTTTAGAATTAGCGCGCGATTTAATAGCGCAAGCTGAATATAATATTTTGCAGCCAATTCCAGTAGTGTTTAACCTTTCGGCTTGGGCAAATGAAAGAATACCAATTGCTGAATGGTTAGTACAAGAACTTAATACTAAGTATCAGGTTTCTAAAGAAATTGGTAGAGCTTGGGTTAAAAATCAACAGTTATTATTACTTTTAGATGGGTTAGACGAAGTTGGCGCCGAACTTCGAGATGCTTGTGTGACTGCGATTAATAAATTTAGCCAAGAATACGGTGAAACTCAAATTGTTGTTTGTAGTCGCATCAAAGATTATGAAGCGTTACCCCATCGCTTGCGCTTTCAAGGTGCAGTCTTTATACAACCACTAACTTTAGAACAAATACACCAATATTTACATAACGCTGGTTTACCTTTCCAAGCATTATATAAAACTCTGCAAGCTGACATAATAATGCAAGAATTAGCCAAGTCTCCCTTGATGCTAAGTATTATGACTTTGGCTTATCAAGATTTGTCGGTTACAGACTTACCACACATGAACTTGGAAGAACGGCGCCAGCATTTATTTGATAAGTATATTCAAAGAATGTTTTCTCGCAGAAGCATTAGTCATCAATATTCACAAAAACAAGCAACCCACTGGCTAATTTGGCTAGCAAAAAAACTTAAAAAGCAATCACAGACAGTATTTTTTATTGAAAGAATGCAACCCAACTGGTTAGGTAAGTGGCAACCTCTTTATATAAGTGGTCTTGTACTAGTTTTTCTAATTATTACTACACCTGTAGGAATGCTAATTTTACCTATTCAAAGAGTAGTACTTGTACTCATATTTACAAAACTGTTTTTTTGGAAAATTTTTGGCTTTGGTAAAATTCATCCCGCTGAAAATCTCAATTGGTCTTGGAAAAACGTGAGAAAGCATTTAGCTGTAGGACTTATATTAGGATCAATTTTTGGTGTGATGCTAAAATTAACTGCGGAGCTAATAAGTACACCATCTAACCTACAGAGTTTAATTACACAAATCAATGAAGAAAAATGGTTGCAAGGTGCAGTATTTGGATTAAGTTTAGGAATAATTTTTGTACTAACTCGTGGATTAACAAGTCCTAGTATCCAAACATTGACGTATCCTAATCAGGGAATTTGGCAGTCAGCAAAAAATGCAATTATTTTTGGTTTAATCGGATTAGGATTACTGGGTTTTACTAGTATAGCATTACTGCAAGTACGAACTGTAATTTGGGGCGCTTTTGGATTATTGTTTGGAGTTGCCGCAGGTGGTGGTGAAGCTTGCATAAAACACTTTATATTACGCTGTATTTTATATTTTAACGGTCATATTCCTTGGAATTATGCGCGTTTTCTTGACTATGCTACAGAACGCATTTTTTTACAAAAAGTTGGTGGTGGGTACATTTTTGTGCATCGCTCACTTCTAGAACATTTTGCTCAAATGAGTAAATAAATATAAAATTAACACCTTTGTCTTCTGCCGCAAGTAGGACGACAAAGCTATTTTTTTCCCTTAAACTCAACGCTAGAGGTACTCGTGGCTAGAAAGTAAATGTTGTGGGTAATTCAAGACAATTCATTTAATAAATGCTCAAACTGGCTAGCTACAAAGGAAGGTCAGTTATGAAAAAATTGTGCTTTCTAGTGCTAGAAGATAATCCCATTGATGTCAAACTTCTAGAATTGGCGTTGAAAAAACTTAGTATTGAACACGATTTAGTACTAGTCGATACCTATGGTGGTTTTTTGGCAGCGCTTGAGAGTGATTATTTTGACCTAATTCTTGCTGATTATTACTTAACTGATTTTAATGGGCTTGATGCTTTAAAAGTAGCGCGCACACGAATGCCAAATATTCCGTTTATTCTAGTTTCTGGGATGATATGCGAAGAAATGGCAATCGAAGCAATAAAACTCGGCGCCACTGACTATATATTTAAACAGCGTATAGGAAGATTAGTACCTTCTATTAACAGAGCTTTACACGAAGCGCAAGAAAGACGCGAACTTGAGCATACACAACAGGAACGCGACCGTTTTTTTATGCTCTCACTTGATTTGTTATGTATTGCTGGACTTGATGGATATTTAAAACGTGTTAATCCTGCTTTTATAAATGCACTAGGTTACACCGAAGCGGAATTACTCGCTCAACCTTTTATCGAATTTGTCCACCTTGATGACCACGCGCGGACAATTACCGAATATCATAAACTTATATCTGGTGAGGCGCCTACACAAACTCTTGAGAATCGTTATCGCTGTAAAGATGGTTCATATAAATGGTTATCTTGGGGTGGAAACCCAATAATTGATGAAGGATTAATTTATTCTTCTGCCAGAGATATAACCGAACGCAAAATTGCCGAACAAGAACGCGAGCAATTATTGCAGCGAGAAAAAGCAGCACGTGAAGAAGCTGAAAGAGCAAATCGTGTTAAAGATGAATTTTTAGCTGTATTATCGCACGAACTCAGAACACCACTAAATCCAATTCTTGGTTGGGTAAAACTTCTAAAAACTGGTAAATGTGATGCTACTCGTACTCAAAAAGCGCTTGATGTTATCGAACGTAACACTCAACTACAAACTCAATTAATCGAAGATTTACTTGATATTTCATGTATTTTACAAGGTAAACTTACCCTTGAAACGGCGCCTGTGAATTTAAACAATGTAATTTATTCAGCTATTGATACAGTGCGTTTAGCAGTCGATGCTAAATCAATAGACTTACAACTTGATTTACCTTCTTCTACCATACAGGTAATGGGCGATGCTACAAGATTACAGCAAGTAGTATGGAATTTATTAACAAATGCCGTAAAATTTACACCGCAGAATGGACAGATAAAAATTGGGTTATCTATACTAAACAGCAATCAAGAAGTTTGTTTTACAGTTAGCGATACAGGAAAAGGAATCAATCCAAAATTTTTACCCTACGTGTTTGAATATTTTTATCAAGAAGACAGTTCAACAACACGCAAATTTGGAGGTTTAGGTTTAGGATTAGCAATTGCAAAGCAAATAGTCGAACTACACGGTGGAACCATTAGTGCTGATAGTTTAGGAGAAGGAAACGGCGCCATATTTACAGTAAAATTACCCTTATTAAAGCAACAAATCACAAAAGAGGCTTATTTAAACTCAGCAGCCTACATTACAGACTCAATTTTATCAGGTTTAAACATTCTCGTCGTCGATGATGAAATAGACTCACTCGAATACCTTGCCTTTACACTAGAACAAAACGGCGCCAAAGTCACATCAACATCCCAAGCATCGCAAGCACTACAACTACTATTACAATCAAAATACGATTTACTAATAAGTGACATAGGAATGCCAGAAATGGACGGTTACGAACTAATACGTCAATTAAAAACACCTCCAAAAGCAATTGCCCTAACTGCCTACGCAGGAGAAGAAGACCAACATCAAGCAATTTTATCAGGTTTTCAAATGCATTTATCCAAACCCATAGAACCAGACACATTAATCAACGCCATAATCAAATTATACGATAATCAACCGCTTCTAAAAACCTAGGTAAACCGAGCATTTTGCAGTTGATGACCTTGTAACCAATCGCTCATAACTCACCACTTACGAGAAAATATTTAGGTTCTTCATTACTTTTTATGCTGAAGGAGTATAAAAAAAAGCTTCAAACCTTTACTAGGGAAGGATAACAGCCGTTAGTCTTAACGTTCGAGCCTTCGCGTGAAATTTTAGACTCTAATTGCTTGGAAGCCTTGATTTTAAAGGAAAGCTCTGAATTTTATTTTTAAGTTCAGCATAACACCTACGGAAGAGCCAATATTTATTTATATATAGTATAGAGTTTTGCTGCTTTTCAGTACGTAAAACCAATTTTGCCTGTGTAGTTATATTATATCCATACTAGCAACTAATATTATATGTCTCGATTGATACACAATGCTGCTGTCGGTGTCTTATTGCTTACCTTGCCTGGACTTGGAAATTATAAACCAACTCAAGCAGAAACGGCGCCACTACAAGTTGTATCACAAGCAAATTCAATCAAATATCAAATATTCGACTCTACCAACTCTCCAAACAAACGGTATGCTATAGCATGGGGAATTCCGGGTAGAAAAAGTAATTCTCCAGAACTTGACGAAAAAGATGATTTTGAGAAAGTCGAAAACTATTTAGTTGTTCCCAAAACGAATAAAATTATTACCAGGCTTAAATACTCTAAAACCTTCCCTAATCAAAATCATGGTGGATTAACAGCAGCATGGGCGCCTAATTCCAAATTAGTATTAGTTGTGCATGAGGGAAAATGGCAACCACAAAATGTGTCTTTAGTTAATGTTAATGGCGTTCAAGTTAGTATATTTGACCAGCTAGTAAAAGATACACGCGCTTATTTAGCCAAAAATGACGGCGCCGCTTTTCAAAAAAATAAAGAAAAAGTAATTTTCAGTTTAGATACTTCTTCCAAATCTTTCAAACTGACAAACAACAGATTTCAAATTCCTATAATTACCTATATCCCTAAAGCACTAAATGGGTATGAAGCAAATCTACTATTAACTTATCAAGTTGACACTAACGGTAATCCAAAATTAAACCTAGTTAACATCAAAAAAGTAACACCTAGTCCTTAACTCTATTATTAAGCTCTTGAAGTTCTTGATTTAATTTCTGTTGTCGCTGTACTAAATTTTCCAAATCCGACTTTGGCGCCAAACCGTTTGTTTGATTTGGAATATTTTTTTCAATTTGATTTAAACAAGCAGCTAATGCAGCGGCAAACTCATAACGAGTCATTGCCCTATCTCCTCGAAATGTTCCATCTGAGTAACCGGAGAGACATCCAAGTTGAGGATTATTTTGATTATTGGTTTGTGCTAATAGCTTTGAGGAATTAAAACAAATATTAGTTATACATATACTAGCCGCACTTGTAAAAAAAATAACTCGTGAAAGTTTAAAAAGCATATTTTTAGATATAAGCTAATGTGATTATAATTTGTTTGAAAGGACGGGCAAGGATGCCCGTTCCACAAGACAAACACTCTCTTCCTTTGCGTCTTTGTGGTAGAAAAAAATTAAATTCCCGACAACTCTAACGAAGTCGGGAATCTTATTTCTTATACTCAGCACTCAATACTCAATACTCAGCACTCAGCACTCAATACTCAGCACTCAATACTCAATACTCAGCACTCAGCACTCAATACTCAGCACTCAGCACTAATTAATAAGCGTCTTGGAGTTCGTAAAAATCGGGTGAGATGTAATCTTTACGTAGAGGGAAACCAACCCAATCTTCGGGCATTAAAATGCGCTTCAAATTAGGATGTCCTTCGTAAACGATGCCGTACATATCGTAAGATTCGCGCTCTTGCCAGTCGGCAGTTCTCCAAATCCAATATACAGATGCTACTCTAGGATTTTCGCGCGGCAAGAAAACTTTAATACGCACTTCTTCGGGTTTGTCAACATTATCAGCCATTTTTACTAAATGGTACATGCTGACTAACTCCTGTCCGGGTCCCATATCAATGCCACATTGACATTGAAGATAGTTAAACCCATATGCATATAAAGCGGTTGCAGTTGGTAAAAGATAATCTGCTTCGATTTTGATTATCTCTACTCCAGCACTGTCAGGCGCCAATGACTCGTTATCAAAGCCATTTTCTGTTAACCACTGAGCAACTGTACCAGCTTGTACTAAGGCTTTCTCGGATGCTACTACTGGTTGTGATTCATCAGCCACGTTCGGTTGCCTCCTTTTGTGTTTGTGATGTTAGCAACGCTGGTGGTACCGCCATACCCATACCTTCGGTTAATTCCTTCGGTGGTGTGTAACGTGCTTCTGACTGAATGTACTTGCCAGTGAGAATTTGTGGAACGGACTTCATGTTGTGAGTTGTGCTGTAGTAGCGGTGTGTTTGCTTGATTACAACACCACGTTCTTGCATTGAGTCGTTAGCAATCTTCTTACGTAGCTTAATAATCGCGTCGATAATAGCTTCTGGACGAGGAGGACACCCTGGTAAATATACGTCCACAGGAATTAATTTATCTACTCCACGTACTGCACTGGGTGAGTCAACACTGAACATTCCACCTGTAATTGTACAGGCGCCCATTGCAATTACATACTTTGGTTCGGGCATTTGCTCGTACAAACGCACCAACTGAGGCGCCATCTTCATTGTGATGGTACCAGCAGTAATAATTAAATCAGCTTGACGTGGACTAGAACGAGGAATAAGACCAAAACGGTCGAAGTCAAATCTCGAACCAATTAGAGCTGCAAATTCAATAAAGCAGCAAGCTGTTCCAAACAGCAAAGGCCATAAACTCGAAAGTCTTGCCCAGTTATATAAATCGTCAACGGTTGTTAAGATAACATTTTCCGACAGGTCAGAGGTTACCGTCGTGCGCTGAATTGGGTTTAAGATACGCTCAGTTTGTTGAGTTGTTATCTCTTTTGCCGCATTAGCATCTAAGACCATTCCAAAGCTCCTTTACGCCATGCGTATACTAGGGCAACTACAAGAATCGCTATAAAAATAAGCGCTTCTATAAAAGCTAACAACCCCAGACGGTGAAATGCTACCGCCCAAGGATACAAAAATACTGTCTCGACATCGAAGACCACGAAAACAAGCGCAAACATGTAGTAGCGGATGTTGAACTGAATCCAGGCGCCACCAATTGGTTCCATACCAGATTCGTAAGTTGTGCGTCGTTCGGGGTTGCGCCCACTGGGTCGCAAGAGCTTAGACGCACTGAGAGCTAGGGCTGGAACTAGGCTACAGACAAGCAGGAAGCCTAGAAGGTACTCGTAACCGCTAAGGACAAACACAATATATTTCTACCGTGAGAGAATGAAACGAACTTTGTTACCTTAATTTACATACATTATATCGTCTTAGCTTTTTTGAATCTGATAAAACATATAGTCAGGTAATTTGATTCGTTTTTGGTTGTGATAGAAAAACCTAACACTTGTGTCATAATTTGTAACGTATATTTAAGATTCGCCTGTAAAATACCAGGCATCTGGGGCTATGAGCGAACACGAAAATGAACCAGTAGTTGACACAACGCCAGACGTTGATGGAAGTACTGAAAGTGCTGAAAGTGCTGAAACTACCGAGTTAGACCGCTACGAATGTCGTTCCTGCGGTTACGTTTACGAACCTGAAAAAGGAGACGATAAACGTGATATCCCTCCTGGAAGACCTTTTGATGAACTACCTCTAATTTGGCGTTGTCCTGTTTGCGGCGCCAAGAAAGCAGCTTTTGTCAATATTGGTCCTGCGGGTAGTGCATCAGGTTTCAAAGAAAACCTTGGTTTTGGCTTAGGCGTGAATACACTAACCCCAACGCAAAAGAACCTTCTGATTTTTGGTGGTCTAGCAGCAGCCTTTTTACTTTTTATGAGCCTGTATGGCTTGCAATAACACATGTAGAGACGTTACATGTAACGTCTCTACAACGTTTTAATTTGAACATTAACGAAATACGAAAAAAATACTAATGCTTTTAATTGCTAGATTTTGGCGGCGAATATTGACGACGGCTGTAGTGATTTTGATTTGCGTTGGTTGTAGCAACGTTCCTAACACAGCATACAATCCTTGGTCTGTAATATCTGTGCCCACGGATGCAAAACTACTTGATGTTGGTTTTACCTCAGATAAACAACATGGTTTTATAGTAGGTAGTAATTCTGCTGTTCTAGAAACTAAAGATGGTGGTAATACTTGGAAGGAAGTTCCCCTTCAACTCGATAGCGAAAATTATCGTTTGACTTCCGTTAGCTTTTCTGGTAAGGAAGGTTGGATAGTTGGAGAGCCGGCTTTGATGCTACATACAACTGATGAAGGTCGCTCATGGTCGCAAATTCCTCTTAGCGAAAAATTACCTGGCGCCCCTGTTAGTGTTGTGGCATTAGGTGATAATAAAGCGGAAATGGCGACCAATGTAGGCGGTATCTATCAAACTTCAGATGGTGGTAAAAACTGGAAAGCTCAAGTTGCTGAAGCTGTTGGTTTTGTACGTAACATGAAACGCTCACCAGATGGCAAATACGTAGCAGTATCCGCAAAAGGTAATTTTTACTCAACTTGGGAACCTGGACTAAACGCATGGGTTCCTCACAACCGTAACAGTTCACGTCGCGTCGAAAACATGGGCTTTACCTCAGATGGAAAGATGTGGATGATAGCGCGTGGTGGTCAACTTCAATTTTCTGACCCAGAAAAACCAGAAGAATGGCTCGAAGCTCAATATCCAGAATTTTCTACCAGTTGGGGTTTACTCGATATGGCATATCGTACACCCGATGAAATTTGGGTTACTGGTGGTAGCGGTAACTTGCTACGCAGTGCCGATGGTGGTAAAACCTGGGAAAAAGACCGTGATGTCGAACAAGTACCCGCTAACTTGTTTAAAGTCGTTTTCTTCTCACAAGACCAAGGGTTTGTACTAGGAGACCGTGGTGGTTACTTACTTAAGTATCAACCTGATATCGCATCAGCAGCATAGTGCTGAGTAGAAAGTGCTGAGTGCTGAGTAAAGAAGCAGAGTTAGGAACACTCAGCACTCAGCACTCAGCACTCAGCACTATTACTGTAAATTTTTTTATGAGAAAAACGTTGCGACTTGTAACTCTTTCTAAACTTTGTAGGATAATAAACAAGTAGGATATGCGCTACATGATGTCGCGCGCTGCTAGTTTAACTTTTACTTCGTCTCAAAATAGACGAGGTAATATCCGCTGCTAAATGTGAGAAACTCTTAGCAGAGGGTTTTAAATGTTTCAGATTCATGTAGGAGAGCCAATGTCAGGTACCACTGGAGAGCGTCCGTTTTCGGACATAATAACCAGCGTTCGTTACTGGGTAATTCACAGCATCACAATTCCAGCACTGTTTATTGCTGGTTGGCTATTTGTTAGCACCGGACTCGCGTATGATGTTTTTGGTACTCCCCGTCCAGATGAGTACTTTACTCAATCGCGACCCGAAGTACCAATCGTTAACAACCGTTTTGAAGCAAAACAACAAGTAGAAAAATATATTGGCAAGTAGTATCAAACTATGACTAGCGGTAATAACATAAACCAACCAATTCAGTATCCTATTTTTACGGTTCGCTGGCTGGCAGTTCACACTCTAGCTGTACCCACCGTTTTCTTTTTAGGTGCTATCGCATCAATGCAATTCATCCAACGATAGGATTCAACGATTAGAACTTAAGGATACAAGGATATTATGGATCGTTCACCAAATCCAAATAATCAACCCGTTGAGCTAAACCGAACTTCTTTATACCTCGGACTATTGCTCGTTTTCGTTCTGGGAATTCTATTCTCTAGTTACTTCTTTAACTAAGTAACTTTTGATTTTGTTTCCATCATTGGTGTATATAAATTTACCAATGATGATAATGTTAATTATTCTATTTTGTGAAGGGAGGAGAAAGCTGTGTCTGGAGGTGGGAGAATACCACTGTGGATTGTCGCTACAGTCGCAGGGTTAGGAGTAATTACTGTTGTAGGCATTTTCTTTTACGGCGCCTACGCTGGTCTTGGTTCTTCGATGTAATCTAATAAGAACCGATTATATAAAAACAAAAACCACCTGCTTACTTGTCTAGCAGGTGGTTTTAATTTTAATTCTTAGGTTGGGTTGACGATGTTACTCAACCCAACCCACATTGCTACATGTGCTTACTCTTTAATGACGTTCTCGTTTTCGGCGTATAGCGTCATAAAAATTATAGTCATAGCCGGAAAGATAAGACACGTTAAGGGAACCAAGATAGCCGGTAAAAATGATGCTGACATAGTAAAGATTCCTGTTAAACTAAACTACGAATCACAATTGAGCTTACTCTAATTTCAAGCAGTTTTTTACAAATTCTCAAGATTTTTAACATCTTGCTTAAACTAAATCCCTAATAGCTCATCAAACTGCAAAACTGGCAAGTCGGGTGGAACAACTGTACGTTGAACACTCGCTTTATCGCTTTCTAACTGCGTTACCATGTCTAATGATACGGCTTCTATACGTATTTCTACGCAGCCAAATGGAATATTTAATTCGGTTATTACTTCCATTCCTGACTCAAAAGAATTTGGTAGCAAGTCTGTTAATATGTGTGGTCCTTCCAATAACCATCTTGTTTGACAGTCTTCTACCCATAATTTTATACACGTATTCGGACGCATTTCTTTTAATAAGATTCTGACTCGAATCGTATTACCAGAAACTAGCTCTTTGCCTGGTACATTTATTTGAGGTACTGGTAATATTTCAATGTCTTCAAGATTGAATGGTAAAGAAGATAACATTTCTGCTACTGATGCTTCTGGCGCCAAAGTTTCGTCTAACTCTAATTGAGTATTATCAACACCTTCTTCTATATCATCAACTACTATTTCCTGCACTATCCAAGTAGATGCTGTTTTGATTTCTTCTGTTTTTTCTGGAACGTCCTGTACAGACTGTATACCTGTATCTGCCTCACTATATATTATGCTTTGTGTATGTAAGGCGCCTTCTAAAGGCTCTTGAGAGATATCACTATTTTCATCCTCCTCCCTTTGATTTTCTGTACCGTTTTGTGTACTAATAAGATTAGGCACATTTTGAGGCGCCATCGAAGCAGGATAATTTTGATACTCTAAATTAATATTTTCAGATGTAGAGTAACCTTGACTTTGCATCCATTTTTTAATTAACGGAGACACATAAGGTTTATTCGCCATTTCAGCGTTATATGAAAAAGTCGATGTTCGTAATGGCTCTGAGTTTTGTTCTGTATAATTATGGTGTTGATTACTTACAGCAGCATTATCTGTAATAGCATGGTTCGTTGTTTCCGAAACATCAACATTTACCTCCATTGTGTCAGTCTTACTGTCTAGAGTTTCATGCTCAATATTTTCTAGCTCAATATTTTCTAGCTCAATATTTTGTACTTCTAGATTATCTTGTTCAAGACACTCTTCAACAAGGATGTTACTTGCTGCTTCGTCTTCAATGGGTAATTGTCTTTTTCTCAGAAACGGAAAAGTAGAACTAGCAATACTAGATGCTAATGCACCATAACTAGAGGAGTCAGATAATTGAGATGTTTCTACTTCCTCGCTTTTTGGTTTGTAATCATCGACACGTAGAGGTAGAGCGCGTTTGGGAGATGGTTGTGTAACTAACGGAGTAAATTGTCCTCTAGCTGTTTTTGCTAAATTAAAAAGTTCTAAATCTATTGATACTGTCTTCTCAGGTTCTGGGGTTAGCTGTGGTTGTGCCACATCTAGCATATCAGGTTCGCTAGGTTTCGCAGTTGCGACAGAGGCTAATAACTCGCTAACATCTGCTGTAACAATAAAAGACTGACTTGCTAGTAATATTGCATCTCCCACACTTGACAAGGCGCCAAATAAATAAATATCCGCCAAAATTAACTTAGACTCACAACTAGCAGGAATTTCTACAGAGAAATCAAAACCAAAAGGTAATAGTCTTTCTCCTATTGATTTTTGTTGCTGTACTAAAACTTCTAAACCAAGAGGAGAACGTAACTCAACACGCAACTCTCCGGCGCCAACACTTTCAAAATCAGAGGTATCATCTTGATGTGATGAATCATCATCTCGTAACTTGACTCGTCCACATATAGTTAAAGAACGTCCCCATTGCGTTACATAACTTTGTTCATCAAGACGCAAAACCAATGGTAACGGTTGTTCTAACTGCGAAGACTCAGAATTTTCTTCCTCCAATAAAGAATTGCTATTTGGAAGTGCTAGCTCAATTAAGTTTTGCAATATTTGCTCTGCTGTATCACCTCTCACCCATACCGGGTTAACAGGTTGGTCTACAATTGCTTCTATTTCGCTGTTACGAATTGACAAAGCAAGACTGTTTATACTTAAGCCAACAGGCTCATCAACAATTACATCTATATTATCTATCTCACCTGTATTATTTATCTCACCCGTATTATTTATCTCACCCGTATTATTTATTTCACCCGTATCATCCGTGTAACCCGTATTGTCTATCTCAACCGTGTCAACCGTGTCAACCGTATAATCCGTATCAACCGTATAATCAGTGTTCGTATTTTCTACATCTACTCTTAAAAAACTAGGGGGAGCAGGAGGAATAGGAAGGTTAGAGACAACGTAACCCTCTGTATTATTACCAGGAGTAATTTCAGTTGTGGCAATGAGCGGCAAAACTTGTAAACGAAGATTATGCTGCCATGAGTTGCCAAACATATCAGACATTAAATCGCCTGAACAGCGAACTTCCCATACTCCAGGGGTAAAGTCGGTAAAAGGCATTACCGCTGCTAAACCTTCTGAGTTTGTACGACGTAATCGCTTATGAATTCGGCGCCTGGGTGGTATTTCGGAGGGAGATTGATAAATAACCCTAACTTCTACATCAGTATTTACACTGTCAGAACTCGCGACTATCCGATATCGACCTTCAACGATTTCTGCATAAGCAGATTCTAAGGGCTGCCAAGCGCGCTCGCCCTGCTTTTGTATAAGAAATTGCCACTGTTCCATCGTTTGTGATGTTAAAACCTAAAGCCAAGAGTAATAATTGCATTTCCTTGCTTGTCAGTTTACCTTGCTCTATTACTAATTGCATCACATATTCTGTTGTTTTTATTGAAACATCATGTTTTTACCCAAACAACGCAATATGCACGGTATGGTAGGTTACATTTTTAGCTAAAAACAAAAAAAACGGGCAGAGACAAACTCAACCCAACTTGACGTGATATCGTCTTACCTATTTGAATTTGCTCTCTAAGTACAATTTAAGCGTAACGATTTTGATAGTAAGCCAAGATTTGCTCGACTAGTTTGCTATTTTCAACTGGTAAGTCAGGCGCCTTACTAAGTTGTAAACATTCAACTTGGCTTTGGTTGTAGTCAAATGAAGAAGAAGATTGAGTAATTATTTCAACTTCTATACCTTCAACTTGGCGTAGATGAGCCGCTATTTCGCGATACACCGCTAAAGGTAGTCCAGCAAATTCAACTTTTTCACACGTTACGTTGTGGATGTGCATTTTTACGAAGCTCCGGTTGGAACAGTGTTTGGTGCTGGAGGTGCGCTGTCAGCAGATGCTGTTGTTGCTGGCGCCGCTGCTCCTTCTCCTACCATTCTCGCAACTTCGATGCCAAATTGTTCAAAAATTACTACTGGTTCTGAGCCTTCGTTCATTTCAATTCGTTTTACCAATAGTCCACTAGAAAGTCTATCACCAGCTTGAACATAGCGACTGGTTGGCTCATTCGGTACTTTGATAATGGCTTGAGGCTCGCTACCCACAAGCACTACACCTGTAACAGCAACTGCTCGCGCTAGTTCTGGTTGTGGTGTCGGTGGAAGTACTGATACCAGTGAAGGATTTGGAACTACCTGTGGCATTACTCTGGGTAACACTGGCGTAAAACCACGACTGCGAATTACTGGTGATGGCAGTTTCGCAATGACTCTACGATTCATTGGAACTATACGCGGTTGAGTTCTTGCTGAAATTACCGAACTTCTACGTCTTATGTTACTTTCAGCCACACTCGAAACTCTTGCCGGCAATGTCGGTAACACTGGTACCACTCTTCTAAAGCTTGGCGCCGATGTTGTTGGCATAATTGGAACCGACGGAGCAACAATTTGTGCAAATGGGTCAGGACGGCCTCTAGTTATATCTATTGCTCTTTGAGTTGAGTTTGTCGGTTGAATTAAATTTGGAGTTGCTACAGTAGCTACTGTTGTTACCTGCGGTTTACCAGGTATAACTGGGTTACTGAATGGTTGAGCCAATTGTGTTGATGCTGGAACTGAAGTTGCGGCAGGAGTAGCAGCAGTTGTAGGAGTAGGAGCAGCTGCTTGTTCCCCTCCCTCTGATGAACACCCTGCGATTGTAAGAATTGCAATAGCTGCAACTGCAATTTTTGAATATCTGCCCATTAGTGTCAAAAGCCATTGGAAACAAATTTAATCGAAATCAACCAGAAACAGAAACCTGGTTTCTAAGGTGAAATCTCATTCCGTTATAACCTAACTTTGAATAATTCAGTAGTCCTAAATGTCACTAATATATAAGTGATAATACGTATTTTTTTGAAGAGCAAGGCGGGTTTACCTAGTATTTACTTAGCTCATATTTATTAAACTCTTAGGTAAACTTTTATCGCCTCTACTCTACACCCATTAAGGTTTTCAGCGAATCTAGTCCTTTTTTGACTCGACGAGAAACCGTAACAACACTAATTCCCATACGTTCAGCAACTTCTTTCTGCGTCAAATCGTGTAAAAACACAAATTCTAGAACTTCACGAGTGCGCTGTTCTAGTTGAAGCAGTGCTTGTTGTAAACGGATTTGGTCTTCTTGCGCGAGTTGAAAACTGCGGTAGTTGCTATCGGGTACCAATTCGCCCAAGCTCGCGGCGCCTTCTTCACCGTCTTGTACTGGTACATCTAAACTCAAAGGTGCCCGATTTGCCCAAGCAAGCTTAATTTCTTGCCATTCTTCAGTTGAAATATCGAGTGCTGCTGCCACTTCAGCATCCGTTGGTTGGCGATTATACTTCTCACGTAATGAACGCGACACTCCTATTGCTTGCTGCTGAATAGCTAGCCAGCGACGGGGAATTCTAACCGTAACACCTTTGTCACGTAAATAGTGCTGAATTTCACCGCGAATATAAGGAATTGCAAATGAACTAAAAGCATGACCTTTAGATATTTCAAACCTTTCAATCGCACGAATTAACCCTAAACAACCTACTTGGAGCAAATCCTCGTAGCTTTCTTGGCACTGATTAATCCAGTAGTGAGCTTCTCTTCTGACTAGTCCAAAGTTCAGTTTTACCAGTTGATTACGAATGTCAGCACTTTTGTCTCGCTGATAGGAGCGCAACAACTGCCAGACTTCTTGCTTCAGTTCGTTGGAGTTTGTTGTAACTAAGGTAGGCATTGGCACCGCGTTCATTATTTGGTTTATCAAACAACATCAAAACTTGTGTTGCACATTTTTTAGTAGACTTCGACAGCTATAAATTGAAGAAGTACATAGCGCCAAGATATAAAATTTGTTACTGAAACAGGAACCGAGATAGTACTTAATTTGTGCTGTGGATGCCTGAGAGAAGCATCTGTATGTAAACCGATAATAATCAATAAACGTTTCTAGTATTAAAAATTTTTTATCAAGAGAAATACTGAGTTTGTAAGAATTTGTTGATACCAACTTTAAATTGAACTCACACAAATATATTATTTCTTCACAAAATAACTGAGTATTTATGCCCTCTTGTGGAACAGGCATCCTGCCTGTATCTTCTCCTCTCCCCTGCCTGTATCTTCTCCTCTCCCCTGCCTGTATCTTCTCCTCTCCCCTGCCTGTGTCTTCTGTTATGTCCCCAAAACAACAGGCGCCTGACATAAAGCACAGGCGCCTGAAATAAAATCACAGGCTTAAAGGATGCCTGTGCCACAATACTATAAATTATTTAAGCTTTTGGCTCAATGCGACCGTAAAATATGCCGCGAATCTTAACTTCTTTAGGGTCGCCAGAACCTAAATCGGTGTCAGAAGGCTGTATGCTCTCAAAGGTACCAGCAATTTCACCGCTATTGCTATTGATTTTTGCAACAGATAAAGAAACATTTCCTTCGAGAACTTGCGCGCGCTTAACGTTTTCACGAGTTAGTTCTTCAGCGTCTGAGCGTGCAGGTAATGCAACGGCGTTATCGTAACCACTAGCAACACCACGACCTTTAGGGTCAAGGAAGGTGGCGCCACGGTAAGAAGGAACGCGGAACGAACCCGAAAAGTCAGTGGAGGTGTTAATGCTGGTCAAATTAGGCTGAGTTGTAGCAACTAATCCTTTTACTGTGAAAAGGAACGGAATGAGTTCGCCACCAGGTAATTTAACTGTGGTTGCTTGGAAATCAAAGCCGTCTTTTTCTATAAAGGTCAAACTACCATCAGGATTAACGTTTACGTCACCCTGAATTTGGTCGAGTGATGAAGTTTTACGAGTCACTACTTTACCTGTAATAAATTCAGCTTGTTGACGTTTATTAGTTGGTTCTTCTTTTACAAAGTAATTAGTCGGTTCCAAGCACAGTTCTTTGAGGACGTAAGACTGACTCTTATCAATGGGAATAGAACCTCGACTGGTTTCGCTTAGTTGGGGGCATTTATTCGCTAAACCAGTGCCTCGAATTTGTTCGTAGGTTAGAGTGCCTGTACTAGCAGACGCAGGACCATCACTACAAGCAGTTATAAATCCTAAGCATAATGCTAAGAATGTAACTATTAAACCGCGATACCTCATTGTCAACCTCAATGTCAAAAATTAATAAACGTCTTGCAACACGGCGCCAGTTTTCCACCAGCGCTTTGCTACACGGCTAAAGAGAAAATATTAAATTCTCATTTGTTAAGGATTTTACAAAATTATGGCTGCACTTGGAAGTGTTTCATACATTCGTTAATGTTTAATCGTAGAGAATCCTTACTGACTGGCGCCTTAAAGCCTGTTTACAAATCTTCATACTATGAGTAAAGAAACCGGGTTTCTTGAAGAAACCCGGTTTCAAAGTTAAATCTTGTAATAAAAATAACGATTTTGCGTAGAAACCCGGTTTGTTTATGACGAATTTTTCTGTGGCAAGAAGCTAGAACTCGGCTAAAGTGGATAACCATATGAGTACTAGTAATAATTTTGAGTCAGTAATGTTATCCTACAAACTTCAAGCTATTAATGTAGCGGTACACGATGCTGTAACGGTTTGTCAAGGGGATACTATCCAACTTTTGGCGTTACTACGTCAATTAGAATCTTTACACCGTGAAATCCGCGAGGGTCCTTTTCAAGCGAATTTACCAGAAAATCGTCAAGCGCTTTACGCTCTATTACGGGAAATCGAATCTGAGGGAGGTTGGCCTTATATCGAACGCATGAAATTACAAGCTTTTCTCAAGTTTTTAGAACAGGAGGAAGAAAACAAATAATCGATAAAATTGTCATTCTGAGCGTAGCGTAAACGGAGTTTTCCCGCAGGGTAGAATCTCAGAGATGCTTCACTGCGTTCAGCATGACATTAGTTCTAGTTCTATTTAACACCTTCACAAAGATTACGGTCACGTGCATCAACGTTACGGTTGTACTTGAGATAATCTCCTACCCAGTTACATCCACGTTTTAATAAATCGTTTAAATCTAAATTCCACAAAATAATTGTTTTGTCTTCGCTTGCAGATGCGAGAGTTTGACCGTCTGGACTCCAAGCAGCACTTAGTACTGGTGCATTATGTCCATTAAAGGTCTTGATGAGTTTACCTTCACGACTCCATAGTTTTACTGTGCTATCCCAACCTGCTGCTGCTAAAACTTCTCCGTTGGGACTAAAGGTTACTGAGTTGACGCTATCGCTATAACCTCTAAGCAAGGTTTTGAGTAATTTACCATTCCAATCCCATAATTTGACTGTGTTATCCCAACCAGCAGATGCGATTATTTTATCGGTAGGACTAAAGCTTGTGCCTAAAACCCAGCTATCGTGTGAGGTAAGGGTTTTTAGTAATGTACCGTCTCGGCGCCAAAGTTTGACGGTTTTATCATCACTAGCTGAGGCAAGAATTTTTCCATCTGGACTCCAAGCGACATTATTTACCCAACCATTATGTCCAGATATCGTTTTGACGTTTTTGCCGTCACGGTTCCACAGTTTAATGGTTTTATCTTGACTCGCTGATGCTATAAATTCTCCATCCGGACTCCAAGCTACGCTTCTAACTTTATCAAGATGTCCCGTTAAAGTTTTAACTAATGACCCATCTAAATTCCAAATTTTAGCGGTGTTATCATGACTTCCAGTCACAACTAATTTTCCAACTGGGTCAAAACTGACGCTTTGAACTAAGTCTGAATGTCCAACTAAGGTTTTGTCGAGGCTTGTGCTAGAAATACCATCCTTTTTATTATGTTTCCATAGCTTAACGGTATTATCTCGACTTGCCGATGCTAACATCTCACCGTTCGGATTCCAAACAACACTTGTAACTCCACCTTCATGGTTCTTTAGAACTGGTAATGAAGTTGATGCTAAATTCCATAACTTTATACTTTTGTCCCAACTGGCAGATGCGAGTTTTTTTCCGTCTGGGCTAAAAGCAATACTAGAAACAGCATCGTTGTGACCTTTAAATGTTTCGACTAACCGACCGTCAATACTCCACATATTAATTGCATTATCATCTCCAGCAGATGCTAAATATTTACTGTTTGGACTAAAGCTCAGGTTCCAAACTGTAGCAGTGTGATTACGCAGTGTTTTTTCTAACCGATAATCAAATGGACGTTGTGCATTATTACCTACTTTACGCCAAAGCTGCACGGCGCCTGTACGATTTCCTAATGCTAAGTACTGACTATCTGGACTAAAAGCTACGGATGTTACACCTATAGAATTTTCTGGCAGTGTTGTTACTAAATTTCCATCTCTGTTCCAAATTTTGACTGTTTTGTCTTGACTCGCAGAAGCTATTAACTGACCATTCGGGCTAAATGTTATCCAGTTAATTTCTGCTGTATGTCCACGTAAAATTTTGACTAACTCACCATTAGAACGCCAAATTTTGATTGTATTATCTGCGCTACCTGTCGCTATTAACTCACCGTCAGGACTAAAGTTAACGCTGTAAATACCTTGCGAATGTCCATCTAATGATTTATATGGTCGTGTTTCAAATTCGCCGTTTTCTTTTTGGCGCCACAGCTTTACAGTATTGTCTAAGCTGGCAGATGCTAATGTTTTTCCATCGGGACTAAAAGCAATACTAGTAACAGCAAAGTCATGTCCATCAAGAGTTTGAACTAAAGTACCATCTGGGCGCCAAATTTTGACCATTCGGTCAGTACTACCCGAAGCAATTAATTTACCATCTGGACTATAAGTAACACCCCAAAGAACGTCTGTATGTCCTTCCAGACGGTTGATTTCTTTAACTCCATACACTGCTTGCTGTAATGCTGTGACTACACGCGAAGAAGTATCACCTTGAACTCCATTCGATTGTTTAAGTTTTCGCCAAGCGCGTAAACTCTCAATCAAAGCATCAAATTCCTTGGAAGAAGCAAACAAAGCTTCGCTCGCAGCAGTAATTGCACTTACTCGTAAGTTGTCTTCGCTACGTTCTGCACGCACGCGGTTTAGAACAGCCGCGCGCTTTTGCAGGTCTGCTTGCCACCACAAACCACCAATCGAGGCAGTACAAAACAATAGTGCCACACCAGCCATTCTTGCTTCGCGTAAGCGTCTTTGAAGTACTAAAGTCAGTTGTTCTTGACTGAGTTTTTGAGCAACTTCAGCACGAGTTTTTTCAAATCTGACCTTTTCAAGTTCAGCAACAATGCCGTAGTTATTTTTTTGACGAATAGGTTCAACTAAATAATCATGAACAAGCTGGTAGCGGTCGCCAGATTCTTCACGCATTCGCAGTACTAAACCACTGCCAACTAAAATATCGAGTATTAACTCCCAATCAGAATCTAAATTAAATAACGTCTCAGCACTTTTGGTTAACGCAACTGCAAGCTCAATTTTAGTTCTAAGTGGTCGCGTACCTTTTTCATCGGTTAGTTCAAATAATAATTTCCAAGTTAGCTGCTCGTTTTCTCGACCACAGTCTTTAATAACCTCCGTCAACCAACGTTCTACTAACTTCGATGAACCACCAGATTCTTTATACTCTTCGAGAGTTTTAATTTTTTCGGCTTGAAGTTGGGCGCCGACTATTTGCAATTCAATAGGATGAACTTGCTCAACTTCTGTCGCTAAATCTTGAACTAACTGATTAATCAAATCGTTACTTAGTTCATAGTGTGAGCGAGAAGTCAAAATATCAATAACGCCAATAGCATCTTGAACTGAAAAATTTCCTAAATAATAACGAATATCTTTATCTAGTATATTTTTATTAATTACCCCTAAATCGTATGTGTTACGGTTGTTTTCATTACACAGACGCTCAAACTCTAATAAATAATGTAAATAATCTTCACGAAGCGAAAAAATAATCTTGACAAAAGGAATATTTAAACACTGACTAACAAATTTATAAAAATGAATTCTTTGACTTTGCTCGCGAACAGCAAAAAAGAATTCTTCTAATTGGTCAAAAATTAAAACAACTGTATAATTACGTTCTGCTAATTCCCGTAGCTTGGCTAGTATTATTGACGTTGAAAATTTGATTGATATCGATATATCTGTTTGCGCTAATGCTTGATTAATATTTCGACCTAATACTGTAATCCAATCGCTATATACCGATAAAACAATTGGTATGGCAATGCGGTCGCCAATTACCTTTTCTGTTAAAGTTGGGACTAACCCAGCACGCAACAGCGAACTCTTACCAACACCGCTTGGCCCATGAACAATAGTTAACTTACAGTCTGTACGCCCTAAACGTCCAATTAAATTATTAATATCTTTTTCCCTTCCAGATGCAGCAATTTCTTGTGCGACTTCTTCGGGTATATAAGAAATTCTTGATTGGTTAATTGAAGTACACCCTACTACATTCCCTGTTGAACCATTTACTTTGTAACGTTGTGGTTGCAGCGTAGTGGCGCCAATAAATGCTCGAAATCCGTACTGATGTTCTACTTGAACTTTTTCTTGCTTCAGGTTGAAAGCTTCACTATAGTTATGACGCTCAAAAAAGTAGAGTGAACGTAGCTCTTCAACTATCTCTAAATATAACGATGGCTCATACTGTACCTCGCAAACAACTTTCGCCCACTCCAAATTATTTATTGCTTCTTCCCACTCTCCTAAATGACGTTGTGCGCGTCCTAGTAATAAAAGATACCAACTTTCTTGGGCACGTGAGACATTTACAGAAACTTCTGCAATAGTCCGGGCTGTATTCGCTAATTCATATGCTTGTAGCCAATTTGACCTTGCAGCCGCAACAACTGCTAAAAACCCATATGCTTGGGCTTCAGAAGCTTTATCGGGGTAAGTGGCATATAGCTCTAATGCTTGAGAAGCATAAGTATGTAGCTCATCCCATGCTTCGACATGCTTCAGCATTTGTAAGAGTGGAGGTATAAATTGAGCTACTTTATCTTGGCGCCCTATTGACTCAAATGTTGAAAGTGATTTCTTAAACCAAACAATTCCTTCAAGCCAGTAGCTGCGATTCAATGCCGGACGTAAATCCGCCATTCGTCCATAGCATAAGCCAAGATGGAATAAAACTATAGCTTTGTAAACAGACTGTGAGAATGTAAAAGTGTGGTTTTCATCATCCCAAAGAGCCAAAGAATGCTGGTAATGAGACAGAGCTTCTTCAACTTGGTCATTAATATAAGCGTTATATCCTGAAACAAATTCTAAACAGCGGTTCAGTTCTGGTTCAAGTTGAATATTGTATATGCGGAGTAAGTCTTCGCGTGCGGTTTCGATTTCTTTTGAACTATCCAAAGATGAAACTTTATCAAGGCTGTGGCTTTCATCCGTACTATTAAGAATATAATTAAATAAATATTCAGTATTTTTACGGATTAAAGTTATTAACTCCTCCTTTGTCATCTCAAACTTAATCGTGGTTGCTGCCCAACTTTTAAAGTCAGGTGCAAGTCGTGACAATTGAGTAGCTACTTCGTCTTTAAGCCATAGCACCAAAGGAAAAGGAAAAGTATCAGCATAAATATCGCGCGCTTGGTTTAACCCAGTAAGTAAATCATCAATTTTTATAACTGATTCAAGCCCAAACACCATTAAAGCTTCGGGTAAAGCATCACCAGCAACAGCAGGAATATCTAAATATAGATCTGAAATTATTGTGTTGTGTAAATTTGCGGTTGTCAAAGGAGAAAGCTCTAGCTCACGTAAGTAAATGTCTTTAGTTAGCGTGCGTAGATTTTCTAAAACTGATGTACGTAATTGTCCGTAGTTGCATCTAACTAATATTAGGGCAAATTGACCTTTAGAAAGCGCAACCGCTCGAATTAGACGTTGTAATGAACGATGATTTGCATTGGCGATTGCAGCCGTGAACTGCCACTCTGTCATAAAACTAAAACCGGGCTAAAAAGAATTATGTTCACCAAAACGCGGAAACTAGATTTTGGCACTGTAGGCGTTGGAATGGATACTGTGTAATTACGGAGTCTTTAGAAGGCTTTTTCTTCCGAACGCATTAAATACAGTGAAAATACTTAGGAATAGTAATGAGTGCTGAGTGCTGAGTGCTGAGTGCTGAGTTAAGAGTCCATACTCAGCACTCAGCACTTCTAACTCAGCACTTCTAACTCAGCACTTCTAACTCAGCACTTCTAATTTGTCTTTGCCATGCTCGTACTTTTTCGGTTTCAGCTAGTGCTGGACTGATACCAAACCAACGTCCTGTGGCATCGCGGTATTCAAAAACAAACATGCTTCGCAATAGTCTTTGATACTCAGATTCGCCTTTAAGACTTTGCTGATTAACTACTTCGTAGAGTAATTCCCATTCTTCTTCGTTTATCGCTAGCAGTAAATCGTCGCGATAATCTTTGATTACAGACTCTAAACAATCAGGTGAGAATGGAGGGTCTTGACGTTGTAAACAGCTATAAAGCAATCCTAAAAGATTACGAATATGACCTCCACTCACACGGCATAACCTATCCAAAGTTTCAGGCGCCTCAAATAATTCTGTAACTAAGTTCTCACGAGCGTTCCAGGCAATTTCGGGAAATGCTCGCGCTAACACAAGCTGACGTAATAAGGACATTCCTGGCTCGTAATCACTGCCTGAACGCTGTCTTACTAACACCATTGGTAGTACTTTTGGTGCCACCCCACCACCCAAACGGTTTTTCAGGGTTTCGTATTCGTTTGAGAAAATCAGCGCTAATGGAATTGTGTACACAACATGACATTTCAGGCGCCGCAGTTGTTCACCTCGGTCGATAAATAAGTATTCGGGTTGCGAACGTCCCGATGGCATTGGTCGCATGTCAACTCGGTCTAAGTTATCGACTATTACAACCAATCCATTTTGACCTCGCATTTTAAGTTGCTCGTTAGCTCGGTCTAATAATTCGTCGTTGATTGCTTGCAATATGCTATTTGTACGAGGTTCAAGATATTGCCGCAATTGGGAGCGCATCTGTGGACTATCTTTTGTCTTGGCACTAATTTTTGCAATTCCAATTGAAAATTCTGCTTCTGTGGAAATTTCTAGCGGAGTTTGCAAGAATTCACCGATTTCTTTGAACAGGTTGCTGAAGTATCCTGGTTTCGTTTTGATCCCAACTGCTTCTAAACTGGCGCCTACCTGACGGGCAATACTAAGCAATATATCGCTGACATCGATATCCGCCATGTCTAAATCTTGGCTTGATTCAAAATAAACTACATGAAAACCTGACATTTCCAGTTCAGTTTTCAACCGTTGTAGCTCTGTTGATTTTCCGCAGCCAATATGACCCGTAAATAGCTGACATGTTGGGTCATCCGGAGAAATACGGACTATTGTACGTTGTAATTCCTCTACTATTTTACAACCACGTACATCAGAAAAGTCTATGTAGTACCGTCTGTCAGTGGCATCACCCATAACCAGTGTTTTGCTAGGGTTACAGGCTTTAAAGAAACGCGATAAGTTTATTGTTGTTCTCATGTAGATGCAATGAATGAGTATTTATATTTACAGTAATTTAACGTATAAATGCTAAGGGTAAGTGTTTTAACTTACAATTTTACGGAGGCAGTGGCACCGTTTGTCGCAGAACTATAATGTAAAATTCTTAGCCGCAATGAGGTTATCCCTGATTAAAAACAAGTGAATAATCATTTTTACACTCGCCACCTCGGTTTTGACAACGTGTAAATCCATAAATATTACTGACAGTGAGCGTGACTATACTTATAACACTTTGTCAACCATCCAGGAGTATATATTTAGGTGTTATATATTGCAATATTTTAATTAAGGCGCCTTAATTAATTATTCTTTCAAGAATATTTTTATGCATGAAGCGTGTTATTCTGTCAATACCTTGGATGTAGCTTATTTTCAGTATGATGGTTTACACCCCACAGTCAAAAAGCTACACTTAGTGCAAAATTAACGCTGCACACTTTAGGAAGGTACGAGCAAGCGTATTAGGGTGGATATACCAAATAGTACGGGCATTCATTAAGAGTTTTGATGTGCCTATTTCAAAAGTTAAAGTCAATCTCGCGTGGCTTATTCGCGCGAAATAATCGTGGCTTCCAATTGCCGATATGAATAGATTCGCTCATGTGTGGAAGGGGTTTGAATGGCTGATACAGCATCAGTGTCTCGCACAGATTTAGAAGGTAGACGAAAAAAACTAAGGAAGCAGCGACGCAAAAAGATTATTCAAACTGTCTGGCAAAGCTTTGCTCTTGTTTCTCTTACAGGTGGTTTGTTATGGGCAACTGTTCAACCAACCTGGTTAGTTAAAACTGAACAAGACGTTAAAGTTTCTGGTAACCAATTACTTTCTGCTGACAAAATTCAGTCGCTGTTGCCTTTGTCTTATCCGCAATCAGTATGGAAAATTGAGCCATCACATATTGCCCAATCGCTACAAAAGCAACCATTGATTGCACACGCTTCGGTGACTCGTCGTTTGTTTCCACCAGGGTTAATTGTCGAAGTAATTGAACGAGTCCCTGTTGCCATCGTGCAAAAAACTCAAGCTTCGGACGAAAAAACTCCATTGTTGTTGCTTGATGCAACAGGTGTACTAATTGACGTTGATACAAAAAATTTAAAAACGCTTAAAGCTGGATTACCTAATCTTAAAGTAATTGGTTCTCCCGACCAATACCGGGAGTTTTGGGGGATGCTTTACGAAGCGGTAAGCAAAAGTTCTGTCGAAATCACCAAAATTGATTGTCAAGATTTGACCAACGTAATTTTAACAACTGAAATTGGGCGTGTACATCTAGGCGCCTTGGGACCTCAACTAACCGAGCAAATCAAAGTTCTTGCACAAATGCGACACCTGCCTGCAAAAATAAATACTACGAAAATACAGTATATAGACCTTACAAATCCTGATTTACCAACTATGCAACTTCAAAATAGTACAAAAGAATTGATTATTCCTCGTGCCAAACGCTAAAATTTAGAATCAAAAGTTGTTAAGTTAAAATGCTTTACTCTTGTTGTAGCGAGCAGGACTTTTTATGAGTGAATATACTTGGCACAATTATTTTACCAATGGAGTTGAAAACAGGTATTGTTGTTTTAACGCCCTGCAAGGAGAACCTATATAAACCTGTACAAGAAACAAGTTACTATTACCCTGTTGTTTTATTTAACAACTGGTTCACACGCACTATAGATGTCAGACAGTTTGATGATAGTGTCTTTTGTGAAGGTACGCCTTGTACTGTCACGTTGTTACAGCATCAACACGCTTGTGTTAAGGTTTGTATTGTTTTGTCAAAAGTATATGGGAGGCACCAACATGATATTTTACAGATAAAGGCTGATGTGTGGAATCATAATTTATTGTATTCTTTAGCAGTAAGGCTACTTGACTGTCAAAGTAGGACAAATGTATTTTTGAAGATTTTTGGTAAAAAGCTTATACATAAGCATATTAACGTAATATATGAAACTCAGTTATACATATATATACGTGAAATTTTGGAATCAGCAGTGCATTATTTGTTGCTCCTTAACGATGTAGTAGGGAAGCCAGATAGCGATTTAAATATCATGTTGAATGAATTTTATTACGCTTGGTTTAGGCTTGAAAACATAATAAAGGGGTTTAAAATAATTGCACTCAGTCTGGGTGTATTACATGAAAATCTTTTAAATCTACGCAAATACAGATTTTTTGTAATGGAGTGAAAAAACAACAGATGCAGATGTAAAATTAATGACATCTGAAAAATTACTTCTTTTAAGATGCACAGGTCAGTAACAACGCCAAAATTATACGGAGCAGTAAAGGTAACATAGCAGTGAAGTAATTAGCGTCACTGTTAAAGTTATACATAACACTCATTAAGTAAATACTAGGTATACTTCTTTAAAATTAGTTGTGCGATTGAGTGGGAGAAGTTAAGAGTAAAGCTCAGAAAATGCTAGTTTAATGCCAGCAGGTATGGGTATATCCGACATTTATGTTGGAATTCTGACACTCATCCGCTCATCAAAGCTTCTGTTGTAAAGGAAGTTATGACAAGAAAAAACAATGCTTATCCATGATGGTTGGCTGACACTATAGTTGACTCATAGGTACACAACACCAACCGAATAGCCGTTTATCTACATGTACGCAAATCCAATGACATTTGACAATAGCCAAGGGCTTACTTATAAAAACTCTCAATCTCCAGGACAGCCATCCTTGACTCTTACGGGGAACTCCAATAACCCTTTTAGCCATTCTGGGTTAACTTTTGGGTCATCGGACAACAAAAAAACCCCAGCAGAAGATAGTCGAATTGGCGATATCGTTCCTGGGCGCGTTGCCAACATCAAAGTGATTGGGGTTGGTGGTGGTGGTAGTAATGCTGTTAACCGCATGATTGCTTCGGATGTTTCTGGAGTAGAATTTTGGTCTATTAACACCGATGCTCAAGCTTTAACACTCGCATCCGCTCCTAGTCGTTTGCAAATTGGGCAGAAATTAACACGCGGTTTGGGGGCAGGTGGAAACCCAGCAATTGGTCAAAAAGCTGCTGAAGAGTCGCGCGATGAAATTGCCACTGCTTTAGAAGGCGCCGACCTTGTTTTTATTACGGCTGGCATGGGAGGCGGAACGGGTACAGGTGCTGCTCCAATTGTGGCAGAGGTCGCAAAAGAAATGGGCGCCTTGACAGTAGGTGTTGTCACACGTCCATTTATATTTGAAGGGCGCCGTCGTATTAGTCAAGCCGAGCAAGGAATAGAAGGGCTAAAAAGTCGCGTTGATACCCTCATTATCATTCCCAATAACAAATTGTTGGAAGTGATCCCCGAACAAACTCCAATGCAAGAAGCATTTCGCTATGCCGACGACGTACTACGGCAAGGGGTGCAAGGAATTTCAGATATCATTACAATTCCTGGCTTAATTAACGTAGACTTTGCCGATGTGCGCGCAGTAATGGCGGATGCAGGTTCGGCCTTAATGGGGATTGGTATTGGTTCAGGCAAATCACGCGCTCGCGAAGCTGCCATTGCCGCAATTTCTTCGCCACTTTTGGAATGTTCGATTGAAGGGGCAAGGGGTGTTGTGTTTAACATTACGGGTGGTAGTGACTTAACACTACACGAAGTCAATGCTGCCGCCGAAACGATTTACGAAGTCGTAGACCCGAACGCGAATATTATTTTTGGCGCCGTAATTGACGACCGACTTCAAGGCGAAGTGCGATTGACTGTAATTGCAACTGGCTTTACTGGCGAAGTTCAGCAGACACCTGCACAATCTGCCAGCGTAAACCCAAGAGGGGGGATACCAACACAACAAAGGCGCCCAATGCCAATGCAGCAACCACCTTTTACTCCACCTGCACAACAACAGCAACAACAGCAACAACAACCACAGCAACCACCTGAACCCAAAGAAAAGCCTGGATTAGATATTCCAGACTTTTTACGCAAGCGCAATAAAAATTAGTTATCTTTCCCTACGAATGATGATTAATATTACTTAATTTCAAAACACTTAAAGTGACTGTGTTCCCCATACAATTTGTTGAATGAACCTTTTCAGCTAATTATTTAAAACCAGCTAAAAAGTTCTTATTTATACATGACCGGGCTGTGTAACAGTGCCGGGTATTGTTGTCATTGCTAAAAAGCTATCTACTGTTAAGAGTTAAGAGTTAAGAGTATCCAACCATTTAATTACCTGTTGACCGAGACGAGTACCCTCGAATCGGTCAATTTCGCGTATACCAGTTGGACTGGTAACATTAACTTCAGTGAGATAGCCACCAATAACATCAATACCAACAAAAATTAAACCATCTACTAGTAATTTTGCAGCTAGTTGCTGGCAAATATCAAGTTCACGTGGTGTTATTTCAGTTTTTGCAACAGTACCACCAGCAGCCATATTATTGCGAAATTCTCCGGCTGTCGAAAGACGATTCAAGGCGCCTATCGGTTCACCGTTGAGTAATATAATTCGCTTATCTCCTTGAAGAGCTTCTGGTAAATACGTTTGCACCATTACAGGAACACGACCCTGGAGGGTACTAAGTTCAACAATCGAGTTAAAATTACGGTCTCCTGCCTGTAAAAATAAAATGCCTTCTCCAGCTTTGTTGCCTAGAGGTTTGAGTATAGCGGCGCCTTTAGATTCAACAAATTGGCGAATTCGGGCTTTATCAGCGCTAACAATAGTTTCGGGTATTGCCTCAGTAAACTGTAAAGCATACATTTTTTCGTTGGCTGCTCGTATCCCGTTAGGGCTATTAACCACTAAAGTTTTACGAGGGTCAATATAATCAAGAATATACGTTGCGTATAAATACGGAACATCCACAGGTGGGTCAGTCCGCATAAACACAGCATCCATTGTTTCCAGGCAAACATTAAGACGTTCGCCTAGCTTATACCAAGCAGAAACAGCAACCCAGCGTCCTTCTACTAACTCAATCGGTGTAATTTCGACCCGTTCAAGAATGCCCCAAGCTTTGCTATCAACAACACTTAGTTGACTCGCTTGAGTTATCCATACTTCATGTCCTAATACACAAGCAGCTTCCATCAAAGCCACACTAGTATCGTGACAAGGGTCAAGCAAGTGGATAGGGTCAATAATAAAAGCTAATTTCACTTTTTTGTACGGCGGCGCCGGAAATATCTAAAGATGACACACCTATTGATTATCCACCCAAAAGTACCCTGCTGAGTTATGAGTTATGAGTTATCATTCCTAACTCCGCTCCTCCGTACAGACGCGATTAATCGCGTCTCTACTAACTTTCAACTTCTAATAACTCATCTAACTTTCCTTTCGCATCGAGTGCGTGAATATCATCACAACCACCAACGTGAAGGTCATCAATAAAAATTTGTGGTAGAGAGCGTCTACCATTTGCACGTTGGGCCATTTTACCTCGTGCGATTTCATCCCCATCAATAGCGTACTCAACAAAATCAACGCCTTTGTCTCTCAACAAAGCTTTTGCACGAATGCAAAACGGACAAGTTCTCCAAGTATAAATTTCAACTTTCGCAGTCATGGCGCCTTTACTTCTGTAATACTTCTTTATTTTAAAGGCAGTTGCTTATATACGCTCTACCTACCTCTAGACGTATCGCTGACTCATACTTAATTATCGTAATAAATACTGAAATATTTATGTACTATTAATTGAATGTTTTCAAGTTACAATCCTAGTCCAAACTCAGTTTTGAGCTTGTTTAATATTTTTTTATACAGGTGCAAAAAAACAGTAATTATTGGGTGGGTAGTAAATATTTTTACTTGTATACTAAAACAGTTTGCTATTTAACGTGAGTACTCCTTCCAAGAAACTAGACTTGAGAACGAGAAAACCCTTGACTGTAATGTTGACTATCAAAGTATCTTCCAATCAACTTACATTGGTTACTAGAGCGTGTTTTCAAACTATATGCCGCAGGCTGTAAGTCTGGGGCTATACAAACAAAGCCCACCTACCTGGGTTAAAAAGCCTACTTAGATGAATATTATGTATACAGAATCAGAATTAGAAAAACTGGAATCAAAAAAAGTCAAAGTTCAGCTCCTGCTCACCGGAGGACATGAGTACACGGTCGATCTGAATGCAAATGCTCCTTTATTACAAGCTTTATTAACATCTGTTGCAGCTCGTGCTTGCAAACAGGAACCAAGTTATCACGGTTTATTTCAAATTCCTATAAATCAAGGTAAATCAGTTTTGTGCTTTCCCAGCGAAAATCTAGTAGGGATAATCACAAAACCACCTATGCTCATCCAGGAAACAGAAGTATCCCAGGATATCACACCTGAGATTTTGCCCTCTGACTATATCCAGATAGATAATTTTCTCACTCCAAAAGAACACAAAGAACTAATCAAATACGTACTCAACAAAGAATCTGATTTCTTACCATCAAATACTTCTACTAACGATGTTAACTATCGTCGTTCAATGGTTCTCTACTCATTCCCAGAATTAAGAGAGCTGATTCTCGATAAAATCCGCAAGATTATTCCTGAAATATTAAATAAATTAGGGTTGTCTTCATTTGCTATATCTCAAATCGAAAGCCAACTTACTTCCCATAACGACGGCAATTATTACAAAATTCACAATGACAATAGCAGCCCAGAAACAGCTAGTAGAGAGCTAACCTATGTTTATTATTTTTATCAAGAGCCAAAACCATTCACCGGTGGGGAATTACTGATATATGACAGTAAGATTGACAACAACTTTTACGTACAAGCCAAATCTTATAAAACAGTAGAACCACGTAATAACAGTATTGTCTTCTTCCTGAGCCGATACATGCACGAAGTTCTACCTGTCAGTTGCCCCTCAAAAGCCTTTGCAGATAGCCGTTTCACTATTAATGGCTGGATACGTCGTTAGTTAACATTCTCAAAAATATCTCAAAAATATTAAATTTAGAATCTCAGCAAATTCAGAAGTTGGGATTTTTTGTTGTAAGTATATTTAAATTAGACTTTATTAATATAAAAATTATAATTTTCATTAAATAAATTTAAAATATCAATAATTCCTAGCCGTGTTTTTCCATACATGCTAATACACAAAAAAGTCTAATTTTAAATATTATAAAATTTATTGAGCGTGTAAAAAGAATAAATTTATTCAGTATTATTACCCTTGTGTAATCATTTTTTGATATTAATTGCTCATTGTTTAAAGTTATTAATAAATTCCGCAGAAATGGCAGACAAATAATAGTTTATTTTTGATAATGAATGGATGATAAATAAAAAAAACAAAATTTTGTCTGAGGAGCTTAATTCAAAATGAAAAAATCTATCTATACATTACTTTTAGTAACAACTGGTGTTTCAGCATCATTTTTAAGCATGAACCCAGCGATGGCGAAGCCGGGAAATGGAAATGGAAATGGAAATAATGCACCAGCGTCTGCGCCATCACCAGCACCAGCACCAGCACCAGCGCCAGCACCAGCGCCAGCGCCAGCACCAAGCGTTGCCACTTCTTTAATGTGTAATGTAAATAATGTATTGATCGGAGGAAATGCAGCTACAGCTTGTAAAGGGCCTTTTGACGGTAATGACACAGGCAATAAAGGTACTTTGCTCAATGAGTTGAATACTGGCCTGTTTAATGTTGGTTCTAACGTTAATTGGTCGTTGGCAGGTAAATCAGATGATGGAGGAAATAGTTTTGGCTTTAAAGCAGCCAATGATTTCAATACAGGTTCTTGGAGTCTGACAAATGCTTTTACTAGTGGTTTGACCAGTGGTCTGAGTACTTTTGTAATCAGTCTTAAAACTAGTACTGCCTACAGCGCTTATCTTTTCCAAGATATTGATTTTTCTAAAACAGGTTTAACAGGGATTTTCGATACTATTGGTGTTGCATTAGATGGTAGTGGTAATAAAGGTAAAGCCCTATCTCATGCTTCTTTATTCGTGGCTAATTATCCAGCACCAGCACCAGCACCAGCACCAGCACCAGCACCAGCACCAGCGCCAGCACCAGCGCCAGCACCAGCACCAGCACCAGCCAGCACCAGCACCAGCACCAGCACCAGCACCAGCGCCAGCACCAGCACCAGCGCCAGCACCAGCACCAGCACCAGCACCAGCGCCAGCACCAGCGCCAGCACCAGCACCAGAACTTGTCTATACACTGCCACCAAAAATCGAAACCAAGTCAGTACCAGAACCTAGTACTCTTGCAGCTTTAGGTATATTCACCTTTGGTGTTTGGCAAATGAAGAAGAAGAACAAAAGATAGAGCGTAAAATATCCAGAAATCCCAATCATCGCCTGACATACCATAATAAATCGCAGAAATAATCCCGGCAACTTTATGAAACCGGGATTTTAACATAGAGATTTTTTTTGTATTTACCGCTCGTGTGCTGCGAAGTGAATTAGTTGTCCTAAACGCTGACGGAGAGTTTCTAAACCCAAACGATGGGTAGCAGAAATAAACACAGCCATTGGAAACTCTTCGCGCGCTATTTCAAGCGTATCGCTGCTAACTTCATCTATTTTGTTAAACACAACCATTGCAGGGCCAGGTGTAACAGGCATTACAGCCAAAATATCCCGTACTGCACGAATGTGACTCAACCACGCAGGATGCGATAAATCAACCAAATGTATTAAAGCATCGGCTTCGGTCACTTCTTCTAAAGTGGCGCGGAAGGCATCCATTAATGCTTCTGGCAGTTCGTGAATAAATCCTACCGTATCTGTAACTAGAATTTCTTGCGGTAGAGAGTCTAAAGCATCGGGAACTACCAAACGACGAGTGGTTGGGTCAAGCGTTGCAAACAATTGGTCAGCCGTATATACTTCGGCGTTTGTCAACGTATTTAGCAGTGTAGATTTTCCTGCGTTCGTATATCCAACTAAAGCCACAGAGGGAACTTCTTGGTGTTGGCGCCGTTGACGCAAACGTTCACGATGTGCTTGTAATTGGTTGACTTCTTGTTGCAAACGAGAAATACGACGGCTAATAGCACGGCGTTCGGTTTCTAATTTAGTTTCACCAGGGCCTCGTGTACCAATACCACCCCCCAGTCGAGACATCGCTTGACCTCGACCTGTGAGGCGAGGCAACATGTACTCTAACTGTGCCAACTCAACTTGTAATTTACCAGCACGTGACTGAGCGCGCTGTGCAAAAATATCTAATATAACTTCGGTGCGGTCAACGACGCGAACACCAATTTGAGCTTCTAAGTTGCGAACCTGCGACGGTGTAAGGTCACGGTCGAAAACAACTAAATTTGCTCCTAAAGTTTGTGCTGTTAAAGCAATTTCTTGAACTTTACCTTCCCCGACGACAGTTTGGGGATGGGTACGGCTGCGTTTTTGCCACATAGTTTGCAAAACTTCGCCGCCTGCGGTATCAACCAACCGCCCTAATTCTTCGACAATATCTTTAAATTGTTGCGCGTTAACGTTGTCGGTCATGACACCAACAATTACAACGCGGTCATTGTCGCTATCAACATCAGTGGCAACATACTCTCGTCGAAATTCTTCTTCGAGTCCTTCTACCAATTCCAGAAAATCTTGATTTGATAGAACATCTAAACTCATTGCTGGCGAGACATTCCAACTTGGGGCTGGAAGTTTGTCTTTCTCATTTAATGAGGCGCCACTGTTAATTAAAACGCGGGTGTCTTGGGCTGTTAAATGTGCCAAATAAGCTTCTTTAACATATCCAGTTGCACCACCACCACGTTTGGTAAATCCAGTTCCAGTAATATTGAGTACAACCAGGGCATCAAGACGTTGCATAGCCATTGCAGTTAAAGCCCCTTCCGAAGGTGGTTCTGGCTTTAAATGGGTAGCTATACAACGGATACCGCAAAGTCGTTCTGCACCATAACGTGGCAACTCTAAAGGCGGAATCTGCGTTTGACGCGGAGTGCCCACCCCAACCCGGATAACTTGTCCGCGACGGTTGACGTAGGCACATACAGGGAAATTGATCTCAGTACTAATTGCTGCCAGACGCTGGGAAAATTCGGGCGTTGTAACGGTATCGCCCGGTAAGCGCTGGTGGTACAGCCGCTGTAGTTGTTTGAGCTGGCTGCTTTTTAAACCTTGGAGATTACCAAAGATAGTCTCGATAGGCGTTTTATACCAGTGAACTGGTCCTCGAATGCTTCCATGTCTATTTTACAACATCGATTTTGTTGTCAAACTCCTACTTTTGATAGATGCATCTTCACAATTAATTTACAAAATTGCCAATCTATGTATAAATAGATGCTTTAAGATTAAGCCAAATTACTATTAAGTCTTATTTGAGGTCAAGATGCGATTCTTATTTGGAGTACCTTTACTCATCAGTCTATCATTGGTACTGGCGCCAGAAATTACTATTGCAGCAGTAGTCGAATTGGTAGAAGAAGCACAAAGCGCCCAAAATGATTCAAATTACGACGAAGCAGAGAAATTATGGCGCCAAGTTATTAAACAGCAACCAAGAGACGCTTTAGCATACGCGCGCTTGGGTAGTGTACTATTCTCTCAAAATAGAATTGATGAAGGAATTGCCGCATACCAACAAGCTATCAAAATTAAGCCAAGTGCCAAAATTTACAATAGCTACGGTGATAACTTACGCTCAGAAGATAAACTAACTGAGGCATTAGGCGCCTATCAAGAAGCTTTAAAACTAGATTCCAAAAGCGAAGTCGCACGTAGTGGTTTAGGTACAATATATCTTAGACAAGAAAATTATACACAAGCAGTAGCAGAATTTCGTCACTTAGTTGCTCTAAAACCAGATTGGAATAATTATGAATCATTAGGTGACGCTTTAACAGAAGCAGGAAAGCATGATGAAGCTAGAACAGCTTATCGACAAGCTATTAAATTAGAGCCAACATACTATTCGCTATATAATAAAGTTGCTGAATCTTTTCAGAAGCAAGAAAAATTTAATGATGCAATACTAGCTTATCGTCAAGCAATAAATGTTGACTCGACTAATTTTTATGCATACACTGGTCTTGCAGAATTAATAAAGTTTCCAAAATCGATTATGATTTTAACGGAATACGCAAAACAAAAACCTAAAAATGAAGTGCCACTCCAAGCTTTAGGTTATATTTATAAGCAAAATAAAAAGTTAAACGAATCAGTAGCCGCATACCGTCAAGCAATAAAAGTCAAACCATCAGCAGAAAATTATTCGAGCTTAGGTGAAGTACTAGTAGAGCAAAATAAACTAGATGAAGCAGTTGCAGCGTATCGTCAAACTATTAAACTTGAACCGCAAGATTACCGATACGGCGCCTTAGCAGAAGTTCTAATTAAGCAAAATAAATTGAACGAAGCACTAACATCTTGTCAAACAGTAATAGACCTTTATAAAGGTAAAGACACTTCTTATATAAACTACTACACTTGTTCCGTAGCAGGTTTTGGCATTTATCAAAACCAAGGATTAAAAAATGTCATGACAACCTTTCAACAGCTTACAAAAAAAATTCCTTCCAAAAACATGGCAGAAATATATGTCAACCTAGGTTATCGTATTCAAAGTACTGATAATTTTATCAAAGAAGACGCAATCGCCATTTTTGAAGAAGCATTAAAATTCAACCCCAGAAACAAAGAAGCCCAAGAAAACCTTCAAGAACTTCAACAAACTCAACAAAGTAGCTTTAGCTTTATTCAATAACACAATGAGTGGAATAGGCAATTCTTGTGGAATGGGCAATCCTTGTGGAATGGGCAATTCTTGTGGAATGGGCATCCTTGCCCGTTCTCATAAGTCCCACCCCACAAGACAAATTTAAAGATTAATTGCTACTTGGCGCCACATTTGTTTGTGGTTCAGTAGAGGTAGCAGGTTTATTAGTATCAGGGAAAGAGTTTTCAGGAGTAGTAGTAGTACTATTAGTTGTCTCGTTAGTATTTGTACTATTAGAGCTTGGCTTCGGCGCCTCTTTTTGTGTTGAAGGACTAGGTTTTGTCGAACTTGGCTGAGGTGGAACAGTAATATTAATGTTTGGTGTAGTGTTAGTTTGTGCAGGCGCCTGTTGAGGAACAACAACTGGAACTGGAACTTCCTTTATAACTGGAACTTCCTTAGTGACGGGAACTGGAACTTCTTTAGTTCGCTCAATAATTTTGGTTTGACTTTGTTGAGTTACTGTTGGAACTGGAGTAGGAGTAGTTGCAGGAACTACAGGCGCCGTAGTAGAAGGTGGTGTAACCGTTTCTGAAGCTGTATTATTTTGGTTGAAATACCAGAAGGCGCCGCCAATTAATCCTACCAACGCAAGTAAAAACCCTAATATTAATCCACGAGAAGTACTATCTTCGTCTTGTCGTGCTAGTCTTTCTTCTTGATAACCACGCTCTGTTGCTTGTCCGTGAACATACCCACTTTGGTAGTTAGAAGGCGTACTGTTATTAACTGTCTCACTCGTTCGCTTAATATGAGTGTTTCCGTTACTATCTGTGTAACTTTCCTGTTGCTCGCGGTAGCTTTTATTATCGTTTGGGTTATTCATAAGTTTTGGTATTATTGGCTAAAAGTATTGATGCAAAGTAGATGTGTGCTGCAATTAGATATCAACTACGCAGCTAATTAACGTGTTTATTGAAACTCGTATGATTGTTTCTTCAGAATAACCCCTACGTTCCTCTAAACGTTTCTGTCTAAAGAAATGACATAATCATCTACCATTAGGCTGATAAAGCGCCTTGTATAATAAAATTGTAAAAATTAGATATATTTTCTATAAATCAGTAACAATTTTCGATTTCATGCTGTAGCACGGGCGTCTCGCCTGTGCAGTATATGTAATCATATTTACCCCAGAGGCACACGCTTAGTTCACAGAGAAGAGAGTTTAAAAATTGGCGCCTACCCACCAAAATTCATGACAATGAACTACGAGTCGTATGATATAATTGCTTCCTCAAACCTTTCTAAATTACGCAGCGCATTACCTCGATTATTCCAAGCTTCGTAAAAATCAGGCTTGATCTCGACTGCTTTGTCGTAAGATGCTATTGCTTCTTCAAATCTCCCTAACTGACCTAGTGGCGCCAAGTTTGTTTATTTAATAGGAGGGCGGGCAAGGATGCCCACCCCACAAGAATTAGATGATATTTACACTATTTAATGGTGTTGATTTTAAAGTTGCTAACAAATCGCTACCTGCACTGACTAAAGTGTCATTACCACTAATAGAAACAGATAGTAATGAGTTCGCAGCTAAAGTACTACCGCGACTAATTGAATCATCACCACTATACGCATATATAGTGACACTTTCTACCCCTGCATCGAGAATAAAGCGGGTACTACCACTACCCACATAAATAGTATCGTTACCAATGCCAGTAGATATGGTATTGTTGCCTTCACCTGCATAAATTAAATCATCTCTCGCACTTGTTTTAATAATATCGTTTCCGGCGCCACCATATAAAATATTATTGCCTTCAGCAGCATATATGATGTTATTACCTGCACCCGCATCAATTACATCATCTCCACTGTTACCAAATAAAGTATCATTAGCACTAGTTCCGGTTTGAGTAAAGTTTAAACTAGCAACAGGAAGGTTATGGAGTAGCTGGATAAGACCGAGTTTTTGCGGTGTGTTGTTTCCGGCAACATTAAAACTGCTTG
Source organism: Calothrix sp. PCC 7716 (assembly GCF_019977735.1). Lineage (GTDB taxonomy): Bacteria > Cyanobacteriota > Cyanobacteriia > Cyanobacteriales > Nostocaceae > Dulcicalothrix. Next base: position 61,031 of record NZ_AP025018.1, on the reverse strand, counting down.
TTCTATATTCATTGTTTCTTTCATATAAATTTATGTTTTACCAATTATAGATTGAAACCGCGCGTCATCTCTTATACTAGCAAAGGCAGCTTCACTTTTTGCCTTTCTTGGACACTCGTAACGGTTAATATTGACGGCTTTCTGTAGAGATTCTAGTGCTAGGTCTTTTTTATTTAATAAAGCTAGACAACGAGCTTGGTGATAATATAGTTGATAATCATATGAGTAATAAGATGGGTGTAGTTTCATTACTTCATTAAAAGATGCTAAGGCTTCTTCTAATTTATTCATATTCATAAATAAAAGACCTAAACTATACCAACCGCTGTAATAGTCAGGTTTATATTTAATTGTCTGATGGTAACAAGATATAGCGTCTTCGTAACGCTGAAGTTTTTCTAATGCTGTACCTTTATAATACCAAGCTAAATAATCATCTTGTTTAATATCTGTGATTTGGTTATAAATTTCTATGGCTTCTTCGTAACGTCCTGAATTACTAAGTTGATTACCAAGCGGGCGCCTTTGCAGTACAAAAGCTGTGTTACGACTCGTTTGTGCTTCGTCAAAGCGTTCTAATTTGTTAAGGGGATAACTACGATTTTGCCAAGCTACAAAATAATCTGGATTTTCTTCGATTGCTTTATCATAAGAAGCTACGGCTTGTTCGTAACAACCCTGTTTTTCTAGAGCAAGCCCTCGATTATTCCATGTATCGTAATATTCATGAAGTTCTAGAGATTTATCGTAACTAGCAACTGCATCTTGATAACTACCTAAGTCAAGATATATATTTCCTCGCAAATACCATACTTCGTAGTCGTTTGGCTGAATTTCTAAAGATTTATTAATGCTTTCAATCGCTTCTGTATATTTGTGCAAACGCTGTAAAATATTTGCTCTAGCTCGCCAAAGTTCTGCATCGTCGTATACTAATTCTAAAGCTTTGTCATAGCAAGCAACTATTTTTTCGTCATTGCCAAGTTGTTCCCATGCATCTGCGGCTTTTCGGTAATATAGAACAGCTTTTTTGTTGAAATTTAGTAAATATAAAGCTTGTGCGGCTTTTTCGCAGCTCTGTGCGGCTTCTTCGTAACGGTTTAATTCCCAAAGTAAAGTATCTAACAATTCGTAAGCACAGTCTAAGTCAGGTTTTAACTCCCACGCTTTACATAGACTAACTATAGCTTCTTCGTACTGTCCTAATTCTTCTAAAGCTAAACCTCTTTGGTACCAAACGTCATGATTGTTTGGCTGAATTTGTAATACTTGGTCAAATGCCACTATTGCTGCGTCGTAGTCTTCTGATTCCATTAACCCTAAGCCACGATTTAACCAACCCAAATAATGATCTCCGTAGTTTGCGGATTGCTGCTCGTGTTCGTTAGAATTTGACGACATTGTGTAATGTGGTAGCTTTGACGGTCAATTCCAATTCTAACTAATAGTAGGACAGGCGGGGCGCCTATCCTACTCTTCGAGGGCGATACTATAAGGAACGGCGCCTATTTTAAGGTTTGATTAACTTCTGAAAACGAGCGTGGTCGCGAATTTGATCAAATTCAGCTTCAGTTTTGGCGCTTTGACGATATTGGTTTGGACTAAGTAAAATTGCTTGCTGCAAACAATCAATAGCGAGTTCAACATCACCTAGTACTGCATGGCAGCAAGCTTTGTTATACCATGTTGAATCATCATCTGGCTTAAATTTTAATGATTGGTCATAGGATGCTATAGCTGCTTGCAAGTCTCCCATTTCGTAAAGTAGCCAACCACGACTGTACCAGGTGTTCTCATCATCAGGGTTGAGTTTCAGTACGATGTCATAGCAAGCAAGCGCATCTTCACAACGTTCTAATTTTTCTAGTACGTTACCGCGATTGTACCAAGCGAAATCATCCAAATAGTTTATTCGCAAAGCATTTTCAAAACACGTTAACGCTTCAGAGTAGTCTTCAAGCTTATCGCAAAGCACTGCACCTAGACCTATCCAGGCATCTTTATAGTCTGATTTGATTTTTAACGCCTGTCTATAAGCTTTTACAGCATCTTCATACTGTCCCAAATCATCTAGTGCTTCAGCATGGCAACACCATAATATGTGGTTGTCGGTTTGCGCTGGCAATACCTTGGTATCATAAGCCAACATATCAAAATGTTCTTCACCAGCATTAAGCATATTTCTCGCCCTAGGTTCAAATTTGTTGTTGTTTTATAAGTTTTTTCAGCGAAAATACACCTACTTCCACGAGCAGGCTTATACATTATTTTTTATACGTCAAGGCTTATTGTGTTATTGTATAAGCCTTACCTACTTAAAGCCTCGCGTTTTTAAAGATACCTTTAGATTTAATTTTTAACACCTCTCCTTTGAAAGATAAATAACTTGTCTTAGGACTGTTATGGGTATACCCGTGACTCTTCTATAGGAGTATCGCTTTTTGACTGGCGCCACTTGTGCCTGCCAACACAGCTTACGGGTAGGTAATTCACATTTGGCATTTTTACGAGATAAAAACTCGACGCGAGTAATGACAAACTAATATTGTTAACTTCAATTGACAAAAGAGTACTTCCGGAATTTTTGATTTTTTCTACTGCCAATATAAACAAACCCTGATATTATGTTGCCAATGCTGCATCACTGTCTGTATTTTTTTTAACAACTAGCAAATAACATATGTATTATTAATGACTTTGGATTGACTTTGCATAAATTAGTACCAGTAAATGGTAATTAATTACAACTATTTTTCTAAATATTTTATAAAGATTAAATAGTTAGAGTGTCTCTAAATTTTCCAACTGCCATCTGTAAATCTGGGTTTAACCAGGCATCAAACTGCGGGTAAATGGGTAATCGTGGTTTCAGGCGCCAGTTTGTAGGCTGTAATATACGTTCCAAGTCATTTTTTTGTAAATGTGGGTAATCTGGGTTTACTTCGTCTTTGGGCCCAATTCCACCTAAATCTCTGGCGCCAGCTTCGATACAAGCAATTAACCACTGGGAGTCTTGAACTAAATTGGGAGGAATTTGGATAGTAATATCAGCAGGCAAAATTTTGCGTGCTTGGGAAATTACATATGGTAGCTGACGGGGATTAAAAGGTGGTGCGTTAAAGCTTTGGTCTTGTCCAGGACTATGAGGTTGTAAAATAACTTCTTGGATATGGTGGTAGTTCAAATGAATTTGAGCAATTGCTTCTAATGTCTCCCACCAATCTCGTTCGGTTTCACCAATACCTAGTAGCAAACCCGTTGTAAAAGGTATTTTTAACTCTCCTGCCCATTGTAATTGTTGCAGTCTTTTAGATGGCAGTTTACTCGGCGCCTGCTTATGGACAGTTTTTAAAAGTTCAGGGGTTAGCTGTTCTAACATTAATCCCATTGAAACGTTGACTTGTTTAAGCTTCTGCATTTCTTCAAAGCTCAACGGTCCTGCATTCGTGTGCGGCAAAAAGCCCATGAACTGTGCCAACTCACATAGCTCGTATATCCGCTCAAACCAAGCTTGGCGCCGTGCCGACTGAGGATGAACTTCACCACTGAGTATCAATATTTCACATACAACTTGAGTATTAACTTGCGCTTTTAATCTTTTAAATATGCTCCCAGCTTCACTTAAAGTCATCCAAGGACTTTTGCCAGGTTCAGCACGAAAGTTACAATAACTACATCTATTAAAGCACTCATAAGTAGGAACTATCGTATAAGCAGGACTATAAGTAACAACTAAAGAAGACATAAAACTCCGCTCCTCATGTACGGGCGGGTTAACCCATATTCTAATTGGTAAAATAAAATTTTAGTTAAACCCACTCTCTTTAAGATTCCAACCACACCATATCCTGTTGTTTAGCATAAATACTTTTAAGATGCTTTTTAACTGTATTGATTGTAATGTAAAGTCGCGCCGCAATTTCCTTATACGAAAGATTAGCTTTACGCAGTAACCAAACTTGAGTCTCACGCTCTGTCAAACCATATTTCTTTGCATCTCGTATCGCAATACTCTGATTTGACTCATGGCAATCTTCTAGAGTCACAATCATATATTCGTTCTTGTTATCATCCATCTCTAACCAGCGCGCACGGATTCGCACTTTTTTCGAGTTTTTCTCAACTTCAAGCTCCATAAATATATTACTGTCAGGGAAAAGCTCGCGACTTTCAATTAATGACTCACAAACATTCCAAATTTCTTCGGGGATTATTTGTTCTAAGTATATACCTGTAAGTTTGTTACATATATTACGAGCATATTCATTTGCATGTAATAATTTCATTTCGGGTGTCAGTATTATTATCCCATCTACAAAACCTTCGATTACAGCTTGCAATAGATATATTTCTTCGCTTTTCCGTATATTCTTCATCGAGTTATTATCAAAAATATAACTTTTGGTAGATGCGTTGATATAATTATTTTGGGCTTTAGATTGAGTCATTGTATATTTCCTTATTAATGATTAAGCAGATTGTCAAATAAGAGTACCTGTAGGCACAATGACGACGCGGTAATGTCTACAACTACCATGAACAAAATCAACGTGCATCTAATTTTGCGGAATTAAGGTGAATTTGGGTGAAGTTTTTAAGTACGGTGTAAGGGTTCTTTGCCCTCAAATTAACTTATCTACCAATTCCAATGGATGCTTACAATCTCAACGAATACTTTCCAATATCTGAACAGCATAAATATGTTTCCCAGTTACAGGGACGAGTCGGTTTGACACGTCGTCGGGCTGAGTACTTTGTCAAGTTATGGGCATATTTGTTCCTCAAACAGCAGCACGAATTAGACAGGCGCCTAGAGTTACCTTTAACAGAGCTTGATTTACCATCAGGATTTGTGCAATGTACACATCGCGAAGCACAATCTGTATTTTACGGAGACTCCGACCAAGGTAGCGATAGGGCTGCGGGTATGATGATTGATAAGTTTGTTGGTTTGGGATTAATCGAGAAGAAATTTGATGGTAACAATATATGTATTCGCGTTAAATCCTTATTACCACGTAATAGTTTAATTGATACTAATACAATTGAATTATTCCCTGATGCTTTCAATCCGCGAGTCGATGCTATACCTGTAGCGACTTTTTTATCACGCTACTACAACTGGATTGATAATAAAAATGTCGTTGTTCCGCAGCGAATAGCCAGAATTTTACGTGAATGGGCAGTACTATATCCAGCCTCCATGCGTGTATTGCGGCGCCGTGATACTCAAAACGCAGTAGGATTTTATATTTTGTACCCAGTAGCCAGAGAATCTGAAGACAACTTTTTCATGTCGCCGCGCAAAAGTCTATATTTAGGTATTGATATCGAAGTAGACCCCATTAAAATGGCGGCGCCTCAAGACCCAAACTGTAACGCCATACAAGTACGAGCATGGCAAATCGATTTTCCTTACAAAAGTAAACATAATATAGAGATGCTGCTCATCGATGCTCAAAATACCTTAATTAACATGCAAGCCGACTATCCCAACATGTGCGACATCTACACAATACCCTTGCATCCCGCAGACCAGCAACTAGGATACGCATTGGGATTTCAGAACATCAGTCAAGACCAACAAGCATCACTACACTGGATATACATAGCACTCGACAGATTTCTAGCGCTCAACATCCCCCAACAACTCTCAAATCTCAACTTTACTTAAACCATACACCTCTTGTCATGAGTCGCGAACGTTAACGTAGTTTTCCCGTAGGGTAGCATCTCGTGTCATGCTGAGGAACGAAGCATCTTAAAGCTTATTAAAACTAAATTTATAACCAGTTTTTACTATAAACAGTGAGTAAACACTTCTATATATGCTTAACACTACTTAACATTCAACGTAAATTCGAGCTTTCAGGCGCCTCAATGGCATTAAAAAAAGTATGCCAAAAGTATGAGACTTCGGGTAATTACTGAAATTAACTAGAAATTTTTAAGCTTAAAGCCTTACCCAACAAGCCTTTTAGCCAAAATATTTATAAATTATTAAGATGCTTTACAAATAGAAACATATACATTAAGATAATTTACATCAGGTAAATAAGCCTACCTGATACATACATAAATCAAGCAATCATAAAGACATGACCGCAACCTTACAACGTCGCGAAAGCGCAAACGTATGGGAACAGTTCTGCCGTTGGGTCGCTAGCACAGAAAACCGCCTTTATATTGGCTGGTTTGGCGTACTAATGATTCCTACCCTGTTGGCAGCAACCACCTGCTTCATCATTGCATTTGTAGCAGCACCCCCAGTTGACATCGACGGTATCCGCGAACCAGTAGCTGGTTCTTTGATGTACGGAAACAACATCATCTCTGGTGCAGTTGTTCCTTCTTCTAACGCTATCGGTTTACACTTCTACCCAATCTGGGAAGCAGCTTCCTTAGACGAGTGGTTGTACAACGGTGGTCCTTACCAGTTGGTAGTATTCCACTTCCTCATCGGCGTATTCTGCTACATGGGTCGTGAGTGGGAACTTTCTTACCGCTTAGGTATGCGTCCTTGGATCTGTGTTGCTTACTCTGCACCTGTTGCAGCAGCAACCGCAGTATTCTTGATCTACCCAATTGGTCAAGGTTCATTCTCTGACGGTATGCCTTTGGGTATTAGCGGAACATTCAACTTTATGTTGGTATTCCAAGCAGAACACAACATTTTAATGCACCCCTTCCACCAATTAGGTGTAGCAGGTGTATTCGGTGGTAGCTTGTTCTCAGCTATGCACGGTTCACTAGTAACCTCTTCTTTAGTTCGTGAAACAACTGAAACCGAAAGCCAAAACTACGGTTACAAGTTCGGTCAAGAGGAAGAAACCTACAACATCGTTGCAGCACACGGTTACTTCGGTCGCTTGATTTTCCAATACGCATCATTCAACAACAGCCGCAGCTTACACTTCTTCTTAGCTGCATGGCCAGTAGTTGGAATCTGGTTTACCTCTTTAGGTATTTCCACAATGGCATTCAACCTGAACGGTTTCAACTTCAACCAATCAGTAATTGACAGCCAAGGTCGCGTCATCAACACATGGGCAGACATCATCAACCGCGCTAACTTAGGTATGGAAGTAATGCACGAGCGCAACGCTCACAACTTCCCACTTGACTTAGCAAGTGGCGACGCTGCACCTGTTGCATTGACTGCACCTGCAATCAACGGTTAATTCTAGTTGAATAACCAACGCTTAAGCGCTCCCTTTACAGGGGGCGCTTTTTGCTATGGATTTATATATTAATACATATGTTGACTTTAAACCAAAAGGCGCCATTCGGCCATGAACTAGAGGTGGTAATTAGGTTCCCGGACGAGAGCGAATATGCTCTGGGATATGGTGGCGATCGCCTAATATTTCTAACAATGGGCCGTTAACGTCAAATTTAACCATACTTACCGACGCGACCAAGATAAACCACTAAAACATTACCCTGAGGATGTTTGTCTTGAATTTCCGCAATTACAGGCATCGAACGGTTAGCAATATCTACCCAGCCCTTTCAACGCGAACACTAGTACCAAAATATTGACTTAAAATACGTGTTCAATTAACCTCCTAGCAACAAGACTTGCGGCATATTCTTCAAAAAAATGAACAATTAAGATAGCGCCATATTGAACAAAATTGATATGCTCTCGTAATTAAATTCGGTGGTTAACTAAAAAACCTACTTTGTGGGTGACGCAAGAATAAGGGTTTCAGGCGCAGAATTCGTAGTACTCTAGTTCGCGTTGAAAGGGCTGGCAATATCTACCGCAGTTTCCCCACCTTTGGGTGCATTCCAAGCGGGTTCTGTTAACCATTCAATATAGTTTTGGGTGTAATTTCTCTTTAATCCAAACGTATTTTCTTACTATTAAATTATTCTCAGTGCAAAGCGAATCTGACATGAGTATAATTACGGATTTTGATGCACCCATAAGAAGAAAGTCTTTAAAATCCAAACAGCTTCCTGATTTCAGTTATTGAGCGTCCAATTATTTGAGGTAAGTTTTTTAGCTCCTGCATTAAGTCTTGAGGAGTAAAGCCAAAAACTGATAGTATAACTACAACGATAAGAATCGTAATAGCTGTACTAATAAGTGTTTTTGTTACATTAAGTAAAGCTCTAAAGACAAAAAAAGCAATAATTAATGCAGCGATTAAAATAATTATGTTGTTTGGCATACTTTTACTGCAATTATAAGTTTATCTACAAAGGCTACATTATTAAACCAAATATTTCCATAAAAATCTTCTAGTTAATAACATTTTATAGTTGGGTCTGAAGTAGATGAGAATAATTTAGTTATAGGTTTAGGGGCAGTTAGTAATACTTCACCTTTTTGATTAATTTGCCAACTTGATGCTTCGATTATTTGATTTTGCTTTACATATGAATGGATTGGGAAACGTGAGATATTATTATGGTTTATAGTCTCTCTTGCCTGTTGCAAAACTCTATTTTCAACCCAATCAACACCCAAAGCAAGATTACTGCGTCCAATCGAGTTGGGTAAAGATGGTAAACCGCCACGTCCAGTGATAATAAATGAATTACCTTTATATGCTGGACAACCCTGGACAATTAAATGACTTCCGTCTACAACATCAACTGATATTTCAAATAATCCTGAAGTCGGGTCTATATCTGGTTGATTGATTTCAACATTTCCACTTAACTGTGAACTGGCGCCTGGTGCGGTAATATCACTATTGATATTTAGTATATTACGAAACTGCGTACCAAAAATACCTTGAGTTTTGATTTTTATTGACCCTTTTAAGGTAATTTCACCACTTAGTAAAGCTAAAGTTTGATTTGGTGGCACCTGTAAAGTATTTCCTTGCGCTTCTATTTTTGCCGGATTTACTCCATATTGCAAACCAACAGGAATACTGATTGTCAACAACGGTGTAGATTCAGAAGCGCCGTTTACGAAAAAATGGGAAATTTGGGTAAAGCAATGGAATTAACCCAGCAAGCACAATTTGCAGCACAGCAAGTTTATGCTACCGACAGTTTTACAACTTTACGACCAACGAGTATCACTCAACGAATTCGAGTCAGTATTACGTCGCAGCAAAAAACCAATTGACCTATTAACATTAAGCGCTTGTCAAACAGCCGCAGGTGACAGTCGTGCCACACTAGGTCTAGCAGGAGTAGCATTGCGTGCAGGAGTTCAAAGTACATTAGCAAGCTTATGGTTTGTCAATGACGCTGACACCGTACCACTAATTCAAAACTTTTACAAACAAATTCAAAAACCAGGAGTTAACAAAGCCGAAGCACTACGTCTTTCCCAACTAAAAATCATCAGTGATGCAAACGGACACCCTGCAATTTGGTCTCCATTTGTATTAGTTGGTAATTGGCAGTAAATCATCGTTGATCCCCCCCAACCCCCCCTTGATAAGGGTGGGCTTTAAGAACCTCCCTCTTGTCCCCCCCGAATTCGCGTTCTTGTTAGGGGGGATTTCCACAAGCAACTGATTTAGATAGTCCTATACGTTTACCAGGTCTCTACAATTAAAACTCCTATTGCAAAAGCAGTAAAATTGCAGCGGCTTTTAGCTATCGTTTAGCGCAACTCTGAATCCCTAACTTGACTTAATCACAAAATTAAAACTAGTCAAGAAAATGATGATTCAGTTATTAACGCATTCTACTATTTTTAGCTTTACTACTTTAGCAATTGCCCTTGCACTACAAGCAACGACATATGCCCAAATTATTCCAGATGCACTGGGCACTCAAATTACACCAAATGTAAATATCAAGGGAATATATTAACAACTAAAGCGAATTAGGGTCAATTCCTTGCTGTTTTAACTTAGCTAAAAGTTGCTGAAGCTCAAGTTTCGTTTCGTCAAGTTGTTGCTGTTGATAAACAAGGCGCCTACTACTTCGTATTATTAATTGTATGTATGGTTGCCAATGGCGACCTTACGACTGTTACAATAGTTACGTAAAGTACTAAATGCCTTCATCAATATGCTTCTAATTGAGCTTGTATGCGTATTGAGTCTATTTTACGTTTTAATGCCTCTTGTTCGAGTATGTATCTGTTTTGATATCTACTCTTTGTCCAAGTTGAATTTTAGATATATTTGCCTCTGGAATTTTGGCTTCTATTTCTAAACCGCTTGAAAGTTCTACTATTGATGTGGATGTAGCTCCTTCACTGCTTGATGCAGCTGTTGTGGGTGTGACGAAATCTCCCTCTTGGGCAAAGCGACGAGTAATTATTCCAGCAAACGGCGCCTGAATTACAGTATTATTAAACTGGGTTTGATAATAGGCAAGTTGTGCTGTTGCTTGTTTGACTTCTGCTTCAGCTTGAGTAATTTCTTTGAGACGGACTCCGCTCTTTTGTTGCTTCAAAGCTTGGAGAGTTTCTTCAACAGCAGCTTGACGCTGAGTAAGCTCTTGTTTTTTACTATTATGCAACTGTTCGAGCTTAGTTTGTGCTTCTTGTTGTGTTGCCAAAGCTGTTTTATAGTTAGTTGCTGCTTCATCTAGTTTATCTTGAGAAACGGCGCCTTCTTGTTTTAACTTTCGATTACGATTAAATTGAATTTTCGTTAGTTCTGTTTTTGCAACAGTTGCATCTAACTGTACTTGAGCTTGATTAATTTCTTGAGGGGTAGTATTTTGTAGCTGCTGTAAATAAGCTTGTGCTTTTACTAACCGTGCGTTAGCTTGAGCAATTTCTTCTGGACGAGTTCCTGAACGCTTCTGTTCTAAATCTGCCGTAGCTTTTGCTAATATAGCTTTATATTGATTTACCTGAGCTTCCAATTTATCGCTATTCATACGCGCGATAACTTGTCCTTTGCGAACAAAGTCACCTTCACGAACATAAAGAGAAGCTATCTTACCGCTATCTTCAGGACTAAGATTAATTTTGCGAAAGGGTTGTACCACACCCGACGCTTGAATTTCCATCACCCAGTTTTTACTTTCTACTGTAATAGTCTGAGCATCTATATCAACATTACTTTTTTGAGTATGTGAGAAAAGAACAGTAGCTATAGTTCCTATAACTCCCACACTCATTAACCCAATAAACCAAGGCAATATTTTTTCAACTTGCCAGAATTAGAGTGCTTAATTAACTGACTCAAAATATCCCTCTCTTAATAATATCGGTTAAAAAGTTACCTTGAAATCGATCCCCCCTAACCCCCCTTAATAAGGGGGGGAAAAGAGGGTTATTCTTAGCCCCCCTTACTAAGGGGGGTTGGGGGGATTAATTAAACTAAATATTGTTCAGCTTGCATTTTCCACAGAGCAGCATATTCACCACCTTTATTTATTAACTCTTCGTGACTACCTTGTTCCAATAAGCATCCTTGTTTCAATACCAAAATTCTCGACGCCATCCGTACAGAAGCAAGACGATGTGTAACTAATACTGTTGTTTTCCCGCGCGCTAACTCCGTAAAGCGTTGGTAAACATCAAATTCGCTGCGTGGGTCTAAAGCTGCAGTTGGTTCATCTAAAATGAGAACTTGAGCATCCTTACGAAAAAATGCGCGCGCGATAGCTAACTTCTGCCACTGTCCACCAGATAACTCAGTACCATCGAACTGTTTACCCAAAGGAGTTTCGTAACCCTGCGGCAAACGCTTTAAAAGTGAAACAATACGAGCTTGCTGTGCAGCTTCATCAATACGCGATGTATCTTCTATACTTAAATCACCAATTTTGATATTCTCACCTAACGTCAACGAGTACTTACCAAAATCTTGAAACACTACACTGATACGCTGGCGCCATTGAGTAATATCCAAATCTTGTAAATTAGTATCATCAACAAATATGCTACCCGATGTTGGGTCATATAAGCGTGTGAGCAATTTAATTAAAGAAGTTTTCCCGGCGCCGTTTTCACCAACGAGTGCTACAGTCTCTCCAGGGTAGATAGTAAAACTGATATTAGAAAGTGCTAACCTACCATCAGGGTAATTAAACGAAACGTTTTTAAATTCAATACCACTTGTAAAATTTGAGGCTACCGTAACGGGGGAAGGGTTTATATACAAAATTGGCTGTTTTGCGAGAAACTCAAACAAAGAGCGCATATACACCAGCGCTTCAAACAATATTGGTGAATAGGAAATTTGGGCAACACTCTCTTCAAAATATACCAGCGACTGTATATATAGTAGAACGCTTCCCGGAGTTAAGTTCCCGCCAATAGCTTGCTGTACAACCCAGTAAAAAATACCAGCATTGGCAATAGCACTTATTGAGGCAGATAACATTGACCATCCAGCTTGACGAAAGCGTATGCTAGACTGTGCTTGATGCCAGTCAGTGAAAGCGCGCTGATAACGGTTTAAAATGAATTTGCCCAAACCAAACAAGCGAACTTCCTTTGCATAAGTATCTGTAAGCAGGATAGAAGAAAAATAGTCCATCCGTCGCATTTGCTGACTTTTGCCTTCTGTTATTCGCCAAGCAGACTCTTCCAAACGGAATGAAATATAAGCTTGAGGTAAAGAAACAGCAAATAATAGCGTCGGAACCCACCAACCCAAAGAAGATAATAATCCTGCAATAGTTAATATGGTAGCGAGTTCCTTACCCAAGTAACCCAAACCTGCTAATAGATATAAAGGTTTTTGATTTGCTTCCTCACGCAATATTTGTAAACGGTCATAAAACTGAGTATCTTCAAACGCTTGTAAATCTTCAAACGTATTCGCTTTTTGCATGAGCTTTAGGTTAATATGTCCCATCAACCTTTCATTGAGATTACTTTGAATTACTGTTACCCAAGGTGGTAACAATGACTCTAGCATCAAAGCAGCAATCCAACCTGCTAACAAAAACGTAATATTTGTACTGATATTAACTTTTTGTGTTAATGCTGCACTAATAGTATCTACTACCTGTTTAACAATCCATACACTAACCGCAGGCGCCAAACCTTGGAGCAACTGACATATAATTAGTAAAACCGTCAGAATAGGCGCCGCAGACCAGAGTAGTGCAATTGATTTGCCGAATACTTGAAGAAAACGTTGAATTTGCTGTATAGGAAGCATTACTTTGACAGAAGCTATTTAGTGCCACTTTCAGCATTATAGTAATTAGCCTGGAAATCTAAATGATTCGATAGTCCTAAAAATAAATAGGAATAAAGTACTAGTGCTTCGGAAAAGCTATTAAGGCAAAATATAGTATTTATTACCACAGAGACGCAGAGGACACAGAGAAATTCTTCTCTCTGTTTCTCTGTGCCTCTGTGGTAAATATATTTTTATACACACAGATATGAACATGCTTAAAAAAACAAATCATCCTTTTCGCTTATTACTATATGTTGAATGGGTTTTACTCTCGATGACAGTCATCGCTGAAGTTCCGTGGGAAAGTGTTCTTTCCTTTATAACCTGGTCATTACCACCGAGTCCTAGTCAAAAAATTCCTTTTGCTTGGCAAATTACATTTATTAGCATTATTATATTTGGACTAATGGGTTTACGCTTACCCAAGGGTTCTAATAAACAAAAGTGGCTATACACAGCTTTAGAATTTGGCTTAATTTATTTAGCTGATTGGCTTGGTGGATGGTCGCGGCTTTATGCTCCATACTTAGTGATTATTATTCGTAGTTGTATAATTTTTGATAATAGCAAGCGTTATCTTGTTGCAGGACTGGCAATTATATCATATTTATTTTCATTGACCGCTTCTCTTAGAAATCTTCAATTAATTCAACAGCAATGGTTAACACCTATACCTTCCATAGAGGAGTTGAGAATGCAAGTGGGGTTTATTACTATTACTGCTTCATTCTATTTTAGTTTATCAATCATATTTACATTTATACTAGTAAATGCTCTAATATCTGAACATCAAAGTAGGCAAAAGCTAGCACTTGCTCACGAACAGCTTCGGCAATACTCTCTAAGAATTGAAGACCAAGCAATTTTACAAGAACGTAATTATATCGCGCGGGAAATTCATGATTCGTTAGGACATGCTTTAACAGCACAACGAATACAATTAGAAAATGCTCTGTTATTTTACCAAACTGAGCCGGATAAAACTTATAATTATATAAACGGCGCCATGCAGTTAACAGTCATGGCACTCAAGGAAATTAGACAATCGGTATCCAAGTTAAGGTCAAATCCGCTACAAGCAGAAGATTTAGAATCAGCACTTTCATTATTAGTCAAAGATTTTTCCCAAAGGTCGAATATTTCCCTTGATTATACTATCGACATTAGCCATCCTTTAACAGTTGATATAAACACTGCTGCATTCCGTATCATTCAAGAAGCGTTAACGAATATTAGTAAATATAGTGCAGCACAGCAAGTTATTATTAACATCCACTCGCGACCGGGGAACTTATATTTAAAAATCGAAGATAATGGTAAAGGATTTAACCCAGAACAAAATACAACAGGTTTTGGAATTCAAGGAATGCGTGAACGTGCTACCACGCTAGGAGGGACATTTTATATAGACAGTTCTCCTGACATGGGTTGTAAAATTCAAGTTAATATCCCTTTAATAACTTCCCTTATAGAAGAATGAGTCATAAAATTCGCTTATTACTAGTAGACGACCAAATTATCATCCGCGAAGGTCTCAAAAGTCTACTTGAATCAAAACCCGATATGCAAGTAGTTGGTGATGCTGAAGATGGTCAACAGACATTAGATTTATTACACTCACTTTACAACACGCCAAAACAACCAGACGTTATACTCCTTGATGTACGAATGCCTATAATGGATGGCGTTGCTGCAACTGAGCAAATTTGCTTCAAATTTCCTGACACAAAAGTATTAATCTTAACTACATTCGATGACGATGAGTATATTTTAAAAGCAATGCGCTTCGGCGCCAAAGGTTATTTACTTAAAGATACTCCCTCCAAAGAACTAGCAGCAGCTATACGCGCAGTACATCAGGGTTACACCCACATGGGACCGGGGTTGTTTGAAAAAGCATTTTCCCAGTCTGCTACTCAACCTGTAAAATCAAATATTCCCCAAGAACTATTAGAACTATCTCCAAGAGAATTACAAGTGTTACGCTTAATTGCAACTGGCGCCAATAACCGAGAAATCGCGCGCACACTATATATATCCGAAAACACCGTAAAAAACCACGTGACTAATATTTTAAGTAGCTTGGGTTTGAGAGACAGAACCCAAGCTGCACTGTATGCAAATTCTTTTCTTTCTACATTGACTACAGAATAACTTAGTAAGGTGGGCACTGCCCACCTTACTTTTGTTGAGAAGCTTTGATAAAATTTCTAATTGTTTGCTCTCCACGCTGCGTGCTTCCTGTGGTCAGATAATCTAGGACGGCACCTTGAAATAAGTGCAGTAGCATTAACGCTTTATCCTCATCGTGTAAAAGCTGTGATAGCGCTTCTAGCCATTTTTGAATTTCAAGCTCTAAAAATTGCCGCGTTTCTATATCACCTTGCACTGCACGCTGGTTTAGTTCCATTGTCAGTTTAAGTAAACCATGCATGTCTGATGATGTGAAATGCTTCCACATTTGAATCAAAGCTTTTAATATATCCCCATCCTCTGTCACCTGAAATGACCATAATTTATCACGCAGGCGCCTTTCTAAAAGACTAATTACCTGCTTCTCTAACTCTTGCTTCGAGCCAAAGTGATACACAAGCATCCGTCCACTTGTACCAATGCGCTTGGCAATCACGTTAATGCTACAGTCCAAGCTACCTGTTTCGATGGCAGCATTCAAACACTTTTCTAAAAGCTCTTCCTTTTTTTGAGGTTCTGGTGGTCTACTCATTGACAAGTTAACGTAACGGCTATTACACTAATTATTAACGTAACAGCTATTACATTAACATGGAAGGAAGTAGCTATGAGTCGTAAAGATGGAATTATTCTTTTTTCGCTTGGTCTGATTATTTGGGCAATAGGTACATTGGTTTACCGTATAGCTGGGTCATACTTTTTTGAAAGCTCTACGCTTGGGTATTGGATAAATGTGATTGTTACTGGTATTTTGTACAGTGTTATTGGGATAGGGTTAATGAAGTGGCGCCGTATTAAGTCAGAATATTGGTTATATGGTGCGGTGTGTCTTGCTTTGCCGGGAATGCTGGGTGAAGTGCTGGTGCTTTCGACTTTTTCTGAATTAATGGTGAATATGCAACCTGAAACAGCAGGAAGATATGGCGCCTTTTTGTTTGGGGGATATTCGTGTTTAATTGGTTACGCTGGGTTTATGTCGATGAAAGAAGCTTCGCAGGATTTTGTTAATAGCTGATTAAACAATAATATATCTAAAAGCAGGGTGGGCAGTGCCCACCTTACACTTAGAAAAATTTTAAATATTATTTAACTTTAGGTACTGCCAAGCATATGCCTGAAGATAACGCAAAGCTTGCAATAGAAGCAATAATAATAATTTGATAAACTTCACTGAAATTAATAGCCATGTGTTTTTACCTCAATTTTGAATTCCTGTAATATATTCAACAGCTAGGAAGTTAATTCCTGATTAAATCGTATGATTTATTTTTTCTTTTAGTGTGAGCTAAATCACAAAAATGTTCATCACCCATCACCAGTTAATCTTTTATATTTCACGTTTACAAGTTCGTCAATATACAATCAAAAATTTATTATGTAAACATTAATTTAATATATATTGAGTGAGCGCTCACTATAATTTATCTTTTAATAAATAATGAGTTCCGGCGCCGTTTTCAAATGTTTTTGTATAATACTGACTGATATGACTATCTAAGTAATTGCGAATCATTCTAGATTTGCAAAATAAAGCTTGTTCAGGACGGTAATTTTTAAGGACTGAGAGAAATTGCTCGCGCGTGATAGTGTTTGAGCGGAGTCTGATATGCGATAACACAGCTATCTCTGGTGGAACACGTAACCCAGAGTAGAATGCATAAATAGGGCAGTCTGTAAATATCCATTGTGTATTTTGTTTATGTTTTAATACAATATTTAGTAATTCAACTTTTTCTTTACTTTCTTCAATATATTTATTATTTTCCATCGTGATAATAGTCAGTTTTACTGGAATGAAAAATAGCGACAATATTAAAAAATAAGCTGATAATTTATATAATGTTATTTTGGAATTATTTAGCTTTGCTTGTAACTTGTTACGGTTTTTTCTTAAATAATCAATTGCTAACTCTACTCCATAGGTAGCTACCCAAGTCAGGGGTATCGAAATTAACAGATAATGATGATACCAAACAGGTTTATGAGTAAGAATTAGCACAAAAGCTGTTAACAGCCAAATGATTGGAAAAGCTTTATTACATTCGCGTTTTTTAAAGATAATGATTATTGCTGGAATTGCTAGGAGTATATAATCAAAATCTTGTAACAAAAACGAAAGTGTTAGTCTTACACTATTTCCTACATCAAATGCTGTTTTGACATCTTCATCAAAATGAGAGCCAAATAGTTGCTCATAACTCAAGGAATTAGACATAAAGCCAATTAGCAAAAAAACACATCCAAAAGAGGCTATCCAAGTAAGAATATCAATAAATATATGTTTTTTTAATCGCCAATAATCTTTCTCTAATCTAATATTAATCAATTCTAATATAATTAGTGGAATTAAAAGTGCAGTAAATAATTTGATTTGTAGAGACAGTGCTAAAAAGACACCAGATGTTACAATCAAACTCTTTGATAATTTCTGCCTATACAACATTAACATGTAAATAGACATCATTGCCATTGCTAATGCTGGTTGACCAATCATCGCAGAAACGCTAACTCTGAGGAAATTACAAGAGATAGCTAATAAAAAGGCGCCTACTGTTGCTGCAATATTACCTACATAAATACGCAGAGTTTGACAAAATGACCAAACAAGTAGCGTTGAAGAACATAAAACTAAAAGTCTTGCTGAAACTATCGACTCACCAAACCAACGAAACCACTGAGCCAAAACAACAGTTGAGAGTGGTGGCTGGTCATTCCATATTTGTGTATATAAATCAAACCCCTGTAAATATAAAGACGTTTTAATTAATTCGATACCTTCATCACTTGTATCAAATTCAAACGCTTGCCAAATCGGCATTATATAAATAGCGAAGATAAAAAATATACCAGGTATAAATAAATTGAACCATAAAAATTCTTTCCATTTAACTGTTGATAAATTTTTCATCTTCAAGTAAACTCATTTATCTTCGATAATTCCAATAAAGCGCACGTGCCATAGTTTACAGCGTTCGGTTAAACCTTGACAGCGCACTGTAATTTTAACGCTTCCTGGGTTTGCAGAGTGGCGCCGAGCAATTTCTTCCATATCATGTTGCGAAAATCCAGTACCAACCGAACCCATTGGTACTAATTTACCCTTAACTTCTTGTGCGACATTAAGCGCGCTAAATGGTCTGCCAGCTACAGTTGTTTTTGTACACTCGGTAATGATTAAATCTAACTCCAAATTATATTTTGTCCGTACCATTACATAAGCGCGCGTATCTTTACCACCAATATATTGACAGCTATTTGATACCCATATCTCACCTTCTCGACCTTCAGATTCTTGTTTCGCTGCTAAAGATGTTTTTTCTGCTTGAGTTTTGGCAGTAGGGACGACTTCAAAATATTGCTTATCTAAATGCTTACCTATTTCTTCTCCAGCTTCAATCCGTTCAGCTTCACTTGCCGTCGTTAAATCTTTTCCAGAAAACCATAAAGCTTTGAAAATAGCGTAAATTGGTTTCGCAACAACTGGTTGTCCGTTTTGTTCGTTTACCATTGCTGCTTGCGGTGCGGTTCGATGCTCACTACCTGTTGAAGAAAGATAGTATAATTCACCGTCAAGTACAAAAGTACCGATATGATTAGCTAGTTCAAGTAATAGATTATTAATTTCTATTGCAGGTTGGGCTTTTATATTGGTTGAGCGCGACTGATAGTAAACCTTATCTTTCGTTGCCACTACTACCAACCTGTTGCCATCGCGTTTCGGTTGTCCCCAATAATCAGGAGAATTAATGTAATATTCTCTATCTAACGGTGCATCAACTGCCTGCATTGTAACAATGCTTCCTGGTTGTAGATGTGATGGTAACTCTTCAACTAACTTAGGCGCCGCTTCTACAATAACTGTAGACTCTGCATTATTGGAAGCCTTAACAGCAGCTTTTGCTTTTTTTGGAGTTGGCGCCGCACCTGTTTCTATTTCAAAAGCTTTTTGCCAGAACCCCATTGCAACTTCTAGATATCCTTCTTGTTCAGCACACACTGCAAACCCGATAACTTTCGCAATGCCAACGTTGTTACCGTAGTTAGCTAGATATTGAGCGGCACCGTCAGTTCCTTGTAAATGCCACGAGTTCTTTACTATACGATTATTCCAACGTTCGCGGATATCGCTAGAAACTTTCTTTATGGCATGGCGCTTGGATTCGATATATTCAGAGATGTTCATAATGATGGGTGTTGTAAAAAATGTTAATTAAACAGACATCAACAGACAGCTGCATATTTGGTACAAATATATTAATAATCTAAGCTTTTACAATCGAATCGTCAACAGCTAATTGCTTTTATAAAATTTGATAGGTTGTAGCACGGGCGTCTCGCTTGTGCAATCCAGTTAATTATTTTACCACAGAGACACGGAGAACACAGAGGCGTATAGGGGTAAACCACATAATCCGGAGGATTTACCGTTCTTTAGACACAAAGGTCACAAAGAACCTTACTGCGTGAGCAAATATTGAATATTGCAGATGAATTATTTTACAGTGAAGGGATTAGAGCGACAGGTGTAGATACGATTATTGCAAAGTCAGGAGTGGCAAAATCAACACTATATAGATACTTTCCATCAAAAGATGATTTGGTAGTTGCTTATCTAGAACAGCGTAACCAGCGGTTTTGGGATTTATTGGAAGCTGAACTAGCTAAGTATCCGTCACACTCAGTAGAAAAGTTATTAAGAGTATTCACATGGTTGGATGAACTACTAGCAAAACCAGAATGCTTGGGATGTCCGTTTATTATTACAACTGCAGAATATGGAGAGTTAGATTATCCGGGACACCAAGTAGCTGTAAAACATAAAGAAGCAGTGCTAAAGCGTTTAACTCAACTGGCAGAAGAAGCGAATATAAATAATGCCCGTGTTGCTAGTATTTTATTGTTGCTGATAGACGGCGCCTTTGTACAGCGGCGCCTGTTTGGTAAATCAGAAGTATCTTTAGCAGAAGTTGCGGAAGGCTTGATAGGTAAACATGACAGAAATATCCTTTATAGTAAGCATGATTCGCCTAGCTCATGTTTACCAGTGGCAAAAACAATATGCGAAAAGCGAAGAATTGTTTAAGGAAGCAATCACACTTTGCCAAACCAAACCAGAAATTTCCACTTATCTTGACTTCGCGTATCAACATCTTGGTAAATGTAAGTTTGACCAAAAGCAGTATGAACAAGCTTTGCATTATTTCGAGCAAGCTAAACAACTCCGCATCAAAAAGAGTGATTCATCTCTTATTGAGTCAACGCAACTGGCAATTAATATACTAAATTCGTATGGTGGGCAGTGCCCACCTTACAATCACTATTAACAATTGCAATTATTTCTGAGATGCCACATAATAGGAGCGGAAAGACTGCTCCAAAGAGGAGTATTGACATTAGCTGTTCTTAACGCTTCTGCAGTCCAGTCATTACAATTTCTTAAAATTGAATACCGACCAATGGCGCCATAAAATCCACCATAAGCATTATAACCATTGGCAACTCTAATTACACGACCTGTATTATCAAGTTGAAAGGTTTGTTGAATAAATTGTACTAGTCTCAGATAATTATCATAACTAATACGTACACATTTGATATCAACATATTTTTTATTCGGTAAATTATTAAAACCTCTAACGTGCATTACCGAAGTATTATTTGGGTAAAATAAAGCTTTGATAACAGTATGAATTCTAATATCGGCTATAGTTGGTGTGTTAATAAAAAAGTCATGCTCCCCCCAACCAATACTTAGATACTGATATTGCTGATTTGTGTCAGTACCTATTTCTTCTAATGGCATAAAATCATTCCAGTTAGAATTTGAAGTTTTTACTGGTAATATCAAATCACTATGTACACCACCATTAATCACATAAATATTAACATTACAAGGACTACTGAAATCATAAAACCATTTAGTCGGAGTAAAGGCGCCGAGTAAAGTCATCATTACAGCAGCTAAAATTGCAATTAGAAATAAATTGCGATATTTTTTGAGTTGATGCCGTAATTTCATAAGCAACAAGTCCTATCCCTGCTAAACATAACTCATATCTTGCACCTGGAAATTTGGATGTCAATTCCTTGACTAAGTGCCAGTTCCCTAAGCCGCTCAATATCTTGTAAAAGAAGTAACACTAACAAATGGGGAAATATAGTTTGGAATGCAATTTCTGCTGCTTCACCCCAGTCAGGTAGGTCTGAGTTGGCGCCTGAATAAGATAAATAAGCCCAGTGTGCCAAAATATAAGAAATAAAGGACAGTACAAGCCAACGATAAACCCCTAAAAGGGTTCCTTGTCCAAAGCGGTGCAACCCAAAACGGTGTTTTGCGGTTTTAAACCAACCTTCTATTTGCCACCTTCGTTTACCCCACCAAGAAATGGTGCTGGCTTTAAGGGCTTTAGTAGAAATAACAAATCGCTTTTCATACTTGCCGTCATGACGTTTAAAATAATACCAAGATATATAGACGGGAAACTTCAAACCCTGAAGGTAAAGTTGCTGTCCTCGTTTGTGTAATTGAGCAACACTGCGTCCATCGATTAGCTTACGAGTACAAGCTATACCAGCAATTATGTGATATTTTTTCTCTCGAACACCATGTATAAATTGAATACTACCAAAGCCTGTATCTACTAAAACCATTACCTCCTTGAAGTGCTTGGTTAATTTTTTTGGTAAAGATTTAACCATTTTTAGCCCCAGCCTTGCTGGGGAGGTGGCGCCTTTTCCTCGCCAAACGCGAAAATTCCAGGGTATTCGCCAGCGACCAACAACCAGATACACCACAACCAAATGCAAACCTCGTTTTCCGTGGTAAACGCTGATTAAGCTTTCAAGTGCCTTAAATTTTCCACATTTCTCCAAAGTTGTGAGGTCAATAATAACTTGTAAAAATGGTTGGCGCCCCAACGATCGCTCAGACAAAATCTCCTT
Organism: Calothrix sp. PCC 7716; assembly: GCF_019977735.1. GTDB lineage: Bacteria > Cyanobacteriota > Cyanobacteriia > Cyanobacteriales > Nostocaceae > Dulcicalothrix. The sequence goes on along the minus strand of NZ_AP025018.1, from coordinate 38,820 downwards.
GATAATACGGTCGCGGGCAGTGCGAATTACACCTCTAGTTGACCAATTGTATATATTGAGAAATCGACTTAATGCACTGGGTGACTTACTTTTACTGTGTTGAGGTAGGGGATAGCCTTGTGCTTCTAAGAACATCCCAAACATAGCTTCAAGATTTTCTTGTTGGTAAGTAGAAGGCATCAATGACAGCAAAGTGTAAACTAGATTTTGTCCCGCGCCTAAGAATTGAAACCATATGTTCTTGCTGAACTTTAGATATATTTCAACGCCCTTTTTCTCATGTTTTGGCGCCACAATGCAAATTAAATTCATTATCACTCACTCCTAACAGTATATTTGTATGTAATTTTCGCCCATCAACGGCGCCATTATCAAATTAAAATTTTAGAACTAAATTCCGTATTAATTCGATGTAGGCTAGTTAAAAATATGTAATTTATATACGTAAAAAAGAATTAATATTGTAGTTATAGTTTTACCCTCTCTAATTCGCTTTGTACGGGTTTACACGTTAGGTGCAAGATATGAGCTATCAGAGTTTTCAGTTTACAAATAAAATTTTAGAATTAATTTATATTTTACTAAAAAAACCAGATATTCTAAGAGCTTCCTTAGAGGAATTAGCTAGTTTAGTTGATATGGCGCCAGAAAGTATCAGTGAGACTTTGAAGCAATTATATAAATTAGGTTATCTTCAGCGACAGCGAGAAGGTAAATATTTTATTAATAAATATAATAAGCTTTTAGAACGTTGGGAAATTGGCTATGCTGAAACTCTTCGCCCAAAATTGTTTATTGGTGCCTATACTCCAGCGTTACAAAAAGACTTTTCAGATATAAAAGAAAGTATTATTGAGTTAGGACTTGAAGAGAATTTTTTGATTGGTGGTGAATTAGGCGCCGCATTAGCCACATATTATTTAATGCCGACAAGCGCTACATTACACGTAAATACAAATCATAGCGTAATTGCAGCTAAACTTAAACTTAAACCAAGTCCTCAAGGAGAAATCATTTTTATTCAGCAATTCGGTAAACAAAATGCTGGATGTTATAACCAACCTGAACCCATTGCCGACCCTTTACTACTTCATGCAGAACTATTACTTTCAGATAACGATAGACTGCGAGAGACAGCAGAACGTATTTATGAGAAATTTATTTTAGATAGACAGCAAAATGTGTGAGATAGAAAATATACTTTCCACGGATAGAAATTGAACTTTTGTCATGCTGAATGGAGCGAAGCGTAGTGAAGCATCTCGCAGATTATTCGCTTCGCTCAGAATAACAGTTTTAAACCGTTTACAGTATAAACAAAAGCAAGTTTTACTTGATATCAAAAGAGTCGCCGATAGTTTACAATTATCTATCATGTTAGTGGTGCAGGTGCTAGAGTTTTAGTCTTTGACACTTTACATAAAAATCTTACCTCATAGAGACCGAATATAATCGGTCTCTATATTTATTATAAAAACAAGCTGATATCAACTTTAAAAAAATCTGCTAGCGTCTGTGCTTGAGCTTTGCTAATGCTACGTGTACCATTAATTATCTCAAAAACAGCTTGCTTAGAGCCAATTACTTCAACTAATGCGGATGGCGCCAGTTCACGAACATCCATCAAATGTTGTAGCATTGAATGTGGTGTACCCTGTGGTATTGGGTAATGAGCTTCCTCAAACTTCTCAATTAGCGTTACCAGTAACTCCAACAATGTCTCTTCTTCTGGAGTTCGACTTTTACGATGCTCTAACTCTGTTGCCAAAGCTATCGCACGCTCATTTTCTTCTTCAGTAGTGATTGTTTTCGGCTGATACTGGGCTAACAATTTAGCATAAGATTCAGAATTAAAAGTATGGGTCATTTTTCCACTTATCCTTATCGTATTCGGCGTGAGTTAAAACGTACTTTATATAAATTCGCTGCGTTTCGTAAACTATATCTACTATTAAGCGATAGTTGTTACCCTTAATGTTAAACACTGTAAAATTTCCTACGGCTTCTGCTTTGGGATAAATAGTTTGAACATCAACAAGGTTTTTCCATTCGGCTTTAGTTGCAACTCTATACCAATCATAAAGGGCATCACAAGCATCAGCATGACTTTGACAAAATTCTCTCAAGATTCTACGACTGATAACACGCATTCTGAATTTACACTCTTCAGATTCAAAGTTTTATTTTTTGTGCAAACTCCGAAAGTTTATAGGCGCCTTAAACAAAGTTACTGTTTCCAATCAATAAATCATCCGTTACATCCGTTACAAATGCCACCCCTTCATAACGAAAACGCGCACACATCGCAATTATACTACTTTGCTTGCTATTTTTTATATTGTAGCGATTTTTGGATAATTTGGTTCAATTTTATAAGAATAGAATTGATCCCCCCAGCCCTGCCTTAATAAGGGGGCTAAGAGTTGGCTTATTTTCACACTTTAAATAACTGCAAATAATACCCTCCAGTTCCCCCCTTATTAAGGGGGGTTAGGGGGGATCATCAATCTCTGTTGTAACTGCGTATAACGTTCCTGCGACTTCGTAGAACGAACACACATATATATTGCTTTCTTGGAACCAATAATAATTGCAAGTTTCTTCGCGCGCGTTAATCCCGTATAAAGTAGGTTACGCGATAGCATCATATAATGTTGCGTATATAAAGGCAAAATCACCACTGGATATTCGGACCCTTGCGACTTATGCGTTGTAATACTCCACGCAAGGGCAATTTCGTTAAGGTCAGCGTAGTCATAAGTAACCTCACGTTCTTGATATTGAATTTTAACTTCTTGTTCTTCTGCATCTATATGACTAATAAAACCAACGTCACCATTAAATACTTCACGTTGATAGTCGTTAGTTAGCTGAATTATTCTGTCTCCTGTTCTAAAAATTGTCCCACCTCTGGTAACTTCTACTTTTTGAGGACTAGGTGGGTTAATTAATTGTTGTAATACACTATTAAGATTACGTGTACCCACTAAACCGCGACTCATTGGACATAATACTTGTACATCTGTGGCAGGATAATAACCAAGTTTAGGGATAAAATCAGTAATTAGCTCGCAAATTGCTTGTACTCCATGTTCGGGTTGATACCCTCCCCCATGCCATAAACAATCTGATTTTGGTGTGTTGGAAATAGTTTCTATATTAGGTTGCTGTCCCTGGTTTATTTGGTGAGCAGCAGTGATAATTTTACTTGTGGCTGCTTGACGAAATACTTGAGTAAGTCGAACTACAGGTATTTTACCCGAATTTATTAAATCTGCTAAAACATTTCCGGCGCCTACCGATGGTAGTTGGTCGATATCTCCTACTAATAATAACTGTGCATCTCCTAATGCTTGTACTAATGAATGTGCTAAAAATAAATCCAGCATACTCGCTTCATCTATAATAATTGCAGAATGTGGTAGTGGATTATTTTTATTGCGCTTAAACCCGCGTGTTTTAGGGTCAAATTCTAAAAGTCGGTGTAGAGTTTTTGCTTCTAAACCTGTCATTTCACCAAGTCGCTGTGCTGCACGTCCAGTAGGCGCCGCGAGAGCAATAGATTTACCCATTGCCTTCCATAGGCTTACAATTGTACGGGTAGTAAAAGTTTTTCCTACACCTGGACCACCTGTAATCACCATAAAATTTGAGTAAGCAGCTATTTCTACAGCTTGCTGCTGTTGGAGTGATAAAGTAACTCTGCGACTATCACAAAAACGTTCTATCCAATTACGAACGCGCGCAATGTCTATATTAGTAGGGGGAATTAAACGTTGTTGTATACTAATAGCCAGATTTTGCTCAGTATAAAAGAAAGTTGGCTTGTAGCATAATGTTGTGTCATCACTGTTCTCTCGTATTAATTCATTCTCGCGCGGCATTTTACTGATAATTTCAGCTACAACTTCCTCATTAGGTTCATGGTCATTAGTTTTTAACCGTTGAGTTACTTGCTGTATTAATTCCAGTTGCGGCAAATAACAGTGTCCTTCTTCTGCTGCTTCGCTCAATACATGAATGATACCCGCGCGGTATCTAAATTCTGAATCACTTGGAACACCTAAATTACGAGCAATTTGGTCAGCAGTCAAAAACCCAATACCATATATATCGGTTGCTAACTGGTAAGGGTTTTCGTTAACTTGATGTATCGATAAATCGCCATATTGTTTATATATCTTGACTGCGTATGTTGTAGAAACACCATGAGTTTGCAAAAATACCATTACTTCTTTTATGGCTTTTTGTGTTTCCCAAGCTTTTTGAATCATGATAATACGCTTTTTTGCAATACCATTAACTTCCTTCAAACGTTCAATTTGATTTTCAATGATATTTAAAGTTTCCAGCCCAAAATGATTTACTATCCTTTTAGCAGTAACTGGGCCAACACCCTTAATTAACCCACTACCCAAATATTTCTCCATTCCCGTCAGCGTAGCAGGTTTAGTTTCTTTATAATTAACTACCTGAAACTGTAAACCATACTGTGGATGTTCACGCCAAAACCCGGTTAATTGTAACGTTTGTCCCGGTTGTATCCCCGCAAAACTACCAGTAATTGTAGTTAAATCTGATGCACCCGGGCGCTGTAAACGCGCGACAGTGTAACCTGACTCTTCGGAATGATAGGTAAGACGCTCCACTACTCCCGTTATTGATTCATATTTGGGAGTAGCGTTTACTGGCTGGTTTAGATGTGCGATAGACATTATATTATTGGAACTGGCGCCAATATTATACCTAACTTTTTAGGATGTGTTAAAAACCTCATCCCCAACCCCGGAACCTACGAGAAGAGGGGAGTTAATATTTCTAAACTTGTAACTCAAGGTCAACCATGACTATCGTATAATTTACTTAGGAAAATTATACGGTGTGCTATCATTTTTGGTATATTAGATGTCAAATGGATAAAGTAGAACAGTATCGAGAATATATTCAAAGATTACTCACTGAATACAGTAAACATAAAAGTATAAATGAAGACGTAGAAGCTCAAACAGTATTTAATAAAGAACACGACCATTATCAGTTAGTTCATGTTGGTTGGCGAAATCAACGACGAATATATGGTTGTGTGCTGCACTTAGATATTAAAGATGATAAAATTTGGGTTCAACATGATGGCACGGAAATAGGGATTGTTAGCGATTTGGAAACCTTGGGTGTACCAAAGCAAGATATTGTTATAGGCTTTCATGCTCCTTATAAGCGCAAGTTTACTGATTACGACATCGGTTAAGTTTATGCGTAGGAATGTTTATGTTTTTGTATGACTTGTACCTTCCTACACGTCCGCGCGCATCTTAGTAAACAATAAGCATTATTTATAATTTTGGACGGTCAGGGATGCCCGTTCCACAAGAACACATTACAAGAATTAGCACTTATAATAGTTAAGGCAAATAGCAAATTTAGTTAAAAGTGATTCTGCTACAATTACTTTTTTTGGCAAAACATTGCTAATTATCGCTATTTACTACAAATTAACATGGGTTATGTGCCTCAAAAAATCGGCGCCCTTAATAGAACATATGTTTTGTCTTGTGGAACAGATATCCTTGCCTGTTTTTTAATCTAGGGCGGGGCAAGAGAAAGCCCACTCCACTCATTGTATTTAAGATATTTTCCTATTTATAAATTCCTAACTGCATACAATATTATCAATGCTAAGTAGCAAAATAGTAGCGCATCTACTATATTGATATAGTAAAATTTGAATATCTATTAATGTGGCTTATGAGCAAAGTAACTCTAGCGCTTCTTAACTGTATTAGTTTTCTATCTTTAACGTTTTGGGTAAGTAATGCTCACGCTCAAACGCCTTCACAATCACCAACTGTTGTAAACCAACTTCAGCAGTACAAAGTCTATCGTAATACAAAAGCAGGCGCCAGTCCCGAAGTAAAAAATGCAGCGCAACCTGCTGCAACTAAAGTTATATATCTAAATCCGAGACTATTTTCCCTTAGCCCAAACAGTGACACAGTTGGAGATGTCGCAAGCGCACAATTTGGTTGCGATTGTCTTACTTGCCGTGCCAGGGCACTTCAAATGTTACAATTCGGTGAAATAAGTCTTCCAAATTAGATGCTCATCGCTTCTTCATTATCTCTAATCGCTGTTTTTATTTCTTTTATTCAGTAAGGGCGTACCACACTTATTAATTTACCTGGCAGAGGTTCGGCAACTGTAATTGCTGCATGAATTCTTTCTGCCAACTGTTTTCTATTTGAATCGTCTGTACAAATAATAATACCAGCATGATTTGTTTGAGAACGATGTAAACGTTTGAAGTCTTTACGATTTAGAGTTAGAACCACCCGTGCGCTTGAAGTCGCAAACGCCAAAACTTCATCATCTGGTATTTTCAAATTAGCTTTTCCTGCTTCCTGTACCGTCAGTACATAATGTTCTAATTCGCGTAAATTTTCTACGACCTCGTAGGGAAATTGTTCGTCAGCATACAAACGAGCCATTAAGCCTCTTCATTCTCCCTAATAGCTGTTTCAATTTCCTCGGAGTTTATTGAAGCGTAAACCCAAGCGTTTATTAAATCAGTTGCAGATAAGGTTGGGTAGTCTTTCAAAAGTTGAGCTTCGCTAATACCCAAGTTACGTGCGTTAACCAGTACCCACACAGGAATACGAGTACCTGAAATACAAGCATCTCCACCACATACACCTGGAGTTTTTTCTATTCCACGCCAAGTATTACCTAAACTTTGAGCTAGTATCTTAATTGCTTGTGCTTTTTCGTTTGGGGTCAGAGCAAGTAGTTCTGGTTCTAGCTTTTGAAGCGTCATCGCATTGTTCCAACGTATAAAAAACTTACTTTATATTCTAACTTGATTTATCTGAGCTAAAACATGGGAGGCACAGAGAGATGGGAGCAGTTCAACCACCTGTTCTAGAACGGGCAAGGATGCCCATTCCACAAAAGGTTAGCAAGAGGTTAGTTTTTCTATCTGATGGTTGATTTTATTTTTGAAAGTCAATGCTGAATATTTAGGGAGCTTCAAGCATATAATTCTCAAAAATTGAGTGTTCAAATTCTGCTTGCATTTCTTGTTTTAAATATTCAGTCATTCGATGCGAAATTTTTTCTGATATGGCGGCACGTTTCTGCACATCACTCAAATCAAACGGTGGTTGTGGGTCATATTCTAAAACCATCTGAACAGATTGCGCGCGTTCTTCACCCGCTATTTTATTTACTAAATACAATGCCATATCTATACCTGCTGATACTCCTGCAGCAGTTAATATTTTTCCTTGCTCAACAAACCGCGCGTTTGTATATTCTGCACGTCTTTCAAACCGACGTTGATAATTACCAGGTTTTACTAACCGATGACTTTGGTTTTTTCAGAAACGTCACCAACGCTAACGTCAAAGTCATCAGGATTCTTATTTCCGGCACCAAACGTTACAGCAGGTTTTGGCGACCCAGTAACTTATGGTGTACAAATAAGAACAAATCTCTAAGTCTCTCCTAAACCTCTTACCTCTGCGTCCTCCGTGTCTCTGTGGTAAAAATCTATTACCACAGAGGCGCAGAGTACACAGAGGAGGAATAAATTAATATGCTTTATAAACTAATTTTACTCGCTTCGCTTTATACATCACAATTTCTTCCCACAACGTTTTTTATCCAAGCACTACCAGTTTTCATGCGACAACAAAACATGCCGCTGGATGTAATTGGTTATATGGGATTATTAATGCTTCCATCTGGGTTAAAATTTCTTTGGGCGCCTTTCATCGACAGATATCATTTGAGTAAATTGGGACATTATCGAGGTTGGATAATTTGCTTTCAATTATTACTAGTCTTAATAACGATATTTAGCGCTTTTTTAGATATACAACATAATTTAATCGCACTTGTTAGTTGCATGTTCTTAACGTTTTTATTTTCCGCTAGTCAAGATATTGCAACCGATGCGCTCGCAGTCAACTTACTTCAACCTACTGAACGCGGCATTGGAAACGCTATTCAATCAAGTGGTAACATTTTCGGCACAGCGCTGCAACAGATTATACTATTCAAGTTTCAATTATGTTCTTAGGTGGAATTGGCGCCACAATTATGAGCGGAATATTAGCAAAAGCAACAAGTTATACTTTTGTCTTTATTGCTACTACAATAATCAGCTTAATCAGTGTATATTTAATCACTAAAATACGCACCATTGCTGTAGGATAGTTGTCGATGCGTCCATACTAGAAAATATTATTGGTGTCATGAGGTATTATTTTCAGGATTTTGAACAGTTCGTATGCCTGTTCCACAAGGATTGTTAATTAGTTGTTTGGATTTGTTGGCGCCTTATAAGGTGTTGCTGAGTTTGGTTGCCCAGGTCTCTGTTCTGTTTGTAGTTTGCTTGTTGGCGCCGTTCCAAAAATACCTCTAGATTTGCAGTAGTACAATGAAGCTACTGCTGTGTATGCCCAGTGGTTTTTAGATACATCGGTGTAAGGTGATGGCAATTTATTAAGTTGCCCAGTAGTGCAAGCTTCACGAATTTCTGCTTCGGTTGGCTGAACTTGGGCATAGGATGCTGTAATGACCCACAGGGGAGAAGTAAGTGATACAAGAATTAGTAATTGCTTAAGCATATAAAATATAAAATCCGATAGTGATCAAAATTTAGTTTCTAATTTATTTTACCAATATAAACGTATTAGTTACACTCATCTTTATGACTAACACTGTTAATACTCCTCACTCGCTACCAATTAATTTATTTGAATACGAGCAGCGCGCGAAAGGTCATCTATCTCAAATGGCGTTTGATTATTACAGTAGCGGCGCCTGGGATGAGATAACATTACGTGATAATCGTGCAGCGTTTGAGCGGATAAAGTTATTACCTCGAATGCTAGTAGATGTAAGTAAGCGTGATTTAAGCGTAACTATTTTAGGAGAAACTTTACAGTTGCCTATATTGATTGCTCCGATGGCTTTTCAATGTCTTGCTCATCTGGATGGCGAAGTTGCTACGGCAAGGGCAGCAGCATTAACAGGCACAGGAATGATACTCAGTACGATGTCTACTAAAAGCATCGAAGAAGTCGCTACAGTGGATAATGATTCTTCGCACTGGTTTCAACTTTATATTCACAAAGATAAAGGTTTAACTCGTGCTTTGGTAGAACGCGCGTTTGCAGCAGGTTATAAAGCTTTGTGTCTAACTGTTGATGCTCCTATGTTAGGACAGCGCGAACGCGATAAACGTAATGAGTTCACTTTACCAGACGGGTTACATTTGGCTAATTTAACAAGCATGTCCGGTTTGGATATTCCTCATTATTCTAAAGAATCTGGGTTATTTGCTTATTTTGCTCAACAACTTAACCCAGCAGTTACTTGGCAAGATTTAGAATGGTTACAATCTTTGTCACCCTTACCTTTGGTTGTTAAAGGTATCTTACGTGCGGATGATGCAGTGAATGCAGTAAAATGCGGCGCCAAAGCAATAATAGTATCAAATCATGGCGGGCGCCAGTTAGATAGTGCAATTGCATCAATTGAAGCATTACCCGATGTTGTAGCAGCAGTTAATAATCAAGCTGAGGTTCTTGTTGATGGTGGTATTCGTCGAGGTATTGATATACTCAAAGCTATCGCTTATGGCGCTAATGCTGTATTGATTGGTAGACCTATATTATGGGGACTTGCTTTGAACGGTGAAGCGGGTGTTGCCCATGTTATTCAACTGTTGCGTGCAGAGTTTGATTTAGCAATGGCTTTAAGTGGATGTACATGTATAAAGGATATCGATTCAAGTTTACTCCGTTACAAAAATTCTTGATTAATAAACTTTCTTAACAAAAATTTAAATTATACTTAGTTAGTACTTTAACGTTTGCTCACAAATTAATAACACATAGGTACTACGTGAACCACTTGAGAGAAAATTAATTGTATGTCTCTGACTGCCAATAGTAAATTATAATGAAGAAATTAATTAAAGGGCTGCGCGAGTTTAAGTCTACGTATGTCAGCAGCCATCAACAACTTTTTGAACAGCTTTCTCATGGTCAAAAACCTAGGGTATTATTCATTACCTGTTCAGATTCGCGTGTAGACCCAAACTTAATTACGCAAGCTGAATTAGGCGAATTGTTTGTGATTCGCAATGCTGGTAATATTATTCCACCTTATGGCGCCACTAACGGTGGTGAAGGCGCCACGATTGAATATGCCATCCAAGCTCTGGGTATTCGGCAAATTATTGTTTGTGGTCACTCACACTGTGGCGCCATGAAAGGGTTGACAAAGCTCCATACTTTAGATGAGGAAATGCCACTTGTGCATGACTGGTTGAAGTATACAGAAGCTACCCGACTTTTAGCAAAGGAACATTACAGTCACTATAAAGGAGAGGAACTGCTCGAAATTATTACCGCAGAAAATGTTTTAACTCAAATTGAAAACTTGAGAACTTATCCGGTAGTTCGCTCGAAGCTTTATCACAATCAACTTCGCATCTACGCATGGATTTATAATATTGAAGATGGAGAAGTTTTAGCATACGACCCCGAAACTCATTCTTACGTCTTAGCTCAAAGTCTGGTTCCTTCGCTAGATGATGAAATATCAATTAATGGCGATTCAAACGGTAATGGCACAAGAACCCCTGCTGAACCTCAAGAAGTTGTTTTTGATAGACTTCACGGATTCCCCATGACGCGACTTCCACAATCGCAAGTTGACCGAATTTACCGAGGTTCATCTAACTAAAATTCTAGAAACCGGGTTTCTACGTAATGAAGAAACTCGGTTTCTTAGTTTCATACTTAGTTAATAAATCTATCTCCCGATAGAGGTATTTATTTATACAACCGTATCTAGAGAAAGAACGATGATGTATAAGCTTAATATATGTTAATAATTTGATACGTCAATTTATTATAAAAGCAATGATTGAGCAAAAAGGTTTAACAGTGTGGTTTACTGGATTGAGCGGTGCTGGCAAAACTACCATTAGCCGTGTTGTTGAAAATGAGTTACGCTCTCAAGGCTATAAAATTGAAGTTCTTGATGGTGATATGCTAAGACAGTGTTTAACCAAAGGGCTAGGTTATAGTCGAGAAGACCGCGATGAAAATGTTCGTCGTATCGGTTATGTTGCGAATTTACTTACACGCAATGATGTAATTGTACTAGTGTCAGTAATTTCACCTTACCGTCAAATTCGCAATCAAATGCGTTTAGACACGGCAGATTTTTTAGAAGTATATGTAAATGCACCTTTGGAAGTGTGTGAACAGCGTGATGTTAAGGGTTTATATAAAAAAGCGCGTTCAGGGGAAATTCAAAACTTTACTGGTATTGATGACCCTTACGAGGCGCCTCTTTTTCCTGAAGTGACTTGTAATACACACCTAGAGACAATAGCCGAAAGCGCAGGTAAAGTGTTGAGAAAAATGGAAGAGTTAGGATATTACCTCCCTTTAATTGATAGTCACAGCTTAAGATTTAAAATTCACAATTTAAAAGCTATTTTGAATTGATAATTTTAATACTTAATGAATCATGTTAGAAGATATTGAAGTAGATTTACTACTAGAGGGAATATATCGTTACTACGGTTTTGATTTTCGTGATTATTCTCGTGTTTCAATTACACGTAGAATTTCGTATATTGTTGGCATAGAAGGACTAAAAACGATTTCTGCACTCCAAGATAAAGTCTTACACGACCGTGAGTGTATGGAACGTTTTTTGCTTAACGTGTCAGTCAACGTTACCTCCATGTTTCGCGACCCTAGTTTTTTTCTAGCTTTGCGCTCTTCAGTAATACCTATCTTGCGAACTTATCCGTTTATCAGAATTTGGCACGCTGGGTGTTCAACTGGTGAAGAAGTTTACTCGATGGCAATTTTACTTCAAGAAGAAGGTTTATATCATCGTTGTCGTCTTTATGCAACAGATATTAACGAAAGAGTATTGCGTCAAGCTAAAACAGGTATTTTTCCTCTAAAATTCATGCAGGAATATACACATAATTATCTCCAATCTGGCGGTAAAAAGTCTTTCTCTGAATATTATTTAGTATCTGGCAAAGATGCAATATTTGATACGTCTTTACGTGATAATATTATTTTTTCTTTGCATAATTTAGCTAGTGATAATTCTTTCAATGAATTTAATTTAATTATTTGTCGTAATGTTTTAATCTATTTTAACAAAACTTTGCAAACGCGTGTTCATAAATTATTTTATGATAGTTTAAATAATTTTGGTATATTAGTATTAGGTAAACAAGAATCTATACGCTTTTCACCCTATGAAAGTAGTTATAAATATATAGATAAAGTTGAAAAAATATATCGCCGCTGTATTTAAATCACAGTAGGGTGGGCAGTGCCCACCTTACGTTAAGTTGTGTACTCGGCATTAATTTTCACGTAGTCGTAACTCAAGTCACAACCCCAAGCTATACCCGAACCGTGTCCGTTACCAATGCTGACTTTAATTATCACTGGGTTATCCACTCGTTGCGGCGCCACGGTGCTACGGTCAACTGTAAGGTCGTTGCTCATGTTGGTTGCTGTAAAATCGCTGTTTATACTTGAATTCGCAGCAATGTATTTTAAATAATTACTTGCACCCGAACGGTCAAATGGTAATGGCTGCCCATTTTCCATTAGTAAAAAATCACCAAGTTGAATACGCAAATTTTCTTGTTCAAATACAACTCCCGCGCGTCCTGCTGCTGCTGCTATTCTTCCCCAGTTTGGGTCATGCCCAAATATTGCTGATTTTACTAGCGATGAACCTACTATTGTTTTTGCTACTTGACGTGCCCCTGCATCATCCGGCGCCCCTTCTACTTGTACTTCTATCAAGCAAGTTGCACCCTCTCCATCACGAGCAATACATTTAGCTAAATGCTGGCACACTGCCGTTAACATCGCTTCTAACTTTTCTGCCTCGGCGCCCATTTCTGTAATTGCAGGAGTTCGCGATTCACCATTAGCAAGGGCAATTAAACTATCATTGGTGCTAGTATCACCATCTACAGTTATGGCATTGAAACTTTTATCGGCAGCACGCGAAAGCATTTGATGCCATAAATGGGGTGAAACAGCCGCATCACACGTTACAAATGCCAGCAATGTTGCCATGTTAGGATGAATCATCCCTGAACCTTTAGCTATTCCACCTATTCGTACTGTCCTATCACCAATAGTTGTCTCTAATGCAATTGTTTTTGGCACTAAATCGGTAGTTATAATTGCTCCTGCTGCCGCATCAGAACCAGTTCCCGAAAGTGCCGCAACAACTTTAGGAATTCCGCTTCGCATCGCATCCATTTTGATACGCTGCCCTATCACACCCGTTGATGCCAATAATATTGATTCTGAAGAAATATTTAATGCACTAGCCAAAAGTTCTGCACTTTCGAGTGCATCGCGCATTCCTTGTTCACCTGTTGCTGCATTCGCTTGTCCCGCATTACAAAGAACCGCACGGGTTATTTGTTTACTTTGCAACCGCTCACGACAATAATCTACACATGCTGCCTTCACGTGACTCGTTGTAAATACTCCTGCTGCTATCGCATCTACATCCGATACTATCAACGCTAAATCTGGCAACCCCGAAGGTTTTAACCCAGCTTTTATTCCCGCTGCCCGATATCCTCTAGGCGCCGTAACTCCACCATCTATTTCATGCCAGTCTGCCATGACCTTACCCGCAATTATGACTGACTGGCGATTATATCAATATAGTGTCACCACTTAATGCTATTTTGTTAAATAACCAGCAACTAACTATATATAAATGTGAGTAAAAATGCTTTATGTGGAAAAAAAGAGAGAGCTACTTCAGCAGCTCTCCAGATCATCAGGGTGCATCTGATAACATAATACACTATTTTGGGGATGCCGTGCATTACCCCCCATTTTATTTTGAAAAATTTTATTAATTTCTGTGTAATTGTTATCTAGTATACAACAGAAAAACAAACAAAAAAAAAGAGAGCCACTTGCGTAACTCTCCGAATCATCAGGGTGCATCTACTTAACATAATATACCATATTCGGGATGATGGGTAAGACCCCTTAATTTAATTTTGTATGAAGTTAATATGATAAATTCATAAAGTTAAAATCGATTACAAGGTAGTTCTTTAGTACTATTACTAATGCAATAAAAAAGAGAGTCACTTACGTAACTCTCCGAATCATCAGGGTGCATCTACTTAACATAGTATAGCATATTTGGGATGAGGTGCAATACCCCCTGTAAGTATTTTTTCCGAATAAAGCGTTAAGAAAATTTTTAAGGCGCCAATTAACAGTAATATTACTCAGCATTAAGGTGCCGAACCTATCTAAAATTGCGAATTTTGGGGGATTATTTATATTTATAAATAGACAAAAAAAAGGAGAGCTATTTACATAACTCTCCGAATCATCAGGGTGCATCTACTTAGCGCACAATATCATTATAGATATGGGGTGCGCTACCCCCTATTCGATGTTTTTTTGTAAATTTTTGATGAAGAAATATTTAAGGCGCCGTTTAAGCGTTTAGCTTTTTCTCGACCAATTCGTTGGTGAGACGGGGTTCAGCGAGTTTGTTGGTTTTTTTGAGGACTTGTCCAACGAAGAAACCTTTGAGATTGACGTTACCACCTTTGTACTTTTCGTATTCTTTGGGGTTAGCGGCGATAACTTCGTCGATAATAGATTCGAGAGTAGCAGGGTCGCTAATGAGTTCTTTGCCTGCGAAAGCTTTTTCGGGGGTTACACCGTTGAGTAAATCGGTTAACTTTTCTTTTGCTATAGCGTTGCTAATTTTACCACTCTCAATGCGCGTAATAACATCCGCTAGGTTTTGCGGAGTTAAACCAATTTCGGTGATAGCGAGTTTTTGTTTGTTGAGATAAGCTGCTATATCTTGTGTAATCCAGTTTGCCGCAGCTTTGGCACTGGCGCCAGTAGCAATAACCGTTTCAAAATATTCAGAAACAGTACGTTCTTCGGTAAGAACACGCGCATCATATGCAGAAAGTCCCAAATCGGTTTCGTAGCGATGACGCTTTTGAGCGGGGAGTTCGGGTAACTCGCTTTTCCAAGCATTTAATTGTTCGCTGCTAACTTCAATGGGTCCTAAATCAGGTTCAGGGAAGTAGCGATAATCGCTAGAACCTTCCTTTTTACGCATGCTAATAGTACGTTGTGAACTTTCTTCCCACAAACGGGTTTCTTGAATAATAGGTTCACCAGCTTCGACAGCAGCTATTTGTCGTTCAATTTCATGCTCGATTGCTTTTTGAATTGCGCTGAACGAGTTCATGTTTTTGATTTCGACTTTAGTGCCAAATTCTTTTTGTCCAACTGGACGAACAGATATATTAACGTCACAGCGTAGCGAACCTTCTTGCATGTTGCCGTCGCTAACACCAAGATAGCGCATAATTCGACGTAGTTCTTGCGCGTATTCAGCAGCTTCTTGTCCAGAGCGTAAGTCAGGTTCGGATACTATTTCCACTAATGGAACACCTGCACGGTTGTAATCTACAAGTGAGTAAGTCGAACCAGATAACCTGTCACTACCTGCGTGAACTAACTTACCTGCATCTTCTTCCATGTGTAGACGGGTCACACCAATTTTCTTACGAACAGGATTACCATCTTTATCGATTAACTCGATTTCTAACCAACCATGTTCAGCAATAGGTAAATCGTACTGCGATATTTGGTAATTTTTGGGTAAATCAGGATAAAAGTACTGCTTACGGTCAAACTTACTATATTTTGCGATTTGGCAATTGAGCGCTAAACCTGCTTTGACAGCATATTCCAGAACTTTTTGGTTAAGTACAGGTAACACTCCAGGTAAACCCATACAAACCGGGTCGATGTTGGTGTTGGGGTCGGCGCCGAACGCAGTCGAACTATCAGAGAATATTTTAGTGTTGGTACTAAGCTGACAATGGGTTTCAAGCCCAATAATCGCCTCGTACTCTGTTTTAACAGGAGTAGCAGTAGTCATAATATTACAGTATCTCGCTTTACTTATCAGCTTTTTATTGTAGAGGGGAAAGGGAACCCGTAGTAAGCACTTCAGTGCTTGACAGTGCTTGACAGTGCTTGACAGTGCTTAACAGTGCTTGACTTATTAAAAAATAGTAAAAATTAACTACGGCACCAATAATCAACATAATTCAAGTTAAAAAAGCAGGCGCCATATAATGCGGTTAATGTCTCAAAACGTATGCTGTCGCATTCTCAAGATAAAGCTGTAACTGCTAAAGCTACAAATATCGAGTTTCACCATGCGTAATTTTTAAGCTATGAGCATAAAGATGAACCAGTAGGTTTTATTATAACAAAACCCGTAATCAATGGAACGCAATATTATCGTAAACCCACATCAAAACCTAATTTATCTAATAATTCATTGAACCGCGCGATTGGTAAACTGCCTCCGGAAGCAAAATCATGTCCATGTCCATAACTTCCTTCTCCTTCTGGTAAACCAACGTTGCGTAGAAAATCTAGTACGTTTATTCCGGAGTCAGTTCTGGCACTAAAGTTGACTTTACCTGTTAAATATCCTTCGTTTGCCACAATTACAATATATTTTGGTAATCGCTGGCGCCAACTTTGAGCTATGAGAGGATGAATTTGACATGGTGAGTTAATTCTAATTAAAGCAACGTTACCAGCAAAAGTAGGCGCCGCTTTTCTAGCTTTTCCATTTCGAGTTTTACTTGTTCACGTGCATGATGGCAAGTCTTCTGTTTCAGCTAAACTTTGTACTGTTTCTAAAGTATCAATTTCTGCAACAGGTTTATCTGTACGTATTCGCAAAATTCGAGGGAACCGCAACGCAAAACCGCTATTGTGACGCGATGATGGTTGTACTCGGTCGAAAGTAACTTCTAATACTAACTTTGGTTCGACTATACAAACTCGACCATGTTCTAATTCCTGTATTGTATGCGCGCGACACCAATTACTAATTTCTGTGACTTCAGCATCGGTTAGTCCAGAGTAAGCTTTACCAATATTTAATAATGTCGGTTCAGTTTCGCTAGTACGAACAGCAAACGTATAATCTGATAAAAACCGTGCGCGTTTCCCAGTTCCTACTTCTGCTGCGGTAATTACAACATCGAGTGTGGCAATAGCACGTTTGATTTTTAGCCATTCTTTACCACGACGACCTGGTTTGTATGTTGAATTAAGGTCTTTAACCATTAATCCTTCGTTACCTCTTGCGCGCGCTGCTGTAAATTCGGCGTCTAAACCAGAAATATCGTCAAATTGTTTATGAAGTCCTCGTTTTATTTTTTCTGTATCTAACCGTAGCGAATCTAATATAGTTCTACGCTCTTTTAGAGGTTCATCAATTAATACTCTATTATTCGCGTATAAAATATCATAGGCAATAAATGCTACAGGTACTTCTTCTATTAACTCTTGTTTAACCTGCTTACGTCCAAGTCGTTTTTGGAGTTCCTGGAAAGGCAATATCTTGGCGCCTCGAATTGGTATTATCTCTCCATCTAAAATTAAACCATTGTCAGTATCGTCGCT
Source organism: Calothrix sp. PCC 7716 (assembly GCF_019977735.1). Classification (GTDB taxonomy): domain Bacteria; phylum Cyanobacteriota; class Cyanobacteriia; order Cyanobacteriales; family Nostocaceae; genus Dulcicalothrix. The sequence continues at coordinate 21,244 of NZ_AP025018.1, read as the reverse complement.
TATAAGTTGCGCGAGCGGTTCAATTAAATCGCGAAATGTCCATGTGATTTCATCTAAAGTTCGTGAAAATAAAGCTACACGGCAATCATTAATAATAGTTCCATGCAAACTATCTTCCCCCTTTCCCCCTCCGATATGCACTTGTGTGCGAATGCCATCATACTTATCTTCGACCGCAAACCCCTGTGGCATTTGCTTTGTAACTTCGGTTAAATCATCTGCAGGACTAGCAAGCATAAACTTGATGGGATGAAAAAGTCGCATTTTTGCTTGCTCAAGTCGTTGATGACGAGCAAGGATAGCGGTTTCCCCAATATCACCAGTTAACATATTCACCCATTGCACTTTCGCAACTGGGACTTTGAACAAACGAGCAAGAGCATCTTCAACTGCTCCCTCTTTTAATCCAATTCGCAAATCACCTGCTAAAAGTTTAACGATATACTTCGCTTCGAGGGGAGTCGCAAGTCTTAATAATTCAGTAACTAGCGAAGTTTTACTTTTAGTTCCGAAGAGCGCAGCTAGTTGTTCGAGTTTAGAGAATAAGTGATGTAAGGTAAGAGTAGATGGAAGTTGCTTAGATTTAAGATTATTGCTCAAAACTTCAAATACGACATCTCCAGGGTCTCCCAGTTTAACTAAACGCTCTTGATATTTAGATTTTTCTATATTCGCAATAGTTGTAATCGCTGTTAGTAAAGCTGCTCCACCAATATTGACTGTACGTTGGTCACGTAACGGAAAAATATAACCAGCAAAAAAGCGCGCGGAAGTTATTAAATCTTCATCTGCCAGATTATTGAAGTAATCACCAAGTATTAAAGCTTTTATCGTTCGCTTTGATGTCGCTGCAATATTTTCTGCTGTTTGGGCAAATTCAATTAAAGAACTCATAAAATTAATTTAATATTTAGCAATTATAGCCAGTAGCTTCTTGATTAGCTTCTATCTGAAGAGCAAAGAAAACTTCTTGAAAATTTATTACTTTAGATTTGATTATTGCACAACAATCTCTATCTTGTGCTAGAGGCAGCAAAAATGTTTGTAATAAGAATTTTAATTCTTTAAGCTTTTAATGATTACTTATGTCTACTATTTTAATATAATTTGGTATCACATTTAGCTATTTGAAAGTTATAATAAAAAAGTAATGCAATCAAAAATGTATTTGTAGTAAGCCGTTTGGGGTTCATGAGATAAATACAACTAGATTTACTTATCTCAAGAAATATAAGCAAAATTTAAAACTTAAACTATTGGTAGAGATATTACACGTTGTTATTTAATACAACATGAAATATATTCAAACGAAAAGTTTTCAGAGCAGTAACGATAAATAAGTTATATGTTTTTAGAATTTCGCTTGTCTGCTATCAATTTTTATGGAGTAATTTATGTCTGGACAAATGTGTTGGCTTCCAAGCTTTGCAAATAATGAGGCTTTAATTTTACATCTTCGTACCGATGAAAATCAACCTTGGCTACCTTACACTCTTTGCCGCGAATATGCAGTTCCAGATTACCCAATACCCAGAGGTTCTAAAGGTTGGGCAACCTTTCAAAAATTATTAAAAGCAGGTTGGAAAATAGTTCCCACTCCTCTAAAAGAAGCTCAACCTTATATCGGCGCCTTACAATTTATACGCTTGTAACATTTCAACTTAACGATACGCAATTGCTTTGGCTATATATGACTAATACACAATTAATGCCTACTCAAATCTCAGTTGAACCCAAAATAGCCAATAGCAATTTTTGCGGTGAGTTTGGTGAATGGATGTGGCGAGGTTGGAAAATTCGCTACGCTTATATCAATAATCCTAAATCTCCAGTTCCAGTGCTGTTGGTACATGGTTTTGGCGGTTCTATTCGACACTGGCGCCAAAATATATCAGAATTAGCGAAGTATCACAGCGTTTACGCAGTAGATTTATTAGGCTTTGGCGCCTCCGATAAACCAGTTACACCATATACAATTAAACTTTGGGTAGAACAAATTCACGAATTTTGGCAAACATTCGTGCGAATTCCAATAGTTTTAGTAGGAAACTCGATAGGTTCACTTACCTGCCTACAAGCAGCTGCAACATATCCAGAAATGGTGCGAGGTGTTGCAATGATTAGCTTACCCGACATGTCAGAGCAAAATATAAAATCGAATAGTTTACGCTTCTTGCAAGATAAAATTGTAGGTGTGTTAACATTACCAATTGTATTAAAACCTCTATTTTTTCTACTACGACAGCCACGTATAGTCAAACGCTGGGCAAGCTTTGCTTATGCTTGTAAAGAAGCAGTAACCGAAGAACTGCTAGAAATTCTCATGACACCAGCACGTGAACAAGGTGCAGTTCATGCTTTTTGTGCAATTCTAAAAAGCATGATGAGTAAAGATTTTAGTCCCTGTATACGTTCCATTGTCACCGACCTCAAACTGCCATCTCTTTTAATGTGGGGACGGGAAGACCGAATGATTCCTTTGTCTCTAGCTCATAGTCTGTTAAAGCTCAATCCACAATTGCAATTAGTAGAATTAGAAAACGCTGGACACTGCGCCCACGATGAATGTCCAGAACGGGTGAACTTTGAACTGCTATACTGGATTCGCAACCAAGTACTGGCGCCTGCGTAAGAGCCAAAATAAATTTAAAGCTATGGGTTGCGCTTATACTCCAACGAGCGCTAAAATCTGTAAGTTTCAGGCTAAATATAGCTAACTAGGAAAGCCGACTATCCAGCTGCTCCTAACAAATGAGATTTTACACCGAAGAGAAAACAAAGAACAATGCCAAAACGTACACAGTTAGTATTAAATCAAGATGTCGCCAAATTGGGTAAGCTGGGCGATTTAGTCGAAGTTGCTCCCGGTTATGCACGTAATTACCTAGTTCCCAAAAAACTAGCCTCTCCTGCAACCCCAGGTATTCTAAAACAAGTCGAACGGCGCCGTGAACTCGAACGTCAGCGTCAAGCTGAATTCAAGCAACAAGCGCTCGAACAAAAAGCAGCGATAGAAAAAGTTACAAATTACAGCATCCCAGTACAAGCTGGTGAAAACGAAGCAATTTTTGGTACAGTAACTACCCAAGACGTAGCTGATGTAATCAAAAAAGCCACAAACCTCGAAATTGATAAGCGCGGTATTACTATTCCCGATATCAGTAAGCTAGGTACTTACGAAGCAGACCTTAAGCTGTTCTCGGATGTCAGCGCTAAAGTCAGCTTCCAAGTTGTTGCCAGCTAGTTTCTTGTGGAATGTTCTCTTGTGGAATGTTCTCTTGTGGAATGTTTTCTTGTGGAATGTTTTCTTGTGGAATGTTTTCTTGTGGAGCGGGCATCCCTGCCCGCCCATGCAAGTCTTGTGGAATGGAACGGGCAAGGATGCCCATTCCACAAGAGTCACAAAAGCCACAAGAGTCACAAAAGCCACAAGAGTAAAGAATTTATACCTTCTTTAAATAGCCATTTGGGTTAAAAGTTGTTATAAATTTGTGACAATTTTTATCAATATAAAATTCTGAATGCGTTGATAAAAACTCTTCTACCGCTTCCATTGGTCCTAAACCATAATCTGGGCACACAGGATGACCATTTATATTAGTATCTTCAACTATTAAATAGCCACCAGATGGAACTAGTTTGTTGTATAACATAAGTTCCTGTAACACATGGTGTTTAGTATGGTCTGAATCTAAAATTACTAACGTGTTAGAATTTTTTACTATTTCAAATACTTGTTTACTCGTTTCTATATCAACAGAACTTCCTTCGATTAAGTGAATATTTTTATACTTCGTCAAACTCTCGCGCGTTTGTTGTTTAATTTCAATATCGACACCAATTACTTCACCTTTACCCACTAACTTACACATATCACCCAAATAAGCTGTTGTTCCCCCATACGCTACACCACATTCAAGAATAAAATCAGGTTTTTGGTTAAAAATAATTTCTTGGTAAAGCCATAAGTCTAACGGACATTTTAATATTTGTATTCCCTGCCAGTATGTACTTGTCCATACAGGTTGATTATTAAATACGGGTGCATGGTAATAAACTTTAGAGAATTCGTTGATTACTTCCATATAACCCGCAATTGTATCGTTTACGGGTATTTGATTATGAAGATTATTTGCAGCGATAGAGTCTGTCATAGTTTATCAAAAAAATGCTCTAATCTATATTTATTTGCCTCAGAAGATTATTTGTTATTATTTGTTCCAATTTAAATGAATTAGTAAATTAATTTTATATAAACTTCTATATCATTAATTTTGGCATGTATTTTTTTTACCACAGAGACGCAGAGTACACAGAGAAGGGAGAGTGAGCTACATGATTCTTAAACTTTATATGGTAGTAATTTAAATACATATATACTATCATGGTTTCGGAGGTTTCCAAATCTCCAAGGACATTTACCTTAGTAAAAGCCTTTATGTCTGAAGAATTAAATTTTCAAAATAGTAGTGTTGACCGTTTACCACCGCAAATTATTGAGGCTGAAGAAGCTGTGCTGGGCGGTATATTATTAGACCCAGAAGCAATCAGTAGAGTTAGTGACCGTCTGCAACCAGAAGCATTTTATATTAGTGCCCATAAAGAAATTTACCACGCGACTTTAAATTTACATAGGCAAGGTAAACCAACTGACTTACTTAGTGTTACAAGTTGGCTTTCTGACCATGATTTACTCACGCGCGTTGGTGGTAGGAATAAACTCGCGTCTTTGATTGAATCTACAGTATCTGCTGTAAACATTGATGCTTTAGCACAATTAATTGTAGACAAATACCAACGGCGCCGATTAATCAAAGCCGGAAATGAAATAGTTCAGTTAGGATTCGAGACAGAAACGGATATTAGTAAAGTCATAGACCAAGCAGAGCAAAAAGTTTTTAATATTGCTCAAGACCGCTCTAATTCCGGTTTAGTTCATATCAGTGATTCTCTTATTAGTAATTTTAAAGATATTGAGAATCGTAATCAAGGTATAGCGTTACCAGGTATTTCCTCTGGTTACTACGATTTGGACGCGATGATAAACGGAGGTTTTCAGCGCTCAGACTTGGTTATTATTGCTGGAAGACCGGCGATGGGTAAATGTGTAGCTTACGATACCGAAATTTTGTTAGCTGATGGCTCTATTTCTTCTATAGAAGAGATACACCATCGCCAAAAAGCAAATTTAATTACATTGGGAGATAATTGGAAATTTAAAGTAGCTCAACCATCAGCTTACGTAGATGATGGTCATAAGCCAGTATTCCGTGTAACTACTCGCTTAGGAAGATATGTAGAAACAACTATAACTCATCCATATTTAACCATTAATGGATGGTGCCCGCTTTCTGAATTGAAGGTAGGTGATAAAGTCGCAGTACCTAGAAAATACAATGTATTTGGTACAGAAACTATTGCCGATAGCGAAGTGAAATTGCTAGCGTACCTTATTGGTGATGGTTGTTTAACTGCAACAAATCCCCAATTTACAAATACCAATCCTCTACTGCAAGAAGATTTCTCTCACGCTGTAACAAATTTTGTGGGGATGAAAATAAGATTAGAGGATTATTCAGGAACGCGCGCTCCATCGCTTTACGTGGCTAAAAATTATGAATTCATTTCTACTCAAAGACAGATTTTTGCTGAACGTTTAAAAACAGCTATTTCTTCATCATGTTTGTCAAGTAGACAAATAAGCTTGAAATTGGGGGTTTCACCTGCTTTGCTCTGCATGTGGCAGCAAGGAAAAAGTGTACCAAATGCTCAAATTTTTGAATTACTTTGTAAAACGCTTGAAGTAACACCGGAACAACTAGCTCCTTTAGGGTTTGCCACAATTCGTAAGAGTAGCGGTAATTTATTAAAATTATGGCTACAAGAACAAAACCTATGGGGCAAAAATGCTCATAATAAAACTGTCCCACCGATTGTATTTAAATTGACACGAGCGCAAATCGCTCTGTTCTTAAACCGTTTATTTGCAACTGATGGATGGGCATCATTATTAAAATCAGGTCAAGCACAATTAGGGTATTGTAGCGTTAGTGAGAAACTTGCTAGGCAAATTCAACATCTCCTCCTGAGATTTGGAATTATCGCAAATTTGAAAAGAAAATCTGTTAAATATAACGAGAGTCGTCGAGAAGCTTGGCAATTAGATATAACTGATGGTTATTCTATCAAAACTTTTGTTTCAGAAATAGGCATTTTTGGTAAAGAGAAAGCAATATCTAATATAGAGTTAGCTTTAGAAAACAGAGTTTATCAAACCAACTATGACACAATTCCCGTAGACATTTGGCAACAACTTGCTATTGTAAAAGGAAATGAACCTTGGGCTGTTTTAGCAAGACGCGCAGGAATTAAAGGGTCTTCAAATATGCATGTTGGTAAGCGGTGTCTATCACGAGAAAGACTTTATGTTATTGCAAGTGCCTTAGAAAATTTCCCACTTCAACAGTTAGCTAATAGTGATGTATATTGGGATGAAATAGTCTCAATTGAACCAATGGGAGAAAAGCAAGTTTATGACTTAACTATTCCAGAAACTCACAACTTTGTTGCTAATGATATATGTGTACACAATACGAGCTTTTCGATTAATATAGCTCACTATATTGCTGGTTCAATGCGAATGCCAGTAGCTATATTTAGTTTAGAAATGTCAAAAGAACAATTGGCGTTACGGATGTTATCGAGTGAAGCAAGAATTGAAAGTACTTATTTGCGAAGTGGACGTATTAGTCAAAATCAATGGGAAGATTTAACGCGCGGTATTAGCTTATTACAGGATATGCCTATCTATATAGATGATACACCTGGCATTACTGTAACTGAAATGCGGAGCCAAGCACGGCGCCTACAAGCAGAAGCAGGCGCCGATTTAGGATTAATCTTGATAGATTACTTACAATTAATGGAGGGTGCAGGTGATAACCGCGTTCAAGAGTTATCGAAAATTACTCGTAACATTAAAGGTTTAGCAAGGGAATTAAATGTACCAGTTATTGCGCTTTCGCAGTTAAGTAGAGGCGTAGAATCACGTACAAATAAGCGACCAATGTTATCAGATTTACGCGAAAGCGGGTCGATCGAACAAGACGCCGATTTGGTGATGATGCTATATCGTGATGAGTATTATTCTCCGGATACTCCTGAGCGAGGTTTGGCTGAAGTTATTGTTGCTAAACACCGTCATGGACCAACTGGAACGATAAAGCTGTTGTTTGACCCACAGTTTACTCAGTTCAAAAATTTAGCACGAGGTAGTTATTAGAGTTAGGAGTTACTCGTAAGGTGGGCAGTGCCCACCCTACAACACTTAACTATTAGTTGACTCCTAATAGTTCGACATCGAAAATTAGGGTTGAGTAAGGTGGAATTACGCCACCTGCACCGCGCGCTCCGTAACCTAGTTCGGATGGGATGATTAATTTACGGCGCCCACCAACTTTCATGGTGCTGAGTCCTTCGTCCCAACCTTTGATAACTTGTCCACGACCGATGTTGAATTTGAAGGGTTCACCACGGTCGCGTGAGCTATCGAATTTGGTACCGTCTTCTAATGTACCTGTGTAGTGTACTTTTACTGTTTGTCCTGTTTGGGGAGCTTCACCTGTACCCTCTTGGATTTCTACGTATTTTAGTCCAGAGGGAGTAGTGATAATATTTTCGTCTGACATGTCTTTGCTCGCTATTAAGGTGTTGCTTTCTATGTTTGGTGTTGTTTGTGTGACAGATTGTGTAAGTTGACTGATTTGAGCAGCTTTTGCTTCTGCGTTATTGCCACCGATTTGCGCTAGTACTAGAACTACAACGCAAACCATCATAATACCCACACTAAGAAATATCGCTTTCAACTTAAAACCCTCCTTTGGAAGTAATGAGTTATGGGTGCTGAGTGCTGAGTGCTGAGTTATGAGTACGACAAAATTAAGTTTAAATCAGAAACGGTATTTATAGAAAAAACTTCCCCCCTTTTTCTATCAAAGAAGGAGGGTACAACTACCATCAAATAGCCATTACAAGCATACTCAACACTCAGCACTCAACACTCAATACTCAGCACTCAGCACTTAAGATTATTTCCACATTTTGTTTTCTAGGTCGCGTACTTGTCGCTCTAAACGGTCTATTCTACCGCGTAATTCGTCTACTTCTGATTGACGCGCTACTCCTAAATCTTGCATCATGTTTCGCATTTGACGCTGCATGGTAGCATCCCAGTTACCTTGTTCAGACCTCATTTGCTGCACCATGTCGTCCATTACTGCTTTCGCTTGTTCGGGGTCGAGTTTTCCGTCTTTGACTAATCTGTCACCAGCTTCTTTGATTTTTTCTGCCATTACTGAGGTTGTGCCAATACCAAGCATTAATAGCTGCTGCATCCAATTGTTGTTATCCATACCTTTTTCCTATTGTTTTTTTTTAAACTAGTTGGTTATTTGTAACTACCGTCAAGTTATGCTAATCGCTAGTGTCTCTAGACTACAGCTCTATTGTGGCAAACTAAAATAGGTAAATGTAAGTGCATGGTTATCGAGTTACTCAAGTTTAAAGTCCCTTCGGAACGGCGCGAAATATTCATCTCATTGGACGATGAAATATGGACAACTGCACTAGCTAAGTATCCTGGGTTTCTCGGTAAAGAAGTATGGATTAATCCAAATGTACCTGAAGAAATAACCTTGGTGATACAGTGGGCTACTCGCGAACAGTGGAAAGCCATACCAGAAAAGGATTTAAAGCCAATATATCAGCAGTTTGATACCGCTCTTGGCTTTGCTTACCAAATGGTGGAGTCATCCGAATATCAGGTTCGGAAATTTCCCCAGATGTAAATTGTTTATTAATGGGGGAGAAGCGCCAATTTTCCCCCCGGCGCCTATAAAATGCTATTTATCAGATTTTTTCTGGGCACTATTCGATGTAATGGTACCTATATTAGGTAAACTCAATCGTGCTGTTGTGTCTATTCTGCCAGTTACTCGATACCCTAAATCGAGTACTGATAAGTTACTAATTGTCTGTGGTACTCTAAAGTTGAACGCAAGTCTTGTTGGAACCCCAGGCGCCAGTTCAATCAATGCTCTTTCTGATGCACGCTGATATTGGTTAAACTGTAAACTACCTGCTGTATAAACATTTCCATCAGTGTCTATAAGACGTGTTTGATAACTATTATATCCGGCGCCAAAGCTGATTTGACGATGTGTGTCGGTAAAATTTGTAACTATCACATCACAAGTTACCCTTGTACTACTACTACGTTGACAAGGACGGGGTTCAAAAGAAATGTTAAATCTTCTATCTACTTGTCGTGTGGTGGCAGATTGCTCTGGTGCGTTCTGGGTTGCACCTGGGACTGTATAAGCAATTGCAATTAAACTTGACAATGCAGCGCTGGCTATTAGGCTTTTAGCGTACATGGCTTTTACTGATATATGATTTGCAACCCTATTTTGACACAAGTGTGAAAGAGAAACACGTGTATCGACATTAAAGCTTTAATGCGCGTATTTACTCAGATATTATTCAAGCAGTACGTATTTCATCATACTTTGCACGCACAAGTTGAATATCTTGCCACATCTGCCATTTTGGACCACCTCGGTCGCGCGTAGGGTTACGCAATAAATAAGATGGATGGAAAATTGGCATACAAAATCTTCCTTCCCACTCTATCCATTTACCACGAATACTTGTCATTGACCCTTTGTCACCAATTAAACCTTTTACTGCTGTTGCACCTGTCAAAAGGATGATTTTTGGGTTAACTAAGCGAATTTGCTCAAATATATAGGGTTTGCAAGCCGCTACTTCTTTGGCACTTGGCACCCGATTCTCTGGTGGTCGGCATTTATTTATGTTACAAATATAAACATCTTTCTCAGTATCAAGTCGAACTGATTGTAAGATTTTTTCTAAAAGTTGTCCCGAACGACCCACAAATGGTAAACCTGTTTCGTCCTCGTTTTGCCCTGGCGCCTCTCCCACAATCATAATGTCGGCATTGAGATTTCCGCGTCCGACAACTGCATGAGTACGGGTATCTCCTAATCCACAACGATGACACTGATTGCAATGTTGTGCTAATTGAACCATACTAGAATAAGTACCAGCAGGGATAGGAATTTTGGCATCGGTTGGAATTAAGTCGTTAATTCCAGGACTTAGGCTTGGTTCTGAGAGATTGAAGAGGTTGAGTTGATCACTACTCATGAAACTTTTTTACGGGCAAAAGCACCGGGTATCAAATTTTGGCATATTTATAATAATTTTAAATCTTTTTGGTCAGATAATTACAACTATTTCAAAAATCGGTCATTATAAAAGTAATATAACCTTAGAGTAAGGGGGTTAATTAATGATAGATGCCCCACTTTTTCAAGACCGTACAGAAGCTGGTGAAAAATTAGCGGCACTTATTCAAGCTGAGTTAACGCAACATCCGGTGGATGCAACATGTAACAAAATTGTTTATGCATTACCACGGGGAGGACTACCAGTTGCTTCACCAATTGCAAATGCCCTCTCGTGTCCTTTAACGGTTTTAGTCTCTAAAAAAATTACCCACCCTAATAACCCAGAGTTAGCAGTAGGCGCCGTCACTGCATCTGGCGAAGTATTGTGGATGCAGCAAAAAACCTTTAGCTTTCGACCAGAGCGTTGGCGAGAACAAGCTATGGAAACAGCTATTGATAAAGCCAAATCACTAGAATCACAATTTCTGCCATTTTGTCCAGAAGTTAATCATGAAGGCGCCATACTCATTTTGGTCGATGATGGTATCGCTACGGGAATGACCATAGCAGTTGCAGTCAAAGCACTCGCAAAACTTGCACCCGCACAAATTTGGTTGGTGGCGCCGCTAGCGCCACCAGTAATGATACCTTGGTTACAAGAGTGGTGCGATAGTATACTACGCGACTCAAAAATTAACTATCGTGTCATAGTACTTGCAACACCCGAACAATTTGTTAGCGTTAGCAGCTTTTACTCCAAATTTCCACAAGTCGCAACATCCGAAGCATTAGAATATTTGAAGGTTAAAAGTTAGCGCGTCTGTGTTGCTTTAATCATTTCCTCATATTGTATTGCTTTCGCATAATCTCCCGAAGCATAATAAGCAGCCTTCAAACTCGCAAGCGCTTGTTCTTCGCTCTTAATATCTTTCATCTCTTGTGATAACTTTAAACGTTCCTCATAATACTTAATAGCTTGTGGATAATGTTTTAAAGCATAATAAGCATTACCCAAATGTTTAAGTACCTGAATGAGGCTGCGATGATTATTAAGCGTCCGTGCTATTTTTATACAATCTCTATAACACTCAATTGCCTTCTGGTAATTTCCTAAAGCAGACCAAGCATTACCCAAGTTTTTCAAAACTTGTTCTTCTGCAAAACTATCTTTGAGTTCGCGTACTAGCTTAAGACTTTGCTCTTTATATTCTATTGCTTGCTGTAAATTTCCATTCGCCTTATACACAAGCCCTAAATTATTCAGTGCGGCAACTTGACTTTTTTTATCACCGCAAGAACGTGCAATATTTAAACAGTCTTGTAAATATTCAGTTGCTTGCTCATAATTACCTATATGACGGTATGAATTGCCTATGTGGGACAATGCTTGTAGTCGCAAACGCACGTCATTAATTTCTATCGCCAAAGATAAGCATTGCTGTGAGTATGATATGGCGCCTTTGTAATCACCTGAATTATACGCAACTAGTATTAAAGAACTAATCGCTTTTGCTTGTAAATGGGAGTTGCCAAAAGCTTGAAACAATGCTAAAGACTGTTGTAAAGATTTGGTTGCAGCAACAAACTCACCTGCTTGCTGATGCTGAATACCTTCGCATAATAGTGTGTATGCTTCAGATGAGTAGTCATCTAGTTCTGACATTAGTATTTCTGCTGGTACTTGTTTATACTCGTGGTTAATTGTGCCGCGCTGTCTAACATTCGGATATACGGTTCTTGACTGCACCTGAATCATCTCTTCTGTAATGTTGTTACATCCGCTTTCCACATTCAACCCCCTGATAACTCTTCTGCTTTAGTTTTCCCAGAAATAGTTATTTTCTCTCATCTTGCATAAAAATACCTGTCTTAAGTTATATTTAAGGGTGGCTTTTGATGATGCGTTCGGCAGGCGCCTGTTTAAAAATGATATTGATTTTGATTGATATTACCTATTCATCGGAACATTTCCATTCCACACATACTCAAATTCGGCTTCAGTAATTTCAAACTCTTCAAGATTCTCACCTTTAATCGGCTGGTCACTTAACCGACCATAGTCATCACTGAAATGTTTTTTGTCGTAGGACAAGACATTTCCGTTTTCGTAAAGCTCTATTTGTCTGGACGTGTAAGCATTTTCACCTATTTCCAAGAAGTAAGTACTTGTACCCCATGCATCAAAATCTCCACCTAAAGGCACCGTCCAAAACCATTTATAATATCGCATACCCAATACTCCTACAACATTACTTCTATAATTTTACTTGAAATCTGAGTCACGCAGTAATTCTCTAACTTCCATCAATATTTTTCCCAGCATATTTTTCCCACTGCCATCTTTACCACAACCCCAATAGTAATCATGAGGTGCATTTTCAACTAATTCTTCATTTGAAGTATTTACTAAAACTTTACGTATTTCTTTATGCGTTTTAAATTTGCGTATGACTGCTGCACGCATTACATCATCTTTAACTACTTCCCAATCTTGACGTAGTGGACGAGTGCGTTTACGACCCTCGGAAGCTGCCTCATTGGGTGTTTTACAGTTACGGATTTGTTCTAAATGTGGAGTACCGACAAACTTTTGCGCTTGAAAATAATGTTCGCTTGTTTGCCAATACAACCCATCTAGCTCAAAACCATGCGCTGAAAAGTTGGAAAAACATCCATATTCTCCTTGGCTACTATAAAAATAGATAGTCATCATCTACCCTACGATATACTATTGTACTAATATATAAAATTAAATTGATGGAGTCAAACGCTGTCGCGGCATGAAACTTCTTTAGCTTCGTAAAAACGACACCCTTCGCAAGGACCGCTAGGATTAACTGCACAACGAATGTAACCTGAACGTGCGTTATACTGACAGCTAATATCACCAATCAAATAACCTACACCCTCAAGATAGTAACGGTCATGTTCTAATGGTCTTGGATGCTGTGGTACGCGGCGCCCCGAAGTAAAGGTATTAGCTGCCTGTCGAATCCGCATTCGCGTGCGCCACTGAGCTTTGCGAATTATCCACAGTGAAAACAATGACGGCAAACAGCCGATAACAAGGACTAAAAGTGTTTTTAACACTGGAATTTCACCTCTTTGATTACGCGATATTAAGCTAATTTTTAGCTAATTTTTAAACAAGCTTCGATTCGCTATTTTACCCAGCATAACTTTTACATACCTTGGGGTGCATGTAGGTTAAACATTTATTTAAACATCTATCATTTTTGTCTTCGCTTGACCTGCGGCAAACGCTTTTTATTATTTTTATCGCGTAAATCTTGCGCCAAAGAGGCAGCTTCACGTTCTAAACGGAATAAATCTACCTTTCGCGTTGTCATTACAAATGTTTTGTCCGTTCTTTGACGAACGCAGGGAACGCTTATCGCAAAATATTTACACCAACTTTTAGATATTGATTTTTGTTGACTTTCTGCTGGATGATTGTTTATGCTGCCAGCAATCGCTTTAAACTCTAATATTGCCTCCTCTAACTCTTGTGCCATACGGTTGATTTGTCGCGCTTGCGCTGCTAAAGTCTCCCAAGTACCTGTTGGCTTTACCTGTTCTGGCTGCAACGGTATAATTGCTGCATGGACTAACGGCGCCCCTATTTGTGACGAATTTGATCTGTTATTGTTGTAATCTTTTAACATGCGTATCTCTCTTCGAGTACCTGCGTGTCACTTATCTTACCATTAATTAAATACATTAGTACTATTTAATAAAAAGATTATATTTTGAATTGAAGGGCATTACTTTAGGTAGTTTCGCTGTAACGTAGGTACGATAGGCTAAATTAAGAAGTAGGAAGCATAAAATATGGACAGTAATGAAATTGCAAGTACTTTAACCAAATTATTTGATACTAATGTGAATGCGGTGGCGCCTGGTTCTTGGCAAGTTGAGACACCAAACTTTCGTTTACTGGTACTACTTTCGGATGATGGAAGCTGGTTTCGTGCATTGCTGCCACTAATGCCAATTCAAGAAGCGCAACCTTTTTTACAGCAGTTGCTCGAAGCAAACTTTGACGATACACATGCGTGTCGCTATGCTTTACACCAAAATGTTGTTTGGGGAGTGTATCAGCATTTCACCAACAGTTTAACTACACAAGATTTTGAAGACGCAATTGCAAAACTCGTTTCACTTCAGGAAACTGGTCTAAATGATGTTTTTGGTAATTTGGTAGAAAGTCGTATTCAACTTATTATCAAAGCTGCGAAACAGCAAGGGCAAACTTTAGAAGCAACGATGCAAAACTTAGACCGCTTTTATGCGGAAGGTTTGATGGGTGAAATTGATGAATCCCCTGAAGTGCGTCAGAAAACTCTTACTGCATGGCGCCGTCAACTCGAACGCTTATGGGATGAAGTAGCATAACTCAAAATCAATGAATATCATAGAAACTCTCAAGGCAGATTATCAAAGATTTCCTGATAATCAAACTTATTCTATTTATACTCCAGATGTTTTCTTCAAAGACCCTTTGAATAAGTTCAATGGTCTTTGGCGTTACAAGCTGATGATTAAATTTATCGATACTTTTTTTCTCAATTGCAAGATGGATTTGCATGATATCTCTCAGCATTCCGATACCATCAAAATGGAGTGGACGTTAAATTGGAATACTCCTTTGCCTTGGACACCCCATGTCGCGATTAATGGGTGGAGCGAATTAAAGCTTAATGCCGAAGGTTTAATTTGCTCGCATATCGACTATTGGAACACTTCGCGTCTTGATGTGATTAAACAGCACTTTCGCTTCCACTAATCTTGAACAGTCTTAGAGAATTTAGTCGATAATGTAAATAAATGTAAACAAAGCGACTAGCAGGACAGAATCATTCCATGCGTGTAATTTTAATGACAGGCAAAGGCGGCGTAGGTAAGACATCTGTCGCTGCTGCTACAGGGCTTCGCTGTGCTGAACTTGGCTATCGTACCTTAGTGTTAAGTACAGACCCTGCTCACTCGCTAGCAGATAGCTTCGATATTGAGTTGGGACATGAGAGAAAGCAAATTCGTCCGAATTTGTGGGGCGCCGAACTAGATGCGTTAATGGAGTTAGAGGCAAACTGGGGAAGTGTCAAGCGTTATATTACCCAGGTATTACAAGCGCGCGGTTTAGACGGAGTGCAAGCTGAGGAGTTAGCGATATTACCAGGAATGGATGAAATTTTTGGCTTGGTCAGAATGAAGCGTCATTATGATGAAGGCGAGTATGATGTTTTAATCATCGACTCGGCACCAACAGGTACAGCGTTGCGACTGTTAAGTTTACCTGAAGTTAGTGGTTGGTACATGCGTCGCTTTTATAAGCCATTTCAAAATATATCAGTTGCGCTTCGACCTTTGGTAGAACCTATATTTAGACCAATTGCGGGTTTTTCGTTACCAGATAGAGAAGTAATGGATGCTCCGTATGAGTTTTACCAGCAAATCGAGGCATTAGAAAAAGTCTTAACCGATAACACGCAAACCTCAGTACGGTTGGTGGCAAATCCAGAGAAAATGGTTATTAAAGAATCTCTACGTGCCCATGCGTATCTGAGCTTATATAATGTGGCGACAGATTTAGTAATTGCAAACCGTATTATTCCCGACGAAGTGCAAGACCCATTTTTCCAACGCTGGAAAGATAATCAAAAACAGTATCGTCAAGAAATTCACGATAATTTCCACCCTCTGCCAGTCAAAGAGGTGCCATTATTCTCTGAAGAAATGTGTGGCTTACAGGCTCTTGAACGTCTTAAAGATACACTTTACAAAGATGAAGACCCTGCTCAGGTTTATTATAAAGAAAATACGATTCGTGTTGTTCAAGAACCAAATCAACAGTACAGTCTGGAGTTATACCTACCTGGAATTCCTAAGAATCAAGTTCAATTGAGCAAAAATGCTGATGAATTAAATATACGTATTGGCAACCATCGCCGCAATTTAGTCTTACCTCAAGCATTAGCCGCACTACAACCCGCAGGCGCAAAAATGGAAGACGACTATCTTAAAATACGCTTTAGCAACGGATGAGCGCGCGGTGAGTCCAGTTGGCGGTGTCGGTCTCCGTCCCGCCAAACTGGCGAACCCGAAGGGATGTAACGGATGAATTTGTTACAAACTAGTTAAGTAAAATTAACTATCCGTTATATCCGTTATATCCGTTGCAGTACTTGTACTGAAGACAAATTTGTTCAAAAAATCTGACAATGGTAGTCATATTTTTGTTGTTACCTTTTTATCTCAGTACAGGCAATGACTCTAGCTAGTGATTCAGATTTACGTCTTAATATTGAGCCGACTAAACTGCTACATTCTATTAATGATAGGATTCGTAAGCTTTTAGAGTTGCCAGATATTCTCAAGGTAGTGGTAGAAGAGTTGCGTCTATTTCTCACGACTGACAGAGTAATGGTCTACAAGTTTCATGCTGACAATAACGGGCAAGTCATAGCTGAATCTATAAACGAGAATAAATTACCTTCATTACTAAATTTAAATTTTCCAGCAGATGATATTCCTGCTCATGCGCGTGAATTATTCGTGCAATCAAGGATTCGCTCGATTGTGAATGTAGATACTGGACAAATTGCTCAGAACCCTGTGAATGTTAATGGAATAGGCGCCAGTCAGCGTTCAGTTGACCCTTGTCATGCAGAATATCTAACTGCAATGGGGGTACAGTTTTCTATTGTCGTGCCCATACTTTATTATGATCAGCTTTGGGGACTGCTAGTATCGCATCATTCTCAACCCCTCGCAATTTCTAACGTTGAAGTTGATACAGTGCAAACAGTTGCTGATTTGCTTGCAGTCGTGATTGCTTATATTACTCCACTACAAGAATTAAAACAAACTCAAACTCAACTTATTCAAACTGAAAAAATGTCAAGTTTGGGTCAGCTTGTAGCGGGAATTGCACACGAAATTAATAATCCCGTCAATTTTATATACGGTAATATTAATCACGTTCATCAATATGTAGATGACATACTTGGCATTTTAGATTTATATCAGCAAAATTGTTCAACTGATATACCAGAAGTAATTGAACGTGCAGAAGAAGTTGATTTAAATTTTATCGTCGAAGATTTGCCCAAAATGTTGTCGTCCATTAAACTAGGAACAGACAGGATTCGGCAAATAGTATTATCACTGCGTAATTTTTCTAGACTCGACCAAGCAGAAATTAAGCCAGTGAACATTCATGAAGGAATTGACAGCACACTAGTAATATTGCAGCATCGTTTGAAAGCGAAACCCGAAAGTCCAGCAATTTGCATCATCAAAGAATATGGAGATTTGCCACTTGTAGAATGTTATGCAGGACAAATAAATCAAGTTTTTATGAACGTTTTGAGTAATGCTATAGATGCTTTAGGGGAACAGCGAGAATCAAAACAAAATACAATTATAATTAGCACTAACATCAGCCAATTTTCAGATAATAGACCTAGCGTATTAATTTCTATTGCTGATAACGGATGTGGAATGCCAGAACATGTAATTAAGAAAATTTTTGACCCATTTTTCACAACCAAAGAAGTCGGTCAAGGAACAGGACTAGGTTTATCAATTAGTTACCAAATTATTGTAGATAAACATAGCGGTACATTTAAATGTAAATCCCAACCAGGAGAAGGAACAGAATTTTTAATTGAAATACCAGTGAGAGTGAAAAGTGCTGAGTGCTGAGTTAGGAGTTAGGAGTTAGGAGTTAGGAGTTAGGATAAAATACAAATTGTCATTCTGAGCGTAGCGAAGAATCTAAAATTTCATTGTATAGAATCTAAAATTCCATTGTATCTTGAGATGCTTCACTACGTTCAGCATGACATTTGAAAACTACTCAGCACTCAGCACTATCTACTCAGCACTAATTTCTTAATTGTACGGGCATCGCTAAGTAGGTCATTTTAACACCGCTAAGGGGTGTGAAAATTACTGGCGTTAAATTTGAGTTTAACTGCATTACTATCTCGGTAGCTGGTAGTGCTTTTAAACCTTCCATCAAATATTTAACGTTAAAAGCAATATCAATATCATCTCCTGATATTTGTGCTGGCATTGGTTCTACTGCACTACCAATATCTGCTGCTTCCACTGATAAGGTTATTTCTTGGGCGCCGCTGTCAATGCTAACTTTAACGATATTATTCTTTTGGTCGGCTAAAACTGCAATTCGTTCTAAAGTACTCAAAAGTTGCTTTCTATCTAAAGTTAGTTCGCGTTGAAACTGACGAGGTAATAATTGCCGATATTGCGGATACTGCCCATCTAATGTTCGACTTGTTAAACGTTGGTTTTGCCACTCAAATATCGCTTGTCCTTGGTCAAAATGCAGCGCAATAGTTTCTTCAGATTGGGCACTATGTGCTAACATCCGCTCAAGTTCGCGTAAAGCACGAGCAGGTACTGTCACTTCTAACTCAGCATCGTTATTATCGTCAGAACCTTCGTTTATTGTTTCCACAACTGCTAAACGGTGTCCATCAGTTGCTGCAAACTCAAGAGCATTAGGTAAAACCTTTAAGTGAACTCCTGTTAAGACTTGCTTGGTTTCATCAGCACTCGTAGCAAATAAAGTTCCTCGCAACCCTTCAATTAACGATGCTGCACTCAAATATATTGGTTGAGTATCTTCAATTACTGGTAACTCAGGAAATTCCTCACCACCCATTGCTCGAACTTTGTAGCTACCACTTCGAGGTGTCAAAGTAACAAGTATACCTTCGCCTGTATTCTCTTCTGTATTAGTTTCATCTTCAAGAGTAATTTCCCCTTCTGGCAACCGCGAGACTATATCATTAAGTAACTTCGCTGGCATTGCGATTGTGCCACTTTGAATAACTTCTGCATTAAAGCTAGTGCGAATTCCTAAACTCAGGTCAAAAGCTGTAATTGTCACAATATTACTATCAGCATCAGCTACTACCAGCACATTCGCTAGTACAGGATGCGTTGGACGTGATGGTACTGCACGGCTCGTCAGGGAAAGATTTGTGTTAAGGTCGCTTTGGTTACAAACTAGTTTCATATGCTGAGGATAAAAGTGAGCGCGCGTTTTGATATGCCGCAATAAGTAAGACTAGGGTAGTATTGCATCGAAATCAACACTGCCTTACATATCGTCACAGCAACTTAAGATAATAACATCGTATGCCAATTTACTAACACTTATGTACTAATTTGAAAATTAGTTAGTACAGAACAGGCGCCTGAGAAACCTGGTTTCTTTGTTGATAGCATTTAATAAAAATGAATATTTTGGGTAGAAACCAGGTTTCTTTACGTAAGCCTTGATGTATAAAACTATCGTTAATTCTATAATTTAACCTGTAAAACAGCACATTTTTTGCGAATAATACGTAATTTACTTTTTAATTAGTAATAATATTTACTTTCTTTCTTTCTTTCTTTCTTTCTTTCTTTCTTTCTTTCTTTGTGTCCTTTGTGGTTCATTCCTTCAATTAATAACACGGGCAAGGATGCCCGTGCCACATTTCTATGATAGCTTGCGGGGATTGTTTATTTGAATTTGGTCAGTTAACTGGTATAGCTTCTGTTTAAGTGCAGCATCTTTCTTACGTAGCTGAGTAATTTTGTCACAACTATAAAGTACTGTCGTGTGGTCTTTGCCGCCAAATACTTCGCCGATTCTAGGTAGACTTAAATCTGTGTATTGCCGCATTAAATACATGCCAATTTGACGTGCCCAGCTTATTTCCCGGCGCCGCGAGTTGCTTTTCATGTCTTCGATTGATACATTAAAGGTGTCAGCAACAACAGTTAAAATAGCTTCAGGTGTAGCGGCAATTTTTTCTCTTGGCGCCTCTAAAACAGATGTAATATTTTCTACCGTCATTGGCAAACCCCAAATGGAAATATACGCTAACGCACGAATTAAGGCGCCTTCGAGTTCACGAATATTATTCGTATAATTTGATGCAATATACTCGATAACATCCCTAGGCAAACGAATATTGTCATACTCAGCTTTTTTGTGTAAAATCGCCATCCGTGTTTCTAAATCGGGTTTTTGGATATCGGCAATTAACCCCATGGAAAACCGCGAACATAAGCGCTCTTGAAGCTGGGGAATTTGTTTGGGAGGACGGTCTGAAGCAATAACTACCTGTTTACCTGCTTCATGCAATGTATTAAATGTATGGAAAAATTCTTCCTGAAAACGCTCTTTTCCCTCGATAAACTGGATATCATCGACTAATATTACATCCGCAGTTCGGTAATGCTCGCGAAAGCTTTGCATTTCTGTGCTTACTGCTGTAGAAAAGTCGTTGATAAATTTCTCGGTGGAAACGTAGAAAATTTTTGAGTCTCGCTTGATGTCCAAGCGGTAATGACCAATAGCTTGCATTAGGTGCGTTTTCCCCAACCCCACACCACCACACAAAAACAATGGGTTAAATTCGCGTCCTGGTAATTCTGCTACTGCTAACGCTGCTGCATGTGCCATTCTATTATTGGCGCCAACAACAAACCGAGAAAATAAATATTTCGGGTTTAAGTTTAAATTGTTGGTTTTTAGACTATTTTCTCGAATTCCAACGGAAACTACTCTTGGTGCTGTGTTTTCGACAGGCGCCATATCTTCCTGAGAATGAGAATCATCAGAGTCAGATGTAATGTAAATTTCTATCTTATAACCTGCGATGTCGCAAACAACATTGGCTATTGTTTCAATGTAATACTTTTGCAGCCAGTTGCGAGCGAAAGGGTTTGGGGTACGAATGAACAGGCAGTTATTTTCTAACCGTTCCGCGTTAGCTGTCTTTATCCAGGTTTCAAACGTGGGACGCGATAGTTCTAGCTGTAAACGAGCTAAAACTTGGCGCCACAGGTTGTCTAGAGTTAGGGACATTATTTACACCTTTGAATAAAGGTCTTAAACACAGAAAACGCAAAAAGTACTTACAAATCTAAACAAAAGACCAGCCATGCGCTATACCTAGGACTACATG